>NZ_LNUP01000018.1:208190-434183 GCF_001512295.1 Pseudomonas sp. EpS/L25 | reverse complement strand
TCACAAGCACCCACACGAATTGCTTGATTCAACTTGTTAAAGAGCAGTTGGCTGCGACCCGAGCCGCTAACCGAGGCGCGCATTCTACGCCAGCCTCACATCCTGTCAAGCGTTGATTTGAACTTTTTCGTTTCAACTCAACCACTTGCGCCACCCTGACCGGCCTAGCCAATCTCGGCAGCGGGAGGCGAATCCTACAGCATCCCGAGACGCTGTCAACCCCTCCCCTTCACTGCGCCATCACCCGAAGGCGTTGACCCAGCCGCGAGGACTCCGTGGAGCCCTCGCCCGACCCAGACCTAAGTGCTTGATTTTCAAGCCGCTTCAGCGTCTGCGCCGGAAGTGGGGCGCATTATAGGGGAGTTTCGGAACAGGTCAACAGGTTATTTCGAAAAACTCTGCATATCGACCAAAAAGGCCTGCGGAGGCCGAGCTGTCATCCATGCGAGGTAAGATGCCGTTAGACGATGTTTCGAGGACTGCATGACTTCCATCCTGGCCCGTTATCGCCAACAGCTTACCAAGACGCTTACCGACTGGTTTCCACGGACCTCGCTCTATTTGAAGGGGCCGGAGACCCCGCCTACCGGGCAGCCGCAGAAGAAGACGCGCCAACGCAAGGCCCCGGTTGCAGCTGCGACTACGGTCGAGCGCCTGCAGGGCGCCCAGGAGCAAACCACCCCCTCCCCCGCCGCGATCTATAGCAGTGACTTCAGGGCCAAGCGCGCTCAGGAGCAACGCATGAGGACGCGCGTCGAGCAGGCGGTGGCAGCAGGTGTGATACAGGCGCCCTCACCCGAGCAATGGAAGATGATCCTCGCCAAGGCACCGGCGACCAGGATCTTCGCCGGTGCCGGATCGGGCAAGACGACGACCTTGGTCCTGCGCGTGGTCTTTCTGCTCTATTACCTGGAGATCCCCCAGGAGCGCTTGACGGTCATTTCCTTTACCAAGGCCTCCTGTGAAGAGCTTCGTCGTCAGTTGCAAAGGGTACTGGCGTTCTGGGAGCAGCCATTGACGGACGAGGCAGCACGGGAACTGGTAAGGACCTTCCACTCAGCCCTGGCCCAGCTCGCCCGCAAGGAGCTGGGCGTGACACAGTGGTTCGAGCAGCTTTCTGGCCAGCCGGCGCAAGGGGATGAACCGGAAAACGGACTCCTGGCCGGTGCCACCCTGAACGATGACCAACGTGGACTGCTACTGGAAGCCTATGCCGACTGCTATCGCCAGGAGCCGGGTTTTCGTCGCCGCGTGCATCTATTGCTCGGTTTGGAGCCGCCCACCGAAGAGATCGAACCCTCTCCAGACTTGTTGCAGCCCTTCGTACTGATCGGGGAGCGTCAGCCTAGTCCCTTGCCGGAGCTGTTCTATGGTCAAGCCTGCTTCGCCGAAGCCCTGGGCATCAGGGTCGGTTCGCTGAAAAGTGCCCAGCTGGAATGCTCGACCCGGGATCGCATCTTCCTGGAGGCCATGCAGCAATTCTGGCGACAGTTCGGCAAGTTGCTGAAGGAGCGGCGCCTGATCACCTTCAACAGCGCCTTCGCCATTCTGACGGATCGCCTGCAGAAGAAGCCCAGCCGCGCACTGATCGGTCGCCTGGAGCCTTTCACCCATCTGCTGATCGATGAGTTCCAGGACATCTCCCCCCAGATCGCGCTCTGGCTGCAGCAGGTGCAACGACGCCTCGCGGAAGAAAAGGCCGGGCCTTCACTGATGGCGATCGGTGATGACTGGCAATCCATCTATGGGTGGCGGGGCAGCTCGCCCGAGCTGTTCATTCATTTCGATCGCTGGTTTCCCGGCAGCACGCCCAGCCAGGTGCTGATGCTGGGTACCAACTATCGCTCGTCTCCGCCGATCGTGGCGGATGGCGAACGACTGCTGGCCAAGGTTAGGCAGAAACAGGACAAGCGCACCCAGGCGGCCCGGGAGGCGACGCCGGAAGGTCATGGCGTGCGGGTGACGACGAGGTTCGATCTCAACCGGCAACTGCCGCTGCTGCTGGCGGAAATAGAAGCACAAAGGCGCTATGCGAGCGAACGTGAGAAGCTGGAACGCTGCGCCGTGATGATCATGAGTCGCGGCAATGCCGCGCTGAAAACGCTGAACAGCCAGCTGGAGCGCCAGCCAGGCATACGGACCTGCACCATCCATAGGGCCAAGGGCCTCCAGGCAGAAGTGGCCATCGTGCTGGACGATGGCCAACCACTCCAGCCTCATCCGCTGCGCAATGCGCTCTATGCGGCGAGCGGTCACTTCCAACAAAGCTATGACGAGGCCTGTGCGGACGAAGCCTTGCGCCTGAGTTATGTAGCGGTGACCCGCGGGGTGAGCCGGGTCTTGTGGTTCACCCGCCAGGCACAGGTGGCAGGGCTATAGTGGAATGGGCATGCTCAATCCCGGAGGCAATTGGCCGTACGCCTCATAGAGATGATGTAGCGCCATCTCCTAACCCGATTCGCCACCCGCTCGGGCGGAGTCCTCAGATATCCGGATGTCGAGGGGCCAGGCACGGGTGGCGAGTAGCCCTGCTCGCTGATCGCCCGAAACCCTTTGCCAGACACCTCGCTTGGCCCGTCACTTGCTAAATACCTCCCAAGGCCGACTGCGATTGGCCAATAACGAGCTTCGCTGCCCACTGATTATCCGCTGACCGCAGTCGCTATCCGCCGCCTGCAATCGGCAGGAAACAAAAGGGTGCGCGGGGCCAAGCCTGTGTGCAAGGAGGTAACAATGACCCAAGACGTCACGCCCTCCGCAAGCGGAGAACGCTTTCGCCAGACCAGCCTGTTCTGTTCGAACAGCCTGCAATTCCTGGTCGCGGACCGGGATGCGGCCTGTCAGGGCGTCAGCAAGGTCTTCAAGCCCCACGAGCTGAAACCGGTCCAGCGCGGTGAGGCGGTCAGCGCCAGCCTGCACCATGTCAGTCGCGGGCGGCTGTCGCTCAATCGCCTGGAGTACGGCACCGATGTCGACATCGATCCCCAGTGCCTGCAGGACTTCTACCTGATCCAGATCCCGCTGACAGGGGGCGCCGATATCCACTGTGGATCGGTGGATTTCCAGTCTTCGCCGCAGCTGGCGGCGCTATTGTCGCCGGATATGCCGGTGCGCATGAGATGGTATGGCGGCGCTGCCCAGCTGGTGCTGCGTCTGGAGCGTGCCGATCTGGAGCATCACTGTGCCCAGCATCTGCCGCAGCAGGGGCGTCTGCCGCAATTCGATCCGCGCCTGGATCTACGCCAGGCCGGCGGCGCCTACTTCCTGCAACTGCTCGGCCTGCTGATGGACGGCCTCGCCGATCCGGCGCATCCGATCCACCAGCCGCTGGTGCTCAAGCAATTCGAATCCTCGCTGCTCAATGCCCTGCTCTATGGCCAGCCCCACTCGCTGCACGGCCAGCTTGAGGGCACCCGCGAGCGCAACGTGTCGCCCTATTTCATCAAGCGTATCGAGGCCTACATCGCCGAGCACCTGCACGAGCCGCTGAGCGTGGAGACCTTGGCCGAGCATGGCGGCGTCAGCGTGCGAACCCTGTTCGCCGGGTTCCGCACCTATTGCGGCACCACGCCAATGCATTACTTGCGTGACCTGCGGCTGGAGCGGGTCAACGAGGAACTGCGCAGCGGGCGGGTCGAATCGGTCACCGACACCGCCTACAAGTGGGGCTTCGCCCACCTGGGTCGCTTCGCCCAGGAATACAAGCGCCGCTACGGCGAATCCCCTTCGGAGACCCGCCGCTTCCGCGGTGCGCTATCCGCTAATTGAGACGGCGCCCCGCCAGGGTCTGGGACGGCGTTTCGCCGAACGCCTGGCGGTAGTCGCTGGCGAAGCGCCCGAGGTGCTCGAAGCCCCAATCCAGGGCGATGCGCGAGACGCTGGCACCCCCGCGGCGCGCCAGCAGCAGGCGCCGTACCCCCTCCAGCCGCAGCCGCTTGAGATAGGCCATGGGTGGCTGACCGTGATAGCGCCGGAAGCTGGCGTAGAGCTTGGCGCGTGACACCCCGGCGATTCGCTCCAGCTGGTCCAGCGAGGGATTCTCTCGGGCGTGGGCTTCCAGGTAGCGGCGTGCCCGCAACAGGAATTCGGGATAGCCGTTCTGCGCGCCTTCCGTCAGTAGCGCGGAATAGTTGTGCGGCTGGGCCAGCAGCAGGCCCTTGAGCAGCAGCACCTCCAGGTCGTTGGCCAGCGCTGGCTGGCCGTAGAGCGCTTGCACAGCATTCCAGCCTTCCAGCAGTTGCCGCACGCCCTGCCACCAGGCCGCCACCGCGGGGCGTGCCAGCTCCATGTCGCTACAGAAACTCAGCGGCTGCTCCAGCGGGCGGCCCAACAGGCCTTCGACCACCTCCTGCAGGGCTTCGCGACGGATCACCACCTGCAGCTTGAGGCAGTCGGCGCCCATGTCCAGCCGTTGCCATTCATGGGGCGAGACCACCACACCGCATTGGCTGTCGGAGCGGATATGGGCGCCGCGGCTGGCCAGGGACTGACGCCCCTGCAGCGGCAGGCTGAGGCTGTAGGCATCCAGGGCGTCGATGCCGATCTGCACCGCGGCGCCGTAGCCGATCCGCCCCAGCACCGTGGCCCGGCCCGGCAGCCGCAGCCCTTGGTGGTGGAAACTCAATTCAGCGCCGCTGCGGGCTTCCAGGCGATGCGGACCGGCCACCGCGCTCATCCAGCGGCAGGCCTCGGCGACCTGGCCACTGTGCGTCTGCACCTCAAAATTCGTCTGCTGCATGCTGGGCTTCTCCGCTGGCTGGCTTCATGCTGCACGCCGCGTGCCGCCGCCACTATCCGCAGAGTGCAGGCCAGTCCGGCAAGCGAAAAAATCCGGCTAGCGATCAGCGAAAAAGCGGATAGAGGGGTTGGGGTGGCGGGGCTTCAATCGAGGCGAGTCTCACCCTAGAGGACACCCCTGATGAGCATCCGCAGCATTGCCCAATGGCAGGACTACATCCAAGGTTGCCTGGACTTCCGTCCGACCGACGGCGTCTATCGCATCGCCCGCGACCTCTTCACCGAACCCGAGCTGTTCGAGCTGGAAATGGAGCTGATCTTCGAGAAGGTCTGGATCTATGCCTGCCACGAAAGCGAGATCGCCAAGCCCCACGACTTCGTGACCGTGCGCGCCGGGCGCCAGCCGCTGATCATCACCCGCGACGGCAACGGCAAGTTGCATGCGCTGATCAACGCCTGCCAGCACCGCGGCGCCACCCTCACCCGCGTGGCCCGCGGCAACCAGTCCACCTTCACCTGTCCCTTCCATGCCTGGTGCTACAAGAGCGATGGGCGACTGGTGAAGGTCAAGGCGCCGGGCGAGTATCCCGATGGCTTCGACAAGGCCACCCGCGGCCTGAAGAAGGCACGCATCCAGAGCTACAAGGGCTTCGTCTTCGTCAGCCTGGATACCCAGGGCAGCGATTCGCTGGAAGACTACCTGGGCGATGCCAAGGTCTTCTTCGACATGATGGTGGCCCAATCACCCACCGGCGAGCTGGAGATCCTGCCGGGCAAGTCCACCTACACCTACGACGGCAACTGGAAGCTGCAGAACGAGAACGGCCTCGACGGTTATCACGTCAGCACCGTGCACTACAACTACGTCTCCACGGTGCAGCACCGCCAGCAGGTCAACGCCGAGAACGGCGGTGCCAGCAGCACTCTGGACTACAGCAAGCTCGGCGCCGGCGATGCCGAGACCGACGATGGCTGGTTCTCCTTCAGGAATGGGCACAGCCTGCTGTTCAGCGACATGCCCAACCCCACGGTGCGCCCCGGCTACGCCAGTGTGATGCCGCGTCTGGTCGAGGAATACGGCCAGGCCCGCGCCGAATGGATGATGCACCGCCTGCGCAACCTCAACATCTACCCCAGCCTGTTCTTCATGGACCAGATCAGCTCCCAGCTACGCATCGTGCGGCCGCTGGCCTGGAACAAGACCGAGATCATCAGCCAGTGCATCGGCGTCAAGGGCGAGGCGCCGGCAGACCGCACCAATCGCATCCGCCAGTTCGAGGACTTCTTCAACGTCTCCGGCATGGGCACGCCCGACGACCTGGTGGAGTTCCGCGAGGCTCAGCGTGGCTTCCAGGCGCGTCTGGAACGCTGGAACGACATCTCCCGCGGCCAGCATCGCTGGGCCACCGGCCCGACCGTGAACAGCGAGGCGCTGGGCATCCAGCCGGTGCTCACCGGTACCGAGTTCACCCACGAAGGCCTCTATGTGAACCAGCATGGCGCCTGGCAGCGCTTCCTGCTCGACGGCCTGGCGCACAAAGCCCTGCAACCGACGGAGGTGTCGGCATGAACCCCACTCTGCAATACGCCGTGGAACAGTTCCTCTATCGCAAGGCCGCGCTCTGCGATGCCCAGGACTGGGATTCCTACCTGGCGCTGTTCGATGCCAACAGCGTCTTCCACCTGCCGCAGTGGGTCAGCGAGCACGAGTACGTGACCGATCCCACCCAGGGTCTCTCCTACATCTACTACGCCGATCGCTCCGGCCTGGAGGACCGGGTGTTCCGCCTGCGCACCGGCAAATCGGCCGCCTCCACGCCGCTGCCGCGTACCCTGCACCAGATCAGCAACATCCGTGTCACCCAGGGTGACGACGGCCTGCTGGAGGTACGCGCCGGCTGGCTGACGCTCTACACCCGGCACGGCGTTTCCGAGCAGTTCCATGGCCAGGTGACCTACCACCTGCGCGAGGTGGACGGCGACTTCCGCATCGCCCGCAAGCAGGTGCTGCTGCTCAACGACGTCATCAACTCCGTGCTCGACTTCTACCACCTCTGAGGCCACCGTCATGAGCCACAACGTCGCTCTGAGCTTTGCCGACGGCAAGACGCTGTTCATCGCGGTGAAGCCCAACGAACTGCTGCTGGACGCCGCCCTGCGCCAGGGCATCAGCCTGCCGCTGGACTGCCGCGAAGGCGTCTGCGGCACCTGCCAGGGGCGCTGCGAAGCCGGCGCCTACAGTCAGGATTACGTCGACGAGGAAGCCCTCAGCGAACGTGACCTGGCGCAGCGCAAGATGCTCGCCTGCCAGACCCGGGTTACCTCCGACGCCGCCTTCTACTTCGACCATGACTCCAGTCTCTGTCATGCCGAAGAACCCGAGCGCATCGCCGCCCAGGTGACCTCGGTGGAGCTGGTCTCGGCCACCACCGCCATCCTGCATCTGGACGCCAGTACCGCGCCGCGACAGCTGCAATTCCTGCCCGGCCAGTACGCCCGGCTGCGCATCCCCGGCACCGACGACTGGCGCGCCTACTCCTTCGCCAACCGGCCCAATGCGCAGAATCAGCTGCAATTCCTCATCCGCCTGCTGCCGGACGGGGTGATGAGCAACTTCCTGCGCGAGCGCTGCCAGCCGGGCCTCACCCTGGAGCTGGAAGCCCCGCTGGGCAGCTTCTATCTGCGCCAGGTGGAGCGGCCGCTGGTGCTGGTGGCGGGTGGCACGGGCCTGTCGGCCTTCCTTGGCATGCTCGACGAGATGGCCGAGAACGGCGGCTGCGGCCAGCCAGTGCGGCTGTTCTATGGCGTGACCCAGGAACAGGATCTCTGTGAAGGCGCCCGCCTGGAGGCCTATCGCGAACGCATCGCCGACTTCGATTATCAGCCGGTGGTCAGCCAGCCGAGTCCGGCCTGGCAGGGGCTGAGCGGCTATATCCCCGAGCACTTCGACCGGCGCTTCCTCACCGACCAGGCCTGCGACCTCTACCTCTGCGGCCCGCCGCCGATGGTCGAGGCGGTCAAGACCTGGCTCGATCAGCAAGGGCTGGGGGCGGAGACGCGGTTGTACAGCGAGAAGTTCTTGCAGAGTGCGTCCATGCGGTGACGCTGCGCAGCCTCATCCAGGAAGCCCGACAGCTCGCCTGCCGGGCTTCGCCTTTGTAGGTTGGGCAGAGACAGCTTTACCGTCGAAGCTCAACGATCCCCTCTTCCAGCAGCACCAAACGGCGTCCCCCGCTTGGCCTGATCGCCTGGGGAAGCCTTCTCTGTTGGGCTTCGCTGCGCTCAACCCAACCTACACCTCAACCCTGTCGTAGGTTGGTCTGAGACGGCTCCGCCGTCGAAGTCCAACAGCCCCCACTTCCGGCAGCATCAATCGATCTCCACTCGGCCTGGATCGCCTGGCAGGGCCTTTCTGTCAGGCTTCGCTGCGCTCAGCCGAACCTACCGCTGCCCATGACAGTCACCACTCCATCGCGGCCATGGCGGTCTGCCGTTACGGCCGCTCCTACGGATACAGCGAGCGCGGCCATGGTAGTCCCAAGACAGTTGTTACCAAGGTGAGGGCCAGGATCTTACCGGGGCTAAGGAGGCCGAACGCCTGCTCAGCCAGCCCCCTCTCCCCTCGGGAGAGGGTTGGGGTGAGGGCACGCCTCGCAGGAGTTCCCAGTGGAAAAGGCTACGCCGTTTTCCACCCTACGGTTATCGCGAGTTCTACAGAGGCGAGAGCGGTCGCAACGGCGTACCGCATGTCCAACTCCCTAAGCACGCTATAGCCGTAGGAGCGGCCCATGGCCGCGATGGACCGGAGTTCAGAATGAGACGGCGCAAACTTTTAATACCAACATGACCCATGCCTTAGGCGTCATACCGCATCATCTTTCGCTACGTCTGCATCGCCCGGAAGGGCCCTTTGTTGGGCGTCGCTGCGCCCAGCCTAACCTACGCGGGATCTTCCCGCCCAAATGCCGGGCAAAAAAAGAAGCCTGCCATCCCCGGCAGGCTTGAAAAGGACGAAGGGAGCTGAACTCCGTCCGGTCAGAAGTGATGGATGTAGCGCACCTGCACCCGACTGCCCTCCGGACGGTTCTCCGCGTCCTGTTCGAAATAGGCGTTGGCCACCAGGTGATCGTTCTTGGAGAAGCTGTACATGGCGCCGGGACCGATGGCCCAGACCTTCTCCCGGCGCCCGGAGACGTCGTGGCCGTCGACCTGGGTGTCGGTGATCTGCTTGAGCCAGTAGCCGTTGATGCCCAGGCGCAGTTGCGGGGTGACCGCGTATTCGGTGGCGAAATTGGCGTGCAGCGCCTGGCCGGCCTGGATGTCGGAGACGTCGCCAAAGGCGTAGTTCGGCTTGTCGTTCTTGAAGTTGTAGAGGTAGTGGGCACGCACCGACACGGTCCAGTCGGGGGTGAACCAATAGGTGCCCGCCCAGTAGGGATTGAACGACCAGGCGTGGTTGCCAGGGTTGATGTCCTTGTCACGGTCGTATTCGCCAGTGGGGATGTTCACCTGCAATTCGACGCGCTGGACGAAGCGCGGCCCACTCGGCCCCATCAGCGGATCGAATTGGATGAAGGGTCCTACGAGCAGATCGCCCATGCCGCCCTGGTCCTTGAGCGCGGCATTGTTCAGGCCGTCGTCGACCTTCATCCGCGTCACCAGCGGTAGCAGCATATTCAAACCCAGGTTGCCGTTGCCCAGCCGCAGGTCCGACACATAGCTGAGCTGGGTCACCGACACCTGGTAGTCCAGCTCGGTCTTGGGCAGCCCCAGCTTGTCGCCATTGCGATCCACCAGCCGGTCGCTGCTGTAGTTCTGGAAGTATTGTTGCAGGTACCAGCCGTTGCCGGCCGGCAGGCCGCCGTCGAGAAAGCTGGTGAGACCGAGGTTGACCACCGGCAGGTCATAGGCCTGGGCGGTCCCGGCCACCAGGGCGCCGGCGAGGGAAAGATAGCGAATCCGGGTCATGCAAGGCTCCTTGAATACGGCTGTTCGTGCTCGCGAAAGGCAGATTCGGAAGGGCAGCGCCCGCCGATCGAGAGGCATCGACGGGGGCTGCCGGGGCTCAGGCGCCCAGCGCCGGATGCGCGCTGGCGACCCGGTACTGGCCGGCGTGGAAGACCAGCGGTTCGCCGCCGCTGTGTCGGTAGTGCTCGATCTCGCCGAGGAAGATCAGGTGGTCACCGCCCTCGTACTGCACGTGGTTGCGGCAGATCAGGGTGGCCACCGCCTCCTCCAGCAGCGGCACCCCCGCGGTACCCTCGACGTGGGCGATGTCGGCGAACTTGTCCTCCGCCGGCCGCGCGAAGTGGCCGGAGAGCTGGTGCTGTTCGCTGCCCAGCACGTGGATGGCGAAGTGGCTGGCGGCGAGGAAATCCGGCAGGCTCGGCGCCTGGCGCGCCAGGCTCCAGAGCACCAGCGGCGGCTCCAGGGACACCGAGGAGAAGGAGTTGGCGGTCATGCCTACCTTGCGCCCGTCACGGCCGCGGGTGGTGATCACGGTGACACCGGTCGCGAATTGGCCCAGCAGGTTGCGCAGCGCCCGTGGATTGGTCGGGTCGGCGGCGATGAGATCCAGAGCATCTAGGGTCATGGTGGGCTCCTCAGGCAGCCTGGCTCAGGTGTTCACGCAGGAAGCCCTGGCAGGCCTCCGCCTCGAACCACCAAGGGGCGAAACGACGGGGATCGTCGAAGGCGTTGACGATGCGCGAGGCGATGGCGTGGGACTGGCTGGCGGCGCCGAGCAGGTCGAGGAGGTGCGGCGGCGGTGGGGTCAGCAGGCTGTTGGTCCACTTCACCACCTGGCCGGCATAGTCCCAATAGCGCTCGAAGGTCTGGTGCATCCAGTCGGGGGTGAAGGCCGCCGCGCCCTGGGTGAGGATGGCGTCCAGGTAGACCTTGCTGCACTTGGCGGCATTGTTGGAGCCCTGGCCGGTGATGGGATCGTTGACCACCAGGGCGTCGGCCATGCCGAACACCGGCCGGCCCGAGGGCAGGCGCAGCACCGGCTTGCGCACCATGGGCGTGAAGCGCCCGGCCAACACACCGCCGGCGTCGGTCAGTTCCAGCTTCCGGCAGCGCTCAGCTTCCCAGGGGGCGAAGCGGCGGACGATCTCCAGGCTACGCTCCAGATGTTGTTCCGGCGAGGTGACGTCCTGCCAGCAGTCCATGGGGCCGCCGGGAATGCCTTCGAACACCATGATCTCGCAGGGCCCGCTCAGGGTCAGGGCCGGGAAGACGAAGTACTCACCCACGCCAGGGATGAGATTGAAGGCCACCCGCGAATAGGGCGACATGGGCGTCATGCCCTTCACGTAGGTCAGCGCCAGGGCACGTTGCGGCTGCTGGAACACGGTGCGCTCGGTGTCGCGGGGAAAGAGATTGACCACCTCGCCCTTGCCCGCGGCGAGCAGGGTCAGGTCATGGCTGGCGGCCAGGGTTTCCAGCTCGGGCAGGCCGACGTCCTCGATCACCAGCTCGCCACCGCGGCGCTCGAATTCGTCCATCCAGGCTGGCATCTTCAGGCGCTGGTCCACTGCCTGGGCATAGCGCTCCAGGCGGGCGCTCCACTGGAAGGCGGGACGGTCGGGGTGCACGGGATCGGGAACGGCCAGGCCAACGCCCTCCACCGCCGGGCACTGGTCTTCCCAGAAATTCAGCCCCAGGTCGCGCTCGGTCTGCAGCGAGGTGTTGAACATGCACTGGCTGGACATCACCTTGCCCGCGCGCACCTGTTCGCCGGTGCGATTGGTGGTGAGGGTGACGTGATAACCCTGGGCGAGCAGACCCAGGCCCAGTTGCAGGCCGGCCTGGCCGGCCCCGACGATGGCGATACGACGCATGGAGGTTCTCCGGGGAATCGAGTGACGGGTGGGGGTGAAGCCGTTGAACAGGCGCCAAAAGGGGTTGTGCATGGCATCACTCCCGTTCGGCGAGGCGTGGAATGGCGGGCTGGTTGCGCTCCGGCCCCATGACCGAATAACCACCGTCCACGGCGTAGTCGGCGCCGGTGACGAAACTCGCCGCCGGCGACAGCAGGAAGGCGACCACCTGGGCCACCTCGGCCGGCTCGCCGAGGCGGCCGAGCAGATGGAAGTCGGCGGCGACGCGGTCGGCGTGGGCGCGATCGCCGCCACTGACCTCGGCGATCACCCGCGACCAGGTCCAGCCCGGCGACACCGAGTTGACGCGAATGCCGTCCGGCGCCAGGTCCAGGGCCATGCTGCGGGTCAGCTGCTTGAGCGCCGCCTTGGACACCGGATAGAGCCAGCGTCCGGTCTGGGCGTGGTCGGCGGAGATGGAGGTGAAGTTGACCACTGCGCCCTGCCGAGCCTTGAGGTCGGGGTGCAGCGCCTGGGCCAGCATCACCGCCGACACCAGGTTCACGTCCAACGCCTTGAGCCAGTCGCCGCGCGACGAGGCCTGGCCATCGTCGAGATAGGTGCAGGCGAGGTTGACCAGAAAATCCACCGCGCCGAAGCGCTGGTGAATCCCTGCCACCGCCTTGGCCAGGGCCGCATCGTCGGTCAGATCCACCGTTTGAAAGAAGGCGGCCGTGCCGAGCACCTCGGCACCGGCCGCGCCATTCGGGTCGATGTCCAGCAGCGCCACCCGAGCGCCAGCCGTGACCAGCACCTCGGCCACCGCCTGGCCGATCAGGGTGGCACTGCCGCTGATGACCGCCACCTTGCCTTCGAGGGAATGCAGACTCATGGCCTCACTCCTCGATGGATTTGCCGGCACTGGAAGCCCAGCTCGGCATCAGGGTGTTGGACGGCAGGGTCTCGTCGAGCAGCTTGTGTACCGTCTCGGCGCCTGCCACCGGCAGGCCCTTGGGATCGAGCAAGCCGATCTGCACCAGCACGCTGGCCTGGTCCCAATAGATGTGCTCGTGGTAGAGCTTGGGCCCGCGGAACTTCACCACCCCCAGCATGGGGATCTCGACATGGCGGCCGGTCGGCGCCACCCCGGGCAGCATCCAGTCGATGGCCTCGTCGTGGGTGAAGCTCATGATGAACTCGTCGACGATCTGCGAGGCGCCTACGGTGCGCGAGATCGGCGTGAGCTGCATGTCCTTGGGGTTGCCATGCACGAAGTGGTAGCGATAGAAACGCGCCAGTTCGCGATAGCCGACTCCGCCGGTCATGGTCGGGATATGGTTGACGTAGGGCTCGGGCACCATGGTGGCCATGGTCGCCGGCACGTCGCGGGTATCGAATTCGTGGCGGATATGTTCTTCCCACAACGCCGAGAGGTTGTAGTCCGGACCGATGGTCCGGCGCAGCGCGGCGATGGTGCGCTCGTGGGCCAGCAGGGCGGCCGGCTTGTGGTAGTGGTGGCCGGCGGGGCGGGCGAAGGCATGGTCGACACCCGGATAGACGTAACCCTCCGTACCGGGCCGCTCGGCCAGGGCCGCCAGGATGGCCTCCCGCGCTGGCGCCGGACAGAACTGGTCGGCTTCGGCGAAATGCAGCACCAGTCGCCCGCGCAGCCCTTCCAGTTCCCCCAGGGCCTTCTCGATGCCGACCCCGTAGTAGCCGACGGCACAGGCCACCGCGGGCAGCCGGCAGGCGGCCAGGTAGGCCAGCTTGCCGCCCAGGCAGTAGCCCACCACGCCGAGGCCGGCTTCGCTCACTTCGGGCAGGGTGCGCAAATGGTCGAGGGCGGCACCGATGTCCACCACCCCCAGATTCTCGTCGAAGGCCTGGTAATGACCGAAAGCCTTGTCGAAATCCTCGGGGGTGTAGCCCAGTTCGATACGTGGTTCCTGGCGCCAATAGAGATCGGGCACCAGCACGCTGTAGCCTTCCTCGGCCAGTTGATCGGCCACGGCGCGCATGGCTGCGTTGACGCCGAAGATCTCCTGGCACAGGACGATGCCCGGGCCGCGACCGTCGAGGGAGGGTGCGAAGTAGGCAGCGAAGGGGCCGGCGGGGGTCGGCACTTGAATGAAGGATCCGGTCATCGCGAGAGACTCCAGGTTGCTCAGGGCTGGAGCCATCTTCGGCGCGAGGAGCCAGGCAAGCTGTCCGCAGACTGCCGCGACCATCCCCTCGACGCAGCTAATTCAGCAGGCCAGGGCATAACGTGCGCGCTCCCCCTGAGCGCCGCCCGATTGCCGCGCCGTCCTGGCTTGGGCCATAGTGAGGCGTCGCTCGCCCTCGTCAGGAGCCTTCATGACGCAACGCACCATGCTGCTCACCGGCGCTAGCCGCGGTATCGGCCACGCCACGGTCAAGCTGTTTAGCAACCTCGGGTGGCGCCTGCTTACCGTGTCCCGGCACCCCTTCTCCGAAGAATGCGGCTGGCCGCAAGCGCGTGACGCCCATATCCAGGCCGACCTGGCCGACCTCACCCAGATCGACCGTTTGGTTGCCACCGTTCGCGAACGCTTGCCCAGTGGCAAGCTGCACGCCCTGGTCAACAACGCCGGCATCTCGCCCAAGGGCGCCGATGGCAGTCGCCTCGGCGTACTCGCGTCCGATGCCGAGACCTGGACCCATGTGCTCAACGTCAACCTGGTCTCCACCGCCCTGCTCGCCCGCGCGCTGCTGCCGGAACTGGAAGCGGCTCAGGGCAGCATCGTCAACGTCACCTCCATCGCCGGCTCGCGGGTCCATCCCTTCGCCGGCGTGGCCTATGCGGCATCCAAGGCAGGCCTGGCCGCTCTCACCCGCGAACTGGCCCACGAATTCGGCCCACGCGGCGTGCGCGCCAATGCCATCGCGCCCGGAGAGATAGCCACCTCCATCCTCTCGCCAGGTACCGACGGCCTGGTGGAAGCCGAAGTCCCCCTCAAACGCCTGGGTACCCCCGACGAAGTCGCCGAGACCATCTACTTCCTCTGCAGCGAACGCTCCTGCTACATCAATGGCGCCGAGATCCATATCAACGGCGGGCAGCACGTCTGACGGAGCACGTTCCCGCCGCCAGCGGACCAAACGCCTGGGATCAGGCCCCTGGTCGCAACCAGCGTCCAGGCCTTCCAAGGGTGATCTCGCGAGGTCGTATTTATCGACCCAAAATGTTATGTTATAACATATTTATGCATTCCCCTTTACTCCTACTACAGGGAATGCATTTCCTTCCATCGCTCCTCAACCGTGACAGCCATGACCGCCCAAACCGTCCTCCCTAGCAAGAAACTCCCCGTCACCGTGCTCTCCGGCTTTCTCGGCGCCGGCAAGACCACCCTGCTCAATCACATCCTCAACAACCGCGAGGGTCGCCGGGTGGCGGTCATCGTCAACGACATGTCCGAAGTCAATATCGACGCCGCCCTGGTCCGCGACGGTGGCGCCGAGCTGTCGCGCACCGAGGAAAAACTGGTGGAGATGAGCAACGGCTGCATCTGCTGCACCCTGCGCGAAGACCTGCTGCTGGAAGTGGAACGCCTTGCCCGCGACGGTCGCTTCGATCAACTGGTGATCGAATCCACCGGCATCTCCGAGCCGCTGCCCGTGGCCGAGACCTTCACCTTCGCCGGCGAAGATGGCCGCTGCCTGGGCGACGTCGCCCAGCTCGATACCCTGGTCACCGTGGTGGATGCCTTCAACTTCCTGCGCGACTACGCCTCCAGCGACTCCCTGCAATCGCGTGGCGAGTCCCTCGGCGAAGAAGACGAACGCACTGTGGTCGACCTGCTGATCGAGCAGATCGAATTCTGCGACGTCCTGGTGGTGAACAAGCTGGACCTGATCGAACCCGCGGACCGCGAACGCCTGCTGGCCATCCTGCGCAGCCTCAATCCCCGTGCCCGGTTGGAGTTGGCTAGCTTTGGCGCAGTCCCCTTGGAGCGCGTGCTGCAAACCGGCCTGTTCGACTTCGACGAAGCCGCCAAGGCCCCCGGCTGGCTACAGGAATTGCGTGGCGAACACACGCCCGAGACCGAGGAATACGGTATCTCCAGCTTCGTCTACCAGGCGCGCCGCCCCTTCCATCCCGAGCGCTTCTTCGCCCTGGTCGAGCAGGAGTGGCCAGGCGTGGTGCGTTCCAAGGGCTATTTCTGGCTGGCCAGCCACCCGGCCCACGCCGGCACCTGGTCCCAGGCAGGCGCCGTCGCCCGTCACGGCGTGGCGGGCCGCTGGTGGGCCGCGATACCGCTCGAGCAATGGCCAGACGATGAGGAGACGGTCGCCATCATCCGGGAGAAATGGCACGAAGGCGTGGGCGATGCCCGCCAGGAACTGGTGCTGATCGGCATGGACATGGACGAAGCCGCCCTGCGCGCCCGCCTGGACGCCTGCCTGCTCACCGACCACGAACTCGCCGCCGGTCCCAAGGCCTGGGTGACGCTGCACAACCCCTTCAGCGACTGGCCCCAGGCCTCCGACCCCCACTGAACCGAACCCTGCCAATGAACGCCATACTGCCCGACGTCTCCCTCAGCGAGACCGCCACCCTGCCCGCCGCCCTCGACTGGGTCGGCATGCAGGGCATCGACCTGCCCATCCGCCTCGCCGAATACGAGGCCAACGACCTCTGGCCGGCCAGCGCCGACATCCAGGTCGACCTGCCCTCGGCCACCGCCAAGGGTATCCATATGTCACGGCTCTACCAGTTGCTGGATCGCCTGGTCGAACCGCTCACGCCCGAGCGCCTGCGCGCGCTGCTGGCCGACATGATCACCAGCCACCGCAGTTGCGACTCCCGCGCCGCCCGCCTGCGCCTGGACTTCGCCCTGCTGGTCCGCCGCCCGGCGCTGGTGACACCCGGACTCAGCGGCTGGAAACGCTATCCCGTACGCCTCGACGCCAGCCTGATCAATGGCGTCTTCCAGCTCAGTGCCAGAGTCGAGATCGCCTACTCGTCCACCTGCCCCTGCTCCGCGTCCCTGTCCCGCCAACTGATCGAACGAGCCTTCCTGGACGACCATGGCGCTGAAGATGCCTTGAGCCCGGCGGAAGTCGCCACCTGGCTGCGCCAGCACGCCACACTGGCGACGCCCCACAGTCAGCGCAGCCTGGCGCGGGTCAGCATAGACCTCTCGCCAACCGCGCCCACCCTCGATCTGCTGCCCCTGATCGACCACTGCGAGACCGCCCTGGGCACTCCGGTCCAAACCGCCGTCAAACGCGCCGATGAACAGGCGTTCGCCGCCCTCAACGGCAGCAACCTGATGTTCGTCGAAGACGCCGCCCGCCGCCTGCTGCTGGCCTTGCGCGATAGCTACCGCAACCTGAACATCCACGTCCGCCATCTGGAAAGCCTGCACCCCCACGACGCGGCCGCCTGGGCCGGCACGAAGAAGGGCTAATCCCCACGGACGCTCGACGCAGCTGCTTCACGGCAAAGACGTTCAGGAATGGATTCAGATAGCCCCGCACCACCTCAAGCCCGGTAAAACCCAGCCGATAGCCAGGCGTAGCGCCAGTACACCTCTCCGCCAGCAGCGGAACAGGCGTCAACGGCAGCCATTCCTCACCACCAGGCCCCAGGCGGATCGCCCGTGTTCACCTTCGCTAAATGGACGTTTTCCCGTCGAACCCTCTGGCTGGGGTTGCTCGGCCTGCTGCTCGCCCTGGACTCGGCCCGCGCTGCGGACCCCGTCGCCACACCGCCGCTACGGGTCGGCGTCTATGTCACCGCGCCCTTCGTCATGACCGGCCCCTATGGCTACAGCGGCCTGGCGGTGAACCTGTGGAACGCGGTCGGGGCCAAGCTCGGGCGCAAGACCGAATTCGTCCGCGCCGCCTCCCTTCCCGAGCTGCTGGGCTCCGCCCGTAGCGGGCGCATCGACATCGCCGTCGCCAACGTCTTCGTCACTGCGGAACGCGCCCAGCAATTGAGCTTCACCCAACCCTGGTTCAACGGCGGCCTGCGTATCCTGGTCAACGAGGAACGTCAGATCGGTCCGCTGAGTCTGCTGCATGACCTGCACAAACTCGGCTATCTCACGAGCTATGCCTGGCTCGGTGCCGGGCTGCTACTCATCACCTTGCTGCTCACCCTGGTGGAGCGCCGACTCGACAAGGAATTTCCACCCCAATGGTGGCCGGGCCTGGCGATCAGCTTCTACCACGTCATGGCGGTGACCACGACCGGCAAGACCTCGCACAAGAATCTCTTCGGCAGCCTGGGCACCGTACTCGCCGCCCTCTGGATGGCCTGTAGCGTGGCGGTGATGGCCTATGTGACCTCCACCGTCACCAGCGTCATGACGGTCAACAGCATCACCAGCCGCATCAGCGGTCTGGGCGACCTGCCCGGCAAGCGCATCGGTGTCGAGGCCGGCAGCCTCTCCGAGGACCACATCGCCCGCCTCGGCCTCGACTATCGCGCCTTCACCGACCTGGACCAGGCAGTGAGCGCCTTGACCGCCCAGGAGATCGACGCCGTGGTCGACGACGCCGCCACGCTGGAGTACTTCGACCAACAGCATCCGACCCTCCCCATCCAGGTGGTCGGCAAGATCTTCGAGCCGCGCAAATACGCCTTCGCCCTGCCGCTGGACAGCCCCCTCACCCACGACGTGACCGTGGCCCTGCTGTCCCTGGAAGAAGACCAGACCGCGAGCAAGTTGCGCACCCAATACTTCGGTGCCGACAAGTGAGGCTCCACTGACCGCCTGTCAGCGGACAGCGTCGTCCAGGCAAGCTTCAGGCTTTACTGATGCGTGGCATTGTCTTAAAAACCGCTCTAGGACAGATATACCAGGAGAACCTTTCGATGAAGTCGCCTCTCACTGCTGCAGTCATTACGGTCCTGCTGAGCACCCTGGTCGCCGGCCCGGCGCTGGCGGAAAGCCCGACGGAAAAAAGCCTGCGCCAGGATGGGCGCGATGTCCGCAAGGACCTCAATCACGACGGCAAGGAAGCCGACCGCACCGACAACCACCTCGACAAGGAGCGGCACCGCGAGGACAAGAAGCTGGATAAGGAATACAAGAAGGCGCTGTAGTTGATCCTGGCAGCCCGCCCCTTGGGCGTGAGCTCGGCAAAAACCTTCGACCGTAGCCCCCGACGAGCAGCGCAGGATCTGCGCTGCAGAGTCCCAGCCAACGGTCGCCATCTGAAAGTCGGAGTCACCTCGCCGTTAAGCTTGATGATGGCTCTCGCTTTTCCGCGCATTGATATCCCATAGCTTCACGGCCTGGGCGATGGCACCCTCGATGACGGCCAGTTCGACGCCGTCCCGCGCCATGGGCGAGAGACCCAACAGAAAGCCTTCGAACAGCGCCGCTAGCGCATCCGCATCCGTACCTTCCGCGAGGTCTCCCCGCGCGATACCTCGCCTGATGCAAGAAAGCAGGCCTTCGCGGGTTCTGGCACGGGCTTGCCGCAGCGGCAGCGGAATGCTGGATTCTTCCTCCGCATAGCAACCCAGGGTTCCAAGCGCGACCAGGCAGCCTTTGGGCAAGTGCTCGTCACATTGCATGCGCGCCGACTGTGTAAGCGCCGCCTCGACCGCCTCCCTGGGCGCCAGCGCCTCGTCGAACAGGGGATCGTTCACCCGCCCATGGGTGGCCATATAGCGCGCGACTACCTCCTTGAATAGTTCCTCCTTCGAACCGAAGGCCGCATAGAAACTGGGCGCGGTGATACCGCCGCCAATGGCCGCCTTCAGCCGACTCAGGGACGTCGCTTCGTAGCCGTATCGCCAGAACAGCAGCATCGCCTCGTCGACGGCCTGAGTACGATCGAATGACCTGGGGCGCCCCAACTGAGCCATGACTGCTCTCCTCGATAACCAGCTTTATATACTAAACGATACAGGAATCATTGACCATGGCGCACATCGACTGCTTAGATATGTATCGAACAGTACATATCTAAGGAGATTCCGTCGTGACGTCGCCCCCCAACCCCGAGCGGCTTCCCGTGGCCGCTTTGCTGGCCCTTGCCATGACCGGCTTCATCTGCATCATGACCGAGACCCTGCCGGCAGGACTGCTTCCCGAGATCGCCCGAGGCCTCGCTGTCTCCCATGCGCTGGCGGGACAATCGGTGACCGCCTATGCCGCCGGCTCGTTGCTGGCGGCAATCCCCCTCACTCTTGCGACCGCACGCTGGCGCCGCCGCCGCGTGCTACTCGCGACCATCCTGGGCTTCCTGCTGTTCAATACCCTCACCGCGCTGTCCTCCAGCTATGTGCTGACGCTGATCGCCCGCTTCGCCGCCGGTGCCGCGGCCGGGCTCGCGTGGAGCCTGCTGGCGGGCTACGCCCGTCGCATGGTGGTACCGCGACTCCAGGGCCGCGCCATGGCCATCGCCATGATCGGTACCCCGGTCGCCCTTTCCCTTGGCGTACCTCTGGGAACCTGGCTAGGCGGTCTGCTTGGCTGGCGCCTGGCCTTCGCCGCCATGTCCGCGCTCACCCTGGGCCTGATCGTCTGGGTGGTGGCTAAGGTGCCCAACTATCCCGGGCAAACCGAAGGCCAGCGGCTACCCCTTCGCCAGGTATTCAACACCCCCGGCATCCGCGCCATCCTGGGCGTGGTATTCACCTGGATGCTGGCACATAACGTTCTCTACACCTACATCGCACCCTTCGTGGCCCAGGCCGGCCTTGGTGATCGCGTTGACCTGATACTACTTACCTTCGGCGCGGCGTCCTTGCTGGGTATCTAGATAACCGGTCGTATCGTCGATCACAGCCTGCGTCGGGCCGTCCTGGTGAGCCTGGCTAGCTTCGCCGCGATTTCGCTGATCCTGGGGCTGGGCCACGATTCGGTGACGGTGCAGTACCTGGGCGTCTTCGGCTGGGGACTGACGTTCGGTGGTGCCGCGACCCTGTTGCAGACCGCCCTGGCCGATACCGCGGGTACGGGCGCTGATGCGGCCCTGGCCATGAACGTGGTGACCTGGAACAGCGCCATCGCCGGCGGCGGAATCCTCGGCGGCGTGCTGCTGGACGCCCTCGGGCCGCACGCCCTGATCTGGGCCGCGCTCGCCCTCTCCCTGGCCGCTCTCGCCATCGCCAGCGCTGCCCACCGCCATGGCTTTCCCGCCGGCACCCGCGCGGCGGAATCACCCGTCCTCGGCCACTGAGCGCTGATTTTCTTTATCTAGAGACCGGAGTTTCCACCATGACAACTCCCCGCAGCCAAAGGGTGCTGGTCCTCGACGGCAGTCGCGATATCGGTGCCGCCATCGTCGGTCGCGTCGTCGGGGCGGGCCTGCAGATGACCGTTACCTACGCCACGTCCGCCGCCCGCGCCGACCGCCTCGCCAAGGCGGTCGGCGCCGGGCAGTCTGGCGAGCGTGTTCGGCACCTGCCAGTCGCGAGAATGGCGAAGATCGATCCACGGAACGCCATGTCGGGATGAACCTGCACAAGGCTGATCGGTAGAGTTTGCTGGATCCAGCCCAGGCCAGCAAACGTCCAGTGGACACCCGGGCATCGCGAAGGCCGGGGTCTGGAGCAAACCCTGTTGAGCTAGAGCTCCGGTTTGCCTTCGGCAGGGTAGCGGCGTAGCTACGTCGCACAAACTCATCGACTACTAGGTCAATGGGCCTGACTGGCATAGGCGTATTGCGTCGGCCCCTTGGCATGTCCCGGTCCGACGTCGCCATCCGCCTCGCAACAACCAACTCGCCTAGGCTCAGCAGGAAAAGGTCCGCGTCTGTTCGCTGAAGCTATGTAAAGGGGGCGTTGCTGAGCGAAGGATTCGCTCGTGATAAAAAGACGTGCATGATTCCCGCGGAATGCTTCAGGACGAAGACGGATGTCGATCAAGACCGTATTGCTGCGAACGCTCGGTTTACTAGCCATGGTGCCGGCGACACTGACGGCCATTTACTTCACTGCATTAGGCATGGCGTGGTTGATATCCGCCTTAAATCATCCTATTCGTAACTCCACAACCGCTTCGATAGTCATGCTTCTCGCGCTAGCAGCAGGCTGGGCAGGAATCATCAGCTCATGGCAGCTCTACTACCACTTTCTCAGATCAGACGTTCCACCCGTCTGGTGGCGACGAGCTATTGCAGGGCTCTTTTTGGGATATGGTGCATTACTAATGATCTTCTGCTTTTTGCCTAGCGGTTTTTCGTTCATACCCGTTTTCGTAGGCATACCTATGCTTGTGGCTTTAGTACTGCTGGGTCTGCTGATCAGCTCAAAGCCTGAGAGTGAATAGATATTGTCAGTACTGCTGCCGCTATCCTGTTCGGGTCTGGGAGGGAGCAGGCATTGCATCTCCGGCCTGGGAGGACTGCCTTCATGTCAGCATGACCTACGCCTGCGCTAGAATGGTTTGGCTGAATACCATCGAAAGCTTACGTCTTGCCGCTACGCATCACCGAGACCAATAGGCCCGGCCTGGCCAGCGCCAATATGCTTGACGAAGGACGCAGCATTGGAAGCCGAGGATGCACAACTGGCGCCTTGGTTCCGTGATATCCGGCGGGAAGCAGCCTTCGAAATCCTCGCTTCGCACGCAGCCAGCAGCAGGGACGCGTTGTGAATGACACCACTTGCGGGACTATCCGCGCGTTGGCGCGATCGCCAGCCCCAGGCCTTTGGCCGAATTTCTGAACCGCTCCAAGGTAGCTTCGAAACACCTGGCCTTTTAGCCGTCCAGCGGCCCTTGAAATTCGGCCCTACAGATAGCAAAAAGCCCCGTAAGGACGGGGCTTCGAAGATGGCGGAAGCGCAGAGATTCGAACTCTGGGACCCTTGCGAGTCGGCGGTTTTCAAGACCGCTGCCTTAAACCACTCGGCCACACTTCCGTAGGAGGGGCGCATAGTACCTGATGGCAACACACTGTCAAACAGTCGCAAGCGATCCTTAAGCAACATTTGCTATCTTCGGGGTCGTACGGTACATCACACCGTTAACTGAGCTTTGGAGTACACCATGAACGAGCGTCAATACGCCTACAACCCTGCCATCGCGCAACCGCGGGACGTCAGCCGTGTATTGCGCAACACCTACGCCCTGCTGGCCATGACCCTGGCGTTCAGCGGCCTGGTCGCCTTCGTCTCGCAGCAGATGCGGCTACCCTACCCCAACATCTTCGTGGTCCTGATCGGCTTCTACGGCCTGTTCTTCCTGACCGTGAAGACGCGTGACAGCGGCTGGGGTCTGGTCAGCACCTTCGCCCTCACCGGCTTCATGGGCTATACCCTGGGTCCGATCCTGAACATGTACCTGGGCCTGCCCAACGGTGGCAGCGTGATCGCCTCCGCCGCGGGCATGACCGCCCTGGCCTTCTTCGGTCTGTCGGCCTACGCCCTGATCAGCCGCAAGGACATGAGCTTCCTCAGTGGCTTCCTGATGGCGGGCTTCTGGATCCTGCTGGGCGCCGTGGTACTGTCGTTCTTCGTCCAGATCAGCGGCCTGCAACTGGCCATCAGCGCGGGCTTCGTGCTGTTCGCGGCCGCGGCCATCCTGTTCCAGACCAGCGCCATCGTGCACGGTGGTGAAGACAACTACATCATGGCTACCATCACCCTGTACGTCTCGATCTACAATATGTTCATCAGCTTGCTGCAGATCTTCGGATTCGCCAGCAACAACGATTGATCATCAGCGGTAGCCAAAAAGGCCCGCTTCGGCGGGCCTTTTTACATCCATGAAATTTGCCATCGTTGTCCTTTCTCCTCCCCAGGCGCCTGCGGCTCGCCGGGCCCTGCGCTTCTGCGAAGCCCTGCTGGCCGGGGGGCACGAAGTCTCGCGCCTCTTCCTCTACCGCGACGGCGTCCATAACGCTTCCCATGCCACGGTCAGTGGTCAGGACGAGCTGGACCTGCCCGGGCGCTGGCGTGAGCTGATCGAGCGCTACCAGATCGATGCCGTGGTCTGCATCGCCGCCGCCCTCAAGCGTGGCTTGCTGGATGAGAACGAAGCCCGCCGCTACGAGCGTGACGGCGCGATCAACGTGCGCGCGCCCTGGCAGCTCTCGGGCCTCGGCCAGTTGCATGAAGCCATTCAGGACGCTGACCGCCTGCTCTGTTTCGGAGGTGATTGAGATGGCCAAGAGCACCCTCGTCATCACCCGGCAGCCAGCGCTTGGCGGCTTAGCCCCACGCGAAGCCCTGGATATCGTCCTTGCCGGTGGCGCCTTCGAATTGCCTCTGGCCTTGCTGTTCGCCGGCCCAGGCGTGACCCAACTGCTGGCCGTCGACAGCGCCACGCTGGAGCAGAAGGACTTGAGCGCCAACCTATCCGCCCTGCCATTGTTTGGCGTCGAAGCCATCTATGCGGAGGCCGCGGCACTACAGCGCCTGGGCATCACGCCAGAGCAACTGCCTGCCTGGGTGACGCCGCTGGCGCCCGATGCCCTGGCAGCGTTGATCCATGACCATGATCAGGTGATTTCCATTTGACCACTCTGCACCTGTTTTCCCGCTCGCCTTTGACCGACCCCGCGGCCTTGGAAGGTCTCGCGGTGGTGCGTGGCGAGGATGTCGTCCTGCTCACCGGTGGCGCCGTCGAGGCCCTGCGCCCGGGTAGCTTCGCTGTCGAAGCCTTGGCCCAGTTGCCTAGCACCGTCCTCCTCTATGCCCTGGCGGAAGACGTCCAGGCGCGGCGGCTGCAGCCGGCACATCAGGCAACCCTGATCGACTACCCCTCTTTCGTCGACCTGAGCGTGGCCTGCGCCAAGGTCATCAGTTGGACCTGAGCATGCCCTCTATCGACCTCGACCCCGAAGGCTACCTCCGCGATCTCTCCCAATGGAGCCCGGAGGTCGCCCAGCAACTGGCGCTCAAGGAAGGCATCGAACTGACCGAGCGCCATTGGCAGGTACTCCAGGCGCTGCGTGATTTCTATGCCCAGTTCCAGCTGTCGCCGGCCAACCGGCCGTTGATCAAGTACATTGCCCAAACGCTGGGCCCGGAGCTGGGCACCAGCCTGCAACTCAATCTGCTGTTCAAGGGGGCGCCGGCCAAGCTCGGCGCCAAACTCGCCGGCCTGCCGAAACCGGATAATTGCCTATGACCTTCACCACGCCCGAAGAACACCCCTTCGCCGTCTATGTCCGGGCCCTGGGTAAGGGTAAGCGCGGCGCTCGCAGCCTGACCGAGACCGAGGCCGAAGCGGCCATGGGGCTCATCCTCGATGGCCAGGTCGAAGACGTCCAGCTCGGCGCCTTCCTCATGCTGCTCCGGCACAAGGAAGAAAGCGCCGAAGAACTGGCCGGCTTCACCCGCGCCGTGCGCGCGCGGTTACAGCGCCCGAGCTTCGCCGTCGATCTCGACTGGCCCTCCTATGCGGGCAAGAAGCGACATCTGCCCTGGTACCTGCTGGCCGTGAAGTGCCTGGCGGCCAGTGGCGTTCGTGTCGTCATGCACGGCGGCGGCACTCACACGGCGGGGAGGCTCTACACCGAGCAGTGCCTGGCAGATCTCGGCCTGCAGACGGCCCAGGACTGGCAAAGCGTCGGCGCCCTGCTCGACCAAGGCCAGCCGGCCTTCCTGCCGCTGGCCGCCTGGATGCCAGCACTGCAGCGGATGATCGACCTCAAGGCCCAGCTCGGCCTGCGCTCGCCGATCCACTCGCTGGTTAGGCTGCTCAACCCCAGCGGCGCGCGCTGCATCCTGCAGAGCATCTTCCATCCGGGGTATCAGGAGGTACATCGTGAGGCCAGTCGGCTGCTGGGCGACGACAGCATCGTCATCAAGGGGGAAGGTGGTGAGGTCGAGCGTAATCCCGACGTCATCGCCCATCTCTACGGGACCTGCGGCGGTGAAGCCTGGGACGAGAGCTGGCCGGCGCTGACCGAGCGTCGCCAGGTCAAGCCCGAGCAGCTCGACCCGGCTCTGCTGGCCGCTACCTGGCGCGGCGAAACAGAGGATGCCTATGGCCGTCTGGCGGTCATTGCCACCCTGGCCGTGGCCCTGCGTGCGCTCGGACAGGACCAGGCAAGCGCGCAAAGCGCCGCCGAACGTCTCTGGGAGGCCCGTAATCGCACGCTCTGACCGAGCGACAGGAACCCCGGAGCTGCGCCAGGGTTCCTAAGCCCATCGCAACGAGGATCACGACATGGGGTTATTGGTCGACGGACAGTGGCAGGACCGTTGGTACGACAACGGCAAAGATGGCCATTTCAAGCGGGAAGAAGCCCAGCGCCGCGACTGGGTCGCGCGTCCGCAGCAGCCCATCCCTGAAGGTGCCGAGCGCTACCCACCGGAAGCCGGTCGCTATCATCTCTACGTGTCCCTCGCTTGCCCCTGGGCCCACCGCACACTGATCTATCGCAAGCTCAAGGGGCTGGAGTCGCTGATCGGCGTCTCGGTGGTGAGCTGGCTGATGCGCGAGGAAGGCTGGACCTTCGATCCGGCGAATGGCTCCAGTGGTGACGACCTCTATCACCTCGAGCGCCTCTACCAGCTCTATCAGCGCGACCAGGCGGACTACACCGGCCGGGTGACCGTCCCGGTGCTCTGGGATCGCCAGGAAGAGCGTATCGTCAGCAACGAATCCGCCGAGATCATCCGCATGTTCAACGGCGCCTTCGATGAGCTGACCGGCAACCGCCTGGATCTCTATCCCGAGGCGTTGCGCGCGCGTATCGATGAGTTGAACGAGCGCATCTATCCTACCGTCAACAACGGCGTCTACCGTGCCGGCTTCGCGACAACCCAGGGCGCCTATGAAGAAGCGTTCGACGAGGTTTTCGCCACCCTGGACGACCTGGAAAGGCTGCTGCACACCCAGCGCTATCTCACCGGCGACTGGCTGACCGAAGCCGACTGGCGTCTGTTCACCACCCTGATTCGCTTCGACGCCGTCTACCACGGCCACTTCAAGTGCAACCTGCGGCGCATTCGCGACTATCCAGCACTACAGGGCTGGCTGCGCGAGCTCTACCAGTGGCCGGGGATTGCCGAGACCGTGGATTTCCAACATATCAAGCATCACTACTACGGCAGTCACGCGCAGATCAATCCGACCGGTATCGTGCCGAAGGGACCGGCCCTGGAGCTGGACCGTCCCCACGGGCGAGACGCCTTGCATGGCGCCGGGATCAAGGGAGCGGCCTGAGGAATCAGGCCGTCGTTTGAGCGCCTTCGAACCAGGCCAGCTTCTCTCTTAGCGCGACCACTTCGCCGACGATCACCAACGTCGGTGCGTGCACCTCATGCTGGGCGACCAACCGCGGCAGATCCTGCAGGGTACCGGTGAATACCCGCTGATTGCTGGTGGTGCCCTGCTGCACCAGGGCAGCCGGCGTCGCCGGATTCTTGCCATGGACGATGAGCTGCTCGCAGATGGTCGGTAGTCCGACCAGACCCATGTAGAACACCAAGGTCTGCCCTGGCGCTACCAGATCCGGCCAGGGTAGATCGGCCGAGCCATCCTTGAGATGACCGGTGACGAAACGCACCGATTGGGCATGATCCCTATGGGTCAAGGGAATGCCGGCATAGGCCGCGCAACCACTGGCCGCGGTGATCCCGGGCACCACCTGGAAGGGGATGCCTTCGGCCGCGAGTTCCTCGATTTCTTCGCCACCCCGACCGAAGATGAAGGGATCGCCGCCCTTGAGCCGCAGCACCCGCTTGCCCTCCTGGGCCAGCTTGACCAGCAGTCGATTGAGGTCTTCCTGGGGCACCGCATGCTCGGCGCGGCGCTTGCCGACATAGATGCGATCAGCATCGCGACGGCACATGTCGAGGATGGTCGGAGCCACCAGGCGGTCGTAGAGCACCACGTCGGCCTGTTGCATCAGGCGCAAGGCGCGAAAGGTCAGCAAATCGGGATCACCGGGACCGGCGCCGACCAGATAGACTTCGCCCCGGAAGGCTTCCGCCTCACTGGCCAGCTTGGCCTCGAGCAACTGCTCGGCCGCCTGGGGTTGGCCGGAGAAGACCTTCTCGGCGACCTCCCCCTGGAACACCTCCTCCCAGAAGATGCGGCGTGCCTGCAGATCGGCAAAGCGTGCCTTTACTCGGGCGCGGAAGCGTTGGGCCAATTGCGCCAGTTGGCCGTAGGTCGCCGGAATCCAGCTTTCAAGCTTGGCCCGCACCAGACGTGCCAGCACCGGAGCGTCGCCGCCGCTGGAAATGGCGATCACCAGCGGGGAACGATCGACGATGGCGGGGAAGATCACGGTGCACAGCTTGGGCGCATCCACCGCGTTGACCGGCAGCCCCATCGCCTGGGCGTCGTGGGACACCCTTTCGTTGACCTCGTCATCGTCGGTAGCGGCGATCACCAGGCAATGCCCGGCGAGCAGATCCGCCGCGTAGCGTTGGACCCGGCAACTGCCACCCTTCGCCTCGACGAAGGCGCGCACCTCCGGCTCGATCTCCGGCGCCACCAGGGTGATGCGAGCCCCGGCCTCGGCCAGCAGCACGCTCTTGCGCAGGGCGATGTCGCCGCCGCCGATCACCAGCACCGGCCGGCCGTCGAGCTTGTGGAAGAGCGGCAGGTAATCCATCAGCCGATGACCTCGATCCCACCCATGTAGGGCTGGAGCACTTCGGGCACGCGGATGCTGCCGTCGGCCTGCTGGTAGTTCTCCAGCACGGCGACCAGGGTACGACCCACGGCCAGACCGGAACCGTTGAGGGTGTGCACCAGCTCGGGCTTGCCGTCGGCGTTGCGGTAGCGCGCCTGCATGCGGCGCGCCTGGAAGTCACCGCAGTTGGAGCAGGACGAGATCTCACGGTACTTGCCCTGGCTCGGCACCCAGACTTCCAGGTCGTAGGTCTTGGTGGCGCCAAAGCCCATGTCGCCGGTGCACAGCGACAGCACCCGGTAGGGCAGCTCCAGGCGCTGCAGCACGGTCTCGGCGTGGCCGGTCAGTTCTTCCAAGGCCTGGAAGGAGGTGCTCGGCTCGACGATATGGACCATCTCCACCTTGTCGAACTGATGCTGGCGGATCATGCCGCGGGTGTCGCGACCCGAGGCACCGGCTTCGCTGCGGAAGCAGGGCGTGTGGGCAGTAAACTTCAACGGCAGGCGCTTGGCGTCGAGGATCTGGCCGGCCACCAGATTGGTCAGGGTCACCTCGGCGGTGGGGATCAGGTAGAGATCACTCTCGCCCTCGCGGCCGATCTTGAACAGGTCTTCCTCGAACTTGGGCAGCTGGCCGGTACCCTGCAGGGTCTCGGCCTGCACCAGGTAGGGAGTGTAGGTCTCTTCGTAGTCATGCTCGCCGGTGTGCAGGTTGAGCATGAACTGCGCCAGGGCACGATGCAGGCGGGCGATGGGGCCACGCATCACGGCGAAGCGGGCGCCGGAGAAACGCGCGGCGGTTTCGAAATCCAGCCAGCCATGGGCCTCGCCCAGGGCGACGTGGTCCTTGATGTCGAAATCGAAGTCCCGGGGGGTACCCCAGCGACGTACCTCGACGTTGTCGTCTTCGTCCTTGCCGACCGGCACCGAGGCATCGGGCAGGTTGGGCAGGCCCAGCAGCAGGGCGTCCAGTTCGCCTTGGACGCTGTCGAGCTCGCGCTTGGCTTCTTCCAGTTCGCTACCCATCCGATCGACCTCGGCCAGCAGCGGCGCGATGTCTTCACCGCGGGCCTTGGCCTGGCCAATCCCCTTGGAGCGGGCATTGCGCTCGGCCTGCAGGGTCTCGGTGCGGGTCTGCACCTCCTTGCGACGAGCCTCCAGCGACTCCACCAGACCGACGTCGAGGACGTAGCCGCGGGTCGCCAGACGTGCGGCCACCTCCTGGGTTTGGGTGCGAACCAGTTTCGAATCAAGCATGTCCGTGTCTCTTGCTTAGGAATGGGGGCAGCAGCGCGGGCGCAGGGTCAGGAACGCCGCCGGCGCTGGCGCGGGCTGGATCGGTCGAGATCCGCCAGGTGCTGCAGTTTATCGCGGATCTTCAGCTCCAGCCCACGGGGAACCGGATCATAGTAGCGGCGCGGCTCGAGCTCCTCGGGAAAGTAGTCCTCGCCCGCGGCATAGGCTTCCGGCTCGTCATGGGCGTAGCGGTACTCGTCGCCGTAGCCAAGGTTCTTCATCAGCTTGGTCGGGGCATTGCGCAGGTGCAGCGGCACCTCGCGCGAGCCGTTCTGGCGCACATCGGCCAGGGCGGCCTTGTAGCCCAGGTAGACGGCGTTGCTCTTGGGCGCGCAGGCCAGGTAGACCAGCGCCTGGGCGATGGCCAGCTCGCCTTCGGGGTTGCCCAGGCGCTCCTGGACATCCCAGGCATCCAGGCAGAGGCTGAGGGCGCGGGGATCGGCGTTGCCGATGTCCTCACTGGCCATGCGCACCACGCGCCGGGCGATGTACAGCGGATCGCAGCCACCGTCGATCATCCGCGCGAACCAGTAGAGCGCACCATCCGGACTCGAACCCCGTACCGACTTGTGCAGCGCGGAAATCTGGTCGTAGAAGGCCTCGCCGCCCTTGTCGAAGCGTCGACGCTGGTCGCCCAGCAGGCTTTGGAACAGCTCGGCGTCCAACGCGCCGCCGTCCTCGGCCAGGTCCGCGGCGTTCTCCAGCAGGTTGAGCAGCCGCCGGCCATCGCCGTCGGCGGCAGCCAGCAGCAGGGTCAGGGCGTCGTCGGGTAGACTCAGATGCCGCTCCCCCAGGCCCTTGGCGCTGGTCAGGGCGCGGCGCGCCAGACCGCCGAGAGCCTCGTCGTCCAGGCTCTTGAGCACATAGACCCGCGCCCGCGAGAGCAGCGCGTTATTGAGCTCGAAGGAGGGATTCTCGGTGGTCGCCCCGATGAAGATCAGGGTGCCGTCCTCGACGTAGGGCAGGAAGGCATCCTGCTGCGACTTGTTGAAGCGATGCACCTCGTCGACGAAGAGGATCGTGCGTCGGCGGTACTGGGCAGCCTGCTGCTTGGCCACCTCCACCGCATGGCGGATCTCCTTGACCCCGGAGAGCACCGCCGAGAGCGTTTCGAAGTGGGCATCGGAGACCTGGGCCAGCAGCCGCGCCAGGGTGGTCTTGCCCACCCCTGGCGGCCCCCAGAAGATCATCGAGTGCAGCGCGCCCTGCTCCAGGGCCTCGCGCAGGGGCTTGCCGCGGGCCAACAGGTGCTGCTGCCCCGCATACTCATCGAGGGTCTCGGGACGCATGCGGGCAGCCAAGGGCTGCCCGACGGGTGCGGTGCTGAAGAGATCCATGGGGTGCTATCACTCCTGGATGACGTCGGCTCCCTTGGGCACCTGGAAGGTGAACTGGGACGCGGCCACCGGCTCGTTGAGCTTGACGTTGAAGAAGAGGATGTTGGTCCGCTGCCCGGCGCCATCGATCAACTGCATGTCGTTGATCACGCCGTTGCGGAAGGACAGCCGCAGGCTGTCGAACAGGCTGTCCTTGGTCTTGGGCTTGAGCACGAAGTCGACGACGTTGCCGGCGTCCTTGCTGGTGACGTCGAAGCTGCTCTCGATCTTGGAGATGTCACCCGACAGCAGCAGGGCCGGCGTCTGGGTCAGGCGCAGGTCCAGCTTGCGGATGGTGACCTGTTCCAGGTCCGGGTCGTACAGCCAGACCTGCTTGCCGTCCGACACCAGCAACTGCTCCTGGGGCGCATCGGAGTGCCAGCGGAACAACCCGGGGCGCTTCAGGCTCATGTTGCCCGCGGTTTCCTGCAGGCGGGTGCCCGAGCCATCCAGGGTCAGCTGCGAGAAACGGGCGGTCAGGGTCTGGGCCTTGTCGAGCAGTTCCGACAGCCGACTCACCGAGGCCTGATCGGCATGGGCGGAAAAGCTAACGGCAGCCAGGGCCACCAGGGCGAAGCAACGCAGCTTGTGCATCGAGGTCCTCATGGAATGTCAGTCTCTCACCGGAGCAGGCGCTATGACCTCGCGCGAGCCGTTGGTGTTCATGGGCGATACGACACCAGCCATTTCCATGGTTTCGATCATACGTGCCGCCCGGTTGTAACCGATCTTGAGCTTGCGCTGGACCGCGGAGATGGAAGCTCGGCGACTCTCGGTGACGAAGCGCACCGCTTCGTCATAGAGCGGATCGTCCTCGTCGCTCTCCCCGCCTTCGCCACCGCCGCCTTCGAAGCCTGCACCGCCGCCCTCGTCCGGACCGCTGAGGATATCCTCGATGTAGTCGGGTGCACCTCGCTCCTTCCAGGCCTCGACGACGCGATGGACTTCTTCGTCGGAAACGAAGGCGCCATGGACGCGAATCGGCAGGCCGGTTCCCGGCGGCAGATAGAGCATGTCACCGTGACCGAGCAGCTGTTCGGCACCGCCCTGGTCGAGAATGGTCCGGGAATCGATCTTGCTGGACACTTGGAAGGCCATGCGGGTGGGAATGTTGGCCTTGATCAGGCCGGTGATGACGTCCACCGAGGGCCGCTGAGTGGCCAGGATCAGATGGATACCGGCTGCCCGCGCCTTCTGGGCGATCCGCGCGATCAGCTCTTCCACCTTCTTGCCGACGATCATCATCATGTCGGCGAATTCGTCCACCACCACCACGATGGTCGGCAGCGTCTTCAACAACGGCGCCTCGTCGTCCATGCTTTCGCGACGATAGAGCGGATCGGTCAGCGGGGTACCGGCTTCCTCGGCATCCTTCACCTTGCGGTTGAAGCCGGCCAGGTTCCGTACGCCCATGGCGGCCATCAGCTTGTAGCGCCGTTCCATCTCCGCCACGCTCCAGCGCAGGGCGTTGGCGGCTTCCTTCATGTCGGTGACCACCGGGCAGAGCAGGTGCGGAATCCCCTCGTAGATCGAGAGTTCCAGCATCTTCGGATCGATCATGATCAGTCGCGCGTCTTCCGGGCTCGACTTGAACAGGATGGACAGCAGCATGGCGTTCACGCCCACCGACTTACCGGAGCCCGTGGTACCGGCCACCAGCAGGTGCGGCATCTTGGCGAGGTCGGTGATGACCGGCTTGCCGCCGATGTCGTGACCCAGCGCCAGGGTGACCGGCGACTTCGCCGCTGCGTATTCCACGGATTCGAGCACCTCGGAGAAGCGCACGATCTGGCGGTCCTCGTTGGGGATCTCGATCCCTACGGTGGTCTTGCCCGGAATGACTTCAACCACTCGGACGCTGAACACCGCGAGCGAACGCGCGAGGTCCTTCGCCAGGTTGGAAATGCGACTGACCTTGACGCCCGCCGCCGGCTGGATCTCGAAGCGGGTGATGACCGGACCGGGATGTACGCTTTCCACGGTCACCTCGACGCCGAACTCCTTGAGCTTGACCTCCAGCAGCCGCGACATGTTCTCGAGGAATTCCGGCGAGTAGCTCTGCTGCTTCTTCTCGGCACGATCGAGGATCGACAGGGGCGGTATGGTCCCTTCCAGATCGGCGTCCACCCGTACCACCGCCGCGGATGCCGCGGTAGGCAGGGGAACGCTCTTGCGTGGCGGCGGTGCGGGCGTGGCCACGCTGGCCGCGACGACGGGAGCAGCGGCCAGCGACGCAGGCGCGGCCGTCTCGGCGGTGACACGGCTGGGTGTCGGCATCTCGATGCGCGGCGCGGCACGTTCCACGCGCGGCGGTGGAGCAATGTCGAGCAGGTCGTCCAGATCCTCGTCGGCGACGGGGAGCGGGGTCTCGCGGGTCCTGGGCTTGCGCGCGAGCGGCGGTGCGACCGCTTCCTGCTCGTCGAAGGCATCCAGCGCCGGCGCCGCGCGGCGGCCACCCGCCAGACGGCTGAAACCGCCCTGCACCAGGTCCAGCAGGTCGAGCACCACCTTGCCAGTGAAATCCATCACCTTGAACCAGGACAGGTCGGTGAACACCGTCAGGCCGAGCAGGAACAGCGCCAGGAACAGCAGCGTACTGCCCTGGACGTTGAGCGCCGTGACCGACAGCTGGCCGAGACTTTCACCCAGGGCACCGCCAGCGGACGCCGGCAGGCCGGCAGCCGCATGGAAATGGATGTAGGCCAGTACCGAACCGGAGATAACCAGCAATACCAGGCCGGTGAGCCGCCAGGAGAACAGCCAGCCACTCCATTCCCAGGGCAGATGACGCTTGCGGAAGATCTGCCAGGTCTTGACCGCCAGCAACACGGGGAAGACGAAGGCGAAATAGCCCAGCGCCATGAACAGCACGTCGGCCAGCCAGGCGCCGGCGCGGCCGGCGGTGTTGTGGACCTGATCGATGCGGCTGGTGTGGGTCCAGCCCGGATCGGAGGGGTCGTAGCTCAACAGAGCCATGAGCAGATAGAGGCACAAGGCGGCCAGCGCGATGAGCACCACCTCCTTGAGACGATAATGCAGATGCTCACGCCAATGATTGACGTGGCTGGCAGAACTGGATTGCTTCAAGCGCGCTTTTCCCGCACACGGAACGTGTGACCGTGAATCAAAAAACAGTGCGCCATTCTAGATCGCCCGGGCCCGGGTTCTACAGTCCCGAGACGAAACATGGCACGATAGCGGACGGCAGTACCGGAACCGCCTTCAGGCACAACATTGGAGCATTCTTTCGTTGTCCTGACAAAGAGTTATGACGATTTCTTGAGTCTGATACGCACTCGTCCCGTCCCTTTCGCCCCATGCATCAGAAGGCGCCCTCCCCTACCATGGTGAAATGGCTGACCCGTGAAAGCCCCGACTTCCCACCGCTGGAGGTGGCCCTGCGCGAACCCAACGGGCTGCTGGCCATCGGTGGCGACCTGAGCGCGGCGCGCCTGGTCAAGGCCTATCGGCATGGTTGCTTCCCCTGGTATCAGGCCGGCCAACCCATCCTCTGGTGGTCTCCCGACCCGCGCACGGTGCTTTTCCCACCCGACCTGCACATCTCCCGCAGCCTGGCGAAGACCCTGCGCAAGACCGAGCTGCGCGTGACCTACGACCAGGCGTTCGATCAGGTCATCGAGGCCTGCGCCGGCCCCCGACGCGACGCGGACGGTACCTGGATCACCGCACCGATGCGCCTGGCCTATCGTGAGCTGCACGCCCAGGGCTGGGCGCACTCCGTGGAAGTCTGGGCGGGCGAGCAACTGGTGGGGGGGCTCTACGGCATCGCCATGGGCAAGTTGTTCTTCGGCGAATCCATGTTCAGCCAGGTGGACAATGCCTCCAAGATAGGCTTCGTCACCCTGGTGAAGGATCTCGCCGCCTGGGGCTTCGTACTGGTCGACTGCCAGATGCCGACCGCGCATCTGGCCAGCCTGGGTGCCAGCAGCCTGTCCCGGGAACGCTTTGCCGAATACCTGGCCAAATACCTGGACCAGGCCAGCACGGCCGCCTGGCCTACCTTTCCCGGGTGACTTACACTCAGGCTAGGCTTATGTAGAGGTTCGACATGACCGAGCTGGCGAGACTCAAGTTCTATGCAACCCAGCCTCACGCTTGCAGTTACCTGCCCAACGAGCAGGCGACCACGCTGTTTCTCGACCCCTCGCAGCCCATGAACGGCCAGATCTACGCCGAACTTTCCGAGCTGGGTTTCCGGCGCAGCGGCGATCACCTCTACCGCCCCCACTGCCAACTCTGCAAGGCCTGTGTCCCCGCGCGCATCCCCGTCGCGCGCTTCCGCCCCAGCCGCAAACAGAATCGCGTCCTCAAGCGCAATCTCGATATCAAGGTCACCCGTTGCGCCCCCGGCTTCACCGAAGAGCGCTACCAGCTCTACGCCCGCTACATCAGCGAGAGGCACGCCGACGGCGACATGTTCCCGCCGAGTCGTGGCCAATTCTCCACCTTCCTGGTCAGCAACCTGCCCTACGCCTTCTTCTACGAGATGCGCGTGGAAGATCGCCTGATCGGTATCGCCGTCACCGACGTGCTGCCCAACGGCATGTCGGCGGTCTATACCTTCTACGATCCCAACGAGGAGAAGCGCAGCCTTGGCGTCTTCGGCATCCTCTGGCAGATCGCCGAAACCCGCCGCCTGGGGCTGGACGCCGTGTACCTCGGTTACTGGATCAAAGGGTGTCGCAAGATGTCCTATAAAACCGAGTATCGCCCCATCGAGCTGTTCGTCAATCAGCGCTGGGTCGCCCTGGCCTGACGAAATAGCGCTTTTCCTGAATTTCTGTCAGAATATGGGCCTTTTTCCGCCCGGACTGCTCTGGGCCAATCTTTGTCACCGAGGGCTTTTCTACATATGTCGAAAGAAGACAGCTTCGAAATGGAAGGTACTGTCGTCGACACCCTGCCCAACACCATGTTTCGCGTGGAGTTGGAAAATGGGCACGTCGTCACCGCGCACATCTCCGGAAAGATGCGTAAGAACTACATCCGCATCCTGACCGGCGACAAGGTTCGCGTGGAGCTGACGCCTTACGATCTCAGCAAAGGCCGGATCACCTACCGCGCCCGCTAAGCGAATCCGTTCACGGAAAAAGCCCGGCAATGCCGGGCTTTTTTCATGTACAGGTGTAAAACCTGCCCTTAGGCAGGTTCCGCCGTGGTCTCGAACTCGAACTCCAGCTCGCCATCCACTGCATCGATATGCACGATGCCACCATGGTCGGCCAGCTCCCCGAACAGGATCTGCTCGGCCAGAGGCCGCTTGATCTTGTCCTGGATGAGTCGAGCCATGGGACGAGCCCCCATCTGCACGTCGTAACCGCGCTCCGCCAGCCAACCTCGGGCCGCATCGCTGACCTCCAGCTGCACGCGCTTGTCCTCGAGCTGCGCCTGGAGTTCGGTGAGGAACTTGTCGACGATGCTCTTGATGACTTCGGTGCTGAGGCGGCCGAATTGGATGATGGTATCCAGGCGATTGCGGAATTCCGGCGTGAAGCTCTTCTTGATCACTTCCATGGCATCGGAGGTGTGATCCTGCAGAGTGAAGCCAATGGACGCCCGGGAAGCCGTTTCCGCGCCGGCATTGGTGGTGAGGATGAGAATGACATTACGGAAATCGGCCTTGCGCCCATTGTTATCCGTCAGGGTGCCATGATCCATGACCTGCAACAGCAGGTTGAACACCTCGGGGTGCGCCTTCTCGATCTCGTCGAGCAGCAGCACACAGTGCGGCGTCTTGGTGATGGCCTCGGTCAGCAGACCACCCTGGTCGAAGCCGACATAGCCGGGAGGAGCACCGATCAGGCGCGACACGGTATGGCGCTCCATGTACTCGGACATGTCGAAGCGCACCAGCTCCACGCCCATGGCCTTGGCCAGCTGACGCGCCACCTCGGTCTTGCCGACACCGGTGGGACCGGCGAAGAGGAAGGAACCGACCGGTTTGTCCGGCGACTTGAGCCCCGCACGGGATAGCTTGATGGCCGTGGACAGCGACTCGATGGCCAGGTCCTGACCGAAGACCGTCAACTTGAGATCCCGCTCCAGATTGCGCAGCAGTTCCTTGTCGGAGCTGTTAACGGTTTTCGGGGGAATCCGCGCGATCTTGGCGACGATGTCTTCCACCTGCTGGACATCGATGCGTTCGGCACGACGATCCTCGGGCTGCAGGCGCTGGTAGGCACCGGCCTCGTCGATGACGTCGATGGCCTTGTCGGGCATGTGCCGGTCGTTGATGTAGCGGGCTGCCAGCTCTGCAGCAGCACGCAACGCCTCGTCGGTGTACTCGATGTGGTGGTGCTGCTCGAAGCGCCCCTTGAGGCCCCGCAGGATGCCGTAGGTGTCATCCACCGACGGCTCGACCACGTCGACCTTCTGGAAACGCCGCGCCAGCGCCCGATCCTTCTCGAAGATGCCACGGAACTCCTGGAAGGTGGTGGAGCCGATGCAACGGATCTCGCCGGACGACAGCAACGGCTTGAGCAGGTTGGAGGCGTCCATGACACCACCCGAGGCGGCACCGGCCCCGATGATGGTGTGGATCTCGTCGATGAAGAGCACCGCATGGGGGCGCTTCTTCAGCTCGGCGAGCAGTGCCTTGAATCTCTTTTCGAAGTCACCGCGGTACTTGGTGCCAGCCAGCAAGGCACCGAGATCCAGGGAATAGACCACGCTGTCGGCCAGCAGGTCGGGCACCTGGCCATCGACGATGCGCTTGGCCAGACCTTCGGCGATGGCGGTCTTGCCGACACCTGCCTCGCCCACCAGCAGCGGGTTGTTCTTGCGGCGACGCGCGAGAATCTGGGCGACGCGCTCGACTTCGTTCTCCCGGCCGACCAGCGGATCGATACGACCCTGGCGAGCCTGCTCGTTCAGGTTGCTGGCATAGGCTTCGAGCGGATTGTTGGAGGAGCTGGGCTCGGCGCCCTCGTCCTCGGCGGCATCCTGATCCTGCTCGGCCTCGGGCGCTGCACCGGGGACCTTGGAAATGCCATGGGCGATGAAGTTGACGACATCGATGCGCGCCACGCTCTGCTGCTTGAGCAGGAACACCGCCTGGCTTTCCTGCTCGCTGAAGATGGCGACCAGGACGTTGGCGCCTGTCACTTCGCGCTTGCCCGAGCTCTGCACGTGGAAGACGGCGCGCTGCAGGACGCGCTGGAAGCCGAGGGTCGGCTGGGTCTCGCGCTCGTCATCCTGCTGCGGGATGAGTGGGGTGGTGGAATCTATGAATTCCAACAGATCGCGGCGCAGGCGATCGATGTTGGCGCCGCAAGCTCTCAAGACGGTGGCAGCGGCTTCGTTGTCCAGCAGCGCCAGCAGGAGGTGCTCAACGGTCATGAATTCATGACGCTTCGTCCTTGCCTCCTTGAAGGCGAGATTCAGGGTGACTTCGAGCTCACGATTCAACATAGCTTCACCTCATAGCCCAAGCAGCACAGTAGCCCAAGCAGCACAGATCAACTTTCGATTTCGATTTCGCACAGCAGCGGGTGGTTGCACTCCCTCGCATATTGATTGACTTGCATGGCCTTGGTTTCAGCTACGTCACGAGTAAATGTTCCGCAGACCGCCTTTCCCTGGGTATGCACGGTAAGCATCACCTGGGTAGCCGCTTCGCGGTTCATGCTGAAGTAGCGTTCCAACACCTCGACGACGAATTCCATGGGGGTGTAGTCATCGTTATACATCAGAACGCGATATCTGGCTGGCCGTTTTAATGCAGGTTTTGCCTCCTGCACCGCCAGGCCACCTTGGTCGCCGTCCTGTTGATCGTTGTCGTCCGCCGCCAGTCGGATGGGGTCGATTGCACGCATTCTGATCGATTCCGAATTACGGGATGAATAGCAGGAAAAAAAGAGCTTGATCCACGTCTCAGCCACCCGTTGCCTTGCCTTGACTAAGACTGAAAGGGTGTTACAAACATCCTGTACCCCAAGGGGTACCAAGGGTTCCGTCGTAGTGGTGCCTGTGCGGATTCACTGGAACTGTAGTCGAATGATACTCCAGGCTTGGAGTCCTTTGCAGAGGGAGCCGGTATGCTCAGTGGCAAGGTCAAATGGTTCAACAACGCCAAAGGATATGGCTTCATCGTTGCAGAAAACAGTGATGAAGACCTATTCGCTCATTACTCGGCCATTCAGATGGACGGCTACCGCACATTGAAGGCGGGCCAGGCGGTCAACTTCAACATCGTCCAGGGGCCCAAGGGCTTACATGCCGTCGAGATACGTCCGGCAGAAGTGAGCGTAGCCGCCCCCACCACCAGCACTGTCGACGTGCGCGACACGATCAGTACGGAAGCCTGATCTCACGCCCCTCCGGGGGCGCCATCCCCTCACCGCTCTTCCCGCCTTCCTTCGCCGTGTCCCAGATCGCGCTCCGGAAACAGCCTGTCCCTGACCAGGTTCTTCAGCGTGCGGGCATCGGGAAATCCGCCATCCCTCCTGCGCTCCCAGAGCAGCTCATCGCCACAGGCGATCTCGAACACACCTCCGGTTCCCGGCAGCAGGGTGACGCCACCCAGGTCGGTGCCGAAGGTGCTCAGCAGTTCCTGGGCCAGCCAACCGGAACGTAGCAGCCACTGACACTGGGTGCAGTACTGGATGGTAATGATGGGTTTGACGTCGATCACGGTGCACCCCTGAAACCTCGGCTCCCTATAATACGCAGTCCTCGATTCCGTCCGCCATGTGGTCCGACCTATGCGCCTGTTGCTGCTGGTAGCCTGTCTTCTCCTGCCCGCCCTGTGCTGGAGTGCCGAACCGCCGAAGGTGGGTCTGGTGCTGTCCGGCGGCGCGGCGCGGGGGCTGGCACATATCGGCGTGCTCAAGGCGCTGGAAGAGCAAGGCATCCAGGTCGACGCCATCGCGGGCACCAGCATGGGCGCGGTGATCGGCGGGCTCTATGCCGCCGGCTACAGCGCCGAGGAACTGGAACGCATCGCCCTGGAGATGGACTGGGCGCAGGTGCTGTCGGACCAGCCGCCGCGCAAGGACGTGCCCTTCCGACGCAAGCAGGACGATCGCGACTTCCTGGTCAAGCAGAAGCTCAGTTTCCGTGATGACGGGACCCTGGGCCTGCCCATCGGGGTAATCCAGGGGCAGAACCTGGGGATGACGCTGGAGAAGCTGTTCGTCCATACCAGCGATACCCGGGATTTCAACCAGCTGGCCATACCCTTCCGCGCCGTGGCGACGGACATCACCACCGGCGAGAAGGTGGTCTTCGACCATGGTCATCTGCCGCGCGCCATTCGCGCCAGCATGTCGATCCCGGCGGTGTTCGCCCCGGTGGAGATCGACGGGCGTCTGCTGGTGGATGGCGGCATGGTCGACAATATTCCCATCGATGTGGCGCGCGCCATGGGCGCGCAACGGGTCGTGGTGGTCGACATCGGTACGCCCCTGCTCAAGCGCAAGGACCTGACCACGGTACTGGACGTGCTCAACCAGTCCACCACCCTGATGACCCGCAACAATTCCGAGGCTCAACTGGCCACCCTGGGCAAGGGCGACCTGCTCATCCAGCCGCCACTGGCCGCCTATACCAGCGCCGACTTCTCCGAGGTGCGGGCGCTGATCGATGCGGGCTATCGCGCCACTATGGCCATGGCAGGTGAACTGGCCACCCTGCGCCGGGAACCGCGGGACGGTCGCGCCTCGGCGGTCGCGGCCTCCCGCCTGCCCGACAGCCGCACCCCGGTCATCGACGCCATTCGCATCGAGAACGACTCCAAGGTGGAGGATGAGGTGATCCGCCACTATATCCGGCAGCGCCTGGGTGAACCCCTGAATGTCGACCGCCTGCAGGACGACATGAGCACCCTCTACGGCCTGGACTACTTCGACCAGGTGGAGTATCGGGTACGCCGCGACGGTCCGGGCGATAACGTATTGGTGATCTCCGCCCGGGGCAAGCGCAGCGGCACGGACTTCCTGCGACTCGGCCTCAATCTTTCCGATGACCTGCGCGGCGACAGTACCTTCAACTTCGGCGCCAGCTATCGCATCAACGGCCTGAACCGCCTGGGTGGCGAATGGCTGACGCGGATGCAGATCGGCGATCACCAGGAGCTCTACAGCGAGTTCTATCAGCCGCTCGACGTGGGCTCACGCTATTTCATCGCCCCCTACATCGGCGGCGAGGCGCGCAACATCGAGCAACTGGAGCGTAATGACCCCATCGCGGAGTATCGGCGGGAGCGCTATGGCTTCGGCCTCAATCTGGGTCGGCAGATCGGCAACAAGGGAGAGGTGCGGCTGGGCATCGGCCATGACTGGGGCAGCACCAAGGTCCATGTCGGACCGCGGGAGACACCGGAGGAAACCTTCACCGAGGGCTTCTACGAGCTGCGCTATTCCTTCGACGACCTGGATGACGTGAACTTCCCCCGTGAAGGCCAGGACCTGGCGCTGACGCTCAAGCAGTTCGACCCCACCTTGGGCTCGGACTCCCGCTACCGCCAGCTGGACCTGCATCTGAACAAGGCCGTCAGCTACGGCTACAACACCTTCGTACTTGGCGGCGGCCTGGGTCGCACCCTCTCGACCGACAACGACACCAACGTGGTGACCAGCAGCTTCCTGCTGGGCGGTGCCTGGCAGCTTTCCGGCTATCGGCAGGACGCGCTCTCGGGGCAGAACTACGGCCTGGCGCGCCTGATCTACTACCACCAGCTCACCCAGCGCTCGCTGTTTCCGCTGGATACGCCGCTCTACCTGGGCGGTAGCCTGGAACAGGGACGGATCTGGAACCGAGACGACGACTATGACAGCGGCAACATCAGCGCCGCCAGTCTGTTCCTGGGCCTGGACACGCCATTGGGACCGCTCAAGTTCACCTATGGCTTGAGCGACCAGGGCCAGCACGCCTTCTACATCAACCTGGGCAATAGCTTCTGAGCTGGATCGGCAATGCGCAGAAGCAGGCCATTAGGTGCCCGGGGCTCGGGCGCCTGCGGTCCGGAAACGTTCGATTGCGCCTGACCGGGGCCAGGGTTGGCGAGCCTATCAGGCGAGGCGCGACAATAGGATCTCGGCACGCTCGCGCTGGCTATCGGTTCCCTCGCTGACGATTTCCTGCAGCAGCGAGGCCGCCTGATGGACGTTGCCCTGATCGAGGCAGGCTTCCGCCTCGGCGAAGCGACGGGCGATGTCGTCGTCCATGAAGTGCTCGTCGAGACTCAGATCAAGCTCGAAGACCGCCGGCAATTCCCCCAAGCCATCGGGGAAGTCGTCCTGCACCACCACCTCGGTGGCGCCGACCGGCTTCCAGCCGGAATCGGCATCCAGCTCTTCGGTGAGGGCAATGGCTTCGTCCAGGCTGAGATCGGCCAGGTCCAGATCGTAATGCTCTTCGCTCACCGGTGCCGGATGCGCTGGCTCCTGGAACTGCAACTCGGCGGACCATTCGCTGGCCGGAGCATCGAAGTCGGGTAGTTCCAGGTCTTCGTCCTCCAGCTCCTCCACCGGCGCGGCAGAGATTCCAGGAAACTGGGCGTGGAGGACGGCGAGACTGGCCGCTGCCCCACCGAGGGCGAGGAATCGCTGTTCGTGCTGATTGAACGCCTGGGCCTCGCCCAGGGTGGCGAGGACGCGCAGCAGCAGCAGACGCAGGTCCTGGCGGCGATCGTCTTCGGCGAGACCGCTTTCCAGCACCTCCCGCGCCTGACCGTAGCGGCCGTAGGCGATGTAGATCTCCGCGCGCCCGGCATGGTCGTCGACCGGCGCCGGCGCCGGGGCGGCGACGGCCTTGGGTCGCAGGGAGTCGGCCTGGGTCGCCATCAGCACCGGCGCGGGAAGCGGCTCGGCACGTTGGACTTCATCCTCCTCAGCGACCGCCACGACCTCAACGGTGCGCCGACGTCGCCACCAGAGCACGCCAGCCAGCGCCAGCACGGCCGCGGAACCGGCCAGCACCAGGGTGCGCAGGGAAAACAGTCCCTCCTCTTCGGCAGCACCCGCCGCCGCAGGTGCGCTAGAGGTCGCCTGATTCGGCGGTGCCGCGGACGTGACGGGCGCGGTGGCTGGGACCGCCGGCACCAAGGCTACCGAACGCGCCTGCTTGAGCTGCTGTTGCAGGCCATCGCGCTCCTCCTGCAGTTGGGCGATGAGTGCTTCCTTCTGCTCCAGCAGGGTGTCGTAGCGCGACTGCAGCTGGTTGAGCTGGCCTTCCAGGTCCCCTACCTGACGTCCCAGGTCCTGGGTGACGAGCAGCGGCTTGGCATCTTCGCCGGTTACCGCAGGCGGTGGCGCGGCCGCGGCGGTGCTGGGCACGCTGGAGGCCGCCGGGGCGGGTACCGCGGGCGGTGGTGATGCAGGCGGGGGCGCACTCGCGGTTGGCGCGGCCGGCAGCGCCGGCGTCACCACAGGCGCGGGAGCGGGTCTGGGGGCGGACTTGGTCGCAACGGGTTGCTCGACCACGGGCTCGCTGACGCCAGCCGGTAGTCGCAGGACCTGGCCAGCCTTGAGTCGCCGCGGATCGTTGTTGGAAAAGGATGCGGGGTTGAGGGCGAACAGATCGGCCATCAGTTGCTCGGCCGAACGGTTGGCCATGGGCCCCAGCCGCTTGGCGATGCTCCAGAGGGTGTCCTTGGGACGCGTCTGATAGATGCCCGCACCGGCAGTGAGGCCGGGCGTGGGCGCGAGCCCGGATAGCTGGGGCGCGGCCGGCGCCCTGGGCGGCGTCGGCGTGGCGGGTGCCGCCGTGGCGCGGGCCGGTGCAACGGCGCGGGCCGGTGCGGTGCTTGCCACGCTGGTGGGCACGCCCCCACTGCGCGGCGGATCGACCAGCAGGGTGAATTCGCGCAACTGCTTGCCGCCGGGTTGCTCCAGCTGAACGATGAAGCCCAGGTAGGGTTCGACCAATGAGCGCCGCGAGGTGACCTCGATGTAGCTGCCGGCCGCGGTACGCAGGTGGGGGGTGAATACCAGGTCGTCCATGAACTGGGTACGATCGACACCGGCCCGGGCGAAGGCATCGTTGGGCGCCAGATGGATATGGAAGTCCCCGGGCTCGGCATCGCCGATATTGACCAGCTCGATCCGTGCGCGCAGGGGTTCGTTGAGCGAAGACTGCAGGGTGATACCACCGAGGCCGAGCGCCAGCGCCGCTTGAGGAGTAGTGGTCAGCATCGCGGCCGACAGGATGAACAAGGCAAGGGGACGGCGTTTCGCGACCATGGATACCGCTGCGTCAGGTATTCGAAGAAACCGGTGTTTTAGCGCGGCAGCTCACAAAAAGCGCCCCCGCTACGCTGGAACGTAGCATCGATACCGACAGACGGCAAACCGCCGGTCGTGAACGAAAAACGACGTCCCGCCCGGGGTAGCGCGTCAGACTCGGTGCCAGACGCCCTGTCCCGCACCGACGGATGGGATAAGCGGTTGTGCGGAGGGTCGGCGTGCCGCCGAGCGGCGGTCAGCCACGCTCCAGGTTGGCGAGCACGCGCTGGTGTACCTGCTGGCAGATGGCGATCTCTTCGTCGTCCAGGCCGCTGAGCAGTTCCTTGCGCAGGGCTTCGGCGATGGTTTCGATCTTCTCGATCAGCGGACCGGCTTCCTGGGTCAGCATGATGCGTTTGGCGCGACGGTCTTCGGTGACTGCCAGCCGCTTCACCAGGCCCTGCTTCTCCAGGCCATCCAGCAGGCGGGCCAGGGTCGGCCCCTCGATGCTGATGCTCTGGGCGAGTTCGCGCTGGGTGGGCTGGACGCCTTTCATCCGTGCCAGGTTCAGCAACACCTGCCAGCGCGCCTGGGACAGTCCCAGGTGGCTCAGGCGGCGATCGAGCTCTGCCCGCCAGGCACGGGAGACATGGAAAATCTGGCGGCCGAACAGGTGTGGATCGGTAGTCATTCAGGCTAAACCTTGTGCTTGGATTTTCTCATTATTCTGGTTGTAGGCACGCGGGGGCAACCGCTGCGCCGCGCTAGTCGGCCAATTCCGCCTGCAGGGCGGCCCGCACGCAGTAGAGCGCGCCCACGGCGACGCGCCCTTCGAAACGACTGGCGATCTGCGCCACCGGCGGCAATTCGCCGTCGTCTTCGAGGAAGACGTCCTGGATCTCGGCCAGCAGGTCCTCGGGCAAGTCCAGCGCCTGCTCCAGGGCGATCTGCTGCTGGGCGATCGCCTCGGCCAATAGTGCATAGACATTCTTTTCCGAGCAATCGAGCTGGCGCGCGGCCTGTTCCGGCGTCATACCGGCGCGTACCAGGGTCAGGACCTCGTGGCGGACGTCGACCACTGGCGCCGGCGCGGCCGCGCCGCCGGTCAGGGCATCGAGGAAGGCCTGACCGTAGCGTTCGAGCTTGCGCGCCCCGACGCCGCTGACCCGGCTCATCTCGTCGAGCGAGCGCGGCTGGCTACGCAGCATCTCCAGCAAGGTGGCATCGGGGAAGATGACATAGGGCGGGACCGAATGCTCCTCGGCCAGCTTGCGCCGGAGCGTACGCAACACCTCCCATTGCTCGCGCTCGTCGGCACGCACCAGCTGACTGGCGGCACTGGCGGAAGACCCGCTGCTCGCGCCCCGGCCACGCTGGGGTTTGGGATCACGGCGCAATTCGATGCTGACCTCGCCACGCAGCAATGGCCGACAGCTCTCGGTCAGGCGCAGGCCGCCGAAGCCGTCGACGTCCACCTCGGCCAGGCCACGGGCGACCAGTTGGCGGAACAGGGTGCGCCACTCGTCTTCGCCGCGGGCCTTGCCCAGACCGAACACGGCCAGGCGCTGGTGGCCGAGGCTGACGATCTTCTCGGTCTCGCGACCGAGCAGGATGTCGACCAGGTGCCCTACCCCATAGCGCTGACCGCTGCGGTAGATGGCCGACAGCGCTTGCCGTGCGGGTTCGGTGGCATCCCAGGTTTCGACCGTATCGATGCAGTTGTCGCAATGGCCGCAGGGCTGCGGCAGGTGTTCATCGAAGTAGGCCAGCAGCACCTGCCGGCGGCAGCGGGTTTCCTCGCAGAGCGCCAGCATGGCTTCGAGCTTGTGGCGCTCGATGCGCTTGTGTCGCTCGTCGCCCTCGGAGTTCTGCATCATCTGCCGCAGCAGCAGCACGTCCTGCAGGCCGTAGGCCATCCAGGCATCGGCGGGCAGGCCATCACGACCGGCGCGACCGGTCTCCTGGTAGTAGGCCTCCAGGCTCTTGGGCAGGTCGAGATGGGCGACGAAGCGCACGTTGGGCTTGTCGATGCCCATGCCAAAGGCGATGGTGGCGACCATGATCAGCCCTTCCTCGTTGAGGAAACGCTTCTGGTTGGCGGCGCGGACGTCGTTGGGCAGGCCGGCGTGATAGGGCAAGGCCGGGAAGCCCTGGTTGCTGAGTTGCTCGGCGACCTCCTCCACCTTCTTGCGCGACATGCAGTAGACGATGCCGGCATCGCCGCGCCGTTCGGCGAGAAAGGCCAGCAGTTGCTTGCGCGGCGCTTCCTTGGGCACGATGCGGTAGAAGATGTTGGGACGATCGAAGCTGGAAAGAAAGCGCTCGGCCTGCTCCAGGTGCAGGCGGGTGGCCATCTCCTCCCGGGTGCGGGAGTCCGCGGTGGCGGTGAGCGCCAGGCGGGGCACGCCGGGGAAGTGCTCGGCCAGTTGGCCGAGCTGCATGTATTCGGGGCGGAAGTCGTGCCCCCACTGGGAGACGCAGTGGGCTTCGTCGATGGCGAACAGGGCGATCGGCAGGCGCTTGAGGAAGTCCAGCATGCGCGGCTGGACCAGGCGTTCCGGCGCGAGGTAGAGCAGCTTGATTTCGCCACGCTCCAGCTGCGCGGCGACGGACCGCTGCTGTTCGCCGGTCATGGTGGAGTTGAGCGCCGTCGCCGACACGCCCAGTTCCAGGAGGGTAGCGACCTGGTCGTCCATCAGGGCGATCAGCGGCGAGACCACCACGGCCACGCCGGGTCGTAGCAAGGCTGGCACCTGGTAGCAGAGGGACTTGCCACCGCCGGTGGGCATCAGCACCAGCGCATCGCCACCGTTCGCCACGCGCTCGATGATCCGGGCCTGGTTGCCCCGGAAGGCATCGTAGCCGAAGACGTCTTTTAGGATGCGCAGCGCGGGTTCTGACATGAAACCTCCTCGAATCGAAGGGGCATTATACGGATGCCGGGCTCGCTGCGGCTGGCCTTTTCCATCGGCCGACCAGGTGCCGACGCGTTCGACGTTACCCTGTCGCTCGTCTACAATTCCCGCCGTTCCGCCCTTTCGAATCCTTTCCGAGGTAAGTAGCCGATGTCCTTCGCCGAACAATTGACCCGTCTGCGCGATTTTCTCGATGCAGACGATCTGCACGAAGAAGCGCTCGACTACGTAGCCGCCCACGGCTACCTGACCGCCCTGTCCATCTGCCCGGAAGAGGTCCCCGAGCGCGAGTGGATCGACGCCCTGTTCGCCGAGCCGCCGCAGTACCGCGATGCCACCCAGCAGGCAGACATCGAGCAGGCCCTGGTGCAGCTCAAGGCGCATATCCTGCGCATCCTCGGCAGCGATGAAGAACTCGACCTGCCCTGCGACCTGGACCTCGGCCCCGAGCCGGACGACTCCGAGCTCCGCGGCTGGTGCATCGGTTTCATGGAAGGCGTGTTCCTCCGCGAGGCCGTGTGGTTCGAAGACGCGGAAGACGAAGTCAGCGAGCTGCTGCTGCCGATCATGGTTGGCTCGGGTCTGTTCGACGAACAACCCGAATTCGCCGAGATCGCCCAGGACCGTCGCCTGGTCGCCGACATGATGGTGCAGATCCCGGAACTGCTGACCCAGCTGTTCCTGCTCTGCCATTCCCCGGAAGAAAAGCCGGCGCTGCTCAAGCCGCGTCACTGAGCGATGGAAGGAGCCAGCTCCAGGCCCCGCCAGAAGAAGGGCTGGGTTCGCTACCTGCTGCTGGGCGTCGGCTGGCTGAGCGTCGCCCTGGGCATCATCGGCGCCTTCTTGCCGCTGCTGCCCACCACGCCCTTCCTGCTGCTGGCCGCGGCCTGCTTCATGCGCAGCTCGGAGCGCTTCTATCTGTGGTTGATCAACCACCGATGGCTGGGGCCTTGGGTCAAGCCCTACCTGGAAGGCGAAGGCATACCGCTCAAGGGCAAGGTCTACGCCATCGTCGCCATGTGGATCAGCGTGGGCTTTTCCTGCTGGCTGGTGCCCTACGTCTGGGCGCGGGTGGCGGCCTTCACCAGTTGCGCCGCCGTGACCGTCTATCTACTGAGGCAGAAGACGCGGTGCTGATGATCGATGAAATAAGAAGAAGGGGCGATCAGCGATGATCGCCCCTTCTTCTAGCCGGCCGGGAAAACCTCTAGGCGGCTTCCGCCATGGGGGTGGGCGGTGGTTGGTCGGGGACGGTGGGCTCGCCCGGCTCGTCGGGCTGGATGGGGGCCGGATCGGGCTGGTCAGGTTCGCCACCGGCATGGGGCATGGCGAAGATCGAAAGGGTCGTGAATTGGTGGTCCTGGCGGACGCGGACACTGGGCATGGCGAGTCTCCTCTGCGGGCTACCCTAGGTAGAGTGGCAGGACCGCCAGTGAATTCCCTAGGCGTCCTGCTCTGGCATGCCGTGATTGCGTGCAAAGGTTTCCATGCCCATGGCGGTGATCTGGCCTTCGATGAGGGTCTCGAAAGGGGCCAACAGCGCCTCGAAGCGCGCCGGGGCGTCCAGGATGTTCAACGCCGCCACCACCGCCTCGATCGTCGACACGGCATCCGCCGCCGGTGCCTTGCGGACGCGATAGCGCGACGGTGGGCCAGGTGGCAGTGTCACCCTCGGCAGCGCCGCCAGGGCCGGATTGGCATGCAGCAGCAGGCGCGCCTTGCGCCAGGTGCCGTCGGGGACCACCAGCAGGCGCGGTGGGCACGTCTCGGCAGACGGAGGCAATAGATCGAGGCGGATCGCCTCCGGCCCCGGGAACAACAGGCGAGCCTCCTGGCCTTCCAGCCAGAGCGGCAGCTCCGGAAACTCTTCGCCGATCTCCAGCCGGGCGTTGACCAGCCCCAGTGCGGCCAGCCGCGCGGTATTGAGCGGATGGCGCCGCTCACTGGGATGCTGCAGCAACAGCACCCGAGTACGGCTTTGCAGACGGGGGATCAGCGCACAGAGGCACAGCGGCACGGGGCGCTGGCAGCGGGTACAGGCGGGACGGGACATCGGTACTTCCGCGGCGAGAGACGGCGGCGATCATACCGGATCGCCGCCGTCCGCCCGGCGAATCAGCGATTGAAGCGCGCGGTGAGATCGTGCAGGTAGTCGGCCATGCCCTCGAGTTCGCGGCTGAGCTCCGAACCGCGTAGGGCCTGGGCCGAGCTGTGGTCGGACAACTCCGCGATGCGGCTGATCTGGCGATTGATGTCTTCCGAGACGTGGCTCTGCTCTTCCACGGCGGTGGCCATCTGCTGGCTCATGGCGGTGATGCGGCTGACCGATTCGCTGATGCCTTCCAGGGACTCGCGCACGGCGGCGGAGTGGCGCTCGCTCTGGCGCGAGGTCTCTTCGCCGCGGCTGGCGGTGGCAACGGCGCGGTCGGCGTTGGCCTGCAGGTTGGCGATGATCTGGTGGATCTGCTCGGTGGATTCCCGGGTGCGCGAGGCCAGGGAGCGGACCTCGTCGGCCACCACGGCGAAACCGCGGCCGGCTTCCCCGGCCCGCGCCGCCTCGATGGCCGCGTTGAGCGCCAGGAGGTTGGTCTGTTCGGCGATGGCGGTGATGACGTCGGCGACGCTGCCGATGCTCTGGGTCGAATTGGCCAGCTCACCCACGGCCTGGCCGATGTCGCTGACGGCGGTGCCCAGTTCGCGCATGGAATTGAGGCTTTCCTCGGCCTTGTCCCGGCCGGAGAGCACCAGGCTCTCGGCGTTGGAGGCCGCCTGGGCGGTTTCCTGGACGTTCTGCGAGACCTCATGGATGGTGGAGGTCATCTGGGTGATGGCGGCAGCGGACTGGTCGGTCTCGTGGCGCTGCTGTTCCAGCAGCTCGGCTTCGGACTGCGCCAACTGAGAGGATTCACGGGCCTTCAGGCGCACGCTGTCGCCGACGTCGGCCAGTCGGGTCAGGGCGGTCTGCAGCCGCGCGGCTTCGCTGTGCAGGGCCAGATCCAGACGGGCCGGGGCGCCGCACTGATCGCTATAGGTCGGCGCGACCACGTTGCTGGAGAACATCTTCGGATGATCGGCGAGAATGCGCTCGATGCTGGCCCGCTGGCGATACAGCTGGTGGGCGCTGATGCCCAGCAGGGCGGCGACGATGAGCACCGCCTGGGTGGTATCGTCCAGCAGGAAGTGCCCGCCCAGGATGACGCCGGTGGCCGCCACCGTCGACCAGCAGGCGGAGATCGCCCTGCCGAGGCGGCGGGTCAAGGGTACGGGGGCCTTGCCGGCATTGATGCGGGCATAGAGCACGCCAGCGCGCCGGACTTCGTCGGCGCTGGGTAGCGAGCGGACGGATTCGTAGCCGATCACTCGGCCATGCTCCAGGATAGGCGTCACATAGGCGCTGACCCAGTAGAAGTCGCCGTTCTTGCAGCGATTCTTGACGATGCCCATCCACGGCTTGCCGTCCTTGAGGGTCGCCCACATGTGGCCGAACACCGGCGGCGGCATGTCGGGGTGGCGCACCAGGTTGTGCGGACTGCCGATCAACTCCTCCCGGGTATAGCCACTGATGGCGATGAACGCCTCGTTGCAGTAGGTGATATTGCCTTGCAGGTCGGTGGTGGAGATGAGTCGCTCTTCTTCCTTGAAGGTTCGGCCTTGCTGGGTGACCGGCAAATTCGTGCGCATCGCGGGGTGCCTTATTTGTCTGGTTATCTACTCCGTGCGGATGGGCCGTTTCAATGGGGGCTCAATGTCTGCACAGGTGATGACGTCTACCGCTTGGTTATCGTCAGACTACCTATCGGCGTCCTGCATCTGGGCTTTAAGAATTCGCTGAAAACTCTGGATGAGCGGCTCCTTTCCCCTACCCCGGCGGGTGATCAGCGAGAACGGCGCCTGGTAGCCGAAGGTGGCGGGCTGCAGTGCCTTGAGGCGTCCCTGGTCGACCCAGGCGTGGACGTAGTGCTCCGGCAGGTAGCCGATGTAGGCGCCGGAGAGGATGAGCACCAGCTGGGCTTCCATGCTTTCCACGGTAGCGGCGCTTTCCTTGAAGCCGTGGCGGGCGAGTTCGGCCTGGCTCCAGTAGCCGCGGCGCACCATGCGCTGGCGGGTGATGATCTCGGCGGGCACGCGCCGTTCCAGGAACAGCGGATGCCGATCGCTGCAGTAGAGCCAGTGCTGCTCGCGATACAGCGGCTGGTAGACCACGCCATTCATGCGCGCGGAGAAGGCGCCCACGGCCAGGTCCAGGCGCCCTTCCAGCACGCCCAGCTGCAGCTCGTAGGGGCTGGTCACCGCCAGGTGCAGGTGCACGCCGGGATAGTCGTGGGTGTAGCTGCCGATCACATCGGCCAGCGGCAGCGCCGGCTCGCTGGAAAGGGAGTCGAGCACGCCCAGGTTGAGGGTGCCGCTGAGCTCGCCCCGAAGGGTGGTGGCGTAGCGCTCGAAGCCTTCGATCTCGCCGAGGATACGCAAGGTTTCCTGGTGGAAGAGCTCGCCCTTGCTGGTGAGGGCGAAGCCGCCGCGGCCACGATGGCAGAGGGTGACGCCGAGCTGCCCTTCCAGCTGGCTCATGTAGGTGCTGATGGCCGAGGTGGAGAGATTCAGTTCCTGCTGGGCCGCGGCGAAGCCCTGGTGGCGCACCACGCAGGCGAACAGCTTGAGCAGGCGGATATCGTGGAGAGCATTGGCCATGGAGGACTCCCGGTAGGCACGCCCTGGCCATCTAGCCATTGGTTCAGAAATTTCTGAAGTGATTTTTTGCCCTTGGCGATTCTTCGCCTGCTGCGGGCTTTGCACAATCGAGGCATCAGAACCAAGAGGATGTCCCGTGGAAAAGATCCTGCACCAGCCGCTGGGCGGCAACGAGATGCCTCGCTTCGGTGGCATCGCCAGCATGCTGCGGCTGCCCCATCTCGCCTCCGCCGCCGGCCTGGACGCCGCCTTCATCGGCATTCCGCTGGACATCGGCACCTCGCTGCGCTCGGGAACCCGCTTCGGCCCGCGGCAGATCCGCAGCGAGTCGGTGATGATCCGTCCGTACAACATGGCCACGGGGGCGGCGCCCTTCGATTCGCTGAGCGTCGCCGACCTGGGCGACGTGGCCATCAACACCTTCAACCTGCTGGATACCGTGCGACTGATCGAGGAGCACTACGACCGGGTGCTGGAGCACGCTGTCATCCCCCTCACCCTGGGTGGCGATCACACCCTGACCCTGCCCATCCTGCGTGCGCTGAAGAAGAAGTACGGCAAGGTCGGCCTGGTGCACGTGGATGCCCACGCCGACGTCAACGAGCACATGTTCGGCGAGAAGATCGCCCATGGCACCACCTTCCGCCGCGCCGTGGAGGAGGATCTGCTGGACTGCGACCGGGTGGTGCAGATCGGCCTGCGTGCCCAGGGCTACGCCGCCGACGACTTCGACTGGTGCCGCCAGCAGGGTTTCCGTGTGGTCCAGGCCGAGGAATGCTGGCACAACTCCCTGGCGCCGCTGATGGCCGAGGTGCGCGAACGGGTCGGGGGCGGCCCGGTGTATCTGTCCTACGACATAGACAGCATCGACCCCGCCTGGGCGCCAGGCACCGGCACCCCGGAGATCGGCGGCCTGACCACCATCCAGGCGCTGGAGATCATCCGCGGCTGCCGCGGCCTCGATCTGGTGGGCTGCGATCTGGTAGAAGTCTCGCCGCCCTACGACACCACCGGCAACACCGCCCTGCTCGGTGCCAACCTGCTCTACGAGATGCTCTGCGTGCTGCCGGGGGTGGCCTACCGCTGAGTCCGGAATGCCCAGGCGACGTCTCGCAAGCGGACGTTGAGCAGGCCCCCAGGTGAGGTGACCCGCCATGACGGTCGCCCACCCGCTGTCCTTTCACTGCCGAACACCCCGATGGACCGCCCGGTCCGTCGACAACAAGAGCGCGGCCCTGGCCTGCGTATAACCGTGTCGAGGCGTCATCCATGGACCATCATGACGGCATCACCCGTGTCGAAACCTTCGGGGTCGAGCAGATTCCCGACCACGAACGTAGCGCCACTCCCTTCGACCTGTTCCGCCTGATCTTCGGCGGTGCCAACACCTTCGCCACCGCCGTACTGGGGAGCTTTCCGATCCTGTTCGGACTGTCGTTCCAGGCCGGGGTGCTGGCCATCGTCGCCGGGGTCGCCTGCGGTGCCCTAATCCTGGCGCCCATGGGCTTGTTCGGCGCCCTCAATGGCACCAACAACGCGGTCTCGTCCGGTGCCCATTTCGGCGTACACGGTCGTATCGTCGGCTCCTTCCTGTCGCTGCTCACCGCCATCGCCTTCTTCTCGCTGTCGGTGTGGAGTTCCGGCGATGCCCTGGTAGGTGGTGCCCAGCGCCTGGTCGGGCTGCCGGAGAACGCCCTGAGCCTGGGCCTGGCCTACGGCCTGTTCGCCGTGCTGGTGCTGACGGTCTGCCTCTACGGCTTCCGCTTCATGCTGTGGGTGAACAAGATCGCCGTGGTCAGCGCCAGCCTGCTGTTCCTGCTGGGTATCCCGGCCTTCGCCGGGGGCTTCGACGCCGCCTACGCCGGCAACCTGCAGCTGGGCCAGCCGGGGTTCTGGGCAGCCTTCGTCGGCGCCGCCCTGGTGGCCATGAGCAACCCGGTATCCTTCGGTGCCTTTCTCGGCGACTGGTCGCGCTATATCCCGCGACAGACGCCCCGCCTGCGCATCCTGCTGGCGGTGATCGCCGCCCAGGCCGCCACCCTGATCCCCTTCCTGTTCGGCCTGGCCACCGCCTCCCTGGTGGCGGTGCGTGCCCCCGACTACATCGCCCAGAACAACTATGTCGGTGGCCTGCTGGCCATCGCGCCCACCTGGTACTTCCTGCCGGTGTGCCTGCTGGCGGTGATCGGCGGCCTCTCCACCGGGACCACGGCGCTCTATGGCACCGGGCTGGATCTCTCCAGCGTGCTGCCACGGCTGCTGACTCGGGTGCGGGCCACCCTGCTGATCGGCCTGGCGGCCATCGCCTTCATCTTCATCGGGCGCTTCGCCTTCAACCTGGTGCAAAGCGTCTCCACCTTCGCCGTGCTGATCGTGACCTGCACCACGCCCTGGATGGTGATCATGATCCTCGGCCTGCTGGTGCGCCGCGGCTTCTACTGCCCGGACGATCTCCAGGTGTTCACCCGCGGCGAACGCGGCGGTCGCTACTGGTTTCACCACGGCTGGAACTGGCGGGGCATGGGCGCCTGGATTCCCAGCGCCCTGCTCGGCCTGGCCTTCGTCAACCTGCCCGGCCAGTTCGTCGGGCCGCTGGGGGAACTGGCCGGCGGCATCGACCTGAGCCTGCCGCTCAGCCTGGGCAGCGCCGCCCTGCTCTACCTGGCGCTACTGCTCGCGTTCCCCGAGCCCGCCAGCGTCTACGGCCCGGCCGGGGCACGGCGGCCACGGCGGGTGGCCGATCATCCGCTGGAGCGCGCCGGCATCGCCTGAACACGCCCAGTCCAACCCGGGGCTGGCCGAGCCGGCTCCTCACACCGACAAGAGATCCCTTCGATGATCCTGGATATTTCCGTCGTCCTGGCCTATGCCCTGGCCATGCTCCTGCTCGGCTGGTACGGCATGCGCCGCGCCCGCAACCAGGAAGAATTCCTCGTCGCCGGCCGCAATCTCGGTCCGGCCTGCTACCTGGGTACCATGGCCGCCACGGTGCTGGGCGGTGCGGCCACCGTCGGCACCGTACGCCTGGGCTATGTCCACGGTTTGTCGGGCTTCTGGCTGTGCGCCATGCTCGGCGGCGGCATCCTGGTGCTCAACCTGTTCCTTGCCAAGCCGCTGCTCAAGCTGCGCATCTTCACCGTGACCCAGGTGCTGGAACGGCGCTACACGCCCCTGGCGCGCCAGGCCAGCGCCGCCATCATGTTCGTCTATGCGCTGATGATCAGCGTGGTATCGATCCTGGCCATCGGCACGGTGATCCAGGTGCTGTTCGAGTTGCAGTTCTGGAGCGCCATCCTGCTGGGCGGCGGCGTGGTGGTGGTCTATTCCAGCATCGGTGGCATGTGGTCGCTGACGCTGACCGACATCGTCCAGTTCATCATCAAGACGGTGGGCCTGATGTTCGTCCTGCTGCCACTCTGCCTGACCCGGGTCGGCGGCTGGGACGCCCTGGTGGCCAAGCTGCCGGCCAGCGCCTTCGCCCTGACCACCATCGGCTACGACACTATCCTCACCTACTTCCTGATCTACTTCTTCGGCATCCTCATCGGCCAGGACATCTGGCAGCGCGTCTTCACCGCGCGCAGCGAGCGAGTGGCACGGGTGGCCGGCAGCCTGGCCGGCGTCTACTGCGTCCTCTATGGCCTGGTCGGCGCCCTGATCGGCATGTGCGCGCGCATCCTGCTGCCGGATCTCGCCGATGCCAACAACGCCTTCGCCGCCATCGTCCGCGCCGCGCTGCCGGATGGTATCCGCGGCCTGGTGATCGCCGCCGCCCTGGCCGCCATGATGTCCACCGCCAGCGCCGGTCTGCTGGCCGCCTCCACCACCCTGACCGAGGACCTGCTGCCCCGACTGCGCGGCGGCAAGGCCTCGACGCTGGGTATGGCGCGCCTCTTCACCGGGCTCACCGGCCTCGCGGTGCTGGCCATCGCCCTGCTGGTGAACGACGTGATCGGCGCCTTGACCCTGGCCTACAACCTGCTGGTCGGTGGCATCCTGGTGCCGCTGCTCGGTGCCATCCTCTGGAAGCGCGCGACCACGACCGGCGCCCTGGCGAGCATGCTGCTGGGCTCCGGTGCGGCCATCGTCTTCATGCTCAAGGATGGCCTGGAAGCCAATACGCCCATCTATTTCAGCCTGGGGCTGAGCCTGGCCAGCTTCGTCCTGGTGAGCCTGCTCGCCCCCAGAGCCCGCGTGGCCGTCCGGCCCGTCTGATCGACGCCCAAGGAGAACGAACGCATGACCACCTGTGGCGAATACCTGGTCCACCAACTGGCCGCCTGGGGCGTGGATACCGTCTTCGGCATCCCCGGGGTGCACACCGTGGAGCTCTACCGCGGCCTGCCCGGCAGCGGCATCCGCCACATCACCCCGCGCCATGAGCAGGGCGCCGGTTTCATGGCCGACGGCTATGCCCGCGCCAGTGGCCGGCCCGGAGTGTGCTTCGTCATCAGCGGACCGGGGCTGACCAACATCCTCACCGCCATGGCCCAGGCCTACGCCGATTCGGTCCCCATGCTGGTGATCTCCAGCGTCAACGAGCGTGCCCGCCTCGGCCATGGCGCCGGCTATCTCCATGAACTGCCCAACCAGCGCAACCTGACCGCCGGGGTGACCGTCTTCAGCCATACCCTGCTGGACGTCGACGGCCTGCCCGCGGTGCTGGCCCGGGCCTTCGCGGTGTTCGAGGGCGAGCGGCCGCGGCCGGTCCATCTGGAAATGCCGCTGGACATCATCACCGCGCCGGCCGAACACCTGAGGGTGCTGCCCAAGCCCACACTGGCGCGACCGGAACCGGCCGCCACCCTGCTCGACCGCGCCGCCGGGCGCCTGCGAAGCGCCGAGCGTCCCCTGTTACTGATCGGCGGCGGCTGCCAGCGGGCGGCTACCGAAGTACGCGACCTGGCCGCCGCCCTGGACTCCCCCACCGCCACCACCATCAATGCCAAGGGCCTGTTGCCACCCGGCCACCCCCTGGCGCTGGGCAGCAACCAGGCGCTGCCGCCGATACGGGAGCTGGCCCAGCAGGCGGACGTCATCCTGGCGGTGGGTACCGAACTGGGCGAGACCGATTACGACGTGGTCTTCGACGGCGGCTTCCGCCTGACCGGCGACCTGATCCGCATCGACCTGGACCCACGCATGCTGGTGGCCAACCACCAGCCCTGGCTGGGGCTGGTGGGCGATGCCCAGGCCGCGCTGCGCGGTCTGCTCGCGCGCCTGCCGGCCCGTGGACTTGATCCGACCAGTCCGGGCGCCCAACGCACCGCTGCGGCCCAGGCGGCCTTGGCGGAAGAACTAGCCAACTGGACGCACTTCCGCGCGCTGTTCGACCGCGTGCGAAGCGCCCTCCCCGACGCCCGCTACGTCGGCGACTCGACCCAGACCGTCTACGCCGGCAACCACCTGGTGGAGCTGGACGGGCCACGGCGCTGGTTCAACGCCTCCACCGGCTACGGTACCCTGGGTTATGGCCTGCCGGCTGCCCTGGGCGCCCGGTTGGCCGAACCGACGAGGCCGGTGGTGTGCCTGGTGGGCGACGGCGGGCTGCTGTTCACCCTGAGCGAACTGGCGAGCGCCGTGGAGGCGCGGATCGGCGTCGTCATCCTGCTGTGGAACAACCAAGGCTATGGCGAGATCCGCCGCTACATGGAGCGCCGGGACATCACCCCGCTGGGGGTCGATCTGGTCACCCCGGATTTCCTCGCCCTGGCGCGGGCCTTCGGCTGCCTGGCCGAGCGCGCCCGCGACCTGGATCATCTGCAGGCGCTGCTCACCGACGCTCCGGACGACCGGCCGCTGCTGATCGAGATTTGCGAAGAGCCACCCTTCGTCCCGGCCTGACGGATTCGGCCTAGCCGAGCGGACCATGGGTGCGCTGCACCTGCTGGACATCGCTCAGGATCAGGCCACTGGCGGGACGCATCGGCATCCGCGCCAGGTCGATGCGCAGGTCCTGGGTCGGCACCTGGTAGGCTCGAATCGAAGGCCGGCAACCGCGGCAGGATGGACAGCGGCGGTCTCCAGAAGGGATGGAAGACCTGCCGGTGAACTGCCGGCAAACGGCGCCGGTGCCACCGCTGCACTGGGTTTTTCCCGGGGCGACACCGCACCCGCTGCGCTCGAACGCGGCTCGGCTCCGGCCGGTCCATCCAGGCTAGGTCGCTGCAGCGGCCAGCTGCCTTTTCACCGGTACGGCTCCTGCCGTTGAACGTCATCCGCTGAGAGCGTAGGTACCTTTCGTATAGAGCCTAGGCGACGATCACCGGCTCCAGCGCCTCCAACCAGCAGACCACGGCCACCGCACCGCCGTCGGGAATGCCCAGCACCCGGTTGCCCAGGTAGCTGGCACGCCCCTGGGCCGGGACCATGTCGGCAGTAGCCTCGGCGCCCTTCCGGGCGGCAGCGAGTGCCGCGGCGAACGCCTGTGCGGCCGGCGAGCCGGCGTGCGCGGCCGCGTGCAAGGCATCCGCGGCAGGCCTCAGTGCATCGAGCATGGTGCGCTGTCCCGGCTGGGCACCGCCCAGCTCGGCGAGGGCCTGGACGCCCTGATCGAAGGCCTCGGTCCACTGGGCCAGGGTGGGACGTTCCACGCCATCCAGCACCTGGGCAGCCCGCAACAGGGCGCAGGCATAGAAGGGCCCGGAACTGCCACCAATGGCCCGCCGTAGGGCCTGGCCCATGGCCGCGAGGGCCGTCGTCGGGGCGTACCAGACCGTGGCCGGCAGGGTCTTGATCGCCTCGGCGCCGCGGGCCAGACTGGTGCCCAGGTCGCCATCGCCCGCACGGCTATCCAGCTCGGTCAGGCGGGCTTCGTTGGCCAGCAGGCTGGCGATCACCGCCGCCGCGGCCCTGCGCAAGGGCTCCGCCAGGGGGCCCGGCGCCCCGGTCACCGCCTCGCCCGGCGCCTGAGGCGCGGGCAGCCGGCAGGGCGTGGCCGGCAGTCGCCCGTCGCCGGGCCAGGCCCGCGCCCGGGTCGGGGCGTCCAGCCAGGCCAAGCGGTCGTCGTCCACCGGCAGCAGCGACAGCGAGCAGCCGGGCATGTCCAGGGCGCTGAGAAAGGTGCCGGTCCAGGCCCGTTCCACCACCAGCCCCCGTCGTCGCAAGTCGATCAACGCCGCCCGCGCCACCAGGGCGAGCTCCAGTGGCGGCGTGGCGCCCAGGCCATTGACCAGCAGCGCCAAGCGCGTTCCCGGGGAAAAGCCGCCATCTTCGATCAGGGTATCCAGCAGTCGTGCCACGGTGGCATCGGCGCCCAGCCAGGGACCGCGTTCGACGCCCTGCTCGCCATGGATGCCCAGGCCCCATTCCACTTCGTCGTCCGCTAGCGCAAAACCCGGATGCCCTACCGCCGGCACGGTGCAGGCACCGAGCGCCACGCCCATGCTGCGCAGTTCGGCACTTGCCGCCCGGGCGAGACCGGCCACCTCGGCCAGCGGCAGGCCTGCAGCGGCCGCGGCCCCCGCGAGCTTGTGGATCAGCACGGTGCCAGCGATGCCCCGTCGCTTCTCGGGGGCCACGGTATGGCGCAGGGCGGCGTCATCGGCCACCAGCACCGTCTCCACGGGAATGCCTTCGCTGCGGGCCAGTTCGGCGGCGAGGCCGAAGTTGAGGCGGTCGCCGGTATAATTCTTCACCACCAGCAGCGCCCCGGCAGCTCCCGCAGCGGCGCGGATGGCCGCCAGTACCGCGTCCACGCTGGGCGAGGTGAAGACGTCACCGGCTACCGCGGCGGTCAGCATTCCCTCGCCAACGTAGCCGGCGTGGGCCGGTTCGTGACCGCTGCCCCCACCGGAGATCACCGCCACCGGACGCTCCGCGGCGGCGGCCAGCGGTTGCCGCAGGATGACCTGTTCGTCGACCAGCAAGGCCAGAGCGGGATCGAGGCTCACCAGACCTTCGAGCAATTCACGCACCACCGCGGTGGGGCTGTTGATCAGCTTCTTCATCGGGCACTCCTGAGGGCGAGGGTTCTGCAGTATGGCACGGGGCCCCGGACCTGCCCGGCGACCGCGGGGTGGCGTCACCCAAAGCGTGACGGCCTTCCGCCGGACCATCACGGCAGGCTATCGTCAGCGCGTGGGAGCTTTTCGTGACCGGGATGTCTCACGCTGATCGTTCGCCGCGCCGCTGTGCGCGCTGCCCCCGTCGAGGTTCACATGCCGATCAAGATCGTTCCGCGCTCCGCCTGTCGTGCGTCGGAGATCACCCCCGAAGCCGTCTATCTCTCCCGTCGCCAGTTGCTCGGTGCCGGCGGCGCCCTGCTCGCCGGCGCCGCCCTGCCCGGCTGGGCACTGGCCGCTGCCTCCACCTATGGCGACGTCGAGGCCGCCAAGGGTCCGGACTGGTTCGAGCGCAAGTTGCCGGATACCCGCTGGCAGGCGGCCACGGTCAAGGGCGAGGACATCACCCCCTTCAAGGACGCCACCCACTACAACAACTTCTACGAATTCGGCCCGGACAAGAGCGACCCCGCCGCCCACGCCGCCCAGTTGCCCACCCAGCCCTGGAGTGTGGTGGTCGACGGCGAGGTCGGCAAGCCCGGTACCTATGGCCTGGAAGACCTGTTCGCCCCCGACACCCTGGAAGAGCGCATCTACCGCATGAGGTGCGTGGAGGCCTGGTCCATGGTCATCCCCTGGCTCGGCTTTCCGCTGGCCAGCCTGCTCAAGCGCGTCGAACCCACCGGCAAGGCACGCTACGTCAGATTCGAGACGCTCAAGGACCCGCAGCACATGCCGGGCATGAACTCCAGCTTCGCCCTGCTGGACTGGCCCTATGTGGAAGGCCTGCGACTCGACGAAGCCATGCATCCGCTGACGCTGATGACGGTGGGCATGTACGGCCGGGTGCTGCCCAATCAGAATGGCGCGCCGCTGCGCCTGATCGTGCCCTGGAAGTACGGCTTCAAGGGCATCAAGTCCATCGTCCGCATCAGCCTCGTGGAAGAGCAGCCACGCACCACCTGGCAGGGCATGGCACCCAACGAGTACGGCTTCTATGCCAACGTCAATCCGGAAGTGGACCACCCACGCTGGAGCCAGGCCCGCGAGCGCCGCCTGCCGAGCGGCCTGTTCAGCCCCAACGTACGACCGACGCTGATGTTCAACGGCTATGGCGAGGAAGTGGCCTCGCTCTACGCCGGCATGGATCTGCGGAGAAACTACTGATGGGGTTGCTGCTCTGGCGCGGCGCGGTGTTCGTCGCGGCGCTCTGCCCGCCGCTGTGGTGGCTGTACCAGGCCTGGATCTTCGCCTTCGGCCCGGACCCGGGCAAGGCGCTGGTGGACAAGCTGGGCACCGGCGCCCTGGTGCTGCTCCTGCTTACGCTGAGCCTCACCCCACTGTCGCGCCTGACTCGCTGGAAACTCTGGCCGGTGATCCGTCGCCAGCTCGGCCTCTGGACCTTCACCTACGCCCTGCTGCATTTCCTCGGCTACCTGGCCTTCGTGCTGGGGTTCGACCTGTCGCAACTGGGCGTGGAATTGCAGCGCCGGCCCTACATCATCGTCGGCGCCGCAGCCCTGCTGATCCTGCTGGCGCTGGCCGTCACCTCCAATCGACCGGCCATGCGCCGCCTGGGCAAACGCTGGAAGGAGCTGCATCGGCTGGCCTATCTGGTACTGGGCCTAGGCCTGCTGCACTACCTCTGGATCGTGCGCTCGGACCTCGAGGAGTGGGCGATCTATGCCGCGATCGGCGCTGCGCTACTGGCCTTCCGAGTGGTGGACGGCTGGCGCCGTCGACGCCGCAGCCAATCGGCGACGATCCCCACCCGTTGATCACGGGTAGCCGAGGTAGGAAGGACAACTTTCCACCTTGCACTTATAGGGGTGGTATTAATCGATGATAGCGGCGAGTGCCATAGCCTACCCGGAGGCGACCGATGGCAGGGGTGGTATTAGTCGAACGATCGGGCTCCAGCGGGTTCCGCCACCGGAGCCCCGCCCTCGATCAGCGTTGCGCGGCCTGGCGCAGGCCCTTCAGGGTATTGAGCGGCGCATCCACCACGAAGCTGTTGGCCAGCCAGGACGGCACGCTGCCGCCCGGTTCGCTCTGGGCTTCGTAGGTCACTTCCGAGCCACCGTTCTTCGGCACTACGCGCCACTGGCCCTGGAAGCTCGCTACGCGCACATAGCCGTCGGCGGAGGGGCGGTAGTCCGGCTGACCTTCGAGGATACGGGTGAAGCCGCCGTCTGGGGTTTTCTGCTCGGTCACGTGCAGCACCACGTCGCGGGCGGTCACCGGCCAGGGCATGTCGATGCGCATGTAGGTCCAGGCCTGGTTGTCCTGACGCTTGAGCACCTGCAGCGACTGGCAACGGAAGATCCACTTGCACGACCCCACCGGGTCGTCCTGCAGCTTGGCGATGGCGGCCGGATCGGCCTTGATCTGGACCACGCCGCGGTAGGCCTTGTACTTGGAGCCGGGCACGGCGCGGGTGTAGACCTGGATACCGTCTTCCTGCTTGGCGAGTTGCCAATCCTCGGCCTGGGCGAGGCCGGCGGCTGCGAGCAGGGTCAGGGCGAGGATGGAGCGAAGCGGCTTGTGCATGGGACGTCCCTTGTTGTTGTGGTTGTCGGAGAGCGCTAGCGGCAATCGGAATCAGGCGGCGGTTTCACCCTCGAGGCGCAGGAGGATCGCCATGGCCTCGGCACTGCTGGTACCGCAGAAGGCCGGCTCGGCCAGGAAGCCACCGCAGACGGCAGGGCGTAGCGGCGAGCCGAACAGGTCGCAACGATTGGTAGCGTCCAGATGGGCACAGCGCACGCCGGACGGCTTGCCCTGGGGCATGCGCGGCAGTGGTGAGGAGATCGACGGCGCGATGCAACAGGCGCCACAACCCGGACGGCACTCCATGGGTGAAACTCGCAGGAAGGAGGCTCCAAGCTTAAGAGCAAGGCGGGGGTCTCACAAGCGAATCGTGACCAGATGTCACTATCGAGTCATGAATGTGACATCCGCGCGCGGGCTGCTACGCAACCCCGCGAGGTTTCCACCGTCATATCTGCGATGAACGAGGCGGCCGGCCGAGGACGTGACGATGAAGCATTGGTTGGTGCTGGACTTGGAAGCGACCACCGACGAAGGCGGCTGGCCGATAGAGCTGATGGAAATCATCGAGATCGGCGCGGTGATGGTGGACGCCGAGGGCCAGGAGCTGGATCGCTACCAGAGCTTCGTCCAGCCGCGCCGCCTGCCGCTGCTCACGCCCTTCTGCCGCGAGCTCACCCACATCAGCCAGGCGGACGTCGATGCCGCCGGGCGCCTGGAAGACGCCTGGATCTGCTTCGAAAGCTGGCTGAGCGCCTACGAGACCACCCTGGCCGGCTGGTGCAGCTGGGGCGACTTCGACCGCCGCCTGCTGGAGCGGGCCTGGCGCGAGCACGACCTGCACACCCATCTGGCACGCGTCCCGCACCGCAACCTCAGACAGGCCTTCGCCAAGGCACGTGGCCTGACCAAGCCGCTGGGGCTCACCGCGGCTCTGGAGTCGGCCGGCCTTACCTTCACCGGCGTGCTGCACCGGGCCGAGACCGATGCCCGCAACACCGCCAAGCTGCTGCCGGCGAGCCTGGCGGCCTTCACGCGCCAGGGCTGAGAACCGGTGACAGCGGGGGACGGCCTTGGGCATACTCGCGGACGGTTCTAACCGCTCTCGCACAAGGAAATCCGATGTTCAAGGTCAACGAATACTTCGACGGCACCGTCAAATCCATCGCCTTCAGCCTCAAGTCCAAGCCCGCCACCCTGGGCGTGATGGCACCCGGCGAATACGAGTTCGGCACCAGCCAGCTGGAGGTCATGCACGTGGTAGCCGGCGCCCTGACCGTCAAACTGCCAGGCAGCGAGAGCTGGGAAACCTTCACCGCGGGCAGCCAGTTCACCGTGCCGGCCAACGCCAAGTTCCAGCTCAAGGTAGCAGAAGATACCGCCTACCTTTGCGAATACCACTGAGCCCGACGCCTAGTCGATGATCACGTCGCTCGGCCGCCTTGGCCGACCGGCGAGTGTGCGACCGGGCTGAACGCTTCAACCGCCGTTCGGTCCTAAGCGACGCAGCCTTTCAGGAGCCGTCGCCATGTCGCCAGTCGCACCCCAGGGCACTCGCCAGGCGAGCCACGCCCGCCCCTTCGAGCACCAGCCCCGGAATCTCCCGACGCATGGGATAGCCCTTGCGCAGGGCGTCGAACGCCTGGGCACGCGCCAGGGCCGGCAGGCCGAGGGTCGCGCGTAGCGCCGCATCGTCGTCGCGCGGATCGTAGACCGCCCGGCAGATGCGCTTGAAGGCGGTCGCCTCCGATACCTCCTCGCCGAAAACCAAGCGCTCGAGGTGTTGTGGCGGCAGCAATTCAGCCAGGGTCAGCCGCGGCGTCACGCCGGCCCAGGCGCAGAACGCCTGATAGATCTGCGCCGTCCCACGCCACTTGCCTTCCAGACTGTGCCCGGCGATATGAGGCGTCGCGATCCGGCACAGCGTGGCCAGCTCGGGGTCGATGCCCGGCTCGCCCTCCCAGACATCCAGCGCCACCGCCACCGCGGCGCCACCTGCCAGGAGGGCGCGCAGAGCGACGTTGTCGACCACCTCGCCACGGCAGGCATTGAGCAGCCAGGTACCTGGACGCAGGCGGGCCAGGCGCGCGGCATCGAACAGGTGCAGGGTGCGGTGATCGCCATCCCGGATCAGGGGAGTGTGCAGGCAGAGCACGTCGCAGCGCTCGATCAGCTCATCCAGGCGGTAGAAGTCGCCGCCCTCCGCAGCCTGGCGGGGCGGATCGCAGACCAGCACCGTCCAACCGAGGCCACGCAGCACCGCGGCCAGGCGCCCGCCGACCTGCCCGGCACCGACGATGCCGTAGGTGCGGCTGGACAGCTCGGTTCCCGCCCAGTCGGCCATTGCCAGCAGGGCGCCGAGCACCCAGTCCACCACGCCCCGGGCATTGCAACCGGGGGCGTTGCTCCAGCGGATGCCGGTACGGTCGAGATAGTCGAGGTCGAGGTGATCGGTGCCTATGGTGCAGGTGCCGACGAAGCGTACCGGCGAATCCTTCAGCAGAGCCTCGTCCACCGGCGTGATGGAGCGGACCAGCAGGGCATCGGCGCGGCTCACGGCGGCGTGATCGAAGGCCCTGCCCGGCAGGCGCTCCAGTGTTGCATGGGGAGCGAAGAAGGCGTCCAGCAGTGGAATGTTTTCGTCGGCGAGGATGTGCATGCCTGGGCACTCGGGTCGGAGGACCGGCACTTTAGCAGGCCAATCACGGCAGGCAACGATCGCCGCGAAGGTTGCCAGGATAGCCATGAGGACTAGACTAGCGGCCCCGAAGCTGACCGAACGATCAAGTGACTGCCTCCTTGCCCCGCATCAGACGTGAATTCGGCGCCCTGCTGTCCCTGGCGGCGCCCATCGTCATCGCCCAGCTCTCCCACTCGGCCATGGGCTTCGTCGACGCCGTCATGGCCGGTCGCGTCGGACCGCTGGACCTCGCCGCCGTCGCCCTGGGCAACTCGGTGTGGATTCCCGTGTTCCTGCTGATGACCGGTATCCTGCTCGCCACTACGCCCAAGGTTGCCGAACGCCACGGTGGCGGCCGCACCGGCGAGATCGGCCCGCTGGTCCGCCAGGCGCTGTGGCTCGCCCTGGGCTGCGGCCTCGTCGCCAGCCTGCTGCTGCTCAACGCCCGCCCCCTGCTGGTGGCCATGCATGTCGATCCCCAGTTGATCGGCCCGACCCTGCTCTATCTCAAGGGCATCGCCATGGGCCTGCCCGCGACGGCCTTCTACTACGTGCTGCGTTGCTTCAGCGATGGTCTGGGACGCACCCGACCGGCGATGCTGGTGGGCCTCGCGGGCCTCGCGCTCAACGTACCGCTGAACTGGATCTTCATTCATGGCCACCTGGGCATGCCGGCCCTGGGCGGCGCCGGCTGTGGCTTCGCCTCCGGCACGGTGATGTGGGCGATGCTGCTGGCCATGCTGGCGATCGTGCGCACCGAGCGCTATCGCCCCTGCGCCCTCTTCGCCCGCTTCGAGCGCCCGCACGGACCGACGCTGCGCGCCCTGCTCGCCATCGGCGTGCCCATCGGCATCGCGGTGTTCGCCGAATCCAGCATCTTTTCCGTGGTCGCCCTGCTGATCGGCGAGCTGGGTCCGACCGTGGTCGCCGGGCACCAGGTGGCGCTCAATTTTTCCGGGCTGGTGTTCATGGTGCCCCTGGCGCTGGGGATGGCGGTGACGGTACGGGTCGGCCAGGCCCTGGGCCGCGGCGAACCGCGGGAGGCACGCTTCGCTGCTGGCGTCGGCATGGCCGCCGGGCTGCTCTGCGCCTGCGTCTCCTGCACTCTGATGCTCACTGCGCGCACCTTCATCGCCGGCCTCTATTCCCAGGACCTGGCGGTGATCCAGCTGGCGGCCTCGCTGCTGGTGTTCGCCGGCATCTTCCAGTTCTCCGACGCCATCCAGGTCACCGCCGCCGGCGCCCTGCGCGGCTACCAGGACACCCGCGCCACCATGCTCATCACCCTGCTGGCCTATTGGGGCGTGGGACTGCCGGTAGGCTGGGCGCTGGGGCTGAGCGACTGGTTCGGTGCGCCGCGCGGGCCGGCCGGGCTGTGGCAGGGTCTGGTGCTGGGCCTGACCTGCGCCGCCATCCTGCTCGCGGTGCGCCTGGCGCGTAGTGCCCGTCGACGCATCCACCGCGCCTAGTACGCGGCCTTGTTACACTGCCCGCCTCGTCGGACGGCCCCGCGCCGTCCAAGACGAGCGTTTCCTCCTTTCGCGAGAGTGCGGCTGCGATGATCTTTCGCCTGCTACAGCTGTTCTGTCTTTGCTTCATCCTCATCGGTCCGGCACAGGCGGCCATACCGGGCCTGCCGACCACCCAGAAGGATCAGGTCGATCCGCAGTTCGGCCAGTCCCTGGACCAGGTCATCAAGACCCTGGAAAGCGACCAGCAGCGCAATCGCCTGCTCGCCGACCTGAAGAAACTCCAGGCCGCCCAGGCCAAGGCCGAGCCCAGCGCCTCGCAAGGCGTGATCGGCCTGATCACCGACACCCTCACGGTGGTCGAAAACCAATTGCAGCGCGACAACCTGCGCGAGCGCTGGCAATTCCAGCTGGAGCAGGCCGGTGCCGAGCTGGCCGCGCTGGCACCCGCGCCCGAACAACGCCTGGATCTGCTCTCCGGCTTCGTCGTCACCCTGGCCTTCTGGGCCGGCTGCGCCCTCGGTCTCAAGACCCTCAGCCATCGCCTGCGAGTGAGATTCGGGCTGTCCGAGGAACTGCCGCTCAGGCCCCGTCCCCTGGATCTGGTGCGCTTCGCCCTGCGCAAGCTGGCCCCTTGGCTGGTGGCCTTCGTCCTCACCCTGGTGGTGTCGCTCTGGCTGCCGGATTCCCTCGGCAAGACGGTGGCCGTGACCCTGGCCTACGCTGCGGTGACCGGTCCGTTGTTCGCCGCCACCGTGGTGATCATCTGCTCCCTGCCCAGCGGTGCCCACCGTAACCGCGCGTTGCTGATCCTGCGCCGGCGCGCCTTCCGCCCACTGTGGATCATCGGCAGCCTGGCCGCCCTGGGTGGTGCGGCCAGCGATCCGCACCTGGCCGAGACCCTCGGGCCGCACCTGGCCGCCGTCATCGCCATCGGCGCCAACGTCTGCGCCGCACTGCTCAGTGCCCAGTTCGTGCTGAGATTCCGGCGCCCGGTTGCCCACCTGATCCGCAACCAGCCCCTGGCCAAGCGCCAGGCGCTGCATGGCCTACAGGGCGTGCGCCACCTGATCGCCCGGCTCTGGCACCTGCCGCTGCTGATCCTGGTGGCGGTCTCGGTGGTGGCTACCTTCGTCTCTGCGGGCGATACCAGCGACGCCCTGCGCCGTGCCCTGCTCAGCGCGGTACTGCTGGGCGCCGCCCTGGGCCTGAATGCCCTGGTGCGAGCGCGACTGCTGCGTCGACGCCACCACGGCCGCATCCAGGAGGCCTATGCCGAGCGGCTGCGGGCCTTCTTCGTGCTGGTGCTGGGCATCGTCATCTGGCTGACGAGCATCGAACTGGCACTGCGCGCCTGGGACGTCTCCCTGCTGAGATTCAGCCAGGGCGACGGCCATGTGGTCGCCAGCAAGTTCTTCGGCCTCGGCGGCACCCTGCTGCTGGCCTGGCTGGTGTGGATCCTGGCCGACACCGCCATCCACCGCGGCCTCAACCTGCACCGCGTCAGCCCCAACAACGCGCGTGCCCAGACCATGTTGCCGCTGATCCGCAACGTGCTGTTCCTGACCATCTTCGTCATCGCCCTGATCGTCGCCCTGGCCAACATGGGCGTGAACGTCACCCCGCTGCTGGCCGGTGCCGGCGTCATCGGCCTGGCGGTAGGCTTCGGTGCCCAGAGCCTGGTGGCCGACCTCATCACCGGGCTGTTCATCATCATCGAGGACTCCCTGGCCATCGGCGACTACGTCGACGTGGGCAACCACCTGGGCACCGTCGAGGGCCTGACCATCCGTACCGTACGCCTGAGGGACATCGACGGCATCGTCCACACCATCCCCTTCAGCGAGATCAAGAGCATCCAGAACTACTCGCGGCAGTTCGGCTACGCCATCTTCCGCCTGCCCATTCCCCAGGCGCTCTCGGTGGACAAGGCCATCGAGATGGTCCAGGAGGTCGGCCGCTCGCTGCGCCAGGACCCGCTCATCGGCCGGGACATCTGGTCGCCGCTGGAGCTGCAGGGGGTGGAGAGCTTCGATTCCGGCATGGCCATCCTGAGATTCCGCTTCAAGACCGCGCCGATCAAGCAGTGGGAGGTCTCGCGGGCCTTCAACCTCAGGCTCAAGCGCTACCTGGACGACGCCGGCATCGAGCTGGCCTCGCCACGCATGAACGTGCGCTACGAGACGGGTGGGCCGCCGCCGGACCCTGCTACGCGGGGCGGCGAAGCGCCGAGCGAGGGCTGACTCGGCTTCGCTGGCACGACCACCGGCCCTCGCGACCGGCGGGAATAGCCTCTAGGGTGGGAATGACCTGCACCAACGAGGATTTCCCATGCCCCTGCGCACCCTGCTCTGCTACGGCGACTCCAATACCCACGGTACCCGCCCCATGACCCAGCCCGGCGTACTCGAACGCTTCGGCTGGGACGAGCGCTGGACCGGCGTGCTGGCCCGTGGCCTGGGTCACGACTGGCGGTTGATCGAGGAAGGGCTGCCCGCCCGCACCACGGTCCACGACGATCCCATCGATGGCCACCACAAGAACGGCCTTAGCTACCTGCGGCCTTGCCTGGAAAGCCAGCTACCGGTGGATGTGCTCATCCTGATGCTGGGCACCAACGATCTGAAGGCCCGTCTTTCGATGACGCCGGCGGACATCGCTAGTGCCTTGCAGGTGCTGCTGGAGGAGATCGGGCGCTGCAACGCCGGCCCGGATGGTGGCCAGCCCAAGCTGATCGTGATGGCCCCGGCGCCCATCGAGGAAGTGGGCTTTCTCGGCGAGATCTTCGTCGGCGGCGCAGCCAAGTCCCGCGAGTTGGCCGCACGTTATCGCCAGGTGGCCGCAGCCCAGGGCGCGGCCTTCGTCGATGCGGGCGAGATCATCCGGGTGAGTCCGGTGGACGGCGTACATTTCGCGGCGGACCAGCATCTGCGGCTGGGGGAGCACCTGGTGGGGGTGGTCAGAGCGGCCGCAAGCGCCTGAGCGTAGCGTGGACAACGGCGCAGCCTTGTCCGCGGACGCGAGACCACACAGTGGAAAACGCTACGCGGTTTTCCACGCTACGACTCGCTTGGCATCGGTCCGTTGGGCTTCGACGATAGAGCCGTCTCAACCCAACCTACGAGAGCCGGGCCCGCGCGGCGGTGCATCGTAGGTTGGGCTGAGCGCAAGCGAAGCCCAACAGGCCGAACTCCGCATCGCACCGTCGGGCTTCGACGATGGCACCATCTCGGCCCAGGCGGAGCACCCTCACTCCACCTTCTTGCGAATCCAATATAGATAACGCCCTTCCCCTTCGCTCCTTTCCACCAGTTCATGGCCGAGGAAGACGCAGAACTTGGGGATGTCGCGCTGGGTGGAGGGGTCGGTGGCAATGATCTTGAGCAAGGCGCCGGGAGCGATGTCGCGCACCTTGTTGTGCAGCATCATCACCGGCTCCGGACAATTCAGCCCGCTGGCGTCGAGGGTGGCATCGGCTTCGAGGGTCATCGGTACTCCAGAAAACGCTTAAAATAGACATCGAGTAGGCGCGAGAATCTGTGCAAAGTTTCGCGAGCTAGAGACAGGGAAGGCGCAACGACCAGCGGGAGTAACAGCCAACGGCTGGCCCGAAGGGTGAGCGCCAGCGAATCAAACGCCGAGGAAGCGCAGTTTACGAGCTGTGAATGAGCATTGCGACGGGGCCGCCCAGGTGGGGCTGGCGATCCAGGCAGTTTTCAACGCAGCCTGGCCGACGCGCAGCAAACGTTGGATAGGTTCTCAGGGTTTCTTATCCAGCCGCCGCAGGTGACAGGTCACTTCCTCGCGGTCGTGGTAGAGCTGCTTGCAGCCGATGGTGACGCGCAGGCCGCGGCCTGCGAAGTGGTCGTGCAGGCGTTCGAGGATGCCGGCCACTTCGCGATAGCGCTGTTTCATCGGCAGCTTGAGGTTAACCACCGCCTCGCGGCAATGGCCCTCACCGATCCAGCGCTCGATCAGCGCCGCGGTACGGGCGGGCTTCTCGACGATGTCGCAGACCATCCAATCCACCGGTCGCTTGGGGACGAAGGCGTAGCCGTCGACCTGCAGGTGCTCGACGAGGCCGGTATCCATCAGCGCCTCGTTCATGGGGCCGTTGTCCACCGCCGTGACCAGCATCTCGCGGGCCACCAGTTGCCAGGTCCAGCCACCTGGGGCAGCGCCCAGATCGACCGCGCGCATCTCGGAGGACAGCCGGGTTTCCCATTCGGGACGCGGAATGAAGTGGTGCCAGGCCTCTTCCAGCTTGAGGGTCGAGCGACTGGGGGCCTCGCGGGGAAATCTCAGCCGCGGAATGCCCATGGGCCAGAGCGCGGCGTTGTCCGGCTCGACCAGGCCGACGAAGACCTCGCGCCCGCTGAGAAAAGTCAGCTGCAGCCGCGGCGCCCGGGCATCGTCCACCAGGCGGCCGGCCTTGCGCAGCGCCAGGGTCAGGGGGCGCTCGAACTTCTTGCAAAAGGTGGACAGCGCCTTGCCGTCGTTGGTGTCGGGCATCTCCAGGGCCAGGCTGCCGCAGACGGGATAGTCAGCCAACAGCTCCAGCAGCGGACCGATGCGATCCTGCTCGGGCAGGCCGAGAAAGGCGCCGCGCGACCACTGGCGCGGAAAGATCAGCTCGGCGAAGTGGATGTTCTGCATCAGCCGGGCCGCACCCGCCGCGTCGCCGCAGACGAATTCAGCATAGGCTGTCCCCGGCTTGCCCTTGGCGTAACCGGCCACGCCGAGCAGCGCCGCCCGTTCGCCGAGTTCGGCGCAGACTTCGCTTTCGAAACCGGTACGGCACAGCAGCAACAGGGTATTCACGACGGGGCTTCCTCAAGGGGTCACGCAGGGCGCGCACTATACCCCAGCGCGCCAGACAGGGAACGTAGACGGCGCCTATCGGTCCAGTACTACACCTAGAAAAATCAGTCCGCCCAGCGCTGGTTCGGGTCTCTTTCACCTTTCGAGGCTCGAACGGCCAGCGGGCAACCGTCGAAGCGTCGATAAGGAGACCCCTGATGCCAGCCCTGGATAGCCTCAACAGCCTCAAGACCCTGCAGGTCGGCGAGCGCACCTACCACTACTACAGCCTGCCGGACGCGGCCAAGACCCTGGGCAATCTCGACCAGTTGCCCAAGTCGCTCAAGGTGCTGCTGGAAAACCTGCTGCGCTGGGAGGACAACGAGACCGTCACCGGCGAAGACCTCCAGGCCCTGGCCGACTGGACCAAGACCCGCTCCGCCGACCGCGAGATCCAGTACCGCCCGGCGCGGGTGCTGATGCAGGACTTCACCGGCGTACCGGCGGTGGTCGACCTGGCCGCCATGCGCGAAGCCGTGGCCAAGGCCGGAGGCGATCCGCAGCGGATCAATCCGCTTTCCCCCGTCGACCTGGTGATCGACCACTCGGTGATGGTGGATAGCTATGCCAGCGAGAACGCCTACCACGAGAACGTCGAGATCGAGATGGAGCGCAACGGCGAGCGCTACGCCTTCCTGCGCTGGGGCCAGAACGCCTTCGACAACTTCCGCGTGGTCCCACCGGGCACCGGCATCTGCCACCAGGTCAACCTGGAGTACCTGGGGCGCAGCGTCTGGACCAAGGAAGAAGACGGCAAAACCTATGCTTTCCCCGACACCCTGGTGGGCACCGACTCCCACACCACCATGATCAACGGCCTGGGCGTACTGGGCTGGGGCGTGGGCGGCATCGAGGCCGAGGCGGCCATGCTCGGCCAACCGGTGTCCATGCTGATCCCCGAGGTGGTGGGCTTCAAGCTCACCGGCAAGCTGCGCGAGGGCATCACCGCCACCGACCTGGTGCTGACCGTCACCCAGATGCTGCGCAAGAAGGGCGTGGTGGGCAAGTTCGTCGAATTCTTCGGCGATGGCCTGGCCACCCTGCCCCTGGCCGACCGCGCCACCATCGGCAACATGGCTCCCGAATACGGCGCCACCTGCGGCTTCTTCCCGGTGGACCAGATCACCCTGGATTACCTGCGCCTGTCCGGTCGCCCCGAGGAAACCGTGCAGTTGGTGGAAGCCTACACCCAGGCCCAGGGCCTATGGCGCAACCCTGGGGACGAGCCGGTCTTCACCGATGTCCTGGAACTGGACATGGGCGAAGTCCAGTCCAGCCTGGCCGGCCCCAAGCGGCCCCAGGATCGCGTGCTGCTCGGCGACGTGGCCAAGACCTTCGGTGACTTCGCCGCCCTGGCGCCGAAGAAGGCCGAGGCAGCCAAGGTCGGCAGTGGCGTCGAGGTTCAGCTCGAAGGCGAGACCTTCCAGTTGGAAGACGGTGCCGTGGTCATCGCCGCCATCACTTCCTGCACCAACACCTCCAATCCCAGCGTCATGATGGCCGCCGGCCTCCTGGCGAAGAAGGCCGCCGAGAAGGGCCTGAAGCGCAAGCCCTGGGTCAAGTCGTCCCTCGCCCCCGGCTCCAAGGTAGTGACCGACTACTACAATGCCGCCGGCCTCACCCCCTATCTCAACGACCTCGGCTTCGATCTGGTGGGCTACGGCTGCACCACCTGCATCGGCAACTCCGGCCCGTTGCTCGACCCCATCGAGAAGGCCATTCAGGACGCCGATCTCACCGTAGCCTCGGTGCTTTCCGGTAACCGCAACTTCGAAGGTCGGGTGCATCCCTTGGTCAAGACCAACTGGCTGGCTTCCCCGCCGCTGGTGGTGGCCTATGCCCTGGCCGGCAGCGTCAAGGTCGATCTCACCGAGGAGCCGCTGGGTACCGGCAACGATGGTCAGCCGGTCTTTCTGAAGGACGTCTGGCCCAGCCAGCAGGAAGTGGCCGAGGCAGTGCAGAAGCTCGACACCGCCATGTTCCACAAGCAGTATGGCGCCGTGTTCGACGGCGACGAGAAGTGGCAGGCCATCCAGGTACCGGACGCCGAGACCTATGTCTGGGATGCCGATTCCACCTACATCCAGAATCCGCCTTTCTTCGAGGGCATCGCCGGCGACCCGCCGCGTATCGCCGACATCCACGACGCGCGCATCCTGGCGCTGCTGGGCGATTCGGTCACCACCGACCACATCTCCCCCGCCGGCAACATCAAGAAGGACAGCCCCGCCGGCCGCTACCTGGCCGAGCATGGCGTGGACTACGCCGACTTCAACTCCTATGGCTCCCGCCGCGGTAACCATGAAGTCATGATGAGAGGCACCTTCGCCAACATCCGTATCAAGAACGAGATGCTCGGTGGCGAGGAAGGCGGCAATACCCTTCACGTGCCCAGTGGCGAAAAACTGTCGATCTATGACGCGGCCATGAAGTACGAGCTGGAGAACACCCCACTGGTGATCATCGCCGGCAAGGAATATGGCACTGGCTCCTCCCGCGACTGGGCGGCCAAGGGCACCAACCTGCTGGGCGTCAAGGCCGTGGTCGCCGAAAGCTTCGAGCGAATTCACCGATCCAACCTGGTGGGCATGGGCGTGCTGCCGCTGCAGTTCAAGGACGGCGTGGACCGCAAGTCCCTGGGACTGACCGGTAAGGAGAAGATAGCCGTGCTGGGGATCGATGGCGTCGAGTTGCGTCCGCGCATGCCCCTGACCCTGGAGATCACCCGCGAGGACGGCAGCCTGGAGAGCGTCGAGGTGCTCTGCCGCATCGACACGGTCAACGAGGTGAGCTACTTCAAGGCCGGCGGCATCCTGCACTACGTACTGCGGGAGTTCCTGGCCAAGCCGGCGGCTTGATGAACCCTGCCCCGGTCACTGCGACCGGGGCAACCTCCCATTTCCAGGATATCCGTTCATGCCACCTGGACTCGAACAGCCAGGTTCCACTAGGACGGGCGGCTTCAGCTAAACTTGAAAGCGCCCTGTGAGAGGTATACTCATGCCCCAGCCCAATCTGGATACGAAACGGCGCTACTACATACGTATACGTCAGGCCAACTATGTAGCCAGCTTGAAACTGGAAGGCTTTGACCTGAAATCCGACGCTCTGGAAACCGTCGGGAAAGATAAGCAAGCCCTTCTCGCGCATTACCGACGTCTGAGCCAGGCGCAATGATCGATAAGTACGGAGTCGGTCAGGATCCGTACTGCTATCCCGGCACCACGACCTTACGCAACCTGCTCGACATCCGGGATGACAAGTTACTGGCGGCAGCCGAACGCGATCTCTCTCGACTCGCGGCCAGCAAGTTGATGTTCGAATTACCGACCTACGACCTTGACTGTCTGTGCCAACTGCATCGGCTGCTGTTCCAAGACATCTACCCCTGGGCTGGCGAACTGCGCACCCTCGATATTGCCAAGGACAGCACCCGCTTTGTACAGCGCACCGGCTGATACCGGAGGCCAACAAGCTGTTTGCGAAAATGCAGGCGGAAAACTGGTTCGAGGGGCAATCCCGTGACGTCCTGATCGGGTTGAGTGCCGAACTCTACGGCGATCTGAACATGGTGCACCCTTTCCGCGATGGCAACGGCCGTGCCCAGCGCCTGCTGTTCGAGCATCTCATCATCAACGCGGGCTACCAGATCGATTGGTCACCGGTAGCGCGCGATGAATGGATAGCTGCCAACGTCGCCGCCGTCCACTGCGACTACCGTGCACTGGAGCGAATATTCGCTCGTTGCATAGGCTCCGCTATCGAGTGAGTGGCCTCAGCCCTCCAGCAAGCACTGCGCATCCCGCCCGAACCCTTCGACCACCTCCTGCAACGGCCCGAGAAAGCGTGGGTGGATCAGCCATAGCTGGATTTCCGGCTTGAAGTCCTTCAGCGGGAGGGCCGCCAGACGTTCGCGGTGGACACTGCGCGCCAGTAGCGGCGCCGGGACCAGGCCGAGCCCTTGGCCATCGGCCACCAGGCCGAGTTGGAGTTCAGTGCCATAGGTTTCCAGGTTGATGCGTAGCGCCTGGCCCTGTTCGGCCAAGGTGCGCTGCAGGCTGGCGCGAAAGCCGCAGCCGTCGGGGTTGAGCACCCAGCCCTGGCCCTGGATGTCGGCCAGCCGCTGCGCCCTGGGTGGCAACTGGTCGCGCGCGCAAACCACCTGCAGCGGCATGGCGCCCAGGGCCTGGGCCTCGACGCCGTCGGGAAACACCTTGTTGGCCGGGAACAGCACCAGGGCGCCGTCCAGCTCGCCGTGCTCGATACGGCTGACCAGTACGCTGCCCCAGCCGGTCGCCACCTGGGTGCGCAGCTCCGGGTAGCGGGTGCGGATGTCCTTCACGGCCTCCAGCAACAGCGCATCGCCTAGGGTCTGGGGCACGCCCAGGCGCAGCAGCCCGGACGGCGGGGCATCGCCCGCCACCCGCTCGCGCAGGGCATCCATCTCGCGCAGGATGGCGCGGCAGTGACCATAGACCTCCTGGCCCAGGCGGGTCGGCTTGAGTGGCTTGGTGTGGCGGTCGAGCAACTCGACCCCGAGATCCTGTTCGAGACTCTGCAGCCGGCGGGTGATGGCCGGCTGGGTGAGCCCCAGGGACAGGGCAGCGGCGTTGAGGGAGCCACTGCGGATCACCGCGACGAAGGCTTCGATATCGTCGGTCTTCATGAGGAGGCGTCTGACTTCCGGCTGATGGACATGCGCCTCAAGCATAACGCAACGCCTCCACGTCGGTATCGGGCTCAGCGCTGTGCCGTCTCTGTCAGCGGCGCCAGGCTCGTGCCAAAGCCGTCGTAGAACAGGCGGCTGGCGTCATAACCCTTGACCAGGCCCTCAGCGGCGAAGAAGTCGACGGTACGCTGCGCCTGGGCGATGGCCGCCGGTGTGACCGGTCCAATAGCGGTGCGCGCTCGGGCGAACCAGGCCTGGGCGATCGCAGCGTCGGCGCGGGTGCGCTCGGCCCAGGCGCTGGCGTAGCGCGCCGTATGCTCGGGATCGGCATTGGCCCAGGTGCGCGCCTGGTGCAGCCGCTGGAGGAAGTCGGCAATGGCCTGGTGCTTGGCCGCATCGTCCAGCGCACCCTGGCTGGCGACCACGAAGCTTTGCGCAGGGATCAGGCCTTCGGCGGTGGTGAGCACCCGAGCGCCGTGGCGCTGGGCCTGGGTGACATAGGGTTCCCAGGTGGCGATGGCGTCCACTGAGCCGCCTTCCAGGGCGTGGGAGGCATCCAGGGCATTGAGATAGCGGAAGCTCACCTGATCGCGCGGCACGCCCGCGCGGTCCAGGGCGGACAATGCCAGCTGCTGGCTCCAGGACCCCTTCCAGATCGCCACCGTCTTGCCCGGCAAATCCGCCAGGCTGCGGATGCTGGAATCGCCGCGCACCAGCACCGCCACGCCGTCCAGGCTCTGGCGGCTGATGCCGACTACCTTGATCGGTGCGCCCAGGGCACCGAGGAACAACGGGGGCGCATCGCCCAGTAGCCCCAGGTCGAGGCTACCGACGTTGAGCGCCTCGGCCACCGGCGAGCCGGCGGTGAATTGCTTCCACTCCAATTGGTACGGCAGGCCGTGTAGGACCCCGGCCGCCTCCATCACGGTGCGGGTGTTGTAACTCTGGTCGCCCACCACCAGGGTGGTGGCCAACGCCTGGGTGGCGGCCAGCAGGCCGAGGGTGAGACTCGCGAGGATTTTGCGCAGCATGGGAATTCCTTAGTGCTTATTCAAAGGCTCGCGAGCTAGAGACAAACAAGGCGAAAAGACCTGAGGAAGCGGAGTTTACGAAGGGTAAATGAGCATTCCGAAGGTCTTTTCAACGCCGTTTGGCCGACGCGCAGCAGACTTTAAGTCAGGTATAGGCACGGATGCCGGGATACTGGCCATTGACCGCATAGCGGCCGACCTCCAGCACCTTGTAGGCCAGGGGATCATGCAGGCTGTGGGTGCGGACATCGCGCCAGAAGCGGTCCAGGCCCAGGCGGTTGTGGGTGGCGCGGGCGCCCAGGGCATCGAACACCCGGGTGGTGACGTCCAGGGCGGTACGGGCCGCCAGCACCTTGGCGCTGGCCACGGCGATGAAGGTCTCGCCGCGCAGTTCGGCGGTGAAGGCGTCATCAGCCGCGAGCAGGGCATCCACCCGGCCTGCTGCCACGTCCGCCAGGGCCACGGCGCCCTGCAGGGCGATCCACAGCTCGCCCACCTGGCTCAGCACCAGTTGGTCCTCGGTGGCGTGGGTGGCCAGGGAATGCACCCAGGGCCGGGCCTCTTCATGGAGATAACGCCGCGCCTCCCGCAGAACACCCTGGGCGGCGCCCAGGTAGTACTGGGTGAAGGCCGACTGATTGACCGGGGTGCGGATCACCGCGGCGAAGTCGCTGGCATCCTCCAGGTCGCAGACCTGGGCTTCCTCGGCGCTGGCCCAGACTTCGGTGAGGGTGAAGCTGCCGCTGTCGCTGCGGGCCACCCCGAAGTGGTCCCAGTCATCGGCGTACACCAGTCCCGGACGATCCGCCGGCAGGGTGAGCATCAGCCGCGCCCCGCTTACCTGGTCGCGGGCGCTGATGGCAAGTCGGTCGGCGAAGGCGGCGCCGCTGCAGAAGCCCTTGCGTCCGGTCAGGCGATAGCCGCCGGCGACCGGGATGGCGCGGATGTCGTCGTCGCGAGGATTGATCACCCCGGCCAGCCACAGCCGCCCCTCGGCGACCTCCGCCAGCAACTGGTCGCGCCGCGGCTGAGGCTCGCGGCGCAGGTTGACGGTGTTGAGCAGGTGATAGCCAAGGAGCATCCCCACCGAGCCGTCGCCGGCGGCGATCTCGCGCAGCACCCGCATGGCCAACGACCAGGGCTGACCGGCGCCCCCGAGCCGCACGGGAATGACCAGATTGGTCAGGCCGCTGTCCTTGAGTCTTTGCAATTGGGCATCGGGGCGGACCCGGTCACGCTCGTCGGCCACCACCCGGGCGGCGAACTCCACGGCTATTTCGCGGGCCAGGGCCAGCCAGCCGTCGGCCTCCTTGATCATGCTCATCTAGTCCTCCAGAGGGCCGAGGCCCAGTTGATCTCTCAGGGTCTCGCCCTGGTACTGGCGTCGGAACAGGCCGCGTCGCTGCAGGTGCGGCACCACGCTCTCGCTGAATTCGACGAAGGAACCCGGCAGGTAGCCGGGGGAAATCACGAAGCCATCGCAGCCGCCGGCTTCGAACCACTCGGCCAGCCGTTCGGCGATCTGGGCACCGGTACCCGCCAGCTGCGGCACACGGACGCTGGCGGCGTAGCTGCGACCCAATTCGGCCAGGGTGGTGCGCGGCCCCAGCGCCAGGAGCTTCTCGGCAGCGGCCGGCGGCAGGTCGCCGACCTCGGCCACCTCGCCCAGGGCCGTATCCAGGGTGAAGCGGGAGAGGTCGATATTGAGCTGGGAGCAAAGGGTGATCAGCCCCACCTCCGGTTGTGCCAGGGCGTTGTGCCTTTCCTGCTTGGCGCGCGCCTCGGCTTCGCTGCCGCCGATGAAGGGCATGACCGAGGTAAGGATCTTGCAGCCATCGGGAGAGCGTCCCTGCTCCAGCACCTGGCGGCGCACGTCGTCGCGAAAGGCACGCATGGCGGCGAGATTCGGCTGGATGGTGAAGATGGCCTCGGCCCAGCGCGCGCCGAAGCGCCGTCCGCGGCCGCTGGAACCGGCCTGGATCAGCACGGGGCGGCCCTGGGGGCTGCGCGGAATATTGAGCGGGCCTTCCACGCGGAACCAGTTGCCCTGGTGATTCAGAGAGCGAACCTGCGCCGGATCGGCCAGCACCCCGCCTTCCCGATCCAGGTGCAGGGCCTGCGGACCCCAGCTGCGCCAGAGCTTTACCGCCACCTCGACGAATTCGTCGGCGCGGTCGTAGCGCAGGTCGTGCTCCAGATGGCGATCCTTGCCGAACAACCGGCCTTCGCTGTCGTTCATCGAGGTGACGATGTTCCAGGCGGCGCGCCCGCGGGACAGGTGATCGAGGGTGGCGAAGGCCCGGGCGACATGGGCCGGCTCGTAGTAGGTGGTGGAGCGAGTACAGCCCAGGCCGAGGTGGCGGGTATGGGCGACCAGATAGGACAGTAGCGGCAGCGGATCGAGGCGGGTGGCGTCCTGGGCGCCCAGGCGCAGGGCGGTTTCCCGCGAGCCGCCAAGCTGGTCGCCCACGGCCAGGCGGTCGGCGAAGAACAGGAAATCGAACAGCCCTTCCTCCAGGGCCTTGGCCGCACGCACGTAGTAGTCCGGGTCGAGGAAGTCGCCCTGGGTCTCAGGGTGGCGCCAGACGGCATGGCTATGGACGACGGGACCGGCCAGCAGGAAGCCGGCGAGGTGCAGTTGGCGACTCATCGGCTGGCCTCCCGGGGCGTCTGCAGATAACGATTGAAGCTCTGGTCATAGAGCGACTGGACGTCGTAGGGCTGTTGCAGCACCCCGGCCTTGACCAGGAAATCGGCGGTCTTCTGACCATCGCTGAGGGTCTGGGCGCTGATCGGCTCGACCCAGGTGGCATCGCGGCGGAACCAGCGTTCGGCGATGGCCGGATCGGAGTTGTTGCGCTTGGCCCAGGCCTGGGCGTAGGCATCGACGTGGTCGCGGGCCCAACTACGGGCGCGTTGCAGGCGGGCGACGAAATCGCCGATGGCGGCGCGGTTCTCGTCCAGGTGCTGGGTGTTGGCTACCACGTAGACCGGGGCCGGCATCAGGTCCTTGGCGGTGACCAGCACCCGTCCACCCTGGCGCTCCACCATGCTCACGTAGGGCTCCCAGGTGGCGGTGGCGTCGAGCGTGCCCTGGCTCAAGGCGGCTACCGCCTCGGTGGGCATCAGGTAGCTGTAGCGCGGCGCATCGCTGGGCAGCCCGGCCTGTTCCAGCGCCGAGTAGACCAGTTGCTGGCTCCAGGAGCCCTTCCAGATGGCCACGCGCTTGCCGGCCAGATCCGCCACCGTCTCGATGGGTGAATCCTTGCCGACCACGATGGCGGTGCCGTCCGGGCGATTGCGGGTCACCGCCACCACCTTGACCGGTCCACCGCGGGCGGCCAGGGCGATCACCGGCGTGTCGCCGACGATGCCCAGGTCGATGGAGCCGACGTTGAGCGCCTCCACCACCGGCCCGCCGGCATTGAATCTCTTCCACTGGATCTCGTAGGGCAGTTCCTTGAGCTCGCCGGCCTGCTCCAACAGGGTGCTGCTGTAGTAGAACTGGTCACCGATGGTGAGGGTGACCGCCTTGGCCAGGCTGGCGGAGGTACCGGCCAGCAGGCCGGCGGCAAATAGCAATCCCTTGATCACGAAGGCGTCTCCTCGAAGGGCTCGGGAGCGCTCCGTGGGTACGGTCGCGCGGTGGGTTGGCCAGAAGGCTTCAGCCGGTACGACGGGCGCCGGCCAGGCGCGCGGCGACCTTCTCACGCGTAAGCGGGATCAGCTCGCGACCGTATTCGACGGCGTCGTTGAGCGGATCGAAGCCGCGGATCAGGAAGCTGTCGACGCCCAGGTCGTAGTAATCCAGCAAGGCATCGGCGACCTGCTCGGCGGTGCCCACCAAAGCGGTGGAGTTGTGCCCGCCGCCCACCAGGGCGGCGATGCCGGTCCAGAGGCGGCGATCCACCCTATCGCCCAGGGCCACGGTGTCGCGCAGGCGCTGGGCACCCACGGCTTCCGGCTTGGCCGGGTGCACGGCGCCTTCAGCGGCCAGGCGCGCCTTGGCCTGTTGGCGGATGGCTTCGGCCTTCGCCCAGGCGTCGTCCTCGGTATCACCGAGGATCACCCGGAAGGAGACGTTGAATTTCGGCGTGCGGCCATGGCGCGCCGCCTCGGCGCGGACCGCGAAGAGGGTCTCGCGGGTCTGGGCCAGGGACTCACCCCACAGCGCGAAGACATCGGCGTGCTTGCCGGCCACCCGCAGCGCGGCGGGCGAGGAACCCCCGAAGTAAACCGGCAGGCTCGGTTGCTGCAACGGCTTGATGGCGGAGAAGCCATGCGCGACCCGGTAATGCTCGCCCTCATGGTCGAACGGCTGGGTAGCGGTCCACTCCTGGCGCACCACGTCGAGGAATTCCTCGGTACGGGCGTAGCGCTGGTCGTGATCGAGCCAGTCGCCGTCCTTGCGCTGTTCGCCATCGCTGCCGCCGCTGATGATGTGTACCGCCAGGCGGCCGTCGAGCAGATGATCGAGGGTGGCCAGCTTGCGCGCCGCCAGGGTCGGGGCGACGAAGCCGGGGCGGTGGGCCAGCAGGAACTTGAGCGTCCGGGTGGCTTGCCCGGCCAGGGCGGTGACCAGGAAGCCATCGGGCTGATCGGACCAGTAGCCGACCAGGATGCGATCAAAGCCGGCCTGCTCGTGGGCCTGGGCGAAACGGGTGACGTAGCCCTTGTCGAAGATGGGACCGGAGGGGGCAATGATCTCCGAGGTGAGGCGGTGGCCGATCATGCCGAGGAATTGAACGCTCATGGAGTGGATCCCGTGCCGAGGTGAAAGGGTGCCTTCAGGAAAGGCGTTGGCTGGGGTCCACCTTAGGCAGGCAGGGCATAAGAAGGAAATTCCTTATGCGCATATCCTAATTCTAGTTTTATTTGAATTTCGCATGTATCAGGATGCCGTAACATTAATCGCGGCCATGGGCCGCTCCTACAGGAGCATTCTTACCCATAGCGCCGTAGCGTGGAAAACGGCGCAGCCTTTTCCACCGGGTGTTCGCTACGAAGGGCGCCCGCAGCCCGCCCTTTGCCAAAGGGAGGGGGGTTATTCGAGCGAGCATCGGTCTCGGTCAAGCCTGGAAAACCGCGGTCGAGCATAGCCACCGTGCCCGTAGGAGCGGCCCATGGCCGCGATGAGGAGGTGTAGAGCCTGGCAGAATCCCTACCGCTGCATCCCCCACTTCTTCACCGTCATCCGCTCCAGGGTGGCGAACACCAGGCCCTCCACCAGCAGGCCGATGATGATCACCGCGGCAAGGCCGGCGAAGACGCGATCAGTGTAGAGCTCGTTGCGGTTCTGGAAGATGTACCAGCCCAGGCCGCCCTTGCCGCTGGAGGCACCGAACACCAGCTCGGCGGCGATCAGGGTGCGCCAGGCGAAGGCCCAGCCGATCTTCAGGCCCGAGACGATGGCCGGCAGGGCCGCCGGGATGAGGATCAGCCCGACGTATCTCAGACCCTTGAGGCCGTAGTTGCGCCCGGCCATGCGCAGGGTGTCGGAGACGCCGAGAAACCCCGAATAGGTGTTGAGCGCCATGGGCCAGAGCACCGAATGTACCAGCACGAACACCAGGCTGTTCTCGCCGAGGCCGAACCAGAGCAGCGCCAGGGGCAGCAGGGCGATGGCCGGCAGCGGATTGAACATCGAGGTCAGGGTGCCGAGCAGGTCGCGACCGAACTGGGTGGAGACCGCCAGGGCGCTGAGCGCCAGGGCCAGCACCACGCCCAGCAGGTAGCCCTTGAGCAGGGTACCGAGGGAGATGGCGACCTTGGCCGGCAATTCCCCGGTGACCAGGCCATCCCAGAAGGCGGCGGCGGTCTGCAGGAAACTGGGCAGCAGCAGGTCGTTGCCCTGCCAGCGGGCCACCGCCTCCCAGACCAGCATGAGGATCGCCAGGATCAACAGCTTGCGCAGCCAGGCCTGGCTCCACAGGCGGGTGGCGAGCGGCAGCTCGACCGCCAACGGCAGGTCGTTGAGGGATGGGAGGTCCAGTTGGTATTCGGCTCGTACCGGGGGCTGTCGTGTCATGGGGTCTACCTCGAACTGCTAGTAGGAAATGCGGCCCTGGACGATGGCCTGCTGCAGGCGCAGGCGCTCGTCGGCCACCTCCGGTGGCAGCGTCTGGACGTCGTCGGGGAACAGCAGGTTGTGGATGCGCAGCGCGGTGCTCTGGAATTCGGCGCCGCCGAAGTCTTCGAGGCCGAACTGGTGGCAGTTGAGCTCGGCCCGCACCCGGCCCGGATGGGGCGACAAGAGCAAAATGCGATTGCCCACCACCAGCGCCTCCTCGATGGAGTGGGTGACGAACAACAGGGTGAAGCGCACCTCGTCCCAGAGGGCCAGCAGCTCTTCCTGCATCTTGCGCCGGGTCAGGGCATCCAGGGCGGCGAAGGGCTCGTCCATCAGCAGCACCTTGGGCTGCATGGCCAGAGCGCGGGCGATGGCCACCCGCTGCTTCATGCCACCGGAGAGATGGTGCGGATAGGCGTCGACGAAACGCGCCAGGCCGACCTTGTCCAGGTAGTGCAGCGCCCGCTCGCGGGCCTCGCCACGACTGGCCTGGCGGCTGGCGAGCAGCGGGAACATGGTGTTCTCCAGCACCGTCTTCCATGGCGGGAGCTGATCGAATTCCTGGAACACCACGATGCGATCCGGTCCGGGCCCCTTGACCGGCTGGCCCTCCAGACGAATCTCACCGTTCAGCGGCGGCAGGAAGCCCGCTACCGACTTGAGCAAGCTGGACTTGCCGCAGCCGGACGGACCGAGCAGGACGAAGCGATCGGCGCCGTGCACCTCGAAGGATACCTGGTGGGTAGCCCGTACCCGGCGTTCGCGGGTACGGTATTCGAGGTCGAGGTCCTGCACCTGCAGCAGTGGCTGGGTCTGTGCCAGGGTCAGGTGCGGACGGGAAGCGAGGGGTGCGTTCATGATCGTCTCCCGCGTCAAAAGGGCACGTCGCCCTGGATGGTGGTGCGATACAGCTTGCGCCTCATATGGTTGGGGCAGCCGGCGGCCAGGTGCAGCAGCGAGCGGTTGTCCCAGAACACCAGATCATGGGGTTGCCACTGGTGGCGATAGAGGTGCTCGGGCTTGACGCTGTGGGCATACAACTGGTCGAGCAGGTCGCGACTCTCGTCTTCCGGCAGGCCGACGATGTGGGTGGTGAAGCCCTCGCTGACGAACAGCGCCTTGCGGCCGTTCTCCGGGTGGGTGCGCACCACCGGATGCACCACCGCCTTGACCTCGGCCAGCTGCTCGGCGGTCAGGGTCGGCCGCCAGTTGCCCTCGAACTTGGGCTTGGCGTAGGTGGCGGTGTAGGAATGCTCGGCCTGCAAGCCTTCGAGCTGGCGCTTGATCGCGTCCGGCAGGGTGTCGTAGGCCAGGTGCATGTTGGCGAAGAGCGTATCGCCGCCCTCCTCCGGCAACTCCTGGGCATGCAGCATGGAGCCCAGGCTCGGCAGCTCCTTGTAGGAGAGATCCGAATGCCAGAACTTGCCGGCATCGCCGAGACCGATGGGCTGGCCGTCTTCGATGATGTTGGAGACGATCAGGATCTCCGGATGGCCGGTCAGGTGGAATTGCTTGAGCACGTGGATCTGCAGCTCACCGAAGCGGCGGCTGAAGGCGATCTGCTGCTCGGGGGTGATGCGCTGGTCGCGGAACACCACCACGTGGTGCTCCAGATGGGCGCGATGCACGCGGGCGAAGTCTTCGGCATTGAGTGGCTGGGCCAGATCGATACCGATGATCTCGGCCCCGAGGTTGCCGAAGGGACGGATCTCGAAGGCTTGGCCAGCAGCCGGTGCGTGGGCGGCGAGGGTCATGGAGTTTTCTCCTTGGTGGTCCGGCTCAGCTGCCGGGACGCTCGTGGGCTTCAGGGAAGAAATAGTCCTGCCAGGAGGCAGCCTGGTGTTTCAGCACGCCCAGCTCGTGCAGCTTCTGGGCGTAGACGAAGGTGCGCTGCGGCTCGACGGTGAAGTCGATCTCCGGGTCCTCGACGATGCGCTGCACCAGGACCAGGGGCAGCCTGGAGTTCTCCACCCGGATGTACGCCTCGGCCGCGGCGGCCTTATTGGCACGGATGAAGGCGGCGGCTTCCACCAGGGCGTCGTAGAAGGCGCGATAGGTCTTGGGATTCTCGTCGTGGAATTTCTCGGTGGTGTAGAGCACGTTGAAGGTGCCCGGCCCGCCGAGCACGTCGTAGCTGCTGAGGATGCGGTGGACCTTGGGATTCTCCAGCGCCTGGTACTGGAACGGCGGGCTGGAGAAATGGGTAGTGATCTCGGAGCCACCGGCGGTCAGGGCGGCATTGGCATCGGGATGCGGCAGGCTCACGCTGATCGAATCGAATTTCTTGTACTGGGCGTCGCCGAAGACCTTGGCCGTCTCGATCTGCAGGGTGCGGGACTGGAAGCCCACGCCCGCGGCCGGTACGGCAATGCGGTCCTGGTCGGTCAGGTCCTTGATCGACTTGACCTCGGCGCGGTTGCTCAGCAGGTAGTTGGGCATGGCACCCAGCGCCGCGATAGCCTTGACGTTCTGCCGTCCGCGGGTGCGATCCCAGACGGTCAGCATCGGTGGCACCCCGGCCGAGACCACGTCCAGGGCGCCGGCCAGCAGCGCTTCGTTCATGGCGGTGGCACCGGAGATGCTGTTCCAGTCCACCTGGATATCCAGGCCGGCCTGCTTGCCGTGCTTCTCGATCAATTTCTGATCGCGTACCACGTCGAGGATCAGGTAGCCGATGCCGAATTGCTGGGCGATGCTGATCCTGCCCTCGGCCGTGGCGCAAGCGGCGAACCCGAGGGCACCAACCACAGCGGCAAGCGCCGCAACCCCCTTCCCTACCCTGCTCATCATCACGCTCCGTGCCGACTGGCTATCCGAAAGCGTTATAGGCTAATGAGCTGTTATAACTTTTGGTAAAGAAGGAATTTATCTAACCATATGCACGGAGATGCCGAACTGGGTGAGTGTTCGAACGCTGGAACGGTCCTACCCTTCAAGCAGCTGCCGCAGCCGCCGCACGGCGCTGGTCGGCGTGGTAAGCACCGAGCCGCCCCAGGCGGCTTCGCTGGCCGATTGGGCAGCGGTCATTGAGAATTGCGCGAAGCAGAGCATGTCGTAGTCGCCGCGTAGCCGCTCTGCAGTTGCGGCGATCAGGGCGTCGTGGCGGGCCTGGTCACCCGCATGCAGGGCTTCCAGCGCGCCTTCGCAGAGGATCGGTGTGATGTCCGCCGCCTGGCCACGGCGGCTTGCCTCGCGCTCGAAGTCGCTGACAATGGCCGCGCCTGCCGGGCCAAAGGTTGTCAGGGCAGCGATGCGTCCGCCTATGGCCAGCGCCTCCTGCACCATCGCTTCATTGGGCTTGAGGACAGGTCGCTGATGACGACGCTGGCAGGCTTCGATGGCGCTGGAAAAGGCAGAGCAGGTAAAAAGCACGGCGTCGGCCTCGCTGCGAAAGGCATGATCGGCGAGGTCCTGGATGCGCTGGTCAAGCGCCGGGGTACTACCCCCGGCGGTACCGGCGTCCTTCGACAGCGAGTCGTCCCAGAGATCGAAACGCTTCGCCTCTGGCCAGCCTTGAGCGAAGGCAGCGTTGATGGGTTCGATCGCAATGCGGGTGGCGTGAATCAGAAAGACGCGTTTGGCAGCGGTCATGGCGATAGCGCTCATTGAAGGGCCGCCTGGAGGGCGGCCGATGGCCGATAAACGCCTTAGTGGGCGTCGAGGATAATCACGCCGTCGGCGTCGGCATAAAGGTGATCACCGTTGCGGATCGTCTGCCCGGCAAAGGTCACCGGCTCGCCGATCTGGCCTTCGTTACGCTTGACCGACTTGCGCGGTGAGACGCCCAGCGCCTTGATGGCCAGCGGCAACCCGGTCAGCACCGCCTTGTCGCGGACCTGGCCATAGATGAGCGCACCGGCCCAGCCGTTCTTCACCAGGTCCTCCGCGATGATGTCGCCGAGCAGCGCACAGCGGTCGCTGCCGCCACCATCGACCACCAGCACGCGCCCCTCACCCGGCTGCTGGCTGAGTTCCTTGATGCGCGAGTTGTCCTCGAAGCACCTGACCGTCAGCGCCGGCCCGACGAAATCAGGCCGCCCGCCCAGGTCCTGGAAGATCGGCTGCAGAACCCTCGCGTGGTCGCCATGCGCGTCGCAGAGATCAGTGGTCTTGAAGGTCATGGTGATGCTCCTTGGTGGTCGAAAGATCGGTCAGGCCGTAACCGTTCGCCGTGCCAACAGTTGGCCGGTCACGAGCACGATGAGGACGCCGCCGACGCCAGCCGCATAGGGAACCCAGTGCAGGTCTCCAGTACCGAGCCAAGCCTGCAGGAGTTCGTCGCTGGCGATCAGCTTGCCGGCGATCCAGCCGAGCAGGGCCGCGCCGGCCACCACCAGCCAGCGAAACCTTTCCATGAGCTTCAGGATGAGCTGGCTGCCGAAGATGATGATGGGGATGCTGATGAGCACCCCGGCGACGGCCAGGCCCAGATGGCCCTGGGCGGCGCCCGCCACGGCGATGACGTTGTCCAGACTCATCACCACGTCGGCCACCATGATGATCCAGATGGCCTGGCCCAGGGTGGTACCGGCCTTGACGTCGGCCTCGTCGTCCTCGGGCAGCAGCAACTTGATGCCGATCCACAGCAGCAGCACGCCGCCCACCACCTTGAGCAGCGGCCAGCCCAGCACGTAGCTGGCGACGAACAGCAGCAGGATGCGCAGGATCACGGCGCCCGCCACCCCGCCCAGGATGGCCTTGCGGCGTTGCGCTTCCGGCAGACGCCGACAGGCCAGGGCGATCACCACGGCGTTGTCGCCGCCGAGCAGGATATCGATGATGACGATCTGGAGCAGACTGGTCAGGAAGACCGGATCGGACAGGGCGTTAAGCAAGGTGGACCTCGTCTATTTAGGAGCTGACGCCCCTTGGGCAGCAACAGCCCAGAATGATTTCAGGTCACTATTATTGTCTTTTATATCCATAAAGAACAATATTAGCCGCACCTGGATTCCAGCGTTCGCCGACCGAGAACGCTGCGTTAGCCAGATACCAATTTCGAGTGACTGCCAGCTTTCCTAGCATGACGTTCACACCGCCCACGATCACGACAACCAGACCGGACAGCCCATGAAGTTTGCCCTGGATTCCACCTACACCGGCCAGCTCACCCTCGGCGACCGGCATTACGCCTATGTTGACCTCAAGCGTCTGTTCGATGCCGACACCCTGGCGCGCCTGCCCTACTCCCTGCGTCTGCTGGTGGAAAACGTCGCCCGCTGCTTTCCCGAGGCGCTACCGCCGGTATTGGCCCGTGCCCGTGGCGAAGGGCCGCCGTGCGAAGCACCCTTCCTGCCCAACCGCTTGATGTTCCACGACACCACCTGCCTGCCCGCCCTGGCCGACTTCGCCGGCATGCGCGACATGGTGGCCGAACTGGGCGGCGATCCGAGCCGGATGAATCCACGCATCCCGGCGGTGCTGACCATCGACCACTCGGTGATCGTCGAACGCTTCGCCGAGCCGGACGCGGTGGAAGCCAATCTGGACATCGATTACCGCCGCAACACCGAGCGCTACCAGTTCATCAAGTGGGCGCAGGAGAGCCTGGACAACTTCAAGGTGGTCCCACCGGGCACTGGCATCATCCACCAGGTCAACATGGAGTCCCTGGGCACCGTGGTTTGGGAAAGCGAGACCAGCGACGGCCAACCGCTGCTGCACCCGGACGACATGGTCGCCACCGACAGCCATACGCCGATGATCAACGCCATCGGCATCCTCGGCTGGGGCGTGGGCGGCCTGGAAGGACAGGCGGCCATGCTGGGCGAGCCAGTACCGATCAGTTTTCCCGAGGTCATCGGTATCCATGTGACCAATGCGCTGCGTCCGGGGGTGACCGCCACAGACCTATCCTTGAAAGTCACCCAGCTGCTGCGTCAGCGCGGCGTGGTGGGTAAGTTCGTCGAGTTCTGCGGACCGGGCCTGTCGGGCCTGAGTTGGGCCGCCCGCGGCACCCTGTCCAACATGGCACCGGAATACGGCGCGACCGTGGTGTTCTTTCCCTTCGATACGGTGACCATGGAGTACCTCGAGCTCACCGGCCGCAGCCCCGAGCTGCGCGAGCGGGTCGCCGCTTACCTGGAGGTGCAGACCCTGTGGCGCCACGACGAAGATCCCGAGCCCACCTTCACCGAGGTCATCACGCTGGATCTCGCCAGCATCGAGCCAAGCGTGGCCGGTCCGCACCAGCCGCATCAGTGGCAGCCACTGGCTGAAGCCGCCAACTCCTTTCGTGCCCAGGTCCGTGCCGAACCGGATACGGCGTTGATCGCCCGCTCCACCCCTGCCCCGGCGGATTATTTCGAGCCGAGTTTTGGCCAGCCGCTGACCCACGGCGCCATCTCCATCGCCGCCATCACCAGTTGCACCAATACCGCCAATCCGAGCCAGATGATCCAGGCGGGGCTGCTGGCGCGACGGGCGCGGGCGCGTGGCCTCACGCGCAAGCCCTGGGTGAAGACCTCCCTATCGCCTGGCTCCCGGGTAGTGGCCGACTACCTGCAGGACGCCGACCTGCTGAGCGACTTCGCCGCCCTTGGTTTCGAGCTGGCGGGTTTCGGCTGCATGACCTGCATCGGCAACTCGGGCAAGTTCGAACCTCATGTGGAAGCCTTCGCCGATCAGGGCCTGAAAACGGTGGTAGTGCTCTCGGGCAATCGCAACTTCGAAGGCCGGGTCAATCCCAAGGCGCAATTCGGCTACCTGGCTTCGCCGGCCCTCGTAGTCGCCTATGCCCTCGCCGGCAGTATCGACGTCGATCTCGAACAGGCCGTGCTGGGCCTGGATCAAGCCGGTCAGCCGGTCTACCTGCGCGACCTGATGCCGGACGATGACGACGTCCAGGCGCTGGTCCGCGAGACAGTGCGCCCGGAGTTGTTCCGCCAGCGCAACGCCACTCTCTGGGATGGGACCCATCACTGGCAGGCGTTGTCCGCCGAGGGCAGCGTGCGCTTTCCCTGGTCGCCCAGCTCGACCTATCTGCGCCGGCCGATCTATCTGCAGGGGATTACCCCAGAGCCGCCGACGTCGCTGGCCGTACGCGACGCCCGCACGCTGATGGTGCTGGGCGATAACATCACCACCGACCACATCTCGCCGGCCAGTGCCATTCCCCTGGACAGTCCGGCCGGCCGCTGGCTGGTCGACCATGGCGAGACGCCGGAAGACCTCAATCAATACTCGACCCGGCGCAGCAATCACGAGGTGATGATGCGCGGTGCCTTCGTCAACCGCGCAGTGAAGAATCGCCTGCTGCCGGCGCATCCGGGCCAGGGCGGCTGGGCGCGGGCAGCCGACGGCGAGGTCTTGCCGGTGTACGACGCCGCCCTCAGTTGGGTCCGCCGCGGCACGCCACTGGTGGTGTTCGCCGGCATCAACTACGGCGCCGGCTCCAGTCGTGACTGGGCGGCCAAGGCCCAGGCTACCCTGGGCGTCAGGCTGGTGGTGGCACAGAGCTTCGAACGAATTCACCGCAGCAACCTGATCGGCATGGGCATCTTCCCGGTGCGCTTCCCCGCCGGGCAAGTCGCCGAGAGCCTGTGCCTGACCGGTGACGAGCGCCTGGACTTCTATGGCTTGGACGAGCTGCGCGTCGGATTGAATCCTATCACCCTACAGATCACCCGCTCGGACGGTCGCCAGGCCAGCGTCACGCTGGAGCTGCCGCTGGATTCCAGCCAGGAGATCCTCTACCTGCGCCAGGGCGGCATCCTGCCGTATGTGATCCGCAAGACCCTGGGTGACAGCGACGCCTAGACGCCGCGCCCTGTTGTAGTGGCGGACCCCAAGGGTCCGCCTGCCCACCCTGTCACATCCTCTTCATTGCCCACGCACAGTGCTCTGGAGCGAGCGTCTGCCAGCATTGCCGGACGTCCCGACTTGATCTAGATTGTATTTTGATTTATTGAAGAACAATAAATACTACCCCGATAGCTCCTCATGAGTGGAGCTCGACAATAACAACACCGTAGTCAAGGAGCTCGACCATGGCGTCAGCTATCTCCCGTCGTATGCCCCCGCTCTATGTCCAAGTCCTCATCGGGGTCGTCTTGGGCGCTCTGTTCGCCCTGGTCGACGCCCAGGCCGCCGTCCAGCTCAAGGTTTTGGGCGATGCCTTCATCAAGCTGATCAAAATGCTGGTGGCACCGGTAGTCTTCGCCACCGTCGTGGTCGGCATTGCCCGGATGGGCGACGTCAAGGCGGTCGGTCGCGTGGGCGCCAAGGCGCTGCTCTACTTCGAGGTGGTCACCACCCTGGCCCTGCTGATCGGCATCCTGGTGGCCCATCTGATGCAGCCGGGTGCCGGCATGCACGTCGATCCCCGCTCGCTGGACCTGAACGCGGTCGCCGGCTATGCCAAGGTGGCCGCCGAACAGTCGCTGAAGGAATTTTTCCTGCACATCATCCCCGAGACGCTGGTCGGCGCCTTCGTGCACGGCGAGATCCTGCCGGTGGTGTTTCTGGCCGTGCTGTTTGGCATGGCGCTGGCCCAAGGCGGAGACAGGGTGCGCGGACTGGTGGACGTTATCGATCAGTGCCTGACCACTCTGTTCTCGATCATCGGCTATCTGATGAAATTCGCTCCCTTGGGAGCCTTCGGCGCGATCGCCTTCACCGTCGGGAAGTACGGTATCGGCAGCCTTGCCTCGCTCGGTTACTTGATGCTGACCTTCTATGTCACCTGCATTCTCTTCATCGGCCTGGTGCTGGGCGGCATCCTGCAGGCATGCGGCATCAACCTGTTCAAGTTCCTGGCCTACCTGAAGACCGAATTGCTGATCACCCTGGGTACCGCCAGCGCCGAACCAGCCCTGCCTGGTCTTCTACAGAAACTGGAAAAGGCTGGCTGCAAGAAAGAGGTGGTCGGCCTGGTGATCCCCACTGGCTACGCTTTCAATCTGGACGGCGTCTGCATCTACCTCACCATGTCGGTGCTATTCATCGCCCAGGCGACCGATACCCCGCTGACCCTGATGCAGCAGCTCACCATCCTTGGGATCGGCCTGTTTACGTCCAAGGGCATGAGCGGCGTTCCGGGCGGTGGCTTCGTAGCGCTCGCGGCTACCTTGAGCGCGGTGCAGGTGCTACCTCTTAGTGCAATCGCCTTGCTGGTGGGTATCGATCGGTTCATGGGCGAGGCGCGGGCTTTAACGTCCATCATCGGCAATGCCGTCGCCGGTGTGGTGATCGCCAAATGGGAGGGTTCGCTGGACCTGGAGCGGATGCACGCCGCGTTGGAGCGGCGGCCAGAACCTGAACTGAAGGCGGACGCTACTCCATCCACGAGCGCCCCCCTGTCGGCGCCGACAACCTCGCGGTTGGACCCGGACGCCTTGCCGCGTAGCTGAGCGAACAGCCGTCTGGCCCCTTAGGCGGGAAGTACGTCCAGCCAGAACAGGCTGGCGTACGCTGCCAGCTGGTGTTGGCCGTGGTAATCCAGCCGACCTTCCTCACCGATGCGAAAGACAGCCAAGTTGGCCGGCTGATAACGCGCGGCCGCTGGCAGCCAGGCGGGTAGTTGATTTCCGACGATAAGCCAGCGACCCGAACCGTCGATCGCGAGGCAACGTGGCTCTATTCCGCCGCTGTCTAATTGCTGGACTAGACGCGGCGCGCCAGTGAGCTGATCGAGCGCGAAGACGGCAATCGTATTTTCACCAGCACTGAGCTCGGGGCGACCACCTCGCATTTCAATGATGTCTGAGCGATTGCTGACGTAAAGATGGCGGCCGTTGGGATGGCAGACCAGACAGCCTCCTTTCTGCCGGTCCAGCCGCCCGTGCTCTGCATCTCGCAGAGTGGGCACGTGGTCGACGGCCGGAAAGACCGGTTCGCCTTGCTCATCGAGGTGGTGGTGACGCAGCGCATTTCCTCGCTCCATGGCCATGTATAGCCAAGGCCTCATGGGATGGAAGGCCAGGTGACGGGGGCCAAGCTGTGGCTCACAGGGGTGATAGCCAGTTTCTAGCAGCGCCCCCGCCCGGTACCGGTAGAGATGAACACTACCCCGCTCTTCTTCCCGTCCTGCCGTGGCCGCATTGCCACGACTCAAGGCGATCACATACTGGCCGTTGGGAGCAGGAAGAACCTGATGGGTGAATATGCCGGCGGGCAAGGTAGTCACCGGCTCGTTGCGTGGACAGCCCAGGGTATCCAATGCCACTCGGGCGATGCTCCCGGACCGGTTGAAGGCGATCAGCAAGGCAGCGCCCTGGGTATCCAAGGCTACGTGGATCGGTCGTTCCGGCAACGTCAGTGGCTCGCAGATGATGCGTGGCGCTGCCGGTAAGGTATCCAGGCCGAGTGTGTGTAACTGGTGGAGGTGCCCCGGGGCGCCGGTTACGCCCGCGCCAGCATCACTCACGGCCACATAGACCAGCCGTCGCTGCGGATCGAAGGTGGCGTACTGGATCTTGGCGGGTAGCGCCCTTTCGCTGATCCATTCCAGCTCACCCGCTTCCGGCTGGAAGCGATAGCAGCCCAGGACCGCTCCGGAGCCCGTGAATACCCACGAAGCCCCTGAGTCGGATGCCTGCGAGAGGGGCCCGCTCACCAACTAGCTCCGAAGACGGCGCTCAGTTCGGCCACGGCAACATCATCTAGAGGCGCGGGGCGAGGCGTGGTCTGCAGCCACAGACGCGCCGTCTCCTCCAATTCTTCAAGGGCATAGCTGGCCCGGCTCACCGAGCTTTCCCAGAGGACCGGGCCCAGTCGCTCCAGCATCACGCCGCGGACCTCCGCCGCCAACTGGGCGACCTCGTCGGCCACCTCGGAGGCACCGGGCCGGCGATAGCGAATCAACGGAATGCGCCCGACCTTCATGACCTGGTAGGGCGTGATAGGCGGCAGGATGGCATCGCTGCGCCAGCATTCCAGCAACGTGAGCGCGACGAGGGAGGTGGAATGAGTATGGACCACCGCATTCGCGCTAGTGGCCCGCTCATAGATCCGCCGATGCAGCGTCAAGGTCTTCGAAGGTTTGTCCCCCGATAGCCATTCGCCCCTGCTGCTGACCTTGGCAATCGCCACCGGATCGAGGCGGCCCAGGCAGGCATCGGTAGGGGTGATCAGCCAGCCATCCTCGAGGCGCGCACTGATGTTGCCAGCGCTGCCGACGCAGTAGCCGCGTCGATAGAAGTTTTCGCCGATCGTACAAATTTCTTCACGCAAGCGACTTTCCGGGGTCATGTAAGCCTCTCTGGTTACTCGTTCTAGTTCTCAGTCCCGACAGAACTGCCCGTTGCCGTGGAAGACTTCGACGGCCGACAGGAAACGCGCAGAACGTCGACAAATTGTATTTTAGATGTTTACAGAACAATATGACGCACCGTACCTTGCTCGTACAAGGGCTCGCAACTGACAAAAACGACAACAGGAGAGCAACACATGAGCAAGCGTATCGCCTTCGTCACCGCCGGCATGGGCGGCTTGGGTACTGCCGTCTGCCAACGCCTGGCCCGGGACGGCTTCACCGTCATCGCTGGCTGCGGACCGGATTCACCACTCAAGACCGACTGGCTCGCGCAGCAGCGCAAGCTGGGCTTCGAGTTCATCGCCGCCGAAGGCAACGTCGCCGATTGGGAATCCACGCGCGCCGCCTTCGCCAAGATCCGCGACGAGGTCGGACCGATCGATGTGCTGGTCAACAACGCCGGCACCGCCTGCAACGTGGTGTTCCGCGACATGCAGCCGGGCGACTGGCAGACCGTCATCGATACCAACCTCAACTCGCTGTTCAATGTCACCCGCCAGGTGATCGATGGCATGACCTCCCGCGGCTGGGGCCGGATCATCAATATCTCTTCAGTCAACGCCCAACTCGGTCATGTCGGTCAGGTCAACTACTCCACCGCCAAGTCGGCAATACGGGGCTTCACCCGCGCGCTGGCCCGCGAACTGGCGGCGCGCGGGGTGACGGTCAATACCGTCTCGCCCGGCTACATCGCCACGCCTCGGCTCAAGGCCTTGACCCGCACCGATCTCATGGACCGTATCGTCCACGAGATTCCTATGCGGCGCCTGGGCACTCCGGAAGAGATTGCTTCTATCTGCTCCTGGCTCGCCTCGGACGAATCGGCCTTCGCCACCGGTGCGGACTTCTCCCTCAATGGTGGCCTGCACATGAGCTAATTACGCTCCTCCACCGGATCACAACGACAACCACAACAAAAGTTGTATTTTGGAACCAGGAGATACAGATGCTCTCTCTGCTCGGCTATGGAATGATCGTGACCTTCATGGCACTGATCATGACCAAGCGGCTGCCGCCCTTGGTGGCCCTGACCATCATCCCCATCATCTTCGCCATCATTGGCGGCTTCGCTCCGGAGATGGGGCCAATGATGATCGATGGCCTGCGCAAGGTCGCGCCGACCGCCATCATGGTGATGTTCGCCATCCTCTACTTCGGCCTGATGTTCGATACCGGACTGTTCGACCCCATCATCCGCACCTTCATCAAGCTGATCAAAGGCGACCCCGCCAAAGCCGTGCTCTTCGCCACCCTGCTGGCCGGCATGGTCTCCCTGGACGGCGACGGTTCCACCACCTACATGATCACCCTGACCGCCATGCTGCCGCTGTTCCGGCGGCTGCGCTTGAATCCACTGATCCTGCCCTGCGTGGTCATCCTCGCTGCCAGCGTCACCAACCTGCTGCCCTGGAGCGGACCCATGGCGCGGGTCGCCGCCGCGCTGCAGGTGGAAACCAGCCAGCTGTTCATTCCGCTGATTCCGCCGATGATTATCAGCTTCATCGGGGTCCTGGCGTTGGCGTTCTGGCTGGGGCTGCGGGAGCGGCGCCGTCTGGGTCTGCTGGTCGCGCCGGGCAGCAACTCGCTACGCGCGACTGGCATGGACGAAGACATGGGTGATCTGCTCACCTTGAGCGATGAGAACGCCGAGCTCCGCCGGCCCAAGCTGTTCTGGTTCAACGCCATCCTTACCCTGGCGCTGATGACCTGCCTGGTGATCGAATTGTTGCCGCTGCCGATCCTGTTCATGGTCGCCTTCTGCATCGCCCTCACCATCAACTATCGGCAGATGGACGACCAGCGTCGGCGTATATCAGCCCATGCACCCGCAGCGCTCACCCAGATCTCGATATTCATCGCCGCCGGCATCTTCGCCGGCATCCTCTCCGGGACCGGCATGGTCAAGGCGATGTCCGGCTCGCTGCTCTGGGCCCTGCCGGAAAGCTGGGGTAACTACCTGGCGCCCATCACCGCGCTGCTGAGCATCCCCGGCACTTTCTTCATGTCCAACGACGCCTTCTACTATGGCGTACTGCCGGTACTGGCCCACGCAGCCGAGGCCTATGGCATAGGGGCGGCGGAGATCGGTCGGGCTTCGCTCATCGGGCAGCCCGTGCATCTGCTCAGTCCTCTGGTAGCGTCCACCTATCTGCTGGTGGGCCTGGCCGGAGTGGAGTTTAGTGACCACCAGAAATACACCATGAAATGGGCGTTCGCCCTGAGCTTTTTGATCATGGCGGCCTCCATGGCGCTGGGACTCTTTCCCCTCTATTCGGCAGTCTGAAGGCCTCGGTGACGGCGCTTCCGGCGCCGTCACCGGCCGCTCAAATGCTCCAGCGGTCGCCGTTGTGGTAACGTCACGGCAATCCGCGAAAACGAGTTAGCCAACCTACCCGTACTGGCCTTCCAGTACCCGTAGTCCAGAAGAATCCCGATGAAAAAAGACCTCGCCGAACAGCTCGCCCCGCGCATCATCGATCTTGCCCGTGCCCGCTCGATGAAGGCCGGCGATCCGTTGCGCGAAGAGGCCTTCGCCAAGGAGCTGGGGGTTTCCCGTTCACCGGTACGACGCGGTTTTGCCCTTCTCGAAGAGCTGGGACTGGCGCGCAAGGAGCCTAATCGCGGCTTCTTCCTGACCCGTAATGCCAGCACCATCGAGCAGACGGCCCTGCCCAGCGAGGACGATCCCTATGAGGAGCTCTACCTGCGGGTGGTGGACGACATGCTGCGTGGCGACATCCGCAGCAGCTTTTTCGAGGCCGAGTTGCTGCGGCGCTACCAGATCCCCCGCGGCCAGTTGCTCAAGGTGCTCAACCGCCTGGCCAGCGAGGCCATGATCGAACGCCGCCCTGGCCAGGGGTGGGAGATCAATACCTTCCTGCATGACAGTGAAGCCCATATCCAGAGCTATCGCTTCCGCATGGCCATCGAGCCCTTCGCCCTGCGCGAGCCGGGCTATCGCATCGACAAGCGCGCCTTCGCCCAGGCCCGTCAGTGGCAGCAACGGCTGCTGGACGGGGAGCTGTTCACCCTGTCCCGCGCCCAGCTGTTCGAGATCGGCTCCAGCTTCCACGAATTGCTGGTGCGCTGCTCGGGCAACGTCTTCCTGCTCGAAGCCATCCGCCGGCAGAATCAGTTGCGTCGCTTCATGGCCTATCGTTCCAACGTCGAACGCTCACGGCAGATCGGCCAGAGTCAGGAACACCTGCATATCCTCGACCTGCTCGAAGGCGGCAGTCGCGAAGAAGCGGCGCTCTTCCTGCACCAGCATCTCGATGTGGTCAGCCGGCTCAAGGCCGCCCAGGACCGCCAACTCGAAGCCGCCGAAGAAGACGCGGCAAAGCAGCCAGCCTGATCTGCCCACCCGCCTGAACCTTCCACCTCTCCTACCCGGCCGTCCTCCGTACAGGCGTTGCGCGCGCGCGTTCGCAAGCCACGAATAGGCACCGCTTTTTTTGTCCTGCGCCGTTGCACGAATTGTTTTTAGGTGACATAAAGTACAAAGAGTTTGGTGATGTCGTGATCGCCCTAGGCTCACCCACCAGGCCGACGTTCCCACAGAATCTACAAGGAGAAAACAATGCGCATTCTGGTCCTGCCCTGCGACGGTATCGGTCCTGAAATCATCCAGGCGTCCATGTCCGTGCTGGATGTCGCCAACGAGAAGTTCGGCCTGGGATTGACCTTCGATTACGACGACGTCGGCTTCACCAGCCTGGAGAAGCACGGCATCACTCTGCGCGACGAGACCCTGGAAAAGGCCAAGACCTACGATGGCGTGATCCTCGGCACCCAGTCCCATGCCGACTACCCGGCGCCTGAGAAAGGCGGTCGCAACGTCTCTGCCGGCTTTCGCATCGGTCTCGATCTTTATGCCAACGTGCGCCCGGCGCGCACCCGGCCGTTCCTCGCCTCCAACATGAAGGAAGGCAAGAGCATGGACCTGGTGATCATGCGCGAGGCCACCGAAGGCTTCTATCCGGATCGCAACATGAGCCGCGGCTGGGGCGAGGTGATGCCCTCCCCGGACATGGCGCTGTCCACTCGCAAGATCACCCGCCACTGCAGCGAGCGCATCGCCCGCCAGGCCTTCGAGCTGGCGATGAAGCGCCGCCGCAAGGTCACCGCCATCCACAAGGCCAACAGCTTCCACATGACCGACGGCCTGTTCCTTGAATGCGTGCGCAACGTGGCCAAGGAATTCCCCGAGGTGCAGCTGGACGACCTGCTGGTGGACGCCTCCACCGCGCATCTGGTGCGCAACCCCGAACGCTTCGACGTGCTGGTGGCCACCAACTTCTATGGCGACATCATCAGCGACCTGGCCAGCGAACTTTCCGGCAGCCTGGGCCTCGCCGGCTCCATCATGGCCAGCAACATCCATTGCTGCGCCCAGGCCCAGCATGGCTCGGCGCCGGACATCGCCGGCCAGGACAAGGCCAACCCGGTATCGATGATCCTGTCCATCGGCATGATGCTGCACTGGATGGGCGAGCACCGTGGCAATGCCAAGCTGCAGGAAGCGGCCGCAGCGATCGACCAGGCGGTGGACAAGGTGCTGGAAGATCCGGCCAAGCGCACCGCCGACCTGGGCGGCAGCCTGGGCTGCGCCGCCTTTGGCCAAGCGGTGGCCCAGGTTCTGCGCGGCTAGGGCGGTACCCGTTGCTCCCGGGGACATTCGCGCCCCGGGCATCCCTGACAAGAACAAGGAAAATCCCCATGGCCACGCCGCTACTGGGCTGCATTGCCGACGACTTCACCGGCGGGACCGACCTCGCCAGTACCCTGGTGGCCCAGGGCATGCGCACCGTTCAGGTACTAGGCGTGCCGGAGGGCCCGCTGCCCGCCGACGCCGATGCCGTGGTGGTCGCCCTCAAGTCCCGTACCCTGCCCGCCACCAAGGCGGTCGCCCAGTCCTTGGCGGCCCTCGCCTATCTGCAGGAGCTGGGTTGCCAGCAGTTCTTCTTCAAGTATTGCTCCACCTTCGACTCCACCGCTGCCGGCAACATCGGACCGGTCGCCGACGCCCTGGCCGAAGCCCTCGGCGCCAAGTTGAGCATCGCCTGCCCCGCCTTCCCCGAGAACGGCCGGACGCTCTACCTCGGTCAGCTGTTCGTGGGTGACCAGCCATTGGCCGAGTCGGGCATGCGCCACCATCCGCTGACGCCCATGACCGACAGCAACCTGATGCGGGTGCTGCAAGCCCAGACGCCCCACCCCGTGGGCCTGGTACGCCTGCCCCAGGTGCGCCAGGGCAGCGCCGCGCTCTCCACGGCCCTGGCCGACCTCCAGGCGCAGGGCGTCCGTCATGCCATCGTCGACGCCATCGACAATGCCGACCTTCACGCCATAGGCGCCGCAGTGGCGGATCATCCGCTGGTCACCGGCGGCTCCGGCGTGGCGCTGGGACTGCCGGCCAACTTCCGCCGTCGCGGCCTGCTGGCTGCCCATGCCGAAGCGGCAGCGCTGCCCGCTATGCCGGGTCACGCTGCCGTGCTATCGGGCAGCTGTTCGACCGCTACCCGCGGGCAGGTTGCCGTCTGGCTAGCGCACCGACCGGGCTTTCGCCTCGATCCGCTGGCCCTGGCCGCTGGCGAGGATCAGGTCAGCGCCGCACTGGCCTGGGCCGAACCGCGCCTGGCGCAGGAACCAGTCCTCATTTACGGCAGTGCCGATCCCGAAGAGGTACGCAAGGCCCAGGCTCAACTGGGAGTGGAACGGGCCGGCCAGTTGGTCGAAGACGCCCTGGCGCGTATCGCTAGCGGCCTACGTGAGCGTGGAGTGAGACGCCTGGTGGTGGCCGGGGGCGAAACCTCCGGCGCGGTAGTGAAGGCGCTGGCGATCTCCAGCCTGCGTATCGGCGCTCCCATCGCACCTGGAGTACCCTGGACCCTGGGCAGCGGTGCCCAGGGCGACATCGCTCTGGCGCTCAAGTCTGGCAACTTCGGTACGCCGGACTTCTTTGAACGGGCTCTGGCCGTCGCCCCCTGACCCCTTGCGAGGATCGCCCATGAGCGGCTCTCCGCCACGCTATGACCTAGTCAGCCTGAACGTCTTCCGGGTGGTGGCCCAGGAGCGCAACGTCACCCGCGCCGCGCGGCTCTGCCACCTGGCGGTCTCTGCCGTGAGCAAGAGAATCAGCGAACTGGAAGACCAGGTCGGGGTGCCGCTGTTCATCCGTCATGCTCGCGGCATGGGGCTGACCCCGGCTGGCGAGACCATGCTGCACTATGTGGAGCGGGTGCATGACGATCTTCGTCACATGCAGCTGGAACTCAACGAGCACGGCAGCGGCGCCACCGGCCATATCCGCCTGCAAGCCATCACCTCCGCGCTGACCAACCACCTGACTCCGGACCTCGCCAGCTTCATGGGCCTCTATCCGCGGGTCGATTTCGACATAGAGGAGCGGGTGGGCGGCAGCATTGTCCAGGCGGTGGCGGAAGGTCGCGCGGATGTGGGCATCGTTGCGGCCGATACCGCCGCCCTGGACCTGGAGACCTTCGCCTATCGCCGCGAGCGACTGGTAGTGATCGCCGCCGCGGATCACCCCCTGGCCGGGCACAAGCGGGTAAGCTTCGCCGCGACCCTGGACCACGAGTTCATCGGTCCCCACGTGGAAAGCTCGATGAACGTCCTGCTCTCGCGCCAGGCGGCGCTGCTCGAGCGCAGTATCCGTCAGCGCGTGCGCATCAGCAGCTTCGAGGCGATGTGCCGCCTGGCGGCGATTCGCCTGGGCCTGTGCGTGTTGCCCGAATCCATCGTGCGGCCCTATCTCAAGCCGATGAAACTGGTGGCCCTGGAGCTGGACGAAGCCTGGGCCAGTCGCGCCATCGTCGTGGTGGTGCGGCGCTACAGTGCGCTGTCGCCCGTGGCCAAGGCTTTCGTCGGTCATCTACGTTCCTGAACCTGCTACCGGATCCCTGAACAACGCCATGCCGACCTCCCGCTTCGCGCCTCGCCCCTGGTGGCCCACCCCCTTTGTCGGCCTGTTCGGCGGCTGGCTCGCCAGCCTGGTCCACTGGCCGCTGCCCTGGATCACCGGCGCGCTGGTCGCGGTGACCCTGTGCCGCTGCCTGGGCTGGCGCATCAGCGCCATTCCCCACGGCCGCCCGGCCGGGCAATGGCTGATCGCCACGGCCATCGGCCTGCATTTCACTCCGGCGGTACTGACCGAGGTCGTCGGCCACCTGCCATTGATGGCCCTGGCCGCCGTCGCCACCCTGCTGCTGGCGCTGCTCGGCATCATGGCGGTGCAGCGCCTGGGCACGGAACGCAAGACCGCCTTCTTCGCCTTCATGCCGGCGAACTTCGCCGAGATGATCAATCTGGCCGAACGCCATGGCGCCGATGCGCCCAAGGTCGCCGCCGCCCATACCCTGCGCCTGGTGATCATCGTGCTGGTGGTGCCGCCGGCCATGCTCTGGGGCGTGCCAGGTATCGCCCATGCCGCCCACGTGCCGCCCCCGCCGGACTGGCGCTGGCTAGCGCCGCTGCTGGCGGCGGGCCTGGTAGCGGCCCTGGCCTGGAAGCGCCGCGGCTGGCCCAATCCCTGGATGTTCGGCCCCCTGGCGCTGTGTTGCCTGGTCACCGCCTCCAGCGGTCTGGTTACCAGCCTGCCGCCGACGCTGAGTCACCTGGCCCAGATGCTCATCGGCGTCACCCTGGGGTGTCACTTCGACCGCGCCTTCTTTCGCCGCTCGCCGCGCTTTCTGCTGCTGGCTACGCTCTACACCCTGCTCTGCCTGGTCGCCACCTTCCTGATCGCCTGGCTGCTGGCCAAGGTGTTCGCCCTGCCCTTCACCACCCTGGGCCTGGGCATGACCCCAGGCAGCACCACCGAGATGTACCTGACGGCCGAGGCCCTGGGGCTGGGCGTGGGCACCGTCACTGTCATGCAGATCCTGCGGCTGGTGGTGGTGATGGCGGTGGCCGAGCCGCTGTATCGACGCTGGTTTGCACGCCCGGTAGAGCCGGTGGTCAGGGAACCGCACTAGCGCCGGCGGCGACAGCGCAACGCTGCCAGCCGCGTGGCGAACGCCGAGGACCGGGCTGCGACCTCTGCCCGCAGCCTGGTCCAGATGCTGTCAGCCGCCCAGTGCCGGTCCCACCCGGGCCTCGGACTGACCGCTGGTGGCCAGCTCGCGGGCGACGAAGCCATTGCGGATCTGCTCGTCAAGAAAACCACGGACGAAGGCCGCGCCGGCGCTGCGCCCCCTGGGGACGGCCATGGCCTGGCGAATTTCGGTGAAGCTGTCGGCCAGCACGCGGTAGCCGGCGTGATCCCGGGCATAGGCTTCCAGCGGTTGGCGAACGCCGGCAGCCGCGTCCAGGCGCTGGTCGACGAACCAGTCCACCGCTGCCGCCGAGGTCGGCGCCCGCACCAGCTCGGCCTGGGTCAGGGTGCGGCTCAGATAGAGATCGTAGGCGGCGCCCTGCCCCACGGCGATACGGCGGCCGGCACGGTCCAGCTCGGCCACGCTCTGGGCCGGGTCGGCGTCCCGCAGCAGATAGGTGCCCTCGATGATGACGTAGGGGTGGCTGAAGTCGATCTGCGCCGCCCGCACCGGTTCGATGGCCAGAAAGGCCAAGTCCCAGGCGTCGCCTTCGAGGGCGGCGAAGACCTTGCCGGCGGCGTCGCAGGTGCTGAACTGCACGGGTACGCCCAGGCGCTCGGCCAGGGCATGGGCCAGGGCCGCGGACACCCCGGCCGGCTGCCCCTCGGCACCGCGCTGCGCCAGCACCGGATTACCGTAGTTGATCGCCGTCCGGAGCGCGCCCTTGGGGGCGAGGTCCGCGAGTACCGCTGAGCTGGGGGTCATGGGAAAACTCCTTGGAGGTCAGGTGGTAGCCGCGGCGGCGCGGGTGTCGTCGTCACCACGGTCGAGGCGGATCAGCAGGGTCATGATGAAGGCGATCGCCAGCAGCGCACTGAGAAACAGCAGACCCGCCGAGGCGCTCTGGGTATTGCCCTTCACCATGCCGATCATGAAGGGGCCGACAAAGCCGCCCAGGTTGCCAATGGAATTGATCACGGCGATGGATACTGCGGCCGTGGAGCGGCTGAGAAACAGCGTTGGCAACGCCCAGAACGGCGACTTGAAGCTGTACAGACCGGCCAGCGCCAGGCTGATCAGGCCGATCGCCAGGTAAGGCTCGCGCACCAGTCCGGCCCCCACCAGCGCCGCCGCCGCGACCGCCAGCGGCAAGGCCGAATGCAGCCGCCGTTCGCCGAGACGATCCGAACGCCGCGACCAGGCGATCATCACCAGAGTGGCGACGATATAGGGGATGGTGGCGATCAGGCCGATCTGGGTGTGACTCAGCGTGGACGAGAAGCCCTTGATGATCTGCGGCATCCAGTAGCCTACACCCAGGCTGCCGCACTGGTAGACGAAGTAGATGAAGGCCAGGTAGAGCACCTTGGGATTGCTCATGGCCTTGAGCGCGCCGAAATGCTTGACGTTCTTGCGCGCCTGGCGATCACGCTCCAGCTCGGCGAGCAGCCAGACCTTTTCTTCATCTGCCAGCCAGCGCGCCTGTTCGGGCCGATCGGTGAGGTAGAGGTAGCACATGACACCTAGGAACACCGCCGGGATGCCTTCGAGGAACAGCATCCAGCGCCAGCCACTCCAGCCCAGCCAGTGGACGTTGTCCATGATCCAGGTCGAGAGCGGCGCGCCGATGATGTAGGACACCGGAATCGCCGCGGTGAAAAGGGCCACCGTGGTGGCCAGTTCGCGGGAACGGAACCAGTAGGTCAGGTAGACGATGATCCCGGGAAAGAAACCCGCTTCGGCCACCCCCAGCAGAAAGCGCAGGACATAGAGGTGCATGGCGGTCTGGGCAAAGGCCGTGGCCGCGGCGATCACACCCCAGGTGACCAGGATGCGCGCGATCCACATCCGTGCGCCAAAGCGCTCGAGCATGACATTGCTCGGCACCTCGAACAGGAAGTAGCCGATAAAGAAGATGCCCGAAACGAAGCCGAAGACCTCGCTCGACAGAGCCAGCTCGGCGTTCATCTGCAACGCCGCATAGCCGATGTTGGCCCGATCCAGATAGGAAACGATGTAGAGCAGGAAGACGAAGGGGATGATGCGCCAGGCCACCTTGCGGATGATGGCCTGCTCCCGGGTGACGGGGGTAGTGTTCATGATGGCCTCACAGGGCCGCGACGAGGCGGCCGATCTTGTTGTTGTAGGATGTGGCGACGATCTTCAGCGGCTGAAGACCAGGCACACTGGGCTGCCGCAGCGCACCGCCGTGCCCGTGGGTTCGAGGATTCCGCGGGTCTCGTCGACCAGGAAGGAGACGATGCTGTCGCTGTCTTCGTTGAGGGCGAACAGCTGGCGGCCATCGGGTGCGAGGGCGAAGGCGCGTGGCGTGCGGCCCCCGCTCGACAGGCTGCCGATCGGCGTCGGCAGCCCGCTCTGGGAATCCAGCGTGAAGACCATCAGACTGTCGTGGCCGCGATTGGAGGTGTAGAGCAGGCGGCCGCTCCGATCCAGTTCGATGGCCGCCGCCCGGCTGTTGCCAGTGAAGTCGGCCGGCAGCGTCGAATGGATGGTCAGGGGTTCGAGGACACCGGAGCTAGCATCGAAGGCATAGCTGGTAAGGGTCGAATCGAGTTCGTTGACCACATAGGCGCGCGGCAGGCGCGGATGGCATACCAGATGCCGCGGCCCCGCCCCTTCGCGGGTCGCCACCTCGGCCACCGGCACCAGGCGTCCGTCGCGAAAGGCGAAGCTGAAGATCCGGTCCAGCCCCTTGTCCGGCACCAGCACGAAGCGGCCACTTGGGTCGAAGGGATTGCAGTGCGGCTTGGCATGGGGCTGTTCCTGGCGGTGCGGCCCGGGCTCGCCCTGCAGCTCCAGCAGCTGGACCAGCGGCGCCAGCCGGCCATCTTCCGCTACGGGCAGGACGGCGAGACTGCGACCGAGATGATTGCTCACCACCAGGTGGCGATCGTCCGGCGCCAGCGCCAGATGAACCGGATTGCAACCGCCGCTGGCCTGCTGGTTGAGCAGGGTCAGGCAGCCGCTCGAGCGGTCGACGGCGAAGGCGCTGACCGCCTGCTCGTCGCCATGCACCGTATAGAGACGGTCCCCCGCCCGATTCAGGGTCAGGTAGGATGGATTGATCAGGTCACCGACCACCTGGACGAGTTCCAGCGCGCCTGCGGGAGTAACGCGGTAAACGCTGATCCCCTCCCCGCGGGCCTGACGGGCACGGGTGGTTCGGCTGCCGACATAGGCGTACATAGGACTCTCCTGGCACCGACTGGAAAGGTCCGACGTCCGCGCCATGGCGACCGTCAGACCCGCTTGCGCCACCTTAGGCAACCCGCTGCCCAGCGAAAATTGACCTTTGGCCAACGCAGCGTTCGCGCCTGGCGAACTCTTGCGACGTGCCTGTTTCAGCGTTCGCTGTAAGGCACACCGCCGCGCGCCTTGTCTTCCGGCTCGGCCTCGACGATCTGCACCACAACCCTGTCGGCGGGTACACCGAAACTGTCTACGACGGCTTCGGTGATGCGTTTCATCAGTAGCTTCTTCTGTTCCGCACTACGGCCCTTAACTGCATGGACGATGATTTCCGGCATGAGAGACTCCTTGGCTAGCTGCGATGTTCGGCGGCGATCGGGCGCGTTTCGCCCGTCTCCACCAGGGTACGGGTGGCGTCGGCCGAGCCGTAGATCCAGAGGATCTTCATGGGCTCGGTCGACGAGGCATTGCGAAAGCGATGGGGCACCCCGGCGGGGATATAGGTGACGTCCTGGGGGGCGATGGTGAATTCCTGGCCGTCGATGTCGAAGATCGCCTGGCCCTCCACCAGCATCACGCTCTCTTCGCAATTGTGGAAATGGAAGGGAATCTGCGCCCCACCCTGGAATTCGGTGTAGCCGTTGATGAAGGTGCGTGCCCCCAGGCCTGCGGTCACCAGCGGCGTGGTAGCGGCGCCACCGCCGCGGTCGTGCTTGGTGATAGCCTCGGGTTTGAGCAGCCAGGCATCGGAATTGGTCTTGATCATGGAAAACTCCTTGAGGTCAGCCTTGCCAGACGGTCTTGACGTTGGTGAATTCGCGAATGCCCCATTCGCCCAGCTCACGGCCATAGCCGGACTGCTTGATGCCGCCGAAGGGCACCCGCGGATCCGAAGCCACCAGGGCATTGATGAACACTGCACCGGCCTCAATGCGTCGGGCGAGATGCTGGGCTTTCGCCAGATCACGCGTCCAGAGGGCAGCGCCGAGCCCGAATTCGCTGGCGTTGGCGACGCGGATCGCCTCCTCCTCGTTCGCGACGCGGATGATCGCGGCCACCGGCCCGAAGGTTTCCTCACGGGCCACAGTCATCTCGGGCGTCACCCGGTCGAGGATGGTGGGTGGGTAGAAGAAGCCAGGTCCCGGCAGCGGCGTACCACCCAGAACTAGACGCGCGCCTTCGGCCAGACTGAGGGTCACCTGGCGCTGCAGATCCTCGCGCAGACTGGCACGGGCCAGCGGACCGATCTGAGTGGTCCGCTCCAGCGGATCGCCCAGCCGCAAGGTAGCGGCAGCGGTCACGAAGGCCTCGGTGAAGGCATCGGCCACCGCCTCGACGACGATGAAGCGCTTGGCGGAAATGCAGCTCTGACCAGCGTTGCCGAAACGCGCTTTGACTGCGGTCTGCGCGGCCAGGGCCACGTCGGCATCGGCCAGCACGATGAAGGGGTCCGAGCCACCCAGTTCCAGTACCTGCTTCTTCATCAGCGTGCCGGCCTGGCTGGCCACCTGCTGGCCGACCGCGGTGGAGCCGGTCAGGGTGACGGCGGCGATGCGCGAATCGGCCAGCACCCCGGCGACCTCCCTGGCCTCGATCAGCAGGGTCGCCACCAGGCCGGTGGGCAGGTCAGCCTCGGCAAACGCCTGTTCCAGCGCCAGGGCGCAGCCCGGCACATTGCTGGCGTGCTTAAGGATGGCACCATTACCGGCGGCAATAGCCGGTGCGGCAAAGCGGACGAATTGCCAGAACGGATAGTTCCAGGGCATCACCGCGAGCACCACGCCCAGCGGATCGTAGACCACCCGGCTGTCGGCGGCGGCGCTGACCACCGGGGTATCGGCGAGAAAGCCAGGCGCCCGCTCGGCGTAGAACTCGCAGGTCAGCGCGGATTTCTCGATCTCCGCTTCGGCTTCCACCAGCGGCTTGCCCATCTCGTTGACGATGAGCCGCGCATAGGTATCGCGACCGGCGCGCAAGATGGCGGCCAGGCGTACCAGGGCCGCGCAGCGCTCGGCGAGAGGACGCTCCGCCCACGACCGCTGCGCCGCAGCGGCCTGGGCCAGGCGCGCTTCGACCTGGGCCGGCGTGTGGGTGTAGTAGGTCGCGATGGTGGCCCCGGTGGCGGGGTTGACGACTTCGATCATGAACGAACCTCATATGTTTTTTATTACAACGAAAGACAATATTTGCAATGATTTTGAACAGCGCAGCCATGGGCCTCATGAAACCCGACCAGAGAACACGGCTGTCAAACTGCCTTTGGTACTTTGTAATCACGTTATACCAACAGGATAAAGCGAACAAGAGGTACTCGACCTTGTAGGCCCTGACCTAATAGGTACAGCGTCGATGAAGCCTCGCCGGACGCGCGAGCGCTCGCGTCCGGCATCCGGTGGTGGGCGCCAGGAGGCGTGGTTCAGATAGGCGTCCCCGACCGGAGCGGCCTGGCTTGGCGGGGCAAGACACAAGGCCCGGCGTTGCTGGGCCTTGTCCTGAGTGAAAACCTGCTCAGCTCGGAGGGTTCACGGTAACGTCGGGGTCCAGAGGTTCACGGCGCTGGCGTCCACCGCGGTGGGCAGCAACCTGGCCGCGTGGAAGGCATCGGCGATGCGCTGCTGCTCGCCGAGGGCCCCGCGACTGACCGGCTGGACATCGTAGGTGCGGCGGCCGTTGGCCAGCTCTACGGTGGCCTCGTCCAGGCGACCCCACTGCGGACCGAGGATACGTGCCGCCTCGGCGGGATGTTGCTTCACCCACTGCCCCGTGCGCTGCAGCTCGGCGAACACCAGGGCCAGCACTTCGGGATGAGCCTGGGCATAGGGGGTGGCGGCCAGGTAATAGCGCTGGTAGCTGGCCAGGCCTTCGCCCGAGGCGAGGATGCGCACCTGCTGCTGGCGCTGGGCGCTGGCGACGAAGGGCTCCCAGGTCACCCAGGCGTCCACCTTGCCGTTCTCAAGGGCGGCGCGACCGTCCGCGGGGGTGAGGTAAGCCGGCTGGATGTCGGCGAAGGTCAGACCGGCCTTCTGCAGGGCGGCGATCAGCAGGTAGTGGCTACCGGCAGCCTTGGTCACGGCGATACGCTTGCCCTTGAGATCGGCCAGCGTCTTCAGCGGCGAGCCCTCCGGGACCAGGATGGCCTGGGCCTGGGCCTGGGGCGAAGGCGTTTCCCGGGCGAAATAGGTGAGCTTGGCACCCGCCGCCTGGGCGAACACCGGCACGGTGTCGGCGACGTCGGCGGAGAGATCCACGTTGCCCACGTTGAGGGATTCCAGCAGCGGCAGGCCGCTGGAGAACTCATGCCAGCTCACGGTGATGCCCTTGGCTGCCAGATCCCGTTCCAGGGTGCCCTGTTCCTTGAGCAATACCAGCAGGGTGGACGACTTCTGATAGCCGATGCGCAGGGCGGTATCGCCCTGGGCGGCACAGGCGAGGCCCAGCAAGCCCAGGGCGAGTAGCCCCTGGCGCAGGCGTGGGCCCAATGAAAAACGGATGGCGGCCATGGATTCCTCGGCAGGCGGCGGATAGTCGCCGGCCAAGATAAGGAATATGCAAAGTGCATCTTAATACCGATTTGGAATTTGGTTAGAGAGCCGCACGACTCTGCCCGCACCCTAAAGTTATTCCGAAAAGCTATTTAAAACTGCCTGGACCTTGAGGCTATCGTATAAATACCGGACCACCGGATCTCTCCCCTTGCCCTGATTCCGAGGATCCCATGGCCGTGCTCCGGACCTTTACCCCTAAGCAGGCGCCCGCGCCATGAGCGGCCCCACCAAGCAGGTGCTGCTCAACGCCTTCAACATGAACACCGTGGGTCACATCAACCACGGTCTCTGGACCCATCCGCGCGACACCTCCAGCCAGTATCACACCCTCGGCTATTGGACCGAGCTGGCCCAGCTGCTGGAGCGCGGCCTGTTCGATGGCCTGTTCATCGCCGACATCCTCGGTGTCTACGACGTCTATGGCGGCAACGTCGACCTGACCCTGCGCGAATCCATTCAACTGCCGGTCAACGATCCCTTCCTGCTGGTCTCGGCCATGGCCGCCAGCACCCGGCACCTGGGTTTTGGCCTCACCGCCAACCTCACCTACGAGCCGCCCTATCCCTTCGCCCGCCGCCTCTCCACCCTGGATCACCTGAGTGAAGGGCGAGTGGGCTGGAACATCGTCACCGGTTACCTGGACAGCGCCGCCCGCGCCATGGGCCTGGACCGCCAGATCGCCCACGACCGCCGCTACGACCAGGCCGACGAATACCTGGAAGTCCTGTACAAGCTGCTCGAAGGCAGTTGGGCCGACGACGCCGTGGTCCGTGACCGCGCCCAGCGGATCTATGCCCGCCCGGAGCGAGTGCGCAAGGTCCAGCACCACGGCGAATTCTTCGACGTCGAGGGCTACCACCTCTGCGAGCCCTCGCGGCAGCGCACCCCGGTGCTGTTCCAGGCGGGTTCTTCGGAGCGCGGCCTGGCCTTCGCCGGGCGCCATGCCGAGTGCGTGTTCATCTCCGGGCAGGACCAGGCCGCCACCCGCACCCAGGTCGAGCGGGTGCGCGGTGCGGCGGTGGCCGCCGGCCGGCGCGCGGATGACGTGAAGTTGTTCATGGGCCTCACGGTGATCGTCGCACCCACCGCCGCCGAGGCGCGCGACAAACATGCCGAATACCTCAGCCATGCCAGCGCCGAGGCCGGCGTGGCACACCACGCCGCCTCGGTGGGCATCGATCTGGCCGCCTACGGACTCGACGACCCCATCCGCCCACAGAGGACCGAGGCCATCGAATCGGCGCTCAAGCGCCTGGTCGCCAAGGACGCCGGCTGGACCCGCCGCAAGTTGCTGGAGCAGCACGCCTTGGGCGGACGCTACACCGCAATCGTCGGCGATCCCCAGCAGGTGGCCGATGCCCTGCTCGGCTGGATCGACGAGACCGGACTGGACGGCTTCAACCTGGCCCGCACCGTCACCCCCGAGTGCTACGCCGACTTCATCGACCTGGTGATCCCGGAGCTGCAGAGCCGAGGTCGGTACAAGACCGCCTACGCCGAGGGCAGCTTCAGACACAAGCTGTTCGGCCGCGGCGACCACCTCGACACCCACCACTTCGGCACCCGTTTCCGCCAGGACTGACCTCTCAAGGACGCCCTATGACCCGCCTAAACCCCCTGCTCTTCGCCCTCGGCCTCCTCAGCACCGCGGCCCTGGCCGATCCGCTCAAGATCGGCACCACCGCCGCCTTCGCCCCACCGCTGGAAGTGGCGGTGCAGGAGGCCAAGGCCGCCGGCGTGGACGTGGAAATTGTCGAATTCAGCGACTGGATCGCCCCCAACACCAGCCTCGCCAACCGCGACATCGACGCCAACTACTACCAGCACATCCCCTTTCTGGAGAACGCCAAGCGCACCGCCGGCTACGACCTGGTGGCGGTGGCGCCGGGGATCATCAACAACGTCGGGCTCTATTCGAAGAAGTACAAGACCCTGGCCGAGGTACCTAAGGGCGCGCGGGTGGCCATCGCCAACGACGCCATCAACGGCGGCCGTGGCCTGTTGCTGCTGGAAAAGGCCGGCTTCATCACGCTCAAGCCCGGCGTTGGCTACCACGCCACCCTGGCCGACATCACCAGCAATCCGCGCGACATCCAGATCGTCGAGCTGGAGGCCGTGCAGTTGGCGCGCTCGCTGGACGACGTCGACGTGGCCCAGGGCTATCCCCACTACCTGCGCCTGGCCAAGACCATCGACCCCAACCAGGCCCTGCTCTTCGACGGTCTCGACCATCCCGAGTACGTCATCCAGTTCGTCGCGCGGCCAGACAACAAGGACGATCCACGGCTGGCCAAGCTGATCGATGTCTACCAGCATTCGCCCAAGGTCCGTGCCGCCCTGGACCAGGCCCATGGCACGCTCTACCAGCCGGGCTGGAAGGAGTGACGCGCGCGGACTGATCAGACCTTCTCGACGACGAAGGCGCAGCGCCCCTTGTTGCGCTCGCCGTCGGGCAGGTCCATGAACTCCTCGACCAGGAGGCGCGTGCCCTGCGCCAGCAAGAGCTCGCGCAGCACCTCGGGGGGATGGGCGTCGTAGAAGAACGGCTGGTCGAACATCCGGTCGACGAAGGCCTCGTTGGTCGAACCGCCCGAGGTCAGCATCAGCCGCCCACCTTGCGGCAGTCCGGCGATCACCCGACCCAGGACGATGGCATGCCACTGGCGCTCCAGATGAAACAGCGAATCCCAGAGCAGCGCCCCCTGGTAGGGCTCGGCGCAGGCATAGCTTTCCAGGCGCGCCTCTATCCAGCGCTGCTTGGGGAATTCCCGGCGGGCATGGGCCAGCATGGCGGCCGCCTGATCGACCCCGAGGACGCGATGCCCCCGGGCGATGATGGCCGCCGCGACCGGCGTCCCCGTGCCACAGCCCAGGTCGAGCAGGGTGGCACCAGGCGCCAGCTTCTCCAAGAGCACGTCCAGATAACGACCTTCGTCTTCTCGGAGGCTGCTCCTGGCCTGGCGGAAGGTATCGGCGATGGCGTTGTAGGAGGTCTTGTTCACGGTGAAATCCTGTTGCTGTCCTGGAAGCTCAGCCCAGGGTAGCAACAGTAAGGGGGCGCCGGAGCAAAGGTAACTCGACCTCCGTCACGCCTCAGAACTGGAAGCGATGCAGCATCCGCTGCAGTTCACCCGAGGTCCCATTCAATTCGTCGATGGCGCTGCCCACCTGGGACGAGGCCTCCGAATTGCGCACCGAGAGATCGCGGATGTTCACCAGGTTGCGGTCGATTTCCCGGGCGACCTGGGCCTGCTCCTCGGCGGCGCTGGCGATCACCAGGTTGCGCTCGTGGATGGCGATGATCGCCTGGTTGATCTCCTCCAGCGCCTGGCCGCTGGACTCGGCGCTGACGAGGGTCTCGCCCACCTGGCGGGTACCGTTCTGCATGGCGTCCACCGCCTGGCGCGTTCCATTCTGGATGCGCGAGACCATCTGTTCGATCTCGGCGGTGGAGCTCTGGGTACGTCCGGCCAGGGCCCGTACCTCGTCGGCCACCACGGCGAAACCCCGACCGGCATCGCCAGCGCGGGCCGCCTCGATGGCCGCATTGAGCGCCAGCAGGTTGGTCTGTTCGGCAATGGCGCGGATCACATCCAGCACCGTACCGATCCTCTGCGATTCTTCTGCCAGTTCCCCGATGTCAGTGGACGCCTGGCCCATGTCCTGTCCCAGCACCCGGATGGTGGCCAGGGTGTGCTGTACCTGCTGGCTGCCCCGCCGGGCGATCCGCTGGGACTCGTCGGACGCCTGGGAGGTGGAAACGGCATTGCTGGCCACCTCTTCCACGGCGGCAGTCATCTCGTTGACCGCCGTGGCAGCCTGCTGGATTTCGTCGTGCTGTTGCGCCACTTCGCCCAGGTTGCGCTGGGTGATACGACTCACCTCGCCACAGGCACCGCCCAGTTGGTCCGAGGTGCTGTTGATCAACCCCAATGCCTGACGCAGGCTCGCCTGCATCCCGGACAAGGCTTCGAGCAATTGCGAAGGCTCGTCACGGCCCTGTACCTGCAGGCTCTGGCGCAGATCGCCATCGGCCATGGCCCGAGCCGCCACGATGGCGGACCGTAGCGGCTTGACGATACTGCGAGTGAGCGCCCAGGCCAGCGTGATCGTCAGCAGCAGGGCCAGGCCCAGCACCGCCAGCGAGCCGAACCAGATGGTCTGGTAGCGAGCGGTCGCCTCAGCGGTATAGGCATTGCTCTCCTCGACGTTGGTCTTGAGCAGGGCGTTGAACAGATCCCCGGTCTTGTTGGAGGCGTCCTGGATGCCGCCATTGAGCAATGCGCGCATACCGTCCAGGTCATTCCGGTCGGACAGGCTGCGATACTGGCCGAGCAGGGTCCGGTAGTTGCCGATGGTGGCGTCCAGTTGCTCGAAACCGCTAAGGCCCTGGGCAGTCACCACCTGGCGGTAGTCCTGCATGGCCTTGTCCAACAGTCCGATCAATACCTCGAGCCGGGCCACCGTAGGCGTGAGCACCGCGGGCTCGCGGTTGAGCATCATGCGCAGGGTGATGACCCGAATGCCCAGCTGGTTGTCGCGGATCTGGGCCAGCGAACGACTACCTGCCAGGGTGACGTCTTCCGTATGGACCAGCGCGCTGCGTAGCGAGTGCGCATTATAGAGGCCGAACAGCCCTAGCAGCAGCACCAGCGCGGCGATCACCGCGAAACTCAGTCCTGCCCGGGTTCCGATATTGTAATTATTCAGGTTCATCGAGGCTCCACCGCCAAAGGTATTGGTAATGCCTCAGCGTATCGGTGCGCGTGACGTGCCCTTGAGCGTTCGCAACCCGGCGGAACGCACAATCCGGGCGATTATCGTCCAGTCCTCCTTGCCGCCGCGTCAGGGCCACAACGCAGGGTCGGTCTTTCCTGAGCAGCCACGGCGAGGCGGTCAGCCCGCTCCCAGATAGGCCGCCTGCACCGCCTCCCGCGACAGGCCTTCGCCGGGAACGCCCGCCTGCACCACGCGGCCACCCTCCAGCACATAGGCCTGATGGGCGTAGTCCAGGGCGATGGCGCTGTTCTGCTCGGCCATGAGTACGCTCAGGCCTTCCTCCCGGTTGAGCCGGGCGACGCTGGCGAAGATCTCTTCCACCACCAGGGGCGCCAGGCCCATGGAAGGTTCGTCCAGCAGCAGCAGGCGGGGCCGCGCCATCAGGGCGCGCCCCAGGGCGATCATCTGCTGCTCGCCACCCGAGGTGAGCCCGGCCAGGTGCTTGCGCTTGGCCGCCAGGCGCGGAAACCAGGCATAGACGCGTTCCAGCTCGTTGCGCCGGGCGTCCCGCCCCAGGCGGCGGACGAAGCCGCCGCTGAGCAGGTTCTCTTCCACGCTGAGCCGTCCGAAACAGTGGCGCCCCTCCAGCACCTGGACCAGCCCGGCGCGCACCCGGGCATCCGGTGCCTGACCCGCCAGATCCTGGCCCTGGTAGCGGATGGTGCCGCGCACGAGCTGGCCGCGCTGGGCGCCCAGTAGCCCGGAGATGGCCTTGAGCGTGGTGCTCTTGCCGGCGCCATTGGCGCCGAGCAAGGCCACCACCTGCCCCGGCTGGACCGCAAGACTCACCCCGCTGACGGCCAGGATCGCCTGGTCGTAGCGGACTTCGATGGCGTCGACCGCCAGCAAGGGGGTGGTCGTCATGCTTCAGCTCTCCTTGCTGCAGTCACGCGGGGTGATGCCCTTTTCCTTGGCGTACTGCTGCGCCGAAGCTTCGATGATCGGCCGCAGGAAGGCACGATCGGCCTGCACCCAGTCGCTCACCAGCTGCCACTTCTCGCCGTCCCACTGCTGGAGGCGGATGGCGCCCCCCCCTTCGTGGTCGGCGCAGGAGAGCTTGAGCGGTTGCACCAAGCCCTTGGCGCCCAGCGCCTGCAGGCGGGCATCGTCCAGCTTCAGGTGCTCGAAGCCCCAGCGTACCTGCTCACCGCTGAGGGACTTGTCGCCGTACTTGGCCTGGGCCAGGCGCAGGGCCTCCACGTTGAGGATGCCGTTGACCACCCCGAGGTTGTAGTAGACGGTGCCGAAACGCTTGGGATCGGCCAGGTCGCTCTGCCCCTTGGCCACGACGTCGCGCTCGATGCCCTGCAGCACCGGGAAGTCGGTGCCCGAGGGGTGGGTGGTGATGGCCAGGAAGCCCTTGGCCGCGGCACCCGCCGGGCGCACGTCTTCCTCGGAGTTGCTCCAGATGTTGCCGATGATGTGGTCGACCGGGAAACCCACCTTCTGCGCGGTCTTGATCGCCACCGGATTCATCACGCCCCAGCCACGCAGGATCACCCAGTCCGGCTTGACCCGGCGAATGTTGAGCCACTGGGACTGCTGCTCGTTGCCCGGATGGGGCACTTCGAGCAGGGTCAGCGCGAAGCCGTAGCGATCCGCCAGCTTCTGCAGGACCTCGTTGGTCTCCTTGCCGTAGGGCGAGCCGTGGTAGAGAGTGACGATCTTCTTGCCCCTGAGGCTGGCCTCGCCACCACCCTGTTGGGCGATCCAGTTGAGGATGGCCGAGACCTCCGAATAGGGATTCAGCTGCAGCGGGAAGACATAGGGGAAGACGCTGCCGTCGGTGGAATCGGTGCGGCCGTGGTTGATGGTGATCAGCGGCAGGCGGTCAGCGGTGGACCTTTCCAGGGTGGCATAGGCGATACCCACCGACAGCGGATTGGTAGCGGCCGCGGGCGCACCGTCACGGCCGTTCTTCAGTCGCTCGTAGCACTCCACGCCTTTCTCGACGATGTACTCGGTCTCGCACTCGCTCCACACCAGCTTGACGCCATTCACCCCGCCGTTGGCGTTGACGTACTTCAGGTAGTCGATGAAGCCACCGAAGAAGCCGGTGCCGCCAGCGGCATAGGGGCCGACGCGATAGCTCTGCAGCGGGAAGTATTGCTCGCCCGCGGCCTGGGCTGGGCCGAACGTGTTGAGGCCCAGGGCCAGGACGAGGCTGCCGAGCAAATGACGTTTGAACATGGGGACTTTCCTTGTAGGGATGGAGCGCCGGCGGGCCTTCCCGTCGGCAGGGAGTGAAGTCAGCGGCGCTGCAGTCGTTGCCAGCCGCGCGTGGCGAGCCGGGCCAGGCCCTCGGGTTCCTTGATCAGCACCAGGATGATCAGGGCGCCGAAGACCATCTTCTGCAGGTTCTCCAGCTGGCCTGCGGCGATGAGATCGCCCGGCAGCCAGCCGGCCAGGTTGGAGAGCAGCAGTGGGAACAGCACGATGAAGGCGGCGCCGTAGAGGCTGCCGGCCAGGCTGCCGAGCCCGCCGAGGATGACGATGAAGAGGATCTGGAAGGAGCGACTCAGGTCGAAGCCGTGGGGCTCCACCGTACCCAGGTAGGTGAAGGCCCAGAGCGCACCGGCGACGCCCAGGTAGAAGCCGCTCAAGGCGAAGGCCAGCAGTTTGGCGCGTACCACCGACAGGCCCATCACCGCCGCCGCCGTCTCGCGGTCGCGCACCGCCATCCAGGTCCGCCCCAGCTCACCGTGCACCAGCCGCGCAGCGAGGGCGAACAACACCAGCACCACCGCCAGGGTGGCCAGATAGCGGCCCAGCGGCCCACCGAAGCTCTGGCCCAGCAGCACCAGCGGCGGTGCGCTGATCACCCCCGAGGCGCTGCCATGGGAGAACCAGTCGAAGCGGGTCAGCGCCCAGAGGATGGAGAATTGCGCCGCCAGACTGGAAACGATCAGGTAGAAGCCGCGAATCCTCAGGCTGGGCAGGCCGAACAGCAGCGACACCAGGGCCGCCAGCAGGCCACCGGCGAACAGGCACAGCGGCAGGGGCCAGCCCAGGCGTACCTGCAGGTTGTAGGTGGCGAAGGCACCCACCGCCATGAAGGCGGCCGACCCGAGCGACAACTGCCCGGCATAGCCAGTGAGCAGATTGAGCCCCAGCCCGGCCAGGGCCAGCACCAGGAAGGGAATCAGCAAGGCATTGAACAGATAATCGTTGCCGAGCCAGGGCAGCATGCCCAAGGCCAGGGCCAGGACAGCGGCCAATCCGAGGCGCGCGGGACGAATCGCGGGCGCACGAGGGGCCAGCGGACGCGCCGGCAGTGCGTCGACGGAAGGGTTCATGGGAAGTCCTCTAGACGCGCTCGACCACGGGTTCGCCGAACAGGCCGACTGGTCGAATCAGCAGGAATACCAGGGCGAAGGCATAGGGAAACCAGTTCTCCAGGCCGCCGCCGATGAGGGGGCCGAGATAGACCTCGGCGAGCTTTTCACTGGCGCCGATCAGCAGGCCACCGACGATGGCTCCGGTGACCGAGGAGAAGCCGCCGATGATCAGCACCGGCAGGGCCTTGAGCACGATCAGCGACAGCGAGAACTGCACCCCCAGCCGCGCCCCCCAGAGCAGACCCGCCACCAGGCCGACGCAGCCCGCCACCGCCCAGACCAGCGCCCAGATGCGCGGCAGGCGGATGCCTACCGCCTGGGCAGCCAGGGGATCGTCGGCCACGGCACGTAGCGAGATGCCCAGCCGTGTCCGGTCGAACAGCAGCGACAGCCCGATCACCAGCACTGCCGCCACCGCCGCGGCGAACAGGTCGAAGGTCGACAGCAGCAGAGCTCCTACCTCCAGCGGCGTATCCTCGATGCCCAGGTCCAGGCCGTGCACCTGGGCACCCCAAATCGCCTGGGCGGCGCCCTCGATGAAATAGGCCAGACCCAGGGTGGCCATGAACAGCACCAGCGGCGAGCGATTCACCAGCGGCCGCAGCACCGTGCGCTCCACCGCCATGGCCAGCAGCACCATGACGCCCAGGGTGACGAGCAGTGCCAGCCAGCCGGGCAGGCCGCGCTCCACCAGGCTGACGTAGGTCAGGGCGGCGAACAGCAGCATGGCACCCTGGGCGAAGTTGAACACCCCCGAGGCCCGGTAGATGAGCACGAAGCCCAGTGCCACCAGGGCGTACATCACCCCGGCGAGCAGACCACCGAGCAAGACTTCCACGAAAAACGCCATGGTTTCCTCCCTTTGGCGCAGGTATTCCCTAGTGCCGGGTACCGAGGTAGGCGGCGATCACCGCCGGATCGTTACGCACCGCGGCGGGTGCGCCATCGGCGATGAGGCGGCCGTAGTCCAGCACCACCACGTGGTCCGCCAACTGCATCACCACCTGGATGTCGTGCTCGATCAGCACCACGGTAATCCCGCGCTCGCGGTTGATGTCCCTGATGTAGCCGCTCAGCTCCTGCTTCTCGCCGGCGTTCATCCCGGCCAGGGGCTCGTCCAGCAGCAGCAGCCGCGGCTCGGCCGCGAGCGCCCGGGCCAGCTCCACGCGCTTCTGCAGGCCATAGGGCAAGGTACCCACCAGGGCGTCACGCCAGGGCCGCAGGTGCAGGAAGTCCAGCGCCCACTCGGCGATCTCCCGCTGCGCCCTTTCCTCCGTCGGCGCCCTGCCCAGCCCCAGGGCCTGCTCCAGCCAGGAGGCGCGGCGGTGCCGACCGCGCCCGGTCAGCACGTTGTCCAGCACGCTCATGCCCTTGAACAGCGCCAGATTCTGGAAAGTGCGAGCGACGCCGGCGTGGGCCGCAGCCTGGGGCCAACGCAGGGCGCGGCTCGATCCAGCCAGGCGCACCGCTCCCCGCTGTGGCCGGTACAGGCCACTGATCACGTTGAGCAGCGAGCTCTTGCCGGCACCATTCGGGCCGATGAGGGCGCAGATCTCCCCCTCACGGACCTGGAAGCCCACCTCGGCGAAGGCCGTGACTCCGCCGAAGGCCAGCCCCAGGTCACTCACCTCCAGTAGCACCGGACGCTTGGCCAGGCTCGCGCCCATCGCCTAGGCCGCTGCCTGGGCCGCGGCCCGGGCTTCCAGTTCACGTACCAGCGGCAGCACCCGCTTGCCGAAATACTCCACCTCCTCCTGGAAGTGCAGGAAGCCGGCCAGTACCAGGTCCACACCTTCGGCCTTGAGCGCCACGATGCGCTCGGCGACCTGCTCGGGGGTGCCGATCAGATTGGGCTTGAAGCCGTCGTTGTATTGCACCAGGTCCTCGAAGCTGGAGTTGGCCCAGTTGCCCTGGCCTTCCGGGCTGGCGGCACCGGCCTGGCGCGCGGCATCGCCGAAGGCCTTAACCGCCTCGGGGTTGGCCTGGGCGACGATCTCCCGCAGTACCTCGCGCGCCTCGGCCTCGGTGTCGCGGGCGATGATGAAGGCATTCACTCCGACCTTGACCTCACGCCCCTCCGCCGCTGCCTTGGTGCGCAGATCCTGCACCTGGGCGCGGATTTCCTCGGTCGTACCGCCGTTGGTGAAGTACCAGTCCGATACCCGCGCCGACATGTCCCGCGCCGCCCGCGAGCTGCCGCCCTGGAAGATCTCCGGGTGCGGCTGCTGCAGCGGCTTGGGCTTGAGGGTGTAGTCACGGAAGCGATAGAAGTCGCCGGCGAAGGTGAAGTTGTCTTGGGTCCAGATGCCCTTGAGCGCGCGGATGAACTCCTCGGAACGGCGGTAGCGCTCGTCGTGCTCCAGCCAGGGCTCGCCGATGCCGTGGAACTCGCCCTTGAACCAGCCGGACACCAGGTTGATGGCGATGCGGCCATTGGTGAGCTGGTCGATGGTCGCCAGCTGCTTAGCCGCCAGCGCCGGATTCCAGGGGCCCGGCAGGATGGCGGCGATCACCTTGAGCCGCTCGGTAGCCGCCAGCAGTGCATGACTGAAGGCCACCGACTCGTGCTGGTATTCGGCGCCGTAGCCGGCGGTGAAGCGGATCTGCGTCAGGGCATAGTCGAAGCCGGCCTGCTCGGCGAGCTGGGCCAGCTTGCGGTTGTAGTCGATGCCCCAGTGGGTGCGCTGCTCGATGTTGCTGACCACCAGGCCGCCGCTGACGTTGGGGACCCAATAGGCGAATTTGACGGGTACATTGGACAAGGTTGCTTCCTCCAGGTGAAGCCGCCGGCGAGGGCGGTCGAAATGATGTCAACGGAGCATCATCAAGAACCAGGCCAACTCAAAAACCCTATAAATTTCAAAAACTTAAAAGAAAAATCTAGAACCTTAAGGCTGTCCAAGCCCAGGCAGCTGTTGTCCTGCTGTCCGCCTACCAACAGTGCTTCCCAGGCTCTGGCACGCGTCTTTCGCGCGAGTGGCGGCCAACGGACGAAAACGACGATGCCCGGAGGGCCAGGGGCCGCTCCGGGCATCGCGGGGACTGGATGGGAGGACTAACGCGCGCGCAGATGCCGTACGTACCGGTCGCCAATGAACTGGATGCCGCACACCAGCACCACGAGGATGGCGATCACCACCGCCATCACTTGGGTGTCGTAGCGCTGGTAGCCATAGCGGATGGCCAGGTCGCCTAGTCCCCCCGCCCCTATGGCACCGGCCATGGCCGAGGCGCCGATCATGGCCACCAGAGTCACGGTAAAGCCACCGATGATGCCCGGCAGGGCCTCGGGCAGGAGTACGTTGAAAATGATGTGGCGCCGTTCGCAGCCCAGCGCCTGGGCCGCTTCGATCACCCCGCCCCCGACCTCGCGCAGGCTGACCTCGGCGATGCGCGCGAAGAAGGGTGTGGCGCTGAGGGTGATGGGCACCACTGCCGCCCAGACGCCGATGGTGGTGCCGGTGATCAGCCGCGTCAGCGGGATCAGCGCCACCAGCAGGATGATGAAGGGCGTGGCGCGGAAGGCGTTGATCACCGTGCCCAGTACCCGGTTGAGAGTAGGCGCGGCGAAGATGGCACCGCGTCCGGTGGTGACCAGTACCACCGCCAGGGCGATGCCGGCGAACCAGACGATGACCGCCGAGACGCTGACCATGGTCAGGGTATCGAGAAAGGCCTTCCACAGCGCCTTGAGCATGAACTCAGACATAGCCCAGCACCTCCGCCCGGGCGAACAGCCCGGCCTGGGTCAGGAAGCTGGCTAGCCGCCGCTCGGGGGCCGGCGTGGCCACCAGCAGGCGGCCCAGGGCGCGCCCCTGGATGCGGTCGATACCTCCGTGCAGCAGTTCCACTGGCGCGCCGAGCGCCTGGCCCAGGGCCTGGAAGTCGGGCTCCACGCCCTGGCCGTCGTAGCTCAGTTCCAGCACCGCCCGCGCCCCCGGCTGACGGGTGGCACTCAGGCGATTGGTGAGATCCGCCGGCAGCTGCGCCGCCAGGGGTGCCAGCAGCGCCTGGGTGGCCTCGGCCTGGGGCGCGCCGAACAGTTGCCACACAGGTCCTTGCTCGACGATACGACCATGTTCCAGCACCACCACCCGGTCGCAGATCTGGCGGATCACCGCCATCTCATGGGTGATGAGGACGATGGTCAGGCCCAACCGGCGATTGATGTCCTTTAGCAGCGCCAGGATCGACTGGGTGGTCTCCGGGTCCAGCGCCGAGGTGGCCTCGTCGCAGAGCAGCAATTCGGGTTTGAGCATCAGCGCCCGGGCGATGCCGACCCGCTGCTTCTGGCCACCAGAAAGGCGCGACGGATAGACCTGTTCCTTGCCCTGCAGACCCACCAGTTCCAGCAACTCGCGGGCGCGCCGTTCGATCTCGTCACGACGAAAACCCGCCGCCTTGAGCGGCAGCGCCAGGTTCTCCAGGACCGTTTGCGACGCCAGCAGATTGAAGTGCTGGAAGATCATGCCGATCCGCCGGCGCAACGCCACCAGTTGGCCGCCGCGCAGGGTGCCGATGTCGACACCATCGATCAGCACCTGGCCGGCGCTGACATCTTCCAGGCGATTGAGGGTACGGATCAGGCTGGACTTGCCGGCGCCGCTGCGGCCGATGATGCCGAAGATCTCGCCGCGGGCGATGGACAGATCGATGTCCGCCAGGGCGGTGACCGGCACAGCGCCACCGGTATAGACCTTCCGCACCCCGCTCAGGCGCAAATGCTCCCGCGCGGGCTCCGCTTCTGGCTCGACCGGCGTTTGTTGTTCCAGGGTTCTACGCAAGGCATTGCTCATCGGGAGGCCTCCTGCCGGTCCAGCCAGGCCAGGCTGTAGAGCTGCGGATTACCGTAGGCCTGGGCGATGGCCTCGCGCACCCGCGGATCGCTCTGGAACACCTGGATGAAGGTACGGATGGCCGGGTCAGCGGCCTTTTCCGGCTTGGTCACGAAGCGCAGGGCATAGAGATGACCGTTGGCCTCGTCGTCGCTGAACAGCAGGGCGCTGTTCGGGTCGGTGGTGCCGGCCGCGAGGATGTGCGAGGGATAGCTCTGCGCCAGGGTCACGTCGTCCAGCACCCGCGCCAGTTGTGGACCCGGCAGCTCGATGAACTTCAACTGCCTGGGATTGGCGACGATGTCCTGCAGGCTGGCCTTGGGCCCGGCATCGGGCTTGAGCTGGATCAAGCCGGCGCGGGCATAGAGCTGCAACCCGCGCCCCTGGTTGACCGGATCGTCGGCCACCGCCACGGTGGCGCCTGCGGGCACCTCGGCGAAACTCTTCACCCGCTTGGAATAGAGCCCGACCTTGTTCTCCACGCCATAGGCGATGGGTACCAGGCCATAGCCGTTCTGGGCGTTGGCGTTGTCCAGGAATGGCTGGTGCTGGAAGTAATTGACGTCGATATCGCCGTGGGCGAGCGCCAGGTTCGGCGTGTTCCAGTCGCTGAAGGCGACGATCTCCACCTCCACGCCTCTTTCCCGCGCCACCTCGGCGGCGCGCTCCAAGGCGCCGTTCTGCGGACTGTCATTGATGCCGAGGCGAATCTTCTGGGGCTCTGCGGCCTGGGCGGACAGCGCCAGGGCACCGCTCGCCAGGAGCAGCGCGAGGCGCTGGAGAATCGAAGGAATAGCCATGGGGAGACCTCGAGATGTCTTTGCACAGTCTCCAAGGCTCGTCCGGTGGTCCGGTGAAAGCCCTGGGAAAAGGATCAGCTGCCTTTCTGGTCGGGCGAGTCGACGAAGAAATAGTCCTGCCAGGACGCAGGCTGGTTGCGGATGGCGCCGATGCGGTACATGAACTGGGCGAGCCCCAGGGTGTTCTGCGGCGCCGTATCGAAGTTGACCTCGGGGCTCTCGATGATCTGCTGAACCAGCGCCGGGTCGAGCTTGGAATTCTCCACCTTGATGTAGGTACGGGCGGCGGCGGCCTTGTCCTGCTCGATGATCTGGCCGGCTTCGACCAGGGCTTCGCGGAAGGCCTTGTAGGTCTTGGGATTGTCTCGACGGAATTTCTCGGTGACGAACACCAGGTTGGGTGTGACGGCCCCGCCCAGGACATCGTAGGAACTGAGCACCTTGTGCACCTTGCCACTGGCCAGTTCCTGCTCCTGGAACGGCGGATTGGCGAAGTGGCTGTTGATCTCGGTACCACCGGAGATCACCGCCGCGGCGGCATCAGGATGGGGCACCGCGACCGTCAGCGGCTCCAGGCGATTCCATTTCTGTTCGCCGAAGGCCTGGGCGGCGGCGTACTGCAGGATGCGCGACTGGACCGACACATTGACCGCCGGCACCGCGATGCGGTCCTTGGCGCTGAAGTCGGCCAGGGTCTTCACCTGGGGATTGTTGGTGACCAGATAGTTGGGAAAGGCGCCCAGGCTGGCTACGGCCTTGACGTTCTGGCGACCATGGGTCCGGTCCCAAAGCGTGAACAGGGGCCCGAGTCCGGCGGAGCCCACGTCCACCGCTCCCGACAGCACCGCCTCGTTGACGGCCGCGCCACCGGACAGCTTCACCCAGTCCACCTTGATGTCCAGGCCTTCTTCCTTGCCGTGCTTCTCGATCAGCTTCTGATCGCGCACCACATGCAGGATCACGTAGGACACCCCGAATTGCTCGGAGATGCGCAGGGTGCCCTCGGCCTGGGCAGCCTGGGGCGCGGCGAGCAGGCCCGCGAGCAGACTGGCAGCGAAAGCGAGGGCGAGCGGACGGCGGGTGAAGGAAAGGGGTAACGGCATGGCAAGGCTCTCATCCATGGATTAAGGCTTATAGCGTACTCAGGGCATGAAGGACTTTTGAAATAAGCTTGAGTTATATGGATAGGTCATATCCAGGCTGCTGTACGTCCCAGGGTTTCGCTCCGCTCAGCGGCATCCATACGCACCGGACGCCCCCCTCCTCCTCAGGGAGAGGGCTGTGGAGAGGGTTCTTCCCCACGCCTCCGCCCTACTCCCGCGCCGCCTGCCGCGCCTCATCCGGCTTGGTGACCTGGAAGCCTTGGGCGAAGGTTCCCTGGACATGCAGTCGCTGCGGAATCAGGCCGCTGCGGTGGTAGAAGTCCGCTGCCGCCTGCTGGTCGGCGACCACCTGGGCATCGATGGGCTCCCAATGCAGCTGGCGCCGCGCGAACTGCAACCGCGCCACCGCTTCGGGAAAGCCGATGATCTGCGCCAGGGTCCTGGCATAGCTGTCGAGGTTGGCATAGCCCCAGCGCTGAGCCGCGGCCAGGCGATCCAGGTAGTCCTGCAGCGCCGCGCGCTTGGCCGGATCGGCCAGGGCCGCGTCGGTGGCCGCGAGGAAACTGTTGCCGGCCCAAAGCCCGCGGCCGTTGACCAACACCTGGGCGCCGTCCACCTGCTCGGCCAGGGCGGTATAGGGCTCCCAGGTGGCCCAGGCGTCCACCGAGCCGTTGGCCAGGGCCATCTTGGCATCCACCGGGCCAAGGAAGCGGAAGCTTACGTCCTTGGCCGTCAGTCCGACCGAATCCAGCGCCTTGAGGGCGATGTAATGACCGATGGAGCCGCGCCCGGTAGCGATGCGCTTGCCCTTGAGGTCGGCTGCCGTGCGCAGCGGCGAGTCGCGGGGCACGATCACTGCGGTGCCATAAGGATTGGACTTGTCCACGGCGATGGCCTTGACCGGGGCCCCGGCGGCCAGGGCGAACAGCAACGGCCCATCGCCGATGATGCCGGCGTCCACCGCCCCGGCGTTGAGCGCCTCGGCCAGGGGCGCGGCGGCGGGAAACTCCGCCCACTGGATACGATAGCCCGGCAGGTCGCGCAGGCCGTCGGCCGCCTCCAGCTGGGCGCGCATGTTGCCCTTCTGGTCGGCGATGCGCAGGGTGAGGGTCTCGGCGGCCAGGGCCGCACTGGCGGCGAGCAGCACCGGCAGTGCCAGCAGGATGCGGCGGAAGGAGGTCATGGCGTGGGTTCCTGGGTGAAGACGGAGGGGTCGGCCAGGGCTGCCACCTCGACCGGCTTGGGCAGTACCTGGAGTTCGCTGAACAGATCGGCCACCTTCTGCACCGCGGCGACGTCCGTTGGCTGCACCGGGCGCAGGCCGCGGGAGGTGCGGGCGGAAATGGCCGCCGCGGCGCCTTCCGGCAGGCGCGTCAGCTCGGCATAGACCCGGGCATAGTCCTGCGGATGGGCTACCGCCCAGGCCCGCGCCTGGGCCAGGCGTCCGGCGAAGTCGGCGATGGCGGCGCGCTTGGCCGGGTCCTCCAGGGATGTCGGCGTGGCGGTGAGAAAGCCCAGGGCGGTGGTCAGCCCCTGGCCATCGCGCAGCAGGCGCGCACCGTGCTGCTCGGCGATGCCGAGATAGGGATCGAAGGTGGCCCAGGCGTCGATCTGCCCGGCAGTGAACGCCGCGCTGGCGTCGGTGGGCAACACGAACTTGACCGTCACGTCCTCGCGCTTGAGCCCGGCCTCCGCCAGGGCGGCATAGAGCAGATGCTGGGAGATGCTGCCCTTGGCCGAGGACACCACCACGGTGCGCCCCTTGAGATCCTGCACCGAGCGGATCGGCGAATCCCGCTGCACCAGCAGGCCATTGGCCTGGGGATAGCCTACGTTGGTGGCGATCAGCTTGAGCGGCACGCCGCTCGACGCAGCCATCAGCACCGGCAGGTCACCCGCGTAGGAAGTATCCACCGCACCGACGCGCTGGGCCTCGAACAGCGGCGCGGCTCCCTGGAAATTGGCCCAGCGATACTGATAAGGCGCCCCTTCGAGAGTGCCGGCGGCTTCCATCATGGCGCGCAGGCCGCGGGCCTGGTCGCCCAGTACCAGGGTCACCCCGGAGAGATCCGGCGCCGCCTGGGCCTGCCCCAGCAGCAGCGCCAAACCGAGGGTGGCGAGCAGGCGCTTCATAGCCCGTACTCCCGGCCTTGCTGGCGCTCCAGCTGGCGCACCGCCGCCTCCCAGTGGCGGACATGGGCACCGCGGGCCAGATTGCCAGGGATCAGGTCGCTGACCTTCTGCGCGACGGCGTCCGGGGCGATCACCAGCTCGGCGCCGCCACTCTGGGCCGCCAACTGCGCGGCACAGGAGCGCTCCAGGTAGTAGAGGTGCCAGAAGGCTTCCTCCAGGCTCTGGCCAGTGGTGAGCAAGCCGTGATTGCGGAGGATCATGGCCTGGTGCGGTCCGAGATCGGCCACCAGCCGGCTCTGCTCGTCCAGATCCAGGGCCACGCCCTCGTAGCCGTGATAGGCCAGGCGCCGGAAGAACCTCATGGCGTGTTGGGAGATCATCAGCAGGCCCCCGCGCTGAGCCGAGACGCCGATACCCGCCGCGGTATGGGTGTGCAACACCGCGTGGGTCTCGGGTTGGGCGCGATGGATGGCGCTATGGATCACATAGCCGGCGGGATTGATGCCGAAGCCCGTGGGATCGAGGACGATCTCCCCGTCGATGTCCACCTTCACCAACGAGGAGGCGGTGATCTCGTCGAAGGTCTGGCCGAAGGGATTGATCAGGAAGTGCTCATCCGGCCCCGGTACCCGCAGTGAAAAATGGGTGTAGATGTGATCGGTCCAGCGTTCGCGCGCCGCCAACCGATAGGCCGCCGCGAGTTTGACCCGCGCCTCCCATTCGGCGACAGACACCTGGGCACGGACGCTGGCGAGGGAGGGGACGAGGGCGGTCATGCAAGGGCTCCGAGGGCAGCAGAAAGCCAGGGCGACGGGCGTTGCCCTGGTCTGCTTAGAACCTAACTCTAATTACTCGTCCAATCTAAATACCGATTCCGCATAACCTAATATACTCATTACGGATAACGTGGCTACCTAAACATGCAGCTATCGGTTGTCAGTACAGAACCAATCGATCTAAGGTCGAGGGTCTCGGTCCTGCTTTAATGGCCCCACTACCACCCGCCTATCCGTGGAGCCCGCCATGACTCTTAGGCTCGACCGCCTGCGCCTGTTCCTGCACGACCTCGCCGCCCTGGTGGACGAACAGCCCGCTGAACCCCAGCTGCTGGCCCGCGGCGCGGTCCTGCTCGGCGACCTGGTGCGTCACGACGACTGGCTGCCCGAGGACTGCGCCCTGCCCCGGCCCGAGCGTTACAGCCAGTACCTGCTGCATGCCGATGCCCGCCAACGCTTTTCGGTGGTGAGCTTCGTCTGGGGGCCGGGCCAGGCCACGCCGGTGCACGACCATCGAACCTGGGGCCTGATCGGCATGCTGCGCGGCGCCGAGACCGCCCAGGGCTTCGCCCGAGGGCCCGATGGCCGCCTGTTGCCGGAAGGTGCGCCCATGCGTCTGCAGCCCGGCCAGGTAGAGGCGGTGTCGCCGCGGGTGGGTGACATCCACCAGGTGAGCAACGCCTATGCCGACCGCACCTCCATCAGCATCCACGTCTATGGCGGCAACATCGGCGCCGTGCGCCGTGCCGTCTATGACCTCGATGGCCGGGAGAAACCCTTCATTTCCGGCTACACCAACCGCCAGTTGCCCAACCTGTGGGACCTGTCCCAGGAGACCGCCACGCCATGACCGCCGTCCGTACCCCTGCCGAGATTCGCCAGGCCCTGCTCGCCGGGGCGGAAGTCGCCCTGCTCGATGTCCGCGAGGAAGCGCCGTTTGCCGAAGGCCATCCGCTGTGGGCCGCCAACCTGCCATTGTCGCGCCTGGAGCTGGAAGCCTGGGCGCGCCTGCCGCGCCGCGACGTGGCCATCACCCTCTATGACGATGGCGAAGGCCTGGCCGAACGCGCCGCCGAGCGCCTGCAGGCCCTGGGCTATACCGACGTAGCCTTGCTCGAGGGTGCCCTGGCAGGTTGGCGTGCCAGCGGCGGCGAGCTGTTCATCGACGTCAACGTGCCGAGCAAGGCCTTTGGCGAGCTGGTGGAGAGCCGACGCCATACCCCCTCGCTGCCGGCCGAGGAGGTCAAGGCGCTGCTGGACCAGAACGCCGATGTCGTGATCCTGGATGCCCGCCGTTTCGAGGAATACCAGACCATGAGCATTCCTGGCGGCGTCAGCGTACCGGGCGCCGAACTGGTGCTGCGGGTGGCCGAGCTGGCTCCCGATCCCCGCACGCGGGTCATCGTCAATTGCGCCGGCCGTACCCGCAGCCTGATCGGTGCCCAGTCGCTGATCAACGCCGGCATCCCCAATCCAGTGGCGGCCCTGCGCAATGGCACCATCGGCTGGACGCTCGCGGGCCAGCAACTGGAACAGGGCCAGGCCCGCCGCTGCGGCGACGTCAGCCCGGCGACCCGGGCGACCGCCGCCACCCGCGCCCGCCAGGTGGCCGACCGCGCCGGTGTCGCCCGCCTCCCCTTCAGCGAACTGGAGGCCTGGCGCAGCAACCCCCGGCGGACGAACTACCTGATCGATGTGCGTACCCCCGAGGAATTCGCCGCCGGCCATCTGCCCGACGCCCGCTCCACCCCGGGCGGCCAGCTGGTACAGGAGACCGATCACAGCGCCCCGGTGCGCGGCGCGCGCCTGGCGCTGGTGGACGACGATGGCGTGCGCGCCAACATGAGCGCCTCCTGGCTGGCGCAGATGGGCTGGGAGGTCGCGGTGGTGGACGACCTCCCAGCCACCGCCCTGAGCGCCACCGGTCCCTGGCAGGCGCCCGCTCCCACCCCTGGGCCGGTGGAGCGTATCTCCGTGACGCGTCTGCAGGAGCTGCTGGCCGAGCCGGGCACCCAGGTGCTGGACGTCACCGCCAGCGCGAACTACGTGCAGCGCCACATTCCCGGCGCCGCCTGGGTGCTGCGCGCCGATCTGCCGACGGCCCTGCCGCCAGCCGAGCGCTATGTCTTCACCTGTGGCAGCGGTCAACTGGCCGCCTTCGCCGCCGTCGACGTCCAGTCCACCACCGACCGTCCCGTCCTGCTGCTGGAGGGCGGTACCTCGGCCTGGCTGGCCGCCGGGCTGCCCGTGGAAAGCGGGGAGACACAGCTTCTGTCGACCCGTCGCGACCGCTATCGCCGTCCCTACGAGGGTACCGACGCCCCGCGCGAGGCGATGCAGGCCTACCTCGACTGGGAATTCGGTTTGGTCGAGCAGTTGCGGCGCGATGGCACCAGCGGCTTCCGGGTGATCTAGCCGCCGGTTCTCACGAAGGCCGCTACCCGTGCCGCCGTGTCCGCCAGCACCTGGGCTCGGCTCAGGCCACTACTCTTGAGCGGCTTGAGGTCATGGTCCGCGGTGGCGATCCACTGCACCTCGACGGACGGCGCCAGGGTATAACCGGCCACCTCCTCGCGGTTGCCCAGGGCGTCGCGCTCGCCCTGGACGATCAGTGTCGGCGTGGCCAGGGTCGCCAGGTGTTCGGTGCGCAGCCGTTCGGGCTTCCCCGCTGGATGGAAGGGATAGCCGAGGCAGATCAGTCCCGCCGCGCCCAGTTCGTCGGCCAGCAGACTGGCCATCCGTCCGCCCATGGACTTGCCCGCCAGCCACAGCGGGCCGCTTTCTGCCGCGCGCCAGAGCGCAACCATCTGGCGCCAGTGCTCCAGCAGCACCGCCGCAGGATTCGGCGGGCGTCGCCTACCCTCGGCCCGGGCGCACGCCATGTAGGGAAAGTCGAATCTCAGGGTCCGGATCTCGCGCCGCGCCAGTTCCACCGCCAGTTGTTCCAGGAAGGGGCTGTCCATCCCCGCGCCGGCGCCATGGGCCAGCAACAGGGTCGCCAGGGGTGTCCCCGCAGGTCTGACCTCGCGGAAGGTGGCGAGGTACAACTCGTCTGCCATGGGCTACTCCTCGTCCAAACGCCAAAGCTTAACCGGCTATCCATTGATCTGGATCAATAAAGCGCGGGCGCCGCCCCTCACACTGGACACCTCGAAGCCATTGGAGCCCGGCATGACAGCCGCCCTCGCCTGGGACGCCGACCTTATCGCCCGCTATGATCGCGCCGGCCCCCGCTACACCTCCTATCCCACCGCCGTGCAATTCCATGACGGCATCGGCGCCTTCGACCTGCTCGGTGCGCTACGCCTGAGCCGCCAGGCCGGTCGCCCGCTGTCGCTCTACGTCCACGTGCCCTTCTGCGCCAACATCTGCTACTACTGCGCGTGCAACAAGGTCATCACCAAGGACCGTAGCCGCAGCGTCGCCTACCTCGCGGCCCTGCGCCAGGAAATGGCCCTCACCAGCCGCCACCTGGACGGCGGGCAGCGGGTGGACCAACTGCACCTCGGCGGCGGTACCCCGACCTTTCTCAATCCCGTGCAGTTGCGCGAGCTCATGGCCGACCTGCGGCGCCACTTCACCCTGGCCGACGACGACCGTGGCGACTACTCCATCGAGATCGATCCGCGCGAAGCCGACTGGAGCACCATGGGCCTCTTGCGCGAGCTGGGCTTCAACCGCGTCAGCTTCGGCGTCCAGGATCTCGACCTGCAGGTGCAGCTGGCGATCAATCGCCTGCAACCCTTCGACGACACCCGCACCCTGGTGGAAGCTGCCCGCGCCCTCGGGTACCGCTCCATCAACCTGGACCTCATCTACGGCCTGCCGCGACAGACCACGGCCGGCTTCGCCCAGACCGTGGCGCGGGTGCTGGAACTGCAACCCCATCGGCTGTCGGTGTTCAACTACGCCCACCTGCCGCACCGCTTTCCGCCCCAGCGGCGCATCGAGGCCAGTGAGCTACCGGACCCCGCGGCCAAGCTGGAGATGCTGCAGCGCACCGTGGAACAGCTGCTGGCCGCCGGCTATCGCTATATCGGCATGGACCACTTCGCCCTGCCCGACGACGACCTGGCCATCGCCCAGGAAGACGGCACCCTGCAGCGCAACTTCCAGGGCTACACCACCCATGGTCATTGCGACCTGCTCGGCCTGGGCGTCTCCGCCATCAGCCAGGTCGGCGACGTCCTCTGCCAGAACAGTCCCGACCTCGGCGGCTATCAGGAGCGCCTGGGCCAGGGCGAACTGGCGGTGACCCGTGGCCTGCGCCGCTCGCGGGACGACCGCATCCGCGGCGCGGTGATCGCCCAGTTGATCTGCCACTTCCAGCTGGATTTCGCGGCCATCGAGCGCAGTTGCGAACTGGATTTCCGCCAGTACTTCGCCGAGGCCTGGCCCCAGCTCGAAGCCATGGCCGCCGATGGCCTGATCCGTCTCGATGCGCGCGGCCTGCAGGTATTGGCGCCAGGACGGTTGCTGATCCGTGCCCTGTGCATGCTGTTCGACCGCTATCTGGCGGGCCATGACAGTCAGCGCTTTTCCCGGGTGATATGACCCATGCCTGCCACGACTGCTAAAGTTAGACTTTTGGAACCAGACGAGAAGCGACCCGCCCCCATGACCGAGCCCCTCAAGCTGCGCACCGCCCAGGCCCATTGCAAGGACTGCAGCCTCGCCTCGCTGTGCCTGCCGCTCTCGCTCGACCTGGAAGACCTGGACGCCCTCGACCAGATCGTCAAGCGTGGCCGGCCGCTGGCCAAGGGTGACTACCTGTTCCGCCAGGGCGATACCTTCGGTTCGGTCTACGCCGTACGCTCCGGCGCCCTGCGCACCAGCAGCCTGAGCGACGCCGGCGAAGAACAGATCACCGGCTTCCACCTGCCCAGCGAACTGGTCGGCCTGTCGGGCATGGACAGCGAGCGCTATCCGGTCTCGGCACGGGCGCTGGAGACCACCACCGTCTGCGAGATCCCCTTCGAGCGCCTGGACGAACTCTCCGAGCAGCTGCCGCAACTGCGTCGGCAACTGCTGCGCGTGATGAGCCGGGAGATCCGCGACGACCAGCAGATGATGGTGCTCTTGTCGAAGAAGAGCGCCGACGAGCGCATCGCCACCTTCCTGGTCAATCTCTCGGCGCGCTTCCATGCCCGCGGCTTCTCCGCCCAGCAATTCCGCCTGAGCATGTCGCGCAACGAGATCGGCAACTTCCTCGGCCTGGCCGTGGAAACCGTGTCACGAGTCTTCACCCGCTTCCAGCAGAGCGGCGTGCTGGCAGCGGAAGGCAAGGAAGTGCGCATCCTCGACTCCGCGCGCCTCTGCGCCCTGGCCGGTGGCCAGCTGGAAGGCTGACGGCTTGAGCCTGCCGCTCAGTCAGCGGCAGGCGCCCTGCCCTTCTAGTGTGGTGTTTCAGAAGTTATCTGCACAATTTTGGCGGCGCTTTTTCGGCCTAGGCGGCGTTGCCACTCATCACCATAGCTTTGCTATGACTCGTCGCGGCGCCTGGCCCAGTCGGAACGCCGAACCGCCAAAAAATCACTCGCCAATTCTTGCGCGAACTTCTGAAACACCACACTAGAAGCTGTAGCTGACCGTCGCGGTCACGTTGCGCTCTTCCCCGAAATAGCAGAAGTCCAGGCTGTAGCAGGACGCCACATAGTCTTTACCCATCAGGTTGTTGGCATTGATCCGCGCGGTGAGCCCCGGCAACCCCAACCGGGTGAAGTCATAGGCGAGCATGGCGTCCACCAGGGTATAGGCCGGTACCTTCCGGGTATTGGCCTTGTCCGCCCAACTGGTGCCCACGTAGCGCGCCCCGGCGCCAACGCTGAAGCCCGCCAGAGGCCCCGCCAGCTCGTATTGCCCCCACAGCGACGCCTGGTGGCGCGGTGCCTGGTTCGGCGTGTTGCCCTGGGTGCCGTCCAGCGCCTGGGTGTATTCGATGTCGGTGAAGGTGTAGCTGCCCAGGAGCTTCAGGCGCTCGGCTAGCTGCAGATGGCCCTCCAGCTCCAGGCCGCGCGAGCGGATCTCACCCACCGAGGAATAGAAGTCCTCCTGCGGCAGCTTGGTCGCCACGTTCTCCTGGGTGATGTGGAACAGCGAGGCGGTGTAGAGACTGCTGCTGCCCGGCGGCTGGTACTTCAGGCCAAGCTCCCACTGCTTGCCCTCGGTGGGCTCCAGCGGGTTGCCCGCCGCGTCGTTGTAGGCGTTGGGATTGAAGGACGTGGAATAGCTCAGGTAGGGCGCCAGGCCGTTATCGAACAGATAGAGCACCCCGGCCCGCCCGCTGGCCTGACCGCGGCGCTCGCTGCTGCGTGAGCCGGTGCTGCGGTCTTCGATACCGATCTCCACCCAATCCTGGCGCAGGCCCAGAGACAGGCGCCAGCGATCCAGCTCGATCAGATCCTGCAGGTAGACGCCGGTCTGCTCCAGTTCACGGCGGTATTCGCTGCCGGGGTAGATCGTCACCTGGCCGCCATAGCTCGGGTCGAAGGCGTCCAGCGGATCGGCAGTGCCACTCGGCCAGTCCACGTGGGTCCAGCGGCGCTGATAGTCGACCCCGGCCAGCAGCGTGTGTCGGGTACCCGCCCAATCGAAGTCCGCCTGGACCATGTTGTCCAGGGTATAGGCGTGCAGGTTCTCGCGGCCGCCGGAGTAGTAGCGATTGAGCAGGTCGCTGTTGCCGACATAGCCGTAGCCATAGACCTGCTCCAATTCCACCCGCGACTTGGCGTAGCGGAAGTTCTGCCGTGCGCTCCAGACGTCGTTGAAACGGTGCTCGAACTGATAGCCGACCATCTGCTGGGTTCGCTCGAACTTGTCGTGGTCGGGTTCGCCGTCGAAGAAATGGTTGCTGAGGTAGCGACCATTGCGGCGATAGAGACTGCCCTCGGCCGGCACCCCGCTGTGGTAGCCGCCATCGGGGTCCTTTTGCAGATAGGCCTGCAGGGTCAGGGTGGTGGCGTCGCTAAGGTCGATGGCCAGGCTCGGCGCCAGGGCGTAGCGCTCTTCCTCCACGTGGTCGAACTGGGTATCGCTGTGCTGGGCCAGACCCACCAGGCGATAGGCGATACGCCCCTCCTCGTCCAGCGAGCCGCCGAAATCGAAGCCGGCGCCGCGCTGGCCGAGATTGCCCAGGGTGGCCTGCACCTGGTGATAGGGCTGGTACAGCGGCTTCTTGCTGGTCAGGGCCACCAGTCCACCCGGCAGGCTGCGGCCATAGAGCACCGACGCCGGCCCCTTCACCACGTCGATGCGTTCGAGGAAATAGGGATCGACCTGCAGCGAGCTGAAGGTGCCGCTGTCGCCCATGGTCTTGAGGCCATCGAGAAAGACGTTGTCGACGCTGTTGTCGGCGAAACCGCGCATCACCACGTAGTCGTAGCGATTGGACGCCCCGACTTGCCCGGTGAAGATCCCCGGGGTGTATTTCATGGCCTGCTGGACGGTCTTGGCGCCCTGGTCGTCGATCTGTTCACGGGTCACCACCGACACCGACTGCGAGGTCTCCAGTAGCGACTTGCTGGTCTTGGTGGCCACGTCGCTGTGGGTGGCGAGATAGCCGTCGGTCTCGCCCAAGGCGTTGCCCAAGGCGAAACCGGTCACCGTGGTGTCGCTCAGGGAAGTCACCCCGCTCGCAGGTACGGCCTCCAGGCGATAGCTGTCATCCGCCTGGCGCACCGCCTGTAGGCCACTGCCCTGCAGGATTCGCGCGAAGCCCTCGTCCGGCGTATACCGTCCCTGCAGCCCCGAACTGCGGCGCTCCTCCAGCCCCTGGGCCGGTGACGATAGCAACACGCCGCTCTGGGCCGCGAAGGTGCTCAGGACCCTGGCCAGGCTGCCCGCCTCGATGCGGTACTCCTGGACACTGGGCGCGGCCTGCACCAGCGGCGCAGCCACGCCGGTGATGCCCAGCGGCACCGCCAGGGCGAAGGCACGCGCCGCACGGCGCAGGGGATGAAGGGCGAAACGAGAATGGCGCTGCATGGAAGCCTCGAATGAAGGAACGTTTCCCCTAGGCCCCGCGAGTGGGCCAAAGGGGAACCGCCCGCGCCATTTTTTTCAGGCAGGCACGATCTGCACCCACCAAGGCAGGCGTCGTTCCACCCGCACCGGGAGGCTGTCGGCCAGGGCCGCCAGGGCACGGTCGGTATCGTCAAGTGGATAGCTGCCCACCACCCGCAGCTGGGCGACCGTGGCGGTGCAGGTCAGTAATCCCGGGCGATAGCGTGCGAGCTCATCCACCAAGGCACCCAACGACCAGTCATCGACCACCAGCCGTCCCTGGCGCCAAAGCTGACGCCCCGGATCGACCCGGCCCAAGGGACGCACCGCGGTCGCCGTCATCAAGGCTCGCTGACCTTGGGTCAAGGTCTGGGACCGCATCTGCAGTGGGAAGAGCCCGACCGACCCGGTGTAGGAGGCGATCTCCACCCCCTCATCACGGCTGCGCACCTCGCAGCAGCCCAGGCCCAGCCGCAGCTCGCCGACTCCCGTCTCCAGCTGCAAGGTCGCCGCGCCGCCGCGGTTCTCGAAGGCAGCTCCGCCACGCAGCAGACGCCACTGCGCGGACGGCCCCTCCCGAGCCAATTGGCTATCGGTGTCGAGCCATGCGCTTAGGCCCTTCGCCAGCTCGAAGGCGCGAATTTCCCCGACCGCGGTACTCAGCTCGGCGCCCTGCCCCAGCCGCCAGTCGTCCGGCCGATTCCAGCCCAGGGCAAGCCCGCTCAACGCCAGGCCCAGTACCTTGAGCGCACGGCGACGGCCCAAGGCGTCACGCCGCACCAGCACAGCGCGCCCTGATGCCGGCAGCGCATTGAAGCGCGCGCTGATCTCCTCGACCCGCGCCCAGGCCACGGCATGACGGGTATCGGCCTGCAACCAGCGCTGCCAGGCACGCTCGGTGGCCGGGTCCACCTCGTCGGCGGCCAGCTCGGCGAACCACTGGGCGGCCTCTTCCAGGGGGCTGCCCAAGTCGCGATTCAAGGCGCTCAAGACACCAGTTCCAGGCAATGCAGCATGGCCTGGGCCATGTACTTCTTCACCATCCGCTCCGACACCCCCAGTCGCTGGGCGATCACGGCGTAGGTAAGGCCTTCGAGTTGCGCCAGCAGGAAGGCCTGGCGTACCCGCGTGGGTAGCCGGTCGAGCAGCGCATCGAGTTCGGTGAGGGTTTCCAGGATCAGCGCCTGGTCTTCCGGTGAGGGCTGGACCTCCTCCGGGCGTGCAGCCAGGGCTTCCAGATAGGCACGCTCCAGTGCCTGGCGCCGCCAGTGATTGGCCAGCAGGCCCTGGGCGACGGTAGCCAGGAAGGCGCGAGGTTCACGCAGTCGCCCCAGCTCCCCTTCCCGGGCCAGCAACCGGACGAAGGTGTCCTGAGCCAGATCGGCCGCCTGCCCCAGGCACCCTAGCCGGCGCTGCAAGCGCTCGCGCAGCCAGCCGTGGTGGTCCAGGTAAAGGGTCCGAATATGTCCGTATCGGTCGGACTCGAGCGTCTGCATCACCATCCCCGGAAGCTACTGACTTTCGGAAATGATAATGCTTCTCGATACCAAAATACAGCTCCGGTAGCTCCCCTCGGAAGGTAAAGTCGTGTTCCATCCCGATGGCCGGCCGGCGCGCGAACGCAGCGAAGCGTCCAGGTGCCTGTTCAGGCCAGAGGTAAGTAAATATCCGTCTGCCAGCGTTCCTGGGGCGTTTCCGGATAGACGCTCAGGTAATGGAAGAACAGTGGCGCGTCGCGCAACTCCTCACCACTGCCGGGCAGCCAGTCGCGATAGAGCGGGTAGATGCTCTCGTCGATACGATCGGTCGAACCTGTGTGGCGGACCACGGCATAGCGGCCACCGGCGATGAGCAGTTCCCGTACCCCCTGGGGATTGGGCCGGACGTCTTCGTTGATCTCTCCGCCAATGGCGAAGCGAAAATCCTCAGCGGGCGTCGTATCGGGATTGCCGAAGGGAATCCCGAAGGAACGGCTGGTCGCCACCGGCGACTGGCCACTGCGCTTGCGCCAGTCGATGAAGAGGCGCACGCTCTCCCCGACGTTCTGACGCGGTCCCCGGAGCTCGAAGGCAGCGATCCTGACGGCAGTGAATTCCACTAGACGTAGTTGCATGACGAGACTCCTGGATAGTCGAGGGATGTCGAACACCAGGTGCCAGGGTCGCCAATCGGGCGCCTGGCGGAACCGTCGCGGCGCCTGACCGAAGAGCCGGCGGAACGCCCGGCTGAAGGCTTCAGGGCTTTCGAAGCCGGCCTCCAGCGCCACCTCCAGCACGGAGCGGCGCCTGGCCGCAAGCAGGCTCAACCCGGCACGCCGCAGGCGCAGCAGCTGCACGTAGCGGGCAACCGGCATCCCCAGGTAGGCGGTGAACTGCCGATGGAAGTGAAAGGCCGAGAAAGCGGCCACCTCACTCAGGGCTGCTACCGACAGGTCACCATCCAGATTGGCCTCGATGTAGGCAAGAACCCTGTCGAAACGCTGCGGATAGGTGGAAGTGCGCGAAAGCGTGACGGGCAGATCCATGGGGTTGGCCTGGTGTTGTTCGACCACGTCAGGATCACCCGTTCCGGGTGACGATACCTGGCCGTCCTTGCGCAATCGCCAACTGCTGGCGCACCTAGGAGCCCAGTGGCCTAGTGTGGTGTTTCAGACGTTTGCGCAAGAATTGGCAGGTGATTTTTTGACTAGGGCTAGGCGCCGCGACGAGTCATAGCAGGCTATGGCGAGGAGTAGCAACGACGCCTAAGCCCAAAAAGCGCCACCAAAACTGGGTAGTTAACTTCTGAAACACCACACTAGAGGCTGATCGGTTTGCGCCCGGCGAAGGCGTGGGTCAGGGTGCCGCCGTCGACCAGGTCCAGTTCGCCACCGAGGGGTACGCCATGGGCGATACGCGAGATGGTCAGACCCTTGGGCGCCAGCAGCTGGGCGATGTAGTAGGCGGTCGCCTCACCTTCCACCGTGGGGTTGGTGGCGATGATCATTTCCGTGAAGCCACCCTCGCTGACGCGCCGCTCGAGTTCGGGTACGCCGATGGCGTCCGGCCCCAGGCCGTCGATGGGCGAGAGATGCCCCTTGAGTACGAAATAGCGCCCGCGATAGCCGGTCTGCTCCACGGCGAAAACGTCCATGGGCCCCTCCACCACGCAGAGAATGCTGTCGTCACGCCGGGTATCGGCGCAGAAACCACAGATCTCGTCTTCGCTCAAGGTGCGGCAACGGCGGCAATAGCCCACTCCTTCCATGGCGGCGCTGAGAGCACTGGCCAGGCGCAGGCCGCCTTGACGTTCGCGTTCCAGCAGTTGCAGGGCCATGCGCTGGGCGGACTTCTGGCCGACACCGGGCAGGACCCGGAGCGCATCGATCAATTGGCGAATCAGGGGACTGAAGCTCATGGACTACCGTACTGGAAGGCGAGAGAAACGGGTGCCCGCTGGACACCCGTAGCTGGAGCGTCTTAGAAAGGCATCTTGAAGCCGGGCGGCAGCTGCATCCCGGAGGTCATGCCGGACATCTTGTCCTGGCTGTTCTGCTCGATCTTGCGTACGGCGTCGTTCACCGCAGCGGCGATCAGGTCTTCGAGGATTTCCTTGTCCTCCTGCATCAGGCTGTCGTCCAGGCTGACGCGCTTGACGTCGTGTCGGCCGGTCATGACGACGCTGACCAGGCCGGCGCCGGATTGACCGGTCACCTCGGCGTTCGCCAGCTCTTCCTGCATCTTCTGCATCTTTTCCTGCATCTGCTGGGCCTGCTTCATCAGGCCGGCCATGCCACCTTTCATCATGTCTGCTACCTCGAACTATGAATGGAAAACCGGTCAGGCTTGGGTGTCGACCGGCTCGATGGTACCCGCACGCACCGTGGCGGCGAACTGTTGCATCATCTGGCGGATCAGCGGATCGTCCTGGATGGACTGCTCCGCCTGCCGCTGACGCTCCGCACGGCGCCGTGCGGCGGCCTGGGCGGGCGTTTCCTGCTCCGGCGTCTGGATGGTCACCTGGAGCGTGATGGCCCGGCCCTGCTGCTGGCTCAGGGCGTCGTTGAGGCGGCGCTGCTGGTTGGCGTTGAACAGGGCGCTCTGCGCCGGGTCCAGGTGCAGATGCCAGTGATCGCCGTCCATCGCCACCAGGGTGCAGTTGGCGGCGATGCTGGCCGTCAGGCCGCCCAACTTCAATTCCGGGAACAATGCCAGCCAATCGGCGGCAAGACCGGTGGCCGGCTGCACGGCAGGCGCCGGGGCAGCCGCGATCTCGTCGGCCGCCGGTTCACCGAGGCTGTCGAGGTAGTCGTCCAGCCCCACCTCGTAGTAATCCTCGGCCGGCGGCGGCTCTTCGTCACCGTCCAAGTCGTCACCGGAGGTGTCCGCTGGCAACTCGGCGATCACCGTGGCTTCAGGGGTCGCCTCGACCTGGGGGGTCGGCAGCGCCCTGGGTGCGAGCGGCGCGGCAGCAGGCTCAGCCGGAGTCGCCACTGGCACAGGCGCAGCCCTGACCGCGACGGGGGCAGGCTCCTCCCATGGGAGATCCACCGGCGGCTCTAAAGGGGTGGTATTACTGGTCACTGGTGCTACCGGCGCAGGAGTCGGTTCCGCCACTGGCCCGGGAACGGGCGCAGGCGCCGCCGGCCGGGGAACCGCCGCGGCCACCGGACGCTGGTCGGAGTCAGCCGTGGCCGGGCTGGCTCCCGTCGTCTTTAAGGCTGGGCGCTCGGGAATCGCCGCACCCGCTGGCCGGAAGGCCAACATCCGCAGCAAGACCATCTCGAAGCCGTGCCGCGGGTCCGGCGCCAGCGGCAAATCACGCCGTCCGACCAGCCCCAACTGGTAGTAGTACTGGACGTCCTCGGCCGGCAGCGACTGCGCCAGGGTCAGGACGCGTTCGCGGTCACCCTGGCCGTTGTCCACCGCATCGGGCAGCACCTGGGCGATGGCCACCCGGTGCAGCACGTTGAGCAATTCGGCCAACACGCCGCTCCAGTCCGGCCCCTGCTCGGCCAGATGACGGACCGCTTCCAGCACCGCACGGCCATCGCCTTCCAGCAGGGCCTGCAGGACGTCATAGACCTGGCCATGGTCGAGGGTGCCGAGCATGGCGCGTACGTCGGCGGCCAGCACCTTGCCCTCGCCGAAGGCGATCGCCTGGTCGGTCAGGCTCATGGCATCGCGCATGGAGCCGTCGGCCGCGCGGCCCAGCAGCCAGAGCGCATCATCCTCGAAAGGAATGCTTTCCGCGGCGAGCACCTGCTGAAGGTGCGCGACCACCCGCTCCGGCGGCATGTTCTTCAGGGCGAACTGCAGGCAACGCGAGAGGATGGTGACCGGCAGCTTCTGCGGATCGGTGGTGGCGAGCAGGAACTTGACGTGGGGCGGCGGCTCTTCCAGCGTCTTGAGCAGCGCGTTGAAGCTGTGGGTGGAGAGCATGTGGACCTCGTCGATGAGGTACACCTTGTAGCGACCGCGAGACGGCGCGTACTGCACGTTCTCCAACAGCTCGCGGGTGTCTTCCACCTTGGTGCGGCTAGCGGCGTCCACCTCGATGAGGTCGACGAAGCGCCCCTCGTCGATCTCGCGGCACACCGAGCAGGTGCCACAGGGGGTGGAGCTGATGCCGGTCTCGCAGTTCAGGCACTTGGCCAGGATCCGCGCGATGGTGGTCTTGCCCACTCCGCGGGTGCCAGTGAAAAGATAGGCGTGATGCAGCCGCTCGTTGTCCAGCGCATTGATCAGCGCCTTGAGCACATGGGTCTGGCCGACCATTTCGCGGAACGACCGCGGGCGCCATTTGCGCGCAAGAACCTGGTAACTCATCGAGACCTGATCGGGAGAAGACGGGAAGGGAGCACATGCTAACGAAGAGGTGCGTTTAATGCACCCCGCATGCTCAACCGGCCAGGCCGGGCGACGAACTGGCAGCTCCTTGCCAGATGGCGGCGGCGATCCGACCTTTCAAGCGATCGGCGCCGGAAACCACGGCCCATGGGGCATTCTCAAGCGCGCTGGCAGCGGTCTTCGCCATCGGCCAGCACCACGCTGGCGACATAGGCCGCCAAAGCGTCCAGTTGGACCCGCAGGCTCGCCACGGTAGCGTTCATCTTGAAGGGATTGCAGGCGTCGTCGTTGCTCAGGTCGAGCTTGAGCAGCAACAGGGGCTCGATGGGATGGTAGATCTGGGCGATCAGCATGGCGTCGGGCGCGGGCCGACAGGTGACGCGATAGGGATGCAAACCGAGGCTGAGGGCGCGCCCGGCGCTTTCGAGTCCGTTCTTCACGATGAGTCCTTGGACGTCAGTCCATAACTGAGAATGCTACTCGAATGATGGCATGAAGCCACGAACCAAAACAGTGCACCGCATCACGATTATCTCGTGAAAGGGTTAACAGCGGAAAAAGACTGGAGGGAAAGAAAGACGCGGGAAAAAAGCGGAGGGCAGAAATGGAGGTGGCCCCGCCAGCCACACCCCGGCACACGACATCACCGCTGCGGCTGCTCCCTTCCGGGCCTGACCGGGTTCACGGCTGATCGTTGCGGGGGGACCGACGGAGCCACCATAACGCCCCACCCTGAGGTGAGGTGCGCCATTCTACGCGGTTGGGATGAAGTTGCAAGCCATACAAGGACTTAGCGACAACGGAAGACCCACCAACCTAAGCCTGGATGCCTCCATCCCATCCCTCGCCGAGGTTAACGCCCTTGAGCCTCCAGGATCTGCAGGAAGGCAGCTTCATCCAGCACCTTCACGCCCAGCTCCGTCGCCTTGGTCAGCTTGGAGCCCGCTCCCGGTCCCGCCACCACCACGGCGGTCTTGGCCGATACCGAACCCGACACCTTGGCGCCCAGGGCCTCCAGACGCTCCTTGGCGGCATCGCGACTCATCGCCTCCAGGGTACCGGTGAGCACCCAGGTCTGGCCGGCGAAGGGCAGACCCTGCACCGCCTGCCGGGTACTTTCCCAGTGCATGCCGAAGGCCTTGAGTTGGGCCTCGATGGTCAGCGCCTTGGCCACGTTCGCCGGATCGACGAAGTATTCGCGCAGGCCTTGCTTGGCCCTCTCATTGAGGCCGGCAAGCGTCTTGAAGGTCAGCCAGTCCTGGGAGCCTTCGATCAGGGCGGCCAAACTCGGAAAGGCCTTGGCCAGGGTCTTGGCGCCGGTCTTGCCCAGGTAGGGAATGTGCAACTGGTCAAGGAAGTCGGCGAAGCTGGCATAGCCGGAGAATTCGGCATGCACCTCGCCTTCATCGGCCAGCTCGATACCGTTGGCCAGCAGCGCCTCCAGGACGTCGCGGTTGTGCGCAGACTGGAAGAAGTTATGGATTTCGAAGGCCACCTCCGGCCCGATGTCCGGCAGATAGACCAGGACCTCGGGCAACGCCTCACGAATGCGCTGCAGACTACCCAGAGCACGCGCCAGACGCTTGGCGGTCTCCTCCCCTACCTCGGGAATGCCCAGGGCGAAGATGAAGCGTGCCAGCGCCGGCTTACGGCTGGCCTCGATGGCGGCGAGCAGATTGCGGCTCGACACCTCGGCGAAGCCCTCGAGTTCGAAGACCTGTTCGTAGCTCAGGGTGTAGAGATCGGCCGGCGACTTGACCAGGCCGCGATCCACTAGCTGCTCGACGATGCGATCGCCCAGGCCGTCGATGTCCATGGCCCGGCGCGAAGCGAAATGGATGATCGCCTGCTTGAGCTGGGCCTGGCAGGCCAGGCGCCCGACGCAGCGATAGACCGCGCCCTCGCTCACCGACTCCTTGCCCTTGGCGCGCTTGACCAGCTGGGTACGTTCCACCGCCGAGCCACAGACCGGACAGCGAGTGGGGATCTCTACCGGCCGCGCCTCCGCCGGACGTCGCTCCGGCACTACCTGCATGATCTGCGGAATGACATCCCCGGCGCGGCGGACGATCACGCTGTCGCCGATCATCACCCCCAGCCGGGCGATCTCGTCCATGTTGTGCAGGGTAGCATTGGTCACGGTGACACCCGCCACCTGCACCGGCTTGAGCCGGGCGACCGGCGTGATGGCGCCAGTACGACCGACTTGAAAATCCACATCGAGCAATTCGGTCAGCTCTTCGCGGGCAGGAAACTTGTGCGCCAGGGCCCAGCGCGGCTCTCGTGCACGGAAACCCAGCTCGCCCTGCCAGTCCAGGCGATTGACCTTGTAGACCACGCCATCGATCTCATAGGCCAGGGCATCGCGCCGCTGGCCGATGTCCTGGTAGTAGGAGCGGCAACCGTCGGCCCCCTGTACCTTGCGCAGCTCGCGGCTGATGGGGATGCCCCACTCCTTGAGCTGCTGCAGGATGGCGTACTGGGTGTCCGGCAGGCCGCCGCCCTCGACGCGACCGAAGCCATAGGCGCAGAACTCCAGCGGCCGCTGGGCGGTGATGCGCGAATCCAGCTGGCGCAGGCTACCGGCTGCCGCGTTGCGCGGATTGGCGAAGGTCTTGCCACCGCTCTCCATGGCCCGGGCATTCAGCGCCTCGAAACCGGCCCGGGACATGAACACCTCGCCGCGCACCTCCAGTACCGCCGGCCAACCCTCGCCGTGCAGGCGTAGCGGGACGTTGCGGATGGTGCGGACGTTGGCGGTGATGTCCTCGCCGGTGGTGCCATCGCCACGCGTAGCGCCGCGGGTCAGCACCCCGTCCTCGTACAGCAGGCTGACCGCCAGGCCATCGAGCTTGGGCTCGCAGGTGTATTCCACCCCCGAATCCGGCCCGGCGAAGTCGGTTTCGCCGAATTCTTCGCGCAGGCGCTTGCCCACGCTACGGTCGAAATCCTGCAGACTCTCATCGGCGAAGGCGTTGCCCAGGCTGAGCATGGGCACCTCGTGACGGATGGTGCCGAAGGCAGCCAGGGCCGAGCCACTGACCCTCTGGGTGGGTGAATCGGGCGTCACCAGCTCGGGGTGCTCGGCCTCCAGCGCCTTGAGTTCACCGAACAGCCGGTCGTACTCGGCATCGGGCACGCTGGGCTCGTCGAGTACGTAGTAGCGGTAGTTGTGGGCATCGATTTCGCTGCGCAGGGCGGCGATCCGGGTGACGGCATCTTGGGCGTCGGTCATGGCGGTCTCTCACTGTCGCCACCCCTGGGGTGGCCCTGGCGCCCACGGGCGCCACTGCAAAGATTACAAACAAAAAGAGCAGCCGAGGCTGCTCTTGGTTCGCACGGCGGCGATCAACGCTTGAGCATCAGGCTCTTGCGTTCGAAATCGACGATGCGCTGGCGATAGTGCTCGATGGTCTGGGCGGTCATGACGCTACGCTGCTCGTCCTTCAACTCGCCATTGAGTTCGGAAGACAGCTTGCGCGCCGCGGCGACCATCAGGTCGAAGGCCTGCTTGGGATGGCGCGGGCCGGGCAGTCCCAGGAAGAAGCTCACCGCCGGGGTATGGAAGTCGTCGATGGCATCCAGGTCGAAGGTGCCCGGACGCACGGCGTTGGCCATGGAGAACAGCACCTCGCCATTACCGGACATGCTCTCGTGGCGATGGAAGATGTCCATGTCACCGAATCTCAGCCCGCTCTCGAGGATATTCTGCAGCAGTGCGGGACCGGCGAAGCCCTTTTCGTCACGGGAGATGACGTTGATCACCAGCACCTCGTCCACCGGCGCGAGGGTACCGCCACTGCTGCCACCGCCGGCAGGCTCGGCGACCGGCTCGCGCTCGGTGGCCTTGGCGCTCAGTGGCTTGCCCTTGCGCGGCTTCTCGCGGCCGCGCGCGGCCACGTCGTCGGAATCGGCGGCCAGACCGCCCAGGCTGACGTCATCGGCGGACAGGTCGAAGCTGTCGGCACTGGGCTCTTCACGGCGCTTGCGCTGGCTGGCGCGGGGCGGCGTCGGCTCGCCGGGATCGTCCAGCGAAGGCTCCTTCTGTTCGACGACCCGCGTCGGGCCAACGATTTCCGGCTCCTCGTCCTCATGTTCCGGATGATTGCTCAGGGACTGGTCAAGCTTGAACTTGAGCTTGCCCTTGCCACTCATGCGACGCCAACCATCGAACAGAATACCGGCGATGACGATGACGCCGATGATGATCAGCCACTCGCGCAGACCCATATCCATGAAAAAGACATACCCCTGTGAAAATAATGGACCGACAGCCGTCGGGAAACTTTGGAAAGTCGTCGCCTGCGAGGTCTTTCCAAAACGTCCGAAACCTACGCCAAGTCAGTGTTCTTCCTAGCTTTTTCTACCTACCACTGAAGCGGCCATAAGCTAGCACGACTGCCGCCAACTTTACACCGCCACGCCACCAGCCTGTGGGGCACTACGCGTCCACCATGGCCACCGCCTCTTCCACGTCCACGGCCACCAGCCGCGAACAACCCGGTTCGTGCATCGTCACGCCCAACAGCTGGTCGGCCATCTCCATGGCGATCTTGTTGTGCGTGATGTAAATGAACTGCACCTTCTCCGACATGCTCTTGACCAGCCGGGCATAGCGACCGACGTTGGCGTCGTCCAGCGGCGCGTCCACTTCGTCGAGCATGCAGAACGGCGCCGGGTTCAATTGGAAGATGGCGAATACCAGGGCCAGAGCCGTCAGGGCCTTTTCCCCACCCGAGAGCAAATGGATGGTGCTGTTTTTCTTGCCCGGCGGACGCGCCATGATCGCAACCCCGGTATCGAGTAGATCTTCCCCGGTAAGTTCCAGGTAGGCACTGCCGCCACCGAAAACTTTCGGGAACAACGCCTGCAGACCGTGGTTGATCTGGTCGAAGGTGTCCTTGAATCTGTTGCGCGTTTCCCGGTCGATCTTGCGGATGACGCTTTCCAGGGTCTCCAGCGCCTCCACCAGGTCGGCGTTCTGGGCGTCCAGGTAGTTCTTGCGCTCGGCCTGCTGCTGGTACTCGTCGATGGCCGCCAGGTTGATCGGTCCCAGGCGGGCGATGCGGGAGGTCACACCTTCCAACTGCTCCTCCCAGGCCGCCTCGCTGGCCTCTGCGGGCAGGGTGGCGATCACCGTCGGCAGGTCGTAGCCGTCGGCCGCCAGCTGCTCGGCGAAGCCGCTGCGCCGGGTGGCCAACCCCTGCCATTCCAGGCGATGCTGCTCCAGCTGGCCGCGCAGCAGGGTAGCCTGCTGCTCCGCCTGCAGGCGCCGGCGCTCGAAATCGCGCAGCTCCCGATCGGCGTCTTCCAGGGCCAGGCGCGCCGTGCGCATCTCCTCGTCCACCTGCAGGCGCCGCTCCAACAGTTCTTCCAGGCGCAGACGCAGCTCGTCGAGGGGCTCCCCGCCCTCCTCCAGATTGAGGTTGAGCTGCTCGCAACGCTCACCGAGCCGCGCAGTCTGCAATTCCAGCCGCTCCAACGCCTGGAGCGTCGACTGGCGCTGGGCGCGCAGGGTCGTCAGCCGCACCGTCAGTTGGTGAAGCTGATCCTGCGCCTGGCGTTGTCGTTGCCGCGCCGCCTCCACCGCCTGCCGATGGCGCTCGCGCTGCCCCTGCAGCTGGGCACGCTGCTCGGTATCCACCGCCATGGCGTCCAGGGCGTCCTGCAGGCGCAGCCGGCACTCGCCCAGTTCTTCCTGCTCCCGCGCCAACTGCTGGTCGAGATCGCCGAGATCGGCCTCCAGCTGCCGACGGCGGATGCTCAGCTGCTCGGCCCGCGCCTGCTGGGCAGACAGCTGGGCGCGCCGCTCCGCCAGGCGCTGCTGCTCCTGCTGCTGGCGTCGACGCCCTTCCTCGCGCTCGCCCTCCAGGCGCTGCTGGGCGGCACGGCTGTCCTCCAGCCGCTCTTCCTGCAGCGCCAGCGCTTCACTCAGCTCCTCGCGCCGCGCCTGGAGTTCGTCCAGCTCCCGCCCGCGGGCGAGGACGCTGCCCTCCGCGGCCTGGGCACGCCGCACACGCAGGAAATGCCGGGAAATCCAGTAACCTTCCGGCGTGATGAGACTTTGTCCGACGGCCAATGCGGGGCGGCGTGCCAGGGCCTCTTCATAACTGCCCGCCACCAGCACCTGGCCAAGCCAGGGGGACAGATCGCGCGGCGCCTGCACCTTTTCCAGCAGGCTGCCCGCGGCTACGGGCGCCGCGCCCGGCAACACGACGTTCAATTCACCACTGACGAAGACATCGAGTCGCAGCGGCGCCAGGTCATCCAGGCAGACCGCCTGCAAATCCGTGCCGAGCACCGTCTCCACCGCCTGCTCCCAACCCGGTACCACCTGCAACTCATCCGCCAGTTGGGCCGCCTGGGCCAGCCCCTCGGACTCGAGCCAGGCCGCGGCGCCGGTATCGGGTGCCAGGGCCGCCTGCTGCAGCGCCTCCAGTGAGGCGATACGCCCTTCGAGGCGCTGCAGCTCGCCCTGCCGCTGGCTCTGCTCGCCGGCCAGTGCCAGCAACTCCTCGCGCAGCCGCTGCAGGCCATCGGCCACCTGCAGCTCCTGCTCGGCCAATCCCTCCAGCAGCAACTCGTCCTCGGCGATCTGCTCTTCCAGCGCCACCAGGCTGTCGGACGGCCCATCCTCGCCCAGCAGGGTACGCTCGTCCCGCAAGCGACGCTGGCGCTCGACGCCGCGCTCCAGGCTCTGCTCCAGGGACCGGATGCGCGACTGCTGCACGTCCGCATCCCGCTGCGGCTCGACGCTTGCCGCGCTGAGCTGCTCCCAGCGCTGCTGCCAGTCCGCCAGGGCCAGCTCCGCCTCTTCCAGGGCCGCGGCGCCCTCTTCACCCTGGGCCCGCGCCGCTTCCTCCTCGGGCTCGAGCATCGCCAGCTCTTCCTCGAAGGTGGCGAGCAGCACCCGGTCGTGCTCCAGGTGGGATTCAGCCTCGCTGCGCGCCTGCTCGGCTTCGCGTAGATCATCCTGCAACTGCCGCTGGCGCTGCTGGCCGTGCTGGATGGTCTGCTCCAACCGGGCGATGTCCCCGCCCAAGGAATAGAAGCGCCCCTGGACCTGATTGAAGGCCTCGCTCAGCTCGTGATGACCGTCGCGCAGCCGCTCGATACCGGCATCGGCCTGGCGCTGCTCGGCGATCAGGGCTTCGAGGGCGGTCTCCTGGTCGCGGATCACCTTCTGGCGTTGCTCGACGCGTCCATCCAGCTCACGCCAGCGCACGGCCTGCAGCTGTGCCTTGAGCTGCCGCTCCTCCTGCCTGAAGGCCTGGAAGCGCTCGGCCGACTGTGCCTGGCGGTGCAGCCGCTCCAGCTGGCGCTCCAGCTCTTCGCGCAGGTCGGTCAGGCGGGCGAGATTCTCCTGGGTGCGCCTGATGCGACTCTCGGTCTCGCGCCGCCGTTCCTTGTACTTGGAGATGCCGGCGGCTTCCTCGATGTAGTGCCGCAGATCCTCCGGACGTGCCTCGATCAGCTTGGAGATCATGCCCTGCTCGATGATCGAATAGCTGCGCGGCCCCAGGCCGGTACCGAGGAAGATGTCGGTGATGTCGCGCCGGCGGCACTTGGTGCCATTGAGGAAATAGGTGTTCTGGCCTTCGCGGGTGACCCGTCGGCGAATGGAGATCTCCGCGTAACTGGCGTACTCGCCCACCAGGGTATGGTCGGAGTTGTCGAAGATCAGCTCGATGGAAGCCTGGGACACCGGTTTGCGGCTGTTGGAGCCGTTGAAGATGACATCCGTCATCGATTCGCCACGCAGGTTCTTGGCCGAGCTTTCGCCCATCACCCAGCGCACGGCGTCGATGATGTTCGACTTGCCGCAACCGTTGGGGCCGACCACCGCTGCCATGTTGCTCGGGAAATTCACCGTCGTCGGATCGACGAAGGATTTGAATCCCGCCAGCTTGATCGACCTCAACCGCATATCAGGAGCCCTTGTCCGCCGCGCCGTGCCCAACCGCACGCGAAAGGGCGGCAGTCTACCATCCACGGGCCACCCTGCCCGCGCCGTGCATTACCTTATTTCCAGCGGTTATGCACGCAGGGCTGGATGACAGGCTATAGTCCTGCACCCTCCTCCGCAGGATGCCCCCATGAAGAGACTTCGCCTCACCCTGCTCGCGGCGGCCCTGACCGCCAGCGTCCAGGCCCTGGCCGCCCAGCCACCGCTGCTCAACGTCTCCTACGACGTGATGCGCGACTTCTACAAGGACTACAACCCCGCCTTCCAGGCCCACTGGAAGGCCGAGCACGGGGAAACCCCGGTCATCCAGATGTCCCACGGCGGCTCCAGCAAACAGGCCCGCTCGGTCATCGACGGCCTGCAGGCCGACGTCATCACCATGAACCAGGCCACCGACATCCAGGCCCTGGCCGATCGCGGCCTGGTACCCAAGGACTGGGAAAGCCGCCTGCCCGATCGCAGCGCGCCCTTCACTTCGGCCACGGTGCTGATCGTGCGCCAGGGTAATCCCAAGGGCACCCACGACTGGTCCGACCTGCTCAAGGACGGTGTCCAGGTGATCGTGCCCAACCCCAAGACCTCCGGGAACGGCCGCTACACCTATCTCTCCGCCTGGGCCTACGCCCTGCGCCAGCCGGGTGGTGATGAACAGAAGGCCCGCAGCTTCGTCGCCGACCTGTTCAAGCACGTGCCCATCCTCGACACCGGCGGCCGCGCCGCCACCACTACCTTCATGAAGAACCAGCAGGGCGACGTCCTGGTGACCTTCGAGAACGAAGCCGAGATGATCGCGCGGGAATTCGGTCGTGGCGGCTTCGAGGTGGTCTACCCCAGCATCTCGGTGCAGGCCGAGCCGCCGGTGAGCGTGGTGGATAGCGTCGTCGACAAGAAAGGCACTCGCGCCGAGGCCGAGGAATACCTCAAGTATCTCTGGTCCGACGAAGGCCAGAAGATCGCCGCGGACAACTTCCTGCGCCCGCGCGATGGGAAAATCCTCGCACAGTACGCCGATCGCTTCCCCAAGCTGGAACTCGTCGACGCCCAGAAGGAATTCGGTCCCTGGAGCGGCATCCAGAAGACTCACTTCGCCGATGGCGGCGTCTTCGACCAGATCTATACGCCCGCCCAGTGATGGACCCGCCCGGCCTCGCGCTGGGCATCCGCTCGCGGGCAAGAAAGCCGCACAAACGAAAACACCGCCCGGAGGCGGTGTTTCGATATATGGAGCGGGAAACGAGACTCGAACTCGCGACCCCGACCTTGGCAAGGTCGTGCTCTACCAACTGAGCTATTCCCGCAATGTGGCGTCCCCTAGGGGACTCGAACCCCTGTTACCGCCGTGAAAGGGCGGTGTCCTAGGCCACTAGACGAAGGGGACGAAACCTCTTTCTGCAAGGCCTTTCACCTTGCGCCCACCTGCCAAGAGGCAGCTGGGCTATATTTGGAGCGGGAAACGAGACTCGAACTCGCGACCCCGACCTTGGCAAGGTCGTGCTCTACCAACTGAGCTATTCCCGCAATTTTGGCGTCCCCTAGGGGACTCGAACCCCTGTTACCGCCGTGAAAGGGCGGTGTCCTAGGCCACTAGACGAAGGGGACCAGGTAGAATCCCTCAGGATTCCGGCCTACCACTCGGCTGACGCTTGCCGCCGTTGGGAGTGCGCGCATTCTAGGGAGCCTTACCCTGGGCGTCAATAGCTGATTAAATACTTTTCAAATCAACGACTTCGCTCGCGCGACAAAAGGCGGGCAAGCACCATGGAGAAGGGCATGTCCTCAACGATGATTGCAGCGGTAGTAGGGCTCGGGGTGCTGTTGATCATCATGATCGCCTTCGTCAACCAGAAGCTGGAAGCCGGTCGCCTGGAGAAGCAGCGCCTGGTCGCCGACCTGACCGACCGCATCAAGCGCTGCGCCCAGCTGTCCGCCAGCCTGCCCGGCCAGTTGATGACGCCGCCCCTCAAGCAGTTGTTCAACCACATCGAACTCGGCCTGATCGCTCGGCTCGCCGCCCTGCAGCCACCGTCGGCCGGCCTGGCCTCGCGCAAGACGGAACTGGACGATGCCATCGCCAAGGGCGATGGCATCGAAGTGACCAACGTCGCGCGACCGGTACACACCGAAGCCCGGGTCAAGGAAGTGCGCGGCTATATCGAGATGCTGCACGCCCTGGTAGCCCATGCCAACCAGATCGGCATCCTCGACGGCCAGGAAGCCCAGCGCTGGGTGGGCGAAATGCGCTATCTGCTGACAGTGAGCTACGTGGAATTCTTCCGCTACCAGGCCGACCAGCAGATCAAGAGCGAGCACTTCATCCAGGCGCGCCAGGCCTACGAGCGCGCCATCATGCAGATTCGCAAGCAACAGCAACCCGAACGCTACACCGAGATGCTGGCCTACCTGGAAGAGCAGATCGCCCTGGTGAAACGACAGCAGAGCGAGCTGGCCGAACAGGCCAGCAGCAGCGCCAACGAGCTGGCGGACAGCGTCGATACGCTCAAGGACGACAGCTGGCGCAAGAAGAACGACTACGAATGAGGGCTTCCCTGCCCTCCTCTTAGAACCTGTTCACGATCTGCTGCACGTCGGCCAAACGGCGTTGAAAAGGCCCTGGGGCGCCAGCCCGGTCGAAATGCTCATTTACCACTCGTAAACTCCGCTTCCTCAGGCCTTTTCGCCTTGTTTGGCTCTAGCTCGCTAGATCGTGAACAGGCTCTTGCGTGCTCAGCAGTCGGTAGCGGCCAGGAAGACCTCCACCAGCCGCTGGATACCCGCCTGATCCGCCGCGCTGAAACGCGCCGGATGGGGGCTGTCCAGATCCAGCACGCCGATCAGGCGATCGTCCTTGACCAGCGGCACCACCAGTTCGCTGCGCGAAGCGGCGTCGCAGGCGATGTGCCCCGGAAAGGCATGCACGTCTTCGACGCGCTGGGTCTGTCGCTCCCGCGCGGCAGCGCCACAGACGCCCTTGTTGAAGGGAATGCGCATGCAGGCGACCTTGCCCTGGAAAGGCCCCAGCAGCAGTTGGTCCTGACCATCGACGAAATAGAAGCCGGCCCAGTTGAGGTTTGGAACCTCCTGGAAGATGAAGGCCGACAGCTGGGCCGCGTTGGCCACCAGGTTGCGCTCGTCGGCCAGCAGGGCTTCGACTTGCGCTGCCAGCATCGCATAGCCTTCCAGCCCGGCGCCAACGCCCGAGAGTTCTACCGTCATGCTCGCTCCAATAGCTTGAGCCCGACCCACTGCCGGGCGAATTGATAGGCACAGCGACCGTTGCGATTGCCCCGTCCGGAAGCCCAGCGGATAGCTTCGCGGTCGGCATCCTCCGACCACTCCAGGGTGAGCCCGGACTTGCCAGCCAGGGTCGTGCACCAGTGGCGGACCACGGCGAGATAGTGGTCCTGGGTGAAGGGATAGAAGGACAGCCACAGGCCGAAGCGATCCGACAACGCGATCTTGTCCTCGGCCGCTTCGCTCGGGTGCAGCTCGCCGTCGACGTGCTCCCAGTTGGCATTGTCGCTCTGCCGCTCGGCCACCAGGTGGCGACGGTTGGACGTGGCATAGAGCACCACGTTGTCCGGCGCCTGCTCCAGGGAGCCGTCGAGTACGCTCTTGAGCACCCGGTAGTCGTCGCTGCCAGCGTCGAAGGACAGGTCATCGCAGAACAGGACGAACCGCTGCGATTGCCCGGCGATCTGCTCCACGACCCGGGGCAGATCGGCGAGATCGTCGCGCTCGATCTCGATCAGGCGCAGACCCTGGCCGGCAAATTCCGCCAGCAGCGCCCGGATCAGCGACGACTTGCCGGTCCCGCGAGCGCCCCATAGCAAGGTATGGTTCGCCGGCAAGCCGGCAACGAACTGGCGGGTATTGCGGGAGAGCTGGTCGCGCTGCCGATCGATACCGAGCAGGTCGGTCAGGCGCAACCCGAGGTTGACCTCGAGCGGCTGGAGGTAACCACCAGGCCCCTCGCGGCGCCAGCGCGCCGCATAGCAATGCTGCCAATCCAGAGCCTCGCGGCGATGCGGCAGCAGTGGCTCGAGGCGGTCGAGCACCTGTTGCGCCTGGATGAGAAAGGCTTCTAGGGAAGAACTCACGGGAATGATCCTTGAAGACTAGGTTGACGGTGCAGGCGATAAGTCACCTGCCCCGGGCACTATTGTATGACTTTTCAGCATGCATCTCGCCCTTCTCGACCTAGCGCGCCAGCACCCGCTGGAGGTGCCGCTCCAGCCGTTCGGGCTTGGTGAGGGGCGCGAAGCGCCTTATCCGCTCGCGCTCGGGGTCGATCAGGAACTTGGTGAAGTTCCAGCGAATGGGACGCCCCAGCAGCCCGGGCGCCGCACGTTTCAGCGCGGTGAACAACGGATGGGCCCCGTCGCCATTGACGTCGAGCTTGGCCATCACCGGGAAGCTGACGCCGAAGCGGGTGACGCAGAATGTCTGGATCTGGGCATCCGCTTCCGGTTCCTGGGCACCGAACTGATTGCAGGGAAAGACGATCACCCGCAGGCCCTGCTCGCGGTAGCGCTGCTGCAGCGCTTCGAGCCCGGCGTACTGTTCGGTGAAGCCACAACGGCTGGCGGTATTGACCACCAGATAGGCCCGGGCCGGCCAGTCCGCCAGCCGGGCGGCCTGCCCATCGGCCATGCGAAAGGGAATCTGCAGGATGTCCGAGGTCACGCGGACTCCCTGGGCTCGAGGTCGAGAGCGACCGAGTTGATGCAGTAGCGCAGGCCGGTCGGCGGCGGGCCGTCGGGAAAGACGTGCCCCAGATGGGCATCGCAACGGGCGCAGAGCACCTCGATACGGTGCATGCCGTGGCTGAGGTCTTCCTTCTCCTGCACGGCCTCGGGGGCGATGGGTGCATAGTAGCTCGGCCAGCCGCAGCCGGAATCGAATTTGCTGCTGGAGTCGAACAAGGGGAGCTCGCAGCAGGCACAGCGGTAGACGCCAGGCGTCTTGGTGTTGCAATAGGCGCCGGTGTAGGGCGCTTCGGTCGCGGCCAGGCGACAGACACGAAACTGATCGCCGGTCAGGCGCTCGCGCCAGTCTTCCGGGCTACGCTGTACTTTTTCCATGGTGACCTCGCTGGATGCCGGCGCATCTTTTGTATCGGGCGATGCAGCCGTATGATTCCCGCTCAGTCTGGCATCCGCCCCCGGATGCTGCCAAGCGCCGGTCGGCGTCCGCCTCCACCCAGTCTCTCGCCCTTTTTTCAGGATTCAGTCCACCATGCAGGTCTCCAAGTCGAACAAGCTCGCCAATGTCTGCTACGACATCCGCGGCCCGGTCCTCAAGCATGCCAAGCGCCTCGAGGAAGAAGGCCACCGCATCCTGAAGCTCAACATTGGCAATCCGGCGCCCTTCGGTTTCGAAGCGCCAGAGGAGATCCTGCAGGACGTCATCCGCAACCTGCCCACCGCCCAGGGCTACAGTGACTCCAAGGGCCTGTTCAGCGCGCGCAAGGCGGTCATGCAGTATTGCCAGCAGAAGCGCATCGAGGGCGTCGGCATCGAGGACATCTACCTCGGCAACGGCGTTTCCGAGCTGATCGTCATGGCCATGCAGGCCCTGCTCAACAATAACGACGAGGTGCTGATCCCGGCGCCGGACTACCCGCTGTGGACCGCTGCCGTGAGCCTGGCCGGCGGCAAGCCGGTGCACTACCTGTGCGACGAACAGGCCGACTGGTTCCCGGACCTGGCCGACATGGAAGCCAAGATCACCAGCAACACCAAGGCGCTGGTGCTGATCAACCCCAACAACCCAACCGGTGCCGTCTATTCCAAGGAGGTACTGGAAGGCATCGTCGAACTGGCACGGCGGCACAACCTGGTGCTGTTCTCCGACGAGATCTACGACAAGATCCTCTACGACGAGGCCGTGCACATCTCTACCGCCTCCCTGGCGCCGGACGTGCTGTGCCTGACCTTCAACGGCCTGTCCAAGTCCTATCGCGTCGCCGGCTTCCGCTCCGGCTGGCTGATCGTCTCGGGGCCCAAGCATCGGGCCCAGAGCTACATCGAGGGGCTGGACATCCTCGCCAACATGCGCCTGTGCGCCAACGTGCCCAGCCAGCATGCGATCCAGACCGCCCTGGGCGGCTATCAGAGCATCAACGACCTGGTGCTGCCGAACGGCCGCCTGCTGGAACAGCGCAACCGCGCCTGGAAGCTGCTCAACGACATCCCGGGCGTCAGCTGCGTGAAGCCGATGGGCGCGCTCTACGCCTTCCCGCGGATCGACCCCAAGGTCTGCCCCATCCACAACGACGAGAAGTTCGCCCTCGACCTGTTGCTGTCGGAAAAGCTGCTGATCGTCCAGGGCACCGCCTTCAACTGGCCCTGGACCGACCACTTCCGGGTGGTCACCCTGCCCCGCGTCGATGACCTGGAACAGGCCATCGGCCGCATCGGCAACTTCCTCGGCAGCTACGCCCAGTAGCCAACCAAAGCATTTCCGCGTCTTTCACCCGCCTGGCCGCCCACTGGGCTCCAGGCGGCACTGGCGCTCGGCCCGCCGTACCCATCGCGTTGCCGCCCACTCAGGCGACACAGTTTGCAATAGTGGCAACGTTGAATGGATCGGGGCCGAACCTTATATAGCCGGCAGATAAACCTGTGAGGAGCTGTACCCCACCATGATGCGCATTCTGTTGTTTCTGGCTACCAACCTGGCGGTGCTGATCGTTGCCAGCATCACCTTGAAGGTGCTCGGCGTGGATCGCTACACCGGTCAGAACTATGGCAGTCTGCTGGTGTTCTGTGCCGTGTTCGGTTTCGCCGGCTCGCTGGTCTCGCTGTTCATCTCCAAGTGGATGGCGAAGATGAGCACCCGCACCGAAGTCATCAGCCAACCCCGTACCCGTCACGAGCAGTGGCTGCTGCAGACGGTCGAGGAGCTGTCCCGCGAAGCCGGTATCAAGACGCCGGAAGTCGGTATCTTCCCGGCCTACGAGGCCAACGCCTTCGCCACCGGCTGGAACCGTAACGACGCCCTCGTCGCGGTCAGCCAGGGTCTGCTGGAGCGTTTCTCGCCCGACGAAGTACGAGCGGTACTGGCCCACGAAATCGGTCACGTTGCCAATGGCGACATGGTGACCCTGGCACTGATCCAGGGCGTGGTGAATACCTTCGTGATGTTCTTCGCGCGGATCTTCGGCAATTTCGTCGACAAGGCCATCTTCAAGAACGAAGAGGGTCACGGTATCGCCTATTTCGTAACCACCATCGTCGCCGAACTGGTGCTGGGCATCCTGGCGAGCATCATCGTCATGTGGTTCTCGCGCAAACGCGAATTCCGCGCCGACGAAGCCGGTGCCCGCCTGGCCGGCCCCAACGCCATGATCGGCGCCCTGCAGCGCCTGCGCGCCGAACAGGGTATTCCGGTGCAGATGCCCGACACCCTGAATGCCTTCGGCATCAACGGTTCGCTGAAGAACGGCCTGGCCGGTCTGCTGATGAGCCACCCGCCGCTGGAAGATCGTATCGAAGCCCTGCGTCGCTACGGCCAACGCTGAGCGTGACGTGAAACCAAAACCCCGGCCGAGGCCGGGGTTTTTCATTGGCGGGTAAGCACTCGGATCGCATCGCCCAGCCCTTCTCCGGTCAGGGGAAACATCCGCTGTCCCATCAGCTCGCGCACCAGACCGATGGAGGTACTGAAGTCCCAGCCGTCGCGTGGATAGGGATTGAGCCAGGCAGCCCGGGGAAAATGCTGGCACAGCCGCTGGATCCAGAGCGCGCCGGGCTCTTCGTTCCAATGCTCGACGCTGCCGCCGGGATGGGTGATCTCGTAAGGCCCCATGCTGGCATCGCCGACGATCACCAGCCGGTAATCCGCGCCATAGCGGCGCAGCAGGTCCTGGGTCGCCACGCTTTCCTCGTGGCGCCGGCCATTGTCGCGCCAGATCCGCTCGTAGACGCAGTTGTGGAAGTAGTAGTACTCCAGGTGGCGGAATTCGAGGCGGCAGGCGCTGAACAGCTCGCTGCAGAGACGCACGTGCAGGTCCATGGAGCCGCCCACGTCGAACAGCAGCAACACCTTGGTCGCGTTGTGCCGCTCGGGGCGATAGCGGACGTCCAGTAAGCCGCCCTCCTGCGCCGTGGCCGCTACCGTGGCGTCCAGATCGAATTCGGCCGCCGCCCCCTGACGGGCGAAGCGACGCAGTCGGCGCAGCGCCAGTTGCAGATTGCGCCGATCCAGCGGTGCGTGGTCGTCCAGGTTGCGATAGTCCCGCTGCTCCCAGACCTTGGCCGCGCGCCCCTGGCGCGTACCCGCCTCGCCGATGCGCACGCCGAAGGGGTTGTAGCCCCCGCTGCCAAAGGGACTGGTACCCCCCGTGCCAACCCACCTGTTGCCGCCGGCATGCCGTTCATGCTGCTCCGCGAGACGCTGTTGCAGGGTCTTGAGCAGCTCATCCAACCCCCCCAATGCCTGCAGCCGCTGGCGATCCTCTGCGGACAGCAGCCGCTGCAGCTCCAGCCTGAGCCAGTCCGCAGGAATTGCCTTTCCAGCAGAGGAACGCTCGGACCTGGCCATTTCACCGGCAAAAACCTGGTCGAAACGGTCGAAGAACCGCTCATCCTTGACCAACAGGGTCCGCGCCAGCAGATAGAAGGCCTCGGGATCGGCCACCACGATACCGGCATCGAGCGCAGCATGCAGATCCAGCAACTCGCCGAGGGAAACCGGGATGCCGGCAGCCCTGAGCCGGGTGAAGAAGTCGAGGAACATGCTGGTCCTCAGCTGCGCCGACGACGCATGAAGGCCTGGCGTTCGAGCAACTGCAGATCCTGCTCGTTCTTCAGCAGGGCGCCAGCCAGCGGCGGCAGGCTGCCGTCACCGTGCAGGGCCGCCTGTGCCGTCTCGTCACCCAGCAGCAGTGCCAGCCAGTCCACCAGCTCGGAGGTGGATGGCTTCTTCTTCAGCCCAGGCACGCTACGCAGGTCGTAGAACAGGTCCAGCGCCTCCTTCACCAGACGCCCCTGCAGATCCGGGTAATGCACCTGGACGATGCGCTCCAGGGTTTCGCGCTCGGGGAAGCGGATGAAGTGGAAGAAGCAGCGGCGCAGGAAGGCGTCCGGCAGTTCCTTCTCGTTGTTCGAGGTGATGATGATGATCGGCCGCCGCTGGGCGCGGATGGTCTCGCCGGTCTCGTAGACGTGGAATTCCATCCGATCAAGCTCGAGCAGCAGGTCGTTGGGAAACTCGATGTCGGCCTTGTCGATCTCGTCGATCAGCAGGACCACCCTGTCCTCCGCAGTGAAGGCGTCCCACAGTTTCCCCGGCTTGATGTAGTGGGCGATGTCCTGCACCCGCGGGTCACCCAGCTGGGAGTCGCGCAGACGACTCACCGCATCGTATTCGTAGAGTCCCTGCTGCGCCTTGGTGGTGGACTTGACGTGCCAGGTGATCAGCCGCGCATCCAGGCTGTACGCCACCTGCTCGGCGAGCAGGGTCTTGCCGGTGCCCGGCTCGCCCTTCACCAGCAATGGACGCCCGAGCTGGACGGCCGCATTGACCGCCAGACTGAGCTCGGTGGTGGCTACGTAACGGTCGGTACCCTGGAAAGCCATCGTCGATCCTCATCGCCTTCTTTCGCCTGACGATAGCATGCCGCGCCCAGGCTGGACGTCATCCGGCGCAAGGCCTAGGCTGCGAGCTTTCTGCGCCCGACAGGATTCGCCATGAGCCGCATCTTCGCTGACAACGCCCAGTCCATCGGCAATACGCCGCTGGTCTACATCAATCGCCTCGGACCCAAGGGGGTCACCCTGCTCGCCAAGATCGAGGGACGCAACCCGGGCTATTCGGTCAAGTGCCGCATCGGCGCGAACCTGATCTGGGATGCCGAAGCCAAGGGGCTGCTCAAGCCTGGCATGAGCCTGGTGGAGCCGACCTCCGGCAATACCGGCATCGGCCTGGCCTATGTCGCCGCCGCTCGCGGCTATCGTCTGGTGCTGACCATGCCCGCCTCCATGAGCCTGGAACGCCGCAAGGTGCTCAAGGCCCTGGGTGCGGAGCTGGTCCTCACCGAACCGGCCAAGGGCATGAAGGGCGCCATCGAGAAGGCCCGGGAGATCGCCGAGAGCGAACCGGACCGTTACTTCATGCCGCAGCAATTCGATAATCCGGCCAATCCGGCTATCCATGAGAAGACCACCGGTCCCGAGATCTGGAACGATACCGACGGTGCCATCGATGTCCTGGTGGCCGGAGTGGGCACCGGCGGCACCCTCACGGGCATCTCGCGCTTCATCAAGAACACCAAGGGCAAGCCCATTCTCTCGGTCGCCGTGGAACCGGAAACTTCGCCGGTCATCAGCCAGACCCTGGCCGGCGAAGAGGTGAAACCCAGCCCGCACAAGATCCAGGGCATCGGTGCCGGCTTCGTGCCACGCAACCTCGACCTTGCCATGGTGGATCGCGTCGAGCAGGTCAGCGATGACCAGGCCAAGCTGATGGCCCAGCGCCTGATGCGCGAGGAAGGCATCCTCTGTGGTATCTCCTGCGGTGCCGCCATGGCCGCTGCGGTACGGCTGGCCGAGGCCCCGGAGATGCAGGGCAAGACCATCGTGGTCATCCTGCCGGATTCCGGCGAGCGCTACCTATCCACCATGCTGTTCGATGGCCTGTTCGAGGAGCAGGAGCTGGTCCAGTAGGACCCTGGGGGTACTGCCCTCCCCCGTTGCGGGGTTGCTCGCCAGCCAGCGAGCCCCTTGCCACCACTCAAGAAAAAGCCCGGTTTCCCGGGCTTTTTTCGTATCAGAGGTGCTTGATCTCTGCCTTGGCATCCAGGGCCCGACGGTAGGCCGCGAAATCGACCTGTCCGGCGCGCGAGGCGAGGTAGCGGCGATACAACGCCTTGTCCTCGGCGCTCAGGGCTTCCTTGGGCACCCCTACGCCCTGCAAGCGGATCAGCACGAAGTCACCGTTCTGCAGGCTGATACCGGCATAGGACGGCTTGTCGGCTTCCGGCTTGGCCATGCGGAAGGCCGCCTGCAGCACCTGGGGATCGACGCCCTCCTGGTTGCGGGTAGCGGCTTCGACCGTACGCCAGTCACCTGCGGCCGCCTTGCCACCGGCACGCAGGGTCTTGAGCTGCGCTTCGCCGGTGGCCTTGGCCACGGCCGCAGCCTTCTCCTGGGTCAGGCGGGTGACGATCTCGCCCTTCACCTGATCCAGCGACTGCAGTTGCGGCGTGCGATGCTCCTTGTCGCGCAGCACCACCAGGGTCTCCGGATCGAGTTGCAAGGCAGCGCTGTTGGCGCCGTTGCGCATGACGTCTTCGCTGAAGGCCGCCTCGATCACCTGGCGGTTGGCGGTGATGCCTTCGCCCCCTTCACGCCCGAAGGGAGCGCTGGTCTTGACCTGCAGGCCCTGTTCCTGGGCTGGCTGGCTCAGGTCGGAGGCCTCGTAGGCGGAGCTTTCCAGCTTGCGGCCCGCCTCGACGAAGAGTCGATCGGCGTCCTCGGCCTTGAGCTGTTGCTCCAGGCGTGGACGAACGCTCGCCAGGGTCGGAACTTCCGGGGCCTGTACGCCTTTCAGCTTGATCAGGTGCCAGCCGAAGCTGGTGCGCACCGGTGCGGACACCTGCTGGGGCGCCAGGGCGTAGAGGGCTTCCTCGAAGGCCGGATCGTAGACGCCGCGACCGGCGAAGCCCAGGTCGCCACCATTGGCGGCCGAACCGGGGTCCTGGGAGAACTCCTTGGCGAGCTTGGCGAAATCCTCGCCCTTGTTCAGGCGCTCCTGGATCTGCTGGATCTTGGCCTTGGCCTGGTCATCGCTCTGCTTGTCGTTGACCTCGATGAGGATGTGCGCCGCATCGCGCTGCTCCGCCAGGTTGGCGATCTCGGACTTGTAGGCGGCCTGCAGACGACTCTCGTCGACCTTGGCCTTGGCCATGAAGGCATCCTTCTTCAGCTCCACGTATTCGATGACCACCTGTTCGGGCGTCATGAAATCGTTCTTGTGGCTGTCGTAGTAGGCCTGGATTTCCTCCTGGGTCGGCACGATGCCATTGGTGGAGGCCTTGACGGTACGCATGGCGAAGTCGCGCGTCTGGCGCTCGAGGGCGGCGAAGGCCTCGATGTCCGCATCGGTCACGAAGTTGCTGCCGACGATGCCGGCACGCAGCTGACCGATCAGCATCTCGTCGCGCAGCAGGTCACGGAACTGCAGGCGGGTGTAGTTCATCTGGCGCACGGCCTGATCGAAACGCTGCGGATCGAAACGGCCCTCGGTCTGGAACTCGGGGGTGTTCAGGATCAGTTGATCCAGCGCCTGTTCGGAGAAGGCGAAGCGATCGGCCTTGGCGGCCTGCAGGATCAGTTGCTTGTCGATCAGGGCCTTGAGTGCGGACTCGCGCAGCAGGCGGTCATCCAGCGTGGACGGGTCGAAGCCCTGGCCCAGTTGCTGCTGCAGCTGGCGACGCTGCATCTCCACCGCCTGGGCGAGGTCGGTCTGCTTGATCTCGTCGCCGTTGACCAGCGCTACGGCGCCCTGGTGGCCGGTCGCGCGGATGATCGCTTCGAAGCCGGTGAGTGCCATCAGCAGGATGATGAATCCGATGATGACTTTGGCAATCCATCCCTGAGAACGGTCCCTGATGTTTTGTAGCATGTTCCCCCCACGAGCTGTGGCCGGACCGGCCATGGCGAAATCGTCGAATACCAAATAGCGAAAAGGCGCATCTCGAGATGCGCCTTTTCGTCGATCAAGGACCTTGCATCCAGCAGGACAGCGGCACACCAAGAACGAATTCTGGCGGCCCGCCTATCGAGCCCGAAGCGCCATCAGTGGGTACTGACGCGCTCCTTGCCCTCCTGCTCCCGCTTCTCGTCCTTGCTGACGAGCTCCGGACCATCGTCCGGGAGCGGTTCCGGGGTGTATTGCAGCGCAACCTCCAAGACCTCGTCAATCCATTTGACCGGCTTGATCTGCAAGTCGGCCTTGATGTTGTCCGGGATGTCCCGCAGATCGCGCACGTTTTCCTCGGGAATGATCACGGTCCGGATGCCGCCACGGTGCGCCGCGAGCAGCTTTTCCTTGAGTCCGCCGATGGCCAGTACCTGACCACGCAGGGTGATCTCGCCGGTCATGGCCACATCGGCGCGCACCGGGATGCGCGTCGCGGCCGAGACCAGCGCGGTGCACATGCCGATGCCGGCACTCGGACCGTCCTTGGGCGTGGCGCCTTCGGGAACGTGGATGTGGATGTCGTGCTTCTCGTGGAAGTCCTTGGGAATGCCCAGACTACGACCGCGACTGCGAACGACGGTCAGGGCCGCGGTAATGGACTCGGCCATCACATCGCCCAGGGAGCCGGTCTTGATCATCTGCCCCTTGCCGGGGACGACCGCGGACTCGATGGTCAGCAATTCGCCGCCCACCTGGGTCCAGGCCAGCCCGGTGACCTGACCGATCTGATCCTGCTGCTCGGCCAGGCCGTAGCGGAACTTGCGCACGCCCAGCCAGTGTTCGAGGCTATCTACGGTGACGCTGGCGGCACGCGCCTTGCTCAGCGCGTGCTCCTTGACCACCTTGCGGCAGACCTTGGCCACCTGACGCTCCAGGCTCCGCACGCCGGCCTCGCGGGTGTAGTAGCGGATGACATCGCGCAGCGCGGCTTCGTCGAATTCCACTTCACCCTTCTTCAGACCATTGGCCTTGATCTGCTTGGGGATCAGGTAACGAGTGGCGATGTTGACCTTTTCATCCTCGGTATAACCGGGCAGCCGGATGACTTCCATGCGATCCAGCAGCGGCGCCGGGATGCTCATGGAGTTGGCGGTGCAGACGAACATGACGTCGGAGAGGTCGTAGTCCACTTCGAGATAATGATCGTTGAAGGTGTGGTTCTGCTCCGGATCGAGCACTTCCAGCAACGCCGATGCGGGATCACCGCGCATGTCGTTGCCCATCTTGTCGATTTCGTCGAGCAGGAACAGTGGATTGCGCACACCGACCTTGGTCATCTTCTGGATCAGGCGACCTGGCATGGAGCCGATGTAGGTACGACGGTGACCCCGGATCTCGGCTTCGTCACGCACGCCGCCCAGGGCCATGCGCACGAACTTGCGACCGGTGGAACGGGCGATGGACTCCGCCAGGGACGTCTTGCCCACGCCGGGCGGACCGACCAGGCAGAGCACCGGTCCCCGAACCTTCTTCACGCGCTTCTGCACGGCAAGGTATTCGAGGATGCGTTCTTTCACTTCCTCGAGACCGTAGTGGTCCTTGTCGAGGACTTCCTCGGCACGACCCAGATCCAGACGGACCTTGCTTTCGGCCTGCCAGGGGACATTCACCAGCCAGTCGATGTAGGAGCGCACCACGGTGGCTTCGGCGGACATGGGCGACATCTGCTTGAGCTTGTTCAGCTCGGCATTGGCCTTGGCCAAGGCATCCTTGGGCAGCCCAGCGGCTTCGATGCGGCGCTTGAGGTCATCGACCTCGTTGTGGCCCTCATCGATGTCCCCCAGCTCTTTCTGGATGGCCTTCATCTGCTCGTTGAGGTAGTACTCGCGCTGGCTGCGCTCCATCTGCTTCTTGACGCGGCCACGGATACGCTTCTCGACCTGCAGCAGGTCGATTTCCGCATCCAGCAGCGCCAGGACGTGCTCGACGCGCGCACCCAGCTCGGTGATCTCGAGGATCTCCTGCTTCTGTTCGATCTTCAGCGCCATGTGCGCCGCCATGGTGTCGACCAGGCGGCTGGGATCTTCGATGCTGTTCAGCGAAGACAGCACCTCGGCCGGTACCTTCTTGCCGAGTTGGACGTACTGCTCGAACTGGCTCATCAGGCTGCGCGAGAAGACTTCGGATTCGCGATCCGGCGCTTCGCTGTCTTCGATCAGGGTGACCAGGGCCCGCGCGTAATTCTGGTTTTCGACGAACGAGTCGATCCGACCGCGTTGCTCGCCTTCGACCAGGACCTTGACGGTGCCATCGGGCAGCTTCAGCAATTGGAGAACGGTGGCGACGGTACCCATGTGATACATGTCGTCCGCGGCGGGATCGTCATCGCCGGGGTTCTTCTGGGCGACCAGGAGGATCTGCTTGTCGCCAGCCATGGCAGCTTCCAGGGCTTCGACGGACTTTTCCCTTCCGACGAACAGCGGGATGACCATGTGGGGATAGACCACTACGTCACGTAGGGGCAGCAGGGGAAGTTCTATCGTCGTAGTCATGGGATACGGGTCTCGGCAAATAATCGGCCGCAGATGCGGTTAAGGCCTCGGTTTCCTCTAACATGAGGTTGACCGCCGCAAAATACAACCATGGCTCCAATGAAAAAGGGGCCGAAGCCCCTTTGGTTCATCACGCGTCTGGCGCTGCCTTCGCCGGCTCGCTGTTCTCGTAGATGAGCAGCGGCTGGGAACTGCCGTCGATGACGCTCTCGTCGATGACCACCTTGCTGACATCCTTCTGCGAAGGAATCTCGTACATGGTCTCGAGCAGGATGCCTTCGAGGATGGATCTCAGGCCGCGGGCGCCGGTCTTGCGCTCCAGCGCCTTGCGAGCGACCGCCTTGAGCGCATCGGGGCGGAATTCCAGGTCGACGTCTTCCATCTCGAACAGCTTGGCGTACTGCTTGGTGAGGGCGTTCTTCGGCTCGGTGAGGATCTGCATCAGTGCCGGCTCGTCCAGCTCGTCGAGGGTCGCGATGACCGGCAGACGACCGACGAATTCGGGAATCAGACCGAACTTCACCAGGTCCTCGGGCTCCGCATCCCGCAGGGATTCGCCAATCTTCTTGCCCAGCTCCTGGCTGCGCACCTCGGCATTGAAGCCGATGCCGCCACCCTTGGTGGAGCGGTTCTGGATGACCTTTTCCAGGCCAGCGAAGGCGCCACCGCAGATGAACAGGATGTTGCGCGTGTCCACCTGCAGGAATTCCTGCTGGGGATGCTTGCGGCCACCCTGGGGCGGAACCGACGCCACGGTGCCTTCGATCAGCTTCAGCAAGGCCTGCTGCACACCCTCGCCCGAGACGTCACGGGTAATGGAGGGGTTGTCGGACTTGCGCGAGATCTTGTCGATCTCGTCGATGTAGACGATGCCCATCTGGGCCTTTTCCACGTCGTAGTCGCATTTTTGCAGCAGCTTCTGAATGATGTTCTCGACATCTTCACCCACGTAACCGGCTTCGGTCAGAGTGGTGGCATCGGCGATGGTGAAGGGGACGTTGAGCAGCCGCGCCAGCGTTTCTGCCAGCAGCGTCTTACCCGAACCGGTCGGGCCGATCAGCAGGATGTTGCTCTTGCCCAGCTCGACGTCGTCTTTCTTCTCACGCTGATTCAGACGCTTGTAGTGGTTGTAGACGGCAACGGCGAGGACCCGCTTGGCACGCTGCTGACCAATGACGTACTGGTCGAGGATGCCGCTGATTTCCTTCGGCGCAGGCAACTTGTGCGCATTGCTCTCGGCCTGCGCTTCCTGAACTTCCTCGCGGATGATGTCATTGCACAGGTCGACGCATTCGTCGCAGATGAAGACGGAGGGTCCAGCGATCAACTTGCGTACTTCGTGCTGACTCTTGCCACAGAAGGAGCAGTAAAGCAGCTTGCCGTTATCGTCGCTATTGCGCGTATCTGTCATTCGATCGATCCAATGGAATGTGCTTACATCAACAAGATGGAGCCAATTGCACGGTTTTTCAAGCCTACCTGCCCAAACGCCTGGCGCCTGGGCAGGTGGTCGAGGCGGGGTCAGGCGGGGATGTTGCGCTTCTCGAGGACCTTGTCGATCAGGCCGTAGGCTACGGCTTCGGGGCCACTCATGAAGTTGTCACGGTCGGTATCGCGGGCGATCACGTCCATGGGCTGACCGGTGTGATGCGCCAGCACCTTGTTCAGACGCTCGCGGATGGTCAGAATTTCACGGGCGTGAATCTCGATGTCCGATGCCTGACCCTGGAAGCCGCCCAGGGGCTGATGGATCATCATCCGCGAGTGCGGGAGGCAGAAGCGTTTCTCGGCAGCGCCACCGGCGAGCAGCAGCGCGCCCATGCTGCAGGCCTGGCCGATGCAGATGGTGGAGACGTCGGGCTTGATGAACTGCATGGTGTCGTAGATCGACATGCCAGCGGTCACCGAACCACCCGGGCTGTTGATGTAGAGGTGGATGTCCTTGTCAGGATTCTCCGCTTCCAGGAACAGCAGCTGGGCGACGACCAGGTTGGCCATGTAGTCCTCGACCTGGCCGACCAGGAAGATGACGCGCTCCTTGAGCAGCCGGGAGTAGATGTCGTAGGCGCGCTCGCCACGGGCGGATTGCTCCACCACCATGGGTACCAGACCGCCAGCGGCTTGAATATCGGGCATGGATTGCATGTAAGAATTGCGGGACATGTCCTGCACTAGCTCCCTATCTGGATGACCTGTCAAAAACACATAAGCCAGCTCGAGGCTGGCTTATGCGGACTAGCGAGTTCAGGCAGATCAGGCTGCTTGCGGAGCCTCGGCCGGTTTGACCGCGTCCTCGTAGGAGACCTGCTTGTCGGTGACTTTTGCCTGCTTGAGGACAGTATCCACGACTTGTTCTTCCAGTACAACCGAACGCACTTCGTTCAGCTGCTGCTCGTTCTGGTAGTACCACTTCACTACCTGCTCGGGCTCCTGATAGGCCGCGGCCATTTCCTCGATCAGCTCGCGAACGCGGGCGTCATCGGGCTTGAGCTCGAACTGCTTGACCATCTCGGCGATGATCAGGCCCAGCAGCACGCGACGCTTGGCCTGCTCGGTGAACAGCTCGGCCGGCAGTTGGTCGGGCTGGATGTTGCCACCGAACTGCTGGACGGCCTGGACGCGCAGACGATCCACTTCGTTGCTGATCAGGGCGGCCGGCACGTCGATCTGGTTGGCGGCCAGCAGACCGTCCATGACCTGGTTCTTGACCTTGGTCTTCAGCGCCTGGCGCAGTTCGCGCTCCATGTTCTTGCGCACTTCGGCGCGGAAACCCTCGACGGTGGTCTCTTCCACACCGAACTGCTTGAAGAAGGCTTCGTTCAGCTCGGGCAGCTCGGGCGCGGCCACTTCCTTGACGGTGACCTTGAACTGCACGGCCTTGCCGGCCAGGTCCAGGTTCTGGTAGTCCTCGGGGAAGGTCAGGTCGAGCACACGCTCGTCACCGGCCTTGGCGCCGACCAGGCCGTCTTCGAAACCGGGGATCATGCGGCCGGAGCCCAGGACCAGCTTGGTGCCTTCGGCGGAACCGCCGGCGAAGGGCTCGCCGTCACGGGTACCGACGAAGTCGATGGTGACCTGGTCGTCGTTGGCGGCAGCACGGTCGACGGCTTCGTAGCGGGTGCCCTGCTTGCGCAGCACGTCGAGCATCTTGTCGATGTCGGCGTCTTCGACGCTGGATTCCTGGCGCTCGATCTCGATGCCATCCAGGCCCTTGACTTCGAATTCGGGGAAGACTTCGAAGGTGGCGACGTATTCCAGATCCTTGCCCTTCTCGAACACCTTGGGTTCGACGGCGGGCGCACCAGCCGGGTTGAGCTTCTGCTCGACGACGGCTTCATAGAAGGTTTCCTGAATGAGATCACCCAAGGCTTCCTGACGAGCCGAGGCTTCGTAGCGCTGGCGAATGACGCTCATGGGTACCTTGCCCGGGCGGAAACCGGGAACCTTGGCGCGTCGGGCAGTCTGCTGCAGACGCTTGTTCACTTCGGTTTCGATACGCTCGGCCGGCACGCCAATGGTCATGCGACGCTCGAGAGCAGAGGTGTTTTCAACGGAAACTTGCATGGATATTCCTCGTGGCACAAGAACAGGCCGGCTTTCCGGCCCCCCAGAATCAAGGGCGACCATTCTAGAGACAGTCTCAAGCGAAGTCACCTGGCTTGATCCAGCGGTATGTCTGGAGCCACCGAAGCGGGCCTGGCCGAGCGGGCCGGGAGCAACATTTTGTTGCCCGCCCTTAGTTGTACGACGTCGTATGTAGTGCTAAACCCTGAAGGGCAAGCTAACGAAAAGGTCTCCTCCGGCCTTATTCACAACAACAACAATCGTTAGGAGAACCGCCCCAATGGAGCGATCCGGTCCCATCGAAAAACCCGTACCTCTGGCCAAGGAGCAAAGCTCCGGGCTGCGCCGACTGGCGAAACTACTGGGCCCCGGCATCATCGCGGTGCTGTCCTGGCTGGGTGCGGGCGACCTCATCACCTCTTCGGTGGCGGGCGCCAACTATGGCTACGCCATGATGTGGGTGCTGGCGGTGTCCCTACTGCTGCGCTTTCTGATCGTCAACATCATCGCCCGCTTCCAGCTGTGCAATAACCGGGGGATGTCAATCCTCGAAGGCTATGCTCAGCTGCACCCGGTATTTGCCTGGTTCATGCTCGGGTATGCGCTGATCATGGGCCATCTGACCAACGCCTACATGCTCAAGGGCGCAGGCGAAGCCCTGGCCACCCTGCTCCACCTCGACCAGCCGCTGCTCTGCTCGGTGGCCGTGGTGATCGCGGTCTGGCTGCTGGTGGGCCGCAATTTCTATGCGCTGATTGAAGGCGTGATGAAGCTGCTGCTGGCGGTGATGACCCTGGCCTTCATCAGCCTGGCGGTGATGTCGGGTCCGGACCTGGGTGGCATCCTACGGGGCACCATCGGCTTCAGCATCCCGCCGGACGAAGGCGTGCACGGCGCCCTGCTGGTCGCGGTGTCGGTGATCGGCGCCGTGGCCGGCTCCATCGCCAACTTCGTGCATCCTTATGTGATGAAGGAAAAGGGCTGGACCGGACCGGAACACAAGCGCATCCAGCGCAACGACCTGCTCTTCGCGGTGGTGGTCGGCATCGTCATCAACCTGGCCATCTGGGTGGTCGGGGTGGAGATCCTCAGACCCAACGGCTTGCAGGTGAATACCCTGAGCGACCTGGGCGCGGCCCTGGAGCTGTTCTTTGGCACCGGCGGCTGGCTGATCTTCTTCACCGGCGTCTTCGCCACCCTGTTCGCCAGCGTGGTGGGCAAGACCACTGCCTTCCCCATGCTGATCACCGATGCCCTGCAGCACATCCGCCCGGAACGGCGCGAGCGCTATGGCAAGACCTTTCACAAGGACCCGGCGCACAAGTGGTTCCTGCTCTTCATCCTGGTGACGCCGCTGGTGTGGTCGCTGCCGGGCATGCCCGATTTCGTGACCCTGACCATCGGTGTGAACGCCTTGAATATCGTCGGCCTGCCAGTGATCTCTCTGGGCCTGCTGATCATGTCCAACCAGAAGTCGCTGCTGGGGGACGAATACCGCAACAACTGGTTCGAGAACCTGGCCCTGGGCTTCGCCACCCTGCTGGCGATCTGGGTCGCGATCCAGCTGGGTCTACAGTTGCTAGGCTAGGCCCTCCGCCTCAAGGGGTGGGTTCGCCGCCCCTGCTTTTTCAAGGAGTCTAGAGATGACCGAACAGAACCAACGTCCGCTGCTGCTCCAGGTCGGCCCGCTGCTGCCTGCCCTGCAAGACGCCCTGAAGACCCGTTATGAGGTGCTGCGACTCTGGGAAGCGCCCGATCAGCCTGAACTGCTCGCGGCACACGGCCAGGACGTGGTGGCCCTGGTCACCTCCGGCGTGCACGGCGCGACCCGTGAGCTGATGAGCGCCCTGCCCGGCCTGAAAGCCGTATTCAGCTTCGGGGTGGGCTACGACAGCATCGACATCGCCGCAGCACGGGATCTGGGCGTGGTGGTGAGCAATACCCCGGGCGTGCTGGACGACTGCGTCGCCGACACCGCTTTCGCCCTGCTGATCGACGTGGCGCGCGGTATCAGTGCGGCGGATCGCTTCGTGCGCCGTGGCGACTGGCGCCAGGGCAAGTTTCCCCTGACCTCGCGCCTGGCCGGCAAGACCTGCGGCATCGTCGGGCTGGGTAATATAGGCAAGAGCATCGCTCGCCGGGTGGAGGCCTTCGGCATGGAGGTGGCCTACCACGGTCGCCAGCGGCAATCGGACGTCCCCTATCGTTATCACGCCGATCTGGAAGACTTGGCGAAGGCGGCGGATTTCCTGGTCCTGTCGCTACCAGGAGGCCCCGCCACCGACGGACTGGTCGATGCGCGAATCCTCGCGGCCCTGGGTCCGCGTGGCTATCTCATCAACATCGCGCGAGGCAGCGTGGTCGACGAGCAGGCCCTGATAGACGCGCTGCAGGCGGGAGCCCTGGGCGGTGCCGGCCTGGATGTCTTCGCCGAGGAACCGGAGGTACCGGCGGCGTTACTGGCGCTGGACAACGTGGTCCTCACCCCGCATCTCGGCAGCGGCACCCAGGAGACGCGTCAGGCCATGGCTGACCTGGTGCTGGCCAACATGGAGCGCTATTTCGCCAAGGGCCACTTGGTTACGCCGGTCTGACGGCCGCGGACCACGGCGCTAGTCGATGGCCGGCAGGGTCTTGCTGCGGATACGGCGGGCCAGGGAGTCGTAGATCTCGCGGCAGCCTTCGTCCCAGAAGCGGTCGGGATCGTCCTGGGGTTCGAGGGCGACGGAGAATTCGCCGTCCCGCTCCTTCAGCACGAAGTGATCGTTGGTATAGAAGAAGGACAGGCCGATGGCAAAGGTCTGGGGCGTGCCGGCGAGGTCATCGACGATCACCGTGAGGTCGTAGCGTGCATAGACTTCCAGCTCGCGGACGATGTTGCCATCGACGCGCTTTTCCAGCCCCAGCCCGGCGTCCACCTGATCCGCCGGGGTGAGCCCCAGGTAGCGGGTGAAGCAGTCCGGCAACTCCTGCAGGCGACGCTCCAGTTCCTGCCAGTAGGCTTCTTCCCGCTCGGCCGCCTTGCTCAGCGCCTGACTCAATGCCTGATATCGTTCCATTGCCGTTCCCATCTTTTCACTGGAGGCCGTCGACCGACGACCGACAGCTCTGAGACCCCAGCCGGGTCCCGGGGTGCCGCACCGATCGGCGACGGACCTCAGTTCGCCGGCCAGCCCAGTACCGGCGCGCGGGTTTCGCCGAGCAGGAAATCGCGATTGGCGTCGGTACAGGCACGCAGGTAGTCGGTGACCAGGGTGATGCGGCGCAGGCGGCGCAAGTCTTCACGGTAATAAAGCCAGAATTGCCGGGTGATCTGGATCTGTTCAGGTAGCAGCACCACCAGGCGCGGGTCGGGCTCGGCGAGGAAGCACGGCAGGATGGCCAGGGCGTGTCCGCACAGGGCGGCCTGGTACTGGGCGATCACGCTGGTGCTGCGCAGGCCGCTGCTGGCCTCGGGCAGGATGCGCTCCAGATAGAGCAGCTCGGGACTGAAGGCAAGATCGTCGACGTAGGTGATGAACCTGTGACCGACCAGGTCGGCAGGCTGCTCAATGGGCGGATGGCTTGCCAGGTAGGCCGGCGTCGCGTAGAGGCGCAGCCGATAGTCGCACAGCTTGCGGCAGACGTAGGGACCGCGCTCGGGGCGTTCCAGGGTGATGGCGATGTCCGCCTCGCGCCGCGACAGGTTGACGAAGTGCGGCACCGGCAGCACCTCCAGGGTGATGCCGGGATAGCGATCCTGGAAGAAACTCAGCTGGGGCGCGACGAAGTAGCTGCCGAAGCCTTCGGTGGCGCCGATACGCACCTGGCCGGACGGCGCCAGTCGGGTGTCGGAGATCTGTTCGCACGCGGTCTGGAGGGTGCTTTCCAGGGTTTCGGCATGCCCGAGCAGGCGCTGTCCCTCGACGGTGAGACTGAAGCCGGTACTGCGCGACTTCTCGAACAGCAGCGCCCCCAGCGCCTTTTCCAGCGCCGCGATTCGCCGCGACACCGTGGTGTAGTCGACCCCCAGCCGTCGCGCGGCGCTGCTGGCCTTCTGGGTGCGGGCGACCTCGAGGAAGAACCTGAGATCGTCCCAGTCGAGACGCGCTGCCGGGTTACTGGATTTCTGCATATCGCTTTGGCGTTTTTGTCGGAAGGCAAGGGACTTTTGCCGGAACTATACTGCCTACCAGGACGCGCCACGAGGGCTGGCGGCGCGACGATCTGCTACCCAACAACAATAACGAGCAGGCAACCATGACCCACGACCACGCCACCACCGGCTATCACGCCGGCTGTCGTCAACCGTCTTCCGTCCTCAGCGCCAGGGGGATGCGACATGACGGCTGACGCCTTCCGCCAGGCCCGCGACTTCCTGCTGCGCCATCGCACGGACTATGCCACTGCAGCGCGCGACTTCCGCTGGCCGCAGCTGGAACACTTCAACTGGGCGCTCGACCATTTCGATCGGCTGGCCGAAGAGCAGCCCGGTCCGGCGCTGTGGCGACTGGATGCCGAAGGCCGGGAGCAGCGGTACAGCTTCGCCGAGCTGCGGCTGGCGTCGAACCGCACCGCCAATTTCCTTCGCGCTCAGGGTGTTCGCCGCGGCGAGCGCATCCTGGTGATGCTGGGCAACGAGGTGGCGCTCTGGGAGACCCTGCTCGGCGCCTTCAAGCTGGGCGCCGTGGTGGTGCCCGCCACTACCCTGCTCAGCGACGCCGATCTGCAGGACCGCGTCCAGCGCGGCCGCATCGCTCACCTGGTGGTAGGCAGTGCCCATACGGAACGTTGCGCCAGCCTCGATCCGAGCTTGACGCGAATCTGTGTCGGCACGCCGGTCGCCGGCTGGCAGTCCTACGCGCCTGCCACCTGCGCCAGCGATTTCCTGCCTGACGGCCCGACCCGCGCCGCGGATCCGCTGCTGCTGTATTTCACCTCGGGTACCACCTCGCGGCCCAAGCTGGTCCTGCACAGCCATAGCAGCTATCCGGTCGGGCACCTGTCGACCCTCTACTGGATCGGCCTGCAGCCCGGCGACGTCCACCTCAACATCTCCTCGCCCGGCTGGGCCAAGCATGCCTGGAGTTGCGTCTTCGCGCCCTGGAACGCCGGCGCCTGCGTGTTCATCCATGACGTGCCGCGCTTCAAGCCACAGGCGCTGCTGGAGGTGCTGGCGCGCTATCCGATCACCAGCCTCTGCGCGCCGCCGACGGTATGGCGGATGCTGATCCAGGAAGATCTCGCCGCCTATCGTGATCGACTCGAGCTGCGCGAACTGGTCGGCGCAGGCGAGCCGCTCAATCCCGAGATCATCGACAGCCTGCAGGCGGCCTGGGGGCTGACCCTGAGAGATGGCTTCGGCCAGTCGGAAACCACCGCCCTGGTGGGCAACACCCCCGGACAGCCGCTCAAGCCAGGCTCCATGGGGCGCCCGCTGCCCGGGTGCCACGTCGAGCTGCTGGATGCCGATGGCCAGCCGGGCGATGACGGCGAGGTGGCCCTGTCGCTCCAGCCGCGACCGGCCGGGCTGATGCTGGGCTACGAGGACAGTCCGGAAAAGACCGCCGAGGTGATGCGCGACGGCCACTACCGGACCGGCGATACCGCGGTGCGTGATGCCGAGGGCTATATCACCTTCGTCGGGCGCGCCGATGACGTCTTCAAATCGGCGGACTACCGCATCAGCCCCTTCGAATTGGAGAGTGCGCTGATCGAGCACCCGGCGGTGATGGAGGTGGCGGTGGTACCGAGCCCCGACCCCTTGCGTCTCAATGTGCCCAAGGCCTTCGTCATCCTTGCCGCCGGCCACGCGCCTTCGCCTGCGCTCGCGCAGGAGCTGCTCGGCTTCGCCCGTGGCTGCCTGTCGCCCTACAAGCGGGTGCGCCGTCTGCAATTCGTCAGCGAACTGCCCAAGACGCTGTCGGGCAAGATCCGCCGCATCGAGCTGCGTCTGGGCGAGGCCCAGCGCCGCGCCAGCGGCAGTCCCGACCTTCACGACTACGCCGAAGAAGACTTCGCCGACCGCCCTGCTCCCGCCTCCACTGCCCAGGAATCCCTGTCATGACCCAGACCGCCATCCAAGACGTACCGCTGCTGATCGACGGCCAGTTCGTTACCTCCACCAGCCGCGAAACCCGCGAGGTGATCAATCCGGCGACCCAGGAGGTGCTGGCGCGGGTACCCTTCGCCACCACCGAGGAGGTACAGCGCGCGGTGGCCAGTGCCAAGACGGCCTTCGCCACCTGGCGCAAGACGCCCATCGGTGCGCGGGCGCGGATCTTCCTGCGCTATCAACAGTTGATCCGCGAGCATATGACGGAACTGGCTGCGCTGCTGACGTCCGAGCAGGGCAAGACCCTGGCGGACGCCGAAGGCGATGTCTTCCGTGGCCTGGAGGTGGTGGAGCACGCGGCGGGCATCGGCAATCTGCAATTGGGGGAACTGGCGAACAATGTCGCCACTGGGGTGGACACCTATACACTGCTGCAACCCCTGGGGGTCTGCGCCGGTATCACGCCCTTCAACTTCCCGGCGATGATCCCGCTGTGGATGTTTCCCATGGCTATCGCCTGCGGCAACACCTTCGTGCTCAAGCCATCGGAACAGGACCCGCTGGTGACCATGCGCCTGGCCGAGCTGGCACTGGAAGCCGGGGTGCCGCCCGGGGTGCTCAACGTGGTCCATGGCGGAGCGGCGGTGGTGGATGCGCTTTGCGATCACCCGGACATCAAGGCGCTGTCCTTCGTCGGCTCCACCCGTGTCGGCACCCACGTCTATTGCCGCGCCAGCGAGGCCGGCAAGAGGGTCCAGTGCATGATGGGCGCCAAGAACCACGCCGTGGTGATGCCCGACGCGCCCCGCGAGCAGACCCTGGCCAACCTGGTGGGTGCGGCCTTCGGTGCGGCCGGTCAGCGCTGCATGGCGGTGTCGGTGGTGGTGCTGGTCGGCGAGGCCAACAGCTGGGTGCCGGAGCTGGTGGCCAAGGCGCGCAGCCTCAAGGTGGGTGCGGGTCACGAGAATGGCACCGACGTCGGCCCGCTGATCTCCTGCCAGGCGCTGGACCGGGTCAGCGGCCTGATCGAGCGCGGCGTGAGCGAAGGCGCGACCCTGGAGCTGGACGGCCGCGACATCCAGGTCGAGCGCTACGAGAAGGGCAACTTCGTCGGCCCGACGCTGTTTTCCGGGGTGACCACCGACATGACCCTGTATCGCGAAGAGCTGTTCGGGCCGGTGCTTTGCGTGATGCACGCGGCCACCCTCGACGAGGCCATCGCCCTGATCAATGCCAACCCCAACGGCAACGGCGTGGCCCTCTTCACCCGCTCCGGCGCCGCCGCGCGGCGTTTCCAGGAAGACATCGACGTCGGCCAGGTCGGCATCAACGTGCCCATCCCGGTGCCGGTGCCGCTGTTCTCCTTCAGCGGTTCGCGCGCCTCCAAGCTGGGCGACCTGGGCCCCTATGGCAAGCAGGCGGTGCTCTTCTATACCCAGACCAAGACCATCACCACGCGCTGGCCCGACGAGCAGGACGTCGGCGGCGCCGTGAACACCACCATCACCCTCAAATGACGGGAGACGCCAGCATGCATCTGGGATTTCTGGGACTGGGCAACATGGGCGCGCCCATGGCCCGCAACCTGCTCAAGGCCGGCCATCAGCTGACCGTCTACGACGTCTCCGCCGCCGCGCTCGAGGCGCTGCGCGCCGAAGGGGCCGAGGTTGCCGCCTCGCCCACCGCCGTGGCGGAGAGCGGCGCGGAAGTGATCATCACCATGCTGCCCGCGGCCGCCCAGGTGAAGACGGTCTATCTTGGTGAAGACGGGCTGATCGCCCGGGCCCGCCCGGGCACCCTGTTGATCGATTCCTCCACCATCGATCCGCTCAGCGCCCGGGCGGTGGCCAGCGCCGCCGCCGAACGCGGCCTGGAATTGCTGGACGCCCCGGTCTCCGGCGGCACCGGCGGCGCCGCGGCCGGCACCCTGACCTTCATGGTCGGCGGCAGCGAGGCCGGCTTCCAGCGCGCCCAGCCGCTGCTGGCCGCCATGGGGCGCAATCTGGTGCACTGCGGCGCCAGCGGCAATGGCCAGGTGGCCAAGGTGGCCAACAACCTGCTGCTGGGCATCTCCATGGTCGGGGTGGCCGAGGCCATGGCCCTGGGCACCCGCTTGGGCATGGACGCCAAGACCCTGGCCGGGGTGATCAATACCAGCAGCGGTCGTTGCTGGAGTTCGGAAGTGAACAATCCCTATCCGGACGTGCTACCCCAGGCGCCGGCCTCGCGCGGCTACCAGGGCGGTTTCGCTGCCGACCTGATGCTCAAGGACCTGGGCCTGGCCACCGAAGCGGCACGCGCCGTACGCCAGCCGGTGATCCTCGGCGCGGTGGCGCAGCAGCTCTATCAGAGATTCAGTCGCGCCGGTGGCGGCGGCCTGGATTTCTCGGCCATCATTCAGGACTACCTGGACGAGGACGGTGCATGAGCGACGCCAAGGTGCTGTGGGAAAGACGCGGTGGGGTCGGCTACCTGACCCTCAATCGCCCCGCCGGGCTCAATGCCCTGGACCTGGAGATGGTGCGCGCCCTGCATGGCGCGCTGCGCGACTGGGAGCAGGACCCGGCCGTGCGGGTGATAGTGCTGCGCGGCAACGGACCCAAGGCCTTCTGCGCGGGCGGCGATGTCCGGGCGCTGTACGACAGCTATCAGCGCGGCGATGACCTGCACCTAACCTTCTTCACCGAAGAGTACGCCCTGGACCTGGCCCTGCACCGCTATCCCAAGCCGATCCTGGCGCTGGCCCAGGGGCTGGTGCTGGGCGGTGGCATGGGTCTGGTGCAGGCAGCGCGGCTGCGCATCGTCAGCGAACGTACGCGCATGGCCATGCCGGAAACCGCCATCGGCTACTTCCCCGATGTCGGCGCCAGTCACTTCCTGCCGCGCCTGCCCGATCAGTTGGGGCTCTATCTGGGCCTCACCGGCGTGCAGATCGGTCCCGCCGATGCCCTGGCGGCAGGCCTGGCCGACGTCTTCATTCCCGAAGCGGCGAACGACGAGCTGCTGCAGCGATTGGAAACCGCCACCGCCCAGGGCCCCACCGACCTGGCCGCCCTGCTCCGCGAATTCGCCACCGCACCCGCCGAGGATGCGCGGCTGACCGACCTGCGCCCGGCCATCGCCGAACACTTCGCCGCCGCGACGATTGGGGAACTGCGCGAAGGTCTGCACGCGGAAAGCCGCCCCGCCTTCCAAGACTGGGCACGGGAGACGCTCGCCACCCTGGATGGGCGTTCGCCGCTGGCCGTTGCCACCACCCTTGAGCTGCTGCGCCAGGGCAGTGGCCTATCGCTGGAACAGTGCTTCGCGCTGGAACTGCACCTGGATCGCCGCTGGTTCGAAAAAGGCGAGATCGTCGAGGGGGTGCGCGCCATGCTGGTGGACAAGGACCGTACGCCGCATTGGAGCCCGGCCCGCTGGGAGGACCTCGATCCCCGCCGCGTCAGCGCCTTTTTCGCCGATTTTCGCCACGCCTGAGCGAGGCCTGTCATGCACGACCTTGGCATCACCCAGATCTACCAAGGATCGAGCGAAATCCAACGCCTGCCGATCACCCGCGAACTCGATCGCTACGAAATGTGAGGGCGTCCGGGATGCTGGCCGTGACCTGTCCAGCAAAAGCCGAAGCTGACATCTCCAGGTCATCTGGACGGCCGGCGACGGGTGCTACGCTCAGGGCTGGGGTCGCGCTGGTACCCCGCTTTCGCCAAGGATCAACGCTATGGCCTCCCTTCTCGCCTGCATCGATGGTTCCCCCCACGCCGAGAGCGTCTGTGATCACTCCGCCTGGCTGTCGCGGCGGCTGGATGCGCCGGTCACCCTGCTGCATGTGCAGGAAGCCGCCGCCAGCGGGCAGAAGGTCGCCAACGGCGCCCCGGTGTTTCTCGACGACGAAGGCAGCGGAGCGGCCAAGGCCCTGCTGCTCAACGCCCGCCAGCGCCTGCTGCAACAGGGACTGACGCTCCCCGCCCAGATCCTGCAGCGCCCCGACGGCCTGATCGACACCCTGAAGACCCTGGAAGCCGATACCCGCCTGCTGGTGATCGGCAAGCGCGGCGAGCGCTCCGGCGCCAACGGCATCGGCAGCCAGCTGGAAGCCGTGGTGCGCGCCGTACACCGGCCGATCCTGGTGTGTTCCGGCCCATTCAAGACACCCCGCCAGTTCACCATCGCCTACGACGGCCGGGAAGCCACCCACCAGGGCGTGCTGGCCCTCGCCCGCAGCCCCCTGCTGGCCGGCATGAGCGGTACCCTGCTGCGCGTCGGCGAAGACGATCCCACCCTGCGCAAACGCCTGGAAGACCTGGCGCTGCTGCTACGTAGCGCGGGCTGCCGCATCGACACCACGGTGGCCCGGGGCGACGTGGAGCGCATCGTACCGCGTCACCTGGACGAACGCCGCGCCGATCTGTTGATCATGGGCGCCTACAGTCATTCTTCGGTCTGGCGCTTCCTGCGCGGCAGTCGCACCACCCAGTTGCTGCACAAGACCGAGGTGCCGCTGCTGTTGTTGCGCTGAGCGGCAGCCCATCCGTCTGGCACGCGCTTCGTCGGCAAGCCGATGGCCAGGCTCAAGCCTTTGCGCGCGGCGCCGAAGCAGCCTAGGTAGTGTCCGGCCCTCCGCCGGACCCCTGGCGCGTCGGTAGGCCCCCATGAGCACCCATGTCATCCATTTCACCGGTCCCATCAATTCCACCAGCTGTGGCCAGCTGATCGCCCACTGCTCCCAGGCGGTCCAGCAGGACGCCTCGCGCATCCTGCTGAAGATCGCCACCATGGGCGGCGACTGCAGCTACGGCTTCACGATGTACAACTTCCTGCTGTCCCTGCCCGTGCCGGTGCACACCCACAACCTGGGCACCGTGGAATCCATGGGCAACATCCTGTTCCTGGCCGGTCAGCACCGCACCGCCAGCCGGCACAGCAAGTTCCTCTACCACTCCTTCTATTGGAACCTGAACAACTCGGTCGATCATGCGCGCATGGCCGAGTACGCCATGTGCCTGGATTACGATCTAGACCTGTACGCCCGCATCGTCGCCGAGCGCACTGCCGGCGCCGCGGAAGCCCTGGACATCCATAGCTGCCTCAAGGCCAACGCCCGGCTGCTCAGCCCGGAAGCGGCCCTGACGACCGGGGTCATCCACGCGGTGGACGAGTGTCCGCTGCAACCCGGCGAAGTCACCAGCTTCATCCATCTCTGACAGGCAAAAAAAGACCCGAGGGCGCTAAGCCCTCGGGTCGGTCAGTGGGTCTCGGCCGATCAGCGGCTGAAGGACACCAGCTTGTTGGGATAGCCGACGCTGGCATCCAGGCGGCTCGCGTCGAGGAAGACCCCGAGGTTGCTGGCGCCGTTCTGCACGTAGCTGATCTTGACCACCTGGCCATTGTTCAGCCGTACCGAGCCGCCCACCTTGAAGGTCGAGCGATTTTCCGCGGTGGCCGGGATCGAGACGGCGGCGGCGCGGCGGTAGATGCCGCGATTCCAGTCGGCGTTGGTGAAGTCGTTGATGGCGGCGCTGACACTGGCGGCACTGCTTACCCCGGTGGGCGAGACCGTCACCGTCTTCGGATAGCCCACGGCGTTGCCGTTGAAGGGCGCGCCCTCGGTGAAGACGCCCAGGCTGCTGCCGGCCTGCACCGAGGAGATCCGCCGCACCTGGCCGTCCGCGGTGGTCAGGTAGGCACCGGCCTTGAAGGCGGCGCGATTCACCGCGGTACCGGGTACCGAGACAGCGGCCTTGCTACGGAACACGCCGTTGAGCCAGTCCGGATTGGTGAAGTCATTGAGCACCGAGGTCACGGTGCCGGCGGTCGCGCCGCCGCTGGCAGGCGGGACCTGGACACCGGCGTTGCTGCCCGCGTTATCGGTATTGCCGCTGCTACCGCCGCTGTTGCCGACGTTGCCGGTGCTGCCACCCGTCGAGCCGCTATTGCCGGCGCTACCGGTGGCCGGTGCGGTACCGCCGCTGGCTACCGGACCTATGGTCGTGCAACTGCTGTCGTCCAGGTACTTGCGCAGGGTCGGCCACTGCGGGCGCTCCTGGCCGTTGATGGGCTCCACCGACATGAAGTAGCTGCCCCAGCCCGGACCCGCTGCCCAATAGGACGCCGGGATGCAGTTCTGCTTGAGATAGGCCAGCATGTTGTCCATCAGCAGGTTCCAGCGCGGATTGTTGTCCGGCACACCGAATTCACCGATGTAGCCGCGCTTGCCGTTCTTCTTCAGCCAGTCGACGAAGGGCTTGACGCGGGTGACGCCATAGTTGGCATCGAGCTTGTTGACGTCGGTCTTGTCGTAGCTGCCACCGGCGTTCTCGTCGAAGTAGGAATGCGCCGAGAAGATGATGTTGTTGGCGGGGTCCTTGAGGCCCAGCAGCGCGTCGTTGAACTCTGCCCAGCGGGTAGCGCTGGACCAGCCGTTGCCTTCGACGATGACCGGACGGGTACTGTCCACCGCGCGCACGCCGTTGATGCCGTACTGGGCCGCGGTGGGCCAGTAGGCCATGGCATCGTGAGGCTCGTTCATGATGTCGTAGGCGTACAGCGACGACTGGCCGCTCCACTGCCGCGCGATGTGGGTCATGATCTCCTGATAGCGCGCATAGGGCACGCCGCTGGTCCCTATCACCTGACCGCGATAGCGGGCGTAGTTGTGCAGGTCGAGGATGATCTTGATGCCATGCTTCTGCGCGTAGCCGAAGGTCTGGTTCACCAAAGCCACGTAGGCACTGTCCAGCGGTCCGCCCAACTTCGGCTGCAGACGCTCCCAGATGATGGGGAAGCGGATCAGCTTGACGCCCCGGGCACTCCACTGCTGGAAGTAGGCTTCCACCGGGAAGATGTAGTTGGTGCCATTGATGCCAGGCAGCACCTGGGGTGCGAAGCCGGCGCCGGACAGGTTCAACCCGACCAGGCTGACGGGTTCCGCCTGGGCGACCGCGGCGGACAGGGCGATGACGGTAGCGACCGCAGCAAGCGGGCGACGGAGGGCGGTGACGAAGGGGCGGATAGGAGTCATGGACAGGTACTGCTTTGGGAGGCGTGGCGTCGATGTCCTTTTTTTACGAGCGAAGCCTGGGTTCAAGGTAGGGCCACTGGGACGTGACGAAGAATCTCTGCGTCCTGCAGTTGGTATGACTAATACAAGTCATATGCCAGCTATTTTCTGACGCAGGTTTAATTCTTTGGTCTTCCACCACGGACAACGCCCAAAGCCCCAGTCTAGAGGCGCTTGGTAAAACGTAACCAAATGTGCGCGACTTAGGGTCGCACTGCCGAAAAGCGGCGATTGACGAGAGACTTAATGCCGCCAGACAGAAATCTGACGCCCATGATCGGCCTTGACCCACGCGGGGAATTTTCTTCCGCCATCGCTTTCCAAGGCTCAGCAACGTCTTGTATATAAGGTCCAGTCATGCGCGCAGAACAGCCGGGAACCCCTGTCTTCCGACCCACTCTCCTGGTGGTGGACGACGAGCCTCTGGTAGCGGACTTCGTCCGTGAGATCCTCGAACCTGAAGGCTTCAACATCATCGCCGCTGACTCCGCCGATGCCGCTCTGCCGATTCTGGAAACAGAAGAGGCCAACATCGACATCCTGCTGACGGACATCCGCATGCCCGGCTCCATGGACGGCGCACAACTGGCGAATCTGGTGTGCCAAAGGTGGCCTGACATGCCCATAATCGTCATGTCTGGCTACGAGACGCCGTCGACGGCGAGCATCAAGTGCAAGGTGCGCTTCCTGCCCAAGCCTTGGTCCATCGGTCAGTTGATCGATACCGTCAACGGGGTCGCCTACTCCGTCACGCCCAGCGTTTGACCCTTCGGTCGCAGGCCGCTTGAGGAACCATGGCGGTGTGAATAGTGTCACATCGCCACCTCACGATCAGTTCTGCCCGCCATGTACGTCCTGACCCAGCACTTCGTCTCCTGCCTCAAGAATATCGATTGCCTGTTTGGTCCCCTCGCGCCCGACGGTGCCCTGCCCGTACGGCTTAGCGACAAGGACGGTCGGCGCCATGTCACGCTCATACTCGATATCGCCCGATTGCAGGACGCTCGCTATTGCGAGCAGCAGGCGCAGCAGGCTCGTAGCTCGCTGGCCGTCTGAGTCGCCATCAGAGCGGCGGTGCCGGTCGCAGCAGCACGGCCTTGAGCGAAAAGGCCGAGGTTACGCTGGCCACCCCGGGGATGCAGGTCAGGGTTTCTGCCAGAAAATGCTGGTAGGCCGCCAAATCCTGCACCACCACCCGCAGCACGTAGTCGGCATCCCCCGTCATCTGGAAACAGCTCATCACCTGGGGCGCCTTGACGATCTCCCGCTCGAAGGCGCGCAGGTAGTCGGTGGATTGCTTTTCCAACCGTACCGAGACGAAGACGCTGACGCTACCGGCCAGCCGGGTTTCGTCGAGCTGGGCATGATAGCCCTGGATGTAGCGCTCCTCTTCCAGCCGCTTGACCCGCCGCAAGGTAGGGGTCAGCGACAACCCGATCTTCTGCGCCAGATCGCGCCAGCTCAGGCGCCCGTCGGCGGACAGGGCATTGAGGATGCGCAGGTCGATACGGTCCAGACCAGCCATGGTGCAAAACCTCCACTGTTGTTCTTGTAGGGAGTTCAATAACACCAAAAGGTCAGGCTGCCCACCCCGAAATTGCGGCAAAACGGCTAGCAATGCCGGCCTATACTCAGGTGACCAATAACAAGAATGCCGAGGCCTCCACCATGTGGCACCCTGCAGCGCATCCGGACGGTCAACCCGTTCTGCGACCCGCCCGCCCCCTCATCCAGCCGGAGGGGCGGTCATGAGCGACTACCCACCCCTGCGCCTGCACGTCCCCGAGCCCAGCGGCCGGCCGGGACGCCCCACCGATTTCAGCTACCTGCAACTCTGCCCCGCTGGCCGTGCGGAAAGACCGCCAGTGGACGTGGCGCCGGTGGATACCCGTGAATTGGCCACCCAGCTGATCCGCATCCTCGACGAAGACGGTCGCGCCGTCGGCCCCTGGGCCAGCGAAGAAGCGCCCGAACTGCTGCTGCAGGGCCTGAGGGCCATGCTCAAGACGCGGCTGTTCGATGCGCGGATGCTCAAGGCCCAGCGGCAGAAGAAGCTCTCCTTCTATATGCAGTGCCTGGGGGAGGAAGCCATCGCCGTCGGCCAGACCCTGGCACTGCGCCCGGACGACATGCATTTCCCCACCTATCGCCAGCAGGGCATCCTCATCGCCCGCGAGGCGCCGCTGGACGAGATGATCTGCCAGCTGCTGTCCAATGCCCGGGATCCGCTCAAGGGTCGCCAGCTGCCGGTGATGTACTCCTACCGCGACCTCGGTTTCTTCTCCATCTCCGGCAACCTGGGCACCCAGTACATCCAGGCGGTGGGCTGGGCCATGGCCTCGGCGATCAAGGGTGATACCCGCATCGCCGCTGGCTGGATCGGCGACGGTGCCACCGCCGAAGGCGACTTCCATGCCGCCCTCACCTTCGCCCATGTCTACCGGGCGCCGGTGATCCTCAACATCGTCAACAACCAGTGGGCCATCTCCACCTTCCAGGCCATCGCCGGCGGCGAGGGCATCACCCTGGCCACCCGTGGCCTCGGCTATGGCATCGCCGCCCTGCGGGTGGATGGCAACGACTTCCTCGCCGTGCTGGCCGCCTCGCGCTGGGCCGCCGAACGCGCCCGCCGCAACCTGGGGCCGACCCTGATCGAATGGGTGACCTACCGCGCCGGTCCCCACTCCACCTCGGACGATCCGTCCAAGTACCGTCCCGCCGATGACTGGACGCAGTTCCCCCTGGGCGATCCCATCGACCGGCTCAAGGCGCACCTGATCGGTCGTGGCCTCTGGTCGGACGCGCAGCACCAGGCGCTGACCGCCGAGCTGGAAGCCGAGGTGGCCGCCGCGCAGAAGGCCGCCGAAGTCCACGGCACCTTTGCCAGCGATCTCGCCCCCAGCGCCGCCGACATGTTCGAGGAGGTCTACCAAGACCTGCCGCCGCACCTGCGCCGCCAACGCCAACAGCTCGGGAAGTGACGCCATGACCGTACAACAGGAAACCGACCTGCCGACCCAGGCCGGCAGCCGCAGCACCCTGACCATGATCCAGGCCATCCGCTCGGGGCTGGACGTGATGCTCGAACGCGACAGCAACGTCGTGGTGTTTGGCGAGGACGTGGGCTACTTCGGTGGCGTCTTTCGCTGTACCGAGGGCCTGCAGGCCAAGTACGGCGCCTCGCGGGTGTTCGATGCGCCCATCTCGGAGAACGGCATCGCCGGCGCCGCCGTGGGCATGGGCGCCTATGGCCTGCGGCCGGTGGCGGAGATCCAGTTCGCCGACTACGTCTACCCGGCCATCGACCAGATCGTCTCCGAGGCGGCGCGGCTGCGCTATCGCTCGGTGGGCCAGTTCACCTCGCCGCTGGTGTTCCGCATGCCCTGTGGTGGCGGCATCTATGGTGGCCAGACCCACAGCCAGAGCCCGGAGGCCATGTTCACCCAGGTCTGCGGCCTGCGCACGGTGATGCCCTCCAACCCCTACGACGCCAAGGGCCTGCTGATCGCCTCCATCGAAAGCGACGACCCGGTGATCTTTCTCGAACCCAAGCGCCTCTACAACGGCCCTTTCGACGGCCACCACGACCGCCCGGTGACGCCCTGGTCGGGCCATCCGGCCAGTGCCGTGCCGGATGGCTACTACCGGGTCGAGCTGGAACGGGCCGCCGTGGTCCGTCCCGGCAGGCAGGTCACGGTGCTGACCTATGGCACCACCGTCTGGGTCGCCCTGGCGGCCGCTGCCGAGACCGGCATCGACGCCGAGGTGATCGACATCCGCAGCCTCTGGCCGCTGGATCTGCAGACCCTCACCGATTCGGTGAACAAGACCGGCCGCTGCGTGGTGGTCCACGAAGCCACCCGTACCTGCGGCTATGGCGCCGAGCTGGTGTCCCTCATGCAGGAGCACTGCTTCCATCGCCTGGAGGCGCCCATCGAGCGCGTGACCGGCTGGGACACCCCCTATCCGCACGCCCAGGAATGGGACTACTTCCCGGGTCCGTCCCGGGTCGGCGCCGCGCTCAAGCGCGTGATGGAGGTCTGAGATGGGTACCCATGTCATCAAGATGCCCGACATCGGCGAAGGCATCGCCGAGGTGGAACTGGTCAAGTGGTACGTGGCGGTAGGGGATGAAGTCGGCGAGGACCAGACCCTGGCCGACGTCATGACCGACAAGGCCATGGTGGAGATCCCCTCCCCGGTGGTGGGTCGGGTGGTCGCCCTGGGCGGCGCGCCCGGCCAGGTCCTGGCCGTGGGCGCCGAGCTGATCCGCCTGGAGGTGGCCGGCGACGGCAATCAACGCGAAGCCAATCGACCGGCGGCAGCGGAGCCAGCCCCCGCACCGGCACCCAGGTCGGAAGCGTCCAGGCCCGAGGCGGCACCTGCCCCGCGACGTCCGGAACTGGAGGTCCCTCACGACGACGACCGACCGGCTTCCCGTCCGGCCCCCGGCAGCCCGCCGCTGGCTTCGCCGGCTGTGCGCCAGCACGCCTGGGACCTGGGCATCGAGCTCCGCTTCGTCAGCGGTACCGGTCAGGGTGGCCGTATCCTGCATGGCGATCTCGATGTCTATGTGCAGCAACGCGACGCCGGGTTGCCGCCCGCCACCGGCGGCGGAGGGCTGGCGAAACGCAGTGGCGAGGAGCGCATCCCGCTGATCGGCCTGAGACGCAAGATCGCCGAGAAGATGCAGGCCGCCAAGCGGCATATCCCCCACTTCACCTATGTGGAAGAGGTGGATGTCACCGAGCTGGAAGCCTTGCGCGCCACCCTCAACCAGCGCTGGCAGGGTCGTCGTGCCCATCTCACCCTGCTGCCCTTCCTGACTCGCGCTCTGGTAGTGGCGGTGCGGGACTTTCCGCAGATGAATGCGCGCTTCGATGAGGAGAGCAGCACCGTGACCCGCTACGGCGCGGTGCACCTGGGCATCGCCACCCAGGGCGAACAGGGTCTCGCAGTACCGGTGGTGCGCCACGCCGAGACCCTGGATCTCTGGGGCTGTGCCCAGGAGGTAGCCCGGCTGGCGACCGCGGTGCGCGGCGGCAAGGCCGGTCGCGACGAAATGTCCGGCTCGACCCTGACCATCAGCAGCCTCGGTCCCCTGGGGGGCATCGCCTCCACACCCATCATCAATCATCCCGAGGTGGCCATCATCGGCGTCAATCGCATCGTCGAGCGCCCGGCCTTCCGCCATGGGCTGGTGGTACCGCGCAAGCTGATGAATCTCTCCGCCTCCTTCGACCACCGGCTGATCGATGGCCAGGACGCCGCCAGCTTCATCCAGGCCGTGCGCCAGCTACTCGAACAACCCGCCACCCTTTTCCTGGAGTAGCCATGGACACCCGACTCCTCATCATCGGCGGCGGCCCCGGCGGTTATGTCGCCGCCCTGCGCGCCGCCCAACTGGGCATCGCCACCACCCTGGTGGAAGGCGCCGCTCTCGGCGGGACCTGCCTCAACGTCGGCTGCATCCCTTCAAAAGCCATGATCCACGTGGCCGAGGAATACCATCGGGCTTGCAATCGTGCGGAACAGGGCAGCCTGGGCATTCGCCACGGGCGTCCGGAACTGGACCTCGGCCAGGCCGTGGCCTGGAAGAACGGCATCGTCGACCGCCTCACCACCGGCGTCGCCGCGCTGCTCAAGAAGCAGGGCGTGACGGTGATCGAGGGCTGGGCCGAAATCCTCGACGGCAAGACCGTCGAGGTGCAGCGTGCCGGCGGTGAGCGACTACGCATCCGCACCGAACACCTGGTACTGGCCATGGGCTCCGCCTCGGTGGAGTTGCCCAACCTGCCCTTCGGCGGCCCGGTGATCTCGGCCACCGAGGCGCTGTCACCCACGGAGATTCCCGAGCATCTTGTGGTGGTGGGCGCCGGCTATATCGGCCTGGAGCTAGGCATCGCCTATCGCAAGCTGGGCGCCCGGGTCGCGGTGGTGGAAGCCCAGTCGCGGCTGCTACCCGGCTATGACACCGAGCTGACGACGCCGCTGCGCCAGCGGCTGGAACGGCTGGGCATCGAGCTGCATCTGAATTGCCGGGTTGCCGGCCTGGCTGAAGACGGCGCCGGTCTGCGGATGACCAATTCCGCAGGCCAGGAACGTACCCTGCCAGCCCAGCGCATCCTGGTCGCCGCCGGCCGCCGCCCCCGCACCGAAGGCCTGGAGCGCCTGCCCCTGGATTTCGACGGTCGCTACATCCGCGTCGACGACGGCTGCCGCACCAGCATGACCGACGTCTGGGCCATCGGTGATCTCACCGGCGAACCGCTGCTGGCCCATCGCGCCATGGCCCAGGGCGAAGTGGTAGCCGAGCTGATCGCCGGCAAGCGTCGGCGCTTCGCGCCGGTGGCCATTCCGGCGGTTTGCTACACAGATCCGGAAATCGTGGTGGTCGGTCTCACGCCGGAGCAGGCCAAGACCCAGGGATTGGAGACACTGGTCGCCAGCTTTCCCTTCGCCGCCAATGGCCGCGCCCTGACCCTGGAGGCGCCGGAAGGCTTCGTGCGGGTGGTGGCCCGCGCGGACGACCATCGCATCCTCGGCTGGCAGGCCACCGGGCAGCAGGTGGCGGAACTGGCCACGGCCTTTTCCCACAGTCTGGAAATGGGCATGCAGCTGGAAGACGTCGCCGCTACCTTGCATCCGCATCCCACCCTAGGCGAAGCGGTTCAGGAAGCGGCGCTGAAGGCGCTGGGTCGGGCCTTGCACCTGTGACGACGCCACCCCGCACGGCACGCCGTGTGGGGTGGTTTCCCTCGGTCGCTCAGTCAACGCCCATCGGCAGGCCTTCAGCCTTGCACAGAGGCCCAACCACCACCGGAAGGCTGGCCAGGCGTCAATCCGTCTCCAATTGCGCCCTGATCGCTGCCACGTCGATCAGCGAACGCACCTCGCGGATTCGATCGTTCTCGAAACGATAGAAGACATGCTCGCTGAATTGAACCCGTCGTCCGTTCACCGCCAGCCCGAATAGCTCGCCACGCGGCGTGCAGTCGAAGTCAAGCTGCGCGGCCAGCCAGGGCGCCTCGACTACCAGGAGGCGTGCGGCGAAGCGCAGATCGGGAATGGCGGCATGATCGCCTTCGAGCATGGCCTGGTAGCCGGTCAAACCCAGCGGGCGGCCGTTATGCTCGACGGCCTGGTCGACATAGCGGCCAAGCTCCACCCAGGCCTGGCGGTTGAGGCAGTCGAGATAGGCCTGATAGTGGCTGCCGAGTTCGGTTGCGGCGAGGGGCATCGCGAGTTCTCCATGGGCGTTGACTGCTACAGGGGACCGCGCCAGGCCGGCAAGACTCCCTTCACCCGAGGCGATTCTTCACCAGGCGGCCACCTTGCAGGATGACGTCGAGTCTTTCGCCTTGCCCCACGAGGCAGGAGATATCAGTCAGCGGATCGCCATCCACGACCAGCAGATCCGCCAGGGCTCCGGTCGCGATGCAACCCAGCTCGCCCTCGCGCTCGAGGATGCGTGCCGCGACACTGGTGGCGCTGCGCAAGGCTTCCAGATTGCCCAGCACCTCGGCGCGGATGCGCAGTTCCTGGGTCTGGTATTCGTGCATCTCGCCCAGCAGGTCGGAGCCGTAGCCCATGGGTACGCCCGCCTCGGCGAAGAATGCCAGGGCCCGACGGCCCGCCAGACGGACGTCTTCGATCTTGGCCACGGAATCCGCCGGCAGACCATAGCGGGCGCCGTGCTCGGCGAGCATCTCGTAGGTCACCTGGGTGGGCACGGCGAAGGCGCCCCGCTCGCGCATCAACCGCGCCGTCTCCCGGTCGACCAGATTGCCATGTTCGATGGTGCGCACCCCGCACGCCACGGCGCGGCGAATGGCGCGGGCGGTATAGGCGTGGGCCATCACATAGGTATTGGCCGCCTCGGCTTCCTCGACGATGGCGCGAATCTCGGCTTCGCTGTACTGAGTGTTGGCGATGGGATCGGTGGGCGAGGAAACACCGCCGGAGGCCATGATCTTGATCTGGCTGGCGCCCTGCTGTAGTTCTTCGCGCACTGCCTTGCGCACGTTGTCCACCCCATCAACCACCCGGGCAATGGCGCCGGCGCGGAAGCAGCAGCTGCACGGCTCGTTCAGCAAGAGCTCCCCACGCGCCCGCATGTCCCCATGGCCGCCGGTCTGCGACAGCGCCTTGCCGGAGGCGAAGATCCGCGGGCCCGGCACCAACCCCAGCGCGATGGAGCGAGCCAGCGCCCAGTCCGCGCCGCCGGCATCGCGGACGGTGGTGAAGCCGCGGTCGAGCATCGCGCCCAGGATGGGCAAGGCGCGATACATGATGATGGCGTTGGGTTGCAGGGCGTTGAAACCCAGGTTGGCACTGGACGCCAGCACATGCACATGGCAATCGATGAGACCCGGCATCAGGGTGCGCCCGGCAAGGTCGATGACCGTGGTAGCGGCAGGAGGCGTGGCGGTCTGGTCGCGGACCGCGGCGATGCGTTCACCTGTCACCAGGACTTCCTTGCCGGTGATCAGGGTACCGCTCGCCAGATCCAGCAGCTTGCCGTTGCGCAGCAGCAGGGGGGTGCTTTGAGTCATGCGGATTCTCCCGATGATTGGCCGCTGGCGGCGTCGCGAAACAGCGCGGCGCCCCCGGCACTGATGGCCGCGGCGAACATGATGTAGAAAGCCGGCGCCAACGGGCTGCCGGTGGCGGCGATCAGCCAGGTCACGGTAAAGGTGGCGAAACCGCCGAATAGGGTCACCGCGAAGTTGTAGGCCACCGACAGCCCGGTGGAGAGCACCCGGGTCGGCAACAATTCGCCGAAGGCCGCCAGCAGGCCGCCCAGATAACCGGAGATCAGCAGCCCCAGCACGGCCTGGAACACCAGCAGGGAAGCCAGGCCCGGCCAGCGATTGAGCATCCAGAACAGCGGCCAGGCGGCGCAGAAGATGGCCACGGCCGACCCCAGCAGCCAGGGTCGCTTGCCATGGCGATCCGCCAGACGCCCTACCAGCGGAGTCGCCACCAGCAGCACCAGGCCACCGAGCATGCCGGCGGTGAAGCCCAGGCCACTGGGCAGGCCCAGCACCCGGGTCGCATAGGACGGTAGGTAGAACAGCACGGCATAGGTGCACACCGTCCAGAGCACGACCATGGAAAAGCTGGTCGCCGTCTGCCGCGGGTAGACGCGCAAGACCTCGCGCAAGGGCGACTGGGCCCGCTCGACCGTGGCATAGGCCGGTGTCTCGTCGATGCGGCTGCGAATATAGAACCCGACGGGGCCGATCAGCGAGCCGAACAGGAACGGCAGCCGCCAGCCCCAGCTCTCCAGTTGCTCCGGCGTCAACAGTGCCGACAGCAGGGCGCCGAAGCCCGCCCCCAGCGCCACCGCCACGCCGATGCTGGCCTGGATCCAGCTGGAGTAATAGGCCTTCTGGCCAGCGGGTGCGTGCTCGGTGAGAAAGGCGGTAGCGCTGCCCATTTCGCCCCCGGCGGAAAACCCCTGCAGCAGCCGGGCGAAGACGATGAGCGCGGGCGCGAACAGACCGAGCAGGGCATAGCCCGGGGTCACGGCGATGATCAGGGTTCCGGCGGCCATCAGCAGGATGGTCAGCGACAGTGCCGCCTTGCGGCCGCGACGATCGGAATAGATACCGAGCAGGATGCCCCCGACCGGCCGCATGAAGAAACCGACCCCGAAGGTGGCGAGGGCCAGCAGATAGGAAGTCAGCTCGTTGGCGCTCGGAAAGAACACCTTGGCGATGATCACGGAGAAGAAGCTGTAGACGGTGAAGTCGAACCATTCCAGACCGTTGCCGATCACGGTGGCGATCACCGCCTTGTTGGCCTGGCGGCGCTGAAGGACGGACGGCTGCGGGAAAGTCGTAGCGCTCTGCATTGTTGGCTCCCTGAATGCGAGTCGCGCAGGAAACTCGGGAGTCCCTGCACCGGCGACGGCAGTTTCGATAAAGGAAACAGGACGAGGATCTCTGCCCTCTGCCGCCGAGCTTAAGGGGCTATTCGGCTCGCAGGAAAACGCTGATTGCAGGTGTTTGCATGCGTCTGGCGCATGCAAGGCGTGTCAGTGCGGTGCACTCAGGCTGTCGTTCAACCAGGCCTCGAAACGGCGTGCAGCCAGGCCAGGCTGACGATCGCCCGGCCACAGCAGGTAGTAACCCCCCTGCCCTTGCACGCATTCGCTACAGGCTGCCACCAGCGCACCCGAGCGCAGGTGGGCATCGATCATGGGGCGCCAACCCAGGACGATACCGTGGCCGGCCACCGCCAGATCGACCAGGATGGGGTACTGACTCACGGTGAGCCGCTGGCGTATCCGCGGGGCGGGATGGCCCAGGCGTGCGAACCATTCCGCCCAGGACAGCCAGCGGCGCTGCCCGTCCTCGATCATCAGCAGGCGCCGGTCGAGCAGTTCCGGGGGTGAGAGCTGATGCCCACCCAGGTAATCCGGCGCGCAATAGGCGCCCACCCATTCGGGAAACAACTGGCGACCGGCCAACCCAGGGGGCGGTGGCTCACGCAGGAAATAGAGCGCCAGATCGAATTCGGGCTTGAGCAGGGTATCGAGGTTGTCCAGCACCCGCAGGCGCACGTCGATGCCGGGAAAGGCACTGGCGAAGCGGCCGATCAGCGGGCCCAGCCACAGAGCGGCCACGCCCGAGGAGCAGGCCAGCACCAGCTGCTGTTCCCCGCTGAGATCCATGACATCCGCCGTGGTTTCCGCGAGACCCGCGAGCACATGCTGGACCCGCTCGGCATAGCGCTGCCCGGAGACGGTCAGGTGCAGCCGCTTGTGCTCTCGACGGAACAGCGCACGACCGAGGAAGGCCTCCAGCTGCGCCACCTGGCGGCTGATGGCGCTCTGCGTGAGGTTGAGCTCCAGCGCCGCCCGGGTAAAGCTGCCGAGCCTGACCGTTGCCTCGAAGGCAATCAGATTGGTCAGGGGTGGCAAGGGCTCGATACGCATTCGAAGGCTCTGCGACGCTGGACTGAAACGGTCAGTCTAGCGCCTCTGGCGAGCATTGGGTGCGCTCAACGATGCTCGAACTTCGCCGGCCGCTTCTCGACGAAGGCCGCCATGCCTTCCTTCTGGTCGGCGCTGGCGAACAGCGAATGGAAGACCCGGCGCTCGAAGCGGATGCCCTCGGCCAGGCTGGTCTCGAAGGCGCGATTGACGCTTTCCTTGAGCAGCAGGGTCGCCGGCAGCGAACGACTGGCGATGCCGCGGGCGGCTTCCAAAGTGCGCTCCAGCAGCTCGTCGGCGGGAAACACCTGGGCGACCAACCCGGCGCGCTCGGCTTCGGCGGCGTGCAACTGCCGTCCGGTCAGGCACAGCTCCATGGCCTTGGCCTTGCCCAGGGCGCGGGTCAGGCGCTGGGTGCCGCCGATCCCCGGAATGACGCCCAGGGTGATCTCAGGCAAGCCGAAGCGGGCGGTGTCGGCGGCATAGATGAAGTCGCACAGCAGCGCCAGTTCGCAGCCGCCGCCCAGGGCATAACCAGCAACGGCGGCGATCAGCGGCTTGCGGCGCTCGGCGATGCGGTCGGCGACCCGGAAGTAGTCGTCCAGGTAGATCTGCGGATAGCCCTGCCCGGCCATTTCCTTGATGTCGGCGCCCGCGGCGAAGGCCTTGGCCGAGCCGGTGAGCACCACGCAACCGACCTCGGGATCGGCGTCCAGGCGCGCCAGCATGGCGTCCAGGTCGCCGAGCAGTTGGGCGTTGAGGGCGTTGAGGGCCTTGGGGCGGTTGAGGGTGATGAGGGCGACACGCGCCTCGATCTCCAGCAGCAGGGTCGATTCGGCAGAGGGTTCGTTCATGGTCTTCTCCTTGTCTAGTCGTTGAGTTCCAGCGCCATCGCCGTGGCCTCGCCGCCGCCGATGCAGATGGCGGCCACGCCCCGGCGCAGACCGCGCTGGCGCAGCGCCTGGATCAGGGTGACCAGGATCCGCGCGCCGGACGCGCCGATGGGATGGCCCAGGGCACAGGCGCCACCGTGCACGTTCAGGCGTTCCGGGTCCAGCCCCAGGGCGTCCTGGGCGGCCAGGGCCACCACGGCGAAGGCCTCGTTGATCTCGAACAGGTCGACGTCGCTCAGTTGCCAGTCGATGCGCGCGAGCAAGGTGCGGATGGCGCCGATGGGCGCGGTGGGAAAGTCACCCGGGGCGCCGGCATGGGCGGCATGGCCACGGATCGTCGCCAGCGGTCTCAGGCCTTCGCGCGCAGCCGTGCTGGCCCGCATCAGCAGCAGCGCCGCGGCGCCATCCGAGATGGAGCTGGCGTTGGCCGCGGTGACGGTACCGCCTTCGCGAAAAGCCGGCCTGAGGGTGGGAATGCGCGCCGGATCGGCGCGACGGGGTTGTTCATCGGTGTCGATGCTCAGGGTCTCCTTGCGCCCCGCCACCTCCACCGCGACGATCTCGCTGGCGAAGGCGCCACTGGCCTGGGCCTGGCGCGCCCGTTCGAGGGACTGTTGGGCGTAGGCGTCCTGGCGTTCGCGAGCTATGCCCAGCCGCGCCGCACAATCCTCGGCGAAGGTACCCATCAGGCGCCCGGGTTCGTAGGCGTCCTCGAGGCCGTCGAGGAACATACTGTCGATCAGGGCACCATGGCCCAGGCGATAGCCGCTGCGCGCCTTCTCCAGCAGGTAGGGCGCCCGGCTCATGCTTTCCATGCCACCGGCCACCACCACCTCGGCGCTGCCGGCGCGCAGCAGGTCATGGCCGAGAATGGCCGCTTGCATGCCGGAGCCGCACATCTTGTTCAGGGTGGTGCATCGGGTGCTCTGTGCCAGCCCCGCCCCCAGCGCCGCCTGGCGGGCCGGCGCCTGGCCGAGACCGGCGGGCAGTACACAGCCCAGGAGCACCTCGTCGACCCGCTGCGGCGACCAGCCGGCCCGCGCCAGTACCGCGCGCACCACGGCGCTACCCAGTTGCGGCGCCGACAACGCCGCCAGCTCGCCGCCCAGGGCCCCCATGGGCGTACGGGCGGCGGCAACGATGACGATGGGATCGTTCATGGCAACTCTCCTAGGCCCTTTACGAAAGGTGCCTACACTCAGTGATGCTTCGTTGAAAAGCGCCTGGTGGCCAGCCCCGTCGCAAGGCTCGTTTACCACTCGTAAACTCGAGCGCGAGCCCGGCCCGCTTCCTCAGCGCTTTGATTCGCTGGCGCTCACCCTTCGGGCCAGCCGTTGGCTGTTACTTTCGTTGGTCATTGCGCCTCGCCTGACCATCGCTCGGCGACCTTTCGTACAGGTCCTAGTGTGGTGTTTCAGAAGTTCGCGCAAGAATTGGCGAGTGATTCTTCTGCTCGGGCCAGGGGCCGCGACGAGCCATAGCAGGGCTATGGCGAGGAGTGGCAACGCCGCCCGGGCAAAAAAAGCGCCGCCAAAATTGTGCAGTTGACTTCTGAAACACCACACTAGCGCGGGGCCATGCGCAAGGCGCCGTCGAGACGGATCACCTCGCCATTGAGCATGGGGTTTTCGATGATATGGCGGACCAGGGCAGCGAATTCCTCGCCGCGCCCGAGCCGTGGAGGAAAGGGCACATTGGCGGCCAAGGCCTCGCGTACCTCGGGGGTCATGCCCGCCATCATGGGCGTCTCGAAGACGCCGGGGGCGATAGTCATGACGCGGATGCCCTGCCCGGCCAGCTCACGGGCGGCCGGCAGGGTCAGCGACGCGACACCGCCCTTGGACGCCGCGTAAGCCGCTTGGCCGACCTGGCCCTCGAAGGCGGCGATGGAGGCGGTGTTGATGATCACGCCACGCTCGCCGCCGACATCGGCTTCGCTCTCGACCATGGCCGCTGCGGCCAGCCGCAGGACGTTGAAGCTGCCCACCAGGTTGACGTTGACGATCCGGGCGAAAGCAGCCAGATCGTGCGGGCCATTGCGGCCAAGGATGCGCGCCCCGCCGACGATGCCGGCGCAACTGATCGCCCCGTGCAAGCCCCCCCAACGCGCCAGGATGGCCTCGACCGCCGCCGTCAGCGCCTCGGCATCGGTGACGTCGACCGGCAGGGCGAAGGCCTGACCGCCCAGGCGTTCGGCCTGGGCCTGCACCGTCTCGGCCTGCAGATCCAGCAAGGCCACCCGCGCCCCCGCGGCCACCAGCGCCTGGGCGGTAGCGGCGCCGAGGCCGGAACCGGCGCCAGTGACCAGGAAGGTTCGCTCATCGATACGCATGCCTGAACTCCATGAGAGACTGCCTGCATCTTCGATCGCACCCAGAGGGCGGACAAGGGCCGAATCGCTCACTGGAGCTGAGCGATTCGGCCACCCTTCACCAGGGCAATACCTGGCCCTGATGGTCCAGGAAGGCGCAACCCGCCTGGCCCGCGCGGGATTCGATCACCGTCACCAGCCCGGCCACGCTGTCACTGATCGCCACCGGCGCGCTCGCTCCGCCCAGCTCGGTCCGCACCCAGCCCGGATGCAGCGCCAGCACCGCGAAGGACGGCTGCCGCCCGGCCATCCAGTTCTGCAACAGGCTGTTCAGCGCCGCCTTGCTGGCGCCATAGAGGGGCATCTCCACGGCGCGCGCCAGGCTGACGCTGCCCATCTGCGAACTCAAACAGGCCGCGACGCCCTTGGCAGCCATGTACGGCGCCAGGGCCTCCAGCACCCGCAGGGGTGCCACGGCATTGGTCAGGAACAGCTCGCCCAGCTCGGCCGCCGTCGCGCGCTGCCCCTCGCTCTCCAGCGGTCCCATGATGCCGGCGTTGACGATCAGTCGGTCCAGCGGCTCGCCCTGCAGTTCTTCCGCGAGGCGCCCACCCAGCCGCGACTCGCACAGATCGCCGAGCACCACCCGCAGCCGCCCACCGGCCTGCGCCGCCAACGCCTGCAGACTCGCATTCGGCGTCCGCACCACCGCCAGCACCTACGCCCCCTGAGCCAGATAATCTTCCAGCAATCCAAGCCCTATGCCTCGCGAGGCACCGATCACCCAGACGTTCATCGCTCCTCCTCAATCCACCAGGGCAATACGCAGATGTCGCTTCTTGCCCAGACTCACCCGTCGACCGGCGTCGGTCACGACCAGCCGAACATCGGGGTCGACCACCGCCTGCTCATCCAGCCGCAGGCCGCCACCCTCCGCAAGACGGCGAACCGCACTGCGCGACGGCTGCAGGCCCGCCTGCACCAGCAATTCGACAAAGCTGACGCCCGCCGCCAACTGGGCGCGGCTCAAGGCGAGCGCGGGCAATTGACCGCCCTCTTCCCGCTCGGCGAACACCTCGGCCGCGGCTCGCTCGGCTTCACGCTGGGCGACCTCGCCATGGGCGAGCCGGGTCACCTCGTTGGCCAGCACTGTCTTGGCCAGATTGATTTCCGCGCCGCCCAGGGCGCCCAGTTGGCGGACTTCATCCAGCGACAGCTCGGTGAACAGTGCCAGGAAACGCTCGACGTCGGCATCGTCGCAATTGCGCCAGAACTGCCAGAAGTCGAAGGCCGACAGCCGCTCCTCGTTGAGCCAGACCGCACCCTGGGCCGACTTGCCCATCTTGCGACCATCGCGGGTAGCCAGCAGCGGCATGGTCAGGCCATGGAGTTGCGGACCGCCCTGCCGGCGCGACAGCTCCAAGCCATTGATGATGTTGGCCCACTGGTCAGCGCCACCCAGTTGCAGGGTGCAGCCGTAGCGGCGCGACAACTCGACGAAATCGTAGGCCTGCAACAGGGTGTAGCCGAATTCCTCGAAGGACAACGAATGCTCGCGGTCGAGGCGGTTCCTGATGGCATCGAAGGTCAGTAGGCGATTGATGGAGAAATGCCGGCCCACGGCGCCGAGGAAATTCAGGTAGCCGAGGCCATCGAGCCATTCGGCGTTATCCACCACCTGGGCACGGCCATGGTCGTCGCCCACGTCCAGGTACCGGTGGAAGGCCTTGGCGATGCCGGCCATGTTCCGGGCGATCTGGCCATCGGTGAGCACCGGACGACCGCTGTCGCGAAAGCTCGGATCGCCGATACGGGTGGTGGCGCCACCGATCAGCAGCAGGATGGGATGGCCGGCGCGCTGCAGCCAGCGCATCAGCATCAGGCCCTGCAGATGGCCGACGTGGAGGCTGTCGGCGGTGGCGTCGAAGCCGAGATAGCCGGTGACTGGCCCGGCGGCGAAGGCCTGGGCGAGCCCGTCACGGTCGGTGGTCTGGTGGACGAAACCGCGGGCTTCGAGGGTGGCGAGCAGGTCTTGGGTGGTGCTGTCCATGGAAGTCTCCTGTGGCTGGACGGTGCCAGGGAGACCGGGAGAAGTTGCCTTGACCGAGCCGCCCTAGGCGGTTCGGTCATGCAGCGCAGTACCTACCACCCGATGTTGGTCAGGTAGTCGTAATAGGCGCTGATGGGGCAAAGGAAGATACGCATGGACGCCACGCTACCGAGTCGCCCGGCCCTTGGCAACCCGCTCCTGCGCGACACGACCACACCGCTCGCTCCGCCGCTTCGACCAAACGTCGTACCTCCGCCCGCACCGCTGAACAAACCGCCAGAGTGACGCTCCGACAGCTGTCCTTTGCCAGCCGTATCGAGATGCAGAGATGAATCCGTCCGCTCCCACCGCCAAGGTGGCCCCCACCGTTTTCGTCATGCCAGGCGTGCCTGGACAGGGAAAAGTTCTTGTGTGAGAGGATCTCGCTGATGAAAAGAATAACACCGGGCAACCTGCTGCTGATCCTGCTCTGCCTCACCGTGCTGGCCTATGCCACCAATCTCATGGGCTAGCCAGGTCTTCGGTGCAGGTGATTCCGGGCGACGACCGGGCGCGAACCGGCGGATGCCGGTTGCCCTTCGCCGCGACCTGGCCTAGCGTTCAGGATTCGACTAGCCAGAAAGCTGCCATGCGATGCCCAGTCAAACCTCCAGCGCCATCGAAAGCATCGAATTGCTGGCGTCGCTCGACGCCATCACCACCCTGCTCCGCGTCGTCTGCGATCTCAGCGGGCTGAAGTTTGCCGCGGTGGCGGAAGTCTCCGAGCAGCGCTGGACTGCCTGTGCCGTCCACGACCGCCTGGACTACGGCCTGGCGGTGGGTACCGAGCTGGAACTCGAAGCCACCTTCTGCAGCCATGTGCGCTCCTCCCACGACCCGGTGATCATCGCCGACGTGGCGCAGGATCCCGCCTATTGCGATCACCCGCTGCCCCAGCTCTACGGCTGGGGTAGCTATGTCTCGCTGCCGGTGTTCCGTCCCAACGGTACCTTCTTCGGCACCCTGTGCGGCTTCGACCGCGTGCCCGCACCGCTGCTCGCTCAGCCGTCCACGATAGTGACGCTGGAGGGCTTCGCCCGACTGCTGGGCGAGCTGATCGCCCACGAGGAACAGCGGCGCGACGAAACGCCTGGTCCGCGCAGCGACAGCGATCTGCAGGCGCTTCGCGAACAGTTGCTGGCACTCCTCGATGACGACCTTCACCGACCCTTGCAACGACTGTCGCACGCCGCGGCGGCTTGGGCCGAGCAGCTTCCCGCGGTGCACCCCTGGCAGGCCGAAGCCCGGCAACTGGCACGCCGCAGCGCCGACGGCGCGGATTTCGTCCGCGCCCGGCTGGGACATGGACCGCTGTTGAAGCCGACGCTGGTGAACGGGGTGAACGAAGCCTTCGAGGCACTGATCGGCGAGCTGGTCGTGCGCTGCCCGGACCGTCGCTTCAGTACCGCCCTGCCCGCCTCGCCAGGTGCCCTGCGCCTCGATCTGCCTCATCTGCTGCGCGCCTTGGAGGCGGTGCTGGAATTTGGCGTCGCCGGCAGCGCGCCGGGAGGGGTCATTCACCTGCAAGGAGAAATCAAGGAGCGCACCTATCGGCTGCAGGTGGAGTACCCAGGCCCGCCGCTGGAAGCGGCGACCCTGCCCCAACTGTTCCAGCCGCGGCTGGTCACATCAGGGACCGACGCCTCCCCACGCCTGGAAGTCGGGCTCTACCTCGCCCAGGAAATCGTTCGAGGCCATGGCGGCGTCCTTACCGCCCGGACCCAGGACGGCCGCAATCGCCTCACCCTGACCCTGCCCACCGCCCTGGACTGAAACCCTTGTCGCTACCCTCCCCCCTGCTGGTGATCCGTCACGGCGAAACCGACTGGAATGCCAGCGGGCGCCTGCAAGGACGCCAGGACATCCCGCTGAACGCACGTGGCCGGGCCCAGGCCCAGGCCGTGGGCTGCGCACTGCGCGATCGCCTCGACGTGACTACCTTCGCCTGCCTGAGCAGTCCGCTGGCGCGGGCGAGCGAGACCCTGGCGCTGATCCTGGCGCAACTGCCAGGTACGCCCCGCACGTTGGGCACCGACGATCGCCTGATGGAAAAGGCCTTCGGCGAATGGGAAGGCCTCGATGGGCCGACCATCGCCGCACGCTATCCCCGCGAACATGCCGAACGCGCCCGCGAGCCCTACGGCTTCAGAGCACCGGGCGGCGAAAGCTACGCGGATGTCACCGAGCGCCTGCGCCCGCTACTGGCCAGCCTTGCCGGCCCCACCCTGCTGGTGGCCCATGGCGGACTGATCCGCAGCCTGCTGGTGGCGACCGGCCTGGCCGTACCCCGGGAGGCCACCCAACTGGTCATCCACCAGGGCCGCTGGCTCGAACTCGACGCGCGCGGCTATCGCTGGTACAGCGCCGCCGGCTGGGCGGAGGAAGCGGCGGACCCGGAAGTCCGCCTCAGCTCAGCCGCCGGGCGAACTGACTGACCGCACCCACCACCTGGCGGGCGCCGTCCTGGATCTCGGTGATGCGTACGCCGGCATTCCCTGCCAGCTGCAGCCCCTGTTCCGCCTGCTGCCGGCTGGCCGCCATGTTGGCTACCGCCGTCTGCGCCAGTTGCTGGTTCTGCTGCACCACGCCAACGATCTCCTCGGTGGCCTTGCTGGTGCGGCCGGCCAGTTGCCGTACCTCGTCCGCCACCACGGCGAAACCGCGACCCTGCTCGCCCGCCCGCGCCGCCTCGATGGCCGCGTTGAGCGCCAGCAGGTTGGTCTGCTCGGCGATGCCGCTGATGGTCTTGACGATGGCACTGATCACCAGCGATTGCTTGCCGAGGTCCTCGATGCCATTGGCGGCGACCTGGATCTCATCGGCGATGCGCGTCATCACCGCGACGGTGTCCTGCACCACGGCGGCGCCCTGGCGCGCGCTTTCATCGGTGGTCTGGGAGATGTCGAAGGCGACCCGCGCCGCCTCGGCCACCGCCAGCTCCTGCTCCACCTGCTCGGTGATGACGGTAGCGAACTTGATCACCTTGTAGAGCTCGCCACGGGTATCGAGTACCGGGTTATAGGAAGCCTCCAACCAGACCGTACGGCCGTGGCTGTCGATGCGCTTGAAGCGACCGGCCACGTAGTCACCCCGGTTGAGCCGTTCCCAGAAAGCCCGGTACTCGGCCGAGTCGGCTTCTTCGCGACTGCAGAACATCCGATGGTGCTTGCCGACGATCTGCGCCAGCGAATAACCCATACCCTGCAGGAAGCGCTCGTTGGCGGTGAGCACCTCGCCGGACAGGTCGAATTCGATCACCGCGGTGGAGCGCAGCAGCGCATTGATGATGCCGGAGTGCTCGGTGGAGGTTTCCACCTGTGCGGTCCGGTCGTAGGCATAGCAGCGGATCTGCTTGACTCGCCCCTGGGCATCGCGCACCGGCGTCCAGATCGCATAGAGCCACACCACACCGCCCGTTCCGCGCAGCAAGCGGTAGATGCCGCTGGCCTGGCGGCCCTCGCTGAAGCTCTGCTTCAACTCCCGGTAGCAGACCAGCCGCTTCACGTAGTCGGGGATGATGTCGTCCAGCTGGCGACCGCTCAGGCTGCCGGGGGCATAGCCCAGGCAGAGGCTAAAGTTCTCGTTGAAATCCTCGATCCGGCCCTGGGCGTCCAGCAGTAGGCAGAGAGCATCGTTACAGAACGCCGTGCGCAGCTGGCGATGGTCCGCCAGTTCGGCTTCGAGTTCGGCAATACGACGTTTGAGCGACGAGTTGAACATGGGATCACCCAGGAAAGTTGTGTCTTTCTCTGGTTCGACGCGCCAGGACATTTCTTGACGCCCCGCCGGACGAGTTGTCCGACCTCGCCCCACGCGCGACGCCCGGCGGCGCTGGCCACCCGCGCCCCGCCGCGAAACCGCGGCGGCTCTAGCCTGCACCCATCGCCTTGGTTGGAAGCAGCCGGTAGCCGTGCGACGGTCAGGATAATCGTCTCGGACTACCGTTCAGCGAAACGACCAGCGGTCAGGCACAGGTGGCGGTCGCTGGACGCGGCACGGGCTGCCGCGTCCCCGCTTCGAGACGCCGCGCCAGGCTGGACAGGTCGATCAGGGTCGCCTGGCGGCTGCTGCCCGGCGCGCCGACACCGACCCAACTCTGCGCACGCAGCGCCGGTGGCACGCCTCCTTCGAGGGCCGCTTGCCAGCTGCGCGCCAGCGCGTCCTCGCGCAGGCCGGTGAAGGTATCGATGGCTTCCACCCGCTCGACGACGAAGCCCAGCCGGAGATGCTGGCCCTCGACCACGATCACCTGGTCGCCGCTCCCGGTCGCGACGGCCCGCTCGCCCGCCAGGGTGCGCAGGCAGATCAGGGTGATCTGCTGGCCGCGCACCTCCATCATGCCCAGCAGCCGGGTATCGGGCTGCCCCAGGCGCAGGTAATGTCCGGGTAGCGGTAACACCTCGGCCACCTGATCCAGGGGCACGGCGAACGCCAACCCGGCCAGGAAGGTCAGGCAGGGCTGGCGACGCGCCTGGCTACGCTGCTCGACCAGCAGATTACGGTCGGTTCGATAGATACGCGCATAGGCCAGCGTCGCCTCCAGGCGCCCGAGCGCCAGGTGATCGATCACCACCGCCGCCTCGCCCTGGGGATCGGTGAAGATCCCCCGCAACAAGTCCGGCTGCTGCAGACCGAAGCCGAGCAGCGGCGCGCAGTGCGCCGGATCACGCCGCCACATGCCGAGCAGCCGGTCGAAACCGAAGGCCACGCGATACTCCCCCTGCTCGCCGGCCACCAGCACCAGCAACTGCTGGCGCTGCGTCGGCGCCGAGCGGGCCAGCCCCAACAGCTCGCACAACTCCAGCACCGGCAATCGCTGTCCGCGTAGCTCGACCTCCTGGCGGCAGCAGTCGCTGGCGAAGTCGCTGGCGCTCAACTGCGGCCGGTCCACCAGCTCCTGCACCACCGCCGCATCCAGGCACAGGCGGCGGCCATCGCACTCGAACAGCAGATAGAGCCGCTCCTGGCCACTGCCAGCCCCGGCCAGTTCCCGCCGGTCCCGCAGCGAATCGCTACTGAGCTCGAAATCCGGCAGCGCCACCAGGGCATCCAGGTCGAGCAGATGCACCAGCCGTCCGCTATCCGGATCGAGGTGGATTCGCCCCAGCAATCGGCCAGCCGGGCCCTGCAGGCGATCGATCAGTTCGTCCGCCAGTCGCAGCACGTCCACCACCCCATCGACGCTCAGGCCGAAGCGACCACCGCCGTGGCGGATCACCGCGACCCGGCGCGGCGTATCCGGCGGCGGCAATCCCAACAGCCCATGGCCATCCACCAGTGGCAGCGGCCGACCGCTCAATTCGAACAGGCCGAGCGACCAGGGCGCAGGACTGGGATGGGCGGTCAGGCGCTCCGGCCAGGACACCACGCGCTCCAGTGCCAGAGCGGGCACGGCGACCTCCAGGTCACCGATCCGGACCACGCCCTGCGCCAGACTCACGAACGCCCTCCCGGCAGCGTCGGGCTCGCCGCGTTGGTCGCCGCATCCAGCTCCTGGATCAGTTGATTGACCCGGGCCGCATCGTCGAGCTGCAGTGCCGTTGAGCCATTGATCGCCTCGATGGACTGCTGGGTCTTGCCCATGCCTTCGGCGATCAGGCCGAAGGCTTCCCCGACACTGCGCGAGATCTCGCTGCCCTGGGCGATGCTCTTCACCGACTCCAGGATCAGCTTGTTGATCTCCTTGGTCGCCTGGGACGACTTCTCCGCCAGCTTGCGCACCTCGTCGGCCACCACCGAGAAGCCCAGGCCATGCTCCCCGGCCCGCGCGGCCTCGATGGCGGCGTTGAAGGCCAGCATGTTGGTCTGGTTGGCGATGTCGCTGATCACCTGGACGATGTCCTGGATGCCACCCGCGGTAGTGCCTATGGTCTCCATGGCATCGAGCGACCGGTTCAGCGTCAGTGAACCGCGTTCCGCCTCCTCCAGGGTACGGCGCGCGATGCGATTGGCTTCGTCGGTGGTCTCGGCGATCTGGTTGATCGAACGGGTCAAGGCGTGCAGCGACAGATTCATCTGCTCGATCTTCTGCCGCACGTGCTGCTCCATTTCCACCTGGCGGGTAATGTCGGTGGCGAACTTCACCACCTTGTGCACCTGGCCCTCGGCATCGAAGATCGGGTTGTAGGTGGCCTGGATCCAGATCCGCTGGCCGAACTTGCTCAGCCGCATGAAGCGGCCGCCGAACACCTCGCCCTGCGCCAACCGCGCCCAGAACTCGCGGTACTCGCCCGAGGTGACGTATTCGTCCTCGCAGAAGATGCGGTGATGCTGATGGCGGATTTCCTCCAGGCGATAGCCAAGGGTCGCCAGGAAGTTGCGATTGGCATCGAGGATCTTGCCGGTGAGGTCGAACTCGATCATCGCCTGGCCCCGGTCGATAGCCGCCACCTTGCCGGCGTAGTCGCTGTTGCGAATCTGGCTTTCGGTGATGTCCACCGCGAACTTCACCACCTTGCACGGTTTGCCGTCGGCGTCGAAGATCGGATTGTAGGTGGCCTGGATCCAGATCTCCTCGCCACGGCTGTTGCGCCTCTTGTACACCCCGGCGTCGAATTCACCCCGCGCCAGCTTGTCCCAGAACAGTCGGTACTCGGCCGAGCGGGCATAGTCGTCCGGGCAGAAGATCCGGTGATGCTTGCCCACCACCTCGTCGGCCTGGTAGCCCAGGGCCAGGAGGAAATTGCGGTTGGCAGTGAGCACCGTGCCCTCGAGGGAAAACTCGGCGATCGCCTGGGACCTGTCGATGGCCGCGACCTTGCCCTCGTAGTCGCTGTTGCGCAGTTGGCTCTCGGTCACGTCGCTGGCGAACTTCACCACCTTGTACGGATGCCCTTCGGCATCGAGGATGGGGTTGTAGGTGGCCTGGATCCAGATCTGGCGGCCATCGCTGGCGCGTCTCTTGTACAACCCGGTATCGAAATCGCCACGCCCGAGCTTTTCCCAGAACAGCCGATAGCCCGGCGAGCGTGCAAAGTCCGGCTCGCAGAAGATCCGATGATGCTTGCCCCGCACCTCCTCCAGGCTGTAGCCGAGCGCGGACAGGAAGTTCTCATTGGCGTCGAGGATGTTGCCGTGCAGATCGAACTCGATCACCGCCTGGGCGCGGTCGATGGCCGCCATCTTGCCCTGGAACTCGGCCGCCTGCAGTTGCGCAGCCGTCACGTCGGTGGCGAACTTGACCACCTTGTAGGCTCGGCCCTCGGCATCCAGGATGGGATTGTAGGTCGCCTGGATCCAGATCGGCCGACCGTCACGGCGGATGCGCTTGTAGACCCCGGAATCGAAGATCCCCTGCCCCAACCGATTCCACAGCAAGGCGTAATCCGCCGACCGCGCGTAGTCGGCCGGGCACATGAGGCTGTGATGGCGGCCGCGCAGCTCTTCCAGTGCGTAGCCGGTCATCCCGAGGAAATTGTCGTTGGCCCAGAGCACGTTGCCCTGCAGGTCGAATTCGATCACCGCCTGGGATCTATGGATGGCGGCGATCTTGCCCTCGTACTCCACCGCCTGCAGGCGACTCTCGGTGATGTCGGTGGCGAACTTGATGATGCGCACCGGCCGCCCCGCCGCGTCGAGCAGCGGTTTGTAGGTCGCGCGGATCCAGACGGTGCCACCCTCCTTGCGCTGCCGGCGGTAGACGCCACTGTGGAATTCGCCCCGTCCCAGCGTCTCCCAGAAGCTCTGGTAATCGACGCTTTCCAGCACCTCTGGCGGACAGAACAGCCGATGATGGCGTCCGCGTACCTCGTCCAGGGTGTAGCCAAAGGTCTGCAGGAAGTTGTCGTTGGCCGCCAGTACGGTGCCTTCGAGATCGAACTCGATGATGGCCAGGGACTTGTCCAGCGCCTGGCGCAGACTCTGGTAGACGGAAGCTACATCGACGGCAGCGGGCTCAGCAGCGGTGGGGATCATGGGTAGCTCCGGGAAAGGTTCTTGTGCCCCAGGCTATCGGCAATTGCGATAACAAATTGAGCAAACAGCCATCATCGAAGCGTTATTTTTCAACGGCCGACAGCAGTCGGCCGACGAATGGTCGCCACGCGCGAGGCGGCGTTTCAGACCACCAGCTTGGCGCCGATAACCATCAGCATAACGGCCAGGCAGGGCCTGAGTACCGTGTCCGGCACCCGCCCGGAAAGATGGCTGCCCAAGAAGATGCCCGGCAACGAGCCTAGCAGCAGGAAGCCCAGCACCTGCCAGTCCAGGTTACCCAGGCCGGCATGGCCCAGTCCGGCTACCAACGTCAGAGGTACCGCATGGGCGATCTCGGTCCCTACCAGGCGCCGGGTAGCCATCAAGGGATAGAGCATGAACAGCGCCACCGTCCCCAGGGCACCGGCACCGATGGATGTCAGGGTGACCATGAAGCCCAGCACTGCCCCGGTGAGTACCGTCAGCCCATTCAGGCGCCCGGCGCTCAGATGGAAGCGGTCGCCAGCGTGGCGGCTGGCGAAGGCGAAGATCTGCTTCCTGAAGAGTATGGCGCTGGCCGTCAGCAACAGCACGACGCCCAGGGCATGCTTGATGAGCGCATTGGTGGCGTGCTGGTCGCCTGGCAGCAGCGCGAGCGCGACCAGCGTCAGGGCCGCGGCCGGTACGCTGCCCGCGGCCAGCCAACCGGTCACCGACCAGTCGATGTTGCGATTGCGCTGGTGGACCCAGACGCCACCCGCCTTGGTGATGGCCGCATACAGCAGATCGGTGCCCACCGCCGCCGCTGGATTGATGCCGAACCAGAGCAGGATGGGCGTCATCAGGGAGCCGCCGCCCACACCCGTCAGGCCAACGATGAATCCCACTACCAGCCCCGCGATGACGAAGCCTATTGCACCTACTTCCATTACCGTCCCAATTGCCGTTGTCGGCTCATTCAGAGGCCGCACAGCATAAACATTAGGCTTATGTCGGCATATATTAAAAAAATCTTTACTTATAACCATTCGCCAGGCAGCGGCGCGACGAGCTGCTACTCTCCGATGCCGCCGTCAACCGGCACCGGGTAAGGTCCGAAGGTCGGCCCAGGTCCGGGACGCATCATGCAAGGGCGTCACACCTAAGGATGACCACCACCAGGGGCGCGATGGGCATCGAGATAGGCGTCGATCTCGTCCTGACCATACCCCGCGCGACGGGCATGGGCCTCCACCGCCTCCCGGCAGGCTGGCTCGGTCACGCTGTTCGGCAGCGGCGCACTGCAGGGCGTCAGGCTCGTCTGGGCGAGAAAGGTCGACAGCTCCTGCTTGTGCTCTTCGGAGACCGGGTGGGTTCCCGTGGTCGGGGCATGGGCTGCCAGCGGCGGTGCGGTAGTGGCCACCACCGCAGGTTCGCTACTGGTGGAATCGCTACGATGCGTGGTCAGCACCGCCGCCACGACCAGCACGCCGAACCCCAGACTCAACAGCAACAGCTTGCGCGTCGAACTCCCACTCATGGTCATCTTCTTCCCTACTGCTTAATTCCAGTTGCCGACATCCGAATCGATTGAGACCACGAGCGGCCGAAAGTTTCTTCCAAAGAAGTCATACAATATTTTTTCCGCCCATATTCAGCCTGGATACTGCGTGCCACACTCGGGGGTCAAGGGGACAGGAGGGACTCATGCAGCAGAAGGATTTCACCGATCCACGCCTACGCCAGCTCGCGGCCGATCTCTCGCTCGCCGACCGCCTCGCGGAAGCCGGCCAAGCAGATCTCAACGTCGAATTGAAGCACCGGGTCCGCGAGGATCTGGAAAGGGCTCTGCGCGAGGTCGGCCAGCTCAGCGAAGAGCAGGCGCTCTGGTTGCGCTGGGCGACTAGTTGAGAAGGTCGCCAGCCGGTTCGTGCCTGCACGTCGTTTCGCTGTAACCAACGGCTGCTAGCTTTTGGCTGTCCCCTTCCCTGGAGCCTGGCATGAAATCGGACTATGAAATCAGTGACGACATCGCCCACGTAGTCGGGGGCACCCTGATGAGCCTGATCCTGCTCAGCAGCGGCATGATCAGTGGCGTCTTCTTCCTGCTGGGCTGAATCACTGGCCTGCCGCCCCGTCGGCATGCCGCACTGCTGACTTGGCGCCCCGGACAGGCGGGGCCCATCCAGGCACCGGAAGGCCGCTTCGGTTACTTGCAATACCTGTCCCGGGCGTTACTCTTAGGCTATTCGAATAACAAGAAGCGTCGACGCCTGGAGAACCGAACCATGCGCACCCAGCTCACCCGCTCGATCACCCTGTTCGACGATCAGGGCCTGATACCTTCAGCGACATCCCACGTCTCGCCACGCAGCCAGGACCGCCCTGCGCAGGTACAATCGGAGAAAACCCTCAATACCCTGCTGCTCGGCCTGTCACTCACCTACCTCGGGGCCATCTTCAATCCGCTGCTCCAGCATCTTTATTAGGCTCTGTACGAAAAGTCGCCGAGCGAAGGTCAGGCGAGGCGAAAAAGGCCGAGGAAGCGGAGTTTACGAGCGGTAAATGAGCATTCCGAGTGCCTTTTTCAACGAAGCATCACCGAGCGCAGGCATTTTCGTACAGAGCCTAGCAACGCCAAGGCTGGCGCCGGCTGGCATCGGCGAAACGCCTAGCCTGAGCCTCACCTGACCGCTGCCTGTCGGGCACCTGGGGCGATTCTCGAGCGGGACGAAAACGAACCAGGGGATTCGAGTCGGCCTGTGCGCCCGCGCCGGGCGAATCGCAGGCGCAAAAAAACCGGCGCGAGGCCGGTTCTTCTGACGTGCATCTTTGATTGGTGCGGACGGAGAGACTCGAACTCTCACACCTTGCGGCGCCAGAACCTAAATCTGGTGTGTCTACCAATTCCACCACGTCCGCGAGACGCTTAAAGACGAACGCCAGACACGGGGTCTGGCGTTCGCAGAATATGGGGTGGACGATGGGAATCGAACCCACGACACCAGGAGCCACAATCCTGTGCTCTACCAACTGAGCTACGCCCACCATATCGCTTTTGCTTGCCGTCGCCGAACCGCCAATGGCGCGCCCGGCAGGACTCGAACCTGCGACCATCCGCTTAGAAGGCGGATGCTCTATCCAGCTGAGCTACGGGCGCCTGTTCGGCAGCTGCCCTCGCCGAGACTTCTTTTGGTGTGAAGCCTCTGGCTTTGCCCTTCGTCAGTGACTTGGGCTGTGCTCGGCAAGCGGGGCGCATGTTATAAAGCTCCCGCCTGCCCGTCAACAAATTTCTGAAAAAATTTTAAGCAGAAGAATGAGTTAGCCGTCGCTGAGCGGTCGCTGTTGCCAGCAGGCCCGTCCATGCGAAAATACGCGACCTTTTTCCCGTCACCCCAGAAATCGCCCATGACCGCCCAACTGATCGACGGCAAGTCCATTGCCGCCCGCCTGCGCCAGGATATTGCCCAGCGAGTCTCTCAACGTCGTAGCGCCGGACTGCGCGCCCCCGGTCTCGCCGTCATTCTGGTCGGCGACGATCCCGCCTCGCGGGTCTATGTGGCGCACAAGCGCAAGGACTGCGAAGAGGTCGGCTTCGACTCCTATGCCCACGACCTGCCGGCCACCGCCCGCCAGGAAGACCTGGAAGCCCTCATCGATCGCCTGAACGACGACACCAGCGTGGATGGCATCCTGCTGCAACTGCCCCTGCCCGCGCACCTGGATGCCACCCCCCTGCTGGAACGCATCCGCACCGACAAGGACGTGGACGGCTTCCACCCCTACAACCTGGGCCGCCTGGCCCAACGCAACCCGCAGCTGCGCCCCTGCACGCCCAAGGGCATCATGACCCTGCTGCACAGCACCGGGGTCGATCTCTATGGCCTGGATGCCGTGGTCGTCGGCGCCTCCAACATCGTCGGTCGCCCCATGGCGCTGGAGTTGCTGCTGGCCGGCTGCACCGCGACGGTCACCCATAGATTCACCCGCTCGCTCGAGCACCATGTGCGCCAGGCGGATCTGGTGGTGGTCGCCGTCGGCAAGCCGGGCCTGGTCAAGGGCGAATGGATCAAGCCCGGCGCCATCGTCATCGATGTCGGCATCAATCGGCAGGCCGATGGCCGCCTGGTAGGGGACGTGGAATACGAAAGCGCTCGCGAGCGGGCCAGCTGGATCACCCCGGTACCGGGCGGGGTCGGTCCCATGACCCGTGCCTGCCTGCTGGAGAACACCCTCTACGCCGCCGAGCAGCTCCACGGCTGACGCCCAAAAAAACGGGCCCGCAGGGCCCGTTTTTCATTTCTCTGCCGGTCAGGGCAGCCAGGACTTCACGCGATCCGGATGCGCGGCGATCCAGGCCTTGGCGGCCTCTTCCGGCTTCTTGCCTTCTTCCACCGCCAGCATCACCTCGTTCACTTCGCCCGGCTGCCAGGCGAATTTCTTCAGGAAATCCCACACCGGCTTGGCCTTGGCTTCCAGGGCGGGGTTGGCGACGGTATCCACGTGCTCGGAACCGCCGAACACGCCCTTGGGATCTTCGAGGAACTTCAGCTTCCACTTGGCGAACATCCAGTGCGGCACCCAGCCGGTCACCACGACCGGCTTCTGGTCCCTCTCGGCACGGGTCAGCTCGGCGATCATGCCACTGCCCGAGCTGGCCACCAGCTTGTAGTCCAGACCATAGTCCTTGATTGCCTGGTCGGCCTTGAGCATCACGCCGGCGCCGGCGTCGATACCGACGATGCGGCCACCGAACTCGTCCTTCATCGCTTGCAGATCGGCGATGGAGTTGGCCTTGACGTACTCGGGGACGATCAGGCCGATCTTGGCATCGGGGGTGTTGACGTTCAGATCGACCACCTGGTCTTTCATCTTGTCGTAGTAGGCGCCGTGGGTGACCGGCAACCAGGCGGAAAGCATGGCATCGAGCTTGCCACGAGCGACACCCTGCCACATGATGCCCGCGGCGACCGGCATGAGCTTGACTTCGTACCCCAGATTCTGGCGGATCACTTCAGCTGCGGTATGGGTCGTGGCCACGCTATCGGCCCAACCATCGACGTAGCCGATGGTGATTTCCGGCTTGGCCGCCTGGGCCAGGCTCATGGCAGTGGTCAGCGCGACACCCAGTCCCATCCCCAACAGTTTCTTCACCATGCTCATGCAGCAGTCCTCTCGCAATGGAATTCCGGGCGGTTGCCCCATACCAATGATTCGGCTTACGCAAGCGGGGCACTACCATCGGCACGACGCGTAACGACCGGTTAACGACAACAGCCGCACTTTCCACGACAGCGGATGTCGCTTGACGCCACGCCCGGACCGCTCTGTAATCGACGCCTCGCGAAAAGCTACGGAGGTCGATGCAACCTATCGGCGGGCCGTTGTCTTACTAACGCTCTCAGCCCTCTGAAAGGACTCTGTCCATGCGTCTTCCCTTGCGCGTCGCCGCCCTGCTGGGCGCGCTGCTTTCCGGCCTCTACGGTACCGCGCAGGCGGCGATCGAAGTGGATGCCGCCACCTACGGCTATCCGCTGGTGAACCCCTTCGAAGCCACCATCGTCACCACGCCGGAGAAGCTCCGCCCCGAGCTGCCGCCGGAAAGCACCATCGACCAGGACGACTACAGCCTCAATCTGCGGCCTGAGCGCGAGCACCAGCTCCCTGGCAACTTCTGGCCGGTGAAGAAATTCCACTACCGGCTCGCCCGCCAGGATCATCCTGCCCCGCTGATCTTCCTCATCGCGGGCACCGGCGCCAACTATTCCTCCAGTACCCAGGAGTACCTCAAGCGGCTCTACTACGCGGCCGGCTACCATGTCGTACAGCTGTCGTCCCCCACCAGCTGGGACTTCATGGTGTCGGTCTCGCGCACCGCCACCCCGGGCTACACCCCGCACGATGCCGAGGACCTCTATCGGGCGATGCAGGCGGTCCGCGCCCAGCATCCCAAGCTGCCCGTCACCGAGTACTTCCTGACCGGCTATAGCCTGGGCGGCCTGGACGCGGCTTTCGTCTCCTATCTCGACGAAAGCCAGCGCAGCTTCAACTTCAAGAAGGTGCTGATGGTCAATCCGCCAGTCAACCTGCTGACCTCGGTGCGCAACCTCGATCGCCTGGTGCAGACCGAGGTGAAGGGCGTCACCAACAACCGCACCTTCTACGAACTCATCCTGGCCAAGCTGACTCGCTACTTCCGTGACAAGGGCTACGTCGACTTCAACGACGCCGTGGTACGCGACTTCCAGCGCTCGCCGGAACGCCTGAGCAACGAAGAGCTGGCGATGCTGATCGGCTCGTCCTTCCGCTTCTCGGCGGCGGACATCGCCTTCACCTCCGACCTGATCAACCGGCGCGGCCTGATCACGCCGCCCACCTACCCCATCAACGAAGGCACCAGCCTGACGCGCTTCTTCGCCCGCTCGCTGCAATGCGACTTCGATTGCTACATGACCGAGCAGGTCATGCCCTTCTGGCAGAAGAACTTCAAGGGACAGAACCTGGACGACCTGGCGCGCAAGTCCAGCCTTACCGCCCTGGAGGACTACCTGAAGGACAGCGACAAGATCGGCGTCATGCACAATGCCGACGACATCATCCTCGGCCCCGGCGACCTCGGCTTCCTGCGCAAGACCTTCGGCGACCGCCTGACCGTCTATCCCCACGGCGGTCATTGCGGCAATCTCAACTACCGCGTCAATGCCAACGCCATGCTGGAGTTCTTCGCCCGTGGTTAAGTCCCTGCTCGCCCTACTCCTGCTGGCCAGTGCCTCGACCTTCGCCGCCGAAGCGAGCCCGCCACCCTCCTCGACCCTGACCATCGGCTCCGACACCATGCCCGCCGCGCCGGTGGGGGCCGATGGTTTTACCAACCCGCTGTCCACCCTCAAGTACAACCCGGGCCTGGACCAGCGCGAATTCGAACGGGCGTCTCTGGTCGCCTTGGATGTCTATGATCCGTTCGAATCCTGGAACCGCTACGTCTATCACTTCAACTACCGCCTGGACGAGTGGGTGCTGCTGCCCGTGGTCGATGGCTACCGCTGGATCACGCCGCGTTTCGTCCGCTCGGGCGTGAGCAACTTCTTCAGCAACCTGGGCGACGTCAACAACCTGCTCAACAGCCTGCTGCAGTTCAAGGGCCGCCGCGCCCTCGATACCACCGGCCGCCTGTTGCTGAACACCACCGTGGGCGTGTTCGGCCTATGGGATCCGGCGACCAAGATGGGGCTGATAAAGCAGCCGGAAGACTTCGGCCAGACCCTGGGCTTCTATGGCGTCGGCAACGGCCCCTACCTGATGCTGCCGATCCTGGGTCCGTCGAACCTGCGCGACACGGGCGGTTTGGCGGTGGATTTCGCGGCCGAAGGCCAGGTGAACTTCCTCAACGTCAGCGACGAGAGCAGCCGCCATCCGGAGATCATCCTGCTGCGTGGCATCAACCTCAGATACGTGACCGACATGAGATACGGCCAGCTCAACTCGCCCTTCGAGTACGAGAAGATCCGCTATTTCTACACCAAGGCGCGTGAGTTGCAGATCGCCGAGTGACGCTCAGACCTCGGCCAGGAACGCCCGGAGCTCGGGCAACCGGGCCTGGGCATCCGCCCGCCCCAGCGCCATGAGCTCCTGGCAATAGGCAGACTCGAACAGCAGGTAGCTGAGCAGGGCACTGCCCGACGGCCGATTCACCCCGACGCCGCGCAACAGCTGGCGCAAGGCCGGCGGCATGCGCTTGCGATGCCGGGCGGCCACATCGCCGAGCGGCTCGCTCGGTGAGATCACCAGCATCTCGACCGGTCGACACAGACGCCCGGTCACCGGGTCCCCCGCCGGCAGGGCGTTGCTCAGCAGATTGAGGCGACGCAGCGTCTCGGTGTCACTGTCCAGGGCATCGACGAAGGTGCTGTTGAGCAGATGACCGCCGATCTGCGCCACGCTCGGCGGCCTGCCCTGCACGCCGCGCTCGTTGCCCCCCGGCGCGCCCAAGCCGATCACCAGGATGCGATCCGCCCCCAGGTGCAGGGCCGGACTGATGGGTGCGGTCTGCCGTACCGAACCGTCGCCCAGGTACTCGCGCCCGATCTTCACGGGCGGGAAGAACAGCGGAATGGCGGTGCTGGCCATCAGATGATCCACCGCCAACCGGGCCGGCACGCCGACTCGCCGATGCCGGAACCAGGGATCGAGCGTGCCCAGGCTCTGGTAGAAGGTCATCGCCTGGCCCGAGGCGTAGCCGAAGGCGGTCACGGCCACCGCCCGCAGCGCCCGATGGCGCAAGGCCGCCGTGATGCCGGAAAAATCCAGCTCCCGCGTCAGCAGCGTCCGTAGCGGCGCGTTGTCGAGCAGCGCCAGGGGTTCCTGGCGCCAGGCTCCGAACAGCGTCTGCAGACCGAAGCGCGTCGCCTGGCGGGTCGCCCCGAGCCAGTCGCTGCGATAGATCATCCCCGTCTCCAGACCCGACCACACCGCCGCCAGGCGCTGCACCGCACGTCCGAAATCCAGCGCGCCACAGCCGAGCACCGCTGCATTGAGCGCGCCCGCCGAAGTCCCGACCAGGATCGGAAAAGGATTGTCGGCGGGAACGCGCAGGTTCGCGGCCACGGCCTGCAGCACCCCGACCTGATAGGCCCCTCGGGCGCCACCGCCCGCCAGGATGAGTCCCGTGCGCCGCTCGGACGACCCGCTCATCTAGCGCCGCTTCCTGGCATACAGCTTGGGCTCGCCCGGCGGACGCGTCTTGAAGCGCCGATGCGCCCAGAGGTATTGCTCCGGCAGCGCCCTGACGCAGCGCTCGACCCACCGGTTGATGCGCAGGCAGTCGGCCTCCTCGCTCTCGCCCGGGAAATCCGCCAGCGGCGGATGGATGACCAGGCGATAACCGGAACCATCCGCCAGGCGTTCCTGGGTGAAGGGCAGTACCCGGGCACGACCCAGGCGGGCGAACTTGGTGGTCGCGGTCACGGTGGCCGCGGAGATGCCGAACAGCGGGACGAACAGGCTTTGCTTGGCGCCGTAGTCCTGATCCGGCGCATACCAGATGGCCCGCCCGGCGCGCAGCACCTTGAGCATGGCGCGCACATCCTCGCGCTCGATGGCGGTGGCATCCAGGTTGTGGCGCTCGCGTCCGCGCCGCTGGATGAAGTCGAACACCGGGTTCTTGTGCTGGCGATACATGCCGTCGATGGTGTGGCGCTGCCCCAGCAACGCGGCACCGATCTCCAGGGTGGTGAAGTGCAGCGCCATGAGGATCACGCCCTGGCCCTCGCGCTGGGCGTCCTGCAGGTGTTCCAGTCCCTCGATGTGGGCCAGCCGGGCGAGCCGCCGGCGCGGCCACCACCAGCTCATGGCCATCTCCAGCAACGCCATGGCGCTGCTGGCGAAATTGCGCCGCAGCAGGCGATCACGCGCCTGGTCGTCCAGTTGCGGAAAGCAGAGTTCCAGATTGCGCCGGGCGATCGCCCGGCGCTGGCCGGCGAGCCGGTAGAACACCCAGCCCAGGCCGTCGGCCAGCCGCAGCAAGACGGCATAGGGCAACTGTACCAGCAGCCAGAGCAGGCCAAGGCCCAGCCAGAGCGGCCAGTAGCGGGGATTGAGGAAGGCTGGGCGGAAAGACGGCCGCTGCATCGGAACTCCTGCATGAAAAAGTCGCGCCATTCTACAGGCCTCGTGCAGTTTTCCCGTAGCCTTCACAGTCAGAACCCCCTTCGCCCGGCGAGGGTTGCGACACGCGGGGCATCCCGCTATAAGTCCCGCCATCCAAGCACAAGTACCCACCATGACCGCAGCCGACCCTTCCGATAGCGACTCCGTCTTCCAGCTCAAGGGCAACATGCTCGCCGTGACCGTCCTGGAGCTTCTCCGCAACGACCTTGGGCGCCTGGACCGGCAGTTGACCCAGAAGGTCGCCCAGGCGCCGAACTTCTTCCAGGAAACGCCACTGGTGCTGGCCCTGGACAAGCTGGGCGAGAACGAAGGTCAACTCGACCTCGGCGCCCTCCTCGACCTCTGTCGCCGCCACGGCCTGCGTACCCTCGCCCTGCGCGCCAGTCGCAGTGAGGACCTGACCGCGGCCAACGAATACGACCTGCCGATCCTGCCGCCCAGCGCCGGCGGTCGCGAACGCCAGATCGAACCGCGCGACCGCGAACCGGCCAAGCCCGTGGAACCGCCCAAGCCGCCGGCCCCGACCATCAATCCGACCAAGATCATCACCGCGCCGGTACGCGGCGGGGTGCAGCTGTACGCTCCGGCAGGCGACCTGGTGGTGCTGGCACCGGTCAGTCCAGGCGCCGAATTGCTCGCCGATGGCAACATCCACGTCTACGGCCCCATGCGCGGACGTGCCCTGGCCGGTGTCAAAGGTGATACTAAAGCGCGGATCTTCTGCCAGCAGCTGACCGCGGAGCTACTGTCCATCGCCGGCCAGTACAAGGTCGCCGAAGACCTGCGACGCCATCCACAATGGGGCAATCCGGTCCAGGTCAGTCTGGTGGGAGATGTGTTGAACATCACCCGTCTTTAACGGATACTTCCGCGAATTTTTCCCACTTGGCGGATGCGCCGCCAACGCTCGGACGAAGCGCGACAACGCCTGCAATCTCGTCATCGAGGGCGTCGAGTCGCTTCAGTTATTACTTTCGATCAAGGTGAATCAGTTTGGCCAAAGTACTCGTAGTCACCTCCGGCAAGGGCGGCGTCGGCAAGACCACCAGCAGCGCTGCCATCGGTACCGGTCTCGCCCTGCGCGGACACAAGACCGTCATCGTCGACTTCGACGTCGGTCTGCGTAACCTCGACCTGATCATGGGTTGCGAGCGCCGGGTGGTGTACGACTTCGTCAACGTGATCAACAACGAAGCCACCCTGACCCAGGCCCTGATCAAGGACAAGCGCCTCGAAAACCTGTTCGTGCTGGCCGCCAGCCAGACCCGTGACAAGGACGCCCTGACCCAGGACGGCGTCGAGCGCGTGATCAACGAACTCAAGCAGACCTTCGACTTCATCGTCTGCGACTCCCCGGCCGGTATCGAGAAGGGGGCCCACCTGGCGATGTATTTCGCCGACGAGGCCATCGTCGTCACCAACCCCGAGGTGTCCTCGGTGCGTGACTCCGACCGCATGCTCGGCCTGCTGGCCAGCAAGTCGCGCCGCGCCGAAAAGGGCGAGGAAGCCATCAAGGAACACCTGCTGCTGACCCGCTACAACCCCGAGCGCGTCACCAAGGGCGAGATGCTCGGCGTCGAGGACGTCGAAGAGATCCTGTCCATTCGCCTGCTGGGCGTGATCCCCGAGTCCCAGGCCGTACTCAAGGCGTCGAACCAGGGTATCCCGGTCATTCTCGACGAACAGAGCGACGCGGGTCAGGCGTATATTGATACCGTAGAGCGACTGCTCGGCAAGGAAGTGGCCTACCGCTTCCTCGACGTGAAGAAGAAAGGCTTCCTGCAACGTCTGTTCGGAGGTGGTAGCGAATGAACATCTTCGACTTCTTTCGCGATCGGAAGAAGCAGAACAGCGCTTCGATAGCCAAGGAACGGCTACAGATCATCGTCGCCCACGAACGCGGTCGCCACGCCCAGCCGGACTACCTGCCGCAGTTGCAGAAGGACCTGCTGGAGGTCATCCGCAAGTACGTACCGATCGAGCAGGACCAGATCCAGGTGGAACTGGAGAACCAGGGCAGTTGCTCGATCCTGGAACTCAACATCACCCTGCCCGACCGCTGAGAACCTGTTCACGACCTGCTGCGCGTCGGCCAAACGGCGTTGAAAAGGCCTCGTTTAGCTCCAGTTCGCGAGATCGTGAACAGGTTCTGAGGCGAGTAGCGCATGACAGCGGCGGCCCTCGGGCCGCCGTTGGCGTTTAGGAATCCCATGCCCCTCTCCCACATCCGCATCATTCATCAGGACGACGCCCTGCTGGTGGTCGACAAGCCCACCTTGCTACTGTCCGTACCCGGCCGCGCCGAGGACAACCGTGACTGCCTGGTGACCCGCCTGCAGGAAAACGGTTACCCCGAGGCGCGCATCGTCCATCGCCTGGACTGGGAAACCTCCGGCGTCATCGTGCTGGCACGGGATGCCGACAGCCATCGCGAGCTGTCACGGCAATTCCATGATCGCGAAACCGAGAAGGCCTACACAGCGCTCTGCTGGGGCGAGCCGGAAGCCAACAGCGGCCGGATCGAGCTGCCGTTGCGCTACGACCCGCCGACCAAGCCGCGCCACGTGGTCGATCACGAACTGGGTCGCCATGCCCTGACCTTCTGGCAGGTGCTGGAGCGCCACGGCCACTACAGCCGGGTGGAGCTCACTCCCATCACCGGTCGCTCCCATCAGTTGCGGGTGCACATGCTCAGCATCGGCCATCCGCTGCTGGGCGATCAGCTCTATGCCCAGGGCGAGGCCCTGGCCGCCTATTCGCGCCTGTGTCTGCACGCGAGCCTACTGGTACTCACCCACCCCTCCAGCGGCGAGCGGATGAGATTCACCAGCCCAGCGCCATTTTGATCCATCCCTAGGCGCCAACGTACCGGCGCCGCTATCCCAGGAGCAGGCCTATGTCGGATTGGACAGCCTACTACGCCGCCACGGCGGGCGGCGGTCCGCGCGATACCCTGCTGCGTGCCCTGGCACTCTGGTCGGAGCCACCGGGAATCGCCATGGACCTCGGCTGCGGCACCGGGCGCGATACCCTGGAGTTGCTGGAGCGTGGCTGGCAGGTGCTGGCCACCGACGCCGAAGCCGAGGCGCTGGTCGAACTGCGCCAGCGCGTGCCTGCCGCTCCGGGCAGCCGGTTGTACACACGCCACGCCCGCTTCGAGACACTGGTGCTGGACCGCTACGAGCTGGTCAACGCCAGTTTCTCCCTGCCCTTCTGTGCCCCCGCCCATTTCCCCGGCCTCTGGGCGCGGATCACCGCTGCGACGCGCCCGGGCGGCCTGTTCTGCGGCCAACTCCTCGGCACACGGGACAGCTGGGCCAGCCGCGGCGTGACGGTGGTGGATCCTGCCGAACTGACGGAACTGCTTCGCGACTGGGAAGTACTGCACCACCGCGAAGAAGAAGAGGACGGTCACACCGCCGTCGGCAAGCCCAAGCATTGGCATATCCACCATCTGGTATTGCGCCGACGATGAATGCCCTGGTCACGTCGAGCCAGGGCGCTACCCTCGACTCCCCTCGGTGCAGAACCTAGACTGGACGCCTTGTCGTCCGGAGTCATCCATGCGTACCGATCAGATCCAAGGCCTCATCGATTTCCTCTCCAGTTCGCCTACCCCTTTCCATGCTACCGCCAGCCTCGCTCGCCGCCTCGCAGCAGCGGGTTACCAGCGTCTGGACGAACGCGAGACCTGGGTGGTGCAGCCGGGGGGCCGCTATTACGTCACCCGCAACGACTCCTCGCTGATCGCCGTGCGTCTTGGTGGCAAACCCCTGGAGCGTGGCCTGCGCCTCGTGGGCGCCCATACCGACAGCCCCTGCCTCAAGGTCAAGCCGCAACCCGAGCTCTATCGCCAGGGATTCTGGCAGTTGGGCGTAGAGGTGTACGGCGGCATGCTGATGGCGCCCTGGTTCGATCGTGATCTGTCGCTGGCTGGCCGAGTGACCTTCCGCGCCGAGGGCCGGGTACAGAGCCGGCTCATCGACTTCCGCAAGCCGCTGGCGATCATTCCCAACCTCGCCATCCACCTCAACCGCGAGGCGAACCAGGGCTGGGCAATCAACGCCCAGAACGAGCTGCCGCCTATCCTGGCGCAATTGCCCGCGGGCGAGCGCCGTGACTTCCGCACGCTGCTGGCAGCGCGCCTGCAGCAGGAACACGGCATCGGCACCGCCGAGGTACTGGACTTCGAGCTGAGCTTCTACGACGTCCAACCCGCCGCCCTGGTTGGTCTGGACGACGACTTCATCGCCGCCGCCCGCCTGGACAACCTGCTGTCCTGCCATGCCGGTCTGGAAGCCCTGCTGGCGAGCGAGGGCGACGAGAACGCCGTGCTGGTCTGCACCGATCATGAGGAAGTGGGTTCCACCTCCTGCTGCGGCGCGGACGGCCCCTTCCTCGAGCAGGTGCTGCAACGGCTGTTGCCCGCCGGCGATGCCTACACCCGCACCCTGCAACGCTCCCTGCTGATCTCGGCCGACAACGCCCATGGCGTGCATCCGAACTATGCCGAGAAGCACGACGGCAATCACGGACCGCGACTGAACGCCGGGCCGGTGATCAAGGTGAACGCCAACCAGCGCTACGCCACCAACAGCGAAACCGCCGCCTTCTTCCGCGATCTCTGCCAGCGCGAAGAGGTCCCGGTGCAGAGCTTCGTGGTGCGCAGCGACATGGCCTGCGGTTCCACCATCGGCCCCATCACCGCCGGGCAGCTGGGCGTGCGCACCGTGGACATCGGCCTGCCCACCTTCGCCATGCACTCCATCCGCGAATTGGCCGGTAGCCGTGACCTGGGCTACCTGATCAAGGTACTGACCGCCTTCTATTCGAGCAGCGAACTGCCATGCTAGAGACCATCCGCTATAGCCTGAATGAAGCGAGGGAAGCGCTAGATGCACTGCTCAAGGAAACGTCGACGCTGGAGAAAATTTTGGCGGCCGGAAAACTACTTGGAGAGACGTTCGAGGATGGCGGCAAGGCGTTTTCCTGTGGCAACGGCGGATCAATGTGCGATGCCATGCACTTTGCGGAAGAGCTTACCGGCCGTTTTCGCAAGGACCGCTCAGCCATCGCGGCCATGGCGATTTCCGATGCCAGTCATATCACCTGTGTGGCCAATGATTATGGATACGAGGAGATTTTTTCTCGCTATCTGGAAGCTCATGGCCGCGCGGGTGACGTGCTGATCGCCATTAGCACCAGCGGCGGTAGTCCTAACGTCCTCCGAGCTGCCGATCGCGCGCGACATGGGGCTTGCGGTGGTCGCTCTCACCGGACGTCGCGACTCTCCTCTTGAGGCTCTGTCAGACATCACCATCTGCACGCCCGGTGGCGAGTTCGCCGATCGCGTCCAGGAGCTACATATCAAAGTCCTTCATATCCTCATTGAGCTGGTAGAGCAGCACCTACACCTCAAGGCACCTCGACCCTGACCTGGATGGCATCGTGCCGCCAGAACTCCAGGTCGCAGTCGATCAGTCGCCCTTGCTGATCGTGGTTGATGCGGGTGATGTGCAGCGCCGGACTGCCCTGCGCCACCCGCAATGCCTGAGCCGCCTCCGGCAGCAGCGCCGTGGGCAGGATCTCGAAGCGCACTTCGCCGTAGCGGATGTCGTAGCGGTCCCGATAGAGTTCGGTAAGGGAGCGTTGCAGGTCGTGTTCCAGCAGACCGGGAAAATAGGCCGCATTGAGGTAGTGCTCGACATAGAGCACCAACCGGCCATCCACGCGCCGCACCCGCCGGATCTGGTAGACGCTGGACAGCGCCGGCAACTCCAGCAGGCGGCAGATCTCCGCGGACGCCAGCATCTGCCGCGCCGCCAGTACCTCGGTCGCCGGTACCCGTCCCTGGGCCTCCACCATGGCATGGAAATGGGTCCGTGCCAGGGGGTTGTAGGCCAGCCGCGGCGGAGCGACGAACCAGCCACGCCGTTCTTCGCGATAGATCAGGCCCAGTGCCTCCAGCTGCAGCAGGGCCTCGCGCAGGGTGATGCGCGTGGTGGCGAAGAGTTCGCTCAGCTGGCGCTCGGACGGCAACTTGCCCATGGCCGGCAGCAGCCCATGGGCGATCTGCTCCCGCAAGGCCTGGCGAATCGCACCCGCCCCTGACGCACTCATTTGGACTAGACCAGTTTCGGATTGGTGCACCCGCTACTCCTCGACCAGGGTTTCGCTTGAGACTAAGACGGCCAGATGACCGTCAGGTGACGGTAGCAGACCCCGTGCCAGCGGCGGAAAGGGTCGTATTGCCATCAAACCGTCATACCTGACTCCTAGATTGGCCTGTGTCTTGCTGACCTAGACCAAGCCCTCGAACCTGGAGCACCCGTATGACCCGTCTGCTTGCTTCCTTGTTGGCCACCGCCGTTGCGGTACAGGCCGGTACCGCCTTCGCCGATACCGTCGATCTCAAAGCCCTCGAAGACGCCGCCCGCAAGGAAGGCGAGGTGAACAGCGTCGGCATGCCCGACACCTGGGCGAACTGGAAAGGCACCTGGGACGACCTGGCCAAGAAGTATGGCCTCAAGCACCAGGACACCGACATGAGCTCCGCCCAGGAGATCGCCAAGTTCGCCGCCGAGGGCGAGAATGCCTCGGCCGACATCGGTGACGTCGGTGCTTCCTTCGGTCCCATCGCCGTCCAGAAAGGCGTTACCCAACCCTACAAACCCAGCACGTGGGAGCAGATCCCCGCCTGGGCCAAGGACAGTGACGGTCACTGGGCACTGGCCTACACCGGCACCATCGCCTTCATCGTCAACAAGCAGACCGTCAAGGACGTGCCCCACTCCTGGGCCGACCTGCTCAAGGGTGACTACAAGGTCACCATCGGCGACGTCAGCGCGGCCTCCCAGGCGGTCAGCGGCGTCCTGGCGGCCGCCTATGCCAACGGTGGCGACGAGAAGAACATCAAGCCGGCACTGGACTTCTTCGCCAAGCTGGCCAAGCAGGGTCGCCTGTCCTTCACCAACCCGGTAGTGGCCAACATCGAGAAGGGAGAGGTGGAAGTCGGCGTGGTCTGGGACTTCAACGCCCTGAACTATCGCGATCAGATCGACCGTTCGCGCTTCGAGGTGCTGATCCCGTCCGACGGCTCGGTGACCTCCGGCTACACCACCATCATCAACAAGTACGCCAAGCACCCCAACGCCGCCAAGCTGACGCGCGAGTACATCTTCTCCGACGCCGGCCAGATCAACCTGGCCCAGGGCTACGCCCGGCCGATCCGCGCCGAGCACCTGACCCTGCCGGCCGAGGTCCAGGCCAAGCTGCTGCCCCAGGCTCAGTACGCCAAGGCGCGGCCCATCGCCGACGCCAAGGCCTGGGAAGAGACCTCCAAGCGCCTGCCGCGCCTCTGGCAGGAGCACGTTCTGATCAACATGCAGCAGTGACGTCATGAAGGTCATCCTGGTCGTGCTGGACGGACTCGCCCTGAGAGTCGCCGAACACGGGCTCGGCTTCCTCCAGGCGCTCTGCCTGGCCGGCCGGGGTCGCCTCTATCGGCTGGAGTGCGAGTTGCCCTCGCTCTCCCGCCCGCTCTACGAATGCCTGCTCACCGGCGTAACGCCGGTGCGCAGTGGCATCGTCCACAACGGGGTGGATCGGCTGTCCAACCAGGCCAGCCTCTTCCACCTGGCCCAGGCCGCCGGCCTCGTCACGGCGGCGGCGGCCTATCACTGGGTCAGCGAACTCTACAACCGCACCCCCTTCGATCGGGCACGGGACAGGCACGTCAGCGACACCCGCCTGCCCATCCAGCACGGTCATTTCTACTACGCCGACCACTATCCGGATTCCCATCTGTTCGACGATGCCGAGCACCTGCGCCTGGCCCATGATCCGGACATCCTGCTGGTGCATCCGATGAACATCGACGACGCCGGTCACAGGCACGGTCTCTCCAGTCCCGAATACCGCAACGCCGCGCGCCGCGCCGACGGCCTGCTCTCCCACTACCTGCCGACCTGGCTGGACGCCGGTTACCAGGTGCTGGTGACCGCCGACCACGGCATGAACGACGACCGCAGTCACGGCGGAACGCTGGCGGAAGAGCGTGAAGTCCCGCTGTTCGTCTTCGGCGCCGGCTTCTCCCTGGACGACGCCAAACCCGCTCAGGTGGAGATCTGCGGCACCGTCTGCACGCTGCTGGGCCTCGCCCACGACAAGCCACTGTGCCGGGAGCTACTGGCATGAGGCGCCCCTGGCTCGCCCTGCTGCTGACCCTGCCCTTCCTGCTGGTGTTCGGCGCCTTCCAGCTGGCGCCGCTGGCCTGGATCGCCTTCAACAGTTTCAACTCCAGCGAAAGCGGCTGGGGCCTGGGCAACTACGCCGAGATCCTCAGCTCGCCCTTCTACCTGCAGGCCATCCGCTTCTCCCTGGAGATCTCGCTCTGGTCCAGCGTCTGCGGCCTGCCGATCGCCCTGGTCGGTGCCTATTCGTTGACCCGGGTGGACTCGCGGCTGCGCGGCTTCGTCGTGGCCTTCACCAACATGACCAGCAACTTCGCCGGTGTGCCGCTGGCCTTCGCCTTCATCATCCTGCTTGGCATCAACGGCTGCCTGACCCTGGCCCTCAAGCAACTCGGCGTGATCGAAGGCTTCAATCTCTACACCAAGGGCGGCCTGATCCTCATCTACACCTACTTCCAGATTCCCCTGGGCGTGCTGTTGCTGTTTCCCGCCTTCGAGGCCTTGAAGCAGGACTGGCGCGACGCCGCCGCCTTGCTCGGCGCCGGCACCTGGCAGTACTGGCGGCACATCGGCCTGCCGGTGCTCAGCCCGGCGCTGGTCGGCACCTTCATCATCCTGCTGGCCAACGCCCTGGGCGCCTATGCCACGGTCTATGCCCTCACCACCGGCAACTTCAACGTGGTGCCGGTGCGCATCGCCGCCCTGGTCTCCGGCGACATCTACCTGGAACCCAACCTGGCCGCGGCGCTGGCCATGCTGCTGGTAGCCTTCATGACCCTGATCACCCTCGTCCATCAATGGCTGCTGCGGCGGAGTCGTCATGTCCAGAACTGAGCGCCTCTATCATCGGACAGTGGTCTGGCTGCTGTTCCTGATCCTGGTCGCGCCCTTGGCCGCGACGCTCATCTATTCCCTGGCCACCCAGTGGTCGGCGACGCTGCTGCCAGCAGGCGTCACCTTCAAGTGGTATCTGCAGCTCTGGAGCGATCCCCGCTTCCTCGCCGCCTTCGGCCGCTCCCTGGCGATCTGCTTCGGCGCCCTGGCGCTGTCCTGCGTGCTGATCCTGCCGACCATGTTCGTTATCGCCTACCACTTCCCGCGGCTGGATGCGCTGATGAACGTGCTGATCCTGCTGCCCTTCGCCGTGCCGCCGGTGGTCTCGGCGGTAGGGCTGCTGCAGCTCTATGCGAGCGGTCCGCTGCCGCTGACCGGTACGCCCTGGATCCTGGTGTTCTGCTACTTCACCATCGCTCTGCCCTTCATGTACCGCGCCATCAGCAACAACCTGCAGGCACTCAACCTGCGTGACCTGATGGACGCCGCCCACCTGCTAGGCGCCAGCTCCTGGCGCGCCGCCCTGCTGGTGGTACTGCCCAACCTGCGCACCGGTCTGATGGTGGCGCTGTTCCTGTCGTTCTCCTTCCTCATCGGCGAGTTCGTCTTCGCCAATCTCCTGGTGGGGACGCGCTACGAGACGCTGCAGATCTACCTCTACAACCTGCGCAACGGCAGCGGCCACCTGACCAGCGCCCTGGTGATTTCCTACTTCCTCGCGGTCCTGCTGATGACCTGGATCGCCAATCGCCTGAATCGGGAGCGGACATGAGCTATCTCGCGGTCAAGGGACTGCACAAGCGCTACGGCGCCAACACCCTGTTCACCGACATCGAATTCCACGCCGAACAGGGCGAACTGGTCACCCTGCTCGGGCCCTCCGGCTGCGGCAAGTCCACCCTGCTGCGCTGCCTGGCCGGCCTCACCGAGGTCGACCACGGCACCATCGTGTTGGCCGGTCAGGACATCACCCAGCTGCCGCCCCAGCGCCGCGGCATGGCCATGGTGTTCCAGAGCTATGCCCTGTTTCCCAACATGACCGTGGCGCGGAACGTCGCCTTCGGCCTGCGCATGCAGCGGTTGGCACAGGACGAAGTCCGCCAGCGGGTGAGCGAGGCCCTGACGCTGGTGGAGCTGCAAGGCTTCGCCGAGCGCTATCCGCACCAGCTCTCCGGTGGCCAGTGCCAGCGCGTGGCGCTGGCGCGCTCGCTGATCGTGCGGCCACGCCTGCTGTTGCTGGACGAACCCCTCTCGGCGCTGGATGCCCGGATCCGCCGTCATCTGCGCGAGCAGATCCGCGCCATCCAGCAGGAGCTGGGCCTGACCACTGTGTTCGTCACCCACGACCAGGAAGAGGCCCTGACCCTGTCCGATCGCATCGTGCTGATGCGCGAGGGCCGCATCGTCCAGAGCGGCGATGCCGAAACCCTCTACACCGCCCCGGTGGACGCCTTCGCCGCCGGCTTCATCGGCAACTACAACCTGCTCAGCGCCGACCAGGCCAGCCGGCTGTTCGGCCAGACCTTCCAGCACCAGGTGGCGATTCGTCCCGAAGCCATTCGCCTGGGCGTCGCGGGTGGCATCACCGGGCGCATCGTCAGCCACAGCCTGCTGGGCAACGTGATCCGCTACCGGATCGCCACCGAAGCCTGCGAACTCAATGTCGACGTTCTCAACCATGGCCCGACGGCCTTGCAGCCGAACGGCACAGCCGTCACCCTGGCCGTCGATTCCGACAGCCTGAGAGAAGTGGCATGACCCTGGCGATTTTCGATCTCGACGAAACCCTCATCGATGGCGACTGCTCCAGCCTCTGGAGCCAGCAGATGGGCGTGCTCGGTTGGGTCGACCGCGAAGCCTTCGTGCGGCGCGACACCGAGCTGATGGCGGCCTACGCCCAAGGCGAACTGGCCATGGAAGACTACATGGCCTTCCATCTCGAACCTCTGGTAGGCCGCACACCCGAGGAAGTGGACTTCGAGGTCGGCCCCTGGGTCGAGGACGTCATCGAGCCACTGATCTTCAGCGATGCCATGAAGTGTATCGCCGCCCATCGCGCTGCCGGCGACCGGGTGGTCATCGTCTCGGCCTCCGGGTTACACCTGGTGGAACCCATCGCCGAACGACTGGGCGTCGAGGAGGTGCTGGCCATCGACCTGCAGGTCAGCCACGGCGTCTACAGTGGCCAGGTGGAAGGCGTGATGACCTTCCGCGAAGGCAAGCTGACCCGTCTGCTGGAGTTGCTTGACGGCGACCGCAGTCTGCTGGCGACTGCCAGCTTCTACTCCGACTCGCGCAACGACCTGCCGCTGCTCGAAGCGGTGGGCAAGCCGCACGTGGTGAACCCTGACCCGGTCCTGCGGGAGCGCGCGGCACAGGCCGGCTGGCCGATCCTCAGCTGGCGGTAGCTCGCATCGTAGCCATGGCGGTCCGCCGATGCGGTCGCTCCTACGGAACAAATCGGTACCTGTAGGAGCAACCGTCTTATCGCTGTGGGGATACCTCACGTAGCGTGGAAAACGGCGCAGCCTTTTCCACTGGAGACTTGGTGGCGAGGAGGCCCTCACCCCAACCCTCTCCCGAGGGGAGAGGGGGCTATCCGAGCAGGCGTTCAGTTTCCATCAGCCACGGCAAAGATCACGTCAAACCGGCGTACCTCTTCCCGTAGGAGCAACTGTCTTCTCAAGCGGGCTCAGATCGCCAAGGAGTACCGTCCCTGAGCATGGCATTGAGCCGAATCAGCAAGACGCGTAGGCAGGCGATCAGGGCTACCTTGGCGGGTTTTCCACGCTGGCGCAGGTCTTGGTAGCGTCG
>NZ_LNUP01000018.1:45967-208090 GCF_001512295.1 Pseudomonas sp. EpS/L25 | reverse complement strand
GTCAGCAGGGGGCGGGACCGGCTCCTACACGTGCTCGAAACACTGCGGCCCTACAGCCTGCCCCCTGCTGCTCTCACCTCCATCCTAACGGCAAGCCAAGACACAAGCGGCCCATGGCCGCGATAAGACGAGCAAGCAGTTTCGCCTACGGGCAAGCCCCATACCCATAGGAACGGCCGCATCGGCGAACCGTCATGGCCGCGGACAGGATGTTAGGCTTCGTTGCGCTCAGCCCAACCTCAGACGCAACACTACCCGCTTAGCAGACGCTGCGGTGAAGCAGTGCTCCCCGCTCAGACCTAACCGCCCCCTTTCCCCCTGGGAGAGGGCTGGGGTGAGGGAAGCCCACCGCGAACCCTCACGACGACTGCATATGCCGCTCGCGCTGCTCCTGACGCTCCTTGGCCTCGACGCTCAGGGTCGCGGTAGGCCGCAACAGCAGGCGCGCCAGGCCGATGGGCTCGCCGGTTTCCTCGCACCACTCGTACTCATCGCGGACCAGGCGCTCCAGGGCGTCATCGATCTTGTCCAGCAGCCTCTTCTCGCGCTCCAGTTGGCGCAGTTGCCATTGGCGCTGCTGCTCGGCATTGCCGACGTCGGCCGGATCGCCATGGGTCTCCATGCCACGCAGATCTGCCATCTGCTCGTCGATCAGCCGCTGCAGATCGGTTCTTTGATCCAGCAGCAGCTCGCGAAAGAAAGCGCGTTGAGCCTCGTTCATGTAGGCCGACTCGGGTTGGGCCAGGAGTTCTTCAGGGGTCACAGGACGGTGCTCCATCTGCAATTGTTATATTATAACATTTATTGGAGCCTCTAGCCTCGTCTGTCGCCCGTGGAGCACGTCACATAGATTCCGTAGTGCTTCGGCCAAAACCACTACACAAAACCAAAAGCCTATGAGACAGTAAAACCACAACCTGTATGACAACCTTACAACCACATAAGCAGGTCTCCATGTTCGCCAAGGTTCCCGCCAATGTGCTGAGCGACAACGTCGCCCAGCAGCTGCTGGACAAGATCGAAGCCGGCGTCTTCGCCCCCGGCAGCAAGATCCCCAGTGAAGCCCTGCTCTCCGAAGCCTTCGGCGTCAGCCGCACCGTGGTGCGCGAGGCCATCTCGCGGCTGAAGAACGAAGGCGTGCTGCAGCCCCAGCAGGGTCGCGGCATCTTCGTCACCGCCCATGCCAGCATCCGCCCGCTGCGTATCGACGCCGACGAAGCCAGCCTGCCCGGCAGCGTCTTCCATCTGCTGGACCTGCGTCGCGCCATCGAGGCGGAGATCGCCTCCGAAGCCGCCATCAACCGCAGCGAGACCGATCTGGTGGCCATCGACGAGGCCCTGGCCGCCATCGACGAGGAGGTCGCCGACGGCCATGACGGGGTACGGGCCGACGTGGCCTTCCACCGCACCATCGCCCAGGCCACCGGCAACCCCTACTTCATCAGGACCCTGGAATTCGTCAGCCAGTACCTGGAGACGGCCACGCGCATCACCCGCACCAACGAGGCGCGGCGCGAGGACTTCTCCCGTCAGGTGCACGAAGAACACCAGGCCATCGTCGCCGCCATCCGCCTCGGCGATCCCCTGGCCGCCGCCAACGCCGCCCGCCAGCACATCTACAACGCCGCCCGCCGCCTGCGGCAGGCCGGCTTCGCCTGACCTTTTCTGGAGAACAGCAAGATGCAAGACAACGTCGGTGTCATCGGCCTCGGGGCCATGGGTCTGGGCGTCGCCCGTTCGCTGCTGCGGGCCGGCTTCGCCGTGCATGCTTGCGACGTGCGCGCCAGCGTGCTGGAAGCCTTCGCCAGCGAGGGCGGCGTGGCCTGCACCTCACCCGCGGCCCTGGCCGACAGCTGCGACATCCTCATCACCGTGGTGGTCAACGCCGAGCAGACCGAAGCCGTGCTGTTCGGTGAAGGCGGCGCGGTCGCCGCCCTGCGGCCGGGCAGCCTGGTGATCGCCTGCGCCACCGTGGCTCCGGCCTACGCCGTCGAGCTGGGCGAGCGCCTGGCCGAGCGGGGCATCCTGCTGCTGGACGCCCCGCTCTCCGGTGGCGCCGCCAAGGCCGCCAGTGGCGAGATGACCATGATGACCTCCGGCACCGCCGCGGCCTACGCCAAGGGCGAGGCGGTGCTGGCCGCCATGGCCGGCAAGGTCTATCGCCTGGGCGACGCGCCCGGCCAGGGCTCCAAGGTCAAGATCATCAACCAGCTGCTGGCCGGGGTGCACATCGCCGCCTCCGCCGAGGCCATGGCCCTGGGCCTGCGCGAAGGTGTCGATCCGGACGCCCTCTACGAAGTCATCACCCACAGCGCCGGCAACTCCTGGATGTTCGAGAATCGCGTGCCGCACATCCTCAAGGCCGACTACACGCCGCTGTCCGCCGTGGACATCTTCGTCAAGGACCTGGGCCTGGTGCTGGATACCGCGCGCACCTCGAAATTCCCGCTGCCGCTGTCGGCTACCGCCCACCAGATGTTCATGCAGGCCTCCACCGCGGGCCATGGTCGCGAAGACGACTCGGCGGTGATCAAGATCTTCCCGGGCATCGAGCTGCCCAAGGCCGCGGAGTGAGACCGATGAGCACGACCGAGACCCGCCCGCTGCTGGGCTGCATCGCCGACGACTTCACCGGCGCCACCGATCTCGCCAACATGCTGGTGCGCGGTGGCATGCGCACCGTGCAGGTGATCGGCGTGCCCGCGGCCGACGCCATACTCGAAGCCGCCGACGCCGTGGTAGTGGCGCTGAAATCCCGCACCACGCCGGCCGCCGAGGCGGTGAGCGAATCCCTGGCCGCCCTCGCCTGGCTGCGCCAGCGCGGTTGCCGGCAATTCTTCTTCAAGTACTGCTCGACCTTCGATTCCACTGCCGCAGGCAACATCGGCCCGGTAGCCGAGGCCCTGCAGGAGGCACTGGACTGCGATTTCACCCTGGCCTGCCCGGCCTTCCCGGAAACCGGGCGCACCCTGTTCCGCGGCCACCTGTTCGTGCAGGACCAGCTGCTCAGCGAGTCCGGCATGCAGCACCACCCGCTGACGCCCATGGGCGACGCCAACCTGGTGCGGGTGCTGCAGGCGCAGAGCCGCGGCACCGTCGGCCTGCTGCGTTATGACCAGGTCGCTAAAGGTCCCGAGGCCGTACGCCAGGCCATCGCCGCGCTGCGCGAGTCAGGTCATCGCCTGGCCATCGCCGATGCCCTGTCCGACGCCGATCTGCACACCCTGGGCGCAGCCTGTGCCGAGCTGCCCCTGGTCACCGGCGGTTCGGGCATCGCCCAGGGCCTGCCGGAGAATTTCCGCCGCGCCGGCCTGCTCCAGGCTCACGACGCCGCCGCCCTCGACCTGCCCGCCGGTGGCGAGGCGGTGCTGGCCGGCAGCGCCTCCCAGGCCACCAATGGCCAGGTCGCCGCCTGGCTGGAAGCCGGTCGCCCGGCCCTGCGCCTGGATCCGCTGGCCCTGGCCCAAGGGGACGAGTCCATCGACGCCGCCCTCGCCTGGGCGCGCGACCAGGGCCAGGCCGTACTGATCTATGCCACCAGCCCCGCCGACGAGGTCAAGGCCATCCAGCGCGAGCTGGGCGTGGCCCGCGCCGGCGAACTGGTGGAGCGCGCCCTGGGCCTGATCGCCCGGGGCCTGTTCGATCAAGGCGTGCGGCGCCTGGTGGTGGCCGGCGGCGAGACCTCCGGCGCCGTGGTCCAGGCGCTGGGCGTACGGACCCTGCGCATCGGCGCCCAGATCGATCCCGGCGTGCCGGCCACCCTCGGCCAGGTCGCGGGTGAACCCCTGGCCCTGGCGCTCAAGTCCGGCAACTTCGGCAGCCGCGACTTCTTCGCCAAGGCCCTGCGCCAGCTGGCGGGAGAACCGGCATGAGCAACGAAGCCCGGCTACGCGAAGAGATCTGCACCGTCGGCGCCAGCCTCTATGCCCGCGGCTACACCGTGGGCAGCGCCGGCAACATCAGCGCCCGCCTGGAAGACGGCTGGCTGATCACCCCCACCGATGCCTGCCTCGGTCGCCTCGATCCGGCGGCCATCGCCAAGGTCGACCGGAATGGCGACTGGGTCTCCGGCGACAAGCCATCCAAGACCCTGGCCCTGCATCGCCAGGTCTACGACCGCAATCCCGGCGTGGGCGGCGTGGTGCACACCCACTCCACCCACCTGGTGGCCCTGACCCTGGCCGGCGTCTGGCGTCCGGACGACATCCTGCCACCCATCACCCCCTACCAGGTAATGAAGGTCGGCCATATCCCGCTGATTCCCTATGCCCGCCCCGGCGCCGCCAGCGTCGCCGAGCAGGTGGCGCAACTGGCCAACCGGGTACGCGGGGTGATGCTCGAACGCCTCGGCCCGGTAGTCTGGGAGAGCAGCGTGAGCAGGGCCAGCTTCGCCCTGGAGGAGCTGGAAGAAACCGCGCGGCTGTGGCTGCTCAGCGAACCGCGTCCGGCGCCGCTCGACGCCGCCGCCCTGGCCGAACTGGCGGAGACCTTCGGCGCCGTCTGGTGACCTGAAGCCCGCCCCTGAAATACCCGCCCACGATGGCCGCCGTTGGCCGTCGCGGGATCGGCTTGCCCTGAACAACAACAATAGCGAGGAAAGTGCCATGCCCCACGTCGTCAGCCCTACCCGCCCGGAGCACCGCTCATGAGTCCGTTGCTGCTGGTCCTCATCGCCGCGGCGGGGATCGCCCTGCTGCTGTTCCTGGTCCTCAAGTACAAGTTCCAGCCCTTCGTGGCGCTGATGCTGGTGAGCATCCTGGTGGCCCTGGCCGCCGGCGTGGAGCCGTCCAAGCTGGTGGCCACCATCGAAGGCGGCATGGGCAAGATCCTTGGCCACATCGCCATCATCATCGCCCTGGGCGCCATGATCGGCCGCATCATCGAACTCTCCGGCGGCGCCGAGGCCCTGGCCAAGACGCTGATCGAGCACTTCGGCAACAGACGCACGCCGCTGGCCCTGACCCTGGCCGGCTTCCTGGTCGGTATCCCGGTGTTCTTCGAGGTCGGGGTCATCGTGCTGATGCCGCTGGCCTATGGCATCGCCCGCACCGCGCGCAAGCCGCTGATCGTCTTCGCCCTGCCGATGTGCGCCACCATGCTCACGGTCCACGCCATGCTGCCGCCCCATCCGGGCGCCGTGGCCGCCGCCGGCCAGCTGGGCGCCGACCTGGGCCGGGTGCTGCTGTTCGGCCTGCCGATCACCGCCGTACTGGCCCTGATCGGCTGGTGGGTGGCCGGGCGCATGACCCGTCGCCACTATCCCATGACGGACGACATCCGTAGCGACGTCTATGGCCCGCAGATCACCGACACCCATCTGCAGCAATGGGGCCGCGGCCAGGACATGGCTCCCGGCCTGCCCAGCCTTGGCGCCGCCGCGGTCAAGGTCGACGAGACCCCGGCCGGTCTCGCCGCTGGTCTGCCACCCGCCCCGGCCCCCGGCTTCGGCCTGGTGGTGACCCTGATCCTGCTACCCATCGTACTGATCCTGCTCGGCACCCTGGCCACCAGTTGGCTGCCCGCCGGCAATCTGCTGCGCGACATCCTCACCGTGGTCGGCGCACCCCTGGTGGCCCTGCTGATCGACACCCTGCTGTGCGCCTATGTGCTGGGCTTCCGCCGCGGCTGGTCCCGCGAACAGGTCTCGGACGTCATCGGCTCGGCGCTGCCCGGCGTCGCCATGGTCATCCTCATCGCCGGTGCCGGCGGCGTCTTCGGCAAGGTGCTGGTGGACACCGGGATCGGTGCGGTGGTCTCGGAGCTGCTGCGCGCCACCGGCCTACCGGTGCTGGCCCTGGGCTTCGTGCTGACCCTGCTGCTGCGCGCGGTCCAGGGCTCCACCACCGTGGCCCTGGTCACCACCGCCGGCATCCTCGGCCCGCTGATCGCCACCCTGGACCTCTCGGCCAACCACATGGCCCTGCTGTGCCTGGCCATGGGCGCCGGCGGCCTGGCCGTGTCGCACATCAACGACGCCGGCTACTGGATCTTCACCAAGCTGGTCGGGCTGAGCGTCGCCGACGGCTTGCGTACCTGGACCGTCCTGACCACCCTACTAGGGTGCCTGGGCTTCGCCATCACCCTGCTGCTCTGGCCCTTCGTCTGATCTGGGAGACAAGCCATGCCCCGTTTCGCCGCCAACCTCAGCATGCTCTACCCCGAGCATGCCTTCCTCGACCGCTTCGCCGCCGCCGCGGCGGATGGCTTCCAGGCCGTGGAATACCTCTTTCCCTATGAGCACTCCGCCGCCGAGATCAAGACGCGCCTGGACGCCGCCGGCCTGACCCAGGTGCTGTTCAACGCGCCGCCCGGCGACTGGGCCGCTGGCGAACGCGGGCTGGCCGCCCTGCCCGGGCGCGAAGCCGAGTGCCGCGCCGGCATCGACCGCGCCCTGGCCTACGCCGCCGTGCTGGGCAATCGCCTGGTGCACGTCATGGCCGGCCTGCTGCCCGCCGAGGTCGACCGGGCCCGCGCCTGCGAGACCTACCTGGGCAACCTGGCCTATGCCGCCGAGCAGGCGGCCAAGGCCGGGGTGACGATCCTCATCGAGCCGATCAACCCGCGCGACATGCCCGGCTACTTCCTCAACCGCCAGGACGACGCCCAGGCCATCCGCCAGGCCATAGGCGCTGACAATCTCAAGGTGCAATTCGACTGCTACCACTGCCAGATCGTCGAGGGCGACGTCAGCAAGACCTTCGAGCGCGACTTCGCCGGTATCGACCACGTGCAGATCGCCGGGGTGCCCGATCGCCACGAACCGGACCTGGGGGAATTGCACTACCCCTATCTGTTCGAGCGCTTCGACGCCCTCGGCTACGACGGCTGGATCGGCTGCGAGTACCGTCCGCGGGGTGATACCTCGGCAGGGTTGGAGTGGTTGCGCAAGCTCAAGACCTAAGCCCACCCCCCTGCCTGAGCCCGTTGGGCTTCGACGAAAGCACCGTCTCAAGCCAATCTACCGCCCCCGTAGGTTGGGCTGAGCAACGCGAAGCCCAACAGCTCAACCTTCCAGCTTGTAGGGTGGACAACGGCGCAGCCTTGTCCACCGTCAGACACCTAGGCCAGGTGGAAAACGCTGCGCGGTTTTCCACGCTACGGGGCTATCGCGGACCGCAATGGCCGCGATAGACCCCGCCCGCCCCTACACCTCCACCACCGCCAATGGCTGCCCCAACCTCCTCCGGAATTCCTCCAGGAAGCTTGGAGCGAAGGCCCGTGCCGGCCAGTGGTTGAAGATGAAGCCCAGGTCGGTAAAGGCGCAAGGCTGGGGAAAGTCGAAGCCGTTGATATCGTCTTCGTGGTCGCATTCCGGACAGGCGAAGTTGTCGCTTTCCGCCGGCATCCATACCTCCAGGTGCTCGAACAGCGCCTCGCCGATCTCGCGGCGGCAGGCGGGGCAGCGCGCGCGACCCTCGAAGCCCTCCAGCGGGGTGAAGATGCAGCGCTCGGTGACGATCTCCAGACCGCCGTCGGCATAGTCGCGTGGATCGTCCATGCCCGGCGCCAGGCGCAGCACCTCGGTCAGCCGCGGGCCCGGCGCATGGCCGCGCCGACCGCGGCTGGGCAGGCAGAGCGAAGCCTCGGCCCGGACCACGCCAGTGGCGGCGAGCCAGCCGAGAATTTCCACGGCCGTGCGCTCCAGCCGTGGATGGCTGGAGAGGCGGGGAGCGAGGATGGTCTGGCGCAGGGTCATGGAACCTAGGTCTCGAAGGAAGGGGCGCGCAGCTTAATGTGCTGCTCGCGCCGCGCCCAGAGCTGCTAAGGTGAGGCCGACGAAAGCCACAGAAAGCGCCCCATGTACAAGGACCCCTTCGCCCGCCTCGGCCTCGACCGCGAGGTGCTCAGCGTCAGCCAGCTCAACAGCCGCGCCCGGGTGCTGCTGGAAGATGTCTTCGCCCAGGTCTGGGTCGAGGGCGAGATCTCCAACCTGGCCAAGCCCGCCTCGGGCCACCTGTATTTCACCCTGAAGGATGGCCAGGCCCAGGTGCGTTGCGCGCTGTTCCGCCAGCACGCCAGCCGGGTACGTCAGGCCCTGCGCGACGGCCTGGCGGTCAAGGTGCGCGGCAAGGTCTCGCTGTTCGAAGGCCGCGGCGACTATCAGCTGATTCTCGACAGCGTCGAGCCGGCCGGCGACGGCGCCCTGCGCCTGGCCTTCGAGGCGCTCAAGGAGCGGCTGGCCGCCGAAGGGCTGTTCGCCACCGAGCGCAAGCGCGCACTGCCGGCCCACCCGCAGCGCATCGGCATCGTCTCCTCGCCCACCGGCGCGGTGATCCGCGACATCGTCAGCGTCTTCAAGAGACGCGCGCCCCAGGTGGAGCTGACGCTGATCCCCACCGCGGTGCAGGGTCGCGAGGCCACCGCCCAGATCGTCCGTGCCCTGCAACTGGCCGACCGCCAGGGCTTCGATGCGCTGATCCTGGCCCGCGGCGGTGGCTCGCTGGAAGACCTCTGGTGCTTCAACGAAGAACCCGTGGCCCGCGCCCTGGCCGCCTGCCAGACCCCAGTGGTGAGCGCCGTGGGCCATGAGACCGATGTCTCCATCGCTGACTTCGTCGCCGATGTCCGCGCGCCAACCCCTTCAGCGGCGGCAGAACTGCTGGCGCCCCACAGCGCCGATCTGCGCCAGCGCCTGGACGGCCTGCATCGTCAGTTGCTGCTGCGCATGCGCGAGCGCCTGGCCCGCGAGCGCCTGCGTCTGGAGGCCTGCAGCCGCCGCCTGCGTCATCCCGGCGAGCGACTGCGCCAGCAGGCCCAGCGCCTGGACGACCTGGACCTGCGCCTGAGACGCGCCTACGTCATCGCCCAGAATCACCGCCGGGATCGCCTGGCGCACCTGGACACCCGCCTGGCCGGCCAGCATCCCGGTCGCCAGCTGGCCCTGTTGCGCCAGCGCCTGGAGCAACTGGCCGAGCGCCTGCCCCGGATCATGCAGCGGCAGTTGAAGGAACGCCAGCAACGCCTGGCCGGCGCCGTGCAGACCCTGCAGATCGTCAGCCCGCTGGCCACCCTGGGTCGCGGCTACAGCATCCTGCTCGACGAGCGCGGCCAGGCCGTGCGTTCCGCCGCCGAGGTCACCAATGGGCAGAAGCTCACCGCCCGGCTCGCCCAGGGCGAATTGGCGGTGCGGGTACTGGACAATCACCAGGAACCAACCACTCTGTCTCTGTTGGACTAATCGGTCCAACCCGGACCGATGGTGGCACGCATCTTGAACCCTCGGTCAGGATTTCCCCCTACCGAGGCCCCCCATGCATTTCCTTCTACGCGCTTCCCTGTTTCCCCTCACCGCCATCCTGCTGGCCGGCGCGGCCCAGGCTGCGACCCCGCCCGCCGCGCCGCTGCAACCCAAGGTCATGATCGTGGCGATGTTCGGCCCCGAGGCCCAGACCTGGATCGATCGCCTCAAGCTCAGCCACAAGGTCGCCGTCGACGGTCTCTCCGCCGACTATCCCGATGTGCTCTGCAATGAGGCACGGGTGTGCCTGATGACCACTGGAATGGGGCATGCCAACGCCGCCGCCTCGACCCTGGCGCTGACCCTGTCACCCAAATTCGACCTCAAACAGACCTATTTCCTGGTCGCCGGCATCGCCGGGATCAGCCCCAAGGAAGGCACCCTGGGCACCACCGCCTGGGCCCGCTACCTGGTGGACTTCGGTATCCAGTGGGAAATCGATTCGCGCGACGTCCCCAAGGACTGGCCGACCGGCTACCTGGGCATCAACACCCGTAGCCCCGGCGAGAAACCGCCGCTGGACTACAAGACCGAGGTGTTCGAACTCAATGTGCGCCTGAGAGACAAGGCCTATGCCCTGTCCCGCCAGGCCGAGCTGACCGAGAGTGCGGAATCCAAGGCCTGGCGCCAACGCTACGACTACGCCCCGGCCAACCAGCCGCCGGTGGTGACCCGTTGCGACACCCTGGCCGGCGATACCTGGTATTCCGGCACCCGCCTCTCGGAACGGGCCGAGGAATGGACCCGCCTGCTCACCAATGGCCAGGGTCGCTACTGCACCACCCAGCAGGAAGACAACGCCACCTACGAGGCGCTGCTGCGTGCCAGCCGCCTGGGCAAGGTCGACCTCCAGCGCCTGGCGGTGGTCCGCGCCGGTTCGGACTTCGACCGTCCGGCCAAGGGCGCCTCCGAGGTGGATAACCTGCTCGACTATGCCAAGCAGGGCGGCTTCGTCCCGGCGCTGGAGAATCTCTACCGTACCGGCAATCCGCTGGTACAGGAGATCGTCGAGCACTGGGATATCTGGCAGAAGGGCGTCCCGGCTAGCTAGGCGCCATAAGTCCCAAGAGCCTGTTCATAATCTCGCGAGCTAGAGCCAAACCAGGCGCAACGACCAATGGGAGTAACAGCCAACGGCTGGCCCGCAGGGTGAGCGCCAGCGAATCAAAGGCCTGAGGAGGCGGATCGGACCCGCGCTCGGATTTACGAGTGGTCAATGAGCATGGCGACGGGGCCGCCAGGCCGCGCTGGCGACCCAGGCCATTTTCAACGCCGTTTGGCCGACGCGCAGCAGATTTTGAACAGGCTCTAAGCGCTACTGCGTCCGCTCCGTCCCTTGCGGCGTCGCCTGGGACGGATTGGCGGTATCCGGCGCCCGAGGTGCCAGCATGTCCTTGTGGGTCTGCTCCACGGTGCGGCCGGGCGACTGGGTTGCCGGATCGCTGCCGGGCGCGCTCTTCTGCACCACCTCGCTGCGCTGGGGTGGCGGCGTCTCCGGCGGCTTGTCGCAACCGGCAAGCAGGGCGCTCAAGGTCAGCAGGGCCAGGCTGCTGGCGACTAGACGGGGCATGGTCTTCTCCTTTCGAGGTTTCAAGGAGGACTCCGCTAGTCCCGGTCGCGTTCCCGCGTGGGCGCATACCCGGCCAGTCGTCGGCCCTGGCGATCTTCCACGCGAACAGCGCAGTCGTACCTTCAGCGCCGGAGTCTTCCGGTGATCTGACAAGGATTCTGCCATGCCCAGCCTCGCCCTCTCCCGTCTCGCCCTGGCCACCCTGTTGGCCGCTCTGCCCCTGGCGCCCGCCGCCTTCGCCGCCGAATCCAGTGCCAAACTGGAAAAGGTCGCCAGCTTCGATCACCAGGTCACCGGCGTCACCGTCAGCGAGACCGGGCGGATCTTCGTCAACTTCCCGCGCTGGACCGAAGACAGCGAGGTCTCGGTGGCCGAACTCAAGCCCGACGGCAGCCTGGTGCCCTATCCGGACCCGGCCTGGAATGGCTGGCGCAACGCCAGGCGCGACGAGCTGACCCCGGGCAACCATTGGGTCTGCGTGCAATCCGTGGTGGCCGACGGCCGTGGCAGCCTCTGGGTGATCGATCCGGGGGCTCCGGCCCAGGCCCTGGTGGTGCCCGGCGCACCCAAGCTGGTCAAGATCGACCTGGCCAGCAACCAGGTGAGCAAGGTCTATGCGCTGGACGCGAGCGTGGCGCCCCAGGGCAGCTATCTCAACGACGTGAGATTCAGCCCGGATGGCCGCCATGCCTATATCACCGATTCCGGTGCCCGCGGCGCCCTGGTGGTGCTGGACCTGGACAGCGGCAAGGCCCGCCGCGCCCTGGATGGCGATCCCAGCACCCAGGCCGAGAAGGGCGTCAAGGTCAAGGCCGACGGCAAGCCGCTGGTGCGCCCGGACGGTCGCGGCGTGGAATTCTCCGCCGACGGTATCGCCCTCTCCCCGGCCGGCGACTACCTCTACTGGCAGGCGGTCAAGGGCAATACACTCTATCGCATCCCCACCGTCGCCTTGCAGGGCGACGACCTCGCCAGCCTGCCCGGCAAGGTGGAAAAGGTCGGCGAAAATGGTCCGGCCGATGGCCTGCTGATGGACCCGCAAGGGCGCCTCTATGTCAGCGCGGTGGAAGACCATGCGGTGAAGATCCGCGAGAACGGCCAGCTCACCACCCTGGTGCAGGACAAGAAACTGGTCTGGCCGGACACCTTCGGCCGTGGTCCGGATGGCACCGTCTACGTCACGGATTCGCGCATCCCCGAGATGAGCTTCTTCGATCCCAAGCAGAAGCCGGCGCTGGAAACCGTCCTCTACAAGATCGTCCCCAACTGACCAAGGGGGCCTGGGGCGCCTTGCCCTGCGGCCCTCGCCTGCTCCAGCATGGGCGTTTTCGCCACCGGATGCGCCCATGCCCCGCCTGTTCGCCCTGCTCTGCTGTCTGCTGCTGACCCTTCCCGCCCACGCCGGCACCTATCTGCAACGCCTGCTGGACAAGCCCGTGCCGGGCGGCGTCGCCGTGGTGCCGATCCCCGGCGACGCGACGCCACGGGTGAGCTACCAGGGCAAGCCGGTACTGGTGGTCAGGGACGGCAACGGCTGGGTGGCCATTGTCGGCATCCCCCTGGGGACCGCGGCCGGGCGCCAGCAACTGGCGGTCGCCGGCGCTGCCTCCCTGGCGTTCAACGTCGGCAGCCGGCACTACGCCGAGCAGCGCATCACCCTGAAGAACCAGCGCCAGGTCACCCCCAATCCGGAGGACCTCAAGCGCTTCGAGCGCGAACTGGCCGAACAGCAGGCTGCCTACCGCCTCTTCTCGCCGAACCAGCCGAGCAACCTGCTGCTGGACAAACCCGTGGACGGCCCGCTGTCCAGCCCCTTCGGCCTGCGCCGCTTCTTCAATGGCCAGGAGCGCAACCCTCACTCGGGCCTGGACTTCGCCGTGCCGGCCGGCACCCCGGTGAAGTCACCCGCGGCCGGCAAGGTGGTTCTGGTAGGCGATTACTTCTTCAACGGCAAGACGGTGTTCGTCGACCACGGCCAGGGGCTGATCAGCATGTTCTGCCACCTCTCCCGCGTCGACGTCCAGGTCGGCCAGCAGGTACCCCGCGGCGGCGTGGTCGGTCGCGTCGGCAGCACCGGGCGGGCCACCGGTCCCCATCTGCACTGGAACGTCAGCCTCAACGACGTACGCGTCGATCCGAGCATCTTCATCGGTGCCTTCAAGCCTTGAGCGGTGGCAAACAATTGGTAGCAGTCGCAGGCATTGCCAGATAGCGGGCTTCGGCTTAAAAGGAACGCCCTTTCTCACTGCGGCCGCCTGGGCCTGGAGCCGATGCCATGACTCAGAAACCCCGCTTCGGCAGTACCCTCGGCAGCATCCTGCTGGTCGCCGCCGCCTGCTACCTGCTGGTCGGCTTCTCCCAGGGCTTCGTGCTGTCGGCCTGGTCCTGGCGCACCTGGGTGGTCTACGCCGTGCTGGTCAGCGTCTATCCCACCGGCTTGTACGCCGGCTGGTGGAAGAAGCGCGAGCCGGTCGAGCGCTAGGTACTCTTTTTCTTCCCTAGAGCCTGTTCAACGTCTCGCGAGCCAGAGACAAACAAGGCGCAACGACCTACGGGAGTAACAGCCAACGGCTGGCCCGCAGGGTGAGCGCCAGCCAATCAAAGGCCTGAGGAAGCGGATCGGACCCGCGCTCGGGTTTACGAGTGGTCAATGAGCATGGCGACGGGGCCGCCCAGGCCGGGCTGGCGACCCAGGCCATCTTCAACGCCGTTTGGCCGACGCGTAGCAGACTTTGAACAGGCGCTTAGCCCCAGCCATGGCGCGCATAGGCCTGCTGCAGCCGCTCCGTCCGCGAGCTGAACAGATCGCCATCCACCAGCCCAGTCGCGGCCAGTAGCCGGTCCTCCAGTTCCGCCTGGGATTCCAGCCGACCGTCCGGATGGATGTGGGTCACCGCCAGGCCCCGCCGTACCAGGCAGGGCGCCACCAGCAGTCCGCGATGGCAGGTCAGGGGATCGCGCTCGGCGCACAGCAGGGCGATGCGCCAGTGCGCCTGGCCCTGTTCCAGCCGCGTCAATCCTTGCTGGAACAGCGCGCTGGCGGCCAGGCGGTCATAGCGCACCTGCCCCGCTTCGTAATGCGCCGGGTCCGGGCTGCGCGCGCCCAGCTCCTTGCCGAGAAAGACGTAGGTAATTCCCGCCACGGCCAATCCCTCACGCAAGGCCTCGCGGCAATACTGCGGCACGTGCCGACTGTAGGGCTGGGAGCGCACGTCGGCCACGGCCGTCACGCCCTGCGCCTGGAGCAGTTCGACGTAGCTCGCCAGCGGATGATTGGAATGGCCGAGAGTGAGGATCATGTCAGCTCAACGCAGCGGATCGAGGCGGTACAACATGCCGATGGGGCATTCCATCCGGCTGCCCCGGGCATCGGTGGAGACGAGGACATCACCCGCTCGCAAGCCAGCGGCCCGCGAGCGATAGCCCAGGCGATTGCCGTCGGCCAGGTTCCGGCAGGGCACGGCGAAGTCCACCAGATAGGCGCGGCCGAGGCCGGTCCCCAGTGCCAGGTGCCGGGTATCCAGGTAGTGCCAGCCGGAAAGATCGAAGCCCAGGATGGTGTCCAGGGGCGCGCCCTGCCGATAGCCCAGTTCGGCCAGGCGATCATCCAGCGGCGGCGGGCCGAAGGGGCGACCGGCGCAACCGGCCAGCAGCAGGACGGCACCGAGGGTGAGAAAGGCAGGGAAGACGCGCATGGAAATTTTCCTGGAAGAGCTGAACCTTGGACCGACCGCCAGCGACGAATACGGCAAGTGGAGCGCAGCTTTGCTAATGTCGCACCAGTAGTATCCCGTCAAGAGACCCCCATGCCCACGGCCCTTACCCAACTGATCGACGACCTCGAAAAACACCCGCAACTGCTCACCCTGGTCGCCTGTCTCGGCCTGCTATTGGCCGCCTGGGTGCTCAACTGGATCGTCAAGCGCATCCTGGTCCGCGGCTTCTACCGCCTGCTGCGCAGCACCTCCTTCGGCCAGGACCAGGAGCTCAATCACCACAGGGTCATCGGCCGCCTGGCCAATATCGTCCCGGCGCTGGTGCTGTCGGGCGGCATCGAGCTGGTGCCCGGCCGGCCCGAGGCGCTGGTCACCGTGGTGCAGAACGTCTGCAGCGCTTTCATCGTGCTGACCATCGCCCTGGCCCTGGGCAGCGCCCTCAATGTGGTCAACGTGCTCTACTCGCGGCGGCCCTCGGCGCGACTCAAGCCGATCAAGGGCTACGTCCAGGTCAGCAAGATCGTCATCTACGCCATCGCGGTCATCCTGATGATCGCTACCCTGATCGACCGCTCGCCGCTGATCCTGCTTTCCGGCCTCGGCGCCATGGCCGCGGTGCTGCTGTTGATCTTCCAGGACACCCTGCTGTCCCTGGTGGCCAGCGTGCAAATCTCCAGCAACGACATCATCCGCGTCGGCGACTGGATCGAGATGCCCCAGCTCAATGCCGACGGCGACGTCATCGACATCGCCCTGCACACCGTCAAGGTGCAGAACTTCGACAAGACCATCACCACCATCCCCACCAAGAGATTCATCACCGACTCCTTCCGCAACTACCGCGGCATGCAGGAAGCCGGTGGCCGACGCATCAAGCGTTCGCTCAACATCGACCAGAACAGCGTGCATTTCTTAAGCGACGCCGAGCGCGAACACCTGCACCGCTTCAACCTGCTGGACGACTACCTTACCGCCAAGGAGCAGGAGCTGGCGGACTGGAATCGCAAGCTGGAGAAGCGCGGCCAGGAACCGGTCAACACCCGCCGGGTGACCAACCTGGGCACCTTCCGGGCCTATGTGGAGCGCTACCTGCGCGCCCATCCCGGGGTGCGCCAGGACATGACCCTGCTGGTGCGCCAGATGCCGCTTTCCGCGGAAGGCCTGCCCATCGAGGTCTACTGCTTCACCAACACCACGGTGTGGGCGCAGTATGAGGGCATCCAGGGGGACATCTTCGATCACCTGCTCTCCATCCTCCCGGAATTCGGGCTCCATGTGTTCCAGCACCCGAGCGGACGCGACTTCCGCGGGCGGCTGGAAACACGGGAGGCCATGACCTCTCTCGGCGAACCGGGCACCCCGGCGCACTGATCCCCTTCCGCGGGCTAAGGAAAGACCATGATCGTCGTCCACCACCTGAACAACTCCCGCTCCCAGCGGGTGCTCTGGCTGCTCGAAGAACTCGGCATCGAATACCGGGTGCAGCGCTACGAGCGCGCCGCCGGCGGTCTGTTCGCCCCGCCGGAACTGCGCAAGGTGCACCCGCTGGGCAAGTCGCCGATCATCGTCGACGGCGACCTGACCCTGGCCGAGTCCGGTGCCATCGTCGACTACCTGGCGCGCCGCTACGGCCAGCAGTTGCTGCCCGCCCAGGACAGCCCCGAGTTCGTGCGCTACACCTACTGGCTGCACTACGCCGAGGGCTCGGCCATGACGCCGCTGCTGCTCAAGCTGGTGTTCGACCGCATCGCCACCTCGCCCATGCCCTTCTTCGCCAAGCCCGTCGCCAAGGGCATCGCTGCCAAGGCCACCGCCAGCTTCATCCAGCCGCAGCTGGACCTGCACCTGGACTACCTGGAAAGCCAACTGGGCAGCAGTGGCTGGTTCGTCGGCGACAGCTTCACCGCCGCCGATATCCAGCTCAGCTTCCCCCTGGAAGCCGCCAAGGCTCGCGCCGGCCTGGACAACGGCAAGCGGCCCAGGCTGGTGGACTTCCTCCGGCGCATCCACGCCCGCCCGGCCTATCAGCGCGCGCTGGAGCAGGGCGGGCCTTACGTCTACGCCTGAACTTGCACGCGTGGCCGCGATAAGCCCCCGTAGCGTGGAAAACCGCGTCAGCGTTTTCCACTGGTGATCCTGCACCGAACCGCGTGGACAAGGCTCCGCCGTTGTCCACCTACGCGGCATCCGGATTACCTCGGCAACCCCCTCTCCCTCTGGGAGAGGGCTGGGGTGAGGGGAAGCTCTCGCCCCAGTAGCGTGGAAAACCGCGTCAGCGCTTTCCACTGGTGATCCTGCACCGAACCGCGTGGACAAGGCTCCGCCGTTGTCCACCCTACGTGGCATCCGGATTACCGCGGTAACCCCCTCTCCCCCGGGAGAGGGTTGGGGTGAAGGGAAGCTCTGCCACCGTAGCGTGGAAAACCGCGCCAGCGTTTTCCACTGGTGATCCTGCACCGAACCGCGTGGACAAGGCTCCGCCATTGTCCACCCTACGCGGCATCCGGATTACCTCGGTAGCCCCCTCTCCCCCGGGAGAGGGCTGGGGTGAGGGGAAGCTCTCGCCCCAGTAGCGTGGAAAACCGCGTCAGCGCTTTCCACTGGTGATCCTGCACCGAACCGCGTGGACAAGGCTCCGCCGTTGTCCACCCTACGCGGCATCCGGATTACCTCGGTAACCCCCTCTCCCTCTGGGAGAGGGTTGGAGTGAGGGGAAGCTCTGCCCCCGTAGCGTGGAAAACCGCGCCAGCGTTTTCCACTGGTGATCCTCCACCGAACCGCGTGGACAAGGCTCCGCCGTTGTCCACCCTACGCGGCATCCGGATTACCTCGGCAACCCCCTCTCCTCCGGGAGAGGGTTGGGGTGAGGGTCACACCCCTACCGCCGCATCGGCATCCGATCCACGGTGCCGAACAACGCCTCGAGCGACCAGCCTTGCTCCTCCCGCACCTTGATCCCGCCGTCCTTGCCCACCAGATAGAGCGTAGTCGGCTGCCCGGCGCGGGCATCGAGCGCCTGGAGCAGCGCCCGGGTCTGCTCCGGCCTCAGCGGCTCGTCGTTGCGACTGCCGGCTTCCCCCACCACGGTATAGAGCACCATCTCCCGCTCGGCGAAGGCCTCGCGGTTGGCCGGCTGCGCCAGTTCCTCGCGCAGCCGGCTGACCTGGGGATCGTCCGCCGTGGGGGCGACCAGGATCAGTGGGCGGGTCTTCCAGCGCTCGGCCGCCAAGGGGTTGTCGGCAGCCTGAACGGTAGTCGCCATACCCATGAGCAGCAGGGTGGCAAGGCTGGCTAGGGGCAGGGTCTTCATGAAGGCTTTTCTCCGGGACGATGGCAGGTGTCTCCAGCATTGACCCCAGGACAGGCACCGGGATCGCTCCCCCAGATTCGCGGTTACCGGAAACCCCATAGTGCCCTTTTCATAAAAAACCAATAAACGTCTTATTCTCGCAATTATCCACCACATTCATAGCCATGACGCGAAGTCCTGCCAATTTCAAAAAGAACATTGCGACCCCTGCCCCGGGCGACTAACGTAGCGCCATGCACAACGCCCAGACCCTCATCCTCCTCCGGCAGCGCCGCTGCCTGCGATTGGTCAGTCCACGACTGCGACGCTCGACTGTGTTCGCCTCATAAGTCCCGACCTCGCCCAAGGAAAGAATCACCATGACCATGCTCAAAGATCCCTCGCAGAAATACCGTCCCTTCACCCCCGTCGCCTTGCCAGACCGTACCTGGCCGGACCAGATCATCGACAAGGCGCCGATCTGGCTGTCCACCGACCTGCGTGACGGCAACCAGTCGCTGATCGAGCCGATGGACGCGGAGAAGAAGATGGCTTTCTTCAAGTGCCTGGTCGCCGTGGGCCTGAAGGAGATCGAGGTGGGTTTCCCCTCCGCGTCCCAGACCGATTTCGACTTCGTCCGCGAGCTGATCGAGGGTGGCCATATCCCCGACGACGTCACCATCCAGGTGCTGACCCAGGCCCGTGACGACCTCATCGAGCGCACCTTCGAATCGCTCAAGGGCGCCAAGCGCGCCATCGTCCACTACTACAACGCCTGCGCGCCGAGCTTCCGCCGCATCGTCTTCAACCAGGACAAGGCCGGCGTCAAGGCCATCGCCGTGGCCGCCGGCCAGACCATCGTGCGCCTGGCCGCCGAGCGTCCGGAGACCCAGTGGGGCTTCGAGTACTCCCCCGAGGTATTCAGCTCCACCGAGACCGACTTCGCCGTCGAGGTGTGCAACGCGGTGATCGCGGTGTTCCAGCCGACCCCGGCCAACAAGCTGATCCTCAACCTGCCGGCCACCATCGAGTGCGCCACGCCCAACAACTACGCCGACCAGATCGAATGGTTCGGTCGCCACATCGACCGCCGCGACAGCGTGCTGATCAGCGTCCACACCCACAACGACCGCGGCACCGGCGTCGCCGCCTCGGAACTGGCCGTGATGGCCGGCGCCGATCGCGTGGAAGGCTGCCTGTTCGGCAACGGCGAGCGCACCGGCAACGTCTGCCTGGTGACCCTGGCGCTCAACCTCTACACCCAGGGCGTCGACCCCGAGCTGGATTTCTCCGACATCGATGCCGTGCGCAAGACCGTCGAGGAATGCAACCAGCTGCCGGTGCACCCGCGCCATCCCTATGTCGGCGACCTGGTCCACACCGCCTTCTCCGGCTCCCACCAGGACGCCATCCGCAAGGGCTTCGCCCAGCAGAAGCCGGACGCCCTCTGGGAAGTGCCCTACCTGCCCATCGATCCGGCCGACATCGGGCGCGACTACGAGGCGGTCATCCGCGTCAACAGCCAGTCGGGCAAGGGTGGCATCGCCTTCCTGCTGGAACAGGAGTACGGCATCAGCCTGCCGCGCCGCATGCAGATCGAATTCAGCCAGGTGGTGCAGCGCGAGACCGATCGCCTGGGCCTGGAGATGACCGCCGCCCAGATCCACGGCTTGCTCGAACAGGAATACCTGCAGGCCAAGACGCCCTACACCCTGGTCAGCCACAAGCTGCGCGAGGAGGACGGTACCTCCACCGTCGACATCCAGGTGGCCGTGGAAGGTCGCACCGAGCATTGGCACGGTACCGGCAAGGGTCCGCTGGAAGCCCTGGTGGCGAGCCTGCCGGAAGCGGTGGAGATCATGGACTACCATGAGCACTCCATCGGCGCCGGTACCAACGCCAAGGCTGCCTCCTACATCGAGATCCGCCTGGAAGGCCAGCGTCCGCTGCACGGCATCGGCATCGACGAGAACATCACCACCGCCAGCTTCCGCGCGCTGCTCAGCGCCCTGAATCGCGCGGTCATCCAGGCGCAGGCCAAGGCTGCCTGACGCTGACATTCGTCAAACCAAAGGGAATGCCGTCGGCGTTCCCTTTTTTTATGGCGCCGCTGCGTCGATACTGACCGCCTCAAGGATTCCTCGTACCGCCGCCCCTGCGGCGTCCGGTACGCTCTGATACGGATGGTCGATGAACGTCTCTTCGCTTCGCGTCCCGCCTGCTCTGGGTAGCGCTCTGGCGCTTTGCGGCGTCTTCTTCCTCGGTTCCCTGCTGTGCCTGGCGCTGAGCCGCCAGCTCACCACGGTGGCTACTCTCTGGCTGCCCAACGGCCTGGCGCTGGTCTGGCTGCTGCGCAGTCGGCGACGGCACTGGCCCCTGCACGCCATCGCGCTGTTGATGGCTGCCGTGCTAGCGGATCTCGCCAGCGGCGGCGCGGTACTGCGCCGCCTCGGCTTCGGCCTGAGCAACCTGGGCGAGGTGCTGCTCGGCGCCCTGCTGCTGCGGCGGCAGCCACTCAGCTTCGACCGCAACGTCGCCACCATGGGCCGGCTGCTGATCTATGGGGTGTTGCTGCCCCCGCTGCTGGGCGCCACCCTGGGCACCCTGATCTTCCTGGACAACGCCGCCGACCTGCTGACGGTCGCCGTCCACTGGTACATCGGCGATGCACTGGGCCTGCTGGTGGTGCTGCCGCTGGCCAATCTTTCCTGGCCCTTGCGCTGGTCGCACTTCACCCGCCACAGCCGTTGGGAATTCCTCGCGCTGCTACTGCTGAGTCCCTCCCTGGCGCTGCTGACGCTCTGGTACCTGCCCTATCCGTTCGTCTATCTGGCCACGCTGCTGATGCTGATGACCATGCGCCTGACCGTGACAGGTACGGCGCTCGTCGGCGGCCTCCAGGTGCTGCTGCTGGGCACCCTGCTCACCCATGGTCACATCATCGACCTGAAACAGGCCCCGCTGGCCATCCAGGCCTTCACCTACATCCCCGTGGCCCTGATGCAGATCCCGCCGCTGCTGCTGGCCGCCGCCGTCCAGCAGAGCCGTTATCAGCACCGGCGCCTGCTGCGCAACCAGGCGCGCTATCGACATGCCATGCAGACGGCTCCCTACGGCATGGCGCTGGTGTCGACCCAGGGGCTGCTGACCGACGTCAATCCGGCCCTGGAGCGCATGTTGGGCTATCCCAGGAACGCGCTCGAAGGCTGTCCATTGCGGATACTGCTGGCCGAACAGGGTGGCGAGCCGGATTTCGGCGAGGTCGAACAACGACTGCAGCTGCACCACCACGATGGCCACGCGCTCTGGGTGGAGCTGGCCTGCTCTCCCGACCACGACGACCAGGACCTGCTGACGGGCTACCTGATCCAGGTGCGCGACATCGATGCCGAGCACCGCGCCGACGAACTCAACGCCAGCCTGCGCGAACGCCTGGAACTGGCGATCCGGGCCAGCAATCTGGGCATCTGGGAATGGGACACCCGTTCGCCGGGCTTCTACGGCGACGCCCGCCTGCGCGAGATCTATGGCATACCCCCGGACAACTGCAGAAGGGACATGGAATTCTGGCTCACCTTCATCCATCCCGACGACAAGGCGCGCTCGCTGGAGGTCTTCGACAAGGTCGCCAGCGAATCGATGTTCTACACCTTCAACTTCCGCATCAACCGCGGTGGTCCGGGGGGTGAGGTCCGCCATATCCGCTCCGACCTGATCTCGGTGGTCGCCCCCGACGGCCATGTCCGCCTGGTGGGAAGCAACAGCGACGTCACCGAGCACCATCGCCTGACCACGGCGCTCTACGAGGAAAAGGAACGGCTGCAGGTCACCCTCGCCTCCATCGCCGATGCCGTGCTGACCACCGACATCGACGGCCGTATCCTCTTCCTCAATCCGGTGGCCGAGCAACTCACCGGCTGGTCGCTGGCCGACGCCCAGGGGCGTCCCCACGAAGAGGTGTTTCTCATCCAGGACAGCCAGAGCGACGCGAGCCTGCCCAGTCCGGTGACCCGCTGCCTGCGCGAGCAGATGGTCATCTCCCTGGAAGAAGGCGCCGTCCTGCTCAGCCGCCACGGCGAACGCCACGAGGTCCAGGACTCCGCCGCACCGGTGCGCACGGTCGACGGGCATATCATCGGCGCGGTGCTGGTATTCCAGAACGTCACCCACGCCCGCAACCTGCAGCGCGAACTGAGCTACAACGCCTCCCATGACGCCCTCACCGGCCTCTACAACCGCCTCAAGTTCGAGCAGGAGCTAGAGCTGGCCTGGCAGCAGGCCCAGACCGGCAACACCCAGCACGCGCTGTGCTTCATCGACCTGGATCGCTTCAAGGTGGTCAACGACTCCGCCGGCCACGCCGCCGGTGACCTGCTGCTGCGCGAACTGGGCACCCTGCTGCGCGACTCCCTGCGCGGCTCCGACGCCGTGGCGCGGATCGGCGGCGACGAATTCGCCCTGCTGCTGCGCGACTGCGACCTGGTACAGGCCGAGGCCGTGGCCGACAAACTCATCGTCAGCATCGGCGCGGTGCGCTTCAACTGGCAGGACCGGGTCTACGACGTCGGTGCCAGCGCCGGGATCGTCGCCATCACCGCCGAGACCCTCAGCCCCGCCGAACTGATGAGCCAGGCCGACGTCGCCTGCTACACCGCCAAGCATGCCGGGCGCAATCGCGCCGCGCTCTACCGGGCGGGCAGCGAGGACGTCGAGCGCCAGCACCGGGAAATCCTCATGGCCAGCGGCCTGCGCGAGGCCCTGGAGCAGCATCGCTTCGAGCTGCACGCCCAGCCCATCGTCGCCACCCACGCCAGCCGCCGCGACGAGCAGCACGTCGAACTGCTGTTGCGCCTGCGTGACGTCCAGGGCCAGTTGATCTCGCCGGCCACCTTCATCCCGGCCGCCGAACGCTTCGGCCTGATGAGCAACATCGACCGCTGGGTGGTACGCCAGGTGCTGGTCGACCTGGTGCCCTGGCTGCAGGAGCGACCGCAGTTACGGGTGGGCATCAATCTGTCGGGCAACAGCCTGAGCGATCCCGGCTTCCTGCCCGAGCTGCTGGAACTGATCGCCGCCTCGCCGCTGGACCCGCAGCGCCTGCTGTTCGAGCTGACCGAGACCGCGGTGATCAACAAGCTGTCGGTGGCCTCCGCCCTCATCAGTCAGGTACGCGAGCGCGGCTGCCGTATCGCCCTGGACGACTTCGGTGCCGGCCTGAGCTCCTTCACCTACCTGAAGAATTTCCGCGTCGACTACGTGAAGATCGACGGCAGCTTCGTTCGCAACCTCGACCAGGACCCGCTGGACCGCGCCATCGTCGAGTCCATCAACCAGGTCGCCCATCACCTGGGCGCCGAGACCATCGCCGAGTTCGTCGAATCCCGGGCGACCTTCGAGCTGCTTGGCGGCATCGGCGTCGACTACGCCCAGGGTTACGCCCTCGGCAAGCCCATCCCGCTGCTGGAATGGCAGGGGCCACCCCGCTTCGAACCTTGAGTCGCGGCCATCGGTCGTAACCTGCATGTCTCCCCCCCATTCGGAAGAGGATCCCATGCAAAAACGTACCCTTGGTCACTCCGATCTGCAGGTCCCACCGCTCTGCTTCGGTGGCAACGTCTTCGGCTGGACGCTGGACGAGGCCCAGTCCTTCCGCATGCTGGACGCCCTGCTCGAGGCCGGACTCGACTTCATCGACACCGCCGACGTCTATTCCCGCTGGGCACTGGGTAACCAGGGTGGCGAATCCGAAGCGCTGCTCGGCAAGTGGTTCGCCAGGAGCGGCAAGCGCGACCAGGTGATCCTGGCCACCAAGCTGGGCATGGACATGGGCGAAGGCCGCAAGGGTCTCAGGGCCAGCTATGTGCAGCAGGCGGTGGAGGCCTCGCTCAAGCGTCTGCAGACTGATCGCATCGACCTCTACCAGGCCCATTGCGACGATGCCGACACGCCGCTGGAAGAAACCCTGGGCGCCTTCGCCCGGCTGGTCGAACAGGGCAAGGTGCGGGTGATCGGGGCCTCCAACTATGGTGGCCAGCGGCTGCGCGAGGCGGCCCAGGTCGCCGAGCGCCTGGGGGTTCCCACCTACCAGAGCCTGCAACCGCACTACAACCTGCACGCCCGCAAGGACTACGAGACGGACCTCGAGCCCGTGGTCGAGGAACTCGGCCTGGGCGTGATCAGCTACTTCTCCCTGGCCAGCGGCTTCCTCACTGGCAAGTACCGCACCAAGGACGATCTCCAGGGCTCCCGCGCGGAGATGGCCAAGCGCTACATGGACGAACGCGGCATGGCCATCCTGGCCGGCCTCGACGAGATCGCCGAAAAACACGACGCCACCCCGGGCCAGGTCGCCCTGGCCTGGCTGATCGCCCGCCCCAGCATCACCGCCCCCATCGTCAGCGCCACCTCCCAGGCCCAACTCGACGACCTGGTGGCCGCGACCCGGCTGCAACTACCAGCCGACGACATCACCCTGCTGGACCAGGTCAGCGCCTATCGCGGATAAGGCGACAGGGCTCAGCCACACGCTCCTATCGCGGCCATGGGCCGCTCCTACGGGATATCTGGCTGCTGTAGGAGCGGCCCATGGCCGCGATCTTGCCTAGGCTGATCAGCTGCTCGAACAGCGCCCTCTTCCTCCGGGAGGGCTAGGGTGAGGGCGACCCAGACAGCCCCTATCAAGAGTGGAAAAGGCCGCACCGTTTTCCACACTGCGGCCTGTAGGAGCGGCCCATGGCCGCGATCCATGCCCCTCACCGCACATAATCCAACGGCAAGGCCGTGCTGTACTTGATCTGCTCCATGGCGAAGCTGGAACTCACGTCCAACAGCCCCGGTACCTGGATCAGTCGCTTGTAGACGCCATCGTAGGCGGCGATGTCCGGCACCACGATGCGCATCAGGTAGTCGGTATCGCCCGCCATGCGATAGAGCTCCACCACCTCGGGGATGGCCGCTACCGCCGCGTGGAAGCGCTGCAGCCAGTCCATGGCGTGCTGGTTGGTGCGCACCGAGACGAACACCGTCACCCCCACGTTGAGCTGCGCCGGATCGAGCAGCGCCACCCGCGCGCGGATGACGCCCTGCTCTTCCAGTTTCTGGATACGCCGCCAGCAGGCAGTGGTGCCCAGGCCGATGCGCTCGGCGATGTCGGCCACTGGCCGAGTGCTGTCCTGCTGCAACACTTCGAGAATGGCGCGATCGAAACGGTCCATGGAAAAATCTTCTCTCTAATCGCCAGATTGAAGAATCATATTCGAATTCGATCTCGAATCAGCGAGCGAAAAGCAAATTTCTTCGGGGCCGACGGCGTTAACCTGGTGCCATTCAAATGCCCGAGGCCCGCCATGGACGCTTCCCCGCTGTACTTCGACTACGCTGCCACCACCCCGGTCGATGACGTCGTCATCGAAGCCATGCTCGGTTGCCTGGGCCGGCAGGGCCTGTTCGGCAATCCCGCATCGAAGGGTCACGCCTTCGGTGGCGACGCCCATCGTGCGGTGGAACAGGCTCGTCAGCAGGTAGCCGAGCTAGTGGGCGCCCAGCCCCAGCAACTGATCTGGACCTCCGGCGCCACCGAGTCCAACAACCTCGCCCTGCTCGGTTGCGCTCGCCGCCGCGGCCAAGGTCATCTCATCACCAGTTGCCTGGAACACCGGGCAGTGCTCGATACGGCCGCGCAACTGGAGGCCGAAGGCTTTGCCGTTACCTATCTCACCCCGGACGAGCACGGCCTCATCAGCGCACAGGCCGTGGCCAATGCCTGGCGCGACGATACCTTCCTGGTCTCGCTGATGCGGGTGAACAACGAATTGGGCACCCTCACCGACATCGCCGCCATCGGCGCCGAGGTCCGCGCCCGCGGCGCGCTCTTCCACGTGGACGCCGCCCAGGCCACCGGCAAGGTCGCCATCGATCTGGCCGCGCTGGACGTCGACCTCATGTCCTTTTCCGCGCACAAGACCTATGGTCCCAAGGGTATCGGCGCCCTCTACGTCGGTCCACGCGCCAAGGGCGCCGTCCAGGCGCAGATCCACGGCGGTGGTCACGAAAGCGGCCTGCGCTCGGGGACCCTGGCCACCCACCAGATCGTCGGCATGGGCACCGCCTTCGCCCTCGCCGGCCAGGCCATGGCGCGGGAGAACGAACGCCTCGTGGCGCTACGTGATCGCTTTCTGGCGGGGGTCCAGGCGCTCCCCGGTACGCGCCTGAACGGCTGTACCCAGCAGCGCATCCCCCACACCCTGAACCTGACCTTCGCCGCACCGCTGAACACCGTCGCCCTGCAACGCCAGCTGGCCTTTTCCACCACCTCGGCCTGCAGCTCGGCCAAGGCCGCGCCGTCCCACGTACTGCTCGGCCTGGGTCTCACGGCGGACCAGGCTTCACGCAGCTACCGATTCAGCCTGGGTCGCTACACCACCGAGCAGGACGTGGATCAGGCCATCGCCCTGATCCAGGCCCATCAGGCCCAGCCAGCGCCCTTCTGGGCCTGATCAGTCCAGGCTGAAGGCGTCGGCGTCGCGCTGCGCCGGGAAGCGCTGGCGATAGGCGGCCAGCGCGGCGGCCGAGAGTGTCGTATGGAAGACGCCGGCCGCCGTGCCGGCTTCGACCAGGGGCTCGCCCTGGAAGTCCAGCACCTGGCTGTCGCCGGCATAGGGATGGCCATTGCCGTCGCTGCCGATGCGATTCACCGCGGCGACGTAGCAGAGATTCTCGATGGCCCGCGCCGGCAGCAGGCGGTTCCAGTGGCCACGCCGCGGCGCCGGCCAATTGGCCACATAGAGCAGCAGGTCGGTGTCATCCTGCGCCCGGCTCCACACCGGGAATCTCAGGTCGTAGCAGATCAGCGGGCGAATCCGCCACCCCTTGAGCTGCACCAGCAGCCGCGTCTCGCCGGGGGCGTAGTGCTCATGCTCGCCCGCCATGCGAAAGAGATGACGTTTGTCGTAGTGCAGCAGTTCGCCATCCGGCGTCGCCCACAGCAACCGATTGCGGTGCTGGCCGTCGGCATCGCGCACGATCAGGCTGCCGGTCACCACGGCGCCGAGCCGCTGCGCCTGCTCGCGCATCCAGGCCGCGGTGGGACCGTCCGCCGGTTCGGCCAGGACGGCGGAATCCATGGAGAAACCGGTGGTGAACATCTCCGGCAGGATGACCAGGTCGGTCTCTCCCACCTCCGCCAGCAGTCGCTCGAAATGAGAGCGGTTGACGGCCGCATCGTGCCAGGCCAGTTCGGTCTGCAGCAGGGCCAGGCGCAGGTCCTGGGTAGGGGTCAGATCGCGCATAGCCGCTCCGCTGCCTGCCGCAGGGTGTCTTCGCGCTTGGCGAAGCAGAAGCGCACCAGGCGCAGGTCCGCGGGCGGCGTCTGGTAGAACACCGAGAGCGGAATGGCGGCGACGCCATGCTCGCGGGTCAGCCATTCGGCCATGGCCACATCGTCCAGATCCGGGCGAATGACGGCATAGTCGACCACCTGGAAATAGGTGCCGGCCGCGCGCTGGAAGCTGAAGCGCGAGTTGCCCAGCAGATCGCAGAAGAAATCGCGCTTGGCCTGGTAGAAGGCCGGCAGCTCGGCCAGGTGCTCGGGGTGGGCCACCATGAAGTCGGCCAGGGCGCACTGGATGGGCGTCACGCCACAGAAACTCACGTACTGGTGCACCTTGCGCAACTCGGCGGACAACGCCGGCGGCGCTACGACGTAGCCGGTCTTCCAACCGGTGACGTGATAGGTCTTGCCGAAGGAGCTGACCACGAAGGCGCGGGCATAGAGTTCGTCATGGGCGATGACACTGGCGTGGCGCTGGCCGTCGTACACCAGGTGCTCATAGACCTCGTCGCTGACCAGGTAGAGATCGCGGCCACGAATGAGCGCCGCCAGGCGGTCCAGTTCGGCGGAGCTGACCAGGGCGCCGCTGGGGTTGTGCGGGGTATTGAGCACGATGGCGCGGGTGCGCGGACTCAGAGCCGCTTCCAGTGCCGTCCAGTCGATAGCGAAGCCCGGCAGCGCCAGGGGCACGTGCACGCAGCGTCCGCCGGCCAGTTGCACCGAGGGCTCGTAGCTGTCGTAGCAGGGATCGAAGACGATCACCTCGTCACCGGGTCGTACCAGCGTCTGCAGGGCGCAGAACAACCCTTGGGTCGCGCCGGGCACGATGGTGACCTCGGCCTCGGCATCCACCTCGCGACCATAGAAGGCGGCGACCTTGGCCGCCACCTGCTGACGCAGCGCCGGCAATCCGGTCATGGGTGCGTACTGGTTGTGGCCGGCCGCGACATGACGACCGACGGCCTCCAGCAGCTCGGCCGGGCCGGCGAAATCGGGAAAGCCCTGGGAAAGATTCAACGCGCCGGTCTGGGCGGCGAGCTGGGACATGCGGGTGAAGATGGTGACGGCGAGGTCGGGAAGCTTGCTCTGGATCATCGCGCGGGCACAGGTCTGGCTAAGAGGAGAACGGCAGACTGCGATTTTTTCCCCGCGAGGGCAAGAGTGGGAGCTTGGAAAGGGAGCGGTTCGGTCCACGCGTCCAGCTGGACGCTCGACTCAAGGCTCATCGCGGCCATGGGCCGCTCCTACAGAACATCGCATCCGGCAGCAGCGGCCCATGGCCTTGATAAGGCTAACTCCGTAGCGTGGAAAACGGCGCAGCCTTTTCCACTTATGAATCCGCAGGGACGCCCTCACCCCAACCCTCTCCCCCAGGGAGAGGGGGCAACTCAGTGCATCTGGTCGCATCAGAGCACCGTCATAGCCGCGATAAGGATGTCCACCGAGGTGGGCTCAGGTACAGGCCGTCATCCAGACATCCCCTCCCCTCTGGGAGAGGGCCAGGGTGAGGGTAACGGCACAGCCTTTTCCACGGGAGCATCCACTACGGGAATGCTAACGGAGCGCCCAAAGAAAAAGGGGCTATTGAGCCCCTTCCTTTCGCAATGCCCTGCCGGCTTACCGCCGCTTGTCCTTGCGCTTCTTCTCGGCCTTCTTGTGGTGGCTCATCAGGCGCCGCTTCTTGTTCACCTGGCGTTCGGTGAGGGTGTTCTTCTTGCCCTCGAAGGGGTTCTCGCCGCCGCGGTATTCGATGCGGATCGGCGTCCCCACCAGCTTGAGCACCCGGCGATAGGTCTTTTCCAGATAACGGGTGTAGGACTTGGGCACCGCCTCGGTCTGGTTGCCGTGGATGACGATCAGCGGCGGGTTGGCGCCGCCCAGGTGGGCATAGCGCAGCTTGATGCGGCGACCGCTGACCATCGGCGGCTGGTGCTCCTGCACCGCGTCCTCGAGGATCTGGGTCAGGCGGCTGGTAGGCCAGCGGGTGGTGGCCGAGGCGAAGGACTGCTGCACCGACTTGTACAGGTGACCCACGCCGGTGCCATGCAGCGCCGAGATGAAGTGGATATCGGCGAAGTCGACGAACAGCAGGCGGCGTTCCAGCTCGGTCTTGACGTAGTCGCGCTCGCCGGAATCCATGCCGTCCCACTTGTTGAGGGCGATCACCAGCGCCCGACCGGTCTCCAGCACGAAGCCGAGCAGGTTGAGGTCATGCTCGACCACGCCTTCGCGGGCGTCCATGACGAAGATCACCACGTTGGCGTCCTGGATCGCCTGCAGCGTCTTGACCACCGAGAACTTCTCGACTGCCTCGAAGATCTTGCCGCGGCGGCGCACGCCGGCGGTATCGATCAGGGTGTAGCGTTCTTCGTTGCGCTCGAAGGGGATGTAGATGCTGTCGCGGGTGGTGCCGGCCTGGTCATAGACGATCACCCGCTCTTCGCCGAGCATGCGGTTGACCAGGGTCGACTTGCCAACGTTGGGACGGCCGATGATGGCGATCTTGATGCCGTTGGTTTCGTCGATGCCCTGCACGCGGCGGAAGACGTCGCCCCCCTCTTCGGCGGCAGCGCGCACCTCCTCCTCGGAAAGCTCCTCGACCTCTACCTCATCCTTGGGGAAGACGCCCAGGGCGGCTTCCAGCAGGTTGTTCACACCGCGCCCATGGGCCGCCGCGATGGGATAGGCGTCGCCGATGGCCAGCGGGCTGAATTCCGCCCGGGCGATGTCAGGGTCGACGGTGTCGACCTTGTTGGCCACCAGGAAGGTGCGCTTGTTTCTCTTGCGCAGGTGCTCGGCGATCATCTGGTCGGCGACGGTCAGGCCGTCGCGGGAGTCCACCAGGAACAGCACCGCATCGGATTCTTCGATGGCCTGCAGGGACTGCTCGGCCATCTTCAGGTCGATGCCTTCCTCGTCACCGGAGATACCGCCGGTGTCGACCACGATGTAGGTCCGTCCCTGCCACTTGGCTTCGCCGTACTTGCGATCACGAGTCAGGCCGGCGAAGTCGGCGACGATGGCGTCGCGGGTTTTGGTCAGGCGGTTGAAAAGCGTGGATTTGCCGACGTTCGGCCGCCCCACCAGGGCAATTACGGGAACCATGCGGCTCTCCCAGAGCAGAAAACACGATGGCCGCTACCGAACTTCCCGGTAGCGGCCATCGGTTGAGGATAATAGTTTCTAGCGCAGGCGATAGGCGACGAGTTTACCGCCATTGCCGTAAACGTAGAGCATGTCACCGACGACCAGCGGTCGTACCCGGACACCATCGCCATCGACCTTGGTGCGGCCGACGAAACGGCCATCGACCTGGCTCAGCAGGTGGATGTAGCCGGCGTAGTCGCCCACCACCACGTTGCTCGACCAGACCACCGGGCCGGTGAGTTGACGACGCGCCAGATCGGCGTTGGTCCACAGCGCGGAGGTGGAGGATTCCTCGACCGCCTCGACGGTGCCGTTGTCCAGGCTCAGGTAGACGTTGCCGAAGCCTTCGGCAACGCCGTCGTAGCTGGAGGCATCGCGCTGCCAGAGTACCTGGCCATTGGCCGGGTTCAGCGCAGCCACGCGACCGTTGTAGCTGACCACATAGAGAGTGTCGCCGGACAGCGACAGGCCACCGTCGATGTCCACCACGCGCTCCAGCTCGGAACGGCCCTTGGGCACGGCGATCTGCTGTTCCCACAGCGGCAGGCCGCGCTGGACGTCCAGGGCGACCACCTTGCCGCTGGCGAAGCCGGCCATGACCACCTGGTTGGTCACCAGGGGCGCACCGGTACCACGCAGGCTCAGCACCGGCTGGGTGTCTTCGTAGATCCAGCGACGGGTACCGCTGCCCAGCTCGAAGGCCTGCAACTTGTCGTCCTGGGACTGGACCACGACCACGTCGTTGTTGACGACCGGGGCGGACAGCACCTCGCTGGAGGCCTGGGCGCGCCACTTTTCGTCGCCGTTGGCGGCGTCGAGGGCGATTACCTGGCCACGCAGGGTACCGACCAGTACCAGACCGGAGCCGACCCCGACCCCACCGGAGACCGGTAGGTCCAGGTCCTTCTTCCACAGCACCGCGCCGGTCTCGCGATTCATCGCCATGACTCGGCCATCGGCATCGGCGGCGAAGATGGTCTGGCCGTCCACGGCCGGTACCAGGCGGTTGTATTCCTTGCCCTGGCCGTCACCCACGGAGCGACTCCAGACTTCATCCAGCCGGACTTCCGCCTTGAAGTCCTTCAGTTCGGCCGGGGGCAACTCCTTCTTGCCGGTGCTGCTGCACCCGACGACCGCAAGGGCGAGACCCAGTACCGCGATAGGCTTCCAGCGCAACATCAGGCGTCTCCTTTGGCGAGATCATCGAGTTTCATCTGCAGCACGCCTTCGGCTGCATCGTTGGGCAGCGCGGCGCGGGCTTTTTCGTAGGCCGCACGGGCTTCGGTGGGCTTCTTCAGCGCCACCAGCAGGTCACCGCGCAGTTCTTCGCGATTGGCGACATAGGCCTTGGGCGCATCGCCGGCGAGCAGCTTCAGGCCTTCCTCGGCCTTGCCCTGGGCGGCGAGGACCCGGGCCAGGCGCTGGCGCGCCAGCTCGCCGAGCTCGGCGTCGTGGGGCTTGTCCACCACCGCCTTCAACTCATTGGCGGCATCGTCCAGACGGTTGTTCTCCACCGCCACCTTGGCGACGAAGAGGCTACCGTACTGGGCATAGGCGGTACCGGAATAATCCTGCTTGAGCTTGCCGTAGGTATCGGTCACCTGGGCGGTGTCGACCTTGCCACCGGGCGCCAGGGCCGCTTCGACCAGCTGCTGATAGAGCACCGAGGCGCCCTGCGCCTGGTTGTTCTGGTAACGCTGCCAGCCCTGCCAGCCGAGCACCGCCACCAGGGCGATGACCCCACCCGCCACCAGCGGCTTGCCGTTACGCTGCCACCAGGCCTTGGCGACCACCAGATTGTCGTCGTCGATGGAACTCAAATCCGTTCTCCTCAATTCCCGCGACCGGCAGCGGCCGGGGGCAAAATCTCGTCCAGACGTGCGGCCAGGGCCGCGAAATCGACCGTTTCCTGGGGTGCATCGCCCCGCAGCGGCTTGAGCGCCACGCGCTGCGCGGCCAGCTCGTCCTCACCGAGGATCATGGCCCAGAGCGCGCCGCTCTTGTCGGCCTTCTTGAACTGGCTCTTGAAGCTGCCGCCGCCGGCATTGACCAGCAGGCGCAGGTCGGGACGGGCATCGCGCAGCTGCTCGGCCAGGCGCAGGCCGGCCAGCTCGGCCGCCTCGCCGAAGGCACAGAGGTACAGGTCGGCGGGACGCTGCAGATCGCCCGGCAGGCACTCCAGGGTTTCCAGTAGCAGCACCAGCCGCTCGACACCCATGGCGAAACCGACGCCGGGCGTCGGCTTGCCACCGAACTGGGTGATCAGGCCATCGTAGCGGCCACCGGCACAGACGGTGCCCTGGGCGCCCAACTTGTCGGTGACCCACTCGAACACGGTGCGGCCATAGTAATCCAGGCCACGCACCAGCTTGGGATTGATCTGGTAACGGATCCCGACGGCGTCCAGACGGGCCTTGAGGCCGTCGAAATGGGCGCGGGACTCGTCGTCCAGGTAGTCGGCCAGGGTCGGGGCGTCCTGCAGCAGCGCCTGGGTCTGGGCGTTCTTGCTGTCGAGGATGCGCAGCGGATTGGTGGTCAGGCGGCGCTGGCTGTCTTCGTCGAGTTGCTCGAAGCGCTCCTGCAGATAGGCCACCAGGGCATCGCGGTAACGCGCGCGGTCGGCGCTCGAACCCAGGCTGTTGAGCTGCAGGGTGACGGCGTCGGTCAGGCCCAGGCGCTGCCACAGGCGCGCGGTGAGCACGATCAGTTCGGCGTCGATGTCCGGCCCGGGCAGGTTGAAGACTTCCACGCCGATCTGGTGGAACTGGCGATAGCGGCCCTTCTGCGGCTTTTCGTAGCGGAACATCGGACCGGCGTACCAGAGCTTCTGTACCTGGCCACCGCCGGTGAGGCCGTGCTCCAGTACCGCCCGCACGCAACCCGCGGTGCCTTCGGGTCTCAGGGTCAGGGATTCCTCGTTACGGTCGAGGAAGGTGTACATCTCCTTGTCCACCACGTCGGTGCCCTCGCCGATGCCGCGGGCGAAGAGTTCGGTGAACTCCATGATGGGCAGGCGGATCTCGTGGTAGCCATAGCCGTCGAGCAACGTCGCGAAGGTACGTTCCAGGTAGCGCCAGGCCGGAGTCTGCTCCGGCAGGATATCGTTCATGCCACGGATGGCTTGCAGGGACTTGCTCACGAAAGGGCCTTATTCCTTGATCTTTCAGCTGCGCGCGATGAGCGCGGCATCCGCTGCGGCCTTTTCGGCCGCCTTGCGGCGAATGAGCCCTTCAAGCTCGTCCACCAGATTGTCGTTGTTCAGCTTGGACGCCGGCTTGCCGTCGATGTACACCAGGTTGTTCGGTGTACCTCCGGTCAGGCCCACGTGGGCCTCCTTGGCTTCGCCGGGGCCGTTGACCACGCAGCCGATCACCGCGACGTCCAGGGGGACCAGCAGGTCCTCCAGGCGCCCTTCCAGCTCGTTCATGGTCTTGACCACATCGAAGTTCTGTCGCGAGCAGCTCGGGCAGGCGATGAAGTTGATGCCACGGGACCTCAGGCGCAGGGACTTGAGGATATCGAAACCGACCTTGATTTCCTCGACCGGATCGGCCGCCAGGGAGATGCGGATGGTGTCACCGATGCCCTCGGCCAGCAGCATGCCCAGGCCCACGGCGGATTTTACCGTGCCCGAGCGCAGGCCGCCGGCTTCGGTGATGCCCAGGTGCAGCGGCTGCTCGATACGCGTCGCCAGCTGGCGATAGGCGGCCACGGCCATGAAGACGTCACTGGCCTTCACGCTCACCTTGAAGTCCGGGTAGTCCAGCTTCTCCAGGTGATCGACGTGGCGCATGGCCGATTCCACCAGGGCCTCCGGGGTGGGCTCGCCGTACTTCTTCTGCAGGTCCTTCTCCAGCGAACCGGCATTGACGCCGATGCGGATCGGGATGCCGCGCTCGCGTGCTGCATCGACCACCGCCCTGACCCGGTCTTCACGACCGATGTTGCCGGGGTTGATGCGCAGGCAGTCCACACCCAATTCGGCGACGCGCAGGGCGATCTTGTAGTCGAAGTGGATATCGGCCACCAGCGGCAGGCTGACGCGCTGCTTGATGCGACCGAAGGCTTCGGCGGCATCCATGTCGGGCACGGAGACACGCACGATGTCGGCACCGGCATCCTGCAGGCGCTGGATCTGCGCCACGGTGGCGTCGACGTCGCAGGTTTCGGTATTGGTCATGCTCTGCACGGCGATGGGGGCATCGCCGCCGACCGGCACCGAGCCGACCCAGATCTTGCGGGAGGGCCGACGTTTGATGGGCGATTCGCTATGCATGCTGGTTTCCCATGAGGTCGCCGGACGTCATTGTCCGGCCTGACCGAGTTTGATGCGGGCGGTCTCGCCCTTGGTGTAGGGCGCGAGGTCGACGACCTGGCCGTTGTAGGTGATCTGGGCACCGCGGGCGAAACCGAGACGGATGTTCACCGGCGCCTTGATCGAGGCGTAATCCAGGCTCTCGCCGCCTTTCTTCACGCCGCTGAAGAGGATCTTGCCGGTGCCATCGCTGACCTGCAGCCAGCAGTTGGCGGAGAAACGGATGTTCAGGCTGTCGGCACCGGCCACGGGAGCGCTCGGTGCTGGCGTGCCGGGCACGGTTGCCGGCGTCGCTGTCGGGGCCGTGCTGCTCGGCGCCGGCGTAACGGGGGCCGGGGTCGCAGGCGTCGGGGTAGTCGGCGTGGGCATCGAGGCCACGGTGCTGGCGTCGGGAACCGGCGTACCTACGAGCGCTGGCACGCCGGCGGCCGGCGTCGGCACCTGCGCTGGCGCCTGGGGTTGCTCTTCCGGCTCGTCGATGGGGTGGATCTCGGTCTTGCCGTCGGCGCCCTCGACCTCGACATGCTCCATGCTCACGGCACTGGCGCTGGAGGCCTGGCGACTGCGTTCCTGCCACCAGAACAACCCCATGGCGATGATCAATACCACCAGGATGAAGCTGACGAATCTCAGGACGTTACGGGACAACCGCACCGGCTCGTCGAGCCGGCCCAGGCTGTGCACGGTGCTGCCCTTGGCATCGGTACCGGTATAGCCATCGAAGGCGCGCACCAGCTCCACCTGATCGAGGCCGAGCAGCTTGCCATAGGCCTTGATGTAGCCCCGGGTGAAGGTATGCCCCGGCATCTGCTGGTAGTTGCCGGCCTCGAGCTGCTCGATGATGCGCCCGCTGAGATTGAGGCTCTGGGCGACCTGGGCCTGGCTGAAGCCGAGCTCCACACGTTTTTGCCGCAGGAGTTCACCGGGGTGGCCCCGGCCGGCGTGTACCGCTTCGGATTGCACTGCGGTCATTTCTGCTCCGACTGAAGTTGACGATATTCAGGTGAGTTCGGGTACAGGCGCTTCAGCTGCAGGGCATAGCTCGCGGCGGTGTTGCGGTCATTGAACACTTCGGCGAGGCGGATCCCGAGCAACAGGCTGCGGGCATCCTGGGGACTGAGCTGGCTGAAGGCCTGGTAATAGCTGCGCGCCGGCACATAGTCGCGCGTCTGGTAGGCCAGTTGAGCCAATTCGAACAGGGCCCTGGGCTGATTGCGATCCAGCCGCAGGGATTTTTCCAGATTTTCCTTGCCCAAGTCGACCTGATTGAGCCGCAAGGCGGTCAGGCCGAGATTCTCGAACACCCGGGCACGCTCGGGATAGAGGCTGTCCTCGGCGGCTTGCTGGAAACGTTCGTAGGCATCCTTGTAGCGCCCCTGTTCGTAGAGGAAGCTGCCGTAGTTGTTGAGGATGCGGGCATCGTGGGGACGTTCGCGCAGGGCCAGGCGATACTCCTGGTCCGCCAGCTGCACTTCCGCCTGGGCCTGGAATACCAGGGCCAGGGCGGCATGGGCATCGGCGCTGGAGGAATCCAGTTCCAGCGCCTTCTTCAGCGGTACCTTGGCCTGTTCGGTGTTGCCCTGCTGGACGTAGCCGAGGCCGAGCTGGATGTAGGCATCACGCGCCTGCATCCGCCCCTGGCGGGTATCCATGGGATTGCGGTCACCCTCGGTCACGCAGCCGGCGAGGCCACCAACCAACAGGGCGAGCGCGACAATCGCACAGCGCGTGATCGCCATGGTCGCTCCCTCAGCCCTGGAGCGGCGTTACGGTTTCGGCACCGTCGAGCTGGCGGACGGCGATGTAGCGCTGGCTGCGCCGCGTGCGGTCCATGACCTGCCCGACCAGTTGCCCGCACGCGGCGTCGATGTCATCACCGCGAGTGGTGCGCACCGTGACGTTGAAGCCGGCCTGCTGCAACAGCTCCTGGAAACGGCGGGTAGCGTTCTTGCTCGGCCGCTCGTAGCCGGAGTGCGGGAAGGGATTGAACGGAATCAGGTTGATCTTGCAGGGCACGTTGCGCAGCAGCTCGATCATCTGGTGCGCATGCTCGGGCAGGTCGTTGACGTCCTTGAGCAGGGTGTACTCGATGGTCAGGACGCGCTTCTCGCCCAACTGGCCGATGTATCTCTGGCAGGCATCCAGCAGCATGGCCAGCGGATACTTGCGGTTGATCGGTACCAGCTCGTTGCGCAGCTCGTCGTTGGGCGCGTGCAGCGACAGCGCCAGGGAGACGTCGATGTGCTTGGCCAGCTCCTCGATCATCGGCACCACGCCCGAGGTGGACAGGGTGACCTTGCGCTTGGAGATGCCGTAGCCGAGGTCGTCCATCATGATGCGCATGGCGGCGACGACATTGTCGAAGTTCAGCAGGGGCTCGCCCATGCCCATCATCACCACGTTGGTGATGGCGCGGTCGATCTTGGCCGGCACGGTGCCGAAGGACTTGTTGGCGATCCACACCTGGCCGATCACCTCGGCGGCGGTGAGGTTACTGTTGAAGCCCTGCTTGCCGGTGGAGCAGAAACTGCAGTCCAGGGCGCAACCGGCCTGGGACGACACGCACAGGGTGCCGCGGCCGTTCTGCGGGATGTAGACGGTCTCGACGCAGCTGCCGGAGGCGACGCGGATCACCCACTTGCGGGTGCCATCGCGGGAGATGTCCTCGCTGACGATCTCGGGGCCACGGATTTCCGCGGCGGCCTTGAGCTTTTCCTTGAGCGCCTTGCCCAGGTTGCTCATGGCGTCGAAATCGTCGATGCCGAAGTGATGGATCCACTTCATGACCTGGCCGGCGCGAAAGCGCTTCTCCCCGATGGACTCGAAGAACGACTCGAGTTGCGGCTGGGTCAGGCCCAGCAGATTGACCTTATCGGTGGCTGTGGTCATGGGATCACCTCGACGAAATCTGTTTGAAGCCCGCGCAGGGCGCGGGCGGTGCCAGGAAGGCGGGCGGGCCGCTTCCCTGGCCGGCACTCATCCTTAGCGGACGCGCTCGCAGACTTCGGTAGCTGCGAAGAAGTAGGAGATCTCGCGAGCGGCGGACGCTTCGGAGTCCGAACCGTGAACGGCGTTCTCGTCGATGGAGACGGCGAAATCGGCACGGATAGTGCCGGCGTCGGCTTTCTTGGGATCGGTGGCACCCATCAGTTCACGGTTCTTGGCGATGGCGTTCTCGCCTTCCAGCACCTGGACCACGACCGGACCGGAGGTCATGAAGGAAACCAGATCCTTGAAGAAGGGACGCTCTTTGTGTTCGGCGTAGAAGCCACCGGCTTCGCGCTCGGACAGCTGGACCATCTTGGCAGCGACGACGCGCAGGCCAGCCTTCTCGAAGCGGGTGACGATCTCACCGACGACATTCTTGGCTACGGCATCGGGCTTGATGATCGACAGGGTACGTTGAACAGACATGTGAACTCCGAATGTGGGAATAGAGCAAAAACGAAACCCGCGGATTATACGCGGGTCCCGGTGAAAAGCGTAGCGCGGTACGGGCGATGCGTCAGGCGGACTCTTCGATCCAGGCGGCCTGGATGGCCTCCAGCACCTTCTCGCCACCACGCTGGGGATCGTCGTCGAACTCCGGCAGGGCCACGACCCAGTTGCGCAGCTTGACGAAATTCACGTAGCGCGGATCCACGTCAGGATGGGCATCGTTGAGTTCGATGGCGATATCCAGCACATCGGTCCATTTCAGTGCCATGACAGCTTCTCCCTCAGTGACCTTCGGACACCTGGTTGATGGTGTAGCGCGGGATTTCCACCACCAGGTCCTCGCTGCCTACCACCGCCTGGCAGGACAGGCGCGAACGCATTTCCAGGCCCCAGGCCTTGTCCAGCATGTCGTCCTCGAGCTCATCGGAGGGCTCGAGAGAATCGAAGCCTTCCTGGATGACCACGTGGCAGGTGGTGCAGGCACAGGACATCTCGCAGGCGTGCTCGATGTCGATGCCGTTGCGCAGGGCCGCGGCGATGATGGTTTCGCCTTCGCTGGCTTCGAAGACCGCGCCCTCGGGGCAGTGCTCGGCGTGGGGCAGCAGGGTGATCTGCGGCATGATGGAACTACTCCTCGATATCGTTGAGACGGCGACCCGCCAGGGCCGCCTTGACCGAGGCGTTCATCCGCCGGGCGGCGAAGGCATCGGTTACGTGAGAAAGACGCTTGGTCTGCTCTTCGAGCGCCTGGACGTCGGTGGTTTCCAGCAGCTCGGCCAACCGGCCGATTTCCAGCTCGATCACCTGGCGCTCCTCGGCGTCCAGCAGGCGCTCGCCATCGGCGACCAGCGCAGCGGTGACCGCCTCGATCAGCCGTCGGGCCTCGACCTGCTGCTCGCGCAGCGCGCGGGCCTGCATGTCGTCACCGGCATGACGGAAGGAATCCTGCAGCATGTTGGCGATCTCGCCATCGGTCAGGCCGTAGGACGGCTTGACCTGGACGCTGGCCTCGACACCACTGGACAGCTCGCGGGCGGATACGCCGAGCAGGCCGTCGGCATCGACCTGGAAGGTCACGCGAATCTTGGCGGCACCGGCGACCATGGGCGGGAAGCCGCGGAGCTCGAAGCGCGCCAGGGAGCGGGCGTCCTTGACCAGTTCGCGCTCGCCTTGCAGTACATGCACCAGCATGGCGGTCTGGCCGTCGCGGTAGGTGGTGAAGTCCTGGCCGCGCGCCACCGGAATGGTGGTGTTGCGCGGGATGATCTTCTCCATCAGGCCACCCATGGTTTCCAGTCCCAGGGACAGCGGGATGACGTCCAGCAGCAGCAATTCTTCGCCGGCGCGGTTGCCGGCCAGGGAGTCGGCCTGCAGCGCGGCGCCGATGGCGACCACGCGATCCGGATCGATGTCGGTGAGCGGATCGCACTCGAACAGCTCGCCCACGGCTTCGCGGACATAGGGCACCCGGGTGGAACCGCCGACCATAACCACAGCGGAAATGTCCGCCGGCTCGACGTCCGCGTCACGCAGGGCGCGTCGACAAGCCTTGAGGCTACGGGCGACCAGCGGGGCGATGAGTTCCTGGAAGGTGCTGCGCGCGAGCACGCCCGACCAGTCACCATGGCGTACCTCGACGCGCTCGGCGGCGGACAGAGCTTCCTTGGCGGCGCAGGCGCTCTGCAGCAGGCGGCGCTGGGTAGCCGGGTCCAGGTCACTGGACAGCCCGGCCTGCTGGACGATCCAGTTGGCGATGGCATGGTCGAAGTCGTCACCACCCAGGGCGCTGTCGCCCCCGGTGGCCATGACCTCGAAGACGCCACGGGTCAGCCGCAGGATGGAAATATCGAAGGTGCCGCCACCCAGATCGTAGATGGCGACCACGCCCTCCTCGCCCCGGTCCAGGCCATAGGCCACGGCAGCAGCGGTGGGTTCATTGAGCAGGCGCAGCACGTTCAACCCGGCGAAGCGCGCGGCATCCTTGGTGGCCTGGCGCTGGGCATCGTCGAAATAGGCCGGCACGGTGATGACCGCACCGACCAGCTCGCCACCGAGGGTCGCCTCGGCGCGCTCGCGCAGCACGCGCAGGATGTCAGCGGAGACTTCCACCGGACTCTTGCGACCCGCGGCGGTCTCGATGAAGGGCATTTCCGATTCGCCGGCAACGAAGCGATAGGGCAACTGCTGACCCAACTGCTTGACATCGGCGATGCCACGCCCCATGAGGCGCTTGACGGACAAGATGGTGTTGAAAGGGTCCTGGGCCGCGGCAGCCTTGGCGCCGGCGCCCACTTCCACGCCGCCGGCGGCATAGCGCACGGCTGACGGCAGGATCACCTCGCCCTGCAGGTCGGGCAGGGGCTCGGCCACGCCACTACGCACGGCGGCCACGAGGGAATTGGTGGTGCCCAGGTCGATGCCTACCGCCAGCTTGCGCTGATGCGGCTTAGGCGCCATCCCGGGTTCGGCAATCTGCAATAGAGCCATTGGCTAGTCGGCTTATGGTTGTCGGTGCCTCGGCGACACCTGTGATTAATCGTCCAGACGCTCTTCGAGCTGGCGGATCTCGCTGGCCAGCTTGTCGAGGAACTGCATGCGACGGACCAGACGCTCGGCGTGCTCGCGCTGGGCGGCGTCCTTCCAGATCGCGGCGAAGGCCTGCTCGATGTCGCGCTGCGCATCCTTGAGGCGCTGGCGGAAAGCAGGAATGCCAGCGCTGTCGCCCGCCTCCTGCAGATCTTCCAGCTCTTCGCGCCATTGCAGCTGCTGCATGAGGAAGTCGCCATCCTGGATGGTCGCTTCGAGGGGCATCTCATGCCCTTCGAGCTCCAGCAGATAGCGTGCACGGCGCGAGGGAGCCCGCAGCACATGGTAGGCCTCGTTGAGCTCGGCCGAACGCTCCAGCGCCTGGCGGCGCTCACGTTCGGGTGCATCGGCGAAGCGATCCGGGTGCATGGTGCGCGCCAGATCGCGATAGCGCGAAGACAGACCCGCCAGGTCGATCTCGAAGGCGGGCTTGATCTCGAACAGCGCGAAGTGACAGGGCTTACCCATGGCTGGCCTCAGATATTGAAGCTTTCGCCGCAGCCACACTCGCCACGCACGTTGGGATTGTTGAACTTGAAGCCCTCGTTGAGGCCTTCACGCACGAAATCCAACTCGGTGCCGTCCAGGTAGACCAGGCTCTTAGGGTCGATGATGACCTTGACGCCATGGCTTTCAAACACCTGATCCTCGGCCGCGAGTTCATCGACGAACTCGAGGACGTAGGCCAGTCCCGAGCAGCCCGTGGTACGAACGCCCAGGCGAATGCCGGCACCCTTGCCGCGCCCATCGATGGAGCGCTGCACGTGACGAGCGGCGGACTCGGTCATGCTGATCGCCATGGTTCCTCCTTAGAGCAGGCCTTTCTTCTGCTTGTAGTCGCTGACGGCCGCCTTGATGGCGTCTTCGGCGAGCACCGAGCAGTGGATCTTCACCGGCGGCAGGGCCAGTTCTTCGGCGATCATGCTGTTCTTGATCGACGCCGCTTCCTCGATGCTCTTGCCCTTCATCCACTCGGTGGCCAGGGAGCTGGAAGCGATGGCGGAACCGCAGCCGTAGGTCTTGAACTTGGCGTCTTCGATGATGCCCTGCTCGTTGACCTTGATCTGCAGACGCATCACGTCGCCGCAGGCCGGGGCGCCGACCATGCCGGTGCCGACATCGGGATCGGCCGCGTCGAACTTGCCGACGTTGCGCGGATTTTCGTAGTGGTCGATGACCTTTTCACTGTATGCCATGGTTCAATCCTCACTCATCAGGGGTGGGTCAGTGGGCTTGCCACTCGACCTGACTCAGGTCTACGCCTTCTTTGAACATGTCCCACAGCGGGGACAATTCGCGCAACTTGTTGACGGCTTCGGTGACCTTGCTCGCGGCGTAGTCAACGTCTTCTTCGGTGGTGAAGCGGCCGAAGGTGAAGCGAATGGAGCTATGCGCCAGCTCGTCGTTGCGGCCCAGGGCGCGCAGGACGTAGGACGGTTCCAGGGACGCCGAGGTACAGGCCGAACCGGACGAGACCGCCAGGTCCTTGAGCGCCATGATCAGCGACTCGCCTTCGACGTAGTTGAAGCTCAGGTTCAGGTTGTGCGGCACCCGATGGATCAGGCTGCCGTTCAGGTAGACCTCCTCGAGGCCTTCGAACTGACGGTAGAAGCGATCGCTCAGGGCCTTGATCCGGACATTTTCCTGGGCCATCTCTTCCTTGGCGATACGGAAGGCTTCACCCATGCCGACGATCTGGTGGGTCGCCAGGGTGCCGGATCTCATGCCGCGCTCGTGACCGCCACCATGGGTCTGGGCCTCGATACGCACGCGCGGCTTGCGGCGGACGTAGAGGGCACCGATGCCCTTGGGACCGTAGGTCTTGTGCGCCGAGAAGGACATCATGTCGACCTTTAGCTTCTCCAGATCGATCTCGACCTTGCCAGTGGACTGGGCGGCATCGACGTGGAAGAGCACGCCACGGGAGCGGGTCAGCTCGCCGATGGCGGCGATGTCGTTGATGGTACCGATCTCGTTGTTCACGTGCATGACCGACACCAGGATGGTGTCTTCACGCAGGGCCGTCGCGACCATCTCGGGGGTGATCAGACCGTCTTCGCCCGGCTCCAGGTAGGTAACCTCGAAGCCCTCGCGCTCGAGCTGGCGGGTGGTGTCCAACACCGCCTTGTGCTCGATCTTGGAGGTGATCAGGTGCTTGCCCTTGTTCTGGTAGAAGTGCGCGGCACCCTTGATGGCGAGGTTGTCGGACTCGGTGGCACCGGAGGTCCAGACGATCTCACGCGGGTCGGCGTTGACCAGTTCGGCCACCTGGCGACGGGCGTTTTCCACGGCTTCCTCGGCCTTCCAGCCGAACAGGTGGGAGCGCGATGCAGGGTTGCCAAAGTTGCCGTCCACCAGCAGGCACTCGCTCATCTTCTGAGCGACGCGCGGATCGACGGGGGTGGTGGCGGAATAGTCTAGGTAGATCGGCAATTTCATCGGTTACTCCTAAATCAGACGGGCGTCTCTGCTCAGTCGATGGTGGACGCTTCGATTTTTTCGACCGCTAGGGGCGATTGCTTGCTGGCACAGGCCTTAGTGTCCTGACGCTTGGCAACCTGCTGGATCTCGTTGCGGGCGACCAGGTCGGCCAGGGTGATGCCACTAAGAAAGGCATGGATCTGATCGCTCAGATCGCACCAGAGGTGGTGGGTCAGGCAGGTATCGCCCTGGTGACAGCCACCGCTGCCCTGACAGCGGGTGGCATCCACGGATTCGTTGACGGCGTCGATCACCTGCGCCACATGGATACCACTCATGTCGCGCGCCAGCTGATAACCGCCGCCGGGACCGCGTACGCTGTTGACCAGGGAGCCACGGCGCAGCCGGGCGAACAGCTGTTCCAGATAGGACAGCGAAATGCCCTGCCGCTCGGAAATGTCGGCCAGCGACACCGGGCCCCGTTGGGCATGCAGCGCCAGGTCGAGCATGGCGGTAACGGCGTAGCGGCCTTTGGTGGTCAGTCTCATGACGAACTCGAGCGGGTTGCATCGGATGACACAATTATCGGATTCCCGACAAAAAAGGTCAACTATAAAACCGAGCAAATCACTCAGGCATTATCTATCGGCGGGATAGTCCGTGGATAGGATTCGCCGCGGGCGGCCTTCTGGGTTTCGGTGAGGATGCCGCGCAGGATGTTCATCTCCAGCTTGCTGATGCCGGCACGGCCGTAGAGCCGGCGCAGGCGACTCATCAGGTGGCGCGGCTTGGCCGGATCGAGGAAGCCGATCTCCACCAGGGTCTGCTCCAGGTGCTCGTAATAGAGTTCCAGCTCCTCCACCGTCACCGGCTGGGTATTGAGCATGGCGGTGGCTTCGACCTTGTTCATCTTGGTCGGCTGGTTCTGCGCGGCGAGCCAGGCCATGCGCACCTCGTACACCAGCACCTGGACCGCGGCGGCGAGGTTGAGCGAACCGAAGGCCGGGTCCGAGGGGATGTGCACATGGTAGTGGCAGCGCTGCAGCTCTTCGTTGGTGAGGCCAGCGTACTCGCGACCGAACACCAGGGCCACCTCGCCGCCCTGCTCCACCTGGGCCAGGGAGGTGGTGGCGCACTCACGCGGATCCAGCAGCGGCCAGGGGATGCGGCGATCCCGGGCACTGGTGCCCAGCACCAGGCTGCAGCCGGTCAGGGCTTCTTCCAGGGTGTCGACGACGATGGCAGCATCGAGCACGTCATTGGCCCCGGAGGCGCGGGCATTGGCTTCGCCACTGGGAAAGTCCTCGGGCTCGACCAGATAGAGGCGCGACAGGCCCATGTTCTTCATCGCCCGGGCGGCGCCGCCGATGTTGCCGGGATGGCTGGTATTGACCAGAACGACGCGGATGTTGTTCAGCACGTGGCTATCCTCGAGCGGACGCGGGAAATCGGCGCCGTATACTACGCCCACCGGCGCTCGCTTGCTACGAATACCCCTTCCCGCCCCGCGAAGTCTGCTATCATTGCCGGCTTTCCTTATACAACCCAGGTGATCTATCCATGCAGCCCATGCTGAACATCGCACTGCGCGCGGCCCGCAGCGCCGGTGAACTGATTTTCCGTTCTATTGAGCGCCTGGACGTGATCGCCGTCGACGAAAAAGGCGCCAACGACTTCGTCTCCGAGGTCGACCGTGCTGCCGAACAGACCATCCTCGCCACCCTGCGCAAGGCCTATCCCACCCACAGCTTCTACGGTGAGGAATCCGGCTACCTGGCGGGCGAAGGCGAAGGCGCCGATTACGTCTGGATCGTCGACCCGCTGGATGGCACCACCAACTTCGTCCGTGGCGTACCGCACTTCTCGGTGAGCATCGCCTGCAAGCACAAGGGTCGCCTGGAGCACGCCGTGGTCCTGGACCCGGTGCGCCAGGAAGAATTCACCGCCAGCCGTGGCCGCGGTGCCGCCCTGAACGGTCGTCGCATCCGCGTCACCAACCGGCGCAGCCTGGACGGCGCCCTGCTGGGCACCGGCTTCCCCTTCCGTGCCAATGACGTCGACCACCTGGACAACTACCTGGGCATGTTCCGCAGCCTGATCGGCCAGACCGCCGGCATCCGCCGCGCCGGTTCTGCCGCGCTGGACCTGGCCTATGTCGCCTCCGGTCGCTTCGACGCCTTCTGGGAAATGGGGCTGTCGGAGTGGGACATGGCCGCGGGCGCCCTGCTGGTGCAGGAAGCCGGTGGCCTGGTGGGTGACTTCAACGGCGGTCATGACTTCCTCGAGAAGGGCCACATCGTCGCCGGCAACCCCAAGTGCTTCCGCGGGCTGCTGACCCAGATCCAGCCGCACCTGCCGGCTTCGCTCAAGCGCTAAGCCTGGAGCGATCACGAAAAAGCCCCTGCCGGCGCTGCCGTCAGGGGCTTTTTCATGCCCGCCGCAGAGGTGATCTGCGACGGGGTATCGGCCAGGCCTACTTGACCACTTTCAGACTCGGTCGCGCCGGAGCCGGCTTGGGCGCCTCGGGCTTGCTGCCGCCATTGTCCGGACCCTGGTCATCGGGCGGCGTCGGCTCGCTGTCGAAGACCATGCCCTGGCCATTCTCCCGCGCATAGATGGCGAGGATGGCGCCCACCGGAATGTAGAGGTTGTAGGCCACGCCGCCGAAGCGGCCATTGAAGCTCACGGCTTCGTTGTCCATGTGCAGGTCGCGCACGGCACTGGGCGAGGCGTTCAGGACGATCTGGCCGTCATTGGCATAGCCCGGCGGCACGCGCACCTCGGCGTACTCGGCATTGACCAGCAGGTGCGGCGTGCAGTCGTTGTCCACGATCCACTCATAGAGCGCGCGGACCAGGTAAGGGCGACTGGAATTCATGGGGTTCTCCTCTAGCGCATCTCACGCTCGGTGACCGAAAGACTGGATCGGAAACTGTCGCGAGCGAACATACGATCCATGTAGTCCTGCAGCGGCTTGGCCGCCCGGGGCAGCTCGATGCCCAGGCGCGGCAGTCGCCACAGGAGGGGGAGCAGGCAACAGTCCACCAGGGAAAAGTCGTCGCTCAGGAAGAAGGGGGTTTCCGCGAAGATCGGCGCCACACCGGTCAGGCTCTCGCGCAATTCCTTGCGCTTGAGCGCCAGGTCGGCACCGGGCGCCGCCTGCAGGATGGCGTCCGCCAGGGTGCACCAGTCACGGCCGATACGGTGCATCAGCAGCCGGGATTTGCCGCGCGTGACCGGATAGGCCGGCAGCAGCGGTGGGTGCGGATAGCGCTCCTCGAGGTACTCCATGAGCACCTCGGTGCCATAGAGCACCAGGTCGCGATCCATCAGCGTCGGCACGGTACCATAGGGATTGTGCTCGGCGAGCTGTCGCGGGCACTCGCCACGGCGCACGGCGACCAGCTCGCACTCGACGTTCTTCTCCGCCAGGATCAGGCGAATGCGGTGGCTGTAGTGATCCTCGGGATCGTGGAAACAGGTCAGGCGGGTTATGGCGCCCATGGGTCCCTCCCCCGTTGGGGGCGAAGCTGTAAAGGCGGGATTATCTCGCACCTTGCCACCCGACACCTAGGCTTTGTCTGAAAACTGCCTGCGCATCGGCGATGCTGCGTCAAAAATCAGCTCGAATGCCAGCCCCGCCTGGGCGGCCCCGTTCGCAATGCTCGTTTACCACTCGTAAACTCGAGCGCGAGCCCGGTCCGCTTCCTCGCCGATTTGATTCGCTGGCGCTCACCCTTCGGGCCAGCCGTTGGCTATTACTCCCGTTGGTCGTTGCGCCTTGCCTCGCCTTCGCTCGGCGACTCTTCAGACAAGCCTTCGTCTCATCGCTCATCGTCGGGTAAGCGCCGCCAGCATTCGCGCTTGAGCCAGAAGGCCAGGACGGCGAACAGCACCAGATAACCCAGCACCCAGGGCGCGAGACGCCAGGCCAGGCTCCGTTCCGGCGCGGCCGAATAGCCCAGGTAGGCGACCAGATCGTCGACGGTGCGCGCGAATTGCTCGGGCGTCTGGGCGCCGCTGCCGGGTTCCAGGCGCAGCACGCAACGCCCGTCGTTGCAGTCGCGCACCTGCCGACCGCGCAGGGCGGCCAGGACGTCGGGCATGCGGGTACCGGGCGCCGCGAGGTTATCGACCCCGAGCGGGCGATCCGGCGCCGCATAGAATTCCTGCAGGAAGGCGCGCAGCCAGGTCCCGCCGCGCACGGCAGCGATGAGGGTGAGATCGGGCGGCACGCTGCCGAAGGCGCGGCGGGCGTCTTCGGGCTTGAGCAGGCTGAGCATGGGCGCACTGGCGGTACGGCCAGGTGCCCAGCTGGCGAGATCCAGATGGAGATCGGCGGCGACGCGGTCGAAGCGCTGGTACTCCTGGCCATGGCAGGCGAGGCAATAGCGGCCGAAGGTGATGGCGCCAGCCTGGGGATCGCCCCGCTCGGTGGCATTGGCCAGGCCGGCGCACAGCAGCAGCACGCTCCACAGCAGGTGTTTCATGGCGCCTGCTCCGGAAGCGACCGAGGACGTCCCAGACGGCTGTACCAGGGCATGCCCAGCAGACTGGCGAAGTAGACAACGGCGGCCAGGCGTGCCAGCAACAGGCGTTCGTCGGTGAGCGCCACCACGCCTAGAACACCCAGCGCGGCGAAGGCCAGACAGCCGGCGTATAACCCCAGCCGGGCCGGCCAGGCCTTGTGGCGGACCGAGCGGACTGCGCTGCGATCCAGCCAGGGCAGCACGAACAACAGGGCGATGGCCAGGGCCGCCAGACCAAGACCGCCGGCCTTGCTCGGCACCGCCCGCAGCAGCGCATAGAAGGGTGCCAGGTACCAGGGCGGCGCGATGTGCGCAGGCGTCACCAATGGATCGGCCGGCTGCTGGTTGGCCGGTTCCAGCACCAGGCCGCCCAGCTCCGGCGCCAGCAGCACCACGCCGAGGAAGACCAGCAGGAAGATCGCCAGCCCGCAGAGGTCCTTGAGGGTCAGGTAGGGATGGAAAGGCACCCCAGCCGCACCATGCAGGTCGCGCTCGTCACCCTCGGGATTGTTCGAGCCGGTCTGGCGCAGGGCGAAGATGTGCAACGTCACCAGGAGCAGAATCAGCAACGGCAGCGCCACCACATGCAGCGCCTGGAAGCGGCGCAAGCTGGCATCGGACAGCACCACTCCGCCCCGTAGCAGGTCGGCCAGGGTTGGGCCTATCAAGGGCAGTGCCTCGACGGCGCTCAGGGACACCTGGGCACCCCAGTAGGACAATTGCCCCCAGGGCAGCAGGTAACCGAAGAAGGCCTGGGCCAGCAACAGGACGTAGAGCAGCACGCCGAAGGTCCAGACCAGCTCGCGCGGGGCGCGATAGGAGCCGTACAGCAGGCCACGCAGCAGGTGCAGATAGAGGCAGACGAACAGCGCCGAGGCGCCTACCGCGTGCAGGTAGCGGATCAGCCAGCCGAAGGGCACCTCGCGCATGAACAGCTGGACCGAGGCGAAGGCGCCCCGCACCGTCGGTTCATAGCCGAACAGCAGCCAGAGCCCGGTCAGCACCTGCAGCGCCAGGATGAAGACCAGCAGGGCACCGAATAGATAGAAGACGTTGAGGTTGCGCGGCACCCGATAGTCGCTGAAATGCCGGCGCCAGAAGGCACCTAGCGGCAGGCGCCGCTCCAGCCAGCCATGCTCGTCATCCTTCATGCCACCCCCTCATCGTCGCTGCCGATCACCAGCAGGTTGTCGCCGCGGAAATGATAGGGCGGCACAGCCAGGTTCAGCGGTGCTGGCTGGTCGCGATAGACCCGGCCAGCCAGATCGAAGTGGGAGCCATGGCAAGGACAGAGATAGCCGCCGGCCTGGTTCGCTGCGCTCGGCGCCAGGGAGGGGATGCAGCCCAGGTGGGTGCAGATGGCGGTGGCCACGAAGATGTCCGGCCGCCGCGATCTCAGGCGCGGATCGACATAGGGCGGCTGGCTGGATGCTCGGGAATCGGGATCGGCCAGAGCGGCCTGGTCGGCCAGCAAGCGGGCCTGATCCGCCGCGCTACGGCGCAGGACGCATACTGGCTGGCCGCGCCACTGCACCGTGAGTTGCTCGCCTTCGCGCAGCGTCCCGATATCCACCTCGACCGGGGCCGCCACCACCTCCGCCGACCGACTGGGCCGCAAGGCACAGACGAAGGGTACGCTACCTGCCACGAGGCCCAGGCCGCCGACAGCGGAGGTGGTGGCGATCAGCAGGCGGCGACGCTGAGCATCGGGCGAGTCGTCGGTCACGTCAGGCTTCCCGGCTCCATTTCCAGCGTCACGCCGAAGCGCTCGCGGACCGAGGCGCGGATGCGCTCCGCCAGGGCCAGGACGTCACGACTACTGGCACCGCCGAAGTTGACCAGTACCAGTGCCTGGGCGGCATGCACCCCCACGGCACCGTCGCGATGGCCGCGCCAGCCAGCCTGGTCGATCAGCCAGCCGGCGGCCAGCTTGACCGTGCCATCGGCCTGAGGATAGGTCGGCAGCGTCGGATGGTCTTCCTTGAGCACGGCGGCAGTCGCTGCGCTCACCACCGGATTCTTGAAGAAGCTGCCGGCATTGCCCAGCACCGCCGGATCGGGCAGCTTGCTGCGGCGAATGCTGCAGATGGCCGCGCTGACAGCTTCCGGCGTGGGCTGCGCGACCCCGGCCTCGGCCAGCGCCTGGCGCACCGGACCGTAGTCCAGCACCAGCTGTGGCTGTAGGCTCAGGTGGAAGCGCACCCGCAGTACGATCCAGCGCCCGGCTTCAGCCTTGAAACGGCTGTCACGATAGGCGAAGGCGCAGGCGTCCGGGGTCAGCTCATGGATGTCGCCGCTGTGGCGGTCGAGTGCCGTCACGCCGGCACAGCGATCCTTGAGTTCGACGCCGTAGGCGCCGATGTTCTGGATCGGCGAGGCCCCCACGGTCCCGGGGATGAGACTTAAGTTTTCCAGCCCGTACCAGCCGTTGGCCAGGGTGGTCATGACGAAGGGATGCCAGGGTTCGCCGGCTGCGGCCTCCACCAGCAGGTCATCGCCCTCCTCCGCCAGCAGGCGGATACCGCGGGACGTCAGCCGCAGTACCAGGCCCTCGACCCGTTCGGGCAGGACCAGGTTGCTGCCACCGCCCAGCACCCGTAGTGGCACGCCGAGCTGCCGGGCCAGCGCCAGGGCCTCGAGTACCTCGGCATCACTGGCGGCTTCCAGATAGCGGTCGGCTTGCGCCACCAGGCCGAAGGTGTTGAGTCCCTGCAGCGGAACGTCGTGTTGCACCTCAGCGACCATGACGAGCGGCCACCTCGGCGACGAGGCCAGCGCAGGCGGCTTCGAGCAGGTCGAGCACCCGCTCGAAACCCGCCGCGCCACCGTAATAGGGATCGGGCACCTCGTCCACGGCCAGGCCCTGCCGGGCCAGGAACAGCTCGGGCACCGCGCCGCCCTCGGGGCGCAATTGCTCCAGCCAGGCGAGGTTGTCGTGATCCATGGCCAGGATCAGATCGAAGCGTTGGAAGTCCTCGGCGGTCACCTGGCGCGCGCGCAAGCCGCTGATGTCATAACCGCGACCGGCCGCCGCCTGGATGGCGCGGGAGTCCGGCGCCTTGCCGCGGTGCCAGTCGCCGGTACCCGCGGAATCCAGCTCCACGGCCTCGGCCAGACCGGCCGCTGCCAGCTTGTCCCTCAGGATGCCTTCGGCGGTGGGCGAGCGGCAGATGTTGCCCATGCAGACGAACAGGATGCGCAGGCTCATCTAGGCTCCCAGCAGGCGGCGGACGCGCTCGAGGTCTTCCAGGGTATCCACGCCGGCCTGGGGCGCTTCCAGGGCGTCGGCGACGTGGATGCGCACGCCATGCCAGAGGGCGCGCAGCTGTTCCAGGGCTTCCGTCTCTTCCAGGGCACAGGGACCCCAGCTGACGAAATCGGCGAGGAAGCCGGCGCGATAGGCATAGATGCCGATATGGCGACGATAGGGAAAGCCGGCAGGCAGTTGCGTGCGGTCGCCGGCGAAGGCGTTGCGCGCCCAGGGCAGTGGCGCCCGGCTGAAGGTCAGCGCCAGGCCGTTCACGTCGGTGCTCACCTTGACCACATTGGGATTGAACAGGCTGTCGACGTCGTGGATGGGCTCGGCCAGGGTGGCCACGCCGGCCGCGGGATGGGCGGCGAGATTGCCCGCCACCTGATCGATCACCGCCGGCGGAATCAGCGGCTCGTCACCCTGGACGTTGACCACCAGGGCGTCGTCAGCCAGGCCGAGCAACTCGGCCACCTCGGCCAGGCGATCGGTCCCCGAGGCATGGTCCGCCCGGGTCAGCAGCACCTGGGCACCGAAGCCTTCGCAGGCGCGCAGGATGTCATCGTGATCGGTCGCCACCACCACCTGCTCGGCGCCACTGCGCCGGGCCTGCTCCCAGACGTGCTGGATCATCGGCTTGCCGGCGATGTCGAGCAGCGGCTTGTTGGGCAGCCGGGTGCTGGCGAGCCGCGCCGGGATGACGACGGTGAAGGCGGTGCTCATTTATCCAGGCGCTCGTCCGTGGTGATGACGCGCGCCTCGCTCTCCAGCATCACCGGGATGCCATCGCGAATCGGGAAGGCCAGGCCGGCGGCCTTGCTGATGAGTTCGGTCTTGTCGTCGCTCAGGATCAGCGGGCTCTTGGTCAGGGGGCAGGCGAGGATGTCCAGCAGCTTGAGGTCCATGGGCGAGGGTTCCGTCAGTGAGAATGTTCGGACAGGAGGCGGTCGAGACGCCCATCCAGCCAGGCGACGAAGGCGGCCGAGGGCTGGGCATCCACCGCCAGGTACCACCAGTCGGCAGCGGCGAAGGACCGGCACTTGACCGCGTCCTTCTCGGTCATCACCAGCGGCAGCTCGGGCGTGAAGGCCAGGTCCGCAGCGCTGTAGGCGGCATGATCGGCGAAGGCATGGGGTACCGGTTGCCAGTGTAGTCCTTCGAGGGTAGCGAAGAAACGTCCGGGGTTGCCGATGCCGGCCAGGGCATGCAGGCGCTGGCCGGGCGGGAAGAAATCCAGGGGCTTAGCTTCGCCGCTGCGCAGATTGAGCAGGGCGCTGGGCTGCAGGATCAGGCCGTAGCCATCGGCAGGATCGACCGCGGCGCCGTTATGGATCACGGCATCGACCTCGGCCAGGCGCTCCAGGGGTTCGCGCAAGGGCCCAGCCGGCAGGCAGCGGCCATTGCCGAAGCCGCGTGCGGCATCGACCATCACCAGCTCCAGATCCCGCGCCAGGCGATAGTGCTGCAGGCCGTCGTCGCTGAGGATCACATCGAGCCGTTCATCGGCGAGCAGGCGTTCGACGGCGCGACCGCGGTCGGGGTCGATCACCAGCGGCACCGCGGTGCGCTGCACGATGAGCAGGGGTTCGTCGCCGGCCACCGCCGCAGCGTCCGTGGCCTGGACGCGCCAGGGCAGGTTCGGCGGCTGGGCACCATAGCCCCGACTGACCACGCCGACCTTGAGGCCGCGGGCACGCAGATGGCCGATCAGCCAGAGGATCATGGGCGTCTTGCCGGTGCCACCGACGGTGAGATTGCCGACGACGATGACCGGGACCGGCGCACGATGGATGCTGCCCTGCCCCGCCAGGAAACGTTGACGCCTGCGCCGGGCGACCTGGCGATAGAGGGCTTCGAGCGGCGCCAGCAGGCCCAGGGCGGGATGCCCCTGGTACCAGGCGCGGACCAGGCGTTCGCCCAGACTCACGGACGTTTCGCCTGGGCCTCGAGGGTGGTGATGCGCAGCTGGCTGAAGCCGAGCTTGCCGGCGGCGTCCATGGCCATGACCACCGACTGGTGGGTGGCGCGGCCGTCGGCGGTGATCACCAGCGGCAGGCTGTTGTCGCCGCCTGACTCCCGCTGCAGGGCGGTGGTCAGGCCGGTCAGGTCGTTGCGCACCAGCGTCTGGCCATTGAGCGCCATCTGGCCGTCGGCGGTGATGCTGATCTCCAGGGTCTTGCCCTGGTTGGCAGCCGCGGCGGCGCTGTCGGCCTCGGGCAGTTCGATCTTCAATTGGCTGGGCCGGCTGAAGGTCGCTGTCACCACGAAGAACAGCAGCAGGACGAAGATGACGTCGATGAAGGACGCCAGGTTGATGTAGACCTCTTCGCGAGCGGCGCCCCCGGCGCGGCGACGGAATTTCACGCAGCGGCTCCTTCGCGGACGTCCACCTCGCGATCGCCGTGGAGGATGTCCACCAGCTTGACCGCCTCCTGCTCCATGCCGACCACCAGCTCGTCGACCCGGCGCAGCAGGTAGCGATGGAAGAACACCGCGGGAATCGCCACCAGCAGACCGGCGGCGGTGGTGACCAGGGCCTTGGAGATACCACCGGCGAGGATGGGGGCGTTGGCCATGCCATCGTTCATGAAGGCGCTGAAGATGTCGATCATGCCGAACACGGTGCCGAGCAGGCCCATCAGCGGTGCCAGGGCGGCGATGCTGCCGAGGGTGTTGAGATAGCGCTCGAGGTCGTGCACCACGCGGCTGCCGGCTTCCTCGATGGCTTCCTTCATGATGTCGCGGCCATGGCGAGAATTGGTCAGTCCCGCGGCGAGGATGTCGCCCAGCGGCGAACCGGCGCGCAACTCACGCAGTCGCTCGTTGTTGAGCTGCTTGTCCTGGATCCAGCGCCAGACCTGGGCGAGCAGGTTGGGCGGCGCGACCCGGCTGCGTCTCAAGGTCCACAGCCGCTCGGCGATGATGGCCGTGGCCAGGATGGAACTGAGGATGATCGGCAGCATCATCCAGCCGCCAGCTTTGACCATTTCGAACACGAGACCGTTACCCCCGCCGCAAAATGCCGCCACTCTAGCATGAACGTCTCAGGGTGTCGGCGGGGACGTCCGCCACCAGGATGCCGTCTCGCGCTGGCCACGGGGCCGCTCCCAACGCCCGAGGGTCCAGCTCAGGGCGCCGAGTTCGGCGGTGTCATAGGCCAACACACCACGCTCGCGGTAGCGCTTCACGACGAGCGGATGAGGATGGCCGTAGCGATTGTGCCGCCCCCGGGAGATCAGCACGCCGCGGGGCTGGACGGCGTCGATGAAGCAGGCGCTGGAGCCACTGCGACTGCCATGGTGCGGGGCCGCGAGCCAATCCGCCGCGAGTGGCAGGCCGCTGGCCACCAGCTCGGCCTCGCGCCGCTCGTCGATGTCGCCGGTGAGCAGCAGGCGTTCGCCGCTGGCGTCGATCTTGAGCACGCAGGAGGAGGCATTGGAGTCCGCGCTGGGCCGCCACCAGGTGGTGAAGCTGACCTCGTTCCAGCGCCAGCTGCCACCATCCGTGCAGTCCTGGGCGCGCAAGCCGGACTCCAGTCGCCGGGTCTCGCCACTGAGCACCTGCCTCGGTGACAGTCCCCTGGCTACCGTTGGCGCCCCGCCCGCATGATCGGCATCGGCATGACTGAGCAGCAGGACGTCGAGCGTGTCGATGCCCGCGGCGCGCAGATTGGGCAGTACGACGCGGGCGCCGCTGTCGTAGCTGCCCTGCCGCGGACCGGCGTCATACAACAGTGCATGATCGCGGGTGCGCACCAGCACGGCCAGGCCCTGCCCCACGTCCAGGAACGTGATCCGCGCCTGCCCTTCGGCCGGCAGCGGGACGGCCGGAAACAGGGCGGGCAGCATGAGCAGCGCCCCGCAGCCGCGCAGTGGTACCCCTGCGGGCAGCAGTGCCAGCAAGGCGCCGAGCCCGGCCAACCAGAGCGTCCAGGCGGGTGCCAAGGCGGGTTGCCAGGCCGCGGCCAGTTGCGCCAGCCAACCCAGGAGTCCAAGCAGAAGCTCGAGCAGGAAGCCGGCCAGCCATAACGCCGGATCGCCCAGGGGCGACCAGGGCAGGGATAGCAGCGTCCCCACCAATGCCAGCGGCACGATGGCCATGTCCATCAGCGGCACGGCGACGGCATTGGCCAGGGGCCCGCTGAGGCTCAGGGGTAGTCCCAGCGCCAGGAGCAGCGGTGCCAGGCCCAGCGCCATGCAGCTCTGGGCGCGTCCCAGGGCGTGCCACCAGGGCAGCCGCCCCAGGCGCCCGGCGAAGCTCCACAGCAGCAGGAGCACGGCGCCGAAGGATAGCCAGAAGCCCGGCAACAGACTGACCAGCGGATTGGCCGCCAGCACCCCCACCAGGGCCAGCAGCAAGGCATCCCCCAATCGTACCTGCTGGCGGCCGAGCTGCCAGAGCAGCCCCAGGGTGACCATGAGACAGGCACGCTGCACCGGCACCTCGAAGCCGGCCAGCAGCCCGTAACCTAAGGCAGTGGCCATCGTCAGGACGGCGGCCGACAGACGCCAGGGCAGCCGGCTCGGCCAGTAGCCACGACGCGCCAGGGTGACCACCAGGGCATAGACACCCAGGGCGACCAGGCCGATGTGCTGGCCGGAAATCACCATCAGATGCACGGTGCCGGTGTCCTGGAACAGTTGCCACTGGTGGTCGGTGATGCCGGAGGCGTCGCCGACCACCAGAGCGGCGAGCAGACCGCCCTGCCCGGCCGGATCGCGGGTATGCAGGTATTGCCGGATGCTATCGCGCCAGGTCGCCAGGTCGCCAGGCCGCTGGCCGCCGCGAGTCGCTGGCCATCCTTGACGCTCCCGGTGGCGCCGATGCCCTGAGCGAGCAGCCAGGCCTCGCGATCCTGCCCCAGGGGATTGGCCAGGCCCGCGGGACTGCGCAGCTCCACGGCCAGCCGCCAGCGCTCGCCCGCCAAGGGCCGCGGGCCGCCATACCAGTTCAGGCGTATCCGCGCCGGCAGCTTCAGGCCGCGTCGGCTGCTGGGGTCGGCGAGCAGGAATCCCACCGAATCGGCGTCCACCGCTGGCAGCCCGCTCACCCGCCCTTCGATCCACAGCACCCGCTGTTCCAACCCCGGATCAAGACGATCCTGCAGTGCCCACTGGGCATGGAGTGCGGCCCACGCCAGACCAAGACCGAAAGCGCCCACGACCGCCAGACGGGTGCCGAGCGAGATGCAGGCGACGACAGCGAGCGCCGCCAGCAGCGGCATCGATGGCAGGACCGGCAAGGCGCGCAGGAGCAGCACACCCAGGGCGAAGGCAAGCAGAATAGCGCGCATCAGGACTCCATCCGTGGAGAACCGAAAGGTCTAGGATGCGCGAATTAGAGCAGCTCGAAGACGGAAGAGCCAGGGCTACGGGGCGGACTCGCCCACGTTGCCCTGGCGAAGGGATCAATCGTAGCGCAGGGCTTCGGCCGGCGAGGTGCGAGAGGCGCGCCAGGCGGGATAGAGGGTCGCCAGGAAGCTCATGCTGAGGGCCGCCACGGCGATCAGCACCACGTCTTCCAGCTCCAGCCGCGACGGCAGGTTGCTGATGAAGTACATGTCGCCACCGAACAGTTTGTGGCCGACCAGGCGCTCCAGGGCGGCGATCCAGCTGCTGACGTTGAGCGCCGCGACGACGCCGAGGATGCCACCGATCAGGGTACCGACCAGGCCGATCACCGTGCCCTGCACCATGAACACCGCCATGATCTGCCCCGGCGTGGCGCCCAGGGTGCGCAGGATGGCGATATCGGCCTTCTTGTCGGCCACCACCATGATCAGGGTGGCGATGATGTTGAAGGCCGCCACGGCGACGATCAGCAGCAGCAGCAGGCCGATCATGGTCTTCTCCATCTGCATCGCCTGGAACAGGCTGCCCTGGGAGATCGTCCAGTCGCGCGCCTGGTAGCCATCGCCGAGTGCCTTGGCCACGTCACGGGAAATGCGCGGCGCCTGGAACAGATCGTCCAGCGCCAGGCGGATGCTCTCCACCTGGCCCGGCTGCCAGCCCTTGAGCGGCGCGGCGTCGGCCACGTTGATCAGCGCCAGGGAGGCATCCAGCTCGGCGCCGACCTTGAAGGTGCCGACCACGGTGAAGCGTCGCAGGCGCGGGGTGATGCTACCGGTGGCGCCGACCTCGGGGATGATCACCGTGACCTGGCTGCCCAGCTCCAGTTGGAAGCGCCGCGCGGCGATCTCGCCCAGCACGATGCCGAATTCGCCGGGCTTGAGGGCGTCGAGGCTGCCCTGGGTCATGCGCTCGCCGACGATGGAGACGCGCTTTTCCTGGGCCGGATCTATGCCGTCCACCAGCAGCGGCTGCATGCGGCCGCGCACCGAGAGCATGCCCTGCAGCTGGGTGTAGGGCACCGCCGCCAGTACATGGGGCTGCTGCTCGGCCTTGGCTGCCAGCGGGCGCCAGTCATCCAGCGGCTGGGCGCCGCTGATGAAGGCATGGGGCACCATGCCGAGGATGCGGCCGCGCATTTCTTCCTGGAAGCCGTTCATCACCGACAGCACCAGGATCATGGCCAGCACGCCCAGCGCCAGGCCGAACATGGAGACCAGCGAGAAGAAGGAGATGAACGATTTGCGCCGCTTGGCGCGGGTGTATCTCAGGCCGATGAACAGGGAGAGCGGTCTGAACATAACGACCTCAGACCTGCCGGGCCGGCGTGGCGTCGACCAGATGGCCTTCGTCCAGGCGCAGCATCCGGTCCATCTGGCCAGCCAGCACCTGGTCATGGGTCACCACCAGGAAGGCGGTGCGCAGCGAGGTGGACAGCTCCAGCATCAGATCCTGGATACCGTGGGCGGTATGCTGGTCGAGGTTGCCGGTGGGCTCGTCGAGCAGCACCAGCTTGGGCTGGTTGACCAGGGCGCGGGCGATGGCCACGCGCTGGCGCTCGCCGCCGGACAGCTCGGCCGGCTTGTGGCCCAGGCGATGACCGAGGCCGACCCGTTCCAAGAGCCTGGCGGCGCGCTCCCGCGCCTCGCCGATGGAAGCCTTGCCGATCAGTAGCGGCATGCAGACGTTTTCCAGGGCGCTGAATTCCGGCAGCAGGTGGTGGAACTGATAGACGAAGCCCATGGCGCGATTGCGCAAGAGGCCACGGGCCTTCTCGTTCAGCGCCGACAGCTCCTCGCCATCGAGCCAGACGCTGCCGCTGCTGGGGGTGTCCAGGCCCCCGAGCAGGTTCAGCAGGGTGGTCTTGCCCGAGCCCGAACTGCCGACGATGGAGACGCGCTCACCCGGTTGCAGGGTGAGCTGGACGTTGCTCAGCACCTCGACGGTCTGGGGGCCTTCCTCGTAGCGCTTGCCCAGGTCCTGGCAACGCAAAACGGCTCGATCATTCATAACGCAGGGCCTCGGCGGGTTGGGTACGGGCGGCGCTCCAGGAGGGATAGAGCGTGGCCAGGAAGCTCAGGGCGAAGGACGCGCCACAGACCAGCAGCACGTCGTGCAGCTGCAGCTGCGCCGGCAGGTAGTCGATGAAGTACACCTCGGCGTTGAGGAACTGGTGCCCGGTAAGGCGCTGCACCCAGGCCAGCGCGGCGCTGACGTTGAGCGCCGCGAGCACGCCCAGCACGCAGCCGATGGCCGTGCCGATGACGCCGATGAAGGTCCCCTGGACCATGAACACCGCCATGATCTGCCGGGGCGTGGCACCCAGGGTGCGCAGGATGGCGATGTCGGATTTCTTGTCGGTCACCACCATCACCAGGGTGGAGACGATGTTGAAGGCGGCCACGGCGACGATCAGCAGCAGCAGCAGGCCGATCATGGTCTTCTCCATGCCGATGGCCTGGTAGAGATTGCCATGGGTGCGGGTCCAGTCGCGGGCGTACCAGTCGTTGCCTGGCAGTTGGCGAGCGATGTTCCAGGATACGTCGGGCGCCTGGAACAGGTCGTGCAGTTTCAGCCGCACGCCCTGCACCGCGTTCGCCGGCCAGCGTTGCAGCCGCGCGGCGTCCTCGATGTGGATCAGGCCTACCGAGCCATCCAGCTCGCCGGCACCGACGCTGAAGATCCCCACCACGGTGAATCTCTTCATGCGCGGAAACATGCCGGCGGGAGTCACGGCCACTTCCGGGGCGATGTAGGTGAGCTTGTCGCCGACCTTGACGCCGAGTTTCTCGGCGGCCAGCGAGCCGATGATGATGCCGAACTCGCCTGGCCTCAGGTCATCCAGCTTACCCTCGCGCATGAAGCTGGCGATGATCGAGACCTTGGGCTCCTCGGCCGGGTCGATGGCGTTGAGCAGGACGGTCTGCACCGCCTTGTCGTGGGCCAGCATGCCCTGCAACTGGGTGAAGGGCGCCACCGCGGCCACCTGGCTGTTCTGCAACGCGCGCTCGCGCACGCTGCGCCAGTCGGTCACCGGCTGGTAGGACTCCACCGTCGCATGGGGAATCATGCCCAGGACGCGCTCGCGCATCTCGCGGTCGAAGCCGTTCATGACCGACAGCACCACGATCATGACCACCACGCCAAGGGCCAGGCCGATCATGGACGTGAGCGAGATGAAGGAGACGAAATGATTGCGGCGCTTGGCGCGGACGTAACGCAGGCCAAGGTAGATCGGCAGGGGTCTGAACATAGGCTCGCTTGCACGGCGGAAAGACGTAGGCGCCCTGCGGGGTGGACGGCGACACCGTGCCGGCTCGCCGGCTACACTCGGAGCCATCACCCACGGAGCGGCCCGACATGACCACCCCAGACGCGCGTGAACGGCGGGAATACTATCGCATCACCGACCGCATCGCACTGCAAATCGGCCCTGCCGAAGGCGCCTCCGGCGAGACCGCGCCGCTGTTCGCACTCCTGAGCGAACTGCACCAGCTGGAATTCGAATCCCGTCATCTGCTGCGCAACCTGGACGAACGCGACCGTGCCATCACCGCCTGCCTGCGCCTGGTGCACAAGCGCCTCGACCTGCTCGGCCAGGCCTTCGCCTGGAACCTGATGCATGACAGTGGCGCCACCCGGGAGGTGGTGCTGTCCGAGGGCGGCCTGGCCTTCGTCCATACCGAGCCGCTGGCCCTGGGCACGCGCCTCGAATTGCGCATGGCCCTGCCGCCCCAGGGGCTGGGCCTGCAGGTACGCGCCGAGGTGACCAGTTGCCAGGCCGTCGCCGGCGGTCATGAAATAGGTACCAGCTTCATCGAACTGGAAGACGCCCAGCGCCAGTTGCTGGCCCGCCACGTCCTGCGCCAGCAGGCTCGTGGCCGCCGCGCCGACCGCGGAGAAGACGCGTGAAGGGCGCCTGGCTGGCCTTGCTGCTGCTCGGCACGGCCGTGCCCGGCTGGGCCGATACCCTGCAGATCCCGCTGGGCCAGCAGGGTGACCCCGGCGTCCCCCTCCCCCTGCGCGGCGATAGTCGTGCTCAGGTACTGGAACGCTTTGGCCTGCCCGACCAGGAACATCCGCCGGTCGGCCGCCCGGCCATCCGCCGCTGGGACTATCGAGATTTCAGCGTCTATTTCGAAAACGACCGGGTGCTGGATGCGGTCCGCGAACCGCGCCGCCCGTCCCCCTCACCCTAGGAGCCTTCATGACCCTCATCTACGGACACCGCGGCGCCCGCGGCGAAGCGCCGGAAAATACCCTGGCCGGCTTCGAGCTGTGCCTGGAACTGGGCGTCCAGCGTTGCGAGCTGGACCTGCACCTCTCGCGGGACGGCGAGCTGGTGGTGATCCACGACCCTACTCTCAAGCGCACCACCGGGCGTGGCGGCAAGGTCAGCGAAAAGGCGGTGGCCGACCTGGCGGCACTGGACGCCCGCCAGGGTGGCCCGGCATGGCCACGTCCTGCCCCCATCCCGACCTTGCGCCAACTCTTCGAGAAGTGCCGCTTCGAGCATTGGCAGCTGGAGGTGAAAAGCGCCTCGCGGGTACGAGCGGCCCAGACGGTCAAGGCCATCGCCCGACTGGTCGAGGAATTCGGCCTGCAGGACAAGGTCACCGTGACCAGTTCCTCGCGGGAAGTCCTGCGCGCCCTGCAGCGCGACACGCCCCATCTGGCGCGCGGGCTGGTGGCGGAATACGCCTGGCTCGATCCGCTCAAGGTGGCGGCCCACTACGGCTGTCATCTGCTGGCGCTGAACTGGACGCTGTGCACCCCGGAACGCCTGCTCAAGGCCCAGCGCCAAGGCCTGCACGTGTCGGTCTGGACGGTCAACGACGCCAGCCTGATGCGCCGCCTGGCCGACTTCGGCGCGGACAGCCTGATCACCGACTTCCCGAGCCTGGCGCGGCGGACGTTGGGGTAGGCGTCCTGCCTGCCAAGAATCGCGGCCATGGGAGGGCCGCCGCTGCGACCGCTCCTGCGGGGCTCTGGTGCTTTGCTGATCGCGGCCATGGGCCGCTCCTACAGGCACGGACGTCACCGTAGGAGCGGCCCATGGCCGCGATGCCTTTCCGACCGAAGACGTCAGAACAGCCGATTCAAGCCATCGAACGCCGCCACCCGATAGGCCTCGGCCATGGTCGGGTAGTTGAAGGTGGTGTTGACGAAATAGCGGATGCTGTTCGCCTCGCCTTCCTGGTTCATGATCGCCTGGCCGATGTGCAGGATCTCCGACGCCTGGTCGCCGAAGCAGTGCACGCCCAGTACCTGCAGGGTCTCGCGGTGGAAGAGGATCTTCAGCATGCCCACCGGCTCACCGGAGATCTGCGCCCGCGCCATGCTCTTGAAGAAGGCCTTGCCAACCTCGTAGGGCACCTTTTCCTGGGTCAGCTCGCGCTCGGTCTTGCCCAGCGAACTGATCTCGGGAATGGTGTAGATGCCGGTAGGGATGTCGTTGACCACCCGCCCCTTGTTGTCGTGCAGGAGGTTGTCCGACGCCGAACGACCCTGGTCGTAGGCGGCGCTGGCCAGGCTCGGCCAGCCGATGACGTCGCCCGCTGCATAGATGTTGGCGACCGAGGTCCGGTAGTTCTCGTCGACGGTGATCTGGCCGCGGCTGTTGACCGCGAGTCCCACGTTCTGCAGGCCCAGGTGGTCGGTGTTGCCGGTCCGGCCGTTGCACCAGAGCAAGGCGTCGGCGCGCAGCTTCTTGCCGGACTTCAGGTGCAACACCACGCCGTGCTCCTGGCCCTCGATGCGCTCGTACTCCTCGTTGTGGCGGATGAGCACGTTGTTGTTCTGCAGGTGATAGCTCAGGGCGTCGGAGATCTCGTCGTCGAGGAAGCTGAGCAGCTGATCGCGGTTGTCGATCAGGTCGACCAGCACGCCGAGACCGCTGAAGATGGAGGCGTACTCGCTGCCGATCACCCCGGCACCGTAGATGATCAGGCGGCGCGGGGTGTGGGTCAGCGACAGGATGGTGTCGCTGTCGTAGATGCGCGGATGGCTGAAGTCCACGTCCACCGGGCGGTAGGGGCGCGAGCCGGTGGCGATGACGACCTGCTTGGCCACCAGCCGCTCCAGGTCGCCCCTCAGGTTGACGATCTCGATGGTGTTCTCGTCGGCGAAGCTGGCGGTGCCGAAGAACAGGTCGACGCGATTGCGCGCGTAGTAACTGGTACGCGAGGAGACCTGGCGGGCGATCACTCGCTCGGCGCTGCGCAGCACGTCGGGGAAGGAGAACCAGCGCGGCTCGCCGATGGAGCGGAACATCTCGTTGGTGTTGAACTGGATGATCTGCTTGACCGAATGGCGCAGCGCCTTGGACGGGATGGTGCCCAGATGCGTGCAGTTGCCGCCGACCACCTGGCGATTGTCCACCACCGCCACCCGGCGACCGTTCTTGGCGGCGTTCATCGCCGCACCCTCGCCTGCCGGTCCCGAACCCAGTACCACCACATCGTAGCTATAGACCGCCATGCTTTCTCCTCAGAAGGTTAGCCGTTCGCAGGCGACGGCTGGAGCCGGACCCACCTCGCGGGAGGTGACGTCCGACGTGAGATCGCCCCAGGGGGCTGCGACCTCTTGTCACGGGCCGCTATTGTGGCGCAAAAACCCGACAAAACGAAAACGGGAGCCACCTGGGCTCCCGTTTTTTCTTGCAAGTCAGCCTTGCCTAGGGCGCAAGACTCAGGCCGGGAAGGCCGGCGGGTTGACGCCCGCCATTTCTTCCAGCACCCGCACGACCTGGCAGCTGTAGCCGAACTCGTTGTCGTACCAGACGTAGAGCACGACGCGGTTGTCGCTGACGATGGTGGCGCCGGCATCGACCACACCGGCATGGCGGGAACCGACGAAGTCGCTGGAGACCACTTCCGGAGAGTTCACGAAGTCGATCTGCTTGTGCAGCGGCGAGTGCAGCGCCATCTCACGCAGGTACTCGTTGATCTCGTCCTTGCTGGTGGCGTTTTCCAGGTTCAGGTTGAGGATCGCCATGGAGACGTTGGGTGTCGGCACGCGGATGGCGTTGCCGGTCAGCTTGCCGGCCAGTTCCGGCAGCGCCTTGGCCACGGCCTTGGCCGCGCCGGTCTCGGTGATCACCATGTTCAAGGCAGCGCTACGGCCACGACGATCGCCCTTGTGGAAGTTGTCGATCAGGTTCTGGTCGTTGGTGTAGGAGTGAACGGTCTCGACGTGACCGTTGACGATGCCGTACTTGTCGTTGACCGCCTTGAGGATCGGCACGATGGCGTTGGTGGTGCAGGAGGCCGCGGTGACGATGGTGTCTTCGGCGGTGATGGTGTCATGGTTGATGCCATGCACGATGTTCTTCAGGTTGCCCTTGCCCGGTGCGGTCAGTACCACGCGGGAGACGCCCTTGCACTTGAGGTGCTGCCCCAGGCCTTCGGCATCGCGCCACTTGCCGGTGTTGTCGACGACGATGGCATCCTGGATGCCATACTGGGTGTAGTCGACGGTAGTGGGATCGTTGGAGTAGATCACCTTGATCAGGGTGCCGTTGGCGCACAGGGTGCTGTTGGCCTCGTCGACGGTGATGGTGCCATCGAAGGAGCCGTGTACGGAGTCGCGACGCAGCAGGCTGGCGCGCTTGACCAGGTCGTTGTCGGCGCCCTTGCGGACGACGATGGCACGCAGACGCAGGCCGTCGCCACTGCCCTGGTGCTCGATGAGGATACGGGCCAGCAGACGACCGATGCGACCGAAGCCATACAGGACCACGTCCTTGCCCTTGCGCTGCTCGACGCCCTGCTTGCCGACCACGGCGGCCAGCTCGCTGCGCAGGAAGTCCTTGAGGTCGCGACCGGCACCTTCGGCCTTGAACTTGAGGCTCAGGCGGGCCAGGTCGATGGACGCGGCGCCCAGTTCCAGCTCGCTCAGGGCTTTAACCAGCGGGAAGGTGTCCTGCACGGACAGCTCGACATTGTCGATCTGGCGAGCGAATCGGTGAGCCTTGAGAATGGAGATCACCGAACGGTTGACCAAACCGCGACCGTAAATGGAGGTCACAACGTTGTTGTTGCGGTACAGCTGACCAATCAGGGGAATCATGGCCTCGGCGAGCGCTTCGCGATCGATCCATTCTTCAAGGCACTGCTCAGGCTTCTGACTCACGACAAATCCTTCCCTATGTAGGAGCTGAAAAAAGGAACTACATTATGACCGCGCTGCCTGTCCCAGGCAATCAACGCGCGTCGCTGCACTGACAGCGTGAAAGCCCGGTCGTTACAATCCCAACCCACCGAAAATCCACCGGAGTTCCGCCCGCGTGTCAGTTTTGCGTACCCCGTCAATTCCTGAAACCGCCGGCCGCCAGCAGTGGGGCAATCTGCCCGGCGCCGCGCTAGCCCTTGCCATAGCTGAAGCCGCCAAGGCCGCGACCCGCCGCTTCACCCTGCTAATCACCCAGGACAGCCAGAGTGCCGACCGCCTGGAGCAGGAACTGCGCTTCTTCGCCCCTGAACTGCCGGTGCTGAATTTCCCCGATTGGGAGACGCTGCCCTACGATGTCTTCTCGCCGCACCAGGACATCATCTCCCAGCGCGTCGCCACCCTTTATCGGCTGCCGGAGCTGTCCCACGGCATTTTGGTAGTCCCGCTGGCGACTGCCCTACACCGCCTGGCGCCCACCCGTTTCCTGCTTGGCAGCAGTCTGGTGCTGGACGTCGGCCAGCGGCTGGACGTGGAAGCCACCCGTTCACGCCTGGAAGCGGCCGGCTATCGCTATGTCGATACGGTGTACGAACATGGTGAGTTCGCCGTACGCGGCGCCCTGATCGATCTCTTTCCGATGGGCAGCAGCCTGCCCTACCGGATCGATCTGTTCGACGACGAGATCGAGACACTGCGCACCTTCGATCCGGAGACGCAGCGTTCCATCGACAAGGTCGACAGCATCCGCCTGCTGCCGGCGCGGGAATTCCCGCTGCACAAGGAAGCCGTGACCGGCTTTCGCGCGCGTTTCCGCGAGCGCTTCGACGTGGACTATCGCCGCTGCCCTATCTACCAGGACCTGGCCAGCGGCATCACCCCGGCAGGCATCGAGTACTACCTGCCGCTGTTCTTCGAGGAGACCTCGACCCTCTTCGACTACCTGCCAGCCAATACCCAGGTGTTCTCCCTGCCCGGCATCGAACAGGCCGCCGAGCAATTCTGGACCGATGTCCGCGCTCGCTACGAGGACCGCCGGGTCGATCCGGAACGGCCACTGCTGCCGCCGGCCGAGGTCTTCCTGCCGGTGGAAGACTGCTTTGCCCGGCTGAAGAGCTGGCCGCGGGTGGTCATAGGCGCGGAGGACCTGGAGTCCGGCGTGGGCCGTGAGCGCTTCGCCGCGCGGGCGCTGCCGGATCTGGCCATCGACGCCAAGGCCAGCCAGCCGTTGGCGGCCCTCGAGCATTTCATCGCCGATTTCCCTGGCCGCGTGCTGTTCACCGCGGAAAGCGCCGGACGCCGTGAGGTGCTGCTGGAATTGCTGGCCCGGCTGAATCTACGTCCTGGTCAGGTCGACGGTTGGGCCGCCTTCCAGGCCAGCGGCGAGCGCATCGCCATCGCCCTGGCGCCGCTGGACGAAGGCCTGGCACTGGATGACGTCGGCGTCGCCCTGATCCCGGAAAACCCGCTGTTCGGCCAACGCATCATGCAACGCCGCCGGCGCGAGAAAAGTCGCGACGGTGGCGAGAACGTCATCAAGAATCTCACCGAGCTGCGCGAAGGCGCACCGGTGGTGCACATCGATCACGGCGTGGGCCGCTACATGGGCCTGATCACCCTGGAGCTGGACGACCAGCCCCAGGAATTCCTGCTGCTCGAATACGCCGACGACGCCAAGCTCTATGTGCCGGTGGCCAATCTGCATCTGATCGCCCGCTACTCGGGCACCGACGATGCCCTGGCCCCGTTGCACAAGCTGGGTTCCGAAACCTGGCAGAAAGCCAAGCGCAAGGCTGCCGAACAGGTGCGCGACGTGGCCGCCGAGCTGCTCGACATCTATGCCCGGCGCGCCGCGCGCAAGGGTTACGCCTTCAAGGACCCGGCGGTCGACTACGCCACCTTCTCCGCCGGTTTTCCCTTCGAGGAGACGCCGGATCAGCAGGCCGCCATCGAGGCGGTGCACAAGGACATGCTGGCCGGTACGCCCATGGATCGCCTGGTCTGTGGTGACGTGGGCTTCGGCAAGACCGAGGTGGCCATGCGCGCGGCCTTCATCGCCGTGCACGGCGGTCGCCAGGTGGCGGTGCTGGTCCCTACCACCCTGCTCGCCCAGCAGCACTACAACAGCTTCCGCGACCGCTTCGCCGACTGGCCGGTGCGGGTCGAGGTGATGAGCCGTTTCAAGTCGGCCCAGGAAGTCGCCGCCGCGGCGCGCGAGCTGGCCGAAGGCAAGATCGACATCATCATCGGTACCCACAAGCTGTTGCAGGGCGATGTGAAGTTCAAGGACTTGGGCCTGGCCATCATCGACGAGGAACACCGCTTCGGGGTGCGCCAGAAAGAACAGCTCAAGTCGCTGCGCAGCGAGGTGGACATCCTCACCCTCACCGCCACGCCGATCCCGCGCACCCTGAACATGGCCGTGGCCGGCATGCGCGACCTGTCCATCATCGCCACGCCGCCGGCAAGGCGCCTGTCGGTGCGCACCTTCGTCATGGAGGAGCAGAACGCGGTGATCAAGGAAGCCCTGTTGCGCGAACTCCTGCGTGGCGGCCAGGTGTACTTCCTGCACAACGAGGTCAAGACCATTGAGAAGCGCGCCCGCGAGCTGGCGGAGCTGGTGCCGGAGGCGCGCATCGGTATCGGCCATGGCCAGATGCGCGAGCGTGATCTCGAACAGGTGATGAGCGACTTCTACCACAAGAGGTTCAACGTGCTGGTGGCCTCGACCATCATCGAGACCGGCATCGACGTACCCAACGCCAACACCATCATCATCGAGCGCGCCGACAAATTCGGCCTGGCCCAGCTGCACCAGCTGCGCGGCCGGGTCGGCCGCAGCCACCACCAGGCCTATGCCTACCTGCTCACCCCGCCGCGCAAGGGCATGACCCCGGACGCCGAAAAGCGCCTGGAAGCCATCGCTGGCGCCCAGGACCTGGGAGCCGGCTTCATCCTGGCCACCCACGACCTGGAGATCCGCGGCGCGGGCGAACTGCTCGGCGAAGGCCAGAGCGGCCAGATCCAGGCGGTAGGCTTCACCCTCTACATGGAAATGCTGGAGCGCGCGGTCAAGGCCATCCGCAAGGGTGAGCAACCCAATCTCGAGAAGCCCCTGGGTGGTGGTCCGGACATCAATCTGCGTGTCCCCGCGCTGATTCCGGAAGACTACCTGCCCGACGTCCATGCGCGGCTGATCCTCTACAAGCGCATCGCCTCGGCGGCGGACGAAGACGCCCTCAAGGAACTGCAGGTAGAGATGATCGACCGCTTCGGCCTGCTGCCGGAGCCGACCAAGAACCTGGTGCGCCTGACGCTGCTCAAGCTACGTGCGGAAGGCCTGGGCATCGTCAAGGTGGATGCCGGACCCCAGGGCGGGCGGCTGGAATTCGCCGCCGATACCCAGGTGGATCCGCTGGTACTGGTGAAGATGATCCAGGCACAGCCGAAGAAATACCGGCTGGAAGGCGCCACGATGTTCAAGTTCCAGGTGCCGATGGAACGCGCCGAAGAGCGCTTCAACGTGCTCGAAGCCCTGCTCGATCGCCTGACGCCCGCCGCCAGCTGACGATCACGCCGCTCCCGGGATGCCCTCGGGCGCGGCGCTGGACGGCATCAGCCAGCCAGCACCTCGGCCAGCACCTCGCGGACCTGGTCGATGCCGCTGGCCAGCACGGCCTCGATCTCGGCCATGGTGATCTCTCGCTGCACCTTGCCGGCCGCCGGATTCACCACCAGCGCCAGGCAGGCGTAGGGCAGGCCCAGTTCGCGCGCCAGGGCCGCCTCCGGCATCCCGGTCATGCCGACGATGTCACAGCCGTCTCGCTCCAGCCGTACGATCTCCCCGGCCGTCTCCAGCCGCGGCCCCTGGGTCGCGGCATAGACCCCGTGATCGCTGTGCGGAAGGTGCAGCTTGCGCAAGGCGTCCAGCAGCCGTTGGCGCAGGGGCTCGTCGTAGGGAAAGCTGAAGTCGATATGGGTGACATGCTCGAGGTCCGCACCCTCGAAGAAGGTATGGCCGCGCCCCCAGGTATAGTCCACCAGCTGGTGGGGCACGCACAGGTGACCGCTGCCCATGGCGGCATGGATGCCGCCCACGGCGTTCACCGCGACGATGGCTTCGGCACCGGCTTCCTTAAGTGCCCAGAGATTGGCGCGATAGTTGACCTGGTGCGGCGGGATCCGATGGGGATGGCCGTGGCGGGCGAGGAACAGCACGGGTCGCCCGGCATAGTGGCCGCGCTGCACGGGCGCCGAGGGCTCACCCCAGGGCGTCTCGAAGGTCTGGGCCTGGTCCAGCTCCAGGCCAGCGAGCGCGGTGAGGCCGGTACCGCCGATGATGGCATAGGTAGTCATGGGAAGGTCCTTAGAGCCTGTTCAAAGGCTCGCGAGCTAGAGACAAACAAGGCGCAACGACCACCGGGAGTAACAGCCAACGGCTGGCCCGTAGGGTGAGCGCCAGCGAATCAAATGCCTGAGGAAGCGGATCGGACTCGCGCTCGAGTTTACGTGTGGTAAATGAGCATTGCGACGGGGCCGCCCAGGCCGGGCTGGCGATCCAGGGCATTTTAAGGCGGTTTGGCCGACGCGCAGCAGTCTTCGAATAGACTCTTAGATGAGTTCAGCCTGGCGCAACCGTTGCAGCGTGTAGCTCCACTGCGGCTGCTGCCGATAATCAAGATCGACGTGGCGATGGGCCCTCATGCTGGCCAGGTGCGGCGGTGGCGCCAGGCCCAGCTGCTGCGCCCGGCTCAGGGCCAGCTCGGCGGCGCCGCGGTCATTACAGACCAGCGCCATGTCGCACCCAGCGCTGAGGGCCGCCTCGACGCGCTGACCGGCATCCCCGGCTACGTGAGCGCCAGCCATAGAGAGGTCGTCACTGAAGATGACGCCCCGGTACCCCAGCTCGCCGCGCAGGATGTCCTGCAGCCAACGTCGCGAGAAACCGGCCGGCTGGGCATCCACCGCGGAATAGATGACGTGGGCGGGCATCACCCCGCCCAGCTTGGGCAACAGGGCCTGAAACGGACGCAGGTCGGTGCGCCTGAGGGTCTCCAGATCACGTTCGTCGGTGGGGATGGCGTAATGGGAATCGGCCTCCGCCCAGCCATGACCGGGAAAGTGCTTGCCAGTAGCGGCCATGCCGGCGTCGCCCATGCCGGCGATGAAGGCACTACCCAGCTCGATCACCTGGTCGGCGCTGCCGAAGGAACGGGCGCCTATCACCTGGCTGCGCTGGTGGTCGACATCCAGTACCGGAGCGAAGCTGAAATCCAGCCCCGCCGCCAGGACCTCGGTCGCCATCAACCAACCGCAGAGACGCGCCAGCTGCACACTGTCCGCACGACCGGCGAGCTGCCCCATGGCCGGCAGACGCACCACATCGCGCCTTAGACGCTGCACGCGCCCACCCTCCTGGTCGACGGCCAGTAGCAGGTCGGGGCGAACCGCGCGGATGCTGCGGCACAGCTCGCGTACCTGTCCTGGAGTTTCGATGTTGCGGGCGAACAGGATCAGTCCGCCCACCTGGGGCTGGCGCAGCAACTGCCGGTCCTCGGCGGTGAGCCAGGTGCCGGCGATATCGACCATCAGGGAGCCTTGCATGGGTACCTCGTCCGAATGCTCCGGCGCAGTGGCCGGGAAAGGGACGCAAGCTTACCCCAGGCATGACCGGCCTCGCAGCCTAGTAGGTCTCGGCCGTCTCAGCCGCAACGGGACGCCGCGGCCGGTATTGCGCCTGGGCCAGTTCCGGGGCGTGCATCGCCGTGGGCGCGCGCATGCCGGTGGCGAGGAAGGGCACCATCAACCGCAGCACCTGATCGGTATGGGTATCGACACCGAAGTCGTTCTCGCCGATCGCCCGCAGTGCCTTGATGCCGGACATGCTGAACACCGCAGCACCGAGCATGAAATGCGCGCGCCAGAACAGCTCCAGCGGCGGGATCTCGGGGACGGCGCGATTCACCAGCAACAGGAAGCGCCGGAATGCCCGCCCATAGGTCTGCTCCAGATACTTGCGCAGATGACCCTGGCTCTGGCTGAAGGCCAGGCCGAGCAGCCGCATGAAGACTGAAAGGTCGTTGCCGTGCCGCGGCTTGATGGCCAGCGAGTGGTCGACCAGCAGGTTGAGCAGCGCCTCCAGGCTCACCTCCTCCCCCGGCTTGGGTTGCCACTGATCCAGATCCCGTTCCAGGTTGAAGCAGAAGGGATCGAGGAAACGCGAGAACACCGCCTGGATCAGCGCCTTCTTGGAGCCGAAGTGATAGTTGACGGCGGCCAGGTTGACGCCGGCCCGGGTGGTGATCAGCCGCAACGAGGTCTCCGCGAAGCCCCGCTCGGCAAACAGCTGTTCGGCGGCATCCAGGATGCGCTCGACGGTATCCGACTGGGCCATGACCTTCCTTACCTGAAGAATTCCGTTTGAAACATATGTTTCAAACGCGATCGAGTCAATCACGCCGACCCTTGCGACACTCGACGATGCAGGACAGGCGCCGGGGGCCCTTGCCCCTGCCTGCCATCAGATGTTGGGGATGCGGTCTTGCTTGCCCCTGGAAGTTACTGTATATAATCACAGCATCACTAGACGACGCGACGTGCATCATGCTGAAACTGACACCGCGACAAGCCGAGATCCTGGCCTTCATCAAGCGTTGCCTCGAAGCCAATGGCTTTCCGCCCACCCGCGCCGAGATCGCGCAGGAGCTTGGTTTCAAATCGCCGAATGCGGCCGAGGAGCACCTCAAGGCCCTGGCCCGCAAGGGCGCCATCGAGATGACCCCGGGCGCCTCGCGCGGCATTCGGATTCCGGGGCTCGACACTTCGCGCAAGGCCGATGAAAGCCTGCCGGTCATCGGCCGGGTCGCTGCCGGTGCGCCCATCCTCGCCGAGCAGAACGTCGAGGAGAACTGCGCCATCAACCCCGCCTTCTTCCAGCCCCGTGCCGACTACCTGCTCAAGGTCAAGGGCATGAGCATGAAGGACGTCGGCATCCTCGATGGCGACCTGTTGGCCGTCCACGTGACCCGCGAAGTGCACAACGGCCAGATCGTCGTGGCCCGGGTGGGCGACGAGGTGACCGTGAAGAGATTCAAACGCTCGGGCAACCAGGTCACCCTGTTGGCGGAAAATCCCGACTTCTCTCCTATCGAGGTCGATCTTTCCACCCAGGAGTTCGCCATCGAAGGGTTAAGCGTCGGCGTTATCCGCCGCTAACCTCTAAGAGCCTATTCATAATCTCGCGAGCTAGAGCCAAACAAGGCGAAAATGGCTGAGGAAGCGGAGTTTACGAGTGGTAAATGAGCATTCCGAAGTCATTTTCAACGCGGTTTGGCCGACGCGCAGCAGATTTTGAACAGGCTCTAAGGCTGGCTCACTGCCAGCCCTCTTCAACCAGCACCATCAACGCCGAAGTCTTGATCGGGGGGATAGTTTCGCGCTCCAGAAAGCGCTCAAGACCAGGCCGGAGAACAGTGACGTCCCGTAGCAGTGGCACGGACGTCGAGTGGATTGATCGAGTCGCCTCCAGGAGGTCACCATGCAATTTCCCCTGATGTTCGATACACCGCGCCCATCCGTTCAAGAGCTGGACCTGGCGCCCACGGTCTTGCTGCAGGAGCTGACCGCCTTCCTGCCCAAGCCCGGCAAACCCGTTCGGGAAAGGCCGGTAGCGCCCCTGCCTGACACCTTCAGCGAAATGTCCTTGCATGGTAGCCAGGAGCAGTGCCTGCAACTGCTGGCCCCGATCTTGCGGCAACTCAGCGAGAAGGACGATGCCCGTTGGCTGACCCTGGTCACCCCGCCTTCGCTGCTGAGCAACGCCTGGCTGCGCAGCACCCATCTGAACAAGGAGCGCGTACTGCTGTTGCAGACCCCGAGCTCCGCCAAGACCCTGCAACTGGCCTGCGAAGTGCTGCGCAAGGGGCAAAGCCATACGGTGATCAGTTGGCTGCATGACCTGAGCGATGCGGGCAAGCAGCAATTGGCGCAGGCGGCAGCCCAGGGCAACAGTCAGAGCCTGAACGTCAGATTCGCCTGAACCGAGTGGAGCGCTGGTCAGGGAGAGGCGACATCCTGATCCGGGATGCCGGGACCGGAAATCAGTGCAGGACGCGAGGTTGATCGTCGCGCTGGAGGCTGTCGCCTTCAGCCAGCCGACCGGCCATTTGCACGCCCAGATTGAACATGGCCTTGGCCACCTCCACCTGTTGGCCATGCAGGAAATCCTTGGCATCGCTGGAAAACTCCAGGGTGACGAGCGCTTCCTCATCGTCCGCACGGCGCAATACGATGCGACCATCGGAGAGTTCAACGATTTCCAGGTAGGCAGTAGTCATTCAGTATCTCCACAGCTAAGCGGATAGTGTAACAGCGTGGGGTCTGAGAGGCTGGACTGCCAGAGTCTTTTTCGATGGCCTGCAGGGCGAGCGACGTACCGGGACCTTCGCGTGAAGCTTAGCGGGAATTCCTGGGCGATGCGCGCTTCGTCAGGGCAGGGGTTGCCAGGCGGCGCGGCGCGCACAACGAACGCGAAATGACAATGTCGCTGGAAACGGGCGGTCTGGCAAGGCGATGCCTTGCCTGCCGCACTCTAGGCTGGCCTCCAAGGAGTTGCGAGGACGCTAACCCTACCACTCCGTCATGGCGCCGCGGAATCTGAGCGCCGTCCGCTTGAGGCTTTCCCGCCAGGCTTCCACTTCTTCGAGACCCAACTCCGGCTCGGCAGGCTCCAGGCTCACCGCCTCGATCAGCGGCAGCGTCGGGTCCTGCTTGGGCCGCCGAGGTGCCTGGGGCGGTTGCAGCAGGCGCTGGTATTCGGCGATCAACCGCGCCAGCCAGGTTTCCGGATTACCGGCCAGTTCGACCAGCTCGCCCATCTCGGGGCTGGGCGCGCTAGCCAGGGGCTCGGGTGCCAGATGAGTGGCCAGTGAGGTAGCGTCCATGGTGGGGTGGCGGTAGAAGCCGGCCACTTCCTGGCAGAGACCCAGCAGCGCACCCTGCAGGTGGAACAGGCAGGCTTCACGCTCGGCCATGATGCGCCCCTGGCTTTGCGCCGAGGGCGCGGCGAGAGCGGCACGCCAGCTTTCCAAGGCCAGGCCGGCGAAATACAGCTTCTGGTTGGTGCGGGTGTAACGCTCGTTGGCCATGGCCCTCTCCTACGACCGGCGCGCGCCGGTCGGCTATCTCCCGCCGGGGCCGACTGGCCTCAGCGCTTCTCTTCCACCTGCCACTTCTTGCCGTCGTAGAAGGCCTTCCAGCCGGTTGGCTTGCCCTCGACCTCGGTCTGTACGTACTGCTCCTTGGTCTTGCGGCTGAAGCGGATCACCGCCGGCCGGCCTTCGGAATCCTTCACCGGGGCACTGAGCAGATAATGGTACTTGGGATCGATCTCGTCGCGATGGGGCAGCAACTCGCTGACCAACGGCGCACGGGTCTCGCGATTCTTCGGAAAACCACTGGCGGCCAGGAACAGCCCCGAGGCGCCGTCGCGTAGCACATAGGTGTCGTCGACCTTCTCGCAGCGCAGCTCCGGCATGGGTACCGCGTCCATCTTCGGCGGGGCCGGCTCGCCGTTCTTGAGCAGCTTGCGGGTGTTCTTGCAGGCCGGGTTGGTACAGCCGAAGAACTTGCCGAAACGACCGGTCTTGAGCTGCATCTCGCTGCCGCACTTGTCGCATTCCAGCGAGGGGCCTTCGTAGCCCTTGATGCGATAGCTGCCCTCTTCGATCTCGTAGCCAGGGCAGTCCGGGTTATTGCCGCAGACGTGCAGCTTGCGGTGCTCGTCGATCAGATAGGCATCCATCGCGGTGCTGCAGATGGGGCAACGGTGCTTGCCGCGCAGGACCAGGGACTCGGACTCACCCTCGTCGTCCTCGGCGATCTCGTCGCCCGGCACCAGGTTGATGGTGGCCTTGCAACGTTCCTTGGGCGGCAGGGCGTAGCCCGAGCAGCCGAGGAAGACGCCGGTGGAGGCGGTGCGGATCATCATCGGCCGGCCGCAGAGCTGGCAGGGAATGTCGGTCAGGGTCGGCTGGTTGGCACGCATGCCCTTCTCGCCCGCCTCGGCGGTTTCCAGCTTCTGCTTGAAGTCGCCATAGAACTCGTCGAGCAGGTTCTTCCAGTCCCGCTCACCCTGGGCGACGTTGTCCAGGTTGCCTTCCATGCTGGCGGTGAAGCCGAAGTCCATCAGGTTGGCGAAGCTTTCGTTGAGTCGATCGGTGACGATGTCGCCCATCTTCTCGGCATAGAAACGGCGATTGTGTACCGTCACGTAGCCACGATCCTGGATGGTGGAAATGATGGCGGCATAGGTCGACGGCCGGCCGATGCCGCGCTTCTCCAGCTCCTTGACCAGGCTGGCTTCGGAGAAGCGCGCCGGCGGCTTGGTGAAGTGCTGGCTCGGGTCGAGCTTGATCAGGCCCAGATCCTCGCCCTGCTTCATCTCGGGCAGGACGTCGTCGTCGCCCGGCTTGCTCTGCTGCGGCAGCACCCGGGTATAGCCGTCGAACTTGAGGATACGGCCACGGGCGCGCAGCTCGAAGTCGCCGGCTGTGGCAGTGACCGTGGTGGACAGGTATTCGGCCGGCGGCATCTGGCAGGCCAGGAACTGGCGCCAGATCAGCTCGTACAGGCGCTCGGCGTCCCGCTCCATGCCCGACAGGCTGTTGGGCTTGACGTTGACGTCGGACGGCCGGATGGCCTCGTGGGCCTCCTGGGCACCTTCGCGGCTGCCGTAGACGTTGGCCTTCTCCGGCAGGTACTGCTTGCCGAATTCGCTTTCGATGTAGCCGCGAGCCATGGCGATGGCGTCGCCCGACAGGTTGGTCGAGTCGGTACGCATGTAGGTGATATAGCCAGCCTCGTAGAGACGCTGGGCCATCATCATGGTCTTCTTCACGCCGAAGCCGAGGCGATTGCTCGCCGCCTGCTGCAGGGTGGAGGTGATGAAGGGGGCGGAGGGCTTGCTGCTGGTCGGCTTGTCCTCGCGCTTGGCGATGCGATAGGCAGCCTTCTCCAGCTGGGCCAGGGCCGCCTTGGCCTGGGCTTCGTTCAGCGGCTTGAACGCCTCGCCCTTCTCGCGTACCACCTCGAAGCGCACCTGGGCCTTCTTCGGCGTGGCCAGGTCGGCATGGATCTCCCAGTATTCCTCGGGCACGAAGGCACGGATCTCGCGCTCGCGCTCCACCACCAGCTTGACCGCCACCGACTGCACGCGACCGGCGGACAGGCCACGGGCGATCTTCGACCACAACAGCGGCGAGACCATGTAGCCGACCACGCGATCGAGGAAGCGGCGTGCCTGCTGGGCGTTGACGCGATTGATGTCCAGCTCGCCGGGCCGGGAGAAGGCCTCTTGGATGGCCTTCTTGGTGATCTCGTTGAAGACCACGCGCTTGTAGCGCGAGTCGTCGCCACCGATGGCCTCCCGCAGGTGCCAGGCGATGGCCTCCCCTTCGCGGTCCAAGTCGGTTGCGAGATAGACGGTGTCGGCGTCCTTGGCCAGGCGGCGCAGTTCCTCGATCACCTTTTCCTTGCCGGGCAGGATCTCGTAGTGCGCCTTCCAGCCGTGCTCGGGGTCGACGCCCATGCGGGCGAACAGTTGGCGCCGGGCCTTTTCCTTGGGTGACAGCGCGGGCGCCTCGGCGGCGGTCTTGCGCGTCTTGGCGGCGGGCTCCTTGGCGGTGCCGGCGCCGCTGGTGGGGAGGTCGCGGATGTGGCCGATGCTCGACTTCACCACGTACTGGTTGCCCAGATACTTGTTGATGGTCTTGGCCTTGGCCGGGGATTCCACGATGACCAGCGATTTACCCATGGGAGAGTCAGATTCCTGCTTGAAGGCGATGAGCGAGCGAAAGGCGAGCGCCATAAAGGCGAATGGAGGACCAGACCGACATCAATCTGGTGCGCCGGGGGCGGTCGGCCAACGCGGCACCGCTATATATAGTGGCGATGTCGGCAAGGTCAAGGCTGGGTCTTGGCTTCCAGACCCAAGGGATCGGCTTCGACGCTGATCAGCGCGAAGCGCGGCACCTGCTCGCCATCCACCTGGACGCTCTCGCGAAACATGCTCAGGGGCCGGGCCCAGAGACCATATTCGCCATACAGCGCCTGATAGATCACCAGCTCTTCCTCGGTCTCGGAATGCCGGGCCAGACCCAGCACCCGATACTGCTGACCTTTGTAGTGCCGGTAGAGTCCCGTCTGCAATGCCATGTTCCACCTCGAAAAAAGAAAACCGGGGCAGCCCTGGGGGCGCCCCGGTCGGATGACGCACGCCGCGGATCAGCGCAGGCGTTCGAACACCGTGGTGATGCCCTGGCCGAGACCCACGCACATGGTGGCCAGGCCGAAGGTGCCGTCATTCTGTTTCATGACATTTAACAGCGTGCCTGAAATTCGGGCGCCAGAGCAACCGAAGGGGTGACCCAGGGCAATGGCGCCGCCGTGCAGGTTGACCTTCTCCTCCATCTTGTCGAGTACCTTGAGGTCCTTCAGCACCGGCAGGGCCTGGGCGGCGAAGGCTTCGTTGAGTTCGATGAAGTCGATGTCGGCGATGGTCAGGCCAGCGCGCTTGAGCGCCTTCTGCGACGCCGGCACCGGACCGTAGCCCATGATCGCCGGATCGACGCCGGCCACCGCCATGGAACGGATCTTCGCCAGCGGCTGCAGCCCCAGGTCCTGGGCCCGCTGGGCCGACATGACCAGCATGCAGGACGCACCGTCGGTGATCTGCGAGGAGGTGCCGGCGGTCACGGTGCCGCCCTTGGGGTTGAACGCCGGCTTCAGCGCGGCCAAGCCCTCGACGGTGGTTTCCGGGCGAATGGTCTCGTCGAAATCGAAGACCTTGAGGAAGCCGTTCTCGTCGTGACCTTCCAGGGGAATGATCTCGTCCTTGAACCTGCCTTCCTGGGTAGCCTTCCACGCCAGCTGGTGCGAGCGATAGCCGAACTGGTCCTGGGCCTCGCGGGTGATACCGTGCATCTTGCCCAGCATCTCGGCGGTCAGGCCCATCATGCCGGAAGCCTTGGCGGCGTGCAGCGACAGCTGGGGATTCGGGTCGACGCCGTGCATCATGCCGACGTGGCCCATGTGCTCCACCCCGCCGACGACGAAGACGTCGCCGTTGCCGGTCTGGATCGCCTGGGCGGCGGTGTGCAGGGCGCTCATGGAGGAACCGCACAGGCGGCTCACCGTCTGGGCGCCGCTGGTGTGCGGGATGCGGGTCAGCAGCGAGGCCATGCGGGCGATGTTCCAACCCTGCTCCAGGGTCTGGTTGACGCAGCCCCAGATCACGTCCTCCACCTCGGCCGGATTGACCTGGGGATTGCGGTCGAGGACCGCATCGATCAGCCGCGCGGACAGGGTCTCGGCGCGGGTATTGCGGTGCATGCCGCCCTTGGAACGACCCATGGGCGTGCGGGCGAAGTCGACGATGACGACGTCTCTCGGATTAAGGCTCATCTTGTTCTGGCTCCTGGCTCAACCAAAGAAGCGCTGGCCGGCGGCGGCCATTTCGCGAAGTTTGGGGGTCGGGTGGTACAGCGGCCCGAGGTCGGCATACTTGTCGGCCATGGCGACGAATTCGGCCACGCCGAGGCTGTCGATGTAGCGCAGCGCGCCCCCGCGGAAGGGCGGGAAGCCGATGCCGTAGATCAGGCCCATGTCGGCCTCGGCGGCACTGTCGACGATGCCGTCTTCCAGGCAGCGCACGGCTTCCAGGCACAGCGGTACCATCATGCGCTCGACGATTTCCTCGTCGGTGAACTCACGCTGTTCGTAGGTGACCGGCGCCAGCACCTCGGCCACGGCCGGATCGGCGACCTTCTTCGGCTTGCCCTTCTTGTCGGTCTCGTAGACGTAGAAGCCCTTGCCGTTCTTCTGGCCGAAGCGCTGGGCTTCGTAAAGGGCGTCCACCGCGGTCTTGCGACTTTCCTTCATGCGCTCGGGGAAGCCCTCGGCCATGACGTCGCGAGCGTGGTGGGCGGTATCCATGCCGACCACGTCCATCAGGTAGGCCGGGCCCATGGGCCAGCCGAATTTCTCCATCAACCGGTCGACCCGTTGGAAATCGGCGCCCTGGGCCAGCAGCGCGGCGAAGCCGCCGAAATACGGGAAGAGGATGCGGTTGACCAGGAAGCCGGGGCAGTCGTTGACCACGATGGGGTTCTTGCCCATCTGGCGGGCATAGGCCACGGTGGTGGCGATGGCCTTCTCGCTGGTCTTCTCGCCGCGGATCACCTCGACCAGGGGCATCATGTGCACCGGGTTGAAGAAGTGCATGCCGCAGAAGTTTTCCGGACGCTTGAGCGCCTGGGCCAGCAGGCTGATGGAGATGGTGGAGGTGTTGGAGGTGAGGATGGCGTCCTCGCGCACCTGGCCTTCCACTTCGGCCAGCACGGCCTGCTTGACCTTGGGATTCTCGACCACGGCCTCGACCACCAGGTCGACACTCTTGAAGTCGCCATAGGACAGCGTCGGGCGGATGCGGTTGAGCGCCTCGGCCATCTTCGCCGGCTCCAGGCGGCCCTTCTCGACGCGTTTGTTGAGCAGCTTGCTGGCTTCGCTCAGCCCCAGCTCCAGGGCTTCGTCGCGAATGTCCTTCATCAGGATCGGGGTGCCCTTGAGCGCGGACTGGTAGGCGATGCCGCCACCCATGATGCCGGCGCCCAGCACGCTGGCCAGCTTGACCGGCGCGGCCAGCTTCTCCAGTCCCTTGGCCTTGCGCTTGAGCGCCTGGTCGTTGAGGAACAGGCCGACCAGGCTGGCGGAGACCGAGGTCTGGGCCATCTTGGCGAAGCCCGCGCCCTCCACCTCCAGGGCCTTGTCGCGACCGTAGTTGGCGGACTTCTGGATCGACTTGATGGCTTCCAGCGGCGCCGGATAGTGCGGGCCGGCCTGGCCGGCGACGAAGCCCTTGGCCGATTCGAAGGCCATCATGGCTTCGATGGTGTTGAGCTGCAGCTTCTCCAGCTTGGGCTTGCGCTTGGCCTTGTAGTCCAGCTCGCCGGCAGCGGCGCGGCGGACCAGGTCCAGCGCGGCGTCGAACAGGTGCTCGGGAGCCACCACGGCATCGGCCACGCCGACCTTGAGGGCGGTCGCCGCATCGTTTTCCTTGCCGGAGGCAATCCATTCGATGGCGTTATCGCTACCGATCAGGCGCGGCAGGCGCACGGTGCCGCCCCAGCCCGGGTAGATGCCCAGCTTGACTTCCGGCAGGCCGATGCGCGCCGCGGTGCTCAGCACCCGGTAGTCGGCGGCCAGGGTCATCTCGCAACCACCGCCCAGGGCGATGCCGCCCACGGCGGCCACGGTAGGCACCGGCAGATCTTCGAAGTCGTTGAAGATGCGGTTGATCTCGGCGATGCCGGCCTGCAGCTCTTCGGTCGGCCGGCTGAACATCTCGACGAATTCGGTGATGTCGGCGCCGACGATGAAGACGTCCTTGCCGCTGGTGACGATGACGCCGCGCAGGCCGGCGTGGGCTTTCAGGGCATCCACGGCCTGGCGGAATTCGCGCAGGGTGATGGCGCTGAACTTGTTGACCGATTCGCCTTGGAGGTCGAAGCGAAGTTCGGCGATGCCGTCCTCCACGTCGCGCACCGAAAGGGCTTTGCCTTCGAAAATCATCAGCGGGTCTCCCTTGAGTCCTGGTCGCGAAGCGGGCGGCGGCTTGCGTGGAAGCCGAGAATCGCCAGCCCCGATATTGTTCTGTGGAGGGCACCGGCAGGCCGGGGCGAAAATTCATACAACCGTTTGAACGGCTCGCACAACCTTCTGGCAAAAGCGTGCGCTTGTCAATTGGGACGCACAGGGAAAGCGTAGTCGGAGGTTCGAGCGGTGGGCGCTTGAGCTTGCCGCACTTCTGTGCAAGATAGCCGTGGAGCTATCCCCGACTCCTGGAGTCGAAACTACAGGTGGACTGGAGTCTGGCTGAAAAGCCGCCGCGCGAGTGCCGGCGCTTTCCCGCTGAAGCCTGAAGTCCGCGAATCGAGCGTCAGCCACGGTACGGTCTGGCGCCCCATCATGAAGGAGAGAGGTGTATGGCCTACCAACACATATTGGTCGCAGTCGACCTGACCGAGGATTGCCAGCCGGTGATCCGGCGTGCGGTGGCGCTGGGTCAGTGCTGTGGCAGCAAGGTGTCGCTGGTGCACGTGGTCGAACCCATGGCCATGGCCTTCGGCGGCGACGTGCCCATGGACCTGTCGTCGCTGCAACAGCAGCAGATCGAGCAGGCGCGGGAGCGACTGGATGGCTTCACCACCCAGTACGCGGAGCTGGCCGGTAATTGCGTGCTGGCCTATGGTCAGCCGCGCCAGGAGATCCACCGCATGGCCAAGGAACAGGGCTGCGACCTCATCGTGGTCGGCAGCCATGGTCGTCACGGTCTGGCACTATTGCTGGGCTCGACGTCCAACGACCTGCTGCACGGGGCGCCCTGCGATACCCTGGCGGTAGCCCTGAAGAAAGACAAGGCCTAAGAGCCTGGGCAAAGTCTGCTGCGCGTCGGCCAGACGGCGGTGTAAATGGCCTGGATCGCCCTGTCGGAATGCTCATTTACACGCGTAAACGCGTTCGAGAGCCAGGGGCAGCTTCCTCAGCCACTTTCGTGGGGCCGCCCAGGCCTTGTTTGGCTCTGACTCGCAAGACTTTGAACAGGCTCCAAGTCCGCGGGCGGGCTGGATCACTCCAGCTCGGCCCAGCGCTCGATGAGGCGATCCAGCTCGGCCTGTAGCGCGTCCATGCGGGCGAGCTTCGCCTGGGTAACCTCGGCCGGCAGTTGGTAGAAGCCTGGATCGGCGATGGCGGTCTGCAAGGCTTCCAATTCGATTTCCGCGGTCTCGATGGCGGAAGGAAGCGCATCCAGCTCACGTTGCTCCTTGTAGCTCAGCTTGCGCTTGGTCGGTGCGGCGGCCGCGGCCACCGGTGCCGCGACCGGCGCAGGCTCGACCTTGGCGGCAGCTGCCGGCTTGTCTTCGCGGGTCTGGACCCCGAGCAGGCGTGGCGAGCCGCCCTGGCGCAACCAATCCTGGTAGCCGCCAACGTACTCCTGGACCCGCCCTTCCCCTTCGAACACCAGGGTGCTGGTCACCACGTTGTCGAGGAAGGCCCGGTCGTGGCTGACCATCAGCACCGTGCCCTCGAAGCTCAGCAGCACCTCTTCGAGCAATTCCAGGGTCTCGACATCGAGGTCGTTGGTGGGTTCGTCCAGCACCAGCAGGTTGGCCGGCTTGCTGAACAGCTTGGCCAGCAACAGGCGCGCACGTTCGCCACCCGACAGCGCCTTGACCGGGGTACGGGCGCGCTGGGGGCTGAACAGGAAGTCGCCCAGGTAGCTCAGCACATGGCGATCCTGGCCGTTGATGGTGATGAATTCGCGACCTTCGGCAAGGTTGTCGATCACGGTCTTTTCCGGCTCCAGCTGCAGGCGCAACTGGTCGAAGTAGGCGATCTCCAGCTTGGTGCCGTACTGGATCTTGCCGGTGGTCGGCTGCAGATCGCCCAGCAGCAGCTTGAGCAGGGTGGTCTTGCCCGAGCCGTTGGGGCCGAGCAGGCCGATGCGGTCGCCGCGCTGGATCAGCAGCGTCAGGTCGCGGATCAGCGGCTCGCCGCCGGGATGGGCATAGCTCATGTGCTCGGCGAGGATGACCTGCTTGCCGGACTTGTCCGCCGTCTCCAGCGTCAAGTTGGCCTTGCCCTGGCGCTCGCGGCGGTCGCTGCGCTCGTTGCGCATGGCCTTGAGGGCGCGGACGCGGCCTTCGTTACGGGTCCGGCGGGCCTTGATGCCCTGGCGAATCCAGACCTCTTCCTGGGCCAGGCGCTTGTCGAACAGCGCATTGGCGGTTTCTTCCGCGGCCAGTTGCTGTTCCTTGTGCACCAGGAAGCTGGCGTAGTCGCCCTGCCAATCGATCAGGTTGCCGCGATCCAGTTCGAGGATGCGGGTGGCCAGGGCCTGGAGGAAGGCGCGGTCGTGGGTGATGAACAGCACCGCGCCGGGATAGCCGCGCAGGGCGTCTTCCAGCCAGGCGATGGCGCCGATGTCCAGGTGGTTGGTAGGTTCGTCGAGCAGCAGCAGATCGGGCTCGGCCACCAGCGCCTGGGCCAGCAGCACGCGCCGCCGCCAGCCGCCGGAGAGCTCGGCCAGGGTCTTGTCGGCCGGCAGCTGCAGGCGGCTCAGGGTGCTGTCCACCAGTTGCTGCAGGCGCCAACCGTCACGGGCCTCCAGCTCCTGCTGGACGTGCATGAGACGCTCCATGTCCAGTTCGCCACTGGTGTCCTGGGTCAGGTGGTGGTATTCGGCGAGCAGTTCGCCGACGCCGGCCAGGCCCGCGGCCACCACGTCGAACACCGAGCGGTCATCAGCCCGCGGCAATTCCTGCGGCAGCTCGCCGATCTTCAACGCCGGGGCGCGCCAGACTTCGCCGTCGTCGGCCTGCTGCTCGCCCTTGACGATGCGCAGCAGGCTGGATTTGCCGGTGCCGTTGCGGCCGATGATGCATACCCGCTCGCCCCGCTCGATCTGCCAGGACACCCCGTCCAGCAAGGGGGTGACGCCAAAGGCCAGGGATACGTTGGTGAACTTGAGCAGCGCCATGGGTTTCTCCGCGAAAAAGGCGACCAGTCTAGCAGAGACGCCCACCCCGGCGCCGGCCGGCGAAACGCCCGCACCGCCCGACGGCAGGCCATGGCCGATGCTTTCGCCGCCTGGCGCCGACACGTAAGCTAGACTGCCCCGTGACGGGTCGGCCCATTGCCCTGCGCAGTGCATGCCACCCCCTCCGCATCCAGCTTTTACGGAATTCCCATGCGCGGTCGCCTGTTCGTCATCCTGCCCCTGCTCCTCGCTCCGCTGATCGGCTCCACCATTTCGCAAGCCGCTCCCCTGGAGCAGCAGCGGCAACTCTACGACCAGGCCAAGGCGGCACTGGACCGGGGCGATACCAGCGTCTACCTGGCCAATCGTGGCGAGCTGCGCACCTATCCGCTGGAGCCGTACCTGGCCTACGGCGAGCTGATCAAGCGCGTCCCCGGCGCCAGCGATGCCGAGATCGAGAATTTCCTTGCCGAGCATGGCGATCTACCGCAATCCAACTGGCTGCGTTTGCGCTGGCTGCGCAGCCTGGCCGACCGCGGTGACTGGAATCGTTTCGAGAAATACTACTCGCCCGACTACAACTTCACCGAGCTGGACTGCCTGCACGGCCAGTACCTGATCGCCCAGGGCGATGCCAGCGAGGGCTTCAAGCTGGCGGAGAAGTACTGGCTGGTGGGCAAGGCCCAGCCGACCACCTGCGACGGCCTGTTCCAGGCCTGGGCAGCGCGCGGGCAGCTCACCGAGGAGCGCGTGTGGGAACGGGCCAAGCTGGCCGCCGACAAGGGCGAGTACGGCCTGGTGCGCACCCTGATGGCCCAGTTGCCGACGCTGTCCGGCCAGGCCCAGCGCCTGATCGACGTGGCCCAGAAGCCGCAGCTGATCGCCAACGTCCAGGCCTTCGCCCCGGCCAGCGAGAGCCTCGCCGACGTGGTCGGCCTGGGTCTGCGCAAGCTGGCGCGCCAGGACCCGGAACAGGCCATGAGCCTGCTCGATGTCTACAGCCAGCGCATGCCTTTCACCCGCGACGAGAAGGTCGCCATCGCCCGCCAGATCGGCCTGACCCTGGCGAAGAACTTCGATCCGCGCGCCCTGCCGCTGATGGAGCGCTACGACCCCGAGCTGCGGGACGACGACGTCAGCGAATGGCGTGCCCGGCTGCTGCTGCGCCTGGGTCGCTGGAGCGATGCCCATGCGCTGATCGAGCGCTTTCCGCCGAGCCTGGCCAAGGCCAATCGCTGGGAATACTGGCGCGCCCGCACCCTGGAGCTGATGCAGCCACAGAGTCCGGCGGTGTTGCGCGAATACGCCGAAGTCAGTCGCGAGCGCGACTATTACGGCTTCCTCGCCGCCGACCGCAGCAAGGCGCCCTATCAACTCAACAACAAGCCGCTGGTACTGAGCGAAGCGCTCAAGCGCAAGGTACGCAACACGCCAGGCGTGCAGCGCGCCCTGGAATTCATCGCCCGGGGCGAGCCGATCAATGCCCGCCGCGAGTGGTTCTACGTCAGCCGCCACTTCAACCGCGACGAGCTGGTGGCCCAGGCGCGCCTGGCCTACGACATGCAGTGGTACTTCCCGGCGATCCGCACCATCAGCCTGGCCAAGTACTGGGATGACCTGGACATCCGCTTCCCCATCGCCTATCGCGAGAGTTTCGTGCGCGAGGCCCAGACCCGCGGCCTGCACAGCAGCTGGGTGTTCGCCATCACCCGCCAGGAGAGCGGCTTCATGGCCGATGCACGCTCCGGGGTGGGGGCCATGGGCCTGATGCAGCTGATGCCGGCCACCGCCAGCCATACCGCCAGCAAGTTCGCCATCCCCCTGGCCTCGCCGCAACAGGCGCTGACGCCGGAGAAGAACATCCAGCTGGGTACCGCCTACCTCTCCATGGTCCATGCCCAGTTCAACGGCAACCGGGTGCTGGCCTCGGCGGCCTACAACGCCGGTCCCGGCCGGGTGAAGCGCTGGCTGAGCGGCGCGCGCCACCTCGCCTTCGACGTCTGGGTGGAGACCATCCCCTTCGACGAAACGCGGCAATACGTGCAGAACGTGCTGGCCTATGCGGTGATCTACGGCCAGAAGCTAAATGCACCACAACCGCTGGTGGACTGGAACGAGCGCTTCTTCGACGAGACCTGAGTGCCACCAGGCCAGTCCAGGTACCGGCGCAGCGGACTCGAAGGCCCAGCCAAGTCCGCTGCTCGACCGCCCGCCAGAGCCCTTCCAGCGCCTCACCGCCCGATCCCGCTGAGCGTCGGCCCTGGGGCGGGCTGCGCAAAACAGCGCCACCCCCTATACTGCAGCCCCCTTTTTTCCGCTATTGAACCGGAGAAACCCATGCTCAAGCGTTCGCTGGCCCTGGCAGCAGGCCTGGCCCTGTCCCTGACGTCCCTGCTCTCCCACGCCGCCGCCGAACTGCGCGTCTCGGCCATTCCCGACGAGGCGCCCACCGAACTGATCCGCAAGTTCAAGCCCCTGGGTGAATACCTGGAACAGCGCCTGGGCATGCCGGTGAAATTCGTGCCGGTGTCCGACTATGCCGGCGTGGTGGAAGCCATGGCCTCGGATCGCCTGGACCTGGCCTGGTTCGGCGGCTTCACCTTCGTCCAGGCCCAGCGCAAGGCGCCGATGATTCCTCTGGTGCAGCGCGAGGAAGATCAGCAGTTCACCAGCAAGTTCATCACCGCCGACCCGGCCGTGAAGACCCTGCAGGACCTCAAGGGCAAGACCTTCGCCTTCGGTTCGGTGTCCTCCACCTCGGGCAGCCTGATGCCGCGCTACTTCCTGCAGCAGGATGGCATCGTCCCCGAGCAGTTCTTCTCGCGGGTGGCCTATTCCGGCGCCCACGACGCCACCGTCGCCTGGGTCGCCGCGGGCAAGGCCGATGCCGGCGTGCTCAATGCCTCGGTGTGGAAGAAGCTGGTCGATGCCGGCAAGGTCGATACCGACAAGGTGCGGGTGATCGCCACTACCCCGCCCTACTACGACTACAACTGGACGGTGCGCGGCAACCTCGACCCGCAGCTGGCGGCCAAGATCAAGCAAGCCTTCCTCGACCTGGACCCGGCCAAGCCGGCGGACAAGGCGATCCTCGACCTGCAGGCGGCCAGCCGCTTCGTGCCGACCTCGCCGGACAACTACAAGGGCATCGAGGCCTCGGCCCTGGCGGCCGGCCTGCTCAAGTGAGTCTCGCCCTCAGGGGCGTGACGCTGGTACACGCCGATGGCTCGCCCGCCCTGGCCGATCTGGACCTGCGCCTGGAACAGGGTGAGCAGGTCGCCCTGATCGGCCCCTCCGGGGCGGGCAAGACCAGCCTGCTACGGCTGCTGGCCACCGGGCTGCGGCCGGTCGCCGGGCAACTGGAGCTGCTCGGCGAAGACGCCTGGGCCCTGAGGGCACGGGCGCGGCGTCAGCTACGCGCCCGCATCGGTCTCATCCACCAGGCCCCTCCGCTGCCGGCGCGCCAGAGAGTCATCACCGCCGTGCTCGCCGGGCGGCTCGGTCAGTGGTCGCTGGCGCGCAGCCTGGTCAGCCTGGTGCATCCGCTGGATCGCGACGGAGCCGCCGCGGCCCTGGCGCCGCTGGATCTGGCCGACCGTCTCTACGCCTCCTGCGATCAGCTGTCCGGTGGGCAGTTGCAGCGGGTCGGCATCGCCCGAGCGCTCTACCAGCAGCCGCAGCTGCTGCTCGCCGATGAACCCGTGTCGGCCATGGACCCGGTGCTGGCCGGCCACACCCTGGAGGTGCTGCGCGACGCCGCGACCCGCCAGGGCACCACCCTGGTCACCAGCCTGCACAACGTCGAACTGGCCCTGCAACGCTTCCCGCGCATTCTCGGCCTGCGCGCCGGGCGGCTGCTGTGGGACAAGCCCGCCAGCGCCGTGACGACGGCCGATCTCGCCGCGCTCTATGCCAACGAGGGGCTGAGCACCACCCCAACGCCCGCCACGCCGGCCCCGGCCGAGACGCCCCTCGACCTGCCGCGATGCTGAATCCGCCCCACCGGGACCCCGCCGCCCGTCCCCGCCTGCTGTTGACCCTGCTGGCCCTGCTGCTGGCCTGGCCGACGCTGCACCTGGCGGAATTCGATCTGCTGGGTCTCTTCACCGGCGACAATGCCCGCACCATGGGCCACTTTCTCGCCGGCTTCTGGCCGCCGGCCCATGACGCCGGCTTTCTCGCCGTGCTTGGCCGCGCCACCCTGGAAACCCTGGCCATCGCCACCCTGGGCATGGCCCTGGCCGCGCTGATCGCCCTGCCCGCCGCCCTGCTCGCCACCCGCGCCCTGTCGATCTCCGCCCTGCCCCGCGCCGGCCGCCCGGGACGGCTGCCGCGGGTGCTCCGCGGCCTGGTCCGCGGGCTGCTGATCGTGCTGCGCAGCGTGCCGGAGATCGTCTGGGCGCTGCTGTTCGTCCGCGCCGTGGGCCTGGGCCCCACCGCCGGGGTGCTGGCCATCGCCATCACCTACGGCGGCATGCTGGGCAAGGTCTATGCGGAGATCTTCGAGTCGGTCGATCCACGCCCGGCGCGGGCCCTGCTGCTGCAGGGCGCCGGTCGTCTGCAGGCCTTCGTCTATGGCGTGCTGCCCAATGCCGCCGGGGAGATGATTTCCTACAGCGTCTATCGCTGGGAGTGCGCCATCCGCGCCTCGGTGGTGATGGGCTTCGTCGGCGCCGGCGGCCTCGGCCAGCAGGTCGACCTGTCGTTGCGCATGTTCGCCGGCGGCGAGGTGGCCAGCCTGCTGCTGACCTTCCTGGTACTGGTATTGCTGGCCGATGCGCTCAGTCGCCTGCTGCGCCAGGTGGAGCGCGGCCAGGGCCGTGGCCGCGGACTGCTGACGATAGCGGCGATGATCGTCGCCCTGCTCGCGTCCGCCAACTACCTGGGCACCGCCTTTGGCGAATTGCTGAGCGTCCGCGCCCTGGGCCAGATGGGCAGCTTCCTCGCCGACTTCCTGAAGCCCGACTTCTCCCTCGCCCAGCTGACCGCCGTGGTCCGGGGCGCCGTGGAAACCCTGGCGATGTCGGCCCTGGGCACTCTGCTCGCCGCGCTGCTGGGCCTGCTGCTGGCATTGCCGGCCGCCGGTCGTTTCGGCCTGGTCGCGCTAGCCCTGGCGCGCCTGCTGCTCAACGCCCTGCGCGCCGTGCCCGAGCTGGTCTGGGCAGCGCTGATGGTGCTGGCCACCGGGCTGGGGCCCAACGCCGGCACCCTGGCGCTGGCCCTGCACACCGCCGGAGTGCTCGGCCGGCTGTTCGCCGAAGCCCTGGAAAACACCCCCAAGGCACCGGCCGAGGCCATTCGCCTGGCCGGCGGTGGCGCGATAGCGGCCTTTCTCTACGGCACCCTGCCGGCGGTCTGGCCACAGTTGCTGGCCTATCTGCTCTATCGCTGGGAAAACAACATCCGCATGGCCAGCATCCTCGGCTTCGTCGGTGCCGGTGGCCTGGGGCAGCAGCTGTACTTCAGTCTGAGCCTGTTCCAGCAGGCCCAGGCCGCCACCGTGATCCTCGGCATGCTGGTGCTGGTGCTGGGCGTGGATCTGCTGAGCAATTGGGCCCGGCAGCGCTGGGTCGTTCGTTAACGAATTTCCGGCAGCAGCAACTCCGGCAACTGCGCCAGGAAGGCGGCTTCATCGTCGAGCTGGCGCATATCCAGCCAGAGGGCATCGGCGTCGATGCGCCCCACTACCGGGATAGGCAGCTGGCGCAGACCTTCTTCCAACTGCCGCAGGGCACGCCCACGCAGGCGCTTGCTGACCTGGGGACGGCAGCACAGGGCAGCGCCAGGCAGGCGGGCTATGGGCTGGGCACCGCTGCCGATCATGCCCAGCGCCGGCTCGACGCTGACCGCATAGGTATCGCCCAGGACGGCAGCGAAGGTGGGCAGCAGGCGCTCGGCCTGGGCGGTGATGTCCTCGGCCGGGCGCGACAGCAGGCGCAGGCTGGGCAGCCGCTCGGCCAGCCGATCCGGATCGCGGTAGAGCGCCAGGGTCGCCTCCAGGGCGGCCAGGGTCAGCTTGTCCACCCGCAGGGCGCGCTTGAGCGGATTCTTCTTGATGCGTTCGACGAGGTCCCGACGACCGACGATCAGGCCGCACTGAGGGCCGCCGAGCAGCTTGTCGCCACTGAAGGTCACCAGGTCCGCCCCGTCGCGCAGGGTCTGCTGCACCGTGGGCTCGGCGGGCAGGCCCCAGCGGGTGAGGTCCACCAGGGTGCCGCTGCCCAGGTCCTCCAGCAACGGAACGTCGTGGGCGCGAGCGATGGCGGCCAGCTCCGCCGTGGCCACGCTGGCGGTGAAGCCCTGGACGCTGTAGTTGCTGGTGTGCACCCGCATCAGCAGCGCGGTGCGCGGGCCGATGGCGGCTTCGTAGTCACGGGCATGGGTGCGATTGGTGGTACCCACCTCCACCAGCTTGACCCCGGCGCGGGCCATGATGTCGGGGATGCGGAAGGCACCACCGATCTCGATCAGCTCGCCGCGGGACAGCACCCCTTCCTTGCGCGCGCCGATGGCGTGCAGGGCCAGCAATACCGCCGCGGCGTTGTTGTTGACCACGGTCACCGCCTCGGCACCGGTGAGTTCGCGCACCAGGTCGGCGACCAGGTCGTCGCGATCGCCACGCTTGCCGGTGGCCAGGTCGAATTCCAGATTCATCGGCTGGCGCGCGGCCTGGGTCACCGCGGCGACGGCCTCTTCCGCCAGCAGCGCCCGCCCCAGGTTGGTGTGCAACACCGTGCCGGTGAGGTTGAACACCCGCCGCACCCGCGGCCGGCTGCTCAGGGCCAGGCGCTCGCCGAGGCGGCCGGCCAACACGCCCTCTTCCACCTCCACGGCGGTCAGGGTGCCGGCCCGCAGGGCCTCGCGCAGATCGTCCAGCAAGGAACGATAGCCGCCAAGGACCTGCTCGCGACCATGGCGTTCCTCCAGCGGACGCGAAGCGGGATGCCGCAGCAGGCGGTCGATGGACGGCAGGCGAATGGCGGTCATGAAAGCCTCTCGGGTCGAGTCGCCCCCCAGTGTAGCCCGAACCCGCGGCGGGTCGTCCCGGGTGGCGAAGGACGCCGACGACCGCCGAACGCTGGTGCGCTCCCGCGTGGCGAGCCGGGAAGGCAGACCTGGGTCGTCTGGAAATGACCTCCAAGTTCCCGGTTTGCCGCGTGCCAGAGCCCGTCCTAGGATGGGAGTCAAGTGCCTTCCCGACCGCCTGAGCGAGGCGCCGCGAGGAAAGCCCTGGCCACCACGTCCACCGCCCACGACAACAACAAAGGTGCCGTCATGTCCAAGAAAGCCTCCCCCTGGGCGAGCGATGCCCTCCTCGACACCAGTGACCTCATCAGCCTCGGCAACTTCACCTATCTACAGGCGCTGAAGACCGCCGCCCCGGCGCTGCCGCACCAGACCGCTTCGGCCACGACGCCTACCGTCAGCGAATTCCTCAATGGCGCCATCAGCGAGTACGTGCTGGGCGGCACCCCCGACGGCATGCGCCCTTTCCTGGTCGATGGTCATCAGATGACGCTGCACAACTCGCTCAACGGCGCGACCGCCCATACCTGGATCACCGCCGAGAACCAGTTGCTCATCAGCTACGCCGGCACCACCCGCGGCGAGAACCTGCTGATCGATCCCCTGTCCACCGCAGGAGGTTTGCTGAGCGACCTGCAGATCCTCAGCCAGCAGGTCTCCAGCGCGCAGCGGCAGTCGCTGGACTTCGCCCATCAAGTGATCGAGGCAGCGGCCAAGCAGGGCTATGGCACCCAGGACATCTTCGTCACCGGTCATTCCCTGGGGGGCATCTCGGCGGAATACGTCGCCCAGCAGACCGGCCTCGGTGGTATCAGCTTCGAGGCCTCGGGCATCCCACGCGATGCCCAGGCGGCAGGCCACGGCAGCAACTTCGTCAACGTGGTCACCCTTGGCGATCCGGTGGCCAACTACAGTTCCGACATCCACGGTGAGCAACCCTTCGCCCCCACCTTCGTCAGCCAGGCCGAGGGCGGCGGCAGCCTGCCGCACTATGGCTCGCTGTTCCTGATCGGCGCCCAGGCGGACCAGCACGACCTGGCCCAGGCGGCGGCCAAGGTAGGCCATCTGTTCACCGGCGATAACGGTGGCCAGGTCAATCCCCTGGATGCCGCCCTGCACCCGGTCAGCGTCACCGCGGGCCTGGCCGAGGCGGCGCGGCTGATCGCCGAATTCCATCTGCCAGCGGCCGAGTACACCAACCTGGGCGTGACACCTACCGGGGGCTTTCTCGATACCCTGCCGGCCCATATCGGCACGGCCCATGGCCCGGTGCTGATGGTCGGCAACTACAGCGTGGCGGAATTGCAGGCCTTTGCCGAGACCCACGCGACCTTCGGCTGAGAGCCGCTCATAAAACTACTGCGCGTCCGCCAGGCGGGCGCGTGCAGTGCTCGAAATCCTCATGTACCGCTCGTACGCTCGCGCGCGAGCCCGGTGCGGTTCCTGCGCGCCGCGCGTACCCGCCTGACAGCCGCTCGCGACGTTTTATTAGCCGCTTCAGGCTCTGACGGAAGGAAACTTCCGGCGTATCGCCCGGGTCTGCCTCCCTATCGCTCGAGGCCTTCAGGGCCCCGCTGCCCGCATCGACCAGGAGAACCCCATGACCGCAGACGGTCCCCAGCGCATGACCGACGAAGAAGCCCAGGAATTCGCCACCGAGGTGTTCAACCTCGCCCGCACCGGCAATGCCGAGGTGCTGGACAAGGTGCTGGACAAGGGCCTGACGCCCAACCTGCGCAACCACAAGGGCGATAGCCTGCTGATGCTGGCCAGCTACCACGGCCACCTGGAGGCCAGCCGCGTGCTGTTGGAGCATAAGGCCGATCCGAACCTGGCCAACGACATGGGCCAGTCACCGCTGGCCGGCGCGGCCTTCAAGAACAACCTGCCCATGGCCGAATTGCTGCTGGAACACGGCGCCGCCGTGGAGGGCGCCATGCCCGACGGCAAGACCGCGCTGATGATGGCGGCCATGTTCAATCACGTGCGGATGGTGGAATTGCTGGTCGCGCGGGGCGCCGATCCCCGGGCACGCGACGCCGCCGGCAATACGGCGCTGAGCGTGGCCCGCGCCATGGGCGCCCAGGATACGCCCGCCGTGCTGGAGCGGCTGGGGGGCGTTTGATCAGAGCCTATTCAAAGGCTCGCGAGCTAGAGACAAACAAAGCGAAAATGCCTGAGGAAGCGGATCGGACCCGCGCTCGAGTTTACAAAGGGTAAATGAGCATTGCGACGGGGCCGCCTAGGTGGGGCTGGCCTTCCAGGGCATTTTCAACGCCGTTTGGCCGACGCGCAGCAGGCTTTGAACAGGTTTTTAGCGCTTCTGGTAGCGATAGAACAGGTTGGGTTCGCTGACCACATAGAGATTCCCGGCCGTATCCAGGGTGACGCCCTCGGGCTGGCGGATACGCCGTGACAGGCCGCCGAAGGGCGCCGCCAGGGAGCGGGTATCCAGGGTCCGGCCCTGGTCGTCGAGTTCGATCAGCACCCGCGATTCGTCGCTGAGCAGCAGCAGGTGGCCGCTGCGGCGATCGACGTGGATGGCGGACAGGTCACCGGTGCTGGGCGCCTGATCCAGCCAGGCCTGGCGGTCGATGATGCGCAGGGCGAAGTCGCCGTCGAAGCTTTTCAGCAGGCCGCGGATTTCATAGAGCTTGCGCGGTGAGTGCTCCTTGACCACGAACAGGCGATCATGGGCCGCGTCGTAGTCCAGCCCCTCGAAGCCCTGGTTGGCGCGGGGGAAGAGGTCCAGGGTCAGGCTGCGGTAGTCGCTGCGCCTGAGCACGTCGTCACCCTCGGGAAGGTTCACCAGGGTCAGGGCATTGGCGCCCTCTTCCGCCAGTAGCAGGCGGTCGTTGCCCAGGTAGGTCACGCCCTCGACGTCGTCGAAGCCTTCCAGGCGATGCCGTTCCAGCAGGTCACCGTCGCGACTCAGGGCCAGCAGCTCCGGCGGATTGTTGACCACCGCCCAGAGCCGGTCCCGCACCGGGTCGTAGCTGAGATCCGAGAGATTCTCGCTGATGCCGGCCACCGGCTTGGCTTCCACCACCACCCGGTAGCGACCCAGCTCCAGCGAGGTACGGGGCTCGCTCTGCCATTGCTGGCCGAGCCAGAACAACAATTGACTATCCAGATGGCTGCTACGCAGGCCCTGGGTCACTCCCAGTGCCAGCAGCAGCGCCAGGGCAAGCAGCCAGCCGGTCCGTCCGATCCTGATCCGTCGTACCCACGCCGTCATCGCCTTGCCCCGTCATCGTTGTACGGGGCGGAGTATCCAGGGCTGTCTTTATGGTTGTATGACAGAGAGTCCAGAGCCTGTTCAAAGTCTCGCGAGCTAGAGCCAGACAAGGCGAAAACGGCTGAGGAAGCGGAATTTACGAGTGGTAAATGAGCATTCCGAAGCCGTTTTCAACGAAGTATGGCCGACGCGCAGCAGACTTTGAGCTGGCTCTCAGCGGCGTGGCTGGACCGGGTTACCTTCCCAGCGCGAGCGTGCCGGCAGGGTCTCGCCCTTCATCACCAGCGACAGCGGGCCCAGCTCCACGTCGTCGCCGACGCGGGCGCCGTAGAGCACCACGCTGCGCGGGCCCAGGTTGACGCCCTTGCCCAGCTCGACCTCGCCGACCTTCATCACCCGGTCTTCGAACAGGTGGGTCTGGGGACCGGCCAGGGCGTTGAGTTCGCCATGGTCACCGAGGCGCACGCAGTCGAATTCGGTGAGGTCGGTGCTATCCAGGTAGGTACCGCGACCCAGCCGGGCGCCGAGCAGGCGCAGGGCCAGCGGCAGCCAGGGCGTGCCGCGCAGGGTGCCGAGCAGGTTGGGCACCGCCAGGGTCTCGTAGAGGCTGGTGATGGCCTCGCTACGCCAGACGAAGAAGGTCCACATGGGCGCCGAGCGCGGACGATAGCGCCCTACCACCAGCCACTTGAGCGCCAGCACCACCCCGAAGCTGGCCAGGGCGAAGGCGCTGCCGGCCAGCAGGGTCTCGCCGAGCAGTGGCAGCCAGGCACCCTGCTGCCACAGCGGTACCAGGGCTTCGGCGATGGCGCAGCCGGCAGCCACGGTGAAGCCGGTGGGCAGCACGATGCGCAGGGCCTCGATCAGGCCGCGGGCCACCCGACGCCAGGGCGCCGGGCGGAAGGTCAGGCTTTCCGGGTAGCCGGTGAGGGTTTCCCGCGCCGGCAACCGTACTGCGGGCGAGCCGAGCCAGGTTTCGCCCTGGCGCAGCGGTACGCCTTCATCGAGCCGGCCCAGCACGCCGATCAGGGCATCCTCGGGGACATGGCAACCATCGGCGACGTAGGCACCGTTGCCGACGAAGCTGCGGCGGGCGATGGAGGTGCGTTTGAGGGTCATCCAGCCCTGGGCGACCTGCTCGTCGCCGAGCATCACGGCGTCGGCGATGAAGGTCTCGGCGCCCAGCTCCAGCAGCGAGGACACCGGGCCCTGGGCGGTGGAAATCTCGGCGTCACGGCCGACGCGCGCGCCCAGCAGGCGGTACCAGAGCGCCGAATAGACCGTGGCATAGAGTCCCTGCAGACTCTGCAGCGCCGACTCCTGGATCAGGTTGGCCAGCCATTTGCGCCAGTAGAAGAAGCTGTCGACCGACCACTGGCCCTCTTCCAGGCGCGGCAGGATCAGCCGGCGGGCCAGGGCGCAGCCGAGCAGGGTCAGGGCCACGCTGACCACGCCCAGTGGCAGGGCCAGCACGCCGTATTGCAGGGCATCGAGCAGCAGCGAAGAGGTGTGCCACCAGGGCAGGCCACCGAAGCTTTCCAGCTCGTCGATCAGCAGCGCCAGGGGGAACAGCGGCATGAAGAACAGCACCGATACCGCCAGGCCGCTGAGGGCGTAGAGTCCGTTCAGCAGCGCACGGCGAGCGCGGGAGACCGGGGCTGGCGGCGCGACGCGGGCACCCACGGCGCCCTGGTCATGGGCCGGGGCACCGCCCCAGACGCGACCGTCCGGGACCTGCTGGCCACTGCGCAGCGCGGACTGGGCTTGCAGGCGGGCGCCAGCACCGAGGCGGGTGTCACCCTCGAGGATGGCATAGGACCCCACCTGGGCTTCCGCACCGACGCTGACGGCGCCCAGCAGCAACTCGCCACGCAGCACCCGGGCGTTCTCGAAGTTGACGCCATTGCCCAGGCTCGCACCCCGCTCCAGGGAGAGCAGTTCGGGGACGCGCAGGGTGAAGGTACCGATGAACGCCTCGGTGCCGACCTGGGCACCCAGCGCCCGTAGCCAACCCCGCGCCAGCGGCGAGCCGCAGAGCAGGTAGGCCGGGGCCAGGGCCAGGAAGCGCTCACCGAGCCACCAGCGGTAGTAGGTCAGGCCCCACAGCGGATAGCGACCGGCTTCCAGGCGTCCGGTGAGACGCTTGCCGACCAGGGCCACGGCGAATTCCAGGCCGATGGCCAGGACGAACAGCCCCAGGGCGGTCAGCATGGCCAGTGGCAGCGCCGTACCGGAATGGATCAGCAGGGGGAAGGCCAGGAACGGCGCCAGCCAGCGCCCCAGGCGCAGGGTCACCAGCGGCGGCAGGGCCACCGCCTGGGCCAGACCACAGCGCCAGCGCCGCCAGCGACTGGGCGGGGCCCAGGCCTCGGTGGCCGTGGCCTCGCCGGCCTGTTCGGCATCGGCTTCGAGGGTTTCGGCGATGGCACCCAGGGTGCGACCGGCATAGACCGCCTTGACCGTGGCGCTGGCATAGCGCGGGTCCTGGCGCAGCCGCGAGACCAGCCGCGCGGCGAACAGCGAATGACCACCGAGGTCATCGAAGAAATCCATCTCGGCCAGCAGGGCTTGGCCGGGGAACAGCTCGGCGGTGGCCGCCAGGACCGCGCCGAGGGCGCCGCTGGCCGCGACCACCGGCGCCACGGCAGCGATGGCCAGCGGGCGGGCGCGCAGTTGCTTGCGATCGATCTTGCCGGAATTCAGCCGCGGCATCTCGCCGAGCCATTCGAAGCGGCTCGGCACCATGTACAGCGGCAGGCAGCCGGCCAGCTCGGTCCGCAACAGGTCGCTGCGCGGCAGCGGGCCGCCGTCGCCGACCATGAAGGCCACCAGTTGCTCCACGCCGCCCTCTTCGCGCAGCACCACGGCCACGGTGCCCACGCCGGGTTGCCGGGCCAGGGTGGCTTCGATCTCCCCCAGTTCCACGCGATAGCCACGGATCTTCACCTGGTCGTCGACGCGGCCCAGGCAGTGCACCTGGCCGTGTTCGTCGACCCGCGCCAGGTCCCCGGTGCGATAGAGCTTGAGGTCGTGACTGCCGGTGCTCCAGGGGTTGGCCAGGAATTTCTCGGCGGTCAGCTCCGGACGGCCCAGGTAGCCATCGGCCACGCCCGGACCGCTGATGCAGAGTTCGCCCACCTGGTCGCGCGGCAACAGCGCCAGGGGGTGGCTGGCATCGGCGTGCACCACCAGCAGGCTGTAGTTGGGCAGCGGCCGGCCGATGGTCACCGGCTCGCCCGGTTGCAGCTGCGCCAGACTCGCCGAGACGGTGGCCTCGCTCGGGCCATAGGTGTTGAACAGGCGCCGCTGCGGCCGGCTCCAGCGCGCCACCAGCGGCTCGGGGCACATCTCGCCGCCGAGGTTGATCAGCCGGAGGCTGGGGACGTCTTCCGGCAGCAACGCCAGCAGCGTCGGCACCACATGTAGCACGCTGATGCGATTGGCGGTCAGGGCGCGGGCCAGGGCTTCGGGATCGGCGGTGATCTCTCGCGGCGCCAGCCAGAGGGTGGCACCTACCAGGTAGCTGATCCAGATCTCTTCGAAGGACATGTCGAAGGCCACCGAGAAACCCTGGTAGACCCGGTCGCCGGCCTCGATGCCGAGCAGCGAATTCTCGCTGCGCAGGAAGTGGCAGATGCTGTCCTGGCGAATGCCGATACCCTTGGGCTTGCCGGTGGAGCCGGAGGTGTAGATCAGGTAGGCGAGGTTGTCCGGCGAGACCTGGCCGCGGCGACGCAGGGTCTCGCCAGTGGCCAAGGGGGCGCTCAGCAGATTCGGCGTACAGCACGCAAGGCCCGGACGCGCCAGCAGATCGGCGAACGGCGCCCCGGTGATCACGATGACCGCCTGGGCATCCTCCAGGCAGAGCGCCACACGGTCGGCCGGCGTTTCGGCATCGCAGGGCAGCCAGGCGGCGCCGGTCTTGGCGATGGCCAATTGCATCACCAGCAGCTCTATGCCGCGCGGCAGCCAGAGGCCGACCACCCGACCCGGTCCGGCACCCGCGGCCAGCAGCCGCGAAGCGGCGCGGTCGGCCCAGGCGTCCAGCTCGCCGTAGCTCAGGCTGCGCTCGCCTTCGAGCAGCGCCGGCCGTTCGGGCGCCCGTGCCGCGGTAGCCTCGAACAGATCGGCGAGGACTTCGTCGCGACACAGGTCGGGGCGCACGGCACCTTCGACCAGACTGAGAGAGAGTTCGGCAAGCGCTTCCATGGGGACAGCCTCTGGTTGTTTAGCGCAGTTTGTATCTCTCCGGTTACGCGCTCCTTAAGGCGGAATTAGGGTTTGCTTAAGGCGGGATGGCGCAAGCCTCACGGGGATCGCGCCCTCTCTGAGAGGCGGGTTTTTCCGGCGCAACCACTGATCGGCGACGGACGGGGACCTCGCTGGCGAGGCCAAAAAAAACGCCTCCCGAAGGAGGCGTTTTCAGTTACCGCGCAACGATCAACGCAGATCGAAACGATCCAGCTCCATCACCTTGGTCCAGACCTTGACGAAGTCCTTGACGAACTTCTCCTGGGCGTCGGCACTGCCGTAGACCTCGCTCAGCGCCCGCAGCTGGGCGTGGGAACCGAACACCAGGTCGACCCGGGTACCGGTCCACTTCAGGGCGCCGGTCTTGCGATCGCGACCTTCGAAGGTGGCCTTGTCCGGACCGGTGGCCTTCCACTCGGTGGCCATGTCCAGCAGGTTGACGAAGAAGTCGTTGGTCAGGGTCTGCGGCCGTTGGGTGAAGACGCCGTGCTTGGCGCCGCCCACGTTGATGTCCAGCACACGCAGGCCGCCCAACAGCACCGTCAGCTCCGGCGCGGTCAGGTTCAGCAGGTGCGCCTTGTCCACCAGCAGGAATTCCGGCTTGACCTTGAACTCCCCGCCCACGTAGTTGCGGAAGCCATCGGCCCAGGGCTCCAGGTGCCCGAAGGAATGGACATCGGTCTGCTCCTGGGAGGCATCCACGCGACCCGGGGTGAAGGGCACGCTGATCGAGTGACCCGCCGCCTGGGCGGCCTTTTCCACGCCGACGCTACCGGCCAGCACGATCAGATCGGCGATGGAGACCTGCTTGCCCTGGCCCTTGAAGTCACGCTGGATGCCTTCCAGCACGCCCAGCACCTTGGCCAGTTGCGCCGGCTGGTTGACCTCCCAGTCCTTTTGCGGTGCCAGGCGCAGACGGCCGCCGTTGGCCCCGCCCCGCTTGTCGGAACCGCGGAAGGTGGACGCAGCCGCCCAGGCGGTGCCGACCAGTTCGGATACGCTCAGGCCGGAGGCTGCCAGCTTGTCCTTGAGCGCCTTGACCTCGGCCTCGCCCAGGGGCTCACCTTCGGCCTTGGGCAGCGGGTCCTGCCACAGCAGCTCTTCGGCCGGGGTTTCCGGGCCCAGGTAGCGGGCCAGGGGCCCCATGTCGCGGTGGGTCAGCTTGAACCAGGCACGGGCGAAGGCGTCGGCCAACTGGTCAGGGTTTTCCAGGAAACGGCGGGAGATCTTCTCGTAGGCCGGATCGAAGCGCAGCGCCAGGTCCGAGGTCAGCATGGTCGGCTGGTGACGCTTGCTGGGATCGTGGGCATCGGGCACGGCACCCGCCCCGGCGCCGTCCTTCGGCCGCCACTGGTGGGCACCGGCCGGGCTCTTGAACAGCTCCCACTCGAACTTGAACATGTTCTCGAAGTATTCGTTGCTCCAGCGGGTGGGCGTGGAGGTCCAGGTCACCTCAAGACCACTGGTGATGGTGTCAGCGCCCTTGCCGGTGCCGTAGCTGTTCTGCCAGCCGAAGCCCTGCTGCTCCAGGTCGGCGGCTTCCGGCTCGGCGCCCACGCTGGTGGCCGGACCGGCACCGTGGGTCTTGCCGAAGGCGTGACCACCAGCGATCAGGGCGACGGTTTCCTCGTCGTTCATGGCCATGCGGCCGAAGGTCTCGCGGATATCATGGGCCGAGGCCACCGGGTCGGGGTTGCCGTTCGGACCCTCGGGGTTCACGTAGATCAGGCCCATCTGCACCGCGGCCAGCGGATTCTCCAGCACGCGGCTGGGACCTTCGTTGCGGCTGTGCTCGACCGGATGCTGCTCGGGCTGCGCGGTCAGCACGCCATCGCCGGGCTGCTCCATCTGCTTGTGCTGGCCGTAGCGGACGTCGCCACCCAGCCAGACGGTTTCCGAACCCCAGAACACCGCATCGTCCGGTTCCCAGACGTCCTGACGACCGCCGGAGAAGCCGAAGGTCTTGAAGCCCATGGATTCCAGGGCGACGTTGCCGGTGAGGACGATGAGGTCGGCCCAGGAGATCTTGCGGCCATACTTCTGCTTGACCGGCCAGATCAGCCGGCGCGCCTTGTCCAGGCTGACGTTGTCCGGCCAGCTGTTGAGCGGGGCGAAGCGCTGTTGGCCCTGGCCCGCACCGCCGCGACCATCACCGACTCGATAGGTACCGGCGCTGTGCCAGGCCATGCGCACGAACAGCGGACCGTAGTGGCCGAAGTCGGCCGGCCACCAGTCCTGGGAATCGGTCATCACGGCGCGCAGGTCGGCCTTCACCGCTTCCAGGTCCAGGCTCTGGAATTCCTTGGCGTAGTCGAACTCCTCGCCCATGGGGTCGGACAACGACGAGTGCTGGTGCAGGAAGTTGAGATTGAGCTGGTTCGGCCACCAATCCTTGTTGGTGGTACCACCGCCGGCGGCGTGATTGAACGGGCACTTGGATTCGGTCGACATCTTCTTGGCTACCTTAGGTCTTGTTCATCCGGTTGGTCGGCCGCGACGGCGTCACGGCCTGCTGAAGTCGTGGTTCCGGCGGCTTAGGCCTGTTGGCTCGACAGGTACCGATGCCAGGCTCGGACCGGCGTCGATGGGAGCCCTACCACGGGCAAAAAAGCGGACGTTTCGAGCATTGTTATCCCCTCATCAGATGGGCACACCGCCGAAGCGGCGCAAACTCCATACTAGACGCCTTAGCCGCGCGGCGTGATAGAAGGTTTTGTGCCCGTCGATAGACTGGCTCTGCAACATGACCTGGCGGCGACAGGGCGCCGCCGACTGACTCTTGGCGCGATAAGCATCATTGGCGACCGCTTCGCCGAGGTTCGTGCGGCTTGGCTTCACGAAGTACAGGCGGGTGCGTACGCCAACAATGGCAAAGCCCAGGCAGCCCGCCATAGGCGAAAACGGAAGCTACGGCGACCGCCCTGCCCGGTCTAGCCCGGGGCGAACAGCAGGTTGGGCGCGTGGCGCTGGTAGCCCTCTTCCGCCAGGCGGACGTCCAGCGCCAGGCTGGCAAGGTCGGCGGACAGGGGTTCGCTGCGGGCGTCATGGTCGCGATAGAGGTGCTTGAGGTAGGTCTTGCAGTGGGCGCAGGTCTCGGCGCGCAGGGGCGCCTTCTGGGCATTGGCATCGTCGGCCCCCAGGGAGTAGTAGCCCAGGCCCTTGCCGGTCTCGCAGTGGCTGCACTTGACCCGCACGAAGTGCCATTCGCAGGCGCATAGCGAACAGGTGAGGTACCTCAGGCCATTGGCCTTGCCCAGGTGATGGATGACGCCGGCCATGGGTGGCGCGCCGCAGCAGGGGCAGGACGTCTGGCTGCCCTGTTCGCGCAGGGCGCTGAAGTCGCTGCGTTGCAGCCAGTGGGTCCAGGCCAGTTGCAGGCTGGCGCCGAGGAAGGGCACCACGCCGGCCGGCACCAGTTCGTAGCTGCCCGCCAGCAGGGCGATGGCCCAGGCCTTGCGCTGGCCGGCATCGGCCTGGCGCAGTTCGTCCAGGGCGGCCTGCACCGACGCCTGCTCGATCTTCAGGGCCTCCAGCAGGGCATCCAGCGCGGGTAGCCAGTGGCCTTCGCGCACCAGGGTGTCGTAGCCCAGCGGCGGCAGGCCGTGCTCGAGGCTCTGGGCATGGCGCGCCTCGTCCAGCGGCAGGAGTGCGAGGCGGTCGAAGACCCCTTGCTGGGCCTCGCAGAGCTCAGCCATCAGCAACAGGTAGTCGCCCAGGGCATTGCCGGCGGCCAGCAGGCGCAGGCGATCGGCGCGATAGCCGAACAGCTCGCCACCAGGCAGCAGGATGAAATCGGGATTGACGGCCGCGGCTTCGATTTCGCCGGGTTCGAGGATCTGGCCCGCCATGGCAGGGCTCCTTAGCAGAACGGTGGAAGAGGAGGATTCAGGATAGCGGGAGGGTTGGGGGTGTTGGGTTTCGTAAGGCAGACGCCACCGTTACCCTCACTCCAACCCTCTCCCAGAGGGAGAGGGGGTCGAATCGGCGTACGGGGAAAGCACCCTGCACCCTAGACGCGGTTGGGCAGAGCGCAGCCCGACGGCGACGGACTTACTTCTTCTCGCGGGTGACCTTCTCGTACCACAACGAGTGGTGCTTTTTCGCCCAGGCGCGACTGACCCAGCCGGTCATCATCGCGGTCACCGAACCCTTGATCCAGATCCCGGCATAGATGTGCACGATGATCGACAGCACCAGCACGAAGGCGGCGGCGGCATGGGCCAGGGCGCCCAGGCGGATCACCGGGATGGGGAACAGGTGGGCGAAGTATTGCCGCCAGATCACCACGCCGCTGACCAGCAGGACCAGCATGCAGGCCAGCAGCACCCAGAACAGGATCTTCTGCCCGGGGTTGTACTTGTCGATCGGCGGCAGCTTTTCCTCGCGGTTGTTCAGCACGTCGTCGATCTGCTTGAGCCACTGGGCGTCTTCGCGACCGATCTTGTTGTGCCGCCAGAAGCGGATCACCAGGAAGGCGAAGAACACGAACATCGCCACGCCCATGAAGGGATGCAGGATGCGCGTCCAGGTGCCGCCGCCGAACAGGCTCGACAGCGGGAACAGCGCGGGATGGAACAGCGCCAGTCCCGACAGCCCGGCCATGAAGAACAGGATCGCCACGATCCAGTGGTTGGTCCGCTCGTTGGCGTTGTAACGCTGGATTTCAGGTTTCATCTCGATCTCCCAGGACGCCCCCCGGCTAACCGGGGGCGTACCCCTGCTAGGGCTGCTTGTCGTGCGGATCGAAGATCTGCACGGACGGACTCAGCTGCTTGACCTCGCCCTTGGGCGCATCGCCCTCGGGACGGGGCGGCGCCTCGACTACCTCGTCGTCGTCATCGGTCCGGTTCGGGCCGACACGCACGTAGTGGAAGAAGCCGGCCAGCACCGCCGCGCCCATGGCGAACAGCGCCAGGGGTTTGGTGAACCCCTTCCACAGCCCCACGGTGGGACTGATGGTCGGGTCCTTGGGCAGGTGGTTGTACAGCTGCGGCTGGTCGGCATGGTGCAGCACGTACATGACGTGGGTGCCCCCTACCCCAACCGGGTCGTACAGGCCGGCATTCTCGTAGCCGCGGCTCTTGAGATCGACGATGCGCTCGGCGGCGTGCTCCTTCATGGCGTCCTTGGTACCGAAGACGATGGCGCCGGTCGGGCAGGTCTTGACGCAGGCCGGCTCCAGGCCGACCCCGACCCGGTCCGAACACAGCGAGCACTTGTAGGCCTTGTTGTCCTTCTTCGAGATACGCGGGATATCGAAGGGGCAACCGGCGATGCAGTAGCCGCAGCCGATGCAGTGGTCCTGGTTGAAGTCGACGATGCCGTTGGCGTACTTGACGATGGCCCCCGGACTCGGACAGGCCTTCAGGCAACCCGGCTCGGCGCAGTGCATGCAGCCGTCCTTGCGGATCAGCCACTCCAGCTTGCCGGCCTCGTCCTCGTGCTCGGTGAACCTCATCAGGGTCCAGGAATCCGCGGTGAGGTCCGCCGGGTTGTCGTAGGTGCCGTGGTTGTGACCCACCTCGTCGCGCAACTCGTTCCATTCCGAGCAGGCGACCTGGCAGGCCTTGCAGCCGATGCACTTGGACACATCGATCAGCTTGGCCACTTCCGCCTGGGTGCGCACCGACGAGTAGGCCGTGGTGGTCGCGGAGCGGGCATAGATATCTTGGCTTGCCATCACGCTTTCTCCACGTTGACCAGGAACGACTTGAACTCGGGCGTCTGGGTGTTCCCGTCACCCACGAAGGGGGTCAGGGTGTTGGCCAGATAGCCCATCCGCGCCACGCCGGAGAAGCCCCAGTGGATGGGGATGCCGACGTGGTGCACCGTCTCGCCGTTGACCTGCAGCGGGCGAATGCGCTTGGTCACCACCGCCTTGCAGACGATATGGCCACGCTTGGAGGTGACACGCACCAGATCACCGGCGGCGATGCCCTTCTGCTTGGCCAGCACCTCGCCGATCTCGACGAACTGCTCGGGCTGGATGATGGCGTTGAGGCGGCAGTGCTTGCTCCAGTAGTGGAAGTGCTCGGTCAGGCGGTAGGTGGTGGCCGCATAGGGGAAGTCCTTGCGATCGCCGAAATCCGCCCAGTCGTCCTTGAGCACCCGCGCCGCCGGGCTGCTCGTGGCCTTGCGGTTGTTGGGGTGCAGCGGATTGACGCCGATGGGCGTCTCGAACGGCTCGTAGTGTTCCGGGAAGGGCCCCTCGGCCATCTTGTCCAGGGCGAAGAAACGCGCCACCCCTTCGGGGTTCATGATGAAGGGACTCATGCCGTCGGCCGGCTTGGCGTCGATCTTGTAGTCGGGCACGTCGGTACCGCCCCACTTCTGCGCCTTGTCGTTCCACCACACCAGCTTCTTGCTCGGGTCCCAGGGCTTGCCGCTGAGGTCCGAGGAGGCGCGGTTGTAGAGGATGCGTCTGTTGTTCGGCCACGACCAGGCCCAGCCCAGGGTCTGCCCCATGTGGAAGGGATCGCTGTTGTCGCGCCGCGCCATCTGGTTGCCCTGCTCGGTCCAGGACCCGCAGAAGATCCAGCAACCCGACGCCGTGCTGCCGTCGTCCATCAACTGGCCGAAACCGGCGAGTTGCTGACCGGCCTTGGCCGAGACCGCGCCCTTGGCATCCAGCACGTCGGTGACCGCGTAGCCGTTGTACTCCTTGGCCAGCTCCTCGGGCGAAGGTTCCTCGGGCTTGGCATAGGGCCAGGAGAGCCCCAGGATGGGATCGGGGAAGGCTCCACCCTCCTTGCCATAGGCCTCGCGCAGCTTGAGGAACAGCTCGGCCATGATGGCGATGTCGCTGCGCCCTTCGCCGGGTGCCTCGGCGCCCTTGAAGTGCCATTGCAGCCAGCGGCTGGAGTTGACCAGGGAGCCGTCTTCCTCGGCGAAGCAGGTGGTGGGCAGGCGGAACACCTCGGTCTGGATCTCGGCGGTGTTCACGTCGTTGTGATCGCCATGGTTGCGCCAGAACTCGGAGGTCTCGGTGGCCAGCGGGTCCATGATCACCAGCCACTTGAGCTTGGACAGCCCGCGCAGCACCTTGGCCTTGTTGGGGAAGGCGGCGATGGGGTTGAAGCCCTGGCAGACGTAGCCGTTGACCTGGCCCTTGCCCATCATGTCGAAGTAGCGCAGCACGTCGTAGCCGGCACCGGTGACGTCGACCTTGGGCAACCAGTGGTAGCACCAGTCGTTGTCCTTGGTGGCCTTGTCGCCGTACCAGGCCTTCATCAGGCTGACATGGAACTTGCCGTAGTTCTGCCAGTAGCTCATCTGCCCCGGGCGCAGCGGCTTGCTGGCGCGGCGGGCGATGAAGGTGTTGTAGTCCTGCTCGCCGTCGCCGCCGATGGTCAGGTAGCCGGGCAGCTGGATCGACAGCAGCCCCAGGTCGGTGAGGCCCTGGATGTTGGAGTGACCACGCAGTGCGTTCATCCCACCACCCGGCAGGCCGATGTTGCCCAGCAGCAACTGCACCATGGCACCGCAGCGAATGATCTGCGCCCCGATGGAGTGCTGGGTCCAGCCCAGGGCATAGAGGATGGTCATGACGCGACCGGGCGCGGAGGTCTCGGCGATCTCGGCCCAGACCTTCTGGATCGCGTCGGGCGGCGTGCCGCAGGTCTGGCTGGCCACTTCCAGGGTGTAGCGGCTGTAGTGCTGCTTCATCAGCTGGAAGACGCAACGCGGATCCTGCAGGGTCGGATCGATCTTGACGAAGCCGTCGTCGCCGATCTGATAGCCCCAGTTCACCTTGTCGGTGTAGGTGCGCTTCTCGGCGTCGTAGCCGTTGTACAGGCCGTCCTCGAAGGTGAAGCCTTCCTTCACCAGGAAGCCGGCGTCGGTGTAGTTGCGGACGTACTCCTGCTGGATCTTGTCGTGGGTGATCAGGTAATTGATCAGCCCGCCCAGGAAGGCGATGTCGCTGCCAGTCCGGATCGGCGCGTAGTAGTCGGCGACCGAGGCGGAACGGGTGAAACGCGGATCGACCACGATCAGCCGGGCGTTGTTGTGCGCCTTGGCCTCGGTGACCCATTTGAAGCCGCACGGGTGGGCTTCGGCGGCATTGCCGCCCATGATGAGGACGAGATTGGCGTTCTTGATGTCGCTCCAATGATTCGTCATCGCACCACGGCCAAACGTCGGGGCAAGACCTGCCACCGTCGGGCCGTGTCAGACGCGCGCCTGGTTGTCGAAGGCCAGCAGGCCCAGACTCCGTGCGATCTTCTGCGTCAGATAACCGGTTTCATTGGAGGACGCCGAAGCGGCCAGGAAGCCCGTGGTCAACCAGCGATTGACCGTCTGGCCCTGGTCGTTGGTGGCGATGAAGTTGGCGTCGCGGTCCTCCTTCATCAGGGTGGCGATGCGCCCGAGCGCCTCGTCCCAACTGATGCGGGTCCACTCGTTGCTGCCGGGCTTGCGCACCTCGGGGTACTTGAGGCGATTGGGGCTGTGGATGAAATCCAGCAGGCCGGCGCCCTTCGGGCAGAGGGTGCCGCGGTTGACCGGGTGGTCGGCGTCGCCCTCGATGTGAATGATGTTCTGGGCCACGTTCTTGGCCCGGTCGCCCATGCTGTACATGATCAGGCCGCAGCCGACCGAGCAATAGGGACAGGTGTTGCGGGTTTCCACGGTGTGCGCCAGTTTGAAATGACGCACCTGGTCGGCGAAGGCGGCTGTGGGAGCCATGCCTAACGCCGCCAGGCTGGATCCCGCAAGGCCGACTCCAGCGACCTTGAAGAATTGCCGACGGTTCATATCCACGGTTCTTGTCCTCGTTCAGGCTGGACCCGGTACTTGGCCGGGTCCTGAGGCAAGAGTAACCCAACCGCCCGGCTTATCGAGCACTAAGCGGTTGTCGCCGATCAATGGAAGTCGCCCTTCCATCCCTCAGCCCGAAGCAGCCTGGCGGATGGTCTTTTCCTGCAGGACCGGCGGTGCCGGCTCGGGCTGCAGCGGATTGTCGCCCTGCTCGATCAGGCGCTCGCCGATCAGCCGCGAACCCTCGACGTTCAGGTGGTTGCCGTCCTGGTACAGCGGCGTGCCGTCCAGGGCGGAATGACAGCGCCGGGCATCGCAGGTGATCGCCTTGGGATCCAGGGTCACCAGCTGCGGATAGCGTTGCTTGAGGTCGTCGAGGATCAGGGTGAAGGGCTCCTGGCGTCGCATCACCTCGGCCAGGTCGACGGCGCAATCGTTGCTGGTATGGAACAGGCGATTCTTCACCTGGCAGGTATCACGCCCGGCGCCGACCTCGGGTATGCCGGCGAGGATCACCGGGGTGGCGCCACTCTCGGTGATGATGCGGATGGCATTGTCCATGCCCTCGCGCAGCAGCTCGGCGGGTGTCGCCGCGTCGCCTTCACGGCGCAGCACGTTGTAGTGCGACAGCCCCGTCTCGCTCATGCCTTCCAGGTACATCGGCCAGCGCCCGCCGAGCACCACGTAGCGATAGCCGCCCTCGCGAATGGCCTGGGTCACCACCGGCGCGGTGAGCTGGATGGAGGGGTCCAGGCGATTGCCCGGCCGGGTGATGTAGAGCCCGGAGATACCCGGCAGGTAGAGGGTACCGCTGCGAGTCATGTCGAAGCCGCGCAGGCCGGCGTCCTTGAGCAGCACATCGAGCATCCCGGTGCTGGCGGCGGCGTGGGAATCGCCCACCAGCAGCACGTCCGGCCGCGGCCGGTCGGTGGCGCCCAGGCGGCAGCGCTCCGGCGTCCACTGGGTCGCCACGTTGCCGAACTCCTCGATGAAGCAGCCACCACGTGCGGTGACGAAGCTGCTGTCGAGTGCCTCGACCATGGCCGCGGTGGGGCCGTCGTAACGCTGGGGGAAGCCCTGGAACTTGAGGGTCAGCCCGACCGCCAGGGCACCGACCAGCAAAGGGGCAGCGTAGAGGGCGGCGAAGGTAACGCGCGGCGACCAGCGCAGCCGACCACGGAAGGGTTGCTCGACGAAGCGCCAGGACAGGGTACCCAGCAGCAGCGAGGCCGCCACCAGGCCCAGGCGCAGCGCCAGGTCCTTGGGCAATTCCATGTAGTTGGCGAAGGCCATCAGCGGCCAGTGCCAGAGATAGAGCGAATAGGAGATCAGGCCGACGAACACCAGCGGCCGCTGCGCCAGCAGCCAGCGCGCCGGACCGCGACCGCTCTCGCCGGTCCAGATCAGCAACGTAGCGCCCAGGCAGGGCCAGAGGGCGTTGAAGCCAGGGAACAGGCTGTGGTGATCGAGGGTGAAGGCCGGTACCAGGATCAGCGCCAGGGCCAGCACTCCCAGGGCACTCGCCTGCCCGGCGCTGGGGCGCGGCAGGCGGTCCCAGTAGAGGGCCAGCAGGCTGCCCAGCAGGAGTTCGAAGGCCCGCGCGTGCAGCAGGTAGTAGGCGGCATTGGGCTGGGCGCGAGCGGCCCACTCCGACAGCGCCAAGCCGGCGACGGCCAGCAGGATCGCGGCCTGGCCGCAACGGCGCACGCCCAGCCAGCGATAGCCCAGCAGGAGCAGCACCGGCCAGAACAGGTAGTACTGCTCCTCCACCGCCAGCGACCAGGTGTGCAGCAGCGGCAATTCGTCGGCGGTGGGCGAGAAGTAGCCGTTGCTGGCGCGCCAGAAGAAGACGTTGGCGATCGACAACAAGGCCGCCATCAGGCTCTTGCTGTATACCGCCAGGTCCCGCGGCAGCAGGATGAAGGCCGCCGCCACGCTGGTGACCAGGGCCATGGCGACGAAGGCCGGCAGCAGGCGCCGCACCCGCCGCAGATAGAAGTCGGCGAAGCTGAAGCGACCCTGGGCGATGTCCGGGGCGGTCTTGCGGGTGATCAGATAGCCGGAGATGACGAAGAAGACGTCGACCCCGATGTAGCCGCCGCCGAAGGCGGTGAAGCCGGCGTGGTTGAGGACGACGAGCAGCACGGCGATGGCGCGAAGGCCATCGATGTCCCTGCGATAATTGAGCTCCATGGGGCTGACTCCTGCGTGAGGCCTCGACGGTCCAGTGGCGAAGCGCTCCAGGCTGGTCAGACAGGCTGGAGCGAGGCGCCACTGCAAGGATGTCGCGCATCCCGCTGCGCAACGCGCCTTTGAGTCGCGTTGCCCGGAGATGTTCGCCGGTGACGAGCAGCAACCGGCGAAAGCTTGAACCAGGTCACTTTGTGCAGGTGCGCCCCGACCACGACCACCAGTCCCGCCGATTCGGCGGCAGCGGCAAGTCGTGCTAGTCTGCCCATCTTTCCTCGCGATACCTCGGACCTTTCCCGTCATGTCCAATCGCCTGCCGACGCCGCCATAGCCCCGCGTGCCTCCGCCGCCCGCTACCCTTCCCCGGGGCGTGCGCCCCTCGTCCTGCCCCGTCGTTTTTCGTGACCGCGCGCCAAGGCGCCGTCACCCGTTCTGGATACGCCATGAAAAGAGTCTCCGCCCGCGCCGACATCCTGGCCGGTCTCACCACGTCCTTCGCCCTGGTGCCCGAGTGCATCGCCTTCGCCCTGGTCGCCCATCTGAATCCGCTGATGGGGCTCTACGGCGCCTTCTTCATCTGCACCCTCACCGCTCTGTTCGGCGGTCGACCCGGCATGATCTCCGGCGCCGCCGGCTCCATGGCGGTGGTCATCGTCGCCCTGGTGGTCCAGCACGGCGTGCAGTACCTGCTGGCCACGGTGGTACTCGGCGGCCTGCTGATGATCGCCTTCGGCCTGCTGCGCCTGGGCAAGCTGATCCGCATGGTGCCGCACCCGGTGATGCTGGGCTTCGTCAACGGCCTGGCCATCGTCATCGCGCTGGCCCAGCTGGAGCACTTCAGGCAGGGCGGCGCCTGGCTGAGCGGCGCCCCGCTGTACCTGATGCTCGGTCTCACCGCGGCGACCATAGCCATCATCTGGCTGCTGCCGCGGCTGACCCGCGCGGTGCCACCGGCCCTGGCCGCCATCCTCGGCGTGGGCCTGGCCGTGTATTGCCTCGACCTGCCGACCCGCACCCTGGGCGACATGGCCCATATCGCCGGCGGCCTGCCGCAACTGGCGTTGCCGGATATTCCCTGGACCCTCGACACCCTGCAGATCATCCTGCCCTATGCGGTGCTGATGGCCCTGGTCGGTCTGCTGGAGACCCTGCTGACGCTGAATCTCACCGACGAGATCACCGAGAGCCGCGGCTATCCCAACCGCGAGTGCGTGGCCCTGGGTGCGGCCAACATCGCTTCCGGACTATTCGGCGGCATGGGCGGTTGCGCCATGATCGGCCAGACCATGATCAACCTGAGTTCCGGGGGGCGGGGCCGGCTGTCCGGGGTGGTCGCCGGAGGGCTGATGCTGCTCTTCGTACTGTTCCTCTCGCCGCTGATCGAGCGGATTCCGCTGGCCGCCCTGGTGGGTACCATGTTCGTGGTCGCCCAGCAGACCTTCGCCTGGGCCTCGCTACGAGTGCTGCACCGGGTGCCGCGCAGCGACATGCTGATGATCGTCGCGGTCACCGTCATCACGGTGTTCGCCGACCTGGCCACCGCCGTGCTCTGCGGCATCGTCCTGGCAGCGCTCAACTTCGCCTGGCAGCACGCCCGCCGGCTCTATGCGGACAGCCACCTGGACACCGACGGCAGCAAGAAGTACCAGGTGCACGGCACCCTGTTCTTCGCCTCCACCGCTACCTTCCTCAACCAGTTCGACCCGGCCGGCGATCCGCCGAAGGTGATGGTGGACTGCCGCCACCTGAGCTTCGTCGACTACTCGGCGGTCGCGGCGCTGCGCACCCTGCACGAACGCTACGCCAAGGCCGGCAAGCGGGTACGGGTGCTGCACCTGTCCCAGCGCTGCAAGCAACTGCTGCGCCGGGGCGGCGTGAGCGACGACCTCGTCCGCGGCGATTGAACCCCGGGCGCCGCGCCCGGGTCTGTCGCAGCAACGCCCTGCTCTCGGAGACCCGCGGCCATGCCCAAGATCCTCGCCTGCCTCGACGGCTCGGCCGTGAGCGCCGCCGTCTGCGACTTCGCCGCCTGGGCCGGTAACGCGCTAGGCGTACCCCTGACCCTGCTGCACGTACTGGACCAGCGCCGCTTTCCCCGCCCTGGTCACGGTGTCCCGGCGCCGCTGCTGGGCAATCGCGAACAGTTGCTCACCGAACTGGCGGCCCTGGATGCCCAGCGTGGCAGCCTGGCCGAAGACCAGGGCCGACTGCTGCTCGATGCCGCCCAGCTGCGGGTAGAGCAGCAGCGGGCCCAGTGCGCCGGCGCCGTGCTGCAGCACGGCGATCTGATGACTTCGCTGGAAAGCCTGCAGGAAGACTTCGATCTCATCGTGCTCGGTCGCCAGGGCGAGGACAGCCCGCCCAAGCGGCTGATCGGCCGCCACCTGGAAAGCGCCATCCGCCTGCTGCAGCGTCCGCTGCTGGTGGCCGGCCATCAATTCGTCGACCCCAAGGGCGTGTTGCTGGCCTACGACGACAGCAGCAGTGCGCGCAAGGCGGTCACCTGGGTAGCGACCTGTCGGCTGTTCGAGGGCCTGGCCTGCCACCTGGTGACCGTTGGCCGCGACCGCGAGGAACGCCGCGCCGCCCTCGCCCGCGCCGCCGCCGAACTCCGTGCCGGGGGCCGCCAGGTCACCACCGCCTTCACCGACGGCGACGTGGAACTGGGCCTGGAGCGCTACCGCAAGCAGCACGGCCTGGAGCTGGTGGTGATGGGCGCCTTCGGTCATTCCCGTCTGCGCCACTTCTTCATGGGCAGCAACACCCGCAACATGCTGGAAGCCGCTGGCAGTGCCCTGATCGTGGTGCGCTAGCCGCTGGCACGAGTACGTCCCCGTTGCACCAGAGCGATCCCCAGCAGGATCACTCCCGCTGCGGACAGTTCACGCAGCCCCACCGCCTCGCCATTGGCCCAGCCGATGATCAGGGCTACCGCCGGAGTGAGATAGGTCGCGGCCGCCGAAGCGACGGCGCCCAGCCGCTCGAGCAGGGCGTAATAGATCAGGAAGGCCAGCCCGGTGCCCAACACGCCAAGCCCTAGGGTCACCCCCGCCAGCGCCCGCGGTTGTCGCAGCAAGTCGCCCATGCCCGAGGTATCGGTGACCAGCAGCAATAGCGCCAGGGCCAGCCCCATCTGCCAGGTCACCAGCGCCAGGGGCGGCAGGCCGTGGGGCGCGAGAAACCGGCAGACATAGACGTAGGAACCGCCGAACAGCGCCGCCGCCCCGAGCATCCAGAGCACACCCCGGCCATCCAGCATCGCCACTGTGCCCTGCCAGGGCGCGATCAACAGCACCACGCCGATAAAACCGAGCCAGACACCGCCGAGCATGGCGGCATTGGGCCTCTGAGCAGGAAGAAACAGCAGGCTGGCAAGGGTGGTGAACAGGGCGATGGTCCCGCCCAGCACGCCGGCGACGGCGGACGGCAGCAGCTCGGTCCCCTTGGCGATGGCGAAGTAGTAGAACGCCGTGGCGAGTACCGCCATCACGCCGAAATGCGGCAGCAGCCGCAGTTGCCCGCGCTCCATCACCCCTCGCCGCCACGCCACCAGCAGCAAGGGCACGAAGCCGCAGGCGACTCGCAGCAGGGTCATCTGCGCCGGCGAGATGACTTCGGCAGCCAGTTTCATGTAGATGAAGTTCGACCCCCAGCACAGTCCGAGTGCCCCGAACATCACGACGGTAAGACCCATTCCCCCTCCTGGCAACTGCTGCCGAATCATGGAATAAAGGTCTTTATCTACAGGGTTTGCGCCAGTTCCTGGCACGCTATCCACTAAATCCAGCCAATAGCAGAACTAGGGTCAGGACGACCATGACGACCAGCCAGCGCCTCCCCCCGTTGAAAGCCCTGCACGCCTTCGAAGCCGCGGGACGGCGCGGCAGCTTCCAGGCTGCCGCCGAGGAGCTTTCCGTCACCCAGGCGGCGGTTGCCCAGCAGGTGCGCCTGTTGGAGCAACGCCTGGGTTTTCCACTGTTCCTGCGTCAGCGACGGGGTGTGCAACTGAGCGAGCGCGGTCGCGCCTACTTCCAGGACGTGCAGCGCGCCTTCGCCTTGCTGCGCGAGGCCACCGACGCGCTGCTGTCGCGCAAGCGGGTGATCACGGTGAGCGTGACCCCCACCTTCGCCGCCAAATGCCTGATCCCGCAACTGCCGGCCTTCGCCCAGGCCCACCCCGACCTCGATCTGCGGGTGCAGGCCAGTGATGTCCTGGTGGACTTCGCCCGGGATGGCGTCGATGTGGCGATACGCCTCACCCGCCAGCCCACACAGCGCGGCGTGACAGCAGACTTCCTCTTCGCCGAGCTGATCGTGGTGGCCAGCCCTGCGCTGATCGGCGCCCAGCCCCTGCCCCTGGATGCGGTGACGCTTGCCCGCCATGCCCTGCTCAACGACGGCCAGGCCGATTGGCCAGCGGTGCTGGACGGCCAACCGGTGCACCGGGAACTGCACATGAACCAGGCCGCCTTGGCCATAGACGCTGCTCTGGCCGGTCAGGGTATAGCCATGGTCAATCGCTGCTTCGTCCGCGAGGCCCTGGAAAGACGTCAGTTGCTACAGGTCGTGGCCGGGTCTGTCCAGAGCGACTGGGGTTACTACCTGGTCATGCCGACCCGCAATCGCACGGACGCCGCCCTTCGGGCGGTCGGCGAGTGGCTGAAGACGCTGGCGAATGACAGCGCCACGCCGCGCTGACGCGGTTAGAAGCTGTTCACGATCTGCTGCGCGTCGGCCAGACGGCGTTGAAAAGGCCTTCGAAAGGCTCATTTACCACTCGTAAATTGCGCTTTCTCAGGTGCTTTCGCGGGGCCGCCCAGGCCTTGTTTGCCTCTAGCTCGCGAGACTTTGAACAGGCTCTTAGAAATCCACCCGCCCGCGACTGGCCTTGAGACCGCTGCGGCGCGACTTGCCTTCCAGGCGGCGCTGCTTGGAGCCGTAGGTGGGCTTGGTCGGACGACGCGCCTTTTCCTGGACGTTGGCGGCGGCGATCAACGCGGCCAGGCGTTCCAGGGCATCGGCGCGATTCTGTTCCTGGGTGCGGTACTGCTGCGCCTTGATCACCACCACGCCGTCACGGCTGATGCGCTGGTCACGCAAGGCCAGCAGGCGCTCCTTGAGCGGCTCGGGCAGCGACGACGCCTGGATGTTGAATCTCAGGTGGACGGCGCTGGAGACCTTGTTGACGTTCTGCCCACCGGCACCCTGGGCGCGTACCGCCGTGAGCTGGATGTCCTGCTCGGGTAGCGTCAGGCGCTCGTCGATGACCAGGGTCACGCCGGTTGCGCGCCGCGAGTCAGCCAGGCGTCCAGCAGGGGTTCCAGCTCGGCGAGCGGCTGGTAGCCGTTGGTGATCAGGGCCAACTGGCCGTTGCGCTCGGCCAGCAGGGTGGGAAAGCCGGCGATGCCCAGGTTCAGCGCCCAGTCGAAGTCCGCCTGGGTAGCCCGGTGCGCCGGCTCGCCATCGAACAGCGGAGCGAATTCGATGCGCGGCAGGCCGCAGGCTTCGGCCAGTTCCACCAGCAGCGCCGGCTGGGTGACGTCGCGCGCCTCGACGTAGAAGGCCTGCTGGATACGCTTGGCCAGGTCCCAGACGGCCTCCTCGTCGAGTTGGCGGGCAGCGACCAGGGCGCGACAGGCCGGCTCGGTGTCGTACACCAGGCCTTCCGGCGGTCCCTGGTCCAGGGCGAAGGGCTGGCCGGTGGTTTCCTGCACCGCCTGCCAGTAGGCCAGGGTACGCACCCGGCTGGCGGCGTCCTGGGCCACGCGCTCGCGGCGCAGGCCGCCGACCACGATGCGCAGGGGAATGCCCTGCTCGGCCGCCCGCTGCGCCAGATGATCCACCACCGGGGCGAAGCCCCAGCACCAGGAGCACATGGGGTCCATCACATAGAGCAGGCGACAGGGCATCCTAGACCTCCTCGGGGTGGAGTGTAACGTTCAGCCGCGGATCGCGGCCGATGGGATGGGGCTCGTTGCGCAGCCGGGCGAGTTCGATCTGCTTCTGCCGCTCGCGCGCGCCGGCACGGGTCTTCTCCGACAGCGAATCCCAGCAGTGCGGGCAACTGATGCCGGGGCTGTAGTGCGGCGACTGCATGTCTTCCGGCGAGACCGGCGTGCGGCAGGCATGGCACTGGTCGTAGACCCCTTCGGCGAGGTCATGGGTCACGGTGACGCGGTTGTCGAAGACGAAGCACTCGCCTTCCCAGCGGGACTCGGCCGCGGGCACCTCTTCGAGGTACTTGAGGATGCCGCCCTTGAGGTGGAACACCTCGGGAAAGCCTTCCTGGAGCATGAAGCTCGATGCCTTCTCGCAACGGATGCCACCGGTGCAGAACATGGCGACCTTCCTGTGCCGGGCCGGATCGAAGTGTCCGCGGATGTAGGCGGGAAAATCGCGGAAGCTCTTGGTCTTGGGATCGATGGCGCCCTTGAAGCTGCCGATGCCCACCTCGTAGTCGTTGCGGGTATCGATCACCAGGACTTCGGGGTCGTCGACCAGGGCGTTCCAGTCGCGTGGTTCGACGTAGGTGCCCACCCGCCGGTTGGGATCGACCCCGGGCACGCCCAGCGTGACGATCTCCTTCTTCAGCTTGACCTTGGTGCGGTAGAAGGGCTGCTCGGCGCAGTAGGATTCCTTGTGGTCGATGTCGACCAGGCGCGGATCGGCGCGCAGCCAGTCGAGTACCGCATCGATGCCGGCACGGCTGCCGGAGACGGTGCCATTGATGCCTTCCTCGGCCAGCAGCAGGGTGCCCTTGACGTCGTGCGCCAGCAGGGTCTGCAACAGGGGTTCACGCAATTGGACGTAGTCGTCCAGGGTGACGAACTTGTACAAGGCCGCCACGACAATCTTGTCGGTCATCTTCGAGTTCCCAGGGGTCGCCCTCGCAAAGGGCGGACCGGTTAGACGAAAACGCCGGCAAGGATGCCGGCGTCGGTCAAATTTTAACCAATTAGCGAGGCGCCGAACAGTGGCGCCTTGAGATCAGCCCGCCAGGTCGTGCTGGCTGCCGCCGCGGCAGGTGGGCGAATCCGGGGCCTGGCCCTGGGCGGCCCACTCTTCCGGGGTGTAGGTATGCAGCGCCAGGGCGTGGAACTGGCCCATGAGCTCACCGAGGGTGCCGTAGACCTTCTGGTGGCGCTTGACCGCGTTGAGGCCGGCGAAATGCTGGCTGACCACCACCGCCTTGTAGTGGGTCTCCTGGCCGCGGCTGTGCATGTGGCTCTCGTCCGCCACCTCCAGGTGCTCGGGTTGCAACAGGCCCAGGCTGGACTGGATACGTTCGCGCATGCTCATGGGGCTACCTCATTTGTGAGAACCATCATTCTAACGGGCTCGCGCTCAGGTCGGAATCGCCCCGTCGGCCCGGAAACGACGAAGCCCGGAACGGGTCCGGGCTTCGCGGGCAAGGCGGGATCAGCGCTTGGCGGGCGGAGCGCCGTTGGCGGCACCTGCCGGCGGCTTGACCCCCAGCTCCTTGTCCATCTCGGCGAGGATACCGTTGACCTTGGGTACCGCCTGCTCCAGCTTGGCCTGGGTCAGCTCGGCGGACTGGGCGGACAGCCGCGGCATGGTGACCAGCATCTTCTTGCCCAGGTCGGACTGGTAGAACTTGATCAGGCCTTCCAGCTCGTCTTCGGTGAAGGTGTCGGTGTACAGCTTGACCATGTCGGGCTTGATCTTGTCCCAGCCGATGGTGCTGTCCAGCGCCTGATTGGCACGGGCGGTGTAGCTTTCCAGCACAGCCTTCTTGCCGGGCGCCTTGGCCTGTTCGAAGTGCTGGGCGAAGAGTTGCTGCACCTGGGCGTAGACCGGAGTGGTCAGCTTGTCGGCGTTGGCCAGCTTGAGAAAGCGCTCCGCGTCGGCCGCGTGGCTCTTGGCATCGGCCAGGGCGAAGCTGCTGGCGCTGGCGAGGACGATGACAGCGCCGAGCGTACGGAGGGTCTTCTTCATGGGCATCCTTCAGGAGGCTGAAAATGGACCGCGAGTGTGCCATAGGGCGGCTGAACCTGGCCTGAATTTATCGTGGACGACCCATTACTTGAGAATACTTCCCATTTGGGAACCCTGGCGCTAACCTGCTGCCCAAGTTAGCTGGACCCACCTTAGCTATGGAGACCGCCATGAGCCGCACCGAAACCGATAGCATCGGCCCCATCGAAGTAGCCGACGACGTCTACTGGGGCGCCCAGACCCAGAGATCGCTGGAGAACTTCGCCATCGGCGACCAGCACATGCCGCTGGCGGTGGTGCATGCCCTGGCCACGGTGAAGAAGGCGGCGGCGCGGGTGAACCTGAGCCTGGGTGAACTGCCCGAAGACGTCGCCACCCTGATCGAGAAGGCCAGCAGCGAGATCCTCGACGGCTTCCATGACGACCAGTTTCCCCTGGTGGTCTGGCAGACCGGCAGCGGCACCCAGAGCAACATGAACGTCAACGAGGTCATCGCCGGCCGCAGCAACGAGCTGGCCGGCAACGGCAAGGGTGGCAAGAAGCCCGTGCATCCCAACGACCACGTCAACCGCGGCCAGAGCTCCAACGACTGCTTCCCCACCGCCATGCACATCGCCACGGCCCTGGCGGTGCAGAACGATCTGCTGCCGGCCATCGCCGAGCTGTCCGGCGGCCTGGCGCTACAGTCCGCGCGCTACCAGCACCTGGTCAAGACCGGGCGCACCCACATGATGGATGCCACTCCGGTGACCTTCGGCCAGGAACTGTCGGCCTTCGTCGCCCAGCTGGATCTGGCCGAACGGGCCATTCGCAACGCCCTGCCGGCGGTCATGGAGCTGGCCCAGGGTGGCACGGCCGTGGGTACCGGCCTGAATGCGCCCAAGGGCTTCGACGAAGCCATCGCCAAGGAAATCGCCGAACTCACCGGCCTGCCCTTCGTCACCGCGCCGAACAAGTTCGCCGCCCTCGCCGGCCATGAACCGCTGGTGGCCCTGCACGGCGGCCTCAAAACCCTGGCCGTGGCGCTGATGAAGATCGCCAACGACCTGCGGCTGCTGGGCTCCGGTCCGCGTGCGGGCTTCGCCGAGGTCAAGCTGCCGGCCAACGAACCGGGCAGCTCCATCATGCCGGGCAAGGTCAATCCGACCCAGTGCGAGGCCCTGTCGATGCTGGCCTGCCAGGTGATCGGCAACGACGTCACCGTCGGCTTCGCCGCCAGCCAAGGGCATCTGCAGCTCAACGTCTACAAGCCGGTGATCGCCCACAACGTGCTGGAATCCATCCGCCTGCTGGCCGATGGCTGCCGCAACTTCAACACCCATTGCGTCACTGGCATGGAGCCGGACGAGCACAAGATGGCCGAGCACCTGGAGCAGGGACTGATGCTGGTGACCGCGCTCAATCCGCACATCGGCTACGACAAGGCCGCCGAGATCGCCAAGAAGGCCTACGCCGAGAACAAGACCCTGCGCGCCGCCGCGCTGGAACTCGGCCACCTGACCGATGCCCAGTTCGACGAGTGGGTCCGTCCGGAAACCATGCTGGAAGCTGGTGGCCGTGGCTGAAGCCCGCGGCGCCACGCCGCTGGAAGGAGATGGCCGGCGGCTGCTGGTCATCCAGGGCAATCCCAAGCGCACCAGTTTCTGCCAGTCGCTGGCCGATGCCTATGTCCAGGGCGCCCAGGCCAGTGGCCAGGTGGTGCGCCAGCTGAAACTGGCCGAGGCCCAGTTCGACCCGGTGCTGCGCGAGGGCTATGACCTCTCGCAGACGCTGGAGCCGGACCTGCTGGAGGCCCAGCGGCAGATCCACTGGGCCGAGCACCTGGTGTTCATCTATCCAGTGTGGTGGAACGGCCTGCCGGCGCTGCTGGCGGGCTTTCTCGAACGGGTGCTGCAACCGGGCTTCGCCTTCGCCCAGCGCGACCAGACCTGGGGCGGTGAGCCCCTGCTGGCCGGACGCAGTGCCGAGCTGCTGGTCACCTCCGACACCCCGCCCTCCCCCTGGCAACGCCTGCGCAACCAGGCGCCCCACCGCCAGGGTATCCAGGAAGGTCTCGAAGCCTGTGGCATACAGGTATTGCAGGTGCACGAGTACTCGCCGGTACGAGCGGCCGACGAGGAACAGCGGTTGCGCTGGTTGCAGGAGGTGGAGCGGCTGGGGCGGAACGAGTAGGCGCACCTGTGCTATCGCGGCCATGGGCCGCTCCTACACTGAACCGTAGGAGCAACTGTCTTCGCCTGAGCCACCGAAGACGACATCTGCTCGAAGCGCCCCCTCTCCCTCCGGGAGAGGGTTGGGGTGAGGGCCGCCTTGCAGGAAGCCTCCAGAGGAAAAGGCCGTACCGTTTTCTACGCTACGGATCTCATCTGATCTTTTATCGCGGCCATGGGCCGCTTGTGTCTTGGCTTGCCGTTAGGATGGAGGTGAGAGCAGCAGGGGGCAGGCTGTAGGGCCGCAGTGTTTCGAGCACGTGTAGGAGCCGGTCCCGCCCCCTGCTGACCGATGTTCGGCTGGCTGAAGGAGAGTCGCAGGATCGGCACTCGCTACGACAAGCTGGCAAAAAGTTTCGCGGCGATGGTCACGCTCGCTTGCACGCTGCGCTGTCTGCGCCAGTATTTTTCGTACAGAGCCTAGAAGTCCCACGAGCTACGACCAAACAAGGCGAAAATGGCTGAGGAAGCCGTTTTTGCGGGAGTTGAATGAGCATTCCGAACCATTTCAACGTCGTTGACTGACGCACAGCAGACTTCGAACAGGCTCTCAGTGCCACCGCGGGGTAACAACGCACAGTGGATAAAGGCTGCCTATTCCATAGCCATTGCAGCCAATACGACGGAGGAATCCAAGCGGTGCCAGGCTGGCAAGGGAAAGCCAGGAGGTCTGGCGAACGGTCCCCAGACAGCGCAAATGTGACGGAGTTTGCAAAAAACGGCCTATTGCCGCAGAGTGGCCTTGCTTGGAGCAGGGAGTGCTTTTTGATGTGCGAGGGAGTGCCACCGAGGCCTACGGCCGGCCTAGGTCGTCGGTTGCTGCTGGGTGTACTGGGACTGATGATCCTGGCCTGCGATCCCCTGGGCCTCTCCAGCGCCACGGACAAGGCCAGCGAGCAATTCTTCAATCGCCTGTTGTCAGTCTTCTATCCTGATCGTGGACAGCAACAGATCGTCCTGTTGTTGCTGGACGATGCCTTCCTGCTTCGTCATGACCTGCATTGGCCGCTGCCTTACCAAGAGCAGGCTAAGGTGCTGGCGCGCCTGCTGCATTATCGGCCCCAGGCAGTGTTCGTCGACCTGTTGTACAGCCACGATCACTCTCGGGCGAACGAGACACCACAGGTGCTGGCCAATGTCTTCGCTCGTTATACCCAACAAGACATTCCGGTGTTACTCGCCAGTACTGGGCAGACGCTTCCGCAAACGGATCAGGTGGACACCCTGTCTGCGCTGGCAGCGGTGACGAAGCCTGCCGTCGTCCAGTGGGATGGCCAGGGGGAACGCTATCCGCTCACCGTAACCGGCCGTGACGGTCAGCCGCTGTCCACACCTGCCTATGCGCTCTATCAGGAGCATTGCCAACGACAGCAGGGCTGCGAGACGCGCGAGCTGCCAGTGGACGCGCCTCCCATCGCGGTGCAATGGGGACTGCACACGGCCGACCAGCAACCGCTGCTCAGCAACAGTCAGCATTGCCAACTGCGCTCCAGTGCCCTGGCGGAAACCTTCCAAATGGTGCTGTCGGCGCTGTTCTGGCGCTTTTCCAGCCCTGCCGCCCTACCCTGCCCCTACACCCTCACCCTCAATGCGGCGGAATTGGAAACTACCCTGCCCGAGGAGCGAGCACTGCTACGCAGCGTGTTGCAGGGTCGTCTGGTGCTGGTGGGTGCCGACATCACTGGCGCAGCGGACCGCATCTTTTCCCCGGTTCACGGGCAGATCCCGGCGGTCTATCAGCACGCCATGGCCTTGGACAATCTCCTTACCTTACAGACTGGTTACTACCGAGATCCGCCAAACCTGGGCGATACCTCATTGGATTTGATCAGCGTCATCGGCCTGTGCTTTGCGGCCGCCATCCTCGCTATCGCCCTGATGCGCGATCAAGGCTGGTTCATACGGACTTACCTGAGAACGGGACTAGCGCTCCTCCTGCTGATCGTCACGGTCCTTTGCTACCAATTGCGCCTAACACCGCTCAACGTGGTGGGTCTGGGCCTGCTCAGCCTTACCCTTTTTCGTCACCACCTCGAGGCTCGGGCGGAGACCCGAGATCATGCTCGGCAAGGAGAATGATCATGCTCAAAGTCTGGCTAGCCAGCGCACTGCTCGCTGTATCCCTGGAACTCCAGGCGGCTCCCCTCGCGGTCGTGGCCATCGAAAGCGATCCCTTGAGCCTGCTGGACCAGTACGGTAAACCACTGGGCAACCTGTCGCGGGATCGTTTGCCCTCGCTGCCGCTGCCCGTTTTGGCGACCAATGAACTGGATCTGGTAGAGGTGCAACTGGATGGTCGGCGAGTCTGGCTGGACCGGATGGACGTACGCCTGAACCAGGGCGAAGCAGTACGGATGCCTTGCGCCAAGTTGGCCAGTGGTACGGCCGACCGCAGCAGCGGTGCCACCCTGGGCTACGGCGCTGGCTGCAATAAGGAGTAGCGATGAACCCCTCCCGCACTGCCCTGTCGCTCATGCTGGGATGCATCGTTCTGAGCGGCTGTGGCACGATCACAGGCGCGCCCGATGCCCTGGCCAATCTGTCGGGAAAACATACGTATGCCAGCTTCGAGGGTCGCTACCTGGATCAACCCGAGGTTCGCGCCCATCGCCAGCTCGATGTCCAGCACGTCGAGAATCTGCGCCTGAGCTACGATGGCAGAAGTCTTCCGGCCAACGAGGTACGGCAGCAGAACCTCGTCGCCATTCCCCCGCTGCAGGATTACCTGGACGGCATCGTACAAAGGCTCGGCCGTGGCTGGCCGGGAGACTTGCCGCCACTCAAGGTCGGGCTGGTCGACAGCTATGCCTTTGGCCCTTCGGCCGATCCCTACGGCAATCTGTTCGTACCCTTGGGCATGCTGGAAAACGTTGCCAGCGAAGACGAGATAGCTGCCATGCTGGCTCACGAGATGAGCCATGTTCTGCTGCGTCACCATGACCGACGCAAGGCGTTCATCCAGCAGAAGGAAACAGTCACTCAGTTGGCGACGTTGGCGATCATGGGCGCAACGGTGGCCGATACCCGCATGGACCGACTGGGCGACCAAGTCCGTTTCAACCAGAAGAATCCTGCGGAAACGGGCAAGACGATCAACCGGACCCTCCTCTACAGTGCCCTGATCAACAGCTTTTCCGACAACGTCTGGAACACTGCCTGGGGCCGTGTTCAGGAAGACCAGGCCGACCTGCTCGGTGCCGACCTGCTGATCCGCGCCGGTTATGCCCCGCGGGCAGCCAGCCATAGCCTGCAACGCCTGGACGATTACCAGGGCAAGCAGACGCCGCTGATGACTACCTTTCTCCAGCAGCGCCAGCTGGGCCTGAGCTCGGCAGCCAACAAGCTGGATGTGGACGGGGTGCTCAAGGAAGCTCAGACCTTTCTCAATCAGGGCGTGCTGGTAGGCATTACCACTGCCAGTGACTACCTGCAGCGATCGCACATGTCACCCGCGCAACGTGACAAGGATCTGCGTCAGTACCTGCAGCGGGAGTATCGGGCAGAGCGGCGCGCCCAGGTGGAACGCTCGCGCTGGGCGCGCCTGCGCGACGATCCTCAGGTACAGGCCGCGCTCGATGCCTACCGAGATGCCTATGGGGCCAATGTGGCGCTGGAGCGCAAGGATATGCGAGGTGCCCAAGCATTGGTCGAGCGAGCCCTGTCATCGCCAGTGGCCAACCAACCCGGCATCCGTCGTGCAGCCTTCAATCTTCAGCTGGCGCAGGGCAATCGGCGGCAGGCGGCGGCGACCCTGCAGGCCATCGAGGACTGGCATCTCGCAAGTCCGGAGCTGTACGAGCTGGCGATTTCCGTACGCCTGAACAGCGGCGATCCTCAGGGCGCGCAGGCGTTGATCGATCAAGGCGAGCGAAACTTCGGTTCCGAAGAAATGTTCATCCTGCAAAAGATCAATGTTGCACGGCAACTCAAGGACCAGCCCGCCCAGCAGCGACTGGGCAAGAAATGCCTGGCCTATCCCAGCGTCAAGGCCAGCTGCATGGAGTTGGTGCCTGAGTTGAAAGCCTGATCTGTCACACAGGGATCTTTCCTAGCCATGGAGACCATCCCCGATTCGTCGTGCGAATGCTTTACATGGCCATCTTGGTCCATTTTTGGCGGTGCTGCCTGTAGGCGCCTGGGTACCTTCACGTGCCGGTCACCTGGCGTTGGGGCGAACATTGCCGACATGCTCCCCTGGGTCCACTGCCGAAGGACTGTCGGGAGATCGCCGCCTGCAGGACTGGCTCAGAGCAGGCGGCGGGTGCCGCTGCTTTCGTCGCGGAAACGCTTGGCGATGGCCAGGATCTGCGGCTCGATGGCCAGGAAGGCATCCAGTATCCGCGGCTCGAAGGTACTGCCCCTTAGCCCACGCATGAGTTCCAGGGAGTGCTCGTGGCTGAAGGGCTCCTTGTAGCAACGCCGGCTGATCAGGGCGTCGTAGATGTCAGCCACCGCCATGATGCGCCCGGACAGGGGGATGTCGGTGCCGGCCAGCCCGTTGGGATAACCCGTGCCATCCCACTTTTCATGATGGGTACCGGCGATGTCGGCGGCGAGGGCGAGAAAGTTGTCGTCCTCCAGGTGGCTGGCGGTATTCAGGATGATCTGTCGACCGAACTCGGCGTGCTTCTGCATCACCGCCATTTCTTCCGCGGTGAGTCGACCAGGCTTCAGCAGGATGGCATCGGGTACCCCGACCTTGCCGATGTCGTGCAAGGGCGCGGAGAGGAACAGCAGCTGGATGTATTCCGGTGTCAGGAGGTCCGGATCCTGACCCGTGCGGCGCAACTCCTCGGCGATGGCGCGCACATAGTATTGGGTGCGCTTGATGTGGGCGCCGGTTTCGGGATCGCGGGTCTCGGCCACCGCGGCCATGGACTCGATGGTGACCTGGCGCGAGCGCTCCAGGCGCTTGCGCCAGCGTTGTTCGTGGCGCTGGGCAACCACGATCCGCGTCACCATGGCCAGCCCGGAGAGCACCACCACCAGCAGCAACGGGCCGGCCAGGGGCATGAAGATGCCATACGCGCCGAAGAGCCAGGTGCCGACCAGCAGGGGCGCGACGATCAGGGTGGTGGCCAGCAGCGCGAAGCGGCCCTGGCTGCGATTGACGAAGAAGCCGAACGACAGCAGCAGGCCGCAGAGCAGGCAGAGCGCCAGCTGCAACGGACCGGCGAACCGCGGGACCCGCACCAGGCTGGCGTCCAGCAGATCCTGGGCCAGGGCCGCCTGCAAGCGGGCGCCGGAAAAGACCTGCCCAAGTGCAGTGGTATGAAAATCGTTGAAGCCCGCCGCCGAGACGCCCACCAGCACGATCTTCCCACGGAGCGCGCCGTCCGGCAGGGCACCGCTGAGCACATCCAGCGCGGAAGAGCGCGGATAGCGCTCGGCATCGGCATTCAACCGCAGCAAGGCCTGGCCCTGATCGTCGATGGGCAGGCGCAGATGGCCGAGCAGCAGGCTCGGTCCGACGAAGCCGGACTCGATCACGCCGTGGGTCAAGCCGAGCGCCCGCATGGTGGCCGCCAGCGCCAGGCTCGGATGGACGATGCCCTGATGGCTCATGAGCAGGGGAACCCGGCGCACGACGCCGTCGCTGTCGCGTTGGCTGTTGATGAAGCCGCTGAATCGCGTCTGGCTGGCGATGGCGGGGATGCTGTCCAGCACGCCACTGGCCTCGGGCAGGTGGAGGGCATCGAGCGCCCCCTCGAAGCCGACGCCGGTACGCAGACCGCCGGTGACGGAGAAGCTTTTGTCCAGGGCGAAAAAGCGCGCGCCAACCGCCCCTACCTGGTCCATGACGTGCCCGAGGTAGCCGTCGTTGTCCTGCAGGTCCGCAGGCACGCCGGAAAAGCTCAGCTGCACGCCGAAATCGTCCTGGAAGGTCTGCTGCAACGCCTTGAGCGAGGTCCGGTCGGGCTCGCTGAAGAGGATGTCGACGGCAATCGCCGCCGGCTGGGCTTCGGCGACCCGGCTCAACAGTTCGGCTACCCGATAGCGCGGCCAGGGCCATTGGCCGAGGGCCGCGAGGCTGGCCTCATCGATGCTGACCACCTGGACCCGGGTAGCGTCCCGGTCCAGCGTGAAGAACCGGCTGAGCTGGTCGTAGGAGAGACGATTGAGATGCTGCAGCGGAGCGACGTCGAGCAAGGCGCCCACGCCGAAGACCAGAGACAGCCCGAGACTGAGGGCGAACATCCAGGGTGCCCGGCGACGCAGCACGGAGGCGACGGAATTCATGCATCGGCCTCTAGAGGATCAGGATCTCGACCCGTCGATTGCGCGGTTCGGACTTACCAGGGCGAGAGGGCACCAGCGGAACCTTGTCGCCAAAGAATTCGACGTTGATGGGCAACCTGGGGTCGAGGCGCTGGAGCAAACCGGCGACCTTGCGCGCACGCTGGGCGGACAGGTCGAGGTTGTAGGCGGCGGTGCCGGACGCATCGGCATGACCGAACACCGAAATCTCGGTGGGCATCCGCTGGCGCGCCGTCTCCAACACCTCGGGCAGCAGTGCCTTGGATTGCGCGGTGAGCTCCATGCTGTCGGACAGGAAATTGAGGACGAACGTCCGGGGTGGCGAGGGCTCGGCGGCGAGGACCATGCGGTGCTGCTGCTCGAAGGTCGCCCGTTCCACTGCACGGGATGGCGCCGGCGCCGTTCCCGGCCCGTTGACGGTGACCTCGGCGAACCCCTGGTCCAGCGCCTGCTGCCCGGCAGCATTGGCGATCGAGACCGCACCGACGTGGCCGTCGGCGTCAGGCAGCAGAACCACGCGGGTCTGGGGCTGACTGGCGCAGCCCACCGTCAGCAGGGCCAGCAGCAGGACGCCGGCCAGGCGACCACGGGATGACGGCCCGGATAAGGAAGCCTTCATTGTGCCTGGACCAGGAAACGGGTGCCGCGCACGCCGATGGTGGCGGTGGGTGTCTCGATCTTCACCGATTCCGGGGCAACCTTGCCGATCTTGCCGGAGGAGTAGATCGCCGCCCCCTTGTGCAGATAGAGCGAAAAGCCATAGTGGCTGCTGCGCGGCTCGAAGACGTAATCCCGCAGCTGGATATCGGCGCCGCTGCCCAGGGTGAGCAAGGTGCCATCGATGAAAACGATGGCGGCGGTAGCCTCGGGCCCGGCCTGCAGGCGATCCGAGACCTGCAGGGTGTCGCCGGCGTGGGCGTCGAGGGTCGTCGCCTGACGCACTATCCTGACGCTACCGGACACGCTCTTGATCAACGCCACATGGCCGTCTTCGGCAGCGAACAGGGGGGTTGCCAACATCCACAGCGGGAGCAACAGCGAAGCGAACAAAGGTCTTCTCATGGCGTCCTTGTCCCAAGACAGAGGGGCTCGGCACGGCTCGCGGGCTTGGGCCCTGACCGGCGGAGAGCCAAGAGTCTGGCTGGGACAGCAATCCGGAGACAGCCTCTATGTCGCCATTTTCGTGATGCATATCACTTTTTATAGTTAAAAAAGCCAAGCGGCAAGCCGAAGGGCACGAGTGGCAACCTGCCATCATCGCCAGGTTCATGCCGGTTCGAGACGAAAACCCGCGGCTGCGGTCTAGAGTCCATCTTTTCCAAGGCAGGCGTCATGCATATCATCCTGGTCCGTCACGGCAAACCCGACCTTTCCAGCAAGGCCCGCTGCACGCCCCGGGAGATGAAGGAGTGGGTAGCCCGCTATCAGCAGGCCCCGGTACCCGGCGACCGGGTGCCGGCCGAGACCCGCCAGCTGGCGCAGCAGGCGGGCCAGGTCCTGAGCAGCCCGATCAGTCGTTGCGTGCGTTCGCTGGAGTATCTGGTAGGACACGCGAACAGTCCCACCGATGAGGTCTATGCGGAAGCGCACCTACCCTATCTGGAACTGGACGTACCCCGGCTACCGGTGAAGGCCTGGCGCCTGCTGTTTCGCTCGGCGTGGTTTTTGGGCTTCGCCGCCCACACCGAGTCCATCGGCAGGTCGTCCGTGCGGGCGAGCGAGGCGGCCGAGCGACTGATCGAACTGGCCGAGCGGCATGGTTCGGTACTGCTGATGGGCCACGGGATCATGAACGTACTGATCGCCTGGCAGCTGCGCAAACGCGGCTGGCGTGGCCCCCTGCATCTGCTGTTGAAGGACTATTGGCAACCGAGCACCTATCGCCAGGACCAGCGCTGAAGCCACTCAGCGCTGCAGCTCGGCACGCGCCTCCGCCAATTCTCGGCGAGCGTCACGCAGTTTGTCGGTGCGCTTCTGGATCTTGTCGGCGTCGCCCTCGGCGCGTGCCTCCCGCAACTCCCGCTCGCGCTCGCCGACCTGGCGGAGTTTCTCCTGGATGTCGTCGAGACGCTGCTGTCGCAGCCCCTTGTCGGTACAGTTCGCCCGCACCTGGCTCAGCGCCTGGCGCAGCCCCGCCACGCGCCCGCTGTTGCCTTGGGCCTCGGCCGTGGCGATCTGGCGCTCCAGGTCGAGCCGTTTCGCGGCGCATCCCTTGGCCTCGGCCGCGTGGGCCCCGCCGGGCAACACCAACACGGTAGCCAACAGCGTACCCATCAGCCTGGCGTTCATCTTCGTCTCCCATTGCCCTGTTCCAGGCTTGGACCTGCTCCCGTAGCGATCATCCTGCAAACGGCAGCAGGTGGCCGGCGCGTTCAGCCGTCCAGCGAGGGACCGACCAGGGCGGCGAGCTGGTCGTAGACGCCCGGCGCCGCGACCAGCAGCGGATTGCCATTGACCAGGCCGTCGTTGCGCAGGAAGGCATTGTGGCGGCCGCCCGCCTCCTGGATGAGGACCAGACCGGCCAGGCAATCCCAACCATGGATCAGGGTTTCGTAGTAGCCGATCAGGCGTCCGGCCGCCACGTAGGCGGTCATCAGCGCCCCCGAGCCATTGCGGAAGAACTGGCCGCCCTCGGCCAGCAGGCCGGTAACGAAGGGCAGGAAGTGTTCCTTGCCGCGGCGGTGGGTGGTGCCCAGGCCGGTGAGTCCCTGGCGGATGTCGGTGGCGGCGTGGACGCGCAGCGGCTGGTCGTTGACGAAGGCGCCGTGGCCGCGCAGACCATGGAAGAGTTCGTCGTGATTGGGGTCGGCGATGGCCCCGAGCAGCGGCTCGCCGTCATGCATCAGACCGATGGAGACGCACCAGTTGTGCAGGCCGTTGAGAAAGGGCGCGGTGCCGTCGATGGGGTCTATGACCCACAGGTAAGGCGCAGCGAGATCCGTGGCACCGCCCTCCTCGCCTAGCAGGCCGTCTGCGGGGAAACGCTCGCTCAGGCGCTGGCGGATCAGCTCTTCCAGGGTCTTGTCGGCGATGCTGACAACGTCCTGCAGGTCGTCGCCCTTGTGGTCCACCTGGAGGGCGCCACGCTGACGATAGAAGTCGAGGCCACGCTGAGCCGCCTCCCGGGCGATTTCCTGGACGGCGAGGTAGCGGGCGGCGATGGCGGGGTCGAGGCTGGTCATGGGCGTTCCTGTGGCTGTAAAGAGATCAGGGTGCCAGCTCGACGCAGGGAAAAGAATCCCTCGCCGGCCGAGAGGCCGTGCAACGGAGCGGTCCAGCTGGCGGCGGCCCTGAAGTCGGACTCAAGGGCATGGTCACTCCCATGTCATCTCCCTGTTGCAGGCTGTCGGTTACTCGTAGTCGATACGGCGAAATGCGTCGGTGGATCGCACCAAATCCGCTGACAGCCGGTCAGAACCCTTGAGCGCTCGATGTACCCGGAGGACGCCATGACCGCCCAGACTTCGCTTTTCCAAGGCAATGGTCAGCTGCAGCAGCTGCGCCGATTGATTCCCAGACAGCACTTCGAATGCCTGGAGCGCTATCTCGAGCTGCTGGCGAAAGAGTTTCCCCTGTTCGATCATCCTCCGTTGGTCATCGACTGCCCGGTGGCCGAAGGCCTGGAAAACCTCGGTATCCGCGCCTTCCAATGGCAGGGCGTGTGTGACATGCCGCAGCGGATGGCCTTGGGCAGCGCCTTGATGGGCGAAGGTTTCAAAGCCCAGTCCAGCACGCCGGAGTACACCCTCTATCTGAACCCGCAGGGCGAAAAGGTGCTGCTGCGCCAGGAGTCCCAGGCCGGTCAGACGCTGCTGAGCCTAGTGTCCGACAGCCGGACGCTGTTCGCCTATTTGGCCGCCAAGCACAGCGAAGCCAGTCCGGTTTGCTGAGCCTTCGGCACCTGCTACATACCGGATCACCAGCGGCGTGACGCCTTTACGATCCGGAGCGGGAAGCCAGTCACATTTGCGCGTTAAGGTCTAACTATTCGGGAACCAATCTCCCAGGGGAGTGGTAGATTCGGACTTCGGATCTACCAGGAGACCCAAGGAATGGGAATTCATATGCTGGTCACCCCCCTCGCCTTGCTGGCTACCTTCGGTGCCCAGGCCGCTTCCTTCCCCATGCTGCCGCCGCCCAAGCTCGCGGAACTCAGCCTGAAGGTCACCACTCCCGCCCATCCTCTCGCTCCGGCTACCGATTCGCGTACGGCAAGCGACAGAGCCGTCGGAGCAGACGCTCGCTGGCTCAACGAACGCCAGCCGCTCGCCCAGGAGCGGCGCTGGGTCTTTTGATGCCCACCCGAGGTGCGCCTGCCAGGCGCCGACGAATGACGCGGCACTGCGCTGCATTTTCGTGCGCCGGTGGGAATGAATCGGCTTTTCGCAGGTCCGTCTGGTTCTGTAGGCAGCTTATTCGACTGCCTTTTTGACGTGTCCCTCCGGAGCTGCCATGAAACGCCTCTCTCTCGTTCTGATGCTCGCCGTCCTGTCGGGCTGCAGCTCGACGCCGCCTTCGCCACCGGCCGATCCCTCCCAGTTCGGCGGTCGGACCCAGGAGCAGCTCCGGCAGAGTTTCGGCACGCCCCAGCATGTCTCGCAACTGGACTCCCTGGTGGTCTACGAGTACCGCAACCTGCGCGCACCGGGCAGTCCCTCGAACGTCTACTCCTTCCTCCTGGAGAACGAGCGGGTGATCGAGTCCACGCCCGGCACTCTGCAGCTGTATCGCGAGGACGGCATCACCAAGGTCAAGGCCGAACGTCTCTGACGCACGCGGGGACGACGAGGTTCCGGCACCCGGCTCCCCACGGAACGTGGTGCAAAAAAGTATAGCTTTTGGTGTCTTCGAGCATTTGTTTCCCGCGCGGCATCGGGCTGTAATCCCTCCATGGCTTCCGCTGCAAGGCCGTCACCACGGGCTGCGCGGTGGGTTACAACAACAAGAAAGACGTCCGCTGCTTTTGCACAGGACGCGGAGTGCACGATGAAAACAACACCCAGAGCGCTTTTGTTGTCCGCGGTCACCCTCTCTGCCGGCCTCACCTTCTCGTTATCACTGCAGGCCGCCGAGACGGTCACCATCGCCACGGTCAACAACAGCGACATGATCCGCATGCAGCGGCTGTCGAAGACCTTCGAAGAACAGCATCCGGACATCAAGCTCAACTGGGTGGTACTCGAAGAGAACGTCCTGCGCCAGCGCCTGACCACCGACATCGCCACCCAGGGCGGCCAGTTCGACGTCCTCACCATCGGCATGTACGAAACCGGCCTCTGGGGCGCCCAGAACTGGCTGGAGCCGATGAAGGATCTGCCCGCCAATTACGACCTGGAAGACCTCTTCCCCTCCGTGCGTGAGGGCCTGTCGGTCAAGGGCACCCTCTATGCCCTGCCCTTCTACGCCGAAAGCTCCATCACCTATTACCGCAAGGATCTGTTCCAGCAGGCCGGCCTGACCATGCCCGCCCAGCCCACCTGGACGCAGATCGCCGAATTCGCCGGCAAGCTGCACCAGCCGGACAAGGACCAATACGGTCTCTGCCTGAGGGGCAAGGCCGGCTGGGGCGAGAACATGGCGCTGGTCACCACCATGGCCAACGCCTTCGGCGCGCGCTGGTTCGACGAGAAGTGGCAGCCGGAATTCACCGGTCCGGAATGGACCGCGGCGGCCAACTACTACGTCACCAACATGAAGAAGTACGGCCCGCCCGGCGCGTCCAGCAATGGCTTCAACGAGAACCTGGCGCTGTTCAACAGCGGCAAGTGCGCCATCTGGGTCGATGCCAGCGTGGCCGGCTCCTTCACCATGGACAAGAGCCAGAGCAAGGTCGCCGACAGCGTCGGCTTCGCCGCCTCGCCGCGGGAGGTCACCGACAAGGGCTCGTCCTGGCTGTACGCCTGGTCGCTGGGCATCCCGGCGACGTCCAAACACAAGGATGCGGCCAAGACCTTCGTGACCTGGGCCACCTCCAAGGACTACGCCAAACTGGTAGCGGACAAGGACGGCATCGCCAACGTGCCGCCGGGCACCCGCAAGTCCACCTACAGCCAGGCCTACATGGATGCGGCGCCCTTCGCCAAGGTCTCTCTGGAGATGCTGCAGCATGCCGATCCGGCGCATCCTTCGGCCAAGCCGGTGCCCTATGTCGGCATTCAGTACGTGACCATTCCCGAGTTCCAGGCCATCGGCACCTCGGTGGGCAAGCTGTTCGCCGCCGCCCTCACCGGACAGATGGGCGTCGAGCAGGCCCTGCAGGCCGCACAGCAGTCCACTGCCCGGGAAATGAAACGCGCCGGCTATCCCAAGTAATCCTCGGCGCCGGGTACCGCCGCACGCGATCACCCGGCTTCGCGGCTTTCCCCGCCTGACCCGCCCCCTGGCTTCACGCGATGCCAGGGACCCGCCTCGGCCCCCGCCTTGCGGAGCATCGCCATGCAGACTTCCACGCTCAAGACGCCCGTCGTCGATACCCCCACCGCCCCTGTGCGCCGTCAACGTCGCCGCACCAGCCCGGGCTGGTTCCTGATCAGCCCCTCGGTCGCCCTGCTGCTGGTGTGGATGCTGGTGCCCCTGGGCATGACCATCTGGTTCTCGCTGATCCGCTACAACCTGCTGTATCCCGGCGAGCACGCCTTCGTCGGCCTGGAAAATTTCGAATACTTCGTCACCGATGCCGGCTTCTGGCCCGGCATGACCAACACCCTGTTGCTGGTGGGCAGCGTCCTGGCGATCAGCGTGGTGTTCGGCGTGCTGATCTCGGCGCTGCTGGAGGCCAGCGAATTCTTCGGCCGCGGCATCGTGCGGGTTCTGCTGATCTCGCCCTTCTTCATCATGCCCACGGTCAGCGCCCTGATCTGGAAGAACCTGATCTTCCACCCGGTCTCCGGCATCCTCGCCGCGGTGTGGAAGCTGTTCGGCGCCACCCCGGTGGACTGGCTGGCCAGCCATCCGCTGCTCTCGATCATCCTGATCGTCTCCTGGCAGTGGCTGCCCTTCGCCATTCTCATCCTGATGACCGCCATGCAGTCGCTGGACCAGGAGCAGAAGGAAGCGGCCCGCCTGGACGGCGCCGGTCCGCTCGCGATCTTCTGGCACCTGACCCTGCCACACCTGGCGCGGCCCATCGCCGTGGTGGTGATGATCGAGACCATCTTCCTGCTGTCGGTATTCGCCGAGATCTACACCACCACCAGTGGCGGTCCGGGCTTCGCCTCCACCAACCTCGCCTACCTGATCTACAACCAGGCCCTGCTGCAGTTCGACGTCGGCCTGGCCTCCGCCGGCGGCCTGATCGCCGTGCTCATCGCCAACATCGCCGCCATCATCCTGGTGCGGATGCTCGGCAAGAACCTGACCCAACAGTGAGGACCCTGACATGCTGACGCTCAAGCAATCCCGGCGCCTGCAGAGCCTGCTGCTGGGCCTGCTCGCCTGGCTGGTGGCGCTGCTGCTGTTCTTCCCGATCTTCTGGATGGTGCTGACCAGCTTCAAGACCGAGATCGACGCCTTCGCCACGCCGCCGCAATTCTTCTTCATGCCGACGCTGGAGAACTACCTGACCATCCAGGCGCGCAGCGACTATTTCCACTTCGCGCTGAATTCGGTGGTGATCTCCTTCGGCGCTACCTTCATCAGCCTGCTGCTGGCCTTGCCGGCGGCCTACTCCATGGCCTTCCACGAGACCCGCCACACCCAGCGCCTGCTGCTGTGGATGCTCTCCACCAAGATGCTGCCGGCGGTTGGCGTACTGGTCCCCATCTACCTGCTGGCCAAGCAGTTCGAGGTGCTGGACAGCAAGCTGCTGCTGATCGCCGTCTACACCCTGATCAACCTGCCCATCGTGGTCTGGATGGTCTACACCTACTTCAAGGACATCCCCAAGGACATCCTCGAGGCGGCGCGCCTGGATGGCGCCACCACCTACCAGGAGATCGTCCGGGTGCTGCTGCCGATCGCCAAGGGCGGTATCGCTTCGACCATGCTGCTGTCGCTGATCCTGTGCTGGAACGAGGCCTTCTGGTCGCTGAACCTGACCTCCTCCAACGCAGCGCCCCTCACCGCGCTGATCGCCTCCTACTCCAGCCCCCAGGGCCTGTTCTGGGCCAAGCTTTCCGCCGTCTCGACCCTGGCCTGCGCACCCATCCTGATCTTCGGCTGGATCAGCCAGAAACAACTGGTACGCGGCCTGTCCTTCGGCGCCGTGAAATGAGCCGTCGCTGCGCTACTGCGCTTGCCGATCCGGCGTCGGAAGGTCGCTCGAAATGCTCATTTACACTCGTAAACTGCGCTTTCTCGCGACCTTCCTCCTTGTCTCGCCTTCGCTCGCGACGCGCAGCGACGGCTCATATAACAAGAGGATTCCCATCATGGCCAATCTGAAAATCCGCAGCCTGCGCAAGGGCTTCGATGCCATCGAGATCATCAAGGGCGTCGACCTGGACATCAACGACCGCGAATTCGTGGTCTTCGTCGGCCCGTCCGGCTGCGGCAAGTCCACCCTGCTGCGGCTCATCGCCGGCCTGGAAGAGGTCACCAGCGGCACCCTGGAACTGGACGGGCGCGACATCACCGAGGTCTCGCCGGCCAAGCGTGATCTCGCCATGGTGTTCCAGACCTACGCCCTCTATCCGCACATGAGCGTGCGCAAGAACCTGTCCTTCGCCCTGGACCTGGCCAGGGTCGACAAGCAGGAAGTGGAGCGCAAGGTCAGCGATGCCGCGCGCATCCTCGAACTCACGCCCCTGCTGGAGCGCAAGCCGCGCCAGCTTTCCGGTGGCCAGCGCCAGCGGGTGGCCATCGGCCGCGCCATCGTCCGCCAGCCGAAGATCTTCCTGTTCGACGAACCCCTCTCCAACCTGGACGCCGCCCTGCGCGTACAGATGCGCCTGGAACTGGCGCGCCTGCACCAGGAACTGCAGGCCACCATGATCTACGTGACCCACGACCAGGTGGAAGCCATGACCCTGGCGACCAAGGTGGTGGTGCTCAACGGTGGCCGCATCGAACAGGTCGGTTCGCCGCTGGAGCTCTATCACCACCCGGCCAACCTCTTCGTCGCCGGCTTCCTCGGCACGCCAAAGATGGCCTTCCTCAAGGGCCAGGTGGCCGCCACCGACGCCCAGGGCGTCGAGGTCACGCTGGATGCCGGGCCGCGGCTGCGCCTGCCGCGGCGTGGCGATGGCCTCGCGGTCGGCAGCCCGGTGACCCTGGGCATCCGCCCCGAACACCTGCGCCTGGCCACCGACGGCCAGCTGCCGGTGATCACCGACGTGGCCGAACGGTTGGGCAGCGACACCTACTGTCACATGGTCACCGAAGCCGAGGAGCCGCTGACCGTGCGCGTGCCGGGCGACTGCGCGGTGGCCTATGGCGAACGCCAGCGCCTGGCGCTGGATGTGGAGTTCTGCCACCTGTTCGATGACCAGGGCCGCGCCGTGGCGCCGCTGCTGCGCCAAGCCGCCTGACCCCTCTCCCCTTTCCTGCCCCGGCGCCTTGCGCGCACCCGGGGCGTCGCCTTGCAGGATCGCCATCGTGAAACTCAATCGCCAGCATCTCGAACAACTTCCCGACTACATCGCCAAGCCCGGCTACGCCGCCTGCCAGTTGCGCCAGGGCATCGTCCACATCGGCGTCGGCGGCTTCCACCGTGCGCACCAGGCCATCTACACCGAGGCCCTGCTCAGCCAGGGCCGCGACCTGGACTGGAGCATCTGCGGCGTCGGCCTGCGCGCCGAAGACCGCGCCATGCGTGATGCACTGGCCGGCCAGGATTACCTCTACACCCAGGTGGTGCTGGCCGATGAGCCGGACACCGAGGTGCGCGTCGTCGGCGCCATCAGCGGCATGCTGCTGGCCGAGGACGGCACCCAGACGCTGATCGACAAGCTGGCCCACCCCAGCACCCGCATCGTCTCCCTCACCATCACCGAGGGCGGCTACTGCATGGATGACAGCACCGGCGAATTCAACTTCAAGCTGCCGCTGATCCAACACGACCTGCAGCATCCGGGTGATCCGCGCAGCGTCTTCGGCTTCCTGCTGGCGGCCCTGGCCAAGCGCCGCGCCGAGGGCACCGGGCCCTTCACCGTGATGTCCTGCGACAACCTCCCGCACAATGGCCAGGTCACCCGCAAGGCGCTGCTGGCCTATGCCGCCCTGGTGGACGAAGAGCTGCACGGCTGGATCGCCGAGCACGTCAGCTTCCCCAATGCCATGGTCGATCGCATCACGCCCATGACCAGCGCGGCCCATCGCGAGGCGCTGCTGGCCGAACACGGCATCGAGGACGCCTGGCCGGTGGTCTGCGAGCCCTTCCTGCAATGGGTGCTGGAAGACAAATTCGTCGCCGGCCGTCCGGCCTGGCAGGACGTCGGCGTGCAGTTCACCGACGACGTCACCCCCTACGAGGAGATGAAGATCAAGCTGCTCAACGGCAGCCACCTGGCACTCACCTACCTGGGCTTCCTCAAGGGCTACCGCTTCGTCCACGAGACCATGGCCGATCCCCTGTTCGTGCGCTACATCCGCACCTACATGGATGAAGACGTCACGCCCCAGCTGGCGCCGGTGCCCGGTATCGACCTCACCGACTACAAGGACACCCTGATCGAGCGCTTCTCCAACCGCGCCATCGCCGACCAGTTGGAGCGGGTCTGCTCCGATGGCTCGTCGAAGTTTCCCAAGTTCACCGTGCCGACCATCAACCGGCTGATCGAAGACGGCCAGGACCTGGACCGCGCCGCCCTGGTGGTGGCCGCCTGGGCGGTCTATCTGCGCGGCGTGGACGAGACCGGGGCGACCTATCGCATCCCCGATCCGCGCGCCAACTACTGCGAGGAACTGGTGCAGGATCAGAAGAACCTCACCGAGCGCCTGCTGGGCGCCGAGGAAATCTTTGGCAAGCACATCCCGAAATCCGCGGCCTTCGTTGCCGCCTTCGAACGGCAGCTGTACAACTTGCGTACCCATGGGGTCAGCACGACGCTACAGACCCTGCTAGGCGACTAGGCTTCGGTGAAAACTGCCCGCATCGGCGATTTTTCCGACCGGCCCCAACAACAATAAGGAGCGGCCAGGCATGAAGTTTCTCGGGATAGACTGCGGCACCCAGGGCACCAAGGCGGTGATCCTGGATGCCGAGCGTGGCGTGGTACTGGGTGAAGGCAGTGCGCCTCATCCCTTGACCGAGGGCGCCAATGGCCGCCGCGAGCAGAATCCGGCGGACTGGATCAGGGCATTGGTGGCGGCCACCCGCGCCGCCCTGGTCCAGGCCGGCAGCGATGGCCAGGACATCCTCGGCCTCGGCGTCTCCGGCCAGCAGCACGGCCTGGTGCTGCTCGACGACAGCGGCAAGGTGCTGCGTCCGGCCAAGCTCTGGTGCGACACCGAATCCACCCCGGAAAACCAGCGGCTGCTGGAATACCTGGGCGGTGTGGAGGGCTCCATCGAGCGCCTGGGCCTGGCCATCGCTCCGGGCTATACCGTCTCCAAGCTGCTCTGGACCAAGGAGCAGCACCCGGAGGTATTCGCCCAGATCGCCCAGGTGCTGTTGCCCCACGATTACCTCAACTTCTGGCTGACCGGACGGGCCGTGGCCGAGTATGGCGATGCCTCGGGCACCGGCTATTTCAATGTGCGTACGCGCCAGTACGACCTGGAACTGCTGCGCCATATCGACCCCAGCGGTCGCCTGGAGCGCGCCCTGCCGGCGCTGATCGAAGCCGACCAGCCGGTCGGCCGCCTGCGCCCGGAAGTCGCCAGCCAACTGGGTATCAATCCCCGGGCGCTGGTGTCCAGTGGCGGTGGCGACAACATGATGGGTGCCCTGGGCACCGGTAACAGCCGCGCTGGCCAGATCACCCTGAGCCTGGGCACCTCGGGCACCCTCTATGGCTACTCGGACGAGCCCCGTATCAGCGAGCATTCGGCGGTGGCCGGTTTCTGCTCGTCCAACGGTGGCTGGCTGCCACTGATCTGCACCATGAACCTGACCAACGCCAGCGGTCAGCTTTGCGAACTGCTGGGTCTGGATCTCGCCGAATTCACCCGCCTGGTGGCAGAGTCGCCGGTCGGCGCCGAGGGGGTGCTGATGCTGCCCTTCCTCAATGGCGAACGGGTGCCAGCGCTACCCACTGCCACCGCCAGCCTGCACGGTCTCACCGCCACCAACCTGACTCGCGCCAACCTGTGCCGGGCGGTGGTCGAGGGAGTGAGCTTCGCCCTGAGGTACGGCTTCGACCTGCTGCGCGACCTGGGCATGCCCGGTGACACCCTGAGACTTATCGGCGGCGGCGCCAGGAGTCCGGTGTGGCGCCAGTTGATCGCCGACCTGATGAATACACCGGTGGTCTGCCCGGTCCACGGCGAAGCCGCAGCCTTGGGCGGCGCGCTACAGGCCGCCTGGTGCTGGAGTCGTGAGCAAGGCCGACCGGAATCCCTGGACAGCCTCACCGAGCGCTGCGTGCATCTGGACCCGGCCAGCCGTGCCGAACCGGATACCGCCCGCGTCGCCCAGTACGAGGCGGCCTATCAGCGCTATCGGCGGCAGTTGCGTGAGAGCTACGGGATAGCCTAGCGCCGGGATGCGGTGGAGCACGCCACCTGCCACCCAGGCCCGGCAAGCCACACCTCGTAGCGTGGACAACGGCGCAGCCTTGTCCACCATCAGCGAGAGCACGCGTGGAAAACGCCATGCGGCTTTCCACGCTACCTGATAGGCAGGCGTTCAGACCTTGCCGATGGGGACGAAGGGCGCGTCCAGCAGGCGCGCCAGATCCGTTGGCGCCAGGGCCACTTCCAGGCCCCGACGACCCGCGCTGACATGGATGCTCGGCAACTCCACCGCAGACTCATCGATGAAGGTCCGCAGCCGTTTCTTCTGCCCCAGCGGGCTGATGCCACCCACCAGGTAGCCCGTACTGCGCTGGGCCTGGTCGGGCTTGGCCATCTCCAGCTTCTTCACGCCGGCGGCCTGGGCCAGGGCCTTGAGGTCCAGGGTGCCGGCGACGGGGACGATAGCCACCAGCAACTCCAGCTTCTCGCTGGCAGCGAGCAGGGTCTTGAACACCGTCGCGGGCGCCAGGCCGAGTTTCTCGGCGGCTTCCAGGCCGTAGGAGGCGGCCTTGGGATCATGGTGGTAACTCAGCACCTCGTGGGGCACCTTGCTCTTCTTGAGCAGTTCTATCGCCGGGGTCATGCCAGCACTCCCTGGGAATCGGCTACCTCCGCCCGACCACGCCCCTGGGCCTTGGCGCGGTAGAGCGCGAAGTCGGCGGCCTGCAGCCAGTGGGCGACGTCATCGTAGACCCGTTCGAAGCCGGCGATGCCGCAGCTCAGGCCCACGCGCACCTTCTGCCGCTCACCTGGCCCACCCGCCTGCATGTCGTGCAGCCGCTCCTGCAGCCGCCGAACCAGTTCGAGGGCCTGCTCGGGGGAGGTATCGGGCAACAGGATACCGAATTCGTCGCCGCCGAAACGACCGGCGAGGTCGCTGGTACGGATGGTTCGCGCCAGCAGACCGGAGAACTGGCGGAGCATCTCGTCTCCGGCCTGGTGGCCGAAGCGGTCGTTGATCGCCTTGAAGTTGTCCAGGTCGATCATCACCAGGCTGGCCGCGGCGCCACTCCGCTTGCAGCGAGCGAATTCCCGTTGCAGCAGCAGATCCCAGTGCGTGCGGTTGTGCAGCCCGGTCATGCCGTCCTGCTTGTTGAGCAGCTCCAGTTCCTGCTTACGGCGGGACAGCTCCTGCGCCAGCCGGTAGCTCACCCAACCCAGTGCCCAGGGATAGCCGACGATCATCGGCAGGCAGGCATAGATCTACAGGGTAGTGGTCTCGGTGGCCACGGGATGCCGCAGCACTACCAGCCCCACCAGGATGCCCGCGAGTTGTGCCAGCACACCGCGGCGCCAAAAGCGCACGCCACCCGCCCCCAGCATGTTCAGCGCGGTCATGGCGAGAAGGGTCACGCTGGGTAGCAGATTGAAGCCCATGCTGGCCGCCCAGAATCCTGCCGACCCGCAGTCCAGCAGCAGGTTGCGCATCTCCGCGCGGTAGGGATCCTTCGACCGTATCGCCCAGAGATAGGCCAGGGGTGACCACAGCAGGCCGTTGGCCAGCAACAGTAGCCACAGCCAGGCGGAGACATGCTGGGTGACCTGGACCGACAGGATGCAGATGACGCTCAGGACCAGGCCGACAGCACGGGGCAGCCAGAGTCGTCGAGCGAAGCTGCGGCCACGGGCGAGCACATCCGGCATTCAGGAAACCCCACTGCAACAGGCGATATCGAGCCGCGCATTATCGGGGGACGGCAGCAAATTGCCAGCACCCCGCGGCCAAACGGCGTTTTTCACTAAGTACGACGTCAATGAACAGTGCCAGATGGAAACACGCCGTGACACGTCCTCCGGACGAACAGCCTTGAACCTCGGCTCTACCGGCCTCATCCAAGTAACAGGCCCGTCACACAGAGGAAGCCTCATGCAAGTCCAAGTCAACAGCAATCACCACATCGAAAGCAGTGCCGGCATGCAGAATTGGGTAGCGTCGGTGGTGGAAGACCGCCTCGACCGCTTCGACGAACTCCTCACCCGGGTCGAGGTGCATCTCAGCGACGAGAACGCCGCCAAGGCCGGTGCCCAGGACAAGCGCTGCCAGATGGAAGCCCGCATCAAGGGCCATCAGCCGCTGTCGGTGACGCACAAGGCCGAGTCGCTGGACCAGGCGGTGGACGGCGCGGCCGACAAGCTGCTGCGGGCCATCAGCAACCTTTCCGGTAAGTTGGAGAAAAAGCGCCTGTCCGGTGGTGAGCTCAACGACCCCATCGCCTTGGAGGACTCCGACGAGTTCAAGGACTCCTTGTTGCAGGACGAATTTCTCGAGCGTGAGCAACTGGCCCAGGAACATCAGTTGAAGTGATGCTGCGCTAAGCTTGCCCCTGCTACCGAGGCCGCTCACCGAGCGGCCTCGGTCTTTTTCCCGTCGGCAAAAGGATCACTGCATGTCCGCCTCCCTTCGCGTCGCCCTGATCGGCTATGGCTTCGTCGGCCAGACCTTCCACGGCCCGCTGCTGAGTTCGATTCCCGGCCTGCGCCTGGACCTCGTCGCCTCGCGCGATGCCGCCCGCGTCCAGGCCGATCTGCCCGGGGTACGGGTAACCGCGGACTATGCGGCAGCCGTACGCGATCCGGCCGTCGACCTGGTGGTCATCGCCTCGCCCAACCAGACCCACGTCCCGCTCGCCAGCGCCGCCCTGGCTGCCGGCAAGCACGTGGTGGTCGACAAGCCCTTCACCGTGACTCTCGCCGAAGCCCGCCAGCTGGCCCAGGAAGCCGAAGCGGCTGGCCGGCTGCTGTCGGTGTTCCAGAACCGGCGTTGGGACAGCGATTTCCTCGGGCTGCAGGCAGTGCTCGCCAGTGGCGCCCTGGGCGACGTCACCAGCCTGGAATCGCGCATCGAGCGTTTCCGCCCCCAGGTACGGGATCGCTGGCGCGAAGCCGACCTCCCCGGTAGCGGCCTCTGGTTCGACCTGGGACCGCACCTGCTGGACCAGGCGCTCTGCCTGTTCGGCCTGCCGCAGCGTCTGCAGGCCAGCCTGGTTCGCCAGCGCCCTGGCGCCCGCACCGATGACTGGTTCCAGGTACAGCTGGACTACGGTAGCCGCCAGGTCACCCTGAGAGCCGGCATGCTGGCGGCTGGCGGCGTGCCGCGTTTCCTCGCCCAGGGCACCGCCGCCAGCTGGCTGAAGCTGGCAGCGGATCGCCAGGAAGACGCCCTCAAGGCCGGCGTCCGCCCAGGCGGTCCCGACTGGGGTCAGGACCCCGATCCGGGCTGGCTCATCGCGGCCGACGGCGAACGCCAGGCACTACCGACTCCGCCGGGCGATCATCGGCGTTACTACCTGGCACTGGTCGAGGCCCTCGCCGGCCACGCAGCCAATCCCGTCCCGCCGGCCCAGGCTTGCGTCCTCATGGCCTTGCTGGAGACGGCGCAGCGCTCATCGGCGGAGGGTCGCGCCCTGGTGCCGGAACTCACCGCCGCTGAACGCGCGGCCTACTGACTGTTCGCCCAACGCGGACGCCTGACCAGCAGGCGTTCGCCGAGTTGGCGCAGGATCCGCGATAGCCGCCGCTCGATCCACTCGTAGCTGACCCAGGCCAGCAGCAGGATCACCGGCAGGCACACCGCCAGGGTCTGGTAAGGCGTCAGGCCCCATTGCTGATGCAGCCAGTAGTCGCCCAGCCAGAGCACGATGACGTGCACCAGGTAGACCGAGTAGGACCAGTCCCCCAGGGCCTTGCACAGCCGCGATCCAGCGAACCAGGGTTCGAGGATGACGCAGGCGCCGACCAGCACGGCGCTGGGCACGCCCCAGGTGAGCAAGCGCCACGGATGATCGGCCGGGAAGGCGACCAGGCAGGCCAGCGCCAGTAACGCGGCCAGCACTGCCAAGGGCTTGGCACCCTGCAGCGCGCCGCGTCGGTAGAGCACCGCCAGGCCTACGCCCAGCAGGAATTCGAAGATGATCGGATTACGGTAGAAGTTGCTGACGAAGGACTCGCGCGTCAGCACCAGGCTGACCAGGATCACCAGCAGGCTGACCAACCCTATCCGCCAGCGCTCGGCCACCCCGAAGGACAGCGCGAAGAGCAGGTAGAACAACATCTCGAAGTTGAGCGTCCAGCCCACCGGCAGGATCGGGTAATGGCCGAAACCCGCGGGATTCTCGCTGGGGATGAAGAACAAGGAGAGCAGCAACTCGCGTGCCGCCAGGCCATAGACCGGCATCACGTCGCTGGCGAGGTAGAGGATCAGCGCCGTCACCGCCGTATACAGCCAGTAGGCCGGGGCGATACGGGCGATGCGTTGCCAGAGGAAGGTGCTGCGCCGGATCGGACGGCCTGCGGTGGACAGCTGGATCACGAAGCCGCTGAGCACGAAGAAGATATCGACCCCGACCTGGCCGCGGGTGGAGAGCAGATGACCGCCAAGGCTGTCGGCGTGGAAATCGAAGAACACCTGCATGAAGTGATGGAAGACCACCAGCCAGGCGGCCAGGGCCCTGAGTGCCTGCAAGGAAACCAGCATGGAAAAACGCGCCCCTCCTGTCGTCCGCTCGAACACGGCCAAGCGCCGCGCCGTCATTCTGGACGGCACGGGCAGGTCGTGCGGCAGCCGTGGCAGGCTGGGTTGCAGCTGGTCACACCCTGGGCCGGTGGATGCCGACCCCGTTCAGCGCCAGTTCAGCCGCTGAGCGTCACTGCAGGGTGAGACGCCAGGCTCTATGGATTTTCGGATTGCGGGCGAAATCCGGGTCCAGGGTGCTGGCGGTGATTTCCTCGACGCGATAACGCTGGGTCAGGCCTTCGTCGAGTTCGAACTTGCGGAAGTTGTTGGAGAAGTACAGCACCCCGTTACGGCTCAGATGAGCCATGGCCGAATCGATCAGCCCGACGTGGTCACGCTGGACGTCGAATACCCCTTCCAGGCGCTTGGAATTGGAGAAGGTCGGCGGATCGACGAAGATGAGATCGTATTCGCCGCGGTCGTTCTCCAGCCAGTGCAGGACGTCGCCCTGCTCCAGCCGGTGCCGCTCGGAGAAGCCATTGAGCGCGAGGTTGCGCCGCGCCCAATCCAGGTAGGTCCGCGACAGATCGACACTGGTGGTGCTGCGCGCCCCGCCCACTGCGGCCTGCACCGTAGCGGCGCCGGTGTAGCAGAACAGGTTGAGGAAGCGCTTGCCCTGCGCCTCCTGACGCAGCCGCAGGCGCAGCGGGCGATGATCCAGGAAGAGACCGGTGTCCAAGTAGTCGGTGAGGTTGACCAGCAGCTTGGCACCGGCTTCCTCCACCTGCAGGAATTCGCCCTGGGCAGCCTGGCGCTCGTACTGCTTGGTGCCGCTCTGCCGCTCGCGGCGCTTGACCACCACCAGGGAGGGATCTATGCCCAGCGCCTGGGGAATGGCCGCCAGGGCGTCCAGCAGACGCGCCTGGGCCTTCTCCGGATCGATGGAGCGCGGCGGCGCATACTCCTGCACATGGACGCGGTCACCATAGAGGTCCACAGCCACGGCGTACTCGGGCATGTCGGCATCATAGAGCCGATAGCACTGCACGTCCTGGTTGCGCGCCCATTTGCCCAGTTGCTTGAGATTCTTCTGCAGGCGATTGGCGAACATCTGTCCGCCTTCGCTGAGTTTCGCCGGCTCGGCGGCCTGGGCCTTCGCCGACCGCTCGCCACTGCGGCTACCGGTGACGAACTGCCGCGATTCCACCTCGAACATCAGCAACTTGCAGGGCAAGGCGCCGTTCCAGAAGGCGTACTGCTTGTGACTGCGGATGCCCATGCGTTTGCCCAACTCCGGCGCGCCGGTGAACACTCCCGCACGCCAGCCCAGGCAGGCCTGGCGCAGCCGTTCGCCCAGGTTCTGGTAGAGGTACAGCAGACTGGCTTCATCGCCCAGCCGCTCGCCGTAGGGCGGGTTGCAGATCACCAGGCCGGTCTGGCCCTTGTCCGGGCGCGGCTCGAAGCTGGCCACTTCCCCCTGGTAGACCTTGATCCACTGGGAAAGCCCGGCCCGCTCGATGTTGTTGCGTGCCGGTTGGATCAACCGCGGATCGGCTTCGTAGCCGCGGATCCAGGCCGGTGTCTTGGCCAGACCCGCAGCGGCTCGCGCTTCCGCCTCCTGGTGCAGTTGCTGCCAGAGCGCCGGCACATGGCCCAGCCAGGCGGAAAAGCCCCAGCGCTCGCGGCGCAGGTTGGGAGCGATGTCCGCCGCCATCAGGCCGGCCTCGACCAGGAAGGTCCCCACCCCGCACATGGGGTCGGCGAGCGCACCACCGGCCGCCGCCAGAGCTGGCCAGCCGGCGCGGATCAGCACCGCGGCCGCCAGGTTCTCCTTGAGCGGCGCCGCACCCTGCTGCAGGCGATAGCCGCGCTGGTGCAGGCTCTGGCCGGAGAGATCCAGCGACAGGATGGCCTGGCCGCGCTCCAGGTGCAGGTGCACCCGCAGGTCGGGGGCGATCTTGTCCACCGTCGGGCGCTGCCCGGTGCGCTCGCGCAGACGGTCGACGATGGCGTCCTTGACCTTGAGCGCGCCGAAGTGAGTGTTGTCGATCCCCGCGCCCTGCCCGCTGAAACCCACTGCCAGGGTGCCGTTGGGTACCAGGTGCTCTTCCCACTCCACACCATGCACGCCTAGATACAGTCCCTGGGGATCTTCCACCGGGAAACGCGCCAGCACCAGCAGTACCCGGTTGGCCAACCGCGACCAGAGGCACAGGCGATAGGCATCCGCAAGACTCGCCTCGCCGCGCACCGCCGCGGTCTGGCTACGCGCCTCCTGTAGGCCGAGGCCCTGGGCCTCTTCCAGCAGCAGGGTCTCGAGGCCCTTGGGACAGGTGAGGATAAGTGAGTGCATCGCGGACATCGTTGAATCCATAGGTAGGAGGGCGGGAACTTTTCTGCCTTTGGTCGGATTACCGGGCGAAAAATACCCCCTCGAAGAAAGTTTGACTGCGTCTCAACAAGCCGCAGTGGCGGCATTTCGGCGGCGACATATCGCCTTTTCATTTCGATCTGGTTACGGCTTATAGCTAAATGGTCGTTCCCAGGTCACGTTCCATTGGTTAGTAATTGATCACCCGCGCTGCTCAGGCACGGGACGGGTGCCAGAAAGCCGGCTCTGGCATCCAGGCCTGCAACGGGCCATGGACAATCTGCAAGTCAACCGATGAGGGCACTACCCTATGAGAAGACTCAAGCGTGATCCAATGGAACGAGCTTTCCAACGTGGTTATCAGCACGGCATTGTGGGCAAATCCCGGGACCTCTGTCCCTTCACTCAGGACGCCGTTCGGCAGGCCTGGCTCAACGGCTGGCGCGAGGGCCGTAGCGACCAATGGGACGGCTACGTGGGCACCGCCGGTCTTCAACGCATGAATCAACTGCAGGCCGCAGGCTAATTCGATTTCACTAGGGCAAGCCCCAGGGCTTCCATGACAGTCTGGTTTTCCAGTTAGATCCCTCTCCAGGATCTGGGACTAGGTCCCGCGGGGGCTCGTGAAGAGCCCCCTTCCCCTCAGAGCCTGTTCAAAGGCTGCTGCGCGTCGCCAAACTGCGTTGAAAATGCCTTCAGAATGCTCATTTACCACTTGTAAACCCGAGCGCGGGTCCGATCCGCTTCCTCAGGCATTTGATTCGCTGGCGCTCACCCTACGGGCCAGCCATTGGCTGTTACTCCCGTTGGTCGTTGCGCCTTGTTTGGCTCTAGCTCGCGAGACTTTGAACAGGCTCTCAGGACCGGGTCGCCGCGATGGCGTCCACCGCCTCGCGAATCAAGGCTGGGCCACGGTAGATGAAGCCACTGTAGATCTGCACCAGGCTCGCCCCCGCGGCGATCTTTTCCGCCGCATCCTCGCCCGAGAGAATGCCCCCGGCTGCGATGATCGGCAGGCGCCCGCCCAACTCCCCTGCCAGCACCCGGACCACATGGGTGCTCTTCGCCCGCACCGGGGCACCCGACAGCCCGCCCGCCTCGGCCGCATAGGGCAGGTTCTCCACCCCTTCGCGGCCCAGGGTGGTGTTGGTGGCGATGATGGCGTCCATCCCCGCATCGCGGATCGCCTGGGCGGTGAGCACGATCTCTTCGTCGGTCATGTCGGGCGCGATCTTGATGGCGATGGGCACTCGCCGGCCCTGTTGCACGGCCAAGTCTTCCTGGCGCTGGCGCAGCGCCTCCAGCAGGCTCTTGAGCGCATCGCCGAACTGCAGGCTACGCAGGCCGGGCGTGTTGGGGGAGCTGACGTTCACCGTGATGTAGCTGGCATGGGCATAGACCCTGTCCAGGCCGATCAGGTAGTCGTCCACCGCCCGCTCCACCGGGGTATCGGCATTCTTGCCGATGTTGATCCCGAGTACGCCCTTGAAACGCGCCGCCCGAACCCGCTCGATCAGGGCATCCACGCCCGCATTGTTGAAACCCATGCGGTTGATGATGGCCTCGGCCTGTTCCAGGCGGAACAGCCGTGGCTTGGGATTGCCCGGCTGCGGACGTGGCGTCACGGTACCGATCTCGACGAAGCCGAAGCCCAGGCCGGCGAAGCCGTCGATGGCGGTGCCGTTCTTGTCGAGCCCGGCGGCCAGGCCCACCGGATTGGGAAACTCCAGCCCCATGACCTGCACCGGCAGGCGGCCCGGTTGCCGCCCCAGCCCGGTCAGGCCCAGGCGACCGGCAGCGCCGATCAGATCCAGCGCGAGCTCGTGGGAGCCTTCCGGGGACAATTTGAACAGCAAAGGACGGAGCGCGTCGTACATGGCGGACTCACAGGCGATTCGGAAACCGCGCATTATACAGGCTTGCCACCCGCCATATGTCGCTCGCTATCAAGGTGGGTGGTCGCTCATGCAAAAGATCGTACCTTTCGGGAATCATTTGACGATAATGCGGTCTCTGCCACGCTGGTCTGATGTCTTATGCATGCGTAACGGTCCTGCAGGCCAAGGCCAGGTACCACGACGAGGCATAGCTTGGCCAGGGTAGCGACACTACCCGCAGCCAAAAATCGCCGCCTCTCGCGATTAGCAGCACCGGTAACACCACTCCTGTATCGGTCATGCAGTTCCCTTTCGCCCCGGAGACCCCATGAGCAACAACGCCAACCTCCTGGGCGGACCCTGGTCTTCACTGGCGTTGCATCTGCATCCGTCGCTCGCGAGCCGGCGCATCCAGCGATGCCTCGAGCGTCTGGCCGATGCCTTTACTCCCATCCCCCCACCCCGGGAGAGCCTTTGGTGGGATGACGGACATCCACTTCAGCTGCTCCTCGGCCTACCCCGTGCGGCCCTGTCCGGCCCTACCCAGGAAATCAAGAGCACGGCCCATGCGCTGCTGAGCCAGCTGGTGGTCGCCGAGACGCTGCAGTCGTCCTCCTTCGACCTGCGCGCCCTGGATGGCCTTTGCCACCGCCCCCAGGAGCAGATTCCGGACGACGTGGTGCACCTGGAGGAACTGGCGGCTTTGCCGGCGGCCCGCGAGCAGGTCCGCATCATCGGTTACCGCGACTTCCAGGCGGCGCTCTATCGCACCCTGCCCACGCTGTCCGCCGAGCACCCACTGAAGCTGCGCCAGGCCAACTGGCGTGGGCAGCGCTTCTTCCTCGACAACGACGCGGCCACTACCCTCGCCTTCGCCAGCATCGTGGCCTACGCGCGGATTCGCGGCATCGCCGTGGAAGTCCCGGTACAGGTACAACAGTTGCGGCTCGAGGCGGCGGCCATCGAACGCCTGCATGAGGCCTTCACCCTCTATGCGCTGCCCAACGCCGTGTGGAATCACCCGGATTTCATCCAGGTCCTGCTGGGCCTGAAGCTCGACTACGCCCGCCTGCCCATGGCAGCGCCGGGACAGGATCTGGAATGGCTGCTGTTGCCCAACGCAGTGGCCAGCACCCGGATACTCGCGGAAACCCTGGAGCGGCTGGGTGCCGCCGAGGTCATCAGCTACCTGAGAGGCTTCTGAGCGGCCTCAGGGAAGCGGCGCGGTGCCCGGCGCATAGCGCCGCCCTGCCGCCAGGAAGATCGTGAAGGCCAGGCGTTGACCGGCCAGCATCGCCGGATGCAGCGCCGCATCGCCACCGGCATGGTCGAGTCGCTCGAGGAAGGCCGGCCAGGCGCCCTTCGGGGGCACATGACCGAGATAGGCGCGTGCCTCGCGCACGCCTTCGTCGGGACTCTCACCCACATGGCGATCCAGCAGTCGCGAGCCCAGCCGCGAGCCTTCCAGCACATAGGCCACGCCCCAGCACTCGCCTTCATCGAGGGTCCGCTCGAAGACCTCGGGTTGCGGAGCCGCGACCTGTAGGCACTGCAGGTCGGCGCCCAGGGCCTGGGTACGCCGACGCTCCGCCCAGTCGGGCAGCAGCCGTTCGATACCGGACCGCTCCAGCAGGGCTTCCAGGCCGAACAGCGCCTGGGCGTGTGCTTGCAGGAAGGCGGTGTAGTCGGAACGACTGTGCAGCGCATAGCGACCGAAGGCGGCATCGACCTGCGCGTGCAGGGCACCGCCTTCGGCACGCAACATTTCACGGATGGACACGCAAATACCTCGTCAGGCCGGCGACGGCTGGGGCTTCTCGCCCCGCAGCGCGGCCTGCAGGCGCGCTGCCAGGTCCGCTTCACGGAAGGGCTTGGGTACGATGAAGGACTGTTCGGGATCGAGTTCGCCCAGTTCGGCGTACCCGGTGATGAAGACCACCGGCAGCTGCGGCAGCCGCTTGCGTACCTGGCGCGCCAGCTCGGCGCCGTTCATGCCGGGCATGGCGAAGTCGGCCAGCAGCAGGTCGATCTGCGGGTCGCGCTCCAAGGCGCTCAGGGCGGCGAAGCCGTTGCTGGCCTCCACCACCTGGTAGCCCAGATCGGCCAGCAGCGCCGCGGTCACGTTGCGTACCGCCTGGTCGTCGTCGACCAGCAGGATGCGCCGCTCGGCAGCTTGCTCGTCGCGCCCCGGGGCTGGCAGCCCCACCGGGTCCTGAGTCTCGTCGGCCTCGGTCCGCGGCAGGTAGACCAGCACCGTGGTGCCCGATCCCATCCGCGTCTCGATGCGCACCCCACCCCCGGACTGCTTGGCGAAGCCGAACACCTGCGCCAGCCCCAGGCCCGAGCCCTTGCCGACTTCCTTGGTGGTGAAGAAGGGTTCGAAGGCCTTGGCCAGCACCTCCTCGCTCATGCCGGTGCCGGAATCCTGTACGGCCAGCAGCACGTACTCGCCAGGCTCGGGTTCTTCGGGCCGTCGGGGCGCTTCGCTGATCACCTGGTTCGAGGTGCTCAGGCGCAGGGTGCCCCCCACCGCCATGGCATCCCGGGCATTGATCGCCAGGTTGAGGATGATCAGCTCGATCTGGGTCGGGTCGACCAGGGCATGCCAGCAGTCGGCGCGCAGGTGGGTCTCGATCCAGACACTGCCGCCCATGGTGCTGCGCAGCAGTTCGAGCATGCCCTCGACCGTCTCGTTGAGCTTGACCGGCTTGGGGGCCAGGCGCTGGCGCCGGGAAAAGGCCAGCAACTGGGCGGTAAGCTTGGCGCCCCGCTCGCCCGCTTCGCGGATGTTCTGCACCCGCCCCTGGGTCTTGTCGCTGGCGCCCAGGCGGGTCAAATCGCGTTCGAGGAAACTGGCGCTGCTGAGAATGACCGTCAGCAGGTTGTTGAAGTCGTGGGCCACCCCGGCGGTGAGCTGGCCAACGGCTTCCAGGCGCTGCATCTGCTGCAGGGTCGCTTCCACCCGCTCGCGCTCGTCGATCTGCTCGCGCAGCTGGCGGTTGGCCGCGGCCAGCTCCTCCATTGCCAGGACTTCGGAGGAGATGTCGCGGCCGGAACAGTAGGTCATGCCGGCATCCGGCACCGCGGTCCAGGAAATCCAGCGATAGCTACCATCGAAATGGCGGATCCGGTTGACGAAGCGCTGACTGGCCGCCCGCGTGGCCAGTTGCTTGAGTTCGTTGTCGGTGAGGCTGCGCTCGTCCGGATGCACCAAGTCCAGCAGGGACGAATCGAGCAGTTGCATCCGCGACCAGCCGAGGTTTTCTTCCCAGGCCGGGTTGAGCGCGACCAGGGTGCCGTCCGGGCGACACACCAGCAGTAGGTCGCGGGTGAGATCCCAGGTCCGGTCGCGTTCGCGGGTCCGCTCCTCGACACGCTCACCGAGGCTGACGTTGAGGCGCTCGAGCTTTTCCGCCGCATCGCGTTGCTGGGTGATGTCGAGCATCACGCCGAGGAAACGGGTGCAGACCCCGGCATCGAAGAACGGCTGGCCGCGGGTCTCCACCCAACGCTGGGAACCGTTATCGAGGCGGATGCGGTATTCGCTGCGGTAGTCGTCGTCCCGCTCGTCGGTACTGGCCTGGCGGACCGTGTCGAGGAAACGGTCGAGTCCATCGGCGCCGCACAGCCGGGCGAACACCTTCAGATCCACCACGGCATCCGCCGGCAGGCCGAACATGGCCTTGCAGCGTTCGTCCCAGACCAGGGTCTGGCTGGCGGGGAGGTACTCCCACATGCCCAGTCGCGAGGCATCCATGGCCAGTCGCGAGCGGACCTCGAGGCTGTGCAGGGCTTCCTCGGCGCGCCGCCGCTCGCGGCGCTCGTGCACCACCAGCAGGGCGCGCTCCACCGCCTTGGCCAGCAGTTCCATGCTCTGCTTGAGCACGTAGTCGTTGGCCCCCAGGCGCATCATCTCCACGGCGTGGACTTCACCGAAGATCCCCGAGACGAAGATGAAGGGCGTGCCCGGTGCCAGGGCGCGGGCTACGCGCAGCGCCTCGGCGCCCGAGAAACCGGGCAGGATGATGTCGGAAAGGATGATGTCGTAGGTCTGCTGACTCAGGGCCAGCGTCAGCCCGGTGCGCTCGTAGACGATCTTGGACTGGAGTTCGAAGCCGTGCCGCTCCAGCTCGATCAGGATCAGCTCCGCATCGAGCTTGCTGTCTTCCACCAGCAGGATCTTGATCTTCTTCGAGAGTGGCATAAACGGACGTCGGCCTTGCAGCTGTTCGCTCAGGGGAGCCGGGTCGCGAGCGTCCGCCTGGCGCGAAGAATGGGCTGGAGGTAGATCTATCTTGCTCACTCGCTAGCGACCGATACGGCGCGCCACGCGTCGCGAACCGGGGGGCGGCTCATTGAGCACGGCCCAGAATACGCCGAGATCGCTGATCGCGGCGACGAAGTCGCGAAACTCCACCGGCTTGACCACATAGGCATTCACGCCGAGCCCGTAGGCCTTCTCGAGATCCGGCTCTTCGCGCGACGAAGTGAGCATCACGACCGGAATGCTACAGAGTTCCGGTGTTTCACGGACCAGCTGCAGCACTTCCAGGCCATCGACCTTGGGCAGCTTGAGATCCAGCAGCATCACCGCCGGATTGCCCGGTTCACGGTCGACGTGGGACTCGCGGCGCAGCAGGTAGTCGACCGCCTCGGCGCCATCGCGGAGCACCACCACGTCGTTGGCGAGCTGGCTGCGCTCCAGGGCCACCAAGGTAAGTTCCAGGTCGTGCGGATTGTCTTCGACCAGCACTATGGGCTTGAGCATGAACAGGACTACCTTTTGTGTACCGGCGACGGCCGTTGTTTGGGTAATGCGAAATAGAAGGTGGCGCCCTCGCCTACTGCGCCCTCGGCCCAGACCCGGCCATCGTGGCGCTCGATGATGCGCCTGACACTGGCCAGACCGATACCAACACCCTCGAACTCGTCGGCATGGTGGAGGCGCTGGAATACGCCGAACAGCTTATTCACGTAATCCATGTTGAAGCCGACGCCGTTGTCGCGTACGAAGACCACATCCTCGGACTCGCTCGGCAGCGTACCGATCTCGATCACCGCCGGGTCCGCATAGCGGCTGTACTTGATGGCATTGGCCAGCAGGTTGCGCAAGGCCAGGTGGACGAAGGCCGCGTCGGCGATGACCACGGGCAGAGTGCCGACCCGCCATTCCACCCGCCGGTCGGCATAGTCCGGCGCCATTTCCTCGCGGATGGCTTCCACCAGCGCGGTCAGGTTGACGTCGGAGTAGCGGATCGCCGCCCGGCCCATCTGCGAGAAGCTCAGCAGGTTGTCCACCAGGCTGCCGGCGAAGCGGGCCGAGGTGCCGATGTTCTCCAGGAAGCGACGACCACGATCGGACAGCTTGCCGCCCTCGATGTCGCCCAGCAGCTCGGCATAGCCGGCGATGTGTCGCAGCGGTGCACGCAGGTCGTGGGACACACTGTAGGAGAAGGCGGCCAGCTCCTTGTTGCTGCGCTGCAGCTCCTCGGCCAGTTCAGCCATCTCCTCGGCCTTGCGCAGGACGATGCCGCGCACGGCGTTGCGCAGTTCCAGGGCGCTTTCCACTTCCAGTGCGGACCAGGGCAGGGACAGCCCCCGTACCGTCTCCTGCCAGAGCGCGAAGCTCTGGCGCGGCGACAGACGGCCGTCACCCTGATCCACCTTGGCGGGGCGACCCGCCCAGTTCACCACCTGCACCAGCTCGGTCCGGAACCAGATCAGGTAATGGGAATGCAGCTCGGAGATCGGCACGGCGAGGATGCCCGCGGCATGCTGCGCCAGCTTCGGCAGCTCGGCGACGTCCTTAGCCAAGTTGTCGGTGAAGAAGTGATCCTTGACGTTGGCCGACAGCCACTCGACCAGCTCGTCCACCCGCTCGCGCGGCGGTGCCTGGCCGATCAGCTCGGTCCCGTCGGACGATATGATCGCCGCACCCTGGGCGCGGGCGAAGTCCAGGTACACCTGCGGCAGGTCGAGCAGGCCCTGGCAGACGCTGTCGCGGTCAGCCATGGTCGACAACATCTGCACCATGGACTGGCGCAGGGCGAGACGGCGGTCGGCCTCCGCATGGGTCTCGGCCGCATCGATCTGCAGGGACAGCACCCGACCGAACAGCTCGCAGGCGGTGCGCGTCTGGAAGGATACCCGCTGCGGCTGGCGGTCATGGCAGAGCACCAGGCCCCAGAGCTGATCGCCGACCACGATGGAAATGGACATGGACGCCAGGGTGCCCATGTTCCTCATGTACTGCAGATGCACCGGCGAGACGCTACGCAACTGGGCGAAGCTCAGGTCCAGCGGCTGGGCAGTCAGCGGGTTGACCTGCGGCTCCAGGGGCGACGGCTGATAGTAGGCGTCGCCGATCACGCGGATACGGTTCGCCAGGTAGAGTCGCCGGGCCTGGGGGGGAATGTCCGAGGCCGGGAATCTCAGCCCCAGATAGCTGGGTACGCCCGGATCGCGCGCCTCGGCGAGCACCTGGCCGTGACCGTCCTCGTCGAAGCGGTAGATCATGATGTGGTCGAAGCCGGAGATCCGCTTCGCCTCGCGCACGGCGAGCTGGGCGATGGCGTCGACGGTCTCGGCCTGGTGCAGCTGTTCGATGAACACCCGCACCATGGGATACAGGGTATTGAGGCCGAGGTGAGTATCCACCGGCGCTTCGAATTCGACGATCAGCACTCCGGCGAAGCGATGCATGAACAGGGCGAAGGTCTGCCGCGCCGGGCCGAGGCTCACCTCGCCCTGGTAGGAGGGATTCTGTTCTTCCTGGTTCAAGGCCGCGAGCATCGCCGGCAGGTCCATCCCCGGCAGCAATTCGCCAAGAGTCCGGCCCAGTACCTCGTCCACCCCCACGCCCAGGTATTCGCGCACGTTGGCGCTGGCCTGCACGATACGCAGCCCCGGTTCTTCCACGGCGAACAGGAAGCCATGTTCCTGGATACTACCGGGAATATGGATCGGCTCATTGGCACAATCGGCCAAGGCATCGGGCTGCATCTGGGGCTGGGACTCGAGCGCCAAACCGGGGACCTCTCGTGATCGGAAAAAGGCGCAGGAACGAGGTGCGCACGAACGAAACAAACGATGTTCCAGACTACCAGACCCTGGCCTGGAGGCGAAGCGAATCGGTGCGGACGGCAGCCTCGACACCTGGGGTATCCGCTCATCTGACCTCGGGAGGAATCTTGGTCCGGCACCATCGGTCGGAACTACTTCAACCCCCAAGGACTTCGACCATGCACCTGCGCCTCGTCCTCCCCTTGACCGCCATGCTGCTCAGCCCTGTTGCTATGGCGGATGCCGTTTACGGCGAACGCCTGGAGGGCTTCGACTACGACTATCCCATCCAGCAATTCGCCTTCACGTCACAGCGCCAACCCCTGGAGATGGCCTATCTGGACGTGGCCCCGACCGGCAAGGCGAATGGGCGCACCCTGGTCCTGCTGCACGGCAAGAACTTCTGCGCCGGCACCTGGGCGGACAGCATCCGGGTGCTCGCCGCCGCCGGCTATCGGGTGGTCGCCCCCGACCAGATCGGCTTCTGCAAGTCCACCAAGCCGGCCCATTATCAATACAGCTTCCAGCAACTGGCCGCCAACACCCACGCCCTGCTCGACCACCTGGGTATCGCCCGGGCGACCCTGATCGGTCATTCCACGGGCGGTATGCTGGCGACCCGCTACGCCCTCCTCTATCCCGAGGCCACCGAACAGTTGGTGCTGGTCAATCCCATCGGCCTGGAAGACTGGCAGGCCAAGGGCGTGCCCTATCGCAGCGTGGACCAGTGGTACGAGCGCGAATTGAAGACCACCGCGGACGGCATTCGCGACTACGAACGCAGCACCTACTACGCCGGCCAGTGGGCGCCGCGCTACGAACGCTGGGTCGGGATGCTCGCCGGCCTCAATGCGGGGCCGGGCAAGCAGCGTGTGGCCTGGAACTCGGCTCTGATCTACGACATGATCCAGAACCAGCCGGTGGTGTACGAGTTGCCGCAGCTGCGCATGCCCACCCTGCTGCTGATCGGCCAGCGGGATACCACCGCCATCGGCAAGGATGCCGCGCCAGCGGAGGTCAAGGCGCGTCTGGGCCACTATCCCGAATTGGGCAAGGCAGCGGCGAAGCTGATTCCCAAGGCGACCCTGGTGGAATTCGCCGACCTCGGCCACGCCCCGCAGATGCAGGCGCCGGAGCGTTTCCACCAGGCCCTCCTGCAGGGCCTGGCGAAACCTGGAGCCGAACGTCCGGCCAATCCCACGCCATGAATGAGGAAGGCGGCGCCCCTCGGGGTACGCCGCCTTCGCGCTGAACCGCCAGACCGGTGGCGTCATCGGCACCTGGCCAATGACGCCCCAGCCTCAGGCGCTGCTGCTGGCCAGATCCGCCAGCTCCCGACTGGCCACGCTGTACATCGCGTAGTCCTGGCCGCTGGCGTTGCGCAGGTCCACCAGCAGACCGCGCCAGCGCTCCACCGCCGCCCTGTGCTGCTCCAGCCACAACGATAGTCGCGCCTCCGGATCGCTGGATGCCTCGGCGAGATTGAGCATGCCGACGGTGATGGCGCGCTGTTGCACGTCCACCTCATCACGGAAGGCTTCCCGTGCCAGGGCCTGCCAGGCATTGGCGACCGGCAGCTGGTTGAGCTGCTGCTGGTACCAGGTCAGGTCCAGCACATCGCCCGCCGCGAACCAGGTGGCCGCCACTTCCAGCGGATCCTGGGCGGTGACGTCCGCCGCCTGGATCACCGGCAGCAGGGTATAGATGTGGTTGGTCCCCGCCACGACCCGCGCCAGCAGCTCGGGAACGCCCGCCTCGGTGTAGGCGCGGAAGCGCTCTTCCCAGTCCTGGCGCGGCTCGCCCTGCAGCAGCTCGTCCAGGCGCACCCCCAGGGCAGCGATGCGCGGCCCGAAGAAGGCCGCCGCGGCACCGGCATCCAGGCCGCTGCGATGGCTGCGCAGGAACCAGCGTGTCGCCCGCCGACCCAGGCGCATCAGCTCGCTCATCAAGCGTAGCTGCAGCTCGGCCGGCACCTGGTGGTCCAGGGCCTCCACCTGACGCCACCAGTGCGGCAGGTGCAGGACGTCGCGCATGACCACATAGGCCCGGGCCACGTCCGCTGCGCTCATGCCGGTGGACTCGCGCAGCCGCTGCACGAAGGTGATGCCCATGTGGTTGATCAGGTCGTTGGCGATCTGGTTGGCGACGATTTCGCGCTTGAGACGATGGCGCGCCATGGCTTCGGGAAACTGCTCGGTCAGACGTTTCGGGAAGGCGCCCTGCATGTCCCGGGCGAGGTACTCGTCGTCCGGCACCGAAGAGGCCAGCAGTTGCTCCTTGAGGTCGATCTTGCTGTAGGAGATCAGCACCGACAACTCGGCGCGGGTCAGCCCCTGTTCCTTGGCGGCGCGTTCGGCCAGGACCTCATCGCTGGGCAGGAACTCCAGGGTGCGGTCCAGCTTGCCGCGGCTTTCCAGGTCGACGATCAGACGCTGGTACTCGGCCAGGTGGGTCCGGGCACGGTACTCGGCGAGGGACAGGGCGCCGGTCTGCATGTAGTTGTTGGCGACCACCAGCTCGCCGACCTCATCGGTCATCTCGCCCATCAGGGTGTTGCGCTGCTTGACGGTCATGTCGCCTGCGGAGACCACGTCACCCAGCAGGATCTTGATGTTGACCTCGTGGTCGGAGCAGTCCACCCCGCCGGCGTTGTCGATGAAGTCGGTGTTGCAGGCCCCGCCCTGCAGGCCGAACTCCACCCGCGCCAACTGGCTCATGCCCAGGTTGCCACCCTCGCCGATCACCTTGGCGCGCAGGTCGCAGCCATCCACCCGCAAGCCGTCGTTGGCCTTGTCGCCTATGTCGGCATGGCTCTCGAAGCTGGCCTTGACGTAGGTGCCGATGCCACCGTTCCAGATCAGGTCCACCGGCGCCTTGAGCAGTGCATGGATGAGTTCGGTTGGGGTCAGCTGGTCGGCCTGCAGGTCGAAGCGCGCCTTCATCTCGGGCGTGATGGCGATACGCTTGGCGCTGCGCGGGAAGATGCCACCGCCCTGGGAGATCAGGCTGGCGTCGTAGTCGGTCCAGCTCGACCGCGGCAGGTTGAACAGCCGTTCGCGCTCGGCGTAGCTGCGCTCGGCGTCCGGGTTGGGGTCGATGAAGATGTGCAGGTGGTTGAAGGCCGCCACCAGCTGCAGGCTGCGCGAACGCAGCAGGCCGTTGCCGAAGACGTCGCCGGCCATGTCGCCGATGCCCAGCACCGTCACCGGATCGCGCTGGACATCGATGCCACGCTCGCGGAAATGCCGCTGCACGCTGACCCAGGCACCGCGGGAGGTGATGCCCATCTTCTTGTGGTCGTAGCCGGCCGAGCCGCCGGAAGCGAAGGCGTCGTCCAGCCAGAAACCATAGTCCTGGGCGATGCCATTGGCGATGTCGGAGAAGGTCGCGGTGCCCTTGTCGGCCGCTACCACCAGGTAGGGATCGTCGCCGTCGTAGCGCACCACCGCCGCCGGCGGCATGATCTCGCCGTCCTTGAGGTTGTCGGTGATGTCCAGCAGGCCACTGATGAAGATGCGGTAGCAGGCGATGGCCTCAGCCTGGATCTCGTCGCGGGAACCGCTCAGGGGCAGCCGCCGCGGCACGAAGCCGCCCTTGGCGCCGACCGGTACGATCACCGAGTTCTTCACCTGCTGCGCCTTGACCAGACCCAGCACCTCGGTGCGGTAGTCTTCCTCGCGATCCGACCAGCGCAGGCCGCCACGGGCGACGTTGCCGAATCTCAGGTGCACGCCTTCGACGCGGGGGCTGTAGACGAAGATCTCGTAGCGCGGTACCGGGCGCGGCAGCTCGGGGATGGCCTTGGGATCGAGCTTGAAGCTGAAGTAGGCCTTGGCCTTGCCGGCCGCGTCGGTCTGGAAGACGTTGGTGCGCAAGGTCGCCTTGATCAGGTCCAGGTAGCGCCGCAGGATGCGGTCCTCGTTGAGCACCGCGACGTCGTCGAGGGCACTGAGGATGGCCTGCTCCAGGCGCTGCTGCTTGTCGTTCAGGTCGTCGCTGGTCATGCGCCGCGCCAGGTAGAACTTCATGCGGAACAGTCGCACCAGTTCCCGGGCGATGTCGACATGGGCATTGAGGGTGGCAGCGATGTAGCCGATGTCGAAACCGATGCGAATCTGCTTGAGGTAGCGGGCATAGGCGCGCAGCACCGCCACGTCGCGCCAGGGCAAGCCGGCGGTGAGCACCAGCCGGTTGAAGCTGTCGTTCTCCGCCTGGCCCTCGACCACCTGGACGAAGGCGTCCTGGAAGGTGTCATTGAGCTGCTGGAGGTCCAGCTCCAGGCCGGCCACGGTGGTGAAGGCGAAGTCATGAATCCAGTAGCGGCGGCCGTTGCGATGGCGCAGCTCGTAGGGGAATTCGCCGAGTACGCGCAGGCCGAGGTTTTCCAGGATCGGCAGCACGTCCGACAGCGCCAGGGGCGTATCGGCGTGGTAGAGCTTGCAGTGCAGGATGTTGTCGCCGGTCTGGGTCAGCGGCTGGTAGAAGCCCATGGCCAGGCGGCGGTCGTCGTTCAGGGCCAGGAGGTGGCGCATGTCCACCACGGCCAGGTGCGGCGCGAAGCGCTCGCGGTAGCCGGCGGGGAAGCCCAACGGGTAGTCGGCCAGGATGGAGGTGCCCTGGGCCTCGCCGAAGCTGTCCACCATCAGGCTGGCGAAATCGTCCTTCCAGCTGCGGCAGGCCTGCACCATCTCCTGCTCCAGCCGCGCCGGGTCGACGTCCTGCGGCTGCAGCGGATCGACCCGCAGGATGAACTGCACCCGCGCCAGCACCGACTCGGAGAAGAAGGTCCAGAATTCACAGTCGGTGCCATGCAGGCGATCCATGAGGATCTGCTGCATGCGCTGGCGGACTTCGGTGGAATAGATGTCGCGCGGCACGTAGGCCAGGCAATAGAAGAACTGGCCGTAGGGGTCGCGACGCAGGAACACGCGGACCTTGCTGCGCTCCTGGATCTGCACGATGGCCATGGCGGTGCTGAACAGCTCGTCCACCGGCGTCTGGAACAGATCGTCCCGCGGCAGGCCTTCGAGGACCTGGGCCAGTTCCTTGCCCAGGTGCGCACTGCTGTCGAAATCGGCGCGGCGCCGTACCTCGTCGACCTTGCGACGGATGTAGGGAATCTCGCGCACGCTGTCGTTGTAGACGCTGGAGGTGTAGAGACCCATGAAGCGGTGCTCGCGCACCACCCGGCCGCTGGCGTCCACTTCGCGCAGGGAAACGAAGTCGGGATAGGCCGGACGATGTACCCGGCTCGGGTCGGCGGCCTTGGCGAAGGACAGCAGCACCGGCTCGCGCAGATAGCGCAGCGGCTCGCCGGAAAGCGTCACCACAGCGGTCTCCGGACTGCCTCTCAGCCGCCGCGACAGCCCCAGCAGCGACTCGGGCGCGTAGCGCTGCACGGCATTCTCGCCCTCGCCTTCCACGGTGAATTCCTCGTAACCGAGGAAGGTGAAACGGTCGTTGCGCAGCCAGTCGAGGAAGGCCTTTACCTCAGCCAGCTCCCCTTCCTCGACGCCCGCCGGACGCTGCTCCAGCCAGTCCAGCAGCTCGCCGACCTTGGCCTTCATGGCGGCGAAGTCGCCCACCGCCAGGCGCACCTCGCCGAGGATCTCCTGCAGCGACGCTTCCAGGGCCCGCAATTCGCTGGCGGCCGCGCAGCGGTCGATCTCGAGGAACATCAAGGCTTCGCGGGTCACACCCTCGCCTTGCTGGCCCTTGGGCAGCAGTTCGAGCAGCCGGCCCTGGGCATCACGGCGGACGCTGAGCACGCTGTTCTGCAGGGTATGGACGCTATAGCCCTGGCGATTGAGCTCCATACGGATCGAATCGACCAGGAACGGCGAGTCGGCGTGCAGCACCTCGACCACGGTATGGCTCGATTGCCAGCCGTGGCGTTCGTAATCGGGATTGAAGACCTGGACCCGGGGCTCGGCCGGATCGAAGACGTCCAGCAGGCGCCAGGCCGAGAGCACGCAGCCGACCAGATCGGAAAGACGGCGCTGGGTCAGCTCTTCCAGCGGGACGATGCCGAAGAACTGGGCGGTGAAGCGCTCCAGCTGTTCGAGGGTGGCCCCTTCGACATGGGCCGCGAGGGCATTCCTGAGTTGTTGTTGGAAATCCGCTTGGCTGGCAGCGGTGAAAAACGCCATAACCGTACTCCGTCCTGAAGGTGCTGTGGGCTTCGCTCCGCAGAGGACAGGCCTCCCCCGGAGCGAGTTCCACGAAGGACGAGGCCGGACTGCACCAAAAAAGTGCAACAGTGCAGTACGGCTAGAGTAGCCCTCTATTCCGCCAACGCACGTATGTCAGGGCGACAACAAGATTCAGCTGCGGAACGGGTCTCAATAGTGGGGCGGCGGCGCCTCGTCCGGCAGGCCGCCGCCACCGGCGGTCTGCAGCTCCGCCTGGCGCTCGGCCAGCAGGCGGATCTGCGCCGCGCAGCGGTCGAGCGCCTTCTGCTGTTCGACGATGATGTCGTTGAGGGTCTGGATGGTGTCGTCCTGGAAGGCCTGGCGCACTTCCAGTTCGGCGATGCGTTCTTCGAGCGTCATGACTTGGCCTCCTGTTCGAGCAATGTTCGCCAGAGCTTCAGTGCCGTGCGCCCCTCTTCCTCGCCATAGGGCTCGCGCGGCGAATGTCCCCAGACCGGCCCAGGCCAGGCCGGATCGGCCGTGTGGCGCAACACCAGATGCACGTGCAACTGACTGACCACGTTGCCCAGGGCACCGATGTTCAGTTTCAGACCGGGCTGTGCCTGGTGCAACACCTGAGCGACAAGTGTCACCTCTCGCCACAGTTGCGCCTGATCCGCCACGGATAGATCGAGAACCTCGGTAACACCTGCCTGGCGTGGCACCAGAATCAGCCAGTGGTAGCGGCGGTCGTTGAACAGCATTACCTGGCAGAGCGTCAAGGACGCCACTTCCAGCGTATCGCCGGCCAGCCGTGAATCGAGTTGGAACATCTCATCTCCTGCCAGATTAGGTCAGCACTAAAAGTGTGCATTACGACCGGTAAGTGAAACCTTTGGTGTCACAAAGGTGCAACCAGCTCTTCCGACACTGTAGCCGTGCCCCGTTGAAAGCGAGCAACAGCCCGGATTGCCGACCGTTTCGCATATTGTGCATGCTTCTTGCTAGCGGAATCCACGCGCGACGAACGGCGGGGAACTCTTAAGGCAAATTCTCAAGAGGACTGGTTAACTCACCGCCTGCAGACGCAAATTTTTGCCAAGGCCTATCGCCCCTCCTGGAGAGGTGCTATATGTGCCGCCATTAGAACAAACAGCCACGGCTGACACGATGGCTGATCCTCAAAACCCAAAGGAGCATTTCTGATGCAAGCGATGAAGTGGAGCGTTATCGCCCTGGCTGTAGCTGCAGGGACCACTCAACTGGCTTTCGCCGACCAGCAGTCCGAATCCAAGGGCTTCGTCGAAGACAGCAAGCTGACCCTGTTGAACCGCAACTACTACTTCAACCGGGATCTCAAGAACGGCGCCAACGATCGTATCGACTGGAGCCATGGCTTCCTGATGAACTACGCATCGGGCTTCACCCAGGGTACCGTGGGTGTGGGTGTGGATGCCTTCGGCTACCTGGGTCTCAAGCTCGACGGCGGCGCTGGCACCTCCGGCACCGGCAACCTGCCGCGCAACAGCCGACTCGAGCCTGCTGACGAGTACTCCACCGCTGGCGCCGCGGTCAAAGTCCGCATCTCCAACACCGTCCTGAAGTACGGCAACCTGCAGCCCACCTCCCCGGTATTCGCCCTGGGTGGCAGCCGCCTGTTCCCCCAGACTGGCACCGGCTTCATGCTGACCAGCGAGGAAATCCAGAATCTGTTCCTGGAAGCAGGTCACTTCACCGCTGCACGTGACAACATCAATACCTATCACGATGGCAATCTGGGCTCCCAGATCCTCGGTGGCTTCACCAGCAAGTCGGGCGACTACGTTGGTGGCAAGTACAAGATCAGCGATCAGCTGAGTACCTCTTTGTACTACGGTCGCCTGGAAGACCTGTGGAACCAGTACTATGCCAACGTCAACTTCGTTCAGCCGCTGAGTGCCAACCAGTCGCTGACTTTCGACGCCAACTACTACTACACCGAGGATTCGGGCAAATCCAAGCTGGGTGACATCAGCAACAACACCTTCTCGCTGGCAGCCGCCTATAGCGTCGATGCTCACACCTTCACCCTGGGCTTCCAGAAGGTGAACGGTGATACTCCGTTCGACTACGTTGGGGCGGGTGGTAAAGGTGCCTCTGTAGGAAGCGGCGGTGACAGCATCTTCCTGGCGAACTCCATCCAGTACTCCGACTTCAATGCCCCGGGCGAGAAGTCCTGGCAGGCTCGCTACGACCTGAACATGGCTACCCTGGGCGTGCCCGGCCTGAGCTTCATGACTCGCTACGTTCGCGGCACCGGCATTGATGCTACCAACAACACAGCCTACTCTAGCCTGGGCTACCAGGATGGCGACAAAGAGCGTGAAACCAACGTCGAAGCCAAGTACGTGCTGCAAAGCGGCCCGGCCAAGGATCTGTCCTTCCGCATTCGCCAAACTTGGCACCGTGGCGACGACAGCACCGGCGGCACCGTCAACGAGTTCCGCCTGATCACCGAGTACCCGCTGAGCATCCTGTAAGGAACAGCGTACCTCGTACGATCCAACAGCCCGGCCTCCGCCGGGCTGTTGCTTTTCCGGCTTCCGCCCGGCCCCCGCCCGCGTCCCTTGTACTCGACCACGCCCTCGTTGAGGCCGCGCTCGCCCACCACCAGGCGATGGGGGATGCCGATCAGCTCCATGTCGGCGAACTTCACGCCGGGTCTGTTCTTCTTGTCCCGATCATCCAGCAGCACATCGAAACCCGCCGCTTTCAGCTCGATGTAGAGACGATCGGTCGCTTCCTTCACC
>NZ_LNUP01000018.1:0-45867 GCF_001512295.1 Pseudomonas sp. EpS/L25 | reverse complement strand
CGGGCGGCGACGACGTCTTCGGCCCCAACTACGGCGGCGCCACCATCTACACCAACGTGCGCAAGGGCTACGTGCAGGAATGCCCGAACGTGGGCAAGTTGCTGACCAACCTGTCCTTCACCCTGGACATGGAAAACCAGTTGATGGACAAGGTCCTCAACGAGAAGCAGAACGCGAATGCGGCGGCCAAGGTGTGGCTCAAGGCGCATCCGCAGCAGCTGGACCAGTGGCTGGCCGGCGTGACCAGCCGCGACGGCAAGCCAGCCGCCGAAGTGGTCAAGGCTTCGTTGGGCAACTGACCTCACTCTCTCCGCTCGATAGCCTCGTGTCCGCCCTGGCGGGCCGAGGCCCCGCCAGGAAACCCTAAGGGCGCCCTTCGCTGTCATCCGCCCTACCTAGCTCAGCCAGAGCCCCCTGCCCCAGAAGCTGTTCACGATCTCGTGAGCTAGAGACAAACAAGGCCTAGGCGGCCCCGCGAAAATGCCTGAAGCCGAGCGTTCACGACAGGGCTAATCGCGGCCATGGGCCGCTCCTACAGGCACTGATCTATCCTGTAGGAGCGGCCCATGGCCGCGATTAGACCATTGCTCCTACAGACCCCGGTGTGGAAAACGGCACAGCCTTTTCCATGGGGAGTTCGCCGCGAAGAATTCCCTCGCCCCAGCCCTCTCCCGAAGGGAGAGGGGGGCTTACGGATGCTCGCCTTCGCTGGCTCAGGCCAGCTTGAAGCGCCGCATCAGGGTCTGGAGTTCGCCGGACAGTTCGGCCAGCTGTTGGCTGGCACCCACCGTTTGCCGGGTGCCGTCGCTGCTCTGCACCGAGAGGTCGCGGATGCTGATGAGGTTGCGGTCCACCTCGCGGGAGACGTGGGCCTGCTCCTCGGCCGCGGTGGCGATCTGCAGGTTGCGCTCGTCGATCAGGCGCACGGCCTGAAGGATGGCCTTCAGCGAGTGGCCGGCGTCCTGGGCGATGGCATAGGTCGCCTGGGCCTGGCTGGTGCTGAGCTGCATGGAATCCAGGGCCTGCGCCGAGCCTTGTTGGATCGCCTGGATCATCTGTTCGATCTCGCGCGTCGAGGTCTGGGTGCGGTGCGCCAGGGCCCGCACCTCGTCGGCGACCACCGCGAAGCCACGGCCCTGCTCGCCGGCCCGGGCCGCTTCGATGGCGGCGTTCAGCGCCAGCAGATTGGTCTGCTCGGCGATGGCACCGATCACGCTGAGCACCTGGCTGATGTCCTGCGCCTGCCCGGCCAGCCCCTCGACCTGGACCGAGGTCGATTGCACCTGCTGGGAAAGGCGCTGCATGGCGTCCAGCGCCTCGCCGACCTTGGCGTTGCCATTCTCCGCCGCCACGCTGGATTCACGTGCCGCCTGCGAGGTGGAGGCTGCATTGCGGGCCACCTCCTCCACCGCGGCGCTCATCTCGGTGACCGCCGTGGCGGCCTGGTCGATCTCGGCGTTCTGGTGGGACAGCGTCCGGCTGGCGTCTTCGGTCACCAGGGTCATGGTCTGGGCCGTCTCGCTCAGGCGCTGGGACGAGTGCGAGATGCCGTGCAGGGTGGCCTTGAGGTTGTCCTGCATCTGCGCCAGGGCGCGCATCAGGCCGGCGGCTTCGTCGGCGCCGCTCGGATCGATCTTGCCGGTCAATTCGCCCTGGGCGATGGCGTTGGCCACGGCCAGGGAATCGCCGATGGGCTGGGCCAGGCTGCGCGTCAGCCGCCAGGCCAGCAGCAGGGTGACCAGCACCGCCAGCAGCATGATGCCGACGACGATGCGCACGCTACGCTCATAGATCTCCGTGGCGGACTGACCGGCCTGGCGAGCGCCCTCGGCGTTGAACTCACGCAGCCGGGTGAGTTGCTCCTGATAGGCTTCCGCCCGGCCCCGCTGTTCGCCATTGGCCAGGCTGAGCGCCTGGTCGTGGTCGGTCTTGGCCAGGGCGACGACGCGATCGAGGCCGTCGAGATAGGCCTTCATCTGCACGGCAGCCTGCTCGAAACTGGCGCGCCCTTCGGCCGTCGTGATGAGATGGTCGCGATAGAAGTCCGTCCGCGCGTTCATCACGTCGCGATTCTGCTCGATCTGGCGGGTCGCCATGTTGATGGCGGCACTGTCTTCGGTGGCCAGCAGGCGGATGCTTTCCAAACGGGTGTGTAACAGCGCGATCTGGATATCGTCGGCCGTTTGCACGCTGGCCAGCCACTTGGCCTCCATCGCCTGCTCGGTGGCGCGTAGCGCGCCGAGCTGGATCAGGGCGAAGACGCCGAGCAGGATCACGAACAGCGTCACGCCGCCGAAGCAGAAGGTGGCGCGAGGGGCGATACGTAAGGCGCGAAGGTTCAAGACGGGCTCCTTGAGATCGAAAGGCGATCTGCTAGAACCCTTTAATCGACTGACTATTCAACTTCTTTAGCACGCTGCTGATTAGGACGATAAAAGCCGCTTCGCTTGAGCCAGGCTGTCAACGGTGCTTGGCGCGCCTGACTAGGACTAGGGCCGCAGCGCTTCCAATCGCTCCACCAGCTTCACCAGCTCGGCCAGGGAGCCGGCCTGCAGCTTGCGCATGAGGGCGGCACGGCGCACCTTGACGGTGATCTCGCTGACACCCAGCTGAGCGGCGATCTGCTTGTTGAGCAGGCCGGTGACCACCCGTGCCAGCACCGCTCGTTCACCCTCGTTGAGGGTGTCGACCCGGGCCTGCAACTCCTGCAGTTGCGCGCGCTGCGCATGAGCTTCGTGGGCCTTGCGCAAGGCCTGGTCGATGGCATCGAGCAGGTCCTGGTCGCGGAACGGCTTGGTGAGGAATTCCAGGGCGCCCTGCTTCATCGCCCGCACCGACATGGGAATGTCGCCATGGCCGGTGATGAAGATGATCGGCAGGACGATCTCACGGCGCTGCAACTCCTGCTGCAGGTCCAGACCGTTCATGCCCGGCATGCGCACATCGAGCACCAGGCAGCCCGGGGCATCCGGCATGGCCCGTTCGAGAAAGTCGGCCGCCGACACGTAGCTGCGGGTGGAGAGCCCCACCGAGGCCAGCAGGTCTTCGAGGGCGGCGCGCACCGAGGCGTCGTCGTCCACCAGGTGGACCAGGGTGGGCAAGGCGTTATCCATCAGGGTTCCTGATCCTTTGGCAGGCTGCAATAAACACCGGTACCCCCTTCCGGTAGCGAGGTGGCCCAGATGCGTCCGCCATGAGCTTCGACGATGGAGCGGCTGAGCGCCAGCCCCAGGCCCATCCCCTGTGGCTTGGTGGTATAGAAGGCCTCGAACATCTGCTCGCGGGCGCCGGGGGTCAAGCCGCGACCGCTGTCCTCCACCCCCAGGCGAATGGCGCCGGCCGTGTCCTGCGCCACCTTGACGACGAGGCGCCGCGCCTCGGGCGCTACGCCTTCCAGCGCATCGAGGGCATTGAGCAGCAGATTGAGGACGACCTGCTGCAGCTGGCTCTGGTCCGCCAGCAGCGGCGGCAGGCCCTCCTGCAATTGCAGCTCCACGGCGACCTGACGCTGGGCCAGTTCGCCGCGGATGAAATCCAGCACCTGCTCCACGGTGTCGGCGACGTTGAGCCAATCCTTGGCCACCTCGGCCTGGCGCACCAGGCCACGCACCCGGGCGATCACGGCACTGGCGCGATGGGCGTCGTCGATGACCCGTTGCGCCGCCTGCACGGCACGCTCCACCTGCGGCGGCTCGTTGCTCAACCAGCGCTGGCAGGCGTTGCCACTGGCGGCGATGGCGGTGAGGGGCTGGTTCACCTCGTGGGCGATGGACGCGGCCAGCTCACCGAGCTGGCTGAGGCGCCCGGCCTGGGTGAGCCGCGTCCGGGCAGCATCGGCGGCGCGCTTGGCGGCGTCCAGGCGCAGTGCCAGGGCGGCCACCGCGACGATGGCCATGAGGCTGATGATGCAGTTGACCAGCCCGGCATCGCGGTCTCCCGTACGGGTGGCGGCGTAGCTACAGAGCACCAGCAGCGCGCAGCCCAGGGCGGTGACGGTCACGCCACGGGTGGAGAGGAAGCCCGCGGCGAGCAGGACCACCACCACCTGGAAGACACCGATGGCGATCTCCCGGTCGGTGAAGGTATCCAGCAAGGCGATGCCCAGTGCCAGGGCGCAGAGGCCCCCTAGCCGCAGCCAGTGGGTGGTGGTGGCGAAGGGTCGTCGATCCATGGCCAGTCTCGGTTCGGAAGCCACGCCGGAGGAATCGGCGCGGAAGGTGATCAGCCCGGATTTTCCAGGCTGAACATATCGGCCGCTTGATCATAGGCGAAGAGTTCGCCATAGCGCCCCCATTGGATGGCGCTGCCCAGGGTACGAGCGGCGTCGGCCTCGTCCATGAAGTCCTCGAGCTCGTCCCGGAAGCGCCGCGCCGGCGCCGTGTGGCCCTGGCGGTCGTCCAGCACCCGGCGGATGTGGCCCACCAGCGGCACGCAATTGAGCAGTTGCCGGGCGAACAGCTGCTTGCGCACGTCCACCCCCGCCTCGACATAGGCGCGGCCGGCCGGCAGCAGGTGCAGGTCGCCGCCTTCGAGCACGGCCAGGCGCAGCAGCTGCAGCACCTCGGCCAGGGGAAAGAGCTCGTCCAGCGCGTAGCCCAGGCCGCCGGCCAGTTCCGGCAGGTCGGCGCGGCCCCGGTAGGGCTCGGCGTGGACCGCTTCCAGCAGGCCCGCCAGGGCGTTGGTGGAGACGCTCGGCAGCAGCATGCCGAGGCCGCTGCCGGGGAAGACGCCTTCGTGGGGCGTCGGCTTGGTTTCCCCGGTCATGCGCACGTAGATTTCCTCCACCAGTTCGCGGAAGGCCGGGTCGTGGCGATTGCGCGGCTGCGGCAGGTCGATGCGGATCTCGCTGGCGACGCGGCCGGGATTGCTGGAGAAGATCAGTACACGATCGCAGAGCAGCACGGCTTCGGCGATGTTGTGGGTGACCATGAGGATGGAACGGATCGGCATGCGGCCCTCGACCCAGAGGTCCAGCAGGTCGGTGCGCAGGGTCTCGGCGGTGAGCACGTCCAGCGCCGAGAAAGGTTCGTCCATCAGCAGCACGTCCGGATGCACCACCAGGGCGCGGGCCAGGCCGACGCGCTGGCGCATGCCGCCGGACAGCTCCTTGGGATAGGCGCTCTCGAAGCCGTCCAGGCCGATCAGGTCGATGGCCGCCAGGGCGCGGCGGCGACGCTCCTCCAGCGGCACGTGCAGCGCCTCCAGGCCGATCTCGACGTTCTGCAGCACGGTCAGCCAGGGAAACAGGGCGAAGCTCTGGAACACCATGCTGACGCGGGCGCGCTGGCCGTCGTCCTTGGGCGGGAAGTCGACGGTGCCACCGCTGGGGGTGAGCAGCCCGGCGATGGACCTCAGCAGGGTCGACTTGCCGGAGCCGGAGCGGCCCAACAGGCCGACGATCTCGTTCTCGTGCAGGGTCAGGGAGACTTCGTCCAGCACGACCCGCGCCGGGCCGCCGGCGTTGCCGTAGAGCTGGCGGACGTTGCGGACGTCGATGAGGGGACGCGGGTTCAGGGTGGTCAGGTTCATGGCGTTTCTCCTCTCAATCGAGCCGCAGGCGCCGTTCGGCATAGGCATACAGGGGCCGCCAGAGCAGCCGATTGAATCCGAGTACGAAGATCGACATCACCACGATGCCCAGGGCCACCCGGGGAAAGTCCCCGGCGGTGGTCATCTGCGCGATGTAGGCGCCCAGGCCGTGGGCTTGCAGGCGTTCGTTACCCCAGCTCACCACCTCGGCGACGATGCTGGCGTTCCAGGAGCCGCCGGCGGCGGTCAGGGCACCGGTGACGTAGTAGGGAAAGATCGCCGGCAGGGCCAGCTGCCGCCACCACTGCCAGCGCCTGAGGCCGAACAGCCGGGCCGCTTCGCGCAGGTCGTTGGGCAGCACGCTGGCACCGGCGATGACGTTGAACAGGATGTACCACTGGGTGCCCAGCACCATCAGCGGCGACAGCCAGATGTCCGGATTGAGGTGGAAGCTGACGATGCCCACCACCGCCACCGGGAACAGCACGTTGGCCGGAAAGGCGGCGAGGAACTGGGCCACCGCCTGCAGGCGTTGCGACCAGCCCGGGCGCAGGCCGATCCAGACGCCGATGGGCACCCAGATCAGGCTGGCGACGGCGATCAGCAGCAGTACCCGGACCATGGTCAGCAGCCCCAGGCCGAGTACCGAAACCGCCTCGACCCAGTAGACGTTGGCGGCGATGAAGCTGTACAGCGCGTAGACGCCATAGGGCAGCACCACCAGCAGCAGGCCGTACCAGAGCATGTCCAGCCCCCGCTGCAGCCAGGCGCGGCTCTGCGGCGCCAGCTGCCAGTGCGGCCAGCCAAGGCGGACCCGCGGGGTGGCGAGCTGGCTGCAGAAGCTACCGAAGCCGGCCAGCGCGCGGCCCAGGCGGGCCCGGCGGACCAGGTCGTAGACCCAGGAGCGCGGCACCTGCTGGCTGGCGGTCTGCTCGACGCGGAAGCGATCGGCCCAGGCGACCACGGGGCGGAAGAACAACTGGTCGTAGAGCAGGATCACCAAACCCATGGCCAGCACCGCCCAGCCGATGGCGGCGATGTCCTGCCTGGCGATGGCCAGCGCCAGCCAGGAACCGATGCCCGGCAGATTGATGGTGTTGTCGCCGACGGTGATGGCCTCCGAGGCCACCACGAAGAACCAGCCGCCGGACATGGACATCATGGTGTTCCACACCAGGCCGGGGATGGCGAACGGCAGTTCCAGGCGGAAGAAGCGCCGCCAGGGGGACAGCCCGAACTGGCGACTCACCTGCTGCAGGTCCTCGGGCACGGTGCGCAGCGACTGGTAGAAGCCGAACGCCATGTTCCAGGCCTGGCTGGTGAAGATAGCGAAGATGGCCGCGCACTCGGCCCCCAGCTGGCGCCCCGGGAACAGCCCGAGGAAGAAGCTGACGGTGAAGGTCAGGAAGCCGAGGATGGGCACCGACTGCAGGATGTCGATGGCCGGAAGGATCAGCAGCTCCGCCTTGCGGCTCTTGGCGGCCAGGGTGGCGAAGACGAAGGTGAACAGCAGCGAGGCGCCCAGGGCGATGAACATGCGCAGGGTGGTGCGCAGGGCGTACTCGGGCAGCCGCGCCAGGTCCAGGGTCATGGGATCGGCGTCGAGCACGGCCAGGGGCGCGCGCATCTCGCTCACCCCGTGCCAGACCAGGGCCAGGGCGATGACGCCGAGCAGCACGCAGAGACCATCGGCCCAGAGGGAGGTCGGACGGTGCCGCGGCAGGCGCGGCGCCACGGCGGGGCTGTAGAGGCCAGGAAGCGTCTTCATGGCGTACCTCGTGAATGAACGGGCCTAGGGAGATCGGTGGGCCACCTGCCGCGCAGGTGCCAACCGCCGGCCTAATCTAGGTCCGCCGCCGCGTCCAGGCCATTGAAACCATGGATGTCTGGCTATACCAAGGTATATCCCTTCGAGGCCTGCCCTCGCCGGCTGCCATGCGCGCCGGAGGACGTGCCAGCGCCCGGTGCCGGAGCAGAAGCTTCATCTGGCTGTCATCGCAACGACACACGTCGCGTGCATCGTCTGCCCCCAATGAGATCGATCTCAAGCGAGGCAGTCATGACCGATCTGAAACAGGTGGCGGAAGAGGCCGGGGTGTCCCGGGCCACGGCGGCACGGGCGTTCGCCAGTCCCGAGCAGGTGCGCGAGAGTACCCGCGAACGGGTGATGGCCGCTGCGCGCACCCTCAACTTCCGCCCCAACCTGCTGGGTCGCCAGCTACGCCAGCAGAGCACCCAGTTGATCGGCGTGGTGGTGCCCAGCCTGCTCAACCCGGTGTTCGCCGAGCAGTTGCACGCCATGGAACGCACCGCGCGCAGCCAGGGCTATTCCCTGGTGATCGCCACCACCGACTACCAGCCCGAGCGCGAGGCGGCGGTGGTGGAGGAACTGCTGCGCCAGCGCGTCGCCGGACTGGTATTGACGGTGGCCGATGCCGACCGCAGCCAGGTATTGGCCGAGCTGAGTCGCGAGCGCACGCCTTTCATCCTGGCCTATCACGAACCCCAGCGCCCCTATGCGGCGGTGGCGGTGGACAACCGCCAGGGCATGGCCATGGCCACCGAGCACCTGCTCGGCCTGGGTCATCGCCGCATCGCCCTGGTCTCGGGACCGGCCCAGCAGTCGGACCGCGCCGAGCGACGCTTCGCCGGCTATTGCCAGGCCATGGCGGCCGCTGGCCTGCCAACGCTGCCGCGCCTCGAGCTGGCCAGCCACACCGACGCCGATTGGGCGGAGCTGGCCCCATTGCTGGAACGCCATGCCCCGACTGCCCTGCTCTGCACCAACGACCTGCTGGCCATCAGTGTGGTCGCCGAGCTGCAGCGCAATGGCTTAGGGGTCCCCGACGAACTCTCGGTGGTGGGCTTCGATGGCATCGCCATGGGCTCGCGCCTCGAACCCAGCCTGTGCAGCGTCATGCAACCGCTGCAGAGCCTGGGCACCCTCCTCGTCACCGAACTGCTGGCGCTGATCGCCGGCAGTGCCATCCACCAACAGTGCCTGCCCTGCCTCGTCCGCCCCGGCTCCAGTGCCGGGCCCCTGAAGGAGCCTTACCGATGAACTCTCGCTTCCCCTTGCGTCGCCTGTTGGCCGGCGTGGCCCTGGCCTGCGGCCTGGCCAGTGCCCAGGCCGCCGAAACCGCCATCTGCTACAACTGCCCGCTGGAGTGGGCCGACTGGGGCGCCCAGCTCAAGGCCATCGCCGCCGACACCGGTATCGAAGTCCCCAAGGACAACAAGAATTCCGGACAGTCCCTGGCGCAACTGGTGGCCGAACGCGAGGCGCCGGTGGCGGACGTCGTCTACTACGGAGTGACCTTCGGCATCCAGGCCGACAAGGCCGGGGTGCTGCAGCCCTACCAGCCCAAGCACTGGGACCAGGTCCCGGCCGGCCTCAAGGACCCCAAGGGTGAATGGACCTCCATCCATTCCGGCACCCTCGGCTTCATGGTCAATACCCAGGCCCTGAGCGGCAAGCCGGTGCCACAGCGCTGGGCCGACCTGCTCAAGCCCGAGTACCGCGGCCTGGTGGGCTACCTGGACCCTTCCAGCGCCTTCGTCGGCTACGTCACCGCGGTAGCGCTCAACCAGGCCCTGGGCGGCAACCTCGACGACTTCGGCCCGGCCATGGCCTTCTTCAAGAAACTGGCGGCCAACGATCCCATCGTGCCCAAGCAGACCGCCTATGCCCGCCTGCTCTCCGGCGAGATCCCGATCCTGGTGGACTACGACTTCAACGCCTATCGCGCCCGCTACAAGGACAACGCCCCGGTGGCCTTCGTCATTCCCCAGGAAGGCAGCCTGACCGTGCCCTACACCATGAGTCTGGTGAAGGGCGCGCCGCACCGCGCCAATGGCGAGAAGGTGCTGGACTACGTGCTCTCGGACAAGGGCCAGGCGCTCTGGGCCCAGGCCTATCTGCGCCCGGTGCGTGATGTACCGCTGCCGGCCGAGGTGAAGGCGCGCTTCCTGCCCGCCGCCGACTATGCCCGCGCCGGTACCGTCGACTACGGTCACATGGCGGCGGTCCAGGAAGCCTTCGCCAAGCGTTACCAGGCCGAGGTGCGCTGAGATGCAGGGCCTCGCCGTTTCCTTCGGGCGCCGCCGGGTGCCGCGCCGGCTGCCCGGGCCGGTGCTCGTCGCCCTGGCCCCGGCGAGCGCCTTCCTGCTGGCCTTCTGGCTGCTGCCGCTGGCCCAGCTGCTGGTGCTCGGCGCACATACGGACGCCGCCGGCAGCTCCGGCTACTGGCAGGTGCTGACCAGCGCCGGCTATCTATCCGGACTCGCCCAGACGGTGGCCCTGGCCGCCGTCACCACCCTGGCCACCCTGCTGGTGGCCGGCATCGCCGGCTGCTTCCTGGCGCGCCATGCCTTCCCTGGGCGCAGCCTGCTGGTGGCCCTGCTGACCTTTCCGCTGGCCTTTCCCGGCGTGGTGGTGGGCTTTCTGATCATCCTGCTGGGTGGTCGCCAGGGCCTGTTCGCCAGCCTTGGGCGCAGCCTGTTCGGCGAGCCCTGGGTGTTCGCCTATTCGCTGTTCGGGCTGTTTCTCGGCTATCTCTATTTCTCCATCCCACGGGTGATCCTCACGGTGATGGCGGCCTGCGAGACCCTCGACACCAGCCTGGAAGAAGCCGCCCGCTCCCTGGGCGCCGGCCTCTTCGCCGTGGTGCGCGATGTGCTGATCCCCGGCCTGACCCCGGCGCTGCTCTCCAGCGGCGCGCTGTGCTTCGCCACCGCCATGGGCGCCTTCGGCACCGCCTTCACCCTCGGCACGCGCCTGGCGGTAACGCCCATCGCCATCTACGACACCTTCACCAACTTCGCCAACTTCGGCGTCGCCGCGGCGCTCTCGGTGGTGCTCGGCCTCGTCACCTGGCTGGTCCTGCTGCTGGCGCGCCGCCTCGGCGGCGTCCAGGGAGACCTGCGATGAATCGACCTCCGCGCTTCTGGCTGCAACTGCTGTTCACCCTGCTGGTGGCGGCCTTCCTGCTGGTGCCGGTGCTGCTCTCGGTGCTGGCCGGCCTCACCCGCAACTACTTCCAGGGCCTCACCGGCGGCCTCACCCTCGACTGGGTGCTGCAGGTCTGGCAGGCCTATGCGCCCACCGTCTGGCTGTCGCTGCAACTTGCGCTGGGCACGGCGGCCCTCGCGGTGGTGCTCGGCGTCCCGGCGGCCTATGCCCTGGTCCGGCTGGACAACCGCTTCGCCCGCGCCTTCGAGGAATTGCTGGTGTTGCCGGTGGCCATGCCCGGCTTCGCCTCGGCCCTGGCGCTGCTGCTGACCTACGGGCACCTCGGCGGCTTTCGCCGCAGCCCGGCGATCATCCTGGTGGGGCACCTGCTGTTCACCCTGCCCTTCCTGATCCGCCCGGTCATGGCGGTGCTCCGGCGCAGCCAGTTGCCGCTGCTGGAGGAAGCCGCCGCCAGCCTGGGCGCCGGCCCCTGGCGGCGCTTCTTCGGCGTGGTGGTGCCCAATGCCCGCGCTGGCATCCTCGCCGGCAGCCTCATGGTGATCACCCTCTCGCTGGGGGAGTTCAACCTCACCTGGATGCTGCACACGCCCCTGACCAAGACCCTGCCGGTGGGCCTGGCCGACAGCTACGCCTCGGCGCGGCTGGAGGTGGGTTCCGCCTACACCCTGATCTTCCTCTTGCTGATCGTGCCGCTGCTGGTCGCCCTCCAGGCCCTCAGCGCCCGCCTCTCCCGTGGAGCCCTGCGATGACCCAAGGTACCGCCGTCCGCCTGCGCCACTGCGCCAAGACCTTCCCCGGAGACCGCCAGGTGCTGCAGCCCCTGGACCTCGACATCCACCCGGGCGAGACCCTGGTGTTCCTCGGCCCCTCCGGCTGCGGCAAGACCACCACCCTGCGGCTGATCGCCGGCCTGGAGCAGCCCGATGCCGGCGGCCAGGTGCTGTTCGACGACCGTGACGTCACCGCCCTGCCCATCGAGCGGCGCGACGTCGGCATGGTGTTCCAGAGCTACGCCCTGTTCCCCAACCTGGATGTGGCCGGCAACATCGCCTACGGCCTGAAGATCCGTGGCCTGCCGCGCGCCGAGCGCGATGCCCGGGTCGCCGAGTTGCTGGCCATGATGCAGCTAGAGGCCCTGGCCGAGCGGCGCATCCAGCAGCTGTCCGGCGGCCAGCGTCAGCGCGTGGCCCTGGCCCGGGCCCTGGCGCCACGCCCCCGGGTGCTGCTGTTCGACGAACCCCTGGCGGCGCTGGACGCCCAGTTGCGCGAGCAGTTGCGGGCCGACATCGGCGCGCTGCTGCGCGAACTGGGCACCACCGCCGTCTACGTCACCCATGACCAGCAGGAGGCCCTGGCCCTGGGCGATCGCATCGTGGTGATGGGCGAAGGCCGCATCGCCCAGATCGGCACCCCAACGCAGATCTACCAGCGCCCGGCCAGTCGCTTCGTCGCCGGTTTCGTCGGCCAGCTCAACCGCTTCGAGGTCCGCGGCCAGAGCGGCGCCGAGGTGGCGGTCGCCGGCGGACGGCTGCCCTGGACCGGCGCTGCCAGCACCCTGTTCTGTCGCCCGGAACACCTGGAGCCGAGCGCGACGCCCGCGCACCTCACCGGCATCCTGGTCGGGCAGTTCTTCCAGGGCGCCCATTCGCGGCTGCTGGTGGAGGTGGGCACCGGCCAGCCGCTGCTGGTGGACACCGCCCAGCCCCTGCAGGCGCAACCGGGCGACCTGCTGCACCTGAACGTGCGTCCCGACACCCTCTTCACCCTCGCTTCCTAGGAGATCCCCATGCCCGCGCCCTTCCTGCTGGCCCAGCTCAGCGACCTGCACATCAAGGCCGGCGGCCGGCTGTCCTACGGGGTGGTCGATACCCTGGGTGCCCTGCGCACCGCGGTGGACCGCCTCAACGCCCTGCAACCGCGCCCGGATGCCCTGGTCATCACCGGCGACCTGGTGGACTTCGGCACTCCCGAAGAATACGCCACCCTGCGCGAGGTGCTGGCCGAGCTGGCCATGCCCTTCTTCGTCATCCCCGGCAATCACGACGACCGCGCCGCCCTGCGCGCCGCCTTCGCCGATCACCCCTATCTGCCGGCCCAGGGCACCCTGGACTGGCAGCAGGACTGCGGCCCGCTGCGGCTGATCGGCCTGGATACCCATATCCCCGGCGAGCACGGGGGGCGTCTCGACGCCAGGCAACTGGCCTGGCTCGACGACCAGCTCAACCAGGCGTCCGACCAGCCGACCCTGGTGCTCCTGCATCACCCGCCGTTCCCGGTCGGCATCGACCATATGGATCGCATCGGCCTGGCCGGCAGCGCCGAACTGGAAGCCGTGATCCGCCGCCATCCCCAGGTGGAGCGGCTGCTCTGCGGTCATCTGCACCGGCTGATCCAGCGCCGCTTCGGCGGCACCCTGGCCTGCGTCTGTCCCGGCGTGTCGCACCAGGTCGACCTGGACCTGCGCGAGGCGGCGCCGTCGCGCTTCCGCCTGGAGCCGCCGGGCCTGCTGCTGCATCGCTGGGCGGACGAGGCCCTGGTGACCCACCATCTGCCGCTGGGCAACTACCCCGGGCCCTACCCCTTCTTCGCCGCCGACGGCCAGTTGCTGGACTGACGCTGCCCCGTTTCGGGTCCTGGGGTAGCAAAGCGGCCGCAGCTGCGACCCAGGCTGGTGCAAAAGGTAACGCCGGCGCCGGGGCGCTCTGACCCGCAGCCCAGCGCTACCGGGCGCTGGGCTGCCTGGCATGGGCTTTGCCTTGGCAGATTGGATACAAAAATCCAGGAAGCCAGCCCATGCCGCTCTCCGCCCTGTCCCGCTCCACTGCCCTGAGCGCCGAAGAAGAGGCCTATCGCCATCTGCTGCAGGCCATCTGCGCCGGGCACTATCGCAATGGCGAACGGCTGATCGCCGAGGACATCGCCACCACCCTGGGCATGAGTCGCATGCCGGTGCGCAGCGCCTTCCAGCGTCTGGCCGCCGAGGGCCTGGTGATCCTCCGGCCGCATCGCGGCGCCGTGGTCAGTGGCCTGGACCTCGCCGACATGCGCGAGGTGTTCGAGATGCGCAGCGCCCTGGAAGGCCTGGCCATCCGCCTGGCCACGCCCCACGTCGGCCCGCGTGAGATGACCCGCCTGGAACGCCTGCTGGAAGACCTGGACGAGGAACACGACCCCAGCGCCTGGGTGCTGCAACACCGTGCCTTCCACGAATACCTGTGCGGCCTGGCCGGTCGGCCGCGGCTGCTGCGCCAGATCAATGGGCTCTATGCCCTGATCGAGCCGCACATGCTGCTCTGGCTGCACGTCGACCGTCCCCAGTCGGCGCGCGACGACCACGCGCCCATCCTCGCCGCCCTGCGCGCCGGAGATGCCGCCGAGGCGGAGCGGGTGCTGCATGAGCACATCGAAAGCACCGTGCCCGACCTGCTGACCTTCATCGAACGATCGGGCGACCAGACCCGAAGTGAGCCCCGAAGCTGAGCCATCCGCCCCTGCCATCCTCGTCCACCCGGAGAAGACCATGACCCGCTACCGGCTTTCCTGCAGTCTGCTCGCCCTGACCCTCGTCACCGGCTTCACCCAGGCCGCGCCCCAGATTCCCGAGCGCCTGGCCAAGGCGTCCAAGATCACCTATTGCGGCGCCCTCGATACCCCACCCATCGGCTTCTTCGACGCCAACCAGAAGCCCCAGGGGCTGACCGTCGACCTCGGTGCCGAGATCGCCAAGCGCCTCGGCGACAAGAAGGTGGACTGGCGCGTGGTGCCCTTCTCCGGCCTGATCCCGGCGCTGCTGGCCGGCCAGTGCGATCTGCTGATCGACCAGCTGTTCGACAAGCCCGAGCGGCGCCAGGTGATCGACATCGTCAACTACATGTACTCCAGCCAGGCGGTGGTGGTGCCGGCCGGCAACAAGGCCGGCATCCACACCCTGGACGACCTCACCGGCAAGAAGGTGGCGGTGCTCAACGGCTCCACCATCCGCACCCTGCTCGACGCCCACAACGAAGCGCTGAAGAAGGCCGGCAAGGCACCCATGAAGCTGGTGGCCTACAACAGCGACACCGACGCCTTCCAGGCCCTGCGCCTGGGCCAGACCGACGCCTACGGCACCACCGTGGAAACCGCCGCCTACTACCAGGGCGTGGCGCCCGGCCAGTTCGAGACCGGCGTGCCGGCCTTCGCCCGCATCCTCACCGGGATCGGCGTGCGCAAGGACGACAGCCAGCTCGGCAGCGCCCTCACCCAGATCCTCGCCGACATGAAGGCCGATGGCAGCTACGCCACCCTCATGGCCAAGTGGCACCTGGAAGGCGACAAGCTCGATTAAGGGAAGGCCACGATGAACTTCAGCTGGGATGTGTTCTGGCAGTACCTGCTGCACCCGAGCGACGTCTACCTCTACGGCCTCGGGCTGACCTGCGTCATCGCCGTCGGCGCCATGCTGCTGGGCTGCGCGCTCGGCCTGCTGGCGGCGCTGGCGCGGCTGTCGCGCTACCGGGCGTTGCAATACCCGGTGCGCTGCTATGTCTGGCTGATGCGTGGGACGCCGCTGCTGGTGCAGATCGTCTTCCTCTACACGGCCCTGGCGGCCGGCGGCATCTTCCGCTTCGAGGACCTGGACCTGGGCTTCCTGGTGATCCCGGGCAACATCCAGGCGGCCATCATCGCCCTGGGGCTCAACGAAGGCGCCTACATGGCCGAGATCATCCGCGCCGGCATCGGGGCGGTGGATCGTGGCCAGTACGAGGCGGCGCGCTCCCTGGGCATGACGCCGGCCAAGCTGATGCGCCGCATCGTGCTGCCCCAGGCGCTGCGGGTGATCATTCCGCCGCTCGGCAACGAGTTCAACGTGATGCTCAAGAACACCACCCTGGTCAGCGTCATCGGGGTGCAGGAGCTGTTGCTCAGCACCCAGATGATCACCTCGGCGACCTTCCGCGTCTTCGAGCTGTACCTGGTGGTGGCCATCTACTTCCTGGTCCTGACCACCCTCTGGGGCTTCTTCCAGGCCTGGCTGGAGCGGCGCTTCGGCAAGGCCGACGGTCAGCGACCCACCGCCACCGGCCGGCTGTTCAGCCTGCAGGGCTTCAAGCTACGGGGACGCTAGCCATGACGACCACGCAAGATGTTGTGATCCAGGCGCTGGAGGTGCACAAGGCCTTCGGCGAGCTGGACATCCTCAAGGGGGTGACCTTGGAGGTACGCCGCGGTGAGGTGGTGGTGCTGATCGGCGCCTCCGGCTCGGGCAAGACCACCTTCATCCGCTGCCTCAACCACCTGGAAGACATCCAGGGCGGCACCATCCGCGTCAACGGCGCGCTGATGGGCTTTCGCGAGCGCCCCGACGGCCGTTGGGTGCGCGATTCCGAACGCAACATCGCCCGCCGCCGCCGCGACATCGGCATGGTGTTCCAGAGGTTCAACCTCTTCCCGCACATGACGGTGCTGGAAAACATCATCGAGGCGCCCATCCAGGTGCTCGGCGTGGCCCGCACCGCCGCCGTGGAGCAGGCCCGCGCCCTGCTCGCCCGGGTGCGGCTGGCCGACAAGGCCGATCACTACCCGGCGCAACTCTCCGGTGGCCAGCAGCAGCGCGTGGCCATCGCCCGTGCCCTGGCCATGAAGCCCCAGGCCATGCTGTTCGACGAACCCACCAGCGCCCTCGACCCGGAAACCGTCGGCGAGGTGCTGCAGGTGATGAAGGAGCTGGCCGAAGACGGCATGACCATGGTGGTGGTGACCCATGAGATGGGCTTCGCCCGCGAGGTGGCCGACCGCGTGGTGGTGCTGCACCAGGGCGAGCTGATCGAGCAAGGCCCGCCCGCCCAGGTGTTCGGCAATCCCACCCATCCGCGCACCCGCGAATTCCTCAGTCGCGTGCTCTGAGCCGAAGCGCACCGATACCCGATTGAAAACGAAGAGCCTGCCATGCTGAATTTCTCCGCCCACGACTACCCCTACGCCTCCCAACGCCAGAGCGTCTTCGCGCGCAATGGCATGGTCGCCACCTCCCAGCCGCTGGCCGCCGAAGCCGGCATCGCCATGCTGCGCCAGGGCGGCAACGCCATCGACGCGGCCATCGCCACCGCCGCGGCCCTGACCGTGGTGGAACCCACCGGCAATGCCATCGGCGGTGACGCCTTCGCCCTGGTCTGGGTCAAGGACCGGCTGCACGGCCTGGACGCCAGCGGCCATGCCCCGGCCAGCCTGGACATCGCCACGGTCAAGGCCGCCGGCCACGAGCGTATGCCGGTGCACGGCTGGCTGCCGGTCACGGTGCCGGGCTGCCCGGCGGCCTGGGCCGAGCTGTCGCGGCGGTTCGGCAAGCTGCCCTTCGCCACCCTGTTCGAACCCGCCATCGCCCTGGCCCGCGACGGCTTCCCGGTGTCGCCGGTGGTCGCCCACCAGTGGCGCATCGCCCAGGCCGAGTACCAGGCCAGCCGGGACCAGGCGCCGGAACTGGCGGCCTGGTTCGACACCTTCCTCATCGACGGCCAGGCACCGGTCGCCGGCCAGCTGTTCCGCAATCCGGCCCAGGCCCGCACCCTGGAAGAACTGGCGCAGACCGGGTGCGAGAGCTTCTACCGGGGCGCCATCGCCCGGCGCCTGGCCGAGCATGCCGCGGCCAGCGGCGGTCACCTGACCACGGCGGACCTGGCCGGCTACCAGCCGCGCTGGGTGGAGCCGATCAAGGTCGACTACCGGGGCTACCAGGTGTGGGAGATCCCACCGAGTGGCCAGGGCCTGATCGCCCTGATGACGCTGAACATCCTCAAGGGCTACGACTTCGACCAGCGCGACAGCCAGCTCACCTGGCACCGCCAGCTGGAGGCCATGAAGAAGGCCTACGCCGACGGCCTGCACTACATCACCGATCCGGAGCACATGAGGGTCGCCGCCAGCGTCCTGCTGGACGATGCCTATGCCGACCGCCGCCGCGCCGAGATCACCGACCAGGCCCAGCCGCCGCTGCACGGCGATCCCCAGGCCAGCGGCACCGTCTACATCGCCACCGCCGATGGCGAGGGCAACATGGTCTCCTTCATCCAGAGCGCCTACCACGGCTTCGGTTCCGGGGTGGTGCTGCCCGACAGCGGCATCGGCCTGCAGAATCGCGGCTCGGAATTCAGCCTGGATGCCGCGCACGCCAACGCCCTGGCGCCGGGCAAACAGACCTTCCACACCATCATCCCCGGCTTCCTGACCCAGGGCGACGTGCCCATCGGCCCCTTCGGCGTCATGGGTGGCTACATGCAGCCCCAGGGCCATGTGCAGATGGTGATGAACCTGGTGGACTTCGGCCTCAACCCCCAGGCGGCGCTGGATGCGCCGCGCTGGCAGTGGCTGGGTGACATGAAGGTCGGCATCGAGCAAGCGGCTTCCCGCTCCCTGGCCAGTGGCCTGGCGCGGCGCGGCCACCAGATCGAGATCGCCCACGACTCCACCGACTTCGGTCGCGGCCAGATCATCGTCCGCGATCCCGAAACCGGCGTGCTCTGCGGCGGCACCGAGCCGCGCGCGGATTCCCATATCGCGGTCTGCTGACGCAGGGAAGGCCCCGCCTGGGTCCGGGCGGGCTATCCGTCAGAGCGCGATGCCGGCCGCCCTGGCCCGCGCCGCGTGCAGCTTGCGATAGCTATCGATCAGCCGCAGATGCTTGTCGATGCCTTCCAGTTTGAGGCTGGTGGGCGTCAGGCCGTGGAAGCGCACCGCTCCCGAGACCGAACCCAGGGCGGCATCCAGCCGTTCGTTGCCGAACATGCGCCGGAAGTTGACCTCGAAGTCGGCCAGTTTCAGTTCATCGTCCATTTCGACTTCCAGCACCGCATTGAGCGCCTGGTAGAACAGGCCGCGCTCCAGGGTGTTGTCGTTGAACTGCAGGAAGGTCTCCACCTCCTCCTTGGCCTCTTCGAATTGCTGCAGCGCCAGGTGAATGAGCAGCTTGAGCTCCAGCACGGTCAGCTGGCCCCAGACGGTGTTCTCGTCGAACTCCACGCCGATCAGGGTGGCGATACGGGTGTAGTCGTCCACCTGGGTGTCGTCCAGGCGTTCGAGCAGGGATTCCAGGGCCGCATCGTCCAGGCGGTGCAGATTGAGGATGTCCTCGCGCACCGGCAGGGCCTTGTTGGTGTTGTCCCAGATCAGGTCCTCGACCGGATAGATCTCCGAGTAGCCGGGCACCAGGATGCGACAGGCCGGCGCGCCCAGCTCCTCGTACACCGCCATGTAGGCCTCCAGGTCCCGCTCGGCGAGGATGCCGAACAGGGTAGCGGCCTCCCGGGCGGTGGCGTCTTCGCCGTCGCTGGAAAAGTCCCAGTCGACGAAGTCATGGTCGGCCCTGGCGCTGAAGAAGCGCCAGGAGACCAGGCCGCTGGAATCGATGAAGTGCTCGACGAAGTTGTTCGGCTCCATTAGCGCCTGGCTCTCGAAGGTCGGCTGGGGCAGGTCGTTGAGGCCCTCGAAGCTGCGGCCCTGCAGCAGCTCGGTGAGACTGCGCTCCAGGGCGATCTCCAGCCGCGGATGGGCGCCGAAGGAGGCGAACACCCCACCGGTGCGGGGGTTCATCAGGGTCACGCACATCACCGGGAATTGGCCGCCGAGGGAGGCGTCCTTGACCAGCACCGGGAAGCCCTGGGCTTCCAGACCACGGATGCCCTCGACGATGGCCGGATAGCGTGCCAGTACCTCTTCAGGAACATCCGGCAGCGCCAGCTCGCCTTCGAGGATCTCGCGCTTCACCGCCCGCTCGAAGATCTCCGACAGGCACTGCACCTGGGCTTCGGCCAGGGTATTGCCGGCGCTCATGCCGTTGCTGAGGTAGAGGTTCTCGATCAGGTTCGAGGGGAAGTACACCACCTCCCCGTCGGACTGGCGCACGAAGGGCAGCGCGCAGATACCGCGCGCCACGTTGCCGGAGTTGGTGTCGTACAGGTGCGAGGCGCGCAGCTCGCCTTCCGGGTCATAGAGCTTGCGGCAGTAACGGTCGAGGATCTCCCGGGGCAGCGCATCCTTGGGCCCCGGCTGGAACCAGCGTTCACTGGGATGGTGGACGAAGGCGGCCTGGCCGATGGCCTCGCCCCAGTACTGGTCGTTGTAGAAGAAGTTGCAGTTTAGGCGCTCGATGAATTCGCCCAGCGCCGAGGCCAGGGCGGCTTCCTTGGTCGCGCCCTTGCCGTTGGTGAAGCACAGCGCCGACTGCACATCGCGCAGGTGCAGCGACCAGACGTTGGGCACGATATTGCGCCACGAGGCGATCTCCACCTTCATGCCCAGCTCGGCGAGGATGCCGGAGAGCTTGGCGATGGTCTCTTCCAGCGGCCGGTCCTTGCCGGGGATGTAGGTCTTGCTGCTGGTATCGCTGGGCAGCAGCAGGGCCTGGGCGTCGGCATCCAGGCTTTCCACCGCCTCGATGATGAAGTCCGGGCCGGCCTGCACCGCCTTCTTCACCGTGCAGCGATCGATGGACCTGAGGATGCCCTGGCGATCCTTGTCGGACAGATCCGCGGGCAGCTCGACCTGGATCTTGAAGGTCTGCTTGTAGCGATTCTCCGGGTCGACGATGTTGCTCTGCGCCAGGCGGATGTTGTCGGTGGGGATGTCGCGAGTCTGGCAGTAGAGCTTGACGAAATAGGCCGCGCAGAGCGCCGAGGACGCCAGGAAGTAGTCGAAGGGCCCCGGGGCCGAGCCGTCGCCCTTGTAGCGGATGGGCTGATCGGCGATCACCGAGAAGTCGTCGAACTTGGCCTCGAGCCTCAGGTTGTCGAGAAAATTGACCTTGATTTCCATGCACAGCGTTCCGGACGGCAGACAGATTGGCCGCTATTATCCCGGCTAAGAGCAGCTAACAAAACTACTGCGCGTCCGCCAGACGGGCGCGTGCAGTGCTCGGAATCCTCATGTACCTCTCGTACACTCGTGCGCGAGCCCGGTGCGGTTCCTGCGCGCCGCGCGCACCCGCCTGACAACCGCTCGCTACGTTTTGTTAGCCGCTCTTCGAGTCGCCAGGGATACGCACCTCGTCGTCGCGAGTGCCTGCCCCTGGGCGCTGCCGGTGCGACTAGCCCGGTGAGCGTGCCGCGGCGCTGACCACCGCGCGCAGGCCCAGCAGGTAGCTGTCCACCCCGAAGCCGGCGATCTGCCCCAGTACGATCTCGGCGAACACCGAGTGGTGGCGGAAGCTTTCCCGCGCGTGGATGTTGGACATGTGCAGCTCCACCACCGGCACGGTCAGGATCGCCAGGGCGTCGCGGATGCCGTAGCTGTAGTGGGTCCAGGCCCCCGCGTTGATCAGCACCCCGGCCACACCCTCCGCGAAGCAGCGGTGGATGCGCTCGACGATCTCCCCTTCGTGATTGCTCTGGAAGCTCTCCACTTCCACGCCGAGTTCGTCACCCAGGGCCGCCAGGGTGGCGTCGATCTCGGCCAGGGTCACGGTGCCGTACTGCACCGGATCGCGCTTGCCGAACATATTGTGGTTGATACCGTGCAGCATCAGGATCTTCATGGGTCCGCTCAGGTCAAGGGGATGGTCAGCTGGTCGATGACCGGCCGGGTTTCGGGGCGGACGCCGCGCCACCAGGCGAAGGCTTCGGCGGCCTGCTCGACCAGCATCCCCACGCCATCGGCCAGCTGCGCCACGCCCTGCTCCTGCGCCAGGTGCAGGAAGGGCGTCAGCCCCTTGCCATAGGCAAGCTCGTAGGCCAGCGCCGCCCGGGCGAAGACGCCCGCCGGTACCGGCGGCAACTCGCCAACCAGGCTGGCCGAGGTGGCGTTGATCACCAGGTCGAAGCGCTCCCCCGCCAAGGCCTCATAGCTACTCACGCTCAGCAGCGGGTGCCCGATCTCCTTGGCGAGCCCTGCGGCCTTCTGCCCATCGCGATTGACCATCACCAGCGCCGCCGGTCCGGCCGCGAGGAAGGGCAACAGCGCCCCACGCACCGCACCGCCCGCGCCCAGCAAGAGCACTCGCTTGCCCGCCAGGGGCTGGCCGAGGTTGACCTCGATGTCGCGCAGCAGGCCGATGCCGTCGAAGTTCTCCGCCAGCACCCGCTCGCCTTCGAACTTCAGCGCATTGGCCGCCTTGGCCAGGCGCGCCCGCTCACTGGGCTCGGTGGCCAGCTGGAAGGCCTGCAGCTTGAAGGGCGCCGTGACATTCAGGCCCCGCCCGCCCTGGGTGCGAAAGCGCGCCACGTCACCGGCGAAATCCTCCAGCGAGCCTTCGATGGCGCCGTATTCCAGCTCCTGCCCGGTGGTGCTGGCGAACAGGCCATGGATGAGGGGCGACTTGGTGTGATTGATCGGGCGGCCGATCACCGCGTAGTTGTCGGTCATGCGGAGGGCTCCTGGCTGAACAGCACGCCGTCGGCCTGCAGCCGGGCGATGTCTTCTGCGCTGTAGCCCAGGCTCCGGGCCACGGCGGCGTTGTGCTGGCCGAGATCCGGCGCCACCCGGTTGATGGTGGTGTCGCACTCGGAAAAGCGGAACGGCAGATTGGGCATCCGCAGGGTACCGAGGCGCGGATGCTGCTGCTCCTGGATCATGCCGCGCGCCTTGATCTGCGGATCTTCGATCACCTCGTCGATGCGCTGCACCTTGGCGCAGGGCACGTCGATATCGTCGAGCAGCGCCAGCAGCCGCGCGACCGGATTGGCCGCCACCCAGGCCTTGACGACGGGCAGGATGGCGTCGCGATGGGCATTGCGGCCGGTGGAAGTGTGGAAGCGAACATCGCCACCGAAGCCCGGCTGGCCGGCATCCTGTTCCACCAGCGCGGCGAAGCGCTTCCAGGAGTCGTCCACCTGGGCGGCGATCACCAGGTCGCCATCCTGGGCGCGAAACACGCCATAGAGGGTCGAGGTGGGCATGTCGTGGCCGGTCTGCTGCGGCAGGATCTCGCCGCCGGACAGGGTGTAGCACTGCACGGCGTACTCGTGCATGGACACCAGGGTGTCGTACAGCGCCATGTCGATGTGCTGGCCGCGCCCGCTGGTGACCCGGCCGAGCAGCGCCGCGTTGATGGCGGCCACCGCATGGGCGCCGGTGTACATGTCGCCCAGGGAGATGCGCAGCAGCGGCGGCGCCTCGCCCGGCGTGCCGACCATCTGCATGATGCCGCTCTTGGCCTCGGCGATCAGCCCGAAGCCGGCGCGATGGGCGTCGGGGCCGGTATGGCCGTAGGCGGAAATCGAGCAGTACACCAGCCGCGGATTGCGCGCGGACAGCTCCGCGTAACCCAGCCCCAGCTTGTCCAGGGCGCCGGGGCGGTAGTTCTCGATGAAGACGTCGGCGCTGTCGCACAGCTGCTGCATGAAGGCCTTGCCGCGTGGGTCCTTCATGTTGACGCTGACGCCCTGCTTGCCCATGTTGAGCTGCAGGAAATAGCCGCTCTGCTGGTCGTCCAGGACGAAGGCGTGCTGGCGGCCGGCGTCGCCACTGCCGGGTCGTTCCACCTTGATCACCTCGGCGCCCAGCGCCGCCAGGCAGCGCCCCACGTAGGGGCCGGCGAGGAAGTGGCTGTAGTCGATGACCCTCAGGCCTTGCAGGGGCAGTGGCTGGCTCATAGCGCACCCTCCCGCCGCGGCACCATCAGCCGGTGCTCGCCGCGCTGGACGACCTTGCCCTTCTGGTTGATCAGCTCGGACGGCAACACCACGATGCCCCAGCCCGGCTTGCTCTTGCTCGGACGCATGGCGCCGACGCGCAGCTTCACGTGCAGCTCGTCACCGACGCGGATCGGCAGCAGGAAATCCCAGGTCCAGCCCAGCGACATCCCCGGCAGGAAGCGATAGTCGCACTGGGTCTTCAGCCCATCGGCGATGGACAACCCCATCAGGCCATGGGCGACCAGGCCGCCGAAGTGACTGGCGTTGGCATAGGCCTCGTCGACGTGGACGGGGGTGTGGTCGCCAGTGAGGTCGGCATAGGCCAGGATGCGTTCCTTGGTGACCTGGTAGCTCGGCGTGATCGCCTCGTCGCCCTCGCGGGCGTCCTCGAAGTATTTTTCTTGTAGGGTCATGGTCGCTGTCACTCGGTTTGCCGGGCGTTGACGGCCAGGGCGTCGTGCACGGCGCTGGCCGGCACGGCCTGGATGAACTCCAGCGCCAGGCCATCGGGCAGGCGCAGCCAGTTATGGCCCTGGGGCATTTCCTCCACCCCCGCGAAGCAGCGGGCGGCGGCCAGAGCGGCGTCGACGTCCTCGCACATCAACCCCAGGTGGCCCAGGCGCCCCTCGGGGCCGGCGAAGTCCGGCTTGCTCATGAACTGCATGCCGCCCAGGGTCCAGTACTGGGTGGGCTCCTCCAGCGTGCCGTGGACCTCGCGCAGGGTCATGCCGAACACCTCGTGGAAGAAGCGAATGTGCCAGTGGATGTCCTTCACCCAGATGGCCACGTGTTCCAGATAGGCCTTGGGAATGCTCATGGTTTGGCGTCCTCTTGTTGTCGGTCGGCCATGGCCCGCTCGATGCCCTTGATGCAGGCGACCAGCGTGGCGTTGACCGGGGTCGGTACGCGGTACTGCTGGCCGAGCCGCACCACCGCGCCATTGATGAAGTCGATTTCAGTAATGGAGCCCTTCTGCAGGCTCTGCAGCATGGAGGTCTTGAACGACGGCGCCAGCCCTTCGCGCGCCAGTTGCCAGGCCGCTTCCGGCTCCTGCAGCCCCAGCTCGACGCCGGCAGCGCGGGCCACCGCGATGGCTTCGGCCACCGCCTGCAAGGCGATGTCGCGCAGCAACGGCTCGCTGTAGAGCTGGCCGTAGGTGAGCTGGGTGATGCCGGTGAGGGCCCCGGTGGCGACGTTCACCTGCAGCTTGTCCCACAGGGTGCCGCGGATGTTGGCGCTGACCGTGGTGGCGAGGCCCGCGCCGCCGAAGGCCTCGGCGACCGCCTGGACCCGCGGCGTGACCTGGCCGTCGAGCTCGCCGATCAGGGTCTGCTTGCCCGCCACCCCGCTGCGGATCCGCCCCGGTCCGAGCAGTACGCCGCCGACATAGGTCTTGCCGGCGATCACCCGCTCGCGGCCGACGATCCCGGCCAGCAGCTCCTCATGGCCGAGGCCGTTCTGCAGCGAAAGCACCAGGGTCTCGGGACCGACCAGTGCCCGCGCCTGGGTCATGGCCTCAGCGGTAGCGAAGGACTTGACCAGCACCACCACCAGATCGACCACCCCGACGGCCTCGGCGGCCACCGCGGCCCGGACCTGAACCCGGCGACTGCCGTCGGGCGTCTCGACCTCCAGGCCGTCCCGGCCGATGGCCTCGATATGGGCATTGGGCCGGTTGAGCAGCCAGGTGTCGTGTCCCGCTTCGCTCAGCCAGGCACCGAAGGTACTGCCCAGCGCGCCAGCGCCGAGGATGCAGATTCTCATGGGATCAGGGCTCCTTGTTGAGTCCCTACCCTAGGCCGAGCCGCGATGTTGAGCTATACAATGAACTCAATTCGCCCATCAGGAATTCTGATAATGCCAGCCAGCGACGGCCTGCCGGAACCCAAGCTACTGCTGCTGTTCGAGGTGCTCTACAGCACCGGTAGCGTCACCCGGGCCGCCGAGCGACTGGGCCAGAGCCAGCCCACCATCAGCCTCTGGCTGGGCAAGCTGCGCCAGCAGCTGCGCGACCCCCTGTTCGTGCGCACCCCCGGCGGCATGAAGCCCACCCCCCAGGCCGAGGCGCTGATCACCCCCTGCCGTGAAGTGCTGGAATCCCTGCGCCGCCTGGTGGACTGGGAGGTCGCCTTCGATCCGGCGACCGCCCAGCGGCTGTTTCGCCTCTGCCTGAGCGACGCCAGCCACATCACCCTGCTGCCGCGCCTGCTGGAGCGGCTGCGCGAGATCGCCCCGGGGGTACGCCTGGAACTGGCACGGATCGATGGCCACACCGAGCAGGCACTGGAAATCGGCGAAGCTGACCTGGCCATCGGCTTCATTCCCTGGCTGGGTGGCGGCATCTACCAGCAGGTGCTGTTTCCCCAGGATTGGGTCTGCCTCGCCGGCCCGACGCACCCGCGCATCGACGGCCAGCTGACGATCTCGGACTACCAGCGCGAAGGCCATGTCCAGGTCAGCGCCGGTACCGGCCAGAAACTGCTGGACGCCGGCCTGGTGCGGGCGCAGACGAAACGCCGGATCGTGCTGGAGCTGCCCGGTTTCCTCGGTGTCGGCGCGGTGATCCAGAGCACCGACCTGTTGGTGACCCTGCCCCGCCACATCGGCCAGACACTGGCCGACACCTATGGCCTGCAGGTCCTGGAATGTCCGGTGCCCATCGAGGGCTTCACGGTCAAGCAGCACTGGCATGCCCGCTATCACCAGGATGCCGGCAACCGCTGGCTGCGCGGCGTGCTGGTGGAGTTGTTCGGTCGCGCGCGCTAGTGTGGTGTTTCAGAAATTAACTGCACGATTTTGGCGGCGTTTTTTCGGCGTGGGCGTTGTTGCCACTCCTCGTCATAGCCCTGCCATGACTCGTCGCGGCGCCTAGCCCCGCCGAAAAATCACTCGCCAATTTCTGCGCGAACTTCTGAAACACCACACTAGGCGGTCTCGGCCGCAGCGGCCGGATGAGGGATAGGTGCACCGCCTGAGTCGTTCCCCCGCTTTTCTCCAGGCACAAAAAAAGCTGCCCTTGGGCAGCTTTCTTCGTCTCGTTCAGGCAGTTCAGAGGACCTGAAGTGAGCTATGTGGCGCGGCGGACGGGACTCGAACCCGCGACCCCCGGCGTGACAGGCCGGTATTCTAACCGACTGAACTACCGCCGCGCAGTGCGTGTACCTTGCGGAACACTTCCCGAGGAGATTGGTGGCTGATGACGGGATCGAACCGCCGACCCCCTGCGTGTGATGCAGGTGCTCTCCCAGCTGAGCTAATCAGCCATCCCCTTCGGGTGACGCGCATTCTGCTCATAGCTCCTTGATCCGTCAAGGATTTTTCCAATTTTATTTTTTCATGAAGGCCTGTTCAAAGGCTCGCAAGCTGGAGCCAAACCAGGCGCAACGACCAATGGGAGCAACAGCCAACGGCTGGCCCGTAGGGTGAGCGACAGCGAATCAAAGACCTGAGGAAGCGGATCGGACCCGCGCCCGGGTTTACGAGTGGTAAATGAGCATTGCAACGGGGCCGCCCAGGCCGGGCTGGCGATCCAGGGTCTTTTCAACGCAGTTGGGCCGATGCGCAGCAGCCTTTGAGGGCTAGTCGGCGTAGATCATCTTGCGGGTCATGCCACCGTCCAGGGTGATGGCTTCGCCGGTGATGAACCCGGCATTGCCGCCGAGCAACCAGGCCACGCAGGCCGCCACGTCCTCGACCGTCCCTACCCGCCCGCTTGGATGCTGCCCGTGATCGGCAGCCGACAGCGGCTCGGCTTCACGCTCATGGGGATCGCGCGCGTCGATCCAGCCCGGACAGAGCGCATTCACCCGCACCTCCGGCCCCAGGCTGATGGCCAGCGCGTGGGTCAGGGCCAGCAGCCCGCCCTTGCTCGCGGCATAGGCTTCGCTGTGTGGCTCGGACTGCTGGGCGCGAGTCGAGGCGATGTTGACGATGGCACCCAGCTGCTCACGCAGGTAAGGCGCGCAATGCTTGGCCAGGAGCATGGGGCCATCCAGATTCACCCCAAGTACCCGGCGCCACTCGCCCAGCGCCAAGCTTTCCAACGGTTGCCCCTGGGCGGTGGCGAGCCCGGCGTTGTTGACCAGGGCGTCCAGCCGACCGAACTGGCCGATCACCTGGGCGACCGCCGCCTCCACCTGGGTCTCGTCCGCCACGTCCAGGGCGACGAACCAGGCCCGCTCGCCGAGGGCCTCCGCCACCTTGGCACCGCGTGCCTGCTCGACGTCGGCTATCACCACGCGCCAGCCCTCGACGATCAGCCAGGCGGCGATGCCGAGGCCGATGCCACGGGCCGCGCCCGTGACCAGGGCAACCCGCGGTTCCACCGGTGCGAACGTCAGACTCATAGCGCCGCCAGACCGCGGGCGAGGTCCTGCTGCAGATCACCCAGGTCTTCCAGACCTACGGCCACGCGGATCAGGCTGTCGCGGATCCCGGCATTGGCTCGCTCGGCCGGCGACAGCCGGCCATGGGAGGTGGTCGCCGGGTGGGCGATGGTGGTCTTGGTATCACCCAGGTTGGTGGTGATGGAGATCATCCGGGTGGCATCGATGAAGCGCCAGGCGGCGTCACGTCCACCCGCCACCTCGAAACTCACCACCGCGCCGAAGGCAGACTGCTGGCGTCGGGCCAGCTCGTGCTGCGGATGACTTTCCAGGCCGGCATAGTGGACGCGCTCGATACCCGGCTGCCCTTCCAGCCAGCGCGCCAATTCCAGCGCGGTCTGGCTGTGGGCCTGCATGCGGATCTTCAGCGTCTCCAGGCCCTTGAGGAACAGCCAGGCGTTGAAGGGACTGAGGGTCGGCCCGGCGGTGCGCAGGAAACCCACCACTTCCTTCATCTGCTCGACCCGACCGGCGACCACGCCCCCCATGCCGCGGCCCTGACCATCGATGTACTTGGTCGCCGAATGGATGACGATGTCGGCACCCAGTGCCAGCGGCTTCTGCAGCGCCGGGGTGCAGAAGCAATTGTCGACCGCCAGCAGCGCGCCCTGGACATGGGCGATCTCGGCCAGGGCGGTGATGTCCACCAGCTCGGCCAGAGGGTTGGACGGCGACTCGACGAAGAACAGCCGGGTGTTGGGCTTGCAGGCTGCCTGCCAGGCCTCCAGGTCGGCCAGCGGCGGATAGTCCACCTCGATGCCGAAGCGCTTGAAGTACTTCTCGAACAGGCTGATGGTGGAGCCGAACACGCTGCGCGAGACCAGCACGTGATCGCCGGCGCTGCACAGGCTCATCACCATGGCCAGGATGGCCGACATGCCCGAGGCGGTGGCCACCGCCTGCTCGGCGCCTTCGAGGGCCGCGATGCGGGTCTCGAAGGTGCGCACCGTGGGGTTGGTGTAGCGCGAATAGACGTTGCCTGGCACCTCGCCGGCGAACCGCGCCGCCGCGTCGGCGGCGGTGCGGAAGACGTAGCTGCTGGTCAGGAACAGTGCCTCGCCGTGCTCGCCTTCCGGCGAGCGCTGCTGCCCGGCCCGCACTGCCAAGGTCTCGAAGGCCGCGCCCTCGAGATCACTGTCCAGGCGTCCGGCATCCCAGTCTTGGCTCATGTGCAGCTCCTTAGTCGTTGTAGAGATCGATGATGGCGCTGACTGCCTGGTGCTTGACCTTGGCCGCGTCGTTACGCGCCTGCTCGATGCGATTCAGGTAAGCCGCGTCGACGTCGCCGGTGATGTACTCGCCGTCGAACACCGCGCAGTCGAACTGCTCGACCTTGGGCGCCTTGCGGGTGCGCACGGCTTCCTTGAGGTCCTGTATATCCTGATAGAGCAGCCAGTCGGCGCCGATCAGTTCGCCGACTTCCTCGGTGGTGCGGCCGTGGGCGATCAGCTCGTGCACGCTGGGCATGTCGATGCCATAGACGTTGGGGAACCGCACCGCCGGTGCCGCCGAGCAGAAGTAGACCTTCTTGGCGCCGGCTTCGCGGGCCATCTGGATGATCTGCTTGCAGGTGGTGCCGCGCACGATGGAATCGTCCACCAGCATCACGTTCTTGCCGCGGAACTCCAGCTCGATGGCATTGAGCTTCTGGCGCACCGACTTCTTGCGTGCGGCCTGGCCGGGCATGATGAAGGTCCGGCCGATGTAGCGGTTCTTGACGAAGCCCTCGCGGAATTTCACGCCCAGGTGGTTGGCCAGTTCCAGAGCCGCGGTGCGGCTGGTGTCGGGGATCGGGATGACCACGTCGATGTCGTGGTCCGGGCGCTCGCGCTGGATCTTCTCGGCGAGCTTCTCCCCCATGCGCAGGCGCGCCTTGTATACCGAGATGCCATCGATGATGGAATCCGGCCGGGCCAGGTAGACGTGCTCGAAGATGCACGGCGCGTACTGGGGGTTCTGCGCGCACTGGCGGGTGTAGAGACGGCCGTCTTCGGTGATGTACACCGCTTCGCCCGGCTCCAGGTCGCGGATCAGGGTGAAGCCGAGCACGTCGAGGGCGACGCTCTCGGAGGCGATCATGTACTCCACGCCGTATTCGGTGTGGCGCTGGCCGAAGACGATGGGGCGAATGGCGTTGGGGTCGCGGAAGCCGACGATGCCGTAGCCGGTGATCATGGCCACCACGGCATAGCCCCCGCGGCACCGCTCGTGCACCTCGGAGACCGCGGCGAAGACGTCGTCCTCGGTGGGCTGCAGCTTGTTGCGCACGGCCAGCTCGTGGGCGAAGACGTTGAGCAGCACCTCGGAATCGGAGGTGGTGTTGACGTGGCGCAGGTCGGATTCGTAGATCTCCCGCGACAGCTGCTCGACATTGGTCAGGTTGCCGTTGTGCGCCAGGGTGATGCCATAGGGCGAGTTCACGTAGAACGGCTGCGCCTCGGCGGAGCTGGAGCTGCCGGCGGTGGGATAGCGCACGTGGCCGATGCCCATATGGCCGATCAGGTGCTGCATGTGCCGCTGCTGGAAGACATCACGGACCAGGCCGTTGTCCTTGCGCAGGTAGAGTTTGCCGTCCCGACTGGTCACGATACCGGCGGCATCCTGACCGCGATGTTGAAGGACGGTGAGCGCGTCGTACAACGACTGGTTGACGTTCGTCTTGCCCACGATACCTACGATGCCACACATGTGACGCGACCCCACTGTTTCAAGTGATGCGATGGCGAACCATCGCCGGATGACCCCGGCGGAACGGAGCCTGAAAAACGGTTCAAGGAGCCTTGGGCCCCAACTGCGGCAACATCTGCAGACTCGGCATGGGCGTAGCGCCCAGCCATTGGCCAGCGAAGCCCAGCAGAAGATTCTTCGACCAATCGGCCACCAACAGGAAATGCGGTACCAGCACCGACTGCTGCCACCAGCCGTCCTGCTGCACCGGCCCCAGGCTCAACAGACCCACGGCCACGGTGATCAGCAAGGCACCACGGGCGGCGCCGAAGGCCATGCCCAGGAAACGGTCGGTACCCGACAAGCCCGTGACACGGATCAATTCACCAAGCAAGAAGCTCACCAGAGCACCCACCAGCAGCGTCAGCACGAAGAGAATGACGCAGGCGGCGATCACTCGCCCCGAAGGTACCTGGATGTAGTCCACCAGGTAGGTCGACAGGGCCCCGCCGAACACCCAGGCGACGCCGCCGGCGACGATCCAGGTGGCCAGCGACAGCGCTTCCTTGACGAAGCCACGCCTGAGACTGATCAGGCTGGAAACGATGACGACGGCGACGATCGCCCAGTCCACCCAGGTGAAGCCCACGGCAAGGTCCACTTACAAAAAGGCCCTGCATTCTAGCAGAGCCTTGTGACCGGGTTAACCGCGCTCCGGCTGAAAGCGTACGACGAAGCCCTTGACGCCATTCTGCTTGTTGAGCTGGTCGCGCAGCCGATCGGCCTCGGTCCGCTCTATCACCGGCCCGACGAAGACCCGGTTCATGCCATCGGCGGTACGCACGTAGGCGTTGTAACCCTGGCTGCGCAGCTTGGCCTGCAGCGCATCGGCACTGGGACGCGACGACAGGCTGGCGAGCTGGACCGACCAGCTGACTGGCAGATTGGCGGCGCCCAGCCGTGTATCGGGCTTGGCTACCGGTGCCGGGGTAGCGGTCGGCGCTGCAGGCGTAGTGGTCGGCGGCACCTTGGCGATCGGGGCAGAGGGCGCAGCCTGGGGCTGGGCTGGCGGCGGACTGACCGGAGCGTTCTGCACCGGCGCCTGGCTAGCGGTTCCGGCAATGGGTGTCTGCGGCTTGCCGAGTGGCTTGGCCGGATCGTCGGGCACCACTTCCACCGGCGGCGCCTCGGGCGTCTGCACCGGTTGCACGGTGGTGCTGGGCACGGTCGGCGCGGCGGGTTGCGGCGGGGTCTCGACCACCACCTTGCGGGCGTCGTCCTGGCGGCTGAAGAGCATGGGCACGAAGATGATGATCAGCGCCAGCAGCACCAGCGCTCCGATGACTCGCTGCTTGAGCATGGGTTAGGTCTCCGCGGATTCGGATAGAGGGGTGAGCTGCGCGAGCACCTCGGCGACGCTGTAGAAGGAGCCGAACACGACCACTTCGTCGTCCGCGGTACTGGCCGCCAACTGGGCATCGAAGGCGGCGACCAGGGAGTCGTGGACCTCCGCCTGGGCGCCCCGGGCGGTGAGGATGGCCGCCACCTCGGTACCGTCACGACTGCGACCGGTCGGCAGCGTGGCTACCGCCCAACTGGCGAAGAGTCGTTCCAGCGGTGCCAGGATACCGTCCAGATCCTTGTCCGCCAGCACGCCGAACACGGCGCGGCGCACACCTGCGACAGGCTTCATGGTCAGGCGGCGCGCCAGGTACTCGGCCGCATGGGGATTGTGGGCCACGTCCAGCAGCACCTGGCGCCGCTCCCCTGCCCATGCCACCTGGCGACGATCCAGCCGGCCGGCCATGCGCGTGGCCAGCAGGGCCGCGGCGATCCTCTCGGGAATCCAGGGCAGTCCGAGCAAGGCATAGGCCTGCAACGCCAGGGCGGCATTTTCCATGGGCAGATCCAGCAAAGGCAGACCGGCCAGCGTCAGGTCGTTACCCTGGGCATCGCGCCCGCGCCAGAACCAGCCGGCGCTCTCGATCCGCAGATCGAAGGCTTCGCCCCGCTGCAGCAGGGGCGCGCCCAGGCGCTCGGCGGCTTCGGTCAGCGGCGCGGGTGGCTCCAGATCGCCACAGAGGGCCGGCTTGCCGGCACGGAAGATACCGGCCTTTTCCACCGCCACGCTTTCGCGGGTATCGCCCAGCCATTCCGCGTGATCCAGGCCGATGCTGGTGACCAGCGCCAGATCGGCGTCGATCAGGTTCACCGCATCCAGGCGACCACCCAGACCGACCTCGAGGACGGCGACGTCCAGCTGGGCCCGCTCGAACAGCCAGAAGGCCGCCAGGGTGCCCATCTCGAAATAGGTCAGGCTGATCTCGCCGCGTGCGGCGTCCACCGCAGCGAAGGCGGTACAGAGGTCGTCATCGCTGGCGAGGATACCCTCGACGTCCACCCGCTCGTTGTAGCGCACCAGGTGCGGCGAGGCGTAGACGCCGACCCGCTGACCGTTGGCGCGCAGCAGGCTGGCGAGAAAGGCGCAGGTGGAGCCCTTGCCGTTGGTGCCGGTGACGGTCACCACCCGCGGCGCCGGCCGGGTCAGGCCCAGCCGCTGCGCAACCTCGCGCACCCGGTCCAGGCCCATGTCGATCGCCGACGGATGCAGCTGCTCGAGATAGGCCAGCCACTGCGCGAGGCTGCGCGAAGACATCAGGCTGCCGGAGCCGGCTGGTGCTGGAAGGTCGCCAGCAGGCGGGCCAGGCGATCACGCAGTTCCCTGCGTGGCACGATGATGTCGACGGCGCCGTGGTCCAGCAGGAATTCGCTGCGCTGGAAGCCTTCCGGCAGTTTTTCGCGCACGGTCTGCTCGATCACACGGGGGCCAGCGAAGCCGATCAGCGCCTTGGGCTCGGCGACGATGACGTCACCCAGCATCGCCAGACTGGCGGAGACGCCGCCATAGACCGGATCGGTCAGCACGGAGATGAAGGGAATGCCCTCTTCACGCAGGCGCGCCAGCACCGCGGAGGTCTTGGCCATCTGCATCAGGGAGATCAGGGCCTCCTGCATCCGCGCACCGCCCGAGGCGGAGAAGCAGACCAGCGGGCAGCGCTCTTCCAGCGCCACGTTGGCGGCACGGACGAAACGCTCACCCACCACGGCGCCCATGGAGCCGCCCATGAAGGAAAATTCGAAGGCGCAGACCGCCACCGGCATGCCCTTGAGGGTGCCACGCATGGAGATCAGGGCGTCTTTCTCGCCGGTCTCCTTCTGCGCCGCGGTAAAGCGGTCCTTGTACTTCTTGCTGTCGCGGAATTTCAGGCGATCCACCGGCTCCAGCTCGGCACCCAGCTCTTCACGCCCATCGGCATCGAGGAAGATGTCCAGGCGGCGACGCGCATTGATGCGCATGTGGTGACCGCACTTCAGGCACACGTCCAGGTTCTTTTCCAGCTCCGGACGATAGAGGACCGCTTCGCAGGCCGGACACTTGTGCCAAAGACCTTCCGGTACCGAACTGCGCTTCACCTCGGACCGCATGATGGAAGGAATCAGTTTGTCGACCAGCCAATTGCTCATGCATCTCTCTCCACTTGCATGGGCTCCCAGCGCGACCTAGGCCACGCCTTCCTTGAGCATCCGTATATAGGGTTCGGCAATGCCCGCTCAGTTGCGGGCCACTGCCACGTCTCAATGCCGACTCCGCCGGGGTCGGACTTCAGGCCTGCCGGGGCGAGCCTGTCAAATATGTCGCAGGTGTGGACGGCCACCGTCCCGCGAGGGTCACATCAGGGGATAGGGGCACTCCGCACGGCAGCCATGAATCGCGCGATCTCAGCCGCATCCTTGATGCCCTTGGCCCGTTCCACGCCGCCACTCACATCCACCCCATAGGGCCGCGCCGCCGCGATGGCCGTGGCGACATTGCCCGCCTCCAGGCCGCCCGCGACGATCAACGGCAGCGCCAGGTCTTGCGGCACCCGCGTCCAGTCGAAGGCCTGGCCGGTGCCACCGGGCACGCCGGCGACGTAGGTGTCGAGCAGCAGCCCGCGAGCGTCGGCGTAGTCCTGGGCGATGGCGGCGAGGTCGATATCCGCGCGCATGCGCAGCGCCTTGATGTAAGGGCGACGATAACGGGCACACTGGGCCGGCGTCTCGTCGCCGTGGAACTGCAGGAGATCCAGGGGCACGGCGTCCAGCGTTTCCTCGATCTCGCAGGGCGAGGCATCGACGAAGAGCCCCACGCTGGTCACGAAGGGCGGCAAGGCCGCCACGATCTGCCGGGCCTGGGCCGCACTGACCGCCCGCGGACTGCGGGCGTAGAACACCAGGCCGATGGCGTCGGCACCGGCCGCCGCGGCGGCCAGGGCATCCTCGACCCGGGTGATCCCGCAGATCTTCACTCGAACGTTAGCCAAACTGGAATGACCTCGTCCCAAATCGATGGATGTTAGCAGACCGCCCGCCCAGCGTCAGCCTTGGGGGTCATCCAGCTCCGGTACCCGCCCCAGGAACAGCGGGCCCAGGGGGCGCTCCGGTACCTGCAGGTGGTCGGGATATTCCACCCGCACCAGGTAGAGACCGAAGGGATGGGCCGTGACCCCGCCCTGGCGCCGCTCGCGCGCCGCCAGCACCTCGGCCACCCATTCCACCGGCCGATCACCACAGCCCACCGCCATCAGCACCCCCGCGATGTTGCGTACCATGTGATGGAGGAAGGCGTTGGCGCGAATGTCCAGCACCAGCAAGCGGTCGTTCTGCCACAGCCGCAGGTGATGCACCGTCTTGAGCGGCGACTTGGCCTGGCATTCCTTGGCACGGAAGGAGGTGAAGTCGTGGGTGCCGATCAGCACCTGAGCCGCCTCGCGCATGCGCTCGAGGTCCAGAGGCCGATGGTTCCAGGTCACCTCTTCCGCCAGGTGTGCGGGTCGAATGGGGTCGTTGTAGATGACATAGCGATAACGCCGGGCCATGGCACTGAAGCGGGCATGGAAGGCATCGCTGACCGGCTGGACCCAGGTCACGCTGATGTCCGACGGCAGGTTGGCGTTGGTACCCAGCACCCAGGCCTTGAGCGGCCGCTCCACCGGCGAATCGAAATGCACCACCTGGCCACTGGCGTGGACGCCGGCATCGGTGCGCCCGGCGCAGCTCAGGCTGATGGGCGCCGCCGCGACCTTGGACAGTGCCGCCTCCAGGGTTTCCTGCACCGAGCGCACCCCCGGCTGCTGGCGTTGCCAGCCGCGATAACGAGCGCCCTTGTATTCGACGCCCAGGGCGATGCGTTGCGGGGGAGCGGTCAGGGTGGGGTCGAGAAAATCCACAGCGGCGGCCAGGCGAAAAAAAGGGGAGGCAGCTTATAGCCGCCTCCCCTCCTCTGCCAAGCCTGGCGCATCTCAGCTGAGTTGGGCGAGGATCTCCCGGGCCTCCTGCTGTTGCCCGGCATTGCCCTCGGCCAGTACCTCGTCGAGGATGTCGCGGGCCCCTTCGGGATCGCCCATGTCGATATAGGCGCGCGCCAGGTCCAGCTTGGTCGCGGTCTCGTCCTCACCGGAGAGGAAGTCGAAATCGTCCACGCCCTCCCCGGCGGCGGCACCCTTCGTGGTCTCGGCATCGAACTGGCGGGAAGCTTCTTGCAGGCGGGCGGCGAATTCCTCGTCGCTCTCACGCTTGGGTGCCGGCTGCTCCTCGAAATCGGCCAGGTCGAAATTGGCCGGCAACTCGCTGTCGGCGACCGGCTCGCGGGGGCTCAGCGGCTCATCGAAAGCCGAATCCGCCGTGGACGGCGCACTGGTTTCGTCCCGCGCCAGATCGCCCTGGCGTTCGAAGTCGCTGAAATCCAGGGCGAAGTCATCGTCCTTGGCCGCCGGATTGGCAGACGAACCGGCGGGTGCCGGATCGAAGTTGAGGTCGAAATCGAAATCGTCGCGGGCCTCCCGGCCATTGGCCTGGGCCTCGGCGAAGGCTTCGCCGAACAGGGGCTCTTCGGCCGGGCCGGCGGCCGGGCGAGGCTCGTCGTTGCCGAAATCATCCAGGGAAAGGTCGAAGTCCTGGCTGTCCTCGGTGGCCGAGAATCCCTGGTTGCGCGTGGATTCCTCGCTCAATTCGTGGGCGGCGGCCAGGGCCGCGGCCCCCACGGCAGCAGCGCCCACGGCCATGGTAGCCATGGCCGGATAGCGCGACTTCAGGTGATCGACCGCCGGCTGGGCACCGCCAATTTCCTTGAGTTCGCTCTCCTCGCGCTGGAAGCCGTCCTTGTCGCCCATCTCGGCATAGACCTCCATGAGCTTGAGGCGCAGGTCGGCGCGGAGGGGCTCCTGGTCGCTGGCCTTCTTGAGCACCTCGGCCGCCTGGCTGAAGCGCCCGTAGGCCATGTAGATGTCCGCCTGGCCCAGGGCATCGTCCTGGGCATCGGCGTCACGGCTCGCATCCTGGGCATTCTGGCTCAGCTCCAGACCGGCAAGGCCGTGGTGATCGCCAAGTTCCGGGTCCGGCTCGAAGGCGGTATCGGTACGCGCCGCTTCGGCCTCACGGGCGCGCTCGGCTTCCTTCACCGCATTGCGCCGCGAATTGACCATCAGCAGCACCAGCAGGGCCAGCAAGGCGCTGCCGCCAATGATGCCGAGCCACAGCGGATTGCTGAGGATGTCGTCGAGGAAGCTGTTGGTCGCCTCGGTGGGCTGCGTGGCCGGGGTGCTCGGCGTGACGGGGATGACCTTGGGCTCGCTGGCGGCTGGCGGCGCCGTGCCGGTGCCGGCCTCGCTGGCAGGCGGTGTGGCGGGCTGGGCAGGCGGCGTCTCCGCAGGCGGCGTAGCGGCCGGCACGGCCGCGCTGGGCTCCTGGGTCGCTGGCGGCGCGCCATTCACCGGCGGCGTCGCCGTCGCTGGCGCCTCGGACGTGCTCGGCGCGGGCTGGCCCGCAGCCTGGGGATTGGCCATGGTGGCCTGCATGCGGGCGAGCTGGGCATCCTTGAGCTGCATGATCTTCTGCAGCTTGTCGAGTTGCGATTGCAGGTCGCCCAGACGGCTCTTGAGTTCATCGTTCTCGCGGCGCGTGGTGTCCAGGCTTTCCTGGGTCACGGCGAGGCGATCGGCCAGGGCCTGGTCGCTGACCTTGCCACCCTTGCCGTTGGCGGCATCGCCCGGCTTGTTCGTCGGCTGGCCGGAGAGCAGCTTGAGGTTGTCCCGGGGGGCAGCGGCAGCAGGCGCCTCGGTGGCACCCGGTTGGCTGGCGGCGTCCACCTGGCGGCGCGGCGTGCCGGACGCGGCGCTGTCGCCCCCCTGCTTCCAGGCACGGGTCTGGCGGGCAATCTCGGCCACGGCTTCACGCTGGGAGCGCGTCTTGACCTGGGCCTGATCGGGCAGGCGCAACACCTGACCGCTCTTCATCAGGTTGATGTTGCGGTCGATGAAGGCGTCCGGGTTGAGGTCCTGGATCGCCAGCATGGTCTGGTCGACGCTGACGCTGCCCGAAGGCCGGTTGCGCGCGGCGACTTCCCACAGGGTGTCGCGGGCTTCGGTGGTGTAGGTACCGGGCGCCTGGGGGGCACTGGGCACCGGCGCCGCGGGTGCCGCCGTCGGGCGCGGGGCGTCCGGGCCGGTCGCGCGGGGCCGCGGGGTCGCCTGGACCTGGGGGGCGAAGGGAGCCGCGGCCGCCTGCGGGGTATACAGCGGCGGATCGAGCAGCACGGTGTACTCGCGGAGGATGCGGCCACTGGGCCAATTCACCTCGAGCAGGAAATTCAGATAGGGCTCGCGCACCGGACGGGCCGAGGTGACGCGGATGACCGTGCGACCATTGCGCGTTTCCGGCGCGAACTTCAGATCGTTCAGGAAGAAGGCGCGATCCACCCCGGCCTTGCCGAACTCTTCAGGAGAGGCAAGGCCGGGCCGCAAGTCGGCGGAGCCGAGATCACGCAGGTCCGACAGATCGATGGTGGCATCGAAAGGCTGGTTGAGAGCGGAATTGAGGTGGATCTCCCCCAGGCTGAGTGCCTGGGCTGCGCCGGACATCAAGGCGCTCGCCGCTGCAATTGCCCGCACCAGTTTCTGAACTCGAACCATGACCGTCCCTTTTTAGAAGCTATCGACCGCGCCAGGAGAGCGGCGCCTGTGTCCATCGCTGCGTGCTGCGTCAACGCCCCGTCGCTCAGGCGACCAGGGCGAAACGTTTCACGGAGTATCTTTTAGGCCGACTGTTTAAGCAACAATTCGGCCAGCTGAACGGCAGTCAGCGCCGACAATCTGACGTTGTCCGCCACCAACCAGCATTCCAGCCTCCGCGCATCTCGCGGATGCAGCCGTACCCGCCCCACCAGCACCTCCTCCCGCCCCAGGGCATCGCCCACCGCGGAAGGACAATCAACCTCTTCATCGAGCGCCAGCCCGGGCTCGTCACCCAGCGCCTCGAGCACCTGCTCCAGCTGCCAGGGCTCCTCGCCCCTCAGGCTCAGCGCCAGGCTGTCGCCAAAGAACACCGGCGCCTGCAGCGCCGTGACGTCCAGCACCGGCAAGGCTTCGCCCAGTAGCTGCTGACATTCGTCCAACAAACGATGTTCCTGGGCAGTATAGCCATCCGCTACGGGAGCACCGGTACGACCGAGTAGATTGAACGCCAGTTGGCCTTCGAACAGCCGGGCCTCGACGGGGCGACCGTTGAGCAACTCGGTCGCCTGGCGCGCCAGTTCCTCGACACCACCGCGCCCCGCACCGGAGGCGGCAAGACAGGCGGTCAGGGAGGCATCGGTCAGGCTGTTGCGGCGCGCCAGCACGGCCGCCACGCTGGCAGCGGCCTGGGCAGCGGCGAGGGGTACGCCGAGCCAGGGCGCGGCGGGCAGGCTATCGAGGCGCTCGCCGTTGATACGTGGCAGCACGGATGCCGCGGCCGAGGCACCGCTGAGGTCCAGCACCGCGCAGCCGGCAGCGGCCAGTTGCGGCTTCAAGGTCTCCACCACGGCGGCGGGCACGGCGAGGATGGCGATGCCGACCTGGGCGAAATCGAAGCCTTCGAGCCCTGTGACTCTCAGGTTGCTGCCTCGGAAGGGCAGATTCTGACCTGCCGATTCACCACTGGCGAGCAGGTGCAGGCGTCCGAGGGGCACGTCACGCTCGTCCAGCAGTTCGCGAATGGCTTCGCCGTAGGCGCTGGTCGCACCAACGAGGGCGATATCTCTGGCAGTCATGATAGGCGGTCCAAAACGAAAGAGGGCCGCACTTTACTGGCGGCCCTCCTCCACTGGCAAACGTTATGCCGTCGGTTCACTGCTCCAGCAGGATCCGCAGCATCCGCCGCAGCGGCTCCGCGGCGCCCCACAGCAGCTGGTCGCCCACGGTGAAGGCGCCCAGGTACTGGGAGCCCATGTTGAGCTTGCGCAGCCGGCCGACCGGCACGCTCAGGGTGCCGGTGACGGCCGCCGGCGTGAGCTCGCGCATGCTGACGTCGCGGTTGTTCGGCACCAGCTTGACCCAGGGGTTGTGCTGGCTGATCAGACCATGGAGGTCGGACAGCGGGACGTCCTTGTTCAGCTTGATGGTCAGCGCCTGGCTGTGGCAGCGCATGGCGCCGATGCGTACGCAGATGCCGTCCACCGGGATGGGGTTCTTGAAGCGACCGAGGATCTTGTTGGTCTCGGCCTGGGCCTTCCACTCTTCGCGGCTCTGGCCATTGGGCAGTTCCTTGTCGATCCAGGGGATCAGGCTGCCGGCCAGGGGCACGCCGAACTGCTCGGTGGGGAAGGCTTCGCTGCGCAGGGTCTCGGCGACCTGGCGGTCGATGTCGAGGATGGCGCTGGCCGGATCGGCCAGGCTGTCGGCCACGGCGGCGTGGGTCGCGCCCATCTGGCGGATCAGCTCGCGCATGTTCTGGGCACCGGCGCCGGAGGCGGCCTGGTAGGTCATGGCGCTCATCCAGTCCACCAGACCGGCTTCGAACAGCCCGCCCAGGGCCATCAGCATCAGGCTGACGGTGCAGTTGCCGCCGATGAAGTCCTTGCGACCATCGGCCAGGGCCTGGTCGATGACCCGGCGGTTGACCGGGTCCAGCACGATGACGGCGTCATCCTGCATGCGCAGGCTGGAAGCCGCGTCGATCCAATAGCCTTTCCAGCCGGCCTGGCGCAGCTTGGGGAACACCTCGCTGGTGTAGTCGCCGCCCTGGCAGGTGAGGATGACGTCGAGGGTCTTCAGCTCGTCGATGCTGTAGGCATCCTTGAGCGGTGCCACGCCCTTGCCGATGGCGGGGCCTTCACCGCCGACGTTGGAGGTGGTGAAGAACACGGGCTCGATCAAGTCGAAATCCCGCTCTTCGAGCATGCGCTGCATGAGCACGGAGCCCACCATGCCACGCCAACCGATCAGACCTACACGCTTCATCGCTACTGCACCTTTGTTGTCTTGAGGACGGCCGCCCGCCCTGGCGGCCGATCAGATTAACGCCTAACGAGCGCCGCTACTACTGCTTCGCCCATCTCGCGGGTACCGACCCGCTGCTTGCCTTCCGACCAGATGTCGCCGGTCCGCAGCCCCTGGTCCAGCACCTGGCCCACCGCCGCCTCGATGGCCTCGGCCGCCACGGCGGCACCAAAGGTGTATCTGAGCATCATGGCCACCGAGAGGATGGTCGCGAGGGGGTTGGCCACGCCCTGGCCGGCGATATCGGGTGCCGAGCCGTGGCAGGGTTCGTACATGCCCTTGTTGTGGGCATCCAGGGAGGCCGAGGGCAGCATGCCGATGGAGCCGGTGAGCATCGAGGCTTCGTCGGAGAGGATGTCGCCGAACATGTTGTCGGTGACGATGACATCGAACTGCTTGGGCGCACGGACCAGCTGCATGGCAGCGTTGTCGACGTACATATGGCTGAGCTCGACGTCCGGATAGTCCTTGGCCACCTCATCCACCACTTCGCGCCACAGGCGGCTGGATTCGAGCACGTTGGCCTTGTCCACCGAGCAGAGCTTCCTGCCACGCAGACGCGCCATGTCGAAGCCGACGCGGGCGATGCGGCGGATCTCGCCTTCGCTGTATGGCAGGGTGTCGAAGGCCTGGCGCTCGCCATTCTCCAGCACCCGGGTCTCGCGTGGCGAGCCGAAGTAGATGCCGCCGGTGAGCTCCCGGACGATAAGGATGTCCAGGCCTGACACCACTTCCGGCTTGAGGGTGGAAGCCTCGGCCAGTTGCGGATAGAGGATGGCCGGTCGCAGGTTGCCGAACAGGCCCAGGGCGGAGCGAATCTTCAGCAGGCCGCGCTCGGGACGGATGTCGCGCTCGAGCTTGTCCCACTTGGGACCGCCCACGGCGCCCAGCAGCACGGCATCGGCCGCGCGGGCACGCTCCAGGGTCTCGTCGGCCAGGGGCACGCCATAACGGTCGATGGCGGCACCGCCCAGGTCGTCATGGACCAACTCGAAGCCCAGCTCGTAGTCGCGATTGACCGTCTCCAGCACCTTGACCGCCTCGGCCATGATTTCCGGACCGATGCCGTCCCCCGGCAGGATGAGGATCTGCTTGCTCATTGTCTTTTCCTGTTCCAAATCAGATGGGCTGGGCCCAGAGAACCATGACGTCGACGCTGAAGGAGCCGTCGCGGTCGATTTCGAAATACTGGCGGACTTCCTGGCCGATCTTGCTCTGCAGGCTGCGGATGGCCTGGCACTGGGGCTCGGGCGTACGCATGCGCTCGGTCCAGCTGGCGAAGTCCAGGCGCAGGCGCTGGCGGCGGCAGCGGGTCACGCCCAGACGGGCCATGTCCAGCAGGCGGTGCCACTCGGCCAGGGAGTAGTTACGCACATGGCTGATGTCGCGCAGGATCTCCACCGTCTGCAGGTAGGTGTCCAGGCGCGGGTTGGCCGGCGAGACCACGTCGATGATGGCCATTTCGCCACCGTGTCGCAGTACCCGGCGCACTTCGCGCAGGGCCGCGCCGATGTCGCGCCAGTGGTGCGCCGAATAGCGGCTGAAGACGAAGTCGAAGCTGGCGTCGCCAAACGGCAGGTGCTCGGCCATGCCGGGCTGGACGCTGATGTTGTCCAGGCCCTGCTCGGCCGCGCTGCGCTTGACCACCGAGAGCATTTCCTCGGCCAGGTCCAGGGCGACCACCTGCCCGGCCACCGGCGCGACGTTGTAGCTGACGTGACCGCCACCGCAACCGAGATCCAGCACCTTGGCGCCTTCCCGCTGGGCCACGGCGTCGCGCAGCTCAAGGAGCTCGGCGCCCTGGGCATGGACGGCACTGGTCAGATAGGCCTCGGCGGTGGCGCCGAATTGCTGCTGTACGTGTTGCTCGTGGTCACCGCTCATGGAGCCTCCGGGAAGAGCGCCGATCCCGGGGATCGGCGGCTGGGTCAAGCGCTGGGGAACATCCAGGGACTGCTCTGGCGATAGCGGGCTTCGAAGCTCGCGATGGCGTCGGCATCCTGCAGGGTCAGGCCGATGTCGTCCAGGCCATTGAGCAGGCAGTGCTTGCGAAAGGCGTCGATCTCGAAGGTCAGGGCCACGCCATCGGGCCGGCGCACGGTCTGGCTCTGGAGGTCGATGGTCAGCTGGTAGCCCTCGTTGGCCTCGACCTGGCGGAACAGCTCGTCCACGTCGGCGTCACTCAGGATGATCGGCAGCAGGCCGTTCTTGAAGCTGTTGTTGAAGAAGATGTCGGCGAAGCTGGGCGCGATCACCGAACGGAAGCCGTAGCCATCCAGCGCCCAGGGCGCGTGCTCACGACTGGAACCGCAGCCGAAGTTCTCGCGGGCCAGCAGGATGCTGGCACCCTGGTAGCGCGGCTGGTTGAGCACGAACTCGGGGTTCAGCGGGCGCTTGCTGTTGTCCTGGCCGGGCTGGCCGACGTCCAGATAGCGCCATTCGTCGAACAGATTGGGGCCGAAGCCGGTGCGCTTGATCGACTTGAGGAATTGCTTGGGAATGATCTGGTCGGTGTCGACGTTGGCGCGGTCCAGGGGTGCGACCAAACCGCTGTGCTGGGTAAAGGCTTGCATGGTCGGGTTCCTCAGGCGGTGGCGAAGTCGCGGACGTCGACGAAACGACCGGCGATGGCGGCAGCGGCGGCCATCGCCGGGCTCACCAGGTGGGTACGGCCACCGGCGCCCTGACGGCCTTCGAAGTTGCGGTTGGAGGTGGAGGCGCAGTGCTCGCCACTCTCCAGGCGGTCGGCGTTCATCGCCAGGCACATGGAGCAGCCCGGCTCACGCCACTCGAAACCGGCTTCGATGAAGACCTTGTCCAGGCCTTCACGCTCGGCCTGGGCCTTGACCAGGCCGGAGCCCGGCACCACCAGGGCCTGCTTGAGGGTGGCGGCGACCTTGCGACCCTTGGCCACGGCGGCGGCGGCGCGCAGGTCCTCGATGCGGGAGTTGGTGCAGGAACCGATGAAGACGCGATCCAGCACGATGTCGGTGATCGGCTGATTGGCCTTGAGGCCCATGTACTTCAGGGCGCGCTCGATGGAGCCGCGCTTGACCGGATCGGCTTCGCGGGCCGGGTCCGGCACCTGTTGGTCGACGGCCAGGACCATCTCGGGCGAGGTGCCCCAGCTGACCTGCGGCTTGAGCTGGGCGGCGTCGAGCTCGACCACGGTATCGAAGTGAGCATCGGCATCGGACACCAGGCCACGCCACTGGGCCACGGCGGCTTCCCAGACGGCGCCGGTGGGCGCGAAGGGACGGCCTTCGACGTAATCGATGGTGGTCTGGTCCACCGCCACCATGCCCACGCGGGCACCGGCCTCGATGGACATGTTGCAGATGGTCATGCGGCCTTCCATGGACAGGGCACGGATGGCGCTGCCGGCGAACTCGATGGCATGGCCGTTACCGCCGGCGGTGCCGATCTTGCCGATGACGGCGAGGACGATGTCCTTGGCGGTGACACCGAAGGGCAATTCACCCTCCACCTTCACCAACATGTTCTTCATCTTCTTGGCCACCAGGCACTGGGTGGCGAGCACGTGCTCGACCTCGGAGGTGCCGATGCCGTGGGCCAGGGCACCGAAGGCACCGTTGGTGGAGGTGTGGGAGTCACCGCAGACCACGGTCATGCCGGGCAGCACGGCACCTTGCTCCGGGCCGATGACGTGGACGATGCCCTGACGGATGTCGTTCATCTTGAACTGGGTGACGCCGAAGTCATCGCAGTTCTCGTCCAGGGTCTTGACCTGGATACGCGAGATCTCGTCCTTGATGGAGTCGAGGCCTTCCTTGCGATCCGGGGTGGTGGGCACGTTGTGGTCGGGCGTCGCCAGGTTGGCGTCCAGGCGCCAGGGCTTGCGGCCGGCCAGACGCAGGCCTTCGAAGGCCTGGGGCGAGGTCACTTCGTGGATGATGTGGCGGTCGATGTAGAGCAGCGCCGAACCGTCGTCGCGCTGCTTGACCAGGTGCATATCCCAGAGTTTGTCGTAGAGCGTCTTGCCAGCCATGGGTGGATTCCTCATCAGGCGTGGAACGGCACGGGCCTTTGCATGCCCTTGGTGCTTGTGGGGTCAAAGATACCGCGCTAGGCTCGCATGAAACAAATTCATCTTTTTCATGAAGCGCATAACCAACAGGAATTCAAAGTCGTGGACCTCGCCAATCTCAATGCCTTCGTCGCCGTCGCCGAAACCGGCGGCTTCTCCGACGCCGGCGAGCGCCTGCACCTGACCCAGCCGGCGGTGAGCAAGCGCATCGCCGCGCTGGAGCAGCAGCTGGGGCTGCGGCTGTTCGACCGCATCGGGCGCGAGGTCAGCCTGACCGAGGCGGGCCGCGCCCTGCTCCCCCGCGCCTATCAGATTCTAGGCGTGATAGATGACACCCGGCGTGCCCTGACCAATCTCAATGGTGCCATCGGCGGCCGGCTGACGCTGGCGACCAGTCACCATATCGGCCTGCATCGTCTACCGCCGATCCTGAGGCGCTTCACCCGGGAATATCCGGAAGTGGCGCTGGATATCCGCTTTCTCGATTCGGAGGCGGCCTACGACGAGATCCTGCATGGACGGGTGGAACTGGCCATCATCACCCTGGCACCCCAAACCGCGGTGCCGATCAAGGCGGTGCCGGTGTGGAGCGATCCGCTGGATTTCGTCGCGGCGCCCGAGCATGCGCTGGCCAATCAGGAGCGGGTCACCCTGGCCGACGTGGCACGGCATCCGGCGGTGTTTCCCGGCGGCAATACCTTCACCCGGCTGATCGTCCATGGACTGTTCGATGCCCAGGGGCTGACGCCCAACATCGCCATGAGTACCAACTACCTGGAGACCATCAAGATGCTGGTGTCCATCGGACTGGCCTGGAGCGTATTGCCACGGACGCTGCTGGACGATCAGGTGCGCCAGCTGCCGTTGCCGGGCATCCAGCTGGAGCGGCGACTGGGGTACATCCTGCATACGGAACGCACCCATTCGAACGCGGCCCAGGCGTTCATGGGGCTGTTGGATGAGGCAGGGGGTGGGAAGTGATGGTTCTTGATCGCGGCCATGGCGATCAAGAACGTGGCGTGGAAACGGGGGTAGCCTTTTCCACCTATAGATCGGCAAGTCCTGACGCCACCTGCCTGAAAGCCTGCGCGTGGAAAACGCTACGCGGTTTTCCACCCTACCGGCTAAGCGTTCGGTGCGCCATCGCGGCCATGGGCCGCTCCTACGAGAGCATCACTCCCTGTAGGAGCAACTGTCTTCTCAAGCGGGCTCAGATCGCCAAGGAGTACCGTCCCTGAGCATGGCATTGAGCCGAATCAGCAAGACGCGTAGGCAGGCGATCAGGGCTACCTTGGCGGGTTTTCCACGC
>NZ_LNUP01000017.1:109567-115062 GCF_001512295.1 Pseudomonas sp. EpS/L25 | reverse complement strand
AAAAGTTCAAATCAACGCTTGACAGGATGTGAGGCTGGCGTAGAATGCGCGCCTCGGTTAGCGGCTCGGGTCGCAGCCAACTGCTCTTTAACAAGTTGAATCAAGCAATTCGTGTGGGTGCTTGTGAGATAAGCCTGATGTCGCAAGATTATCAGCAACACAAGTAACTCGTGAATTCATGAGTTTTTTGCGATTGCTGAGCCACGTTTAGGGTTTTCTCAAAACCCGATCAGTCTACTTAACTGAAGAGTTTGATCATGGCTCAGATTGAACGCTGGCGGCAGGCCTAACACATGCAAGTCGAGCGGATGAGAGGAGCTTGCTCTTCGATTCAGCGGCGGACGGGTGAGTAATGCCTAGGAATCTGCCTAGTAGTGGGGGACAACGTTTCGAAAGGAACGCTAATACCGCATACGTCCTACGGGAGAAAGTGGGGGATCTTCGGACCTCACGCTATTAGATGAGCCTAGGTCGGATTAGCTAGTTGGTAGGGTAAAGGCCTACCAAGGCGACGATCCGTAACTGGTCTGAGAGGATGATCAGTCACACTGGAACTGAGACACGGTCCAGACTCCTACGGGAGGCAGCAGTGGGGAATATTGGACAATGGGCGCAAGCCTGATCCAGCCATGCCGCGTGTGTGAAGAAGGCCCTCGGGTCGTAAAGCACTTTAAGTTGGGAGGAAGGGCTCATAGCGAATACCTGTGAGTTTTGACGTTACCAACAGAATAAGCACCGGCTAACTTCGTGCCAGCAGCCGCGGTAATACGAAGGGTGCAAGCGTTAATCGGAATTACTGGGCGTAAAGCGCGCGTAGGTGGCTTGATAAGTTGGATGTGAAATCCCCGGGCTCAACCTGGGAACTGCATCCAAAACTGTCTGGCTAGAGTGCGGTAGAGGGTAGTGGAATTTCCAGTGTAGCGGTGAAATGCGTAGATATTGGAAGGAACACCAGTGGCGAAGGCGACTACCTGGACTGACACTGACACTGAGGTGCGAAAGCGTGGGGAGCAAACAGGATTAGATACCCTGGTAGTCCACGCCGTAAACGATGTCAACTAGCCGTTGGGATCCTTGAGATCTTAGTGGCGCAGCTAACGCATTAAGTTGACCGCCTGGGGAGTACGGCCGCAAGGTTAAAACTCAAATGAATTGACGGGGGCCCGCACAAGCGGTGGAGCATGTGGTTTAATTCGAAGCAACGCGAAGAACCTTACCTGGCCTTGACATGCTGAGAACTTTCCAGAGATGGATTGGTGCCTTCGGGAACTCAGACACAGGTGCTGCATGGCTGTCGTCAGCTCGTGTCGTGAGATGTTGGGTTAAGTCCCGTAACGAGCGCAACCCTTGTCCTTAGTTACCAGCACGTGATGGTGGGCACTCTAAGGAGACTGCCGGTGACAAACCGGAGGAAGGTGGGGATGACGTCAAGTCATCATGGCCCTTACGGCCAGGGCTACACACGTGCTACAATGGTCGGTACAAAGGGTTGCCAAGCCGCGAGGTGGAGCTAATCCCATAAAACCGATCGTAGTCCGGATCGCAGTCTGCAACTCGACTGCGTGAAGTCGGAATCGCTAGTAATCGTGAATCAGAACGTCACGGTGAATACGTTCCCGGGCCTTGTACACACCGCCCGTCACACCATGGGAGTGGGTTGCTCCAGAAGTAGCTAGTCTAACCTTCGGGAGGACGGTTACCACGGAGTGATTCATGACTGGGGTGAAGTCGTAACAAGGTAGCCGTAGGGGAACCTGCGGCTGGATCACCTCCTTAATCGAAGATGTCAGCTTGCTGACAAGCTCCCACACGAATTGCTTGATTCACTGATAGAAGAGCAATTGAGTTAGCTTGACTCAAGGTAAGACGATTGGGTCTGTAGCTCAGTTGGTTAGAGCGCACCCCTGATAAGGGTGAGGTCGGCAGTTCGAATCTGCCCAGACCCACCAATCGATGGGGCCATAGCTCAGCTGGGAGAGCGCCTGCTTTGCACGCAGGAGGTCAGGAGTTCGATCCTCCTTGGCTCCACCATCTCCACCTAACCGCTAACACAATTGCTTGAAAGCTCAGACATGAGCGTTTGGTGTCCCGAAGGGGATAAGCAAACTCTGATGTCTGGTCTTTGATCAGAACTGTTCTTTAAAAAATTGGGAAAGTGATAGAAGTAGACTGCATTAACTGTTTTCACTGGCAGTTAGTGTCGTCAAGGTAAAATCTTGCGAACTCAAGCGCAAGTTTTCGGCGAAATGTCGTCTTCACTCATTTAACGCCCTGCAGATCGGTAGCGTCCTTGGACGCCGGAGAGATTGCTTGGGGTTATATGGTCAAGTGAAGAAGCGCATACGGTGGATGCCTTGGCAGTCAGAGGCGATGAAAGACGTGATAGCCTGCGATAAGCTTCGGTGAGGTGGCAAATGACCTGTGACCCGGAGATCTCTGAATGGGGAAACCCACCTAGGATAACCTAGGTATCTTAACCTGAATCCATAGGGTTAAGAGGCGAACCAGGGGAACTGAAACATCTAAGTACCCTGAGGAACAGAAATCAACCGAGATTCCCTTAGTAGTGGCGAGCGAACGGGGACCAGCCCTTAAGTTGATTTGAGAGTAGCGGAACGCTCTGGAAAGGGCGGCCATAGTGGGTGATAGCCCTGTACGCGAAACGCTCTTATCAATGAAATCGAGTAGGACGGGGCACGAGAAACCCTGTCTGAATATGGGGGGACCATCCTCCAAGGCTAAATACTCCTGACTGACCGATAGTGAACCAGTACCGTGAGGGAAAGGCGAAAAGAACCCCGGAGAGGGGAGTGAAATAGAACCTGAAACCGTATGCGTACAAGCAGTGGGAGCCTACTTTGTTAGGTGACTGCGTACCTTTTGTATAATGGGTCAGCGACTTATTTTCAGTGGCGAGCTTAACCGAATAGGGGAGGCGTAGCGAAAGCGAGTCTTAATAGGGCGTCTAGTCGCTGGGAATAGACCCGAAACCGGGCGATCTATCCATGAGCAGGTTGAAGGTTAGGTAACACTGACTGGAGGACCGAACCCACTTCCGTTGAAAAGGCAGGGGATGACTTGTGGATCGGAGTGAAAGGCTAATCAAGCTCGGAGATAGCTGGTTCTCCTCGAAAGCTATTTAGGTAGCGCCTCATGTATCACTCTGGGGGGTAGAGCACTGTTTCGGCTAGGGGGTCATCCCGACTTACCAAACCGATGCAAACTCCGAATACCCAGAAGTGCCGAGCATGGGAGACACACGGCGGGTGCTAACGTCCGTCGTGAAAAGGGAAACAACCCAGACCGTCAGCTAAGGTCCCAAAGTCCTGGTTAAGTGGTAAACGATGTGGGAAGGCTTAGACAGCTAGGAGGTTGGCTTAGAAGCAGCCACCCTTTAAAGAAAGCGTAATAGCTCACTAGTCGAGTCGGCCTGCGCGGAAGATGTAACGGGGCTCAAACCAGGCACCGAAGCTACGGGTATCACCTTTGGTGATGCGGTAGAGGAGCGTTCTGTAAGCCTGTGAAGGTGAGTTGAGAAGCTTGCTGGAGGTATCAGAAGTGCGAATGCTGACATGAGTAACGACAATGCGAGTGAAAAACTCGCACGCCGAAAGACCAAGGGTTCCTGCGCAACGTTAATCGACGCAGGGTGAGTCGGTCCCTAAGGCGAGGCTGAAAGGCGTAGTCGATGGGAAACGGGTTAATATTCCCGTACTTCTAGTTACTGCGATGGGGGGACGGAGAAGGCTAGGCCAGCTTGGCGTTGGTTGTCCAAGTTTAAGGTGGTAGGCTGACTGTTTAGGTAAATCCGGACGGTCAAGGCCGAGAGCTGATGACGATCCTTCTTTTAGAAGGAGAAGTGGTTGATGCCATGCTTCCAGGAAAAGCCTCTAAGCTTCAGGTAACTAGGAACCGTACCCCAAACCGACACAGGTGGTCGGGTAGAGAATACCAAGGCGCTTGAGAGAACTCGGGTGAAGGAACTAGGCAAAATGGCACCGTAACTTCGGGAGAAGGTGCGCCGGTGAGGGTGAAGGGTTTACCCCGTAAGCTCATGCCGGTCGAAGATACCAGGCCGCTGCGACTGTTTATTAAAAACACAGCACTCTGCAAACACGAAAGTGGACGTATAGGGTGTGACGCCTGCCCGGTGCCGGAAGGTTAATTGATGGGGTTAGCGCAAGCGAAGCTCTTGATCGAAGCCCCGGTAAACGGCGGCCGTAACTATAACGGTCCTAAGGTAGCGAAATTCCTTGTCGGGTAAGTTCCGACCTGCACGAATGGCGTAACGATGGCGGCGCTGTCTCCACCCGAGACTCAGTGAAATTGAAATCGCTGTGAAGATGCAGTGTATCCGCGGCTAGACGGAAAGACCCCGTGAACCTTTACTGTAGCTTTGCACTGGACTTTGAGCTTGCTTGTGTAGGATAGGTGGGAGGCTTTGAAGCGTGAACGCCAGTTTGCGTGGAGCCAACCTTGAAATACCACCCTGGCAACCTTGAGGTTCTAACTCTGGTCCGTCATCCGGATCGAGGACAGTGTATGGTGGGCAGTTTGACTGGGGCGGTCTCCTCCTAAAGAGTAACGGAGGAGTACGAAGGTGCGCTCAGACCGGTCGGAAATCGGTCGCAGAGTATAAAGGCAAAAGCGCGCTTGACTGCGAGACAGACACGTCGAGCAGGTACGAAAGTAGGTCTTAGTGATCCGGTGGTTCTGTATGGAAGGGCCATCGCTCAACGGATAAAAGGTACTCCGGGGATAACAGGCTGATACCGCCCAAGAGTTCATATCGACGGCGGTGTTTGGCACCTCGATGTCGGCTCATCACATCCTGGGGCTGAAGCCGGTCCCAAGGGTATGGCTGTTCGCCATTTAAAGTGGTACGCGAGCTGGGTTTAGAACGTCGTGAGACAGTTCGGTCCCTATCTGCCGTGGACGTTTGAGATTTGAGAGGGGCTGCTCCTAGTACGAGAGGACCGGAGTGGACGAACCTCTGGTGTTCCGGTTGTCACGCCAGTGGCATTGCCGGGTAGCTACGTTCGGAAGAGATAACCGCTGAAAGCATCTAAGCGGGAAACTTGCCTCAAGATGAGATCTCACTGGAGCCTTGAGCTTCCTGAAGGGCCGTCGAAGACTACGACGTTGATAGGTCGGGTGTGTAAGCGCTGTGAGGCGTTGAGCTAACCGATACTAATTGCCCGTGAGGCTTGACCATATAACACCCAAACAATCTGACCGTAGGTCAGAGCGTGAGGAAGACGACGCCGAAAACGGCGCGTGGGTTCGCAAGACCCAAGACGAGTTGTCTACTTCGATCACCGACCCAATTGGGCCAGCCAGGCAGTCCCATCGCCTGGCCAGCCAACCGAATTGCTTGACGAACATAGAGCATTGGAACCACCTGATCCCTTCCCGAACTCAGAAGTGAAACGATGCATCGCCGATGGTAGTGTGGGGTTTCCCCATGTGAGAGTAGGTCATCGTCAAGCGCCTAA
>NZ_LNUP01000017.1:45195-109467 GCF_001512295.1 Pseudomonas sp. EpS/L25 | reverse complement strand
GTGGAAAACCCGCCAAGGTAGCCCTGATCGCCTGCCTACGCGTCTTGCTGATTCGGCTCAATGCCATGCTCAGGGACGGTACTCCTTGGCGATCTGAGCCCGCTTGAGAAGACAGTTGCTCCTACGGTTACGCCGGAGGCTGTCGGAGCGGCCCATGGCCGCGATAACGCGAACGCCCAACCCACCCCTGGAGCAAATGCCTCACCCCTTGCCCTTGGTCCGCGTCAGCCCCGGCTCGGCGTTCTTCTCTAGGTACTCGATGATGATCCCGGCCACGTCCTTGCCGGTGGTCTGCTCGATGCCTTCCAGGCCTGGCGAGGAATTCACCTCCATCACCAACGGCCCGTGATTGGATCTGAGGATGTCCACCCCCGCCACGCTTAAGCCCATGGCCTTGGCCGCGCGCAGGGCGGTCATGCGTTCCTCGGGGGTGATCTTGATCAGGCTGGCGGTGCCGCCCCGGTGCAGGTTCGAACGGAATTCCCCCGGCGCCGCCTGGCGCTTCATCGCCGCGATCACTTTGTCGCCGACCACGAAGCAGCGAATGTCCGCGCCGCCCGCCTCGCGGATGTACTCCTGCACCATGATGTTCTGCTTGAGGCCCATGAACGCCTCGATCACCGATTCGGCAGCCTTCTCGGTCTCGCACAGCACCACCCCGATGCCCTGGGTACCCTCCAGCACCTTGATGACCAGCGGCGCGCCGCCAACCATCTGGATAAGGTCCGGGACGTCGTCCGGCGAATGGGCGAAGCCCGTCACCGGCAGGCCGATGCCCTTGCGCGAGAGCAATTGCAGGGAGCGCAGCTTGTCCCGCGAACGGCTGATGGCCACGCTCTCGTTCAGCGGGAAGACGCCCTGCATCTCGAACTGGCGCAGTACCGCGCAGCCATAGAAGGTGACCGAGGCGCCGATGCGCGGGATGACCGCGTCGAAGCCTTCCAGGGGCTTGCCACGATAATGGATCTGCGGCTTGTGACTGGCGATGTTCATGTACGCGCGCAAGGTGTCGACCACCACCACCTCGTGGCCACGGCTGACGCCGGCTTCGACCAGGCGCCGGGTGGAATACAGATTGGGATTACGCGAGAGAACGGCGATTTTCATGGGGCACCGGAGGCCGGAGTGAGAGACAGCTGGGGTTTGTCTTGCGCATAGGAGACGGCCGGATTCACCAGCAGGCCACCCTCGATCAAGGCTTTCGAACCGAGCAGCATGCGATAACGCATGTTCTTGCGGCAGGCCAGGGTGAACTCCACCGGCCACTGCCGTTGGCCGAGCGCGAGGTGCGTGCGGATCACGTAACGGGTCTGGGCGATGCCGTTGGAACTGCGAATGGTCTTCTTGGCCACCAGTGGCGCCTCGCAGTGTCGATGGCGGGACTGGACCAGGGTGCCCAGGTGCACGGTGAACCTCACCCAGCGCTGCTTGCCGCGCATGAACGGCTGGACTTCCGTGGCGTGCAGCGCCGAGGTACTGGCACCGGTATCGATCTTCGCGCGCAGACCCACCACGCCCAGATCGGGCAAGGCCACCCATTCGCTCAGGCCGATAATGGCCAGTTCGGCAGAATTGCTCATCGACGCTCCTTGAAATCAGTGCCCTCCGCCTAAATGTTGCGGATCGACGAGCTGTTTGAAAGCGGGTTTGGCGAAAAGATAGCCTTGCATCAGGCTGATGCCGAGGTCTCTCAGGCAATCCCGCTCCGCGATCGTTTCCACGCCCTCGGCCACCACCTGGGTGCCCAGTTCCTCGCACATGCGGATCACATGGCCCACGATGGTACGGCGGACGCGGTCCCGGTCGATGTCGCGGATGAGTGCCATGTCGAGCTTGACCAGGTCCGGCTGGAACTCGGCCAGCAGCGTCAGCCCGGAGTGACCGGCGCCGAAGTCGTCGATGGCGGTCTTGAAGCCGAATTGCTGGTACTCGCGCAGGATGTTGGTCAGATGGTCGCTGGACACGTGCTCCGTCTCCACCGTCTCGAAGATCAGCCGCTCCAGCGGAAAGGCATGTTCACGGGCGGCGGCCAGGGTGCTGCGAATGCACAGCTCCGGGCGATAGACGGCATTGGGCAGGAAATTGATCGACAGATGTTCCTGCAGTCCCAGGGCGGCCGCGGTAGCGATGGCCTTGGTCCGGCAGAGTTGGTCGAAGCGGTACCTGTTGCTGTCGGTCACCTGGCTGAGCACCGACATCGCGCCTTCGCCGTTTGGCCCGCGCACCAGGGCCTCCCGGGCGAAGACTTGGGCCTTGCTCAGGTCCACGATCGGCTGGTAAGCGAAATCGAAGTCGAACCCAAGGGGTTCCGACTGCTGGCAGCCCGCACAGCGCGTCTGGCCGGTCAGATCGGAAGGAAAGAAGGTGGTCATGGCTCTCCAGAGGCGCGCTTGCAGCGGCGATCCGATGGTTTAGAGTGCTTGGAAGAGTCTAAGACTCGGTAGGGGACCTTTTATTCGATGTATGCAGTAGATCACACTGAAGAGCGGATGCGTCTTGATAAATGGCTCTGGGCGGCCCGTTTTTTCAAGACCCGCGCCTTGGCCAAGGCCGCCCTGGAAGGCGGCAAGGTCCAGTGCCGTGGCGAACGCTGCAAGCCCAGCAAGGAGCCCAGGGTCGGCGACGTCCTCACCATTCGCCAGGGCTATGACGACAAGACGGTCGTCATCCTCGCCCTGTCGCAGAATCGACGTGGTGCCCCCGAGGCCCAGCAGCTCTATGAAGAGACGCCGGAAAGCATCAAGGCGCGCGAGCAGGCCGCGGCGGCGCGCAAGGCCGGCAATCTCGGCGTACAAACCGACGGACGGCCTACCAAGAAACAGCGCCGGCAGATCCATCAGTTCCGCGACTACGTCCACCCGTTCAACGACTGAGTCCATCCGACTCGTCGGATTTTTCCAACGGCAAGGCCGCCATCATGTCCTTGTCGGCAGCCACGGACGACACCGTTCGGGCTCTCCTCCTTTATATAGGTAGTGCATGACTTCCCACGATTTCACCCAACGTTTCCTGTTCGACGAGACCGACGTCCGCGGCGAACTGGCCACCCTGGACCGCAGCTACGCCGAAGTGCTGGCCAAGCATCCCTATCCCGAGCCGGTCGCCCAGTTGCTCGGCGAGATGCTCGCTGCCGCGGCCCTGCTGTGCGGCACCCTCAAGTTCGACGGACTGCTGGTGCTCCAGGCCCGCTCCAGTGGTCCCATCCCGCTGTTGATGGTCGAATGCTCCAGTGACCGCGAGGTGCGTGGCATCGCGCGTTACGAGGGGGGTGAGATCAGTACCACGGCCTCCCTGGCCGAACTCATGCCGGATGGCGTCCTGGCGTTGACCATCGATCCCCGTAATGGCCAGCGCTACCAGGGCATCGTGCCGCTGGAGGGGATCAATCTCGCCGAGTGCCTGTCCGGTTACTTCGCCACCTCCGAACAGCTGCCTACCCGTTTCTGGCTCAATGCCGATGGCCGCCGTGCCCGTGGCCTGCTGCTGCAGCAACTGCCGCCGGCGCGGGTCAAGGACGCCCAGGCCCGGCAGGAGAGCTGGGAGCACGTCGTCACCCTGGCCGACACCCTCACAGCGGAAGAGCTGCTGGGGCTGGACAACGAAGTCATCCTGCACCGCCTGTTCCATGAAGAGACCGTGCGCCTGTTCGACGAACAGGGAGTGGCCTTCAACTGCAGTTGCTCCCGTGATCGCGCCGCCAATGCTCTGGTCAGCATGGGCCGTCCGGACGTGGAATCGCTGCTCGATGAACAGCAGGGGCGAATTCTGGTCGATTGTCAGTTTTGCAACGAGCAACAGGTCTTCGACGCCGCCGATATCGCGCAGATTTTTGCGGGTGGCGGCACGCAAACGCCCGGAAATACCCGCCACTAGCCGTTGCAATTGCCCGAAGGCTTTCTGGCATAATCCTGCAACGTGTAGTTCTGTCGCGTAAGAGCTACAAGCATGAGGAACGGCCCAGGGCCATGGGGAACGAAATGACGAAAGCCAACGTGTATACCGATATCAGCGTCGCGCAGCTTGTGGAAGAGTCTCTGCGCCGTGGCGAGGGAGAGCTGGCCGATAACGGCTCGCTGGTCGTCAGGACCGGACATCGCACGGGGCGTTCGCCGGTTGATCGCTTCATCGTCGAGGAAGCCTCCACGCGCGATGCCATCCACTGGGGGGCGATCAATCGGCCGTTCCCGGAAGATAAGTTCGCGCCACTGTGGGAGCGCGTCAGCGCCTACCTGGGCGAGCGCGATCAGTTCGTCTCCCATGTGCATGTAGGTGCCGACGTCGAGCACTACCTGCCGGTGATCATGCGTACCGAGACTGCCTGGCACAACCTTTTCGGTCGTTGCCTGTTCATCAATCCTGCCCAGTACGATCCTCAGTCCAAGCCAGCCTGGGAAATCATCAACGCACCCGGCTTCGTCTGCGAGCCCGAGCGCGATGGCACCAACTCCGACGGTACCGTCATCATCAACTTCGCTGCGCGCAAGGTGCTGATCGCCGGCATGCGCTACGCGGGCGAGATGAAGAAGGCCATGTTCTCCGTGCAGAACTTCCTGCTGCCGGAAAAAGACGTGCTGCCGATGCACTGCGCCGCCAACGTCGGCGAGGACGGTGACGTCACCCTGTTCTTCGGTCTGTCCGGTACCGGCAAGACCACCCTGTCCGCCGACCAGAGTCGCTATCTGATCGGTGACGACGAGCACGGCTGGGGCGTGGGCACCGTCTTCAATATGGAAGGTGGCTGCTACGCCAAGTGCATCGACCTGTCCGAGAAGAACGAGCCCGTCATCTGGAAGGCCATCCAGTTCGGAGCGGTGTTGGAAAACGTGGTGCTCGACGAGCAGACCCGTACGCCCAACTACGCCGACGACAGCCTGACCCAGAATAGCCGTGCGGCCTATCCCCGCGAGCTGATCGACAAGCGCGCCGAGCACAACCTGGGCGGTGAGCCCAATGCAGTCATCTTCCTGACCTGCGACCTCACCGGCGTGCTGCCTCCGGTTTCCATCCTGAATAACGAACAGGCGGCCTACCACTTCCTGTCCGGTTACACCGCCCTGGTCGGCTCGACCGAAATGGGCTCCGGCCCCGGCATCAAGTCGACCTTCTCCACTTGCTTCGGTGCGCCCTTCTTCCCGCGTCCCGCGGCAGAATACGCCGAGCTGCTGATCAAACGTATCCAGGGCTTCGGCTCCAAGGTGTACCTGGTCAACACCGGCTGGACCGGCGGCGGCTACGGCGTGGGCAAGCGCTTCAACATTCCCACCACCCGGGCGGTGATCGCAGCCATCCAGAGTGGCGCGCTCATCGATACCGAGACCCGCCACGTGCCGGTGATCAACCTCGACGTGCCGGTCGCGGTGCCAGGTGTCGATACTGTCCTGCTCAACCCGCGCGACACCTGGCAGGATGGCGCGGCCTACGATGCCGCGGCGCGCGAGCTGGCCGGCAAGTTCATCGAGAACTTCAAGAAGTTCTCTGGCATCTCCGACGCCATCCGTGCGGCAGGCCCCCAGCTGTAATAGGGACTGCTGTAGGCAACAAAAGGCCGCCGCTATGGCGGCCTTTGTTTTTTAAGCTTTTTTTGTATTTCGGGGTTGCATAGCCCCGCCGGGTTGCATAAACTGCGCCCGCTTTCGCCGATAACGCCAGTGCGCGAAGCGAAAGCACTGATTGTTAAGGAGATTTTGAAAAATCCCTTGACAAGGGGAGGGCAGATGAGCAAAATGCCGCCTCACTTTGGAGGGGTTCCCGAGTGGCCAAAGGGATCAGACTGTAAATCTGACGTCGCAGACTTCGAAGGTTCGAATCCTTCCCCCTCCACCAGATTGCTAGAGCGCTTAGGCTCTGCGGGTATAGTTCAGTGGTAGAACCTCAGCCTTCCAAGCTGATGATGCGGGTTCGATTCCCGCTACCCGCTCCAGTTTGACTGGCAAATGTTTCGCTCATGTAGCTCAGTTGGTAGAGCACACCCTTGGTAAGGGTGAGGTCAGCGGTTCAAATCCGCTCATGAGCTCCATCTTAAAAAGGCAGATATGAAAATATCTGCCTTTGTTTTAATGGCGGCATTGCTTTGCTCAATTCTTGAAGGGAGAGAGTGTCGATGGCTAAAGAAAAGTTCGAACGTAACAAACCGCACCTGAACGTGGGCACCATCGGTCACGTCGACCATGGCAAGACCACGCTGACCGCAGCGCTGACCAAGGTCTGTGCCGACACCTGGGGCGGTTCCGCTCGTGGTTTCGACCAGATCGACAACGCGCCGGAAGAAAAGGCTCGCGGTATCACCATCAACACCTCCCACGTTGAGTACGACTCGGCGATCCGTCACTACGCGCACGTCGACTGCCCCGGCCACGCCGACTACGTGAAGAACATGATCACCGGTGCGGCCCAGATGGACGGCGCGATCCTGGTTTGCTCGGCTGCTGACGGCCCCATGCCGCAGACCCGCGAGCACATCCTGCTGTCCCGTCAGGTAGGCGTTCCCTACATCGTCGTGTTCCTGAACAAGGCCGACATGGTCGACGACGCCGAGCTGCTGGAACTGGTCGAGATGGAAGTTCGCGATCTGCTGAACACCTACGACTTCCCTGGCGACGACACCCCGATCGTGATCGGCTCCGCGCTGATGGCCCTGAACGGCCAGGACGACAACGAGATGGGCGTTTCTGCCGTGCGCAAGCTGGTCGAGACCCTGGACTCCTACATCCCCGAGCCCGAGCGCGCCATCGACAAGCCGTTCCTGATGCCGATCGAAGACGTGTTCTCGATCTCCGGTCGTGGCACCGTGGTAACCGGTCGTGTCGAGCGTGGCATCGTCAAGGTCCAGGAAGAAGTCGAGATCGTGGGCATCAAGGCCACCGTCAAGACCACCTGCACCGGCGTTGAAATGTTCCGCAAGCTGCTGGACGAAGGCCGTGCTGGCGAGAACGTCGGCGTGCTGCTGCGTGGCACCAAGCGTGAAGACGTCGAGCGTGGCCAGGTTCTGGCCAAGCCGGGCACCATCAAGCCGCACACCAAGTTCGAGTGCGAAGTGTACGTGCTGTCCAAGGAAGAAGGCGGTCGTCATACCCCGTTCTTCAAGGGCTACCGTCCGCAGTTCTACTTCCGGACCACCGACGTGACCGGTAACTGCGAGCTGCCGGAAGGCGTCGAGATGGTGATGCCGGGCGACAACATCAAAATGGTTGTCACCCTGATCGCGCCGATCGCCATGGAAGACGGTCTGCGTTTCGCCATCCGCGAAGGCGGTCGTACCGTCGGCGCCGGCGTGGTTGCCAAGATCATCGAGTAATCGGTTGATCTTGGGCTGTCAGGTCGGCATAATGGCCGGCCTGATTCAAGTTACAGGCCAGTAGCTCAATTGGCAGAGCGGCGGTCTCCAAAACCGCAGGTTGGGGGTTCGATTCCCTCCTGGCCTGCCAGATTCCCATCTGGCACTCCTTACAGGATTCATGCAATGAGCATCAAGGCGGAAGCCAAAGAGACGCGCTTCGATGCGCTGAAGTGGCTGTTGGTTGTCGTTCTGGTAGTGGTTGGTGTGGTTGCCAATCATTATTTCGCTGCTCAGTCCATCCTGTATCGAGTGGTAGGTCTGTTGGTGCTGGCGGCTATCGCTGCCTTCATCGCGCTGCAGACCGCCAAGGGGCAGGCCTTCTTCGGTCTGCTGAAAGACGCCCGTACCGAGATTCGCAAGGTTGTCTGGCCTACCCGGCAAGAGACCACTCAGACCACGCTGATCGTGGTTGCGGTGGTGCTCGTGATGGCTTTGTTGTTGTGGGGGCTTGACTCCCTGCTCGGTTGGCTGGTTTCCACGATTGTTGGTTGAAAGGGTTCGCCGTGGCTAAGCGTTGGTACGTCGTGCATGCCTACTCGGGTTACGAGAAGCATGTCATGCGTTCGTTGATCGAGCGCGTCAAGCTGCACGAAATGGAAGACCAGTTCGGCGACATTCTCGTGCCCACCGAAGAAGTGGTGGAAATGCGCAATGGCCAGAAGCGCAAGAGCGAGCGTAAGTTTTTCCCGGGTTATGTTCTGGTGCAGATGGAAATGAACGAGGGGACTTGGCACCTGGTCAAGGACACTCCTCGGGTCATGGGCTTCATCGGTGGCACTGCCGACAAGCCGGCCCCCATCACCGATCGCGAAGCCGACGCCATCCTGCGCCGTGTTTCCGACAGCAGTGACAAGCCCAAGCCGAAGACCCTGTTCGAGGCGGGTGAGACGGTCCGTGTGGTAGACGGTCCTTTCGCCGACTTCAATGGCGTCGTCGAAGAAGTGAATTACGAAAAGAGCCGTATTCACGTGGCGGTACTGATCTTTGGTCGGTCCACCCCCGTGGAGCTCGAGTTCAGCCAGGTCGAAAAGGTCTAGGTTGTCCGCATCCCTCACCCCGTAGCCCAGGCTGCGGGGTTTTGTCGTCACTGGGATATAGCAAGTAATTGGGGAGCCCCGCGGGGCGCTGAACCCATCATTGGAGTAGCACATGGCTAAGAAGATTCAGGCTTACATCAAGCTGCAGGTTAAGGCCGCTCAAGCCAACCCGAGCCCGCCGGTCGGTCCGGCTCTGGGTCAGCATGGCGTCAACATCATGGAATTCTGCAAGGCGTTCAACGCCCGCACCCAAGGCATGGAGCCCGGTCTGCCCACCCCGGTGATCATCACCGTGTACAGCGACCGTAGCTTCACCTTCGAAATCAAGAGCACCCCGGCTTCCGTGCTGCTCAAGAAGGCTGCCGGCATCCAGAGCGGTTCCCCCCGTCCTAACAGCCAGAAGGTCGGTACCGTTACCCGCGCCCAGCTGGAAGAGATCGCCAAGGCCAAGAATGCCGATCTCACCGCCGCCGATATGGACGCTGCAGTGCGTACCATCGCCGGTTCCGCTCGTAGCATGGGTCTGAATGTGGAGGGCGTGTAATGGCCAAGCTCACTAAGCGTCAAAAGTCGATCGCCGAAAAAATCCAGGCCGGCAAGCAGTACGGCTTCGAAGAAGCTGCGGCCCTGCTGGCCGAGCTGTCCACCATCAAGTTCAAGGAGTCCATCGACGTCTCCGTGAACCTGGGTGTGGATCCGCGTAAATCCGACCAGGTCGTCCGTGGCGCCACCGTGCTGCCCAACGGTACTGGCAAGTCGGTTCGCGTTGCCGTGTTCACCCAGGGTGCCAACGCCGAAGCCGCGCTGGCCGCCGGTGCCGAGAAAGTCGGCATGGACGAGCTGGCTGCCGAGATGAAAGCAGGCGACCTGAACTACGACGTGGTCATCGCTTCGCCGGACGCCATGCGCGTTGTCGGTCAGCTGGGCCAGATCCTCGGTCCGCGCGGCCTGATGCCGAACCCGAAGGTCGGCACCGTGACCCCCGACGTGGCCACTGCCGTCAAGAACGCCAAGGCCGGTCAGGTGCGTTTCCGTACCGACAAGAACGGCATCATCCACGCTTCCGTTGGCAAGATTGATTTCGAGCCCGTGAAGCTGAAGCAGAACGTTGAAGCTCTGCTGGCCGATCTGAAGCGCCTGAAGCCCTCGACCTCCAAGGGCATCTACGTCAAGCGCATCACCCTGAGCTCCACCATGGGCCCGGGTCTGCAGATCGACCAGGCTTCCCTGGAAGCCTAAGCAAGTTACAAGTCGCCGTGTCCTAGGGCACGGCGCCAAGATTGGGGTCCCTGCCTGGCGGGGGCTGTCCAAGACCGTAGGGGACGCAGGTCTTAAACCGGGGAAACCCTAGCCTACGCAGATGGTGCTCCCGATTCGGTTACCGAGTCAGACACCAAAACGCCGCCCAGTCCATCGGGCGAAACGGTAACATCCAGGAGTTGAACCCGTGGCAATCAAACTCGAAGACAAGAAGGCTATCGTCGCTGAAGTCAACGAGGCTGCCCAAGGTGCCCTGTCCGCTGTCGTGGCCGATGCCCGTGGCGTGACTGTGGGTGCCATGACCGGACTCCGTAAAGAGGCCCGCGCGGCTGGTGTCTATGTACGTGTCGTACGTAACACCCTGCTGCGTCGTGCCGTTGAAGGTACGTCTTTCGACGTCCTCAACGACACCTTCAAGGGCCCGACCCTGATCGCGTTCTCCCAGGAGCATCCGGGCGCTGCCGCCCGTATCTTCAAGGATTTCGCCAAGGGTCAGGACAAGTTCGAGATCAAGGCCGCCGCGTTCGAAGGCAAGCTCATCCCGGCTAACCAGATCGACGTACTGGCATCGCTGCCGACCTACGACGAAGCTGTGTCCCAGCTGATGAGCGTCATCCAGGGCGCTACCAGCAAGCTGGCTCGTACCCTCGCCGCCATTCGCGACCAAAAGGAAGCTGCTGCCGCCTAATGCTGCGTGCTGCGTTTCCTGCAAGTCTTTCTTATTATTTGCGGCCTGAAACCGCACCCTGTTATAGGAATCTAGAGTCATGGCTCTGACCAACGAAGACATCATCAACGCCGTATCCGAAATGTCCGTCATGCAAGTGGTGGAACTGATCAAGGCGATGGAAGAGAAGTTCGGCGTGACCGCCGCTGCTGCCGTTGCCGCTGGCCCGGCTGCTGCCGCTGCCGTCGTCGAAGAGCAGACCGAGTTCACCATCATGCTGACCGAAGCCGGTGAGAAGAAAGTGAACGTCATCAAGGTCGTTCGTGAACTGACCGGTCTGGGCCTGAAAGAAGCCAAGGCTGTCGTTGACGGCGCCCCGGGCGTGGTCAAGGAAGGCGTTTCCAAAGAGGAAGCCGAAGCTGCCAAGAAGTCTCTGGAAGAAGCAGGCGCCAAGGTCGAGCTCAAGTAAGTTCGGTTCTTGCGTCTACAGCCGGAACGTCTCACGTTCGGCTGATGGCTGGTGGCGAACGCCACCGGCCTTTTGCCGTTTTGTACAGGGCGAGCAGATCCGCCTGACAGAACGTGCTGTATCCACCTCGCTTTCGGGGTGCGGCAAACCAAGGGTTTGCACGATTTTCCGGCTGCTCCCGTCGGAGAGGCCAAACAAGCTGGTGACCAAGCTGGGGAACGCTGATGGCTTACTCATACACTGAGAAAAAACGTATCCGCAAGGACTTTAGCAAGTTGCCGCACGTCATGGACGTGCCCTATTTGCTGGCTATCCAACTGGATTCGTACCGCGAATTCCTGCAGGCGGGCGCAGGCAAAGACCAGTTCCGCGATATCGGCCTGCATGCGGCCTTCAAGTCCGTTTTCCCGATTATCAGCTATTCCGGCAATGCGGCCCTGGAATACGTCGGCTATCGCCTGGGCGAGCCGGCTTTCGATGTGAAGGAATGCGTCCTGCGCGGCGTGACCTTCGCCGTCCCGCTGCGGGTCAAGGTTCGCCTGATCATTTTCGACCGCGAGTCGTCGAACAAGGCGATCAAGGACATCAAGGAGCAGGAAGTCTACATGGGGGAAATCCCCCTGATGACCGAAAACGGTACCTTCATCATCAACGGTACCGAGCGCGTCATCGTGTCCCAGCTGCACCGCAGCCCGGGCGTGTTCTTCGATCACGACCGCGGCAAGACCCACAGCTCGGGCAAGCTGCTGTACTCGGCACGCATCATTCCCTACCGTGGCTCCTGGTTGGACTTCGAGTTCGATCCCAAGGACGCCGTGTTCGTTCGTATCGACCGTCGCCGCAAGCTGCCGGCCTCGGTACTACTGCGCGCGCTCGGCTACAGCACCGAAGAAGTGCTGGATGCCTTCTATGACACCAACGTCTTCCACATTAAGGGCGAGACCCTGAATCTGGAGCTGGTGCCCCAGCGCCTGCGTGGTGACATCGCCAGCTTCGACATCAAGGACGAAACCGGCAAGGTGATCGTGGAGCAGGGCCGTCGCGTGACCGCTCGCCACATCAACCAGCTGGAGAAGTCCGGCATCACCGAGCTGGAAGTGCCCTTCGATTACGTCATTGGCCGTACCACTGCCAAGGCCATCGTGCACCCGTCCACCGGCGAGATCATCGCCGAGTGCAACACCGAGCTGACCCTGGACATGCTGGCCAAGATGGCCAAGGCCAATGTCGTGCGGCTCGAGACGCTGTACACCAACGACATCGACTGCGGTCCCTTCATCTCCGATACCCTGAAGATCGACTCCACCGGCAACCAGCTGGAAGCCCTGGTCGAGATCTACCGGATGATGCGTCCTGGCGAGCCGCCGACCAAGGAAGCTGCCGAAACCCTGTTCAACAACCTGTTCTTCAGCGCCGAGCGTTACGACCTGTCCGCCGTTGGTCGCATGAAGTTCAACCGTCGTATCGGTCGCGACGCCATCGAAGGCTCGGGCGTGCTGAGCCGCGAAGACATCGTCGATGTGCTCAAGACCCTGGTCGACATCCGTAACGGCAAGGGCATCGTCGACGACATCGACCACTTGGGTAACCGTCGTGTCCGTTGCGTCGGTGAAATGGCCGAGAACCAGTTCCGCGTGGGTCTGGTGCGGGTAGAGCGTGCCGTCAAGGAACGCCTGTCCATGGCCGAAAGCGAGGGCCTGATGCCGCAGGATCTGATCAACGCCAAGCCGGTGGCTGCCGCGATCAAGGAATTCTTCGGTTCCAGCCAACTGTCCCAGTTCATGGACCAGAACAACCCGCTGTCGGAGATCACCCACAAGCGCCGCGTCTCCGCACTCGGCCCGGGCGGTCTGACCCGTGAGCGTGCCGGCTTCGAAGTCCGTGACGTACACCCGACGCACTACGGCCGGGTCTGCCCGATCGAAACGCCGGAAGGTCCGAACATCGGCCTGATCAACTCCCTGGCTGCCTATGCCCGCACCAACCAGTACGGCTTCCTCGAGAGCCCGTATCGCATGGTCAAGGACGGCGTGGCCACCGACGAGATCGTCTTCCTGTCCGCCATCGAAGAAGCCAACCATGTGATCGCTCAGGCCTCCGCCGGCCTGGACGAGAACAACCGGCTGATCGACGAGCTGGTGGCCGTGCGTCACCTGAACGAATTCACCGTGAAGGCGCCCGAAGACGTCACCCTGATGGACGTTTCGCCCAAGCAGGTCGTCTCCGTCGCTGCCTCGCTGATTCCGTTCCTCGAGCACGACGATGCCAACCGTGCGCTGATGGGTTCCAACATGCAGCGTCAGGCCGTGCCGACCCTGCGTTCGGACAAGCCGCTGGTGGGGACCGGCATGGAGCGCAACGTCGCCCGTGACTCCGGCGTCTGTGTCGTGGCCCGTCGTGGTGGCGTGATCGACTCCGTCGATGCCAGCCGTATCGTGGTGCGCGTCAACGATGACGAAGTCGAGACCGGTGAAGCCGGCGTCGACATCTACAACCTGACCAAGTACACCCGTTCCAACCAGAACACCTGCATCAACCAGCGTCCGCTGGTGAGCAAGGGTGATCAGGTGGCCAAGTTCGACATCCTGGCCGATGGCCCCTCGACCGACATGGGCGAGCTGGCACTGGGTCAGAACATGCGCGTGGCTTTCATGCCCTGGAACGGCTTCAACTTCGAAGACTCCATCTGTCTGTCGGAGCGCGTGGTCCAGGAAGATCGCTTCACCACCATCCACATCCAGGAACTGACCTGTGTGGCTCGTGACACCAAGCTCGGCCCGGAGGAAATCACCTCCGACATCCCGAACGTGGGTGAGGCTGCGCTGAACAAGCTGGACGAGGCCGGTATCGTCTATGTCGGTGCCGAAGTCGGTGCCGGTGACATCCTGGTCGGCAAGGTCACGCCCAAGGGCGAAACCCAGCTGACCCCGGAAGAGAAGCTGCTGCGCGCTATCTTCGGCGAGAAGGCCAGCGACGTGAAGGACACTTCCCTGCGCGTGCCCACCGGCACCAAGGGTACCGTCATCGACGTCCAGGTCTTCACCCGTGACGGCGTCGAGCGCGACTCCCGCGCTCTGGCCATCGAGAAGTCCCAGCTCGACGAGATCCGCAAGGATCTGAACGAAGAGTTCCGCATCGTCGAAGGCGCGACCTTCGAGCGTCTGCGTCAGGCCCTGGTCGGTCAGGTCGCCGAAGGCGGCCCGGCGGTCAAGAAGGGTGCCGTCATCACCGACGAGTACCTGAACGGCCTCGAGCGTGGTCAGTGGTTCAAGCTGCGCATGGCGGAAGATGCTCACAACGAGCAGCTGGAAAAGGCCCAGGCCTACCTGTCCGACCGTCGCCAGCTGCTGGACGACAAGTTCGAAGACAAGAAGCGCAAGCTGCAGCAGGGCGATGACCTGGCGCCGGGCGTACTGAAGATCGTCAAGGTCTACCTCGCCATCAAGCGCCGCATCCAGCCGGGCGACAAGATGGCCGGTCGTCACGGTAACAAGGGTGTGGTCTCGGTGATCATGCCGGTCGAAGACATGCCCTACGACGCCAACGGCACGCCGGTGGACATCGTGCTGAACCCGCTGGGCGTACCTTCGCGGATGAACGTCGGTCAGATCCTCGAAACCCACCTGGGCCTCGCGGCCAAGAGCCTGGGCGAGAAGATCAACGTGATGATCGAGGAGCAGCGCAAGGTTGCCGAACTGCGCAGCTTCCTGCACGAGATCTACAACGAGATCGGTGGCCGTCAGGAGAAGCTCGACGACCTGAGCGATAAGGAAGTCCTCGACCTGGCGAAGAACCTGCGTGGCGGTGTTCCCATGGCCACCCCGGTGTTCGACGGTGCCAAGGAGAGCGAGATCAAGGCTATGCTGAAGCTGGCCGATCTGCCGGAGAGCGGCCAGATGCGTCTGTACGACGGCCGCACCGGCAATGCCTTCGAGCGCACCACCACCGTCGGCTACATGTACATGCTCAAGCTGAACCACCTGGTGGACGACAAGATGCACGCCCGTTCCACCGGTTCCTACAGCCTGGTCACCCAGCAGCCGCTGGGTGGTAAGGCGCAGTTCGGTGGTCAGCGTTTCGGGGAGATGGAGGTCTGGGCACTGGAGGCCTATGGCGCGGCTTACACCCTGCAGGAAATGCTGACGGTGAAGTCGGACGATGTGAACGGCCGGACCAAGATGTACAAGAACATCGTGGACGGGGATCACCGCATGGAGGCCGGCATGCCCGAGTCCTTCAACGTACTGATCAAGGAAATCCGCTCGCTCGGCATCGATATCGAACTGGAAACCGAATAACACGAGACCCTAGGGGAGGCGACCGCGCGGCGGTCGCCTCCGGTCCGTGAGGAGGAAAGGCCTTGAAAGACTTGCTCAATCTGTTGAAAAACCAGGGTCAACTCGAGGAGTTCGATGCCATCCGTATCGGTCTGGCCTCGCCCGAGATGATTCGTTCCTGGTCGTTCGGTGAAGTGAAGAAGCCGGAGACCATCAACTACCGTACCTTCAAGCCCGAGCGCGATGGTCTGTTCTGCGCCAAGATCTTTGGCCCGGTCAAGGACTACGAGTGCCTGTGCGGAAAGTACAAGCGCCTCAAGCACCGCGGCGTGATCTGCGAGAAGTGCGGCGTGGAAGTCGCCCTGGCCAAGGTGCGCCGCGAGCGCATGGGTCACATCGAGCTGGCTTCGCCCGTCGCCCACATCTGGTTCCTGAAGTCGCTGCCGTCGCGTATCGGCCTGCTGCTGGACATGACCCTGCGTGACATCGAGCGCGTGCTCTATTTCGAGAGCTACGTGGTGATCGATCCGGGCATGACCACCCTCGAGAAGTACCAGCTGCTCAACGACGAGCAGTACTTCGAGGCACTGGAAGAATTCGGTGACGACTTCGACGCCCGCATGGGTGCGGAAGCCGTATTCCAGCTGCTCGGCGCCATCGATCTGGAGCACGAGATCGGTCGCCTGCGCGAAGAGATTCCGCAGACCAACTCCGAGACCAAGATCAAGAAGCTGTCCAAGCGCCTGAAGCTGATGGAAGCCTTCCAGGGCTCCGGCAACAAGCCGGAGTGGATGGTCATGACCGTGCTACCCGTGCTGCCGCCGGACCTGCGTCCGCTGGTACCGCTGGATGGCGGCCGCTTCGCGACCTCCGACCTGAACGATCTCTATCGTCGCGTCATCAACCGGAACAACCGCCTCAAGCGGCTGCTCGACCTCGCCGCGCCCGACATCATCGTGCGCAACGAGAAGCGCATGCTGCAGGAAGCCGTTGACGCCCTGCTGGACAACGGCCGTCGCGGCCGTGCCATCACCGGTTCCAACAAGCGCCCGCTGAAGTCCCTGGCCGACATGATCAAGGGCAAGCAGGGTCGTTTCCGGCAGAACCTGCTGGGCAAGCGCGTCGACTACTCCGGTCGTTCCGTGATCACCGTGGGCCCGACCCTGCGTCTGCACCAGTGCGGTCTGCCCAAGAAGATGGCCCTGGAGCTGTTCAAGCCGTTCATCTTCGGCAAGCTGGAAGCCCGCGGCATGGCGACCACCATCAAGGCCGCCAAGAAGATGGTCGAGCGCGAACTGCCCGAGGTCTGGGACGTTCTGGCCGAAGTTATCCGCGAGCACCCCGTGCTGCTCAACCGTGCCCCGACCCTGCACCGTCTGGGCATCCAGGCGTTCGAGCCGGTCCTCATCGAAGGCAAGGCCATCCAGCTGCACCCGCTGGTCTGCGCCGCGTATAACGCCGACTTCGACGGTGACCAGATGGCCGTGCACGTGCCGCTGACGCTGGAAGCCCAGCTGGAAGCGCGCGCCCTGATGATGTCGACCAACAACATCCTGTCGCCCGCCAACGGCGAGCCGATCATCGTGCCGTCGCAGGACGTGGTCCTGGGTCTGTACTACATGACCCGTGAAGCCATCAACGCCAAGGGCGAAGGCCGCGTATTCGCCGACCTGCAGGAAGTCGATCGCGTCTTCCGTGCCGGCGAAGCCGCGCTGCATGCCAAGGTCAAGGTGCGCATCAACGAGACCATCCGTCACAAGGACGGCAGCCTGACCAAGAACACCCGCATCGTCGACACCACCGTCGGCCGCGCGCTGCTGTTCCAGGTCGTGCCTGCCGGCCTGCCGTACGACGTGGTCAACCAGTCGATGAAGAAGAAGGCCATCTCCAAGCTGATCAACCATTGCTACCGCGTGGTGGGTCTGAAGGACACCGTCATCTTCGCCGACCAGCTGATGTACACCGGTTTCGCCTATTCGACCCTGTCGGGCGTCTCCATCGGCGTCAACGACTTCGTCATCCCGGACGAGAAGGCGCGCATCATCGATGCCGCCACCGCCGAGGTGAAGGAGATCGAGAGCCAGTACGCCTCCGGCCTGGTAACCCAGGGCGAGAAGTACAACAAGGTGATCGACCTTTGGTCGAAGGCCAACGACGAAGTGTCCAAGGCGATGATGACCAACCTCTCGAAAGAGAAGGTCATCGACCGTCATGGCAAGGAAGTCGATCAGGAGTCCTTCAACTCCATGTACATGATGGCCGATTCCGGCGCCCGGGGTTCCGCGGCCCAGATTCGTCAGCTCGCTGGCATGCGTGGCCTGATGGCCAAGCCAGACGGCTCCATCATCGAGACGCCCATTACCGCCAACTTCCGTGAAGGCCTGAACGTACTCCAGTACTTCATCTCCACCCACGGTGCCCGTAAGGGTCTGGCGGATACCGCCCTGAAGACCGCGAACTCCGGTTACCTGACCCGTCGTCTGGTCGACGTGGCCCAGGACCTGGTGGTGACCGAGGTCGACTGCGGTACCGAGCGCGGCCTGATCATGACCCCGCACATCGAAGGCGGCGACGTGGTCGAGCCCCTGGGTGAGCGCGTCCTCGGTCGAGTCATCGCCCGTGACGTGCCCAAGCCGGGTACCGAAGAGATCATCGTGCCGGCCGGCACCCTGGTCGACGAGCGCTGGGTCGAGTTCCTCGAACTCAACAGCGTCGACGAAGTCGTGGTGCGTTCGCCGATCACCTGCGAAACCCGTCATGGCATCTGCGCCAAGTGCTACGGTCGCGATCTGGCCCGTGGTCACCAGGTCAACATTGGTGAAGCGGTCGGCGTCATCGCCGCCCAGTCCATCGGTGAGCCGGGTACCCAGCTGACCATGCGTACCTTCCACATCGGTGGTGCGGCCAGCCGGACCTCCGCGGCCGACAGCGTCCAGGTCAAGAACGGCGGTGCCATCCGCCTGCACAACCTGAAGCACGTCGAACGTGCCGACGGCGCCCTGGTAGCCGTGTCCCGTTCCGGTGAGCTGGCCATCGCCGACGACTTCGGTCGTGAGCGCGAGCGCTACAAGCTGCCCTACGGTGCGGTGATTTCGGTCAAGGAAGGCGACAAGGTCGACGCGGGCGCCATCGTCGCCAAGTGGGACCCGCACACCCACCCCATCGTCACCGAGATGGACGGTACCGTGGCCTTCGTCGGCATGGAGGAGGGCATCACCATCAAGCGCCAGACCGACGAACTGACCGGTCTGACCAACATCGAGGTGCTCGACGCCAAGGATCGCCCGACCTCCGGCAAGGACATACGTCCGGCCGTGAAGCTGATCGACGCCAACGGCAAGGACCTGCTGCTGCCGGGTACCGACGTACCGGCCCAGTACTTCCTGCCGCCGAACGCGCTGGTCAACCTGAGCGACGGGGCCAAGGTGCATGTGGGTGACGTGATCGCCCGTATCCCCCAGGAAACCTCCAAGACCCGCGACATCACCGGTGGTCTGCCCCGCGTGGCCGACCTCTTCGAAGCGCGTCGTCCCAAGGAGCCGGCCATCCTGGCGGAGATCAGCGGTACCATCTCCTTCGGCAAGGAAACCAAGGGCAAGCGTCGCCTGGTCATTACTCCGACCGACGGCACCGATCCCTACGAGGAGCTGATTCCGAAGTGGCGCCACCTGAACGTCTTCGAAGGCGAACAGGTCAGCCGCGGCGAAGTCATCTCCGATGGTCCGAGCAACCCGCACGACATCCTGCGCCTGCTGGGTGTCAGCGCGCTGGCCAAGTACATCGTCAACGAGATCCAGGACGTGTACCGCCTGCAGGGCGTGAAGATCAACGACAAGCACATCGAGACCATCCTGCGGCAGATGCTGCGCAAGGTCGAGGTGAGCGACACCGGTGACTCGAGCTTCATCAAGGGTGACCAGGTCGAACTGACCCATGTCCTGGAAGAGAACGAGCAACTGGTCGGCAATGATCGCTTCGTCGCCAAGTACGAGCGCGTGCTGCTGGGTATCACCAAGGCCTCGCTGTCCACCGAGTCCTTCATCTCGGCCGCTTCCTTCCAGGAGACCACCCGTGTCCTGACCGAAGCCGCCGTGACCGGCAAGCGCGACTTCCTGCGCGGCCTGAAGGAAAACGTGGTGGTGGGTCGTCTGATCCCGGCCGGTACCGGTCTGGCCTACCACAGCGAGCGTAAGCGTCAGCGCGAACTCGGCAAGCCGCAGCGCGTCAGCGCGAGCGAGGCCGAAGCCGCCCTGACCGAAGCTCTGAACTCCAGCGCCAGCTGAGTTCGGTAGCCTGCGTCGCTTGACCAAGCCCCCGGCGCCCCTGGCGTCCGGGGGCTTTGTCTTGACTGGAGCTAGTAAGCTCTTTAGACTTTCGTTCCCCGAAAATGGGCAGGACTAACGTCCTGTCATTTCGTTTATGTCGCAAGACAATCAGTGGAGCTATAGATGGCAACTATCAACCAGCTGGTGCGTAGTGCACGCAAGCGTCTCGTCGAGAAATCCGACGTGCCTGCGCTGCAAAACTGCCCGCAACGTCGTGGCGTGTGCACTCGCGTGTACACCACCACTCCCAAGAAGCCCAACTCCGCACTGCGGAAGGTCTGCCGTGTGCGTCTGACCAATGGCTTCGAAGTCACCTCCTACATCGGTGGTGAAGGTCACAACCTGCAGGAACACAGCGTCGTGCTGATCCGCGGTGGCCGGGTCAAGGATCTGCCGGGTGTGCGTTACCACACCGTGCGCGGCTCGCTGGACACCACCGGTGTGAAGGACCGCAAGCAGGGCCGTTCCAAGTACGGCACCAAGCGTCCGAAGTAACCACCACTTTCTTTTTGTTCGAGTCGATAAGAGTAAGGTCGGGCAGCGTGTCCCGAGCTAACCTGAAGACCGTTTTGAGGGCTTATCAATGCCAAGACGTCGTGTAGCGGCCAAGCGCGAAATACTTGACGATCCGAAATACGGAAGCCAGATCCTGGCCAAGTTCATGAACCACGTGATGGAAAGCGGCAAGAAAGCCGTTGCCGAGCGTATCGTTTATGGTGCTCTGGACAAGGTCAAAGAGCGTTCCAAGAATGCCGAACCCCTGGAAGTTTTCGAAAAAGCGCTCGACGCCATCGCTCCGCTGGTCGAAGTGAAGTCCCGCCGTGTTGGCGGTGCTACCTACCAGGTGCCGGTTGAGGTTCGTCCTTCCCGTCGTAATGCCCTGGCCATGCGCTGGCTGGTGGACTCCGCGCGCAAGCGTGGCGAGAAATCCATGGCTCTGCGCCTGGCGGGTGAACTCATGGACGCTTTTGAAGGCAAGGGTGCCGCAGTCAAGAAGCGCGAAGACGTGCATCGCATGGCAGAAGCCAACAAGGCCTTCTCGCACTACCGCTTCTAAGCCTAGCGCTTCCAATCAAGCGAGGACCTTATGGCTCGTACAACCGCTATCAACCGCTATCGGAACATCGGTATCTGCGCCCACGTGGACGCAGGTAAGACGACTACCACCGAGCGGATTCTGTTCTACACCGGCGTGAACCACAAAATGGGTGAGGTTCACGACGGCGCTGCGACCATGGACTGGATGGTGCAGGAGCAGGAGCGTGGTATCACCATCACCTCCGCTGCTACCACCGCGTTCTGGTCCGGTTCGACCAAGCAGTACGACAAGTACCGCGTGAACATCATCGATACCCCCGGCCACGTGGACTTTACCATTGAGGTGGAGCGTTCCCTGCGTGTGCTGGATGGTGCGGTCGTGGTCTTCTGCGGCACTTCCGGTGTCGAGCCTCAGTCCGAAACCGTATGGCGTCAGGCCAACAAGTACGGCGTCCCGCGCATCGTCTACGTCAACAAGATGGACCGTGCCGGCGCCAACTTCCTGCGCGTTGTCGAGCAGATCAAGAAGCGCTTGGGCCACACTCCGGTCCCGGTTCAGCTGGCTATCGGCTCGGAAGAGAACTTCCAGGGCCAGATCGACCTGCTGAAGATGAAGGCCATCTTCTGGAATGACGAAGATCAGGGCATGACCTACCGCGAGGAAGAGATTCCTGCGGAGATGCTGGCCGATGCCGAGCAGTGGCGCTCCAACATGGTCGAGGCCGCTGCCGAGGCCAACGAAGAGCTGATGAACAAGTACCTGGAAGGCGGCGAGCTGTCGATCGACGAGATCAAGGCCGGCCTGCGTCAGCGTACCATCGCCTGCGAAATCGTCCCGGCCGTCTGCGGTTCGTCCTTCAAGAACAAGGGCGTGCCCTTGGTTCTGGACGCCGTGATCGACTTCCTGCCGGCGCCGATCGAGATTCCCGCGATCAAGGGCACTAACCCTGATAACGAGGAAATCACCGACGAGCGTCATGCGGACGACGACGAGCCCTTCTCGGCTCTGGCGTTCAAGATCGCTACCGACCCCTTCGTCGGTACCCTGACCTTCGCTCGCGTCTACTCGGGCGTGCTGAGCTCCGGTGACTCGGTCATCAACTCGGTGAAAGGCAAGAAAGAGCGCGTCGGCCGTATGGTGCAGATGCATGCCAACACCCGTGAAGAGATCAAGGAAGTTCGTGCTGGCGACATCGCCGCCCTGATCGGCATGAAGGACGTCACCACCGGTGACACCCTGTGCTCGATCGAGAAGCCGATCATCCTCGAGCGCATGGACTTCCCGGAGCCGGTGATCTCGGTTGCCGTCGAGCCGAAGACCAAGGCCGACCAGGAGAAGATGGGTATCGCACTGGGCAAGCTGGCCCAGGAAGATCCCTCGTTCCGCGTCAAGACCGACGAAGAGTCCGGTCAGACCATCATCTCCGGCATGGGCGAGCTGCACCTGGACATCCTGGTGGACCGCATGAAGCGCGAATTCGGCGTGGAAGCGAACATCGGTAAGCCTCAGGTCGCCTACCGCGAAACCATCCGCAACACCTGCGAGATCGAAGGCAAGTTCGTTCGCCAGTCGGGTGGTCGTGGTCAGTTCGGTCACTGCTGGATTCGCTTCGCACCGGCTGACGAAGGTCAGGAAGGTCTGGAGTTCGTCAGCGAAGTCGTGGGTGGTGTGATTCCGAAGGAATACATCCCGGCGATCCAGAAAGGCATCGAAGAGCAGATGAAGAACGGCATCGTTGCCGGCTATCCGCTGCTCGGTCTGAAGGCCGCTGTGTTCGACGGTTCCTACCACGACGTCGACTCCAACGAGATGGCGTTCAAGATCGCTGCCTCCATGGCGACCAAGCAGCTCACCCAGAAGGGTGGTGCCGTGCTGCTCGAGCCGATCATGAAGGTCGAGGTCGTGACCCCGGAAGACTACATGGGTGACGTCATGGGCGACCTGAACCGTCGTCGTGGCCTGATCCAGGGTATGGAAGACACCGTGACCGGCAAGGTCATCCGTGCCGAGGTTCCGCTGGGCGAGATGTTTGGCTACGCTACGGATGTCCGCTCCATGTCTCAGGGTCGCGCAAGCTACTCCATGGAGTTCTCCAAGTACGCCGAAGCTCCGTCGAACATCGCCGAAGCCATCATCAAGAAACAAGCTTAATCAGCGCTTTGACTAGAGGTTTTATCTCGTGGCTAAAGAAAAATTCGAACGTAACAAACCGCACCTGAACGTGGGCACCATCGGTCACGTCGACCATGGCAAGACCACGCTGACCGCAGCGCTGACCAAGGTCTGTGCCGACACCTGGGGCGGTTCCGCTCGTGGTTTCGACCAGATCGACAACGCGCCGGAAGAAAAGGCTCGCGGTATCACCATCAACACCTCCCACGTTGAGTACGACTCGGCGATCCGTCACTACGCGCACGTCGACTGCCCCGGCCACGCCGACTACGTGAAGAACATGATCACCGGTGCGGCCCAGATGGACGGCGCGATCCTGGTTTGCTCGGCTGCTGACGGCCCCATGCCGCAGACCCGCGAGCACATCCTGCTGTCCCGTCAGGTAGGCGTTCCCTACATCGTCGTGTTCCTGAACAAGGCCGACATGGTCGACGACGCCGAGCTGCTGGAACTGGTCGAGATGGAAGTTCGCGATCTGCTGAACACCTACGACTTCCCTGGCGACGACACCCCGATCGTGATCGGCTCCGCGCTGATGGCCCTGAACGGCCAGGACGACAACGAGATGGGCGTTTCTGCCGTGCGCAAGCTGGTCGAGACCCTGGACTCCTACATCCCCGAGCCCGAGCGCGCCATCGACAAGCCGTTCCTGATGCCGATCGAAGACGTGTTCTCGATCTCCGGTCGTGGCACCGTGGTAACCGGTCGTGTCGAGCGTGGCATCGTCAAGGTCCAGGAAGAAGTCGAGATCGTGGGCATCAAGGCCACCGTCAAGACCACCTGCACCGGCGTTGAAATGTTCCGCAAGCTGCTGGACGAAGGCCGTGCTGGCGAGAACGTCGGCGTGCTGCTGCGTGGCACCAAGCGTGAAGACGTCGAGCGTGGCCAGGTTCTGGCCAAGCCGGGCACCATCAAGCCGCACACCAAGTTCGAGTGCGAAGTGTACGTGCTGTCCAAGGAAGAAGGCGGTCGTCATACCCCGTTCTTCAAGGGCTACCGTCCGCAGTTCTACTTCCGGACCACCGACGTGACCGGTAACTGCGAGCTGCCGGAAGGCGTCGAGATGGTGATGCCGGGCGACAACATCAAAATGGTTGTCACCCTGATCGCGCCGATCGCGATGGAGGACGGTCTGCGTTTCGCCATCCGTGAAGGCGGTCGTACCGTCGGCGCCGGCGTGGTTGCCAAGATCATCGAGTAATCGGTTGATCTGAAACGAAAAAAGGCCCTTCGGGGCCTTTTTTCTTGCCTCACGAAATTGACAGATGGCAAAAGAGGCGTTCTTGACAGGCGTGAGCGACATCCTTAGAATTGCGCCTCCTTTAATCGGGCACCTTTTTGCCCGAGGGGAAAGCTTGGAGTCTGAGGTCAAATGCAAAATCAACAAATCCGTATTCGGTTGAAGGCTTTTGATCATCGCCTGATCGATCAATCCACCCAGGAAATCGTGGAAACCGCGAAACGTACTGGTGCTCAGGTGCGTGGTCCGATTCCTCTGCCTACCCGCAAGGAACGTTACACAGTGCTGATTTCTCCGCACGTCAACAAGGATGCTCGTGACCAGTACGAAATTCGTACCCACAAGCGCGTGCTCGACATCGTTCAGCCCACCGACAAGACCGTCGATGCGCTGATGAAGCTCGATCTCGCCGCTGGCGTTGAAGTGCAAATCAGCCTCGGCTGAGACCGTCAAGGTTTCAGTCGTGTAACGCTCTGAAATGGGCGGCCATAGCGGGTGAAAGCCCCGTACACTCAAGAGGTTCTCAACATGACGATTGGTTTAGTCGGTCGTAAATGCGGCATGACCCGCGTTTTCACCGAAGAAGGCGTTTCCGTTCCGGTTACGGTCATTGAGATCGAGCCGAATCGTGTAACCCAATTCAAAAGCGAAGAAACCGATGGCTATCGTGCCATTCAGGTGACCGTGGGTGAGCGTCGTGCTTCCCGCGTGACCAAGGCGCAAGCCGGTCACTTCGCCAAGGCCAGCGTTGCTGCTGGTCGTAGCGTCCTCGAATTCCGCCTGGAAGACGGTGAGTACAAGGCCGGTGACGAAGTCACTGTCGCCCTGTTCGAAGCCGGTCAGATGGTTGATGTCACTGGTCAGTCCAAGGGTAAGGGCTACGCCGGTACCATCAAGCGCTGGAACTTCCGTGGTCAGGACAACACCCACGGTAACTCCGTTTCCCACCGTGCACCTGGTTCCATCGGCCAGTGCCAGACTCCTGGTCGTGTGTTCAAGGGCAAGAAAATGTCCGGTCACCTGGGTGCGGAGCGTGTAACCGTTCAGTCGCTGGAAGTCGTGCGTGTAGACGCCGAGCGCAACCTGCTGCTGGTCAAGGGTGCCGTCCCCGGCGCGCCGGGTGGTGACGTGATCGTGCGTCCCGCTGTCAAGGCCCGTGGTTGAGAGGAGAGAGAACATGCAACTCAATGTGAATGGCTCTCAAGCTATCGAAGTCTCCGAGCACACCTTCGGCGGTGAATTCAACGAGACCCTGGTTCACCAGGCAGTCGTGGCCTACATGGCCGGCGGTCGTCAGGGCACCCGTGCCCAGAAGACCCGTTCCGAAGTCCGTGGTGGCGGCAAGAAGCCCTGGCGTCAGAAGGGCAGCGGTCGTGCCCGTGCCGGTACCATCCGCAGCCCCATCTGGCGTTCCGGTGGCGTGGCTTTCGCAGCCAAGCCCCAGGATCACAGCCAGAAGCTGAACAAGAAGATGTACCGCGCTGCACTGCGCTCCATCCTCGCCGAGCTGGTCCGTCTGGATCGTCTGGTCGTGGTTGACGACTTCGCCGTCGACGCACCCAAGACCAAGACCCTGGTCAGCAAGCTGGACGGTCTGGGCCTGAGCGACGTGCTGATCGTGACCGATGCTGTCGACCAGAATCTGTATCTGGCCGCCCGCAACCTGCCTTTCGTCGACGTGCGTGATGTCCAGGGTTCCGACCCGGTCAGCCTGATCGCCTACGACAAGGTGCTGGTCACTGTGTCCGCCGTGAAGAAATTCGAGGAGCTGCTGGCATGAACCAGGAACGCGTATTCAAAGTGCTGCTTGGCCCGCACATCTCCGAGAAGGCCACCATGCTGGCGGACAGCCAGAAGCAGTTCGTATTCAAGGTTGCCACCGATGCAACCAAGCTGGAAATCAAGAAGGCCGTCGAGCAGCTGTTCGAGGTCAAGGTTCGCAGCGTCAGCACCCTGAACGTCCAGGGCAAGACCAAGCGCACCGCTCGTGGTCTGGGCAAGCGTAACGACTGGAAAAAAGCGTACATCGCGCTCCAGCCGGGCCAGGATCTCGACTTTTCCAGCAGCGCCGAGTAATCAGGGGGCATCATGGCAATCGTAAAATGCAAGCCGACCTCCGCTGGCCGCCGCTTTGTGGTCAAGGTGGTCAACGCTGATCTGCACAAGGGCGCTCCTTACGCTCCTTTGCTGGAGAAGAAGAGCAAGTCCGGCGGCCGTAACAACAACGGTCGTATCACCACTCGCCACATCGGCGGTGGTCACAAGCAGCACTACCGTCTGGTCGATTTTCGTCGCAACAAGGATGGCATCCCTGCCGTCGTTGAGCGTATCGAATACGATCCGAACCGTACCGCGCACATCGCTCTGCTGAAGTACGCCGACGGCGAGCGTCGCTACATCATCGCCCCCAAGGGCGTTGCTGCTGGTGATCAGCTCATGTCCGGCGCTGGCGCTCCCATCAAGGCCGGCAACAACCTCCCGCTGCGTAACGTACCGGTCGGTAGCACCATCCACGGCATCGAACTGAAGCCTGGCAAGGGCGCTCAGATCGCTCGTTCCGCCGGTACCTCCGCTCAGCTGGTCGCCCGTGAAGGCGCCTACGTCACCGTGCGTCTGCGCAGCGGTGAGATGCGCAAGGTGCTGTCCGAGTGCCGCGCTACCCTGGGCGAAGTGTCCAATGGCGAGCACAGCCTGCGTTCGCTGGGTAAGGCCGGTGCCACTCGCTGGCGTGGCGTGCGTCCGACCGTTCGTGGTGTTGCCATGAACCCGGTTGATCACCCGCATGGTGGTGGTGAGGGTCGTACTTCCGGTGGCCGTCATCCGGTTTCGCCGTGGGGCGTCAAGACCAAGGGTCTCAAGACGCGCTCCAACAAGCGTACCGACAAGATGATTGTCCGTCGCGGCAAGTAATCAGTAGAGGATTCGACTGTGCCCCGTTCTCTGAAGAAAGGTCCTTTTATCGATCTTCACCTGTTGAAGAAGATCGAAGTCGCGGTGGAAAAGAACGAACGCAAACCGATCAAGACCTGGTCGCGTCGTTCGATGATCCTGCCGCAAATGGTCGGCCTGACCATCGCTGTGCACAACGGTCGTCAACATGTCCCCGTTCTGGTGAACGAAGACATGGTCGGCCACAAACTCGGCGAGTTCGCTGCTACCCGCACCTATCGCGGTCATGCGGCTGACAAGAAAGCCAAGCGTTAAGGGGTAAGGAAGATGGAAGTAGCCGCTAAGCTGTCGGGCGCTCGTATCTCCGCCCAGAAAGCCCGCTTGGTCGCCGACCAGATTCGCGGGAAGAAGGTGGGCGAAGCGCTCAACCTGTTGACTTTCAGCAGCAAGAAAGCCGCTGAAATCATGAAGAAGGTGCTCGAGTCGGCCGTGGCCAACGCCGAGCACAATGAAGGCGCCGATGTGGACGACCTGAAGGTTTCCACTGTCTTCGTAAACGAAGGTCGTTCGCTCAAGCGCATCATGCCGCGTGCCAAAGGTCGTGCTGATCGCATCGTGAAGCGGTCTTGCCATATCACGGTCAAGGTTGCGGACAAGTAACGGAGTCGATCAGATGGGTCAGAAAGTACATCCCAATGGCATTCGCCTGGGCATCGTCAAGGAGCACACCTCGGTCTGGTACGCGGATAAGCGCACTTATGCGGACTATCTGCTGGCCGACCTGAAGGTTCGTGAGTACCTCCAGGACAAACTAAAAAGCGCGTCCGTAAGCCGTATCGATATTCATCGCCCGGCTCAAACCGCACGCATCACCATCCACACCGCCCGTCCCGGTATCGTGATCGGCAAGAAGGGTGAGGATGTCGAGAAGCTGCGTCAGGACCTGACCGCAAGAATGGGTGTGCCCGTGCACATCAACATCGAAGAGATCCGCAAGCCGGAGCTCGACGGTGCCCTGGTTGCGCAGAGCGTTGCGCAGCAGCTTGAGCGTCGTGTGATGTTCCGTCGCGCCATGAAGCGCGCCGTACAGAACGCGATCCGCATTGGTGCCAAAGGCATCAAGATTCAGGTGAGCGGTCGTCTGGGCGGCGCGGAAATCGCCCGTACCGAGTGGTATCGCGAAGGTCGTGTGCCCCTGCACACCCTGCGTGCCGACATCGACTACGCCACTGCGGAAGCCCACACCACCTACGGTGTGATCGGTGTGAAGGTTTGGATCTTCAAAGGTGAGGTCATTGGTGGCCGCCAGGAAGAACTGAAGCCCGTCGCCCCGGCTCCGCGCAAAAAAGCTGCTGCTAAGTAAGGAGTACGCAACATGCTGCAACCCAAGCGTACAAAATTCCGCAAGCAGATGACCGGCCACAACCGTGGTCTGGCTCATCGTGGTAGCAAGGTCAGCTTCGGCGAGTACGCGCTGAAGGCTGTCGGCCGTGGCCGTCTGACCGCTCGCCAGATCGAATCCGCACGTCGTGCGCTGACCCGTCACGTGAAGCGTGGCGGCAAGATCTGGATCCGCGTCTTCCCTGACAAGCCTGTCACCAAGAAGCCTCTCGAAGTGCGGATGGGTAAAGGTAAGGGTAGTGTCGAGTACTGGGTAGCCCAGATCCAGCCGGGCAAGGTCCTGTACGAGATCGAGGGTGTTTCCGAGGATCTGGCTCGTCAGGCATTCGCCCTGGCCGCTGCCAAGCTTCCGCTCGAAACCTCCTTTGTTAAGCGGACGGTGATGTGATGAAAGCGAAAGAATTGCGTGAGAAATCCGTAGAGGAGCTGAACGAGCAGCTTCTCAACCTGCTGCGTGACCAGTTCAATCTGCGTATGCAGAAGGCAACTGGCCAGTTGGGTCAGTCTCACATGCTCTCGCAAGTGAAGCGCGACATCGCTCGCGTCAAGACTGTGCTGAACCAGCAAGCAGGTAAGTGATCATGGCTGAAGCTGAAAAAACTGTCCGTACGCTGACCGGCCGAGTGGTCAGCGACAAGATGGACAAAACCGTCACCGTATTGATCGAGCGTCGCGTCAAGCACCCGATCTACGGTAAATACGTGAAGCGTTCCACCAAACTGCACGCCCACGACGAAACCAATCAGTGCCGCATTGGTGACCTGGTCACCATTCGCGAAACCCGCCCCCTGGCCAAGACCAAGGCGTGGACCCTGGTTGACGTCGTCGAGCGCGCCGTTCAGGTATAAGGGTAGAGAGCCATGATCCAGACTCAATCCATGCTTGACGTCGCCGACAACAGCGGCGCTCGTCGCGTGATGTGCATCAAGGTGCTCGGCGGTTCCCACCGCCGTTACGCCGGCATCGGCGACATCATCAAAGTCACCGTCAAGGAAGCAATTCCGCGCGGCAAGGTGAAGAAAGGTCAGGTGATGACCGCTGTCGTCGTGCGTACCAAGCACGGCGTCCGCCGCACCGACGGTTCCATCATCCGCTTCGACGGTAACGCCGCGGTTCTGCTGAACAACAAGCAAGAGCCGATTGGCACCCGTATCTTTGGGCCGGTGACCCGTGAACTTCGCTCCGAGAAGTTCATGAAGATCGTCTCCCTTGCCCCCGAAGTGCTGTAAGGAGTAGCCGACATGCAAAAGATTCGTCGTGACGACGAGGTAATCGTCATTGCCGGCAAGGACAAGGGCAAACGTGGCAAGGTGCTGAAGGTACTCGCCGATGACCGTCTGGTCGTGGGTGGCGTCAACCTGATCAAGCGCCACACCAAGCCTAACCCCATGCTGGGCGTTCAGGGTGGCATCGTAGAGAAAGAAGCCCCTCTGCATGTCTCCAACGTTGCCATTTTCAACTCCGAGACCAACAAGGCTGACCGTGTTGGTTTCAAAGTCGAAGACGGCAAGAAGATTCGTATCTTCAAGTCGACCCAAAAAGCGGTCCAGGCCTGAAGCTGCTAGGTAGATCACCATGGCACGATTGAAAGAGATTTATCGGAAGGAAATCGCGCCCAAGCTGAAAGAGCAGCTTCAGCTGGGTAACGTGATGGAAGTTCCGCGCATCACCAAGATCACCCTGAACATGGGTCTGGGCGAGGCAGTCGGTGACAAGAAGATCATCGACAACGCTGTAGCTGACCTGGAAAAGATCGCTGGTCAAAAGCCGGTCGTGACTTATGCCCGCAATTCCATTGCTGGCTTCAAGATCCGCGAAGGCTGGCCGATCGGCGTCAAGGTGACCCTGCGTAGCGATCGCATGTACGAATTCCTGGATCGTCTGCTGTCCATCTCCCTGCCGCGCGTGCGTGACTTCCGCGGCCTGAATGCCAAGTCCTTCGATGGTCGTGGCAACTACAGCATGGGCGTGAAAGAGCAGATCATCTTCCCGGAAATCGATTACGACAAGATCGATGCGCTGCGTGGTATGGACATCACCCTGACCACCACCGCTCGTACCGACGAGGAAGGCCGTGCGCTGCTGCGCGCGTTCAACTTCCCGTTCCGTAACTGATTGAGGTCTTCAGATGGCTAAGCAAAGCATGATCAACCGCGAGCTGAAGCGTCAGCAGACGGTTGCCAAGTACACCAAGAAGCGCGCTGAGCTGAAGGCGACCATCGGTAATGTCAACGCATCCCCCGAGGACCGTTGGAACGCCCAGGTCGCCCTGCAGAAGCAGCCCCGTGACGCCAGCGCCAGCCGCCTGCGTAACCGCTGCCGCCTGACCGGTCGTCCGCACGGCGTATACCGCAAGTTCGGTCTGTCCCGCATCAAGCTGCGTGAAGCAGCCATGCGCGGTGACGTGCCCGGCCTGGTGAAGGCCAGCTGGTAACAGCGAGCGCCTTTCATCGCGGTAATTGAATCAAGCCCCTTTTGGGGCTTGATTCGTTTCAGGCCGATCACTAGAATGCTCGGCTCGCCCGAATCGGCCTATTGCCGAGGGGTGATTTTGAGAGCCGGAAGGCTCGTTTCTGTATTAGGAGCTAATAGCCCATGAGTATGCAGGACCCGTTAGCAGACATGCTAACTCGTATCCGTAATGCCCAGATGGCTGAAAAGACCGTCGTAAGCATGCCTTCTTCCAAACTGAAGGCAGCCGTTGCCAAAGTCCTCAAGGACGAAGGTTACATCGCGGATTTTCAGGTCAGCGCGGAATCCAAGCCGTTGCTGTCCATCGAGCTGAAGTACTTCGAAGGCAAGCCTGTCATCGAAGAACTCAAGCGTAGCAGCCGTCCCGGTCTGCGCCAGTACAAAGCCGTTGACCAGCTGCCGAAAGTGCGCGGTGGTCTGGGCGTGTCGATCGTTTCCACTAACAAAGGTGTGATGACTGATCGCGCAGCCCGTGCTGCTGGTGTTGGCGGCGAAGTGCTCTGCACAGTCTTCTAAGGGGAATCAGCATGTCTCGCGTTGCTAAAAACCCCGTAAGACTGCCTGCGGGCGTCGAAGTGAATCTGGCCGGTCAGGCTCTTTCGGTCAAGGGTGCCAAGGGCGCTCTGGAGCTGAAGGTGCATCCCTCGGTCGAAGTGACCCAAGAGTCCGGTGAGCTGCGTTTTGCCGCTCGCAATGGTGACCAGCAGACCCGTGCGATGGCCGGCACTACCCGTGCCCTGGTCAACAACATGGTGATCGGCGTCAGCCAGGGCTTCGAGCGCAAGCTGCAACTGGTCGGTGTGGGCTACAAGGCCCAGGCCAAAGGTCAGGTGCTGAACCTCGCTCTGGGCTTCTCTCACCCCGTGGACTACGAACTGCCGCAAGGCATCACCGCAGAAACCCCCAACCAGACCGACATCCTGATCAAGGGTATCGACAAGCAGCTGGTTGGCCAGGTTGCGGCTGAGATTCGTGGTTTCCGTCCGCCGGAGCCTTACAAGGGCAAAGGTGTACGGTACGCCGACGAAGTCGTCCACCGTAAAGAAGCCAAGAAAAAGTAGGGCATAGCAAATGACCGTCAAGAAAGAAACCCGACTGCGTCGCGCTCGCAAGGCTCGCCTGAAGATGCGCGAACTGGAAGTGGTCCGTCTGTGCGTGTACCGCTCTTCCCAGCACATCTATGCTCAGGTCATCGCGGCCGACGGCAGCAAGGTCCTGGCCAGCGCTTCTACGTTGGACAAAGAACTGCGCGAGAGCGCTACCAGCAACGTCGAGGCGGCCAAGAAAGTTGGTCTGCTGGTCGCCGAGCGTGCCAAGGCCGCTGGCGTTACCCAGGTGGCCTTTGATCGTTCTGGCTTCAAGTACCATGGTCGCGTCAAGGCGCTGGCCGACGCTGCTCGTGAAGGCGGGCTGGAGTTCTAAGTCATGGCAAATAACGATCAAAAGCGCGACGAAGGCTACATCGAGAAGCTGGTTCAAGTTAACCGCGTAGCCAAAACCGTGAAAGGCGGCCGTATCTTCGCCTTCACCGCTCTGACCGTGGTTGGCGATGGCAAGGGCCGCGTTGGCTTCGGCCGTGGCAAGGCGCGTGAAGTGCCTGCTGCCATCCAGAAGGCAATGGAAGCTGCTCGCCGCAACATGATCCAGGTGGATCTGAACGGCACAACCCTGCAGTACCCGGTCAAGGCTGCCCACGGCGCCTCCAAGGTGTACATGCAGCCCGCTTCCGAAGGTACCGGCATCATCGCTGGTGGCGCCATGCGTGCCGTCCTGGAAGTCGCTGGTGTGCAGAACGTCCTGGCCAAGTGCTACGGCTCCACCAACCCGGTAAACGTGGTGTACGCGACCTTCGAAGGTCTCAAGCACATGCAGGCGCCGGAAGCTGTTGCTGCCAAGCGTGGCAAGAGCGTCGAGGAGATTCTCTGATCATGGCTAACGCAACCGTCAAGGTCACGCTGATCAAGAGCGTCCATGGCCGTCTGGCCAATCACAAGGCTTGCGTCAAGGGTCTCGGCCTGCGTCGCATTGGTCATACCGTCGAAGTTCAGGACACCCCTGAAAATCGCGGCATGATCAACAAGGCCTACTACCTTCTGCGTGTGGAGGGTTAAGTCATGAAATTGAATGATCTGCGTTCCGCTCCCGGCGCTCGCCGCGAGAAGCTGCGTCCCGGTCGGGGTATCGGTAGCGGCCTGGGCAAGACCGGTGGCCGTGGCCACAAGGGTCTGACCTCCCGCTCCGGCGGCAAGGTTGCACCGGGCTTCGAGGGCGGCCAGCAGCCGCTGCACCGTCGTCTGCCGAAGTTCGGCTTCGTCTCGCTGAAGGCCCTGGACCGTGCCGAGGTTCGTACCTCCGAGCTGGCCAAGGTTGATGTCGACGTCGTCGATCTGCAGGCACTGAAAGACGCCAACGTGATCAGCCGCGACATCAAGCGTGTCAAGGTTGTGCTGTCCGGCGACGTTACTCGTGCCGTCACCCTGAAGGGCATTGGTGCCACCAAGGGTGCACGTGCAGCCATCGAAGCAGCTGGCGGCAAGATCGAGGAATAAATGGCTAAGCAAGGTGCTCTCTCTGCGCTCAGCAAGAGCGGTGGTATGTCCGAGCTGTGGACCCGCCTCCGATTCCTGTTTCTGGCGATCATCGTCTACAGGATCGGTGCGCACATCCCTGTTCCGGGTATCAATCCCGATCAGCTGGCCGCACTGTTCAGGCAGAACGAGGGGACCATTCTTAGCCTCTTCAACATGTTCTCCGGCGGTGCGCTGGAGCGGATGAGCATCTTTGCCCTTGGGATCATGCCGTACATCTCGGCATCGATCATCATGCAGCTGCTTACCGCGATCAGCCCGCAGCTGGAGCAATTGAAGAAAGAGGGTGAGTCTGGTCGTCGCAAGATCAGCCAGTACACCCGTTACGGCACGCTGGTTCTGGCGCTCGTTCAGGCCACCGGGATGTCGGTAGGACTCGCCAGTCAGGGTGTCGCGTTCAGCGTGGGCTTCAGCTTCTATTTCGTCGCTGTCACCACGTTCGTCGCCGGTGCGCTGTTCATGATGTGGCTCGGTGAGCAGATCACCGAGCGCGGTATCGGTAACGGCATTTCGATGCTGATCTTCGCCGGCATCGTCGCGGGCTTGCCTCGTGCCATCGGTCAGTCCTTCGAGTCGGCACGGCAGGGCGATATCAATATCTTCGCGCTGATCATGGTGGGTGTGGTGGCCGTGGCCATCATTGCCTTCGTGGTGTTCATCGAGCGTGGTCAGCGTCGCATTGCGGTGCACTACGCCAAGCGTCAGCAGGGCCGCAAGGTCTTCGCTGCGCAGAACAGCCATCTGCCGCTCAAGGTGAACATGGCCGGTGTCATTCCGGCTATTTTCGCCAGCAGCATTCTGCTGTTCCCGGCATCGCTCGGTTCGTGGTTCGGTCAGTCCGAAGGTCTTGGTTGGTTGCAGGACGTGGCTCAGGCCATCGCCCCCGGTCAGCCGCTGAACATCTTGCTGTTTAGTGCAGGGATCATCTTCTTCTGCTTCTTCTATACGGCGCTGATGTTCAACCCCAAGGACGTGGCGGAAAACCTGAAGAAATCCGGAGCGTTCATTCCGGGTATTCGTCCAGGTGAGCAGTCTGCGCGCTATATCGATGGCGTGCTGACCCGGCTGACCATGTTCGGTGCCCTGTACATGACGGCGGTGTGCTTGTTGCCCCAGTTCCTGGTGGTCGCGGCGAACGTGCCGTTCTATCTCGGCGGGACCTCGTTGCTGATCGTGGTGGTTGTGGTCATGGACTTCATGTCCCAGGTCCAGTCCCATCTCGTATCTCATCAATACGAGTCCCTGATGAAGAAAGCCAACCTGAAGGGCTACGGCGGCGGCATGATGCGCTGATCCGTTACCCGTAAGGTTAGAGGAGTTGTCATGAAAGTTCGTGCATCGGTCAAGAAGCTGTGCCGTAACTGCAAGATCATTCGGCGCGAAGGCGTCGTACGCGTGATCTGCAGCGCTGAACCGCGTCACAAGCAGCGCCAAGGCTGAGTGTGATCCACGCGTCTAACCCGGCAGCTAGTGTGCTGCCGGGTTGATCATTTGTTCCTACAGCGTTAATATCGCGCGCCCTTTTCTTGGCTTCCGGGGCGTCGGTAGCTGTCAATTGGAGTTTTTCTGAATGGCCCGTATTGCAGGCGTCAACATTCCAGATAACAAGCACACTGTTATCTCGCTGACCTACATCTATGGTGTCGGTCGCACTACCTCTCAGAAGATCTGCGCGGCCACCGGCATCGAGCCGACCGCCAAGATCAAAGAACTGAGCGACGAGCAGGTCGATCAGCTGCGTAACGAGGTCGCCAAAATCCTCACCGAGGGTGACCTGCGCCGCGAAATCAACATGAACATCAAGCGCCTGATGGATCTGGGTTGCTACCGCGGTCTGCGTCACCGCCGTGGTCTGCCGGTCCATGGTCAGCGCACCAAGACCAATGCCCGTACCCGTAAGGGCCCGCGCAAGCCGATCCGCAAGTAATCGCATCCGCGAATCGACAGGAATCTAGTCATGGCAAAACCTGCTGCTCGTCCTCGTAAGAAAGTCAAAAAGACAGTGGTTGATGGCATCGCCCATATCCACGCGTCTTTCAACAACACTATCGTGACCATCACCGATCGTCAGGGCAATGCGTTGTCCTGGGCGACCTCCGGTGGCTCCGGCTTCCGTGGCTCCCGTAAGAGCACTCCGTTCGCTGCCCAGATTGCAGCTGAACGTGCCGGCCAAGCCGCTCTGGAATATGGTCTGAAGAATCTGGACGTGAACGTCAAAGGTCCCGGCCCCGGCCGTGAGTCCGCTGTTCGCGCCCTGAATGCCTGTGGTTACAAGATCGCCAGCATCACCGACGTGACGCCCATCCCGCATAACGGGTGCCGTCCGCCGAAGAAGCGTCGCGTGTAATAGGAGACAGTGAGAAATGGCTCGTTACATTGGTCCCAAGTGCAAACTGTCCCGCCGCGAAGGCACTGACCTCTTCCTGAAGAGCGGCTCCCGTGCCCTCGACTCGAAGTGCAAGCTGGAAACCGTTCCTGGCCAGCATGGTCAGCGTCGCGGTCGTCTGTCCGACTACGGTCTGCAGCTGCGTGAAAAGCAGAAAGTCCGCCGTATCTATGGCGTGCTCGAGCGTCAGTTCGCCGGTTACTACCAGGAAGCTGCCCGTCGCAAGGGCGCAACCGGTGAGAACCTGCTGCAGCTGCTCGAATGCCGTCTGGACAACGTGGTGTATCGCATGGGCTTCGGTGCCACTCGCGCGGAATCGCGCCAGCTGGTCTCCCACAAGTCGATCACCGTCAACGGTCAGACCGTCAACATTCCCTCCTATCAGGTCAAGGTCGGCGACGTCGTCGCGGTCCGCGAAAAGGCCAAGAACCAGCTGCGTATCGCTCAAGCTCTCGAGCTGTGCGGCCAGCGTGGCCGGGTTGAGTGGGTCGAAGTGAGCACCGAGAAAAAGGAAGGCACCTTCAAGAGTGTGCCGGCCCGTGGTGATCTCTCCGCCGACATCAACGAAAACCTGATCGTCGAGCTCTACTCCAAGTAAGGGCTAGAAAGTAGGTGCATCCATGCAGAGTTCGGTAAATGAGTTCCTGACCCCCCGCCATATCGATGTGCAGGCGGTTAGTCAGACCCGTGCCAAGATCACCCTCGAGCCTCTCGAGCGTGGTTTCGGCCATACCTTGGGCAACGCGCTGCGGCGTATCCTGTTGTCCTCCATGCCTGGCTGCGCGGTAGTCGAAGCAGAGATCGACGGAGTCCTGCACGAGTACAGCGCCATCGAAGGCGTGCAGGAAGACGTGATCGAGATCCTGCTCAATCTCAAGGGTCTGGCCATCAAGTTGCACGGCCGTGACGAAGTCACCCTGAGTCTGAGCAAGAAAGGTCAGGGGCCAGTTCTGGCCTCCGACATTCAGGTCGATCACGATGTCGAGATCGTCAACGGTGAGCACGTCATCGCCCACCTGGCGGACAACGGTTCGCTGAACATGAAGCTGAAAATCGCACGCGGTCGTGGCTATGAGCCCGCCGATGCGCGCCAGAGCGAAGAAGACGAGACCCGTGCTATCGGCCGTCTGCAGCTCGACGCTTCGTTCAGTCCGGTTCGTCGCGTGGCGTACGTGGTGGAAAACGCTCGGGTCGAGCAGCGTACCAACCTGGACAAGCTCGTGCTTGACCTGGAAACCAACGGTACTTTGGACCCGGAAGAAGCCATCCGTCGTGCCGCCACTATCCTGCAGCAACAGCTGGCAGCGTTCGTCGACCTCAAGGGCGACAGCGAGCCGGTCGTGGTTGAACAGGAAGACGAGATCGATCCGATCCTGCTGCGTCCGGTAGACGATCTGGAACTGACCGTTCGTTCGGCCAACTGCCTCAAGGCGGAGAACATCTACTACATCGGTGACCTGATTCAGCGTACCGAAGTGGAGCTGCTCAAGACCCCGAACCTGGGCAAGAAGTCCCTGACCGAAATCAAGGACGTTCTGGCCTCGCGTGGTCTGTCGCTCGGTATGCGCCTGGACAACTGGCCCCCTGCAAGCCTTAAGAAGGACGACAAGGCTACTGCCTGATCGTCATTGTTCACCGAACGTTAGTTTGGGAAGGAATTTCAATCATGCGTCATCGTAAAAGTGGTCGTCATCTGAGCCGCACGAGCGCACACCGCAAGGCCATGTTCCAGAACATGGCTGTGTCGCTGTTCGAGCACGAGCTGATCAAAACTACCCTGCCGAAAGCCAAGGAGCTGCGCCGCGTTGCCGAGCCGCTGATCACCCTGGCCAAGGAAGACAGCGTCGCCAACCGTCGTCTGGCTTTCGACCGCACCCGTTCGAAAGCTGCCGTTGGCAAGCTGTTCAACGACCTGGGCAAGCGCTACGCCAACCGTCCGGGTGGCTACCTGCGTATCCTGAAGTGCGGCTTCCGCGCTGGCGACAATGCGCCCATGGCGTACGTCGAGCTGATCGACCGTCCGGTCGGCGGTACCGTGGAACAAGCTGCTGAATAAGTAGCGCTGTTCTGGAAAAAGCCGGGCTCTTGCCCGGCTTTTTCATGCCTGGCGTTTAGCGAGCTGCAAGCAGGGTACTTCTACTTGGATTTTCTATTAGGATGCTAGGATCAATAAATTAGTCCTAAAGTATTGCCTTGGCGATACTTCTCCCACGCGATCAGCAAGCGCTATTCAAAGGGAGACAGCCTGTGACCGATACCAAGATCCTCACTACCGCCAGCGGCATTCCAGTGGCCGACAACCAGAATTCCCGCACCGCCGGCCCGCGCGGTCCGCTGATGCTCGACGACTTCCATCTGATCGAAAAGCTGGCGCACTTCAATCGTGAGGTCATTCCTGAGCGTAGGGTGCATGCCAAGGGCTCCGCTGCCTATGGCACCTTTACCGTGACCCGGGACATTACCCACCTGACCAGCGCCAAGTTGTTCGCCAGCGTGGGCAAGCAGACCGACACCATCCTGCGTTTTTCCACCGTAGGCGGTGAGCGGGGCTCGGCCGATACCGAGCGCGATCCCCGGGGTTTCGCCTTGAAGTTCTATACCGAAGAAGGCAACTGGGACATCGTCGGCAACAACACCCCGGTGTTCTTCATCCGCGATCCGCTGAAGTTTCCGGACTTCATCCATACCCAGAAGCGCGATCCCTGGAGCAACCTGAAGAGTCCGCAGATGATGTGGGACTTCTGGTCGCTGTCGCCGGAATCGCTGCATCAGGTGACCATTCTGTTTTCCGATCGTGGCATTCCGGATGGCTATCGCTTCATGCACGGCTTCGGCAGCCATACCTTCAGCCTGATCAACGCCCAGGGTGAGCGACATTTCGTGAAGTTTCACTTCAAGAGCCAGCAGGGCATCAGGAACCTGGCGCCCGCCGAGGCGGCGCGGCTGGCCGGAACCGATCCGGACTACAGCCAGCGTGACCTGTTCCAGGCCATCGAGCGCGGCGACTTTCCACGCTGGACCCTGTGCATCCAGGTGATGACCGAGCAGGAGGCGGCCAGTCGCACGGAGAATCCTTTCGATGTGACCAAGGTCTGGTCGCAGCGGGATTATCCGCTGCAGGAAGTCGGGGTGCTGGAGCTGAACCGCAATCCGCAGAACTACTTCGCCGAGGTGGAGCAGGCGTCCTTCGCCCCGAGCAATGTGGTGCCGGGCGTGGGGCTGTCGCCAGACCGGATGCTGCAGGGCCGGGTGTTCGCCTATGCCGATGCCCAGCGCTATCGGGTGGGGACCAACTACCAGCAGTTGCCGGTCAACGCGCCGCGCTGCCCCTATGCCAACAACCAGCGTGACGGTGCCATGAGATTCGATGGCAATGGCGGTTCCCAGCCGAACTACGAGCCCAACAGCCAGGGCCATACGCCCAGGCAGGCACCGCAGTACCGCGAGCCGGCGCTGAACTTCGCCGGCCCGGCCGATCGCTACGATCATCGGGTGGACGAGGATTACTACAGCCAGGCCGGCGCGCTGTTCCGCCTGATGAGCGCGGACCAGCGGGCGCTGCTGATCGATAATATCGCCGGTGCCTTGGGCGCGGTGAGCCGTGACGTCCAGCTGCGCCAGATCGGCCATTTCCTCAAGGCGGACCCGGCCTATGGCCAGGGCGTTGCCGTCGGCCTGGGGATAGAGCCCAACGAAGTCGCCTGACGCGAGGGCGAAGAAAGCCCGGTTGATGCCGGGCTTTTTTTCGTCGGTTAAAAAAATGGAGGAAAGGCTGTCTCGGACGCCGCTTGCGACGTCGCAGTGCTAAGGTTCGCAACAAGCGCGAAAACACGAGGCTACCCCTTCCGTCATGACTCTGTTTGGAATGTCTTTGCGCCAGCTGTGGGCGCACGAGAAGGCCAGCTACGGTGTGCGGGTCTTCATCGCCTTGAGTGGCGCCATGGCCGTCTGCTGGTCGCTGAACGATCTGCGGGCGCTGTCACCGGTGTTTCTCGGCATCATCGCCAGTGCCCTGGCGGAGACCGACGACAGCTGGCTGGGACGTCTGAAGTCGCTGGTGGTGACGCTGCTGTGCTTCGCAGTGGCGGCCTTTTCCGTGGAGTTGCTGTTCCCCTATCCCTGGATCTTCGCGCTGGGCCTGGGCCTGGCTACCTTCAGCCTGACCATGCTGGGGGCCATCGGTGAGCGCTATGCGTCGATCGCCCAGGCCACGGTCATCCTGTCGATCTACGCCATGATCGGCGTGGACCAGCGTCTCGGTACCCAGATGCCGCTCTGGTACGAACCCGTGCATCTGCTGGCCGGGGCCCTGTGGTACGGCGTGTTGTCGGTGCTCTGGTGCACCCTCTTCGCCCATCAGCCCGTGCGCCAGAGTCTGTACGCCCTCTATGGCGAGCTGGGGATCTTCCTGAAGCTCAAGGCCGAGATGCTCGAGCCGGTGCGCGGCGTCGACCTGCATCAAAGGCGCGTGGTGCTGGCACAGCAGAATGGCAAGGTGGTGCAGGCGCTGAACCAGGCCAAGGCGACCATCCTCAGCCGTTTCGGTCGCTCGGGACGACCCGGGGCGCGGTCGGGGCGCTACTTCCGGCTGTATTTCATGGCCCAGGACATCCATGAGCGCGCCAGCTCGTCGCACTATCCCTACAGCGCGCTCACCGAGGCCTTCTTCCACAGCGACATCCTGTTTCGCTGCCAGCGGCTGCTCAAGTTGCAGGCCGCTGCCTGTTTCAACCTGGGCGAGGCGATCAGGCTTGGCCAACCCTTCGAGTATGGCCAGCAGAGCCAGCAGGGCCTGACCGATCTGCAGGCGTCTCTGGAGTATCTCAAGCAGCAGCAGAATCCGCGCTGGCGGGGTCTGTTGCGTTCCCTGGACCTGCTCGGCCACAACCTTTCGACCCTGGAGCGGCAGTTCTCAGAGGCCGGTACCAGTGACTCAGGCGCGGCGGATCTCGATACCAGCCTGCTCGATCCCGCGGCGCGCTCCCTGCGCGAGGTGTTCCAGCGCATCCGCCTGCAGCTCACGCCCACCTCGCTGCTGTTCCGCCATGGATTACGGATGGCGCTGGCGCTGATGGCCGGCTATGGCGTGCTGCATCTGATCCATCCGGTGAACGGTTACTGGATCCTGCTCACCACGGTGTTCGTCTGTCGACCGCAGTACGGGGCCACGCGGGTGCGGCTGGTACAGCGGATCGTCGGCACGGTGATCGGGTTGCTGCTGGGCAGCGCCTTGCTGGAGCTGTTCACTCAGCCGGAGATCCAGCTGCTGCTGGCCCTGGTGGGCGGACTGGTGTTCTTCGTCACCCGAACGGATCGCTACACCATAGCCACCGCAGCCATCACCCTGATGGTGCTGTTCTGCTTCAACCAGGTGGGCAATGGCTTCATGCTGATCTGGCCGCGGCTGATCGATACGCTGCTCGGCTGCCTGATCGCGGTGTTGGCGGTGTTCTTCATCCTGCCGGACTGGCAGGGGCGCCGCCTGCATGTGGTGATGGCCAACACCCTGCGTACCAATGCGCTGTACCTGCGGCGCCTGCACGAGCAGTACCGCACCGGCAAGCGTGATGACCTCGACTATCGAGTGGCGCGGCGCAATGCACACAATGCCGATGCCACCCTGTCCGCCGCCTTGGCGAACATGTTGCGCGATCCCGGGCATTTCCGCCGTAATCTGGAGGCAGGTTTCCGTTACCTGGCACTGTCCAACACCCTGCTGGGCTACCTGTCGGCCTTGGGCGCGCATCGGCGACAGCTGGAAGCCGCCGAACAGGATGTCCTGGTGGAGCGCGCGGTCACCCGTATCGCCGAGGGCCTGGAGGCCATCGCCGCGGCCGTGGCGGAGCGACGTAGCCTGGCGCCGACGGCCGAGGAGGAGAACCTGCTGGCCGACGAGCTGGAAGCTGCGGCGGACGTGAATGACGATGGCTACCGGCTGGTCTGTACCCAGCTGGCGCTGATCTGTCGCCTGCTGCCGAATCTCAAGAGCGCCGCCAACCATACATTGCGCGAACAAACCCGCGAAGAGCCGGCGGCGGGGACTGCCGATGCTTGAGCAAGGCTGGCGCGACGCGCTATGTTGATCGATGTGCGTCGAATGTCTCGACGTCTGTTTCTGCTGGTCTGAAGGCTGTTCCAACTCATGCGTATGCGTCTTCTAGTAGTGGGCGGGGAAAGCGCCCTGGGCAAGGCGCTGTTGACCGCCGGTGCCGAAGCCGGCATCGATCTCATTGCGCCCGCGGCACCGGCCGAGGGCTGGTATGCCGCCGAGCTGACCGAGGTTCTGGACCGAGTGCGGCCGGGAGCGGTGATCAATCTCGCCTATTATCATCACTGGCTGCAGGCGGAGGCCTTCGTGCCGGCGCTGATGCAGCGCCAGGCGCTCGCCGTGCAGCGGCTGGCCGGTCTCTGCCAGCACTACCAGATTCCCCTGATCCAACCCTCCAGCTATCAACTTTTCGATGGCTCGCGCGTGGCCGGCTATAGTGAAAAGGATCTTCCGCGACCTCCTGGGGCGCGCGGCGAGGCACTTTGGCGCGTCGAGCAGCTGGTACGGGCGTTGTGCCCGATGCACATCCTGCTGCGCCTGGGCTGGGTGCTGGACGATTCGCGCGATGGGCGCCTGGGCCGCCTGTTGGGGCAGCTGACGACCGAGCAGGTCGTGCCTCTGGCCAGCGACCGGCGGGGTAACCCGACCACCGTGGGCGATGCTGCACGGGTGCTGCTGGCCGTCGTCAAGCAGCTTGACTGCGGGGCGCCGCTATGGGGGACCTACCATTACGGCGCCCAGGAAGCGGTGTCGGAGCTCGGGTTGGCCGAGACGGTCGCCATGCTCTGGCAGGAGTTCGACCGGCCGGTGCGTTGCGAATGGCAGGAGGTGGCGCACCTGGAGCGCGCCGATGCCGCGGAAGAGCCACAACACGGGGTGCTGATCAGTCGCAAGCTGCTCAACACCTTCGGGATCAAGGCACGGCGCTGGCAGCAGGAGCTGCCGGCGCTGTTGCAGGGCTTTCGGCAGGACGAGGTAGGTTTCGATGAGTGATGCGCCCATTTTGATCACGGGTGGGGCCGGTTTCATCGGCTCGCACCTGGCCGATGCGCTGCTGGCGCGGGGCAAACGCGTGCGGGTACTGGACGACCTGAGTACCGGCAAGCGTGAGAATCTACCGCTGGATGATGAGCGTATCGAGCTACGGGTGGGCGACGTGGCCGATGCCGAGAACCTGGAAGCTGCGGTAGCGGGCTGCGCGGCGGTGGTCCACCTGGCCGCGGTGGCCTCGGTGCAGGCGTCGGTGGAGGATCCGGTGGGTACCCACAGGGCCAACTTCATCGGCACCCTGAATCTGTGCGAGGCCATGCGCAAGGCTGGGATCAAGCGCGTGGTCTACGCCTCCAGCGCGGCGGTCTATGGCGCCAATGGCCAGGGCCAGGCCATCGACGAGGAACTGCCGAAGGCCCCGCTGACGCCCTATGCTGCAGACAAGCTGGCCGGCGAGTATTACTTCGATTTCTATCGCCGCCAGCACGGGCTGGAGCCGGCTATCTTCCGCTTCTTCAACATCTACGGCCCGCGTCAGGACCCATCGTCGCCCTATTCGGGGGTGATCAGCATCTTCACCGAACGCGCGCGGCGCCAGACGCCGATCACGGTGTTCGGCGATGGCGAGCAGACCCGTGATTTCGTCTACGTGGCCGATCTGGTGGACATCCTGGTGCAGGCGCTGGAAGCCCCCGCGGTGGCCGCCGGTGCGGTGAATGTAGGCCGTGGCGAGACCATCAGCCTGAACGGCTTGCTGGCCGAGATTGGCCAGGTGCTCGGCGGTTTGCCACAGGTGACCCATGGCGCGGCGCGCTCGGGGGATATCCGCCATTCGAAGGCGGATAACAGCCGGCTGCGCGAGCGCTTCGACTTCAGCCGACCTACGAGCATGGGCGCGGGCCTGGCGGCCCTGCTGGGAGACTGAACAAGACCGGCACCCAGGCGCCGGTTTTCGTTTGGGCGAGACTGGAGCTCATTCAAGGTCTCGCGAGCTAGAGACAAACAAGGCGAAAGACCTGGGGAAGTGGATCGGACTCGCGCTCGACCGGGCTCGCGCTCGAGTTTACGAGTGGTAAATGAGCATTGCGACGGGGCCGCCCAGGCGGGGCTGGCGACCCAGGGTCTTTTGGGCGCCGGCTTGTCCGACGTACAGCAGACCTTGCACAGGCCCTTAGAAGCGATAGCCCAGGCCAACCATATAGACCCAGGGATCCACGTCCAGATCGACCTTGGCGCGGGCGCCGAGGGCGGTGTTGTCGACGTGGGCGGTGGTGGATATGTCGATGTAGCGGATCTGGGCGTTGAGCATCACCCGGTCGGTGAGCATGACGTCGGCGCCGACCTGAGCCGCCCAGCCCCAGGAGTTGTCGGCGCGGAAGTTGTCGAAGCCGGCGGCGCTGGCGCCGCTGCCGACGTGTTCGTCATAGATCCAGGTGTAGTTCAGGCCGGCGCCGACATAGGGCTGGACCGTCGCCTTGGCGTCCAGGGGGTAGTAGACCAGGCTGAGGGTCGGCGGGAGATGCTTGAGACTGCCCAGCTTGCCGTTGGCGGCGTCCAGCCCGGTGCCCTTGATGTTGACCTGGTGCTCGAAGGGGGTGGCCGCCAGCAGTTCGAGACCCAGGTGGTCGGTGAGCATGTAGGCGAAGTTCAGACCCAGCTGGGTGTCACTGTCCATGGTCGCCTTGCCGCCGAGATTGGCGCCGCTCAGGGCGCCCCTATCGATCTTTACGTCGGAGCTGCGCTCGTGGGGATCCACGGTGATGGCGCCGGCGCGCAGGATGATATCGCCGGCCTGGTGGGCCTGGGCAAGGGGGGTGGCCAGGGTGAGGGCGAGCAGGCTGAGACGGAAGAGGGGACGCATGGCGGGGGCTCCGAAGCATTGAAAAATGGCTGGGAGCAGCCTAGCGAAGCCGAAACGCCGAACTCTTGATCTCGCTCAAGCGTGGGGCAGATCCCCTCAGGAACCGTCGCCCTTGAGGATGTAGGGGAGGATACGCTGGGCCTGCAGCCAGTAGCCGGCGACGGCCACCTCGCTGCGCTGGGTGCCCACGCCGAGACGGCCTTCTACCCAGTAGGGCAGGTGCAGCTTGGACAGCCAGAGGTCGTGGCTGCCCTTGACGTAGACGATCTGGTTGCCCGGTGGTGGCGGTACGTGGATGCAGGCACCGTAGTAGGGCACCAGCAGGAATTCGGTGACCTCGCCCTCCTCGGTAACCATCAGTGGCACCACGTAGCCGGGCAGGCGCACTTCCTGGCCATCCAGCGCGGCCACCGTGGGGGCATCCGGCCAGGGCTGGCTGGCGGCCGGGCCGTCTTCGCCAAGACCATGGTCGACGCTGCCGGGATTGAAGCGCGGCGCATCGGCGGGGACCAATTCGCGCCAGGCGAGCTGGCGGGGTTCGGCCTGCACCCAGGGCAGCCAGCAGAGCAACAGCAGGAGCGCCAGGCGCATGGTGGGGGCCTCGTCTACAAACGCACGGACAACCCGTCCGTGAGGGCCTGGCGACAGCCGCGCCAGGCCGGAATGCAGCCGAGCACCAGCGCCGCGAGCAGGATACCGCCGAGCAGTTGCCCATCGTAGAGCGAGGGCCAGTCCAGCGGCAATGCCAGGCCGTATTCCGCCAGCAGCCAGGGCCGACCGATGGCGATGGCGCCGTAGAGCAAGGCCAGACCGCCCAGGCAGCCAGCCAGGGTGAGGGCGAGGGCCTCGGCCAGCAGCAGGCCGAACAGGTGGCGTGGCTGGGCGCCGACCGAGCGCAGGATGGCCATCTCCCGTCGCCGCTCGTTGAGGCTGGCGAGCAGCGCGGTCAGCATACCGACCAGGCCGGTGAGCACCACGCACAGCGACATCACCAGCAGTGCCTGTTCCGCCGTACCGAGCAGGCCCCAGAGTTCCTGCAGGGCCACGCCGGGCAGGATGGCCAGCAGCGGCTCGCCGCCGTAGTCATTAATCGCGCGCTGGAGGGCGAAGGTGGCCACCCGGCTCTTGAGACCGACCAGGGCGGCGGTGAGGTCCTTGGGCGTGAGATCGCGCTGGCGGACCTCGGCGTCGCTCAGCGAGGGGCCAGGCATGCCGCCGCGCCAATCCAGGTGCAGGGCGGTCATGCCGGTGAGCGGGATGTGCAGGGTACGGTCGACCGGGGTGCCCGTGGGGGCGAGGATGCCGACCACGGTAAAGGGGTGGTCGCTGTGCTCGGTCAGGCTGATGGTGGCGACGCCATGGGCCAGCACGAGTTTCTCGCCCAGGCGATAGTGCAGCGCCTTGGCCACTTCGGCGCCCAGCACTACCTCGAAGACGTCATTGAAGGGCCGGCCCTGGGCAAGGCGTAGCGGCTGGTTGCGCCCGTAGTGATAGTGGGCGAAATAGTTACTGTCGGTGCCCAGTACCCGGTAACCGCGGTGGGAGTCACCGAGGGACAGCGGGATGGTCCAGGCCACGCGGGGGTCGGCGGCGAGCTTCTCGTAGCTCTCCCAGCGGATGTTGTTGGTGGCGTTGCCGATGCGGAAGACCGAGTAGAGCAGCAGGTTGACCGCGCCGGAGCGGGCGCCCACCACCAGGTCGGTACCGGCGATGGTGCTGGCGAAACTGGCCTTGGCCTCGGTGCGCAGGCGTTCGACACCCAGCAACAGGGCCACCGAGACGGCGATGGTGAAGACGGTGAGCAGGGCAGTGGCGCGGCGATTGCGCAGGCTGGCCCAGGCCAGTTGCAGGAGGGGCATCCTAGGTCTCCGGACGGGCGGCGTTGAGCTGGGCCAGGGTCAGGTGGCGGTCGAAGCGATTGGCCAGACTGCGGTCGTGGCTGACGAACAACAGGCCGGCACCGGCGGCAGCGCATTCGGCGAACAGCAGCTCCAGGAAGGCATCGCGGTGATCGCTGTCCAGCGCCGAGGTGGGCTCGTCGGCGATCACCAGTTCCGGCTGGCCGATCAGGGCGCGGGCGGCGGCGACTCGCTGCTGCTGGCCGATGGATAGCTCGCGGGCCGGGCGCTTGGGCAGGCTGGGATCGTTCAGCCCCAGGGCGTGGAGCAGGGTGAGCGCGGCGCGCTGGGGAGTGCCGTGGCGCGTGCTGGCGCGTTCACGGCGCAGGGCCGAGAACTGGCAGGGCAGCAGGACGTTGTCCAATACCGAGAGAAAGGGCAGCAGGTTGAATTGCTGGAAGAGAAAGCCCGAGTGATCGACACGAAAGCGATCGCGCCGGGCGGTGGCAAGCTGCCCGAGATCCTGGCCGAGCAATCGGACCTGGCCACGGCTGGGACGCTGCACGCCGCCGAGCAGGCCGAGCAGGGTGGTCTTGCCGCTGCCCGAGGGACCTTCGAGGAACAACGCCTCGCCCCGTGCCAGCGAGAAGCGCCGGATGTCCAGGCATTCCGCCTGACCGGGCCAGGCGAAGCCGAGGCCTTCGATCTCGACCAGGGGCGTCGTGGTCAAGGCCGCCTTACCACTTCAGCTGCGGTTGCTTGGCCGTCAGCTCGGCGCCTTGTTGGCCGCTGGCGACGATGGCCTGGACCTCGACGCTATGGCTGTTGGGGAAGTGGGCGAACCAGCCAGTGAGATCCAGGCTGTCGAGGGCGGCCGGCTTGCTGCAGCTGAAGCTCATGCTGGCTTCCACGTCCAGATGGCCGCTCGTCTTGGTGTCCGCGGCGAACAGGGGGCTGACGGCCGTGGCTTCGGCCAGTTTGCACTCAGCCGCGGCCGGCAGCTTCACCAGCGCCTGGGGATTTTCCAGCGCCTGCCGGAGGGCGGCGACGGCGTCCTTTTCCGCCTGGCTGCGCGGGGCGTGCTCGAAACCCACCAGATCGGCTGCCGGACTACGCCACTGCAGCTCCAGGCCGGTGTCGGTCTGGGCCATATCGAGATGGGATTCGCCATGCACATGGGCGCCGAGTGAGCCGTGCTCATGCTCGTCGTGGTCATCCTGGGTGCCATGGGCAAAGGCGGGTTGCGCGAGCGCGGCAGCAAGGCAGAGGGTCAGCAGGGGCAGGCGCATGGGAAGCTTCCGGTGAGCGAGAAGGCGCTATGTTATGTTGTAGCTTTTGCGCGCCGCAACCTTGGTTTGGCGTCGACCGGTGGCTGTGGGAGCATGGGCCTCTGCACGACGAGGAGAACACCATGGTACGCATTCGCGGAACCATCGGCAGCCAGCCCGTGGATTTGACGGTGGAGCTGGATGATGCCGACTGGCAGCGCCTGGCCGCCGCCCTGCGCCCAGCGGAGGCACCCGTAGCTGCCATGGCCGCCGCGACCCCCAGCGGCCCCAAATCGGGTGGCGACATGCTGTGGGATCAGGTGGTGAAGTTGCTCAGCTCAGCCGGGCGGCTGAGCGGGCCGGACATCCTCGTGGCGCTGGAGAAGCTGACCGGCAATCTCGGGGTGGCCAAGCAGCTGCTGGTACGACTGCGGCATAGCCCGCAGGTGCGCATGGAGCGGGTGGGGGAGGCGCAGTTCTATATCTGGCAGGGGTGATCTGGCTGGTGGGCAGTGGAAAACGCTGTGCGGTTTTCCACGCTACGCAATGTCCACCGCGGCGGGTGAGGTCCCGCTGTGGATAAGGCTGCGTCCAGCACGAGGCAGCCTTTATCGATGGGCGTCTAGTACAGCGCCTGGTACAGCCGGCGGCGGTAGGTGGCGACCAGCGGGTGGTCGTTGCCCAGCAGGTCGAAGACCTGCACCAGGGTCTTGCGCGGCAGGTCGTCGCCGTAGCCGCGATTGCGGCGGAACAGTTCCAGCAGACCATCCAGTGCCGGCTCGTATTGCTGGCGAGCCAGTTGCTGCACGGCCAGCTGGTAGGCGGCTTCGTCGTCGCCGGCATCGCGGGCCAGGCGGCTCTTGAGGTCGGCGACCTCGGGCAGACTTTCGGCCTGGCGCAGGAAGGTCAGCTGGGCGCGGGCTCCGGCCAGGGCCTGCTTGTGTTCGTCGCCCTTGACCGCATCCAGCACCGCCTGGGCGTCATCCAGTTCACCGCGCTCGGCCAGGCAGCGGGCATAGAGGATCAGCGCCAGGGCATTGCTGTTGTCTTCTTCCAGGAGGGCCTTGAGCAGCGCCTCGGCGTCGGCGAAACGACCCTCGGCGAACAGCGCCTGGGCCGCCTCCAGCGGGTCTTCCTCGGCCGGTGGCAGTGCCTGGACATGGGGTTCGAGCAGGGCACGGATGGCCGATTCAGGCTGGGCGCCGGCGAAGCCGTCCACCGGCTGGCCGTCCTTGAACAGCACCACGGTGGGCAGGCTGCGGATGCCGAATCTCATCACCAGCTCCTGCTCGATGTCGCAGTTGACCTTGGCCAGGTGCAGGGCGCCGCCGTAGGACTCGGTGATCTTGGCCAGCAGCGGCATCAGCACCTTGCAGGGCGCGCACCACTCCGCCCAGAAGTCCACCAGCACCGGGGTAGTGAAGGAGGTATCGATGACCTGTTGCTGGAAGGTATCGAGGGTGGCGTCGAAAATGTAGGGGACCTGGCTCATGGCGGACTCGGCAAACGAAAGATGCACTATAGGTGGGGGCGCCGAGCTTGGAAACAAGGCAGGCCGGTTCAGCCCTGGTAGAGCGCCACGCGGCGGAATTCGTCCGGCTCGGCCAGATCCGGCAGGGTGCAGACCTGGAGCATGGCGATCCGGGTGAAGCGAGGGTGGGCGAGGTCCCGTATCCGCGAATCGGCCAGCAATGTCGTCTTGGCGCGAGCTTGCAGGAGGTCCAGCAGTGGCAGGTTGGCACGGTCGTAAAGGACATCGGCGGCCAGGATGAGATCGAAGCGCTCGGTGCTGGCATGCAGATCGTCCAGCGTCTCGATCTGCATCGCGTTGGCCTGGGCATTGGCGCGGCAGGCTTTCAATGCCAGCGGATCGAGGTCGCAGCAGACCACCCGGGCTGCCCCGGCCCGGGCGGCGGCCAGACCGGCGACGCCCGAGCCACTGCCGAAATCCAGCACCTGGCGCTCGGCGACCGAGTCGGGGTTGGCGGCAATCCACTGCGCCAGGGCCAGGCCGCTGGCCCAGCAGAAGCACCAGTAGGGCGGTGCCTCCAACAGGCGCTGGGTTTCTGCGGGAGAGAAGGCTCGAGCCATGTTGGCCGGGTCGATCAGCCACAGCGACAGGTCGCTGTCGGGCAGGGCCTGCAGCCTGAGCTGGGCGTCGCCGAGCAGTGTCGCTAGGGCGGCGGCGAGATCGGCGGGCGGCGTCACGGAGTCTGGTTAAGCACCAGTTCGCCGAGGTTCTGCGTGGTGGGCCCCCCCACACTCACCGGCGGCAAATAGCTGGCCAACTGACCAGCCTGGATCAGGCGGGCGTGAAATTCCACCTTGAGATCCGGGCGGGAGGGGAAGATCTCGGGGTTGAAGGGCAGGCGGAACGCCAGGGGCGCGCCCTTGCCGGTCACCGTCTCGCTGGCCAGCAGGCGTTGCGGCAGGCCCTTGGCGTTGACTGCCAGCAGGGCGATCTCCACCTGGGCGCCGGCCGGGACCAGCCCCTGGGCGTTGCGCAGTACACCGGAGATCTCGCGCAGATTGGCCGGGGTGGGAGCGCCCGCCACCGGAACCGGCTCGTCGGCCGGGGTGGTGGGCTGCGGCGGGGTAGCTTCGGGTGGGCTGGAGCAGGCCGCGAGCAGACCGGTGAACAGCAAGGGCAGGAGGACGCGTGGGGTCATGGCAGGATCCGGAGGTCGCGGCCGGCGAGGGCTGCACGGGAGGCTGGGGAGGTCGTCGAACACAGGGCGTTCTTATAGCTCGGCGGCCCCTGGCTGTCGATTCGTCCGGCACCCGGAGGTTCCCGGCAAGGAGTGATCGGGTACCATGAGGGCTTTCCCTTCCAGCGATCGACTCTCCCATGCATTGTCCCTTCTGCGGCGCCCACGACACCAAGGTCACCGATTCCCGGCTGGTTGCGGCCGGCGAGCAGGTGCGTAGGCGGCGCGAGTGTCTGGCCTGCCAGGAGCGCTTCACCACCTTCGAGACCGCTGAACTGGTGTTGCCGCGGCTGATCAAGCAGGACGGCACTCGCCAGCCCTTCGACGAGGACAAGTTGCGCGCCGGTATGCAGCGTGCGCTGGAGAAGCGGCCGGTGAGCGTGGAGCGCCTGGAAGAGGCCATCGCCCTGATCAAGCATCGGCTGCGCGCCACCGGCGAGCGGGAGATCCGTTCACGGGTGGTGGGCGAGCTGGTGATGGACGAGCTGCGCAAGCTCGACCAGGTGGCCTACATCCGCTTCGCCTCGGTCTATCGGCAATTCCAGGATCTGGCCGAATTCCGCGACGAGATCGAGCGCCTGGCCCAGGACCCGGGCAAGCAGCCGGTATGAGCGTCGCCAACGGGATGAGTGACGAATTCTGGATGGCCCGCGCCCTGGCGCTGGCGGCCCTCGGCCGCTACAGCACGGCGCCCAATCCGCGGGTGGGCTGCGTGATCGTCCGCGCTGGCCAGGTAGTGGGCGAGGGTTGGCATCGCCTGGCCGGCGAACCCCATGCCGAGGTGCATGCCCTGCGCCAGGCCGGGCAGGCCGCACGCGGCGCCACTGCCTATGTGACCCTGGAACCCTGCAGCCACCATGGCCGTACCCCGCCCTGCGCCGATGCCCTGGTCGCGGCTGGCGTGGCCGAGGTGGTGGCGGCCATGACCGATCCCAATCCGCTGGTGGCCGGCCGTGGCCTCGCGCGTCTCGCCGCCGCCGGCATCGCCACCCGCGCCGGGGTGCTGGAGGCCGAGGCGCGAGCCCTCAATGCCGGATTCATCCAGCGCATGCTCACCGGGCGGCCCTTCGTGCGGGTCAAGCTGGCGCTGAGTCTGGATGGCCGGACCGCCATGGCCAATGGCGAAAGCCAGTGGATCACCGGTCCGGTGGCGCGCCAGAGCGTCCAGCGACTGCGTGCCGAGGCGGGCGTGGTGATCACCGGCGCCGATACCGTGCTGGCCGACGGCGCGCGCCTCACTGTTCGGCAGAGTGAGTTGGGCCTGACCGGCGACGACCTGGAGCTGGCCACCCTGCGTACGCCGCAGCGTCTGCTGGTCGATGGCCGCGGCCGGGTGCCGCTCACGGCGCCCTTCTTCCAGGCTGGCGCGGCGCGGGTCGCCGGTATGGCCGCCGAAGCGCCGGCCTATGCGCTTGCCGGTCACGACTACCTGGCACTGCCGGGTGCCAACGGTCAGGTCGACCTGGCGGCCTTGCTGACCCGCCTGGGTTCGGAGCAGGTCAATGACGTCCTGGTGGAAGCCGGCCCGCGTCTGGCCGGTGCCTTCGCCCAGGCCGGGCTGGTCGACGAGTATCACCTGTTCCTCGCGCCCAGGTTCCTCGGCTCCAGCGCCCGACCGCTGCTGGACTGGTCGCTCGAGCACCTGGCCGAGGCGCCACAGCTCACGATCCTCAGCGCCACGGCCGTAGGCGCGGATCTACACCTCATCGCGCGGCCTGTCCGCGACACCTGAGGCCCCTGGCCCCCCGCCTGCGAACTGTGTTACAAAACCTGCGCTGCCTTCGGGTGGCGAGTTCTCAGGGCGGGGTGTAATTCCCCACCGGCGGTAACGCCCGATCAGTCGGGACGAGCCCGCGAGCGCTCCTTCGCCCTCTGCGGCGGGGGAGGTCAGCAGACCCGGTTGGATTCCGGGGCCGACGGTCATAGTCCGGATGAGAGAGAACGGGATAGCCTCACCTGGCAGGGGTGCAAGCCTCTGTCCGTCTGATTTCCCTTCTGTCCGTACGCCCTGTTTTTTCACCGAAACAGGAGTTCGTCGATGTCGATCTGCACTGCCTTTTCGGCTCCGCCTCGTGGAGGCCTGAGCTGATGTTCACCGGAATCATCGAAGCCCTCGGCGAGATCCGCGCCCTTACGCCCAAGGGTGGGGACGTACGCCTCTATGTCGCCACTGGCAAGCTCGACCTTGCCGACGTCAAGCTCGGCGACAGCATCGCCGTCAACGGGGTCTGCCTCACCGCCGTCGAGCTGCCCGGTGACGGCTTCTGGGCCGACGTCAGTCGCGAAACCCTGAGCCTCACCAGCCTGGGCGGCCTCAAGCCCGGCAGCAAGGTCAACCTGGAAAAGGCGCTGATGCCCACCAGTCGCCTCGGCGGCCATCTGGTCAGCGGCCACGTGGACGGTCTCGGCGAAGTGGTGTCCCGTGCCGATAACGCCCGGGCGGTGCAGTTCCGCCTGCGCGCCCCGGCTGAATTGGCGCGCTACATCGCGCTCAAGGGCTCCATTACCGTGGATGGCGTCAGCCTCACGGTTAACGCGGTGGACGGCGCCGAATTCGAGCTGACCATCGTCCCCCATACCCTTGGCGAGACCATCATGGCCGACTACCGCCCCGGGCGCCGGGTGAACCTGGAGGTGGACCTGCTGGCCCGCTATCTGGAGCGCCTGCTGCTGGGTGACAAGGCCGCCGAATCCGCCAAGGGCGGGCTCACCGAACACTTCCTCGCCGAACACGGCTATCTGCAGCGCTAAGGACGACACCGTGGCACTTTCCAGCATCGAAGACATCATCCAGGACATCCGCGCGGGCAAGATGGTCATCCTCATGGACGACGAGGACCGCGAGAACGAAGGCGACATCATCATCGCCTCCGAATGCGTCACCGCCGAACACATCAACTTCATGGCCCGCCATGCCCGTGGCCTGATCTGCATGCCCATGAGCAAGAGCCTCTGCGAGCGGCTCAACCTGCCGATGATGGCCAGCCGCAACGCCTCCGGCTTCGGCACCAAGTTCACCGTCTCCATCGAGGCCGCCGAGGGCATCAGCACCGGCATCTCCGCCGCCGACCGCGCGCGTACCGTGCAGGCGGCCATCGCCAAGGACGCCAAGCCCGGCGACGTGGTCAGCCCCGGCCACATGTTCCCGCTGATGGCCCAGCCCGGTGGCGTGCTGGCCCGTGCCGGCCATACCGAGGCCGCCTGCGACCTGGCGCGCATGGCCGGTTTCGCCGAGAGCGGGGTGATCTGCGAGGTGATGAACGACGACGGCACCATGGCCCGTCGCGACGAACTCGAAGCCTTCGCCGAGCAGCACGGCCTCAAGGTCGGCACCATCGCCGACCTCATCCACTACCGCCTGCTCCACGAGCACACCGTCAAGCGCATCGACGAGCAACAGCTTGAGACCGAACTCGGCTCCTTCAAGCTGGTGACCTACCGCGACGAGGTGGAGCGTGACGTCCACCTGGCGCTGATTCGTGGCGACCTCGATAGCCAGGAGTTGCCGCTGGTGCGGGTGCACAACATGGACCCGCTGCGCGACCTGCTGCAGGTCCATCAGCCGGGCCGTTGGAGCCTGCGTGGCGCCATGGAGCGCGTGGCCCGCGAAGGCGCCGGCGTGGTGCTCTTGCTCGGTCACTCCCTGGAAGGCGACGACCTACTGGCGCACCTGCGGGAGCCGCTGCCGGTGCCCAAGGCGCTGTCCACCTATAGCACCGTCGGCGCCGGTTCGCAGATCCTGCGCGACCTGGGCATTCGTCAGATGCGCCTGCTCAGCTCGCCGATGAAGTTCAACGCCATATCCGGCTTCGACCTGGAAGTAGTAGAATATCTGCCTCCTGAAGAATGACCCTTCCGCCTGGCGCGCCTCGCCCGGGTGGTGTGGCGCGCTTCACCTGGATTTCCACGGACGGCCTGGCATTGCCGGCCGTCCGGCTCTTTGACAACTGGACCCGCACATGAATATCAAGACCTTTGAAGGTACCTTCATCGCTCCCCAGGGCCGCTTCGCCCTGGTGGTCGGCCGTTTCAACAGCTTCGTCGTCGAGAGCCTGCTGCAAGGCGCCATCGACGCGCTGGTGCGTCACGGCATCAAGCCGGACGACCTGACCATCATCCGCGTTCCCGGCGCCTTCGAGATTCCGCTGGCCGTGCAGAAGATCGCCCAGCGCGACGAATTCGACGCCATCATCGCCCTCGGCGCGGTGATCCGCGGCGGTACCCCCCACTTCGAATACGTGGCCGGCGAGTGCACCAAGGGCCTGGCTCAGGTCTCCATGGAATTCGGCGTACCGGTGTCCTTCGGCGTCCTGACCGTCGACTCCATCGAGCAGGCCATCGAGCGCTCCGGCACCAAGGCCGGCAACAAGGGCGCCGAAGCCGCCCTGTCCGCGCTGGAAATGGTCAGCCTGCTGGCGCAGTTGGAGGCCAAGTGAGCGGCGATCTGACTCCGCCCGCGGCAGGCAAGCCCGCAGGCAAGAAGGCCCCCACCGGCAAGTTGGCGGCGCGGCGCGAAGCACGCAGCCTATCGGTACAGGCCCTGTACCAGTGGCACATGGCGGGCCAGGCGATCAACGAGATCGAGGCGCAGTTTCGCGTCGACAACGATTTCGCCAAGGTCGACGGCGCCTATTTCCATGAAATCCTCCATGGCGTCCCGGCCAACAAGGGCGAGATCGACGGGCTGATCCTGCCCTGCCTGGACCGTGCCATGGACGAGGTCGACCCGGTCGAGCTCGCCGTGCTGCGATTGTCCTGCTACGAGCTGCTCAAGCGCATCGACGTGCCCTATCGCGTGGTGATCAACGAGGGCATCGAGCTGGCCAAGATCTTCGGCGCCACCGACGGCCACAAGTTCGTCAACGGCGTGCTGGACAAGCTGGCGCCCAAGCTGCGCAGCGCCGAGTTGCGCGGCAAGCGCTGATACCTCGCGTCGGCATGGGTGAATTCGAGCTCATCCGTCGCTATTTCGCCACGGCGCCCTGCGCCCGTGGCGGACCCGGCGTGGCCCTGGGCATCGGGGACGACTGCGCCCTGCTGGCACCTGCTCCGGGTGAGCAACTGGCGGTGTCCACCGATACCCTGACCGCCGGGGTGCATTTCCCCGATCCCTGCCCGGATGCCTTCGGCCTCGGCCAGCGTGCCCTGGCGGTGAGCGCCAGCGACCTGGCCGCCATGGGCGCCGCGCCCCTGGGCTTCACCCTGGCGCTGACCCTGCCGGCCGTCGAGCCGACGTGGCTGGAAGGCCTGGCGGCGGGACTCGCGCAGATGGCCGAGCAGTGCGAGCTACGCCTGGTCGGCGGTGACACCACCCGCGGCCCACTGTCCCTTACCCTCACGGTCTTCGGCCAGGTGCCGGCCGGTCAGGCGTTGCTACGCAGTGGTGCCCGTCCGGGCGATCTGCTGTGCCTGGGCGGTGCGCCTGGCGAGGCGGGCGGGGCCTTGCCCTTCGTCCTCGGTCAGCGCGCGCCGGAGGGCGACGCCAGTCGGCACCTGCTGGCACGCTACTGGGCGCCCCAGCCGCAATTCGCGCTGGGCCTCTGGCTGCGGGGACGGGCGACGGCGGCCCAGGACGTCTCCGATGGCCTGGTGGCCGATTGCGGCCATATCGCCGTGGCCTCCGGAGTACGGCTGGTGGTGGAGACGGCCCGGCTGCCGGTGAGTCCGGCACTGGCCGAGCTGTTTCCGGTAGACGAGATGCTGCGCCTGGCCCTGGGCGCGGGTGATGACTATCTGCTGGTCTTCACCCTGCCAGCGGAGCAGGCGCCGGCCCTGGCCGCCGCCTGGCCCGAGGCGCGGGTGATCGGCCGGGTCGAGGCGGGCAGTGGCGTCACGGTGCTCGCTGCCGACGGTCAGCCGCTGACCCCGATACACACCGGTTTCCAACATTTCTAGCGCCCTGGCGCGGAGTCCTTCCTTGAGCGAACACCAAGCCCCCGCCCAGCCGGCCCCCTTGTCGGTCTGGCGCGATCCCTGGCACTTCCTGGCCTTCGGCCTCGGCTCCGGTACCCTGCCCAGGGCGCCCGGTACCTGGGGTTCGCTGATCGCCTTGCCCTTCGTACCGCTGTGGCACCTGCTCACCGGCTGGAGCTATCCGCTGTTGCTGGTGGCTCTCACCCTGTTCGGCTGCTGGCTATGCGGCAAGGTCGCCCGCGAACTGGGTGTGCACGACCACGAGGGCATCGTCTGGGACGAGATGGTCGGCATCTGGATCACCTTCTGGCTGGCGCCACCGGGGTTGATCTGGCTGCTGGTGGGTTTCGTCGCCTTCCGCGTACTAGACATCTGCAAGCCCTGGCCAATCCGCTGGCTGGATGTCAATGTCCGCGGCGGTGTCGGCATCATGGTCGACGATGTGCTGGCCGGCATCCTCGCCTGGCTGGTGGTTCAGGGACTACATCTCGGTTGGGGTCATCTCGTCGGCTGACGGGACACGGGCCCAAGGAGCAGGGCGTGAAAAGACTCGGTACCTGCGGCCTCATGCTGGCCGTCAGTACGTTCGCCTGGGCGCAGCCCCAGGTGAGGGTCGTGGGGTTGTTCAATGGCGCGGCGGTGGTCAACGTCAATGGCCAGCGCAAGCTGCTCAAGGTCGGACAACGTCTCGACGACGTCGAGGTGGTCAGCGCGGATTCCCAGCAGGCGGTGCTGCGCATCGACGGCCGGACCCAGACCTTTACCCTCGACCGCGAATACAGCGACGGCTATAGCGCGCCCCAGCGCCGCGAATTCAGCGTGCCGCGCAGCAACAACGGTCATTACCAGGTCAATGCCAGCATCAATGGTCGCTCGCTGGCCCTGCTGGTGGATACCGGTGCCACCAGCGTCGCCCTTAGCGCTGCCCAGGCCGACCAACTGGGCATCAAGTACCGTGACGGCACCCCGGGCTGGGTGGAGACCGCCAGTGGTCATGCCCGCGCCTGGCGCACCACCCTCAACCAGGTCCGCCTGGGCGATATCGAGGTACTGGGCGTGGAAGCCATGGTGCTGGAGGGCGACTATCCCAGCCAGGGCCTGCTGGGCATGAGCTTCCTCAATCGGGTCGGCTGGCGCGAGGCCCAGGGTATCTTCTATGTCCAGGCGCGCTGAGAGCCTGTTCAAAATCTGCTGCGCGTCGGCCAAGCTGCGTTGAAAAGGGCCTGGGTCGCCAGCCCGGCCTAGGCGGCCCCGTCGCAATGCTCATTTACCACTCGTAAACCCGAGCGCGGGTCCGATCCGCTTCCTCAGCCATTTGATTCGCTGGCGCTCACCCTACGGGCCAGCCGTTGGCTGTTACTCCCGTTGGTCGTTGCGCCTTGCTTGGCTCTAGCTCGCGAGGTTTTGAACAGGCTCTGATAGATCGCGACGTGTCATCGTCATAACCCCAGGCGATGACGCCGGGCCGGGGGAAAAGGTTACAATGTACGTCTTTCCCCGCCAGGAGCCCGCAGGTGTCCGTCGTCTTTGTCGCCGCCTCCCAACTGCCCACCCCCTTCGGCCTGTTCACCATGCACGGTTTCCTCGACGAGACCGATGGCAAGGAACATGTCGCCCTGACCTTCGGTGACGTGGCCGATGGCGAGCCGGTGCTGGGCCGCCTGCATTCCGAATGCCTGACCGGCGACGCCCTGTTCAGCCTGAGATGCGATTGCGGCTTCCAGCTGGAGGCGGCGTTGCGCGCCATCGCCGAAGCCGGACGTGGGGTGCTGCTCTACCTGCGCCAGGAAGGGCGGGGCATCGGCCTGCTCAACAAGATCCGCGCCTACGAGCTGCAGGACGCCGGGGCCGATACGGTGGAGGCCAACGAACGCCTGGGCTTCGGCGCCGATCAGCGCACCTACGCCCTGTGCCAGCCGATGCTCGAGCACCTCGGCATCAATTCGCTGCGGCTGATGACCAACAATCCGCGCAAGGTCAAGGCGCTGGAGGCCCTGGGCATTCCGGTGGCGGAGCGAGTACCGCTGCAGGAAGGTCTCAATCCGCACAACCGGCGTTATCTACTGACCAAGGCCGGCAAGCTCGGCCATATGCTCGGCAATCTGCATCAGAACGAAGAGACCGCCGAGTCCTGATCAACCGGTCGTGCGCGCCGGCTCCAGGCGCTGCGCGGCTTCTTGCAATTCCAGTACCTGCTGATCCACGTTGCGGCTGGCGCCGAGGGTGGCCTGGGCCAGGTCGGCGCTGCGCCGGGCCTGGTCCAGACTGGCTTCGGTCCGTACCTGCAACTGGCTGCCGCTGGCATCCAGGCTGTCCAGGGTATGGCTGATCTGGGTCAGGTGCTCCTGCAGCAGGCCGACATCGCGGTCGATGGCGCCGAGCGCTTCCTGGGCCTGGTCCGAGCGGGTGCGCGAGGTCTGGGCGTCTTCCTTGCAGCGCTGCATGGCGGCCACCGCCTGTTCCGACAGGGCGCGGATCTGGTCGAGAATGCTGGCGATCTCCCGAGTCGAGTCCGCCGAGTGATTGGCGAGGCGGCGCACCTCGTCGGCCACCACGGCGAAGCCTCGCCCCTGGTCACCGGCGCGGGCCGCCTCGATGGCGGCGTTGAGCGCCAGCAGGTTGGTCTGCTCGGCGATGCCACGAATGGTATCGGTGACATGCCGTACGGCATGGGTCTGCTCGTTCAGCGCGCTGATGGTCCCGGCGGACGTGCCTATGGTGCCGTCGAGGGTCTCCAGGTCACGGGCCACCTGGCTCACCAGCAGATTGCCGTTGTCGCTGCCACAGCGCGCACGCTGTGACAGGCCGCTGCTGTCGCGAACGTGGGCGGCCATTTCCTGACTGCCCTGCAGCATGAGCTGCATGGCCTGGGCATTGGCCTCCGCCGCCTGGCGCTGTTGCTCGGCCTCCTGGCTGGCGTGCTGGGCACCGCGTTGGAGGCCTTCGGCGTCCTTGCCGAGGGTCTGGGTGACGTGCTTGACGGTCTGCAGCGAATTGTCCAGTCGGTCGACGAAGCTGTTGATCCAGGTCGCCAGTTCGCCGGCTTCGTCAGCGCGGAAGCCTTGCCGATCCAGCCGTTGTTCGAGACTGCCGCCGCATTCGGCGATGTCCAGGAAGAAGTCGCAGATCCTGCGCAGGCGGCGGGTGCAGGGCGCCACCACCAGGGTGCCGTAGAGCAGGGCGGCGAGGCCTGCACTACCCAGGGCGAAGGCGCCCTGCCAGGCCGGTTGCCAGAGGCTCAGGGCGGCCTGCAGGCCCCAGGCACCGCCCGCCAGCAGCAGGGCGCCGAGCAGCAGGTGCTGGGTCAGGCTGCCGCCGCGATAGGCCTCTTCCAGATCGGCCTCGCACAGCAGGCCCCAGGTGTCCGGCGAACCCGGTAGTTGCAGGGTGAGGCCGGCCCCTATCACCGGGACGTGGCGGTAGTCGGAGTAGCCGGGATAGGCGACGAAGAGGTTGCGGCCCTTGCGGATGGTCTCGCGTACCCCGGGATGCAGCTCCTTGGTCGCCGGCGCGGTGAATTTCAGTTCGAATTCGGTGTGTTCGCGCACCCGGACCGTGCCGAAGGGCGTCGCCACCCCCTGCTTGAGGTTGTCACCGGCGGTGAAGGTGGCGTCTTCGAAGCGCGAGCGCGACAGTGCCGTTCCCGCGGCGATGCTGGGATCGGCGACGGCCTTGATCATGAACAGATAGTTGTCGCCGGAGTCCGGGAAGACGTGGCCCGCCTCACGCTGGATGAGATCGCTGAGCACGTCGTTGGGCAGGCGCAGGCAGAGGCAGCCCAGCGGCCGGCCCGCCTGGCGCAGTGGCTGGTGGAACATGAGGGTGACGGCATCATGGAAGGCCGAGGTGGTCGGCCCCAGGGCCTGGGTGACCGGATCGCGGTAGGGGCCTTGCAGGAAGGGCCCCTGCAGGCCGCGGGCGAGTGCCTGGCCGTCGTGCCGGCTACCCTGGCGCTGGCGTGCGGTGGAGGCGAGGATCAGGCCCTGGGCATCGACCACGAAGAGCTCCGAGGCACTGGAGAGATGCGCCAGGGATTCGTCCAGGCTACGCGAATCGAGATTCGGCCAATCGGCTTCGAGCACGGCGGCGACACGTTGCAACTGCTGCCAGTGCCTTTGCGTCCAGGACAGCAGCAGGTCTCGCCGGGTATTGGCCAGGCCGGTGAAGGTCTTTCCCAGGCGTGCCTGGCGACCCCCGTTACGCAGACAGGCCCAACCGCGGGCGAACTTGCCATTGCGGCCCAGCCAGGGCAGCCAGCGGCGCTCTTGGCCGCTCAATTCCATGTCGCTCATGAAGCCAAGTCCTTGCAGCCGATAGGGATAACGCCTTATCGGCTAGCATGAGCGAGGCTTGAACCCCGAGCTAGAGGGGGTTGGACGAGGCGGCGAGATGGCGGGACCAGCGGCGTGGTCGCCTGGCTCAGGCCGAGGCGCCGCGGGCCAGGCGGGGTGCCTCGGAGGTTGGCGTGGCGTCCAGCAGCGCCATCCGCTCGCGTACCGCACGCTCGATGCCGGCAGTGTCCAGACCGCACTCGGCCAGCATCTCGGCCGGTTTGGCGTGTTCGATGTAGCTGTCCGGCAAGCCGAGATTGAGCACCGGCAGGACCAGGGCATTGGCCTGCAGGAATTCGTTGACCGCGCTGCCGGCGCCGCCCATGACGCTGTTCTCCTCGACGGTGACCAGCAGGTCGTGGTCGGCGGCGAACTGGCGGATCAGGGCCTCGTCCAGCGGCTTGACGAATCTCATGTCGGCCACGCTGGCGTCCAGGCGCTCGGCGACCTGCAGGGCTTCGGCCAGTTGCACGCCGAAGACCAGGAAGCCGACCTTGGGGCCATTCTTCAGGCTGCTCTGGCGCCGTACCACGCCTTTACCGATGGGCAGGGGCTCCAGGCCCGGATCCAGGGCGGCGTTGGGGCCGCTGCCGCGTGGATAGCGCACCGCGGCGGGGCCCTGGTGACGATAGCCGGTGGTCAGCAGGCGGCGCAGCTCGTTTTCGTCGCTGGGCGCCATGATCACCATGCCGGGGATGCAGCGCAGGTAGGCCAGGTCGAAGCTGCCGGCGTGGGTCGGGCCGTCTTCGCCCACCAGACCGGCGCGGTCGATGGCGAAGAGCACGTCCAGGTTCTGCACCGCCACGTCGTGGATCAGCTGATCGTAGGCGCGTTGCAGGAAGGTGGAATAGATGGCCACCACCGGCTTCATGCCGTCGCAGGCCAGGCCGGCGGCCAGGGTCACCGCGTGCTGCTCGGCGATGGCCACGTCGAAGTAGCGCTCGGGGAAGCGCTCGGCGAAGCGGATCAGGTCGGAGCCTTCCTTCATCGCCGGGGTGATGCCCACCAGCTTGGCATCGGCGGCGGCCATGTCGCACAGCCAGTCACCGAAGATGTTGGAGTACTTGGGCGCGCCTGGGCGCTTGGGCTTGGCGTCCAGCGGTTCCAGCTTGGTGATGGCGTGGTAGCCGATGGGGTCGGCCTCGGCGATGGACAGGCCCTTGCCCTTGCGGGTGACGACGTGGAGGAACTGCGGGCCCTTGGCATCGCGCAGATTGCGCAGGGTGGTGACCAGGGTCGGCAGGTCGTGGCCGTCGATGGGGCCTATGTAGTTCCAGCCCAGCTCCTCGAACAGGGTGCCGGGGACCAGCATTCCTTTGGCCGCTTCTTCGGTGCGGCGGGCGATCTCCCAGGCGCCGGGCAGCTTGGAGAGGGCCTTCTTGCCGTTCTCGCGCAGGTGCTGGTAGGTGCGGCTGGAGAGCAGCCGCGCCAGGTAGTTGGACAGGCCGCCGACGTTGCGCGAGATGGACATGTCGTTGTCGTTGAGCACCACCAGCATGTTGGCGCCGGTGTCCGAGGCGTGGTTGAGCGCCTCGAAGGCCATGCCCGCGGTCAGGGCGCCATCGCCGATCACCGCCACCGACTTGCGCTCGATGCCCTGCAGCTGGGCGGCGATGGCCATGCCCAGAGCCGCGCCGATGGAGGTGCTGGAATGGCCGACGCCAAAGGTGTCGTACTCACTCTCGCTACGGCGCGGGAAGGCGGCCAGGCCGTCCTTCTGGCGCAGGCTGGCCATGCCTTCGCGACGGCCGGTGAGGATCTTGTGCGGATAGGCCTGGTGGCCGACGTCCCACACCAGCCGGTCTTCCGGGGTGTCGAAGACGTAATGCAGGGCCACGGTCAGTTCGATGACGCCCAGGCCGGCGCCGAAGTGACCGCCGGTCTGACCCACGGTCCACAGGAGAAAGGCGCGCAGTTCGTCGGCGACGGCTTCCAGCTCGGCGTCACCGAGCTGGCGCAGCTGGACCGGCGAGTCGATGCGGTCGAGCAGGGGCGTCGCGGGACGCTGGCGGGGAATCTCGTGAAACGTCTTGGGCATCTGGCTGATCACTTTGCGCAGAGAATTCGGCAGTTTACCCGATGCCCGCGTGGCATCCCAACAGCGGGCAGGGCGTCTTGTTATGCCCCTGTGACAACGGACCCGGTGGCAAATGCGGCCCGGGTCACGAAGATTTCCGCGAGCAGCGGCTCAGCTGCGCCGCCCGACAATGTAGCGGGCCAGGGCACGCAGGGGTTCGGCGCGTTCGCCCAGGTGCGCGATGGCGGTCAGCGCCATGTCGCACAGCTCCAGGGCATAGGCCTTGGCCGCGTCCAGGCCGAGCAGCGCCGGGTAGGTCGGTTTGTCGCGGGCGAGATCGGCGCCCTGGCGCTTGCCCAGGGTCTGAGTGTCGCTCTCGATGTCGAGCACGTCGTCCCAGACCTGGAAGGCCAGGCCGATGGCCTGGGCGTAGCGGGCCAGGGCCTCACGATCGGCCGCGGTGGCGGCGCCACTGGCGAGGGCGCCGAGCTGCACGCTGGCGGCGATCAGGGCGCCGGTCTTGTGCAGGTGCATGGTCTCCAGTGCCGGCTGGTCGATGCGCCGGCCCACCGACTCCAGGTCGATGGCCTGGCCGCCGACCATGCCCGCCGGGCCGCTGGCGCAGGCCAGTACCGCGACCATCTCCAGCCGCACCGTGGCGTCCTGGGGCGCCGCCAGCAGGGTCTCGAAGGCGAGGGTCTGCAGGCCGTCGCCGGCAAGGATGGCGCAGGCCTCGTCATAGGCCTTGTGGGTGGTGGGCCGACCGCGGCGCAGGTCGTCGTCGTCCATGGCCGGCAGGTCGTCATGCACCAGGGAATAGGCGTGGATCAGCTCCACGGCGCAGGCCGCCTGATCGGCGCGTGCCGGATCGCCGCCCAGCGCCTCGCAAGCGGCGTAGACCAGCAGCGGTCGCACCCGCTTGCCGCCGCCCATGACGCTGTAGGCCATGGCTTCGTAAAGCCGACCGAGTTCCGGACGCGGCGCTGCGAAGAGAGGTGCGAGGGCGCTGTCGACGCGGGCCTGGCAGCGTTGCTGGTAGGCCTCGATCATGCCTCGTCCTCGGTGGGGGCGAAGGGGGCGGCGCTGAGTTCGCCGTCCTTCTCCAGCAGGATCTGCACCTTCTGCTCGGCCTGGGCCAGGGCGCCCTGGCATTCGCGGGTCAGGCGGATGCCCTGTTCGAAGGCGCCGAGGGAGTCTTCCAGGGACAGCTCGCCGCTTTCCAGGCGCTCCACCAGGATCTGCAGTTCGGCCAGGGATTGTTCGAAGTCGGGAGCTTTCTTGCGGGCCATCGGGATTCTCGGCAGAGGCGATCGGGTCGCGGGAAGTGGGCAACAGGTTGGCCATTGTGCCACAGCCATCGGCGCCGCTTGACGCCGTGCCGGGCCAAGCCCTAGGGTAGCGCTCATGAACACGCGCAGCCGCCTACGCCCCAGCATTATTACCGCCATTACCTGATGGCGGGACAGCGTTAGCTGCGCAACCAGACCCGCCCAAGAGGCGGGTTTGTACGTTCTGACTCCTGGGCCCCGACGAAACACCCCAGGAGCCCGCCATGACCGTCCAGGAACCCGCCACCGATCTCTTGCAGCGCTATGCCCGCAAGATCCTCGAAGCCCCCGTCTACGACGTGGCGATCGAAACGCCCCTGCAACCGGCGCGGGCGCTGTCCGAGCGGCTGGGCTGCCAGGTGCTGCTCAAGCGCGAAGACCTGCAGCCGGTGTTCTCCTTCAAGATCCGTG
>NZ_LNUP01000017.1:0-45095 GCF_001512295.1 Pseudomonas sp. EpS/L25 | reverse complement strand
GAGGTCAGCAGGGGGCGGGACCGGCTCCTACACGTGCTCGAAACACTGCGGCCCTACAGCCTGCCCCCTGCTGCTCTCACCTCCATCCTAACGGCAAGCCAAGACACAAGCGGCCCATGGCCGCGATTAGCAAAAACATCGTCGCAACCGCATCGGAGAACCGCCATGGCCGCAGTCTTCGACGGAAGGTCACCACAGTAGCCTTATCCACCGCGGGTACCGGAGTCCGTTAGTGGAAAACGCTGCGCGGTTTTCCACGCTACGAAGCCCCGTCGCCCCTTCTCTCTTGGGTGAGGAGGGCGCTCAATCGGCGTCATACCGCGCACTGAAGGCCTGCACGAAGGCGTTGCGCAGGATATTGAAGAAGGCCTGCAGCGGGCTGATGTCCTGGCTCTTCACACTGCCAGAGAGATCCACCCGGGTAGCGAACTGATCGCGGCGCTGGTTCTTGAGCAGGGTCTGGGCGGTGCCGACCACGGCTTCCCAGGCGCTTTCCAAGGCGTTCTTGTTGCGGTTCTCGACGTCCTGCTGCCAGTCGAAGATATCGACGTTCCTCATCAGCGGTTTCACATAGCCGCTGAGTTGGCCGTCCACCGCCTTGGCTTCCACCACCACATCGCCACTGCCGGAGCGGAAATCGAATTTGCCATAGGCCCGCGCGAAGTCGTTGAGCCTGGGCAGGTCGATGCCGGTGACCCGCAGACGGAAATCGAAATCGGTGAAGTCCTCGAAGGGGTCGAAGCGGGCACTGGCTTCCAAGGGAGCGCTGCCGAGGATGGCGGCCTTGCCTTCGAAGTGGGCGATGCGCTCGCCCTGGGCATCGGCGGCGTTGGTCAGGTTGTAGAGGCTGGCATTGACGTTGGTGGCGGCCAGATTCACCTGGGGCTTGGAATTGAAGTTGCGAAAGGTCAGCCGTCCGTTCACCACTCGCACCTCGTCGAGGGTGATGGAGATGAGTTTGTCGACCTGATCCTGCCAGTCGGTGCCTTCACCGGTCTGCGACTGCTCCTTGCGTGCGCCGCCATCGACGAAGTTGAGTTCGGGACGATCGAAGAGGATACGCCCGACGATGGCATGGTCCTGCCACAGCGAGCGCCAGCTCACCGCGATGTCGATGCTGGGCGCCTTGAGGAAGGGCACCGGCACCTTGCCGTTGACCTTGACGATCTCCAGCCCCTCGATGCGATAGGCGCCGCGCCACCAGGCCAGGTCCACGTCGGTGATCTGGCCGCGATAGTCGCCCATGTCCGCCAACTGCTCGTTGAGGTAGTGGCGGATCACCAGGGGCGCGGCGAGGTGCAGGCACAGCAGCAGGACGACCAGGCCGAAGAGGACGTAAAGAGGCAGGCGCAGGTGACGGGGCATGGTGGTGGCTCGGGGCGGACTCGTTCTCGGTCGACCCTTCGGAACGGGCCTGAGTTTCTCGTGAGTTCGCCTGACGGCCTGACTCAGGCTGCCGGCATGGGCAAAAGGCCCTGCCTGGGCGGCCTGCATCCGTACCGGTCGTCGCTCCGTTGCGCCTGGTTATGCGCCGCTCGAACGGCAGACGCAAAAAAGCCGGCTTGTGGCCGGCTTTCGAGGGCGGGTTGAGCTGATTTTTGGTGAGCCCGGCCCGCCCGGGTTGCCCTTGCCGGGCAGAGCTGAGAAGCGCGACAAAGGTCGCGCACGGCGGCCGGCGGTGGGCCAGGACGCCTGTCGATCAGAAGTCCAGGGTGGCGGACACCTTGAGGGTGCGCGGATCGCCCTGGGTCAGGTAGCCGCCAAAGGCGGATTCCCAATAGGCCTTGTTGGCCACGTTCTCGACGTTGGCGCGCAGGGTAACGTCTTTTCGCTCGACTTTGAAGCGATAACGCGCACCGAGGTCGACGCGGGTCCAGGCCGGGATGCTCAGGTTGTTGGCCGCATCGGCGTACTGGCCGCCGGTGCGCAGCAAGCGGCCATTGAGCGCGGCGCCTGGCAGGCCGGGCACGTCCCAGTCGGCGCCGAGGTTGTACTGGAAGCGCGGCACACCGATGGCGCGGTTGCCGTCGTTGCTGCCGTTCTGGGTGCCCTTGAGTTCGGTGTCCATCCAGGTGGCGCCCGCCAGCAGGCGCAGGCCTACCAGGGGCTCGCCGAAGACGTTCAGCTCGAGGCCACGGTTTTCCTGTTCACCGTCGCGGACGTAAAGGTTATTGACCAGGTAACCGTCAGACGGTTGTTCGATGCGATAGATGCCAAAGGTGGCGCCAAAGGTACCCTGGTCATACTTGATGCCGGCCTCGGTCTGTTTGGAGCGTGCCGGGGAGAAGACCTGGCCCACGTTCAGCGAATTGGCCGGAGCGGTGGGGCCCTGCGCCAGGCCTTCGATACGGTTGGCGTACAGCGAGAGCTCGTCGGTCAGCTTGTAGACGACACCATAGATTGGGGTGGTGATGGATTGATCGTACTTGGCGGTACGCGAGCCATCGTTGCCCGGCATGGGCGTACCCAGGAAGCTCATGCCCTCGTAGCTGTAGCCTTCGACCAGCAGGGACTGGCGTCTCACACCGACCGTCGCCAGGAGGCGATCATCAAGGAAGCCCAGGGTGTCGGACAGCGCGATGCTCTGGTTGACCGTCTTGCTGGTGGTGCCCGGGTCGTGCAGGTCGCCACCCGTGAACCAGCCGAAGGTGGGATAGGCGACCGCGACCGGATGACGGATGTTGGTATTGCTGGCGAAGGGCGTCTGAGCGAAGTCGAAGGCGTTCTTCTGTTCGGTCCAGATGCTAGATACGCCGAAAGCGATCTGATGACTGACCGCGCCGGTCTGCAGCCTGCCGTTGAGGCCGGCCAGGACGGTCTTGGCGTCATCGTCATGGGGAATCAAGGAGCCTCCGATAGAGGCATTGCCGGCGTCGTCATTCAGCGTGGCGCTACCGTAGGTCCCGTTCTCGCGGGTGTGCTTGCCACCCACGGCAAGGTAGGCGGTCCAGCGGTCACTCAGGTCGTATTCGCCACGCACCATGCCGAAGGTGTCTTCCAGCTGGGTATGACCCCAGGGGGCGTTGTAGTTGGTGTCGGACGAGGGGGCGTGGGGCAGGCGGGTCAGGCCGCTGCCGAGCAGCAGGCTGTCGCGACCACCGTTGACCACCTGCTTCTGGTAGCCGAAGTCGGTGGAGAGCCGGAAGCGGTCGCCTCGGTAATCCAGGCCGGCGACGAACAGCTTGGATCTCTGGCTTTCATCGTCGATGGCGGTATCGCCCTCGCGCTGCATCAGATTGATCCGGGCGCCGAAGCGATTGTCCTCGCCGAAGCGCTGGCCGAGGTCGAGATGCTGGCCGAGGCGACCGTCGGTGGTGTAGTCGACGGTGTAGCTGCGGGTCGGCGTGTCCTGGGCGCGCTTGGGTTGCAGGTTGACCGCGCCGCCGATGCCGGAGCCGGTGGGTGTCACACCGTTGATGAAGGCATTGGGCCCCTTGAACACCTCGACGCGCTCCAGGGCCTCGGTGGCGATGATCTGCCGCGGCATGACGCCATAGAGGTTGTTGAAGGAGATGTCATCGCCGGTCAGCTTGTAGCCGCGAATGACGAAGTTCTGCGATTGGTTGCCATAGCCGCTGTACTGACGCACCGAGGCATCGTTGCTCAGCACCTCGCCAATGGTCTGGGCCTGCTGGTCCTGGATCAGCTTGGCGGTGTAGCTGGTGACGCTGAAGGGGACGCTCATGTTGTCCTGGTTGCCCAGTACGCCCAACTTGCCGCCGGTCGCCACCTGGCCACCGGTATAGGCAGGTGGCGGCGCGTCCTTGGGTGTCTCGGTGGCGGTCACCGTGGTGGAGTCCAACTGCAGGGTATCGCCGACGGTCTGGGCCGAAGCGGCTGTGCCGCTGACCACGTAGAGGGCAGCGATGGACAGGGCGAGAGGGGAGAGCCTGAAGGCGAAGTGCGAACGAGCCATGACGAGCGAATCCTGAGCTGACGGGACGAAGGCTCGGAGTCCCCATCACGGACGACGGGATCACGAGTGGGAAGCAATCCTATTCGTTTATGATAATACTTATCGTTAATTCGGATGGGCGTTATCGTTGCGCCGACTAGCGCTATCGCGATAAGTCTTCTCGCGGACAGGGCATGGCTGACTGCCTTGCGAGCGGGCACAAAAAAGCCCGGCGAGCCGGGCTTTTCGACAGCGGCGTGGATCAGGCCTTGTAGGCGGCCACGGCCTTGGTGATCTCGGCACGGGCGGCGTCGGCGTTGCCCCAGCCTTCGACCTTGACCCACTTGCCCTTTTCGAGATCCTTGTAGTTCTCGAAGAAGTGCTTGATCTGCTCCAGCAGCAGGGCCGGCAGGTCGGTGTATTCCTGCACGTCCTTGTAGAGGACGGTCAGCTTGTCGTGGGGGACGGCGATCAGCTTGGCGTCACCACCGGCTTCGTCGGTCATGTGCAGCACGCCGACCGGACGGGCGCGGATCACGGCGCCGGGCGCGACCGGGTAGGGGGTTACGACCAGCACGTCCAGGGGATCGCCGTCATCGGCCAGGGTGTTGGGGATGTAGCCGTAGTTGGCCGGGTAGAACATGGGGGTGGCCATGAAACGGTCGACGAAGAGGGCGTCGCTGTCCTTGTCGATCTCGTACTTGATCGGCGCGTGGTTGGCCGGAATCTCGATGGCGACGTAGATGTCGTTCGGCAGGTCTTTGCCGGCGGGAATCTTGCTGTAACTCATGAACGGGTCCCTCTGGTCGGTTGGGAAAAGTGGCCGGAGTATAGGCGCTTTCAGATCGGGGTTCGAGCTTCGGACCCCGGGGTTGCCGGCGGTTGCACGCTCGCCTGGCTGGTGGCGAGACGCAGGCGCGGGTCCTGGCGAAACAGCTGCTGCAGCTGTGCGTAGACCGCGGGATAGTGTTCGTCGAGCACATCGGGGGCGCTGAAGAAGTACTCGCAGGCGACGGCGAAGAATTCCTCGGGGCTTTCCGCCGCATAGGGATCGAGGGCGGTCTCCGCGTCCGGATCGGCGTCGAGCTGGCGATTGAGGTCGTCGAAGGCGCTTTGCAGGGCGCTGGTCCAGGCCGCCTGGGGCATGCCCTCGTGCAGCGGCGGCTGGCCGTTGCACAGGCCACCGGCGAGCAGGTCGATGAGGTGGGCGAATTCGTGGATGACCAGGTTGTAGGCCTCCCAGCCGCCACTGGCCTGGATACCGGGCCAGGCCAGTACCACCTGGCCACGGTCCCAGGCTTCGCCGTCCCGTTCTTCGTCCCATTCGTGCTCCAGGCCGCCCTCGTCGCGATGGCGCTGGGGGCTGACGAAGGCGTCCGGATAGACGACGATCTCGCGCACGTTGGGATAGAGCGCCGCTTCCGGCAGGTGCAGCAGGGGCAGCAGTGCCTGGGCGGCCAGCAGCAGGCGATCGCCGTCGTCCAGCTCCAGGCCTTCGAGCAGGGTCAGGTGCTTCTCGGCGAGGAACAGCACGCAGTGTTCGCGCAACCAGGCATCTTCCGCGGCGCTCAGGCCATCGAGGATCGGCAGGCGCTGGCGCAGGCGCGCCCAGAGCTCGTCGGCGATGGCCACTCGCTCCAGCAGGCGCCGTTCGCGCCAGGCGCGCCAGAAGCCCAAGGGATCAGGCCCCGCCCTGGACCGCGGCGCGACGGCTCTTGATCAGGCCGAGGATCATCGGCAGCAGGGAGATGCCGATGATGGCCAGCACCATCAGGGTGAGGTTCTGCTTGATGAAGGGCACGTTGCCGAAGAAGTAGCCCAGGCTCACCAGACCGCCGACCCAGAGCAGCGAGCCGAGCACGCTGTAGCCGAGGAAATAGGGGTAGTGCATGCGGCCCACGCCGGCGACGAAGGGGGCGAAGGTACGGATGATGGGCAGGAAGCGCGCCAGGGTGATGGTCTTGCCGCCGTGGTGCTCGTAGAAGGCCTGGGTGCGTAGCAGGTAGTCGCGGCGGAAGAGCTTGGAATGGGGATTGCTGAACAGCTTGTCACCGGCGAAGCGGCCGATCAGGTAGTTGGTGCTGTCGCCTGCCACGGCGGCGAACATCAGCAGGCCGGCCAGCAGATAGGGGTCCATGTCACCGAGGGCGGAGAGCGCGCCAGCGATGAACAGCAGGGAGTCGCCGGGGAGGAAGGGCGTCACCACCAGACCTGTTTCGCAGAAGATCACCGCGAAGAGAATGGCATAGATCCAGGTGCCGTACTGGGCTACCAACCCGCTGAGGTAGACGTCGAGGTGCAGGATCAGGTCGATCGGGTTGAATTCCATGGGGCGTGCCTACCGTAGATGCGAGGGTCCAGCGGCGATTATAAGGGCAGCCGGGACCGGGTTTTGTGGCCTGGTCGAGATCGGCGCCGGGAAAAATCGCCAGCCGCTCAGAGGTCGGGGTAGGGCAAAGGTTCACTCCCGCGCCTTTCCGGGCGCGGGAGTGTCGGACTGGTCACGATCTGCTGCGCGTCGGCCAACCTGCGTTGAAACTGCCCTGGAAGGCCAGCCCCTCGGAGTGCTCATTTACCCTTTGTAAACTCCGCTTCCTCGGGCACCTTCGCCTTGGTTGGCTCTAGCTCGCGAGATCGAGAGCTTTCTTTATCCCAGCGCCATGTCGATCACCACCCGACCTTCGATCCCGCCCTGATGCATGCGGGCGAAGATGTCGTTGATGTTCTCCAGCGGCTCGGCGCTCACCGTGGCCTTGACCTTGCCTTCGCCGGCGAAGTCCAGCGCCTCCTGTAGGTCCAGGCGGGTGCCGACGATGGAGCCGCGCACCGTGGTGCCGTTGAGCACCATGTCGAAGATCGACAGCGGGAAGTCACCCGGCGGCAGGCCGTTGAGGGCGATGGTACCGCCGCGGCGGGTCATGCCGATGGCCTGTTCGAAGGCCTTGGGCGAGACCGCCGTGACCAGGGCACCATGGGCGCCGCCGATCTCCTTCTTCAGATAGGCCGCCGGATCCTGGGTACGGGCGTTGACCGTGACCTCGGCACCCAGCCGGCGGGCCAGGTCGAGCTTCTTGTCATCCACGTCCACCGCCGCCACGTTCAGGCCCATGGCGCGGGCGTACTGTACGGCCATGTGCCCCAGGCCACCGATGCCGGAGATCACCACCCAGTTGCCGGGCCTGGTGTCGGTCATCTTCAGGCCCTTGTAGACGGTGACGCCGGCGCAGAGGATGGGCGCGATCTCGACGAAGCCGACGTTGTCCGGCAGCCGGCCGACGTAGCCGGCATCGGCCAGGGTGTATTCGGCGAAGCCGCCGTTCACCGAGTAGCCGGTGTTCTGCTGGGACTCGCAGAGCGTCTCCCAGCCGCCCAGGCAGTGCTCGCAGTGGCCGCAGGTGGAATACAGCCAGGGCACGCCGACCCGGTCGCCCTCCTTGACGTGGGTGACCCCGGCGCCCACCGCCACCACCTGGCCGACCCCTTCGTGGCCGGGGATGAAGGGCGGATTGGGCTTGACCGGCCAGTCGCCCTGGGCGGCGTGCAGGTCGGTGTGGCAGACGCCGCTGGCGGCGATCTTGACCAGCACCTGGCCAGCGCCCGGAGTGGGCACCTCGACTTCGCGGAATTCCAGGGGTTGGCCAAAGGCGGTGACGACAGCGGCTTTCATTGTTTTGGGCATGACGAGTCCCTCATGGAGGCATGATGCGTGGATGAAGCCAGACGGGGCCTGCGCCGGGATGCACCTGTCCACCACGGGCGGCCGCTGCGTCTAGCGTCGGCTACCCACAGGGAGGGGGTGTTGATCCAGGTCAGGCGGGAGGCGCGCCCCGACGTCCTGCTGGGGCGCGCGATCCAGGCGTCGTCTTCTTGGAGCGGCGTTGGACGGCGGCTGCAGCTAGCGCTCGGCTGCACCCGTCGTCCTGCCGGTCGCTCCTAGAAGAAGCCCAGCGGATTGATGTCGTAGCTGATCAGCAGATTCTTGGTCTGCTGGTAGTGGTCGAGCATCATCTTGTGGGTTTCACGGCCGACGCCGGATTTCTTGTAGCCGCCGAAGGCAGCATGGGCGGGGTAGAGGTGATAGCAGTTGGTCCAGACGCGGCCGGCCTTGATGCCGCGGCCCATGCGGTAGGCGCGATTGATGTCGCGGGTCCAGACGCCGGCGCCGAGGCCGAACTCGGTGTCGTTGGCGATGGCCAGGGCCTCGGCCTCGTCCTTGAAGGTGGTCACCCCGATCACCGGACCGAAGATTTCCTCCTGGAAGACGCGCATCTTGTTGTGGCCCTTGAGCAGGGTCGGCTGGATGTAATAGCCGCTGGCGAGGTCGCCCTGCAGTTTCTCCACATTGCCGCCGGTGAGGAATTCGGCGCCTTCCTCGCGGGCGATCTCCAGGTAGGAAACGATCTTCTCGAACTGCTGCTGGGAGGCCTGGGCACCGACCATGGTCTCGGTGTCCAGCGGATCGCCCCGCTTGATCTGGGCGATCTTCTTCATCACCGCTTCCATGAAGGGCGCATAGATGGATTCCTGCACCAGGGCGCGGGATGGGCAGGTGCAGACCTCGCCCTGGTTGAAGAAGCCCAGCACCAGACCTTCCGCGGCCTTCTCGATGAAGCTCGGCTCGGCCTGCATGATGTCTTCGAAGTAGATGTTGGGCGACTTGCCACCCAGCTCCACGGTGCTGGGGATGATGTTCTTGGCCGCGCAGGACAGGATGTGCGAGCCCACCGGAGTCGAGCCGGTGAAGGCGATCTTGGCGATGCGGGTGCTGGTGGCCAGGGCCTCGCCGGCCTCCTTGCCGTAGCCCTGCACCACGTTGAGCACGCCGGGCGGCAGGAGGTCACCGACCAGCTCGACGAACAGGGTGATGGACAGCGGGGTCTGCTCGGCGGGCTTGAGCACCACGCAGTTGCCGGCGGCCAGGGCCGGGGCCAGCTTCCAGGCGGCCATCAGCAGCGGGAAATTCCAGGGGATGATCTGGCCGACCACGCCCAGTGGCTCGTGGAAGTGGTAGCTGGCGGTCTTGTCGTTGATCTCGGCGGCGCTGCCTTCCTGGGCGCGGATGCAGCCGGCGAAGTAGCGGAAGTGGTCGGCGGCCAGGGGCACGTCGGCATTGAGCGTCTCGCGTACCGCCTTGCCGTTGTCCCAGGTTTCGGCGACGGCCAGTTTTTCCAGATGCTGTTCGATGCGGTCGGCGATCTTGAGCAGGATCAGCGAGCGGTCCTGCACCGAGGTGCGGCCCCAGGCATCGGCGGCGGTATGGGCGGCGTCCAGGGCGCGTTCGATGTCGGCGGCGTCGGAGCGGGGGAATTCACCGATCACCGAGCCGTTCACCGGGGAGGTGTTGGTGAAGTACTGGCCCTTCACCGGGGCGACGAATTCGCCGCCGATGTAATTGCCGTAGCGGGCCTGCAGGGTGACGAGGGCGTCTTGGGTGCCGGGAGCTGCGTAGCGCATGGTGGGTCTCCTGTTTGTTCTTGTATGAAACGGCGCTCCCATCCTGAGCAAGGCGCGGGCCAATGTCGGCAGACCCGCATGACTGCGGCCTTGCGGCCTGTTCCAGGGAAAGTCGCCAGCTGTCACTGTGACAGAGCTGTCACCCCTTGGCGTGACAGCCTGTCACCTGGGCGTGACAAAGTGCCCAGTCCGCCCGATTTGGCCTATGCTGGAGGCCGCAGACGCCCCGCGGAGGACAACAACAATGGCCGCCACCCCGTCCGATCGTCATGCCAGCCAGGTGCTCGAGCTCGCCCGCGGCGCCGTCCTCGACGGCCCGGCCAGCGATCCGGCCATCGCCCGCTCCTGGCGGCGCTGTCTCGACGAACACCAGCTGGACCCGGCCGCCCGTGTGGCGCCCTGGGTGCTGGACCGCGCCCGCTTCGACGAGCACCGCCAGCGCCAGCAGCGGGTCCTGCAGATCGCCCGTGGTCAGATGAATTCCCTGCACCAGCAACTCGGCGGCGCCGGCTATGCCGTGCTGCTCACCGACGCCCGCGGGCTGATCCTCGATTGCGTGACCGCCGAGGCCGAGCGCGGAGTCTTCCAGCAGGCCGGGCTGTGGCTGGGCGCCGATTGGAGCGAGGCCTGCGAGGGCACCAACGGCATCGGCACCTGCGTGGTGGAGCGGCAGGCGCTGACCATCCACCGCGACGAGCACTTCCGCAGTCGTCATACCCAGCTGACCTGCTCGGCCAGTCCGGTGTTCGATCCGGCCGGCGAGTTGCTGGCGGTGCTGGACGTCTCCACCGCCCGCCAGGAAGCCTCGCGCCAGGGCCAGTTCCATACCATGGCGCTGGTCAATCTTTCGGCCAAGCTGATCGAGAGCTGCTATTTCCTCGACCGCTACGCCGATGGCTATCTGCTCCGCTTCCATGCCCAGGCGGCCTATGTCGGCCTGCTCAGCGAGGGCCTGCTGGCCTTCGACGACGAAGGTCGCGTCCAGGCCGCCAACGAGACCGCCCTGATGCTGCTGGGGCTGGCGCGTAGCGCGGTACTGGGGCAGCGGATGGAGAGCCTGTTCGAGTTGCGGCAGGACGACCTGCTGGAGCGCGCCCGCCCGCAACCCAGCGCCTGCTGGGCGCTGCGTGGCCGTCAGGGCCAGGGCTTCCACGGCCTGGTGCGTGGCCCTCAGGTGCGGCCGGTCACCCCGGTAGCGGTGCCCAAGGCGCCCCTGCCCAGCGGCATCTGCCTGGCCGATCCGGCGCTGGCGCGGGATTTCACCCGGGCGCTCAAGGTGCTGGAGCGTGACGTGCCGGTGCTGCTGCACGGCGAGACCGGCACCGGCAAGGAAGCCTTCGCCAGCGCCCTGCACCGCGCCAGCAGTCGCGCCGGCCAGGCCTTTGTCGCCCTCAATTGCGCGGCCATTCCGGAAACCCTGATCGAGAGCGAGTTGTTCGGCTATCGCGGCGGCAGCTTCACCGGGGCGCGCAAGGAAGGCATGGCCGGCAAGTTGCAGCAGGCCGATGGCGGCATTCTCTTTCTCGACGAGATCGGCGACATGCCCCTGGCCCTGCAGACCCGACTGCTAAGGGTTCTGGAAGAGCGTCAGGTGGTCCCCCTCGGCGGCGGGGCACCGCGCGCTCTGGACCTGCGGCTGGTCAGCGCCAGTCACCGCGATCTGGAGGCCCTGGTGGTCGCCGGCAGCTTTCGCGAAGACCTCTACTATCGCCTGCGCGGCCTGGTGGTGACGCTGCCGGCGCTGCGCGAGCGCAGTGATCGCGGCGAACTGCTCGATCAGTTGCTGACCGAGGAGGCCCGCGGCGAGTCGATTCGCCTCGATCCGGCGGCCCGTGCCTGCCTGCTGGCCCAGCCCTGGCCCGGCAATGTCCGCCAGTTGCGTACCGTGCTGCGCACCTTGGTTGCCCTGAGCGAAGATGGCCATATCGGCCTGGACGAGCTACCCGCCGACTGCCGTGGCGCCCGGCTGCCGCTGCCGTCCAGCGCGGCACCGGTCGACAGCGCCCGCGAAGAACTGCGCGCGGTACTGGACGATTGCCATTGGCAGATGACCCGTGCCGCCAAGCGTCTGGGGGTGAGTCGCAACACCCTCTATCGGTGGTTGCATCAACACGGCCTGCAGCGCCCCCAGGACTAAGAGCCTGTTCAAAGTCTGCTGCGCGTCGGCCAAACGGCGTTGAAAATGGCTTCGGAATGCTCATTTACCACTCGTAAACTCCGCTTCCTCAGCCATTTTCGCCTTGTTTGACTCTAGCTCGCGAGCCTTTGAGCAGGCTCTAGCGCACCTTCTTGCACAGGTGGGCGATGCAGGGCGAGACGAACAGCTCGCCCCGGTAGGCGCCGGCCAGGGTGCGGCTGGCGACCAGGGTCCACAGCAAGGCCAGCAGCACCACCAAGACCGCGCCCAGGCCGGTGAAGAAGGGCGCCGCCAGGGCTGCGCCCAGGCGCAGGGTGGTCAGGGCATAGACGCCCAGGGGAAAGGTGAAACCCCACCAGCCCAGGTTGAAGGGCATGCCGTCACGGGCCTGGCGATAGGTCACCAGTACGGCCAGCGCCAGCCACCAGAGCCCCAGGCCCCAGAGCAGCACCGCGCCCAGCAGGCCCAGACCCTGGGCGATCTCGCCGATTCCGGTCAGGCCATGGGCGGCGAACACCGCGGGCGCAGCGCTGCCCAGCACCAGCAGCCCCAGGGCACCGGTGGCGATCGGCCCTAGTGCCAGCCAGCTCGACGCCGCCATGCTGGCCGGCGGCAGTTTGTGCAGCGCCAGGCGCAACAGCAGGATCACCAGCAGGCTGAGGGCGACCGGTACCGAATAGGCCCAGAGCACGTAGCTGGCGACGAGCACTGTGAATTGCTCGCCCACGGCCAGGTGGGGCACCAGCAGGCCACCACTGGCCGCCGCCACCTCCGCGGCCACCACCGGCAACAGCCAGACGGCGGTCATCTGGTCGATACGATGCGCCTGGCGGGTGAACATCAGATAGGGGATCAGCACTCCGCAGGCCAACGCCATGGCCGCGTCCAGCCACCAGAGGCCGAGCGCCAGGGGCACCACGGCCTCACCCCAGCGCGGCAGGCCGAACAGCAGCAGGCCGTTGATCAGCGTGGCCAGGCCCATGGGGATGGTGCCGATGAACATCGAGACGGTGGAGTGGGCGAAAATCTCGCGGGCCTCGTCGAAGAACAGCAACCAGCGCGCGGCATAGAGCCCGGTGAACAGGCAGAACAGTAGTACATCGAGCAGCCAGAGGCCCTCGGCGAGGACGTGCAATCCAAGAAGCCTCCAGGGAAAGGCTGCCAGGGCAAGGGCCAGCACGCCGGTGCCCATGGTCACGGCGAACCAGTTGGGGGTGAACTGGCGGATGACCTCCAATGGGCGGTCGAGCTGGCTGAAGGGTCTGAGTACCTGCTCTGGGACAACGGCGGGAAATGGCATGGCAGGGCTCCTGAAGGTGAAGGCCTTCAGGCTAAGCCTGCTTGCTTATCATTAAAAGTGAATGATCATGAAATAATAAACCATTGGGTAGATAAGGCGCTGCCTGCGTTCGGCAGACAGCGCCCGCGCATCAGGGCTTGGCCACGTGCCAGACCTGATTGACGCCGTCACCCGAGGTATCGCCCGGCTTGCTGTCCTTGACCCAGGTGTACAGCGGCTTGCCCTGGTAGGCCCATTGCTGGCTGCCGTCGTCACGGGTCACCAGGCTGTAGCCATCGGCCGCCTTGGCACCGGCTGCGGCCTTGAGGGGCGGCCAGTTCTGGGCGCAGGGGCCATTGCAGGCGGACTTGCCCGCGCTGTCCTTGGCAAAGGTGTAGAGCGTCATGCCCTTGGCATCGACGAGCACCTTGCCCATGGCGGTGTCGGCGACCTTGGCGGGCGCGGCAGCCAGGGCCAGACTGGCGAAGGATAGGACAGCGGTGGCGAGCAGCAGACGTTTCAACATGATGGACCTCGGCGTGTGGTGACGGATGCTTGGAGTCTAGCTACTGGACTTGCACTTGCACGGGGGCTCCTGGTGCGTCGGGCGTACCTGGGGCGATGACCAGGTAGCGGTGCTCATCTGCCGCCCGGCCTTGGACGAGTTGGCGAATGGGGCCTACGGCGTTGACGATGGCCGCGCCGGCGGGATTGCTCTGAAAGGCCGCCAGCGATTCGAGGGGGCCGTGGCCATCCGCCTGGGTAGCCAAGGCCAGGACGTAGGGCTGCTTGGCGGCAAGGCCCGTCACGGAAGCCTGTAGAACCTGGGTCAGGCCCTGGTCGAACAGGGTGACCTGGGTGATGTGCGACGAGTCTTTGTCCGGCGCCGCCAGGGCGATCTGCACGCGCTTGGCGACGTTGCGCAGCGGCTGCAGGCCGTCTTTCCCGCCACCCTTGGCAACGGCCCGGGGCACATAGACCAGGGCCTGCGGTGCCTGCCCCACCGGCAGGGTGCCGACGACCTGATTGGTCAGGGTGTCGATGACCGCCACGGTATCGGCGTTTTCCAGGCCGACGTAGAGCCGAGTGCCATCGCCCGAAGGCCAGAGACCATGGGGGAGGGCACCGACGGGAATACTGGCGACCTGGGTGAAATCAGCGGTACGAAAGACCTTGATGCGATTCTCGCCACCCACCGTCACATAGGCGAAGCTGCCCTTGGCATTGCGCACCAAGTTGACGTGGTTGGTGATGGGGCCGGTGTCCAGGGTCTTGAGCAGGCCGAAGGGCGGCTTGGCGGCGAATACCTGGGTCTTGCCGACATCCTTGAGGGTGAACCAGACCTGCTGGCCGTCCGGGGAGGCGGCGATGTTGGGGCAGAAGGGACTGGCCTGGGGCACCCGGCCGACGATCTGGTGCTTGGCCACCGCGATCACTACCGTTTCCGGCGTGAAGGACGAGCAGACATAGCCATACTGGCCGTCCGGCGAAAAGATCTGCATGCCGGGGCCGACGGGCACCTTGATCCGGGTGATCTCGTGAAAGGTCTGCGGATCGATCACCGCGATGTAGTCCTCGCCGCGCACCGTGACCCACAGCTCCTTGCCATCCGGGGTGAAGAAGGCCTCGTGGGGCGCGCGGCCCAGATAGGTCTTGCCCTTGACCTGATTGGTGGTGGTATCGATGAAGGTCACGGCGTTGGAGCCGATGGCCACCGCGGCCAGGGTCCGACCATCCGGCGCGAAGCCCAAGCCATGCACCAGCAATTCGCCCCGGTACAGCGGACTCAGATTATTGGGCTGGCTGTCGCCCAGAGAAATGACCCCGAGCAGGGTAGCGGTCGCGGGATCGATCACCGATACCGTGTTGGAAAACTGATCCGCCGTATAGACCCGGTCCTGGGCATCAAGGGGAATATCCGGCGCGGCTGCGGCCAGGGGAACCTGGGCGGCCTGGGTCAGGGAGGTAGACAGGAGCAGGGCGGTAGCGAGCGAGGTGAGCGCGCGACAGGACATGGGCGTTACCGAGTGGGAGAGGTGGGCGGGATGGAAAGGGCCTGCTGCATGACGGCGATTTCCTGCTGCTGGGTGACGATGATTTCCTGGGCCAGGCGCCGCAGCTGTTCGTTGTGGCCGTACTGCAACTGGATGCGGGCCATGTCGATCGCGCCCTGATGATGAGCGGTCATCTGGGTGATGAAGTCCTGGTCGACGTCGCCACTGCTGGGGACATGCATGGCGTTCATCATGAGTGTCATGGCCTTTTCATTGGCGGTGTGGGCCGCTGCGGCGACGCTGGCATCCGGCTGTGCCCAGGAGTTCGGGGCGGCGGCTACCAGCAGGGCGACCGCCAGGGGTAGAGTTCGAGGTGAGCGCACGCTAGGACTCCTGTTCGGACGAGTGGATATCCGGGCAGACGTTTGCCCCGCGCGGTCTATTCCAGCGCGAAGAAAATAAAAATCGGCGGGAATAATCCGACGGCCCAGACGTCTGTCAGGCACACGCGAGGATCGCCCATGCTCGATGACGCCACGCTTCACGCCCTGCTGCCGGCGCTGCGCCGCTTCGCCCGCTCCCTGACACGGCACGATGCCAGTGCCGATGACCTGGTGCAGAGCTGTCTGGAACGCGCCCTGGCCCATGGCCAGAGTCGCCATCCCGACGGTGACCCGCGCGCCTGGCTCTTCACCATCCTCTATCGTCAGTTCGTCGATGGGCGTCGCCGCGAGCGCCGATACGGTCGATTGCTGGAGTGGCTGGGCTTTCAGGAGATGCCGGTGGAGCCGTCGGCCGAGCGGATTCATCTGGATCGCGAAGCCCTGGCGGGACTCGCCCAGTTGAGTGCCGAGCAACGTGCCCTGTTGCTGCTGATCGCCGTTGAAGGCATGAGCTATCGCGAGGTGGCCCAGACGCTGGACATTCCTCTGGGTACGGTGATGTCTCGCCTGGCCCGCGCCCGTGCGGCCCTGCGGCAGGTCCATGAAGGCCCTGTGCCCCCCTCTGTCATGCGAGTCTTGAAATGATCTCCTTACCGCCTACCCAGGATGAGTTGATGGCCTTCGCCGACGATCAGCTGAGCGCGTCGCGGCGCGAGGAGGTGGCGCGCTATCTGGCCGCTCATCCTGAAGCCGCCGCCGCGGTCGTCGACATTCGCGAGCAGAATCGCCGCCTGCGCCTGCTGTTCGATGCCGGCTCCACGCCTGTGCCAACTGCACTCCTGCCCGCGGCCGTGCGCCGTCGGGTGACGGCCAGACGTAAGCGGCGATCGCTGTACCTGGCCTCGCTGCTGCTGACCCTCGGTCTGGGCAGCGGGCTGGGCTGGCAGGTGCGGGAAACCCAGCTGCAACAGGCCCAGGTCCCCATGGCCGATGCCGTGGAGGCCTATCGGTTGTTCGCCAGCACGGCGGCCGCGCCGCCGGTCGATGTCAGCGGGCGGGAAGACGCCATCCAGCGCTGGCTACAGCACACCTTCGTTCGGGCCCCCGCGTTGCCCAACCTGGAGCGCTTCGGCCTGCTACCGGTCGGCGGGCGGCTCATGGCCAGCGATACCGGGCCGGCGGCGATGGTGCTCTATCGGGACGACCAGGGGCGCCAGGTGATCTTCTATCTGCGCCATCCACACAGCCAGCGGGAGATCGGCCAGGGCTCACGTCAGGAAGGTGACGTCACCGCCGACTATTGGTCGGGGCAGGGCTACAATTTCGCCCTGGTCAGCCCCAGCGCCGCGGCCTTCGATTCGCTACGCGAAGCCATCCGGCCCAGGGCGGTCTTCTAGCGGCACGCGGTGCCAGGGTGCGCTGGGTCCGTGGAAGCGCGGGCCCCCCGTGCTAACCTTGCCGCCGTTCAATTCTGTAGCGGAGCCCGCCTGTCATGCACATCCACATCCTCGGTATCTGCGGCACCTTCATGGGGTCGCTCGCGGTGCTGGCCAAGGAAGCCGGCCATCGCGTGACCGGCTCCGATGCCAACGTCTATCCGCCCATGAGTACCCAGCTGCAGGTCCAGGGCATCGAGCTGACCCAGGGCTACGATCCCAGGCAACTCGATCCGGCGCCGGACCTGGTGGTGATCGGCAACGCCCTGTCGCGGGGCAACCCGGCGGTGGAGTACGTGCTGGACCAGGGCCTGCCCTATGTCTCCGGTCCCCAGTGGCTGGCCGAGCACGTCCTGCAGGGGCGCTGGGTACTGGCAGTCGCCGGGACCCACGGCAAGACCACCACCACCAGCATGCTGGCCTGGGTGCTGGAGCACGCCGGCATGAGCCCGGGCTTTCTCATCGGCGGGGTGCCGCAGAACTTCGGCATCTCGGCGCGCCTGGGCGGCACGCCCTTCTTCGTGGTGGAAGCCGACGAATACGACAGCGCCTTTTTCGACAAGAGATCCAAGTTCGTCCACTACCGGCCGCGGACCACCATCCTCAACAACCTGGAATACGACCACGCGGACATCTTCCCGGATCTCGCGGCCATCGAGCGGCAGTTCCACCATCTGGTGCGGACCATCCCCGGCAGTGGCCTGATCATCCATCCCACCGCCGAGACGGCGCTGGTGCGGGTGCTGGAGATGGGTTGCTGGACGCCGGTGCAGACCACCGGCGAAGGTGGCCAGTGGCAGGCCCGCCTGCTGGCCGAGGACGGCTCGCGCTTCGAGGTGCTGTTCGACGGCGAGGTGCAGGGCACGGTGAACTGGGAACTCACCGGCCAGCACAACGTGGCCAATGCCCTGGCCGCCCTGGCGGCGGCTCGTCACGTCGGTGTGGTGCCCGGCCTGGGCGTCGCCGCCCTGAGCGCATTCCGCAGCGTGAAGCGGCGCATGGAGAAGGTCGCCGAGGTGCGCGGGGTGACCGTCTACGACGACTTCGCCCACCATCCCACCGCCATCGCCACCACCCTGCAGGGCCTACGCGCCCGGGTCGGCAGCGAGCGGATCATCGCCGTCATCGAGCCGCGCTCCAATTCCATGAAGCTGGGCGCCCACCGCGACGGTCTGCCGGCCAGCGTCACCGGCGCCGACAGCGTCATCTGGTACGCCCCGCCGAATCTGGGCTGGGACCTGGCCGGGACGGCCGAGGCCTGCGCCGTACCGGCCGTGGTCTGCGATTCCCTGGAGGCGATCATCGCTCGGGTCCAGTCCGAACTGGACGGCCCCACCCACGTGGTGATCATGAGCAACGGCGGTTTCGGCGGCCTGCACGGCAAGCTGGCCGCCGCCCTGGAGCAGGCATGATGGCCGGCCCGGAACGCATCACCCTGGCGCTGACCGGCGCTTCCGGCGCCCAGTACGGCCTGCGCCTGCTGGACTGCCTGGTGCAGGAGGAACGCGAGGTGCACTTCCTCATCTCCAAGGCCGCGCACCTGGTGATGGCCACCGAGACCGACGTGGTGCTGCCACCCAAGCCCCAGGCCATGCAGGCCTTTCTCACAGAATACACCGGCGCGGCGCCGGGCCAGGTGCGGGTGTTCGGCCAGAGCGACTGGATGGCCCCACCGGCGTCCGGCTCCAGCGCCCCGGCGGCCATGGTGGTCTGCCCCTGTTCCACCGGTACCCTGTCGGCCATCGCCACCGGCGCCAGCAACAACCTCATCGAACGGGCCGCCGACGTGGCGCTCAAGGAGCGCCGGCAACTGATCCTGGTCCCGCGCGAGTCGCCGTTCTCCAGTATCCATCTGGAAAACATGCTCAAGCTGTCCAACCTGGGGGTGACCATCCTGCCGGCCTCGCCGGGTTTCTACCACCAGCCGCAGACCCTCGATGACCTGGTGGACTTCGTGGTGGCGCGCATCCTCAACACCCTGGGCATCCCCCAGGACATGTTGCCGCGCTGGGGTGAGCATCACCTGGCCAGCAGCGATGACTAGGGCTGCGCGCCTCGGCCTGCTGCTGATGGCCATCCTGGCCCTCGGCGGTTGCGCCACGGCGCGTACCCTGGACGCCGCCAAGCCCGGCGCGCCGGTGGTCTATGCCGGCACTCGTTTGGATCTCTATGCCCTGCAGGGCGGTTGCTGTGCGCTGGATCGTTTCGGCGCCGAGGCACCGGCCTGGCCGGTGCTGGACCTGCCCGGCAGTGCCCTGCTCGATACCCTGTTGCTGCCATTGTCGCTACCCGCCGCCATCGGCGGGCGCGGCAGTGTGCAGGGCGGGCTCTAAGGTCAATCCGTACGGGCCAGCAGCGCGAGTAGGCTCAGTTCGAGTTCGCCGCGCGCTTGCTCAGCGGTGATGTCACCGGCCACCGCGGCGTTGGATAGCGCCTCTGCCGCTCCCAGAAAACCCCAGAGGCCGGCTATCGATAAACCCGCTGGTCCCGCAAAGGGCGCCAGAACGGCCAGGCACTTTTCGATAAAGGCGAGTTGGTAGCGGCGTTTCACCGCGAGCAATTCCGGGGACCCGGTCAGGGCGGCCAGGACATCGGCGATGTCACGTCCCTGGGTGAGTACGCAATCGACATAGCTAGTGGCCAGGACGTGCGCCTTGGCCTTTCGGGTCGGTTCGGAGGCGGCGATGGCAGCATCGAACAGGGCTGTCTGGCGGGCGTCGTAATCCTCATACAGGGCTGCCAACAGGCCGTTGCGACTACCGAAGTGGTCGTAGACCAAGGGCTTGGTAACCCCTGCCACCTCGCCGAGGTGGATCAGGGTTAGCGCGTCGGTACCCTCGTCAGCGATCAGTTGCCAGGCTGCATCCAGCAACTGGCGCGTGCGGGCTTCACGGGATAGACGTCGCCGCGGGGTGGATGTCATTTAGGCGGTTCCTCTTGGGTTCAGTGCTCAGCGAATAGGCTCTGACCCAGGGCGCGGGCCCGCTGCAGATGGGCTTCGGGATAGCCGTCGTCGGAAGCCAGTAGCAGTGTCGACGTCTTCACGGGAGCCCCGCAGTAGCCGAAGATGCCGTGATCGATCTGGGTTTTCATGGCTACCTCGTAGCCGTGTCGGTCGAGGGTGCCGCGATCGGCGCCGCCCAGGGCGGCCAGATGAACGGGTAGCCAGCCTAGCTTTTTTACCAGGGTGCCATCCTTGTCTTCGTAGGCCCAGCCGTGGCTGAAGACCCGGTCGATCCAGCCCTTGAGCACGGCCGGGAAGGACCACCAATAGAGGGGATAGACCAGCACCAGGGCGTCCGCCCGTTCCAAACGGGCCTGTTCGGCGGCGATATCGGCGGCAGGCGCGCTATCGCCACGGAATAGCGCGAGATCTTCCCTGTTGAAGCGGGGATCGAAGCCCTCTTTGATGAGATCGGCGATCTCCCAGGAGTCCGTAGAGCTGGCGGCGCCAATGCCCTGGGCAAGCTGAGCGGTGACCGCTTGGGTCAGGGAATCCGGCAGGGGGTGGGCAACGACGATGAGTGCATGCATGAGAGAAGGTCTCACAATTTAATTTACCAAAGGTAACTTACTCTTGGTAAATCAAACCGTCTACTCGGCCTGCTGCTATGAACGATTCAGAACCCGGCCAGCAGCTCGCCAAGCTTGGCCATGGCCCCCTCGCTGCGTTCGTCCCAGGGATGGCCGCAATTGAGCCTGATGCAGTGGCGAAAGCCCTGCTGCGCGGAAAAGATCGGCCCTGGCGCCAGGCTGATGCCCTCGGCCAGGGCCTGGCGATAGAGCGCCAGGCTGTCCACCCGCGTCGGCAATTCGAACCAGAGAAAGTAGCCGCCCTGCGGTCGGCTGACCTGGGTGTCGGCGGGAAAGTAGCGCCGCGCCGCGGCCAGCATGGCCTGCCGCTGGCGGTCGAGGCTCAGCCGCAGGCGACGCAGATGGCGATCGTAGCCGCCGTGCTGCAGATAGTCGGCCAGGGCGGCCTGGGCCGGCATCGAGGGAGTGATGGTGGTCATCAGCCGCAACCGGGCAACGGCGCCGGCCTGGCGTCCCGCCGCGATCCAGCCGATGCGGTAGCCCGGCGCCAGGCACTTGGAGAAGGATCCGCAGTGCAGCACCAGGCCGTCGCGGTCGAAGCGCTTGACCGGGCGGTGCGGTTCGCTGCCGCTGTAGAGCTCGGCATAGACGTCGTCTTCCAGCATAGGCACCTGGTGGCGTTGCAGCAGGCCATAGAGGCGCTGCTGGGCGCTGTCGTCGAGACTGACCCCGGTGGGATTCTGCAAGCCGCTCATGAACCAGCAGGCCTTGATCGGCAGGCGGGTGAGGGCTTCTTCCAGGATATCAAGATCGAGGCCGCGCTCGGGGTCGACGGGAATCTCCACCGCCTTGAGCTGCAGCCGTTCCAGCACCTGCAGGCTGGCGTAGAAGGCCGGGCTTTCCACCGCCACCAGATCGCCGGGACGGGTCAGGCTCTGCAGGCCGAGGTTCAGCGCCTCCAGGGCGCCATGGGTGATCACCAGCTCTTCACCAATCTCGGGCATGCCGGCCAAGCCGTAGCGGCGTGCGATCTGCCGGCGTAGTTCGGGATGGCCTGGCGTCACATAGGCGGTGAGGTCCTGGGCGGGCAGGTCGCGCAGGCCGTGGGCCATGCTGCGCGCCAGCCGCGCCAGGGGAAACAGATCGGGGCTGGGAAAGGCCGAGCCGAAGGGCACGATGCCTGGGTCCTGCAGCGACTGCAGCACCGAATAGACCAGGTCGCTCACCGCGACCTCGGTGCCTTCCAGGGGCGCCAGCAGCGGCGCCGAATCCCGTGACCGGGCCGGCTCGCGGACGAAGTAGCCGGATCTCTCGCGGGCCTCGATCAGGCCGCGACTCTCCAGCAGGTAGTAGGCCTGGAACACCGTGGAGGGGCTGATGCCATGGGTCTGGCTGGCGCTGCGCACCGACGGCAGGCGCTCGCCGGGGGCGAGGACGCCGCTGGTCATCAGGGTGGCGAGCTGGTCGGCGAATCTTTCGTAGCGCTTCATGCGGGGCCAGGGCAGGGGAGACCGTCACTATAGCGAGGCTGATCCCATCTGATCCGGTTTTTCCGGTGCCTACCTGCTGCTGTGAAGCTCATGCGCCGGGGACTAGGCTGTACCCATCCCTATCTGGCATCCCGCGGAGGCAGCCATGGACGATGGTATCTTCATGATTCTTTTCAGTGTGCTCGCACTCATCCTGCTCGGCAGCGGCTACTACGCCTGCGTCATGCTGAACAAGGATCGTCGCGACGTGGAAAAGAACGATCAGCTGCGCTGAGCGCCTACCTCGCAGACATCCACCCAGCGTGCCTCGCTGAGGGTGGCCAGCCGCTCCGGCGCGAGGCGCACGCAGCTGTGGATGGCACCTGCAGCCGGTAGCACCTCATCGAAGGCTTTCAGCGATTCGTCGCAGTAGACCGGCAGCGGCGTGGTCAGCCCGAACGGGCAAACGCCTCCCACCGGGTGCCCGGTGAGGCCTTCCACGGTGGCGGCATCGAGCAGCTTGGCCTTGCCGCCGAAGGCGGCCTTGAGCTTGCGGTTGTCCAGGCGCGCGTCGCCGCGGGCGACCAGCAGCAGTTGCTGATCGCCCACTTTCAGCCCCAGGGTCTTGGCGATCCGCCCCGGCTCCACGCCATGGGCGGCTGCGGCCAGGGTAACGGTCGCGGTGCTGGTGGTAGCCTCGAGAATCTCGAGGTCAGGGGCGATGCGGGCGAGATGCTGGCGAACGGATTCGAGGCTCATGGGGCTTCCCGTGCAAGGCAAACCCCGACTTTCGGTAATCCGCACTACCTACGTCAAGACTGGTTCAGCACTCCACGAAGGTCACGGCCAGGCCGCCGCGCGAGGTTTCCTTGTACTTGTCGTGCATGTCCGCTCCGGTTTGCTTCATGGTGCGGATCACCTGGTCGAGGGAGATGAAGTGCTCGCCGTCGCCGCGCAGGGCCATCTGGGCGGCGTTGATCGCCTTGACCGCAGCGATGGCGTTGCGCTCGATGCAGGGTACCTGCACCAGGCCACCCACCGGGTCGCAGGTCAGGCCCAGGTTGTGTTCCAGACCGATCTCGGCGGCGTTTTCCAGCTGGGCCGGACTGGCACCCAGTACCTCGGCCAGACCCGCGGCAGCCATGGCGCAGGCCGAGCCCACCTCGCCCTGGCAGCCCACTTCGGCGCCGGAGATGGAGGCGTTCTTCTTGCACAGGATGCCGACGGCGGCGGCAGCGAGCATGAAGCGCACCACGTCATCGTCGCAGGCGTCGGGATTGAATTTCATGTAGTACATCAGCACGGCGGGGATGATGCCGGCTGCACCGTTGGTGGGCGCGGTGACCATGCGGCCACCGGCGGCGTTCTCCTCGTTCACCGCCAGGGCGAAGAGGTTGACCCATTCCATGGCGGAGAGGGTGGAGCCGATGACATTGGGCTTGCCGATGGCTTGCAGACTCTGATGCAGGCGGGCAGCCCGGCGGCGCACCTTGAGACCGCCGGGCAGGATGCCTTCGTTGGCGAGCCCGTTCTGGACGCATTCCTTCATCACGGCCCAGATGCGCAGCAGGCCACTGCGGATCTCGTCTTCGGAGCGCCAGCTCTTTTCGTTGGCCAGCATCAGCTCGGCCACGCCCAGGCCCTGGCTGCGACAGAGGTGCAGCAGTTCGGCGCCGCTGGAGAATTCGTAGGGCAGCTCGGTGGTGTCGTTGTCCAGCACGCCGCTGGCGGCCTGCTCGGCGTCCACCACGAAACCACCGCCCACGGAGTAGTAGGTGGCTTCGGCCACCTCGCCGGTGGCACCGAAGGCGGTCAGGGTCATGGCATTGGGATGGTAGGGCAGGCTCTCGTCCAGCAGCAGCAGATCTTCCTGCCAGTCGAAGTTGATCGGGTGGGTACCAGCGAGCAGCAGCTTGCGTTCGCTGCGCAGCGCCTCGATGCGCGGCTCCACGGCAGCGGGATCGACCCGATCCGGCCATTCGCCCATCAGGCCGATCAGGGTGGCGCGGTCGGTGCCATGGCCAACGCCGGTGGCCGACAGCGAGCCGTAGAGGCGTACCTCTAGCCGCTTGACCTGCTCCAACAGACCCTCGTCGACCAGGCGTTGGGCGAAGAGGGCGCCGGCCCGCATCGGGCCTACGGTATGGGAACTGGACGGACCAACGCCGATTTTGAACAGGTCGAAGACGCTGATGGCCATGACGATGATCCCTGATTGAGCTTGAATGGGCACCAGACAAGGTGCCGGCGGATGGCTCATAGTGGTGATAAGCCCCCCGCTCGCACAAACGAAAGCTTCTAAGCGATCCTTTAGCGGAACTCATCGATGAGCCGGATCCTCAACGCCCAAACCCAAGCCTGGTTGCAGGTCTTCGCCTGCGCCGCCCGGCATCTGTCGTTCACCCGTTGCGCCGAAGAGCTGCACGTGACGCCCGGTGCCATCAGCCAGCAGATGCGCCAGCTGGAAGAGCGCCTGGGCTTCAAGCTGTTTCACCGGGTTGCCCGGGGCCTGGAGCTGACCGCCGAAGGCCAGCGCCTGGCGACCACCCTGAACCAGGCCTATGGGCTGATCGACGCCGAGCTGCGGCGATTGAACGCCGGCCAGTTCGGTGGGGTGGTGCGGCTGAGGTCGATCCCCTCCTTCCTCGGCAAGTGGCTGACGCCGCGCCTGCCGCGGCTGCAGGCGCGCTTTCCCGATCTGCAGTTGCGGCTGGTGGCCGAAGACAGCAGCTGGTCGCTACGCGAGGGTGAATTCGACCTGGCCATCGACCTCAACGATGGCAGCTATCCAGGCCTGGCTTCGACACCGCTGATGGAGGAGGAAATCTTTCCGGTCTGCGCGCCCGCTCTGCTGGCGGGACGTCCACCGCTGGAGCGGCCGGAGGACCTGGAGTTCTATCCGCTGCTGCACGACATCACCGCCTGGCGCGGCAGCTACGAATACGCCGAATGGGAGTTCTATCTGGCCAGCATCGGCGCGCCCGCGCTGGACGTGCGCCGCGGTCATACCTTCAACCGCAACCACCTGACCATCGAGGCGGCCATCGCCGGCATGGGCGTGGCCATCGCCCGCCGCGCCCTGATCACCGACGAGCTGGCGCGGGGCGTGCTGGTGGTGCCAGCCTTCGGCCGTTCGGTGCCGGCGCACAAGAGATACATGCTGCTCTATGCCCAGGGCGCCCTGGCCGATCCGCGCCTACGCGCCCTGCACGACTGGCTGGTGCTGGAGGCCGACCAGATGGCCCTGGCGCAGCCGGCGTAGGAGCGGTCGCATCGGTGGACCGCCCTGATCGCGATGGGGATTCGCTAGATGGCGACGCTTAACAAGCCGTGAGTGTAGGGATCGCGGCCATGGGCCGCTCCTACAGATCGGTAGAGGCGGCGGCATTGGCTGCGATAAGACAGAACCGTAGCGTGGAAAACGGCGCAGCCTTTTCCACTGGGTGGGCGTCGTGAGCCGCGCCCTCAACCCAATCCCTCTCCCAGGGGGAAAGGCGTTTGTCCGTGCTGGGCGTGGTTTGCGCCAGGCCCGTAGCGTGGAAAACGGCGCAGCCTTTTCCACTGGGAATTCGGCGAGTGGGTCCTCAGCCGAACCCTCTTCCTGGCGGAGAAGGGATGAATCTGTACTGATCCCGGAAAACCCGCGACGGCTGCTTATGGCTCGCCTGGAGGAAGGGCATGCACCGCGATGGGTTTTTCGCGGCAGGAACCTGATCGCGGCCATGGGCCGCTCCTACAGCGGCGTGCTGATTGGGGCACTCAGCGACCCAGCTTGCGCAATTCGTCCGATTCCACCACCCGCACGCCCTTGCCTTCTTCGAGGGCCAGGCGCCACAGGGCGCGGGCCAGGACGGCGGCCTCGATGCCATGCCACTTGCCCGGCAGCCATTGCGACAGGGGAGCGGCCAGGCGCTCGCCCAGGCGCTCCTCCTGGCGTTGGCCGATCAGCAGCGAAGGGCGGGCCAGGGTCAACTGGGGCCAGCCCTGAGCGCGCAGCGCTTCTTCCAGCTCGCCCTTGACCTTGTTGTAGAAGATCGACGATTGCGGATCGGCGCCGATGGCGCTGACCACGATGTAGTGACGGGCGCCCAGTTCCAGGGCGCGCTGGCCGACCGCCAGGGGCAGGCCATAGTCCACCGCGCGAAAGGCGGCTTCGGAGCCGGCCTGTTTCATGGTGGTACCGAGGCAGCAGAAGGCCACGTCGAGGGGACCTTCCAGGGTCGGCAGCAGGCTGTTGAGGTCACCGACCGGGTTGTCCAGGCGTACATGTTCCGCCAACGGCCGCCGCGTGGGCGCCAGGACGCGGGGTACCGTCGGCTCGTTGAGCAGCCGGTCGAGCAGGTGTTCGCCGGTCAGGCCAGTGGCGCCGGCGATGAGGGCATGCTGGGGCGTCAGGTACAAGGGACTCTCCTTGGTAGCGGCGGCCACTTCTGCCGAGTTGGACCGCAGACGTTCCGGTTGTTCGTCAAGGCCGCCGGCAAGAAGTGCACTCAGCGACTCGCGCGCCAGGCGCGCCACTTCTGCAGCACGGCGGGCGGGGCCCACAGCTGGGGCTCGGACGGATCGAAGCCTTCGGTCTTCTCGCGCACCGAGACCGTATCGCGGGCGCGCTGGAAGGCCTGCTCGGGATCGTCGGTGTGCTGGAAGGCCTCGGCGAAGAGGGCACGGCCGAAATAGGTGAAATCGGCTTCGTCGGTACAGCCGAAGGAGGTGCGATCGGCCTTGGAGGCGGTCATCACCAGGGTATGGTCGTCCTGCAGCTGCGGGATGAAGCCACCGCTGTAGCAGGCGGAGACGATCACCAGCTTGTCACGACCGCGCAGCGGCGCGAGCAGGCGACCGAGTTCCGCCGCAGGCAGGCTGGAGAGGTCCAGGCCGGGCTCGTCGAGCACCAGTTGGTGATCGGCCGAACCATGGCTGGTCAGGTAGATGACGATGAGGTCTTCCGGTCCGGTGCGCTGGGCCAGGGTTTGCAGGCTCTGGTAGAGATTCTCGCGGGTGGCCAGCGGGTGATCGCTGCGGATGTCCTTGGCGTTGATCAGGTGGACGACGCCGCGGGCCCCCCAGGTGGTGGTCATGAAGTTGGCCACGTAATTGGCTTCGCGCTGGAACACCCCCTGGTTGCCGTCGCCGGCCAGTACCAGGCCATAGAGTTCGGTGGCGGGGGTGGAGGCGGGAATCTGCTGCAGTTCCTGTTCGAGCACCTTGCCCTGATCGAGCAGGGCGCGTTCCAGGGGGTCGGCGATGTACTGGCCCTGGTCGTCGCGGATGCGCTTGCCGCCCTCCCAGAGACCGCGTTCGAGCTGGCCGTCGGCACGGGTGAGGACGCCGGCGCCGGCGTAGACGCCATCGGCGAAGCTGCCGCGGTAGATGCTGCCGTCGCTGTTGGTGAGCACCCCCTGGCCATCGAACTTCCAGTTGCGGAAGGCACCGCGGTACTGGCTGCCATCGCTGCCGACGAATTCGCCGTTGCCGGTCAGTTCGCCACCGCTGAATCGGCCGCGCCAGAGATCGCCGCCGGCGCTGCGGTAGACACCGGCGCCCTCGAACTGGTCGTCGACGAATTCCCCGTCGTAGCGGTCGCCGCCCGGCTCCTGCCACTGGCCGACGCCATTGAGGTGGCCGTCGTTGAAGGTGCCGATGGTCTGGGTGCCGTCGCTGTCGAGCTTGGAACCCTGGCCCTGCATGCGGCCATTGACGAAGCTGCCATGGTATTCCCAGCCGCTGCTGCTGATGAGGTTGCCCTGGCCGTGGTAGAGCCCGCGGCGGAAGGTGCCCTGGTAGTAGGTGCCGTCGGCGAACTGCTGCTCGCCGGGGCCTTCGGCCAGGCCGTCCTTGAAGCGGCCCTTGAGCCAGTTGCCATTGGGCCATTCGATGCGGCCGCTGCCGTTGAGCAGGCCGCTGACGATCTCGCCGGTGTAGACCCCGCCATCGGGCAACCTCACGCTGCTCGCGTTAGGCGCCGCCTGGGCGACGCAAGCCACCAGCAACAGCGCAGCGAAGGCGAGACGGGGCGATAGGAGGCTCATAGGTGGGGTCGGTGGGCGCCTCAACGCGCCTCGAGCCGGACCAGATGACGCTCCAGCGTCGCGGAGTAGGGTTCCAGGAGGCGTTCCACGCAACTGGCACCCGCGGGACTCGCGATGGTGCGGATGCGGGCGCGTTTTCGCAGCAGTTCGTCCTCGGCGATGCTCTGTTCGACCAGCAGCAGATTGCGACTGTGGCGGCTCAGGGTCTGGGCGTTGCGTACGGTGGTGTTGTCCAGCAATTGGGCGAGTTCCAGGCCGGCGAGACGTTCACCCTGGGTCAGACCGAGTTGCAGCTGCAGGGTTGCACCGCTCCCTATCACTTCCACCTGCAAGGCGTGACCCAGGGCACGCATGATCTCGCCGCAGCAGAGGGCGCGGGTCAGGTAGTCGTCGTCATCACTGCGCTCGTGGAAGAGGATCAGGCTGCCGCCGTCCTTGAGGGTGTGCAATTCGCCGGCATAGAGTTCGGTGGCTTGTTGCAGGCAATCACGGTAGCGACCGAGCAGTTCTTCCAGCCGGCTCCGCGGCAACCGGCTGAGCTGGTCCTGGGCGCCGAGCTGGATGGCCAGGACCGCCGAGGTGACGATGTCGGGTTCGGTGGGCAGCGCCGGCGCTGGCGCCGGGGTGGCCGGCGGCTCGGTGAAGGAATCCGGTACCAGGTCGGCGAAGGCGTCGGCGTCCAGCTCGTCGCTCTCCGGCTGCGCCGGTGCTGCCGGCTTGCGGGCGGCGGGCTTGGCAGCGGGGGCCTTGCGCGCCGGTGGCGGCTTCACGCTCAGGCCGCCCTGCTCATCGGCGAAGGGATCGTCATCCGCGGCCGCTTCCGCCTTGGGCGGCTTGGGCGGTACCAGCCGGCTCTGCAGCTGGCGGGCCAGGTCGCCCAGTTCGTCGAGACGCCCGGCGCCCGGTGCCGGATCGTCCGGGTCGCGCAGCCAGACGCGCAACTCCAGCAGCGGGATCGACAGCTGGCGCCCCAGGCGCAGGCTGAGGATCAACGTCAGGGCCAGCAGGATCAGGCCGAGCAGGCCCATGTTCTGCAGGCTGATCATCATCGGCTGCTGGAACTGGTTCATGTCCAGCGCCAGGCGGACCTGGCCGGCGGTGACGTCCTGGAAGCGGATCGGCGTGCTGTAGATGCCATCGGTGGCGGTCAGCAGGCCCTGGCTCGGACGGGTGCCGGATTCGGCCAGCACCCGGTTGTCGGGGCTATAGACCGCGGCATGGGCCACCAGCGGATTGCGCGCCAGGTTGCCCAGCAGCACATTGAGGCTTAGGTTGTCGTTGGCCACCAGCAGTTCGGCGGCGGAGTTGGCGGTCTGGGTCACCAGGCTCTGGCCGACGGCGTCGGCCTGCTGCTGCATGGCATGGCGGAACTGCATGCTCATGATGCCGGCATAGATCACCAGGGCGGCAGCCACCAGCAGCAGACTGTGGGAAACGATACGCAAGGCCACCGGCACACGACGCTGGCGCAGGGCTCGGTAGATCAGCAGGAAGAAATTATCGGGCTTGACGGTCGCGGGGCGGGTCACAGAAATCGTTTCTTTGGACAAAAAGTGTGCGGCCAGTATAACCAGCGGGTCGGGGGGCGAAAACGGCGAATGCGGGTCCTTGCCCGCAAATAAGGCCAGCGGTGGACTCTCTCCGCCGGCCGGCGTACCCGGCTCGGCACCGCCCGGGCGAAAGGGTAGACTGCGCGCTTTTCGTCGAGGGGATCGCCATGCAAGACGTTATCGGACTTCAGGCCGTGGGCACGCTGCCCGCTGACTGGCTGGCTGCCCTCACCGGCGCCCTGGCCGCGGCCGGGGCCCGGCTGGAGTCGTTGCAGCAACAGGGCCTGGGCGACGGCGCCGCCGTGACCTTGCTGATCAGCCCCGCCGCCGCTGGCACCGCACTGGTCCAGGCCCTGCAGGCGCTGGGTTTGCAGGTGGCGCCCCTGGCGCAACCCGCACCGGACACCGGGGGGCGGCACGTGCTGACCTTGATGGGGCGTACCCTCGCCACTCTGCCGCTGACCCGATTGAGCGCACTCTGCCGTGCGCAGGGCCTGGGTATCCAGGCCATCCGTGCCCTGAGCGAGCCGAGTTCGACCGAACGCGCCGCGCTGGAACTGAGTGTCACGGGCGAGCCGCATGACGCCCAGGCCTGGCGCGCCGCGTTGCTGGAGCTGGCGCAGGAAGGCCAGGCCGACATCGGCTGGCAGCCGGACGAGCTGCAGCGGCAGCATCGCCGCCTGGCGGTGTTCGACATGGACAGCACCCTGATCCAGGCCGAGGTCATCGACGAACTGGCCAAGGCCGCCGGCATCGGCGAACGAGTGGCCGCCATCACCGAGCGCGCCATGCGCGGCGAGATCGACTTCCGCGCCAGTTTCACCGAGCGGATGGCCTTGCTGCAGGGCCTGTCCGAGGATGTCCTGGAAGATATCGGTGCGCGATTGCGTCTGACCGAGGGCGCCGAGCGGCTGTTCACCGAGTTGAAGCGCCTGGGCTACAAGACTGCCATCCTCTCCGGCGGCTTCACCTATTTCGCTCGCCAGGTGCAGGCGCGGCTGGGTATCGACTACGTCTACGCCAACGAGCTGGAGATCGTCGACGGCAAGGTGACGGGGCGAGCGATGGAACCCATCGTCGATGCCCAGCGCAAGGCCGATCTGCTGCGCGAGCTGGCCAGCCGCGAGGGCCTGGCGCTGGAGCAGACCATCGCCGTGGGCGATGGCGCCAACGATCTGCCGATGCTGGCCCTGGCCGGACTGGGCGTGGCCTTCCGGGCCAAGCCCCTGGTGCGCCAGTCCGCCCGCCAGTCGGTGAGCGTGCTGGGGCTGGACGGGGTGCTCTATCTGCTGGGCGTGGAAGATCGCCATACCCTGGGCTGACTCGCGGTTGAAACGCCGGATCGCGGCCATGGGCCGCTCCTACGGCTGTGCCTGAGCTTGTAGGAGCGGCCCATGGCCGCGATAACGAAGGTGTCTCGGTACGGCCATTACTCGGCCTGGAACTCGTAGTCCATCGCCTGGCTGGGCTCCTGCAGGTAGTAGCCCTGGATGAAGTGCACCCCGACCTGCCAGAGCTGCGCCAGCACGCTGGCGCTCTCGACGAAGGGGGCGATGGTCAGGACGTTCTGCGCGCTGAGCTCGGCGACCATGGCCTTGAGTCGCTCCTGGTGTTCCGGCTGGCCCAGGTCGCGGATCAGCGAGCTGGAGAGCTTGGCGTAGTCCGGCACCAACAGGCGTAGCGCGGCCAGTGGCTGGTCGCTGCCGGCGAAGCCGCTGATGGCGACCTGGTGACCCTGGCGGCGCAGGCGCTGGACCATCGCCAGCCCCTGCGCCGGATTGGCCAGCAGGTCGTCTTCGGTCAGCTGGAAGATCACCGCCTCGGCAGCGAGGTTCTGGTTTTGCAGGGTCTTGGCCAGCCAGGGCAGCAATTCGAGGTCGTCCAGGGTCGCACCCGACAGATGCACGAAGATCCGCGTGCCATGCCCGCGTGCCCGATGCTCGCCCAACTGGCGGACCGCCTGGTGGATCACCCAGCGGTCGATCTGCCCGCTCAGGCCGCTGTCTCGTGCGGTGCGGGCGAATTCGGTCGGCGAGACCTCCTCGCCCTGCGGATTGATCAGTCGCAGCAGGGCTTCGCAGTACTCGTGGCTGCCGCCGCGCAGGCCGATCACCGGCTGGAACAGCAGGCGGAAGCCATTCTGCTGCAGCGCCTGCTTGACCATGGCCACCAGATTGCCGCGATTGGCGGCGGCCGCCAGCTCTTCCGCGGGGTCGTAGCGTTTGCAGGCGTTGCCGCCGCGCTGGGCGATCTGGCGCGCGGAGCGGTGGGCCCGGTCGACCAGGTCGCCGGCGCTCTTGACGTGGGTGTCCAGGCCGACCACGCCGATGGAGTAGCTGATGGCCAGGGCCCGGCCGGCGATGGTCAGCGGCTGGCGTTCCTGGCGGCCGAGCAGACGCTCGAAGGCCGTATCCAGGCTGGCGTCGGCCGCCTGGGGCAGCAGGGCGGTGAAGGCATCGTCGGCGAACCGGGCCAGGGTCGCCAGGGTACCGAAATGCTCGCGCAGGCGATCGGCCAGCGCCACCAGCAACTCGTCCATGGCGCCGATGCCCAGCTCCGCCAGCAGTGCCGGATAGCGGTCGATGGTGAGGTAGGCGAAGCTGGCCGGCGCGCCGAGCCGGGCACGTTCCAGGGCGTCTTCCAGCAGGTCGAGCATGCGCCCGCGGTTGATCAGGCCGGTCAGGACGTCCTGGGAGCGGACCTCGCGCAGCTGCTCCTCGAGGGATTCGGGCACCGCGCGTTCTTCGCGCAGGTGCAACTGCACGCAGGGTTCGTCGAGATAGATCGCCGGCGTCAGTCGCAGGTGGATGTCGATCAGGCTGCCGTCGTGGCGGACGCACTGGCAATCCAGCTCGCTGGCGCTGGGGTCGTCGCGCAGCTGGCGAAAGGCTTCGCGCAACGCCGGCTGGTCGGCCGGCGCGATGAGATCCATCAGCGGGGTGATTTCCAGGTCGTCCGCGCTCGGATAGCCCAGCAGCTCCACATAGGCCGAGTTGACGTGGATGTGCAGGCCATCGTGGACGTAGGCGACCGCGTCCACGGCATTGGCCAGCAGCAGCTGGCAGCGTTGTTCGGCTTCGGCCAGGGCCTGTTCCAGGCGGCTGCGCTCCTGCCGGTCGGCCAGGTTGCCCAGTTCGCGCAGGCTGGCCAGTAGCAGGTGTTCGTCGTTGTCGGTGACGATGGCATCGCGGGCGCCCTGGCGCAGGGCGCTGACCACGGCATCGGGATCGTCCGGGTGGACGCGCTGGATGACGGCGAGGCGCGGCGCGCGCTGGCGCAACAGGGTGAGCGCCACGGCGGGATCGAGTTCTTCGGAGGGCGCCGCGAGGATGACGAGGTCCCAGGACTGGGCCAGGAGTTCCTCGAGCCCGGCCGGGTCGGCGAGGCGATGGGCGCGGGCGGCTCGGCCGGCGTTACGAAACAGGCTTACCAGGCGTTCCGCCTCGTTCTGCGATGCTTCGAGCAGCAACAGGCGGATCGCACTGTGTTCGGAAGCCATGGTCTACTCGCACCTTGGCGATAACGATAATTCTCTGAAACTACAGAGACTTCCACAGGGAGTCAAAGTCTTCTTCCTGACGGACCCCAGGTCCGCCGGACGGCACTCCAGAGGACTTCGGCGCGCTCTGTTCCAGCAGATGATATTCGAAGACGCTGAAGCTGACGGTCATGCTGCGGCGCCGGTCGAGCATGCCGCGCTGTTCGTCGCCCTGCTGGTTGATCTGTACCTTGCTGCCCTCCTGGAACGGCAGGCGCGGCGCGATCAGGGTCGGTGCCTGGTCGATGGCCTTGATCTCGGGCAGCAGCAGGGCGCGCAGGTACTGGCTGTTCTGCTCGGCCTTGCGCAGCAGTTGCAGGCCGCAGGGACGGGCGGTGGGAGCCAGTAGCTCGACGCCCATCTGGGTGCCGCTGCCGGGGACCTGGCGTACCCAGCGCACCACCCCCGGGCCCCAGTTGTGATCCTCGGGCAGCTTCACGCCAAGCAGTTCACCGGCCTGCAGTTGCTCGGGCACCTCGCCACCCCAGCTCAGGCAGTAGCCGCCCGGACTGTGGTTGACCACCTGCACGGAATGGATCGGAAAGGCGGGACTGGCCGCCTCGCTGTCGCCGGGCAGGACGTCGTAATGGATTTCTTCCATGGCCCCGGCGTTCCAGTCGAGGGCGTCGGAGGTCCGGACGTCGGCGTCGAAGGCCAGCGACCAGACGTCTTCCTTGGGTTTCGGGGCGAAGGCCTCGGGAGCCTGCGGCGCGGATTGGCGCAGGGTATCGGTGAAGGTCTGGCCGCCGGAGAGCTGGTAGTGCAGGGCGCTCATGCCGATGCAGACCAGTACCTGGCCCTGTCCGGGCATGCGCTGGAAGGCACGATCGGCTTCCTGGCCCCAGGCTCCGACCAGATGCTGCAGCAGATCGAGGGACAGGTCGCCATGCACCGGCAGGCGGGCGCGGGGGCGCTGTTCGGGGGCCAGGGCGAGATAGTCCTCGATGGCCTGGACCAGTTGCTGCGGGGCAAGGCCCAGCAGGCCGCTGAGGTTGGTTTCGCGCAGCAGCGAGCGATAGCGCGGCGGGGCGTCGATCTGCGGCGCCACCACCATCAGGGTGCCATTTTGCTCGGGACCTTGCAGGCGGACCAGGTTGGCCCAGTCGTCCAGATGCAGGGTGAGCTGGGCGATGTGGCTCTGGCGCAGCTGGTTGCAGCGCGCCGCGCCGAACAGCAGGGCGGCGCAATAGGCCTGGGTGATGGTCTGGCTGCCATCGCCTGGCAGCAGCTCGTCGCGGACCTTCTGGTTGTGCACGCCGGTGGTCACCGCCAGGCGGTAGAGCTGGTGCAGCTCCAGCCAGAGGTTGTCGTGGACTGGCGTATAGAGCTGGGCGGCGCGGATCAGCGGGCCGAGCAGGGCGCGCAGGGCGCGCTGGATGGCGGTGGCCAGCAGGGTGCCGCGTTCGCCGCGCTCGCTTTCCTCGACCACGATCAGCTTGTAGCCGGCGGCCAGCAGGTTCTGCAGCGCCTGGCAGAGGTTGGCGACCTTGCGCGAGCGCTCGTCGAGCACGATGGCCTGGTTGAGCACGTGGCGTTCGAGCAGTTGGCAAACCCGCTGCACGTCCGGGCGCAAGGCTTCCAGCAGGCGCAGCCGCGCCTCCGCCGTGAGCATCAGGCGGTTGATCTCGTGCAGGCCCTGGTAGAGCAGCCGCGCGAATTCGCCCAGCTTGGCCCGGGGCAATTGGTCCAGCCAACGCTTGAGGCCGGCCGGCGTAGCGTCACAGAACGTCAGGCTGCGCTGGTCGGGCGCCGGTACCCGCAACATGAGCTGTGGCCTTTTGCTATCCATTCGCCGCTCGTACTCCTCTTTCGATGGGCAATGAACCGCGCATCTAGACGAGAGGCCCAGGCTCGGAAACGGTGGTCGATGGGGTGGGCACGGCGGGAACGCCGAGCAGTTGCCCCATGTTGACGGTGGACAGCGCGCCGAGTTCAGCTGACCAGTTCACCGCCTCGGGTCCGAACAGGACGATGGCGGTAGAGCCCAGCTTGAAGCGGCCCAGCTCGTCGCCGGTGCGTAGGGTGATGGGTGCCCGCGCCGCCTCGTCGTAGGCGAAACGCTTGAGTTCACGCCTGGGCGGCGTGACCAGGCCGGCCCACACCGTCTCGATGCTGGCGACGATCATGGCACCCACCAGGATGACCGCCATGGGGCCCACCGCGGTATCGAAGATGCAGACCACCCGCTCGTTGCGGGCGAACAGCTCGGGCACGTTCTCGGCGGTGAGCTGGTTGACCGAGAAGATGCGCCCGGGAACATAGACCATTTCCCGGAGGGTGCCGGTCAGCGGCATGTGCACCCGGTGGTAGTCCTTGGGCGACAGGTAGATGGTGGCGAAGCTGCCGCCCATGAAGGGCGCGGCGCGCAGACCGTCGCCGCCGAGCAGTTCCAGCAGGCTGTAGCTGTGGCCCTTGGCCTGGAAGATGCGGCCATGCTCGATGCGGCCGAGCTGGCTGATGGCGCCATCGCTGGGGCTGACCACCACCTCCGGCGTGGCCGGCAGCGGCCGGGCATCGGCCTTCAGGGCGCGGGTGAAGAAGGCATTGAAGTTCTCGTAGGCCGTGGGTTCTTCCACCAGGGCCTGGCGCATGTCCACGTCGTAGTGGCGCACGAACCAGCGGATCAGGCGGTTCTTGAACCAGGGCGCGCGGCACTCGGCGAAGCCGCCGATCACCCGCGACAGCAGGTGGTGGGGCAGCAGGTGCTGGGCCAGGATGAACAGACGGTCTTGCAGTTTCATGGGTTGTCCTTGGCGATCATTCGATGGGCGTGTCGGGATGGTTGCCCCATTCGCCCCAGGAGCCGGCATAGGCCTTCACGCGCGGGTAGCCCAGGGCCTTGGCCGCGAGGTAGGTGAAGCCGGATCGGTGGTGGGTCTGACAGTGGGTGACGATTTCCTTGTCACGGGTGATGCCCAGGCGCTCGAGTTCGGCGGCCAGGTCCTCGCGGATGCGCAACTGGCGTTCGCGATCCATGCCCGCCGTCCATTCGAAGTTGATCGCCCCGGGAATGTGGCCGCCGCGGGCGGCCAGCACCTTCTCGCCCCGGTACTCGTCGGCGCCGCGGGCGTCCCAGATGGCCAGGTCCTCGGCGCCCAGCCGGCTCTGCAGGTAGGCGCGAGTGGCGGTGGGTTCCTCGTGCAGCGTCAGGGGTACCGGTCCGCCGGCAGGAGTGGGAACGGCGGTCTCCAGCGGCAGGCCGGCAGCGATCCAGCCCTGGCGGCCGCCGTTGAGGTAGTGGTAGTTCGCATGGCCGATGACGTCGAGCAGCCAGATGAAGCGCCCGGCCCAGCCGCCGCCCTCGTCGTCATAGACCACGTAGACGGCCTCGTCGCGCTGGCCCAGTTCGCCGAACAGTTGCTCCAGGTCCGCCTGTGCCGGCAGCAGACCGGGAGCCGGCCTGGTTCCCAACTGGGTGCGGGCGGGCGCGACGTGGCGCGCACCGGGCAGGTGCCCCTCGGCGTAATGGGCGGCGCTGCAGAGGTCGACCAGAATGAGTTCGGGCGCATCCAGGCGCGCCGCGAGGTCGGCCGGTTCGATCACCAGGGGCAGGGCGGAAAAGGGCATCGCGGATTTCCCGTCAGTCCGAAGAGAGTCAAGTGTACCGAGGTTGGCCGCACAGCGTCAGGTCGGCCGCGCTCTAGGACGACTACCGAAGGTGGCGATGGCGCGCTCGATGCAGGTGAAGGTCTTGTCCAGCGCCGCCGTCCGGCGGGGGTCCGCCGGCTCCAGTTCGGTATCCAGCACCGCCAGCAGCACCACCCGCTCGCCGAAGCCCAGGCTGCGCAGCCAGAGGCGTTCGCTGGTGAACAGCCGGCGCAGGTCGGCGGGCAGGTGAGGGGCGAAGCGCGTGCGATTGGCCGCATCGATGCGCAGTTGTCCCGGGCTGCCGAACAGCTTGGCCAGCAGCGGCTGGCCGGCAATATCCAGTTGCAGGCCAGGCGCCTCGTCCAGGCCGTGGTGCAGTTGCACGTTGCCCTTGCTGCCCGTGCGGTCGGGGGTGAGCAGCAGCAGGCGTGGCAGGCCGCAAGCCACCAGGGCCTGACGCGCACAGTCGAACAGCTGGGGCAGGGTGGCGAAGGCACTGGGCGTGTGCAGCAGTTGCTCGCACAGGCCGCGCCAGCGCTGTGCCTGGCTTTCGGCGGCGACCTGGACCTTGGGGATCGGCTTGAGGCGGCGCTCGCCGGGTGGCCAGAGCAGGCCTTCGGCGGGGTGCCAGAGGCCGGGGCGGGCATGCCGCTGGGCATCCTGGACCGCGAGTTCGTGACTGCGGCTCTGCACGCGTGCCAGCGGCAGCTGCAGGTAGAGCGCGCTGAGGCGCTGCCAGCGCAGGGTGTGAGGGTCGTTCCAGGCATGGTGGCTGGCCAGGGCCAGGCCGTTGGCCAGCAGGATGGTGTTGCCCGGGTGGGTCAGCCAGCGCCGCAGCTCCGGGTCCTCGTCGAGGCGGTGCTGCTGTTCCAGCGGATCCTCGGCATGGGCGATGTGCAGGGCCTTGACCAACTGGCGGCGATCCTGGTCGAGCAGGCGATAGCCCTCGACGATCCAGTCCGGCAGTTGCCAGTGGCGGGCCAGTGCCTGGCACAGGCGCACGGCGGGAACGCCCAGCAGGTCGAGTTCGACCTTGAGCGCCGGCTCGCCTTCGCCCAGCACCCGGCGCTCCCATTCCTCGAACAGCTCCGGATAGCGGGTGACCAGCGGCCAGAGCGGGGCCAGGAACAGCAGGGCGGCCAGGCGGATGTCCGGCCAGAGGCGCGCCAGGGGCACGCCGAACAGGCCGAGACCCAGGGTCATGGCGTGCTGGCTGACCAGGCACAGCTGCCGCAGTGGTTGCGGCAGGCGCTCCTCGACCAGGCTGGCCTGATGGGCCACCAAATACTCCGCCGGGCCGAGGCCGACGCGGCCGAGCACGGCCTCGAGGCTGGCGGCCGGATCGCCCAGGCTGGCATGGCCACGATTGGCCTCGCGCAGCAGGGCCAGCGCCAGGGGAGGTGACTCGCAGAGTCGTTCGGCTATCTCATGCAGCGCCAGCCGGCCATCGGCCAGGGTACGGCGTAGACGCTCTGCGGTGGAGGTGGCCACTGGCAGGCGCACGCCTTCCAGGTGTTTGACCCAGTCTTCGACAGTGTTCGGGCGGCTGGACATACGACGGTCGCCTTGAAATTTGATGAAAGGCCTTCAGTCCGGGACGCCGGGTCCGATAAAGGGGGCGTGAGGGTTATTCCCCGGCTCAACTTTCCTTAGCACACAGTATTCCCAACCATGGCAAAAATCATCGGCATCATCGTGATATTCGCGTCGGTCCTCGGCGGCTACATCCTCGCGCACGGCAAGATCGCCGCGATCATCCAGCCGCTCGAGGTGCTGATCATCGGCGGTGCCGCCCTGGGAGCCTTCCTGCAGGCCAACCCGGGCAGCACCTTCATGCAGGTGTTCAAGAAGTCGCTGAAGATGTTCGGCAACCGCTTCACCCACGCCTTCTACCTGGACGTGCTGAAGCTGCTCTACGAGATCCTCAACAAGAGCCGGCGCGAGGGCATGATGTCCATCGAAGCCGACGTCGAGGATCCCAAGGCCAGCCCGATCTTCAGCAAATACCCGAACATCCTCAAGGATGAGCGGATGACGGCCTACATTGCCGACTACCTGCGGCTGATGTCCTCCGGCAACATGGCGCCCCACGAGCTGGAAGGCCTGTTCGACATGGAGCTGGCCGGCATCAAGGAAGAACTGGAGCACCCGTCCCATGCGGTATCGCGGGTCGCCGACGGCCTGCCCGGCTTCGGTATCGTCGCCGCGGTACTGGGGATCGTGATCACCATGGGCATGCTCGGCGAGGGCGACCAGGCGGCCATCGGCGGCCACGTGGGCGCGGCGCTGGTCGGTACCTTCCTCGGCATTCTCGCCGCCTACGGCTTCTTCGGTCCGCTGGCGACCTGCCTGGAGCACGACGCCAAGGAAGAGCTCAACGTGCTGGAAGCCATCAAGGCCTGCCTGGTGGCCGCCGCCAGCGGCATGCCGCCCACCGTCGCCGTGGAATTCGGCCGCAAGGTGCTGTTCCCCGCGCACCGGCCGTCCTTCAGTGAACTCGAGCAGGCGATGCGGGGCAGCTGATGGACAACAATCAGCCGATCATCGTCAAGCGCGTCAAGAAGAGCGCCGCCGGTCACCACGGCGGCGCCTGGAAGATCGCCTTCGCCGACTTCGCCACCGCCATGATGGCGTTCTTCCTGGTGCTCTGGCTGATGTCTTCGGCCACGCCGGAGCAGAAGAAGGCCATCGCCGGCTACTTCCAGGACCCGATCGGCTTCACCGAAAGCGCCAGCCCCTATGTCATCGACCTGGGCGGCACCCCGACGCCCGCGCCTGACCGGACCTTGAATCCGGAGATCCAGGCCCAGCCGGATTCGACCCAGAACAAGGTCAATCCGGACATGGAGGAGCGCGCCGACCCCAATGACTCCAACCGGGTGCAGCCCGATCCGACCCAGTCCCCGGACACCTCGCCGGATCGCCAGCCGAATGCGGCGGCGCAGAAGGATCAGAACCAGGAGCAGAGCCAGCAGGCCCAGAAGATGGATGCCAGCCAGGCGGAGAAGATCGCCGAGCAGGTCGAGAAGCAGCGCCTGGAGCTGTTGCTGCAGGAGTTGCAGAACAAGATCAACGAGAATCCGGAGCTGCAGAAGTTCAAGGATCAGATCCTGATGGAGATCACCCAGGACGGCCTGCGCATCCAGATCGTCGATGCCGACAATCGGTCGATGTTCGATTCGGGCAGTCCGCGGCTGAAGCCCTATTTCGAGGACATCCTGCTGGCCATGGCCGACACCATTCGCCAGGTGCCGAACAAGATCAGCATCAGTGGCCATACCGATGCGGCGCGCTACGTCGGCAAGGGCGATTTCAGCAACTGGGAGCTGTCCGCCGGCCGGGCCAACTCGGCGCGGCGCGCCCTGGAGGCCGGTGGCTATCCGGACGAGCAGGTGGCCCGGATCGTCGGTTATGCGGCTTCGGCACCCTTCGACCGAGAGCACCCGCTCAACCCGGTCAACCGCCGCATCGACATCATCGTGCTGACCAAGAAGGCCCAGCAGGCCATCGAGGGGCGCAACGGTAACAAGGGTCCTTCCGCGGCGCCGGCTCAGGATGCGCCCGGTGCCAATCGCAGCGGGGTCTCCAGCGGGGGCGTATCCGCCACCGGCAATCTGGCGCAGCCCATCAACAACGCCGCTTTCAAGCAGCAGATTAATGCCTTCGATGCGGGTGTCATCCAGAGCAAGCCCTGAGCGATCGCGCTGATCGATAGGAAAATTCGCTGCCAGCGTTCGGTTTTTTCGTCCGTTGGCGGGTAGAGGGCTCGCTATGCTGCAGAGGATTCATGATGGATCGGGCACCTTGCGCCCTGGCACGAGGTCTCTCGATCTCCGATTCCCTCAGCAGGAGCCTCCCGATGAGCAACGCCTTTATCGACACCATCAAGCGCCGCCGTAGCCAGTACGCGCTGGGCAAGAACCTGCCGCTGGCGCAGGATCAGGTCACCGCGCTGATCCAGGAGGCGGTCAAGCTGTCGCCGTCCTCCTTCAACTCCCAGAGCTCGCGCGCGGTGATCCTGTTCGGCGCCGAGAGCGAGAAGTTCTGGGGCTTCGTCATGCAGGCCCTGCGACAGATCGTGCCGGCCGAGTCCTTCGCGCCCACCGAGGGCAAGATCAACAGCTTCGCCGCCGGCGCCGGTACCGTGCTGTTCTACGAGGATCGCCAGGTCATCTCGGCCCTGCAGGATAAATTCCCCAGCTACGCCGACAACTTCCCCATCTGGTCGGAACAGGCCAGCGGCATCGCTCAGTTCTCGGTATGGACGGCGCTGGCCAATGCCGGCATCGGCGCCAGTCTGCAGCACTACAATCCGCTGCCCGATGCCCTGGCCGCCGCCGAGTGGAAATTGCCGGAGACCTGGCACCTGCGCGCCCAGATGCCCTTCGGCTCCAACGAGGGCGACTTCCCGGAGAAGACCTTCATGGATGACGCCGAGCGCTTCCGCGTCTTCGGTTGATCATAAAGAGGCCAGGCTTGTCCCTAATGCCGATCAGTTAGCCTTCGCCTAGCGTTTCGGGAAGGCCTTGGTGGCTGGGACGAAGCTTGGATCTGGCTTTAGGCCTGCTATCGCGGCCATGGGCCGCTCCTACAGGGTGTGGTGCCTCTGTAGGAGCGGCCGCATCGGCGGACCGCCATGGCCGCGATAATGCGCGCAGACAGTTGCTCCTAAAAAGGCACGATGTACCTGTCGGAGCGGCCGCATTGGCGGACCGCCATGGCTGCGATAAAGCAGGAGCGGTAGAGGTCCATGCAATAGTCCGGCATGGGCCCAATGCCGATCAGTTAAGAAAAAACGCCGCGTTCCTGTGTAAAGAGCGCGGCGTTTTTTTTGGCCTGTCTACAAGGCTGAGCAACAAGCGCAAGCTAGTAGCGCGATTCGCCTTCGAGGCTAGCCAGGATATGCCGGTAGCTGGCCATCCGCTGCGGATGGATGTCGCCCCGCTCCAGGGCGGCGAGCAAGGCGCAACCGGGTTCGCGCTCGTGCTGGCAGTCGCGGAAGCGGCAGCGACCGATGAAGTCACCGAATTCCTTGAAACCGGCTTCCACGTCGTCACGGCTGACGTGGCTCAGGCCGAATTCGCGGATGCCGGGCGAGTCGATCAGATCGCCGCCGTCGGGAAAGTGAAAGAGCCGGGCGGTGGTGGTGGTGTGGGTGCCCTTGTTGGTCAGCTCCGACAGCGGACCGACCCGGGTATCGACGCCGGGCAGCAGGGCGTTCACCAGCGACGACTTGCCCACGCCGGATTGACCGACGAAGACACTGACGTGCTCGTCCAGCGCGCTCTTGAGCTGATCCATGCTCAGGCCGTTGTGGGCCGAGACCTCCAGCAGGGGGTAGTCCAGTTCACGGTAGATGCCCAGCAGCTCATCCAGGGCGGGGCCATTGTGCTCGTCGATCAGGTCGGCCTTGTTCAGCAGCAGCAGCGGCTGGATGCCGGCGTGCTCGGCCGCCACCAGGTAGCGGTCGATGAGATTGGCGTGGGGTGTGGGCAGCGGGGCGAAGACGATCACCAGGCGGTCGACGTTGGCCGCCACCGGCTTGAGCTGGCCGCGCATGTCCGGCCGGCAGATCTCCGAGCGGCGCGGTAACTGGGCCACGATGACGCCATTGCCCTGGATGCCGGCGCGGAACACCACCTGGTCGCCGGTGACCAGGGTCGGCAGGTTGGCGCGCAGATGGCAGCGCTGCAAGCGGCCCTCGCCATCCTCGACCTCCACCTGAACGCCAAAGTGGGCGATCACCTGGCCCTGTTGTTCCGGGCCCAGATCGCCACCCTCGAGTTCGTCGACCAGCTTGGATTCGCGTTTCTCCGCGCGAGCGGCGCGTTCGGTCTGGATTTTTTCGATCCGCCAGCTCTGGCGACGGGTCAGGTGGCGTTTGGCCATGGGAAGTCCGCGGGTGTCAGGGGCGAGGAGTCTAGCATTGGCCGCCTCTCGCGGATTACCTAAACTTGGCGCACCTCGTCGCTCTGGAGCGCCCATGCTGGCCCATCTCGCCTCGCGCTATCCCCTGTTGCTGGCCGTGCTGGTGCAACTGGCCGCCCTGGTGGTCGCCATCGTCGGCCTGAGAATCTGGGCCAGCTTCGCCGGTCAGCGGCCTTCGTTGCTGGCGCTGGTCTGCCTGCAGGCAGTGCTGGCGGCCCTGCTGGGGGAGCTGCTCGGCTTGGCGCGCTGGTGGGTGTTCATCAACCTGCTGTTCGCCCCCGCGCTCTATCTGGTCAGCGGTCGCGGCCTGTCGGCGGGCATCGCCGCGCTCGGTTTTCTGTTGCTCCTGCTGCTGAACTGGAACAGCCTGCGCGAGCGGGTACCGCTCTATCTGACCGGGCGCCAGACCCGCGAGCGGCTGGCCGAATTGCTCGCCGAGCGCGAGCCGACCTTTCGCTTCGTCGACCTCGGCTGCGGCCTGGGCGATACCCTGGTCGATCTGTCCCGGCGCTTTCCCCAGGCCACCTTCGTCGGGGTGGAGACGGCGCCGCTGAGTTTCGCCCTGGCCTGGCTGCGCTGCCTGCCGCGGCGCAATTGCCAGGTGCGCTATCGCGATCTCTGGCGGGTGCAGCTGGGCGAGTTCGACGTCGTCTACTGCTTTCTCTCGCCGGCGCCCATGCCACGCCTGGGCGAGAAAGCCCGCCAGGAGCTGCGCCCCGGCAGCTGGCTGGTCAGCAACACCTTCGAGATCCCCGGTCAGCCGGCCGATGCCGTCCTTGAAGTGGGTGACCTGCGCGGTAGCCGCCTGCTGCTATGGCGCCGGTAGGTAGGCGACAGGCGCGCTGCTACACTGGCGCCCTCATCAAGGAGTTCGCCATGACCACCCCCAATCCGCAGCACCTGATCTGGATCGACCTGGAAATGACCGGCCTGGATCCGGATCGGGACGTGATCATCGAGATGGCCACCATCGTCACCGACAGCGATCTCAACGTGCTGGCCGAGGGCCCGGTACTGGCCATCCACCAGTCGGATGAGGTGCTGGCCGGCATGGACGAGTGGAATACCCGCCAGCACGGCGGCTCGGGGCTGACCCAGCGGGTCCGCGAGAGCACCGTCGACACCGCCCAGGCCGAGGCCCTGACCCTGGAGTTCCTGCGTCAATGGGTGCCCAAGGGCAAGTCGCCGATCTGCGGCAACAGCATTTGCCAGGATCGCCGCTTCCTCCATCGCCGCATGCCGGAGCTGGAAGCCTACTTCCACTACCGTAACCTGGACGTCTCCACCCTCAAGGAGCTGGCCGCGCGCTGGGCCCCCCACGTCCGCGATGGCGTGAAGAAGAGCGGCAGCCACCTGGCGCTGGACGACATCCGCGATTCCATCGCCGAGCTGCGCCACTACCGCGAGCACTTCATCAAGGTCTGACGGCCGCACCCCCGTGCTGCTGTCCATCCTCTACCTGGTTGCCATCACCGCCGAGGCCATGACCGGTGCGCTGTCCGCGGGTCGCCGCGGCATGGACCTGTTCGGCGTGGCGCTGATCGCCAGCGTCACCGCCCTGGGTGGCGGCTCGGTGCGCGACGTCCTGCTGGGCCACTATCCGCTGGGCTGGGTCAAGCATCCGGAGTACCTGGCGCTGACCGTTGGCGCGGGCCTCGCCACCGTGGCCATCGCCCGAGTCATGCGCTACCTGCGCCGGCTGTTCCTGCTGCTCGACGCCCTGGGCCTGGTGGCCTTCACCGTGATCGGCTGCCAGGTGGCCCTGGAGATGGGCCTGAGTCCGGTCATCGTCATCGTCAGCGGCACCCTCACCGGCACCTGTGGCGGCATCCTGCGCGACATCCTCTGCAACGACGTCCCGCTGATCCTGAGGCGCGAACTCTATGCCAGCGTGGCCGTGCTGTCCGCCGGCTGCTACCTGCTCTGCCGCCACTGGCTCGGCGAAGAGCAGGCGCTGCTCATCACCCTGGCTGCCGGCCTGCTGCTGCGCCTGCTGGCGTTGAAATTCAACTGGCAGATGCCGACCTTCACCTACCCGGAAGATCCACACGGGTAGCGGTGTGACGGTTTCCGCGTTATCGGTCTGTAACTATTGTTCTAGAGCCTTTCCTGCGGCATCTTCCGGGCCTGAAATCACCGATAGGGAAATCGGTCATGTCCGGAAAACCTGCTGCGCGCCTGGGTGACGCCGTCACCTGCCCCAAGTGCGGGGCCACGGCCCTGGTCCAGGGCTCGGCCAACGTCTTCTTCGACGGCTTGCCCGCCGCCACCCTGGGCCAAGCCTGTGGCTGTGGTGCGAAGCTGAGTGCGGCCGTCATCCCCAACGTCCTGATCAACGGCCAGCCTGCTGCCGTGCTCGGCAGCGTCACCAGCCATGGCGGGGTGGTGATCGGTGGTTCGGGGACGGTGATCATCGGCATGGGTGGCGGAGGGCTGAGCACTGGCAGCTTGGCGAACGGCACCTGTGCCGCGAGCGGGGAGTTTGCCCGCCAAGCGCCAGGACGGACCGCGCCACTCGGCCTGCGCGGACGTGAAAGACCAGGGCCGGGCAGCGCTTCCAGTCGCCCAGTTGGGGCTCCAGTCGGTCAGGACCGCTCAGTTAGCCAGCCCGAACGCCCGGTGGAGCAGCGCATCACCCTACGTGTCGGCGTGTTCTTCGATGGCACCGGCAACAACCTCTTCAACGCCGCCACGGGTGCAACCTGCCGAGCGGAAGCTCAGGGTTTTCGGCAGGACCAGGCAGAAAGCATCGCTCTGCACTGCGAAAAATTCATGCTGAAGGACGACAGCAGTTACGCCAATGCGGAGACGAATATCGCGCGGTTGTATCGGCTCTACCGGGACGATACCCAGCGCGCCATCGAGCAGGACGAAAACGCCG
>NZ_LNUP01000016.1 GCF_001512295.1 Pseudomonas sp. EpS/L25 | reverse complement strand
CCCGAAGGCGTTGACCCAGCCGCGAGGACTCCGTGGAGCCCTCGCCCGACCCAGACCTAAGTGCTTGATTTTCAAGCCGCTTCAGCGTCTGCGCCGGAAGTGGGGCGCATTATAGGGGAGTTTCGGAGCAGGTCAACAGGTTATTTTTCAAAAAGGCAAAAAAGAAGGGGCTGCTTGCGCAGCCCCTTCTCTGGAGACTCAGGCCCGACCGGTACGACGGCCGCGCCAGAGCGTCATGAGGGGACCGGAGACGGCATAGGCCAGGAAGCCCAGCAGCAAGACGCGCGGTGGATCGGTGAAGACCACGGCGAAGACCAGCACGGCGACCAGGATGACCACGAAGGGTACCCGCCCTTTCAGACCCAGGGTCTTGAAGCTCCAGTACTTGAAGTTGCTGACCATGAGCATGCCGGCGGCAGCCACCATGAGGGCAACTAGGAAGGAGAGCTTGGAGCCGAGGATGCCGAAGTCACTGAAGCACCAGACGGTACCGGCCACCAGGGCGGCAGCCGAGGGGCTGGCCAGGCCGATGAAGTAGCGCTTGTCCACCGAGCCGATCTGGGTGTTGAAGCGCGCCAGGCGCAAGGCCGCGCCGGCTACATAGATGAAGGCGACGGCCCAGCCGACATTGCCCAGGCCGCTGAGTGCCCATTGGTAGGCCAGGATCGCCGGAGCGACACCGAAGGCGACCATGTCGGACAAGGAATCGTATTGTTCGCCGAAGGCACTCTGGGTATTGGTCATGCGGGCGACGCGACCGTCCAGGCCATCTAGCACCATGGCGATGAAGATCGCCGCGGCGGCGGCCGAGAAGCCAGCGGAGGCGACGTCGTATTGCCCCTGGGTGAAGGCGGTCTGGGCAGCGACGCCCTTGATGATGGAATAGAGGCCGGCGAAGAGCGCCGCGGTGGTGAACAGGTTGGGCAACAGGTATACGCCACGGCGTCTGATCTTGCGCCCCTGGGCGTCCTGGGTTTCCTCGATGTGCTCATCCACGGGAATGAGGCCGTCGGTGGTGGAAGGGGACGGGGTTTCTTCGGGACGCTCGCTCATGGATTTTCCTTGGGCATTACCTGACGGATTGGACTGACCCCATGCGCACAGGGTTCAGCCTAACCTCCCATGCTAAGGCATTGCCGGGGTCGTGGGCAGTGCAATAAAAAACGCGGCCGAGGCCGCGTCTTTACCGTTCGTTACAGGGCTGACGCCCTGCCCGATCAGTTCTTGGTCTTGTCGACGATCTTGTTCGACGCGATCCAGGGCATCATGGCACGCAGCTTCTCGCCGACCTGCTCGATCGGGTGAGCCGCGTTGTTGCGACGGTAGGCGGTCATGGAGGCGTAGTTGGACGCGCCCTCGGCCACGAACATCTTGGCGTATTCGCCGTTCTGGATGCGCTTGAGCGCATTCTTCATGGCGGCGCGGGACTCGGCGTTGATCACCTCGGGGCCGGTCACGTACTCGCCGTACTCGGCATTGTTGGAGATCGAGTAGTTCATGTTGGCGATGCCGCCTTCGTACATGAGGTCGACGATCAGCTTGAGTTCGTGCAGGCACTCGAAGTAGGCCATTTCCGGCGCGTAGCCGGCTTCGACCAGGGTTTCGAAACCGGCCTTGACCAGCTCGACCGCGCCACCGCACAGCACGGCCTGCTCGCCGAACAGGTCGGTTTCGGTCTCGTCCTTGAAGGTGGTCTCGATGATGCCGGTACGGCCGCCGCCGACGCCACAGGCGTAGGACAGGGCGACGTTCTTGGCATTGCCGGAAGCGTCCTGGTGGACGGCGACCAGGTCAGGGATGCCGCCGCCCTTGACGAACTCGGAACGCACGGTGTGACCCGGGGCCTTGGGGGCGATCATGATGACGTCCAGATCGGCACGGGGTACGACCTGGTTGTAATGGATGGCAAAACCGTGAGCGAAGGCCAGGGTGGCGCCCTGCTTCAGGTTCGGCTCGATCTCGTCCTTGTACAGCTTGGACTGGAATTCGTCGGGGGTCAGGATCATGACCACGTCGGCGGAGGCGACGGCGTCCTTGACCGGCTTGACGGTCAGACCATGGGCCTCGGCCTTGGCCACGGTGGCCGAGCCACTGCGCAGACCGACGACGACGTCGACGCCGGAGTCCTTCAGGTTGCAGGCGTGGGCATGGCCCTGGGAGCCGTAGCCGATGATGGCGACCTTCTTGCCCTGGATGATGGAAAGGTCACAGTCTTTGTCGTAGTAAACGCGCATTGCAGGTTCTCCTGGAAAAGGGGGTATCAGATGCTCAGGGCTTTGTCGCCACGGGATATTCCGGTCACGCCGCTACGCACCACCTCGAGGATGGACGCGGCGCCGATCGCCTGGATGAAGCTGTCGATCTTCTCGCTGGTGCCCGCCAGCTGAATGGTATACACGCTGCTGCCGACATCGACGATCTGGCCACGGAAGATGTCGGTGGTGCGCTTGACCTCGGCGCGCTGGGCACCGGTGGCCTTGACCTTGATCAGCAGGAGTTCGCGCTCGATGTGGGCGCTCTCGGACAGGTTGACCAGCTTCACCACCTCGATGAGCTTGTTGAGGTTCTTGGTGATCTGCTCGACCGTCTCTTCCTGGCCGATGGTGGTCAGGGTCAGGCGCGACAGGGTCGGGTCCTCGGTCGCGGCGACCGTGAGGCTTTCGATGTTGTAGTTGCGCTGGGAAAACAGGCCGACCACGCGGGACAGGGCACCGGGCTCGTTTTCCAGCAGCAGGGAGATGATGTGTCTCATGGTCAGGTCCGCTCCGTCTTGCTCAGCCACATGTCGCGCATCGCGCCATCCTTGATCTGCATCGGGTAGACGTGCTCGGTGTTGTCCACGGCGATGTCGAGGAAGACCAGGCGGTCCTTCATGGCGAAGGCTTCGGCCATCATCGGCTTGAGGTCTTCCAGACGCTGGATGCGCATGCCGACGTGGCCATAGGCCTCGGCCAGCTTGACGAAGTCCGGCAGGGATTCCATGTAGGAGTGGGAGTAGCGGCTGCTGTACTGCATGTCCTGCCATTGGCGGACCATGCCCAGGGCACCGTTGTTGAGGCAGACGATCTTCACCGGCAGGTCGTACTGCATGCAGGTGGAGAGCTCCTGGATGTTCATCTGCACACTGCCTTCGCCGGTGACGCAGGCGACGTCGGCATCGGGGAAGTTGAGCTTGACGCCCATGGCCGCCGGGAAGCCGAAACCCATGGTGCCGAGACCGCCGGAGTTGATCCAGCGATTGGGCTTGTCGTACAGGTAGTACTGGGCGGCGAACATCTGGTGCTGGCCGACATCGGAGGTGACGTAGGCATCCCCACCGGTGACATCGTAGAGCGTCTCGATGACGGTCTGCGGCTTGATGATGCTGCCGTCGCCCTTGTTGTAGGGGAACAGGCCACGGCTGCCGCGCCATTCCTCGATCTGCTTCCACCAGGTGGCCTGGCTCTCGGCGTGGGGCTTCTCGTTGAGTTCGCGGACGACGGTGACCATCTCGGCGAGAACGCTGTCGACCGGACCGACGATGGGTACGTCGGCCTTGATGGTCTTGGAGATGGAGGCCGGATCGATGTCGACGTGGATGATCTTGGCGTTGGGGCAGAAGCGCTTGGCACCGTTGATCACGCGGTCATCGAAACGGGCACCGACGGCGAGGATGACGTCACTGTGGTGCATGGCCAGGTTGGCCGGGTAGCTGCCGTGCATGCCGAGCATGCCGAGAAACTGGCGATCGCTGCCAGGATAGCTACCCAGCCCCATCAGGGTATTGGTGACCGGCAGGTTGAGCAGGCGCGCCAGCTCGGTGAGGGCACCGGAGGCACCGCCGAGGATGACGCCGCCACCCGCGTAGAGGATCGGCCGCTTGGCCGCAACCAGCATTTCCACTGCCTTGCGGATCTGGCCTGAGTGACCGCGCTGCGCCGGATTGTAGGAGCGCAGCTTGATCTTCTTCGGATAGACGTATTCGTATTTCTTGGTCGGATCGCCCATGTCCTTGGGGATATCCACCACCACCGGGCCGGGACGACCGGACTCGGCGAGGTAGAAGGCCTTCTTGAGGACTTCGGGGATCTCGGAGGGGTGCTTGATGATGAAGCTGTGCTTCACGATCGGCCGGGAGATACCGACCATGTCGGTTTCCTGGAAGGCATCGGTGCCGACCATGTTGCTCGGCACCTGGCCGGACAGGACCACCATGGGGATGGAGTCCATGTAGGCGGTGGCGATGCCGGTGATGGCATTGGTCGCACCGGGACCGGAGGTCACCAGGACCACGCCGGCCTTGCCGGTGGCGCGGGCGTAGCCGTCGGCCATGTGGGTGGCGGCTTGTTCGTGACGAACCAGGATGTGGTTGAGCGCCGGTTCCTTGAACAGGGCGTCGTAGATGTGCAGCAGGGCACCGCCCGGGTACCCGTAGATGTGTTTCACGCCCTCGTCGCGCAAGAAGCGGACGACCATCTCAGCGCCAGTTAATAGCTCCACGTATCACCTCATTCCACGCGTGGCGAACGCCCATCTGGGACGTTCAAGGTTCGGTTGACTGCAAGGCAGAGCACGGGCGACGGTGATCACCGACGATTCAGCTGCCTAGAAAGCCTTGTTGGAAGATTCCGATGAATGCTGGAGCTTCCACCCGACGCGAGGTAACGCGGTGCAGGGTATTTGACTGTGGCGGCGCGGGTAGGCACCTCATGGTCTGCCGAGGAGTCAGCTTTGGGCCGATTCGCTACAGCGAACTTTGGATTGTTCGCATTCGACCGGCGCAAGTCAAGCCGAAAGGTGTGGTTGCACACAATCGGCCGCCGGTGGTCGGCCCTGGTGAAATGGTCGGCGCCAACTCTTATAGTGAAGCCTTGCCCTTCCGCCCATAGGATTCCCATGCGCTCGATCTTCTGGCTTCCCGCCCTGGCCTTCGTCTGCAGCCTGTCCGCCCAGGCCGCCCAGGTCTACAAGTGGACCGACGACAAGGGCGTTACCCACTTCAGTGCTCAGCCGCCCGAGGGCCAGAAGGCCAATGAGGTGGACGTGAAGGTGGCACCACAGATCAACGGCAGTGGCAGCGCGCCCACCTACAAGCTGCCCAACGGCGTCCAGCAGCCGTCGGTCTCCAACGACGCCCAGCAGCAGGAACTCGAGCGCAAGGTGAAGGCGCAGGTGCGCGAGGACCAGGCCAAGGTTCAGGCGTACTGCGACCAGTCACGCCAGAATCTGGCGCAGCTGCGTAACAATCCCCGCGTCCTGGTGCAGTCGGGCCGGGGCGAGACCCGCCGCCTGACCGAGGAAGAGCGCGAGCAGCGGGCCGCGGAGATCCAGCTGTCCATCGAGCAGAATTGCGGCAAGTGACTCAGGCGCTTTCGATGAGCCGATCGAATTCGGCCAGGGAGGCCAGCAGGGGCAGCACGGGATCGAGGTCGCCCTGGTAGACGACCTCGGCCATCGGCCGGATACCCGAGCGTACCGGCAGAGCACCATCGCTTTCGATGATCAGCTTCATCCGCGGCAGGAAAATCCACTGGAGCCACTGGGCGAAGCTCAGGGTGTCGACGCAGAAGGGCTCCTGGCTGGCCAGGGCCTCGACACTGGGGGATAGCGCCGACCACCAGCCGAGCAGGCGAAGTTCGCGTTCGATCTGCAGCAGCTGATCGGCTAAAGCGGGTAGGCGCTCGTCCATCAAGTACCCACCTGGGCCTTTTGCCGGGCCAGGGCAGCGCCGGCGGCATCGCCCTGGGCTTCGCGCGCCTGGGCGATGAGTTGCCAGAGGCTGGCCTGCAGCGCCGGACGACCGTTGGCGTAGGTCAGGGCACGGCGGGCCAGCTGCTCACCCTGGGCGGGATCGTTCTGCGCCAGGCGGACCTGGGCCAGGCGGTAGAGCACCTGGGGTTCGCGCGGGGCGATACGCTGGGCACGCTCCAGGCTGGACGACGCACCGTTGAGGTCTCCGCCGCCCTGCTGTTGCTGCGCCGTGGTCAGCAGCGCCAGGACCGGGCCGTCCAGCTGTTCGTCAGCGGCCAGGCCACCGCTGGTGGCGGCGCCTGCGGACGGAATGCCCGAAGGGGCACTGCTGGCGGCGCCGTAGCCGGTCTGGTTGGCCGGCGGATAGACCGGCTGGGAATAGCTGGGCTGCGCCGGTGCCTGGGCGGCAGGCGCGCTGGGACTGGACGAGGTGATCAGCGGCGCGGAGGCGGCCGGTGCGGCGTAAGTCTCCAGGGGTGCGGAACTGCCACTTGGCACCATGACAGTCACCCCGGAGTCGGCCGGCGCACTGGGCGCGGCGGCGACCGGCGCCTGGCGCTGGACCGGCATGGGCCGGTTGTTGCCCTGGCGATAGAGTTCGCCATTGGAGACAGGGCCACCGGAGTCGACCACGGGAATGGCGCCACGCTGCGGCGTGGCGCAACCGGCGAGAAGAACGCCGGCGATCATCACCGGCCAGACTGCTTTCGTCACCTTGCGACCTCTCAATTCAACCAACCCTTGACCCAATCCATGACCGGATTGCCGCCGTTGCCGCCCTGCCCGGCGGCGGGTGCGGCCGGCGCACCACAGGAGGCCCCCGGCGGCGGCTCACTGCCGCGAATATAAGGCATCTGCACGGCATTGGGACACGAGGGGTCGGTACCGCGACCGGTAGTGGCATCCACCCAGGCCTGGACCACGTTGTCGGGCACGGGCATGTCCAGCGAGACCGGATCGGCGCGGCGCATGAAGTTGCTCCACACCTGCAGGGCACCGGTCGCGCCGGTCAGGGGCGTCTTGCCGTTGTCGTCGCGCCCCAGCCAGACCACCGCCAGCAGGTCCTGGCTGAAGCCGGAGAACCAGCTGTCGCGGGAGTCGTTGGTGGTACCGGTCTTGCCCGCCAGGTTCACGCTGGTGGGAATCTGGTTGTAGACCGAGCGCCCGGTACCCTCGCGCATGACGCGCTGCATGGCGTACTGCACCAGGTAGATGGCACCGGTATCGAAGCGCTGCTCGATCTGGAAGGGATAGCGCTTGAGCGGCTCGCCGTTGGCGTCGAGCACGCTGCGGATGCTGCGCAACGGGGTGTTGAAGCCGCCGTTGGCCAGTGTCTGGTACATGGTCGCCACTTCCATGGGCGTCAGGGCGCCGGCGCCGAGCAGGGTCGCCGGGTAAGGCGGCAGGGCGCGACTCACGCCCAGGCGCTGGACGGTCTTGAGCACCTCGGGCACGCCCAGGTCGAGACCCAGGCGCGCGGTGGACAGGTTGTAGGAGTGCGCCAGCCCCTGGTAGAGGAAGATGGTGCCGTGGGCCTTGTGCTCGTAGTTCTGCGGTCGCCAGACCTGGCCGTCGGCACCCTTGACCGAGAAGGGTTCGTCCTGGATCAGGGTGGTCAGGGTGTACTTGCTGGGACGCTCAAGGGCGGTGAGGTAGACCGCCGGCTTGATCAGCGAGCCGACCTGGCGCACCGCATCGAGGGCACGGTTGTAGCCGGCGAAGCGCGGATCGCGACCGCCCAGCAGGGCCTGGACCTCGCCGGTTTCCGGGTTGGTCACCACCATGGCCGACTCGACGTTCTCCGCGCCCTTGCGGCCATCGATGCGCTTCAGGGCCTCGGCCATGGCGGCCTCGGCCTTGGTCTGCAGGATGGGATCGAAGCTGGTGAAGATGCGCAGGCCTTCCTCGGTGAGGTCTTCGTCGCGGTAATCCTGCTTGAGCTGGCGCTTGACCAGGTCGACGAATGCCGGGAAGGAGCTGTTGGTCAGGCTGCCGGCCTTGGTGATGCCCAGCGGCCGGGCCTTGGCGGCCTCGGCTTCGGTGGCACTGACCACGCCCTGCTCGGCCATGAGGTCGAGCACCAGGTTGCGGCGCGCCAGCGCCCGCTCGGGATAGCGCCGCGGATTGTAGTAGGAGGGGCCTTTCACCAGGCCGACCAGCAGGGCCACCTGGTGCAGTTTCAGTTCACTGAAAGGCTGGCCGAAGAAGTACTGGGCGGCCAGGCCGAAACCGTGGATGGCGCGGGAGCCGTCTTGACCGAGGAAGACCTCGTTGAGGTAGGCCTCGAGGATTTCCTGCTTGCTGTAGTGCAGCTCCAGCAGCAGCGCCATGAGCGCTTCGGTGCCCTTGCGGGTGATGCTGCGCTCGTTGGTGAGGTAGAAGTTCTTCACCAGCTGCTGGGTCAGGGTGCTGCCGCCCTGGCGGACCTGGCCGCTGGTGGCGTTGACCCAGACGGCGCGGGCGATGGACTTGGGCGAGACGCCATGGTGATGCCAGAACTCGCGGTCCTCCACCGCCACCAGGCCATCGACCAGGTGCGGCGGCGCCTGGTCCAGCTTGATCAGGATGCGGTCTTCGTTATGCGCGGGGTAGATGCCGCCGATCATCAAGGGCTCGAGGCGGGCTACGGCGAGGTTGCTGCCATCCAGGGCACTGACGCCAGACACGGTGCCGCCGGCGAAGCGCACGCGGATCGCCCGGGCCGGCTCGACGCCCTCGTAGAACTGGAAGCCACGGGTATTCAGGTCGACCGTGGAGGCGCCCACGGCGACGCTGCCGGGACCGTCCACGGTCTTCTCACGGCGATAGCCGAGGGCATCGAGTTCGGTGAGGAAGTCGTCGCGGCTGAGCTTGACGCCATTGAACAATTCCAGCGGCCGGGCATAGACCTTGGCCGGGATGGTCCAGCGCTTGCCGGAGAATTTTTCCTGGACCACGGCATCGAGATAGATGCACAGGCCGGCCAGGCCAACCAGCGCGACCAGGCCGAGCTTGATTGCCCAGCCAGAGAGACGGCGCCAGTCGAAGGTCTTGCGCTTGCGGGAACGGGAGGATCGGGGTCGCTTCATGGCGGCGGATTATACGCAGGTTGCCCGGCGCTCGGCACCGGTCGACCGATGCTTCGTCAGCTATCGTTCATGGCCTCCATGAAGGGCGCGCGGCTTGCGTGGGGAGCCCTGGCAGGGATAATGCCGGCATCCATTTCTATTAAGGATCGCCCGTGAGCCAACTACTGATTTCCGCCCTGCAGAATCCGGCGCTCTATCCCCACCCGACGTCGGCGTTTCGGGTCGTCGAAACCCATATTTCCTGGGTCGTGCTGACGGGAGAAGTCGCCTACAAGATCAAGAAGCCGGTGAATTTCGGCTTTCTCGATTTCACCGAACTGGAGGCCAGGGGCCATTTCTGCCGCGAGGAGCTACGGCTCAACCAGCGCCTGACGCAGGGTCTCTATCAGGACGTGGTGGCCATCACCGGCAGCGAGAGCACCCCCCGACTGGGTGGCGACGGTCCGGTGATCGAATACGCCCTGCGCATGCGGGAATTTCCCCAAAGCCAGCTGCTCAGCGAAGTGCAGCAGCGCGGCGAACTGACCGAGGCGCACATCGACGCCCTGGCCGCACAGATCGCCCGCTTCCACCTGGCAGCCCCCCAGGTGGCGACCGAGCATCCGCTGTGCACCCCGGATGCCGCCATGGCGCCGGTACGGCAGAATTTCGAGCAGATCCGCGCCATGCTCAGCGAGGCGGCTGATCTCCAGCAGCTCGACCAGCTCGAAGCCTGGGCCGAGGCCAGCTACGCCCGTCTGCTACCGCTGTTCGAGGCGCGGTGCCGCGAGGGCTACATCCGCGAATGCCATGGCGACATCCACCTGGCCAACGCCACCCTGCTCGATGGCGAGGTGGTGCTGTTCGACTGCATCGAATTCAACGAGCCCTTCCGCCTGACCGATACCCTGGGCGACGCCGGCTTCCTGGCCATGGACCTGGAGGACCGCGGCCTTGGGGCGCTGAGCAACAGATTCGTCAATGCCTATTTCGAGGCGACCGGCGACTACCAGGGGCTGGCCCTACTGGACTTCTACAAGGCCTATCGCGCCATGGTGCGCGCCAAGATCGCGCTATTCCGCCTCAGCCAGGCCGAGAATGCGGAGCTGCGCGCCGAGATCCTCGCCGGCTATCGCAGCTACACCACGCTGGCCGAAGGCTACACTCGGGTGCCCCAGCCGTTCGTGGCGGTGATGCATGGCGTGTCGGGCATCGGCAAGAGCACCGTGGCCCTGGCGCTGGTGGAGGCGCTCGGCGCCATTCGCCTGAGATCCGACGTCGAGCGCCAGCGGCTCTATGCCGACAGCGACGAGGCCACGCGCTACAGCGCCGCGGCCGGCGAGGCCACCTACGCCCGCCTGCACGAACTCGGCGCCCAGGTGCTGGCCGCCGGCTATCCGCTAGTACTCGACGCCACCTACCTCAAGCAGGACCAGCGCCAGGCCGCCCAGACCCTGGCCGAAGCCCAGGCGGCGCCCCTGCTGATCATCGACTGCCAGGCGGACGACGAACTCATCGCCCGCTGGCTGCAGGAGCGCCAGGCCGCGGGTACCGATCCGTCCGAGGCCACCCTCGCCGTGGTCGCGGCGCAGCGCCAGGCGCAGGACAGGCTGACGCCTGCCGAGCAGGATCTCGCCCTGGTCGTGGAACTGGGTCGGGCCGGGCAGCTGGAGGCCTTGCCGGCTCGGATCAGTCGTCGCCTGGGTCGCAGTCAGGCCTGAGCGCAACCTCTGGGGTGGCAGAACAAGCGTTCTGTCACAGCGCGTAGAGTTGCGGATTTACGATGGCCGACGGGCGGCTTATCGTGCGACCCACGTCACAACCTTTGCGTAACAAGAAGGAATTGGCACCATGTACCTCATCGGCGATCAGCCTCCCTATGTCGATCAGTTGCGCCAGTCGCTGCAGGCCATTCCCGCGCAACTGCTCAGTGGCGTGACGCCGAGCCGGCCGCCTTTGACGTTGAGTCCGGCAGCGCTGTCGCAGGACTGGATGCGTGACGACGAGGTCTACCTGATCCAGCAGGGCCCCTTGCGGGTGGTGCTGGATCAGCGGGCGCTGTTCCAGCTCGACGAGGGCGACCTGATCGGCCTGGGCCGGACGCTCGACCTGCCGCGCCTCGATTACGAGAGCGAAGCCGAGGTGCTGATCCAGCCCTATGGTCGCGAAGCCTTCCTGGCCGCGGCGACCGCCACCCCAGCCCAACGCGATGCCCTGCTGCGCTATCTGCTGGGCCAACAGGCGCTGCTCGCCCAGGCGCTGATCCGCCTCAAGCCACCGGTGACCCAACCGGCGACGGGCTTCCGTCGCTATGCGGCCGGCGACGAGATCATCCGCCAGGGCGATACCGCCGAGCACGTCTTCGTCATCACCGAAGGCCACGCCGAGGCCTGGGTCGATGGCTGCAAGGTGGGCGAGGTGTGCCAGGACGAGATCGTCGGCGCCCTGGCGGTCTTCACCCATACGCCGCGTACCGCCAGCGTGATCGCCAGGACCGCCTGTACGGTGCTGGTGATCCCGCAGGATCAGTTCGTCTCGCTGATGGAGACCACCCCACGTATCGCCCACAGCCTGATCGAGAACATGGCACGCCATATCGACTCGCTGAACAAGGAAGTGACCCGCCTGCGGGGCATCCCGGAGCGACCCGCCGAAAGTAATTAAGAAATATTCTCGAATACGCTTGACGATGGAATGAGAATTGTTATTATTCAACTCAGCCGGTCGCGAGACCGGTCGATAACTGAAGGTCCAGCAGTTGGTCTTTCGGGTTATCTCCTCATCAGGCTAATCACGGTTTTGGACCCGGCTCTGCCGGGTCTTTTTTTTGCCTGAAATTTGGCGCTAGCGCCGATCCAGCAAGGCCGGCACCGGATCAGCCGGTCGCTCTTCCCCCAAGACATAGGCCGCCTGCAACTGCCGGGCAGCTCGCGCTGCACTGTCAGCGTCACGGGCATGAATCAGGCCCAGGGGCCGATTTTCGTCCACCCGCTCACCTGGCAGCGCCAGGCCGGCCAGGCCCACCGCGGGATCTACTTCATCTTCCGGACGTTGCCGCCCGCCACCCAGCTCGACGACCAGCAAGCCAAGGGCGCGGGTATCGACCTGCTGCACCCAGCCCGGGCGTGCCGGATGGACGGCGCGTACCTCTTGAGCCCGGGGCAGATGCTGCCAGGGCCGCTCGGTCAAGTCGGACGGGCCGCCCAGGGCCAGGTTCATCGCGGCGAAACGCGCCAGGGCGGCGCCGCTCTGCCAGGCCTCCAGCACCAGGCGCTCGGCGGTGGCGGCATCCCTTGCCAGTCCGGCCAGTTGCAGCGTCTCCTCGGCCAGGGCCTGAATCACCTGCCAGAGTCGTTCGCTGCGCACCTCCCCGGCCAGCAGGGCGATGGCCTCCTCCACTTCCAGGGCATTGCCGGCACTGCGTGCCAGGGGCTGGTCCATGTCGGTGACCAGGGCGCGAGTGCGCACGCCCGCCGCCTCGGCGACCTGGACGATGCTATCGGCCAGGCGTTGCGCCGCCTCCGCCTCGGCCATGAAGGCACCGCCGCCGGTCTTGACGTCCATGACCAGCACGTCCAAGCCGGCAGCGAGTTTCTTCGCCAGGATGGAGGCGGTGATCAGGTCGACGGATTCCACGGTGGCCGTGACGTCGCGGATGGCATAGAGCCGGCGATCGGCCGGCGCCAGATCGGCATTGGGGCCGACGATGGCGCAGCCCACCTCGGCCACCACCTGGCGAAAGCGCGCCAGCCCCGGGCGGATGAGATAGCCCGGAATGCTCTCCAGCTTGTCCAGGGTGCCGCCGGTGTGGCCCAGGCCGCGCCCGGAGATCATGGGTACATGGCAGCCGCAGGCGGCGAGCAGGGGCGCCAGCACCAGGCTGGTGAGATCGCCCACGCCGCCGGTGGAATGCTTGTCCACCACCGGGCCCGGCAGGTCCCAGTGCAGCACTTGGCCGCTGTCGCGCATGGCCAGGGTCAGGGCGGTGCGTTCGGCGGCGGTCATGCCGCGCAGCAGGGTGGCCATGGCGAAGGCAGCGATCTGGCCCTCGCTGAGGCTGTCGTCGGCGATACCGCGAACGAAGCGCTGCAGGTCCGCTGCAGACAGTTCCCGGCCGTCGCGCTTCTGACGAATCACTTCCTGGGCGAGCCACATGGGGCGAACTCCTTAGAAGTCGTCGAAGGCGCCGGGCAGCAGTTCGGCCAGGGTCCAGGTGCGAGTCAGATCCGGCTCGCTGCCGCTGCAGACGATGGTGGCATCGGGCGCCATCAGCTCCAGCAGCACCTGGCGACAGGCGCCGCAGGGGCTGATCAGGGGCACGCCCGGCGCATGGATGGCCATAGCGGTGAAGCTGCGCGGCGGCAGGCCCTGGCTGATGGCGGCGAACAGGGCGCTACGCTCGGCGCAGTTGGTCAGCCCGTAGGAGATGTTTTCCACGTTGCAGCCATGGACGATCTCGCCCTCGGCGGTCAGCAGGGCAGCGCCCACGGGAAACTCGGAGTGCGGGCAATAGGCGCGCGAGGCAGCGGCAACCGCTTCCGGAAGCAGCGCGGTCAGGTGCGCAGGCAAGTTGGTGCTCATGACGGTCTCCAGATCAGAATTGATAGCCCACCCCCACATAGTAGCCCCAGCCGTTGGAGCGACCCTCGAAGGAGCCCTCGCCGAAGTTCAGCTCGGTGCCGTCGCGCCAGTTGCCGCCATTGTGGAAGTGGCGCGCGGCGAACATGAAACGCAGGTGGGTGAAGGCATACAGCAGCACGTTGGTGGACACGGTGGCATTGGCCGTGCGGCCCGGCTCGTCGCCCAGCTTCGAGCCGACATCGAAGTTGGTGAAGCCGACGTAGGTCAGGGAGGCACCGTTATCGAACTTGGCCAGCGGCCAGATGTACTTGAGCTGCGCCCGATAGCCGTCCCAGGAATCCTCGTTGGCGGCGCCATAGTTTTCCCACTGGCGGCGGCCGTACAGGTTGGCGGACAGCAGCACCGGGGTATGGGTCTCGATGTCGGTACCGAAGCCGGCGTAGAGAGTGTTCTGCCGGCTGGCCTGGCTGCTGCCGTGATCGTAGATCCAGTCGAAGGCCAGGTACCACTCCTTGAACGGCCCGAAGGCCAGCGAGTGTCCCAGTACCTGATCGAGGGAAATGCGCGGCTCGTGCTCCATGAACAGGGGCGAACCGCGATCCCAGACGCCGGAGTCGTGGCTGTTGCCGATGCCGAGCACCCTTGGCACGTCGATGTAGCCGTAGAGCTCGAAGGGCCCCTTGCGGCCGAAGTACTCGTACTCCAGATAGACGTCGTCCACGGGTTGCGGGCCGAAGCTGATGTCCTTGCTGCCGATCAGGGTCAGATCCTGGTTGTACCAGGACGACAGATAAGGCGAGCGATTTTCCGTCTGTTGCGCGGCGGGACTGGCGGTCTCACCCTGGGCACTGTCGGTATCGAGCGCTGGAGCGGCAAACAGCGGAGCACTGCAGCAGAACAGGAGCGGTAGTGCGCTGAAGGAAGCGCGACGGAGGCTGAACGGCGTCATGAGAAGTTCCCGAACCAAGACCTTGAGAAGCCGGCGGATGGCTCGCGGCGGCAACGCGGGAGCGCGCCACGGTCATCCGCTGTTACGTTTTGGCGCATTCAGCGCCGCTGTGCACCATAAAGTGGACCGAACGGTCCAACCGACATCGACCTAGAGGCCGATGAAGAAGCCGGCCAGGGCCGCGCTCATCAGGTTGGCCAGGGTGCCGCCGAGCATGGCGCGCAGACCCAGCTGGGCCAGTTCGTGACGGCGCTGGGGGGCGATACCGCCCAGGCCGCCGAGCTGGATGGCGATGGAGGAGAGATTGGCGAAGCCACACAGGGCGAAGGTGACGATCACCTGGGTATGCGCCGACAGCGGCTGGACGCCAGCCGCTGCCGACTTGATCGGGTCCAGGTAGGTCGAAAGGTCGGCATAGGCGACGAATTCGTTGAGCACCAGCTTCTGGCCGATGAAACCGCCCGCCTGCACCGCCTCGCTCCAAGGCACGCCGATGAGGAAGGCCACCGGCGCCAGCAGATAGCCGAGTACCAGTTGCATGCTCAGCTGCGGCATGCCGAACCAGGCGCCGCACCAGCCGAGGATGCCGTTGAGCAGGGCGATCAGGGCGATGAAGGCCAGCAGCATGGCACCGACCGCCAGGGCGATGCGCAAGCCGACCTGGGCGCCTTCCGCTGCCGCGTCGATGACATTGGTCGGCCGTTCCTCGCCCTCCCCCAGGGTCTTCATGGCTTGGTCGCGTGGTTGCTCGGTCTCCGGCTCCATCAGCTTGGCCATCAGCAGGCCGCCTGGCGCGGCCATGAAGCTGGCGGCGATCAGGTATTTCAGCTCCACCCCCATGCCGGCATAGCCCAGCAGCACCGAGCCGGCCACCGCGGCGAAACCGCCGACCATGATGGCGAACAGCTCCGAACGGGTGAGATCGGCGATGAAGGGCCGTACCACCAGGGGCATTTCCGACTGCCCGAGGAACAGCGTGGCGGTGACCGTGGTGGACTCCACCCGGCTGGTGCCGAGCAGGGCGTGCAGCGCGCCGCCCACCAAACGAATGATCCAGCCCATGATGCCCAGGTAGTAGAGCACCGCGATCAGGCTGCCGAAGAAGACGATCAGGGGCAGCACCCGCACGGCGAAGACGAAGCCGCCGTTACCGAAGTACTCGAACATCTTGGGCCCGGCGAGACCACCGAAGAGGAACTCGATGCCCTTGTCGGCATAGAGCTGTAGCGAAGAGACGGCTCCGGACACGCTGCCGAGCACCTGCTGGCCCCAGGGGATATAGAGCACGAACAGGCCGAGACCGGCTTGCAACAGGAAGGCCGCGATCACGGTACGCGGCCGGATGGCGCGTCGCTGACGGGAGAAGAGGATGGCGATCGCCACCAGCAACAGCATGCCCAACACAGAGATCATCGACGGACTCCTCAGCAGGATCGCCGATTGCGGCGATCGATGGGCGAAATCCGTAAGCAAGGCGCCTGCCAGATCCTGTCTGGGCGATCAGCTTTCTGTGACTGGTCAGTCAGCGAGGCGCAGCGGTCGTGCCAATTGCAGACCCGCAGGCGAGAGCTGCGCACCATAGGCCAGCACCTGCACGCCCTGCCGGCGGGCCTCGGCCAGGGCCAGGGCATAGGCGGCATCGATCTCGGCCGCCGGGCGCACTGCTTCAATGCCGTCGAGCAGCACGCAATAGAGCAGCACCGCCCGCTCGCCGGCCGCGGCCAGGGCCGCCAGCTCGCGCAGGTGCCGGGCACCGCGGGTGGTGACCGCATCGGGGAAGGCAGCGATAGCGGTGTCGGCGAAGCCCAGGGTGACGCTCTTCACCTCCAGGTAGAGCGGCCCTGCGGGATACTCCAGGCGGAAGTCGGCACGACTGTTTTCCAGGCCGTAGGCTACTTCCCGCCGCAGGCTGGTGAAGCCCGCCAGCTCGGGGATGCCGCCGGCCAGCAGGGCTTCCTCGACCAGGCGATTGGCGCGGGCGGTATTGATGCAGGCCAGGCGCCCGTGATCCGTCTCGACCAATTCCCAGGTGCCCGGCAGCTTGCGCTTGGGTCCGCTGGCCCGGCTGAACCAGACCCTGGCTCCAGCGGGCTGGCAGTTGAGCATGGAACCAGTGTTGGGGCAGTGCAGGGTCAGCACCTCACCGCTGGCGGTCTCGATGTCGGCGAGAAATCTCTTGTAGCGACGCAGCAGGCGGCCTTCTTCCAGGGGCGGCTCGAATCTCACCGGGCGCTCCAGCGCTGCAGGCCCTGGGCGATACGCGCGACGGCCTCCTCCAGACGCGGCAGCGACTGGGTGTAGGCGAAGCGCACATGGGTATCGGCGCGATGGCGACCGAAGTCCAGGCCGGGGGTGATGGCCACGTGCTCGGTCTCCAGCAGGAACTGACAGAAGGCATAGGCATCGCCACCGAAGGCGGAGATGTCGGCATAGAGATAGAAGGCGCCCTGGGGCTCGACGGCGATCCTGAAGCCGAGCCCACGCAGCGCCGGCAGCAGGTAGTCGCGGCGGCGGGCGAATTCGGCGCGCCGCTCCTCGAAGATGGCCATGGCCTCTGGGGTGAAACAGGCCAGGGCGGCCTGCTGGGCGACGGTGGAAGCGCTGATGTAGAGATTCTGCGCCAGCTTTTCCAGCTCCGGCACGGCGGCGCGCGGCGCCACCAGCCAGCCGAGTCGCCAGCCGGTCATGCCGAAGTACTTGGAGAAGCTGTTGAGCACGAAGGCCGCGTCGTCCACTTCCAGCACGCTGGGCGCGTCCAGGCCATAGGTCAGGCCGTGGTAGATCTCGTCCACCACCAGATGCCCACCGCGCGCCTGGAGGCTGGCCGACAGCGCGGCGAGTTCGTCGCGGTCGAGCAGGGTCCCGGTGGGGTTGGCCGGCGAGGCCACCAGGGCGCCGACACTGTCCGGCTGCCAATGACGCTCGACCAGTTCGGGGGTGAGCTGATAGCGGCTATCGGCACCGACCGGGATCAGTTGAGCCGCGCCCTCCACCAGCCGCAGGAAGTGCCGATTGCAGGGATAGCCCGGATCGGCCAGCAGCCAGTGACGCCCGGGATCGACCAGCAGGGCGCTGGCCAGCAGCAAGGCACCGGAGCCGCCGGGGGTGACCAGCACCCGCTCCGGGTCGAGGTCGACGCCATGGCGCTCGCCATAGAAGGAGGCGATGGCGCGACGCAACTCCGGTAGACCGCGGGCCGCAGTGTAGCGGGTCTGGCCGGCGGCCAAGGCGGCCTGACCGGCGGCGACCACCGGCGCGGCAGTGGTGAAGTCGGGTTCGCCGATCTCCAGGTGGATGACGTCGTGACCGGCGGCCTGGAGCTGGTTGGCACGCTCCAGCAGAGCCATGACGTGGAAGGGCTGGATGGCCTGGCTGCGCGCGCTGTAGGAATTGGACATGGACGAGGTCCGAACTTGTGGCGAAGGCGGGATTCTAACCAAGGCTTCGCAGACCGGCACCCGCCGCGTCAGCACGGAGCGGGAGGCCGGTAGTAGCGCCCCCTGGAAGCTTCTGGTAAGTTCGCCGGCTTGCATCCGCAGGGCGACTGGCCAGTCGAGAACATATTCAGCCTGGCGTCGGCAATGCGCGGAACGCCGTTGGCAGCCCCAGCCCCCGGGCGTTCCATCATGGAGAGGCCTGGAGACGCATCCAGCCTGTGGACAGGATCAGCGAAAGTGAGAGGGTCAATCATGCCCAGCGAAGCAAATCAGCAGAACAATCATCTGGCCCGTGGCTACGAACCCTATGAGCCCACCAAGGGCGAGGAATACATGAGTGAGCGTATGCGCGCCCACTTCACCGCCATCCTGAACAAGTGGAAGCAGGAACTGCGCGAGGAAGTCGACCGCACCGTGCACCACATGAAGGAAGAAGCAGCCAACTTCGCCGATCCGGCCGATCGCGCTACCCAGGAAGAGGAATTCAGCCTGGAACTGCGCGCCCGCGACCGCGAGCGCAAGCTGATCAAGAAGATCGACGAAACCCTGCAGCTTATCGAAGACAACGAGTACGGCTGGTGCGACTCTTGCGGCGTGGAAATCGGTATCCGCCGCCTGGAAGCCCGGCCTACCGCCAGCCTGTGCATCGATTGCAAGACGCTGGCCGAGATCCGCGAAAAGCAGACCGGGACCTGAGTCCTACTGTTTCTTCGACGAGGGCGCTACGGCGCCCTTTGTTCTATCCGACATTCACAGGATGAGCTATGTCCAGGCGCCCCTATGTCGGCCGTTTCGCCCCCACCCCCAGTGGCTACCTGCATTTCGGCTCGCTGGTGGCTGCCCTCGCCTCCTACCTGGATGCCCGCGCTGCCAGTGGCCGTTGGCTGGTGCGCATGGAAGACCTGGACCCACCCCGCGAGGTGCCCGGTGCCCAGGCGGCCATCCTCCAGACCCTGGAAGCCTACGGCTTCGAATGGGACGGCCCGGTGCTGCGCCAGAGCGAACGCCTGGATGCCTATCGCGCGGTCATCGGGCAGTGGCTGGCCAGTGGCCTGGCCTACGCCTGCGATTGCTCGCGCAAGCAGCTCGAAGGCAGCGGCGGCCTCTATCCTGGCTACTGCCGTAACCGCGGCCTGCCCAGCGAAGACGCCGCCATCCGCATCCGCGTACCGGAACTGGAGTATCGCTTCGTCGACCGGGTGCAGGGCGAGTTCCGCCAGCACCTGGGTAACGACGTGGGCGACTTCGTCATCCAGCGCCGTGACGGCCTGATCGCCTATCAATTGGCGGTGGTCATGGACGACGCCCTGCAGGGCATGACCGACGTGGTGCGGGGCGCCGACCTGCTGGACTCCACGCCGCGCCAGCTCTATCTGCAGGAACTGCTCGGCCATCCGGCGCCGCGCTATCTGCACGTCCCCCTGCTGATCCAGCCCGACGGCCATAAGCTGGGTAAGCGTTATCGCTCCCCTCCGCTGCCCCCCGAGCAGGCCGGGGCCCTGTTGGTGCGCGCCCTGCGTACCCTCGGCCAGCCCGTCGCGACGGACCTGGCCCAGGAAACGCCCGCCCAGGTGCTGGCCTGGGGCGTCGCCCATTGGGATGCCGCGCGGATTCCACGGGTGCGTCATCTGGCCGAGGCCCAGCTACCGGCTCAGTAATTGGGCCACAGCCCAGGCGTGGCGAGCTCCAGCAGGTGCCCATCCGGATCACGGAAATACAGGCTGACCGCGCCACGCGGCCACTGGGTGCGCTCCTCGATGGCTATCCCGGCAACCTCCAGGTGGGCCACCCAGGCGTCCAGTTCGGCGGCCGTGATCGCCAAGGCAAGGTGCTGGCGGCCACTGGCGCCATGGGGCGGAATGCGCCCGCCAGGTAGCTCGCCCCCCTGTTCGGTGCTGCCCCGCTGGAACAGCAGCAGCACGCTGGCGCCTACCGCATAGGCGGCCAGGCGTCCGTCGATGAACATCGGGACCAGTCCCAACGTCTCTTCGTAGAACTGCCGGGCGCGCGCCAGATCGGCTACATAGAGCGCGGTTTCCAATACGGCCGCGAGCCGGGGTAGGGTCATCAGCGGTCTCCAGACGGGAACGTCCCTTCACCGTAGAACCGTCGCGCTCCGGGGTACAGCGCTTTTGCTTTACCATGGCGCCATCGCCGTTCGGGAAGCGCGCATGTACATCTATCGGCTGGTCCTGCTCCTCGTGGTAGGCATCTACCTGTTCTCCCCCGCCATCATGGATTGGTGGATCGCCCCCAGCGGCGCCTGGTATCGCCCCTACCTGCTGTGGCTCATCCTCATCGTGGTGACCTTCATCCTGCAGAGCCAGCGCGATGCCGACGAGCTTTAGTCTGTCCCAGCTGGTGCTGATCAGCGCCGGCTACCTGCTGATCTTCTTCGGCGTCGCCTGGATGACCGAGAAGGGCTGGGTACCGCGCCGCCTGGTGCGCCACCCGCTGATCTACACCCTGTCGCTGGGGGTCTATGCCAGCGCCTGGGCCTTCTATGGCACCGTCGGCCTGGCCTACGACTACGGCTACGGCTTTCTCGCCTACTACCTGGGCCTGTGCGGCGCCTTCCTGCTCGCGCCGGTGCTGCTCTACCCCATCCTGCGGCTGACCCGCGCCTATCAGCTGGCGTCCCTGGCCGATCTCTTCGCCTTCCGTTTCCGCAGCACCTGGGCCGGTGCCCTGACCAGCCTGGGCATGCTGATCGCCGTGCTGCCGCTCCTGGCGCTGCAGATCCAGGCGGTGGCCACCAGCACCGGCATCCTGGTGCAGGCCCGCGCCCAGGACGCCCCGGCGCTGGGCTTCTGCCTGCTGATCACCCTGTTCGCCATGCTCTTCGGTGCCCGCCAGATCAATTCCAAGGAACGCCATGAAGGCCTGGTGGTGGCCATCGCCTTCGAGTCCCTGGTCAAGCTGCTGGCCCTGGGCATCGTCGGCGGCGTTACCCTCTACACGGTGTTTGGCGGGCCCAACGGTCTGGAGACCTGGCTACAGCAGAACCAGAGCGCCCTCTCCACCCTGCACACCCCGCTGCAGGAAGGCCCCTGGCGGATCCTGCTGCTGGTGTTCTTCGCGGCGGCCATCGTCACCCCGCACATGTACCACATGGCCTTCACCGAGAACCTCAGCCCCCAGGCGCTGGTCAGCGCCAGCTGGGGTCTGCCGCTGTTCCTGCTGCTGATCAGCCTGGCGGTGCCGCCGATTCTCTGGGGCGGCCTGGCGCTGGGTTCGCCGACGCCACCGGAGTACTTCACCCTGGGCGTGGGCCTGGCGCTGGACAATCCGCTGCTGGCACTGGTGGCCTTCGTCGGCGGGCTGTCGGCGGCCAGTGGCCTGATCATCGTGGTGACCATGGCGCTGTCGGGCATGCTGCTCAATCACATCGTGCTGCCGCTCTACCAGCCGCCCACCGACGGCAACATCTATCGCTGGCTGCGCATGACCCGGCGCATGCTGATCGCCGCCATCATCCTCGGCAGCTATGGCTTCTATCGCCTGCTCCAGGGCCATGGCGACCTCTCCAGCCTGGGCATCGTCTCCTTCGTGGCCACCGTGCAGTTCCTGCCCGGGGCGCTGTCGGTGCTCTACTGGCAGACGGCCAACCGCAAGGGCTTCATCGCCGGCCTGCTGTGCGGCCTGGGCCTATGGTTCCTGAGCATGCTCATGCCGCTGGTGGCCGACATCAATCCGCTGCACATCGGCGTCTTCAGCTATCGCATCAGCGCCAGCAACTGGCACCTGGCAGCGGTCGCCTCCCTGACCGTCAACGTCCTGGTGTTCGCCCTGGTCTCGCTGTTCACCGAGGCCAGCGAGGAAGAGAAGAGCGCCGCCGAGGCCTGTGCGGTGGACAACGTCCGCCGTCCACAGCGCCGCGAACTGGCCGCCGGCTCGCCCCAGGACTTCGCCGCCCAGTTGGCCAAGCCGCTGGGCGCCAAGACCGCGCAGAAGGAGGTCGAGCGCGCCCTGGCCGACCTGCTGCTGCCCTACGACGAGCGCCGCCCCTATGCCCTGCGCCGGTTGCGCGATCGCATCGAGGCCAACCTGTCCGGCCTCATGGGGCCGCGGGTGGCCCAGGACATCGTCGAGACCTTCCTGCCGTTCAAGGCGGAAAGCGAAGCCTATGCCACCGAAGACATCCACTTCATCGAGAACCGCCTGGAAGACTATCAGTCACGCCTGACGGGCCTTGCCGCCGAGCTGGACGCCCTGCGCCGCTATCACCGCCAGACCCTGCAGGAGCTGCCCATGGGCGTCTGCTCCCTGGCCCGGGATCGCGAGATCCTGATGTGGAACCGCGCCATGGAAGAACTCACCGGCATCGATGGCGCCCGGGTGGTGGGCTCACGGCTCAACGCCCTGCCCGATCCCTGGCAGGACCTGTTCGAGCGCTTCCTCGCCGAACCGGCGCAGCAGCACCTCTATAAGCAGCGCCTGCCCCAGGAACACGAACAGCGCTGGCTCAACCTGCACAAGGCGACCATCGACGAACCCCTGGCGGTGGGCAGCAGCGGTACGGTGCTGGTGGTGGAGGACATCAGCGAGACCCAGTTGCTGGAAGACCGCCTGATCCACTCCGAGCGCCTGGCCTCCATCGGCCGGTTGGCCGCGGGCGTGGCCCACGAGATCGGCAACCCCGTCACCGGTATCGCCTGCCTGGCGCAGAATCTGCGCGAGGAGCGCGAGGCGGATGAAGAGATCGACGAGATCAGCAGCCAGATCATCGAGCAGACCCGCCGCATCACCCGCATCGTCCAGTCGCTGATGAGCTTCGCCCATGCCGGCGGGCGCCAGCAGGCCCATGAGCCGGTGTGCGTGGCCGAGGCGGCCCAGGAAGCCATCGCCCTGCTCTCGCTGAACCGCCAGAGCGTGGATGTGGACTTCTTCAATCTCTGCGATCCCGACCACTTCGTGCAGGGCGACCCGCAACGCCTGGTGCAGGTGATGATCAACCTGCTGTCCAACGCCCGCGACGCCTCACCGCCCGGCGCGCCGATCCGGGTACGCAGCGAAGCCCAGGGCCAGACCATCACCTTGAGCGTCGAGGACGAGGGCAGTGGCATCCCCAAGGCCATCGTCAGCCGGCTGTTCGAACCCTTCTTCACCACCAAGGACCCGGGCAAGGGGACGGGGCTTGGCTTGGCGCTGGTCTATTCCATCGTAGAAGAGCATTATGGTCAGATAATGATCGATAGCCCTACCGACCCCGTGACCGGGCAGGGCACCCGCATTCGGGTGCTGCTGCCGCGTTATCTCGGGTTGCCGGAGGCGCCGTGACGGACCCATCCGCCTGCTGGATGGCTCTGCTAAAGCATTCGGAAGTCCAGACCACCGCGACACGACACGCTGCCTGGCGTGGGTCGGCCTGCCTTCCCGTAAGAGAGCGCACTTGATGGCCCATATCCTGATTGTCGAAGACGAGAAGATCATCCGCTCGGCGCTACGCCGGCTGCTCGAACGCAACCAGTTCCGCGTCAGCGAGGCCGGCTCCGTCCAGGAGGCCCAGGATCTCTACGACGTGCCCAGCTTCGACCTCGTCATCAGCGATCTGCGCCTGCCCGGCGCCCCCGGCACCGAGATGATCGATCTCGCCAAGGGCAAGCCGGTCCTGATCATGACCAGCTATGCCAGCCTCCGCTCGGCGGTCGACTCCATGAAGCAGGGCGCGGTGGATTACATCGCCAAGCCCTTCGACCACGACGAGATGCTGCAAGCCGTGGCGCGCATCCTGGTGGAGCGCGAACAGCGGACCCCGAGCGCCGTCGAGGAAAGCCCTGCCCCGCCCCCGGCCACCGGCGAGATCGGCATCATCGGCAACTGCGCGCCGATGCAGGATCTGTTCGGCAAGATCCGCAAGGTCGCGCCCACCGACTCCACCGTGCTGATCCAGGGCGAATCGGGCACCGGCAAGGAACTGGTGGCGCGGGCGCTGCACAACCTGTCACGCCGGGCCAAGGCGCCGCTGATCTCGGTCAACTGCGCGGCCATCCCCGAGACGCTGATCGAATCCGAACTCTTCGGCCACGAGAAGGGCGCCTTCACCGGCGCCAGCGCCAGCCGCACCGGCCTGGTGGAGGCGGCCGACGGTGGCACCCTTTTCCTCGACGAAATCGGCGAACTGCCGCTGGAGGCCCAGGCACGCCTCTTGCGCGTGTTGCAGGAAGGCGAGATCCGCCGGGTCGGCTCGGTGCAGTCGCAGAAAGTCGATGTGCGCCTGATCGCCGCCACCCACCGCGACCTTAAGGGCCTGGCCAAGGTCGGCCAATTCCGTGAAGACCTCTTCTATCGCCTCAACGTCATCTCCCTGCGCCTGCCGGCCCTGCGCGAGCGCGGCGGTGACGTCATGGAGATCGCCCGGGTGTTCCTCGCCCGCCAGTCGGCACGCATGAGTCGTCCGGGACTGAAGTTCGGCGCCGAGGCCGAGGCCGCCATCCGCCACTACAGCTGGCCGGGTAACGTCCGCGAGCTGGAGAATGCCATCGAGCGTTCGGTCATCCTCAGCGAAGGTCAGGAGATCAACGCCGACCAACTGGGCATCGATGTCGAGCTGGGCGAACTGGACCTGGCCGACAGTTACCTGGACCAGTTGCCCGCTACCGGTCTGGGCAACGGCAATGGCGCCCACGAGCCTACCGAGGACCTCTCCCTGGAAGACTACTTCCAGCACTTCGTCCTCGAGCACCAGGACCACATGACCGAGACCGAGCTGGCCCGCAAGCTCGGCGTCAGCCGCAAGTGCCTCTGGGAGCGCCGGCAGCGCCTGGGCATCCCGCGCCGCAAGGCCAGTGCCAGCAGCGACGCCTCCTGACCTGACATCTGCCAGGAACGTGGGAAGCTTCCCACGCTCCTCAGGTAACACCCTCCCCCACCGCCTCATCCTTTGCAATGTGTTACCGCCGTAACAGCCAGCGGGTTCAGGGGTAACGAAAATTGCCCTGTAGCCTCCCACCAAAAGGGCTACATTTTTCTCAAGCCATTGAAAATAAAGGGTTTTAAAAAACTGGCACGGCACCTGCTTTATGTTCTGGCACAACAACAAGAACAACGTAGCCCCTCCATAACAAGAACAAGACGTAGCGACTCCAGCACAATAAGAACAAGCAGGCGGAGGCGTAGCTAACTGATCATTTTGGAGAAGAGTCGTCTTGCGGGATGGTCCGCGCGATGTCAGGACAGAGAACAACAAAACTGCCCCGAGGCAGCACCCGTACCAGGCAGAGCAGGAATGATCCTGACGGCATCAGCTTCCAAAGTAATCCGTTTGCTCTTGGCTCTAGACTTCAGAGCCTTTCCGGCGGCCGGTAACCGCACGGGACAGACCACACAAGAAAAACAAGAGGTCTGGATAGACAATAAAAACAAAGCACGTACCACTTTGGGGGGGAGCTTCGGCTCCCCCAGTGCCTTTGACAGCCTCCCCTCCCTCGTTCAAGATCCCCTCCTTATCTATCGCGCAATGGTTCCTGCTAGGGTCCAGCTTGCGTATAGCCGTCTCTCCGAACAGAAACTCGCATGCTGAAGAAGCTGATCCAGACCCTGCGTTCGCCCCTGCGGCGAACTCCGCCCGCGCCTGCCTTGCCCATCGAACTGCCCCGCAGTCAGCATGCTCTGGAACGCGAGCGCATCAGCCGTCACGCCCTGAGCGTCGTCGACCGGTTGGAAAAGGCCGGCTACCAGGCCTATCTGGTGGGCGGTTGCGTACGGGACCTGCTGCTGGGCTTCACGCCCAAGGACTTCGACGTGGCCACCAGCGCCACCCCCGAGCAGGTCCGCGCGGAATTCCGCAACGCCCGAGTCATCGGCCGCCGCTTCAAGCTGGTCCATGTACACTTCGGCCGCGAGATCATCGAGGTCGCCACCTTCCGCGCCAACCATCCCACCGGCGATGCCGAGGACGAGACCCAGGGCTCGCGCCACGAGAGCGGTCGGATCCTGCGCGATAACATCTATGGCAACCAGGAACAGGATGCCCAGCGCCGCGACTTCACCATCAACGCGCTCTACTACGATGCCAGTGGCGAACGCATCCTCGACTACGCCAACGGCGCCCAGGACATCCGCCTGCGGCAGATCCGTCTGATCGGCGATCCGGAACAGCGCTACCAGGAAGATCCGGTACGGATGCTGCGCGCCGTGCGCTTCGCCGCCAAGCTGGACTTCGAGATCGAGACGGCCACCGCCGAGCCCATCGCCCGCCTTGCCCCGCTGCTGCGCGACATTCCGCCCCCCCGGCTGTTCGACGAGGTGATCAAGCTGCTGCTCGGCGGCAAGGCCGAACGGACCTTCGAGCTGCTCTGCCAGTACGGCCTCTTCGCCCCGCTGTTCCCCGCCAGCGGCGAAGCCCTGGAGCGCGATCCCGAGTATGCCGGTAGCCTGATCCGCAAGGCCCTGGCCAATACCGACGCCCGCATCCGCGAAGGCAAGCCGGTCACCCCGGCCTTCCTCTTCGCCGCCCTGCTCTGGCCGGCGCTGCCCGAGCGCGTCCGCCATCATCAGGACCGCGGCCTGCCGCCGATTCCGGCGATGCAGGAAGCCGCCCACGACCTGACCTTGCAACAGTGCCAGCGCACCGCCGTACCCAAGCGCTTCACCATGCCCATGCGCGAGATCTGGGACATGCAGGAGCGCCTGCCGCGGCGCCAGGGCAAGCGGGCCGACCTGTTGCTGGAGAATCCGCGCTTCCGTGCCGGCTACGACTTCCTGCTGCTGCGCGAGAGCGCCGGCGAGGAAACCGGTGGCCTGGGCGAGTGGTGGACCCGCTACCAGGAAGTCGATGACAGCCAGCGACGCGAAATGATCAAGAATCTCAGCCGTGAGGAAGGCGCACCGGCCAAGCGTCGGCGCCGCGGTGGCAGCAGTCGCAAGCGGCGCAGCGCCGACGCCCCTTCCGCCGGCGAAGAATGATGGAGCGGGTCTACCTCGGCCTCGGCAGCAACCTGGCCGAACCCCGACGCCAGCTGGATGCGGCCCTGGATGCCCTGGCCGCCCTGCCAGCCAGCCAACTGGTCGCGGTATCGGCCTTCTACGCCAGCGATCCCCTGGGACCGCCCGACCAGCCGCGCTACGTCAACGCCGTGGCCGCCCTGGATACCGAACTCGCTCCTCTGGCGCTGCTCGACGCCACCCAGGCCATCGAGCGGCAGCAGGGCCGTGTACGCAAAGATGAGCGCTGGGGTCCGCGTACCCTGGACATCGACATCCTGCTGTTCGGCGAGCGGCTGATCGACGAGCCGCGCCTGCAGGTGCCGCACTACCACCTCCACGCCCGGGCCTTCGTGCTCTATCCCCTGGCGGATCTCGCACCAGCACTGCGCCTGCCCGATGGCCGCCACCTGCCCGACCTGCTAGCCGCCTGTCCTTTCGCAGGCCTCGAGCGACTGGTACCGTCGTTACCCACCCAGTAACACGGCGGTAACAACGATCATTGACTTGTACCGAGCGCGCCGGGACTATAGCAGCCGTTTTCGCGCGGCCACCCCGCGTCCGCGGCGCCAGACAATAACCATAGCGCCGTCCCACGAGGACCCTTTGCATGCCTGATATCAGCCTCACGACCCTCCAGGGACTCAAGCAGCGCGGCGAGAAGATCGCCATGCTCACCGCCTACGATGCCACCTTCGCCCAGGCCGCCAGTCAGGCCGGTGTCGAGATGCTGCTCGTCGGCGACTCCCTCGGCATGGTGCTGCAGGGCCACGACAGCACCCTGCCGGTAACCCTCGATGACATGGTCTACCACACCGCCTGCGTCAAGCGCGGCCAGGCCGGTGCCTTCATCGTCGCCGACCTGTCGTTCATGACCTATGCCACCCTGGAGCAGACCCTGACCAGCGCCGGCCGCCTGATGCAGGCCGGCGCCCAGATGGTCAAGCTGGAAGGCGATGGCTGGCTGGCCGAGCCGATCCGCCGCCTGGCGGCCAATGGCGTGCCGGTCTGCGCCCACCTGGGCCTCACGCCCCAGTCGGTCAACGTCTTCGGTGGCTTCAAGGTGCAGGGGCGCGATCCGATTCGCGCCCAGCAACTGCGTGACGCGGCCAAGGAGCTGGAAGACGCGGGCGCCGCCATGCTGCTGCTCGAGTGCGTCCCCTCGTCCCTGGCCGAAGAAATCACCCGGGGCGCCCAGGTGCCGGTGATCGGCATCGGCGCCGGGGCCGCCACCGACGGCCAGGTACTGGTGCTGCACGACATGCTGGGCCTCGCGCTGCGCGGCCGCACGCCCAAGTTCGTGCGCAACTTCATGGCCGGTCAGGACAGCATCCAGGCTGCCCTGGCGGCTTACGTCGCCGCCGTCAAGGACGGCAGCTTTCCCGCTCCCGAACACGGATTTTCCGCATGAAGACGGTCCATAGCGTCCGCGAACTGCGCGCCGCGGTCGCCGCCGCGCGCCGCCAGGGCCTGCGCATCGGCCTGGTCCCCACCATGGGCAACCTGCACGCCGGACACATCGCCCTGGTGGAGACCGCCCGTCGCCACGCCGATTTCGTGGTGACCAGCATCTTCGTCAACCCGCTGCAATTCGGCCCGAGCGAGGATCTGGACAAGTACCCGCGGACCCTCGCCGAGGACAGCCGGCAGTTGCACGACGCTCACTGCGATCTACTGTTCGCGCCCGCCGTAAGCGAAATGTATCCGCACGGGATGGACGGCCTGACCCGGGTGACCGTCCCCGGCGTCTCCGAAGGCCTGTGCGGCGCCCGCCGGCCGGGGCATTTCGAAGGCGTGGCGACGGTGGTCACCAAGCTGTTCCAGATGGCGCAGCCGGACGTGGCGGTGTTCGGCGAGAAGGACTACCAGCAGCTGGCGGTGATCCGCAAGCTGGTACAGGACCTGGACCTGCCCATCGACATCGTCGCCCAGCCCACCGTGCGTGCTACCGATGGCCTGGCGCTGTCGTCGCGCAACGGCTATCTCGACGAAAACCAGAGGGCCAGCGCGCCCTGCCTCTACAGTCTGCTCCGACGCCTGGCCGACCAGCTCTCCGCCGGCGCGGCGGTCGAGCCGACCCTCGCCGCCGGTGTCGCGGAATTGCAAGGTCAGGGGCTTACCGTGGACTACCTGGAGTTGCGCCGGCAGTCGAGCCTGCAGCCGGTCAGCGCCACGGATCGCGACCTGGTGCTGCTGGTGGCGGCCTACCTCGGCCAGACCCGGCTGATCGACAACCTGAGCTTCCGCCGCAGGGCCGGAGTGTGACGCAACCGAAGGTTGGCGCACCCCAGCCCGCTCGCACCCAGGAAGCCCGGAACATACCGGGCTTTTTCATGCTCGAAGCGCATCGCCGTGCCGCGCCCGATTTTCCCTTGCAAGCCGTTGGCTTGTGGGGCACAACAGCAAACAAGAGCCACCAAGGAAAAGCCGACCCATGGAGTACTTCCAACAGCCTCTCGACGTGACCCAGCTCGCCTCCTGGAAAGCCCTGCAGGACCACCGCAAGTCCATGCAGAATTTCCGCATGCGCGATGCCTTCGCGGCCGATCCGCAGCGCTTCAAGCACTTTTCCCTGAGCAGCAGCGGTCTGTTCCTCGACTACTCCAAGAACCTCATCACCGAGCAAACCCGTGAGCTGCTGGTGAACCTGGCCCGCGAAGCGGGTCTCGAAGGGGCCATCCGTACCCTGTTCGACGGCGCCTACGTCAACTCGTCCGAGCATCGCCCGGCCCTGCACACCGCCCTGCGCCGCCCGGTGGGCGACAGCGTGCAGATCGATGGCCAGGACATCATGCCCGAGGTGCACCGGGTCCTGAACCAGATGACCGAGCTGGTCACCCGCATCCACAACGGGCTCTGGCGCGGCTACACCGAGAAGCCCATCACCGACGTGGTCAACATCGGCATCGGCGGCTCCTTCCTCGGCCCGCAGCTGGTCTCCGAGGCCCTGGTGCCCTTCACCCAGCGTGGCGTGCGCTGCCACTACCTGGCCAACATCGACGGCAGCGAATTCCGCGAGGTGACCTCGAAGCTGTCCGCCGACACCACCCTGTTCATCGTCTCCTCCAAGTCCTTCGGTACCCTGGAGACCCTGAAGAACGCCCAGGCCGCCCGCGCCTGGTGCCTGGCCCAGGGTTGCCCGGAGCCGGAACTGCACAAGCACTTCATCGCCGTCTCCAGCAACGTCAAGGTGGCGGTGGAATTCGGCATCGCCGAAGAGAACATCTTCCCCATGTGGGATTGGGTCGGCGGCCGCTATTCGCTGTGGTCGGCCATCGGCCTGCCCATCGCCCTGGCCATCGGCATGTCCAACTTCAAGGACCTGCTGGCCGGCGCCTATGCCATGGACCAGCACTTCACCAGCGCCCCCTTCGAAGAGAACATGCCGGTGCTGCTGGGCCTGCTCGGGGTCTGGTACGGCAACTTCTGGGGCGCCACCAGCCATGCCATCCTGCCCTACGACCACCACCTGCGTAACTTCGTGAAGCACCTGCAGCAGCTGGACATGGAGTCCAACGGCAAGAGCGTGCGCCAGGACGGCTCGCCGGTGAGCCTGGAGACCGGCCCGGTGATCTGGGGCGGCGTCGGTTGCAACGGTCAGCACGCCTACCACCAATTGCTGCACCAGGGCACCCAGCTGATTCCCGGCGACTTCATCGTGCCGGTGGTGAGCCACAACCCGGTGGCCGATCACCAGCAATGGCTCTATGCCAACTGCCTGTCGCAGAGCCAGGCGCTGATGCTGGGCAAGACCCGCGAGGAAGCCGAGGCCGAGCTGCGCGAGAAGGGCCTGGGCGAGGCCGAGATCGCCAAGCTGGCGCCGCACAAGGTGATCCCGGGCAATCGTCCGAGCAACACCCTGGTGCTGGAACGCATCTCGCCACGACGCCTGGGTGCGCTGGTGGCCCTGTACGAGCACAAGGTGTTCGTGCAGAGCGTCATCTGGGGCATCAACTGCTTCGACCAGTGGGGCGTCGAGCTGGGCAAGGAGCTGGGCAAGGACGTCTACCAGCACATCATCGGCCGCGGCGAAGGCAAGGCCGACGATGGTTCGACCCAGGGCCTGATCGATTACTTCCGCGGTCGCCACCGCGGCTGATCGCCGTTCCCGCTCGAAGAAAAGCGCCGCTCTGCGGCGCTTTTTTCGTTTTATCGCCTCGCTGAACCCCGGCAGGCCATCCGCGGCCTAAACTAGGAGCACAACAACACCAAGAAGGAGCCGGCCATGAGCCAACGCTATCCCGTGCCCGAGAGCCTGAGTGCCCGCACCCACCTCGACGAAGCCCGTTATCGCGAGCTCTACCAGCGCTCGGTGGAACAGCCGGAGCGCTTCTGGAGCGAACAGGCCAGCGCCCTGCTCGACTGGTTCCGCACCTGGGACGAGGTCCATAGCGGCGATATGCGCAAGGGCCAGACCCGCTGGTTCAGCGGTGGCCAGCTCAACGTCGCCTACAACTGCATCGATCGCCACCTCGCCGCTCGCGGCGACCAGACCGCCATCCTCTGGGAAGGCGACGATCCCGCCGACAGCCAGGCCATCAGCTATCGCCAGTTGCACGAGCACGTCGGCCGCCTGGCCAATGTGCTCAAGGATCGCGGGGTCAGGAAGGGCGACCGGGTCTGTCTCTACCTGCCGATGATTCCCGAGGCGGCCTACGCCATGCTGGCCTGCGCGCGAATCGGCGCGGTGCATTCGGTGGTGTTCGGCGGCTTCTCGCCCGAGGCGCTGCGCGACCGCATCCTTGATTCCGACTGCCGGGTGGTGATCACCGCCGACGAGGGCGTGCGCGGGGGCAAGCGCGTCCCGCTCAAGGCCAATGTCGACAAGGCCCTGGTCAAATGCCCGGACGTCCACACCGTGGTGCTGGTCGAACGGACCGGTGCCGCCGTGGCCCGTCAGGAAGGGCGCGACCTGCCCTATGCCCAGGCGGTGGCCGCGGCTTCGCCCGACTGTCCGGCTGAGCCCATGGACGCCGAGGATCCGCTGTTCATCCTCTACACCTCGGGCTCCACCGGCAAACCCAAGGGTGTGCTGCACACCACCGGCGGCTACCTGCTGGGCACCACCCTGAGCTTCAAGTACCTGTTCGACTACCACGAGGGTCAGGTCTTCTGGTGCACCGCCGACGTCGGCTGGGTGACCGGCCACAGCTACATCGTCTACGGCCCCCTGGCCAATGGCGCCACTACCCTGATGTTCGAAGGTGTGCCGAGCTATCCCGATGCCAGTCGCCTGTGGCAGGTGGTGGACAAGCACCAGGTCAACATCTTCTACACCGCCCCCACCGCCCTGCGCGCCCTGATGCGCGAAGGCGACGGCCCGGTACAGCGCACCTCGCGCCAGAGCCTGCAGCTGCTGGGCAGCGTGGGCGAGCCGATCAATCCCGAGGCCTGGGAGTGGTATCACCGGGTGGTAGGCGAAGGGCGCTGCCCCATCGTCGACACCTGGTGGCAGACCGAGACCGGCAGCATCCTCATCGCTCCGCCGCCGGGCGCCCTGGCGCTGAAGCCGGGTTCGGCCACCCTGCCCTTCTTTGGCGTCCAGCCGGTGCTGCTGGACGAGCACGGCAAGGAGATCGACGGCCCAGGCAGCGGCGTGCTGGCGATCAAGGCCAGCTGGCCGAGCCAGATCCGTACCGTCTATGGCGATCACCAGCGCTTGATCGATACCTATTTCAGTGCCTATCCCGGCTATTACTTCACCGGCGACGGCGCCCGCCGTGACGAAGACGGCTATTACTGGATCACCGGGCGGGTGGACGACGTGCTCAACGTCTCCGGCCATCGCATCGGCACCGCCGAGGTGGAAAGCGTGCTCACCGAGCATCCCGACGTCGCCGAGGCGGCGGTGGTCGGCTGCCCCCATGAGGTCAAGGGCCAGGCGGTCTATGCCTTCGTCACCACCAAGGGCGGCGTGACCCCGAGCGACGAACTCAAGGCCCGGCTGCGCCAGCAGGTGGCCGACGAGATTGGCAGCTTCGCCAAGCCGGAATTCCTGCAGTGGGCCCCTGCGCTGCCCAAGACGCGCTCGGGCAAGATCATGAGACGCATCCTGCGCAAGATCGCCTGCGACGAGCTGGACAGTCTGGGCGATACCTCGACCCTGGCCGACCCTTCCGTGGTCGACAGTCTGATCGAGGCCCGCCTCAATCGCGGTACGGGCAAGGCCGGAACGACGGGCAACGGATGAAGTTGGGTCTGACTTCAGTCTGCTATCGCGGCCCTGGGCCGCTCCTACAGGAAGAGGTACGCTGGTTTGACATGATCTTGCCGTGGCTGATGAAACTGAACGCCTGCTCAGATAACCCCCTCTCCCCTCGGGAGAGGGTTGGGGTGAGGACCTCCTCGCCACCAAGTCTCCAGTGGAAAAGGCTGCGCCGTTTTCCACGCTACGAGAGGTGTCCCCACAGCGATAAGACAGTTGCTCCTACGGATCAGGTCCACCGTAGGAGCGGCCCATGGCCGCGATTAGGCAGGAGCGATAGAGGCCCAAGTAGTGGTTCATGAAAAACCCCGCATCGTGCGGGGCTTTTCCTTGCCGGTCAGGCTCAGTGGGCGGCTTGCATACGGTGCTTCAGGTCACGCATGCGATCATGGGTCGCACGGGCCTTTTCCAGCTGGCTGCGCAGGTTGGCCTGGGCATCCGGCGTGGCATGTTCGTTCACGGCGCGTTCCAAGGCGTGCAGCAGGCGATCTTCCTGCTCTTCCAGTTCGCTGACGTAGGTGACCTCTTCCTTCTCCTTGCTGGCGAAGGAGGTTTTGACGTCGGTGTAGTACTTGCGGAAGCTGCCGGCGAAGGTGCCTTGTTCGGCGGGCTTCTCGCCAGCGGCCGAGACCTGGCTGCTCAGGGCGCTGATGATCTCGGTCTTGCTCTGGGCGATCTCGGTGAACAGCGCCTTGAGCTCGGGATTCTTCACTTCGGTGAGGGCATGCTCGTAGAAATTCTTGCCATCACGGGCGATCTCGATCAGATCGTTGAGGGTTTCGGTCGTGCTGGTCATGACGCTTCTCCAGGGTGATGGGCAACGGCAACCCGCTGGGCGGGCCGCCGTGGATGTCAGGCGTTATTGCGCGGCTTTCAGCGCATCGGCCGATACGGCCTTGACGCCCTTGATGGCCTTGGCTTCTTTGATCGCCAGGTCGCGCTGGGCTTCGGTCGCCACGGTGCCGGACAGGGAAACGACGCCCTTGTTGGTCTCGACCTTGATGGCGGTACCCTTGATGTGTTCGTCAGCCAGGAAGGACGCCTTGACCTTGCTGGTGATCCAGGTGTCGGAGGCGGCTTCTTCGGTCTTGTCCACGGTGTTGTTGGCGGCCAGCGTCATGTTCTGGCTGGTGGCAGCAAAGGCACCGCCGGCCAGCGGCAGGCTCAGTACGGAAGCGGTGACGGCAGCGAGGGCAAAGGTACCGAAAGTCTTTTTCATGAGATGACTCCTGTTTTCCTTGGTTGTACTGCGCCCGGTCCTGGCAGCAGCGACTTCCATGTAGAGCGCAACCGTTTCGCCGAATTCCAAAGAGATTAAAAGACAAATAAAATCAATGACTTGAATCAAAACCCCGCTGACCAAGAGCGGGCAAAATGCAATCAATCGATGAAATCGCCAGGCAAATTGCACGGTCGTGGCCAGTGGCAACCCCGGAGCCTGGAAGGCGCCTTTCAACGTACGAACGGCCAGGCGCGATATGCCCTCCTTCGGTATCTTTCTACCTGGTGAAACCAGAACTGCCTCACGTTTGGCAGGTCAATGCTCAATTGAACCCGAACCCCATGATCGGGCTTTAGAGGATCCCGGATGCGGCTTCCTTCCCCTGCGCGCATTGCCCTGACATACCTGGTGCTGAGCATCCTCTGGGTGGTGGGCACCGACACCCTGTTGCGCGTACTCCTCGGCGATGAGACGAGCCACTATCCCTGGCAGACCTTCAAGGGACTGGGCTTCGTTACCCTCGTGGCACTGGCGACCTATGGCTTGATGCGTCGCCAGCTCCACCAGCGCGAAGGCGTCATCGAAGCGCTGGAGGCGCAACGCGCTACCCAGGACTTCGTTCAGCGGCTGAGCAATACCGGCGACTGGCAACTGCTGCCCGATGGACGCCTGCTCTGCTCCGAACGCACCCTGGTGATGCTGCACCAACCCAAGGGCAGTGATCCGCTGGATTTCGCCACCATCGTCGCCTGCGCGCGCGCCGATGATCGCGATCACGTACGCAGCATGCTCGAACGTCTGCAGCACATGCAGGGCCCACTGAACTTCTCCGCGCATTTCGACGATGGTGACGGCAGCTGGCGCTGGCTCAACTGGCAGAGCGACTTCGACGAGGCCGGCATCACCCGCGGCGCGCTGGTCGATATCACCAGCCACAAGCTCGCCGAGCAGGCCCTGCAGGATAGCCAGCGGCGCTATCGCGAACTGGTGCAGCACCTGCCGCTGGTGGTCTTCGCCAGCGACCATCGCGGCCGCTGGCAATTTCTCAATCCGGCCTGGGAAGCGCTCACCGGCCAGGCCGCCGCCCAGCAGCTCAACCACCCCCTGGCCCAGGCCTTCCATCCGCAGGACGGCACCCGCTTGCGTCAGTTGGTGGCCGAATTCGCCGGCGGCCAGCGCCTGCACTGGAGCGGCGTGGTGCGGCTGCGCCTGTCGGTGGAAAGCCACCGCTGGATGCAGATGGAACTGCGCGCCGGCCTGGACGGCGAGATCCAGGGCACCCTGACCGACATCCATCACGATTACCAGGCCCAGCAGTTGCAGCAGGCCCGCAGCGATGTCCTCGACGACCTGCTCACCGGCCTGCCGCTGGCGGAAATCCAGCAGGGAATCGCCCTGCGCCTGGAGCGCATCTATCCGGAGATGCGCGTTGCCCTGCTGCTGGACGATCAGGGGGACCACCTGCGGGTGGCCGCGGCGCCCAGCCTGCCACCGGCCTTCCAGGCGGCCCTGGAGAGCGTTCCGCGGCAACGGCACGACCAAGGTTGCTGTACCGCCGTCACCGGCAACGCCCCGGTCTTCACCATCGACATCGAACTGGACCCGGCCTGGCAGCCGCTGCTGCCGGCAGCCCTGGCCGCCGGTATCCGTGGCGCCTGGGCCCTGCCACTACAGGACGAACAGCAACGCGCGGTCGGCGCCCTGGGCATCTACTACGGTGAACCGCGGCTGCCCGAGCCGGAAACCCAGGCGCTGATCACCGAATTCACCCGCCTGGCGGTGCTGGCGATCCGTCAGCAGCGGGTCGTCCAGGCCCAACGGGCCAGCGAGGCGCGCTATCGCGGCATCTTCGAGCAGGCCTACACGGGCATCATGCTCAGCGACCTGCATGGCCGCTGGCTCAGCGTCAACCACCACTTCTGCCAGATGCTCGGCTATTCGCAACCGGAACTCCTGCAGCGCGATGCCGCCTCGGTCACCCACCCCGACGAACGGCCGCTTGGCGCTGCGCTCCGGCAGCAACTGGTCGATACCGGACAGGATCGCTACACCCTGGAGAAGCGCTATCTGCACCGCAACGGCCAGCCGGTCTGGGCCAACGTCACCACCCGGCTGATCCGCGACGACCAGGGCGTTCCCCAGTACTTCATCAGCACCGCCCAGGACATCACCCTGCGCAAGCAGCAGGAAGAAAGCCTGCGCCAGGCCGCGGCCATGTTCGAGAACAGCCGCGACGGCCTGCTGCTGCTGGACGAGCGCCGCTGGATCCTGGCGGTGAATCCGGCTTTCGCGCGCCTGCTGGGTACCCAGGAAGGCACCCTGCTCGGCCAGCGCCTCGGCCTGCCCGGCGGCGGCCGCCAGGACCAGCGTTTCTACCGCGATCTCTGGCGCACGGTGCGCCGCGAAGGACGCTGGGAAGGCGAACTGCTCTGGCCGCGACTCGACGGCAGCACCTTCCCGGCCTGGACCGCCATCGACACCCTCTACCCGCGGGAAAGACGCCAATACACCGTCACGGTCAGCGACACCACCCGCCTGCGCGAGAGCGAGGCCCGGCTGAGCCACCTGGCCCACCACGATCCCCTCACCGACCTGCCCAATCGGCTGCTGGCCCGGACCCGACTGGAACATGCCCTGGCCCTGGCCGAGCCCCAGGAATACCTGGTCGCGGTGCTGGTCCTCGATTTCGACCATTTTCGCACGGTCAACGAAAGCCACGGCCATGCCCTGGGCGACGAACTGCTGGTGGAGTTCGCCGCACGGCTGCGCGCCCTGCTCAGCGAAGACATCACCCTGGCGCGTCTCGGCGGCGATGAGTACCTGGTCATCATCGAACGCCTCGACCGCCCCGAATTCGCCGCCCAGATCGCCCAGGCGATGCTCGCCAAGCTGGAGCAGCCCTTCCACTTCGGCGACCACGACATCTATCTGAGCGCCAGCATCGGCATCAGTCTCTTTCCCGACGATGGTGTCACCGCCGACGATCTCATCCGCAATGCCGACTCGGCGATGCACCAGGCCAAGGACCAGGGTCGCGATACCTTCCGCTTCTACACCCAGGCCCTCACCGAGCAGTCACGGCGGCGCCTCAACCTGGAATCGCGGCTGCGCACGGCGCTCAAGCGCGGTGACTTCGTGCTGCACTACCAGCCGCTGATGAGCGTGAGCACGGCGCAGACCATCGGCGTGGAGGCCCTGGTCCGCTGGCAGGACCCGGAACTGGGGCTGATCCCGCCCGCGGAATTCATTCCCCTGGCCGAGGAGACCGGTCTCATCGTGCCCCTGGGCGACTGGATCATCGAAGCGGCCTGCCAACAGATGCACGACTGGCTGGAGCGCGGTCTGGAACTGCACACCCTGGCGATCAACATCTCGCCCCGGCAATTCGCCAAGCGCGACCTGGCCAGCACCATCTCCCGGGCCCTGGCGCGCAGCCGCCTGCCAGCAGAGCATCTGGAGCTGGAGATCACCGAAGGCACCCTGATGGATAACGTCGAGGAGGCGCTGCTCTCGCTGGCCACGCTCAAGACGCTGGGCGTGCGCATCGCGGTGGACGACTTCGGCACCGGCTATTCCTCGCTGGCCTACCTGCGTCGCTTCCCGCTGGACAAGCTCAAGATCGACCAGAGCTTCATGCATGAGCTGCGCAGCGACAGCGGCACCCACAGCAGCCAGGCCATCGCCGCCGCCATCGTCGCCCTGGGCCAGGGACTGGACCTGGACGTGCTGGCGGAAGGGGTGGAAACCACCGAGCAGTGGGACATCCTGCGCAAGCTGGGCTGCCAGCAATGCCAGGGCTTCCTCTTCAGCCAGCCGCTGCCACCCCGGGAGTTCGAGCTTTGGTACGCGGAACGCCAACGGACGCGAGCGTGACCTCAGGCGACGAATGTCACTGTCCTGCAACCAAAACCGCTCTAGAATCGACGCTCCACCTTTCGTCTGTTCCCGAGGGCATCAGCATGAAGATCGTGGTCCGTCCGTTGCGCAAGTCCAGCAGCAGTGCCTGGCAGGTCTGTCTCGACAAGCAAGCCATCACCTTCCTCAGCGAAGCCGACGCCCGTAGTTACGTCGCCACCCTGGAAGCGCGCATCGCCGCGCCCCATCCGCTGCCCCTACGCGAAGAGGTGCCCGCCACGCGCGTACCGCTCTAGCCAGCCGCCGTTCGTCCCCGTGGCTCAGCCCGGCTCCCGCTGTCTGAAGCGCAAGCCAGGGCCGACCCACGGCTTCATCCGTTCGGGCTTTTGGATAGCCGGCTATTCATCATGTAACTTTTGCGGCCTCCGCCCCATCCTACTTCCAGGCCTCGCGCTCGCGGGGTCTCGCTGTCTGATGGATTTGGAACGCCCATGCTCGAACTCGCTGCTGCCTTTATCTGCTTCACCTCCCTGCTGACCTACCTCAACTATCGCTTCGTCGGCCTGCCGCCCACCATTGGCGTCATGGTCATCGCGCTGATCTTCTCGGTCGGCCTGCAGAGCCTGACCTGGCTGGGCTTTCCCGGCCTGGAACAGCGCATCGGCGAGTTGCTCGGGCAGATCGACTTCAACGATCTGTTGATGAACTGGATGCTCGGCTTCCTGCTGTTCGCCGGTGCGCTGCACGTCAACCTCAAGGACCTGCGCGACTACAAGTGGGCCATCGGCGGCCTGGCCACCCTCGGCGTGATGATCTCCACGGTGCTGATCGGCTACCTGACCCACTGGATCTTCGGCTGGCTGGGCTGGCACGTCGACCTGCTCTACTGCCTGATCTTCGGCGCCCTGATCTCGCCCACCGACCCCATCGCCGTGCTCGGCATCCTGCGCTCGGCGGGAGCGCCCAAGTCGCTGGAGACCACCATCGTCGGCGAGGCGCTGTTCAACGACGGGGTCGCCGTGGTGGTCTATTCGGTGCTGCTGGGGGTGATCCAGCTGGGGGAGACGCCTACCGTCCATGCCGCGCTCTGGCTGTTCCTCGAAGAAGCCGGCGGCGGCATCCTCTTCGGCCTGGTGATCGGCTTCCTCTGCTACTGGCTGATGCTGAGCATCGAGCAGCACCAGATCGAGGTGATGCTGTCCCTGGCGCTGGTGATCGGCGGCTCGACGCTGGCCAGCCACCTGCACGTCTCCGGTCCCATCGCCATGGTGGTAGCGGGCTTGATCATCGGCAACCTGGGCCGTACCAAGGCCATGAACGACTTCACCCGGCGTTACCTGGACGGCTTCTGGGAATTGATCGACGAGATCCTCAATGCCCTGCTGTTCGCCCTGATCGGCATGGAGCTGCTGGTGCTGCCGTTCAGCTGGACGCACCTAGGCGCGGCGTTGCTGGTGACCCTGGCGATCCTCTTCGCCCGCTGGATCAGCGTGGTGCCGGTGGTGCTGCTCAGTCCGCACTGGCGCAACATGACCCGCGGCACGGCGCGCATCCTCACCTGGGGCGCGCTGCGCGGCGGCGTCTCGGTGGCCCTGGCATTGAGTCTGCCGGCTGGTCCGGAACGGGATCTGATCCTGGCCCTGACCTACATCGTGGTGCTGGTCTCCATCCTCGGCCAGGGCCTGACCATCGGCCGGGTGGTCAAGAGCGTCACCGGTGGCACCCCGGTCGCGCGCGACGAGCACCACTGAGCCCCTGAAAAGCAAGAACCCCGCCGTGGCGGGGTTCTCTGGGCAATGCCCGAGCGATCAGCGCGGCAAGTTGCGGCCGGAGAAGATCTCACGCATCTCGTGCTTGAGACGCTGGGTGACCTGCTGGCGCTGCTCGGCCGAGAGGCTGCGGGAGGCGTCGCCGAACAGGTAATTGTCCAGCTCGAATTCCTTGAGCAGCATCTTGGTGTGGAACAAGTTGTCCTGGTACACGTTCACGTCGGTCATCTGGTAGGCCGCACGGGTGTCTTCGGAGAGGTAGTTCTGGATCGAATTGATCTCGTGGTCGATGAAGTGCTTGCGGCCCTCGATGTCGCGGGTGAAGCCGCGCACCCGATAGTCCACGGTGACGATGTCCGAGTCGAACTGGTGGATCAGGTAGTTCAGGGCCTTGAGCGGGGAGATCACGCCACAGGTGGAGACGTCGATGTCGACGCGGAAGGTGGCGATGCCGTCGTCCGGATGGATCTCCGGATAGGTGTGCACCGTGATGTGGCTCTTGTCCAGGTGGCCGAGGATGGTCTCGCGCAGCGGGCCGGGCGATTCCTCGATCTGGCTCTCGGTCGGCTCGACCGGTTGCTCGGAGATCAGGATGGTCACGCTGGCGCCCTGGGGATCGTAATCCTGACGAGCGATGTTGAGGATGTTGGCCCCGATGATGTCGACCACGTCGGTCAGGATCTGGGTCAGACGCTCGGCGTCGTATTCCTCGTCGATGTACTGGACATAGGCCTGTTGATCTTCCGACGTCTCGGCGTAGCAGATGTCGTAGATATTGAAGCTCAAGGTCTTGGTCAGGTTATTGAACCCATGGAGCCTGAGTTTGCTTTTCACGGTGGTAAAGCTCCCGTCGTGCGGTCTCTGACCGCGGTCCTGAATGCCCGTCAGTTGCGGATTGCGCAAGCTGCGTAGGGCGGCGAACACCTCTTCGCGATGGCGATTGGCTGTACTTGTCGGGGCCTGGACCCCTTAAGAGCGGCGCATTATGCAGATCGGCAGCGGCTGGGGCCAGAGTCTGCCGGGAGCAGGTGATGAATTGATGTCGGCCAGGTTGGCCACCACCTAGGCGCTGGCGGCCAACCCGGGCCGGCAGGCGACGCCCGGACGAGCGTCGCGCGAGGGTTCAGGCGAGTTCGACGAGTTCGTAGCTGTGGCTGATCTCGACGCCGGCCCGGCCAAGCATGATGGAGGCCGAGCAATACTTTTCAGCAGACAATTCGATGGCCCGCTTGACCTGGGCCTCCTTGAGGCCGCGGCCCTTGACCACGAACTTCAGGTGGATGCGGGTGAATACCTTGGGCTCGGTGTCGGCACGGTCGGCCTCGAGGAAGGCCTCGCAGCTCTCCACCGGCTGGCGCGCCTTGCGCAGGATGCTGACCACATCGTAGCTGGCGCAGCCACCCAGGCCGATCAGCACGGTCTCCATCGGTCGCACGCCAAGGTTGCGCCCGCCACTCTCCGGCGGACCGTCCATGACCACCACGTGACCACTGCCGGATTCGCCGAGGAACATGGCCTCGCCGGCCCACTGAATGCGTGCCTTCATCGCTTTCGTCCTACTTTAAGTGCAAATGGTGATCAGCTTAACATGTTGGATGTCGTAAACTGGCTGATGGTGCTGGGTTATTCAGCTCGCATTTACACTGCGCATGTTCTCATTCCGGTCTTTGAATCGGAACCGGCGCAGCTTATGCATGCACCGGTTCGGACATCGGTGCCCCCGACTCAGGTTAGTTTTCAACCTCAGGAATCAGCATGGCCGCTATCATCCCTCCCGCGAAGTTACAGCACATCGACAAGCTGCTAGCGCACTGCTCGCGTCGCCGCTACACGGCAAAAACCACCATCATCTACGCTGGCGACAACAGCGAAAGCCTGTTCTTCATCCTCAAGGGTTCGGTCACCATCCTCATCGAGGACGATGAAGGCCGCGAAATGATCATCGCCTATCTCAACGCCGGGGACTTCTTCGGTGAGATGGGTCTGTTTTCCAAGGAAGGCAGCGAGCCCGAGCGCAGCGCCTGGGTGCGCGCCCGTACCGAGTGCGAAGTCGCCGAGATCAGCTACAGCCAGTTCCGCGAACTGAGCCAGCAGGACCCGGACATGCTCTTCTCCCTCGGCCGCCAGATGGCCGAGCGGCTACGCCAGACCACTCGCAAGGTGGGCGACCTGGCCTTCCTCGACGTCACCGGTCGCGTGGCCCGTACCCTGCTCGACCTGTGCAAGCAGCCCGATGCCATGACCCACCCGGATGGCATGCAGATCAAGATCACCCGCCAGGAGATCGGCCGCATCGTCGGCTGCTCCCGCGAGATGGTCGGCCGCGTGCTGAAGTCCCTCGAAGAACAAGGCCTGGTCCACGTCAAGGGCAAGACCATGGTGGTGTTCGGCACCCGCTGACCCACCCCGCGCCTTCCCCTGCCAGGCGCTGGAGGGGAAGGCGCTTCCTTTCGTCCGGGGCTTCAGACCTCGGTCTTCTTCTCGACCCGTATCTCGGCCGCCGTGGTGGTGGCCGCGGTCTTCGCCGACTTCGGCTCGCCCACCACGAAGTGGAATTCCTCGCCATGCTTGGCGGCGCCATAGAGCACCGCCTTCTCGATCAGCTCGGTGCCGCGCAGGTGCCTGAGCATCAGCGGATCGCTGCGCAGGTCGCGGTAGAGCGCCAGGCACAGCAGCGCCATCACCACCACGAAGGGCAGTGCGACGACGATGGTCAGATTCTGCAGGCCGTTCAAGGCCGCGCCCGGATTGCCCGGGTCACCGATGGCCAGCATGATCGCCGCCACCGCCCCGGTCAGGGCGCCCCAGAAGATCACCGTGCGCCGCGACGGCTCGATGGTGCCGCGCTCTGATAGGGTGCCCATCACCAGGGAGGCGGCATCCGCACCGGAGACGAAGAAGATCGCCACCAGCACCATGACCAGCACCGAGGTGATCGAGACCCAGGGGTAGCTGGCCAGCAGGTCGTAGAGGGCGAAGTTGCTGTTCACCGCGCCGTCGACCAGGGTGAAGGCCCCCACCCGCATGGCGTCGATGGCCGCGCCGCCGAAGATCACGAACCAGACCACGCTGACCAGGCTGGGCACCAGCAGCACCCCGGTGACGAATTGGCGGATGGTTCGACCGCGGCTGATGCGGGCGATGAACATGCCGACGAAGGGCGTCCAGGAGATCCACCAGGCCCAGTAGAACACCGTCCAGCTGGACAGCCAGTTGCTCATGGCCTCACCGCCGCTGGCACTGGTGCGCGCCATCATCTCCGGCAGCAGGTCGATGTAGTCGCCGATGGCGGTGGGCAGCAGGTTGAGCATCAACAGCGTCGGGCCGACAATGAAGACGAACAGCGCCAGGGCCACCGCCAGTACCATGTTGGTGTTGGATAGCCACTGGATGCCCTTCTCCACCCCGGACACCGCGGAGAGGACGAAGGCCAGGGTCAGTACCGTGATGATGCCGATGTACAGCAGCTTGCCGGGCTGCTCGATCCAGCCATTGTGCTCCAGGCCACCGGCGATCTGCAGGGCGCCGAGCCCCAGGGAAGCCGCCGAACCGAACAGGGTGGCGAAGATCGCCATCATGTCGATGACGCGCCCCAGGGGGCCATTGGCGTGCTCGCCGATCAGCGGCCGGAAGGCCACCGAGATGAGCTGGCAGCGTCCGCGACGGTAGGTGCCGTAGGCGATGGCCAGGCCGACCACGGCATAGATGGCCCAGGGATGCAGGGTCCAGTGGAACAGCGTGGTGGCCATGGCCACCTGCAGGGCAGCGCTGCTCTGCCCCGCTACGCCACCCGGCGGCGGATTGAGGTAGTGCGACAGCGGCTCGGCGACGCCGAAGAACATCAGGCCGATGCCCATGCCGGCGCTGAACATCATCGCCACCCAGGACAGGGTGCGGAATTCCGGCTGTTCGTCGTCGCGCCCCAGGGGAATCCGTCCGTAGCGACTGGCGGCCAGCCAGATGACGAAGACCACGAAGCCGGTGGAGGTGAGCACGAACAGCCAACCGAAGTGGGTGATGACCCAGGCCTGGGCGGTCGAGGCGCTGCTGGCCAGGCTGGCCTGACTGACGAAGCCCCAGATCACGAAGGCCAGCGCGACGAGACTGGTGACGCCGAAGACGACCCAGTCCGTGGTGCCGGCGAGGCGCCGATCGCGCCGGGCCTCCTCGGTCCGCGAGGGGTCGGTGATGCTGATATCGAGTGTGTCGCTCTTTTCTACCGTTGCCATGGTTCTGCTTGCCCCTGGATAGCCTGATGCACGGGAGCTGTCGCCAGCGGGAACGACGGCCATACAGCTCCCCGATTCGTCACGGTGCAGCGAATCGGACGCCATTAACCGGGTTTAGGCAGGCGGAAAAAAACCCCTGCGTCGGCTGTGGACACACGGAGGTCGCTCTCGCTGTCCGGCAGGCGCAGGAGTCGACCTGGATCACTGCGCCAGAAAACAAAAGGCCCTGGTGTCATCCACCAGGGCCTTCGCGAACGCGCCCGCGGGATCAGGCGTCGAGGGGGAAGCGTCGCTCCGGGAAGAACAGACGCTGCAACTCCTGCCCCGGCTCTTCGGCACGCATGAAGGCTTCGCCGACCAGGAAGGCGCGTACCTCGTTGATCTCCATCAGCTCCACGTCGGCGCGATTGAGGATGCCGCTCTCGGTGATCACCAGGCGATCCTGGGGAATGCGCGGCAGCAGATCGAGCGTGGTCTCGAGACTGACTTCGAAGGTGTGCAGGTTGCGGTTGTTGACGCCCACCAGCGGGGTATCCAGCACGGTCAGCGCCCGCTCCAGCTCGGCGCCATCGTGGACCTCGACCAGCACGTCCAGGCCGACGTCCTTGGCCACGGCGGCCAGTTCGCTCATCTGGCCATCGTCCAGCGCGGCGACGATCAGCAGGATGCAGTCGGCGCCGATGGCCCGGGCTTCCACCACCTGGATGGGATCGACGAGGAAATCCTTGCGGATCACCGGCAGCTGGCAGGCCGCGCGGGCCTGCTGCAGATAGGCGTTGCCGCCCTGGAAGAAGTCCACGTCGGTGAGCACGCTCAGGCAGGTGGCGCCGCCCAGGGCGTAGCTGTGGGCGATCTCGGCCGGCACGAAGTGCTCACGGATCACGCCCTTGCTCGGCGAGGCCTTCTTCACCTCGGCGATGATGGCCGGCTCCTTGCGCGCCACCTGGGCCTGCAGGGCGCGGGCGAAGCCACGCGGAGCGTCGGCGGCGCGGGCCTGGGCCTCGAGTTCGGCCAGGGAGGTACGGGCCTTGAGCTGGGCGATTTCCTCGGCCTTGCGGGCCAGGATCTTCTGCAACACGGTGGGCACGGTCACGCGCGATTCTCCTCTCGATAGACGGAAGTGAAATGGGCCAACTCTTCGAGTTTTTCCCGCCCCAGGCCACTGTAGAGGGCGTCGTGGGCGAGTAGTACCCCCTCGTGCAGGCTATGGGCGAGATCGGCGGCATAGAGGGCGGCGCCGGCGTTCAGCACGATCATGTCGGCGGCTTTTTGACCGGCTTCGGTCTTGCGCCGGCCAAGGGCATCGCGGATCAGCGCCAGGGACGCCTCGGGGCCATCCACGGTCAGGCCGACCAGGGTCTGGCTCTTGATGCCCAGGTCCTCGGGCAGCACCTCGTATTCGCTGATGCTGCCGTCCTTGAGTTCGGCCACCTGGGTCGCCGCGGCCAGGCTGAATTCGTCCAGGCCGTCGCGGGAGTGCACCACCAGCACGTGATGGCTGCCCAGGCGCTGCAGCACCTCGGCCAACGGCCGGCAGAGGGCGGCGCTGAACACCCCGACCACCTGGTGGCGTACGCCTGCCGGATTGGTCAGCGGGCCGAGCATGTTGAACAGGGTGCGCAGCCCCAGGGAGCGACGCGGCCCGGCGGCATGGCGCATGGCACTGTGGTGCGACTGGGCGAACATGAAGCCGACGCCCACCTGCTCGACGCAGCGAGCGATCTGCGCAGGCGTCAGTTCCAGATAGATACCGGCGGCTTCCAGCAGGTCGGCGCTGCCGCTCTTGCCCGATACCGCGCGATTGCCATGCTTGGCGACCTTGCCACCAGCGGCCGCCACCACGAACACCGATGCCGAGGAGACGTTGAAGATGTTGGCGCCATCGCCCCCAGTACCGACCACGTCGACGACATGGTCGAGCGTCGGCAGCACTACCGGGGTGGCCAGTTCGCGCATCACGCTGACCGCGCCACAGATCTCGTCGATGGTCTCGCTCTTGATGCGCATGCCCATGAGGAAGGCACCGATCTGCGCTTCGTCGGCGCCACCGGTCATGATCTGGCGCATCACCGCCTGCATCTCGGCCACGTTGAGGTCGAGTTGGCCGCTGATGCGATTCAGGGCTTGCTTGATGTCCATCTAGCGGCGCCCTCCCTGCTGCTGGAGGAAGTTGGCCAGCAGATCGTGACCATGCTCGGTGAGGATGGACTCGGGGTGGAACTGCACCCCCTCGATCATGAACTCGCGATGCCGCAGGCCCATGATCTCGTCGACGCTGCCGTCCGGATGCTGGGTCCAGGCGGTGATCTCCAGGCACTCGGGCAGGGTCTCGCGCTTGACCACCAGCGAGTGGTAGCGGGTCACGGTGAAGGGATTGGGCAGGCCGGCGAAGACGCCTTCGCCGTTGTGGTAGACCGGACTGGTCTTGCCGTGCATCGGCTCGCGCGCCCGTACCACCTCGCCGCCGAAGGCCTGGCCCAGGCTCTGGTGGCCCAGGCAGACGCCCAGCACCGGCAGCTTGCCGGCGAAGCGTTCCAGGGTGGCCAGGGAGATGCCCGCCTCGTTGGGCGTGCAGGGACCGGGAGAGACGACGATGCGCTCCGGCGCCAGTTCTTCGAGTGCCTCGACCGGCACTTCGTCGTTGCGCACCACCTTGACCTCGGCGCCCAGCTCGCCCAGGTACTGCACCAGGTTGTAGGTAAAGGAATCGTAGTTATCGAGCATCAGCAACATGGCGGATCACCCTTGGAATCGATTGCGACTGTGGAAATGGACTCAGCTTCGCCACGGCGCCGGAAGCGGCTGGCCGGGGGCTGGAACGACAAGGCGGGCCGGACGTACCGGCAGGGGGATGTCAGGCGCGCCAGCGCCAACGGGCGTGGGCCTTGAAGAGAGGCATCGAGAGGGCGGCGCTGCAGGTCACGGGATGGATTCCGACGTGGTTCTCTCCGCACAGTAGCCCAGCCGGCGGTCCGGCGCAACCGCTGGCGGCTCAGCTCCCGAGTCGACCATAGGCCGCCAGCACGGTCCGCTCGGACTGCACCAGGTAGCTTTCCAGTGCCGCCGTGGCCTCGATGGGTTTGCCCCCCTCCAGCAGCTCGATGATGGCGACGTTCATCTCCAGGTAGGGGGCATGGAGGAATTCCGGATCCTTGAGCAGGCCGAAGGCCAGCCGCAACTCGGCGGAGAGCTGATCGTAGAAGGCCGATAGTCGCGGGCTGTCGGCCAATTCGACGATGGCGGCGTGGAAAGCCATGTTGGCGGTGCCCACCGCGACCCAGTCCTGGGCCGCACGCGCGTGCTGGGCCGCCGTGACCGCCTCACGCATGCGCAACGCGCCGGGATGGCGCGGATAGGCCTGAGCCAGCGCCTGGCACTCGATGAAGCGCCGTACCCGGTAAATGTCGATGATCGAAGCCATGTCGGGTACGCAGACGAACACCCCGCGATTGGGTTCGTGCTTGAGCAAGCCCTCCTGAGTCAGCACCCGGAAGGCCTCGCGCAGGGTATTGCGGGAGATCTCCAGGCGCTCCGCCAGCGCCGCTTCGGACAGGCGTTGGCCAGGCTTGAGCTCGCCCTCCACCAGCTGGCGGCGGATCTCCGCGGTCACGGACTCGCCGAGGGTACGGGCATTGTCGGGCACAGGGGTCTTCATGGATGTTCCGAGGCAGGCAGACGCGGTGCGATGGTGTCCGAGGGCGAAGGCTTAGGCAAGAAAAGCTGGCACCTGCGCACCAGGAGGTAGCACTTTTGAGTGGATGAGTAACAAAGTGGTGCAAATAAAAGAACCATGAACATATTTTTGTTGAACAATAAATCCATGTAAAACCTACAAATACTGCCTTTTGTCCACGAGTGGCACAGAGGTTGCGTCGGCCGGAGCATGACCTCTCGTCCAGGAACGCCGCCGTGACCCAGACCGCCCATGCCGCCAACGCTTTTGCCAAGGATCGCCGAGCCTCTCTGATCGCCGCCATCTTCCTGATGGCCACCTCGGCCATCGGCCCCGGTTTCCTCACCCAGACCGCCACCTTCACCGCCAAACTGGGTGCCGCCTTCGCCTTTGGCATCCTCGCCTCCATCCTCATCGACTTCGTGGTGCAGCTGAACGTCTGGCGCATCGTTGCCCTGACCCGCATGCGCGCCTCGGACATCGCCAACGCGGCCATTCCCGGCAGCGGCTATCTGCTGGCGGTACTGGTGATCTCCGGCGGCCTGGTGTTCAGCCTGGGCAATATCGCCGGCGCTGGCCTTGGCCTGAATGCCTTGCTCGGCCTCGATCCGGCCTGGGGTGGTGCTCTCAGCGCGCTGGTAGCGATCGGCATCTTCCTGTCGCACCGCGCCGGCGTGGCCATGGATCGCATCATGGTGGTGCTCGGCGTGTTCAAGGTGGCGCTGATCGTGATCGCCTGCTTCGCCTCCCATCCGCCCGTGGGCGAGGCCCTGCGCCAGACGATCTTCCCGGACGTCCTGGACTTCGCCGCCATCACCACCATCGTCGGCGGTACCGTCGGTGGCTACATCACCTACGCCGGTGCCCACCGCCTGCTGGACCGCGGCACCGTCGGCGTGGAAAACCTCGAGGCGGTCTCCAAGGCTGCGCTCAGCGGCATCCTGGTCACCGGTATCGCCCGCTACGTGCTGTTCCTGGCGATCTTCGGGGTAGTCGCCAGCGGCGTGGTGATCGACGTCTCCGGCCAGGCCGCCAACCCGGCCGCCCAGGCCTTCGACGCCAGTCTCGGCGAATACGGTCTGCGCGTGTTCGGCCTGATCCTCTGGGCCGCCGGCATCAGCAGCATCATCGGCGCCTCCTACACCTCCATGACCTTCATTACCGTGTTCTCCAGGAACATCACCGAACGGGCCCGCAACCTCTGCACCGTGGTCTTCGTACTGATCGCCCTGGCTATCTATTTGCTGATCGGCAAGCCGCCGGCCGCCCTGCTGGTATTCGCCGGTGGCTTCAACGGCCTGATCCTGCCGCTCGGCCTGACGTTGTTCATGTACGTCGGCTGGCGCCGTTCCGACCTCATGGAGGGCTACCACTACCCCCGCTGGCTGCTGGTACTCGGCGTACTCACCTGCCTGCTGTCGTGGTACATGGCGGTCAAGTCCGCCGGCCCCATCTTCGCCCTGCTCAACGCCGCCTGATCCCGGGAGCCCCCTATGCCGACCATCGATCTGAACAGCGACCTGGGCGAAAGCTTCGGCCAGTGGCAGATGGGCGACGATGCCGCCATGCTCGACATCGTCACCAGCGCCAACATCGCCTGCGGGTTCCACGCCGGAGATCCCGCCGGCATCCTGCGCACCCTGCAGGCGGCTGCCGCCAAGGGCGTGGCGGTGGGCGCCCACGTCGCCTATCCCGACCTGGTGGGCTTCGGCCGGCGCAACCTGGACATTGCCAGCGACGAGCTGACCGCCGACGTGCTCTACCAGATCGGTGCCCTTCAGGCCCTGGCGCGCGCCACCGGGACCCGGGTGAGCTACGTCAAGCCGCACGGCGCCCTGTACAACACCATCGCCCAGGACGAACGCCAGGCCCGGGCGGTGATCGCCGCCCTGCGCCAGCTGGACGAAGGCCTGGTGCTGGTCTGCCTGGCCGGCTCGCCGCTGCTCGGCTGGGCGCGTGCCGCCGGCCTGACCTGCGTGGCCGAGGCCTTCGCCGATCGCGCCTATACGCCGGAGGGCACGCTGGTCTCGCGACGCCTGCCCGGCGCGGTGCTGCACGATGCCGAACTCGTCGCCCAACGCATGCTGCGCCTGGTGCAGGACGGCGTGGTGGAAGCCATCGACGGCAGCCTGACGCCCATCGCGGCCGACTCCATCTGCGTCCACGGCGACAGCCCCGGCGCGGTGGACATGGCCCGCGCCCTGCGTCGCCATCTCGAACTCGCCGGGGTCACGCCCCGCGCCTTCACGGAGGTCCACCCATGAATCCGCTCAAAGCCGCCCAGGACGCCGCCATCGCCGCCGCCCGCGAGGCCCGTACCCGCTACCGCGCTGGCCTGGTCGCCCCCAGCGCCGGCGTCGCCCCCGGCATGACCCAGGCCAATCTCATCGCCCTGCCACGCGACTGGGCCTACGACTTCCTGCTCTATGCCCAGCGCAATCCCCAGGCCTGCCCGGTGCTGGACGTCACCGACGCCGGCAGCTATGCCACGCCATTGGCCGAGGGCGCCGACCTGCGCACCGACCTGCCGCTGTATCGCGTCTGGCGCGATGGCGTGCTGGTGGAGGAAGTCGCCGACGGCCGCGCCGCCTGGGCCGAGCATGCGGACCTGGTGACCTTCCTGATCGGCTGCAGCTTCACCTTCGAGACCGGCCTGCTGGAAGCCGGCATCGAGATCCGTCACATCACCGACGGCTGCAACGTGCCCATGTACCGCACCAACCGCGCCTGCCGTCCGGCGGGCCGCCTACATGGCGAGATGGTGGTGTCCATGCGGCCCATTCCCGCCGAGCGGGTCGCCGAGGCGGCCACCATCACCGCCCGCTACCCGGCGGTGCACGGCGCCCCGGTCCACATCGGCGAGCCGGCGCGGCTGGGCATCGCCGACCTGGCGCGGCCGGACTTCGGCGATGCGGTGCGCGTCGAGCCGGGGGAGATCCCGGTGTTCTGGGGTTGCGGCGTCACTCCCCAGGCGGCGGTCATGGCCTCCAAGGTGCCCTTCGCCATCACCCATGCGCCCGGCCATATGTTCATCACCGATGTGCCCGACCGCACCTATCACGTCTAGGAGAAGCCCTTGCGTTTTCTGCCCGTCAACCTGGATGCGCTGCTGGTGGAGCTGGCCGATCTCGACGAGACCCTGGCCCTGTTCGACGCCCTGCAGGCCCGGCCGCTGCCCGGGATCGAGGAGATCGTCCCGGCGGCCCGCACCCTGCTGGTCCAGTTCCGCCCCAGCGCCCTGAAAGCGACCGACCTGGTCGACCATATCGCCGCCCTGCCCCTCGACGGCGGTGGCCGCGAGGCCGGCAAGCTCGTCGAGATCCCGGTGCACTACAACGGCGAGGACCTGGACGAGGTGGCCCGGCTGCTCGGCCTGAGCGTGGCCGAGGTGATCCGCCGCCATACCGGCAGCGACTACCAGGTGGCCTTCTGCGGCTTCGCCCCGGGCTTCGGCTATCTCAGCGGCGGCCCGGGCTTCCAGGTGCCGCGGCGCCCTTCGCCGCGTACCCGGGTGCCGGCCGGTTCGGTGGCCATCGCCGGCGGGTTCGCCGCCGTCTATCCCCAGGCCAGTCCCGGTGGTTGGCAACTGCTGGGGGTGACGCCCCTGCACCTCTGGGACCTGTCGCGCCCGGAGCCGGCGCTGTTGCGCCCCGGCTACCGGGTGCGCTTCCGCGATGCCGGCCCGCTGCCCGCGGGTGGCCTGCCCGAGGCGCCGCTCGCGGCACCCACCGCGCCAGTCACCGCGGACTATCTGGAAATCCTCAGCCCCGGTCTGCGCACCCTGCTGCAGGACCTCGGTCGCCCGGGCCAGACCGGCCAGGGCGTCTCCGCCTCCGGCGCCCTGGATCGCGGCGCCCTGCGTGCAGCCAATCGCGCGGTGGGCAACGAACCTGGCAGCGGCTGCCTGGAAATCCTGCTGGGCGGCTTCAGCTGCCTCTGTCACGGCCAGGCCCTGGTCGCCGTCACCGGCGCTCCAGCCCCCCTGGAAGTGCTCACCCGCGCCGGACGCCGGCTGCAGCCAGCACCCTACCAGCCCTTCCTTCTGGAAGACGGTGACCGCCTCAGCCTGGGCAGTCCGCCGGCGGGGCTGCGCAGCTACCTGGCACTGCGCGGCGGCTTCGCCGTGGCACCGGTACTGGGCAGCCTGGCGTTCGATACCCTGGCCAACGTCGGCCCGGCGCCCCTGGCCGCTGGCGATCGCCTGGGCTTCCATCCCTTGGTCGGCGGCGCCGCCGTGTCCTGTAGCGAAAGGCCGCCCGTGACGCTGCCCAGCGCCGACCAAGAGGTGGTGCTCGATGTGGTCCTCGGTCCGCGTAGCGACTGGTTCACTCCGGCCGCACTGGAAACGCTGGCCAGGCAGAGCTGGCGCGTCACGCCCCAGTCCGACCGGGTCGGCATTCGCCTGGCTGGCGAGACGCCCCTGGAGCGCCAGGTATCCGGCGAGCTGCCCAGCGAAGGCACCGCCCTGGGTGCCATCCAGGTGCCGCCCAATGGCCAGCCGGTGCTGTTCCTGGCCGACCATCCGCTCACCGGCGGCTATCCGGTGATCGGCGCCGTCGCCAGCCACCATCTGGACCTGGCCGGGCAAATCCCGGTCGGTGCCCGTATCCGCTTCAATCCGCTGGGCCCCTTCGCCGAACTGCGCCCCAGCGCTTCTCCCGCTGCCGAGAACATCCGATGAAAAAAGTCCTGATCGCCAACCGCGGCGAGATCGCCGTCCGCATTGTCCGCGCCTGCCGTGACTACGGTGTGGCCTCGGTAGCCGTCTACGCCGACGCCGACTTCGACGCCCTGCACGTGCACCTGGCCGACGAGGCCCATGGCCTGGATGGCCAGCGCCCGGCCGAGACCTACCTGGACATCGCCAAGTTGCTGGACGTGGCCCGCCGCGCGGGCGCCGATGCCGTCCACCCCGGCTACGGGTTCCTGTCCGAGCGCGCCGACTTCGCCCGGGCGGTGCAGGCGGCCGGCCTGATCTGGATCGGCCCGGACCCGGACACCATCGATGCGCTGGGCGACAAGGTGCAGGCCCGGCGCATCGCCCTGGGCGTCGGCGCCCCCCTGGTGGCCGGCACCGAGGACCCGGTGAGGGGCGCTGCCGAGGTGCTGGCCTTCGCCGAGGAGCACGGCCTGCCCATCGCCATCAAGGCGGCCTTCGGCGGCGGTGGACGCGGCCTCAAGGTGGCCTGGCGCCTGGACGAAGTGGCCGAGCTGTACGACTCGGCGGTCCGCGAGGCCACTGCCGCCTTCGGCCGGGGCGAATGCTTCGTCGAACGCTTCCTCGACCGCCCGCGGCACATCGAAGCCCAGGTCCTGGCCGACCGCCATGGCCGGGTCGAGGTAGTGGGCACCCGCGACTGTTCGCTGCAACGCCGCAACCAGAAACTGGTGGAAGAGGCGCCCGCGCCCTTCCTGGACGACTCCCTGCGCCAGCGCATCCACGCCTCCGCCCGCGACATCTGCGCCGCCGCCCGCTACGTCGGCGCTGGCACCGTGGAATTCCTGCTGAGCCAGGACGGCACCCTGTCCTTCCTGGAGGTCAACACCCGCCTGCAGGTGGAGCACCCGGTCACCGAGGAAACCAGCGGCCTGGACCTCGTGGTCGAGCAACTGCGCATCGCCGACGGCCTGCCGCTGTCCTTCGGCGAGGTACCGGCGCCGCGCGGGCACAGCTTCGAATTCCGCATCAACGCCGAGGACCCCGGTCGTGGCTTCCTGCCCACCCCGGGTCCCATCACCGCCTTCCGCGCCCCCAGCGGTCCTGGCATCCGCCTGGACAGCGGCGTGGCGACCGGCTCCCAGGTGGCGCCCAACTTCGACTCCATGGTCGCCAAGCTGATCGTCACCGGCGCCACCCGCGAGCAGGCCATCGCCCGCGCCCGCCGTGCCCTGGCGGAGTTCAGCGTGGAAGGCGTGGCTACGGTACTGCCCTTCCACCAGGCGGTGATGGCCCACGCCGACTTCACCGGTGCGGCCTTCGCCGTGCATACCCGCTGGATCGAGACGGTGTTCGCCGAGCAGATCGCCCTGGCGCCACGCAGCGAACCGGCGAACGATGGCGTGCTGCGCACCTTCGTCGAGATCGACGGCCGTCGCCACGCCCTCGGCCTGCCCAGCGCCCTGCTGCGCGGCCTGGCGATGAGCGTCCCGGCAGGCGAAGAGATGGCGGCCACGCCGTCCACGGACGCCAATGCCGTCACCACCCCGGTGGCGGGCAACCTGCACGCCTGGACGGTGGAGAACGGCGCCGCGGTCGCAGCTGGCCAGGTGGTGGCGGTGATGGAGGCGATGAAGATGGAAACCCAGGTCCTCGCCCCGCGCGCCGGGCGTCTGGCGATCACCCAGGCGGCCGGAGACTACCTGGCGGCTGGGGCCGTCCTGGGGCGGATCGAAGAGGCTTAGCGAGAGGACCTCAGGCGAGGGACCTATAGCGGCCACGGGCCCCTCCTACAGCGGTTGACGCTTTGTAGGAGCAACTGTCTTATCGCCTGAGTCACTGAAGACGAGCGTCCGCTCCAAGCGCCCCCTCTCCCTTCGGGAGAGGGCTGGGGTGAGGGAATCCTGCGCGGCGAACTCACCCGTGGAAAAGGCTGCGCCGTTTTCCACACTACGACCTGTAGGAGCGGCCCGTGGCCGCGATCAGCAAAGCACCGGAGTCTTTCAGGAGCGGCCGCATCGGCGTACCGCCATGGCCGCGATCCCCGCGCGCCCCTAGACCTTGCCTTCCGCCAGCTTCACCGCGCGGAACATGGCGCGTCTCTTGTTGAGGGTCTCTTCCCACTCCGCCGCCGGCTGGGAATCGGCGACGATGCCGCCGCCCGCCTGCACGTGCAGCTCGCCGTCCTTGATCACCGCGGTGCGGATGGCGATGGCGGTATCCATGTTGCCGTTCCAGGCCAGGTAGCCCACGGCACCGCCGTAGATGCCACGCTTGACCGGCTCCAGTTCGTCGATGATCTCCATGGCGCGGATCTTCGGCGCCCCGGACAGGGTACCGGCCGGCAGGATGGCACGCAGGGCGTCCATGGCGCTCAGCTCGGGCTTGAGGCGGCCGGTGACGTTGCTGACGATGTGCATCACGTTGGAATAGCGCTCGATGACCATCTTCTCGGTCAGGGTCACGCTACCGGTGGCGGAGACCCGACCGACGTCGTTGCGGCCCAGGTCGATCAGCATCAGGTGCTCGGCCAGTTCCTTGGCGTCGGCCAGCAGGTCGCGCTCCAGCGCCAGATCGGCCTCTTCGGTGGCCCCGCGCGGGCGCGTACCGGCGATGGGGCGTACGGTGATCTCGCCGTCCTCCACCCGCACCAGCACCTCGGGCGAGCTGCCGACCACATGGAAATCGCCGAAGTTGAAGAAGTACATGTAGGGCGTGGGGTTGAAGCAGCGCAGCGCCCGGTAGAGGTCGATGGGCGCGGCCTGGAAATCGATGGTCATGCGCTGCGAGGGCACCACCTGCATGCAGTCGCCGGCCAGGATGTAGTCCTTGATCCGCGCCACGGCATTCTCGTAGTCGTCACGGCTGTAGCTGGAGCGGAACGCCGGCTCGCCGGGGACCTGCATGGCGGCGAAGTCCAGGCCCAGCCGGGGCGCGATGGGCTGGCGGATACGCTCGCGCAGCGCGGCCAGGCGTGCCTGGCCCTGCTCGTAGGCCTCCGGCTGGGCCGGGTCCACCAGCACGATGCAGTGCAGCTTGCCGGCGAGGTTGTCGAAGACCACCACCTCGTCCGACACCATCAGCAGGATGTCCGGCGTGCCCAGCGGATCGGGATTGGGCGAGGCGCCCAGGCGTTTTTCCACGTAACGCACGCAGTCATAACCGAAGTAACCCACCAGACCACCATCGAACTTGGGCAGATTGGGCACCACCGGCACGCGATAGCGGGTCTTGAAGGTCTCGACGAAGGCCAGCGGGTCCTCGACGGTACAGGCCTCGAGTTGCCGCTCGCCCGCGTGCACGGTCACCTGGTAGCCGTGCACGCGCAGCAACGTCCGGCACGGCAGGCCGATGATCGAATAGCGCCCCCACTTCTCACCGCCCTGTACCGACTCCAGCAGATAGGAATTGGGGGCATCGGCCAGCTTGAGATAGAGGGACAGCGGGGTATCGAAGTCGGCCAGGGTTTCGAAGGCCAGGGGAATGCGGTTATAGCCTTGAGCGGCCAGGCGCAGGAAGTCGTCGCGGGTCATGATCAGCCTCGTGGCGAGGAAAAACGAAAGGTCGGGTGCACAGCGCGCCGGTCAAATACCGGCCAGGACGAAATCAGGCGCGCCAGCGCCAACGGGCCAGGGCCTTGATGACTTTCATCCATGCTCGCGAGGAGCCTGTGCGGGTGACCACCACGATGCGATCTCTTGCTCTTGGGCGGGTAGAGCGGTCACGTTAGCCTAGCCGGCGCGGCATGGCAACCGGCCGGCTCGGGGCAGGTCCTAGATGAACAGCTCGCGCAGGTCGTCGATGACCAGATCCGGTCTCTCGTTGGCGATGGGCTCGCCATGGTTGTAGCCGTAGCTCAGGGCCACACAGGGCACCCCGGCAGCGCGGGCGGCGCGGATGTCGTTACGCGAATCGCCGATGAACAGCGCCTGGTCGGCGGACACCTGCGCCTGGGCCATCACTCGCAGCAGGCCGGCTGGATCGGGCTTCTGTTGCGGCAAGGTATCGCCACCAATGATCCAGTCGAATTCGCCCAGGCCCATGTCGGCCAGCAGCGGCGCCACGAAGCGCTCCGGCTTGTTGGTGATCACCGCCAGGCGCACGCCCAGGGTGCGCAGCAGCGCCAGGCTGTCCTGCACGCCGGGATAGACGCGAGTCAGGGCATGGCTGCCGCCATAGAGCTCCATGAACAGCGCCAGGGCCTCGTCGGCGGCGGCATCGTCCACCGCGGCATGCGCCATGTCGTCGGCCAGGGCGCGACGTACCAGCACCCGGGCGCCGTTGCCGATCCACAGCCGCACCTTGGCCAGTCCGGCCGGCGGGCGGCCCAGGCGTTCGAGCATGGCGTCCACCGCCGCTGCCAGGTCCGGCGCGGAATCCAGCAGGGTGCCGTCGAGGTCGAACATCACCAGCGCGGGCGGATGTCCGCCACCGAGCCGCACCAGCGCGCTCATACCGACTGGGCCTTGGCCAGCTCGGCGCGCATCGCCTGGATCACCGCGGCATAGTCTGGCTGGCCGAAGATGGCCGAGCCGGCGACGAAGGTGTCGGCCCCGGCGCGGGCGATCTCGCCGATGTTCTTGACGTTGACCCCACCATCGATCTCCAGGCGGATCGGCCGGCCCGAGGCGTCGATCAGGGCGCGGGCCTCGCGCAGCTTGTCGAGGGTACCGGGGATGAAGGTCTGGCCGCCGAAGCCGGGGTTGACGCTCATCAGCAGCACCATGTCGATCTTGTCCATCACGTACTTCAGGGCATCCAGCGAGGTGGCCGGGTTGAACACCAGGCCAGCGCGGCAGCCACCATCCTTGATCAGTTGCAGCGAGCGGTCGATGTGCTCGGACGCCTCGGGATGGAAGGTGATGTCGGTGGCACCGGCCTCGATGAAGTCGCCGATGATGCGATCCACCGGCTTGACCATCAGGTGCACGTCGATGGGCGCGGTCACCCCGTAGTTGCGCAGCGCCTTGCACACCATCGGGCCAATGGTGAGGTTGGGCACGTAGTGGTTGTCCATCACGTCGAAATGGACCATGTCGGCACCGGCGGCGAGGACCTTGTCGACTTCCTCGCCCAGGCGGGCGAAATCGGCGGACAGGATCGAGGGAGCGATGGCGAAGGGTTGCATGGGATAGCCTCGGCGAAGGTTAAGTGGCGGCATTGTAACGGAGATCCGCGCGCCGCTAAGAGCCTGCGCAAAGGCTCACGAGCTAGGCATTTTCAACGCCGTTTGGCCGGCGCGCGGCAGTCTTTGACCAGGCTCTAGGCGTTCCTGCTGCCGCGACGGGCCGAACGGCGGTAGTCTCGCCAGGGTCAACACCCCGCGTCCCTCGAACAGGATTCCGCCCGATGTCGTTTGCCCCGTTGCCGCTTCGCCTGCTCCTGCTACTCGGCCTGGCCATGCCGGTCCTGGCCGAGGAGACGCCCACCCCGCCCGCCGAGGCGCCCGCGGCTGTCGTCGCGCCCGCACCGGAGCGTAGCCAGGAACAGCAGCAGGCGCTGATGCGGCAACTGCCCGCCGAGCAGCAGAAGACCCTGCAGGCCGGCGACGAATCCTTTCTCGCCCTGTTGCTGCCGGCGGCCCGCGCCAAGGCCACCGGCACGGTGATCCTGGTCCCGGGCGACGGCGAATCGGCCGACTGGCCCAATGTGATGGCACCGGTGCGCCAGCAACTGCCCACCTTTGGCTGGCAAACCATCGCCCTGAGCCTGCCCGACCCCTACGATCCCGTGGTGGCGATCGAGCGGGATACCGCACCGGCGGACACCGACGCCCAGGCCAACAGCGAGCAGACGCCACCCCCGGTGACCGGCGGCACCGGCACGGCGCCCACGGCGCCGACGCAGGCCGAAGCCGGTAGCGGCGAACCGGCCCAGGCAGCGGTCGCCCCGGTCGATCCCGAGGCCGCAGCCAATGCCCAGGCCACGCGCGTACTGGCGCGCATCGCCGCCGGTATCGATCTGGCACTGCAGCAGGGCGCCGGACACATCGTGCTGGTCGGCCACGGCACCGGCGCCTACTGGGCCGCCCGTTATTTGGCAGAAAAGGAACCGGCCGAGGTCAAGCAACTGGCGCTGATCGATGGCCGCGAACCCCAGGGCCTACCCGCACGGCTGGACGCCACCATGGGCAAGACCGACCTGCAGATCGCCGACCTGGTACATGCTCCGGGGCCGGCCGCCCAGCGCCGCAAGGAGCGCGCGGCGCAGAAGGCCAACAAGAATTATCGCCAGATCGAACTGCCGGTCATCCCCGGCGATCGCGCAGCGGAGCAGGAACAGACCGTCCGCCGCCTGCGCGCCTGGCTGGATCGCCTGCCCCCGGCGGCTAGCGGAAGCCCCGACGCGTCTTGATCAGCTGATAGGCGGCATGCAGCTCGGCGGTGCGCTGGGCCGCGGCATAGACCGCCGACTGGGCCGCGCCGGCTCCCGCCTTCTTGTCCGGATGATGGCGACTGAGCAGGCGTCGATAGGCCTGCTTGACGGTGGCGGCATCGGCATCCTCGGTGACGCCGAGCAGTTGCAGGGCCTGGCGGTACTTCTCGTCATTGACGGGCTGTCGCGGCGCCGTCGGCACCGGCGGCTGCAGGGCCAGCACCTGGGCTTCGGCCAGCCCCATCGTCTGCCCCCAGCCGAGGATCTCGTCGCGATCGCCAGGGCGCACGCTGCCACTGATCCAGACCATGCGCCAACAGGCGCGCAGGATGGGTTCCGCGCGCTCGCTGAGGTGCTGCAATTCGACCGCCGACGGCAAGGTCCCGCCCTTGCCTTCCTCGAAGGCAGCAATGGCGCGCCGGCGGTCGTCGGTGCTCAAGCCCAGCCGCTCGATCTCGCCTTCGGCCTGGCGGATGTGGGCGGTGAGCACGCGACCGCCGCGCTTGGCCAGGCGCCCGAGCATCTGGAATTGCGCGCGGTGCTCGAAGCGACCGGGCCGCCCTCGCCAACGGGCCTTCCAACCCGCCACGGAGGTCAACCCCAACTGGCGCTCCCCCGCATGGGCGAGCAACGCCACCAGCAGCGCGCCCGGGATGCTGGCGACGGCCCAGCCGGCCAGGAAGCCCAGCAGCGTCAGTGGCCAGAACCAGAGCTTCAAGAGGCGGTCCCGAACAGCGACTCCGCTTCCGCCAGACGCTCCAGGGTGCCCACGTCGACCCAGCGCCCCGGCCAGCGCTCGCCGGAGACGCGCCCCGCCGCGATGGCCGGGCGCAGGACGTCCACCAGCTTGAAGGCCCCGGCCGCGCAGCCGGCGAACAGCTGCGGATGCAGCACGGCGATACCGCTGTAGGTGAAGCGTGGAGCGGTCTCCAGACTGATCCGCCCCTCCAGCAGACCGAAATCGCCCTCCGGATGATGGGCCGGGTTATCGACCAGCACCAGGTGTGCCAGGCAGTCCGCCGGCAATGCCAGGCTGCCGAAGTCGAAATCGGTACGGATGTCGCCGTTGACCAGTACGAAGGGCGCGCTGCCCAGCAACGGCAAGGCGCGGAAGATGCCGCCCCCGGTCTCCAGCGGCTCACCCTCGGCGGAGAAGCGGAGGGCAACGCCCAACCGGCGGCCATCGCCGAGCGCTGCCTCCAACTGATCGCCCAGCCAGGCGTGGTTGATCACCAACTCGGTGATACCGGCCGCGGCCAGCGCCAGCAGGTGGTGCTCGATCAGCGGCCGACCGTTCACCTCGATCAGCGGCTTGGGCCGGGTCAGGGTCAGCGGCCGCATCCGCTCACCCTTGCCAGCCGCCAGGATCATGGCCTTCATGCCTCGCCCCGCTCGGCGTGCAACTCGTCGAGCAGCGCGCCCAGGTCGGCCAGCTCAGGCCGCCGCGCCACCACGGTGCGGATATAGGCGAGAAAGCGCGGGGTATCGGCGACATAGCGCGGCTTGCCGTCGCGATGCCAGATACGGGCGAAGATGCCCATCACCTTGAGATGACGCTGCACGCCCATGAGGTCCGAGGCTCGCTGGAAGTCGGCGAACTCGGCCTGCACCGGCACCCCGGCGGCACGCGCCTGCTCCCAGTAGCCCAGCAGCCAACGCTGCACCAGCGGCTCCGGCCAACTGAGGAAGGCATCCTTGAACAGGCTGGTGATGTCGTAGGTGACCGGCCCGATGACCGCATCCTGGAAATCCAGCACGCCCGGATTGGGAGTGCTGAGCATCAGATTGCGCGGCATGAAGTCCCGATGGACCAGCACCTGGGGCTGTGCCAGGGCGCTGTCGATCAGCAGGCGGCAGATGGCCTGCCAGCGCTCGCGTTGCGTCTCGCTGAGACTCGTATCGAGTTCGCGGCCGACGTACCACTCGGGAAACAGCGCCAATTCCCGCGCCAGCAGAGCCTCATCGTAGAGCGGCAGACTGCCGTTCGTCGGCTGCTTGCGCTGAAAGGCCAGGAGCGCCTCGATGGCAGCCGCGAAATAATCGTCGGCGTTCGCCGCGTTGATCACCTCCAGGTAGGTGAGCTGGCCGAGGTCGCTCAGCAGCAGGAAACCACGCTCCAGATCCTGGGCCAGGATGCGCGGTACGTGCACCCCGGCAGCGGCCAGCAGCGCAGCCACCCGCACGAAGGGACGGCAGTCCTCCTGCGGCGGCGGGGCGTCCATCACGATCAGGCTGCGCCCTTCGCCCGCCCAGCGGAAATAGCGGCGGAAACTGGCATCGCTGCTGGCCGCGGTCAGGCTGCCGGACGGCACCTCGCCCCAGGCCTGCTCCCGGAAAATTTCCGGCAAAACGGTAGCCAGCCAGTCTTCTATCTGGTTTAAGCGAACATCTTCAGTCATTTACAGCGGATCCCCCGGCCCTAGCCGATGCGCAGGTCATGTTTTATTATCCGCTATCTTTTTGAGCCCATCGAGAGGCCGCGGCCCCTTAATGGCTGGCGTGCAGGACGACTTTAAGGATGGCCGTGAAAACCCCCGCGTTTCGCAGAAAATTTCCCCTCTTGGTAACCGGCAGCCTGCTCGCCATGCAGCCCGTCACCGCCCTGATCGCCGCGCCCGCCGAGCAGTTCAACTGTAGTGCCGGTGCCGGCGGTGGCTGGTCGTGCAACACCCAGGCCCCGGCAGCGGCGCTACCGCCTCGCCCGAGCAAGGGCGAGACCACGGGTGTCGCGGCGCAGCCCGCCGCGCGCAGAGGCGACGACGCCGTGCTGGTGACCGAGAGCAAGGGCCGCGCCCTGAAGTCCCGTAGCGCCGACTACAGCCACCTGGACTGGGTCCCGCGTGATCGGCTCACCCCGGCCCAGTTGGCCGAGACCGCGCCCTATTGCAGCGGCGCCTACGTCGAGCCGGTGCGTCCGGGCATGTACGACGACACCCCGACCGCCAAGGCCCCCACCTATGTTTCCGCCAAGGCCTCGCGCTACGAGCAGGAACAGCAGGTGGCCACCCTCGCCGGTGACGTGGTCCTGCGCCAGGGCGGCATGCAGGTGGAGTCCCAGGAAGCCAACCTGCACCAGCTGGAGAATCGCGGCGAGCTCAAGGGCAACGTCAGATTCCGCGACAACGGCCTGCTGATGGTCGGCGACAAGGCCGACATGCAGCTGGACAACGGCCAGGTCCAGGTCGACAACGCCGAATTCGTCATGCACCAGAACCATGCCCGCGGCAGCGCGCTCTACGCCAAGCGCGGCGACGACGCCATCATTCGCTTGAAGGACGGCACCTACACCACCTGCGAACCGGGCAGCAACGCCTGGCAGGTCAAGGGCAACACCGTCACCCTGAACCCGGCGACGGGCCTGGGCTACGCGACCAACGCCACGCTGCGGGTGAAGGACATCCCGGTCCTCTACACGCCGTTCATCTATTTCCCGATCGACGATCGTCGGCAGTCCGGCTTCCTGGCGCCCTCGATCAGCACCTCCAGCGATACCGGCTTCGCGATCACCACGCCCTACTACTTCAACCTGGCGCCCAACTACGACGCCACCCTCTATCCGCGCTTTATGGCCAAGCACGGCCTGCAGACCGAGGGCGAGTTCCGCTACCTGACCCGCAGCAGCGAAGGCCAGGTCTACGGCTCCTATCTCAAGGACAGCGATCCCGAGCACGAGGGCGAACCGGAAGCCACCGACAACCGCTGGCTGTACGGCTGGAAGAATCGCAGTGGCCTGGATTCGCGCCTGATGGCCGAGGTGGACTACACCCGCATCAGCGACCCCTACTACTTCCAGGACCTGGACACCGACCTCGGCATCAACAAGCCGACCTACGTCAACCAGCAGGGCCGTCTGACCTACCGCGGCGACACCTTCACCGCCGCGCTGAACGCCCAGGCCTACCAGCTGGCGACGGTCTCCGACGTGACGCCCTACAACCGCCTGCCGCAGCTGACCCTGACCGGCGCCCTGCCCTACAACCCGGGCGGCCTGGACTTCACCTACGACACCGAGGCGGTGCGCTTCACCCGCAGCTTCGACGACAACACCTACTTCGACCTGGACGACAACGGCAATCGCACCAACGTGCGCAACCGTCCCGACGTCAACCTGTTCGGCCTGACCCGCGCCGAAGGTGATCGCTACCACGTGGAGCCGGGCATCGCCCGCCCGATGACCGCGTCCTGGGGCTTCCTGACGCCGTCGCTGCGCTACGCCTACACCCGCTACGACCTGGATCTGGACAGCACCGGTCAGAACGATCTGAACTCGCCACTGGTTGGGGGCGGCCGCCGCGCCTCCGCCGGCTCCAGCCTGACCAGCTTCAACGACAGCCCGACCCGTTCGGTGCCGATCTTCAGCCTCGACAGCGGCCTCTACTTCGACCGTACCTCGAACCTGTTCGGCGAAGGCGGCAAGCAGACCCTGGAACCCCGTGCCAAGTACCTCTACGTCCCCTATCGCGACCAGGACGACCTGCCGGTATTCGACACCGGCGAATACACCTTCAGCTATAGCTCGCTGTGGCGCGACAACCGCTTCACCGGTCGCGACCGCATTGGCGATGCCAACCAGTTGGCCCTGGGTGCCACCAGCCGCTTCATCGAGCCCAGTGGCTTCGAACGCGCCAACGTGAGTTTCGGCCAGCTGTTCTACTTCCGCGATCGCGACGTGCAGTTGCCCGGCTTGACCAAGGATGACCTGGCCTACGCCCGTAGTATCGGCCAGAACCTCGACAACCCCCAGGCCACCACTTCGCGCTCGCCCTATGCCCTCGCGGGCATGTATCGCTTCAACCGCGACTGGCGCGTGAACGGCGAGTACAACTGGGATCCGGCCCTGCACCAGACGGATTCCGGCAGCGTCATGTTCCACTACCAGCCGGAAGCCCAGCCGGGCAAGGTGCTGAACGTCGGCTATCGCTATCGGGACAACGTCCGGGTGTTCGATCCGAACCTCGGCCGCTTCACCTACAACAGCGACGACTACAAGATCGACCAGCACGACATCTCCTTCATCTGGCCGATCGTGCCCCAGTGGTCGGCCATCGCCCGCTGGCAGTTCGACTACAACAAGAGCCGTACCCTGGAAGCCTTCGGTGGCTTCGAATACGACAACTGCTGCTGGAAGCTGCGCCTCATCAGCCGCTACTGGCTCAAGAGCGAAGACGACGTCTTCTACACCGCCCAGAGCTCCGAAGCCGATCGCGGAATCTTCCTGCAGATCGTGCTCAAGGGGCTCGGCAACGTCTTCGGCGGCAAGACCGAAGGCTTCCTGGACAGAGGCATTCAAGGCTATCGTGAACGTGAAGACCAAGCTATGTAACGCCCTGCGCCCGCTCGCCCTGGGCGCAGCGCTCGCTCTTACCCCCCTGGCTCAGGCTGCCGTGGTACCGCTGGACAAGGTCGTGGCCATCGTCGACAACGACGTGGTCATGCAGAGCCAGCTCGATCAGCGTCTCAACGAGGTCAAGCAGAACATCACCCGCCGCGGCGCGGCGGCACCGCCGGAAAGCGAGCTGCGTCAGCAGGTACTCGAACGTCTGATCCTGGAAGACATCCAGCTGCAGCTGGCCGGGCGCATGGGCGTGAAGATCTCCGACGACGAACTCAACCAGGCCGTCGCCACCATCGCCCAGCGCAATGGCCTGAGCGTGGCCGAGTTCCGCCAGGCCCTGGCCCGCGATGGCCTTTCCTACGATGCGGCCCGCGAACAGGTCCGTCGCGAGATGATGATCAGCCGGGTGCGTCAGCGCCAGGTCGGCCAGCGCGTGCAGGTCACCCAGCAGGAAGTGCAGAACTTCCTCGCCTCGGACCTGGGCAAGCTGCAGCTCTCCGAAGAGTATCGGCTGGCCAACATCCTCATCCCGGTGGCGGATAACGCCGGCACCGCGGGCCTCGACGCCGCCGCACGCCAGGCCCAGGACACCTACAACCAGCTGCGTCAGGGCGCCGACTTCAACCAGCTGGCCATCGCCCGCTCGGCCGGCGACAACGCCCTGGATGGCGGCGAGATCGGTTGGCGCAAGGCTGCCCAGTTGCCGCCGCCCTTCGACCGCCTGATCGGCAGCGTCGGTGTCGGTGGCATCACCCAGCCGGTGCGCGTACCCGGCGGCTTCGTGATCCTCAAGGTGGAAGAGAAGCGCGGTGGCGAGGCGAGCATCGTCGACGAAGTCCATGTCCGCCACATCCTGCTCAAGCCCAACGCGGTGCGCAGCGATGCCGAGACCCAGCGCCTGGCCGCACGGCTGCGCGAGCGCATCCAGAACGGCGAGGATTTCGCCACCCTGGCCAAGAGCTTCTCGGAAGATCCGGGTTCGGCGCTCAATGGCGGTGACCTGGGCTGGATCAACCCGGAGTCCCTGGTCCCGGAATTCCGCGAGGTCATGAACAACTCGCCGGTCAACCAGCTGTCACAGCCGTTCCGTACCTCCTTCGGCTGGCACATCCTGGAAGTCCTGGGCCGTCGGGCCACCGACAACACCCAGCAGGCTCGCGAACAACAGGCGCTGAATCTCCTGCGTAATCGCAAGTACGACCAGGAGCTGCAGACCTGGCTGAGACAGATCCGCGACGAAGCCTACGTCGAGATCAAGCAGTAACCCCAAGGCCGCAGGTGTCCCCTGCGGCCTTTCTGTTTCAGGAGCTGTGCATGGTCCTGCGCTTTGCCCTCACCCCCGGTGAACCCGCCGGTATCGGCCCCGATCTCTGCCTGCTGCTCGCCCGGGACGCCCAGCCCCACGCCCTGATCGCCATCGCCAGTCGCGACCTGCTGGCCGCGCGCGCCGCCGAACTGGGCCTCGTCATCGACCTGATCGCGGTATCCCCGGTCGCCTGGCCCGACAACCCGGCGCCAGCCGGCACCCTCTATGTCTGGGATACCCCACTGGGCGCGCCCGTGGTCACCGGTCAGCTCGATACCGCCAACGCCGCCTATGTGCTGGAAACCCTGGCCCGTGCTGGCCAGGGCTGCCTGGACGGCACCTTCGCCGGCATGATCACCGCGCCGGTGCACAAGGGTGTGATCAACGACGGCGGCGTGGCCTTCTCCGGCCACACCGAATTCCTCGCCGAACTGACCGGTACCCCCCAGGTGGTGATGCTGCTGGCGACCGAGGGCCTGAGGGTCGCCCTGGTCACCACCCACCTGCCGCTGCGTGAGGTGGCCGATGCCATCGATCGCCAGACCCTGCTGGACGTGACCCGCATCCTCGACGGCGACCTGCGTCGCTATTTCGGCATCGCCCGGCCGCGCATCCTGGTCTGCGGCCTCAATCCCCATGCCGGCGAAGGCGGTCACCTGGGCCGTGAAGAGATCGAGATCATCGAGCCAGCCCTGGCGACCCTGCGCACCGAAGGCCTCGACCTCGTCGGGCCGCTACCCGCCGATACCCTCTTCACCCCCAAGCACCTCGCGCACTGCGACGCGGTCCTGGCCATGTACCACGACCAGGGCCTGCCGGTGCTCAAGCACAAGGGTTTCGGCGCCGCGGTCAACGTGACCCTGGGCCTGCCGATCATCCGCACCTCGGTCGACCACGGCACCGCCCTGGACCTGGCCGGCAGCGGCCGGATCGACACCGGCAGCCTCGAGGTCGCCCTCGACACCGCCTATGCCATGGCAGCTCATCGCCGCTCGGCGACCTGAGAGACCGTTCGGAACCTCGCGAGCCAGGGCCAAAAGAGACCCAGGCGGCCCCACGAAAACACCTGCGGAAGCGGATCGGACTCGCGAGCGAGTCTACGCGAGGGACATGAGCATTCCCGACGGGGCCGCCCAGGTGGAGCTGGCCTTCCAAGGTCTTTTCAACGCCGTTTGGCCGACGCGCAGCAGGTCATGAACTGGCGCTGAGCGCTCCGGAGGCGGTAAAGGGTCTGCTAAACTGGCGGGTCTTTGCCGTCTTGAATCGCAGGCCCGGCGCCTGCGCCGGAGCACCTGATGACCGAGCTCTACCAACACCGCGCCCGCAAGAGGTTCGGCCAGAATTTCCTGCACGACGCTGGCGTGATCCATCGCATCCTGCGTGCCATCCATGGGCGCCCCGGCGAGCGGCTGCTGGAAATCGGGCCGGGCCAGGGCGCCCTGACCGAGGGCCTGCTGAGCAGCGGTGCCCACCTCGACGTCATCGAGCTGGACCAAGACCTGATCCCGCTGCTCAGGCTCAAGTTCGGTCTCAATCCGCTGTTCACCCTGCACCAGGGTGACGCCATGAAATACGATCTCTCCAGCATCGCCAATGGCGATCGCCTGCGGGTCGTGGGCAACCTGCCCTACAACATCTCCACGCCGCTGATCTTCCACCTGCTCAGCTTCGCCGACATCATCGCCGACATGCACTTCATGCTGCAGAAGGAAGTGGTGGAGCGTCTGGCCGCGGTGCCAGGGAACGGTGATTGGGGACGGCTGTCGATCATGGTGCAGTACCACTGCCGCGTGGAGCACCTGTTCAACGTCGGTCCCGGCGCCTTCAATCCGCCGCCCAAGGTGGATTCGGCCATCGTGCGCCTGGTGCCCCACACCGAGCGACCGCACACGGCCCGCGATCCAGCGCTGCTGGAACGCGTGGTACGCGAGGCCTTCGGCCAGCGCCGCAAGACGCTCCGGAACACCCTCAAGGGCACCCTGGACAGCGCTGCCATCGAGGCGGCCGACGTCGACCCCGGCCTGCGGCCCGAGCAACTGGACCTGGCCGCCTACGTGCGCCTGGCCAACCAGTTGGCGTCCAACTGAAGTCCTATCCAACCCGTATTCGCAGAGAGCCTTCTCGTGACCGAGTCCGATCCGCGCTACCTCATCACCGTGCAGGTCACCACCCGCTACCTGCCCGAGCAATCCAGTGCCAGCCAGGAGCGCTACGCCTTCGCCTACGACGTGCGCATCCGCAACGACGGCAGCCTGCCGGCGCAACTGCTCAGCCGCCACTGGATCATCACCGACGGCAATGGCGAGGTACAGGAAGTCCGCGGCCCGGGCGTGGTGGGTGAGCAGCCCCTGATCGCGCCGGGCGAGACCCACAGCTACTCCAGCGGCACCCTGATGCCCACCCAGGTGGGCAGCATGAGCGGCAGCTACCAGATGGTCGCCAGCGACGGCCATCCCTTCGAGGCTGCCATTCCCACCTTCCGCCTGGCCGTACCGGGCTCGCTACACTAGGACTGCCGATGACGCTGTACGCCGTGGGCGACCTCCAAGGTTGCCTCGACCCGCTCAAATGCCTCCTCGACGAGGTCCGCTTCGATCCCGCGCAGGACCGCCTCTGGCTGGTGGGTGATCTGGTCAACCGCGGACCTCAGTCGCTGGAAACCCTCAGATACCTGTATGCCCTGCGCGACTCGGTGGTGAGCGTGCTGGGCAATCACGACCTGCATCTCCTGGCGGTCGCCTTGGGCGGCGCCAAGCTGAAGAAGCAGGACACCCTGAGCGACATTCTCGCCGCGCCGGACCGCGATGAATTGCTGCACTGGCTGCGCCACCTGCCGCTGATCCAGCACGATGCCGACCGCAACTGTGTGCTGGTCCATGCCGGCCTGCCGCCGCAGTGGACGCTGAGCCAGGCCCTTGGCCTGGCCGGCGAGGTGGAAGCCGTGCTGCGCGACGACCAGGCCCATGTGCCTTTTCTCGAGCAGATGTATGGCAACGAACCGGCGCTCTGGCATGATGAGCTGCAGGGCCAGGAGCGTCTGCGCCTGATCACCAACTACCTGACGCGCATGAGATTCTGCAGCCCGGAAGGTCGTCTGGAATTCAAGAGCAAGGAAGGCCTGGACAGCGCGCCGGCCGGCTTCGCCCCCTGGTTCAGCCACGCACACCGGCTGACCCGCGACGTGCGCATCCTCTTCGGTCACTGGGCCGCGCTCAAGGGCCGCTGCGCAACGCCCAACGTCGAGGCGCTCGACAGCGGCTGCGTCTGGGGTGGCGACATGACCCTGCTCGACGTCGACGGCCAGCGCCGTCATCTCTGCAGTTGCAAGGAGAAGAAATGAGCGAATTCACCTGTATCTCCCCCGAACGCGCCCTCGAACTGCGCGATCAGGGCGCCCGCATCGTCGACATCCGTGATCCGCACAGCTACGCCAGCCTGCACGTGGCCGGGGCGCAACGCGTCGACAACCAGAACATCCACGACTTCATCGCCGCCGCCGATCTCGACGCGCCGCTGCTGGTGTTCTGCTACCACGGCCACTCCAGCCAGAGCGCTGCGGCCTTCTTCGCCGGCCAGGGCTTCAGCCAGGTCTATAGCGTCGACGGCGGCTTCGAGGACTGGCGCACCCGCTATCCCGACCAGACCGAAAGCGGTCAGGCCTGAGCCTATCCAATGGCTGCTGCGCGTCGGCCAAACCGCGTTGAAAAGACCTTCGGAATGCTCATTTACCACTCGTAAACTCGCGCGCGAGCCCGGTCCGCTTCCTCAGGTCTTTGATTCGCTAGCGCTCACCCTTCGGGCCAGCCGTTGGCTGTTACTCCCGTTGGTCGTTGCGCCTGGTTTGGCTCTGGCTCGCGAGCCTTTGGATAGGCTCTGAAGGCGCAAGCAGGCCGCATACCACAGGCGATTGACGCTGTCGTTACAAGAATAAACCGAATTGGCTCTTCCACATCTCGCAGATAGGACTATTCTGGAATCAGGCCCGTCGGAAACGTCGGGCTCGATAACCGGCTTTGGACCATCGGTGTAACCACTGGAGATTCGGGGGAATTCCAGGGGGACCGTCTCCATCGGTCTCCTTCGTGCGTCTCTCGAAACCCAACCCTACTCTGCAGGCGATAAGGATCGATCAGGCAAGACGACAGCGAAGGTAGTGCAGACGTAATCGTTCGTCGCCCGGCATGACCGCTTCCCACCGGCAGCAAGGCAAGGCTCCAGGCATCGATTCCAAGCTGGTCCAGGGTATCCAGCGAGGAGACGTCATGAGCATTTTCAGTCACTTCCAGGAGCGTTTCGAAGCGACTCGTCAGGAAGAGTATTCCCTTCAGGAATACCTTGAGATCTGCAAGAAGGATCGTACCGCCTTTGCCAGTGCCGCCGAGCGCATGCTCATGGCCATCGGCGAACCCGAGCTGGTGGATACCACCAGTGACTCGCGTCTATCCCGCATCTTTTCCAACAAGGTCATCCGTCGCTATCCTGCCTTTGCCGACTTCCATGGCATGGAAGACTGCATCGAGCAGATCGTGTCCTATTTCCGCCATGCGGCGCAGGGCCTGGAAGAGAAGAAGCAGATCCTCTATCTGCTCGGCCCGGTGGGTGGTGGCAAGTCGTCCCTCGCAGAGAAACTCAAGCACCTGATCGAGAAGGTCCCCTTCTACGCCATCAAGGGCTCGCCGGTGCTCGAATCGCCCCTGGGGCTGTTCAACCCGGACGAAGACGGCCAGATCCTCGAAGAGGACTACGGCATCCCTCGCCACTACCTGCGCAGCATCATGTCGCCCTGGGCGGCCAAGCGCCTGCAGGAATTCGGCGGTGACATCAGCAAGTTCAAGGTGGTCAAGCTCTACCCCTCCATCCTCAACCAGATCGCCATCGCCAAGACCGAACCGGGTGACGAGAACAACCAGGACATCTCCGCCCTGGTGGGCAAGGTGGACATCCGCAAGCTGGAGGAATACCCGCAGAACGACGCGGATGCCTACAGCTACTCCGGCGCCCTGTGCCGGGCGAACCAGGGCCTGATGGAATTCGTGGAGATGTTCAAGGCCCCGATCAAAGTCCTGCACCCCTTGCTGACCGCGACCCAGGAAGGCAACTACAACAGTACCGAAGGCCTCGGCGCCCTGCCCTACAGCGGCATCATCCTGGCCCACTCCAACGAATCCGAGTGGCACACCTTCCGCAACAACAAGAACAACGAAGCCTTCATCGACCGGATCTACATCGTCAAGGTGCCCTACTGCCTGCGCGTCTCCGACGAGATCCATATCTACGACAAGCTGCTGGTCAACAGCTCCCTGGCCAACGCCCACTGCGCGCCGGATACCCTCAAGATGCTGGCTCAGTTCTCGGTGCTCTCGCGCCTCAAGGAGCCGGAAAACTCCAACATCTACTCGAAGATGCGCGTCTACGACGGCGAGAATCTCAAGGACACCGATCCCAAGGCCAAGTCGATCCAGGAATACCGCGACAGCGCGGGCGTCGACGAGGGCATGAACGGTCTCTCCACCCGCTTCGCCTTCAAGATCCTCTCGCGGGTGTTCAACTTCGACGCCAACGAGGTAGCGGCCAACCCGGTGCACCTGCTCTATGTGCTGGAACAGCAGATCGAGGCCGAGCAGTTCCCGGCCGAGACCCGCGAGCGCTACATGAGATTCATCAAGGAATACCTGGCGCCGCGCTACGTGGAGTTCATCGGCAAGGAGATCCAGACCGCCTACCTCGAGTCCTACAGCGAATACGGCCAGAACATCTTCGACCGCTACGTGCTCTATGCGGACTTCTGGATCCAGGATCAGGAATACCGCGACCCGGAAACCGGCGAGATCCTCAATCGCGCTTCACTCAACGAGGAACTGGAAAAGATCGAGAAGCCGGCCGGCATCAGCAATCCGAAGGATTTCCGTAACGAGATCGTCAACTTCGTGTTGCGCGCCCGTGCCAACAATAACGGCAAGAACCCGAGCTGGCTGTCCTACGAGAAGCTGCGTGCGGTGATCGAGAAGAAGATGTTCTCCAACACCGAGGAGCTGCTGCCGGTCATCAGCTTCAACGCCAAGGCCAGCAAGGAAGACCAGCAGAAGCACAGCGACTTCGTTACCCGCATGGTCCAGCGCGGGTACACCGAGAAGCAGGTACGACTGTTGTCCGAGTGGTATTCACGGGTACGCAAGTCGCAGTAAGGCAGCCTGAGGCTGAACCCGCGACGGCGCGCCAGACGCGTCGTCGCGGTGTCCTGCAATAGCCCGGAGGGCCTGTATGAGTTATGTCATCGACCGGCGTCTAAACGGCAAGAACAAGAGCACGGTGAACCGTACGCGCTTCTTGCGACGGTACCGCGAGCACATCAAGAAGGCGGTCGAGGAGGCTGTGAGCCGGCGTTCCATCACCGACATGGAACATGGCGAGCAGATCAGCATTCCTGCCCGCGACATCGACGAACCTGCGCTCTATCAAGGCAAGGGCGGACGCCAGACCATCGTCCACCCGGGCAACAAGGAATTCGTCAGCGGCGAGCGCATCCCGCGGCCCCAGGGCGGTGGCGGCGGTCAGGGCCAGGGCAAGGCCAGCAACAGCGGCGAAGGCATGGACGAATTCGCCTTCCAGATCACCCAGGATGAATTCCTCGACTTCATGTTCGAGGACCTGGAGCTGCCCAACCTGGTCAAGAAACAGCTCACCGGTACCGACACCTTCAAGACGGTACGGGCCGGCATCAGCAACGAAGGCAATCCCGCCCGCATCAACATCATCCGCACCTTGCGCGCCTCCCATGCCCGCCGCATCGCCCTCTCGGGCGGCAGCCGCAACAAGCTGCGCGAGGCCAAGGCGGAACTGGCGCGCCTGCGGGTGGAAGAACCCGACAACCTGGGCGATATTCAGGCCCTGGAAGCCGAGATCGAGCGGTTGCGCGCGCGCATCGACAAGGTGCCTTTCCTCGACACCTTCGACCTCAAGTACAACCTGCTCTCCAAGCAGCCCAGCCCCAGTTCCAAAGCCGTGATGTTCTGCCTGATGGACGTCTCCGGCTCCATGACGCAGGCCACCAAGGACATCGCCAAGCGCTTCTACATCCTGCTCTACCTGTTCCTCAAGCGGAACTACGAGCGTATCGAGGTCGTGTTCATCCGCCACCACACCAGCGCCAAGGAAGTGGACGAGGAGGAGTTCTTCTACTCCCGGGAAACCGGCGGCACCATCGTCTCCAGCGCCCTCAAGCTGATGCAGGAGGTCATGGCCGAGCGCTATCCGGTCAACGAGTGGAACCTCTATGCCGCCCAGGCCTCCGACGGCGACAACTGGAACGACGATTCCCCCATCTGCCGGGAGATCCTGACCAAGCAGATCCTGCCGTTCATGCAGTACTACACCTACGTGGAAATCACCCCGCGCGAGCACCAGGCGCTGTGGTACGAATACGAGAGCGTCCGCGGGGCGTTCCCGGACTCCTTCTCGCAGCAGCAGATCGTCTCGGCGGGGGATATCTATCCCGTGTTCCGCGAACTGTTCCAGCGGAGACTCGTGTCATGAAACGTGAGCCCATTTCCACCGGCTCGGAATGGACCTTCGAGCTGATCCAGACCTACGACCGGGAGATCGCCCGCATCGCCAAGCGCTATGCGCTGGACACCTATCCCAACCAGATCGAGGTGATCACCGCCGAGCAGATGATGGACGCCTACGCTTCCGTCGGCATGCCCATCGGCTACAACCACTGGTCCTACGGCAAGCATTTCCTGCATACCGAGAAGCACTACAGCCGTGGCCAGATGGGCCTGGCCTACGAGATCGTGATCAACTCCGACCCCTGCATCGCCTACCTCATGGAAGAGAACACCATGACCATGCAGGCGCTGGTGATCGCCCACGCCTGCTATGGCCACAATAGCTTCTTCAAGGGCAACTACCTGTTCCGCACCTGGACCGATGCCAGTTCCATCATCGACTACCTGGTGTTCGCCAAGCAGTACATCACCCAATGCGAGGAGCGCCACGGCATCGACGCCGTGGAGGAGTTGCTCGACTCCTGCCATGCCCTGATGAACTACGGGGTGGACCGCTACAAGCGTCCCTATCCGATCTCCGCCGCCGAGGAACGTCAACGGCAGAAGGAGCGCGAAGAGCAACTGCAGCGCCAGGTCAACGATCTCTGGCGGACCATTCCCAAGCTGGCCGGCAAGGAGCTGCTCGACGAAGGCGCACGCTTCCCCGCCGAGCCCCAGGAGAACATCCTCTATTTCCTGGAAAAGCATGCCCCCTTGCTGGAGCCCTGGCAGCGCGAGGTGATCCGCATCGTGCGCAAGATCGCCCAGTACTTCTATCCGCAACGCCAGACCCAGGTGATGAACGAGGGCTGGGCCACCTTCTGGCACTACACCCTGCTCAACGACCTCTACGACGAAGGCCTGGTCACCGAAGGCTTCATGTTCGAATTCCTGCAATCCCATGCCGGGGTGATCTACCAGCCAGGCTTCGACAGCCCCTACTACAGCGGTATCAACCCCTACACCCTGGGCTTCGCCATGTTCCGCGACATCCGCCGGATCTGCGAAAACCCCACGGAAGAAGACCGTCGCTGGTTCCCCGACATCGCTGGCAGCGACTGGCTGGCCACCGTCACCTTCGCCATGAAGAGCTTCAAGGATGAAAGCTTCATCCTGCAGTTCCTCTCGCCCAAGGTGATCCGCGACCTCAAGCTGTTCAGCATCCTCGATGACGACCAGCGCGACGAACTGGAAGTGGCGGCCATCCACGACGATGGCGGCTATCGCCTGATCCGCGAACAGCTCGCCGCCCAGTACAACCTGGGCAACCGCGAGCCCAACGTGCAGATCTGGAACGTCGACCGCCGCGGTGATCGCTCCCTCACCCTCAGGCACTTCCAACACGACCGCAAACCGCTGGGCAACTCCACGGACGAGGTGCTCAAGCACCTGCACCGACTGTGGGGCTTCGACATCCGCCTGGAAAGCATGAGGGGCGAAGACATCGCCCAGAGCTTCCACGTCCCGCCGCGTCACGAGAGCCGCGACCACGACCGGCGCCTGGACCTGGCCTCGCCGATCTGAGTCCTGAGCCTCTTTCCGCTATCCTAGACCTCCGCAAGGAGGTCTTTTTCTATGCAAATCTTCAAGGTGGGCGGCGCCGTGCGCGACCGCCTGCTCGGTCGTCCGGTCACCGAAACCGACTGGGTCGTGGTGGGTGCCGATGCCGAAACCCTGGCCGCCCAGGGCTATCGCCCGGTGGGGGCCGACTTCCCGGTGTTCCTGCATCCTGAAACCGGCGAGGAATACGCCCTGGCCCGCACCGAACGCAAGAGCGGGCGCGGCTACGGCGGCTTCACCTTCCATGCCGCACCGGACGTCACCCTCGAACAGGACCTGATCCGCCGCGACCTCACCATCAATGCCATGGCCGAGGACGACGAGGGTCACGTCATAGACCCCTATGGCGGTCGCGCCGATCTCGCGGCGCGCCTGCTGCGCCATGTCTCCCCGGCCTTCGCCGAAGACCCGCTGCGGGTACTGCGCGTCGCCCGCTTCGCCGCCCGCTATAGCACCCTGGGCTTCACGGTGGCACCCGAGACCCTACGGCTCATGCAGAACATGGTCGCCAGCGGCGAACTCGACGCCCTGACCGCCGAGCGCATGTGGAAGGAAATCTCCCGCGCCCTGCTCGAAGACCGCCCGGATGTCTTCATCCGGGTCCTCCGTGACTGCGGCGCCCTGGCCGTGCTCTTGCCGGAAGTGACGGCAGGCCTGGAAGCCGACTCGCCTGAACCAGGCGCGCAGCTCTATGCCATCCTGCGCCAGACCGCCGAGGTACAGGCCTCGCTGAACGTGCGCTGGGCCTGCCTGCTCCTGGAGGTACCGGAGAAACGACAGGCCGCTATCAACACCCGCCTCAAGGTCCCTCGTGAGCCCGCCGAGCTGGCGCTGCTGCTAGCCCGCCATTGGGCCACGGCCCTGCAAGCGGAGCGCCTGACACCGGAGGCCTGGTTCGAGCTGCTGCAGAGCTTCGACGTACTGCGGCGCCCAGCGCGCTTCGACGAATTCCTGCAGGCCTGTGCCTGCGTGGCGGCCACCAGGCCGGACGAAGAAGAACCACGGCTGGCCCTGCTACGCCAAGCGGCGGAGGTACTGCGCGGGGTGGCAGTGCAGCCGCTGGTCGCCCAGGGCTTCAAGGGTGCGGCCCTGGGCGAAGCCCTCAAGCGAGCCCGTATCGAAGCCCTGGCACAGCTCTCTTAGAACCTGTTCACGATCTCCCGAGCTAGCGACAAACAAGGCCTAGGCGGCCCCCGCGAAAATAGCTGAGGAAGCGGAACGGACCCGCGCTCGGGTTGACGAGTGGTAAATGAGCATTGCGGCAGGGCCAACCTAGGCCGGGCTGGCGACCCAGGCCGCTTTCAACACCGTTTGGCCGACGCGCAGCAGATCGTGAACAGGTTCTTAGGTTGACGCTGAGCGCAGCGAAGCCCCCAACGTTGCTGGACCGAGCCCGCTTGGAGCCCTCGTATATCGCGGCCATGGGCCGCTCCTACGGGCACAGGTGTAGCTGTAGGAGCAACTTTCCTATCGCTGTGGGGATACCTCACGTAGCGTGGAAAACGGCGCAGCCTTTTCCACTGGAGACTTGGTGGCGAGGAAGCCCTCACCCCAACCCTCTCCCGAGGGGAGAGGGGGCTATCCGAGCAGGCGTTCGGTTTCATTAACCACGGCAAAGATCACGTCAAACCGGCGTACCTCTTCCTGTAGGAGCGGCCCATGGCCGCGATGCTCCCGGAAGCCGAAGCCGGAAACCCAACAGCAAGGCGCTACGACAGGTTGGCGCCGAGCAACGCCTCCGGTGTGAGATCAATCCCCTGCCAGAGGAAGGACACCGGGCGCAACACCTGGGTGGTCTGGCCACGCATCTCCTGCCACAACTCGTCGAAGCGGCGGCCATCGCTCGGGTGCCGCCGTTCACCGGCCAGCAGCGCCAAGGGCCAGAGCACGAAGGCATTGCGCAGGATCTCGGCCCGCGGCAGGGTCAGGCCGGCGACCTCGCCGCTCAGCTCGCCGTGGAGCAGGATATCGATGTCCAGCGGCAGGCCCTGGCGATCCGGCGCATAGCGCCCACTGCGGGTCTCGATGGCCTTGAGCGCCCGACCCAGGGTAGCGGGATCCAGGTCGGTGTCGCCCGCGACGACCAGATTGAGGAAGGGCGCACTGCGAATGCCCACCGCCTCACTCTCGAACACCGGCGAGCACTGCAGATTGGTCAGCAGCGTCGCAAGCTCATCCAGGGCCATGCCCAGGTGTTGCTCGCGCTGGACGTTGCTTCCCAGCCCCAGGTAGACGCGGGTCACGCCTGGCCTCGCTCGATCTCCACGCCCACGCCACGGGCGGTCGGCACCGCGCCGGGCTTGGTGATGCGCAGGCGCAGCCAGGGCAGGCAGAATTCGGCCTGCAGCAAGGCGGCCAGACGCTCGGCGAAGGTCTCGACCAGTTCGAAAGCCGTTTCATGGGCGAAGGCGGTGATGCGCTCGGCCACCGCCGCATAATTCAGGGTATGTTCGAGTTCGTCGTGCTCGGCAGCCGGACGGATGTCCCAACCCATGGTGAGATCGATGCGCAGGCACTGGCGGATGTCACGCTCCCAGTCGTACACCCCTATCACGGTGTCGACCTCCAGCCCCTCGATGAAAACCTTGTCCACTGCCTTTGCCTCGCACCTTTGCCGTGCTCTGTTGATCGTCGCCGCCGGCCTATCGTCGAGCGGCGGGCTGTCGGTAGAATCGAACCATATTCTGGCGCGGAACCCTACCATGTTCTGGCTGCTGCTCCTGCTGGCCTACCTCCTGGGCTCGCTGTCCTTCGCCGTGCTGCTCAGTCGCCTGTTCGGCACCCGCGACCCGCGTCACGATGGCTCCGGCAATCCAGGCGCCAGCAACATGCTACGCCTGGCCGGACGCAAGCTGGCGCTGCTAACCCTGGCCGGCGACCTGGCCAAGAGCCTCGTTCCGGTGCTCATCGCCCAGCAGCTGGGACTCTCCCCACTGCAGCAGGCCTGGATCGGGCTGGCCGCCGTGGTCGGCCACCTCTATCCGCTGTACTTTCACTTCAGGGGTGGCAAGGGCGTGGCCACGGCGGCCGGCCTGCTGCTGGGGCTCTATCCACCGGCTGCCCTGCTGGGCCTGGTCCTCTGGGCTGCGGTGTTCGCCGCCCTGCGCATCGCCTCCCTGGCGTCGCTGATCGCCGTGCTGGGCATCCTGCCGCTGTTCGCCTGGCAACGCCCGGACCTGCTGGCACCGATGCTGCTGCTCGCCCTGCTCATCCTGATTCGCCACCGGCACAATCTGCGCGCCCTGCGTCAGGGCACCGAGCGTCATTTTTGACCCCGGTGCCGCTTAGGGATTGCCCCGCTACGCCCTCCACCCGTCTCAGAGCGCCGCCAATTGCTCCATGGGCCAGCGCGCCTTGACGGCGATGGCCGGCCCCTCGTGCTGGCCGGCCAGCAGCCGCTGACAACCGGCGTAGGCGATCATGGCGCCATTGTCGGTGCAAAAGCGTGGTCGGGCATAGAAGACGTGACCACCCAGCTCACCGAGCATCTGCTCCAGCGTCTCGCGCAGCGCACGGTTGGCACTGACACCACCGGCGATCACCAGCGACTTGAGCCCGGCCTGCTTCAGGGCGCGCTTGCACTTGATCGCCAGGGTCTCGACCACCGCCGTCTGGAACGCCAGGGCGATGTCGCAGCGGGTCTGCTCGCTGTCGTCACCGGCCGCCTGGCAGCGCTGCCAGGTGGTGAGGGTGAAGGTCTTCAGGCCGCTGAAGCTGAATTCCAGACCCGGCCGATCGGTCATGGGCCGCGGGAAGACGAAGCGACCCGCCACGCCGCGCTCGGCCAGGCGGGCGATCTCAGGTCCGCCCGGATAACTTAGCCCCAGCAGCTTGGCGGTCTTGTCGAAGGCCTCGCCGGCGGCATCGTCCAGGGATTCGCCCAGCACGGTGTAGCGGCCGATGCCATCGACCTGCACCAGCTGGGTGTGGCCACCGGACACCAGCAGGGCGACGAAGGGAAACTGCGGCGGTGTCTCTTCGAGCATGGGCGCCAGCAGATGGCCTTCCATATGGTGCACGCCCAGGGCCGGTACGCCCCAGGCCAGGGCCAGCGCCTGGGCACAGGCCGCCCCCACCAGCAGGGCGCCGACCAGACCGGGGCCGGCGGTGTAGGCGATGGCGTCCACCTCGTCCGGGCGGCTGCCCGCCGCGCCCAGCACTTCGCGGATCAGCGGCAGCATGCGTTTGACGTGATCGCGCGAGGCCAGCTCCGGTACCACGCCGCCATAGACGCGGTGCAGATCGATCTGGCTGAACAGCGCATCGGCCAGTAGGCCCCGTTCGCTGTCGTAGAGCGCGACGCCGGTTTCATCGCAGGACGTTTCCAGTCCCAGAACACGCATGGAGATAAGCCTTCGAGGGTATAGAATGTCAGGCTGCGCATGATAAGCGCCGCTTCCAGCACCGGCCAGCGCTTTTCGTCCGCCGGGGCTTGGCAGCAGGGCGGTTGAAGCGTTACTATCCGCAACCCTTAAAAACCGACGCTTCCCGTGCCCTTTTGCCGCTAGCGTTGGATTAAACCTCGGTAAATTTGAAGGTACGACCTGGATGCCCAACGTCAAAGTCAAAGAAAACGAACCCTTCGACGTAGCGCTGCGTCGTTTCAAGCGTTCCTGCGAGAAGGCCGGTGTACTGGCCGAAGTTCGTAGCCGCGAGTTCTACGAAAAGCCCACCGCCGAGCGCAAGCGTAAAGCTGCCGCCGCGGTCAAGCGCCACGCCAAGAAAGTACAGCGCGAGCAGCGCCGTCGCGAGCGTCTGTACTGAGTTACAGCGCTCTCCTGGCGTCACAAGCAACCCGACCTCTGGTCGGGTTGTTCGTTTCTGGCATTCCCACTTCGCCCTAGACACCCGCTGGCGCTAGACTGCCCTCCTCGCTCCACCTTCCGCCACTCGCTCCTCCATCCAGACGCAGACCATGGCCGGACTCATCCCGCAAGGCTTCATCGACGACCTGCTCAACCGCACCGACATCGTCGAGGTGGTGGGCGCGCGGGTGAAGCTCAAGAAGGCCGGCAAGAACTGGATGGCCTGCTGCCCCTTCCATAACGAGAAGACGCCCTCCTTCAGCGTCAGCCCCGACAAGCAGTTCTACTACTGCTTCGGCTGCGGCGCCGGCGGCAACGCCCTGGGCTTCATCATGGACCACGACAACCTCGAATTCCCCGAGGCGGTCGAGGAGCTGGCCAAGAAGGCTGGCGTGGACGTACCGCGCGAAGAGAGCGGCGGCCGGCGCAAGCCACGGCAACCCACGGATTCGCCGCTCTACCCGTTGCTAGCTGCCGCTGCCGAGTACTATCGCCTGGCGCTGCGCAACCATCCCAAGCGCCAGGCCGCGGTGGACTACCTGAAGAAGCGCGGCCTCACCGGCGAGATCGCCCGCGATTTCGGCCTGGGCTTCGCCCCACCGGGCTGGGACAACCTGGGCAAGCACCTGGGCGGCGACGACCTGCAGCAGAAGGCCATGCTCGACGCCGGCCTGCTGGTGGAAAACGCCGAGAGCGGCAAGAAGTACGACCGCTTCCGCGACCGGGTGATCTTCCCGATCCGCGACAGCCGTGGCCGGGTCATCGCCTTCGGCGGCCGGGTGCTGGGCGACGACAAGCCCAAGTACCTCAACTCGCCGGAAACCCCGGTGTTCCACAAGGGCCAGGAGCTCTACGGGCTGTTCGAGGCGCGCAAGCACAACCGCGACCTGGACGAGATCCTCGTCGTGGAAGGCTACATGGACGTCATCGCCCTGGCCCAGCAAGGCATCCGTAACGCCGTCGCGACCCTGGGCACCGCCACCAGCGAAGAGCACATCAAGCGGCTGTTCCGCATCGTGCCGAGCATCCTGTTCTGCTTCGACGGCGACCAGGCCGGTCGCAGCGCCGCCTGGCGCGCGCTGGAATCGGCCCTGCCGGTGCTCAAGGACGGCTTCCGCGTACGCTTCCTCTTTCTGCCCGAGGGCGAGGACCCGGACAGCCTGGTGCGCGCCGAGGGCGCGGACGCCTTCCAGGCGCGCTTCGTCCAGCAGGCGCAGCCGCTGGCCGAGTATTTCTTCCAGCAACTGATGATCGAGGCGGACCCGGCCACCCTGGAGGGCAAGGCACACCTGGCCACCCTGGCAGCCCCGCTGATCGAGAAGATTCCGGGCAACAACCTGCGCCTGCTGATGCGCCAGCGCCTGAGCGAGCTCACCGGCCTCGGCAACGACGCCCTGAGCCAGCTGGCACCGGCCGCCCCGCCGCAGGACGCCCCGCCCATGGACTATGGTGACTACGCCTACGCCCATGCCGAGGAAGCGCCGGCACAGCAGCAATGGACGCCACGCCGCGATGGCAAGGGAGGGCGCGACGGCAAGGGCTGGAAAAAGGACTTCAATGGCAAGGGCGGCGGTGAACGTATCCCGCGCCAGCCGCCGGTCAAGGTGGAAACCCCCGTACTGGCCGCGCTGCGCAGCCTGCTGCATCACCCGACCCTGGCCCAGGCGGTGCAGGATGCCCGCAACCTGGCCGAGGAAAGCGATCAGTACGCCCAGCTATTGGTCGCCTTGGTCGAGGCGCTGCAGAAGAAACCGGGGCAGAGCACCCTGGCACTCATCGCTCGCTGGCACGGCACCGAACAGGGACGGCTCTTGCGCGCCTTGGCGGAAAAAGAATGGCTGATCGCCGGCGATAACCTTGAACAACAGTTTTTCGACACCATAACGAGGTTAGCCGCCAGCCAGCGTGATCGCTCGCTGGAGCAACTCCTACGCAAGGCGCGACAGAGCGAGCTGAGCTCCGAAGACAAGGACCGCCTACGCGAACTCCTTAGCCGTCCAGCGGGCACCGTGACCTAACTAGCACGGACACCGTCTAACCGGCTATAATGTTCAGCTTATTTTTGCCCGCCTAAGCCTTCAGTGGAAGGGTACCTATGTCCGGAAAAGCGCAACAGCAATCCCGTCTGAAAGAATTGATCGCCCGTGGGCGTGAGCAGGGCTACCTGACTTACGCGGAGGTCAATGACCACCTACCGGAGGATATTTCAGATCCGGAACAGGTGGAAGACATCATCCGCATGATCAATGACATGGGGATCAACGTATTCGAGACCGCGCCGGACGCCGATGCCCTGCTGCTGGCGGAGACCGATACCGACGAAGCCGCCGCCGAAGAAGCCGCCGCCGCCCTGGCCGCGGTGGAGAGCGATGTCGGCCGCACCACCGACCCGGTGCGCATGTACATGCGTGAAATGGGTACCGTGGAACTGCTGACCCGCGAAGGCGAGATCGAGATCGCCAAGCGCATCGAGGAAGGCATCCGCGAAGTCATGGGCGCCATCGCCCAGTTCCCGGGCACCGTCGACTACATCCTCAGCGAATATACCCGCGTCACCACCGAAGGCGGGCGCCTGTCCGACGTCCTGGCCGGCTACATCGATCCCGACGACGGCAGCCTGCCGAACGAGAGCGAAGAGCTGCCCGTCCCGAACAAGGCCACCGATGCCAAGGCCGTGGACGACGAGAAGGACGAAGAGGAAGAGAGCGACGACGCCGAAGAAGAAGAAGGCGACGGCGGTCCGGACCCGGAAGAAGCCCGCCTGCGTTTCGGTGCGGTCGCCGAGCAGTTGGACAAGACCCAGAAGGTGATGAAGAAGCACGGCCGCGACGATGATCGCACCGTGGAAGAATTCGTCGCCCTGGCCGTGCTGTTCTCGCCGATCAAGCTGGTACCCAAGCAGTACGAAGCCCTGGTGACCCGCGTCCGCGAAGCCCTGGAACGTGTTCGTGGCCTCGAGCGCGCCATCATGCAGCTCGCCGTGCGCGATGCCCGCATGCCGCGTGCCGACTTCCTGCGCCACTTCCCGGGCAACGAGACCAACACCGACTGGACCGCCGGCCTGCTCAAGGGCAAGCCCAAGTACGCCGAAGGTCTCGAGCGCTTCCAGGCCGACATCCAGGCCAAGCAGACCCAGCTGGCCGAGCTGGAGCGTGACTACGAGCTGAAAGTCTCGCAGATCAAGGACATCAACCGCGCCATGTCCATCGGCGAGGCCAAGGCCCGTCGCGCCAAAAAGGAGATGGTCGAGGCCAACCTGCGTCTGGTGATCTCCATCGCCAAGAAGTACACCAACCGCGGTCTGCAATTCCTCGATCTGATCCAGGAAGGCAACATCGGCCTGATGAAAGCGGTGGACAAGTTCGAATACCGCCGTGGCTACAAGTTCTCCACCTATGCCACCTGGTGGATTCGCCAGGCCATCACCCGCTCCATCGCCGACCAGGCGCGCACCATCCGGATTCCGGTGCACATGATCGAGACGATCAACAAGCTGAACCGGATCTCCCGCCAGATGCTGCAGGAGATGGGCCGCGAGCCGACCCCGGAAGAGCTGGGCGAGCGCATGGAGATGCCCGAGGACAAGATCCGCAAGGTGCTCAAGATCGCCAAGGAACCGATCTCCATGGAGACGCCCATCGGCGACGACGAGGATTCGCACCTGGGCGATTTCATCGAGGACAGCACCATGCAGTCCCCGATCGAAGTGGCCACCAGCGAAAGCCTCAAGGAAGCCACCCGCGACGTGCTCTCCGGCCTCACCGCCCGTGAAGCCAAGGTGCTGCGCATGCGTTTCGGCATCGACATGAACACCGACCACACCCTCGAGGAAGTGGGCAAGCAGTTCGACGTCACCCGCGAGCGTATCCGCCAGATCGAAGCCAAGGCCCTGCGCAAGCTGCGCCACCCTTCCCGCAGCGAACACCTGCGCTCCTTCCTCGACGAGTAAGGCGCCCTCGCTGCACCACAAACCGGAGCCCAGGCTCCGGTTTTTTTATGCCCGACAAGGGTTTGGCGATCCTCCCCCACCCCGGTATACTCCACCGCGCTATAGGGCCTATAGCTCAGTTGGTTAGAGCAGAGGACTCATAAGCATCTAGAGTGGCATTTCGCAAGCCCTTGCAGGCGCTGGGAATGCTCACTATTCTTGCGCTAAGTCATTGTTCTGGAATGACTTTCCAGTGCGCCACAATGCACTGGACTTGGATGGGCTGCGATCAACTTGTAGCCCGCGTGTAGCCTATGTGTAGCCTGGGATTGGCTGCGCGTAGCCTAGAGGAGTCCAAGATGCCCAAGCTCACACAGTCCTTTGTAAAGTCCCTGCCGCCGGCCGCGGCTGGGGAGCAAACGCTGTACATGGACGACGAATTGACCGGCTTCGGTCTGCGCGTTTCAGCGACCAAAAAGGTGTTCTATCTCCAGGTCCGCGTCGGCAAAAAAGTGCCGAAGCGGAAGCTCGGAGAGTACGGCCCCATGACTGTGGACCAGGCGCGAAAGAAAGCCCTGCTCTTGAAAGCGCAGTTACTGGACGGCAAAGATCCCTACGCCGAGCGTGAGCGAGGCCCTATCGACGCCACGCTCGGAGAACTCTTCCTGGAATACCGGAACGAGGTCTCGCATCGGCCCAATACCAAGAAGAGCATTAACGCAGCCATCAAGCACTTCGGTGGCCATGAGGGGCAGGCGTTCAAGAGCACGCCAGACGGCAGATCGCATGAGACGGTCGAGATCGTGAAGGTCGTGCTGCCCAATTGGCTCAAGCGCCCATACCGCGAGATCACACAGGATGAAGTGCTAGCACGCTTCGATGTAGGCTCACGCATGCTTGCCAAGCGTCGGCGCGGTGGCCAGCCGGCACCCATAACCCGCACCATCAATCAGCACTTCAAGTATCTCCAGGCTGCCTACAACTACGCGATCAGCAAGCATCGTCTGGCCGACGTGGGTTTCTCCAATCCGGTTGCCATCCTCAAGACTGCCCGGCGCTGGAGCCGGATGAACCGGCGTAGCGGATTTCTCGATACGACGAAGCCCTATTTCGTGAAGTGGTGGTATGCCTGCGAAGCGTTGAAGCCAGTAGTGGCCGACTACATCCTGTTCACGCTCATCACGGCTAGCCGTTCTATTGAGTCCGCGACACTGCGGTGGAGCACCGACGTGGATTTCAAGAAGAACGAGGTGACATTCCGGGACACCAAGAATGGTCAGTCCTACACCTTTCCGCTCGCGCCGCTGGCGCGCACGATCTTAGAGCGGCGCTACGCGGCGAGGATCAACGACTTCGTGTTCGGCTATGCCAAATCGAAGACGGGTCATGTGGCCTGTCCACCGCAGTACCACATCAAGCTCGTTCGGGAAGCATGCGATCACTCGTGGTCCATGCACGACCTGCGACGCACCTTTACCACCACGCTGACGCGCCTAAACGTGCATGCGTTTACGATCGCGCACCTGATGAAGCACTCGACCAATAGCTCGATGACGTTTTCCTACGCGCCTCCCACACGGGAGCAGCTACTGGAAGCCCTGACTACGTTCGAGGATCACCTGTTGGAGCAGGTACGGCCTTCAGCCAGCAATGACGAAGCCGTAGTTTCAGCCACCGCCGCTGCTTGAAGGCATTCGGGCAATGCCGTCTGATACTGCGTTCACACGGCGGAGCGGTCGTATCGTCGAACGTGTTGCCAGGCTCGTAGCAAGTGGCCACATACCGTCCATCATGCGAGCCCCGCTCGCCTAGCCAATCATCGAAGCGATCTAAGCCACCTTGAATCGACGTACAACCAGTAAGTGCCACCATAAAAACGGTAGCTGATGATACTCGGAGAATGCGGGATAGATTTAGCATTTCTAAGTACAGTGGCAAAGAGTGAGCGCCCCTAGTCAACAAACCACAGCGGCGCGTCACCTTAGCATATTAATTCTGTTTAAGCGTGAAGTTGGCGTTAATAGACCAGCTACCTCCAGTCGAACCAAAACCCAATGATGTTTGAAATCCGCCTATTGTCGGTGACGACCAATTCGCGTTCCATGACCCGTCGAAACCTCTACTGATAGAGGCACTGGCGCCACTATCGAAACTGAATGTTGTACCAACCGAACTGTTTGAAAACTCGTAAGAAATGTCACCGACAGTGACCTTGCCCGAACCGTTGAGTTCACCACCAGGTGTGAACGATGCACTGAACTCAAAATGATCTTGTGTGGTCCTGAAGCCCACGCTGCCATTCATTGATGTGCCGTTTGTAGACGCCGTCCCAAACGCATTTCCTTGCTCGACAGTGAGCTCGGCATGACCGGTCTTGACCTTTCCATTGAAGGTGGCGGTGTCGACCTGCCCCCTGAAAGTGGCACCAATGACACGCCCATTTTCTTTCCATACATCTGCCTGGAAAGGAATTTCATCTTCAGGCATGGGTAGACCTGGCCCATTCGGATTTCTGGCATTTGGAAAGGCGTCCCGATCGGTTTGGATGCGATCTTTACTCGAAGAAGTCATGGCAATCTCCATGTTGTTTACAAGAACAAAAGACGTAGCAAAGAGTCATAGGCAGGTCGCGCTGTCATACTGAGCCTATAAGTAGCTCAGCACGAGCCAAGGGCTCACCCTCCGAAGGGCCCAGCCTTGATAGCCTGCCCTTTAGGGGCGCACTGCGGCGGGTTTGTCATGCCCATGGTCAATATATTTCCACCATTTATAATGCAGCTAAATTGCTTTTTGTCATTGGTTCTGACCACTACATAGGTATTGGTACCTTCAACCCGCTTGCTGAGAATCTCCACCTCAGAGGGCTCGTACCCTATCGCCCCACCGGCTTGAGATTTAATTTTATCGTCGCTCAACATATTTGTTTTACTGGCGATCGTGTCACAGCCGGACAAAAGCATAGGCAAAACAAGAACTGCCAACAGAGGAAAGGCTCTCATACACACCTCGATTTTTTTGATGGAGTTGAACAGCCTAGCGAAAACCAGCGCGCTCTGCGGTAGTACATTTGTACATAACCTCAGGATGCCGCGGTGTTCCTGTCAGTGCCGAATAGCCGCAGCCGGCTGCATCGGTTGCGGCTGTCGGCAGGATCGTCAATGGACGGTTGCGTGGGGCGCGGTGTTCGGGGTCAACCGGACGAACTTCCACTGTCCATCGTTGATGCCTCGGCCATCGTTGTAGATGTTCGCCGTCGACGGGAATTTGTGCCCGAGCAAGGTCTGGGTGTCCACGCCGATGTCCCGGTACGACCGCTCTGCGAGCGATCTGACCTCATGCAGCGAGGGCAATGTTCGCCCAGGCGGGATGTCGCTACTGGTAAGCACTAGTTTGCGGATGTTGATGAACTCGTAGCTGAGCTTCGCGGGTGAGCTAGGCATTCCATTGCGCTTGGGCAGCATGAAAGCCGATTGTTGTCGATAACGACGGGCTGCTCCCGACCCAAAGCTGCCTTTGCCGTAGGGCAGGTAGCGGCCAAGAGCAGACTTCAACTATCTACCAGGCGATATAGCGCTTGAGCGTGGGATGTCGCTAGCCCTGTACGCTGCAAATTTCGGCAACTTTGCGAGCTGGGAAGTGCGGTTGCGGCGATCACAAGACTGCCGTGTTTTTTTGCTTGCTCTATCCGATGAGATATCAGGGCTCCATGGTAGCCCTGGCCTCGTGCACTTTTACGGGTGGCAGCCGTCCCAAGGTAGGCAACTCCATTGCAGGCCAGGTACATCAACGCTCCTGCCACGACCTTTCCATCAGCTTTAAGGACGTAGATTTTCAGACGTTCATTTGACATCAGTCCTGCGAACGAAGCCTGGCTCAACTTAAGATGCTCTGGCTTGGTATGAAATCCACTCGCATGCACGGCTGCGAACTCAGACAGCGTTTTTGAGGTTGCTTCTTCGATTTCGAATGAGTGGTGATTCAAGACCACATTTTCGATGGTGCACGCGAGTTGCAGATGCGTCCACCCCCTCAGACGCTCCATCCGCTTCTCACCCACCAAAGCGTACTGTTCCAAAGCCGAGGCCTTTCCGATAAGAGGCGTTACTGTCGAATACTCTGCTGATTCCTTGAGCAAGCTCAGCAGTGACTTGGGTCTGTCGATACTATCGCCGTAGATGCGATTGAGCATCGGGCTAGGTGATGCCTTCACCTGAAAGCAGGGAAAAGCTTCGTTGAAATACACACGAGCACCAAAAGGGTTTCCACTTATCCGAGACAAACTCTCGACGCGGACACACAAATACTCGCTTTCTGCGGCCTCAATCGCATGAGCCATTCCGACATTCATGTGCATAGTCCTTTTTGCGTGACGTCCCAGAAGGGTAACGGCAAATTCAACATACACACCTCCAAAAACACAGCTGGTAGATAACCTGCTCCGGTGTCCCTTTGGGATCGGTTGCGGCCCTTCGCGAGAGGCAGCAATCGGCCTGGTGCAGTTACACAGCGGCAAAAGGACATCCGCTCTGTGCCGGATACAGCCATGCAGCGGACAGCCGCATTGAGCCCGCGCGATCGCTTGTAGAGCTCAGGACCCACAGAGCGCGAAATCAACGTCCTCACTCTCCATGACTCCGCCCAAGCGCCCCGGGGCTTTTTGATTGTTCCAGTAAAGGTTGGTGTGCCTGATCACGGCCTCTGCGGGCGGCGCACCCGTTTGCGTCATGTCTTCGGTGGTGTGGGCATCGCTTATTAGGGTTTGTCTGAAAAGTCGTGTTTGCTAGCCTACGCCTGTGATGGCAGCGGAGACAGGCATGACTGGGCGTTACGAGCTTTCGAATCAGCAGTGGGCGTTGATCGAAGACATCGTTTCCCCTCCCCGGAGGATGGGGCGCCCACGCCATGATGATAGGCAAATGCTCAATGGCCTCTTCTGGATTTTGTGCTCGGGTGCCAAATGGTGTGACCTGCCCGAGCGCTATGGTCCCTGGAAGACGGTCTACCAGCGCTTCCGACACTGGCGCGACGACGGTACCTTCGAGCGCATCCTGGCGCGTCTGCATCTGAAACTGCTCCAGGATGGTTATCTGGATCTGGACACCTGGATGATCGATTCACCACGATCCGCGCGACACGAGCCGCCTCGGGAGGTGGAAAAAAGGGGGCCTGGACGAACTGCTAGATCATGCGTTGGGCCGTAGCCGTGGTGGGCTGGGTACCAAGCTCCATCTGCTCTGTGATGCCCGGGGGTTTCCACTGACCTTTACGCTGTCGCCAGGACAGCAGGCCGACTCACAGCATTTCATTCCCCTGCTCGAACAGGTGCGTCTGCCAGGCACCAGAGGCAGACCTCGCAAGCGTTGCCGCCGGATCGTGGCAGACAAAGGGTACGACAGCGAAACACTCCGGCGTCATTGCAACCGTGTCGGTATTCAACTAGTCATTGCTCGACGCAAGATGCGTCGTAAGCCCCGCCCTGGCTTACCTCGGCTCTTCGATCAACCCACGTACCGCCAGCGCAATGCGATCGAACGCCTGTTCAGCTGGCTCAAGGAAAAACGTCGGCTCTGCACCCGGTTCGACAAGCTGGCCAGCAGCTTCAAGGCGATGGTCACTCTGGCCTGCATCGATCGCTGTTGGCGCGTCGCCTTTTCAGGCAAACCCTAGGCAGGAGTTTGCCTATGGTGTGCGATCCCTGGGGCTGACAGGTGTGACATCCACCTTGCATTTCGATGGCCATAGGCTAGGCTAAAATTTGTTTGTTTTATTACAAACAAAAGAAGTTATGTTCTTCTATCCACCGCAGGGGACGCTCTCAATGTTTGCGCACGAAAAGCTAGGGTTAGTGCTGTTGGTTTCCACCTTGGGCCTTGCAGCATATCTTGTGGTTCATCATCTGTTTTTCAGTCGACTAACGAAAAGGAAATCGGATGATGATAATTAGTGAAAGACAACGACCACCGAGCATAGCGACAGGCGCCTAAGAAGCCAGCGCTACGCTATTCGGTCATCAGGTTCGACGATAGGGCTAGGCTCTGTACGAAAAATACTGGCGTAGACAGCGCAGCGCGCAAGCGAGCGTGACCATCGCAGCGAAATTTTTTGCCAGCTTGTCGTAGCGAGTGCCGATCCTGCGACTCTCCTTCAGCCAGCCGAACATCCGCTCGATGATGTTGCGTTGTCGGTACTTCGGACGGCCGAACAGCCTCGGCGATCCCGGCTTGGGCTTGCGTTTCATCGTTCGCAGCGGAATCACAGGCTGCATCCGGTAACGGTCGCAGTACTGGCGCAAGTGCTCAGCATCGTAGCCCTTGTCTGCCAGCAACCAGTGGCAGCGCTTGCGGGGACGGCCTGGCTTACCAGGGATGCGAACTTGATCCAGGAGAGCCTGAGCATTCGAGATGTCGCTGGCCTGACCAGGCGATAATACAAAGCGTAGGGGGACGCCGTTGGCGTCGCAAATCATGTGGATCTTGGTGGTCAAGCCACCTCTGCTGCGCCCCAGCGCATGGTCTATCGGCTCTTCTGGCCCCCTTTTTTTCCGGCGCCAGAAGAGGCTCGGGCTGCTCGTACCGCAGTGGAGTCGATCAGCCAGGTGTCCAGGTCAATTAGCCCTTCCTGATTCAAGCGAATGTGTAAACGCTCGAGAACTCGATCAAAGGTGCCGTCATCTCGCCAGTCACGAAACCGCTGATACACCGTCGACCAGGGCCGAACCGCTCTGGCAGGTCGCGCCAGGCAGCACCTGAACACAGGATCCAGAAGATGCCATTGAGCATCAGCCGGTCATCACTGCGGGGGCGCCCCATCCTCCGGGGTGGGAAAACGATCTCTTCGATCAATGCCCAAAGCTCGTTCGAAAGGTTGTAAAGCTCGGTCATGCTGGCCTCCGCTGCTATCACAACGGCACGCTAGCTAACGTGACTTTTCAGACAAACCCTAAGTAAATCTAGCTCACTCTCAGCTAGCAGTGTACGAATCACATCGTAAGATCTTACTAATTATCGTGATTTGATTTTAGGTCAAGTGTCAAAAAACGCACCACAGAAGTTTAAGGTGCCAATTGAATGGCTCGCTCGTGACACTGGTGAATCGACTGGAAAAAGAAATACTTTATCCGGAAGATTTTGATGAAAGAGCTCAACAGGGAAAAATATAGAATCAATAGATTTACTATTCCTCGGTAAAAGCCAGATAAGCTGACGCAGTAAAGCCTATTACAATAACAAAATTTGATATTTTTTTAATAAATTGTTACTCCTCTATCATTCAGCGAAAAGCAAGCTCGGAATTATTACTTGAATATCCCGCTTCGCTCGCATTAAAAATGCTCTGTTATGAGCAACTACTTTCTGTTGAGAAGTGAGTACATTCTGAGATGAAAATATCACGATCTGCTATGCGAAAAGAACTGATAGAACGTGTTTTTAAATTTGAAACGTTAAAGCATAGATGCACACAAGAACAAACATCAATCAGGCTATACCAAAAAATATCATTGATAGTAGCTAAAAAGATGAAAGTAATGTCTTTAGATGATAGACGCTTCGTTGACGCCATTGCTATTTATCATGTAATAACGAGCAAGGAAATTGACACAAAATATGCTTGGAGCCTGTACAAAAAAATAAAGAATCAGCTTAACGAATACCAACGCCTAATTGTACTTAGTCATTTCGTCCAAAGGCACGATTACAAACTCAGTCATAAGAAAGAAATCACGGAAGAATTCTACAGTATCGACCTGGACGGACTGAAAAACTCAGGCAGTTATATAAAAAATTTGTTTGTACATTCAAACTTAGAGGCTATCGAAAATTTTATTTCACAAACTTAACTTCTCCATATTTTTTACGCCTTGTATTTGATTTTATCTCTCAATCTAACCTCGTCGAGAAGTTCCATTCTCAGCATGCTTTTCATAAAAGGAAATTTATCGTCCGATTCCGCATTATTTCTTATTACGTCAGGAGGAACAGTACAATCAGCAGCTACCTCCTGTGTCAAAAGCGCTTCCGTACAACTTCATCTCTCCTAAAATTCTTCTGATTTTTGTGCTGCTGTAGAGACCATCTCCAATCGCAACTTGAGCGAATTCTGCTAGAGAAATACCGTGATGGGCTGATAGCGCGGCTTGAGCAAATATATAAAATACTTTTGCTTTACCTGCAAACTGGCCCGCCGACAGTCTTTCCAAGATAATTATTTCATTTCTCAAATCGCATTCGTCGTAGACTTGGAAATCGGCTCTCTAGTGTGGTGTTTCAGAAATAACGCTCATAACTTCTGTTTCATTGCCTGAGCCGCACGGCTGACACTCGCGAGGATATCCTCGGCCTTCCTGTACCAGCGAGAGGCCTGGGATTGGCATTGTGGGTGCCCAGATAATGCCTGATCGACTCTTCCAGACCTTGCACACCGGTATGGGCTTGGCGTTTGATCCATTTTTCGCTCAGGGTCGAAAAGAACCGCTCCACCAGGTTCAGCCACGAGGCGGACGTGGGGTGAAGTACACTTGGTAGCGGGGGGGAGCGGCAAGCGAGGCCCTGATCTTATCGGTCTTGTGCGTGGCGTAGTCATACATGATCAGGTGGACGGGCAGGTCGGGCGGCACCTGGTCGTCGATCTCTTTGAGAAACGCCAGGAATTCGGTACTGCGGTGCCGCTGCTTCAATCGACCGATCACTTCCCCAGTGGCCACATCCAAGGCAGCGAACAACGACGTCGTGCCGTGGCGTTGGTAGCCATGGGTGTGGGTGATAGGGCGACTTGGGCCAAGGGCGAGCTGGGTTGCGTTCAATTCAAGGCCTGGATCTGGCTTTTCTCATCGACGCATAGCACCAGCGCCCGGTCAGGCGGATTGAGATACAGTCCGACGATATCGTGTACCTTGTCGACGAAGGCCGGATTGGTTGACAGCTTGAAGGTCTTTGTCAAATGCGGTTTGAGGCCAAAGGCCTGCCAGATACGCATCACGCTGGCCGGGAGATCCCAGTGGCCTGGCTCATGCGTCGGGTGCTCCAGTGACTGGCATCGCGGGGCTTGGTCTGCAAGACCTGGTCAATGACCGCCTGCACCTGTTGATCGGTAATCGTGCGAGGGCGGCCTGGTTTGCGTTCGTCTCAGGATTGGCATGAGTAATAAGGATCGTTTTCATACCCAGCAGCAGAATCACTGCCCTGCACCCTCCCGATAACGAAATAATCCATGCAAAGCTGTTCATTTTATGATCTTCCCTATGGAAATTCACCTAGACGCAATTCCGCCAAACGCAACTCACGCCCTTCATCTAAAATCATAACTAGCACGTCAATAACTTCACAGTCATGACTGCCAATGTCTAATAGCGCATCCAGATAACCCTTCGATTGATCGTATATTGAATTTAGAGCATTTTGATCAGTCGCGCGATTAATACCAACTATGTAATTTGCAAATCTAAAACTGGCCGTATACGCTTCAGGTAAGAAAACGCCTCCCTCTTTAATAGCGCAGGCTTGGTGTTGCTCGCGACCTGCAGGCGCTTTCTTAACTAAAACCTCTCTTAGTAAGGCAAGTTCTTCTTCTGACAAAAGATCAGGTGATGGATGGACATTGACTATAGATGCCAGACATTTCTTACGCATTTCGGCAAGTGCGAGTGTTTCCGTGCCGGTTGGGCACGCGTGATCGCTCCCTACGGCTCGATCACATAGCTCACAGATGGCCTGTAGTGTAGTAATTGGAAGAGCAGCAAGCTGCTGGGTGTTACTTTCCGAAGTTGGGGCATCTTTGGTAGATACGTTAGGCAGCTTGGTGTCCATAACATCCTCCACGCAGGTAGCACCGTTGGATATCCACTCAGGACGCATTGATCATCGACGTAACGACACTACACCTAAACCTTAGCGCGCTGTCGTATTGAGCCTTCGGTGCGAGCCAAACAAATTGCTAGATCCGAAATTTTCGATTTCCGCAGTGAAGACGAATATAGTCGTCCTCTTCACTTGTGAACGGCAACACATTGTCCCTTTGCCGAATCCCAAGACTTCTGCAGCGAGCCCTAACAGCGGCCCCGGTACGTCCAAGCTCGGCACAGAATATCGTACCTTTTTCTGAATACGATTCTTTGAGGAACGCGTCCTCTTTAGTAGTCCATGGGCGCACTTTCGCTTCGCTCACCTGTTCTGCCACCTGGTCACTTGTGGTGATGGACTATGATAAAACCTGATAACTAATCATCAACCCTAAAACTCTATTTTTGGTGCCTCCTTGAGCCAACCCTCTCATTAAAAGCAAGAAACCTCGCCTTCCTTGCTAGCGCGCACTCGGCAGGACCTCCATAACCTTAAAATCTCGCGCTCAGACAGCTTGCGCTCAAATTGCACTATCGCGCTTTGTGTTAAATGACGCAAACAACATTATAGTGATCGGCATTTGTATGGCGTTAATTAAGCTCAACTCCCTGCGCAGCATTGATGCCTATTCATTCGCACAAGCGAAAGCCAAATGCCTCCTAGCAATACTTAAAGAAGAAAAAGGCCGAATGCGACAATATTAAAAAATACTTAAACAGCTTTGGATTTATACCTTTGCTGAATAACACCCAACTCCTGTCAGCCTGTTTGACCTAATATATTACTTCGGTCCTAGTAAATGTGATTCATTGATCTATGGATTCGTTCCAAACACTTGGCGGTAACGCCTCCACGTCGTTCAATGCTGACATGTAATATCTGGATATGGCTCCGGCCCGACTCAAGAATGTCAATACTTTCAGCTTTGCCCATCCAATGAGCATAATGCTCTAACGTAACGGAGATCTTTCTTCCGATTAGCGGGGATATACAAGACTCAGAGCAACCAAAGTCAGAATTGTATTTAGCTCTCCAGCTCATTATTAGCCTCTCGCATCTCTGCTTTACCTTTTTCCTCTTTTGCCTGACGAGCCAGAACTCGCTCCACAATCTCTCTACTATCACTTCGCTTTCGGTTCCAATGACGCGGCGGCCGAAGAATCGCTGCCAACAGGCTTACGGCACCACCTGCTAGTGCCCAACCTGGATAGCCAAAGGCCATACTGACCACACTACTTCCAGCACCTACAAAAATAGCTGTTTCATAACGTCTTACATTGCCACCCTGCAAACCGTACTTGAACGCCATATTTAATGCCCTCCAATTTAATGCCCTCCAAGGCTGCAAATTATCTTATCCAACCTACGGAAACCTTAAGACTGGTAATGCGTCTAATGCTGATTGCTCTCACTGTAATTCAGCCTGAGGCAGACCTCAGAAACAAGAGATGCCGCAAACTATTACACCAATAACATTTACCGCAAAAACATAGGCGTCGTTTCAGCGTCATAAAGGCATGATCTACATATGATGTGAACAACATAAATAGTTTTACTATTACTCCGCTGATGGCTAGCCCGGAGGACCAGAGAAGACAGTCAAATGAAGAAGGCTCAACGCCGGAATAATCGGTTCTGTTTAGCTATCCCGAACCCCCATTTGCTGGGGATATTCTCCAGTTTGCAGATAAATCCGTAGACGCTGGCTTGATCGCACTTGGCGATAGATTGCTCATCCGCAGTGATTCGCCATCACCTCGCTTATTCAAATCCAAAGCCCAGGCGCTTGCGGTTCAAGTCACTCATGAATAGGCCGTAGATATGCTTGTACTCCTTGGCCTTAGGCTCTGTACGAAAAATCCGAGCGAGTAGAATTGGCGCCATGAGGGGCTGGAGGGCCGCATGGCAAAGCGTTACGAACTCCCGGATGAAGCATGGGAGCTGATTGCAGATGTTGTTTCGCCCGAGCAGACGAGGGGGCGGCCACGCAGTGATGACCGGCTGATGCTCAATGGCATCTTATGGATCCTGTGTTCAGGTGCTGCCTGGCGCGACCTGCCAGAGCGGTTCGGCCCCTGGTCGACGGTGTATCAGCGGTTTCGTGACTGGCGAGATGACGGCACCTTTGATCGAGTTCTCGAGCGCCTACTCACAAGCACCCACACGAATTGCTTGATTCAACTTGTTAAAGAGCAGTTGGCTGCGACCCGAGCCGCTAACCGAGGCGCGCATTCTACGCCAGCCTCACATCCTGTCAAGCGTTGATTTGAACTTTTCGTTTCAACTCAACCACTTGCGCCACCCTGACCGGCCTAGCCAATCTCGGCAGCGGGAGGCGAATCCTACAGCATCCCAAGACGCTGTCAACCCCTCCCCTTCACTGCGCCATCACCCGAAGGCGTTGACCCAACCGCGAGGACTCCGTGGAGCACTCGCCCGACCCAGACCTAAGTGCTTGATTTTCAAGCCGCTTCAGCGTCTGCGCCGGAAGTGGGGCGCATTATAGGGGAGTTTTGGGGCAGGTCAACAGGTTATTTCAACTTTATTGCGGACGGACGCTGATGCGGGCGAAGGCCTTCTTGCCCGCCTGACATATATAGGTACGACCGATCTCGAACAGGAAGCCACGGTCGACCACCTCGCCATCCACCTTGACGCTACCCGCGGCCAGCAGGTCGCGGGCTGCTGCAGCGTTCTTCACCAGACCGGCTTTGTTGAGAACAGCCGCCACCGGCAGCGCCGTATCGGTTTCCAGCTCGACTTCCGGCAGGTCTTCCGGCAGCTCGCCGTCCTTCATGCGGTTGCCCGCGGAACGGTGGGCCGTCTGGGCGGCTTCTTCGCCATGGAAACGGGCGACGATCTCCTCGGCCAGCTTGATCTTGATATCGCGTGGGTTCGCGCCCTTCTCGACGTCATCCCGGAACTGGGCGATCTCTTCCAGGCTGCGGAAGCTGAGCAGCTCGAAGTAACGCCACATGAGGGTATCGGGAATGGAGACCAGCTTGTTGTACATGCCGCCGGGAGCTTCCTGGATGCCGACGTAGTTGCCCAGGGACTTGGACATCTTCTTCACACCATCCAGGCCTTCGAGCAGCGGCATGGTCAGGATGCACTGGGCTTCCTGGCCGTAGGCACGCTGCAGCTCGCGCCCCATGAGCAGGTTGAATTTCTGGTCGGTACCGCCCAGCTCGACGTCGGCGCGCAGGGCGACGGAGTCGTAGCCCTGTACCAACGGATAGAGGAACTCGTGGATGGCGATGGGCTGATTGCCCGCGTAACGCTTGCTGAAGTCGTCGCGCTCGAGCATCCGGGCTACGGTGTACTGGGAAGAGAGGCGAATGAAGTCGGCCGGGGACAGCTGATCCATCCAGGTGGCGTTGAAGGCCACTTCGGTTCGGGTCGGGTCGAGGATCTTGAACACTTGGGCCTTGTAGGTCTCGGCGTTCTCCAATACCTGCTCACGGGTCAGTGGCGGACGGGTGGCGCTCTTGCCGCTGGGGTCGCCGATCATGCCGGTGAAATCGCCGATCAGGAAGATGACCTGATGGCCGAGCTCCTGGAACTGGCGCAGCTTGTTGATGAGCACGGTGTGCCCGAGGTGCAGATCTGGCGCGGTCGGGTCGAAGCCTGCCTTGATGCGCAGCGGGGTGCCGCGCTCCAGTTTTGTTACAAGTTCTGACTCGACAAGCAGCTCATCTGCGCCACGCTTGATGATCGCCAGCTGCTCCTGGACCGTTTTCATTGGGGCTCCGCCTCTGAATTTCGAAAGCGTGAACCTTATCAAGATGCCCCTGGTAGCCGCCAGCCAGCACGTCGGATCAGCCACCCCAAAGGGTTGTGACAGCCAGCTTTTGATTATATTTTAGGCAGTTATTCACTTCTTTTAACGTCACATCATCACTTTAGCTAAATGACGAAGCCCATCCCCAAAAGTCCGTTCTACCCCAAAAGCCACCTCGTGGCCGCCAGCGGGGTGGCCGCACTCTTGAGTCTGGCCTTGCTCGTGTTTCCCTCGCAGCAGGTCGAGGCGAAACGTACTTCCATCAACTTGGATGTTGAGCACGACGCCGCGCGCGCCGTGCAGGGTCAGGACGATCTAAAGGAGCAGGTGCTCTCCGAGACTCAGGCTGCGGACGCCCAGAACACTTCACCTTTCGCCCAGATCTCCCAGGATCAGCCGGCCGCGCAAGGTGACGAGGAGGCGCCGGTCGAGGAAGAGGTCGCTGCCGCCGAAAGCGTCGAGCCGCAGTGGACGATCGAGACGGTGCGCAAGGGCGATACGCTCTCGACCCTGTTCGAACGAGCCGGTCTGGCCGCCGCCGTGGTGCACGAGGTGCTCGCCAGCAGCAAGGAAGCCAAGAAGCTGACCCGCCTGCGCGTGGGTCAGAAGATCGAATTCCAGCGCGAGCCGTCCGGTGAACTGCTGGCGGTGCGCACCAAGCTGACCGCGCTGCAGACCTTGTCGCTGGTCAAGTCCGACCAGGGCTACGAGGTCGAGCACAAGACCGTCACTCCCGATATCCGCAAGGCGTATGCCCAGGGACGCATCACCAGCTCGTTGTTCGCCTCGGCGCAGAAGGCCGGGCTGTCCCATGACATGACCATGGCGCTGGCCAACATCTTCGGCTACGACATCGACTTCGCCCTGGACATCCAGGAAGGCGACGAATTCGAGGTGGTGTACGAGGACAAGGTGGTCAATGGCAAGCACGTGGGCTACGGCAATATCCTGGCCGCGCGTTTCGTCAACAAGGGCAAGGCCTACACCGCCGTGCGCTACACGGCGAAGAACGGCACCACCAACTACTACACCGCCGAAGGCGGCAGCATGCGCAAGGCCTTCATCCGTACCCCGGTGGAGTTCTCGCGGATCAGCTCGCGCTTCACCATGGGGCGCTTCCATCCGGTGCTGAACAAGATGCGCGCGCACAAGGGGGTCGACTATGCCGCGCCCACCGGTACGCCGATCCATGCCACCGGCGATGGCAAGATCGCCAAGGCCGGCACGGAGAATGGTTATGGCAACGTGGTGATGATCCAGCATGGCAAGACCTACACCACGGTCTATGGCCACATGAGCCGCATCGCCAAGGGCATGCGTGCCGGTGTGACGGTGAAGCAGGGCCAGGTGATCGGCTACGTGGGCATGACGGGCCTGGCGACCGGCCCGCACCTGCACTATGAATTCCGCATCAATGGCAATCACGTCGATCCGCTCGGGGTGAAGCTACCCATGGCCGATCCCATCGCCAAGAACGAGATCTCGCGTTTCCTGGCGCAGAGCCAGCCGCTCATGGCCCGCATGGACCAGGAACGTGCCTCCCTGCTCGCGATGAACAAGCGCTGAGATGGAGCGCTACCTGGGGGTGATGTCCGGCACCAGCCTGGATGGGCTGGACATCGCGCTGATCGAACAGGGCGAACGGACTCGCTTCGTCGCCGCGCTGGGCGTTCCCATGCCGAAGGTACTGCGCCAGGAGCTACTGGCGCTGTGCGCCCCCGGGGACAACGAGATCGAGCGGATCGCCCAGGCCGAGCAAGCCTGGATCGCGCTCGCCGCTCAAGGCATCGCCGAGCTGCTGGAGCAACAGGGACTGGTGCCGGACGACATCCGCGCCGTGGGCAGCCATGGCCAGACCATCCGTCATCTGCCCGCCCAGGGCTACACACTGCAGATCGGTGACGCCGCCCTGCTGGCCGAACTCAGTGGCATCGACGTGGTGGCCGACTTCCGCCGCCGTGATCTCGCCGCCGGTGGCCAGGGTGCGCCGCTGGTACCGGCCTTCCATGCCGATCTGTTCGGCCAGGATCGTCCACGGGCGGTGCTCAACATCGGCGGCTTCAGCAATGTGACTCTGCTGGCGCCGGAGCTACCGGTGCGCGGCTTCGACTGCGGACCGGGCAACGTGCTGCTGGACGCCTGGATCCAGCACAATCTGGGCGTGGACTTCGATGCGAACGGAGCCTGGGCGGCGCAGGGACAGGTAGTCCCAACGCTCCTGCGACAGTTGCTGAGCGATCCCTTCTTCGTGAAGAGCGGCCCGAAGAGCACCGGGCGCGAGCATTTCAATCTGCGCTGGCTGCGACAGCATCTGGACCGGCATGCCGAACTGGCACCGGTGGACGTCCAGGCCACCCTGGCCGAGCTGAGCGCTCGCAGCATCGCCGACAGCATCCGGGCTACGCAGGCAGTGGATGAGGTACTGGTCTGTGGTGGTGGCGCGCACAATACCGACCTGATGGAGCGGCTGGCCAAGCAACTGGCACCGGCCAGGGTGACCAGCACCGAGGCCTATCAGGTATCGCCGGACTGGATGGAGGCCATGGCCTTCGCCTGGCTGGCCCACCGCTTCTGCACGGGCCTGCCCGGTAATTGCCCGGAAGTGACCGGGGCCAGCGGGCCGCGGGTGCTGGGCGCGCTCTATCCGCGCTAGACGCAGCCCCGCTTTCGCTCAGATGGAGAAGGACTGACCGCAGCCGCAGGTGGTCGCGGCATTGGGGTTCTTGATGACGAAGCGCGAGCCTTCCAGGCCTTCCTGGTAGTCCACCTCGGCACCGGCCAGGTACTGGAAGCTCATGGGGTCGACCACCAGGTGCACGCCATCGCGCTCGATGACGGTATCGTCGTCCGCGGAATCCTCGTCGAAGGTGAAGCCGTACTGGAAGCCGGAACAGCCACCACCGGTGACGAAGACGCGCAGCTTCAGGCGGGGATTGCCCTCTTCCTCGATCAGGTTCTTCACCTTGGTGGCCGCACCCAGGGTGAACTGCAGGGGGGTCGGGGTGAAGGTTTCAATGGTCATTGCCGTAGTCTCCCGGCTCGCGCCGAACACAATTCAGTGACGAAATTATCCGCTTGCCCCAGCAAAACGGTCAACTATTGTGCGACCGCGGGACAGCTACCGAGATGACCGGAGTGAATGACTTGCCGGCAGCGCCACTCTAATATCGCGCCGCCTCATGCCGCCTGATAAGGAGAACGCCCCGATGCTCTATCTTTGGTTCAAAGCCTTTCACCTGATCGCCCTGATCTGCTGGTTCGCCGGCCTGTTCTATCTGCCGCGCCTGTTCGTCTACCACGCCCAGAGCAGCGATACCGTGAGCCATGAGCGTTTTTGCCTGATGGAGCGCAAGCTGTACCGGGGCATCATGTTGCCGGCGATGATCCTGACGCTGGTGTTCGGCATCGGCCTGCTGGTGATCAATCCGAGCTGGATGACCCAGGGCTGGATGCACACCAAGCTGGCCCTGGTGGTGGTGCTGATCGGCTATCACCACGTCTGCGGCGCCACGCGCAAGAAATTCGAGCGGGGCGAGAACAAACGCAGCCACGTGTTCTATCGCTGGTTCAACGAGGTGCCGGTACTCATCCTCATCGCCGTGGTCATCCTGGTGGTGGTCAAACCTTACTAGATCCGGTCGCGTCCCGACGTCTCGGTCCTGGAGAAAGCAGTATGCAGCGTTATGCCCTGGTAACCGGTGCTTCGTGCGGAATCGGCCTGGCCTTGGCCGAAGCCCTGGCGCGGCGTGGTCAGCCGCTGATCCTGCTGGCACGGCGCAAGGACAAACTGGAGAGCATCGCCGCCGAACTGGCCCAGCGGTTCGACGTGGAGGTGCTGTACCGGGTCTGCGACCTGGCGGAGCCGCTGCATCTGACCGGGCTGCTGCACGAGCTGGAGCAGAGCGAGCGGGCCATCGGGCTGCTCGTCAACTGCGCCGGGATCGGTAGCGGCGGGGACTTCCTGGAAGCCGACTGGCCGCGGGTACAGGAGCAGTTGGAGCTGAACATCCTGGCGCTCACTCGCCTGTGCCATGCCCTGGGCCAGCACATGGCGATCCAGGGCGGCGGCCAGATCCTCAACGTGGCCTCCACCGCGGCCTTCCAGCCGATTCCCTACCTGAGCAGCTATGCGGCGACCAAGGCCTATGTGCTGCACTTCTCCGAGGGTCTGCGCGAGGAGCTCAAGAAGCGCGGCGTGTCGGTATCGGTGCTCTGCCCCGGCCCGACGCGCACCGCCTTCTTCAAGAATGCCGGGTTGCAGACCGGGCGCATGGAACAGAGCAAGCTGCTGATGTCCGCCGAGGAGGTCGCCCTGGCGGCGATCCAGGGACTGGAGCGGCGCCAGGCGGTGATCGTGCCCGGTTGGCGCAATCGCCTGGGCAGCCTGATGCCACGCTTCTTCCCGCGCTCGCTGGTGCGTTCGGCCGCGGTGCGGATCGGCAAACTCTTTCAACCCGCGTAAGGGTGATCCCGCCAGCGGTACCTGCCTGCGGGCGGTAGCCGCTGGTACACTCGGGGTCTATTCAGCCAGCAGGAGATCGACGTGGATTGTCTGTTCTGCAAGATCGTCGCCGGGGACATTCCGGCCAAGGTGCTCTACGAGGACGATCAGGTCATGGCCTTCCATGACATCGCCCCCCAGGCGCCGGTGCATTTCCTGGTCATCCCCAAGAAGCACATCGCGACCCTGCACGACCTGAGCGAGGCCGACGACAAGCAGCTCGCCGGGCACATCCTCTTCACCGCCCAGCGCCTGGCCCAGGAGCAAGGCTGCGAGGAAGGCTTCCGCGTGGCGATGAACTGCAACGCCCTGGGTGGCCAGACGGTCTATCACATCCATATGCACGTGCTGGGCAAGCGGCAGATGACCTGGCCTCCGGGCTAAGGGTCGTTTCGCCTTTCCCCATCCACCAAGGAGATCACCATGGGCTCCACCCGCCAGTATTCCCCGTTCGATCGGCTGCTGATCCAGGCCGATACCGCGCTGCGCACCCTGACGCCCTTCAGCGGCGCGCCGACCCGCAGCTCGCCGGCGATTCCGCTGAAGGATGCCGAGCTGAGCGACGAGGAGCGTCGCCACGCGGCCGGCCTCATGCGGATCAACCACACGGGCGAGGTCTGCGCCCAGGCGCTGTACCAGGGCCAGGCGTTGACCGCCAAGCTGCCGGAAGTCCGCGAAGAGATGGAGCGCGCGGCGGACGAGGAGATCGACCACCTGGCCTGGTGCGAACAACGCATCCGCGCCCTGGGTGAACGACCCAGCCTGCTCAACCCGCTGTTCTATGGGCTGTCGTTCGGCATCGGCGCCGGGGCCGGCCTGATCAGCGACCGCCTGAGCCTGGGCTTCGTCGCGGCGACCGAAGATCAGGTCTGCCGTCACCTGGACGAGCACCTGGAAAAGCTGCCGGCGGCCGATGCCAAGTCGCGGGCGGTGCTGGAGCAGATGCGCATCGACGAGGAACAGCACGCCGAGCACGCCCTGGCGGCCGGCGGCTGGCGCTTTCCCACGCCGGTGAAGTACGGCATGAGCCTGGTGGCCAAGGTGATGACCAAGACCACCTATCGCATCTGACCCCAGATTGCGGCCATGAAAAAGCCCTGCCTAGGCAGGGCTTTTTGCTGTCTGCCTCGTTCAGATATCGAAGAAGACGGTTTCCTGCGAGCCCTGTAGGTAGATGTCGAAGCGATAGGCCAGGCGGCCATCGATCTTGCAGCGACGGGCCAGCAGGGTTGACCGACGCTCAGGCTCCGGCAGGTTGTAGACCGGGCAGCGGGCGTTCGCCTCGGCTTCGTCGTCGAAGTAGAGACGTGTCTGCAGGTGGATGTTGATGCCGCGAGCGAACAGGGTGACGTTGATGTGCGGCGCCATGGGCTGGCCGCGCTGGTCGACGACCTGGCCGGGCTTGACGGTATGCAGGGTCCAGTCGCCGGCGTCGAAGGTGGTGGCGGTGCGGCCGAAGCCGTTGAAGGCCTTCTCCACGTCATAGACCGGATCGTATTTCCCTTCGTGGTCGGCCTGCCAGAACTCCAGGAAGGAGTCGCGCACCAGGTTGCCGTTGCCATCGAACACCTGGCCGGTGAGCAGGATGTGCTCGCCGGGAGCGCCGGGCTTGGCCAGCTGGTTCCAGATCTCGACCTCGCGGGTGGGGTTGCCGGCGGCAGCCAGGGCCAGGCCGATGTGGACGTAGGGCCCGGCGGTCTGGGAGGGGGTTTCCGGCAGCAAGGCTTGGTGATTGGGCGTCATCTCGGGCGTCCTCAGTGGTGTTCGAAGAACGTCTGCCGCGCACCGCGGGTGACGATGTCGAAACGATAGGCCAGGCAGTCCATGGGGTTGGCCATGCTCATGTCCAGGCGGGCGATGAGGGTCTGGACGGCATCCGGATTGGCGATGGCCTTGACGATGGGGCACAGCGGGATCAGCGGATCGCCTTCGAAGTACAGCTGGGTGATCAGCCGGGTGGCGATGGCCGGGCCCATGACCGAGACGTGGATGTGCGCCGGACGCCAGTCGTTGCTGCCGTTGCGCCAGGGATAGGGACCTGGGCGAATGGTGCGGAAGACGTAGTTGCCCTGGCTGTCGGTGCGGGTCCGGCCCACGCCGCCGAAGTTGGGATCGAGCGGCGCCAGGTAGACGTCGTTCTTGTGCCGGTAGCGACCGCCAGCGTTGGCTTGCCAGATCTCCACCAGCGAATTGGGTACCGGCTTGCCGAACTGGTCGCGCAGGGTGCCGAACAGGATGATGCGCTCGCCCTGGGGCAGTTGACCGGTACCGAAGTTGAGCAGCAGGTCGTTGTCGTGCGGCCCCATGGGCAGGCGCGAGAAATCCGGACCGGTGCGCTCGGAGGCGGTCTGGTGCTGCAGGCTCACCAACGCCTGACGTGGCGAGCGTGGAATGGAGGACTTGTAGGCAGGGGTATAAGCCTGGGGATGCCAGGTGCGATCACGGGCGACGTAGCGAACGTCGTGGGGCTTGTTATGCATTGGAATGCTCCACGGAAGGATCGGGCCAAGGGGTGGCTGATCCCAGTGTGGCGCAGCGCGGCCGCGGATTGAATTGAAAGCTGCGCCACAGCCCATAACCTAATGGTTAAGTGTCAATTCCCCAGCCACCTCGCGCAGCACGTCGCAGAATCTCTGGGTAGCCAGGGACAGGGGCACGCTGCCGTTGCGGCAGATGCCGACCGAGCCACCCGCTTCACATACGCCCAGCTGCACCTCGACCAGCTCGCCGGTCGCCAGGTCGCGGCGTACCGCATCCAGCGGCGCGATCCACAAGGCATCGCTCTGGCGCACGTACTGGCGACTCAGGGTCGGTGACAGGGTCTCCAGTCGCTGGGGACTGAGCGGAATGCCGCACTGCACGAACAGGCTTTCGGCATGGCGGCGGATGGTGGTGCCGGGCAACGGCAGCACCAGCGGATAGCGCGCCAGGGTCGCCAGGTCGGCCGGCAGGGCCTGGCTGAGCGGGTGCTGCGGGCGGACCACCAGGGTCAGGGCCTCGGTATAGAGGTGCTCGAAATTCAGGCCATGGATGTCGGGGCTGTCGGTCATGCGGCCGACCACCAGATCCAGGTCGCCGACGCGCAATTGCCCGAGCAGGTAGGCGCTGGGGCCGGTGGCGACGTTGACGATCAATTGCCGGTACCTCTCATGCAGCCGCGCCAGGACCTCGGGCAGTACCTGGCTTTCCACCGTCGACAGGACACCGACCCGTACCAGGCCACCCGCCTCGCCGCCACGCACCAGTTGCATGCCCTCGCGCAGGGCCTGGACGCAGGGGCCGGCGTGGCGCAGGAACAACAGGCCCGCCTCGGTGAGCGTCACCTCGCCCTTGCCGCGCTCGAACAGCCGCACCTCGAGGATGTCCTCGAGTTCGCGGATGGTCTTGGAGATGGCCGGCTGGGATACGGCGATGGCATCGGCCGCCTTGGCGAAACTGCGCTGCTGGGCGATCTCCAGGAAACACAGCAGGTGGCGAAACTTGATGCGGTTGTCGAGATTCATGGCGCTCTGCAGGGTGGGCCTGGAAGCAGAGACTACCACCCAGCGGTCGCGGTAAACCCTTGCAGTCAGTCGGGGCTTCCTTTGTTACAGTGCCGCCTTGCCTCCTGGAATCTCCCCATGTCGATTCGTGCCCAGCAGAAGCTGCAAACCCGCCAGGCGCTGCTGGAATCGGCGCGTCTACTGATGAACAGCGGTCGTGGCTTCGGCAGTCTCAGTCTGCGCGAGGTGAGCCGCCAGGCCGGGATCGTCCCGGCGGGTTTCTATCGCCATTTCGCCGACATGGAAACCTTCGGTCTGGCGCTGGTGGCGGAGGTAGGCGACACCTTCCGCGACGCCCTGCGCCAGGTAAGACACCACGAGTTGCAGCAGCGCGGCATGATCGAGGCCTCGGTGGAGATATTCCTCCGCGCCGTGCACGACAACCGCGACCAGTTCCTCTTCCTCGCCCGCGAGCAATACGGCGGTTCCCTGGCCGTGCGCCAGGCCATCGCCGAGCTGCGCCAGCGCATCACCCAGGATCTGGCGCGGGACCTGCTCGCCCTGGGCCGGCTTCCGCACCTGGTACCCGCGCAGATCGATGTGCTGGCCGACCTGGTGGTGAAGACGGTGTTCGCCACCCTGCCCGAACTGATCGATTCGCCACCGGAGTTGACGCCACCACACCTGTGGCCCGCGGCAAAGATGGTGCAGCAGCTCAAGCTCATCCTGATCGGCAGCAAGCACTGGCGGCGCGCGGAGAACAAGGACGCACCAAAAGAAAGCATTGACCGCCTGGCGAATGCGATGATGCACCAAATAAAGGCAAACTGATCGTCCGGTCAGCTTTCCTCGCCCCTTGCAGCAGCCGAATCCGGCCTTTGGCAGGCCCCTTGCTGTAGTGCACGACTATAACTGCCAAGAGTTTTGCCATGCTGGTCATCCATAACCGTTGCGCGACCCGGGATACCTGGGACGCCGAACTCCATCTCACCTTCGATGCCCGCAGCAAGAGTCGCCTCAGAGCGACGAGCAGTGCGGGTGAAGATGTCGGCCTGTTCCTCGAACGCGGTCAGCCTCCGCTGGCCGATGGCGACTTTCTCGAAGCCCGCGATGGCCGCATCGTGCGCGTCGTCGCCCGGCCGGAAAAGCTGCTGCACGTGACCTGCGCCAGCGCCTTCGAGCTGACCCGCGCCGCCTACCACCTCGGCAATCGCCACGTGGCCCTGCAGATCGGCGATGGCTGGCTGCGGCTGCTGGACGACTATGTGCTCAAGGCCATGCTGGAGCAGCTCGGCGCCCAGGTCAGCGAGATCGAGGCGGGCTTCCAGCCCGAGCATGGCGCCTACGGTGGCGGCCACCACCACTCGCATCACGGCGAGGAAGGCTTCAACTACGCACCCAAGCTGCACCAGTTCGGCGTCCGGACGTGAAGGTGCCCTTTGCCCTGCTGCGCCTGGCCAGCCCCCAGCTGCCCATCGGCGGCTACAGCTACTCCCAGGGCCTGGAACTGGCCATCGACAGCGGCCTGATCCGCACCGCGGCGGACGCCGAGGCCTGGCTGCGCGACAGTCTCGAGCTCAACCTGGCGCGCTTCGAGGCGCCGCTGCTGCTGGCCCATTGCGAGGCGGCGGCGGCGGGCGACTGGCTGCGGCTGAGCGAGCTCGCCGACCGCCACCGCGCCAGTCGAGAGACCGCCGAATTCCAGCTGGAAAGTCGCCAGACCGGCTATTCACTGGCGCAGCTGTTGCTCGGCCTGCCGGAGCTGGATGAAGACAGTCGCCGGCTGCTGGCCGAGCTGGCGCCAACCTTCGCCCTGGGCTGGGCCCTGGCGGCCCGTAGCTGGGCGATCGCACCGCGCGCCGCGCTGGATGCCTGGCTGTGGACCTGGCTGGAAAACCAGTTGGCGGTGCTGATGAAAACCCTGCCGCTGGGCCAGCAAGCGGCCCAGCGGCTCACCTCCATCCTGTTGCCGACCCTGGCCGCCGCCGCCGAGCAGGCCGCTGATCTGCCCGAAGCGGCCTGGGGCGGTGCCCCCTTCGGCCTCGCGCTCACCAGCATGGCCCACGAGCGGCAGTACAGCCGCCTGTTCCGTTCCTAGGAGATCTGCAGATGACTACCCAACCCCTGCGCGTCGGTATCGGCGGTCCGGTCGGCTCCGGCAAGACCGCCCTCACCCTGGCCCTCTGCCGCGCCCTGCGCGAACGCTACAACCTGGCGGTGGTGACCAACGACATCTACACCCGCGAAGATGCCGACTTCCTGGTGCGCAATGAGGCCCTGGCGCCCGAGCGCATCCTCGGCGTGGAGACCGGTGGCTGCCCGCATACCGCCATCCGCGAAGACGCCTCCATCAACCTGGAGGCCGTGGACCAGCTCAACCGGCGCTTTCCCGGCCTGGACCTGATCCTGGTGGAATCCGGTGGCGACAACCTCTCCGCCACCTTCAGCCCGGAGCTGTCCGACCTGACCCTCTATGTCATCGACGTTTCGGCCGGCGACAAGCTGCCGCGCAAGGGTGGCCCCGGCATCTGCAAGTCGGATCTGCTGGTGATCAACAAGGTCGACCTGGCCGAGATGGTCGGCGCCTCCCTGGACGTCATGGATCGCGACACCCGCAAGATGCGCGGCGACAAGCCCTTCGTCTTCAGTAACCAGAAGACCGGCATGGGCCTGGAGGAGATCATCGCCTTCATCGAAAAGCAGGGTCTGCTGACCGCCGCCTGAGTCCGGGATTTCACTCTCAAGGAGCCACCATGAAACACGCCAAGATCCTCGCCACCGCCGCCCTGCTGCTCGCTCCGGCGCTGGCCTTCGCCCACCCCGGTCATGCCGAGAACGGCCTGGCCGCCGGGGTGCTGCATCCGCTGACCGGTCTCGACCATCTGCTGGCCATGCTCGCCGTGGGCCTCTGGGCCGCCCAGCAGCAGGGCAAGGCGCGCCTGGCACTACCCTGCACCTTCGTCGGCACCATGCTGATCGGTGGCCTGCTGGGCTTCACCGGCATGGAGATGCCCTTCCTGGAGACCGGCATCGCCGCCTCGGTGCTGGCCCTGGGGCTACTGGTAGCCCTGGCTGCCCGTCCGCCGGTGGCCGCTGCGGCCGGCCTCACCGCCGCCTTCGCGCTGTTCCACGGCGTGGCCCATGGCCTGGAGCTGCCGGAAATGGGCAATCCCTGGGCCTATGCCGCCGGTTTCGTCGCCGCCACCGCCGCCCTGCATGGCCTGGGCTATGCCATGGTGCGCTACCTGCCCCAGGCGGCAGCGCCGCTGGTACGACTCGCCGGCGTCGCCACGGCCGTGGCCGGGGGCTGGCTGTTAGCCGCCTAAGCCTTTTAAACAGGCTCTCAGGCGATCCCCAGCTGCTGGCGCAACCGCGCCAGCACGCTCTCGTCCGCCACCGTCGGCAACAGCGCGGTATAGCCGCCAAAGCCGGCGAAGCGCGTGGCGAAGTCCATTTCCAAGACGAATCGGTTATCGAACTGCGGCGACGCCAGGGGCGCCAGCACCTCGGCGGAATAGGTGTCGCGCGGGTCGCTGCCCAGGCGCACGGGCAGGTCGCCGCTCTGCTGGCGATAGGCGACCCACGGCGAATAGGTGAAGGCTTCCAGCCGCCCCCGCGCCAGGTCCAGCTCCAGCAGGCGCAGCAGGCCGTTACCGCCGGCGTACTCGGTCTGGTAGTTGATCAGCAGGAGATCCACCGGATGGCCGAAGTCGTTGGCCAAACGCAGGTGACCGCTGCCGTGGTTGTGTCCATTGAGCGTGAGGAAGATCTGGTCGTTGCGCCGGATCAAGCGATTCCACAGCCGCACGCCCGTGTCGTTGCGCCGGTTCGAGAGTACTGCCTGGCCGTTCACCAGGTCGACGATGTTGTGCGAGGCCAGGATGGTGGGCAGGTGCGGATAACGATCCAGCACCGACTGGGCCCAGGCCAGTGACTGCTCCGACGGGAACCAGTCCAGGGTCAGCAGCAGGAAGCCCTGGCCGAGGGCCACGAAGCGATGGGCTTCGTTGAGACCGGTGGCGTCGCGTTCGAGGAAGGTGCTCTGCCGCGCCGCCCGCTCCGGACTGAAGTATTGGGTGAACAGCTCGCTGCCGTCACGCAGGCGATCCTCGGTGTAGAGTGCGATGACATCGTGATCGCCGGTCATGACACTGTAGGGCAGACCGGCTCGCTCCAGACGTGCCATGGCCTGGCTGGCCAGGCGCCATTCACCGTGTTGCTCGGCATCCTCGACCAGGTCACCCAGGTGCACCACGAAGGGCATGTTCAGCGCCCCGGCGTTCTTCGCCAACCAGTGGGTCTGGGCGTGAAAGGCCAGCGCGGGTGGATAGCCGAGTCCTGGATAACGGTCCACCCGCTTGCCGGTGCGCGTCATCTCGAAGTTGTTCTCGCTGTAGTACTGGGTATCGGGCAGCACCCCGAGGACGAAGCTGCTGGCCGAAGCCATGGGCTTCACCGGAGTGAACCTATGGTCCTCGAACCAGAGGGACCGGCGCTCTGCCAGGCCATAGCCCTGGGTCGGCTTGCAGGCGGCCAGCAGCGGCAGACCGGCCAGGGCCAGGCACAGCCGGCGACGATGAAAATCGGGCGAGTCGGTCATGGCGCGGGCCTCAAGGCAGGTAGTAGGCCTGCCAGCGATTGTCATTGAAGCGGCCATCCAGCACCGGCTGGCGGCGGCCCAGCGGGGTACCGGCCAAGGCCGCCTGGCTGTCGGCGTCGAGCAACACGTAGGCGGGCCGGGCGACCTGCGCCAGTTGCCCGGGCTGGCCAACGTCGACGAACACCGGCATGGGCACGTCGTAGTCGAGATTCATCAGGTAGCGGAAGGCCTTGGTGTCCTGGCCCAGGCCGAAGAACACCAGTTGGCCCGGCTCGCCTTGACGCAGGCTCTCCAGGCGAGTGACGAAGGCGCGGGTGTCGTAGCGCAGCGCCTGCATCGGGTCCAGCGCCAGCACCACCAGCAGCCATTGCGCCAGGGCAGCGGCGGCCAGCGGCATGCCCAGCTGGAAGGCGCCGCGCTCGCGCCAGGCCGCCAGCAGGGCGAACAGCGCGAGGATGCCGAAGCCTCCCAGCAACAGGCGCAGGTCCAGTGGCGGCCACCAGCCGGCGGCCTGGAGCTTCGGTTGCTGCAATTTGACCAGCACTCCGAGCACCACTGGGAAGATCACCAGCAGGGGCAGGAACAGTCGCCGTACCCAGGCCAGCACCCCCTGGCCCTGCAACAGCACCCAGGCACCGAGGGCAGCGCAGGCCGGGATCGCCGGCAGGATGTAATAGGGTTTCTTGAACGTGGGGATCGACAACGCCACCACGATGAGCACGGCGAAACCGGCCAGTTGCACCAGCAGGCGACTCTCCACCTGCTGCTGGCGCAAGAGCCAATGGCGCCTCAGGGTCGGCAAGGCGAGCAGCGCCAGGGGAAAGGCCGGGGCGTAGCGATAGAGGCCCAGTTGCAGGAAGTACCACCAGGGATAGCCCGCGCCGTCGGTGTCGTCCAGCCGACCGGACACCTGCATGCGGATCACGTCCTCGACGAAGGGCAGCCCCCCGGTATGCCAGGCCAGGCCGAACAGCACGGCACAGCACAGCGCCAGCAACAGCGCCCCGGTCAGCCCGTAGCCGAAGCTGCGCCGCCAGTCGCCCTGCAGCAGCCAGTAGACGCAGACCACGCCACAGGGCTCGATCAGCCCCAGTGGCCCGCGCACGGCGAAGCCCGCCGCCAGGTACAGGAAGACCAGCGCCCGCCGCCGGGGCAGGCCGCGCTGGTCGGCGCTCCACAGCAGGTAGAAACAGCCCAATGCCGCCAGGGTGACGAACTGGTCGAGACAGATGGAGCGGGCCTTGGCGAGAAAGCCGTTGGTGAGCAACAGCACCAGCACCGCCAGCAGCGCCCACCGCCGCGAATGGCTGGCCAGCAGCCGATAGAGCAGGCCGACGATAGCGGCCGAGGCCAGAGCGGTGGGGATCACCGTGGCCAGCCGATTGACCTCGCCGAAGAGGTGGGCGATGACGTTGATGAACAGTGTCGAGGTGGCGGGATAGTCGGGATAGGGCTGCCCGTAGCTGGTCGGGAAGGCACTGACCCCATGGCGGAACATCTCCTGGGCGAACAGCGCGAAGCGGCCGTCGAAACCGATGAAGGGTTGCTCCCAGAGGCCCAGGGTGAACAGGGGTACCGCCAGCAGACACAGCGCCAGACTTTCGAGGCGCAGACGCGCCGGGCTCGGGATGGACGACACGCGGCAGGACTCCGGCTGGCTGGGGAAGAGGGCGCAAGACCCGGCGCCACTATCACCGAATAACCTTAGGGATCGCTGAAACCAGCCTGACGGCGGGCTGACAGGAGCCGCATGACAGAGCGGTTCAGCAGTGAGGCGGTCGCGACTATGCCGATGGATTGAAAATTTTTGATGACAGCTGCATCCAAAGCGCCGGCTGCCGGGTATAGCCCCTACAGTCCAGCCGACTGTGCCCCTCTCTGAGCCTGTTCAAAGTCTCGCGAGCTAGAGCCAAACAAGGCGAAAAGGCCTGAGGAAGCGGAGTTTACGAGTGGTAAATGAGCATTCCGAAGGCCTTTTCAACGCCGTTTGGCCGACGCGCAGCAGACTTTGAACAGGCTCTCTCAATCCGGAGCAAGCGCATGAACAACATCTCCAGCCGTTGCAGCATCCTGGTCCTGACCGCCTGCCTGAGTGCCCCGCTACTGGCACAAAGCGAATTGCCCGAGGCCGTTCGAGTCCCCGCCGGCAACAGCCAGATGCTGGAAACCGTGGGCAAGGGCACCATCGTCTACGAGTGCCGCGACAAGAAGGACATGCCTGGCCAGACCGAATGGTTCTTCGTCGGCCCCAAGGCCGACCTGCATGACCGCCAGGGCAACCTGGTCGGCCGCTACTACGGACCGCCCGCCACCTGGGAGGCCACCGATGGTTCCAAGGTGGTCGGCAAGCAACTGGCCATCGCCCCCGCTGGCGCAGGCAACCTCCCCTATCAACTGGTGGAAGCCGCCCCCGCCGACGGCAAGGGCGCCTTCCAGGGCACGACCTACATCCAGCGCACCGCGCTCAAGGGCGGCGTCGCGCCGGCCAAGGCCTGCACCGCGGCCAACAAGGGCGAGCGCGAGACCGTGAATTACCAGGCCGACTATCTGTTCTGGAAGAAGGGCTGAGATCCTGTTCATGATCTGCTGCGCGTCGGCCAAACCGCGTTGAAAAGGCCCTGGAAGGCCAGCCCCGCCTGGGCGGCCCCGTCGCCATGCTCATTTACCACTCGTAAACTCGCGCGCGAGGCCGGTCCGCTTCCTCAGGCATTTGATTCGCTGGCGCACACCCTGCGGGCCAGCCGTTAGTTGTTACTCCCGATGGTCGTTGCGCTTGCTTGGCTATAGCTCGCGAGATCGTGAACAGGCGCTGAGGTCCAGGGGGACAGCCGGGGGCGGATCGGCTAGGCTCGGCTGATCCGGTCGCCACCCTGGCGTCCCCAGCCTGGCGCGCCCTCGTGACCGACCGCCCCTACGACCCTGCCGCCCTGCTCGCCGCCTGTGCCCGGGGCGAGCGCGCCGCTCTGCAGCGGCTTTACCAGAACGAGGCGCCCCTGTTGCTGGGCGTCGTCCTGCGCCTGGTGCGCGATCATGGTCTGGCCGAGGACATCCTCCACGATGCCTTTCTGCGCATCTGGCGCGGCGCCGTCGGTTTCACCCCGGAGCGCGGTTCGGCGCGGGGCTGGATGTGCAGCGTGGCACGCAACCTGGCGCTCAACACCCTGCGTGATCGCCAGCGCCTGGTGCCCCTGGCCGAGGAATGGGACCCCCTGGCCGAACACGCCGACCCGCTGCGACAGGCCGAGGGCAGCCGCCTGGAAGGCTGCCTGCAGAACCTGGAAACGCCGCGTCGCGAGGCCATCCTGGCGGCCTACCTGGACGGCTGCTCCCATGGCGAGATCGCCCAGCGCCTGCAGGCGCCGCTGGGTACGGTGAAGAGCTGGATCACTCGCGGTCTCAAGGCGCTGAGGGAGTGCATGACATGAACGGCGACGCCACCCTGCCCCCTGACGATGACCGCGAGCGCCTGGCCGGCGAATACGTGCTCGGTACCCTGGACGCCGAGCAGCGCCGTCGCGTGGAGGTTGCGCTGGCGACGGACGCCCTGCTGGCCGCCGCCGTGGCGCGCTGGGAGGCGCGGCTGCAGCCGCTGGCCGAGCGGGTGCCACCCGTCGAGCCCGGCGCGAATCTGTGGCCGCGCATCGAGCGCAGTCTGGATGAGGCCGACACGCGGGTCATCATCCGGCGCGAGTCGCTGTGGCAACGGCTGGCGCTCTGGCAGGGCCTGAGTGCGGCAGGACTGGCCGCCAGCCTGGTGCTCACGTCGCTGTTGCTGATGCGTCCGGTCCCCACGCCAAGCTACCTGGTGGTGCTGGCAGCGCCCAGCGATCGGACGCCGGGCTGGGTGATCCAGACCGCCAGTGCCCATGACCTGCAGCTGATTCCCCTTGGGCGCGATGCCGTGCCGAGCGGCAAGACCCTGCAATTCTGGACCAAGGCCGATGCCTGGCAGGGCCCGGTGTCTCTGGGTCTGGTCCAGCCCGGGCGTACCCTGCAGGTGCCGCTGGACCGGCTGCCGCCGCTGGAAGCCAACCAGCTGTTCGAACTCACCCTGGAAGACCAGGGCGGCTCGCCCACCGGTCGACCCACCGGGCCGATCCAGTTCATCGGCCGGGCGGTCAAGGTGCTCTAGCCCTGGCGGTGGATGTTGAAGTTGCTGAACGCCTGGCAGGTCGCCATCAGCTGGATGCGATTGATGTTGACATGCCTGGGCTGGTTCAGCGTCCAGTGGATGGACTCGGCGATGTCGTCCGGCGTCAGGGGTTCGGTGCCGGCATAGACGGCATCGGCCTTGGCCTTGTCGCCCCCGAAACGCACCACAGAGAACTCGCTTTCCGACAGGCCCGGCTCGATGTTGGTCACCCGTACCCCGGTGCCCAGGAGGTCGGATCTCAGGCTCAGGCTGAATTGCTTGAGGAAGGCCTTGGTAGCGCCATAGACGTGACTGCCCGGATAGGGATAGTCGCCTGCGACCGAGCCCAGGTTGACGATACCGGCACCGGCGCCATGGGCGATCAGTCGCGGCAACAGCAGGCGGGTGCAATAGAGCATGCCCTTGATGTTGGTATCGACCATGGTGTCCCAGTCGTCCAGGTCGCAGCTCTGGGCGGGCGTGTTGCCCAGCGCCAGACCGGCGTTGTTGACCAGGGCGCGCAGCTGGTTGAATTCCTCCGGCAGGCCGGCGACCGCGGCTTCCACGGCCGCGCGATCCTGGACGTCCAGCACCAGCGGCAGCACCTTGGCCTGCCCGGACAGTTCCTCGGCCAGGGCGTGCAGGCGATCCTCACGGCGGCCGGTGATGACGATCGACCAGCCGTCCTTGGCGAAGCGGCGAGCGGTGGCGGCGCCGAAGCCGGAGGTGGCGCCGGTGATGAAGATCGAAGACATGAAAGATTCCTTCTGCGAGGGAGTTTGGCCGAGGCCCACGATAGCTCAGGGTCATGGGTCAGGCGAATACTCAGATCGCCGGGAATCCAGCGGATCAGTTATAACGCCTTGGTATTGCACGGTTTTCCGCGCCCTGGCGATTTTTTGAGCAGTTCCCGCCAGGCCAGGTGCCCTGGGCCTCACGACCGGCTATGCCAAGCTTATCCACAGGACGATCCACGGAATTCCTGTACAGAACTCGGACCGGGCTTCAGGTGGATAAGTCCGCGCGGATCAGCCAGGCGGGCAGCTCGGCCGGCGCTAGTCCGGTGCAGGCCGCTTCGACACAGGCAGCCAGTCCGGCGAAGCGCAGATCGCGACCAGTGAGGCCTGGTCCGTAATGAGCGAACTTGCCGGAATTGGTCAGCAGGGTACGCGCCTGGGGCGGCACCAGGGGCTCACCGAGCATGCACCAGCAGGTGTCACCCACCAGTTGGACGCCAAAGGCCTCCAACTCCGCCAAGGTGCCGTTGCGTTCGGCCTTGGCGCGTACTTCACGGCCGAGGGTAATTACCACGGCTACCCCGGGATGCCGGTGCCGTCCCCGGCACAGCTCGGCCAGGCGCTGGCATTCCTCGGCGGAAAAATGTGGATTGCCCAAAGCGATCAGCTGCACGTCGCGAGCGGTGGCGCTGTCCAGTTCGGCCCAGGCCTGGCGCAACGCCACCAGATCTATGTCTTCGATCGCCAGTTCAGGTGCGGCGACCGCGGCCAGGGTCGGCGCCTCGGGCGTCACCCCGACCAGATGGAACAGCGGTGCCGCCGAGGTAGTGGCGAAGGCGGCACCGAAGGCCTTGAGATCGTCGCGACTGGGCTGGCTGTTTTCCAGACCCAGTACCGCAGGGATCCGTGTGGGCGAACGCAGGCCGATCCAGTAGCCGAGCAGTGGATAGAAGGCGTCGTCATGCCCCTCGGGCACTCTGACCCGGAAGACCTTGGCCGCGCGCCGACCACTGTCCAGATGGCAGCCGGCCAAGGGTGCGCGACCCGTCAGGGCGGTGCAGATGTCGAGGAAGTCGGCGTATTTCTGGGTACGCGCACCGAGCACGCTGTTGGCGAAGACCACGGCATTGGATTCGGCCCAGACCACCTGCTCGCCCAAGGCTGGAGCGCTGTCCAGCAGATAGGGCGCGCAGGTAAAGGTAGGCCGGCAGCCCAGGGCCACATAGGCCTCGGCCAGGGCACTGGCCGGCTCGCCCAGCACCGGATCGACGCCCTGCTCGCGCCAGCGGCGCTGATCCACCGATACCGCGTTGAGACTGGTAGGTACCTGTACCCGACCGCCCCACGCTACCAGCCGCTGGGCGAACGCGAGGCTGGCCGGACCGGTGTAGATGCAGCCGTCGATGTGCGCCTGGGTGATGTCGAGCAATTCGCGGGCGCCTTGCAGACGCGCCATGCGCACCAGGATCTTCATGGCCGCCTGGACGGCCTGACCCTGGGCACCGGCCAGCTTGGCCTGGTCGGTCGCGCTGAGCTGGAGTTCAGCGCTGTCATCCGGGTGACTTCCGGGAAAGACACGCCCCGGCACGCCGATCCAGCCGTCGCTCACGGCGATTTCATCGTGCTCGGCTAGCGTCGCGAAGGCCTCGGCACCCAGGCTGACCACCGGCAACGAAAGACCGAAGAGCTCTTCCGCGACGATGGCCCCCAGGCTGAGGATCTCGTCGGGCTCGGCCAACACCAGCGCTGCCGGTCCGCGTCCCGCCAGCAACAGCTCCAGCAGCACGGCGCTGCCGGTGCAGGAGCCGCGACCGCTGGGAATGGCCAGGATACGCCCGGCCAGTTCCAGGCCGTGCAGCGGGTGATGGCGATCGATCACCCGGCCACTGCCCGGATCGACGCCACCCCAGAAGCTCAGGCCCAGGGGCGCCCAGGCCAGGCGGCCCTGGGCCCGGCCCGCGACCAGGGATCGACCGCGGATCGCGTCCACCGCTAGTGGCCGCCCAGGTAGGCTTCGCGCACCTGGGGATTGGCCAGCAGTTCCTGGCCACTGCCGGTCATGCGGATCTCGCCGGTGACCATCACATAGGCGCGGTCGGACAGGCGCAGGGCATGGTTGGCGTTCTGCTCCACCAGGAAGATGGTCATGCCGCTCTGCGCCAGCTCGCGGAGGATCTGGAAGATCTGCTTCACCACGATGGGCGCCAGGCCCAGGCTGGGTTCGTCGAGCAGCAGCAGCTTGGGTCGCGCCATCAGCGCCCGGGCGATGGCCAGCATCTGCTGCTCGCCGCCGGACATGGTCATGGCGCGCTGGTTGCGACGCTCCTTGAGGCGCGGGAAGAGGTCGAACATGCGCTGCATGTCCTCGTCCACCCAGCGGGTGCCGATGGGGATGGTCCCCATCAGCAGATTCTCCTCGACCGTCATGTCGGGAAACACGTGGCGCCCCTCCGGCGACTGGGCGATGCCGTTGGAGGCCACGTAGTGGGCGTTCTTGCGGGTGATGTCCTCGCCGCGGTAGAGGATCTGTCCGTTGCGCGCCTGGGGCTGGCTGAAGATGGACATCAGCAGGGTGGACTTGCCGGCGCCATTGGAGCCGATCAGGCTCACCGTCTCGCCTTCGTTGATGGTCAGGGAGACGCTCTTCAGCGCCTGGATCGGCCCGTAGAAGACGTCGACGTTGCGGAATTCCAGGATCGGCGTGGTCATGCCACCTCCTCTTCTTCGGCACCCAGGTAGGCGGCGATGACCTTGGGATCGTTGCGGATGTCGGCCGGCAGGCCGCGGGCGATGACCTGGCCATGGTCCAGCACCACGATGTGGTCGGAGATGTTCATCACCATGCCCATGTCGTGCTCGATCAGCACCACGGTGATGCGGTGCTGGTCGCGCAGCAGGCTGATCATCCCCGCCAGGGCTTCGGTCTCGGCCGGATTGAGACCGGCGGCGGGTTCGTCCAGGCAGACGATCTCCGGACGGGTGCACATGGCGCGGGCGATTTCCAGGCGACGCTGCTGGCCGTAGGAGAGCTCGCCGGCCAGGCGGTTGGCGTGATCGACCAGGTCCACCACTTCGAGCCAGTAGAAGGCCGTGTCCAGGGCCTTTTCCTCGGCGCGGCGATAGCCAGGGGTGTTGATAATGCCGGTGATCAGGTTGCGGTTGCACTGCATGTGCTGCGCCACCAGCAGGTTCTCCACCACCGACATCTCCTTGAACAGGCGGATGTTCTGGAAGGTACGGGCGAGACCGGCGCGGTTCACCAGGTGGGTGCCGCCGAACATCTTGTACCAGAGCCGGCTGCCGAACTGCACCGGATTGACGAAGTCGGCGGCCCGGAAGCGCTCGCCCATGATCTTGCCGACGCGGGTCGAACGACCATCGGCGGTATCCAGGCGAATCTCGCCATCGGTGGCCTTGTAGAAACCGGTCAGGCAGTTGAACACCGTGGTCTTGCCGGCGCCGTTGGGACCGATCAGGGCGGTGATGGAGTGCCGTTTGATATCGAAGGACACGTCCGACAGCGCCTTGATGCCACCGAATCTCATGCCCAGACCGCTCACGGTCAGAATGTTGTCGCTCACGGCGCCACTCCCTTGCGAATCGCGAAGCCACTACGGGCGATACGGATCAGGCCACGCGGCCGCCACATCATCATCACCACCATCAGCACGCCGAACACCAGCATGCGGATGTCGCCGAATTCACGCAGCAGTTCGAACAGCAGGGTCATGACGAAGGCCGAGACCACCACCCCGACGGTGGAGCCCAGGCCGCCCAGCACCACGATGGCCAGCACCAGCACCGACTCGAAGAAGTTGAACGAGGCCGGGTTGATGAAGCCCTGGTAGGTGGCGAAGAACACCCCGGCCAGGCCCGCGGTGGAGGCGCCGATCATGAAGGCCGAGAGCTTGACCAGCACGTGGTTCAGACCCATGGCGCGGCAGGCGATCTCGTCTTCGCGCAGGGCTTCCCAGGCGCGACCGACCGGCATGCGGGTCAGGCGGTGCTTGATGTAGAGCACCAGCAGCACCACCAGGAACAGCACGGTGTAGATGAAGATCATCGTCGCGTTGGGGTTGTAGCTGATGCCCAGCAGCTCATGGATGGGCACCCCGCCCTCCTTCGCCCGGCGTCCGAACTCGATGCCGAAGAAGGTCGGCGAAGGCGCGGCGATGCCGTTGGGGCCCTTGGTCACTTCCAGCCAGTTGTTGAGCACCAGGCGGATGATCTCGCCGAAGCCGAGGGTGACGATGGCGAGATAATCCCCGTGCATTCGCAAGACCGGGAAGCCCAGTATCGCCCCCGCCACCGCGGCCATTACCGCCGCCAGCGGCAGCATGGTCCAGAAGCCCAGCCCCAGGTACTGGTAACCCAACGCCAGGCCGTAGGCGCCGATGGCATAGAAGCCGACGTAGCCGAGGTCGAGCAGACCGGCCAGGCCCACCACGATGTTCAGGCCCAGGCCCAGCAGCACGTAGATCAGGCAGAGGATGATCACCGTCAGCCAGTACTTGGTGGCAAGGAAGGGAAAGGCGATGGCCACCAGGATGATGATGGGCAAAATGAATCTGAGGTTGGACTTGTGTCCCGGCGGCAGCACGTGGACGCCACCGTCGTTGCGCTTGAAGGACTCGATCCAGTCGCGCCCCTTGGTGGTCTGGCCGAACAGGCTGAGCAGGAAGCGGCCGGCCATGACCACGGCGACCATGACGCCGACCCGGCCGGGCTCGAGGTTGTAGCCGTAGCCATCGAGCACGATGCCGACGATGGGGCCGAACAGGATCAGCGAGACCAGGCCCACCATGAGGGTGTCACGCAGCACGACCTTGAGGTCGAAGGAGGAAGACGTCTGACTCATGGATTACACCTTCGTGACCTGGGGTTTGCCGAGCAGCCCCTGGGGCCGGAAGATCAGGATCGCCACCAACAGCGAGAAGCTGAAGACGTCCTTGTAGTCCGAGTTCACCAGGCTGGCGAACTGGGCTTCGGAGATGCCGAGGATGATGCCGCCGAGCATGGCGCCGGGCAGCGAGCCGATCCCGCCGAGCACCGCCGCGGTGAAGGCCTTGATGCCGATGATGAAGCCGGCATAGAAGTCGAAGGTGCCGTAGTTGAGGGTGATGAGCACCCCGGCCAGCGCCGCCATGGCCGCGCCGATGATGAAGACGTAGGAAATCACCCGGTCGGTGTTGATGCCGAGGATCTGCGCCATCTTGCGATCCTGCTGGGTGGCCCGGCACATGCGGCCGAGGGTGGTCTTCTGGATCACGTAGGTGAGCAGGCCCATGCCGATGATGGACGCCAGGATGATGAAGATCTTGGTGTAGGTGATGATCACGAAGCCATCACCGATGTGCAGGCGCAGCGCACCGTCGAGCAGCGTCGGTACCCCCTGCTGGCGCGCGCCCTGGGCGAGCTGCACGTAGTTCTGCAGGATCAGCGACATGCCGATGGCGGAGATCAGCGGGGCCAGGCGCGTGGAGTTGCGCAGCGGCTTGTAGGCGATCCGTTCGATGGCCCAGCCGTACACGGAGGTGACCACCACGGTGAAGATCAGGGTGCCGAGGATCAGCACCGGGAAGGAATGCAGGCCGAAGACGCTCAGCACGGCGATGCCGATGGCGGCGAGATAGGCCGACACCATGTACACGTCGCCATGGGCGAAGTTGATCATGCCGATGATGCCATAGACCATGGTGTAGCCGATGGCGATGAGTCCGTAGACCGAGCCCAGGGTCAGGCCGTTGACCAGTTGTTGCAGGAAGATACCGTCCACGTTTGCAGTCTCGCGCTGGATGGATGACGAGGGCCGCCACCCGCCGCCTCGTCCTGGGGCGGAGACGAGACGGCGGCTGGCGGATTCACGCGAGGATCAGGGCAGCTGGTGGTACTTGCCCTTGTCGTCCCATTCGTACATCACGTAGTCGGAGACCTTGAGGTCGCCCTTGCTGTCCCAGCTCTTCTCACCCAGGACGGTGTTGACGCTGTGGGACTTCAGCCATTCGGCGGCCTTGGCGCCGTCGGTGCCCTTGATGCCGTTGAAGGCAGCGGCCACGGCTTGCAGGGAGGCGTAGGAGTAGAGGGTGTAGCCCTCGGGCTCGTAGCCGGCCTTGCGCAGGGTTTCCACCACGGTCTTGCCCGCCGGGTTCTGCAGCGGATCGGCGCCAAAGGTCATCAGCACGCCCTTGGTGTACTGGGGACCACCGGCGGTGGTGACCAGGTCGGCGGAGACGATGCCGTCGCCGGAGACGAACTTGGCGGTCACGCCCTGCTCCCGCATCTGGCGGACCAGCGGGCCGGCCTCGGGGTGCAGGCCGCCGAAGTAGACCACGTCGGCGCCGGAGGCACGGATCTTGGTGACCAGGGAGTTGAAGTCCTTCTCGCCGCGGGTCAGGCCCTCGTAGAGCACCTCTTTCACGCCGCGCTTGTTGAGCTGCGCCTTGGTGGCATCGGCCAGGCCCTGACCGTAGGTGTCCTTGTCGTGGATGATGGCGACCTTCTTGGCCTTGAGCACGTCGACGATGTAGTCGCCGGCGACGATGCCCTGCTGGTCGTCACGACCGCACATGCGGAACACGCCCGCCAGGCCACGCTCGGTGATCTTGGGGTTGGTGGACGCCGGGGTGATGGAGATGATGCCGGCTTCGTCGTAGATCTCCGAGGCGGGCATGGTGTTGGACGAGCAGAAGTGACCGATCACGGCCTTGACCTTCTCGGAGTCCACCAGGCGGTTGGCCACGGCCACGGCCTGCTTGGGCTCGCAGGCGTCATCGCCCTGCACCAGCTTGATCTTCTCACCATTGATGCCACCGGCGGCGTTGATGTCCTCCGCGGCCTGGGTAGCACCCTTCCAGAACTGCTCGCCGTAGGCGGCGCTGGCCCCGGTGTAGGGACCCGCCACACCGATCACGATGTCGGCATGCGCCAGGGAGGAGAGAGTGAACGCAGAACCGATAGCGAGAGCCAGAATGCCTTTTCTGTAAATCTTCGACATGGGAGGTTTGCTCCAGAGGGTGGTTGGCCTTTTCGCCGGAGCAAAGCCTGTGCCATCACCCATCTGTGTGCACCGTGCACAGGCGATTTGCCACCGATGCAGCGAGCGAAGGGCCCTGTCGGCTGCGGCTGAGGCCGCAGCCAGTGCACCCTGGGCGCTCTTGAGACTTTGGTCGTAGGCCACTGATAAGTCAGAGTAAAGCGCCCTGTCGATGACGACCCCCACCGAAAGGCAGCAACGTTTGTTACCTGATCGCAACCCGGTTGCACCTGTTTCGCACCAAAACGTAACACCCTGCGCTCGTCGTGCCACCAAAGTAACCATTGGACACGAGGCGCCGCCGGCGCCGTTGCGCTGCCCGGTCCGCGGGAAAGGCGCGCCAAGCAAAACGGCCGATTTGCGCAGGGTTGAATGCGCAAATCGGCCGCTCCGGAAATCATCGCCCGCAGGCGCCGCGCGGGATGGCCAGCCTGGCTAGAGCACCACCCGCAGGCACTGCCCGGCGTGATAGAGGGTGAAGCCCGCCTCATACATCAGGCTGCGCCACTGCCCGACCGGATTGGCATCCAGACCCGCTAGCGGCATGGGCAAGTCTTGGCGATCGCCGCTGCACAGATAACGGGCGAAAGCCTGCCCCACGACCGTGCCGGTAGTCACCCCGCGACCGTTGTAGCCCGTCACCGCGAGCAGTCCCGGCGCCGGTTCGAACAGGCGCATCAGATGATCCGGGGTGAAGGCGATCCGACCGGTCCAGGTGCACTCCCAGTCCACCTGCCCGAGCGCGGGAAAATAGTGGCGCTGGATGCGATCCGCCCAGGCCCGGATGAAGCTGGCGGGGCGCCCGGCCATGTTGCCGAGGCTGCCCAGCAGCAGCCGACCGTCGGCATCGCGACGGATGCTGCTCAGCACCGTACGGGTATCCCACGAGCCTCGTCCCTGGGGCAGGATGAAATCCGCCTCGGGTCCCAACGGGCGCGAGGCCACCTGATAGTAATAGCCGGCGAAGAACTGCTTGCGCAGGGTGGTCCACTCGCCTTCGGTATAGGCATTGGAGGCGATCACCACCTGGTCGGCGCTGACCCGGCCCTGATCGGTCTCCACCTGCCAGCGCGCGCCGACCCGTTGCAATTGCCGCACCGCGGTCTGCTCGAACAGCTCCCCGCCTTCCTGGCGCAGCGCCTTGGCCAGCCCCTGGGCGTAACCCATGGGTACCAGGGTGCCAGCACGATGATCGAGCAGGGCACCGCTGATGTCGCGGGTACCGCACGCCGTATAGCAGGCCTCGCCTTCCAGCAGTTCGACCCGGGCGCCGCGCCGCTGCCATTGCTCGGCACGCCGCCCCAGATCGGCCAGGCCCTTGGCGCTGTGCGCCATGTGCAGGGTGCCGGCCCGGTGCGGCTGGCAGTCGATGCCATAGCGCTCGACGAGGGCGAACACCTGGCTCGGCGCATCGCCCATCACCGCCAGCAGGCGCTCGCCTACCTCCTGGCCGAGCGTAGCCACCGCCTCGTCCGGTGGAATCCACATGCCGGCATTGACCAGTCCGACATTGCGGCCGGAGCCGCCATGACCGACGCCATGGGCCTCCAGCACCACCACTCGACGCCCGGCCTGCGCCAGGTGCAGGCCGGTAGAGAGACCGGTGAAGCCAGCGCCGATGACGCACACCTCGACGTCGATATCAGCCCGCAATGGCGTCCCCGGCATTGCCGGATAGAGCCGCTCCCACAGGCATTCCTCACGCAACTGCATTCCCGTGCGCTCCTGGCTGGGCGACTCAGTCGAACACGATGCCCTGGGCCAGCGGCAGCTCGCGCGAATAGTTGACGGTATTGGTCTGCCGGCGCATGTAGGCCTTCCAGGCATCCGAGCCGGACTCGCGACCGCCGCCGGTCTCCTTCTCGCCGCCGAAGGCGCCACCGATCTCGGCGCCGCTCGGGCCGATATTGACGTTGGCGATGCCGCAGTCACTGCCGGTCGCCGAGATGAAGGCTTCGGCCTCGCGCACGTCGGTGGTGAAGATGCAGGACGACAGCCCCTGGGGCACGGCGTTGTTCAGCGCCACCGCTTCGTCGAAGTCGTCATAGGTCAGCACATAGAGAATGGGCGCGAAGGTCTCGTGGCGCACCGCCTCGCTCTGCTCCGGCATCTCGACAATGGCTGGTGCCACGTAATAGGCGTTGGGGTACTGCTCAGCCAGCTGGCGTTCGCCGCCGAAGACCACTCCACCCTCGCCACGGGCCTGCTCCAGCGCCCCCTGCATGGCCTGGAAGCTGGCGGCATCGATCAAGGGGCCGATCAGATTGCCCTGCAGCGGATGGCCGATGCGGACTTTGGCATAGGCGGTCTTGAGTCGCTCGACGATCTCGGCCTTCACCGAACGGTGGGCAATCAGCCGGCGCAGGGTGGTACAACGCTGCCCGGCGGTACCGACGGCGCTGAACAGGATGGCACGCACGGCCATGTCCAGATCGGCGCTCGGCGCGAGCACCATGGCGTTGTTGCCGCCCAGCTCCAGAATACTGCGCCCGAAGCGCGCCGCAACCCGAGGTCCAACCTCACGTCCCATGCGGGTGCTACCCGTGGCACTTACCAGTGCTACCCGCGGATCGTCCACCAGGGCTTCGCCTGCGGCGCGATCACCGATGACCACCTGGCTCAGGTCCGCCGGGGCCTCGCCGAAGCGGGCCAGGGCCTTCTCGAACAACGCCTGGCAGGCCAGCGCGGTCAGCGGAGTCTTCTCCGACGGCTTCCAGATCACCGGATTGCCGCAGACCAGCGCCAGGGCGGCGTTCCAGGACCAGACCGCCACCGGGAAGTTGAAGGCGCTGATGATTCCGACCACGCCCAACGGTTGCCAGGTCTCACGCATATGGTGGCCGGGGCGCTCGGAAGCAATAGTCAGACCATAAAGCTGACGTGACAGGCCCACGGCGAAATCGCAGATATCGATCATCTCCTGGACTTCGCCCAGGCCTTCCTGGGTGATCTTGCCGGCCTCCCAGGACACCAGCTCGCCGAGGTCGGCCTTGTGTGCCCGCAACTCCTCGCCCAGCAGACGCACCAGCTCGCCGCGCCGCGGCGCCGGCACCGCGCGCCAGGCCTGGAAGGCACGCTCGGCACGGGAGATCTTCTGCTCCACCTCGGCGGCGCTTTCCAGGGCGACACTACCCAGCTGGCTGCCATCGATGGGGGAATGCACCAGATGGTCGCCGTGGGTGTAATGCTGGGCAGGAACGCCGAGGCGTTCCAACAGGGCCTTGCTCATGCTGAGGTCTCCGCGAGGATCAAAGGAATCGACCTTGAGTATGGTCAGCGCGACGGTCCCGGACAACCGACCTTTGCTCGGCATATCATTCCCTTTTTTCATGTCACGAGTTCGGCCATGCAACGTCGCCACCTGCCGTCCATCACCGCCATGCAGTGCTTCGAAGCCGTCGCCCGCCACCTGAGCTTCACCCGCGCGGCAGACGAGCTGGCCCTGACCCAGAGCGCCGTCAGCAAGCAGGTCGCCCAGCTCGAGGAGCTCCTGCAGCACAGCCTGTTCCGCCGCGTCCGTCGCCGTCTGCAACTGACGCCTGCCGGCGCGCTGTACCTGGCCGAAGTGGACAAGATCCTCAACCAGTTGGAGATGTCGGCGCGCTACCTGAGATCCTACGGCGGCGAAACCGAGGTGCTGCGCGTGGCCACACCCCCGACCTTCGGCGAGCGCTGGCTGGTGCCGCGACTGAAAGGCTGGCGCCTGCGCCATCCCAGCATCCATCTGGACGTCTCCAGCGCCCTGGAGCCGGTGGACTTCCGCGATCCGCGCCATGACGTGGCGCTGTTCTATGGCCACGGCAGCTGGCCGGGCGCCGAGTGCGAACTGCTGCTGCACGAACACATGGTCGCGGTCTGTGCGCCGGATCTGCTCCCTGCCGAGGGCATCGCCGGCCCGGAATTGCTGGTGGACTTCGTCCTGCTGCAGAACACCACTCGCCCGGAATCCTGGCACGATTGGTACGCCAGCCTGGGGCGCGAGGAGGTACACAGCCACCACGGCCCGCGCTTCGACACCTTCACCCTCTGCGCCCGCGCCGCCCGGGAAGGTTGTGGCGTAGCCCTGCTACCGGAATTCCTGGTCGCCGAAGAACTGGCGTCCGGCCACCTGGTGCTCGCCTGGCCGCATCGCCTGGCCAGCCCCCATGCCTATTGGCTGGCCTATCCGGAACAGATGGCGGAAGTGCCCAAGGTGCGCAGCTTCATCGAGTGGATACGCGAGAAGGCGTGATGCCTGGGGCTATCGCGGCCATGGGCCGCTCCTACGGTTAACTCGAAGTCTGTAGGAGCGGCCCATGGCCGCGATGAAAACTATCCGGCGAACACCGCGTCATCCGCCTAGAAACAAAAAAACCCGGCCAAGGCCGGGTTTTCTCTTACGCGAGGTCGTCTCAGACGCCGGAGGCTTCCGCCGCCGCCACGTCCTTGATCGACAGCTTGATGCGGCCGCGGTTGTCCACGTCCAGCACCAGCACCTTCACTTCCTGGCCTTCCTTGAGGACGTCGGTGACCTTCTCGATGCGCTGATCGCTCAGCTGCGAGATGTGCACCAGGCCATCCTTGCCGGGCAGGATGTTGACGAAGGCGCCGAAGTCGACGATGCGCTCCACCTTGCCGACGTAGATCTTGCCGATCTCGGCCTCGGCAGTGATGCCCAGCACGCGCTGCTTGGCAGCCTCGGCAGCTTCGCGGGTCTCGCCGTAGATCTTGATGGTGCCGTCGTCTTCGATGTCGATCGACGCCTTGGTCTCTTCGCAGATACCGCGGATGGTGGCGCCACCCTTGCCGATCACGTCGCGGATCTTGTCCTGGTCGATCTTCATCGCCAGCATGGTCGGGGCGTTTTCCGAAAGCTCGGCACGCGACTCGGAGATCACCTGGTTCATCTGGCCGAGGATGTTCAGACGCGCTTCCAGCGCCTGCTCCAGGGCGATCTCCATGATCTCTTCGGTGATGCCGTTGATCTTGATGTCCATCTGCAGGGCGGTCACGCCCTTGGCGGTACCGGCCACCTTGAAGTCCATGTCGCCCAGGTGATCTTCGTCACCCAGGATGTCGGTCAGGACGGCGAATTTCTCACCTTCCTTCACCAGGCCCATGGCGATACCGGCTACCGGCGCCTTGACCGGCACACCGGCGTCCATCAGCGCCAGGGAAGCACCGCACACCGACGCCATGGAGCTGGAGCCGTTGGATTCGGTGATCTCGGAGACCACGCGGATGCTGTAGGGGAAGGCTTCCTGGGTCGGCAGCATGGCCTGGATGCCACGGCGGGCCAGACGGCCATGGCCGATTTCGCGACGGCCCGGGCTGCCCATGCGGCCGCACTCGCCGACCGAGAAGGGCGGGAAGTTGTAGTGCAGCATGAAGCTGTCACGACGCTCGCCTTCCAGGGTATCCAGCAGTTGGGCGTCACGGGCGGTGCCCAGGGTCGCGCTGACCAGGGCCTGGGTTTCGCCACGGGTGAACAGTGCCGAACCGTGGGTCTTTTTCAGGGTACCGACTTCGATCTGCAGCGGGCGGACGGTACGGGTGTCGCGGCCGTCGATACGCGGCTTGCCGTCGACGATGTTCTGGCGCACGGTGCGGTATTCCAGCAGGCCGAAGGTCTCCTTGACCTCGGCTTCGCTGTACTGACCGTTCTCGCCGGCCAGCTTGGCGATGGCCTGGTCACGCAGGGCACCCAGGGCCGCGTAGCGATCCTGCTTGACGGTGATGGTGTAGGCGCGGGACACGGCCTCGCCGACCTCAGCCTTGACGGCTTCGATCAGGGCGGTGTTCTCGGCAGGCGCCTGCCAGTTCCAGGTCGGCTTGCCGGCTTCGGCAGCGAACTGGCTGATGGCCTCGATGGCCACCTGGAATTCTTCGTGGGCGAACAGCACGCCACCCAGCATCTGGTCTTCGGTCAGCTCGTCGGCCTCGGATTCCACCATCAGCACGGCGTCACGGGTACCGGCCACGACCATGTCCAGGCTGGAGCTCTGCAGCTGCTCGTAGCTGGGGTTCAGCAGGTAGCCGAGCTCGCTGTGGTAACCGACACGGGCGGCGGCGATGGGACCGGCGAAGGGGATGCCGGAAATGGCCAGGGCAGCGGAGGTGCCGATCATGGCGGCGATGTCCGGATCGGACTTCTTGTTGGTGCTGACCACGGTGCAAACCACCTGGACTTCGTTGAGGAAGCCTTCGGGGAACAGCGGACGGATCGGGCGATCGATCAGGCGCGAGGTCAGGGTTTCCTTCTCGGAGGGACGACCTTCACGCTTGAAGTAGCCACCGGGGATACGGCCAGCGGCGTAGGTCTTCTCCTGGTAGTGCACGGACAGCGGGAAGAAGTCCTTGCCAGCGGCGGGCTGCTTGGCGCCGACCACGGTGACCAGCACGCTGACGTCATCGGTGGAGACCAGCACCGCACCGGAAGCCTGACGCGCGATGCGGCCGGTTTCCAGGGTGAAGGTCTGCTCACCGAACTTGAATTGCTTGATTACTGGATTCACAGTCTTTCCTTCTCGTTATTGCCTTGGGGGAAACGGTGGCGATCAGAGGGATTCGGACCCTCGCTGATCTCCGGGGTGACGCAAGCCGATTTCGTCGGCCTCTCAAGCAAAAAAGCCGGAGGCCGGCGCGAGCCAACCTCCAGCTTCAGACTGCTTGCAGCAGGTCTGCATCGTATTAACGACGCAGGCCCAGGCGAGCGATCAGTGCGCTGTAACGAGTGGTGTCCTTGGACTTCAGGTAGTCCAGCAGCTTACGACGCTGGTTGACCATGCGGATCAGACCACGACGGCTGTGGTGATCTTTGCCGTTGGCCTTGAAGTGACCTTGCAGCTTGTCGATGTTGGCGGACAGCAGGGCAACCTGCACTTCCGGCGAACCGGTGTCGCCTTCGGCGCGCTTGAACTCGTTTACGATCTGGGCTTTGTCTTCAACGCTCAGTGCCATGATAGGGCTCCTCTGAGGAACAGGCCGGGATGGATCCCGTGCTTAAGGAAAGAGGTGTGACCGTGCCTGCTGACAGCCACCCTCGGTATCGGTCTAGGACCGAATCAGTCTACGAGGAGCAACCTGCCCCTCGTCATCAATCTCGCCGATGCCGATGAAACGACCCTGGTCGTCCTGCACCCGCATCAAGCCGAATTTCGGCGCATTGGCCGCCCGAACGGGCTGACCGTGCAACCAGTAGTAGGCGCTGTGCTGCGTCAGCTGCACCAGCGGCCAGTGCTCCAAACCGCTGTCGACCGGCAGCAGGAAGCGATCCAGCGCCTCGGAACCGCCTTCGGCGTGCGCTGCCTCCAGCTCGTCCAGGCTGATCGCCTGCATCAGGCCAAAGGGACCGGCCTGGGTACGCCGCAGCTCCGCGACATGGGCACCACAGCCGAGACGGGCGCCGAGGTCTTCGACCAGGGTGCGCACATAGGTCCCCTTGCTGCAGGCCACTTCCAACGTGGCACGATCTTCCTGCAACGCCAGAAGTTCCAGCCGGGCAATAGTAACAGAACGCGGCTCGCGCTCCACTACTTCGCCGGCACGGGCCAGCTTGTAGAGGGGCTGACCGTCGCGTTTCAGCGCCGAGTACATCGGTGGAATCTGCTCTATCTCGCCGCGAAATACCGGCAAGGCCGCCAGAATGGCCGCCTCCTCGACAGCGACCGCCCGTCGCTCCAGCACTTCACCCTCGGCATCGCCGGTGGTGGTGGTGACGCCGAGTTGCGCCACGGTGCGGTAGCCCTTGTCGGCATCCAGCAAGTATTGGGAAAACTTGGTCGCCTCGCCGAAGCACAGCGGCAGCACGCCAGTGGCCAGCGGATCAAGGCTGCCGGTATGCCCGGCCTTCTCGGCGTTAAGCAGCCAGCGGACCTTCTGCAGCGCGGCATTGGAGGAAAAGCCGCGGGGCTTGTCCAGCACCAGCACGCCATGCACCTGCCGACGAATACGCTTGACCTGGGCCACCCTCACTCCTCCCCGTCGTGGCGACGGTCTTCGGCGACCGCCCGCTCGATCAGGGCCGACAGCTGGGCGCCACGCCGGATGCTCTCGTCGTACTGGAAGCTCAGTTGGGGGATGGTCCGCAGCTTCATTACCCGGCCCAGCTGCTGACGCAGGAAACCGGCGGCATCCTTGAGGATGCCGATATTCTGCTTGATCGCCTCGGCGTCATCGTCCTTGCCCAGGACCGTGATGTGTACCTTGGCATGGGACAGGTCGCGAGCGACGTCCACACCGGTGATGGTCACCATGCCCAGTCGCGGATCCTTGATCTCGCGCTGGATCAGCAGTGCCAGTTCACGCTGCATCTGATCGCCGATGCGCTGGGTACGGCTGAATTCTTTGGCCATGTCGAAACTCTCGTACGAAAGGCCGCAGACACTCGGCCTGCCAGCCATGAATCTTGGAAACGCGAACGGCAAGTCCGGACCTGGCAGGGTTCTGCCAGGTCCGTGACCTGCCGTCCTGGGGCGGAGTCGCCGTTACAACGAACGGGCGACCTGGACTTTCTCGAATACCTCGATCTTGTCCCCGACGCGCACGTCGTTGTAGCTCTTCACGCCGATACCGCACTCCATGCCGGCACGTACTTCGGCGACGTCGTCCTTGAAGCGACGCAGGGATTCCAGCTCGCCTTCGAAGATGACCACGTCCTCGCGCAGTACGCGGATCGGACGGTTGCGGTGCACCATGCCCTCGGTGACCATGCAGCCGGCAACGGCACCGAACTTCGGCGAACGGAAGACGTCGCGTACTTCGGCGATACCCAGGATGTTCTCCCGGACGTCGCTGCCCAGCATACCGGTCAGCGCCTTCTTCACGTCCTCGATGATGTCGTAGATGACGTTGTAGTAGCGCATGTCGAGGCCTTCCTGCTCGACGATCTTCCGCGCCCCGGCATCGGCCCGGACGTTGAAGCCGAACAGCACGGCATTGGAGGCCAGCGCCAGGTTGGCATCGCTCTCGGTGATACCACCGACGCCACCGCCGACCACCCGCACCTGGACCTCGTCGTTGCCCAGGCCCGACAGCGAGCCCTGCAGCGCCTCGAGCGAACCGCGCACGTCGGCCTTGAGCACGATGTTGAGGGTCTTCTTCTCGTCCTGGCCCATGTTCTCGAAGATGTTCTCGAGCTTGCCAGCGTGGGCACGCGCAAGCTTGACCTCGCGGAACTTGCCTTGACGGAACAGTGCGACTTCGCGAGCCTTCTTCTCGTCGGTCAGCACGGTGAGTTCATCACCGGCATCCGGGGTGCCGTCCAGGCCGAGGATCTCGACCGGGATGGACGGACCGGCTTCCTTGATCGGCTTGCCGTTCTCGTCGAGCATGGCGCGGACGCGGCCATAGTTGACGCCGACCAGGGCCATGTCGCCCTGACGCAGGGTACCGTTCTGCACCAGTACGGTGGCGACCGGGCCACGGCCCTTGTCCAGGCGGGATTCGATGACCACACCACGACCGGGCGCTTCCGGCGTAGCGGTCAGTTCGAGCACCTCGGCCTGCAGCAGGATGGCTTCGAGCAGTTCGTCCACACCGGTACCGGCCTTGGCCGAGACGTGCACGAACTGGGTGTCGCCACCCCACTCTTCCGGGATGACCTGCCGGCCAGCCAGATCGTGCTTGACGCGATCCGGATCGGCGTCGGGCTTGTCGACCTTGTTGACCGCCACGACGATGGGCACACCCGCCGCCTTGGCGTGCTGGATGGCTTCTTCGGTCTGGGGCATCACGCCGTCGTCGGCCGCCACCACCAGGATGACGATGTCGGTGGCCTGGGCACCACGGGCACGCATGGCGGTGAACGCCGCGTGACCGGGGGTATCCAGGAAGGTGACCATGCCACGCTCGGTTTCCACATGGTAGGCACCGATGTGCTGGGTGATGCCGCCGGCTTCGCCCGAGGCGACCTTGGCGCGACGGATGTAGTCCAGCAGCGAGGTCTTGCCATGGTCGACGTGACCCATGACGGTCACCACCGGCGCGCGGTGGGTCGCCTTGCCACCCTCGAACTTGAGGGATTCGGCCAGTTGGTCTTCCAGCGCGTTCTCGTTGACCAGCTTGACCTTGTGGCCCAGCTCTTCGGCCACCAGCTGCGCCGTTTCACGGTCGAGCACCTGGTTGATGGTGGCGGGAGACCCCATCTTGAACATGAACTTGATGACTTCAGCGGCCTTCACCGACATCTGCTGAGCAAGCTCAGAGACGGTGATGGTCTCGCCTAGATTGACTTCGCGCACTACAGGTCCTGTCGGGCTCTGGAACCCGTGTTGATTTCGCTTCTTGAGTCGCGACTTGCCACCGCGACCGCCGCGCCGGCCAAAGCCTTCTTCCTCGTCGTCGCCACTGCGCACGGTACGGGGAGCTGCGACCTTGTCCTTGATCGACGGGCGATGCTGGGCGTTCTTGCGCTCACGACGCTCGTCTTCATCGCGCTTGCTGCTCGGCGCAGGATGCACGGGACGACGTGGCTCTTCGCGCTTGCGCTCGCCAGCGGGATCCGCTTTCGGCGACTCGGCGACAGGCTCGGCAGCGACAGGCTGCTCGACCACCGGGGCAGACGCTGCGGCCGATGCAGCCGGGGCCGCAGCTTCGGCGGCGACCACTTGCGGCTCGGCCTGGGCCGCGACTTCGGCCTGCTGCTGCGCAGCCGCTTCGGCGGCGCGCTGGGCTTCTTCCTCGGCACGCGCCTGGGCAGCCGCCTCTTCGGCGGCCCGCTGGGCTTCCTGCTCGCGGCGCTGCTCGGCCTCGAGCTCGGCGGGGCTGCGCTTGACGAAGGTTTTCTTCTTGCGCACCTCGACACTTACCGTCTTGCTGCCAGCCACTTTCAGCGTGGTCTGGGTCTTGCGCTGCAGGGTGATCTTGCTCGGTTCATCGAGCTTGGCCGTCCCCTTCAGGTGGGTCAGCAGCGCCTGCTTCTCCGCATCGCTCACCAGCTGCTCCGCGCTGTCATGCGTCAGGCCTGCCTCGCGCATCTGCTGCAGCAGACGTTCCACCGGCGTATTGACCGTCTGGGCCAGTTCTTTCACCGTGACTTGCGTCATGCACTTCTCTCCTCAGACTGCGCCGCTTACTCGAACCAATGGGCACGGGCAGCCATGATCAGCTTGCCGGCACGCTCTTCGCTCATGCCGTTGATGTCGAGCAAGTCGTCGATCGACTGCTCGGCGAGCTCTTCGCGATTCACTACACCACGCTGGGCCAGCGCGCTGGCGAGCTGGGGGTCCATGCCGTCGAGGGTCAGCAGATCTTCGCTGGGGCTCTTCTGTTCTTCCGTCGCGATGGCTCGGGTCAGCAAACGATCCTTGGCCCGGGTACGCAGCTCGTTGACGATGTCTTCGTCGAAGCCATCGATGTTGAGCATCTCTTCCATGGGCACGTAGGCGACTTCCTCGAGGGAGGTGAAACCTTCCTCCACCAGCACCTGCGCCAGTTCCTCGTCGACATCCAGCTCATCGATGAAGCGCTGGATGATGTCGCCGGTCTCGGCCTGTTGCTTGGCGTTGATGTCCGCCTCGGTCATCACGTTGAGCGTCCAGCCGGTCAGTTGACTGGCCAGGCGTACGTTCTGACCGCCACGACCGATGGCCTGAGCCAGGTTGTCCTCGGCGACCGCGATATCCATGGTCCGGCTGTCTTCATCGACGATGATCGACGCGACCTCGGCCGGCGACATGGCGTTGATGACGAACTGCGCGGGGTTGTCGTCCCAGAGGACGATGTCGACCCGCTCGCCACCCAATTCACCGGACACCGCCTGGACACGCGAACCACGCATGCCAATGCAGGCACCCTGGGGATCGATGCGCTTGTCCTTGGAGCGTACGGCGATCTTGGCGCGCGAACCCGGGTCCCGGGCCGCGGCCATGACGTCGATCAGTTGCTCGGAAATCTCCGGCACCTCGATGCGGAACAGCTCGATCAGCATCTGCGGATCGGTGCGCGACAGCATCAGCTGCGGACCGCGGTTCTCGGTACGAATCTCCTTGAGCAGCGCACGCAGACGCACGCCCATGCGGAAGGTTTCGCGCGGAATGATGTGCTCGCGCGGCAGCAGCGCCTCGGCATTGTTGCCCAGGTCGACGATCACGCTGTCACGGGTGACCTTCTTGACGGTACCCGAGATGATCTCACCGACCTTCTCGCGATAGGCATCCACCACCTGGGCCCGCTCGGCCTCGCGCACCTTCTGCACGATCACCTGCTTGGCGGTCTGGGCGGCGATGCGACCGAATTCGATGGACTCGATCTTCTCTTCGATCACGTCACCGGCCTTGGCGCCGGGATGTTCTTCCTGCGCGTCTTCCACCGTCAGGTGCGAATCGGGCAGTTGATAGTCCTGGTCCTCCACCACGGTCCAGCGGCGGAAGGTTTCGTAGCTGCCGTTATGTCTGTTGATCGACACCCGCAGATCCACATCTTCTTCGTAGCGCTTCTTGGTCGCCGTGGCGAGTGCCAATTCCAGTGCCTCGAAGATGACGCCGGGTGGAACACCCTTCTCGTTCGAAACAGATTCCACTACCAGCAGAACTTCTTTGCTCATCTTACGCCTCGTATTCGCAATCCTTGGGATCCGCGGTCTCGCGCTCAAATCACTCGAAACGGGGAACGACGTTGGCCTTGTCGATCATCTCGATGGGCAGCAGGTACTCATGCTCGTCCACCTGCACCACGACGTCCTGGTCTTCCACACCGCGCAGCAAACCCTGGAAATTACGTCGCCCCTCGAAGGGCGACCGAAGTTTGACCTTCACCTGCTCACCGGCATGGGCAGCGAATTGCTCCAGGGTGAACAGGGGTCTATCCATACCGGGGGAAGACACCTCGAGGGTGTATTCATTGGTGATGGGGTCTTCCACATCGAGTACGCCGCTGACTTGGCGACTGACCTTCTCGCAATCCTCGACGAGGATGCCGTTGGGATGATCGATGTAGACGCGCAATAGCGAATGCCGGCCCTGGGAAATGTACTCGACACCCCAGCAGACGTAGCCAAGCGCCTCGACGACGGGGGCCAGCAAGGCCTGCAACTGTTCTAGCTTGCTCGACACCTGGTTGCCTCGCGTTTTTTGAGAATAAAAAATGGGCATTACGCCCATCCCTAAGAGGTCTGCGCAAGAAAGCGCGACCCGAACTGTCCAGCCAACAAAAAGCCCCTATAAAGGGGCTTTAAAAAACTGGTTGCGGGGGCTGGATTTGAACCAACGACCTTCGGGTTATGAGCCCGACGAGCTACCAGACTGCTCCACCCCGCGTCAAAGCTGGAGCGAGAGTATATTCAACTGAACTCCAGGAGTCAACCAACTCTCTCGCCGCGTCCTGCTGGACGTCTTTGCTATTTGGTGCCGAAGATGGGACTCGAACCCATACAGCCTGTGGCCACTACCCCCTCAAGATAGCGTGTCTACCAATTCCACCACTTCGGCATGAAACCTGTGAAACCTACTTGGACTCCTGGGGCACGTCCCCGGAAGTACTGCCCTGCGAAGCCTTCGGCTGCGTCAGGGGCACATCGTTACCATCCTGCTTCGGCTGAGGAGCCTGCTGGACCGGCTGAGCGGGCAACCCTACCTCACGCAGACCCAGCGCACGGTCTTTGGCGTAATACCCAAGGCCCAGGCTAGTCGCGAAAAAAACCGCGGCTAGTATAGCAGTAAAACGACTCAGAAAGGTAGCGGAACCTTGACTACCGAAGACGGTACCCGAGGCACCCGCACCAAAGGACGCACCCGCTTCGGCGCCCTTGCCCTGCTGCATCAGCACCAGCACGATCAAGCCCAGCGCCATCAGCAGGTGGATCACTACAACTGCAGTTTCCAACATTATCCACGTCCCGCAGCGCGGCAAATCGCACTGAACTCTTCAGCATTCAGGGAGGCACCACCAACCAGCCCCCCATCGATATCCGGCATACCGAACAATTCGGCAGCATTGGCAGCCTTGACACTACCGCCATACAACAACTGAAGCCCGTCAGCGACTCCAGCATCGGCTCCGCGCACCAGGGCGCGAATCGCCGCATGAACCTCTTGCGCCTGCTCAGGCGTTGCCGTGAGGCCCGTACCTATCGCCCAAACCGGCTCGTAGGCCACGACGGCATTGGCGAAGGCTGCCACTCCGACGGCATCGATAACCGCCTTCAGCTGGCCGCCCACCACCTCCAGGGTACGCCCGGCTTCCCGCTCTTCGCGAGTTTCGCCGACGCAGAGCACGGGAAGCATCCCGCCTTCCTGGATAGCCGCGAATTTCTTCGCCACCACCTCGTCATCTTCGCCCAGCAGGGCACGCCGTTCGGAGTGCCCCACCAGCACGTAACGGCAACCGAACTCCGCCAACTGGGTAGAGGAAACCTCACCCGTCAGGGCCTTCTCGCCCGCGACGGGAGCACAGGTCTGAGCCCCCACCGCCAGCGACGTCGCCGTCAACTCTTCGACTACCTTCGGCAGATGCACCAATGTCGGGATCACCACGACGTCGACACCCGCAACACCATCCAACCCTTTCAAGCCTGCGACCAATGCCGAAACGCTCTGCAGCGAGCCGTGCATTTTCCAGTTACCGGCAACCAGGGGACGACGCATGCGTTTTGCCTCAGGGAGCGAAGTGGGCGCAGATGTTACTCAATCGAAAACAGGCATGCAAGCAAATCAAGCACATACCTCGGTTATCAGTTGCGCCAGGGCCTCGGCATGGGCACGCACCTCACGCTCGTTCTCGCCTTCGACCATGACCCGCAGCAACGGCTCGGTACCTGACTTGCGTAGCAGGACCCGCCCCTTGCCGGCCATCTTCTCGGTCACCTCGGCACTGGCCTGCTTGACCCGCGGATTGTCCAGCGGGTCCTGGCCACCCCCGAAGCGCACGTTGATCAGCACCTGCGGGCACTTGCGCAGGGCCATGCGCGCCTGTGCCAGGGTCTGGCCGGCATTGCGCAAGGCGATCAGCACCTGCAGGGCCGCGATGGTGGCATCGCCAGTAGTGGTGTACTGGCAGCACACCACGTGCCCGGAGTTCTCGCCGCCCAGCACCCAGCCACGCTCCAGCAGCTCGGCCATGACATAGCGATCCCCGACCTTGGCGCGCACGAAGGGGATGTCCAGCTCGGCCAAGCCCAGCTCGAGTCCCAGATTGCTCATCAAGGTACCCACTACCCCACCTTCGAGACGGCCACGGCGCTTGAGGTCGCGAGCGATCAGGTAGAGCAACTCGTCGCCGTCCACCGCGGCGCCCGTATGGTCCACCATCAGCACCCGGTCGCCGTCGCCGTCGAAGGCGATACCTATGTCGGCATGCTGGTCGAGCACCGCCTGCTGCAGCCCTTCCAGATGGGTGGAGCCGCAGTCCTTGTTGATATTGAGCCCGTCCGGCTGGACGCCCAGCACACTGACGTCCGCACCCAGCTCGCGGAAGACGCTAGGGGCGATCTTGTAGGTAGCGCCATTGGCGCAGTCCAGTACGATCTTCATGCCGGCGAAACTGGTCCCGGTGGGCACGCTGCTCTTGCAGAACTCGATATAGCGACCCGCGGCATCGTTGATGCGCGACACCTTGCCGATACGGGCCGAGTCGACCACGGTCATCGGCGTATCGAGCAGTTCCTCGATCATGGTCTCGAGCTCATCGGGCAGCTTGGTACCGGCGCCGGAAAAGAACTTGATGCCATTGTCGTAGTAGGGATTGTGCGAAGCACTGATGACGATGCCGGCGCTGGCCTGGAAGGTCCGCGTCAGGTAGGCGATACCCGGCGTCGGCATCGGACCGAGCAGCATGACGTCAGCGCCCGCAGCGGACAGACCGGCTTCCAGTGCCGATTCGAACATGTAGCCCGAGTTGCGCGTGTCCTTGCCCACCAGCACCCGGCAGCCGCCGCGACTACGAAAGGCGATGCCTGCCGCCCAGCCCAGCTTGAGCATGAAGTCCGGGGTAATGGGGTACTGTCCGACCTTGCCGCGAATGCCATCGGTTCCGAAATACTTTCTTGCCATCAGTTCTGTTCCTGCCTGAAGCCTTCGACCGCGGCGATCATCTTCACCACGTCCACCGTTTCCGCCACATCATGCACCCTGAGGATCTGGGCACCCTTGGCCAACGCCAGGGCCGCCAGAGCCAGTCCGCCCGCCAGGCGCTCGGCGACAGGCCGTCCGGTGACAGCACCGATCATGCTCTTGCGCGAAACACCTACCAGCAAGGGTAGCCCAAAGCCGAGCAACTCGGACTGTCGCTGGAACAGCTCGAGGTTGTGCGCCAGGGTCTTGGCGAAACCGTAGCCGGGATCCAGCACCAGGCGTTCGCGGGCGATGCCTGCCACTTCGCAACGAGCGATCTGCTCGGCGAGGAAATCGCCGACCTCGCCCGCCACGTCGCCATAGGCCGGGGCCTGCTGCATGGTGCTCGGCTCACCGCGCATGTGCATCAGACAGACCGCCAGATCGGTCGCAGCCGCCGACTCGAGGGCGCCCGGCCGGCGCAGCGAGCGGACGTCATTGATCAAGCCTGCACCCGCCAGAGCCCCTTCGCGCATGACCGCAGGCGTGGAGGTATCCATGGAGATGACCACATCCAACTCTCCGGCGATTGCCTCGATCACCGGTATGACGCGATCGAGTTCTTCCGCCTCGGATACCGGCGGCGCCCCAGGCCGCGTGGACTCCCCGCCCACATCGATGATATCCGCACCGGCCGCCACCATTCCCTCGGCATGGCGCAGGGCGCTTTCGACCGCCGTGTAGCGACCGCCGTCGGAGAAGGAGTCGGGAGTGACATTGAGGATGCCCATTACCTTGGGCACGTCAAAAACAAGAACCCGATTGCCGCAAGGCAATCGGGTCGAAGGAAACGGATTGAACATGGGTGTTTCAGTGTTCTCCAGCCGGACCGCCGATGGGGGCTTCTGGACGATCGCTACCACTCTGGGGAGACGCGGGTGCGTCCCCGGTCGGGCCGCCACGGTCGTGCCAGTCACGCGGCTCTCGTGGGACCTTGCCGGCCATGATGTCGTCGATCTGATCGGAATCGATGGTCTCGTACTTCATCAGCGCATCGGCCATGAGTTCGAGCTTGTCGCGATTCTCGTCCAGCAGGCGCTTGGCGGTGTTGTAGCAGTCATCAATGATCCGGCGAATTTCCAGGTCGATCAGCTTGGCGGTCTCGCCGGACATGTTGCCGTTACCACCCCCACCGGAACGACCCAGATAGCCTTCGTTCTCTTCCTCGCCATACAGCAGCGGACCGAGTTTTTCCGAGAGCCCCCACTTGGTCACCATGTTCCGCGCCAGGGAGGTAGCTCTCATGATGTCGTTGGAAGCGCCGGTGGTCACTCCTTCGAAACCCAGCGTCATCTCTTCGGCGATCCGGCCACCGAACAGCGAGCAGATCTGACTCTCCAGCGCCCGCTTGGACAAGCTGTAGCGATCTTCCTCGGGAAGGAACATCGTCACGCCCAGGGCGCGGCCGCGGGGAATGATGGAGACCTTGTAGACCGGATCGTGCTCCGGCACCAGGCGACCGACGATGGCATGGCCGGCCTCGTGGTAGGCGGTATTGCGCTTTTCCTTCTCGGACATGACCATGGTCTTGCGCTCGGCGCCCATCATGATCTTGTCCTTGGCAAGCTCGAACTCGCGCATGTCGACGATGCGCTTGTTGGCGCGCGCGGCGAACAGCGAGGCCTCGTTGACCAGGTTGGCCAGGTCGGCACCGGAGAAGCCAGGGGTACCCCGGGCGATGACACTCGCATCGACGCGCTCGCCGACTGGCACCTTGCGCATGTGCACCTTGAGGATCTGCTCGCGGCCACGGATATCCGGCAGGCCGACCACGACCTGGCGATCGAAACGACCGGGGCGCAGTAGTGCAGGGTCGAGGACGTCGGGACGGTTGGTAGCGGCGATGACGATGATGCCATCGTTCATCTCGAAGCCATCCATCTCGACCAGCAACTGGTTCAGGGTCTGCTCGCGCTCGTCGTGACCGCCACCCATGCCATTGCCACGATGGCGACCGACCGCATCGATCTCATCGATGAAGATGATGCAGGGCGCATGTTTCTTGGCCTGGTCGAACATGTCACGAACCCGGCTGGCGCCGACACCGACGAACATCTCGACGAAGTCCGAACCGGAAATGGTGAAGAACGGCACCTTGGCTTCACCGGCCACGGCCTTGGCCAGCAGCGTCTTGCCGGTACCGGGCGAGCCGACCATCAGGACGCCGCGAGGAATGCGGCCGCCCAGGCGCTGGAACTTGCCTGGATCGCGGAGGAATTCCACCAGCTCGGTGACCTCTTCCTTGGCCTCGTCGCAACCGGCGACGTCGGCGAAGGTGGTCTTGACCTGATCTTCCGACAGCAGGCGCGCCTTGCTCTTGCCAAAGCTCATCGGGCCGCCGCGACCGCCGGCGCCCCCCTGCATCTGGCGCATGAAGAACATGAAGACGGCGATGATCACCAGGATCGGGAAGCTGGCGACCAATAGCTGAGTCCAGATGCTCTGCTGCTCGGGCTGCTTGCCGGTGATGGTGACGCTGTTGTTGACCAGGTCGCCGATCAGGCCATTGTCCTGGATCGCCGGGCGGATGGTCTTGAAGGGATCGCCATCCCGGTGCTTGCCGGTGATGACATAGCCATCCACGGTGACGCTCTCGATCTGCCCGTCCTTCACCTGCTGGATGAAGTCGGAGTAGTTGAGCGTCTGGGGTTCATTGGGGCTGGAGAAGTTGTTCATCACGGTGACGAGCACCGCGGCGATGATCAGCCACAGGATCAGATTCTTTGCCATGTCGTTCAATTGACTACCCTCTGCGCCGGTTTCGTGGGTAAACCGTTCGAAGCGAAACCGGCAGTGACCGGTAAGTTACTACACAAAGCCTGGCCCACGGCAGACATCGTCTGTAACGCTATATGAGTCTTCTGCCTTTGACTCTAGGGCAAGGCAGACGTTGCGGCCATCAATTCTCTCAATTGGCCATTGAAACCGCGACCCAATAGATACTGCACACGCGATCCGTCCCGCGAAGCGAACGGCTTGCGCATCAACCCCAGTCGAACTCATCGTGCGCCCGCTTTGAGGTAGGCGCCTAGAATTTCGCCACGGAATATCTTGATGGGAGGCCCTACCGGAGGAAGCGTACGTGCACCAGCATCCTGGCCGGCCCGCACGAGAGGCAGGCCCCTGGCTGGTCCACCGCGTTCAGGCGAATCATATGGGGGGCCAGCCCGTAAAAAACAAGGCCTGCGGACCAGGCGCCAATCGCTCGAGCAGCGCGTAGCGGGCCCGGGAGAGCCGGCCGTCCCTCCGCACCGGCTTGACGCAGGGCGCTTCGAGGTGTTCCTTGAGCCAGCGATGGCTGGCTTTTGCAGTTGCCACGGGAAGTTTTCTCGTATCGCTGGGCGGCATCGGACGGCTGCGATAAACTGTTCGGCTTTTATCCGGGGTGAATTATGGCGCTCAACAACGAGCATAAAAAGCGGTTCAAGGCGATCGGTCATCAACTCAAGCCGGTGGTCACCATCAGCGAGAATGGTTTGAGCGAGGGCGTGCTGGGTGAGCTCGATCGTGCGCTGAACGATCACGAACTGATCAAGATCAAGCTGGCCGTCACCGAGCGGGAAGACCGCCGTGCGTTGATCGAGGAGCTGTGCGCTTCGAGCAAGGCCGAGCTGGTGCAGGTGATCGGCAAGATGGCGCTGATCTACCGCAAGGCCCGCGAGCAGAATCGCAACCTGTCCAACGTGGTGCGCTATACCGCCTGATTCGGGCGCGGGCGCCCCGGGACGGGTTGCAGCACCAGGATCAGTCCGCAGAGCAGCAATACCACGTAGCCGGCCAGGGCGGTCGGCCCGCTCCACAGGCGCGCGAGTTCGTTCTGCAATAGTACGGCCGCCGCACTCGCCAGCAGCAGCTGGCCACGCAGGTCGCGCCACAGGGCGCCAACGCCTGCCCACCAGACCAGCACCACGATCTGAGTGAAGACGCCGCCGGCCGCGGCGCTGAGCATCATGCGCAGCAACTCCTCGCGACCGGACTGGATCAGCAGCGGCGCCCAGCCCGCCTGGGCGAGCGCCACGGGAATGCACAGATGCAGGGCGACCAAGGGGCCGACCCAGAACACCTGAGCCAGCTGCCAGGCTGCAGCGAGCAGCGTGGCGAGCCAGCCGCGGACACGGCGATCAGACGTGACGGACGGCGACAATTTCGTATTCGACATCGCCGCCCGGGGTCTTCACCAGCACCACGTCCCCTTCTTCCTTGCCGATCAGGGCGCGGGCGATGGGCGAACCCACCGACAGCTTGCCCTGTTTGATGTCCGCCTCGTCGTCGCCGACGATCTGGTAGGTCACCGTCTCGTCGGTCTCGGTGTTGGCGATCTCCACGGTGGTGCCGAAGATCACCTTGCCGGTATGCGGCAAGGCGGCCACGTCGATCACCTGAGCATTCTGCAGTCGACCCTCGATATCGCGGATGCGCGCCTCGACCATTCCCTGCTGTTCACGGGCGGCGTGGTATTCGGCGTTTTCCTTGAGGTCACCCAGCTCGCGCGCTTCGGCGATGGCCTGGGTAATCTTCGGACGCAGCTCGGTCTTGAGGTGCTTGAGCTCCTCTTCCAGGGCACGAGCGCCCTGGACGGTCATGGGGTACTTGGTCATGCCTTAACTCCTGCATGCAGATCTTGCAGCCGGCGCACGGTCTTTTCGGCGCCGAATTTCAAAGCTTCGCAAATGGCCTGGCCGCCCGCAATGGTCGTGGTGCAGCAGAGCTTGTGCTGCAGGGCATTACGGCGGATCGAATAGGAATCGGCGATGGACTGCCGGCCTTCGGTGGTGTTGATGATCAGGGTGACTTCATCATTTTTGATCATGTCGACCACGTGCGGGCGACCCTCGGTCACCTTGTTCACGCGACGCACCGGCAGACCGGCCGCCTCTATCACTCGCGCGGTACCAGCGGTGGCGACCACTTCGAAGCCGAGGCCGACCAGATCGCGGGCGACCTGCACGGCTTCGGGCTTGTCGTCGTCACGCACGCTGATGAAGGCGCAGCCGGAGTTCGGCAGGATCTCGTTGGCGCCCAGCTGGGCCTTGGCGAAGGCTTCGCCGAAGCTGTCGCCGACACCCATCACCTCGCCGGTGGACTTCATTTCCGGGCCGAGGATGGGGTCCACGCCGGGGAATTTGTTGAAGGGGAACACCGCTTCCTTGACGCTGAAGAACGGCGGGATGATCTCTTCGGTGAAGCCCACTTCGGCCAGCGTCTTGCCGGCCATGACGCGGGCAGCCACCTTGGCCAGGGACTCGCCGATGCACTTGGAGACGAAAGGCACGGTACGGGAGGCCCGCGGGTTGACCTCGATGACGTAGATGTCCTCGCCCTGCACGGCCATCTGCACGTTCATCAGACCGATCACGCCGAGCTCCAGGGCCATCTTCTTGACCTGCTCGCGGATTTCGTCCTGGATGTGCTTGGGCAGCGAATAGGGCGGCAGCGAGCAGGCGGAGTCACCGGAGTGCACGCCGGCCTGTTCGATGTGCTGCATGATGGCGCCGATCACCACGGTCTGGCCGTCGCACACCGCGTCCACGTCCACCTCGATGGCGCAGTTGAGAAAGTGGTCGAGCAGTACCGGGCTGTCGTTGGACACCTTCACCGCTTCGCGCATGTAGCGCTTGAGTTCTTCTTCCTGGTAGACGATTTCCATCGCCCGACCGCCCAGCACGTAGGACGGACGTACCACCATCGGGTAGCCGATGTTCTTGGACAGGGCCAGGGCCTCGTCCTCGCTACGCGCGGTGGAGTTGGCCGGCTGGCGCAGATTCAGACGCTGCACCATCTGCTGGAAGCGCTCGCGGTCTTCGGCGCGGTCGATGGCATCGGGGCTGGTGCCGATGATGGGCACGCCGGCTTCTTCCAGCGCGCGGCACAGCTTGAGCGGGGTCTGGCCGCCGTACTGGACGATGACACCCTTGGGCTGCTCGACGCGGACGATCTCCAGCACGTCCTCCAAGGTAACCGGCTCGAAGAACAGGCGGTCGGAGGTGTCGTAGTCGGTGGAGACGGTTTCCGGGTTGCAGTTGACCATGATGGTCTCGTAGCCGTCTTCACGCATGGCCAGGGCCGCGTGCACGCAGCAGTAGTCGAACTCGATGCCCTGGCCGATACGGTTGGGACCGCCGCCGAGGATCATGATCTTGTCGCGACCGCTGGGCTTGGCCTCGCACTCTTCCTCGTAGGTGGAGTAGAGGTAGGCGGTGTCGGTGGCGAATTCGGCGGCGCAGGTGTCCACCCGCTTGTACACCGGCAGCACCTTGAGCTTGTGGCGATGGGCCCGCAGGTTCTTCTCGGTGACGCCGAGCAGCTTGGCCAGGCGCGCATCGGAGAAGCCCTTGCGCTTGAGCTTGCGCATCAGGTCGTAGTCGAGGTCGGTCAGCCCCAGGGTCTTGATGCGCTCTTCGTCCTTGATCAGGTCCTCGATCTGCACCAGGAACCAGGGATCGATGCGGGTCAACTCGAAGACCTTGTCCAGGCCGTAGCCCTGGCGGAAGGCGTCACCGATGTACCAGATGCGATCGGCACCCGGCACGGTCAGCTCGCGCTTGAGGGTGCCGTCGGCCTCGGGATCGGCCGGATCCAGCTTGGGATCGAAGCCGACCACGCCGACTTCCAGGCCCCGCAGGGCTTTTTGCAGGGATTCCTGGAAGGTACGGCCGATGGACATAACCTCGCCCACGGATTTCATCTGGGTCGTCAGGCGGGCGTCGGCCTTGGGGAATTTCTCGAAGGCGAAGCGCGGGATCTTGGTGACCACGTAGTCGATGGCCGGCTCGAAGGACGCCGGGGTACGACCGCCGGTGATGTCGTTCTGCAGCTCGTCCAGGGTGTAGCCGACGGCCAGCTTGGCGGCGATCTTGGCGATGGGGAAGCCGGTGGCCTTGGAGGCCAGCGCCGAGGACCGCGACACCCGCGGGTTCATCTCGATCACCACCATGCGCCCGGTATTCGGGCAGATGCCGAACTGGACGTTGGAGCCGCCGGTCTCGACGCCGATCTCGCGCAGCACCGCCAGGGAGGCGTTGCGCATGATCTGGTATTCCTTGTCGGTCAGCGTCTGGGCCGGGGCCACGGTGATGGAGTCACCGGTGTGCACGCCCATGGGATCGAAGTTCTCGATGGAGCAGACGATGATGCAGTTGTCCTTCTTGTCGCGGACCACCTCCATCTCGTATTCCTTCCAGCCGATCAGGGATTCGTCGATCAGCAGCTCGTTGGTCGGCGACAGATCCAGACCACGGGTGCAGATCTCTTCGAATTCTTCGCGGTTGTAGGCGATGCCGCCACCGGTACCGCCCATGGTGAAGGATGGACGGATGATGCAGGGGAAGCCGACCTTCTCCAATACGCCGTAGGCTTCTTCCATGCTGTGGGCGATGCCCGAGACCGGGCAGGCCAGGCCGATGTCCTTCATGGCCTTGTCGAAGCGCGAACGATCCTCGGCCTTGTCGATGGTGTCGGCGTTGGCACCGATCATCTCGACGCCGAACTTCGCCAGCACGCCATGACGCTCCAGATCCAGGGCACAGTTCAGCGCGGTCTGGCCGCCCATGGTCGGCAGCAGGGCGTCGGGGCGCTCCTTCTCGATGATCTTGGCCACCGTGGCCCACTTGATCGGTTCGATGTAGGTGGCATCGGCCATGGACGGATCGGTCATGATGGTGGCCGGGTTGGAGTTCACCAGGATGACGCGGAAGCCTTCCTCGCGCAGGGCCTTGCAGGCCTGGGCGCCGGAATAGTCGAACTCGCAGGCCTGGCCGATGACGATGGGGCCGGCCCCGAGGATCAGGATGCTCTTGATGTCTGTACGCTTAGGCATGGGCTTCTCGAATGCAGGTAATCAGGTCAGGGTCGCGGTGGCCAACTTCACACCGAACCCCACGAACAGGGCGCCGACGCCGCTGACGGAACCAGGCCGCCAGGCGAACGCCACAGAAAATCAGGAACGACAGGTAGCAGAAGCTGATGGCTTCCAGTACCGCGCCCAGCACCAGGAAGGACAGCGCCGGATGGGCGTAACCGGGGTCCACGAACTGGATGAAGAAGGAGACGAAGAACAGGATCGCCTTCGGGTTCGACAGACTCAGCAGCAGCGCCTTGCGGAACGGCTGCTGGACGTCTTCGCGCAGGGTTGCCTCGGCCTGGCCCTGGGCCGGACTGCGCCAGGACTTGAGTCCACCACGCAGCATGCCCCAGCCGAGGTAGAACAGATAGGCCGCGCCCAGGTACTTGAGGATCTGGAAGAACAGCGGCTCGGCCTTGAGCAGCGAGGCGACGCCCAAGGCCGAGAGCAGCATCAGTACGGCGTCACCGAGGAACACGGCCGAGGCCGCCTGGTAGCCGCTGCGAATGCCGCGCTGGGCACTGGTGGCGAGCACGAAGAAGGAATTGGGGCCAGGCAACAGGATGACGAACAGGGTCCCGACCACGTAGGTCCAGAAGTCGATGACGCCCAGATTCGCCAGCATGAGCTCTACCCTCCTCCCGTCTTAGCGGCGTGCCGCCATGGCCTGGATGAACTTGTCGAACAGCGGCGCTACGTCGTGCGGGCCGGGGCTCGCCTCGGGGTGCCCCTGGAAGCTGAAGGCGACCTTGTCGGTGCGCTCGATGCCCTGCAGGGTGCCGTCGAACAACGACTTGTGGGTGGCACGCACGTTGGCCGGCAGGCTGGCCTCGTCCACGGCGAAACCGTGGTTCTGGCTGGTGATCATCACCACGCCGCTGTCCAGATCCTGCACCGGATGGTTGGCGCCGTGGTGACCGTTAGGCATCTTCACCGTCCTGGCGCCGGAGGCCAGGGCCAGCAACTGGTGCCCCAGGCAGATGCCGAAGACCGGAATTTCGGTTTCCAGTACATCCTGGATGGCCTTGATGGCGTAGTCGCAAGGCTCGGGATCGCCCGGGCCGTTGGCCAGGAAGATGCCGTCGGGCTGCAGTGCCAAGGCTTCGCTGGCCGGGGTCTGGGCCGGCAGCACGGTGATGCGGCAGCCACGGGCCACCAGCATGCGCAGGATGTTCAGCTTGACGCCGTAGTCGAAGGCCACCACGTGGTAGGGCAACTGCTCGGCCGGAATCTCGGCGTGGCTGTCGGTCTCCAGCGACCAGACGCTGGAGCGCCACTCGTAGCGCTCCTTGACGCTGACTTCCTTGGCCAGGTCCATGCCCTTGAGGCCGGGGAAGGCACGAGCCAGTTCCAGGGCGCGCTCTTCGGTGGCGTCTGCGCCAGTGAGGATGCAGCCATCCTGAGCGCCCTTCTCGCGGAGGATGCGGGTCAGGCGACGGGTGTCGATGCCAGCGATGGCGATGGTGCCGTTTTCCTCGAGGTACTCCGGCAGCGATTGCTTGTTGCGCCAGTTGCTGGCCAACAGCGGCAGGTCACGGATGATCAGCCCGGCGGCCCATACCTGGGCGGCCTCGCCATCCTGCGGCGTGGTACCGGTATTGCCAATATGCGGATAGGTCAGGGTGACGATCTGCTTCGCATAGGAAGGATCGGTCAGGATTTCCTGGTAGCCGGTCATGGCGGTGTTGAACACCACTTCGCCGGCCGTGTGGCCGTCGGCACCGATGGATTCACCGCGAAAGATGCTGCCATCGGCAAGTGCGAGTATGGCTGGCTTAGTCAAGAAGACCTCCGAAAATCAAGCCTTGGCGGGCAAACGCAGGGTGCAAAAAAACGGGATGACATCTCGAAGAGTCATCCCGTTTTAATGTTGTGATTTCATTCTGCGCTAGCTTTTAGTGGATACACTAAAGCTGCATTGTACACGAATTGAGCGCTGCTGGCACCCTCGCGCGCGCATCAGCGCAACTCCAGTACGTCCTGCATGTCATATAGCGCCGGCTGTTTATCCTTCAACCACAGCGCCGCGCGCACCGCGCCCTTGGCAAAAGTCATGCGACTGGACGCCTTGTGGGTGATCTCCACGCGCTCGCCTTCGCTGGCGAACAACACCGTGTGGTCGCCCACCACGTCACCAGCACGTACGGTAGCGAAGCCAATGGTCTGACGATCACGGGCACCGGTCTGGCCTTCGCGACCGTAGACGGCGACCTCTTCCAGATCACGACCCAGCGCCTGGGCGACGACCTCACCCATGCGCAGTGCGGTACCGGAGGGGGCGTCCACCTTATGTCTGTGGTGCGCCTCGATGATCTCGATGTCGACCTCGTCGCCCAGCACGCGGGCAGCTGTGTCCAGCAGCTTGAGGCAAAGATTGACGCCGACGCTGAAGTTGGCAGCGAAGACGATGGGGATTTCCCTGCTCGCCTCCAGCAGGGTCAGCTTCTGCTCGGCGGTGAAACCGGTGGTACCGATCACCATGGCCTTGCCGGCTCTGCGGCACAGCGCCAGATTCTGCAGGGTGACGCTGGGATGGGTAAAGTCGATGAGGACATCGAAATCGTCCAGCACCCGACTCAACTCCCCCGAGAGCATCACGCCATTACGCCCGATACCGGCGAGCTCACCCGCATCGGCCCCGACCAGGCTGCTCTCCGGCCGATCCACCGCGGCGGTCAGGCCGGCTGCACCCTGGGTCTGCTGGACCGCCTCGATCAGGATCTTGCCCATGCGCCCCGCGGCGCCCATTACAGCTATACGTCGCATCATCAGCTCCAGGCTGCTAGCCAGGCGCCGCCTCGCGACGACGCCCGGCTGGTTTAGAGGTCGTCGAAGAAGCGCTTCATGCCGTCGAACCAGCCGCTGGCCCGGGGCGAATGGGAGCTGTCGCTCTGCAGGGTGTTGCGGAATTCCTCGAGCAGCTCGCGCTGGCGCCGGCTCAGGTTGACCGGGGTCTCCACCACCACCTTGCACATCAGGTCACCAGCACCGCCGCCCCGCACGGGCGTCACACCCTTGCCGCGCAGGCGGAACATCTTGCCGGTCTGGGTGCCCTCGGGGATCTTCAGCTTGACGCGACCATCCAGGGTCGGCACTTCCAACTCCCCACCCAGGGCGGCATCGGTGAAGTTGATCGGCACCTCGCAATAGAGGTGCTTGCCGTCGCGCTGGAAGATTGAGTGTTCGCGCACGTTGACCACGACGTACAGGTCACCGCTGGGCCCGCCCAGGGTGCCGGCTTCGCCCTCGCCGCTCAGGCGGATGCGGTCACCGGTGTCGACGCCCGCCGGTACCTTCACCGACAGGGTCTTCTGCTCCTCCACGCGACCCTGGCCATGGCAGGCCGTGCAGGGCTCGGGAATGATCTTGCCGCTGCCATGGCAGCGCGGGCAGGTCTGCTGCACCGAGAAGAAGCCTTGCTGCATGCGTACCTGGCCGATGCCACCGCAAGTGGGGCAGGTGGAGGCCGAGGTGCCCGGCTTGGCGCCGTTGCCGTCGCAGACCTTGCACTCGACCAGGGTCGGCACGCGAATGGTGACCGTGGTCCCACGTACCGCCTCTTCCAGGTCCAGATCCAGGGTGTAGCGCAGGTCGGCGCCGCGCTGCGGACCGCCTCGGCCACCGGCACCACCGCGCCCGCCGAAGAAGTCGCTGAAGACGTCGCCGAAGATGTCGGAGAAGCTCGCGCCACCGGCCGCGCCACCGAAACCGCCGCCACCCATGCTCGGATCGACGCCAGCATGGCCGTACTGGTCGTAGGCCGAGCGCTTGCCCGCATCGGACAGCACTTCGTAGGCCTCGGCGGCCTCCTTGAACTGCTCTTCGGCAGCCGCATCACCCGGATTGCGATCCGGATGGTACTTCATCGCCAGGCGTCGGTAGGCCTTCTTGAGCTCGGCTTCACTGGCGCCGCGCTCGACCCCGAGCACCTCATAGTAATCACGTTTGGCCATAGACTTTTTGCACCTTAAATTTTCTCACCCTCCAGACACGCCAACGCGGGAGCAGGCTCCCGCGCGGCGGATCCGACGGGCCGAAGCCCGCCAGGTGCGGTAAGCACGGGGCTTACTTGTTGTCCTTCACTTCCTCGAACTCGGCATCGACCACGTCGTCGCCGGGTTTCTTGGCATCGCCGTCCGCCTTGGCCGAAGCGCCTTCGGCACCGGCAGCGCCCTGCTCGGAGTAGAGCTTCTGGGCCAGCGGCGCGGAAGCCTGGGACAAGGCGTTCATCTTGGCTTCGATGGCGTCCTTGTCATCGCCGCGAACGGCTGTTTCCAGTTCGCCGATGGCCTTCTCGATGGTGCTCTTCTCTTCGGCCGTGGCCTTGTCGCCCGCTTCGGTCAGCATCTTGCGGGTACCGTGCACCAGGGCATCACCCTGGTTGCGGGCCGCCGCCAGCTCTTCGAACTTGCGATCCTCGTCGGCATTGGCCTCGGCGTCACGCACCATCTGCTGAATCTCTTCCTCGGACAGACCGGAGGACGCCTTGATGACGATGGACTGCTGCTTGCCGGTGGCCTTGTCCTTGGCGGACACGTTGAGGATACCGTTGGCATCGATGTCGAAGGTCACCTCGATCTGCGGTACTCCACGCGGCGCCGGCGGGATCTCGGCCAAGTCGAACTTGCCCAGCGACTTGTTCTGCGCGGCCTGCTTGCGCTCACCCTGCAGCACATGGATGGTCACGGCGCCCTGGTTGTCGTCGGCAGTGGAGAACACCTGCGACTTCTTGGTCGGGATGGTGGTATTCTTCTCGATCAGCGCGGTCATCACGCCACCCATGGTCTCGATACCCAGGGTCAGCGGGGTGACATCCAGCAGCAGGACGTCCTTGACGTCACCGGCCAGCACGGCGCCCTGGATGGCGGCACCGATGGCGACGGCTTCGTCCGGGTTGACGTCCTTGCGCGCTTCCTTGCCGAAGAAATCGGCCACACGCTTCTGCACCAGCGGCATGCGGGTCTGACCGCCCACCAGGATGACTTCGTGGATGTCGGAGACGTCCAGACCGGAGTCCTTCAACGCAGTACGGCACGGCTCGATGGTACGCTCGACCAGCTCTTCCACCAGCGACTCCAGCTTGGCGCGGGAGACCTTGACGTTCAGGTGCTTGGGACCGCTGGCATCGGCAGTGATGTACGGCAGGTTGACGTCGGTCTGGGTAGCCGAGGACAACTCGATCTTGGCCTTCTCGGCAGCTTCCTTCAGGCGCTGCATGGCCAGCGGGTCACCCTTGAGGTTCATGCCGCTTTCTTTCTTGAATTCGTCGACGAGGTAGTCGATCAGGCGGATGTCGAAGTCTTCACCACCCAGGAAGGTGTCGCCATTGGTGGCCAGCACCTCGAACTGATGCTCACCATCGACCTCGGCGATCTCGATGACCGAGACGTCGAAGGTACCGCCGCCCAGGTCATAGACGATCACGGTGTGGTCGCCCTTGGCCTTGTCCAGGCCATAGGCCAGGGCCGCGGCGGTCGGCTCGTTGATGATGCGCTTGACGTCCAGACCGGCGATGCGGCCGGCGTCCTTGGTAGCCTGACGCTGGCTGTCGTTGAAGTAGGCCGGCACGGTGATGACCGCTTCGGTCACGGGCTCGCCCAGGTAGTCCTCGGCGGTCTTCTTCATCTTCTTCAGGACTTCAGCGGAGACCTGCGGCGGCGCCATCTTCTGGCCCTTGGCCTCGACCCAGGCGTCACCGTTGTCCGCCTTGACGATCTTGTAGGGGACCATCTGGATGTCTTTCTGCACGACGTTTTCTTCGTAACGCCGGCCGATCAGTCGCTTGACCGCATAGAGGGTGTTCTGCGGATTGGTCACCGCCTGGCGCTTGGCCGGCTGGCCGACCAGGGTCTCGCCATCGTTGGTGTAGGCGATGATGGACGGCGTGGTACGAGTGCCTTCGGCGTTTTCCAGTACTTTGACATTGCCGTTTTCGAGGATCGCGACACAGGAGTTGGTGGTCCCCAGGTCGATACCGATGATCTTGCCCATGTAATCTTCTCCAGAAATCTCAGATTCCGCGCGGCCCACTCAGGGGGCCTTTGATGTTCGCTTGCCTACCAGATGGGGCCGAGCGAAAGAATTTCAAGCCTTTTCGTCGATGCTCGGCTGCTGTGCCGCGGGCGCCTTGCTCACCACCACCATCGCCGGCCGCAGCAGGCGGCCATTGAGCAGATAGCCTTTCTGAAACACCTTGAGCACGCTGCCCGGCTCGGCGGTGGCGCTCTCCTCCATGGCCATGGCCTGATGGTGTTCGGGATTGAAAGGGGCGCCATGGGGATCGACGGCCTCGACCTGATAGCGCTTGAGGGTGTCCTGCAGCATCTTCAAGGTCAGCTCCATGCCTTCGCGCATGGGCTTCAAGGTTTCGTCGGCAGCGTTGGACAGCTCCAGGCCACGCTCCAGGCTATCCAGCACCGGCAGTAGATCGCCCGCGAATTTCTCCAGGGCGAACTTGTGCGCCTTCTCGACATCCTGCTCGGCGCGACGACGCACGTTCTGCAGTTCGGCGACGCTGCGCAGCGATTGATCCTGGGCGGCAGCGAGCTGCTCTTCGAGCGTGGCGACCCGTGCGGTGAGATCCTCGTGCTGGACGTCGCCCTGGGCCGCGGCCTCGTGCTCGGGAGTCGGGGAGTTCTGTTCGTCGGCCATGGAGTCCTCCTGTGATAATGCCGGTGGGCGCGTCCCCTGATGGACGACGCCTTGATCGATGGCGCCTATATGGGGCCGCCGACCGGCGCTTCAAGAGCTGTATGGATTGCCAGTACCGAAGAGGCACTGTATAAACAACCAGAAATCGCTTTCGGAGATCGTCGCATGTTGGTGCACCTGTCCGTCCGCAACTACGCCATCGTTGAACACCTCGACCTCGACCTCGAGCGCGGCATGACCGTGATCACCGGCGAAACCGGCGCCGGCAAATCCATCATGCTCGACGCCCTCGGCCTAACCCTGGGCGACCGCGCCGACAGCGATGCCGTGCGCCCTGGCGCCGACAAAGCCGATGTCCTGGCCAGCTTCGACATCACCGATATCCCAGAGGCCCGCCAGTGGCTGGCCGAGCGCGACCTGGAACAGGATGGTCCCTGCCTGCTGCGCCGCGTCATCACCCGTGAAGGCCGTTCGCGTGGCTACATCAATGGCTCGCCCTGTCCGCTGGCGGATCTCAAGACCCTCGGCGGCCTGCTGATCGACATCCACAGCCAGCACGAACACCAATCCTTGCTCGGCCTCGATACGCACCGGCGCCTACTGGACGAATACGCCGGTGCGGGCGAACTGGTACGCCAGGTGCAGCTCGCGGCTCAGCGCTGGCGCCAGGTACGCCAGACCCTGGAGCGCCTGACCCGTAACGGCGACGAGCAACGCGCTCGTCATCAGTTGCTCAGCTATCAGCTCGAAGAGCTCGACAATCTCGCCCTGGCCGAGGGTGAGCTGCAGGCACTGGAGCAGGAGCAGAGCGATCTGGCGAGCGCCGAGCACATCCTGCTGGCGTGCCGCCAGGCCATGGACCTCTGTACCGAGAACGAGCAGGGCAATGCGCTCTCCGCCCTCAACGCCAGCGTGGCCCGACTGACCGCCTTCGATCGACCGCCAGCGCAGATCGAGGAGGCCAGCAACCTGCTCGCCTCGGCCCAGATCCAGATCGAGGAGGCGATGAACGAACTCAATCGCTTCGTCGATCATTTCGAGGCCGACCCGGAGCGCCAGCAAGCCGTGCAGGAACGCCTCGACAGCGTCTACAGCCTCGCCCGCAAGCATCGGGTCCAGCCCGAGGGACTGCTTGAGCTGCACGAGCAGTTGCGTAATGAATTGCAGTCCCTGGATGCCGACGACGTCGCCCTGGAGCGCCTGCAGGAAGAGTTGGCCGCTTTCGAGCGCCACTACCAGGAGAAGGCCGGCGAACTGAGCCGCCTACGCGAGCAGCGCGCCCCGGAACTCGCCGCCGCGGTGGAAACCGAAATGCAGCGTCTGGGCATGCCGGGTGGCCGCTTCAGCATTACCCTGACCCCCGGTGCCAGCGGTGAGCCCCAGCCGCTGGGCAACGAAGGCATCGAGTTTCGTGTCAGCGCCAACCCTGGCCAGCCGTTACGCCCGCTGGCCAAGGTGACATCCGGCGGAGAGCTGTCGCGTATCAGCCTGGCGATACAGGTCATCACGGCCCAGACCTCGCGCACCCCGACCCTGGTGTTCGACGAGGTGGACGTCGGCATTGGCGGCCCGACTGCCGAGGTGGTCGGCCAGCTGCTGCGGCAACTGGGCGAGCGCGGCCAGGTATTGACCGTCACCCACCTGCCCCAGGTCGCCGCCCAAGGACACCAGCATCTCTTCGTGCACAAGGAGCGCGGCACCGACGAGACCCGCACTGCGGTCGCCAAGCTGGATCGCGCACGCCGCGTGGAAGAAGTGGCGCGCATGCTGGGCGGTGTCGACCTCACCCGAGAATCCCTCGCCCATGCGCGCAAGCTGGTGGTCAGCCGCTAGTCATGGCAACGACCGGACATGAAAAAGGCGACCCGCGGGTCGCCTTTTTCATGAGTGGCTCATCATTTGCGCTGGCGGATGTACAGCACCAGGTTGTGATCGACCAGCTCGAAACCATGCTCTTCAACGATCTCGCGTTGGCGCTTTTCAATGGACGCATCGGTGAACTCGATGACCTCGCCGGTATCCACATCCACCATATGATCGTGGTGGCCGGTGTCGGCCAGCTCGAACACAGCGTGGCCGCCATCGAAATTGTGGCGCACCACAAGACCAGCGGCCTCGAACTGGGTGAGGACCCGATAGACTGTCGCCAGACCCACGTCCTCGCCGGCCTCCATCAGCGCCTTGTAAACGTCTTCGGCGCTCATGTGGCGCTGCTCTGTAGTGTCCAGCATCTGCAATATCTTGACGCGCGGCAGGGTCACTTTCAGACCCGCTTTGCGGAGTTCGTTGTTCTCTACCATGCTCTTTCTCGGTGCCGAGTGCTTTCGCAGCTCTCGGGAATACGGGTATGATCGGTGCCTCGTTGCCCAGCAAGATAGTGGAAGTCTCCCACCGATGCAAAACCTCAAGCAAACGCTGACCGGGCTCTCTCTGCTGAGCCTAGCCATGCTCGCCGGCTGCTCTCTGCCGGGGGTTTACAAGATCGACATCCAGCAGGGCAACGTCGTCACCCAGGACATGATAGACCAGTTGCGTCCTGGAATGACCCGACAGCAAGTCCGGTTTATCATGGGCACGCCGCTGATTCAGGATACCTTCCATCCTAATCGCTGGGATTACCTCTACAGCCTGCAGGCCGCCGGTGGTCAGCGGAAGCAGGAGCGGGTCAGCCTGGTGTTCAATGGCAACAATCAGCTGAGTGGACTGTCCGGCGACTTCATGCCCGGCACCAGTCGTGAACAGCAGATCATGGGTACCGATAGCGGCACCAGCGTGGACTCCACCGCACCTGCCCAACCCACCACGACGCCTGCGGCAGCCCCGGAGACGCCGGCCGCTCCCGGCTCGACCGAAGACACCATCCAGAAAGAGATCGACAGCGCCCGCCCAGCTGCCGTACCGACCCCCGAGCGCATCCGTACCGACGGCCAATAAGCAGTCGGTCAGCGGCTGGTTTTGAGCCTGGCCTGTTCGGCGCGCCGCTTGCGACTCTCCTTCGGGTCCGCGAGCAGCGGCCGATAGATCTCCACCCGATCCCCTGCCCTCAGCACGCGCTCGGACGGCCGAGTCAGCAGCTTGCCGAAGATGCCGACCTTAACGTGCTCTCGCTGCAAGGGCGGCAATTGATCGAGCAGTCCTGATGCGAGTACCGCCTGTTCGGCGGTGACGCCCTCCTCCAGTTGCAGAGTCAACAACCACTGTCGCTCCGGCAGGGCCAGAGCCACTTCGATGACAAGGCACTCAGCCATAGAGGGCCCGCGCGCGCTGGCAGAAGGCATCCACCATCGTATTGGCCGCCTGATTGAACAGTGGGCCGAGGGTCGCCCGGACGATGGCACTGTCGTACTCGAAGGAGAGATCCAGCGAAATCTTGCAGGCCTTGTCACCCAGTGCCTTGAACGTCCAGACGCCATGCAACTGCTTGAAGGGTCCCTTCTCCAGATCCATGGTGATGGATTCGTTGGGCACCAGAGTGTTGCGCGTCGTGAATTGCTGGCTGAGCCCCCCCTTGGCCACGGTGAGGCAGGCGCGCATCTGCCCTTCGTCCTGCTCCAGGATCTGCGCGGACGAGCACCACGGCAGGAATTCCGGATAACGGGCCACGTCGTTGACCAGTGCATAGAGCGCCGAAGCGGGATAGGGCAGCAACGCCGAACGTTGGATGTGCGTGCTCATCGGAACCTCGTAGAATAGCGAATTCGGTGTCGGACCTTGAATTTGAGGGCGGCGCACGCAATTTACTCCCGCACCAGCCTGCCGCGGCCCAGAACCGCGGTATTGTCCGTGTTTGCTCATACCCGCTCAAGCGCGTGGCGACATTTCCCCCGACTCGCTGTACCCTGGAACCATGGCCAAGCAAAAGAAAGTTTCCCCCGGCAGCATCGCGCAGAACAAAAAGGCGCTCCACGAATACTTCGTCGACACCCGTTTCGAAGCGGGTGTTTCCCTGGCAGGCTGGGAGGTGAAGAGCCTAAGAGCCGGCAAGGCGCAGTTGACCGACAGTTACGTGCTGCTCAAGGATGGTGAGGCTTGGCTGCTCGGTAGCCACATCACCCCGCTGCAAACTGCCAGTACCCACGTCATCGCAGATCCGACCCGCACCCGTAAGCTTCTGCTGAACAAGCGCGAGCTGGGCAAGCTGTTCGGCGCTGTGCAACAGAAAGGCTATGCGTGCGTTGCCTTGTCGCTCTACTGGAAGAAGCACCTGGTCAAGTGCGAGATCGCCCTGGCCAAGGGCAAGAAGGAATTCGACAAGCGCGCCACCGAGCGCGAGCGCGATTCCGACCGCGAGATCCAGCGCGCCATCCGCAAGGACGCCAAATAGCCAAGCGGCCGAAAAAACGTTTCGTCGACAATGACTTGCGTAGGACGGCCAGAGTTTCTATAGTGAACGACCAGCAAGTTTTGGGGGCGATTAGGATTCGACGCCGGTAACGAAACTTGAGGGGCATGCCGAGCTGGTAGCAGAACTCGTAAATTCGCTGCTGCAAACTTATAGTTGCCAACGACGACAACTACGCTCTAGCTGCTTAATGCGGCTAGCAGTCGCTAGGGGATGCCTGTAAACCCGAAACGACTGTCAGATAGAACAGGATCGCCGCCAAGTTCGCTGTAGACGTAACGGCTAAAACTTATACAGCTCGCCCAAAGCACCCTGCCCGTCGGGCCGCAATGGGTTAACTCAGTAGACAGGGCTAAGCATGTAGAACCGATAGCGGAGAGCTGGCGGACGGGGGTTCAAATCCCCCCGCCTCCACCAAAAAGAAAGGGCAGCCATTGGCTGCCCTTTTTCTTTGCCCGTCGTTTAGAAGGGAATGTCGTCGTCGAAGCTGTCGTAGTCCTGCTGAGCGGGTTGTTGCTGCGGACGGGACTGCGGTTGCTGCTGCGGACGATTGTCGTATTGCTGGCCGCCACCCTGGGGTGCTGCAGCCTGCTGCGGACGCGGTGCGCGTTGCTGCTGGGGCGCAGGTGCGCTCTGGTTGTACTCGTCGTTACCACCGGCATTGCCACCCCGACCACCCAGCAACTGCATGTTGCCGTTGATGTCGACCACGATTTCCGTGGTGTAGCGATCCTGACCGTCTTGGCCCTGCCACTTGCGGGTGCGCAACGAGCCCTCGACATAGACCTGGGAGCCCTTGCGGATGTACTCGCCAGCGATCTCGGCCAGGCGGCCGAAGAACACCACGCGGTGCCATTCGGTACGGTCTTGCTGCTGGCCGGTCTGCTTGTCCTTCCAGCTCTCGCTGGTGGCCAGGGTGACGTTGGTCACCGCGTTGCCGTTGGGCATGTAACGGGTTTCGGGATCGGCGCCGGCATTGCCGACGAGAATGACTTTATTGACGCCACGGGCCATATGAATCTCCTGATGAGGCTGTCGATCAAGCGGCGACTGGCGTATGGCTTACCAGTCGCTCCAATTGCGCTCGATCAACGACTTTAGTGTCGATCTTGATGTAGACGGCTTGCTCTTCTGCCACCACCACCGCGTCGGTCACCCCGGCCAGGGCCAACAGGCGCCCGACCAATCCCTGGTCGTTGACTAGCTCAGGGGCGACGGACAAACGCAGGCTGGTGACATAGGGCGGTTCACGCATCGTACCAGCAATCACCGCCCAACCCAGGCAAAGCGCAGCACAGCCCAGGAAGACGATGGACAGGCCACCATGCTGGAACAGCCAGCCACCGAGGATACCGCCGAGCGCCGAGCCAAGAAACTGGCTGGTGGAATAGATCCCCATGGCCGTACCCTTGCCCCCCGCCGGCGCCACCTTGCTTACGAGCGAAGGCAGCGAGGCCTCCAGCAGGTTGAAGGCGGTGAAGAACACCACGATGCCGATGACCAGGGCCACAAGACTGTTGCTGAAGAAAAAGAAGTACAGCTCGCACAGCACCAGCACACTGATGGCCCCCACCAGCACGCGCTTCATACGCCGCTTCTTTTCACCATAGATGATGAAAGGAACCATCGCGAAGAAGCCGACCACCAGTGCCGTCAGGTAAACCCACCAGTGCTCCTCCTTCGGCAGACCGGCATGTTCGGCAAGGGCCAGCGGCAAGACGACAAAACTGGCCATCAGCACGGCATGGAGCGTGAGGATGCCGAAGTCCAGGCGCAGCAGATCGCGGTTGCGCAGGGTAGTCCCCAGCGCCTGGCGGGCCAGATTGGATTCACGGTGAGCGAAAGGCGACGCGTTCCTGGGGACCACCAACAGTACGATGAGCAGGCCGACCAGCGCCAGCCCACAAGTCGCCCAGAACAGCCCCGACAGACCATAGGCACGCGTGAGCAGCGGCCCGGCGACCATGGCTACGGCGAAGGACACGCCGATGCTCATGCCGATGGTGGCCATGGCCTTGGTGCGGTGCTGCTCCCGGGTCAGATCCGACAGCAACGCCATGATGGCGGCCGAAATGGCACCACCACCCTGTACGATGCGACCAGCGATCACGCCCCAGATGGAATGGGCGTTGGCGGCAATGGCGGCGCCCAGGGCGAACACCAGCAGCCCCCCGATGATGATGGGGCGCCGGCCGATACGATCCGATAAGGTCCCCAGGGGAATTTGCAGGACCGCTTGGGTCAAACCATAGGCACCTATGGCGAGGCCGATGAGTGCCGGAGTGGCATCCGCCAGCTCCTGACCATAGGTTGCCAGGACCGGGAGCACCATGAACATACCGAGCATACGAAAGGCGAAGACCAGGGCCAGCCCCAGGGCAGCACGGCGTTCGACGCCGCTCATGGCTTCGCTGCGCTTGTCGAGCATTGATAACCCTCTCGTCGGCGACAGACTTTTACGTCGCCACACAGCTTTAAAACAGTCGTGACAATGACCATTTAGGGAGGAAGCGGTGAAGATAGCCGAGCGCTCGTCCGAACGTTCCCGACCGCCAGCATCACGAACGCCCGATCACCGCTGTCGGGCCATTAATTTTACCAGCCTTGACTCCTCTCTCACAGGCGCGGCAGATAGCCGCAGCCCGGGACGAGATCTCTTTTCTATTGACGCGCCGCCAACACGAGGCAGAAGTTTACGTGGATAAGATCCTCATCCGTGGGGCCCGTACCCATAACCTGAAGAACATCGACCTGACCCTTCCCCGGGACAAGCTCATCGTCATCACCGGGCTGTCCGGCTCCGGCAAATCCTCCCTAGCCTTCGACACCCTTTATGCCGAAGGTCAGCGTCGCTACGTGGAATCCCTGTCGGCCTACGCTCGTCAGTTCCTGTCGATGATGGAAAAGCCCGATGTGGACACCATCGAAGGCCTGTCTCCGGCCATTTCCATCGAGCAGAAGTCCACCTCGCACAACCCACGCTCGACGGTCGGTACCATCACCGAGATCTACGACTACCTGCGTCTGCTCTATGCGCGGGTCGGTACGCCCCGCTGCCCCGAGCACGACGTCCCCCTCGAAGCCCAGACGGTCAGCCAGATGGTCGATCAGGTGCTGGCCATGCCGGAAGGCCAGCGCCTGATGCTGCTCGCCCCCATCGTGCGCGAGCGCAAGGGCGAGCATCTGTCGGTGTTCGAGGAGTTGCGGGCCCAGGGTTTCGTCCGCGTACGCGTAAATGGTCGCCTGCACGAAATGGATGAGCTACCCAAGCTCGACAAGCAGAAGAAGCACACCATCGAAGTGGTGGTGGATAGATTCAAGGTGCGCGAGGACCTCCAGCAGCGCCTGGCGGAATCCTTCGAGACGGCACTGAAGCTGGCCGACGACATCGCCATCATCGCCCCCATGGAGGGCGAGAGCGGCGAAGAGATCGTCTTCTCCGCGCGTTTCGCCTGCCCGATCTGTGGCTTCTCCATCGGCGAGCTGGAGCCCAAGCTGTTCTCCTTCAACAACCCAGCCGGCGCCTGCCCTACATGCGATGGCCTGGGCGTGAAGCAATTCTTCGACGCCCGGCGGGTGGTCAACGAAGAGCTCAGCCTCAGCGAGGGCGCCATCCGCGGCTGGGATCGGCGCAACGTCTATTACTTCCAGATGCTGGGCTCACTCGCGAGCCACTATGGCTTCAGCCTGGACGAGCCCTTCAAGAGCCTCGACGACAAGCATCGCAAGGCCGTGCTGAGTGGCTCGGGACGCGAGAGCGTCAACTTCCGCTACCTCAACGACCGGGGTGACATCGTCAAACGCGCCCACCCGTTCGAGGGCATCCTGCCCAACCTCGAGCGCCGCTACCGCGAGACCGAATCCCAGAGCGTGCGCGAAGAGCTCGCCAAGTACCTGAGCACCCAGCACTGCCCCGACTGCAATGGCACCCGCCTGCGTCGCGAGGCCCGCCATGTCTGGGTCGGTGACAAGACCCTGCCAGCGGTCACCCGGCTGCCAGTGGGTGATGCGACCCAATACTTCCAGGACCTCACTCTGAAGGGCCAGCGGCAACAGATCGCCGACAAGATCCTCAAGGAGATCCGTGAACGCCTGCAGTTCCTGGTCAACGTCGGCCTGGACTACCTGACCTTGGATCGCAGCGCCGATACACTCTCCGGCGGCGAGGCCCAGCGCATCCGCTTGGCCAGCCAGATAGGCGCGGGCCTGGTGGGCGTCATGTACATCCTCGACGAGCCTTCCATCGGCCTGCACCAGCGCGACAATGAGCGACTGCTGGGCACCCTGACTCACCTGCGCGACCTGGGCAATACCGTGATCGTCGTCGAGCACGATGAGGATGCCATCCGCCTGGCAGACTACGTCATCGACATCGGCCCCGGCGCGGGCGTGCATGGTGGCCAGATCATCGCGGAAGGCACCCCGGATCAGGTCATGAAGCATCCGGACTCGGTCACTGGCCAGTACCTGTCGGGTCGCAAAAAGATCGTGGTACCCGCCAAGCGCACTCCACGCGATAAGAAAAAGCTGCTCAAGCTGAAAGGTGCGCGCGGCAACAACCTGCAGAACGTGAACCTGGAGATTCCGGTGGGCTTGCTGACCTGCGTGACCGGCGTGTCCGGATCAGGCAAGTCGACACTGATCAACAACACCCTCTTCCCGCTTACCGCCACGGCCCTCAATGGCGCGACGACTCTGGAAGTCGCTGCCCATGACAGCTTCGACGGCATGCAACACCTGGACAAGGTCGTGGACATCGACCAGAGCCCTATCGGTCGCACACCACGCTCCAATCCGGCGACCTACACAGGCCTCTTCACCCCTATCCGCGAACTGTTCTCCGGCGTCCCGGAATCTCGTTCCCGCGGCTACACGCCAGGACGCTTCTCCTTCAACGTCAAAGGCGGTCGTTGCGAGGCCTGCCAGGGCGACGGGGTGATAAAGGTGGAGATGCACTTCCTGCCGGACGTCTATGTCGCCTGCGATGTGTGCAAGGGCAAGAGATACAACCGCGAGACCCTGGAGGTGAAGTACAAGGGCAAGACCATCACCGAGGTGCTGGACATGACCATCGAAGAGGCCCACGCCTTCTTCGAGTCCATCCCGGCACTGGCGCGCAAACTGCAGACGCTGATGGATGTCGGTCTCTCCTACATCCGCCTGGGCCAGAGCGCGACGACTCTTTCAGGGGGTGAGGCCCAGCGCGTGAAACTGGCACGGGAGCTGTCCAAGCGGGATACCGGCAAGACGCTCTACATCCTGGACGAGCCCACTACGGGCCTGCACTTTGCCGACATCCAGCAGTTGCTGGATGTACTGCATCGACTGCGAGATCACGGCAACACCGTCGTGGTGATCGAGCACAACCTGGATGTCATCAAGACCGCCGACTGGCTGGTGGACCTAGGCCCGGAGGGCGGCTCCAAGGGCGGCCAGATCATCGCTACGGGGACACCCGAAGAGGTAGCGGCCAACTCTAAGTCTTACACTGGCCACTTCCTCAAACCCTTGCTGGAACGTGACCGGGAGTAATCCCAAGCACTGACCTGAACGCAAAAGCCCGGCACATGCCGGGCTTTTTTGTAGGTCACACAATGACTCGGGGCCATTGGTAGCGGCTATTGCCCTATCGCGGCCTGTGGCCGCGATAGCCCGGCGCAGCCGGACTGCCTTCTCTTCGAGCTCCAGGCAGCCCTTGTCCAAACAGGCACCACTCAAGCCTCCGCCGCTCTTAGTCCCCTCTCCCACGGGAGAGAGCCAGGGTGAGGTCAACCCCAGGCACGCGGCTCACCTTCGCCCCCTGACGTGACTATCCGCCCAAGCGTCTTGGCGCTCGACTGAATTTTCCCCGCCCAAAGACAACACCCCCGCCAGAGTGAACTGAGCGGGGGTGCTGGGTATTAGGCGCTTGACGATGACCTACTCTCACATGGGGAAACCCCACACTACCATCGGCGATGCATCGTTTCACTTCTGAGCACGGATCTTGAAGGAGAACACCGGCTGCAGGTCTTCGCGCTTGAGCAGCACCTGGCAGCCCAGCCGCTCGGACAGCGCCCGCGCCGGTTGCAGGGGCGTTTCGATCGCCACGTCGTAGACGGGGGCGAGCAGGGTCTTCTTCACGTACTGTTCGAGCATCGACGGGGCGATCCGGTGGGTGCGGCGGGGGCGAAAAGTCTACTACGGGCGTCCCCGGGTGGGTTAGCCGGGCCGTCCGAGCGGCTATAATCGGCGACCCTTCACCCGTTTCTCTGCGGATACCCCCATGAATCAGGACCAGCTCAAGCAGGCCGTCGCCCAGGCCGCGGTCGACCTCATCCTTCCCCAGCTCTCCCGCGACATCGTGGTCGGCGTGGGCACCGGCTCGACCGCCAACTTCTTCATCGACCTGCTGGCCAAGCACAAGCTGGAATTCGACGGCGCCGTGGCCAGCTCCCAGGCCACCGCCGACCGGCTGAAGCGCCATGGCATCACCGTCTATGACCTCAACGGCGTCAGCGATCTGGAGTTCTACGTGGACGGCGCCGACGAAGCCGACGGCCACCTCAACCTGATCAAGGGCGGCGGCGCGGCCCTGACCCGCGAGAAGATCGTCGCCGCCGTGGCGCGCACCTTCATCTGCATCGCCGATGCCAGCAAGCGCGTCGACGTCCTCGGCGAATTCCCGCTGCCGGTGGAAGTCATCCCCATGGCCCGCAGCCACGTGGCCCGCGAGCTGGTCAAGCTGGGCGGCGACCCGGAATACCGCGACGGCGTGGTGACCGACAACGGCAACGTCATCCTCGACGTGCACAATATGCACATCGTCGATCCAGTGGGCCTGGAAGCCAAGATCAACAACATCGTCGGCGTGGTCGCCAACGGCCTCTTCGCCGCCCGCCCGGCGGACGTGCTGCTGCTGGGCACCTCCCAGGGCGTGGAGCGCCTGGAGCGCAGCTGAATCCGTGGTGTGGAAAACCGCGTCAGCGTTTTCCACAGGTGAGCGCGGGCGAGACCAGTGGATAAGGCTGCGCCGTTCTCCACGCTACACGACTGATCGCGGCCACGGGCCGCTCCTACGAGAGCATCACTCCCTGTAGGAGCGGCCCATGGCCGCGATAAAGACTCCACCAGCACGCAAGCAAAAGCCCCGGTCAGACGAACCCGACCGGGGCTTTTTCATGCAGCCTCGAGGCTTAGAACAGCACGCGGCAGCGGATGGTGCCCTTGATGTTCTGCAGCTTCTCCTGGGCCAGGTCGGAGTACTCGGCGTCGACGTCGATCACCACGTAGCCGACCTTCTCGTCGGTCTGCAGGTACTGGCCGGAGATGTTGATGCCGCTCTCGGAGAAGACGCGGTTGATCTCCGACAGCACGCCCGGGACGTTCTGGTGGATATGCAGCAGGCGATGCTTGCCCGGGTGCGACGGCAGGGCCACTTCGGGGAAGTTGACCGAGGACACCGAGGTACCGTTGTCGCTGTACTTGACCAGCTTCTCGGCCACTTCCAGGCCGATGTTGGCCTGGGCCTCGGCGGTGGAGCCACCGATGTGCGGGGTCAGGATGACGTTGTCCAGGCCCCGCAGCGGCGAGACGAATTCGTCGTTGTTGGAGCGCGGCTCCACCGGGAAGACGTCGATGGCGGCGCCGATCAGGTGCTCGTCCTTGATGGCGGCGGCCAGGGCATCGAGATCGACCACGGTGCCGCGGGCAGCGTTGATCAGGATGCCGCCCTTCTTGATGGAACGGATCTCGCGCTCACCCATCATCAGCTGGGTAGCGGGGGTTTCCGGCACGTGCAAGGTGACGATGTCGCTCATGCCGAGCAGTTCGGTCAGGGAGCCGACCTGCTGGGCATTGCCCAGGGGCAGCTTGGTGACCACGTCGTAGAAGAACACCTGCATGCCCAGGCCCTCGGCCAGCACCGACAGCTGGGTGCCGATGGAACCGTAGCCGATGATGCCCAGCTTCTTGCCGCGGATCTCGAAGGAGTTGGCCGCACTCTTGATCCAGCCACCGCGGTGGCAGGAGGCGTTCTTGGCCGGAATGCCACGCAGCAGCAGGATGGCCTCGGCCAGCACCAGTTCGGCCACCGAGCGGGTATTGGAATAAGGGGCGTTGAACACGGCGATGCCGCGCTCACGAGCGGCCTGCAGGTCGACCTGGTTGGTGCCGATGCAGAAGCAGCCGACCGCGACCAGCTTCTTGGCGCAGTCGAACACCTCTTCGGTGAGCTGGGTGCGGGAGCGGATGCCGATGAAGTGGGCGTCGGCGATCTTCTCCTTGAGCTGGGCTTCCGGCAGGGAGCTTACGACGTACTCGATATTGCTGTAACCCGCGGACTTCAGGGTATCCACGGCGGACTGGTGGACGCCTTCCAGGAGAAGGAAGCGGATCTTGCTCTTGTCGAGGGAAGTCTTGCTCATCTGCGTTGAATCCAGGGTTTCCAAGGAGAGGGAGCCTGCGCGGCGATCCGACCGGAGTCGCCAGCGGCGAAGGGGCGCCATCTTAACATGAGCGACCAGGTGCAGGTCCGATTGCGACCTGAAGCTTTCTCAGGGCGACCATGAGCGCCTCGCGACCAGCATCGCCCCGCGACCGCCGCTTTTGGTTAAGATCGAAGGCGGACGCCACTCATCAGGAGCACAAGATGGCCTATCAGCACCAGTACCTCGACGGCACCAAGATCCACTTCTCCCTGGGCAAGGTCGTCTGCATCGGCCGCAACTACGCCGAACACGCCAAGGAGCTGAACAATCCGGTTCCCACCGAGCCCCTGCTGTTCATCAAGCCGGCCAGTTGCGTGGTCCCGGTGGCTGAAGGTTTCGCCATTCCCACCGACCAGGGCTCGGTGCACTACGAGGCCGAGATCGCCGTGCTGATCGGCAAGCCGTTGTCGAAGAAGCCATCCGCCGAGGAAGTACGCGACGCCATCTCCGGCTTCGCCCCGTCCCTGGACCTCACCCTCCGCGACGTGCAGAGCCGCCTCAAGGAAAAGGGCTATCCCTGGGAGATCGCCAAGAGCTTCGACGGTGCCTGCGTGCTCGCGCCCTTCGTGCCGGGCGATGCCTTCGAGGACCTGGCCGACATCCCGGTGCGCCTGACCATCAACGGCGAGGTGCGCCAGGACGGCAACAGCCGTGACATGCTCAATCCCATCCTGCCGCTGATCCAGGCCATCGCCGGGCATTTCTCCCTGCAACCGGGCGATGTCATCCTCACCGGCACCCCGGTAGGTGTCGGACCGCTCAATGTGGGCGATGAGCTGGTGCTGGAGCTGCCGGGCGTTAGCCGCTTCGAGACCCGCGTGCTATAAAACCGCCACCCACCGTCGCCGGACGAGTGTCAGGCGACGGTGCGTCTGGCACCCGGTGACTCTCCAACAAGAAGCCGCATGTCCAGACTCCCTCGCCTCCTCCTGTTCCGCCTCCTCTCCGCCTTCGTCCTCTTGGTACTGATCGTCCTCAGCGTCGTCTGGCACTGGAACGACCGGGCGCTGCTCTGGTGGCAGGAATACCGCACGCCGCCAGAGGTGCGTGCCGCTTCGGTCTGGCTGCCGGACTACCAGGCGGTGATCCAGGGCAAGCAGCTACCGGGCCTGGCCGAGGCCGAGACCTCCGATCTCACCTACGATCCGCGCACCCGTACCCTCTTCGCCGTCACCGGCAATACCCCCTACCTGGTGCAGCTGAGCCTGACCGGCGACATCCTCAGGCGCATTCCGATTCGCAACGTCGCCAACCTGGAAGGGGTGAGCGCCCTGGAAGACGGCCGCCTGGCCATCGTCGACGAGCGCCAGCGGCGACTGTCGCTGTTCCGGCTCGCGGACGACGCCCAGGAGCTGGACGCCAACACCTTCGAACACCATGACCTCGGCTTTCCCGACGCCGGCAACAAGGGTTTCGAAGGCATCGCCTGGGACCCGCGCCGCCAGCGGCTGATCCTCAGCAAGGAACGCGACCCGGCCGCCCTCTTCACCCTGGCCAGCGACGGCCGTGGCGTCACCGGTAGCCTCCAGCCCTTCCCGCTCGAGCAACTGGTGATCGACTATTCCGCGGTAGCGGTCGATCCGCGTACGGGTCATCTGCTGGCGCTGTCCGACCAGTCCCACACCCTGGTGGAATTCACCGCCGAGGGCCAACCGGTCAGCTTCATCAGCTTGAGACGCGGCCTGCACGGCCTGGATGCCACCCTGGAACAGCCGGAAGGCGTGGCCCTGGACGAAGCCGGCAATCTCTACGTCATCGGCGAGCCCAACATCTTCCATGTGTTTCGCAAGGTGTCCGCGCCCGCGCGATGAGCGCCTATTCAGCTTGAATTCAGGACGGCGCCCTTAGGCTGCGCGGCAGAGCTGCAGAAGGACCGCCATCGATGTTCCCATTGTTTTCCCTACGCTTTTTCGGCACCGCCCTGGGCGCCGTGCTGTTGCTGGTCTTGACCCTGGTGGCCCAGCAACATCGCCTGTTCGAACGCCTCTGGTTCAATGTCCAGAGCCAGTTCCAGGCCGAGAGCCGGGAGGCCCGCTCGCTGTGGCTACCGGGCTATCGCGTCACCATCGAGGCGCGCGCCATCGGCGAAGGCATCACCGATGTGTCGGCGCTGAGTTTCGATCCGCATCGCCATACCCTGGTCAGCGTCACCAACAAGCCGGCACGCTTTCTCGAACTGGACCTGGATGGCAAGCTATTGCGCCAGGTGGAGCTCAAGGGCTTCAGCGATCCGGAAGCCATCGAATACATAGCCCCGGGCGTCTACATGATCAGCGAGGAGCGCCGCCAGCGTCTGGTGCGGGTGCAGATCGGCGCCGACACCCGCGAGGTGGACATCGACGACCGCCAGGTCAGCCATCCCTTCAGCCTCAGCGACGTGGAAGGCGACAACCGCGGCAACGAAGGCCTGGCCTACGACGCCGCCCGCGAGCGCTTCTTCGTCGCCAAGGAGAGCGATCCGGTGCGCATCTACGAGATCGACGGCCTCGGCAGCCAGGCCTTCGAGGGCCTGCAGGCGCTGTCGCTGCGCACCGATCCCCAGCGCGATCGCCGACTGTTCGTGCGCGACCTCTCCAGCCTGCAATTCGATCCCGGCACCGGTCACCTGCTGGCGCTCTCCGACCAGTCGCGGCTGGTGCTGGAGCTGGACGACGAGGGCCAGCCGATCAGCTCCCTGTCGCTGCTGCGCGGCCAGCACGGCCTGACCCGCAGCGTGCCCCAGGCCGAGGGCGTGGCCATGGACGACCAGGGCCGGCTGTACGTGGTCAGCGAACCGAATCTGTTCTATCGGTTCGAGAAGCCGTGAGGGGTGGGGGCCAGGCCGTGAGCTGATGGGCGGGCCGCTGCAGACAAACGCCTGCTCGGATAGCCCCCTCTCCCCTTGGGAGAGGGTTGGGGTGAGGGCGCGCCTGGCAACGAATTCGTGCCTGCTTTTGTGTCGACGTAAGGTGTGATCGCAGCCATGGCGATCTGCCAACGCGGCCGCTCCTGACTGCTTCTGTGCCGGATTGATGTTTGATCGCGGCCATGGGCCGCTCCTACAGGGGAGTGATGCTTTTGTAGGAGCGGCCCATGGCCGCGATTAGTCAGACGACCCTCACCCTCCTCTCCCAAAGGGAGAGGGGGTCATCTAGCGCGAAGCGCGGCTCCCGAGCCCCCTACTCCCCCTGCTCGAACAATTCCTCCAGATAGCGCCGCGCATTGGCCACGTAGACCTGGGCGTTGGCCGCCAGCTGCGCCTGCTGGGCCTCGCTCAGGGTGCGCACCACCTTGGCCGGCGAGCCGAGCACCAGGGAGCCGTCGGGGATCACCGTGTTCTCGGTGACCAGGGCATTGGCGCCCACCAGGCAGTGGCGGCCAATGCGCGCGCCGTTGAGTACCACGGCGTGGATGCCGATCAGGCAGCCGTCGCCGATCTCGCAGCCGTGCAGCATGGCCTGGTGCCCGACGGTCACACCGCGGCCCAGGGTCAGCGGCGAGCCGGGATCGGTATGCAGCACGGCGCCGTCCTGTACGTTGCTGTCCGGGCCGATGTGGATCAGCTCGTTGTCGCCACGCAGTACCGCGCCGAACCAGACGCTGGCGCCCTCGTCCAGGCGCACCTTGCCGATCACCGCGGCGGTGGGCGCGATCCAGCTCTGCGGATGGGCCTCGACCCGCTGTTCTCCCAGGCGGTATTTCATGCTGCTGATCCTTTTTGTTGTTGTCGATGATGGAGGAGCCGATTGTTCGCCGGTGGCGGTCCCAGGCGCAATCCGGTGCGACGAGCGCCGCGGTTGTTGCAAATAATTCTCGATACAGAAAGAATGGCCGCCGCTGATCCAAAGCCGTTGAACTGCGACGAAAGACCGCGGCCAGAGCCCTGGGCAAGGGCTGCGGCCTTTGCAACGCTTGGCCGCCGTTTACGCCGGCGTTAGAAGCTGTTCACGATCTCGCGAGCTGGAGCCGAACAAGGCGCAACGACCAACGGGAGTAACAGCCAACGGCTGGCCCGTAGGGTAAGCGCCAGCGAATCAAATGCCTGAGGAAGCGCATCGGACCGCGCTCTAGTTTACGACTGGTAAATGAGCATTCCGGTGGGGCTGGTCTTCCAGGCCATTTTCAACACCGTTTGGCCGACGCGCAGCAGGCCGTGAACAGCTTCTAACGCAGGGACAGGCGATTCGGCAGTCGACCCGAGACCACCGCAAGCTACGAGAGCCCGATGCGTACCTCCTGGAAATTCCTGCTGCCCCTGGCCGTCGCCGGCCTCCTGGCCTTGCTGCCCGCACCGGACGGCCTGGCCCCGCACGCCTGGCTGTACTTCGCCCTGTTCGCCGGCGTAGTGGTCGGCCTCATCTTCGAACCCCTACCCGGCGCGGTGATCGGCCTGATCGGCGTGGCCCTGGCCGCCCTGCTGGCGCCCTGGGTGCTGTTCAGTCCGGAGCAACTGGCCACGCCGGGCTTCCGCCCGCCCCAGGAGGCGCTGCGCTGGGGCCTGGCCGGGTTCGCCAACAACACCGTCTGGCTGATCTTCAGCGCCTTCATGTTCGCCCTGGGCTACGAGAAAACCGGTCTCGGTCGGCGGATCGCGCTGCTGCTGGTCAAGGCCATGGGCCGGCGCACCCTGACCCTGGGCTACGCGGTGATGCTGGCGGACCTGGCCCTGGCGCCCTTCACCCCGTCCAACACCGCGCGCAGCGGGGGCACCGTCTACCCGGTGATCCGCAACCTGCCGCTGCTCTACGATTCCAAACCCAACGACCCCAGCGCCCGGCGCATCGGCTCCTACCTGATGTGGGTGGCGATCTCCTCCACCTGCGTGACCAGCACCCTCTTTCTCACCGCCCTGGCACCCAACCTGCTGGCCACGGCCCTGATCGAGAAGACCGCCCAGTTGCACATCAGCTGGGGCCAGTGGTTCATCGCCGCCGCGCCCATGGGCATCCTCCTGCTGGCCCTGCTGCCGCTGCTGGCCTACTGGCTGTATCCGCCGGAGATCAAGCGCAACGACCAGGTCCCGCTGTGGGCGGCCAAGGAACTGGCCGCCCTCGGTCCGCTGACGCGCAACGAGAAGCTGCTGCTGGCCCTGGTGATCGGCGCCCTGGCGCTGTGGATCTTCGGCGCTGCCTGGGCCGATCCGGCGCTGGTGGGTGTCCTGGTGATCGTGCTGATGCTGCTGCTCAAGGTCATCACCTGGGACGACGCCCTGGGCAACAAGGCCGCCTGGAACACCTTCGCCTGGTTCGCCACCCTGGTCGCCCTGGCCGACGGCCTGACCCGGGTCGGCTTCGTCGCCTGGTTCGGCCAGTGGGTGGCCGGCCACCTGGGCGGCTTCCACGCCGGCACCGCCATGGTGGTGCTGGTCGTGGTCTTCTATCTCGCCCACTACCTGTTCGCCAGCACCACCGCCCACACCACCGCGCTGCTGCCGGTGATGCTGGCCGCCGGCATGGGCATCCCCGGCATCGACCTGCCGGTGTTCGCCCTGCTGCTGGGCACGTCGTTGGGGCTGATGGGGATCATCACGCCTTACGGCACCGGGCCGAGTCCGGTGTACTACGGCAGCGGCTACCTGCCCAGCGCCGACTACTGGCGGTTGGGGACGATCTTCGGCGCGCTGTTCCTGTTGGTGCTGCTGGGGATTGGGGTGCCGTGGATGATGATGGTGGCGTGAGGGGGGTGGGCTGAGGCCCGTGTCTTGGTGGCTCGGGCGAAGCAGCGGAGGTTGGGTTGAGCGATAGCGAAGCCCAACGAATAGGAGCCGCCTTAGCTGGCTATCGAGTGCCTTGACGCTTTTTGTTTCGCCCCCTCGGGCGACTCACTTTTTTCAGTCGCGAAAAAAGTAAGCAAAAACGCTTGCCCCGGTCATCCGGCCCGGCGCGAAGCGCCGGGTCCACTCACCCCAGCGCCGCTCCGGGGTCGGCCTACACGGGCCGTCCATGGCCCGTTAGGCCTCTCGCCGCATCCATGCGGCTCGACCCACTCCACGACACTGGGGCTCGCCCTCCTGAACGGGCGGTTTCGCCAGCCTGAAAGTTTTGGTTGAAGAGCCACTAACAGCTCGTAGCGTGGACAACGGCGCAGCTTTGTCCACTGATAGTGCCGGTACCTTCCAGTGGAAAACGCTGCGCGGTTTTCCACGCTACGACCGAACTCCGAATCCTCAAGCTGACGTCCCGTCCCCATCAGTGAGGCCGAGTTCCGGTGTCGTGGCGGGGGTTGCGAGGCAGGACGCCGAGCGAGGCGCGAGGGGCAGGAAGCCCCTTCGTGCCGTGCCCCTGCCACGGCGCCGGAGCGAGGGAAACGTAGCGCAGCGAAGTAACAGCTGCAGGCTGGCCCGAAAGGGTGAGCGAAGCGAATCACCCGGAGCGCAGCGGAGGGCCGAACTGTTGGGGTGTGCTTTCTTTTGCTTACTTTTCTTTGCACAAGCAAAGAAAAGTGAGTCGCCGGCCAGGCGAAACAAGAACTCTCAGCAAAGCTCGATAGATAGTCTGGGCACCGATAGAAAGGTACCACTGTCAACGCCGCACTGTTGGGCTTCGCTATCGCTCAACCCAACCTACGCCACACTCCTCCCAAAATTTCCCCCACCACCCGACCTTTTGCTTAGGGACCTAAGCACCCCTTCCGCGTAGAATCCACATTCTTAGTGTGCTTTCGATAACACCCGCAGAGGTCGTCATGTCCCACCGTATTCGCCATCCTGGCTTCGCCGCCAAACGCCAGAGCGCCGAGCAGGCCGCCCAGTTCATCCGCCACGGCATGACCGTGGGCATGAGCGGCTTCACCGGCGCCGGTTATCCCAAGGCCGTACCCGGTGCTCTGGCCCAGCGCATCACCGCGAGCCACGGCGCCGGCGAGGCCTTTCGCATCAAGGTGCTGACCGGCGCCTCCACCGCACCGGAGCTGGACGGCGCCCTGGCACGGGTCGATGGCATCGAGTTGCGGGTGCCCTTCCAGTCCGATCCGGAGTTGCGCAGTCGCATCAACGCCGGCGGCCTGGACTACATGGACATCCACCTCGGCCAATTGGCGGAGAAGGTGCGCTACGGCTTCTTCGGCAAGATCGACGTGGCGGTGGTGGAGATCGCCGCCATTCGCGAAGACGGTCTGCTGGTGCCCTCCTCCTCGGTGGGCAACAACAAGACCTGGCTGGACATGGCCGATGCGGTGATCCTCGAGGTCAATCGCTGGCAGCCCGATGCCCTGGACGGCATGCACGACATCTACACCGATGGCGCCCTGCCGCCCCATCGCACGCCCATCCCGCTGGCCCATCCCGGCGACCGCATCGGCTCACCCTACCTGGAGGTACCGTTGGACAAGGTGGTGGCCGTGGTGGAAACCGATGCCCCTGACCGCAACAGCCCCTTCAAGGCGCCGGACGCCGCCTCCCAGGCCATCGCCGCGCACCTGTTGGACTTCCTCCGCTTCGAGGTACGCCAGGGCCGTATCCCGGCCAACCTGCTGCCGATCCAGTCGGGCGTGGGCAATATCGCCAACGCCTTCATGCAGGGCCTGGCCGAGAGTGAGTTCGAGGGGCTGACCGCCTTCACCGAGGTGATCCAGGACGGCATGCTGGAATTGCTCATCAGTGGCAAGATAGAATTGGCCTCGGCCACCTCCTTCTCCCTGAGCCCGGTGGGCATCGAGCGCTTCCTCGCCCACGCCGAGTCGCTACGCCAACGCATCATCCTGCGCCAGCAGGGGGTGAGCAACCATCCGGAACTGGTGCGCCGCCTGGGCTGCATCGCCCTCAACGGCATGCTCGAAGCCGACCTCTACGGCAACGTCAACTCCACCCACCAGATGGGTACGGGGATGATGAACGGCATCGGCGGCTCCGGCGACTTCGCCCGCAACGCCTACCTGTCGGTATTCATGGCGCCGAGTACGGCCAAGAACGGGCTGATCTCGACCCTGGTGCCCATGGTCAGCCACGTCGACCATACCGAGCACGACGTCTCGGTGATCGTCACCGACCAGGGCCTGGCCGACCTGCGCATGCTCAGCCCCAAGCAGCGTGCCCGCGCCATCCTCGAGCACTGCGTGCACCCGAGCTTCCGCCCGGCGCTGCAGGATTACTTCGACCGCGCCCTGGCCGGCAGCCATGGCAAGCACACCCCGCACCTGCTGCCCGAGGCCCTGTCCTGGCACGAGCGCTACCTGGTCACCGGCAGCATGCTCGGTCCAACGGCCCAGGAAGCCCATGACTGAAAGGCAAGGCGCCCGACCTCTTTCGGGCGCCCATTCGCTCCGCCATCCCTGCCGTCCGTCGCCCATCTGCAACTAATTGTGACTTTTTCCCAGCGCGCTGTGTAAAAAGCTGCCTTGTCGGATTCCCAGCCGACAATCCGGGTGATAAAAGACGTGAAATCTCTGCGCAATGTCCTTGATCTGCAAGGGGCATTGCCGTTCGCGGTTGTTCTGACCCCGCCCCCCTTTTCGAGAGCTGCCACCGTGAAGATCTGTCATCAACTTGCCGGCCTGTTGCTGGCTGGCTTGGTCGGGCTGAGTCCGGCCGTCCTGGCCCAGACCCCACCGAAGGTCAAGGCCGCGGCCGCGGCCACTGCCCAGCGCCTGGCCTCCAACCACGCCCTGGTCGTGGACCTCAAGACCAACCAGGTCCTGTTCGCCCAGAATCCCGACCAGGTCGCCCCCATCGCCTCGGTGACCAAGCTGATGACCGCCATGGTGGTGCTCGATGCCAAGCTGCCGCTGGAGCAGACCATCGACATCGACATCAGCGAGAACCCGGCCATGCGCGGCATCTTCTCGCGGGTGCGCCTGGGCAGCCAGCTGAGCCGGCGCGACATGCTGCAACTGGCGCTGATGTCCTCGGAAAACCGCGCCGCCACCAGCCTCGCCCACCACTACCCGGGTGGCCAGAAGGCCTTCGTCGCCGCCATGAACGCCAAGGCCCGCGCCCTGGGCATGAAGAACACCCGCTACGCCGAGCCCACCGGGCTGTCGCCGCTCAACGTCTCCACCGCCCGCGACCTGGTCACGCTGCTCAAGGCCACCGAGCACTATCCGCTGCTCGGCCAGCTCAGCACCACCCCGGAAAAGACCCAGGCCTTCCACAATCCCAACTATGTGCTGGGCTTTCGCAACACCAACCATCTGGTCTACAACGCCGACTGGAGCGTGCAGCTGACCAAGACCGGCTACACCGACAAGGCCGGTCACTGCCTGGTGATGCGTACCGTGATGGCCGGCCGGCCGGTGGCCTTCGTGGTGATGGACGCCTTCGGCAAGTTCACCCACATGGCCGACGCCACCCGCGTCCGCCGCTGGCTGGAAACCGGTGCGCTGAGCCCCCTGCCGGGCGCACCCAAGGCGGGGCGCAGTACGGTACTGGCGCGGCAATGACGCCCGCTTGAGCGAGTCCCGAAGCCGCGTTCCGACGCGGCTTTTTCATGCCCGGCGTTTTTCCACGGGTCGGATACGCGCCGCCTCGCCTGGCGGAATCGGCGGCGGACGGCAATAGTTATCCCTGGCGCTGGAAACCGCAGTACCGGCTCGCTCACGCCCGTCCGTAGCTGAAGAGGTCGCTCCGATGAAGCCCTCCCTGTCGCGTCGTCGACTCCTGCATTGCGCCTGCTGCCTGCCGGTGGCCGCTGCCCTGGCGCCTCTCACCCTGCCCGCCCTGGCCGCCCCGACCAAGGCCCATACCACTCTCACCGCCGAGCAGGCCCTGCAACGGCTGATCGACGGCAATCAAGGCTTCATGGACGACCAGCCCCTGCATGGGGAAACCAATCGCGATCGTCGTCTGGAGATCGCCAAGGGCCAGACACCCTTCTGCGTCCTGGTGTCCTGCTCGGATTCGCGGGTCTCGCCGGAACTGCTGTTCGGCCGTGGCCTGGGCGAGCTGTTCATCGTGCGCAACGCCGGCAATACCCTGGACACCACCGCGCTGGGCTCGGTGGAATACGCCATCAGCCAACTGGGGGTGCCGCTGATCGTGGTGATGGGCCACGAGAAGTGCGGCGCGGTGGAGGCCGCGGTGGCGGTGGTGGAGCAGAACGCCCTCTATCCCGGCGCCATCGGCGCCATGATCGAACCCATCCTGCCGGCGGTGCTCAGCGCCCGCGCCGGCAATCCGCCGGACCTGCTGGAAGCGGCGGTACGCAGCAACGTACAGCGCACGGTCAGGCGCCTGCGCGCGGCCTCCGAGCCGACCCTGCTGGCACCGCAACAGGACGGTCGGGTCAAGGTGGTGGGCGCCTACTACACCCTGGAAAACGGCCACGTGGACTTCTTCGACGTCTGAGGCCGGCACCCCGGGCGTCAGGTGCGGTCTAGGCCTGTATCTCCCACCTGGAACGCCCCATGAGCAAAGACGCGATCGCCCACGAGTACTACGAGACCGTCACCGGCCGCTGCTGGCTGGATGACGTGCGTGAATGGCGCCGCTTGCAGGCCGAGGCCCAGGCCGCCGCGGATCGCTATCTGGCCTGCCCGGAGGATCTCGAAGCGCCCGAGCGCCTGCGCCTGGAACAGGCATGGCGCGCCATCAATGAAGAAGCTGGCGCCTTCTGGCAGCGCATGTGGGCGAATCTGGATCGTCAGTGAGCGAGCAAAGGGCTCAGGTAGCGGTAACGACGAGCTCCATCAGGCCTTCGGGGACCAGTCGGCAGGCGTCATCAAAGGAGGCTAGCGAGCGCCAGGTTGCCAGGAAGGCCTCACCATCGCTCTCCTGGCCGGGCAGCTCCGCCCGCTCATAGAGCTGCCGATCGGCGAATTCGGCCGCGTAGACCAGCACTACCTCGTGGCCTGGCCGCCCCGCATAGCTGAACAATGACTCCAGGGTGCCCAGCAGCCTTACCTCGGCCAGCTCGACACCCAATTCTTCGCGGATTTCCCGGCGCACGGCCGCCTGGCTGGTTTCGCCGAACTCCACACCACCGCCCAGGGGACGGCAGAAGCTCAGGCCATCGTGCGGGTCTTGCATCTGCCGTATCAGGATCTGGTCGCCCTGCCGTAGGACACAGAGGGCCAGGACGCGAATCCGACCGCCCATCACACCAGCCCCTCCGCCTTCAACTCGCTCTTCAGATAGGCGTAGTACACCGGCGCCGCCACCAGGCCGGGCAGGCCGAAGGCCGCCTCGAACACCAGCATGGCTACCAGCAGTTCCCAGGAGCGGGCGCTGATCTGGCCGCCGACGATGCGGGCGTTGAGGAAGTATTCCAGCTTGTGGATGGCGATCAGGTAGCCCAGGGCCGCCACCGCGACCCAGATCGACAGCGACAGGCCGGCGATGAAGATCAGGGTGTTGGACATCAGGTTGCCGATCACCGGCAGCAGGCCGAGGATGAAGGTAAGGATCACCAGGGTCTTGGCCAGCGGCAGGTGGACGTCGAACAGCGGCAGGACACCGAGCAGGAAGATGCCCGTCAGGGTGGTGTTGAGCAGCGAGATCTTGATCTGGGCGAAGACGATGTTGCGAAAGGCCTGGGCCACCAGGCCGAGGCGCACCAGCAGCGCGCCGGACAGCGGCCGCAGGCGCTCGGGATCGGGGGTGGGCTGCAGGGCGACGATGGCGCCGAGGATCATGCCGATGAGCACGATGACGAAGGTGCGTGCCGCATCGCGACCGAACAGCTGCAGCTGCGCCACATGGGCGCGTACCCATTCCACCAGTTCCTGCTTCATGCCGTCGGCGTTGGCCGGCAGGTAGGCGTCCAGCGAAGGCGGCAGCTGGGCGCGGGCGCGCTCGGTGAGCACCATGAACTTGTCCAGCAGCCGTCCGGGGTTCTGCACCTCCTGGATGATGAAGCTGGTGAACCAGACGAAGAACAGCGTCAGCAGGCTCACCACCAGGGCGCCGAGCAGGGCGACGGCGAGCCAGCGCGCGCCGCCCCCGGGCAGATGGCGCTGCAGGCGCCCGGCCAGGGTATTGACCAGTTCGTAGACCAGCAGCCCGGCTAGCAGGCTGGGCAGCAGCTTGAGCGGGAGAACCAGGTAGAGAGCGGTGAAGACGATGATCCAGCTGGCCAAGATGGCCTGGCGTTGCGTGAAGGCGTACATAGATTACCGGCGGCAGAATCCCTGCCCGCAGTCTGACAGTCTGCCGCCTCGCCGCCCAGCCTGGTGTCGTGTTTCAAAAGTTATCTACGCAATTTTGGCGGCGCTTTTTCGCCCTGGGCGTTGTTGCCACTCCTCGCCATAGCCCTGCTATGACTCGTCGCGGCGCCTAGCCCAGTCGGAACGCCGAACCGCCCAAAAATCACTCGCCAATTCTTGCGCGAACTTCTGAAACACCACACTAGACGAAGAAAGCCTTCGACCTCTGTTACCCGGCGTTACCTGGCAGGTGCCCCTCAGCCCGCCAGTTCGGCAGCGCAGACCCGGGCGCGGCCCTGGTGCTTGGCCGCATAGAGCTGGGCATCGGCGGCGGTGATCAGGGCGGCCGGATCGACGGCGATCGGCGGCAGCGCGGTGGCCACGCCCAGGCTCAGGGTGACGTAGCCGGTCACCGAGGAGTAGCCGTGGGTCAGGCGCTGGTCGTGCACCTGCTGCAGCAGCCGCTCGGCGACCTGGGTGGCGCCTTCCAGGTCGGTCCCCGGCAGCAGGCAGCCGAATTCCTCGCCGCCGTAGCGCGCCAGCAGGTCATAGGGACGGAACAGCCCCTGCCCCAGCGCCTGGGCGACCTGGCGCAGGCACTGGTCGCCGCCCAGGTGGCCGTAGTGGTCGTTGTAGGCCTTGAAATGATCGATATCCATGAGGATCAGCGAAAAAGGCGTGCCTTCGCGCTGGCTCTGCCGCCAGCCGCGCAGCAGTGCCTCGTCGAACTGGCGGCGATTGGCGACGCCGGTGAGGCCGTCGACCAGGGCGATGCTGCGCAGGGCGTCGCGCTGCGCCTTGAGGGTCAGCTGGGTGCGTACCCGGGCGCGCACGATGACCGGGTTGATCGGCTTGCTGATGAAATCCACCGCGCCCAGCTCCAGGCCGGTCACCTCCTCGTCCGGGCCTTCCTGGCCGGTGACGAAGATCACCGGAATGGCCGCGGTGGCCGGATCGGCCTGCAGCCGGCGCAGGACCTCGTGGCCGTCGAGCTGGGGCATCATCACGTCGAGCAGGATCAGATCCGGCTGCTGGGCCAGGGCCAGTTGCAGGGCCTGGGCGCCACTGGTGGCCATCAGGGTCTCGCAATCCTGGCGAAAGAGTTCGTGGAGGATGCGGATGTTCAGCGGTTGGTCGTCGACGATCAGCAGCTTGGCTTTGCTGCGCCGCCCGGCGGCCTCGGCGGTCGGCGGAGTCATAGGGCTTCCTTCAGATCAGGCAGGATGGTGAGCGCCGCGGCGAAGTCGAGGGTCTCGATCTGGGCGCGGAAGAGGTCGTAGCGCACCTGGGCTTCGGCACGGCAATGCACGGGCAGCCTGGCGATCAGCTCCAGGGCTTCGAGATTGCCCTGGCTGAGCAACTGTTCGAGTTCATCCAGCCGTGCGGACCAGTCGACCAGGGTGTCTTCGTCGGTCGGGATTTCCGCTTCGGCCGGGGTAGGCACGGCAGGCGGCAGGACCTCGGCCAGGGCGCTGCGCAATTCGACGAGGGCTTCGTCGAGCAGCTGTCGCAGGGTCGTCAGTTCCATCGCCACCTCCAGCGGGACACCCGCCCCGGCCTTGCCGGCGCGTTCGCCCTCGGCAGCGCGCGCGGCCAGGCGCTGCGCACCCATGGTGCCGGCGCTGCCCTTGAGGGAGTGTAGTACGGCCACCGCTGCGTCGCTGTCGGCGGCATGCCAGGCCTGGGCGAGGTGATCCAGCAGGCTGACGGAATCCTCGGCGAAGCGCTCCAGCAGCGAGCCGAACAGCCGGGCATCGCCACCGAAGCGGCGCAGGACGAGGCTCAGGGGTTCCACCTGGCGATCCTCGCCGACCGGCGCGGCAAGGGGCGCGGCGCCGACCTCCTGGCCGGTCAGGCGCTGCAGGCGGGCGACCAGCAGTTCCAGGTCGATGGGCTTGCCGACATGGTCGTCCATACCAGCCGCCAGACAGGCGTCGCGGTCGGCATGGGAGGCGTTGGCGGTCATCGCCAGGATCGGCAGGGTGCGGAAGCGGCCGTCGGCGCGGATACGGCGGGTGGCTTCCAGGCCATCGATGTCGGGCATCTGCATGTCCATGATGACCACGTCCAGCGGCGCGCCGGAGAGTACCCGCTCGACCCCTTCCAGGCCGCCCTCGGCCAGTTCCACCTGGGCGCCCTGGGCCAGCAACAGCTCGGCGGCCACCTGGCGGTTGAGGGCATTGTCTTCCACCACCAGTAGGCGCAGGCCGGCCAGCCGGTGGCTTTCGTCGACCACCGCGGCGGCGTGGACACCGGCCGGGATCTCGGCGCCCAGGGCCCGCTCCACCACCTCGACGATCTGTGCCGGGGTCACCGGTTTGGTCAGGTAATCGTCGAAGGGCGCATCGGCGCTCTGCTGGGTTTCGGACAGGAAGTCGCGGCCGAAGCCGGTGAGCATGATGACCTTGGGTCGGTCGTCGGCCTGCCGCTCGCGCAGCTGCCGGGCCGCCAGCAGGCCATCGCCGTCGGGCATGCGCCAGTCCATGAGCACCGCTTCATAGGGCTGCTCCTGTTGCCGGGCCTGGGCGACCCGCGCGAGGGCGGCGGCACCACTGGTGACCAGGTCCACCTGCCAGCCGAGGGCGGCCAGGGTTTCCACCAGCACCTCGCCGACCAGGGTGTTGTCGTCGGCCAGCAGCACCCGCCGGCTTACCGGCGCCAGCTGGGCCTCGCCCTGGCTGTCCACCGCCAGGGCGGCATCGAACCAGAAGCGGCTGCCCACCCCCAGCTCGCTTTCCACCTGCAACTGGCCGTCCATCAGCTCCACCAGGCGCTTGCAGATGGCCAGGCCCAGCCCGGTGCCGCCAAAGCGCCGGCTGATCGAGGCCTCGGCCTGGGTGAAGCCCTGGAACAGTTGCTCCTGATGGGCCGGGCTGATGCCGATGCCGGTGTCCTGCACGGAGAATTCCAGCCGCAACTGACCGTCCGCCCGGGACAGCTGGCGCACGCTGACCAGCACCTGCCCCGCTTCGGTGAACTTGAGGGCGTTGCCGGCCAGGTTGATGAGGATCTGCTGCAGGCGCAGGCTGTCGCCGATCAGGGCGGTGGGCAGCCCGGCATCGAGGCGGTAGTTGATCTCGACGTTCTTCTCGCCGCTATTGCCCGAGAGCACCACCCCGAGGTTGCGCAGCACCTGCTCGAGGCTGAAGGGATGGACGTCCAGCTGCAGCTTGCCGGCTTCGATCTTGGAATAGTCCAGCACGTCGTTGAGCAGCCCCAGCAGCGAGCGCGCCGCCTGCTGGGCCTTGGTCAGGTAGTCACCCTGGCGGGCGTCGAGCGCGGTGCGCTGCAACAGTTGCAGCATGCCCAGCACGGCGTTCATCGGCGTGCGGATCTCGTGGCTCATGTTGGCCAGGAAGGACGACTTGGCCTGGCTGGCCAGGTCGGCACGGGTGCGCTCCTCGCGCAACCGGTTCTCCAGTTCCAGCTGTTCGGTGATGTCCCGGTTGATGCCCACCACCCGCAATACCCGGCCGCGCGGATCCCGCTCGGTGCGGGCGCCGGCGACGATGTGCCGCAGCGAGCCGTCCTGGCGGCGCACGCGAAACACCGGATCGAACACCGCACGCCCGGCCATGGCCGCGCCCAGGCGCTCTTCGGCGCTGGCCAGGTCATCGGGGTGCACGCGGCAGCGCCAGTCGTTGTAGGTGATGCCCGCGACGCGCTGGGCGTCGCTCCATTCGTAGAGTTCGAACATCCGCTCGTTGCACTGCACCTGGCCGGTGTCGGGCTGCCAGCACCAGATGCCCAGTTGGGCGACGTCGGCGGCCATGGTCAGCTGGTCGCGAGCCTGCAGCAGCGCCTGGCGCTGGCGACTCTGCTCGGTGATGTCGGCGATGATGGCCACCGCCAGGCGCTCGCCGTCGGTCCACATCACCCCCAGGCTGAGGGTGATGGGGAAGACGCTGCCGTCCGCGCGACGACCTTCCATCTCCTGGCCCTGCTGGCCGGCCTGGTCGTCGGCGATTTCCTGCGAACAGCTGAACAGTGCCTCGTAGCCGGCCAGATAGCCGGGAATCAGACGACGGATGGGTTGCCCCACCACCTCGGCCGCGCGATAGCCGAAGATGCGTTCGCCGGCCGGGTTGAAGGAGCGCACCAGGCCATTGCTGTCCACGGTGACGATGGGGCTGACCGCGGTGTCCAGGATCGCCCGGGTCAGGGCGAGGCTGGCTGCCAGCTCCTGCTCGGCGGCCTTGCGCTCGGTGACGTCGGAGGCGATGCCCAGGTAGCCGCTGACCTGGCCCGAGACATCGCGCATGGTGGTCACCACCAGGCTGACGTCGCGGTGTTCGCCGTCGCGCCGGACGAAGGTCCACTCGCGGGCGTCGGCACCGGCGCGTTCGGAGCGCTCCACCAGCACGCGGAAGCCGGCGACCGGCAGGCCGTACTCGGCTTCCAGGGCCGCGCCCTGGGTCGCCAGCTCTTCCGGCAGATGGAAATCGCTGGCCTGCCAGCGCCCCACCACCTCGGCGGCGCGATAGCCCAGCAGGCGCTCGGCGCCTTCGTTGAACAGGGTGATGCGACCCTCGTGGTCGGTGGCGATGATGCCCACCTCGGAGGCCGCGCGTAGCACGTCGCCGAGCAGACGGTTGGTCTGGCTCAGTTCGGCAGTACGCTGGGCCACCTGCTCTTCCAGCCGGGCATTGAGCGCCAGGATCTCGGCCTGGGCGGCCTTTTGCAGCGAGATGTCGCGCACCGTCTTGGAGGCGCCGATGATCCGGCCGTCGCGGCCGCGCATGGGCGAGACGCTGACCAAGACATCGATGAGACGGCCGTCGCGGTGCTGGCGACGGGTCTCGAAGTGCGGCACCGGCTCGCCGCGGCCGATGCGTTCGAGCACCGACCATTCCTCGTGCTCCAGCTCGGTGGGCACCACCAGATCGAGCAGGCGCTGGCCCACGGCGTCGCTGGCGGAGTAGCCGAACAGCTCTTCCGCCGCGTGGTTCCAGCTCAGCACCACGCCCTGGAGGTCCTTGCTGATGATGCCGTCGGAGGAACTTTCCACCACCGCGGTGAGATTGGCCTGGTCCTGCTGGTACTGGCGGCGGCGTTGCCGGGTGGTGAGCAGGGCGAAGGTCAGGCCGGCGGCCAGCAGGCTGACGAGCTTGCCGATCAGATGGACCAGGGGCAGCGACACCAGGTTGAGACTGGCGACGAACGCGGGGGTGGCGGTAAACGCCATCTGCCAGCGGCGGCCATAGACCTCACGGGTGGTCACCACCTGGGAGAGCGCCGTGGCAGCCGGCTCGTCGGTGGCGCCGCGGGTATAGAACAGCGTGGGCCGGGTCGGCTCGGTCACGTCGCTCAGGCGGATCAGCAGACCGGGTATGTCCAGGCGCAGACTGCCGAACAGCTCCTGAATGCTCAGGGGAACATAGGACCAGCCCAGGGTGGCGGCCTCGCGTTGGGTCGGGTCCTTGGGCAGTAGGCCGTCGTGATAGATCGGCAGCATCAGCAGCAGACCGCGCTCCGGCGGTTGGTAGGCCTGCAGTTCCACCGGCCCGGACAGGTGCAGGCTGCCGCGCTGCATGGCCAGGACCGCCGTCTCGCGGCGCACCGGTTCGGACGCCGCATCCATGCCGACGGCTCTCTGGTTGAGCGCCACCGGCTCGACGTACTGGACGACGAAGCGATCTCCGCCATGGGGCGCGAAGCTGCGGATGGTGAAGTCCGGCCAGCCATCGGCGCGGGCGGCGTGGACGAAACGCTCCTCCTCGGCGACGGGAACCCGGCGGATGAAACCTATGCCGCGCGCCCCGCGAAACTCCTGATTGAGGTCGTGGGTACGGCCATAGTGCTCGAGCAGTTCGCGCGACAGTCCCTTGCCGGCCACCACGATGACGTCGCGCATACCGCTCAGGCTGTACTCGTAGACGCGCAAGCGCTCGAAGATCTGCTCGCGGACATCGGTCGCCGCGCTTTCCAGGGCATGGCGGACCTGCCGCTCGTTGCGCTCGGCCAACTGCCGGGTGACCAGCGAGGTCAGCAGCACGCCACAGAGGAAGACGCCGAGACTCCAGCGTACGCGAGAGGATTTGCACAGCCGGATGAACATGGTGCCCCTGGTGGCAAGGTGCCACGCCGAGAATTGGCAGGGCCAGGGAGGTGCAGCGCGACGCTGGGCATGGGCCGACACCGGACCTGGCGGTAACGACTAGCCCATCGGCGGGAAAAAAGGCTTTCTTGATGCCGCGAGTCGGCCGCTTGGCCGAGCCGTCACCGCCGACTTGCGCAAAGCGGCTTGCCAGAGCATCTTTTTGCGCTAATTAGTTTTACTTTTTCAGACGAGTGGCAGGGCCCGCCAAGCCCTTAAACCGCCCAGGAATACTGGCTAGCGGCCAGCTTCCCAGGCACGGCGCTAGTGTGGTGTTTCAGAAGTTATCTAGACAATTTTGGCGGCGCTTTTTCGGCCGCAGCGGCGGACCGTCCTGGCGGCGCTGCCACTCCTCGCCATAGCCCTGCCATGACTCGTCGCGGCGCCTGGCCCAGTCGGAACGCCGAACCGCCCCAAAATCACTCGCCAATTCTTGCGCGAACTGCTGAAACACCACACTAGATCCGGAAACCACCCACCAGCCGCTGCAGGCGACCGGCCTCGGCTTCCAGGGCGGTGCAGGCCGCCAGGGTGGCCTGGAGGTTGTCCACACTCTGCTGGTTCAGCAGGTTGATCTCGCTGATGTCCATGTTCAGCGTCTCCACCACCGAGGTCTGTTCCTCGGTCGCCGTGGCCACCGATTGGTTCTGGCCGTCGATCTCGCCGATGCGCTCGGTGACGCTGCCCAGCCGTTCGCCAGCGCTCTTGGCCACCTGCATGCTGTGGGCGCTCTGCCGCTGGCTTTCCTGCATCAGGGCCACGGCGTCGCGGGAGCCGTGCTGCAGCTCTTCGATCATCTGCTGGATCTGCTGCGCCGAACTCTGGGTACGGCTGGCCAGGGAGCGCACCTCGTCGGCCACCACGGCGAAACCACGGCCGGCTTCACCCGCGCGGGCCGCCTCGATGGCGGCGTTGAGCGCCAGCAGGTTGGTCTGCTCGGAGATGCCGCGGATCACCTCGAGGATCTGGCCGATGTTGGCGGTCTTGCCGTTGAGCGCCTCGATATGCTCGCAGCTGGTGCCGATCTTGTTCGATAGCGCCTGCATGGCGTGCAGGGCTTCGTCGAGCACCTCGCGGCCCTCCTCGCCTTGAGCGCGGGCGGTGCTGGCCTCGCCCGAGGCATGGGCGGCGTTGCGGGCGATCTCCTGGGCGGCGGCGCCCAGTTCGTTGATCGCCGCGGCCACGCTGGTGGTGCGTTGGGCCTGGACATCCGATTGCCGCATGGACGATTGGGAAGCCTCCAGCACCCGCCGGGTGACCTGATTGAGTTCGCCGGTGCTATGGGCCACGTCGCGGATCGAGGTGTGGATACGGGCCACGAAGTGGTTGAAAGCCTCGGCCAGGGCGCCGAATTCGTCCTTGGACTGCACCGGCAGCCGCCGGGTCAGGTCGCCTTCGCCCTGGGCGATGTCGTCCATGGCGCGGGTCAGCTCGTGCAGCGGACGCAGCAGCACGCGAATCAGCAGACCCAGCAGCAGGATGATGGCGAGCACCGCCACCAGGGTGGCGACGATGGCCAGGTTGCGCGCCTGGGTCACCGGGGCATAGGCCTTGGCCTGGTCGATGGACAGTGCCAGGTACCACTTGACCGAGGGCAGGCCTGCGACCGGGGTGAAGCTCACCAGGCGGTCGCTGCCGTTCTGCAGGACGTGATGGAAGCCAGGGGCCAGGCTCGGCGTCTGCTCGGGGAAGACATCCTTGAGCGATTTCAGCACCTGATCGGCGTGGCTGCTGACCAGGATCTTGCCGTCGGCGTCCACCAGGAAGGCTTCGCCGAGGCCGCCGGCATCCAGCGAGGTGATCATCTTCATCAGGCTGTCCATCACTAGGTCGCCGGCCACCACGCCGATCAGTTTGCCGTTCTGCAGGACCGGCGCGGCGATGGTGATGCAGAGGAAGTTCTGCGGTGGCGCGGTGAGATAGGGCTCGGTGAGGATGGGGCCACCGGCACTGACCGCGGCCTTGTACCAGTCACGCTGGCGGGCGTCGTAGCCGGCTTCCATGGGCGTGTGGGGACGGTCGGTGAAGGTGCCGTCGACCTCGCCCAGGTAGGTGGAGTCGAAGTTGCTGGTATAGAGCTTCTGTTCGAGCAGGCCGACCACATTGGCCGGGCTGCTGTCGCGGGCCAGCACCTGCGCCTGGCTGTCGATGAGCTTGATGCGGGCGTCGAGCCAGTAGGCGATGTTGCCGGCGGTGGTCCGGCCGATCTCGCTCAGCGAGGCCTCCAGGCTCTGGGTGATGGCCTGGCGTTGCAGGTAGGCATTGAAGCTGGCGAAGCCGGCCAGGGCCAGGGTCACCACTAGGGCGGCCGCCAGCAGGATCTTGTGGCTGAATTGGAGCGAGCGTTTCATGGTTACCACGCGTAAGGCTGGGGAGTGGGCGGCCACGCTCCTCGCAACTAGTTATTGCGATAGGCATCGAGAGGGCGAACCGACCGGGGGACGATCGAGGCCACACTATTTACGCTCAAATCTGACTTTTTGGCCGGATACAACCGATAAACGTTCTCACATAACCGATGTCCGGCCAGTCCGGTCTAGAGCAGGCTGAATCCCTTCAGCAGTACCAGCCCCAGGTTGGTGGTCAGCATCCCGCCCAGGGTGCTGACCACCACGATGGCCGCCGCCAGCTGGGCATTGCTGCCAGCAGCCCGGGCCATGACGAAACTCGATGCCGCCGTGGGACAACCCAGGTAGAGAAAGAGAATGCCCAGCGCCGGTCCCTGGATGCCCACCACCAGGGCACCCAGCACGCCGAACAACGGAATCCAGACGATCTTCCACAGGCTGGCGCCCACCGCCAGGCGACTGCTTTCGCGCAGGGACGCCAGGGACAGGGTGGCGCCGATGCACATCAAGGCCAGCGGCAGGGTGAGCCCGGCGAAATAGCGCGCCGAGGTATCCAGCCAGCGCGGCAGTTGCCACTGGAAATAGGCGAAGGGAATCGCCAGGAGGATGCCGATGATCAGTGGATTGCCGAGGATGCTGCGCAGCAGGGTGCGCCAGTTGGCCTCCAGGTGCGGGCTGTAGAGCGCCAGCACGATGGTCGAGAGCACGTTGTAGAAGAGGATGACCATGCCCGCCATGATCCCGCCCACCGACAGGCCGTAGTCGCCGTACTGGGTGGCCGCCAGGGCCAGGCCGACGATGCCGCAGTTACCGCGAAAGGCGCCCTGCACATAGACCCCGCGGTCGGCCTGCGGACAGCGCCAGACCGCCCAGCCCCAGGCCGCCAGGAAGCTCGCCACCGTGGCCAGGGCGAAGTAACCCAGCAGCAGCGGCTGCAGGGCGTCGCCGAGATCGGCCTTGACGATGCCGAGAAACAGCAGCGTCGGCATGGTGGCGCGAAACACCAGGTTGGACGAGGTGTTGATGAAGGCGGTATCGATCCAGCCCAGCCGCTTGAGCAGGCCACCGAGCAGCACCAGGGCGAAGACCGGGGCGGTGACGTCGAAGGTCGCCTGGACCAGGGCAAGTACGTCGGACATGGCGGGCAACATCAGGAAAAGGCTCGCGATGGTAGCAGGCACGACGTGTCGCGGGCTCCTTCCTTCCGTCATCGCGAAGTGACATCAGTCAATGCTTAGCTTACTATCTACCCGCCCGATTCAACCGACGCCTTCCGCGCCATGCCTCGCTTCGCCTCAGCGCGACCCCACTAGCTTCCTGCCAGGGAAGCCGGCGAAGGGTGGAACAATAAGATAGACAACAGGTTCAGACGTAGCAGACGCCAGATCCGCATGCGGTTCCGATTTGCGCTGACGTCGGTCGAGTCGAAGTCTCTTTCACGATTGCATTGCGAGCACTGCCATGACTGTCACTTCCAACGCGAGACCGGGAGGCCTGCCTGCCAGGTTACTCGGCATCCTGTTCATCCTCCTGGGCCTCGCCCTGCTGGGGCTGGGCATCAAACTGGCCACCCTCGGCGGCTCCCTGTACTACCTCGGCGGCGGCGTGCTACTCGCCCTGAGCGGTTACCTGCTGTGCATCCGCCGGGCCAGTGGCGTCTGGGTCTATGCCTTCTTCCTGGTCATGTCCACCGCCTGGGCCGTGCTGGAAGTCCAGTTCGACTGGTGGCAGCTGGTGCCGCGCCTGGCACTCTGGTTCGTGCTCGGTCTGGTACTGCTGATCCCGGCGTTCCGCCGTCCGCTGGACAGCCGCAGCGGCGGCCTGCCGCTGGTGGGTTCGCTGGTGATCGCCGGCGCCGTTGCCCTGATCGCCCAGTTCGTCAACTACAACCGTCTGGACGGTGACCTGGGCCGCGACACCGCCGGCACCGAGAGCGCCGCGCCGACCGCCGCCGACGGCGACTGGCCCTCCTATGGCCGTACCGCCTTCGGTGATCGCTACTCGCCGCTCAAGCAGATCGACATCAACAACGTGAAGGACCTGCAACCGGCCTGGACCTTCCGCACCGGCGACATCCCCGGCCCGAACGATCCCCAGGAGACCACCGCGGAAAACACCCCGCTTAAGGTCAACGGCATGCTCTACGTCTGCACGCCGCACAGCCAGGTGATCGCCGTGGACCCCGACAGCGGCAAGGAAATCTGGCGCTTCGATCCCAAGCTGAGCACCCAGCACGCCGACAGCTTCAAGGGTTGGGCGCACATGACCTGCCGCGGCGTGGCCTACCACGACGACGCCACCTACGCCGGCACCACCACTGCCGGCCAGAGCCCGGCCACCGGCAATGCCGTGCCGGTCGACGAGCAGAGCACCCCGGTCGCCAACAGCTGCCCGCGGCGCCTGTTCCTGCCCACCGCCGACACCCGCCTGATCGCCCTCAACGCCGACACCGGCAAGGTGTGCAGCGACTTCGGCGACAACGGCCAGATCGACCTGAGCGCCAACATGGGCAGCTTCACGCCCGGTGGCTACTACTCCACCTCGCCGCCGGCGGTGACCCGCAACCTGGTGATCATCGGCGGCCACGTCACCGACAACGTCTCCACGGACGAGCCCTCCGGTGTCGTCCGCGCCTACGACGTGCACAGCGGCAAGCTGGTATGGAACTGGGACAGCGGCAATCCGGACGCCACCGCGCCCATCGCCGCCGACGGCATCTACACCCGCAACTCGCCCAACATGTGGTCGATGATGGCGGTCGACGAGAAGGTCGGCATGGTCTACCTGCCCATGGGCAACCAGATGCCCGACCAGTGGGGCGGTGACCGTACCCCGGCGTCCGAGAAGTACAGCGCCGGCGTCGTGGCCCTCGACATCGCCACCGGCAAGGTGCGCTGGAACTACCAGTTCACCCACCATGACCTCTGGGACATGGACGTGGGCGGTCAGCCGACCCTGGTGGACATCAAGACCGCTGGCGGCGTGAAACCCGCGCTGATGGCCTCCACCAAGCAGGGCAGCATCTATGTGCTGGACCGCACCAACGGTCAGCCCCTCTATCCGATCACCGAAACCCCGGTGCCCCAGGGCGCGGTGGCAGGCGACCACACCTCGCCGACCCAGCCAATCTCCTCGATCAACCTGGCCGCGCCGACCCTTAAGGAAAGCGACATGTGGGGCGGTACGCCCTTCGATCAGGCGCTGTGCCGCATCGCCTTCCGCGAGCACCGCTACGAGGGCATCTACACCCCGCCGTCCACCCAAGGCTCGATCGTCTATCCGGGCAACTTCGGCGTGTTCGACTGGGGCGGTATCTCGGTCGATCCGGTGCGCCAGATCGCCTTCCTCAACCCCAGCTACATGGCCTTCACCTCCAAGCTGGTACCGCGTGAAGAGATCGCCAACCAGCCGGCCCGCAAGAGCGAGACCGAGGGCATCCAGCCCAACAAGGGCGCGCCCTATGGCGTGATCCTGTCGGCCTTCCTGTCGCCGCTGGGCCTGCCTTGCCAGGCACCCGCCTGGGGCTACGTGGCGGGTCTCGACCTGACCACCGGCAAACTGGTCTACAAGCACAAGAACGGCACCGTGCGCGACAACTCGCCGGTTCCGCTGCCCCTGCCCATGGGCGTGCCCAGCCTGGGCGGCACCGTCACCACCGCCGGTGGCGTGGCCTTCCTCAGCGGCACCCTGGACCAGTACCTGCGTGCCTATGACGTGAAGAACGGCAAGGAACTGTGGAAAGGCCGCCTGCCGGCCGGTGGCCAGACCACCCCCATGACCTACACCGGCAAGGACGGCCGCCAGTACGTGCTGGTCTATGCCGGCGGCCATGGCTCGCTGGGCACCAAGCAGGGTGACTATGTGATGGCCTTCGCCCTGCCCGAGAAGCAGTAAGGGCGCCCGCGCCTGAACTCCCCTCTTCTCCGGGAGAGGGTTCGGGGCGAGGATGCTTCGAGCATTTTTGACATCCTGTTGGAACCCCCCTCGCCCCACCCCGAAATCCCGGCCCAACCGGGATTTTTTTCGCCTGGGTTTTATCTTTCTATGAAAAGAGCCCCTGGCACCTAAGGCCCAGCGGAAAAGGCTGCGCCGTTTTCCACGCTACGGGGTCAAGACCGTGCCTCGAACGCTCCCTCTCCCCCTGGCAGAAGGCCAAGGCGAGGACCAACCCAGGCACCCCACCCGCTCTTCCCCCTCTCCCTCGGGGAGAGGGCTGGGGTGAGGGCAAACCCCGCGCCATCACCTTTCCTCGGACTCGGTTAAGCTACCCCCCATGCCCACCTCCGCCCCCCTCCACCGCCGGCTGCGCCTGGCCAATGGCCTGGCCGTCGCCCTGCTGCACGAGCCCGAACTGCCCCAGGCCGCCGCCCTGGTGCGCATCGGCGCCGGCAGTCACCAGGCACCGCGGGCCTTTCCGGGGCTGGCGCACTTTCTCGAACACCTGTTTTTCCTGGGTAGTCGCCACTATCCCGCGGCCGACGGCCTGATGCCGCTGGTGCAACGCCTGGGTGGCGAACTCAACGCCAGCACCCGCGAGACCACCACCGACTTCTTCTTCGCCCTGCCCCCCGAGCATCTGGGCGCCGGCCTCTCCCGGCTGCTGGACATGCTCGCCGCCCCGCTGCTGGCACCCGAGGCGCAGCGCCGCGAGCGCGAGGTGCTGCACGCCGAATTCATCGCCTGGTCGCGCAGCGCCGATACCCGCCGCGACCTGGCCCTGGCCGCCGGACTGCCCGCCGCGCACCTGGCCGTCGGTTTCCACGCCGGCAACAGATACAGCCTGCCGTTGCAAAGTCCAGCCTTCCAGGCGGCCCTGCACCACTTCCAGCGCCAGCACTACCGCGCCGCCAACGCCTTGTTGGTGCTGGCCGGTCCCCAGTCGCTGGCCGCATTGGCGGACCTGGCCCAGGCACACGGCGCCCTGCTGCCATCCGGTCCGGCGCCCAGGGCCGTAAGGCCCCAATCGCTTCCAGCTACAGGTGAACACTGGCAGACCACAGCTGCCACGCCCCCGACCCTCGCCCTGCAATTCGCCCTCGATGACCTGCCACCTGGCAGCTGGGAAGCGGCGGAGCTGCTGGAAACCCTGCTGCTCGGCGAGCATCCCGGCGGCCTGCCAGCGGCCTTGCGCCAGGCGGGCCAGGCCGAACGACTGAGCCTCGCCTGGCCCTATCGCCAGGCACGCCAGGGCCTGCTTCGCCTGGACCTCGCTCCTGGTCCCCAGGCCAGCCCCGGCCGCCTGACCAGCACCCTGTTCGCCTGGCTGGACGCCCTGTGCAAGACGCCGCTCGCCGCGCTGCAGCAGGGCCACGCCGAACGCGTCCAGCGCCAGTGGGCCACCCTGCCCGCCCTGGCGCTGGTGCGGCGTCTGGGCGAACGTCTCTGGCTGGATCGGGCAGGAAACGCCTCGCCACACCCGGCCCTTTCCGCTGCCGCCCAGGCCGCCTGGCCGCTGCTGCTCGCCCAGCTGGTACCGGAACGCCTCACCGGCTTCGCCACCGGCCTGGCCGATCGACCGAGTACCATGGTGCCTGCCACTGTCACCTTCGCCCTGCCAGCGCCCAATCCGCTGCTCGCCGCCCCAATCACGCCAAGCGCCCCCGCGAAGCGACCCTGGCCGATCAGTCCAGCCCTCGCCCCCCAGCGACGCGAAGGCCTGCTATTCCTGCGCTGGCAGTGGCCAGGGCAGGCGCCGGTAGCACCCGAGGCTTCCGTCCTGGGCAACCTGCCCCGGCTGGCCACCGAGGCGGGCGTCAACCTGCGCTGGAGTCCGCCGGATGCGCCCTGGGAATTGCGCCTGCAAGGTTGGGCCGACGCCTTGCCGGCAACCCTGGAGCAGGCACTCGAGCGCCTGGTCGGGGAGCTGGCCACCTCCAGGCCGGTACCCGCGGCGCCGACCGAACCCATGCTCATTCGCCAACTGCTCAAGGTCTTGCCGGAGCGCTTGTCCGTCGTCACGCCGCCCAGAGACGCAGACCACTCAGGTCCTGGCTGGCAAGCCCTGGCCTGCGGCCTGCCTAGCGCCGCGCAAACGCTCCTGGCGGCGGTGGCCCCACCCCCTCAGCCTTTCGCCGCGGTCATTGGCGATCCGCCTCTCTTCACCGGCCGCCATTGGCACCCTGAACCCAGCCCCGACGCCCAGCAGGCGCTGCTGCTGTTCTGCCCGCAACCGGATGCGCAGCCCGCCACCGAAGCCGCCTGGCGGCTGTTGGCGGCGCGCCTGCAGGCGCCGCTGTTCCGCCGCCTGCGCAGCGAGCGGCAACTGGGCTACGCGGTGTTTTCCGCCTATCGCCAGCTGGGCGATCAGGGCGGCCTGCTGATCGGCGTGCAGTCGCCCCATGCCCGGGCGGCGGAGCTCCTGGCGGAAATCGAGGGCTGTCTGGCTGACAGTCTGGCCACGGTGCAGGCCGAGCCCGCGACACTGGCGCAGAGCATCCGCCAACTGGTGCGCGACTTCAGCCCCGCCACGCCCCAGCGCGCCGCCCTGGCCGAGCGCCTCTGGTGGGGCTTCCAGCGCAACGGTGCGCTGGACCTCGAACCCCTGCGAGAGGCCCTGGCGGCGCTGGACGAGCGAGTCCTGCTCCAGGCCTGGAGCCAGCTCACCGCCGTCGACGCCCCGCGCTTCGCCCTGGCCAATGCCGCTGCGCCATCCGACTGGATGTCATAGCTTTCAACACTTTCCCGGGAGCGTGGGCCGTTGTGGGCGGTCAATCTGTTGCAGGATCGGTAAGACAGTTATGTCCGCCGGACCGCCGACGATTCGTCGCGGCGAAAACCCTTAGCTAGGCAACATTTGTTAAACTCGGCGACCGGATCCATCCGGCTTTCGCAGTCAAAAGAGGAGACCTCCCATGTGGACCAAGCCTGCTTACACTGACCTGCGCATCGGCTTCGAAGTCACCATGTACTTCGCCAACCGTTGATGCGCCCCACGCCCCGGTTCGCCGGGGCGTACTTTTTCCAGGTCTAGCCTTTCCCATGCATATCCAGATTCTCGGCTCCGCCGCCGGCGGTGGCTTTCCCCAGTGGAACTGCAATTGCGTCAATTGCGACGGCTTCCGCAGGGGCACCCTCAGGGCCCAGGCCCGTACCCAGTCCTCCATCGCCCTGTCCGACGACGGGGTGAACTGGATCCTGTGCAACGCCTCGCCCGACATCCGCGCCCAGCTGGCCGGCTTCGCCCCGCTGCAACCGGCGCGGGCCCTGCGTGACACCGGCATCCGCGCCATCGTCCTGCTGGACAGCCAGATCGACCACACCACCGGCCTGCTCAGCCTGCGCGAAGGCTGCCCCCACGAGGTCTGGTGCACCGAGATGGTCCATCAGGACCTCACCACCGGCTTTCCGCTGTTCAACATGCTCGAACACTGGAACGGCGGGCTCAGCTGGCAGCCCATCGCCCTGAGCGGCAGCTTCACCATCCCGGCCTGCCCGAACCTGGAATTCACGCCCTTCCCGCTGCGCAGCGCCGCGCCGCCCTATTCGCCCCATCGCCACGATCCGCACCCGGGCGACAACCTGGGCCTGCTGGTCCACGACCGGCGCACCGGCGGCAAGCTGTTCTATGCCCCGGGCCTCGGCCAGCCGGATGCCGCCCTGCTGGAGCTGATGGGCCAGGCCGACTGCCTGCTGGTGGACGGCACCCTCTGGACCGACGACGAGATGCAGCGTCGCGGCGTGGGCACCCGTACCGGCACCGAGATGGGCCACCTGCCGCAGAGCGGTCCCGGCGGCATGCTGGAGGTGCTGGCCGGCTTCGCGCGCCAGCGCAAGGTGCTGATCCACATCAACAACACCAATCCGATCCTGGACGAAGACTCCCCCGAGCGCGCCATCCTCGCGCGCCAGAACGTGGAAGTCGCCTGGGACGGGATGTCCATCGAGTTGTGAACGCCATGCCCAACGCCCTCACCCCCGCCGAATTCGAAGCCGCCCTGCGCGCCAAGGGCGAGCTCTACCACATCCACCACCCCTATCACGTGGCCATGTACCAGGGTCGCGCCAGCCGCGAGCAGATCCAGGGCTGGGTGGCCAACCGCTTCTACTATCAGGTCAACATCCCGCTCAAGGACGCCGCCATCCTGGCCAACTGCCCGGACCGCGAGATCCGTCGCGAATGGGTGCAGCGCATCCTCGACCACGACGGCGAGCCCGGCAGCGAAGGTGGCATCGAGGCCTGGCTGCGCCTGGCCGAGGCCACCGGTCTGGACCGCGAGCAGGTGCTCTCCCAGGAACTGGTGCTGCCGGGGGTGCGCTTCGCGGTGGACGCCTATGTCAACTTCGCCCGCCGCGCCTCCTGGCAGGAAGCTGCCAGCAGCTCCCTGACCGAGCTCTTCGCGCCGCAGATCCACCAGTCGCGCCTGGACGCCTGGCCGCAGCACTATCCCTGGATCGATCCGGCCGGCTACGAGTACTTCCGCACCCGCCTGGGCCAGGCCCGCCGCGACGTCGAGCACGGCCTGCAGATCACCCTGCAGCACTACACCACCTGGGAATCCCAGCAGCGCATGCTGGAGATCCTGCAGTTCAAGCTGGACATCCTCTGGACCATGCTCGACGCCATGAGCATGGCCTACGAACTGCACCGCCCGCCCTATCACAGCATCACCGCCGAGCGCCGCTGGCACCGAGGAATCGACCTATGAGCTTCGACCGTACCCAGGTGCCGCGCTGGCGCCCCGGCTACCGCTTCCAGTTCGAGCCGGCGCAGGACGCCCATGTGCTGCTCTATCCCGAGGGCATGATCAAGCTCAACGACAGCGCCGCCGCCATCGGCGGGCTGATCGACGGCCAGCGCGACGTGGCGGCCATCATCGCCGTCCTCGACGAACGCTTCCCCGGCGTCCCCGAACTGGGCGACGACGTCGAACAATTCATGGAGGTCGCTCGTGCAGAGCACTGGCTCCTACTCGGCTAAGCCTTGTTTGAGAAGTCGCCGAGCGAAGGTCAGGCAAGGCAGAAACCAGCGAGGAAGCGGAGTTTGCAAATGGTAAATGAGCATTCCGAGCAGGTTTCTAACGCAGCATCACCGAGCGCAGGCACTTCTCAACTGCCTGGAGTGCCCATGCAACTCCCGCAGCCGCCGGTGGTAACCAAGCACAATGTCGGCCTGCCGCTGTGGCTGCTGGCCGAGGTCACCTATCGCTGCCCGCTGCAGTGCCCCTATTGCTCCAATCCCCTGGACTTCGCCGCCCAGGGCCGCGAGCTGACCACCGCACAGTGGTTCAAGGTCATGGCCGAGGCGCGGGAGATGGGCGCCGCCCAGATCGGCTTCTCCGGGGGCGAACCCCTGGTGCGCCAGGACCTCGCCGAGCTGATCCGCGAGGCGCGCCGGCTGGGCTACTACACCAACCTCATCACCTCCGGCATCGGCCTGACCGAGGCGCGCATCGCCGAATTCCAGCAGGCTGGGCTGGACCATATCCAGATCAGCTTCCAGGCCAGCGATGCCCAGGTGAACGACCTGCTGGCCGGCTCCCAGAAGGCCTTCGCCCAGAAGCTGGCCATGGCCAAGGCAGTGAAAGCCCATGGCTATCCCATGGTGCTCAACTTCGTCACCCACCGGCACAACATCGATCGCATCGACCAGATCATCGACCTCTGCCTGGCGCTGGACGCCGACTTCGTCGAACTCGCCACCTGCCAGTTCTATGGCTGGGCCGAGCGCAACCGTGCCGGCCTGTTGCCCACCAAGGCCCAGCTGGAGCGCGCCGAGCGCATCACCAATGAATACCGCGCCCGGCTCAAGGCCGAGGATCATCCTTGCAAGCTGATCTTCGTCACCCCGGACTACTACGAGGAGCGCCCCAAGGCCTGCATGGACGGCTGGGGCAAGCTGTTCCTGACCATCACGCCGGACGGCACCGCCCTGCCCTGCCACGGCGCCCGGCAGATGCCCATCGCCTTCCCCAACGTGAAGGAGCAGGACCTGCGGCACATCTGGTACGACTCCTTCGGCTTCAACGTCTACCGCGGCTACGACTGGATGCCCGAGCCCTGCCGTTCCTGCGACGAGAAGGAAAAGGACTACGGCGGCTGCCGCTGCCAGGCCTTCATGCTCACCGGCGATGCGCGCAACGCCGACCCGGTCTGCGCCAAGTCCCCGCACCACGACCTCATCCTCGCCGCCCGCGCCGAAGCCGAGACCACCACCCAGGGCATCGAAGACCTGCAATTTCGCAACGCCCGCAACTCGCGGCTGATCGCCAAGGCCTGAGTCACAGGTACGCCGTTAGGCGCCACGCGCGCGAGGTAACCCCCGTGCCAGAGGGCGCAGCCAGGCACGCCAAGGTCGTCGCCGGAACCCCGTCCTTGACCGCCCAGGCGCAGTCTTGCCGACGGGATTCATTACCCAAGGCTCCGAGGCATTTGCCTCCCGGTCGGGCAGTGACCATACTGCCCGACCGGACCTTTTCCCCCTGTCGTCATGCCCTCGATACGCCCGCTGCGCCCCGCCGACATCCCGACCGTCCTCGACATCCAGGCAGCCAACTACCCTGCCGAGCTGCTCGAAGACCACGGCTTCTACGCCAATCGCCTGGCCCTCGCGCCCGAGCACTGCTGGGCCGCCCTCGACGTCCGGGAGCGGCTGCAAGGCTATCTGATCGGCTATCCCTGGGATGACGGCCTGCCACCGGTACTCGCCGCCCGCCTGGAACGGCTGCCCGAGCAGGCCTCGACCTGGTTCCTGCACGACTGCGCGGTGCATCCCGACGCCCAGGGCCTGGGGGTGGCTGGGCGCCTCTATCGCCATGCCCAGGGCCAGGCGCGCCGCGCCCGCCTGTCCCGCGCTCGCCTGGTGTCCCTGCCCGGCGCCATCGGCTACTGGCAGCGCCATCAGTATCGTCCGGTCCCCGCCGACGCCGTACTCCAGGCCAAACTGGCCGGCTATGGCGCCGGCGCCTGCCTGATGCAGCGCAACCTCGATACCCCGGACAGCGACCACGCGTAAAATCTGCAAATCTAAATGCAAGTATTTCGCTTTCGCCTTAACATGGCCTAGCCCAGGAGGGCCTCCGCTGCCCGGCGCTCTGGCGCGGGTATCTTGATCGCCGCTACAAGGAATCCCTGATGAACATCGCTCCAGCGTCTTCGGCCAAGGGCCGGCGCGTCTTTTCCGTCACCCTGCTGGCCGCCCTGCTAGCGCTGGGCGGGCAAACCGTCCAGGCGCGCTCCAGCTTCGACGCTCCCGATCCGGACTACCGCGGTGAGATCAAGGCCAGCCCCGTCACCGGCACCGCCATCCTCGCGGGCAGCGAGGTGACGCTGGAAGGCCACGGCTTCAAGCCCGGCCAGCAGATCACCCTGTCCCGCGGCGGTGTGGCGCTCAACCCCGACGCCGCCTACGTGGCCGACGCCCAGGGCAACTTCAAGGCGACCATCCGCGTCCCCGAAGACGCCGCGCCCGGCCAGCACCCCATCGTGGTCAACACCGCCCAGCCTTCGGGCGCCGCGGTCTTCCCGCTCAAGGTCTCTCCGGTGGTGCCGCTGTCCGGCGCCGACGCCTACCGTCTCACCACGGTCAAATTGGTCCCCGGCCTCTACCAGGTGGACATCAGCGCCAAGACCGGCGCCCTCTTCGTCACCTCCGCCGTGGGCCGTCCGCCGGTCAAGGTCTCGCAACTGCTCAAGCTCGATCCCAAGGACCTGGCCATCGAACGCCAGGTGACCCCGGCCGCAGCACCCGGCGAAGACGCCGGTGTCTATGCCGTCTATGGCGTGGGCGTGGATGATCGCAACGGCACCGTCTGGACCACCAATACCCGGCAGAACACCGTGGCGGTCTATCGCCAGAGCGACCTGGGCCTGGTCAAGCAATTCGCGCCCGGCCTCGTGCCCCATGCCCACACCGTGGTGGTCGACGAGAAGCTCGACCGCGCCTTCGCCTCGGCGGCCATGACTCCGGACATCATCAGCTTCGACGCCAAGAACCCGGCCGTGCGCAAGCACATCACCATCGAATCGGGCGTGCGCGGCGAGCGGTTCGCCGTGGTCGGCCTGCACCTGGACCCGGCGGTGCACAAGCTCTACGCCGTCAGCCTGAAGACCAACGAAGCCGCGGTGATCGACGCCAAGACCGAGACCGTCGAGAAGGTCTTCCCGATCCAGGGCGCCAAGACCGCCATGAACGTGGCCTACGATCCCCAGACCGACCGCCTGCTCATCACCGCCCAGGGCAGCGACAACCTGCTGATCGTCGACGCCAAGACCGGCCAGACCCTGCACAACGTCACCACCGGCGCCGGGGCCCTGAGCGTGGTCTTCGACCCGGTCAAGCGCCTGGCCTACGTCACCAACCGCGGCGCCGGCACCCTGACCGTGGTCGACCCGGATGGCACCATCAAGGCCAACCTGGAGCTGGGCACCTACCCCAATCATGCGGTGGTGGATGCCAAGGGCGTGGTCTACGCGGTCAACAAGGCCAAGGGGCAGGATGATGCCGAGGGGGATCGGATTACGCGGGTAGTGGCGAAGTAAGAGGCGCGTAGCCCCTGGCTTGGGCTGGGGGTTGCTTTCGTAGGACCAACTGTCTTATCGCGGCCATGGGCCGCTCCTACAGGGTATCCGGCTGCTGTAGGAGCGGCCCATGGCCGCGATAAAGGCGTGATTTCCGAGTGTGGATTGAGCGCGAGCGAAGCCTAACCAGGCGGAGCCAGTACCAAGGCTTATTGGTGCCCTAGCTGTTTATCGAGTTTTGCTGGCACTTTTTGTTTCGCCCACCCGGGCGAGTCACTTTTGCCAGTCGCGGCTGCGCGCCCCGGACAAAAGTAACCAAAACCGCTTGCCCCGACCATCCGGCCTTCCGCTTCGCTCCGGGTGATTCGCTTCGCTCACCCTTCGGGCCAGCCTGCGGCTGTTACTCCGCTTCGCTACGTTTCGCTCACGCCAGCGCCGTTCCGGGGTCGGCCTACACGGTCCGTCCATGGCCCGTTAGGCCTCTCGCCGCATCCATGCGGCTCGCCCCCTCCACGACACTGGCGTTCGCCCTCCTGAACGGGGCGGTTTCGCCAGCCTGAAAGTTTCGGTTGAAGAGACGTCGGCGGCCCGTAGCGTGGACAACGGCGAAGCCTTGTCCACTGATAGTGTCGGTACCCTCCAGTGGAAAACGCTACGCGGTTTTCCACGCTACAAACCTTTAGACACCTAAGCCTCAGGCTGGCGCCCCGCCCCGTCAGTGAGGCCGAGTGAAGGTGTCGCGGAGGGGGATGCGAGGCAGGACGCCGAGCAAGGCGCGAGGGGCAGGAAGCCCCTTCGTGCCGTGCCCCTGGAGCGGCACCGGAGCGAGGGGACCCGGAGCGCAGCGAAGGGCCGAAACGTGGGGCAAGCGTTTTTGCTTACTTTTTTCGCGATTGAAAAAAGTGACTCGCCCGGGTGGGCGAAACAAAAACCATCAAAGCGCTTGATAACCAGCCGAGGCACCCACGCCAAGGTGCAGAATGAAGCCCTGCAACGTTGGGCTTCGCTAACGCTCAGCGCCAACCTACGTCCCCAAAACCAATAACGCCCACCAAATCCAACCCGGCGGGCGTCATCCAAAGGGGAAAACTCACCCCTCCAAAGATTCCACCCCCAACTCATCCCACACCGCCTCCGCCAGATGGAAGGTGGCATTGGCCGCCGGGATGCCGCAGTAGATGGCGCTCTGCATGATCACCTCCTTGAGTTCCTCCCGCGTCACCCCGTTGTTGCGCGCCGCGCGCAGGTGCAGGCGCAGTTCGCCTTCGCGGTTCATGCCGATCAGCATGGCGATGGTGATCAGGCTGCGGGTGTGCCGCGGCAGGCCCGGGCGGGTCCAGATGTCGCCCCAGGCATGGCGGGTGATCATCTCCTGGAATTCTTCGTTGAAGGGCGTCAGCTTTTCCAGGCTGCGATCGACATGGGCGTCGCCCAGCACTGCGCGGCGGACCTGCATGCCGGCTTCATAACGTTCTCTTTCGTCCAAGATCGACTCCTTCAGGCGCTGAGGAAGGCCAGCACGCGCTGGGTAAAGGCAGCGCCCATCTGCACATTGGACAGGTGGGCGGCGGGAAACTCGACGTACTCGGCGCCGGGGATGCGTTCCTGCAGGAAGCGTCCGTCGGCCGGGGTGGTCACGGCGTCGTGACTGCCGGCGACGATCAGCGTCGGGGCGCGGATGGCATCCAGCACCTCGCGGAAGTCGGCATCGCGCACCGCTGCGCAGTTGGCGGCATAGCCCTGGGGCGGGGTGCTGGCGAGCATGGCGACGATGCGGTCGACCTTGTCCGGCTCGGCACTGGCGAAGTCGGGGGTGAACCAGCGGCCGATGGAGGCATCGCGCAGCTCGCGCATGGCCTGTTCGCCGCCGGCCTCGACGGTCTGGATGCGCCCGTTCCACACCTCGGGGGTGCCGATCTTGGCGCCGGTGTTGCACAGCACCAGGCGGGTGACCCGCTCGGGGGCGTTGATGCCCAGCCACTGGCCGATGGAACCGCCCATGGACAGGCCGCAGAAGGCAAATCGGTCGATGCCCAGGGCATCGGCAAGGGCCAGGACGTCACGGCCATTCTGGTCCATGCGATAGGGGCCGGGCGTCACCAGGGAGGCGCCGTGGCCGCGGGTGTCGTAGCGCAGCAGGCGGAATCTTTCGCTGAAGGCGGCGGCCTGGTCATCCCACATGGCGAGGTTGGTGCCCAGGGAGTTGGACAGGATCAGCACGGGGGCGCCTTCGGGGCCCTCCAGCCGGTAGTTCAGGTCGCCATCGGCGAGACGTACGCTGGGCATCAGGCAGTCCTCTTGTTTAGGAATGGGCAAGCAGGGAGCGGTGTTCGGCCAGGGCGCGGGCCACCCAGGCCCGGGCCTGGCCCTGGTAATGGGCGGGGTCCAGCAGGCGATCCAGCTCGGCGCTGGAGAGTTCTGCGGTCACTTCCGGCGTATCGTCCAGCACCTGGCGCAGGTGGCGACCCTCCTGGACGGCGCGCTTGCAGCTCTGTTCCACCAGATGGTGGGCAGCCTCGCGACCCAGGCGCCCAGCCAGGGCGATGCTCACCGCCTCGGCCAGCACCAGGCCGTGGGTCAGTTCCAGGTTGACCTGCATGCGCGCCGCATCGACCTCCAGGCCGGCGACGATGGCCTGGGCCTGCTGCAAGGCGCCGGAGACCAGGCAGAACAGCTCCGGCAGGGTTTCCCACTCGGCGTGCCAGAGGCCCAGGCTGCGCTCGTGCTCCTGGGGCATGGCGGAAAACAGGGTGCTGACCAGACCCGGCGCGCGGGTGGCGGCGGCGATCAGCACCGCCGCGCCCACCGGATTGCGCTTGTGCGGCATGGTGGACGACCCCCCCTTGCCCGGCGCCGAGGGTTCGAAGACCTCGGCGGCTTCGGTCTGCATCAGCAGCGACAGATCGCGCCCCAGCTTGCCCAGGCTGCCGGCCACCAGGCCGAGCCAGGCGCCGACCTCGACCAGGCGATCGCGCTGGGTGTGCCAGGGTTGCTCCGGCAGGCTCAGCGCCAGCTCCCGGGCCAGGGCCTCGGCCACCGGCAGGGCCTGATCGCCCAGGGCCGCCAGGCTGCCCGAGGCACCGCCAAATTGCAGCACCAGCACCCGCGGCCGCAGTTCGGCCAGGCGCTGGCGATGCCGGGTGATGGCGCCCAGCACCCCGGCCAGCTTCATACCGAGCGTCACGGGCGTGGCGTGTTGCAGCCAGGTGCGGCCGGCCAGCACGGTGCCAGCGTGATCCTCGGCCTGGATCGCGAGCGCATCGGCCAGAATGGCCAGATCGCTGTCCAGCAGGTCCAGCGCCTGGCGGATCTGCAGGACCAGGCCGCTGTCCATGGCGTCCTGGCTGGTGGCGCCGCGATGCACATGGCGCTCGGCCTCGGGGTCCCGGGCGGCGATCTGCCGGCCCAGGGCCTTGACCAGCGGAATGGCGGAATTGCCGGCGCTGACTACGGCGCGGGCCAGCTCGGTGGCATCGTACAACTCGGCGCGGCAGGCGGCGGCGATGGGCGCCACCGCCGTCGCCGGGATCACCCCCACCACCGCCTCGGCACGGGCCAGGGCCGCCTCGAAGTCCAGCATGCCCTGCAGTCGACCCCGATCGCAGAACACCTCACGCATCGCGGCGTTGGTGAAGTAGGCGTCGAACAGCAGATTGGACATGGGGACTCCTTTTTAGTGGTCGTGGTGCAGGTAGGCTGCCTGCCGCGGCAGCCGCAGGCTGACCAGGAAGGCCACCGCCAGCATCACCGAGACGTAGATGTAGAACACCTCTTCGTGCCCCTGGGTCTTGAAGCTCAGGGCGACGAATTCCGCCGAACCGCCAAAGACCGCATTGGCCACCGCATAGGACAGGCCCACGCCCAGGGCGCGCACCTGCGGCGGGAACATCTCCGCCTTCACCAGGCCACTGATGGAGGTGTAGAGGCTGATGATGGCCATGGCCAGGCAGATCAGCAGGAAGGCCACGAAGGGACTCTGGACACTGGCCAGCGCCGTGAGGATCGGCCAGGTGCAGACCGCGCCCAGGCCGCCGAACAGCAGCATGGAGGCACGGCGGCCGATGCGATCGGAGAGCATGCCGAACAGCGGCTGCATCAGCATGAACACCAGCAGGGCGCAGGTCATCACGGCACTGGCGGTCTTGGCGTCCATGCCACTGGTGTTGACCAGGTACTTCTGCATGTAGGTGGTGAAGGTATAGAAGATCAGCGAGCCGCCGGCGGTGTAGCCGAGCACGGTGAAGAAGGCCGCCTTGTGATGCTTGAACAGGCCGCTCAGGGTACCGGCTTCCTTGTTGGCGCGGCTCTCGGCGGTGGTGGTCTCTTCCAGCGAGCGGCGCAGGAACAGCGAGATCACCGCGGCGACGGCGCCGACCAGGAAGGGAATCCGCCAGCCCCAGGCGCGCAGCTCTGCGTCGCTGAGCACCTGTTGCAGGATCACCACCACCAGCACTGCCAGCAACTGACCGCCGATCAGGGTGACGTACTGGAAGGAGGCGAAGAAGCCGCGCTGGCCGCGCAGCGCCACCTCGCTCATGTAGGTGGCGGTGGTGCCGTATTCACCGCCTACCGAGATGCCCTGCAACAGTCGCGCGAGCAGCAGCAGGGCCGGCGCCGCGACGCCGATGCTGGCATAGGTGGGCAGGCAGGCGATGGCCAGGGAGCCGGCGCCCATCATCAGGATGGAGATGACCATGGAGGTGCGCCGCCCGTACTTGTCGGCGACGCGCCCGAAGATCCAGCCGCCGAGGGGCCGCATCAGGAAGCCCGCGGCGAAGACACCGGCGGTGCTGAGCAGCTGCACGGTGGGATCGCTCTTCGGGAAGAAGGCGGCGGCGAAGTAGATGGAGCAGAAGGCGTAGACGTAGAAGTCGAACCATTCCACCAGGTTGCCGGACGAGGCGCCGACGATGGCGAAGATGCGCTTCTTGCGCTCCTCGAAGCTGTAATGCGGGCGAGTGCTCATGGAGATCCTTAGTTATAGGTATGGATGGACGGGAGACAGCCTACCGCCATCGGACCAGGAGAGACACACGCGGTTACAGAGAGATGTGGGCATGGGGTGGTTGGAAATTTCGGTGATTGCTCAAGCAAGGACTCTACGATCGACTCTGGTCATCGCGGCCATGGGCCGCTCCTACAAAGGCATCAGGCCCTGTAGGAGCGGCCCATGGCCGCGATAGCCAATGCAAAAACCTAGATCGACTCCACCCGCTCCACCGCCAGCGCCAGCCCCTGGCCGACGCCCACGCACATGGTGGCGAGCCCCAGGCGGCCCCCGGTCTTCTCCAGGTGGTGCACCGCGGTGAGCACCAGGCGGTTGCCGCTCATGCCCAGGGGATGACCCAGGGCGATGGCGCCGCCGTTGGGATTGACCTTGGGACTGTCGTCGGCCACGCCCAGCTCGCGTAGCACCGCCAGGCCCTGGGCAGCGAAGGCTTCGTTGAGTTCGATGACGTCGAAGGCCTCGATGGACAGGTCCAGCTGTTTGAGCAGCTTGCGCACCGCCGGGGTCGGACCGACGCCCATGATGCGCGGCGCTACCCCGCCGCTGGCCATGCCCAGCACCTTGGCGCGCGGGGTCAGGCCGTGCTGCTTCACGGCTTCCGCCGAAGCCAGGATGATGGCCGAGGCGCCGTCGTTGAGGCCCGAGGCGTTGCCGGCGGTCACGGTCTTATCCGGGCCGTTGACCGGCTTGAGCTTGGCCAGGCCCTCGGCGGTGGTGTCCGGACGCGGATGCTCGTCCTGCGCCACCACCACGTCGCCCTTCTTGCCCTTGATGGTCACCGGGACGATTTCCTCGGCGTAGTAGCCGGATTCCTGGGCCGCGGCGGCGCGTTGCTGGCTGCGCAGGCCGAAGGCGTCCTGGTCGGCGCGGCTGACGCCATAGTCGGCGGCGACGTTGTCGCCGGTGACCGGCATGCTGTCGACGCCATAGGCTTCCTTCAGCGCTGGATTGACGAAGCGCCAGCCCAGGGTGGTGTCTTCCAGCTTCTGGCCGCGCCCGAAGGCGCTGTCGGCCTTGCCCATCACATAGGGCGCGCGGGTCATGGACTCCACCCCGGCGGCGATCACCAGCTCCATCTCGCCCAGGGCGATGGCGCGGTAGGCCTGGCCCACCGCCTCCATGCCCGAGGCGCAGAGGCGATTGAGGGTCACGCCCGGCACCGTTTCCGGCAATCCCGACAGCAGCACCGCCATGCGCGCCACGTTGCGATTGTCTTCACCGGCCTGGTTGGCGCAGCCCATGAACACCTCGTCCACGGCGGACCAGTCCACCTGGGGATTACGCTCCTGCAGCGCCTTGAGCGGGATGGCCGCCAGGTCGTCGGCGCGCACGGCGGACAGCCCGCCATTGAGCCGACCGATGGGGGTGCGGACGGCATCGCAGATATAGACGGCGCGACTCATTCCTCACCTCCCTTCTGGCCGCCATGGGCCGCCGTGGTCCGCGCCTGCAGATCGCGTAGGGCCTCGAGCTCGGTGGCAGTCGGCGCCGCGGTAGTGGCGACCTGGTCGGCGAAGCGGATGGCCCAGCCGGTGGCGGCCACCACCTGCTCGCGGGTCACCCCGGGATGCAGGGCGGTCACCACGAATTCGTTCGTGCCGGCTTCCGGCTCCATGATGCACAGGTCGGTGATGATGGCGGTCGGGCCCTTGCCCGGCAGGCCCAGTTGCTGGCGGTGATCGCCGCCCTCGCCGAAGCCCACCGAGGTGATGAAGGCCAGCTTGTCGACGAAGCTGCGGTGCGACTGCTTGAGGATGATCAGCACCTCCTTGGCCGAGCCGGCGATCTCCGGCGCGCCGCCGGCGCCCGGCAGGCGCACCTTGGGCTGGTGGTAGTCGCCGATCACCGTGGTGTTGATGTTGCCGAAGCGGTCGACCTGGGCCGCGCCCAAAAAGCCGACGTCGATGCGTCCGCCCTGCAGCCAGTAGCGGAAGATCTCGCCGGTGGGCACCACGGTGTCGGCGGTCTCGGCCAGTTCGCCGTCGCCGATGGACAGTGGCAGCACCGTCGGCTTGGCGCCGATGGGGCCGGATTCGTAGATCAGCACCACGTCCGGCGCATGGGTCAGGCGCGCCAGGTTCGCGGCGGTGGACGGCAGGCCGATGCCGACGAAGCAGACGCTGCCATTGCCGAGGCGGCGGGCGGCGGCCACGGTCATCATTTCATTGGTGGTGAAGTCGCTCATCATTCAGGCCTCCGCAGCCAGCTTCGCCTGGAAGGCGGCGAAGTCCGCGGTACCGCGGATGTAGGTGTCGATCCACTGGGTGAAGGTCTCGCGGTCGCGGGCGATCGGGTCCCAGGCCTGGTAGAAACGGTTGTCCCGCTCGTAGTAGCCGTGGGCATAGGACGGATGCGCCCCGCCCGGCACCACGCAGACCGCGGCCAGCGCCCAGGTCGGCAGCACGCAGGCGTTCATCGGTGCCTGGAGGTCGTCGACGATCTCTTCCACGGTGACGATGCAGCGCTGGGCGGCCAGGGCCGCCTCCTTCTGCACGCCAAGGATGCCCTGGATCAGCACGTTGCCCTGGCGGTCGGCCTTCTGCGCGTGGATGACGGTGACGTCCGGGCGCACGCTGGGCACCGCGGCGAGCTGCTCGCCGGTGAAGGGGCAGGCGATGAACTTGATGTCCGGGTTGACCTTGACCAGGTCCGAGCCCTGGTAGCCGCGCAGCACGGCGAACGGCAGGTTGGAGGCGCCGGCGACATAGGCATTGGCCAGGGCCGCGTGGCTGTGCTCGGAGATGTCGAGCTTATGCGGCCAGCCCTTCTCCACCGCATCGCGCAGGCGGTGCAGGGAGCCGACGCCGGGATTGCCACCCCAGGAGAAGATCAGCCGCTTGGCGCAGCCGGCGCCGATCAGCAGGTCGTAGACCAGGTCGGGCGTCATGCGCACCAGGGTCAGGTCGCGCCGGTTCTGGCGGATCAACTCGTGGGCGGCGGCGGTCGGGATGAGATGGGTGAAGCCTTCGAGGGCGACGGTCTCGCCATCGTGGACGAAGCGCTGGATGGCTTCGCTCAGGGACAGGATCTGGGCCATGGATTGTCGACTCGCGTCTTTGTTATCGGCGCCGCCCGGTGCGGCGGTCTGGGATCAGACTACAAAGCCCCATCGGCACAAACAATCCGATAATCGACTAACAGTTCGATTATCGAACAAGATTGCTCAGCAGACTATCGACCCGGCCGGTACGCGGTCAGCCGGCGCACCGGCTACACTGCCCTGCCCTAGCCAGGAGCCCGACCGATGTCCGACAAATCCCGCCCCGCCCTCGAAGGCATCACCCTCGAAGCCCTGCTCACCCGTCTGGTGGAGCATCACGGCTGGGAAGAACTCGGTCGCCGCATCCCGCTGCGCTGCTTCACCCATGAGCCCAGCCTCAAATCCAGCCTGACCTTCCTGCGCCGCACGCCCTGGGCACGGGAAAAGGTCGAGCAGCTCTATCGGCGCTTGCCGAAGCGCGACTGACGTTCGGGCCAGCTCAGCCTTGCCGGAACACCAGCACCTTGAGCCCGCCTTCGGGGTCTTCGTCGGCGAATTCCGGCGGGTTGGTCAGGCGCTCGACGAAGGCCAGTCCGGGCGCTTCCTGGGCCATGCCGGCGATGAGGAAGTCCGCCCCCACGCCAGGGTCGTTGACACAGCCCAGCACCCGGCCACCGGGGGTTAGCAGTTCCGGCAGTCGGCGCAGGATGCGCGCGTAGTCCTTGGTCAGGGCGAAGCTGCCCTGCTGGAAGCTGGGCGGATCGACGATCACCAGGTCGTAGGGCCCTAGCTTGCGCACCTTGCCCCAGGACTTGAACAGCTCGTGGCCGAGAAAGGCGACCTTGCCGAGGTCGTGGCCATTGAGCCGGTGATTCTCGCGGCCGCGGGTCAGGGCCCCGCGGGCCATGTCCAGATTGACCACCTGGGCCGCGCCACCGGCCAGGGCGGCCACCGAGAAGCCGCAGGTGTAGGCGAAGAGATTGAGGATTCGCAGGCCGGCGGCCTGTTCGCGTACCCAGCGGCGGCCCAGGCGCATGTCGAGGAACAGCCCCATGTTCTGGTGCCGGGTGAGGTCCAGGCCGAACTTCAGGCCGTCCTCATGGATGACATGCTCGCCCACCGGCGCGCCGATCAGCGCCTCGCTGGCGGCGTCCAGGCGATAGCGGTGCTGCAAGAGCAGGCTGCGCGCACCACTGGCGCTCCAGGCCGGCGCATCCGCCAGCGACCTCAGGGTATCGCGCAGGGCCTCCAGCTCGTCTGCCGGCAATTCGCGAAACAGGCAGACCCGCACCACCCCTTCCAGCCAGTCGACGGTGAGCTGCTCCAGCCCTGGCCGCAGGCGGCCGCGGCCATGGATCAGCCGGCGCGCCTCCGGTGGCGGATTGGCCAAGGCGGCGGTCAGGAGGTCGGTGAGGATGGCGAGGGTGGAGGTGTTCATGCTCGGATCGATACTGGGAAAAGGCGTGAATGCTACGCCGAAACCGGTCGCCTGGGGATGAACCGTGACAATGCCTGATCACGCGGCAAACGAGAGCCACCCAAACTCTGCTGGAGCACCGCAGCGCTTTGTCAGGATTGGGTCTTTCACCCATCCTTTACCACCACGAAGGTACCTGGTGCCTCATGAACTAACGCGCATCAACCTCGACTAGCCCACCGATCGATCGAGCGACCTGTACCCAAGTTTAATCGTCGACATGAAATTATGGCGCGTCGCTCAAGGTCTTCAATACGACATCACTTCATAGTTTCGAAAGAATCGTGCGACTGTGGCGCCATGCCCTGTCACGGCGGTATCTTTTCCATCCCGTCTACCTCATGCAGTCAAACCCATGACGATGGATACGCGCACCGCGCCTACGCAGGATCAAACAGGACTGCACATTCACCAACTACCGCTTTTCCCAGCCACCGAAGAGCCACCTGCCATGGCTGCAGAGCCTGTTCGAGCAGAAAAACTGTTCAGCAGATATGTCGTCTATGTAGATGAAAGCGGAGACCATGGACTGGAGCGGATCGACCCGAACTATCCGGTTTTCACGCTGGCCTTTTGCATCTTCAACAAGAACCACTATGCCCAGCGCGTGGTGCCGTCAATCGAGGCCTTCAAGTTCAAACATTTCGGCCATGATCTCGTGGTCTTGCATGAAACCGACATCCGCAAGTAAAAGAGCGGCTTTCGCTTCGACAGTCGTCAGCACAAAGAACACTTCCTGGATGAACTGACGGACATCATCGAAACCAGCAACTTCATCCTCATCGCTTGCGTTATCGACAAGCATCGCCTACGCGAGCGGAGCGACAATCCTTACCACTTGGCGCTGGGCTTTTGTTTAGAGACGCTATACGAATTTCTCGAAGAAAAGCAGGAGCAGTCATTAACGACGCATGTCGTGGTGGAATGCCGGGGCAGACGAGAGGACGCGGAACTCGAGCTTGAATTCAGACGCCTGTGTGCGGGAGACAACAGGTTCAGCCGAATACTACCCTTCGAGATCATCTTCGCCGACAAGAAGACCAATTCTTCCGGCCTGCAATTAGCAGATCTGGTAGCTCGGCCCATAGGACTATCGGTCGTCAAACCCGAGCAACCGAACCGGGCTTTCGACCTGCTGAAGCGGAAATTCTTCTGTAGTGGTGGCCGTATGCAGGTGGGCATAGGCTTCGAGGGCTGGGGCTTGAAAATTCATCCGCCTTTAGAAAGCGAAAGGCCCCGGTGATCGCACCGAGGCCATGACGCCGACCGGGAACCCCCAGTCCATTTATCGAGAGATTGTAGATTTGATACGCAAAGATGCGCAAGCGTATAAGGTTTCAGCGCTACGAGCGGACTTCGCGTCACATCCTCGTTGAGTACGGAATCAAGGGAAACGATCTGCCGCGACTCTTACAGACTGCTGAACAGGCAGCCTGCTTGCACTTCGCCCGCCACGGCTCCTGTCAGGTCGCATCGGCGTGACTGACCACCCCCTTGATCAGCACGGCCAGGGCGGCGATACCCGCCGGCAAGAGCAGTGCGGTGAGTACCTGGGTGAAGGTCCAGCCCAGGCCCAGCAGGGTCGCGCCCATCCAGGCCCCGGTGATGGCGCCGAAGCGGCCGATACCGAGCATCCAGGACACCCCGGTGGCGCGGCCATGAGTCGGGTAGTAGCGCGCCGCCAGCGAGGGCATGGCGGACTGGGCGCCGTTGATGCACATGCCGGCCACCAGCACCAGGGTGGCGACCAGGGCGACCTGTCCCAGGCTCTGGCCGACACAGTAAGCGAAGATGCCGGCCAGGGCATAGAACAGGCCGATCACCTTGTGCGGATTGAACCTGTCCATGGCCCAGCCGACGAACACCGCGCTGAGCACCCCACCGAACTGGAACAGCGCGCCGATCAGAGCGGCCTGCTCCAGGCTGGCGCCAGCGTCGCGCATCAACGTCGGCAGCCAACTGGTGAGCAGGTAGACGATAACCAGGCCCATGAAATAGGTCAGCCACAGCAGCAGGGTGCCGGCGCTGAAGGTGCGGTTGAAGATCACCGCGAAGACATTGCCGGCCTTGACCGTCTTCTGCTCGGGCACCACGAAGTGGCGCGCCTCGGCGGCCTCACGGCCAATGGGCACCAGCACCCGACGGATGCGCTCGGCGCTCTTGCCGTGCACCACCAGGTAGCGCGCCGACTCCGGCAACCAGAGCAGCAGCACCACGGCCAGGGCCAGGGGCAGCACGCCGCCCAGCACCAGCAGGCTGTGCCAGCCATGGGCCGGGATCATCCAGGCCGAGACGAAGCCGCCACCGGCCATGCCCAGGTTGAAGCCGCAGAACATGCTGGTCACCAGCAGCGACTTGAGTCGTTCGGGGGTGTATTCCGAGAGCAGCGTGGTGGCGTTGGGCATGGCGGCGCCCAGGCCCAGGCCGGTGAGGAATCTCAGGATCACCAACTGGTCGAGGTTGGCGCTGAAGGCCGACAGCAGGCTGAAGCCACCGAAGATGAAGGTGGCGACCACCAGTACGCCCTTGCGCCCGAAGCGATCCGCCAGCGGACCGGAGAACAGGGCGCCGAAGACCATGCCGCCGAGGGCGGCGCTCATCACCGGCCCGAGGCTGGCGCGTGGAATGCCCCACTCCACCGACAGCGCCGGGGCGATGAAGCCCATGGCGGCGGTATCCAGGCCGTCGAGGAAGACGATCAAAAAGCACAGGGCGACGATGCGCCACTGGTAGCTGGAGAGTGCCTGGCGATTGATGAATTGCTGGACGTCCAGGGTACCGGTCACGGCCGGCGCGGGACTGCCGGCCAGGGGTAAGGTGGCGGATTCGAAGGTTTGGGTCATGGCGAGGCGCTCGTTGTTGTTATGGCGTCAGACGACGCTCGCCAGACCTTAAGCTCCTCACCAATCCGCTGACAATTCGATTATCGGCTAGCTAATCGATAATCGACCACTTTTACCTGACCGGTCAGTCTCGAGGGATTCAGCAGGCTTCCCGGCGATTGCGGCAGCGATTGGCCGCCAGGCGCTCCCAGCACCTCCGTTAGAGACCGAGCGCCACTTCGCTCGTCGCGACCCGGGCACGCCCAGCTGGCAGTCCGATGGCGAACGCTCAAGACAGCGCACAACCAGACAGAAGCCCGTGGCTACTAGTACAGAAGCACTGGCTGTACACCCGTACTATTCGTCGCTGCAGAGCGGCTCCAGATACTTCCCGCGCTGGCTACCGGCCGGTCAGGAAAGGTCGAGGTGGTGACAGCGGTCGCCACCACCGTGGCACCCATGGAGTCTCTGGAGTCGTTATGAAGCCCCTATTCAAACAATCCCCGCTCGCCTTCGCCATCTCCCTGGCGCTACTGCCACCGGCCCACGCGGCCGACACCGTCATCAGCACCGGTCAGCAGACCTGGAGCAGTGATCAAACGGTCAATGGCGAGGTAGTGGTCAGGCCGGGCAACGGCGACACCGCCAGTCTCACCATCAACAACGGCGCGACCGTGACCAGCGAGGGCGGCGAGGTCAGCAGCCCATCCAGCAACTCCGCCGCCAACGTCGGCCAGGGCAGCATCCTGGTGGACGGCGCCGGCACCAGCTGGATCGTGCCCCGCACCAACGCCGTGCTGGGCAACACGATCCTGATCGGCAGTAGCGGGCGGGGCATTCTCACCATCAGCAATGGTGCCAAGGTATCGGTGCGAGATCTGCAATTGAGCAGCAACGGCAACACCGGCAACGCGCTGTCGCGCGCGGAGCTGGTGGTGAACGGGCAGAACTCCCTGCTCGACACCGTCAATGTCGACGCCGGCTGGTCCGGCTTGCTGTACGACTCGCGCATCACGGTCAGCAACGGTGGCCACATCAACAGCCAACAGGTCGCCATCGACTCGGTCACCCAGCTCTCGGGCAACGGCAGCCGCTGGGACAACAGCGGAGCCTTCACCAGCAAGAACGACCTCAGCCTGAGCGACGGCGCGGTGCTGACCAGCAACACCCTGGCGCTGGGCTCGGCGCACAACGATCGCAACACCCTGGTGAACGTCTCCGGCCAGGGCACGCGTCTGGCGGTGGCCCAGGACTTCACCCTCGGCACCACCAGCTCCAGCACCGTGCTGACGCTGTCCAACGGCGCCCAGCTGAGCGCCGGCAACGGCCTGACCATCGGCACCCTGACCGGCGTCAACACTGCCGCGAGCGGCGTCCTCAGCATCGGTGGCGGCGTGACGGTGGACGATGGCAGTAGCGACTACGACTCCGTCACCGCCGGTACCGCCCAGGCCGCCGGGCAACTGGACCCCCAGACCGCCGTCCGCTTCGGTCCCGGTCGCGGCGCCCTGGCCTTCAACCACACCGACAGCGGCCTGCAGTTCGGCAACAGCGTGGGCGGCCAGGGGCGGATCTACTCCTTCGCCGGGGACACCACGATGAGCGGCGATCTCTCAGGTTTCTCTGGCTCCGTCGTGGTACGCGGCGGCCGCCTGGTGCTCGCCGGGAACGTCGACCAGGTCAACCTGGGCGGCGCTTCCAGCTTCTCCCAGAGCTATTCGCGGCTGAACGTCGGCAACGGCACCCTGGTGGTCAACGGCACCGTCGGTCGCACGCAATTCGGCACCTACACCAACAGCGCCCAGGTGCTGAACGGTGGCGTGCTGGCGGGTAACGGCCAGGTGGGCAGCACCACGGTCGCCTCCGGCGGTACCCTCTCGCCCGGCGAAGGCGCCATCGGCACCCTGGCCATCCAGGGCAACCTGGACATGGCCGCCGGCTCGCGCTATGCCGCGGACATCGCCGGCAACGGCACGGGCGACCGCATCAACGTCAGCGGCACCGCCACCCTGCGCGGCACCCAGGTCGCGGTGACCGCGCTGGACCCGGCGCAGAGCTACCAGAACGGCCAGAGCTACACCCTGCTGCGCGCCCAGGGCGGTCTGGTCGACGGCGCCGCCCAGGGCACCGTCTATGCCCAGGCGGTGAGCAACTCGGCCTTCCTCGACGTGGCGCTGCAAAAGACCGACACCGACCTGAATCTGACCATCGCGCAGAAGAACACCAATCCCGGTAATCCGGGTAACCCCGGCAACCCAGGTAATCCCGGCAATCCTGGCAATCCGGGTAACCCGACGAACCCGGGCATCTTCCAGACCGTGATGGAAACCCCCAACCAGTGGAACACCGCGGGCGCCCTCGGCGAGCTGGCGCAAAGCGGCGAACCCCTGCGCCTGTACAACAATCTGCTGATCCTGGACGCCGCCAGCGCCCGTGAGGCGGCCGACCAGTTGTCCGGCGACTACCAGGCCAGTACCTCGACCGCCTTGATCGCCAACAGCCAGGTGGTCTCCGGCGTCCTCGGCAATCGTCTACGCAGCCTACTGGACCGGGGTTCGCTGCGCATGCCGGCCATGGCGCTCAACTTCCAGCCCGGCACCGCACCGGCGGAAAACGGGGCCTGGGTGCAGCCCTTCGGCAACTGGACCCGCCTGGGCGGTCAGAACGGCGCCAGCGGCCTGCGGCAAGACACCGGTGGCGTGCTGATCGGCGCCGACGGCAGCTTCACCGAGGATTGGCGCGGCGGCATCTACGGCGGCTACAGCCGCTCGAACTTCGACGCCGACGATCGTGACGCCAGCGGCCACAGCGACAACTATCACCTCGGCCTCTACACCGGCGGCCAGATCGACGCCCTGCGCCTGAGCGCTGACCTGGGCTACACCTGGCATCGCCTGGAGAGCGAGCGCGACGTCGGCTTCGCCAGCTACAGCGATCGCCTGACCGGCAAGCGCAACGCCGAGTCCCTGCAGGCCGGGGGTGAAGCCGCCTATCGCATCCCCTTCGGCCAGGTGGTGCTGGAGCCCTTCGCCGGGCTCTCCTACGTGCGCTTCGATGCCGCGGACCTGCACGAGAAAGGCGGCCCGGCCGCGCTGGACATCTCCAGCGACACCCAGGACACCTTCTTCTCGACGCTGGGATTGCGCGCCACGGCCAACACCCGGGTCGCCAACCACGAGACCCAGCTGTACGGCTCGCTGGGCTGGCGCCGCGCCTACGGTGATCTGGACCCGCGCAACGTGCAGTCCTTCGCCGGAGGTCCGAGCTTCGAGGTGCAGGGCGTGCCCCAGGCGCGCGACACCGCCGTGACCGAGGTCGGCGCGACCCTGCGGGTGAACCGGCTGACCGACGTCGGGCTGTCCTACCAGGGCCAATTCGGCTCGGACACCCGCTTCCACTCGGTGAATGCCGGGCTGACGGTGCGTTTCTAAGCTAGGCGCGCCCCGTCGAGTACCCGGCTAGTGGAACAGCCGGGTACTCAGTTCTTCACTGGCCGCCAGCAGCACCGGCAGGAATCTCGTCTCCAGCTCCTGGCGACTGACCCGGCTGGCGTGGGTGCCGACGTTGAGCGCCGCCAGCACCTGGCCGGCGGCATCTCTCAAGGGGACTGCCAGGGATCGCAGCCCCACCTCCAACTCCTGATCGACCACCACATAGCCCTGCTGCCGCACCTGGCCCAGGCACTCGATGAGCGCCGGCGGCTGGTAGAGGGTGCGACTGGTCTTGGCCTGCAGGTCGGCGTGCTCCAGATAGTCGTGCAGCGCGGCATCGTCCAGGGCGGCGAGCAGGATGCGGCCCATGGAAGTGCAATAGGCCGGCAGCCGGCTGCCGACGCTGAGGTCCACCGAGATCAGTCGCTGCGGCGTCGCCGAGCGAGCGATGTAGAGGATCTCGTCGCCCTCCAGGGTGGCCATGGAGCAGGCTTCGTGCAGCTGTTCGCTCAAGCGATCGAGCACCGGCTGGGCGGTGACTGCCAGCGGCGTCGACGACAGATAGGCATGCCCCAGGGTCAGCACCTTGGGCAGCAGCGAATAGGTACGACCGTCGGTGGTGACGTAGCCCAGCTTCATCAAGGTGTGCAGGCAGCGGCGCACCGCCGCGCGGGGGATCTCGGTGCGATGGCTGATCTGGGCGATGGTCAGCTGGCGCTTGCGCTCCTGGAAGGCATGGATGACCGCCAGCCCACGGGCCAGGGAGGTCATGAAATTCGGATCGCCGGTGAAGGCTTCGATGCGCTTGGCCGGCGAGGCGATGATCGGCGGTGCGGCCAGGGGCGGCAGGCCGGTGGCATGAGCGGTGCGGTTATCGTCCATCGGACCGGTCCTCGGCAGGCTTTTGATCGATTATCGAGCGAATGGGCGGTAATCGCAACAAACAATGCTTAAATGAACGTGATTGCCGGCAAAGCGTAACAAGGCACTTCCTCGAGAAATATGCGTAAAAAGTGCGTTTTAGTTGTTATAAAAGTGCGCTAATGTGTAATGCCTAATGCGTAATGGAAATCTGGGAGGCCACCATGTCTGCAGCCCTCTCCACCGTGCTCGAAATGGCACGTGAGCCGGGCACTTCGCGGTTCTCCGCCAGCGGAGTCGCCAAGCTGCTGGATTTGCAGCAGCAGGATCTGGCGGATTTGGCCCGCGTGCATCGCAACACCTTGCGTACCCATCCTGAGTCGCCCAAGCTGCAAACGGCACTGCGTGACCTGATGCGCGTCATCTCGGCGGCCACGGTCATTCAACCCGACCCGCAGCGCGCCGTGTTCCTGGTCAAGAACGAACCTATCCCGGCGTTCCGCCATCGGACGCTGTTGCAATTGGTACAGGATGGCCGCACCGAAGACGCCATCGGTTATCTGGAGTCCGTCAGCGCGGGCTTCGTGGGATGATCCTGGCCGAGCTGCCGCCGGCAACACCGCTATTCCGCGCCCACACACCATGCTGGGCCAGCCAGCCGCTGAGTGGCGCTGGCGCCGCCTTGCGTGGTGGCCGCTTCAATCGCGAGGGCATCGCGGCACTCTACCTTTCGCTCGATGAACTGACGGCGCTCCGTGAGTACCAACAGACCTCAGCCTTTCTCCCTCCCGCGACCCTCTGCACCTACAGCGCCAGTCTGAGCGCTCTCGTCGATCTACGGCTGCTGCGACAGGGCCCTGACTGGGATGATCTGTGGCACGACTGGCGCGAAGACTGGCGCCACCTGCGCTTCGAACAGCACATAGAGCCACCGACCTGGGTGCTGGCCGATCTGGTCAGAGCCCAGGGGCACTGCGGCATCCTGTTTCCCAGCCTGGTGCATCCGGGTGGGACGAATGTCGTGCTCTATCCGGATCTGTTTGGCGAGGGCCAGTCGCTGCGGGTTGTGGACCCTGATGGCCGCCTGCCGCGCGACCAGTCCAGCTGGAGCCCCTGACCCTTGGCGCACGATGCCGAGTTGCCGGAACAGCAGCGTGAAGTTCAGCGCCTACTCGGCCGCTGTATGTTGCGATTGCAGCAATACGAGCGACTGCTAAAGGCGATGGTGGTAAACCAGCAACTGGCCGGACCAGTGCCTGAACTCGAATCCATCCGCGCTAACCGGGTAGCAAGCGTTGCCAGCCAGACCCTTGGCCAACTGATGAATCAGTTACTGGGCAATTACCTGGTGACCGAGGGTACAGTCTGCCCAGCGCCTGAGCTGGCGTCGGAAAGCGCTTTCTCGATGAGCATGAGTGTTCAGCTGAGCCTCTCGGCCACGGAACATCAAAGGCTCCGGGAGGACCTGAAGGCGCTGGTGCAGTTGAGAAACACCCTGGTGCATCACTTTCTGGAACGGCACGACCTCTGGAGCCTGACCGGTTGCCAGCAGGCCTGCGCAGCCCTTACCGAGGCCGATGCCTTGGTCGACCGTCATCTGGAACAGCTCAAGGGCTGGGCCAAAGGCATGGATGAAGCCAGAAGCAAGCTGGCTGACTTCGTCAATAGCGAAGCAGCCCACGACCTGATCGTGGATGGCCTTGCGCCCAATGGCCAAGTGGTTTGGCCATACGCCGGCTGTGTGCAGGCGCTACGCACTGCCGCGCAAGTGCTGGCCGTAGAGGGCTGGACATCGGTAGCGGCAGCGGGACAGTGGATCGTCCAGCATCACCCCGAGCAGATGCCCAGGCGCTACGGCTGTAGCAGCTGGCACCAAGTCATTCACGAATCACGCCTGTTCGAAACGAAGCGCCGGGAGGTCGATGGCCGATTTGAACGGTGCTATCGACCCACACCGGACGCGAGCACGTAGCGGACTATCGGACGCGCGGAGTCTTCGTCCAGTGTCACCTGCGCCCGCACCCCCCAGACCTGCTGGATCAGCTCTGCCGTCAGCACCTCGCCCGGGGTACCTTCGGCGACCAGGCGGCCATCCTGGAGCACCACCAGGCGGTCGCAGAACAGCGCGGCCAGGTTGAGGTCGTGGATGGCCAGCACGCAGGTCGCCGGCAGGCGGCGGACCATATCGAGGATCTCCAACTGGTGCTGGATATCGAGGTGGTTGGTGGGTTCGTCCAGCAGGAGCTCGCTGGGCTCCTGGGCCAGGGCGCGGGCGATCTGGGCGCGCTGGCGTTCGCCGCCGGAGAGGCTGTGCCAGCGGCGGCCGGCCTTGTCGACCAGGCCGACCTGGGCCAGGGCGCGCTGGCAGACCTCGGCGTCGCGGGAGCTCCAGGCATCGAGCAGGCCACGATGGGGCGTGCGCCCCAGGCGCACCACCTCGGCCACAGAAAGATCGGCCTCGGTACCGGCCTGTTGCTCCACCAGGGCGACGCGGCGCGCCAGGTCGCGGCGGCGCAAGTCAGGCAGCGGCGTCTCGTCGAGACTGACCGAGCCCTCCTCCGGCCGCCGCAGTCCGGCCAACAGCCGCAACAGGCTGGACTTGCCCGAGCCGTTGGGGCCAAGTAGACCGAGCACCCCGCCGGGTGGCACCTGCAGGGTTACCCCGCGCAGGATCGGCTGACCGCCCGCGCTCCAGGCCACGTCCCGCGCGGCCAGGCTCATCGGACTTCCCGTGCGCGATAGAGGATGAAGGCGAAAGCCGGCGCGCCCACCAGGGCGGTGACCACGCCGATGGGCAGGGTCTGCTTGGCCACCAGGGTACGGGCGACGATGTCGGCCAGCACCATGAACAGGGCGCCGATCAGCGCGCAGGTGGGCAGCAGCCGGCCATGTCCCGGACCGACCAGGAAACGCGCCACATGGGGGATCACCAGGCCGACGAAGCCCACCGCGCCCACCAGGCTGACCAGGCAGGCGGTAATCAGGCCGGTGACCGCCAGCAGCAGCAGGCGCAGCGGCCCCACCGCCACGCCGAGGCTGGCGGCGGCGTCTTCGCCAAAGGCGAAGGCATCCAGCGCCCGGGCGCAGGCCAGGCACACCAGCAGACCGCCCAGGACCACGGCGCCGGCCAGCCAGACATCCGGCCAGCGTACCCCGGCAAGGCTGCCGAGCAGCCAGAACATCACGCTGCGCGCCTGCTCGGCATTGGCCGCGGTGGCGACGATATAGGCGGTCAGGGCATTGAACAGCTGGGAGGCGGCCACCCCGGCGAGGATGATACGGGTGCTGCCGCCGCTGCCCAGGAAGGGCAGCACCACGGCGAAGGCCAGCACCGCGCCGAGAAAGGCCCCCAGGGAGACCCCGAGCACCCCGCCGCCGACGCCCAGCAGCATCACCAGCACCGCGCCGGTGGAGGCGCCAGCCGACAGGCCCAGCACATAGGGTTCGGCCAGGGCGTTGCGCAGCAGCGCCTGGAGGATGGCGCCGGAGACCGCCAGGCCGGCGCCGCAGCAGGCGGCCACCAGGGCGCGGCTGAGGCGGTACTCCCAGACGATGCCCTGGACGATGCGCTCCACCGGATAGGGCCCCAGGCCGAGACCGTTGGCGATGGCCTGCAGGCTGGTCAGGGGCGCGATGGGCATCTCGCCGAAGGAGGCCGCCAGCACCACGCTCGCCGCCAACGCCAGCACCGCGGCCAGGCCCAGCAGCCAACGCCAGGGCCGGGCGCCTTCGGCCGCCAGGGGCAGACTCATGGTTGCGGCTTGGCCAGGTCGGCGGCCAGGGCTTCGACGCCGTCCACCACCCGCAGCGAGGGATTGAGGGTCGGGGCGTCCACCACCAGCAGGTGATTCTCGCGCACCGCGCGCAATTCGCGGGTCAGGGGGTCACTGCGCAGGAAGGCCAGCTTCTTGTCGACGTCATCGGCAGGATAGAGACGGCGGTCCATGCGCGCCACCACGATGTAGTCCGGGTCCAGGGCGGCAATACGCTCCCAGCTCACCGCCGGCCATTCCTCGGCGCTGTCGACCACATTGCGCAAACCCAGGGCACGGGCGATCCAGGCCGGCGCACCGAGGTTGCCGGCGACCCAGGGATCGCCCTCCAGACGCGGACTGGAGAACCAGAACAACACCGAACGCCCCTGTACCCCGGCGGCCTTGGCCTGCCCGCCGGCGGCGGCGATGCGGCGGTCCAGTTCGGCGACCAGGCGCTCGCCGGCCGGCTGCACATCGAGGATGGCGGCCAGCTCGTGCGCCTCGCGGGTCACTAGATTCATGTCGAAGGGGGCGCTACGGCTGCCGTCACTGTTGGAGTCGGCGGTGACCGCCTTGCCTTCGCAATCGCTGGGCGCCACGTAGGCGGCGATGCCCAGCTTGGCGAAGCGCGAAAAGTCCGCCACCTCGCCGCCCGGACCGACGTGATAGGTGTACTGGGCTGCCACCAGGTCCGGCCGGGTGCCGACCACCGCCTCGAAGCTGGGGGCGTTGTCGGCCAGCCGCGGAATGCCCTTGCCCGCCGCCTGCAGATCCTTCGGCAGGGCGCCGAACCAGACCCCGGTACCCACCAGGCGCGGGCCCACGCCCAGGCGCAGCAGCAACTCGGTACTGGCCTGGCCGAGGCTGACCAGGCGCTGGGGCGCGCGCTCGAAGACCAGGTCGCGGCCGCAGTTGTGCACGGTCAGCGGATAGGTGGTGGCGGCCTGGGTGGCGAGGGGGGAAACGGCCAGCAGGCCGGCGGCGAGCAGCGGCAGAAGACGGCGAAACATGGACTCTCCTTGGGATGACGCGTCCCTGGTGGTTGATGGATGTCCCCTGGCGAGGTCTGGCTTGCTTCTCGCGAAGCTCACAGTGGCGCGACCGCGCCGGAGTTGCACCGGCTTCCCGCCAGGGAATCTAAGAACCTGTCCACGATCTGCTGCGCGTCGGCCAAACGGCGTTGAAAATGGCCTGGAAGGCCAGCCCCACCTGGGCGGTCCCGTCGCAATGCTCATTTACCATTCGTAAACCCGAGTGCGGGTCCGATCCGCTTCCTCAGCCATTTGATTCGCTGGCGCTTACCCTAAGGGCCAGCCGTTGGCTGTTACTCCCGTTGGTCGTTGCGCCTTGTTTGGCTCTAGCTCGCGAGATCGTGATCAGGTTCTAAGAGGGTCGCCGAGGGTGAGCCAGCGGCGACCAGGATTCAAGCACTAAATGTTACTTTATAACAGCTCCGTATCATACCAACGCGGCGTATAGACCCATTCACCACCATCGGCCCGCGGAAAGCGGCGGGTATGGCTGGAGCCGAGGATCACCAGGGTGCGCGAATCCACCATCTCGCTGCGCAGGGCGCCGAGGCTGGTGTACTCGAGACCGCCACCGGGACGACCGACATCGCGGCCGAGGATCACCGGAGTGAGCGCCGGACGGCAACTGCGCAGGACGTCCAGCGCCCGGTCCAGCTGGTGCGGACGGGCCTTGGAGATGGGGTTGTAGAAGGCCATGGCCAGGTCCGCCGCGGCGGCCTGGCGCAGGCGCTGCTCGATCACCGACCAGGGCTTGAGATTGTCGGACAGGGAGATCAGGCAGAAGTCGTGGCCCAGGGGCGCCCCGGCCAGGGCGGCACTGGCCATGGCCGCGGTGATGCCCGGCAGGATCTCCAGTTCCACCGCCGCCCAGCGCGGGTCGTCGGCACCTTCCAGCACCTCCAGCACCGCGGCGGCCATGGCGAAGACACCGGGGTCGCCCGACGACACCATGACCACCTGGCGACCGCTGGCGGCCAGTTCGAAGGCATGGCGGGCGCGCTGCAATTCTTCGCGATTGTCGCTGGCATGGGTCAGTTGGTCCGGGCGCAGCGGGCCGGCCATCTTCACGTAGGTCGCGTAGCCGAGCACGTCCTGGGCCTGGTCCAGGGCGCGACGCACCACCGGTGCCAGGAGGTCGGCCGCACCGGGACCGAGGCCCACCACGCTGAGGCGTCCGCGACGTTGGCCGAGGCGGTCGATCTCCAGCGGCGCCGGGTGCAGATACAAGGCGACACCCTCCCCCTGGGCTCGCATCACGGCCTGCCCAGCAAATTCAGGGGTGGTATTATTAACGAAGCGCAGTGGCAGGCTCAGGGCGTCGGCCAGCGCGGCCAGGCGCAGGTCGGTCATGTCCTCGGCGCGCGCCAACAGTCCTGCCATGGCGCCCGGGGCATAGCCGGCGCGGGCGAGTCGCTCGCTGACCGTGGCAGCGCTGGCATCGGCGCGCACCGCCACCAGCACGGCACGGGGATGGATCAGGAGGGTGTGGTCGTCGGTACTGGCCAGCGGCGAGACCAGGATGCGCTGGCGAGCGGCGGGATCGCGCGCCAGGGGTACCTCGTCCAGCCAGGGCGCCTCGCCCTCGATGCGCACCGGTTCACCGGCCAGCAGATCGGCCACCCGGTGCTTGGCCACGTCGACGTCGGCCAGGGCATAGCCGACCGGCGGATCGAGCAGGCAGGTGCCGAATCTCAGCTCGCCACTGGTGGTAATGGCCGGGGCCACGTCCAGCAAGGTACTCAACTGACGGGCCAGGCGATTGGCGCCGGCCAGGCCGCCCAGCAGCGGCACCACGGCGCTGCCGTCCTCGGCCACGGCGAGCACCGGCGGCTCGGCGGTCTTGTCGTCCAGCAGAGGCGCCAGGGTGCGGATGACGATGCCGGCGGCGCAGAGCACCACCAGCGGGCGCTGCTGGCGATAGAGGTCACGCAGGTGGTCGCCGAAGGCACTGTAGCTGACATCGCCCTCGACCCGGCCGGTGAGGCCGTGCACCAGGCTGCCCGGCAGGCCGGCCTGCAAGCGGCGGGCAGTGGCCAGGGCGCCGGGTCCGAGGATGACGATGGCCGGGCTCAACCCTTCCATTTCACCCCCGGCACCACCACCAGCGAGAAATAGGGCGAAGCCATGGGCTCGACCTCGTCCAGCGCGACGATGCGCTGGTTGTCCATGGTGGCGCGCTCGATATAGCGGGCGCGCTGGTCCAGGCCCAGGTCACGCAGGACTTGGCGCACCTTGTCGAAGTTGCGGCCAAGCTTCATCACCACGGCGGCGTCGGCGCTTTGCAGACGCGCCTTGAGCTCGTCCGCGGAGAGCACCCCGGAGAGCACCGTGAGCGTCTGGTTGCGATAGACCAGCGGCAGGCCGAGCATGGCCACGCCGCCGAGCATGGAGCAGACCCCGGGCACCACCTGGGCCTCGTAGCGCTCGGCCAGGCGGTCGTGCAGGTACATGTAGGAGCCGTAGAAGAAGGGATCGCCCTCGCAGATCACCGCCACGTCGCGGCCGGCGTCCAGATGGTCGGCCACCTGGGCGGCGGCGGTGTCGTAGAAGTCGGCGATCACCGTCTCGTAGGACAGCGGCGGCGCCAGCTTCTCGGTGGTTACCGGATAGACCAGCGGCAGCCGCTGCTGGCCCGCCTGCAGATAGCCTTCGATGACGCCGAAGGCATTGCCGCCCTGGCCGACGTTGGCCTTGGCCTTGGCGACGAAATAGGCTACCACCGGCGCACCCTGCAGCAGGCGCAGGGCCTTGAGGGTGATGAGTTCCGGATCGCCGGGGCCGACGCCCAGACCGAGCAGGCGGCCAGCCATCACTCCACCTCCGTGGCCAGGGCATTGACCGCCGCGGCGGCCATGGCGCTGCCACCTCGGCGGCCACGGACGATGACGTAGGGCACGCCGCGGCTGTCGGCGGCCAGGGCGTCCTTGGATTCCCTGGCGCCGACGAAGCCCACCGGCATGCCAAGGATCAGCGCCGGCCTGGGCGCCCCGGCATCGAGCATTTCCAGCAGGTAGAACAAGGCGGTGGGGGCATTGCCGATCACCACCACGCTGCCGGCCAGGTGCGGCCGCCAGCGCTCCAGGGCCACCGCCGAACGGGTGTTGCCCTTCTCCAGCGCCAGCTCACGGATGCCGTCGTCGTGCAGGGTGCAGATCACCGGGTTGTTCGCTGGCAAGCGGGTGCGAGTGACCCCCTCGGCGACCATGCGCGCATCGCAGAGGATGGGCGCGCCGGCCGCCAGGGCCGCGCGACCGGCCGCGCCGGCACCCGGGGAAAAGGCCAGGTCCTGGACCACGTCGACCATGCCGCAGGCGTGGATCACCCGCACGGCGAGCTTTTCCAGGTCGGCGGGGATGGCCGAGAGATCGGCCTCGGCGCGGATGGTAGCGAAGGATTGGCGATAGATCGCCTGGCCGTCGCGTTCATATTCAAGCATCACTAGGGCTCCGGGCCAGCCAGGCGGCGGCCTCGTCGAGGGATAGTTGGGTAGCGCGCCGCCGGCCCGGACCGGGCAGGGTGGCGTCGCGCACGAAGAGGTCATAGCGACCGGGGGCCACCGCCAAGAGGGTGTGGGGCGCCTGGCCGGCCAGGGCGCAACTGCGTGGGCAACCGGAGAGGTGCACCTCGACGTCCGCCGGCAGCCGCTCGGCCAGGCGCAGGGCATCGCCCTTGGTGTCGGCCTGGCCCTTGGCGCAGCCCGCGCTGCCGGTACAGGCGACCAGCCGGGCCAGGGGTGCGGCGGGATCGGTGGTCAGGGCCAAGTTGGCCAAGGCCGTGAGCAGCTCCAGGGCCTTGTCGGCCGGCACGTCGGGTAGCAGCAGGCCCTGCCAGGGGGTGAGGTGCAATTCGTCCTTGCCCAGTCGCTCGGCCAGGTCGGCGACCGCGGCCAGGCTCGCGGCTGGCAGTCGACCCAGGGCGGGTTGGGCGCCGACCCAATGGAAGCCGGCTTGGCGCTGCGGATGACTACCCAGGCGTAGCGCGATTTCAGCCGGCGCGCGTGGACTGGCGGGGACGGGGAGCAGGTCCAGTCCCGCCAGCAGCCCCTCGGCCGGGTGCTGTGCCAGCAATTGGCGCATCCGGCCCTGCTCGGGGCTGGCCAGGTCAAGGAAGCGGTGCAGCAGTCGCGCGACCGTCGCTACCTCGCGTCCTTCGGGAATCAGGGCGACAGGCACATCCTGCGGTGTACCGGCCAGGCCGAGGACGTAGCCCTCGGCGCGAGCCGACAGCCAGACGTCATGGGGATGATCGAGCCGCGCCAGGGCCTCGCCGCCGTCCAGTTGCAGGGCGAACTTGGGCGACAGGCCATGCAGCCGGCGGTCGCCTTCCAGCAGGGCGAGCAACTCGGCGGCCAGGGGGCGGACGTCGCACAGCTGCTGTGGATCACGACCCGCCGCCGGACTGAGCAGCAGATTGCGCACGTCGTCGGCGGCCGGGTCGGCCGGTCCGAGACCAGCGCCCTGCAACTCGGCCACCAGGGCCACGGCGCCGTCCGGGCGTATGCCACGCAATTGCAGATTGGCTCTGTTGGTCAGCTCCAATACCCCATTCGCCCAGCGCTCGCTGGCGGCGGCGATGGCCCGTGCCTGGCCTGCCGTGAGCCGGCCACCCGGCAACTTCACTCGGCACAGGCCGCCATCGCGCGCGGGCACGATGCGCAGCAATCCCGGACAGGCCGAAGGCCGCGGGACGAGGGCGGAGGAAGATGGAGGATTCACGGCGGAAGGTCGGGCTGGACGGAGAAAGCCGCTATTATGCCCGCTTTGCCCGACCCCTTGAAAACGCCCGGTCGGCTGACGTTCGATGAGGTTTGTTCATGATCCCCTGGCTGACCGTGGTGGGTATCGGCGAAGACGGCTACCCCGGCCTCGGCAAGCAGGCCCGCCGCGCCCTGCTGGAGGCGCAGGTCGTCATCGGCGGTCCGCGCCAGCTGGCCCTGCTGCCACCCTGCATCCGCGCCACCCGCGAGCCCTGGCCGCAGCCCTTCGCCCTGGCCCCGGTGCTGGACCGACGCGGCGCCCCCGTCTGCGTGCTGGCCAGCGGCGACCCCATGCTGTTCGGGGTCGGGGCAAGTCTTTCGCGCCAGTTGTCGGCCGACGAATTGCAGGTGTTGCCGGCGCCCTCCTCCTACTCCCTGGCCGCCGCCCGTCTGGGCTGGCCGCTGCAGGAGGTGGCGCTCCTGTCGGTGGTAGCCCGGCCCCTGGCCGCCGTCGTGCGCCATCTGCATCCTGGCGCACGCCTGCTGGTGTTGAGCAACGATGGCCACAGTCCCGCCGCCCTGGCCGCCCTGCTGGTGGCGCAAGGCTTCGGTGCCAGCCAGCTGCAGGTACTGGAGCACCTGGGCGGTCCCCTGGAAAGACGGATCGCCGGTCGGGCCCAGGACTGGTCGTTGGCGGAGGCGGCCGCGCTCAACCTGGTCGCCATCGAGGTCCTGAGCGAGACCAGCGAGACGGGCCTGCCCCTCACCCCCGGCCTGCCGGATACGGCCTACCGCCACGACGGCCAACTGACCAAGCGAGACGTGCGCGCCGTGACCCTGGCGCGCCTGGCGCCGCGCCCTGGCGAACTGCTGTGGGACGTAGGCGCCGGCTGCGGCTCCATCGGTATCGAATGGGCCCGCAGCCATCCCAGTTGCCGGGTACTGGCCATCGAAGCCGACGCCGGACGCCAGGCCCATATCCTGCACAACCGCGATCACCTCGGCGCACCGACGCTGCAACTGGTGGCCGGCCAGGCGCCGGAGGCCCTGGCCGGCCTGGCCACCCCGGACGCCATCTTCATCGGCGGCGGCCTCACCGCCCCTGGCGTGCTGGACGCCTGCTGGGCCGCCTTGCGCCCCGGCGGCCGCCTGGTCGCCAATGCCGTGACCCTGCAGACCGAAGCCGCCCTGGTGACCTTTCGCGAAGACCACGGCGGCGACCTGACTCGCCTGCAGGTGGCCCAGGCGCAACCACTCGGCGCCTTCGACACCTGGCGTGCGGCGCTGCCCATCACCTTGCTGGAGGTGGTTAAGTCGTGAGTGTTGGACGTGGCGCCCTCACCCCAACCCTCTCCCCGAGGGGAGAGGGGGTGGCTTGGTGTGACCCTTTGATCCGCGGCGGTAAGCAGCGCCTTGCCCCCTCACCACACCCCTCTCCCCGTAGGGGCGTGGGGGTCGTTCGGTGGTGGGTTGGAAGTCTAGCGCCCGGGCTAACGCCTTCTACTCTTTCTGAGCAAGCTGCAATGACCGGCGGGAAAGCCGCCTGCGAGACCAGGATTCCTACTGCACAGCTCAGTCCCAGGCGCCGGCTTTGCTCCCCTCTCCCCCCGGGAGAAGGGCCGGGGGTGAGGGCGCGCCCGGCCACCCGCTTGGGAACAATACGATGAAGATCCTCCTGCTCGGCGGCACCACCGAGGCCCTGGCCATCGCCCACACGCTGCCGGCGGACGCCCTCTACAGCCTGGCCGGCCTCGGTCGCGTGCCCCAGGACCTACCCTGCCCGGTGCGGGTCGGTGGCTACGGCGGCGCCGCAGGCCTGGCCGCCTTTCTCCGCAGTGAGGGCATCGAGCTGCTGCTGGACGCCACCCATCCCTACGCCGCCCAGATCAGCCATAACGCCGCCCGGGCCGCGACCCGCGCCGGCATCCCCTGCTGGGCCCTGCGCCGCCCGGGCTGGCAGGCAGGTCCCGGCGATGACTGGCGCGAAGTGGCCGACTGGAACGAACTCCAGACCGCGCTTGCTTCCTTCACCCGCCCCTTCTTCACCCTGGGTCGCGAACCCCTGGAACATCTCCAGGAGATTCCCGCGGGGCAGTTCTGGACCCTGCGCCTGCTCGACGCCCATCCCGGCCATGCCCGGGCGCGGATCATCGCCGACCGCGGTCCCTTCGCCCTGGAGGCCGAGCGCGCGCTGTTCGCCGCGGGCGACTTCGATGTGCTGATCAGCAAGAACAGTGGCAGCGCCGCCACCCAGCCCAAGTTGCAGGTGGCCCGCGAACGCGGCCTGCCGGTGCTGATCCTGCGCCGCCCCGAGTTGCCCACCGTCGACCGCGAATTCGCCAGCGTCGCCGAACTGCTCGCCGCCCTGACCGAGGAAACCCCATGACCGTCCATTTCATCGGCGCCGGCCCCGGCGATCCCGACCTCATCACCGTCAAGGGCCAGCGACTGATCCGCCAGTGCCCGGTGATCCTCTATGCCGGCTCCCTGGTGCCGGCCGCGGTGCTGGAAGGCCATAGTGCCGAGACGATGATCGATACCGCTCATCTGGATCTGGATGCCATCGTCGGCCATCTGGCCGTCGCCCATGCCCGTGGCCAGGACGTGGCCCGGGTGCACTCCGGCGATCCCTCGCTGTACGGCGCCATCGGCGAGCAGATCCGTCGCCTGCAGGCGCTGGGCATTCCCTATGAGATCGTCCCCGGCGTCACCGCCACCGCCGCCTGCGCCGCCCTGCTGGGCTGCGAACTGACCCTGCCCGGGGTCAGCCAGACGGTGATCCTCACCCGCTATGCCAGTCGCACGGCCATGCCGGAAGGCGAGGCGCTGGCCGACCTGGCGCGGCATCGCGCGACCCTGGCCATCCACCTCGGCGTCGGCCAGCTGGAGCGCATCGTCGCCGACCTCCTGCCGCACTATGGCCCCGCCTGCCCGGTGGCCATCGTCCACCGCGCCAGCTGGCCGGACCAGGACAGCGTTCGGGGCATCCTGGCCGACATCGTCGAACGGGCGCGGGACAAGGATTTCCGCCGTACCGCGCTGATCCTGGTGGGTGAGGTCCTGACGCCGGGGGATTTCAGTGATTCCAAGCTGTATCGCCAAGGGCCGGGGTAGCCTGGCGTAGGTTGGGCTGTAGGGCATTCGTAGGTTGGGCTGAGCCCCGCGAAGCCCAACCTCGTATCTCTCCTGGGTAATGGGATTAGCTACCGCATCACCCGGAGCCAGCTAAGCACCTACCCAACCTGAGCACCCGATACTGTCTCGTAGAGTGTGCCTGCCGGCGCCCTTTCTCCACATCCTGAATGGTATCCAGGCCCCTCCCGGGGAGTGAGGCGGTATGCACTAGACAAGGAGCGAGAAATGGCGATCATCGGTATCGACATCAGCAAGCAGAAATTCGACCGTCTGTAGCTGCGAGACGTCCGCAGCCTGAAAGTGATGACCAAGGTCTTCGCCAATCGGCCCGCAGGATTCGCCGAACTGATCGACTGGTGTTGCGCCCAGACGGGGGGAGACGATGGAGCAGCTGCAGGTCTTCCTCGAAACGACCGGGGTCTATCAAGAGGCGCTGGCGCTCTACCTCCATGATCGTGGCGTCCAGATCTTCGTCCTCGATCCTGCGCGGGTACGCGAATACGCCGTAGCCCGGGCGTGCAAGGCAAGACCGACAAGCAGGACAGCCTGATCCTGGCGCGCTATGGCGCCACCCAGCCCGTACACCCTTGGACGCCAGAGCGCCGCGAGGTTCGCGAACTCAAGGCGCTGATCGCTCGCCATGAGGCGCTGCAAGAGGATCTGCAACGCGAACTCAACCGGCGCGACAAGGCCGAGGTCAGTGGGAAGCCTGGGCGTACTGGCCGCTATCGACAACCTGGTGAAGGCTCTGCAACAGGAGGCGGCGCGGGTTCGCCAGGATATCGACGACCACCTCGATCGGCATGATGATCTCAAGCGTGATCGGGCGTTGCTGCAGAGCATTGGCGGGATCGGCGAGGTGCTGTCGCGCCATCTGTTGGCTCTGCTGCACCGTCGCGACTTCAGCAGCGCACGACAATGTACCGCCTTCGTCGGCCTGGTACCCCGTCCCTGGCAATCCGGTAAGTCGGTGCAGGGACGCACGGTGCCGAGCAAGGCCGGCTCGCCACGCATCAGGGCCAAGCTATACAGGGGGGCCATCGTTGCCAAAGGGATGTACGAACGCCTGTTGGCACGCGGTAAACCTCGCATGAGTGCCCTAGGCGCGGCCGTGCGCAAACTGCTGCAGATCGCCTACGGCGTGCTCAAGACACAACACCTTATCAACCACGACAGGCCCTTTAGCGGACCTGTTGTAATTGGTGGGAGAGAGGGTATCTACGAAATCGACCCCGGCACCGTTGGGCTTCGCCTTCGCTCGACCCAACCTGCGGCACCGCGCCAGCCGGACAACGCTCGTAGCGCGGGCGCATTCGTAGGTTGGGCTGAGACAGCTCCATCGCCGAAGCCCAACAGAGAACTCAACCGCAGCACTGTTGGGCTTTGCTGCGCTCAGCCCAACCTACGTTCGTCCTACCTTACTCTGGTCACGATTACCGCTTGTCCGGTGAAAAGGTCATTTCCCGGTGGCCGCCCCGACGCTCTGCGGCGCCTGAGGGACGTCCGGTGTTTCAGCGGCCGCGCACCGTCGACGTCCTGCGGGCGCCGATGATGGCGCCGATCGCACTGACGGTGATGCCGAAGCTGTTGATCGCGATCGCGCCGGCCCAGCTCACCTGCGAATGGTAGAGATCGGGCAGGAAGCCGCGCTGGACGTGTGGAATTATGCCGATGACCGGCAGCACCAGCACGAACAGCGCCATGCCGATGCGATAGGTCCGATCGTACCCGCGCCAGCCGGCGAACAGCACCGCCAGATAGACGGCGAACAGGATCGTTGCCTTGACCAGCGCGGTCGGCGCCAGGGGCACCTCGCCGTTCAGACGGAGTATGAGGCTTGTCGCGTTGAAGCTCATCGCGAGTCCGACATAGACCAGTCCGGCAATGATGATTCGAGGAAGAACAGGTTTTTCCGGCGCGATATCGACTGCATCCTGACTCATGTGACGGCGCCCCTGATGAATAGCCGCCAAGCTAGATCGAGCCGATCACCGCTGTCAACAGAAAGCGTCTAATCCGGTGATTACAGATGGATTGTGCTGTGGCACGTACGGCGCCGCCCGCGACGCTGGCCAACCTGTACGTCGCGATAATTGGGATGCCGCGGCCGACGCGCCGGCAGGGCGCTACATAAAAGGAGCACAAATCATATGCTTTGGCGCGCCCCGAGATGATGGCGACTGGAAAAGGCTGGAGGCGGATTGCCGGCTATTCAGATCGACGGCCTAGCATCAGAACGGCACCAAAGGTCGCCACTCAAAAGACTAGTGCATTGAATACGCTGCAAAAAAATCGTAAGGACCGGTGGCCATGGACCAATAGGCTAGAACTGCCTCAGGGATAAAGCAGGCAGTAGGAGGAGCCACGACGGTGAGCACAGCGGCAAGAGCAAGTCGTCTCCCCGTCATGATGGGATAGCGTCTTGTCGGGTTGATGCCCCGCAATGGCCCTGAAGCCGTTGCAACCGTCCACACTCGAGCCGCTTTCCCCTGCCAGCTTCCGCAGCATGTGTGGCCTGGCGTGACGGCAAACAGGCGATTTCCGCGTGACCGGGCCGGGACGATGCGAACCGATCCCGAAGTACGCCCGACCTGCACGAAAAACTCTGTCGCCTCGTTCCAACGGCGGCGGGAGGGTTGGTCGCTCATGCTGGTGGGTTACCTGCGGGTGTCGTCGGTCGACCTCCAGCGCGATGCGCTGATCGCGGCAGGGGTCGAGGAGTGCCACAGGCATGTGACAAGGCGCCGGGCGCGCGCGGCGATCGTCAATACCCCGCCCCGCCCTCGCCGCCACTGACGATGGCCACGCCCGAACTGGTGCCCAGCCGGGTCGCGCCGGCTTCCAGCATGGCCAGGGCGGTGGCGCGGTCACGTACGCCGCCGGAGGCCTTCACGCCCATTTCCGGGCCCACCTCTTCGCGCATCAGCCGCACGTCCTCCAGGGTCGCACCGCCGTGGCCGAAACCGGTCGAGGTCTTGACGAAGGCCACTCCGAGGTCGCGACAGATTCGGCAGGCCTGGCGCTTCTGCTCATCGTCGAGCAGACCGGTCTCCAGGATCACCTTGAGCGGCACCTCACCACAGGCGGCCAACACCGCGGCGATGTCGGCGGACACCTCGTCCAGCAGGCCATCCTTGAGCCAGCCGATATTGAGCACCATGTCGATCTCCCCGGCCCCGGCGGCGATGGCCTGCTCGGCCTCGAAGGCCTTGGCCGCGCTCAGCCCGGCGCCCAGCGGAAAGCCCACCACCGCGCAGACCTTGACCGCACTGCCGGCCAGCTGCGCCGCGGCATGGGGTACCTGGGCGGAATTCACGCACACCGAATAGAAGCCGTGGGTCCTGGCCTCGGCGCACAGCTGGGCGATGCGCGCCCGACTGGCATCGGGCGCGAGCAGGGTGTGGTCGATGTAGGACGCGAGGGAGCGGGCATCGGACTGCATGGAAACCTCCAGGGACAGAAGGCTGCAGTATGGACGCCCGGCCCCGGTACGGCGACCGGGGCCAGGCATCTTGGAGCCTTTTCATAATCTCGCGAGCTAGGGACAAACTAGGCGAAAACAGTTGAGGAAGCGGACCGGGCTCGCGTGCGAGTTTACGAAGGGTAAATGAGCATTCCGAAGGGGCCGCCTAGGTGGGGCGGGTGACCCCGACTGTTTGCAACGCAGTTTGGCCGACGCGCAGCAGGTTATGAACAGGCTCCTAGTGTGGTGTTTCAGAAGTTAACTACACAATTTTGGCGGCGCTTTTTCGGCCTGGGCGGCGTTGCCACTCCTCGCCATAGCTCTGCTATGACTTGTCGCGGCGCCTGGCCCAGACCAAAAAATCACTCGCCAATTCTTGCGCGAACTTCTGAAACACCACACTAGTGGAACAGCTCAGCAATGAACACCGCGCCGATGAAGGTCCCGAAGCTGGCGATCAGGGAAACCAGCACGATGCGCCAGCCGAGGCGGCGGAAGGCCGGGATGTCCTTGGCGATGGACAGGCCGGCGAACGCCAGCATGGGGGTGATGACCGCCAGCACCCCGACGCTGTTGGAGGCGGCGGTGATCTGCGGCGCCAGCGGGCACCAGGGCGAGGTGAGGAACATGGCCACCAGCGACACCCAGCACACCGCCGGCACCTTGCGGCGGAATAGTTGGCAGAGCAGCTCGCCGATGACGGCCGCGCCGATCATCAGCGTCACCGCGGCGAGGGCGGCAGCCGGCAGCGCCTTGGCGGCCACGAAGGTGCCAAGCAGGGCCAGGCCGGCCGCAGCGAACCAGGCACTCAGGCGTCCCGACCATCCCAGTTCCACCGGCTCGTCCACCACCGTCTCGTCCACCTCGCTCTGGGCGAAGGAGGCCTTGGTCGTCCGGCCGATGCGCGGCTCCAGCACCCGATAGCCCCAGACCGCCAGCGGCAGGGAGATGAACAGGGTGAAATAGGTACCCAGGGTGGTGGTGATCAGGTTGGCCGCGGCGGCCAGCGCCATGACCTCCTTGGCCACCTCGGGGGTCTGCTGGGCCGCCACCGCACCGGCCGCGGCGGCCATGATGCTGCCCGAACCGATGCCGGCGCCCATGGCCAGGGAATAGGGGTGGAAGAGATTCAGGCTGGCGATGAAGCCGGCGACGATGGCCATGAACACCGCGCCGATCAGGGTGCCGGTGAGGTACTCGGCGAGCACGCCGCGGCCCTCCGGGGAGTCCATGCCGTAGCGTTCACCGATGATCGCCAGGCTCGGTTCGCGCCCCACCGAGAAGGTGGCGCCGATGGCCTCGCGCTTGATGCCCAGCAGCAGCGCCACAGGCAGCCCGAGCAGGATGGTGCCGACGAAATGGCCCAGCTCCTGGAAGGCCAGCGCCCAGCCGGCGGCGATCACCGTGGGCAAGGAACCACCCACCACCAAGCCGAGCTTGGCGATGAAGATCAGCAAGGCGTACTGCAGGATGGCCGCCGAGCGCACCTGGGCGCTACGACTGACACTCAAGCCCTGCGGCAGACGTTTGCCCATCAGGCCGACCGCCGCGCCGAGCAAGAGGGCCCAGATCATTGGCAGCAGCACCACCTTGCCCGGCCCCAACGGGATACTGACCGAGCCGATCAGCTCGGCGATGAGCAGCACCACCGCCGCCCAGACATAGAGTTTCACGGTATCGCTGACGGCTCGTTCCTGGCCGACGGCCAGAGTCGGATTGGCGCTCATTCTTCCCCCCTGCGGCCCACTCGCGGGCTCGGTTGTTGGTATGGTTGGCAGACGCGAACGTCTTGGAACGACCAACAAAACTACTGCGCGTCCGCCAGACGGGCGCGTGCGGTGCTCGGAATCCTCATGTACCGCTCGTACACTGCGGTTCCCGCGCGCCGCGCGCACCCGCCTGACAACCGCTCGCTACGTTTTGTTGGCCGCTCCTGGGCTCGCTGGGCAGAAACGAAGGCTCCGCAGGGGAGCGTGACCCGGCCGTTCTAGGTGGGCTGGTCGAGGGTACACAGGGGCTTGCCAGAGCCGGAAGAACGGGAAGAACAGCGTCTTCTTCGAGGTTTTCCGTATTTCTGGGCCACTGCGCCGCTGGCCTCGTCCAGGCCGGGGCGGCCGTGGTCTTGGCTGGAGTATGGACAGCGGCCTGTTCTCTCTCCAATACTGGAAACCGCCTTTTCCGTTGCCTTTACGAGAACACAAGGATGCGTGGAATTCACGAACAGCGCCTGCATTACTTCGTCGAGGCCGTGCGCCTGGGCAGCGTGCGCGCCGCCGCCGACGCCCTGGACATCGCCCCGTCCGCGGTCAGTCGCCAGATCGCCCAGGTCGAGGCCGAACTGGGCGTCGACCTCATCGAAAGACACCGCCGCGGCATCACCCCGACCGAGGCCGGCCAGCTCGTCCTGGACTACTTCCGCCAGCGCCAGACCCAGCTCGACGGCCTGAGAGACGCCATCGCCGACCTCCAGGGCCTGCGCACCGGCAATGTGGTGCTGGCCATCGGCGAGGGCTTCATCGGCGACCTGTCGCATACCCTGGGGGACTTCTCCGCGCGGCATCCGGAGATCGAGGTACGGGTCAACGTGGTGGGCACCAACGAGGTGATCCGCCAGGTAGTGGAAGACGAGGCGCACCTGGGGCTGGTGTTCAATCCGCCCCGCGATCCGCACCTGCGGGTACACGGCAGCCGGCCGCAGCCGCTCTATGCGCTGGTGGCCCCGGAGCATCCGCTGGCCAGGACGCAGGGGCCCGTGAGCCTGGACGAACTGGCTCGGCACCGTCTGGCGCTGCCGGAGATTTCCTACGGCATCCGCCAGATGCTCGACGCCGTGGAGCAGGCCGCCGGCCTGCGCCTGGCACCGACCCTCACCTGCAATACCTTCGCCCTGCTCAAGCACTATGCACGCGAAGGCGGCGTGACCCTGCTGCCATTGTTCGCCGCCACCCAGGAGCTGGACAGCGGCGCCCTGCGCGCCCTGCCCCTGGCCGATCCGGGCTTCGCCCGCGCCCATGTCGAGCTGGTCACCCGCCTGGGCCGCAAGCTCAGCCGCGCGGCGGACGAACTCAGGGCGAGCCTGGTGCAGCAGATGACCGCCTTTCGCTGAGCGCCTGCCCAAAGCCGGCTGCGCGTCGGTCAAACCGCGTTGAAAACAGTCGGGATCGCCCGCCCCACCTAGGTGGCCCCGTCGGAATGCTCGATCACCCTTCGTAAACTCGCACGCGAGCCCGGTCGAGCGCGAGTCCGATCCGCCTCCTCAACTGTTTTCGTGGGGCCGCCCAGGCCCTGCTTGGCTCTGGCTCGCAAGCCTTTGAACGGACGCTGAAAGGCACTCAGATTGGCAACTCCTGCCGCACCAACTCGGCCCACAGCCGCACCGCCGGCTCGATGATGGCGTCATTGAAGTCATAGGCCGGGTTGTGCAGGGGTGCCGAGGGCTGCTCGCCGTCGACGCCCAGCCAGAGATAGGCCCCGGGACGCGCCGCCAGCATGAAGGCGAAGTCCTCGGAGGCCATGGACGGTGGCACGCCGTCGCTGACCCGTTCGGCACCGAAGGCCTTCACCGCCGCCTCGCGCACCCGCGCCGCTTGGGCGGGATGGTTCTGGGTCACCGGATAACCCCGGGTGAACTCCAGCTCGCCGCGTACACCCTGGGCCAGCGGCGCCTGGGCGACGATCTCGCCGATCAGCCGCTCCACCTCGGCGCGCACCGCGCCATCCAGGCAGCGCACCGTACCCTTGAGTCGCGCCACCTCGGGAATGACGTTGATCGCCTCCCCCGCTTCCAGCATGGTCACGCTGACCACCGCGGACGCCAGCGGCGAGATCCGCCGGGCGACGATGGTCTGCAGCTGCAGGATCAGGTCCGCGGCGGCGACGATGGGATCGCGTCCGCGCTCGGGCATGGCCGCGTGGCAGCCCTTGCCGGTCAGGGTGATGGCGAAGGTGTCCAGCGAGGCCATCATGGCGCCCGGATTGACCACTACCTGGCCGGCCGGCAGTCCCGGCCAGTTGTGCAGGCCGTAGAGGGCGTCCATGGGGAAGCGTTCGAACAGGCCGTCCTCGATCATCCGCTGCGCGCCGCCGAGGTTTTCCTCGGCGGGCTGAAAGACGAAATAGAGGGTGCCGCGGAAGTCACGGTTCTCGCTGAGGTAGCGGGCCGTGGCTAGCAGGATAGCGGTGTGGCCGTCATGCCCGCAGGCATGCATGCGCCCGGCAGCGGTGGATCTGTAGGGAACGTCCCCCACCTCCTGCATCGGCAGGGCGTCCATGTCGGCGCGCAGCCCCAGGCTGGGGCCCTCGCCATGCCGCAGCACCCCGACCACGCCGGTGCCACCGAGGCCACGATGGACCTCCAGGCCGAAGCCCTCCAGCAATTCGGCCACCCGCGCCGCGGTGCGGTGCTCGGCGAAACCCAGTTCCGGATGGGCGTGGAAATCGCGACGCCAGCGGCGGGCGTCGTCCAACAAGGCTTGATGGATGGTCATCCGTTACTCCAGGCTGGCGCCGTAGCCGAAGCCGGCGGCGGGCACCGCGGCGGTTTCCACCCAGACGCTCTTCACCTCACTGTATTCGCGCAGGGCGTCGAGACCGGAGGAGCGGCCATAGCCGCTCTCGCCGTAGCCACCGAAGGGCGAGCTGACGTGGATGGTCTTGTAGCCATTGACCCAGAAGGTGCCGGCGCGCACGCCACGGGCCACCCGGTGGGCGCGACCGACATCGCGGGTCCAGACCGCCCCGGCCAGGCCGAAGCGGCTGTCGTTGGCGATGCGAATGGCCTCGGCCTCGTCCTTGAACGGAATGGCCACCACCACCGGCCCGAAGATCTCTTCCTGGGCGCAGGCCAGGCCATTGTGACCGGCCAACACGGTGGGATTGACGTAGTAGCCGGTCCCGGCCGGCAGCGGCTCGACGCCGTTGGCGACATGCCGCGCACCTTCCCCCAGGGCCCCTTCCACCATGGTGCGCACGTGGGCGAACTGCTTGGCGTTGTGAATCGGGCCGATCTGGGTCTCGGGATCGCTCGGATCGCCCACCTTGAACTGGCTGGCGGCGCGGGCCACGGCCTGGATGAAGCGCTCGTAGATGGACGCCTGCACCAGCAGCCGCGAACCGGACACGCAGCTCTGGCCGGCGCCGGAGAAGATCGCCGCCTGGGCGCCGCGCACCGCCAGGTCCAGGTCGGCGTCTTCGAAGACGATGTTGGCCGACTTGCCACCCAGCTCCAGCACCACCGGGATGCAACGCTGGGCCGCGGCGGCGGCGATGTGCCGGCCGGTGGCCGGCGAGCCGACGAAGACCACCTTGCGGATGTCGGCGTGGGCGATCACCTGTTGGCCCACGGTATGGCCCTGGCCGGCGAGTACGTTGACCAGGCCCTTGGGCGCCCCGGCGCGTTCCACCAGCACGCCCAGCAGCAGCGAGGTCACCGGGGTCAGTTCGGAGGGCTTGAGGATCACCGCGTTGCCGGCGGTGATGGCCGGCGCGATCTGCCAGCCACCGGTGAAGATCGGCGCGTTCCAGGGGGTGATCTGCAGCACCGTGCCCAGGGGTTCGTAGGTCACGTAGTTGAGATGGCTGGTGGGCACCGGGATGACTTCGCCGTGCAGCTTGTCGGCCCAGCCGGCGTAGTACTCGAACATCTCGGCGACCTTGAGCACCTCCACGCGGGCATCGCGGATCGGCTTGTTGGCGGTCTGGGACTCCAGTTGCGCCAGGGCCTCGGCCTCCTCACGGATCAAGGCGCCTACCTTGTAGATGATGCGCCCGCGTGCCTGGGCGGTCAGGGCGCGCCACTCCTCACGCGCCCGGCGGGCGGCGGCATCGGCACGCTCGACCACGGCCAGGTCGGCATCGGGATAGCTATAAGCGGGGCTGTCGTCATGGGCGTTGCGCACGGTGATCCGCTCGCCGCTGCCGTCGACGAATTCACCATCCACATAGCTGGCGACCTGCTGGCGGTCACCCCAGAAGGGCTTGAGCAATTCCAGCGTCTTGGCATTCATCATGATCATTCCCCCTTGCCGAACAGGTCTTCGCTGGTGCGTCGGACGATGGCGCAGAAATCCTCGCCATCGGCCAGGGTCTCAGCACTGGCGGCCCACGCCTGGGCGGTAGCCGCGGCCAGCGGCAGCTCGAGACCGAGTTCGGCGATGAGGTCCTGGGCCAGGCCCACGTCCTTGCGCATCAGGCCCATGGTGAAACCGGAGTCGTAGGCCTTGTTCAGCACCCAGGTGGGGAACATCGCTTGGCTGGCGGCGCTGCGCCCGGAACCGGCGTTGATGCCTTCGATCAGCTTCTCCGGCGCGACGCCGGCGCGAGCGGCCAGGGTGACGGCCTCCGCGGTGGTGATCAGGTGCGCGGCGGCCAGCAGGTTGTTGGCGATCTTGGCGATGTTTCCGGCGCCCACGGCGCCGATGTGCACCCGCGTCGCGCTCATGGCTTCCAGGGCCGGCAACGCCTTGGCCAGGGCCGCCTCGCTGCCGCCGATGACCATGGTCATGGTGCCGGCCGCGGCACCGGCGGGGCCGCCGGAGACCGGGGCATCGAGGAAATCGGCGCCGACCTCGGCGAAGGCCGCCGCCACCCGGCGACTGGTCTCCGGAGTGGAGGTGGTGGTGTCGACAACCACGGTGCCCGGTCGCACGCGGCTGACCAGCCCCGCCTCGCCCAGACATACGGCCTCGACGTGCTCGGCCTTGGGCAGCGACAGCACGATGACGTCACTGCTCGCGGCCAGGGCAGCCAGGTCGCCGGCGACGGCCACGCCCTGGGCAGCGACCCGTTCGCAGGCGGCGCTGGAAGGGTCCAGCCCGATGACCGGCACGCCCTTGCGCGCCAGGGTGATCGCCATGTTGCCGCCCATGTTGCCGAGTCCGATGACCCCGACCTGCCTGCCCATGCCCTGTTCCTCTCTTCGCGGATGACGGTCGACCGGCACTCTGGCCAGCCCTTGCGATCGAGTATGGGAGGCGCCTGGCATCACCACCAATACGGCATTCGGTCTTTCGTGTTGCGCGAAAGGCAACGGATCTGCCCTCGGCACCAGTACTGTGCAAAGCCAGACCTGCGCGCACCGCGCAGCCCCAAACCGGTGCATGCAGCCATTCCTGAACAGCCGGTCAAGCCAGTGGCCACCGGCCCCCACGCGGTCGCCTGGCCGCTGGCACAAATCCTGAAATGGCGTCTGCCGGGCCCAGAGCCCAGCCCAACAACAGCGCACGTCGCCAGGAGCCTTTCGCATGAAGCGCCGCCCCCTACTGAAGTCCACCCTCGCCGCCAGCGCCCTGCTCATGAGCGGCCTGTTTCCCTGGAGCGCCGCCCACGCCGCGGACACCATCAAGGTCGGCATCCTGCATTCGCTCTCCGGCACCATGGCCATCTCCGAGACCTCGCTCAAGGACATGGCGCTGATGACCATCGACGAGATCAACGCCAAGGGCGGGGTGCTGGGCAAGAAGCTCGAACCCGTGGTGGTCGACCCGGCCTCCAACTGGCCGCTTTTCGCCGAGAAGGGCCGCCAGTTGCTGACCCAGGACAAGGTCGCCGTCACCTTCGGCTGCTGGACCTCCGTGTCGCGCAAGTCGGTCCTGCCGGTCTATGAAGAACTCAACGGCCTGCTGTTCTACCCGGTGCAGTACGAAGGCGAGGAGATGTCGCCCAACGTCTTCTACACCGGCGCGGCGCCGAACCAGCAGGCCATCCCGGCGGTGGAATACCTGCTGAGCGAAGAAGGCGGCGGCGCCAAGCGCTTCTTCCTGCTGGGCACCGACTACGTCTACCCGCGCACCACCAACAAGATCCTGAGATCCTTCCTGCACAGCAAGGGCATCCAGGACAAGGACATCGAGGAGGTCTACACCCCCTTCGGCCACAGCGATTACCAGACCATCGTCGCCAACATCAAGAAGTTCTCCGCCGGCGGCAAGACCGCGGTGGTCTCCACCATCAACGGCGACTCCAACGTGCCCTTCTACAAGGAACTGGGCAACCAGGGCCTGAAGGCCACCGACGTGCCCGTGGTGGCCTTCTCGGTGGGCGAGGAAGAACTGCGCGGCATCGACACCAAGCCGCTGGTGGGCCAGCTGGCCGCCTGGAACTACTTCGAATCGCTGGATAACCCGGTGAACAAGAAGTTCGTCGAGGCCTGGAAGGCCTACGCCAAGGCCAAGAACCTGCCCAACTACCAGACCGCCGTGACCAACGACCCCATGGAAGCCACCTACATCGGCATCCACATGTGGGCCCAGGCGGTGGAAAAGGCCGGCAGCACCGACGTCGACAAGGTGCGCAAGGCCATGGCCGGCCAGACCTTCGCCGCGCCGGACGGCTACACCGTGAAGATGGACGAGAAGAACCACCACCTGCACAAGCCGGTGATGATCGGCGAAGTCCAGGAAGACGGTCAGTTCAACGTCGTCTGGCAGACCGACGGCCCGGTCCGCGCCCAACCCTGGAGTCCCTACATCCCCGGCAACGACAAGAAGTCCGACGAACCGGTGAAGAGCGGCAAGTAACGGCCGCCCTCACCCCCGGCCCCTCTCCCAAGGGGCGAGGGGAGCAAGACAGGCAGCTCCGGGCTCCGGGCTCCGGGCTCCGGGCTCCGGGCTCCGGGCTCCGGGGTGAGGCTGCTCTTTCCCCCTCTCCCGCTGGGAGAGGGCTGGGGTGAGGGTAGCGCACCGCTCCGTCCTCTCCCTCCGGGAAAAAGCCGGGGGAAGGCCGCCAGAGCGCCCGGCCGAACCGCCAGGCACCCGGCACCAGAAACGAGGCCAGCCGCGCCGCACGCTCCACGTCGCTGCGCCGGAGCCTTTACCTTTAGACGAGGCCGCGCATGTCCCTACGCCTTTTCCTTCTGCCCCTGCTGTTGCTGCTCGCCGGCACCGTCCAGGCCGGCCCCGCCGCCGACCTCGCCGCCGCCAGCGCCAGCGACCAGGCCAAACTCCTGCAGGACTGGGCCGCCGCGCCCGATCCCGCCCAGCTCCCGGTGCTCCAGGCACTGCAGGACGGTCGCCTCTACGTCGACGACGCCAAGCGTCCCTTCTACAAGACCGGCGACACCTTCGCCGCCGCCGAAGGCGAGACCGCCGCGCCCGTCGGCACGCCCAAGCAGATCCGCCTGAACAACCGCCTGCGGGTGCTCATCGGCGCTGCCCAGGCCAGTGGCGGCCTGCTCTCCAGTGACGCCACCCAGCGCCTGGCCGCCGCCCAGGCGCTGCGCCAGGAGGCCAAGCCCGAACAGCGGCCCTTCCTGGAAAAACGCCTGCAGACCGAAGCGGACAAGGACGTGAAGGCCGCCCTCGCCGCCGCCCTGGCCAATCTGCAACTGACCGATCCCGACCCCGCGGTGCGCCTGGCCGCGGTGCGCCTGCTCGGCGAATCCGGCGAGCCCCAGGCCAAGACCCGTCTGCAGGCCCTGCTCGATCCCGCCGTGGAAGCCAACGAAGACGTCCGCAAGGCCGCCGCCACGGGCCTTGCCCAGGTAGACCGCAAGCTGCTGCTGGGCGATCTGCTCGGCCAGGCCTTCACCGGACTGTCGCTGGGCTCCATCCTGCTGCTGGCCGCCCTGGGCCTGGCCATCACCTATGGCCTGCTCGGCGTCATCAACATGGCCCACGGCGAGATGCTGATGCTCGGCGCCTACACCACCTACGTGGTGCAACTGACCCTGCAGCGCCTGGCGCCCGAGTGGCTGGCCTGGTATCCGCTGTTGGCACTGCCGATGGCCTTCCTGGTCACCGCCGCCATCGGCATGGCCCTCGAACGCACCGTTATCCGCCATCTCTATGGCCGGCCGTTGGAAACCCTGCTGGCCACCTGGGGCATCAGCCTGATGCTGATCCAGGCGGTACGGGTGCTGTTCGGCGCCCAGAACGTCGAGGTGGCCAACCCGGCCTGGCTGTCCGGCGGCATCCAGGTGCTGCCCAACCTGCTGCTGCCGTGGAACCGGGTGATCATCCTCGGCTTCGTGGTCTTCGTGCTGGTCCTGACCTGGACCCTGCTGAACAAGACCCGCCTGGGTCTCAACGTGCGCGCCGTGACCCAGAATCGCAACATGGCCGCCTGCTGTGGCGTGCCCACCGGGCGTATCGACATGCTCGCCTTCGGCCTCGGCTCCGGCATCGCCGGTCTCGGCGGCGTGGCCCTGTCGCAGATCGGCAACGTCGGCCCCGACCTCGGCCAGAGCTACATCATCGACTCCTTCCTGGTGGTGGTGCTGGGCGGCGTCGGCCAACTGGCCGGCAGCGTGCTGGCGGCCTTCGGCCTGGGCATCCTCAACAAGATCCTCGAACCCCAGATCGGCGCCGTGCTGGGCAAGATCCTCATCCTCGGCCTGATCATCCTGTTCATCCAGAAACGGCCCCAGGGCCTGTTCGCCCTCAAGGGGAGGGTCATCGATTGAACCAGCCACTCGCGCTTACCGCCGTGCAGAAGGTCGGCCCGCGCCTGAGCCTGGCCGTGCTCGGCCTGGCCCTCGCCGTGCTGATCGCCCTGCCGCTGCTGTCCCTGCTGCCCGCCGACAACCCCTTCCAGGTCTCGGCTTACACCCTCACCCTGGTCGGCAAGATCCTCTGCTACGCCATCGTCGCCCTGGCCCTGGACCTGGTCTGGGGCTACGCCGGGATGCTCTCCCTCGGCCACGGGTTGTTCTTCGCCCTGGGCGGCTACGCCATGGGCATGTACCTGATGCGGCAGGCCGCCGGCGATGGCCTGCCGCCCTTCATGAGCTTTCTCTCCTGGACCAGCTACCCCTGGTTCTGGGCCGGCACCGACCACTTCCTCTGGGCCCTGTGCCTGGTGGTGCTCGCCCCCGGTCTGCTGGCCCTGGCGTTCGGCTTCTTCGCCTTCCGCTCCAAGATCAAGGGCGTCTACTTCTCCATCATGACCCAGGCGCTGACCTTCGCCGGCATGCTGCTGTTCTTCCGCAACGAGACCGGCTTCGGCGGCAACAACGGCTTCACCGGCTTCACCACCCTGCTGGGCTTCCCGGTGGCGGCCCAGGGTACCCGCGCGGTGCTCTTCGCCCTCACCGTGGCGCTGCTGGTAGCCAGTCTCTGGCTGGGCTGGCGCCTGGCGCAGAGCAAGTTCGGCCGCATCCTCACGGCGATCCGCGACGCCGAGAACCGGGTGACCTTCTGCGGCTACGATCCGCGTGGCTTCAAGCTGTTCGTCTGGGTGCTCTCGGCGGTGCTCTGCGGCCTGGCCGGTGCGCTCTACGTACCCCAGGTGGGCATCATCAACCCCAGCGAGATGGCCCCGACCAACTCCATCGAGGCCGCCATCTGGGTCGCCCTCGGCGGACGCGGCAGCCTGATCGGCCCGGTGCTCGGCGCCGGCATCGTCAATGGCGCCAAGAGCTGGTTCACCGTGGCCTTCCCCGAGTACTGGCTGTTCTTCCTCGGCGCCCTGTTCATCGTCGTCACCCTCTACCTGCCGCGTGGCGTGATCGGCCTCATCAAGAAGGAGCGCGACGCATGAAAGCCGCCCCCGTTCCCCCTCTGGCCGCCGAGGTGCTCGACCCCGGCATCGGCGGCGAAGCCAGCGGCCTCGGCCATCGCGCCGGCAAGGGCCTGGACACCCGCCACGGCACCATCCTCAGCCTGGAAGGCATCGAGGTCAGCTTCGACGGTTTCAAGGCCCTGCGCGACCTCAATCTCTACATCGGCGTCGGCGAATTGCGTTGCATCATCGGCCCCAACGGCGCCGGCAAGACCACCATGATGGACGTCATCACCGGCAAGACCCGCCCCGACCGCGGCAGCGCTTGGTTCGGCGAGACCCTGGACCTCACCCGCCTGCAACCGGTGCAGATCGCCCAGGCCGGCATCGGCCGCAAGTTCCAGAAGCCCACGGTGTTCGAGGCCCTGACCGTCTGGGAGAACCTGGAACTGGCGCAGAAGACCGATAAGGGCGTCTGGGCCAGCCTCCGCGCCCGGCTCTCCGGCGAACGGCACGATCGCCTGGAAGAGGTGCTCAGCACCATCCGCCTGCAGGAGTCCCGCGGGCGCACCGCCGGGCTGCTCTCCCATGGCCAGAAGCAATTCCTCGAGATCGGCATGCTGCTGGTACAGGAGCCGCAGCTCTTGCTGCTCGACGAACCGGTGGCCGGCATGACCGACGCCGAGACCGAATTCACCGCCGAGCTGTTCAAGTCGCTGGTGCCCAGGCACTCGCTGATGGTGGTAGAGCACGACATGGGCTTCGTCGGCAGCATCGCCGACCACGTCACCGTGCTGCACCAGGGCCACGTCCTGGCCGAAGGCTCGCTGGACCAGGTCCAGGCCAACGACCAGGTGATCGAGGTGTACCTGGGGCGCTGAGCCCAATTGAATGCCTATCGCGGCCATGGGCCGCTCCTACCAGGAGCGGTCACATCGGCGAACCGCCATGGCCGCGAGCGACACCCTATCCGTAGGAGCGGCCCATGGCCGCGATAAAACCCGCCCGAGGCCCCCATGCTCCAGGTCAATGAACTCCATCAGTACTACGGCGGCAGCCACATCCTGCGCGGCCTGTCCTTCGATGCCCCCATCGGCGAGGTCACCAGCCTGCTCGGCCGCAACGGCGTCGGCAAGACCACCCTGCTACGCTGCCTCATGGGCCTGATCCCGGCCAAGCGCGGCAGCGTCACCTGGGAAGGCCAGGACATCACCGCGCGCAAGCCGCACCAGCGCGTGCAATCCGGGATCGCCTACGTGCCCCAGGGCCGCGAGATCTTTCCGCGCCTCACCGTCGAGGAAAACCTGCTCCTGGGCCTGTCGCGCTTTCCCGCCCGGGAGGCACGCGAGGTACCCGAGTCCATCTACGAACTCTTCCCGGTGCTCCGGCAGATGCGCCAGCGCCGCGGCGGTGACCTCTCCGGTGGGCAGCAGCAGCAGCTGGCCATTGGTCGCGCCCTGGCCAGCCGTCCACGGCTGCTGATCCTCGACGAGCCCACCGAAGGCATCCAGCCCTCCGTGATCAAGGAGATCGGCACCGTCATCGCCCACCTGGCCAAGCGCGGCGACATGGCCATCCTGCTGGTGGAACAGTTCTACGACTTCGCCAGCGAACTGGCCGACAACTACCTGGTGATGTCCCGCGGCGAGATCGTCCAGCGCGGTCGCGGCACCGACATGGAAGCCGAAGGGGTACGCGGCCTGGTGGCGATCTGATCCGGCACGAAGGCGCCGTGGTCGTCTCCGGCTGACCGCGGCGACGCCCGACACCGCGAGCCCGAACAAGGGCGATAATCGAACGATTCCGCTGTGGGCCATCTCCTGCCAATTGACGGAAGTAACCGGTTGGTACATTTTCTCTGCAGCGCCGAACCCATTCGGCCATAACAACAATACAGAGAAGCCCTCCATGTCCCGCCGTATCCTGGTCCTCAATGGCCCCAACCTGAACCTGCTCGGCACCCGCGAACCCGCTACCTACGGTCACGAAACCCTGGCCGACGTCGCCCACCTGTGCGAGCGCACTGCCACCGCGGATGGCTACGAAGTGGATTTCCGCCAGACCAACCACGAAGGCGAACTGCTCGACTGGATTCACCAGGCCCGAGGCGCCTATGCTGGCGTGGTGATCAATCCCGCCGCCTGGACCCATACCTCGGTGGCCCTGCGCGATGCCCTGGTGGCCAGCGAACTGCCGGTCTACGAGGTGCACCTGTCCAACGTGCATCGTCGCGAGGCCTTCCGGCATCATTCCTACGTCTCGGGCATCGCCGTCGGCGTCATCTGTGGCCTCGGCAGCCAGGGCTATCGCGCCGCCATCGCCGCGCTCATCGCATACCAGGAAAACCAACGTCCATGACCGCACCCACCTCCGTCCTCGCCGGCCTCATCGGCGCCGGTATCCAGGCCTCGCTGACCCCTGCCATGCACGAGCGCGAGGGCGATGCCCAAGGCCTGAGATACCTCTACCGTCTGATCGACCTGGACGTCCTCGGCCTTACCGCCGACGCCCTGCCCGAACTGCTGCAGGCCGCCCAGCGCACCGGCTTCACTGGCCTCAATGTCACCTTCCCCTGCAAGCAGGCGATCATCCCGCTGCTCGACGACCTCTCTCCCGAGGCCCGCGGCATCGGCGCGGTGAATACCGTGGTGCTGGCCGATGGCCGCGCGGTCGGTCACAACACCGACTGCCTGGGTTTCGCCGAGGGCTTCCGCCGCGGCCTGCCGGACGTGGCCAAGGGTCTGGTGGTGCAACTGGGCGCCGGCGGCGCCGGCAGCGCCGTGGCCCATGCCTTGCTCGCCGAGGGTGTCGACCAGCTGTTCATCTTCGACGTCGAGGCCGAGCGCGCCCAGGCGCTGGTGGACAACCTGACCCGCCATTTCGGCCCCGGTCGCGCCGCGGTGGGTACCGACCGGGCGGCTGCCCTGGCGGCCGCCGATGGCCTGGTCAACACCTCCCCGGTGGGCATGGCCAAGCTGCCCGGACTGCCGTTGCCGGCCGAACTGCTGCACCCCGGCCTCTGGGTGGCCGAGATCATCTACTTCCCGCTGGAAACCGAACTGCTGCGCCAGGCCCGCGCGTTGGGCTGCCGCACCCTGGACGGCGGCACCATGGCCGTGTTCCAGGCGGTCAAGGCCTTCGAACTCTTCAGCGGTCGCACCGCCAACGCCGACCGCATGCAGGCCCACTTCGCCGAATTGCGCGGCTGATATCGCGGCCATGGCGGTCCGCCGATGCGGCCGCTCCTACGGCACCTTTTATCGCGGCCATGGGCCGCTCCTACAGAAACTTGGGGACTGTAGGAGCGGCCCATGGCCGCGATAAGCCCTGTGGCACGATCTACAACCACACCGCATCCCAAAACGGATAATCGCCCACCCGTCGCACCAATCCTGCCCTTACCGGATTGGCAACGATGTAGCGTGCCACCGCCTGCATATCCTCTTCCACCCGCAAAGCATGATCGTGATATGCCGGTGCCCACACGGCGCCTTGCGTCTTTCGAGCCGCATTGACCTGGCGCGCACTCGCCGACTTCAAACGAAGAACCAAATCGCCCAGACTGAATCGTTCGCCGAGCGCTATCAGCCAATGCGCGTGATCGGGCATCAATACCCAGGCAAGCAACTGAGCGTCGCCGAACAAACGATGGTCGTTGAAAGTACGGGCAGCCGTGCACGCCACGGAGAAATTGGCGAATAGGGGCTGGCGCTGGTTAGTAGTCTTAGTCAGGAGATACAACTGGCCAGGCAAAGAAACCCGGCCCCTGCGCAACGCCGCATGACGCGATGACATCGCTCGTCCTTGAGAGATGAAAACGACAGTCTAAGCATTTCTAGCGGTTTTATCGCGGCCATGGGCCGCTCCTACGGAAACACCGGACTCTGTAGGAGCGGCCCATGGCCGCGATCAAAATCCCACACCCTACCTCGGTATATTCGGCTGCCGGCGCGACTTCTTGCGCGGGCCGCCCTTGGCGTAGCCGGCGGCCTGGCCTTCCTGGCCCTTGTCCCACGCCTTGCTGCCGTCGCTGGCACGGGGCGGCAGGCCGGTGTGCTGGGTGAGGATGCGCCCGCCACCGGTACCGGCCTTCTTGCTGCCTACCGGGGTGGAATTCTTGCGCCGCGCGCTCTGGTAGCCGGCATCGCCCACCGGCTGGGTGGCCGGAATCAGCTGGTGCTTGCCAGGACCGATCAGATCGGCACGCCCCATCTCCTTGAGCGCCTCGCGCAGCATCGGCCAGCCCTTGGGATCGTGGTAGCGTAGGAAGGCCTTGTGCAGGCGGCGCTGCTGGTCGCTCTTGACGATGGTCACGCCATCGCTCTTGTAAGTGACCTTGCGCAGCGGATTCTTGCCCGAGTGGTACATGGCCGTGGCGGTGGCCATCGGCGAGGGATAGAAGGCCTGCACCTGATCCGCGCGGAAGCCGTTGCGCTTGAGCCAGAGGGCGAGGTTCATCATGTCCTCGTCCGTGGTGCCCGGGTGCGCAGCGATGAAGTAGGGGATCAGGTACTGCTCCTTGCCCGCCTCCTTGGTGTACTTCTCGAACATCTGCTTGAAGCGATCATAGCTGCCGATGCCCGGCTTCATCATCTTGTCCAGCGGACCGCGCTCGGTGTGCTCGGGCGCGATCTTCAGGTAACCGCCGACGTGGTGGGTCACCAGTTCCTTGACGTACTCGGGCGACTCCACGGCCAGGTCGTATCTCAGCCCCGAGGCGATCAGGATCTTCTTCACCCCCGGCAGCGCCCGCGCCTTGCGGTACAGCTCGATCAAGGACGAGTGATCGGTATTGAGGTTCTCGCAGATGCCGGGGAATACGCACGACGGCTTGCGGCAGTGGCGCTCGATCTCTGGGTCCTTGCAGGCGATGCGGTACATGTTGGCGGTCGGTCCGCCCAGGTCCGAGACCACGCCGGTGAAGCCCGGCACCTTGTCGCGCATCTCCTCGATCTCGCGGATGATCGAGTCGTGGGAGCGATTCTGGATGATCCGGCCTTCGTGCTCGGTGATGGAGCAGAAGGTGCAGCCACCGAAGCAGCCACGCATGATGTTCACCGAGAAGCGGATCATCTCGTAGGCCGGGATCTTCTCCTTGCCATAGGCTGGGTGCGGCACCCGTGCATAGGGCATGCCGAACACATAGTCCATTTCCTCGGTGGTCATGGGAATGGGCGGCGGATTGAACCAGACGTCCACCTCGCCATGCTTCTGCACCAGCGCCCGGGCATTGCCCGGGTTGGTTTCCAAGTGCAGCACGCGATTGGCGTGGGCATAGAGCACCGGGTCGTTGCGCACCTTCTCGAAGGACGGCAGGCGGATCACCGTCTTGTCGCGGGTCATGCGCGGGCTTGCCAGCAGCTGGACCACCTTGGCTTCGTTGGGATCCTCGACCTCGCCCTTGGCCTGCTCGATGGCGCAGGCCTCGGTGTCCTGCGTATTCACGTAGGGATTGATGATCTTGTCGACGCGGCCAGGGCGGTCGATACGGGTCGAGTCGACCTCGAACCAGCCCTCCGGCGTGTCCCGGCGGATGAAGGCGGTGCCGCGCACGTCGGTGATGGCCTCGACGCGCTCGCCACGGGCCAGCCGCTGGGCGATCTCGACCACCGCCCGCTCGGCGTTGCCGTACAGCAGGATGTCGGCGGTGGCGTCCATCAGGATCGAGCGGCGGACCTTGTCCTGCCAGTAGTCGTAGTGGGCGATCCGGCGCAGCGAGGCCTCGATGCCGCCCAGCACGATCGGCACGTGGCTGTAGGCTTCCTTGCAGCGCTGGCTGTAGACCAGGCTGGCGCGATCCGGCCGCTTGCCGGCGACGTTGCCCGGGGTATAGGCATCGTCGGAGCGGACCTTCTTGTCCGCGGTGTAGCGGTTGATCATGGAGTCCATGTTGCCCGCCGCCACGCCGAAGAACAGATTCGGCTCGCCGAGCTTCATGAAATCGTCCTTCGACTGCCAGTCCGGCTGGGCGATGATGCCCACGCGGAAGCCCTGGGCCTCCAGTAGCCGGCCGATGATGGCCATGCCAAAGGACGGATGATCGACGTAGGCGTCCCCGGTGACGATGATGATGTCGCAGCTGTCCCAGCCGAGTTGCTCCATCTCCGCCCGACTCATGGGCAGGAAGGGTGCAGGACCAAAGCACTCGGCCCAGTATTTCGGATAGTCGAACAGCGGCGTGGCGGCTTGCATGGCAGCTTCCGGGAAAGGGGTGTATTCAGGAGGGCGCGCAGAATAGCACAAAAAATGACCAGTTCAGCCCCCGGACATCGATTGCCTTTGGCCGCTATTCCCCCTCTCCCTCAGGGAACGGGCCGGGATGAGGACGCCCCTCCAAACGCCAAGCCGTAGGGTGGACAACGGCGCAGCCTTGTCCACCTATGCTCCCCAAGACCAAGCCCTCGATGACGGGAGTGCTACCATAGCCCCTGCTCCCCTCACCAACGAGACACCCCCCTCCATGTCCCAGCCCCAACCCGCCGCCGGCCAGCTGCAGCGCGGCCTGAAGAATCGTCATATCCAGTTGATCGCCCTCGGCGGGGCCATCGGCACCGGTCTGTTCCTCGGCTCGGCCGGGGTACTCAAGTCGGCCGGACCGGCGATGATCCTCGGCTACGCCATCGCCGGCTTCATCGCCTTCCTGATCATGCGCCAGCTCGGCGAGATGATCGTCGAGGAGCCCGTCGCCGGCTCCTTCAGCCACTTCGCCAGTCGCTACTGGGGCCGCTTCCCGGGCTTTCTCTCCGGCTGGAACTACTGGGTGCTCTATGTGCTGGTGGGCATGTCGGAACTCACCGCGGTGGGCAAGTACGTGCAGTACTGGTGGCCCGAGGTGCCGACCTGGGCCAGCGCCCTGGTGTTCTTCGTGCTGGTCAACGCCATCAACCTGTTCAACGTGAAGGCCTTTGGCGAGACCGAGTTCTGGTTCGCGCTGATCAAGGTGGTGGCCATCCTCGGCATGATGGCTTTCGGCCTCTGGCTGCTGGTCAGTGGCAGCGGCGGCCCCGAGGCCTCGGTGAGCAACCTCTGGAGCCACGGCGGCTTCCTGCCCAATGGCTGGAGCGGCCTGTTCGCGGTACTGGCGATCATCATGTTCTCCTTTGGCGGCCTGGAGCTGGTGGGCATCACCGCCGCCGAGGCCGACCAGCCGCGCACCGTCATTCCCAAGGCCATCAACCAGGTGGTCTGGCGCATCCTGATCTTCTACGTCGGCGCCCTGACCATCCTGCTGTCGCTGCACCCCTGGGACGAACTGGTGCGCAGCATCGGTGCCGGCGGTGACGACTACGCCGGCAGCCCCTTCGTGCAGACCTTCGCTCTGCTCGGCAGCGACACGGCCGCGCACCTGCTCAACTTCGTGGTCTTGACCGCAGCGCTGTCGGTCTACAACAGCGGTGTCTACTGCACCAGCCGCATGCTCTACGGCCTGGCCGAACAGGGCGATGCCCCGCGTGCCCTGCTGCGCACCAATCGGCGTGGCGTACCGCTGCTGGGCATCGCCGTGTCCTCGGCGGTGACCCTGCTCTGCGTGCTGGTCAACTACCTGCTGCCGCAGAATGCCCTGGAGCTGCTGATGTCGCTGGTGGTGGCCTCGCTGGTGATCGCCTGGGCGCTGATCAGCCTGACCCACCTGAAATTCCGCGCCGCCCTGCGCCAGGCCGGGCGCACCTCGCACTTCCCGGCGTTCTGGTCGCCTGTCGCCAACTGGCTGTGCCTGGCCTTCGTCGGCATGATCCTGGTGCTGATGCTGCGCATCCCCGGCATCGCCGTCTCGGTCTACGCCATCCCGGTCTGGCTGGCCTTCCTGTTCGGCTGCTACAGGCTACGCCGGGGCTGATCGTCCCCTGCTCCCTCGTAGGTTGGTGTTGAAGCCTTTGATCGCGGCCATGGGCCGCTCCTACAGATGGGCTCCGTTCCTGTAGGAGCGGCCCATGGCCGCGATAGCCCGTAGGTTAGGCTGAGACCGCTCTCTCGTCGAAGCCCAACGGGCGTAGCCAGGCATTGTTGGGCTTCGCTACGCTCAGCCCACCTACTCGCCCCTACTCGAAGGGTATCCACGGCTGATGCGGCTTCATGATGATGCAGCCATCCTCGCCCACCGCCCAGATGTCGTAGAAGAGGTTGTCCACCAGGCGCACCCCGGCGCCGGGGACGGCCACGCGCTGGGTGCAGGTGTCGCTGTCGGAATCGTCGATCACCCCCAGGTCCAGCAGACGCTCGGCGATCATGAAGTTCCCCGGCGACAGCGCCAGGATGAAGGGCATCACCGGCAACTGCTCCAGGGTCTTGTGCGCCAGCGGCAACCAGGTCGCCTCCAGCGGACCACCGGTCCAGAGGATGCGCTTGAACTGGCGCAGCTCGGGCCGGCTGGCGAGATCGTGGTGCAGCTCCTGCGCCAGGCCGCGCTCGAAGGCCTTCTGCGCCGACAGGATCTGCCCGTAGGCATAGGCCAGCGACAGCATCCACAGCAACGGCAGCACCAGCAGCCAGGTCAGGCGCGGCTGCAGCCGCTCCAGCAGGTCGTGGGCCAGCAGCAGCGCCAGGGTCAGGACCACCGCCAGCCCCATCAGGGTGCGGGCCTCGAGGATGAAGTCGCTGAACAGCAGGGTGATGCCCGCCACGCAGAAGGCCAGCACCGGCAGGGTGGCCCCGTACACCACCAACGGCAGCAGCGCCCGCCGCCGGTAGGCGCGGCCATAGGCCAAGGCGCCGAGCCCGTAGCCGACCACCGCCAGAGCACCGAACAGCACCCATAGCCAGAGATTGCCCGGAGTGATCAGCAGCGCAACGCTATGGAACACCTCGCCCAGCCGCTGCCAGAGGATCGTCAGGACATCACCGCCCAGACCGGCATGCCGGGTGGTGGTGACTAGCTGATAGGCCGTCAGGTAATAGAGCACGCAGCCCAGCAGCAGCTGTACACCCTGGCGCAGCACCCGTCGCAATGCCTGCTCCGGTGCCTCGCGGCGTTGCACGGCGCGAACCAGCTCCAGGCAGCAGAGCGCGACGAAGACGTTGAGCGCCACCTGGTAGAAGGCGATGGCCGCCGCCACCAGCAGCGCGGGTACCAGCAACGCCAGGACGGTATGGCGGCTGCGATGGATGACTGCATAGATCACCGCCACCAGGCTCAGGGCCATGGTCGGGCCGTCGTACTGGTAGGTCAGGTTGCCCAGCCAGAAGGGCGAGAACCACAGCGGCAGCAGCGCCAGGCATTGGGTGGCGCGCGGTGCGCCGAAGCAGTGCCGGGCCAGATCGCCAAGGGCCCAGGCCGCGGCGCAGCAAGCGATCAGCAGCGGTAGCGGAAAGAGATTGAGGGTGCTGCCGCTGAAGGTCAGCAGGCGATAGAAGACCTCGGTGAGCACCCGTCCCTGCTCGCGCCATTCCGGGCCGTTGCGCAACTGGATGCGCCAGTTGTCGTCCACATAGGGAAAGTCGGCGAGGATGAAGGGCAGGACGAACAGCAGCAGGGCGATCAGGAAGAACAGGCGAGTCTGTAGCGGGGTCAACGGCCGATTCAAGATTCCGCTCCCTGGCGGCGAATGAAGGGACCTGCGGGTGGGCACCGGCAGGGGCTGCCAACCGATCGGGCGCCTGCCCGGCCGGGTTCCGGCAGGACCACAGGTGGCCGGCAACGACGCCGGGGAGGCAGGCAGGGCAGCCACAGGCCCATCCCCCAGGGAGTCACGGCCGACGCCTGGAGCAGGCTCTACCGGGTCGGATCGCGTCTACTGCGGGAGTCGCTCAGCGTGTCGCGACCTTCCCACAGCAGGTGCTCATCATCGCAGAGCCAGGCGACAAATGCGCTCGCACAGTTCATCGAAATCGATACCGACCGCCGCCGCCGATTGCGGCAGCAGGCTGGTGGCGGTCATCCCCGGCAGGGTATTGACCTCCAGGCACCATAGGCGCCCCTCGGCGTCCAGGCGGAAGTCCGCACGGCTGTAGCCGTCGAGCTTGAGTGCCCGGTGCGCGGCCAGGGCCAGGCGGCGTGCTTCCTCGGCGATCTCCGTCGAGACCTCGGCGGGAAACACCTCCACCGCGCCCTGGGGCTGGTACTTGCTGGTGTAGTCGAACACGCCGCTTTGGCCGAGGACGATCTCGCCCACCGCCAGCGGCTGGTCGCCCAGCACGCCCACGGTCAGCTCGCGCCCGGCGACGAAGCGCTCGATCATCACCTCGCGGTCGTAGCGCAGTGCCAACTCGATGGCCGGCTGCAGGTCTTCGGCACGGCTGACCTTGCTCAGGCCCACGGTGGAGCCCTGCTGGCTCGGCTTGACGATCACCGGGAAGCCCAGGGTGTCGGCCACGGTCTGGGCCTCCACCGGCGCCATCAGCCAGTCTGCGGTGGGCACGCCAGCGGCGCGGAACAGCCGCTTGCTCAGGTCCTTGTCCATGGCCACGGCGCTGCCCACCCGGCCGCTGCCGGTGTAGCGCAGCTCGGCCAGGTCGAGCAGGGTCTGCAGGGTACCGTTCTCGCCGGTACCACCGTGCAGGGCGAGGAATAGCAGATCCTGGTCGCCCAGCTGCGCCCGGCTGAGCACGGCACCGGCATCCTGGCCGCGCATGCGTACCAGGGCGGTCCGCTCGGGCGGTTCGAGGCCAACCCTCGCTTCCAGCAATGCTCGCTCGGCGTCCTCGTCGAGCAGGCCCAGGGCGGTGTCCACGGTCACCACCTGATGCCCGCGCCGGCGCAGCGCCGCCACCACCTGGGCACCGCTGGCGATCGACACGTCGCGCTCCTCGCTGGTACCGCCGAGCAGGACCGCGATCTTCAGCTTGTCCTTCACCATCATTCGTCCTCGAAAACGTAGCTGCCGGGCGCGAGATTCTCGAACCGGGTGTATTTGCCGATGAAGGCCAGCCGCGTGGTGCCGATCGGGCCGTTACGCTGCTTGCCGATGATGATTTCCGCCACGCCCTTGTACTCGGTCTCCGGGTGGTACACCTCGTCTCGGTAGACGAACATGATGACGTCGGCGTCCTGCTCGATGGCGCCCGATTCCCGCAGGTCGGAGTTCACCGGGCGCTTGTTCGGCCGCTGTTCCAGCGAGCGGTTCAGCTGGGAAAGCGCCACCACCGGGCAGTTGAATTCCTTGGCCAGGCCCTTGAGCGAACGCGAGATCTCGGAAATCTCGTTGGTCCGGTTCTCGCCGCTGCTGCCGCCGATCTGCATCAGCTGCAGGTAGTCCACCATGATCAGCGCCAGATCGCCGTGCTCGCGCACCAGGCGCCGGGTCCGGGCGCGCATTTCCGAGGGGCTGATACCGGCGGTGTCGTCGATGAACAGCTTGCGGTCGTTGAGCAGGTTGACCGCCGAGGTCAGCCGCGGCCAGTCGTCGTCGTCCAGCTTGCCGGAACGCACCTTGGTCTGGTCGATGCGGCCGAGGGACGACAGCATCCGTAGCACGATGGAGTCGGCGGGCATCTCCAGGGAGAACACCAGCACCGCCTTGTCGGTGCGCAACACCGCGTTCTCCACCAGGTTCATGGCGAAGGTGGTCTTGCCCATGGACGGGCGGCCAGCGACGATGATCAGGTCGGCCGGCTGCAGGCCGCTGGTCTTCTCGTCCAGGTCGGCGAAGCCGGTGGATACGCCGGTGATGGCGTCGCTGGAGTTGAACAGGGTATCGATGCGATCGATGGCCTTGGTCAGGATGTCGTTGACTCCAACCGGACCGCCGGACTTGGGTCGTGCCTCGGCGATCTCGAAGATCTTGCGCTCGGCCTCGTCGAGCAGCTCGTTGGCGCCGCGGCCTTCCGGGTTGTAGGCGCTGTCGGCGATGTCGGCGCTGATGCCGATCAACTGGCGCAGGGTGGCCCGCTCGCGGACGATCTGCGCATAGGCCTTGATGTTCGCCACCGAGGGGGTGTTCCGCGCGAGTTCGGCCAGATAGGCCAGGCCGCCCACCTGGGACAGCTGGCCTTCGTTGTCCAGTTGCTCGGACAGGGTCACCACGTCGAAGGGCTGGTTGCGCTCGGCCAGACGGGCCACGGCGCGGAAGATGAGTCTATGGTCGTGGCGATAGAAGTCGCCATCGGACACCTGATCGAGGACACGCTCCCAGGCGTTGTTGTCCAGCATCAGACCACCCAGCACGGCCTGTTCGGCCTCGATGGAATGTGGCGGGACCTTGAGGGCGGCGGTCTGCAGATCGTACTGCTCGGGCAGGGAAATCTCGTTCATGCGCAGGTCTTGGGCCCCCGTTGCGGGCGGCGAAGTGATTTTTCGAAACGGCAGAAAAGACAAAGGGCACGTCACTGCCTTGGCAATGACGTGCCCGATTGTCGGCAGACCGGCGCCGGGGCGCAAGTCCGCCAGTCAGGCGACGGCGCGCTTACTCAGCGACGACGACCACCTTGACGGTAGCTTCGACGTCGGTGTGCAGGTGCACTTCGACGTCGTATTCGCCGGTGTTACGCAGCGCGCCGTTGGGCAGGCGAACTTCGCTCTTGTCCAGCTCGACGCCAGCGGCGCTGACGGCTTCGGCGATGTCGCGGGTGCCGATGGAACCGAACAGCTTGCCTTCGTCACCGGAGTTGGCGGCGATGGTCACGGTCAGTTCAGCCAGCTTGGCGGCACGGGCGTCGGCCTGGGCCTTCTTCTCGGCAGCCTGCTTCTCGAGCTCGGCGCGACGAGCTTCGAAAGCCTCGACGTTGGCAGCGGTGGCTGCGGTGGCCTTGCCCTGCGGCAGCAGGAAGTTACGGGCGTAGCCGCCCTTGACGTTCACTTTGTCGCCCAGGTTGCCCAGGTTGGCGATCTTTTCCAGCAGGATGACATCCATTGAGTCTTTCCTCTTAACTTTTAACCTTCACCGTCCGTAGGACCCTGCGGCTCTTGCGCAGACCGTCCACGGAAATCGAACACGCTATCGATCACAGCCAGAATCACCAACAACGGATAGATCAACTGCCCGAACAGCAGCAGCGTCACGTACAGCCCCACCAACCAGAATCCCGCCAGGCGCTTGGCCGCCACCAGTCCGTGCAGCAGGGCGATACCGGCGAACGCCAGCGGCACACTGCACAGCGGGGTCAGCAGGCCGAGCCCACTGCCCAGGTTCGGCGCCAGCACCAGCAGGGCCAGCAGGCCGAGGGCGATGGCCGGACGCAGGCGCAGGGCCCGGAACTCGCGGCCAAACCCCTGGGGGTTGTACAGCGCCGCCTGCCAGTAGCGCCCGAGCATCAGGCACAGCAGGCAGGTGATCTGGAAGAACGCCGCCATCAGGCCGGTCAGCACGGGCAGCAGCAACTGCTGCAACTGCGCCTGCTTTTCCGGCGGCAACTGCGCCGCGCTCGGGCCCAGCACCTGGGGCAACATCTGGCGGATGGTATCCGCCAGCTCGTTGATACCCTCGGCGTAGACCTGTCCCAGCACCAGGGCGAAGACCAACCCCAGGGGAACGCTGGCCAACAGCACCCGCGTCCAGGACAGACTCTGGCGCAAGATGGCCGCCAGCAGCGTCGAACCCAGCACCACCAGCAGGATGCTGGCGTCGCCCCAGTACAACCAGAACAGCGCCGGCAGCAGGGCCCAGATCAGCACCCCGGCCGCCGCGGCAGGTCCCCGGCGCAACAGCACCAGGCTGCCACCGGCAGCGGTCATCCAGTACAGCAGCGGCACGACCGCCCCCAACACCACCACCAGGGTGGCCTGGGTACGCCCGCGCATGATGAACTCAGCCAGAGGCCGCATGCCGTGTTTATCCGTTATCCGTGCTCAGGCGTCGATCAACGACCGTGGCTGTCGGTGTAGGGCAGCAGGGCCAGGTAACGGGCACGCTTGATGGCGGCGCCCAGCTGACGCTGGTACTTGGCCTTGGTGCCAGTGATACGGCTCGGGACGATCTTGCCGGTTTCGGAGATGTAGGCCTTCAGGGTGTTGAGATCCTTGTAGTCGATCTCTTTCACGCCTTCGGCGGTGAAACGGCAGAACTTACGACGACGGAAGAAACGTGCCATGACAATGATTCCTCGCTAGATCCAGATTACTCGGCGCTGTCGGCGTCGTCGGAGCTGCCATCGGCGGACTCGGACTCGGCGGGACGCTCGCGACGCTCGCGACGCTCGTTGCGGTTTTCTTCGGCCTTGAGCATCTCGGACTGACCGGTGACGGCCTCGTCACGGCGCAGGATCATGTTACGGATCACGGCGTCGTTGTAGCGGAAGTTGTCTTCCAGCTCGGCCAGGGCCTTGGCGCTGCACTCGATGTTCATGAGCACATAGTGAGCCTTGTGCACGTTGTCGATGGCGTAAGCCAGCTGACGACGACCCCAGTCTTCCAGGCGATGGACTTTGCCACCGTCTTCTTCGATAGCCTTGGTGTAGCGCTCGACCATGCCGCCCACCTGTTCGCTCTGGTCCGGATGAACCAGGAACACGACTTCGTAATGACGCATTTAATGCTCCTTACGGGTTGCAGCCTGCCGCGGAAACGCGGTCAGGCAAGGAGTGAATAGTTCGGATGACTTGCCCGGCGGAGTACGGACGCACTCCAGGCAAGGGGCGACATTCTAGAGAAGGGCGCCAAAGGGTGCAACTGCAGCCATCACCGGCGCGACCATCGGCCGGCGCGCGGGACTCAGCGTTGCACGTCGGCGAGGGCCTGGCGGATCTTGTTCAGGTCGTAGGGCTTGATCAGCACCCCGACCCGGGCCTCCATGCCCGGCTCGCGCTCGAAGGCGTAGCCGGAGGCGACGACGATGCGCAGCGCCGGATCCATCGCCAGGGCGCGACGGGTCAATTCGATCCCGGACATGCCACCCAGCCCGATGTCGGTGAACAGCACATCATGGTTGCCCTGGGGCAGCAGTTCGAGGGCGGCCTCGGCCGAGGCGACCGCCGTGACCTGATGATCCAGCTCTTCGATGACTTCCGTGGTCAGCATACGCAGCGTGGCGTCGTCCTCGACGAGCAACACGCGCAAACCTACCGGCTCTTGGATCTCCTGACTCACACGGGCATCCTCTTGTTGGCAGGATTCGCCTCGAAAGTGCACGAGGCTAGCCCGGTATTCTGCGCACTGTGGCGCGATTCGTATAGTGCGATACGCACCGGAACAGCGCCCAAGCGTTTCAGCATGTTCACTTTCAGAGCGCGGATGGCCGTCGTTGACGCACCGCCTCGAACAGGCAGACGCCGGTCGCCACCGACACATTGAGACTGCTGACGCTGCCGGCCATGGGCAGCCGCGCCAGGTGATCGCAATGCTCGCGGGTCAGACGGCGCATGCCCTTGCCCTCGGCGCCCATGACCACCACCGTCGGCCCACTCATGTCGACATCGTAGATCTCCTGGGTCGCCTCGCCGGCGGTACCCACGATCCACAGGCCGCGCTTCTGCAGCTTCTCCAGGGTCCGCGCCAGGTTGGTCACGGCCACCAGGGGTAGCACCTCGGCGGCGCCGCAGGCCACCTTGCGCACCACCGCGGTGAGGGTGGCGGACTTGTCCTTGGGCACGATCACCGCCAGCGCACCGGCGGCATCGGCGCTGCGCAGGCAGGCGCCGAGGTTATGTGGATCGGTCACCCCATCGAGCACCAGCAGCAACGGCGGCCCTTCGGCGCGGTCGAGCAACTCCTCGAGCATGGCCTCGCCCCAGACCTGACTGGGGCTGACCTGGGCGACGACGCCCTGGTGCACCCCTTCGGCGATCTCATCGAGCAGGGCGCGCGGCTTGGTCTCCACCGCCAGTCGCTGGCCAGCGGCCAGCTCCAGCAACGCCTCGACCCGCGGCTCGCGCCGCCCTTCGGCGATCCAGAGCTGCTTGACCCGGCGCGGGTGGAAGCGCAACAGCGCTTCCACCGCGTGGATACCGTAAACGGTTTCCAGCTGGCTCATGCATCACCCTTAGAACGCGACTGTCCCTTGCGATGGGGCTTCTTCGCCTTGGCCTTGACCCTGTTCTTGGCAGCGGCCTGGGTCTGGCTTTCGTCCTTGGACTTGCCTGCCGACTTCTTCTTGGCGCCAGCGGCCTTGGCTTTCTTGACCTTGGCCTCCACCGCCGCGGCACCTTCGGCAGCCGACACCTTATCCTGCCGCGCGGGCGCAGTACGGGCCTTGGCCGTGTCGCTGGCCTTGCCTTTGCCGGCATTACCCTTGGCCTTGCCACTGGTCTTGCCTTGGGCTTTGGGCTTGCCACCCTCGACCTTGGCCTCGGCCAACAGCGCCTGTTTCACCGCCCGACTGCGCTTGACGTCGGTATTACCGAGCACCTGCTCGTCTTGCTTGGGCGACGTCGCAGCAGCGACCGCAGTCGACACCTCCGCGGTCGCACCGGTGCTCTGCGGCTGTTTTGCCGAAGCGGCGCGGCGGCGGTCGCTACGCGAGCGGCGCGGCTCAGGCTCAGACTCGAGTGCAACGCTTGCAGCGGGCGCTTCGCCGACGGAGGCGACGCTCTGCTCCTGGGCTGGTGCAGTGCGACGGCTGTTACGCGAGCGGCGAGGCTCACGCTCCGACTCCACCGACACGACCTCAGCCGGCATCTCGGCCGTCGGGGCAGCGCCTTGCTCCTGCGCTGGCGCACCACGACGACGGCTGTTGCGCGAGCGACGCGGCTCCCGCTCCGGCTCCGCCGACACGACCTCAGCCGGCATCTCGGCCGTCGGGGCGGCGCCTTGCTCTTGCGCTGGCGCACCACGACGACGGCTGTTGCGCGAGCGACGCGGCTCACGCTCTGGCTCCGGCGAAACTGCCGCAGCGGGCGCCTCGGCAGCCGGGGCAGCGCTCTGTTCTTCCGCCGGCGCACCGCGACGACGATTGTCGCGCTTACGGCGCGGCTCGCGTTCCTCACGCACCCGCGGTGCACCAGCGCTGGCCGGCAGCACGAAGTCGATCTTGCGTTCGTCCAGGTCGACCCGGGCCACCACCACTTCGAGGGGATCACCCAGGCGATAGCTGCGCCCGCTGCGCTCACCGGCCAGGCGATGATGGACACTGTCGAAGTGGTAGTAGTCATCCGGCAGCGCGGTGACGTGCACCAGGCCTTCGACGAATACCTCGGACAGCTCGACGAACAGACCGAAGCCGGTCACCGAGGTGATGACGCCGGCGTAGGTCTCGCCGACGCGATCCTTCATGAACTCGCATTTGAGCCAGTTGGAAACGTCCCGGGTGGCTTCGTCGGCGCGGCGCTCGGTCATGGAGCAGTGCTCGCCGAGCTGATCCAGGCGCAATTCGTCGTAGGGATAGATGCGCGCCTTGGCCATGCTCGTGGCGCCTGCGCGCTTGACGTGCTTGGTCTCCAGCTTGGAGCGGATCACGCTGCGGATCGCGCGATGGATCAGCAGGTCCGGATAACGGCGGATCGGCGAGGTGAAGTGGGTATAGGCCTCGTAGTTGAGACCGAAGTGCCCATTGTTGTCCGGACTGTAGACCGCCTGGCTCAGGGACCTGAGCATCACCGTCTGGATCAGGCGGAAGTCCGGCCGCTCACGAATCTGCTGGAGCAGCGCCTGATAGTCCGACGGCACCGGATTGGCCTTGCCCTTGGTCAGCGACAGCCCCATTTCACCGAGGAACTGCCGCAGATTGGTCTGCTTTTCCAGGGGCGGTGCGTCATGGACCCGGTACAGGGCCGGCACCTTGTGCTTCTCGAGGAATTTGGCGGTGGCCACGTTGGCGCACAGCATGCACTCCTCGATCAGCTTATGGGCATCGTTACGCTGGGTCGGGCGAATCTCGGAGATCTTGCGGTCGGCGCCAAAGACGATGCGCGTTTCCTGGGTCTCGAAATCGATGGCGCCGCGCACGTGGCGGGCCGCCAGCAGCACCTTGTACAGCCCATAGAGCTGCTCCAGGTGCGGCACGAGCGCGCCGAGCTGCTTGCGCAACTGCTTGCCTTCGGCCGATTTGGGCTGTTCCAGCACTGCGGAGACCTTGTTGTAGGTCAGGCGCGCGTGGGAATGGATGACCGCTTCGTAGAACTGGTAGCCCGTCATCCGGCCGGAGGCGGCGATGGTCATCTCACAGACCATCGCCAGGCGATCGACCTGGGGATTGAGCGAGCACAGGCCGTTGGACAGGGCCTCCGGCAACATGGGAATGACCCGCTCGGGGAAGTACACCGAGTTGCCGCGTCTCTCCGCCTCGGCGTCCAGCGCCGAACCGACCTTCACATAATGGGAGACGTCGGCAATGGCCACGTACAACCGCCAGCCGCCGGACTTCTTGGCCTCGGCATAGACGGCGTCATCGAAGTCGCGGGCGTCTTCGCCATCGATGGTGACGAAAGGCAGCTGGCGCAGGTCGATGCGCTTCTGCTTGTCCTTCTCTTCCACCTCGGGCTTGAGCTTGGCGGCTTCCTTTTCGACGGCCTTGGGCCATTCGTTGGGAATGTCGTAGCTGCGCAGGGCGACCTCGATCTCCATGCCCGGCGCCATGTAGTCGCCGAGGATCTCGACCACCTCGCCCTGGGCCTGACGGAAGGTGGTAGGCCACTCATCGATACGCACCTGCACGAACTGGCCGTGAGCGGCGCCGCCGTGCTTGCCTTCGGGCACCAGCACCTGCTGACCGATCTTCGGATTGTCGGGCACCACATAGGCCAGGCCACTCTCCTGGAAGAACCGACCGACCAGGGACTCGTGAGCGCGACTGACCACCTCGACCAAGCCGCCTTCGCGACGACCGCGACGGTCATGGCCGGCGACCCGCGCCAGGGCGATGTCGCCATCGAACACCAGGCGCATCTGCGCCGGGCTGAGGAAGAGGTCGTCACTGCCGTCGTCGGGGATCAGGAAGCCGAAGCCATCGCGGTGGCCGGCGATGCGGCCACGCACCAGATCGAGCTTGTCGATGGGGGCATAGGCACCACGGCGGGTGTAGATCACCTGGCCATCGCGCTCCATGGCGCGCATGCGTCGCCGCAGGGCTTCGAGCTGGTCTTCGGTGACGAGGCCGAATTCCTCGGCCAGTTGCGGCCTAGTGGCCGGGGCGCCGCGATCGGCCAGGTGAGCCAGAATGAGTTCGCGACTCGGAATGGGGTTATCGTACTTTTCCGCTTCCCGGGCGGCCTCGGGATCGAGGGATTGCCAATCGGCCATCAGTCTGGGGTTACCTTCTGTGTCTGTGTACGTTAGGAGCTGTCATGACGCCTATTGAAACGTGAAAACCGCGCAATAGTTAGCCTGCCATGCTCAATAAAATATTTTTCGCAGCAGGGGTTTACAAGCAAACGCCCCCTGAGTAAAGTGCCGCCCCACGACGGCGTGAGCAGTTGCGACGTCGGAGTCGATGAGCGATCATCGCACTGAGTGCCCAGGTGGCGGAATTGGTAGACGCACTAGGTTCAGGTCCTAGCGGTGGCAACACCGTGGAAGTTCGAGTCTTCTCCTGGGCACCACTCATTATAGTCGATCGATTTGCAGATCGGTCGACGAAAAGCCGGCGCTAGCCGGTTTTTTAATCCTGGAACCCGCAAGGGTGACGGGAAGCGGCCAGAAGTCGCGCTGCAGGCCCAGGTGGCGGAATTGGTAGACGCACTAGGTTCAGGTCCTAGCGGTGGCAACACCGTGGAAGTTCGAGTCTTCTCCTGGGCACCAATACCAAACGGACGATCCTGAATCGGACGTACAGAAAAAACCGGCTACGGCCGGTTTTTTCTTGTCCGCGAAAAAGTGCCCCACCCTAGGCCCTGAACTGCCCCAGACTGCCACGCAGTTGCGCCGCCAGCTCCGCCAGGGTCCGCCCACCGCGGGCGGTGGCCGCCATCGACTCGGCCGCCTTCAGGGCTTCGCCATGGATGACCTCGACGCGCAGCCGTACCGCCGCAGCTCCCTCCGCCTGTCGCTGGGCCGCCTGGGCAGCGGTCGTCATGCTGGCATGCACCTGGTCCACCGCAAGATGGACGTTCTGCTGGATACGCGTGCTGTCGCGCAGCATCACCAGGCCGCTACCCGCCTGCTGGCGAGCCTCGCCGATGGCCGCCACCGCCTCGCGGGCGCCGTCCTGCAATCCGGCGATATGGGCCCGGATGCTGCCGGTGGATTCCTGGGTCTTGCTGGCGAGCGCCCGGACTTCATCGGCGACCACCGCGAAGCCCCGCCCGCTCTCCCCGGCCCGCGCCGCCTCGATGGCGGCGTTGAGCGCCAGCAGATTGGTCTGCTCGGCGATACCGCGGATCACGTCCAGCACCACCTCGATCTGCTCGCTCTGCTCGGCCAGGCGCTCGATGACCTTGGCCCCGGACTCGACCCGGGTCACCAGGCCCTCGATGCCGTGGGCTACCTGGCTGGCGATCCGCGCGTTGCTCTGGGTGGAGCTGCGAATGGCTTCCACCTGCTGCAGCGCGCCCTGCATGGCGGCACTCTCGCCCTGCGCCTCTTCGGCGATGCCGGACAGCGCCTCCAGGCTGCGGGCCACCTCTTCGCGCTGCCGTTCGGCCGCGGCCTCGGCCGTAGCACTGCTGCCGGCCAGCCCGCGGATCTCCTCGCCGGTGCGCTCGGCGACGCTATGGGCCTCGCTCACCAGAGGTTGCAGCTTGGCGATGAAGCGGTCGACCGCTCCTCCGAGCGCCTGGATCTCGTCGCCCTCCCCCAGCTTCAGCCGCCGGGTGAGATCGCCCTCCCCCGCCGCCAGATCGTCCAGCGCCCACTGCAGCAGGCCGATACGCCGCAGCACGCGCCGGCCCAGCACCAGGGCCACCGCCAGCACCATGACCACACCAACCAGCACCAGCCCGAAGGCGATCTGCCAACGCAGCGCAGCGGCCATGGAGGCCACCGTCTCACCCGCATTACGGCTCATCGCCAGGGCCGTCTGACGAGTGCCCTCCAGGCGCGTGGCCAGGGTGGCCGTGCTGCCCTTGGCGGCCTCCGCCACGCTGGAAGACACCAGGCCGCCCGCATCATCGATCAGGCTCTTGAAACTCTTGTCCAGCTTGGCACCCGCGCGCTCGATGGACGCCGTGGAAATCCCCACCAGCACCTTGCCGATCTCCACGCCATTGGGACTGATGGAGGCGTCCACGCGATACACGGACGGGTCGCGGGTCGCCGCATCAAGCACCTTGGCCAGGGCGCCCTCACCTTGGCCCACCTCGAGCAGATGGGTGATACGGGCATCCTGACGATTGAGATAGCGCGTCAGGTTCTGGCCCTGAGCATCCTGGAAGATCACGAAGAGCACATCGGGATTGCTCTGGGCCCGCCGCGCCAGATCGGAGAGCGCCGGCACATCGGCATCCCACATCGCCTTGGGCGACACCCCAGCCAGCAGCTCCGCCAGGTTCTTCGCATTGCCCTTGAGGGTATCGGTCAGGGTTTCCCCCACCTGCTCCCGCTCGCGGGTCAGCCGCTGCGACAACCCCTCGGCCAGGCGCCCACGCGTCTGGCCAGCCAGTTCAGCCAGGCTGCCACCCACCTCACTCCCCGCCTGGCGCAGCGTATCGGCAAGACGCTCGGACTCCCCGGACAGACGCTCGGCCAGGCCGAGCTGCAGATCCCGCACCGCGCTCTGGGTCAACCACACCGCCAGGGCGACCTGGATGACCACCGCCAGCAACAGACTGATGAACACCGGCAGCAACAGCCGACTGCGCAACAACGACAAGAGAAACGACATGGGGGTCTCCGGCGACAAAGGACGATTAAAGGCTGTCGGCCAACTCCTCGCGAGCTGGAGCCAAGTGGTCAGATGTCATAGCAATTTGCTGGCCACACTAGACCAGTGGCCATTACCGGCAGATGGCTGAGAGGCTTACCCCTGGAAAGCACAAAGCCCCGCGAGGCGGGGCTTTGGGAGCTGCATCCTTCTAGCGCATTCAGGCGAAAGGATGGCGCAGCACGATGGTTTCCTTGCGATCCGGACCGGTCGAGACGATGTCGATCGGCGCGCCGACCAGCTCGCCGATGCGGCGGATATAGGCCTGGGCGTTGGCCGGCAGCGCTTCGAGGCTCTGGGCGCCAACGGTGGATTCGCTCCAGCCGGGCAGGTCCTCATAGACCGGCTGCAGACCTGCGTAGCTGTCGGCGTCGGTGGGGGCCTCGGTCAGCAGGTTGCCGGCGGCATCCTTGTAGCCGGTGCAGATGCGCACGGTTTCCAGGCCGTCGAGTACGTCCAGCTTGGTCAGGCAGATACCGGAGATACTGTTGATCTCGATGGAGCGACGCAGGATGACCGCATCGAACCAGCCGCAACGGCGCGGACGGCCGGTGACGGAGCCGAATTCATGGCCCTGCTTGGCCAGGTAGGCACCGGTCTCGTCGAACAGCTCGGTCGGGAAGGGACCGGAGCCGACGCGGGTGGTGTAGGCCTTGGTGATGCCGAGGATGTAGTCCAGGTACAGCGGACCCACGCCGGAACCGGTCGCCACGCCACCGGCGGTGGTGTTGGAGCTGGTGACGAAGGGATAGGTACCGTGGTCGATGTCCAACAGGGTGCCCTGGGCGCCCTCGAACATCAGGTTCTCGCCGGCCTTGCGCAGCTCGTGCAGACGGCTGACCACGTCCATGACCAGCGGCTGCATGACCTTGGCATGCTCCATGGCCTCGTCGTAGGTCTTCTGGAAGTCCACCGGCGGCTCGTTGAAGTAGTTCTGCAGGACGAAGTTGTGGTAGTCCAGCACTTCCTTGAGCTTGGTGGCGAAACGCTCGGGATGGAACAGGTCGCCGACGCGCAGGCCGCGGCGAGCGATCTTGTCTTCGTAGGCTGGGCCGATACCACGACCGGTGGTGCCGATCTTGGCTTCGCCGCGGGCCTTCTCGCGCGCCTGGTCCAGAGCCACGTGGTAGGGCAGGATCAACGAACAGGCCGAGCTGATGCGCAGACGCTCGCGCACCGGGACGCCACGGGCTTCCAGCTCGCCGACTTCCTTGAACAGCGCCTCTGGCGAGAGCACCACGCCATTGCCGATCAGGCACTGGGTATCGGCGCGCAGGATGCCCGAGGGAATCAGCCGCAGGATGGTCTTCTGGCCATCGATGACCAGCGTGTGACCGGCGTTGTGGCCGCCCTGATAACGCACCACGGCAGCGGCCTGGTCGGTCAGCAGGTCCACGATCTTGCCTTTGCCCTCATCACCCCACTGGGTGCCCAGGACGACGACGTTCTTACCCATAACCTTATCCCCTGTCAGGAAGATTTCTGTCGGCCAGGCCGACGATGCTCACGTTCACCCGGATGCACGATCCGGTGCTTAGAGCCTGTTCACGATCTCGCGAGCTAGAGCCAAACAAGGCGAAAAGGCCTGAGGAAGCGGAGTTTACAAGTAGTAAATGAGCATTCCGAAGGCGTTTTCAACGCAGTTTGGCCGACGCGCAGCAGATCGTGAACAGGCTCTTAGGAATTCAAGGGCTCCACCACCCAGCTACCCTGCCGCTCGACCAACCGCCGGTCGCAACCGGCGGCACGCAGCTGGGCTTCGTCTTCCAGGCTGGTGGCCTGGATGATCCGCTCGCCGGCAGCCCGCAGGGTGCGCACAGCCTGCCAGAGCGGCGCCCCGTGCCCGGTCGGCGCCCAGATGCCGCGCCGCGGCTCTTCGAGCACGGCGGTACCCAGCTCGACGAGACTCTTGAGGTCGGTGGAGAAACCGGTCGCCGGCCGCGAACGGCCGAAATCGGCGCCGATGTTGTCGTAACGGCCACCCTGGGCGATGGACTGCCCGGTCCCCGGCACGAAGGCGGCGAAGACCACACCGGTGTGGTAGTGATAGCCACGCAGTTCGCCGAGATCGAAATACAGCGGTACGTTCGGGAAACGCCCCTGCAGCGACTCGGCCAGCGCGACCAGTTCATCCAACGCCTGCAGTACCTCTGCCGGCGCACCGGCCAGACGCTGACGCGCCTGGTCGAGCATGGTGGCATCGCCGCTGAGCTCCACCAGGGCCCGCAGCCAGCCACGCGGCGCGGCGGGCAGGTCGGCGGTCAGCTGATCGATTTCATCGACGGCCTTGCGCTGCAGGGCGTCGAACAGCTCCTGCTCGCTGGCGCCGGAGACACCGGCGACCTGGCAAAGGCCACGGTAGATGCCCACGTGGCCGAGATCCATGTGGACATTAGGCACCTGGGCCTGCTCGAGCACGTCGAGCATCAGGCTGATGACTTCGAGATCTCCTTCGCTGCCCGGCACGCCATAGAGCTCGGCGCCGACCTGGATGGGACTGCGGGAGGTGGACAGGGCCCGCGGCCGGGTGTGCAACACGCTGCCGGCGTAGCACAGGCGGCTGGCGCCATCGTGCTTGAGGCTATGGGCGTCCATGCGCGCGACCTGAGGCGTGATGTCGGAACGGAAACCCATGAGGCGCCCGGAGTTGGGATCGGTCACCTTGAAGGTGCGCAGTTCCAGTTCCTGGGCGGCGCCGGTGAGCAGCGACTCCAGAAACTCCAGGTGCGGGGTGATGACGAACTCGTAGCCCCAGCAATGGAACAGCTCCAGTACCCGGCGCCGGGCGCCTTCGATGCGCGCCGCGTCGGGCGGCAGGATTTCCTCGATACCGTCAGGCAGCAGCCAGCGGTCTACCGTAGCCATTAGGCCTCTTCTCCATGTCATGGATCGGCACGCGGCCAACACGGTCAGCGCGATGGGCTCGCAGGGGAGCCATCGGCCGGATCGAGCCGCGTTGCCGTGGATTGCTACCCGGATCAGCCAGGGCGTTGCCCTGCCACGGGTTTCGTACGGACGCAAAAAAGCCGGGGATGGCCCCGGCTGATTCATGATAACACGAAAAAATCGGCGATCGGGGAGGAACGACGAGCGAGGCGTACCGCGCTTGCCTAGTCGTCGTCCCACCCGGCCATCACTGCCCCGGGCTCTGGAAATACTTGAAGAAATCGCTCTTCGGATCCAGCACCAGGACGTCGCTCTTGCTGGAGAAGCTGGAGCGATAGGCCTGCAGGCTGCGATAGAAGGAGAAGAACGACGGATTCTTCGAGTAGGCCTGGGCATACACCTGGGCCGCCTGGGCGTCGCCCTCACCGCGGGCCTGTTCGGCCTGGCGATAGGCTTCGGCCAGCAGCACGCGGCGCTGACGATCGGCGTCGGCACGGATGCCTTCGGCCAGCTCGCGACCCTTGGCCCGATGCTCGCGGGCTTCCCGCTCACGCTCGGTGCTCATCCGCTCGTAGACGCTGCGACTGACTTCCTTGGGCAGATCGATGGCCTTGACGCGCACGTCCAGCACCTCGATACCCAACTCCTGGTTGGCCATCTTGTTCAGCGAGGCAGTCAGGGAGCCGACCATGGCATCGCGCTCGCCGGAGACCACCTCATGCAGGGTGCGACGACCGAACTGGTCACGCAGCCCCGCCTCCAGGCGGCGCAGCAGGCGCTCGTCGGCGATCTGCTTGAGACCCGAGGTGGCAGTGTAGTAACGGTCGGCATTGAAGATGCGCCACTTGGCATAGGCATCCACCATGACCGCCTTCTTCTCCAGCGTCAGGAAACGCTGGGTCGGGGTGTCGAGGGTCTGCAGGCGGGCATCGAACTTGCGCACGCGATTGACGTAGGGAATCTTGAAGTGCAGACCGGGCTCCAGGTTGGGCTCGACCACGCGACCGAAGCGCAGCATCACCGCCCGCTCGGTCTCCTTCACTACGAACAGACTGCTCCAGGCGCCGAGGCCCAGGACGACCACGACGATCAGCGCGGCCAGCGATTTATTGCTCATCAGCGGCTCTCCCTGGTACGCGGCTCGGTGGACTGCGGCAGATTACGAATGACCGAGGCAGCCGTATCGCTGGACGCCGCCGGAGCCGCGCCACTGCTGATGGCCGAGGTCGGTGCCGGAGCGCGGTTCTGCATCAGCTTGTCGAGCGGCAGATAGAGCAGGTTCTGGCCGGCCTGACCGGTGACCATGACCTTGCTCGACTGACCCAGCACCTCCTGCATCGTCTCGATGTACAGACGCTCGCGGGTCAGCTGCGGGTTGAGCGCGTACTGCACCGCCAACTGGCTGAAGCGCGACGCATCGCCCTGGGCGCGGGCGACGACTTCGTCGCGATAGCCGTTGGCCTCCTCGATGATGCGCTGGGCAGCACCGCGGGCTTCGGGGATCACGCCGTTGGCATAGGCCTCGGCCTGGTTCTTCTCGCGCTGCTCGTCTTCGCGGGCCCGGATGACGTCGTCGAAGGCTTCCTGGACCTCACGCGGCGCCGAGGCGCTCTGGATGTTCACCTGGGTCACGGTGATACCCGTGCCGTAGGTGTCGAGGAAGCGCTGCAGCCGCTCGCGGACGCTGGTAGCGACCTGCTCGCGGCCGTCGGTCAGCAACTGGTCCATGGTCGACGAACCGGCGACGTGGCGCAGCGCGCTGTCGGTGGCCTGCTGCAGGCTCACTTCGGGCTGGTCGACATTGAGGACGAAGTCCTTGAGGTTGGTGATGCGGTACTGGACCGTCAGCGGCACCTCGACGATGTTCTCGTCCTGGGTCAGCATCGCACCCTGCTTGCTGTAGGCCCGCTCGCGGGTGACGTTTTCCTGGTACTTGGTCTCGAAGGGCGGGAAGTAGATATTCAGGCCGGGCCCTACGGTCTCGTGGTACTTGCCCAGGCGCAGCACCACGGCCTGCTCCTGTTCGTCGACGACGTAGACGGCGTTGTACAGCCAGAGCGCACCGATCAGCACCACGCCGAGCAGCAGCAAGCCCTTGCCGCCACCGGAGCCGAGGCTGTTGCCGTCGCTGCCGCCGGAGCGCTTCTTGCCGCCGACCAGACGGTTGATGCGATCCTGAAATTTACGCAAGGCTTCGTCGAGATCCGGCGGCCCCTTGCGTCCACCATTGTTGCCACCGCCGTTGCGGCCGCCCCAGGGGTCTTGATTATTCGAGTTGCCACCGGGCTCGTTCCAAGCCATAGCGCTCTCCCTACTGATAACGCGAAAACGCGCCGAAATGGCGCGTCGACCAATGCTACCGGATGGTCCCCGCCCGAACAAAAGCGCCGAGCAAGGGTTTATTGCAAAACATGTTGCTGGATAAAGACTTCCGGTTCTTCACCGGCCCGGCTGAGCAGTCGATTGAGTTCGGCGCGGGGTACTCGTACAGACAACAGGATATTGCCTTCGTCGTCATGGTCATCGCCTTGCACCACGCCGAGTTCGAACAGCCGCGCGCGCAGGCGGGCATGGCGCTGGGGCAGGCGGAACACGCCGACGAAGAGGTCTTCGCCGAGCAATTCGGCCACGGCCTGACCGATAAGGTCCAGACCACGGCCGTCGCGCGCCGAGACCCAGACCCGGATCGGGCGGCCGGTTTCGTCGTCGCGCTGGATATGGGGTTCGACGCCGTCGAGCAGGTCGATCTTGTTGTAGATCTCCAGCATCGGCAGACCGTCGGCACCAATTTCGTGCAGGACTGCCTCGACCTGCTGGATCTGCAGCTGGCGATCCTCTTCATGAGCATCGATCACGTGCAGCAGCAGGTCGGAATTGCTGGACTCCTCCAGCGTCGCACGGAAGGCTTCCACCAGCTTGTGCGGCAGGTGGCGGATGAAGCCGACCGTATCGGCCAGCACGATCGGCCCGAGATCCGGCAGCTCCAGGCGGCGCAGGGTGGGATCGAGGGTGGCGAACAACTGGTCGGCGGCATAGACGCCGGACTCGGTGAGGCTGTTGAACAGGGTGGACTTGCCGGCGTTGGTGTAGCCGACCAGGGACACGGCGGGAATCTCGGCGCGACGCCGGCCGCGGCGGGCCTGCTCACGCTGGCTGCGCACCTTGTCCAGGCGCTGGCGAATCTGCCGGATCCGTATCCGCAGCAGACGACGGTCGGTTTCCAGTTGGGTTTCACCCGGGCCACGCAGGCCGATACCGCCCTTCTGCCGCTCGAGGTGAGTCCAGCCGCGGACCAGCCGGGTGCTCATGTGTTCGAGCTGGGCGAGCTCCACCTGCAGCTTGCCCTCGTGGGTACGGGCGCGCTGGGCGAAGATATCGAGAATCAGACCGGTACGATCCAGGACGCGGCACTCGAAGGCTTTTTCGAGGTTACGTTCCTGACTGGGCGTGAGGTCGTGATTGAAGATGACCAGGTCAGCCTCGTTGGCATGCACCTGATCGTGCAGCTCTTCGACCTTGCCGGTACCTATGAGAAAACGCGCGGTCGGCTGGCTGCGGTTCACCGTGACGAAAGCCACGGTTTGCGCACCCGCCGACCGCGCGAGTTCGAGAAACTCCTGAGGGTCTTCGCGCGCCTCGGGATGCAGGCCTTCCAGATGGACCAGAATGGCCCGCTCACCACCTTCGTGACGCTCGAAGAACAACAGGGCGCTCCTCTTGTTATTTATTCGCTATCCGACTCGCCAGTCTCGGAGCTGGGCAGACGGACCGGGCGGCTCGGCACCACCGTGGAAATCGCATGCTTGTAGACCATCTGGCTGACGGTGTTCTTGAGCAGGATCACGAACTGGTCGAAGGACTCGATCTGCCCCTGCAGCTTGATGCCGTTGACGAGATAGATGGAAACCGGAACGCGCTCTTTACGCAGGGTGTTCAGGTAAGGGTCTTGTAGCGAATGCCCTTTTGACATCGTGTCGCTCTCCTAAAGAATGAAAAATACCGATCTGGCGACATGCCAGCTTCCGCTGCCCACCATGGACATGCGGACAAAAACGATTCAGCTGCGGGGCGATATGGAGTCGCCGGCGAGACATTTCAAGATCCGTGGCAGATTGTCGCAAGCCAGGCTGTCGAAGGTGTACGCGGCGGGCCAGCCACGCAACCAGGTCAACTGCCGCTTCGCCAACTGCCGCGTCGCCGCGATGCCACGCGCCACCATTTCTTCCCGCGTGCAGCCCCCCTCGAGGAACTCCCAGACCTGACGATAGCCCACGGATCGCATGGACGGCAGACCCGGATGCAGATCGGGACGTTCCCGCAAGGCTGAGACTTCGTCGATGAAGCCCTGTTCCAGCATCAGTTCGAAGCGCTCGGCGATTCGCGCATGGAGCACGTCGCGACGGCCAGGCGCCAGGATCAATTGGGCGACAGTATAGGGCAATTGTGTCTGGGACGCCCCGTTCGAATCGGTATTGGCACTCATTTGCCGCGCCCGATGCTCGGTCATCGAACGGCCGCTGACGCGAAACACCTCCAGCGCCCGCAGCAGACGCTGGGGGTCGTTGGGATGGATGCGCGCGGCGGAGACCGGATCGACCTCCGCCAGTTGCCGATGGATCTCGCTCCAGCCGGCCTGCGCCGCCAGGGCTTCGATCTCGGCACGCACCGCCGGATCGGCACTGGGCATGTCGGCCAGGCCTTCGAGCAGGGCCTTGAAGTAGAGCATGGTGCCGCCCACCAGCAGCGGGATGCGGCCGGCCGCGGTGATCTCGGCCATGGCGGCCAGGGCATCGCCGCGGAATTCGGCGGCGGAGTAGCTCTCGGCGGGATCGCGGATGTCCACCAGTCGGTGCGGATGGGCCGCCAGCAGCTCGGCGCCGGGCTTGGCGGTACCAATGTCCATGCCGCGGTAGATGAGCGCTGAGTCGACGCTGATCAGCTCGATGGGCAGCAGCCGGGCCAGTTCGATGGCGAGGTCGGTCTTGCCGGAGGCGGTCGGCCCCATGAGGAAGATGGCGGGCGGCAGGGGGGCGGTCATCAGGGGTTCTCGAAAGACGCCGCGCAGGACGCGGCGTGGCGGTCAGCGGCCGCGCAGGAAGAGTTTGTCCAGGTCGTCCAGGCTGAGCTGGGCCCAGGTCGGACGACCGTGGTTGCACTGGCCGCTGCGCTCGGTGGTTTCCATGTCGCGCAGCAGGGCGTTCATCTCCGGCAGCGTCAGCCGGCGATTGGCGCGCACCGAGCCATGGCAGGCCATGGTACCGAGCAATTCGTTGAGGTGCGCCTGGATGCGGTCGCTGGTGCCGTAGTCGAGCAGATCGGCGAGCACGTCCTGCACCAGCCGGGCGGCCTGGGCCTGCTTGAGCAGCGCGGGAATCTGGCGGATGGCCAGGGTCTCCGGACCGAGGCGCTGCAGTTCGAAGCCGAGGCGCTCGAACCACAGCCCGTGCTCTTCGGCGCAATCGGCTTCGCGCTCGCTGACCGCCAGGGACTCGGGCACCAGCAGCGGCTGGCCGCGCAGGCCTTCGCTGGCCATGGCCACCTTGAGGCGCTCGTAGGTGATGCGCTCATGGGCGGCATGCATGTCCACCAGGATCAGGCCCTGGGCGTTCTCGGCCAGGATGTAGATACCCTTGAGCTGGGCCAGGGCATAGCCCAGGGGCGGGACGTCGCCCTGCTCCGCCGGCAGGGACGCAGCCTGCTCACCCTCCGGCAACGGCGCGAAGAAGGCCTTGTAGGCACTCTGCACCTCGGCGACCGGCGCCCCGGCATAGGGCTGCGGCATGGGGCCACTGTAGCGCGGCGCGCCACCCGGGCCACCGCCGCCGGCAAAGGGCTGGGCAGGCGGGGCGGGACTGTCGTGCAAAGCGGCGGCGGCCAGGCGCATTTCGCCCTGGGGGCCGAATTCGCCGGCGGCCGGGCCGCTCAGGGGCGTCGCTGCGGTAGGCGCCACCACGGCGAGTTGGGCGTCCGGACGGATGTCACCCAGGGCACGGTGCAGGGTGCCGTAGAGAAAGTCGTGCACCTGGCGGCTATCACGGAAGCGCACCTCGTGCTTGGTGGGGTGGACGTTGACGTCCACCGTCGCCGGATCGAGTTCGAGGAACAGCACGAAGGCCGGATGGCGACCGTTGTAGAGCACGTCGCGGTAGGCCTGACGCACGGCGTGGGCGACCAGCTTGTCGCGCACCATGCGGCCGTTGACGTAGAAGTACTGCAGATCGGCCTGGCTGCGCGAGAAGGTCGGCAGGCCGACCCAGCCCCAGAGACGCAGGCCGTTGCGCTCATGCTCCAGCGGCAGGGCCTGTTCGAGGAAGGCCGGGCTGCACACGGCGCCGACCCGCCGTCCCTGGCTCTGCGGATCGCCCGCCGGATGCAGGGCGAGCACGCTCTTGCCGTTGTGTCGCAGATGGAAGCCGACGTCGAAGCGCGCCAGTGCCAGGCGTCGCACCACTTCCTGCAGGTGGTCGAATTCGGTCTTCTCGGCGCGCAGGAACTTGCGCCGCGCCGGCGTATTGAAGAACAGGTCGCGGACCTCCACCGAGGTACCCTGGGGATGGGCGGCGGGCTGGACCCGCGGCTGCATCTCGCGGCCTTCGGTCTCCACCTGCCAGGCCTGGTCCTCGCCCCGGTAGCGCGAGGTCAGGGTGAGGCGCGACACCGAGCTGACCGAGGCCAGGGCCTCGCCGCGAAAGCCCAGGCTGGTGACGCTTTCCAGTTCGTCCAGATGGTAGATCTTGCTGGTGGCATGGCGTGCCAGGGCCAGCGGCAGGTCATCCGCCGGGATGCCGTGGCCATCGTCGCGGATGCGCAGCAGCTTGACGCCACCCTGCTCCACCTCGATGTCGATGCGAGTGGCCCCGGCATCCAGGGCGTTCTCCAGCAACTCCTTGGCCACCGAGGCGGGGCGTTCGACCACCTCACCGGCGGCGATCTGGTTGGACAGCCGCGGACTGAGCAGCTGGATGCGCCGGGGTTCAGTCATTGCTGGCCGCCAGTTCGTGGGTGGGAATGGTGAGGACCTGGCCGGAGCGGATGCGGTCGCCCTTGAGCCGGTTGGCGGCGCGCAGGGTGGAGAGGTCCACGTCATAGCGCCGGGCGATCAGGCTCAGGCTCTCGCCGGGTTGCACCCGGTGCTGGTCGACGCCACGCACGATGCCGAGCTTGCCACCACGCTGCTCGCGCTGCCAGGCCAGGTAGGTGCCGGGCGGCGGCCGGTGCTGGAAGTATTGCACCACACCCGCCTGGATCTGCCGGGCCAGTAGGCCCTGGTGCGCCGGACTGGCCAACTTGGCCGATTCGTTGGCATTGGTGATGAAGCCGGTCTCCACCAGGATCGAGGGGATGTCCGGCGACTTGAGTACCACGAAGCCGGCCTGCTCGACCCGCGAATGCAGTAGCTTAGTGGCCCGGCCGACCTGGCCGAGGATGGTCTGGCCGACCTCCAGGCTGGAGGCCACGGTGGCGGTCATGGACAGGTCCATGAGCACGCCGGCGAGCATGGGATCCTTGTTGTCCAGGGCGTCGGAGACGCCGCCGACCTGGTCGGAGCGGTTTTCCGCGTCGGCCAGCCAACGGGCGGCCTCGGAAGTGGCGCCGCGCTGGGACAGGGCGAAGACGGTGACGCCCTCGGCGCTGGAGCTGGGCGCCGAGTCGGCGTGGATGGAGATGAACAGGTCGGCGCCCTTCTTGCGGGCGATGACCTGCCGCTGGCGCAGCGGGATGAAGTAGTCGCTGGTACGGGTCAGCTCGGCGCGAAAGCCCTTCTGCCGGTTGAGATTGGCCTGCAGCTGCTTGGCGATGGCCAGCACCACGTTCTTCTCGTACAACCGGCCGCGACCGATGGCACCCGGGTCTTCACCGCCGTGGCCCGGATCGATCACCACCACCACGTCGCGCTTGCCACTAGGGCTCGACGGCAGGCGCGTCGCCGGCTGGGCGGGCGTCACCGGAGTGGCCGGCAGATTGGGCGTGACGGTGGCGGGGATGTCGCTGGTGGCGGGATCGGTGCCCTGGTCGTAGAGGTCGACCACCAGGCGATTGCCGTATTCCTTGTTGGGCGCCAGGGTAAAGCTCTTGGGCGTCAGGGCGCCCTTGGTGTCCAGCACCAGGCGCACCTCGCCCGGCGAACGCTGGGCCGCCCGCAGGCCGGTGATGGGGGTGTTGCGCAGCGGCTTTTCGTTCAGCCCACCGTCGAGCTGCGCGCCGGACAGGTCGATGACGATGCGGTCCGGGGCACTGAGGGTGAAGACGCTGGCCTTGACCGGGCCGGTGAGATCGAACACCAGCCGGGTATTGTCGGGCGCACGCCAGACGCGCATCCCCTTGATTTGGGTAGCGGCGAGGAGCTGGCTGCTCAGGATCAACAACAACAGGCCGAGTCCCGACCTGAGAAAACGCTTGCGCATGCCTGCGACCGTATAGCTGGAGAACGAAGGATCGGCGCCTAGGAGTCGCCTGACAGTCGCGGAGCGACTATCGGGTCGTTTCAGACCGACCTAGGACGCGAGGGCGGCGCACCAGGCCTCGCCATGGGCTCCCTGGCTGACCAGGCGGAGATCACGGCCGTCGGCGCGTGGCGTAATGGTAATGGCCAGGTCCGGCTTTGGCAAAACGCCCTGCCCGCGCTCGGGCCATTCCACCAGGCACAAGGCCTCGGATGTGAAGTAGTCGCGAATCCCCATGAATTCCAGTTCCTCCGGATCGGCCAGGCGATAGAGGTCGAAGTGATAGACCGCGCCGCCGGCCAGTTCATAGGGCTCGACCAGGGTGAAGGTAGGACTCTTCACCGCGCCGGCATGACCGAGGCCGCGCAGGATGCCGCGCGACAGGGTGGTCTTGCCGGCGCCCAGATCACCGTGCAGATAGAGCACGCCGCGCCCACCGCTGGCCTGGGCCAGGCGCGCGCCGAGGGCGTACATGGCGGCTTCGTCGGCGGCGTACAGGGTCAGTTCAGGCATGGCTGGAGTTCCTCGAGCAACTGGCGGGCGACCGGGGGCAGATCGCTGGCGGCGAGGCCGCGGCCCTGGCGACCCAGCTCGGCGCCGGCGCGGCCATGCAGCCAGGCTCCCAGGCAGGCCGCCTCGAAGGGTGCCAGCCCCTGCCCCAGCAGGGCGGCGATGATACCGGTGAGGACGTCGCCCAGGCCACCGGTGGCCATTGCCGGATGCCCTTCGCCACACAACGCCATGCGTCCATCCGGATGGGCGATCAGGGTGCCGAAACCCTTGAGCAGAGCCACGGCGCCGTAGCGCCGGGCCAGTTCGCGGGCACTGCCGGGCCGATCAGCCTCGATGTCGGCGGTCGCCACGCCCAGTAGCCGCGCCGCTTCGCCTGGGTGGGGTGTCATTACCCAGGGACCACGGGGCGCCTGCACCACGCCAGCGGCGAGCAGGTTGAGAGCATCGGCGTCCCAGACCTGGGCGACGTCAAGCGTCGCGGCCGCACTGGCCAAGGCTTTGCCCCAGGCGCCCTGCCCCAGGCCCGGCCCGACGGCGAGCACATCGGCCTTCTTCGCCAGTTCCAGCACGGCAAAACTGGAATGCACGCCAGCGACCATGATCTCCGGGCGCCGTGCCAGGACCGCCGCCACGTTGGACGGCCGGGTTGCCAGGCTGAGCATGCCGGCACCGCAACGCAGCGCCGCCTCGCTGGCCATGATGGCTGCACCGCCGGTGCCTTCGTCGCCGCCGATCACCAGCAGATGCCCGAATTGCCCCTTGTGCGCATTGAGCGGTCGCGCCATCAGCCGCGGCAGGTTGCCCGGCGCCAGGCGTTGGGCGGTGGCATGGGCGGGATTCTGCGGCTCCTCCATCAAGGGCTCGAACACCAGGCTACCGACGTGATCCGGGCCCTTGCCGGTGAACAGCCCGAGCTTGAGGCCAATGAAGCAGATGGTCAGGTCGGCCCGCACCAGGGGGCCGGCCGCGGCGCCGGTATCGGCGTCCAGCCCGGACGGGAGGTCGATGGCCACCACCGGCAGTTCGCTGGCGTTGATCCGTTCGATGGCCGCGGCGTAGGGCTGGCGGGCCGGCCCCTTGAGGCCCGTACCCAGCAGGGCATCGACCACCACGCCGCCGAGCGGGGCATCCGCGCGCCAGGGCTGGATGTCCACCCCGGCGGCCTGCGCCTCGGCATGGGCCAGGGCGGCGTCGCCCCTGAGCCCAGCCGGGTCGGCCAGGTACCAGACACGCGCCTGCCAGCCGGCCTTGCGGGCCAGGCTGGCGACCAGATAGCCGTCACCCGCATTGTTGCCGCCGCCGGCCAGCACGCACAGCGCGCCGGCATGGGGCCAGCCATGGCGCAGGGAGCGCCAGGTCGCCGCAGCCGCACGGCGCATCAGTTCGAGCCCCGGCAGGCCGCCGGCGATGAGTTGGGCATCGAGATCCCGCACCTGCTGGGCGCTGTAGAGCTGGAACGGCAGTTCGTCGTGCATGCTGGGAAAGCCTCCGGAGTCTGGCAAAATGGGCGGCCCTCCTGCCCGTGCGTTCCTGTCGATGTCCGCTTGCGCCCTAGACCTCGCCGCCCTGGCCGACCTCATCAAGACCTGGGGCCGGGAACTGGGCTTTCAGCAGACCGGTATCGCCGGCCTGGATCTGGCACGTCACGAAGAACATCTGGAGCGCTGGCTGGCCGCCGGTTTCCACGGCGAGATGGACTATATGGCCGCGCACGGAACCAAACGTTCGCGGCCGGCCGAACTGGTCCCGGGCACCCTGAGAGTCATTTCCCTGCGTATGGACTACCTGCCCGGCGACACCCGCATGAGCGAGCGCCTGGCCGATGGCACCGCCGCCTACCTCTCGCGCTATGCCCTGGGCCGCGACTATCACAAGCTGATCCGCAAGCGCCTGCAGCACTTGGCCGAGCGCATCCAGGCCGAGGTCGGCCCCTTCGGCTATCGCGCCTTCGTCGACAGCGCCCCGGTACTGGAAAAGGCCCTCGCCGAACAGGCCGGCCTGGGCTGGATCGGCAAGAACACCCTGGTGCTCAATCGCAAGGCCGGGAGCTGGTTCTTCCTGGGCGAACTCTTCGTCGACGTGCCCCTACCGGTGGACGAGCCTACCCCACGTGACCATTGCGGTACCTGCCGCGCCTGCCTGGACATCTGCCCGACCCAGGCCTTCGTCGGTCCTTACCAGCTTGACGCCCGGCGCTGCATCTCCTACCTGACCATCGAGTTCAAGGGCAGCATTCCGCCGGAGCTGCGCCCTTTGATCGGCAACCGGGTCTTCGGCTGCGACGACTGCCAGCTGGTCTGCCCCTGGAATCGCTTCGCCAAACCCTCTGCCGAAGGCGATTTCCAGCCACGCCACGGACTGGACAACGCCAGCCTGGCCGACCTCTTCCGCTGGAGCGAAAGCGAATTCCTCAGCCGCACCGAAGGCTCACCCCTCCGCCGTGCCGGCTACGAGCGCTGGCTGCGCAACCTGGCGGTGGGCCTGGGCAATGCACCGACCAGCATTCCGGTGCTGGAGGCGCTGAAGGTCCACGCCGAGCATCCTTCGCCGCTGGTGCGCGAGCATGTGGAATGGGCGCTGGCGCGGCACGGCGAGGCGTAGACTACACGTCCCGCGTTCAAGGGCCGACCGTGGTGTAGGGGATCGGCGCCCACCAGCTGCCGTAGGGCACGCCGTACTTGTCGACATAGGCCTTCACCACCGGAGACAGCGGGCGGTACTTGCCGCCCGACTTGCCACCGTAGGGCCCCTTGGGCTCAATTTCGGCTTGCAAGGTCAGGACTTCGATGGGGTCGAGACAGGGGCCCATGATCCAGACTTTGACCACACCGCCTGGGGCCAAGCCGATGGTGAGATCCTTGCGATAGTCCGAGGTGCGACCACTGACAGGACAGTCTGCTGGCAGACTCTCGACCATCTTCCTTCGCGCCCAATCGGGAATAAGAAACGCCGCATGGTAGGTCTGGGGCTCGACCATGGATTGCCAACGCAGTGAAACCACATAGGGCAGATCCAGGCCGGTCATGGAGCGGCCTTTGCCCGAGCCGATTCGCTTGGGCCAGCCCCTGGCGGTAGCCGATAGACTCTCGGGCTGGCCCATGGCAACCACCCCCCCCATGGCCCTGGGAAAGATGAGGCCGTTGATGTCGCTGATGTCGGCTCGCTCCAGCCAGACCTCCATGTAGTTGGGTGCCAGGAAGCCCAGGTACCAGGCAGCGTAGGGCAGCTTGGGGTTGGTCGCGGCACTGGACTGGCAGCCGGTCAGTCCCAGCACCAGGATGAGGCAAAGCAGCCAGCGGCTCATTGTGGATAACCTGCCTGGGGAAGGTTTGGATAGACGTAGCGCCGACCGTCGGGCGTGGGGGCATGGACGAAGACCACGTCCACGTTGCCCAGGCCGCGGCCGATCTGGGCCTGCCAATGGGCGGAGAGGTGCACGTAGCGCCCGAACAGCAGGCGGGTTTCGGCCTGGTCGAGATGGAGCGCAGCCCCCTGAGCATGGGCCTGAAGCTTGGTGGCTATTGCCTGGAGTTCATCCGGCAGGCGTAATTCGGGATCGTCGTCATCGATGGCCGACAGCGGCACCCCTTGGAGGCTGGCCAGGCGGTGCATCACCCGCAGATAGACCAGGGACAAGTCGCCCCGCACCCGTCGTTCCAAGCGCACGGCGGCGAAGACCTCGGATTCCGGCCGGTCGCCGCGAGCAGCGGGCAGCCTGATGCGCCACGTATCGAGGGTCAGCCTGGCCTGATCCGGATCGAACCAGGCTTCCTGCTGGATATGCGCCAGCTCGATCTGGGCCTGGCGATAACTCCAGGCGGTATGGCTGTCGGTGCCATAGCGTTCGCGCGAGGCGCGCGGTCGGGTCAGCAGCAGGCGCTCGGTCATCTCGGCCGGATAGCCGCCACCCAGGTCGGCATGGGCGCCGGGCAGGACGATTTCCTCGTGCTGGGGCGCGACGCGGGTGAGGGCGAAATTGCGCCGCTGCT
>NZ_LNUP01000015.1:651322-870358 GCF_001512295.1 Pseudomonas sp. EpS/L25 | reverse complement strand
GATGTTCGGCTGGCTGAAGGAGAGTCGCAGGATCGGCACTCGCTACGACAAGCTGGCAAAAAGTTTCGCGGCGATGGTCACGCTCGCTTGCACGCTGCGCTGTCTGCGCCAGTATTTTTCGTACAGAGCCTAGGAGGCGCCCCCGGTAGACGCTTTCGAGTGGTATCCCGTAAGCAAGGCGGTGGCCAGCGTGAAGAAAGATAGCTCAGACCTTCTTACCCTGATCGCCCCCCCTTACTGAGAGCACGATGCCCAACGCCTCCGAGATGCCACGGACCGGAAACCATCGGATTACTTATCGGATGACTTCCAATCAGGCTTATTAGTTGATGCCCAAGGAGTATGTGGGCCCCCAAGCTGATTGACCGGAAACTTTTCGTGCCTGCACCTTGAGGGGGCGATATGCCAGCTGTTTAAGTATTTTTGCCATTTTCGGATATCCGTAGTCTGCAGGATCTTGAGCGTGCAGGACTTGATCTACCTCCCCAAGTATCTTAACCATTTTGACCTGCTCTAATTCACAACGCATTTGGTGCTGCTGCGTTTGTTTGCAGCTCTCAGTGTCGTAATTAATACTGGGCGGGTCGGCGAAGAAACCGTCAATCAAGACTACCTCACCTGCAGTTGCATCGAAAGTGGCAAATTCTTTAGATAAATGAACAGTGACGGTCCGGCCCTCGACATCCCGCTGCGTAATACTCTCTCGCCAGCCAGCAGCGCTCGTTTGTCGTTTTACATCGTAAGACTGTGTGTCGACGTAAGTGCACTCGCCGTTTACAACGCGAACTTGTGTGCAAACTTTTTGTTCGACCGTTTCCGTCCTATAGGTAGCATCTTCCCATTTCTGACCACGGTCATACTCTCTGAAGCTCTTAGGTTCGAAAGTAGCGTAACCCAAGGCCGAAGGTCTACTGCCACGGTCGCCGGGAGTTGCAAAAGCCGGTGTCCGTGGCAAATCATAAGTCAGGCCCGAAATCGAATATTGCCCTGGATTTATCAAATAGATTTTGTACAAGGTACGGCCAAAAACCACTTGAAAATATGAGCCTTGCTCAGTACCTATGTCAGTAGTTTGGGTGTCGTAGCCTACCTTGAACACGGAAGATGGGTCACGTGTATTTGTCCAATCAGTGACTGCCGAGCGCAACTTTAAAAACTCCATCGTTGAGTCATTGTTTTTAAAGTCTACGTTTAAACTGTCTAGGCTGGCGGTGGGTACAACCAAAATTACCTTTCCTGCTGACTTGGCGTTGGCGAAAAGATCATCTTCAACTTGGTGGCGTTTGGCGGTTTCTTTATCCAAGCTCGATCCTTGGCCTGTACTGGCTCGCTCAATGGACTGTATTGGTACACATCCTGACAACAAGCTGAAACAGGATCCTGTGAAAGCTACCAGAATCAATCCACGAGATGTATTGGCCATTTTTAGCAACGACCCGCAGCCTTGGTCAAGGCATTGCATGAGGTGGAAGTCGTCTTGGGATCCTGAGCTTCTGCACCGTCAACAGGGCCTGAGCACAGAGTGTCCGAATTTATAGCACCATAAGCCGAAGTGTAATAGCAGTTATAAATTCCTTTACTACTCTGCACTCTGAATTTAACAGAGTCAATAGAGGTGCTGCGATCGAGGATCTTCAATCGGTCGGGCGAAGTGTTCAAAGCCACACCTGCTTTTTTCTGCAAATCGTTGTCAGTTGCCATAGACGATGCGATGCTGCCACACCCAGCCATCAGCAAGACAACAAGTCCGGAAAACACAAATTTCAAAACTTGATTACTCGACATGACGCACAGCTCCGCTATAAAAGCCATTAGATTCAATCAATAGTCTTACCACGAAACTAAACTACTGACACTACCAAGCCTAATTTCTCACCCTTAAAGAAAAACCTGCAATACTACAAATGTACTATTGCGCAAGCGAAAGAAGCCGGCGTCGCGCAAGCTCTTCAGAAAAATATCGACACGCAAATAACTTAATACTATAAAATTATTCAAAAGAACTAAGCGAAGCATTCTCTGCAAACTGGCTCTCATTCTTACCCATCAACTCAGCCGTGCGACAATCAAGTGCACGAGCAATCTTGAGGATGTTTACTAGCTTGGCGCCTCATAAATAAAGTACATATTTATATGCTCTATGCTCGTAGATACTTTTACGAACTTGGAGCCAGAAATGAGAATAAGTCGCCCTGCTGCTCCCGTCGGTGAGGCGCGCCTTAACCATTCGTATCTTTTCACCCCGTTTACCATGCAGGTTCAATTTATTTCAGGACAGCAACAAAATCACACGCCGTCATAGGTGGCGACTCCGTTTCGGAATGGCTTCCACTCATTTTCAGGAGTACCGGGAAGGCAGATCGCCACGGTCACCTGCTGCCCAGCCTGTGGATCGGCCGGCTTCATGGCCACGTGACGATAGACCGTGAAGTCGGGCCTATACATCGTCGAACTCTGACTCCGATGGTATTCCCAGATGCCATACCCATTCGCGGTACTCACCTGGCGCTCCAGGTTGATCACGCTGCCTGTTTCCAACCGAATCACCAGCATTGGGATAGCCCCCATACGAAAGCGGGCATCATAACCTGCCTGCTCCGACCAACCGTCCGAAGGTCGACATCCGGCCCCAATCAATCCCGAAACCTAACCTCCTGAGACCTAGATAAGGTTTCCCGCTGACCCCACGCTTGCCTTTTGCGACCTTGCTCATCGTCCCGAGCGAGGTCTCTTATGAAGCGCCCTTCCCTGTCCCAATCACTCTACGCCCTTGGCTTCCTGACCCTGTCCAGCGCATGCCTCTACCTCTTCCTGCAGCTCAAGCACGTCGACCGAGACCTCGACGCTGCAGCTGGCCAAGACATGGTTCAGGCCATCACAAAGCGTCTGGACGGCATGGAGGACCGCCTTGATCGCTTCGCCAACGGCAAGCCCGTCCAAGACGCCGACTTTCGGGCAAGTCAGCAGGCGCTGTCCCAACGGATCGATACTGCACAGGCCATGTTGGTGGAGATCCAACGCGCCAATCAGACCGCTCTGCAGGGGATGGCTCAGGCAGGCGATCTGGTCGTGCTCGAGGCCAGGCTCGAAGGTCTGCAGAACGACCTCGGGGATCTGCGCAAGAAAGCGGCGGAGCCTGCCAAGGCACCACCGCCACTGATCGTTCCCAAACAGCGGCCTACGTCAGTGGCGACGCGCAAGCCTGCGTCCCCCAAACCCATCGAGACACCGCCCCCCTTCACCGTCGTCGGCATCGAGTACCGCGGCGGTGAGCGCTTCCTCTCGGTCGCTCCGCCCGGCAGCACCCAGCTCAGCGAACTCTACCTGGTGCGGCCGGGCGACAACGTCGGCGGCACCCGCTGGCGGCTGGCCAACCTCGATGACCGCCAGGCGCAGTTCAGCGTCGACGGCGCCACCCGCACCCTTTCCGTCAAGTAGCAGAGGCAACCCATGCGCTCCCAGTTCCCCGTCATTCCGGCGAGCCTTGCGCTCGCCCTCGCTCTGCTCTCTCCGCCCGCGCCGGCACTCACCGCTGACCAGGTCACCCCCCAGGTCTTTTCGGGCGAAACGGGTACCACTGAGCGCCAGAGCGCGGTTCAGCGCAACGATAATGCCGTTGCCCAGGAATGGGGCCTGAGCAGTCAGGAGTTTCAACGCTACCGGACCCTGATGCAGGGCAGCCGCGGCGTTTACTCGCCCGGACTGGATCCGCTCACTGCCCTGGGCATCGAAGCCCAGTCCGATGCCGAGCGGCGCCGCTACGCCGAGCTGCAGGTTCGCGCCGAGGCGCAGCGGGTGCAAAAGGAGTTGGCCTACGAGCAGGCCTACCGCGATGCTTGGAATCGCCTGTATCCGAACCTGCAGCCGGTGCAGGTCGGCAGCCAGTCAGCACCCCAGGCCAGCCCGGCAGTACGTGGCAATGGGCGACTCGCGGTATTCGTCACCGACAACTGCGCCGCCTGTGCCGAGCGGGCCAAGGCCCTGCAGAGCGCTGGCCAGGCCTTCGACCTCTATTTGATCGGCAGCCAGAACGACGACGCTCGGATCCGCCGCTGGGCCGTGCTCGCCGCCATCGATCCGGCCAAGGTCCGCTCCCGGCAGATCACCCTCAACCATGACGCCGGCCGCTGGGTCCAGCTTGGCTTGGGCGGTGAGCTGCCCGCGGTCGTCCGCGAGGTGAATGGGCAATGGCTCCGGCAATGATCCGGGCGCTCGGCGCCGGCCTGCTCCTACAGGTGCTCGCGATAGGCGCGCAGGCCGCCGAGACCCCGCCGCCGGCCTATCAGTTGGCCGCCTACCAAGCTGGCATTCCCTCGGAGGTCCTGTACTCGGTCGCCCTGCAGGAGAGCGGCACCCGCCTACGCGGGAGGGGGACACAGCTGGTCCCCTGGCCATGGACGCTCAACGTCGCCGGCGCCGGTTATCGCTTTGCCACCCGCGCCGATGCCTGCACCGCGCTCCTGGTCGCGCTCAGCACCGCTGGCGCCAAGCGCGTCGACGTCGGCATCGCGCAGATCAACATGGGCTGGAACGGTCACCGCTTCGGCCGTGGCGTCTCACCCTGTGAGGCGCTCGATCCCTACAAGAACCTGGCGGTCGCGGCGCGAATGCTGGCCGAGCTGCGCGGCCAGGGCGGCGAATGGATCACCGTCGCCGGCCGCTACCACCGTCCCGCCGGCGGCGCCCCTGCCGCCAAGTACCGCAAGCTCTTCGCCAAACACCTGAGCCGGGTCACCGGCCTGAACCTCCTGGCCACGAATCCATGAAGCAGATCCTCTCACTCCTCGCCCTGACCCTGCCACTGGCCGCCCAGGCCGCCAGCCTCACCGTGGTCGAAGACCGTGGCGGCGTCTCCGCCCTGCCCTACTACCAAGGCCTCAATCCTGAGCCTGTGCAGACGCAGCGCCAGGCGCCTTTGCCACAGCCATCCCTGGCCCTGGGCTTTCCGGTGCGCTCGCAGCGCCTGACCCCCGGTCCGGTTCAAGGTCGGGCGCTCAACGCACCCGGCCTGCAGCCCTTTTTCCTGGTGGGCGACGACGAACTGTCTCGCCGGTGGCTGGCCAGCCGCGGCGAGACCCTGCAACGCCTCGGCGCCGCCGGCCTGGCCGTCAACGTCACCAGCGCCGAGCGCCTCACCGTGATCCGCAGCTGGGCCAGCGGCCTGGCCATCAGCCCGGTCGTCGGCGATGACTTGGCCAGTCGCCTGGGGCTCGCTCACTACCCGGTCCTCATTACCCCCACTGCCCTTGAGCAATAGGAGTATCCGATGCCTAGTCCCCAACCTTCGTACCTGACCCTGGTGATTCGCCTGCCCCAAGGTCAAGCAGCACGTGCTGCCTTGGCAGGCGACGTCGAGGTCCTGGTCGATCTCCATGGTGGCGAGGTCACCGGGCGTTCAATCGATGATGAGATGACGCTCAGTGAGCGCTTCGAAGCAGCGCTGCCGCCCGGCGAGGCCGAAGCCATCCGCGAGGAGCATGCCGCTGGCCTGCCGCTACCAGGCGCTGACGAGCTGGGGCGCTGACCATGGCCCGCAACCATGCCCTAGACACCCTACTGCGGCCCGCCGTGGAGCTCTACACGGTCCAGGTGTGCCTGGCCCTGGCGTTCCTGTGCGTTTTCGCCCCCTGGGCCGTGGCCCTGACGCCGTTGTTCGGCCTGGTGACGGCCGTCGTCTTCCTCGGTTTCGGGATCTACCGCTTCCGCCAGGCGCTGCGCGTACTCCGCTACCGACGCAACATCCGGCGCCTGTCACGCTACAGCATGACCAGCAAGGAAATCCCGGTCAGCAATGAGCGCCTGTTCATCGGCAAGGGCTTTCGCTGGGAGCAGAAGCACACCCAGCGCCTGGTCGATACCTACCTGCCGCAGTACGCCCCCTACGTCGAGCCGTCGGAGTGGACCAACAAGGCGCGGCGCCTCGAGGCGCGCTTGGAGTTCGCCCCCTTCCCGCTCACCCTGCTGGCCAAGGCCACCGCCTGGGACAACGCCGCGAACCCATTCCGGCCGCTGCCCCCGGTGGGCGGTCTGCCGCGGCTACACGGCATTGAGCCCGAAGAGCATGACGTCACCCTGCCGCTGGGCGAACGGGTGGGTCATTCCATCGTCCTGGGCACCACTCGGGTCGGCAAGACGCGCCTGGCCGAGCTCTTCATCACCCAGGACATCCGCCGCAAGCGGCGCGGCCAGCATGAGGTGGTGATCGTCTTTGATCCCAAGGGCGACGCCGACCTGCTCAAGCGCATGTACGTCGAGTGCGAGCGCGCCGGCCGGGCCAACGAGTTCTACGTCTTCCACCTGGGCTGGCCGGACCAGTCCGCGCGCTACAACGCGGTCGGCCGCTTCGGCCGCATCTCCGAGGTGGCCACGCGCGTCGCCGGTCAGCTCTCCAGCGAGGGCAACTCGGCGGCGTTCAAGGAATTCGCCTGGCGCTTCGTCAACATCATCGCCCGGGCCCTGGTCGCCCTCGGCCGGCGGCCGGACTACCTGCAGATCCAGCAGCACGTCATCAACATCGAAGGGCTGTTCCTGGAATACGCCCAGAAATACTTCGATGAGCACGACCCCAAGGCCTGGGAAAAGATCATCTTCATCGAGAGCAAGCTCAACGATAAGAACGTCCCCTTCAACATGAAAGGCCGACCGCTGCGGGTCATCGCTATCGACCAGTATCTGAACCAGACGCGCGTGCTGGATCCGGTCATGGATGGCTTGAGGTCGGCTGTCCGTTACGACAAGACCTACTTCGACAAGATCGTCGCCTCGCTGCTGCCGCTGCTGGAGAAACTCACCACCGGCCGCATGGCCGAGCTGATCGCCCCGGACTACCACGACGTCAACGACCCGCGGCCGATCTTCGACTGGATGCAGGTGGTGCGCAAACGCGCCGTGGTCTACGTCGGCCTGGACGCCCTCTCCGACACCGAGGTCGCTGCGGCGGTGGGCAACTCCATGTTCTCCGACCTGGTCTCGGTGGCCGGCCACATCTACAAGTACGGCATCGATGATGGCTTGCCCGGGGAAGCCAGCAGCAAGGTGGCCATCAACCTGCACGCCGACGAGTTCAACGAACTGATCGGCGATGAGTTCATCCCCATGATCAACAAGGGTGGCGGCGCCGGCCTGCAGGTGACGGCCTACACCCAGACCCTGTCCGACATCGAGGCCAAGATCGGCAACCGCGCCAAGGCCGGACAGATCATCGGCAACTTCAACAACCTCTTCATGCTGCGGGTGCGGGAGACGGCCACAGCCGAGCTGCTCACCAACCAGCTGCCCAAGGTGCAGGTCTTCACCGCTACGCCGGCGAGCAGCGCCAGTGACGCCGTCAACGGGAAGACCGCCTTCACCTCCAATACCCATGACCAGCTCAGTGCCACCAGCGTGCCCATGCTGGAGCCTGCCCATGTGGTGGGCCTGCCCAAGGGCCAGTGCTATGCGCTGATCGAGGGCGGCAACCTGTGGAAGGTACGGATGCCGCTACCGGCGGTGGATCCGGATGAAGCGATGCCCAAGGACCTGCAGGAGCTGGCGGAGAAGATGCGCAAGGCCTACCAGGTGGGTCAGGCCACCGGCAGTGAGTGGTGGGAGGCTCCAGGCCAGCGCCGGGTCGCAGACGACCTGCCCCTAGACCTGCAGGACGACTTCCGGCAGATGGCCCAAAGCGCCGCTGACGAAGGAGACGCGGCATGACCAGCGACCTCGATCATGCCCGCCTCGTCGCCCTGGGCGCCGCCTGGTTGCGCCGGCAGGGCTTTCCCCTCGTCGCTACAGAGCTGCGCTGCTTCGGCTCCCGCGAACAGCCCGATGTGCTGGGCTTTCGTAGCAACTGCTCGACGCTGATCGAGGTGAAGATCAGCCGCGCGGATTTCCTCGCTGATCGCCACAAGCCCGAACGCGCCGCTGGCGGCCTGGGCCTCTACCGCTTCTACCTCTGTCCCGAGGGGCTGCTACAGGTAGCGGACCTACCGTCTGGCTGGGGCCTGCTGGTGGCCACCGGCCGCCAAGTGACCGAGGTCGTGCGCCCACGCGGCAACCTCTGGCCACCAGCGGGCCGCGCCGGCGGCACCGAGTGGGAGGCCTTCCAGCACCAGGCGAATCTCGCCGCCGAGCGCCAGGCGCTTTTCTCGATCGCCCGGCGCGCCAGCGCCGCTTCAAGAGGACGCCGATAATGGCTGACGTCGCCCAACGTGCCCAGCAGCAACAGGTCAAGGAGCAGACCTTCATTGGCTCAGTGCTCAGCTTCCCCTTCCACTTCATCGGCGTGATGTTCCTGTCCCTGGGCGGCGCCATTCTGGTGGATTGGCTCTGCCTGTATTTCCTATGGCCAGAGGCGGGTTGGCACCATGCCAAGGGCATGCTCGATCACGAGCTGGCCTGGTTGTCTCAGGGTTTCCTGTCCAGCGTGGTGGTCCAGGAGCCTGGACGCACCGCGACCTGGTTGGTAGGGCTGCTCTACGACTGGCTATTCGTGAAGACGGGTCTGATCCACTGGTTGATCGGCATACAGCAGCTGGCCGCTGCCGGCCCGCGCGGCGAGCTGGATCTGCGCTACCTGGCCGCACAAAGCATCACCACGGTGCAGACCTACGGGCTGTCTGCCCTCTTCACCATCCTGGTGTTCTGCGTGCGCCTGGTGATCCTGACCCTGGCGGTACCACTCTTCGCCATGGCCGCCCTGGTGGGTTTCATTGACGGCCTGGTGCGGCGCGACATCCGCAAGTTCGGCGCCGGCCGTGAGTCCAGCTACTTCTACCACAAGGCCCGCAGCACCCTACTGCCGCTGGCCCTGTTGCCCTGGTCGCTCTACCTCGCCTTGCCGATCAGCGTAAGCCCGCTCCTGGTGCTGCTGCCGTGTGCAGCGCTGCTGGCCCTGTCGGTGAACCTTACGACCGCATCCTTCAAGAAATACCTGTAGCCACCGGCGTACTCCGCGACCACCACCTTGTCACGGAGAACGCTCAATGATGCCTAGATGCAGGGGTGGTATTGAACCCCTGTCCCAGCCGATCTGGAGTTACCCATGCAGTGGACCCCCGAGCAAGCCCCCGCCATCGCGTCGAACGCCCGCAAGCTACTGATTCAGGCCTTTGCCGGCACCGGCAAGACTACCACCCTGGTGGGCTACGCCAGCGCCCATGCGGACACGAAGATGCTCTACCTCTGCTACAACAAGTCGGTGGAGATGGCCGCGAAGAATCGCTTCCCGCGCAACGTCACCTGCAAGACCGCGCATGGCCTCGCGTACGCGGTCTACGGTACCCAGTACCAGCACAAGCAGGCCGGCAACCTGCGTATCACCGAGGTCGCCCGGGTGCTGGACACCCAGGACTGGGAGCTGGCCCGGGACGTGGTCAATACGCTCAACACCTTCATGGCCAGTGCCGACATGGCACTGGATGGTCGCCACTTCGCCCGCTATGACGGCCGCGGCCTGACGCCGCTGCAGGAGCGACGCATCACCCAGGTAGTGGGGATGGCCATCAGCGTCTGGAAGCGCATGATCGACCTGCAGGACGCCGGCGTGCAGATCACCCACGACGGCTATCTCAAGCTCTACCAGATGAGCCGCCCGGACCTTTCCAACCGCTTCGGTGCCCTCCTGCTCGATGAGGGGCAAGACGTGAATCCAGTGATCGCCGATCTGGTGCAGCGGCAGCGCACCATCCAGGTCATGGTGGGCGATCGCCACCAGCAGCTCTACCGCTTCCGCGGTGCCGAAGACGCCCTGAGCGCGCCCTGGATGGCCGATGCCGAGAAGCACTACCTGACCCAGTCGTTCCGCTTCGGCCCGGCCGTGGCCCACGTAGCCAACGTCATCCTGTCGTTCAAGGGCGAGACGGTGAAGCTACAGGGCCTTGGCCAACGGACCCTGGTGAAGCGCTCGCTTCCCGAAGACCTCGCCCATCGGACTTGGCTGCATCGCACTGTCAGCGGCGTGATCGAGAACGCTCTACGCCTGGAGAAACAGGGTGGCCATCGCATGTTCTGGATTGGCGGGATCGACAGCTACTCGCTGCGTGAGCTGGAAGACCTGTTCCAGTTCAGCCGAGGTCGCAATGACCTGGTGCAGCAGAAGAAGCTCTTGCGGGACTACCGCGACTACGAGCAGTACCAGGAAATTGCCCAAGCCACCCAGGATCCGGAGATGCAGCGCTCGGTACGAATCATCGAGGCCTACTTCGATCTGCCCAAGCGCATCGAGCAACTGCGCCGCTGCGCGGTGGCCAGCGAGCTGGATGCCACGGTCACCTTGACGACCGCGCACAAGGCCAAGGGGTTGGAATGGGACTATGTCGGGCTCTACGAAGACTTCAGCGCGGATCCGCTCGCGCCGGAAGTCGACCGGGCCAGCCGCAACGATGAGCTGAATCTGCTGTACGTCTCGGTGACCCGGGCCATGCAGGTCCTGGCGGTGAACTCGCTGGTGGTTGACATCATGCAGCGATACACGGAACTGCATGGGAGCAGGCGATCAACCTGATCGCCTCATTTTGCCACCTACTCCAAGGCGCTACGACCTGTGCGATCAGCCAGCTCACTACCGACTCTTTGGATCAGCTCGCTTTATGCATAAACCGAGTATCTTAATACGATTGATAATGGAGACCATAGCTCTTAATTTTAAATGTCATCCAAAAATGGATATTGCCATTCTTCCAATCAAAAAAACTAATAACATCAAAAAAAACACCCTGACAAACCCACTCCCGTAGCGCAATGCTAGAAACACCCCCGTGACAGCGCCAGCAACATTACAAACTCCCACCAACAACCCAACGCTCCACAATACATTTCCAGTGGGAATGAAGAAGAACAGTGCCGCACTGAAAGTCCCTAAATTAACCACCTTTGCGGAGGCTGATGCGTTTAAAAAATCAAAACCAAAAAATTTCACAAATAAAAAAAGAAGCAGACTTCCGCTGCCCGGACCAAATATTCCGTCGTAAAAGCCAATTAATGCACCAGCTAAGATACCTATGAGGATTTCCCTACACCCATACTTTATGACCGAATGATGTTTCCCGAGATCCTTTTTCATGAACGTATAGATTGCCATCGTGATGAGCATGACAAGCACAACATGCTCCATAATACCTTTTGGCACCAAGGAAACGGAAAACGCACCCAGAAACGAAAACACGAAGGCTGAAAGCATCGTGGGAAGCACTATTAGCCAAACGACTTTCACACGTCGTAAGTAACTAGATATGGAGAACGTATTCCCTAGCAAAACTGCAAGTTTATTAGTTCCAAAAACTGCTGCCAGATTCGCGTTCGGCAAAGCATGTATAAGTGCTGGGATTTGTATTAACCCACCGCCACCTACTGCAGCATCAATCAAACCACCACAGAATGCAAAAAAACCCAATACCACAAACGAATACTCGAACGCCATAAGTCACGCCTATAGTGAACGGCCAACTTACTGATCCGCTCAAAGGACTGATGCTAAAAAAAAGGCCAATGCTCTTACACACTGACCGGAATAAAACGCCATTATTTATCCAATCTAAAAGACCGTAAAATCGCCTCTTTATTACAAAATGAAACGCTGCACTATAACGATATAAGTCTAGTTATCAACAAGAACCTTATGCAGCGCCTTGAATGCAGAGCCGACCCGCCTGTTGTAGTCGAGCATTATACTTTTTAGCCTTTGAATATCAAACGAAACACCGACGGTACGACTATAGGCTTGTGCCGCGGCAAGCGCATGTAAACCATGCCTGTTCTCTACTTCTCCCGAATGTCCGAAAACATACCCCTTGGCATTTCGAAAGCCCTTAGGATCATTGCGAAGAGAATCATTGAAGGAGAGCAATTTACCTTCAATGAACTGTGCGAGATAGTTATATTCACGCCCATTCCACAATTCTGAAGCAATTGACACCATCATAGCATCAAGTATTGACTGTTTGTGTTCGGGAGAGTCCATAGCGGCTTTATGCTCAGCAACGCCCTTATTATAGAGGAAAGTAGAAAAATCGTCGCACTCTTTGACCTTGTACTGTTCCTCCACCCAAGCCGAGGAGTGTAAAGCCCTTGCCATGTAACCATACATTCCATCATGCCCTTTTTGACCTAGGCCGAAATCGTCCTTGGTTACTTCATGCATATGCGCAAGTATATTGTGATAGCTCGACTGCTTTTCTCCAGTGATGCACAGGGCGTCTGCAGCAAGACGCATTATGATCTTACCCGAGACCAAGCTTGTTGTTTTATGGGTCTCATTCCAGCCATTGAAGAAACTCAAAACACCTCGATCTATTACCGTCTTTTTCAGAAACTCCGAGAATGCTGCCTCAGCGCAAGCTTGCGCATTTTTTGTGATTTCGTGGTAAAGGACTTCGCGCATTGCTTGTTGAATTTCGGGAATGTCTTCTACGTGTGCTGGCACTGACGCTCTACGAAAGTCACCAGTGATCCATCTACCTGGAATTTTTAGAATAGCGATATGCTTTGGTAAGGAATCTAGGAAAGAGTCCCCAAGCTGATGCATCGATGAGAAACCCTCGACCACCTCTGCAGCACCCTCAAAAGAAATCGAATTCATCGCCTTGCCCTTACCTATCAAGTTGTCCAGATGGGATTGAAGACATACTTTCGCTGTAAAACCAAACTCATCAAAAGCTAAAGCACTTGCTAGGCAAATATCAACTGATTTATAGTGATGCGATCGTTCACTATAAATGAGCAATGCACATATGGACTTATCTCAATTGAGGATGTTCAAGGCTGTGGCGGAACGAGGCAGTATCGTCAAAGCTTCTCAGCTACTACATTGCGTCCCCTCTAACATCACTAATCGAATAAAACTATTAGAAAACGACCTAGGCGTTTCTCTTTTTGTACGCAAAGGACGTGGACTTGTTATAACGCCAGCGGGCCAGCTTTTCCTGAACTATACTTGCAAGATACTAGCGACCTGCCAAGAAGCACGAAGAGCACTCGATCCCTCCTCGGAACCAGCCGGCATTTTGAGAATTGGTGCGATTGAATCGGCGGCGACCGGTCGACTCCCTGCCATACTTTCCACCTATCACCGTCGCTACCCATCTGTTGACATGCAATTTAGTACAGGTACTTGGCAACAGCTTGCTAGCGATGTTGCCGAATATAGATTAGACGGCGCTATCGTTGCTACAGACCCAGAGCATCCTGATATCCATCACAAGAAGATATATAACGAGCCTATCATGCTTATCGCGTCCCCTACATTGGGAGAGATATCAAAGCCAAGTGACCTTGAGGGCAAGCGTATCTATATGTGGCCGCAAGGCTGTCCCTATCGACACTCGCTTGAGCGATGGCTTAAGAGCAATCTCGTTTCAGCCAGCATCACTAACATTGCGAGCTACGGAACAATTCTTGGATGTGTAAGCGCTGGCGCTGGTGCATCATTAGTTCCGGAAGGAATTTTTGAGCAGTTCAAGCGAATTGGGGCCATAAACGGGTATACTTTCGAACAGCTAAACCCAATCCAGAATTACTTCATACGCCATAAAAACGCGCCGCCACATCACGCACTACGTGCCTTTTCGGAATTATTGGACAGTGAATTTTCCGGCGCATGACTTTCTGATGACTGCATAGCGAAGCGGATCGTTCGAGGCTTCCGTCGTAACCTCATGAGACTTGGATAAGGTTCCGCCTGGTGAGGCTACTGTGGACCACAGGACGATGGCCGCCCCATCGAACTGGAGCCGTCCATGCCCCCTGCCCGCTTCGAATACCATACTGAATTCTCCCCCCTCACCTATCGCGTCCAAGAGCGCGGCTGGCTCATGTTCAAGCACGAACAGCAGACCGGCACCCCTGACGTCGCTGCTTTCCTGGCGGATCCGGAGCGGCAGGCCCGCCTGCAGGCCCTGGGCGCTGACGGCTGGGAATTGGTCAGTGTTCAGCCAGTGCTGGAAGGCCGCGCCCAGATCGGTCAGCAGACCGCCCAGGGCAACCAGGGATGGGGCGTAGGCTACGCGGTGGCCACCGGCTTTCTACTGTTTTTCAAGCGCCTCATCACCCCTGCGTAAAGTCAGTAATCAAGCGGGTTTGCAACCTATTTGGGTGCAGTAATGGTTTCCCGCTGACCCGGCTTTCGGCCCTCGGCATCCTGTGCGGCATCCACCCGCTAGCCCAGGGCCCGCTGTGAAACTGTATTCCTACCCTCGCAAGCCAACCCACCGTTTCGGGCTTGTCGGCAGCCTGGTCTTCGCGCTCGGGATCCTGACGAGCCAAGCCCAGGCCGCCGGTACGGCCTCCGAGCAGGCCAACGTCGACGTCATGATCCGCCAGCTCAACGCTGTCGAGGCCGTCGCCCGGCGCAGCGCCGAGTTGCCCAGCGACGGCAGTACCCGCTATCGCCTTGACTACAACCGTCTGGCCGCCGACATCGCGCGAATCCGTCAAGGCCTGCAGGACTACCTGGCACCGAGCCGCGCCCAACCGCGCGATGCGGCCGAGCTCTCCGGTCAGTACCAGCGCGAAGGCACGCAGCCATGAGCATGACTGCTGCGCAGACCTCTGCATTTCAGGCGGCGAGCGGTATTACGCCCTCCGCCAGCAACCTGTTCTGGCTCTCCGCGGCCATGGCCGTCACCACCCTCTGGTTCGCCTGGCTTGCCATCAGCCTCTACAAGGGCTGGGCCAATCAGAACCTCAAACCCGCCACTGCCAAGGGCGCCCTCATCAAAGGGCTGATCCTCTACTTCGTCCTGTCCTGGCTGATTCTGCATTAACCCCTCGAGGAGAAATCCATGCTGTCCCTCAAACATCTGTTCACCCTCGGCGCTCGCGCCAAATGCTTCACTTCTGTGGTAGCCGGCCTGGCCTTGCTGCCGGGCGTCAGCCAAGCCGCCTTGCCCAGCGCGCAAGCCCCCTCGCGCGGCGAGGGTTCCACCTGGCTCGAAACGCTCAAGAACTACGGCTACGACGGCTTCATGCTGATCGCTTTGGTCCTGTGTGCCTTCGTCCTGATCGTTGTGGCTACCCACGGTGTCGGTGTCTATCACGAGATCCACACGGGCAAGAAAACCTGGAAAGACCTCGGCGCGACGGTTGTCGTCGGCGTGATCCTCATCGGCCTGGTGATCTTCATCGTCACCAAAGCCAGCGGCATCATGTAAGGCAGGACGGCGCAGATGGACATCACCCAGGACCTGCACGAGGACGGCACGCTTCGCTTCTTGCCGAATCGCCTCAATACCCAACCCGTCGTCGTGGGCGGCCTGACCACCGACGAGATGTTCGCCACCATCATCGTCTGCGCCTCGTTCGGCTTTGTGGTTGGCATCCCTTTAGCATTTTTCACCACCCCGGCCATGCCAATTTTTGCCGCACTGGCCTGCGGTTCCTTGGGGCTTGTGCTTGCCGGGCGCTTGTTGCGCCGCTGGAAACGCGGACGTCCGGAAACGTGGCTGTGGCGGCAGGTGGAATGCCGTCTGGCCCATTGGGGGATTGCCGGGCGTCGCCTGGTGATCCGTAGCGGCAGCTGGACCTGTAAGCGGATGGTGGGACTATGAGTCGCGCCTGGAAACTGTCCGACTCGCAGCGCGCTCATATCACGACCCTGCGTCTTGCCCTGGGCCTGGTCAGCGGCATCGCGATCTGGAACGGCTACGGCTGGTACAGCGCGCCTAAGGATCTGACCGTGCATGTGCCGCCGGACCTACGCTCCGGGAGCACACGACCCTGGTGGGAGATCCCTCCCGAGTCGGTCTATGCCTACGCCTTCTACATCTTCCAGCAGATGAACAGCTGGCCCTCCGATGGCGAAAAGAACTACAGCGACAACATCGCTCGCTTGACCCCTTTCATCACCCCTTCTTGCAAGGCCTATCTGGAGGGGGACGAAGCGCTCAAACGTAACAGCGGTGAGCTGCGCAAACGCGTACGCAACGTAGCGGAGATCCCCGGTTCAGGCTACGGCGATGATCCCACCCGGCGCGTCCAGGTGCTGGGTAATAGCGAGTGGACCGTGATGCTCGACGTCGTGGCGAACGAGTACCTGGGCGGCGAGAAGGTCAAGACGGCGCTCACGCGCTACCCGCTGCATGTTGTCAGAGCCGACGTCGATCCTGAGAAAAACCCTTGGGGCATGAAGTGGGACTGCTACAGCGGTCAGCCGCAGCGGATCGAGGCCGGCGTCGAAGTTAAAGCCCGAGGTACACCATGAGGTCCAGTCATTCCCTCGCCTTGGTGCTGGGCGGCCTGCTGCTGAGCAGCCTCGCCCAGGCCATCGAGATCCGCAAATGGGAGCGCGTCCCCATGGCCATCCCCTTGGTGGTGGGCCAGGAGCGGATTCTTTTCGTCGACGCCAACGTCCGCGTCGGTGTGCCCCCCGCGATCGCCGATAAGATCCGGGTGCAAAGCACCGGCGGCGCCATCTACCTGCTAGCCAAGGACGCTATCGAACCCAGCCGCCTGCAGCTGCAGAATGCGGCCACCGGCGAGATCATGCTGGCCGACATCGCTGCGACCCCTGCACAGGAAGGTCACGCGCCGCTGGAGGCGATCAAGATCGTGCCCGGCGATACGACCCCGACCCGATATGGTCAGGCAGCTTCGGCCAGCGCAAGCAATGCCCCAAAGGCCACAGCCAAGGCCAGCAGCCAGGCTGATGAAGATGACGATGAGCCGGTCCCGCCCAAACGCGAAACGCCGATTCCCGTTGTGCTTACGCGGTATGCCGCCCAGATGCTCTATGCCCCGCTCCGTACGGTGGAGCCGGTCGACGGCGTCGCCCAGGTCAAGGTCGACAAGCGCCTGGACCTGTCGACGCTGCTACCTGCCCTGCCGGTAGAGGCCAGCCAATTGGGCGCCTGGCGGTTGGATGACCACTGGGTGACGGCCGTGAAGCTACGCAACCAGACCGGTCAGCGCCTGGCCCTGGATCCACGCGAGCTGATGGGCGACTTCGCCACGGCGACCTTTCAGCACCCCTACCTCGGTGCCCGCGGTGATGCCAGTGACACCACGGTGCTCTACTTGGTCACCAAGGATCACGGCCTTGACCAGTCGCTGCTGCCCAGCCTGAGCGCGGCAGATCCTCGGGTGAGCTCGGAGGCGCGCCATGCAGCTCAAAAGTAACCCGCTCCTCAAATACGCCCTGCTACCCCTCCTCGTCCTGGTGGTTTTCGTCGGGGTGAAAATGCTCGGCCGCGGCAAGCCGACGGAGCCGGAGCAGCCGCAATCCGCCCAGCTCACACCCGAACAGGCCAAGGCGCTCGGCATTGAAGGTGATACGGCGAACGACACCCTGCGCACCATTGTCGCCGAGAGTCGACAACTGAAAGATCAGATGAGCAAGGTCCTGAAAGACAACGAAGAGGCCAAGCGGGAGAACGAAGGCCTCAAGGCTCAGCTGAGCAACATCAACAGCACGGTCGACAACCGCGTCCAGGCGGGCATCAACCAGGGGCTGGAGAATCAGCAGAAGCAGACCCAAGGACTCGTTGATAATTTGCAGAAGCAGCTCAACACCCTGTCGCAGATGGGCAGTCAGTTGGGCGGCGCTGCAGGCTCTGGCGGCGATATGCCTATCGGGCTCGGCATCAACCCAGGGGAAGGCAACCAGTTCAAGAAGGGTGGCTCGGATCTCGTCTGGATCGAGCCGCAGGATGGCACTGCAGTCGACGCCAATGGCAAGCCCCTTGCTGCCGGCAGCGGCCAGGCCGCCAGCGGCTTCGCCTTCCCGACCGCCTTCGGCACCGCTGGCCAGAAGACCCTGGACGCGGCGTCCGGCGGTGCGCAGCGCGTGGCTGATGGCATGGGAGGCGATGAGCAGGCGCGCAAGAAGGTCCGCAAGGTCTACACCCTCCCGCAGAACTCGACGCTGATGGGTTCGGTGTCCATGACCGCCCTGGTGGGCCGCGTACCGGTCGACGGCACGGTCAACGACCCCTACCCCTTCAAGGTGCTGATTGGCCCCGACAACTTGACCGCCAACGGTATCGACCTGCCCGACGTCGCCGGCGCCGTGGTAAGCGGGACGGCCTCAGGCGACTGGACGCTGTCGTGCGTGCGTGGCCAGATCCGTAGCATGACCTTCGTCTTCACCGACGGCACCGTGCGTACCCTGCCGGCGCCGCAGGAAAACGCTGGTCAGCAGAACAACGGCCAGAACAACCAGAACACCTCCACCAATGGCCAGCCCGCGGCGGTTCAGGGTGGCATGGGCTGGATCAGCGATCCCTACGGCATCCCCTGCATCGCTGGCGAACGCCGCAGCAACGCCTCCCAATACATCGGTTCCCAGGCGCTCATCACCGCTGCCGGCGCCGGCGCGGCCTCGCTGATCAAGAGCGACGGCACCAGCTCAAGCTACGTCCAGACCCCGAACGGCACCCTCGGCACGTCTGGCATGTCCGGCAACGAGGCCATGGGCAAGATCCTGAACCAGGGCGTCAGCGACATCTCCACCTGGGTGAACAAGCTCTACGGCCAGGCCTTCGCCGCCGTGTACGTGCAGCCCGGGGCGAAGGTGGCCATCCACCTCGACCAGGAGCTAGCCATCGACTACGAACTCAAGGGCCGCAAGGTCGACTATCGCACAGGAGCTCGCCATGCCTCGGCTGCCCTCGACTAATCACACGCGACTACAGATGGCGGCCGTACTGGTCGTGGCCGTGCTGGCCACCGGCTGCGCGGTCGACAAGGAAAAGATGCTCCCCCATGGCGACCAGACCATGATGGACATCTGGAATGCCGGTACCACCGGCTCGGCCGGTAGCAGCCAGGGCCGTCAGCTCATGGATGCCCGCGCCGATCTACGTCGCCCCCTGGATCCCACTCAGGCCAGACCGCTGGCGGAGAACGCCGGCTATTCGCGCACCGCGCAGAACGAGATCTACAGCCAGTTCAGGCGCCTACCCAATCCGGACCTGGTCATGTACGTCTTCCCGCACCTGGCGGGTTCGGATCCCGCGCCCATCCCCGGCTATACCACCGTGTTCCCGCTCTACCAGCGTGTGCAGTACGCCATGCCGGGTGAGCGGGTGGATAACTACTAATGGGCATTTTCGAACGGTTGCGTGGCAAGAAGGTCACCGACACCTCGACGACTGAGCCGGATCCTGTGCCGAGCCAGGCTGGGCTTATTGAACCGGTTGATGAAGCGGATCTATCAAGCAAGGCTGAGCCAGTCATCCATCCAGAATCCATCCGAGCTACCCGTGCCCTCGAGGTCGACGAGGAAGCCGCCTACCAGCGCTACCTGGATCGCCTAAAGGCACACGGCATTCCCGAGCCTGGCGCCTGGATGACCGGCAAGGAGAAGCCGGCAACCATGGCAGACGTGGCCAGGCTCTACGACGTCAATCCGAGCTTCACCAACCTGCTGCCCTGGGTGGAATACCTGCCCGAGCATCAGGCCATGCTGCTGGAAGACGGCAAGTCGATGGCCGCCTTCTTCGACCTGGTGCCAATCGGCACCGAAGGCCGCGAGCCCGACTGGCTTCGCCAGGCGCGCGATGCCCTGGAAAACGCCCTGCAGGATGCCTTCGATGAGCTGGAGCAGAGCCCCTGGGTCATCCAGTTCTATGCCTTCGATGAGATCCAGTTCGATGGCTATCTCACCGGGCTGGCCAACTACATTCAGCCACGTGCCCGTGGGTCCGAGTTCACCCAGCTGTACATGAACCTGATGAAGCACCACCTGCACGCTATCGCCAAGCCCGGCGGGCTGTTCACGGACACGGCCGTGTCCCAGTTGCCCTGGCGTGGCCAGCATCGGCGCGTGCGGATGGTCGTTTTCCGCCGCAGCATCGGCGACGGTCTGGTCAGGGGGCAGGCGCCCGCCGCCTACCTTGCGAACATCTGCAGCCGGCTGACCGGCGCGCTGCGCAACGCCGGCGTGACGGCTCATCGCATGGACGAGCGCGCCATTCGCCACTGGCTCCTGCAGTGGTTCAATCCGTGCCCGGATCACCTGGGCACCTCGGCCAAGGATCAGCAGCGGTTCTTCGAGGTGGTCAACAGCGCCTTCGACCAGGACGAGTTGCTGGCCGAAGGCACCGTTCCCTTCTTGGCCAGCGGGACCGATTTCTCCCAGTGCCTGATGTACCGCGAGCCTCGCTCGGATGCGCAGAAGGGCCTGTGGTTTTTCGATGGCCAACCCCATCGTGTCGTGATGCTTGATCGGCTGCGCACTGCCCCGAGGACCGGCCACATGACCGGCGAGCGCACCTTTGGCGATGCCCTGCATGCCCTGTTCGATGAGATACCCGAGGACACGGTGCTGGCCATCACGCTGGTGGCCACGCCCCAAGACACGCTCGAAGCCCACCTCAACAACCTGCACAAGAAGGCCGTCGGCGATAACCAGGCATCTGCCCTCACCCGCGAGGCTATCAAGCACGCCCGTCAGTTGATCGGCCGCAAGCACAAGCTCTACCAGGGTAGCGTGGCCTTCTATGTCCGTGGCAAAGACGAGCAGGAGCTGGAGCAGCGCTGCAACGACCTCACCAACACCCTGACCAGCGCCGGTATCGAGCCGGTGCGGCCGGAGGATGAGGTAGCCGCCCTCAACAGCTATCTGCGCTGGCTGCCCGGCAACTTCGATCCCAACCAACCACGGGCGCTGCAGTGGTACACCCAGCTCATGCTGGTTCAGCATGTCGCCAACCTGACGCCCATCTGGGGCCGCTCAACCGGAACGGGGCACCCGGGGATCACTCAATTCAACCGCGGTGGCAGTCCGCTGACCTTCGATCCCCTCAGCAAGCTGGATCGCCAGATGAATGCGCACGGACTGGTGGTGGGCCCCACCGGCTCAGGCAAGTCGGCGACCCTCAACAACCTCTTGATTCAATGGTTGGCCATCTACCGGCCCCGTCTATTCGTGGCCGAAGCCGGCAACAGTTTCGGGCTGCTGGCGGACTTTGCCCAGCGACTCGGCCTGACCGTCCATAAGGTCCGTCTGGTACCCGGTGCGGGGGTGAGCCTGGCACCCTTCGCCGACGCCATTCGCCTGGCCGAGGATCCGGCTCACGTCGCCGTGCTCGATGCCGAGGACCTCGACGCCTCCGATGAGGCCAGCAGCCTGCAAGCCAACCTTGAGGACGATCAACGCGATGTGCTCGGCGAGATGGAGATCGTGGCCCGGCTGATGATCACCGGCGGTGAGGAAGAGGAAGACAAGCGAATGACGCGGGCCGACCGCGCCGCTATCCGCCACGCCATCATCAATGCCGCCAAGGCGTGTTCCAAGGCGGAGAAGACGGTCCTCACCCAGGACGTGCGCGATGCCTTGATTGAGGCCGCGCGAGACGAAGGGCTGCCGGAGAAGCGTCGTGAGCGCCTGCAGGAGATGGCCGAGGCGATGGAGATGTTCTGTATGGGCGCAGACGGGGAGATGTTCAACCGCCCCGGCACGCCCTGGCCAGAGGCCGACCTGACCGTGGTGGACTTTGCCACCTATGCCCGCGAGGGCTATCAGGCGCAGCTTGGCATCGCCTACATCTCGCTGCTGAACTCGATCAACAACATTGCGGAGCGTGACCAGTACAAGGGCCGGCCGCTGATCAAGCTGACCGACGAAGGCCACATCATCACCAAGCACCCCCTGCTGCTGCCCTACGCCATGAAGATCACCAAGATGTGGCGAAAGCTCGGCGCCTGGTTCTGGTTGGCGACCCAGAACATCGATGACATCCCGATTTCTGGCGCGCCGATGCTCAACATGATCGAGTGGTGGATCTGCCTGAACATGCCGCCGGATGAAGTCGAGAAAATCTCGAAATTCCGCAAGCTGAGCACCGCGCAGAAGGAGCTGATGCTGTCCGCACGCAAGCAGAGCGGAGCCTTCACCGAGGGCGTGGTGCTCTCCAAGTCCATGGAGACGCTCTTCCGCGCGGTACCGCCCAGTCTCTACCTGGCCTTGGCCATGACCGAGACGGAGGAGAAGGCGGAGCGCGCCCAACTGATGGAAGAGCTCGGCACCGACGAACTCGGCGCCGCGCTGGCCGTCGCCGCCCGCCTGGACAGGCTCCGGGGGATCGAGCCCTACCCCTTCAAGCTGCCACCCGCACCGGCTCGAGGAGCCCGGCGATGAGAGCGATGGACCAATTCACCCAGGACCTCATCGACAGCCTGAGCGGCTTGCTCCGGCAGCCACACCTGCCTGAGACGCTCACCGCCCTGCAGATCTGCGCGCCGGTCTTGATCAGCAACCTGCAGGCAGTGAAATCACGCGCGGTGGATCGCCGTGAGATCGAGGCCCAGCTCGACACGGCGCTCAAGGACTGGCTGGCCAAGCATCCACAGCCAGACGACGCGCAGCAGGCGCTGCTGGAAGTGCTGCACCGCGATGTGCTGGGCCGGCAGCCGGACCAACCTGCTGCCAAAGAGGCTTCGGCATGATGAGGGGAGCTCTCTCCCGGCAGCCAGCGGCTACGGTGCTCGTACTGCTGGCCGTGTTGCTCTATGGCCTATGGCACCTCTTTGGATGGTTCGCAGCAGTAGAGCCACGAGCTACACCTGAGCCACCGATGTTCATCTACGGGAATGCCAAAGCCCGCTTCACGCTGATCGAGTACGGCGATCTGGAATGCCCTTACTGCAAGGAAGCCTACCCGCAGGTCAAGCAACTGATTGATCTGCACGAAGCGCTGAACTGGCAGTGGCATCACCTGCCGCTGCCCATGCACGGCGAAGCGGCCCAGCAGGAAGCACGGCTGGTCACGTGTGCGGGATGGCTGGGCGGCGATCCAGTGTTCTGGCAGGCGGTCGAAGCCGTCTACCAGCACAGCCGCAGTAACGGCGCCGGCCTGGCAGTACCGATCGATCAACTCGGCCTGCAACCGGCGGTATCGCTACAGCACTTGCAGGCGTGTATCCAGGACAACACGACCGTGCGCCGGGTAGTCGCTGAGCAGACCGCAACCGCAGTGCAGAAGCAGATCGATGCCACCCCGACCTTCGAGCTCCGGGACAATCGGTCTGGTCGTACGATTCGGCTCCCATCGCTGCTGGACGATGCCGGCATGCTATCGGCCATGGACTGGCTGGCGAGTCAGGGAGGTGCGGATGCGCAGCAGCGCCAATGACATTCTCCCTTGGCTTGCCAGTCTGTCCGATCGGACGCTACGGCGGCTCAACAGCCGCCTCACCCATCTTCTGCGGATGATCGATTCCGAGATGCAACGCCGCGATACCCCGCATCACCGCTTACCCTTGCAAGGCACCTCCGATGATCAACCTCGCTGATACGTCCCCTCCCTTAGCGACTGGCATAGCTCCGAAGCCCAGGATCGTGTTCGAAGCCAGCGGTGCCCTCCCCCCGATCAAACTGGCACAGATTGGCCATGGATCCCGCCACCAGTGGCTATTCCGGGTAGGTGCCTACGAGCATCAGGAATCCTACGACAGTGAACGCGCGGCGGTAGAGTCAGCAGAGCGACTGCTCTTCACCCTCTTTCGTGATATCGCGGATGAACAGGTACTGGCTGCACTTCGTCGAGGAGATACCGCCCTTGCGATGCGATATGCCGAACGCCTGGGCTACTGGCAGGGGCGCCAAGAGGAAAAGAAGCTGCATCAGCTCGCCGTAGGTAGTGCCTTGGCAGCGCTGCGACACCTCTCCTGAAGCAGATGTCGGTTTCCGAAATCGTTGCGAAATCCTAGAGATACCAAACCGGAATCAGCCAATGACAGCAATCGACTGTGGATTCAACCGGTCGACGCAACAGCGTGGTTAAAACACTCGGCGGGAGTCGAGTACCCCAGGGTCTTTCTGGGGCGCTCGTTTAACTGCCGAGCCACTTCATCCAGTTCGTCCTGCGAATAGAGCGAGAGATCAGTTCCCTTCGGGAAGTACTGCCGTAAAAGGCCGTTGGTGTTTTCATTCGTTCCACGCTGCCAAGGATTCTGGGGATCGCAGAAGTAGACTTGGATGTCCGTCGCCAGAGTGAATCGCTTATGAGCGGCCATCTCCTTCCCTCGATCCCAGGTCAGGGAGCGGTAGAGCTCCTGAGGCAGTCTCAGAGCGTTGTCGATCAGCGCATCCACCACTGTCTGGGTGTCTTTCCCTGCCACCTTTACCAGCATCACGTAGCGGCTGTGGCGTTCTACCAGCGTGGCAATCTGACTGTTTTTGCTGCCGCACAACAGGTCACCTTCCCAGTGTCCTGGTACCGCACGATCCTCAACCATGGCCGGCCGCTCGCTGATGGAAAGCGTATCGCTGATACGGCCGTGATTAGCGGTCTTCTGGGTGTGATGGCGCGAGCGGCGCATGGCTCGACTGCGGCGCAAATGCTCCAGTAATTCCTTCCTCAATGCGCCACGGGCTTGGATGTAGAGACTGCGATAAATGGTCTCGTGTGACACCTGATAGGCCGCGTCCGAGTATGTGCGCTTCAACCATCCAGCGATTTGCTCAGGTGACCACTGGATCTGGAGCTTCTCCGCAACAAGCTGCGCCAACTTTGGGGACTGGGCAAGCTTGCAGTGCTTGGGACGACGGGCCCGTTCCCAGGCTGCCTGTTCGGCTTGGCTGGCTCGATAGCTCCGACGGGGTGAGTGCCAATCGGGAGCGTCTTCGCGCAGTTGGGCGGATGCCTCCCGTCTCCGCGAGAATCCGCTGGATCGAGGAATGGTTTCGATCAAACAGCTGCGCAATCTGCTGGAGCGAATCACCCGCCTTCCAGCGATCCCACATCAACGCTTTCTGGCTTTCGGTGTAGTAGATCCGAGGTCTTTGTTTCATCTGCAACACCCTCCTGCTTACGCAGGATTTAGTGTGTTGCGTTCACCGGTTGAATCCACAACCCAAAGCAGACGCTGCGGATCATTAGAAAGCAGATTGACCAGCCTTTGTGAGCACCGCGTATGTAGCCTCAATCTTGATGAGATCGCCAGATTGCATCTCAATTTCATACTGCCCGCTGCTCGAAACAGAAAACGAATTGATCGACACTGAACGGCCCCAACTTTGCTTCCGTGGCAGAGTCAGATACGAAACCGCAGAGAACGTGAGAACGCATTTTCCCAGCGTGCCATGCTCTATGTTCATGATGCACTTTCCGTCTTCCCAACTCACACGCACAGCATTAAGCGTCGCATCGTGTAGATCGACACCTTCGATCATATGATATTCCTCAGCCATTCAAGTTAGTAAGCCCACGTCTGCCTCTGGTTGACTGCCTGTGTTTGGCTGTGGCCGCTTTCGACCCACAACGATCATAAAATTGCGTTTGAGTCCTAGGGTCTGTACGAAAAATGCCTGCGCTCGGTGATGCTTCGTTGAAAAAGGCATTCGGAATGCTCATTTACCACTCGTAAACTCCGCTTCCTCAGCCTTTTTCGCCTCGCCTAACCTTCGCTCGGCGACTTTTCGTACAGAACCTAGCAACACGCTACAGGGATCATCATAAAGAACCGCAACCTCCGAGGTTGAAACGGGCCTGGGCAGAGCGCTACGCTTAAGCCCCCAACGCGCTCCAAATCGGGATTTCAATGGACCGGACTAAGCTGCTCACTTGTGCTGAAATGAACTGCATGAGTTTCGTGAAGAACTTAGCGCTATCTGGAGCTACGCGGGAGCAGCTCGGAAGAGGCAAGGTTCTTAGTAATTTTTGGAGCCAAATCTCCCGTAATGCGCTGGACCTAGCTGTTCTGGACTGGTGCCACGCTTTCGGCCAGCAAAAAGATGCGCTGCATTGGAAGAATGTGTTTCCGGATGACGAAGAAGCGTTTCGAGAAAGCATGCTCACCTGGATGAAAGTTTCCTTAGATGAGTTCAAGAAATTTCGAGAGCAGATGAAGATTTACCGCGACAAGGACCTTGCGCACTTAGAGCTTCGCAACATTTCAATGATTCCCTCCATGAACAAAGCTATCCATTCCATGGCGTTCTATTACCATCAGATCCAGTATGCGAAACGGAAGTTAGAAATGCACTGCCGCGATCAGACTCTGTATGAATGGTTCGATAGCGCCTACGCTGGGTTTGATCGTGATGCTGAACTGGCCTTCGGCGCTACGGCAACACCGCGAGGTCCGGACATCCCGAAGCGTCGCCAGCATTGCACTGGCCCACGTACTGACGAATCACCTGCGACCGCTGATCTCACACCCCCCGTTGCGTGGTAATCCACTCAGCGATTCCTGCATGACGCCGCCCCTTGTCTAGCCCCCATTCTGAAAGCTAAGGTGCAATCCAGCCAACACAGGCAAAAGGCCTTGCCGGGTTAGAACATAACTCCAGTGTTGGCTCAGCAAGCGCATCCTAGAGCTGTCAGCGCCGCCTGCAAGAGGATTTTATCCACAAATTAGTGTCTGTTTATAATTCTGAAAAAGAGCCATGATCACATCAAGCATCCCTGAAAACTGGAATGATCTCCAAAATGAGGTAGGCCGCCTATTAGAAGAGTGCGGATTCTCAGTGGAGATCGAGAAAAAAGTACAGACGGTACGCGGCGAAGTCGAGCTTGATGTATATGCTCAAGAGGAAGTTAAAGGACGAAAATACTCAATTGTCTGTGAGTGCAAACATTGGAAAGCGCGCATACCACAGAATGTAGTGCATGGATTTAGAACAGTTATTGCCGATATCGGAGCTAATGCGGGATATATTGTTTCACTTGCAGGCTTTCAAGAGGGCTCATATAAAGCGGCCGAGCTTACTAATACCGAATTGGTTACATGGCGAGAGCTTCAAGACAAATTCGAGCTAAGTTGGTACGAAAATTTCTTTTCCCCTCAAATCGCAGAGCGGCTTGATCCTTTAATGACTTACGCAGAGCCATTTCTACCAAAATGGTTTAAAGATCTGGACGAAAATCAGCAGCAGGAGTACTTGGGATTAAAAGAAAAGCATGATGAATTTGGCTGGTTAATGATGACTTTCACTCCATACCACAGAGTGTTCAAAAATGATCCAATCACAGCACTCCCAATCGTAGATCATCTCCCCCAAAATTCCATTCTACTCAAAAAGCTTCCAGAAAAATTATTAAATGCGAGTTCTTATCGTGAGTTTCTTGAAGAGTCTACGTTATACGGAGAAGAAGCCATCCGTAGCTTCCGAAAATTACGCGATTCTGTTTCATAAAAAATGCTTCAAACCGTTTGCTTCGCTCACCTGAGACTGGCTAAAGCCAGCCTGTTAACCAGCCTTTAAGCTTCAAGGATAGACATGGAAGAGTGTCCAAATAGAAAAGTATTCGACTTGCTATCATCATCATTTGATCGAATTCACGAGGCTTCTTGGTTCATTCGTCTAATGGAGGAGAACTACCACTCCGCCGACAAGTTCAGGTGGTCTTTAAACTCATTCCTTAGAACCCTAAAGGAAATCATGCAGCTGGTTTCAATGGAGGTTCAAGGAAGTAAAGAACTGAGCAAGCTTGTGGTTGCAAAAAAATCTGAACTATCAAGCGACCCATTAATAGCATATCTGTATAAGCAACGAGACGTCGTTGTTCACAAGGAAATGCTAAAGCCAGCAAGTCGAGGAAGTGTTGGCTTTACTCGGGGGAGAGGTATGAAGCTAGGGCTAGGCCTACCGATTGACCCTTTGAGTGATAGTAGAGAAGCAATAAAGAAATATATTTATTTTGCGGCAAAAGACACTGACTTCATGGGTATTCTTTACACTGAAGAAGACGGTGGAGGCGAGTACACCTGCGTTCAAAGACAATGGAGGCTGTCTCATTTTCCAGAGACAGAAATCACAGAGCTGGCGGCATCGGCGTGGGAGAAAGTGGCTCAGGCTTCTTTCGATGTGGCCGGAGAGATGGGCGCCAAACTTATAAAGCCCACATTTAAACTGGGCAACCCTAACCAAGTCCAGTTCGAGATATATAGGCCTGAATGGGTAAAGGAGCAGTTAGAGCACTCCAAGAAGCTAATCGCGAAGAATGGAGTTTAACAATTGGTTTGAGCCGCTCGCTTTGCTCGCTCGGGACACGTTAAACCCCGCCTCTTAACCGATCTTTAAATTATTAACGAAATTATGAGATCTGGAATAGAATTAGAAAAGCATGTCCAGCAGGTATATTCCTTTCTTCTCAACATGAAAGATGAAGGTATAGTAGTTGGTCAAGATGTTCAAATTGTTGATAAGTTTGGTCGCTCTCACCAAGTAGATGTTTACTATCAGTTTGAGAAGGCGGGGATTACTCACAAGGTTGCAATTGAATGCAAAGATCACGGTCGACCAGTTGATAATGGGCATGTGGCTACATTTTTTGGAAAACTTGCTAACGCCAGAAATATCCAAAAAGTTATGGTTTCTAGGCTCGGATATCAGAAGCTTGCTCACGCAATTGCCGAAGACAACGATGTTATGCTTCTCACGGTTGACGACCTGCCGAGATTTAACGATTTGCTGGCAGAAAGGCTTAAAGCTGTGGCGCTACCCGATGAAAGTACAGTCGGGGAGCCGTTCTGGACCATCATGGAAAAAAGAGATGGTCGAGTTACTGGTAGTTTTTTTGCTTATCCGCACCCAACAACTAATCGGCCTGAAATGCTTCTTTTTTACTCCAAGGTCCATGCCGAACGGGCTTTTAAAGAAGCGCAGCTTAGCGCTAATCAATGGTGCGTAAGAGGTATGCCTCAATACGTTTTCCGGGCGTTCTTATTGCAATTAGAGTTCTTCGAGATGAGAGGTTGCGGTGCGGCTGTGTTATTTGTGCCTCCAGGCGCACTTCAAGATAAGCCATTTATAACTCTTCCAGCTTCCAGAAAGGATCTAATTGCAGAGTACTACAAGGGTGAACTACCCAATATCGAAGTTCGCATTTAACAAAATACTGCTGTCGGAAAGATCTTCCGCTGCGCTCAAGATTTTTCGAAGAGTGCTGCGTTAGTGACCGCTTTTGGCCGGATAGCGACGGCCCCGCAGCCGTCGCCAGGTCATGCGGCTAAACCTCTGTCTGCTCGGCCATCTCCAGAGCATCGTCTACCTCGATGCCAAGGTACCTGACAGTGCTTTCCAGCTTCGTATGGCCCAGTAAGAGCTGTACGGCCCTGAGGTTCTTTGTCCTGCGGTAGATCAGCGATGCCTTGGTTCGCCGCAGGGTATGGGTTCCGTACAAGGCGGGATCCAAACCAATCGCTGTCACCCAGGCTTTGACGATCCGTGCGTACTGTCGGGTGGAAATATGCTCGATTTCATATATTTGCTTAAGCCGCACTATCAGCCCATCACGGTATTTCTCTAGCAGAATTCGCTCAGGCTGCGATTGAAGATAGTCTCTACAGCGGCACAAAAATCAGAAGGATTTTAGGAGAGATGGAGTTGGACGGAAGGGCTTTTGACACAGGGGGTAGCTGCTGATTGTACTGTTCTTCCTGATGTAGTAAGAAATAGTGCGAAATCGGACGATAAATTTTCTTTTATGAAGCAAATGCTGAGAATGGAACCTCTCGATGAGGTTAGATTGAAAGATAAAATCAAATACAAGGCGTAAAATATGGAGAGGTTAAGCTTGTGAAATAAACTTTTCGATAGACTCTAATTTCGAGTGTACAAACAAGTTTTTTATATAATTGCCTGAGTTTTTCAGTCCATTCAGGTCGATGCTGTAGAATTCTTCCCTGATTTCTTTCTTATGAGTGAATTTGTAATCGTGCCTTTGTACCAAATGACTAAGTACAATTAGGCGTTGGTATTCGTTAAGCTGATTCTTTATCTTTTTGTACAGGCTCCAAGCATGTTTTGTGTCTATTTCTTTGCTCGTTATTATATGATAAATAGCAATGGCGTCAACGAAGCGTCTATCATCTAAAGACATCACCTTCATCTTTCTAGCTACTATCAATGATATTTTTTGGTATAGTCTGATTGATGTTTGTTCTTGTCTGCATCTATGCTTTAAAGTTTCAAATTTAAAAATACGTTCTATTAGTTCTTTTCGCATAGCAGGTCGTGATATTTTCATCTCAGAATGTACTCACTTCTCAACAGAAAGTCGTTGCTCATAACAGCGCGTGTCAATGCGAGCTAAGCAGAATATTCAAGTAATAATTCCGAGCTTGCTTTTTCGCTGACTGATAGAGAAGTAACAATTTATTAAAAAAATATCAAATTTTTTTATTGCAATAGGCTTTATTGCATCGGCTTATTTGGCTTCCGCCAAAAAAATAGTAAATCTATTGACTCTCTATTTTTCGCTATTAAGCTCTTTCATCAAAATTTCCCGAATAAAGTATTTCTTTTTCCAGTTGATTCACCAGTGTCACGAGCGAGTCAGTCAATTGTCACCTTAAGCTTTTGCGGTGCGCTTTTTGACACTTGATCTAAAATCAAATCACGATAATTAGTAAGATCTTACGATGTGATTCGTACACTGCTAGCTGAGAGTGAGCTAGATTTACTTAGGGTTTGTCTGAAAAGTCGTGTTAGCTAGCGGGCCGCTGTGATAGCAGCGGAGGCCAGCATGACCGAGCTTTACAACCTTTCGAACGAGCTTTGGGCATTGATCGAAGAGATCGTTTCCCCACCCCAGAGGATGGGGCGCCCACGCCGGGATGAGCGGCGAATGCTCAATGGCATCTTCTAGATCCTGGGCTCGGGCGCTAAATGGCGTGACCTGCCCGAGCGCTATGGCCCTTGGACGACGGTCTACCCGCGCTTTCGGCAATGGCGCCACGACGCGGGACCTTCGAGCGCATCCTGGCGCGTCTGCGCCTGAAACTGCGCCAGGATGGCTATCTCGATCTGGACACCTGGATGATCGATTTAGCCACCATCCGTGCCACACGAGCCGCCTCCGGAGGCGGAAAAAAGGGGGCCCGGACGAACCGCTAGATCATGCGCTGGGCCGTGGCCGTGGTGGGCTAGGTACCAAGCTCCATCTGCTCTGTGATGCCCGGGGGGTCCGCTGGCCTTTACGCTGTCGCCAGGGCAGCAGGCCGACTCACCGCATTTCATTCCCCTACTAGAACAGGTGCGTCTGCCAGGCATCAGAGGCAGACCTCGCAATTGTTGACGCCAGCGCAATACGATCGAACGCCTTTTCAGCTCGCTCAAGGAAAAACGCCGGCTCTGCACCCGGTTCGACCAGCTGGCCAGCAGCTTCAAGGCGATGGTCACTCTGGCCTGCATTGATCGCTGTTGGCGCGTCGACTTTTCAGACAAAGCCTAAGATCCACCTGGTTTGCGACGCCAACGGCGTCCCCCTACGCTTTGTATTGTCGCCGGGTCAGGCCAGCGACATCTCGAATGCCCAGGCTCTTCTGGATCAAGTTCGTATCCCTGGCAAGCCAGGCCGTCCCCGCAAGCGCTGCCGCTGGTTGCTGGCAGACAAGGGCTACGATGCTGAGCACTTGCGCCAGTACTGCGACCGTTACCGGATGCGGCCTGTGATTCCGCTGCGAACGATGAAGCGCAAGCCCAAACCGGGATTGCCGAGGCTGTTCGACCGTCCGAAGTACCGACAACGCAACATCATCGAGCGGATGTTCGGCTGGCTGAAGGAGAGTCGCAGGATCGGCACTCGCTACGACAAGCTGGCAAAAAGTTTCGCGGCGATGGTCACGCTCGCTTGCACGCTGCGCTGTCTGCGCCAGTATTTTTCGTACAGAGCCTAGTGTGGTGTTTCAGAAATAAAGCTCATAATTTCTGCTTCATTGCCTGAGCCGCACGGCTGACACTCGCGAGGATATCCTCGGCCTTCCTGTACCAACGAAAAGGCCTGGGATTGGCATTGTGGGTGTCCAAATAATGCCTGATCGACTCTTCCAGATCCTGCACGCTGGTATGGGCTTGGCGTTTGATCCATTTCTCGCTCAGGGTCGAAAAGAAGCGCTCCACCAGGTTCAGCCATGAAGCAGACGTGGGCGTGAAGTGCACCTGATAGCGGGGATGAGTGGCGAGCCAGGCCTTGATCTTGTCGGTCTTGTGCGTGGCGTAGTTATCCATGATCAGGTGAACGGGCAGGTCGGGCGGTACCTGGGCATCGATCTCTTTGAGGAACGCCAGGAATTCGGTACTGCGGTGCCGCTGTTTCAAGCGACCGATCACTTCCCCGGTGGCTACATCCAAGGCGGCGAACAACGACGTCGTGCCATGACGTTGGTCGTCATGGGTATGGGTCGTAGGGTGCCCTGGGGCCAAGGGCAAGCTGGGTTGCGTTCGATTCAAGGCCTGGATCTGGCTTTTTTCATCGACGCAGAGCACCAGCGCCCGGTCAGGCGGATTGAGATACAGCCCGACGATATCGTGAACCTTGTCGACGAAGGCCGGATCGGTGGACAGCTTGAAGGTCTTTGTCAAATGCGGTTTGAGGCCAAAGGCCTGCCAGATACGCATCACGCTGGCCGGTGAGATCCCGGTGGCCTGGCTCATACGTCGGGTGCTCCAGTGACTGGCATCGCGGGGCTTGGTCTGCAAGACCTGGTCGATGACCGCCTGCACCTGTTGATCGGTAATCGTGCGAGGGCGGCCTGGCTTGCGCTCGTCATTCAACCCGTCAAGGCGCCACCGACTGAAGCGGATCCGCCAGCGTGAGACCGTATGGACACCGATGCCAAGGCGCTGGGCAATGGCTGTTCCCGGTTCACCCCGGGCACAGGCAAGGATGATTTCCGCACGCAAACGTGAATCAGCGGAAGCTTTGCGCTGCCGCGTACGACGCAGCAGTTCCACTCGCTCCTCGTCATCGAGCACGATGGGAGCAGCAGGGCGACCTGTTCTCATCTCTGGCTCCAAGTTCGTAAACCATAGCTCTACGAGTTTAGACCATCGATATATGAATTTTATTTCTGAAACACCACACTAGCGGGAAGCCATGGAATCGGCCGAGCGATTGCTCTTCACCCTTTTTCGTGACATCGCGGATGAAGAGGTACTGGCTGCCCTTCGCCGTGGGGATACCGCCCTTGCGACGCAATTTTCCGAGCGCCGAGGTTATTGGCAGGACAGCGAGAAGAAAAGAAGCTGAATCAAACTGCCGTACGAAATGCATTCGCAGGCCTTAGACATCCTACCTGATTTAGACTCTTAACGTATTGGAATAATTTTTCAGAAAAACACTGACATAAATACACTTCAAAATGCAGGAGGCGCAACCAACAGACGTAACGCAAGCACTATAACGACCCCATTGAATAGCCGCTCCATCCACACATCCCCTTTCCTTAACGCGTACTTAGAACCAAAAGATGACCCTATTAAAGTACCGAAGAACAGTGACATCCCAAACCACCAATTGACGACTTGACTTATTCCATATACCGCCAATGAAGCGAGGGATATTACCAACCCACTGACCTTCCGAGTACCGACAGAATCACTTATAGACTTATCAAAAAAAATTATATAGACATAGGTAGCGAGTTTTGCCTGCCCACCAAAAAGCCCACCAACCATACCGATTCCTATAAACAGAAGATATCCTAATAGCCTCTTCATAGCCGAAGGGCTTCCTGCTGCCGCCGACACTTCTTTTTTTAGTTTAAAAATCGAGAGACCCACCATTATCAGAGTAAAAGCTCCAATAATTCTTTGTACCGTTGGAGCACTCAACTGAGTTAGAAGTAGCGCACCACAGATAGCGCCAATCAACCCTAACACCGAGGCAGGGATCGCTAGAAAATAGTCAACTTTCTTTTGCTTATGAAACTGCCTAATCCCTCCGATCATTGTCCCAACTGATGCCACCCTTGCTGATGCAATCGCTGACTGGGGCGAGATTCCTAGCCACATCATTACAGGCACCGTTAGAAAAGCACTTCCCCCGGTATTGGTGCCGATAAAACCTGTTACCATGCCCAGCAAAAACAATAGAATAGTGATACTTATTGGGTCATGCATCAACAACCCTCCCTATCTACATTAGCATCCAAACTAGCATCCAACGAAGAAAAAATTGAGCTCCGCCCTAGCTCTTTGGGACTCATCCAATGATAGCAATCCTCATAACGAGATGATGCAATTACATGTAACTTAGAGGTATGCGTGAAACAATTTTTCCCTACAACAGGACGCTGAGCATCCGGCTGAATCTTGGTGGTTTCAGCAACCAAACGACTAAGTGGCACCAGCTCCGCCAACAAATAGTCAGCTCGACTTTTGATATATGCGAGATTTGCGATAGCGGAGCAAGTGTCCGTAATGCCCGCACGCTCGCCCAGCCCATTCACAGAACAGGATATATGTGTTGCGCCCGCGGACAGCGCTGCTAAGGAATTAGCTAAAGCCAGCCCTCTATCATCATGAAAATGGACTTCGATAGGAACCATAGGAAAGCGGCCCCTTAATTCACTAATAGCTTGCTCACACTTGACAGGATCATATATCCCAACTGAATCAGCGAAACATATCCGATCAGCCCCATGACTCAGAGCGACATCGTAGGCCTGAATTAGATCTTGCATGCTTGTTCGAGAAGAATCTTCAACCGTGTAGCGAACAAAAAGCCCTCTTTCTTTTGCCAAATCCACACTTTTAGCTATCAGTTCCAAGATTGCGTCTTTTCCTTTCCGAATCCTATAGTCTTGCGAAGCCTTATTTACTCCAGCGAAGATCCCAACCCAAGAAGCCCCAGTTTTAGCCACTGCCTCGATGTCAACCGCACAAGCACGAGCATGGGCTAGTACAAAAGCTTTAGGCTGATTTTTAGCAATGGAGGCCACCCTTGAGAATTCTTCTTCGGACGCGTAGGGGTGACCTACCTCAATGAAATCTACCCCGACCCTATCGAGCTGACGCGCAATGGTCAAAGAATCGCTGACGCTAAATTTTACATTTGGCGCTTGATTGCCCTCACGAAGGGTACAATCCACTATACAAACAGAGTGCATATTCATTGTATAGCCCCGTTTCTTTGGCTAACGGAAGCGTACTTTGATGTGTATCTTTGCACTTTGCTTTTGTTTACCAGTACTCCTAAACCGGGCCGATCATTATTTATTTTCACTGTGCCATTTTCAAATCTATAGCTGGCCTCATCCACCACGTCGTCGGCAAATCTCTCGGAGGGAGACCCGTAGCCAGCAGTCATAAGATCGGAAATTCCGGCAGCAAATATATGTAGCGCGGCGGTGCCTATGCCGAAAGGATGCATACTCCCAGTACTGACTCTTAAGCCAGAACACTCTGCGGCATGCTGTAGCTTCCGAGAAGCCAGTATCCCTCCATTTTTAAATGGTTTCAGACAGATCGTATCCGCCGCATCCAATTTGATGATCTCTCTCAGGTCTCGGGTGGTAAAAACACTTTCATCCGCTATCACCGAGACACTAACCTTTGACTTCACCTCACTCAACGCCCGAAGATCGTTCCCAGCAGTGGGTTGTTCAACCGCATAGAGATCGAGCTGCTCTAATTTCCTCAACAAGTTTACGGCTGAAGGAGCATCATACGCACCGTTAGGATCGATCTCCAACTCAAAACCTTCGCCCAAAGCTTTCCTAACAGCGTGGAACACTGCGTAGTCTTCAGTGACATTTCCAACGCCTTTGAGAGTCAATCTCTTATAACCCTCGTCGCGTAGCTGGAGAGCCCGATTCGCTACTTTTTCCGGCTTATCAATAGGCAAACTTCTACTCACGTCATACTCGTTACGGTGAGATCCACCAAGCAGGTTTGAGACGGAGGTACCAAGTATCTTACCCTGCAGATCCAACAGGGCATGATCTATTGCACATTTTGCGAATTGATGTCCGCGGAGTGCGCGATCTAGAACTTCCATTATGACCGCGGGAACGAGAGGACACATACCTATTAGTGCGGGACAAAAATAGTGCTCTAGTACGGCAAAAATTGTTTCTGGAGAGTCACCTTCTGCAGGGTAACGTTGCGAAATTATTCCAGTTTCGCCCCACCCCTCAGTTCCATCCTCAAGCTCTACTCGGAGTAAAACGTGCCTTCCTTTTTTAGTCATGTTCGTTGACGTCTTATATGCTTGCTTATAGGGAATCTCTACAAGATAGATATCAGCCATACGAATACGCATTCTTCCTCTCCATTGCCAGCATCAACGACACGCGAGGTGCCACGCATGATTGGACGACTTATGACTAACGATAGAGAGCGTTAGCTTATGAAAACCTTAAGACGGAAAACTTATTGATTCTCGCCACAACTAAAATCACACTAATAAACACTACAATATCCGATAGCAAAAAATCATTTCCCATGATCAATCTTCGTAGGCCTGCCAAACCTTGAGCAAGTAACAACCACGCAAAAATGCCAGACGTATTACCACCGCTGATGAATCGAGTCTATTTATCAAGGCGCTGCCGGCTCATCCACACTCAAGAAGTTGAAAACCGATAACCGGGAATGTACGCATACAGGCTCACCCATCACATGGACCGAAGCGTCCCATATGGAAGGTTTTGCAACCTCTAGCGACCTGAATATGGTTTCCCGCTGACCCAGCCCACCTGATCGCGTTTTCTGTACCAGCCACTTCATCTGCCTGGTACCGCGCATGCCCATCTTCCCTCCTACCCTCACAGCAGGCCTGAAAGCCCGCCTGCTGGGCTTTGTCCTGGCCAGCTGCTGCCTCCCATTGGCCCACGCCGACGTCCTGGCGATCTCCGACCACGCCCACCCGCTGGTCAACCTGGCCGGCGCCCGCGTCGTGCTGCTGGACACTCCAGAGCGCCTTGAGCAACAGCTCTCCGAAGGCCTCCCCACAGATCCGCGCCAAGCAGCAGCCCTGATGCAACAGCGCCTGCGTTCCGCCGCAGCCCAACAGCTGGGCCGTGACCTCGCCACGGCCCACCAAGACGTCGCCGATGTCTGGAGCCTGGGCGTCACCAAGCTGCCCGCCGTGGTCGTGGATCGCCGCTATGTGGTCTACGGCCAGCCCGACGTGGCGGCGGCGGTGGCCAGAATCGAGCGCTATCAGAGCAGCGGACGATGAGCCGGCCACTACAGCGGCTACGGCGCCTCGCGCTGGCCATCCCCCTCACCACCAGCCTGCAGGCCACGGCGGCGATCACCACGGCGACCATCGTGTCGTCCTCGCTCTCGCCAGACTGCCTGGAATACAAGGTGGTCGGCATCTGCTACTGGCTGTTCTGCACCCCGTACAGCTGCCAGGTGAAGACCTCAGTCAAGGTACGGCACTTCGTGCCCGACGCCGTGGTGTCGAGCTACGCCAACACCGGCGAAAACCCCTGGACGGAGATGGCCTCCTTCAGTCCCGTCAGCAGCGTTGCTGCGGGTGGAGGTGACCCCGGTACCAATCATGCCCCCGAGAACAGCATCGCCAAGTTCAAGAACGCCGACGTCATCGGTCATCCGGGCGGCTACGCCTTCAGCCAGTTTGCCAGCGGATCCGGCTACACCTGCAAGGGCGCCGGCACGGCCTACATGCCCTACCTGCTGAGCAACTACGACTACCTGGCTTGGCGGTACGGCATCCCCGAGATGGTCTATCCCGAGGCCCTGATCCCTGGCAAACGTGAGGTAGGCAGCACCCTGTCCGGCGACCTCTGGGGCAACGTCTATCCGCGCAGCGGCTTCCTGCATCAGCCCGACGACTACAAGGCCGCCGCGGTCATGGCCCAGCGCGCCGGCGACGTGGTCACGCGCTCGGGCCAGATCCACGTCTACCAGTCGCTGCTGGCCCAGGCCGAAGACGGCTACTGGCCCGCTGGTGAGCTGCTCGAGGGCGACGCCACCACCGGCAAGTGGCAGGAGCTCACGCCCACGCTGAGCCAGAGCTGCGCGGCCTTTCCCAACCCAGGTCCACACGTCCAAGACGCCGTGGGCGCCTATGCCTGGGCGCTGTGGCGCCCCTACAGCTGCTGCAAGCGTGAAGGCCAGGTCTTCCTGGGCAGTACCGACTTTCAATGATCAGGGAGCCGTCGATCATGAGCACCATTCGCCTCACCCTGCTGGCCAGCACCTGCTTGGCCGGTCTTCTCCTCGGCAGCGCTGTTCAGGCAGTCGAGCCCTATCGCGTGCAAAAACAGGGCAGCGTCATCGGCGACGACGTGCTCTACAGCATCGGCGGCGGCAACGCCGTGTCGATGGGCAGCGTTGGCAACATGGACAGCCTCCAGATTGGCGGTGGCTGGAACACCAACCTGATCTGCGGAAACATGAGCCTGACCAACACCCTGCAGAACCAGCTCAACGGCGTCACCCAAGGCTTCCAGACCATCATGAGTTCGGTACTGCAGAATGCCACTGCCGCCGTCGGCTCCCTCCCCGGACTTATCCTGCAACGCGCCAACCCGGGCCTGTACAACCTCATCACCAACGGCATTGGCCAGGCGCGCCTGGACTTCGATCGCTCGAAGGGCACCTGCCGCGCGATCGCCGACAAGATGCTCGATGTCGCCGGCGGCCAGGTCGGCTGGAACAAGCTCGCCGAGGGGGAAGCGATGAAGTCGGCCGCCGCCGGCACCACCGACGCCGTCGCTGCCATCAACCAAGTCGAGCAGAAAAGCGGGAACGAGGGCGTGACCTGGGTCGGCGGGAGCAAGGCTGGCGGCAGCAGCCAGCCGCCCATCAAGGTGGTCAGTGACGTCACCAAGGCCGGTTACAACCTGCTGAGCGGCCGCTCGCCCACCGCCACCGGCTCGATCCCGGCCAGCAGCTGCAACGGTGGTCTCGTCTGCAGTACCTGGTCCTCGCCGCAAGAAGCCGCGACGTTCGCCACCCGCGTACTGGGCGAGCAACAGCAGCAGACCTGCGACAACTGCCAGAAGACCGTGACCCAGGCCGGGGCCGGCCTGACGCCGCTGATCCAGGAAACCTACGACACCAAGCTCAAGGCGGTGAATGCGCTGATCGCCGGCACCCAGCCGATGACAGCCGAGAACCTGGCCGCGGCGGGTAGCAACTCCATCCCGATCACCCGGGGCATTATCGAGTCGCTACGCACCGAGCAGGACCAGGACGTGCTGGCCAAGCGGCTCGTGTCTGAAGTCTCCCTAGCCGATGTCATCGAGAAGGCGCTGTCCCTGACGCGCACCCTGGCCGCCGGCCGGCAGGAGCCCAATGTCGCGGCCAACCAGGTCGCCCAGCAGCAGGTCGATCAGAACGCCGCCAACCTGCAGACCGAGATCCAGAACCTCAAGACCGAGCTGGACATGCGCCGAGAGCTGGCCGGCAACTCGCCCACCACCATCCTGCAGCGCGCTGCGCTGCGCAAGGATGCTTCCAAGACCATCTTCCAGGGCGACCCCATGCCGAACCGACTGGATCGCGTCGAAAACCCCGTCAAGAAGGGCGAATGATCATGAGCAATGTTTCTTCGGACCGCCGTCCGCAGGTCAACCGCGAGCGGAAGCAGAACCCGGTATTGCGACTCGCCAAGGGCGGCTTGAAGGGCTTCGCTTGGGTAGCGGTGATCTTGCTTACCACGGTGCTACTGGCGCTGGCCTGTAGCCTGCTGATCCAACAGCTGTTTGGCAACGTTGCAGGTTACCGGCGGTGGGCGGAGGCCCACCGTAGCGGTCTGCAGGTTTGGAGATTGCTCGTGTATGCGGCCCTGGCAGCCGGCTGGTGGCCAGTCCGCCAGCGGTTGCGAAAGCTGCCAGAAGGTGCCGGGCGCCTGGCCCGGTGTGAGTGGTTGGCGATCGCCGTCATTGCGCTCTACGAACTGCAACTCCACCTGTAGCGCCACACAGAGAAAGACACCTATGGCCCTCTACACGAACGACTACCTTGAGTATTACCTCACGCTGGTGGGCTGGCTGATCAATGGCGCCATCTGGGATCTGATCGGGAGCACCGGCCTGTTCGCAGCGCCCTTTGCCGCCATCGTCATCCAGGAATGGTTGCGCGCCCGCGGCGAAGGCCAAGACGAGGGCAACAAGGGGGCGCTGAGCCTGGCGCGGATCGAAAACCGATTCTATGTCGCCATCTTCGTCATCATGCTCGGGCTCATGCCCTTGCCGAACTCGGTGCTGAGTTTCTCCACCCTTGAGTACGATAAGACACGCTCCAAGCAGTGTCAGGTCGACGTGCTGAAGCCATCCGAGACGGGGTGGGGCACCAGCTTCAGCACCCTCAATGGCAAGAGCGCCCGGATTCCCATCTGGTGGGCAGTAGTACATGCCCTCTCGAAGGGCTTTACCGCGGGTGCGGTCACTGGCATTCCATGCGGACTGGATCTGCAACAGCTACGCATGGAGGTGAACGCTACCCGGATTGGCAATCCGCTGCTGGCCCAGGAGGTCGCGGACTTCACAAATGACTGCTACGCCCAGGCCCGAGCCAAGCTGTTCATGACGCAGCCGAACCTGTCCGCATCGCAGTTCGAAGATGTCAGCTGGATTGGCTCGAAATTCTTTCTGAGCACCAGCGGCTACTACAGCGATGGTGCTTCAGGCTTTCGCTCACACACGCCGCGCAAGGCCTGGCCCTACGACAAAACGCGGGATGCGGGACTGGCCGAGACCACCGGAGGCGGCGGCTACCCAACCTGCTCGCAGTGGTGGTCTGACGGCACAATCGGATTGCGTGCGCGGCTGTTAGCGGCGGTGGAGCCCAGCCTGATCACTCAGCTCGCCCAATGGGCGAAACTGATGAACCAGCAAGAGGTAGAGGACCAGGTGATCCGCGACCTGGTATCGCCCCGCAAGCAGGTGCTGACCCAAGGGCAGGTCTATGGCGACTACGGCGGCCAGGTAGGCGGCAGCATTGGCAGCAGCATCTCGCGAGTCACGGCCACTGCAGGTCAGGCGGTAGGCTCCATCGCAATGTACCCGGCCATCGACAGTGTGCGACAGGCAGCGCCGATGGTCCTGGCCTTCCTGAAGATGGCCTTCATCATCTGCATCCCCATCGTGCTGGTGCTGGGGACCTATGATTTGAAGGTTGCCATGACGCTGACCTTTGCCCAGTTCGCGCTGATCTTTGTCGACTTCTGGCTGCAGCTGGCCCGCTGGGTCGACAGCACGATCCTCGACGCCTTGTACGGCAACATCATGGGCGCCTCTCCCCACCTGAACTTCAACATCATGATGGGCATGAACAACGCCCAGGGCGACCTGCTGCTGGACTTCGTAATGGGCACGATGTTCTTGGTGCTGCCGGCGTTTTGGATAACAGCCATGAGTTGGGCGGGGGTGAAGGTAGGAGATTTGGTTATGGGGCTGGCGAAGGGAACCGAACCTGCAAGATCAGCAGGACAGACTGGCGGGGAGGTTGTGACGAAGGCCGTAGGTGCAAAATAGGGCTGAACTAAAGGGAACCGATTTCACGGCTAGTCTTGAAATCGGCTTCCTCACAATCGCCACTCATCTCTGCTACCCGACGAATCTAGAGGGTGCCCAAAGACATCACGACCGTATGGAGCATCCACATCGGTATCACCCGTGCTCAACGAGCCATTGGATGCCAGCCATAGGTAGCTCAGCGCAAGCATCAACGGTACAAAGAGATAGAGGGAATAGACTGCGGCAGCAGCCAATACAGCCCCACGCACAGACCATTTCAACACATTGATGATGCTGACCGGAACACCGACTGCAGCCAAACCGTTCCAAATGCTGCCCTCAGCCCGTACGAGCAAACGGCTCGTATCCAGCTTTCCAAGGTGCGTCCAGTCTTCGGTAGATCCCGGTTTGCGAGTGGTCATGGCTACTGCCTCATTCCATGGAGCGCGATGGCTCTATGGTGGCACTTATACGCCGCAATTGATGACGTCGCAAGTGCCATGGCATAAGATGCCACTTGCCTTCATCTCCCCCTTGGAGTCGCCATGCCCACCCGAAATATCGTCATCCCAGACCCGCTTTCCAACGAGATTGATCGCTTGGTAGCGAGCGGCCGCTACCAAAACGCCAGCGAGGTGGTGCGCAATGGACTCCGCCTGCTGATTCAGCAAGAGGCCATGGTCTCGGCCAAGGTCGAAGCCTTGCGCAACGCCACGGGCCCAGCCCTTGAGCAACTGGAGCAGGGAAGGTTCGATGAGGTGAGCGGCGAGGACCTGGAGCAGTACCTGGAAGGCTTGTCGGTTGAAGACAGCCGCATAGGCCACTGAACCCATGAAGTACCGTATCTCCGCCGAGGCCCGACAGGACCTGGCCGACATCCTGGTGTACTCCGCTCAGCATTTCGGCTCAGCGGCCCGGAAACGCTACCAAAGCCTGCTGGTCAGCAGCTTCAATTTGATCGCAGCCGAGCCCTACGGACCTGTAAGTCTTCCCCGCGATGAGCTACAGGAAGGTCTGCGCAGCCTCTACCTGGCCCATGCCCAAAGGGGTATCCCGTCCGAGCAGCGCGTCGGCCAGCCTCGTCATGTGGTGTTCTACCGGATCGCGGCTGACGACGTCATCGAGATAGTGCGGCTGCTGCACGACCTAATGGAGCCCAAGGAACATCTGGCCAGCCCCCAGTAACCCAAAGGGCCAAATGGGTTGGAGCAAAGGAGGGAATGGAAGGGAGCTCTAAGGGTAAAAGCCCTACCAGAAAGGGCTCCGCCTTCGGCTTCGAACAGCAAAGGGGGCCCAGGCTCCTGACCATAGTAGCCATCCGCCTTCCCAACCTTCCGAGCAGTGATAGCGGTTTACCATTGTTCGCTCACCGCTGCTGATCGACAACGCAGGCCCAAGAACTACCAAGGGCATGCCATGTTCGATCTCTTTTTCAGGAAGAAAGCCCCACCCTCCGCGCCTCTAAGTCTCAGCAAACAGGGCTTCACCCAGCCGTCTGCAGGCCAGGATCTTCTGGCGCTCCCCCGCCGGCAGAAGCTCATCGAGAACATCTGGCAGCGAACGTCGCTGTCCCGCGAGCAGTTCGCCTCACTCTATCGAGATCCTCTCGGGCGCTACGCTGACCTGGTCCAGCAGCTTCCAGCTTCGGAAAACCACCACCATGCCTATCCCGGGGGCCTGCTCGACCACGGGCTGGAGATCGTCGCCTACGCACTGAAGATCCGGCAGAACTACCTCCTTCCAATCGGCGCACCGCCTGAGTCACAAGCAGCCCAGGCCGAAGCGTGGTCAGCAGCGGTAGCCTACGGCGCCCTCCTCCACGACTTGGGCAAGATCGCCGTCGACATCGAGGTCGTCCTCGAGGACGGCAAGCCATGGCACCCCTGGCACGGTCGCATTGAGAAGCCCTACCGCTTCAGATACGTCAAAGGTCGCGACTACCAGCTTCATGGTGCTGCCTCAGCACTCGTCTATTTCCAGGTGCTGCCGCCCCACGTGCTGGACTGGCTCAGTGGCTACCGCGAGCTATGGTCATCGCTGATCTTCGTCTTGGCCGGGCAATACCAGCATGCCAGCGTACTGGGCGAGATGATCGTCCAGGCCGACCAGGCGAGTGTCGCCCAAGAGCTAGGCGCCAACCCGCAACGTGCGATGGAGGCCCCCCAGGAACACGATCCAACGGCAGCTGGCCGATGGGTTGCGGACCCTGGTCATTGAGAAGTTCAAGCTGAACCAGCCAGAAGGGCCCTCGGACGGGTGGCTGACCCAGGATGCGCTATGGCTCGTCAGCAAGCCTGCCTCAGACCAGCTGCGGGCACTGATGCTCTCCCAAGGCGTAGAGGGTATCCCCACGTCGAACGCCCCATTCTTCAACCTGATCCAGGACCAGGCCATTATCCAGGTCAACGCCCAGGACAAGGCTATCTGGAAGGCAACGGTCGACACCGGCCACGGCTGGAAGAACACCTTCACCTTACTCAAGGTCTCCCCTGCACTGATCTGGCCAGATCCTGCAGATCGACCAGCTCCATTTACTGGAACGCTTACACTCGAACAGACAGACGGTGGAGAGCCAGAGCAGCAGCGGGCCGATATCGCGAGCGATATCACTTCGCCACCAATCGCGATAACACATACTGTGACGGATGTCACATCCTTCCAAAAGACCGTCCATTCCGAAACACTGCCGCCGCCCGCATTCCAGACCGGTTTGGACTCCATGGAAGACACCCTCGCATTGGCCGATGAACTCTTTGGCCATACACCCTCAGCTGCCTCACTCACTCTGCACCAACCGACTATCGACATCGCTGTAAATGATCAAGAAGCCCACTCAGTCGAAGATCTTTCTGCGGCCGCAGTCGCAGTACCAGGTGCAGCGGAGCTAGGTCAGGCATTCATAGACTGGGCTCGTCACGGAGTCCTATCCCATAAGCTAGTGATCAACGATGCCAAGGCGATGATCCACACCGTGGCTGGCACCGCGTTCTTGGTGAGTCCCGGGCTCTTCAAACGCTATGCCCTAGAACACCCTCATCTGCAGAAGGAGGCAAAGGAGCGCGACATCGATCCATGGCAACTGGTACAGCGTGCATTTGAGAAACTCAAAATCAATCGCAAGACGGCAGATAACCTCAACATCTGGACTTGCGAAGTTATCGGTCCGCGAAAATCCAAGTCGCTCAAGGGCTATCTGCTGCAGGATCCCACTTCAATCTTCGCTCAGCCGCCATTCGACAATCCCAGCATCAAACTGCAGGGCTCGGAGGCAGAGCAATGAACTTGCCGCTGTTTGAGCTCACGGAAAAATTCATCGCTCTGAGCGATTTCCGCCCCGCCACCGAAAAAATCTACCGGGCAGCGGCACGCGCATTCATACGCCGCTTCGAGGATCTATCGCTCGAACAGGTGGATCGAGAGAAAATTATCGAGTGGCGGAAGCAGTTGCTGGATGACGGCTTGAGCAAGCGGAGCTGGAACACCTACAGCAGCCACCTCAAGACCATCGCCGAGTTCGGCATCGATGAGGGGCTCGTTGACCTGCAGCGTAACCCCTTCAAGAAGACAAGCGTGGTGCCACCGAAGCGAAGGAAGAAAACGGTCGCTCGCAGCGCTATCGAGCGCGCACGTGACCTTCTCCTCCTGCTGGAGCAAGACGAACTCAAGGAGCAGAAGCGGGCCAAGATCACGCCTGCGTGGTTCTGGCTGATCGTGTTCGAGACCTTCCATCTCACTGGGATACGGTTGAACGCCCTACTCTCTATACGCCTGCAGGACATAGACCTTGAGGAGAACCTGATCGTAATTCGCGGAGAACTGGAAAAGACACACCGCGAGTTCGCCGTGCCGATTCCGACAGCCCTCTACCCACACCTGATCCGGCTACTGGATACAGCAGTGTCATGCGGATTTGAGCCTGCCGATCAGCTGTTCAACGTCAACCGCTTCTCAAGCCACTACCGCCGCGAAGTGATGAACGACAATCAGGTCGAGGCCATGTACACGAAGCTGATTCGTATGACGGGTGTGAGGATGACTCCCCATCGATTCAGGCATACCTTGGCCAGCGACCTGATGCGTCAGCCTGACCGGAACATCCATGTCACCAAGCAGTTGCTGAACCACTCGAATTTGGCGACTACGATGGAATACATCGAGCCAGACTATGAAGTGATGCGCGATGCCATGAACGATAGGATCGAGGCGGCCAAACCGAAGCATCGGCAACGTGCTCGTGTGGATTACGGGGCTCCGGCGCCAGCTATCACTAAAGCACCATCGCACCATTCAACGCCTGCTCTGACTGGCACGAGAGCGCCCGCCGCGGAATCGGTCCAGGCTTCTCCACGTGCGCTACCAGCGCCAAACGCCGGCAGAGAGCAACGCTCAGCTATTCGTCAGCCTGAGCGATCTGAACCGTTGACTGGTCCAGACTTGGACGAAGTGGCCCAACAGGTAAGGCAGCTGAGCCAGCTCCTATCGTCCAGTGGGTTGGATCAGCTACTGAGATCTGGGCATTCGATGACGACGGAAACCCGGCTCCAGGCCAGCCCTGCCAGAATTTCCCCCGTAAGCAGATTTGAAGTCCGCTCTAAATCAGGGTGACAGCCCCCATCGCTTCAACTCCCCAAAGTCGCCGTTCATCCGAAATTGAGAACTAGCTCTCAAGGAACACTTACGCGCCTTCGATAGATAACCGCCGTAATAACATGCCTTCCAGGCTCCTAGCCCAGTGCCAGAGCGTCATTGGCATGAGATATCGCAGTTTGACATCACTTCATTGCGAAGCTATGTTTCGCGACAGACGGCTGCTTGTATTAGCTGCGAGAAACGCCAAAACCCTCCGCAAGGAGGGTTCTGGGTGAAGATGGTGGGTCGTGCAGGATTCGAACCTGCGACCAATTGGTTAAAAGCCAACTGCTCTACCAACTGAGCTAACGACCCGAGAAATGGTCGGGGTAGGGGGATTCGAACTCCCGACATCCTGCTCCCAAAGCAGGCGCGCTACCGGGCTGCGCTATACCCCGAAAATGGAAGTGGCTCCGCGACCTGGACTCGAACCAGGGACCCAATGATTAACAGTCATTTGCTCTACCGACTGAGCTATCGCGGAATTTCTCTCTTCCAACCCCTCTTACGTCAGTGCCTTTAAGGCTTTGCCGTAAGTGAGGTGCGCCATTTTACGGAAGTAGAAACAGACGTCAACACCTAGCCTGCTGTTTTTTCACAAAATTATGCGAAACGCCGGGCGACGCTGGGACGCCCGGCCTTCCGTCAGGAGAAGACGATCTCATCGCCCTCCACCCGGCCCTGGATGCGGCTGCCTGGCGCGAAGGCGCCGGACAGGATGCGCTGGGCCAGCGGGTTCTCGATCCAGCGCTGGATAGCACGCTTGAGCGGCCGCGCGCCATAGACCGGGTCGTAGCCAACCGCGACCAGCTTGTCCAGGGCTTCCGGCGTCAGCTCCAGCTGCAGGTCGCGCTCGGCCAGCCGTTGGCGCAGGTGCTGCAGCTGGATCTCGGCGATGCCGGCGATCTGCTCGCGCCCCAGGGGCTCGAACACCACCACTTCGTCGATACGGTTGACGAACTCGGGACGGAAATGGCTCGCCACTGCATCCATCACTGCCGCGCGCTGGGCATCAGGATCGCCGACCAGCTCCTGGATCTGCGCCGAGCCCAGGTTGGAGGTCATGACGATCACCGTGTTGCGGAAGTCCACGGTGCGGCCCTGGCTGTCGGTCAGGCGCCCGTCGTCCAGCACCTGCAGAAGGATGTTGAAGACGTCCGGATGGGCCTTTTCCACCTCGTCCAGCAGGACCACCGAATAGGGTTTGCGCCGTACGGCCTCGGTCAGGTAGCCGCCCTCCTCATAGCCGACATAGCCGGGCGGTGCACCGATCAAACGGGCCACGGAGTGCTTCTCCATGAACTCGGACATGTCGATGCGCACCATGGCGTCCTCGGTATCGAAGAGGAATTCCGCCAGCGACTTGCATAGCTCGGTCTTGCCCACCCCGGTCGGGCCGAGGAAGAGGAAGGAGCCGCTGGGCTTGTTGGGGTCGGACAGCCCTGCCCGCGAACGCCGCACGGCATTGGCCACCGCCGTGACCGCCTCGTCCTGGCCAATCACGCGGTTGTGCAGCGCCTCTTCCATGCGCAGCAGCTTGTCGCGCTCGCCTTCGAGCATCTTGCTCACCGGGATGCCGGTCCACTTGGAGACCACCTCGGCGATCTCGTCCTCGGTGACCTTGTTGCGCAAGAGCTGGTTGGCCGGCTTCTCGTGCTGGTCGACCATCTGCAGGCTGCGCTCCAGATCGGGAATGGTGCCGTACTGGAGTTCAGCCATACGGTTGAGGTCACCCTTGCGGCGGGCGGCCTCCAGCTCGGTACGGGCCTGCTCGATGCGCTGCTGCAACTGGGCGGAATCCTGCACCTCGGCCTTCTCGGCCTTCCAGACCTCCTCCAGGTCGGCGTACTCCTGCTCGAGACGGGCGATGTCCTCGTCGAGCTTTTCCAGCCGCTTGCGCGCCGCCTCGTCCTCTTCCTTCTTCAGCGCCTGGCGCTCCACCTTGAGCTGGATCAGGCGGCGATCCAGGCGATCCAGGGCTTCGGGCTTGGAATCGATTTCCATGCGGATACGGCTGGCGGCCTCGTCGATCAGGTCGATGGCCTTGTCCGGCAGTTGGCGGTCAGTGATGTAGCGATGGGACAGCTTGGCCGCGGCGATGATGGCACCGTCGGTGATGGCCACCTTGTGGTGCACCTCGTAGCGCTCCTTGAGGCCACGCAGGATGGCGATGGTGTCCTCCTCGCTCGGCTCGTCCACCAGCACCTTCTGGAAGCGTCGCTCCAGGGCGGCATCCTTCTCGATGAACTGACGATACTCATCGAGGGTGGTGGCGCCCACACAATGCAGCTCGCCGCGGGCCAAGGCCGGTTTGAGCATGTTGCCGGCGTCCATGGCGCCCTCGGCCTTGCCGGCACCGACCATGGTGTGGAGTTCGTCGATGAACAGGATGATGCGGCCTTCCTGCTTGCCCAGTTCGTTGAGCACCCCTTTCAGGCGTTCTTCGAATTCACCGCGGAACTTGGCACCGGCGATCAGGGCGCCCATGTCCAGGGCCAGCAGGCGCTTGTCCTTGAGGCCGTCGGGCACCTCGCCGTTGACGATGCGCTGGGCCAGCCCCTCGGCGATGGCGGTCTTGCCCACGCCGGGCTCGCCGATCAGCACCGGATTATTCTTGGTCCGCCGCTGCAGGACCTGGATGGTCCGGCGGATCTCGTCGTCCCGACCGATCACCGGGTCAAGCTTGCCGTCTTCGGCGCGCTTGGTGAGGTCGACGGTGAACTTGTCCAGGGCCTTGCGGCTGTCCTCGGCATTGGGGTCGTTGACCGCCTCGCCGCCGCGCAGGTTGTTGATGGCGTTCTCCAGTGCCTTGCGCGAAACGCCCTGCCCCAGCAGCAACTTGCCGAGGCGGGTGTTCTCGTCCATGGCGGCGAGCAGCACCAGCTCGCTGGAGATGAACTGGTCGCCCTTCTGCTGGGCCAGGCGATCGGCCTGGTTGAGCAGGCGTGCCAGGTCCTGGGACAGATTCACGTCGCCGGTGGGGTTCTGGATCTTGGGCAGCTTGTCCAGCTCTTCGGCGAGGGTCTTGCGCAGGCTGGCGAGGTCGAAGCCCACCTGGCGCAGCAGCGGGGAAATGGAACCGCCCTGCTGGTCGAGCAGCGCGGAGAACAGGTGCAGCGGCTCGATGGCCGGATGGTCATGGCCGACGGCCAGGGACTGGGCATCCGCCAGGGCGAGCTGCAGTTTGCTGGTGAAACGGTCTATACGCATGGGCAAGGTCCTTATCTGAAACGCGGGATGGCGCGGCAGAAGGCGCTTTCGATTACCCGCGGGAATGACCTTTAGATAGGGGCGATGCGTAACGATTCAAGCCGGAGAGGCTTGACATTCGAAAAAATACTTAGGCGTTGATCCAGATCAGGCTGGCGAAGCGACCCGTGCGAGAGGCGCGACGATAGGAGAAGAAGCGCTGGTGATCAACGAAGGTATCGAAGCCGCCGCCGTATACGGCGGTGACGCCCTGGACAGCGAGCCGCAAGCGAGCCAAGGCATAGAGATCGCCCAGGTACTTGTCCCCGCCCCGCGCCACGAAGCAGTGTGCCGACTCGGCGTGCTGGGCGATGAAAGCCTCGCGTACCTCGGCGCCCACTTCGAAGCTGGCCGGGCCGATGGCCGGGCCCAGCCAGGCCAGCACCTCTTCCGGAGCTACGGCGAGGCTGGCCGCGGCCGCTTCCAGTACGCCACCGGCCAGACCGCGCCAGCCGGCATGAGCGGCGGCAACACGGGAGCCGTCACGGCGGCAGAACAACACCGGCAGGCAGTCGGCGGTCATCATGGTCACGGCGATGCCGGGGGTCTCGCTCCAGGCCGCATCGGCGCGTAGCACCCGATCAGGATCGGCCTCGACGACGTCGGTCCCGTGCACCTGTTCGAGCCAGGCGGGGCGGCAACCCAGGGCCTCGCCCAGGCGGCGACGGTTCTCGGCGACCGCGGCCGGCTCGTCATCGACGTGGGTGCCCAGGTTGAAGCTGGCGAACGGTCCCTGGCTGACACCACCCGCGCGGGTAGTGACGCAGGCCTGGACACCGACCGGCGCCGGCCAGTCCGGCCGCAGCCAGTCGGCGCCGATCATTCGAAGGATTCCCGGTCCTGCCGCAGCAGGTCCAGCAGCCAGACCAGGTCTTCCGGCAGCGGCGATTCCCAGCGCAGGCGCGCGCCGGTCACCGGATGATCCAGTTCAAGGAAGCGCGCGTGCAGCGCCTGGCGCGGGAATTCGCGCAGGGTCTTGATCAGCGTCGGGTTGGTCGCCGGCGGGATCTTGAAGCGGCCGCCATAGACCGGATCGCCCACCAGCGGGAAGCCGACATGGGTCATGTGCACGCGGATCTGGTGGGTCCGCCCGGTCTCCAGCTTGACCCGGGTATGGGTGTAGGCGCGGAAGCGCTCCAGCACCCGATAGTGACTGACCGCGGGCTTGCCGCCGGCAATCACCGCCATCTGCTGGCGCCGCTGGGAATGCCGGCCGATGGGTGCGTCGACCGTACCTCCGGCGACGATCACCCCGGCGACGACGGCTTCATAGATGCGACTCACCGAGCGCGCCTGCAGCTGGGCGACCAAATGGGTATGGGCTTCCAGGGTCTTGGCCACCACCATGAGGCCGGTGGTGTCCTTGTCCAGGCGATGGACGATGCCGGCCCGCGGCACGCTCTCCAAGCCAGGCACGTGGTGCAGCAGGGCATTGAGCAGGGTGCCGTCGGCATGGCCGGCAGCCGGATGGACCACCAGCCCGGCCGGTTTGTCGAGCACCAGCAGGTGGTCGTCCTCGTAGACGATGTCCAGCTCGATGTCCTGGGCCACCCACTCGCCCTGGGCCTCGCGCTCGGCGCGCAGCGCCAGCTGGGCGCCGCCATGGACGGTATCGCGCGGGCGCAGCACGGCGCCGTCGACGGTCAGGCTGCCGTCCTTGATCCAGGCGGCGAGACGCGAGCGGGAGTGTTCGGCGAACAGCTGGGCAGCGACCTGGTCGAGGCGCTGGCCACCGAGTTCGGAGGGGACTTCGGCATTGAGAACGATGGATTCGGACATGGATCTGCGCGGGCAATGGCAGGGCTTTTGGAATCGGCCCGGCCCTGTGGTTAAATACGGCGACTTTTTTGCCCCGGCATTCCGGGTCGATCATCATAACAGGACGGTTCCGGCCCCGTCACAGGCTAGGTGAGAGCTCTCCGCCCTCATCCCTGCACCGCCGACCGTTTCGGGGAATCCAAGCCGCCATGCAATTGAAGCACCTGCTGCTGGTCACCAGCCTAGTCCTCACCGCCGCCTGCTCCTCGAAAGCGCCCGAGGTTCCGGAGAATCTGCCCGAGGGCGAGCTCTATACCCAGGCCCAGCGCGATATCTCCAACAGCAGCTACACCGACGCCATCAGCAAGCTGAAGGCCCTGGAGTCGCGGTATCCCTTCGGCCGCTACGCCGAACAGGCGCAGCTCGAGCTGATCTACGCCAACTACAAGAATGCTGAGCCCGAGGCGGCGCGCACGGCAGCGGATCGCTTCATCCGTCTGCATCCGCAGCACCCCAATGTCGACTACGCCTACTACATGAAGGGCGTGTCCTCCTTCGAACAGGACCGCGGCCTGTTGGCGCGCTTCCTGCCACTGGACATGACCAAGCGTGACCCGGGCGCCGCGCGTGACTCCTTCAACGACTTCGCCCAGTTCACCAGCCGCTTCCCCAACAGCCGCTACGCCCCCGACGCCAAGGCGCGCATGGTCTACCTGCGCAACCTGCTGGCGGCCTACGACATCCACGTCGGCCACTACTACCTGACCCGCAAGGCCTATGTCGCCGCCGCCAACCGGGGTCGCTACGTGGTCGAGAACTTCCAGGGCACCCCGTCCGTGGGCGATGGCCTGGCGCTGATGACCGAGGCCTACCAGCACATGGGGCTGAACGATCTGGCCGCCTCCAGCCTGGAAACCCTGAAGCTGAACTATCCGGACAACGTCAGCCTGAAGAATGGCGAGTTCCAGCTGCGCGAACCGGATGACAAGGACGAACAGCGCTCCTGGCTGACTCGCGCGACCCTGGGCCTGATCGATCGCCCGAACGATCCACTGCCGCCCGGCGAGACCCGCGCCAGCCAGGACATCCAGCGCAAGTACCAGGAAGAGCGTGACAACCTGGCGCCCGAGCTGCGCATCGTCGACCCGGCGGAAGCCGAGAAGGCCGGCGGCGCGACGCCCGCGCCCGCCAAGCGCTCCTGGTTCAGCCGCCTGACCTTCGGTCTGTTCGACTGATCCCGCGTGCGATGTGAAAAAGGGGAAGCCAATCGGCTTCCCCTTTTCGTTGCGTCTTCGATACCCGGCGCGACCAGGGCTCAGTCGCCGATGCGCCAGCCCGAGGTGATCGGATAGCGCCGATCACGCCCGAAACCACGCTGGGTCACCCGCGCGCCGACCGCGGCCTGGCGCCGCTTGTACTCGTTGAGATCCACCAGACGCAGCACCTTGCGCACCGTTTCCTCGTCGAAGCCGGCGGCAACGATGTCCACCGCCGAAAGATCCTGCTCGACGTACAGGCGCAGGATCTCGTCGAGCACCGGATAGGGCGGCAGGGAATCCTCGTCCTTCTGGTCCGGCGACAGCTCCGCCGACGGCGGCCGGTCGATCACCCGTTGGGGTATCACCACGCTCTCGCGATTGCGGTACTCGCACAGGCGGAACACCAGGGTCTTGGGCACGTCCTTGAGCACGTCGAAGCCCCCGGCCATGTCGCCATAGAGGGTCGCGTAGCCCACCGCCATCTCGCTCTTGTTGCCGGTGGTCAGCACCAGATAGCCCTTCTTGTTGGAAATGGCCATCAACAGGGTGCCACGGCAGCGCGCCTGCAGATTCTCCTCGGTGGTGTCGCGCCCGAGTCCGGCGAATTCGCTGGCCAGGGTCTGCTGGAAGGCCTCGACCATGGGCGCGATGGGCAGCACGCTGTAGCGCACGCCCAGCGCCCGAGCCTCGGCCTCGGCGTCTTCCAGGCTGATCTGGGCGGTGTAGTGGTAGGGCATCATCACCGCCTCCACCTGTTCCGCGCCCAGGGCATCCGCGGCCACTGCCAGCACCAGCGCCGAGTCGATCCCGCCGGACAGTCCCAGCACCACGCCCTTGAAGCCGTTCTTGCGCACGTAGTCGCGGACGCCGAGCACCAGGGCGTCGTAGACGCTGGCTTCCAGCGATGCCACGGCGGCGAGCTCGGCGGGCTGCGGCTGCAGATTCGTCGCGAAGGCGACCGGATAGAGCCCCTCGACGAAGGCCGGTGCGCGCTGGGTGACCTGGCCGGCCGCATCCACCACGAAGGAATGGCCGTCGAACACCAGTTCATCCTGTCCACCCACCTGGTTGACGTAGACCACCGGCATGCCACCTTCCCGGGCCCGCTCGGCCACCACCGCTTCACGCTCGGGCTGCTTGCCGCCGTGGAAGGGCGAGGCGTTCAGGTTGAGCATCAGCCGCGCCCCGGCAGCGCGCGCCTTGGCCATCGGCTCGGCAAACCAGATGTCCTCGCAGATGGTGACGCCGATGGGCACGCCCTGGTAGTCGAACACCGCCGCGCTATCGCCTGGCTCGAAATAGCGTTTCTCGTCGAACACCCGGTAATTCGGCAACTGCTGCTTGCGATAGATGGCCAGCTCGGCACCGTCGCGATAGACCGCGCAGGCGTTGTAGCGCCGCCCGTCCTCCTGCCAGGGAAAGCCCACCAGTACATGGATGCCGGCGACTTCCGCGCGAATCCGCTGCAGGCCCTGCTCGATGCGCCTCTGCATGCTGGAACGCAGCAGCAGATCCTCGGGGGGATAGCCACACAACGACAGCTCGGGAAAGACGATCAGATCGCCCCCCAGTTGGTCGCGGGCCTCGCAGGCCGCCGCGATGATGCGATCGACGTTGCCATGGATGTCGCCCACCTTGAGGTTCAATTGCGCCATCACGACGTTCAACAGCTGACTCATGCATACTTCCTTGCCCGGTTGATCGCGGCATTTTCCCGCATGCGGCCAAGCCGGACAATCGAAGCCGCACGGCGCGCTCCCGCCGCCGGGCCGCCCTGCTAAACTCCCCCATCATTTACGCTGCGAGATCGTCCATGGGTCTGCTTCGCCTGCTGTTGTGGCTCGTCCTGCTGGGCGCGCTGTTCTGGATGGTCAGACGCTGGTGGCGCGGCAAGACACGACCGCAGGCCAACAAGGCGCGACCGCTGCCGCCCAATCCCATGGTGCGCTGTGCCCATTGCGGGGTCCACGTGCCGCAGGAGCGGGCACTGCCCGACGGCGACCACCAACGCTGGTACTGCAGCGCCGAACATCGCCGGTTGCAGCATGAGCCGCGAAACTGACACGAGCCTCCTGAGAGCCGAGGCGGTCCTGCGGCTCTACCACCTCTACCGCATCGTCATCGGCCTGGCGCTGGTCGTGCTGATCTCCAGCGATCTGGACCAGCATTGGCTGCGCACGGTGGACGGTCAGCTGTTCCGCCAGTCCAGCTGGGCCTATCTCGCCATCAACGTCGTCCTGGCGCTGAGCCAGCGCTACTGGCGCAGCCATGCCTTCGCCCTGGCGCTGCTCGACATCCTCGCCCTCGGCGGCCTGTTCTTCCTGGCGGGCGGTATCGCCAGCGGCATGGGCAGCCTGCTGGTGGTGACGGTGGGGGTTTCCAACGTCCTGATCCGCGGGCGGCGCGGCCTGCTCATCGCCGCACTGGCGGCCATCGCCCTGCTGCTCGCCACCGGCTATCTGGACCTGCGCCGCGGCGATGGCGGCAGCGGCTACGTCCAGGCGGCCGGCCTGGGCACGCTCTGCTTCGCCACCGCGCTGCTGGTCCAGGGGCTGGTACGGCGCCTGCTGGACAGCCAGGCCCTGGCCGAGACACGCGCCACCGCCGTGGCCGAACTGGAAGCGCTCAATGCCCTCATCCTCGAGCGGATGCGCACCGGCATCCTGGTGTTCGATACCGAGTATCGGGTGCTGCTGGCCAACCCCGCCGCCCGGCGCCTGCTCGGAGTCGACGACGATACCGCCATCACCCCGCTGACCTCGGGGCTGGCCCAGCGTCTGGAAGAGTGGGAGCGCAACCCCAGCATCCGCCCCGCAACGCTGCGCGCCTATGCCAATGGTCCCTTGTTGCAGCCGACCTTCGCCCGCCTGCAACAGGGTGAGGGCGAGCGCATCCTGACCTTCCTCGAAGATGTCTCGCGAATCGCCCAGCAGGCGCAGCAACTCAAGCTCGCCTCCCTCGGCCGCCTGACGGCCGGCATCGCCCACGAGATCCGCAATCCGCTGGGCGCCATCAGCCATGCGGCGCAATTGCTGCAGGAATCCGAGGAGCTGACCACGCCAGACCGGCGTCTGGCGCAGATCATCCAGGACCAGTCGCGACGGATGAACCGGGTGGTGGAAAACGTCCTGCAGCTGTCCCGGCGGCGCCAGTCGGCCCCCCAACTGATCGACCTGCGCTACTGGGCCCACCGTTTCGCCGGCGAGCTGCGCCCTACCCTGCCCGCCGGCCAGACGCTGCACGTCAAGACCGAACCCGGCACCCTGCAGACCCACATGGACCCTCACCAGCTGGGGCAGATCCTCACCAACCTGGTGCAGAACGGCCTGCGCTACAGCGGCACCGGCCAGGTCTGGCTCAGCGTCTATCGCGATCCCGAGAGCGACCTGCCCATCCTCGACGTGGTGGACGATGGCCCGGGCGTCGCCGCCGAGCAGCTCGATCATCTCTTCGAGCCCTTCTTCACCACGGAGAACAAGGGAACCGGGCTGGGCCTGTACATCTCCCGAGAGCTTTGCGAGAGCAATCAGGCCAGACTTGGCTATCATCCCCTGGCGAACGGCAGCTGTTTTCGCATCACCTTCGCCCATCCCCGCACAATGAGCTGAGCATGGCCAGACAGAAAGTCCTGATCGTCGATGACGAACCCGATATCCGCGAACTCTTGGAAATCACCCTCGGCCGGATGAAGCTCGACACGGCCAGCGCCAATAACATCGCCGATGCGCGCGCCATCCTCGAGCGGGAAAGCTTCGACCTCTGCCTGACCGACATGCGCCTGCCGGATGGCTCCGGCCTCGAGCTGATCCAGTTCATCCAGCAGCGCCTGCCGCAACTGCCGGTGGCCATGATCACCGCCTTCGGCAGCCTGGAAACCGCCGTCCAGGCACTCAAGGCCGGTGCCTTCGACTACCTCACCAAGCCGGTGGACCTGCCGCGCCTGCGCGAGCTGGTGGGTACCGCCCTGCGTCTGTCCGGCCCCGCCAATCCGGCCGCCGGCGCCAGCGAGACGCAACTGCTCGGCGAGTCACCGCCCATGCAGGCCCTGCGTACCCAGATCGCCAAGCTGGCGCGCAGCCAGGCACCGGTCTACATCAGCGGCGAATCGGGCAGCGGCAAGGAGCGCGTGGCACGCCTGATCCACGAGCAAGGCCCGCGTGCCGGCAAGCCCTTCGTCCCGGTCAACTGCGGTGCCATCCCCTCGGAATTGATGGAAAGCGAGTTCTTCGGTCATCGCAAGGGCAGCTTCACTGGCGCCATCGAAGACAAGCAGGGCCTGTTCCAGGCGGCCCAGGGCGGCACCCTGTTCCTCGACGAGGTAGCCGACCTGCCGCTACCGATGCAGGTCAAGCTGCTGCGCGCCATCCAGGAAAAGGCCGTGCGTCCGGTAGGCAGTCAGCAGGAGATCAGCCTGGACGTACGCATCCTCAGCGCTACCCACAAGGACCTCGCCGCCGAAGTCGCCGCCGGCACCTTCCGCCAGGATCTCTACTACCGCCTCAACGTCATCGAATTGCAGGTACCAGCCCTGCGCGAGCGCCGTGAAGACATCGGCGCGCTCGCCAGCTACATGCTCCATCGCCTGGCACGAGATGCCGGACTCGCCCCGGCGACGCTCGGCGAGGATGCCCTGGCCAAGCTCAAGAGCTACCGCTTCCCGGGTAACGTCCGCGAACTGGAAAACATGCTGGAACGCGCCTACACCCTCTGCGAGGGCGACATCATCCGGCCGAACGACCTGCGGCTGGCCGATGCACCCGCCACGACCGCCAACGGCGAGGCCAGTCTGGCCAACATCGACAATCTCGAAGACCATCTGGAATCCATCGAACGCCAGCTGATCATGCAGGCGCTCGAGGAAACCCGCTGGAATCGCACCGCCGCAGCGGAACGCCTGGGTCTGTCGTTCCGCTCCATGCGCTATCGCCTGAAGAAGCTCGGCATCGACTGATCACCCGAGCCTCAGCCGGGCGGCCGGCGCATAGGGCGCCGGATCGATGATGGGCGTGCGCTTGGTGAGCAGATCGGTCAACAGCTGGCAGGAGGCCGGTGCCAGCACCAGGCCATTGCGATAGTGGCCGCAGTTGAGCCACAGGCCAGGCAACTCCGCCACCGGGCCGATGAAGGGCACGCCATCCGGCGAACCCGGGCGCAGCCCCGCCCAATGCGCCACTGGCGCCTGGGCGGCGAGTGCCGGCAGCAGCTCGGCAGCCGAGGTCTGCAGACTGGCCAGCGCCTCGGCCGTCGGCGTCTTGTCGAACTCGGCGTGCTCCAGGGTGCTGCCGATCAGGATATGACCATCGCGGCGAGGAATGGCGTAGCGCCCCTTGGCCAGCACCATGCTGCTCAGATAACCCTCCGGCTGCCGATAGAGCAGCATCTGGCCCTTGACCGGATTCACCGGCACCGCCAGGCCCAGGGTGCGCAGCAACTCGCCGCTCCAGGCGCCGGCACAGACCACGACAGACTCGGCATGGATGGCCTCGCGTGCCGTCTGCACCCCTGTTACGCGCTCACCCTGGCGCAGGAAGCCTGTCACTGGCGACTCGCTCAATAGCGTCACGTTCGGCATGCGCAACAGGGCTTCCCGCAAGGAGCGCACCAGGCGCGGATTGCGCACATTGGCCACCCCGGCCATGAATACCGCGCGCTCGTAGCCCGCTCCCAGCACCGGTACCCGACCACGCACCTCGTCCATCGACACCGACGAGAGCGGTCTGACGTTGCGCCGCGCCCACTCCAGCGCCTCGGCCTCGTCCTCCAGGTCCAGCCAGTACAGGCCGGTCACCTCGACCTCCGGATCGATGCCCGTTTCCTGCCGCAGGCGTTCGCCCAGCGCCGGATAGAAATCCTGGGACCAGTGCGCCAATGCCGTCACGGCAGGTTGATAGCGCCATGGATAGAGTGGCGAGACGATCCCGCCACCCGCCCAGGACGCTTCCCGTCCAGGCTCGCCCCGCTCCACCAACACCACCCGCCGACCGCTCAAGGACAGGTGATAGGCCGATAACAAGCCAATGGCACCGGCCCCTACCACAGCCACATCGAAACTCACGTCACACCTCTAGCACCTTGGAATTGACTCGCCAGCACGACGTCATTAAATCGCTTCTTCGGCCAGGAAGGCCGGAAGACTACGCAAGGACGTCGATATGGCACACCGCAACACGCGAGGCGTCAGCCTCTTCGAACTGCTCATCTGCCTCAGTGTACTCGGCATCGTCACGGCGCTGGCGGCGCCCGCGTTCGGCGAACTGCTGCAACGTAACCGCCAGCAGATCGCCATCGAACATCTGAGGGAAACGGTCAATTTCGCCCGCACCGCCGCCATCACCAGAAAAAGCACGGTTTCCATCTGCCATGCGCCAGCGGATACCTGCGAAGCCACCAACCTCTGGTCAGCCGCGACGCGCGTCTTTCCCGATCTTGATCGTGATGGGCTGCAGTCCGCCGCAGAGGCGACGCTGCTGGTCAGCGAACTGCCGGACGGTCTGCACTGGCGCTGGAACAACTTCCGCACCCAGCCCCATCTCACCTTCCTGAGCAACGGCACCACCGACTCCCTGAATGGCAGTTTCATCCTCTGTCGGGGCGACACTCCGCTCGCCCGCCTCGTCCTGAACAAAGCAGGACGGATCGAACCAGGGAATCTCCGCGAGAGCGACCACTGCGTTTAAACCCGCGTACCAGACACCTTGCTCTTTCGACCGGATATCCGTAGCCAGCTACTCCCTAGCGTCAGAATCCCCCATGCTACGAATCCCAACATGGCGAATGTCGACGATGCGTACCCAGTACGGTTTCACTCTTATCGAAACGATGGTAGCGATCGCCATCTTGGCGATCGTGATCAGCATCGCCGCGCCGTCCTTTACCCGCATGCTGCAAAGCAATCGTGCAGCTGTTTTAAGTAATGAGCTGCTAGGAACACTGCAAATCGCTCGTTCCGAAGCCCTTAAACGGCGAACCAACGTCGTGCTGTGCCGAAGTACCGCAGGCAGCAGCAACTGCGTAAGCGGTACGGACTGGTCATCCGGCTGGCTCCTGATGCAGGGCAACACCGTATTACGGACTTGGGAACCAATCAGTGGCGGTACTCTGTTGGGCCCCAGTGCTGGCATGACCTATCAAGGCAACGGTCTGACCACGCTTGCAGGTGGCACCCAAGCAACGTTCACCATAACGACCTCATCCACATGCAGCCGTACCATACAGGTCAGTACGACTGGCAATGCCACGGTCAGCGCAGGTGGCTGCCCATGACTGGACCCTTGCGACAAAAAGGCGCCACGCTGATCGAAGTGCTGGTTGCCATGCTCATACTCGCCATCGGATTGCTCGGCTTGGCCGGTTTGCAGACGGTCAGCGTCCAGAGCAACCAAGGGGCCTACTTCCGCTCTCAAGCCACTATCTTGGCCAATGACATCGTTGATCGGATGCGAGCGAACCGGGTTGCCGCTCTGGCTGACCGCAGCAGTTATTCAGCCAGTTTCCCTACCGCGACTACCAACAATGCCGTCACCGGCACGGTCGCCCAGCAAGACGTCAATGGCTGGCTGAACGCCCTGGCGCTCAGCCTTCCCCAGGGCACGGGCAGCCTCAGCCTGGATAACACGAACAATGTCACCGTCATCGTCTGCTGGAATGATCGCCGAGCAGCCATCAAATCGGCTCAGGCTGTGGCGGCAACAAATGACACCTGCAGCAGCCCTGCGAGCACCAACACTAGCCTTGAGCGCTTCACCTACAGGACTCAGCTATGAGCGCCGTCTCAGCCAAAGGTCAGCGCGGGCTTTCCATCATCGAACTGATGATCGCCCTGCTGCTTGGGTTGCTGTTGATGGGAGGCGTGCTGCAGCTGTTCCTCTCATCCAAACGGACCTACCTGACCAACGCAGCGCTGTCCCAGGTACAGGAGTCCGGACGTTTCGCGCTCGAGTTCCTCGCCTATGATCTACGCAATGCGGGCTATAGAGGTGAGTGCCTTAGCCCGTTACAGCCACTGCCCACGACACTCACTCAACAAGCCAACGGCCAAGACGATCTTCGCCTTGTCATGGGCGCGGGCATCCAGGGTTGGAGTACCGCGAGTAATGCACAGAATCCAGCCAATACGCCCGCGTGGCTGACATCCATATTCAACGCGAGGGCCAATGGTTCCGATGTGATACTGCTGAAACACGCAGCGGACCCGCCGGCTGGCGTGGTTATCAGTGGATCGACGACTTCGCAGATTTCCACCACTAGTGCAACTGGGCTACCACAGAACAGGCTTCTGGTCATTGATGATCCAGGTGCCTGCTTCTTGTTCGCCAACCAAAGTGGACCGACTGACAGCAATGTATCTGTGGGAGGGGGCCAGAGTTTTGGCCGACAGTACCGCACCACGGCTCATCTACTGCTCTACCAAAGCGCGGTGTACTACTTGCGGGACAATGGCACGGGCGTTCCATCGCTCTGGAGACAGGCCTATAACGCGCCTAATCAGCCCGCAGAAGAGTTAGTCGGGGGTATCCAACAGCTGCAGATCCGCTACGCAGTGGGTCAAGCAAGCGGCCAAATAAACCTTGGCGCCGACGGCCAGGCTTACCAGGATGCAAGCGCCATTACTGACTGGCAGAGCGTGATCGCCGCCCAGATAAGCCTGATCGCGGTGAGCAATGCCACTAACGTCGTCGCGCCTAATCAACAAGTGCTTTTCAACAACGCCGCGGTGACCATACCCAATGGGCGCCTTGCTCAGGTGTTCACCCTGACCGTTAGCCTGCGAAACCATCTGCCATGAATCCGCTTCCTTCATCCCAGCGCGGCGCGATCCTGATCGTTACCCTGGTAATGCTACTGCTTCTGACCTTGCTGGCTTTGGGAAGCATGCGTGGAACCACGCTGGAGGAGCGCATGGCCGGTAACCTGCGCGACGAAAGCCAAGCCTTCCAAGCCGCGGAGATGGCACAACGAGCGGCGGAGGTCCAGCTGAAGAGTATCAGCGTCGCGCAGCTGCAAGGAATGACCGCTACGCAGACAGTCACCCTCAATCCAACAGACCTACAGCCCGCAACCTATAGCCTAATCCCACTGCCGGGCGTCCGATTCGTGGCCGCCGGCGAGAGTATCGACTCGACGGAGCCTAGCAAGGTCAGTGTCCTACGTATCACCAGTCGTGGTCAGGGCGCCGCTCAGGATGCCGCGCAGGGCGTCGGTGCGACACCCACTACCAGCTCAACCGTCAACATAAGCACCCTCTATATCAGGCGTTAGGTTTCGGAGAGCCTTTCATGTATCGATCTTCCGCATTCCATGACTACCTCCGCCCCTTGAGCTTTCTGGCGGGCCTGATTCTGATCCCGCTCGTCCAGGCCGCTCAACCTTCAGTTTCTCAGACGCCCTTGGCAACCGGTGGCAACATACCGGGCAGCCTAGCTCTGGTACCTTCTGTAGAGTGGCCGACAGTGCTATCGGTGGCCAACCTGGGCAGCTATAGCTCTGCCAACACCTATAGTGGCTATTTCGATTCCAACAAATGCTACCTATATACGTACGCCAACGCTGGCGGCCCCTCGGGCTCTTCCAATTTAGATAACAGCTGGTTCCAACCAAATTCTGCCGCTATCAACCGTCAATGCACCGGTGCCAAACAATGGAGCGGTAATTTTCTAAATTGGGCTGCGACCCCGACCATCGACCCTTTTCGCAGCGCTCTTACGGGAGGCGCACGCGTCAGAGACACTACAAGTCTGACTGTCTTGCAGAAGGCCCGACACGATGGTCAAAACGATGCGGGCAATCGCCTCAATTCCACCCAAGGATTGATCCCTCAATCTGAGATTGCTGGAGCCACGCCCTTTGCAGCCGCGTGGGACCGCCTCTATGTCAGGCTCCAAGGACAAGGCTTTGACATGCTGTTTTCCTATTGGAACGACAGGATTGGCGGCGGGGGCTCTCAAGGGGAGATGCAAAGTGTTTGGACAGACTTCAACCCCACCGACACCTCGGGACAATGGAACGGAAATGCACTAAACAAGGACTACTACCCAAACAACAACAATAGACAACCAAGATACAGCGTCTATAAAGTTCGTATTCAGGTAAGGGTGTGCGATCCGAATATCGGATTGGAAAGTAACTGCAAGCGCTACTCTGCCACAAACTACAAGCCTGAAGGCCTACTGCAACAATATTCCGACCGACTGCGTTATTCGGTATTCAGCTACCTCAACGATTCGGATTCGTTCAGAGATGGCGGAGTGTTACGTGCCAACCAAAAATTCATCGGCCCCACTCAGCCCGATCAGACCCCCAATGATCGGGCTGAGTGGAATGCTACAACTGGCATCCAAGGTACCAATCCCTCTCCTACTGAGGCGAGCGGCACTCCAGGCACCACTGGCATCACCAATAGCGGCGTCCTGAACTATCTGAATAAATTCGGCTCTATGCCCTATGACAATCAAAACAACTACCGTGTACTGAAGAGCTTCGACCCGGTCAGCGAGCTCTATTACACCGCCATCCGCTATTTCAAGCACCAAGGTAACGTTGCCGCTTATAGCAATCTGACGGGAGATGCCACCAACCGCTATGCACAGGCCGATGGTTTTCCCGTTGTCACTCAATGGGATGACCCCATCAATTATTCCTGCCAGAAAAACGTGATTCTCGGTATCGGTGATACCAACACCTGGGAGGACAAGAACTTGCCAGGCGGCAATACCTCATCTGGCGGCGAGCCCGCGAAGCCTGCGGAGGTCACAGCGGATCCATCAGTCAACGTAGAAACCGCCACTCAGAAAGTTGCATCGCTCGAAGGAATCACCATCAATACGCCCTTCACTGGCCGCGGCAACTCTGCCTATATTGCTGGTCTAGCCTACGATGCTCATACCAAGGACCAACGCAGCGACTTAACCGGCGATCAGACGATCTCTACCTACTGGATGGATGTACGCGAAAACCAGACGCTGGCCGGCCGCGCAACTAACCAATATTGGCTAGCCGCCAAGTACGGCGGCTTCAGTGTGCCCCAGAACTTTTCTTCGAGCGATGCCACCAGTGCCAGCATCACCGATAATCTCTGGTGGACCAGCGGTGACATTTTGGCTACTGGGGACAAAAGGCCTGATAACTTCTTCGTGGCCAGCGATGCTCAGGCCATGACAACCAGCTTAAAGAAAGCCTTCGCCCAGATCGCCAGTGAAACCAGCACCACCAGTACGGCACTCGGGGCTAGTGGTACCGAGCTTAATACTGGCGCAGCCCTGTTCCAAGCCAGTTTCAGCCCCAAATACTGGAGCGGCGACTTGGTTGCCCGGGCATTTAATTCGGACGGCACGCTAGGCACAGCCCCTACTTGGAGCGCCGCAACCAAACTGGATGCACAAGATCTGGCTACGCGTAGCAGAAATATCTTTACCATCAGTGCACCAGCTAGCGGGAACCTGGTGGCAACAGGGGGTCTCAATTTCAATTGGACCAGCCTGGACGATGCTGCCAAGACGGCATTGCGTAACAACGGAGACGGCACCTCGGTGAGCGATACCGAAGGCCAGCGGCGTCTGGCCTACCTTCAGGGTGATCGCAGCCAGGAAACCGTTGCCGTGAATCCCTTGCGAAAAAGAGCTAGCCGCCTGGGTGACATTGTCAATTCCGACCCTCTATATATTGGTCAGCCAGATTACGGCTACAACCTACTGCCAGATGACATGGGTGGTGGTCAAAAATATATAGATTTCCGCACAGACAATGCGAGCCGTACTCCTATGGTGGCCGTCGGTGCCAACGACGGCATGTTGCACGTATTCGATGGCAGCCTTGGTACAACGGGCGGCAATGAACTCTTCGCTTACGTCCCCCGAGGAGTCTTGAGCAACCTGTATCGATTGACCCAGCAAGACTATAGCCATAAATACTACGTGGATGGCCCTGCAGCTTCTTCCGATGTGTATTACAGCGGTGCCTGGCACACTCTGCTGGTAGGTACCACGGGGGCTGGTGGCAATTCCGTATTCGCTCTAGAGCTGCCCTCTGACGGCCGAATGATCAGTACCAATGTACTCTGGGAATTCTCGTCTTCCGACATGCACTACCCTATTCAGAAGCCAGCTATCGTTGCCCTGCCCAATGGCAAGTTTGGCGTCATCGTCACCAGCGGCTTCAGCGATGGCGACGTAACCAACGGCAAGGTGTGGATACTGGATGCGAGTAACGGACAAGTTCTCAAGACTTTCACCTTGACGACTACAGGTGGACTAGGCGCCCCCCTGGCCGTCGACTTGAACAACGACCGCATCGCCGACTCTCTCTATGTGGGCGATACAGTCGGCAATCTGTGGAGGTTCGATATTTCCAGCACCAACCCGAACAATTGGCAGACTCCCACCACTCCGTTATTTACCGCAACCACGGGATCGAGCTACGGCAATGTCCCGCAGCCTATTACCGCCCCCCTTAGTGCGGCGCTGAATACGGACGGCAAAGCCATCATTCTCTTCGGTACCGGCAGCTATTATCGAGTAGGTGACAACGTCATCTCCGCTCAGCCACGCCTAGAGAGCTTCTACGCCATTATCGACCGGGGCCAGACGGTCACCCGTGATCAGTTGCTCGAACAGCGAATCATCGCCCAGGGAACGGTAGGCACGAGCCAGGCAAGAGCAACGAGCAATTTCGCTCTTGGCTCAGGGCAGGCCGGCTGGTTCATGGATTTGACCTGGAAAACAGCGCAAGGAGGCACAGGCGCATTGACGGGTGAAAGGGTTATAGCCAAGGCCTCGCTACATGGCGGCGCGGTCATTTTCACCAGCATGACGCCCTCCAGCGACCCCTGTACGGGTGGCGGTACTAGCTGGGTCATGGCAGTCAATGCACTGACCGGTAGTCGGTTCAATTACAGCTACTTTGACCTCAACAAGGACGGCCAGCTAAATGCCAGCGATTACCTTACCGTGGGCAACCTGTCGATCCCTGCTTCAGGGGTACTCAATGAGGGAGGTGCTTCCAAAGGCGTCTTCCTGGGCAACAAACCGAACGACACTCAACCGGGAACCGATACGATCTGCGTTTCTCAGGCCAATGGCGGGGTAAAATGCAGTGTTATTCCGCAGGGCAGCCGCACCTCCGGACGAATGTCTTGGCGAGAGGTCAGAAACCAGTGATGAAGAAATCTGCTAAGCCCTTGCAAGGGGGCTTCACCCTTATCGAAGTGATGATCGTGGTGGCCATTGTCGGCATCCTTGCCGCCATCGCCTACCCGTCGTATATGGAACACGTACGCAAAGGTTATCGCGCCGACGCCGAGGCATCGCTGACGGAACTGTCACAGTTCATGGAAAGAGCTTTCACAGGTCTTGGCCGGTATACCTCAGACGCTGCAGGTAGCACCGCGCCGACTCTACCTTTTGCCAGTTCGCCCAAGGATAGCAGTCGTGCGGTTTATGACCTGAGCCTGAGCAATGTCTCGACTACCGGCTATACCCTTCAAGCCACACCTCGCGCCAACGGCCCCATGGCAGCGGACCGCTGTGGAAGCCTGACGCTCACCAACACCGGCCTCAAAGGACAGACCGGCGCAAACGTGACCACCGCCGACTGCTGGCGCCGCTAGGGCGCCAAAGGTTCAGTCCTAGACGGCCTTTACCCTGAGCTCCCGCGGCAGGGTGAAGGTGATGTTTTCCGGCTCGCCTTCCAGCTCCACCTCGCCGGTGGCGCCCCAGCTTTGCAGCCGGTCGATGACACCACGTACCAGCACCTCGGGAGCCGAGGCGCCCGCGGTCACGCCGATGCGCTGCACGCCTTCGAACCAGCTTTGCTGCATGTCCTCGGCGCCGTCGATGAGGTAGGCCGGGGTGCCCAGGCGTTCGGCGAGTTCGCGCAGGCGGTTGGAGTTGGAACTGCTAGGGCTGCCGACCACCAGTACCACGTCGCTTTCCAGCGCCAGGGTCTTCACCGCGTCCTGGCGGTTGGTGGTGGCGTAGCAGATGTCGTTCTTGCGCGGGCCGTTGATGTGGGGAAACTTGGCGCGCAGGGCATCGATGACCTTGCGGGTGTCGTCCATCGACAGGGTCGTCTGGGAGACATAGAACAGGGCCTCGGGGTTACGCACCTCGAGCTTCGCCACGTCTTCCTCGTCCTCCACCAGGTAGATGGCGCCGCCAGCACGGTCGTCGTACTGGCCCATGGTGCCCTCCACTTCCGGATGCCCGGCGTGGCCGATGAGAATGCACTCCTGGCCATCGCGGCTGTAGCGCGCCACTTCCATGTGCACCTTGGTCACCAGCGGGCAGGTGGCGTCGAACACCTTGAGGCCCCGCTCGGCGGCCTCGCGGCGCACGGCCTGGGAGACGCCGTGGGCGCTGAAGATGAGGATGACGTCATCCGGCACGTCGGCCACGTCTTCGACGAAGACGGCACCGCGGGCACGCAGGTTGTCGACCACGAACTTGTTGTGCACCACTTCGTGCCGCACGTAGATGGGCGGACCGAAGACGTCCAGCGCCCGGTCGACGATGTCGATGGCGCGGTCCACGCCGGCGCAGAAGCCGCGGGGATTGGCGAGCTTGATCTGCATAGGCTCCTCTGCCCGCTTCACGGGCGGCGGTAGATCAATGGGAGACGGCAGGCTCGATGGCCAGGATTTCCACGTCGAAGGTCAGCACACGGCCAGCCAGCGGGTGGTTGAAGTCGATGATGACCTGCTCATCGTCAAAGCTTTTGACCACGCCAGGCATCTCGCCACCGGCGGCGTCGCTGAAGATGATCAGCAGGCCGGGGGACAGCTCCATGTCGCTGAAGTCGTCGCGCGTCATGGTTTGCAGGTTACCGTCGTTGGGCTGGCCGAAGCCGCGCTCCGGCGGAATGGTCAGACTGGTCTTGGCGCCGGCCTCGAGGCCGAACAAGGCCTGCTCGAAACCGGGCAGCAGGTTGCCGTCGCCCACGGTAAAGGTGGCGGGCGCCTTGTCGAAGGTGCTGTCCACCACGTCACCGTTCTGCAGCTTGATGGCGAAATGCAGGGTGACCCGGGTGTCCGGGCCGATGGTGATTTCAGCCATGGGCTTCCTCGGGCTTTTTCTTGCGGAACATGTCCAGGGCCAGCATCACGGCGCCGACGGTGATGGCACTGTCGGCCAGGTTGAAGGCCGGGTAGTACCACTCCTGGCGCCAGTGCACCAGGATGAAGTCGATGACGTGGCCGAGCACCAGGCGATCATAGAGATTGCCCAGGGCGCCGCCGAGGATCAGTGCCAGGGCGATGGCGGTCCAGGTGTCGTTGCGCAGGCGCTTGAGCCAGATCACCAGCACCACGCTCACCACCGCGGCGATGCCGGCGAAGAACCAGCGCTGCCAGCCGGAGTGATCGGCGAGAAAGCTGAAGGCGGCGCCAGGATTGTAGGCCAGGGTCCAGCTGAGGATGTCCGGAATCACCGGCACCTGCTGGTAGAGCGACAGGTTGGCCTGGAAGTAGAGCTTGGTCAGTTGATCCAGCAGGATCACCAGCACACTCAAGGCCAACCAGGGCAAGGCACCGAAACGCTGGGCGTCACGCATGCTCGCGCACCTCGCCGGCACCATAGACGTTGGTCACGCAGCGCTCGCAGATCTCCGGGTGCTCAGCGTCCTGGCCGACACTGTGGCTGTGGTGCCAGCAGCGGGCGCACTTGGATGCCTCTGACTTGCGCACCACCAGCTTGAGCCCGCTCAGCTCGCTCGCCACGGCGCCTTCCGGTGCCTGCTCCAGCGGCTGCACGGCCGCCTGGGAGGAGATCAGCACGAATCTGAGTTCGTTGCCCAGGGCCTCCAGCACGGTCTGCAAGGCGCTGTCGGCGTAGAGGGTGATCTCCGCCTGCAGGCTGCCCCCCAGGGTCTTGGCCGCGCGCTGGTTTTCCAGCTCCTTGTTGACCGCCGCCTTGACCGCCATGACCTGATCCCAATAGGCGCGATCCAGGGTCGCACCCTCGGGCAGGGCGAAAAGGCCGTCGTACCAGGTGGTCAGCATCACCGATTCTTCCCGCTCGCCCGGCAGGTATTGCCAGATCTCGTCGGCGGTGAAGGACAGGATGGGGGCGATCCAGCGCACCAGGGCCTCGGCGATGAGGTACAGCGCGGTCTGGCAGGAACGCCGCGGCAGGCTGTCGGCGCCGGTGGTGTACTGGCGGTCCTTGATGATGTCCAGATAGAAGCCGCCCAGCTCCTGCACGCAGAAGTTGTGCACCTTCTGGTAGACGTTGAGGAAGCGGTACTCGGCGTAGGCCTGTTCGATTTCCTTCTGCAGCAGCAGGGCGCGATCCACGGCCCAGCGGTCCAGATCGATCATGTCCTCGGGGGCGACACTATTGACCGCCGGATCGAAGCCGGACAGGTTGGAGAGCAGGAAGCGCGCGGTGTTGCGGATGCGGCGATAGGAGTCGGCGCTACGCTGCAGGATCTGGTCGGAGACCGCCATCTCGCCGGTGTAGTCGGTCGAAGCGACCCAGAGGCGCAGGATGTCAGCGCCCAGGCTGTCGATGACCTTTTGCGGGGCGACCACGTTGCCCAGCGACTTGGACTGCTTGCGACCCTGCTCGTCCACGGTGAAACCGTGGGTCAGCAATTCCTTGTAGGGGGCATGGCCGTCGATGGCGCAACCGGTCAGCAGCGAGGAGTGGAACCAGCCACGGTGCTGGTCGGAACCTTCCAGGTAGAGATCGGCCACCGGCCCCTGAGCATGGCCGAGCTCGGCATGGGAGCCGCGCAATACGTGCCAGTGGGTGGTGCCGGAATCGAACCAGACGTCGAGGGTGTCGCGGCTCTTGTCGTACTGGCTGGCTGCGGCGCCGAGCAGCTCGGTCGGATCCAGCTTGAACCAGGCTTCGATGCCCTCGCGCTCGACGCGCTGGGCGACCTCTTCCATCAGCTCGACGGTACGCGGGTGCAGCTCGCCGCTTTCCTTGTGGGTAAAGAAGGGAATCGGCACACCCCAGTTGCGCTGGCGCGAGATGCACCAGTCGGGACGGCCGGCGATCATGCCGTGCAGCCGCGCCTGGCCCCAGGCCGGGACGAACCGGGTCTGCTCGATGGCTGCCAGGGAGCGCTCACGCAGGGTGGCGCCTTCGTTGGGCTGTTTATCCATGCCGACGAACCACTGGGCGGTGGCGCGGTAGATCAGCGGGGTCTTGTGACGCCAGCAGTGCATGTAGCTGTGGTTGATCACCTCATGCTTGAGCAAGGCGTTCACCTCTTCCAGCTTGGCGACGATGGCCGGATTCACCTTCCAGATGAACTGGCCACCGAACAGCGGCAGCGATTCGGCGTAGACGCCGTTGCTCTGTACCGGATTGAGGATGTCGTCGTTGTTCAGGCCGTATTGCTTGCAGATGCGGAAGTCGTCTTCGCCATAGGCGGGCGAGCAATGCACGATACCCGTGCCCGCGCTCAGCTCGACGTAGTCGGCCAGGTAGATAGGCGACAGTCGCTCGTACAGCGGATGACAGAAGTTGATCAGGTCCAGCGCCACGCCAGGCGCAGTGGCGATCACCTCGCCCTGCAGGCCGTAGCGCGCCAGGCAACTCTCGACCAGCTCCTCGGCCAGCAGCAGCAGGCGATCACCGACGTCCACCAGCGCATAGGTGAACTCGGGATGGACGTTGAGCGCCTGGTTGGCCGGAATGGTCCAGGGGGTGGTGGTCCAGATGACGATGGCGGTGGCCTTGGGCAGCTCACCCAGGCCAAAGGCGGCCGCCAGCTTATCCGCATCGGCAACGGGGAAGGCCACGTCGATGGCATCGGATCGCTTGTCTTGGTATTCCACCTCGGCCTCGGCCAGGGCCGAGCCGCAGTCGAAGCAGAAGTTGACCGGCTTGAGGCCCTTGAACACGAAGCCCTTCTTGACCATCTCGCCCAAAGCGCGGATCTCACCGGCCTCGTTGGCGAAGTTCATGGTCAGGTAGGGATTGCTCCAGTCACCCAGCACACCCAGACGGACGAAGCCGGCCTTCTGCTCTTCGATCTGCTCGCTGGCATAGGCCCGGCAGCGCTCGCGGGTCAGGTCCGCCGGCTGGTTCTTGCCGAAGGTGGTCTCCACCTTGTGCTCGATGGGCAGGCCATGGCAGTCCCAGCCCGGCACATAGGGGACGTCGAAGCCGGCCAGGGTCTTGGAACGGGTGATGATGTCCTTGAGGATCTTGTTCAGCGCATGACCGATGTGGATGCTGCCGTTGGCATAGGGCGGACCGTCATGCAGGATGAAGGTCGGCCGGCCCTTGCCGATGGCGCGCAGCTTCCCGTACAGGTCAATGTCCTGCCAGCGCTTGAGCGCTTCCGGCTCGCGCTGTGGCAGGCCGGCTTTCATCGGGAACGCCGTTTCCGGCAGGTTGAGCGTCGCTTTGTAATCGGTCATGTCAGTCCAGGCTCGTTGACGGTTGCCCCTGCCAGAAGGCGCGGGCCGTGGCGACGTCCGCTTCGATCGCCGCCTTGAGGGCCTCCAGAGAGGCGAATTTCTGTTCGTCGCGCACCTTCTGCACGAAGGTCACGCTGAGGTGGCGACCATAGAGGTCACCGGCAAAGTCCAGCAGATGGATCTCCAGATGCGGACGACCATCGCCCTGCACCGTGGGTCGCTGGCCGATGTTGGCCACACCCGGTACCACCCGCCCATCGATCAGGCTGCTGACCAGGTAGACGCCGCGCAGCGGCGGGCGCCGCCGCTTGAGCTGGACATTGGCGGTCGGCCAACCCAGCTGGCGCGCCAGCTTCTGGCCATGCAGCACCCGCCCCGAGAGGCTGTAGGGTCGGCCCAGCATGCGCTCGGCCAGGGCTAGGTCACCGTCGACCAGGGCCTGGCGGATCAGGGTGCTGCTTACCCGTAGGCCATCCAGCTCCACGGTGGTGGCAGCTTCCAGGGTGAAGCCATGCTCGCGGGCGGCGAGGTTCAGGTAGGTGAAGTCGCCGGCGCGGTCGCAACCGAAACGGAAGTCATCACCGATCTCCAGGTGCTTGACGCCCAGCCCTTCCACCAGCACTTGCTGGACGAAGGCCTCGGCGGACAGCTCGCGCAGCCGGCGATTGAAGTTCAGGCACAGCACGTTGTCGACGCCCAGGCGGGCGAAGCACTCCAGCTTCTCGCGCAGGCGGGTCAGGCGTACCGGCGCCACGTCGGGCAGGAAGAATTCGCGCGGCTGGGGTTCGAAGATCACCACGCAACTGGGCACACCGAGCTCCGCCGCCCGCTCACGCAACCGCGCGAGGATGGCCTGGTGCCCCAGGTGAACCCCGTCGAAGTTGCCGATGGTGGCAACGCAGCCCTTGGGCAGGGCGTCGAGATGATGGAGACCGCGAAACAGCTGCATGGGTAGGTATTGCTCAGAAATTAATCGATTATATCTGGATGCCCGCGCCGAGGACAGGCGCATGCCCCGGCTTCGTGCAACCCTCCGGCGGGCTAGATCAGCGCCTTCCGATTGAAGTCCCGCAGGCGGAAGCCGAGCAGGAAGAGGCTGGCGAAATAGGCCAGCACCCCCGCCGCCACCAGGACGCCCAGACGCAGCAGGCGCCGCCACATCAGGCCCTCGCTCCAACTGGGCAGCAGTTGCATGAGTCCAAACAGCACCGCACTCATCACCCCCACGGCGACCAGGAGGCGCAGCAGGAAGCTCGACCAGCCGGGCTGGGGGATGAACAGGTTATGGCGACGCAATTGCCAGAATAAAAGGCCCGCGTTGAGACAGGCCGCCAGACCGATAGACAGGGCCAGGCCGACATGCTGCAGCGGGCCGATCAGGATCAGGTTGAGTACCTGGGTCACCACTAGGGTAAAGATGGCGATCTTCACCGGCGTCTTGATGTTCTGCTGGGCATAGAAGCCGGGCGCCAGCACCTTCACCAGGATGATACCGAGCAGCCCGACGGCGTAGGCGACCAGTGCTCGCTGGGTCATCAGGGCATCGTGGGCATCGAAGCGGCCGTACTGGAACAGCGAGACGGTCAGCGGCTCGGACAGTAGCGCCAGGGCAGCGGCGCAGGGCAGTACCAGCAGGAAGCACAGCCGCAGGCCCCAATCGAGCAGGCGTGAGTACTCCTGGCGATCGGCCTTGGCGTAGGTGCGCGACAGCGCCGGCAGCAGGATGGTCCCCAGGGCCACCCCCAGCACCCCGGAGGGCAGCTCCATCAGGCGGTCGGCGTAGTACATCCAGGACACCGAGCCGGCGGCCAGGAAGGAGGCGAAGATGGTGTTGATGATCAGCGAGATCTGACTGACCGATACCCCGAGGATCGCCGGCCCCATCTGTTTCATCACCCGCCAGACGCCGGTGTCACGCAGATTCAGCCGCGGCAGCACCAACATGCCGATGCGTTTCAGGTGCGGCAACTGATAGAGGAACTGTGCCAGGCCACCCACCAGCGTCGCCCAGGCCAGGGCCATGATCGGCGGATTGAAATAGGGCGTCAGGAACAGTGCGAAGACGATCATGCTGAGGTTGAGCAGCGTCGGCACGAAGGCCGGTACGCTGAACCTGTTCCAGGTGTTGAGCACGGCCCCGGCCAGGGAGGCCAGGGAGATCAGCAGGATGTAGGGAAAGGTCACCCGCAGCAGCTCGGACGTGAGGGCGAATTTTTCCGGCGTATCGGCGAAGCCCGGCGCAGTGATCCAGATCACCAGCGGCGCCGCCAGCATGCCCAATACCGTGACTACCGCCAGCACCAGGGTCAGCAGGCCACTGACATAGGCCAGGAAGGTCCGGGTGGCCTCCTCGCCCTGCTGGGCCTTGTACTCGGCCAGGATGGGCACGAAGGCCTGGGAGAAGGCACCTTCGGCGAAGATCCGCCGCAGGAGATTGGGCAGCTTGAAGGCGACGAAGAAGGCGTCGGTGGCCATGCCGGCGCCGAAGGTACGGGCGACGATGGTGTCGCGGACGAAACCCAGCACGCGGGACAGCATGGTCATGGAGCTGACGGCGGCCAGGGACTTGAGCAGATTCATGGCGGAGGAAGGACTCGGTGAACGCGGCGGGGCGTAGCGAAAGGCGCGAGTTGGCGCGATCGCGCGGTTTGCGCAAGAGGCCGAGTGTAACGAGGCCCTTCATCGGCGACCAGCCGGATATCCATCCAGACAGCCTTGACAGCCGCCGCCAGGGACGTCAAGATTCGCGACCTTAATTTAGCTCTGTACTTGCTACAGAGTTCGCTCTGTACTCAATACAGTCTTTTTCGAAGGAGCTCCACGGTGGCTAACTCCCCCTCCGCCAAAAAACGCGCCAAACAGGCTGAGAAGCGTCGCAGCCACAATGCGAGCCTGCGCTCCATGGTGCGTACCTACATCAAGAACGTCGTCAAGGCGATCGAAGCCAAGGACCTGGAAAAAGCCAAGTCCGCCTACGTCGCTGCCGTTCCGGTCATCGACCGCATGGCCGACAAGGGCATCATCGACAAGAACAAGGCCGCTCGTCACAAGAGCCGCCTGAACGCGCACATCAAGGCCCTGGCTACCCCCGCCGCTGCCTGATAAGCGTTCGAATGAAAAACCGGCCTAGGCCGGTTTTTTATTGCCTGCGATTTGAGGCTCCCGACACCTCTCCGAGGAGGCGCCAGGATCGACGAGATCAGACCAGAACCAGATTGTCCCTGTGGATCAGCTCGGGCTCGTAGACGTAGCCGAGCTCGACGACGATGGCATCGGAGGGCCGCCCCAGGATCCGGCGCGCCTCGGTCGCACTGTAGTTGACCAGCCCCCGTGCCACCTCGCGCCCATCGGGCCCGACACAGGCGACCATCTCACCGCGACGGAAGCTGCCTTCCAGGTCCTGCACCCCCACCGGCAGCAGGCTACGATGCCCGCCAACCAGGGCCTGGACCGCCCCGGCATCCAAGCGCAGCGTACCGCGCACCTGCAGGTGCCCCGCCAGCCATTGCTTGCGCGCCGCCACCAGGCCACGTTCGGGCGACAACAGAGTACCCAGCTGCTCGCCCCGCTGCAGGCGACTGAGCACCTGCTGGATACGGCCGCCGACGATGACCGTGTAGGCACCGGAACGCGCCGCCAGGCGCGCTGCGCGCAGCTTGGTCTGCATGCCACCACGCCCCAGGGCACCACCGGTGCCGCCGGCGACCAGATCCAGGGCCGGATCGTCCGCTCGCGCCTCACTGATGAGGCTGGCGTCGGGATTGCTGCGCGGATCGGCGTCGAACATGCCGTCGCGGTCGGTAAGGATCACCAGCAGATCGGCTTCGACCAGGTTAGCCACTAGCGCAGCCAGGGTATCGTTGTCACCGAAGCGGATCTCGTCGGTGACCACGGTATCGTTCTCGTTGATCACCGGCACCACGCCCAGGCCGACCAGAGTACGCAAGGTACTGCGGGCGTTGAGGTAACGCTTGCGGTCCGACAGGTCGTCGTGGGTGAGCAGGATCTGTGCGGTCTGCACCTGATGCTCGGCGAAACTGGACTCCCAGGCCTGCACCAAGCCCATCTGCCCCACCGCCGCCGCTGCCTGCAACTCATTGATGGCGGTCGGCCGCTGCGCCCAACCGAGCCGACTCATGCCGGCGGCCACCGCGCCCGAGGACACCAGCACCAGCTCGATACCCGCCTGGTGCAGGGCCACCATCTGCTCGACCCAGCCAGCCATGGCCCCACCATCCAGGCAGCGGCCATCGTCGGTCAGCAGGGCACTGCCGATCTTCACCACCCAGCGCTGGGCGCCAGACACCTGATCACGCATGGGCAAGCTCCTTTCTTACCGTACGTAGAAGATTTCCGGACCGTCACCGTCGTCTTCGTCATCATCGAAGTCGTCGTCTTCGTCCACCGCCTTGACGCCCGAGCGGCGCAGGGCACGCTGGTCATCCAGCGCCTGCAACCGCGCCCGCGCCTCGTCCTCGATCCGCTGATCGAGCTCCTGCAGGGCTTCAGCGTAGGCCGGATCCTCGGCGAGGCGCAGGGAGCGCTCGTCCAGGTACTGCATGATCGCCTGGCACAGCGCCTCGGTGCCTTCGCGCTCCAGCGCAGAGATGACGAAGACCGGGCCCTGCCAATCCAGGCGCTCGACGACCGCCTTGAGACGCTCGTCGCGCTCCTCGTCGAGCAACTGGTCGGCCTTGTTCAGCACCAGCCAACGATCACGTTCGCCCAGCGCCGGACTGAACTTGGTCAACTCGTTGATGATGGTCTCGGCCGCTTCGGCCGGATCGCTCTCATCCAGCGGCGCCATGTCGACGAGGTGCAACAGCAAGCGGGTCCGCGCCAGGTGCTTGAGGAAGCGGATACCCAGGCCGGCGCCCTCGGAGGCCCCCTCGATCAGTCCGGGGATGTCGGCGACCACGAAGCTCTTGAAGCGCCCCACGCTGACTACACCCAGGTTCGGCACCAGGGTGGTGAAGGGATAGTCCGCCACCTTGGGCTTGGCGGCCGAAACGGCACGAATGAAGGTGCTCTTGCCGGCATTGGGCAGGCCGAGCAGACCGATGTCCGCCAGCACCTTGAGCTCCAGCTTGAGATCGCGCTCTTCGCCGGGCTTGCCGGGCGTGGTCTGCCGCGGCGCGCGGTTGGTGCTGGATTTGAAACGGGTATTGCCCAGACCGTGCCAGCCGCCCTGGACGACACGGATGCGCTGGCCCGGCTGGGTCAGGTCACCGATGATTTCCTGGGTCGCCGCATCGATCACCGTGGTACCCACGGGCACCGGTAGCACCAGGTCTTCACCCTTGGCGCCCGTGCACTCGGTACTGCCGCCCTTCTCACCATTCTGCGCAGTGAAGCGGCGGGTGTAACGGTAATCGACCAGGGTGTTCAGGTTGATATCGGCCTCGAGCCAGATCGACCCGCCATCACCACCGTCACCACCGTTGGGGCCACCCTTTTCGATGAATTTCTCCCGACGGAAACTCATCATGCCGTTGCCGCCGTCACCCGCTTTTACGTGTATGGATACTTCATCGACGAATTTCATCTGGACCTCCCGCGCTCGCGGGCCGCTGCAAACAAGGAACTAGTGTGTCGCTTCAGGCATTCGCGCAAGATTGGCGAGTGTTTTTTGGCGGTTCGGCGTTCCGACTGGGCTAGGCGCCGCGACGAGTCATAGCAGGGCCATGACGAGGAGTGGCAACAACGCCCAGGCGGAAAAAGCGCCGCCAAAATTGTGCAGGTAACTTCTGAAACACCACACTAGCTTAACTACAAACGAAAAAGCCCCGTCGGGTAGACAGGGCTTTTCTTCTCGTCACGAGCCTTAGGCGGCGGCGACGATGCTCACGTAACGACGACCGAAGGCGCCCTTCACGTCGAACTTGATCACGCCGTCCACTTTCGCGAACAGGGTGTGATCCTTGCCGAGGCCCACGCCGTAACCGGCATGGTACTGGGTGCCGCGCTGACGCACGATGATGTTGCCGGCCTTGACGACCTGGCCGCCGTACAGCTTCACGCCAAGGCGTTTGCTTTCGGAATCGCGACCGTTACGAGTAGAACCACCCGCTTTTTTGTGTGCCATGAGTCAATTCTCCGTTAGAGGCGAGATCAGGCCTGGATGCCAGTGATCTTGATTTCAGTGAACCACTGACGGTGGCCCTGACGCTTCATGTGATGCTTACGACGACGGAATTTGATGATGGTGACCTTGTCGTGACGACCCTGGGCGGTCACTTCGGCGGTCACTTTGGCACCATCAACGACCGGCAGACCGATCTTGACGTCGTCACCGTTGCCAACCAGCAGAACCTGGTCGAAGGTGACGGTTTCACCGGTGGCGATGTCGAGCTTCTCGACCTTCAGGTATTCGCCTTCGGCAACCTTGTATTGCTTGCCACCGGTAACGATAACTGCGTAGGACATGGTAAATCTCCGTTTAACCTGCTCACCCGGTGCTTTATAGGAGGTATCGTCGACCGGCATGGCTGCGCGGGACCGGAAGGAGCGCCGCGCAATTGCGTAAGACAGGGGGTTAACCCTAGGAATGTTCAGGGCCCGCGATTCTACGCAAGCAGCGAGCAGGAGGCAAGAGCCGCCGGCCCGCGCCTTGACAGGCCCCCACCCCACCCCTAGCATGCCGCGCAACCTCGTTCAGCAGCCTTGCCGGGCCGGAGCTGGCTCGAAATCGGCGGCCGTGGGAGCGCGAAGGCTTTCCTGGGCATGGCACTCGGGCCGGTCCCTAGGGCATAGTCTGGCGGTGATGCGCCATCCGGCCGCCTGAATCTTGCCCGGAACTCCAGTGGACACCTCTCAATGACGCAGCAATCCCAGTCCTTCTATCGCGTGGTGACGGACGACTTCGCCGCCGTAGACGGCATCATCCGCCAGCAGCTGACTTCGCGCGTGCCGCTGGTCGAGAAGATTGGCGACTACATCGTCTCCGCCGGTGGCAAGCGCCTGCGTCCCCTGCTGGTGCTGCTGGCCGGCAAGGCGCTCGGGCGCGCCGATCAAGACCTGCAACTGCTGGCAGCCACCATCGAGTTCCTGCACACCTCCACCCTGCTGCACGACGATGTGGTCGACGCCTCGGGGATGCGCCGCGGTCGTTCCACCGCCAACGCCCTGTGGGGCAATGCGCCGAGCGTGCTGGTGGGCGACTTCCTCTATGCCCGCTCCTTCGAGATGATGGTGGCCCTGGGCTCGATGGAAGTGATGCGCATCATCTCCCAGGCGACCCGTGTCATCGCCGAGGGCGAAGTGCTGCAGCTGTCGAAGATTCGCGACGCCAGCACCACCGAAGAAATCTATATGGAGGTCATCCGCGGCAAGACCGCCATGCTCTTCGAAGCTTCCACCCACAGCGCGGCGATCCTGGCCGGGGCAAGCCCCGAGCAGGCGGAAGCCCTGCGTCGCTATGGCGATCATCTGGGTGTCGCCTTCCAACTGGTCGATGACCTGCTCGATTATCAAGGCGATGCCGCCACCCTGGGCAAGAACGTCGGTGACGACCTGGCCGAGGGCAAGCCTACCCTGCCACTCATCGTGACCATGCGCGAAGGCACGGCCGAACAGGCAGCGCTGGTACGCCAGGCGATCCGCCAGGGCGGCAGCCAGGATCTGGAAAGCGTACGAGCCGCCGTCGAGGCAGCCGGCGCCCTCGATTACACTGCACGCAAGGCCCAGGAATTCGCCGAGCGGGCCATCGCCTGCCTGGAAGTTCTGCCGGCCAGCCCCTATCGGGACGCCCTGGCCGAACTCGGCCGGTTCTCGGTCGCGCGCACCCACTGACAGCTCAGCACAATGAAAAAGCCCGCCGTCGAAAGACGGCGGGCTTTTTCATGTCCGACCCAAAAAGTCAGGTAATCGGCTTGCTATTTATTGAATAAGAATTATTCTCATAAGTAGCAATTCAGGAGCGACTCCCATGACTTATCTGATCGACGCCTGGCTGGACCGCCCCCATCCCTATCTGCGCATCCTCGACCGGGAAACCGGCAAGGTCTGCGCAGAGCTGGACGAAACGGCCCTTGAAGAACTCAAGGACCTGGGCGAGCTGGATCTGCATAGCCTCACCTCCAGCGAACCGCGGGTGGTGAAGGAGCAGATCCGCCAGGTCTTCCTCTTCAGCTACGCCCTGGCGCTACGCCCGGAAAACGAGCTGCTGCGCCTGGACGCCTGAGCCCTTGGAGACTGCGCAAAGGCTCGCGAGCTAGAGACAAACAAGGCCTAGGCGGCCCCACGAAAATAGCTGAGGAAGCGGAGTTTACGAAAGGTAAATGAGCAGGCCGACGCGCAGCAGCCTTTGAACAGGCTCTTAGAGGACGTCGAGCAACTCGACGTCGAACACCAGCACGCTGTGCGGCGGGATGCCGCCGACGCCCTGGGCGCCATAGGCCAGCTCGCTGGGCACGTGCAGGCGCCATTTGCTACCGGCCGGCATGAGTTGCAGGGCCTCGGTCCAGCCGGCGATGACGCCACCCACCGGAAACTCGGCGGGCTGGCCGCGCTCGTAGGAGCTGTCGAACACGCTGCCGTCGATCAGGGTACCGTGGTAGTGGGTACGTACCTGGTCTTCGCGGGTGGGCGTGGCGCCCTCCCCTTGCGTCAGCACCTCGTACTGCAGACCGGAAGGCAGGACCACCACACCGGGACGCTCGGCGTTGGCCTTCAGGTAGTCGACGCCTTCCTGGGCCGCGGCCGTGGCCTTGACCTTGGCTTCTTCCTGCATGCGCTCGCGGATGACGCGGAAGCTGGCGTTCAACGCCTCGACGTCCACCTTGGAAGCCTGGCCGGCGAAAGCCTCGGTGAGGCCGGCGAGCACGGCGGCCAGCTGCATGCCGGGGACCGGATTCTGGCGCAGCTGATCACCCAGCTGGCGGCCGATACCGTAGCTGACGCGGGCTTCGTCGGTGTCGAGGAGGATGTCGTTCATAGCGGCTTGTCCATGGCGGAAAAAAGAGCCGAGCCTAGCACATCAACGGCTGGGCCCGCCGCCCGTGACGCTGCGCTGGCGGCGACAGCGCTCGGAGCAATAGCGCACCTCGTCCCAGTTGCGTTCCCATTTCTTGCGCCAGGCGAAAGGACGCTGGCAGACCGGGCAAATCTTGGTCGGCAGGTCGCTCTTCTTCACAGGGTTTCTCCTGCGTCCAGCCGCGCCAGCAGTGCTTCGCCCCGCTGCCACAGTGCCTGCTGCCGTTCGGGGGCCTGGCGGTCGAGATTGCGGTAGAGGTTACGCATCCGCGGATAGCTGGCGAAGCGCCCGCGGTGACGGATCAGGAAGTGCCAGTAAAGCGCATTGAAGGGACAAGCCGTTTCGCCTAGCGCCTCGCTGACCTGGTAGTGACATCCCTTGCAGTAGTTGGACTGGCGCCGGATGTACTGGCCGCTCGCGTAGTAGGGTTTGCTGCCGAGATAGCCACCATCCGCATGCATGACCATGGCCTGGGTATTGGGCAACTCGACCCATTCGAAGGCATCGAGATAGACCGCCAGGTACCATTCGCCGATGGCCTGGGGCGCGATGCCGGCGAGCAGGGCGAAGTTGCCGGTGACCATCAGCCGCTGGATGTGGTGGGCGTAGGCCAGCTCCAGAGTCTGGCCGATGCTTTCGCGCATACAGGCCATGAGTGTCTCGCCGGTCCAATAGAACTCCGGAAGGGAGCGCCGGTTGCCCAGGACGTTGAGCTCGGCATATTCCGGCATGCGCAGCCAGTAGATGCCGCGCACGTACTCCCGCCAGCCGATGAGCTGGCGCAGGAAACCCTCCGCGCTGTTCAGCGGCACCCGCCCCTCGCGATAGGCCGCATCCACGTCCTCGCACAGTTGCCGCAGGTCCAGCAGACCGACATTGAGCGCTGCACTGATACGAGCGTGGTAGAGATAGGGTTCGCCACGGGCCATGGCGTCCTGGTAGTCACCGAAGTCGTGTAGGCCCGCAGCGAGGAAGAGCCGCCAGAGACGTTCGGCGTCCCCGCGCGTCACCGGATAGTCGAAACCCTCCAGCCGGCCATAGTGGTGGGCGAAGCGCTGGCCGACGAAGGCAAGGACCTCGCGGGTACAGGCATCGGGGGGAGACGCGAAGGGCTCGGGGACGACATAGGCCTTCGGTAGCGCCTTGCGATTGTCCCTGTCCAGATTCCAGGCGCCGCCGCAGGGTTCATCCGGCCCGACCATCAGCCAACCATGGCGCCGGCGCATGCCGCGATAGAAGGTCTCCAGGCGCAGACTCGGCTTGACCCCGGCCCAGCGGGCGAAGGCCGCGCGACTGCAGAGAAAGCGATCGTCACCATGCCACTGCAGCGGCACAGGCAGTTCCAGCCCGCGCAAGGCCTGCTCCAGCCGCCATTCGCCGGTCTCGGTGAGATGCACCTCGGTCGCCTGCAAGGCGGCTGTCCAGTAGATGATCTCGGCCGGCAGCGAGCCTTGATTATCCGGATCGTCTAGTTGGCGATATTCGACCCGGAAGCCGCGCTCGCGCATCTCTTCGGCGAAGTGCCGCATGGCGCTGAAGATGAAGGCGATCTTGCGCGGATGATGGGGGGCATAGGAGGTTTCGCTCGGGACTTCCGCCAGCAGCAGTACGTCCTGCGCAGGATCGGCCTGACGCAGGGATGCCAGCCGGGGCGAAAGCTGGTCGCCGAAGACCGGCAGCAGGCGCCGAACGGCGCCCGGTCTCAAGAAGCGTTCCGGTAGTTCAGGGGAATCTTCAGGGGCTCGCTGGTGCGCGGCGCCATACCGACCATTTCGTCGTAGGCACTGTGCTGGATGAGAAAGCACGGCAACACTGGCAGGTCGGCCAGTAGCCGTCGGGCCTGGGCTGCCGAGCCCAGGCGATAGAAATGGCCGTCACGCCCGGTCAGTTGCGTGCGGCCTTCCTGGGTGAGCACCTCGAGTACATAGAAACCGCCCTCGATGGATAGCAGATTGAGCTCCCGGACCTCTCCGGCCTGGGCGCGCTGAGTCAATTCCGTCAACTGCATGGGGACCTCCGGTCGAGCTCGGTGCCGGAGCGGCGCCGAGAAGCTGCTGCGAGCATTGGACAACCTAGGACAGGCAAGCGCAGCGGCGCAATCCACAAAGCGTAAGCGAAAGATGCCAGGGCCAGACGAGCGGCGTCCCCTAGTGCTTGGTCAGGCGATCCAGATAACCCATGGCGAAGGCCGATACCACGAATACCAAATGAATGATCACGTACCATTTCAGGTATTCGGGATTGGTGTTCTGGGCATCCATGAAGATGCGCAACAGATGGATCGAGGAGATGGCGACGATGGAGGCGGCGACCTTGTTCTTCAGCGATCCCGAATCCATCTTGCCGAGCCAGCTGAGCTTTTCCGAGCCTTCATCGATATCCAGCTGGGACACGAAATTCTCGTAGCCGGAGATCATCACCATCACCAGCAGACCACCCACCAGGGCCATGTCGATGAGCGACAGCACCAGCAGGATCAGCTCGGCTTCGGTGGATTCGAAGATGTGCGGCAGGACGTGGAAGACTTCCTGGAAGAACTTCAGCGCCAGCAGGACAAGCGCCAGCGACAGGCCCATGTAGATGGGCGCGAGCAACCAACGGGAGGCGTAAAGGACTTTCTCGATCAGACGTTCCATGCAGACTCGCTCGGTTCAGGACGGCCGCGCGAGTATACCTACACCACTACCGACGACAATGCGACGCCTTGCCGTCAGGCATCGGGGCCGACCTGGAAACGCACCTGATGGTGGGCGCGTTCGCCGTTCATCTTGCGTAGCTCGCCCTGCATGTGCAGGCGCCAGATCTGGGTCTCTTCGACCTGGATGTAACCTTGTTCGACCAGATTCTCGGCGATGGCGGTCATCACCCCCTCGGCGGCCTTGGGTCCGTGGAAAGGCCCTTGCGCCTTGATGGCGGTGGGCTGCTGGCCATTGAGGCCGGCAGCACACAGCAGTGTCCAAAGGCCCTGCTCCTGACCGAGCGGCTTGATCTCGCATTCGATACGGGTGACGAGGCCCAGGCAGGGACGGATCAGGGTGATGGTACGGGACATGGCGTCATCCTCTCGCAGCGCTCGATGCTCGCCGATCCTAGAGCCAGAGGTATCCACAGAGGCTGTGGACAACCCTGTTGGTCGACAGGGGGCAAGCGGGTCTGGGCGCCGAGCTACTTGGGCTGCAGCACCTTGTACAAAATCCGACCGGCCCCCTGGGACTCAGTTCTACTCCGCTTCGTTGTTTTTCCCTTTTGCCTTGGAGTTATCACTGAGTTTGTCGGCCAGTTCATCTTCCAGCTCGAGCTCGGCGATTTCCTTGAGACGCTGTACTACCCGGGCATTGACGCTGCCCTCGGGGAAGCGCCCCTTGGCATCCGGTGCACCGGCGGGCTCCCCCACCAGCAGCGACAGGGCTTCGTCCGCCTGACGCACGGCATAGACGTGGAACCGGCCTTCGCGTACGGCTTCCAGGACCGTTTCATCGAGCATCAGGTTGGTGACATTGGCGCGCGGGATGATCACGCCCTGCTCGCCGGTGAGACCACGCGCCTGGCAAACGCGGAAGAAGCCTTCGATCTTCTCGTTCACTCCACCGACGGGCTGCACCTCGCCGAACTGGTTGATGGAGCCGGTGATGGCGAAGCACTGCTTGAGTGGCGTGCGCGACAGAGCGGAGATCAGGGTGCAGGCCTCGCCGAGGGAGGCGCTGTCGCCGTCCACATAGCCGTAGGATTGCTCCAGGGCGATGCTGGCCGAGATCGACAGGGGGAATTCCTGGGCATAGCGACTGCCGAGGTAGCCGGTGAGGATCATCACGCCCTTGGAGTGGATCGGCTGGCCGAGGCTGACCTCGCGCTCGATGTCGAGGATGCCGCTGGCGCCTGGGTAGACGGTGGCGGAGATGCGTGCCGGCATGCCGAAGGCGGAATCGGCCACTTCCAGCACGGTGAGGCCGTTGCACTTGCCCACCGCGGCGCCCTGGGTGTCGATGAGGATCAGGCCGGTGAGCATGTCGTCCAGCACCCTGGCGCAGACACGGCCGGTGCGGGTTTCCTTGGCCTTGAGCGCCCGCTCGACGTGGCCCTTGTCGGTAAGGGTGTCTCCGGCCAGGTGACGGATGAAATCGGCCTCGCTGACCAGCTGGAACAGATCGCCGATGCGCGCCGACAGTCGCCCCTGGTGCTCGGCCAGGCGTGCGCTGTAGGTGGCCAGCCGGGCCACGGCAGCGGAAGTCAGGGGCGCCATGCCCTCTTCCGAGGTACGGGTCTTGAGTAACTGGGCGAACTGCTCGAGGCTTTCGTCACGCAGCGGCAGCTCTTCGTCGAAGTCCACCAGCACCCGGAACATCTCCTGGAAGTCGGAATCGACCTCTTGCAGGGTGTAGTAGATGTTGCGCGAGCCGATGATGACGACCTTGAGCTGCAGCGGGATCTGCTGCGGCGCCAGGCTCATGGCGGTGAGCCGCCCCAGTTCGGCCAGCGGCGATTCCATCTTCAGCTGACGGGAATGCAGGGCTCGCTTGAGAGCGTCCCAGACGAAAGGCTCGGTCAGCAGCTTTTCCGCCTCGACGATGAGGAAGCCGCCATTGGCGCGATGCAGCGCGCCCGGGCGGAGCTGGCGGTAGTTGGTGTAGAGCGCGCCCTGATCGGACTGGTACTCGATTCGCCCGAACAGATTGTCGTAGGTCGGATGGGACTCGAACACCACTGGCGCACCACCGGTGGCATGGTGACCGATGATGAGATTGGGCTCGTACTGCTCGCGCAGTTCCTTGCGCCGCTGCATGTCGGGCTTGGCATCGTCGGCCAGTTGCTCGACCACGGTCTTGAGCAGGTCCACCTGCATGGCCTGCAGGTAGGCGCAGACGCCGGGGTTGTCGTTGTACTTCTCCGACAGCGGCGCCAGCAGCGGCTGCAGGGCCTGGATGATGGTGTCCTCGTTCAGCGCCCGTAGCTGGTTGCTCGATTCGCGCCGCCACTGCGGCAGGCTGGCCAGTTCTTCGTTGAGGCGCTCTTCCAGGCTGGAGATGTCGGCATGGAAGCGCTCGCGCTCGGCTTCAGGCAATTGGGCGAAGTCGGCTTCGTCCAGCGCCTTGCCCTCTTTCATCGGGGTGAAGGCGACGTTGTTGGCATCGCGGTAGAGGGCGATGTCCTTTTCCAGGGCGAGCTTTTCCACCACGTCCAGGGCCTGGTCGTAGCGCTGGTTGAAGGCCCGCTCGATGGCGTTCTTCTTCTGCTGGAACGCCGGGTGTTCGAATACCGTCGGGAAGGTGGTCAGCAGGTTGTCGATGAAGTGCGCCATGTCGGCGACGAAGGCTTCGCCCTCGCCAGGCGGCAACTCCAGGGCGCTGGGCGCGCGGGGCTCGTCGAAATGATTCAGGTAGACCCAGTCGTTGGGGGTGGGCTGGCGCTTGGCCTCGGCCTTGAGATAGCGCTGGACGAAGGAAAAGCGACCGGTACCCGGCTCGCCCATGACGAAGACGTTGTAGCCAGGCCGCGGCATGGCCACCCCGAACTGCAAGGCTTCCACCGCCCGCTCCTGGCCGAGGATGCCACGGAAGGGTTCGAGTTGATCGGTATCGGTGAAGGAAAATTGCTCGGGAGCGAAGGGGCGGGTCAGCTCATCGGGAGCGAGCCGGAGACCGGCCGCGACGGGATCGTGCATCGTAAGTCCTTGTCAGGCATGCAGGCAGTGCCCGCATTCTGCGACCGGGGCGATGACGGAGGCAAGGTAAGAGGTGCCCTGCCATGCATTTTGTCGTCGCCCACCACCACGTCCGTCGGCAAGTCGTCGCCGCTGCGTTTTTTGACGAATTTCTCACAGGGCGCTGTCTAAGCTGTATGTATAGGGATCGGTCGTAGTATCCCGCGAGGAGGCCCCATGGCTATCTTCCGTCGCGTTGTCCTGCTGTCCACGTTGCTGTCCGCGCTGACGGCCTGTGCCAGCTATCACGATCAGTTGATCGCCCAGGGCTACCCTCCCGCCTACGCCGATGGCTTCAGCGACGGCTGCCAGACCGGCAAGCAGGCGGTCAACGGCATTGGCTACGTGCACAAGGATCTGCGCCGCTTCGCCGCGGAGAAGCCCTACCAGCAAGGCTGGGACGCCGGCTATGCCCGTTGCGTGCAGGTCGCGCAGAGCGAGGAGCAGCAGCGCTACCTCGAGCAGGTCCACGAGAATCGCGATAGCCCCGAGCAGTTGCACCTGCGCTCCAAAACACATTGAGGTCGCAGCTGAACTTGCGGCACAGACAGGATGACCTATGCTGGCGGGCCCGCTAGTCGAGCCCTGCCGATGTCTTCCCGGTCCCCGCTGTTCGCCGTCGCCCTCCTGCTGGTCGCCATGACCTCGATCCAGGCCAGTGCCAGCCTGGCCAAGACCCTCTTCCTGCGTCTCGATCCGGTGGGCGTCACCACCCTGCGGCTGATCTTCGCCGCCTTGGTGCTGCTCGCCGTGCTGCGGCCCTGGCGAACCTTTCGCCGCGAGGCCTTGGGCAGCCTGCTGGGCTATGGCGTCGCCATGGGCGTGATGAACCTGACGATTTACCTCGCCATGCAACGCCTGCCGATCGGCATAGCCGTGGGCCTGGAGTTCGTCGGCCCGCTGGTGGTGGCGATCTGCGCCCTGCGCCGCTGGCTGGACCTGCTGTGGATCGCCCTGGTGATCGCCGGCCTGGCGGTGCTGCTGCCCTTCGGCCACAACACCTCGGCGCTCGACCCCCTGGGTACCGCCCTGGCCCTGGGCGCCGGGGCCTGCTGGGCTATCTACATCGTGCTGGGCAAGCGGGCGGGCGCGGTACACGGCACCGGGACGGTGGCCTTCGGCGCCAGCATCGGCGCCCTGGTCATCCTGCCCATCGGCATCCTGTACAGCGGCAGCCATCTGCTGCAACCGACGATCTGGCCCCTGGCGCTGGGCCTGGCACTGATGTCCACGGCGATTCCCTATGCCCTGGAAATGGTGGTGCTGACCCGCCTACCCGCGTCAACCTTCGGCACCCTGATGAGTTTGGAGCCTGCGCTGGGCGCCCTCTCCGGCTGGGTGTTCCTCGGCGAGATCCTCGGCCTGCCGCAGTGGTTCGCGCTGGCCTGCATCATCGCCGCCTCGATCGGTGCCACCTGGAGCAGTCGTCTGCGGCCGGAGCAAACGCCGCTCTAGGGACTCTATAGCGAGGCGAACCCTCACGCGGAGTGCCGACGATGATCTATCTGATAATGGGTGTCTCGGGCAGTGGCAAGACCACCCTGGGCGAACTGCTGGCTAGCCGACTGGGCTGTCGTTTCGACGACGCCGACACCTTTCACAGCCAGGCCAACAAGGACAAGATGGCCCAGGGCATCGCCCTCTCCGACGAGGATCGCTGGCCCTGGCTGGACGCCATTCACGCGGCCATGCAGCAGGCCCGGGCCGAGGGCACGACGCGGGTGTTCGCCTGCTCGGCACTCAAGCAGGTCTATCGCGATCGGCTGCTGGACGGACTCGAAGGCGTTCGCCTGCTGTTCCTCAAGGGCTCGCCGGAACTGCTGGCCGAGCGCATCGGCAAGCGCCGTGGCCACTTCTTCGATCCCAAGCTGCTGCAGAGCCAGCTCGACACCCTGGAAGCTCCCGGAAACCTGGATGCCCAGGTACTGGACGTGCGCAAGCCGCCAGAGCAGTTGGTGGACGAGGTGCTGGGCCACGACCGCAGCGCCTGAGCGTTGCGATCACGGCGTCAGACGGCGACCGGCGCCTTGATGTGCGGATGGGCCTGGTAGCCCTGCAGCTCGAAATCCTCGAAGCGAAAGGCGAACAGATCCTGGACCGCCGGATTCAGCTGCATGGTCGGCAGCGGCAGCGGTTCGCGGGTCAGTTGCAGATCGGCCTGCTCCAAATGGTTGGCGTAGAGGTGGCAGTCGCCGCCGGTCCAGATGAATTCACCCGGTTGCAGGCCGGTGACCTGGGCCACCATCAGGGTCAGCAGCGCGTAGCTGGCGATATTGAAAGGCACACCGAGGAAGATGTCGGCGGAACGCTGATACAGCTGGCAGCTCAGGCGACCGTCGGCGACATAGAACTGGAACAGCGCATGGCACGGCGGCAGGGCCATCTCGTCCACCAGCGCCGGATTCCAGGCCGAGACGATCAACCGACGCGAATCGGGCTTGGCGCGGATCATGTCCACCACCCCGGCGATCTGGTCGATATGGCGACCGTCCGGTGCCGGCCAGCTGCGCCACTGGTAGCCGTAGACCGGCCCCAGCTCGCCGTTCTCGTCGGCCCATTCATCCCAGATGGAGACGCCGTTTTCCTTCAGGTAGCGAATGTTGGTATCGCCCTGCAGGAACCATAGCAGCTCATGGACGATGGATCTGAGGTGGCACTTCTTGGTGGTGACCAGGGGGAAGCCATCGGCCAGATCGAATCTCATCTGGTAGCCGAACACGCTGTAGGTACCCGTGCCAGTGCGGTCGCTCTTGAAGGTGCCGTGGTCGCGCACATGGCGCATCAGGTCGAGGTACTGTTTCATGGCGGGAGCGCTACCTGGCAAAAGCGAAATGGTACCAAATCGCACCCCATCGCAGCTGTCACGCTTGTCGCAGCGCAGACTCGGGCCCCAAAAAAAGCGGCCCGAAGGCCGCTTCTATTTATACCTGGCCCTAACTGTTGGCCGGCGGCGCCGTGAGGGTCGCCGTTTCCCGTTCGCGCTGGGTAATTTCGGCGGTAGTGGCGTCCATGGCCTCCTGCAAGCCCTGTATGCGCTTCTTCTCGGCGCGACGGGTGAAGTACCAGGCCAGGAAGGTGAACAACGAGACCGCCAGGAGGATCAGACTGGCGATGGCGTTGATCTCCGGCTTCACGCCCAGGCGCACGGCGGAGAACACTTCCATCGGCAGGGTGGTCGAGCCGGGGCCGGAGACGAAGCTCGCCAGTACCAGGTCATCCAGCGAGAGGGCGAAGGACATCATGCCGCCCGCCGCCAGCGACGGTGCGATCATGGGGATGGTGATCAGCAGGAACACCTTCCACGGCCGCGCCCCCAGGTCCATGGCCGCCTCTTCGATGGAGAGGTCGAGTTCACGCAGGCGAGCGGACACCACCACCGCCACATAGGAGGCGCAGAAGCTGGTGTGAGCGATCCAGATGGTCACCACGCCACGATCCTGGGGCCAGCCGATCAGCTGCGCCATGGAGACGAACAGCAGCAGCAGCGACAGACCGGTGATGACCTCGGGCATGACCAGCGGCGCCGTGACCATGCCGCCGAACAGGGTGCGGCCGCGGAAGCGCGGGATGCGGGTCAGCACGAAGGCCGCCAGGGTGCCGAGAATCACCGAGGAGATGGCCGTGTAGAAGGCGATCTCCAGGGAGCGGAACACCGCGCTCATCAGCTGGTTGTTGTCCAGCAGGCCGACGTACCACTTCACCGACCAGCCGCCCCAGACGGTCACCAGGCGCGACTCGTTGAAGGAATAGATGACCAGGATGACCATCGGCAGGTAGATGAACAGCAGTCCCAGCACCAGCATCAGGTTGGTGAACTTGAGGCCCCTCATGGCTTGCCCTCCAGTTCCTTGGCTCGGCTCCAGATTGGAGAGCCGGTTGAACAGCACGATGGGCACAGAGTGGCTTTCTGGCTCACAGTTTGCCCTCCAGTTCCTTGGCTTGGTTTCTGTTGAACAGCACGATGGGCACGATGAGGATCAGCAGCATCACCACCGCCAGGGCCGAGGCTACCGGCCAGTCGCGGTTATTGAAGAATTCCTGCCAGAGCACGCGGCCGATCATCAGGGTCTCCGGGCCACCGAGCAGTTCTGGAATGACGAATTCGCCCACCGCCGGGATGAACACCAGCATGCAGCCGGCGATGATGCCGTTCTTCGACAGCGGCACGGTGATCTTCCAGAAGCTGGTGAAACGGCTGGCGCCGAGGTCACCCGCCGCTTCCAGCAGGGTCAGGTCGTGCTTCACCAGGTTGGCGAACAGCGGCAGGATCATGAACGGCAGGTAGGAATAGACGATCCCCAGGTACACCGCGAAGTTGGTATTGAGCATCTGCAACGGACTGCTGATGATCCCGAGACTCATCAGGAAGCTGTTGATCAGGCCATTGGTGGACAGCAGCCCCATCCAGGCATAGACGCGGATGAGGATGGCGGTCCAGGTCGGCATCATGATCAGCAGCAGCAGCACCGTCTGCTTCTCGCGACTGGCCCGGGCGATGGCATAGGCCATGGGATAGCCCACCACCAGACAGATCAGGGTGCTGATACCGGCCATCTTCAGTGAGCCGAGGTAGGCGTCCAGATACAACGGATCGCCAGCGAACATCAGGTAGTTGCCGAAGTTGAGCGCGATATCCAGTTGCTGGTCGGCGTAGCTGAACAGCTCGGTATAGGGCGGGATGGCCACGTCCGCCATGGAGAAGCTGATCTTCAGCACGATCAGGAACGGCAGCAGGAAGAACAGGAACAGCCAGACGAAGGGCACGCCGATGGTCAGGCGGCGGCCGTCCAGCAGGCGCTTGAGCAAGGGAGGTCTGGTCATGCTTGCAGTACCACGCCGCTATCGTCTTCCCAGTACACCACCACGGGATCGTCCCAGGTGGGCCGTTTGCCGAGGCGCTCGGCGTTGGCGATGAAGCACTGGACCAGCTGACCGGAGGCCAGGCGCACGTAGTACACCGAATGACCGCCCAGGTAGGCGATGTCCTGCACCGTGCCGCTGCACCAGTTGTAGTCGGGATGCTCATGATCCGCCGGCAGGCTGGTGCCCATCAGCAGCTTCTCCGGGCGCAGGGCGAAGGTGACCTGCTTTTCCTGGGCACGGGTGCTGATGCCGTGGCCGATGTAGATCGGCCGCTCCAGCTGCGGACTCTGGATGATGGCGTGGTCGGCGCCGTCGTCGGTCAGCTCGCCGTCGAAGATATTCACGCTGCCGATGAACTCGCAGACCAGCCGGCTCGCCGGGGTCTCGTAGATGTCCATGGGGCTGCCCACCTGGGCGATCCAGCCCAGGTGCATGATGGCGATGCGCTCGGCCATGGTCATGGCCTCTTCCTGGTCGTGGGTCACCATCACGCAGGTCACCCCCACGCGCTCGATGATCTCCACCAGCTCCAGCTGCATCTGCGAGCGCAACTTCTTGTCCAGGGCGCCCATGGGCTCGTCGAGCAGCAGCAGCTTGGGCCGCTTGGCCAGGGAGCGCGCCAGGGCCACCCGCTGGCGCTGGCCACCGGAGAGCTGGTGCGGCTTGCGCTTGGCGTACTGGGTCATGTGCACCAGCTTGAGCATCTCGGCCACGCGGGCGTCGATCTCGGCCTTGGGCAGCTTGTCCTGCTTGAGGCCGAAGGCGATGTTCTGCTCCACGCTCATGTGCGGGAACAGCGCATAGGACTGGAACATCATGTTGATCGGCCGCTCGTAGGGCGGCATGTCGGTGATGTCCACACCATCGAGGAAGATGCGCCCTTCGCTCGGCCGCTCGAAACCGGCCAGCATGCGCAGCAGGGTCGATTTTCCCGAGCCCGAGCCGCCGAGCAGGGCGAAGATCTCACCCTTGTTGATGGTCAGGGAGACGTCGTCGACAGCGACGGTTTCATCGAACTTCTTGGTGACCCGGTCGATCTTGACCAGGACTTCCTTGGCTTTCTTGTCGCCGGTGGCGGCTTTCTTGAAGGCACTGGTGGCGGTCGCCATGTACATCTCCCCAGGAAAATCGGGGACCGGCCACGCCGGTCCGCTTAGCGTTGGTTATTTGCCGGACTTGACCCGCGTCCAGCTGCGGGTCTCCAGGCGCAGGATCTGCGGGGGCAGTTCCTTCATGACGTACAGCTTGTCCATCACCGCTTGCGGGGGATAGACGGTTTCGTCCTGCCGCAGCTCGGCGTTCATGAGTTCACCGGCCTTGGGATTGGGGTTGGCGTAGCCGACGTAGTCACTGACCTTGGCGATCACCTCGGGCTGCAGCAGATAGTTGATGAAGGCATGGGCCTCCTTCACGTTCTTGGCATCCTTGGGAATGGCCAGCAGGTCGAACCAGAGGTTCGCGCCTTCCTTGGGAATCGCGTAGCCGATGTTGACGCCCTTCTTCGCCTCCTCGGCACGCGAACGCGCCTGGAAGACATCGCCGGAATAACCGAAGGCCACGCAGATGTTGCCGTTGGCCAGGTCCGAGATGTACTTGGAGGAATGGAAGTAGGTGATGTACGGACGCACCTTGAGCAGTTGCGCCTCGGCTTTCTTGTAGTCGTCAGGGTTGGTGCTGTTGGGGTCGAGCCCCAGGTATTGCAGGACGGCCGGATAGACCTCATCGGGCGAATCCATGAAGGACACGCCGCACTTGCTCAGCTTCTTGAGGTTCTCGGGTTCGAACAGGATGGCCCAGGAATCGAGCTTGTCGGTCCCCAGCGCGGCCTTGACCTTGTCGACATTGTAGCCGATCCCGTTGGTACCCCACAGGTAGGGCACGCCGTACTGGTTGCCCTGATCGCTTTTTTCCAGCTGCTTGAGCAGCGCCGGATCGAGATTCTGCCAGTTCGGCAGCTGGCTCTTGTCCAGCTTCTGGAAGGCGCCCGCCTTGATCTGCTTGGCCAGGAAGTTGCTCGAGGGCACCACCACATCGTACCCGGTGTGGCCCGCCAGCAGCTTGCCTTCGAGGGTCTCGTTGGAGTCGAACACGTCGTACACCGGGGTGATGCCGGTGGCCTTCTGGAAGTCCTCCAGGGTGCTCTCGCCGATGTAGTCGCTCCAGTTGTAGATGCGTACCGTCGGCTCGGCGACAGCGGCGCCCATGACGGTCAGGGTGGTCACGGCCAGCAGGGTTTTACGCAACGAAAGCACGGGCGGCTCCTTTCTTGGTGAGCGTCACGGGGCGATGTCCTTTCAGCGGTCCAGACAGACGTACGGCACGCCGAAGATGTCTCCGGCGTGCCGTCCTTTCATCCGCACGAGGCGGTAGACGTCACTTGCCGGACTTTATGGTGGTCCAGGTACGCGTCATCAGACGCTGCGTCTTGGCCGGAAGGTCCGGGAAGGCGTACAGCTTGGTCATGGTTTCCTGGGTCGGGTAGATGCCGGGATTGGTGCGGATCTCTTCGGCCACCAGCGGGGTCGCCGCCTTGTTGCCGTTGGGATACTGCACGTAGTCGCTGATCGCGGCGATCACCTTGGGCTCCATGATGTAGTTGATGAACTTGAGCGCGCCCTCGGGGTTCTCGGCGTCCTTCGGAATGGCCATGGTGTCGAAGAAGGTACCGGCGCCTTCCTTGGGAATGTTGTAGGCCACGGTCACGCCGTTCTTGGCGTCGGCCGCACGGGCCTTGGCCTGGGCGATGTCGCCGGAGTAGCCGACGGCCACGCAGACGTTGCCGTTGGCCAGGTCCGAGATGTACTTGGAGCTGTGGAAATAGGTGATGTACGGACGCACCTTGAGGAACAGGTCCTCGGCAGCCTTGATCTCCTTGGGATCCTGGCTGTCCGGCTTGTAGCCGAGGTAGTGCAGGCCGGCCGGGATGATCTCGGTAGGCGAATCCAGCACGGCGACGCCACAGCCCTTGAGCTTGGAGAGGTTCTCGGGCTTGAAGATCAGGTCCCAGGAATCCACCGGAGCGTTGTCGCCCAGCGCCGCCTTGACCTTGGCCGGGTTGTAGCCGATGCCGATGGTGCCCCACAGGTAGGGGATGGCGTACTGGTTGCCCGGATCGCTGACTTCCAGGGTCTTCATCAGCTGCGGATCGAGGTTGCCGTAGTTGGACAGCTTGGACTTGTCCAGCGGCTGGTAGACGCCGGCCTTGATCTGCTTGGCGAGGAAGGAGTTGGACGGCACCACCACGTCATAGCCGGAACGGCCGGCGAGCAACTTGGCCTCGAGGGTCTCGTTGCTGTCGTAGACGTCATAGACCACCTTGATGCCCGACTCCTTCTCGAAGTTGGCGATGGTGTCCTCGGCAATGTAGTCGTTCCAGTTGTAGACGTGCAGCACCTTGGGGTCCGCCGAGGCGTGGCCGGCGAAGAGGCCGGCCAGGCTCAGCGCTAGAAGAGTCTTGCCAAAAACATTCATGCGGTGGTGCTCCTCAGGTCATCGTTTGGTCTGTTTTTCTTGGTGCGCGGCCAGCGCCCGCGCGCAGTCTGGCAAGGTCCGCCGCTCGGCTCAAGCCTCGCCGGCCATCAGCCACGCTCGCGCAGTAGCGCGTGGGTCTGATCGAGACTGCGCCGAGCCAGGGTGACGAGCTCGTCGATGGACTCCGGGGTGATGACCAGCGGCGGTGCGATGATCATGGTATCGCCCACTGCACGCATCACCAGACCGTTGCGGAAGCAGTGCTCGCGACAGAGCATGCCCGCCCCACCTTCGTACCTCGTCCGCGTCTTCTTGTCGCGCACCAGCTCCAGCGCCGCCACCATGCCGACGCCACGGGTCTCGCCCACCAGCGGGTGGTCGGCCAGCTCCGCCCAGCGTTTCTGCAAATAAGGTGCCGTAGTGCTGCGGACGCGCTCGACGATGCCTTCGTCGCGCAGGATGCGGATATTTTCCAGCGCCACGGCGGCCGCCACCGGATGCCCGGAATAGGTGAAGCCGTGATAGAACTCGCCACCCTCGTCCAGCACCTTGACCACCTCGTCGCGCACGATCACCCCACCCATGGGCACGTAGCCGGAGGTCAGGCCCTTGGCGATGGGCATGAGGTCCGGCGCGTTGCCGTAGTACTGGCTGCCGAACCACTCGCCGGTCCGGCCGAAGCCGCAGATGACCTCGTCGGCGATGAAGAGGATGTCGTACTTGGCGAGGATCTCGCGCACTCGCGGCCAGTAGCTTTCCGGCGGGATGACCACGCCACCGGCGCCCTGGATCGGCTCGGCGATGAAGGCGGCGACCCGCTCCTCGCCTACTTCGAGAATCTTCCGCTCCAGCTGGTCGGCCGCCCAGACGCCGAACTCCGCTGGACTCATCTCGCCGCCTTCACCGAACCAGTAGGGCTGCGGGATGTGGACGATGTCGGGCAGCATGCCGCCCTGCTCGTGCATCGCCGCCATGCCGCCGAGGCTGGCGCCGGCCATGGTCGAGCCGTGGTAGCCGTTCCAGCGACCGATGACTACCCGCTTCTCCGGCTGGCCCTTGATCGCCCAGTAATGGCGCACCAGGCGCAGCACGGTGTCGTTGGCTTCCGAGCCGGAGCCGGTGAAGAAGACATGGTTCATGCCCTCCGGCGCCAGCTCGGCAATGGCCTTGGCCAGCTCCAGCACCGGTGGATGGGCGGTCTGGAAGAACAGGTTGTAGTAGGGCAATTCGCGCATCTGGCGGCTGGCCGCTTCCACCAGCTCCTCACGCCCATAGCCGACGTTGACGCACCACAGCCCGGCCATGCCATCGAGGATGCGCTGACCGTCGCTATCCCAGAGGTGCACGCCCTCGGCCCTGGTGATGATGCGGGCGCCCTTTTCGTTGAGCTGACGGTAGTCGGTGAAGGGCGCCAGCAGATGCCGGCGACTCAGGTCCTGCCAATGGGCGGTAGTAAAGGTAGTCACGAAGCCTCTCCTCGGATCGCGCTCAGACGCTGAGCAGCAGGAATTCCCGCTCCCACGAACTGATCACGCGCTTGTAGTTCTCGTGTTCGGCGCGCTTCACCGCGACGTAGCCGCGAGTGAAGCGATTGCCCAGATAGCGTTCCAGGGTCGCCGACTGCTCCATGCGCTCCAGCGCCGCTTCCAGGGTCAGCGGCAGGCGCAGGTTGCGGCGTTCGTAGCCACGCCCCTGCACCGGCGCGCTCGGCTCCACGCCCTCCACCATGCCCAGATAACCGCACAGCAGGCTGGCAGCCAGGGCCAGGTAGGGATTGGCGTCGGCACCGGCGAGGCGATTCTCCACCCGGCGATTCTGCGGATCGGATTCGGGCACCCGCAGGCCGACGGTACGGTTCTCCTCGCCCCACTCCACGTTCACCGGCGCCGAGGTGTCGGGCAGGAAGCGGCGGAAGGAATTGACGTTGGGCGCGAACAGCGGCAGTGCCTCGGGGATGTACTTCTGCAGCCCGCCGATATGGTGCAGGAACAGCTCGCTCATGCTGCCGTCGGGGTTGGAGAAGATCGTCTTGCCGGTCTTCGGGTCCACCACGCTCTGGTGCAGGTGCATGGCGCTGCCCGGCTCGCCGGTCATGGGCTTGGCCATGAAGGTGGCGGTGACGTTGTGCTTGAGCGCCGCCTCGCGCAGGGTGCGCTTGAAGACGAATATCTGGTCGGCCAGGTGCAGCGGATCGCCGTGACGGAAGTTGATCTCCATCTGGGCGGTACCTTCCTCGTGGATCAGGGTATCCAGATCCAACTCCTGGGCCTCGCACCAGTCGTACATGTCCTCGAACAGCGGGTCGAATTCGTTGGCGGCATCGATGGAGAAGGACTGGCGGCCGGTCTCCTGGCGGCCCGAACGCCCCACCGGCGGCTGCAAGGGATAGTCCGGGTCGTCGCTGCGCTTGGTCAGGTAGAACTCCATCTCCGGTGCGACGATCGGCTGCCAGCCTCGCTCGGCATAGAGCTTGAGCACCTTCTTGAGCAGATTGCGCGGCGACAGCTCGATGGGGATGCCGCGCTTGTCGTAGGTGTCATGGATCACCAGGGCGGTGGGCTCCAGTGCCCAGGGCACCAGGAACACCGCGCGGTCGTCCGGCCGGCAGTGCATGTCGATGTCGGCCGGGTCGAGCAACTCGTAGTAGATATCGTCGTCGACGTAATCGCCGGTCACGCTCTGCAGGAGCACACTCTCCGGCAGGCGCATGCCCTTTTCGTTGAGGAATTTGGCGGTGGGGGAAATCTTGCCGCGGGCGATGCCGGTCAGGTCAGCGACCAGGCACTCCACTTCGGTGATCTTGCGTTCTTTCAACCAGGCGGTCAGCCGGTCAAGGGGGGTGCTCATAAAGACCTCGAAGGTTCGAGCGGGATAGACAGCATCAACGACCGGCAGCGCGCTCCTGGCAAGCGGTGCCGAACGCCTTGAACAGGGCAAGGTACACAGGATGGCTGCGCACCTGCCATTCCGGGTGCCACTGCACGCCACAGGCGAAGGTACGGGCCTCCTGCACCGAGACGGCCTCGATCAGGCCATCGGGAGCCAGCGCTTCGGCGCGCAGCCCGGGGGCGAGACGGTCGATGCCCTGGCCATGGATGGAATTCACCTCGAAACGCGCCGGCAGGTCCAGGGACTCGAATACCCCACCCGGCTGGACCTCGACCGGATGGTGCAGGCCATAGTGCTCTTCCAGCGTTTCGCCACGCTCACGGTGATCCATGAAGGGACCGGCTTCGTGGACCTTCTGGTGCAGACTGCCGCCGAACGCCACGTTCATCTCCTGGAAGCCCCGGCAGATGCCCAGTACCGGCACGCCCGCCGCCACAGCGGCGCGCAGCAGCGGCAGGGTCACGGCATCACGGGCAGCGTCGTGCAGGGTACCGGGTTCGCTGGGCGTACCCTGATAGTGGTGGGGTTCGACGTTGGAGGGCGAGCCGGTGAACAACAGTCCATCGAGCCGCTCCACCAGCGCCTCGGTGGCGATGAGATCGGCCAGGGCCGGGATCACCAGCGGCATGCCCCCGGCGCCCTCCACCACCGCGCGCAGGTACTTGTCGCCGGCGATGTGGAAGGGATGCAGGCCAAGTTGCTTGGTACAGGCTGTGACACCTATGAGCGGCAGCGCGGGCATGGGACACCGGGTTGATCTGGGATCATCCGAGCCTAGTCTTGTTCGTTTTTTTTCACAACCACCGGCAAAAACTTTCGAGATTCTGCACAGACGGCCCCTGGAGCAGGTCTTTTACGGCCGGGGAATGCGCCAAAAACAGGCGCTCGCGCACCACCTGCGGGCAAGCTCGACCCCAGTTGACTTTGGCCTGCCTTTCGGATTGACTCCAATGTGGTAACTCCGCTGATTGATATTTTTAACAGGGGCGCTGACAAAGCGTCGGAGCGCAGGCGAGACCGTACTCTCAGGTCGCTGTCGGATCGACAGCGGGCACTCGTGCCCTCACTGCGGTTGGCCCACTGGGCAAACAGGCGCGTCAGGCGCTAACCGTTTTGTCGAGCGCAGCCAAAAGCAAAGGTGTTTCATCATGTCGGTACCCCCGCGTGCCGTTCGTTTGGATGAAGCGACCGACTTCCTCAGGGAACACCCCGAGGTCCAGTTCGTCGATCTTCTGATTGCGGATATGAATGGCGTGGTGCGTGGCAAACGCATCGAGCGCAACAATCTGCCCAAAGTCTTCGAGAAAGGAATCAACCTCCCCGCTTCGCTCTTCGCCCTCGATATCACCGGCTCCACCGTCGAAAGCACCGGTCTCGGCCTCGACATCGGCGACGCCGACCGCGTCTGCTTCCCCATCACCGACACCCTATGTATGGAGCCCTGGCAGAAGCGCCCTACCGCGCAACTGCTGATGACCATGCACGAGATGGAAGGCGAGCCCTTCTTCGCCGACCCCCGTGAGGTCCTCCGTCAGGTCGTCCAGCGCTTCGACGAACTCGGCCTTACCGTTTGCGCAGCCTTCGAGTTGGAGTTCTATCTGATCGATCAGGAGAACATCAACGGCCGCCCGCAACCGCCGCGCTCGCCCATTTCCGGCAAACGGCCCCAGTCGGTCCAGGTCTACTCCATGGACGATCTGGACGAGTATGCCGACTGCCTGCAGGACATCATCGACGGTGCCCGCGCCCAGGGTATCCCGGCCGACGCCATCGTCGCCGAATCGGCGCCGGCGCAGTTCGAGGTCAACCTCAAGCACGTCGCCGATCCGATCAAGGCCTGCGACTACGCTGTACTCCTCAAGCGCTTGATCAAGAACGTCGCCTACGACCATGAGATGGACACCACCTTCATGGCCAAGCCCTATCCAGGCCAGGCGGGCAACGGTCTGCACGTACACATCTCCCTGCTGGACAAGGAAGGTCGCAACATCTTCGCCGGCGAGGATCCCGAGCAGAACGCCGCCTTGCGTCACGCCATCGGCGGTGTGCTCGAGACCCTGCCCGCCTGCATGGCCTTCCTCTGCCCCAACGTGAACAGCTACCGCCGCTTCGGTTCGCAGTTCTTCGTGCCCAATGCACCGAGCTGGGGCCTGGACAACCGCACTACCGCCCTGCGCGTCCCGACCGGCACTCCGGAAGCCCACCGCATCGAGCACCGGGTAGCGGGCGCCGACGCCAACCCCTACCTGCTGCTGGCCGGCGTCCTGGCCGGCGTGCACCACGGCATCACGCGGCAGATCGAGCCCGGCCCGGTCACCGAGGGCAACTCCTACGAGCAGCACGAGCAGAGCCTGCCGAACAACCTGCGCGACGCCCTGCGCTACCTGGACGACAGCTCGGTGATGGCGGAATACATAGATCCCAAGTACATCGATATCTTCGTCGCCTGCAAGGAGCACGAGCTGGAAGAGTTCGAACACTCCATTTCCGACCTCGAGTACAACTGGTACCTGCATACCGTGTGAGCCGCGCCTTGCCGATCACTCTTGAATCGATCGGCAAGGCTCCTCCACTCGCGATCGGTGGCGCCCTCGCCTACCGCATCGCTGATGCCCCGTACCGCTCAGGAGATAGACTGCGGACTTCGCGCCCCCTTAGCGCGCCGGCTGCAGTCCTCCCGGGCGCTCCCGCGCCAACTGCCCCGCACCTTCCAAAGCCCCGAAGACTCTGACGGAGAGCCTTGCCATGACCATCCTCACCACGCCGCGTGCCGACGGCTTCCACATGCCGGCCGAATGGGCCGACCAGCGCCAGATCTGGATGGTCTGGCCCGAGCGCCCCGATAACTGGCGCCTCGGCGGCAAGCCAGCGCAGGCAGCCTTCACCGCGGTCGCCCAGGCCATCGCTCGCTTCGAACCGGTCACCATCGGCGCTTCCGCAGGCCAGTACGAGAATGCCCGTGCACGCCTGCAGTACCCGAATATCCGCGTGGTGGAAATCAGCAACGACGACGCCTGGTGCCGCGACACCGGCCCTACCTTCGTCAGCGATGGTCAAGGTGGCGTGCGTGGTGTGGACTGGAGCTTCAATGCCTGGGGCGGCCTGGACGGCGGCCTGTACTTCCCCTGGCAGCGCGACGACCAGGTGGCTGGCAAGATCCTGGCGATCGAGAACCTGCCGGGCTATCGTACGCCGGACTTCGTCCTCGAAGGGGGCTCCATCCACGTGGACGGCGAAGGTACCCTGATCACCACCGAGGAATGCCTGCTCAACCCCAATCGCAATCCACATCTGGATCGCGCCGAGATCGAAGGCTACCTGAGCGACTACCTGGCGGTGGACAAGATCGTCTGGCTGCCCCACGGTCTCTACAACGACGAAACCAATGGTCACGTGGACAACTTCTGCTGCTACGTGCGCCCAGGCGAGGTACTACTGAGCTGGTGTGACGACGAAGCGGACCCCAACTACCGCCGCTGTCGCGAGGCCCTGGCCGTGCTGGAGCGCGAGACCGATGCCCGCGGTCGCCCCTTCAAGGTCCACCGCATCGTCACTCCCGGCCCGCTGTTCGCCCGCGAGGAGGAATGCCGCGACGTGGACGTCTGCCTGGGCACCCAGCCCCGCCGTGCCGGGGAACGCCTGGCCGCCTCCTACGTCAACTTCCTCATCGTCAACGGCGGCATCATTGCCCCGACCTTCGACGTCCCCGAGGACGCCGAAGCCCTGCGCACCCTGCAGGCCTGCTTCCCGGACCATGAAGTGGTACAGGTGCCCGGCCGCGAGATCCTGCTGGGTGGCGGCAACATCCACTGCATCACTCAGCAGCAGCCAACTGGCCACTGAGTCTGGCAGCAACGAAAAAGCCCGTCTTGCGACGGGCTTTTTCTTGACCTGGACGCGGCTTAGAGCAGCGGCAGGGTGTAGCTGACGATCAGACGGTTCTCGTCCTGATCACGCTGGGTAGCGGCCGGCAGGTCGGTACGCAGCGAGGCATTACGCCAGGTGAAGCCCAGGCCTTTCAGCTGGCCTTCCGGAATGACGTAGCTCAGGGTCAGGTCGCGCTCCCATTCCATGAAGTCATTGCCAGCGGAGGTGCGGATGTTGTCGCCGCGCTGGTAGATGACGCCGGCGGTCAGACCCTTGACACCCACTTGACCGAAGTCATAGGAGTAGCGAGCTTGCCAGGTGTCTTCGCCGGAACGGGCGAACTTGTTGATCTGCAGGTCAGTGATGATGTAGGCGGACGAACCGTCGCCCTGGTTCAGCCAGGGGAAGTCGCTGTTGCCGTTGCTGCCCTGGTAGCCAGCGCCGAAGGTGTGACCGGCGATGGAATAGGTGAACAGGGCACTGTACAGGCGGTTGTCGACTTCGCCACGGGTACGGCCATTGCCGTAATAACCGGAAGAGGCGTAGTAGCGGACGTTGTTGTTCGGCAGGGCGGCGTAATCAGTGCTGTCGTTCTTGCCGTCGCCATTGCTGTCGAAGTAGCGCAGGTCGGTCTTGAAGGTACCTGCACCCAGCTTGACGCTGTGGGTCAGACCCAGGAAGTGCTGGTTGTAGAAGTCTTCCAGCTGACCGAAGTAGTACTGCAGGGTCAGGTCCTTGGTGACCTTGTAGTCGGCGCCGACGAAGCGGAACTGGTTGCTGTCACGGGCAGCGGCGCCACTGTTGGCACCACCAATGGACAGCTCTTCGTCATTGCTGGAGTTACGACCCTTGGCGTGCTCGAGCTGGCCAGCGGTCAGGGTCAGGTCCTTGATCTCCTTGGAGGTGATCTGGCCACCCTGGAAGGTCTGCGGCAGCAGGCGACCATCGTTGAAGGTCACGACCGGCAGCTTGGGCATCAGGGTGCCGTAGCGGAGTTCGGTCTGGGAAATCTTCATCTTGGCGGTAGCGCCCAGGCTGGAGAACTCATCGACGGAGCTGCCGTCGGTCTCGCGCGGGAACATGGTACCCGGCTGGTTGGAGCCGGTGGTCTTGCCGGCGCGACCGCCGCCATCCAGACGGATGCCGACCATGCCGATGGCATCGACGCCAAAGCCAACGGTGCCCTGAGTGAAGCCGGACTGGTAGTTCAGCAGGAAGCCCTGACCCCACTCTTCGGTCTTGGAGGGGTTACGCGCAGCGAAGGAGGCGTCGTTGCGGTTGTCGGAATTGATGTAGAAGTTACGCAGGCTCAGCGTGGCTTTGCTGTCCTCGATGAAGCCGGCGGCTTGCGAGGCGGCGATCAGGGACAGGTTCAGGCAGGCTGCGGAGACCGCAACCACCAGGGGCTTCTTGACCATATGTGCTCCAGGGAAATCGTTGTTATGCAGTCACCAGAGGTGTCAGCGCCTGCTGGTGATATGCCCGACGGGCCATGCGGAAGGGAAAGCTAGAGGGCTTTTGTTTCAATTTGAGGAATTTTCCGTGCCTGATCGACTTTTAAGCTGCGATCTCCAGCACAGTCCCCCCGCCACTGTCTTCCACGTTGCGAAAGCTAATTGCAAAAAAGCGTTTCGTCTAGCCGTGAACGATCTGATCTTTCCCTTGCCGCTTGGCCTGGTACATGGCCTCGTCCGCGCGTACGTAGAGGGTATCCAGCGAAAGATCCCCTTCACGGAGTACAGCCAAACCCTGACTGATGGTTACTTTAAGTGGACCATCGGTCGTGGGGACCGCGAGCTGCCGAACCGCTCGTTGTAGACGGCTTCCGATCTGCAGGGCGAGCTCCGCATCGCAACCGGGCAGCAGCAGGGCGAACTCTTCGCCACCGATGCGGCCGAACAGGTCGCCACGGCGAGTGGTCTGGGCGCCACACTCGGCAACACGCTGTAACACCTGATCGCCCATCTGATGGCCGAAGCGGTCGTTGATCTTCTTGAAGTCGTCGATGTCGAGCAGCAGAAAGGCCAGCGGCTCGCCTTCGCTCTGGGCGAATTCGAAGGCGCGTTGCGCACTCTCGAAGAAATGCCGGCGGTTACTGCTGCGAGTCAGCACGTCGGTGGTGGCGAGCCGCTGCAGCTCCTCCTCCATGCGTTTCTTTTCGGTGATGTCTTCGGCGATGCCTACCACCAGCAGTGGCATGCCTGCCTCGCTGCGCTGGCTGACGAAGCACTTGTCGCTGAGCCAGCGAATCTCACCATCGGCGCGGATGATGCGGTACTCTCGCGATTCGACGGCACCCTGCTCGATCACCTGCTCCAGCGTGCGCTGGGCGTATTCGAGGTCATCCGGATAGATGTTGTTGAGCCAGGTGCCGTAGTCGCTCAGCACCAGCGACTGCGAGCGACCGAAGATCTGTTCGTAGGCCGGGCTGACGTAGATGATCTGCCGGGTACGCCAATCCAGCGCCCAGAGCACGGCATTGACGCTTTCCAGGAGCGCGCTGAACAGCTGCTCACGATCACGCAGGCGGTCTGTCTCGGCCCGGGCATGCAGCAGAGCCAGAAGATTCTCCTCCGGGGTGGGAAGAGCAGACAGCAGGGGTTGTTCGTCCATATACAAATGCGCCTACGCGGGGTCCTGAGGGAGTTAGAGCCGACCCGGACCCGCCAGGTTCAATCTGTGCACGGCGCAGCCCACCGCTTCGGTGGGCTTTTGTGAAGCCCTTCTCAGGCAGTCCCGGCAGGCCTCAGGGAGTAGGTCTTCAGTTGCTCGGCGAACTCGCGCAAGGACTGGATGCCACTGACTTCCGCCTCCCCGATCCACTGCCGGGTCGCCGCCAGCATGTCATGCCCGTTGGCGCTGGTACGCGCCCAGATCTGTTGCAGCGCCAGGCGCTTTTCGTAGATCAGCCTGAGCGCCTGACTGTGCTCGAGCAGTTCGTCGATGCGCAGTTGATGACGGGCCTTGAGCAGGCTGGTTTCGCGCGCCAACAGGCCACGGGCACGGCGGAACAGCGGACGCTGGGCAGGGGCGGCGCTACCGCGCTCCTGACGCAGCAACGGGCCGATCACCTGCTTGCGGTACTGGGCCATGATCTGGAAGCGGTTGTTGAGGATGGCCATGGCGGTATCCATGTCCAGCTGTCCCTTGCCCTCGATGCGGTGAGCGATGGGCGCGATGCGATTGACCTTGGCCAGGCGCAGCCAGGTGAACAGCTTGATCCAGGCCCAGCCCATGTCGAACTCCCAGCGCTTGACCGACAGCTTGGCCGAATTCGGATAGGTGTGGTGGTTGTTGTGCAGTTCTTCACCACCAATGACGATGCCCCAGGGCACCAGGTTGGTGGCAGCGTCGCGGCATTCGAAGTTGCGATAGCCCACTGCATGCCCCAGGCCATTGACCACCCCGGCCGCCCAGAAGGGAATCCAGACCATCTGGATCGCCCAGACGGTGAGGCCCAGGGCACCGAACAGGGCGATGTCGATCAGCAGCAACAGCACCACACCCATATTGCGGGTGCGCGGATTGGAGTAGAGCTTGCGCTCGATCCAGTCGTCCGGGCAGTTCTTGCCATAGATGCGCAGGGTATCGGCGTTGTTCGCCTCGGCCTTGTACAGCTCGGCGCCGCGCCGCACCACGGTGGCGAGGCCCTTGTGCACCGGGCTATGCGGGTCCTCTTCGGTTTCGCACTTGGCGTGGTGCTTGCGGTGAATGGCGGTCCACTCACGGGTGTTCATCGCCGTGGTCAGCCACAGCCAGAAACGGAAGGCGTGCTTGAGCGCGGGATGCAGCTCCAGCGAACGGTGGGCGGAGTAGCGATGCAGGTAGACGGTGACACTGACAATGGTCAGGTGGGTCAGTACCAGGGTGACCACCGCCAGTTGCCAGACCGACAGGTCAAGCAGGCCGTTGTAGCTCATGGACGCAGAGGACCTCGCGCGGGTTGTGTGGTGCAACTGTCACGGAAAGTTCAGTGAACAGGCGTTCGCGCATTATTGCCGGGGTGGGCGAGAAATCCAGCCCTCCCTTTTGCTACACAACGTGTCCTTCACAGACTACTAATTCTAAAAATGCATAAACAAAGCATTATCAGCAATTTTAAGAAATAAAGATCAACCCCCTAAGATGGCGCCACCTCTTCGCCAACCACCTCACCCGAGGACGCCATCCCATGAGTCCCGTTCCGTTCCGCAGCCTGGAAAATCAGGACGAAACCGCACTGCTCCGCGACATTCAGCAGGCCCTGCGTGGCCTCAGGTTCGGCGCCATCGAGATCACCGTGCACAACGGCCAGGTGGTACAGATCGAGCGCAAGGAAAAATTCCGGCCCCAGACCGGCAATCAGGCCAAGCACTGAGTTCACGAGGTCAGCGGACGAGCGGGCAAGGTGCCCGCCAGACGGTGTCCGGCTTTCCAACTTCAAGGAGCGTTTCCATGTCCATTCGCCGTTTCGCCCTGGCCGCGCTGGCCAGTGCCCTGTTCGCCAGCTCGGTCCACGCCGTCGAACTGCTCAACGTGTCCTACGACCCGACCCGCGAGCTCTATCAGCAGTACAACGCCGCCTTCGCCAAGCACTGGAAGGCCGAGACCGGCGAAGACGTGACCATCAAGAATTCCCACGGCGGCTCCGGCAAACAGGCGCGCTCGGTGATCGACGGCCTGCAGGCGGATGTGGTGACCCTGGCGCTATCGGGCGACATCGATGCGCTGAACCTGCACCAGCAACTGATCGACCCCAAGTGGCAGGCACGGCTGCCCGATAACAGCACCCCCTACACCTCTACCATCGTTTTCCTGGTACGCAAGGGCAATCCAAAGGGCATCAAGGACTGGGACGACCTGGTGAAGAAGGACGTCCAGGTCATCACCCCCAATCCCAAGACCTCCGGCGGCGCCCGCTGGAACTTCCTCGCCGCCTGGGCCTATGCCAAGGCCAAGTACGGCAGCGATGCCGAGGCGCTGAAGTTCGTCACCGAGCTCTATCGCCATGCCCCGGTACTGGATACCGGCGCCCGCGGCGCCACCATCAGCTTCGTGCAGCGCCAGTTGGGCGACGTGCTGATCGCCTGGGAAAACGAAGCCTATCTGTCGCTCAAGGAAGAAGGCGGCGACCAACTGGAAATCGTCACCCCGTCGCTGTCGATCCTGGCCGAGCCGCCGGTCGCGGTGGTGGACAAGGTGGTCGACAAGAAGGGGACCCGCAAGCAGGCCGAAGCCTACCTGCAGTACCTCTACAGCCCCGAGGGCCAGCGCATCGCCGCGCAGAACTTCTATCGCCCCCGCGATCCGAAGGTGGCGGCGGACTTCAAGGACCAGTTCAAGCCGGTCAAGCTGGTGACCATCGACCAGGAGTTCGGTGGCTGGAAAGAAGCCCAGCCAAAGTACTTCGCCGACGGTGGCGTGTTCGACAAGATCTTCGCCGACATCAACAAGTAAGCAGTTGGCCGGGACGGCTCACGCTGACCGGCCCGGAACAGGTATCGTTCCCCCCTCAGCGCCCTGGCGAACGTCTCGCCGGGGCGCCTTGCAGAAGGACGTCTCATGTCTCGTCGTCTCTCCCCGGTCATACCCGGCTTCGGGTTGACCCTGGGATTTACCCTGAGCTACCTCGCGCTGATCGTGCTGATCCCGCTGGGCGCCATGTTCCTCCACGCCAGTCAGCTGACCCTCGGGCAGTTCTGGTCACTGATCACCGGGCGCCAGGTGCTGGCCGCCCTGCAGCTGTCCTTCGGCACCGCGCTGCTCGCCGCCTTCGTCAACGGTATCCTCGGCACCCTGCTGGCCTGGGTGCTGGTGCGCTACGAATTTCCCGGTCGCAAGCTGATCGACGCCATGGTCGACCTGCCCTTCGCCCTGCCCACCGCCGTGGCCGGCATCGCCCTGACCGCGCTCTATGCGCCCAACGGGCTGATAGGTTCGCTGTTCCCCTTCAAGATCGCCTACACCCCCATCGGCATCACCCTGGCGCTGATCTTCGTCACCCTGCCCTTCGTGGTCCGCACCCTGCAGCCGGTGCTGGCGGACATCCCCAAGGAGATCGAGGAAGCTGCCACCTGCCTGGGCGCCCGCCCCTGGCAGGTGTTCCGCTATGTACTGGTGCCAACCCTGCTGCCGGCCTGGCTGACCGGTTTCGCCCTGGCCTTCGCCCGCGGCGTAGGCGAGTACGGCTCGGTGGTGTTCATCGCCGGCAACATTCCGTTCAAGACCGAGATCCTGCCGCTGCTCATCGTCTCCAAGCTGGACCAGTACGACTACACCGGGGCCACCGGCATCGGCGTGTTCATGCTGCTGGTGTCCTTCGTCATGCTGCTGCTGATCAATCTCCTGCAGCGCCGCATCCAGCCCAATATTTAAGGAGTCCGCATGAGTCTCATGACGTCGACCAAAGCCGATGCACGGGCCAGGGCGCAGCGCACGCCGGTAGCCATCGCCCTGATCGCCAGCGCCTGGCTGATCTTTCTGCTGATACTCGTCCTACCTCTATATATGGTGCTGACCCAGGGCCTGGCCAATGGCATCGGCGCCCTCTGGGATGCCATCAGCGAACCGGATGCCCTCTCGGCCCTGAAGCTGACGCTGTTCGCCACCGCCATCTCGGTGCCCCTGAACCTGGCCTTCGGCCTGGCCGCGGCCTGGTGCGTGACCAAGTTCGAGTTCACCGGCAAGAGCCTGCTGATCACCCTGATCGACCTGCCTTTCTCGGTCTCGCCGGTGATCGCCGGTCTCATCTATGTGCTGCTGTTCGGTGCCCAGGGCCTGATGGGCCCCTACCTGCAGAGCGTGGACGTGCAGATCGTCTTCGCCGTGCCCGGCATCGTGCTGGCGACCATCTTCGTCACCTTCCCCTACGTGGCCCGCGAACTGATCCCGCTGATGCAGGAACAGGGCACCCAGGAGGAAGAGGCGGCGCGCCTGCTGGGCGCCAGCGGCTGGCAGCTGTTCTGGCACGTGACCCTGCCCAACGTGAAATGGGCGCTGATCTATGGCGTGGTGCTCTGCACCGCCCGGGCCATGGGTGAGTTCGGCGCGGTGTCGGTGGTCTCCGGGCACATCCGTGGCCTGACCAACACCCTGCCGCTGCACATCGAGATTCTCTACAACGAATACAACATCGTCGCTGCCTTCAGCGTGGCGATCCTGCTGCTGATGATGGCCCTGGTGATCCTGCTGCTGCGGCAGTGGAGCGAAAGTCGCCTGAGCCGCCAACTGCAGCACCGTGATGAGGAATAAGGCGCCATGAGCATCGAGATCCAGGGTATCAACAAGCGTTTCGGCGCCTTCCAGGCGCTCAAGGACATCAACCTGCACATCGAGAGCGGCGAATTGGTCGCTCTGCTCGGCCCGTCCGGTTGTGGCAAGACCACGCTGCTGCGCATCATCGCCGGCCTGGAAGCGCCGGATACCGGCAACATCGGCTTCCACGGCGAGGACGTCTCCGGGCGCGACGTGCGCGATCGCAACGTCGGCTTCGTGTTCCAGCACTACGCCCTCTTCCGCCACATGACGGTGTTCGACAACGTCGCCTTCGGCCTGCGCATGAAGCCGCGCCGCGAGCGACCCAGCGAGGCACAGATCGCCAGCAAGGTGCACGAACTGCTGAACATGGTGCAGCTGGACTGGCTGGCCGACCGCTATCCCGAACAGCTCTCCGGCGGTCAGCGCCAGCGCATCGCCCTGGCCCGCGCCCTGGCGGTGGAGCCCAAGATCCTGCTGCTCGACGAACCCTTCGGCGCGCTGGATGCCAAGGTGCGCAAGGAGCTGCGTCGCTGGCTGGCGCGGCTGCACGAGGAAATCCATCTGACCTCGGTGTTCGTCACCCATGACCAGGAAGAGGCCATGGAAGTGGCCGATCGCATCGTGGTGATGAACAAGGGGCAGATCGAGCAGGTCGGTTCGCCCGGCGAGGTCTACGAGCAGCCGGCGAGCGACTTCGTCTACCATTTCCTCGGCGACTCCAATCGCCTGGCACTGGGCGAGCAGGAGCTGCTGTTCCGCCCCCACGAGGTAGAGCTCGAGCGAGAGGCGCGGCCGGGCTATCACGCCGCCGAGGTGCGCGACATCCGTCCACTCGGCGCCATCACCCGGGTGACCCTGCGGGTGCCGGAGCAGAGCGAGGTGATCGAGGTCGAGCTGGTCAAGGACCATCCGGTGCTGGCTGGCCTGCAGCGCGGCACCGCCCTGCACTTCCTGCCGCGTACGCCCTGAGGCGGGCGACGCGCGGCTGCGACGAAAGTCGTAGCCGCTATCGCCAGACAACGATTGCAACCTCTGGAAAGCTGGCTCCATGATCGAACCCTGTCGACGCCATCGCGGTGTCGACCTCGACCTGAGCACAAGAACAAGGAGGTCGCATGCCCCCGCGCTGGCAACTGGTACTGCCGCTGCATCTGCTGACCGTCGTCGGCGCCCTGCTGCTCTGGCAGACGCTGGCCTGGCCGACCGTGGTGGGCATCGGCCTGACGCTGGTGGCGGGTCTCTGGCCCTGGCTGGCAAGACGGGCCTCCGCACCGCCCACGACGCCTGCGCCGGCGCTCGATGACCTTACCCGCGATCTCTCGCGCAGCACGGCGCGCAACGCCGTGGCCATCGCCGGGGTCGCCTTTGCCGCCCAGCAACTGGCAGGCAAGGTGCAGTCCCAGGCCAGCGCCGCCGCACAGATCTCCAGCAGTGCGGCAGCCCTCACCCAGACCGAACAGGACAGCGCCGGCAGCGCCCGCCAGGCCCTGGAGGTGGCGCAGCAGGTGCACCAGCGCAGCGAGGCCGGGCGCGACGCCCTGAGTTCGGCGATCAGTGCCATCCGCGCCCTGAGCGATCATGCCCGCGAAAGCCGGGAGCTGATCGCCGGCCTGAGCGCCCGCACCGACAAGATCCAGCAGGTCACCGAGGTCATCCAGGCCATCGCCAGCCAGACCAACCTGCTCGCGCTCAATGCCGCCATCGAGGCCGCGCGTGCCGGCGAGCACGGACGCGGTTTCGCCGTGGTGGCCGATGAGGTGCGTGGCCTGGCAGCACGAACGTCCAGCGCCACCGGCGAGGTAGGGCTTATCGTCGCCGATATCGGCCAGCAGACCGACGCGGTGGTCCAGCAAATCCAGCAGTTGGCCGCGGCCCTGGAGGATGGCGTGCGCCAGGTGGAGCGCACCGGCGAAGGCCTACAGGAAATCGCCCAGCTGGCGCAGACCGCCGAGCGCCAGGCCGCGGATATCGCCCAGGGCACCGCGGCCAATCTCAGCCAGCTGGAAAGCCTGGCCCAGGCGGTGAATCAGGTGCACGCCGATCTGGCCGACAGCGAGCGCCAGACCAGTCGCCTGAGCACGGCTGCCGACGAGCTGGTGGACATGGCCGAAGCCAGCAGCGAACGCCTGGCCGAGATCGGCCTGGACGGCTATCACCAACGCATCTTCGAACTGGCGCGCCAGGGGGCGGACGCCATCGGCCGGCGCTTCGAGGAAGATCTCGCCACCGGCCGCATCACCCAGGACGCCCTCTTCGACCGCCAGTACCAGCCCATCCCCGGCTGCCAGCCGCCGAAGTACCGGACCCGCTTCGACAGCTACACCGATGGCGTGCTGCCGGCGATCCAAGAACCGCTGCTGGAGCAACATCCCGGCCTGGTGTTCGTCATCGCCTGTACGCCGGAGGGCTATGTTCCCACCCACAACAGAGCCTTCGCCCATGCGCCCACCGGCGACCTGGCGGTGGACACGGCGCGCAGCCGCAGCAAGCGCATCTTCGGTGACCGCACCGGCCGGCGCTGCGGCAGCCATCAGCAGCGGCTGCTGCTGCAGACCTACATGAGGGATACCGGCGAGGTGATGCACGATCTCTCGGTGCCGATCCTGGTGAACGGCCGGCACTGGGGTGGACTGCGTCTGGGTTATCGACCCGACAAGGTGAGCTAGGCGATTCTGAGCTGGCTGACGGCCAGCTTCCATACCGGGGCTTCCAGGCCGAGCATGCGCCCGGCCTTGTGCTCGACGAGGTCGTCGAGGGCGTCGTCCGGTGCCAGGCTCGCGGCATGGGCGGCCAGGTGCAGGATCAGCGACGGCTTCGGCAGCACCCCGTGCAGGCTGTGCACCGCCGCTACCAGCTCACGCAGTTCCAGCGGCAGGCGCCAATGGCGTTGCAGCTCTGCGGAAAATTCCAGGCTGTAGCTCATCAGGGCACGCTCCACCGCTGCCTCGTCGATCAGGCCGCCGCCGTCGCACCAACGCTGCAACCCCTGCAGCACGGCCAACTCACCCAGGCGATGCAGCAGGCCACCGGTATAGCAGCGCTCGGCATCCTCGCGGGTGTAACGGAGTGCCAGCAGCCGGGCGCAGTCGGCGGCGCGTTGGGCGAACTGCAGATAGCGCTCGGCGCGCTCGGCCAGCAGGGGATGGTCGAGCCGCGTCGCCCGCCGGAGACTCAGGCCCAGGACCAGGTTGAGGGTGAAGCCGACGCCAAGGCGCGGCAGGGCCTGGCTGAGGGTCTGACACGACTGCCCCACGCGCTGGGAGGCGCTGTTGGCCGCGGCGATCAGGGTCGCGGTGACCAGGGGGTCCTGGCCGAATTCCGTCTCCAGCTCGCCCAGGCTGCAACTGGCGCTATCGCGGCAGCGCTGGATGATGGCGGGCAGATCGGCGAACAGCGGTACGGCATCGATCTCGGCCGCCAGGCGTTGCAGATAGTCGTCCAGCGTTCCCCGCGGCTCGGCCTGACCGGTCTGGGGATCGTCGCCGGCAGGCGGCAACAGGCTGCGCAAGCGGCGCAACACCTCTTCGGCGGCGTAAGGCTTTACCAGATAGGCCGTGGGCGCCAGGCGCAGCGCGGCGCGCACATAGGCGGCGTCGGCCTGGTCGGAGAGCAGGATGACTGGCTGCGGGGGCTGGGCGCCGCGCTGGCGAATGCGTCGCAGCAGGTCGAGTCCATCGCTGTCGGCGGGGCTTTCGATGATGACCAGGGCGCATCTCTTGCGCCGATCCAGTTCGGCGAGCGCCTGGTAGCCATGGCCATACTCCTGGACCAGGGCATCGGCGCGCACGGCCAGGATGAGCGACTTGAGCAGGTCACGGGTCCAGGGATTGGCGTCGACGATGAGTATCAGGGGCGGCATCCCAACCCACTCCTGCTTGAGGTAAGCGAAGCGGCGGATAATGCTTCAAACGCGGGCTTTCTGCCAAGCCCGTCACAGCCGAACCGCCCTCTCCCGAGGGCGGCCGGCTAGCACTCAGGCCAATTCGGCGAAACACTCGCCGATAATGGCCAAGCCACGATCCAGCTCGTCGTCACTGGCGGTCAGGGGCACCAGGATGCGCAGCACGTTGCCGTAGCTGCCGCAGCTAAGCAGGATCAGGCCCTTCTGGCGCGCGCGGACCACGATCTGGCTGGTCAGCTCGGCATCGGGCTGCTCGATGTCACCACCCTTGCCCAGCTCCATGGCGATCATGGCGCCCAGGCCCCGCACGTCGCAGATCTGCTGGTGCCTGGCGGCCAGTTCGCGCAGGCCGGCGGTTAGGCGTTCGCCCACTGCCTTGGAGCGATCCAGCAGGTTCTCTTGCTCGAAGGTCTCGATCACCGCCAGGGCCGCGGCGCAGGCGATGGGGCTGCCGGCATAGGTACCGCCCAGGCCGCCGGGAGCGACGGCATCCATCACCGTGGCGCGACCGGTCACGCCCGACAGCGGGAAACCACCGGCGATGGACTTGGCGAAGGTCACCAGGTCGGCATCGACGCCCATCTGCTCCATGGCGAAGAAGGTGCCGGTACGACCGGCGCCGGACTGGACTTCATCGGCGATCAGCAGGATGCCATGGGTGTCGCACAGCTTGCGCAGGCGCTGCATGAATTCCTTCGGCGCGGCATAGAAGCCGCCCTCGCCCTGCACCGGTTCGAGGATGATGGCGGCCACATCGCCGGGCGCAGCATCGTTCTTGAAGATGCGCTCGACGCTGGCGATGGCGTCATCGACGCTGATGCCGTGCAGTTCGCAAGGATAGAGCGCGCGATAGACGCCGCCAGGCATCAGGCCCATGCCGGCCGAATAGGGCGCGACCTTGCCGGTCAGCGACAGGGTCATCATGGTGCGGCCGTGATAGGCGCTGGAGAAGGCGATGACGCCGGCGCGCTGGGTGGCGGCGCGGGCGATCTTGATGGCGTTCTCCACGGCCTCGGAGCCGGAATTGAACAGCACGCTCTTCTTCGGGAAGTTGCCCGGCACCAGTTCGTTGAGCTTTTCGCAGACCTCGACGTAGGGCTCGTAGGCCAGCACCTGGAAGCAGGTGTGGGAGACCTTGGTCAGTTGCTCCTGCACGGCTGCCACCACGCGCGGGTGCAGGTGACCGGTATTGAGCACGGCGATGCCGCCGGCGAAGTCCAGGAATTCGTTGCCTTCGACGTCCCAGACCTTGGCGTTCTCCGCACGGGCGACGAAGATCGGGTGGGTCTGGCCAACGCCACGGGCGACGGCGGCACTGCGACGGTGCATCAGGGAATCATTGGTGTGGCTCATTGCAGTCCTCGATGGCCGCTCATCGTGCGGCCGGCTACGGGAAAAAGCGCGGACTGGATTCCGGGCAGCATACGATGATCGACTGCCAACGGCCCGGCATCCGCGCCGGGGGAAAGCGCTGCATCGGCTGGGGCCGATGGTCTTCGACGGTAGAGCCGTCTCAGCCCGACCTACGACGGTACATAGGTCGGGCTGAGCGCAGCGAAGCCCAGCAGGTTCTGCTGAAAGCGGATCAGATGCCCAGGCAGAGGTACTTGATCTCCAGGTAGTCCTCGATGCCGTACTTGGAGCCTTCGCGGCCCAGGCCCGAGGCCTTGACGCCACCGAAGGGTGCGACTTCGTTGGAGATCAGGCCGGTGTTGATGCCGACCATGCCGTACTCCAGCGCCTCGGCGACGCGGAACACGCGGGACAGATCGCGGGCATAGAAGTAGGAGGCCAGGCCGAACTCGGTGTCGTTGGCCAGTTCGATGACCTCGGCCTCGTCCTTGAAGCGGAACAGCGGCGCCAGCGGGCCGAAGGTCTCTTCCTTGGACACCTTGGCGCTGCGCGGCACCTCGGCGAGGATGGTCGGTTCGAAATAGCTGCCGCCATTGGCGTGGGCCTTGCCCCCGGCGATGACCTTGGCGCCCTGGCTCACGGCGTCGTCGATGTGCTCCTTGACCTTGGCCGCGGCCTTGGCGTCGATCAGCGGGCCGATGGTCACGCCCTCTTCCAGGCCGTTGCCGACCTTGAGCTTGGCCACGGCGGCCTTGAACTTCTCGGCGAAGGCGTCGTAGACGCCGTCCTGGATGTACAGGCGGTTGACGCAAACGCAGGTCTGGCCGGCGTTGCGGTACTTGGAGGCGATGGCGCCTTCCACGGCCTTGTCCAGGTCGGCGTCGTCAAAGACGATGAAGGGCGCGTTGCCGCCCAGTTCCAGCGACAGCTTCTTGATGGTGGGCGCGCTCTGCTCCATCAGCTTGGCACCGATCTCGGTGGAGCCGGTGAAGGAAATCTTGCGCACGATGGGGTTTTCGGTCAGCTCGGCACCGATCTCGGTGGCAGAGCCGGTGACCACGCTCAGTACGCCCTTGGGAATGCCGGCGCGCTCGGCCAGTTCGGCCAGGGCCAGCGCCGAGTACGGGGTCTGGCTGGCGGGCTTGATGACCATGGTGCAGCCGGCGGCCAGGGCCGGGCCGGCCTTGCGGGTGATCATCGCGGTGGGGAAGTTCCACGGCGTGATGGCGGCGGTGACGCCGATGGGCTGCTTGATCACCAGGATGCGCTTGTCGGCCTGGTGGCCGGGGATGGTGTCGCCATAGATGCGCTTGGCTTCCTCGGCGAACCACTCGATGAAGGAGGCGGCATAGGCGATCTCGCCCTTGGCCTCGGCCAACGGCTTGCCCTGCTCCAGGGTCATCAGGCGGCCCAGGTCATCCTGGTTCTCGATCATCAGCTCGTACCAGCGCCGCAGCTTGGCCGAGCGCTCCTTGGCGGTCAGGGCACGCCAGGCCGGCAGGGCACGGTTGGCGGCATCGATGGCACGCCTGGTCTCGGCGCGGCCGAGCTTGGGAATGGTACCCAGGGTCTCGCCGGTGGCGGGGTTGTCCACCTTGACGCTGGCGCCGCTGTCGGCGTCGATCCAGGCGCCGTCGACATAGGCTTGCTGGCGGAACAGGGAAGCATCTTTGAGCTGCATTACGGTCTCCTTGGCTGAAAGGGCCGGAAGCAAGGGCATGGCACCCCTGCGCCTGCGATGAAGTCAGGCTTGGAACCGGTGGACTGGCCACCGTTCAGTGCCCGCGTTGAACGTCCGAACCGCCACAAGCGTTCGAAATATTGAACGCATCCTAGGAGAATCCTGAACCCCTGTGCAAGTGCGATCGGGAGGTTTTCTCACCGGCTGTCCCACTGTTTATCCAGGCTCGTCTGCCACCGAAGAAACACTCGTTCAAAATCAACAACATCGTGCATTCGGGCATGGACGGTCAGGAGCAAGGTGAGTATGATGGCGACCGATTCAGCGTCACCGAATCGCTGCACTCGTAGCTCAGCTGGATAGAGTACTGCCCTCCGAAGGCAGGGGTCGTGGGTTCGAATCCCGCCGAGTGCGCCATCTCCCGTTCACCGCCGTCATGGTCCGGTGAACGTAAAAAAGCCCGCCATCGAGCGGGCTTTGTCGTTTCTGGCGGCTGAACCAAGCGCTTAGAGCGAGCTCTCAAGCACGTCTCACCTGTCGACGAGGCCAAGATGAAATCGCTGATTCCCTTCCTGTTGCTGCCCCTCGCCCTGGGCGCCTGTACCCTGCAGCAAGATCGCCCCGACGATCTTGGTCTGCCAAGCTGCGACCTGGAGCAACAACGCGCCTTGCCGGGCGAGCTGGGTGGGTCGATCAGCGATCCGCTGCAGGCGCATCTCTCCATGCGCGCCAATGTGCTGCAGGCGGATGTGAGCACGGCGCGGATCGCCAGGCGAATCAGTCAGCAGCAGGCGAACCAGTTCAGCGAGCGCATCGCTCAGGTGCGGCAGCGGAGCGATGCCTTCGTCAAGCAGCAAGGCTTTCTGAGCGCGGCGGAGCGGGCCAGTTTCGATCGGGAGTTCGATGGGATCGCCGAGCAGATTTGCAAGCCGCACTAGGCGACAAGCCCTACGGGTCGAAAGGCCCGGGCGCGACCGTTAGGATAGCGCAGCCGATCCGGCGGTGAGGTCTTGCCGCCCTGCTCTTCCAGCCCTGGGGACGCCCCCAAGATCGGTGGGCAGCGTTCCGGGACGGCCCGGTGTCACAGGAGGCCGTTCGTGGCTTGGTTCTATCTGATATGCGCGGGACTGCTCGAGGTGGTCTGGGCGTTCTATATGAAGCAGTCGGCGGGCTTCACCCGGGTCACGCCGACGCTGATCACCCTGGTCGCCATGGTGGCGAGCGTGGCGTTGCTGTCGATCTCCATGCGCAGCCTGCCGCTGGGCACCGCCTATACGATCTGGACCGGCATTGGTGCCGTGGGCGCCTTCAGCGTGGGCGTCCTGCTGCTGGGCGAGGCGGCGAGTCCGTTGCGCCTCCTGGCCGCGGCGCTGATCGTCAGCGGCCTGGTGCTGATGAAGCTGACCTCGTCCTGACGCTTCAAGGCGTGATGTCCACCTTCGCCTGCGTGGGCCGCGGGCGAGCCAGCCAGATGAACAGCAAGCCGCCGAGCAGGCCGCCCACGGCCATCGCCAGCAGGCCATCCAGGGTGCGGGTGGCATAGATCAGCACCGGTATGGGCGCGAAGGCGTCGATCAGGCGGATGGCGACGATAAGGCTGACGCTGGTGGCCAGCGGCAGCAGGCAGGCACGGTAGGGACCGCTACGACGAGCGAGCCAGAACGCCGCGGCAAAGGCTGGTAACCAGGCGGCGAGCACGATGGCGGCGTAGACGGGTCCGAAACCGAGCAGATCCTGCAGCGAGGTACGCCAGCGGGTCGCGCCATCTATGGGCAGTTCGAGTCCCTGGAGTGCGGCGAGATTGTACTGGGTCTGCACCAGGCTGCCCCAGGCGGCGGCCAGCAGCAGCGCCGCGGCGAAGGCCAGCAGCGAGCGGGGTTTCAACCAGGAGCGCCAGAGCGAATTCGACATGAGCGGACAGTCTCGACGAGAAACGATGAGGGTAGCGAAAGCCGATGCCTGGGGTAGACCTCAGTCGTTACGCAAAGCTTCCCGATACTGGGCCTGGCTCGCGGTGCTGGGCGCGCTGCTGGGGGCATCCTTGGCCCTGGCTGCACCGGCCTACCGGATCGAGACGGTGGCGAGCGGATTGCAGCGGCCCTGGTCGCTGGCCTTCCTGCCCGATGGCCGGGCGCTGCTGACCGAGGGCGTTGGCCGTCTGCGCGTTCTGGTGCCGGACGGCCGCGGCCGACTCGGCCTGCAGACGGAAGCCGTGAGTGGCCTGCCCGAACTGTACAGCGAAGGCCAGGCAGGGTTGTTCGAGGTATTGCCGGACCCGGACTTCGCCACCAACCGACTGCTCTATCTGTCCTACGCGGCAGGCACGCGCCAGGCCAATCATCTCAAGGTGATGAGGGCCAGGCTGGACGGCACGCGTCTGCAAGAGGTCCGCACCCTCTTCACCAGCCAACCGGCCAAGGCCTTCGGCCAGCACTTCGGCGCACGCATGGCGCTGCTCGGCGACGGCACCCTGGCCATCGCCCTGGGGGACGGCAATGTGGAGCGCACCGACGCCCAGCGGCTGGATACCCATCTGGGCAAGATCGTGCGCATCACCCGCGACGGCGGCGTGCCGCCGGACAACCCCTTCGTCAACCGCCCTGGCGCCCTGCCGGAGATCTACAGCCTCGGCCATCGCAATCCCCAGGGCCTGGTGTGGGTGGCCGAGCGCCAGGCGCTGTACGAGCACGAACATGGCTCCAAGGGCGGCGATGAATTGAACCTGATCCGTGCCGGGGCCAACTATGGCTGGCCGCTGACCACCGGCGGCGTGGACTACACCGGCGCGCGCATCTCGCCCTTTCGCGAGCTGCCGGGCATCGCGCCGCCGCTGCTGGAATGGACGCCCTCCATCGCCCCGGCCGGTCTGACCTGGTACGACGGCGCGGGCTTTCCCGCCTGGCGCGGTAGCCTGTTCGTAGCGGCGCTACGGGAGAAGGCGGTGCGGCGGGTGCCCTTGGTGAACGGCGTGCCGGGCGAGCAGGAGTTGCTGTTCCAGGAGCTGGACCAGCGCCTGCGCGACGTGCGCAGTGGACCGGACGGCACTCTCTGGTTGCTCACCGATGGCGAGGAAGGCCAGGTGTTGCGGGTGGTGCCGGGCTAGGGGCGGCTGGCGGGGTACGTCGGTGGCGGTCCGCCGATGCGGCCACGCAGCCCGTAGAAGCGGTCCATGACCGCGATGTGACGGGTAGTCTGCGCCGCTGCCGCTTCACACTCTGTTATCGCGGCCATGGGCCGCTCCTACGGGAGGTTTACGGTGCCTGAAGCGAGGCTCTTCGTCGAAACGACGAAAATCCCGACGACTCGTCAAACAAGAGACAACGACTCGACGCTCTGACGCTCACATTCGACCGCGCCGCTTCTTAAGCTGGAACCTCCAACCACGGAGGATCCGCCATGAAAGTCACCCTGCTCGGCGCCGGCCACATCGGCTACACCATTTCGCAATTGCTGCATGCCAGTGGCGACTACCAGGTGGCGGTGGCGGATCGTGACGAACGCGCCCTGGCGGCCATCGCGGCCCTGGGCGTACAGACCCGCCCCCTGGATACCGCCGATGCCAGCGCCCTGGCCGCCGCCCTGGACGATCAGGACGTGGTACTCAATGCCCTGCCCTATCACCTGGCGATTCCCGTGGCCCAGGCGGCCAAGGCCACCAATACCCACTACTTCGACCTGACCGAGGACGTGAAGGCGACCAAGACCATCCGCCAACTGGCCGAGGGCGCGAGCAATGCCTTCATGCCCCAGTGCGGCCTGGCGCCGGGCTTTATCGGCATCGCCGCCCATTCGCTGGCCAAGCGTTTCGACAGCGTGCGCGAGGTGAAGATGCGCGTCGGCGCCCTGCCGGAATTCCCCACCAATGCCTTGAAATACAACCTGACCTGGAGCGTCGACGGCCTGGTCAACGAGTACTGCCACCCGTGCGAAGCGGTGCGCAACGGCGAGCTGCAACTGGTGCAGCCGCTGGAAGGCCTGGAGCACTTCTCCCTGGATGGCGTGGAATACGAGGCCTTCAACACCTCGGGCGGCCTGGGCACCCTCTGCGAGACCCTGCAGGGCCAGGTGGAAACCCTCGACTACAAGACCGTGCGCTATCCCGGTCACCGCGACCTGATGAAGTTCCTGCTGGAAGACCTGCGCCTGGCGAATGACCAGGAGCAGCTCAAGGACATCCTGCGCGGCGCCGTGCCCACCACCATGCAGGACGTGGTGCTGGTGTTCGTCACCGTCAGCGGCCTGCGCGGCGGCAAGCTGGTACAAGAGGTGTTCAGCCGCAAGATCTTCGCCGCCGAGCGCGACGGTCGACTGACCAGCGCCATCCAGATCACCACCGCCGCCGGCATCTGCACCGCCCTGGACCTGTTCCGCGAAGGCAAGCTGCCGCAGCGCGGCTTCATCGCCCAGGAGCAGGTGGACATGGACGCCTTCCTGGCCAACCGCTTCGGCAAGGCCTATCAACCGGTCTGATCGACGAAGCCTGGCGGCGCATTTGGGGTCCATAAGGGTACGACCACCGTTAGAAGCTGTTCACGATCTGCTGCGCGTCGACCAAACGGCGTTGAAAAGCCCTTCGGAATGCTCATTTACTACTCGTAAACTCCGCTTCCTCAGGTGTTTTCGTGGGGCCGCCTAGGCCTTGTTTGGCTCTAGCTCGCGAGATCGTGAACAGCTTCTTAGAGGACCCCTTTTCATGCTCAGCGTCGCCATCGTCGGTTGCGAACAGATCCACGCCCAGGACTACCTGGACACCAGCCTGGCCGATCCGCGCGTGCGCGTGGTGGCCGTAGCCAGCGAACGCGATCCTGCCCGGGCCCAACGACTGGCCGCGCCCCATGGCCTGCCGGTGCTGGACGACTTCGCCCAATTGCCCCCGGTAGATCTGGCCTTCGTCACCACCGCCATCGACGACCACGAAGCGGCGGTGACCGCCCTGCTGCCCCGCGCCCGTCATTTGTTCGTGGAGAAGCCGCTGGCCGTCTCGGCCGAGCGGGCCAGATCCTTGGCCGAGCGACTCGCCGGGCGCTCATTTTTCAGCGGTTTCTATCTGCGCACCGACCCGGCCTTGCAGCAGTTGCGCCAGCTCGCGCGGGACGGCGCCATCGGCACCCTTTCGCACCTGTCGCTGACGGCGGGCCATCCGGGGCTGCTGGAGGGTTGGCTGAGCGAGTGGCCGGCCCACCTGGACGAGAAGCGCATGGGCTACGGCACCTTTGGCGATCTGGCGGTGCATCTGCTGGATTTCAGCACCTGGCTCACCAACCAGCCGCTGACGGTGGAGCATTGCCGGCTGGAGCAGGACGCGCGCTGGCCGCTGGATCATGGCGGCGAGGCACTGCTGTGGGCGGGAGACCTGCCGATCCATCTGCGCGCCAGTGCCGCCCTGCGCGGTCCGCGGCTGGCCATCCGCCTGGATGGCAGCGCGGGAACCCTGGAGCTCTCCGCGGGACGCCTGCTGCGGCACGACGCCCAGGGGAACCAGCAAGTGCTGGCCGACGACGTGGCGCCCGGGGTCCCGCAGGGCGCCACGGCGGTGTTCGATCACCTGCTTGGCCGCACACGCCCGGAGTTGGCCAGCCTGGCCGACGCCCTGGCGGCCAATCGCCTGTTGGACGACCTCTACCGGCGAACCTGAATGGCCAGCGACGCTCCCGGCAAATCGTCTGACTGAATTAAAGCTCGTCTGACGAGTGCCGATAGCCAGGGCATCCACTGCGCGACTCGGTTTTCCTCGGCTCAAAGGACAGGTTCATGGTCTGGTTCAACAATCTGGCGCTGGCGAAAAAGCTGGCCATTGCTTTCGGCCTGTGCAGCCTCATCACCCTCGGTATCGGGGCGATCGGCCTGCGCGGCATCGGCAGCCTCAACACCCTGTTGGACTCGGTGTTGAACAACAATATGAGGTCCATCACCCAGCTCAACGACACCAAGAGCAACGTGATCGGCCACAACCGCGATCTGTTCCGCCTATTGTCGATGGTCTATGGCAATGCTCCCCAGGCCGAGCAGGATCGTGTCATCGCCTCACTGCGTAGCAACCAGGCCGATGCCGAGAAGCCCTTCGCCGACTATCGCCAGACGCCCCTGGAGCCCGATGAAAAGGCCGCCGGGGATGCCTTCATGCAGGACTGGCAGAGCTATATCGCCGGGACCGAGACTGTCCTGGCGCGCCTCGCCGCCAAGGATACGAATGGCGCGGCGCAGTTGCTGAACGACCAGGTGCAGCCCGTTTATCGCAAGACCATGGCCTCGTTCAAGATCATGGTGAATTCCAACAAGCGCCAGGGCGCCGAATCCGGCGCCCTGGCGGTCACGACCTACCAACAGGCGCTCTGGACCCTGGGCGGCGGCATCCTGCTGGCCCTGGTCTGCGCCCTGGCGCTGGGTATCGTCATCACCCGGATGATCGTCACGCCGATCCGCGCAGCCGTGACCAGCGCCAAGCGCGTCGCCCAGGGCGACCTGACTCAGACCATCCAGAGCACGCGCCGCGATGAAGCCGGCCAATTGCTACAGGCCCTGGGCGGCATGCAGCGCAGCCTGAAGGATACCGTGCAGCGGATGGCCGGGGCCTCCAGCCAGCTCGCCACGGCCGCCGAAGAGCTGCATGCGGTCACCGAGGAAGCCTCCCGCGGCCAGGTGCGCCAGCACGATGAGGTGCAACAGGCCGCCACCGCCGTCAACGAGATGACCGCCGCCGTGGAAGAGGTGGCGCGCAACGCCGTCTCCACCTCCACCGCCTCCCAGGAAACCAGCCGCGAGGCCCAATTGGGCCGCGAACAGGTGCTGCAGGCTGCCCAGGCCATGACGGTGATGACCCGCGAGATCGGCGACTCCACCCAGAAGGTGCAGACCCTGGAGGGCCAGGTCCGCGAGATCGGCCAGGTGCTGGAAGTGATCCGTGGCATCGCCGAGCAGACCAACCTGCTGGCGCTCAACGCCGCCATCGAGGCCGCCCGTGCCGGCGAGCAGGGCCGTGGCTTCGCCGTGGTGGCGGACGAGGTGCGCGCCCTCGCCCACCGCACCCAAGGCTCCACCGGCGAGATCGAGCGCATGATGGGTGCGGTGCGTGGCAGTGCCGAAGAAGCGGTGAGCGCCATGCACAAGAGCCAGGCCCTGGCCGACGACACCCAGCAACGCGCCAATCGCGCCGGCGCGGCGCTGGATCGCATCACCGAAGGCGTGGCGCGCATCGAGGAGCGCAACCTGGTGATCGCCAGCGCTGCCGAGGAGCAGGCCCAGGTGGCCCGCGAGGTGGATCGCAACCTGGTGAACATCCAGGATTTGTCGACCCAGACCGCTACCGGGGCGCAGCAGACCGCCGCCTCCAGCCAGGAACTGTCGCGCCTGGCGACGTCCTTCCAGGGACTGGTGGCGCAGTTCCGCCTCTGAGTCCAAGCCCCGCCCGCGGGAACATTGCGCGGCGGCGCGGTTCTGAGCTGGACACCCAGAATGGATGCTCCCATGCGCTTCACCTACGACGCCCGCCGCAGCTATCGCCTGATCAGCCTGGACGATGGCCGGCTGGCGGGTCAGTTGCTCTGTGGCCAGCTGTACATCATGGTCGCGGGCGACGGCACCCAGCCGGCGCCCTATGCCCAGCTGGAGGATGACCAGTTGCGCACCACCGCGGGAGACCTGATCGGCTGTCGCGAGGCCGACATCCTCACCCTCCGGCGTACCGGTGCCGCCCTGCGCCTGGAGCCCGTCGAGCCCTAAGGCTTGTCTAAAAAGTCGCCGAGCGAAGGTGAGGCAAGGCAAAAATCAGCGAGGAAGCGGATCGGACTCGCGCTCGAGTTTACGAGTGGTAAATGAGCATTCCGAGTTGATTTTTAACGCAGCATCACCGATGCGCAGGCACTTTTCAGACAAAGCCTAGCGCGGACCGACAAAACCCGGGCCGCCCCCGGGTCCACCATGACCGCCCGGCCCGCCATGGCCACCGCCGCCAGGCGGTGGCATGAACCACCAGCAACCGGACAGCGACAGCAGTAAGGCCAGCACGGCCACCTTGCAGCTCTTCACCCACATCGACCTTCTCCTGCAGAGGGACCTCCCCTCGTTCCTGTCCTTGGACGCCTGGTGCTGGCGAAAGAACCGTAGCCGGGAGTAAAGCCTGGGTAAGAAGGCTGTCGAAACAGATACGTCTTCCGCGGACCGCAGGGAACCTCGACCGCGGTTTGCCTTTCCATTTCCTTGAACGTCATCGAAAAGGGGCCATTCAGCGCCCTTCTCATCGCTTCAGGAGATGTCATGTCCAGCGACAACCAGTACGCCATGCAGAACCCCCTCACCCAGTATCCCCAGCCGGAATTTCCCAAGCAGCCCCAGGAGGCGCCCGGCCTGGCCCAGGTGATGCAGCCGCGTCCCGACCATGGCGAGACCAGCTACAAGGGCTTCGGCCGGCTGGCCGGACGCAAGGCGCTGATCACCGGCGCGGACTCCGGCATCGGTCGGGCCACGGCCATTGCCTACGCCCGGGAGGGTGCCGATCTGGTGCTCAACTACCTGCCCGAGGAAGAGGCTGACGCCCAGGAGGTGGTCAAGCTGGTAGAAGCCGAGGGTCGCAAGGCTGTCTGCGTTCCCGGAGACCTGAAGGACGAAGCCTTCTGTACGCAATTGGTGACCCAGGCGAGGGAGGCCATGGGTGGGCTCGACATCCTGGTCAACGTGGCGGGCAAGCAAACCGCCGTGCAGGACATCGCCGAGCTGACCACCGAGCAGTTCGATGCCACCTACAAGACCAACGTCTACGCCCTGTTCTGGCTGTGCAAGGCCGCGCTGCCGCACCTGCCGGCCGGTGCCGCCATCATCAACACCACCTCGATCCAGGCCACCCAGCCTTCGGAGTTCCTGCTGGACTACGCCTCGACCAAGGCGGCCATCACCAACTTCACCAAGGCGCTGGCCAAGCAGGTCGCCAGCAAGGGCATCCGCGTCAACGCCGTGGCCCCCGGCCCCTTCTGGACGCCGCTGCAGCCCAGCGGTGGCCAGCCCCAGGAGAAGATTCCCAGCTTCGGTGGCGGGACGGTGTTCAAGCGTCCCGGCCAGCCGGCGGAACTGGCGCCCATCTATGTGCTGCTGGCCTCCCAGGAGTCGAGCTATGTGACCGGTGAGGTCTATGGCGCTACCGGAGGCATGGGCTAAGGGCCGTGGCGGCCTTCGATCCGGCTCGCCAGGACGGCTACGCGCCCCTGGCGGGCTACGCCGCCCTCTCCGACGGTCGTTCGGTGGCCCTGGTGGCGCCGGACGGCTCGCTGGACTGGTGGTGCGTGCCCAACATGGATTCCGCGCCCTTCTTCGACCGCCTGCTGGACGCCCCGGCCGGCGGTTTCTTCGCGATAACTCCGGTTGCCGACTACCACGTCGAGCGGGCCTACCGCGAAGACAGCAACGTGCTGGAGACCTGTTTCCACACCGCTGACGGTAGCGTGCGCCTGACCGAATCGCTCAACAGCGGCTCGGCCGGACGCCTGCCCTGGTGCGAACTGGGCCGGCGGGTGGAAGGCCTCTCCGGGCGGGTCGAGTTGCGTATCGAACTGGTCCCCGGTACCCAGGGCCAGACCGTCTCGCCCTGGATGCGCAGCACGCCCAATGGCGAGGTCATGCACGTCGATGGTGTGATGGCTACCCTGCGCCACTGCGAACGCCTGGAAATCCTCGAATGCGACGACCGCCGCCTGCTGGCGAGGCTGGTGCTGGAAGCCGGCCAGCGCAGCGTCCTGGCCCTGACCGCGACGGAGAACGAGCCGCTGGTGGTGCCCTCGCTGGACGAAGTGGACCAGCGCATCGACCGCAGCGACCAGGCCTGGCGCGAATGGGCCCAGGGCTTTGCCTACCGTGGCGAATTCCTCAGCGAGGTGAAGCGCTCGGCCCTGGCGCTCAAGCTACTGCTCTACTCGCCCACTGGCGCCATCGTCGCGGCGGCCACCACCTCGCTGCCGGAACGCATCGGCGGCGACAAGAACTATGAATATCGCTATGCCTGGGTGCGCGATGCGGTCTTTACCATCAAGGCCTTCTTGCGCCTGGGTGCCCTGGGTGAAGCTCAGGCGGCCCTGGCCTGGATCCAGAATGTCATCCGCCGCCATGGCAATCGCCTGCATACCTGCTTTACCCTGGAAGGCGAACTGGCCCCCGAGGAACGCATCATCTCGGTTCCTGGCTATCGCGACTCCCAGCCAGTGCGCGTCGGCAATCGCGCCAGCGCCCAGTGCCAGTTGAGTCTCTATGGCGACCTGCTGGAAACCTTCCGCCTCTATGCCAGCAAGGGCCATGTGCTGGACTTCGCCACTGCCAGCCTGCTCACCGACCTGGCCAATCTCTGCGCGGACAGCTGGCGCCAGCCGGATGCCGGTATGTGGGAGCTGCCCGAAGAGCGCCACTACACCCTGTCCAAGCTGGGTTGCTGGTTCGCCTTGGACCGCGCCGTGACCCTGGCCCGCGACGGCCATATCCCCGATGCCATGTGCGGCCGCTGGCAACGCGAGCGCGACCGCATCCGCGACTGGGTCAACGAACACTGCTGGAGCGAGCGCAAGCAGGCCTATACCTTCTATGCCGGTACCGAGCGGCTGGATGCCGGGCTGCTGCTGGGCATTCGCTTCGGCTTCGACGGCGGTGAGCGTTCGGTCAGCACCCTGGCGGCCATTCGCCGTGAGTTGGCCCATGGACCTCTGGTCTATCGCTACAGCGGGGCCGAGCAGGAAGAAGGTGCGTTCCTGGCCTGTTCCTACTGGATGGTCGAAGCCCATGCCGTGCTGGGCGAGGTGGACCAGGCGCGCGAACTGATGCGCGAGGTGCTGGCCGCCAGCCTCAATGGCGTCGGCCTGATGACCGAGATGCGCGATCCCCGTGATGGCGCGGCGCTGGGCAACTTTCCCCAGGGCCTGAGCCACCTGGCCATGGTGCATGCGGCGCTGATCCTGGAAGAGCCGGAGCCCGAGGCGTGAGCCACCTGGATTTCACCCGCCCGGTGGACGAGGTGGCGCGGCAACTGATCGGCACCACGCTCAGGGTCCAGGGCGTGGGCGGCCTCATCGTCGAGACCGAGGCCTACGATGGCGAGGACCCGGCCTCCCATAGCTTTTCCGGGCCCACGCCGCGCAACCGCGCCATGTTCGGTCCGCCCGGTCATGCCTATGTCTATCGCTCCTATGGCATCCACTGGTGCTTCAACCTGGTCTGCCGCGAAGCCGGCCATGGCGCCGGGGTGCTGATCCGCGCGCTGGAGCCGTTGTGGGGACTGGAGGTGATGCGCGAACGCCGGGGCGGACTGGCCGATCGCCTGCTCTGCGCCGGGCCCGGGCGGTTGTGCCAGGCGCTGGGTATCGATGGCAGCCACGATGGCCTGCCGCTGGACGAGCCGCCCTTCCTGCTGGAACCAGCCGCTGCCGAGGTAGCCGTGGTACAGGGTCCGCGCATCGGCATTACCCGTGCCCGCGAGGTACCCTGGCGCTTCGGCTTGGTCGGCTCCCGCTATCTCAGCCGTGGCTTCGCCAAAGCCGTTCCTTTGCTGGATAACGGCTAGGCTGAAGGCAATGGCCTCTGCCGCAATCTCCCGGAGTCTCGATGCACGCTCGCTATCTATCGCTATGTCTCCTGCTCCTCCCCCTGCTCGCCCAGGCCAGCCTGCGCTGTGGCCAGAATCTCGTCGAGGAAGGCGACAGCGTCGACCAGGTCCTGGCTGCCTGCGGCGCGCCGGCCGAACGCCAGGTCAACCCACCGGCACTGCGCAACAATGGCGTGCCCAAGTTCAACGCGGCCGAGACCCAGTTCTGGACCTATGGCCCGGCGAACGGCGCCTCGCGTCGCCTCAAGTTCATCGATGGCAAGCTGGTGGAGATCAGGTTGGTGCGTTAGGGACCGGGGGTTGTGTTCTGGTGGCGAAGCTCCATCGCGGTCCGCCGATGCCGTTGCTCCTACAGACGTAGTGTGGAAAACGGCGCAGCCTTTTCCACGAAGAGTTCGCCGCCGGGGTTCCCTCACCCCAGCCCTCTCCCAGAGGGAGAGGGGGCCTTGAGCGGATGCTCGTCTTCGGTCGCCTAGGCGATAAGACCGTTGTTCCACGGACTAGCCCGTACCGGTAGGAGCGGCCGCATCAGCGGACCGCCATGGCCGCGATAAGGCAAGTGCCCCTACAGCGATGTAGCCTGGGAAACGGCGCAACCTCCTCCACTGGGCCTCGGGGCGAAAGCGCCCGCACCCCGCCCAGGCCTTCGGCTCCAGCGGCCCTGGCGAACGGGTGATCGGCCTTGGTGCCCCCGCCCATGGCAGCAACTGTCTTTGTGCACTTTATCGCGGCCATGGGCCGCTCCTACAGGAAGAGGTACGCCGGTTTGACGTGATCTTTGCCGTGGCTGATGAAACTGAACGCCTGCTCGGATAGCCCCCTCTCCCCTCGGGAGAGGGTTGGGGTGAGGGCCTCCTCGCCACCAAGTCTCCAGTGGAAAAGGCTGCGCCGTTTTCCACGCTACGTGAGGTATCCCCACAGCGATAAGATAGTGGCTCCTGCAGACAAAAAAGAACCGCCACATGGGCGGTTCGAGAAGAGCACGACCTGAGGGTCGTGGACGTTAGAACTTGGCTTCCAGGTCCAACTGCAGGGTCTTGACGTCGGCGTTGTCGCGGAAGCGGCTGGCGGTGTCGGACTCGGCGAGGAAGTAGGTCAGGCCGATGCCGAAGTTCTTGTCGATGTCGTAGCCCAGCTTGAGCTTGTGCCCCCGGGCACCGGTCGAGCCGTTGCCGAAGTCGGAGTCGGTGAAGGCCCCCACCACCGCGTTGCGCTGGACATCGCGGTAGTTGTATTCCAGGCCCACCCGCTGCATCAGCTTGGTCTTGGCCCCCACCAGCCAGGCGGTGTCCTCGCCATCGTCGGCCTTGTCGTTGACCACGTACTGGCCGTAGAAGGACAGCGGCACCCACAACTTGGTCAGGTCCAGCTGGGCGAAGCCCTCGTAGAGCCGGAAGCGGTCGGTGGTGTTGCCGTTGGCCGCCAGGGCGCAGGGCGTAGTGACGGAGCCGGTGGTTGGGCAGGCGCTGTCCTTGTCGTTGTCGTAGGTATAGACGCTGCCGCCCACCATCAGCTTGGCGGCATCGCCCAGGTTGAAACGGCTGCCCAGCTGGCCGGCGTAGAGGCGCAGGTCATGCTTGAACTCGTAGCCTTCACCGTCGACGTTGTCCTTGAGCACGTAGTAGCCGGTGCTGCCGAACAGCTCGGCGCCACCGCCCAGGTCGTACCTGTAGGTGCCGGCCAGGCCTTCGGGATTGATGTCGCTATCCCAGATGACGTCGCCGGTGCTGACCCACGGCTGGTTCATCTTGCCGCCCACCAGGTGCAGATTCGGCAACGCCGTGGGGTGGTAGTCGATATAGGCCTGGTCCAGCCAGAGCTGCTTCTTGTCGAAGTAGTTGTTCAGGTCCTGGTTGGTGGAGCGGGCATCGTCGCCGCCACCGGTGGCGATGCGGATGCCGGTGTCCACCTGCGGATTGATCTCGCTGTAGGCACCCAGCCGGGCACGGATGCGCTGGCGGTCACGGTCGCGGCCGTTGTCGGGCTCGCCAGCGATGTCGATGCTCTCGTGGCGGACGCGTACATCGCCCTTGATCTGGGTCTTGGCGGCCCAGGCCAGTTTCTTCTCGAAGTCGGAGGTCTGCTGCTGCTGGGCGACCTGGGCGGCACGCGCCTGCTGCTCCTGCTGCAGGTCGCCGCGCAATTCGGCGTATTGCGCGGGGGTGATGGAGCCGTTGGCCTTGAGCATGTCGAGCAGCTTCTCATCGACCGCGGCACTCGCGGCGGCCGAGCAGGTGGCCAGGAACACGCCCGAGAACAGCGCCGTGAATCGATAAGGGTTGATAGACATCGGTAGATCTCCTTTCCAGATAATCCAGGCAGTAGTGGCTGGCGGTGCAGCCCTTCACAAAGCCGGGTCAGTCTCGGCAGAAGAGATGTCGTTTTGCTTGCCAGAAAATAAAATTTTTAATTCAAGCATTTGAATTAAAAACAAAATTTCATGGAATCTTCATGCACACCCATGGCCGCTCGGCGGTGCAAAGCGGCCAGCCGCCCTGGCCCGCCCCTTTCCAGGGGCCATGAAAAAGGCCACTCCGAGGAGTGGCCTGCGTGGGCAGCGACGAGACTCAGCCGAAACGACCGGTGATGTAGTCCTCGGTCTGCTTCTTGTCCGGCTTGGTGAAGATCTTGTCGGTCTTGTCCACCTCGATCAGCTCGCCCAGGTACATGAAGGCGGTGACGTCGGAACAGCGCGCCGCCTGCTGCATGTTGTGGGTGACGATGACCACGGTGAACTCCTGCTTGAGCTCGGCCAGCAGTTGCTCGATGCGCGCGGTGGAGATGGGGTCCAGCGCCGAGGTGGGTTCGTCCAGCAGCAGCACCCGCGGCCGCAGGGCGATGGTGCGGGCGATGCACAGGCGTTGCTGCTGACCGCCGGAGAGGCCCAGGGCGCTCTGGTTCAGCTTGTCCTTCACCTCATCCCACAGCGCCGCGCCGCGCAGGGCCTGCTCGACGCGATCCTGCAGCTCCACGCGCGACAGCCGCTCGTGGTGGCGGATGCCGTAGGCGACGTTGTCGGCGATGGACATCGGGAAGGGCACCGGCTTCTGGAACACCATGCCGATGGTGCTGCGCAGGCGGCTCAGCGAATACTTGGGATCGAGGATGTTCTCCCCGTCCATGAGGATCTCGCCGGTCGCTTCCAGCCCCGGGTATTCCGAGTAGATGCGGTTGAAGATACGCAGCAGCGTGGACTTGCCGCATCCGGACGGGCCGATGATGGCGGTGATCTGCTTGGCCGCGATGTCCAGGTTGATCGACTTGAGCGCCTGGTGGCCCTTGTAACGGAAGCCGACGTCGCGCGCCTGCAGTTCCGGTATCTGCGTCTGCATGGTAGTCACTTGGAATCCCGGTTGCGAAAGAAGAAGCGAGAGGAAAGGTTCAGGAACAGCACGAACAGGGTCAGCAGCAGGGCGCCGGCCCAGGCCAGTTGCTGCCAGTTCTCGAACGGACTCATGGCGAACTGGAAGATGGTCACGGGGACGCTGGCCATGGGCTTGAGCAGGTCCGCGTTCCAGTACTGGTTGCCGAAGGCGGTGAACAGCAGCGGGGCGGTCTCGCCGGTGATGCGGGCGATGGACAGCAGCACCCCGGTCACCACGCCGGCACGAGAGGCGCGCAGCAGGACCTGCAGGGTCACCTTCCACTGGGGGATGCCCAGGGCCAGGGCCGCTTCACGCATGGCTGCCGGTTGCAGCTGCATCATCTCGTCGGTGGTACGGGTCACCACCGGCACCACCAGCATGGCCAGCGCCAGGGCCCCGGCGAAACCGGAGAAACCTATGCTGCCGCCGGTGGCATGATTGAGCTGCACCACCACGGCGGTGTAGATGAACAGGCCGATGACGATGGAGGGCGCCGACAGCAGGATGTCGTTGACGAAGCGCACCACCAGACCGAGCTTGGAATGGCGCGCGTATTCCGCCAGCCACAGACCGGCCAGGATGCCGATGGGCGCGCCGATGGCGGTGGCCAGCAGGGTGATCAGCACGCTGCCGAACAGGGCGTTGGCCAGGCCACCGCCGGTAGCGCCGGGCGGCGGGGTCATCTCGACGAAGAGACTCGGACTCAGGGCGCTCATGCCCTTGATCAGGGTGGTGCCGAGAATCCAGACGAGGAAGCCGAGACCGAGCACGGCCGCGGCGCTGCCGAGGATCAGCGCGATGCCGTTCTTGATCCGGCGCTTGCGGTAGAGATAGGCGTCGATGTGCATCAGTTACCTGCCTTGCGCGACAGCTGCGACAGCATTAGACGCGCTGCCAGCAGCACGAAGAAGGTCACCACGAATAGCAGGAAGCCCAGGGCGATCAGCGAGGAGCGATGCAGATCGGTGTAGGCCTCGTTGAATTCGTTGGCGATCACCGAGGCGATGGAGCTGCTCGGCATCATCAGCGAAGCGGAGAACTGGTGGGCGTTGCCCAGCACGAAGGTCACCGCCATGGTCTCGCCCAGGGCGCGGCCCAGGCCGAGGAAGGCACCGCCGACCACCGCCGAGCGGGTGTAGGGCAGCACGATGTCCCAGCAGACTTCCCAGGTGGTGGAACCCAGGGCGTAGGCCGACTCCTTGAGCTGCGGCGGCACGCTGCGGAACACCTCGTACATCACCGAGGTGATGAAGGGCAGGATCATGATCGCCAGGATGATGCCGGCGGTGAGCATGCCGATGCCCAGCGGCGGGCCCTGGAACAGCACGCCGATGACCGGGATGGCGCCCAGGTAGTCGTTGATGAAGGGCGAGATGTGCGCGGCCATGAAAGGGCCGAAGACGAACAGGCCCCACATGCCGTAGATGATCGAGGGAATGCCGGCGAGCAGTTCGACGGCGGTCGCCACCGGGCCACGCAGCCAGGTGGGGGCGATCTCGGAGAGGAACAGGGCGATGCCGAAGCTGGTGGGCACGGCCAGCAGCAGGGCGATCAGCGACGTCATCAGGGTGCCGTAGATGGGCACCAGGGCACCGAACTTCTCGGCACCGACGTCCCATTCGGCGGACGTCAGGAAATCCAGGCCGAAGGTCATGAAGGCCAGGCGGCCACCCCAGAGGGTGGACAGGGCTGCCCCGACCAGCACCAGCAGGACCAGCAGGGCGGCAGAGAACAGCAGGCGCCGGAACCAGGTGTCCGCGCGGGTATCCCGACGGATACGCTCTTCCTGAGCGGCCGAAAGGGGAAGGGTTTGATCGGTCATGGCGATTTCCGGTCAGCAGATCGGGATGCGCGAAGCCGCCCGGGCCCCTTGGGGGTTCCCGGACGGCAGGCGGTCTTGCTTACTTCTTGAAGTCAGACGCCCAGTAGCCTTCGATCTGCTTGACCAGGGCATCGGGGACCGGGACATAGTCCAGGGCGGACGCTTCCTTCTGGCCGTTTTCCAGGGACCATTTGAAGAAGTCGAAGGCGACCTTGCTACGCTCTTCGTTCTTCGGCTCCTTGTACATCACGATCCAGGTGGTGGCGGTGATCGGCCAGGCGTCGGCGCCCGGGGCGTTGGTCATCAGCAGGTTGAAGTCCTTGGCGCTCTTCCAGTCGGCGGTGGCGGCGGCGGCCTGGAAGCTCTTGGCATCCGGCTGCACGAAGTTGCCGGCGGCGTTCTTCAGCTGCACGTGGGACATCTTGTTGGTCAGCGCATAGGCGTACTCGACGTAGCCGATGGAGCCCTTGATCTGCTTCACGTAGGCAGCGATACCCTCGTTGCCCTTGCCACCCACGCCGACCGGCCAGTTGACGGTGGTGCCGAAGTTGAACTTCTCCTTCCACTCCGGGCTGACCTTGGCCAGGTAGTTGGTGAAGTTGTAGGACGTACCCGAACCGTCCGAACGACGGACCACGGTGATGGCGCTGTCGGGCAGCTTCAGGCCGGGGTTCAGCGCGGCGATGGCCGGGTCGTTCCAGGTCTTGACCTCACCCATGAAGATCTTGGCCAGCAGCGGGCCGTCGAGCTTCAGCTTGCCGGGCTCGATGCCTTCCACGTTCACCACCGGCACGATGCCGCCGATGATGGTCGGGAACTGGCCCAGGCCGCCTTTCTGCAGGTCTTCGGTGCTCATGGGGGCGTCGGTGGCGCCGAAGTCCACGGTCGCCGCCTTGATCTGGGCGATGCCGCCGCCGGAACCGATGGACTGGTAGTTGATGCGGTTGCCGGTCTTCTCGCTGAAGGTCTGCGACCACTTCGACAGGACCGGGTAAACGAAGCTCGAGCCTGCGCCCGTGACATCCACGGCGTGAGCGGCAGTGCTCAGGCAAAAGGCCGACAACAACAGGGAGAGGCTGAACGTGCGTTTCATTGGTTGCTCCATTACCTTAGTGAGGGCTGGCGCTAGGCTATTGCCGAAATGTGACAATTAAGTGTCAGCACCATGACGAAACGGGGACGGCAGAGCGCCACCATAGCCATGCCCGCCGTTCCTACCGAGCGTGCGAATGAAGCGTCATTCCCGGTGCCGGGCGGCGTCCGCAGCCCTGTCCGGTCTCCTCGAAAGAGAGGTTGCCTCCCTTTCGACGCAGTCTTCGTCCCCTGCGCGGGCGACTTCCAGCGATCGGCTAACGACATGCCCCTGGGGTCGGTAGCCGCCTGTGCCGCACTTCGCCGGCATCCCGTGCGCCAACTCCATCCGTCTAGAACGCTGTGTTCGGGCGCATCCGTGAGGTCATAGCCCTCAGCGACGGCAGAAGATTTAGCCAAGGCTATATATATTAGAACTATCTACAAGATAGACTTTCTCTATCCGGCTAGGTAAGGTGGCGGCCTCTTTGGGGAGTAGCCTGCTTCCGCCGCGGCGGAAAGCGTCCTGGTCAACATACTCGGCAACCGCCGTGGTCAGGACAGCCAGTCAGGGTTGGCGAGACCAGAGGCATCACCGTGCCATACCGGGCGTGCGGGGTGTCTTATGGATCGAGCCCGGTCGGCGCTGTGACGATGAACCCCGCTTCCCTGATGTTCCTGGCCTTCGCCATGTCCACCGACGCCTTCGCCGCGGCCGTCGGCAAGGGCGCCAGTCTGCACAAGCCCTGCCTACGCGAAGCCCTGCGCACCGGGGCCATCTTCGGCGTCATCGAGGCCATCACCCCGGTGATCGGCTGGGCGGTGGGCCTGACCGCCGCCCAGTACGTGCAGCCCTGGGATCACTGGATCGCCTTCACCCTGCTCTCCGTGCTCGGCCTGCGCATGATCTGGGCCGGCTTCGGCGCACCGGAGGCCGAAGAGGAAAAACCCCGCCAACACTCCTTCCTGCTGCTCGCCCTCACCGCCGTGGCCACCAGCATCGATGCCCTCGCCGTGGGCGTGGGCCTGGCCTTCATCGACGTCAACATCGTCACCGCGGCCCTGGCCATCGGCCTCGCCACCATGGTCATGGTCACCACGGGAGTGATGCTGGGTCGGGTGATGGGCAACCTGGTCGGCAAGCGCGCGGAAATGCTCGGCGGCGTGGTGCTGATCGTGATCGGTGCGGCCATCCTCCATGAACACCTGGCCACTGTCGCCTCCTGATGGCCCGGCTGTGGCGTAGCGCCCTGCTCGTCCTGGTCGCGCCGCTGCTGGCCGCGGTGGGCTTTCTCACCTGGCAACGCTTCTGGCCGGCCCAGGCCGCCAGTGGCTGGCGCTACGAGGTGGCCTATGCCGACGTCGCCAAGGCCAGCGCCCTGGCCTGGCAGGGCGATGCCCTGCTCGCCGCGGAAGAACTCAAGGACGGCAAGGGCCGCCTGCTGCGCATCGATGCCCAGGGCCGACGCAGCGTGCTCAGCGCGGGCCTGTACAAGCCCGATGGCCTGGTCCCCTACCGCGACGGCTTCGCCTATAGCCAGGAAGGGGGCACCTATCCGGTGCGCTGGTTCGACGCCGCGGGCAGCCGCGACCTCTTCACCGGCATCAATGCCCAGGGCCTCTGGGCCGAAGGCGAACAGCTCTATGCCGTGGAGGATCGCAAGGGCGAAGGCCGCCTGCTGCGCTACGATGCCCGCGACGGCCGCCTGACCGTGCTGCGCGACCGCCTGGACGAAGCGGAATCCTTCACCCGCTGCCCGGATGGCACCGCCTTCTATACCGAGAAGAGCCGCGGGCTGGTGCGTCAGCTGAGCGACGACGGTCGCGATCCGCCGGCCCTGAGCGAACTGCGCGAACCCAGCTTTCTGCTCTGCGACCGACGCGGCCTGTGGATCAGCGAAGACTCCACCCACCGTGCTCGCCTGCTGCTCTGGGATCGCCAGTCCGCCCCGCGCACCATCCTCAGCTTCCTGCGCGCGCCCCAGGCGTTGCTCCCCAGGGGCGACGGCTACCTGCTGGCCGAAGGCGGGCGGGATCGCATCATCGCCCTCTATCCACGCTAGGCCACGGCGCTAGCGCTAGAGCATGCGCTTGAGGGTATCGTCGCGCCGGATCAGGTGGTGCCACAGGGCAGCCAGTAGATGCAGGCCGATCACCCAATAGAAGGCCGTGCCCAGCCAGATGTGCACGCCTTTGAGCGACTTGGCCAATTCCGGGTCCACCGGGAAGGGCGAAGGCAGCGCCCAGGTGCTGGAAGGGATCTTCACCGCGCCGATGGTCAGCCACACGGTGAACAGTCCGAGCAGCGGCTGGGCCAGCAGGAAGCCATAGAGGGCGTAGTGGGTCAGCCGGCCGACGGCCTCCAGGCTCCGCGCCAGCGGCGGCGTGATCGGCGGCACCGGATGGCGATGCCGGACCCAGAGCCGCGGCAGTACCAGCGCCAGGACCAGCAAGCCCACCCAGAAATGGCTGAGCACCACCCACTGGCGCTCCAGAGAACCCCGTTCGAATTGCCCGCGGCTGAGGATCAGGCCATAGGCCAGGATCACCAGCAGGGCCATGAGCCAATGCAGCCGTCGAGCGCTGCGGGCATAGCGGGAAGGGGAGGAACCGGTGTGCATGGCGAAGTCCTTGCGCGATGAACGGAAACGGGCGCCGGCAGTGTAGCGGCGCCCAAATGGCGAGGGTAAGACCCTGCGGGCTAGCCGCAGGGGTTCGTCGGGGTGTCGAGCAGCAGCTTGCTCAGTTGCTGCGGCGGCTGGTGCACCAGGCCGGTGGGCGACTCGCAGACGCGCTGCACGAAGTTGTCGCTGAACAGCAGCTTGCCGTGGACGAAGTGCTCGTCCGGGCGGCGATTGGGGTTGTCGATGCGGGTACCCAGGCGCTCCGCCAGCCAGCTGCCGGCCTCGTAGTGACTGATCCAGCGCTCGCCCTGCAGACTGGCCAGGGCCTGCTCCGGGGCGTCCCGTGCCACCACGATCACCGGGACGTCGCTGACCTCGGGCACCAGGTCGTTATGGCCCCAGTGGCCACCCTCCCCCAGCCGCTGGCCGTGGTCGCCGGTGATGATCAGGTAGCGCTCGCCCTCCAGGCGGTCGAAGTCGGCGAGGATCTCGGCGAGCAGTCCATCGAGGTAATGCAGCGAATTGTCGTAGGCGTTGGCCTGCCCCTCGGCACCCTGGTCCGGCCAGGGCGCCGGCGTGGTCTCGTGCCGGTAGTTCTGCGCATAGGGCAGGTGCGCGGTGCGCAGGTTGAGCACCACGAAGTTGCGCGGAGCCCAGCGCTGTTCGTCGAGGATGTCCAGCAGGGCGCGATCCTGGCGTTGCAGGAAGCGCAGCGGGTAGTCCTCGCGGGTGATGGAGACGTCCAGGTAGCGACTGCCCAGGTGCGCCAGCAGCTTGGACTCCTGGGACGACAGCCAGTGGGTGCGAAAACCCGCGGCCTGGGCGAAGCGGAACAGATTGATCTCGCCGGTGCGCAGGCGCCGGTCCTGTCCCGGCTCGCGGATCGGATTGAGCAGATAGGGCAGGCTCACGTCGGTGGCGACCCCTGCCGCCACGCCGGGCCGCATCAGCGCCTGGGGATTCCCCTCGAGATAGGCCGATAGCCTGGGCGTGGTGTCCCTTGCATAGCCGAAGGCGCCCAGGCGATCGCTGCGCAACGAATCGGCCACCACCAGCCAGACATGGCGTGCCGTGCTCGGCACCTGGGCCAATTGGTAGGGGGCATAGGCTGTCGGCGGCAGGATGACATCGTCACGCCCGGCCAGGCGCACCGCCCAGGCGGAAAAGGCGTTGAGGCTGTTGTGCAGCCCGCTGCGCGCGGGGCTGGGGACGAAGGCATCAAGGTTACGGTAGGTGGCGCGATAGGGCTTGGACAGCAGCACCGCGGCGATCAGCACCAGCGCCCAGCGGCTCGCCGGCAGCGGCACCCGGCCGGGCAGGTAGAGGTGCAGGGCGATCAGCAGGCCATAGGGCAGGCCCACGCAGAGCAGCACCGGCCAGTGCTGCGGCAGGCTGAGCCAGAGCGCCTGGCGCACCTCCGCGGTGTCGCCCAGCATGGCCTGGATGTCGATGGCGCTGAGCGGCTCGCCGAAGAAGCTCAGGTTGCCCAGCTGCAGCAGCTGCATCAGCGCGAACAGGAACAGGATGGCCGCCGCCAGCCGCGGCAGGTTGCACAGCCACAGGGCCAGGCTGAACACCCAGAGCGCGACGACGTAGCCCGCCTCCAGTTCGGCGCGGTTGTTGGGGGTGAAGAGCTGCTGGAGGAAGTCGTCGGCCAGCAGCAGCAGGCAGCTCAGGCTGGCGAGCAGCGACAGGTTGCGCCAGGGACGCCAGCCGGTGGCCGAGGTGCGGAGCGGCAGGACGAGCATCAGCAGGGCTCGCACGGCGACTGCGGAAGGGAACGAACAGGCATGGCCGGGCTCCAGCGATGGAAAGCCGCCACCCTGGGGGACGAACCTTAATGCAGTCTTAGTGGCTAACCTCAGGTTACAGATGACTGCCCGGTGCGCCGACGGCGCACCGAAGCCCTTGACCCTGAAGTGACTTCAGGCTTCAGGATGCAGGCCAAACGGTACCTGTCCCCTTCCCAACGAGAGACCTATCGATGAGTGGCTCCACCCACCACGACCATCACGATCACGATCACGATCACGATCACGATCACGATCATCAGCATGATCACGGGCATGGCCATTCCCATGCACCGCGGGTCACCGCCAGCAACGAGCGCAAGCTCAAGCTGGTCTTCGCCCTGACCTTCGGCTACGCCATCGTCCAGGCGCTGGGCGGCTGGTGGTCCGGCTCGCTGGCGCTGATCGCCGACTCCGGTCACATGGTCTCGGACGCCGCCGCCCTGCTGCTGGCCCTGGTGGCCTATCGCGTGGCGGCCAAGGCGGCCAATGCTCGCTTCACCTATGGCTTCCATCGAGTGCGCATCCTGGCGGCCCTGACCAATGGGGTCGCCCTGCTGCTGCTGGTGCTATGGATCGGCTGGGAAGCCATCACGCGGCTGCGCGAGCCCACCGAGGTGCTGTCGGGTCCCATGCTGGTGGTGGCGGTGATCGGCCTGGTGGTCAACATCGTCGGCTTCCTGGTGCTGAACGGCGGCCACAAGGACGACAGCAACCTGCGCGGTGCCCTGCTGCACGTGGCCGGCGACCTGCTCGGATCGGTCGGCGCCATCCTCGCCGCCCTGGGGATTCTCTGGACCGGCTGGACCTGGCTGGATCCGGCGCTGTCGATCCTGGTCGCCCTGCTCATCGTCAAGTCGGCCTGGTCGCTGGTCCGGGATGCCGGCGCGGTACTGCTGCAGGCGGCACCCCGGGAATTCGACACGGCGGGCGCCACGGCGGCGGTACAGGCGCTGCCCGGCGTGGCCGAGGTGGGCCACCTGCATGTCTGGACCCTGACCGACGAGACCCGTATCGCCACCCTGCACATCACCCCGGCGCCGGGCAGCGATCCGCTGCAGCTACCCAACCTGGTGGGCGACGTACTGCGCAGTCGGCATGGGCTGCAGCACGTGACGGTGCAGGTGGACCCACCCGGGACCCTTGACGGGCACTGCGCCTAGGCTGCGGCTGAAAGGTACCGGCGCTCGCCCAGGCGGCGTTGATCATCCACGGGCATGCCAGCCTTGATGCAATCTTGGCGGGCAACGCCTGGTAACAGTTGGCCGCGCCGTCCGGCCCTGTCTACGGCGATGATGGCGGGCTACCGGTGCAGCGAGTGGAGGAGCAGGCCGTGCGGGTACTCCTGGTGGAAGACGACGTGCCCCTGGCGCAGGGTATCCGCATGACCCTGCGGGGCGAGGGCTACACCCTGGACTGGGTGGCCGATGGCCTGGCCGCCGAGCATGCCCTGGGCTGCGAACGCTTCGACCTGGTGCTGCTGGACCTGGGCCTGCCACGCCTGGACGGCCTCGACCTGCTGCGCCGGCTGCGCAGCCAGCCCGAAGGCAGCGTGCCGGTGCTGGTACTGACCTCCCGCGACGCCAAGGCCGACCGCATCCAGGGCCTGGATGCCGGCGCCGACGACTACCTGGTCAAACCCTGCGACCTGGACGAACTCAAGGCCCGCCTCCGCGCCCTGATCCGTCGCAGTTGCGGGCGTGCCCAGCCGCTGCTGGAGCACGGCGGCATCAGCCTCGACCCGGCCAGCCAGGCGGTGCGCTTCCGCGGCGCCGAGGTGAGCATGACGCCCATGGAGTACCAGTTGCTGCACCAGTTGCTGCTGCGTCCCGGCGCCGTCATCACCCGCGAACGGCTGAGCAACGCCCTCTATGGCTGGCAGGAAGCGGCCTCGGGCAACACCCTGGAAGTGCTCATCCACAATCTGCGCAAGAAGCTCGACAGCAGCCTCATCCGCACGGTGCGGGGCGTCGGCTATCTGCTGGAGCGCCAGCCATGATCGCCATCCGCACCCGTATCCTCGCCCCTACCCTGGCCCTGGTGATGGCTGGCAGCCTGGCCCTTGCCCTGTTGGCCCTGCGCGACAGTCATCGCGAGATCGAGGGCATCTACGATGCCCAACTGGTGCAGGGCGCGCGCCTGCTGGAAGGCCTAGTGCAGACCGGCCTGCCGACGGCGGACAACTGGGCCGCCCTGACCCGGGTGTTCGACCGCGCCATGCAACCCGCACCCGGTGTGACGGCGCATCCCTACGAGAATCAGCTGACCTTCCAGATCTGGACCGCCGACGGCCAGTTGCTGGTGCGCTCCGGCAACGCGCCCGAACTGAGCGAGGTGCCGCCCGAGGGCCTGCACGAAGTCTTCGAGAACGGCCGCGAATGGTGTGGAATGCTGGTGCGTACCGCCGATAGCGGCCTGCGCATCTGGGTCGGCGAGCGCGAGGACCTGCGCCAGGATCTCATCCAGCGCATCGCCAGCCACACCCTCTGGCCGACCCTGGTCGGACTGCCGCTGCTGGTCGCGGTGCTCTGGCTGCTGCTCGGCTGGGGCTTGCGCCCGCTGCAGGACTTCGCCCGTGGCCTGCGCGAGCGCGACCAACATAGCCTCGCGCCACTGCCGGCCGGTCCGCTGCCGCCGGAACTGCAACCCATGCACAGCGCCCTCGACCACCTGCTCGCCCAGCTGCGCGCCCTGCTCGACCGCGAGCGGCGCTTCATCGCCGACGCCGCCCACGAATTGCGCACGCCCCTGGCGATCCTCGACCTGCACGCGCAGAACGCCCAGCGCGCCGAGACCGCGGCGGAGCGCGACGAAGCCCTCGGTTACCTGCGCCAGGGCGTGAGCCGGGCCACCCGCCTGGCCAGTCAGCTGCTCACCCTGGCACGCCTGGAACCGGGCGCTACCCAGGCGCGGCCGCTGGAGCTGGAACCCCTGGTGCGGGAAGAGCTGGCGGAACTCACGCCCCTGGCGCTGGATCGCCAGGTGGAGCTGGTGCTGGCGGCGCAGCCGGGGCAACCGGTGCTCGGCGATCCGGACGCCATCGCCATCGCCCTGCAGAACCTGGTGACCAACGCCCTGGCTTTCGCCCCGGCCGGCAGCACGGTGGAGGTAGGTATCGAAGCCGGTCACGACGATGGCGTGCTGCTGCGGGTCGAGGATCGCGGCCCAGGGGTGGACGAAGCCGAGCTGGCACGCCTGTGCGACCGCTTCTACAGTGCCGGCAATCCCCAGGGCGCCGGACTGGGCCTGGCCATCGTCGAGACCATCACCCGACGGCTGGGCGGCGCCCTGAGCTTTCGCAACCGCCCCCGCGGCGGCTTCTGCGTGGAATTGCGCCTGCCACGCGCGGCCCAGGTCGCCTAGGCCCCCTGGCAGCCCGCCAGCACGGCTGAGCGCGCCGGACGGGTAAGGCGCAGCCCCAGCCCCATGAGCAGCACCACGCCCAGCGCCATCAGCAGCCAGGCATTGGCCAGGCTGTCGAGCTGGTCGCGCAGGATACCGGCGGCCAGGGGCGCCAGGCTGGCGATGAGATAGCCACCACCCTGGACGAAACCGAGCAAGGCACCCGCCTCGGCCGGATCGCGCACCCGGTCCATCGCCAGGATCAGCGACAGCGGGAACAGTGCGCCGATGCCCAGGCCGAGCAGGATGGCGGTGGGGATCGCCAGGCTCAGCGGCGCCAGGGCCAGGCACAGCAGACCCACCAGCACCACGCCGAGCACGCCCAGCACCAGCGGCCGGCGATGGCGCAACCGGGCGATGGTCGCCGAGAGCAACAGGCCCGCGCTGACCTCGGCCAGGCTCACCCCGCCCAGCAGCAGCCCGCTGTCGGCCGGGCGCCAGCCAAGGCCGGTGTAGTAAGGCGGCAGCCAGGCCAGCACCAGGGTGTAGGCAGCGGTGCCGATGCCGAAGAAGGCCAGCAGCAACCAGGCCTGCCGCGAGCGCCAGGGCTGGGCGCGGGGCGCCGCGGCCACCACCGGCGCATCGGGGCGCGCCAGGGCCAGCCAGATGCACAGGGCCAGCAGCACCGGCAGCGTCCAGAGCGCCAGGCCCTGGGCCCAGCCCAGTCGCTCGGCCAGGGGTGCGGCCGAGGCCGCCGCCACGGCTGCGCCGCCCATGATGCCGGTGGTATAGAGCCCCATCAGGGTGCTGGTACGAGCGGGATGGCAGTGGCGGATGTAGGCCGGGATCAGTGCCTGCACCAGGGCGATGCCGACACCGCCCAGGCCGGCGGTGAGGATCAGCCCCAGGCTGCCGGGCTCTTCCCAGCGCGCGGCATTGGCCAGCGCCAGCAGCAGCAGGCCGAGAGCGATACCCCGGCGCTCGCCAAGCCAGGCCTGCAGGCGGGCGCCCGCCAGGGCACAGAGGCCCATGGCGGCGATGGGCAGGGTGGTGAGCGTGCCGGCACCGCTGCCGTCGAGGCCGGTGGCGGCCTGGATGCCATCCAGCAACGGGCCGACGGCGGCCAGGATCGGGCGCAGATTGAGGCCGACCAGCAGCACCAGCAAGACGGCCAGGAGGGCATCCTGGCGGGGCGAGGGGGCGGTCGGGGATGATGGTGACGCGGAAAGCATGGACAATCTCCCAATGGAGCTCAGGTATTTCTCTTGACGAGAAGTATCTTAACATCAAGATATATTCTCGAGGTAATCCGATGGCCGATCGCGCCGAATTCGCCGTGGACCAATGGCGCCGGGAACGGCCCGACCTGGACGCCCTGCCCATGCGCCTGGTCGGCCGCCTTGGCGAGATGGCCCAGATCCTCAGCCGCGACGTGCTGCAGCCGTTCTTCGACGAGCATCGGCTGCACTATGGCGAATTCGACGTGCTGGCCACCCTGAGGCGCGCCGGCGAGCCCTATGCGCTGAGTCCGACGGTGCTCTACGAATCGGCGATGATCTCTTCCGGCGGCATGACCAATCGCCTCGACCGCCTGGAGCGCGCCGGCCTGATCGAGCGGCAGAAGAATCCCGGGGACCGCCGCAGCACCCTGGTCGCCCTCACCGCAGCCGGCTTCGACCTGATCGATGGCCTCATGGCCGCCCACGTGGACAACGAGCGTCGCGCCCTGGCCGTGCTCAGCGACGACGAGCAACGCCAGCTGGACGCCCTGCTGGGCAAGTGGCTGGCCAGCCGCGCGCCGGCCTGACGGCCATGCTCGTCGACGTCAGCTTCTGCAACGGGCTGTACGCCCTATGGCCATGGCGACCGGGTGCCCGCGCATCGCCAGGCGCAACTGATCCAGGCGCTCTGTGGCGTGGTGATCGTCACCACCGTCCAGGGTCGCTGGGTGGCGCCGCCGGGACGGGGCGTCTGGATACCCGCTGGCGAGGAGCACGACCTGCACCTGCTGGGGCGGACCGAGGTGCGCACCCTGTTCGTCGAGCCCGACGCCCGCGCCGACCTACCGCCCCGCAGCCAGTTGATCGCCGCCTCGCCGCTGTTGCGCGAACTCATCCTCGCCGCCCTGCCCTTGCCCGCCGATCGACCGGCCGAGGGTCGCGCCCGGCATATCCTGCAGCTGATACTCGCGGAAGTGCAGGGCTCGTCCGCCGCGGGACTGCACCTGCCCTGGCCGAGCGACCTGTCTCTCGCCGAGCTGTGCCGTCACCTGCGCCAGCACCCGGGCGAACCCTGGACCCTGGCCCGGGCCGCCGCACGCCTGGCGGTCAGCGAGCGTACCCTGAGCCGGCTGTTCCTCAAGGAGACCGGACTGGGCTTCGGCCAGTGGCTGCAACGGGGCGCGGCTGGATTCCAGCCTGACGTCCCTGGCCGCCGGCCACGCCATCGTCGACGTGGCCCTGGATCACGGCTATGCCAGTCCCAGCCCCCTGCGCGATCCGGACAGGCCAGCCAGGAAAAAGGCCGCCTGGGGATACCAGGCGGCCTTGGTCTTCGCTCGGGCAGGGCTCAGTCCACCGCGATCCGCTCCAGCGGCACCGGCTTGAGGCGCGGTGTGAGGAAATGGATCACCAGGATGGCCACCAGGTAGGCGCTGCCAGCCACGATGAAGATCGGCTGGTAGGACTTGAAGATCTCCAGGATGTAACCGTTGTAGGTGGTCATCAGCATGCCGCCGATGGCGCCGGCGGTACCGCCGATGCCGATCACCGAGGCCACGGCTTCCTTGGGGAAGAGGTCCGACGGCAGGGTCATCAGGTTGGCCGACCAGGCCTGGTGGGCCGCCGCGGCGAGACCGATGATGCCGACCACCAGCCACAGGCTGGAGACGAACTGGGCGGTGACGATGGGCACCACGGCCAGGGCGCAGAGCAGCATGGTGGTCTTGCGCGCCAGGTTGGCGCTGCGACCGAGCTTCATCTGCTTGGACGAGCCCCAGCCGCCCATCACCGAGCCGATGTCGGCGAGGATGTAGATGGCGATCAGCGGCGGGCCGAAGGACTTGAGGTTCAGGCCATAGGTCTTGCCGAGGAAGTCCGGCAACCAGAACAGGTACAGCCACCAGATCGGATCGGTGAGGAACTTGCCGGCGGCGTAGGCCCAGGTCTCGCGGAAGGTCAGCAGCTTGAACCAAGAGATCCGGGTCGGGGTAGCCGGGGTAGCGGCCACCGGGGAACCCTCGTCGGACTGGATGTAGGCCAGCTCCTCACGACTCACCTTGGGATGCTCGTGGGGCCGGCGATAGATCAGCAGCCAGGCGATCAGCCACAGCGCGGTGACGATACCGATGGAAATGAAGGCCGCCCGCCAGCCCCAGGCCAGGGTGATGGCCGGCACCAGCAAAGGTGTGATGATCGGCCCCATGGCGGTACCGGCGTTGAAGATGCCGGTGGCCTGGGCGCGCTCCTTCTGCGGAAACCATTCCGACACCGCCTTGAGGCTGGCCGGGAAGCTGCCGGACTCGCCGAAACCGAGGGTGAAGCGCACCAGCACGAAGTGCGTGACGGTATGGGCGATGCCGTGGCCGATGCTGGCGATGGTCCAGATGGTGAAGGCCAGGGCATAGCCGATGCGCACCCCCACCTTGTCGATGATGCGCCCGAAGGTGAGGAAGCCGATGGCATAGGCGCATTGGAACCAGAACACGATCTTGGCGTAGTCGGTCTCCGACCAGCCCAGATCCGCCTGCAGCGTGGGCTTCAAGATGCCGATCATCTGCCGGTCGATGTAGTTGATGCCGATGGCGATGAACAGCAGGGCGCAGATCAGCCAGCGGTAGCGGGTGAAGCGGGAGGCTTGTTGTGCGGAGGCGACGGGCGGGACCTGCGGCCGCGGGGCGGACTCCGTCCCGGGAGTGACCTGGATAGTCATGTAGTGGGCTTCCTGACTTGTTGTTATGGCCGGCGTGAGCCGGGGTCGTTGGAAAGCTGTTACCAGATATTCATATGACATCGTATGAGTGACTTTCCGAGGTGTCAATCCGCCCAAGGCCCAGTGGCCAGGCGAGCACGCAGGCGCTATTCGCGGAGCGTGGCGCCCCGTTCATCCCATGAGATGCGCCGTCCAGAGCGCCCCGTGACCTGCCTGGCACTTTTCCATACGGCAGCGTCTAATGCGCACCTCGTGAAGCTCGGTCTTCGCCTCCTCCCATTGCAGAGAGTGTCGTGTCCCTCGCAGACCTACCCGCCCTGATGGCCCGTGTCGCGCAGCTCGAGCAGAGCAACGACGAATTGCGCCGTCAGCTCGAGGCCCGCGACCAGCCGTCGGTGGCAACCTCGGCCCTGGCCAGCGAGCGCTACCAGTTCCTGTTCAACACCATGGATGAGGGTTTCTGCATCATCGAATTCCTCGACGGTCCCCATGGACCGCTGAGCGACTACATCCACGTCGAGGCCAACCCGGCCTACGCCGCCCACGCCGGCATCCCCAACGTGGTGGGCCAGAAGCTGCGCGACATGGTCGGAGCCGAAGCCCAGGCCTGGCTCGACCGCTACGGCCACGTGCTGCGCAGCGGCGAATCCATCCGCTTCGAGCAGGAGCTGGTGGCCACCGGACGCTACCTCGACGTGACCGCCTTTCGCATCGAGCCGGCCAGCCGGCGCCAGGTGGCGGTGCTGTTCCAGGACATCACCCCGCGCAAGCGCGCCGAAGCGGCGTTGCGCCAGCTCAACGAGACCCTGGAGGAGCGGGTGCAGGCGACGCTGGCCGCCAACCGCATCCTGGCCGGCGTGGTGGACGGCGCCGCTGCCCTCATCCAGGTGCTGGACTTCAATTTCCGCTGGCTGGCGATCAATGGCACGGGCGCCGCGGTGTTCGAACGGCTGATCGGGGTGCGGCCGCGGATCGGGGACTCCTTCCTGGAAGCCCTGGATGCCCATCCCGACCTGCGCGACCGGGTACTGCCGCTGTGGCGGCGCGCCTTCGCCGAGGAAGAATTCAGCGAGATCATCAGCGTCGGCGAAGAGGCGACGCCCCGCCATTACGAATTGCAGTTCAGCGTGCTGCGCGACGCCGACGGCCGTGCCCTCGGCGCCTACCAGTTCGCCTATGACGTCACCACCCGCCTGGAGGAGCAGCAGCGCATCCGGGTCATGGAAGAGGCGCTGCGGCATTCCCAGAAGATGGAAGCCGTCGGCCAGCTCACCGGTGGCATCGCCCATGATTTCAACAACCTGCTCACCGGCGTCCTGGGCTCGCTGGAAATGCTCGACCTGCGCCTGCGCCAGGGCCGCCTGGAGGATCTCGACCGCTACACCGGCACCGCCCGCAGCGCCGCCCAGCGCGCCGCCGCCCTTACCCATCGCCTGCTGGCCTTCTCCCGCCGGCAGACCCTGGATCCCCAGCCGGTGGCCCTGGAACAGCTGGTGATCGGACTCGAAGACCTCATCCAGCGCAGCATAGGTCCGCAGATCCTGCTGGAGCGCGAGGCCGATCCCGAACTCTGGCTGACCCACGTCGATGCCTCGCAGCTGGAGAACGCCCTGCTCAACCTCTGCCTCAATGCCCGCGACGCCATGCCGGAGGGCGGGCGCATCCGCATCCTGCTGGCCAACGAACGCCTGGGCGAAAACAGCGCCCGGCGCTGCGGCCTGGCCGCAGGCGACTACGTGCGCCTGAGCGTGGGCGACACCGGCAGCGGCATGAGCGAGGACATCCGCGCGCGGGTGTTCGATCCCTTCTTCACCACCAAGCCCCTCGGCCAGGGCACCGGCCTGGGCCTGTCCATGGTGCATGGCTTCGTCCTGCAGTCGGGCGGCAGCATCCAGATCGAATCCGCACCCGGCGCCGGCACCTGGGTCCATCTCTGCCTGCCGCGCCATCACCTCGTGCCGGTCGAGCCGACGCCCGTCTACCCCGAGCAGCAACCCCGGGTGCCGGGCCACGGCGAGACCCTGCTGGTGGTCGATGACGAACCCACCATCCGCGCCCTGGTGACCGAAGCCATGACCGTCCAGGGCTACCAGGTGCTGGAAGCGGCCGAGGGCGCCAGCGCCCTCGACCTGATCCAGAGCGGCACCGCCGTGGACCTGCTGGTCACCGACGTTGGCCTGCCCGGCGCCCTCAACGGCCGCCAGCTCGCCGACGCGGTGCGTCGCCTGAGACCCCAGCTACCGGTGCTGTTCATCACCGGCTATGCGGAAAGCCATGCCATCGGCGACGGCGATCTCGACGCCGGCATGCGCGTGCTGATCAAACCCTTCACCCTGGACACCCTCGAACGCCGGGTCCAGCTGATGCTGGGCGATCCGCTCGCCGAGGACGGCGACACCGGCACCGCTTAGTGGCTTTTTGCTATCATCAGTCGAACGATGATAGGCCGTCCCGCGAGAAGTCCATGGACAAGCTGCCCCCCTTGAAACTGCTGCTGATCTTCGCCGTGATCGCCGGCATGGCGCTCCTGGCCGCCCAGATTCGCTAGTGTGGTGTTTCAGAAGTTACCTACACAATTTTGGCGGCGCTTTTTCGGCCTGGGCGTTGTTGCCACTCCTCGCCATAGCCCTGCTATGACTCGTCGCGGCGCCTAGCCCAGGCCAAAAAATCACTCGCCAATTCTTGCGCGAACTTCTGAAACACCACACTAGGCTCTGTACGAAAAGTCGCCGAGCGAAGGTCAGGCGCGGCGAAAAAGGCCGAGGAAGCGGACCGGGCTCGCGCACGAGCTTACGAGCGGTAAATGAGCATTCCGAGTGCCTTTTTCAACGAAGCATCACCGAGCGCAGGCATTTTCGTACAGAGCCTAGGCGGGCCGCGGGCTTTCCCCGTCGCTGAACCTTTTCCGCCGCGGTCGGCGGTCGTTAAGCCAATCCTAAGCCGCAGCTGTCAGTCTGCATCCATGCCGTCATGGCATCGTAGAAGCTGACATCTGCGCTTTAGCCCGGGTAGGACCCGGGCTTTTTTTCGCCTGCGCAAAAATTGAGCAGCAGTCCACGCCCCGGACGTTTGCCACTGCGGCCCGACCGGCAGGCCCTGGCATGATGGATTTCTCGTCCAGGAGGGACACCCCATGATCACCAGGATGCCGTCCGCTACCGCCCTGCCGCTCGCCTACGATGTCTGTCCGCTGGGGGTGGAGGTGCCGTCGCTCTCCCTCGAGATCCTGCGGCGAGGTTTCCTGGCCCTGGATCATCACGGACAGCGTGACGTCGGCCGCGCCATCAAGCAACAGCTGCGCGAGCGCCTGGTGGCCGGACTCGACGGCGAACTGCCCCTGGCCGTCCTGCAGAGCGGCGCTGAGGCCAGCGACTCCTGCGCGCAGCCCGTGCGCCGCCGCGGGCATCAGTCCCGGTAATCCGGCTCCAGGCGCAGCAGCTGGCGCTTCACGCTTTCCAGGTGCAGCCGGGCGCTGTCGGCGTTGCCCTGCAGCATCTGCCGGCAGGCGGCGTGGGCGATGTCCGGAGCCACCGGCTTGAGCGGTCGACCGCTGGCCATGGCCTTGAGCTGTACCTCGGCGGCGCGCTCCAGGTAGTAGAGGTCGTCCCAGGCCTCGGCGATGCTCGGGCCCAGCACCAGCGGGCCGTGATTCTTCAGCAGCACCACGGCGGCGTCCCCGGCGGCCCGGGCGATGCGCTCGCCCTCGGAAGAGTCCAGCGCCAGGCCGTTGTAGTCCTCGTCCACGGTGAGACGGTCATAGAACTTCAGCGCGGTCTGCCCGGCCCAGACGAAGGGCTCGCCGTCCAGCAGGCAGAGCGCCGTGGCGTTGGGCATATGGGTGTGGAAGGCCGCCCGCGCCTGCGGGTTGAGCCGGTGCAACTGGGCGTGGATATAGAAGGCGGTGGCTTCCGGCGCGCCGTCGCCGGCCACCACGCCGCCCGCGAAATCGCAGATCAGCAGCGAAGAAGCCGTGACCTCGGCGAAGGCCAGGCCGTAGGGATTGACCAGGAACAGCTCGTCGTGCCCCGGCACCACGAAGGAGAAGTGGTTGCAGATCCCCTCGCCCAGGCCGAGCCGGGCGGCCATGCGGAAACAGGCGGCCAGATCGATGCGTGCCTGGCGAATGGCCGGGGTGTCGAGATCGCGGAACGAGGCGGAATGGGAGACAGCGGGGTCGAAGGCGTGGGCCATGGAAAGCTCCTTGGAAAGAGGCCGGAACGTTGCACAAAGGATGCCGAGGGGCTGTCACCTCGCTGTCATCATAAAAATGCAGCAATCTCTTGTTACACCTCTGCCTCCACTCTTCAACTCTCAGGGATCCTCCCATGGCGTTCATCCCCACCCTGCTCGCCCGCGCCTGCTGCCTCACCCTGCTCGCCAGTTCCGCCGCCATGGCCGCCGCGCCGACGCGCAACGTGATTCTCTTCATCCCCGACGGCCTGCGCGCCGGCATCGTCGATGAGCAGACCGCACCGAACCTGGCCCAGCTGCGCCGCGAGGGGGTGAACTTCCAGAACAGCCATTCGCTCTTCCCCACCTTCACCACGCCCAATGCCTCGGCCATGGCCACCGGGCACTACCTGGGCGATACCGGGGATTTCGGTAACACGATCTACACCGGCTTCCCGGTGCCGGGCGCGGGGGGCAGCGTCACCCCCTTCCTGGAGAACGACGAGGTGCTGGGCGACGTCGACGAACACTTCGCCGGCAACTACCTGGACGAAGAGACCCTGCTAGCCGCCGCGCGCCAGGCCGGGCTGTCCACCGCCGCCGTCGGCAAGCTCGGGCCGGTGGCCATCCAGGACGTGACCGCCCGCGACGGCGAGAAGACCGTGATCGTCGACGACTCCACCGGCCACCCCACCGGCATCCCGCTGAGCCCGGCCATGCAGGACGCCCTGAAACAGGCCGGCCTGCCCCTGGAAGCCCCGAGCCGGGGCGCCAACGGCAAGGCCGGCAACGCCACCACGCCGGGCACCCTGAGTGCCAACGTCGAGCAGCAGCGCTACTTCCTCGACGTCACCAACCAGGTGCTGCTGCCGCGCTTCAAGGAGAGCGGCAAACCCTTCGTGCTGGTGTTCTGGTCGCGTGACCCGGATGGCACCCAGCACAACCAGGGCGACAGCCTGGGCAAGGTCACCCCCGGCATCAACGGACCCACCAGCCTCGCCGCCATCCGCAACGTCGACGCCAACCTCGGCGCCCTGCGCGCCCGGCTGAAGGAGCTGGGCCTGGACGGCAACACCGACATCTTCGTCAGCGCCGACCACGGCTTCTCCACCATCTCCAAGGAGAGCAAGACCAGTCCCGCCGCCCAGGCCAGCTACCAGGACGTGCCCAAGGGCCAGCTGCCGCCGGGCTTCCTCGCCCTGGATCTCGCCGCCGCGCTGAAATTGCCGCTGCTCGATCCGGACGCCAAGGGCGCTGCGGTAGAGATGGACAAGGGCCAGCACCCGAGTAAGGCCAACGGCCTGATCGGCGCCGATGCGGCCAGGCCCGAGGTGGTGGTGGCGGCCAATGGCGGCTCGGATCTGGTCTACCTGCCCCAGGACGATGCCAAGGCGCTGGCGCCCAAGGTGGTCGCGGCGCTGCTCAAGCAGGACTACGTCAGCGGGCTGTTCGTCGACGACGACCTGGGCAAGATCCCCGGCACCCTGCCGCTGTCGGCCATCAACCTCAAGGGCTCGGCGCTCACCCCCTACCCGGCCATCGTGGTCAACTTCCGTTCCTACGACAGTGGCTGCGGCAAGCCCGACGTCTGCGCCGTGGAAGTGGCCGATACCGGCCTGCAGCAGGGCCAGGGCATGCACGGCAGCTTCAGCCGCGGCGATACCCACAACTTCATGGCGGCCATCGGTCCGGACTTCCGCAAGGGCTTCGTCGACCCGAGCCCGGCCAGCAACGCCGACGTCGGCCAGACCCTGGCGCACCTGCTGCACCTGCAGATCCCGGCCAAGGGCCAACTGGTCGGCCGGGTGCTCGGCGAGAGCCTCGAAGGCGGCAAGCCGGTCCAGGCCAGCCACCAGGAGCAGCGGTCGAAGCCGGCCCAGGGCGGCCTGGTCACCGAGTTGAAGACCCAGACCGTGGGCAAGACCCGCTACTTCGACGTCGCCGGCTTCAAGGGCCGTTCGGTCGGGTTGTAAGAGGAAGGCGGACGCTCGGCGGAGCGTCCGCCTTCAGAGCTCCAGCGTGCCGCGGATGCAGTCCTGCACCGCGCCGCCGACCCAGATACGACCGTCGATGCGCGCCACCCGCACCCGCCCGCGCCGCCCCAGGGCCGTACCCTGGCTGGCCAGGTAGCGCTCCGGCGCCAGGCCGGCCGGGATCAGCCATTGCGCCAGGCTGGCGTTGAGGCTGCCGGTGACGGGGTCTTCCCCCAACTGCCTGCCCATGAACGCTCGTACTTCGAACTGGGCTTCGGCCTCTGGCCCCTTCCAAGGCGCTATCAGGCCCACGCTCATTTCTTCCAGAACAGCGTAGTCCGGCTGGATCGCCAGCAATTCCTCGCGACTTTCCAGCAGTACCGCCACCCAGCCGGGACCGTTGTCGGCCCATTGGCTGGCCTGGATGCGCTCGGACGCCAAACCGATGCCACGGGCGATGCGCGCCAGCACCTCGGGCTCCACCGGCCCGCCACGCAGCAATGGCGGCGCGGCGAAGGCCAGCTCCTCGCCCGCCGCGCGAATCGGCACCAGGCCAGCACCGCACTCCTGGATCACCTCGACGCCTTGCGGCCGGCCACCTTCGCGTAGCCAGACATGGCAACTGCCCAGGGTCGGATGACCGGCGAAGGGCAGTTCGCGCTGCGGGGTGAAGATGCGCACCCGATAGTCCGCCGCCGGATCGGTCGGCTGCAAGAGGAAGGTGGTTTCCGACAGGTTGGTCCAGCGCGCCAGGGCGGCCATCTGCGCGGTGGACAGCTGATCGGCGCCGCAGACCACCGCCAGGGCATTGCCCTCGAGGGGGCGCTGGGCGAAGACACCGACCTGATGAAAGACGAGGGACATGGTGGCGGACTCCTGGCGGCAAAGAGCCGATTGTCCGCATTGGCGGGACCTTTCGGCCAGCTACAGCCGGAGGGGCAAGCGGCCGTACAGAAGGGGCGTTCCTCTCACCCCAACCCTTTACCGGAGCAAGTCGATCGGTACCTCGGGGTGACACCTGATGTCCGATCCGTACCTCGCGTGGAAAACGCTGCGCGGTTTTCCACCCTACCCATCCACGGCACCCGGTACCCGGTACCCGGTACCCGGTACCCGTAGTGTGGACAACGGCGCAGCCTTGTCCACGTACCACGTACCTTGTACCAACCCCCCCGCTACCGCTTCGGACTCAAGGGGCTGTCGTCCAGGTCCTCGCGCTCTTCGGTGGTGGTGGTATCGGCCGAATCCGGCACGTCGCCGTATTCGTCGTAGTCGTGGGGGGTCTGCTGGTCGTCCGCGGGTTCGGGATTCATGGAGTACTCCAGTGAGAGAGACACCCCCGGTGGAGTCCGTAGGCGCAGGCGGCGTTCCCGTCAGACCAGCGCCACCAGACGCTCGGCCACCCGGTCGAAGGGTTCGATGCTGCGCTGGGCGCGGCACAGCGGGATCACGCCCTGCACCGCCGCCACCAGCAAGGTGGCCAGGCCAGTCGCCGCCTCCTCCGCATGCCCATGCTCGACCAGCGCCACCTGCAGGCGCGCCTCCCAGCGGCGATAGATGCCCGCCGCGGCGTCCAGCTCGCGCTGGGCGATCTCGTCCACCGGCTCTTCCACCGCCACCGCCATCACCGGGCAGCCGACGCGGAAGTCCGAGTCCAGCAGGATGTCGCGCCACAGCCGCAGGAAGCCCTGGATACCGGCCAGCGCGCCGGCCTGCAGTTGCCGCTCCAGATCACGGCTGACCTGCGCCCCCGCCAGCTCCACCGCCTCCACCACCAGTTGGTGCTTGCCGCCGGGGAAGTGATGATAGGTGGAGCCCAGCGGCGCCTCGGCGCGCTTGACGGTCTCGCGAATGCTGGTGGCATTGAAGCCGTGCCGCGCCAGCATGGCCGAGGCCGCCACCACGACGCGCTGCCGTACCTTCGACTGCTCGGTCATCCATTCTCCTTGCTATGACAGTCGTCATAATCTACCGTCCAGGCATTATAACAACTGTCATAGGGACCACCCCATGCCCAGCGACGCCCGCGTCGAAGAGCTGATCACCGCCGACGGCTATCGCCTGAGCACCAGTCGCTTTCCCGCCCAGGGCCCGCAGCAGGGCCGACTGATCGTCGCCGGCGCCACCGCCGTGCCCCAGGGCTTCTACCGCCGCTTCGCCCAGCACGCCGCCGCCCGCGGCTTCGAGACCCTGACCTTCGACTACCGCGGCATCGGCCGCTCGGCGCCGGCCTCGCTCAAGGGCTTTCGCATGGACCTGCTGGACTGGGCCCGCCAGGACCTCGCCGCCGCCGTGGATGCCATGGCCCAGGGCGACGTCCCCCTCTACCTGGTCGGCCACTCCTATGGCGGCCACGCCTTCGGCCTGCTGCCCAACCACGCCAAGGTGGCCGGCTTCTACGTCTTCGGCACCAGCGCCGGCTGGTACGGCTACATGCCGCCGCTGGAAAGACTCAAGGTGCTGACCATGTGGAAACTGGTACTGCCGGTGCTGACCTGGTGGAAAGGCTATTGCCCTTGGAGCGCCCTGGGCCTGGGCGAAGACCTGCCGCGCGACGTCTATCGCCAGTGGCGCCACTGGTGCAGCCTGCCCCACTACTTCTTCGACGACCCGGCGATGCGCGGCATCGAAGTCGGCTTCGCCGCGGTGCGCACCCCCATCGTCGCAGTCAACGCTTTGGACGACCTCTGGGCCACGCCCCAGTCCCGCGATGCCTTCATGCAGGCCTATCGCAACACCGACCTGCAACGCGAAGACCTCGACCCCCGCCAGCACGGCGGCGCCATCGGCCATATGGGCTACTTCCGCGCCAGTGCGGAGCCGCTATGGGATCGGGCGCTGGATTGGTTCGCCGCCCTGCCCCGGATGCCCAGCCCGAGCTGAGTAACGAATAGGCGCACTGCGTAGCACCCGTAACCAGAGCTGGACTGGGCCGACATCATCAGCCCACACCTCTTGAAGTCAGGGGATCAAGCCCCGCATGCCGCGCGACCGCCTGGAGGGTGGTGGTGACAGCTCGTCGACTCCAGCACGCGCCTGATCTGGTGCTATCGCCGTTCTCGCCTTAAGCCGAAGCCCCGCCAATCCTCGGTTTCAGCCCTATTACTCGCAAAATCGTCGGACTTAATTGCAAAAGCGGGCTCAGCTCCAGCACTTCGCCAGCCTTGACGCTCTCCCGCCTGCCGCCTAACGTGAAATCCATCACAAGGATGTGGCCGGGAACGATCTCTCGTTCCCGGCCCGGCCAGGAGGCCGCCATGCCCACCACAGACCACCACGGCAAGACCGCGCAAGACTACCGTGCCGCGTTAATCGCCGAACTTGAAGCTGTTCCCGACTACCGCCGCCACGAGCCCCGGCGCTCTACCTTGTTGCTCATCTGGCTGCTGGTGCCCCTTGCCCTGCTCTGGCTCAACTGAAACTTAGTCGCCTTTTTAATTTGTACTAATCAGTACTTACTAACACCAAAAATTAAACTGCAATTTAATAAAAAACAAGCAACACAATAAAAAGAAAAATAAACTCAATAACCTCAAAAATAGACAAGAGAGCTTACGTGAAAAATAACGATTTAAAAAAATTGAGCTGGCTTCACCTTTCCGATTTTCATATAGGAAAAGCAGAGCACTCTCAATCTTCAATTGTAGAGAAAATACTAAAAATAGTAGAACTCAAGATAAAAAAAGATGGCGAGCCAGACTTCGTTTTTATTACAGGTGACATTGCGAACAAAGGGCTCAAATCCGAATATGAAAGATTTTGGGAAATATTTATTGAACCACTCGAAGTCCTTATACCTTCACTTTTAAGCGAAAAGCTATTTCTGATACCTGGTAATCATGATCTTAACAGGGACAAAAACGACGCATTTGATCGCACTCTACTCCTTCAACCTACTGGGCCCTATTTCGCGCCAGAGGAAAAATCCCTGAGCCGTCGTGATATCGTAGTAGCTAGATTTGAAGAATTTATTGCACATGACGTGACAGGCTACTCTGACCTCTTCCAAAAAAGCGACGGAGCATACTCAGTTGTACTTGAAAAAAATGGTTGCTCCGTTGGCATTGTAGGAATCAACACTGCCTGGCTTTGCAAAGATGATCATGACTACAAAAGATTAACTCCAGGAAAGTCCCTGCTGGAACAAGCTCTTTTAAAAACCAAGGGGACAGACTTAACTATTGTGCTTGGACATCACCCAATAGATTGGCTCTCAAGCGACCATGCCAGACCAATAGCATCCATACTAGGACAAAATCATACACTGTATTTACACGGCCATATGCACGACGCCTGGGTATCACCTGACTATGGTTCCGGGAATCATTTCTTAAGTATTCAGTGTGGCGCCGCATTTCAAGCGCATGAGGCCGACAAATGGAAGAACGGTTTCATTTGGGCCGAAGCCGACCTTAACAACCAAACATTGGATCTTAAATCCTACGAATGGATCAATAAACACCAAGAATGGATCGTTAGCGAAAGTGCATTTCCGCCCTCCAACAAAAGGGGCGACACTTGGCGATATTTACTTCCCAGAAAAATGAACGCTTTCTTCAAGGAAGCCATTGAAAGCGGCGGCAATCATCTCCCTGGAGGATGGGACATTAGCACCGCAAACACATTAAACATCAACCGAGCCGAACTAGCACTAGATGAAGCCATATCTTTTTTTAATGGCGCAACTCCAACATGGCGAACAGCGCTTTCAATCTCGATTCCTCAGAGAAGAATTGTCCAAAAAAGCGCTGCTATTTTTAAAGACTTAGACACTTCAGACAAGCCGATTGTAGGACTTATTATCTCCGCAGGCTGCGAAGGAAAAAGCACTGCCCTGCTTCAAACCGCATATGAAGTAGCTCTGCAAAATCCTGACATTCAGATACTACGGAGGCATAACGATTTCCGACCTTTCAATCACACAACGATACTGGAAATCATAAATAATGACAAAAAATGGTTAATTGTATTAGACGAGGCTGATCAAGAAGCCGAATCGATACTTGAATTCATCAATAAGCACATAGAAATCTTAGGCGGCCGGATTCATTTTTTGCTTGCTTGTAGAGACTCAGCATGGATTGCCTCATCTGCTGTTAATCTTAGATGGTCATCAGCAAAATTCAAACAAGAGAGGCTATCAGGTTTGACACAAAGCGATGCAGAAGCAATTGTCCAAGCGTGGGCAGCATATGGCAATGACGGCCTCGGCGCTCTATCAAATACTCCTCCTCAGCGAAGAGCAGCAATATTTAAAGAATATGCCGACCGCGAAATCAAAAAGACTGCAGGCAGCGGTGCTCTTTTTGGAGCCCTACTTTTAGTACGACATGGAGACGACCTATATGACCACGCGAAGACGTTGGTCGACAAGCTGGAAACTGTAGAAATCGGCAACGGACTAACACTAAAAGATGCTATTGCATATATAGCAATTATGCACGCAGAAGACCAGAATTATCTTTGCAAAGATGTACTGCAAAAAACCTTAGAATTCGAGGGAGGGAATTTCCACTCCGCAGTGATCCGACCGCTAGGCCAAGAGGCGGCTGCAACAGCGACATCTACGTATATTTATACTAGACACAAATACATAGCGAAAGAAATAATAAAAGTCTTAACCGATGATTACTCCTTGGACATCCAGAGCTATTACATCAAGCTTGTACAGTCAGCCCTAGCACTTATGACTCAAGGAAAATATCTTAAAGACCTTCAGTCTTGGAGGTACAAGCTCGCTGACCACTTTATAGCAAATGACAATTCTCACTTGGCAATAACTATTGCAGAAGCTATTCGAGATCATGACCCACACGACACCTATACAACCACATATTTAGCCCGCCTTTATCGAGAAAGCAGTCGTGCTAAAAATGCCATTGAGCTTTTCAGAAGTACAACTGACGCACCGAAAACAAATCGTAGAGCTTTTTTCTTCGAATGGTCAGTCTCAGAAGGATTTTCCGAAAATCTCTTTGAGAGCGCAACACTTTGTTTGTTCTCCCTTAGTGATGACTGCGAGTACCTTCCTTTGCCTGTCGATCTATCCATAATGCTTCTCAATGGGGCATCGGAAAGTTTCAAACGCCTTCACGCACGCTACCCTGATAATGAATTCATGCAGGCATTCCACGCCACTTGTTTTCTCTTACTGCTTTGTGAGACCCACGACAAAAAATCTGAAATTAGCCAAAACGCGGTGGCTTACGGTAAAGGAATCGCAAGAGGCCTATATAGTGAGCCATCCATATCGGCAGCCATCGAAAGTCTTAAAGCGGCATTCTCGCTTTGCAAACTCTACATTCAAACCGATGAAATAGCCAACGCTATAGAGGACGTCGCGTCTATTGAATTTTCTCGACTCGACAGAATGGCAAAAAACATTGGACCTAAACAAGAACAGTCTAGAAAATGATAAGAAAGGGAGCGTCTGCTAAGATTGTGTAGGGGCACTCCTAAGAATGGCCGGGCTTCGCCTCGGTTGCTCGTCCTAGTCTAGAAATGGCGGAGCTACGGCCTGGTGGTGACCTGTACCCAGCACGCGCTCAGAGACTCCTACTCGTCTAGGAGCAAGCGCATCGACTTGAAAATACCTAACGGCACACAAGCTATTCTCTAGAACCAAATCCCTCATGCTCATGAGCCGTAGTGCTTTTGCAGCCACTACGTGATGTTTCAGAACGATCTACGCCTTGTCGGCGGCGTTTTTCAGCATGAGGGCGTTGCCGCTCCTTATCATCGCCTTTGCATGACTCGTCACGGCGCTTGGTTTCCATCGGAGCGCCGACTCGCCGACAACTCATTCGCCACTGCGTGCGCGAGCGTCCGAGGCACCGCGCTAGCCCTTTTGAGCTATTGCGCCTGCCGTTTCAAGCCTTAGCTTACTGGCGAAGATTTTCTCACCTTCCAGGCGCTTCTCCTCCGGGCACCGCTGCTGCCTCTGCCACAGTCGAAGCCCGCTACCAGGACACCGCCCCATGCACACCTCCCGCGCCCTCGTGATGATGTCGATGCTGGCCAACATCGGTATGGCCTGGGCGGACAGCGCGGAAGACACTCGCCATTCGCTGCCGCCGATCCATGTTCGCCAGAGCGTGGAAATGACCTACCAGGGTGTCAACGAGGCGCGGGCGAACTATCTGGCGGCCCTGCGCGACTGCCAGGCGGGTGGATTGCGAAGCCGCGCCCTGGCCGATCAGGACGTCGCCTTGCTCGGCACCACCCGCTATGAGCTCTGGTTCGCTCGGGATATCGAGGTGGTTCGCGAGACCAGTTGGAGTGTCGCCGACGATGGCCCTGGCGGTACCTGCCTGTTCCGCCTGGACACCACCGGCACCCAGGAGACCACCACCGAAACCTCCTATCAACGGGTGGATCTGGCGACGGGCGAGAAAACCGAAGAGGCCGCAGCACCAGAGGCCTTGAGTCGCACGCCGGTGGAAAGGAGCGCGCCGGCTGCGCTGGGCGATTTCCAAGGACCGACCTCGCGCACGGTGGCCGGGCAGCCCTGTGACGAATGGGTCAAGCCCAATGGCTTGCGTCAGTGCGTCTGGTCGGGGGGGACGAAGTGGGGCTTCACGGCCGAACCGCTGAACGACCATCGGCCCAATCGGGGTTTCATCGTGCTGGAGCAGATCCCCGGGGCCGACGCGGACTTCAGGGTCACCACCCAGGTGATGACCGTGGGCGAGCCGTTCGACCAGGCCGCGTTGGCGGCGCCAAGGGTGCCGGGGAAGCGGGACTAGGGCTGGGGGAAAGGGGCTTGGGCGGCATCGGAAAGCCCTGGAGCGCGAGCCCAGGCCTGGGTTTGTCGCTTCATGGCTGGCCGGCGTTCAGCGGTCGAGATCGCGCCGGGCAGCTCAGGATGGCGGCCTCAATATTTCCGCCACGCCGCCGCTAACCTTGCCTACTCTTTGAAGATGGAGTTCATGATGTCCGGCCCAGGATCGGTGAGCGGTATCGGCAGCGGCATCCTGCATCCCGTCACGCTCAGGCTGAGTGGCGCGGCCAAGCCCAGGGACGAGGACCTCGCTGCCGCCCAGGCCGCGCAAGCCAAGCAGCCCAAGGGCATCGGCAAGCCCAATCCGCTCGACGGGATCAAGGCCAAGGCCGACGCTGCCGCCAGCAGCAGCGAGAAAGGCAGCACCGGCAACAGCACCCTGGATACGCTGCAGAAGGCCATCGACATGGCCAAGCGGCAACTGGAGTTGGCCCAGAAGCAGTTGCGTGCGGTGGAAGCCCAGAGCAAGGGCGCCAGTCAGCAAGACCGGGACGCCAGCCAGGCCGCGCGGGAAGCCGCCCAGGCCAACGTGACGGCCGCCAGCGAAGCGTTGATGAATGCCTACGCCGCCTACACCGAAGCGCTGAAGAAGGCCGGCGACAGCAGCGGTGGGGTCAGCGCTCGGGCGTGAGGCTCGTCCGCTGCGCCACGGCAGAGGCCGACCGCACCGCCTACCTGACGCCTGAATGTGGACGCCAGCGATGGAGCACGGGCGGCCCAGGTGATGCGGTTCAGACCCTGAGCACCAGTTTGCCCTGGATGCTGCCGCGCTCGGCGCGCTGGTGGGCGGCGGCGGCGTCCGCCAGGGGATAGCTGCTGTCGATCACCAGGCGCAGGATGCCGTCGTCGAACAGCCGGGTGGCCTCGGCCAGTTGGCCGCCATGGGAGCGCACCTGCAGCGAGGAGACCTGCACCCCTCGCGCCGCGGCCTGCGCCTGCCCGGCGAAGCCCAGGGGGTTGACCAGGAACAGCGCGCCACCCGGACGGATCAGCGGGATGCAGCGCTCCAGATCGGGGCTGCCCACGGCGTCAAGGAAGAGGTCGGCGTCCCGTACCCTGGTTGCCACGGGCGTCTGGGTGTAGTCGAGAAACTCGTCGGCACCCAGCTCCCGCAGCAACTCCCGGTGACGACCGGACGCCACCGCGATCACCCGGGCGCCCTGCCATTTGGCGATCTGCACCGCGAGGTGCCCTACCCCACCGCCCGCGCCATTGACCACCACCGTCTTGCCGGCCAGGGCGACCTGGCGATGGCGAAAGGCCTGGAAGGGGTTGGGCTCGTCGTGCCCCTGGTCGATCAGGAACTGCCAGACCGTGAGCAGCGACATGGGCACTCCCGCGGCGTGCAGGTGATCCAGGGCGTTCGGCTTCAAGGCCGCTTCCGTGGCGGGCACGCAGACATACTCGGCATAGGCCCCGCTGCCCTCCATCAGGGCTGCCGGGAAGCGCACCAGGGCATAGACCTCATCGCCCGCACGGAAGCGGGAAACCCCTGCGCCCACCGCCGCGACCTCGCCGGAAACGTCGGTGCCGGGGATCAGCGGAAAGCTGGCGTTCGGGCGCCACTCCGGCGGCAGGGCACGGTAGCCGTCGCGCAGCATGAGGTCGGGCGGGTTGATCCCCGCCGCCCGTACGCGCACCAGGATCTCGCCGGCGGCAGGCGTGGGCCGGGGGGCGTCTTCATGGACCAGGACCTCAGGGCCGCCAAAGGCGTGCAGCCGTACGGCTTTCATCATCTCGTTCATCGCAAGCTCCAGACCGGAAGGGATGAAGGGATGCTAGACCTGGGCCGATCGGTTGATAATGAGGTTCCACAGCCTTTCAGTGATGCCGCGATGGAACAAATGGGTCTGGAACGTCTGACCGGCCTGATCGCCTTCGCCCGTGCCGGATCGCTGGGCAGCTACACGGCTGCCGCGCGGGCCCTGGGGGTGTCGCCCTCGGCGATCAGCAAGAGCATCCAGCGGCTGGAGCGACAGCTCGGCCTGGCGCTGTTCATCCGCACCACGCGCTCGCTGAGTTTCACCACCGAGGGCCGCGACCTGCACGAACGGGTGCTGACGCTGCTGCGGCAGGCCGAGGAGATCGAGCAGGTCGCCCGCGCGGCCCGCGCCGACCCCTCAGGCACCCTGAGAATCGCCGCTTCGCTCCCCCTGGGCCTGCACCTGATCGCGCCGGTGCTGGCCACCTTTCGCCAACGCCATCCCCGGGTGTCCATCGACCTGCGCCTGAGCGACCAGCGGGTCGATCTGGCCGAGGACGGCATCGACCTGGCCATCCGCCTCGGCGACCTGCCGGACTCCAGCCTGCTGGCCCGGCGCCTCGCGCCCTATCGACTGGGCTGCTATGCCGCGCCGGACTATCTGGTCCGCCGCGGTAGGCCTGGTCATCCCGACGAGTTGGGGGCGCACGAGACGGTCAATCTGCGCTATCAGCAATCCGGGCAACCCTTCCGCTGGCCCTTTCTGATCGAGGGCCAGGAACGCGAGATCCTGCCGGCCGCGGCGATCCTCGCGGATGCCAGCGAAGCGGTGCTGGCAGCGGTCGCGGCGGGCGCCGGTATCGGCATGGCGGCCAGCTTCATGGCCGCGCCCTGGGTGGCGCGCGGCGTGCTGGTACCGGTGCTGGACAATTTCACCGTGGAGCGCCGCAACATCACGGCCCTGTGGCCGGAGAGCCGGCGGACCCATCCCGGGGTGCGGGCCTTCGTCGAGTTGCTGGTCGAGGGCGGCTAAGGCCCGCGGCCAGCCCAGGCGCCAAGGCCTGAAGACGATATCCCGCTTCAGCTGGGTGCCTTGCCGTCCCCCCCACAACATCGGACTTTTGGTTACCCTCTGCGCTCGACCGAAAAGCAAGAGGGGTAACGGCATGACCCATCGACTGCAGGGCAAGACCGCACTGGTCACCGGCGCGGCCCAGGGCATAGGCGCTGCCATCGCCCGGGCCTTCGTGGCGGAAGGTGCCTTCGTCTATGTCACCGACCTGAACGACGAGTTGGGCCGCGCCGTTGCGACCGAGTTGGGCGACAGCGCGCGCTATCTGCATCTGGATGTGCGGGACGAGGCGCAGTGGCAGCAGGTGACGAGGCAGATCCTCACCGAGCGCGGCCGGCTGGAGGTGTTGGTGAACAATGCCGGGATCACCGGATTCGAGCAGGGCGTGGTGGCCCACGACCCGGAACACGCCCGCCTGGCAGACTGGCACGCGGTGCACCGCACCAATCTCGATGGTGTCTTCCTCGGCTGCAAGCATGGCATCCGCGCCATGCGCCCGGCCGGAGCCGGCGCCATCATCAATGTCTCGTCGCGCTCCGGCTTGGTGGGCATTCCCGGCGCGGCGGCCTATGCCTCGTCCAAGGCCGCGGTGCGCAACCACAGCAAGACGGTGGCGCTCTATTGCGCGGAACAGGGCCTGGCCATCCGCTGCAATTCCATCCATCCCGCCGCCATCCTCACGCCGATGTGGGAACCCATGCTGGGCGACGGCCCTGACCGCGAGGCACGCATGGCGGCCCTGGTGCGAGATACGCCGCTGCGGCGCTTCGGCCGGCCCGCGGAGGTCGCCGCCCTGGCAGTGCTGCTGGCCTCCGACGAGGCCGCCTACATGACCGGCAGCGAGCTGAACCTGGATGGTGGCCTCCTGGCCGGGTCGGCGGTGACGCCAGCGGTGGTGGAGTCGACCTGGCCCGCTACTCCCTGACCTTGAAGCTCAGCCGTAACTCGGTGCCGCGCTGACCGGCGCGGGACCATTGGGCATGGGCGCCGATCTGGCCGGCCAGGCCTTCGATCAGCTTCATGCCGGTGCCCGAACCGGGTCTGGCGGCGGGTGCCTGTAGCGGCAGACCCTTGCCATCGTCCTGGATACGCACGGTCCAGGTGTCGTCGGCGGCGGCCTCGATATCCACCGCCAGCAGTCCGCCCTGGCCGTCGAAGGCATATTTGAGGCTGTTGGAAGCGAATTCGGTGAGGATCAGGCCCAGGGGCACGGCGGTATCCGGGCTCAGGTCCACGTCGGCGATGGCGATCTGCAGCCGCACCTGGCCGGAGTGCTCCTGGTGCAGGTGGCAGAGATTCTCCAGCAGTTGCATGACGAAGGGGCGCAGCCGCAGCTGCTTGGCGGTATTGGCTACATAGAGCTGCTCGTGCACCAGGCGCAGGGCGTCGATGCGCGTACCGATGCCCTGGAGTTCCTGGCGCGCCTCGTCCGATTGGGCGGCGCGCGACCTGAGCCACACCAGGCCGGCGATGATGGCGATGTGGTTCTTGATGCGGTGCTGCATCTCCTGCATCAGCCGGGTGTTGGCCTGCAGGGCGTCGTTGAGGTCGCTGGTCTTGAGCAGGCGGTCGATGACCGGGCCGAGGATGGTGGCGTAGGTGCGCAGGAATTCCACGTCTTCCTCGCCGAAATCCCGCGGCTCGCGGGCATCGACCTGCAGCAGGCCATAGGGCCGGCCGCCGGGCAGGAAGATGGGTACGTTCACCAGCGCCTGCACGCCGTGCTCGCGCAGGAAGTCGGCCAGGTCGAAGCGCTTTTCCTGGCGGATGTCGGGGGTGATGACGGGGCGACTGACCTTGATCGAATAGGCTTCGGACGAACGCTCGCCGAGGGACACCTTGGCCCGGCCGACGACTCCCGGCTTCCAACCAACCCCGGCGCGTACCAATGCCTGGTGCTCGCCGCGCTCGATTTCCAGCACCTTGGACAGCTCGGTGCCCAGGGCATCGCCCACGAGATGGCAGGCACGCATGAGGATCTCGTCCAGATCCTCGCAACGCAACGCGAAGTCGCCGAAGTCCGCCAGTAGCCTCTGGCGCTGGGTCAGGGCCTGGATCCGCTGCTGATCATTCATGGAGCTTTCCTGAACGCATGTTCCGCCCGGCGACGCCGCCGGGACGGGGCCCGGGCAACGGTGTCTGCCGACCGCGGTGGGAATAGGGATTAGTCATCCGGATAGATGTCTTCCGCGGTGATGGCCGGCAGGCTACCGATGGCGCGCAGTTCGTTGATGGCGTCGCGGATCACCTCGTAGAGCAGCGCCGTGTTGCGCACCAGGGTCTGGTTGAGGATGCGCGACACCCGCGCCGGCCGGGCGGGATCGATGAGGGTGATCAGCAGGTTGTCACCCTGGGACTGGATCTCGTGCTTGATGGGCGGGTCCAGCGCCGCCAGTTGGCTTTTAAGGGCTTGCATGAGCCAGGTGTTCTCCAAGAGCTGTTGCTCATTCCGACTCGACCGCCGGCGCAGGCGTTCCAGCGCTGCGCTTGCCAGCGCCTGCCGCTCGCGACCAGGGCTGACGGGAGCCCTTACCACTTCAGCCCGCAACAGAGTCGTTTCACGGCAAGCGCGCCTGGTCCTCGGCGCAACGGCTCAGCGGCGGGGGCGAGAGACTGCCGGCTGCGGTCGGGAGGATGACGAGGACGTGGACAGCCCTCGTAGCGGCCCGAAAGGGGCGAGAAGCCGAGGCTGGATACTGCCGCGATGGCCAAGCGCATGAATTGTCAGCTGCGCGGTTAGGACTTATAAATTTCGATTAGTCATTTTAATAAGAAAGGGGAAGGCTTCGATGAACAGCGTTTTCAACGTGCGACGCGCCACGGCCACCCTGGGCTCTGCCATTGCCTTGCTGTTGCTGCTGACCACCCTGACCGTCAAGGCGGACGAGCCACCCAAGCCGGTCGAAGGCGACTTCGTGGTGCCGCGCTTCACCTTCCATACCGGGCAAACCCTCGACGACTTCCGCCTGCACTATCTGACGCTGGGAAAACCCGACAACCCGGCAGTGCTGGTGCTGCACGGCACCGGCCAGCAGGGTGCGGCGATGCTGAGCAAGGATGTGGGCGGCCAGCTGTTCGGCCCTGGCCAGCCGCTGGATGCGGACAAGTTCTTCATCGTGATCCCCGATGCGATAGGCACGGGGAAATCGACCAAGCCCTCGGATGGCTTGCGCGCCGCCTTTCCCCATTACAACTACGCCGACATGGTGCAGGCGCAATACCTCCTGCTCACCCAGGGACTCGGCATCAAGCACCTGCGGCTGATCATCGGTAATTCGATGGGGGGCATGCAGACCTGGCTGTGGGGTGGCCTGCACCCCGGCTTCGCCGATGGCCTGGTGCCCATGGCGGCGCAGCCGACGGAGATGGCCGGTCGCAACTGGATCATGAGGCGCATGCTGGTGGAATCCATCAGGCAGGACCCGGCCTGGAACCAGGGCAATTACCAGACGCAGCCGCCGTCCCTGCGCCTGGCCAAGACGATGTTCGAATTCGCCACCAGTGGCGGCACCCTGAACTACCAGGAGATCGCCGGCACCCATGCCAAGGCGGATGCGCTGGTCGACAAGCGCCTGGCGGCACCGGTGGCCGTCGACGCCAACGATTTCATCTACCAGTGGGAGGCCTCGGCGGACTACGACGCCGAGCCGGGACTGAGCAAGATCAAGGTGCCGGTACTGGCCATCAACGCGGCGGACGACGAGCGCAATCCCCCCGAGACCGGCCTCATGCAGGAGGCGCTGAAGAAGGTGCCCAGTGCCCGGTATCTGCTGATTCCGGGCAGCACCGACACGCGTGGGCACGGTACGACCGGCCTGGCCAGGCTCTATGCGGCGGAGCTGGCGCAATTCGTCGATACGCTGCCCTGATTTCCTGCAGGCCAGGGCGGCCGGGTGATCCAGGTTACAGGTATGCACCCAGATGCGCTCGTGCCCGGCCAGTTCCAGGCGCTGCGAAGGGCGTGGCTGAGCAGCGGACCGCCGAAGCCGAGGCCCATGAAGGCACCGGCCAGGCCGAAGTAGCGGATCTCGACGTTGCGGCCATCCGGGCGATACAGCTCGTAGTAGCCGGCGATGGCGCCCCGGTGGTAGGCGACCCAGGTGCGGTGCCCGTCCTGCTCCACCATCTCACGCCATTGCTCGTCGCTCCAGCGGTCGAGATCACCCCATTCCCAGGCCTTGCCCACCAGGGCGTAGAGAAAGCGGTTGAGTTCGGGCTGCGGCACCTCGCATTCGACGATCTGCAGGTCGGGCCGCTGCGGCTTCTCCCGCAGCTCGGCCGAGGCGGTCATTTCGAGGTAGAAGGTGGTGCAGGTCCGGTCCATCGCCAAGACTCCCTGGGAAAGGTCAGCGCCGATTGTGACCAGACCCGGGGGTGCGCTGCCAGTCTGATTGCGACGTTTGGCAAGGCTATTCGAGCGCAGCAGCGCGACCTTGCCCTGGGGACTCGAGGTGGTATTGGATGAGCCAACCGAACTGTTCGCTCCCTTTCGAGGATCACCGCCATGCCCCTCTCGTCGCGCCTGACACCCCTGTCCGAACAGCACATGACGCCAGAACAGCAGGGGGTGCTGGCCGACATCCAGAGCGGCCCACGCGGCAATCTCGACGGCCCCTTCCTGGCCTGGATCCACAGCCCGGCGCTGGCCGACCACGCCCAGCGGCTGGGCGCCTTCTGCCGCTACGGCACCCGGCTGGAGCTGCGCCTCACGGAGCTGGCGATCCTCACCACCGCGGCCTGGTGGCGTTCCCAGGCCGAGTGGCAGATCCACGAACCCGTCGCCCGTCAGGCAGGCCTTACGGACGCGGTGATCGAGGCGCTCCGCCTGCGCGAGGTGCCGACGTTCGATGCGCCCGAGGACGCCTGTGTCCATGCCATCGGTACGGCGCTCTACGATACCCGGCGCGTCCCCGATGAGCTCTATCGGCAGGGGGTGAGGCTGTTCGGCGAAGCCGGGATGGTGGAGTTGATCGGGGTGTATGGCTACTACAGCCTGGTGGCCATGACCCTCAACGCCTTCGCGGTCGACCGCGGCAGCGAAGCGCCCCTCCCCTTCGCCGAGTGAGGCAGGCCGCGGACTAGTCAAGTCTTGATCGCTGTCCACACGGCGCTTCCAGCGCCCCGATGACCACGAGAAACGCCGTGTCCTCTGCGCCAGAACGTAGCGTTTTTTGTAACCGATCGACATTGGGTCCATGCCAGGTTGTTGTCTGGGCCACTAGCCGGAGCTCTGCCTCTATCGCGCCTGCTTTATCGCGGCCATGGCGGGCCGCCGATACGGCCGCTCCTACGGGCTATCCGGCTGCTGTAGGAGCAACTGTCTTATCGCCCGGGTCACTGAAGACGAGCGTCCGCTCCAAGCGCCCCCTCTCCCTTCGGGAGAGGGCTGGGGTGAGGGGAATCCTTCGCGGCGAACTCACCCGTGGAAAAGGCTGCGCCGTTTTCCACACTACGACCTGTAGGTGCGGCCCATGGCCGCGATAAGACAAACGGCATTAGCTCACGGACCGATCTAAACGCGGCTATCTCGCCGCCACGGCGTCCACCGACCGACCGCGCCAGGCCAGCGCCAGGGTCATCAACAGGCCCAGGGCGGCCATGCCGGCGCCGGCCAGGGAAATCGCCGGATAGCCGAGACCGGCATCGATCACCGCCCCGCCGAGGGCCGCACCCAGGGCATTGCCCAGGTTGAAGGCGCCGATATTGACCGCCGAGGCCAGATTGGGGGCGTCCTTGGCGGCTTCCATTACCCGCATCTGCAGCGGCGGCACCAGGGCGAAGCTGGCGAAGCCCCAGACGAGGATGGCCACGGCAGCCGCCAGCGGCCAGCGCATCAGCACGCTGAAGGCCAGTAGCACCACGATGAGTACGCCCAGTGAGACGATCAGGGTGCGGTCGATGGAGCGATCCGCTGCCTTGCCGCCCCAGAGATTGCCCAGGGTCAGGCCGACGCCGAACAGGACCAGCATGGCGGTGATGAAGGCAGTGGAGGCGTGCGTCTCGCGGCTGAGGATGGGCGCGATGTAGGTGAAGACGGTGAACATGGCGCCCGAGCCGACCACGGTCAGCGCCAGGGCGGCCAGCACCGGCGGCCGACCCAGCACGCGGATCTCGGCCAGCACGCCATCGCTCGGCGGCAGGGCCACGTTGGGCAGGGCGAACCAGAGCGCGGCCATGGTCAGCAGGCCGAGTCCGGCGATGCCCCAGAAGGCCTGGCGCCAGCCGAGCAGTTCCCCGAACCAGGTGGCCAGGGGCACCCCGCCGATGGTGGCCAGGGTCAGGCCCATGAACATGGCGGCCACCGCCCCGGCGCGCTTGTCCGGAGCGACCACGCTGGCTGCCACCAGGGCGCCGACGCCGAAGAAGGCGCCGTGGTTGAGCGAGGTCACCACCCGGGCGATCAGCAGGCTGGTGTAGTCGGTGGCCAGTGCCGACATCAGGTTGCCCAGGGTGAAGATGGCCATCAGGCCGATCAGCAGGTGGCGACGTGGAATGCGGCCGGTGGTGAGGGTCATCAGCGGTGCGCCGATCAGCACGCCGAGGGCATAGGCGCTGACCAGCAGGCCCGCCGCCGGGATGGACACGCCGAGGTCGGCGGCGATGCCCGGCAGCATGCCCATGGGGGCGAACTCGGTGACGCCGATGCCGAAGGCACCGGTGGCCAGGGCCAGCAAGGGAGGATTGATACGCATGGGAAAGACTCCTTATCTATGCGACGAATGCTAAGCTCCCGCTCTAGCAGCCGGTAGACGCCGGTTGCGGCATGCACCTTTGCCTAGGAGTCACAGATGGACTTGGCGGGCCGATCCGGCGAGATGACGGTGTTCGTGCAGGTGGTGGAGGCCGGCAGCCTGTCGGCCGCGGCGCGTGCCCTCGGCCTGACGCCTTCCGCGGTGAGTCGCTCCCTCGCCCGCACCGAGCAGCGCCTGGGTACCCGCCTGCTGCTGCGCACCACCCGCGCCATCACCCTCACCGCGGAGGGCGAGGCCTATCTGCGCGCGGCGCGGCGCATCCTCGCGGATCTGGCCGAGGTAGAGGAGGCCATCGCCGACCAGGGCGTGCCGCGCGGTCGACTGAGGGTCAGCGCCGCCCTTGGCCACGGGCGGATGACCATCGTGCCCCTGGTAGCCGCCTTCAGCGCCCGCTATCCGCAGATCGTGGTGGACCTGGCACTGGGCGACGAGGTGGTGGACATCCTCGCCGGCCAGGCCGACGTGGCGATCCGCTTCGGTCAGCTGGCCGACAGCCCCCTCAGCGCCCGCCCCATCGGCGTCACCGGCCAGGTGGTGGTGGCCTCGCCCGCCTATCTCGCCCGCCACGGCACGCCCCGGGTGCCGGAAGACCTGCTGCAACACAATTGCCTGAGATTCAACTTCCGCCGCGCCGAACCGGACTGGCCCTTCCAGCGCGACGGTCGGGTGTTCTCGCTGAAGATCGCCGGCAACATCGAATGCAACAGCGGCGAGGCCCTCGCACAGCTGGCCCGGGAAGGCGCCGGCATCGCCCGCATCGGCGCATTCAGCGTGGCCGACGACCTGCGCAGCGGCGCCCTGGTCCCGTTGCTGGACGCCTGGAATCCGGGTGACCAGGAGCCCATCCACGCGGTGTTCGTCGGCGGGTCCGCCATGCCGGCGCGGGTGCGGCTGTTCGTGGATTTCCTGGTGGAACGGCTGGGGTCCTGAACGAGGGCGCGGAACTCCACCCCACATCCCGCCCCTAATCAGCCACGCCCGCACTCCTGGCGCCCCCTTGCTGACTCGAAGCACCGCCCGCGGTCGCTTCGCTCACTGGTAGGGCGCCTGCGTCGCCTTCTCTTCGTGTCTGCCAGGATAGTCCATTCGTATGTCTGCCCCTGCTTCCGCTTCCGCTTTCGCCGACCCCGACCAGCAGGCCTCGGCCCGCCGGCTGATCTTCATCACCGTGCTGGTCGCCACCATGGGCGCCCTGGCCTTCGGCTACGACACCGGCATCATCGCCGGCGCCCTGCCCTTCATGACCCTGCCGGCCGACCAGGGCGGGCTGGGCCTCAACGCCTACACCGAGGGGCTGGTGACCGCCGCGCTGATCGTCGGCGCGGCCTTCGGTTCGCTGGCGGCAGGTTATCTCGCCGATCGCCATGGCCGCCGCACCACCCTGCGCTTGCTGTCGATCCTCTTCGTGCTGGGCGCCCTGGGCACCGCGGTGGCGCCCTCGGTGGAGCTGATGGTGGTCGCGCGCTTCGTGCTCGGTCTGGCGGTGGGCGGCGGTTCGGCCACGGTGCCGGTGTTCATCGCCGAGATCGCCGGGCCCAAGCGCCGCGGCCGGCTGGTGAGCCGTAACGAGCTGATGATCGTCAGCGGCCAGTTGCTGGCCTATGTGCTCAGCGCCCTGCTCGCCTGGCTGGTGCACGACAACGGCATCTGGCGCTACATGCTGGCCATCGCCATGGTGCCGGGGATCCTGCTGTTCGCCGGCACCTTCCTCCTGCCCACCTCGCCGCGCTGGCTGGCGGCCAAGGGTCGGATCGAAGAAGCCGAGGCGGTCCTGGAACGCCTGCGCGACACCCCCGCGGAGGTACAGCGCGAGGTGCAGGAGATGCGCGAGGCCGAGGAACAGGCCAAGCACCGGCCGCCATTGCGCGAACTGCTGCGCCAGGGCTGGGTGGTCAAGCTGCTGTTGCTGGGCATCGGCCTGGGCTTCGTCGCCCAGTTCACCGGGGTCAACGCCTTCATGTACTACACCCCGATCATCCTCAAGAGCACCGGGATGGGCACCAGCGCGGCCCTCACCGCCACCATCGGCAACGGCGTGGTCTCGGTGATCGCCACCCTGCTGGGCATCTGGGCCATCGGCCGCGCCGGACGCCGTACCCTGCTGCTGGTCGGCCTGGTGATCGTGGTGCTGGCGCAACTGGCACTGGGCAGCGTGCTGCTGTGGCTGCCGCAGGACCTCACCCAGAGCTACCTGGCGCTGGCCTGCATCCTGGTGTTCCTGCTGTTCATGCAGATGTGCATCGCCCCGGTGTACTGGCTGCTGATGTCGGAGCTGTTCCCCAACCAGGTGCGCGGCCTGCTCACCGGGGTGGCGGTGGCCGTGCAATGGCTGTGCAACGCCACCGTGGCCTTCAGCTTTCCGGTGGCCCTGGAGGCCATCGGCAACTACACCTTCTACGTCTTCGCCGCGATCAACCTGGGATCGCTGGTGTTCGTGTTCTTCTGCCTGCCGGAGACGCGCGGCAAGTCCCTGGAGGAAATCGAACGCCATCTGAAGAAAGAGCTATAGCGAGCCGTTAGCCGACCGATCGACGATTTTCCGCCTTGCTGCGGACCAGATGGAATAATTTCTCACCCCGTATCAAGTCGGACCTTTCCAGGCCGATGCAGAGTGAAGGCATGTCGCCGTCATTCTTCGCGCCAGGGCGCGACCGGGGCTTTCGATGAACATCAAGCAGAAACTCACCTCGCTTTTCGCGGTAACCGCCTGCCTCCCGGTGATCCTGGTGGCGGGCGTGGTCATCATGAACGTGCGCAGCCAGGCCACCGACGACTTCCTCGACGGCAGCGGGCGCGAAATCCGCCAGATCGATCGCAACATCCAGCAGTTCTTCTCCGGTATCCAGCAGAACGTCGACTTCCTCGCCAAGGAGCCGGCCATAGTCGCGCTGGAAGGCCTGAAGAACTACAGCGGCGCCGATGCCGCCCAGTTGCCGCAGCCGGAAGCCGGCCAGCAGGCGCTGGCCTATTTCACTCGCTTCGCCAAGACCCACCCCACCACCGCCTATCTGTCGGTGGGCCTGGCCGACGGCGGCTACGTCAGCTGGCCGGACGACGCCAAGCTGGCCAACTACGACCCGCGCGTGCGGCCCTGGTACCAGACCGCCATCGCCAATCCGGGCAAGGTGGTGCGGACGCCGGCCTACTACTGGGCGACCGATGACGTCTCCCTGATGGGCGTGGTGCGGACGCTGGAAGACGCCAGCGGCAAGGTGCGCGGCGTGGTCGGCCTGGACATCTCCCTCAAGCAGCTGACCGACCTGGTGAAGAGCATCACCCTCGGCCAGAGCGGCTACCTGATGCTGGTGGAAGACAGCGGCAATGTGCTGGTCGATCCCCGCGATCCCAAGCACAACTTCAAGCAGCTCAAGGAGCTGGGCGATGCCTACCAGACCCTGAGCGGCATCCAGAGCGGCCTGGGCGAGGTCACCCTGGGTGGCACCGACTACATGGTCAACGTCTATCAGGCCAAGGACCTAGGCTGGAAATTCATCGGTCTGATCGAGCGTAGCGAGGTGATGGGCAAGGCCACCCGCCTGACCTGGCAGATCGCCGGTATCACCGCCGTGCTGGCGCTGGTGTTCGCCCTGCTCGGCGCCGCCTTCGCCGGCATGATCGTGCGGCCGATCCGCGGCGTGTCCGCCGGCCTGGAATCCATCGCCCAGGGCGAAGGCGACCTGACCAAGAGCCTGAACGTGCAGGGCAAGGACGAAACCGCCACCCTGGCCGGCTGGTTCAACCAGTTCCTCGCCAGCATTCGCCAGCTGGTGCAACGCATCGGCCAGGCCTCCAACGACCTGCAGCAGGCGTCCCAGACCACCACCCAGGCCGCCGCCAGCATGAACGAGGTGGCCGGTCGCCAGCGCGAAGCCGTGGAGCTGGTGTCCACCGCCTTCAACGAGATGGTCGCCACTTCCAACGAGGTCGCCCGCTCCTGCAGCCAGGCCGCGGCGTCCGCCGACGTCGGCCATCACAAGGTGCAGGAAGGTTACGGCCAGATCGAGCGGGCCACCGGCAACGTCAACCAGCTCAGCGGCAGCCTGTCCCAGTCGGCCCAGGCCATGGCCGTGCTGGAGCAGGACAGCCAGAACATCAACACCATCCTCGACACCATCCGCGGCATCGCCGAGCAGACCAACCTGCTGGCGCTCAACGCCGCCATCGAGGCGGCCCGGGCCGGCGAGCAGGGCCGCGGCTTCGCCGTGGTGGCCGACGAGGTGCGCGCCCTGGCCAAGCGCACCGCCGACTCCACCGGCGAGATCGACGGGCTGCTGGGCAACCTGGCGCGCAAGACCCAGGAAGTCACCCGCCAGATCGAGACCAGCCTGCAGCTCTCGCAGACCAGCGTGACCTCGATCAGCGAGGCCCGCGGCAGCTTCGAAGGCATCCGCCATTCGGTGGACGACATCCGCAACCAGGCCCTGCAGATCGCCGCCGCGGCCGAGGAACAGCACCAGGTGGCCGAGGACATCAATCGCCACATCGCCCAGATCCAGGACGATGCCCTGCAGGTGGAAGGCCTGGCCCAGTCCACCAGCCACGACTCCTCGCGCCTGTCGCACCTCTCCGGCGAACTGAACAGCCTGGTCCGTCGCTTCAAGGCCTGATCCCACCGCATTACGCCAAGCCCCGCCGGCACTACCGGCGGGGCTTTTTGTCGCCGGGGTTCCGGTGACGCCTGGATAAGGCTGCACCGTCGTCCACCCTTGTACCTCGACTACAGCTCCTCTCCCGCTTGCGGGAGAGGGTTGGGGTGAGGGCCTGCCCCACCCGCGCTCAGAACAACCCCAGTTGCCGATCCAGCAGCCGGTCGAAGCGGTCGCCGACGAAGGGCAGGATGGCATCGGCCACCGGCGCCAGCTGGCGCTGTTCGTAGTGGTCGTAGTCCGGCGGCGCATGGGGCAGCTCGACCGGTTCGGCACCGGCGATGGTGATCAGGTAGCTGATCCAGCCACCGCGGCGGAACTGGCTGCGGCGGCCGAGGCGGGCGTTTTCCGCGTCCACCAGCCGCGCGGCCCGCACCTGGGGCGAGACGTTGCTCTGGTACTCCTCCAGCGGCCGGCGCAGGCGCTTGCGATAGACCAGCAGGTCGTCGAACTCGCCGGCGCGGGTACGAGCGACGAAGTCGCGCACGTAGTCGGCATGGGGTTCGCCGGTGAAGACGCGCAGGTACAGCTCGCGCTGGAAACGCTGGGCCAGGGGCGACCAGTCGCTGCGCACCGTCTCCAGGCCCTTGAACACCAGTTCCGGCTGTCCGTCCGCCGCGGGCCGGAGCCCGGCGTATCTCTTCTTGCTGCCCTCCTCCGCGCCGCGAATGGTGGGCATGAGGAAGCGGGCGAAGTGGGTCTCGTACTGCAGCTCCAGGTGGCTGTCCAGCCCCAGCTCGGCCTGCAGCTGCTCGCGCCAGTGGGCGTTGACCGCCCCCACCAGCTCGCGGCCGATGCGCTCGGCGTCGGCTTCTTCATGGGCGCGGCCGAGCCAGACGAAGGTGGAGTCGGTGTCGCCATAGATCACCTGGTGGCCGCGCGCCTCGATCAGCTCGCGGGTGCGGTGCATGACCTCATGGCCGCGCAGGGTGATGGACGAGGCCAGGCGGTGATCGAAGAAGCGGCAGTGCGGCGTGCCCAGCACGCCATAGAAGCTGTTCATGATGATCTTCAGCGCCTGGGCCAGGGGCGCGTTGCCAGCGCGCTTGGCGGCGTCGCGCCCCTCCCAGACCCGCGCCACCATCTCCGGCAGGCAGTGCCGGGTGCGATGGAAGCGCGCCCCGCGAAAGCCCGGCACCGTCTCGGCCTCGGGCAGCGCCAGACCCTCCACCAGCCCCACCGGGTCGATGAGGAAGGTGCGGATCAGCGACGGGTAGAGGCTCTTGTAGTCCAGCACCAGCACCGAGTCGTAGAGCCCCGGCCGGGAATCCATGACGAAGCCGCCGGGACTGGCCTCGGGCGGCTGGGCGCCGAGATTGGGCGCGACGAAGCCCTGGCGGTGCATCAGCGGCAGATAGAGGTGGTAGAAGGCGGCGATGGAGGCACCGTGGCGCTCCAGCGGCAGACCGGTGACGCTGGCCCGCTCCAGGAGGAAGCGCAGCAGCTCGGTCCTGGCGAAGATGCGGGTGACCAGCTCGCAGTCCACCAGGTTGTAGCGCGCCAGGGCACTCTTCTCGCTGGCGAACATCCGGTTGATGGAGGCCATGCGGTCGTGGGGATTGTCGATGGCCTTGCCTTCGCCCAGCAGGGTGCGGCTGACGTTCTCCAGGCTGTAGGAGGGAAACACCCAGGTCGCCGACTTGAGCGCCTCCACCCCGTCGATGATCGGCCGCCCGGCCAGCAGGGCATGGAACGGCCGGCCCTGGCCGCCGGGTTCGTAGCGATCGTCCTCCACGGAGCCACGCCCCAGGTGCAGCGGCACGCCCAGTTTGCGCGCATGTTCGTGGAGCACCCGGATGTCGAACTGCAACACGCTCCAGCCGATGATGACGTCGGGATCATGGCGCGCCAGCCAGGCGTTGAGGCGCTGCAAGAGAGTGGCGCGGTCGTCGACGTATTCCAGGTCGAAGTCCACCGCGGCGTCTTCCCCGGTGGGCGGGCCGAGCATGTACACCTGGCGCTGGCCGCAGCCGTGCAGGCCGATGCTGTAGAGCTCGCCGCGCTCGCTGGTCTCGATGTCCAGCGACAGGGTGCGCAGCTGCGGGCGGTAGTCGGGCGCGGGCCGCAGCGGCGCGGACTCGCCGTCCGGCAACTGGACCGGCGCGGTGATGAAACGCTCCATGAGGAAGCGATCCGCCGGGGCGATGTCCGCCTCGTAGACCTCGATGCCCGCCGCCGTGAGCCGCTGCTCCAGGTCACGCAGGATGCGATGGCGCGGCGCATAGAGCCCCAGGACGGGGCGTCGCTGGAAGTCCTGCAGCGCCAACTCGCGCAGTTCCACCCCGGCTGGCAGCAGCTGTTCGATGTCCGCTCGTCGCGCTGCGGGGGCGAAGGCCACCACCTGTTGCCCCGGCACCCGCAGTTGCCGCGGCCCTGCGTCGGTGGCGAACCAGAACACCAGTTCCGTTCCGGTTGGAGTCTCGCGCCAGAGGCGTGTCAGCAGAAAACCCTGGGCGGCGGCCACGGCCATCGCGCTCCTCTCATTCGCTCGGGGCGCCATTCTCGCAAGGCCGGCCGGGCCGGGCGACCCCGGCGCGCCCAGTGGTCCGCTCGTCGCACCGACGGAAAGCTCTGTGTCCTATGGCGATGATCTTGCATCGAATGCCCACACCCGTCGTAGAGCCGACTCGCTCGGCTACTGGGCGCCTTCTTGGTTATCGTTTCAGGCAGTGTCATGAATTCGTTGTCGTCGTCCTTTCCCAGCGGGGCCGTGCCCCGCTACAACGCCCAGCAAGCGCTCGTGCGCGAGCAAGCCCGCCGTTGGCTGGAACAGGACGTTCTGGTGCTGGACACCGAGGCCACCGGCCTCGGTGAAGACGCCCAACTGATCGAGGTCGCGGTGATGACCCTGAGCGGTCGGGTGCTGCTCAATACCCTGGTGCGCCCCTCCATCGCCGTGCCGCGCGAGGCGACGCTGATCCACGGCCTGACCGATGCCGACCTGGCCCAGGCACCCGCCTTTCCCGCGGTGTTCGCCCAACTCTGGCCCTTGCTGCAGAGCCGTACCGTGCTGGCCTACGGCATGGCCTTCGACTATCGCCTGCTGTCGCACAACGCTCGGCTGCACGGTCTGGTGCTGCCCCCGGAGCTGGAACGGGAGACGCCGCCGGTGCAACTGGTGGACGGCACCCGCCTGCACTGCCTGATGCAACTCTATGCCCAGTTCTGGCAGGAACCGAGCCTGGACAGCCGCAGCCAGGACGGCTGGCGGCGCAAAGCGCTGGCGATGGCCGCCCGCAACCAGGGTGTCACGGTGCAGGACACCCACCGTGCCCTGCCCGACTGCCGCCTCAAGGCCGCCCTGGTCCAGGCCCTGGCCAGCGAGTCACCGGCCACCTGGCAGGCCGTGCAGGCGTTGGCGGGCTAGTCGACCAGATAGTCCACCGGCAGGCGCCGCTCGCTCTTCAACTCGCGCAGGCAGAGGTTGGAGCGAATGTTGAACACGCCCGGCAGCTTACGCAGCACCTGCTCGACGAAACGGCTGTAGTCGTCCAGGTCGCGGGCCACCACGTGCAGCAGGAAGTCCGCCTCGCCGGTGACGTTGTAGCAGGCCAGCACATTGGCCGAGGCGCCGATGATGGCCTCGAATTGCGCCGTCACCTCTTCGCTGTGCTGGGTGCAGCCGATCTGCACGAAGGCCATCACCCCGATCCCCAACCGCCGCCGATTGACCACCGCCTGGTAGCCCTCGATGACGCCTGCCTCTTCCAGCCGCTTCTGCCGACGCCAGCAGGAGGCCTCGCTCAGCGCCAGTTGCTCGGCCAGCCGCGCATTGGATAGCCGACCATCGCGCTGTAGCCGCTCAACAATGGCGGCGTCCAGGCGATCGAATGTAGTCATGGAAAGATTCCTTCTCCAGAGAATCCCGAGGTGAAAGAATATTTCACTTTCCAAGTCGAATAGAAGGCATTTAGACAGGCTAATTCAGGGTACTTCGCCATACTGGAAGGACTTTCCCTTCGAGGTCCGCCCATGAAAGCCATCGTCTACGAAGCCTTTTCCGCGCCGCCGCGCCTCACCACGGTGCCGGACCCGACCCCCGAGAACCACGGCGTGGTGCTCAAGGTCATGGCGACCGGCGTCTGCCGCAGCGACTGGCACGGCTGGATGGGCCACGACCCCGATATCGAACTGCCCCACGTCCCGGGTCACGAACTGGCCGGAATCGTCGAGGCGGTGGGCAAGGACGTGACCCGCTGGCAGGTCGGCGATCGGGTGACGGTGCCCTTCGTCGGCGGCTGTGGGGCCTGCCCCCAGTGCCATGCCGGCCACCAGCAGGTCTGCGATCACCAGTTCCAGCCCGGCTTCACCCACTGGGGCTCCTTCGCCCAGTACGTGGGCATCCACCAGGCCGACCTCAACCTGGTGGCCCTGCCCGACAACCTGGGCTTCGCCACCGCGGCGAGCCTGGGCTGCCGCTTCGTCACGGCCTTCCGGGCAGTGGTCGACCAGGGCCAGCTCAAGGCCGGCCAATGGGTCGCGGTACACGGCTGTGGTGGCGTCGGGCTCTCCGCCATCATGATCGCCAGCGCCCTGGGCGCCCAGGTGGTGGCCATCGACATAACCTCGGACAAACTGGAACTCGCCCGCCGGCTCGGCGCGATGGCCACCATCGACGCCACCCAGGTGGCCAGCGTGCCGGAGGCGGTGCGGGAGATCACCGGTGGCGGCGCCCACGTCTCCCTCGACGCCCTGGGTCATCCCACCACCTGTTTCAATTCCATCGCCAGCCTGCGCAAGCGTGGCAAGCACGTCCAGGTGGGCCTGTTGCTGGGTGACCAGGCGACGCCCGCGCTGCCGATGGATAGGGTGATCGCCCACGAACTGGAGATCCTCGGCAGCCATGGCATGCAGGCCCATCGCTACGATGTGCTGATGGCCATGCTGCACAAGGGCACCCTGGCCCCGGACAAACTGATCGGCCGGAAGATCGGCCTCGCCGACTCCATCGCGGCGCTGATGCAGATGGATAGCTTCCAGGGCACCGGGGTCACGGTGATCACCGATTTCAGCTAGGCCACGCTAATCGGCCTCCGCCGCCTGCAACACCCAGCGCAAGCCCTGCAGGTCCTCGGCGGAGAGGGTCTCACGCAGGCGGCAGAGGCGATAGTCGACGCGGGTGTTCATGGCCACCCACTCCAGGTCCTGGCGGGTGGGCTGGGCGACGAAGTACTCGCCGTAGCGCTCGTCCAGGCCAGCCATGCGGTACTGGCCCTTGAGCGGCAGGTACAGCCGGCCATTCATCTCCCAGCGGCTGGCACTGCAGCCATGGAAGCGCACCTTGTCGCCGAAGGTGGACAGCTGGGTACGGAAATCGGTGGTGGCGTGGCCGGCACTGGTCTTGAACTGGCTGGCGATCACGCTGAAGACGATGCCTTCGGGCGAGGGCGCGCCACGCCACTCGATGACCCGGCGATTGAGTGCCGAATCGAAGGCATCGGTGAAGATACCGGCGGCCTGCGCCGGCAGCGTTGGCAGGGTCAGGGCACCCAGCAACGCCATCGTTGTTTTCAAGATGTACTCCTAGTGGAGACCCGGGCCTTGGAGGCAGTTCAAAGTCTCCTGCGCAGCGGCCAAACGGCGTCGAAAAGACCTCCGGGATGCTCATTTACCACTCGTAAACTGCGCTTCCCCGGGTCTCTTCGCCTTGTTTGGCTCTAGCTCGCGAGACGTTGAATAGACTCTTAGCCTGAGGCAGCAGGCAGAGGCGGCAAAGGGCCAGCGTCAGGATTTGGAGACCCGATTGGCTGAAAGGTGCCCCCGCCGGTCCGGATAAGCGGTATCTTTCACAGTCTGAGGACGAGTTCGCTCCCGTCCATCCCTTGAACCGTCGCCGGCGAGGCGCACGGCAACCCCTGACACGACCGGCCCAGGCGCCGGAGAGCACTGCGAGGATCTATGAGCGCTGCGGACATCGATTGGAAGACCCTCGGCTTCGACTACGTCAAGACCGACTTCCGCTTCATCGCCACCTATCGCAACGGCAGCTGGGAGCCCGGGGAGCTGACCCGCGACAACCAGTTGCACATCAGCGAAGGCTCCACGGCCATCCACTACGGCCAGCAGTGCTTCGAAGGCCTCAAGGCCTATCGCTGCCAGGACGGCTCGGTCAACCTCTTCCGTCCCGACCGCAATGCCGCGCGCATGCACAAGAGCTGCGCCCGCCTGCTGATGCCGCCGGTCCCCACCGAGATGTTCATCGACGCCTGCCAGCAGGTGGTCAAGGCCAACGAGGCCTGGATTCCGCCCTACGGCAGTGGTGGCGCCTTCTACCTGCGCCCCTTCGTCATCGGCGTGGGGGACAACATCGGCGTGCGTACCGCCCCCGAATTCCACTTCGTGGTGTTCGGCATCCCGGTCGGCGCCTACTTCAAGGGCGGCATGACCCCGCACAACTTCGTCATCTCCAGCTACGACCGCGCCGCGCCCCAGGGCACCGGTGCCGCCAAGGTCGGCGGCAACTACGCCGCGAGCCTGATGCCCGGCGCCCAGGCCAAGGCCGAAGGCTTCGCCGACTGCATCTATCTGGACCCCCTGACCCATCGCAAGATCGAGGAAGTCGGCTCGGCCAACTTCTTCGCCATCACCGGCGACGGCAAGTTCATCACCCCGCGCTCCGAATCCGTACTGCCGGGCGTGACCCGCATGTCGCTGATGGAACTGGCCCGCGACCGTCTGGACCTGGAAGTGATCGAAGGCGATGTCTTCATCGATCAGCTCGATCAGTTCGTCGAAGCCGGCGCCTGCGGCACCGCCGCGGTGATCACGCCCATCGGTGGCATCCAGTACGGCGAGAAGCTGCACGTCTTCCACAGCCTGACCGAGGTCGGTCCGGTGACGCGCAAGCTATACGAGGAGTTGACCGGTATCCAGACCGGTGACAAGCCGGCGCCGGAGGGTTGGATCGTCAAGGTCTGACTTGGGGGTTGGCTTGGTTTGAAGAAGGCGCCTTGGGGCGCCTTTTTCGTTGGCAGAGGGTTGGCGGTAGGTTGGGTTGAGCGCCAACGAAGCCCAACCTACGCAGCCACCCTCCCCCTACACCCCCTCCTTCCGCCGCAACACGGCCCTCACCCCCACGAACAACACCACCACTCCGATCGCCGCCGCGAAGAACCATCGCTTGGACACATGATGCTCGGCGAAGAAATCGCGCAGGATCTCCCCCACCAAATAACCGACGCCGGTCATGAGAAAACCCCACAGCAGCGCCCCGATGATGTTGTAGAACAGGAAGCGCCGCGGCCGTACGCCGCTGGCCCCGATCAGCAGCGGACCGATCAGACGGAAGCCATAGGCGAAGCGGATACCGATGATCCACAAGGCCTCGTGACGATGGATGCGGCTGCGCAGCCAGTCGATGCGCGCCTGCTGGCGCTTGAAACGACCGAGGATGCCGTCACCGTAGCGGCGGCCGAGGAAGAACAGCGTCTGGTCGCCGATGAAGCCGCCCAGGGCCACGCATACTGCCGTGAGCGGAAACAGCAGGTAGCCGTGGCGCGCGGCGATGCCGGCCAGGATGGCGACGCCATCGCCCTCGATCAGGGCGCCCAGAACGGCCGCTCCATAGCCGTAGTTGCTGATGACTTCGCTGTCGATCATGGCACGTCCTTAGAGACCGAGAATGGTCAGCATGATGAAGGTACCGAACAGCACGAAGTGGGTCATGCCTTCGATGGCATTGGTCTCGCCATCGTTGAGGTTGATGGCGGCGACGATCAGGGTCACCGCCATCATCACCGTCTGCACCGGGGTCATGGCCATCTGGATGGGTTGGCCATTGAACAGGGCGATGGCCTCCACCACCGGTACGGTGAGGATGACGGTGGACAGACTGGCACCCAGGGCGATGTTGATCACCGACTGCATGCGATTGGCCATGGCCGCGCGCAGCGCCGTGAGGATCTCCGGGCTGGCGGAGATCACCGCCACCACCAGGGCGGGGACCAGGGCCGGCACGGTCAGCCCTTCCAGGCCGGTATCCAGCGACTTGGACATCACCTCGGCCAGGGCACCGGTGGCGACGATGCCGACGATCAGCAGGCCGATGGACAGGGCGGCGCTGCTCTCGCCATGGCCGCCCGTCTCGCCTTGCCCCTCGACGACCGGACGCTTGCGCTTCTTCTCGGGATAGCTGTAGCTGAAGAAGTAGCTGTGCGGGCCAGTCTGCATGCGCAGGAACAGGGCATAGAGCAGTGCCATGGCGCCGATGGTGAAGAAGGAATAGACGTGCCACTGGGCCGAAGGAATGAACTCCGGCACCAGCATGGAGATGCTCACGGCGGTCATGATCATCACACCGTAGCTGCGGCTGGAATCGTCGTTATAGGGCTGCTCGCCGTGCTTGAGGCCACCGAGCAGCGCCGCCAGGCCGATGATGCCGTTCATGTCCAGCATGACGGCGGCGTAGATGGTGTCGCGGGCCAGGGTCGGCGAGTGGTCGTGGCTCATCATGATCGCCAGGATGATCACCTCCACCAGCACGGCGGAGAGGGTCAGGATCATGGTGCCATAGGGATCGCCGACCTTTTCCGCCAGCAGTTCGGCGTGGTGGGCCACGCGCATGGCCGCGCAGATGATGGCGGCGATCAGGCCACCGGCGGCGACCAAGGCCAGGGTCTGGCCGCCGCCGAGCAGCGCGTGTTCGAACACATAGGCCAGCACCGTGGCGCCGATGGCGACCAGCAGCAGGGTTTCGTCTTTGAGAGCGGCGAGCATGGAGAAAGGCGTCCTTGAATGAGCAATGCCTTGTTACGACCGCCGTAGGCGGCAAAAGGCTCGCACCTCCCCACGTCGGCGCAAGCGCTCACGCCGAGTTGATGTGTTCCTTGCAGTACAGCCGGCGGTAGGCGGCCGGGGTCATGCCCCGCTGGCGGCGGAACAGCCGGCGGAAATAGGCGCTGTCGCCGAAGCCGCAACGCTCGGCGATGCGCGCCAGTGGCAGTTCGGCATTGAGCAGCAGGCGCTCGGCGGCGGTGATGCGTTGACGATGGATGGCCTCGGTCAGGGTGATGCCGAAGGTCTGGCGGAACACCCGGCCGAGGTAGTCGGGATTGCAACGCAGGGCACTGGCCAGCGTCGCGGCGCTCAGCGCCTCACCGAAGCGGGTGCCGATCAGTTGGCGAGCACGATAGGCCAGGGCCACTCCGGCGCCCTGGACGGGGCTGCCCGCCGGGCTGCGCGCCAGGCGCTCCAGCAGGGCCAGCAGCAGCAACTCCAGGGCCGCGGCCGGGGCGCCATCTTCCTGCTCGGCGAGAAACAGCCGCAACAGGGCGACGAAGCGCTCCGGTGCCTGCACCTGGGAGCGCTGCGGTACCGCCAGGCCCGCCCCCGGGAGCGGCTCGGCGGCCAGCTCGAAGTGCAGCCAATAGAAACTCAGCTCGGGCTCGAAGTCGTCCAGGCCCTCGTGCAGGCGTCCCGGCTGCAGCAGCAGGGCGTCGCCGGCGCCGAGGACGAATTCCGTTTCCTCCTCGCGCAGGCGGAGCACGCCACGGTCGACGTAGATCAACTCGTAGGAATCGAGAATGCGCCGCGGATGACGCCCCACCCCGCGGGAGATGAAGTGACCGCCGTTCTGCACCCGCAACGGACTGGCGAAACCCAGTGGCAGCATGGCCAGGCCCTCTTGTTCCAGCGATTCGCGCAGCTTTGCACGATAAGTCGGAATCGTCCCGTTTTTATACGAATCGGCTCCCTTGTCGGTGGCCGCCCACGGGGCCAACCTAGCATCCAGGCCAACCGCCCCAAGGGCGGCAGCAATTGGCCCGGACCGTCCAGCTCGACGGCCGCACTCCAATAATGACAAGAAAGGGAGCAGCTCGCATGACCACTTCGGTCCTCACTTCCGCGCCTCTCGCGAACGCCTTGCCTGCGGCGGAATTGTCTCGCGCGGAAAAATTCGGCTATGGCCTCGGCGATGCCGGGGGCACCATCATCACCTGCCTCATCGCCAACTTCCTCACCTTCTTCTACACCGACATCTTCGGCCTCACCCCGGCGGTGGTCGGCACCCTGTTCCTGGTACTGCGGGTGGTGGACGCCCTCGCCGATCCGCTGATGGGTACCCTGGCCGACCGCACCAACAGCCGCTTCGGTCGCTTCCGTCCCTGGCAACTCTGGGCGGCCCTGCCCATCGGCCTGGCGGGCATCCTGACCTTCAACACCCCGGACCTCGGTCCCAGCGCCAAGCTGGTCTACGCCTTCCTCACCTATCTGGCGTTGTCGCTCAGCTACAGCGCCGTCAACGTGCCCTATTGCGCCCTGATCAACGCCATGACTACCCGGCAGGAAGAGGTGGTGTCCTGCCAGACCTGGCGCTTCATGCTCTGCGGACTCGCCGGACTGCTGGTCTCGGTAGGCCTGCCCTGGATGGTCGCCGTGCTCGGCCATGGCGACCAGGTCCAGGGCTATCGCTGGGGCGTCACCCTGCTCTGCGGGGTGGCGGTGGCCATGTTCCTCTGGTGCTTCCTCAGCGTGCGCGAACGCGTGCCCCTAGCCACCCTGGGCCATTTCGGACTGCGCCAGCATTTGGCCGCGATGAAACGCAACGACCAGTTGTTGCTGATGCTGGTGCTGTCCTTCCTGCTGATCAATGTGTTCAACGTGCGCGGCGGCGGCTATCTCTACTTCATCACCTACGTGCTGCACGGCGATACGGCCTATACCTCGCTGTTCTTCGCCATGGTGGCGCTGGCTACCACCGGCGGCGCCCTGCTGGTGCCACCGCTGTCGCGGCGCATCGATCCGCTGCGGCTGTACCTGGGCATCAACCTGCTGCTGGCGGTCTGGAGCCTGGGGCTGTACCTGGTGCCCACCGGCGCCGCGCACGCCCAGCTCTGGCTCGGCCTGATCTTCGTCACCTGCCTGGTACAGGGCATGACGCTACCGCTGCACTTCTCCTTCATGGCCTTCGCCGACGACTACGGCCGCTGGAAGACCGGAGTACGCTCCTCGGGGCTGAATTTCGCCGCCAATCTGTTCTGCATCAAGCTGGCCTGGGCCTCCAGCGCCCTGATCATCAGCGTGCTCTTCACCCTGGTGGCCTACCAACCCGGCCAGGCTGCCCAGACCCCGGCCTCCCTGGGCGCCATCGGCCTGCTGCAGACCCTGATCCCCGCCGCGCTGCACCTGGCGCTGGCCGGCGTCCTGCTGTTCTGCAAGCTGGATCGCCCCTTCATGCAACGCCTCAGCCAAGACCTGCAGGCCGCCTGACTTTCCTTACGGAGGATTCCATGTCCACGCCCGTTCAAGACGTCTCCCATGTCCGACTCGACGACCCCTTCTGGAACGCCTATCGGCAACTGATCCGCGAAGTGGTCATTCCCTACCAGTGGGAAGCACTCAACGACCGCGTCGACGCCGCCGAGCCCAGTCACGCCATCGACAACTTCCGCATCGCCGCCGGCCAGCGCCAGGGCGATCACCATGGCATGGTGTTCCAGGACAGCGATGTGACCAAATGGCTCGAAGCGGTGGCCTACCAACTCGCCCAGGCACCCGATCCAGCCCTGGAAGCCACCGCCGACGAGGTGATCGCCCTGATCGGCGCCGCCCAGCAACCGGACGGCTACCTCAACACCTACTTTACCGTGAAGGCCCCCGCGGCGCGCTGGACCAATCTCGCCGAGTGCCACGAGCTGTATTGCGCCGGCCACTTGATCGAGGCCGCCGTGGCCTACTACCAGGCTACCGGCAAGACCGCGCTGCTGGACATCGCCCGGCGCCTGACCGACCACATCGATCAGGTGTTCGGCCCGGGCCCTGGGCAGTTGCCCGGCTATCCGGGCCACCCGGAGATCGAACTGGCGTTGATGCGCCTCTATGAAGTCACCGACGAGCCACGCTATCTGGTCCTGGGTCGCTACTTCATCGAACAGCGCGGCCAGCAGCCGCACTACTACGACGCCGAATACGAGCGCCGCGGCCGCACCTTCCACTGGCCCAGTCACGGTCCGGCTTGGATGATCAAGGACAAGGCCTACAGCCAGGCCCATGCCCCCGTCCTCAAGCAGGACAAAGCCGTTGGCCACGCGGTCCGCCTGCTCTATCTCTACACCGGGGTCGCCCATCTGGCCCGGCTGACCGGCGACGCCGACCAGGCCGCCGCCTGCCGGCGCATCTGGGACAACCTGACCCAGCGCCAGCTGTATGTCACCGGTGGCGTGGGCGCCCAAAGCCATGGTGAATCCCTCACCTGCGACTTCGACCTGCCCAACGATACCGCCTATGCCGAGACCTGTGCCTCGGTGGCCCTGGTGATGTTCGCCCGGCGCATGCTCGAACTCAGCCCGGAGGGCCGCTACGCCGACGTCCTGGAACGCGCGCTGTACAACACCGTGCTGGCCGGCATGGCGCTGGACGGCCGGCACTTCTTCTACGTCAATCCGCTGGAGGTGCACCCGGCGACCCTGGCCGGCAGCCACCGCTACGATCACGTTCACGCCGTGCGCCAGCGCTGGTTCGGCTGCGCCTGCTGCCCACCGAACATCGCCCGCTTGCTGGGCGCCCTGGAGGACTATGTCTATCTGCAACGCGAGGACCAGCTCTATGTACACCTCTACGTAGGCAGCGACCTCGGTTTCCAGATCGCCGGCCAGCCCTGGCAGTTGCGTCAGCGTAGCGACTATCCCTGGCAGGGCAACATCGGTTTCGAGCTGGCCGGGGCGTCCCAGGGCGGCACCTTCACCCTGGCCCTGCGCCTGCCGGACTGGTGTCCGGCACCCGCGGTGCGCCTCAACGGCGCGCCGGTCGACCTGGCGCCCCTGACGCGCGACGGCTACTGCCACCTGCGCCGCGAATGGCATGCCGGCGACCGGGTGGAACTCGACCTGCCGATGCCGACCCAGCGCCTACGAGCCCATCCCCAGGTGCGCCAGCTGGCGGGCAAGGTGGCGTTGCAACGCGGACCGCTGGTCTATTGCCTGGAGCAGGCGGACAACGGGGCGGACCTGCACAACCTGTCCCTGCCGCCGACGGCCGCGCTGCAGGACGTCCAGGGGCACGCCCCCCTGTCGCACGCCGTGCAGGTGCAGGCCGAAGGCCAGCGCTGGGATGCGACGGCCCCCACCGACGCCTCTCCGGCCCTCTACCGCCTGGCCTCGACGCCACCCCGGGCCACACCGCAACGACTCACCTTCATCCCCTACTTCGCCTGGGCCAATCGCGGCGAGGGCGAGATGCGGGTCTGGGTCGACGAACGCTGAGGGCGCTTCAGTTGGCTTCTTGCCCCCTGGGCACCAGGCGCTTCCACACCGCCTTGGTGCCCGTCGCGCAGGCTTGGCGATAGCCCAGGGCATGACGCTCCACCAGATACCAGGACACCACTGCCAGCGGCAGGGTGATGCCGATGGAGAGCAGCACCAGGGTCCAGGCTTCGATGCCGGGGATCACCGCCGCCAGGGTCTGCTGCACTGGAAAGGAGTAGATGTAGAGCCCGTATGAATAGTCGCCCACCTCGTTGAAGGCACGGATGCGCCCGGCGGGGACGAAGGCCAGGTAGAGCAGCACGTAGCCCAATACCAGGTTGTAGACCAGGAAGAAGCTGTCGCGGTCGGGGGTGGCGGCCACCAGCAGCACTACGGCGGCGACGAAGGCTGCGCGTGACAGCGGGATGTAGGCGCGCAACACATAGAAGGCACCGCCGAGGAAGAACATCTGGAACAGCCGCAGCAGGTGCGATTCGCTGGCGAAGAAATAGTAGGCGAACAGCTTGAACAGCGCGGCCCCCGCGGCGAACAGCAGGATGGCGCGCTGGAAGTGGCGACTGTCGAGCCGCAGCCAGAGGACGAACAGCCACAGCAGCGCCAGGGCACCGTACATGCCTACCTCGAAGGGCAGCGTCCACAGCGAACCGTTGACGATGGTCTGCAACGGATTGCCCTCGAACAGGCCGGGCAGGTCGAACTCGGCGCCGGCGATCAGGCCGGTGTTCTTCAGCAGGTAGAGCCAGGTCTGGCCGTCGCTCAGGTAGTCCTGCAACGGCGCCCGGGTCAGCCAGGCACCCAGGCCCAGCACCGTCAGCACCAGCATCACCAGCAGGCCCGGCACCACGCGCAGGGCGCGGCCCCAGACGAAGTCGATGATGTCGGCCCGGCTGAGCAGGCTCTTGGTGACCAGGAACCCGCTGGTGATGAAGAAAATGTCGACGGCGATGTCGCCGAGGGTCATGCCCAGGCTCTCGCGTCCGGGCTCCGCGGTAGGAGTGCCGCTGGAGATGGCGAAGCTGTGGCTGAAGACCACGGCGAGCGCCGCGATCATGCGAATCAAGTTGAGATTGTTGTTCTTGCCGCCAACGTAATCCTGAACGGTCTGCACGGATACCTCACGCCTGGTGTTTGGAGCCATGCGTCCCGATTGTAGTCAGATCCCGACCCACTGCAGCGGTTATGGCCTTTTGCTGGCCCAAAGCGTGGAACGCTGGGAATTTCTGAGGTCCCGGACCACCGTACATCGGTCAATGGGAACCCGCCTGGCCGCGAACGACCGGGCAAAGCGTGCGACAATCATCAGCAGTTCCATTCCACACGCGATTCGAGGTTTCCATGTACGACTGGCTCAATGCCCTGCCCAAGGCCGAACTGCACCTGCACCTGGAAGGCACCCTGGAGCCCGAGCTGCTGTTCAAGCTGGCCGAGCGCCATGGCGTCGCCCTGCCCTGGCAGGACGTCGAGGCCCTGCGCGCCGCCTACAACTTCGGCAACCTGCAGGAATTCCTCGACCTCTACTACGCTGGCGCCGACGTGCTGCGCACCGAGCAGGACTTCTACGACCTGACCTGGGCCTATCTGCAGAAGTGCAAGGAACAGAACGTCATCCATACCGAGCCCTTCTTCGACCCCCAGACCCACACCGACCGCGGCATCCCCTTCGAGGTGGTGGTGCGCGGCATCACCCAGGCGCTGAGCGACGGCGAGCAGCAGCTGGGCGTGACCAGCGGGCTGATCCTGAGCTTCCTGCGCCACCTGTCCGAAGACGCCGCCCAGGCCACCCTGGACCAGGCGCTGCCGTTCCGCGACCACTTCATCGCCGTCGGCCTGGACAGCTCCGAGCAGGGTCATCCGCCGAGCAAGTTCAAGCGCGTCTTCGCCCGCGCCCGCGCCGAAGGCTTTCCGGCCGTCGCCCACGCCGGCGAGGAAGGTCCGCCGGAGTACATCTGGGAAGCCCTCGACCAGCTCGGCGTGGTGCGCATCGACCACGGCGTGCGCGCCTTCGAGGACGAGCGGCTGATGGCCCGCCTGATCGACCAGCAGATCCCGCTCACCGTCTGCCCGCTGTCCAACACCAAGCTCTGCGTGTTCGACGACATGAGCCAGCACACCATCCTCAAGATGCTCGATCGCGGCCTCAAGGTCACCGTCAACTCGGACGACCCGGCCTACTTCGGCGGCTACGTCACCGAGAACTTCATGGCCCTGCACGAGGGCCTGGGCATGACCCAGGAACAGGCCCGGCGCCTGGCGCAGAACAGCCTCGATGCGCGCCTGGTGAAATGAGCATGAGCCTGACCGCTGCCGAGATCTCCTACTACGAACGCTTCGCCGAGCGCCTGGCCGATGCCGCCGCCGTGGCCATCCAACCCTACTTCCGTGCCCAGCTGGCGGTGGACGACAAGGGCGACGGAGCCAGCGCCGGTCGCCGCTACGACCCGGTCACCGTGGCCGACAAGGCCGCCGAACGCGCCATGCGCGAACTCATCCAGGCCGAGCACCCGGATCACGGCATCCTCGGTGAAGAAGAGGAAAACGTCGCTGGCAGCAGCCCCCTGACCTGGGTGCTGGACCCCATCGACGGCACCCGTGCCTTCATCACCGGCCTGCCGCTATGGGGCACCCTGGTGGCGCTCAACGACGGCAGCCGCCCGGTGATCGGGGTGATGAACCAGCCCTTCACCGGCGAACGCTACCTGGGCACTCCGGCTGGCGCCTGGCGCAACGGCGCCGCCCTGCGCACCCGCCCCTGCGCCAGCCTGAGCCAGGCCCGGCTGATGTGCACCAGCCGCGACATCTTCGACAGCCCCGACCGCCTGGCCGCCTTCGACGCCGTGGCCGCCGAGGTGCAGCTGGCCCGCTTCGGCGGCGACTGCTACGCCTACTGCATGCTGGCCTCGGGCTTCGTCGACGTCATCATCGAGGCGGGCCTGCATCCCTACGATGTCCAGGCGCTGATCCCCATCATCGAAGGCGCCGGCGGGCGCATGACGGCCTGGGATGGCGGGGACGCCCAGCAGGGCGGGGCCATCCTGGCCTGTGGGGATCCGGGGTTGCATGGGCAATTGGTGGAGCGGTTGAGGCATCTGGCCTGAGGCTTGGCAGGTGGGTCCGTAGTTTGGGTTGAGCGCAGCGAAGCCCAACGCCTAGCTCTACCTGATTATCGAGTGCTTTGATGATTCTGGTTTCGCCCACCCGGGCGACTCACTTTTTTCAGTCGCGAAAAAAGTAAGCAAAAACGCTTGCCCCGGTCATCCGGCCCTCCGCTGCGCTGCGGGTGACTCGCATTGCTCGCCCTTCGGGCCAGCCTGCGGCTGTTACTCCGCTGCGCTACGTTTCGCTCACACCAGCGCCGTTCCGGGGTCGGCCTACACGGGCCGTCCATGGCCCGTTAGGCCTCTCGCCGCATCCATGCGGCTCGACCCACTCCACGACACTGGCGCTCGCCCTCCTGAACGGGGCGATTTCGCCAGCCTGAAGGTTTTGGTTGAAGAACCATAAGCGGTCGTAGCGTGGACAACGGCGAAGCCTTGTCCACTGATTGCTTAGGTGCCCAGCAGTGGAAAACGCTGCGCGATTTTCCACGCTACAAATCAATATGAACCGTCCATGTAGATACCGAAGCATCAGGCTTGCGCCCCGTCCCCGTCAGTGAGGCCGAGTTCCGGTGTCGTGGCGGGGGTTGCGAGGCAGGACGCCGAGCAAGGCGCGAGGGGCAGGAAGCCCCTTCGTGCCGTGCCCCCGCCACGGCGCCGGAGCGAGGGAAACGTAGCGAAGCGGAGTAACAGCCGCAGGCTGGCCCGAAGGGTGAGCGAAGCGAATCACCCGGCGCTTTGCGCCGGGCCGAACTGTTGGGGTGTGCTTTCTTTTGCTTACTTTTCTTTGCACCGGGCGGCGATCCGCAAGCAAAGAAAAGTGAGTCGCCGGCCAGGCGAAACAAGAGCTATCCGGGCACTCGATAAACAGCCAAGGCACCAATAGCTGGGCCAAAGTACCAAAAGCAATCGCGGCCATGGGCCGCTCCTACAAGGCCAATCCAACCCCGTAGGAGCGGCCCATGGCCGCGATTGGCCCTGACCTTCGTGCCAGTCATCCCGTAACCGCCTTAAGCCCCCTCTAAGCCAAACCCCGTATACCGGCAGCATTCCGCCAGGAGTCCCTGCCGTGCTCCCCTCTCTTTCCCCTGCCGCCCCAAGAGCCGTACAGCTGGAACGGGCGCTGCTAATCGGCTGCCTGGCCGCCTACCTGCTCGCCGGGCTGTTCGGCCGTGGCTTGTGGAAAGCCGACGAGCCCTACTCCTTCGGCATGGTCTGGAATTTTCTCACCACCCCGGACTGGCTGATCCCTCGGGTCGGCGATGCGCCCTTCATGGAAAAGCCGCCGCTGATGTACTGGAGCGGCGCCCTCACCGCCCGGCTGTTCTCGCCCTGGCTCGGTGAACCGGACGGTGCACGGCTGGCAGTGCTGGGCTGGATGCTGGTGACCCTCGCCGCCCTGGCCTGGCTGACCCAACGGCTGCTGCCCGGTCGCGCGCGCCAGGCGTTGCTCGCCCTGCTGGGCATGTTGGGCGTGGTGCAACACAGCCACCTGCTGATCGCCGACGTCCCCCAACTGGCTGGCGCCACCCTGGGCCTGGCGGGACTGGCGGCCTACCTGCACGACGGCCAAAAGCCCTGGTCGCGCGGCCTGCTGTTCGGTAGCGGCCTGGGCATCGCCTTCATGAGCAAGGGCCTGCTGGTGCCGGGGGTGCTGGGGCTCTGTGGCGGGCTCTGCGCCCTCTGCTGGCCGCAGCGTCTACGCGCGCCGGAAGGTCGCCGCTGGGTGCTCGCCGCGGTCCTGGCCGCCCTGCCCTGGCTGCTGATCTGGCCGGCGCTGCTCTGGCACCAGGCGCCAGGGTTATTCCATACCTGGCTGTGGACCAACAACATCGGCCGCTTCTTCGGCCTGGAGGCGCGCAACAGCGATACCGACGGCCTGCTCTCCAGCCTGGCGGACCTGGCGGCGCTATCCTTTCCCACCGGACTGGTCCTGCTCGGCGCCACGCTCTGGCAGCTCCATCGCCGTGGCGGCAGCCCCCTGAAGCGCCTGGGCCGGCATCCGGGACTGGCCGCGGTGGTGCTCTACGCCATCGTCTGCCTGGGGGTGCTGCTCAAGTCGGCGGTCTTTCGCAGCCTCTATCTGCTGCCGCTGTTTCCCGCCCTGGCGTTGCTGGCGGCGCGGCTGGAGCCACCACCGGCCATCGCCCGCCTCGGCCGTGACGCCAGCGTGGCCTTCTGGACTCCGTTCATCGCCTTGCTGGCTCTGGGCGGTATCGGTCTGGCGCTGGGCTGGGCCTTGCCCTGGCCGCAGCTGGTCCGCGAGCACTTGCCGATAGCGGAACGCCTGTCGCTGAGTCTCCTTGCCTGGGCGGTCGCCCTGCTGGCCCTGGTCGGCTGGGGCGTCACCTTGGGGCTGCGTGCGCAGTTGGGTGCCGCCAGCGTCTGGTTCGTGGGCCTGACCGTCAGCTGGACCCTGGCCAACAGCCTCTGGCTGCCCTGGGTCGACCTGGGCAACAGCTATGCCCGGCCCTTCACCGAACTGCAGCGGGTGCTGCCACAGACGGACTGCGTGGCCAGCTACGGCCTGGGGGAGTCGGAGCGCTCCATGCTGCACGTCTACAGTGGCTATCCACCGCAGGAACAGACCAGCCTGCCCCAGGTGCCCTGCCAGGTGCTGGTGGTGCAGGACGAGTGGCACGAGCCGGTGGCGGTTCCTCCGGGCTGGCACCTGGTCTGGCAGGGCGCCCGGCCCGGCAATCTCAAGGAGCGTTTCCGCGCCTTCAGCCGGATGACGACGCGGCCCTGACAGCCTCGTCCTTGCCCCAGGCCGCGAGCAGATCCGAGGACTCCATCACCAGCCCCAGGTGCAGGGAGACCATGCTCAGCGCCGCCCGCTCCAGGCCTTCGTCGGTTCCCCGCACCAGGTCGCGCAGGACGATGACCCGGTAGGTGCGGTTGCTGGCGTCGAAGGCGGTGTTGAGCACGCAACAGTCGGTGAAGCCGCCATCCAGCACCACGGTGGTGATGCGCTGGTTGCGCAGCAGGAAGTCCAGGTCGGTAGGATAGAAAGCCGACAGCCGCCGCTTGTTTTCCACCCGCAGATCCTCGGGCAGGACCTCGGTGAGCAGCTCGGTCCAGGGCGAGCCTTCCACGGCATGGGCGTCGGCGTTGGGAATCGGCCCGACGTGCAGCGGAAAGGTCCGCCGCCAGGCCGCGGGGATGCCACCCAGGTCATCGGCGCCATTGGCGCGCAGCACCGATTTCACATGGACGATACGCACGCCCAGGGCGCGGGCCTGGCGGTGGAAGGCGTCCACCGGCGCCACCAGGCCAAGGGCGCGCGGTGCCGGGCAGGGACAATCCGGCGAGGCGTCCAGGTGGCCGCGGTGCAGGTCGATGGACAGCACCGCCGTGGTGCTCGGGTCCAGGTAATCGGCGAAGTCCGCTCGCGCCAGCAGGCGGGGTTCTTCATAGACGAAAGCACGCAGGCTCATCGGCGTTCCTCGCGAACATAGGCTTCGCCCAGGGCGCCGGGCTGGCTCAGGCGGTCACGCCCGGCCAGGGCGACCCAGATCATCACGCCCAGGGTGACGGCATAGGGCGCCATCAGGATGAAGTATTGCGACAGCCGCACCCCGGCGGCGGCCAACTGGGGGATCAGCGCCTCGATGCAGCCGAACAGCAACGCCCCGGCCAGGGCGCGCCAGGGCGACCAGCGGGCGAAGATCACCAGGGCCACGGCGATCCAGCCACGGCCACCGGTCATCTCGGCGATCCACAGCTTGGTGCTGAGCACGGCGATGTAGCCGCCCGCAAGACCGACCAGGGCCGCGCCGGCGAGGATCGCCAGCAAGCGATAGCCGGCCACCGAGAGGCCCGCCGCATCGGCCGCCTGGGGATTCTCGCCCACCGCCCGCAGGCGCAGGCCGGGGGTGGTGCGTTCGAGCCAGACGATCACCGCGAGGAAGATCAGCGGGGTCAGGTAGACCAGCAGGTTCTGCTGGAACAGCCGCCCCACCAGCGGCAGGTCCGACAGCGGCCAGAGCGCCAGCGCCGGCAGCCCGGACACCGGCTGGTTGGTCCAGCCCCAGAGGGTGCCGAGCAGGCCGGTGAGGCCCTGGCAGAAGAACACCAGGGTCAGGCCGGCGATCACCTGGTTGATGCGCAGCCAGATCACCATGACGGCGAACAGCAGCGAGACCAGCGCCGCCGCGCCCATGGCCGCCAGCAGCGCCAGGCCGGCATTGCCCAGCGCCAGTTGCGCCCCTATGCCGAACAGCGCGCCGACCAGCATCAGCCCCTCGGCATGCAAGGCCAGCACCCCGGATCTTTCGGTGAGGATCAGCCCCAGCGCCGCCAGGGCGTAGGGTACGGCGAAGTCGGGGACGTTACCCAGCCAGCTGGCGAGTAGATTCAAGCGGCACCTCCCTGGCTGCGTCTGAGCCGATGGCGGATGAAGAAATCCGAGGACGCCACGCAGATGACGATCAGCGCCTGGATCAGCTGCACCATGGCGAAGGGGATCTGGTAGAACACCTGCAGGTTGCGCCCGGCGACGAACAGGGTCGCCACCAGGAAGGCCACCACCGCGGCGGCCAGCGGGTTATTGCGCGCCAGGAAGGCGATGAGGATGCCGGAGAAGCCATAGCCCTGATAGAAGGACTGGGTCAGCCGCCCTTCCTGCCCCGCCGCCACGACGAAGCCGGCCAGCCCGGCCAGGGCGCCGGAGGCCAGCACCGTGGCGAGGATGGTGGCGCGCACCGGCACGCCGACGGCGCCGGCCACCCGCGGATTGGCGTCGACGAATCTCAGGTAGAGCCCGGCGCGACTCAGGGCGACGAACCACCAGGCCAGCACCGCCACCAGCAGCGCCAGGGGCACCGCCAGGCTCAGCCCGGGCAGCAACTCCGGCAGCCGCTCGAAGGGGCGGAACAGCGGCGAATAGGGAAAGGCGTCGCGCGGGTCCTTCCAGGGGCCGAACACCAGGTGCAACAGGAAGTTGGCGGCGATGTAGTTGAGCATAAGCGAGGCGATGATCTCGTTCACCCCCAGGCGCAGCTTGAGCAGCAAGGGCGCCAGTGCCCAGAGCAGGCCGCCAAGCAATGCCGCCATCAGCATCAGCGGCAGGCGCAGGGCTTCCGGACCGATCTCGAACAAGGACACCGCCGTGGCGCCGAGGGCGCCCCAGATCATCTGGCCTTCCAGGCCCAGGTTCCAGAAGCGCGCGCGAAAGGCCAGGCAGCCGGCCAGGCCCACCAGGATCACCGGCGCGGCCTGGAACAGGGTGGCCTGCAGGCTCTGGGCGTCGAACAGGGTGGCGACCACGAATTCGTTGAGCAGCTCGCCGGCCGGCACCCCGGCCAAGACCAGGATAGCGGCCGACAGGCCCAGTCCCAGCAACAGCGCCAGGCCGAGGATCAGCGCCTGCCAGGGCCAGGCCAATTGCTGGCGGATCTCCAGGGTGTAGCGGCGGCTGAACAGCGGTTGCCGCGGACGCGCGGCCGCGGTCTGTGCCAGCGGCGGAGTCAGGGGTTCAAGCATGATTCACCATGGCATGGCCGATCGCCTGGCGATCGGCGGGTCGCTGGAATTCGGCGACGAGGCGTCCGGCGCTCATCACCCCGATGCGATCGGCGAGTGCCAGCACCTCGTCCAGGTCTTCGCTGATCAACAACACCGCGGCGCCGGCCTCGCGGGCGGCCAGCAGCCGCGCCTGTACCTCGGCACCAGCACGGACGTCCAGGCCCCGGCTGGGACTGTGGGCCAGCACCAGCCGCGGCTCGCGGCCGAATTCCCGGGCGATTACCAGCTTCTGGGCGTTGCCGCCGGAGAGCAGCGCCGCCTTCTGCCGGACCGAGCGCACGCCCTGGACATCGAATTGCGTGACCGCCGCCTGGGTCGCCGCTTCCTGGGCGCGGCGATCCAGGCGGGCGAAACCACCAAAGCGACCGGCGTGCACCGCGCCGATGGCGAAGTTGTCGGCCACCGACAGGCCTCCGGCCAGGGCGCTGCCATAGCGGTCGGCGGGAATGGCGGCGATGCGCAGGTCGCGGCGTCGGGCGCTGGCGGCCGTACCCAGCTCGCCGAAGCCCTCCAGCCGCACCTCACCCTCGTAGGGCTGTGGCAGGCCCATCAGCACATCGGCCAGTTCGCCCTGGCCGTTGCCGCCGACCCCGGCGATGCCATAGATCTCGCCGGCGCGCAGTTCCAGGTCGATACCGTCCAGGGCGCGGCGCCCGCCGCGCTCCGGGGTGCGCAGGCCGCGCACCCGCAACAGCGGTGCCCCGGCGGCACGCCGCGGGGTATCGGCGAGCGGCTGGGCGTCACCCACGGTGAGGCGCACCAATTCATCCACCGATACCTCGGCGGGGTCCAGGCTGCGCAGGGTGCGGCCGCCGCGCATCACCGTGAGGCGGTCGGCGTAGCTCAGGGCGTCCTGCATGCGATGGGTCACCAGCACCACGGCGGCGCCCTCCGCCGCCAGGGCGCGCAGGGTCTGCAACAGCCGCTCGCCCTCGCCATCGGTGAGCACCGCGGTGGGTTCGTCGAGGATGAGGATACGTGCCCCGGCCAGCAGTACCTTGAGGATCTCCACCCGCTGCTGTTCGGCGATGGACAGCTCCGCCACCCGCTGCTCCGGGCGGATGGCGAAGCCGAGGGCGGCGGCCTGCTGGCGGATGCGCTCGCTGATCTCGGCCAGGCGTCGGCGATGGCTGCCCGCTCCGGCTGGCAGGCCGAGCAGCACGTTCTCGGCGACGCTGAACGGCCGGACCAGCTTGAAGTGCTGGTGGACCATGCCGATGCGCAGCCGAGCGGCGTCCGCCGGACCGCGCAGCCGCACCGGGTTGTCGTCCACCAGCAGTTCGCCGGTCTCAGGTGCATAGAGGCCGGCGGCGATGTTCATCAGCGTCGACTTGCCCGCGCCGTTCTCGCCGAGAAGCGCATGCACCTCGCCCCAGCGCACCAGGAAATCCGCCTGCTGCAGCGCCTGGAAGCCATCGAAGGTCTTGCCGACGCCACGCAGTTGCAGAGCGTTGTGTCTTTTCATGGGGATCGCCAAATCGGTCCAAGCATCGCTTGCGTGGAAAACGCTGTGCGGTTTTCCACGCTACCCAGGGCGCACAGCCGCGCCGGTGGCGCTCTACTTCTGCGTCGTCACGCCCTGGACGAACCAGTCCATCTGCCACAGTGCCGGGTCGGACAGCACCTGGCCGGCGGCGACCCGCTCCTTGCCGTCGCGATCGCTCAGGGGACCGGCGTAGATCTGCTTGCCCTTGAGGATGGCCTCGCGCTCGGCCAGGATCTTCTCCTGGGCCGCCTTGGGCACGCCGTCGCCGAAGCCGGCGATGTCGGTGCCGCCGTCGGCCATGGAGACGAAGGCACCGTGGGGCGCAGGCTTCCAGTTGCCCGCGATGACGCGCTTGAGCTCCGGCACCAGGAAGCGATCCCAGACCCACACCGAGGAACAGAGGGTGGCCTTGGGCGCGAACTGGCGCATGTCGCGGTGGTGGCCGGTGCCGTAGACGCCGCGCTCCTGGGCGACGATCTGCGGCGTGGGGGTATCCACGTGCTGGCCGATGACGTCGGCACCCTGATCGATCAGCGCCGCGGCGGCGGCGCGCTCCTTGACCGGATCGTTCCAGCTGCCGGTGTAGATCACCGTCAGGGTGGCATTGGGATTCATCTGCCGGGCGCCCAGCTCGTAGGCGTTGATGGTCCAGTTCACCACGCCGAAGGGATTGGCGGCGACGAAGCCCAGCTTGCCGGTCTTGGAGGCCGCGCCCGCGGCCATGCCGCAGAGGTACTGGCTCTCGTAGGTGCGGCCGTAGAAGGATTCCAGGTTGCGGCCGTTGGTGGTGCCCGAGGCGTTGAGGAAGGCCACGTCGGGGTACTGCTCGGCCAGTTGCTTGAAGGTGTCGGAATAGCCGAAGGCGGTGCCGATGACGATGTTGGCGCCGCGCTTGATGAAACGCTCGGCGGCCGGGCGGATGGCCGAGGCGGTCTCCGGCACGTTCTCCACGAACTGGATCTTCATGCCCAGCTCCTTCTCGATCTTCACCCGCGCCTCGTCCATGGCCTGGGTCCAGCCGCCATCGTTCTTGGCGGTGAAATACAGCATGGCGATCTTCGGCTCGCCCTTGAGGGTGAAGCCCTCGTCGTCCGCCTGCGCCACGGCGCCCAGTCCCACCAGCGCCAGCACGCACGCCACTCTTCCCAGCCATCTGCTCAGCATCGTCTTGTCCTTAGTCCTGTTCACAGCATGTGATTGATACGGAACACGTTGCCTTCCGGGTCCAGCAGTACCGCCTGGTACCAGTGGTAGTAGGTTTCGTAGGGCGCCTTCAGCAGGCGGGCACCGGCGGCCTCGGCCACTGGCACCAGGAGATCCACCTCGGCACGGCTGTCCACCTCCAGGTTGAGCAGGAAGCGGCAACCCTGGCTGCCGACGAATTCGTCCAGTCCCAAGAGCTCATAGGCCTCGGGCGCGTTGAAGCCGATGGCGGTCTTGCCGGTATCCAGGCCGCGAAAGATCGGCGAGCGGATCGCCGCGATCTCGGGAAAACCGAACACTCGCTGGTAGAAGCCGCTCAGGGCCACCACGTCCTGGGCGAAGACGTTGACGTAGGAAAGACTCGGCATCAGGCCACCCGCACGCCGGCCTGGGTGCCGCCGAAGGTGGTCTGCTTGACGAACTTGGATCTCAGGTGATCGCCCGAGGTGATGGGCGCATGGCGCGGCGGCGTGCCAGGCGTGGCGCAGCCGGGCAGGCACTCGATGAGGGTGTCGTAGTTGGGCTGGTGGAAGAACACCAGGGACTGGCGGCGGGTGTCGCAACCGGCATCCGCCGGCGGATTCACCACCCGGTGCAGGGTGGAGACCCAGCGGTCGTTGGTCCACTGCATCATCAGGTCGCCGATGTTGACCACGAAGCCGCCCGGCACCTTGGGCACGTCCACCCACTCGCCGTCGGCATTGCGCACCTGCAGGCCACCGGGGGCGTCGTCGGGACGGACGATGGTCAGGCTGCCGTAGTCGGTATGGGCCCCCGCGCGCAACTGGCCGGGCAGCGCCGCTTCCTTCTGGTGGGGATAGCAGAGGGTGCGGAACATGCTGATGTGGCGGTCGATGCGGCTGTCGAAATAGGTCTCCGGCAACGCCAGTCCCAGGGCGAAGAGGCGCATCAGGGTGCGCGCCAGGTCGCTCATGGCGGCGAAGTATTCGGCATAGGCCTCGCGAAAGCCGGGGATGGCCGTGGGCCAGACATTGGGCGCGAAGTGCGGCCCGGCTTCGGGACCGCGGTAGTAGGCTGTGGCCGGGACGTCCAGCGGACCGATGGAAAAGGACTCCTTGAGATCCCCCGGCGCCGCTTCCTCAAGGCTGTAGGACAGGCTTTCCTCGGCCACCGCGCTGTAGCCGCGCACCTGGTCCGGACGCGGCCGATCGGCCTTGCGCTTCTCCGCCAGCGGCAGATCGAAGAAGGCCCGCGACAGGCGCGAGACGCGCTCGACCAGCTCGTCGGGCACCTGGTGGTGGGTGATGACCAGAAAGCCGATATCGCGGCAGGCCTGGTCGACGGCCTTGGCCACCGCCTGCTTGCCGGCGGCCGAGCCCGCGAAATAGGGGGCCAGATCGATGATGGGAACACTGGACAGCGGCATGACGGACCTCACGAGTGGGACGAAAGGAGACAGCGCGACGCACGTTCACCGGGCAGGACGGCAGCAGGGAAATTGCAACCGCTGTGCCAGCTTTGGACCATTTGGTAAAAACTAAAAAACCATACGAAAACAGCAGGTTGGATAAAAAGTCTGTGACCCGTCAGTGGCACGCTGCACCTTGAGCGATCAGCGTGCACCGGGGTGGCTCGCGGTGGTGCCAGGGGATGGATGGGAACGGGCGAAGGGGGTGAATACGGATGGTTGGCAGCTTGGGGATGTTGGGCTTCGCGGGGCTCGGCCCAACCTACGGAAGCCCAACAGCCCCGACTAATCCAGCTCGTGATAACGCCGGTCGAAGTACAGCAGCCCGCCCTTGCCACCCGGCTCGGCTACGCCCAGCACCTCGCACAGCAACAGGTCATGGCTGCCCACCGACTGCACCTCGGCGATGCGGCAGTCACAGGCCACCAGGGCACCGTCCAGCACCGGCGCGCCGCTGGCGAGGCGCGTCCAACGGGCGGCGGCGAAGCGTTCGGGCATGGCGGTCTTGCCGCCGAAGAGGTTGGCCAGCGCCTGCTGGCCGGCGGCCAGGACGTTGACGCAGAGCACCCCGTTGGCGCTGAAGGCCGGATGCACCGAGGCACCGCGGTTGAGGCAGACCAGCAGGGTCGGCGGGGTATCGCTGACGCTGCACACGGCGGTGGCGGTGAAGCCGGCTGGCCCGGCCGGGCCATCGGTGGTGACGATGTTGACCGCGGCGCCCAGGCGCGCCATGGCCCCGCGGAAGAGGTCGCGCTCGACCGGGACGGCGGGCGGCGTGGCAGGCGGCAAGGCATGGGCAACGGACATGGCGCTATTCCTCGCGAGCTTGGCTGAGATAGTCGAGTACCACCCGGTCGAAGGTGGCGGGGTCGGTGACACTGGAGGTGTGGCCGCCCCACTCCAGCAACTGGAAGGTGGCCCGAGGCAGACCCGCGGCCAGGCGCTGGGACGAGGTCCAGGGCACCAGCACATCGTCGCGGTTGGCCAGCACCAGGGTCGGCACCTCAATCCGCGCCAGCTCGGCGTCCACGTCGAAGGCCAGCAGGGCGCCGATGCGCCGCAGCACGTTGGCCTCACCCGGGAAATGCGCCAGGGCATGGGCCTCGTCGGCGGCCAGGCGCTCGTCGTGCTCGGCGATCCAGGTGGCCGGATAGAGGAAGATCGCCTGGGCCTGGACGTAGGCCGCGGCGCCGCTGTCGCGCAGTAGTCGTTGGCGCAGGGCGAAGCAGCGCGCGGTATGGGGATTGGGCCGGCTCCAGGCGTTGACCAGCACCTGGCGGCGGATCAGCCCCGGCCGCAGCAGATTGGCCTGCAGCCCCACCAGGCCGCCCAGGGCATGGCCCATGAACAGGCAGTCGCGCAGCTCCAGGCGATCGGCCAGGGCCAGCAGGTCCTCGGCCATGTGCTGGATACGATAGTCGGCGGGCAATTCCGCTGGGCTTTTGCCGGTGCCGGGCTGGTCGTAGACCACCACCCGAAAGTGCTCGCCCAGGGCCGCCAGCTGCGGCGCCCAGAAGGCCCCGGCGCCGCCCAGCCCCGAGCTGAGCAGCAGGGTGTCGGCCGCCGGGTCCTGGCGGCCATGGAGTTCGACGTGCATGGGCGGTCCTCGGTGGTTCAGTGGTTGAGGTAGCCCTCTCCACAGCCCTCTCCCGGAGGGAGAGGGGGCGGTACGGAGCGGGGGCAGAGTACGGCGCTCGTCCTAGCCGACATGGGCGATGCTGGCGATCTCGATCAGGGCGTCCGGCTTCACCAGGCCGCACTGGATGCAATAGCGCGCCGGCTTCTCGCCCGGGAAGAACTCGGCGTACACCGCGTTGATGGCGGCGTAGTTCGCCCAGTCGGTGAGCATGATCATGTTGAAGGTGACATCGGCCATGGTGCCACCCGCCGCCTCCACCACCCCCTGGATGGTGGTGAGGACATGGCGCGCCTGGGCGGCGGCGTCGCCGACATGGACCACGTTGTTCTGCGCATCGAACGGCAGGGTGCCGGAGACATAGAGCACCCCATCGGCCAGGCTGCCGGGCACGAAGGGGGCGATGGGGGTACCGGTACCGGCGGGGATCACGGCTTGCTTGGGCATGGTGGCTCAGTCCTTGGCGAAGGTGGTGTGGAAGTCGGCGCAGCTGGCGACCCAGCCGAAGAAGGTCTCGATGTTGAACAGCGCAGCGTCGTGGGCCGCACGCGGGCCGGCCTGGTGGCAGGCGTCGTGCAGGCAGACGCCGAAATATTCGAGGAAGAAGCCGTCCCTCAGGGTCGACTCCACGCAGACGTTGGTGGCGACGCCGACGAACACCAGGTTGCGGATGCCACGGGCGCGTAGCAGGCTGTCCAGGTTGGTGTTGTAGAAGCCGCTGTAGCGGGTCTTGGGCACCACCAGGTCTGCCGCCGCCGGCTGCAGCCGATCCACCAGGGCGTAGTCCCAGCCGCCCTTGGCCAGCAATTGCCCCTGCAGCTCGGGTCGCTTGCGCATGGTCTTGAGGGCATTGGACTTGTGCCAGTTGGGCGAACCGGGGCCGCCGGCCTCGCGGTATTCCGGGTCCCAGCCGTTCTGGAACCAGACCACCTGGATACCCGCGCCGCGGGCGGTCTCCACTACGGCGGCGACGTTCTCGATCACCGGCCCGGTGGCCGAGACGTCGAAGCCGGCCAGGTCCAGGTAGCCCCCCTGGCTGGCATAGGCATTCTGCATGTCCACCACGATCAGGGCCGTCTCGCTGGCCTTGAGACGCAGGGGTTCGGGGCGCGCCGGCAAGGTCACCGCCTCGGCGTCGCTCGCGGGCAGGGCATAACCCGCCAGGGTTTCCACGGCATTCATCAGGCACTCTCCTGCAGCAGATTGACGTGACGGCGGCTCTGCATCAGCGGCTGGATGCGCTCGCCGAAGTCGGTCACGCCCTGGACGAAGTCGTCGAAGGTCAGCAGTACCCCGCTGGCCCCGGGCACCTCGGCGATCTCGTCGAGCATACGTGCCACGCTGGCGAAGGAACCCACCAGGGTGCCCATGTTGATGTTCACCGCCGAGGTCGGATCGGCCATCTGGCGCACGTTGGTGTCGCTGCCGGACTTGGTGTCGGCGGCGGCCTGGGCGCCGAGCCAGGCGATGGCTTCCTCGTCGGCACCGGCCTTGTAGTGCTCCCACTTGGCGCGGGCGGCCTCGTCGGTCTCGGCGGCGATGATCATGAACAGGGCGATGGAGGTGACGTCGCGCCCGGTCTTGGCAGTGGCTGCCTGCAACCGCTCCACCGCCGGCGCGAAGGCCTTGGGCGTGTTGACGCCCTTGCCGAAGACGAAGCTGTAGTCCGCGTGCTCGGCGGCGAAGGCCAGGCCGGCATCGCTCGCTCCCGCGCAAACGATCTCCATGGGCGCCTGGGGCTGGGGGCTCACCCGGCAGTCCTCCATCCGGAAGTGCGCGCCCTGGAAGTCCGAGCGACCGGTGCCCCAGAGATCGCGAAGCACCTGGGCGTATTCGCCAAGGTATTGGTAACGACTGGCGAAGAACTCATCGCCCGGCCAGAGGCCCATCTGGCTGTACTCGGGCTTCTGCCAGCCGGTGACCAGGTTGACGCCGAAGCGACCGCCGGAAATGCAGTCGATGGTGGCGGCCATGCGCGCGACGATGGCCGGCGGCAGAGTCAGGGTCGCGGCGGTGGCGAACAGCTTGATGCGCGAGGTCACCGCCGCCAGCCCGGCCATGAGGGTGAAGGACTCCAGGTTGTGGTCCCAGAATTCGGTCTTACCGCCGAAGCCGCGCAGCTTGATCATCGACAGGGCGAAGTCGAAGCCATAGTGCTCGGCGCGCTGCACGATCTCGCGGTTCAGTTCGAAGGTAGGCCGGTACTGAGGCGCGTTTTCCGACAGCAGCCAGCCGTTGTTGCCGATGGGAATGAAGACACCGATGTTCATCGCTCGCACTCTTCCGCAGTCAGGAATCGGAACGCACCCGAGGGCGCCGTTGCTGCAGGATGAGAGCAGAAAGCTTGCCAAGTTCTGAAAATTAAGCCCAATCAATCACTTGGATCGCATCCGTGATTAAATTCAGACTATTTGGTCCACACTAGAGCACCTGGTTTGTGCAGGGTGCCCGAATCCGGGGCATGAACGGCCGTCCGACATGCTAGAGTTGAACTCTTGGCGACCATCGAGGTGTTCGCCATTTGTTCGTCGCCAGGATGGTGCGAACCGAGCGACCGTGCCTTAGCCGTTCACCGAGTGACTGGCACGCGTCAGACATCGAATAAGGCCCAAGGAGCAGTTCGTGAGTCAGGCCAGTGACGCTTCGCCCCCACGTAAGTCCCGCACCCCCAGCCCGGCCGCCCAGCAGCGACGGCTACGGCAGATCGAGGCCAAGCGCGCGCAGATCCTCGGCGCGGCCCTCGATATCTTTTCCCGCTTCGGCCTGCATGGCGCCAGCCTGGATCAGGTCGCGCTGCAAGCGGATGTCTCCAAGACCAACCTCCTCTATTACTTCAGCAACAAGGAAGAGCTGTACCTGGCCGTGTTGCGTCAGTTGCTCGCCACCTGGCTGAGCCCGCTGCGCACCTTCAGCGAAGACCAGGAACCCCTCGACGCCCTGCGCGGCTATCTGCGCCAGAAGCTGGAGATGTCCCGCGACCGGCCGGCCGAGTCCCGCCTGTTCTGCCTGGAGATGATCCAGGGCGCGCCGCTGCTGCTGCCGGAGTTGCAGAGCAGTCTGCACGACCTGCTGGTCGAAAAGGTCCGGGTGATCCGCGCCTGGATCGCCGCCGGCAAGCTGGCACCGGTGGATCCGCACCACCTGATCTTCAGCATCTGGGCCACCACCCAGCATTACGCGGACTTCCGGGTGCAGGTGCAGGCCCTCTGCGGGCGCAACCTGACCGACCCGGACTTCTTCGAAGAGGTGCTGCAGGGCCTCGAGACCCTGATCATCGAGGGCCTGAGGCCCCGTCCCGCCACCTGAGCGCGGGATCAGGGCGCCAGGAAGAAGTCGACGAACAGCTGGCTCAGTCGCGGCCACAGCGGCGCCGGCAGGTCGTGGGCCATGGCCGGGATAAGTTCGAAGCGCGCGCCGGGGATGGCTCGCGCCACGGCGCGGCCACAGGCCGGGCGCAACAGTGGATCGCAGGCGCCGTGCACCACCAGGGTCGGCGCCTGGATACGGCGGGCGAAGGGGCGCAGGTCACCGCTGCCGAGCAGGGCGAACAGCTGGCGCTGCACCCCGTCCACGTCCACGCCGCGTGCCAGGACACGCTGCACCAGCCGTTCGAGGTCGGCGTCGCTCTGCCGGTAGCGGGGACTTTCGATGCCACGCAGCAGCGCCTTCTGCCGCGCGATCGCCGCATCCAGCGGCAGATCGGCCGGCGGCCGCAACAGCAGGCTGCCGAGCAGCCTGAACGACGGCGGTGGCAACAGCGGCTGGTTGGTGGAAGAGAACAGAATGCCCAGCCGCTTTACCCGCTGCGGCCAGTCGGCAGCGAGGATCTGGGCGATCATGCCGCCCATGGAGCCACCCAGCACGAAGGCGCGGTCGATGCCCAGGTGATCGAGCAGGCCGATGGCGTCGGCGGCCATGGCCTCCAGGCGATAGGGCACTGGACTGGTCTTGCCCAACTGGGCCCGCCCGAGCACCGGCCACAAGAAAGGCGGCCGACCACCCGGCCAGCCCAGCCGCGAGGACTGGCCGATGTCGCGGTTATCGAAGCGGATCACCCGCAGGCCGCGCTGCACCAGAGCCTCGCAGAAGCCCTCCGGCCACAGCAGCAACTGGGCACCGAAGCCCATGATCAACAGCAGCGCCGGATCGGCGGGATCGCCCCAATCCTCGTAGGCCAGCTCCAGCGTGCCGACCCGGGCGCGACCTTCACGTATGTCCATGGCTCCCCCGCGAAATGGGTAAAGGGCCATGCTACCCCAAGGCCGGCGCGGCGAAAGCGGCAGAACCCGGCGGTCACGCAGCGGTGCTGCGCTATGCTCGGGCAGACCTCTTCCAGAGACCATCGCCATGCCCGCAGCGCCACTGGACTACCACCTGACCGACGAAGCACGCGAAGACCTGCGCCAAGCCATCGCCGCGCCGCTGAGACGCTACAACGACCGCCAGGCCGGCCCGAGCGGCTACCGGGCCCTGGTCATCAGCCTGACCCGTGGCGGCGAATCCCTCGGCGGACTCTGGGGCTACACCAGCTATGGCTGGCTCTATGTGCAGTTGCTGGCGGTGGAGGAAGCCGCTCGCGGCCAGGGCGCCGGCCGCGAGTTGCTGCGGCGCGCCGAGGCCGAAGCCCTGGCCCGCGGCTGCCACGGCGCCTGGCTCGACACCCATGAATTCCAGGCCCGCGGCTTCTACGAGCGCTTGGGCTACGAGGTGTTCGGCGAACTGGCGGACTATCCGCCGGGCTTCGCGCGGTACTTCTTGCGCAAGACTCTCAGGTCGGCCTGAGAGTCAGGCTCGCTCACTGGTCGGTGAGGAAATTGCCGATCCGCGCGTTCTCCTGCCCGCCGTCCAACAGCGGCACCTCGGCTTCGTCCTTGAGTTGCACGCCGGAGAGCTTGCGGCGATCCGCCTCGCGCATCAGGTAGAGCAGCTTGTGCGCCGCCAGGCCATAGGCGAGGCCTTCCAGGCGCACGTTGGAGATGCAGTTGCGATAGGCGTCGTTTAGCCCTGGGCGTGGGCCGTAGGTGAAGTAGAGCCCGAGGCTGTCGGGCGAACTCAGGCCAGGACGCTCGCCGATCAGCATCACCAGCAGGCGCGCCTTGAGCAGCCCGCCGATCTCGTCACCCACCGCTACCCGCCCCTGCTCCACCAGGGTCACCGGTGCCCAGCGCCAGCCCTCGGCCTGGGCCTGGTCGGCCAGGCGTTCGAGGAAGGGCAACGCGTGGCGATGCACCGCCAGGGCGGAGAGGCCGTCGGCGATGACCACGGCGACGTCGAAACCCTCGGGATGCTCGGCGGCATAGGTCTGGAGTTCGCGGGCGGATTCTTCGGACAGCTTCCGCCCCAGGTCCGGGCGTTGCAGATAGGTATGGCGATCCGGCGCGGCGCTCTTGAGCACCAGGGTCTCGCGGCCCTGGGCGGCCAGGCCTTCGCGTAATGCCTGGTGGTCGAACGCCAGGTGCACGGCATCGCGGGCCTGGGCATGGGCGGCCTGGAAATCCAGCTGCGCCGCCGTCGGCAGGCTGGTGCCGGCACGGCCCAAGGCGATCCGCGCGGGGGTCAGGCGACGCAATTCGGCCCAGGGGTCGGGGCGGGCGGTGTCGTTGGAATTCATGCAAAGGCTCCTGAGCGATTCGGTGTCTGTCTGCAAGGGCTATCGCGGCCATGGCGGTCCGCCGATGCGGCCTTATCGCGGCCATGGGCCGCTCCTACAAGCTCCTTCCGTATCGGTAGGAGCGGCCCATGGCCGCGATCCTTCCTACAACTGCGCCAACACCCGCTGGAACGGCGCCGGCAAGCCCTCGCCGAGACGGAAGCGGCCATCCTCCAGGCGCAGGATGCCCAGACGGTCGAGCCAGGTGGCGAATTCCGGCGCCGGTTGCAGGCCCAGTACCTGGCGAGCGTAGAGAGCATCGTGGAAGGAGGTGGTCTGGTAGTTGAGCATCACGTCGTCCGACCCCGGGATGCCCATGATGAAATTGATGCCCGCTGCGCCCAGCAGGGTCAGCAGCATGTCCATGTCGTCCTGGTCGGCCTCGGCATGGTTGGTGTAGCAGATGTCGCAGCCCATGGGCACGCCGAGCAGCTTGCCGCAGAAGTGATCTTCGAGCCCGGCGCGGATGATCTGCTTGCCGTTGTAGAGATACTCCGGGCCGATGAAGCCGACCACGGTGTTCACCAGCAGCGGCTTGAACTTTCGGGCCACGGCGTAGGCGCGCACCTCGCAGGTCTGCTGGTCGACGCCATGGTGGGCGCCGGCCGAGAGGGCGCTGCCCTGCCCGGTCTCGAAATACATGAGGTTGTCGCCCAGGGTGCCGCGGTGCTGCGACAGTCCCGCTTCGTAGCCTTCCTGCAACAACGCCAGGCTGATGCCGAAGCTCTCGTTGGCGCCCTGGGTGCCGGCGATGGACTGGAACACCAGGTCCACCGGCGCGCCGCGCTCGATGGCGGCGATGCTGGTGGTGACATGGGTCAGCACGCAGGCCTGGGTAGGGATCTCGTAGCGCTGGATCACCGCATCGAGCATCTTCAGCAGCTCGCAGATGCCGCTGGTGCTGTCGGTGGCCGGATTGATGCCGATCACCGCATCGCCGTTGCCATAGAGCAAGCCGTCGAGGACGCTGGCGGCGATGCCGGCCGGATCGTCGGTGGGGTGATTGGGCTGCAGGCGGGTCGATAGCCGCCCGCGCAGGCCGATGGTGTTGCGAAAGCGGGTCACCACCCGGACCTTCTGCGCCACCAGGATCAGATCCTGAATCCGCATGATCTTGGACACCGCGGCGACCATCTCCGGGGTCAAGCCCGGCGCCAGGGCGGCAAGACTGGTCTCGTCCGCCGCCGGACCCAGCAGCCAGTCGCGGAAGCCGCCTATGGTGAGGTGGGCGACCGGGGCGAAGGCCCGGGCGTCGTGGCTGTCCAGGATCAGCCGGGTGACCTCGTCGGCCTCGTAGGGGATCACCGCCTCGTTGAGGAAGCGCTTGAGCGGCACCTCGGCCAGGGCCATCTGCGCCGCCACCCGCTCCACGTCACTGCCGGCGGCGACCCCGGCCAGGACATCCCCGGAACGCGCCGGGGTGGCCTTGGCCAGCAGTTCCTTGAGATCGGCGAAACGCCAGGTCTGGCCGCCCACGCTGTGCTGGAAACCGCTCATGCTACCTCCTCGGGTTGCGCTGCGCAGAGCCTGTTCAAAGGCTCGCGAGCTAGAGACAAACAAGGCGAAAATGGCTGAGGAAGCGGAGTTTACGAGTGGTAAATGAGCATTCCGAAACCATTTTCAACGCCGTTTGGCCGACGCGCAGCAGACTTTGAACAGGCTCTCAGGCCTCGCCGAAGGCAGCGTCGGGTGCAATGTTGCCCTGTCTACGGCTGAGACCGCAGACCAGCGCGCCTATCACCATCAGGCCCAGGAACACCACGGCGATCACGCTGTTGTACCAGACCATGGCGATGAGGCAGACCACAGCCAGCACCAGGGCGATGGCCGGCACCACTGGATAGCCGGGGGCGCGGAAGGTCCGCTCCAGGTTGGGCTCGCTGCGGCGTAGCTTGAACAGGCTGAGCATGCTCATGATGTACATGACGATGGCGCCGAACACGCTCATGGTGATCATGGCGGCGGTCAGGGTCATGCCCTGCAGGCTGATCACCCCGTCGCTGAAGATGGCGGCGATGCCCACCACGCCACCGGCCAGCACCGCGCGATGAGGCGTCTGGAAGCGCGACAGCTTGGCCAGGCCGTGGGGTAGGAAGCCGGCGCGGGCCAGGGCGAAGAACTGCCGCGAATAACCGAGGATGATGCCGTGGAAACTGGCCACCAGGCCGAACAGGCCGATGCCCACCAGCAGGTGCAGCCACAGCGAGTTATCGCCCACCACGCCCTTCATGGCCTGGGGCAGCGGATCGTTGATGTTGGACAGGGCACGCCAGTCGCCCACGCCACCCGCGAAGATCATCACGCCGATGGCCAGGGTCACCAGGGTGAGGATGCCGGCGATGTAGGCCTTGGGAATGGTGCGCTTGGGGTCCTTGGCTTCCTCGGCGGCCATGGCCGCGCCCTCGATGGCGAGGAAGAACCAGATGGCGAAGGGGATGGCGGCGAACATGCCACCCACCGCGGCCAGGGAGAACTGGTCCTGCCCGGCCCAGCCGCCAGCGGTGAAGTTGGTCAGGCTGAAGCCCGGCGCGACCACACCCATGAAGATCAGCAGCTCGATCACCGCCAGCACCGTGACCACCAACTCGAAGGTGGCGGCGATGCTCACCCCGAGGATGTTCAGCGTCATGAAGATGAAATAGGCGGCCACCGCGCAGAGCTTGGGATCGAGCGTCGGAAACTGCACGTTGAGATAGGCACCGATGGCCATGGCGATGGCCGGCGGGGCGAAGACGAATTCGATCAGCGTCGCGATCCCGGCGATGGTACCGCCAACCGGACCGAAGGCCCGCCGGCTGTAGGCGAAGGGCCCGCCGGCATGGGGAATGGCGGTGGTCAGCTCGGTGAAGCTGAAGATGAAACAGGTATACATCACCGCCACCACCAGCGCGGTGACCAGGAAGCCCAGCGTCCCGGCGACGCCCCAACCGTAGCTCCAGCCGAAGTATTCCCCGGAGATCACCAGACCCACGGCGATGCCCCAGAGGTGCAAGGTGCCGAGGGTCGGCTTCAATTTCTCGTTGGTCATGACAGGCCACTCCCCTTGTAGCGACGTGATCCGAATGGGTCACCGCGATCCCGCGATGCCCGGCTTTTTCGAGCTTAGCGAGCCTGGAGCCGCGCCGACTTGCCCCGTCGGCACGGCCACTGCGGCCTCAGGTCAAGTCGGCGTTACCCCTCTTCCCAGGGTGCTACCCGAGACCGCACCACCAGGGTGCGCATCAATGGAGGCCGCCCCACGATGAGGCAGAGCGAGAGCCGTAATACCGTGAAATCCTCAGCGTCTTGACGGTCCCCGGCGGACATTCCTCGCCCAGGGGCACAGCCTTTGCTTCATCCGTGCCTAATCTCTCCACGGACCTCACCCATGCCCCTGGCTGCCTCCAGCTTCGCCGCCCTGACCTCACCGTCGCGCAACCTCGGCGTGCTCTCTGCCGCCGCCAGCGGGCTGGATGCCGTCATTGCCAGCCACGGCGGCGACGTGGACCGTATCTTCGGCACCGCCGGCATCGATCCCGAGCAGTTGCAGCACCCCACCCTGAGCCTGGGGCTGGGCAACTACTGCCGAGTGCTGGAAGAGGCCGCCGCCCAGTCCGGCTGCGACAATTTCGGGCTGCACTACGGCCAGCAATTCAAGCCGCAGATGCTCGGCCTGCTGGGCTATGTAGGGCTCTGCTCGCCCACCGCCGAGGCGGCGCTGCAGAACTTCGCCGCCGCCTTTCCCTTCCACCAGCACAGCACCCTGATCCAGCTGGTGGACGCCGGCGACTGCTGGCGCTTCGACTACCAGGTGCGCCACGGCGCCATCGTCGCCCGCCGCCAGGACGCCGAACTGACCTTGGGCATGCTGCTAAACCTCTTGCGCCACGTGCTCGGCCCGACCTGGGCGCCGCGCGCGGTGCAATTCGAACATCCGCGCCCCGAGGGCTGGCACGAACACCGGCGGCTGTTCGATGCCCCGGTCAGCTTCGGCCACCCCTGCAACGCCATGCTGGTGCCCAAGGCCGACCTGCGCGGCCGGGCCATGCCCGACCACGATCCGCTGCTCCTGCTGGTGGTGCAGGACGCCATCCGCCAACTCGGCCAGCGCCTGCCACAGGTGGCGCTGCTCGAAGAAGTCCGCGCCTCGGTACGCCTGGCCTTGCCCCTGGGCGAACCTAGCCTGGAGTCCATCGCCCAGCGCCTGGACCTCTCCGCCAGCCAGCTGCAACGCCGTCTGCGCGACCAGGGCGCGAGCTTCTCGGCCCTGGTCGAGGGGGTCCGCCGCGATCTGGCGCAGCATTACCTGCGGCAGCGGCTGCCGGTCACCGACCTGGCACCGTTGTTGGGGTATTCGGAGACGAGCGCCTTTTCGCGGGCGTTTCGGCGGTGGTTTCAGGTAAGTCCGCGGCAGTGGCGGAGGATTTCGTAAAACCGGCTTGGAGGCGGGCACCGCACGCCGGCTGACGTAGGTTGGCGCTGAGTGCAGCGAAGTCCAGCATTACAGTGCTTCAGGTCTGGCTTATCGGTGTTCTGGCTGCTTATCGAATTTTTGGGGGAGATTCTGTTTCGCCCACCCGGGCGAGTCACTTTTGCCAGTCGCGGCAAAAGTAACCAAAAACGCTGTCCCCCACGTTTCGGCCCTACGCTACGCTCCGGGTCCCCTCGCCCCGGTGCCACTCCAGGGGCACGGCACGAAGGGGCTTCCTGCCCCTCGCGCCTTGCTCGGCGTCCTGCCTCACATCCCCCTCCGCGACACCTACACTCGGCCTCACTGACGGGGACGGGGCGCAAGTCTGATGCTTCGGTATCTACATGGACGGTTCATATTGATTTGTAGCGTGGAAAACCGCGCAGCGTTTTCCACTGCTGGGCACCTAAGCAATCAGTGGACAAGGCTTCGCCGTTGTCCACGCTACGGACGGTTACGGCTCTTCAACCGAAACTTCCAGGCTAGCGAGTCGCCCCGTTCAGGAGGGCTCACGCCAGCGCCGTGCAGGGGTCGAGCCGCATGGAGGCGGCGAGAGGTCCAGCGGGCCATGGACGGCCCGTCTGGACCGACCCCGGAACGGCGCTGGCGTGAGCGAAACGTAGCGTAGCGGAGTAACAGCCGCAGGCTGGCCCGAAGGGCGAGCAACGCGAGTCACCCGCAGCGCAGCGGAGGGCCGGATGACCGGGGCAAGCGTTTTTGCTTACTTTTTTCCGGGGCGCGCAGCCGCGACTGAAAAAAGGGAGTCGCCCGGGTGGGCGAAACAAAAACCATCAAAGCACTCGATAATCAGCTAAGGCACCTAATATCGACTGCGACTTGTTGGACTTCGCTGCGCTCAACACCAACCTACCGAACGGTCAAAAGCAAATCGCCCAGGTGAGCGAAACGAAAACCCGCCGAACAACTGATAATCAGCCAGGGCACCCAACAACAATCCAAACACCAACACCCACCCAATCCCATCCACTCGGTCAGATTCTTGCAAGGCACTCACCCGAACCGCCCCAACCAGAACAACGAACCCATCCAACGATGACCTCCGCCCTGCCCCCCGCCCTCTTCACCCCGGCCTGGCTGGCGCGCCTGGAGCTGGCCTATGCCCGCCAGGGCGACTGGACCCGACCCACCACCCGCCGCCATCTTGGCCCCTTGCGGGTGCAGAAACATCTCCACGCCGAAGGCCCCGAGGTCTGCCAGCACATCATCGTGCATCCCCCAGGCGGCATCGCCGGAGGCGATCGGCTGGATATCGACGTCAGCGTCGGCGAAAACGCTTGGGCACAGCTCACCAGCCCCGGCGCAGCCAAGTGGTATCGCGCCGATAGCACGGCGCACCAACGGATCGAGCTGCGCGTCGCCGCCGGCGCCACCCTGGAGTGGCTGCCCCAGGAGACCATCGTCTTCGCCGGCGCCCAGGCCCATCTGGCCACCCGCATCGACCTGGCAGGCGATGCCCGCCTCTGCTACTGGGACATCGTCGCCCTGGGCCGCCCCGCCAGTGCCGAGCGCTTCACCGAGGGCCTGTTCCAAGCGCACCTGGACATCCGCCGCGACGGCACCCCGCTGTGGCACGAGCGCCAGCGCCTGGTGGGCGCGGATCGCCTGCTGGACTCGCCCATCGGCCTGGCCGGTCAACCGGTGTTCGCCACCCTGCTGATCACCGGCACCCTGGACGCCGATACCCTGAAGCGTTGCCGCGAACTCGGCCTGCCGGTGCGTGGCGACCTGACCCAGCTGCCCGGCCTGGTGGTCGCCCGCTGCCTGGCCGCCGAAACCCTGCAGGCCCGCGCCTGGCTGATCGAGGTCTGGCGCCTGCTGCGCCCGGCCTTGCTCGGCCGCGCCGCCGTGCCACCGCGGATCTGGAGCACCTGAGGCCATGCTGCCCTTGTAGGAGCGGCCCACGGCCGCGATGATCGACCTTCCTTGACCGAACCTGCCAACCGGAACACCCATGGACCTGACGCCCCGCGAGAAAGACAAACTGCTCATCTTCACCGCCGGCCTGGTGGCCGAACGCCGCCTGGCGCGCGGTGTGAAGCTCAACTACCCGGAAGCCATGGCGCTGATCTCCGCCGCCCTGCTCGAAGGCGCCCGTGACGGCCGCACCGTGGCCGAGCTGATGCACTACGGCACCACCCTGCTGACCCGCGACCAGGTGATGGAGGGTGTCCCGGAGATGATCCCGGAGATCCAGGTGGAGGCCACCTTCCCGGACGGCACCAAGCTGGTCACCGTCCACCAGCCCATCGCCTAGGGAGGCCAGCATGAGCCTGATCGTCCGCGACGCCACGCCCGCCGACCTGCCGGCGGTCCTGGCCATCTACAACGATGCCGTGGCCAACACCACGGCGATCTGGAACGACAACCTCGTCGACCTGGCCAACCGCCAGGCCTGGTTCGACCTGCGCGCCACCCAGGGCTACCCCATCCTGGTGGCCGAGAACGCCAGCGGCGAGGTAGTGGGCTACTCCTCCTTCGGCGACTGGCGGCCCTTCGATGGCTTTCGCCATACCGTCGAGCACTCGGTCTATGTGCGCGACGACCAGCGTGGCCAGGGCATCGGCCCGCGACTGATGACGGTGCTCATCGAACGCGCCCGCGCCTGCGACAAGCACGTGATGGTGGCCGCCATCGAGAGCGGCAACCTGGCCTCCATCCGCCTGCACGAACGCCTGGGTTTCCTCACCACCGGGCAGATGCCCCAGGTCGGCACCAAGTTCGGTCGCTGGCTGGACCTCACCTTCATGCAACTCATGCTGGAGCAGCGCCCATGATCCCCGGCGAATACCAGATCCAGGACGGCGACATCGAACTCAATGCCGGCCGTCGCACCTTGAGCCTCACCGTCGCCAACAGCGGCGATCGGCCGATCCAGGTGGGCTCGCACTATCACTTCCACGAGACCAACGACGCCCTGGTCTTCGACCGCGCCCTGGCGCGTGGCATGCGCCTGAACATCGCCGCCGGCACCGCCGTACGCTTCGAACCAGGCCAGAGGCGCGAGGTGGAACTGGTCGAGTTGGCCGGCCTGCGCACCGTCTACGGCTTCGCCGGACGGGTGATGGGCAAGCTGTAGCAAGGCGGCTGCGTAGGGTGGAAAACGCCGCAGGCTTTTCCACCTTGAGTGCTCCCTCACCCCAACCCTCTCCCCAAGGGGGAGAGGGGGTTAAAACAGACACCGTGCCTTTCGCTCCCGCCCCTTTCTCCTGGAGAAATGACCGGAGCGAAAAGCCAAGCCGGAGCCCCCGCTCTGCCCCCTCTCCCTCCGGGAAAGGGTCGGGGTGAGGGCAAACCGGACCACCTTTATTCGGGATCAACGCCTATGAAAATCTCCCGCCAAGCCTATGCCGACATGTTCGGCCCCACCACCGGCGACCGGGTGCGCCTGGCCGATACCGACCTCTGGATCGAGGTCGAAGAGGACCACACCGTCTACGGCGAAGAGGTGAAATTCGGTGGCGGCAAGGTCATTCGCGACGGCATGGGCCAGAGCCAGCTGCTGGCAGCCGAAGTGGTGGATACCGTCATCACCAATGCCCTGATCGTCGATCACTGGGGCATCGTCAAGGCCGACGTCGGCCTCAAGCACGGGCGCATCCACGCCATCGGCAAGGCCGGTAACCCGGACATCCAGCCGGGCGTCAGCGTGCCCATCGGCGCCGCCACCGAGGTCATCGCCGGCGAGGGCATGATCCTCACCGCGGGCGGCATCGACTCTCACATCCACTTCATCTGCCCGCAGCAGATCGAAGAGGCGCTCATGAGCGGCACCACCACCATGATCGGAGGCGGTACCGGACCGGCCACCGGTACCTATGCCACCACCGTGACCCCCGGTCCCTGGCACATGGCGCAGATGCTCAAGGCGGCCGATGCCTTCCCGATGAACATCGGCTTCACCGGCAAGGGCAACGCCAGCCTGCCCGGGCCGCTGGAGGAGCAGGTGCGCGCCGGCGCCATCGGCCTGAAGTTGCACGAAGACTGGGGCACCACCCCCGCCGCCATCGACAACTGCCTGGCGGTGGCCGATCGCTTCGACATCCAGGTGGCCATCCACACCGACACCCTCAACGAATCCGGCTTCGTCGAGACCACCCTGGGTGCCTTCAAGGGCCGCACCATCCACACCTACCACACCGAGGGTGCCGGTGGCGGCCACGCGCCGGACATCATCAAGGCTTGCGGCTTCCCCAACGTGCTGCCCAGCTCCACCAACCCAACGCGGCCCTTCACCAAGAACACCATCGACGAGCACCTGGACATGCTCATGGTCTGCCACCACCTGGACCCGAGCATCGCCGAGGACGTGGCCTTCGCCGAGAGCCGCATCCGCCGCGAGACCATCGCCGCCGAGGACATTCTCCACGACCTCGGCGCCTTCGCCATGATCAGCTCCGACAGCCAGGCCATGGGCCGCGTCGGCGAGGTCATCACCCGCACCTGGCAGACCGCCGACAAGATGAAGAAGCAGCGCGGTCCGCTGCCCGAGGACGGCGCCGGCAACGACAACTTCCGGGTCAAGCGCTACATCGCCAAGTACACCATCAACCCGGCCATCACCCATGGCATCAGCCATGAGGTGGGCTCCATCGAGGTGGGCAAGTTCGCCGATCTGGTGCTCTGGCGCCCGGCGTTCTTCGGTGTGAAGCCGACGCTGATCCTCAAGGGCGGCGCCATCGCCGCGAGCCTGATGGGCGACGCCAACGCCTCCATCCCCACCCCGCAACCCGTGCACTACCGCCCGATGTTCGGCAGCTACGCCGGCATGCTCCACGACACCAGCCTGACCTTCATCAGCCAGGCCGCCTTCGAGGCGGGGGTGCCCGAGCAACTGGGGCTGAAGAAGCGCATCGGCGTGGTCAAGGGCTGTCGCACCGCGCAGAAGAGCGACCTCATCCACAACGACTACCTGCCGACCATCGAGGTCGATCCGCAGAACTACCAGGTCAAGGCCGACGGCCAACTGCTCTGGTGCGAACCGGCCGAGGTGCTGCCGATGGCGCAGCGCTACTTCCTGTTCTAGGGATAGGCACCGAACCCGCCCTCTCCCTGGGAGAAGGGCGGGCGGCGGTCGAAACCTAACCGGCGATCAGCCCTTCTTCGCCGCCTCGTAGAGCGGCATCACCTTGGGAATCGCTGCCTGCAGCGCCTTGGTGCGGCTGGCGTCGGAGGGGTGGGTGCTGAGGAATTCCGCCGGCTGGTTGCCCTGGCTGGCCTGGGCCATCTTCTGCCAGAGGGTGAGGGCCGCATTGGGGTTGTAGCCGGCGCGGGCGGCCAGTTCCAGGCCGATGAGGTCGGCCTCGTTCTCGTTGCCACGGCTGAACGGCAGGGTCAGGGCCACCTGGGATACCTGGTCGGCCAACTGCATGCCGCCCTGGCCGACACCCAGCAGGGCGCCGCCGAGGTTCTCGCCCATCTGGATGGCATAGGCGCGCGACATCTGCTCGCGGCTGTGCTCGCGCAGGGCGTGAGCGATCTCGTGGCCCATCACCGCCGCCAGTTCGTCGTCGGTCAGCTTGAGCTGGTCGATGAGGCCGCTGTAGACGAAGATCTTGCCGCCCGGACCGCAGTTGGCGTTGAGTTCGTCGCTCTGCACCAGGTTGACCTGCCAGTCCCAGTTCACCGCGTCCGGACGGAAGGCGGCGGTCTGCGGGATGAGTCGCTTGGCGATGGCAGCGACGCGCTTGCCATCGGCCGTGTCGTTGGCCAGCTTGCCCGCCAGCTTGGCCTCATTGACCGTCTTGGCATAGGACTGGGCGTACATCTGATTGACCTGCTGCTCGGATAGCATGCTGAACATGTACTGCTTGCGCTGCACCCCCACCGTGCCACCCGAGGTGGTGTTGACGGACTGGCAGGCGACCAGCAGCAGGCTCAAGGACAGGCCCGCGAGGGGAAGGATACGGCGCATGGGAATCTCCAGGTATCGAGGCGGATACATGGTAGGTGCAGCCTGGCGAGGGGGCAACGAGGAAAGCGGCAACCCTTGTTACAGCGGCGTCAGGCATTCCGGCCCGTCCACCTCGGGTCGGTTGACGATGTCGGCCAGCACCCGCTCGCGCAACGGCATGCCACCCGCCGCCAGCAACGCCTGCAGGGCCTCGGGCGGACTCTCCGGATCGAGCCAGCGCGCGCGCCCCGCCTCGTCCAGCAGGATCGGCCGACGCAACGGTCCGGCCGCCTGGGTGACCATGGCCGTCGATAGCCAGATCTGGTCACCGGCCGGATAGGCTTCCCAGAGCGCGGCGAACCAGGCCAGGGGTTCGCCGTTGAGCATCCAGTAGGGCCGTTTGCGGTGATTACCCCGCCACTCGTAGAAGCCGTTGGCCGGCAGCAGGCAGCGGCGCAGGCGAAAGGCCTCGCGGAACATCGGCTGGGTCATCAGGCTTTCGGCGCGGGCATGGGTAGGCGTGCGGGAAAAGTCGGTGAGCCAGGGCGGCGTCAGTCCCCAGCGACCGCTGTCGACCCGCTGGCCCTCCTCCATGCGGCGCTGCAGCAGCACCTGCTGGTGGGGCGAGATGTTCCAGCGCGGCGGATGCCGTTCTGGAAACCCCGGCAGGGCGGCGAATTCGGCGGGCCAACGGAACAGGGCGTAGCGTCCGGACATGAAAACCTTTTAGGTTCTTTACGAAAAGTCGCCGAGCGAAGGTCAGGCGAGGCGAAAAATGCTGAGGAAGCGGATCGGGCTCGCGAACGAGTTTACAAGTGGTAAATGAGCATTACGACCGGGCTGGCGTTCCAGGCGTTTTTCAACGAAGCATCACCGATGCGTAGGCACTTTTCGTATAGAAACTAGCAGACGAGGATGCCCTGCTCGGGGGAGGGATCCTCTCCCGGCAGGGGCGTAGCGGCATTGTACGCGGCGATAAGCGCCTGCGCGCGCGAGGCCTGTTCATCCTCGACCAGCAGGCCGAGCAAGCCCACCGCGGGCAGGTCGCCGATGGCGCCCAGCAGGTGGCGACCGGCGAGAAAGCCGTCGATGCCTTCGCTGGCCAGCACCGCCAGCAGCAACTCGGCCTCGTGCAGCGAAGCCGGCTCGTAGATGCGCCGCATCAGTCATCCTCCCGCCGAACCTCGAGATTCCACGCTTCGCCATCGGTATGCAGGCCGAAGCGGATCGGTCGACAGCAGACGGCGCAGTCCTCGAAGTAGTCCTGGTCGCCACCGCTGAGGTCCAGCACCACCTCGCCCGGCTCGCCGCAGTAGGGGCAATCGTATTCCTGGCTTTCCAGCATCTTTTCCGCTCTCCCTTCGCCGCCACTGGCGCCCATCCGGCCCCTGGCGCTTGCATCTGGCGTCACGCGCTCTACTATGGCCGCCGGAATTTCTACAAGAGAACACCATGGGCGAGTTCGAAGCCATTCGACCCTATAACGACGCGGAAGTCCCCGGGGTTCTGGCCCGCCTGATCGACGACGACCACTTCATCTCCATCCTGGCCGGTTATCGCTTCCCGCGCCTGTCCAAGGGACTCGGCTGGGTGGTGCGCCCGCTGCTGCGCACCCGCCTGCGCCAGGAGCTGGGCGACATCCGAAGCGTCGCCGCGCTGCAGGACAAGCTCGAACCCTATGTGGACCGCGCCATCGAGAAGGCCTCGGACGGCGTGACCTATTCCGGCATCGACCAGTTGCGCAGCGGTCGCGCCTATCTGTTCCTGGCCAACCATCGTGACATCGTGATGGACCCGGCCTTCGTCAACTACGCCGTCTACCACGCCGGTCTGCCGACGCCGCGCATCGCCATCGGCGACAACCTGCTGCAGAAGCCCTTCGTCAGCGACCTGATGCGGCTGAACAAGAGCTTCATCGTACACCGCTCCATCAGTGGACGGCGCGAGAAGCTGGCGGCGTACCAGAATCTGTCCGCCTACATCAATCATTCGATCCGCCAGGACGGCCAGTCCATCTGGATCGCCCAGGCCGAAGGCCGGGCCAAGGATGGTGACGACCGTACCGACTCGGCCATCCTCAAGATGTTCCACATGAGCTGCAAGGACGAGCCCTTCGCCGAGCTGGTCAAGGCGCTGAACATCGTGCCGGTGTCCATCAGCTACGAATTCGATCCCTGCGACCAGGCCAAGGCCCGCGAACTGCACATCCGTGCTACCAGCGGCAGCTACACCAAGGCGCCCGGCGAGGACGACGTCAGCATCGCCCTGGGCATCACCGGCTACAAGGGCCGGGTGCACGTGGCCTTCGGCGAGCCGGTCAGCGGCGACTTCGAGGACGCCAAGGCCCTGGCCCAGGAGATGGATCGGCAGATCCTCGGCAACTACCGGCTGTTCCCGGCCAGCTACCTGGCCTATGCCGCCTGGGACGGCCAGGATCCGACGCTCGCCGTGCCCGCGGTGGACGCCCTGTTTCCCGCCGAGGAAATCGAAGCCGCCCGCGCCGAATGGGAGCGCCGTCTGGCCGAATGCCCGGCGGAGTACCGCGCGCAGCTGGTGCGCCAGTACGCCCAGCCGGTGCTGAACAAATACCGCGTCCAGGCCGGCCTGGAATAACGGTCATCCGCCCATGAAAAAGCCCGGCCAATGCCGGGCTTTTTCATGGGTGACAGGCCTCAGTGACCGCTGAGCACCTGGACCACGGTCGGGTCCTTGAACACCCGGGTCAAGGCATCGCTCAGCACATCGCTGACCAGCTTGGTGTTGGCCTCGGCATTGGGCGCCATGCCGAAACGCTGGTTCAGGCTGGCGCCGTAGCGGCCCTTGTAGCCGCGCTGGCTGTTGCGCACGTCGACCTGGAAGGTAGCGGCGACGTCGGAGGCGGTGACGTAAAGCTCCTTGGGCGACTGGTAGTTCAGCTCGGCCAGGGTCAGGGTCAGCTGGGGCGCGCCAGGACCGGCATTGGGCGACGGGGTGAAGCCCATCTGGCGGATCGCCTTCTCGGCCTCGGCCTGCAGCTTGGGAATCACGTCCTGGCTCTGTACCACCACCACGCTGGTGTCGGGATAGAGACCGCCACGGGTACCCAGGGTGAAGGAGGAGCGCCCGTCGACCACCCGGACGGAGACCGGCTGGCCCTGGCCGACCGGGGCGATGGGCGCGGTGATCTGGGGTTGCGGACTCAATTGCTGGGGGCTGCTGGCACAACCGACCAGGGTCAGACCAGTAACGGCGAGCAGGCCGAGCAACAGGCGATAGCGCATGCAGAGACTCCGGAAGAAAGGGACAGCGGGCAGTATACCCAGCGCCCCGGCGGCGTCGATAGACAGGGCTGTGGACAAAGAAACGCCGGCACGAGGCCGGCGTTCTTCAAACCAGGACTTACGGCCGCGCCGCCAAGGGCGGCCGCGTCTGGCTGCGCTCCAGCCAGCCACCACCGAGGGCCTTGTACAGGGTGACCTCGCTGTTGAGCTGGTTGAGGCGGTCGGTGATCAGCTGCTGCTGGGCGCTGTACAGCGAGCGCTGGGCGTCGAGCACCGTGAGGTAGTTGTCGATGCCCTGGC
>NZ_LNUP01000015.1:343057-651222 GCF_001512295.1 Pseudomonas sp. EpS/L25 | reverse complement strand
CCTTCCAGCGATCCCACATCAACGCTTTCTGGCTTTCGGTGTAGTAGATCCGAGGTCTTTGTTTCATCTGCAACACCCTCCTGCTTACGCAGGATTTAGTGTGTTGCGTTCACCGGTTGAATCCACAGTCGATTGCTGTCATTGGCTTACTCCGGTTTTAGTCTTTTCAGAATTTCGCAACAATTTCGGAAATCGACAAAGGCCTTGCGACGGCGCCACCTACTTGTGCTCCGTACAGCTGCCTCTGAATAGACTCATTCGCTCAGCGCTTACCCTCGAGAAAGGGTCGTAGGGCGGCCAGAACTTCCTGTGGTGACTCCTCCGGTTGCAGATGCCCACCGGGCACAGCGCACCCACGCACGTCGAGCGCCCACCGACGCCAGATGGCCAAGGGCGATTCGCCCCCTTGCTGCTCAGGCCAGAGCACCAGCAGCGGACACCTCAGAAGATGCCCCCGCGCCTGGTCGGCAAGATCGTCGGTGAGGTCCTCTTCGGCTCCGGCCCGGTAGTCTTCGCAGATCGCCCGGCGCACGGCCGGGTCACGAAATGCCTCACGGTAAGCGGCCAGGGCTTGGGGCTCGATCCGCTCGAGACCACCCGCCATCCGCGCCAGGGCCTGGTCGAGAAAGGCATCGGGAGCGGCCGCCAGCAGCCGTTCCGGTAGATCAGCCGGCTGGGCGAGAAAGGTCCAATGGAAGTTCGCCAGCCCCCGCCTGAAGTCGAAGGCCTGCCAGACCTCCGGTGTGGGCACCACGGTGAGCGAGGCGTAGCGCTCGATCCGCGCCGGATGATCCAGCGCCAGGCGGTAGCCGACGCGGGCGCCGCGATCATGGCCGACCACGGCGAAGCGTTGCAGGCCAAGCGCGTCCATCAACTCGATCAAGGCGGCCGCCACGCGCCGCTTGGTCCAACGCGAGCGGTCGTCTCGCTGGCGGCTGGCGCCGTAGCCCGGCAGATCGGGCACCACGACGCGATGGTCCCGGGCCAGTACCGGGGCGATGTAGCGCCAGGCCAGATGGGTCTGGGGATAGCCGTGCAGCAGCAGGACCGCCGGGCCCTGGCCGCCGATCATGCCCTTGAAGCAGGCTGACGCCGTGTCCAGGTGCAGCCGAGTGAAGCCGGGAAAAAGGCAGGGATCGGTCATGGCTGGGAGCGCTCCAGGCGGTCGACGAAGGCGGCGAGGTCACGATTGAAACGGGGCGCCTCTTCCAGGAAGGGCGCATGGCCGGACGCGGCATAGCGGGTCGCTTCGAGGCGCGGATTGAGCGCCCGGGCCCGGGCGATGGATGCCTCGGGATGGACCAGCGCATCCTTTTCACCATAGAGCAACCAGAGCGGCACGCGCATCCGGCCCAACCCCTGGACGGCCGCGACGTCCTGACCCTGAACGGCACTCTGCATGTCCCAGGAGGCCATGGCGGCATTCGCGTAGAGCCGTTGGAACAACGCCGGCGCTGGCGGTGTGGCGAAGCACAGGGCGAGGAAGGTGCGAATCGCCTCCAGATGGGTGCGCAGATCGGGCGAGACCAGGTCCCGATAGACCTCGGGGTGCGGCACGATCTGCGCGGAGGACAACTCGATGCCCCCGTCCACATAGACGACGCCGGCCAAGTCGGCATCGCCATAGGCGGCCAGGTAGTTGGTGATCACCGTGGCGCCCAGCGACCAGCCCACCAGCACCGGTCGCCGGGCCCCGGTGGCGGCGATGACCGTGGCCAGGTCGTCGGCCCAGCGGCGACCCTCGCGGTAAGGCGCGGCACCGGCCGGCTTACCCGACAGGCCGTGGCCGCGGAGGTCGTAGGTAATCAGGCGGAAGCGACTCAGTACGGGGCTGGCGAGCTGGGCTTCCCAATTCAGCCGGCTGCCCAGCAGGCCATGGATGAAAATGATGGGTACGCCGTGGGGATCGCCCTGTTCCTGGACGGCCAGAGACACCCCGTCGGGGGCGGTCACCCGCCATTCGCGGGCCTGGGCGGACAGACCGGTCAGACTCAACAGCAGGATCAGCGACAACAGAGGTAACGGACGCATGGCAGGTCTCCTGGAAGCGGGAACCGCCAGTGTCGAGGCTGACACCAATGTGAGGGTCAAGCCCCCAGGCGCCATGCGATAGTGGCCTGCACTCCCCTTTCCCCTTGCGCCGGATCGTCGTCATGACCGCACCCTCGCCCGCTCTCAGCATCGGTCAGCTCGCTACCGCCACCGGGGTCAGCGTGCGCTCGCTACGTCACTACGAGGCCCAGGGCCTGCTGGTGGCGAGTCGCGGCGCCAATGGCTATCGCCACTTTCCGGCCAGCGCCGTGGCCCAGGTCCGGCAGTTGCAACGGCTGCTCGGCGCCGGCTTCAGCCTGGCGGAGATCCGCGGCTTTCCCGACTGCATGCGCCTGATCGAGGGCGCCCAGGCCTGCCCGGAAACCTCGGCGGCCCAGCGCGAGCGATTGCAGACGCTGGAGCGGCAGATCGAGGAATTGGAAAGCCGGCGCGCCCGCCTGCTAGCGATGTTGCGCGACAGCGAAGCGTCTGGGGCCTGAGCGAGCCTGGCAGGAACCCTGCGTTAGCCCGCCCGGTCCCACCCTTGGGTCGGCCAGGCCAGCACGGTGCGGGCACCCTGCCGAGGAAGACCTCATGCGTTCCCCTCTGTTCATCGCGCTAGTCGCCGGCGGGCTGCTGTCCACTGGCGACACCAGCGCCGCACCGCGCAGCGTACCCTCCATCGAGAGCGAAGACGCCGCCCTGGGCAGCGTGGAGGTCAGCGAGAGCTCCGGGCGCTTCCATCCGCAGTTGGGCATGGACGTGCGCAACGGTGACTTTTCCCGTGGCAACTACGATGACGACGCGGCCAGCCTCGACCGCATCCCGCTGCACGTCCAGGCGGGTTTCGCCCTGGATCTGCACCAGGGGAACGACGGCATGGCCGATGCCTGGCTGGTGTTCAGCAGCAGCAACGGCTTCCACAGCCCCTCCAGCGAGGAACGGGTCAGCCCGCGGCGCTGGTACGAAAGCAACAACCTGCTGGGCCTGGTGGTGTCCCCGGCCGAGGGGCTGCGGGTCGGCTTCGTCTACACGGTCAAGAGCAGCCCCAACGACGTCGCCGCCACCACTCAGGAGGCCAGCCTGACCCTGGCCTACCAGGCCGATAGGGGCCTGGGTGCCTGGCGCCCGGGGCTGGCGGTGACTACCCGCACCCAGGGTGACAGCGGCCTCTATACCCAGGGCAGCCTGGAGCCGGGACTGGATCTTTCGGCCAGCGGCCTGCGCCTCAGCTTCCCCAGTGCCCTGGGGGTGGGCTGGAACGGCTTCTATGGACCGGACTCCGGTGACCGCCTCCATGCCCGCACCGGCCTGGCGCTGGAGCAGCCCTTTCGCTGGGGCGAGACGCGCTGGAGCGCTCGCGCCGAAGCCCTGGCGCTCTATCGCGACGGCGCCCTGCGCGAGTTGAGCGGTCCGGAGGGCGAAACCGACGGCGTGGTGCCCCAGGTGACGCTCAGCCTGTCCATGGCCTATTAGAAGCTGTTCACGATCTCGCGAGCTAGAGCCAAACAAAGCCTGAGGAAGCGGACCGGGCTCGCGCTCGGGTTTACGAGTGGTCAATGAGCATTCCGACGGGGCTGGCCTTCCAGGCCATTTTCAACGCCTTTTGGCCAACGCGCAGCAGACGTTGAACAGGCTCCTAGCCCAACGGCGCCACGCCCAAGCCTTCCACCAGGGTCTCCAGCGCGCGCAGACCGGCCACCGAGTTGCCGTAGCTGTCCAGCCGCGGCGACCAGACGCAGATGCTCAGCTGCCCCGGCACGATGGCGACGATGCCGCCGCCTACCCCGCTCTTGCCCGGTAGGCCGACGCGCCAGGCGAAGTCGCCCGCCGCATCGTAGAGGCCGCAGGTCAGCAGCAGGGCATTGAGCTGGCGGGTCTGCTGGGGCGTGACCACGGCCTGGCCGTCCTGGGGATTGACGCCGCCGTTGGCCAGGAAGGCGAAGGCCCGCGCCACGTCTACGCAATTCATGGCCAGGGCGCAACCGTGGAAATAGACGTCGAGGACGTCGTCCACCTCGCTGTTCAGGTTGCCGTAGGCCTTCATCAGATAGGCCAGGGCGGCGTTGCGCGCCTTGTGCTCCATCTCCGAGCGGGCCACCCGGTCGTCGAAGTTGAGCGCCGGATTGCCGGCCAGCCGCCGCGCCTGCTCGCGCATCATCCAGTGGATGGACATGATGCGCGACACCAGCAGCTCGCAGACCAGCACGGCGCCGGCGTTGATGAAGGGATTGCGCGGGATGCCCTGTTCGCCTTCCAGCTGCACCATGGAGTTGAAGGCCTGGCCGGACGGCTCGCGGCCGACGCGGGTCCAGATGTCCGCCTCGTCCAGCCGCTGCATGGCGATCACCAGGTTGAGCACCTTGGAAATCGACTGGATGGAGAACGGGGTCTCGGCCTCACCCGCCTGCCAGACCTGGCCGTGGACGTCGCACACGGCGATGCCGAATTGGTCCGGCGCCACCTCGGCCAGGGCCGGGATGTAGTCGGCCACCTTGCCTTCGCCGAAGTGGCGCGGCGCGGCGGCGGCGATACGGTCGAGCAGGGGTTGCAGCTGGTGGCGGTCGAAGGGCTCTGCCATGGCGATTCCGAAACGGGCGGGGCGCCAAGTGTAGGGTCCGTGAGCGCCTCAGGCGAGCCCTTCGCGCGGCACCAGCGGCAGGCGAATCTCGAAGCGCGCACCGCCGCGCATACCGGTGTTCAGACTCAGGCGCCCACCCTGGTTTTCCACTGCGCGGCGACTGATGGCCAGGCCCAGACCGAAGCCGCCGGTGGCGCGATCGCGACTGCGATCCAGGCGATAGAAGGGCTCGAAGACCCGCTCGCGCTCCGCCTGAGGAATACCTTCGCCATCGTCTTCGACCGCGATCAGCAGTTCCTCGCCATCGCGACGGACCGTCACCCAGACCTCGCGCTGGCAGTAACGCAGGGCGTTGCCGAGCAGATTTTGCAAGGCCCGGGCGGTGAGGCGCGGCGCCAGCTCGACACGGGCCGGGGCATCGGCAAACGCCAGGTGCACCTCGACGCCGCGGCGTTCCTGCTCCTCGGCGAAATCAGCGAGCACGCTGTCGAGAAAGGCTTCGAGTTCCAGGGTCAGGCGCTCGGGCGGTTGCTGGCTGCTCTGCAGCCGGGCAAAGGACAGCAGCTCATTGACCAGGGCATCCAGTTCGCGGACATGGCGTACCAGTTGCTCCAGTTGGCGGTGGGTCGCGGCCGGCAACGGATCGGCCTGCAGCAGCGCCAGGCCGAATTCGAGGCGCGACAGTGGGGTACGCAGCTCGTGAGAGACGGCGTTGAGCAGGTCGCGCTGCTGGACGATCAGCGCCTCCAGCTCCTGGGCCATGTCATCGAAGGCCCGCGCGACCTCGCCGATGTCCGAGCGCGGCGAAATGGCCGTGCGTTCGTCGAGATGGCCCTTGCCCAGCCGCGCCGCGGTACGCCGCAGCCGTTCCAGGTCACGCCAGTGCGGGCGCAGCCAGACGTACAGACAGATCAACAGGGCCGCACCGATCAGGGCGTTCATCGCCCAGTAGGTCAGGGCGATGTCCATGGGCGCATCGGGGATGCTCACCCACAGCACCTGCCCACCGCGCAGGGGGGCGATGGCCACGCCGATGGCGCCATAGTCGTCCAGCCGGACCCGCGGCGCGCCGGTCGCCAGCGCCTGGCGCTCGACGAGGGTCAGGCGCGCGTCGTCCGGCCACAACAGCTCCAGGCTGACCGGGGCGAGATCGGCGTTCAACCCCTCCAGCAAGGCTGGCCAACGCTCCGGCGGGGTCTCGGCGAAGGTCCGCTGCGCCAGTTTCAGCGGCCCGTTCATCAGTTCCAGGCTGAAGCGGTTGTAGCGCTCGTCGAACACCCGGAGCAGCGCCTCGGGCACCAGGTAGCTGGCGGCGCCGTAGGTCACCAGCAGGATGAGGTAGAGACGGACGAGGATCTTGAGCATCTATTCCCACTCGGCGCGGGAGAGGAGATACCCCTTGCCCCAGACGGTCTTGATCCGCCGGGCCTCTCCGGGATGCTCCTCGAAGCGGCGACGCAACTTGGAGATGGCCACGTCCACCGAACGGTCGACGCCGTTGAATTCGATGCCGCGCAGTTGCTGGATCAACTGGTCGCGGCTGAGCACCTCGCCGGCATGGCGCATGAGGATGGCCAGCAGGTTGAATTCGGTGGACGACAGTTCCACCAGTTGGTCGCGCCACCAGACCTGGCGTTCGCCCGGCAACAGCTGCAGCTGGCCTAAAGTGAGGCGGTCATCGGCGGGCGCCTCGATTAGTTGGCAGCGGCGCAGCAGGGTGCGGATGCGCGCCAGCAGCACCCGCGGCTCGCAGGGCTTGCTGACGTAGTCGTCGGCGCCGATCTCCAGCCCCAGCACCTGGTCATGGCTGTCGTCCAAGGCGGTGAGCATCAGGATCGGCAGGCTCGGCTGGGCGGCGCGCAGCTGGCGACAGACCTGCAGGCCGTCCAGCCCCGGCAGCATGACATCGAGCACCACCAGCTGCGGCCGCAGTCGCTGCACCGCGCCCAGGGCTTCGTCGCCGCGGCCGATGACCGTCACGGCATAGCCCTGGCGGCCCAGGTAGGTGGCGATGAGCTCGGCCAGGGCGATGTCGTCTTCGACGATGAGCAAGGGGATCACGGCAGGTCTTCATGGCGGAAAGTGCCGAGCATAGCCGAGCCCCGGGCGGGCGGGCGCAAGGCTTAACACTCTTTCACAAGAGACCTACAGACGTTTACAGGGAGGCCCGAGCGGGACGCCTACCATGGCGCTCTCCTGGAGGAAGCCCCGATGTCCCTGCCCCGCCCTGCCCTCGGCAGCCTCGTGCTGCTCTGCCTGCTGCTCGCCGCCTGCGACCGTCCGGCCCCGGAAGCTGCCGCGCCGCCTGCGCCCCAGGTACAGGTGGAAACCCTGAGTACCGCGCCCCTGGCCATTGCTAATGAACTCAGTGGCCGCCTGGTGGCACCGCGAACCGCCGAGGTGCGGGCACGGGTCGCCGGCATCGTGCTGCAGCGGGTGTTTCGCGAGGGCAGCGAGGTCAAGGCCGGCGAGGTGCTGTTCCGTATCGATCCGGCGCCCTTGCAGGCCGAAGTGGACAGTGCCGCCGCTACCCTGCGCAAGGCCGAGGCCAGCGCCTTCCAGGCCCGCCGGCTGGCCGAGCGCTATGCGGCGCTGGTGGAGAGCGAGGCGATCAGTCGCCAGGCGCAGGACGATGCCCGCGGTGCCAGCCTGCAGGCGCAGGCCGAGGTGGCTGCGGCCCGGGCGGCGCTCAAGCGGGCGCGGCTGAACCTGGGCTATGCCACGGTCACCGCGCCCATCGCCGGGCGCATCGGCAAGGCCCTGGTCACCGAAGGTGCCCTGGTCGGCCAGGGCGATGCCACGCCGCTGGCGATCATCCAGCAACTGGACCCCATCCATGCCGATGTCTCCCAGTCGACCCGCCAGCTCAAGGCGCTGCGCGATGCGCTGCGGGACGGTCGGCTACAGCAGGTGGCGCCGGATCAGGCGCGGGTGACGCTGCTGCAGGAAGATGGCAGCCCCTATCCCGAGAGCGGCCGCCTGCTGTTCGCCGATCTCGCGGTGGACACCAACACCGGCCAGATCACCCTGCGCAGCCAGTTTCCCAATCCAAGGCGAGATCTCCTGCCAGGCAGCTTCGTGCGGGTACGCCTGGAGCAGGCGCGGCTCGACCAGGGCCTGAGCGTGGTGCAGCGCAGCGCCGGTGGCCAGGCCCAGGTCTGGGTGGTGGACGCCGAAAACAAAGTTGCCCTGCGCGAGGTGCGCCTGGGCCCGGTGGTTGAAGGTCGCTGGGTGGTGGAGTCCGGCCTCGCCGCCGGTGAGCGGGTGTTGCTGTCGGGTCTGCAACAGGCGCAGCCGGGCCTGCTGGTGGCGCCGCAGGAAGCCCAGGCCACCGCGGCGGAGGTGCGCTGATGGCCAGCTTCTTCATCGACCGCCCGGTGTTCGCCTGGGTGGTGGCGCTGTTCATCCTGCTCGCCGGTCTGCTGGCCCTTCCGCAGTTGCCGGTGGCCCAGTATCCCAACGTGGCACCGCCGCAGATCGAGCTGACCCTGAGCTATCCGGGCGCCTCGCCGCAGACCCTGGACGAGAGCGTGGTCAGCCTGGTCGAGCAGGAACTCAATGGCGTCAAGCACCTGCTCTATTTCTCGTCCAGCAGCAGCCAGGGCAGCGCCACCCTGACCGTGACCTTCCAGCCTGGCACCGATCCGGAGCTGGCCAAGGTGGACATCCAGAATCGCCTCAAGGTGGTGGAGCCGCGCCTGCCGCGCGCGGTGACCCAGCAGGGCATCCAGATCGAGGAGACCTCGGCGGGCTATCTGCTGTTCGCCACCCTCACCGCCACCGACGAGCGCCTCGACACCACCGCCCTGAGCGACTACCTGGCGCGCAACGTGGTCAACGAACTGCGCCGCCTGGACGGGGTGGGCAAGGCCCAGCTGTTCGGCGCCGAGCACGCCCTGCGCGTCTGGCTCGATCCCAGTCGCCTGGTGGCGGTCGGCCTGACCCCGGCCGACGTGACCCGGGCCATCGCCGAGCAGAACGTCCAGGTGGCGGCCGGCAGTCTCGGCGAATTGCCCGCGCCCGCTGGCCAGGAGCTGACCGCGCCGGTGCTGGTCAAGGGCCAGCTCAGCGATCCGGCGGAATTCGCCGGCATCCTGCTGCGCGCCGGGGCCGATGGCTCCAGCGTGACCCTGGGCGACGTGGCCCGGGTCGAGGTGGGCAGCCAAAGCTACACCTTCGGCACCCGCCTGGACGGCAAGCCTTCGGTGGCGGTGGGGGTGCAGCTGGCGCCCACCGCCAACGCCCTGGCCACCGCGAAGGCCGTGCGCGCCAAGCTGGCCGAGCTGTCCCGGTACTTTCCGCCGGGGATGAAGGTCGACATTCCCTACGACACGGCGCCCTTCGTCGAGATCTCCATCACCCAGGTCATCCATACCCTGCTGGAGGCCATGGCGCTGGTCTTCGCGGTGATGTACCTGTTCCTGCAGAACCTGCGCTACACCCTGATTCCGACCCTGGTGGTGCCGGTGGCGCTGCTGGGTTCCTGCACCGTGCTGTTGGCGCTGGGCTATTCGATCAATGTGCTGACCCTGTTCGGCATGGTGCTGGCCATCGGCATCCTGGTGGACGATGCCATCGTGGTGGTGGAGAACGTCGAGCGACTCATGGCCAGCGAGGGCCTCGACCCACGCGCCGCCACGCGCAAGGCCATGGGCGAGATCTCCGGCGCCATCGTCGGCATCACCCTGGTGCTGACCGCGGTCTTCGTGCCCATGGCCTTCATGAGCGGTTCGGTGGGCGTCATCTATCGCCAGTTCTCGGCGTCCATGGCGGTGGCCATCCTCCTTTCCGCCTTTCTCGCCCTGAGTCTGACCCCGGCGCTGTGCGCCACCCTGCTCAAGCCGATTCCCCAGGGCACCCATGCCCGCGGCGGCTTCTTCGGCGCCTTCAACCGGGGCTTCGAACGCCTGACCGGCGGCTTCGAAGGCTGGGTGGCCCATGCGATTCGCCGGCTGCTGCCCAATCTCCTGCTGTTCGCCGTCCTGCTGGCGACCCTGGTGGCGCTCTATGGCCGCCTGCCCGGCGCCTTTCTGCCCACCGAGGACCAGGGCTATCTGATCACCGACATCCAGTTGCCACCGGGCGCTACCCAGGAGCGCACCCTCAGGGTGCTCGAGCGCCTGGAGCGCCATTACGCCGCCGAACCCGGGGTGGCCAACGACCTCGTGCTGCTCGGCTTCAGCTTTTCCGGTAGCGGCCAGAACGCCGCCCTGGCCTTCACCACCCTCAAGGACTGGTCCGCCCGCGGCCCGGCCGAGTCCGCCGCGGCCATCGCCGAGCGCGCCAACGTCGTCCTGGCCGGCGAGAGCGAGGCCCAGGGCTTCGCCGTGCTGCCGCCACCGGTGGAGGGCCTGGGCACCTCCAGCGGCTTCGAGGTGCGCCTGCAGGACAGGTCCAACCGCGGCCAGGCGGCGCTCAAGGCCGCCCGGGATGAGTTGCAGGCCAGGCTGGCGGGCAATCCGATCATCGCCTACGTGCGCGAGACCGCCCTGGCCGACAGTGCCCAGGTGCAGTTGGTGGTGGACCGCCGCCAGGCCGCCGCCCTGGGGGTGAGTTTCAACGCCCTCGGCGAGACCCTGGGCACCGCCCTGGGCTCCAGCTACGTCAACGACTTCCCCAACCGCGGACGGATGCAGCAGGTGATCGTCCAGGCCGAATTGGGCAGCCGCAGCCAGGTGGACGACCTGCTGCGCCTGGAGGTACGCAACGAGCGCGGGCGCATGGTGCCGCTGTCCGCCTTCGTCAGCGCCGACTGGACCCAGGGCCCGGCGCAGCTGTCGCGCTACAACGGCTACCCGGCCATCAGCCTGGCCGGCGAGCCACTGCCCGGTCACACCACCGGCGAGGCCATGGCCGAGTTGGACCGCCTGGCCGCCGAACTGCCGCGCGGCTTCGCCCTGGAGTGGACGGCGCTGTCGCTGCAGGAGCGCCTCTCCGCCGGCCAGGCGCCGCTGCTGCTGGGGCTGTCGCTGCTGGTGGTGTTCCTCTGTCTCGCCGCCCTCTACGAGAGCTGGTCGATTCCCACCGCGGTGCTGCTGGTGGTGCCCCTGGGCGTGCTCGGCGCGGTGCTGGCGGTAACCCTGAGAGGCCTGCCCAACGACGTCTTCTTCAAGGTCGGCCTGATCACGGTGATAGGGCTCACGGCGAAGAACGCCATCCTGCTCATCGAATTCGCCAAGCGCCTGCACGACGAAGGTATGGACCTGTACCAGGCCACCTGCCGCGCCGCACGGCTACGGCTGCGACCCATCGTCATGACCTCGCTGGCCTTCATCCTCGGCGTGGTACCCCTGGCCCTGGCCACCGGTGCCAGCTCGGCCAGCCAGCAGGCGGTGGGCACCGGGGTGATCGGCGGCATGCTCGGCGCCACCCTGGCGCTGGTCTTCGTGCCGGTGTTCTTCGTCCTGGTGCTGCGGCTGGTCCGGCGCTGGCGCGCGCCGGAACGCTAGCCTCAGGCGTTGCGGGGGCGCTCGTCGCCCAGCAGCGCGGCGTCCTCGACCGGCGCGGGTGCTGGCGTCCGGGCGCCGACCTTGTCAGAGGTCCGCAGGCTCTGCGGCAGTGCCCAGAACAGCAGGCCGGCGGCCAGCAGGCTGCTGCAGCCAATCAGATAGAGCGCCGGGGTGGTGCTGCCGGTCAGGTCCTTGATGTAGCCCACCATCACCGGGCTGACGATGCCGCCGAATTGCCCCAGGGTGTTGATCAGGGCGATGCCGCCCGCGGCACCCGCTCCCGCGCCGGCCAGCAGTTTCGGCGGCAGCGCCCAGAAGGCCGGGATGGCGGCGACGATGCCGGCGCCCATCAGGGCCAGGGAGAGAATCAGGAAGGTGGTGTGGTTGGCGAAGAGTCCTGCGCTGAAGAACCCCAGGGCGCCGGCGATCACCAGGCCGCAGACGAACTTACGCCGCTCGCCGCTGGCGTCCGAGCACCGTCCCACCACCACCATGCTGATGGCGCCGAAAACGTAGGGCACGGCGGTCAGCAAACCGATGATCGCGGGGCTCTCGGTGCCGGCGCTGCGGATCAGCTGCGGCGCCCAGAAGTTGAGGCCATAGGAGGCCACCTGGATCAGGAAGTAGATCAGCCCGAGCAGCAGGAAGCCCGGCAGCCGGATCGCCGCCAGCAGCGAGCCGTGGGCGTTGTGTTCATGGCGGGCGATGCGGCTGGCCAGGAAGGTCTGCTCCTCGCCGCTGAGCCAGGGCGCATCACTGATGCGGTCGTGCAGCAGGCGCAACACCAGCACGCCCAGCAGCACGCAGGGCAGGCCACCGAGCAGGAACAGCCAGTGCCAGCCGCGCATGCCGAGCAGGCCGTCCATCTGCCCGAGGATCACCCCCGAGACCGGGGCGCCGATCAGCCCGGCGAAGGCCGAGGCGAGGAACAGCGTCGAGGTGATGCGCCCGCGATAGCTCTGCGGAAACCACAGCGTCAGGTAGTAGAGGATGCCCGGCGCGAAGCCGGCTTCCATGGCACCGATCAGGAAGCGCAGCCCATAGAACTGCCATTCGGCGGTGACGAACATCATCAGCGCCGTGGCGATGCCCCAGGAGATCATGATGCGGGCGATCCAGCGCCGGGCGCCGACCTTGTACAGCATCATGTTGCTGGGCACCTCGAACAGCACGTAGCCGACCACGAAGAGCCCCGCGCCCAGGCCATAGGCGGTGTTGCTCAGCGACAGGTCGGCCTGCAGCTGGAACTTGGCGAAGCTGATGTTGATGCGATCGAAGAAGGCGAACAGGTAGCAGACCATGATCAGCGGCATGAGCCGCCAGGCGACCTTGCGGACGATGGCCTGTTCGGTGGCCGCGACGGCGGCGGTAGCGGATGAAGGCATAGCGGTCTCCCGGAAGCGGCCAGGCTGGCGCTCCTTTGTTGTTGTAGTCAGGGCGAACGAGAGGTGCGGGTGGCGTCAGCCGCTGGCCGCGGGCGGCGGATGCAGATCGCCGTTGCGGCCGGCCTTGGCTACCTGGCCGGGGGTGTCGTGACCCAGCAGCGCCGGCAGGGTGCGCGACAAGGCGATCAGCCGTTGCAGATCGATGCCGGTGTCCACGCCGATCTCGGCGCAGAGATTCACCAGATCCTCGGTGCAGATGTTGCCGGAGGCGCCCGGGGCGAAGGGACAGCCACCAAGTCCGCCGAGGGCGGCGTCGAAGCGCCGGGCGCCGGCCTCAAAGGCGGCCAGGACATTGCTCAGGCCCAGGCCGCGGGTGTTGTGGAAATGCAGGGTCAGGGCGGATGCCGGAATCAGTTCCAGCACCTGGCGGACGATCCGCGCCACCTGCCGCGGATTGGCCATGCCGGTGGTGTCGGCGAGGGTGATGCCGGTCATGCCCAGCGCCAGGTAGCGCTGTACCAGTTCGAACACCCAGCCTTCGTCGATGCGCCCCTCGAAGGGGCAACCGAAGGTGGTCGCCACCGTGCCGTTGAGCGAGACCGCCTGCCCCTTGGCCAGTTGCACCACCTCGGCGAAGCTGGCCAGGGACTGCTCGCAACTCATGCGCATGTTGGCGCGATTGTGGGTCTGGCTGGCGGAGAGCACCAGGTTCAGCTCGTCGGCACCTGCCGCCAGGGCGCGCTGGGCACCCTTGAGATTGGGTACCAGGGCGACATAGGTCACCCCGGGCCGGCGGACGATGCCCTGGAACACCGCCTCGCCGTCGCGCAGCATGGGCACCGCCTTGGGCGAAACGAAGGAGCCGGCTTCGATCCGCGAGAAACCCAGCTTGGAAAGTTGGTCGATCAGGGCGATCTTGTCGCTGGTTTCCACCCAGCTCGGCTCGATCTGCAAGCCATCGCGGGGCGCGACTTCCTGGACGATCAGGCGCTCGGTACTCATCGCACCACCCCGGCGTCCTTGAGTCGCTGGATGTCCGTCTCGCTCAGCCCCAGCTCGGCCAGCAGGCCATCGGTGTGCTGACCGAGGGTCGGACCCTGCCAGTTGACCTGGCCTGGGGTGGCCGACAGCTTGGGCACGATCCCTGGCATCTTCAGGGTGGCGCCGTCGGGCAGCGTGGTCTCCAGCAGCATCTCCCGCGCCTGGTAATGGGGATCGGCGACGATGTCGGCGGCCGAATAGATGCGGCCGGCCGGGACCTCGGCGCGTTCGAGGATCTCCAGCACCTCGTCGATGCCGCGGCTGCCGGTCCAGGCGGCGATGGCCTCGTCGATCAGCTCGCAGTGGCGGGCGCGCCCGTCGTTCTGCGCCAGGTCCGGGCGCTCGGCCAGATCGGGTCGGCCGATGGCCTGCATCAGCCGCACATAGATGGGATCGCTGTTGCCGGCGATCACCACGAAACCGCCATCGCCGGTGGGATAGGTGTTGGAGGGTGCGATGCCGGGCAGCGCCCCGCCGGTGCGCTCGCGCACATGGCCGAGCATGGAGTATTCGGGCACCAGGCTTTCCATGACGTTGAACACGCTCTCGACCAGGGAAACATCGACCACCTGGCCGTCGCCCTGGCCGGTCTTGACCCGCAGCACCGACATCAGGGCGCCGATCACCGCGTGCATGGAGGCCAGGGAATCGCCCAGGCTGACCCCGACCCGCGCCGGCGGCACGCCCGGGGTGCCGGTGGTGTAGCGGATGCCGCCCATGGCCTCGCCGATGGCACCGAAGCCGGGGCGATCACGATAGGGGCCGGTCTGGCCGTAGCCGGAGATGCGTACCAGGGTGAGCTTGGGATTGAGGGCGTGCAGCACGTCCCAGCCCAGGCCGAGCTTTTCCAGGGCGCCCGGGCGCAGGTTCTCGATGAGCACGTCGGCACCCTCGGCCAGCTGCTTGACCAGGGCCACGCCCTCGGCGGATCTCAGATTCAGGGCGAGGGACTTCTTGTTGCGCGACTGCAGGTACCACCAGAGCGAGGTGCCCTGGTGCAGCTTGCGCCACTTGCGCAGGGGATCACCCTTGTCCAGGGCTTCGATCTTGATCACCTCGGCACCGAATTCAGCCAGCAGGCGCGCGGCGAAGGGGGCGGCGATGAGCGTGCCGATCTCGATGACACGCAGTCCGGTGAGCGCCGTCATGGCGGGCTAGCCTCGTTGTTATTGGAATGGGCTCGATGCTAGGCCAATCGGGCCGGCGCCGGTTAACGTCTTTCGGCAAGAGGTCTTCGCGAAACGCGAAGACCCGGATTCAGACCTCCAGCAGGTGGTCGTAGAGCAGCCGACTGACCGGCGACAGCGCCTCGACGTCGCGCACCACCAGCGCCAGGCTGCGCTGGGACCAGTCGTCCTCCAGCGCCGCGGCGACCAGCCCGAGCGGTCGCCCGATGAGTTCGAAGGCCTGCAGCGGCAGCACGCCCAGGCCGAACCCGGCCTGCACCATGCGGCACACGGCATCGAAGCCGGGTACATGGATGCGCAGGCGCAAGGCCTTGCCGTGGCTGCGCGCGGCCGCCTTGGTGCGCAGGTTGATGAAGCTGTCGGCATGCAGGCCGACGTGGTCGTCGTCCAGGGTCTCGGCGAACGCCAGCCGCGGTCGTGCGGCCAGGCGATGGTCCGGGCGCATCACCACCACCAGGGTGTCCTGCCGGTAGGGCACGGCCAGCAGGCCGCGGGTATCGGTGTCCGAGGAACAGATGCCCAGGTCGGCGGCGCCTTCCAGGACCCCCTTCACCACCCCGGCGCTGGGTCGCTCGTCCAGGCTGACCTTGACCTGGGGATGCCCCACGGTGAAGGCCTGCAGGTCCTCGGGGAGGAATTCGATGATGGCGGAGATGTTGGCCATCATCCGCACATAGCCGCGCACGCCCTGCAGGTGCTCGCCGACATCGATGCTGATGCGCTCGACGTCGGCGAGGATGCGCTTGGCGTAATGCAGCAGCGTCTCGCCGACCGGGGTGAGGGTGGTGCCCTTGGCGTTGCGCTCGAAGAGTTCGCTGTCGAGCGACCGCTCCAGGTCGTGCAGCCGCTTGCTGGCGGCGGACAGGGCGATCATCTCGCGCTCGGCGGCGCGGGTCAGGGTGCCCTCCTCGTGCACCGCCAGCAGCAGCTGCAGGGAGACCAGGTCGAGGCGGCGGAGCAGGTTGCGGTAGTGCATCGTCTTGGGGTCCTGACGGCCAGAGGTCCTTGTACAGGACCGGACCCGCCCGGGCCAGCCGCCCGCCGCCCGCCGCCGGTCAGAGACCCAGGTCGCTCAAGCCGGGATGGTCGTCCGGCCGCCGGCCTTGGGGCCAGTGGAATAGCCGCTCGGCTTCGGTGATGGGCAGATCGTTGATGCTGGCGTGGCGCTCGGCCATCAGGCCCTGGTCGTCGAAGTGCCAGTTCTCGTTGCCATAGGCGCGATACCACTGGCCGTCTGCGTCCCGCCATTCGTAGGCGAAGCGCACGGCGATACGCGCGCCGTCATGGGCCCAGAGCTCCTTGATCAGCCGGTACTCGTGCTCGCGCTGCCACTTGCGGGTGAGGAAGGCCTCGATGGCGGCGCGGCCCTGGAGGAAATCTGAGCGATTGCGCCAGCGGCTGTCGGCGGTATAGGCCAGGGCCACCTTGGCCGGATCGCGGCTGTTCCAGCCGTCTTCGGCGGCGCGGACCTTCTGGCGGGCGGACTCGAGGGTGAAAGGCGGGACGGGAGGACGGGCAGCGCTCATGGGACTCTCCTGGGCAGATGAGGCTCCAGTGTCGGGCCGCAGCGCGGGTGTCACAAGGTCGAACGGCCCACGGATCCGGCCAAGTCGCTCAGAGCCTGTTCAAAGTCTGCCGCGCGTCGGCCAAACAGCGTTAAAGAGGCCCTGGAAGGCCAGCCCCACCTAGGCGGTCCCGTCGTGATGCTCATTTACCACGCGTAAACTCGCGCGCGAGTCCGATCCGCGTCCTCAGGCCTCTTCGCCTTGTTTGTCTCTAGCTCGCCAGCCTCTGAACAGGCTCTCAGACCTCTACCAAGCGATAGTGCAATCCCCGCACCACCGCCTCGACCCGGTTGCGCGCCCCCAGCTTGCGGGCGGCGGAGTTGAGGTGCAGGTTGACCGTGGCGGTGGATCGGTTGAGGGTCGCGGCGATGCGCTTGGCGGTCAGGCCCTTGGCCGAATACTGCAGGCATTCGCGCTCGCGCGGCGTCAGGCGGATCTGCCCGCAGCGGCGTTCGGCCGGCGCGAGCAGTTCGTCGGCCCGGGCCTGGAAGGCGTGGGCCAGCACCAGGAAGGCGCCCAGGCAGGCTTCGCCGGTGGCCTCGGCGTCCTGGGCGTCGGCATCAAGGATGCCGGTGAAGGTGGCGAAGGCACCACCCGGCAGGTGCAGCGGCACCGTCACCCCGGTGGCCAGGCCGCTGTCACGCACATAGCAGGTGACCGGGCGATGACTGTCACCCAGGTACTCGCGCAGGGCGCTGCGGGTTTCGCTGCGAAACGACCAGACGAAGGGCGTGGCGCGCCGGCTGGCGCATTGCTGCACCGGATCGATCTGGTAGTAGCCGCGCTCGCACCAGAAGGCCTGCATGTCCGCCGGGGCGTTGCGCACCTTGAATACCGAGGGGGTGATGAGTACCCCGTCGTGACTGAGGGGCACCGGCGCGTAGTCGTAGATCAGCGCCTTGCAGCCAAAGCCGTCGGCGGTGTCCTGCATGGCGTCCAGGCAGGCATCGAGGCTGGCCAGGCTGGCGAGGCGGCTGCTGACGGTGAGCAGATCGGCATGCATCTTGGAACTCCCTCGGGGGTCGCGATGGGAGAAAGGAAGCAAAGCCTCTGCCAGTCGCCCGAGTGCTGCTGCAAACCTAGCACTTTTACGGATGGGGCCTGGCTGGCCGCTGGCCTAGAGTCGAGCCTACCCCGCCCTTCGAGGATGCCCCCATGACACAGCACGCTCCGTCCGGCGACGCCGCCGACCTCGCCCGCTTCGGCTACACCCAGGAACTCAAGCGCCAGCTCGGGCTGAAGGACCTGCTCATCTACGGCCTGGTGTTCATGGTGCCCATCGCACCCTTTTCCATCTTCGGCGGGGTGTTCGACGCCAGCCACGGCATGGTGCCCCTCACCTACCTGATCGGCTTCGTCGCCATGCTCTTCACCGCGGTCAGCTACCAGCAGATGTCGCGCGCCTTCCCGGTGGCCGGCTCGGTCTATGCCTACGTCGGGCGCGGCCTGCACCCGGCATTGGGCTTTCTCGCCGGCTGGGCCATCCTGCTCGACTACCTGCTGGTGCCCACCCTGCTCTATGTCATCGGCGCCAACGCCATGGCCAACGTCATCCCGGCGATTCCCCAGCCGCTGTGGATCCTGTTCTTCGTCGGCCTCAACACCCTGGTCAACCTGCGTGGCATCGAGACCACCGCTCGCGCCAACCGGCTGTTCCTCTACGGCCAGCTGGCGGTGCTGCTGGTGTTCGTGGTGCTGGCATCCCTGGCCATCAGCCGCGGGGTCAATGGCGCCGAGTGGAGTCTGAAGCCACTGTACAACCCCCAGGAATTCTCCCTGCCGCTGATCTTCAGCGCCCTCTCGGTGGCGGTGCTGTCCTTCCTTGGCTTCGACGCCATCTCCACCCTCTCCGAAGAGACCCGGGGCGGTAGCCGCGTGGTGGGTCGCGCCACCTTGCTGGCCCTGACCCTGGTAGCCGCACTGTTCATGGTGCAGACCTGGCTGGCCGCGCTGCTGCAGCCTAACCTGATCCAGTACCCCGACGCCGACGCCTCCAACAACGCCTTCTACGAGATCGGCCGGCTGATCGCCGGCCCCTGGCTGCAGGTGGTGATCGCCCTCGCCGTGGCCATCGGCGCCGCCATCGCCAACGCCCTGGTGGCCCAGGCCGCCACCTCGCGCCTGCTGTTCGCCATGGCGCGCGACCGCCAGTTGCCGCAGTTCCTCCGTCACATTCATCCGGTCACCCGGGTGCCCCAGCGCGCCATCCTGCTGGTGGCCGCCTTGAGCCTGGTGCTGGGCCTGTTCTTCGTCGGCCAGATCAACCTGCTGGCGTCCATGTGCAATTTCGGTGCACTGACCGCCTTCCTGCTCCTGCATGTGGCAGTGGCCTGGCATCACCGCGGCGCCGGTCGGCCGCTGCTGCACGGCCTGATCCCCCTGGTCGGCTTCATCATCCTGGCCTATGTGCTGTACAACGCCGATATCTATGCCAAGGTCGGCGGCAGCTGCTGGATGGTGCTGGGCCTGGCCGTGCTGGCCTTCCTCGCCATCAGCGGCCGGACCACGGAATTCAAGGCCAACGACGCCGCCCTCTGACGGCAGCCGAGGCGGCTGGGGCGCCCGTGGCCCCGGCCCTTCAGCGGTGTGGCGCACGGGCCGCGACCCGTCGCGGCAGCGTTCCCCACAGCGAGGCGATGACGATCAACAGCCCACCCAGCCAGCCCCAGAGGCCGAGGCGTTCATCCAGCCAGAAGCTGGCGAACAGCGCCCCGAACAGCGGCTCGGCCCCCATCAGCAGCGCCACGCGGGTCGCGCTGGTCCGCCCCAGGGCGTAGTTCTGGGCGAGAAAGGCGCCCAGGGTGCAGAACAGCACCAGGTAGCCGGTGGCGAGCCAGAAGCCGGGTTGCACCGGCAGCGGTGCCAGGCCCGGCCCGAGGGCGAACAGCAGCAGACAGGCCAGGCCCACCACCCCGGTCTGGACCGCGGTCAGCGCCAGGGCCGGGACTGGCGCGGCGGCGCGTTGCAGCCGGCGCCGTACCACGCAGACGTTCACCGCCCGCAGCACCGCCGCCAGCAGGATCAGGCCATCGCCCAGGTTGAGACTCAGGGTGATCCCCCGGGTGAGCAGCCCGGCACCCACCACCGCCAGGGCCGCCGCGCCAAGCGCCCGGGGTTCGGGCTGCTGGCCCAGCAACCACCATTCGGCGAAGGGCGTCAGGGCCACGCAGAGACTGATGAGAAAGGCGGCGTTGCTGGCGCTGGTCAGGGCCACGCCGAAGGTTTCGGCGAGAAAGATCGCCAGCAGCAGCAGGCCGGTCGGCACTCCGGGTCGCCAGGCGCGACGGCCGGCGCCGCGCAGCGTGGGAGCCAGCAGCAGCGCGGTGAGGCAGAAGCGCAGTGCCAGGTAGCCCAGCACCGGATAGAGCACCACGGCATCCTTGACCACGGCATAGCTGGTGCCCCAGACCAGAGCGGTGGCGAGCAGCAGGCCCTCGGCCAGGCCGAAGGTGGAGCGTTGCGACATGACAGCTTCTCCTTGAACGGGCCGCCAGTGTGCCCATCGCAGGTGCCCGCCATAAGCCGGCCGAGGCGCATAGCTCTTGTTCCCCCGGGGAAGCAATGGCAGCCTTTCCAACCCTATTGCTTCCTGCGGACATTGGCATGGATCTCCTGCGCGCCCTCCCCTTGCTACCTTGCATGGTCGCCTTCGCCAAGGTGGTGGAGACCGGTAGTTTCACCGCCGCCGCCCGGCTGCTGAACGCCACGCCCTCGGCGGTCAGCCGCCAGGTCGCACGACTGGAACGGGAGCTGGGCGTACGTCTGCTGCAACGCACCACCCGCCAGCTGCGCCTGAGCGACGCCGGACGCGAGGTGCTCGAACATTGCCAACGACTGCTCGCCGCCGCCGGCGCCGCCCTGGATAGCGGCCAGCAGCATCGCGATGAACCGCGCGGCCAGGTGCGCCTCGCCGTGCCCAAGGCGGTCGGCAATCGGCTGATCGCCCCGCTGCTGCCGGACTTCTTCCAGCGCTATCCCGAGGTGGATCTGCAACTGCGCCTGGACGACCGCCCACTGGATCCCATCGCCGACGACCAGGACCTGCTGGTGCGCATCACCGAGCAGCCGCCCGCCGGCTTCGTCGCCCGCCCGCTGCGGCAGATGGATTTCGTGCTCTGCGCCAGTCCGGCCTATCTTCAGCGCCACGGCATGCCCCAGCAGCCCCAGGCGCTGGCCGAGCACGACTGCCTCTACCTGGGCGAAACCCCGGGCGACCAGCGCTGGCAACTGCGCCGCGGCGACCGGGTGGAAAGCGTGACGGTGCGCGGCCGCCTGGCCTGCAACCACAGCGGCGTGCGCCTGGAAGCCGCCTTCGCCGACCTCGGCATCGCCTGCCTGCCGGCCTTCGCCGCCGAAGCCGGTCTGGCCGACGGCAGCCTGCTGAGGGTGCTACCCGACTGGCAATACCTCGGCCCCTACCAGGGCACCGCCTGGCTGCTCTATCCGCCGGATCGCCAGCTACCGGCGGCGGTCAGGGTGCTGGTGGATTTCCTGGTGGAGCGGCTCAGGCCTGCGCCAGTTTCAGGCTAACACCGCCACCGACTTGAGCTGCGCCCAGACCCGGCTGCCCGGCCGCAGCCCCAGCCGCTCCAGCGAATAGCGGGTGATCCGCGCCAGCAGCGCCGCGTCGCCCAGGTCCAGGCGCAAGAGCACCTGGGCCGGCGAGCGGGTCGGGGCGATCTCGGCGACGGTAGCGGGCAGCACATTGAGGATGCTGCTGTGCTGGCGTTCCAGGCTGAGGCTGACGTCCCGCGCCAGCACCTTGATACGCAGCGGCTGGCCGGGCGGCAGCGGCGCATGGGCCAGCAGCACGCGCTGCTCGCCGGCCAGGCCCAGGCTGAGCAGGCCGTAGTCCGGGTCATGACCCAACACCCGCCCTGCCAGCACCACTCCGGCGTCATCGGCCAGGGCGATGGGCAGGTCCAGGCGCGCCAGTACCTCGGTGGTCGGCCCGCTGGCCAGTACCCGGCCTCGCTCCAGCAGCACCAGGTGGTCGGCCAGCCGCGCCACCTCGTCGGGGGCATGGCTGACATAGAGGATCGGCAGCGCCAGCTCGAGTGTCAGGCGTTCCAGATAGGGCAGGATCTCCGCCTTGCGCTCGGCGTCCAGCGCCGCCAGGGGTTCGTCCATCAGCAGCAACCTCGGACTGGTCAGCAGCGCCCGGGCAATGCCGACCCGCTGGCGCTCGCCACCGGAAAGGCGCGCCGGCATCCGGGTGAGCAGCCCTTCGATGCCCAGCAACTCGACGATCTGCTCCAGCTCCAGTCGACGTTCGACGGGCGCTACCCGCCGCCAACCGAACAGCAGGTTGCGGCGCACGTCCAGGTGCTCGAACAGGTTGGCGTCCTGGAAGACGTAGCCCAGGGCGCGTTTGTGCGACGGTAGGAACAGGCCGCGGTCGCTGTCCTGCCAGGTCTCCCCCGCCACCACCAGGCGGCCGCGGGCCGCGGGTTCGAGGCCGGCCACGCATCTCAGGCAACTGGTCTTGCCGGAACCCGAAGGGCCGAACAGGGCGGTGACGCCACTACCGGGCAGGGCGAGGTCCACGTCCAGCATGAAGCCGGCGTGGCGCAGTTCGAAACGTGCCGCGAGACTCATGTCCAGGCCGACCGCCCGCGGCGACCATAGAGCAGCAGGAGGACCACGAAGGAGAAGGCCAGCATGCCCCCGGCCAGGAGGTGCGCCTGGGCATACTCCATGGCTTCCACATGATTGAAGATCTGGGTGGAGACCACCTGGGTCCGCCCGGGGATGTTGCCACCGATCATCAGCACCACGCCGAATTCGCCCACGGTGTGGGCGAAGCCGAGGATGGCGGCGGTGATGAAACCTGGACGCGCCAGCGGCAGCACCACATGGAAGAAGGTGTCCAGCGGACTGGCCCTGAGGGTGGCCGCCGCCTCCAGGGGGCGCGGGCCGATGGCCTCGAAGGCGTTCTGCAGCGGCTGCACCACGAAGGGCAGCGAATAGCACAGCGAACCCACCACCAGCCCGGCGAAGCTGAAGGGCAGCCGCCCCAGCCCGAGGGCGGAGGTCGCCTGCCCCACCCAACCCTCCGGCCCCATGGCCAACAGCAGGTAGAAACCGATCACCGTGGGCGGCAGCACCAAGGGCAAGGCCACCAGGGCGCCGATGGGCCCCTTGAGCCAGGAACGGGTGCGCGCCAGCCACCAGGCGATGGGCGTGCCCAGTACCAGGAGCAGCAGGGTGGTCACGCTGGCCAGTTCCAGGGTCAGGCGAATCGCCGCCCAGTCCGCTGCGGTCAGGCTCATGGCGTCACTGCCGGTAGCCGTAGGCCTTGAGCACCGCGGCCGCCTGGGGGCCCTTGAGATAGGCCAGCAGCGCCTTGGCCGCCGCCTGATCCTTACCCGGCTCCAGCAGCACGGCGTCCTGGCGGATCGGTTCATAGAGTTCGGCCGGCACGATCCAGGCCGAGCCTTCCTTGACCTTGCCATCCTGGTAGATCTGCGACAGGGCGACGAAGCCCAGCTCGGCATTGCCGGTGGCGACGAACTGGTAGGTCTGGGTGATGTTCTGGCCTTCCACCAGCCTGGTCTTGACCGCTTCGGTCAGGCCCAGCTTGTCCAGCACCTGGGTAGCCGCCAGGCCATAGGGGGCCGTCTTGGGATTGGCGACGGCCAGGTGCGTGAAGCCATTCTGCTTGAGCACCGCGCCCTTCCCATCCACATAGCCAGTCTTGGGCGACCAGAGCGCCAGGGTGCCGATGGCATAGGTGAAGCGCGACCCCTTGACCGCCGCACCCTCGCCTTCCAGCTTGGCCGGGGTACTGTCGTCAGCGGAGAGGAAGACTTCGAAGGGTGCGCCGTTCTTGATCTGGGCATAGAGCTGGCCGGTGGCGCCGCTGGAGATGACCAGGTGATGGCCGGTGTCCTGGGCGAATCGTTCGGCGATGGCCTTGAGCGGCGCGCTGAAGTTGGCGGCCACGGCCACCTGGACCTCGTCGGCGAGGACGGAGGTGGCCAGGGTACTGGCGACCAGGCCACAGAGCAGGGACAAACGGAGGGGCGTCATGCGGAGATTCTCTCAGGGTGGGATTCAGGACGCGCTCATCAGCAAGACACTGGCGGCGCTGAAACAGGCGCAGGCGGCCAACCCGGGGACGAGCCCCAGCTGACGACTGCTAGCGGCGGTCAGGGTGGCGGTGATCCGGCGGCCCGCCGGTAGCTCCAGGACCACCTCATGGTTGACTGGCCCTTCGTGGACCCGCTCGACCGCGCCCCACAACTGGTTCTGCGCCGACAACCGCAGGCCCGGATCGGTGCCGATCAGCACCGCGGAGGCCTTGACCAGCGCCACCACGGCACGCCCCGGCGCCAGACGTAGCTGCTCGGCGCTCTCACGGGTGACCAGTGCGGTGAGTTCGGTGGCGTCGTCCAGGCGCAGGATCACGACGCTTTCCACATCGCTATGCTCCAGGGCAGTCACCTGGCCGGAGAACTGGTTGCGGGCACTGCTGCGCCAGTTGAGGTTGAGCAGCAACTGGCGAAAATCCGCCACCTCGGTGCGGCTGGCCTCGTCGAGTCCGGCCGCCACCCGGTCCAGGGTGGTCTGGTAGTGCTGTTCCAGGGCGCGATAGAAGGCCACCACGCGCTGGCCATAGTCGGTCAGCCGGGTGCCGCCACCGCCGCTGCCGCCCGCGCTACGCGCCACCAGGGGCTGCGCGGAAAGGTTGTTGATCTGGTCCACCGCATCCCAGGCCGCCTTGTAGGACAGCGGCACCCGCTTGGCCGCCTGGCTGATGGAGCCGGTGGCGGCGATGGCCTCCAGCAGGCGGATACGGGTCTGGGTCAGCTCGGCGCCGACGCTGCTTTCCAGCGACAGATGGGCGATGAAGGGCGAGGCGCTCATGCCGGGCACTCCCGGCGCTCGGGTTGTATGACTACAACGCTCCGACCTAGAGTGGCGCCCTGAGCCTCTTCCCCCGCGTTCAGGAGCGAAATCCCATGAAGGTCAGTGCCCGCAATGTGTTCCAGGGAACCGTCAGCCAGGTGCGCGAAGGCGCGGTGAATGCAGAGGTGACCCTGGCGCTGCCAGGCGGTACCGAGCTGGTGGCGGTGGTCACCCTGGACAGCGCCAGCCGCCTGGGCCTGGCGCCGGGCCGGCCGGCCGTGGCCCTGGTCAAGGCGCCCTGGGTGATGGTGATGACCGCCGATAGCGGCCTGCGCCTGTCGGCGCGCAATTGCCTGGCCGGCACGGTCGAGAGCGTCAGCGATGGCGCGGTCAATGCCGAGGTCTGCATCGCCCTGCCCGGCGGCAGCCGCGTGGTGGCCATGGTCACCCGCGACGCGGTGCAAGGGCTGCAGTTGGCTCCGGGCGTCGCCGCCACGGCGGTGTTCAAGGCGTCTCATGTGATCCTCGGCGTGCCGGCCTGATCGTGAAACCAAGCGGAACGGGTCCGTTTCGAGCGTTATAGCATGAGGTATATAGCGAAAGACAAAAAGAAACGCCGACAGGTTTCCCTGCCGACGTTCCTGCTGACGCTTAAGCCAGCTTCTTGTACTTAACCCGCTTGGGCTGGGCCGCGGCCTCGCCCAGGCGCTTCTTGCGATCGGCTTCGTACTCGGTGTAGTTGCCTTCGAAGAACACCACGTTGGAATCATCCTCGTAGGAGAGGATGTGGGTGGCGATGCGGTCGAGGAACCAGCGGTCGTGGGAGATCACGATGGCCGCGCCGGGGAAGTCCAGCAGGGCGTCTTCCAGGGCGCGCAGGGTTTCCACGTCCAGGTCGTTGGAGGGTTCGTCCAGCAGCAGTACGTTGCCGCCCTGCTTGAGGGTCAGGGCCAGGTGCAGGCGACCGCGCTCACCGCCGGAGAGGTCCTTGACGAACTTCTGCTGGTCGGCGCCCTTGAAGTTGAAGCGGCCCACGTAGCTGCGCGAGGGCACCTCGTAGTTGCCGATCTTGATCACGTCGGAACCGTCGGAGACCTGTTCCCAGACGGTCTTGGTGTCGGAGAGGTTCTCGCGGCTCTGGTCGACGCTGGCCAGTTGCACGGTGTCACCGATCTCGATGGTGCCCGAGTCCGGCTGCTCCTTGCCCATGATCATGCGGAACAGGGTCGACTTGCCCGCGCCGTTACCACCGATGACGCCGACGATGGCGCCCTTGGGCACGCTGAAGCTCAGGTCGTCGATCAGCAGGCGGTCGCCATAGCCCTTGCTGACGTTCTTGAACTCGATGACCTTGTCGCCCAGGCGCTGGCCAGCGGGGATGTAGATCTCGTTGGTCTCGCTGCGCTTCTGGAATTCCTGGGACTGCATTTCCTCGAAGCGCTGCAGGCGGGCCTTGGACTTGGACTGGCGCGCCTTGGCACCGGAGCGTACCCATTCCAGTTCGGCCTTCATGGCCTTGGCGTGGGCGGCTTCCTGCTTGGCTTCCTGGGTCAGGCGCGCGGCCTTGGATTCCAGCCAGCCGGAGTAGTTGCCCTCGAAGGGGATGCCCTGGCCGCGGTCCAGTTCCAGGATCCAGCCGGCGACGTTGTCGAGGAAGTAGCGGTCGTGGGTGATGGCCACCACGGTGCCGGGGAAATCGTGGAGGAAGTGCTCCAGCCAGGCCACCGAGTCGGCGTCCAGGTGGTTGGTGGGTTCGTCCAGCAGCAGCATGTCGGGGGCCGACAGCAGCAGGCGGCACAGCGCCACGCGGCGCTTCTCGCCACCGGAGAGGACACCGACCTTGGCGTCCCAGGCCGGCAGGCGCAGGGCGTCGGCGGCGACTTCCAGCTGGCGGTCCAGGTTGTGGCCGTCGGCGGCCTGGAGGATGGCTTCCAGCTTGGCCTGCTCGGCGGCCAGGGCGTCGAAGTCGGCATCCGGCTCGGCATAGGCGGCGTAGACCTCGTCCAGTCGCGCCTGGGCCTGCTTGATCTGACCAACGGCTTCCTCGACTACCTCACGAACCGTCTGCTCGGGATCAAGTTTCGGTTCCTGCGGCAGATAACCCACATTGATACCGGGCATCGGACGCGCTTCACCTTCGATCTCGGTATCGACGCCAGCCATGATGCGCAGCAGCGTGGACTTGCCCGCACCGTTCAGACCCAGCACGCCGATCTTGGCGCCGGGGAAGAACGACAGGGAGATGTTCTTGAGGATCTCACGCTTGGGCGGCACGACCTTGCCGACCCGATGCATGGTGTAGACGTATTGAGCCATGGTTGGACCTTGGGAGCGGAATGAAAAACAGGGGACACAGTATGGCGTCAGCGGCGAACGCTGTCGAAACCCCGGGCGACGAAAGCACCCGTGGTGAAGGCGCGGAAAAAGCAGGCGGGCGCACCACCTGTCACATTATCATAGGCCAGCTCTGCCCCGCGGAATCGGGCGCAGCTGTATGGCCCACGCTCCCGCAGGAAAGCAGTCTGCCGTGAACACTCCGCCCTCCACCTTGCCGGAAGAGCCGATCGCTTCCTCGCCACGCCGTCTGACCCGGGGCCTGCTGGTCCTGTCGCTGGTGGTGATGCTGGCGATGATGTTCTGGCAGGCACTCGCCGGCATGGCCGAGCGCGAGACCATGCGCCGTGACCAGTTGGACGGCATGACGCGGCAACTGGCCAGTACCCTCGAATTCAGCCTGGCGCTCAAGGCCCAGGCGGTGCGCAGCACCCTGCGCTGGTCCCTCGATCCCACGCTGCCCCTGCCCCCCAATCGCCTGCTGAGCCTCAAGGACTTCTTCCCCGGCCTGCGCGAGGTGCGCTGGCTGCCGGCCGATCCCGCGCTGCGCGCCGCGCGCCTTGCCGATGCCAAGGATGCGGCCTTCGTACAGCAACTGATCGACCGCGCCGGCCAGGCGGACTTCCGCTACGACTACGATCCTGCGGCCGCGGTCCCTCTCTACCTCCTGCTGGCCGGTGATCCGGACCTGCAACAGGGCTGGTGGGTGCTGACCAGCGCCCCCCTGGACGAGCCGCTCTGGCGCCAGACGCGCCTGCTGGAAGGCCTGGTCTGGCGCCTGGAGGATCGCACCCGGGGCACGACGGTGTTCGCCACCGAGCCGGCGACGGTTGCGCTGCCCAACGACCAGGCCCGCCAGGACCTGGCCTACACCGACTGGCAGGTGGTCGCCGCCCATTCCGCCGAAGGCGGATCCGGCCTGCGGCTGCCGGACTCCTTCGGCCGTCTGGCGCTGTTCACCCTTTTCGGCCTGGTGACCGGCGTGCTGCTGCACCTGCTGTTGCGCGAAGAACAGGGCTTGCGGGCGCTGACCCAGGCCTCGCGGCGCAGCCTGCGGCTGGCCGGCACGGCGCTGAACGGCATCGAGGAATTCGTCTGCATGACCCAGGCCGATGGCCGCCTGGTCTACGTCAACGCCACCGCCGGACGCGTGCTCGGCGTCACCCCCAGCGACGCTCCCCAGTACTACCTGGCCAGCCTGCTGCCGCAGCTGGTCGCCCCGGCGCATGCCGAAGCCGGCGGCCAACCCCTGGTCACCCTCTGGGTCGACGAGCAGCCCCGGCGCTTCGCCGTCAGCTGCCATGCCCTGGCCGACAGCCAGCCGAGCGCCCGGGTGCTGCGCGATCGCACCCAGGTGCAGGACGGCTTCGTCTGGGTGCTGCGCGACGTCACCGAGCAGCAACGCAACCTGGAAACCATCCAGACCACCCGGCAGCGCTACGAGAACATCTTCAACGGCGTCCACACCGGCATCTGCGTGGTCGACCTGAGCGGCCTCTACCCGGCGCTGCAGACGCTCGGCATCGAGACGCCGGAACAGCTCGCCAACCTCTTCGCCACCCAGCCCGAGGCCCTGGAACGTCTCGGTCAACGGGTCCGCATCACCGAGATCAACCAGCGGGCGCTGGAGATGCTCGGCATCGACCAGCTGGACCAGGCCTGGAGTCGACTGGTGGGCGATTCCCGCCTGCAACCCGGTGGCAAGCGCTACCGGCTGCTGGCCGGTCTGCTCTCCGGCCAGCAGGTGCTGGAGCTGGAAACCCGTATCGACAGCGCCGCGGGCGAGCGTTATCTGTGGCTGACCATGCACCTGCCGGCCGATCCCCAGCACCTCGATGCCACCCTGCTCAGCCTCAACGACATCACCCAGCGCAAACTCGGCGAATTGCGCCTGCTGGAGCGTGACGCCTTCTGGTCCAACCTGATCAGCGCCACGCCCGACACCCTCTACACCTACGACGTGGCCAGTGGCGAGCTGACCTACGAGAGCCATCCGCTGGCGCTCAAGCTCGGCTATTCACCCGAGGCCTTCACCAGCCTCGGGCGCGAGCGCCTGCACCCGGACGATGCCGAGCTGCACGCCCGGGTGGTGAGCATGCGACCGACGCTGTCCGACCAACCGAGCAACAGCCTGCTGCGCTGGCAGCATCGCAACGGCGGCTGGCACTGGTTCGACGTCCGCGAGCAGCGTCTCGCCAGCCGCCCGGACGGCACCGCGGCCAGCGTGGTCGGGCTGGCCCTGGACGTCACCGACATGGTGCGCGCCAGCGACCGCCTGCGTGACAGCGAGAACCGCTACCGGCAATTGGCCGAGAGCATCAGCGACGTCATCTTCACCACCGACGCCCAGCTGGTGCTCAGCTACATCAGTCCCTCCGTCGAGGAATTGCTCGGCTATCCCATCGCCGACCTGCAGCGGCGCCGCCTGACCGACCTGGTGGTCCATACCCGCCAGCTGCAGGAATTCCGCCGTACCCTGCAGCACCTGATGCGCAGCCTCGACGACCCGCGCGCGCTCTCCGCCCTGCGCCAGGAGCGCTTCGCCCCCCAGGTGCTCGATTGCCTGCACGCCGCCGGCCACACCCTGCAGATCGAGCTGCGCCTCAAGCCGCTGTGGGACGACCACGAGCGCTTCGCCGGCCTGCTCGGCGTCTGCCGCGACATCTCCGCCCAGCGCCGCACGGACAAGGACATGCGGATGGCGGCGACGGTGTTCGACCACTCCGCCGGCGCCATCCTGGTCACCGACCCGGCCGGCTACATCGTCCGCGTCAACCGTACCTTCACCCGCATCACCGGCTTCACCCCCGAGCAGGTACTCGACCAGCAGCCGATGATGCTCTGTGCCGACAAGCAGGAAGCCAACCAGCTGCAGCACGTGATGCAACAGCTGCGTACCGAGGAAAGCTGGGAAGGCGAACTCTGGCAGCGCCGCCACGACAACGAGCCCTATCCCTCCTGGGTCGGCATCACCGCCATCCGCGACGACGACGGCGACCTGATGAGCTACGTCTGCTTCTTCGTCGACATCAGCGAGCGCAAGGCCAGCGAGCGGCGCATCCACCGCCTGGCCTACTACGACGCCCTGACCCTGCTGCCCAACCGCACCCTGTTCCAGGATCGCCTGCACAACGCCCTGCAGCAGAGCCGCCACAACGGCAGCTGGGTGGTGCTGATGTTCCTCGACCTCGACCGCTTCAAGCCGATCAACGACTCCCTCGGCCACGCCGCCGGCGACCGCCTGCTCAAGGAAGTGGCCGTGCGCCTGACCGCCTGTGTCGGCACCGAGGACAGCGTGGCGCGCATGGGTGGCGACGAGTTCACCCTGCTGCTGTCCGGCCTGGAAAGCCGCGAAACCGCCCTCGCCCAGGCGATCCGCGTCGGTGAACAGATCCTCGCCCAGCTCTCCGACGCCTTCATCCTCGAGGGCCGCGAATTCTTCGTTTCCGCCAGCATCGGCATCGCCCTCTCGCCCCAGGACGGCCACGAACTCAGCCAGCTGATGAAGAACGCCGACACGGCCATGTACCACGCCAAGGAGATGGGCAAGAACAACTTCCAGTTCTACCAGGCCGAGATGAACGCCCGCGCCCTGGAGCGCCTGGAACTGGAGGCTGACCTGCGCCACGCCCTGCTGCAGGGCGAATTCCGCCTGCACTACCAGCCGCAGTACCGCTGCGACAATGGCCGCCTGACCGGCGTCGAGGCCCTGCTGCGCTGGGAGCACCCGGTGCGCGGCCACGTTTCCCCGGCCGAATTCATCCCGGTGCTGGAAGAGATCGGCCTGGTGGTCCAGGTGGGCGACTGGGTGATCCGCGAAGCCTGTCGGCAGATGCGCGAATGGCACGCCGCCAAGGTGCGCATCCCCAAGGTCTCGGTCAATCTCTCCGCCCGCCAGTTCAACGACGGTCAGCTCGGCCAGCGCATCGCCCAGATCCTCGCCGAGACCGGCCTGGCCCCGGCCTGCCTGGAGCTGGAGCTGACCGAGAGCATCCTCATGCGCGACGTCGGTGAGGCCCTGATGCTGCTGGGCGAACTCAAGAGCCTGGGCCTGTGCATCGCGGTGGACGACTTCGGCACCGGCTACTCGTCGCTCAACTACCTCAAGCAGTTCCCCATCGACATCCTCAAGATCGACCGCAGCTTCGTCGACGGTCTGCCCCATGGCGAGCAGGACGCCCAGATCGCCCGGGCCATCATCGCCATGGCCCACAGCCTCAATCTCTCGGTGATCGCCGAAGGCGTGGAGGAGCAGGAGCAGCTCGACTTCCTCTGCGCCCATGGCTGCGACGAGGTCCAGGGCTTCCTGTTCGACCGCCCGCTGCCCCCGGAGCAACTGCGCAAACGCCTCGAGCGCCAGGGGCTGTTCCCGGTCCTCACATGAGACCCATGGCGCCGGTGCATGACCGGCGCTCATACCTCAGGCTTCCCACGATGGGGTAGAATGGCGGCTTTCACGAGCCCGGACCGGGCTCGCTCTTGCCATGCCTCAGGGGACCCTGCCGCCATGTTCAGCCGTGAAACCACCCTCGCCCGCTTCGACGCCGACCTTCATGCCGCCATGCAGCAGGAAGCCCAGCGCCAGGAAGATCACATCGAGCTGATCGCCTCGGAAAACTACACCAGTCCGGCGGTCATGGAGGCCCAGGGTTCGGTGCTGACCAACAAGTACGCCGAAGGCTATCCCCACAAGCGCTACTACGGCGGCTGCGAATACGTCGACGTCGTCGAGCAACTGGCCATCGACCGCGCCAAGCAGCTGTTCGGCGCCGACTATGCCAACGTCCAGCCGCACTCCGGCTCCCAGGCCAATTCGGCCGTGTACCTGGCACTGATCGAAGCCGGTGACACCATCCTCGGCATGAGCCTGGCTCACGGCGGCCACCTGACCCACGGTGCCACCGTCTCCTCCTCCGGCAAGCTGTACAACGCCGTGCAGTACGGCATCGACGAGCAGGGCCTGATCGACTACGCCGAGGTCGAGCGCCTGGCCCAGGAGCACAAGCCCAAGGTCATCGTCGCCGGCTACTCCGCCTACTCCCAGGTGCTGGACTTCGCCCGCTTCCGCGCCATCGCCGATGCCGTGGGTGCCTACCTGTTCGTCGACATGGCCCACTTCGCCGGCCTGGTCGCCGCGGGCGTCTACCCGAACCCGGTACCCTTCGCCGACGTGGTCACCAGCACCACCCACAAGACCCTGCGCGGCCCGCGCGGCGGCCTGATCCTGGCCAAGGCCAACGAGGCCATCGAGAAGAAACTCAACTCGGCGGTCTTCCCCGGCGCCCAGGGGGGCCCGCTGATGCACGTCATCGCCGGCAAGGCGGTGTGCTTCAAGGAAGCCCTGCAACCCGAGTTCAAGACCTACCAGCAGCAGGTGATCAGGAACGCCCAGGCCATGGCCGGCGTCTTCATCGAGCGTGGCTTCGACGTGGTCTCCGGTGGCACCGACAACCACCTGTTCCTGCTCAGCCTGATCAAGCAGGAAATCACCGGCAAGGACGCGGACGCCGCCCTGGGCCGCGCCTTCATCACCGTGAACAAGAACTCGGTGCCGAACGATCCGCGCTCGCCCTTCGTCACCTCCGGCCTGCGCATCGGCACCCCGGCCGTTACCACCCGCGGCTTCCAGGAAGCCGAGTGCCGCGAACTGGCCGGCTGGATCTGCGACATCCTCGGCAACATGGGCGACGAGTCCGTGATCGACGCCGTGCGCGAGAAGGTCAAGGCCGTCTGCGCCCGCCTGCCGGTGTACGGTAAGTAAGAGGCGTACCGTCTCCCTCTCCCCCTGGGAGAGGGCCGGGGTGAGGGAAAACCCAAAAAACGAGCCCCGACCAATCGGCCGGGGCTCGTTGCATTTCCAGAAGGGTCGTCAAGGTAGCCAAGCCGGATCCTGCCGCCCGCCGGAAGCCCCGGAAAAGTAAAACCCCGGCCAGTGCCGGGGTTTTACTTTTGCAGCCAAGCCTTAGAGCACCTGCAGATCGCCCAAGCCATCCAGGTAGCGCTCGGCGTCCAGCGCGGCCATGCAGCCAGCGCCGGCCGAGGTGATGGCCTGGCGGTAGGTGTGGTCGGCCACGTCGCCGGCGGCGAACACGCCCGGCACGTTGGTGGCGGTGGCGTTGGCCTCGCGACCGCCCTTCACCACCAGGTAGCCGTCGTGGGTCTCCAGCTGGCCTTCGAACAGCCCGGTATTGGGCGTATGGCCGATGGCGACGAACAGGCCGGCCACCTGCAGCTCCTCGGTGCTGCCGTCATTATTCCTGATGCGCACGCCGGTGACGCCCATGTTGTCGCCCAGCACCTCGTCGACGCTGGCGTTGAGCTTGAGCGCCATCTTGCCCTCGGCGACCCGGGCGCGCAGCTTGTCCTGCAGGATCTTCTCGGCGCGGAAGGTCTCGCGACGGTGGATCAGGGTCACCTTGCTGGCGATGTTGGCCAGGTACAGGGCTTCCTCGACCGCGGTGTTGCCGCCGCCGACCACCGCCACTTCGCGGTTGCGATAGAAGAAGCCGTCGCAGGTGGCGCAGGCGGACACGCCCTTGCCCATGAAGGCCTCTTCGCTGGCCAGGCCCAGGTAGCGGGCGCTGGCGCCGGTGGCGATGATCAGGGCATCGCAGGTGTAGGTGGCGCTGTCACCCTTGAGGGTGTAGGGCTTGCCTCCGAAGTCCACGGCGTTGATGTGGTCGAAGACGATCTCGGTCTCGAAGCGCTCGGCGTGCTCGCGCATGCGCTCCATCAGCGCCGGACCGGTCAGGTCGTGGGGGTCGCCCGGCCAGTTGTCGACCTCGGTGGTGGTGGTCAGCTGGCCGCCCATCTGCATGCCGGTGATCAGCAGCGGCTTGAGGTTGGCACGGGCGGCATAGACCGCCGCCGTGTAACCGGCCGGACCGGAACCGAGGATGATGAGGCGCGAATGGCGCGAGGTGTTGGCTTCAGACATGACATTCTCCCTGCCGGGGTCTCCGGCAGACCTAAGAGTGAAGGGGCCAGCGCGCGCTCGGGCACGCCGGCCGGTGTTCGTGCGGAGCCGTTCCGCAGCGCCAACCGCTCCTGGCGATGGCGCGACCGGCGCCGTCCGAGACGGGCGTCGGGTCCAGGGATGGTACTCAGCCTAACGAGAGCGACCTCTCCACAGAAGCGACCATTCTAAATCCAGACCATAGGGCGCGCCTATGTCGACCGCTTCGCCAATGGAGCCCTGAGGTAAGCTGTGCATTCCCGCCACTCGTCAGGAATCTCCATGGCTGTCGCTCCCCTGTCCGGCTCCGCCTACTTCGCCGAAGGCCTGCGCCTGGTGACCCGCCCCGGCATGCGCCGCTTCGTGGTCATCCCGCTGACCATCAATCTGCTGCTCTACGCGGCCATCCTCACCTTCGCCGTCCGCCAATTCGGCGGCTGGATGACACAACTGATGCCGACCCTGCCGGCCTGGGCCGGCTTCGTCGAGTGGCTGCTCTGGCCGCTGTTCGTCATCCTGCTGCTGGCGATCATCTTCTTCACCTTCACCCTGCTGGCCAACCTGGTGGCAGCGCCGTTCAACGGTTTCCTGTCGGAAAAGATCGAGGTCATGGTGCGCGGCCAGGACGACTTTCCGCCCTTCAGTCTCACCGAACTGGTGACCATGGTGCCCCGTACCCTGCAGCGCGAGCTGCGCAAGCTGGGCTACTACCTGCCGCGCGCCCTGGGCCTGCTGGTGCTGACCTTCATCCCCGGCCTCAACCTGATCGCCGCACCGCTGTGGATCCTGTTCGGCGTCTGGATGATGGCGGTGCAGTACATCGACCTGCCCGCCGACAACCACAAGCTGGATTTCCGCAGCATGCTCGCCTGGCTGCGCACCCGCCGCCTGCGCTGCCTGGGCTTCGGTGGCGTGACCTACCTGGCGCTGCTGGTACCCGGCCTGAACGCCCTGTTCATGCCCGCCGCCGTGGCCGGCGCGACGCTGTTCTGGGTCCGCGAGGAAGGCAACCAGGCGCTGGTGGTGCGTCCGTAAGGAGGTCCTGGCCCGGTAGCGTGGAAAACCGCGCAGCGTTTTCCACGTGTTGGCCGGGTGTCCCAAGGTGGACGAGGCTACGCTACGCCGCTGACCAGCCCTCTCTCCCCGCGGGAGAGGGTTGGGGTGAAGGCGATCACCGCAGCGCAGAAACGACGACGCCCGCGCCGGCAGAGCCGGGCGCGGGCGTCACGAGGAGCCTGTCGCCAGACTTAGTGGTGGTGACCACCCTCGCCATGGATGTGACCGTGGGCGATCTCTTCGTCGCTGGCAGCACGCACGTTGACGACCTTGACGGCGAAGTTCAGGCGCTGGCCGGCCAGGGGATGATTGCCGTCGACGGTGACCTGGTCGCCCTCGATGTCACGCACGGTGACGATCTGCATGGCGCCGTCCGGGCCGGAGGCATGGAACTGCATGCCCACTTCCAGCTCGTCCACGCCTTCGAACATTTCGCGACCCAGGGTAGCGACCAGCTCGGGGCTGTATTCGCCGTAGGCGTCTTCCGGCTCGATGGCCACCTTCAGCTCGTCACCCGCCTCTTTGCCGGACAGGGCGCGCTCGAGACCCGGGATGATGTTGCCCGCGCCTTGCAGGTAGACCAGCGGAGCACCACCAGCGGAGCTGTCGATGACTTCGCCGGCGTCGTTGGTCAGGGTGTAGTCGATGGATACCGCCGTGTTCGCCGCGATCTGCATGGCCAGAACCTTCATGCTGGGAAAAAAATAGGATGACGCATCAGTCTACGCGTCCAACCTAGCAATTGCGAATGCGTTCGGTCAGCCCGGTGGCGCGGCGAGGCATCCGGACGGCGCCCCTGCAACGGTCGACGACCGCTCGTCACGCAATCGCCATGACCGCTTCACGGGGCTGTCATGGGGGCTACCTAGGGTTTGCTGCACAACCGTTGCAGGAGCCCTGCCATGCCGCTTCCAGTGTCCGCACCGCCCGCGCTTCGCGCCGAACGCCTGTCGACCACCGCGGACATCCGCGCCGCCCAGCGCCTGCGGGCCTCGGTCTTCGGCAGTACCTACGGCGTCCATTTCGCCGACGGCCTCGACCAGGACGCCTTCGATGCCCACTGCCTGCATCTGGGCGTACGCGACCTGCGCAGCGGCGAGCTGATCGCCACCACGCGCCTGCTCGACGGTCGCCGCCGGGCCCAGGTCGGCAGTCTCTACAGCGAAAGCGAATTCCAACTGGACGGCCTCGATGAGCTGCAGGGGCCGATCCTGGAAATCGGGCGGACCTGCGTCGCCAACGGCCACCGCACCGGCGCGGCCATCGCCCTGCTCTGGGCCGAACTGGCCGAGGTCATGGCCGGTGGCGGCTATCGCTACCTGATGGGCTGCGCCAGCGTACCCATGGCCGATGGCGGTTTGCAGGCCGCCGCCCTGCTGCGCCACGCCGCCCGTGACGAGCGCAGCCCGGCGATCCGCGCCACGCCGCGGCGCCCACTGCCCTTCGTCGCCGTGCCGGACAACCTGGTGGTGCAGTTGCCGCCCCTGCTCAAGGCCTATCTGCGCCTGGGCGCCCAGGTCTGCGGCGCGCCCTGCTGGGACCCGGAGTTCGGCGTGGCCGACGTCTTCATCCTGCTGCACCGCGAAGACCTCTGCCCCCGCTACGCCCGCCACTTCAAGGCCGCGGTATGAGCCGACTGCGCCTCGGCCTGCGCCTGCTGCCGGTGCTCGCCGCGCTGCTGCTCGGCGCGCTGTTCGCCCTGGGCGTGGCCCTGGCGACGACGCTCAGCCGCCGTCCGTGCCTGGGTGTACGTCAGCGGCTGACCCGGCGCTTCTTCCGGGTGCTGGCCGCGGCCTTGCGCCTGCGCCTGGAAGTCCGGGGCGCACCGGCCGCCGGTACCCATCTCTGGCTGGCCAATCACGTCTCCTGGCTCGATATCATCGGCATCGGCAGCCTGCAGCCGCTGAGCTTCCTGTCCAAGGCGGAGGTGGCGTCCTGGCCCTTCGCCGGCTGGCTGACCCGCCAGGCCGGCACCCTGTTCATCCAGCGCGGCGCCGAACGCGGCGAGGCGCTGGGCGACGCCCTGACGGCGCGCCTGACCCAGGGCTTCTCGCTGGTGCTCTTCCCCGAAGGCACCACCACCGATGGCAGCCAGCTCAAGACCTTCCACGGTCGCCTGCTGAGCCCAGCCATCGCCACCGGCACCCCGTTGCAGCCGGTGGCCCTGAGCTACTGGCGTGACGGCCTGCCCGACCGGGAGGCGGCCTTCATCGGCGACGACGACCTGGTCAGCCACCTGCGCCGGTTGCTGGAACGCGGCGGGACCACCCTCCGGCTCGAATTGCTGCCGCCGCTGCCGTCCGGCGGTCAACCCCGCCAGGTCCTGGCCGGCCAGTGCCAGGCGGCCATCGCCGCGTGCCTGGGGATTCAGCCGGTGAGCCGCGCCGCGGCCCGCTCGGCGGCGGCGAAGGCCTGCAGCTGCGGATAGAAGCGGCGGAAGTCCTCTTCCAGGCCGTCGTAGGCGACGGCCAGTTCGGCGAAGGCCCCGGCCAGCAACTCGGGGCGTGACAGCCGCCGTGCCATGCCTTCCACCACTCGCTCCAGCACGGCGAAATCCGTATAGCTGCCGAGCCAATCCTGTTGCGCCATGAGCGGGGCGATGCGCGCCAGTCGCGGCGGCAGCGCCGGCTCCTCGAGCAGGGTTCTATAGCAGTCGGCAGTGAAGCTGGGCAGGGACTGGTCAGCATAGTCGTGCCAGTGCCGGGCCAGGCAGTGATCGAAGAACACGTCCACCAGCAGCCCGGCCACCCGCCGCCGCGCCGCAGGCAGGCGGGTCTTGGCCTGGATCACCAGGGGATGGTCGTCGGTGTAGACGTCGATGCGCCGGTGCAGGCGGATACCGGCGGCAATGCCGGTCGGCCAGGCATCCGGCGAGCCCTTGACGAAATCACCATAGAGGCTGCCGAGTCGATCTTCGCGGCCAGGGCCGCCCAGGTGCAGATGCGCGAGGTAATTCATCCACCCAGCATACTCCAGCCGCCTCCTGCCGGTTTTCCTGGATGACGCCTGGCTGCTAGGCTCGACCTCCCGCCCTCTCTCGCTGGAGTCGTCATGCCCGTTCGCGCCGTGTTCCTCGACTATGCCTCCCTCGACCTGGGCGATCTGGACCCGGCGCCGCTACGCGCGGTGTTCGACGAGCTGGAACTGCACCCCGCCACCGCGCAGGGTGACGTCGCCGCCCGCTTGGCAGGGGCCCAGGTCGCCATCGTCAACAAGGTGATGCTGGATGCCGCCATCCTGGCGGCCTGCCCGGAGCTGAAGCTGGTATTGGTCAGTGCCACCGGCACCAACAACGTCGATCTGGACGCCGCCCGCGCCCAGGGCGTGCGCGTCTGCAATTGCCAGGGCTATGGCACCGCCTCGGTGGCCCAGCACACCCTGGCCCTGCTGCTGGCGCTGGCCACCCGGCTGCCGGACTACCAGGCGGACGTCCGCGCCGGGCACTGGCAGACCGCCAAGCAGTTCTGCCTGCTGGACCATCCCATCGTCGAACTGGAGGGCAAGACCCTCGGCCTGCTGGGCCTCGGTGAACTGGGCAGCGCGGTCAAGCGCCTGGCCGAAGCCTTCGGTATGAAGACCCTGGTGGGGCAACTGCCCGGTCGCCCGGCCCGTCCTGGCAGCCTGCCGCTGGCCGAACTGCTGCCCCAGGTGGATGCCCTCACCCTGCACTGCCCGCTCACCGAGCAGACCCGCGGCATGCTCGGTGCGGCGGAACTGGCGGCGATGAAGCCCACGGCCTTCCTGGTCAACACCGCCCGTGGCGGCATCGTCGACGAGCAGGCGCTGGCCGACTGCCTGAGACGCGGCCACCTGGCCGGCGCCGCCACCGACGTACTCAGCGTGGAGCCCCCGCGCGAGGGCAATCCACTCCTGGCCGGCGACATTCCGCGGCTGATCGTCACCCCGCACAACGCCTGGGGCAGTCGCGAAGCCCGCCAGCGCATCATCGGCCAGCTCGCCGACAATGCCCGCGGCCATCTCGCCGGCACGCCGCAGCGAGTGGTCTGCTAAAGTTCGCGCTTTTTTCGCCAGGTAGTGCCATGGATCCGCGCAGCGAAGTCCTTCTCCGTCAGCCCGAACGTTTCGGCGGCCCCCTGCTGCTCGCCGGTCTGCCCGCCGACGAGCTGCTCGGCGTCCTGCCCGCAGCGCGCGGCTGGAGCTGGCACGCGGGCGAAGCGGAGCACCTGGCGGCACGCTATCCGGGACGCTGCGCCTTCGGCATCGAACCGCCCGCGGACGAAGTGGCTGATGCTGTGCTGTTCCTGCCCAAGTCGCGGGAGGCCACCGATTTCCTGCTCACCGCCCTGAGCCGGCGGCTACCCGCCAACGGCAATCTCTATCTGGTGGGTGAAAAGAAGGCCGGCATCGAGCGCGCCGCACGCCAACTGGGCGCCTTTGGCAGCGCCAGCAAGCTCGACAGCGCCCGCCATTGCCAGCTGTGGGTGGTGCAGGGACCGCGCCCCTCCGCCGATCCCCGCCCGGACGCCTGGCTGCAACGCCAGTCACTGGCGGAGCTGGAGGTCGTCAGCCTGCCGGGCGTCTTCAGCCATGGCCGCCTGGACGTAGGCACCGCACTGCTGCTGGAACACCTCGATGGCCTGCCCGAGGGTGCGGTGCTGGACTTCGGCTGCGGCGCCGGCGTGATCGGCGCCACCCTGGCGCGACGCTATCCCGCCAGCACCCTGCACCTGCTCGACGTGGACGCCTTCGCCGTCGCCAGCAGTCGCCAGACCCTGGCCGCCAACGGCCTCGCCGGGACGGTGAGCGCCGGCGACGGTATCGCTGCAGCGCCCACCGGGCTGGCCGCCATCGTCAGCAACCCGCCCTTCCACAGCGGCGTGAAGACCGACTACCGCACCACCGAAACCCTGCTGGCCGAGGCGGTGCGCCACCTGCGCCCGGGCGGCGAGTTGCGCCTGGTCGCCAACAGCTTCCTGCGCTACCCGCCACTGATCGAAGCCGCCTTCGGCAACTGCCGCACCCTGGCCGAGCGCGACGGCTTCAAGGTCTACAGCGCGCGGCGGCGCTAGCCGGGCCGTCTTCGCCCCAACGGCACGCCGCCCGCATGGAACACCCCAGGCAAAGGCTCTAGACTAGGGTTTTCGTCTCACCATGGATGGTGACCATGAACCCTCGACCCAGCCTCGCCGCGGGCGGCAGCTTCTTCTTCACGCTCCATCTCAACGACCCGGCCGCTACCCTGCTCACCGATCACATCGGTCTGTTGCGGGCGGCGATACGCCAGGTGAAGGCCGCCCACCCCTTCGAGATCCTCGGCATGGTGGTGCTGCCCGATCACCTGCATGCGCTCTGGCGCCTGCCGGCGGGCGACGGGGACTATCCGCTGCGCTGGAACCTGATCAAGGTGGGCTTCTCCAGCCAGCTGCCGCCGCTGACGACGGTCCGGCTGTCACGCCGGCTCAAGCGCGAGCGCGGTCTCTGGCAGCGACGCTACTGGGCACAGCCCATGCGTGACGAACAGGACCTGCAGCGGCATCTCGACTTCATCCACCGCAATCCGGTGCGGCATGGCCATGCGCGCCATCCGCTGGAATGGCCCTACTCCTCCATCCATCGCCTGGTGCGCGCTGGCGTACTGCCGGCGGACTGGACGGGCCAGGACGATGGCGACTGGGCAGTGGGCGAACGCTGAACGGCAGGCGGCGCTGAGTGCAACGTCGCCCGCTTGAGCGCTACCTCAACCGCGACCTAGCGGCGCCGCCGGTGCTTCTGCGCGGTCGTCGCGGTCGTAGGCGACCTTGTCCAACTGGCCCATCCAGCGTGCGGTCAGGGTGCCGGCGGTCATGGCGCCGTTGACGTTGAGCGCGGTACGGCCCATGTCGATCAGGGGTTCGATGGACACCAGCAGGGCGACCAGGGTCACCGGCAGGCCCAGGGCCGGCAACACGATCAGGGCGGCGAAGGTGGCGCCGCCGCCCACGCCGGCCACACCCGCCGAACTCAGGGTGACGATACCGACCAGGGTGGCGATCCACAGCGGATCGAAGGGATCGATGCCCAGGGTCGGGGCGACCATCACCGCCAGCATGGCCGGATAGAGCCCGGCGCAGCCGTTCTGGCCAATGGTGGCACCGAAGGAGGCGGCGAAGCTGGCGATGGCCGGCGGTACGCCGAGACGTTCGGTCTGCGCCTCAATGTTCAGCGGGATGGTCGCCGCACTGGAGCGGCTGGTGAAGGCGAAGCTCAGCACCGGCCAGACCTTGGGAAAGAAGCGCGCCGGCGACAGGCCGCTCAGGGTCAGCAGCAGCGCATGCACGCCAAAGAGGATGGCCAGGCCCAGGTAGGAGGCGATCAGGAAGGTGCCCAGCTTGAGCACGTCCTGGGGGCTGGCGGTGGCGACCATCTTGGTCATCAGGGCCAGCACGCCATAGGGGGTGAGTTGCAGCAGCAGCCGCACCAGCTTCATCACCCAGGCCTGGAGCACGTCGATGCCGGCCAGCACCTTCTCGCCACGCACCGGATCGTCACGCTGCAGGCGCAGGGCGGCGACGCCGAGGAAGGCGGCGAAGATCACCACGCTGATGATGGAAGTGGGGTTGGCGCCGGAAAGATCGGCGAAGGGATTCTTCGGAATGAAGGACAGCAGCAGCTGCGGCACCGACAGGTCCGCCACCTTGCCGACGTAGCTGCTCTGCAGGGCGGCCAGGCGCGCGCTTTCCTGGGCGCCCTGCACCAGGCCCTCGGCGCTCAGGCCGAACAGCCAGGTGACCAGTACCCCGACCAGGGCGGCGATGGCGGTGGTGAACAGCAGGGTGCCCAGGGTCAGCAGGCTGATCCGCCCCATGGACGAGGCCTCGCGCAGCCGCGCCACGGCGGCGAGGATGGAGGCGAACACCAGCGGCATGATGCTCATCTGCAGCAGCTGCACATAGCCGTTGCCGACCAGGTTGAACCAGCCGATGGAGGTCTTGAGCACCGGGGCGTCATGGCCGTAGACGAGCTGCAGCACCAGGCCGAAGGCCACGCCCAAGGCGAGGCCGATGAAGACGCGCACAGCCAGGCTCCAGCCGGTGCGGCGCGTGCGCGCCAACAGGCCGAGCAGCACGGCGAAGGCGACGAGATTGAGGACGAGAGGCAGATTCACACGAGGTCTCCGTAACGGCGCCCGGCGCGCCGCCGGACGAAAGGCGGGCGATGGTAGCAGCTCGCACCGTCCAGGCTTAGATCGAGGAGCTATCACCTGATAACGAGAGGAGCGGCTCCATCCTCGGAATGAACGGCACTCGCCCGCGGTTCAGCACTGTTAGAGTGCAGGCGGCCGGGAAACGAAGCCCGGCACTGCCAACCAGAAAAGGATCACTCCATGCAACGTTTCGCCAAGCTCGCCGCCTCCTTCGCCCTCGCCGCCGCTGTCGCCGGCTGCACCGGTACCGCGATGAAGACGCAGAATCTGGACCCGTCGCAATACACCGTCATCGGCCACGGCGAAGGCAAGGCCACCGGCATTATGGTGCTGGGCTTCATCCCGGTGCAGCAGAACAACCGCTTCATCCGCGCCCAGCAGGCGGCCATCCAGTCCCGCGGTGGCGATGCCCTGATCAACACCCAGGTTCAGGAAAACTGGTTCTGGGCCTATGTCCTGAGCGGCTTCACCACCACCGTTTCCGGCGACGTGGTCAAGCTCAAGCGCTGAGCCCCGCCCGACCGACAGGCGCCGCCCATCGAGGCGGCGTTTTTGCGCTAGGCTGGCTGCTTCTCCCCGAGGAAGCCGACCATGACCGCGACCCTGATGAAACTCCCCCTGCAATCCATCGATGGCGAAACCCTGACCCTGGAACGCTACCTGGGCAAGGTGCTGCTGGTGGTGAACGTGGCCTCCAAGTGTGGCCTCACCAGCCAGTACGAAGGTCTGGAGCGCCTCTACGAAGCCCAGCGCGAGCGCGGCCTGGAAGTGCTCGGCTTTCCCGCTAACGACTTCAAGCAGCAGGAGCCCGGCAGCGACGCCGAGATCAAGGAGTTCTGCACCCTCACCTACGGCGTGCAATTTCCGCTGTTCGCCAAGCTCAGCGTGGTGGGTAAGGACAAGCATCCGCTCTACGACGAACTGACCCGCGCCCAGCCCGAGGCTACCGGCGACGGCCCCTTCCGTGAGCGCATCCTCAGCCGTGGCGGCACCCCCAATCCCAAGCCCGAGGTGCTGTGGAATTTCGAGAAATTCCTGATCGGGCGGCATGGGGAGGTGGTGGGGCGCTTCGCGCCGGATGTGACGGCGGATGATCCGCGACTGCTGGAAGCCATCGAGGTGGAGTTGGGGAAGGGGTGAGGGCTGGCATTGGTAGGTTGGGTTGAGCGGGAGCGAAGCCCAACAATACGTAGCCATTACCATTGCCATGGCCTGGTGCACTAGCTGGTTATAGAGTTTTCTGATGTTTCTTGTTTCGCCCACCCGGGCGACTCACTTTTTTCAGTCGCGAAAAAAGTAAGCAAAAACGCTTGCCCCATCATCCGGCCTTCCGCTTCGCTCCAGGTACGCTCACGCCAGCGCCGCTCCGGGGTCGGTCCAGATGGGCCCTCCATGGCCCACTGGACCTCTCGCCGCATCCATGCGGCTCGACCCACTCCACGACACTGGCGTTCGCCCTCCTGAACGGGGCGATTCGCTAGCCTGAAAGTGTTGGTTGAATAGCCACAAAAAGTCCGTGGTCCGTAGTGTGGACAACGGCGAAGCCTTGTCCACTGAGCATGGCCATGATGCGTACCAGTGGAAAACGCTGCGCGATTTTCCACGCTACAAATCCTATGGACACCGAAGTCTCAGGCTGGCGCCCCGTCCCCGTCAGTAAGGCCGAGTGTAGGTGCCGCGTAGGGGGATGCGAGGCAGGACGCCGAGCAAGGCGCGAGGGGCAGGAAGCCCCTTCGTGCCGTGCCCCCGGAGCGGCGCCGGAGCGAGGGAAACGTAGCGAAGCGGAGTAACAGCCACAGGCTGGCCCGAAGGGTGAGCGAAGCGAATCACCCGGAGCGCAGCGGAGGGTCGAAACGTGGGGACAGCGTTTTTGGTTACTTTTGTCCGGGGCGCGCAGCCGCGACTGGCAAAAGTGACTCGCCCGGGTGGGCGAAACACAAGCCATCAGGACACTCGATAACCAGCTAAGGCACCTAATGCCCCAAACCGTTGGGCTTCGCTAACGCTCAACCCAACCTTGTATCTCTCCCGGGTAATGAGATTAGCTACCTCATTACCCGGGAGAGATGGTATCTACAGGAGACTTCTGCTCAAGAAGTCGGACTGCGACAGTCAGCCCTCCCCTTACCCCCGCTGCAACACCCCCCGCATCGACCCGAAATGCCCTGGGAAGGAACAGAAGAAGGTGTATTCCTTGCCTGCCTCCAACGCCCCGGTAGCGAAGCTCACCGAATCCTTCTCGCCACCACCGAGCATGCGGGTATGGGCGATGATGCGTTCGTCACCCTCCGGCAGATAGCCCTTGGCCTCGCCAGCGTTCATGCCAGCCGCGTCGACGGCAGCGGCGTCGGTGGAGCGGGTCAGCACCCAATTGTGGCCCATGACGTTCTTCGGCAGGCTGCCACTGTGGACCAGTTCCACGGTGAAGGTCTTGCACGACGCCGGAACCTGGATCGAGGCCCGGCTGTAGGTCATCTGGTCGCCGGCTTCGATCTGCGTCGAGCAGACGTCGGCGGCCCAGGCGCCGCTACTTCCCAGGGCGAGCAGCGCTGCGGCAAAAAACGTGGATTTCATGAACCCTCCGGATGCGTGAAAGTCGCCAGTCAGACCGATGCGAGGGTGGCGGGTTCCGAGCACCCTGGCAAGCTGAGGTGCAGGTCTCCTCTATCGACGTCATCGAAAGCTTTGCCGGGTATCCCGAGGGCGCCTCTGCCACCATGCTCCTACCCACCGCCACGGAAAAGGACACTCGTCATGACGCTCGCCGCCCTGCTGCGCCAGCTGTTCGCCACCTACGCCCAGGCCGCCAGCGGCAATGCGCCGGAAGAGGATTTCCTCGCGCGATGAGCGCACTTTGCGCCGGCGCACGGGGCGACTAGGCTAGGCGTTTTGCCTGCCAAGGAGCTCCCATGTCGCTGAAAGCCGTCTGTGTCTTCTGTGGTGCCAAGCCCGGCGCCTCTCCCGTCTTCCAGGAAGCGGCCGCGCAGCTCGGTCGGACCCTCGCCGAACGCGGCCTGACCCTGGTCTACGGCGGTGGCAAGGTCGGCCTGATGGGCGTGGTCGCCGATGCCGCCCTGGCCGCCGGGGGCGAGGTGATCGGCATCATTCCCCAAAGCCTCAAGACCGCCGAGCTCGGCCACACCGGCTGCACCCGCCTGGAAGTGGTCGACGGCATGCACGCGCGCAAGGCGCGGATGTCCGAGCTGGCCGATGCCTTCATCGCCCTCCCCGGCGGCCTGGGCACCCTGGAAGAACTCTTCGAGGTGTGGACCTGGGGCCAGCTCGGCTACCACGCCAAGCCCATGGGCCTGCTGGAAGTGGACGGCTTCTATGCCCAACTGGAAGGTTTCCTCGATCACCTGGTGGCCCAGGGCTTCGTCGCGCCCCAGCACCGCGCCATGCTGCAGGTGGAAGACTCGCCGAACGTCCTGCTAGACGCCCTCGCGGCCTGGCAACCCACGGTCGCGCCGCGCTGGGCCGAACCGGCGCCACGCTAGCCCGCTCACACCGCCCGTCCCGCCCCTCGAACCCTCGCCGCTTGCGGCCTGTCGGTACTGACAGGTCCCAGAAATTACGCAAGCGACGAGGATGCTGCCATGACCGATTTCCCCAAAGCTCCCCTGCCGGAACAGCAGCAGGAGGTCCCCGGCCTGCAATCGCATATGAATCCGGTTCCGGATTGCGGTGAGCAGAGCTACAAAGGCTCCGGCCGCCTGACCGGCAAGAAGGCCCTGATCACCGGTGGTGACAGCGGCATCGGCCGCGCCGTGGCCATCGCCTTCGCCCGTGAAGGCGCCGATGTCGCCATCAGCTATCTGAACGAACACGAAGATGCCGAGGACACCGCCCGCCTGGTCCGTGAAGCTGGGCGCGAGGCCCTGCTGCTGCCGGGCTGCCTGTCCCAGCGCGAGCAGTGTCTTGCGATCGTGGACAAGACCGTGGCCGGCTTCGGCCGCATCGACGTGCTGGTCAACAACGCTGCCTTCCAGATGACCCACGAGACCCTCGACGAGATCCCCGACGACGAGTGGCTCTATACCTTCGATGTGAACATCACCGCCATGTTTCGCATCACCCAGGCCGCGGTGAAGCACATGGGCCCCGGTGGTTCCATCATCAACACCACCTCGGTGAACTCGGACATGCCGCGGCCGACGTTGCTGGCCTATGCCACCACCAAGGGCGCCATCGCCAACTTCACCGCGGGCCTGGCCCAGTTGCTCGGCGAGAAGGGCATTCGCGCCAACAGCGTGGCCCCGGGCCCCGTCTGGACCCCGCTGATTCCGGCCACCATGCCGCCCGAGCAGGTCAAGGAATTCGGCGGCAACACGCCACTCGGCCGCCCCGGCCAGCCGGTGGAACTGGCGCCGGTCTACGTGATGCTGGCGTCGGACGAATCCAGCTACACCTCGGGTGCACGTATCGCCGTCACCGGCGGCAAGCCGATCCTCTAAACGCCCCGTGTACCCCGGCAGGCGTCGGGGTCGCCCCTTTCTGCATCTGGAGCCCCCTCGTGAGCGACCATCCCAACCCCCCGCTGAATCCCCAACCCCAGACCTTTCCCGGCTCCGAAGCGCGTATGGACCCACGGCCCGACAGCGGCGCCGAGACCTATCGGGGCTCGGGTCGCCTGGCGGGCAAGAAGGCCCTGATCACCGGTGCCGACAGCGGCATCGGTCGCGCCGTGGCCATCGCCTTCGCCCGGGAAGGCGCCGATGTCGCCATCGCCTACCTGGACGAGCACGAGGACGCCCAGGAGACCGCCCGCCTGGTCAGCGAGGCCGGCCGCCAGGCCGTGCTGCTGCCGGGCGACCTGGCCGAGCGCCAGACCTGCCTGGACGTGGTACAGCAGACCGTCGCGGCCTTTGGCCGCATCGACGTGCTGGTCAACAATGCCGCCTTCCAGCAGGTCCGCGACAGCCTCGACGAAATCCCCGACGAGGAATGGGTACATACCTTCAACGTGAACATCCATGCCATGTTCCGCATCACCCAGGCGGCGGTGAAGCACATGCCGCGCGGCGGCTCCATCATCAACACCGCCTCGATCAACGCCGATATCGCCCCGCCGACGCTGCTGGCCTACTCGGCCACCAAGGGCGCCATCGCCAACTTCACCGCGGGCCTGGCGCAGTTGCTGGGCGACCAGGGCATCCGCGCCAACAGCGTGGCCCCCGGCCCGATCTGGACGCCATTGATCGTCAGCACCATGAAGCCCGACGAGCCCGAGCAGTTCGGCAGCAGCACGCCACTGGGTCGCCCTGGCCAGCCCGCCGAACTGGCCCCGGCCTATGTGCTGCTGGCGTCCGACGAGGCGAGCTACATTTCCGGCGCCATGCTGCCGGTGACGGGCGGGATGCCGGTGCTCTAAAGGGTTTGACTTCAAACGAGGGCCTTCTCCCTCACCGCAACCCTCTCCCTGAGGGAGAGGGGCTGGCTGGACGCAGAGCCGTGGTCGAGAGCAAGGTCAGCTCTCGCTAGCGCCAGAGCGCCACCAGGCTCGCGGCCAACCTCTCACCGAAGGGTTTGACCGGGGCGCCCCCTCTCCCTCTGGGAGAGGGCCGGGGTAAGGGTCGCTGGGCACTTCAGCGCCAGCGAAACAAATGAGGGCCCTCGGTCTCAAGGCCTGAGATACCGCACCATCGCCTCGCCGATCATGGTCTTGTGTCGGCGCAGCACCGCGGGTGCCTCCATGTCGATGTCGTGGATACGCCCGAAGGTGTGCCGATTGGACACGCGATAGAAGCAGAACGAGCACATCAGCAGGTGCACATCCACCACGTCTAGACCGGCGCGGATCTCGCCGCTGGCCTCACCCCGTGCCAGGATGCGGCGCAACGCCTCCAAGGCCGAGGAGTTCAGGCTGGAGATGGTTTCGGACTGGGCCAGGTGGCGGCCACGGTGGATGTTCTCGATGCTCACCACACGGATGAAATCGTCGTGGCTGCGGTGATGCTCGAAGAGGAACTCGGCCAGGGTACGGATGGCTTCCAACGGCGGCAGGCTGTCCAGCGGCAGCTCGGCTTCATTGCCACGCACGTCGCTGTAGAGTTTTTCCAGCACCGTGAGGTAGAGCTGCTCCTTGCTGCCGAAGTAGTAGTAGATCATCCGCTTGGAGGTGTGGGTACGCTCGGCGATGGCGTCTACCCGGGCCCCGCTCAGGCCCAGGTCGGCGAATTCCGCCACCGCTGCCGCGAGGATGGCCTGACGAGTCTTCTCGGGATTGTTCTTGCGTGGCGTACGGAGCGTGGGCGCGAGCGCCGGGATGTCCTGCATCGGCTCTGACTCTTGTGGTAGGGGCAACGCCATGGGCAGGCGCTGCCGGGATGCACGGATACCCGCAGGTACCCGCCTGGCTCAGAACTCCACAGGTGCGGGCCGACCCTGGCGGGCAGCGGCCATGGCCGCCAGGCGTACGGGACTGTTGGCAGCACCGTAGCCACTGTAATCCTTGCGCTGCAGGATTTCGAAGAAGAATCGGTCGGCGAAGGACTCGGTATAGACGTGGAACAGTTCGCCGCCCTGGGCATCGCGATCGTAGAGCACGTTGTAATAGGCCAACCGGCTGAGGAAGTCGTCGTCGAAATCGAAGCGCGCCCCCAGGTCATCGTAGTAGTTCATGGGGATTTCCAGCAGCGGTACCCCGGCCGCCTTGGCCTGTTCGACGGCGAGGAAGATGTCGTCACAGGCGAAGGCGACGTGATGGACCCCCGAACCCCGATAGCTCGACAGGGCCCGGGCAATGGCGGTGTTGCGGTTTTCCGAGATGTTCAACGCCAGACGTACATTGGACTCGCGACTGCGCAGGGCTCGGCTCTTGACCAGGCCGTAGGGGTCGGGGACCACCACCTCGTCATCGGCGCTGAAGTCGAACAGGCTCTTGTAGAACAGTACCCAGCCATCCAGAGCATCGGCGGGCAGGGCCTCGGCGACGTGGTCGACCCGGGTCAGCCCCAGGCCGCCGCTGGCGCCGGCGCTCACATCGAAGTCGGTGTCGTAGAGGGTGCGACCATCGGTGCCGCGGTCGGCGAAGTAGATCAGGCTACCGTCGGGGGCGCGGACCGCCGGAATCTCCCGCTCGTTGGGGCCGACCAGGCCACGATAGGGCTGGGCGCGATACTGGCGGGCCCGCTCCAGGGCGACCTGGCTGTCCGGCACGCGCAAGGCGGTGGCGCACAACGACGGCCCGTGGGCCTCGAAGAAGTTGTGGGCGAAGGAGTAGGGCTCGGCGTTGAGCACGATGTTGATATCGCCCTGGCGCAGCAGGGTGACGTTCTTCGAGCGATGCCGCCCGGCCTTGGCGAAGCCCAGCTTGCCCAGCCAGGTGGCCAGTTGCGCGCCATGGGCATCGTCCACCGCGAACTCCAGGAACTCGACACCCTCCAGGCGCGATGGCGGCGGCGGTGCGAACAAGGGGGCGGCGACGGGCGCGGCCTCCTCGCGGGCCAGGCGTTCGGCGGTCTTCTCCTCCAGATAGAGCAGGGATCTCAGGCCGTCGGCCGCGGTGGCGCGGGTCTGGGCGGCGCGGAAACCATCGTTGAAGATCTCCAGGGACAGCGGTCCGGCATAGCCGCTGCGCAGGATGGGCGCGAGGAAACCCGCCAGGTCGAATTCCCCCTGGCCGGGGAAGCAGCGGAAATGCCGGCTCCACTCCAGGACGTCCATCTGCAGCAGCGGCGCGTCGGCCATCTGCACGAAGAAGATCTTGTCGCCGGGTATCTGGGCGATGCCCGCCGGATCGCCGCCCAGGGACAGCGTATGGAAGCTGTCGAGCAACACGCCGAGGTTGGGATGATCGACCTCCTTCACCAGGCGCCAGACCTGCTGCCAGGTGTTGACGTGGCGGCCCCAGGCGAGGGCCTCGTAGCCGATGCGCAGCTGGCGCACGGCGGCGCGCTCGGCCAGCAGCTGCAGGTCATCGGCCAGCAGGCGTTCGTCGCCCAGGCTGTCGGGCGCGGTGTTGCTGCACACCAGGATCAGGTCGGTGCCCAACTCCTGCATCAGGTCGAACTTGCGTTCGGCCCGGTCGAGGTTGCGCGACAGCCGCTCACGGCGGCAGCCCTCGAAGTCGCGGAACGGCTGGAACAGGGTGATGGCCAGTCCCAGGTCCTGGGTCAGCTGGCGGATCTCGCGCGGACTGGCCCCGGAATACAGCAGGTCGTTCTCGAAGATCTCGACACCGTCGAAACCCGCGCCGGCAATGGCTTCGAGCTTTTCGGGAAGGGTGCCGCTCAGGGATACGGTGGCGATGGAACGCTGCATGCCGGGACTCCTGTTGGTTGGCCGCTGCCGCTTGGATGACCGCTGAACATTCAGGCTAGTTCGCAAGCGCTGGGGGAATTATTCTCCGAGCGGATGCCAGGCGACAGCGAACTTTGTACGAACCGGTTAGTTTTTGTTCGATAACCGAACGCAAGGTCGTTTATCGAATTGACCGCCTTTCAGGCCGCTCGCACTATGGCGTCAGAGCCCAGTGCTCGACGCAGCCAATAGAACAATACAAACAAGAAGAGTGTGCGCCCATGCCCCCGCTATCCACGCTATATTTCGCCCCCCGTTTCGCTCGTCACCTCTTGCGTGTCGCCGGCGACGGCTAGTCCGGGCCTCTCCTCGCGTATCGCTCGCGGACCGTCGCGTCATCCTGACGCTGGCTGCACCGCCGCATCCTGGCCTGACAATAATCCGGAGACAACCATGGCCAATACCGCCTCCTCTACCACCGGCTCCCAAGCCAAGAAAGCCACTGCCAGCGGCTGGATCGGCTCGGCGCTGGAATACTACGACTTCTTCATCTACGCCCAAGCGGCGGCCCTGATCTTCCCGCAGATCTTCTTTCCCTCCAGCGATCCCAAGATGGCCATCGTCGCCTCCCTCGCCACCTATGGCGTAGGTTACCTGGCCCGTCCGGTCGGTGCCTTCGTCCTGGGTCACTGGGGCGACACCCGCGGCCGCAAGAACGTCCTGTTGCTGTGCATGTTCCTGATGGGCATCGCCACCATGGCCGTCGGCCTGCTGCCCACCTACCACCAGATCGGCATCCTCGCCCCCATCCTGCTGGTGGTGCTGCGACTGATCCAGGGCTTCGCCGTGGCCGGCGAGATCTCCGGCGCCAGCTCCATGGTGCTCGAGCACGCCCCCTTCGGACGGCGAGGCTACTACGCGAGCTTCACCCTGCAGGGCGTCCAGGCCGGCCAGGTGATGGCCGCCGCCATCTTCCTGCCCCTGGCCTACTTCATGCCCGCCGACGCCTTCAACAGCTGGGGCTGGCGGATCCCCTTCCTGCTCAGCGCCTTCGTCCTGCTGGCCGGCTACATCATCCGCCGCGAGGTCCACGAGACCCCTGCCTTCGTCAAGGAAGAAGCCAAGACCGAGACGACCGCCGCCCCCAAGCGCTCGCCCATCGGTGAAGCCCTGACCACCAGCTGGAGGTCCATGGTCCTGGTCGCCCTGATGGCGCTGATGAACGTCATCCCGGTGGTCGCCACCATCTTCGGTGCGGCCTACGCCGTGCAGCCGGCCTACGGCATCGGTTTCGACAAGAGCGTCTACCTGTGGATACCCGTGGTGGGCAACATCGTCGCGGTGCTGGTGATCCCCTTCGTCGGCAACCTCTCCGACCGCATCGGCCGGCGGCCGACCATGATCGGCGGCGCCCTGGGTTCGGGTCTACTGGCCTTCGGTTACCTCTATGCCATCAGCGTCCATAACCTGCCGCTGGCCTTCGTCATGTCGCTGCTGATGTGGGGCGTGGTCTACCAGGGCTACAACGCGGTCTTCCCGAGCTTCTACCCGGAGCAGTTCCAGACTCGCTACCGCGTCTCGGCCATGGCCATCGCCCAGAACATCGGCACCATGCTCACCGCCATGCTGCCGGCCCTGTTCACCCTGGTCGCTCCGCCCGGCACCGAGAACATCTGGCTGGTTGTAGGTGGCCTGGCCTTCGGCGTGACCTGTCTGTCGGCCCTGGCCGCCTACCTCTCGCCGGAAACCTACCGCGTGCCCATGAGCGAACTGGGCAAGCCGGGCGCCCAGCAGATGGACAAGGGCGCCTACGATACGGCTCGCCAGGACAGCCTCAAGGCCAGCGCCTGAGTGCAGCAGGAGTCCTCTTCCACCGAGGACTCCTGCCTGCGACCTTGGTCGTCTTGCCGCAAGACATACGTTGTCATATAACTATCCAGCCGGTCGCCTCGATCGGTGTGTTCCGATAATTCAAATAAGAAAGGAATCCCCCATGTCGCCCTCGCCTTCCTAGCGCTCCACCTCGCCCGCCATCGCTCCACGCCCTCGTCAGATGCCGCCCCACGCGCCGGCAGGGCACCTTTCAGCCATAAGAACAAGGATCACCCATGAGCACTCGCCTCGCTTCCCGCCGGCTCGCCCGTGCCTGCGCCACCTTCGCCGCCCTGACCAGTACCGCGCCGCTGTGGGCGGCGGACAACGGCTTCATCGAAGACACCAAGGCCAATCTCAACCTGCGCAACTTCTACTTCAACCGCAACTTCGTCGACCCGGCCTACACCGCGCAGAACAAGGCCGAGGAGTGGACCCAAAGCTTCATCTTCGGCCTGACCTCCGGCTACACCCAGGGCCCGGTGGGCTTCGGTATCGATGCCCTGGGCCTCTACTCGGTCAAGCTCGATGGCGGCGCCGGCACCTATGGCACCCAGCTGCTGCCCACCCACGCCGGCAACGAACCGGCCAAGGACTTCGGTCGCCTGGCAGTGGCCGCCAAGGCCAAGGTCTCCAAGACCGACGTGAAGGTCGGTGAATGGTTCGCCGTGCTGCCGATCCTCAGGTCCGACGACGGCCGCTCGCTGCCCCAGACCTTCCAGGGCGCCCAGATCCACTCCACCGAGATCCAGAATCTGGAACTCTGGGGCGGCCAGATGCGCCAGAACAGCCCGCGCAACGACGCCAGCATGGAAGACATGTCCATGCAGGGCCGCGCCAACGCCACCTCCGACCGCTTCAACTACGCCGGTGGCGAGTACAGGTTCAACGAGAAACGTACCCTGATCGGCCTCTGGTATGCCCAACTCGAAGACATCTACAACCAGAAGTTCATCAACCTGGTGCATTACCAGCCGGTAGGCAGCTGGACCCTGGGCGCCAACCTCGGCTACTTCATCGGTGACGACGACGGCTCGGCCCGCGCCGGCGCGCTGGACAACCGCACCGCCTCCGCGCTGCTCTCCGCCAAGCAGGGCGGCGGCACCTTCTACGTCGGCCTGCAGCGTGTCAGCGGCGACAGCGCCTGGATGAGGGTCAACGGCACCAGCGGCGGCACCCTGGCCAACGACAGCTACAACTCCAGCTACGACAACGCCCGCGAACGCTCCTGGCAGGTACGCTACGACCACAACTTCGCCGCCTTCGGCCTTCCCGGCCTGACGCTGATGAACCGCTACATCAGCGGTGACAACGTCCATACCGGCGCCATCACCGACGGCAAGGAATGGGGCCGCGAATCCGAGGTGCAATACGAAATCCAGAGCGGCCCGCTGAAGAAGCTGCTGATCCGCTGGCGCAACTCCAGCATGAGACGCGACTACAGCGCCAGCGGCTCCTTCGACGAGAACCGCATCATCCTCAACTACCCGATCTCGGTGTTGTAGGAAACGCGGGTGCGGCTGTCCGGGTGGCAGCCGCACCCTTGCCCGGATCGACCAGACTCTATACTGTATAAAAATACAGACATCGAGGTCTGCTCATGACCCAGCCCCAACGCCCGCCACGGGGTCGTGGCACCGCCAGCAATCCGCACAATCGCTTTGCCGCGACCCGCAGCGAAACCGAGCACGACGGCTGGTATGAGGAAGCCACCCCGCTGACCTTCACCACCAGCGTGCGCCAGGAAACGGCCAAGACCGTGATCAGCCGCAACCAGTCGCCGGACGTGGGCTTCGATCACTCGGTGAATCCCTATCGCGGGTGCGAGCATGGCTGCATCTACTGCTTCGCCCGGCCTTCCCATGCCTATTGGGATCTGTCGCCGGGGATCGACTTCGAGACGAAGCTGATCGCCAAGACCAACCTGGCGGAGCGTCTGGAGGCGGAGTTGAGCAAGCCAGGCTACCAGCCGCAGCCCATCGCGCTGGGCATCAATACCGATGGCTACCAGCCCATCGAGCGGCAATACCAGCTGACCCGCCAGGCCCTGGAGATCCTGCTGCGCTACCGCCATCCGGTGACCCTCATCACCAAGAGCGCCTTGATCATGCGCGATCTGGATCTGCTCACCCAACTGGCCGAACGCAACCTGGTACGGGTGGCCTTCAGCCTGACGACCCTGGATGACGACCTCAAGCGTATCCTCGAACCCCGCACCGCGGCCCCTGGAGCCAGGCTGCGCGCCATGCGCAATCTGCACGAGCACGGCGTACCGGTGAGTGTCCTGTTGGCGCCGATGATCCCCATGATCAACGATCACGAGCTGGAGGCCATGCTCGAAGCGGCGCGCGATCACGGGGCGCGTTCGGCGGGTTACACCCTGCTGCGCCTGCCACTGGAGATCGTCGAGCTGTTCGAGGAATGGCTGCAGACGCACTTCCCCGAGCGTGCGGCCCATGTGATGAGCCTGATCCGCCAGTCCCGTGGCGGCAAGAACTACGACAGCCGCTTCGGCATTCGCATGAAGGGCGAAGGCCAGTTCGCCGAATTGCTGGCCCAGCGCTTTCGCCTGGCGCGTCGACGCTTCGGCCTGGAGCGGCGTGAAGGCGAAGGACTCGATTGCAGCCAGTTCGCGCCGCCAGGGGAGCAGTTGGGGTTGTTCTAGGTTCTGTACGAAAAGTCGCCGAGCGAAGGTTAGGCGAGGCGAAAAAGGCTGAGGAAGCGGAGTTTACAAGTGGTAAATGAGCATTCCGAAGCCTTTTTCAACGAAGCATCACCGAGCGCAGGCATTTTTCGTACAGACCCTAGCAAAGAGACGAGGTCGTTGCGACCGAAAGGGCTACCGGTCTTTCCTGCTGAGGTCCAGCGTCGGGGGTGAGCCGTGGCAGCGGCACGGCGGACAGCCACTCAGGCGGTATCGCCGAGGCGGATGAAGGCGGCGCCACTCCCGCCCAACACCGCCGGAAGGGCAGCCTCAAGGCAAGGCACGCCCACCCTGCCACTGGGTCAGGCCGAGGCCGATGCTGACGTGATCGGTGGCCTGCGTCTCGAGGCCGAGGTGGGTCGCCGACTCGACGCCATTCGGCAGCCCTTTACCCAGCATGACCCCGTAGCCGAGGGTGCCATGCACCTTCGGCAGCTTGCCGAATAGCGGCGTGCCACCGTCGCCCAGATCGGGCGGAGCCGCCGCCTCGTTCGGTACTGGGAAGGCCGGTGCGACCTTGTCCAGTGACGCCTGGGGTTGCTCGCTCGGCGGTAGGCTCAGGTCCAGCGCCAGGGCCGAACAACTGGCCAGGCACAGCAGCAGGGCGGATGAGCAACGCAGGACTAGACGCGGCATGACGACCTCCGGCCAAGGGCGCGGTTGACGATGGAACAGGACGGGACAGGAGCCTGCCGGGGTGGCATACCCGCAGCAGGGACAGCCTACGCCGGTTCGATGGCTGCGTCATGGGCCTGGTTAGCCGGTGCAGGACCACCTGAGCAAGCCATCGAGCGCCGCGAAGCCCACCCATCCGCAGCGCCCTAGCGCCAGAGGAACGAGGAGCCGTAGTCCTGCGCCTCGCATTGCCGAGGCCGTCTCGGTATGGCCGGTCACCGCCCGCAGCAGCCGGGCCGCCCGCCTCGCTATCCGCACTCAGCTGCTAGGCTAACGGCTGTCCCCATCGCTGGAGTCGCCATGACCACCCCTACCCCGCTCACACCGGCCCAGGCCGTTGCCGCCGGTATCGATTTTGCCGAACTCAAGGTCGATGCCAGTGGGCTCTACTGGAGCCAGTACGACCCAGCCGACGGCGCCACCCGGCTGTGGCGGCGCCAGGTCGGTAGCGCGCCGGTCTGTCTCACGCCGGCGGGGTTCAGCCTGCGCAGCAAGGTCTATGAATACGGCGGCGGCGCGCTGTGCCTGGCGGATGCGGGGCCGGTGTTCGTCAACGAGGCCGATCAGGCGGTCTATCGCCAGCCCTTGGACGGACGCGCGCCCGAGCGCCTGGCCGGTGGCGAGTCGTGGCGTTATGGTGATCTGCATTGGGATGCGCTACACGGGTGTGTTCTGGCCGTGGAAGAAGACCGCCGCGAACAGCCACCGCGCCATCGCCTGGTCGCGCTCGGGCGGGCGGGTGAGCGCCAGGTGCTGGCCGAGGGCGCGGACTTCTACGCCGCCCCCCGGACCAGCGCCGATGGGAGCCGCCTGGCCTGGATCGAATGGGATAGACCGCACCAACCCTGGACCCGCACCCGGCTGCTGGTGGCCCCCCTGGACGCCGAAGGGCAGCCCGGGACGGCCTCGGTAGTCTCCGCCGATCCCGAAGAAGCGCTGCAGCAGCCGCTCTTCGATGGCCAGCACCGGCTGTGGGCGCTGAGCGACCGCCAGGGCTGGTGGCAACCCTGGTGCGAGACCGACCACGGTTTCGCGGCCCAGGAGGCGCCGGCGGCGGATCATGCCGCCGCGCCCTGGCAACTGGGCGGCGCCAGCTGGCTGCCCACGGCGGAAGGCTGGCTGGCGACCTGGCAGGAAGACGGCTTCGGGCTGCTCGGCGAGCGTCGGGCGGACGGCCAGGTCCAGCGCCTGGCCATGGACTTCAGTCGCTTTCGCGGCCTGGCCCTGGACGAGCGTCACTGCTACTGCATCGCCGCCGCCCCGACGCGGCCCCCGGCGGTGCTGGCTATCGAGCGGCGGACGGGAGCGGTGGAGATCCTTTGCGGCGGCGTGGCGCCCCTGCCGGAAACCACCGTGGTCGCGCCCCGGCGCCTGAGCTATCCCAGCGGCGATGGCCAGGCCCAGGGCTTCCTCTATCTGCCCGAGGACCGTGGCGAGGGTCCACCACCGCTGCTGGTCAGCATCCACGGGGGCCCGACCTCCTGCACCTATCCGGTGTTCGATGCGCGCATCCAGTTCTGGGTCCGCCAGGGCTTCGCCGTGGCCGACCTGAACTATCGCGGCAGCAGCGGCCATGGCCGGGCCTACCGCCAGGCGCTGCACCTGCGCTGGGGCGAGGTGGACGTGGAGGACGCCTGCGCGGCGGTGGAGTACCTGGGACGCCAGGGCCACGCCGATCCGCAGCGCGCCTTCATCCGCGGCGGCAGCGCCGGTGGCTATACGGCGCTCTGCGCCCTGGCCTTCCGCGACGTCTTCCGCGCCGGCGCCAGCCTCTATGGCGTCAGCGATCCCCTGGCGCTGGCCAAGGTCACCCACAAGTTCGAAGCCGACTACCTGGACTGGCTGATCGGCGACCCCGAGGCCGACCGCGCCCGCTACGAGGCGCGCACCCCACTGCTGCATGCCGACGGCATCCAGGCGCCGGTAATCTTCCTCCAGGGGCTCAAGGATGCCGTGGTGGTACCGGCGCAGACCGACGCCATGGCCGCCGCCCTGGAGGCGCGCGGCGTGCCGGTGGTGGTGCGACGCTATCCGGACGAGGGCCACGGTTTTCGCCACGCGGCCAACCAGGCGGACGCCCTGGAGCAGGAAGCGGCCTTCTACCGCCGCTGGCTATGACGACGGCTGGCGCGTCCGGTGCAGCGCCTCGAGCGTCTGGTGCAGGACGTCGGCCTCGATCTGGCCCGGTGCCGATGCCTGGCCCTGACTGCCGAAGGTGAGGGCACTGCCAAAGGTCTCGCCGGCGAGACGGGACACGGCGCCGACCCCGCCCATGGCCATGATGAGCAATGGGCGGGGGCTACGCTGGTGTTGGGTCCAGGTCACCTGCAGCAGGCGGGCGACATCGCCACCGTCGCGCGGCATCACCGCCAGCTTGAGGATGTCGGCGCCCAGGGCCTGCTGGCGCTGCAAGCGCCCGAGCATGTCGGCATTGGTCGGCGTGCCCTGGAAATCATGACTGGAGAGGATCACCTTGGCGCCGGTCTTGTGCGCCTCCACCACCAGTGCCTTGACCCGGCGCTCGTCGCGGCGCATCTCGACGTCGAGCAGATCGGCGAAGCCGGCCTGCAGCAGCTTGCCGTAGAGCGCCGCATAGGCTGCATCGTCCAGCTCGCCGGCGCCGCCTTCGCGTCTGGACCTGAAGGTCAGCAGCAAGGGCTTGCCGCCCAGCGTCTGCACCAGTTGCCGGCCCAGGGCGGCCACCTGGTCGGCATCCGTGGCGAAGGCCAGGAGATCGAGGCGCAGCTCCAGGAGGTCGACCGCTGGCGAGGCAGCCGCCGCCCGGCCTTGTTCGAGCACCTGCTCGGCCGTCTTGCCCGAGGTGGAGACGATGATCTTCGGCCGTCCCTCGCCTATGCGCAGGTCCCGGACCTGCACCGACTGGGTAGCCGCCTGCGCGGTCGAGGAGAGGGACCATCCGGCGTAGAGGGCGAGCGGCAAGGCCGCGAGCAGTAGCGGACGAAGCGTGCGGGGCATGACAGGACTCCAGAACGAAAGACGACTGTCTTCAAGACCCGCGCTGCCGCGACCGAGTGCCCGCCGACCAGCGCTTGGCGGGCGATGATCGCCCGGCTCGCGTAGACTGGCGCTTTAGCCATCGAGTCCCTGCATGCCCTTCGTTCGTCGTGGTTTCGAAAGCATCGTATCCACCTGGTTGGCCGGGCTGCTGCTTCTGCTGCCCCTGGTGCTGACCCTGGCCCTGATCGGCTGGATCGTCAGCTTCCTCAATGGCTTGATCGGCCCCAACACCACCCTCGGCCAGTTGTTCGTAGCGGTGGGACATCCCTTCGTCGGCAACTCCCTGGCGGCCTACGGCATCGGCACCCTGGTGCTGCTGGTGCTGCTCTATCCACTGGGCATAGCAGTGAAGCTGGGCCTGCGCCGGCCGCTGGCCTGGTTCGCCAACGTGACGTTCCGGCGCATTCCGGTGTTCGGCAAGCTCTATGGTCTCGCCGAGCGCTTCGTCGAATTGCTCGATCGCAAGGAAGGCGGGGCGGACATCCGCGCCATGAGTCCGGTGTGGTGCTTCTTCGGTGGCCAGGGCGTGGCGGTGCTGGCACTGCTGCCCAATCCGGCGGTGATCGATATCGAGGGTCGCCACTATCACGCCGTGCTGGTACCTTCGGCGCCGGTACCCGTGGGCGGCGGGCTGCTCTATGTACCGGTGGACTGGGTGAAACCGGCGGACATGGGCATCGACATGTTCACCAGCATCTACGTTTCCATGGGCATCACCCTGCCGCCGGTGGTCAAGGATCGCCAGGTGGAATTCATCCCCCTGGACGAGGCGGTACGCCGCCAGCAGGAACAGGGGACGGCCGAAGAGCCGCCCCGCCCGTCCTAGTTCTGCACGGCCTGCACCGAGCCCCCATCCACGCGCAGGTTGCTGCCGTTGATGAAGGAGGCGCGTTCGGACACCAGCAGGGCGATGGCCGCAGCGACCTCTTCCACCTTGCCGCGGCGCTTCTGCACGATGCCCGGCCGCTCTTCGTCGAGGAAGCTTTCGATGGCCTCCTCGAAGGAGACACCCAGCTCCTTCGCGCGTTTTTCCATCATGCCATCGGTCATGCCGGTCTCGATGAAGGCCGGCGAGACGGTATTGCACAGCACACCGTGGGCGGCTTCCTTGTACGACAGGTTCTTGATGAAGGCGGCCAGGGCCGCCTTGGCCACGTTGTAGACGGCCTCTTCCCAATAGGGCTGCACGGCGTTTTCCGAGGTGATGCAGACGAAGCGACCCCAGCCACGCTTGCGCATGCGCGGAATGGCGGCCCGGGCGACCCGCACGGCGGAGAAGAAGTCGGTGGCCCAGGCCTCCTCGTAGTCGGCATCTTCCAGCTCCAGCGGATCGCCCTTGGCCCCGGTTACGCCCGCGGTATGGACCACGATGTCGATCTGGCCGAAGCGGGACTCGCCCTGCTCCACCAGTTCGTCCACCGCAGCCTGGTCGGTCATGTCGGCGGCGATCAGCAGTGGCTCGCCCGGCAGGCCCTTGGCCGCCTCTGCCAGCTTGTCCTGCTCCAGATCGGACAGCACCAGCTTGACGCCCTCTTCGGCCAGCAGCTTGGCCGTGGCCAAACCCATGCCACCGCTGGCCCCCGTGATGAGGGCTACGCGCCCCTTGATTCCCAGATCCATAGCCACCTCGTTCATTGATTGCGTACAGTGCCTTGGAGCCTTTGCATAATCGGCTGCGCGTCGGCCAAACCCTGTTGAAAACGCCTGGTCTGGTTCCAGCTCGCGCGATGATGCAAAGGCTCTTGCAGCGTCTCTGTTTCCGACTCGCGGCGGCACGCCGTTGCGCTTACCGTTCGGCGGAAAGCGCAACGCTCACTCGCCGCGCCGGTCCAGATAGCAAGACCTCAGGAAGATCACGATGCACGCACCTCGCCTGCCCCTGACCCTCTATCACGATGGCGCCTGTCCGCTCTGCGCCCGCGAGATCGCCTGGCTGCGGCGTCATGCCGATCCGAGCCGCCTGCACCTGGTCGACCTCGCCGCGCCGGACTACCAGGCCCCGGCCGATGCGCCACCGCGCCAGGCCATGCTCGACCTGCTGCACGCCCGGGATGCGGACGGTCGCTGGTTCAAGGGCCTGGACGCCACCTATTGGAGCTGGCGCACCGCCGGACTCGGACGCTGGGCCCGACCGCTGGCCTGGCGCCCGCTACGGCCTTTCCTGGAATTGGGCTATCGGTTCTTTCTCAAGCTGCGCCCAGGCCTGACCTGGCTGCCTCATCCAGAGGGCAGCCGGCGTTGCCAGGACGAGGTCTGCACCCTGGACCAGCGTCGCGAGGATCAGCGCAAGGGATAGGTCAGCAGCAGCAGGTGCAGGGTATTGAGCGCCCCGTGCAGCAGCAGCGCTGGCCACAGGCGATTGCCCGAGCAGTGGAAGGCCAGCCCGTAGCCCACACCGGCCAGACCCGCCAGCAGCGCGAAGCCTGCGCCCGCGGGTAGATGGGCGAGGCCGAACAGCAGGCTGGTCAGCAGCAGGCCCGTGGGCATGCCAAGGCGCTCGCTGAGGCGGCGTTGCAGGAAGGCGCGAAATACCAGCTCTTCGGCCAGGCAGGTCACCAGCAGATTGATCGCCAGCCACGCCAGCAGACCCTCCGGCCACTTCGGCTGCCAGCCAAGGACACCCAGTGCCAGGGCGAGACCGGGTACGCCGCCCAGGGTCAGACCGACCGTGGCCAGCAGCGGCCGCACCCGCCACGGCCCCACTGGCGTACCCCACCAGGCCAGCAACAGGGCGAGGGCGACCAAAGCCTTCTCCAGCGCCAGGCGCAGTTGCCAGGGCTGGGAGCCGCCCAGGTGCTGGGGTGGCCCCAGCGGCAGGGCCACGAACCCTGGCACGAGATGGGCGGCGAACAGCACTGCCATCACCAGCGTCACCGGTAGCCAGGCGCGGGGTGCGACACAGGGCCGCGCCGCTATCCACGCCACGAACAGCACGCCACAGAGCAGTGCCACGGGCTGGACCAGCCCGCCGAGCGCACCGCCCAGCAGCAGGGCCAGGGGCGGCAGCGACCGCCACCAGCAGGAAGAGCGCGGCATGGGCATGCGGAGTCCGTCCGGAAAAGCCGCCAGTCTAGCGGTTCGTGCGGCGTTGCTGGCACCGGGCCAGGGTTCGCCTGCTCGCGCGTCTCGGCTAGACTACGCGGCTGCTCGCGTTACGGATCCTGACATGTCTGCTCAACCCGCCCGTGCCCTGGGCCTCGACTTCGGCACTTCCAACTCCACCGCCGGCTGGCTGCGGCCCTCGGGTGACGTCCTGCTGCCCCTCGAAGACGGCAAGGCCACCCTGCCCTCGGTGATCTTCTTCAACGCCGAAGAGCGCCGTCCGGCCTATGGTCGCCAGGCGCTGCACGAATACCTGGAAGGCTACGAAGGCCGCCTGCTGAGATCGCTCAAGAGCCTGCTCGGCTCCAGCCTGCTCAAGGGCGAGACCAGCATTCTCGGCAGCGCCCTGCCCTTCACCGAGGTGCTCGGCCTGTTCCTCGGCACCCTCAAGCAGCGCGCCGAAGAACAGGCAAATCGCGCCTTCGACGCCGTGGTGCTGGGCCGCCCGGTGCACTTCGTCGACGACGATCCGGTCGCCGACCAGGAGGCCGAGGACACCCTGGCCGCCGTGGCGCGCCAGGTGGGCTTCAACGACATCTCCTTCCAGTTCGAACCCCTGGCCGCCGCCTTCGACTACGAGCGCAGCATCGAGCGGGAGGAGCTGGTGCTGATCGTCGACATCGGCGGCGGTACCTCGGACTTCTCCCTGGTGCGTCTGGCCCCGGAGCGGCGCAACCTGGACGACCGTGCCGGCGACATCCTCGCCACCGGCGGCGTGCACGTGGGCGGTACCGACTTCGACCGCCAGCTGAGCCTGGAGGGCGTGATGCCGCTGCTGGGCTACGGCAGCGCCATGAAGAGCGGCGCCACCATGCCCACCAGCCACTACATCAACCTGGCGACCTGGCACACCATCAATGCCGTCTACGCCAAGAAGAGCGTGCTGGCCCTGCGCGACATGAGATACGACGCCCAGGACAGCCGCTGCATGGATCGGCTGTTCAAGCTCATCGAACAGCGCGCCGGCCACTGGCTAGCGATCCAGGTGGAAGACGCCAAGATCGCCCTGACCGACGACTGGCGCCGCACCCTGCGGCTGGATCGCATCGAGACCGGCCTGGCGGCCGAGCTGGAGCGCCCGCTGTTCGACGCCGCCATCGCCCTGCAGCTGGAACGTCTGAGCCGGGGTGTGGACGATCTGCTGGCCCGTGCCGACCTCGATCCGGCGCGGGTCGACAGCCTGTTCTTCACCGGTGGCTCCAGCGGCATCCCCGCCTTGCGTCAGGCCCTGGCCAAGCGCTTCCCCGGCGCCCGCCTGGTGGACGGCGACCGTTTCGGCAACATCGGCAACGGCCTGGCCATCGAGGCGTTCAAGCGTTACGGCTGAGGCTGCCGCGAGGAGAGGTCCCGGCCGAGCGGACGCCGTCTGAGTGCGAACGCTCAGAGGCGGCTCGCCGGGGGAGCATCAGGCGCCGAAGGCACCGTCGATGGTGTGCATGGCGCCCGTCACGAAGCCCGCCTCGGGCCCGGCCAGCCAGGCCACCATGCCGGCCACCTCCTCGGCGCTGCCATGGCGCTTGATCGCCATGAAGCTGTGCATCAGTTCCTTCAGCGGTCCATCGGCGGGATTCATCTCGGTGTCGATGGGACCCGGCTGCACCACGTTGACGGTAATGCCGCGGGGTCCGAAATCCCGCGCCAGGCCGCGGGCCAGCCCCTGCAGGGCCGACTTGCTCACGGCATAGGCGGCCAGGCCGGGCACCGGCATGCGGTCGCCGTTCACCGAACCGATCACGATGATCCGCCCGCCCGCCGGCATCTGCCGCGCAGCCTCGACCGCCGCGTGATAGGGCGCCTGGATGTTTATACCGAACATTCGGTCGATGGCATCCGGGTCCTGCTCCAGGGCATCGCCGAAGAGGGCGACGCCGGAGTTCACCACCAGCACATCCAGGGGACCGCTGGCGCGCACCCGCGCGATGACGGCATCGCGGTCGGCGCTGTCGGTCATCTCGGCGGTGCTACCGGTTTCCGCGGCCAACGCCTGGGCAGCGTCCCTGGAGCTGGCGTAGGTGAAGGTCACCTGGGCGCCCTCGGCGGCGAAGCGCCGCACGATGGCGGCACCTATTCCGCGACTGCCGCCCAGCACCAACACCTTCCTACCTGCGAAATTCGTCATGAGCCTGCCTCCTGATTAATGTAGTGAATGCTACAATAAGCCTATCCCGGCCCCTGTCAAAGTATTTTTGTAATGAGCACTACAAATAAATCCGCACCTCGTGGTCGACCACGCCGCTTCGATCCGGACGAGGCGATTGCCCAGGCCCAGCGCCTGTTCCATGAAAAGGGCTACGACGGGGTGAGTGTCGCCGTTCTGACCCAGGCGCTCGGGATCAGGCCGCCGAGCTTCTACGCGGCCTTCGGCAGCAAACTCGAACTGTACGAGCGGGTGCTCGAGCGCTACATCTCGACAGGCGCCCTGCTGCTACGGGAGATTCTGGAGGCCGAGCAATCCCTGGCGGTGGCTCTGACCCAGGTGCTGGAAGAGGCGGCGCGCAGCTATGCGGCCGACCCCAGCGCGACCGGCTGCCTGGTGCTGGAGGGTACCCACTGCGACGATCCCCAGGCCCGCGCGGCAGCCGACCGGCATCACCAGGCGGCCCAGACGCTCATCCGCACCCATATCGCCGCCTGCCAACCGCAGCGTGCGCAGGAGCTAGCCGACTTCGTCATCACCACCATGGCCGGGCTCTCCGCCAGTGCCCGGCATGGGCAGAGTCTGGAGCGGCTGCTGGCCAGCGCGCGCCTGGCGGGCCTGGCGCTGACCCAGGCGCTTGCCGCAGATGGGTGAGCACGCGCTGACGGCTGCGACCTTTAGTCCGACGGCCGCCCAGGCTGACCGCGAGGCGCCGCTGGAGTAAGGTGGCGGCCTTCATCGCATCTTCGAGAGAGTCTGTCCCATGTCGCTGGAAATCGTCGACCATCCCGCCCTGGAAGTGACCGGTCTGCTGTTCGAGCCTGGCCAGGGCGAAGACATCGCCGCCCTCTGGCGGCGCTTCGCCGACCGCGCCGGGGAAATCACCGGCCGTGAAGGCGACGCCGAATGGTATGGCCTGAGCTGGCGCCAGGCCGGCGCCATGCACTACCTGGCCGCGGTGGCCACCGCGCCGGGCGCGCCCCTGCCCGCCGGCATGGTGCGCCAGGAACTGCCGGAAGGCCGCTATGCCCGCTACGTGCATTTGGGCACCGCGCCCAGCGTGGCCAAGAGCCTCGGCCGGCTGTTCGCCGAGCTGCTGCCGGCGCGCGGCCTGCAACCCCGTCCGGGCGCCTGCTTCGAGCACTACACCGAGGCCTTCACCGGGGTGGATGCCCAGGATTCGCAGATCTACATCTACGTGCCGGTGTACTAGAGCGGTGAAGCGCCGCCTGGCGGACAGGACGTTCGTCAGCTGCGGCTTGCCTCGCGACCTGAGCCTTTCCAAGCTGGGGATATCGCCCGCAACCCTAGGTGCACGATGTCCCTGCCCGAGCTCCAGTCCTTCATCGCCCGGCACGAGCGGATCTTTCTGCTCACCGGTGCCGGTTGCAGCACCGATTCCGGTATTCCCGACTACCGCGACCGCGACGGCGCCTGGAAGCGCCCGCAACCGGTCACCCTGCAGGCCTTCGTCGGCGACGACCTGCTGCGCCGCCGCTACTGGGCGCGCAGCCTGATCGGCTGGCCGCGCTTCTGCCAGGCCCGCCCCAACGCCACCCACCAGGCCCTGGCGGCCCTGGAGCGGCGCGGCCAGGTGGAGATGCTGCTGACCCAGAACGTCGATCGCCTGCACCAGGCCGCTGGCAGCGAGGCGGTGATCGACCTGCACGGCCGCCTCGACCAGATCCGCTGCCTGGGTTGCGAGCTGCGCCTGCCGCGCCAGGAATTCCAGCAATGGCTGGGCGAACTCAATGGCGACTGGCTGCAGCTGGACGCGGCTACCGCCCCGGATGGCGATGCCGATCTGGAAGGCGTGGATTTCATGAGTTTCCGCGTACCCGACTGCCCGCGCTGCGGCGCCCTGCTCAAGCCGGACGTGGTGTTCTTTGGCGAACACGTACCCGGTGCGCGGGTGGAACGCGCCTTCGCCCACCTGGGCCGTGCCGATGCGCTGCTGGTGGTAGGCTCCTCGCTGATGGTCTATTCCGGCTTTCGCTTCGCCCAGGCCGCCGCCCGCGCCGGCCTCCCCATCGCCGCCCTGGGCTATGGCCGTACCCGCGCGGACGACCTGCTGACGCTCAAGGTGGAGGCTTCCTGTGCCCAGGCCCTGGCCTTTTTGCTGGAGCCCCCGAGTGCGCCGCGAACGCGCCTTACGCCGGCACTTCGCGAGGCCGCGGCGCCCGGCCCAGATGCATCAGCGGACGCTCGATCCAGCGGTAGCTGAGCATCGACAGCAGGCAGGCGAGCACCAGCACCGGCGGCAGCAGTGCCATGAAGCCGGCCGTGCCCAGGACCTCGACCGAGCCCAGGTTCAGCAGGGTGAAGAGGCCATAGAGCAGCAGGCCGTGGGTCAGATAAAGGCTGTAGCTGATCTCGCCCAGCACCTTGAGCCCGCGACTGCGCAGCACACCGAAGAGATCGTTGCCGGCGGCCATGGCGGCGAAGGGCAAGGCCAGCGCCAGCATCTGCTTGAGACTGTAGTCCGGCTGGGTCATGGCGTAGCCCACCAGCGCCAGCGACAGCGCCGCCACCAGGGGCGTGCGCAGCCAGGCCATCAGCGCCGGCCGATGGACCTTGACGAACACCGGCAGGAAACCCAGCAGGAACAGCAGACCGAAGCGGGCACCCAGCACATGGTAGTGATAGCCGGCGGCGACCAGGCCAGCCACCAACAGCGTCGAGACCAGCAGCGGCAACCCGAAGCCACGGCGATTGAACAGCGCGGCGATGATCGGCAGCGCCAGATAGAACAGCGCCTCGTAGCGCAGCGTCCAGTGGGCGCCGGCGGTCATCCAGCCGCTCTCTTCCAAACCGTTGAGACTGAAACCGGAGAACAGCTCCCAACTGAGCAGCTCGAGCATGAAGTGCTGGCCGTCGGCGATGACGAAGTGGGTGCGGATCAGGGTGAAGAGCACCACCACGGCCACCACGCAGAGATACAGCGGCATCACCCGCAGCACCCGCGATCTCAGCAGCTCGCCCCAGTCCGGCGTGCGGCGATAGACCTTTCCGAAGAACAGGTAGCCGGTAATCATGAAGAACAGCGAGACCGGTACCACACCCAGGTTGTAGAGCAGGATGCTGTCGGGTTCGCGCCACTGGCCCTCGGCCTTGAGGTGATAGGTCAGCACGAAATGCAGGCAGACTACGGCGGTGGCGAGGATGCCACGCAGGGCATCCAGCGGCGAGGAGCGCGCCAGGGTCTCCTCGGTGAGCAGCGGGCTGCGGCGCAGGGCGAAGGCCAGCAGCACCAGGGTGCCCAGGTAGAGGGCGATGGGGAGAGCGACGTCAGTCATATCCGTGACCTTCTTGACAGAAACCGGCAAAGACCCGCCCCCAGACCGCCAAAGCGGTCGCCGGAGCGAGCGAGGGAAAAGCGCGACAGCCGGGCACGCTACCGCGCGGTACGCGACCGAGGGCAGAGGGACCGGAAAGAGAGGAGAACAGCGGCGAGCGGAAGGATCCGCTGCCTCAGCAAAGCGCGAGAACGCCTATCAGACAAGTCTTGTTACAGGCGTTCCCTCGGGTTCGACGCTTCGCTGGTCGTCGCCCGCGGCTCTGGCATGCAACTTCACAGCTGCATGCCGTTCGTCGGCGTCCGTGGTCGAGAGCAGGCAATCCGATCTCGACGCTGGCCAATGCGGCCTTTTCGGCTGCACTCGCTGCCGAAAAGGCCGCATTGGCCACCAGGGTAGCTCTTGCGTCCCGGCTTATCTCAGGGCGCCAGTGCCCGTGCTACCAACGGGTAGTGATCCCACACCTGGCCGTCCGCCAGGGAGCGCAGCAGCTTGACGTACTCGGCATGGGACCAGGCCAGCGGGGTCGCCGAATCGGTGCCCTGCCCCTTGGTGTAGCCGTGGCGCCGGTTGTCGCCCACGCCGTCCCAGACCTGCTCGGGCAGCATCAGGCCGGCGTTGGCGAACAGCTCCAGGCCGCGGACGTAGGTGTTCCGCAACTTGCCCAGCGCTGCCGCATCCGGCTTGCCCTGCAGGGCCAGGCGCGCCAGCTCGTAGTGGCCACGTTCGCCGGTGAAGATCGGCCAGACCCGGCCGCGCAGGCCGGAGTTGGGCACCGGCTGCTCGGTAGCCGGGAAATTGATGCCCGAGGTCTCGCTCTCGCCATAGCCGTCGTTGCCGTAGCGCCGCCAGCCGGGGAAGGTGCCCGTCACCCCGGGGTACTGGAAGCTGTACTTGACCCTCAGATTCTCCGGCAGGCCTTCGTCGTCCAGTACCGCCAGGCTCTTCTGTACCAGGGGATCGCTGGCGGGACGCACCCCATAGCGCACCAGTTCGAGGAAGCCAGCGTCCAGCACCTGGTCTTCCGGCAGGCCCGGACGGCTGTTGTTGTCCACCAGCTTGCCCTTGTCGTTCGGGTCGGCGTTCTGGGTGATGCGCAGGTAGTAGTTGCCGGCGCCCAGGCTGCCCTGGGTGGTGGCCATGGTCTTTTCCACCTGGCCGGAATAGCGCCGGGCGGTGTCGCGGTAGCGGCTGGCATTGGCCTCGTCGCCGGCATGGCGCGCCAGTTCGCTGGCCGTGGCGAGACCGGCGATCACCGCCGCGGTGGTGGACGGCGAATAGCCCCACTGCTCTTCCCAGCGCTCCTGCTGGGTCTGCGGCGGCTTGACCTGCCAGGTGTTCCAGCCCAGGTTGACCTGGCTGTCACGGGCGAGGAAATCCGCCGCGGGCCTGAGCATGTCGCGATACCAGCGATCGATCTCGGCATCGCCCAAGAGGCCGCCTTGCCAGAGGCGATAGCCGAGCATGATCGGCATGGCGGTCTGGTCGAGTTGCACGCCCACCCATTCGATGGTGCCGTCGACGTGGGTCTTCTGCAGGAACCAGCCGGTAGCGCCAGCTGCGCGAACCTCGTCGCCCTGCTTCTGCTGGTGGATGAAGGCCGAGTTGTCGGCCGGCTTGTGCGCGGTGTTGGCGTCCACCTGCACCTGCTTGAGGTAGCTGAAGGCGACCTTGGGCGTCTGCCGATCGCCCAGCGCCAGCAGCGCCATGGCGCACTGGTAGAAGTCCCGCGGCCAGACCGCCTTGTAGCCGGTGGTGCCCTTGGCCGCCGGCACCGTCTCGCCCCAGGGATTGGACAGCGAGGCGATCAGGGCGCCGGCGTGGGTCTTGTCCTCCTGGGCCTTGAGCACCAGGGCGCTGGCGTTGACCAGCTTGCCGCCGTCGCCGGCCTGGGCCTGCAGGCGCGGCAGCTGGTCGAGGCTGGCCAGGTAGTCCTGCCAGCCGATGGCGTCGCCTTCGCCGTTGTAGTGGGCCAGCACCTTTTGATAACCGCGGGCCAGGGTGGCATCCGCCGCCGCCTCGGCCTGGCGCGGATTGGCTCCGAAGCCCACCACCACGTCCAGGGTGGTCTCGGCGCCCTTGAGCGGCAGCTTGGCCAGCAGGGCGACATTGCCGGCCTGGTCGCCGGTGCTGCCGTAGAGTTGGGTCAGCTTGCCGTTGCGACGCAGGTCGTCGAGGCCATCGGAGGCACCGACGAAGCCCACGGTGGGCGTCTGCAGGGGCTGGCTGGCCTTCACCACCAGGGCGTGCTCGCCTTCGCTGGCGTAGAGCACCGCGCCCTTCACCGCCGCACGGTCGTGGCTGCCGCTGTTGGCCAGCGCCGGATCGACATAGAGATAGGGCTGGATGCGCGGGTCCTGGCTGCGAAAGATGACGCGCATGACCAGGGTGTCCTGGTCCGGGTCGGTGAAGACGTGCTTCTCGATCTCGTAGCGGCCCTGGCGGTCGCGATTGACGATCCTGTAGGCCAGGGAGGTGGGCCGGCCGGCGGCGTCGGTGGCCAGGTACTCGAGGCGACTGTCGGTGTCGTCGCGTTCCAGGTGGGTGAAGTCGGGGCCGCGGATCACCAGTTGCAGCTCGCGCAGCTGCGCCTGGTGGATGAGCCCCTGCATGGTCTCGGTGACCACGCCCTGGGCCAGGGAGAACCACACCCGCGACACGCGGCCGGTACTGGCCTGGTCACTGTAGGCGCCGTCGCGATAGGCCTCGTAGCTGGTGCCGATGCCGGTCTTGCCGGAGTAGGACCAGAAGGGAGCGGCGCCGGGTGCGCCGGGGGCGTCCAGGGCAGACGCCAGAGGGGTGAGCAGACAGCTAGCGGAACACAGCAGCGGACGGACGAAGCGTACGGGCATGGGCGGTCGGGCCTTGTTCTGGTTATGCCGAAAGTCGCAGGACAGAGGGCTCTTGGCCCTCTGCTCGTAAGACTAGTCGGATTTTTCCCAGGTGCCGTTCTGCCTGCGTCTCACGCCGGTTGCCGGCCTGGTAGCAGATATAAATCCAGCCTTAGCATGGTGTTTCAGAAGTTCGCACAAGAATTGGCGAGTGATTCTGGTCGGTTCGGCGCCCCGATGGGCCAGGCGCTGTGAGGAGCCATAGCAGGGCTATGGCGAGGAGTGGCAACGCCGACCAGACGGTCCGCCGCTGCGGCCGAAAAAGCGCCGCCAGCATTGTGTAGATGACTTCTGAAACATCAGACTAGCAATAGGGTTTATAAAACATGTGGGGCAGCCGCTTTATGTGATCGTGACGGCATAGCCCCATGCGAGCACTCTATTAAACAAGAAAACCAGAGAGACAAGAAAATTATATAGCATGAATCACGCCAAACGCCAGATTACGGACCCACTTACAACCACTACAAGGGAAAATAGATTACTAAAGATAGCTAAGGCGATTTCATCGCATCAGTCGTGGCCTTTATTATTTCTTTAGCCGCCTCAACACTGATAGGAAGAGGCGCTTGCAGATCATCCTGATCAGATTTAGGCCGGTGATGAAAATATCTTAGCAGCGCGATGAGCAGCAATGTCGGCACAGTCGAAAGCGACACTATGATAGGAATATCACCTGTAGAGTGAGGTCTCACGGAAGCGAAAAAATACCAAAAACCAGCACTTATTCGAACATTACCCAAGAAAACGAAGCCGAGCAGCGCTAGATAAAAGACAACAACCAATCCCACAGTAACGTTGGTTAGCCGCTTTTCCCAGCGAAATCTCCAAGCCTCCCTTCGGAGGTAGTCACTAATTAACCCTTGATTCTCTGCCTCACCCTGAGATAGATCGTCATGAGTGCCGTTCATAAAAGCCCAATTGCCTTAAGCCTAAATTCCATCGCAGCAGTTGAGACACCAAAAGTTCTCGCCAAACTAGACAAGTCCGTTATTCTTTTCTCTAGCACAAGATGCTTTACCAAGGCAGCAGGCATGAGTAAGGCAGCGGCAAATCTGTTCGCAGCGACTTCTTTCGGATCACGAGCTTTTGAGCTGAACTGCTCAGATGTATCTCTTGGTGCGTCCAAATCACCATGAACATGATGACCAATTTCGTGCGCAATGGTGAATCGCTGCCGAACGGGAGCATCCAAAGAGTTATAAGTAATTAGCGGATTACCTTCGCGATAAGAATAGTGACCGCTTTCATTTGGGCGCCAAGTTTCTTGGTTAAAAGGCGTAAGCGCCTCAACCTCTATACCCATAGCTTCAGCAATAGCTCGTGGGTTTACCGGCAGACACCCATCCCAATACTTTTGAAGGACATCGTTTGCAGTACGGTACTCCATTCGACCTCCTAATATCGGTTGCTAGCTGATCAAAATGCGGGGCGATTCTGCACAAGTCAAGGCTACGGGTCAATTTTCTATTGACACATACCAAATTTGGCGTTCTACGCCAACCAAAATACTGTATAAAATTACAGAAAAAGGTAATGCTTAGCAACCCCCTGACCTTCTTTAGCACCAGACCTATCCATCCCATAGCCTCATGGCTAATCTGCCCATTTAACGAATATCAGCCCTCATCCAATGAAAGCTAACTTACTGTTTCTTAAAGAAATCGTGAACGAATTCGGCGCCAACAGCGAGCGGTCGAAGCCTCCGGAGATGGGCTCAAGCTGGAGGGGGAGCCAAACCCAGCGCCTCAGGGCCGCTGCTCGGGCAACATGCGCTCCAGCGTCCCGTCCCGGCGGATCGCCACATGCCAGACCACCGCCGCTACGTGCAGGATCACCAGACCATAGACGGCGAACTGACCCGCCACATGGATGCGATTGGCGAGGATGCCGAGGGCTTCATGACGGGGAAAACCCGGCAGGGAAAACAACCCGAACACCGGCACCGGCTGCCCCTGGCCGGCCATCAGGTAGCCGGTCACCGGCATCAGCAGCAGCACCGCATAGAGCAGGCCGTGGTTGAGGCCGGCCAGCAGCCGCAGCAGGCGGCCATCACGGGGGTTAGCCGGTGGCGCCGGATGTCGCCAGCGCCAGGTCAGGCGGATCAGCACCAGCAGGAACACCGAGATCCCGGTGGATTCGTGCAGCAAGTACCAAAGGGTGCGCACCGGCCCGGGCGGGAAGTTTTCCGCCACCCAGACGAAGGGCAACAGCAGGCACAGCAGGGCGACGGTCAGCCAGTGCAGCGCCTGGGCGCAACCGGTGTAGCGAGCGATGACCATGGCGATGCTCCGCAGCGGACGAACCCTGATAGTGCCCCAGGCGCAGGGGCAAAGCCGCTACACCTGCGGACCGTCCGTCAGAGATGGATAAGCGCGGCCAGCGCCAACAGCAGCGCCGGAATCATCACCACCGTGCCCAGCTTGAGGAATTGCCAGAAGCTCACCGACAGCCCTTCCCGGCGTAGCGCGGCCAGCCACAGCAGGGTCGCCAGGGAGCCGGTGATGGACAGGTTGGGGCCGAGGTCGATGCCGATCAGCACGGCGCCGGCGATCTTTTCCGAGACATGGGCGGCTTGCACCGCCGCCCCGGCCAGTAGCCCGGCCGGCAGGTTGTTGACCAGGTTGCTGCCGAAGGCCACCAGCAGGCCGGCGCCCCAGGCGGCGTGCTCCGGGGTCGCCTGGGCGGCGGCCTGGAGCTGGCCGGCCAGCAGTTTCAGCACCCCCGTCGTCTCCAGCGCCTCTACCAGCACGAACAGCCCGGCCACCAATGGCAAGACGCCCCAGGAGATGTGCTTGAGCAGCTCCAGGCCGCCGCCGCGCTTGCAGGCCACCACCAGGAAGGTGGCGAAGCCGGCGAGAAAGGTCGGCAGGCCCAGCTCCAAGTCCAGCGCCGAGGCGCCGAGCAGCACCAAGATGGTCAGGATCAGACCGCAGCCGGCGATCCGCCCGGTGGTGGGCAGGGCGTCCACCGCGCCCCCCTCCGATAGCCGCTCGGCGCGCAGGACCTTGGCCTGGGTCGCCCAGAGGGCCAGGAAGGTCGCGGCGATGGCCAGGATCGACGGCAGGGTGAACAGCGCCAGCCAGCGGCCCAGCTCCGGCATGTGCTCGGCGAAGACCACCAGATTGGCCGGGTTGGAGATCGGCAGCACGAAGCTCGCCGCGTTGGCGATGAAGGCGCAGGAGAACAGATAGGGCAGCGGATTCTTCACCTGGGCCGCACGGGTGGCGTAGTAGACCGCCGGGGTCAGCACCACCGCGCAGGCGTCGTTGGAGAGAAATACCGTGACCAGGATGCCGACGCCGTAGACCAGGGCGAACAGCCGCAGCGCCGAGCCCTTGGCCGCCCGTACCGCATGACCGGCGACCCAGTCGAACAGCCCCTCCTTCCGCGCGATCTCGGCCAGCAGCATCATGCCGATGAGGAACAGGTAGACGTCGGTGCCCTTGGCGATGCCATGCCAGACACCGTCCAGCGACAGCAGGCCGAACAGGGCCAGCAGCACCGCGCCGGCCACGGCGAACAGCGCCTCGGGCAGGCCGAACGGCCGGGTGACCACCCCGAGGGTGGCCAGGCCGGCGATGATCCAGGTCAGCAGGTGAGGAGAAACTCCGAGAAACCCCATCTAGGACGCGTTCCTTCTAATCGATCCGCGAGACCGGCCGGATGCCGGTCTCACCATTTGCGGCCATTGCGATTGGGCCCCAGCTGGGTGCCCAGCACGCCCTTGGCTGGCCATTCGCCCAGCTGACTGTGATCCGAGCCCCAGTGCTCAGGGGCAGCGAGCGCCGGGCGCTCACCCAGCAGCGTGACCTCGTCGCGGTCCTCCCCACCCTGGACATCCCGAACGCGGACCTGCAGGCACCGAGTGCCTGCGGGCACCGGCCGGTCGCCACGATAGCGACCTTCGCCCAACGGCTGCATCAGCCACCAGGGCCCCTCGTCAGCGCGCCATTCGCAGCTGTCCACCGCTGCCGCGGCCAGCACCAGCGCGCGACAGTCGTCGCCCTCGACCGCACCGGCCGCGTTCAGCCGGACATCGCCGGGCGCGGTAATCTGCACCCAGGGCCCCTCTTCGTGCAACTCGCGAAAGCGCCAACTCACCGCCTGGCCATCGACGGTGACCAGGGCGAAGCCTGCACCGCCTTCCTCGATCTGGCCGGTGGAGCGGCAGGCGGCGTAGAGCGCGCCGCCATCATGAGCCAGCTCGTTGTAGTGCGTGTGGCCGATTTCCACCAGGCGCACCGGACCTTCGTGCAGCAGGCGCGCCACCCGTTCCGCCTCGCCGGGCCCGCGCAGGTCCGCCGGATAGCTGTGCATGAAGACCACGCACTGGCGCTCCTGGCGGGTGGCCGCCAGCAGTTCCCGCTCCAGCCACTGGACCTGCTCGGCACCCAGGCGGAAGTCCGGGCCGCCGCTGCCGGGGCCGCACATGTCGAGGAACAGGCAGCGCAGGCCACCCACGTCTTTGCCGTAGGGCAGCCGCGGCACCTGCAATACGGCATAGAAGGGCCCCAGGTCACCGCCTTCCATGTCGTGATCGCCGGTGATCACCGCTACCGGCAGGGGAAAGTCGGCCAGCGCCTGGCGCAGCAGTCGGTACTGCTCTGGCGTACCGTTGTCGGCGTTGTCGCCGGGCAGGAAGACGAAGTCCAGCTCCTGCCGCTCGCGCAGCCGCTGCAGGATGGTCCGCAGGTCCCGGGCGTTGTCCGCCTCGGCGGTGGTCAGGTGCAGGTCACCGATATGGGCGAAGGCAAGGAAATCGGTCGAGCGTGCCATCTCAGCCCCCCACCACCGAACCGGTCGAGCGCGCCGAACGCCTGCCAAGCTGCTCGTCCCGGGTCTCCGGCATCAGCAGCAGATAGAGCACGAAACCCACCGCGGCGATGGCCGCCAGGGTGGTGAAGGCCGCGCCGTAGCCGAAGCGGACGATGATCACCCCGGCGATGGTGGCGCTGATGGCGGCGCCCAGGCCCTGGGCCGTGGCGATGGCACCCTGGCTGACGTTGAAGCGCCCCGAGCCGCGGGTGAGGTCGGCGACGATCACCGGCATCAGGGCGCCATAGATCCCGGCGCCGACGCCGTCGAGCAGTTGCACCGCCACCAGGTAGTAGGGGCTGTCGGAGAAGGTGTAGAGCACCCCGCGGATCGCCAGCACGGCGAAGGCGAAGAGAAAGATCGGCTTGCGGCCGAAGACGTCGGCCTTGCGCCCCACCAGGATGGCCACCGGCACCATCACGCACTGGGCGGCGACGATGCAGACGGCCACCAGCGAGGTGGCGCTGTCCTTGCCGACGATATGGGTCAGCTGCTGGCCGACCGAGGTCAGCATGGCGGCATTGGCCAGGTGGAAGATGGCGGCCAGCAGCGCCAGCAGTTGCAGCTTGCGATTGGCCAGCAGCGCCTGCCAGGCCGACACCGGCTTGGCATCGCGGGCACCGACTTCGTCACCCAGCCCCTGGGCCAGGTCATCATCGATCTCGTCCTGGGGCACCCGGACGATGGCGACGATGGAGGCCGCGGCCAGCAGCGCCATCAGCCAGAACACCACGGTGGGACCGAAGAAATAGGCCAGGCCACCCGCCAGCGCCGCCGAGACGGCGTTGCCGGCGTGGTTGAAGCCCTCGTTGCGGCCGATGTGCCGGGTGAAGGCCTTGGGCCCGACGATGCCCAGGGTGATGGCCGCCAGCGCCGGGGCGAAGATCGCCGCCGCGGCATGGGCCAGCGACTGGGTGGCGGCCACCACGTAGAAGTTGGAAACGAAAGGCAGCATCAGGCTGCAGACCGTCACCAGCAAGGCGGCGAGGCCGACCATCAGGCGTTTGTGGCGAGTACGGTCGATCAGGGCACCGGCCGGGGTCTGGGCGATCAGGCCGGCGATGCCGGCCAGGGTCATGATGAAACCGGCGGTGGCCTCGTTCCAGCCTTCCCCCGGGCCGCGCACGGCGATCAGGTAGATGGCGAGGTAGGGCCCCAGGCCGTCGCGGACGTCGGCCAGGGTGAAGTTCAGGGCATCCAGGGCATGACGAGCGCGACGCGAGGGTTCGGCGCCGGTCCCGGCGGCCGGGGAACGGGTCTCTGACATGAGCGGGCATCCGTAGCGAGGGTTGGGGGTCGCCCGGGTGATGTCCGCTGGACCTGCACCCTGTGGCACGCCTCGCCCCGGCTCGTCCGCGACGTGCCGCAAGGCCGGTACGTCATGGCAAACCGCCGCTGCCAGGGGAGGTTGCAAAATGTGACAGGAGCGAAGCGGTGCTAGTGCCGTGCCACCCGCAAAGAATCTGTCTGTCACGGCGCTTTCCAGCTTTCGACGCGCCCTGCCCACCCGCCGCCGCCAGGCGCCGCCCGCGTTGCCGCCGTCCGTCGCCTGGCAGCCTCAGAGCCTGTTCAAAATCTAGCGAGCTAGAGCCAAACAAGGCAAAAAAAGGGCTGAGGAAGCGGATCGGACCCGCGCTCGGGTTTACGAGTGGTAAATGAGCATTGCGACGGGGCCGCCCAGGCGGGGCTGGCGACCCAGGGCATTTTCAACGCAGTTTGGCCGACGCGCAGCAGATTTCGACCAGGCTCTCAGGCCACCTGGCGGGCCGGCCCGGCTTCCCTCTGGGCCAGCACCACGGCCATGCCCTCTTCGCTGCGAGGGCGCAGCATCGACAGCAGATTGGCTTCGATGGTGGCGCACAGCTTGTCCATGGTGATCTGGTGCTGACTGTCGGCGAAGGGCGCTTGCAGATCGCTGCCGATGCGCTCCAGGGCTAGCAGCATGAAGCCAACCACGGTGGATACCAGCGGGGTGAACCAACCCAGGGTCGAGACCAGCCCCAGCGGCATGGCGATGCAGAACAGGAAGCTGAACAGCTGCGGAAAGCAGACGTAGGGATAAGGCAAGGGCGTGTTGGCGATGCGCTCCATGCCGCCCTGCCAGTTGGACATGTCCACCAGGGTCTGCTCCAGCCGTGCCAGACGGATGCTATCCAGCCGGCCCTGGCGGTATTCGCTGGCGATCAGCTCGGCGGTACCGGCGAGGATATCGTTGGCGAAGTTGAGGCTGCCCTCGGCCAGCGCCAGTTCGTGGCGGGCCAGATAGGGCGCCGCAGCCGCGGCCGGGTCCTGGCGTTTGAGCTGGGCGCGCAAGGCGTGCAGGTAGCCCATGTGGCGGCGCAGCAGCACCGCCTTGACCCGGTTCTGGGCGTTGCCCGGGTCGTCGATCAGGGTCAGCACCTGGCGACCGAAGCTGCGCGAACTGTTGACCATGGCCCCCCACAGGGTCCGTGCCTCCCACCAGCGACCATAGGCACTGCTGTTGCGAAAGCTGATCAGCACCACCAGCGCCGAGCACAGCAGGGTCAGGGGGGTCAGCGGCAGATCGAAGCGCTCGTCGACGAACAGCATGGCATCCACCGTGACCGCCACGTCCCAGAGGAACAGGCCGAACAGCGACCAGCCGACATAGCTGAAGGTGGTGCGCAGGAACTGCACCTTCTTCTGGATGGAGCGGAGGGAAATCGGACTGGACATCAGGCTCTCCGGACGACGACGCGGACTCTCGATTCGTGGTTGCCCGTGCTGGCCTGCTATCGCACAGCGGGTAGCGACCCGCCGCCGCCCTCCTCCTGAGAATGCAACCTGTTCGCGAGACTAGTCGGCGGTTATTAAGTCAAACTTAATCCAGAGCGACCGACGGATCATGGCAAAGTGCCGGACTAGAGCCTGCCACCGCTGTCCCAAGGCTCTGGACAGGGATTCTGCGCGACGGCGACCGTCGATCGCCCACCAGGCCGCGCTGCCGTGCGTGAAAAGCCGATTCGTGAGGGGTATCCCATTCCGCTTCGGGCTCGTCCACTGGGTGCCAAGTAGCGGCCCGCATACTTTTGGGACGCCCACCGCCCTTGCCGACGGAGGCGCCGTGCCATAATCCGCGCACCTTGGCCGTCCTAGAAGCCCGCATGCCCAGAATCGTCAAAGCGAGCCTCGTCCTGCTCGCGCTCCTGGCCCTCTACAGCCTGCTCGGCTTCGTGGTCGGGCCGCGCCTCGCCCTGCACTACCTCAACCAGACACTGGGCGAACGCCTCACCCAGCCGGCCAGCCTGCAGGCGCTGAGCTTCAATCCCTTCACCCTGGAGCTGCGCGCGGACAAGCTGCTGATCGGTCCGGCGGAGCGTCCCACCGTGGCCGTCGACGGTTTCTACGCCAATCTGCAACTGGATAGCCTCTGGCGGCGCACCCTGCACCTGGCCGACGTCCGTCTCGATCAGCCCCAGGTCGACCTGCGCATCGCCAAGGACGGCCAGGTCAACCTGGCCCAGCTCTGGCGCAGCGAGCCCACCCCGGCCGGCACGCCGACGCCCACCCCGGCCGGCACGCCGACGCCCGCCGCCGAGCCGGAAGGCCAGCCCTTCCCGGTGCACATCGAGCGTATCGCCCTGGTCGGCGGCCGCCTGCACTTCCTCGACGCCCAGGGCGCCCAGCCGGTGGACGTCACCCTCACCCCGCTGGACGCCACCCTGCAGGATTTCCGTACCCGCAGCGGGGATGGCCCCGGCCAGCTGGCCCTGACCGCCACCACCACCCAGGGCGGCCAGCTGACCTGGAAGGGCAGCCTGGACCTCGCCCCGCTGCGCAGCGAGGGCGACCTGGCGCTGCAAAACGTAAGCCTCGCGCCCTGGTGGCCCTATGTGCGCAACCAGCTGCCCCTGGCCCTGGGCAAGGGTCGGCTGGAAGCCAGCAGCCACTACCGGCTGGACCTGGCCAAGGGCCTGCAGCTGCAGCTCAGCCAGGGCCGCCTGGCGCTCGATGACGTCGCCGTGCAGGCGGTGGGCGCCGAGCCCAAGGCCAGCTTCAAGCGCTTTGCCGCCGAAGGCATAGACCTGGATCTGCAAAAGCGCGAAGTCACCATCGCCCGCCTGCAGGGCAACGGCCTCGATGCCTGGGGCAATCGCGAGCAGGACGGCAGCCTGGACTGGCAGAAACTCTTTCCGACCAGCGACGCGCCCAGCAGCGGACCGGCCTGGCGGGTGAAGCTGGCTGACGTCCAGCTCGCCGACAACCAGCTGCACCTGGTGGACCGCGTCCCGCCCGACCCGGCGAGTCTCTATTTCAGCGGCCTGGACGTGGCGGTGAAGGGCTTCGATACGGCGGGCGACAGGCCCTTCGCCCTCGACCTCAAGACCACCCTGGGCGACCGCGGTCGCATCACCGTCGCCGGCCAGCTTGACCTTGCGCCCTTGCAGGGGCAGTTCGACGTCGGCATCGACGAACTCAACCTGCGCCAGGCCCAGCCCTACCTCAATCCCTATGTACGCCTGGAAATCCGCAGCGGCCAGTTGGCCAGCAGGCTGAAGGTCACCCTCGCCCCGGGCGAGCCGCTGGGCCTCAAGGTCGGCGGCACCGCCCAGGTCACCCAGGTGCACGTGCTGGACACCCTGCACCAGCAGGACTTCATGCGCTGGCAACTACTCGACTTGCGGGGCATCGCCTTCGAGCTGGGCAAGCACCTGGTGATCGACAAGGTCGACCTGGAAAAGCCCTATGGCACCCTGGTGATCAACGAGGACCTGAGCAACAACTTCAGCGCGCTGCTGGTCCCCCAGCCGAAAACCGAGTCGAAGGACAGCTCGCCACCGCTGCAAATCCGCATCGGCGGGGTGAGCATCAAGGATGGCAGCGCCGACTTCGCCGACAACAGCCTGAAACCCGGCTTCGCCACCAACATCCAGTCCCTGGAAGGCGGCATCGGCACCCTGGACACCGCCGCCTCCAAACCGGCCGACATCCACCTGGCCGGCAAGGTCGACCGCTTCGCCCCGGTGGAGATCAAGGGCCGCCTCGACCCCCTCGATCCGCTGCAGCAACTGGACGTGACCGCCTACTTCCGCCAGGTCGAACTCACCACCCTGTCGCCCTACACCGGCAAGTTCGCCGGCTATGCGGTGCGCAAGGGGCGACTGGACCTGGACCTGCAGTACCGCATCGACGACGGCAAGCTGCAGGCGCAGAACCACGTGGTGCTCGACCAGCTGGAACTGGGCGAGCGGGTCGACAGCAAGGACGCGGTGGACCTGCCGGTGCGCCTGGCCGTGGCCCTGCTCAAGGACAGCCACGGTCGCATCGACCTGCGCCTGCCGGTGGCGGGCAATCTCGACGACCCCAACTTCAGCGTCATGCCGGTGGTCTGGCAGACCCTGAGGAATCTGCTGACCCGCACCGTCCAGGCGCCCTTCCGCCTGCTGGCGGGGCTCGTCGGCGGCCACGAGGCCAACCTCGACGCCATCGACTTCGCCCCCGGCAGCACCACGCTTTCCGCCCAGGCCCGCGGCGACCTGGACAAGCTGGCCGCGGCGCTGCGCCAGCGCCCGCAACTGGCGGTGGAGGTCAAGGGTCACGCCAGCGCCGCCAGCGACGGCCGCGCCCTGGCCGCCAGCCAACTGGAAAAGGACTTCCAGACCCAGTACTTCAACCTGCTGCAACGGCGCGGCGACAAGGTGCCGGCCGATCCCAGCCAGTTGCAGGTGCCCGCCGACATGCGCGCGCCCCTGCTGGAAGGCCTGTATCGCCTGCGCCTGCAGGCGCAACCGCCACAGGAATGGGATAGTCTGGACGATGCCACCCGCACGGCGCGCCTGCGCCAGGCGGTGCTCGAAGCCTGGAGCGGCAATGATGGTCTCCTGCGCAGCCTGGCCCAGCAGCGCGCGGATGCCATCAAGACCTACCTGGTGGACACGGCGAAACTGGATGCCCAGCGGGTCTACCTGCTGGACGTCAGCACCCAACCCCAATCCGGCGAGTCGCCCACGGCCGCACAGTTGCAGCTCGGCGCGCTCTGACCGGTCAGAACAGGCTCTCAGGAGACCCTCGTCATGCGTTGCCTGCTCGCCGTTTTCACCCTGCTGGTCGCCACCGGTGCCGCCGCCGACTCCATGAGATGCGGCAACGCCCTGGTCAGCCGTGGTGACAGAGCCTTCGAAGTGCTGCAGAAATGCGGCGAACCGGCCCACCGCGACCTGGTGGGCTATGAGCTGGGCCGCAACGAGCGCCGCGAGGCGGTGATCGAAGAGTGGGTGTACGGCCCCTGGAACGGCGCAAACTACATCCTCACCTTCGAAGCCAACCGCCTCACCCGCATCGAGTTCAAGCGCCTATGACCCGTGCCCTGCTCCTGCTCGTTCTCCTCGCCACCGGCACCGCCCAGGCCGCCTCCCTGCGCTGCGGCAGCGCCCTGGTGTCCGACGGCTCCACCACCCACGAGGTGCGTGGCAAATGCGGTGACCCGCTGAGCGTCACCCCGCTGGGCGAGCGCCAGGTGATCGACGGCTATGGCTATCGCCAGGTGGAGTTCGTCGAGGAATGGGCCTACGGCCCCTGGAACGGCATGCTGTATTTCCTCACCTTCCGCGCCGGGCGGCTGGACCAGGTGGATAGCAAGAGGGCCAATTGAGGCGGCTTGCCTTGAGTGGTTTGCGTGGACGAGGCTACGCCGTCGTCCACCCTACAGCCCGTAGCGTGGAAAACCGCGCAGCGTTTTCCACTTTTCCCATGAGGTCGACTTCACCGTAGCCTGCAACCGCCCCCTCTTCTCTCCCTGGGAGAGGGTAGCTACGCCCCTCACTCCTCCCGCAAATGAACGCCCAACCCGGTCCGCCCCGGAGCCAGTTCGGGCCTCAAGGTCAGCGCCGGAATCTCGTAGTCGCCGCCGTTTTGCCGGCGGAACGGCAGCGGGGCGTCGGTCGCCAGCCCATCCAGACGGGCGCCATAGGCCTGGCACAGCCGCTCGAAACCGGCGGCGTCGATCCTGCTGGTGCGATAGACCGGCAAGGGCGGCAGCACGCTGAAGCCGGGATAGAAGAGGATGCCGTGCTGGATCGGAAAGAGAATGTCGTCCAGGCCACCGTTGATACCCCGGTCGCTGTAGTGCGACTCCCAGCCGCCGCAGGTCACCACCAGCATGGCGCGCTTGCCGGCCAGGGTGCCCTCGCCGTAGCGATCGCCCCAGTGATTGTCGCTGTGCTCTCCCACGCCATAGGCGAAGCCGCAGGCGTAGACCCGTTCCACCCAGCCCTTGAGGATGGCTGGCAGGGAGAACCACCACAGCGGGAACTGCAGGATCAGCACATCGGCCCGGAGCAGCTTGGCCTGCTCGGTGGCGATGTCCGCGGGTTGCGTGCCCTGGGCATAGGCGCGCTGGGAATCGACCACCGCATCGAAACGCTCACCCGGCGCCAGGTGCGGCGCATCCGCTGCATCCAGGGTGGCCTTCCAGCCCATGGCGTAGAGATCGGAGAGCTGTACCTCGTGCCCAGCCGCCTGAAGGTGGGCGATGGCGAAATCGCGCAGGGCACCGTTGAGGGAGCGGGGTTCGGGATGGGCGTAGACCAACAGGATCTTCATGACGAGCACCTCGGGAAAAGAGGAGCCCAGGCTAGGGGACGATCACGCTATGCTTAAAATGAATTACCGAAACAGTAGCCATTGCCGTGCACAATAGCTTGAGACGCCTCGACCTCAACCTGCTGGTGACCCTCGACGCCCTGCTGGTGGAGCTCAACGTGACCCGCGCAGCGCGGCGACTCAACCTGGCGCAGCCTACCGTCAGCCTGCAACTCGGCCGGCTGCGCCAATTGCTGGACGACCCCTTGCTGCTGCCCGGACCGCGCGGCATGCGACCCACGGCGCGAGCCAGCGCCCTGCGTGATCCGCTACGCCAGGCCCTGGCCGCGCTGGACGAGGCCCTGGCCCCGGCTGCCCCCTTCGATCCGGCCTGCGCCGAGCGCACCTGGCGCATCGCCGCCAGCGACCACAGCGCCGCGACCCTGCTGACGCCTCTGCTGGCCGACCTGCGCGAACAGGCGCCCGGTATCCGCCTGGCACTGCTAGAGAAGAAGCCGGACCTGCTCGCCGAGCAGCTGGAAGGCGATCACCTCGACCTTGCCCTGGACGTGGCCGATGCCGCCGCGTCCGGTCTGCGTCAGCGGCCGTTGTTCACCGAGCACTATCTGCTGGCCGGGCGGCGCGGCCATCCGGCCCTGGCCGCCCCCTTGTCCCTGGCGACCTTCTGCCAACTGGACCAGGCGCTGGTCTCTCCCACTGGCGGCGGCTTCGCCAGCACCACCGACCGCCTGCTGGCCGAGCGAGGCCTGGCGCGGCGCGTGGTGCTGTCGGTACCGCACTTCAGCACCCTGGCCAGCGCCCTGGTGAGCAGCGACCTGGTCGCCCTGCTGCCGTCGCGGATCGCCCTGGCGCACCCCGGTCTGCAGACCCAGCCGCCGCCCCTCGCCGTACCCGGCTTCGACATGCTGCTGCTCTGGCCGGAACGCCTGCACCGCGACCCGGCCCATGCCTGGCTGCGCGGGTTCATCGTCGCGCGCCTCGTCGGTTGACGAGCCGGGCCTGCAGGCCGGTAGAGCCGAGGCACAGCAGCCGCCTCACCAATCGACGCCGTGCAGGGGCGAGCATTGCCGCTGGCGGAGCGCCACCTGGCCGATGGCCGGGACTGACTGCTGAGCGGCGCGGCACCGACCTGCGCCGACATCACCCCCTGCACCGCCATCGCCTTCTCGAAATTCCCCACCAACCAGACACCACTGGACGAGCGCTTCGAGTACCTGGCGGCCTTCTGGGCGCGCCAGCTTCCGCGCCGCTGACTCCGTTCCAACCGCTGCTCCCCCGGGATGAAGGTCACCCGTAGCGTGGAAAACGGCGCAGCCTTTTCCACTGGACCGATCGCGATCGCCCCCTGTTCCAACCCCCCCCTCTCCCCCTGGGAAAGGGCCGGGGCGAGGGTCGTACACCCCTGACCCGCTAGTGTGGTGTTTCAGAAGTTCGCGCAAGAATTGGCGAGTGATTCTTTTGCTCGGGCTCGGCGTCGCGACGAGCCATGGCAGGGCTATGACGAGGAGTGGCAACGCCGCCCGGGCAAAAAAAGCGCCGCCAAAATTGTGCAGTCAACTTCTGAAACACCACACTAGCCCAGCCGCTCGCGCAACACCGCCAGAGCCACCTCCGGGCCGCCGACGACAAGGGATGTCGACACCGCCAGCATCAGATTCAGCGGCAGGCCGAATTCCTCCAGGGTCCAGCCATCGCGGTCCAGCAGGCCGGTGCCGAGCCACTCGGGATGGCGGGCACGGATGCGCTCGGCAAGGCTGCCCTGCTCCGGCACGTAGCCCACCACCGGCTTGCCCAGCGCCACGGCGTAGCCCACTTCGAAACAGGTACCGCTGTCGGGCTCGGCGCCACGGAAGAAGTCCAGATTGGCCAGCACGCCATCGGCCTGCTCGATCAACGCGACATTGGCGCGATAGATCCAGGCGGCCTGCGCGCGCGGCTCAGTCAGTTCGACGGGAATGGCATTGTCCAGGGGAAACAGGCCTTCGCAGCCCTGCCCGGCGCAGAGCGCCTTGAGCGCGTCGCCTTGGGCGATGGCATCGGGACGGAAGACATCGGGACCGGCGAGATAGATACGGGGCGGCATGGGCTGACCTCGGCAAAGCGGTCAGTCTAGACGGCTGACAGCTCCTCGTCTGCCCTGGCCCGGGGCGGCCCCGGACCAGAGCGGCCCGTACCTTTCACACCACGCCGATGACCGTTGGCGCCATAACCAACAGGTGACGCCCTGGTCGTATACCTTTTGAAAGGTAAGGGCTTTAACATCGCCGCCACTTGAAGAGCCTGGATCCCCCCGCTATCCGGAGTTGGGCTCGCTTCTTGGGCATGCTCACTCTGGTGTCGCTCGATGTCTGGCCGTTTCCGCCTTACCGCTCACCTCAACCGGCTGATCAACGGGCTGTTGGTGGTGGCTGCGCTCGCCACCGGCTGTGGCATGGCGCTGATCGTGCGTCAGGCCCACGAGGTGTCCGCCAGTCTGCAACTCACCCTGGCGCAGTTGCCGGTCTACAGTCAGGCCCTGCGCCTGGTGGAGGCCATTTCCGCCGAACGCGGCCCGACCAACGCCATGCTGGGCGAGCGCGACGGCGATCCCCAGGCGCTGGCCCGTGCCCGCGCCCTGAGCGATGAACGCTTCGCCCAACTGCGGCAGGCCGTGCAAGGCTGCCCGGAATGCAGCGTGACCGCCGAACAGGTAGCGACTGGCTACGACAGCCTGCGACAGGCCCGCGCCCTGGCGGACCAGCGTCTGAACCTGCCCGCCGGCGATCCCGCACGCCCCACCGTCGGCCAGGTGGTCAACGCCATGTTCCAGGCGTCCGACGCCAACTTCCGCGCCGCCGACTTCACCTTGCAGGATCTGGCCGTGCGGACCCCCGGCATCGCCGCCTGCCTGGTCAACACCAAGCTGGCGTCACGCCTGCGCGACACGGCCGGGCGCCTGGGCTCGCTGCTGACCCCGGCGCTGCAAGCGGCGCGCGCGCCCACGGCGGACGAGCGCGAGCTATTGCAGCAGACCCAGGGGCGCCTCAACCAGCTGGTGGATCTGTTACGCGGCAATCTCGAAGGCGCGGCGGCCAATGCCGAGCGCGAGCGCTTCCAGCAGTTGCGTGAGCGCTACCTGGGCCAGGGCCTGGAGTACTACCAGCAGACCCTGACGGCCCTGCTCGCCGGCCAGCCGTCCAGCGCTGCCGCCTTCGCCCGCGGCTACGTGCCCACCATGGCCAGCATCCTGGACCTGCGCGATACCGCCCTGAGTCTCGCCGAGCGCGAGGCCGCGCGCCTGGCTCGGGAAGCCCACCTGCGCCTGCTGCTGACCATCGCCGCGGCCCTCGGCATCCTGCTGGCGCTGGGCACCGGCCTGCTGCTGCTCAAGCGCCGCCTGCTGTCGCCGCTGCTGGCCAATACCCAACGGCTGCTCACCCTGACCCGGCGGCATAGGCCGGCCAGTGACGTCGCCGACGACGAGGACGATCCGCGCACCCTGTTCGCCGCCTTCGAGCAACTGGAACGCGAACTGCAGCAGGCCGATCTGCTGCGTCAGGAGCGCGACGCCCTGATCGCCGAACTCGGCGTCCGGGCGGAGACCGACTACCTCACCGGCCTAGCCAATCGCCGCGCCTTCGAACGCCAGCTGGCGCAAGGGGTAGCCCGGACACCGCATTATCTGGCGGTGATCGCCTTCGACATCGATCACTTCAAGCGGATCAACGATACCTACGGCCATCCCGCCGGCGATCTTCTGCTGCGGCACCTGGCGCAACGCTGCAGTACCCTGCTGCGCGAGGGCGATCGCCTGGCCCGCATCGGCGGCGAGGAATTCGCCGTGCTGGGCGACGTCGAGCAGCCGGAGGATGCCCTGGCGCTCGCCGAGCGCTTGCGCCAGGGCATCGCCGACACCCCCTTCGCCGTCGGTCCGACCGAAGCCCTGCCGGTCACCGCCAGCTTCGGCGTGGTCGTGACGGCGCAACGGCAGGAAGGCGCGCCGCTACGGCTGCTGGCCCAGGCCGATGCTGCCCTCTATCGCGCCAAGCACCGCGGACGCAATTGCAGCGAGGTTGCCGAAGTCGGCTAGACCAGCGCGGGCTCGGATAGCGTCTTGGCCTCGCTCAGCAGGCGTCGGGCCGTCTCGCCGACCCGGCGCACCCCCTCCTCCACCCCGGCCCGGTGGGCCTGGGCATAGTTCAGGCGCACGCAGTTGCGGTACTTGCCAGAGGCGGAAAAGATGCTGCCACAGGCGATCTGCACGCTCTGCGCCAGCAACTCGCGATCGAGCCGGTGGCTATCGCAGCCCTCGGGCAACTCCACCCAGAGCAGGAAGCTGCCCTGGGGCTGGCTGACCCGGGTGCCGGCGGGAAAGTAGCGCTGTACCCAGGTGCTCATCAGGTCGCGATTGCGCTGGTACTGGGCGCGCATGCGCCGTACGTGGACGGTGTAGTGGCCGGCGGCGATGAACTCGGCGATGGCCAGCTGTGGCTGGGGGGCGGTGCAGCCGGTACCGATGTACTTGAGGTGCAGGATGCGCTCGCCGTAGCGACCGGGCGCGACCCAGCCGACCCTCAGGCCGGGTGCCAGGGTCTTGGAGAAGGAACTGCAGAGGATCACCCGGTCGTCTTCGTCGAAGGCCTTGAGCGACCGACCCCGGGGATAGCCGTAGAGCAGGTCGCCGTAGACGTCGTCCTCGATCACCGCCAGGTCATGCTTGCGCGCCAGGGCCACCAGTTGGCGCTTGTTCGCTTCGGGCATGCAGTAGCCCAGCGGGTTGTTGCAGCTGGGAGTGAGCTGGATGGCCCGCACCGGCCACTGTTCCAGGGCCAGTTCCAGCGCCGGCAGGCTGATGCCGGTGCGCGGATCGGTGGGGATCTCCAGTGCCTTGAGGCCCTGCCCCTTGAGGGTCTGCATCACGCCGTGGAAGGTCGGCGAATCCACCGCCACGATGTCGCCCTCCTGGCAGGTGGCGCGCAGGGCGACGGCCAGGGCTTCGTGGGCACCGCTGGTGATGACGATGTCGTCGGCCGTGAGCACGCAGCCGGCATCCAGCTGCAGCCGTGCCACCTGTTCGCGCAGGGCGGCCACGCCCTGGATGCTGTCGTAGGACAGCCCGGCATTGCCCGGTCGCCGCGCCAGTCGCGCCATGCCGGCCAGGAGCGGGGCCAGGGTCGGCGCCTCGGTATCCGGCAGTCCCCGGCCGAGCTGGATCCGCACCGAATCGGGCGTACTGGTCATCAACTCGCGCACCGGTTCCCAGCCGGACACCTCCACCGGCCATTGTGCCGGGCGAGTCACCTGGGGCAATTCGATCACCCGCCGTTCGAGACGGACGAAATAGCCGGACTTGGGTCGCGGCTCCACCAGCCCGCGGTCTTCCAGCAGGCGATAGGCCTGCTGCACCGTGGCCAGGCTGACCCCGTGCTCCTGGGCGAGGGCCCGTACCGACGGCAGGCGTTCGCCCGGTCGATAGAGGCCCTGTTCGATACGACGGCCGAGCGCATCGGCCAACAGCTGATAACGGTTCATGCCCGGACTATAGCGGGGCGGATGGCCGGTGCGCGCCATACAGATACCTACGCGGGACACCATACAGCTCCCCGCTGTATAGCGACTGTATGGCGGACAACCCGCCGGCCTGGGTCTGCCCGTACAGCGTCCGGCGGCGGAGCATGGAGATAGACAGGAGAGACGCCATGCCCAGACCCGCTAGCCTTCATGACCAAACCCGTGCCGCCGGTTGCTGGCTGTTGTTCCGGCGCCAACTGACCACCCGCCGTCCCTTGCTGGAGCTCACGGAGCAGGAACTGGCCGATATCGGCCTGGATCGGATGACGGCCTGGCACGAGGCTCGACGTCCCTGGTGGCGAATACTGATCGATGCCTGGCGTCAGTCTGGCAGGCGTGACAGCCGCGCGCCCCAGTCGGCTACCGGTGCCGGCAGCTCGGGATGCCATAGCCTGCGCCAGACCACCGCCAGCTGTTCGCGACCGCCGCGCTCGCGGGGCCAGAGCGAAGGCTCGGCGACCAGTCGCCAGCCCGTGGCGTCGCGCTGAGCCAGCACGAAGCGAAAGGTGTGATAGCCCGTGGCGCCCAGGCGTAGGTCGGTCACCACCAGGTCGTCACCCAGCCGGTCGTAGCGCAGCCAGTCATCGGTGAACCAGCGCAGCCGTCGCTCGGCCGGTGCATCGGCGAGGATCGGCGCCAGTTCGCCACCGCGCGGCAAGGGCACCAGTTGTGGCGGACGATCGTCGAACAGCCCGACCCAGGTCTCCCGGTAGCGCTCCGGTCCATCGTCCACCATCACCCGCCAGAGCAGGCTGGTGAAGGGCAGGGGCGCGCTGAATAGCCGGGCATCCGCCTGTCCCTGGGCGGCCAGCACCTCGCGTACCTGGCGCTCGGCCACTTGCTTGGCCACCAGGGTCCAGCCCAGGTAGGCCGTGGAGATCACCAGGGCAACCACCGACAGGCGTGGGCTTCTGCCCTGCGGACCCATTACCAGCCCGGCGAGTACCGCCAGTAACAAGGGCAGGGTATAGAGCGGATCGATGATGAAGATGCTGGACCAGGCCACCGGGGTGGTCGGCATGGGCCAGAACAGTTGGGTGCCGTAGGTGGTGAAGGCATCCAGCAAGGGATGGGTGATGAGCACCAGCCAGAGCGTCAGGAACAGTCGTCGTCGACTGTAGCCCGGATCGCGCCAACGTCCGCAGAGCCAGGTCAGCGCCAGAGCCAACCCGGTCAGCACGAACAGCGAGTGGCTGAAGCCGCGGTGGTAGGTCATCTCGCTGACCGCATCGCCATAGTCGATGACCACGTCGAGATCGGGCAGGGTGGCCAGGGCGGCGCCGTAGAGGATGGCGCGACGACCCTGCCAGCGGCCGAGCAAGGCGGTCTGGAGGGTAGCACCGAGCACGGCCTGGGTCAGCGAATCCACCGGTCAGCGGCCTCGGGCGAAATCGAGCATCAGCCGCGCCAGGGCCTGGGGCGTCTGCAGCGGCATGAGGTGGCCGGCGCCGGGGATGACCTCTAGACGGCTGTTGGGGAAGGCGGCCAGGGTGGTACGGCGCTGCTCGTCCGGACCCGGTACCTGCTGATCATCGGCGCCGCAGACCAGCAGCACCGGATAATCCAGGGTCTCGATCCGGTCGCTCCAGTCCTCGCGACTGCCGTGATCGACCCAGGCGCGCCAGGCAGCGAGATTCAGCCGCTGGGCATCGGCGATCACCACCTCACGGATGGCATCCGGCAGGCGATGAGCGCTGGATTCGTCGACGAAGGCCTCGGCCTCCGCCCGGCTCTTGTCGTAGGCGCGCTGGGCGTCGCGATCGGCCTCGCTCATGGGTTGCGGCCCGGGCGGCGACGGCGCCACCAGGATCAGCCCGACCAGGTACTCCGGCCGTCGCGCCGCCAGCACCACGGCGACCTTGCCGGTCATCGAATGGCCGACCAGGATGCAACGTTCCAGACCCAGGGCGCGGATGCTGGCATCCACCCGATCGGCCATCTCGGCCACGCTGTAGCCCTGGACATCGGCTGCATCGCCGAACCCCGGGGTATTCAGCGCCACGCAACGGTGCTCGCCATCCAGGTAGGGCACGGTAGGAAACCAGGTACGGTGGGAGCCGCCAAGGAAGTGCATGAGCACGAAGGTGGGCGAACCGCTGCCCTGTTGGCTGTGGGGGAGCATCGGGAGTCCTCGGTGCGGAGCTGAAGGCGTACTAGTCAGATGGAGAGGTGGTCATCGCGCTAAGTTCCGCTTCGGTGAGCCTGCGCAACCCGCCCCGAGCGCGCAGGTCTCATCTGGAATCGTCCTGTTCGAGGAGTCCATCATGACCGCGCTCTCCCGCTTTCCCATCACTCAGCGCTGGCCCGCCCAGCATCCCGAGCGCCTGCAACTCTATTCGCTGCCCACACCCAATGGCGTCAAGGTCGCCATCCTGCTGGAAGAACTCGGCCTGCCCTACGAGGTGCATCGCGTCGACTTCGGCCAGGACGATCAGCACAGTCCGGAATTCCTCTCGCTGAGCCCCAACAACAAGATTCCCGCCATTCTCGATCCCGAAGGTCCCACCGGTGAGCCACTGGGGCTGTTCGAGTCCGGCGCCATCCTGCTCTATCTCGCGGAAAAGACCGGCCGCTTCCTGCCCACGGACCCAGCCCAGCGCTACCACGCCATCCAATGGCTGATGTTCCAGATGGGCGGCATCGGCCCCATGTTCGGCCAGCTCGGCTTCTTCACCAAATTCGCTGGCAAGGAGATCGAGGACCAGCGGCCCCGCGACCGTTACGTGACGGAAGCCCGGCGCCTGCTGGGCGTCCTGGACCATCAGCTGCAAGGTCGCACCTGGATCCTTGGCGACGACTACGGCATCGTCGACATCGCCACCTTCCCCTGGATTCGCGCGCTGGTGGAGGTTTACCAGGTAGATGACCTGGTCGGCTTCCAGGACTTCCGCGAGGTGCGCCGCACCCTGGACGCCTTCCTTGCCCGCCCGGCGGTGCAGCGCGGTCTGCAGATCCCGGCAGCGCCCTGATGCCCACTGGCGATCGGGAGCATCCGGAGCATCCGGAGCAGAATCCCGCCTCCGCGCGACCGATAGCGGGACCAGCGCTAGCGCAACTGACTGTCCTTGCTCCCGCGCCGGTTGTAGCCGCCGGCGCGCTGGTTCTCGGCATCCTGCTCCGTCTGGCAGCGGATGCACAGGCGTACCCCCGGCACCGCCTGGCGACGGGCCGCGGGAATGGCGTCGCCGCATTCCTCGCAGTGGCTGAGGCTCGCACCTCGAGGCAGACGGCTGCGGGCGCGCTGCACCGCATCGTCCACCGTGCTGTCGATCTGTTCCTGAACCGCGCCGTCTCCGGCCCACCCATTGGCCATGGCTGAGTCTCCCGTGTGTGGCCCCGATAGCCATTGGAAGCGACCTTCGCGCAGATGTTCGACGCCGTCCAGTATCCGCTGGTCGTGGCGCCTGGGGATGGCGCTGCTGGTGCTGGCCATGACGCTGACGGGCTGCTCCAGCCGGGAGCTGCTGCGCCAGGTCACGGTCGGACTGTGTGCGCCCAACGCCCGGCTCACCGGCTTCGCCACCCCGTGCCGCGCGGTGGTCGCCGACCCGGGCTATGCCGTGCTGCGCGCGCCTGGCGAGCGTCAGCATTTCATCCTGGTGCCGCTGCGTCCGCTGCGCGGGCTGGAAAGCCCGGCGTTGTGGCAGGAGGGTCAACCCAACTGGTTCGCCCTCGCCTGGCGCCAACGCTGGTACCTGAGCGCCTGGGGCCCGGTGCCGGTGCCGGATGCCTGGATCGGTCTCGCCCTCAATGCCCCCAGCGGACGCAGCCAGGATCAGCTGCACGTGCATCTCGCCTGCGTCCGGCCCGGCCTCCGCCAACAGCTATGGCAGCTGGCGCCGGGACTGGATGACCAGTGGCGACCGCTGCCCGTGGCCCTGGCCGACGGCCACTACCAGGCCAAACGCCTGAGCGAAGCCCAGTTGCTGGCACCGGACTTCTTCCACGACCTGGCCGCGCAACCGCCCTATCCGCTGCCCGATCCACGCCTGTCACTGGCCCTGGTCGCCTTGCCGGGCCGCACCGCCAGCCGCGAATTCCTGCTACTGGCCGGCCGCGCCGGTAGCCAGCCCGATGACTACGGTTCGGCGGAAGGGTTGCTGGCCGCGGACTGCCAGGGAACGACCAGCCCCCTGGCGACTCAATAGCGCCAGCGCGCCAGGAGGCTCCATGCCGCAGGAATTCCACGAACTCTTCGACTTCATCGACCAGCTGCTCGCCTGGTCCGACTTCTATCTCAAATCCGGCTTGCTGCTCTGCGGCCTGGGCATGGTCGTCGGCGCCGTGGCCTGGAAGCGCTGGTGGGGCAAGGCGCTGGCCTTCGGCTGCGCGGCGCTGGGGATGCTGGCCGCGCTGGGCCTGGATCTGCTCGGCCGGCTCTGAGAGCCTGTTCAACGTCTGCTGCACGTTGGCCAAACGCGTTGAAAAGCCCTTCGGAATGCTCATTTACCCCTCGTAAACTCGAGCGCGAGACCGATCCGCTTCCTCAGGCCTTTTCGTGGGGCCGCCTAGGCCTTGTTTGACTCTTGCTCGCGAGACTTGAACAGGCTCTGAATCCGGCGAGCCACTCCATATGGCGGCAAGATGACACTGGCCGTCGATTTCCGCCGCCAAAGCTTGAACTGTTTCACCGTCTCGAACAGCAAGCGGGCCGGGGTGGCGGATTGATCGCGCCAGCTTGTTAGGGTACTGCCCACAATAATGCGGCCTGGCCCACCACGGCCTTCATCTCTTCAGCTTATTCATACAGATCCCATCATGCCCATGTCCCTATCTCGCCTGCTGTCCCGCCTCCCGCGTCTCGGCCTGTGCCTGGCCGCCTCCCTCGTCTCCTTCGCCGGCACCGCCGTCGCCCAGGAGAGCAACGCCCGCTGGGTCAGCGACAGCCTGACCACCTATGTCCGCAGTGGGCCCACCGATGGTTATCGCATCGTCGGTACCCTCAAGTCCGGGCAGAAGGTCGAGCTGATCAGCACCCAGGGCGACTACAGCCAGGTCCGTGGCGAAGGCGGCGGCACCGTCTGGATTCCCAGCAGCGACCTGCAGGCCAAACCCGGCCAGGCCGAGCGCCTGCCGCAGCTGGAGCAGCAGGTGGCCGAACTGAGTGGCCAGCTCAAGACCATCGACGACAGCTGGAAGAATCGCGTCCAGGGCATGCAGGAGACCCTGGACTCGCGCAAGCAGCAGATCGACGAACTGGAAAGCCGCCGCAAGGAGCTGGACGCCCAGCTGACCCAGGCCCAGTCAGAACTGCGCAGCACCCAGGCCAAGCTCGGCAACGAGAACAAGCAGGCGCTGATGCAATACATGGTCTACGGCGGCAGCATCGCCGGTGCGGGCCTGCTGGCCGGTCTCATCCTGCCCTCCATGACCCGCCGGAAAAAGAACGACCGCTGGTTCTGACGGCGTAGCTCGGAGTTCTGCCCTGGCGACCGGGCGGAATCCACGCGGTGACGGACGATTCAAGGCAGCACGACTTCTGCTACCGTGCTGCCACGCTTCCCGCCAAGACGAGTCCCATGTCCGACACTTCCCGCATCCGTATCCAGCAGGTCGAGACCCTGGCCGACGACTGGGGCCTGCTGAAGAAGACCACCTTCGACTACCTGCGCCGCGACGGCACCTGGCAACGCCAGACCCGGGAGACCTACGACCGCGGCAACGGTGCCACCATCCTGCTCTACGACCGCGAGCGGCGCACCGTGCTACTGATCCGCCAGTTCCGCCTGCCCACTTTGGGCAACGGCCTGGACGATGGCCTGCTGGTGGAGACTCCTGCGGGTCTGCTGGATGAAGCGGCGCCCGAGGCCCGCATCAAGGCCGAGGTGGAGGAAGAGACCGGCTACCGCCTGGACAACGTCCAGCACCTGTTCGACGCCTTCATGAGCCCCGGCTCGGTGACCGAGCTGCTGTATTTCTTCGCTGGTGAGTACCGCGCCGACCAGCGCATCACCGACGGCGGTGGCGTGCACGAGGAAGGCGAGGATATCGAATTGCTGGAGCTGCCCTTCGACGAGGCCCTGGTCATGGCGCGGGATGGCCGGCTGGTGGATGGCAAGACCATCATGCTGCTGCAGTACGCCGCCCTCTACCTGTTGCCGCGCTAAGCCATGGAGTTCGTCCGCGCCCGTATCGAACGGCAGGTAATGAGCCTCACCGGGCTGTCCCTCGGTGAGGTCGACTACGAGCAGCCGCCCGGCGATCCCGGGCTGTTCGGCCCGCGCAGCGTCCCCTGGCGGGTGCACAGCGACTTCACCTGCATGCTGATCGGCGGCATCGCCGCCTTGCTCATGCAGACCCTGCATCCGTTGGCCCTGGCCGGTGTCTGGGATTACTCCCAGTTTCGCGAGGACATGCTCGGCCGCCTGCGCCGCACCGGACAATTCATCGCCGCCACCACCTTCGGCAGCCAGGCCGACGCCGAGCGGCTGATCGAGCGGGTCAAGGCGATCCACCGCCACATCCAAGGCCAGGCCGCCGACGGCCGTCCCTACCGCGCCGAAGATCCCGCCCTGCTGACCTGGGTGCACGTGGCCGAGGTCAGCCATTTCCTTGCCGCCTATCTGCGCTACTTCGATCCCGGGCTGCCGGGCGCGGAGCAGGATCGCTACTACGCCGAGATCGCCCTGGTGGCCGAGCGTCTGGGCGCGACCGACGTCCCGCGCTCACGAGCGGAGATCGCCGCCTACTATCAGCGGATACGCCCCGAATTGATGTGCGACGAGCGCAGCCGCGAGGTCTGTCGGGTACTGTTGCAGGCACCCGCGCCGAGCGTCCTGGCCAAGCCGTTCGGCAAACTGATGATGCAGGCCGGCATCGACCTGCTGCCCGACTGGGCCAGCGCGGAACTGGGCTTCCACCAGGGGCCGCTGCAACGACGGCTGATTCGTACCGGCATCGGCGCGACCGCCCCGGTGTTGCGCTGGGCGGTGCGCAACGGCTCGTCGCACCGAGCCCGGCGGCGGATGGGGATCGAGGGGTAGCCTTCGCAGTGATCGCGGCCATGGCGGTCCGCCGATACGACCGCTCTTACGGATGCCCAGGAGTCGGACACCTGCTCGGACAGCCCCCTCTCCCCCCTGGGAGAGGGCTGGGGTGAGGGCGCGCCTCGCGACGAAGTCCCCGTGGAAAAGGCTGCGCCGTTTTCCACGCTACGGCTCTGATCGCGACCATGGCGGTGCGCCGATACGACCGCACCTACCGGTAGCAAACCCATCCGTAGGAGCGGTCGCATCGGCGGACCGCCGTGGCCGCGATAAGGCAAAGACCGTTAGGAGTGGGCCGCCAGGGCCATACTGGCCGCAGCCAAATCCGCCCTACAACATCCGCACCTTGATCGACCGGCCCTTGATCTTGCCCTCGGCCAGGCGCTGCAGCGCCTGGCGCGCGATGTCTCTTTCCACGGCGACGAAGGCCTGGTGGTCGAACAGGGTGATCTTGCCGATCTTGGCGCCGGGCAGGCCGGCATCGCCGGTCAGGGCGCCGAGGATATCGCCGGGACGCAGCTTGTCCTTCTTGCCCGCCGCCAGGGCCAGGGTGTGCATGACCGGCACCAGCGGCTCCGGGGTATCGCGCAAGGCACCGAGGGGTTGCCAGTCCAGCGGGCTGCCCTGCTGGGCCTCGATGGCCTGGGCGCGGCTGGCCTCGGCCGGCGCCACCAGCGACAGCGCCAGGCCCTGCTCGCCGGCCCGGCCGCTACGGCCGATGCGGTGCACGTGCACCGCCGGATCGCGGGACAGCTCCACGTTGATCACGGCTTCCAGGCCGGCCACGTCGATGCCGCGGGCGGCCACGTCGGTGGCCACCAGCACGCAGAGGCTGCGATTGGCGAACATCGCCAGCACCTGGTCACGCTCACGCTGCTCCAGGTCGCCATGCAGGGCGGCGGCGGAGATGCGCTGGGCGTGCAGCGCCTCGACCACCTCCTGGCACTGCTGGCGAGTCTGGCAGAAGGCCACGGCGCTGGCCGGACGATGATGCCGCAGCAACCGCACCACGGCAGCCAGGCGATCCTGGGCGGCGATCTCGTAGAAGCGCTGGCGGATCTGGGTCTCGCTGTGCTGGCTCTCGACGCTGATGCGCAGGGGCGAGCGTAGATAGTCCTGGGCCAGCCGCTCGATGCCCTCCGGATAGGTGGCGGAGAACAGTAGCGTCTGCCGCCGCGCCGGGGTCTGCCGCAGGATGTCGGCGATGGCCTCGATGAAGCCCATGTCGAGCATGCGGTCGGCTTCGTCGAGCACGGCCACGTTGAGCCCGTCCAGCACCAGGGTGCCCTTGCGCAGGTGCTCCTGCACCCGGCCCGGGGTGCCGACGATCACCTGGGCGCCATGCTCCAGGGAGGCGATCTGCGGCCCCAGCGGCATGCCGCCGCAGAGGGTCAGGATCTTGAGATTGGCCGTGGCCCGCGCCAGGCGGCGCAGTTCGCGAGCGACCTGGTCGGCCAGCTCGCGGGTCGGGCACAGTACCAGCGCCTGGCAGCCGAAGTAGCGCGGATTGAGACCGGTCAACAGGCCGATGCCGAAGGCGGCCGTCTTGCCCGAACCGGTCTTGGCCTGGGCGATGAGGTCCTGGCCCTTGAGGATGATGGGCAGGCTGGCCGCCTGGATGGGCGTCATGCTCAGGTAGCCGAGGTCGGCCAGATTGGCCTGCATGGCGTCGGCCAGCGGCAGGGAGGCGAAGGATGCGGGCACGGGAGTCCTGTGAAACGGCTCGTAAAGGTTTGCCAGTCTAGCAGAAGGACACCGCCGCACTGGCGCGTGGACGCTGGTGGATGGCCTACCTATGCTAAGGGGTACGACAACTCAAGGAAGCGTCTCCATGCTCGACCGGCCCGTGCTCTATACCCATCCCATGTCGCGCGGACGCATCGTGCGCTGGCTGCTGGAAGAGCTCGGCCAGCCCTACGAGGTGCAGCGCATCGACTATGGTCCGGCGATGAAGTCGGCGGCCTACCGGGCGATCAACCCCATGGGCAAGGTACCGGCATTGCGGCACGGTGCGGCGGTGGTGACCGAAACCGCGGCCATCTGCGCCTATCTCGCCGATGCCTTTCCCGCCGCGGGCCTCGCGCCGCCGCTGCACGATCCGGCCCGCGGCGCCTACTACCGCTGGTTTTTCTTCGCCGCTGGCCCCCTGGAAGCCGCCACCACCAACCAGGCCATGGGTTTCACCCTGCCCGACGATCCGCAGCAGCGTCGCGCCCTGGGTTACGGCAGCCTCCCCGAGGTGCTCGATACCCTGGACGCCGCCCTGGCGCCCGGTGAATACCTGGTCGACGACCGCTTCACCGCCGCCGACGTCTATGTGGGTTCCCATCTCGCCTGGGGCATGGCCTTCGGCACCATCGAGCAGCGTCCGCACTTCGAGCGCTACGTGGCCGGGCTGGTAAGCCGTCCGGCTGCGATACGCGCCCGCGAACTCGACGACGCCGAGCTCGCCAAGCTCGACTGACCCTTTACGACAGCTCCACCGGTCCGCGCGGATGATGCAGTGGGCAGCCGTTGCGCTCGCTGCGAAACTGCGAAGACATCTCGTAGGCCAGTTGACGCGACCTCATGATGCCGCCCAGCGGGCGGTGCGCGGCCAGACCGTGCCAGGGGCTGAACACCATGCCGTCATCCACCTCGCGCGAGCGGGCCTCGTTCCAGGCCGGCTGCGGCGGCACCTCCAGGCGGGCCACGGTCACATAGGGCGTCAGGTCTTCCGGCCAGACCACCGAGGCGTCTTCGATGGGCGTCTGTTCGATGTCGACGCCCAGCTGCACGCGGATCTCCCAGACTCCGCCATGTTGGGCGAAATGGGCGTTGACCGCCTCGCGCAGGCCGTCGGGCTTGCCGTTGACCTCCACCGGGGCATCGGTCAGGGCGGTCAGCTCGGGGGCCACCGGCACCACGCTGAGCTTGGCGAAATAAGGCCCGTAGAGAAAGGGCACCATGGTATAGAAGGTCTCACCAAGGATATGGGTTTCCGGGTGACCGCCCAGGCTCTTCAGCGTCGGGCTCTCGCCACCCAAGGCTTCCACCACCTGCTCGGTGCCGCGCAGCACCGCCGAGGCCACCTGCTTCAGCCCTTCGCCGCGGTCGGTGGTCTTGGCCAGCAGCCTGAGCGTCTTGAGAAAGGTCTTGGGGTCCGGCGCGGTGAAGGCCGGCGCGTTCTGCATGACGAAATCCTGGGTCGCCTGCCCTTCGCTGCCTGGCAGGCGCGCACCGGACACGTCGATCAGCTTGAGCGCGAGACCGCGCGGGGTGGAGACGCTGTCCGGCAGGATGTCGCCCGGATTGGTGGAGAACCTCAATACCGCCGCATGGCTGCCAGGCGTGGCGAAGACGCCCTGGGCATAGGCCGGGGGCAGGCCGCCCAGAATCGTCACCCGGCCGGTGAGCAGTCCGTGGCTCTTGGCGTGGACGCTGCGAATGGCATGGCCGCCGTTGGCGTAGGTGGTCTCGGCGATGTCTCTCATGGCCTGGACCATCGCGCGAATGGTATCGGCTTCATCGTCCGGCACCTGTTCGAAGGCGGGCTGGAACGGCAGCGGGTGAACAGCGTTGGGCGTGGTCATCACGGGACTCCTCGGGCGCCGTCATTCGGGCGAGACGGTCCAACCGTAGACCGCTATCGCGCTAAGGACGTTCGGCCCAACTCCGTCGCCGCGACATAAGGCAAGCCTCCGCGGCCGCTCGGGAACGGCGCCGGCCAGACGGGTTCGATATCTGCGACGACCACGGGAGATCATCATGAGCGACGCCGACCGCAAGACCTACGACAACCCCAGCGACACCCCGCCGCCCGAAGAGCTGCCCTATGCCGACATGGAGCCGGAAGAGTTCCCCGATGACCCGGACGTGGCCGGCCAGACCGAATCGGGCACGCCCGGCTGAGTCCTCCTCGGCGCGGCGGACCGGGCCCGTCGCGCTTCTCGCCAGGTCCGCCGACGACACCGCCGGTTTGACGGCGCCCCTGGCTGCCGCGAAGATGAGTGGGCGTTATCCGCGTCGAGCCTCTCCTGCATGCTTTCCACCAAGATTCCTTTGCTTCTTCGCAGTCTCATCGGTCGGCTGGTGCGGATCGCCATCGCCTCCGGCGTGACCTACCAGACCTTCGACCGCCTGTTGCGCCAGACCTACTTCGAGGTGGCGCGCGACTTCGAACCCCTGGGCGACAAGCCCAACTCCGACAGCCGCATCTCGGTACTCACCGGCTTGCCGCGCCGCGAGGTCCGCACCCTGCGCGACGCCAGCCCCGACCAGCCGCGCGGCACCCCGAGCCTGGAATGGCAGGTGCTCAGCGCCTGGACCTCGCGGCTGGACCTGCTCGATGCCGAGGGCAATCTGCGGCCCCTGCCACGGACCCAGCGCCGCGGTGGCGAGCAGAGCTTCGATGCGCTGGTGGCCAGCGTCGGCAGCGACGTCCGCGCGCGAACCGTCTTGGATGAATGGCTGCGCAAGGGCTATGCCCGTCTCGACGAGGAAGACCGGGTGGTGCTCACCCCCCGCTCGCTGCTGCGCGGCACCGAGAGCCAGGAAGGCGCGGGCCGGCTATTGGCCCACTTCACCGGCGACCTGCTGGCCGGCTTCGAGCGCCTCTACCTGCAGGATCGCGCCGCGCCGGACTTCACCTTCCACGTGGTCTATGGGCACAACCTGACCCAGGACTCGACCCTCAGCCTCTATCAGATCGCCTACGACGAATCCATGCAGTTGCTCAACCGCCTGAATCGCCTGGTGGTGGAGCACGAAGCCTGCGACGCCGGCAAGGCCGACGCCACCCAGAGGATCACCCTGGGCTTCGGCGGCTGCCGGGTGGAACAGTGTCGGGATGCGGGCCTGGTGCAGCCGCGGGAGGACTAGCGCCAGCAGTTGCTGACCGTGGCGGCGTCGTTGGTCGCCGTCTTGCCCGCCGCGCCGCGCAGCCCGGTGGAGTCCAGCGTCAGGGTGCCGCAGGTGTCGCGGGCCTGGGCGTTCTGGGGCGTCGCGCTCAGGCTATAGGACGTCGCGGTCAGGGTGGTCAGGCTCAGGCTGTAGTAGCCGTTCGCCGAATCGACCGTGGTGGCGTTGGCCGTGCTGGTCAGGCCCAGCCGGTTGGGCGTGGCCGTGGCGTAGGTGCTGTTCTGCGCATAGTAGCGCTCCATCCGTGCCGCCGCCTCGCTGAGCAGGGCCATGCCCTCGGAGCGATGGCTGCGCAGGATGTAGCTCTGATAGCTCGGATAGGCGATGGCGGCCAGGATACCGACGATGGCGACGGTGATCATCACCTCGATCAGGGTGAAGCCTCGCGTGCTGCTCATGCTGCTGCTCTCTCTCGAACTCATTGCGGTTGCGGTATCACCCGCCAGGTTTGCCGGCCCGAGGCCTGGGGGCCCTTGCTGATGGCTTTCAGCTTGTCAGGGTCAGGGGAGAATACCTGGTCATTGGACAACGTGGTGCCGCCTGCAGTGCTGCCGAAGCCCGACACGACGGTTCCGTTGAGACCGTCCAGACTGTTGACCACACCATCGCCATTGAGGTCGAAGACGTTGAAGGCCGTGCGCCCACCCGAGGCCGGATCGACCGCATAGGTCCAGCCGGTGATGCCCGAGGAGCAGACATCCGCGTTGGGCGTGACCGTGCTGAACAGCAACGCCTGGCCGCTGGCCGTCATGGGGTTCACCACGCGCTCGCCGAGGGTCTGGTTGTTGCTTTGCAGATCCAGGTACCAGCCACTGGCGGTGGTCCAGTTCACCGTCGTATTGCTCAGTACCCGTGCGCTGGTCCCGTTCAGCGAGGACTCCAAGGTGAAGGTCTGCTGCTGCAGGTTGCTGCGCTGGAGCGCCGTCAGGGTGCTGGTGGTGTTGGGCGTGGCGAGGGTCGAGACGTTCTTGTCCCAGATGCCGTAGACGCTCTGCAGGTCGGTGGAGGTCTTGTCCTCGGTGGTGAAGTAGCTGCCGGTGCCGAACATGACGATGAAGCCGGTGCCCGAGGGATGCTTGACCACCGACGGCGGTGCCGTGATCGGCTGCAGCGTGCCATTGGTATCGCTGCTGCGCGCGGTGTAGAGCGGCCGGCCACCGAAGGCGACGCTGAAGTCGTTCAGGGTCGCCGTGGCCGTCAGGCTGCCGCTGCTCAGCAGGTCGAAGCGCCAGAGATTGCCCTTCAGATCGCCACCGTAGACGTAGTCGGCGATACCGTCGGAATTGACGTCCAGTGCCTTGAGGTTGAACAGCCCGTTGCTCTGGGTGGTGGTCTCGGCATCCAGCTGCTTGAGCAGCCGGCCCGTGGCGATGTCGAGGATCAGCAGCGAGGCGGTGCCACCGCTGCCGTTATAACCATTACCGGTCAGCACCGCCCATTGGCCGGTATGCAGGCGCGAGACCAGAGGCGTGCCGAAGCTGTAGCCCAGCGCGGCGTTGGTCTGGCTGTTGCCGCCGGCATTGCTGGCTTCGCCACTGAATTCCCAGAGCAGCTTGATGGCATCCGGGTCGGTGATGTCCAGGGCGAAGATCGAGCGACCGCCCCCGCGCAGGGTGCCGATGAGCACCTTGTGCCAGGCGCTGCCGAAATAGGCATCGGTGATCACCGGCGAGCCATCCACGTAGTAGGTGTGCTGCGACGCGGTGGCGTTGTTGTAGTTCGGCCTGGCCAGCAGATAGAGGTTGGGAATCACCGCCGTGGGCACGAAGGCGAAGGTCTCCTGCCCGGTGTTGGCATTGAAGCCGTGCAGCATGCCGTCGTTGGCACCCACGTAGACCATCGGCGTTTCGGCGGCCTGGTTGGTCTTGAAGGTCGCGTAGTCACCGCCGGTTTCCAGGGCGTTGGCCGCGCTGGTCAGGTACTGGGCGCCGACCGCCAGCGCCGGTGCCGAGTTGACGATGTCGCCCAGCAGGGTCTGGCGCTGGCGATAGCTCGAGGTGGCCAGGCTGTTGTCACCCCGGAGGAAGTTGACCTTGTTGACGTCCAGGTTGGTCTGCAGATCGTTGCCGCCATAGCGACGCCCGGAAAGCAGCGCATAGGTGAAGTCCTGGAGACCGGTGCCCGTCCCGGGTATCGCCGCCATCTTGATGGTCCGCGACGCCCAGCCCGGCATCTGGGCGCTGGCCTTCCACGCCGTGGTGCTGGTCTTGGTCGCCGTTCCGGTGGTGGTGGGCGTGATCTCGATGGTGGTCTTGGTCAGGTCGCCACTCCAGTAGGTGGCGTTCAGGGAGGTGGTGTAGCTGTCATAGCGCGTCGCCGAACCATTGGTGGTGCTCAGGTAGGGCAGCACGGCCGGGGCCGCTACCGAACTGTTGCTCTGCAGGATCTGGTTGAAGGCATTGGATAGCTGGGTCTTGAGCGTCGAGGCGTTGGTCACCAGGAAGTAATTGTCCGGCGTCCCCGACCGGTTGGAATCCCAGTCGCCAGCGACCGGCAGGGGGTTGCTGCTGGAATAGTTGTAGCCGCCCCATTTGGCCGCGTACCACAGCGGATTCTGCAGGTTGGTGACCAGGGAGCTGGCCGACGGGGTGAAGGTCCGCGAGGTGGAGGAACCTCCGTTCACGACCACGCTGTTACTCTTGCGCCCCGGCAAGGCCGGACAGTTGCTCGAACTGTTTACGCAGGCACCCGGTAGACGACCGGGTGGCGTGTCCAGCGCGTAGCGCAGGTTCCCGCTGTTGGACGAGGTCCCACCGCCAGTCACCTCCAGGTAGATGCCGTCCGCGTTGGTGCCCGACATGGTGTAGCCCATGTGGGAGTCGTTGCCCGACACCGAATACTGGGTATCGCTGGTGACCGTGATGGTGCCATTGGCATTGGCGGCCAGGGTGTAGAGGACGATGGCGTCCATGTCGTAGTCGCCGCCCTGGGCGGCGTCATCGTAGACCACGCGGAAACTGATCAGCGGGCGACCACCGTTCTTGCTGCTGTCCACCGGCATGCCGCTGAGATTGGCCATGGTGTCGACATAGAAACCGGTGATCTGCTCGGTCGCCTGATAGGTATTGCCCCCGGTGACCACCTTGCCGAAGGGCACCAGGGTCAGGGTACCGAGGCTGGTGGTCATCTGGATCCGCGGCTGGGTCGAGGACAGCGCCACGGCGAAGGTCTTCAGCCGTTGCCCGCTGGTGGTCAGGGCGGTCTTGTTGCCGTAGTAGGCAACGCTGGCGACGTTGTAGGTACCCTGCCGGGTAGGTTCGTCGGGCAGGCCGCGGAAATTGCCGAAGCCGTTCGCCGTCTTGGCGGTGGGGGCATAGTCGGTGGCGCTGCCGGCCACTTCGCCGATGTTGATGCTGCGGTTGCCGCTCACCTCGTTGTCCCAGATGGTCTGCCCCAGGGTACGGCTGCTGAACCCCGTCAGCGTGGCGGGCACGGAGGTCGCGGTGAAGGCACTGTCCGGCAAATCCGAGTCGTAGCTGGGATTCACGTCGCTGAGCAGCGTCTGGAAGGGCTTCGAGCACGAGGGATAGGTGCTGTAGGGATTGCTCCAGCGGGTCACCGCCGGCAGCCCCAGACCGCTGTCCACCGAACCGGCGGCATAGCCGGAGGTGGGCGTGGTGGCACCGCTGAAATAGCGCAGTACCTCGTAGGACATCTCCCCCAGCGGATTGCCATAGTTGTAGCACTGGCCGTTGCCGAGGTCGTTGCCGGGAGACGCCCAGCCCGAGCAGGAGCCATCCGAGGAATACTGGATGCCGTCCAGCGTGGCGATGATGCCCTGCTTGGTGTAGGTGATGTTCCTGCCGCTCCCCGAGGCCACCCCGAAGATTCCGGTGGTGGCATCCACCTCGTTGGCGAAGGAACTGATGGCCTTGCGCAGCACCCCGCCCTGAAGGTTGTCGTTGTAGGTGCCGGTCAGCAACCCGAAGTACATTTGGTTGCCCTCGCCATAGTCGTGCAGCAACCCGGTCGGCTTGTACTGCCCATTGGGATACGCCTTGCAGTTGCTTTCCAGCAACCCGCTGACGCAGGCCTGGACGCGGACGTTGAAGCTGTAGACGTTGCGGCCGGACGAACTGGTGAGAGTGCCCGAGGGCGTGGTCGCCGACAGGTTGACGTCCGAGAAGGACGTGGTGGTCGCGGTGTTCTGCCCCTGGACCGATTCGCGCGACACCCAACCCCAGATGCGGATATCCGAGGTACTGGGGATGACTCTCAGGCTTGGTTGGCCGCTGTAGGTGGTGTTGGCGAACAGCACGTAGGCATTGGTGCTGCTCGGCGTGCTGATGGGCGCATAGTCGGAGATGTTGTAGCCGTTGGCACGGTTGTATTCCTTGCCCCAGGAGTGGGCATCCGTCGGCACGTTGACCCGCGCCAGGACGGTGCTGGTCGCGGTATCGGTGGAGCGATAGCCGCCATAGAGCACCTTGCGCAGGGCATCCATCCGCGAGGTGGTCAGGTAGTTGAGGAAGTCCCCGCTCCAGGGCGCGGCGCTGTTGCCGGTCCCGCACTTCTTCGGCGTGCCGGTCGTGGGCGTGCCGGAAATCGCCGTACCCGGCCCCTGGGGGACGAAGTAGCCATTGGCGCTATCGTAGGCATAGCACTTGGCGGAATCGAAGTAACCGGTGTAGTCGATGACTCCCGGCTTGTAATAGATGTCCAGGACACCATCGCCATCCAGGTCCGCGGCATCGTTGTAGGCCGGGGCATAGAGCTTGTGGTCGCGCTCCACCACCAGCATGTTCAGCGGCGGCACCGCGCTGTTGACGAACAACGGCGTCTGGGTAGGGAAGTTGGTGACGGCCTGGGCGCTGGTCGCCAGGGCGAGCAGCAGCAGGGGCAGCGGGAAGCGACGGCGACCTTGCGCGTTCATGGCTTGCGCGTTCATGGATAGCGTCTCCGGTCGATCAGAAGGATTTGGTCATAACGGATCTCAGGGTGATCCGCTGCCCGCTCGGTGGGCTCGCGCAGCCCTCGCCAGCGCAGCTGTTGACTTCGTAGTAGCGGGTACCACAGCCGGTCAGGGCACAATTGTTTTCACTGCCATTGTCCAGCGGCCCGAGATCGACCACGTACCAGCGGGCATTGGGCGTCTCGGTGGCACTGGCGTTGCTCAGGATGCTGTAGCCGTCCAGGGTGGCGCTGGGATCGCCGTTGCGGAACAGCGGCGTCATATAGCCCCGGGGCACGCTGCGACCGCCGATCGTCTCGCTGCCCAGGGCCGTGCCGGCGGCATTGAGATAGGCGTTGTTGCGCAGCTGATAGGGCACGCAGAAGGTCGTCGTGCAACTGCTCGCCAGATCCGGCGCCACGACGGCCGTGCCGAGCGCGCCCTCCCCGGCCCGCAACGCGGTTTCGGCGGCGCTCTGCAGGTTGCGTTGCTGCTTGATGTTGCCCATCACCCGCGATTCCAGGGTGACGCCGCGCAGGCTGGTCAGCGCCAGGAGCGTCAGCAGCAACAGCAGGATCAGCGCGATCAGCAAGGAGGCACCGCGCTGCCGTTGTCCGGCGAGATTGCGCAAGACGGTCATGGCATCAGGTTCCTCAAGGTGATGGTGTCCTGGGCGATCTGATAGAGATAGGCGTTGCCGGTAAGGGTGGTGCCGTAGCGCCCGTTCCACTGGCTCAGGACGGCTGGCGTCTCGCCGCTGTCCCACACGCCCTGGGCTGGCGCCTGCATCAGTGCGGAATAACGCACCGTGAGGATCAGGTTGGCGGCGCTGACGGCGGGGGTGAGGCTGAAGGCGGTGACGCTGCGGTCGGCGCCGACGCCATAGTCGAAGCGCAGGTCGCGGACGCCGCCGATGAGTTGCGCGGTCGTGGTGTCGCCGTTGCTGCGGGTACAGGCGCCATTGCCACAGGCCAGCAGATTGCTGGCGCACACCAGGGCAGCGGGCCGCTCGTTGGCCGCGCCGGTCGTGACGTTGGCATCGGCCGCCAGGGAGAAGCGTTCGACGATCACCGCGTTCTGCGCCGTGTTGGAATACTCGTAGGGTGCATCGGCATTGTTGGCCAGGGCGGTAGACTGGGCACTGAGCACCTGCCCCCGGCAATCGGTCTCCTGGACGTCGCGGGCCTGGTAGCGGATGCAGAGGCTGGTGGCGGTGCCCGTCACCGCCGCACCGGCGGCGAAGTTGCAGCCCAGGGCGTTGCCCGTGGTGGTCGTCCCGCTGTCAGCGGGAAAATCCCGCGTGATGGCGATGTCCGGCCGTCGGCGATAGCCGGCCTTGGCCAGTTCCTGGCTCAACAGCGCCAACGCGAAGCGCCCGTTCTCCTGGTTGAATTCCTGGCCCTGCTGGAAGAGGTAGGTCTTCTTGTTGCTGATGTAGAGCTCGGTGACGCCCAGGATCAGGAAGCTACTGAGCGCCAGGGCCACCATCAGCTCGACGATGGACAGTCCCTGCTGCCGGACCGGTACGGTCGCGAAACGGTTGAGCATGACGGGCGCCTTCAGAGTCGGGTTCGTACGCGGTAGGTACAGATGGAGCTGGTCCCGCTGCTGGTCGCGGTGCCGTCCAGGCAGCTGTCGAGGGGTGCGCTCCAGGCCACCTGGATCTCGAGATAGTCGCCGCCGGTACAGGACGCCGTCGCGCCGGTAAGACCGGGGGTGGCATTGCGGCAGACATAGAAGGAGCTGGTCAGCAGATCCGCGGCACCCGGCAGCAGCGCACTCGCCTGGGCCGCCCAGCAGCCGAGCTGGTCCGCCGCGGCCGCGGGCGTGGGCAGGCAACTGTCCGGCGCGCTAGGAAAGTCGTCGCCGGGCGCCTTGAGATAGTCGGCGACGGCGTCGGGGTGACTGCGCACCAGTTCGAGCAGATCGTTGCTCAACATGATGGCGGCATTGCGCTGGACGGAATCCTGGGTGAAGGGCACGGCCTTGCTCTGCAGGGCGGCGATGCCGAGCAGCCCCACGCAGATCAGCACCACGCTGACCAGCACCTCGATCATGCTGAAGCCGGAGTGGCTGCGTCTCACGAGCACTCCCCGGTCTGCGGTCGGGTCGTCGAGGGCGGAGTGATGCGCCCGGTCACGCTGAGCCCGACGAAACGGCATTGCCCGGACTGGTCGGCGGAGCAGATGGTGAAGCACTGATTGGTCGTGGTGCCGCTGGTTCCGGTCGCGCTGAAGCTTGCCTGGGCCGCTCCCGAGCTGACCGTCACCCCGCTCTGCAGGCCACTCGCGTCGATCCGCCGCAGCGGCAGCGTCTGCCCGGCAGCGGACAGGGTGAAGCCGGCGTTCCAGGCGTTGGCGTCGGTCGCCGTCAGGGTCACGGTCACGCCCCGGGTGATGGCCTCGCCCCGCGCGTACTGCAATACCCCCACCAGCTCATCGGCGGCGGCCTGGACCCGGTTGGAACGGATCAGCCCCGCGAAGCTGGGCGCGGCAATGGCCAGGAAGATCCCCATCAGGGCGACCACCACCAGCATCTCGATCAGGGTGAAACCCCAGGTTCTACGCAATGACTCTCTCTTCACGACTGCAGTACCCAAGCGAAAGGCGTTAGCCCGGAGTCCGATTCCGCAGCAAAACAGCGCTCAGCCATCATCCTTGAGCATTCGGACAGCCGAACGTGAAGCCCGGGACCTCGAGCCCTGCACATTGACCATCGCGAATGATTCTCCCGCCATGCTGCGGTCAATCCCGCGACAAGTCAGTAGACGTATGACGTTCGGCCTCTAAAGCATGATGATCGGTGGCCCTGCCGGTGGAGCTGCCGCAGATGTGCCATTCATTCCCCATATGCAAATAAAGCCAGGCACCGAATAGCCTGCTACTGAAAATCTCGACAGCGCTCCGCAGCCTTGCAGGTAGCCGGAGCGCTGCGCGGCAGGACCACGGCGGCCCGAGCAGAGCGCCAAGAGCGTGCTACAGCCCTTGTCATGCGCGGATAGCGACGGCGAGACGGTCCAGCCGCCCGGTACCGGACGAAACGCTGCACTCTCGTCAGTAGGCTTCCCCGACCGCTGGGCAACCAGCGTCAGGCGCTAAGCCGTAGTTGTAATTCGCACTTCTGACGTAACAAAAGCAAGCTAAGCGTCAGCGAAGCAGCGGTAGCGGCACTTCCCTAAGCGAAGCTCCCAGGCCTTTCAATTTCACTATTAGACCAAAGTAGTAATGCTTATACCGCTGGGCGGATAGCCAGACGCGAGAGCAGCGCTCGTGGATGAGCCACCCGGATCGGCCTTGGCATTTGGGCAGATCCTGAATTCGCCGGACTTGCCCAGCAACGTCCATACCCCGCTGTCCCGCCCTGCTGATTGAACGAACAAATAACAAAGATTATTCAGCCGCCATATTTAATTGAAGAACCAAACAATAAAGACGCCATTAAAAGCACCAACTTCTCATTCGTGACGAACCTCTTCACCCATAACTAGCCAAAGACTTCGCAATTGTTTTAAAAAGAACGGGACCAAGGATCGCCGCGCGCCACCAAGGTCTCCGCGCCTGCCTCGCGGGACTGGAGTGCCAGGCCGCGAGTCCTTGCTGGACCGCGCTTCCGGAACGCCTGCGCGATGTCGACGTCTCGCCCTGGGCACCCACCTTCCACCATCGGACCCCGCTCCGAGTTAGCTCCGTACCGCCTCTGCTTTCATCTACCGACAATGACAAGGCCGCTATGCACGACTCGAAGAAAATCGATTATTCGCTGAATACCGCGGACACTTCCGCGCCCCATTCCGCACTGGACAATGCCGCCATCATTTCCGCCTACCGGCGCTGGGCCAATGTCTATGACCGCGTATTCGGCGGCGTCTCGGCGCCCGGTCGCAAGCGCGCGGTGGCGGCGGTCAATGCCCTGGCGGGCCCCCGGGTGCTGGAAGTCGGCGTGGGCACCGGCCTGGCCCTACCCCACTACGGACCGGACAAGCGCGTCACCGGCATCGACCTGTCACCCCACATGCTGGCCAAGGCCCAGGAGCGGGTGGCCCGCGACAGCATCGCCACGGTGGAGGCGCTGATCGAGGCCAACGCCGAGGAAACCGGCCTGCCCACCGGTTCCTTCGATATCGCGGTGGCCATGTTCGTCGCCTCCGTGGTGCCCAATCCGCGCAAGCTGATGCAGGAGATGCGCCGGGTGGTGAAACCCGGCGGCCACCTGCTGCTGGTCAACCACTTCCAGGCCGAAGGTGGCCTGCGCCTGCTGGCGGAAAAGGCCCTGGCCCCGGCCTCGCGCAAGCTGGGCTGGCATCCGGATTTCGCCATGGACTCCATCCTCTCCCGGGAAGACCTGCGCCGCGCCAGCCGCAGCAGCGTGCCGCCGTTCGGACTGTTCACCCTGGTGCAGCTGACCAACGATTGAGGCTTGTCTGAAAAGTCGCCGAGCGAAGGTGAGGCAAGGCGCAACGACCCACGGGAGTAACAGCCAACGGCTGGCCCGGAGGGTGAGCGCCAGCGAATCGAATCAGCGAGTAAGCGGGCCGGGCTCGCGAGCGAGTTTGCGAGTGGTAAATGAGCATTCCGGCTGCGCCGGCATTCCAGCTGATTTTTAACGCCGCATCGCCAATGCGCAGGCACTTTTCAGACAACGCCTAGTGTGGTGTTTCAGAAGTTCGCGCAAGAATTGGCGAGTGATTCTTTTGCTCGGGTTAGGCGCCACGACGAGCCATAGCAGGGCTATGGCGAGGAGTGGCAACGCCGCCCGGGCAAAAAAAGCGCCGCCAAAATTGTGCAGTTAACTTCTGAAACACCACACTAGCCCTACTCCACCCGATAGCCGCGCCCCGCCAGACACGCCCCCAGGGCCTGGCGGAAGCGCTGGGTCAGGTAGGGATCGGCCACCGTACCCGGGCGCTCGGGATCGAAGCCCGAGTCGCCGGCGGCATAGCGACGGCAGTCGTATCTGTCCGTGGCGTAGCGTTCCGGCGATTGCCCCTGCAGCGGATAGGCGGTGACGTCATAGGCGTCGTAGCCCATCCCGGTCGGCGCCGCGGAGGTGGTCGGCACCGCGGCGACCGTGGGATCGGCCACCGTGACGAAGCCACCGCCCGGATCGGTGCGGTAGTAGCTGCCCGCCGCGAAATAATAGGTGGTGCCGCCCATCCACAGCGTCTCGGCGAAGGCCGGCAGCACGCTCACCCGCACGCCGGTCGGCGGCAGCGTCACCACATAGCGCGGTCCCTGGGGCCGATACCAATAGCCGTCGGCATAGTAGTACTGACTATCGCGGTACCAGACGCGGGTGAAGCCTGCGGGAATTCCCGGCACCTCGAAGCCCGGTCGCCACTGCGGATGGGCGCCCCAGCCCGGTCGATTGCCTGACCAGCCCTGGTCGTATCCGGGATTGGGACGGGGCGGCCTTGGTGGATTCCAGTCGGGCTGCGCGGGCGCCGGCATCATGTAGCCGGGCCGCGGCAGCGGCACCGGACGATCCTGGAAGGCTGGCTGCACATCCGGCCGCGGTCCCGGAGCGGGACGCCCCCAGCGCTCCGGCGGCGGCGCATACCCCTGGCCCGGCCCCTGACCACGACCAGGCGGCGGCGCGCCGTTCCAGTTACCCGGACCGCCCCCTTGCCAGCCACCGCCATTGCCGGACTGTGCCGGCGGCGGTGCCGCGCCCGGGGTCGGCGTCACATAGCCACCGCCCAGGCGATAGTTGGAATCGGCCCAGGCGGGCGCGGTGCTCCCGCCGGCGACACCCAGCAGGGCGAGAGCGAAGAGGACGGCAGGCGCTTTCATCGCGCGGCTCCTTGAAGGAATGGCCCAGCTTACCTCAAGGCTTGGACCGCCCCACGACCCGACCGTCAGCCGCCGCCTGGTTCGGTGTCGCAAGGGCATTCCGGAGCGAGTCGCTCGGCCGCCAACGCTCACCGCTCACGCCATGGATTTCGACTACGTCCAGGGGCCAGCGGCGAAGTTATAGCCGTCTGTCATCGCACTTCTGGCGCTCCGCTCGGGTCTATCGCCCCACGCAAGGAGGAAAACACATGTCGAAACACCATCATCACGTCGGCTGGTTCAAGCGCCGCCATGAGGTAAAGCCGGACGACCTCACCATCGTCGACAACTCCCTGGTCAAGCGCGCCGTCGGCGCCGCCGCCCTGGGCAACGCCATGGAGTGGTTCGACTTCGGCGTCTATGGCTACCTGGCCGTCACCCTGGGCAAGGTGTTCTTTCCCGACGGCGATGCCGCGGCCCAACTGATCGCCACCTTCGCCACCTTCACCGTGGCCTTCCTGGTCCGCCCCCTCGGCGGCATGGTATTCGGCCCCCTGGGCGACAAGTACGGGCGCCAGAAGGTGCTCGCCCTGACCATGATCATGATGGCCCTGGGCACCTTCAGCATCGGCCTGATCCCCAGCTACGCGAGCATCGGCATCTGGGCACCCGCCCTGCTGTTGCTGGCGCGGGTGGTGCAAGGCTTCTCCACCGGCGGCGAATACGGCGGCGCGGCGACGTTCATCGCCGAGTACGCCACCGACAAGACCCGCGGGCGAATGGGCAGTTGGCTGGAATTCGGCACCCTGGCCGGCTACATCGCCGGAGCCGGGACGGTCACCGCCCTCACCGCGGCCCTGACCCAGGAGCAGTTGCTCGACTGGGGTTGGCGCGTGCCCTTCTTCATCGCCGGCCCCCTGGGCCTGCTCGGCCTCTACATGCGCCTGAAGCTGGAAGAAACCCCGGCGTTCAAGGCCCATACCGAGGCCAACGAAGGCAAGGGCGCGGAAAGCCCGGCGCACAGCCTGCGCGAGCTGTTCACCCTGCATCGTATCGCCCTGCTCAAGTGCATCGGCCTGGTGCTGGTGTTCAACGTCACCGACTACATGCTGCTGACCTACATGCCCAGCTATCTGGCGGTAACGATGGGCTATGCCGAGACCAAGGGTCTGCTGCTGATCCTCATCGTCATGGTGGTGATGATGCCGCTCAACATCCTGGGGGGCTTCTTCAGCGACCGCCTGGGCCGCAAGCCGATGATCATCGGTGCCTGCCTGGCGATCCTGGTCCTGGCCATTCCCTGCCTCAAGCTGATCGGCAGCGGCCACGACTGGCTGATCTTCCTTGGCCTGATGCTGCTGGGCATGGCCCTGGCCTGCTTCACCAGCACCATGCCCTCTACCCTGCCCGCGCTGTTCTACACCCCGATCCGCTACAGCGCCCTGTCCATCGCCTTCAACATCTCGGTGTCGCTGTTCGGCGGGACCACCCCGCTGGTCACTGCCTGGCTGGTGGAAAAGACCGGCGACCCCCTGGTGCCCGCCTACTACCTGATGGCCGCGGCGGTGATCGGCATCCTGACCATGCTCACCGTGCGCGAGACCGCCGGCCAACCCCTGCGCGGCTCGCCGCCCTCGGTGGCCAGCGAAGAGGAAGCCAAGGCGTTCCTCGCCAGCGACGCGCCCCTGACCGTGGACAAGCAGCCGCCGGGGCAGGCCTGAGTTTCGCGGATTGATCGCGGCCATGGCGGTCCGCCGATGCGGCCGCTCCTACAGACACGAACTACCCGTAGGAGCGGCCCATGGCCGTGATGCTCTTCCCCCTACCGAACCTCCCAACACCCCCCTCTTCAATTGGGAATAGCCCACCCCATTCCAAAAACCCCGCCCAAAAGAAAAGGGGAGACCTCGCGGCCTCCCCTTGAATTCGTTGTCCTCTCGCACCGCTCGTGACGGTGGCTGCGATCGACCAGGAATGGTGACCTGGGCGGGCCCGGGCGCGGCAGACGGGATGCCGTCGTTGGCGATGCGAAAGGCCCTCCTGGGGCACCTTCGTTGGACAGCTCTACCGGGCTATCGAAGTTGAGTTCAGCTTACGCCGCTGCCGCCAGCAGGGGGTTGCGTTGTACGCCTTCTTCACTGCCTCTTGCGCAATCCATGGCTAAAAATCTAGCATTCAGCGCAATCCGCCAGTACAAGGTAGGCAAAATGGACAAACTCGATCGCTTCGATCTGAAAATCCTGGCAGAACTGCAGCGCGATGCGCGCCTCTCCAACCAGGAGCTGGCCGAGCGCATCGGCCTGTCGCCCTCACCCTGCTCGCGGCGGGTCAAGCAACTGGAAGACAGTGGCTACATCACCCGCCAGGTCGCCCTGCTGGATCGCAAGAAGCTCGGCCTCTCGCTGACCGCCTTCGTGCTCATCGGCATGGACAGGCACACTCCCGAGCGCTTCGAGAACTTCCAGGCCGTCATCGCCCAGTGCCCCGAGGTGCTGGAGTGCTGCCTGGTGACCGGCATGGATGCGGACTACCAGCTCAAGGTCGTGGTGCCCGACATGGAGCATTACCAGCAGCTGCTGCTGGGCACCCTGACGCGCATCGAAGGCGTGTCCAGCGTGCGCTCGAGCTTCGTGCTCAACCAGATCCTGGCCAGCACCGAGCTACCGCTCAATCACCTGCGCCCCTGAACGCGGCGCGGCCTCGGCGCCAGGTGCGAGGAAGCGCGGCAGCACCAGCATGTGGGGCACGGCGAAGGCCGCCAGGACGGCGAACAGCGCGCGGATGCCGGTGCGCTCCTGCAGCAGGAAGACCAGTCCGCCGGCCAGGGTGAAAAGGGCCGCACCCAGCAGGATCGGCCAGGTCAGTTGCAGGTAGGCCTTGAAGCTAGACGCACCCAGCAACCGCTGGCGTACCCCGGTCTGGGGCGCGGCGTGCAGCAGATAGAAACCCAGGGCGAACCCGACCAGGGGCGGCGCCAGCACCGCCGCCAGCAGCGTGGCCGCCAGCCAGGGGCAGCGGCGCTGCCAGGCGGCCAGCAACAGCACCGGTAACGCCAGCGTCCCCCCCAGGGCAAGCAGCCTGCCCAGCCAAGCCGCCAAGGCCGGAGCGGCATCCGGTCCCATGGCCAGTGCCAGCAGCCGGGCCACGGCCGCTTCGTGTAGCACTGCCGGACCACCCACGATGAACAGTCCCAGCGCCAGCGAACTCAACCGATCGGCGAGGAGTTCGTCTTCATGGGCGAAATGCCAGATCGAGAGCAGCAGGAACAGCGGCAGGGCCACCTTGCCCGCCAGTTGCCAGCCCAGCAGGCAGGCCAGGGCAGTCGCCAGGTAGCCGCCGAGAAAGGCCAGGCGCCGCGCGGGAGCGACCAGGCGCAGATCGCTGGCGCCATGCAGCAGGCCCAGGCCCAGGCCTACTGCCAGGGCATAGGCCAGTTGCCCTGCCCCGCCTGCCAAGCTGGCGAGCCCGGCGGTCAGCAGCAGCGCCAGCCAGCCTCGACCGGCCTCGCGCATCCCTAGACGCCGGTCCGTGCCAGGGCCGCGCGCAGATTGCGCTCGGAGGTGAAGGCGTAGACCACCTTGGCCAGCACATCGAGGATCAGGAAGGCCCAGACCGTGGCGGCATCGCTCACCGTCCAGACACCCTCCGGCCCGATGGCGAAGACCACCGGATAGATCAGCCAGAGCACGCTGAGAAAGCCGACGTTCTTGCGATAGGCCGCGCCGACCGCCGCCGTCTGCCCGGCCAGGGCCGCCAGCGGCTTCCACAGCAGATAGAGCACCCCGGCGAAGGCCGCGCAGGACCAGGCGAAGAACACCCACTTGATGGTGCCGTAGGGCGCCAGGGAGGCCACCAGGCCGGTCACGATCATCACCACGTCCAGGGTGACGATGGCCGCCACGAAGCCCGCCTGGCCTTCCTGCTCGCGGGCCCCCAGATAGGCCGAGCTCACCACTCCGGCCAGCAGCAGCGGCGTGGTGAAGGTCCAGTCCAGGTAGCGGGCGACGTAGGTGACACTGCCGTCCGGCTTGAGCAGGTTGCCGACGCCCAGGTACATGGTCAGATAGGACGTGGCCGCGATGAAGGGCACCGCCGCGTGCACCAGGGTGTGCCCGCGTAGCGGGCCGTGGTGCGCGCCCTTGGCATAGATGGCCAGGGACGCGAGGGACATGATGACGAAGCCGATGAGCAGAGGGGTTTGAATCATGGAAGTCTCCAAAGGCGATGGGAGCGAACCGGTACGACCACCCTCTCTACCCTGGGGTTTTCACGACGACCGCTGCGCTTAAGGTAGAGAAGTCGCCGCGAAATTTGGTTCAAAATGTTTCAGCGCCGCCTGGCGGTGACCGCCGTTGACCGGTATCAAGACGCCCTTCGCGCCCCTCGGGCAGCCTGTCGCGTTTCTTGCCGCAGGGACCCGCCCATGCTGCCAGCCCAGAACGTGATGCTGAGCTATGGACGCTGCTGCGCCAGCCCCGCCTTCTTCGATGACTTCTACCAGCGCTTCCAGGCCAGCTCGCCGCGGGTCCGGGAGAAATTCGCCCACACCGACATGGCTGCGCAGCGGTTGCTGCTGCGCCACGGCATCATGAACCTGGTCCTGGTGGCCCGCGGCCTGCCCGCTACCAAGCTGCGCCAGCTTGGCGAAAGCCATTGCCGGGCGCGGCTGGACATAGGCACCGAGCTCTACGAACTCTGGGTCGACTGCCTGCTCGCCACCCTCGCTCAGCACGACGCCGAATTCTCTCCAGCGCTGCGCCAGGAATGGCGGGACGTGCTGGAGGCAGGGATCGCAGTGATGCGCAGCTACTACTGAGCCGGCCTAGGTCCTGTTGGGCCTCGCTGCGCTCAGCCCAACCTACCCGCTACCCGTAGGTTGGGCTGAGACAGCTCCATCGTCGAAGCCCAACGCCCCAAGGCAACGCACCTCACCCAAACGCCCCCTCTCCCCCAGGGAGAGGGCCGGGGTGAGGGCAAACCAAACCTCGAAGTACCGCTATCCCCCCAAAACAGCCCAATACCGGCCACCTGCCCGCCACCATCGGTCGGCCAACAGCGCCAATCACCCCTGAAAAGCCCTGCCCTGCTTTACCCGCCTCGCCCGCCTGGCTAACGTATGACGAAAGGATTTTTGTGCGCCAGGTCTCGGTTTGGTCCGCCCTGCCCGCACCTCGGAATGGATGACCGATGGCCCGCTTCTTCCCCGCTCGCAGCCAATGCCAGTTCGATACCGCCGGTGAACGCCGCTTCGCCGAACGCCTGGAAAAACTGCTCGAAGACGACTACCTCTGCTGGAGCAACGTCCCGCTTGGCCCCCGTTCGCGGTATCCCGACTTCGTCGTCCTGCATCCCCGGCGCGGCGTCCTGGTGCTGGAGGTCAAGGACTGGAAGCTGGACACCCTGGCGTCCATCACGCCGAACGAAGTCCGGCTGCATACGCAAGACGGACTCAAGACCCAGGTCAACCCCTTCCTCCAGGCCCGCGTCTGCGTGCTGGAGGTCACCGGTGTCCTGAAGAAAGACCCCCTGCTCCGCCAGGATCGGACCTCGCCGCGTCCAGGCGAACTGATCATGCCCTGGGGCTGGGGCGTGGTGCTCACTGGCATCACCCGTCGCCAGTTCGAGCAGGCCAACCTGGGCGATGTCCTCGCTCCCCAGCGGGTCATCTGCCAGGACGAGATGACCGAATCCGCCGACCCCGAGACCTTCCAGCAGCGCCTCTGGGACATGTTTCCCCATGTCTTTCCTTGCGCCCTCACCCTGCCGCAGATCGATAGGGTGCGCTACCACCTGTTCCCCGAGGTGCGTGTCAGCAGCCAGCCCGGTCAATTCGGCCTGTTCGATGCCGCCGAGGCGCCGCTGCCCAGCCTGATCAAGGTCATGGACCTGCAGCAGGAACAACTGGCCCGCTCCCTGGGCGATGGCCACCGGGTCATCCATGGGGCCGCCGGCAGCGGCAAGACCATGATCCTCGGCTATCGCTGCGCCCATCTGGCCAAGGTCTCGGTCAAACCCATCCTGGTGCTCTGCTACAACAAGTCCCTGGCCGGGCGCCTGCGCCAGGTGATCGAGCAGAAGGGCCTGGGCGAGCGGGTGGTGGTGCAGAACTTCCACGCCTGGTGCGCCGAGATGCTCACCGCCTACCAAGTGGACAAGCCGGATCACCGCCTGCCGGTGGCGGCCAAGATGGAGCAATACGTACTGCGCACCATCGACGGCGTCGACCGCGGCCAGATTCCCCGCGGCCAATACAGCGCCGTGCTCATCGACGAAGGCCACGACTTCGCCCCCGAGTGGTTCAAGCTGGTGGTGCAGATGGTCGATCCCAGCACCCAGTCGCTGCTGGTGCTCTATGACGACGCCCAGGCCATCTACCGCGGCAAGGGCGGCAAGAAGGCGCTGGACTTCAGCTTCGCCAGCGTCGGCATCCAGGCCCAGGGCCGTACCACCATCCTCAAGCTCAACTACCGCAACACGGTGGAGATCCTTGCCGTCGCCCGCGCCTTCGCCACCGAACTGCTGACCAGCCGCGACGCCAGCGAAGACGGCGTGCCCCTGATCGCCCCGGAAAGCGCCGGCCGCCGCGGGCCCTTCCCCGAACTCATCCAGTGCGGTAGCGACCGCGAAGAATGGGACCTGCTCATCGCCCGCATTCGCGACGAACAGGCAGCCGGACGCCCGCTCAGCGACATGGCCATCCTCTACCGCAGCACCAGCCAGGCCTACCAGGCCGAATACGAACTCAAGAAGGCCGCCCTTCCCTATCGCTCCGGCGCCAGCAACAAGGGCCGCGCCCAACTCTACGACGCCGAAGACAGCGTGAAGATCGTCAGCATGCACTCCAGCAAGGGGCTGGAGTTTGGTTTGGCATTGATTCCCGGACTAGGCGAAATGCCCAAGCAGGGTGAGCCGGAGGCGGATGAGGCACGGTTGCTGTATGTGGCGATGACGCGGGCGATTGATCGGTTGGTGATGACGTATCAAGTGAAGTCACTATTTACGCAAAAAATAAAATCTCAAATTAAAAGCAGTAATTCTAAAATCGGAAAATAGCGGACAAAGCCATGGCAAAAATATTACTACATTTCGAAGGCGACATAACCAAGCACAACCACTCAATTTCGCTAAGAACCCTTGGCACAAGCCTAACACACTTACAAGCGGCCATTAACAGAGCTCATCTCGACGTCAAATATGGCGAAGTGTGGAAAAATGCACGATTAAAACATGAAGACTACGAAGATACCGAACTATGGGCTAACCCGCCCCAGGAGGGAGGATACATAATTGATTTTGTCAACGACAGCCCCAAGTTAAAGAAAACCCTAAAAAGAGTCGTGGACGCTATAACACCAGCCATTGAAAAATCCAAATCAAAAGCACTAGCTACTGCCGGCTCTCTCGCCCAACAATCCGACTTAAGAAAAGAGCAAATCTCGAAAGGAATAATCGAACCTACCGAACTAGAAGATTATATACCAACAGCATCACAACTACCTTATGGAGACAGAGCGATAAACAAAGAAATCGACCTACTTGCTGGAGTTATAAGAACACCAAACGCAGGACGAAGTACGATCGAATTATTCATAGATGGAGAAAAAAGCTCTAAATTTAGATTCAACCGAATACAAAGCGAAAATTTTCACTCTTTTATATCAAAAAGAAGCCTCGGTGACCCTTTAGTTTTTAGCGCAAATGTTTTGGAGCTAGACGCTAAAAACAAATCGGCCAGAATACATAACTTAGTCACAGAAAAAGACATAAAAATGACTTTTGCTGGGGATGATTCATTTGAAAAAATAAAGCCATTCCTTGGGATAAAAACGCCAATGCGCTTCTATGGAAGCCCTATCTACGAAGGAGGAACTTATGACTTCAAGGGCGGCGATGTCTTCTTTATCGGCCTAGCATAATGGATAAATTAATAGAGTATTGCCAAGCTCGTTACGCGGAAGAGATCGAATATAAATTCTCTCTATCAAATATAATTTGCTGGCTATTATTTTTAGTCGCACTACATTCTTTTTACAAAACAAAGCTTGAAACACTACTTCAAGCAATCAAAGAACTAAGTCTAAAGGAAATCTTTGATACTGGAAACGGAATATTACTAAACGCACCACTATCCCAAATACTAATAGCTATCGCTTTCGCGGCATTCACCTCAGCAGCTTGCAAAAAGTTGTCTGGATTTTTATTTTACCTGTTTTCACTTAAATCTGACTTTACCCAACTAATAATAGAAATTACATTTAAATTCTTAAAAAACAAAAATACAGAAACAAAAAAATTTCTAGCTGAAAACGCTCGTGAAAAGCTATCTACGAATCAGAGAAAACTAAAGCGATTAAATAGCTTGTCTGAAATATGCCTTTGCATATCAATCAGCAGCCTCATAGGATTAAAAGTAAATTCAATTAACTGCACTACCGCCACTGCAGGAATTTTAGTGTTCTTATATTTGAGCTGGAAATCTTTCCAGCTTTTCATCGAGGAAGTTTTACCATATTTTACAGCCATTAAATACTCAGAGGACGAATTAACGGAACTAATGTCCGCATTTGAAGAATCAAGAAAATAATCTCTTAAACCCCCTTATAAACAGTTAGATTCGATCTTTAATTTCTCAACAAAATACTCACAAACGCCTCCGCCTGCGGCGACACCTCATCCCGGCGCCTGAGCAACCACACCGCCGAGGTCGCATCCGGGTCATCCAGCTCCCGATACACCAGCCCCTCCATCTGGGTGCGCTGGTAGGTGGCGGGCAGCACGGTGATGCCGAGGCCGGCGGCGACCAGGCCGAGGATGATGAGGACTTCGCTGGCCTCCTGGACGATGCGCGGGGTGAAGCCGGCGCGGGCGGCGAGGCCGTGGACCTGTTCGTAGAGGCCGGTGCCATAGGTGCGTGGAAAGTAGACGAAGGGCTCTTCGGCGAGGGCGGCCATGGGCAAGGGCCCTGTGCCCTGCCGGGCCAGGGGATGGTCGTGGCGCAGGGCAACCACCAAGGGTTCGCGGAAGAGTTCGACCGCCACCAGGGAATCCGGCAGTTCGATGGGGCGGATCAGGCCGATCTGCAGGTTGCCGGCGAGCATGGCGTCGATCTGTTCGCGGCTGCTCATCTCCTGCAGTTGCAGGTGTACCTCGGGATAGGCGCGGCGATAGGCGAACAGGGTCTTGGGGATGGTGGCGACGAAGGGCGAGGAGGCGCTGAAGCCCACCTGCAGCTGCCCCGTCTCGCCGCGGCCGGCGCGGCGGACCCGTTCGGCGGCGCGCTCGCTGGCCGCGAGGATCTGGCGAGCTTCGTCGAGGAACAGCCGGCCGGCCTCGGTGAGGGCGACGCGTCGGTTGGTACGCTCCAGCAGGCGGGTATCCAGCTCGGCTTCCAGCGCCTGGATCTGCTGGCTCAGCGGCGGCTGGGAGATGTTCAGGCGCTCGGCCGCGCGGCCGAAGTGCAGCTCCTCGGCCACCGCCACGAAATACCTCAGATGCCGCAGTTCCATGCCGTCTCCATCGAGTCGTAAAACCTATCAATCGAGACGAACAATATATTGGATGTATGGCAGCTACCAGCCTAGGGTGTAGCGGTCAGATCCGTAACCCGACCCAGCACCGAGGTATCCGTGAACACGTCCCGGTCGTCCGCCACGCCGCCCGCCCCCGCCCTGGAAAGCCGCCCGGCTGCCAACGAGGCGCAGCACGAACCCGCCGCCTTCATCGAGAAGGGCACGCCGCAGTTCCTGCGCACCGCCCTGGCGCTGTTCTGTGGCGGCTTCGCCACCTTCGCCCTGCTCTATTGCGTGCAGCCGCTGATGCCGATCTTTTCCCAGGCCTTCGGCCTCACCGCCGCGGCCAGCAGTCTGTCGCTGTCCCTGGCTACGGGGCTGATGGCGTGCGGACTGCTGGTGACCGGGCCGATTTCCGATGCCATCGGGCGCAAGTCGGTGATGGTCTATGCGCTGTTCGCCGCGGGCGGCTTCACCCTGCTCAGCGCCCTGATGCCGACCTGGGACGGCATCCTGGTGACCCGCGCCCTGGTGGGGCTGTCGCTGGCCGGCGTGGCGGCGGTGGCCATGACCTACCTGGCCGAGGAGGTGCACCCCGAGCATCTGGGCTATGCCATGGGCCTCTATATCAGCGGCAACGCCCTGGGCGGGATGTCGGGCCGGTTGATCAGCGGGGTCCTGGTGGATTTCGTCTCCTGGCGCATCGCCCTCGGCGCCCTGGGGGTGCTGGCCCTGGTGGCGGCGGTGCTGTTCAAGCGCAGCCTGCCGGCCTCGAAGCGCTTCCAGCCGCGCCCCTTGCGGCCGCGCAGCCTGCTCGCCGGCTATGCCCTGCACTTTCGCGATGCCGGCCTGCCCTGGCTGTTCCTGGAGGCCTTCCTGCTGATGGGCGCCTTCGTCACCCTGTTCAACTACATCGCCTATCGCCTGCTGGCCGAGCCCTATCACCTGAGCCAGGCCTGGATCGGCGTCCTGTCGCTGGTCTATCTGGCGGGCATCTATAGCTCGGCCAAGTTCGGCAGCCTGGCCGATCGCTTCGGCCGGCGGCGGGTGTTCGCCGCGGCCATCGTGCTCAAGCTGGGCGGTCTGCTGCTGACCCTGTTCACGCCGCTGTGGCTGGTGCTGCCGGGCATGCTGCTGTTCACCTTCGGCTTCTTCGGTGCCCATTCGGTGGCCAGCAGCTGGGTCGGTCGCCGGGCCCGCCAGGCCCGGGGCCAGGCCTCGTCCCTCTATCTGTTCAGCTACTACGCCGGCTCCAGCGTGGCCGGTACCCTGGGTGGTTTCTGCTGGCACCTGGGTGGCTGGACCGGCGTGGGCCTGTTCATCGGCGCCCTGTTGCTGGCCGCCCTGGCCGTGGCCGTGCGCCTGGCGAAGTTGCAGCCCTTGCCGGCGGTGTGAGAGGCCCTGGAACCGAATTCCCCAGTGGAAAAGGCTGCGCCGTTTTCCACGCTACGGTGCTGCACCCTCACCGTAGGAGCGACTGTCTTATCGCCTGAGCCACCGAAGGCGAATGTCCGCTCGAAGCGCCCCCTCTCCCTCCGGGAGAGGGCTGGGGTGAGGGAAACTCCAGCGGCGAACTCCCCGTGGAAAAGGCTGCGCCGTTTTCCACGCTACGGTGCTGCACCCTCACCGTAGGAGCGACTGTCTTATGCCTGAGCCACCGAAGATGAATGTCCGCTCGAAGCGCCCTCTCTCCCTCCGGGAGAGGGCTGGGGTGAGGGAACCCCCAGCGGCGAACTCCCCGTGGAAAAGGCTGCGCCGTTTTCCACGCTACGGTGCTGCCGCAGGTATGGCTTTCGCGGCCATGGCGGTCCGCCAATAGGGCTGTACCTCCAGAATATCGATACCTTGATCGCGGCCATGGGCCGCTCCTACAGGTTCAGGCACGACTGTAGGAGCGGCCGCATCGGCGGACCGCCGTGGCCGCGATAGAGCAGGCAGCTGAGAGCGATCTCATCACCGTCTATATCCTTCCCTGATTGCCGCTCGTCGCACGGAGCGGCGTTTCGTGCCCTTGCCAGGGGCTCCGATGCCCCAGCCAGGCTAGCCTGTCCCAGACTCAACGCCGGCGACTGCACCCCCTTCGCAAAGTTCATGCAAATGTTTGCCTAGGTGTGTAGCCGTTTGGATAATGCGCGGCGAACGCTGCAGTACCCTGCTCATCAGGGATAGATGAACGGCAAGCAGGTAGGCTCCGGGGTAGATTCAGCCGTGAACATGCACTTCCAGATCAGCGATTGGCGCGCCTGGGCGCCTGGTCTCATCGACCAGGACGCCTGGCGGCAGTGGTGCGCCGCGCCCTGGCGTCCGGCGGACGATGGCAGCCAGCCCGACGCCAGCTTCCTGCCGGCCATGCAGCGCCGTCGCCTGAGCCGGCTGGCGCGCATGACCTTCCAGGTGGCCTGGCCGCTGGCCGACGCCCATGGCGCGCCGCTGCCGCTGATCTTCGCCTCGCGCCACGGTGAAACGCCGCGTACCCTGGCCATTCTCCAGGAACTGGCCCGCGGCGAACCGCTCTCCCCCACGCAATTCAGTCTCTCGGTGCACAACGCCATCATCGGCCAGTGGTCGATCCTGCGGGGCGATCACAGCGAGATGAACGCCCTGGCCACCGGCCGCGACGGCCTCGAACACGCGGTGCTGGAAGCCTGCACCCTGCTCGCCGAAGGCGCCACCGGGGTGCTGGTGGTGATCGCCGAGGAAGCTCCGCCGACCCTCTATGCGCCGCAGATCGACGACGTGCCCTTTCCCTATGCCGTCGGCCTGCTGCTCACCCCCGGCAGCACCTGCGTCCTGAGGGGCGCGCCGGCGCCGGCCGAGGCCACGACCAGCACCTGGCCCCATGCCTTGGAATTGCTCCGCCTGCTCGAGACCCACGGCGCCCTGCACCACGCCTACGCCGGACGCGCCTGGCACTGGCAGGCGGAGGCGCGCGGATGATCGGCCGGCTGGACTATGCCTACCGCCTGCTGGCCACGGGGCTCAACTTCGTGGTGTTCGGCTGCGGCGCGCTGGTCTTCCGCCTGCTGATCCTGCCCGTCCTGCTGGCGCTGCCGGGCGCTCGGCTGCGGCGCCGTCAGCGCGCCCGCCGGGCCAATGCCTGGCTGTTCCGTTCCTTCGTCGCCTTCATGGTGCTGACCCGGGTGATGAACCTGCGCATCCAGGGCCGCGAGCGCCTGGGTCGTCCGGGCCAGCTGATCATCGCCAACCACCCGTCGCTGATCGATGTGGTGGTGCTCATCGGCCTGGTGCCCGACGCCAATTGCGTGGTCAAGCAAGGCCTCTGGCAGAACCCCTATCTCAAGCGGCAGATCCAGGCCGCCGGCTACATCAGCAACGACGGCAGCGCCGAGATGCTCGATGCCGCCGCCGATTCCCTGCGCGACGGCCAGACGCTGATCGTCTTCCCCGAAGGCACCCGCACCACGCCGGGCGAGCCGCCACGCTTCCATCGGGGCGCCGCGGCCATCGCCCTGCGCGGCGCCCGCTGCATCACCCCGGTGATCATCCGCGTAGTGCCCAGCACCCTGACCAAGGCCACACCCTGGTACCGCATTCCGTCCCGGCGTTTCGATTTCCAATTGGAAGTCGGCGCCGACATAGACCCCACCACCTTCGCCGGGCGGCCGCTGCCGCTGGCGTCGCGTGAACTCAACGACCAGCTGCACCAGCTCTACCTGAAGGAAACCGGCAACCATGACTGACCTCAACCGCGAGCTCAAGAGCCTGATCATCGAGGCGCTCGGCCTCGAGGACGTCACCGTCGACGACATCGGCGACGACCAGACCCTGTTCGGCGAAGGCCTGGGCCTGGATTCGGTGGACGCCCTGGAGCTGGGCCTGGCGATCCAGAAGCGCTACGGCATCCGCATCGACGCCGAAGCCAAGGACACCCGCACCCATTTCGCCAACGTCAACGCCCTCGCGGCCTTCGTCGCCGCCCAGCGCGCCGCCTGAGGAGATCGCCATGCAAAGCCGTGAAGCCATCTTCGACACCCTGCGCAACGCCCTGGTCGAACTCTTCGAGCTGGAGCCCGAGCGGGTGACCCTGGAGGCCAACCTCTACGAGGACCTGGAGATCGACAGCATCGACGCCGTCGACCTGATCGACCACCTGCGTCGCCAGACCGGCCACAAGATCGCCGCCGAGCAGTTCCGCCAGGTGCGCACCGTGGGCGACGTGGTCGAGGCGGTCCATCGCATCAGCCAAGCGGAAGCCTGATCCGCCACTTATGAGTGCGCTGCCTTCCCGCTCCCCCCTGGGCCTGCTCGCCGGTGCCCTGCTGCTCCTGCTCGGCCTGGCCTACCCCTTCGCCGTCTACTTCGGCCTGCAGCACCTCTCGCCACGGCTGTTCGCTGCCGCCCTCGGCACGCTCTGGTGCCTGCGCCTGCTGCAACCCTGTGCCAGCGCCCTGCAGCGCGGCACGGCCCTGGTCGCCCTCGGCTTCTGCCTGCTGCTGGCGCTGAGCGAGGCCGCCGTGCTGCTGCGCTGGTATCCGGTGCTGCTCAGCCTCTTCCTGCTGGCGGTGTTCGGCCTGAGCCTGGTCCATGGCCAGCCGGTGATCGAGCGCCTGGCGCGGCTGCGCGAACCCGAGCTGCCGCCACGGGCAGTGCGCTACACCCGCCGGGTGACCCAGGTCTGGTGCCTGTTCTTCCTGTTCAATGCCCTGACCGCCGCCGCCCTGGCGCTCTGGGCACCGTTGGCCTGGTGGACCCTCTACACCGGCGTCATCGCCTACGTGCTGATGGGCCTGCTGTTCGCCGGTGAATGGCTGATCCGCCAGCGCGTGCGGAGGCAATCATGAGTTTCACCCCCCTGGCCGAGCTGCTCGGCGCCACGAGCCCCCTGGACGCCACCCTCCAGCGGCGCGCCCTGCAGCTGGCGGCCGCCTTCCAGGGCGCCGGCCTCAAGCGCCTGGCCCTGCATCTGAGCGATGCCGAAGACCTGGCCTGCGCCCTGTTCGGCGCCTGGCGCGCCGGGATCGAGGTGCTGCTGCCGGCCGACGACCAGCCCGCCACCCGCGCGCGCCTGGCGCCGACGCTGGACGCCTGGTTGGACGACCTCGATGGCTGGACCGCTGCCGAGCCCCTGACGCCCGCCCTGCTCGATCTGCAGACATCGCTGCTGACCCTGAGCACCTCGGGCTCCAGTGGCGAACCCAAGCCCATCGCCAAGCGGCTGTTCCAGCTGGCCAACGAGGTCGCCGCCCTGGAATGCCTCTGGGGCGCGTCCCTGGGGGATGCGACCGTCCTCGGTAGCGTCTCCACCCAGCACATCTACGGCCTGCTGTTCCGCGTGCTCTGGCCGCTCTGCGCCGGTCGCCCTTTCGCCCGCCAAGCGCTGCCCTTCACCGAGGAATTGCAGCGCGAAACCGCCGCCTTGCTGCGCCAAGGCCAGCGCGCGGTGTGGATCAGCAGCCCGGCGCTGCTCAAGCGCCTGGGCGAGAATCTCGACGACGCCATCCTCGGCCAGGTGGTACGGGTGTTTTCCTCCGGCGGCGTGCTGCCGGCAGCGGCGGCCAACGCCTGCCAGGCCCGCTTCGGCCAGTTCCCCACCGAGGTCTACGGCAGCTCCGAGACCGGCGGCATCGCCTGGCGACAGGGGCCCCAGCCCTGGCAGGCCTTCGCCGACATCGAGCTGGGCCAGGACGCCGACGGCGCCCTCTGGCTGAGCTCGCCCTACCTGCCCGTGGGCCTGCGCGAGCAGACCATGGACGGCGTGCACCTGCTGGGCGACGGCCGCTTCGAATTGCTCGGCCGGCTGGATCGCATCGTCAAGCTGGAAGAGAAACGCATCGCCCTGCCGGCACTGGAAGCGCGCCTGCTCGACCATCCCGCCGTCGCCGACGTCCGCCTGGGCGTGGTGCAGCAGGGTCGCGCCCTGCTCGGCGCCCTGGTCGCCCTGAGCGAGCACGGCCTGCACCAGCTGCGCAATGGCGGTCGCCGCGCCCTGGTGGCCGAGTTGCGCGAACACCTGGTCGGCCATTGCGAAGCCATCGCCCTGCCGCGCCGCTGGCGCCTGCTGCTGGCACTGCCCTACAGCGCCCAGGGCAAGCTGGCCCAGGCCGAGGTGGAGCGGCGGCTGGCCCAGCCCCGGCCGGTGGACATCGAGCCGCTGAGCGTCGAGCGGACCCCAGACGGCTGGCGCCTGGAGCTGGAGATCGCCCCCGACCTGGCCTTCTTCTCCGGTCATTTCCCCAGGGTGCCGGTGGTACCGGGCGTGGTGCAGGTCGGCTGGGCCCAGCGCCTGGCCCGCCAGCACCTGGAGCTGCCCGCGGACTTCGCCGGCCTGGAGGTGCTCAAGTTCCAGCAGCTCCTGCGACCGGGTGATCGCACCACCCTCAGCTTCCACTTCGACGCCAGCCGCAGCAAGCTGCACTTCGCCTTCCGCCGCGGCGAGGCGGCCTGCTCCTCCGGGCGCATCCTGCTCCAGGGGAGCCAGCCATGAGCTTTCGCGCCTGCGCGGTGATCCCGGTGTTCGACCACGAACACGCCCTGCCGCTGGTGGTCGAGGCCCTGCGCCAGCGCGCCCTGCCCTGCGTGCTGGTGGACGACGCCTCCAGCCCGGCCTGCGCCCAGGTGATGGACGAGCTGGCGACCCTGCCCGACATCCACCTGCTGCGCCTGCCGCTCAACCAGGGCAAGGGCGGCGCGGTGATGGCCGGGCTGGCCGAGGCGCAGCGGCTGGGCTTCACCCATGCCCTGCAGGTGGACGCCGACGGCCAGCACGACCTGGCTGATGTGTCAGCCTTTCTCGCCGAGGCCCGGGCCTATCCCGAGGCGCTGATCTGCGGCTATCCGCGCTTCGACGACTCGGTGCCCAAGGGCCGGCTCTATGCCCGCTATCTCACCCACGTCTGGGTGTGGATCAACAGCCTGTCGCTCGAGATCCGCGACAGCATGTGCGGTTTTCGCGTCTATCCGCTGGCGCCGACCCTGGCGGTGATCCAGGCCGGCGGCCTGGGCAAGCGCATGGATTTCGACCCCGAGATCCTGGTGCGCCTGGCCTGGCGCGAGCAGCCCATGCGCTGGCGCCCGACGCGGGTGCATTACCCGCTGGATGGCCGTTCGCACTTTCGCCTCTGGCAGGACAACGTGCTGATCTCGCGCATGCACACCCGGCTGTTCTTCGGCATGCTGCTGCGCGCGCCGCGCCTGCTCTGGCGCCGGGTGCGCCCGTGAGCGGCCACTGGGCGCAGCAGCGCGAGCGCGGCAGCCCGCTGCTGATGCGCCTCACCGCCTGGCTGGCACGGCACCTGGGCCGGCGTGCCATCGCCCCGTTGCTGCGGCTGATCGTGCTGTACTTCTTCCTGTTCGGCGGGCGCGCCCGGCGCGGCATCCAGGAGTACCAGCAGCGCCTGGCCGCCTGGAGCGGTCGTCCCGAGCTGGGTCCCAGCTGGCGCAGCGGCTATGCCCAGTTCATGGCCTTCGCCGAGGCCCTGCTGGACAAGCTCGACGCCTGGAACGGCCGCCTCGGCCTGGATCAGGTGCAGCTGCACGACGACGACCAGGTGCACGCGCGGATGAACGCGCCGCGCGGCGAGATCCTGGTCACCGCCCACCTGGGCAATCTGGAGGTCTGTCGCGCCCTGGCCCAGCTGGGGCGCCGGGTACGGCTCAACGTACTGGTGCACACCCGTCACGCCGAGGCCTTCAATCGTCTGCTGGAAGAGGCCGGCGCCAGCGACCTGCGGCTGATCCAGGTCAGCGAGCTGGACCCGGCGGTGATGCTGCAGCTGAGCGAGCGCCTGGAGCGCGGCGAGTGGCTGGCCATTGCCGGCGACCGGGTACCGCTGCATGGTGGCCGCACCGTGGCGGTGGACTTCCTCGGCGCCGCGGCGCCCTTCCCCCAGGGCCCCTGGCTGCTGGCGCACCTGTTGCACTGCCCGACCAACCTGCTGTTCTGCCTGCGCCAGGACGACGGCTACCACGTCTACCTGGAAGACTTCGCCCCCATTCCCGCCTGGCGCCGCCAGGAACGCGCCGCCGGCATCCAGGGCCTGGCCCAGGCCTATGCCGAGCGCCTCGCCGCCTACTGCCTGAAAGCTCCGCGGCAGTGGTTCAACTTCTACCCCTTCTGGAGTCGCGATGAACGCTAGTGTTCGCTTTGGTAGCCAGGCCCTCGCCATCGAAGACCTGGTCGCCCTGGCCGGGGGCCGCGCCACCGCCGCGTTGCAGGACGACGCCCCCTTCCGCGACGGCATCGCCCGCGGCGCACTCTTCGTCGATTCGCTGCTGGCCCGCGAGGGCTCGGTCTATGGCATCACCACCGGCTACGGCGATTCCTGCGTGGTCGCCGTACCCCTGGCCCAGGTCGAGGCGCTGCCGCGCCAGCTCTACACCTTCCACGGCTGCGGCCTGGGTCGCCACCTGGACCCGGCAGCGACCCGCGCGGTACTGGCGGCGCGGTTGCAGTCGCTGTGCCAGGGCGTCTCCGGGGTGCGCGTCGAATTGCTCGAACGCCTCACCGCCTTCCTCCGTGAGGACATCCTGCCGCTGATCCCCGAAGAGGGTTCGGTGGGCGCCAGTGGCGATCTCACCCCGCTGTCCTACGTGGCTGCCGCCCTCTGCGGCGAGCGCCAGGTGCGCTGGCGCGATGAGGTGCGGGAAGCGGCCGATGTCCATGCCGAGCTGGGCTGGACGCCGCTGGTGCTCCGCCCCAAGGAAGCCCTGGCGCTGATGAACGGCACCGCGGTCATGACCGGCCTGGCCTGCCTGGCCTTCGCCCGCGCCGAGTACCTGCTGCGCCTGGCCACGCGCATCACCGCGCTCAACGTGGTGGCCCTGGCCGGCAATCCCGAGCACTTCGACCAGCGCCTGTTCGCCGCCAAGCCGCATCCGGGCCAGGGCCAGGTGGCCGCCTGGCTGCGCGCGGACCTCGCGGCCGAGGGGCCGGCCGCGCCGCTACATCGCCTGCAGGATCGCTATTCGCTGCGCTGCGCGCCCCATGTGCTGGGGGTCCTGGCCGACAGCCTGCCCTGGCTGCGCCAGTTCATCGAGACCGAACTCAACAGCGCCAACGACAATCCGCTGATCGACGCCGAGGACGAGCGGGTGCTGCATGGCGGCCACTTCTATGGCGGCCATATCGCCTGCGCCATGGACAGCCTCAAGACCCTGGTGGCCAACGTCGCCGACCTGCTCGACCGCCAGCTCGCCCTGCTGGTGGACGCCCGCTACAACCATGGCCTGCCGGGCAATCTCTCCGGCGCGCCCGCCGAACGCGCCATGCTCAACCACGGCTTCAAGGCGGTGCAGATCGGCGCCAGCGCCTGGACCGCCGAGGCGCTCAAGGGCACCCTGCCGGCCAGTGTCTTCTCCCGCTCCACCGAGTGCCATAACCAGGACAAGGTCAGCATGGGCACCATCGCCGCCCGCGACGCCCTGCGCGTGCTGGAACTCACCGAGCAGGTCGCCGCCGCCACCCTGCTGGCCGCCCAGCAGGGCGTCTGGCTCCGCCGCGCCCAGGGTGTCGAACCACCCGCCCCCTTGGCGGCCATGCATGCCGAGCTGGGCGAGACCTTCCCGCCGCTGGTCGAGGACCGCGCCCTGGAGCCCGAGCTGCGCCAGGCCCTGATCCTGATCCGCGCCCGCCACTGGAGGCTCTATGCGTAAGACCGGTGTCCTGCAGGTCGAGGTGGAGATGCAGATCCCCTTCTACGACGTCGACATGATGGAAATCGCCTGGCACGGCCATTACGTCAAGTACCTGGAGGTGGCGCGCTGCGCCCTGCTCGACCGCCTCGACCACAACTACCTGCGGATGCGCGACTCCGGCTACGGCTGGCCGGTGATCGACCTGCAGATTCGCTACATCCGCCCGCTGCTGTTCCAGCAGCGCGTCCGCGTGCGGGCCGATCTGGTGGAGTGGGAGCACCGCCTCAAGCTCAACTACCTGATCAGCGATGCCGCCACCGGCGAGCGCCTGACCCGCGCCAGCACCGTGCAGGTGGCCGTGGACATCGCCAGCCGCGAGATGCAGCTGGCCTCGCCCCAGGTCTTCATCGACGCCGTGGAGAGGGCCCTGGCATGCACCGACTGATCGCTCTGCTATTCATCCTGGCCGCCCCCCTGGCCCAGGCCTTCGACCTCGACGACCTGGCCAGCCAGCTGGCACGCCCGGCCGCCGTGGAAGGCAGCTTCGTCCAGCAGCGTTATCTGCGCGCCCTGCCGCAGCCGCTCACCAGCAGCGGCCACTTCATCCTGGCCCGTGGCCTGGGCCTGCTCTGGCGGCTGGAAAAGCCCCTGGCACAGACCTATCGCATCACCCCCGGCGCCATCGCCAAGCAGACCCCCGCGGGCTGGACGCCGCTGCCCGGCAGCGACCTGGCCGCGCGCCAGAGTGCGCTGTTCCTCGCCGTGCTCGGCGGCGATCGCAGCGGCCTGGCGCGAGACTTCGAACTGGCCCTGAGCGGCGACGCCAGTCACTGGCAGCTGCGCCTGACCCCGCGCGGCGCCCTGCTCAAGCAGGTGTTCGACGGCATCCTCATCCAGGGCGGGGCTCTGGTGGAGCAGGTGGAAATCCGCGAGACCCAGGGCGACCGCAGCCTGCTCACGCTCCATGGCCAGGCCAGCGACACCCTCTCCGCCGACCAGCACGCGGCCTTCCAGTGACCCGCCTGCACCGTCCCTTCCTGCTGTTCCTGCTGTTCCTGCTCGCCCTGCTGGCGCTCAGCGCCTGGCAGTGGCGGCACGGCCCGCCGGTGGCCGCCGATCTGCTGGCCCTGCTGCCCCAGGGCGCCGGCGATGCCCTCACCCTGCAAGCCGAGGCGCGCATGGCCGAGCCGCTCAATCGCGAGGTGCTGCTGCTGGTCGGTCATCCCCAACGCGAGCGGGTCGCCGCCCTGGTCGAGCGCCTGGGCCAGGCCTGGTCCCAAGCGCCGCTGTTCGAGAAGGTGCAGTGGCAACTCACGCCGGACCTGCCCGGCCTGCGCCAGCAACTCCTGGCCAGTCGCCTGGCGCTGGCGCCGGGGCCGGCGCGCGACGAGCTGCTCAAGACGCCCGATGCCTATCTGCAAGCCCGCGCCGCGGCGCTCTTCGATCCCTTCGCCGGTGCTGGCGCCCTGCCCCTGGAGCAGGACTGGTTCGGCCTCGGCCTGCTGCTGCAGCGCCAGCTCACCCCGGCCAGCAAGGTGCAATTCGACGCCGGCAGCGGCCTGCTGCTGACCCAGGGCGATGGCCTGACCTGGGCGCTGGTTCGCGCCCGCACCCGCGCCGATGCCTTCGATTTCGACGCCCCGCCCCAGGTGGAGGCCTTGGTCGAGGCCGCCCGCCGCGAGGTGGTCGCCGACGGTGGCCAACTGCTCGCCGCCAGTGGCCTGAGATACGCCGCCAACGGCCAGGCCACCGCCAGCCGCGAGATGTCGCTGATCGGCGGCCTCGCCACCCTCGGCACCCTGGCCCTGCTGCTGGGGCTGTTCCGCCGCTGGCGGGTGCTGCTCAGCCTCCTGGCCGTGGGCGTGGCCCTGCTGGCCGGCAGTGCCGCCTGCGTACTGCTGTTCGGCCAGATCAACGCCCTCACCCTGATCCTCGGCGCCAGCCTGACCGGGGTGGCCGCCGACTATCCACTGCACTATCTCAGCAAGAGCTGGAAGGGCGGCCCCTGGGACGCCACGGGCATCCTGCGCGAGACCCTGCCCGGTTTGTCCCTCAGCCTGGCCACCAACCTGCTCGGCTACCTGGCACTGGCTTGCACGCCCTTCCCGGCCCTGACCCAGGTGGCGGTGTTCTCCGCTGCCGGCCTGATCGGCGCCTACCTCACCACCGTCTGCCTATTGCCGGCCTGGTGGCAGCGCCTGGACCTGGCGCCGCCCGCCGCGCCCCTGCGCCTCATGCAGCGCCTGCTCGACCTGCGCCTGCGGCTGCTGGCCCGCACCGGCAGCCTGCCGCTGCTCCTGGCGCTGCTGGCCTTCTGCGGCGCCGGCCTCTGGCAGTTGCACACCCAGAACGACCTGCGCCTCTGGCTCGGCCAGGACCCGGCGCTGACCCGTGAAGCCCAGGCCATCGCCCGCCTCACCGGCTTGCAACCCACCAGCCAGTTCTTCCTGGTGCGCGGCGCGGACGCCGACCAGGTGCTGCAACGCCAGACCGCCCTGGGCCAGCGCCTCGACGCCCTGGTCGCAGACGGCAAGCTGCAGGGCTATCGCGCCCTCAGCGGCCTGGTCGCCCCCGCCGCCGCGCAGGCCGAACTGCGCCAGGCCCTGGCCGGCTGGCAAGAGCGCCTGCAACCCCTGCTGGCGGTAGGCATACCGGCCGGGGCGCTGGACGCCGAACTCAAGCAAATGCATCAGTTACCCGACCTGAGTCTCGACCAGGCCCTGGCCGGGCCCCTGGGCGAACCCTGGCGACCGCTCTGGCTAGGCCGGACGGCCGATGGCGGCGCGGCCGGCCTGGTCAGCCTGCAAGGCTTGGGCGATGCCCGTCTGCTACAGACGGTGGCCGACGGCCTGCCCGGCGTGCAACTGGTGGATCGCCTCGGCGAACTGCGCGGGCTGTTCGTCCACACCCAGCGCCTGGCAGTCGAGCTCAAGCTGCTGGCCTCGGGGGCCATCTTCCTCCTGCTGCTCTGGGCCTTCGGTCGCCGCGCGGCGCTGCGCATCGTCTGCCTGCCGCTGTTGGCCGCGCTGGCGGCCCTGGCCTGCCTGGGCTGGCTGGGCCAGCCGCTGACCCTGTTCAGCCTCTTCGCCCTGCTGCTGATCACCGCCATCGGCGTGGACTACGCCATCCTCATGCACGAGGCCATCGGCGGCGCTGCGGTGAGTCTGCTCGGTGGCCTGCTGTCCGGCGTCGGCAGCTGGCTGTCGTTCGGCCTGCTGCTGCTCAGCAGCACCCCGGCCATCGCCAACTTCGGCCTGGCCATCAGCCTGGGGCTGGTGTTCAGCTTTCTGCTGGCGCCCTGGGCCTCGCCTCCCGTCTCCCACGAAAAGGACCTTCGTCATGGTTGAACATCATCCCCTGGTCGTCATCGGTGCCGGTCCGGCCGGCGCCGTGGTCGCCGCCCTGCTCAAGCGTCGCGGCCATGCGGTGCTGGTGCTGGAAGCCCAGCACTTTCCGCGCTTTTCCATCGGCGAGAGCCTGCTCTCCCACAGCCTGGACTTCGTCGAGGAAGCCGGGATGCTGCCGGCGGTCGAGGCCGCCGGTTTCCAGACCAAGGTCGGCGCGGCCTTCGCCTGGGGCGAGCGCTACACCGACTTCGACTTTCGCGACACTTATAGCGGTGGCCGCAGCACCTTCCAGGTCCAGCGCGGCCCCTTCGACAAGATCCTCGCCGATGACGCCGCGCGCCAGGGCGTGGCGATCCGCTACGGCCAGCGCGTCACCGCCGTGACCCTGGGCGAAGGCGGTGAAAGGACGCGGATCGAGGTGCTGGGCGACGACGGCCAGGCCTATGCGCTGACCACCGACTTCCTGCTCGACGCCAGCGGCTACGGCCGCGTCCTGCCGCGCCTGCTGGATCTGGAGGCACCGTCGAACTTCCCCATGCGGCGCGCCCTCTTCACCCACGTCGAGGACCGCATCGACGACCCCGGCTTCGACCGCGAACGTATCCTCATCACCACCCACCCGACCCTGCGCGACGTCTGGTTCTGGACCATTCCCTTCAGCGACGGCCGCACCTCCCTGGGCGTGGTCGCCGCCGCCGAGCGCTATGCCGGGCGCGCCCTTGATCTCGCCACCTGTCTGCGCGACTGGGTCGCCGAGACCCCGAGCCTGGCCCGGGTGCTGCACAATGCGGTCTGGGATACCCCGGTACGCGAGCTGGGTGGCTACGCGGCCAACGTCAAGCGCCTGCACGGCCCCGGCTTCGCCCTGCTGGGCAACGCCGCCGAGTTCCTCGATCCGGTGTTCTCCTCGGGCGTCACCATCGCCCTGCGCTCGGCCAGCCTGGCCGCGCCCCTGGTGGATCGCCAGCTGCGCGGCGAGCCGGTGGACTGGGAAACCGAATTCGCCCAGCCGCTCAAGGCGGGCGTCGATACGTTCCGTGCCTATGTGGAGGGCTGGTACGATGGCAGTTTCCAGGACGTCATCTATTTCGAGCACGCCCAGCCCGAGATCCGCAGCATGATCTGCGCCATCCTCGCCGGCTACGCCTGGGACGTTCGCAACCCCTTCGTCAAGGAACCCAAGCGGCGCCTGCGCCTGCTCGTGGAGCTTTGCCAGCTGAATTCGGCCCATCCTGCATGACCTTGCTCCGTCCGCTCCTCCTCCTGGCTGGCCTGCTGCTCGCCGCCTGCGCCAGCCAGCCGCCGCTGCCCAGCAGTCCGCCGCCGCTGGACCGCGCGCGCGTCTACCAGGTGGAGCGCCAGACGCCGGCAGGCAGCGATGCCCTGCTGCTGGCGATCCAGCCGGAAGGTCGCCACCTGCGTTTCTCGCTGTTCGATCCGCTTGGCGTGCCCCAGGCGCGCCAGCAATTCATCGATGGCGCCTGGCAGGCCGACGGCCTGCTGCCGCCGAACCCCCAGGCGCGCGCCTTCTTCGCCGTGCTCCTGTTCGCCCTGACGCCCGCCGCGCAGTTGCCCCGGGCCTATGCCGCGGGCGGCTGGCAGCAGGCTGCCGATGGCAGCCGCACCCTCGAGGACTGGCAGGTGCGCTATCCCGCCGCCGACCGCCTGGAACTGCAGGCACCGGACCAGCCGAGCTACCGCCTGATCCTGCTCCCGGAGTCCGCGCCTTGAGCGCCTACCTGAACGCCCTGGGCCTGCTCTGCGCCCTGGGCCAGGGCAAGGCCGAGGTGGCCCGCGGGCTGTTCGCCGGCGACACGGCCGGCATGCGGCCCACCCCGGGCTGGATTCCCGAGCGCCAGCCGCCGGTGGGTACCGTCACCGCCGCCCTGCCGGCCTGGCCAGCGGCCTGGGCACCCTTCTTCAGCCGCAACAACCAGCTGCTGCTGGCCGCCCTCACCGAGATCGAGCCCCAGGTGCGCCAAGCCATCGAGCGCCACGGCCCGGCCCGCATCGGCGTAGTGCTGGGCACCAGCACCTCGGGCATTCACGAGGCCAGCCAGGGCATCGCCTTGCACCAGCGCAGCGGCCAGCTGCCCGAGGGCTATCAGTACGCCCAGCAGGAACTGGTGGCACCGGCCGACTTCCTCGCCCGCTACCTGGGCCTGAGCGGTCCCTGCTACGGTCTGTCCACCGCCTGCACCAGCAGCGCCCGCGCCCTGCTCAGCGCCCGGCGGCTGCTGGTCCAGGGCCATTGCGACGCCGTGCTCTGCGGCGGCGTCGACAGCCTCTGCGGCCTGACCCTGAATGGCTTCGCCGCCCTGGAAGCCATCAGCGAGGCGCTGTGCAACCCCTTCTCGGTCAACCGCTGCGGCATCAACATCGGCGAGGGGGCGGCGCTGTTCCTGCTGACCCGCGAGCCCGGCCCCATCGTCCTGCTCGGTGGCGGCGCCAGCTCCGACGCCCATCACATCTCGGCCCCCGACCCCAGCGGGCGCGGCGCCATCCAGGCCATGCAGACGGCCCTGCGCGCCAGCGGCCTGGCACCGACCGACATCGGCTATCTCAACCTGCACGGCACCGCCACGCCGCATAACGATGCCATGGAAAGCCAGGCGACCCAGGCGGTGTTCCCGGCCGGGGTGCCCTGCTCGTCGACCAAGCCGCTGACCGGCCATACCCTCGGCGCCGCCGGGGCCCTGGAAGCCGCCTTCGCCTGGCTGACCCTCGATCCGGCCCTCAATTCCGCCGGCCAGTTGCCGCCGCACCGCTGGGACGGCCAGCCCGATCCGGCCCTGCCGCGCCTGGCACTCACCACTCCCGACAGCCGCCTGGACGGCCGCCGCCACGCCATGAGCAACAGCTTCGCCTTCGGTGGCAGCAACGTCAGCCTCATCCTCGGAGCCCCCTCATGATTCCCTGGCCCCTCGCCGAGCTGGTACCCCACGCCGGCGACATGCTGCTGATCGACGAGATCCTCGCCTGCGACGACGACAGCATCGAGACCCGCCTGGTGGTGCGTCCCGGCCTCTTCACCGACGTCGACGGCGCCCTGCCGGCCTGGATCGGCGTGGAGCTGATGGCCCAGAGCGTGGCCGCCTTCGCTGGCTGCCAGGCGCGCCGCCGTGGCGAGGCACCGGCGCTGGGCTTCCTGCTCGGCACCCGCCAGTTCGCCTGCGACGTGCCAGCCTTTCCCGCCGGCGCCGAATTGCGCATCCGCGCCCAGTCGGCGCTGGAAAACGAGGATGGCATGGCCATCTTCGACTGCCAGCTGCAGGGCCCTGGCTGCCAGGCCAGCGCCCGCCTGAACGTCTATCGCCCGCCCCAGGCGGATCTGTACCTAGAGGAGCCCGCGCCATGAGCGTCGCCCCCGCCCCGGTCCTGGTGACCGGTTCCAGTCGCGGCCTGGGCCGCGCCATCGCCCTGCGCCTGGCCGCCGCCGGCCATGACCTGGTGCTGCACTGCCGCAGCCGCCGCGACGAAGCCGAGGCCGTGCGCGCCGAGGTCGAGGCCCTGGGCCGCCGCGCCCGGGTGCTGCAATTCGACGTCGGCGACCGCGCCGCCTGCGCCGCCATCCTGGAGGCCGACACCGAAGCCCACGGCGGCTACTACGGGGTAGTCTGCAACGCCGGCCTGACCCGCGACGGCGCCTTCCCGGCACTGACCGGCGAGGACTGGGACGTGGTGCTGCGCACCAACCTCGACGGCTTCTACAACGTGCTGCACCCGGTGGTCATGCCGATGATCCGCCGCCGCGCGCCGGGGCGCATCGTCTGCATCACCTCGGTGTCCGGTCTGATCGGCAATCGCGGCCAGGTCAACTACAGCGCTTCCAAGGCCGGCCTGATTGGCGCCGCCAAGGCCCTGGCGGTGGAGCTGGCCAAGCGCAAGATAACCGTCAACTGCGTCGCCCCGGGGCTGATCGACACCGAGATCCTCGACGAGCACGTGCCGGTGGACAAGATTCTCGAGATGATCCCCGCCGGGCGGATGGGCACCCCCGAGGAGGTGGCCCACGCGGTGGCCTTCCTGCTCGCACCCGAGGCCGGCTACATCACCCGCCAGGTGCTGGCGGTCAACGGAGGGCTGTGCTGATGAGCGGTCGTCGCGTCGTGATCACCGGGATGGCCGGCGTCACCGCCCTGGGCAGTGACTGGCCGACCATCCGCGACCACTTCCTGGCCGGCCACAGCGGCATCCGCCGCATGGACGCCTGGGACCGCTATACCGAGATGAACACCCGCCTGGGTGGCCCCATCGTCGACTTCCAGGTGCCCAGTCACTGGACCCGCAAGCAGCTGCGCAGCATGGGTCGTGTCTCCCAGCTGGCGGTGGCCGCCGCCGAGCGCGCCCTGGCCGATGCCGGGCTGCTGGACGATGCCAGCATCGCCGACGGCCGCATGGGCGTGGCCTGCGGCTCCTCCACCGGCAGCACCGACGACATCAAGGCGCTGGCCAACATGCTGCTCAGCGACGCCGCGGTGGGCCTCAATGCCAACACCTATGTGCGCATGATGCCGCACACCGCCGCCGCCAACCTGAGTCTGTTCTTCGGGCTCAAGGGCCGGCTGATCCCCACCTCCAGCGCCTGCACCAGTGGCAGCCAGGGCATCGGCTACGCCTACGAGGCGATCAAGTTCGGCCGCCTGCCGCTGATGCTGGCCGGCGGCGCCGAAGAACTCTGCCCCAGCGAAGCCATGGTCTTCGACACCCTCTATGCCACCAGCCTGCGCAACGACGCCCCCCACACGTCGCCACGCCCCTACGACCAGGGCCGCGATGGCCTGGTGATCGGCGAAGGTGCCGGCATCCTGGTGCTGGAAGAGCTGGAACACGCCCTGGCGCGCGGTGCGCACATCCACGCCGAGATCGTCGGCTTCGGCAGCAACGCCGACGGCCAGCACTCCACCCGCCCCGAGCAGGCCACCATGCAGCGCGCCATGGAGCTGGCCCTGGAAGACGCCGGGCTGGCGCCGGAGGCCATCGGCTATGTCAACGGCCACGGCACCGCTACCGAGCAGGGCGACATCGCCGAGACCCGCGCCACCCAGGCGCTGTTCGGCGCGCGCATGCCCATCAGCTCGCAGAAGAGCTACCTGGGCCACACCCTCGGGGCCTGCGGTGCCCTGGAATCCTGGTTCAGCATCGCCATGATGAACGAGGAACTGTTCGTACCGACCCTCAACCTCGACGAGCTGGACCCCCAGTGCGGCGAGCTGGACTATCTGCGTGACGGGCCGCGCACGCTGCGTACCGAGCATGTGATGAACAACAATTTCGCCTTCGGCGGGGTGAACACCTCGCTGATCTTCCGCCGCTGGTCCTGATGATCACCCCAAGAGGTAGCTCCATGCTGCGTCGCCTGTCGCTCGTCCTCGGCCTGCTGCTGCTCGCCGCCTGTACCCAGGCGCCACTGGTGACGCCCCAGGAGGTCTTCCCTACCGATCGGGTGGAGAACGCCGCCGACGTCCGCAATGCCATCGTCGAGGTGCTGGAGACCCGCGGCTGGACCGTGGGCAGCGAGAGCCCCGGCATGATCGTCGCCAGCATCTTGGTACGCAGCCGTCACCAGGCCTGGATCGACATCCCCTACAGCACCAAGGGCTACCAGATTCGCTACCGCGACAGCGCGGGGCTGGACTACGATGGCGAACGCATCCATCGCAACTACAATCGCTGGGTGCAGCAGCTCGACGCCGATATCCGCCGGCAACTGCGGCTGCCGGCGCCCACGGCCGCAGCGGAGTGAAAGGTACTTCGCTTGCGCGATGTCGCAGAACACTGGCCCGCTAGCTGACGGTCAAGGCGTTCTGCGTTACAAAATCATCCCCCCATCCACAAGGAAGTCATCATGCGCAATCTCGCCCCGAAACTGGCCCTCGCCCTGAGCCTGGCCGCCCTGCTGCCCGCCGCCGCCCAGGCGCGCGATACCACCTTGCAACTGCCCTTCGCCGCAGTCGTCCAGGAAGCCCTGGCGGCCAAGCGCCTGGATGGCAGCGTCAAGTTCTACCTGGCCGGCAATCCGGTTCCCGGCAAGGCCACGGTGGTCAATCCCAGCATCACCACCAACCAGAAGACCAACGCCTTCAACAAGAGCGACGAAGAAGCCTGCCGCTGGGTGCTGCAATCGGCGCTGATCCGCCTGCAGGATGCGGCCAAGGCCGCCGGCGCCAATGCCGTCACCGACATCACCAGCTACTACAAGAAGAACGAGTGGAGCGATCCCAGCCGCTACGAGTGCCACGCCGGCGCCTTCATAGCCGGCGTCGCCCTCAAGGGCAAGCTGGTCATCCTCAAGTAAGAGCGGCTAACAAAACGTAGCGAGCGGCTGTCAGGCGGGTGCGCGCGGCGCGCAGGAACCGCAGTGTATGGGTGATACATGAGGATTCCGAGCACTGCACGCCCCCGTCTGGCGGACGCGCAGTAGTTTTGTTAGCTGCTCTAAGCCGGAACGGCGGCGCGCCGGGAGGGGTCTGTCTAGAAACCCGCTCCGAGACCGCCGCCATGCCCCAGTTCCGCGTCCACTACCGCAAGGACGGCGAGTCCCGCCAGTTCGACCTCGAGCAGCCACAGACGACCTTGGCTCCACATGAGGCGGCCCTCGCCTTGCTGGAACACCTGCGGGCCGACGCCGAGAACAGCCTGGCCCTGCCACCCGCCGATGCGCCAGCCGAAGCCATCCTGCGGCAAGCGGAGGTGCATGGGTTGACGGATATCAGGGTGGAGACGTCGGCCTCGTAGGCACAGCGAAGCCCAACGGGCAGGACCTTCCGGTACGGGGCTACCCTCCCCCCTGTCCCTGAAGGAAAGGGTGCAGTGCGTTCGGCATGGACTTACCGCTTGATCGCGGCCATACCTGCATCTTGCGCATGGGATCGCTCCGCTTACGCAGTGCGCTATACCTACCCGCTGTCGTGGCGCTGACCTACAACCCGGCTATCAAGGTGCAAGCCGAGCGGCTGAAAGCCAGGGGGATGAAAGGTAAACAAACCGTCTGCGCCGCCATGCGCAAGCTGCTGACCATCGCCTATGGCGTGCTCAAATCGGGCAAGCCTTAGCGACTGCACACCGAGGGGCGAAGACGGTATCTACGCAGGCTTCCGCACCGATAGCTCCTTCTGCCGCGTGCGGGAGAGGGGTGGGGGAAGGGCGCTATCGCAGAAGCGAATCAATAGCGTGGAAAACGGCGCAGCCTTTTCCACCGCTGGCGCCGCGCCCGTCAGGCGCCGGACGGCGAGCCCTGGTCGCGGTCGTTGCGCAGGCTGCTGTGGGCGGCCTTACAGATCTCGCGCAGACCGGTCTTGAGGCCCTCTTCCAGGGTGGGGTGGTAGAAAGGCATGTCGAGCAGCGAGCTGGCGGTCTCGCCGTGGATCAGCGCCAGTACCAGCAGATGGCCGAGATGATCCATGCCCGGTCCGACCATGGCGGCACCGGTCAACTTGCCGGTGCCCGGTTCGGCGTAGAAGCGGGCGATGCCCTGGTTGCGCGCCTCGACCCGGGCACGGCCCTGGTCGTGATAGGAAGAGGTGCCGATCAGGCTGCCCTCGTCCGGCGGACTGCCCAGCACGGCCACCGGCGGATCGGTGAAGATCAGCGAGAACGCTGGCGAACGGGGCGTGGCCCGGACCTCCGGGTAGCAGGCGGCATTGTGCCCGGCGATGGCGCCCTCGTCGGAGGCCTCATGGAGGATGGGCCGGTCATGGTCGGCATCACCGGCGATGAAGATCGACGAAGAGCCGCACTGCATCGTCTTGGGGTCATAGAGCGGGGTGCCATGATCGTCCAGCTCGAGGCCAGTGCTGTCCAGACCCAGCCCTTTTAGCCGCGGCGGTCGCCCGGCGGCCACCAGCACAAAGTCGAAATCTCCCTCGCCGCTCGTGGCGCCGGACCAGGACAGCCGCACACCCTCGCCTTCGCGCCGGGCATCCACCTCGACATTCAGGTACAGGGCCAGGTCCTGTTCCAGGATCTGGCGCAGTTCGGCCTTCACCTCGGCGTCCTTGAGCGCACCGAGACCGTCGTCCTGCCCGAACAGGGTGACCGCCACCCCCAGGCGAGCCATGGCCTGGGCCAACTCCAGGCCGACCGGGCCGGTGCCTATCACCGCCAGGGAGCGCGGCAGGTCCGGCAACTCGAAGATCGTATCATTGGTCAGCGCACGGTCGCCGAGGCGGCCGAACGGAGCCGGTACCAGCGGATAGGAACCCGTGGCGATGACCACGCTACGAGCCTGAACAGTCCGACCATCGCTGAGTTGCAGGCGGTCAGGCGCCATGAAGCGGGCGGTGGCACACTGGGCCACGCCTTCGGGCAGCTTCTCGAAACCCTGCTGGGTGGCGGCGACGAAATGGTCACGCTCGCGACGGACCCGCGCCATGACCGCTGCGCCATCGACCCTGACACTGCCCACCTCGATGCCGAAGGTACCAGCGCGCCGGACGGCGTGGTGGGCCTCGCCGGCGACGATCAGCAGCTTGGACGGCATGCAGCCCACCGAGGCGCAGGTAGTGCCGGCCCAACGGTCATCGATCAATAGGGTGCGGGCGCCCTGGCGGCGGGCCGCGCGTTCGGCGGCAAGGCCGGCGGTGCCGGCGCCGATCACGGCGACATCGCAGTGGATATCCGGGGTGTTCGAAGGCTGTGCGGGGTCACTCATCACGTCACCTGACATTGCGGAGGGTTACCCGACTCGCGCCAGGCTCTAGCTAGGGACCCGAAGCGCAGCGTTGAGGTTGCATCCTCAAGGCGTGATCCACTTCGACAAAAAACCGACATTTCTTGTCAGTAGCGTCAAATTCCATGCCATTGGTCGCCTTATACTGGCGCTATGGAACCATCGAGGTGCGACGCCCTCAATCTAGTCAACTTAAATGGACGAAGGCACTCACATGGAACGTGATCTCAGCAAGATTTCGCTCATCACCGATTGGTCCTACCTGATCGCCCTGGAGACCGGCCTGTTCACCCGCGGTGAACTCAGCGGCGCGGTGCTCAAGGCGCTCAACGACCAGGCCCGCCTGCTCTCCCGGCGCTACCTGGTGCAGAAGTCCAAGCTGGACGTGCGCCGGCTTACCCCGGCCGAAACCGAGATCCTCGACACCCTCAGCGAGACCGCTGCCAATCTACGCCGGCGCGGGCGGCTGCCGCACAACATCGTCAAGAGCCTGAGAGCCGGTGGCCTGATCGCCGCCGTCGAGCGCAGCGTGTGCGCCGCGGGCATCCTGCAGTGCCACAACGGTTTCTACGAAGACGGCCTGGAACCCGGCGCCTTCGAACGCATCGTCATGCGGCATCCCCAGGAATTCGGCGACCACGCCCGGCAGAGCGCCGCCCTCTACTTCGCCGACCACGCCCCGCCGGTGACCCTCGACCAGCCGCTGCAGGCCAGCGCCTGATGCGCGGGACGCGCGCAACCGACGTGGCGGCCGGGAGGCCCCAGTCCACGTCCGCACACGCGCGTCCCTCGTTCTGGGTTGCCACCGCCATGCTGCCTTGCCCCCGTTCCCGGCGTCTGCCGCCCCCCGCCCACGCCCAGCTCAGCCCCCCATAGCCGCCTGCCCTCGCCGGCCCGGCCGATCGCCCCGATCGCGTCGGCTGCCGCCCATCCGCTGCCGGCCCTGCCGGCAGCGGCCTTTGCCTGCGTTCGCCCCGAGGCGAGCGCGCCCGCCTGGGTCGACGTCACCCCTGCCTGCCATTGCCAGGCGCCGGGGTTGACCGCGACCGAGGCCGCGAGGAGCAGCTCATGCCTACCCCACCCGTCACCCATGGACGCAACAACTTCGACTTCCTCCGTTTCGCCGCCGCTTCCACCGTGGTCATCGGCCACGGCTTCTGGCTCTCGGGTCGTCTCGATGCCGAGCCGATCCTGCAACTCACTGGCTTCACCGATGCCGCCAGCATCGCCGTCTACGTGTTCTTCGTGATCAGCGGCTTCCTGATCACCGGGTCCTTCCAACGCAGCCGCCATCCGCTGGACTTCCTTGCCAAACGCGCCCTGCGGATCTTTCCGGCGTTGATCGTCTCGGTGCTCTTCTCGGTGCTGGTGGTGGGCTGGCTCGCCACCACTCGCGACACCGGCGCCTATTTCAGCGACCGCCAGACCCTGGGCTTCTTCAAGAACATCTTCCTGCTGACACGTTTCGAACTGCCCGGGGTGTTCGCCGACAACCCCTTTCCCGACACGGTGAACGGCAGTTACTGGACCCTGCCCTACGAGGCGTTCATGTACCTCTCGGTGATGATCATCGGGGTGCTGGGGCTGCTGACCCGCTCGGTGGTCATGGCCACCCTGGTGGTGCTGGTACTGGGCAACTTCCTGCTGCTGCCGCAGATGGGCGTCGCCAGTTTCGTGCTGCACAAGGTATTCAGCCTGGGAATGTTCTTCTTCGCCGGCGCCCTGCTACAGCTGGCGGGGCCGCGCATCCCCTGGCGCCTGGACCTGGCCCTGGCGTTCTGCCTGCTGTCGCTGGCGGCCATCGTCTGGCAGACGCTGCCGGTGCTGCACCTGGTGTCGCTGTCCTACGTGAGCCTCTACCTGGCCCAGGCCCGGGTGCCGCTGCTGCACGGCTTCGGCCGCTGCGGTGACTATTCCTACGGCCTCTACCTGTTCAACTTCCCGGTGCAGCAATTGCTCATGCACAGCTTTCCCGACAGCTTCTCACTGGGTGGCTTCCTGCTGGTGAGCTATGGCCTCACACTGGGCCTCGCGGTGCTGTCCTGGCACCTGATCGAGGCGCCGGCCCTGAGATTCAAGCCGCGGCGCAAGGCCCTGGCATCATCCACACCGCAGCCCTGAGGACGCCTGGCCGCCCGGCTCAGCCGAGCCGCGCGGCCAGGGCGAAGCCCGCCAGGGTCATGAGCAGCGAACCCAGCACATGGGCGCTGACGGTGAGCGCCGCCCAGCCCAGGCGGCCGTCCTGCAACAGGCTCACCACCTCGGCGGAAAAGGTCGAGAAGGTGGTGAAGCCACCGCAGAAGCCGGTCACCAGCAGCAGCTTCCAGTGCGGGTCCAGCCCCGGATAGCGGGCGAAGAGTCCGAGCGCCAGCCCGATGACGAAGCCACCGACCAGGTTCACCAGCAGCGTTCCCAGGGGCAACTGGGCGAGCACGGCGTTGAGCCGCAGACCGATCCACCAGCGGCAGGCGCTACCTACCGCCCCCCCGAGCATCACCGCGAACAGCGCATAGGGCATGACCTTTCCTCTCAACGACGCGCAGCGAACAGCAACACGGCGACACCCGCCAGGGCCGACAGCATGGACCCCAGCAGTACGCCGATCTTGACCTCGTCCACCAGGAAGGGCGCCGTGGGAAAGGCCAGGGCACCGATGAACAGGCTCATGGTGAAGCCGATGCCGCACAGCAGGGCCACGCCATAGAGCTGCAGCCAGCTGGCGCCTTCCGGCAGGCGCGCCAGGCCGCTGCGGATGGCCAGCAGCACCAGCAGCGAGATGCCGACCTGCTTGCCGAGGAACAGTCCCAGGGCCACGCCGAGGGGCACAGGGTCCAGCAGATTAGCGGGCGAGATGCCGGCGAGGGAGACCCCGGCATTGGCGAAACCGAACAGCGGCACGATGAGGAAGGCCACCCAGGGATGCAGGGCGGACTCCAGCCGGAGCAGTGGCGAGGCGGCGTCGGCCTCGGTGTCGCCCAGGGGAATGAACAGCGCCAGGATCACCCCGGCCAGGGTCGCATGGATACCCGAGCGCAGCAGGCAGAACCACAGCAGCGCCCCGACCAGCAGATAGGGCAGCAGCGTCCTGACCTTGAGCCGGTTGAGCACGAACAGCACCGCCACCAGGCCCGCCGCGGCCAGCAGCATGGAGGTAGACAGGTCGCTGGTGTAGAACAGGGCGATGATCACCACGGCGCCGAGGTCGTCGAGGATAGCCAGCGCCGAGAGGAATACCTTGAGCGACGGCGGCACGCGCGAGCCCAGCAGCGACAGCACGCCAAGGGCGAAGGCGATGTCGGTGGCGGCGGGAATCGCCCAGCCGGCGAGGGTCTGGGGATCGTGGCGATTGACCAGGGCATAGAGCAACGCCGGCACCAGCATGCCGCCCAGGGCCGCCAGCCCCGGCAGGGCGCGGTCGCCCCAACTGGCCAGTTGGCCGACCGCCAGCTCGCGCTTGATCTCCAGGCCCACCAGCAGGAAGAAGAGGGCCATGAGGCCGTCGTTGATCCAGTGGCTGAGGGACAGACCGCCCACGTACCAATGAAGGCTGGCGAAATAGCCATCGGCCAGGGGCGAGTTGGCGACGACGAGGGCCAGGGCGGCGGCGACCATCAGCACGATGCCGCCCGCGGCCTCGGCGGCGCAGAATTTGATGAGAAAAGCCAGGGCCTTGGCCGGAGCGAGGGGGGAAGTCACGGGCAGCCGAACTCCGCGCGGCGGCCCGACCTGCGCTTGGTTCAACCTGTCCTTCCGCACCATTGCGGCGACACCCAGCCGCCGATGGTACACCGCTGCGGCCTTGCTGCGCAGCCGCCAATCCGGCGACCGCTCTGGCACGGACCGGTCGAGACCGCGCTGGCCGTCCGGGCTCGACGACCTTGCCAGAGGCGTCCTGGCGGAGCACCATCAGCGCCCGTTCTGCCCGCCCGTCGCCGTGCCATGTCCCAGGATTCCCCGTCGCCCGCTGCCACCCGCTGCTCCCGCCTCGCCCAGGGCCTGCGCGCCTTCTGGCCGGCGCCGCTGCCCATCGACGGCCGCGAGCGCCTGCGCGCCAGCCTGGGCGCCGGGCTCGGCATCCTGCTCGCCGCCCTGCTGGCGGCCTGGTGGCTGGAAGGCCAGCCGGTGCATCAGCATGGCGCCCTGGCGCTGGCCCTGGTGGCGCCGCTGGGCGCCAGCGCCGTGCTGGTGTTCGCCCTGCCCGCCAGCCCCCTGGCGCAGCCCTGGTCGGTGGTGGGCGGCAATACCCTCTCGGCGCTGATCGGCATCACCTGCGCCCTGTGGATTCCCGAGGCCAACCTGGCCGCCGCCGCGGCGGTCGCCCTGGCCATCGCCACCATGTTCGCGCTGCGCTGCCTGCATCCGCCGGGAGGCGCTTCGGCGCTGCTGATGGTGCTGATCGGCGCCCAGGACTTCAGCTATGCCTGGAGCCCGGTGGCGCTGGATTCGCTGCTGCTGGTGGCGGCCGGGCTGCTCTACAACAACCTCACCCGCCGCCCCTGGCCCCATGTGCCGCGTCCGGCCGAAGCCGGCAGCGAGACGCGCCTGCAGCGCGCCGACCTGGACGCCGTGCTGGCGCGCTACAACCAGGTGCTGGACATCAGCCGCGACGACCTGGCCGAACTGCTCGAACAGGTGGAGGCGCGCGCCTACCAGCGCAAGATGGGCGAACTGCGCTGCGCCGACGTCATGAGCCGGGAGCTGGTGACGGCCCGTGCCGAGATGCCATTGCAGGAAGCCTGGGCCTTGATGCGTGCCCGGCGCATCAAGGCGCTGCCGGTCACCGATCGCCAGGGGCATCTGCTGGGCATCGTCACCGTCGCCGACTTCATGCGGCAGATCGATCTGGACGTCCACGAAGGCCTCGGCTGGCGCCTGCGCTCCCTGGTCCGCCCGCGGGCACGCCAGGGCGCCCGCACCGTGGGCCTGATCATGACCCGCACCGTGCGGGTGGCCAGCGCCGACCGCCTGCTGATCGACCTGGTGCCGGTGTTCTCCGAGAACGGCCACCGGCACATCCCCATCATCGACGGCTCGCGCCGCCTGGTGGGCATCATCACCCAGTCGGACCTGATCCGCGCCCTGTACCAGGCGGTGCGGGCCTAGGGCTCACACCTGGAAGCGATTCACCAGCCCCTGCAGGTCCACCGCCAGCCGCGACAGCTCCCGGCTGGCAGCGCTGGTCTGGCGCGCACCGTCCGCGGACTGGGTGGAGAGATCGCGGATGTTGACCAGGTTGCGGTCCACCTCGCGGGCCACCTGGGCCTGCTCTTCGGCAGCACTGGCGATCACCAGGTTGCGCTCGTACATCTCGCCGATGCGGTCGTTGATCTCCGCCAGGGCGACCCCGGCGGTTTCCGCCAGCGCCCGGGTGGATTGGGCGCGCTGGCTGCTGTCCTGCATGGAATCCAGCGCCTGGCTGGCACCGCTGCGCATACCGGAGACCATCTGCTCGATCTCGTGGGTGGACTGCTGGGTACGGCTGGCCAGGGCGCGCACCTCGTCGGCCACCACGGCGAAACCTCGCCCGGCCTCACCGGCGCGGGCCGCTTCGATGGCGGCGTTGAGCGCCAGCAGGTTGGTCTGCTCGGCGATGGCGCGGATCACGTCGAGCACCTTGCCGATGTCCTGGGACTGCTCGGCCAGGCGCTGGACCACGTTGCCGGTGGCGGCGACCTCGTCGGACAGCGCGCCGATGGCGCCCAGGGTATCGGCCACCCGCGCCTGCCCCTGCTGCGCCGCCTGGCTGGAGGCGCGCGAGGCTTCGGAGGTGGAGACGGCGTTGCGCGCCACCTCGTCCACCGCGGTGCTCATCTCGGTGACGGCGGTGACCGCCTGCTCGATTTCCTCGTTCTGCCGTTGCAGGCCCTGGCCGGCCGCCTCGGTCACCGCATTGAGCTGCTCGGCGGCGGTGGCGAGCTGGGTGGAAGAACCGGCGATGCGCGACAGGGTCGCGCGCAGTTGCTCCTGCATCTGCTGCAGCGCGCGCTGCAATTCGCTGACCTCGTCGCGTCCGGCCACCGCCAGGGTCTGGGTCAGGTTGCCCTGGGCGACGCGGCGCGCGGCCAGCAAGGCTTCGCGCAGCGGCCGGACGATGCTGACGGTCAGCAACCAGGCCATCAGCACCGTGGCCAGGGCGGCCAGGACCATCACCGCGATAACGATCAGCCGCGAGGCGTCGTAGCGCTCGGCGGACACCTGGCCATCGCGCTCGATGCCTGCGGCATAGAAGTCGCCCAGCTCGCCCAGTTGCTTGCCGGTGCCATCCACCACCGGCTTCATGTCCACCAGGGTCAGCTTGTTGAGCGCGGCGGTATCGCCTTTGCGGGCCAGGGCGAAGGAGTCGGTCATGCCCTGCTGGTAGGTAGCGAAGTCGCGTTTGAACAGGTCCCAGCGCTGCCGTTCCTCGGGGGTGTCGACGAGTACCTCGTAGGCCTTGATGCCCTCCAGCAGCACCCTGTTGCGCGCCTCGTACTGGCTCACGTAGGTATCGATGTTGCGGGGGTCCGGGTCGAGCGCCAGGCGCAGGGAGATGGTCCTGATGCGCAGCATGTTCTCGCGGATGGCATCCACCGCGCGGATGCTCGGTACCCAGTCGCGCTCCGTGGCCACCTGGCGTTCGCGGATACCCGCCATCTGCGCCAGGGAGAACCAGCCGAGAAAGGCCACCATCAGGGCGATCAGGCCGAAGCCCAGCGCCGCCCGGGGCGCGATGTTGCAGGTGCGTAGCAGCATGGAGATCCTCGTGGCCGGCGGCCTTCTTGTTGTCTGACAACGTATATCGGCCGTATCGGTGCCGGCTTGAGCGCAGCGAACCTCGCCGCGTTTTCGTCGTCTCAAAGGCACCGTCGCCCATTTCGGGCGACCTGACAGGAAAGTTCGGATGAAAACCGGTCCCTCTCGTGCCTCCCCGTTCTCCGCTCCCCGGACGCTGCTGGCCAGCCTGGTCCTGGGCGGTAGCCTGCTGCTGGCGGGCTGCGCCGGCAACCCACCGACCGAGCAGATGGCCGTCACCCAGTCGGCCGTCGACGAAGCGGTGAACTCCGGCGGTAACCAGTACGCCCCCATCGAGACCAAGTCGGCCCAGGACAAGTGGACCCAGGCCCAGACCGCCCTCTCGAACGAGAAATACGACGACGCCAAGCGCCTGGCCGAGCAGGCCGAGTGGGATGCCCGCCTGGCCACCCGCAAGACCCAGGCCGCCAAGGCCGAGGCGGCGCTCAAGGACGCCAAGGACAGCATCCAGCAGCTGCGTGAGGAAGGTCAGATCAACCTGCAGTTGCAACAGAATCTCCAGAAAAAAGTGCAGCAGTAAGCTGCCCGCTCTCTTGAAGGACAAAGCCCATGCGTAAATCTTTCCTGCTTCCGGTGCTGTCGGCGCTGACCCTCACCCTGGCCGCCTGCGCCACCCCGCCCAACCCCAACCTGGAAAAGGCGCGCAACGACTACGCCGCCCTGGAATCCCAGCCCCAGGCCGCCCAGTTGGCCGCCCTGGAGACCAAGGATGCCGGTACCTGGCTGGCCAAGGCCGACAAGGCCTACAAGGACGGTGAGAACGAGAAGACCGTCGACCAGCTGGCCTACCTGACCCAGCAGCGCATCCAGACCGCCATGCAGACCATCAAGCTGCGCCTGGCCGAAGCCGAGCTGAAGAAAACCGATGCCGAACGCGGCGAGGCCCGCCTGAACACCCGCACCCAACAGCTGCAACAGCTGCAGAAAGCGGTGAAGTGAGGTTCGGGGGCGCAGGCCCTGTCCGGGAATCCTGCGCCCCCTGCCGTGGTCCTCTACAGACCCGCGAGCCCTCGCTCGTCCCCTGTCTGGAGGATTCCCCATGAAAGCCATACGCCTACGCAAACCCGGTGGACTCGACCAACTGGAAAGCTGCGAGCTGCCCGATCCTGGCCAGCCCGGGGCCGGCGAGATCCGCGTGCGGATCAAGGCCAGTTCGCTGAATTTCCATGACCTCGGCGTGGTGCTCGGCAAGATGCCCGCCGCCGACGGTCGCATCCCCATGTCCGATGGGGCAGGCGTGGTCGAGGCCGTGGGACCGGGCGTCAGCGACTTCGCCGTGGGCGATCCCGTGGTGTCCACCTTCTTCCCCACCTGGCTCGACGGCGAGCCGCCCCTCGACGACTTTTCCACCACGCCGGGCGATGGCGTCGACGGCTTCGCCTGCGAGGTGGTGGTGCGCCCGGCCACCGCCTTCACCCGCGCGCCGCGGGGCTACAGCCATGCCGAGGCGGCCACCCTGACCACCGCCGGCCTCACCGCCTGGCGCGCCCTGGTGGTGGACGGCGGTCTCAAGGCCGGCGACAGCGTGCTGGTGATGGGCACCGGCGGGGTGTCCATCTTCGCCCTGCAATTCGCCAAGGCCATGGGTGCCACGGTGATCGCCACCTCGTCCTCGGATGAGAAGCTGCAGCGCGCCTATGCCCTGGGCGCCGATCACCTGATCAACTACCGCGAAGAACCGGAATGGGGAGCCAAGGTGCAGGCCATCACCGGCGGCCGCGGGGTGGACATCGTGGTGGAAGTCGGCGGGCCGGCGACCCTGGCGCAATCGATCCAGGCCGCCCGTATCCATGGCCACCTGGCATTGATTGGAGTGCTCACCGGCGTCGAGGGCCAGGTCCCCACCGCCAATCTGATGCGCCGCCACCAGCGCCTGCAAGGCCTGATCGTCGGCAGCCGGCGCCATCAGCAAGACCTGATCCGCGCCCTTGAGAGTACCGGGATCAAGCCAGTGATCGACCGCCACTACCCGCTGCAGGAGATCGCCCAGGCCTTCGCCTTCCATAAGGACGGCAGCCACTTCGGCAAGATAGTCCTGGATATCTAAATTAGTCATACCATGAAACTGCTAAGCTTCCGGAAGTCGCCCCCGTGTGAATTCCGGAACGCTCGATGAACCTAGCCAGCGCCCATCCCTATGCCGTCGTCATCGAAGACAACGAGCTGCTCGGCGAGCTGCTGGGCAATCACCTCGAAGCCAGCCTGGGCTGGACCTGCCTGAGGTTCGACACGGCCGACGACGCCCTGGTCCAGCTGCTGCAGCGGCCGGCGCCGCCGGCACTGCTGGTCACCGACCACCTCATGCCCGGCCAGCTGAAGGGGGGTGAACTGGTGCAGCTGCTGAGTCAGCGCTGGCCAGACCTGCCCATGCTGATCACCTCGGGATACGGTTACGAGATCACCACGAGGCTGCCGCCCCGGGTGGTCTTCCTGCAGAAGCCCTGGACGCTCGACCAGGTGGATGCGGCGGTCCGCCTGGCACAGGCGCGCCAGGCACAAGACTAGACTAGATACCGAGCTGGTGGCAGGCGTGCAGCAACTGGTCGATGGTCCAGGGTTTGGGTAGGAACAGCGCGCGCTCTTCACGCTCGGCGTACTGCTGGCCGGTGTAGCCGGAGGAGACCAGGATGGGCAGCTCGGCGAAGCGCTGGCGTACCTGCTTGGCCAGGGCGAGGCCATCGAGCCGGCCGGGCATGCGCACGTCGGTGAAGAGCAGGTCCGGCGGCGCGGGATCCTCGTCCAGCCAGGCCCAGGCGGCATCGGCGGTGGCGAAGGACTGCACGGCGTAGCCTTCCATCTCGAATACCTCCGTCGCCAGGGAACGCAGTACCGGATCGTCCTCGACGACCAGCACGGTGGTAATGGCAACGGGTGTTATTGCATCGGTCATGGCAACGCTACTTCATTAGTACGACTAATATGGACCGACTTTACCTGACTTGGATCACAGGATGCGGATGGACGGCTGGTCGCTACCCGTCCGCACCTGTCTGATGCGCCAGCGACGACTTAATTCCCGATTGGGCGGAAAATTTCTCCGGAATCCCTGCGTCACGCTGGACTCTCTTTGGTAAGCCCTCCAGGCTCCACCTTCCTCGGTACCGTCTACCCTCCGCTTCGACGACCCCATGGCTGAACAGACTCCCTCCTACGCCGACCTCCAGGCGGAAGTGCACCGCCTTCGCGCCGCCCTAGAGGCGCGCTGCGCCCTGCAGCCCCAGGATACCCAGCGGCGCCTGGCGATCTTCGATGGCGCCATCGACTTCGCCATGATCGTGCTCGACCCCAAAGGCACCATCACCGACTGGAACAGCGGCGCCGAACGCCTGCTGGGCTGGACCGCCGAGGAGATACGCGGCGGCCCGGCCGAGCGTTTCTTCACCCCGGAAGACAATCGCAGCGACCGCGCCGGCCTGGAAATGCGGCTGGCGCGGCGCGATGGCCGGGCCGAGGACGAGCGCTGGCACCTGCGCCGCGACGGGACGCGCTTCTGGGCCAGCGGCGAGATGCACCCGCTGCACGACGATGCCGGGCGCCACACCGGCTTCGTCAAGATCCTGCGCGATCGCACCGCCCAGCACCTAGCCGGCGAAGCCCTGCGCGCCAGCGAGCTCAGCCTCGGCGACGTCCAGCGACGCCTGCTGGAAAGCGAGCGCTACTGGCGCGACCTGTTCGAGCAACTGGAGGAAGGTTTCATCCTCGGCACCATCCTGCGCGATGAACAGGGCCGTGGGCGGGACTGGCGCCACGACCAGGTCAACCGTGCTTGGTCGCGCCTCTTCGGGCTCAGCGCGGAACAGACCGTCGGCCGCAGCGCCCGTGAACTCTTTCCCGAGCTGGAAGACAGCTGGGTGGAGGATTTCACCCGGGTGGTCGATACCGGTCAGTCGGTCAGCTACGTGCGGCAATTCCACCACGACGGGCGCTGGTACGAAGGCCATGCGCACAAGGCCGGGCCGGACAGTTTCCTGGTGCTCTTCCTGGAGGTCACCGAGCGGGAACTCGCCGCCCAGGCCAAGCGCCACGAGGACCGCTATCGCCTGGCGCTGCTGGAGCTGGGCGAGCGCTTCAACCATCTCGATGACAGCGCGGCCGTCACCGAGGTGGCCTGCGCCACCCTGGGCACCACCCTCGGCGCCCACCTGGTGGGCTACGGCCTGGTGGATGCCGATGCCGAGACCATCACCGTGGAGCGCGACTGGACCGTCCCCGGCGCACGGAGCCTGGTGGGCACCCTGAATTTCCGCGACTACGGCAGCTATGTCGAGGACTTCAAGCGCGGCGAGACCGTGGTGATCGCAGACGTCCAGGACGATCCCCGTACCCGCGACAACCTCGCCGCCCTGCGGACCCTGGACACCCGCGCCTTCGTCAACACCCCGCTGTTCGAGCACCACCGCTTCGTCGCCCTGCTCTACGTCAGTTCCCGCACTCCACGCCACTGGGCGCCCCACGAACTCCAGTTCATCCGCGAGGTGGCCAGCCGCACCCGCTCGGCCACCGCGCGCCTCACCGCGGAGCACGCGCTGCACGACAGCGAGATGAACCTGCGCCTGGTGGCCGACACCCTGCCCTGCCTGATCGCCTTCGTCGATCGCGACCTGGTCTATCGCTTCGCCAACGCCGAGGCGCCCAGGTGGTTCAAGGAGGCCCCGGACGGCCTCGTCGGGCGCCGCATGCCCGAGGTCTTCTCGCCCGCGCTGTTCGCCGCCCGCCAGCATGCCATCCAGGCCGCCCTGGACGGCATCCCGGCGCGCCTCGACCTGCCGTGGCCCTGGCCGGATAGCCGCCGCCGGATCGCCGACATCCACTACCGTCCGCGGCGCGATGCCAAAGGCGCCGTGGATGGCTTCTACGTCTTCGCCCAGGACGTCACCACCCAGCGCGACGCCCAGGCGCTGATCCAGGCGCAGAACCTGAGCCTCAGCCAGGAGGTGCAGGCCCGCACCGCCGAGCGTGACCGGCTCTGGGCGCTCAGCGAGGACCTGCTGCTGGTCGCCGATTTCGCCGGGCAGCTGTTGCGGGTGAGTCCGTCCTGGTCCCGGCACCTGGGCTATTCCGAAGCGGAATTGCTCAGCCGGCCCTACACCGAACTCATCCATCCCGACGACCTGCCGAAGGTGCTGGCGGCCCTCGATGAGCTGCACCGCAGCGGGCTGCCGGCGCGGCTGGAGAATCGCGTGCTGGCGGCCAGCGGCGACTGGCACTGGCTCTCCTGGACCCTCTCCCTGGACCCCGACCAGGACCACCTCACCGGCGCCGGGCGCGACATCACCCGCGAAAAGGAAGCCGCCGAAACCCAGGCGTTGCTGGAAGAACAGTTGCGCCAATCACAGAAGATGGAAGCGGTCGGCCAGCTCACCGGCGGCCTGGCCCACGACTTCAACAACCTGCTCGCCGGCATCGTCGGCAGTCTTGACCTGCTCACCGTGCGCATCGGCCAGGGCCGGCTGAACAATCTCGAACGCTACACTACCGCCGCCCAGGGCGCCGCCATTCGCGCCGCCGCCCTCACCCACCGGCTGCTGGCCTTCTCCCGCCGCCAGACGCTGGACCCCAAGCCCACCGACATCAACCGGCTGGTCGCCGGCATGGAAGACCTGATCCGCCGCACCGTGGGTCCGGCGATCCAGATCGAGGTGGCGGCGGCCAGCGATCTCTGGTCGACCCTGGTCGATCCGCCGCAGCTGGAAAACGCCCTGCTCAACCTCTGCATCAACGCCCGCGACGCCATGCCCGAGGGCGGCCGCATCTACATCGAGACCGCCAACCGCGCCCTGGATGCGCGCATGGGGCGCCTGCGCGACCTGGAGCCCGGCGAGTACATCGCCCTCTCCGTGACCGACAACGGTTGCGGCATGCCGCCCGAGGTGATCGCCAAGGCCTTCGATCCCTTCTTCACCACCAAGCCCATCGGCGTCGGCACCGGCCTGGGCCTGTCGATGATCTATGGTTTCGTGCGCCAGTCCGGCGGCCAGGCGCGCATCCATTCCCAGGTCGGCCAGGGCACCAGCGTCACCCTGTTCCTGCCGCGCCACCGCGAGGCCCCCGTCAGCGCCGAGCGGGCCGCCAGCCAACCGGCACTGTCCCGCGTCGGCCAGGGCGAGACGGTGCTGGTGGTGGACGACGAGCCCACGGTGCGGATGCTGGTCACCGAGGTCCTCGAAGAACTGGGCTACGCCGCCCTGGAAGCCGCCGACGCCAGCTCCGGGCTACGGCTGCTGGAGTCCGACGTACGCATCGACCTGCTGGTCAGCGACGTCGGCCTGCCCGGCGGCATGAACGGCCGGCAGATGGCCGACGCCGCCCGCCAGCGCAGGCCGGGGCTCAAGGTGCTGTTCATCACCGGCTACGCCGAGACCGCCGTGGTCGGCAATGGCCACCTGGAGCCCGGCATGCACGTGATGACCAAGCCCTTCGCCATGGACGCCCTGGCGATCCGCATCCGTGACTTGATCGAGGGCACCTGAACGACCCACGGCGCCTCTCGGTTGGCGCTGGGCGCAGTGCAGCGCAACGCTGCCTGTATCCAGCGGGACGGTATGCGGATCGCAGCCATGGCGGTCCGCCGATGCGGTCTTATCGCGGCCATGGGCCGCTCCTACACGAGCCCCACTCTCTGTAGGAGCGGCTGTACTATCGCATCACGGATACCTCACGTAGCGTGGAAAACGGCGCAGCCTTTTCCACTGGAGACTTCGTGGCGAGGGGCGTCCTTATTCCAACCCTCTCCCGAACGGAGAGGGGCTATCCGAGCAGGCGTTCAATTACCTCGCCCGGCGAAATCGCGATAAACCGCCGTGCCCCCCACTCGTAGGAGCGGCCCATGGCCGCGATAGGGCGATCGCTCCGTAGGAGCGGCCATATCGGCGGACCCCCATGGCCATACAAGACTGCTGGTCGGGCCTGAACGCCGGACTCGCATGGTCCTTCTCAGGCTGGGCTGCTCGGCATCCGGGATAGCCCCGGGTCAGCTCAGGTAACGCCCGAACCAGCCCAGGGTGCGCTCCCAGGCCAGGGTGGCCGCGGCTGCGTCGTAGCGCGGGGTGGAATCGTTGTGGAAGCCGTGGGTAGTGCCGGGATAGCGCTGCACCTCGAAGGTCTTGCCCTGGGCCTTGAGCGCCTCTTCGTAGGCGGCCGCGCCCTCGTTGATGCGCGGATCGTTCTCGGCGTAATGGATCAGCAAGGGCGCCTTGATCGCGGCCACCTCTTCGGCGCGCGGCTGGCGGCCATAGAAGGGCACCGCCGCAGCCAGTTCGGGATAGGCCACGGCAGCGGCATTGGCCACCCCGCCGCCATAGCAGAAGCCGGTGATGCCGACCTTGCCGGTACTGAATTCATGGCTCATCAGGGTTTCCACGGCGGCGAAGAAGTCGTTCATCAACTTCGCGGGATCGACCTGCTGCTGCAGGTCGCGACCCTTGTCGTCGTTGCCGGGATAGCCGCCCATGGAGGTCAGGCCGTCCGGTGCCAGGGCCAGGTAGCCGGCCTTGGCCAGGCGCCGGGCCACGTCCTCGATATAGGGATTGAGCCCGCGATTCTCGTGCACCACCACCACCGCCGGCACCTTGCCGCTGGCCTTGGCCGGACGCACCAGATAGCCGCGCACCCGCCCGTGGCCCTTGGGCGAGGGGTAGTAGACGTATTCGGCGACGATGTCCGGGTCGGTGAATTCCACCTGGGTGGCCAGGGCGTAGTTGGGGCTCAGCGCCGCCAGCACCCCGGTGGCCGACAGCCCCAGGACCGCGGCGCAGGCACCGGCGCGGTCGAGGAAGTCGCGCCGACTGATGCGGCCATGGACATAGAAGTCGTAGAGTTCGAGCAGTTCGGGCGAGAAATCCTGGGCGGTGAGACGGGTCATCGCGTGCTCCTCTGGCGGGAAACGCGGCGTCCGCCCCGGATGGGCCGGCGCCGCGGCTGGCCCCGAGTGTGCCGCGAATCATCTGACTATGTAACCCTCCCCGCGCCGAGGCATGCCTTCAGTCGGCCACCTGCAGCTCGTGCAGCACGGCGATCAGTGCCTCGAAGCTGACCGGCTTGTTCAGGTGCCGGGCGAAGCCCGCCGCCCGCGCCTTGTCGACATCCAGCCGCGTGCCATAGCCGGACAGCGCCACCGCCGGGGTGCCGACGTTGCGGTCGCCGGTGCGTATCTGGCGCAGGAATTCATGGCCATCCATCTCCGGCATGCCGATGTCGGAAAGGATGACGTCGAAGTCCTGGGCCTGGGCCAACACCAGGCCATTGCGCGAATCGGTGGCGGCGGTGACCGCTACGCCCTCTTCTTCCAGCAGCAGTTGCAGGGTCTCGACGATGTCGGGGGAGTCGTCCACCAGCAGCACCCGCAGTCCGGCGATGGACTGGTCGTCGGTACGCGACTCCAGGACACTCGGCCGCTCGCCCTGGCACAGCGGTAGCCAGACACTGAAGCGCGCGCCCTGGTCGAGCCCTGCGGAATAGGCTTCGATGCGTCCGCCATGGGCCTCCACCAGTTGCTTGACCAGCGCCAGGCCGATGCCCAGGCCATGTTGGGCGCGGGCGGTGTACTTCATCTCCGCCTGGCCAAACATCTCGAACACCCGCGGCAGGAAGTCAGGGGCGATACCCTGCCCGGTATCCCTGACGTCCAGCCGGGCGTCCTCGCCGTCCACCCCCAGGGCGATCTCCACCCGCCCACCGGCGGGCGTGAACTTGATGGCGTTGTTGAGCAGGTTCCAGACGATCTGGCCGACGCGGGTGGCGTCCGCCCAGACGAACAGCGGCGTCGTCGGCCACTGCGCGCAGCTGACCTCGACCTCCCCGGCGAGCGGCCTGACCACCTCGGCGATCTCGCGCAACTGCTGGGCCAGGTCCAGGCTCTGCCGCTCCAGCTTGAGCTTGCCGGTGCGGATGCGCGACAGGTCCAGCAGATCGTCGATGATCTGCGCCTGGCTGCGCACTGCGCGCTGGATGGCCTCGGTGGCCCGGCGCGCCAGGGGCACGTCGCGCAGCACCGGCGAACGGGTGAGGAGTTCGCTGTTGAGCTGGATGAGGTTGAGCGGGTGCTTGAGCTCGTGGGACATCACCGCGAAGAACTCGTCCTTGAGCTGCCCCAGGGCGCGCTGCTGGGCCTGCTGAGTAGCCGCCTCGCTGGCCTGCACATGGTCGGCGGTGGCATCCCGGGCGATCTTGGCGTAGCCCCGCCCGCCGGAGGCGTTGCTCATGCGGCTGAGGACCCCGGTGCAATAGAGGCGGCTGCCGTCCTTGCGCCTGAGCCAGCGCTCGTCGTGCGCAGCGCCGTGCTCGTCGGCGCTGCGCATTTCCGCTTCCGGCACCTGGGCGGCGATGTCTTCCGGGGTGAAGATCAGCCCCACCGGCTGACCGAGGGCCTCACGCTCGCTGTAGCCGAACAGGCGGGTGGCGCCACCGTTCCAGCTGTCGATGATGCCGCGGGCGTCCAGGGTGACGATGGCGCAGTTGTGGATGTTCTGCGTCATGAGGCGCATGTTCTCTTCGCCGGCACGGGCGCGATCCTGGGCCAGGCGCCGCTCGGTGACGTCGATGAAGGTCAGTACGGCCCCTTCGATGCGATCCTCGGCGGTGCGGTAGGGCAACAGCCGCGCCAGGTACCAGCGGTCGTCTTGGCTGCGCACCTCGCGCTCGATCAGACCGAGAGACTCGAACACCTGGTTGGCGTCGGTGGCCAGCTCCGGGTAGTCCAGCCGATGGGTGATATCGAGCAGCGAGCGGCCGGTGTCGCTGACGATCATGTTGAAGATGCTGGTCGCGCGCGGCGTGAATCTCTTGATGCGCATGCCGCGGTCGACGAACACCGTGGCGATGTCGGTGGAGGTGATGAGGTTCTGCAGATCGTCGTTGATCTTGCCGGTTTCCTCGATCTTGGATTTCAGCTCGTAGTTGACGGTGATCAGCTCTTCGTTGATCGACTGCAGCTCTTCCTTGCTGGTCTCCAGTTCCTCGGTGGCCGAGCGCAACTCCTCGTTGATGGCCTGCAATTCCTCGTTGGAGGCCTTGAGTTCTTCGGTGGAGGTCTCGGACTGCTCGATGGTCAGTTGCAGCTGTTCCTTGGTGCGCTGCAACTCGGCTTCCAGCTGGGTCAGGACGCTGTCCTTGGCCTCGGCGTGGTCGCTGGGGGAGTCGGTGCTCATGACGTCTTCGACCTCGTCGAAGAGCACCAGCAGGTAGTCGGTACTGGTGTCGCTGTCGCGGAACGGCCGCACCACCATGTTGATGTAGTAGCTGCGCTCGTCGCGCTGGATGTGCACGCGGCGCGCCTCGATGCTCTTGTTGCTCTGCAGCGCCTGGAACAGCGCCGTACGCAACTCCAGGCGCAGCTCCTCGAGCACCAGCGCCGGCAGGTTGTAGCTGGGCTCGCCACCGACGTAGCGGAGGAAGCGCCCGGCCCGCTCGGACAGGTGCACGATATTGGATTCGCGATCGACGATGATGCTCGGCGGGGCGTACTGTTCCAGCACCCGCTGGTGCACCTCGGCGAAGGACACCTTCTTGCGCCGGCCGACCTGGTGCGGTGGCAGGCGCACGCTGTGCACGCCGGGGTTGAGGTTGAGCATGGGCGTCGGGCGCCCCACGCTGGTGGTGTGCTTGGCGCGGTAGATGCGGTTCTTCTTGTCCACCGTGGCGAAGAGGCTGCTCTGCACATCGGCCGACTCGGAGCTGCCGAGGAACAGGTAGCCACCCGGCCTGAGGGCGAAGTGGAAGGTGTGCAGGATTTCGGCCTGCACCTCGCGATCCAGATAGATCAGCAGATTGCGGCAGCTGATGAGATCGAGGCGCGAGAACGGCGGATCGCTGAGCAGGTTGTGCTGGGCGAACAGCACCTTCTCGCGCAGCTCCTTCTTCACCCGGTACTGGTTCTGCTCCTTGAGCAGATGCTGGCGCAGCCGGGCGGGGGCGACATCCGTGACGATGGAGCCGGGATAGACACCGTGGCGGGCAATCGCCAGGGCGTGCTCGTCGAGATCGGTGGCGAACACCTGCAGCCGCGCACCGGATTGACGCAGCTCGGCCTGCTCGGTGAATAGCATGGCCAGCGAATAGGCCTCTTCACCACTGGAGCAGGCCGCGCTCCAGACCCGCAATTCCTGGTCGTCGGCCGCGCCTTGCAACTGCTCGAACAACTCCGGCACCACGTCGCGCTCCAGCGCTTCGAAGGCTTCGCGATCGCGGAAGAAGTTGGTCACGCCGATGAGCATGTCCTTGAGCAGCGCCGGGGTCTCCTCGGGATGGTCATGGAGAAAGCCGGCATAGGCCGGCATGTCGGCGATGGCGTTGACCTGCATGCGCCGCTCCACCCGGCGCAACACCGTGGCGGTCTTGTACTGCTTGAAGTTGTGCCCGGTGCGGGTGCGCAACAGGGTGAGGATGTCGCGCAGGGCCAGCTGTACCGCCTTGCTCGATGGCTCCGGCACCCGGGCGTCGAGATCGAAGTGGCGTAATTCGCCCTGGCTGAGGGTGCTGATGGTAGTGGCCAGCTCCAGCAGCTTCTGCGGCATCTCCACCACCGGTAGGACGAAGTCCACCATGCCGGTGGTGATGGCACTGCTCGGCATGGACTCGAACTCGGCATCTTCCGGCGCCTGGGCCAGGGTCACCCCGCCCTGCTCCTTCACCCGCGCCAGGCCCACGGCGCCGTCGGCGCCATTGCCCGAGAGGACGATGGCGATGGCACGCGTTCGATGGACATCGGCCAGGGTGCGGAAGAACAGGTCCACCGCCACGTGATCGCCCTGGGGCCGCTCCGCCTGGCTCAGGCGCAGATAGCCGTCGTTCATGGTCAGGTCGGCGCCGGGCGGAATCACATAGACGTGCTCGGCCTGGATGGGTACCGGCTGAACGACCTGTTGCACCGGCAAGCGCGTGGCGCGTTGCAGGATCTGGTCGAGATTGCTCTGATGCTCCGGGGAGAGATGCATCACCACCACGAAGGCCATGCCGCAATCGGCCGGCATGGCTTCGAAGAAGTGCAGCAGGGCCTGGATCCCCCCCGCGGAGGCTCCGATGCCCACCACCGGGAACGGCAGGTCGCTGGGGATCAGGTGCTTGGAGTCATTGGGTCTGGCCACGTCCGCCTGGTTGCTCATCTATCCGCCGTCTGAAAATCCGCAAGAAATCGTCATTGCCGCGACCGCACCGGCCACCTCTTGGCCAGGCCGTCCATTCCTTCTCGGAAAGACCCGTCACCGGCCGGAGTATAACGAGCGGGCGCCAGGAGGGCGGGCATCATCCGGCCATCGGAGCAGGTAACCCCAGGGTGGACCACCTAGATGGGACTGATGAGCACAGGGCAAGTGCGAGCGAAGCGCGGGAAAGCCTGGGCTGGGAAGAGGCGCTAGTGGCAAGGTACCCAGCATCCGCACCGGACCGCCCCTCCCCCCGTGTGCGGGAGAGGGTTGGCGTGAGGGTGTTCCACGCCACGCGATGGGCCACGCATGCAAGGACGCGTGGACAAGGCTGCGCCGTCATCCAACCCTGTATCTCGACGACAGCCTTTTCAGGGGGGCATAGTCCCCGACTGATCAGCGGAGGAGGATGGCAGGCCATGTCCAACCTTAGGCCCTTGAGCTTGCAACGTAGAGAGGCTGCCTCCTCCACACTCCTTCCCGAGTCCGAACGCTATCTACCCGTAGGTTGGTGCTGGGCGCAGCGAAGCCCAACGCCGCCAGACCTCAGCCCAGGAACAACCGATACGCCGGATTCTCGGTCTCGTCCCAGTAGCGATAGCCGATGGCATCCAGGGTCGCCAGCAGTTCCTCCCGCTCGGCCTGGCTCGCCTCCAGCGCCGCGAACACCCGCCCATCCGCCGCGCCATGGTTGCGATAGTGGAACATGCTGATGTTCCAGCGCCCGCCCAGGCGTTCGAGGAAGTCGAACAGCGGCCGATCACCTCGACGTTGGGCAGGTGCGCCGTCACCGCCTTGGCCAACTCCACGCGCCTGAGCTACCATCCAAGCCCCAACAGCTTCACCCCCAAGGACAGCGTCATGAACCGAGTGCTATACCCCGGCACCTTCGACCCCATCACCAAGGGCCATGGCGATCTGGTGGAGCGCGCCTCGCGGCTGTTCGATGAAGTCGTGGTGGCGGTAGCCGCCAGCCCCAAGAAGAATCCGCTGTTTCCCCTGGAGCGGCGCGTGGAGTTGGCCAAGGCGGTGACGGCGCACCTGCCCAACGTCGAGGTGATCGGCTTCAGCTGCCTGCTGGCCAACCTGGTGGAGCAGCAGAAGGCGACCATCATCCTGCGCGGCCTGCGCGCCGTGTCGGACTTCGAATTCGAATTCCAGCTGGCCAACATGAACCGCGTCCTGGCGCCCCAGGCGGAGAGCATGTTCCTCACCCCCTCGGAGCACTACTCCTACCTCTCCTCCACCCTGGTGCGGGAGATCGCGGCACTCGGCGGCGACGTGACCAAGTTCGTCCATCCCACCGTGCACCAGGCATTGCTGGAGCGTTTTCCGCCGGCGGACTGATTAACCCCAAGGACTGTCGGGTGCAGCCGGCGCGCGGATGGGGCAAAATGCGCGCCTGACTTTTGGATCGCCGCGCAGCCGTGTGGCGAGGAGCCGACGATGTCCCTCATCATTACCGACGATTGCATCAACTGCGACGTGTGCGAGCCCGAGTGCCCGAACGGCGCCATCTCCCAGGGTGCGGAGATCTACGTGATCGATCCGAACCTGTGCACCGAGTGCGTGGGCCACTACGACGAACCCCAGTGCCAGCAGGTCTGCCCGGTGGACTGCATCCCCCTCGACGAGAACCACGTCGAGACCAAGGAGCAGTTGCACGAGAAGTACCTGAAGATCAGCGGCCAGGCCTGACGCCAGGCCCTGAGAGCCTGTTCACAATCCAGCGAGCTAGAGCCAAACAAGGCCTAGGCGGCCCCACGAAAAGGGCTGAGGAAGCGGATCGGACCCGCGCTCGGGTTTACCAGTGATAAATGAGCATTGCGACGAGGCCGCCCAGGTGAGGCTGGCCTTCCAGGCCATTTTCAACGCAGTTTGGCCGACGCGCAGCAGATTTTGAACAGGCTCCGATGACGTTATTCCTCGTTGGTACGGCCATAACCGCTCTGGGTGCACCCCAGGCAGCGAACGAAGGCTGCCTTGCCCGGTTCGACCACCAGCGCCTTGCCGGCCTTGCCGACATTGCCGCCCGCGGCGGTGAACGGCAGGCTGATCACGAAAGCGCCGGCCCCGATCACGGTGGCGGCGATCAGCAACGGCCGCGCGATCAGCAGATCGCCGATCATGGAGAAGGCCTCGGGCGCCCGGGCTTCGCCGAAGGCCTGGTCCGCAGTCTGGTACTCGGTGATTTCACCCTGAGCCTGTTGCGCCTGCACCGGCAAGGCCTGGAAGGTCAGGGCCAAGGCCAGCACGGCAGCCAGGCTACGGAACGGATTCATACGGCTGATCCCTTGCGCGAAAAAGATTGGTGGTTCCTGAACTATAACAGGCCGCCCGCACTTGTCATGCGGGCGGGCCCCAGACGTCATTCGGCGCGGACGACCGGCTGCGGCGCCCGGCGATAGGCATAGACCATCAGGGCCACACCGCCCAGCACCATGGGCACGCAGAGCACCTGGCCCATGGTCAGCCAGCCCCAGGCCAGATAGCCAAGCTGGGCATCCGGTACCCGGACGAACTCGACGATGAAGCGGAAGATACCGTAGCAGAGCACGAACAGTCCGGAGACGGCCATCGTCGGCCGCGGCTTGCGCGAGTAGAGCCAGAGGATGACGAACAGCGCCACGCCTTCCAGCGCGAACTGGTAGAGCTGCGACGGATGGCGCGGCAGCTGGGCCGGATCGCTGTAGGGCGGGAAGATCATCGCCCAGGGTACGTCGGTGGGCTTGCCCCAGAGTTCGGCATTGATGAAGTTGCCGATGCGACCGGCGCCGAGGCCGATGGGCACCAGCGGGGCGATGAAGTCCATCAGCTCGAAGAAGCCCTTGTCGTGGCGCTTGCCGAACCACCAGACCGCCAGGATCACCCCGAGCAGGCCACCATGGAAGGACATGCCGCCCTTCCAGACCTCGAAGATCAGCGTCGGATTGGCGATGTATTCCGCCAGGTTGTAGAACAGCACGTAGCCCAATCGCCCGCCGGCGATGACCCCCAGCGCCACCCAGAACACCAGGTCGGACAGGGTTTCGCTGGTCCAGCGCGGGTCGAAGCGATTCAGCCGGCGCTTGGCCAGCCACCAGGCGCCGCCGATGCCCACCAGGTACATGAGGCCGTACCAGTGGATCTTCAGCGGGCCCAGTGACAGGGCCACCGGGTCTATTTGCGGATACGGCAGCATGGTGCCTCCTTGATGGGGATCAGAGTAAGAAGTTGAGCCCGACGCCGAACAGCAGCAGAGCGAACAGCCGCTTGAGCAGCCGCGGCGACAGGCGATGGGCCAGCCGGGCACCGAAGCGGGCGAAGAACATGCTGGTCAGGGCGATACCCAGCAACGCCGGCAGATAGACGTAGCCCAGGCTCCAGGCGGGCAGCCCTGGCTCCTGCCAGCCGACGACGATGAACGAAAGCGCTCCGGACAGGGCGATGGGCAGGCCACAGGCCGCCGAGGTGGCCACCGCCTGCTGCATCGACAGGCTGCGCCACACCAGGAAGGGCACGGTGAGCGAGCCGCCGCCGATGCCGAAGATGGCCGAGGCCCAGCCGATCACCACGCCCGCCACCGTCAGCGCCGGCTTGCCCGGCTCGCTGGCCCGGGCCTTGGGCCGCAGGTCCAGGGCCAGCTGGATGGCGATCAGGATGGCGAAGGTGCCGATGATCTTCTGTAGCAGCGGGCCATGGATGGCAGCCGCCGTGACGGCGCCCAGGGAGCTGCCACCGACGATGCCCAGCGCCATCCAGGCGAACAGTCGCCAACGTACCGCGCCCAGGCGGTGGTGGGCCCAGACCGAGTTGAGCGAGGTGAAGACGATGGTGGCCAGCGAGGTGCCCACCGCCAGGTGGGTGAGGATGTCCGGATCGAGCCCCTTGGCGGTGAAGCTGTAGACCAGCACCGGCACGATGATGAGGCCGCCACCGACCCCGAACAGTCCGGCCAGCACCCCGGCGCAGGCGCCGAGCACCAGGAAAAGCAAGAGATCCATCATCACCTCGGGCGCAAGAAGCGGCATGGTACGCCGCTACTTGCCGGGCGGGAAGCGAAGGCCCCGCCCGGCACGCTCAGCTCTGGACGCTGGCCGCCGGATTGATCACCCGACCCAGGCCGAGGTTGCGCAAGGCCAGGTGCAGGGCGCTGTGGATCACCTGGGGGTTATCGATCTGGCGCATCTGCTGCACCAGCTCCTGGGCCTTTTCCAGGGTGACCTGGCGCAGCAGCCACTTCACCTTGGGCAGGTTGGTGGCGTTCATCGACAGGGTGTCGAAGCCCATGCCCATGAGCAGCACCGCCGCCGCCGGATCGCCGGCCATCTCGCCGCAGATGCTCACCGGTACGCCCTCGGCATGGGCCCCATCCACCACCTGCTGCAGTGCCTGCAGCACCGCCGGATGGAAGTAGTCGTAGAGATCGGCCACCCGCGGATTGTTGCGATCCACCGCCAGCAGGTACTGGGTGAGGTCGTTGGAGCCTACGGAGATGAAGTCCACCTGGCGCGCCAGGTCGCGGGCCTGGTAGACCGCCGAGGGCACCTCGACCATGACGCCCACGGGCGGCATGGGAATGTCGACGCCTTCGTCACGCACCTCGCACCAGGCGCGGTGCAGCAGGTGCTGGGATTCCTCCACCTCGTGCACGCCGGAGATCATGGGCAGCATGATACGCAGGTTGTTCAGCCCCTCGCTGGCCTTGAGCATGGCGCGGGTCTGCACCAGGAAGATCTCCGGATGATCCAGGGTGACGCGGATACCGCGCCAGCCCAGGAAGGGGTTGTCTTCCTTGATCGGGAAATAGGACAGGGCCTTGTCACCGCCGATGTCCAGGGTGCGCATGGTCACCGGCGCCGGATGGAAGGCCGCCAGCTGCTCGCGATAGATCGAGAGCTGTTCCTTCTCGCTGGGGAAGCGCTCGTTGACCATGAAGGGGACTTCGGTGCGATACAGCCCCACCCCTTCGGCGCCCCGCTGCTGGGCGCGAGCCACGTCGGCCATCAGGCCGGTGTTGACCCACAGCGGCATGCGGTGACCGTCGAGGGTCTCGCAGGGCAGGCTGCGCAGGGCGTCGAGGCCCTGGGTCAACTGGCGCTCTTCTTCCACCACATCGCCGTACTGCTTGATCAGCGTCGGCGAAGGGTTGGTGAAGATCTCGCCGTGGTAGCCGTCGACGATGAGGTCGATGCCATCGACCTTGGAGTACGGCAGGTCAACCGCGCCCATCACCGTGGGGATACCCATGGCGCGAGCGAGGATGGCGACGTGGGAGTTGCCCGACCCCAACACCGAGATGAGACCGACCAGACGCCCTTCGGGCACCTCGCCGAGCATGGTCGGCGAGAGCTCCTCGCTGACCAGGATGGTGTTTTCCGGATAGATCAGGCAGGCCTGGTGGGCCTGTTGCAGATAGGCAAGCAGCCGGCGCCCCAGGTCGCGCACGTCGGCGGCCCGTTCGCGCAGGTAGGCGTCGTCCATCAGCTCGAAGCGCTGGACGTGCTCCATCACCACCTGGCGCAGGGCGCCCTGAGCCCACTGGCCGCTCTTGATGATGGTGGTCACCTCGTTACCGAGGGCGGCGTCGTCGAGCATCATCAGGTAGACGTCGAACAGCGCCCGCTCTTCCTTGCGCAACTGGGTGGACAGCCGCTTGGACAGCGCCTTCATGTCCGCCCGCACGCCCTCGAGGGCGGAGCGGAACAGCTGCAACTCCGCCTCGATGTCGGTGACGGTCTTGTCGGGCACCACTTCCAGATCGGCAGGTGGCAGCACCACCACGGCCTTGCCGACGCCAACGCCGGGCGAACCGGGAATGCCGACGAAACGGGCTTCCTGGATGCCCTTGCCCTGCCGATCCAGGCCACGGATGGTACCGGTGGCCTCGGCGTGGGCGATCACCCCGGCAAGCTGGGCGCTCATGGTGACCAGGAAGGCTTCCTCGCCCTCGTCGAACTGACGGCGTTCCTTCTGCTGCACCACCAGCACGCCCATGACACGCCGGTGGTGGATGATCGGGGCGCCGAGGAAAGACGCATAGCGTTCCTCACCGGTCTCGGCGAAATAACGGAAACGGGGATGGCTGGCGGCGTCTTCGAGATTGAGCGGCTCTTCGCGCGTGCCGACCAGGCCGACCAGGCCCTCGTTGGGGGCCATGCTGACCCGACCGATGGACTTCTTGTTCAGGCCTTCGGTGGCCATGAGCACGAAACGGTTGGTGTCCGGGTCCAGCAGATAGACGGAGCAGACCTGGGACTGCATGGCTGCGCGGACGCGCTGCACGATGATGGACAGTGCCGACCCCAGATCCTTGGCGGCATTGACCTCCTGGACGATCTTGCGCAGAACTGCAAGCATCTAGCGCCTCCGCAGTCGACGCCCGGCGAGACCGCCGGCGTGCATCACGTGTCGTTCATCCTGCATGACCACAGCTTCTCCTCACCTCTTTCGCACCGGCCAAGCCGGTAATCAGGCCAGCAAGCGGGGTGCCAACTCCTTGAGCGCCCGCCGATAGACCTCTCGCTTGAAGGTCACCACCTGGCCCAAGGGGTACCAGTAGCTCACCCAGCGCCAGCCATCGAATTCCGGCTTGCCCGTCACGTCCATCCGCACCCGCTGTTCTTCCGCCGTCAGCCGCAGCAGGAACCACTTCTGCTTCTGGCCTATGCACAGCGGGCGGCTGTGCGTGCGCACCATGCGCTGCGGCAGACGATAGCGCAGCCAGCCCCGGGTACAGGCCAGGATACGGACGTCGTCAGGGCTCAGCCCTACCTCTTCGTTCAGCTCCCGGTACAGCGCCTCTTCGGGCGTCTCCCGGTCATCGATCCCACCCTGGGGGAACTGCCAGGCATCCTGGTTGATCCGGCGGGCCCACAGTACTTGGCCGGCATCATTGGCGAGAATGATGCCGACATTGGGGCGAAAACCATCAGCATCGATCACGGCTGCCACCCTTGAAAAATGTCGTTGCCCGCATTGTTCCACAAAGCTCGACAGCCCAGCAATGCAAGCTCCGGACCGACTGGGGCGCGGCCGACCGGCGCGGTCTTCCGGCGACTGGCACGACCGGCAGGGGTCAGCAGTATGGTGGCTGCTCGCTGAACGCCGGCTTAAGGGTTGGCGATCAGCGGCCGCTAGCGGAAATGGCGTTGCAGGGCCATGTAGACGGCCAGCGCCAGGCCGATCCAGCCGACCAGCCAGAAGTAGTCGAGATAGCCCAGCACCTGGCTCTGGCGGGTGACCAGGCTGGAGATCTGCGCCAGGGCGTTGTCCGCACCGGTGGCCTGCCGATAGCGCTCGCCATAGGCCTGGTAGCTCTGGGCATAGGGGTTGATCGAGGCGCCGAGCACCGTGGCATGGAAGGCATCGCGCCACTGCAGGAAGACATTGGACAGCACGATGCCCAGGGGCATGACCAGTTGCTGGGTCATGTTCTTGATCTGGTAGGCCTGACTGAAATAGGCCGGTTCGACGCGCATGAAGGTGTACATGATGATCACCGCGAAGGTGCCGATCAGGTAGGTGCCGTGCATCATCAGGCCCGGTACCAATTGCTGATAAAGGGGCACATCGGCATGCTGGCGCACCATCCAGAAGCCGTAGCCGGCCAGCAGCAGATAGCCGGCCACGAGGTACTTGCGAAAACCACCCCAGGGAAAGCGCTCGCGCAGCCGCACCGAGGTGATCATCAGCAGCGGCGCCAGGCCGCACAGCCAGCCGAGCGCCATGACCCCGCCCGCGGTATAGACCGGCACCTGCAGGGCATTGACCACGTACTGGGGGATGATGAAGTTGTAGGCGCCAAGCAGGAAGTAGTTGAGCATCATGAACAGCATGCCGGCGAGGAAGCCCGGCGTGATGGCGTGCCTGAAGTCCAGGGTCGGCCGCGCCAGGCCCCGCTCGTAATAGATGTAGAGCCCGAGGATGGCTACCCCAGCCAGCAGCTCCAGGGCCAGCCGCGGCCCATCGCTGAAGAAGTCGAAGGCCAGCCGCTGGGTGGTGATGGTGAGCAACAGGCTGCCACCGGCCAGCAGCACCATGGACAGCAACGAGGGCGCGCCGGAGTTCTCCAGCGGATGGGAGCGCCGGGGCAGCGACAGCCAGACGCACACCGCCACCAGCAGGCAGGCCAGTGCCGGCACCATGAAGATGGCGCGCCACTGATGGCCTTCCAGCAATTCGGCAGTGGTGAAGGAGGCCAGAGCGCCGCCCAGGGGTACGCCCGAGGCGAAGGCGCGGATGCCGGTCGGCAGCTGCGGCCCGGAGAAGTACATCTGCACCAGCACCCGCGCCCCGGCGAAGAAAGTGGCGGCGCCAGCCCCCATCAGGACACGACCGGCGATGAAGGTCGGCAGGTCGGTGGCGATCAGGCAGAACACCTGGCCGACCAGGTGGATGCCGACGGCCGCGAAGATCAGGTTGCGATAGCCCAGGCGCTGGGCGAACCACTGGTGCGGCGCGCTGGTGAGGATGACCGCCGCACTGTAGCAGGCGGTGGCCAGGCTATAGCTGCGCTGGTCGATACCCAGGCCGCCGTAGACATAGCGATTGGCCAGGGCGATGGAGAGGTTGTCGAGGAAGTACACCAGCACCATGAGGGTGATGCTCAACAGGAGCAGGCCTCGGTGATGGGGACGGGCGGTGTCGTCGGCGTACATGAAGATCCAGGCTGGCACGATAGTAGCCAGCCGTGGACCTTGAGCCTGCGACGGGGTTCAGGAGGCGCGTTGTCGCAGTCCTCTACAGGTGATGCATATCGCGCGGTGGATCAGTCCGGCAGCAGCGTCCGGACCTCGGCGAGCAACTCGTCCGGCACCTCCAGCCAGCCGCGGGCGGTATTGCGTTCCCGCGCTTGGTAGCGACGCTGCGACGGCAGCCGGGCACCCTGGGCCTCGATACCGGCGAATAGCGCCTCGGCGCGCTGTTGATAGTCGGCTAGTGCAGCGCCGAGAAAGCGCTGGGGGTCGAAGGCCAGGATGAGTTCGCCGTGATAGGGCAGCCCGCCGGCTCCCGCATCGTAGTCGGAGGACTCCGGGCTGGTGAGATCACCGATCAACGGCCCGGCCAGCAACTCGATCATGGCCGACAAGGCCGAGCCCTTATGACCGCCAAAGGTGAGCATGGCGCCCTCCTCCAGCACGGTACGGGCATCGCTGCTGGGCGCGCCCTCGGCATCCACGCCCCAGCCCTCGGGCAGGGCCTTGTCGGCCCGGCGATGCAGCTCGATCTCGCCGCGGGCCACGGCGCTGGTGGCGAAGTCGAAGACGAAGGGCACACCTTCCGGTCGCGGCCAGCCGAAGGCGATGGGATTGGTGCCGAACAGGGGGCGACGACCTCCGGCCGGAGCGACGTAGGCCTGGGTCGGATTGCAGGCCAGGGCCACCAGGCCACGGGCAGTGAGGGCCTCCATTTCCACCCAGAGCGCCGAAAAGTGCACGCAGCGGTTGATCGCCAGGGCCGCTAGGCCGCAGGCCCGCGCCTTGGCCTCCAGCAGGGGCAGACCCGCCGCGAAGGCCAACGGGGAGAAGCCGCCACCGGCATCGACGCGGACGATGGCCGGGGCCAGGTCCTCTACCCTTGGCTCGGCATCGGGCACCACCTTGCCGGCCTTGAGCGTCTTGACGATGCCCAGCAGCCGATAGATGCCGTGGGAGGCGCAGTCGTCGCGCTGGCCGGCCACCATCATGGTAGCAATGGCCGCGCCCTGCGCCGGGCTGAAGCCATGGGCCTGAAGTACGTCCTCGGCCAGTTGCTGCAAGTCTTCCGGGGTCATCTGGGCCATGGCGGCGCTCCATCGGGAAAACCCCGACTATGCCGCAACCGGCAGCAGCCCGCTCGCTCGACTTGGGATCGGCTGGGCCGATCCCGGCACAGTCAGCCCTGGTGGTAGCGCCCAGACAACTCGTGCACGGCCTCGATGAAGGCACCGGCATGGGCCGGGTCCACCTCGGGGGTGATACCGTGGCCGAGGTTGAAGACGTGGCCGCTGCCCTGGCCATAGCTCTCCAGGATGCGTCCCACCTCGGCCCGAATGGCCGCCGGCTTGGCGTAGAGCACGCTGGGGTCCATGTTGCCCTGCAGGGCGACCTTGCCACCCACGCGGCGGCGGGCTTCGCCGATATCGCAGGTCCAGTCCAGGCCCAGGGCCTCAGCGCCGCTGTCGGCCAGGCTTTCCAGCCAAAGCCCCCCATTCTTGGTGAAGAGGATCACCGGCACCCGGCGTCCTTCGTGCTCGCGGATCAGCCCGGCGACGATCTTGCGCATATAGGCCAGGGAAAATTCCTGGTAGGCCGCCGCCGACAGATTGCCGCCCCAGGTATCGAAGATCTGCACCGCCTGGGCGCCGGCGCGGATCTGGCCATTGAGGTAGGCGGTAACCGCCTGGGCCAGCTTGTCCAGCAGCAGGTGCAGGGCCGCGGGGGTGTCGTAGAGCATGGCCTTGGCCTTGCGGAAGTCCTTGCTGGAGCCGCCTTCGATCATGTACGTCGCCAGGGTCCAGGGGCTGCCGGAGAAGCCGATCAGGGGTACCCGGCCGTCCAGCGCCGTGCGAATGGTGCGTACGGCGTCCATCACGTAGCCCAGGTCGGATTCGGCATCGGGGATCGGGAGCGCCTCGATGTCCGCCGGAGTATCGATCACCTTGCGAAAGCGCGGGCCCTCGCCGGTCTCGAAATACAGGCCCTGGCCCATGGCATCGGGGATGGTGAGGATGTCGGAGAAGAGGATGGCCGCGTCCAGCGGATAGCGTTCCAGCGGCTGCAGGGTCACCTCGCAGGCGAACTGCGGGTTCTTGCACAGACTCATGAAGTCACCGGCGCGGGCCCGGCTGGCGCGGTACTCGGGCAGGTAACGTCCGGCCTGGCGCATCATCCACACCGGGGTAACGTCCACCGGCTGCTTGAGCAGGGCACGCAGGAAACGGTCGTTCTTCAAGGCAGTCATGGCGACATCCGGCAGCAAAAGTGCCGGCATTGTCGCAAAGCGGCTGGCAAAAGGCACGGCGGCGAGCGGAGGCTTTTGTCTATCGGGGTGATGGGGTGCTCCGTAGGGTGACGGTGCAGCCTCGCCTATCGCCGGACAGTCATCCAGCCAGAAAACGCTGTGCGGTTTTCAATCCTACGGCTCGGCGGGCTAATCGCGGCCATGCCGGTGCGCCGTAGCGACCGCTCCTACAGAGTGGTGCTTTTCGTAGGAGCGGCCCATGGCCGCGATTGCTTGGCGGATAGTGCACGGAGCCCCGCGCCGACAGGATCCCGCCCACAAAAAAGCCGACCGGCTTGCACCGGTCGGCTCCTGTCCGACGGACTGGGCTCAGACGCCCAGGTAGTCGAGGATGCCCTCGGCGGCGTTACGGCCTTCGAAGATGGCGGTCACCACCAGGTCGGAACCGCGCACCATATCGCCACCGGCGAAGATCTTCGGGTTGCTGGTCTGGTGCTTGAACTCGTTCAGGCCAGGCGCGACGACGCGACCCTGGCTGTCGAGGTCGATGCCGAATTGCTCGAACCAGGGCGCCGGACTCGGGCGGAAACCGAAGGCGATGACGACTGCATCGGCCGGCAGGATTTCCTCGGAACCAGGAATTGGCTCAGGACTGCGGCGACCACGGGCATCGGGCTCACCCAGGCGGGTCTCCACTACCTTGACGCCCTCCACCTTGTCTTCGCCGATGATGGCGATGGGCTGACGGTTGAAGAGGAACTTCACGCCCTCTTCCTTGGCGTTCTTCACTTCCTTGCGCGAGCCCGGCATGTTGGCGGCGTCGCGACGATAGGCGCAGGTCACGCTCTTGGCACCCTGGCGAATGGAGGTGCGGTTGCAGTCCATGGCGGTGTCGCCGCCACCCAGGACCACCACGCGCTTGCCCTTCATGTCGACGAAGTCGGCCGCATCCTTTTCGAAGCCCAGGTTGCGGTTGACGTTGGCCACCAGGAAATCCAGGGCGTCGTGCACGCCGGGCAGGTCTTCGCCGGGGAAGCCGCCCTTCATGTAGGTGTAGGTGCCCATGCCCAGGAAGACCGCATCGAATTCCTCGAGCAGTTGGTCCATGGTCACGTCCTTGCCCACCTCGGTGTTGAGGCGGAATTCCACGCCCATGCCGCCGAAGACCTCGCGGCGACGACTGAGCACGGTCTTTTCCAGCTTGAACTCGGGGATGCCGAAGGTCAGCAGACCACCGATCTCGGGGTGCTTGTCGAACACCACCGGGGTCACGCCATTGCGTACCAGGATATCGGCACAGCCCAGGCCGGCCGGACCGGCACCGATGACGGCGACGCGCTTGCCGGTGGGCTTGACCTTGGACATGTCCGGGCGCCAGCCCATGGCGAAGGCGGTGTCGGTGATGTACTTCTCCACCGAGCCGATGGTCACCGCGCCGAAGCCGTCGTTGAGGGTACAGGCGCCCTCGCAGAGACGATCCTGCGGGCAGACCCGACCACAGACCTCGGGCAGGGTGTTGGTCTGGTGCGACAGTTCCGCCGCCGCCAGGATGTTGCCTTCGGACACCAGCTTGAGCCAGTTGGGAATGAAGTTGTGCACCGGGCACTTCCATTCGCAATAGGGGTTGCCGCAACCCAGGCAACGGTGCGCCTGCTCGGCGGCCTGCTGCGGCTTGAAGGGATCGTGGATCTCGACGAACTCCTTCTTGCGCTGGCGCAGCAGCTTCTTCTTCGGATCCTTGCGACCGACCTCGATGAACTGGAAGTCGTTGTTCAGACGTTCAGCCATTTCCAAACCTCTTGAAGCGACGCCCCTTCAGCTGGGCGTCACGAGCTAGCACGGTGAAACCGGCGCCTTGAGGAGCCGGCATCGAAGTCGTTATTCCGGACGGGCGCGGGTGCTGACCAGCAGCGAAGCCAGGCTGGCGGCCTTGGGCTTCACCAGCCAGAACTTGCGCAGGTAGTCGTCCAGATTCTCATGGAGATGGCTGCCCCAGGCACTGCCGGTCTCGCGCACGTATTCGGCCAGCACCCCTTCCAGGTGGCTGCGATAGGCTTCCATGGCCTCGCTGTTGATGCGCTGGATCTCCACCAGTTCGTGGTTGACCCGGTCATAGAAGCCGTTGTCCAGGTCCAGCACATAGGCGAAGCCGCCGGTCATGCCCGAGCCGAAGTTGTAGCCGGTCTTGCCCAACACGCAGACGAAACCGCCGGTCATGTATTCGCAGCAATGGTCACCGGTGCCCTCCACCACGGTATGGGCCCCGGAGTTACGCACTCCGAAGCGCTCACCGGCGGTACCGGCCGCGAACAGCTTGCCACCGGTGGCGCCATAGAGGCAGGTGTTGCCGATGATGGCCGATTCCTGGCTCTTGTAGCCCGCGCCCTGGGGCGGGGTGATGACCAGCTTGCCACCGGTCATGCCCTTGCCCACGTAGTCGTTGGCATCGCCTTCCAGATACAGATGCAGGCCGCCGGCGTTCCAGACGCCGAAGCTCTGGCCGGCGGTGCCCTTGAAACGGAAGGTCAGCGGGGCCTTGACCATGCCCTGGTTGCCGTGACGCCGGGCGATTTCGCCGGAGACACGGGCACCGATGGAGCGGTCGCAGTTGCCGATGCTCAGGCTGAAGTCACCGCCTTCGAGCTTTTCGATCCCCGGCAGCGCCAGGCGCACCATCTCCTCGGCCAGCAGGCCCTGGTCGAAGGGCGGGTTCTTCTCCACCTGGCAGAACTGCGGCTTCTCGGCCGGGATAAGGTCGCTACCCAGCAGCGGCGTGAGGTCCAGGTGCTGCTGCTTGGCGGTCTCGCCCGGCAGGATTTCCAGCAGGTCGGTGCGGCCGATCAGCTCGCCCAGGCTGCGCACGCCCAGCCTGGCCAAGCACTCGCGGGTTTCCTCGGCGATGAAGGTGAAGAAATTCATCACCATCTCCACCGTGCCGATGAAGTGTTCCTTGCGCAGCCGGTCGTTCTGGGTGGCCACGCCGGTGGCGCAGTTGTTCAGGTGGCAGATACGCAGGTACTTGCAACCCAGGGCGATCATCGGCGCGGTGCCGAAGCCGAAGCTCTCGGCGCCGAGGATGGCCGCCTTAATCACATCCAGGCCGGTCTTCAGGCCGCCGTCGGTCTGCACCCGTACCTTGCCGCGCAGGTCGTTGCCCCGCAGCGTCTGGTGCGCCTCGGCCAGGCCCAGTTCCCAGGGCGAGCCGGCGTACTTGATGGAGGTCACCGGCGAAGCGCCGGTACCACCGTCGTAGCCGGAGATGGTGATGAGGTCGGCATAGGCCTTGGCCACGCCGGCGGCCACGGTGCCCACACCAGGCTCGGAGACCAGCTTGACCGATACCAGCGCCTTGGGATTGACCTGCTTGAGGTCGAAGATCAACTGGGCCAGGTCTTCGATGGAATAGATGTCGTGGTGCGGCGGCGGCGAGATCAGGGTCACGCCGGGTACCGCATAGCGCAGCTTGGCGATCAGGCCGTTGACCTTGCCGCCGGGCAGCTGGCCGCCCTCGCCGGGCTTGGCGCCCTGGGCCACCTTGATCTGCAAGACCTCGGCGTTGACCAGGTACTCGGGGGTGACGCCGAAGCGGCCGGTGGCCACCTGCTTGATCTTGGAGCTCTTCACCGTGCCGTAGCGCGCCGGATCTTCGCCACCCTCACCGGAGTTGGAGCGACCGCCCAGGCGGTTCATGGCCTCGGCCAGGGCCTCGTGGGCCTCCGGCGACAGGGCGCCCAGGGAGATGCCGGCGGCGTCGAAGCGGGTGAAGATGTTGGCCAGCGGCTCGACCTCTTCCAGCGCCAGGGGCTGGTCGCTGGTCTTGACCTTGAGCAGGTCGCGGATCATCGCCACCGGACGCTGGTCCACCAGCGCGGTGTATTCGCGGAACTTGGCGTAGTCGCCCTGTTGCACGGCGGCCTGCAGCAGGTTGACCACGTCCGGGTTGTAGGCGTGGTACTCGCCACCGTAGACGAACTTGAGCAGGCCACCCGGCTGGATCGGCTTGCGGTTGTTCCAGGCTTCGCCGGCCAGCAGCTTCTGCTCGGCTTCCAGGTCGACGAAACGCGCACCCTTGATGCGGCTGGTGACGCCGGGGAAGCAGAGGTCGGTGACCTCGTCCGCCAGGCCCACGGCCTCGAACAGCTGGGCGCCACGGTAGGAAGCGACGGTGGAGATGCCCATCTTGGAGATCACCTTGAGCAAGCCCTTGGTGATGCCTTTGCGGTAGTACTTGAACACCTCGTAGAGATCGCCCAGCACCTCGCCGGTGCGGATCAGGTCGCCCAGCACTTCGTAGGCCAGGAACGGATAGACCGCGGTGGCGCCGAAGCCCAGCAACACGGCGAAGTGGTGCGGATCGCGGGCGGTGGCGGTCTCCACCAGGATGTTGCTGCTGGTGCGCAGCCCCAGGTTGACCAGGTGGTGGTGCACGGCGCCGGTGGCCAGCACCGCGTGTACCGGCAGCTTGCCCGGCTCGATGTGGCGGTCGGTCAGCACCAGCAGTACCTTGCCGGCACGCACGGCTTCCTCGGCCTGCTCGACGATGTTGCGCAGCGCCGCCTCGAGGCCCATGGACTCGGGGTAGTTGAGATCGATCTTCACATGCTCGAAGCCGGGCTTGGGCATGTTGAGGATGGTCCGCCACTTGGCCGGTGAGATCACCGGACTGCTCAGGATGGCGCGATCGGCGTGCTCGGCGGTTTCCTCGAAGACGTTGCGCTCGGCGCCCAGGCAGGTTTCCAGGGACATGACGATGGACTCGCGCAGCGGGTCGATCGGCGGGTTGGTGACCTGGGCGAATTGCTGGCGGAAATAGTCGTAGGGCGAGCGGACGCGCCGCGACAGCACCGCCATGGGGGTGTCGTCGCCCATGGAGCCGACGGCTTCCTGGCCCTGCTCGCCCAGCGGACGCAGCACCTGGTCACGCTCCTCGAAGGTGACCTGGAACATCTTCATGTACTGGCGCAGCTGATCCTGGTCGTAGAAGGCCGAACCATGGTCATGGTCCTCCAGGGTCGCCTGGATGCGCATGGCGTTCTTGCGCAGCCACTGCTTGTAGGGATGCCGCGCCTTGAGGCGGTTGTCGATGTCGTCGGTCTGCAGGACCTCACCGGTCTCGGTATCCACCGCGAGGATCTGGCCCGGACCGACCCGGCCCTTGGCGATGACGTCATCGGGCTGGTAGTTCCAGACGCCGACTTCCGAGGCCAGGGTGATGTAGCCGTTCTTGGTGGTCACCCAGCGAGCCGGACGCAGGCCGTTGCGGTCGAGCAGGCAGACGGCGTAGCGGCCTTCGGTCAGCACCACGCCGGCCGGACCGTCCCAGGGCTCCATGTGCATGGAGTTGAATTCATAGAAGGCGCGCAGATCGGCGTCCATGGTCTCGACGTTCTGCCAGGCCGGCGGAATGATCATGCGCACGGCGCGGAACAGATCCATGCCGCCGGTCACCAGCAGCTCCAGCATGTTGTCCATGCTCGAGGAGTCGGAACCCACGCGGTTGACCAGCGGACCGAGCTGGTCGAGGTCCGGGATCAGTTCGTTGACGAACTTGGTCCGCCGCGCCTGGGCCCAGTTGCGGTTGCCGGTGATGGTGTTGATCTCGCCATTGTGGGCGAGATAGCGGAAGGGCTGCGCCAGCGGCCACTTCGGCAGGGTGTTGGTGGAGAAGCGCTGGTGGAACACGCAGATGGCGGTAGCCAGGCGCGGATCGCCGAGATCCGGATAGAAGGCGGCCAGATCCGCCGGCATCATCAGGCCTTTATAGACGATGACCTTGGACGACAGGCTGCAGATGTAGTGCTCGGCATCCTCGGCGTTGCGTACCGAGGAGCGGCGGCGAGCGGAGAACAGCTTGACCCCGAACTGCTGGTCGTCGAGGCCGGGGCCGGCGACGAACACCTGCTCGATGCGTGGCAGCCGGGCCAGGGCCAATTCACCCAGCACGGAGGTATCGATGGGTACCTTGCGCCAGCCGACCAGGGTCAGGCCGGCGGCCTCGATCTCCAGGTTCATGTTGGCACGGGCCCGTTCGGCACGGGCCTCGTCCTGGTTGAAGAACACCACGCCCGCGGCGTACTGCTCGGGCAACTCGGCACCGAACTGCTCCTGGGCCACGGCGCGCAGGAAGGCGTCCGGCTTCTGCATGAGCAGACCGCAACCGTCGCCGGTCTTGCCATCGGCGTTGATACCGCCCCGGTGGGTCATGCAGGTCAGGGCTTCGATGGCCGTTTCCAGCAGGTCATGGCTGGGCTCGCCCTGCATATGGGCGATCAGGCCGAAGCCGCAGTTGTCCTTGAAGCTATCGGGATTGAACAGGCCTGCTTTCATAGCGCTCTCACCGGCAATCAGGTTATTGCGAAGGCATCACAAAACGGTCCGTTTATTTGAACTTTTTTCGGACAGTCAAAGGCCGTCCAGTGTAGCGAAAAAAATGGCTTCGACAAACACCGATGACACCTAATGAAAATTCAATGACGCAAAAAAGAAAGCCCCAGCGTCACTCTCGTGATAGCACCGGGGCTTTAGTTTCGTGTCAAGCAAGAATCAACGACTGGTCGCGATGTCCTGCTGAATGCTGGCGAAGGTACGCGGCCAGGGTTTGCTGGCCTGGACCTTGGCCGGCAGTTGCTTGACCGCTGCCTCGGCCGCCGCGCGATTGGCGAAGCTGCCGTAGGTCACCACATAGAGCGCCTTGCCCTGGTAGCTCTTCTTGAAATAGCGGAAGTTGCCACTGTCGGCCTGGCTGGCGATGAAAGCCTGAGCAGCCTTCTCGGTGCTGGTCCCCACCACCTGCAGGGCGTACTTGCTGCCGGACTGGCTGCCGTACCAACCTGCGCCAGCACCACCGGCGGCATGGGTCGGCGCCGCGACTGGAGCGGGCTTGGCGGGTGCCGGGGCCGACGTCGTCGGGGCAGGCGCCGTGTGCTTGGGCGCGGGTGCGGCGACCACCGGGGCGCTGGGCGCCGGCGTCCGCGCGGGCGTGCGGCTGGGCAGTTCGTCCTCGTCGCTGATCGGCGGCGCGTCCGTGGTCACGGTCGGCGGCACTCCGCCCGCACCCAGGTCATTGCCCGCCGCGGTACCGGCCTGACGACCACCGGCCGCTTCCGCCAGGGGCTCGCGAATCACCGGCTGCGAGTCACCTACCAGCGGTAGGGGCAGCGGCTTGGAAGAGCCATCGAACTGGATAGGGGCGCCCTGGGCCTCCTTGTTGGCCGCCGCCGAGCCCTGACCACCCAGCGGCAGCGCCTGACCGCTCGCGGCAGTGGTCGGCGCCTCGCTCTTGCCGCCCTTGAGCGACAGTGCCGCGGCACCCACCGCCAGCACCACGACGCCCAGGATGACCAGATGCTTGCGCGGCAGGGCGGCCAGCAGGTTACGCGATCCCTTGGCCGGCGCCGCAGCCTTCTTGCGGCGGGCGCTCATGCCAGCCACCAGGACATCCCGCGCCTCTTCGTTGAGCCGTCCCGGCCAACCGCCGGAACGCTCGTGGATAGTCGCGAGCTGCTCGTCGGTGAAGATCTCCAGACCCTGGCCGGCACCTTCCAGGCGCTGGGCCAGATACTCTTCGGCCTCGCTCTCGCTGTAGGGCAGCAACTCGATGGCGTGATAGCGCTCTTCACCCTGGGCGATGTCCTCCAGGCGCATCACCACTTCCGCCTCGCCGAACAGGAAGACGTGCAGGCGCTCCTTTTCGGCGCCACCGGCCAGCTCCAGCAGGGCTTCCAGCGCGGGGGTGGCCAACGCTTCGGCGTCATCCACCAGGATGTAGACCTCCTGCCCCGCCAGGCGCACTTCCGCCGCCTGTTCGAGGATGGCCGCTGGGGTCTGGCTGCTCGCCCCGACCCCCTTGGCGATCTGGCCCAGCACGGTACGGACGTCGCCGCCGTTCTGCGCGGAGATCACCACGCAATGCACGGCCTCCTTCTTGGTGCTGGCCACCAGCGCCTGGCGCAGCAGCGTCTTGCCACTGCCCTGCGGACCGCTGACCACCAGCAGCAGCTGGCTGTAGCGTGCCAGGTGGTGCAGTTGCCCCAGCACTGGCTTGCGTTGCGCCGGGAAGAACTTGAAGCCGGGCACCCGAGCGGCGAAGGGATCGTGAGTGAACTGATAGTGACCGAGGAAGGCTTCGTCGGCGTGCAGATTGGACATGGGACTCTCTTGTTCTCCTTACTGGGCGGTCAGCGCTTGGTAATCGGTACGCAGCGTCTGCTCGAGAATGTCGCGGGCGAAGTCGGCGGTCACCACGGCCTGGCCCAGGTCACTGAGCAGCACCAGCCGGAGTTGTCCATCCAGGACCTTCTTGTCCACCGCCATGAGGCGTTCGAAATCGGCCGGCTGCATGTCCGCCGGCGGCACCACGGGAAGCCCTGCCCGCACCAGCAGGCGAATGGCGCGGTCGCGCTGCTCGGTGCTCAACCAGCCCAGCAGCACGGACATTTGCAATGCCATCACCATCCCGGCCGAGACGGCTTCGCCATGCAGCCAGACGCCATAGCCCTGGTGGGTCTCGATGGCGTGGCCAAAGGTATGGCCAAGGTTGAGGATCGCCCGCAAGCCCGACTCCCGCTCATCGCTGCCCACCACCGCGGCCTTGGCCGCGCAGGAGCGTTCGATGGCTTCGGTGAGCGCCGCCTGGTCGAGGGACCGCAGGGCCTCGACGTGCTCTTCGAGCCAGCCGAGGAAGGGCTCGTCGCAGATCAGGCCGTACTTGACGACTTCTGCCAGACCCGCCGACAACTCGCGCGTCGGCAGCGTGGACAGGCTGTCGGTATCGATGACTACCGCCTTGGGCTGGTAGAAGGCACCGATCATGTTCTTACCCAGCGGGTGGTTGATGCCGGTCTTGCCGCCTACCGAGGAATCCACCTGGGACAGCAGCGTGGTCGGCACCTGGATGAAGTCCACGCCGCGCTGGTAGCAGGCCGCGGCGAAACCGCCCATGTCGCCGATCACCCCGCCACCCAGGGCGATGAGGGTGGTCTTGCGGTCGTGGCGGTCCTGCAGCAGTCCATCGAAGATCAGTTGCAGGGTTTCCCAATTCTTGTGCCCCTCGCCATCGGGCAGCACGATCGAGCTGATCGGTCGGTCGCCTAGCGTCTGCATCAGACGCTCCAGATAGAGCGGCGCGATGGTGTCGTTGGTGACGATGGCCACCTTGCGCCCGGCGAGATGGGGCAGGAAGCATTCCGGGCGATCCAGAAGGCCCTGGCCGATATAGATCGGGTAGCTGCGCTCACCGAGCTCGACGTGAAGAGTCCGCATGCCGTCACCTTGATTCAAAGGGCGCCTAGCATAGCGCAGAACGCCGTCGGCTTTAATGCGGCGCCAGGGCTTTCAGACGGTCGAGTATCTGCAGGACCACCAGCCGTGGCGGCCGCTCGTCGGTTTCGATGACGATGTCGGCGATTTCGCGATAGAGCGGATCGCGCATGGCCATCAGGTTGCGCAGTACCGCCGCCGGATCGGCCGTCTGCAACAGCGGTCGGTTGCGATCCCGCGCGGTTCGCTCGATCTGCTGCTCGATGGAGGCATGCAGATAGATCACCCGGCCACCGCGCTTGAGCGCCTGGCGATTGTCCTCACGCAGGACCGCTCCGCCTCCGGTCGCCATGACCAGGCCGTTTTCGGCGCACAGGTCGGCGATCGCGGCACTTTCGCGCTCACGAAAGCCCTGCTCGCCTTCCACGTCGAAGATCCAGGGAATGTCGGCACCGGTACGTTCTTCGATTACCTTGTCGGAATCCTTGAACGGCAACCGTAATTCCTTCGCCAGGAGCCGACCGATGGTGCTCTTGCCCGAGCCCATCGGTCCTACCAGAAACAGATTACGCACTTATGTCATCGACCAACCGCTATCGCCTGGTTGTTCATGATACGCGGCGTGAGGAAGATCAGCAGCTCCACTTTGCTGTCGGTGACCGCATCCCGGCGGAACAGCCGCCCTACGTAGGGAATGTCGCCCAGCATGGGCACCTTGATGGTGGAGCGGGTCTGGGTATTGGAGAACACCCCACCCAGCACGATGGTCTCGCCATCGCTCACCAGCACCTTGGCATTGACCTCGTTCTTGCTGATCGGCGGTACGCCGTTCAGGGCATTCTGGTAGTCCGGTGCATCCTTGTTGACCTTGACCTCCATGATGATGCGATTGTCCGGCGTGATCTGCGGCGTCACCTCCAGCGACAGGGCGGCCTGCTTGAAGCTGGTGCTGGTGGCGCCACTGGAGCTGGCCTCCTGGTAGGGTATCTCGGTACCGCGCAGGATCTTGGCGGTCTCCTTGTCCGAGGTCACCACCTTGGGCTGGGAGATGATTTCGCCGTTACCGCTGGCCTGGAGAGCGGACAGTTGCAGATCGAGCATCTTGCCGCCGACCATGAAGCCGACCCCGATACCCGAGGTACTGCCGCTGACGCCCATGTCGACGAAGGGCGTCGGCGCCACCCCGCTGGTCGCGGTGTAATTACCGATGGTGGTCGTACCCGGCAAGTAGACTTGGCCTGTCGTCTGGTCGACCGTGGTGGCACCATCCTTGCCGTAGACAGCGAAGTTACCTGAAGTTGCAGCGCCGCCCCAACGTACCCCCAGCTGCTTGCTGTAGTCCACATTGGCTTCCACCAGCCGCGCCTCGATCATCACCTGGCGCACCGGGATGTCCAGCTGGGAAACGATCCGCCGTAGCTCGTCCAGGCGGTTCTGGGTCTGGTAGGCGATGATGCTGTTGGTGCGCTCGTCCACCGAGATGGAGCCCCGCTCATCGGCGGTCTTGTCGGCACTGGTGACCGACTGGAACAGCTTGGCGATGTCGGCGGCCTTGGCATAGTTGACCTGGATGAGGTCACGGCGCAGGGGGGCCAGTTGCTGGATCTGCTTCTGGGACTCCAGCTCCTGGCGCTCGCGGGCCGCGATCTCGTCGGCCGGGGCCACCAGCAGGACGTTGCCGATCTGGCGCTTGTCCAGACCCTTGGTCTTGAGGATCAGGTCCAGGGCCTGGTCCCAGGGCACGTTCTGCAGGCGCAGGGTGATGTTGCCCTGCACGGTGTCGCTCGCCACCAAGTTGAGGTTGGTGAAGTCGGCGATCAACTGCAGCACCGAGCGTACGTCGATGTCCTGGAAGTTGAGCGACAGCTTCTCGCCGGTGTAGGTGAAGCGATCGGCGGCGCGCTTTTCCTTCTCCTCGGTGGTGAGCGGCTTGACGCTCAGGGTCAGGCGATTGTTGGTCTGGTAGGCCAGGTAGTCGTAGGTTCCGGTCGGCTCGATGACGATGGAGGCGCCGCTGCTGTCAGCCGAGGCATTGACGAACTGCACCGGGGTGGCGAAATCCTTGACGTCCAGCCGCACACGCAATTCCTCGGGCAACTGGGTACCGGCGAAGGCCAGGCGGATCTTGCCGCCCTGCTCCTGGATGTCCGGATTGATGCCGGTCTCGCTCAGGTCGATGACCACGTTGCCCTCACCCTGGGGACCCCGTTGGAAATCGATATGGCGGATCGCCTTGCCACGCAGTTGCGGCCGGGCAGCGGTCATGGCCGCCACGCTGGACGTCGCCGGGGTGGCTGGCGAGACCGTCCGTGCCACGCCGCCCGTCGTCGGGGCGGTCACGGTGGCGGGAGCGGCAGCGCGCGGCAGATTGGGCGTCAGGCCACCCTGGGCGGCGGCCGTCTGACCGCCCGCCGTGCCACCGATGGTGACGAAGAGATTGCGCCCGTCGACGCGGGTATCGTAGCTGGCCAGATTGGTGAGGTTGATGATCAGCCGGGTGCGGTTGCCCGCCTCGACCACCGTCACGCTGCGAGCATTGCCGTTGCCCAGGTCGCGGCTCTTGGTACCCAGCTTGTTGGAGACCCCAGGCAGGTCCAGGGCGATGCGCGCCGGCTGCTCGATGGTATAGCCCTTGGGCACGGCGACCGGCTGGTCGAAGGTCAGCTTGAGCTCGACGCGATCCCCGGGCAGGGAGGCGACGTTCAAGGCCTGCAGATCCGCCGCCAGGACCTGGCCGGCCAGGCTGCTCAGCAGCAGGGCCAGGCCCAGTCCCAGTCGTCCCGCGATAGTAGTGTTCACAGTGCTCGCCCTGCCCATTTAAGTCTTTTCCTTCAAGGTGATGGTGCGCGGCCGTTCCAGCCAGCCACCCTCGCCATCCGGGACGATTTCGATCACGTCGATCTCACCGTCGGTAATCTTGGTGATGCGTCCGTCGTTACGCCCCAGGTAATCCCCTACCTTGACGCGATGCACGCCTCCGGCACCGTTGACCAGCGCATAGCGGCCACTGGCATTGGCCAGGATGCCCACCATGCTGAAGGTTTCGATATTGAAGCCTTCGAGAAACTGCTTGGGCCGATTCACGTCCGGCTTGATGTTGCCGGTACCGCGCTGGCGTACCGTGGGATCGATGCGTACCGGTGCCTGGAAGGGGCTGCGCAGTGCGGCTGCGGCATAGGTGAAGGGCTCGTAGGCGCGAAACTGCGGCAGCGGCTCGATGGAGCCCCGCGGCTTGGCACGGGTCTCGTCCATGAACGCCTGCAGATCGCTGGTATCGCTGGAACCGCAACCGACCAGTACGGTGGTCAGCAGGCAGAGCAACAGGGGCGTTCTCATTTGCCGAGCCCCTTGTCGTTGTAGCGATAGGTCTTGGCCAGGACGTTCATGCGCAACTTGCCACCGCCGCCGGAAACGGAACCGCCATTGGCATTCTTGTCATCCACTGGTTTGAGATCGAAGTCATGCAGGGTGACGATGCGCGGCAGGCTGGACACGCTGCTGACGAAGGTCGCCAGGTCATGATAGCTACCGACGACGGTGATCTGGATCGGCAACTCGACATAGAACTGCTGCGTCACCTCCGGCAGCAGCTTGATCTGCTCGAACTCGAGACCACTGCCGAGTCCGGTACGGGTGATGTCTTCCAGCAGCGCGGGCACCTCGGTGTCGCCCGGCAATTGGCGCAGCAGGGCGCCGAAGGATTCCTCCATCTCCACCATCTGCTGCTTGTAGGCATCCAGGTTGGCGGCCTGGAAGGCCTTGCTGGCGTATTGCTGCTTGAGGGCCTCTTCCTGGGACCTCTGGCTGTCCAGCTGCGCTTCCATGTCGCTGAGGTGGAACTGGTAGCCGAGCAGCAGCACCACCAGCACAATCAGCAGACAGGCGATGACCTTGATCGGCTTGGGCCAGGAACCGAGGTTCTCGAAGTCCAGGTCATTGATGTCGATCTTGCGCAGACCGGCCAGGGAATCGGCGAGACTCATGGTTTGCCTCCCTTGGCGAGCGGTGCCGGCGTGGGCGCAGGACCACCGGGCTGGGTCTGCTTGACGGTGAGCTGGAAGGTGTTGGCCTGGTCCACCGCACCCGCGGTGGTCGCCTTCACCTCGATCAGCGTAGGCGAGGCGAACCAGTCCGAGGCATCCAGGTTACGCATCAGGTTGGAGACCCGGTTATTGGATTCCGCCTCGCCACTGATCGACAGGGTGTCGCCCTGCATCTTCAGCTCGCGGAAGAACACGCCGTCCGGCAGCGTCCGCACCAGTTGATCGAACACATGGCCGATGACCGGGCGGTTGCCCTGCAGGTCCTGGATGATCTTCATCCGCGCCAACAGCTGCTGGCGCCGGGTCTTGAGTTCGCTGATCTCCTTGATGCGCACGTCCAGTTGGGCGATGTTCTGCTGGATGAAGGCATTGCGTGCCTCCTGCCGGGCGATTTCCCCGGACAGGTACTGATCGGCCAGGAACACGGCGCCGCACGACAGCACGAAGATGCCGCCCAGGATCACCAGGAACTGCTTGCGCCTTTCTTCGCGCAGCTGCTCCCGCCAGGGCAAGAGGTTGATGCGGGCCATCTAGTCGAAACTCCTCATGGCCAGGCCACAGGCGATCATCAGCGCCGGGGCATCCCCCGTCAGGGCCGCCGCGTTGACCTTGTTGCTGACGGCCATGTCGGCAAAGGGGTTGGCGAGAACGGTCGGGGTGCCGATTTTCTGCTGGATCAAGCGGTCGAGTCCGGAAATTGACGCTGTTCCTCCCGCAAGCAAGATGTAGTCCACATCATTGTATTGCCCGGCGGCGAAGAAGAACTGCAGCGAACGCGCCACCTGCTGCACCACCGCTTCGCGGAAGGGGGTCAGGACCTCGCTCTGATAATCGTCCGGCAGCCCGCCCTGTTTCTTGGCCAGACCGGCCTCTTCCACCGACAGGCCATAGCGCCGCTGGATTTCCTCGGTCAGCTGACGGCCGCCGAACAACTGCTCGCGGGTGTAGATGGTCTTGCCGTTGTGCAGCACGCTCAGGGTGGTCATGGTGGCGCCGATATCGACGACCGCCACGGTCAGATCATCGACGTGGCCACCCAACTGGTTGGCGAGCAACTGGTAGGCCCGCTCCATGGCATAGGCCTCGACGTCGACCACCTTGGCCGAGACGCCAGCCAACGCCAGCGCCGCTTCCCGGACCTCGACGTTTTCCTTCCGGCAGGCGGCGAGCAGCACCTCGACGCGCTCGGCGTTGCGCGGCGACGGCCCCTGCACCTCGAAGTCGATGGCGACCTCGTCCAGCGGATAGGGGATGTACTGATCGGCTTCGAGCTTGATCTGGTTTTCCAGCTCGTCGTCGGACAGGCCGGCATCCATCTCGATGGTCTTGGCGATCACCGCCGACCCCGAGACGGCCACCGCCGCGCTGCGAGCGGACGTGCGCGCCTTCACCAGCACCCGCCCGATGGCCAGGCCCACGCCTTCCAGCTCGGCGATGTTCTTCTCGACTACGGCATTGGCCGGCAGGGGTTCCACCGCATAGGCTTCGACGCGATAGCGCCCGCCCGAACGGCTCAGCTCGATGAGTTTCACGGATGTCGAACTGACGTCGATACCCAGCAGCGTATTCGCCTTCTTTCTGAATAGCCCTAGCACATCAGTTCCCTATGAGCGACGGTGGTGTTCCGCGGACGCGCATTAGATAACAGACTTGACACCCGAGCAAATAGCGGCCAACCGCCAAACGCGCCTATAATGGCGACGCCGTGTAGGCTGACCGTCACCTGTCGCCCTTTCCCTCTTTCCATTCGAAAAGTCTCTTGATGCGTGTTCTGAAGTTTTTCTGGTGGTCGCTGGTCGCCCTGGTCTGCAGCCTGTTGCTGGGCCTGAGCGGCGCCTTCCTCTACCTTAGCCCCAGCCTGCCCTCCATCGACGCCCTGCGTAACGTCCAGCTGCAGATCCCGCTGCGGGTGTACAGCGCCGATGGCAAACTCATCGCCGAATTCGGTGAGATGCGCCGCTCGCCGCTGCGCTTCAGCGAAATTCCGCCCGATTTCATCCATGCCTTGCTCTCCGCCGAAGACGACAACTTCGCCAACCATTATGGCGTCGATGTGAAAAGCCTGATGCGCGCGGTGAGTCAGCTGGTCAAGACGGGACACATCCAGACCGGCGGCAGCACCATTACCATGCAGGTCGCCAAGAACTACTTCCTTACCAGCGAGCGTAGCTTCTCGCGCAAATTCACCGAGATTCTGTTGGCCCTGCAAATCGAGCGCCAACTGACCAAGGACGAGATCCTCGAGCTCTACGTCAACAAGATCTACCTGGGCAACCGCGCCTACGGCATCGAGGCCGCCGCCCAGGTCTACTACGGCAAATCCATCAAGGACCTGACCATCGCCCAGATGGCGATGATCGCCGGCCTGCCCAAGGCGCCGTCGCGTTACAACCCGGTCGCTAACCCTGAGCGTAGCCTGGAAAGACGCAACTGGATTCTCGAACGCATGTTCAAGCTCGGCTACATCGACCAGGCGGCCTACCAGGCCGGCATCGCCGAGCCGCTCGAGGCCTATCACCACGTCGCCGTGCCGGAACTCAATGCCCCCTACATCGCCGAGATGGCACGGGCGGAGATGGTCGGGCGCTACGGCGGCGACGCCTACACCGACGGCTATCAGGTCTACACCACCATCGACAGCCGGCTGCAGACTTCCGCCTTCGAGGCCGTGCGCGACGGCCTGACCGACTACGACCGCCGCCACGGCTATCGCGGCCCCGAGGCCCAGTGGCCGAACCAGAGTCGCGCCGAGTGGGCCGCCCTGGTCCAGAAGCAGCGCATCGTCGGCGGCCAGGACCCGGCCGTGGTCACCCAGGTGGAGAAGAGCGGCATCCTGGTCATGACCCGCGAAGGCAAGGAAGAGGCCGTGTCCTGGGAGTCCATGAAGTGGGCCCGCCCCTATCTCAGCGCCAACAGCCTGGGCCCTCGCCCGAATGGCCCCGCCGATGTGGTCAAGGTCGGCGACCTGGTTCGCGTGCAGCGCCAGGCTGACGGCAGCTTGAAGTTCTCGCAGATCCCCAAGGCGCAGAGCGCCCTGGTGTCCCTCGACCCGCAGGATGGCGCCATTCGCGCCCTGATCGGTGGCTTCTCCTTCGAACAGAGCAACTACAACCGGGCGACCCAGGCGCGGCGCCAGCCTGGCTCCAGCTTCAAGCCGTTCATTTACAGCGCGGCGCTGGAAAAGGGCTTCACCGCGGCCAGCCTGGTCAACGATGCACCCATCGTCTTCATGGACGAGAATCCCGACGAAGCCTGGCGCCCGAAGAACGACAACAACACCTTCCTCGGCCCGATCCGGCTGCGCGAGGCGCTCTATCGCTCGCGCAACCTGGTGTCCATCCGCGTACTGCAGGCCATCGGCATCGACTATGCCCTGGACTACGTCAGCCGCTTCGGCTTCGAGCGAGACCAGTTGCCGCGCAACCTGTCCCTCGCCCTGGGCACCCCGGGCCTGACCCCCCTGGAAGTGGCCACCGGCTGGTCGGTATTCGCCAACGAGGGCTACAAGGTGACGCCCTACGTGGTCGACCATGTGGCCGATCGTGACGGCAAGGTGGTCTATCGGGCCGCACCGCCGCGTGTCCCCCAGCAGCCCCAGGCACAGGCGGCGGCGGACGTCCAGGTCACGCCGGCGGCGGATACCGCAACGGCGGATCCCGCCAATCCGGCCCCGGTGTTCGCGCCCCAGGTGATCGACCCGCGCAATGCCTACATCATGAACAGCATGCTGCAGGACGTGATCAAGCGCGGCACAGGCCGCAAGGCGCTGGAACTGGGACGCAACGACCTGGCCGGCAAGACCGGCACCACCAACGAATCCAAGGACACCTGGTTCTCCGGCTACAACGGCGACTACGTGACCACGGTTTGGGCGGGCTTCGACCAGCCCGACACCCTGGGCCGCCAGGAATTCGGCGGTACCGTCGCCCTGCCGATCTGGATGAGCTACATGGGCGCCGCGCTCAAGGACAAGCCGCCGCATCAGCTCAAGGAGCCGGACGGCATCGTTTCCATCCGGGTCGATCCCACCACCGGCCGTGCGGCGCCGCCTGGCACGCCCAACGCCTACTTCGAGCTGTTCAAGAGCGAGGACACTCCGCCCAGCCTGGACGAGCTGCCGCCCGGTGTGGCGCCCGGTACGCCGCTGCCCTCCAGCGAAACCGTGCCCATGGACATCTTCTGATCCCAGGCCAATAAAAAACCCCGCCGAGGCGGGGTTTTTTATTGCACCAGGACTTACTTGGCGAAGACGTCGTCCACCGACTTCAGCGGATAGTTCGCCGGGTAGGGCAGTGTGGCGACCCCGGTCTCGATGGCGGCCTTGGCCACGGCATCGGATACCAGGGTGATCAGACGCGCGTCCATCGGCTTGGGAATGATGTACTCGCGACCGAAGCTCAGGCTGTCGACGTTATAGGCCGCGCAGACTTCCTTGGGCACCGGCAGCTTGGCCAGGTCACGCAGGGCCAGGGCGGCAGCGATCTTCATCTCTTCGTTGATGACCCGGGCGCGGACGTCCAGGGCACCACGGAAGATGAAGGGGAAGCCCAGGACGTTGTTGACCTGGTTCGGATAGTCGGAACGGCCGGTGGCCATGATCACGTCGTCGCGGGTGGCGTGGGCCAGCTCGGGGGTGATTTCCGGATCCGGGTTGGAGCAGGCGAAGACGATGGGGTTGGCCGCCATGCGCTTGAGGCCTTCGGCCGACAGCAGGTTCGGACCGGACAGCCCGACAAAGACATCGGCACCCTCGAGGGCGTCGTCCAGGGTGCGCTTGCTGGTCTCGGTGGCGAAGGCCGCCTTGTACTGGTTCAGGTCGTTGCGGCCGCTGTGGACCACGCCCTGGCGGTCGACCATGTAGATGTTCTCGACCTTGGCACCCATGCTCGCCAGCAGGCGCATGCAGGAGATGGCGGCGGCACCGGCGCCCAGGCAGACGATCTTGGCGTCTTCCAGGCGCTTGCCGGCGATTTCCAGGGCGTTGAGCATGCCGGCGGCGGTGACGATGGCGGTGCCGTGCTGGTCATCGTGGAAGACCGGGATGTCGCACTGCTCGATCAGGGCGCGCTCGATCTCGAAGCACTCGGGTGCCTTGATATCTTCCAGGTTGATGCCGCCGAAGGTGATGGAGATGCGCTTGACGGTATCGATGAAGGCCTGGGGGCTCTCGGCGTCGACCTCGATGTCGAAGACGTCCACACCGGCGAAGCGCTTGAACAGCACGCCCTTGCCTTCCATCACCGGCTTGGAGGCCAGCGGGCCGAGGTTGCCCAGGCCGAGAATGGCGGTGCCGTCGGAAATCACGGCGACCAGGTTGCCCTTGCCGGTGTAGCGGTAGGCCAGTTCCGGATCGCGGCCGATCTCGCGGACCGGTTCGGCGACGCCGGGACTGTAGGCCAGGGACAGGTCACGGGCGGTTGCGGTGGGCTTGGTCAGCTCGACGCTGAGTTTACCGGGGCGCGGCTGGGCGTGGTATTCGAGGGCGGCGGTTTTGAGATCAGACATTATTGGTATATCCGCGTGGTGTGGGTCTTGGGTCGGGCGAGAATACGCAAAGACTCAAGGTGCCACAAGCAATCGGCCACCTGCCTGAAATCAATCGCAATACGACTTTCGGCTAAAACGATTCAACCCGCAGACCGAGCATGCGCGGGTCGTTCAGGGTCATCTGCCAGCGTGCCCGCCCCGCTTCCTGGCGCCGGCTGCGATCGGAAATCCAGCCACGTGCCTCGAGGTTGCGGCCGATCCACTGCCGCAGCGGCACGCCGTCGAAGGCGTCGACGAAACGATTGGGGACATTGACCACCAGGTCGCCTTCGAACTGCAGCCAGAGGCCGCCGCGATTGCGTTCGACGTCCTGCAGGCGACCCTGCACCACGGCGAAACCGCCTTCGGCGATACGGGTGGCGGCTATGGCCGGATCCTGCTTCCATACGCCGAGGCGTGCGTTGCGCGCCGCGCCTTCCGCCGCGGCCTGGCAGTCGGCCAGCCGGGTGTTGGGGGCGATGGCCACCGCGTAGCCGAGGCCTTCGGCGATCAGCTGCATTTCGAGATTGCGGCCCTGGCGATCATAAAGGTGCGCCAGGGTACGGCCGAAGCGGTCGGCCTGCTCGACACCGGGGACCAGCGTGAGGCGCTCGTCGCTGGCCTCGACCAGCGCCTGCAGGCGTCGCCGGGCGGCTTCGGCGTAGGGCTGGGCCGTACCGCCCGACTTGCCCAGCTCGGGGGCATTGACACCAATCAGGCGCACGGAGCGGCCGTCGACCAGGCGCAGGGTATCGCCGTCCACCACCTGCCGGACCGTCACCTCCTGCCCATTCGGCAGCAGGGGACATGCCGCGGCCAGGGCCTGAGGCGCCGTAACCAGTGCCCAAACGAAAAAGGCGCCCCAGAGGGACGCCTTGTTCAGTGTCGAGCCATACGGAGATGGTCGACGGCAGAGCATTACTTGCTGCTGCCGAACACGCCGAAGCGCTGCTTGAAGCGGTCGATACGGCCGCCAGCGTCCAGGACTTTCTGCTTGCCGGTGTAGAACGGATGGCATTCGGAGCAGACGTCCAGGTGAATGTTCTTGCTCAGGGTGGAGCGGGTCTTGATGACGTTACCGCAGCTGCAGGTCGCTTCGATGGCGTCGTACTGCGGATGGATGTCAGCTTTCATGGGGCTATCCTCGGGGTCTAGCTGTGCCGCCACCCGGCGCCATTGCCGGATACCGCACAGATTTGGGCTGAGAATCATACCAGAGCAGGTAAGACGTGCAAGCAACCCCCACACCGCCCGTCTGCTACCATCGGGCTTTACGCCTGCGAGTCTTGCCGTGCCCCTGATCCTGCGCCTGGCGCTGCCCTCCCCGCTGCGTCGTCTGTTCGACTACCTGCCGCCCAAGGGCGTCGTCGAGGAGCAGCTGCGTCCCGGTGTACGACTGCGCGTGCCCTTCGGCCGACGTGAAATAGTCGGGGTGCTGATCGAGGTCGCCCAGGACAGCGAGGTGCCGTCGGACAAACTGCGCCAGGCCCTGCAATTGCTCGACGAGCGTCCGCCACTGCCGGGCGCCCTGTTCGAACTCTGCCAGTGGTCCGCCCAGTACTACCAGCACAGCCTCGGCGACACCTTGAGCTGGGCACTTCCTGCCCTTTTGCGTCAGGGGGAACCCGCGGAACGCCGCCTGCAGCGCTTCTGGATCGCCCAGCCCGATGCCCACCCGGAAGACCCGCGCCTGGCCCGGGCACCGCGGCAGCGCGAGGCGCTCAAGACCCTGCGCCAGCATCCTCACGGCGTGCTGCACGAATTGCTCGGCCAACTCGGCCTGGTCAAGGACAGCCTCGATCTGCTGCTGGCCAAGGGCCTGGTCAAGGTGGAGACCCGCTATCACCAGCCGACAAGGCACCAGGGTTCCTGGCTCGCCCAGGCCGAGTTGCCGCTCAATGGCGAGCAGCGGCTGGCCTATGAGGCGGTCCGCGCCGGCAGCGGCTTTCATTGCTATCTATTGGAGGGGGTGACCGGCAGCGGCAAGACCGAGGTCTATCTGCAACTGATCCGTGCCACCCTGGAATCGGGTCGCCAGGCGCTGCTGCTGATTCCGGAGATCAACCTGGGGCCCCAGACCCTGGGGCGCTTCGAGCAACGCTTCAATGCCCGCATCGCCCTGCTGCATTCGGCACTGACCGATCGCGAGCGCATGGACATCTGGCTGGCCGCCCGCGACGGCGAGGTGGACATCGTGGTGGGTACCCGCTCGGCGTTGTTCACCCCGCTCAAGCATCCCGGCCTGATCATCGTCGACGAAGAACACGACGCCTCCTATAAACAGCAGGAAGGCCTGAGGTACCACGCCCGCGACCTGGCGCTGGTCCGCGCACGCCTGGAAAACCTGCCAGTGGTGCTGGGTTCGGCCACGCCATCACTGGAAAGCCTGCACAACGCCGAGCAGGGGCGTTACGCCCATCTGCGCCTGTCGCTGCGCGCTGGTGGGGCCCAGCCGCCACGCTTCGAGCGCCTGGACGTGCGCAGTCGGCCGCTGGACAGCGGCCTGTCGCAACCGCTGCTCAAGGCCATGGGCGCGACCCTGGAGCGCGGCCAGCAGGTCCTGGTGTTTCTCAATCGTCGCGGTTTCGCCCCTACCCTGCTCTGCCACGACTGCGGCTGGCTGGCCCAGTGTCCGCGCTGCGATGCCCGCATGACCTATCATCGTGGTTCTGGCGAGCTGCGCTGCCACCACTGCGATCAGCGCCAGGTGCCGCCCCGCCATTGCCCGTCCTGCGGCAAGCTGGATCTGCGCCCGGTAGGCGCCGGCACCGAGCGCGCCGAAGAGCGGCTCCAGCTGCTGTTCCCGGACGTGCCGGTGCTGCGCATCGATCGCGACACCACGGCGCGCAAGGATGCCCTGGGCAAGCTGTTGCGGACCATCCACAGCGGCGCGCCCTGCATCCTGGTCGGCACCCAGATGCTCGCCAAGGGGCACCATTTCCCCAAGGTGACCCTGGTCGCCGTGCTGGATGCCGACAGCGGGCTGTTCTCCGCCGACTTCCGCGCCAGCGAGCGCATGGCCCAGCAGATCGTCCAGGTGGCCGGACGCGCGGGGCGTGCCGAGGAACCAGGCCAGGTGTTGATCCAGACCCATCTGGCCGATCATCCGCTGATGGTGCAGCTGGCCGAGGAAGGCTATCCCGCCTTTGCCCGCCAAGCGCTGCAGGAGCGGCGATCCGCCGGACTGCCGCCCTTCGCCTATCTGGCGCTGCTGCGCGCCGATGCGCACCGCCAGGATCAGGTCGAGAACTTCCTTGAAGCGGCCTATCACGTCGCCGAAGGCCTGGCGGTCAATCTGGCCCTGCCCCAGGTGGAGTTGCTCGGTCCGGTACCGGCGCCGATGGAGCGCCGCGCCGGCCGTCATCGCGCCCAGTTGCTGCTGCAAAGCAGCAGCCGCGCGCCCCTGCACCGGCTGCTGGGGATCTGGGTCGCCCAGCTCGAGAGCCTGCCCGAGGCCCGCCAGGTGCGCTGGTCGCTGGACGTCGACCCCATCGATCTCTTCTAGCGGTACCGGCTTAGAGCCTGTTCAAAGGCTGCTGCGCGTCGGCCAAACGGCGTTAAAAAATGCCTTCGGAATGCTCATTTACCACTCGTAAACTCCGCTTCCTCGGGCATTTTCGCCCTGTTTGGCGCTAGCTCGCGAGACGTTGAACAGGCTCCTACCATTGGCAAGGTCGGGCCAGCCACGGATAATGCCGGGTTTTCATCGCAGTGCGCGCCCGGCGCACGCCGAAGGCCAACGACCATGAAAGACAGCATCCGCCAGCTCATCCAGCACGCCCTCGACCGCCTGATCGCCGACGGCACCCTGCCGGCCGACGTCGCCCCGGCCATCCAGGTCGAGAACACCAAGGACAAGAGCCACGGCGACTTCGCCAGCAACGTCGCCCTGCTGCTGGCCAAGCCGGCCCGGGCCAAGCCGCGCGACCTGGCCGAGAAGCTGCTGGCCGCCCTGCCCGCCGATCCGGCGGTAAGTAAGGTGGAGATCGCCGGCCCCGGCTTCCTCAATTTCTTCCAGAATCACGCGCAACTGGCCGCGCGTCTGGATGCGGCCTTTGCCGATCCACAGCTGGGCGTACCCAGGCACGATCCACGGCAGCGCGTGGTCGTGGACCTGTCCTCGCCGAATCTGGCCAAGGAGATGCACGTCGGCCATCTGAGATCCACCATCATCGGTGACGCCGTGGCGCGGGTGCTGGAATTCCTCGGCGACGAGGTGATCCGCCAGAACCACGTCGGCGATTGGGGCACCCAGTTCGGCATGTTGCTGGCCTACATGGAAGAGCAGCCCCAGGCCGCCGAGGGCGAGCTGGCCGATCTGGAGGTGTTCTACCGCGCCGCCAAGGGCCGCTTCGATGCCTCGCCGGAATTCGCCGCCCGGGCTCGTGAGCTGGTGGTGGCCTTGCAGGCGGGCGATGCCCACTGCCTGCGTCTCTGGGAGAGATTCAACGCCGTCTCCCTGTCCCACTGCCAACAGGTCTACGACCGCCTCAACGTCAAGCTGACGCCGGCCGACGTCAAGGGCGAGAGCGCCTACAACGACGACCTGGCCCAGGTGGTGGCCGATCTGGACGCCGCCGGCCTGCTCACCGAGAGCGACGGTGCCCGCTGCGTCTTCCTCGACGAATTCAAGAACGCCGAGGGCAATCCGCTGCCGGTGATCGTGCAGAAGGCCGGTGGCGGCTATCTCTACTCCACCACCGACCTGGCCGCCATGCGCTACCGCAGCCGCCAGCTGCATGCCGACCGGGCGCTCTACTTCGTCGACCAGCGCCAGGCCCTGCACTTCCAGATGGCCTTCGAGGTCGCGCGCCGCGCCGGCTTCGTCGATCCGGCCATGGACCTGGAGCACATGGGCTTCGGCACCATGAACGGCGCCGACGGCCGCCCGTTCAAGACCCGCGACGGCGGCACCGTGAAGCTGGTCGACCTGCTCGACGAAGCCGAAGAGCGCGCCTACCAACTGGTCAAGGAGCGCAATGCCGGTCGCGCCGAGCGCGGCGAAGCGCCCTTCAGCGAAGACGAACTGCGCCACATCGGCCGCGTGGTGGGCATCGCCTCGGTCAAGTACGCCGACCTCTCCAAGCACCGCACCAGCGACTACAGCTTCAACTTCGAGCAGATGCTCAGCTTCGAGGGCAACACCGCGCCCTATCTGCTGTACGCCTACACCCGGGTCGCCAGCGTGCTGCGCAAGGCCGAGCAAACCGAACCTGCCGGCAGCATCCGCCTGGACGCCCCTCAGGAGCAGGAACTCGGCGGCCGCCTGGCGCAGTTCGGCGAGATCCTTGGCAGCGTCGGCGACAAGGGGACTCCGCACCTGCTGTGCAGCTATCTCTACGACCTGGCCGGCCTGTTCTCCAGCTTCTACGAGAATTGCCCGATCCTGACCGCCGAGGAGCCCGAGTTGCGCCAGAGCCGCCTGCGCCTGGCCGCCCTCACCGGGCGTACCCTCAAGCAGGGCCTGGAACTGCTCGGCCTGCACACCCTGGAACGCATGTAAGAGACGGATCCCCGCCTGATGGCCACCAAGAAAGCCCCCCCCAAGCGCGGCGCCAGTCGCAACACCTCGGCCCCCAAGAAACAGCCGCTGCCGGGCTGGGTCTGGCTCGCGTCGGGGCTGGCCATCGGTGCCTTCGTGGTCTTCCTCATGAAGCTCGAACCGGGCAACAAGGCGGTGCAGCGCACCAAGCCGGACGAGGGTCGGCCGGCGGCCACGGCGAGCAATGGCAAGGCGCCGGCCGCAGCAGCCAAGACCGAGGCTACCCCGCCGACCCCGATCAAGCCCAAGTACGACTTCTACACCCTGCTGCCCGAGTCCGAGGTGATCGTGCCGCCGGATGCCGTGCCGCGTAACCCGGCTGCCAAACCGACCACGCCGGCCAAGCCGGATGCCGCGGCGACTCCGACGCAACCTGGCCAGCCGGCGACCGCGACGCCGGCCACGCCCGCGACGACCCCGGGCCAGCTGGCCGCCACGCCGCCCAAGGAAGCCACCGCCAAGGCCCAGCCCCCGGTGACGCTGTTCTTCCTCCAGGCCGGTTCCTTCCGCACCCAGGCCGATGCCGACCGGGTGCGCGCCCAGATCATCATGCTCGGCCAGGACGTGCGGGTGGAGTCGGGCAAGGTCAAGGACGATACCTGGTACCGGGTGCTGGTCGGCCCCTACAGCGATCGCGACCAACTGACCCAGGCGCAGAAGCAACTTGCCGGTAGCGGTTTCAAGAACCTGCTCTTGCAACAGCGACGCGGTCACTGACGCCGGTCCATGGCCGGCTGCGCGCTGGCCAGATGGCGTTGAAACCCTCTCGAAATGCTCGGTTACCATTCGTAAACCGCGCCTCCTCGAGGGTTTTAGTCCTGCCTGGCGCTAGCTCGCCAGTCCGTGAACCGACTCCCGCCCGGTGAATCCCCTCGCCGCGGCGCTTGAAGGGCGTCGCGGCCATCCCCATATCTTCGCGTAACCGGGGCCGACTGCCCCAAGCAACGCGGAGAGATTCCCTTGACCACCATCGTTTCTGTACGCCGCAACGGCAAGGTCGTGATCGGCGGCGACGGCCAGGTTTCCCTGGGCAATACCGTCATGAAAGGCAACGCCAAGAAGGTCCGGCGGCTGTACCGGGGCGAGGTGCTGGCCGGTTTCGCCGGCGGTACCGCCGACGCCTTCACCCTCTTCGAGCGCTTCGAGGCGCAACTCGAGAAGCACCAGGGCCATTTGGTCCGCGCCGCCGTCGAGCTGGCCAAGGACTGGCGTACCGACCGCGCCCTGCGCCGGCTGGAAGCCATGCTGGCGGTCGCCAACAAGGACGCCTCCCTGATCATCACCGGCAACGGCGACGTGGTGGAACCCGAGGAAGGCCTGATCGCCATGGGCTCCGGTGGCGCCTATGCCCAGGCCGCTGCCCGCGCGCTGCTGATGCACACCGACCTCAGTGCCCGCGAGATCGCCGAGACCGCCCTGAATATCGCCGGTGACATCTGCGTGTTCACCAACCGCAACCTGACCATCGAGGAGCTGGACGCGCCCCAGGCGTGATCCGGTTTAGAGACTGCCCATGTCCATGACCCCCCGCGAGATCGTCCACGAACTCAATCGCCACATCATCGGCCAGGACGACGCCAAGCGCGCCGTGGCCATCGCCCTGCGCAATCGCTGGCGGCGCATGCAGTTGCCCGCCGAGCTGCGCCCCGAGGTCACGCCCAAGAACATCCTGATGATCGGCCCCACGGGTGTGGGCAAGACCGAGATCGCCCGGCGCCTGGCCAAGCTGGCCAATGCGCCCTTCCTCAAGGTGGAAGCGACCAAGTTCACCGAGGTGGGCTATGTCGGCCGCGACGTCGAATCCATCATCCGTGATCTGGCCGATGCTGCGGTGAAGATGCTGCGCGAGCAGGAGATGGTGCGTAACCGCCATCGCGCCGAAGACGCTGCCGAGGAACGCATCCTCGACGCCCTGCTGCCGCCGGCGCGCCCCTCGGTAGGCTTCAGCAACGAGCCGCAGCCGACCGCTACCGATAGCAACACCCGCCAGCTGTTCCGCAAGCGCCTGCGCGAAGGCCAGCTGGACGACAAGGAAATCGACATCGAGGTGGCCGATACCCCGGCCGGCGTCGAGATCATGACCCCGCCCGGCATGGAGGAGATGACCAGCCAGTTGCAGAATCTCTTCGCCGGCATGCACAAGGGCAAGACCAAGCAGCGCAAGCTCAAGGTCAAGGAAGCCCTCAAGCTGGTGCGCGACGAGGAAGCCGCCCGCCTGGTCAACGAGGAAGAACTCAAGGGCCGTGCCCTGGAAGCCGTCGAGCAGCACGGCATCGTCTTCATCGACGAGATCGACAAGGTCGCCAAGCGCGGCAATACCAGCGGTGCCGATGTTTCCCGCGAAGGCGTGCAACGTGACCTGCTGCCGCTGATCGAGGGCTGCACCGTCAACACCAAGCTGGGCATGGTCAAGACCGACCACATCCTGTTCATCGCCTCGGGCGCCTTCCACCTGTCCAAGCCCAGCGACCTGGTGCCCGAGCTGCAGGGTCGCCTGCCGATTCGTGTCGAACTCAAGGCGCTGACGCCCCAGGACTTCGAGCGCATCCTCACCGAGCCTCACGCCTCCCTTACCGAGCAGTATCGCGAACTGCTCAAGACCGAAGGGCTGCACGTGGAGTTCGCCGCTGATGGCATCACCCGCATCGCCGAGATCGCCTGGCAGGTCAACGAAAAGACCGAGAACATCGGCGCCCGCCGCCTGCACACCCTGCTGGAACGCCTGCTGGAAGAGGTGTCCTTCAGCGCTGCCGATCTCGCCAGCCAGCAGAATGGCGACCCCATCGTCATCGACGCGACCTATGTCAATGGCCACCTGGGTGAACTGGCCCAGGACGAGGACCTGTCGCGCTATATACTGTGACGGTAGGTCTGGAGCCTGGTTGATCGGGCCATGACGATCCGCCGATGCGGCCGCTCCTACGGGCCCCTAGGCAAACCTGTAGGAGCGACTGCCTTATCGCGGCCATGGGCCGCTCCTACAGGGGGTGATGCTTTTGTAGGAGCAACTGTCTTATCGCCTGAGTCACTGAAGACGAGCGTCCGCTCCAAGCGCCCCCTCTCCCTTCGGGAGAGGGCTGGGGTGAGGAAGTCCTTCGCGGCGAACTCACCTGTGGAAAAGGCTGCGCCGTTTTCCACACTACGACCTGTAGGAGCGGCCCATGGCCGCGATGGCTCTCCGACAAGAGAATCTCAACATGCGTATCCCCACCGCCATCCAGCTCCACAAGGCCTCGAAGACCCTCAGCGTCAGCTATGGCGCGGAAACCTTCGAGCTGCCCGCCGAATTCCTGCGGGTGCACTCGCCCTCGGCAGAGGTGCAGGGGCACGGCAATCCGGTGCTGCAATTCGGCAAACAGCACGTCGGTATCACCGCCGTGGAGCCGGCGGGGCGCTACGCCATCAAGCTGACCTTCGACGACGGCCACGACAGCGGCCTGTTCAGCTGGGACTATCTCTATGAACTGGGCAGTCGCCGCGACCAGCTCTGGGCCGACTACCTGGAAAAACTCGCCAGCGCCGGCAAGACGCGGGACCCGCACGTCAGCGCGGTCAAGCTGATGCTCTGACCGGACTCAGGCCGCCAGGGCCTTGTCCAGCTTGCGCTCGATCTCTTTCTCGATCTGGCCGCTGAGCATGGAGAACATCATGCCCAGGGTCGCCTGCACCCGCACCTGATCTTCCGCCACCTCGATCCGCCCATCCACGCCACTGCGCGCGAACTTCAGGGTATCGCCTTCCCAGGTGCAGGCCACCCCATAATCGCGCGTGAGTTTTTCGGCCAGTTGATCGGCCTTCTGGCGTGCACCGTCCAGGCCGAGGGAATGGCTGCGTTCGATGGTGATCTGGGACATCGGGGAACTCCGGTTGAGGGGCCCTGACTATAGCGAGGGGCCGTCACGTCGCCAATCGCGAGAACCGAGCGGTCAGCGCAGGTTTTAGCCGGGCAAGTCGGGTGATCGGCCTGCTAGAATGCCCTCTTGTCCCTGTCCCAGGTGTAGCCCCATGAGCGATCCGCGCAAAGGCCCCGAGGCCGAATCCCAGACCCACTTCGGCTACCAGAGCGTTCCGGAGAGCCAGAAGGCTTACAAGGTCGCGGAAGTCTTCCACTCGGTCGCGGCCAAGTACGACGTGATGAACGACCTGATGTCGGCGGGCATCCACCGGCTGTGGAAGAGATTCACCATCGAGCTCTCCGGCGTGCGCCGTGGCAATCGGGTCCTGGACATCGCCGGCGGCACGGGCGACCTGACCAAGCAGTTCGCCCGCCTGGTCGGCCCCACCGGTGAGGTGGTCCTGGCCGACATCAACGATTCCATGCTCAAGGTCGGTCGCGATCGCCTGCTCGACGAAGGGGTGGCGAGCAACGTGCGCTTCGTCCAGGCCGACGCCGAGAAGCTGCCCTTCCCCGACAATCATTTCGACTGCATCACCATCGCCTTCGGCCTGCGCAACGTGACCCACAAGGACCAGGCCCTGGCGTCCATGCTGCGCGTGCTCAAGCCCGGTGGCCGGCTGCTGGTGCTGGAATTCTCCAAGCCCACCAATCCGCTGGTATCCAAGGCCTATGACGCCTACTCCTTCGGCTTCCTGCCGCTGATGGGCAAGCTGGTCGCCGGCGACGCCGAGAGCTATCGCTATCTGGCTGAGTCCATCCGCATGCACCCCGACCAGCAGACGCTCAAGGCCATGATGGAAGAGACCGGCTTCGCCCGCGTCACCTACCACAACATGACCGGCGGCGTGGTCGCCCTGCATCGCGGTATCAAACCCTGATGGCCCTCGTCACCCAGGCGTTGCTGGCCGCGCTGGAGCGTGGCCTGAATCCCGTGCTGGCACTCGACCCGGTGGCCCTGCCGCGGCTGGCGAGCCTAACTGGCCGCGTCATTGCCGTGCAGACCCGGCAGCCCAGCCTGCGCCTCTATGTCCTGCCGGCGGGTGACGGCCTGCACTTCGCCGCCCATCACGAAGGCGACATCGATTGCACCCTGGGCGCACCGGCGACACGCCTGGCTGAATTGGCCCTGGCCGGTGACAAGCAGCGGGTGCTGCACCAGCCGGACGTCCGCCTGGAGGGCGACAGTACCCTGCTGATCGAACTGGCCGATATCCTGCAGAACCTGGAGTTGGACTGGCAGCACGAGGTCAGCCGCTGGCTGGGCCCGCTGCCGGCAGCGCTGCTGGGTGACCTGGCGCGCCGCGGCCAGGCATTCGGCCAACAGGGCCGGGATAGCCTGCAGTTGACGCTGTCCAACTGGCTGAACGAGGAGAGCCGCCATCTCGTCGGTCGTCTCGAAGGCGAAGCCCGCTTCGCCGAGATCGACGCCCTGCGCCTGGCCGTCGACCGTCTCGACGCTCGCCTCGCTCGCCTGGGCACCGCCCGCTCCGCCAGGGATAACCTCGACGAATGAAGCTGTTCGCTGCGCTCAACCGCCTGTTGCGGATATTCTTCGTCGTCATTCGCTACCGGCTGGACGACATCGTCTATGCCCTGCCCCTGCCCTGGTACCTGCGTGCCACCCGCTATGTGCTGCCCTGGCGCTGGTTGCCACGGCCGAGCAAGACCCTCCCGCGCGGCGCCCGCCTGCGCCTGGCGCTGGAAGGCCTGGGCCCGGTGTTCGTCAAGTTCGGCCAGATCCTGTCCACCCGGCGCGACCTCATGCCCGAGGATATCGCCGACGAACTGATGTTCCTGCAGGACAAGGTCCCGCCCTTCCCGCCGGAAAAGGCCGTGGCGCTGATCGAGTCCCAGCTCGGCGTCCCCATCAAGCAGGCCTTCGCCCGCTTCGACCACCAGCCGCTGGCCTCGGCCTCGGTGGCCCAGGTCCATGCAGCCCAGCTGCGGACCGGCGAAGAGGTGGTGGTCAAGGTGGTGCGCCCGGGGCTTAAGAACATCATCAGCCAGGACATCGCCTGGCTGTTCCTGCTGGCGCGCCTGGCCGAACGGCTGTCCGCCGAAGCCCGCCGCCTGCATCCGATGGACGTGGTCAGCGACTACGAGAAGACCATCTACGACGAGCTGGACCTGCTGCGCGAGGCGGCCAACTCCAGCCAGCTCAGACGCAATTTCGACGGCTCCGAGCGTCTCTACGTGCCCCAGGTGTACTGGGACTGGTGCCGCGAGCGGGTGCTGGTCATGGAGCGCATCTACGGCATCCCGGTGACCGACCTGGCCGCCCTGCGCGACCAGGGCACCGACTTCAAGCTGCTGGCCGAACGCGGCGTGGAGATCTTCTTCACCCAGGTGTTCCGCGACAGCTTCTTCCACGCCGACATGCACCCGGGCAACATCTTCGTCAGTACCGCCAAGCCCTGGGACCCGCTCTACATCGCGGTGGACTGCGGCATCATCGGCAGCCTGACCCCCGAGGACCAGGACTATCTGGCACGCAACCTCTGGGCCTTCTTCCAGCGCGACTACCGCAAGGTCGCCCAGCTGCACATCGACTCCGGCTGGGTACCGGCCAATACCCAGGTCAACGAACTGGAAGCGGCCATCCGCACCGTCTGCGAACCCATCTTCGAGAAGCCGCTCAAGGACATTTCCTTCGGCCAGCTGCTGCTGCGGCTGTTCCAGGTGGCGCGCCGCTTCAACATGGAGATCCAGCCGCAGCTGGTTCTGCTGCAGAAGACCCTGCTGAACATCGAGGGGCTGGGCCGCCAGCTCTATCCGGATCTGGACCTCTGGTCCACCGCCAAGCCCTATCTGGAAAAGTGGATGCGCAAGCGGCTGAGTCCGCCGCAGGTCGCCCGCAATATCCAGCAGCAACTGGAACAGATCCCGCACCTGGCGCAGATGGCGCGCGATACCCTGGAACGCATCACCCAGCCCCACCGCAAGGACCCGCCCAACCCTTGGGGCGACCGTCGCGACGACTGGATCGTGCGGGTGATCGGCGCGGTGCTGTTGGTCGGCGCTACCCAACTGGGTCTCGAGCCCCATGCCCAGGCCTGGCCGGCCTGGGCCATGCTGGTCGGTGGACTGGTGATGGTGATCCGGCGCTGAACTCCTTAAGCTGTAACCGTATCGTCATTTTCATCGGGCGAAATACACGCCCTCAGCCACTGGTGCCCTGCCGCTGTATTCGAGTTGCGTCTTGTGCGAGGCTAGGGCCTGTCTGAAAAGTCGCCGAGCGAAGGTCAGGCAAGGCGCAACGACCAACGGGAGTAACAGCCAAGGGCTGGCCCGAAGGGTGAGCGCCAGCGAATCAAATCCGTGAGGAAGCGGAGTTTACGAACGGTAAATGAGCATTCCGAACGGGTTTTAACGCCGCATGACCGAGCGCAGGCATTTTTCGGACAGAGCCCAGTACCCTAATTCGTAGTATTGAACAGACTCATGAGCGACTGGTTAGACGAAATCCACTGGAACGACGATGGCCTGGTGCCGGCCATCGCCCAGGACCCCACTTCGGGTCGCATCCTGATGATGGCCTGGATGAACCGCGAATCCCTGGCCCTGACCGCCGCCGAAGGCCGTGCGGTCTACTGGTCGCGGTCGCGCAATCGGCTGTGGCGCAAGGGCGAGGAATCCGGCCATGTGCAGCGAGTCATCGAATTGCGCCTGGATTGCGATGCCGACGTCGTCGTGCTGCAGGTGGAGCAACTGGGCGGCATCGCCTGCCATACCGGCCGCGAGAGCTGCTTCTATCGCGTGTTGCGTGACGGCCAGTGGCAGACCGCCGACCCGGTACTCAAGGACCCCAACGCCATCTACGCCGGAGGGCATGGCCATGACTGACACCTTCGCGCGTCTGGCGCAGGTGCTCGAAGAACGCAAGCAGGCCGCGCCGGATTCCTCCTATGTGGCCAGCCTCTATCACAAGGGCCTGAACAAGATCCTGGAAAAAGTCGGCGAAGAAAGCGTCGAGACCATTCTCGCCGCCAAGGACGCTGCCACCAGCGGTCAGTACGACGACGTCATCTACGAGACCGCCGACCTCTGGTTCCATAGCCTGATCATGCTCTCGGCCCTGGGCCAGCATCCCCAGGCCGTACTGGACGAACTGGACCGCCGTTTCGGCCTCTCCGGGCATGCCGAAAAGGCCGCTCGCGCTCAACCCTGACCCCAAGCTTCGCAACGAGGAAAGACCATGGGTATCTTCGACTGGAAACACTGGATCGTCATCCTGCTCGTCGTGGTGATCGTCTTCGGCACCAAACGCCTGAAGCACCTCGGCTCCGACGTGGGCGAGGCCATCAAGGGCTTCCGCAAGGCCATGCACACCGACGAGGACGACAAGGCCGAACAGCCGACACCCACCACCAGCACGGCTAATCCGAATGCCCCGCTGAATCGTCCCCAGACCTTCGACGCCGAACACCGCAAGGTCGAAGAGCCGGTGGTGCGCAAGGACTAAGGCCCTCCCATGTTCGGAATCAGCTTTCCCGAGATGATGCTGGTAGGGTTCGTCGCCCTGCTGGTGCTGGGCCCGGAACGCCTGCCAGGTGCCGCGCGCACCGCGGGTCTGTGGATCGGTCGCCTGAGGCGCAGCTTCAACAGCATCCGCCAGGAAGTGGAGCGCGAGATCGGTGCCGACGAAATTCGCCAGCAACTGCGCAACGAGCATATCCTGTCCATGGAACAGCGCGACAACCGGCCCAAGCCTGCCGCTTCCAGCCCGGAAGTCCAGACGCCGCCCGCCGTCGCCGCTCCACCCATGCCCCAGGACGTGGTTGCCGAACGCCCGCAGGATCCGCCCCAGACGCCGCCAAGAGCACCATGAGCGACCAGCCTTCCGAACATGACGACCAGGAAATGCCCCTGGTCTCGCACCTGACCGAATTGCGTACGCGCATCCTGAGATGCGTGCTGGCGACCTTCCTGATCTTCCTCGGGCTGTTCTACTTCGCCCAGAAGATCTATGCCTTCGCTTCCGAGCCGATCCGCCGCGTGCTGCCCGAAGGCGCGACCATGATCTCCACGGACGTCACCTCGCCCTTTCTCGCCCCCTTCAAGCTTACCCTGGTGGTGTCGTTGTTCATCGCCATGCCGGTGATCCTGCATCAGGTCTGGGGGTTCATCGCGCCCGGGCTCTATCGTCACGAGAAGAAGGTCGCCATCCCGCTGCTGATCTCAAGCATCCTGCTGTTCTATGCCGGCATGGCCTTCGCCTACTTCCTGGTGTTCCCGATCATCTTCCACTTCTTCAGCAGCATCACGCCGGAAGGCGCCATGATGATGCCGGACCTGAACGCCTATCTGGATTTCATCCTGACGCTGTTCTTCGCCTTCGGCGTAGCCTTCGAGATTCCAGTGGCTACGGTGCTGCTGATCTGGATCGGCGTGGTCGACGTGGACTACCTGAAGAAGATCCGTCCCTACGTCATCATCGGCTGCTTCGTGGTCGGCATGATCCTGACGCCGCCGGATGTCTTCTCCCAGACCATGCTGGCCGTGCCCATGTGGCTGCTGTTCGAGATCGGCCTGCTGTTCGGTCGCTTCGTGCAGAAGCGCGAGCGCCCGGTCAACGATGACGACGCCAGCCCCGACGCCCAGCCGCCTGCCGAACGCCCGTGAACCTCATCCTGCTCGAGGCGGCCGACTTCACGGCCGCTGACCGGGTCGTGCTGCGCGATCCGCGCCGTCTCGCCCATCTGCGCGAGGTCCACCAGGCTGAGGCAGGCGATCGCCTGCGGGTTGGCCTGCTGGGCGGGCTGATGGGTACCGGCCAGCTCGAGTCTCTCGATAGCACCCACGCCAGCCTGCGGGTCGTGCTCGACCAGTCGCCACCGGCCAAGCTGCCACTCACCCTGCTGCTCGCCCTGCCCCGTCCCAAGATGCTGCGCCGAGTGTTGCAGACGGTGTCCGCCATGGGCGTCGCGCGGCTGGTACTGCTCAACAGTTATCGCGTGGAAAAGAGCTTCTGGCAGACGCCGTTCCTGGCGCCCGAGGCCATCGAGGAGCAATTGCGCCTCGGGCTGGAGCAGGCGCGGGACACGGTGTTGCCGGAGGTGCTGATCGAAAAGAGATTCAAGCCCTTCGTCGAGGATCGCCTGCCCGCATTGGCAGCCGGCAGCCGGGGCCTGGTCGGCCATCCGGGCAGTTATCCCGCCTGCCCTCGTGCCCTCGGCGAGCCCGTGACGCTGGCGATCGGTCCCGAGGGTGGTTGGATACCCTACGAGGTGGAGAAGCTGCAGGAAGCGGGCCTGGCGCCCGTGCAGCTCGGTGAACGCATCCTGCGCGTCGAGAACGCCGTACCCGCCCTCCTCGCACGCCTGTTCTAGCCTGATCACGGACAAGAAAAAACCCCGGTGTCTCATGACACCGGGGCTTTTTCATGGGCGGAGCGCCTCCTCAGGAGGCAGGCCGCGGGGTCATGCTGGCTGGACTGGCCGCGGCATCCGCGGCCGAATCGCTATGGGTGCGTGGCCGCAGGGTCGCATAGGCTTCCCGCCAGTTACGGTACTCCTCGGCCTTCCAGACCTGCAGGTGCAGTTGCGCCATGCCATCCGGATCGCTTAGTAGACGCCACTGGTCGTCGCCCTTGGTCTTCTCGGGACCGGCAGCCAGGACCCGCGCCACCCGCTCTTCGCGCAGCCGACGCGCCGGCTCCACCACCTTGCCGTGTCGCCCACGGGCCATGGCGATGGCCAGGGCGTTGAGCACCGGATCGACGGTGGCGCGCAGGAAGCCCTTGGTCAGGGCGTTGCGGTTGTTCAGGTGCAGATACTCATCGGTCGCGACCAGCTCCCGTGGCGGAGCGTACTCTTCCGGAATCAGGAACAGGTGATGGCGACGACTGCCCAGGCCCAGGTTGGTCCGACTGGAAATCACCGACACCGGTGCCGACAGGATCAGCGATACCACGATGGGCGACAGCCACCAGAGGAAACGTGGGTCCAGCCAGGCGACGCCGGCGGTCCAGATCAGACCGAGCAGCATCTGCGAGCCATGGCGGCGGAAGGCTTCGCTCCAGGGCGTGTCGTTGTCGTCACGCTGGGGCGAGTTCCACTGCACCGACCAGCCGAGGAAAGCAGCGGTGACGAATACCGTGTGGAACAGCATCCGCACTGGCGCCAGCAGCACCGAGAAGAGCATTTCCAGCAGCATGGAGAGGGACAGCCGCAGACCACCGCCGAACTCCTTGGCGCCCTTGGCGATGATCAGCACCACGCTGAGCAGCTTGGGCAGGAACAGCAGCACCAGGGTGGTGGAGAACAGCGCGATGGCCTGTTCCGGATGCCACTGGGGCCAGACCGGGAATAGCTGCCGCGGCTGGAAGAAGTACTGCGGCTCCAGCAGCTTGTGGATCGCCAGCAGCGCCGTCGACAGCACCAGGAAGAGGAACCACAGCGGTGCCGACAGGTAGGACATCACCCCGGTGAGGAAGACCGCGCGGTGCACCGGGTGCATGCCCTTGACCAGGAACAGCCGGAAGTTCATCAGGTTGCCGTGGCACCAGCGACGGTCCCGCTTGAGTTCGTCCAGCAGGTTCGGCGGCAGTTCTTCGTAGCTGCCCGGCAGGTCGTAGGCGATCCAGACCCCCCAGCCGGAACGGCGCATCAGCGCGGCTTCGACGAAGTCGTGGGAAAGGATGGCGCCCGCGAAGGAACCGGTACCCGGCAGTGGCGCCAGAGCGCAGTGGTCGATGAACGGCTTGACCCGGATGATGGCGTTGTGACCCCAGTAGTGGGATTCACCCAATTGCCAGAAGTGCAGGCCCGCGGTGAACAGCGGTCCGTACACCCGGGTAGCGAATTGCTGCAGGCGCGCATAGAGGGTGTCCATGCCCGACGCCTTGGGCGCGGTCTGGATGATGCCGGCACGGGGATTGGCTTCCATCAGCCGGACCAGGCTGGCCAGGCATTCGCCACTCATCACGCTGTCGGCGTCGAGCACCACCATGTACTTGTACTGGCTGCCCCAGCGACGGCAGAAGTCGTCGATGTTGCCGCTCTTGCGCTTCACCCGACGGCGACGACGACGATAGAAGATATGCCCGAAGCCACCGACCTCGCGGCACAGCTCCAGCCAGGCCTTCTCTTCGGCCACGCATTTGTCCGGATCGTTACTGTCGCTGAGGATGAAGAAGTCGAAGTGCTCCAGCTCGCCGCTGGCCCGCACCGACTCGTAGGTCGCTCGCAGGCCGGCGAAGACCCGCGGGACGTCTTCGTTGGCGATGGGCATCACCAGGGCGGTACGCGACTGGGGATCGATCGGCTCGGTACCGGTGGAGCTGGCCGAGATGCTGTACTTGTCACGCCCGCTGAGCAGTTGCCAGAAGCCCATCAGGGCGGTCCAGAAGCCGGCGGATACCCAGCAGAACAGCAGGGCGAAGAGCAGCAGGATGCTGGTCTGCACCACGTAGGGCAATACCTGACGGATGGACTCGCCCCAACCTTGACGGTAGATCTCGCTGAGATCGACCAGCGCCCAGCCCTGATAGGGCAGCACGGCCTTCATGTACCAGGTGGCGATGCCGGTCTGCACCAGCATCAGGATCAGCAGGACGAAGCGCCGGAAGGAACCGACCTTGCGCCAGTGCGCATGGGCATCGGCCTCGGGATCGGGTTGCCAACGGCTGTGGTCCTTGCGGCCGAGCAGACGCTTCCAGCTCCGCGCCACGGGATTGGTGCGCCAGGGATCGGGCACCATCATGGAACGGGTCATGGGCGGGGTGGCCTTGATGAAGACCCGACCCTGGGCATCGCTGCCCAGCAGCTCGCCGTCTTCCAGGGTATCGTCCCAGCCGGCGGCGAGGCGCGCCTCGGTGGAGGCGATCACCGCATCGGTGCCCTGGGCGCCCTCGCCACGGACACCGGCCAGTTGCCGGTGCAGCGTCTCGACATCGGCGGCCGAAGCCAACCCCTGCCGCTGCCCAGCGGGCAACGGCAGGTGCTCCAGATAGTCACCAGTAGCGGCGACCGAGGTATCACGGGTGCTGTTATTCATTGGCAGGTAGCTGGTAAGTCCAGGTTTCGCTGAGCGGCTTGTCACCCTGGGCGAGGTTGGCGCGCATTTCCACCGGTTTGGTCTGATCCTTGACCTTGAGTCTCAAGGTCAGGCGATAGCCCTTGGTAACCGGGTTGTAGCGCACAGAGTTCTCGATCAGTTCACCGTTGGCGTCCAAACTGACCTGGGAGCCGACCTGGGAATCCTCGGGCAGGTCATCGAGGTTCGGACCTTCGAAGTCGATGATGTAGGCCAGACTGCCATCGGTCTGGCGCACCAGGTTGGACTGGCGCACGTCACCGGTGGACAGACGGGTCTGGGAGACCCAGGCCAGGTCCTTGGTGTGCAGCGCCGGCTCATCGGTGGTGAAGTGCAGCCGGTAGCTCATCTCGATCGGCTGGCCCTTCTCGGGCAGCGTATCCGGCGTCCAGAAGGCCACGATGTTGTCGTTGGTCTCGTCCGGCGTGGGGATCTCCACCAGTTCGATGTGGCCCTTGCCCCAGTCACCCTTGGGCTCGACCCAGCCGCTGGGACGCTTGTCATAGCGCTCGTCCAGATCCTGGTACTTATAGAACTCGTGGCCGCGCTGCAGCAGACCGAAGCCACGCGGATTCTCGATGGTGTAGGTGCTGACCGAGAGGCGCCGCGGGTTGTTCAGCGGACGCCACAGCCACTCGCCATTGCCGGCGGCGATGGCCAGGCCATTGGAATCGTGCAGCGCCGGACGATAGTTGACCTGGGGGCTCGGCTGGTTGGGGCCGAACAGGTACATGCTGGTCAGGGGAGCGAGGCCGAGCTTGTTGACGTTGTCACGCAGGAACACCTTGGACTCGACGTCGACGGTGCTGTCCTTGCCGGGCGTCAGCACGAAGCGATAGGCGCCGGTGGCGCGCGGCGAATCGAGCAGCGCATAGATCACCAGGTTGCGGCGATCCGCCTGGGGCTGTTCGATCCAGAATTCGGTGAAGCGCGGGAATTCCTCGCCGGACGGCAGCGCCGTGTCGATGGCCAGGCCGCGAGCCGACAGGCCGTAGACCTGGTTCTTGCCGATCACGCGGAAGTAGCTGGCACCGAGCATGGTCATGACTTCGTCGTACTTGTCCGCCTTGTTCAGCGGATAGAGCACCTTGAAGCCGGCGAAGCCAAGATCCTTGAGCTGGGCCTGGTCGATCTGCAGGTTGCCGAAGTTGAACATCGAAGGATCGTACTTGATCTCCTCGACGTTGGTGGCCGTGACCTCGTTGATCTTCACCGGCACGCTGTAGTGCATGCCCTCGTGATAGAAGTTGAGGCGGAAGGGGGTCTTGGCATCCTTCCAGTAGGCCTTGTCCTGATTGAAGGTGATCTGCTGATAGTCGGCGTACTTCATGCCGCTGAAGGATGCCGGCAGGTTGCTCTTGGGCGCGACGAACTTCTGGCCGGAAAGCTCCTTGGCCTTGGCAGCCACGTCGTCCAGGCTGAAGGCCAGGGCCTGGGCACTGAACAGGCCCAGCGCGAGGGTGAGCCCGGCAAGGGCGAAGCCCTGCTTGCCCGGCTTAACTTTGGAATTGGATAACACGCAGCCTCCTAAATCAGCGTACGAATACGTTCGGCGACCCACGGTCGCGAAACGGATAGGCAGTGGTCCGACTCCCTCAGGGGGCAATGATTCCCCAATTGGACGACCGTTCAAACTCGAACTGCGCAATCATAGACACTTGGCAGGGCGCTGTAAGGGGCACCCTCACTAAATCGACAATAAAAATGTCACCGGGCCGTCGTTGACCAGGGAAACCTGCATATCGGCACCGAAACGCCCGGTCTGCACCTCCGGATGCAGGTCACGGGCGAGACTTACCAGATGACTGAACAGTCGCTCGCCCTGGGCCGGCGGCGCGGCGGTGGAAAAGCTCGGCCGTCGCCCGCTGCGGGTATCGGCGGCCAGAGTGAACTGGGAGACCAGCAGCAGACCGCCGCCGACATCCTGCAGGGACAGGTTCATGCGCTGTTCGCCGTCGGCGAATACCCGGTACTCCAGCAGCCGCTTGAGCATGCGGCCACAGGCCGCTTCGTCATCCCCGGGCTCGATGCCGACGAAGACCAGCAGACCTGGACCTATGGCGCCGACCGTCTCTCCCTCCACCTCGACGCTGGCGCGGATGACCCTTTGCAGCAGCGCCTTCACTCGGCCTCCTGCGGCAGGTCGAGCAGCTGGCGAGCGATCTGGTCGGTCGCCCGCACCAGGGCGTCGCAGATACCGGGCTCGCTGGCCGCGTGGCCAGCGTCGCGGATGATCTGCAACTCGCTGCCCGGCCAGGCATGGTGCAGCGCCCAGGCATTGTCCAGCGGGCAGACCATGTCGTAGCGACCGTGGATGATCACCGCCGGGATATGGGCGATCCTGGGCATGTCGCGCAGCAACTGGTCAGGTTCGAGGAAGGCGTCGTTGACGAAGTAGTGGCATTCGATGCGGGCGATGGCCAGGGCGTGCTCGCTGAATTTCTCCAGTACCTCGGGATTCGGTCTCAGGGTCGCGGTACGGCCTTCCCAGCAGGACCAGGCACGGGCGGCGGACATCTGCGCCAGTTCGTCCGGGCCGGTCAGGCGCCGGTAGTAGGCGCTGATCAGCTCACCGCGCTCTTCCTCGGCGATGGGATTCAGGTAGTCCTGCCAGAAGTCCGGGAAGAGCCGGCTCGCCCCCTCCTGGTAGAACCACTGCAGGTCCACCGGTCGGCAGAGGAAGATGCCGCGGACGATCATCGCCCGGACGCGCTCGGGATGGCGTTGGGCGTAGGCCAGCGCCAGGGTCGAACCCCAGGAGCCACCGAACAGCACCCATTGCTCGATGCCCAGGTGCTCGCGCAGGCGCTCGATGTCTTCCACCAGGTGCCAGGTGGTGTTGTTCTCCAGGCTGGCATAGGGCGTGGAGCGGCCGCAGCCGCGCTGGTCGAAGGTGACGATGCGATAGAGATTGGGGTCGAAGAAGCGCCGGCTGAGCCGATCGCACCCGGAGCCGGGGCCACCATGGATGAACAGCACCGGCAGACCGTCGGGCGAGCCGCTCTCGTCGGCATAGAGCACATGGGGGGCTTCGACGGCCAGCTCGTGGCGGGCGTAGGGCTTGATTTCCGGGTACAGATTCAGCATGTCGCGCTCCGCGGTGCAGGGTCGGCCTGTTCATCATAGACCTGCACCTTACCGGGTTTCCATGCCGCCCGGGGCTTGCCTGCCGTCCGCGCCTGCCCGCACCATCATCAGCCCTTCGCCCGAGGAGTCCCCATGTCCGAGCCCAAGCTGCACCTACTGCTGATCGACCCGCAGAACGACTTCTGCGATCTGCCGGGCGCCGCCCTGCCCGTCCCCGGCGCGGTCGCCGGCCTGCAGCGCGTCGCGGCCCTGGTCGAGCGCCTTGGCCCGCGCCTCGACCAGGTGCACCTGACACTGGACTCCCACCAGCCCTTGCATATCGCCCACCCGCACTGGTGGCAGGACGCCCGAGGTCGACCGCCAGCGCCCTTCACGCAGATCGGCGCCGACGAAGTGGCCAGCGGCCGCTGGCAGACCCGTGACCCGGCCCAGCGGGCCCACGGCCTGGCCTATGTGCGGGCCCTGGAAGCAGGCGGGCGCTATCGACTGGTGATCTGGCCGGAGCACTGCCTGGTCGGCGGCTGGGGACACGGTGTGCAGCAGGACGTGCATCAGGCACTAAATAACTGGGGACGAGCACAGGGGCGCCTGGTGGACTTCATCGCCAAGGGCGGCAATCCCCGAACGGAGCATTATTCGGCCCTGCGCGCCGAGGTGGCGGATCCGACAGACCCGAGCACCGAACTCGATGCCCGACTCATCGCCCGTCTGCAAGACGCCGATACCCTGGTGGTGGCCGGTGAAGCCCTGTCGCACTGCGTGGCCAGTACCCTGCGCGATCTACTCGAGGTCTGGCCGGCAGACCGGCGGCAGGATCTGGTGCTGCTGACCGATTGCAGCCATTCGGTGCCCGGTTTCGACGATCAGGGCAAGGCCTTCCTGGCCGAGATGCGCGCTGCTGGCGTGCGGCTGGTGGCGTCGACGGACGAGCTGTTCTAGTGTGGTGTTTCAGACGTTCACGCAAGAATTGGCGAGTGATTTTTGGGTCCTGGCTAGGCGCCGCGACGAGCCATAGCAGAGCTATGGCGAGGAGTGGCAACGCCGCCGGGGCCGAAAAAGCGCCGCCAAAATTGTGTAGATAACTTCTGAAACACCACACTAGCTCGTCCGTCCAGCCCCTATTTGATCTCGTAGAGACCGGTATAGGTCGCCGAGGCCAGTTGATTGAGGTGGATCATGAAGCGACCGACAGCGTTGGTGGCGTCCGCCGGTACCGGCAGCTGAGCGACCTTGAGCGCATGCAGCTGGAAGATGTAGCGATGCGGCTTGTCGCCCTTGGGCGGCGCCGCACCACCGAAGCCACGGGTGCCGTAGTCGTTGATCAGTTGCAGGGCACCGGCCGGCAGGCCGGCACCATCGGCGCGACCGGCATCTTCCGCCAGGCCCTGGGTATCGACCGGGATATTGACCACGACCCAGTGCCAGAAGCCGCTGCCGGTGGGGGCATCCGGATCGTAGACGGTCAACGCCAGGCTCTGGGTGCCGGCCGGCAGGTCGGACCATTGCAGGGCGGGCGAGACATTCTCGCCGTGGGCACCGAAGTCGGCCACATCGAATTCGTGGCGCTTGGGCATGAAGCCATTGTCGGCGAAGGCATCGGTCCAGAGTTTCATGAACGGGCTCCTGTCACTCAAGGCATATGGGCGTCGGTCTCGCGCCAGACCAGACGGTTGAGGTTGTAGCCCTTCTCGCGGGCGATACGCAGCAGCTTTTCGCTCTGCGCCGCGGAGATCTCGGGGCTGCGCGCCAGCAGCCAGAGGTACTTGCGATCAGGGCTGCCGACCAGCGCGGTCTTGTAATCGTCGTCGACATAGAGAATCCAGTACGGTCCCTTGGCGACGTTGGGCAATACCCCGCTGAACCAGGTATCGAAGCGAACTTCCAGGCGATCGGTCACGCCCGGCTTGATCGGCGTGGCGGTGCCCGTGGCTTCCTGGACCTTGCCATCCAGGGTGCGGCAACGGTTGAACACCGCGACCTTGCCGTCGGCCATGACGTGGTAGTTGGCTTCGGACTGGGCGCAGTTGCGCTGGAAGAACATCGGTAGCCGCGCCAGCTCGTACCAGTGCCCCTGGTAGCGCTGCAGGTCGACATTGCCGGCGGTGAGCGGCGGCACCGGCTTCGGGCCGCTGGCGCAGGCCGCGAGCAGACCGGCGGCGCCCGCCAGCAGTAACAATTTGGTAGAAGTTTTCATCGCAGCCCCTGCCCGGCGAACATCGCCACCTTGTCGTTGAGATACTGCACGCTGATGAAGGAGCCGCGATCACCCCAGGTACAGGTGGTGACGCCCAGGGCGCCGGCGCATTCGGTGGGCGCGCCCAGGATCTGCTCCACTTCCGCCTTGGTCTGGCCGGCCTTGAGCCGTGAATAGTTTTCCTGGGTCACCTTGCCACACGCGGCCAATACCAGGCAGCTCAACAGCAGCGACGCCGTACGCAGCTTCATGGGTCCTCTCCTCCATCCTGACGGCAAGGCTATAGAACCCGCCTGGCCGTCAGGGTTCGCCGTCTCAGCCGGCGAGGTAGGAAGAGCGGGTCAGGCCCAGGCGCATGGCGTCGAGGAACTGGGTCCGCTCGCGGGCGGTGAGCCGTGCGCTGGCGACCTTGTCGCGGTAGTAGGTCATCAGCTCTTCGGGCGAGAGGTGCACGTACCTGAGCATGTCCTCGATGGTGTCGTGGGTCTCGATGCCGCCATGGCGTACGCTGCCGTCGGCATCCTGGTAGACGTTCACCGAATCGGTATCGCCGAACAGATTGTGCATGTCGCCGAGGATCTCCTGGTAGGCCCCCACCAGGAACACCGCCAGCAGGTAGTCCTCGCCTTCGCGCACCTCGTGCACCGGCAGACTGGTCTCGATGCTCTGCTCGTCGACGTACTGCTTGATCTTGCCATCGGAGTCGCAGGTGAGGTCCTGCAGCACGGCGCGACGCACCGGCTCCTCGTCCAGTCGAGTGAGGGGCACGATGGGCAGGATCTGGTCGATGGCCCAGGTATCCGGCAGGCTCTGGAACACCGAGAAGTTGCAGATGTACTTGTCGGCCAGCTTGTCGTTGAGTTCGTCGAGCACCTGGCGGTGGGACCGCTGACGCGCCTTGAGCTGGTTGTAGAGACGGCGGCAGATGGCGAAGTAGCACTGCTCGGCCAGCGCCTTGTCGCCCAGGCTGAGACTGCCCGCGGCGTACTGGGCGGCGGCTTCGCTGACGTACTGGGTGGCGCGCCAGTAGGTTTCGGTGACCATCTCCGGATCGGTATCGCCGAGCAGTTCGGCCAGCCACTGCACCACCTCGGCCTTGCCTTCGAAACGCTCGCTGGCCGGCACGCTGTCATTATGGCGCTCGACGTCGGTGACCTGCATCACCAGCATGGCATGGTGGGCGGTCATGGCGCGGCCGCTTTCCGAGAAGATGTTCGGATGCGGCAACTCCTGCTGGTCGCAGAATTCCTTGAGCATGCCGACCACGGTACCGGCGTAGTCGTCCATGTCGTAGTTGATGGAGCTGGCATTGCGCGAGTGGGTACCGTCGTAGTCCACGCCCAGGCCGCCGCCGACATCGATGTGGTCGAGCGGCAGGCCCAGGGCGCGCAGCTCGGCGTAGTAGCGGATGGCTTCGCGGAAGCCCTGACGGTAGTCGGCCAGGTTGGCGATCTGCGAGCCCATGTGGAAGTGCAGCAGCCGCACGCCCTGTTCCAGGCCGGCGGCGCGGAAGCGCTCGATCACCGACAGCAGCTGGGCGGCGGAGAGACCGAACTTGGATTTCTCGCCGCCGGTATCGGCCCATTTGCTCGACGCCAGGGATGACAGGCGCACGCGCAGACCGACCTGGGGCGTGACCTTGAGCTCGGCCGCCTCCTCGATCACCAGCGGAACCTCGGATTCCTTCTCGATGACGATGAAGACGCTATGCCCGAGCTTCTGGCCCATCAGCGCCAGGCGGATGAATTCGCGGTCCTTGTAGCCGTTGCAGACGATGGTGCCGCCCTTGGGCGCCAGCGCCAGCACCGCCATCAGTTCCGGTTTGGAACCGGCTTCCAGGCCGATGGAAACGTCGCGGGTGGCGATGATGTTCTCCACCACCGCTTCCTGCTGGTTGACCTTGATCGGATAGAGAGCGGTGTAGCGGCCCTGGTAGTCGAGCCGCTCGATGTTGCGGTCGAAGGCGCCGGTCAGGTGGCGTACCTGGCCTTGCAGGATGTCCGGGAAACGGACCAGCAGCGGCAGCGAGAGCCCTGCCTCGCGCAATTGGCCGACCAGCACGTGCAGGTCGATCGGCGAACCGTCCGGGCCATGGGGACGTACCTCCACGTTGCCGGCGTCGCTGATGGCGAAGTAGCCGGCGCCCCAGTGGCGAATACCGTAGACACTGCGGCTGTCCGCCACCGTCCACTGGCTGCCGTCGTCTTTGCGCGTGCGTCGTGGGGACATTCGCGGGAATCTCCTGTAGGGAATCTTGCTTGGATGGACCGCCGCCAGGGGCGGTAAGTTGTACGCAGGGGCACCGAGGGTGCGATCTAGCCGCCTGCTCGCTTGGTCTTGAAGCCACGCTTCTCGAGTTCACCAACCAGCAGGTCGACATGGTCGCCCTGGATCTCGATGATGCCCTCCTTGAAGGCGCCGCCGGTGCCGCAGCGACGCTTGAGCGCACTGGCCAGCTCCCTGAGTTCATCACCCTCGAGTGGCACGCCGGTGACAGTGGTCACCGTCTTGCCACCGCGCCCCTTGGTCTCGCGTCGCACCCGGGCGATGCCGTCACCGGTCGACGCCGGGGCGGCTGGCTCTTCCGGACGAATGCGCCCCACGTCGGTGGAGTACACCAGACGGCTGAGGTCCGACAGCGACGAGGTTTTCTTGCTCAAGGGACGTCCTCCCAGTTCGATTCAGACGCCGGGCGCCTGGAGGCAACCTTGGATGCAACGCCGACCGGTTCGGGCCGCGCTATTCCGGGGCCGCGCAATGTAGCAGCATCGCCCGCGGATGCTAAGGCGCGAATGCGAGAAATTAAGGCAGGGATGCGACATCGGTACCGTTCAGGACGAGCCGCAGTGCGGCCAGTGAATCAGGGCAATAGGGCACCTCGCGCGCCTGCTCAAGGATGACCGCGGGCGCGAGAAAGCGCGCCTCCAGCACCTCTTCCGGCTGCAACCGCAGCGGGCCATCCCAGTGGGCGCTGAACACCCCGCCCCAGAGCCGATTGCCCGGTTCCTCGTAATAGAAGGTGCCGTGCTGGCGCAAGGGGACGCCGCTCACGCCCAGTTCCTCCGCCAATTCCCGCGCCGCGGACTCGGCATAGCTTTCCCACGGCGCCACCATGCCGCCGGCGGCCACGTCCCAGTAACCCGGGTAGAGCGCCTTGCTCAGGGTACGGCGGTGCACGCAAAGCTCGCCCGCGCCGTTGAACAGCAGGATGAAGGTGCAGCGACCGATCAGGCCACGGGCACGCAATTCCGCCCGCGGCAGGTGGCCCTGGATGCGGTCATCACGGTCGACCCAGACCACCGCCTCCCGGTCGGACGCGGCGCGATGGGCCGCTTCGCGCTCGTCTATCGCCATCAACCCTGTTCCAATAGTTGGCGCAGGTCGATGATGGCGGCATTGGCGCGGGAAATGTAGTTGGCGATCACCAGCGAGTGGTTGGCCAGAATGCCGAAGCCGCTGCCGTTGAGGATCATCGGACTCCAGATCGGCTGCTGCGCCGCCTCCAGCTCGCGGATGATCTCGCGCACATTCACCGTGGCGTTCTTCTTGGCCAGGGTATCGGCGAAGTCCACCTCGATGGCACGCAGGATGTGCGACAGCGCCCAGGCCTGGCCGCGGGCTTCGTAGAAGACGTTGTCGATCTGCAGCCAGGGCGTCTCGACGCGCTGCTCGTGCACTTCCGGCACCTGGCCGGCGGGAATGTCCTGGTTCGGCTGCACCTCGGCATCCAGGCGTACCCGACCGACGCTGGCGGAAAGCCGCTGGGACAGCGAGCCCAGGCGGGTCTCGACGTCACCCAGCCAATTGCGCAGGTTGTCGGACCGCGAATAGAAGTAGGCGGCAGGCTGGCCCTGGGCATTCTGGCCACCCAGGCGCGCCAGGTAGCGATCCAGGGAGGCGATGCCGGCGCGGTATTCCGACTCCGACGAGGGCATGGCCCAGCTGTGGTTGTCGAAGTTGAAGCGTGGCTCGGCCTGGGCCAGGTCGACGTCCTCGGTGGATTGCGACTGGGAACGGGCGAAGTCCTTGCGCAGGGCACGGGCCAGGTCGCGGGTCTGCACCAGCACGCCATATTCCCAGGACGGCATGTCGTCCAGCCAGACGCCCGGCGGCAGGATGTCGTTGGAGAGGTAGCCACCCGGCTTGTCGAGCAGGGTGCTGGCCACCTGCTTGAGCGTTTCCACGGTGGTGTAGCCCAATACCAGCTTGCGCCCGCTGGCCGTGGCCGCCTCCTGGGCATGCTGCTGCAACGGGAAGAAATCCGGTTCGCGGCTCCAGTACCAGCCGATCGCCAGGGTGACCAGCAGATAGAGTGCCACCAGCACTGCCACCAGCCGGAGCCATCCCGACCTCATATTCCACTCCCGCATGGCCAATTCCTTGCAATGATTTCAAAGGGGTCTGCGCTTGGACTGTCGCCGGTGGCGCCGGTTGCGCGCTTAAGCTCGGGCGCAGGCGGCAGAGGCGCGTCGGCGGTCATCCCGAGACTAGGGTAACAGGCGACGGACGCTACTCCAGAAGCGACCGGCAGTGTCCATGCGAGCGGCATCGCCGCCGCTAACCAGGGTAACGCCTCTTCCCTGCCGGTCTTCAATTGGTAGCATAGAGCCATCACCTCAAGAATGACGGATCAATTCGTGAGCGAACCTGAAGACCCGAGCCGCGACCGCCTGAAGCTGCACTTCGCCCAGCGGGTCATTCATCAGTCGCGCCAGGTGCTCGAGATCTGGCAGCGGCTGCAGCGGGACGAATGGAACGCGAGCAGTCTCGCCGAGCTGACCGATGCCAACGCGCGCCTGCTGCAATACGCCAAGCGCTTCGACCAGCAGGGGCATGCCGAACTCGCCGAGGCCATCGCCGCGACCCTGGCTCAGGTCGCGGCCAATCGTGGCCGCCTCAACAGCCAGGCCATCACCGAGCTCAGCCAGGCCATGCAGAGCCTGTCGCGCACCGGCCTGCGCCAGGGCGACCAGCTGGAGACCACCAGCCTGCCACCGCTGCGCAAGCCGATCTACATCGCCCTGCTCGATACCGCGCGTGCCGAGCGTCTGGCGCAGCAGATGGAATACTTCGGCGTGGTCATCCAGATCTGCCGCAGCGCCGAGGAATTCCGCCAGATGCTGGACACCCGCCACCCGGCGGTCATCGTCATGGACGTGGACTTCGGCGGCGTCGGTGCCGGTATCCAACTCGCGCTGGAGGCCCAGACCGGCCTGGAGCGCAAGCTACCGGTGCTGTTCTACAGCCACCAGGAGGCCGATACGCCCTTTCGCCTGGCGGCGGTCCGCGCCGGCGGCCAGGAGTTCTACACCGGCACCCTGGATTCGGCGCGGCTGCTGGAGAAGATCGAGAATCTCACCCGTACCGTCTACTACGACCCGATCCGCGCCCTGGTGGTGGACGACTCGCGCGCCCAGGCCATGGCCACGGAAATGGCGCTCAACAGTGCCGGCATCGTCACCCGCACCCTGATGCAGCCTGGCGCGGTGATGTCCCACCTGGCCGAATTCGTGCCCGACCTGATCATCCTCGACATGTACATGCCCGAGTGCATCGGCACCGAGCTGGCCAAGGTCATTCGCCAGCACGAGCGCTATGTCAGCGTGCCCATCATCTATCTGTCGGCCGAGGACGATCTCGACAAGCAGTTGGACGCCATGAGCGAAGGTGGCGACGACTTCCTCACCAAGCCGATCAAGCCGCGTCACCTGATCGCCACCGTCCGCACCCGCGCCGCCCGGGCGCGCAGCCTGCAGGCGCGCATCGTCCAGGACAGCCTCACCGGCCTGTACAACCACACCCATACCCTGCAGCTGCTGGAAGACGCCTGCTTCCGCGCCCGCCGTACCCAGCGGCCGATCACCTTCGCCATGCTGGACATCGACCATTTCAAGCAGGTCAACGACCACTACGGCCACCCCATGGGCGACCGGGTGATCAAGAGCCTGGCGCTGTTCCTCAAGCAACGCCTGCGCAAGTCCGATCACATCGGTCGCTACGGTGGCGAGGAATTCGCCATCGTCCTGCCCGATACCGACCTGGCCACCGCCACCCGGCTGATCGACGAGATCCGCCAGCGCTTCGCCGAGATCCACTATCCCGCCCCGCCCAAGGAGCTCAGCTGTACCTTCAGTGCGGGCCTGGCGCAGCTGGAGCCCAACCAGGAGATGACGCTGCTGGCCAAGCAGGCCGACCAGGCGCTCTACGCCGCCAAGCGCGCCGGCCGCAACTGCGTGCGCCAGTACGGCCAGGATTAACCGGACCCCGCCATCGCCTCTGCTATGATCGGCCGCTGCCGTTCATCGAGAAGCCCATGCGTGTCCTGCTGTTCCTGCTCACCCTGCTGCTGACCCTGCCCGCCGCCGCCGGCCTGTTCGATGCGCCGCGCCCGAGCGCCGCGCTGGGCCTGGACGGCCAGCGTCCCAGTCAGCAATTCCTGCCGGTGGATCAGGCCTTCCGCCTGGAGCAGCGCCGCGACGCCGAGGGCCGCCCCCAGGTGCGCTTCATCATTGCCGAGGGCTACTACCTCTATCGGCAACGCTTCGCCTTCGACGCCGACCCCGGTCTGCTGACCGCGCCGGTGGCCCTGCCGCCCGGCGAGCCCAAGCACGATGAATGGTTCGGCGACGTCCAGGTCTATCACGCCGGCGTCGACATCCCCCTGCCCCTGGCGCCCGACCGCGGTGGCCAAATAAAGGTGACCTACCAGGGCTGCGCCGATCGCGGTCTCTGCTATCCGCCGGAAACCCGCACACTGGACATCGCCGGCCCTGCGATGTCGACCGCAGCGACCCCGGCGGCGGACGCTCTCGTCCCCGATCAGCTCGGCTGGAACAGCCTCCTGCTGGCCTTTCTCGCCGGACTCGGGCTGACCTTCACCCCCTGCGTCCTGCCGATGCTGCCCATCGTCTCGGCAGTGGTCCTGGCCGGGCGGGTACGGCCGGGACGCGGCCTGCTGCTGGCGATGACCTACGTGGTGCCCATGGCCCTGAGCTTCGCCGCCCTGGGCGCGCTCATGGGGGTCTTTGGCGCCAGTCTCAATCTGCAGGCGCAATTGCAGTCGGCCTGGGTGCTGATTCCCTTCGCCGCGCTGTTCGCGCTGTTCGCCCTGGCCATGTTCGGTCTTTTCGAACTGCGCCTGCCGGCGGTCCTGCGTGATCGTCTGGAACAACTGGCCAGCGGCACCCGCGGCGGCTCCCTGGGCGGCGCGGCCACCCTGGGCGTGCTCTCCAGCCTGATCGTCTCGCCCTGCGTTTCGGCGCCCCTGGCGGGCCTGCTGCTCTACATCAGCAGCACCGCCGACTGGCTCGGCGGCGGACTAGCGCTGTTCGCCCTGGGCCTGGGCATGGGTACCCCGCTGATCCTCATCGCAGCCGGTGGTGGAGCCCTGCTGCCACGCAGCGGCGCCTGGCTGATGGGCATGCGCAATGCTTTCGGCGTGCTGCTGCTGGCGGTGGCCCTGTGGCTGCTCGAACGGCTGCTGCCGGGGCCGCTGGCGCTGGCAGCCTGGGGGCTGCTGGCGGCCGGCGCCGGGCTGTTTCTCGGCGCCCTGGAATTCGTGCCCAAGCCACCCCGCCAGCGGCTGCTGCAACTGGCGGGTCTGACCCTGGTGGTCTATGGCGCGGCGGCCGGCATCGGCGCCCTGCGCGGTGCCAGCGATCCCTTGCGCCCGCTGGGCGACGCCGCGGCGCCTGCCGTGGCCGCCCGCGCGGACGTCATGCGCAGCCTCAGCGATCCGGCGGCCCTCGCCGCCGCCCTCGGTCAGGGCCGCCCGGTGCTGGTGGATGTCTATGCCGACTGGTGCATCAGTTGCAAACTCATCGAGCGCGAGGTGTTCGGCGATCCCGGGGTGCAGGCACAGTTGCGGGATTTCACGCTGATTCGCTTCGATATGACGGCGAGCGACCGGGAACAACGGCAATGGTTGGAGCGCCAGGGCCTGTTCGGCCCGCCAGCGATCCTGTTCTACGATGCAAGGGGCCAGGAACGGACCTCGGCTCGCATCGTCGGCGAAATCGACGCTACCGGCTTTCTCGCCCGCCTGACTGAGGTAAAAAGGCTCAGCTCCAGCGATTAAAAGAAATTTCGCCCAACGTGCTGGCATTTCCGGCAAACGTCCAGCGACTGGACAGTCACCTCAGGTTGCGGCATAGTCCGCGGCCAATCTGGTTGCGAAAACGTGAGGCAAGGCGGCTATGGCGCATCTGCTGGTACTGCATGGGCCCAACCTGAATCTGCTGGGGACCCGGGAGCCGGGCGTCTACGGTGCCACCACCCTGGCCCAGATCAACGCCGATCTCGAAGCCCGCGCCAGCGCTGCCGGGCATCGCCTGCAGTACCTGCAGAGCAACGCCGAGCACCAGTTGATCGACCGCATCCATACCGCGCGCGACGAAGGGGTGGATTTCATCCTGATCAATCCGGCCGCCTTCACCCATACCAGCGTCGCCCTACGTGACGCCTTGCTCGCGGTGAGCATCCCATTCATCGAAGTGCACCTTTCCAATGTGCACAAGCGCGAACCCTTCCGCCACCACTCCTATTTTTCCGACGTGGCGGTCGGGGTCATCTGCGGGCTCGGCGCCAGTGGCTATCGCCTGGCCCTGGAAGCCGCCTGCGAACAGCTCGCCGCCCGCGGCTGAGCGCGATCCAATTCCTAGAACATCATCTGAACCCGAGGGGAGAGCCAACGCCAATGGACATCCGTAAAGTCAAGAAACTGATCGAGCTGCTGGAAGAGTCCGGTATCGACGAGCTGGAAATCCGCGAAGGCGAAGAGTCCGTCCGCATCAGCCGCAACACTGGCCGCGGCCAGGGCATGCAGACCGTCTACGCCGCCGCTCCGGTCGCCGCCCCGGCTCCGGCTGCCGCGCCGGCCGCTGCTGCGCCCGCCGCCGAGGCTGCCGCTCCGCAACTGACCGGTAACGTGGCTCGTTCGCCCATGGTCGGCACCTTCTACCGCGCTTCCTCGCCCACCACTCCGCCCTTCGTCGAAGTTGGCCAGCAGGTGAAGAAAGGCGACATCCTGTGCATCGTCGAAGCCATGAAGATGATGAACCACATCGAAGCCGAAGCCAGCGGCACCATCGGCCAGGTGCTGGTCGAGAACGGTCAGCCCGTCGAATTCGACCAGCCGCTGTTCACCATTGTCTAAGCCCGTGGAGCCCACGATGCTGGAAAAAGTCCTGATCGCCAACCGCGGGGAAATCGCCCTGCGCGTGGTGCGTGCCTGCAAGGAGCTGGGCATCAAGACGGTGGCGGTTCACTCCACCGCCGACCGCGAGCTGATGCATCTGTCCCTCGCCGACGAATCGGTGTGCATCGGCCCGGCCCCCTCGCCCCAGTCCTACCTGAACATCCCGGCCATCATCAGTGCCGCGGAAGTCACCGGCGCCACCGCCATCCATCCCGGCTACGGCTTTCTCGCCGAGAACGCCGACTTCGCCGAGCAGGTGGAACAGTCCGGCTTCGCCTTCGTCGGCCCCACCGCCGAGGTGATTCGCCTGATGGGCGACAAGGTCTCCGCCAAGAACGCCATGAAGAAGGCCGGCGTGCCTACTGTCCCGGGCTCCGACGGCGCCCTGCCGGATGACGAGGCCGAGTGCCTGCGCATCGGTCGCGAAGTCGGCTATCCGGTGATCATCAAGGCCGCCGGTGGCGGTGGTGGTCGCGGCATGCGCGTGGTCGAGGATGAGGCCGAGCTGATCAAGTCGATCAAGCTGACCCAGACCGAAGCTGGCGCCGCCTTCGGCAATTCCATGGTCTACATGGAGAAATTCCTCGGCAATCCGCGTCACGTGGAAGTCCAGGTGCTCTCCGATGGCCAGGGCAATGCCGTGCACCTCTACGACCGTGACTGCTCGCTGCAGCGTCGGCACCAGAAGGTCATCGAAGAGGCGCCCGCGCCCCAGATCGACGAGAAGGCCCGCGAAGAAGTGCTGGCCCGCTGCGTCAAGGCCTGCATCGACATCGGCTACCGTGGCGCCGGCACCTTCGAGTTCCTCTACGAAGACGGCCGCTTCTACTTCATCGAGATGAATACCCGCGTGCAGGTGGAGCATCCAGTGACCGAGATGATCACTGGTGTCGACATCGTCAAGGAGATGCTCAGCATCGCCGCTGGCAATCCGCTGTCGATCAAGCAGGAAGACATCAAGATCACCGGCCACGCCATCGAGTGCCGGATCAATGCCGAAGATCCCAAGACCTTCATGCCCTCCCCGGGCCTGGTCAAGCACTACCATGCGCCGGGTGGTAACGGCGTGCGGGTGGATTCGCATCTGTACAGCGGCTACAAGGTTCCGCCGAACTACGATTCGCTGATCGGCAAGCTGATCACCTGGGGCAAGACCCGCGACGAGGCCATGGCCCGGATGCGCAACGCCCTGGACGAGCTGATCGTCGACGGCATCAAGACCAACGCCGATCTGCACCGGATGCTGACCCGCGACCAGGCCTTCGGCCAGGGCGCGGTGAATATCCACTACCTGGAGAAGAAGCTCGGCATGCGCCACTAACGCGGGACGGCTGCGCGTCGGCCAGGCTGCGTTGGAAGCCGCCTGGGTCGGCAGCCCGGCCTGGACGGCCTCGTCGGAATGCTCATTTACCCTAGGTAGAATGGGCTTCCTCGGCGATTTCCGCCTTGCCTGACCTAGCTCGCTCGCCCCGCCGGCTTCTTATCCAATAGACGGGCTGCCCTCGGGCAGCCCGTTTTCATTTACCCTCCCCGCTTTGATCCGATTCAGGTAGCCCATCATGTCCTGGCTGCAAGTCCGCCTCGCCCTCACTCCCGCCCAGGCGGAAACCTACGAAGACCTCATGCTCGAACTGGGCGCCGTCTCGGTGACCTTCATGGACGCCGAGGACCAGCCGATCTTCGAACCGGATCTCGGCACCACGCCGCTGTGGTCCCAGACCCATCTGCTGGCGCTGTTCGAAGGCGATACCGACGCTGCGGCCCTGGAGCAGCGCGTACGACTGTTGGCCAATGGCCTGACCTACGAGGTGGAGCGCCTGGAAGACCAGGAGTGGGAGCGTAGCTGGATGGACAACTTCCAGCCCATGCGCTTCGGCCAGCGCCTGTGGATCGTGCCCAGCTGGCACGAGGCGCCGGAGCCGGAGGCGGTCAACCTGCTGCTGGACCCGGGCCTGGCCTTCGGCACCGGCACCCACCCCACCACCTCCCTGTGCCTGCAATGGCTGGACGGCGAGCCGGTGGCCGGTCGCCAGGTGCTGGATTTCGGCTGCGGCTCGGGCATCCTTGCCATCGCCGCCCTGCTGCTGGGCGCCGAGCGCGCCTTGGGCACCGACATCGACGTCCAGGCACTGGAAGCTTCGCGGGAGAACGCCAATCGCAACGGCATCGACCCGGCACGCTTTCCGCTGTACCTGCCCGCCGACCTGCCGAGCGAACCGGCCGACGTGGTGGTAGCCAACATCCTCGCCGGTCCGCTGGTCGGCCTGGCCGAGCAGATCACTCGCCTGACCCGTGTCGGCGGCCGCCTGGCGCTCTCCGGCATCCTCGCGGAGCAGGCCGAGGACGTGCGTGCCGCCTACGCCGGCAGCTTCGACCTGGAGCCCACCGCCACCCTCGACGGCTGGGTGCGCATCAGCGGCACCCGCGTTCGCTAAGGGCCGGTCCAACGTCTGCTGCGCGTCGGCCAAACGGCGTTGAAAATGCCTTCGGAATGCTCATTCACCACTCGTAAACTCCGCTTCCTCAGCTATTTTCGCGCGGCCGCCCAGGCCTTGTTTGGCTCTAGCTCACGAGACTTAGAACGGGCTCCAACGACCGCCACACCGGCGGACCGCTCACCGGGCGGGCCGGCGGAAGCCCTTCTTTCGCCAGGGCCTTCGGGTACACTAGCGCGCTTAAATTCCCTGGCTGTCGCCTCGCCATGACCGATTCCCTCGTCGCCCAGTGTCCGCATTGCCATACTCGCTTCCGCGTCACCCAGGAACATCTGGCCGCTGCGGACGGTGACGTCAGGTGCGGCGTCTGTCTGGAAGTCTTCAACGCTACCAATCAGGCGGCGCCCCTGACCGCTCCGGCCGCCGCGCCCGCCCCGGTGGTACCGCCGCCCGCCGCGACAGCGCCGACGCCGAACGAAGCCGCCTGGCCGCACGACGAGCTGGATCTCAGCCACCTGGAGCTCGACGCCGAGGTCGCCCGCCTCGGCGCACTGGAAGAGCAGCGCCGTGTTCCGGCCATGCCTGCCTCGGCCCCCTCGGTGAAGGCACCGCAGGCAGAACCGGCGCCGGAGCCTGGCCTGGCCGCGCGTCGTCCCAAGGATGACGAGGACCCGCTGGAACTGCCGGCACTGGGGTCCGTCACCGCCGAGCGGGAAGCCGAACCTGAGCCGCTGGCGCTGCACGCTGTTGCCGAGCCGGAGCGCGACGACCACCCCGAGCCTGCAGCCGAACCCGAGCCCGTCGTCGCCCCACGGTCGATCCCCCCCCTGGCACCGATCACCACCAGTGCGGCGCCCTTGCGCCCGGCCGCCCCGCCGCCGCCCGCCCCGCTCACGGTGCCCGCGCGCGAACGCCAGGAGCCAGCCCTCGGCCACGTCGATGCCGAGGACGACGACCGCGCCGAACCCGGCCTGGGGCGCCTGGACGATTGGCGGGAGCCGGTCGCGGAGCCGCTCAGCGCCGACCGTGACGACGAAGAGAAAGCCCTGCCGGCCAAGTCGGCGAGCGCGTTGCGCAGCGAGCCGGAATGGCGGGACGATCCCCTGGTCGACCTGCACGACGACCCTCTGCTGCTGGACACCCGCCGCGAACGCCCGCGCTGGGGGCGCCGCCTGCTGTGGTTCTTCCTCTGCCTGCTGGCCCTGCTGGCTCTGGCCGGCCAGTACGTCTACTACCACTTCGACGAACTGGCGCGGCAGGACGGCTACCGGCCGCTGTTCGTCCAGGCCTGCGCCAGTCTCGGCTGCAAGGTGCCCTCCAAGGTCGACGTCCAGCAGATCCGCAGCAGCAACCTGGTGGTGCGCAGCCACCCGCAGTTCTCCGGCGCCCTGCGCGTCGATGCCATCCTCTACAACCGCGCGCCCTTCTCGCAGCCCTTCCCGCTGTTGGAACTGCGTTTCGCCGACCTCAACGGTCAGTTGCTCGCCAGCCGCCGCTTCAAGCCGGGCGAGTACCTGAACGGCGAGCTCAAGGGTCAGGACGAGATGCCGCCGCAGACGCCGATCCACATCGCGCTGGACATCCTCGACCCCGGTCCACGGGCGGTGAATTACAGCCTGAGCTTCTTTTCGCCGGAGTGAGGGAACCCGGGAATTGCTCATAAACTAGCCAACTCGCGCTTTATCCGGAGGCGGCGAGCGGGTATCATTCCCAACCCTTTTCAAGCACAGCAGTCCCTGTCCGCGGCCGGTTTCCGGCGCAGGCGGAACAGGCGCCTATTCGCCAGGGAAAAAGATATGTCGATGGTACGCATCGGCCCTTATACCTTGCCCAATCCGCTGATTCTCGCGCCCATGGCCGGGGTCACCGACCTGCCCTTCCGCCGCCTGTGCCTCGCACTGGGCGCTGGCATGGCCGTGTCGGAAATGGTGACCAGCGACGTGCGTCTCTACGACAGCCGCAAGTCGCGGCTGCGCCTGATTCACGCCAGCGAGCAGGAGCCGCGCTCGGTGCAGATCGCTGGCGGCGATCCGGCCATGCTGGCCGAAGCGGCCCAGCGCAACGTCGAGCTGGGCGCCCAGATCATCGACATCAACATGGGCTGCCCGGCCAAGAAGGTCTGCAACAAGGCCGCCGGTTCCGCGCTGATGAAGGACGAGGCCCTGGTGGCCGAGATCCTCGCCGCCGTGGTCGCCGCCGTGGATGTCCCCGTCACCCTGAAGATCCGCACCGGTTGGGATCCCGAGCACCGCAACGGCCCGCGCATCGCGCGCCTGGCCGAGGATGCCGGCATCCAGGCCCTGGCCGTGCACGGGCGTACCCGTGACGACAGGTTCCTCGGCGCTGCCGAATACGACACCATCGCCACCATCAAGCAGGCGGTCGGGATCCCGGTGTTCGCCAATGGCGACATCGACAGCCCGGAAAAGGCCCGGGCGGTGCTCGAACACACCCGCTGCGACGGCCTGCTGATCGGCCGCGCCGCCCAGGGCCGTCCCTGGATCTTCCGCGAGATCGCGCATTACCTGGCGACCGGCGAGCACCTGCCGGCGCCGACCGACGCCGAGGTGGCAGCCATCCTGCTGGAGCACATGGCCGCCCTGCACGCCTTCTATGGCCCGGAGATGGGCGTACGCATCGCGCGCAAGCACGTCGGCTGGTACCTGGCCGATCGCCCCGGCGCGACGGAATCGCGCGCCCTGTTCAATCGTTTGCAAGACGCGGACGCGCAACACGCCAGCATTCGCGCCTTCTTCGCGCAGCCCCCGATCGGGAAGCAGGTGGCATGAATTCGATGACCCAGACCCCTTTGACTGGAATAGCGCCCGTGAGCGACAACGGCGACTTAAAGCAGCACCTGACCGCCCCCCTGCAGGAGGGCCAGACGCTGCGCGACAGCGTCGAGAAGGCGCTGCGCAACTATTTCGCCCATCTCGATGGGCAGCCGGTGACCGACGTCTACAACATGGTGCTCTGCGAAGTGGAAGCACCGCTGCTCGAAAGCGTGATGAATTACGTCAAGGGCAACCAGACCAAGGCCTCGGAAATGCTCGGCCTCAATCGCGGCACCCTGCGCAAGAAGCTCAAGCAGTACGACCTGCTCTGATGCGCCTCCTCGCCGGCGGCCCAGGGCTCGACCGGCGGTCTCTCTTCTCCTGATGGACATGACCATGACCGACCAGACCTCTCGCCTCCCCGTCCGCCGTGCGCTGATCAGCGTGTCCGACAAGACGGGCGTCGTCGACTTCGCCCGTGAACTCGCGGCCATCGGCGTGGAAATCCTGTCTACCGGCGGCACCTACAAGCTGCTGCGCGACGAAGGCATCCCGGCCGTGGAAGTCGCCGACTACACCGGCTTTCCGGAGATGATGGACGGTCGCGTCAAGACCCTGCACCCGAAGATCCACGGCGGCATCCTCGGTCGTCGCGGCATCGATCACGAGGTGATGAACGAGCACGGCATCCGTCCGATCGACCTGGTCGCGGTCAACCTCTACCCCTTCGCCGCCACCGTGGCCAAGCCCGGTTGCAGCCTGGCCGACGCCATCGAGAACATCGACATCGGCGGCCCGACCATGGTCCGCAGCGCGGCCAAGAACCACAAGGACGTCGCCATCGTGGTCAATGCCAGCGACTACGCGGCCATTCTCGACAATCTCAAGACCGGCGGCCTGACCTATGCCCAGCGTTTCGACCTGGCGCTCAAGGCCTTCGAGCACACCGCCGCCTACGACGGCATGATCGCCAACTACCTGGGCAGCATCGACCAGCAGGCCGAGACCCTGTCCACCGAGGGCCGCGCCGCCTTCCCGCGCACCTTCAGCGCCCAGTTCATCAAGGCGCAGGACATGCGCTATGGCGAGAACCCGCACCAGCAGGCGGCCTTCTACGTCGAGCACGCCAGCGAAGCCTGCGTGGCCACCGCGACCCAGCTGCAGGGCAAGGAACTGTCCTTCAACAACGTCGCCGACACCGACGCCGCCCTGGAAACCGTGAAGAGCTACGACGAGCCGGCCTGCGTCATCGTCAAGCATGCCAATCCCTGCGGCGTGGCCGTGGCCGGCGACATCCGCCAGGCCTACGAACTGGCCTACGCGACCGACAACGAATCGGCCTTCGGCGGCATCATCGCCTTCAACCGCGAGCTGGACGCCGGGACTGCCCGCGCCATCGTCGAGCGTCAGTTCGTCGAGGTGATCATCGCCCCGCGCGTCAGCGCCGAGGCCCGTGAAGTGGTCGCCGCCAAGGCCAACGTCCGCCTGCTGGAATGCGGCGAGTGGCCTGCCGAGCGCAAACCCGGCCTGGACCTCAAGCGCGTCAACGGCGGCCTGCTGGTACAGAGCCGCGACATCGCCATGATCACCGCCGCCGACCTCAGGGTGGTGACCCGGCGCGCGCCCAGCGAGCAGGAGCTGCAGGATCTGATCTTCGCCTGGAAGGTGGCCAAGTTCGTCAAATCCAACGCCATCGTCTACGCCAAGGGCCAGCAGACCGTGGGTATCGGCGCCGGCCAGATGAGCCGCGTCAACTCGGCACGCATCGCCGCCATCAAGGCCGAGCATGCCGGCCTGGCCGTGGCCGGTGCGGTCATGGCCTCGGACGCCTTCTTCCCCTTCCGCGACGGCATCGACAACGCCGCGGCCGTCGGCATCACCGCGGTGATCCAGCCGGGCGGTTCCATGCGTGACGCCGAGGTCATCGCCGCCGCCGACGAAGCGGGCATCGCCATGGTCTTCACCGGCATGCGCCACTTCCGTCACTAAGACCTGCCACGGCGCGGCCGCAAGGCCTCGCCGTCGCGCCAATTTTCAGCGGTGGCCGCCCCGATGCGGACGCCCGAGAGGAATTCTGCATGAACGTACTCATCATCGGCAGCGGCGGTCGCGAACACGCCCTGGCCTGGAAGGTCGCCCAGGACAGTCGGGTGACCAAGGTCTACGTCGCACCGGGCAACGCCGGCACCGCCACCGAGGCCAAGTGCGAGAACGTCGCCCTCGACGTCCTGGCCCTGGAGCAGTTGGCCGACTTCGCCGCCGCCAACGTCCAGCTGACCATCGTCGGCCCCGAGGCGCCCCTGGTGGCCGGGGTGGTCGATCTGTTCCGCCGACGCGGCCTGCCCTGCTTCGGCCCCACCGCAGGCGCGGCCCAGCTGGAAGGCTCCAAGGCCTTCACCAAGGACTTCCTGGCCCGGCACCGGATCCCCACTGCCGCCTACGCCAACTTCACCGAGGTGGAGCCGGCGCTGGCCTACCTGCGCGAGCAGGGTGCCCCCATCGTCATCAAGGCCGACGGCCTGGCCGCCGGCAAGGGCGTGATCGTCGCCATGACCCTGGCCGAAGCCGAGGACGCCGTGCGCGACATGCTCTCCGGCAATGCCTTCGGCGACGCCGGTGCGCGGGTGGTGATCGAGGAATTCCTCGACGGCGAGGAAGCCAGCTTCATCGTCATGGTCGACGGCAAGCACGTGCTGCCCATGGCCACCAGCCAGGACCACAAGCGCGTCGGTGACGGCGACAGCGGCCCCAACACCGGCGGCATGGGCGCCTACTCCCCGGCACCGGTGGTAACCGCCGAGGTGCACGCCCGGGTCATGCGCGAGATCATCGAGCCCACCGTGGCCGGCATGGCCAGCGAAGGCAACGTCTACACCGGCTTCCTCTATGCCGGTCTGATGATCGATGCCAGCGGGGCGCCCAAGGTCATCGAATTCAATTGCCGTTTCGGCGATCCCGAGACCCAGCCCGTGATGCTGCGCCTGCAATCCAGCCTGGTGCTGCTGGTGGAAGCGGCACTGGCCGAGGCGCTGGACAAGATCGAAGCCCGCTGGGATCCGCGGCCGAGCCTGGGCATCGTCCTGGCCGCCGGCGGCTATCCCGGCGACTACGCCAAGGGCGACGCCATCGCCGGCCTGGCGGCTGCCGCGGCGCTGCCGGGCAAGGTGTTCCATGCCGGTACCACCCTGCGCGACGGTCAGGTTGTAACAGCCGGTGGCCGGGTGCTGTGCGCCACGGCGTTAGGTGATACGGTTTCCGCTGCCCAGCAGAACGCCTATGCCCTGGCGCGGGAAATTTCCTGGAATGGCTGTTTCTTCCGTAGCGATATCGGCTACCGTGCCATCGCCCGCGAGCGACAGTGACGCTCGTCCGGGATTCGTCCGTCCAGCCGATGACGTCACCGGCTGCGATGGGCTGATCTATACTCGATACCTGCATCCGCGAAGGGAACTCTCGTGCACCGGCTCTGGATCGCCCTAGGCTTTGTGGTCAGCTGGCTGCTGTTGCTGGCGGTGACCAATTCCGTGCAAGCCGAGAATCCGCCGGACGCGGGCTGGGCGCAGTACGAAGACGCCACCGGCGACTTCCGGCTGGACGACGTGCGCGACCGTCTCTCCGCCTTCAAGCCGCTGATCGCCAACAAGACCCATAGACCCGCCGGCCCGGGCGCCCTCTGGCTGCACGCCCGGGTCTCGCCCGATACCCAGCAGCGGCTGCTGCGTATCATCTCGCCCAACGTCGGCTACCTGGACTTCTACGCCTATAGCGAAGACCAGATGCTCAGCGAGATCCGCGATGGCCTGGCCCGACCGCTGCTCAATCCCCAGCAGATCAGCCGCGATTTCGTCTTCCCCATCCCGCCCAGCACCGAGCCGCTGGACCTGTTCCTGAGATTCGAATCCCCCCAGCCGATGCGCATCGCGCTGACGCTCAGCAGCAGCGCCGAGGCCGAGATCACCCATCGCCTGGTGATGTTCGGCGTGCTGCTCGGCTGCCTGGCCATGCTCGCGCTGTACAACGGCGTGCAGTTGCTCTACCACCGCAGCCGCGCCACCAGCGCCCTGACCATACTGCTGGTGATGCTGGTGTGCGTGGCGCTCAACCTGTTCGGCCTGAGCAAGTTCCTGCTCGGCACCTTCAAGAACCAGGCGCCGCTGCTGACCGATCTGTCCGTACTCGCCTGCAGCGCGGCCGGACTGCACCTGGTCGCCGCCTTCTTCGGCTGGCGCCGGCTGCCGCTCTGGACCCGACGGGTGGTGCGGGCCCTGCTGGCCCTGGTGGGCGTGGCGGCCGTGGGACGGATACTCGCCGGCGACGTCTACGTCGGCGACTGGCTGATGCTGGTCAACGGCCTGGTACTGTTCGCCTGCCTGGTCATCGCCAGCGAACGCTGGCACCAGGGCGCTCGCTATGCGCGGCTGCTGGTGGTCTGCTGCGCCCTGCTGGGCTTGTCCGGCCTGATCGCCCTGCCGATCCTCACCGGCTACGCCAATGCGCCGCTATGGCTGGGACGGGCGCTGATGAGCAGTTGCATGCTCGGCGGCATCCTGCTCACCCTGGCCCTGGAGGAGCGCCGCCGCTATCTCCGCGAGGAGCAATTCACCCGCACCCGCGATCGCGCCGCCAACCACGCCGAGCTCAAGGGCAAGGCCGAATTCCTCTCGCGCATCAGCCATGAGATCCGCACCCCCATGAACGGCGTGCTGGGCATGACCGAACTGCTGCAGGGCACGGCGCTGTCGGCCAAGCAGCGCGACTACGTGCAGACCATCCACAGCGCCGGCGCCGAACTGCTCAACCTGATCAACGAGATCATCGACATCACCCGCCTGGAAAGCGGCCAGATCGAGCTGGAAGAGGTGACCTTCGACCTCAACGCCCTGCTCGACGACTGCCTGGACATCTTCCGCCCCCGTGCCGAGGAGCACCGGGTCGAACTGCTCAGCTTCATCCAGCCCCAGGTACCGCGCCGCTTCATCGGCGACCCGACCCGCCTGCGCCAGATTCTGCTCAACCTGCTGGAAAATGCCTTCCAGCGGACCGAAGAGGGCGAGATCCTGCTGGTGATCTCCCTGGAAGAAGCCGCCGGCCATGCGCCGCGCCTGCGCATCTCCGTGCAGGACAGTGGCACGCCGCTGGATGCCACCCTCAGCCGCCAACTGCTCTCCAGCCATCTCGACAGCCGTGACTTCCTCACCGGCGACACCGACAGCCTCGACTTCGGCCTGATCATCGCCCGCCAGCTGGTGCTGCTGATGCAGGGTGAATTCGGCATCCAGAACAACGCCGAGGGTGGCTCCAGCTTCTGGATCAGCCTGCCCATCCCGGCCCAGGCGCTGGTGCTCTCCCGCGGCGACAGCGACTACCCGCTGCAGGACGTGCGCGTCCTGGTGGTCGACGACAACGAGCTGTGCCGCAAGGTGCTGCAGCAGCAGTGCAGCGCCTGGGGCATGCAGGTGGTCACCGCCGCCTCCGGCCGCGAGGCCCTGGCGCTGCTGCGCACCCAGTCGCACCTGCGCGAATACTTCGACGTGGTCCTGCTCGACCAGCAGATGCCCGGCATGACCGGCATGCAACTGGCCGCCCGCATCAACGAAGACGAGAACCTCAACCACGACCTGCTGCTGATCATGCTCACCGGGCTGAGCAACGCGCCCAGCAAGGTCATCGCCCGCAACGCCGGCATCAAGCGCATCATGGCCAAGCCGGTGGCCGGCTATACCCTCCGTGCCACCCTGGCCGACGAACTGTCTCGCCGTGGCCAGCGCGCCAGCGAACCGGAGCCCCAGGAACAGCCGAGTGGCGTTCCGGCCGACTTCCGGGTGCTGGTGGCCGAGGACAACAGCATCTCGGTCAAGGTGATCCGCGGCATGCTCAAGAAGCTCGGCGTGGAGCCCGACACCGTGAGCAACGGCCTGGAGGCCTTCGAGAAGATCCAGCAGAACACCTACGACCTGATCCTGATGGACTGCGAGATGCCGCTGCTCGACGGCTTCGGGGCCACGCGCCGGTTGCGGGCCTGGGAGCAGCAGAACCACAGGTCGCGCACCCCGGTGGTGGCGCTGACCGCCCACATCCTCACCGAGCACAAGGATCGCGCCCAGGAGGCCGGCATGGACGGCCACATGGGCAAGCCGATCGAACTGTCCCAGCTACGCGAGCTGCTGCTCTACTGGGCCGAGCGCCGGCGCCTGGACGTGAGCAAGCCCGGTCTCAAGGCGCATCCTTGAACCTGTCCTTGACGTAGGTGATCTCGGTCTTGCCGTGCGGCGCCGGATTGCCCTCCTCGTCGAGGTTGACGAAGACGATCTTGTCGATGGTGAGGATGCTCTTGCGGGTGATCTTGTTGCGCACCTCGCATCTCAGGGTGATGGAGGTCCGACCGAACTCGGTGGCGGTGATGCCCAGCTCGATGATGTCACCCTGGCGCGAGGCGCTGATGAAGTTGATCTCCGAGATGTACTTGGTCACCACCTTGGGATTTTCCAGCTGGACGATGGCGTAGATCGCCGCCTCTTCGTCGATCCACTTCAGCAGGCTGCCACCGAACAGGGTGCCGTTGGCGTTGAGGTCCTCGGGTTTCACCCATTTGCGGGTATGGAAGTTCATCAGGGCTCCTTGAATGTCCAGGGGGGTGGGGCATCAGATCAGAGGGCGCGCGGTAGATTCCGGTCGACATGAGGCAGAGCGCCACCCTTTGGGTTTAGTGCGATCCTCGTTATACTGCCCCCGCATCGCGGCCACCAGGCCGCCCCGCCTTCCGCTCGAGGGGCGCTGCAGCACGCTGCGTTATCCCATCCTAGCCGACCCGCCGCCGCTGCGGGAATCTCGGCGGGCATGACGCCAGACGTTGTCAGGCTCGAGTGGAGCGTTATCAGAACGCATCAACGGCGCCCATTCGCACCTAACGAATGGAGACTCTTCAATGAGCGCTGTCCTTACGCCTGCCGCTTTCAACGATTTCAAGGTCGCCGACATTTCCCTGGCCGACTGGGGTCGTCGCGAAGTCATCATCGCCGAATCGGAAATGCCCGCCCTGATGGGTCTGAGACGCAAGTACGCCGGCGAACAACCCCTGGCCGGCGCCAAGATCCTCGGCTGCATCCACATGACCATCCAGACCGCCGTGCTCATCGAGACCCTGGTGGCCCTGGGCGCCGAAGTGCGCTGGTCCAGCTGCAACATCTTCTCCACCCAGGACCAGGCCGCTGCCGCCATCGCCGCCGCCGGCATCCCGGTGTTCGCCTGGAAGGGCGAGACCGAAGCCGAATACGAGTGGTGCATCGAGCAGACCATCCTCAAGGACGGCCAGCCCTGGGACGCCAACATGGTGCTGGACGACGGCGGTGACCTGACCCAGATCCTGCACGACAAGTACCCGCAGGTGCTGGAGCGCGTGCACGGCATCACCGAAGAGACCACCACCGGCGTGCACCGCCTGCTGGACATGCTCAAGGACGGTACCCTCAAGGTCCCGGCGATCAACGTCAACGACTCGGTCACCAAGAGCAAGAACGACAACAAGTACGGCTGCCGCCACAGCCTCAACGATGCCATCAAGCGCGCCACCGACCACCTGCTGTCCGGCAAGCAGGCACTGGTGATCGGCTACGGCGACGTGGGCAAGGGCTCGGCCGCCTCGCTGCGTCAGGAGGGCATGATCGTCAAGGTCTCGGAAGTCGATCCGATCTGCGCCATGCAGGCCTGCATGGACGGCTACGAGCTAGTCTCGCCCTATGTCGATGGCCTCAACGACGGCAGCGAAGGCTCCGTGGATCGCGCCCTGCTGGGCAAGATCGACCTGATCGTCACCACCACCGGTAACGTCAACGTCTGCGACGCCAACATGCTCAAGGCCTTGAAGAAGCGGGCCGTGGTGTGCAACATCGGTCACTTCGACAACGAGATCGACACCGCCTTCATGCGCCAGCATTGGGGTTGGGAAGAGGTGAAGCCGCAGGTGCACAAGATCCACCGCACCGGCCTGACCGTCGATCCGACCAACGACGACTACCTGATCCTGCTGGCCGAAGGCCGTCTGGTGAACCTGGGCAACGCCACTGGCCACCCCAGCCGCATCATGGACGGCTCCTTCGCCAACCAGGTCCTGGCGCAGATCCACCTGTACCAGGAGAAGTTCGCCGACCTGCCGGTCGCCGAGAAGACCGCCAACGTCACCGTCATGGTCCTGCCCAAGAAGCTCGACGAAGAAGTGGCCCTGGAAATGGTGAAAGGCTTCGGTGGCGTCGTCACCCGTCTGACCGAGGCCCAGGCCAAGTATATCGGTGTGACCCAGGACGGCCCCTTCAAGCCGGACAGCTACCGCTACTGATGGCACGCCCCTGAGGGCACTCCCCGCCCGCGAGGGCGGGGCTTCTCACGAGAGAGACAATGTGAAACCCAGTCTGAGTTTCGAATTCTTTCCCTGCAAGACCGAGGCGGGCCACGAGAAGCTGATCGCCACCGCGCGGCAGCTGGCAGGCCACGGGCCGGAGTTCTTCTCCTGCACCTACGGCGCCGGCGGTTCGACCCGGGATGGCACCTACCGCACCGTGCGCCAGCTCAACGACGAGGTCGGCGTACCGACCGCGCCGCATCTGTCCTGCGTCGGCGACAGCAAGGCCAAGCTGCGCGAACTGCTGCAGCAGTACCGGGAAGCCGGCATCAACCGCATCGTCGCCCTGCGCGGCGACCTGCCCTCCGGCATGGGCCTGTCCGGTGGCGGCGAGTTGCGTCACGCCAGTGATCTGGTCACCTTCATCCGCGAGGAAACCGGCGATCACTTCCATATCGAAGTCGCCGCCTATCCGGAAACCCATCCGCAGGCGCGCAGCTTTACGGACGACGTGCGCAATTTCGTGTACAAGATGGAGGCCGGTGCTGACCGCGCGGTCACCCAGTACTTCTTCAACGCCGATTGCTACTTCCATTTTGTGGAACGTGTCCGCAAACTGGGGGTCGAAGCTCCTGTGATCCCTGGCATCATGCCGATCACCAACTACAGCAAGTTGGCGCGCTTCTCCGATGCCTGTGGCGCTGAATTGCCGCGCTGGCTGCGGAAGCAATTGGAAGCCTACGGTGACGATACCCAAAGCATCCAAGCCTTCGGCGAAGAAGTCATGACCGCCCTGTGCGAGCGTCTGCTCGAAGGTGGGGCACCCGGCGTGCACTTCTACACCCTGAACCAAGCGGAGCCGTGCATCGCCATCTGGCGAAACCTCGGCTTCTGAAGCCGGCCACGCGTTTTGGCGGCGGCTTCACCCAACCGTGATTACCGCTTCCGGTCATCGCCCGGCCCTTCATCCAGCGCAGGATGACGAGTGCGGGCGAGACGTCCAAACCTTTCGGACGTCAACCAGGAGCGCAACCGCGCCCCCACGTCGGCGGGACGCCGACAGAGACAGGAACCCCGCATGTCCTTCATTTCCCTCGGTCTCTCCGAGGCCCTTGCCCGCGCCGTGGAAGACGCCGGCTACCTGAACCCCACTCCCGTCCAGCAACGCGCCATTCCGGCCGTCCTGCAGGGTCGCGACCTGATGGTGGCGGCCCAGACCGGTACCGGCAAGACCGGCGGCTTCGCCCTGCCGGTCCTGGAGCGGCTGTTCCCCAACGGTCATCCCGATGGTCACCACTACGTCGCCAAGCAACCGCGCGTCCTGGTGCTGACCCCGACCCGCGAGCTGGCGGCCCAGGTGCACGACAGCTTCAAGGTCTATGCCCGCGACCTGCCCATGCGCAGCGCCTGCGTCTTCGGCGGCGTCGGCCTCAAGCCGCAGGTCACCGCCCTGGCCAAGGGTGTCGACGTCCTGGTCGCCTGTCCCGGCCGCCTGCTGGACCTCGCCGGCCAGCAGAGCGTCGACCTGTCCGCCGTGGAGGTCCTGGTGCTGGACGAAGCCGACCGCATGCTCGACATGGGCTTCATCCATGATGTGAAGAAGGTTCTGGCCCGCCTGCCGTCGCGACGCCAGAACCTGCTGTTCTCGGCCACCTTCTCCAAGGACATCACCGACCTCGCCGGCAAGTTGCTGCAGGACCCGGAGCGCATCGAAGTCACCCCGCCGAACACCACGGTGGAGCGCATCGAACAGCGCCTGTTCCGTATCCCGGCCAACCAGAAGCGCGCCCTGCTCGCCCACCTGATCACCCTGGGTGCCTGGGAGCAGGTGCTGGTGTTCACCCGGACCAAGCATGGCGCCAACCGTCTGGCCGAGTACCTGAACAAGCACGGCCTGCCGGCCGCGCCGATCCATGGCAACAAGAGCCAGAACGCGCGTACCAAGGCCCTGGCCGACTTCAAGAGCAATGAGGTCCGCGTCCTCGTCGCCACCGACATCGCCGCCCGCGGCCTGGACATCGACCAGTTGCCCCACGTGGTCAACTTCGAGTTGCCCAACGTCGAGGAAGACTATGTGCACCGCATCGGCCGTACCGGTCGAGCCGGTCGTAGCGGCGAGGCCATCTCGCTGGTATCACCGGACGAAGAGAAGCTGCTCAAGGCCATCGAGCGCCTGACCAAGCAGAGCATCCCGGACGGCGACATGCAGGGCTTCGACCCCGCCAGCGTCCCGCCGGAGCAACCGGAAGTACGGGCACCGCGCGAGCCGCGTGGCAAGCCGCAGCAGAATCGCCAGAAAAAGGCCGAGAAACCGGCGCGCAGCGAAGGCCAGGGCCAGAACCAGGGCCAGGGCAAATCCAGCAGCAATGGCGAGGCCTCCGGTACGCAGCCCCAGGGCGAGCGCAAGGGCCGTACCCGCAATCGTCGCAACCGCCGCGATCGCGATGACGCCGGCCAGGACAAGGCCGCCCAACCCGGCCAGGCCGTCGCCCAGCAGCCGCGCAATCGCGATCCGGAAGAATTCCTGGACGACGATTACGACAACTTCGGCAACAGCGTCGACTACGTGAGCCCCTACCAGGGCAAGGGTCGCAAAGGCCCGCGCAGTGGCAATGCCGGTAATGGCGCCCGTCCTGCTGCGACCGCCGGCGGTGGCCAGCCCCGCCAGGGCCAGGGCCAGGGCCAGGGCCAGGGTGCTGCTCGTGCTCCGCGTGGCCAGCAACAGCAGCAGCCCGGCAAGCGTCGCGGCCAGAACGGCGGGCAGCCCCGCGCGGCCCGGCCTTACGAAGCCGCACCGAGCGAGCCGCGCGCCTATGCCACCGAAGAGCGGGCGTCGAGCAAGCCACAACCGAAGATCGTGCACAAGCCGTCCCGTGCCGATCGTCTGCCGACGCTGGAGCAGTTGGAAGAACTGCCAAGCCGTCCGCGTAGCGAGAAGCCCGCGCTGCTGACCCGCAACCGCGAAGCCTGATGGATCACGGGCCGCTCAGGCGGCTCGTTTTCCAGGCAAAAATAAACCCCGCCATGGCGGGGTTTATTTTTGCCTATCGAAAGGGTCACCAACCAGGGGGAGGCCTTTCAGACAGGGCCTGAATCAGGCGTGAGCGGCACGCAGGGCGTCGATATAGGGCTCGGCCTGGCGATGGCTGCGGATCAGCGCGATGAAGTCTTCACCCTCGGCATTGCGTGCATCGAGATCGTAGCCCGCTTCGACGAAGAAGCCGACGAAACGCTCGAAGTCGTCGGGACGCAACCCGCGATAGGCCTTGACCAGCTTGTGCAGAGACGCTGGGGTATCGTCCGCCGGTTCGACGTCGAGGAACAGCTTGATCTGCTCGTCACTGATCTCTTCACCGATGACCTGCTTTTTATCCTTGCGCATCCTTTGGCTACCTGTGCTGGGGGATTTGAGGGAGGATCGATTCTACTCCCGCCTTCCGCCACCCCGCCAGTGACAAAGCCCTGGCGATACCGCGAGACCGATCGAAAGTTCAATCGAACTGAGCGTGCATCCAGGTGCGATAGCGGTCGGCATCCGCTGCCCCCTCCAACGGCGCCCAGGCGGCTCGCTCGCCTTCGCCCAGGGCCGCGAAGGGACCGGCCTTGCATTCGAAGAACAGGCAATCGCCGCCCAGGGCGACCAGGGCATGGAACTGGCCTGGCGCCAGATCGACGCCCAGGCAACCGGCGCCCCCGGACAGTTCGCGGCGCAGCAGCACCTGGCCGTCCTCGGCGAAGGTCAGCAGCCCCAGCCGACCCTGCAGCACCAGCAGGCTCTCGGCCTTGTGCGGATCCAGGTGGCGATGGGGCGGCACGTAGCTGTCTTCGCACATCCCCACCACCAGCCGGTGGCAGGGCTCGTCCATGGCATGCAGACAGTGATGGGCGCGTCGGCGCGGGCTGGCCGCCGCCTGCCGGAGCAGGTCGGCGAACAGCGCCTGATCGAACAGGCGGGCGGTCACAGCCCCTTCACGGCGTAGATGCCGGGGGCGTTGCGCCAGTAGCCCTTGTAGTCCATGCCATAGCCGAAGATGTAGCGATCGATGCAGGGCAGGCCGACGTAGGTGGCTTCCAGGCCCTTGACCTTGCGGTCGTGGGTCTTGTCGATCAGCACCGCGGTATGGACCTCGCGGGCACCCGCGTGGCGGCAGAAGTCGATGATGGCCTTGAGGGTATGGCCCTCGTCGAAGATGTCGTCGACGATCAGCACATCGCGATCGATGAAGGACACCTCGGGCTTGGCCTTCCAGAACAGCTCGCCGCCGGTGGTCTCGTTGCGGTAGCGGGTGGCGTGCAGGTAGGACATTTCCAGCGGAAAGTTCAGCCGGGTGGCCAGCTTGCCGGTCAGGATCAGCCCGCCATTCATCACGCAGAAGACCACCGGATTGCGCTCGGCGAGATCGGCGGTGATGGACGCGGCGATCCGATCGATGGCCGCTTCGACCTGGGCTTCGTCATAGAGGCAGTCGGCCTCCTGCATGACCTGGCGGATGTGGGCGAGATCGGCGGACATGGGGCTTCTCCGGGGGACGGGGCGCCTGCCTGGTGGTTGGCGCGGATAAAAGGCGGCAAAGGTACAGACACCGCCGGCCGATCTCAAGCGCCGGCAGGCGGCTAGTATTGTCGCAGGGTACTGCCCAGCTCGAGTCGGATGCTTTAATGTACCGCGGTTTTTTTATGGCTTGCCCTGCCCCGTGGCAAGCCTTCGGGCCGCCGGTCGTACCGACACCCTCCTCGCTCGCGGCGATCCGCTGCCCCACCGTCTCTGGAGAATCCCATGCCCGTCCATGAAATCCGCCACCCGCTCATCCGCCACAAGCTGGGCCTGATGCGCCGCGCCGACATCAGCACCAAGAACTTCCGCGAATTGGCCCAGGAGGTCGGCGCCCTGCTCACCTACGAGGCGACCCAGGATCTGCCGGTGGAAACGGTGGACATCGAAGGCTGGTGCGGCACCGTGCAAGTGGAGAAGATCTCCGGCAAGAAGGTCACCGTGGTGCCCATCCTGCGCGCCGGCATCGGCATGCTCGATGGCGTGCTCAGCCTGATCCCCAGCGCCCGGGTCAGCGTGGTGGGCCTCGCCCGCAACGAATCCACCCTGCAGGCCCACACCTACCTGGAAAAGCTGGTGGGTGAACTGGACCAGCGCCTGGCCATGATCATCGATCCCATGCTGGCCACCGGCGGCTCCATGATCGCCACCATCGACCTGCTGAAGAAGGCCGGCGCCAAGGAGATCCGGGCACTGGTATTGGTAGCCGCGCCCGAGGGCATCGCCGCGGTCGAAGAAGCCCATCCGGACGTGCGCCTCTACACCGCCTCCATCGACGAGCGTCTCAACGAGCATGGCTACATCCTGCCCGGCCTGGGGGATGCCGGTGACAAGATCTTCGGCACCAAGCAGAAGGACGCCTGAGCGTGACGACGCGGGAACCGCTCTGGCGGGAAATCGTGGTTGGTGCCCAGATGCTCTTCGTGGCCTTCGGCGCCCTGGTGCTGATGCCGCTGATCACCGGCATGGACCCCAATGTCGCTCTCTTCACGGCCGGCTTCGGCACCCTGCTGTTCCACCTGGTCACCGGCCGCCAGGTACCGGTGTTCCTGGCGTCCAGCTTCGCCTTCATCGCGCCGATCATCGCCGCCAAGGCTGAATTCGGCCTGCCGGCGGTACTCGGCGGGGTGGTGGCGGCCGGCTTCGTCTACACCTTCCTGGGCCTCGCGGTGAAGCTGCGCGGCGTGGGCTTCATCGACCGGCTGCTGCCGCCGGTGGTGATCGCCCCGGTGATCATTTCCATCGGCCTGGGCCTGTCGCCGGTGGCGGCCAACATGGCCATGGGCAAGGCCGGGGACGGCAGCGCCCAGCTGGTGCCCTACGCCACGGCGATGCTGGTCTCCATGCCGGCGCTGGTCACCACCCTGCTGGTGGCCATCTACGGCAAGGGCATGTTCCGCCTGGTCCCCATCCTCGCGGGGGTCTTCGTCGGCTATGCCCTGGCCTTCGTCTTCGGCATCGTCCATACCGAAGGCATAGGCGCCGCACCCTGGCTGGCGATCCCGGCCTTCGTCGCGCCGGAATTCCACTGGGGTGCCATCCTGTTCATGGTCCCGGTGGCCCTGGCGCCGGCCATCGAGCACGTCGGCGGAGTGATCGCGGTGGGCGGGGTGACCGGCAAGAACTACCTCAAGCAGCCCGGCCTGCACCGCACCCTGCTGGGCGATGGCCTGGCCACCTCCTCCGCCGGTCTGTTCGGCGGCCCGCCCAACACCACCTACGCCGAGGTGACCGGCGCGGTGATGCTGACCAAGAACCACAATCCGCGGGTCATGCTGTGGGCGGCGGGCTTCGCCATGGTGCTGGCCTTCGTCGGCAAGTTCGGCGCGGCGCTGCAGACCATCCCGGTGCCGGTCATGGGCGGCATCCTCTGCCTGCTGTTCGGCTCCATCGCCGTGGTGGGCCTGAACATCCTGATCCGCCACCAGGTGGACCTGTCCGAGGCGCGCAACCTGGTGATCGTCTCGGTGACCCTGGTGTTCGGCATCGGCGGCATCGTCTTCGGCAACGGCGAGATCGGCCTCAAGGGCATCTCCCTCTGCGGCCTGATCGCCATCGGCCTCAACCTGGTCCTGCCCGGGCACAATGCCTGGAAGAAGGATGCCGAACCACCAGAGCGCCCGCTGCTCTGACGGCCCGTCCAAGCTGCCGGTTACGCCGGCAGCTTGGGCTGTTCGATGGGCCGCGGCGGCAGCTCCGCCACCTCTTCGCACAGCTCCACCAACGCCGCTACCCATGCCGGGTGGTCATTGACGCAGGGAATCAGCACCAGCTCCCGGCCGCCGGCCTCGATGAACTGTTCACGCCCGCGATCACCGATCTCCTCCAGCGTCTCGATGCAGTCGGCGACGAAGGCCGGGCACATCACCAGCAGGCGCTTGACGCCTGCCTTGGCCAACTCGTCCAGCCGCGCTTCGGTGTAGGGCTCGATCCACTTGTCCTTGCCCAGCCGGGACTGGAAGGACACCGACCACTTGCCGTCGGGAATACCCAGGCGCTTGGCCAGCAGTTCGGCGGTGCGCTGGCACTGGCTGCGATAGCAGACGGCCAGGGCCTTGGCGCTGACCTTGCTGCTGTCGGGGGCGCGCAGGTCGTGGCTGCGATCCTTGACCAGCTTGCGGATGTGCCGCTCGGGCAGGCCGTGGAAGGACAGCAGCAGGTGGTCATAGGGCTCCTGCAGATAGGGCTCGACGCTGGCCGCCAGCGCCGCCTGGTATTCCGGGCGATCGTAGAACGGCGGCAGGATCTTCAGCGTCAGCGGCAGCTGATGGGCCTCGATGACGCGCCGCGCCTCGACGATGGCGGTGGTGGTGGTGCTGTCGGCGAATTGCGGATAGAGCGGCGCGTAGGTCACCTCGCGGATGCCCTCGCTGGCCAGGCGCTTGAGGACCGACTCCACCGATGGCTCGCCGTATCTCATGCACAGCTCGACCGCGCCATGGCGCCAGTGCGGACGCACGGCTTCCTGCAGACGGCGACTGAGCACGATCAGCGGCGAGCCATCGTCCCACCAGATCGACTCATAGGCCTCCGCCGAGGCGGCAGGCCTTTTGATCAGCACCAGCGAGACCAGCAGGCGGCGCAGCGGCCAGGGCAGATCGACCACATAGGGGTCCATCAGGAACTGGTTCAGGTAGCGCTTCACATCGGGGACGTGGGGCGAATCGGGCGAACCCAGGTTGGCGAGCAGCAGAGCGTTGGCAGTCATCGTGAATCCTTGGCAGCGAGCAGATTGGCCAGGGCCTCATCCAGCTCGGGATAGCGAAAGACGTACCCGGCCTCGAGCAGACGCTCGGGGCGGGCGCGCTGGCCACCCAGCAGCAGGATGGACAGCTCTCCCATCAGGCGCAGGGCGAAGGCGGGGATCAGCAATCGCGCCGGGCGCCGCAAGGCCCGGCCCAGGGCTTCGGTGAAGTCGCGGTTGCGCACCGGCTGGGGGGCACAGAGATTATAGGGACCCTGGGCGTCGCTGCGGTTGAGAAGAAAATCGATGGCCCCGATTTGATCCTGCAAATGAATCCACGGCATCCACTGGCGTCCATTGCCCAGGCGCGCGCCCAGACCAAAGCGGAAGGGTGGCAACAGGCGCAGCAGGAAGCCATCGTCGGCGGCCAGCACCAGACCGGTACGCAGATTGACCACCCGGATGCCCAGCTTCTCGGCCTCGTTGGCCATCTGCTCCCAGGCCAGGCACAGCTCGCCGGCGAAATCGGGACCCGCCAGGTTGTCGGTCTCGCTCACCGGCTTCTCGCCGCTGTCGCCATAGAAGCCGGTCGCCGAGCCGGAGAGCAGCACCGCGGGCTTCTGACTGCGCCCGCGCAGCCAGTCGACCAGCCGTTCGGTGGTGCCGATCCGGCTTTCCCAGAGCTCGGCCTTGCGACTGCGCGTCCAGGGCTTGTCAGCGATGGGTGCACCGGCCAGATTGACCACGGCGTCCAGGGGTTCGTCACCCAGTTCTTCCAGCCGGGCGATGCCGCGCACGCCCGGTCCACATTCCCGGGCGACCCGTCCCGGGTCCCGGCTGAGCACGCTGAGCTGGTGCCCAGCCGCCGTCCATTGGCGGCAGAGGGCACGGCCGATGAGTCCGGTACCACCCGTCAGCAGGATATGCATGTCGTCACTTCCTTCTCGTAAAGCCCTCTCGCCAGTTGGCATCTGGACGATAGGGATGAGGATTGTTTGTTATGGTCGTGGGTCGAATGATCCAGAACGGTTGCCAGTCGTAGCCGTAGAGCCCTTGCGCGCGCAAACGTTCGTCGAGGGCGATTCGTCAGACAAGCGAGGTCCATCATGACTACCCCTATCGCCATCATTGGCGCAGGAATAGCAGGACTTTCCGCTGCTCAAACGCTGATTCGCGCCGGGCAGCAGGTCCAGATCTTCGACAAGAGCCGCGGCAGCGGCGGCCGCATGGCCAGCAAGCGCAGCGAAGCCGGTGCCCTGGACCTGGGCGCCCAGTATTTCACGGCGCGGGATCGCCGCTTCATCGACGCCCTGAACGAATGGCGCCGGGCCGGCTGCGCGGCCGAATGGAATCCTTCGCTCTACCAGTACCGCGACGGTCGCCTGAGTCCGTCCCAGGACGAGCAGCCGCGCTGGGTCGGGGTACCGCGCATGAGCGCCATCACCCGCCACCTGCTGGCCGATCTGCCGACCACCTTCGATTGCCGCATCACCGAGGTTTTCCGCGGTGCCAGGCACTGGCACCTGCTGGATGCCAACGGCGAGACCCACGGCCCCTTCGCCCAGGTCATCATCGCCATGCCGGCGCCCCAGGCCGCCGCGCTGCTGTCCAGCGTGCCCAAGCTGGCGTCGACCGTGGCCGGCGTCAGCATGGAGCCGACCTGGTCGGTCGCGCTGGCCTTCGCCACGCCGCTGCAGACGCCAGTGGAGGGTTGCTTCGTGCAGGGCAGCGAGCTGGACTGGCTGGCGCGCAACCGCTGCAAACCCGGCCGCGATACCACCCTGGATACCTGGGTGCTGCACGCCACCAGCACCTGGAGCAAGGCGCACATCGACGCCGCCAAGGACGAGGTGATCGAGCGGCTGCACGGCGCCTTCGCCGAGCTGATCGGCTGCCCCCTGCCAGCGCCGACCTTCACCCTGGCCCATCGCTGGCTCTATGCCCGGCCGGCCCAGCCGCACCAATGGGGCGCGCTGGCAGATCCGGACATGGGTGTCTTCGCCTGTGGCGACTGGTGCTCCACCGGGCGGGTGGAAGGGGCCTGGTTGAGTGGTCATGAGGCAGCACAACAGCTCCTGGGTAGCCTGGACTAAACGACGAAGCGCACGCCGTTGGTAACCTGCGGCGAATTTTTTGTGGCAGCCCCCTGTCGAAAATTGCACCAAACTTGTACAAATAGGAAATCCTTGTACAAGAAAATACACGACAGGGGATTGCCATGCCTTCCAACGCCGCCAGACTGCCCCGCCCGCGCCTGGGCATCAGTGCCTGCCTGCTGGGTGACGAAGTCCGCTACAACGGCGGGCACAAGGAATCCCGGCTCTGCAGCCAGACCTTCGCCGAGCACTTCGATTTCGTCCGGGTCTGCCCGGAAATGGCTATCGGCCTGGGAACGCCTCGCGAGCCGATTCGCCTGGTTGGCGATTCATCGGCGCCGCGTGCCGTGGGTACCATCGACCCAAGCCTGGACGTGACCGATGCCCTTACGGCCTATGGTGAGAAGATGGCAGGGGAGCTCTCCGACCTGTCCGGTTTCATCTTCATGCAGAAATCGCCTTCTTGCGGCATGGAACGGGTCAAGGTCTATCACGCCAACGGCCAGGGCAGCGACAGCGACGGGCGTGGTCTGTTCGCCGCGGCCATCATGCGTCTGCGTCCGGACCTGCCGGTGGAAGAAGCCGGTCGGCTGAACGACCCGGTGCTGCGGGAAAACTTCGTCACCCGCGTCTTCGCCCACGCCCACTGGCTGCAACTGGTGCAACAGGGCCTGACGGCGCGGGCACTGTTGTCCTACCATTCCCGCTACAAGTATCAGCTGATGGCCCACGATCCGCAGCGTGCCCGGGCGCTTGGCCAACTGGTCGGCAGCATCGGCCAGCGCAACCTGGACGAACTGGGTCAGGAGTACTTCAGTGGCCTGATGGCGGCGCTCAAGCGCTGCGCGACCCGTGGCACCCACTGCAATGTGCTCTATCATCTCTTCGGTTATCTGCGTCGTGTGCTAAGCGACAGCGAGAAGCAGGAGATGCAGCAGCTGATCGAGCAGTACCATGAGGGGATCGTCCCGCTGGTGGTCCCCCTGACCCTGCTCAAGCATCACTTCCGCCAGCATCCGGATCGCTATGTGAACGAGCAGGCCTACCTGCAACCGCACCCCGAACGTCTGAGTCTGCGAAATGCCATCTAGCGCTACCCCCTTGCCTTCATCGCCCGGCGGTGAGGATCAGGACTACGATTCCGCCCTCCACGAAGGGTGGCTGCCCATCCGCGAAATCGCCCGGCGTACGGGGGTGAATGCCGTGACCCTGCGCGCCTGGGAGCGTCGCTATGGGTTGCTGGTGCCCAAGCGCACCCCCAAGGGCCATCGTCTGTACAGCGAGGCTCATGTGGTCCGCGTACAGCAGGTCCTCGCCTGGATCGCCCGGGGCGTAGCGGTCAGCCAGGTCAAGGGACTGCTCGACGAGCAGCGGCCGGCGGTGCTGCCGAGCGATACGCCCTGGCAAGGCATCCATCGGGAGATGATGGACGCCATCGGCCGGCTCGCCTCGCGGTCACTGGATGAAGCCTACAACCGTGCGGCGTCGCTCTATCCGCCGCGGGTATTGCTGGACCAGTTGCTGGCGCCCCTGCTGCGCGAACTGGAGCGGCTGTGCCAGGCCACCGACGACGGTCGCCTGCAGCAGGTGTTCTTCCATACCTGGCTGCGCAGCAAGCTGGGGGCGCGTATCTACCATAGCCAGCACAGTCTGCGTGGTGCCCCGCTGGTGCTGCTGAACCTGGACGACACGCCGATGAACGCGTCGCTCTGGCTGTGCGCCTGGTTGATCAGCGCCGCGGATTGCCCGGTGGAGCTGGTGGAATGGTCGATCCCGGCCAGCAATCTGGATCGCCTGGTCGAACAGCTCGAACCCCGTGCGCTGATCCTTTGCCGCGACAGCCGTCCTGACAGCGACCTGCGGCGCCAGCTGCAAGCCTTCGCCAACCGGCATTCCCTGCCCTGCCTGACCCTGGGTGCGCTGGGCGAATCCCTGACCGCCGAAGCCGCACCGGCCCGCGGCCCGGGTGAGGCCTTCGATCGGCTGCAGAGCGCCGGGCTGTTGCGTCAGGAACGCCATGCATGAGGGGCCTCGTCTGGTTTCGAACCGACCTGCGCCACCATGACCATCCCGCTCTCCACGCCGCCGCCGAACAGGGGCCGGTCATCGCCGTCTTCCTGGTGAGCCCTGTGCAATGGCAGGCGCACGACGAGGCGCCGGTCAAGGTCGACTTCTGGCTGCGCAATCTTGCCGAGCTGGGCAAGACCCTCAAGGCACTGGGCATTCCCCTGTTGGTCCGCAAGGCCGCTACCTGGGAGCAGGCGCCGCAGGTGCTGCTCGACCTGGCCCGGGAAGTCGAGGCCCAGCATCTCTATTTCAATGACGAATACGGCCTCAACGAAGCCGCCCGTGACGAGGCGGTGACCCAGGCCTTCGACGCCGCCGGGCTCGCTACGCATCGCTATCTGGACCAGACCCTGTTCGCGCCGGGTACGGTGCTGACCAAGAGTGGCGGCTATTTCAAGGTCTTCGGCCAGTTCAAGAAGACCTGCCTGGCGCGCCTGGAGACCGGCTTGCCTACGCCGCTGCCAGCGCCTGGCAAGCAGCAGAAGGCTGCGCTTCAGTCCGACGAGTTGCCTACCCGGATCGACGGCTTCACCGAGCCTGCGGCCGAGGTGCGCCAGCTTTGGCCGGCAGGTGAACAGGCGGCATTGCAACGCCTGAAGACCTTCATCCGCGATGACCTGGACGATTATTACCAGGCACGCGACATCCCGTCCGAACCCGGTACCAGCCAGCTATCGGCTTACCTGAATGCCGGCGTGCTGTCGCCACGGCAATGCCTGCAGGCCGCGGTCGTGGCCAACGGGGGACGATTGAGCGGCGGTAGCCAAGGCGCGGCGACCTGGATCACCGAACTGCTCTGGCGCGAATTCTATCGCCATGTGCTGGTGGGCTATCCCTGGGTCTCGCGTCATCAACCCTTCAATCGCGAACTCGCCGCCCTGCCCTGGCGCGACGATCCCGACGGCCTCGCCGCCTGGCAGCAAGGTCGCACCGGCATTCCCATCATCGATGCGGCCATGCGCCAACTCCAGCAGACCGGCTGGATGCACAACCGTATGCGCATGCTCACCGCCATGTTCCTCTGCAAGAACCTGCTGATCGACTGGCGTGAGGGCGAGCGCTGGTTCATGCGTCATCTCGTCGATGGCGACCTGGCCTCCAACAACGGCGGCTGGCAGTGGAGCGCCTCCACCGGCACGGACTCGGTGCCCTACTTCCGGGTATTCAATCCCCAGACCCAGGCGTTGAAGATAGATGCGCGGGGTGACTATGTGCGCACCTGGGTACCGGAACTGGCTGAGCTCAAGGGCAAGGCCGTGCACACCCCGGGCGCCCGCTACCTGACACCCCTGGTGGATCTGGGCGAAAGCCGCCAGCGCGCCCTCGCCGCCTATCGCGGTATGGCGCGGAAGACGGAAACGAAAAAGCCGGACTAGGTCCGGCTTTTTGCATTCCAACCGCGGCTCAGAGGCTGTGGCTATAGAACAGCGCGTACGACTCGATGCCGTCGTTGGGCTGCTTGATGCCCGCGTTGGAATAGTGGGTGGCGCGGATGCCGACGCGCTGAGTTTCACCGAACTTCAGACCCAGGCCGATGCGGTCCTCGAAGTTGAAGGCCGACCCCAGGTCCTGCTCGCCGACCTTGGTGCTGGAGAACACCGAAACGCCGATACCGGCCTCGACGAAGGGCTTCACGTAGCCCCTGCCGAATTCATAGACGAATACCGGAGCGAAGGACAGCGAATGCTCACCGGAGGAATGGCCGCTCTCGCCTTCCCAGTAGGTGTAGCCGGCATCCCAGTAGCCGGTCAGGCGGCCCGTGGAGCTTTCCCACCAGCTCTTGTCCCACTTCCAACCGGCACCAAGGCGGTAGGTCATCCCGCTCTGGCTGGTCGCACCGACCGCACCGGTGATCTCGGCGGCCTGTACCGACGCCACTCCACCGAGCGCAAGCGCGGTGGCTACTGCGAAGGAAAGCAATTTGTTCATGAAAGTGCCCTTATGGATGTTTCTAGTTTTTACGAACTGCCAGCATTGACCAGCAAGCCGTGAAGGGGTTCACAGGCTAAGACTTTTTTACCTACAAGGTCGGATGCTAATCGCTGGAAAAGACTTTGGCGAGCGAAACCCTGACGGATAGTCAGACGAACGCCTGTACCTCGGCGCCCGCCGGCCATAGCTGGGGCAGTACCCCAGCCAGCTCGACGGAATCGCCCGAGGTCCAGAAACGGGTCGGACCGGCCGGCCCCTGCGCGAGCCGCCCGCCGAGCGCCAACAGACTCTGCAGCCGGCGCGCCACGGCGGCGCCGGTGTCCACCAGGATGACCTCGGGTGGCACCAGCTCGGCCAACAACGGACGCAGGAAGGGATAGTGGGTGCAACCCAGGATCAGGGTGTCGCAGCCGGCTGCCAGCAGCGGCTCGACGAACCCCTGCAGCAGCCGGCGGGTCTGGGGGCCGTGCAGATCGCCGCGTTCGACCTGCTCCACGAGGCCCGGGCAGGGCTGGGTAAGTACCTGGACGCCATGGGCGAAGCGGTCGAGCAAGGCGGCGAACTTGGCGCTCTGCAGCGTGCCGGTGGTCGCCAGGACCCCGACCACGCCATTGCGCGTGGCCGCCGCCGCCGGCTTGACCGCGGGTTCCATGCCGACGATGGGCCAGTCGGAATAGCGTTCGCGCAGATCGGCCACCGCGGCCACCGTGGCAGTGTTGCAGGCCACCACCAGTGCCTTGGCACCCTGCTCGCGCAGCCGCGCCGCGATCACCTGGCAGCGCTCGCGGATGTATTCCGGGGTTTTCTCGCCATAGGGGATGTGGCCGCAATCGGCCACGTAATGCAGGGTTTCCGCCGGCATCAGCCGGTGGATCTCCGCCAGCACCGACAGGCCGCCGACGCCCGAGTCGAAGACCCCGACCGGTGCCTCGTCAGCCATGGCGGGCGCCGCATACCGGGCAACCCGGATCGCGCTTGACCCGCAATTCGCGGAAGCGACTACCCGCTGCATCCACCAGCAGCAGGCGACCAATCAGGGGCTCGCCGAATTCGGCCAGCAGTTTCAGGGCTTCCAGCGCTTGCAGGCTGCCTACCAGTCCAACCACCGGGCCGAGCACCCCGGCTTCGCTGCAACTGAGTTCGGCTTCGCTGCCCTCGCCATAGAGGCAGTGGTAGCAGGGGCTGTCGGCCCGGCGCGAATCGAACACGCTGAGTTGGCCTTCCAGGCGGATGGCCGCACCGCTCACCAGGGGGCGACCGGTGGCCACGCAGGCGGCGTTCACCGCCGTGCGGGTGGTGAAGTTGTCCGAGCAATCCAATACCAGATCCACCGCGGCGACCCGCTCCTGCAGGCTGTCGGCATCCAGCGCCTCGCGCAGCGGCAGCAGGCGCACCTCGGGATTGAGCGCTGCCAGGCGTTGCAGGGCGGAATCCACCTTGCCCTGGCCGATCAGGCTTTCGTCGTGCAGCACCTGACGTTGTAGATTGCTCAGGTCGACGCAGTCGAAGTCGGCCAGGTGCAATTCGCCCACGCCGGCCGCAGCCAGATAGAGTGCCACCGGCGAGCCCAGGCCGCCGAGCCCGACGATGAGCACCTTGGCCGCTTTCAGGCGCAATTGTCCGGCGATGTCCACCTGGGCCAGCAGGATCTGCCGGCTGTAGCGCAGCAGCTCACGGTCGCTCAGCATGACCAACGGCCTCCGCTGATCCGGTCGTGACCGCCCAGGTCGCGCCGACTCTCGACCGCGCGGAAGCCCTGGCGCTCCAGCAGCTCGCGCACCGCGGCGGCCTGCTCGAAGCCATGCTCCAGCCACAGCCAGCCATCGGGCTGCAGGTGGGCGGGTGCTGCCATGATCAAGTCGCGGATGTCGTCCAGGCCATCGGCGCCGGCGACCAGGGCGCTGCGCGGCTCGAAGCGCACGTCGCCCTCGTCCAGATGACGATCGCTACCGGCGATATAGGGCGGGTTGCTGACGATGAGCGCGAAACGCTGGCCTTCCAGGGCGCTGAACCAATGACTCTCGACGAAGCGGACAGTGCCCAGGCGCAGGCGCTCGGCATTGCGACGGGCCAGTTCGACTGCGGCGGGAATACGATCCACCCCGAGGACCTGCCAGCGCGGCCGTTCATGGGCCAGGGCCAGGGCGATGGCGCCGGTACCGGTTCCCAGATCCAGCACCCGGGCCTCGTCGGCCAGCGGCAACGCGAGGGCGGTCTCCACCAGCACCTCGGTGTCCGGGCGGGGAATCAGCGTATCGGGGCTCACCTCCAGATCCAGCGACCAGAAGCCCTGCTGCCCAAGGATGTAGGCCACCGGCTCGCCCTGGCGGCGGCGCTCCAGATCGGCCTGGAAGCGCGCCAAGACCTCGCGCGACACCAGCTTTTCCGGCCAGGTGCGCAGGTAACTACGCGGCTTGCCCAGGGCGGCGGCCAGCAGCAGCTCCACGTCGAGGCGAGCGCTGGACGAGTCCGGCAACTGGGTTTCGCGCAGCAAGGCGCCGATGGTGGCCATGGGTCAGTCTCCCAGCGCCGCCAGTTGATCGGCCTGGTACTCCTGCAGGAGCGGGTCGATCACCTGCTGGACATCGCCGTTCACCACCTCACCCAGGGAGTAGAGCGTCAGGTTGATGCGGTGATCGGTGACCCGCCCCTGGGGGAAGTTGTAGGTGCGGATGCGCTCGGAGCGGTCACCGGAACCCACCAGCAGCCGACGGGTATCGGACATCTCCTTGTGCGCCGCCGCATCCTGCTGATCGTTGAGCTTGGCCGACAACCAGGCCATGGCCTTGGCGCGATTCTTATGCTGCGAGCGCTCTTCCTGGCACTCCACCACGATGCCGGTGGGGAGGTGGGTGATACGCACGGCGGAGTCGGTCTTGTTGACGTGCTGACCGCCCGCGCCGGAGGAACGATAGGTATCGACGCGCAGATCGGCCGGGTTGATCTCGATGGCCTGCTGCTCGTCGGGCTCGGGCAGTACCGCCACGGTGCAGGCCGAGGTATGGATGCGACCCTGGGATTCGGTCTCCGGCACCCGCTGCACCCGGTGCGCACCGGACTCGAACTTGAGCTTGGCGTAGACGTTGTCGCCCTCGACCCGGGCGATGACTTCCTTGAAGCCACCGTGCTCGCCCTCGTTTTCCGACAGCACTTCCAGCCGCCAGCCCTGCCGCTCGGCATAGCGCGAATACATGCGGAACAGGTCGCCGGCGAAGATCGCCGCCTCGTCGCCACCGGTACCGGCGCGGATTTCCAGGAAGACGTTGCGCCCATCGTTGGGGTCCTTGGGCAGCATCATGCGCTGCAACTCGTCCTCCAGCTCCTGCAGCCGCGCCCTGGCGGTAGCGACCTCTTCCTCGGCCATCTCGCGCAGGTCCGGATCGCTGTCCTTGAGCAGCGCCTGGGCGCCCTCCAGGTCGGCCTGCACCTTGCGATACTCGCTGAACGCCTGGCTCACCGGCTCGAGTTCGGCGTACTCCTTGGAATAGGCGCGGAACTGGGTCTGGTCGCTGATGACCTCGGCGTCGCCGAGCAGCGCCGTCAGTTCCTCGAAACGATCCTGCAGACCGTCGAGCTTGTGCAACAGAGAGGTCTTCATGTCTTGTCCAAACCCTCGTCGAGGGCGAAGAGTTCCTGGGCCAGGGTCAGCGCATCGACGCGTCCCTCGGCGGATAGTTTCTTGAGCTGCACGCTGGGCGCGTGCATCAGCTTGTTGGTCAGGCTACGCGCCAGGGCCGCCAGGGCTTCCTGAGGATCGGCGCCGTTGGCCAGCAGGCGCTGGGCACGGGCCAGTTCGTCGTCGCGGATCTGCTCGCCCTGCTGGCGATAGGCGCGGACCACGTCCACCGCGGCGCGCTCGCGCAGCCGCTGCATGAAGTCCTCGACCCCGGCCAGCACCAGCTTCTCGGCGGCCTGGGCGGCGCCCTGGCGACTCTTGAGATTCTCCGCCACCACCTCGTGCAGGTCGTCCACCGTATAGAGGTAGACGTCTTCCAGCTCGCTCACCTCCGGCTCGATGTCGCGTGGGACGGCGATGTCGACCATGAAGATGGGCTTGTGCCGGCGCTGCTTGAGTGCCCGCTCGACCGCGCCCTTGCCGAGGATGGGCAACTGGCTGGCGGTGGAGCTGATGACGATGTCGCTGTTGACCAGTTCGTCGGGAATATCGGCCAGCAGCACGGTATGGGCGCCGAATTCTTCCGCCAGGTGGCTGGCACGTTCCAGGGTGCGGTTGGCGACCACGATCCGGCGTACGCCCTGATCGTGGAGATGGCGGGCGACCAGGGTGATGGTCTCGCCGGCGCCGATCAGCAGCGCCTGGCTGCGACTCAGGTCGCTGAAGATCTGCTTGGCCAGGCTGACCGCGGCGAAGGCCACCGACACCGGGTTCTCGCCGATCGCCGTGTCGGTGCGTACCGCCTTGGCGGTATTGAAGGTGGCCTGGAACAACCGTCCCAGCAGCGGGCCGACGGTGCCGGCCTCGCGCGCCACGGCATAGGCCGACTTCAACTGGCCGAGGATCTGCGGTTCGCCCAGCACCATGGAATCCAGGCCCGCGGCCACCCGCATCATGTGGCGCACCGCGGCTTCGTCCTGATGCAAATAGATGCTGGCGCGCAGATCCTCCAGCGGCACCCGGTGATACTGGGCGAGCCAGGCCAGCACGGCTTCCGCCAGACTGGGCTCCACCTCCAGGTAGAGTTCACTGCGATTGCAGGTGGAGAGAATGGCCGCTTCGCGGCTGTGGGTGGCCTGCTCCAGCTGGCGCAGGGCCTCGACCGTCTGCTCCGGAGTGAAAGCCACACGTTCGCGCACCTCAACCGAGGCGGTCTTGTGATTGATGCCGAGCGCGAGAAAGGCCATGGACGCAAGCAGTCGAACGGATAGGAAAGCCGGCCATTGTCCTACGCGCGGGCGGTGGCGACAACCAGCAGCGACGAGCCGTCGGACAATGGCCGTCATAGCCTGGGCGAATGAATCTTGCCGGACAAAAGGCGTCAACAGCCTCGACCACCGCACTTCCCGTGCGCGTCGCCACGCGTGGGCAACGCGGCCACGGCGACTCTTGTGGCATGATGGACCGACTGTAAAAAGGCCGCCCCGACCCTATGACCAGATACCTCGCGCTGCTGACGACCGCCCTGTTGCTCGCCGGCTGCCAGAATCTCGGCCGTCAGCCGACGCCCGAAGCCGCCATTCCTGCGCCCACCGCCAAGACGAGCACGCCACAACCGGCCGGCTCCTTTCGCGAAGACACCCTCTACGACCTGCTGGTCGCCGAGTTGGCCGGCCAGCGCAATAGGTTCGACATCGCCCTGACCAACTACGTCGAGCAGGCCAAGTCGACCCAGGATCCGGGCGTGGCCGAACGGGCCTTCCGCATCGCCGAGTACCTCGGCGCGGACACCCCGGCGCTGGAAACCGCGCAGATCTGGGCCCGCAACGCCCCGGACAACCTGGACGCCCAGCGCGCCGCCGCCATCATGCTGGCCCGCGCCGGGCGCTATGACGAATCCATGGTCTACATGGAAAAGGTGCTCCAGGGCCAGGGCGATACCCATTTCGACTTCCTCGCCCTGTCCGCGGCGGAAACCGACGAGACCACCCGCGCCGGCCTGCTCAAGAGCTTCGACCGACTGCTGACCAAGTACCCGCACAACGGCCAGCTGCTGTTCGGCAAGGCGCTGCTGCTGCAGCAGGACGGTCGTGCCGACGAAGCCCTGAAACTGCTGGAGCGCAATCCGGCGGCCAAGCGCGAAGTCGCCCCGCTGCTGCTGCGGGCCCGCCTGCTGCAGAGCGAGGATCGCAGCGCCGAGGCCCTGCCGCTGCTCGAGGCCGGCATTCGCCAGCATCCGGAAGACCGTCGCCTGCGCCTGGCCCATGCGCGCCTGCTGGTGGAGCTGGATCGCCTGGACCAGGCCAAGCGCGAATTCGCCGAGCTGGTCAGCCAGTTCCCCGATGACGACGACCTCCGATTCTCCCTGGCGCTGGTCTGCCTGGAGGCCCAGGCCTGGCAGGAAGCCCAGGTCTACCTCAAGGAGCTGGTCGCCCGCGGCAGCCATGTGGACGCCGCGCACCTCAACCTGGGGCGCAGCTACGAAGAGCTCGACCAGCCCGAGCAGGCCCTGGCCGAATACGCCCAGGTCGGTCCGGGTACCGATTACCTGGCCGCCCAGCAGCGCCAGACGGAAATCCTGCTCGGTGCCGGCCGCACCGTCGAGGCACGCCAGCGCCTGGCCGAGGCCCGCAAGCGCCAGAGCGAATACGCCGTGCCGCTGTACCTCCTCGAGGCCGAAGGCCTGGCCAGCGCCGACCAGCTCGCCCTCGCCGACCAGACCGTGCAGCAGGCCCTGCAGCAGTACCCCAACGACCTCAACCTGCTCTACGTCCGCTCCATGCTGGCGGAGAAGCGCGGCGATCTCGGTCAGCTGGAGAGCGACCTGCGCTACATCATCGCCCACGACCCCGACAACGCCATGGCGCTCAATGCCCTGGGCTACACCCTGGCCGATCGCACCCCCCGCCTGGCCGAGGCGCGCCAGCTGATCGACAAGGCGCACCAGCTGAGCCCGGACGATCCGGCCATCCTCGACAGCATGGGTTGGGTCCGCTATCGCCAGGGCCAGTTGGCCGACGCCGAGCGCTACCTGCGCCAGGCCTTCGAACGCTTCCCCGATGCCGAGGTGGCCGCCCACTTCGGCGAGGTGCTCTGGGCCCGGGGCAAGCGCAGCGAAGCCCGCAAGGTCTGGCGCGCCGGTCTCGACGCCGATGCCGACGACACCATCCTGCGCAGCACCCTCAAACGCCTGACTGGAAGCGAAACCCTCCGATGATCCGCGTGCGTACCCTCCTCACCCTGTTCCTGCTCGCCCTGCTGGCCGGCTGCGCCAGCACCTCTCGCCAGGAGGCCGTGGAAGGCCAGGGCAACGCTGCCCAGTGGCAAGCCCACAAGCAGCGCATCGCCGCCCTCGACGGCTGGCAGATCGACGGCAAGGTCGGCATCCGTGCCCCGCGCGATTCCGGCAGCGGCACCCTGTTCTGGCTGCAGCGCCAGGACTACTACGACATCCGCCTGGCCGGCCCCCTGGGGCGCGGCGCCACCCGCCTCACCGGTCGTCCGGGTGCCGTCACCCTCGACGTCTCCGGCCAGGGCAGCTACCAGGCCGACTCTCCCGAAGCCCTGCTCGAACAGCAACTCGGCTGGCGCCTGCCGGTCTCGCACCTGCTCTGGTGGGTCCGCGGCCTGCCGGCACCGGACAGCCGCAGCCAGCTGACTCTGGACGCCGACAGCCACCTGGCGCGCCTGGTGCAGGACGGCTGGACCGTCGAATACAGCCGCTATACCGAACAGAACGGCTATACCTTGCCCGAGCGCCTCAAACTCACTGGCAAGGATCTGGAAGTCATCCTGGTGGTGAAGAGCTGGCAGCCGCGCGAGCTGGGCAAATGACCGCGGCACCCGCCTTCACCCTGCCGGCGCCGGCCAAGCTCAATCTGTTCCTGCACATCCTCGGTCGCCGGCCGGACGGCTATCACGAACTGCAGACGCTCTTCCAATTCCTCGACTGGGGCGACGACCTGGGCTTCGCCGCGCGTGACGACGGCGCCCTCGAGCTGCACGACGGCCTGCCCGGAGTCGCTCCGGAACAGAACCTGATCCTGCGCGCCGCCCGCCTGCTGCAAGAGGAAGGCGGTATCACCCGCGGCGCCGATCTCTGGCTGACCAAGCGCCTGCCCATGGGCGGCGGCATCGGTGGCGGCAGCTCGGATGCCGCCACCACCCTGCTCGGCCTCAATCACCTCTGGGGGCTCGGCGCCAGCCTCGACGATCTGGCCACCCTGGGTTTGCGCCTGGGCGCCGACGTCCCGGTATTCGTTCGCGGCCAGGCTGCCTTCGCCGAGGGCGTGGGGGAAAAGCTCACCCCCGTTTCACCACCGGAACCCTGGTATCTGGTGGCCGTGCCGCAAGTCTCTGTTAGTACTGCAGAAATTTTTTCCGATCCGCTGTTGACACGTGACACTCCCGCCATTAAAGTTTGCGCCGTTCTCGAGTGGACAGGTCGGAATGACTGCCAGAGTACGGTCGAGAAGCGTTACCCAGAAATTCGTAACGCTTTGATCTTGCTAAACAAATTTGTTTCAGCTAGATTAACCGGCACTGGAGGTTGCATATTTGGAAGCTTTCCAAGTAAGACCGAAGCTGATACAGTAGCGAGCCAGCTACCAGCATCACTTCCAGGCTTCGTAGCCAAAGGCAGCAACGTTTCGATGTTGCACCGAGCGCTGGCAAGTCTGACCAGAGAATGAGTACAGCTAGTACTCAGCAAGATACAGGGGCGTCGCCAAGCGGTAAGGCAGCAGGTTTTGATCCTGCCATGCGTTGGTTCGAATCCAGCCGCCCCTGCCATTTTCCTTCCAAGACCCACCTCAAGCCGCAGGAACTGCAGCGTGTCCAAGATGATGGTCTTCACGGGGAACGCCAACCCCGATCTGGCACGGCGCATCGTGCGCCAGCTGCACATCCCTCTCGGTGACGTCTCTGTCGGTAAGTTCTCCGATGGCGAGATCAGCGTCGAAATCAACGAGAACGTGCGTGGCAAGGATGTCTTCATCATCCAGCCGACCTGCGAGCCGACCAACGACAACCTGATGGAACTGGTGGTGATGGCCGATGCCTTCCGCCGCTCCTCGGCGACGCGTATCACCGCAGTCATCCCCTATTTCGGCTATGCGCGCCAGGATCGCCGTCCGCGTTCCGCGCGGGTCGCCATCAGCGCCAAGGTCGTCGCCGACATGCTGACCGTGGTGGGCATCAACCGGGTGCTCACCGTCGACCTGCACGCTGACCAGATCCAAGGTTTCTTCGATATTCCCGTGGACAACATCTACGGCTCCCCCGCCCTGGTGGACGACATCGAAGACCAGCGTTTCGAAAACCTGATGATCGTCTCCCCCGATATCGGCGGCGTGGTGCGTGCGCGTGCCGTGGCCAAGAGCCTGGGTGTGGACCTGGCGATCATCGACAAGCGTCGTCCCAAGGCCAACCAGTCGGAAGTGATGCACATCATCGGTGACATCCAGGACCGCACCTGCGTGCTGGTCGACGACATGGTCGACACCGCCGGCACCCTGTGCCATGCGGCCAAGGCCCTGAAGGAACACGGCGCCGCCAAGGTCCTGGCCTATTGCACCCACCCAGTGCTGTCGGGCCGTGCCATCGAGAACATCGATAACTCCGTGCTGGACGAGCTGGTGGTGACCAACACCATTCCGCTGTCCGCCGCGGCCCAGGCCTGCAGCCGGATCCGCCAGCTGGACATCGCGCCAGTGGTGGCCGAGGCGGTACGCCGGATCAGTAACGAAGAATCCATCAGCGCGATGTTCCGTTAGAAGCGGTTCAAGACCTCGCGAGCTAGAGACAAACAAGGCGAAAAGGCCTGAGGAAGCGGAGTTTACGAATGGTAAATGAGCATTCCGAAGGCCTTTTCAATGCAGTTTGACCGACGCGCAGCAGGTCTTGAAATGCTTCTGGAACAGCCGCTCTGGAAGCGCCCCGGAAGGCCATCTTGGTCTACCGGGGCTTTTTAGTCGGTAGGGCGCAGGAACTGGTCGCAAGTTCTCGCCCGCCGATTCCTTATCCTGGAGATTCACAATGGTTGATTTCACTCTGAATGCCGAAGTGCGTTCCGACCTGGGGAAAGGTGCGAGCCGCCGCCTGCGTCGTAACGCCGGTAACGTTCCCGCCGTGATCTACGGTGGCGACAAGGCCCCGACGTCCATCACCCTGGTCGGCAAGGACCTGGCCAAGATGCTGGAAAGCGAAGCCGCTTTCGCCAGCGTCATCACCCTGAAGGTCGGTGGCAGCAACGAAAGCGTCCTGGTCAAGGCCCTGCAGCGTCACCCCTCCAAGGGCTACGTCATGCACGCCGACTTCCTGCGCGTCATCGCCGACCAGAAGCTGACCGCTCACGTACCCCTGCACTTCATGAACCAGGAAACTTCCGTGGGCGTGAAGCAGCAAGGTGGCGAGATCCTGCATACCGTCAACGAAGTCGAAGTCTCCTGCCTGCCGAAAGACCTGCCGGAATTCATCGAAGTCGACATGGCCAAGGTCGAGCTGGACCAGATCGTTCACCTGAGCGACCTGAAGGTCCCGGCTGGCGTCGAGCTGGTGTCCCTGGCCCACGGCAGCGATCTGCCGGTTGCCAGCATCCACCTGCCGCGCATCCGTGAAGAAGCAGCTGACGGTGCCGAAGAAGGCGCTGCCGAGTAAGCTCGCGCACGCCTGACCGATAAGGGCCCCTGACATGACTGCCGTTCAACTGATCGTCGGCCTGGGTAATCCAGGCCCCGAATACGACCAGACCCGGCACAATGCAGGGGCCCTCTTCGTTGAGCGTTTGGCTGCCGCCCAGGGCGCGAGCCTGGCTGCCGACCGCAAGTACCATGGCCTCGTGGGGCGCTTTCGCCACGCGGGCAACGACGTTCGTCTGCTCATTCCCACCACCTACATGAACCGCAGCGGCCAGGCCGTGGCGGCGCTCGCCGGCTTCTTCCGCATCCCGCCGGCAGCCATCCTGGTGGCCCACGACGAACTCGACCTGCCACCCGGCACCGCGCGTCTCAAGACCGGCGGCGGCCATGGTGGCCACAACGGGCTGCGTGACATCATCGCCCAGCTCGGCAATCAGAACGGTTTCCAGCGCCTGCGCCTGGGCATCGGCCATCCGGGCCATGCCAGCCTGGTGTCCAACTTCGTGCTGGGCCGCGCACCGCGCAGCGAGCAGGAACTGCTCGACGCCAGCATCGATGCCGCCCTGGAGGTGGTACCGGAGTTGCTGGCCGGTGACCTGACCCGCGCCATGCAGCGCCTGCACAGCCGCAAGGCCTGACCACCCTACCCTCTTCCTTTTCTTCCGCGAGGACACACACCATGGGATTCAATTGCGGCATCGTCGGCCTGCCCAACGTCGGCAAGTCCACCCTGTTCAATGCCCTGACCCAATCCGGTATCGCGGCGGAAAACTTTCCCTTCTGCACCATCGAGCCCAACAGCGGCATCGTGCCCATGCCCGATGCGCGGCTGAACGCCCTCGCGGAGATCGTCAAGCCCGAGCGGGTGATCCCTACCACCATGGAGTTCGTCGACATCGCAGGGTTAGTGGCGGGCGCGTCCAAGGGTGAGGGCCTGGGCAACAAGTTCCTCGCCAACATCCGCGAGACCGATGCCATCGCCCACGTGGTGCGCTGCTTCGAAGACGAGAACGTCATTCACGTCGCCAACTCGGTGGATCCCAAGCGGGATATCGAGGTCATCGACCTGGAGTTGATCTTCGCCGACCTCGACAGCTGCGAGAAGCAGCTGCAGCGCGTCACCCGCAACGCCAAGGGCGGTGACAAGGAAGCCCTGGCGCAGAAGGCCCTGCTGGAACGGCTCATCCCCCACTTCGAGGCCGGCAAGCCTGCCCGCAGCCTGCTGAAGGGGCTGGACGAAGAGCAGAAGCGCCTGGTGCGCAGCTTCCACCTGCTGACCAGCAAGCCAGTGATGTACATCGCCAACGTCGCCGAAGACGGCTTCGAGAATAATCCACACCTGGACGTGGTCCGCGCCATCGCCGAGGAAGAAGGCGCCGTGGTGGTGCCGGTGTGCAACAAGATCGAAGCGGAGATCGCCGAACTGGACGACGACGAGGAAAAGCAGATGTTCCTCGAATCCATGGGCATGGAAGAGCCGGGCCTGAACCGGGTGATCCGCGCCGGCTACGAGCTGCTCAACCTGCAGACCTACTTCACCGCCGGGGTGAAGGAAGTCCGCGCCTGGACCGTGCGCGTCGGCGCCACCGCGCCCCAGGCGGCCGCGGCCATCCATACCGACTTCGAGAAAGGCTTCATCCGCGCCGAAGTGGTGGCCTACGACGACTTCATCGCCTTCAAGGGCGAGAACGGTGCCAAGGAAGCCGGCAAATGGCGCCTGGAAGGCAAGGACTACATCGTCAAGGACGGTGATGTCATGCATTTCCGCTTCAACGTCTAAGCAACAGCGAACCTCAGAGCCCCCTCCTCACCGCAAGGTAAGGAGGGGGTTTTCTTTTGCGCGCAGGTTAGCTGTCAAAGCGCAAAGGCACGGTTCACGGGGCATTGATTTGGCACAATGACCGCCAATCGACCGCCCGCGAAAGCGCTACCCGCCGCCTGGATGCCGCCATGAATTTCGATGACCTGCGCCTGTTCGTCACCACCCTGAACGAGGGCAGCTTCACCGCTGCCGCCGACAAGCTGGGGCTGTCCAAGCAGTTCGTCAGCCGGCGGACCCTGTTGCTGGAAGAGAGCCTTGGCGTGCGGTTGATCAATCGCACCACGCGGCGCTTGCAGGCGACCGAGCTGGGGGTGCTGCTCTATGAGCGGGCGGTGAAGATTCTCGAGGACGTCAACGATACCGAGGAGCTGCTGTCCAGCCGGCGCACGGTGCCCCAGGGCGTATTGCGCGTGAGTGCGCCCATGACCTTCGGCACGCTGCACCTGAGCCCCTTGCTGCCGGATTTTCTTGCCGCCTATCCGCAGATTCGCCTGGAGCTGGATCTCAACGACCGGGCGGTGGATCTCCTGGCGGAGGGTTACGACATGTCGATCCGGATCGGCACCCTGGCCGATTCCAGCCTGATCGCCAAGCGGTTGACCGAGATGCAGCTGGTGACCTGTGCCAGTCCGGATTATCTACAGAAGGCGCCGCCGCTGGCGCAGCCGGAGGATCTGGCCAGGCACAGCTGTCTGCTCTATGGCCATGGTCGCCAGGTGGAATGGCGTTTCCAGCGCGGGGGCAAGCCACTGGTGCTGCCCATGCAGGGTCAGCTCAGGGCCAACAACGGGGAGGTGGTGCGGGATGCGGCCATTGCCGGCCAGGGGGTAGCGGTGCTGCCGACCTTCATCATCGGGGACGCCTTGGCCGCCGGGACATTGGTGCAGGTATTGGAGGACTTCACCCTGCCCAGTGCCGCGGTCTATGCGGTCTATCCCCAGCATCGCCAGTCGGCGCGCATCGTCCAGCTGTTCTCGGACTATCTGCGCGACCGACTGATGATCTAGCCGGCTCACGCCACGGCGCCACGGGTCGGCTGGCGCTGCGGCCATTGCTGGAGGGTGCGCTCGGCACCGTCCGCGGCCAGGCGCTGGCCATCCAGGCGCTGCTGCTGGCGCTCGATAGAAGGCTGCAAGCTGCGGTCGGCGCCGTTCTCGGCCAGGGCGCGACGCGGCTCCAGGCGTTGCTGCTGGCGCTGGATCGAGGGCTGCAGGCTACGGTCAGCGCCGTTCTCAGCCAGGGTGCGGCGCGGCTCCAGGCGCTGCTGCTGGCGCTCGATAGAGGGCTGCAAGCTGCGGTCGGCGCCGTTCTCGGCCAGGGCGCGACGCGGCTCCAGGCGTTGCTGCTGGCGCTCGATAGAGGGCTGCAAGCTGCGGTCGGCGCCATTCTCGGCCAGGGTGCGGTCGGTCTGCTGGTGTTTTTCGATCAGCGAGCCGAGGGGACGCAGGGCGCTCTTCTCCGCCTGGGCCGACTGGACGACGGCAGCGGTGAGCAGGGTGGCGGCGAAGAGTGCGGTGAGGGTTTTCATGGCGAGTACCTTGTCGGGTGGGTGTGGACTCATTGTCCCCAGCCTGGCCCTCGCCTAGAAATCGTCTCGCGGGATAGCGATCATCGACCGCGCTGATGATCGCCCAGGACTAGCCCCGTGCCTGGCCTTGACGCAGCAGGAACAGGCACCAGACACCCAAGGCCGTGGCCGCCAGCAGGCAGCCGGCCAGGCTCACACCGGTCCAGCCGAAGTGTTCGTACAGCCGCGCCGACAGCAGCGAACCGAGGGAGCCGCCGAGGAAATAGCCGGTCATGTAGCCGGCGTTGAGGCGGCTACGGGCTTCCGGGCGCAGCCGATAGACCACGTTCTGGTTGCTGACGTGACTGAGCTGCACGGCGAGATCCAGCACCAGGATGCCGAGCAGCAGCGCTGCCAGGGAGTGCTGGGCGAGGGCCAGGGGCAGCCAGGCGAGCGTCAGGGACAGGAGGCCGATACTGGTGGCGAGACTGCCCTTGCCCTGGTCGGCCATGCGCCCGGCCAGGTTGGCGGCCAGGGCCCCCACCGCGCCGGCAAGACCGAACAGGCCGATGGTGCCGTCGCTGAAGCCATAGGGCTCGGCGGCGAGCAGGAAGGCCAGGGGCGTCCAGAACACGGCGAAGACGGCGAAGCCCAGAAAACCCAGCAGGGTACGCAAGCGATGCAGGGGTTCGTCGCGCAGGAGCACGAACACCGAGCCCAGCAGTCGCGGATAGCTCAGGCCCGCCGACTGCTGGTAGCGCGGCAGCGCCAGGCGCAGGGCCAGGGCGGTGGCCAGCATGAGGCCGGCGGCCACGGCGTAGACGGTGCGCCAATCGCCGAGGGACGACAGCGCCCCGGCCACGGTACGGGCCAGCAGGATGCCGAGGATGAGGCCGCTCATCACCGTGCCCACCGCCCTGCCCCGCTGCTCCGGCGCGGCCAGGGTCGCGGCGAAGGGCACCAGCACCTGGGCCACCACCGAGAAGAGCCCGGTCATGGCGGTGCCCAACAGCAGCCAGGGCAGGCTGGTGGCGGTGGCGCTCAGGGCCAGGCCGGCGGCGGCGATCACGCTCATGGTGACGATCAGCCGCCGCCGCTCCAGTAGATCGCCCAGGGGCACCAGCAGCAGGAGTCCCGCGGCGTAGCTGAGTTGGGCGGTGGTGACGATGCTGCCAGCCTGGGTGTAGCTGAGGTCGAAGCGCTGGGCGATGGTGTGCAGCAGCGGCTGGTTGTAGTAGTTGCTGGCCACGGCGATGCCGGTGGCGACGGCCATGAGCAGGGTCAGCCAGCGGCTGAGGGGTGGCGTGGGAGTCGACATCCGTGAGGTCCGGAACAGGAAAGAGTGGTGAGTATCGGACAACAGCAGCCATCGGTTAAATGAATCGTTAAGATGACTTCGATCTCAGTTAAAGATAGCACCATGACTCTCAAGCAACTGGAATTCGCCGTGGCCCTGGCCGAGGAACGGCACTTCACCCGTGCCGCCGAGCGCTGCCATGTGGTGCAGTCGGCCCTCAGTCACCAGATCGCCCGGTTGGAAGCCGAGCTGGGCGCCACCCTGTTCGAACGGCTGCCGCGCCAGGTGCGGATCACCCCGGCGGGCGAGGCGCTGCTGGTCAATGCGCGCCAGGTGCTGGCAGCGGTGGAGCGGCTGCAGCAGGACGTGGCGGCGACGGTGGGCGACATTCGTGGCAGCCTGACGGTGGGCCTGATCTCCTCGGTGCCGCGCCTGGACATCGTCGAGCTGCTGGCGGCCTTCCACGCCCGCCATCCGCAGGTGGACATCGAGCTGCGCCAGGACAAGAGCGAGACGCTGCTGGCGGCGGTGCGGGAGCGGCAGCTGGATTTCGCCCTGATCGGCGTCTCGCGGCAGGTGCGGCTGGAGGGGATCGAAAGTCGTCTGCTGCTCAGCGAGGAATTGGTGGCGGTGCTGCCCGCGGCGCATGCCCTGGCGGGGCGGGACAGGCTGTCGCTGCACGAGCTGGTGGATCTGCCACTGGTGGATCTGCCGGCCGGCAGCGGCGCGCGGCGGCAGACCGACGAAGCCTTCGCCGCCCTGGGCCTGCCGCATCGGGTACGCTTCGAGACCAGCCACATGCAGCTGCTGGAACGCTTCGTCCGCCGCGGCCTGGCGGTGGGGCTGGTACCACGCAGCCTGGCGCTGACCTTCAGCGGCCTGGCCTGCGTGCCGGTGAGCGATGCGCCGCAGCGTAACGTTTATGCCATCTGGTCGCGGCTGCCGACGCCGGCGACCCGGGAGTTCCTGCAGATCGTGGCAGAGGCGCTGGGCGACTAGCGCTCGACGAAGGTACCGATGCGCCTGGCAGCTCGGTCGTCACTGCGCTGTACCGGGCCGTACCCCGCTGCCAGGATTCAGCGCTTTGCCAAGCTTCCAGGTCCATCCCGGGGAGACGTCAGCCATGAAGATCACGCGTATCCTGCCGAACCTCGCGACCGAACAGTTGGCCGCCATGAAGGCCTTCTACGGTGAAGTGCTGGGCCTGACGCTGGCGATGGATCACGGCTGGCTCCTGACCTTCGTCGGCGCGGGCCAGAGCAGGCCCCAGGTCAGCTTCGCGGTGGAAGGTGGCTCGGGCACGCCGGTCCCGGAGCTGTCGCTGGAAGTCGACGACCTGGACGAGGTCTTGCGTCGACTGGAACGGGCGGGCTACGCGCCGGAGTACGGCCCGGTGACCGAGCCTTGGGGGTGAGGCGTTTCTTCGTCCGCGATCCCGGGGGGCGGCTGTTGAATTTCCTGGCGCATGCCTGAGGGCTTGGCGCAGGGCGAGAGCCACGGTCTGATCGCCGTGGCGGTCTACCGCTGCGGCCACTCCTGCGGGTACGGGATCAACTGTAGGAGTCACTGTCTTGATCGCCTATCGCGGCCATGGGCCGCTCCTACAGGCTCGAGGTAACCGTCGGAGCGGTCCATGGCCGCGATCAACAAAACACCGGAGTGCCGTAGCGTCGTCGCGTGGAAAACGGCGCAGCCTTTTCCAGGGGTGGCGTCGTTGTGCGGCGCGCCCTCACCCCAACCCTCTCCCAGGGGGAGAGGGGGCTAGCCGAGCAGGAGTTCAGCTCCCTCAGCGCCGGCAAGATCGCAAGCAGAGCCGTAGCGTGGAAAAACGGCGCAGCCTTTTCCACGGGTGACGGCGTTGCGCGGGGCGCGCCCTCACCCCAACCCTCTCCCAGGGGGGAGAGGGGGCTATCTGAGCAGGCGATCAGTTCCCTCAGCGCCGGCAAGATCGCAAGCAGAGCCGTAGCGTGGAAAAACGGCGCAGCCTTTTCCACGGGTGACGGCGTTGCGCGGCGCGCCCTCACTCCAACCCTATTCCAAAGGGTGAGGGGGCTATCCGGGCAGGCGATCAGCCCGGTCAGCTCCATCAACTCCATCAGCCACGGCCAGATCGCGATCAGCCGTCATATCCTGGTCCGTTAGTAACGACAACTTCGCGCCCTGCCTTCACCGCCAATGGCCGAACGCCCGGTAGCCTCCTGAGCCACCCTCAACCCTCGCTCACCGGCAGGCGGCGGACGAAGGTGCCGACGCGCCAGGCGAATTGCTCGCCCTGGCACTGCACGAGCAGGTTGCGTACCCGGTAGGACTGGCCGGCGACGCTGGCCTCGGCCTCGGCCTCGCTGGCGCCGTCCAGGTGATTGCGGGCCAGCACCTGGTAGCTGCCGGTGGAGCAGCGCGCCGCCGCTTCGCTGGCGCAGCCGGACCAACTGCCGAACACCCCGTTGCACTGCACCAGGTAGGCCGTGCGGCCGTCCTGCAGGTAGGCGGTGTGGGAGCTGGCACAGCCGGCCAGCAGGGCGAGAAAGCCGGCACAGGCCAGCAGGCGGAGGGCGGTGCGGAAGGCGGCGAGGGACATGGGAGTGGCTCCGAACGATATGGAGCCATCGTAGAAAGCCAACCCCCTCTTCCATAAATCGTACCGGCGGATAGCGCTTATCGATGCGGCTGATGGCGACCGCGGGCTACCCCCGGTCAGGTCGGGAAGATGGTGATGTCCACCTTAAGGTTCCGGTAAGCCGGGCGGGTGGAGGCTGGCGGCACAACCACTACAACCCTGTCGCCCCTGTACCCGGCCGCGCCTGCCGCCAGGGACAGGAAGCCCTTCGGGCAAGGAGATCGCCATGTCTACCTGGACTTCGACGCAGCGCAACGTGGCCTTCGCCACCTTCGCCAGCTGGACGCTGGATGCCTTCGACTTCTTCATCCTGGTGTTCGTCCTCAGCAATCTGGCGCAGTACTTCCAGGACTCCGTGACCGACGTATCCCTGGCGATCATGCTGACCCTGGCCGTGCGGCCGGTGGGCGCCCTGCTGTTCGGCCGGCTGGCCGAGCGCCATGGACGCAAGCCGATCCTGATGCTCAACATCGTGCTGTTCTCGCTGTTCGAGATCCTCTCCGCCTGGTCGCCGACCTTCACGGCGTTCATGGCCTTCCGCATCCTCTACGGAGTGGCCATGGGCGGCATCTGGGGCGTGGCCTCATCGCTGGCGATGGAAACCATCCCGGATCGCTCGCGGGGGCTGATGTCGGGGATCTTCCAGGCCGGCTATCCCTGCGGCTACCTGCTGGCCTCCATCGTCTACGGGCTGTGCTTCGAGGCGGTGGGCTGGCGTGGCCTGTTCCTGATCGGCGCCGTGCCGATCCTGCTGCTGCCCTTCATCTACTTCAAGGTGCCGGAGTCGCCGGTGTGGCTGGCGGCCCGGGAGCGCAAGGAGAGCACCGCCCTGCTGCCGATCCTGCGTCAGCATTGGCCGATCTGCCTGTACATGGTGCTGCTGATGGCCTGCTTCAATTTCTTCAGCCACGGCACCCAGGACCTCTATCCGACCTTCCTCAAGGTGCAGCACCAGTTCGACGCCCATACCGTGAGCCTGATCGCCATCGGCTACAACATCGCGGCGATGCTCGGCGGGGTTTTCTTCGGCTCGCTGTCGGAGCGCATCGGGCGCAAGAAGGCGATCATCCTGGCCGCCCTGCTGTCGCTGCCGATCCTGCCGCTGTGGGCCTTCGCCAGCGGTTCCTGGACGCTGGGCATCGGCGCCTTCCTGATGCAGTTCATGGTGCAGGGCGCCTGGGGCGTGATACCCACCTATCTCAACGAACTGGTGCCGGGCAATGCGCGAGCCGTGCTACCGGGCTTCGTCTACCAGATGGGCAACCTGCTGGCCTCGGTCAACGCCACCCTGCAGGCGCAGATCGCCGCGGCCCACGGCGGCAACTACGGTCTGGCCATGGCACTGGTGGCCGGCACCGTCGCCGTGCTGATCGTGCTGTTCGTGGCCTTCGGCAAGGAAACCCGCGGCATGCGAATTTCCGGGGCGGTGGCCGATCCGTCGACCGCCCCTCAACCGGCACAGCTCACACAGCCGGTTCGCCCATGAACCTGAGGATCTCGCCCCGTAGCCAGCGCTCGCCCGGGTCCTGGTCCTGGGCCGCGCGCCAGACCAGCGACAGTTTGGCCGGGACGATGGGAAACGGCGGTTCCTCGATGCGCAGGCCGCCGCCGGCGGCCAGGGCCCGGGCGGCGTAGTCGGGCACGGTGGCGAGTAATTCGCTGCCGGCCAGCAGGGCGCCGAGGCCGTTGAAGTGCGGCACGCCCAGGGCCACCTTGCGACTGCGGCCGAGGCGCGCCAGGTCGTCGTCGATGTTGCCACAGAGATCGCCGGACATGGACACCAGCACATGGGGCCGGGCGCAGTAGTCATCCAGGGTCAGGGGCGCGGGATCGCGGTCGGCGCGCACCACCAGGGCGCGGATGTGCCTCAGGGTGCGGCACCTGGCATTGGCCGGCAGCTGGGTGGTGTAGCTGATGCCCAGGGACACCTCGCCGCTGGCCAGTAGGCCGGGCAGGAGCAGGAAGTTGGCGTTGCGCACCACCAGCACGCAGTGCGGCGCCGCCTCGCGCAGATGGGCCAGCAGTGGCGGCAGCAGGCCGCATTCGACGTCGTCGGACATGCCCAGGCGAAACACCGCGCGACTGGCGCCGGGATCGAAGTCGTCGACCTCGCTCAAGGCATTGGACAGGCCGTCCAGCGCCGGCCTCAGCCGTTCGAGAATGGCCAGGGCCCGCGGCGTGGGCTCCATCGCCCGGCCGCTGCGCACCAGCAAGGGATCGTCGAAGAATTGCCGCAGGCGCACCAGGGCGGCGCTGATGGCCGGCTGGCCGAGAAAGAGCTTTTCCGCGGTGCGGGTGAGGTTGCGCTCGTGCATCAGGCTTTCGAACACCACCAGCAGGTGCAGGTCGATGCGGCGCAGATCGTTGCGGTTCACGGCATCCCTCCGCGAAGGTCTGGCAGGGATGGTCCGGCGCCAAGGGAGGCGCCGGACCATCGTTCCCCTTACTTGGCGGACAGCTTGGCGTAGCTGGTCATCAGGTTGCGGTAGTTGGGGATGTGGTTGGACAGCAGGGCACCCAGGCCCTCGATGTCGTTGCGCCAGTCGCGGTGCAGTTCGCAGGCCACGCTGAACCAGTTCATCAGTTGCACCCCGGCGGCGCTCATGCGCGCCCAGGCGGCCTGTTGCACGGTCTTGTCGAAGGTGCCGGAGGCATCGGTCACCACGAAGACATCGAAGCCCTCGGCGATGGCCGCCAGTGCCGGGAAGGTCACGCAGACGTCGGTCACCACCCCGGCGATGATCAGCTGCTTGCGACCGGTGGCCTTGATGGCGGCGACGAAGTCTTCGTTATCCCAGGCATTGATCTGGCCGGGCCGGGCGATGTAGGGCGCCTCGGGGAACAGCTCGACCAGCTCGGGCACCAGCGGACCGTTGGGGCCCTGCTCGAAGCTGGTGGTGAGGATGGTGGGCAGGCCGAAGAACTTGGCGCTGTTGGCCAGGGCCAGGACGTTGTTCTTGAAGTCGCTGGGAGTGAAATCCTGTACCAGGGAGATCAGACCGGCCTGGTGGTCGATCAGCAGGACGACGGCATCGTTCTTGTCGAGACGGTTGTAGGGCTTGCTCATGGTGGAGTCCTCAGTGGAGTGGTGGTGCTTGGGATGAAGGGCGACGTCAGGCGCCGCCCAGGAGATGGCGGATGGCGATGGGCACGCCGGGGGTCTGGTACTGCCGCGCCGCCGCCTCCAGGCGCTGTTCGCCCTGGGTCACGCGGTGGTGGTGGCGCAGGTGTTCCAGCCAGGATTCGTCGCAGAAGAAGAATTCCTGCCAGCGGCGCGGCTCGGCGCTGTCCTGCAGCAGGGCCCAGGAGAAGGCGCCGTTGCGCCGGCGCATGGCGCCCACCGCCTGCATGGCCTGGCGGAAGGCCGGGCCGTGCTCGAGGGCGATGTCGTATTCCAGGGTGACCATCACCGGGCCGCGCTCGCGGTCCAGGGAATCGTCGAGGATGGGCGCCGGCCAGTGCAGCGAAGGGGCGATGTCCGCCGCCGGGGTGACCGGCAGGCGCAGGCGCCAGGTCAGCCCGATGCCGGCCAGCAGCACCCCGGCCGCCGCGCTCAGGGCCAGGCTCAGGGAGAAATGACTGGCCAGGGCGCCCCAGACAACGCCACCCAGGGCGCTGGTGCCGAAGAACACCAGGATGTAGACGGCCAGGGCGCGGGCGCGCACCCAGCCGGGCACGGCGGTCTGGGCCGCCACCTGCAGGCTGGAGAGCACGGCGATCCAGGCCAGGCCGCTGGCGAGCATCACCGGCAGCAGCCTGGCGAAGTCGCGAATCCAGGCCAGGCCCAGCAGGACCAGGGCATAGAGCGCGCTGGCGCTGGCGATCAGCAGGTCACTGGACAGCCGTTCGCGCAGCCGCGGCAGCAACATGGCGCCGCCGATGGCACCCAACCCGACGCACCCGAGCAGGATGCCGAAATCCAGGGCGGTGCCCTGCAGCGCCTGGCGTACCAGCAGCGGCAGCAGCGCCATGCCGGCGCTGGCACCGAGGAAAAACGCGGCGGTCCGGGCCAGCACCACCTGCAGCCGGGGAGAGCTGCGGGCATAGCGGAAACCGACCCGGACCGCGCCCAGCAGGCGCTCCGCGGGCAGCACGGCGGCTGCAGGCTCTCGCCGCCAGGTCAGGAGCGCGACGATGACGGCAAGGAAAGAGACGGCATTGAGGGCGAAGGTCAGCCAGGGACCGGCCAGGCTGACCAGCACCCCGGCCAGCGCCGGACCCAGGGCCCGCGCCACATTCATGCCCAGGCTGGACAGGGCGATGGCCGCGGGCAGCTCGCTCTTGTCGACCAGCTCGGGGGTGAGCGCCGACCAGGCCGGCAGCATCAACGCCGTGCCCACGCCCATGGCCAGGGTCAGGCCCAGCAGCAGCGGTACGGTCATCCAGCCGGCCAGGGTCAGGCCCGCCAGGGCCAGGGCCACCGCGGCCATCCACAGCTGTACGCCGAGCAGGTAGCGGCGGCGATCGACGATGTCGGCCAGGGCGCCGGCCGGCAGCGCCAGCAGGAACATCGGCAAGGCGCCCGCCACCTGGACCAGGGCCACCGCCAGGGGGCTGGCCGACAGCGAGGTCATCAGCCAGCCGGCACCCACCTCGTGCATCCAGGTACCTATGTTGGAGGCGATACTGGCCAGCCATAGCCAGCGGAAGGCGCGCTGGCGCAAGGGCTGCCAGGGCGAGGCGGCATTGGGGGTCAGGGTGGCGGCGGTCATGGCGGCGTCCTCAGAAGCTGAAGCAGGAGCAGCCGAAGGCGCCCCAGAAGCCACTGAAGTCGCTGACCGGCACCTTGCTCTGGCGCGCTCGTTCATGGCCGTGGCCATGCACGGCACAGGCGCCGGCGCACTGGTGCACGGCGGCCTGCAAGGGCGCGCCGGGCTTCCAGTGCCCGGGCACCTTGACCACCGGCGACCAGTCCGGGGTGACCGGCAGGGGTGCCGGACCCAGGCGATCGAATTCCTCGGCACCATGGACGATGCGGCCGCCGACCACGGTCAGCACCGACTCCAGGTGCTTGATGGCCTCTTCCTCGACGCTGAAGAAATCCGCCGAGAGCACTGCCACGTCGGCCAGCTGGCCCACCCGCAGCTGGCCCTTCTTGCCCTGTTCCGAGGAGAACCAGGCACTGCCCTGGGTGAACAGTTGCAGGGCGGTGGCGCGCGGCAGGCCTTCCTGGTAGAGCGCCAGGCCCCCTACGGTACGGCCGCTGACCAGCCAGTACAGCGAGGTCCAGGGGTTGTAGCTGGAGACGCGGGTGGCGTCCGTCCCAGCCCCCACCGGCACGCCTTCGGCCAGCATCCGCTGGATCGGCGGCGTCTGCTCGGCGGCCTGGGCACCATAGCGGTCGACGAAGTATTCGCCCTGGAAGGCCATGCGATCCTGGATGGCGATGCCGCCGCCGAGGGCCTTGACCCGCTCGATGTTGCGCGGGCTGATGGTTTCGGCGTGATCGAAGAACCAGGGCAGACCGTTGAAAGGCACGTCGCGGTTGACCCGCTCGAAGACGTCGAGCATCCGCGAGATGGATTCGTCGTAGGTGGCGTGCAGGCGGAACGGCCAGCGCTGTTCCACCAGGTGGCGCACCACCGGTTCCAGATCCGCTTCCATGGTGGGCGGCAGGTCCGGGCGCGGTTCGAGGAAGTCCTCGAAGTCGGCCGCGGAGAAGGCCAGCATCTCGCCGGCGCCGTTGTGCCGGAGGAAGTCGGTGCCCTGGTGCAGGGTGACGCTGCTGGTCCAGTTCTTGAAGTCGGTCAGCTCTTCCTTGGGCCGCTGGGTGAAGAGGTTGTAGGCGATGCGCACGGTGAGCTGGTCGGCATCGGCCAGTTCCTGGATCACCTGGTAGTCGTCCGGGTAGTTCTGGAAACCGCCGCCGGCGTCGATGGCGCTGGTCAGGCCCAGGCGATTGAGTTCGCGCATGAACTGGCGAGTGGAATTGACCTGGTATTCCAGCGGCAGCTTGGGCCCCTTGGCCAGGGTAGCGTAGAGGATCATGGCGTTGGGCCGGGCGATGAGCATGCCGGTGGGCTCGCCGCGGGCATCGCGCTGGATCTCGCCACCTGGCGGATTGGGCGTGTCCTTGGTGTAGCCCACGACCCGCAGGGCGGCGCGGTTGAGCAGCGCCCGGTCATAGAGGTGGAGGATGAACACCGGGGTGTCCGGGGCCGCCTGGTTGAGTTCGTCCAGGGTCGGCAGCCGGCGCTCGGCGAACTGGAATTCGTTCCAGCCGCCCACCACCCGCACCCACTGGGGCGCCGGGGTGCGCTCGGCCTGGTCCTTGAGCATGCGCAGGGCATCCGCCAGCGAGGGCACGCCCTCCCAGCGCAGTTCCAGGTTGTAGTTGAGACCGCCGCGGATCAGGTGCAGGTGGGAGTCGTTGAGGCCGGGGATGGCACGGCGCCCGCGCAGGTCGACCACCTGGGTGGCCGGACCGCGATGGGCCATGGCGTCACTGTCGCTGCCCACGGCGATAAAGACGCCGTCCCTGATGGCGACCGCCGTCGCCTCGGGGCGCTCGGGATCGACGGTGTGAAGCTTGCCGTTGTGCAGGATCAGATCGGCGTGTTGCATGGTGCCTCCAGAGGCGTTGTCGGCGCGTCCGGCCAGGGGCAGGACGGACCAGAGCGCGCCGGCGGCGCCCAGCAGGAGGGCGCGGCGGCGTTGGGGGTCCAGGGGTTCTTGGCTCATGGCGGCGCTCGCGGCCCGGCCAGCGCCTGGGGCTGCCCGGGCGGGTACTCAGCTCGCCACGAAGGCCAGCAGGTCCTGGTTCAGCTGCTCGGCGTGGGTCACCGCGAAGCCATGGGGCGCGCCGGCATACACCTTGAGTTCGGCGCCGCGGATCGACTCGGCGGCCAGCTTGCCGGTGGTCGCGAAGGGCACCACCTGGTCGGCGTCGCCGTGGATCACCAGGGTGGGCACGTCGATCTTGGCCATGTCCGGGCGGAAGTCGGTCTCGGAGAAGGCGATGACGCAGTCCAGGGTGCCTTTCAGCGAGGCCAGCAGGGCGATGTTGAGGGTCTGGGTGAAGACGCCCGCGGAGACCTCCTGGCCCTGGTTGGTGCCATAGAAGATGGGTGCGAAGTCGGCGAGGAACTGGGCGCGGTCCTTCAGCAATCCGCCGCGGATACCGTCGAAGACGCCTTTATCCACGCCCTGGGGGAAGTCCGGCTTCTGGCCGAACAGCGGGGTGACGGCGCCGAGCAGCGCCAGCTTGGCCACCCGCGCCGAACCATGGCGCGCCAGGTAGCGACTGACGTCGCCACCGCCCATGGAGAAGCCCACCAGGGTGACGTCGCGCAGGTCCAGGTGCTCGATCAGCTCCTTGATGTCGTCGGCGAAGGTGTCGTAGTCGTAGCCATTCCAGGGCTGATCGGAGCGCCCGAAGCCGCGGCGGTCGAAGGCGATGGCGCGATAGCCGTTGGCGGCCAGATGGTGCATCTGGTAGTCCCACATGTCGGCGTCCAGCGGCCAGCCGTGGCTGAACAGCACGGGCTTGCCGCTGCCCCAGTCCTTGAAATAGATCTCGACGCCGTCGCGGGTGGTGAAGGTGCTCATGGTTGTTCGCCTCGGTGAGTGGAAGGAGTGGAAAAGGCGCCCGAGCGGGCGTTGAGCCAGGGTGCGCACAGGCGGCTCACCCTGGGCATGATCAGGAACACCACCAGCGGCACGATGCAGAGGGTGATCAAGAGGTTGCTCGGTACCGGGCCGGCCAGCAGCGGGTAGCGGGCGAACAGCGGGTGCCACAGCGGCGGGATGAGCATGGTCAGGGGCGCGATGACCAGATAGGTCAGCACCGCCTGCTTCCAGGCCGGCGGCTGGCGTACACCGGGGCGCGGCGGGTTGAACCAGAACTCGGCATCGGCGTGCACCTCGGGGGCGTCGGCCTCGCAGAGCAGCGGCGCCACCTCCGCGATCAACGCCTGGCGCTGCGGTGAGGCCAGCCAGGCCTGCAGCAGATCGACGTCGGCGAAGCGCACCAGGGTGGTGAAGGCAGCGCCCTCCTCGGCCGGCGGGATGACGTCCACACCGAGATGACCACAGGCTTCGCGGGCGGCGGTGACGGCGCGCTCCAGCCAGCGCTGGTAGGCCTGGTGCTGGCCGGCCAGCGGCTGGTGACGGATCACCAGGGTGACGATGCGGCCGTGGGTCTGTTGCGGGTCTTGCCCGAGTGCGGCGGTCATGACAGCGCCCTCGCGAAACCACCCTGGGGCGCGCGGCGTCCAGCCAGCCAGGCCGCCAGCGAATAGCGCCCCGGCCCGGTGAGCGCCAGGGTGCCGAACAGCACCAGCAGCAGCCAACCGAACTGGCCCTCTTCCAGGGACCACTGCGGATGCACCACCAGGAGGGCGATCAGCAACAAGCCGAGGATCGGCAGGCAGGCCAGGCGCGTCGCCCAGCCCAGGGCGATCAGCAGCGGGCAGAGCACCTCGGCGAAGACGGCGAAACCCAGCGTCGGCCAGGCACCGAGGTGCAGCGGGTCTTCGATCAGCCCGAGCTGCTGGCGAAAGTGCAGCGCCTTGGGCAGGCCATGCACCGCCAAGAGCAGCCCGGCGCCACCCAGGCGCAGGAACAAGAGCCCCAGATCCAGCCGCGCGTCACGCATGGCCCATCCTCCTGATGAGAGAGTCGGCTGCGAGAAAGACCCCGCGCCGTCGATGGGGCGGACTTTCGCCCGGCCGGCGGGGCTCGGCCTTGGACGCCTGTGCTGGTTTTTGTACGCCTGTGCTGTGGCGTGCAGGTGAAAGGATTCAGGTCACAACAACGACCTGGACGTGCTGAACAGTCAACTCATACGTGACGGTAAAACACCGGTCAGCCACTTAATCGGGATAAGAGTGGACAGTAATCTGCACCCATCGCATCCACGACGGATGCCAGACCTTGAAAGGACCGCTGACGATGAACACCGCCCAAGCCTTCACCGCCACCACCGGCCGCCTGTTGCTGGCCAGCCTCTTCCTGTTCAGCGGCGTGGGCAAAGTGCTCGCCCCGGCCGCCACCAAGGGCTACATCGCCGCCATGGGCATGCCCTTCCCGGACCTCGCCTACCTGGGCGCCCTGGTGGTGGAGCTGGGCCTCGCCAGCCTGCTGCTGATCGGCTATCGCACCCGCCCGGTGGCGCTGGCCATGGCCGCCTTCACCCTGGTGACCGCCCTGGTGTTCCACCACAACTTCGCCGACCAGAACCAGCTGATCCACTTCCTCAAGAACGTCGCCATCGCCGGTGGCCTGCTGCAGGTGGCGGCCTTCGGCGCCGGGGTCCTGAGCGTGGATGGTCGGCGGCCGGTGCGGGCGGCCCGGTTGGCCTGATCGCGCTCGGTTGATGCGCCCGCCTGATTCCGCGGTCAGGCGGGCGCCGTCACGTCCAGCATCTGCGCGCAGGCCTCGCGCAGCAGGTCGAGGAACAACCGTAGTCGTGCCGGATAGACCCGGGCGTAGGGATAGATGAGATAGAGCGGCAGGGGCGCGGCCTGCCACTCGGGCAGCAGGTGCGCCAGTCGCCCTGCTGCCACGTCCTCGCGCACCATCCAGTGGGACAGCGCCGCACAACCCAGGCCGCGGACCGCGGCATGGCGCGCCACGAACAGGCTTTCCGTAGCCAGGCGCGGGCGCAGGGTCACCACGTGGCTCTCGCCCGAGGCGCGGCGCTCCAGGCGCAACTTGTTCTGGTAGAACTGGCTCATGGCGATCCAGGGCAGCGCCGCCAGGTCCTCGGGCCCGCTCAGGGTTCCGGCCAGCTCCGGCGCCGCGACCAGGATGCGCTGGATATCGCCCAGGCGCACCGCCACCGTCTCCGGGTCATCCACCCCCCCTACCCGGATGGCGCAGTCGACGCCATCGGCGACGAAGTTCGGCGCCCGGTCGCTGAGCACCCAGTCCACCTGCATGCCCGGATAGCGCCGTAGATAGGTCTCCAGGGGATCGAGCAATTGCTCCTGGCCGAAGGCGTGGGGCATTACCACCCGCAGCCGCCCCTCGGGTTCGGCATGGGCGCCGTGCAGCGCGGCGGCGAAGGCCTGCCAGTCGCCGAGCAACTGCTGCGCCTGGCGATAGCAGCGCTGGCCGTCCTCGGTCAGGCGCAGGGCGTGGGTCGAGCGTTGTACCAGGCGGACCTGCAGCGCCGCTTCCAGCGCCTGCAGGCGCCGGCTGACGGTGGGCTGGGTAGTGCCGAGCTGACGTGCCGCCGCCGATAGACTGCCAGCCTCGACGATACGGACGAAGGTTTCCAGCAGGTCGAGACGATCATGGGAAAAGGTCGTGTTCATACGGCCTACGTATACCCCCTGTACCCGGCGTTCGGCTACACGCAGCGAAATATCTGGCGAAGAATGCGCTCATCGTCTTCCCACCCGGAGAATCATCATGACCGACATTCCACTTTCGCATAGCCAGACATCAGCTCACCGCAGCAGTTTGTCCCCTGCCCTGCTCGGCCTGCTCGCCACCGGCGCCGGCCTCAGCGTGGCCAACCTCTATTACAGCCAACCCCTGCTCGGCATTCTCGCGGGCGCCCTGCCGGCACCTGCCGCCGACGTGGGCCTGATTCCTACCCTCACCCAGCTCGGCTATGCCCTGGGGCTGCTGTTGCTCGCGCCCTTGGGTGATCGCTTCGACCGCCGCCGCATCATCCTGGCCAAGCTGGCCGTGCTGCTGCTGGCACTGCTCGGCGCCAGCCTGGCGCCGGGGCTGCACGGGCTGCTGGTGGCCAGCCTGGTCACCGGCCTGGCCGCCACCGTGGCCCAGGACCTGGTGCCCGCTGCCGCGACCCTGGCGCCGCCCGCCGCGCGCGGGCGCATCGTCGGCACGGTGATGACCGGCCTGCTGCTGGGCATTCTGCTGTCCCGGGTAGTGAGTGGCCTGATCGGCGAGTGGCTTGGCTGGCGGGCGGTCTATCTGTTCGCCGCCCTGAGCATCGCCGCCATCGCCGTGGCGGTCTGGCGCGGCCTGCCGGCCTTTGCCGCGACCACCCGGCTCAGCTATCCGGCCCTGCTCGGCTCGCTGGGCGCGCTCTGGCGCCGGTATGCCGCCCTGCGCCGGGCGACCTTGGCGCAGGGGCTGCTGTCCGTCGGTTTCAGCGCCTTCTGGTCGACCCTCGCCCTCTATCTGCATGCCGGTCCCTTCCAACTGGGCAGCGCCGCGGCCGGCGCCTTCGGCCTGGCCGGAGCGGCCGGGGCCCTGGCCGCGCCCTGGGCCGGACGCCTGGCGGATCGTCACGGCTCGGAATGGGTGACGCGCCTGGGCATCGGCCTCACCGCCCTGGCCTTCGCCAGCCTGCTCACCTTGCCCTGGCTGCCGGGGGTGACCGGTCTGGTCCTCCTGGCGGTGGCGACGGCGGTCTTCGACCTCGGCGTCCAGGCCACGCTCATCGCTCACCAGGCACAGGTCTACGGCCTGGAACCCGAGGCGCGCAGCCGACTCAACGCCGTGCTCTTCACCGGTATGTTCATCGGCATGGCCAGCGGCGCGGCCCTGGGCAGCCTGCTCCTGGCCCGGCTGGGCTGGAGTGCCGTCGCCGGCCTGGCCCTGGCGACCGCTTTGGCCGCGCTGTCGGTCCGGGCCTGGCCCGCGGCTAGGTAGCGCTTTTGAGGCTATCGCGGGGTCGGAACACAGCACCTGGCTCCGCCATAGTCAACCAAAACAGGACGAACCTTCCCCTTCCAGCTCGTTAATCAAAGCCTCTGGCCACAGTAGGATGACTTCCATGGCGTCGGAACAGACCACGCCCTTATCCACAGAAGGAGCATCATCATGCTGGCCATTCGTAAAGCTTCCGATCGCGGCGCCGCCAACCACGGTTGGCTCAAGTCCTTCCACACCTTTTCCTTCGCCAGCTATCGCAACCCGGCGGAGCAGGGCTTCTCCGACCTGCTGGTGATCAACGATGACACCGTGGCCCCGGGCCAGGGCTTCGGCGAGCACCCGCACCGCGACATGGAGATCTTCTCCTATGTGCTCGAAGGCGCCCTGGAGCACCAGGACAGCCTGGGCACCGGCTCGGTGATCCGTCCCGGCGACGTCCAGCTGATGAGCGCCGGCAGTGGCGTGAGCCACAGCGAGTACAATCACTCCGACAGCGAGCGGGTGCACTTCCTGCAGATCTGGATCGTGCCCAACGTGCGCCGCGCCGAGCCGCGCTATCAGCAGCGGCATTTCAGTGACGCGACCAAGCGTAGCCGCCTGGCGCTGATCATCTCGCCGGATGGCGCCGAGGGCTCGCTGGAAGTCCGCCAGGACGCCCGGGTCTACGCCGGTCTGTTCGACGGCGCGGAAAGCGCCACCCTGCAACTGGCCCCCGAGCGCCATGCCTATGTGCACGTCGCCCGCGGCAGCCTGGAGCTGAATGGCGTCTTGCTGCAGGCCGGTGATGGCGTACGGCTGCGCGGCGAGCGTGAATTGCAGCTGGCCCAAGGGACGGACGCCGAGGTGCTGGTGTTCGATCTGCGGCCCAACGAACTGCCGCAAATGCCCTGACTACGATTTGCTCGCGAAATCGTAGGCCTAGTTTGCGCTAGGAGCCCGCTGCCACGGCCTCCCCTTGCCGAGAACCCGCCATGAGCCCTCAAGCCCTGACCTCCCTGATAGCCGGTAACGCCACCTTCTGGCTGACGCTGAACGTCTTCGGCGAACAGCTGGGCCTGCCGATACCGGCCTATCCGTCGCTGGTGGTGATGGGCGCGGCGGCCGATGAGACCGAGTTGCTCCTGGCGCTGCTGGCCACCGTCGCGGTCACCGGGGTGGCCGATCTGCTCTGGTACTGGGCCGGTCGGCGGCATGGCGCCTGGCTGTTGCGTCATCTACCCGGCCAGCACGTCCCTGCCGCCACTCGCCTGCCCAGCCTGCTGCTGATCGCCAAGTTCGTCCCCGGCGCCGCGGCCCTCGCCACCCTGAGCGCCGGTGCCAGTGCCATGCCCTTGCGGCGTTTCCTGGCCTACGACCTGGGCGGCGCCACCTTGTGGATCGGCTCCGGCCTGGCCCTGGGGCGGCTGTTCGACGAACACATCCTGGCCCTGCTCGACGCCCTCCAGGCCTATGGCCCGGCGCCCCTGCTGCTGGCCGGACTGCTCGGCCTCGCCCTGCTGGGCTGGCACCTGCTGGCCCGCCGCCACGGTCGGCCAAGCCCGTCGCGACAGTATTGCGCCTAGGCCGTTGCCGTTTTAACGCTAATTAACGATAGCCAACTCGCACGTCAGACAACCGTACGGAATCATTCTCATCTAGGCCAGCGCGCCATGCGGCTGGTTTGATAGGGAGAGCGCCATGTCCACGACCGTCGATAGCACCTTGGCTCTATCCAATACGCGGCTGGTCGGCTTGGCCGCCTGGCAGGAACGGCTGGCCAAGGAAGTGCTGCTGCAGCATCTGGAGCGCGGCATCAGCGTCAGCCAGGTCGCGTCCGTCTGCGGCCTGTCGCGCAGCCACTTCACCCGCCAGTTCAAGCTCAGCGCCGGGCTCGCTCCACTGGAATGGTTGCGGCAGCAGCGCATCCACCGCGCCCAGCAATTGCTCGCCGAGCGCGAATCACCCCTGGCGGCGATCGCCCTGGAATGCGGCTTCTTCGATCAGGCCCATCTGAGCCGGGTATTCACCCGCGCCGTCGGGATCCCGCCGCTGGCCTGGCAGCAGCAAGCCCTGGAGCGGCGGTTGCTGACGGAACTGGCGCAGGTGCAGTCGCAGCATGGCCAGCAGGCGGTAGCCTAGGGTCGCCCCACTGCCCTCCACCAGGATCAGCGACTTGTCCACCAATTGCCCCAGGAGGGGGATGAACAAGGCTTCCTCCAGCCCGCGCTGCGCCGCCAGCCTCAGGGCTTCCTGACGACTGAAATGCTCGCCGGCCTCGGCCAGGGTCGCCAGCACGCCGAACTCGGATTCGCTCAGGCTGTGCAGACTCCAGTCGAGCATGGCGCCAAGGCTGCGCTGGCGCTGCGGCGCAGTACGCCGCCCGGCCACGCTCAGGTAATAGCCGCCGTCGAGTTGCGCCAGCACTCCGTTCAGGCCCAGGGCCGCCACCTGCTCGGCAAGGATCTCCAGCGCCAGGGGCACACCTTCGCTGCGACGACAGATCTCGCCCACCAGCTGCACGTCGGCCGGCCGCAGTTGCAGCTCCGGCAACCGCGCCCGGGCGCGCCGGACGAACAAGCGGAAGGCCGGCTCGCGCATGGCATCGCGCAGGTGCCGCGAGGGTGGATTCGCGACCGGCAACGGTGCCAGTCGCAACACGGCTTCCCCCGCTACCCGCAGGGCCTCGCGACTGGCGACCAGCACCCTGAGCTGCGGACAGCCTTGCAGCAGGTTTTCCACCAACCAGGCCGCGGGCTCGACCAGCCGCTCGGCATTGTCCAGCACCAGCAGCAGGCGCCGCGTGGCCAGGGCGTCCTGCAGCGCCGGCAGACCACTGCCACTGGCGAGTCCCAGGTCACTGGCGAGCCGTTCCACCAGCGCCATCATGTGGCCCAGCGCGGCGAGATCGAGACTCTGTATCCCGTCCGGAAAGTCCTCCGCCAAGGTTGGCAGCAGGTGCTGGACCAGCAGTGACTTGCCGACACCACCGGCACCCACCACCGACACCAGACGGCGCTGGGCAAGCAACCGGCGCAACTCGACCAGGCTGGTCTCGCGACCTTCCAGGGGCGTCAGGGGCAGCGGCGTCTCGGCCAGCGGCGTCAGGTCCTCGTCGCCCGGGCGCTCCACCGCGAGGGCGAAGCCGTACCCGCGATGACGGGCGCTGAGGATGGGATCCCGGGCACTGTAGGGGCGCAATACCCGACGCAGGGCCGAGATGTGCACCCGTAGGTTGATGTCCTCCACGACGCTACCGGGCCAGACCCGCGCCATCAGGGTCTGCTTGTCGATCAGCTCGCCGGGGTGTTCCAGCAGCACCCGCAGGATGTCCAGTGCCCGCCCGCTCAGCGGCAGCGGGCGCTCGCCATCCAGCAACAGGCGTCGTCGCGCATCCAGGACCAGGCCGCAGAAGCGGAAGGCACTGGCGTCTTCCAGGGACTCGAGCTCTTGCATGACCATGTCGCGCACCTTGCCTCGGGTCCTGCGGGCGCCAGGCTCCGCAGCCCCTCGACCGTGTGCGCCTCTCCTTGCCGATAGGTACGACCATTCTGGCCGCTGCCCGGGCAAGCCGTATGACGATATACGGCCAGAAGCTGCCATCGATGGGCGTGATACCGCCACCAGGAGCCGATTTCAGCTGAACTGGTAGCGATACTGGGCCGGGGTCAGACCGAGATGGCTCTGGAAGGCGCCGCGCATGCAGCGGTCGCTGGCGAAGCCGCTGCGAAAGGCCACGGTCTTCAGCGGCAGCTCGGAGGTCTCCAGCAATTCGCGCGCATGATCGATGCGCGCCCTGAGCACGAACTCCAGCGGTGTCATGCCGGTGTCGCGCTTGAACACCCGGGCGAAGTTACGGGTGCCCATGGTCGCCAGTTCGGCGAGCCGGCTGATCGAATACGCCTGGTCGATGTTCGCCACGACATGGTGCTGCACCCGGGTGATGGCGGTGGCTGCTTCCGGTTCGTCAAACAGCGGACTGAACTGGGCCTGCTTGCCCTGGCGCTGGGTCACCACCACCAGCACCTTGGCCACCTCCCGGGCGATGGCCTTGCCGTGGTCCTCGGCCACCAGGGCCAGCGCCAGGTCGATGCCGGCGGTGACCCCGGCCGAGCTCAGCAATGGGCCATCGCTCAGGTAGATGTCATCGGCGGTCACCTGGGCACGGGGAAAGCGTCGCGCCAGCCGCTCGCGATAATTCCAGTGGGTGGTTACCCGCCGACCATCGAGCAGACCGGCGCTGCCGAGCAGAAAGGTGCCGGTGCAGACCGCCCCGTAGCGCGTGCACTGCGCGGGCACCAGCCGCAGCCAGGCCGCGACGTCCGGATGGGGCTCCAGATAGGCCCCCGGCCCACCGGGCACCAGCAGCAGGTCATAGGTCCCAGGCGGCTGCTGGGTGGTGAGCTCCGTGCGTATCGTCATGCCATTGGAACAACGCAGGGTCCGCCGCCGCCCGGCGGCGATGGTCACGATGCGATAGTGGTCGGCGGCTGGCAGATAACGATTGGCGATGGAGAACACCTCCACCGGCCCGGCGAAATCCAGCATCAGCACCTCGGGGACCAGCAAGAAGGCCACTGTCCTCGTCATGGCGATACATCCTTATCCGTGTTGCGATTTTCCTTGGACGATGGGGCGTCCGGGTGAAGTTGAGGTGAGGATAAGAACTTACGCCATGAGGGCAAGCGGCTTTTTCCGCGTGGTTCACGGATTTCAGCTTTTGTCCGAGTCGAGCTGCGGTCATCGATGGTGGCCGACATCAGCAGCATCCCGCCGCCGTTTGGCGGGACATCGCGGAGCCCAGGTCTGCCAGATCGCTCTAGCTCGGGCGTGCCGGCCTCAGCATCACCAAGGTGACCAACCCGATCAATGCGGTCACGAGACTCGCGCCTTGCAGTAGGGTGTCGAAGCTATGCAAGTAAGCACGTTGGAGCACGCCGGACGTGGCCAGAGGTAGATTCTTCAGATCGCCCAGCGCGACCTGCTGAGCCAGCGCCAGCCTCGCCGGGGCGGACCAACCGACCAGCGAGTGGGTGAGCTGCCGCTCTATCAGGGCGCTCAAGAGCGCGAAAGCGATTGCCAGGGCGACACCCTCACTGGCGACCCGGACGGTATTGAAGATACCGGCCACCATGCCGGCCCGTTCCCTGGGTACAACGCCTATCGCCAGGCCATCCATCAGCCCCCAGGGCAGCCCCGTCCCCACGCCGATCACGATCAGGCACAGCAGTACCGGCCACTCGCCACCCACGGGCAGGTGGCTGAGCGCCAGCAGACCCGCCGCCGCGAGGAGGAAGCCGAGGGCGCAGAGGCAACCGGCAGACAGCCAACGCGTCAACCAGGCCGTCAGCAGGGGGACCACCAGCAACGGCAGGGTCAGGGCCAGCAGAATCAGGCCCGCCTGGGTCGCCCCCAGGCCTTCTACACCGATCAGGCGCAGGGGCAACAGGACGATGAACACGATGTAGCAGACGCAGGTCCCGATGGGCAGCAGCTGCACGCCGAGAAAGCGCGGCAGGCGAAACAGCCGCACGTCCAGCATCGGGCGTTGACTCCTCAATTGCCCGCGCACGAACAGCAGCAAACCGAACGCAGCGAGCAGAAACAGGGACGTCGCCGCGAGCGAGGCCCATCCCTGGCGCGGCCCCAGGATGATGGCGGAGGTGAAGGCGATCAGCGTGGAGGAAAAACTCAGTACTCCCGGTACATCGAGACGACCCGCCTGCGGATCGCGACTCTCGCGCAGCCACTTCCAGGCGACCAGCGCGGCACTGCCGGCCAGCATGGCGGTACCCAGGAAGATGGCCCGCCAGCCCCACTCGTCCAGCAAGATCCCGGCAAGCAACGGGCCGAAGGCCAACCCCAGCCCGAAGGTCGTGCCGAGCAGGCTGAAGACGCGCGTGCGCGCCGGCCCCTCGAATTCCTGGGCCAGCGCCGCGCTCCCTCCCGCCAAGGCCGCGGCTGCCGCAACGCCCTGAGCGGCCCGCAAGCCATCGAACCAAAGGATCGAAGGGGCCCCCGCAAGCAGCAGGGAAACCAGGGTGAAGCCCGCCACGCCGGCAAGAAAGAGGCGCTTGCGGCCATAGCGATCGGCCAGGGCTCCCGCCGCCATGAGCAGGCTGCCGAAACTGAGCATGAAGGCATTGGTGATCCAGGCCATGGCCATGGCATCGGCGCGCAATGCCACGCCTATGGCAGGCGTCGCCACCGCGCCGCCCGTGAAACTCAGTGGCAATACCAAGGCGGCCAGGCAAATGGCCAGGACAACCGGATAACGACCTGATGCCGTGGGCATGGCTACGGCTGGAGACTGGTGCATGGAAGAGTCCTGCGGAACAGGCAGTTGGCCGGACTGCCGGGGTAAGCGCGCGACGGGATTGCACTCACCTTATTCAGGACGCAATCGGTGATAAACAGGGCTAATATCCACTGATAACGGAACAAAGGGATTCAATCGAGATGGATAGCCTGACCAGCCTGGTCGCCTTCGTGAAGACCGCGGATGCCTTGAGCTTCGTCAATGCCGGACAGGCCATGGGAATCTCGGCGTCCGCCGTCGGCAAGAACGTGGCGAAGCTCGAAGCCTCCTTGCAGGTGCGGCTGTTCCATCGCAGCACGCGCAAGGTCAGTCTCACGCCGGAAGGCGTCTTGTTCCACGAGCGCTGCAAGCGAATTCTGGATGAGCTGGAAGATGCCCGGGCGCTGCTCTCCCAAGCCGCCCGAACGCCCCAGGGCCGGCTCAAGATCAGCCTGCCGACCATCGGCTATCGTTTCCTGCTTCCTCACCTCGCGCCCTTTCGCCAGCACTATCCGGAGATCGAGCTGGAGCTGGATTTCAACGACGAACTGGTCGACGTGATCGACGCAGGCTTCGATGTGGTCATCCGCAGTGGCGGCCTGGCCGACAACAAATTGATGACCCGGCGCCTGGGGCCCTTTCGCTTCCTGCTGTGCGCCGCACCTGGCTATCTACAGCGGCGTGGGTATCCCACTGTCCCGGCAGAGCTGGAACGGCATGACTGCCTGCGCTACCGCTTCGTGACTACCGGCAAGATCATGGATTGGAGCCTTTCAGCCGACCCGTTGCTCACCCGCCTGCACCTGCCGACCACCCTGGTCCTCAACAACATGGAAGCCATCCTCATGGCGGCGCAGGACGGCCATGGCATCGCCTTCATGCCGGACTTCCTGGTGCAAGACGCCCTCGCCGCGGGCAGGCTGGAGACGCTGCTGGACGCCTATACCCAGGACGAAGGCCAGTTCTGGGCGCTCTGGCCTTCCAGCCGCCATCTTTCCCCCAAGGTGCGGGTGTTCGTCGACTTCATCGAACAGCGGCTGTTCAAGGCCGCTGGCATGGCCAATCCTAGCCCCGCCGCAACCTGATCAAGGTGATTTCGCTCGGCGCGCCGAAACGCAGCGGCGGGCCCCAGTAGCCGGTGCCGCGGCTGATGTAGACGGTGAGGCGGCCGAGGCGGTGGCTGCCGGCGACCCAGGGTTGCTGGAAGCGTACGAAGTACATCCAGGGCCAGAACTGGCCGCCGTGAGTATGGCCGGAGAGCTGCAGGTCGGCGCCGGCGGCCTCGGCCTTGGGCGCCGAGCGCGGCTGGTGGGCCAGCAGCAGGCGGAACAATCCTTCCGGAGCGCCTGCGAAGGCGGCCGCGGCGTCGCTCCTGTGGCTGGGGACATAGAGCGGCGCCGAGTAGTCGGTGATGCCGGCCAGTACGAAGGGCGTGCCCTGGTGCTCCAGCACCCGATGCTCGTCGATCAGCATCGCCAGTCCCTGGTCACGCCAGGCGCGCACCCAGGCCTCGGCGCCGGAGTAGTACTCGTGGTTGCCGGTGATGGCGTAGGTGCCCAGGCGCGCCTTGAGCCCTTGCAGCGGCAGGAATTCGTGCTGCAGCTCGGCCACGCTGCCGTCCACCAGGTCACCAGTGATGGCCACCAGGTCGGCGTCCAGGCCGTTGACCCTATCGACGATGCGTTGCAGATACCCGGCCTTGATGGTCGGGCCGATGTGCAGGTCGCTCAGTTGCACGATGCGCAGCCCGTCCAGGCCGGCGGGCAGCGCCGGCAGGGCCAGCTCCACCTCCTTGACCTTGGCCGTGCGACGGGCGTTGTAGAGGCTACGCAGCGCCACCAGCAGCACCAGGCCCAGCACCGCCCAGGCGCTACCGGCCCGCCAGGCGGCGTCGAGCGGCTGGCCTACGAGACTCGCCAGGGCCATGACCAGGCCGCGCAGCAGGCTGAAGATCGCCAGGCTGGAAAACACCCCCATGGCGATCAGCGCCGTCCAGGCCAGTAGCCGGGAGCGCATGTCGCGCGAGCGAAAACCCAGGGGGACCAGGACGAAGGACAGGATCAGCAGCAGCCAGAACGGCAGTTGCCCTACCAGCGACAACCCGAGATCGCCGATCAGGCTGACGCCGATGAACAGGTGCAGGGCGAGAAGGACCAGGTACATCGCGGTGCGGGAGCGGAACATGGAGGGCCCTGGGGCAAGGAGAAGGTTCTACCTTAGCACCCTACCGACCGGGCGCCGGAGCCCCGGAGTGTTTCCGGCTACAACGATTCAGCCGGTATTCAGCGCCGCTCCGTGGCGCTCGCCTGGACCGCCTGATCCGCCCGCCGGCCCAGGTAGAAGCCGAGCCAGGCCCAGAGCGCCGCACAGCCCGCGCCGACCAGCGCCGGCAGCCAGGCGCCGTGGCCGAGCAGGTCCAGCAGGCTCTTGGCCCAGCCGCTGGCGGCGTCGCCGGCGCGATAGACCACGGTGTCGATGAAGTTCTTGGCCTTGTACTTGGTCTCGGCGTCCAGCGGCGCGAAGAGCATCTCGCGGCCCGGGCGGATGAAGGCGTATTCGCCGATGCGTCGCACGATCATCAGCCCCGCCAGCACGGCGAAGGTGGGCAGCAGCGCCAGCCCCACGAAGCCCACGCACATCAGCAGCGGCACCCCGGCCAGCAGTACCCGCACGCCCAGGCGCTGGGCCAGGCGGCCGGTGATCAGCACCTGGCTGGCCAGGGCGCCGGCCTGGACCACGAAGTCCAGCAGGCCGAACACCTGCACCTGGCGCGCACGGTCGGGAAACAGCTCGGCCACCAGCCGCGCCTGCTCGAAGTAGAGAAAGGTACTGACCGTGGCCAGCAGGATGACGAAGGCGCTCACCGCCAGCAGATAGGGTGACGCCAGCACCCGGGTCAGGCCGCTGAAGGGATTGCCGGCCACCGGCCGGCGCGGACTTTCGGTCGGTGGCGCGCCTGGGCGCCCGGCGCCCCGGATCTCGCGCCAGCCCAGCAGATAGGCCTTGAGCGTGAGCGCCAGGAGCAGCAGCGCGGCGGCCAGCAGCGCCAGGCCGGCCTCGCCGACCAGCGGGGCCAGGGCCGCGGCCAACACCGGACCGAGCAGCCCGCCGACGCTGGCCCCGGCGGCGATGAAGGCGAACAGCCGCCGCGCCTGGGCACCATCGAAGACATCGGCCATCAGACTCCAGGCCACCGAGACCACGAAGAGGTTGTAGACCGAGATCCAGACATAGAAGGTGCGCGCCAGCCAGACGCTGTCGCCCAGGCCTGCGAAGCAGGCGGCGAAGGCCAGCAGGTTGAGGGCGAAGAAGCCATAGACCCAGTCGACGAAGCGCCGGCGCGCCACCCGCGAATTGAGCCAGGCGAACAGGGGTACGGCGACCAGCATCACCACGAAGGTGGCGGTGAACAGCCACTGCAGATTGTCCACCCCACCGGCGATGCCCATGGCCTCGCGGATCGGCCGCAGCATGAAGTAGCCGGCGAACAGGCAGAGGAACAACGCGAAGCCCGCCAGGGCCGCGGGCGACTCGCCGGCACGGGCGTCGAGGACGCGGCCGAGCCAGTCCTTCATCTAGGCGAACAACCCGGCGATGGCCTCGCGCTGACGGGTATCGGGCAGCCGCCCGCGCCCGGCCTGGAGGTTGTCGACCATGTAGCGCGGATTGCTGGTGGCCGGAATCACCGCGGTCACCGCCGGGTCGGCGAGGATGAACTTGAGCAGCAACTGCGCCCAACTGGTCGCGCCTAGTTCGGCGGCCAGCGGTGGCAGCGGCTTGCCGCGGGTGCCGGAGAGCAGATTGCCGCGCTGGAACGGCCGGTTGATCAGCACGGCGATACCCTGGTCACGGCAATAGGGCAGCAGGCGCTTTTCGGCTTCGCGCTCGCCCACCGAATAGTTGAATTGCACGAAGTCGACCTGCTCCTGTTTCAGGGTGGCGAGCAGATCGTCCAGCGCCGCCTCGCGGTAGTGGGTGACACCCACGTAGCGCACCTTGCCGGCCTGCTGCTGTTCGCGCAGCAGGGCGAGCTGGTTGGCGGTGTCCTGCAGGTTGTGCACCTGGACCAGATCCAGGCGGTCGGTCTGCAGGGCCTGGAAGCTGGCGGCCAGTTGCGCCGCGCCGCGTTCGCGCCCGGTGGACGACACCTTGGTGGCGAGAAAGACCCGCTCCCGGGCCTGGGCGCGCTTGACCAGCTCGCCGGCCACCCGCTCGGAGTTGCCATAGCTGGGCGCGGTATCGATGAGGCTGCCGCCGCCGTCGAGCAAGGCCTTGAGCACCTCTTGCAGCGGCGCCAGGGCGGCGTCGGTCAGCTCGACGTTCAGGTTGCCCGAGGTGCCCAGACCGATGACGGGTAGCGCCTCGCCGCTGCGCGGGATCTTGCGGGTCAGCAGCGGCTCGGCGGCCAGGGCGCTCTGCCACAGCCAGGGCGCCGCGGTCACGGCGGCGACCAGGGCGGTGGTGGTCTGCAGGAAATGACGACGGGTCGGCATGGCGGGCCTCGCGACGATCAGTGGGGAAGGATGACCCTTGAGTTAAGCCCTTTGCCTGGGGTGTCGCTTGTCAGGCTCATTGCAGCATGTTGCGTCCTTCGTACAGCCGGCCGGCGGGAGATCTTTGTAGCCTGGACAAAGACACAGCCTTGTCCAACGTTCATGTCCGAGCCTCTCAGTGGAAAACACTACGCGGTTTTCCACGCTACGACGCAAGGCAAGCGGCTGGGGAAAGGCTCCCGGTAGCGTGGACAACGGCGCAGCCTTGTCCACTGATGGCGTCAGGGCCCACCCGTGGAAAACGCTGCGCGGTTTTCCACGCTACGGGTTGGCGGCATCCTGGCCCGCGAGAATGCCATGATCCGCCGGCGGCAGGCTGCCATCGCCACCCAGATAGCGGTCGTAGAAATCCCGCACCGTCACGTTCTTGTGCTTGGCCTCGAACATGATGTCGAAACGGTCGAGGAACTGGCAGGCGTAGCGATTGCACCAGTCGTTCCACATCATGTCGCTGTGGCCGTAGAGCAACCGCTTGCTGATCTCTTGCAGCAGGAACTTGATATCGATCCGCTCGCTGGGCGAGACGCCCATTTCCAGCAGTGCCTCCGGCGGCTGGGAGTAGTGCATGGCCGGGCGCACGCCGCGCCAGCTGTCGATGATCCGCGCCACGCGCGGCTCCCAGGGATCGATGTAGGCCTCCTCGTGGATCCAGCAATGGTGGATGTCCAGCACCACCGGGGCGAGGTCGGCCAGTTGCAGGCAGTCGTCGACGCCATAGGTCTTTTCATCGTTCTCGAAGGTGATGCAGTTGCGCGCCTCGCTCGACAGACGCGGCCAGACCGCGCGGATGCCGGGCACGCCCAGGCGACCGGCGATGTGCACGTTGCACTTGAAGTCCTGGAATCTCTGGCCGTAGCCCATCAGCCGGATCATGTCGGCGTGGTATTCGAATTCCGCCAGGCTGTTCTCCACCACCTCGGGGCGATCCGAACCCAGCACGCAGAATTGCCCCGGATGCAGCGACAGCCGCACGTCGCGGCGGCGCGCCAGCTCGCCCAGCCGGCCGAAGCGATCCTCCAACAGTTGTTGAAGCTCCTGGGAACGATAGAAGTAGGCGAACTCGGCGTGGCTGTAGAAGGGCAGCAGGTCACTGCTCAGGCGCAGCATGCGCAGGTTGTCCGGCAGGTCGGCGACGTGCTCGACGAATCTCAGCTGGGCATCCAGGTTGTGGGTGACCACATCGAGCAACTTGGCCTCGGCGGCGGCGCGCTCGACGCTGCCCAGCCAGCGCAGGGTGGTGGTGCGGGTATTGAAGGCCCGCTCGACCTGCTCCAGTGCCTTGAGCGACAGGCTGCGCTCGGGGTGACGGTACATGCAGGCGAAGCCGATTCGATACATGGGACGCTCGGGACAGGGACTCTAGGGATTAGTCCGCAGCGCGCCGCCTGGGTGCGGGTGGGGTGATGGGTGGAGGGGTGGTGCCTTGGAATGCAGGGGCCGGGGTTGCCCTCACCCCGGCCGGAGAGGGGGCGGTATGGCAGCGGTAAGCTATTGAGATCCAACGTTAGCGCGGCCATCGCGGCCATGGGCCGCTTGTGTCTTGGCTTGCCGTTAGGATGGAGGTGAGAGCAGCAGGGGGCAGGCTGTAGGGCCGCAGTGTTTCGAGCACGTGTAGGAGCCGGTCCCGCCCCCTGCTGACCTCTCACAAGCACCCACACGAATTGCTTGATTCAACTTGTTAAAGAGCAGTTGGCTGCGACCCGAGCCGCTAACCGAGGCGCGCATTCTACGCCAGCCTCACATCCTGTCAAGCGTTGATTTGAACTTTTCGTTTCAACTCAACCACTTGCGCCACCCTGACCGGCCTAGCCAATCTCGGCAGCGGGAGGCGAATCCTACAGCATCCCAAGACGCTGTCAACCCCTCCCCTTCACTGCGCCATCACCCGAAGGCGTTGACCCAACCGCGAGGACTCCGTGGAGCACTCGCCCGACCCAGACCTAAGTGCTTGATTTTCAAGCCGCTTCAGCGGCTGCGCCGGAAGTGGGGCACATTATAGGGGAGTTTTGGGGCAGGTCAACAGGTTATTTCGAGAATATTCAATAAAGGGGAATGGGCGCCAGGCGATAGCCCGCCTCGGTGCCGATGATCCGGTATTGCTTGATCTCGCCGGGCGCCAGGAGGATGGACTGGGACACGGCACTGGCCATGGGAGCGGCACAGGCGCCGGGACCGGATGAGGTGAGGCTCACCGCGATCTCTCCCGGAGGCAGGTTGAAGGAGGCACTCTGGCCAGCCATGAGGGTTCCGGCCAGGCGTCCCTGGATCACCAGGCCGATATCGCACCCCGAGCCCGGGTAGGCGTCATTGCGCGTGATCATCAGAATGCCCGGCTGCCCCGTCCCGCCCTGGGCGACCTGGGCAAGCGCAGAGGTACTACAGAGCAGGACGGCGAAAACACCAGCAAGCCATTTCATGACGGTCTCCTCCGAGTCGTTACGAACCTTAGCACCGGCCAGCCGGAACCGCGCTCCCTTTCGAAGCACGGGCACCCAGGCAGACGCCTGCCCCGCACAGAAACTGAGCGAGCGGTCAGGTTCCAGGCCTGAGGCACCTGCCTGCAGCCATCCCAAGCGATATCTATATCATTGAAAAACAATCACTTTATCCACAATCGCGGAAGTGGCTTCGATATTGCTAACGACGGCGATACCTGGCCGTGGGGACAGGAAACCATAACGAGAAAGTCATCTGGGGAGCTGAAATGCGCAGAATCTTAACCGCCACACTACTGACGGGCAGCCTGTTGGCCACAGCTACAGTCGAGGCCGACGACAGCCCGCTGCTGTGGCATGGCGAAAGCCTCACCTATCTATATGGCAAGGATTTCCGGGTCGATCCGCACATTCAGCAGACCGTCACCTTCGAGCACGCCAGCGCCTGGACCTGGGGCGACCTCTTCCTGTTCGTCGACAGCATCTGGTTCAACGGTGCGAGCAATGCCAGCGATGGACACCAGGGCTTCTATGGCGAGGTCAGTCCGCGGCTGTCGTTCGGCAAGCTGTCCGGCAAGGATCTTTCCTTCGGGCCGGTCAGCGATGTCCTGCTGGCCACGACGCTGGAGTACGACCAGAACGATGGCAGCGGCGCCGGCCGCGACCAGCGCAACTACCTGGTGGGCCCGGGCTTCGATCTCAAGGTGCCAGGTTTCGACTACTTCCAGCTGAATCTCTATTACCGCAAGCCCGATGGCGGCAGCGCGCCTTCCGGGGCCTGGCAGCTCACGCCGGTGTGGGCCTATACCCTGCCGCTGGGCAACTCGGACCTGCTCATCGATGGCTACATGGATTGGGTGATGAACAACAAGGGCGGCTACCACGCCAACCTGCACTTCAATCCGCAGATCAAGTACGACCTGGGCAAAGCCATGGGCTACGAGGCCAAGCACCTTTATGTAGGTACCGAGTACGACTACTGGTCGGACAAGTACGGCATCAAGGACAGCGAGGGTTTCCGTACCGACCAGAGCGTCTTCAGCTTCCTGGTGAAGTATCAATTCTAAGTCGCCCAGGGCCATCCGCGGTCCTGTCGCTGCCGTCCGCACCCGCGGATTCGATGTGAGGTAATCATCCATGACCACTCCTTCCCGGGACGATCTTCTCTATGGCCTGGACGATCGCCCAGCGCCCCTCGCGGCCTTTTGCGCCGCGCTGCAGCATGTGCTGGCCAGCTTCGTGGGAATCGTCACTCCGCCGCTGATCATCGCCGGCGCCCTGGGCCTGCACGAGCACCTGCCCTATCTGATCAGCATGGGACTGATGGTATCGGGTGTCGGCACCTTCCTGCAGGCGCGGGCCCCAGGCGGGCTGGGCGCCGGCATGATCTGCCTGCAGGGCACCAGTTTCTCCTTCCTGTCGGCGGTGCTGGCGGCGGGAATGCTGGTAAAGCAGCGCGGCGGCACGTCGGAGGACATCCTGGCGATGATCTTCGGCGTCTGTTTCTTCGGCGCCTTCGTGCAGATAGGCCTGAGTCAGTGCCTGGGTCTGTTACGCCGGGTGATCACGCCCCTGGTGACGGGCATCGTCATCACCCTGATCGGTGTGAGCCTGATCAGGGTGGGCGTGACCGACCTCGGCGGCGGCGCCAAGGCCAGCGACTTCGGCGCACCGACCAACCTGGCATTGGGTGGACTGGTGCTGGTGGTCATCATCGGCCTGAATCTGTCGCGACGGCCCTGGCTACGGCTGTCGGCGGTGGTGATCGGCCTGCTGGTCGGCTCGCTGGCCGCCTGGGCCTGCGGCCTGCTGAAACCCCAGCCCTTGCCGCCGCTGCCTTTGGTGAGCGTCCCCCTCCCCTTCCACTTCGGCTTCGCCTTCGACTGGTCGGCCTTCCTGCCGGTGGCGCTGATCTATCTGATCAGCACTCTCGAGACCACCGGCGACCTGACCGCCAACTGCCTGATCTCGCGGCAGCCCATCGAAGGACCGGCCTATCTGCGGCGCATCCGGGGCGGCGTGCTGGGCGATGGCGTCGCCTGCCTGGTGGCGGCCACCTTCAATACCTTTCCCAGCACCACCTTCGCGCAGAACAACGGCGTGATCCAGCTCACCGGCGTAGCCAGTCGCTACGTAGGCTACTGGATCGGCGGCATCTTACTGTTGCTGGGCCTGTTCCCGGTGCTCGGCGCCGTCCTGCAGCAAATCCCCAAGCCGGTGCTGGGGGGTGCGACGCTGGTGCTGTTCGGCAGCGTCGCCGCGGCGGGTATCCGCCTGCTGGCGCAGTGCAGCCTGGACCGCCGCAGCCTGCTGATCATCGCCACCTCCCTGGGCGTAGGGCTGGGCGTAGCCAGCCAGCCGACGTTGCTGGATCAGCTACCGCCGCTGGTGAAGAATCTGTTCGATACCGCGATCACCAGTGGCGGCATCACCGCCATCCTCCTCAACCTGCTGCTGCCCGAGGAGCGCACTGCACCGGTGACCGAGGGCAACCCCTCGGCGCAGCACCCTTGAGCGGAGACTTGTGTCCGAGGCAAGGGGTGCGCTATTGATGCCTGCCCCGCCCTCGGACCCTGCAGTCGTCATGACCCTACTCGTACCCGCCCACTACACCGGCCAGGACAAACCGGCCGGTCGCATCCGGCAGAAGAACGAGGAGCTGATCCTCGCCGCGGCGGAGGAGGAATTCGCCCGCAATGGCTTCAAGGGCACCAGCATGAACACCATCGCCCAGCGCGTGGGGCTGCCCAAGGCCAATCTCCACTACTATTTCAACAACAAGCTCGGCCTCTATATGGCGGTGCTGGGCAACATCCTCGAGCTGTGGGACAGCACCTTCAACCATCTGACGGTGGACGACGATCCGGCCGAGGCGCTGGCCCGCTACATCCGCGCCAAGCTGGAGTTCTCGCGCCGCCAGCCACTGGCCTCGCGGATCTTCGCGATGGAGATCATCGGCGGCGGCACCTGCCTGTACGAGTACTTCAACCAGGACTACCAGGCCTGGTTCCGCAGTCGGGCGGCGGTGTTCGAGGCCTGGATCGCTGCCGGCAAGATGGACCCGGTGGACCCCATCCATGTCATCTTCCTGCTTTGGAGCAGTACCCAGCACTATGCCGACTTCGCCAGCCAGATCTGTCGGGTGACGGGACGTACGCGCCTGACGCGGCAGGATTTCGAGGAGGCATCCCGGACCCTGACCCATGTCGTGCTGAAGGGACTGGGTCTCAAGGCACCATGACATTCACGCTGACGCAGGACGCCTCCTGCGAGGAAGAGGTGCGCAAGAGTCGTTTTCTCGCCCTCGCCGCCCCGGTGGCGAGCGTGGACGCCGCCATGGCCTTCATCGAGCGGGTGAGCGTGCCGACCGCGACCCACAACTGCTGGGCCTGGAAGCTCGGCAACCAGTATCGCTTCAACGACGATGGCGAACCCGGGGGTACCGCCGGCCGCCCCATCCTGGCGGCCATCGAGGGGCAGGATTGTGATCAGGTCGTGGTGGTGGTCATTCGCTGGTATGGCGGCATCAAGCTGGGTACGGGCGGACTGGTGCGTGCCTATGGCGGTTGCGCCGCGCGCTGTCTGCAGCAGGCGGACAAGCAGCCGCTAGTGGTGCGCCAGGAGTTCGGCTTCGCTTGCACCTATGCAGAGTGGCCGTTGCTCAAGGCGCGACTGGCGACCCTGGCGGTCGTGGTACTCGACGAGGACTACCAGGCCCTGGAGGTCGCACTGCGGATCGCGGTAGAGCCGCCACGACGGGACGAGGTGGCGACGCTCCTGACCAATGTGAGCAGCGGACGCATCGTCCTGCGCGCCCTCTAGCGGCACGACCTTTGCTACCTGGCGGTGCACGCCTTCATGACCCGCACCGCCTTGGCGCACTCCTGCGCCATTCCGGCACCGAGTCCTATCCGGCGGCAAGAGTGAAACTGCCGAGAGTCGTATTGCGCACAAAAATAGCGCATCAAACGACCGATGAGCATGTTTTTGGTGCAAACCCTTTCAGAAGACTGCCCTGATGAACGAACTGCCTTCCGCCGTGGCCACCCTGGTCCAAGGTGCCAATACCCTGTTCCTGCTGGCGGGTGCCGTGATGGTACTGGCCATGCACGCCGGCTTCGCCTTTCTCGAAGCGGGTACGGTCAGGCACAAGAATCAAGTGAATGCCTTGTCCAAGATCCTCGCCGATTTCGCCATCTCGACCCTGGTGTATTTCTTCGTTGGCTACTGGATCGCCTACGGCGTGACCTTCTTCGCCCCGGCGCAGGTACTGACCGCCGACAGTGGCTACGGACTGGTGAAGTTCTTTTTCCTGGCGACCTTCGCCGCGGCCATCCCGGCGATCATTTCCGGAGGCATCGCCGAGCGCGCGCGCTTCGCACCGCAGCTGTGCGCCACGGCGCTGATCGTGGCCTTCGTCTATCCCTGCTTCGAGGGCCTGGTGTGGAACAACAACCTGGATCTGCAGGACCGCTTCGAGGCGCTGTTCGGCGCGCGCTTCCATGACTTCGCCGGCTCGGTGGTGGTCCATGCGGTGGGCGGCTGGCTGGCGCTGGCCGCGGTGATGCTGCTGGGACCGCGGCAGGGGCGTTATCGCGAAGGGCGGCTGGTGGCCTTTCCGCCGTCGAACATTCCCTTCCTGGCGCTGGGCTCGTGGATCCTGATCGTCGGCTGGTTCGGCTTCAACGTCATGAGCGCCCAGAGCCTGGCCGGTGTCAGTGGCCTGGTGGCGCTGAATTCGCTGATGGCCATGGTCGGCGGGACGGCCGCCGCGCTGTTGCTGGGACGCAACGACCCGGGCTTCTTGCACAACGGTCCCTTGGCCGGGCTGGTGGCCATCTGCGCCGGTTCCGACCTGCTGCATCCCATCGCCGCCCTGGTCACTGGTCTGGTGGCGGGAGCGCTGTTCGTCTGGGCCTTCACCGCCGTGCAGACGCGCTGGAAGCTGGATGACGTCCTGGGGGTCTGGCCGCTGCACGGACTGTGCGGTGCCTGGGGCGGCATCGCCTGTGGCCTGTTCGGCCAGGCGGCGCTCGGCGGGCTGGGGGGCGTGAGCCTGCTGGCGCAACTGGCCGGCACGGCGCTGGGTATCGCCATCGCCCTGGTCGGCGGGCTGGCGGTGTATGGACTGCTCAAGGTGGTACTGGGTCTGCGCCTGAGCCGGGAAGAGGAGTACCAGGGCGCCGACCTGTCGATCCATCGCATCGCCGCCAACAGTCACGACGGCTGATCGCTCGGGTTACCCACAATGCCCGTGCACAGGGATGTGGATAACCCGTGCATGAAGCCAGCAGAACGCCACCTAGAGAGCTTCGCTGGCGACTGGTGAAGAAATGAACACGGTGCGCCGTCGGCCCGGCATGTCGTGGCGACGACCGTGGACGGCGGGACATCGGTAGCCCAGCGGTCGCCGGAATCGGTACAGTGGCTCGTCCCTCGTCAAGGAGTGCCCCATGTCCGCCCTCTCCACCCTGCTGCCCTGGCTTCGCGAGGTGGACCGCAGCACCCTGAAAGCGGATCTGGGCGCGGGCCTGTTGGGGGCGGTACTGGCGCTGCCTCAGGGCGTGGCCTTCGCCACCCTGGCCGGATTGCCACCGCAGTACGGGGTCTACGGCGCCGTGGTGCCCTGCATCGTCGCCGCCCTGGCGGGTTCCAGTCGCCATGTGGTCACCGGGCCGACCAACGCCAACTCCCTGGCCCTGCTCGCCGCCCTCTCGCCATTGGCGCTCGCGGGTTCGGGCCCCTACATAGACCTGGCCCTGGCGGTGACCCTGCTGGTCGGCCTGCTGCAATTGACGGTGGGGGCGCTGCGTCTCGGCGCGGTGGCCAACTTCATCTCGCCCTCGGTGCTGCTGGGCTTCATGAGCGGCGCCGCCGTGCTGATCGGCCTCTATTCACTGAAGGATCTGTTCGGGCTGTCACCGCCGCTGGGCACCTCGGCGTTCGGCATCCTCGGCTACCTCTTCGCTCATCCGCTGGCGATCCACTGGCCGTCGCTGGTGATCGGCCTGGTGACCCTGGCAGCCACCCTGCTGCTGCGCCGGCTGAAGCCGCGCTGGCCGACGATGCTGCTGGGGCTGCTGGCCGGCTGTCTCTGCGCCTGGCTGCTGGAGCGCGGCCTACCCGGCGCGGCCCAGGGGATCGCCACGGTGGGACGCATCCCTTCGGCATTGCCACCCTTCCATCTGCCAGACGTCACCCTGACGGACCTGGGCAATCTCTCCGGGATCGCCGTGGCCCTGACGCTGGTGGCGCTGGGGCAGTCGCTGTCCATCGCCAAGGCGGTGGCCCAGCGCTCCGGCCAGCGGCTGGACATCAATCGCGAATTCATCGGCCAGGGGCTGGGCAATCTCGCCGGTGGCTGCTTCTCGGCCTATGTGTCCTGCGGGTCGCTGAACAGATCCATGCCCAATCTGGAGGCCGGCGCCCGCACGCCCCTGGCAGCGGTGTTCGCCGCCCTGCTGGTGGTGGCGCTGGTGGCCTTCGGCGGCGCGCTGATCGCCAGCATTCCACTGGCCGCCATTGCCGCCACCCTGCTGCTGGTGGCCCGCGGCCTGCTGGATGTGGGGCGCTGGCGCGAGGTGCTGCGGGTCAGTCGCACCGAGGCGCTGGTAGCGGGCGTGACCTTACTGGCGACCCTGACCATTCCGTTGGACCGCGCGGTGCTACTGGGCACCCTGGTGTCGCTGGTGGCTTATCTCTATCGCACCTCGCATCCGGCGATCCGGCCGCTGGTGCCGGATGCCAGCACGCCCGAGCGCCGCTTCACTCCGCTGGACGAACTGGGCCATCAGGCGCAGGAATGCCCGCAGCTGAAGCTGGTGCGGGTGGAAGGTTCGGTGTTCTTCGGCGCCGTGCAGCATGTCACCGACCAGTTGGACGGCTTCCGCCGGGCCCAGCCAAGCCAGAAGCACGCGCTGTTCATGACCAAGAGCATGAATTTCATCGACCTGGCCGGTAACGACCTCTGGCGCCGCGAATGGCGCGAGCGCCGCGCCCAGGGCGGCGATCTGTATTTCCATCGCCCACGGACACCGGTGCTGCAGTTGTTCGCCAAGACCGGCTTCCTCAAGGAGCTGGGCGAGCACCATGTGTTCTCGTCCAAGGACCAGGCCTTGCGCAGCATCTATCCACGCCTTGACCCGGAGGTCTGCCGCACCTGTACCGCGCGGACCTTCGTGGAGTGCGCGGCGCGAGCGGCCGAGACGGACGCGCGCCAGCCGGACTGCTAAGCTGGCGCTTTGCATCCTGCCACTGGAGATCGTCATGCCCGTTGTCCCGCCCCGTGTTCGTTCGCTCGCCCTGGCCTGCCTGCTGGTGCCCGGCCTGGCCCTGGCCCATGGTCATCTCAAGAACGCCGAGCCCGCGCCGGACAGCACCAGCAGCCAGGCACCCAAGCAGTTGAGCCTGACCTTTTCCGAGGGCATCGAGGCATCGCTCAGCCAGGTGCAGTTGCAACGGCTGGACGGCCAGGCCAGTACGGCGATCACCACCGGCAAGGTCATTTCCGGCACGGATGCCCGGACCCTGGAGGTGCCGCTGGAAGCGCCGCTGCCGGCAGGTCGCTATGAGGTGAAATGGCGGGTACTGGCCAAGGATGGGCACAAGACCCAGGGCGACTATCGCTTCACCGTCCAGTAAGGGCGGCACGCTTTCATGGACGGCGGACTGGCGACGCCCGACGCCTGGCGACCGCTCAGCCGCGCGCTGCTGCTGCCACTGTTGCTGAGCTGGGGCTATCTGGTGCTGGCGCTCGGCCTGGGGCGGCCTGGGCTACGCGGATGGCTGCTGCAGCGCGCCCGCACCGCGGCACGTACCCTTGGCGCCCTGCTGTTGCTCGGCCTGGTCGCCCAGTTGCCTTTGCAGGCGGCGCTGGTGGGCGATGGCTGGGCGGACGCCTTCGACCTTTCCCTCTGGCGTCTCTATCTGGCCACCGAGGCAGGACAACCCTGGCGCTGGCAATTGCCCCTGGGCTGCCTGGTGGCGCTCTGGCTGCTGAGCGGACGGCAGGAGCGGGGCAGCTGGCTGCTGGCCGGGCTGAGCGGAGCGCTGCTGGCCAGCTTCGCGCTGGGTGGGCACGCGGCGGCGATCGGCGGCGGACTGGGCCTGGCGCACCAGTTGAATCAGGGGGTACATCTACTGAGCGGCGGTCTCTGGCTGGGTAGCCTGCCCGGGGTGCTGCTGTGCCTGTCGCGACCGCCTGCGGTCCTGAAGGACGATGTCCAGTCTCTGTTGCGGGGGTATTCGCTGCCGGGCCAGGTGAGTGTGGCGCTGGCCCTGCTGAGCGGAGCGTGCAACAGCCTGCTGATCCTCGGCCCCGAGGGCCTGGTGCACCTCACGCCCTACTCCGGTCTGCTGCTGGCCAAGGTGCTGGTGGTGGGCGGGATGGTCGCCCTGGCCCTGGTCAATCGCTACGTGCTGGTGCCGCGACTGGGTCGGGAACCGCAGGCCCTGCGCTGGCTGCGCCGGGCCACCGCCGTGGAGATCGGCCTCGGCGTACTGGCCGTGGCGCTGGTCGCCGTCTTCTCGGGCCTGGATCCGTACTCCTGAAGACCGGGGCGGCGGTCACCGCCCCGGCGACGTCTCAGAAGTAGACGTTCATGCCCAGGTAGATTTCCTTGGTGCTGTCGAGCTCGGTCGAGCCGAGCTTGGTGCCGTCCTGGTCGATGTCCGGCTTGGCGTTACTGCGCAGGTAGCGGTAGCCCGCCTCCAACGAGGTACGGTCGTTGACCTGCTGCAGGATGCCCGCCTGGACACCGGCCAGGTAGCCGGTATCGCCGTTGTGGCTGTAGCTGGAGCCATCCTGGGTGACCCGCGTCAGGCCCAGGGTGCCACCGCCGAACAGCTTGGTACTGTTGCTCAGCGGGTAGAAGGCATCGTAGCTGCCGGTGAGATCCTGCTGCCTGAGCTTGATGCCATCACTGCTGCCGCTGACCTGGTCGAGGGTGGCGTAGTAGCGCCCGGCGTCGTTCTGCTGGCCGAGGCGCAGGCCCCAGGTGTTGTTGCCGTCGATGGCGCCGTCGGTGTCGGGGCTGTTCAGGTTGCGATTGAGCGCGTGGCTGTTGTCGAAGTTGTCGTAGCTCTTGCCGTAGGTGAGGCCGGCGAAGTTCTGGGTATCGGCGGCGAAGACCGAGTGGCTGGCCAGGGCCAGCAGGCCGAAGAGGACGACACGGGATTTCAGGGCATTCATGTTGATGACTCCTCACGCAATTCGAATACAGCCCGACCGGCTGCGGGGCCATCTTGGCGGCGTGCAGGTTATCGGCGGATTAACGGTACTGAATCGAAGCTGAACGGCAGGAGAGGTGGAGAGCGAAGCGACCGGACCACCCGTTGCAGGCGGTCCGGCAGAGGAATCAACGCTGACGGTGGTACTCGGTCACGCGCAGGACTTCTTCCTTGGAGCCCAGGAACACGGCTACCCGCTGGTGCAGGCCGTCGGGCTGGACGTCGAGGATGCGCTGGTGGCCGTTGGTGGCGGCGCCACCGGCCTGCTCCACCAGCAGAGCCATGGGATTGGCCTCGTACATCAGGCGCAGCTTGCCGGGCTTTTCCGGCTCACGGGCGTCGCGGGGATACATGAAGATGCCACCGCGGGTGAGGATGCGATGGACGTCGGCCACCATGGAGGCGATCCAGCGCATGTTGTAGTTCTTGCCCAGGGGGCCTTCCTTGCCGGCCAGCATCTCGTCGACGTAGCGCTTGACCGGGGCATCCCAGTGGCGCTGGTTGGACATGTTGATGGCGAATTCGGCGGTGGTCTCGGGGATGGTGATGTCTTCGTGGGTCAGCACGAAGCTGCCCAGCTCGCGATCCAGGGTGAAGCCCTTGACGCCGTCGCCCAGGGTCAGCACCAGCATGGTCTGGGGGCCGTAGATGGCGTAGCCGGCGGCCACCTGCTCGGTGCCCTTCTGCATGAAGGCTTCTTCGGTCACGTCACCGGTGGTGCTGCTGACGAAGTCCTTGCGCAGGATGGAGAAGATGGTGCCGACGGAGACGTTGACGTCGATGTTGGACGAGCCGTCCAGCGGATCGAACATCAGCAGGTAGGCACCCTTGGGGTAGTGACCGGGGATCTGGTGAACCTGGTCCATCTCCTCGGAGGCCATGCCGGCCAGGGTGCCGCCCCATTCGTTGGCTTCCAGCAGGATCTCGTTGGACAGGACGTCCAGCTTCTTCTGCACCTCACCCTGGACGTTCTCGGTGCCCATGCTGCCGAGGACGCCACCCAGCGCTCCCTTGGACACCTCGTAGCTGATGCGCTTGCACGCCCGCGCCACGACTTCGATGAGGAAGCGCAGGTCGGCCGGGGTCTTGTGGCTGCGGGTCTGCTCGATGAGGTAACGACTGAGGGATATCCGGGACATCGCGGTGCTCCTTGTAATGATGGGCGCGAGTGTAGCGCCAAAGCTCAAGCTCCGTCTCAAGCAGAGCGAAGGGACCAGCCAGGGCCGGGACGCACTGCACGCCAGGAGGCGACGCCGGCCCAGGGCGGGCGTCACCGACATCGCCAGGGGCGACGTCTCGCGGTGCTCAGGACGCGTCCGGGGTCTCCACGGCCAGCAGTACGCCTCGGCCAGCACGGAGATTTTCGGCGCTGGGATAGACTGCCGAGCCGGGTTCCAGTTCAGGCTGGCGACTGTCCAGCTGTATCACCCAGTGATGTCCGTCACGTGACGGGGGCAGGTGCAAGGCGATTTCCTCGCGGCGGGGCTGGAAGGCCAGCCAGATTCGCGCCGCCTGTGGCTGACCGTCGCCGTCCAGGGGTTCGAGGGTGAGGGCGAGCGGCAGGCTGCCGGCGGTCTGCCAGCGACCGTCGTTCATGGGCGTACCGTCGGCATCGAGCCATTCGATCTGAACCCAGCCATTGGGATCAGGCCGCCCGAGCAGGCGCCGGGCCTGCAGGGCGGGATGGACGCGGCGCAACGCCATGAGCCGGCCGACGAAGACGTTCTGCCGTTGCCCTGCCGGGCTGGCGGCCTGCTGCCAGTCGAGCCAGGAAAGTTCATTGTCCTGCACGTAGGCATTGTTGTTGCCCTGCTGGGTGCGACCGAATTCGTCACCGGCGGTGAGCATGGGCTCGCCCCCGGCGAGGATCAGGGTCGCCAGCAGGGCACGCTGGTCGGCGGCGCGAGCTTCCTTGATGGCCGGGTCGTCGCTCGGTCCTTCCACGCCGTTGTTCCAGCTCTTGTTGTCGGTGGTGCCGTCCCTATTGCCTTCGCCGTTGGCCTCGTTGTGCTTTTCGGCATAACTGACCAGGTCGGCCAGGGTGAAGCCATCATGGGCGGTGATGAAGTTGACGCTGGTGCGCAGCGGGCGATCGCCCACGCCGAACAGGTCGGCACTGCCAGCCAGGCGGGTGGCCAGGGCACCGCGCAGGCCCTCGTCGCCACGCCAGAAACGACGCACGTCGTCCCGGAAGGCATCGTTCCATTCCTGCCAGGGAGCACGGAAGGCGCCGACCTGGTGGCCGCCGGGCCCTATGTCCCAGGGTTCGGCCACCAGCCGCACCTGGCGCAGCAGCGGATCCTGGGCCAGGGCCTGGAGCAGCGGCGCATCGCGATCGAAGCCGCTTTCCAGCCGACCCAGCGCGGGCGCCAGATCGAAGCGGAAGCCGTCGACGCCCGCAGCGGTGACCCAGTGGCGCAGGCTGTCCAGGGTCAGACGCAACGCCGGCGGGCTATAGAGCGCCAGGCAGTTGCCGCAGCCCATGTCGTTGATATAACGCGCCGGATCGTCCGGCTGCAGCCGGTAATAGCCGGCGTTGTCCAGGCCGCGCAGGTTGAAGGTGGGGCCGAGTTCATCACCTTCGCCGGTGTGGTTGAAGACCACGTCGAGCAGCACCTCGAAGCCGGCTGCCTGCAGGGTGGCCACCGTCTCGCGCAGCTCGCCCAGGGCATTGGACCCGGCCAGGCGCGGATCGACGGCGCCCATGACTACCGGGTTGTAGCCCCAGTAGTTGGCCAGCCCCAGGGCCGGCAGATGGCGATCATCGGCCCAAGCAGCGATGGGCAGCAATTCCAGGGTGGTGACGCCCAGGCGCTGCCAATGCTCGATCAACGCCGGATGGCGCAGCGCGGCCAGGGTGCCGCGCTGGCGGGCCGGGACCCTGGGATGCAACCTGGTCTGGCCGCGCACGTGCAGTTCGTAGATCAGGCCGGCGTCGCGGCGCTTGGGTGCCGGGGTCAGGGCTGGTAAGGGCGGCAGGACGATGGCCTTGGGGACGTGGGGGCCGCTGTCGCGTTCGTCCGGGCGGCTGGGATCGTCGGGGTGGAAGCCGTAGGTGCTGGGGTGCAGTTGGAAGGGCCGATCCACCGCCAGGGCCCAGGGGTCCACCAGCAGCTTGCGGACATTGAACCTGAGGCCGTCCTGGGGGCGATAGGCCCCTTGGGCGCGTAGGCCATATCTCAGGCCTGGCTTGGCACCGGGCAGGAAGCCATGCCAGACCCCACCTTCATGCTCGCGAAAGACCAGGCGCTGGGTTTCAGCCTCGCCCTTGGCAGCGTAGAGGCAGAGTTCGACGGCTTCGGCAGCGGGCGACCAGACGGCGAAGTTGATCCCGTCGTCGACGAGGGTGGCGCCGTAATGGTCGGGGCAGCCCGCCTCGAGGCGGGTGAAGGTGCGGGGCATGGGGACTCCGGTGACAGGCTTGCGGGGCGGATGCTTCAGGAATGTAGACGCCGGGGGCAACAGGGGTTCTCAGTCGGGACCCGTTCCGGTGTGGCTTTAATCGCGGCCATGGGCCGCTCCTACAGGTGTATCAAGCGCCCGTAGGAGCGGCCCATGGCCGCGATACATCGGCTGAACGGCCGCGCTCAGACAACCAGCCGATTACAGCGCCTTCCAGATTTCCGTGGCGTATTCGCGGATGGTACGGTCCGAGGAGAACCAGCCCATGCTGGAGGTGTTGATCACCGCCGATTGCCACCATTTGTCCGGCTGCTGCCAGCGCATTTCCACCTGGCGCTGGGCGTCCCAGTAGGCATCGAAGTCGGCGCAGACGAGGAAGCGGTCGTGCCAGGTGAGGACGTCGAGCAGGCTGTTGTAGCGCGCCGGGTCCTCGGGCGAGAACTGGCCGCCGCGCAGGCCCGCCAGGACCTGGGAGAGGCGCGGCGAATTCTCGATGATGTCCGAGGAAATCCCGCCGCTGCGCTGGCGCTCCTCTACCTCGGCGGCCTTGAGACCGAAGATGAACATGTGCTCGGCACCGATCAGTTCGCACATCTCCACGTTGGCACCATCGAGGGTACCGATGGTGAGGGCGCCATTGAGGCCGAACTTCATGTTGCTGGTGCCCGAAGCCTCCATGCCGGCGGTGGAAATCTGCTCGGACAGATCCGCCGCCGGGATCATGACCTCGGCCAGGCTGACGTTGTAGTTGGGCAGGAACACCACCTTGAGCAGGTCGCGGGTCAGGGGATCGTTGTTGACCACCTTGGCCACGTCGTTGGCCAGCTTGATGATCAGCTTGGCCTGGTGGTAGCTGGCCGCGGCCTTGCCAGCGAAGATCTTGACCCGTGGCGTCCAGTCACCATTGGGGTTGTCGCGGATCGCCTGGTACAGGGCGATGGTCTGCAACAGGTTCATCAGCTGCCGCTTGTACTCGTGGATGCGCTTGATCTGGACGTCGAACAGCGCACTGGGGTCGAGGTCGATCTCCATCCGCTGTTTCACCAGACCGGTGAAGGTGTCCTTGTTGCGCTGGCGTTGCAAGGCGAAGCGCTCACGGAAATTGCTGTCGTTGGCGTAGGGCTTGAGCTCCGGCAGGGTCCTCTCGGGATCGTCCAGCACGCCCTGACCGAGGGTATCCACCAGCAGGTCGGTGAGCGCCGGGTTGGCCTGGTGCAGCCAGCGGCGGAAGGTGATGCCGTTGGTCTTGTTGTTGATGCGATCCGGATAGAGGCGGTGCAGCGAGCGGAAGACCGTCTTGCGCATCAGGTCGGTGTGCAACCCGGAGACGCCGTTGATGCTGTGGGAGCCGAGGAAGGCCAGGTTGCCCATGCGCACCCGACGGCCCTGGCTTTCGTCGATCAGGGAGACGTAGGAGATCATGGCGCCATCGGTTTCGCCGCGGGCGCGCAGGGAGTCGAGGAACTGGGCGTTGATCAGGTAGATGATCTGCATGTGCCGCGGCAGCAGGCGCTCCATCAGTTGCACCGGCCAGGTCTCCAGGGCCTCCGGCAGCAGGGTATGGTTGGTGTAGCTGAGGGTGCCGACGGTGGTGCTCCAGGCCGCGTCCCAGGGAATGCCGTGGATATCCACCAGCAGGCGCATCAGCTCGGCGACGGCGATGGCCGGGTGGGTGTCGTTGAGCTGGATGGACACATGCTCGGGCAGGCTGAGCAGGTCGTTGTACTGCTTGAGGTGGCGGCGGGTCAGGTCGGCCAGGGAGGCGGCGACGAAGAAGTATTCCTGGCGCAGGCGCAGTTCCTGGCCGGCTTCGCTGCTGTCGGCTGGATAGAGCACCCGCGAGATGCTCTCGGCGCGGGCTTCGTTGGCGACGGCGCCGACGTGGTCGCCGGCGTTGAAGGTTTCCAGGTGGAGGATCTCCAGCGGCCGGGCACGCCAGAGTCTCAGGGTGTTGGCCCCCTCCCCGCCCCAGCCGATCACCGGGGTGTCGTAGGCCACCGCGCGGATGCGCTCGCCGGGATTCCAGATCTGCCGGCGCGGATCGCCTTCGCCGTAGGGCGCGACATGGCCACCAAAGCCGATCTCGTACACCACCTCGGCGCGCTCGAATTCCCAGGGGTTGCCGAAGTCCAGCCAGTTCTCCGGCTGCTCCAGCTGGAAGCCATCGGCGATGACCTGGCGGAACAGGCCGTGCTCGTAGCGGATGCCGTAGCCGTGGCTGGCGATCCCCAGGGTGGCCATGCTTTCCATGAAGCAGGCCGCCAGGCGCCCGAGACCGCCGTTGCCGAGGGCGGCGTCCGGTTCCAGGCCGCGGATGCGCTCCAGGTCGACACCGAGGTCGGCCAGGGCGCGACGGGTCTCTTCGAGGATACCGAGGTTGGACAGGCTGTCGATCAGCAACCGACCGATGAGGAATTCCAGGGAGAGGTAGTAGACGCGCTTCTGGCCGGTGCGATAGGCCTCGCGGGTACGACTCATCCAGCGGTCGACGATGTAGTCGCGCGCGGCCAGGGCGGTGGCCTGGAACCAGTCGTGGTCGAGGGCGTTGTCCGGGTCCTTGCCGACGGCATAGGTGAGCTTGGAGAGGATGTTGGTACGCAGCGCGGAAACTTCGTTGGGCGAGATGAAGCGGGGTCTTGTCATCAGGATTGACCTCTGCAAGCGCTTAGGCTTGCCTGAAAAGTACCTGCGCATCGGTGATGCTGCGTTAAAAATCAGCTCGGAATGCTCATTTACCGCTCGTAAACTCCGCTTCCTCGCTGATTTTTGCCTTGCCTCACCTTCGCTCGGCGACTTTTCAGACACGCCTTAGGAATCAGATCGCGAAGTGGCCGCGTACAGCGCGGCTGGAACCTTTCCCCCCTACTTGTAGGCGAAACGCCGGGGAGCTCCAAGCTTTTTTCGACCAGCCAGGCCGCGGAAGGTCCCCTGCCACCTTTCTATCGTCAGCTTTTCCCTGTGGATTCAACCGGTCGACGCAACAGCGTGGTTAAAACACTCGGCGGGAGTCGAGTACCCCAGGGTCTTTCTGGGACGCTCGTTTAACTGCCGAGCCACTTCATCCAGTTCGTCCTGCGAATAGAG
>NZ_LNUP01000015.1:0-342957 GCF_001512295.1 Pseudomonas sp. EpS/L25 | reverse complement strand
CAGAGGTCAGCAGGGGGCGGGACCGGCTCCTACACGTGCTCGAAACACTGCGGCCCTACAGCCTGCCCCCTGCTGCTCTCACCTCCATCCTAACGGCAAGCCAAGACACAAGCGGCCCATGGCCGCGGTAAGACAGTTGCTCCTACAGGCTCAGGTGTAGCTCCGCCATGGCCGAAAGATCAGCTGGCGCTGCGAGGCAGCAGCAGGCCGAGGGGCAGCAGTACCCGAGCCTCCACCCCTCCCCCTTCACGATTGCGCAGTTCGGCGCTGCCGCCGTGCTGGGCAGCGATACGCTTGACGATGGCCAGCCCCAGCCCCGAACCGCTGACGGTGCGGGCGCGATTGCCGCGAGTGAAGGGATTGAAGATGTCCTGCAGGTCCTTGGGGTCGATGCCGGGGCCACGGTCCATCACGCTCAGCGCCACATAGGGCGCCGTCGCCGAACCGGCCACCTGGCCGACTACCTCGATAGCACCACCACCGCCATGGCGCAGGGCGTTTTCCACCAGGTTGGTCAGCAGTCGCTTGAAGGAAATGCGCCGCACCGGCAGGGGCGGCAGGACGTCCAGCATCAGCCGTACCCGCTCCGTTTCCTGGTTGTAGGGCGCCACTACCTGACGGGCCAGCTCATTGATATTGGTGAGCTCCTGGGGTTCGTCACGGCCGTCGCGGACGAAGGCAAGGAATTGATCGAGGATGGCGTTCATGTCCTCGATGTCACGAATCATGTCCTCGGCCTCTTCGCGCTCGGCCGGCGGCATCAGCTCCACCGCTAGGCGCAGCCGGGTCAGGGGCGTGCGCAGGTCGTGGGAGACCCCGGCCAGCATCAGCTCGCGCTCGCGGCCGGCCTGTTCGACGTCCTCGGCCATCTGGTTGAAGGCGTGATAGACGTCCTGAATTTCGCTGGGAGCATCGGTCTCGGGCAAGCGCACGCTGCGGCCCTTGCCCAGCTCGCGCGCGGCATTCACCAGACGCCGCAGGGGTTGGTTGAGCTGGCGGACGAAGACCCAGGCGGCGAGCGTGGACAGCAGTCCGATGGCCAGGAACCAGCCAAGCACGCTCCAGATGTGCTGGCCACGCAGGGGATGGGCCATCAGCGGAATCTTGATCCAGTCAGGACCAAGGGTTGGCGCCAGAACCCACATGGCCGGACCATGCTGGACACGCACCCGCACCTCGGTGTCCTCACCCAGTTCCTGCTTCATCTGGCGTTCGAAGATCTCGCTGTAGGGCCAGTGATATTCCCCGGCCGGTACGGTTTCCGGCGATTCGTAGCGCAGTCCGGCGGCCTGGGCGATCCGCGGTCGCTCGGTTTCCGGCGTGGCCCAGTAGGCCCTGAGCGTCAGGGCGGCGCCGTGGCTGTACTGGCGGTCGACCAGGACGTCTTCGTTGAGCAGCAGATAGACCAGCGTCAACGCCTTGGAGAAGAGCACCGCGAGCAGGACCATCCACAGCGAGCGGGCGAAGAAACTCTGGGGAAACCAGCTGGGCGCCTTCATCGAGCCAACTTCCGCGGCAAAAGGGCGCGAAAGCCATCACAACCTCTGGCGGTGCAGGGCCCAGATAGACAGCCAGACATGGAAATATTCGGATACATTTGCTCGCCCATTCCTTTCCTTCGACCTGGAGTTCTCTCGTGTCCGACATCTGCCAGACCGGCCTGGACATCGGCTTCGCCTCGCTCAGCTACGCCCAGATCGCCTTTCTCGGGGTGGTGCAGGGTATCACCGAGCTGCTGCCCATTTCGTCCACCGCGCACATGCGGGTGGTGCCGGCCCTGCTCGGCTGGCGCGATCCCGGTTCAGCCTTTTCCGCCGCCATGCAGATGGCGGCCCTGGCGGCGGTGATCAGCTATTTCTGGCGTGATGTCAGCGGGGTCACCCGCGGCAGCCTGACGGCGGTTCGCCAGCGCGACTTCAACAGCCCGGACTTCCTGCTGGCGGTGATGATCGTGCTGGCGACCATTCCCATCTGCATCGCGGGACTCCTGCTGGCTCCCCTGCTCAACGCCTGCGACTCGCCACTGCGCGGCCTCAGCGTGATCGGTTATGCCTGCCTGGGTATGGCCGTGCTGCTCGCCCTGGCGGAACGCCTCTGCCGACACAATCGTGATATTTCGCAGATGCGCCTGCGCGATGCGCTGATCGTGGGGATTGCCCAGGTAGGCGCGCTGATTCCGGGTGTGTCCCGCTCGGGCTCGACCCTGACCGCGGCCATGTTCCTCGATCTGCGTCGTGAAGAAGCCGCGCGCTTTTCCTTCCTGCTCGGCCTGCCGGCCATCGCCCTGGCCGGACTCAAGGAGCTGGTGGTGCTCTGGCACGCGCACATCCCGGCCGAAGCCTGGTCGCTGCTGCTGGTGGGATTGCTGGTGGCGAGCCTGTCGGCATTCGCGGCGATCTGGGGCCTGATGCGCTTTCTGGAGCGTTTCTCGACCTGGCCCTTCATCATCTATCGCGCGCTACTGGGAATCTTCCTGCTGGTGGGCGTGCATCAAGGGCTGTTCGCCTGAGCCATTGCCTAGCCGGGGCGCGATGCCCCGGCTACCGGCCCTACTTGCCGGCGCCGTCCGGCACGAAGACGTAGCCTACTCCCCAGACGGTCTGGATGTAGCGTGGCTTGGACGGGTCGGGTTCGATCATCCGGCGCAGACGGGAGATCTGGACGTCGATGGAGCGTTCCAGGGCGTCCCACTCGCGACCCCGGGCCAGGTTCATCAGCTTGTCGCGGGTCAGGGGCTCGCGGGCATGGTCGACCAGCGCCTTGAGCACGGCGAATTCACCGGTGGTGAGCATATGGGTCTCTTCGCCGCGCTTGAGCTCGCGGGTCGCCAGATGCAGGGCATAGTCGCCGAAGGTCACCACCTCGTCGGTACCGGCGGGAGCACCGGGCACCACGGGGGCTTGACGGCGCAGCACAGCCTTGATGCGGGCCACCAGTTCCAGCGGGTTGAAGGGCTTGGCCAGATAGTCGTCGGCCCCCTGGTCGAGGCCCTGGATCCGGCTGCCCTCATCACCCTTGGCAGTCAGCATGATGATGGGGATGCGATTGCCGCTCTCGCGCAGGCGACCGCAGGCGGATAGGCCGTCTTCGCCGGGCATCATCAGGTCGAGAACGACCAGGTTGAAAACCTCGCGGGCCAGCAGACGGTCCATCTGCTCGGCGCTCTCGACGGTGCGGACGCGATAGCCCTGTTCGGCCAGAAAACGCTCCAAGAGGCGGCGTAGCCGGGCGTCGTCGTCGACGACCAGGATCTTTTCACCTTCCGGGGCAGCGGTGGTGCTCATGATAGCTCCTTGTGATCTAGCACTGGATTATGCCGTAGGCCATGCGACAGCGGCGTTGAGCCATTGTTAGCAGATTTTGCCCGCTCGCGGGCGGCGGCGGTGGCACAGGAAGCGGCGGCCCGGCGGGCTCGGGTATACTGCCGCCCGCTTTTTCTCGTGCAAGCCAGGTAGCCCGATGGATATCAATAGCCGCATCGCCGAAGAGCTCGGCGCCCGCCCGCAACAGGTCGCCGCCGCCGTGGCCCTGCTCGACGAAGGGTCGACCGTGCCCTTCATCGCCCGTTACCGCAAGGAAGTCACCGGCAGCCTGGACGACACCCAGCTGCGTCATCTCGAGGAACGCCTGCGCTATCTGCGCGAGCTGGAAGACCGTCGCGCGGCGGTACTGGCCAGCATCGAGGAACAGGGCAAGCTGACCCCGGAGCTGGCCCGCGAGATCAACCTGGCCGATACCAAGACGCGCCTGGAAGACCTCTATCTGCCCTACAAGCAGAAGCGCCGTACCAAGGGCCAGATCGCCCTGGAAGCCGGCCTCGGCCCGCTGGCCGACGCCCTGCTGGGCGATCCGACGCTGAATCCGGAGAGCGAAGCGGCCGCCTACGTCGACGCCGACAAGGGCGTGGCAGACGTCAAGGCCGCCCTGGAAGGCGCCAAGTACATCCTCATGGAGCGCTTCGCCGAAGACGCCGACCTGCTGGCCCGCCTGCGTGGCGTGCTGCAGCAGGACGCCATCCTCAGCGCCCGCCTGATCCCCGGCAAAGAGACCGAGGGCGCCAAGTTCAGCGACTATTTCGAGCACGACGAGCCCTTCAAGGCCGTGCCGTCGCACCGTGCCCTGGCGATCTTCCGCGGGCGTAACGAGGGCATCCTCAGCGCCGCGCTCAAGCTCGGCGAAGAAGGCCCGGGCATCACCCATCCCTGCGAGGGGCTGATCGCCGCGCACTTCGGCCTGAAGAACGAAGGGCGCGCCGCGGACAGGTGGCTGGCCGAGGTGGTGCGCTGGACCTGGAAGGTCAAGCTCTACACCTCCCTGGAAACCGATCTGTTCGGCGAGTTGCGCGAGAAGGCCGAGGACGAAGCCATCGCGGTGTTCGCCCGCAACCTGCACGACCTGCTGCTGGCCGCGCCGGCCGGTCCGCGCACCACCCTGGCGCTGGACCCGGGCCTGCGTACCGGTTGCAAGGTCGCCGTGGTGGATGCCACCGGCAAGCTGCTGGCCACCGACACCGTCTATCCGCATGCGCCGAAGAACCAATGGGACCAGACCCTGGCCACCCTGGGCGTGCTCTGCACCAAGCATGGCGTCGACCTGATCGCCATCGGCAACGGCACCGCCAGCCGCGAGACCGACAAGCTGGCTGGCGAGTTGATCAGCAAGTATCCGGGCCTGGGCCTGACCAAGGTGATGGTCAGCGAAGCCGGCGCCTCGGTGTATTCCGCTTCGGAACTGGCCGCCCGGGAATTCCCCGACCTGGACGTCTCCCTGCGCGGCGCCGTGTCCATCGCCCGCCGCCTGCAGGACCCGCTGGCCGAGCTGGTGAAGATCGAGCCCAAGTCCATCGGCGTTGGCCAGTACCAGCACGACGTCTCCCAGCTCAAGCTGGCGCGCAGCCTGGACGCCGTGGTGGAAGACTGCGTGAACGCCGTGGGCGTGGACGTGAACACCGCCTCCGCCGCCCTGCTGGCGCGGATTTCCGGCCTGAATGCCACCCTGGCGCAGAACATCGTGCAATTCCGCGACGCCAATGGCGCCTTCGCCACCCGTGATGCCTTGAAGAAGGTGCCGCGGCTGGGCGACAAGACCTTCGAGCAGGCCGCCGGCTTCCTGCGCGTGATGAGCGGCGCCAATCCGCTGGACGCCTCGGCGGTGCATCCGGAGACCTATCCGCTGGTGCAGCGCATCGCCGCCGACACCGGCCGCGACATCCGCTCGCTGATCGGCGACTCGGGCTTCCTCAAGCGCCTGGATCCGAAGAAGTTCACCGACGAGACCTTCGGCCTGCCGACGGTGACCGACATTCTCCAGGAACTGGACAAGCCGGGTCGCGACCCGCGCCCGGAATTCAAGACGGCGGTGTTCCAGGAGGGCGTGGAGAAGCTTTCCGACCTCAAGCCCGGCATGGTGCTGGAGGGCGTCATCACCAACGTCACCAATTTCGGTGCCTTCGTCGACATCGGCGTGCACCAGGACGGCCTGGTGCACATCAGCGCCCTGTCGGAGAAGTTCGTCAAGGATCCCTACGAGGTGGTCAAGGCGGGCGACATCGTCAAGGTCAAGGTGATGGAGGTAGACGTGCCGCGCAATCGTGTGGGGCTATCCATGCGCATGGGCGACACCCCCGGCGAGAAGGTCGACGGCAAGCCTGGCGGCCAGGCGCGCGGCAATGGCGGCAAGCCCCGCGCCGACAAGGGCGCGCCACGGCAGACCCAACCGGCCCCAGCCAACAACGCCATGGCGTCTTTGTTCGCCAATGCCAAACAACTGAGGAAGTGAGCATGAGCGGTTCTCCCGTAGGCAAGGACAGCGCCTTCAGCACCCTGCTGGGCATGACCATCCACAAGGCCGAACAGGGCGAGTCCGAGGTGCGCATGAGCGTGCAGGAGCAGCTCATCAACCTGCACGGCAAGCTGCACGGCGGCGCGCTCTTCTCGCTGATCGACACCGCCCTGGGCCAGGCCAGCCACAGCCTGTTCGACGGCCGTCCCGGCAGCGTGACCCTGGAGTGCAAGGTCAACTACGTGCGCGGCGTGAGCGAAGGTGAACTGGTCTGCCGCGCCCAGGTAATCCATCCCGGACGCAAGACCCACGTGCTGGAAGCCAAGGTGCATCAGGGTGACAAGTTGATCGCCCTGGCCCAGGCGACCTTCGCCTGCCTGTGATCGGCCGGTTCGGGTAGCGGCGAAGCGGCGCATATCGCCCTTTGCCGCCGCCTGAGCTACGCTGGGAGCCAACTGAGCGGGTTACGGTCTGAGGCTTGAACCCGGACCGCGGCAGTGACTGCCGCCGCCCCGCGTCGGCCCTGGCCGACCCCCACATTTCAGTCGGTTTCTACCCTGCCCGGGGCGAGTACCGCCAAAGGAAGTCAACTTGAGCGATATCCTGTCCCGCCGCCTGGCGCTGCTCGGCGCTGATGCCCGTCTCCTGACCGAATGCCTGCACGGCATCGAGCGTGAGGCCTTGCGCGTCGACGTCCGCGGCCAGCTGTCCCAGCGGCCCCATCCCGAGGCCCTGGGCTCGGCCCTGACCCATCCGCAGATCACCACGGACTACTCCGAGGCGTTGCTGGAATTCATCACCCCTACCGGCACCCGCACCCCCGAGGTACTGGCGGCGCTGGATCTCGTGCATCGCGCCGCGGTCGCCCAGCTCGACGGCGAGCGGCTGTGGAGTGGCTCCATGCCCTGCGCGCTGCCGGCGGAGGACGAGATTCCCATCGCCGACTACGGCAGTTCCAACATCGGCCGGCTCAAGCATGTCTATCGCCGCGGGCTGGCGCTGCGCTATAGCCGCACCATGCAGTGCATCGCCGGCATCCATTACAACTTCTCGCTGCCGGAGTCGGCCTGGGAGCTGCTGCGCCAGAGTGAAGGCGATGCACGCGAAGCTCGCGACTACCAGTCGGCGCGCTATATCGCCCTGATCCGCAACTTCCGGCGCTACAGCTGGCTGCTGATGTACCTGTTCGGCGCCTCGCCGGCGCTGGATGCCGGCTTCCTGCGCGGCCGTCCGCATCTGTTGCAGACCCTGGACGAGCGGACACTGTACCTGCCCCATGCGACCAGCCTGCGTATGAGCGACCTGGGCTACCAGAGCAATGCCCAGGCCAGCCTGACGCCGGACTACAACGACCTGACCACCTACACCGAGAGCCTCAGGCGCGCGGTGGGCACGCCCTACCCGCCCTACGCGGAGATCGGTACTCACCAGAACGGCGAGTGGGTGCAGCTCAACACCAACATCCTGCAGATCGAGAACGAGTACTACGCGACCATCCGCCCGAAGCGGGTCACCCGCAGCGGCGAGCGCCCGGTGCAGGCGCTGATGGCCCGTGGCGTGCAGTACATCGAGGTGCGCTGCCTGGATATCGACCCCTTCCTGCCCCTGGGGATCGACACCACCACCGCCCTCTTCCTCGACGCCTTCCTGCTCTATTGCGCGCTGGAAGGCAGTCCGCCGCTCAACGGCGAGTGCAGCGAATGTACCGACAACTTCGCCAGCGTGGTGCGCGAAGGCCGCAAGCCGGGCCTGCGTCTGCAACGTCACGGCGCCTCGGTGACCATGATCGACTGGGCGGCGGAGATGCTCGACCAGATCGAGCGCTGCGCCGAGACCCTGGACGCCAGCCTGGGCGGCGATGCCCATCGCCAGGCCGTGGCCGTGCAGCGGCAGAAATTCGCCGACGTCCGCCTCACGCCTTCGGCGCGGGTGCTGCAGGAACTGCGCGAGCGCGGCGAGAGCTTCGCCGAGTTCGGTCTGCGTCAGAGCGAGGCCCATGCCGCCTACTTCGCCGCCCATCCGCTGAACGACGGCGCGCGGGAAGGCTACGCCCAGATGGCGCGGCAGTCGCTGGAGGAGCAGGCGGAGATCGAGGCGGCGCCCCAGGGGGATTTCGATACCTTCGTGGCGGCGTATCAGGCGAGTATTTTGGCGACGATTGGGGTGTAGGGTGGCGTAGGTTGGGTTGAGCGAGAGCAAAGCCCGACGCTTTGGGTTATTGGTGCCCTAGCCGGTTACCGAGTTTTGCTGGCACTTCTTGTTTCGCTCTCCCGAGCGAGTCACTTTTGTCAGTCGCGACAAAAGTAACCAAAACCGCTTGCCCCGACCATCCGGCCCTACGCTACGCTTCGGGTCCGCTCACGCCAGCGCCGTTCCGGGGTCGGTCCAGATAGGCCGTCCATGGCCCACTGGACCTCTCGCCGCATCCATGCGGCTCGACCCACTCCACGACACTGGCGTTCGCCCTCCTGAACGGGGCGATTCGCCAGCCTGAAAGTTTTGGTTGAATAGCCAAAAAAGCCCGTAGCCCGTAGCCCGTAGCCCGTAGCCCGTAGCCCGTAGCCCGTAGCCCGTAGCGTGGACAACGACGAAGCCTTGTCCACAGGGATCGGCGTTATGCACCGGTGGAAAACGCTGCGCGGTTTTCCACGCTACAGAAACGGTAAATACCGAATCCTCAGGCTGGCGCCCCGTCCCCGTCAGTGAGGCCGAGCGTAGGTGTCGCGGAGGGGGATGCGAGGCAGGACGCCGAGCAAGGCGCGAGGGGCAGGAAGCCCCTTCGTGCCGTGCCCCTGGAGCGGCGCCGGAGCGAGGGGACCCGGAGCGCAGCGCAGGGCCGAAACGTGGGGACAGCGTTTTTGGTTACTTTTGCCGCGACTGGCAAAAGTGACTCGCCCGAGGGGGCGAAACAAGAACCATCCGAAAACTCGGTAATCAGCCAGTGCAGCGATAAGCCAGAACCCAAGCGTTGGGCTTCGACGATGGTGCGTCTCGGCCCAACCTACGTCCGAGTTCGCCCTTACAACCCCTTCTCGAAAATCTTCGAATTGCGCTGGAAGTTGTACAGCGACGCCCGCGCCGCGGGGAGGCGCTCCACGCCGCTCGGTTCGAAGCCGCGTTCACGGAACCAGTGGGCGGTCTTGGTGGTGAGGACGAACAGGGTGCTCAGGCCACGCTCACGGGCGCGCTGTTCGATGCGCGCCAGCAGGGCGTCGCCGCGGCCGCCGTGGCGGTAGTCGGGATTGACCGCCAGGCAGGCCAGCTCGCCCGCCGCCGAGTCGGCGATGGGATAGAGCGCGGCGCAGGCGATGATCAGGCCTTCGCGCTCGACGATGCTGAATTGCTCGATCTCCCGCTCCAGCACCTCGCGCGAGCGGCGCACCAGGATACCCTGCTCTTCCAGCGGGCGGATCAGTTCCATCAGACCGCCGACGTCGGCGATGGTGGCCTCGCGCAAGGTCTCGAAGGGTTCCTGGGCCACCAGGGTGCCGCTGCCGGCACGGGTGAAGAGTTCGGTGAGCAGGGCGCCATCCTCGGCATAGCCGACGATATGGCAGCGGCGCACGCCGCCCAGGGTCGCCTGGGCGGCGGCGTCCAGCAGCTCGGCCTGGTAGGAGCTGCCGAGACGCTTGAGGTGGCTGGCGATCTGCTGCGGGCCGATCTCGCGGATCAGCGCGCCCTGTTCGTCCAGGAGCCCCGGCTCGGCGCCATAAAGCACCAGCTTGTCGGCGCCCAGGTCGATGGCGGCGCGCATGGCGACGTCTTCGCAGGCCAGGTTGAAGGTCTCGCCGGTAGGGGAGTAGCCCAGCGGCGAGAGCAGCACGATGGTGCGCTCGTCGAGCAGCCGGCCGATGCCGCGGCGGTCGATACGGCGGACCTCGCCGGTGTGGTGGAAGTCGACGCCGTCCTGCACCCCGACCGGGCGCGCGGTGACCAGGTTGCCGCTGGCGACCCGCAGGCGTGAGCCCTGCATGGGCGAGGCGGCCATGTCCATGGACAGCCGCGCCTCGATGGCGATGCGCAGGCTGCCGACGGCATCGATCACCGCTTCCAGGGTGGGGCCATCGGTAATGCGCAGGTCGTTGTAGAAGCGCGGTTCGATGCCGCGGGCGGCCAGGCGCGATTCGATCTGCGGGCGCGAGCCGTGCACCAGTACCAGGCGCACGCCCAGGCTGTGCAGCAGCACCAGGTCGTGGACGATGTTGCCGAAGTTGGGATGGTCGACGCCGTCACCGGGCAGCATGACGACGAAGGTGGCGTCGCGGTGGGCGTTGATATAGGGCGAGGCGTGGCGGAGCCAGTTGACGTAGTCGTGCATCGAGACGAAGACCCTTGGTGGATAGGCGGGAGGGTGAACGAAGGCAGGCAGGGCGTTCAGCGTCGTCGCAGCACGGAGGTTCCTCGACAAGAGATGGGCAATCGGCGTCAGTAGACCACCCGGAGTTTACAAAAAGTCACGTCGGGCGACCGGCCAATTCATCGGGCGACCACCGCGTCGCCCAGGCAGTAGTGGCGGATCAAGGCCTGTAGCAGACTCACGGTCGGCGCGATCCGTGCCAGGTCCAGGTGTTCCTCTGGTTGGTGCGCGCAGCTGATGTCGCCGGGCCCGAGCACCAGCACCTCCTGGGTGATCGCCTGCAGATAGGGCGCCTCGGTGGCGAAGGCCACGGCATCGGCGCGGTGGCCGGTGAGACGCTCGGCCAGGCGCACCAGCTCGGCCTCGGCCGCTTGTTCGAAGGGCGGCACCGCGGGAAACAGCGGCTGGTAGTCGATCCGCACGCCGAAGCGCTCGGCCAGCGGCAGCAGCCGCCCGCGGATGACAGCGCGCAGGGCGTCCGGCTGCATGCCCGGCAGCGGGCGCAGGTCGAATTCCAGGGCGCACTGGCCGCAGATGCGGTTAGGGTTGTCACCGCCGTGGATGCAGCCCAGGTTGAGGGTCGGCTGGGGTACCAGGAACAACGGGTTGCGGTATTCGCGCTGCCACTGGGCACGCAGCTCGAGCAGTTCCCCCATCACCGCCTGCATGGCGTCCAGGGCGCTGCGGCCCAGGGTCGGATCGGAGGAATGACCGCTCTGGCCGAGGATGTCGATGCGCTCCATGAGGATGCCCTTGTGCAGGCGGATCGGCTTCAGGCCGGTCGGCTCGCCGATCACCGCAGCGCGGCCCAGGGGGCGGCCGGCCTCGGCCACCGCGCGGGCGCCGTCCATGGAGGATTCCTCGTCGCAGGTGGCCAGCACGATCAGCGGCTGGCGCAGCTGGCGTGGCCCCAGGTCGCGCACGGCGTCGAGGATCAGGGCGAAGAAGCCCTTCATGTCGCAGCTGCCGAGGCCGTACCAGCGGTCGTCGGCCTCGCGCAGCCGCAAGGGATCGGCCTGCCAGAGCGCTTCGTCGTAGGGCACTGTGTCGGTGTGGCCAGCCAGCACCAGCCCTCCCGGACCACTGCCCAGCGTGGCGATGAGATTGAATTTGCCCGGCGCCACTTCCTGGGTCTCGCAGGCGAAGCCCAGGGCGCCGAACCAGTCGGCCAGGCGAGTGACCACCCCCGCGTTGGACTGGTCCAGCGCTGGCTGGGTGCAGCTCACCGAGGGCTCGGCGATCAGGGTGGCGAACAGCGACTTGAGGGCAGGCAGGGTCATCGGGGGTCTCCTGGACACCGCTCCATGATGGCGCCATCCGCCCTGGGATGAAACCTTCATGCGCCAGGGGGCCGGGACGGGCTAAACTAGCGCCCACGTTCTCGCCCTCCGTCGTCATGACGCGCTCGGCACGGAGCCGGACCGTTCTCTTCCGGCGCCAGGATCCTCCAATGGCCAAAGAAACCGAAATCAAGCTGCGCGCCAGTGCGGCCACCCTCGACGCCCTGCGCGCTCATCCCCTGCTCAAGAAGCGTTGCAAGGACGGCTGGCAACGCCACGAGCTGTCCAACTGCTATTACGACACCGACACTCGCGACCTGGCCCATGCCAAGGTCGCCCTTCGGGTACGCCGCGACGGCGACCGTTACATCCAGACGCTCAAGAGCCGTGGCCAGAGCGTGGCGGGACTGTCCGAGCGCAACGAGTGGGAATGGCCGCTGGCCGACGCCACCCTGGACACCTCGCTGTTCGACGCCAGCTGCTGGCCCGCGGAGCTGGCCGAGCTGGACCTGCGCCGCCTGCAGCCGGTGTTCGACACCGATTTCGTCCGTGACGCCGCGGAAATCGCCTGGGGCCGTGGCAAGGCCCGGACGATCATCGAAGTCGCCCTCGACCAGGGCGAGGTGCGCGCGGGCGAACAACGCGACGCCATCGCCGAGGTGGAGCTGGAATTGCGCCAGGGCGAACCGGCAGCGCTGCTGGAACTGGCCGAACAACTGGCGGCCGAGCTACCCCTGATGCCCTGCGACATCAGCAAGGCCGAGCGCGGCTACCGTCTGCACGATGCCTCGAGCTACACCCTCTATCTGCCCGCGCCCGAACTGGACGCCGACACGCCACTGGACGACGCCGTCGCCCGCCTCGGCTGGCACCTGCTGGCGGGCAGCCAGCGCCTGGCCGAGCAATATCGCTGGAACGGTCATTGGCGCCTGCTGGTGGACTGGGTGCACCAACTGATCGATCTGCGCGCCTTGCTCGGCAGCCTCGGCCAGGCCGCACCCCGGGCGACCAGCCGCGACCTGCGCCAGACGCTCGACGAGCTGCTCAGCGAGTGGCGCCCGCTGGCCGTGATCGGCCAGGACGACGAGGACGCCCGCCGCCAGGCACCGCAGCGCTTCGCCGCCGAGCTGGAGCAGCCGCGCTGGGGGCTGTTCTCCCTGCGCGCTGCCCGCTGGCTGCATGAGCGCGCCTGGACCCAGGGCCGCACCGGTCGTGGCGAGCGCCAGGGCGCAACCCCTCTCGGCCAGTGGCTGCCGCGGCTGTTGGCCCAGGAAGCCGCCGAGCTGCCGCTGCTGCGCGCCATCACCGAGCCCGAGCTAATCCAGCAGCAGTTGCCGCGCCTGGAGCGGATGCAGGTGTGGCTGCACCTGGCGCGTGGCGCCCTGGACCTGCCCGAGGCCGACCGGCTCTATGGCGAGCTGGGCAAGCTGGCGCCGCTGAGCGCCCATGGCGACCTCGCTGGAGTGGCCGAACAGGCCCGTCTGGTCCATGGCCTGGCGCCCTGGAAAGCCCTGGTCTGAGCTGCCGGAAAGCAGGAACGCCAGGCGTTCCGAGCCGTCCATCCTGATGGCACAAGGCCGCGAGCGATTCCTTAAAGTAAAGTCGCTATGCTGAAGGAGGCGGCCGTCCTGGCGGATACGACAGGACGGCCACCCCCGGTCAGGTACCGGGCGTAACCCGAGTGCGACCACCTTTAATCAGGAGTCCAGATGTCCGCCATAGCCTCTCCTTCCGCCGACCGTTGGCTCGATCTGGGCGATATCCTGCGCGAGCTGGTCAGCCAGCAGCGGATCGACCAGCAGACCGCCGAACAGTGCCTGCTGCTGCGCCGAGGCTCCGCCAATCCGCAGCAGCATCCGCTGGAATTCCTGGCGGCGCAGAGCGTGGACGATCTCGCCCGTCCCGGGCGCAAGCTGGATCTGGACAGCCTGACCCGCTGGCTGGCCGAATACTCCGGCCAGCCCTTCTACCGCATCGATCCGCTCAAGGTGGACGTGGCCTCGGTCACTCCGCTGATGTCCTACGCCTTCGCCCAGCGCAACAAGATCCTCGCCGTGGCGGTGAGCCCGGACGAGGTGACGGTGGCCAGCGCCCAACCCTTCGTGCACAGCTGGGAGAGCAACCTCACCCATGTGCTGCAGCGGCCGATCAAGCGCGTGGTGGCCAACCCCGCCGACATCACCCGCTACACCCAGGAATTCTTTCGCCTGGCGCGCTCGGTCACCGGTGCCTCGGCGGTGGAGCAGAAGACCAGCGGTGTCGGCAACTTCGAGCAACTGGTCAACCTGGGCGCTGGCGACAGCGAGCCGGACGCCAACGATGCCCATATCGTCAACATCGTCGACTGGCTGTTCCAGTACGCCTTCCAGCAGCGCGCCAGCGATATCCACGTCGAGCCACGCCGTGAGCAGGGCGCGGTGCGCTTCCGCATCGATGGCGTGCTGCACACCGTCTACCAGTTCCCGGCCCAGGTCACCCTGGCGGTGGTCAGCCGGATCAAGAACCTCGGGCGTATGAACGTCGCCGAGAAGCGCAAGCCCCAGGACGGCCGGATCAAGACACGCATGGCCGGCGACAAGGAAGTGGAGCTGCGCCTGTCGACCATGCCCACCGCCTTTGGCGAGAAGCTGGTGATGCGGATCTTCGACCCGGACGTGCTGCTCAAGAGCTTCGACCAGCTCGGCTTCTCCGCCGACGACCTCAAGCGTTGGGCCGGCATGACCGGCCAGCCCAACGGCATCATCCTGGTCACCGGCCCCACCGGTTCGGGCAAGACCACCACGCTCTACACCACCCTCAAGCAGCTGGCCACGCCCGAGGTGAACGTCTGCACCATCGAAGACCCCATCGAGATGGTGGAGGACGCCTTCAACCAGATGCAGGTGCAGCCCAATATCGAGGTGACCTTCGCCAGCGGCGTACGGGCGCTGATGCGGCAGGACCCGGACATCATCATGATCGGTGAGATCCGCGACCTGGAGACCGCCGAAATGGCCATTCAGGCGGCGCTCACCGGTCATCTGGTGCTCTCCACCCTGCACACCAACGATGCGCCCAGCTCGGTGAGCCGGCTGATCGAACTGGGGGTGCCCTACTACCTGATCCGCGCCACGGTGCTCGGCGTCATGGCCCAGCGCCTGGTGCGCACCCTCTGCCCGGCGTGCAAGACCCCCACCGAGCTGGACCCGGCCACCTGGCAGGAGCTGACCAAGCCCTGGAATGCGCCACTGCCTACCGGGGCGATGCAGCCGGTGGGCTGTCCGGAATGTCGCGACACCGGCTACCGGGGTCGCGCCGGGGTCTACGAAATCCTCACCCTCTCGGATAGTCTGCGCGAACTGGTGACGGGCGATACCGACATCACCGCCCTGCGCCGCCAGGCCTTCAAGGAAGGCATGCGCAGCCTGAGATTGTCGGGCGCGCAGAAGATCGCCGCCGGTCTCACTACCGTGGAAGAAGTATTGCGCGTCACGCCCCAGAGTGAACGTTAGCGCCTCATCAGCGCCCCGCGAGCGGAACAAGGATAGCGAGCCGTGCAGACAACCCTGGAGAACACCCCGGCAGAGGGTGCCGACGAGGCAGCGCTGAGCCGTCGCCGGCTGGAGGCGCTGGCCGCCTATGGCCTGCTCGACGGTGAGCCGGACCCGGCGCTCGATGACCTGGTGGAGGTCGCCGCCACCCTCTGCGAAACACCCATCGCCGCCGTCAACCTGCTGGGCGAGCACCAACAGTTGTTCAAGGCCGAGCGCGGGCTGGGCATCGCGACCATGCCGCTGGCGCTGTCCTTCTGCCAGCCGGGGCACGCCGCCGAAGCAGCTCGGCAGATCGTCGATCTCAGCCAGGACCCCCGCTTCGCCGACAATCCGCTGGTGGCCGATCCAGCGGGGCTGAGGTTCTATGCCGACGCCCCGTTGCGTACCGCCGAGGGCATCTTCCTCGGTAGCCTCTGCGTCTTCGACTGGCAGCCGCGGGAGTTGAGCGCGACGCGCCTGGAAGGCCTGGAGCGCCTGGCGCGGCAGGTACTGCGACTGTTCGAGGCGCGCCGCGCGACGCTGCCTCCGGCGCGTCACAGCACCCTGGATGAAACCCACTACCGGGCGCTGATGGACGTCAATCCGCAGATCATCTGGTTCGCACGCCCCGACGGCACCTTCGAGTACGCCAATCGCTACTGGTACGAATACAGCGGCCTGAGCCCCGAGCGTACGGCGGCCGACCCCGATCTCTGGGCCGGAGCCATCCATCCCGAGCAGCGCCAGCAGTTGCTGCGGCGCTGGAGCGAGGTACGCCAGCAGCGCGTCGCCGGCAGCCTGGAACTGCAACTGCGCGATGCCCAGGGGCACTATCGCTGGTTCGAAACCCGCACCATGCCCTTCACCAACGCCAGCGGCGAGATCGAGCACTGGGTCGGCGTGGCCCAGGACATCGACAGTCGCAAGCGGGCCGAGACGGCCCTGCAGGAAAGCGAGGCCTTCGCCCACCTGCTGCTCGAATCCACCCACGAAGGCTTCTGTGCCCTGGATCGCGAGGGGCGCACCACGCTGTGCAACCGCGCCTTCCGCCAGATGCTCGGTCTGGCCGAGGATCGCGACGGCCTGGACGAACCCCTGACCACTCGCCTCGGCTCGGCGCGCAGCGAGGACGGCGCCCAGGCGCTGCACCGCGTGGCCCGCCAGGGCGAGACCCTGCACCTGTCCGCCGACTCCCTGCTGCGCGAAGACGGCAGCCTGCTGCCGGTGGAGTGGCGCGCCCAGCCCCTCTGGCGCGACGGCGAGGTACAGGGCGCCATCTGTACCTTCGTCGACCTCAGCGAACGCATCCGCAGCCACGACCGCCAGCGGTTCCTGTTGGAGCTGGGTGACCTGCTGCACGGCGTGACCCATACCGGTGAAGTGGCTTCGGTGCTGGGCGACAGCCTCGGCCATTTGCTCGGCGTGCAGCGCATCGGCTATGCCCGGGTCGGTGGCGATGGCCGCCTGATCATCGACAGCGACTGGCTCGCCGGCGACCGCACGCGCCGCCTCAACCTGTCCAGCCTGGCGCACTGGCACACCTCGGCGGTGGGCGAATTGCGCCGCGGCATCATCGTCAGCGTGGAAGACAGCGCCCAGGACCAGCGCCTGGGCGAGATGCGCGACCTGCTGGTGGAGCACGGCGTGCGCGCCGGCCTGGTGGTACCGCTGCTGGCCGAGGAGAAGCTGGTGGGGCTGCTGTTCCTCTATGCCGACACGCCCCGCCACTGGACCATCGGCGACGTGGCGCTGGTGCGCGAAGTGGCCGAGCGCATCCGCATCGTCATCGAGCGCACCGCCGCGGCCGATGCCCTGCGCCTGGCCGAGCAGCGCATCGCCCTGGCCATGGACGTCGCCGACCTGGGCGTCTGGGACTACGACATCGACCGCGACCTGATCAGCTGGGACGCCCGCCTGGCCCATCTGGTCGGCGCCCCGGAGCGGCGCCGTACCCTGCGTGGCGCGGCCCTGTTGCGCGCCCTGCATCCGGCCGACGCACCGCGGGTACGCGCCTACGTGAGCGCTGCCATTCAGAGTCAGGGGAGCGGCTACGACCTGCGCCTGACCTTCCGCGTGCGTAGTCCGCGGCAGGGCGAGCCAGTCTGGCTGAGCATCCGTGGACGCGAGCGCCAGGAGCCGGGAGGCCACCGGCGGCTGCTCGGCATCGCCCGCGACATCACCCGCGAGCGCCAGGACGCTGACCGCATCAGCGAGACCAATCGCCAGCTACGCCGACAGATCGAAGAGCGACGCGAAGCGGAAGCCCGCCAGCATGCCCTCATCGAACTGGGCGACCGCCTGCGCGAAGGCGATCCGGAAATCACCGGGGTGGCCGCCGCCCTGGAGTTGGTGGGCGCACGCCTCGGCCTGCGTCGGGTGGGTTATGCCCTGCTCGACGAAAGCCGCGGCGCTTTCGTCCCGCAGCAGGTGTGGACCCCCAATGGCAGCTTCGACCAGGCACTGGCCTATCCGCTGCTCGCCCCCGACAGCCTGGGTACCCAGGATGGCGAGGCGCCGCTGGTCATCGAGGACGTCAGCCAGGACCCCCGTGCCCAGGCCAATGCCCAGCGCCTGCTCGACCTGGAGATCGCCGCGCTGGTCGACATCCCACTCTACGAGGATGGCCGCCTGCGCGCCCTCTTCGTCGCCCACGATCAGCGCGCCCGGCTATGGACGGAAGGCGAGGTGCAGTTCCTGCGCGACGTCACCGACCGACTCTGGTCGGCCATCTGCCGGCAGCGCTCCCAGGACGCCCAGCGCGAGAGCGAGGGCCGCTTCCGCCTGATGGCCGACAGCGCTCCCGTGTTGATCTGGGCCTGCGATGCCGAGGGCCAGCTGCAGTTCGTCAACCAACGCTTCGCCAGCGAATTCGACCTGCACGATGCCGAGCTGCGCGGTCAGGGCTGGAGCGCCCTGCTGCCGGAGGCGGAATGCCCGGCATTCGAGGGCGCCTTCAATCAGGCCATCGCCACCCACAGTGCCCTGCGCGCCGAGGTGCGGGTGCGCAACGCCCAGGGCGAGTGGCGCTGGCTGCGCCTGGAGGGTACGCCCCGGCTGGAAGTCGACGGCGAATTCCACGGCCTGGTCGGCTGCGGGGTGGACATCACCGAGGCACGCCAGACCACCGACCAGTTGGAGCAGCGGATCGTCGAGCGCACCCAGGAGCTGGGGCGCAGTCACGCCCGCCTGATCGCCGAGATCTACGAGCGCGAAAGGACCGAGGAAGCGCTGCGCCAGTCGCAAAAGATGGAAGCCATCGGCCAGCTCACCGGCGGCATCGCCCATGACTTCAACAACATGCTCACTGGTATCGTCGGTGCGCTCGACCTGATCCGCCTGCGCATCGCCAACGGCCGCACCCAGGACCTGGATCGCTACATCAATGCTGCGGTCAACTCCGCCGATCGCGCCGCCGCCCTCACCCACCGCCTGCTGGCCTTCGCCCGCCGGCAGACCCTGGATCCGCAGCCGGTGGACGTGCACCAGCTGATCCAGTCGCTGGAAGACCTGCTGGTACGCACCGTGGGCGAGAACGTCGCCCTGCGCCTGGACCTGGCCCCGCTGGCCTGGCTCGCCCACAGCGATGCCCACCAGTTGGAGAACGCCCTGCTCAACCTGGTCATCAACGGGCGCGACGCCATGCCCGCGGGCGGCGAGCTGTGCATCGCCACGGCGACCCTCAGCCTGGACGCGGAAGCGGCCGCGCGCGAATCCCTGACGCCGGGTGACTACGTACGCCTGAGCGTGGCCGATACCGGCACCGGCATGCCGCCGGAGGTCAAGGCCAAGGCCTTCGAGCCCTTCTTCACCACCAAGCCGGCCGGCCAGGGCACTGGGCTTGGACTGTCGATGATCTATGGCTTCGTCAAGCAGTCGGGCGGGACCGCGCGCATCGACACCGAGCAGGGTCAGGGCACCACCATCAGCCTCTATCTGCCGCGGCATCCGGAGCCCGGCCCGGCAGCCAGCGAGCAAGCGGAGACCAAGACCGCCCCGCGCGCCGAAGCCGGCCAGACCGTGCTGGTGGTGGAAGACGAGTACGCGGTGCGCATGATCGTGCTGGAGGTGCTCGCCGAACTGGGCTACACCGCGCTGGAGGCCAGCGACGCCGACGGCGCCCTGCCGATCATCGAGAGCGAGCAACGGCTGGACCTGCTCATCAGCGACGTCGGCCTGCCCGGCATGAACGGCCGCCAACTGGCCGAGGTCGCCCGCGCGCGGCGACCCGAGCTCAAGGTGCTGTTCATCACCGGCTATGCCAAGAACGCCAAGGTGCGCGGCGACTTCCTCGGCGAGAACATGGACATGCTGATCAAGCCCTTCGACATCGATGCCCTGGCCCGGCGCATCCACAGCATGATCCAGGGCTAGCGAGACGATGAGGGTCCGGAACTCGTCGGACCTCCTTGCTCTCTAACGGAGACCTCAAAGAAGGAGATCTCATCCATGCGCCTGAAGAAGCTAGCCCTGGTTCCCCTTGCCTGCCTGCCGCTGTTCGCCGCCACCGCGGCCCATGCGGATGCCGAGTTCTGGCGCCACGCCGCGACCCTGGGGGCTACCTCCGGCTCGTTCTATACCACCAGCCGTGACGACCACAAGATCGTCGCCGCCACCCAGGACGACGCCAGCTCCTATCTGGCCAGCAACGGCCAGATCCGCGGCCCCTACCTGGAAGCCGCCCTGCGCGACATGCGCGCCGCCCAGCCGGGCCTCCAGGCCAGCGACAGCGACCTGGCCATGCGTATCCTGACCCAATAAAGGAACAGGCAAAAAAGAACCCCGCCGGCCATGCCGCGCGGGGTTCTTTTTTACTGGCCGCCCAGGTACCGGGCGGCTCGCTCAGCTTTCGCTGGCCTGACGATAGCCGTCGGCATCGAGCAGCCTGTCCAGCTCGGTCGCATCCTGCGGCTTGAGCTTGAAGAACCAGGCGCCATAAGGCTCGCCATTGACCTGTTCGGGTGCATCGGCCAGGGCCTCGTTGACGGCGATCACCTCGCCCCCCACCGGTGCATAGATGTCGGACGCGGCCTTGACCGACTCCACCACCCCGGCCTGATCGCCCGCGGCGAGGGTCTTGCCGACTTCCGGCAGTTCGATGAACACCACATCGCCCAGGGCCTCCTGGGCATGGTCGGAAATGCCAACGGTGACGCTACCGTCGGCTTCCAGGCGCGCCCATTCGTGGCTGGCGGCGTAACGCAGGTCGGCGGGTATCTGGCTCATGGGGGTCCTCGGGCTGGCACGGTTAAAAGGCAAGGGTAGCCTGCCAACCCCGGGGACCGCCATGGTCAGCGCGGCTAATTGGGGCCGATGCGCACGCAGCTGGTGTTGTCGACATACTTTTTCAGCGTCGCCCACTGCGGCCGATCCACACCGTTGACGGGCTCCACCGCCAGGTTGTAGTTGCCCCAGCCCGGGCCGGCGGCCCAGTAGCTGGCCGGAATGCAGTTCTGCTTGAGATAGGCCAGCATGTTGTCCATGGCCAGCAGCCAACGCGGATCATCGTCCGGCACGCCGAACTCGCCGATGTAGCCCTGCTTGCCATTCTTCTTCAGCCAGTCGACGAAGGGCTTGACCCGGTTCACCCCGACCATCGGATCGAAGCCGCTCATGTCCTTGCTGGCGTACTGACCACCGCCATCGTTGTCGAAATAGACGTGGGCGGAAAAGATCAGCTTATCCGCCGGGTCCTTGAGCGCCAGCAGCGGATCGTTCCACTGCGGCCAGCGCGAGGCGCTGGACCAGCCGTTGCCCTCGACGATGATGGGATGCACGTTGTCCACGGTACGGATGCCGTTGATGCCATGCTGGGCCGCGGTCGGCCAGAAGGCCACGGCGTCATGGGGCTCGTTCATGATGTCATAGCCATAGAGCGCCGGGTGCTTGCCGAAGCGGAAGGCCAGACGGTACATCACGTCCCAGTAGTTGAAGTAGGTGACCTTACCGGCGCCGATCACCTCGCCGCGATAGCGGGCGTAGTTGTGCAGATCGAGGATCACCTGCACACCGTACTTCTGGGCATAGTTGAGGGTCTGGGTGACCAGGGCGCCATAGTCCGGGTCCAGCATCGAATTCAGCTTGGGCTGGATACGTTCCCAGATGATCGGGAAGCGCACCAGCTTGATGCCCTTGGCGCTCCAGTCCTTGAAATGCTGCTCGCTGGGAAAGATGTAGTTGCGGTTGTTCATGCCGGGTAGCACCTGGCTGGCGAAGCCGGCCCCGGAGAAGTTGAGACCGACCAGTTCGACCGCCTGGGCCGAACCGAAGAATGCGCTGGTCAGTGCCAGGGTACCGGCAAGACGCAGAGAAAAGTGGCGCAAGCGCCGGGTAAGGGATTGCATGACTGCACCTATGAGAAAAAGGATCCCCGCCCCCCGCAAGCTAGCGGGCTCTGGCGTGGGCGAGCTCAGGCGGCCGCGTCCTCCTGCGGCGCCGCGTGGCGCGACTTCGTCGTCATTGTTGACGCAGCTATCGGCGCGCGAACTCATGGCTTGAATGAATTTTTCCCTTGAAAAACAGTCATTTAACCAATCCTTTTGCGTCAGATTACTGGCATCTCCCGTCCTGGAGCGAGGCAGGCCAGCTAACCACCTGACCAGTCATGGTTTTCTGCGACCGCTGGTGGGTTAAGCGAAACGGTTGCGAACGAAAAGAGACCCGAGCTTCTCTCCGGGTCAAGTTGTAACCTGTTGCTACAGGTTTGGTCAGGTTGATACGCCGCGAAATGGGCCGGGCACGGTCATCCGGAACGTTCGCCCCAGACCAGGCTCTACCCTGCGATCCCTTGCGAGAGCCTCTGCCATGATCCTGCGCGCCCCCTTCGCGTTTCGTACCCTGGGCCTGACGTTGGCCGCCAGCGCCCTGCTCGGCTGCGGCGAGCACGCCCGACTGCAGCAGGGGGCCAGCTTCGGTCCCGCGCCGACGCTGCCGGAACCGCACCAGACCTTCATGCCCACGATCAACGTGGCGACTGCGGTGGGTTGGCCCCAGGGCGCGACACCTACCGCGGCGGCCGGCACCCAGGTCAAGGCCTTCGCCAGCGGCCTGGACCATCCGCGCTGGCTCTATGTGCTGCCCAATGGCGACGTACTGGTGGCGGAAAGCAATGCGCCCAAGCGCGACGGCTTTCCCGGCCTCAAGAACTGGATCGCCGGCCTGTTCATGAAGAAGGCTGGCGCCGGCGTCCCCAGCGCCGATCGCATCACCCTGCTGCGCGACGCCGACGGCGATGGCGTGGCCGAGACGCGCACGGTGTTCGCCGAGAACCTGCATTCGCCCTTCGGCATGGCGCTGGTGGGCAACGACTTCTATGTCGCCAACGCCGATGCCCTGGTGCGCTTCACCTATCGTCCCGGTGCGACTCGCCTGGACGGCCAGCCGGTGACGGTCACCGAGCTGCCGGCGGGTATCAACCACCACTGGACGAAGAACGTCATCGCCAGTCGCGACGGCAAGAAGCTCTACCTCACCGTCGGCTCCAACAGCAACGTCGGCGAAAACGGGCTGGACATCGAGCAAGGCCGCGCCGCCATCTGGGAGCTGGACCGCGCCAGTGGCGAGAAACGCCTGTTCGCCACCGGCCTGCGCAACCCCAACGGCCTGGACTGGGAACCCACCACCGGCAAGCTGTGGACGGTGGTCAACGAACGCGACGAGATCGGCAGCGACCTGGTGCCCGACTACGCCACCTCGGTGCAGGACGGCGGCTTCTACGGCTGGCCCTACAGCTACTGGGGCCAACACGTCGACAGCCGTGTCCAGCCACCGCGCCCGGACCTGGTAGCCAAGGCGCTCACCCCCGACTACGCCCTGGGCACCCATACCGCCTCCCTGGGCCTGGCCTTCGCCAGCGCCGACACCCAGCTACCGGAGGCCTTCCGCCAGGGCCTGTTCATCGGTCAGCATGGCTCCTGGAACCGCGATCCCAAGAGCGGCTACAAGGTGATCTTCGTGCCGTTCCAGGACGGCCAGCCGAGCGGCCCGCCGCGCGATCTGCTGACCGGGTTCCTCAACGCCAAGGAGGAAGCCCAGGGCCGACCGGTCGGTGTGGTCAACGACGGCCGCGGCGCCCTGCTGGTGGCCGACGACGTCGGCAACACCCTCTGGCGCGTCAGCGCCCAGCGCCCCTGAGGCACGCTAGCGTTAATCCGTCCTTAAGCGCTCCGGCCTAGTCTGAAGCTGACCACCGCAGGTGGTCACCGCTCTTGCCGCGGCAGGCCCGGAGCGGTAAAACCGCACCACCGCCTGGGAAAAAGCGATGAGAATACTGCTGGCCGAAGACGACATGCTGCTGGGCGATGGCATCCGCGCCGGCCTGGCCCTGGAAGGCGACACCGTCGACTGGGTCACCGACGGCCAGGCGGCCCAGGCCGCGCTGGAGACCGATCCCTTCGACCTGGTGGTGCTCGACATCGGTCTGCCCCGCCGCTCCGGACTCGAGGTCCTGGCCAGCCTGCGCAAGCGCGGCGATGCCACCCCGGTGCTGATCCTCACCGCCCGCGACAAGGTCACCGACCGGGTCACCGGCCTGGATACCGGCGCCGACGACTACCTGACCAAGCCCTTCGACCTCGACGAGCTGCTCGCCCGCGTCCGTGCCCTCACCCGACGCAGCGCCGGTCGTGCCCAGCCACAGCTGGAGCACAATGACCTGCGGGTCGATCCGGCCACCCACCGCGTCACCCTCGCCGGCCAGCCGGTCGAACTGGCGCCGCGGGAATACGCCCTGCTGCGCCTGCTGCTGGAGAACATGGGCAAGGTGCTCTCGCGCAACCGCCTGGAACAGGCGCTCTATGGCTGGGACGGCGACGTCGAGAGCAACGCCATCGAGGTTCACATCCACCACCTCAGACGCAAGCTCGGCAGCAGCCTGATCCGTACCGTCCGCGGCATCGGCTACGGCATCGACCAGCCCGAGCGCCCTCCGGCATGAGCGACAGCCCCGCCGCCTCGCTGCGCCGACGGCTGCTGACCCTGCTGCTCTGCGGGATCTTCGCCTGCTGGCTGATCGCGGCGCTGGTGACCTACCAGTTGGTCCTGCGCCAGGTGAATCGCCTGGCCGACGAGGACATGCTCGACTTCGGCGCGGCGGCCCTGCACCTGGCCACCCTCAGCGAAGGCAGCGACCACACCTTGCCGCCGGCGGCACGCATGCTGGAGCGCAGTCGCACGGCCATCGCCGACCTGCCACTGTTCAAGCGCCGCAATGCCCTGGGTTATCTGCTGGAGGCCGGCGATCAGCGTCTCGGCACCCCGGGCGCGCCTCCCGGGCTGGCCGAACAACCTCCCGGCTTCAGCAGCCTGACCGCCGAAGGACAACGCTGGCGGATCCTGCGCCTGACCAGCGGTGACGGACGCATCTGGATCTACGAGAATCTCGCCGACCGCCGCGGTGCCATCAACCTTCTGCTGCTCGGCTCCCTGTTTCCCCTGGCGCTGGCCTTGCCGGTCCTGGCCGCGCTCATCTGGCTCGGCGTGACCCGCGGCCTCGAACCCCTGCGGCAACTGGCGGCGCAGATCAAGCAGCGCTCCGCCCAGCGCCTGGAACCCCTGCCGCTGGCCCGGGTGCCCCAGGAAGCGGCGGTGCTGGTCGAGGAAATCAATGCCCTGCTGCAGCGCCTGGACGGCGCCCTGGAAGCCGAGCGGCGACTCACCAGCGATGCTGCCCACGAGATTCGCACGCCCCTGGCCAGCCTGCTGACCCACACCCAGGTAGCCCTGAGATCCAGCGATCCCCAGGCCCACGCCCGCGGCCTGGTCCAGGTCCGCCGCAGCGCCGAACGCATCAGCCAGCTGATGGAGCAGATCCTGCTGCTGGCCCGGCTGGACAGTGGCGCCCTGCAGGAACAGTTCGTGCCGGTCCAGCTGGGTGCCCTGGCCGCGGACACCCTCTCGGAACTGGCACCCCTGGCCATCGACAAGAACATCGAGCTGGTCCTGGAAGACCAGGATGTCCGCCTCTGCGGCATTCCCACCTGGCTCGGCGTACTGCTCACCAACCTGGTCGGCAACGCCATCCGCTACACGCCGAGCGGTGGCCAGGTGCTGGTGCGGGTCGCGGCCGGTACGCCCGGCCGGGTGCGGATCGACGTCTGCGACAGCGGTCCGGGCGTCACCGCGGAAGAGCGCGAGATGATCTTCACCCGCTTCTATCGTAGCGAAAGCGCCGGCCAGAACGGCGGCAGCGGTCTCGGCCTGCCCATCGTCAAGCGCATCGTCGAGATCCACGGCGGCGGCCTGCAACTGGGCGAAGGCCTGCAGGGACGCGGCCTAGGCGTCCATATCGACCTGCCCGGCAGCGCCTGAAGGTGATAACCGGGCCGCCGACCGGCTAAGACCAAGGCCGGCTTTCAACCAGACCGGTCAAAGGCTTACAGTGACGGGATTCGCCATCGGCGACGCGCAGTCCCGCTATCTGGAGAGCCCGGCCATGTCCATGATCCTGTACCACACCCCCGCCTCGCCCTTCGGTCGCAAAGTCGTGGTCATGCTCCACGAGACGGATCTGATCGAGCAGGTCGAGGTGGAAATCGTCCAGCAGACGCCCCTCAACCCCAATAGGGACGTCATAGATACCAATCCCGCCGGCAAGATCCCCGCCCTGCGCCTGGCCGACGGCACCTGCCTGCACGACAGTCGGGTCATCCTCGACTACCTGGATACCCTGCATGAGCGGGCGCCCCTGATTCCCCGCGAAGGCCCCGAACGCTGGCGCCGGCTGACCCTGGCCTCGCTGTGCGACGCCATGATGGAAGCCGCCGTGCAGATCCGCTACGAAAGCTTCATGCGCCCGCCGGGCATGCAATGGAAACTCTGGCTGGACAACCAGCAGGAAAAGATCGCCCGCGCCCTGGACTACTTCGAGCGAGGTGCGATCGACGAGCTGGAAGGCGAGTTCGACGTCGCCGGCATCGGCATGGCCTGCCTGCTCGGCTACCTGGACTTCCGCATTCCCACCTGGGCCTGGCGCAGCGACTGTCCGCGCATCGCCGCCTGGTACGCGCGCAACGGCGACCGGCCGTCGCTGCAGGCTACCCGCCCCTGAGAGGGTGCTGGTGTGGTGTTTCAGAAGTTAACTACACGATGTTGGCGGCGCTTTTTGGCTTAGGCGTCGTTGCCACTCCTCGCCATAGCCCTCCTATGACTCGTCGCGGCGCCTAGCCTAATGTCAGAAAATCACTCGCCCATTCTTGCGCGGACGTCTGAAACACCACGCTAGGCCTGTTGCCAGAGGCGCTCCAGATTGCGAAAGCCCCACTCCTCGGGCAGCTCCCGGCGCAGGATGCGTTCACCCGCCGGCGCCCGGGAGAGATCCAGCAGACGCTGCGGCAGCGGCGTCCGCGAGCGGGAGGAGAAGAACACCCGCACCTTGGGCGTCAGCAGATTGTCCGGATGCTGATCGACGACCACCGCCAGCTGCTCGGTGCTCAGGCGCACCAGGGAGCCGATCGGATAGATCCCCAGAGTCTTGACGAAGGCCTGGAACACCTGGGGATCGAAATGCCCCGTCCATTCCGCCATGCGCCTGATCGACTCGGCGGGACTCCAGGCCGTCTTGTAGGGACGGGTCGAGGAGATGGCGTCGTAGACGTCGCACACCGCCGCGATCCGCGAGAGCAGGCTGATCTGGGTGCCAGCCAGGCCATCGGGATAGCCGCTGCCATCGAACTTCTCGTGATGGTGCCGGCAGACGTCGATGGTCTCCGCCGAGGCCTGCCACTCCTGCAGCAGGGCGACGCCCTGCTCGGGATGGCGCTTCATCACGGAGAATTCCTCGTCGGTCAGCCGGCCCGGCTTGTTGAGCACCTCGGGCGGCGTCAGCAGCTTGCCCACGTCGTGCAACAGGCCCGCGGTGCCCGCGGCCTGCACCTCGGCGGTGGACAGCTCCATCTGCCGGGCCACCGCGGTCATCAGCGCACACACCGAGACCGAATGGATGTAGGTGTATTCATCCGCCGTGCGCAACCGCGTGAGGCTGATCATCGCCGAGGGATGTCGCAGGACGGACGCCGAGATCTGCTCGACCACCGCATCCATCTCGCCCAGGTCGATGGCCTTGCCCAGCCGGGCATCCTGGAACAGGCGCGCCACCTGGTACTTGGCGTGGGTACTGACCTCGGCGGCCTGGGCCAGCTCTTGCTGGCAACTGCCCAGGCGGACCGCGGCGGGTGCCTTGACGGAGGGCGCTACGGCAACGGGGGCGGCGACTGGAGCGGCCGCGACCACGGCCGGGCTCATGGCGGGCGTCGCCGCCGACGAGGCGGGGGACTCACTCGCCACGGCAGGCGCTGCCGCGCGGCAATCGAGGCCCTTGCTGCTGTCGATCCAGACCGCCGTCACCGCGCTGTCACGGATCTTGCCCAGGTCGCGGGGGTTCTGCAGCAGGAAGCGGGCCTTCCAGAACGGATGGTCGATCCAACTTCCTTCGAAGCCATGGATGTACATCCCGAGGCAAACCTGGTCACTGGTAATCTTTTTCAGCATGGCGTTCACTTCGCAGCGTCCAGGCAGTAGCCACCCGTCGGTGCGATAATGGCAAAACGTCATGTCACGCTAAAGACTATCGCCCCAAGTTCTAGACGAGAGCCTTCATGCACTTCCTCACCGGTATCACCGTCTCCCTCCTGCTCCTGCTCAACACTCTCGTCCTCATCGGTCCGTTGATGCTGTTCGCGCTGATCAAGCTGCTGCCCATCACGCCGCTGCGCGATCTCTGCTCACGGCTGGTGATGAACATCGCCGAGCGCTGGGCGGAGATCAACAAGCTGATCTTCGCCCGCCTGACGCCGACCGTCTGGGACATTCGCGGTGCCGAGGTGCTGCGCCGGGAGCGCTCCTACCTGGTGATCTGCAACCACCAGTCCTGGGTGGACATCCCCGCGCTGATCGAGACCTTCAATCGCAAGGTGCCCTATTTCAAGTTCTTCCTGAAGAAGGAGCTGATCTGGGTACCCTTCCTGGGGCTCGCCTGGTGGGGGCTGGACTACCCCTTCATGAAGAGATACACCAAGGCACAGCTCGCCCGCCGACCGGAACTCAAGGGCACGGACCTCGCCATCACCCGGCGCGCCTGCGAGAAATTCCGCCGCCAGCCGGTGACCATCGTCAACTACCTGGAAGGCACCCGCTTCACCGCCGCCAAGCATGCCGAGCAAGGTTCGCCGTATCGCCACCTGCTCAAGCCCAAGGCCGGCGGCATGGCCTTCGTCCTCGCCGCCATGGGCGACCAGCTGGACACCCTGCTGGACGTCACCCTGGTCTATCCCGATGGCCGCGTTCCCGGCTTCTGGGACCTGATCTGCGGACGGGTGAAACGCGTTATCATCGACATCCGCGCGCGACCGCTGGAGCCCGCGCGCTGGGCGGGAGACTACAGCGAAGACGCCGCCTTCCGGGCGGACTTCCAGCAGTGGGTCAGCCAGCTCTGGGCCGAAAAGGACCAGCGGATCGAGGCGCTGCTACAGTCCGCGAAATGACGGTCGGCGCGGGGCACCCTGGCGCCCGCCGGCAGTCAGAGTGCGGGTAGTCGGACGTCTCGACAAGGACCCACCATGCCCACCCCGACCCTGGATTCCACCACCGCCCGCTGGCTCCCCTGGCTGATCGCCGTCGCCTTCTTCATGCAGTCGCTGGATGCGACCATCGTCAACACCGCCCTGCCGCGCATGGCCGCCGACCTCGGCGAGAATCCCCTGCGCATGCAGGGGGTGGTGATCGCCTACCTGCTCACCGTGGCGCTGCTGATCCCGGCCTCGGGCTGGATCTCCGACCGCTTCGGCAGTCGCCGTACCTTCTTCACCGCCATCGCCCTCTTCACCTTCGGCTCGCTGCTCTGTGCCCTGGCCCCCAGCCTCAACCTGCTGATCGCCGCGCGCGTCATCCAGGGCCTGGGCGGTTCGCTGATGCTACCGGTGGGACGCCTGGTGATCCTGCGGGTCTATCCGCGCAGCGAGCTGGTGCGCGTCCTCAGCTTCATCACCATTCCCGGCCTCATCGGCCCCCTGGCCGGCCCGGCGCTGGGCGGCTGGCTGGTGGAGGCCGTGTCCTGGCACTGGATCTTCCTGATCAACCTGCCGGTAGGGATCCTCGGCTGCCTGGCGACCCGCCGGCTGCTGCCCGATCTGCACAGCCCGCTGCCGCAGCGCTTCGACGGCCTGGGCTTCCTGCTGTTCGGCAGCGCCATGATCCTGATCAGCGTCGCTCTGGAAGGCCTCGGCGAACTGCACCTGCCCCACGTACGGGTGGTGCTGCTGCTGATGGGTGGCATGGCCTGCATGGTCGCCTACTGGCTACGCGCCCTGCACCACGACCAGCCGCTGTTCTCACCCGACCTGTTCCGCATCCGCAGCTTCGCGGTGGGCATTTTTGGCAACCTCTTCGCTCGCCTCGGCAGCGGCGCCCTGCCCTTTCTCATCCCGCTGCTGTTCCAGGTGGGGCTGGGCTATCCACCCGCCCAGGCCGGCCTGCTGATGATGCCCCTGGCGCTGTCGGCGATGCTGGCCAAGCCCATCGCCGGCCCGCTGATCGGGCGCCTCGGCTATCGCCGTCTGCTGGTCGGCAACACCCTGCTGCTGGGCTGCCTGATCGCCAGCCTCGCCCTGCTCGGCCCTTCCACGCCCTTCGTCTGGCTGCTCATTCACCTGGGCATCCTCGGCGCGGTGAATTCCCTGCAGTTCACCGCCATGAACACCATCACTCTCATCGACCTGCATGACCAGCAGGCGGCCAGCGGCAACAGCCTGCTGTCGGTGGTGATGCAACTGGCCATGAGCTTCGGGGTGGCCTGCGCCGCGGCACTGCTGGGCGGTTTCCAGGACGACTACGGCGACGCCGAGGTGCTCTCCGCCTTCCGCGCCACCTTCATCAGCGTCGGTGTGCTGTCGATGCTGGCCGCCGGGATCTTCCTGCAGGCCTCGCGGGAAACCGGTCGCCGGATCAAGCCCCTGGCCACGGAGCCCGAGAAGAGCGCCCAGAACGTGGAGTGACGAGCGGCAAGGTGCCTGGGAGGACCGTCTCGGGCGCCGGAAATGAAAAACCCCGGCCTGGCCGGGGTTTTTCATGAGCTTCGGGCGACGCCAGGTGTCAGATGACCTGTACGTGCTCTGCCTGCATGCCCTTCTGGCCTTGCACGACTTCGAAGCTGACCTTCTGGCCTTCAGCCAGGGTCTTGAAACCTTTGCCTTCGATCGCGCGGAAGTGCACGAACACGTCCGGACCGCTCTCGGGAGTGATGAAGCCGTAGCCTTTGGTTTCGTTGAACCATTTGACGGTGCCGTTCTGACGATTCGACATGACGGGTGTTGCTCCTTGGAATAACGGGTTTGTTATGACAGGTGCTGGCGCGGCAGTGCGTTGCATAGACCATGCGCCTGGGACTGAGTTGCAAGGAGTAACAAGAATCGAGCAGCAAGGGGTGGACATGGATCCTACCGCCTCAGGTCACGATCGACGGCGACCCAAGCAAACACAGTTCTCGAACTCTACGCCATATTTTTCTGGAAAGCGATTACCCTCCAGGGGGCGAATTCGTTTTGGCTGGCAGGCCCCGCCGACCCCGCTGAAAGGTACTGCCGGGCCCGTTTTCGACCGGTTGGACACACCCGCCGCGGCCAGCGAAACGGCTCCTTTCCAACAGTCCTAACCACCCTGGCGAGCGACGCGGGACTCGCTGCCCAGATCCTGAAATCCCCCTGCAAGGAATACCGATGATTGTCACCCCTGTGGAACTGCTGATCAGCGACTGCGATGGCGTACTGGTCGACAGCGAAATCCTCGCCGAGCGCGTCGTTCTCGACGGCCTCGCCGCCCATGCGCCCCGTGCCGAACTGCAAGCCCTGCTGCACGGCACCTTCGGCCTGACCACCCGCGACATCTTCAACCGGGTCGAGCAACGCTTCGGCATCACCCTGCCACCGCAGTTGTTCAGCGAGCTGCGCGCCCAGGCCGAAACCCTCATCGCCACCAGTGTCGAACCCATCCCCGGGGTGAAGCGCGCCCTGGAAAGCATCGATCTGCCGCTGGCGGTAGCCTCCAACAGCCTCAGGCACAGCGTCGAGGCCTCGGTGCGCCGGGCCGGCCTGGTCGAACGGGTGGCAGGGCATATCTTCAGTGCCGACATGGTCGAGCGCCCCAAGCCGGCGCCCGACGTCTACCTGCTCGCCGCCAGGACGATGGGCGTCACACCGGAGCGCTGCCTGGTGATCGAAGACAGCGCCACCGGCGTACGCGCGGCCCTGGCCGCCGGGATGCGGGTCATCGGCTTCACCGGTGCCAGCCATATCCCGCCGACCCACGGCGAGACCTTGACCAAGCTGGGAGTGACCGCGCTGATCGCCCACATGGACGAGCTACCCGCCACGGTGGAGCGCCTGCGGGAGGCGGCCAACAGCGCCCAATGAAAGAAGGGGCCGAGCGGCCCCTTCTTCGTTTCACTGCACCGCGTGACTCAGGACAGCACCGAGCCAGCCACCTTGGGCAGAGCGGCGGCCGAGGCCAGACCAGCCACGGCGCTCCAGGCCGGCTCGCCAAGCTGGGTTTCCAGCACCTGCCGGTGGATCGCCTCGCGATGCTGTTGCAGCACGATATCCAGGGCGCGGCTGGGCGTCAGCTCGACGTCGTCGAAGGTGACGATCTGCCCAGGCTCCATCGCCCGCTTGAGCACGCTGTGCTTGAGCAGGCCGATCGGCAGGTGGTCCGGGCACTCGGCGATCTTCACCGCTTCGCCGCGCACGCTGTAGCCACCGATACCGCGCTCGATGACCTCGCCCACGGCCATGGGCTTCTTCATGATCGCCGCCACGCTCAGGGTCGGCGTGGGCGAGTTGTTGAGCAGGACCTTGCCGCCGGCGATGACGCGGCGCAGGGTCTTGCCGACTTCCAGGGAGCACAGGTGGAAGGGGCGTACCAAGACATAGTACGGCCCCTTGCCCAGCTTGAAGTATTCGATGGCGCCGGCCTGGTCCTCGTCATGGCGACCGACGACGAAGACGCCACCCGCGGAGTAGCCGCTCGGGATCACGTAGTCGACGATGGGCTTGCCCAGTTGCTCGGCCATCTGCGCGAGGATGTTCGCACTGTCCTGCAGGTTGGTCGAGTTCAGTCCTTCCAGGCCCTGGCGGGTGATGGTCGCGCCATAGTGGTTGCCCACCACCACCTGCTCGATCTGCACCTTGGTGCCGTCGGTGAAGGAGGTGGTCTGGTCGACGCTGGTGCCCTGGCGCGCGGACCAGTAGGCCATGTCTTCCGGGGTCGGATTATGGTTAAGGTAGCCCTTCATGTTGCCGTACACCAGCGGCTTGAAGCCCATCTGCACCGCTTCCTCGTGCAGTGCGGCCAGCGAACCGGGTTGGTCGCCCTCGGCCTCGGTGAGGAAGCCCTTGCCCGCCAGGTAGGAGCCCGTCGTCACCTGCAGCTCGGCATTGATGGTGACCACCTTGATGCCAGCCTCGAAGGCGCGCTCGATGATCTCGGTGCCGTGGTAGGGGTCGCCACTGCACTCCACCAACAGGTCGCACTGGTCGATGAGTTCGTTCACCGACAGGGTCAGCGCCTCGGGCAACGGATAGTCGGTGACCGTGGCGATAGGGCGGCGGGTCAGGACGCGGGTGACGGTCATGTCGTCGTAGTGACGGCTGATCAGACGCGCGAGGCAGCGAGAAATCATGCCGGTACCGACGATACCGATGCGGGTGACGGGTGTAGGGGAGGACATAGGATCGATTCCTTTCTAAGAGAATGATGGTGGCGACCAAGGCCACCTTGCGAAGTGCCGACCCCAACTGCGTGTCCGATCTCTTGCACATGGAACAACAACGCTTCCAGCAGAAATTCTATTGACTGGGATCACTCTTTCCGTGCGACTCGAAGCCACCTCAAAAATTCAAGACTTCATGACATTTAGCGACCAATGGCTGCAGATCGCCACTTTTAGCTCATCTATCTGGAAGGCTCGGCACCCTCCGGTCCACTGACGCCCCGGGCCCAGTAGGCACGACGGAACAGATCGCGCTCACCCAGAGCCAGCAGCAACAGCACGAATACCAGCATGGCCACGCCGATACCGACGATCAGCTCCAGCAGGCCGACCGGCTTGGGCAACCAGAGACTCAAGAGGGCCACCGCGCTGCCGGCGCCGAACCAGCGCAACAGCAGGGTCAGATGCAGACCGCCCAGGGAGTGGCGATACAGCGCCAGCGCCATGAACAGCGCCTGCAGGAAGGCCCCGGTAGTGAAGGAATAGGCCAGGCCCTGGGCACCGAAGGGTTTGTAGAGGCAGGCATCCAGGGCCACGGTGATCAGCGAACTGGCCAAGGTGGCGTAGAGGAAGGTTCGTGCCCGCTGCTGCGAGAGCAGCGCTCGCCCCCAGAGCAACGCCAGCCCCATCCAGGGCAGGCCCAGGGCGTAGGCCACCACCAGGGTGGCGGTCGCCGCGCTCTGCTCGGCACCGAAAGCACCGCGCTCCAGCAACACCTTGACCACCGGCTCGGCGTAGCCGAACAGCACCACCGCTGCCGGCACCAGGAACAGCAGGGTGCCCAGCAGCGCCTTGCGCATCAGCGCGCCGTACTTGTCGGTGTTGCCCTCATTCCAGCTGCGGGTCAGCTCGGGGAAGATCATCGCCAGGATCGACAGCGCATAGAGCGTGAGCGGGATGGTGACGATGCGATAGGAGAAGGACAGCATGGTGATGTTGCCCTCAGCCAGCAGCGAGGCGAAGAAGCGCTCCGCCAGCATGCAGCCTTGCTGGGCACCGGCGGCGAGCAGTACCGGGGCGAAGGTCAGCGCGAAGGGGCTGCCCTCGGGCTTTTCCATCGCCACCGAGCGCTGGCCGAGGTAGCCCAGGCGCCGGTGCTGGATGACGATCAGCGGCACCTGGGGCAGCAGCATGCCGATGAACAGGCTGATGCCGCTCGGCTGCAGGGTGACGATGGCCAGGATGGCGCCGAGGTTCAGCATCAGCGTCCGGGTCATCGGCAGGATGAAGATACGATCCAGGTTGAGCAGTGCGCCCTGGCAATAGAGGATGGCCTGTACGCAGATCAGCAGGGTGCCAACGGCGAACACCAGCTTGCCCGCCTCGACCTGCTCATCGCTCCAGCCAGGCGCCAGGGCGTGCATCAGCCAGGGACTGGCCAGCACCCCGATCACCGACAGCAAGAGGCCGAACAGGCCGATGCGCCAGTACAGCCAGCGCCCCACCTGCTCGTACTGGGCGTTGCAGCGGTCACGGATGCGCTGTAGATAGGGAATCATGGCGTCGCGCAGGGCGAGGCCGAAGAAGCTTTCGAAGAATACCGGCAGGATCAGCGCGACGAAGATGAGGTCGGCCTCCCAGCTCACGCCGAATTGGCGGGCGATCAGCAGGTCGCGCAGGAAACCCAGCAGGAAGCTGGCGACGGTGATGGCCAGGATGATGACGGTCGAACTCACGCCCGCACCTCGTTGGGCAAGTGCCGGCCGAACAGGGCATAGGGCGAAGGGAGAAGGCAGCTGGGCATGGGCGGTCTCGTTCCGTGAGCCGGAGATGATCCGGAAAAGGCGGGCGTGGATGCCCGTTCAGTCCAGACTCAGAGACCAGCTTGCGCCCTTAAGTTTCCCCTGACTATTTCGCTGGCGCGTGGAAATGTCGAACGATTGGCAAATTGCCATGAGTGCCCGGGCGGCGCCCGCCGAACGGTCGTGGTTGCAATCCCGGACAAAGCCGAATACTGTATATATAAACAGATACAGGATACGAGGTGACGCATGGCCGTCGAAGTGTTGTATCGCAGTAGCCGAGATCCGGAGCGCCTGTTCATGGATAAAGCCGAAGCCGATCGTCACGACAAGATGCTGGAGCTGGCCGAGTCCCTCGCCAGCGTGCTGGACAAGGCCGTGCCCGGTCTTGCCGAGAAACAGTGTGAAGACCTGGGCCTGTTCATGGCCCGCAACCGGGAAGTCTTCGCCCGGGCCTTTCGCAACCAGCCGGATGCGCTGGGCGAGCTCGATCTACCCGAGTGACGCGCGCCGATCCAGGCCCGGGACAAGGCTCCTGCGCGGACGGTGCCGCGTGACGCGCTCCTTGTCGGCAGGATTCGCTCGGGCGAGGTGATGCACGGCCACTGAGCCCCGGGCCGGCTGGGTACACCACTTCACCGTCGTTCGATTCGACCTGAGCCAGCCTGGCGGTCTTCCATCCGGGCCTGGCCGGCGTCACCCTGGCTCGGGTAGCCTGGGACAAGATTCGAGCCGGAGAAAATGCCTTGTCCCTTCCCATCATCTTCGACACCGACCCTGGCGTGGACGACGCCCAGGCGATCGCCCTGCTGTTCGCCGACCCCGCCTTCGAGGTGCTCGGCCTGACCACCACCTTCGGCAACGTCCCGGTCAGCACCGCGACGCGCAATGCCCTGCTGCTCACCGAGCTGGCCGGACGCGATGTCCCGGTCGCCGCGGGGGTCGCCGAACCCCTGGTCAAGCCGGCGGGCAACCATGCCCTGCACGTGCACGGCCAGGATGGCCTGGGCAATCAGGCGCTACCGACGCCCAGCCGGACGCCCCATGCCCTGGATGCCGCCCGCTTCATCGTCGAGCAGAGCCGCCTGCGCCCGGGCGAGATCACCCTGGTGGCGGTCGGCCCCCTCGGCAACCTGGCGCTCGCCCTGGCGCTGGACCCGGACGTCGCCCAGCGCATCCGCCAGGTGGTGGTGATGGGCGGCGCCATCGTCGAACCGGGCAACGTCACGCCGGTGGCGGAAGCCAACATCTTCTCCGACCCCCACGCTGCCGCCCGGGTCTTCGCCGCATCCTGGCCGCTGACGCTGGTCGGCCTGGATGCCACCCACCGCGCCGTGCTCGACCCGCCACGCCTGCAGCGGATCGCCACATGCCAGGGCGCCCTGGGCGAGGTGCTGGCCAAGAGCTACGACTTCTATGCCGATTTCTATCGCAGCGTGAAGGACATCGACGGCTGCCATCCCCACGACAGCTGCGCCCTGGCCTTCCTGCGCCGGCCGGAGTTGTTCCGCACCGCCCGCGGCCATCTGAGCGTCGGCACCGAAGGACTCGCGGAAGGCCAGACCTTCTTCGCCCCGAAGGGTCGTGCCTATCAGGATGGTCGCTGGTCCAGCAATCCGCCGGTGACGGTCTGCCTGGACATGGACGGCCCGGGGATGGTTGCCTGGATGGAAGAGGTACTGACCGACACGAACGCCTAATCGGTCACGAATCGGCGAAGGGACCGCGCCAGAGCCCTCGCCAGCCGAATAAGTGCGAGCTGTGCACGCAAGATCGCTGCAGGAGTGAGGTAGAAATCCCCGGTGTTTTCTACCTCGTCCCTGGCGGACGACCATGCAAAGGATTGCCCATGGCTCGCTACGATCTCCACCTCAGCGGTGGCTGCCGCCCCGATGTCCCGACCGACACCCTGAGGGTCAGCCTGCTCTATCACCTGAAGCTGACCCCGGAGCAGGCAGAGCGACTGCTGCCGCCGGCGACGGGCATCCTCAAGCGCGATCTGTCCGCCGCGGCGGCCCGCGATTGGCTCGAGCGTTTGACGGACGCTGGACTCGAGGTGCACCTGGAAGAGCGCGAGCGGACACCACCGCTCGCCCAGGATCTCGATCTGCAGGCACGGCTGGCCGCCCTGCGGACGTCCGGCCTGCCACGCCCGGCCTTCCCGTTCGGGCGCCGGCTGCAACTGCTGGCGGCCATCGGCACCGCGCTGCTGCTGTCCCTCCTCTATCTGCTGCCCGGGCTGCTCGGCCTCCTGCTGGCCTTGGGTGCGCTGCATGCCTTCGCCGGCCTGCTGCATCAGGACGCCCTGATCGCCTGCATCCTGGCCTTGCCGACCGCCCTGCTGGGTGCCTGGCTGGCCGTCGATTTCCTGCTGCCCCCCCTGCGCCGGCGCACTGAAGCGGTTGCCACGCTGCCGCTGACCGCCGCGCAGGAGCCGGGCCTGTGGCGGATGGTCGACGCCCTCTGCCAGGCCATGGGCGTGCGCCCGCCACGACGCATCCTGCTCAGCGCCGAGGCGGATATCCGCCTCGGCGGGGCCGGTCGCACCCTGTATCTGGGCCTGCCACTGCTACCTGCCCTGACCACCCGCCAGTACCTGGCCAGCCTCGCCCATGCGCTCGGACACCAGGCCCACTGGCTGGATGCCCTCGGCGGCGGCCTGCTCAATGCCAGCCTGGCCTGGCTGGAACGCCTCGGCCAGGAGCAGCGCCCTGCCCGCTCGGCACGCCGCCGTCCGCGGCTGGCACGGGGTTGGGCGCGACTGCTGTTTGCTGCGGCACGGCGCCTGACCCAGGCCGCGAGCCAACGCCGGGAAGCCCGGGCCGATCACTACGAAGCCCAGCTCGGCGGCAGCGACGGCTTTCGCGAGACTGCGCTGCGCCGCCGCGATGCCAGCCAGGCCTGGCGCGAGGCCCGGCGCCGCAGTCTCGCCGCGCCGCAGGAGCTGGGGCTCGCCGAGAACCTGCTGGAACTGGTGGAAGCCCTGCTGGCCAGGCAGTGCGAGCGTTCGTCGCTGAGTGCGAACCAAAGCAGTCGCTACTGGCAGCGCCATCCGGCGGATCAGCAGCGGGTCAACTGGGTGAACGCCCTTGAGCAACAGCCGCTGCTGGATGACCAACGCCCGGCCCAGGCGCTGCTGGACCACTACGAGTCCCACGGCCAGGCCCTCACCCAGGCGGTGTATCGCCAGGCGGGCTACGCAGCACCCGGCCAGCGGAGCGCCACGGTCGCCGACCTGGTACCGGAGCTGGAGCGGGATGCTGGCGAGGAGCTCGTACTGTGGAGCGGTCACGCCTGGCCCGATTCGCCTTGGCTGCCGCTGCACCTGCCGCTGGATCGTGCGACCCGTGCCCTCGCTGCGAATGCCGTCCGCGAGCGTCTGCAACGCCTGGCCCAGCAGACGTCACGGGCCTGGCAGGAGGCGGAAAAGGAAGCGCAACGCCGCTGCCTGCTGGCCTTCTACGAGGAACTGCACATCCACGGCCTGGCCCAGGCGGTACGCGGCGAGGGCGAATTCAACCAGCAGCATCTGCAGGACTATCGCGCCATCGATACCTGGCAGCCCCCTTCCCGGGAGCAGTTGCAGCAGCTGGCGCCGTTGCATCGCCAGCGCATCGAGCTGGCCCTCGCCCGGCGCCTGCCCGGCCAGGCGCAGGCACGCGAGTGCTATCGATTGCTCCTCACCCTCGCCGAACACTATCCAGAGGTGGAACGCCTGCGCGAGGCGCGTCTGCTGGTAAAGGAGTACCGCACCCTGCAACGGCAACTGCAAGGCTCGCCACGCATCAACGAATTGTGCGATTTCGCCAAGCAGGATCACCAGCGCCGAGTGACGTTCTGGCTGCGATCGCCGCTGCGCCTGCCGGCGTCCATCGCCGAGGTCAGCCTGGGCGAACACCTGCAGCGACACTGCCCGCGACTGGAACTGGCCGAGGACTCGCCCTCCGCGGTGTACCGCCATACCTCGGGTCTGCTGCCGGCGCTGAGCGAGCTGCACCAGCGCGCCTGGCTGCACCTGACGCGCTGGTGTCTGCAGGCCGAGGCCGAGGCCGACGCCGACGCCGATTCTACTGGCGAGAGGCCTCGGCTACGCCACTCGGCCTGACGCCTGGCTCCCCCCAAAAGATCCCGTAGGGGCGATGCCGATCCGTCAAGCCTTCACCCAGTGTGTCGGCAAGGCATTGGGTGGCTTTGTGCAACATTGCAGCTTGGAGCTGGCTTTACGGCTGTTATCGCGACCATGGCGGTACGCCGGTGCGGCTGCTCCTACGGCGATGCTCCGACGGTAGGCGCCACTGTCTTATCGCGGCCATGGCCGCTCCTACAGGCACCGGTCCATCCGGCCCGTGGCCGCGATAAGGCTTCAGCAGTAGATGCCCATTGCGGTCCATGCAGAAGCCCGGCATTGGCCAATTCCGCTGAGATAATGAAAACGCCGCGTTCCCGTACCGGGAACGCGGCGTTCTTCGTGCTAACCAGGGTAGCTGGAAGCGCAGTGTGGGCTGCGCTCAGTGCTCAATTGACTGGCAAGGAGCTTTTTTTCATCACCAGGATCAGTTGACCTTGGGGTCCAGCTCGCCGCGGGCATAGCGCTCGAACATGGCATCCAGGGAGATCGGCTTGATCTTGGATGCCTGGCCGGCGGTGCCGAAGGCTTCATAGCGGGCGATGCAGATGTCGCGCATGGCGGTCACGGTCTTGGCCAGGTACTTGCGCGGATCGAACTCGGCGGGGTTCTTGGCCATGAACTCGCGGATGGCGCCAGTGGACGCCAGGCGCAGGTCGGTGTCGATGTTGACCTTGCGGACACCATACTTGATGCCTTCGACGATCTCCTCGACCGGCACGCCGTAGGTTTCCTTGATGTCACCACCGTACTCGTTGATGATCTTCAGCCACTCCTGGGGCACCGAGCTGGAGCCGTGCATGACCAGGTGGGTGTCCGGGATGCGCGCATGGATTTCCTTGATGCGCTGGATCGACAGGGTGTCCCCGGTCGGCGGCTTGGTGAACTTGTAGGCGCCATGGCTGGTGCCGATGGCGATGGCCAGGGCGTCGACCTTGGTGGCCTTGACGAACTGGGCGGCTTCTTCCGGATCGGTAAGCAGCTGGCTGTGATCCAGGGTGCCTTCGGCGCCAACACCGTCTTCTTCACCGGCCATGCCGGTTTCCAGGCTGCCCAGGCAACCCAGCTCGCCTTCCACGGACACGCCGCAGGCATGGGCGAAAGCCACGGTCTGCTGGGTGACACGCACGTTGTAGTCGTAGTCGGAAGGCGTCTTGCCGTCGGACTTGAGCGAGCCGTCCATCATCACCGAGGAAAAGCCCAGCTGGATGGAACGCTGGCAGACGTCGGGACTGGTGCCGTGGTCCTGGTGCATGACCACCGGGATGTGCGGGAATTCTTCCACCGCAGCCAGGATCAGGTGACGCAGGAAGGGAGCGCCGGCGTACTTGCGGGCACCGGCGGAGGCCTGGACGATGACCGGCGAATCGGTCTTGTCGGCGGCTTCCATGATGGCGCGCATCTGCTCGAGGTTGTTGACGTTGAAGGCCGGGACGCCGTAGCCGAATTCGGCGGCGTGATCCAGCAGCTGACGCATGCTGACGAGTGCCATTGGTGATTATCTCCCTAACAAAGGCGGTGGTGGCGCCAGCCTGCATGAGCGGCTGGCAGGGTTCAAGCGGCCGACCCCTGGCCGCCGTGGATTAATCGGTTCAGCTGACATTCGCCGGTTCACGGCGCACGGCAGCCACGACCGATGAGGTCATTGCCGGCGATCCAGTAGACGAGCCCCTGGTCACCACGGATGTGGAAGGCCACCAGCCCGTCGGTATAGGACTGGCCGTCGGTGGCCGGTTCGCGGTTGAGGTGACGGATCAGCCCATCGCTTTCCAGCTTGAGGTCGACGATGGACTGGCTGCGATCCACGTAGCGCCAGTCGAAGGCCGCCTTGGAATCGCAGACCCAGTGGGTCCAGCCACCGGTCTGCTGGCCACCGCGCCCGGCACAACCGGCCAGCAGCGCAGCGCCCAGCAGGCCGAGGATGAGGACGCGCCCTCTCATTGGGCGCAGCCGCTGGTGAGGCGACTGGCGTTGCCCGTGAGCGTATCGACACGCTCGCCGTTCTGCGCCGTGGGCGTGGCCGCTGCCGCGGGTGGCGGCGCGAAGACCGCGCAGGCCTTGTCGGCATTGCCACCGGCGCAACCGGCCAGCATCAGGACAGCGGAACAGACAAGCAGCGGCGTACGCATGGCGATCACTCCTGGGCGCGTTGCTGGAGAACTTGCACGGCCGGCAGTACCTTGCCCTCGACGAATTCGAGGAAGGCACCGCCGCCGGTGGAGATATAGGAGACCTTCTCACCGATGCCGTACTTGTCGATGGCGGCCAGGGTGTCGCCACCGCCGGCGATGGAGAAGGCGTCGCTGTCGGCGATGGCCTGGGCTAGGGTGCGCGTGCCTTCGCCGAACTGGTCGAATTCGAAGACGCCGACCGGGCCGTTCCAGAGGATGGTCTTGGCCGACTTCAGCAGGTCGGCGAATTGCTGGGCGCTGACCGGACCGATGTCGAGGATCATGTCATCGTCGGCCACGTCGTTGATGGACTTGGTGGTGGCCTGGGCGGTCTCGGCGAATTCCTTGGCGACCACCACGTCCACCGGCAGCGGCACGCTGACCTTGGCGGCGATGGCCTTGGCGGTGTCCACCAGGTCGGCTTCGTACAGCGACTTGCCGACCTTGTAGCCAGCCGCGGCGAGGAAGGTGTTGGCGATGCCGCCGCCGACGATCAGCTGGTCGCAGATCTGCGCCAGGGAGTTCAGCACGTCCAGCTTGGTGGACACCTTGGAGCCGGCGACGATGGCCGCCATCGGACGGGCCGGGTTGCCCAGTGCCTTGCCCAGGGCATCCAGTTCGGCGGCCAGCAGCGGACCGGCCGCGGCGACCTTGGCGAACTTGGCCACGCCATGGGTCGAGCCTTCCGCGCGGTGAGCGGTGCCAAAGGCGTCCATGACGAAGATGTCGCACAGGGCGGCGTACTTCTTCGCCAGTTCATCGGCATTCTTCTTCTCGCCGACATTGAAACGCACGTTCTCCAGCAGCACCAACTGGCCCGGCTCGACTTGCACGCCGTCCAGGTAGTCCTTCACCAGCGGCACCTCGCAGCCCAGGGCCTTGCCCAGGTAGGTGGCGACCGGCGCCAGGCTGTTCTCTTCGCTGAACTCGCCCTCGGTGGGACGGCCCAGGTGCGAGCAGACGATCACCGCGGCGCCCTTCTCCAGCGCCAGCTTGAGGGTCGGCAGGGCGGCGACCAGGCGGGCGTCGCTCTTGATCTGGCCTTCCTTCACCGGAACGTTGAGGTCTTCGCGGATCAGGACGCGCTTACCCTTCAGATCGAGGTCGCTCATTTTCAACACGGACATACAGGCAATCCCTTAGTTGTGCTTGTTTCAGGTGGGCTTGGCGATGCGCAGCCAGTGGCCGGCGACGTCGAGCATGCGGTTGGCGAAACCCCATTCGTTGTCGAACCAGACCAGCAGATTGACCAGCCGGGGGCCGGAGACGCGGGTCTGGCTACCATCGACGATGGCCGAATGGGGATCGTGGTTGAAATCGCAGGAGGCGTGGGGCAACTCGGTATAGTCGATCAGCCCGGCCAGGGGACCGCTCCGGGCGGCGTCACACAACAGGGTGTTGAGCGCGGGGGCCGTGGTGTCCTGGCCGACGATGCAGGTGATGTCCAGGCAGGAGACGTTGACCGTGGGTACGCGCACGGCGCGCGCCTGGATGCGGCCGCTCAGCTCCGGCAGCAGGCGCTCGATACCGCGGGCCAGGCCGGTCGCCACCGGGATGATCGACTGGAACGCCGAGCGCGTCCGCCGCAGATCTTCGGCATGGTAGGCGTCGATCACGGGCTGGTCGTTCATGGCCGAGTGGATCGTGGTGATGGAGACGTACTCCAGACCCAGGGTCTCATGCAAAAGTTTCAGCACCGGGACGCTGCAGTTGGTGGTACAGGACGCATTCGAGACCAGCGTCTCATCGCCGCGCAGGGCCTGCTGGTTGACCCCGTAGACCACGGTGGCGTCCACGTCCGTCTCGCTGGCCATGGGCTGGGAGAACAGCACCCGAGGGGCGCCCGCCGCGAGAAAGCGGCCACCTTCGGCACGGGTGCTGAAGGCGCCGGAACATTCCAGCACCAGATCGACGTCCAGCGCCGCCCAGTCGACCCGCTCCGGTTCAGCCTCGCGGCGGATCTCCAGGGCCTGGTCGCCGATGCGCAGGCGTTCGCCCTCCAGCGCCACCCGCCCGGGAAAGCGGCCATGGGTGGAATCGAAGCGCGTCAGGTATTCGAGGCTGGGCCGGTCGGCCAGGTCGTTGAGGGCCACGATGGCGAGCTCGGTGGCCGCGCCGCGCTCGTGCAGCGCACGCATCACGCAACGACCGATGCGACCGTAGCCGTTAAGAGCGAGGCGATAGCGAGCGGGACTCATGCGTGAACGGACTCGGGCGCAAGCGAAAGGCCGATTATGCGGCGGTTCGACGACGAATGGGAGTCGCCAGGGTAGTCAGGTCGACTTTCGCACTACAAAAAGGCGCTTCCCTTGGCAGACAGGAAAGAAATTCGCCGCCTGGCCTGGCATGCCTGCCGCAGCGACAACGGATCGCGGTCTGCAGGGAAGCCCTATAGGTAGTCCCAGGGTTGCGGGGCTACCTGACGCTTCGCCCATGGCCTGGCAAAAACCGTCATCCGGGGGCGATAGATCAAAGGCATGACCCAGATCAAAAACCCTACTTGTTGTGTTGTAGAAATTATAAAACACCATATGTAGTATCTGGACCGAACTTGAGGCCCAAGCCGCGCTCGAAGGAAAAGACCCGTGACGCCCTGGTAAACGCCGGCTGGCGTCAGGCTTTTTCCTTTGAGTTCGCTCCACTACGGACAGGAGTCAGCCATGACCATCACCATCTACAGCAAGCCCGCCTGCGTGCAGTGCAACGCCACCTACCGCGCCCTGGACCGTCAGGGCATCACCTACCAGGTGGTGGATATCGAACAGGATGCCCAGGCGCGCCAGACCGTGGAATCCCTGGGCTATCGCCAGGTGCCGGTGGTGGTGGCCGGTGACGACCACTGGGCCGGCTTCCGCCCGGACAAGCTCGGCCAGCTGGTGGCCTGAGGCCGCGGCCATGGGCGAGCTGCTGTATTTCTCCAGCACCTCGGAGAACACCCACAGATTCGTCGAGAAACTCGGACTGCCGGCGCGGCGCATTCCCCAGGATCCCGCCGCCGAACCGCTCAAGGCCCGCGAGCCCTACATCCTGGTCTTGCCGACCTATGGCGGCGGCGGCAGCAAGGGCGCGGTGCCCAAGCCGGTGATCCACTTTCTCAACGATCCGCACAACCGGGCCCTGATCCGCGGCGTCATCGCCGCCGGCAACACCAACTTCGGCGAGGGCTACTGCCTGGGTGGACGCATCGTCGCCCAGAAATGCGCGGTGCCCCTGCTCTACCAATTCGAATTGCTCGGCACGACGGAGGATGTCGACCGGGTGCGCACGGGAGTGAACGACTTTTGGCAACGTCAGGCCTGACCCCGACCGGCAGCGACGCGGACTACCACGCGCTCAACGCCATGCTCAATCTCTACGGTCCCAACGGCGAGCTGCAACTCGACAAGGATCGCCAGGCGGCGCGGCAGTACTTCCTGCAACACGTCAACCAGAACACTGTGTTCTTCCACAATCTGGACGAGAAGCTCGACTACCTGGTGGACAAGGGCTACTACGAGGCCGCGGTGCTGGAGCAATACGCGCCGGCCTTCGTGAAGGCGTTGTTCGAGCGCGCCTACGCCTACAAATTCCGCTTCCAGAGCTTCCTCGGCGCCTTCAAGTACTACACCAGCTATACCCTCAAGACCTTCGACGGCCAGCGCTACCTGGAACGCTACGAAGACCGGGTGTGCATGGTCGCCCTGAGCCTGGCCCGTGGTGACGAGCGCCTGGCCGAGTCCCTGGTGGACGAGATGATCAGCGGCCGCTTCCAGCCGGCTACTCCGACCTTCCTCAACGCCGGCAAGCGCCAGCGCGGCGAGTTGGTGTCCTGCTTCCTGTTGCGCATCGAAGACAACATGGAGTCCATCGGCCGCGCGGTGAATTCGGCACTGCAACTCTCCAAGCGTGGCGGTGGCGTGGCCTTCCTGCTGAGCAACGTGCGCGAGGTCGGGGCGCCGATCAAGCGCATCGAGAACCAGTCCTCCGGCATCATCCCGATCATGAAGCTCTTGGAAGACGCCTTCTCCTACGCCAACCAGCTGGGTTCGCGCCAGGGCGCCGGTGCCGTCTACCTCAATGCCCACCACCCGGACATCCTGAGATTCCTCGACACCAAGCGCGAGAACGCCGACGAGAAGATCCGCATCAAGACCCTGTCCCTCGGCGTGGTCATCCCGGACATCACCTTCGAGCTGGCCAAGCGCAACGCCGACATGTACCTGTTCTCGCCCTACGACGTGGAGCGGGTCTATGGCGTGCCCTTCGCCGACATCAGCGTCAGCGACAAGTACGCCGAGATGGTGGCCGATGCACGCATCCGCAAGCGCAAGATCAACGCCCGGGAGTTCTTCCAGACCCTGGCGGAGATCCAGTTCGAGTCCGGCTATCCCTACCTGATGTTCGAAGACACGGTGAATCGCGCCAATCCCATCGCCGGGCGCATCAACATGAGCAACCTCTGCTCGGAGATCCTTCAGGTCAATACCCCCAGCCGCTTCGACGAAGACCTCGGTTATGAGCACATTGGCCAGGACATCTCCTGCAACCTGGGCTCGCTGAACATCGCCCGTACCATGGATTCACCGGATCTGGGCCGCACCGTGGAGACCGCCATCCGCGGCCTCACCGCGGTCTCGGAAATGAGCGACATCCGTTGCGTGCCCTCGGTGGCCGCCGGCAATGCCGCCTCCCACGCCATCGGCCTGGGCCAGATGAACCTGCACGGCTACCTGGCCCGCGAGCACATCCACTACGGCTCGGCGGAAGGCCTGGATTTCACCAATCTGTATTTCTACACCGTCACCTACCACGCGGTGCGCGCCTCTAATCGCCTGGCCATCGAACGCGGCCATAGCTTCCAGGGCTTCGCCGATTCCAAGTACGCCAGCGGCGAATATTTCGACCAGTACACCGAGGGCGACTTCACCCCCCGTACTCAACGGGTGGCCGAGCTGTTCGAGGTGGCCGGCATCCGCCTGCCGACCCGCGCCGACTGGCAGGAGCTCAAGGCCTCGGTGATGCAGCACGGACTGTTCAACCGCAACCTCCAGGCCATCCCGCCGACCGGTTCGATCTCCTATATCAACCACTCCACCTCGAGCATCCATCCCATCGTCGCCAAGGTGGAGATCCGCAAGGAAGGCAAGCTGGGCCGCGTCTACTACCCGGCGCCCTACCTGGCCGACGACAACCAGGAGTTCTACCAGGACGCCTACGAGATCGGCCCGGAAAAGATCATCGACACCTATGCCGAGGCCACTCGCCATGTCGACCAGGGGCTGTCGCTGACACTGTTCTTTCGCGACACCGCCACCACCCGCGACATCAATCGGGCGCAGATCTACGCCTGGAAGAAGGGCATCAAGACGCTCTATTACATCCGCCTGCGCCAGGCCGCCCTGGAAGGCACCGAGGTGCAGGGCTGCGTGTCCTGCAGCCTGTGAGGAAAAGGTCATGAATGCAGCTATGAACGCCCCACGCCTGAACCGTATCAACGCCATCAACTGGAACCGTATCCAGGACGACAAGGACCTGGAGGTGTGGAATCGCCTGACCGGCAACTTCTGGCTGCCGGAAAAGATCCCGCTGTCCAACGACATCCCCTCCTGGGCGACCCTGACGCCCAAAGAGCAGCAGCTGACCATCCGCGTCTTCACCGGACTGACCCTGCTGGACACCATCCAGAACGCCGTGGGCGCGCCAACCCTGCTGGCCGATGCCGTCACCCCCCACGAGGAAGCGGTGATCGCCAACATCGGCTTCATGGAGGCAGTCCATGCGCGCTCCTACAGCTCGATCTTTTCCACCCTCTGCTCGACGCCGGACGTGGACGAGGCCTATCGCTGGAGCGAGGAGAATCCCTATCTGCAGACCAAGGCCGAGCTGATCCTCGAGCGCTACCATGCCGAGGACCCGCTGCTGCGCAAGGTGGCCAGCGTCTTCCTGGAGTCCTTCCTCTTCTATTCGGGCTTCTACCTGCCGATGTACTGGTCCAGCCGCGCCAAGCTGACCAATACCGCCGACCTGATCCGCCTGATCATTCGCGACGAGGCGGTGCACGGCTATTACATCGGCTACAAATTCCAGCAGGCCCTGGCCAAGGAAAGCCCGGAGCGCCGCCAGCAGGTCAAGGACTTCGCCTACGAGCTGCTGCAGGACCTCTATGACAACGAGGTGGCCTACACCGAGGACCTTTACGACAGCGTTGGCTGGAGCGAGGACGTGAAGAAATTCCTCCACTACAACGCCAACAAGGCGCTGATGAACCTGGGCTTCGAGGCGCTGTTCCCCAGCAGCATGACCGACGTCAGCCCGGCGATCCTCGCCGCCCTGTCGCCCGGCGCCGACGAGAACCATGACTTCTTCTCCGGCTCGGGTTCCTCCTATGTCATCGGCAAGGCGGTGAGTACCGAAGACGAGGATTGGGATTTCTAAGCCAACCCTCTGCTCCGGCAAGCCCCCTCTCCCCCTGGGAGAAGGTTGGGGTGAGGGCGCGCCTCGCGAAGAAGTCCTCAGTGGAAAAGGCTGCGCCGTTTTCCACGCTACGGAGCTGATTGGTTGATAACCTTATCGCGGCCATGGCGGTCCGCCGATGCGGCCGCTCCTACAGAGACACGATGCCCCCGTAGGAGCGGCCCATGGCCGCGATAGATATCCACCTCCGCGGTCCCGTCCGAAAACGGCCAGTCGCGCCTCCCGGGCGGTGCTAACCTGCCGCCATGAACGCCTTCCCCGACATTCCCGCCTTCGAACGTGCCCGCCTCGCGCGAGACCCGCGCTTCGATGGCCTGTTCTACACCGCGGTGCTCACCACCGGCATCTATTGCCGGCCGGTGTGCCCGGCGCAACCGCCACGCCCGGAGAACGTCAGCTACTACCCCAGCGCCGCGGCCGCCGAAGCCGCCGGCTATCGTCCCTGCCTGAGGTGCCGCCCCGAACTCTCTCCCGCCGGCGGCCATTGGCAGCGCGGCGACGCCACCCTGGCGCGTGCCCTGCGGCTGATGGACGAGGGTCTGGACGACGGCGGCCTGCCCGCCCTCGCCGCCCGCCTCGACCTCGGCGAACGCCAACTGCGCCGGCTCTTCGTCGAGCGCCTGGGCGCCGCGCCCCTGGCGGTACTCACCACCCGCCGCCTGTTGTTCGCCAAGCAGCTGCTCAGCGAGACCCGCCTGCCCATCACCGAGGTGGCCCTGGCCGCCGGCTTTGGCAGTCTGAGACGCTTCAATACCGCCTTTCGCGACGCCTACGGCCTGGCCCCCAGCCAGCTGCGCAAGGGTCAGGCAGCGGCTTCGCCGGTGCTGGTCCTGCGCCTGGCCTATCGTCCGCCCTATGACTTCGTCGCCCAGCTGGATTTCCTGCGTGGCCACGCCTTGCCCGGCGTCGAGGTCCTGGATGACCACAGCTATGCGCGGGTGATAGGCACGCCCGAGCAGCCGGGCTGGCTGCGCGTCTCGGCCTGGGACGCCGATACGCCGGCGCTGCGCCTGGAATTGCATGGCGCTGCGCCTGGCGAGCTACAAGCCGCCGTAGCCCGCATCCGCCGCATGTTCGATCTGGACGCCGATCCCCAGGCCATCGCCCAGGGCTTGGCGGTCGACCCGACCCTGGCCGATCTGGTGGCACGCCGGCCCGGCCTGCGCCTGCCCAGTGGCTGGGACGGCTTCGAGATCGCCGTGCGCGCCGTCATCGGCCAGCAGGTCAGCGTGGTGGCGGCCACCACCATGACCGCCCGGGTAGTGCAGCGCTTCGGTCGTCCCTGGGGTGAGCCCGGTCACGAGGCCAGTCGCCCACCCGCCGGTCTGCACCATTTCTTTCCCACGGTCGACGCCCTGGCCGATGCTGCCCTGGAAGACCTGACCAGCCTCGGCCTGATCCGCGCCCGCGCCGGCACCCTGGGCACCGTGGCCCGGGCACTGCGCGCCGGCGCGGTGGACTTCGATACCGGTCGCACCCTCGACGACTTCGCCCGCCGCTGGATCGCCCTCAAGGGCATTGGGCCCTGGACCGCCCAGTACATCGCCCTGCGCGCCCTCGCCCATCCCGACGCCTGCCCGGTGGAAGACCTGGTGTTGCAGAAATGGCTGGCGCCCCCGGGCGAACGCCTGACCGCCAAGGCCCTGTACGCCCGCGCCGAAGCCTGGCGACCCTGGCGCGCCTACGGGGTGATGCAGGTCTGGCGCGAGGCCACCTGGAAGGCACCTGCCGACGCCCCCGCCGAACCCGTTCCCACCCGTCTCGCCAAGGAATCGCCGTGATGATCGCCTACTGCCTGCTGGATAGCCCCATAGGAACGCTCACCCTGGCCGCCGACGACAGTGGCCTGCGCGTGGTGGAGTTTCCCGAGAATCGCTATCTGGCCAAGCGCGATGCCAGCTGGATCGCCACCGACCATCCGATCCTCGACCTGGCCCGCCAGCAACTCGGTGAGTATTTCGCGGGGCATCGCCAGACCTTCGACCTGCCCCTGGCGCCGCGTGGTACGCCCTTCCAGCTGGAGGTCTGGCGCGCCCTGGCCGAGATCCCCCATGGCCAGACCTGGAGCTACGGCCGGCTGGCGACCCACGTCGGCCGCCCTCAGGCGATGCGCGCGGTGGGCGCCGCCAATGGCCGCAATCCCTTGCCCATCGTCCTGCCTTGCCATCGGGTGATCGGCGCATCCGGCGCCCTCACCGGTTTCGGCGGCGGCCTACCGACCAAGCAGTTCCTGCTGGAATTGGAAGGGGCACTGCCGCCGCCGCGTGACCTGTTCGCCGCACTCTAGACCGCCACTGCGCAAGAAATCGCCTGTGAAACCGCTCTAGAATGCGCAATCCAGCGCTTGAAGCGGTGCCCAGTCGCTGAGCAGAATCCGGGCTTTCGATTCGCAAGGATGCGATGCGATGTTCAGCCCGGCCAATGCTCCGCCCTTCACCCTGACGCTGGAAGGCGTCGCTCACGATTTCCAGATTCTCGCCTTCGACGGCAGCGAAGCCATCGGCCAGCCCTACCGCTTCCAGCTCGACCTGGTCAGCGAAAGACCCGACTGGCCACTGGAGCAGTTGCTGCACCGCCGCGCCTACCTGGGCTTGACCCCGGGCGGTGGCATCCATGGCCAGATCGCCGCCGTCGCCCAGGGTGATTCCGGCCAGCGCCTCACCCGCTATCGCCTCGACCTGGTGCCGCGGCTCGCCTACCTCGCCCACCGCGTCAATTCGCGCATCTTCCAGCAGCGCAGCGTCCCGCAGATCCTCGCCCAACTGCTCGCAGAGCACGGCATTCTCGAGGGTGACCACCGCTTCGCCCTCGGCCCCACGGTCTATCCGCCACGCGACTACTGCGTGCAATACGGCGAAAGCGATCTCGCCTTCCTCAATCGCCTATGCGAGGAGGAAGGCCTGCACTATCACCACGAACACCGCCCCGATGGCCATGTGCTGGTGTTCGGCGATGACGCCACCGGTTTCCCCCGCCTGGGCGCCACCCGCTACCTGCCCGGCAGTGGCCTGGTGGCGGACGAACCCGTGGTCCGGCGCTTCGCTGTCACCTTGCGGACCCGCAGCAGCGCTGCCACCCTGCGCGATCATGACTTCCTCAAGCCGCGCCTGCGGCTGGAAAGCAGCGCACAGGCCACCATTCAACCGGCACTGGAGCATTACGGCTTTCCCGGCCGCTTCACCGACCGTGACACCGGCCAGCGTCTGAGCGGCCGACGCCTGGAACGCCTGAGGGCCGACGCCCACCAGGCCAGCGGCACGAGCGACCAGCCCAGTCTGGTGAGCGGGCATTTCCTACCGCTGGAAGATCACCCACGCGGCGACTGGAACCAGCTCTGGTTGCTGACCGAGGTTCGTCACCAGGGCCGGCAGCCCCAGGTGCTCGAAGAAAGCATCACCAGCGCCGATAGTCGCCTGCAGGACGACGGCTTCCGCCAGGGTTATCGCAATACCTTCGCCGCCATCCCTTGGTCGGTACCCTTCCGCCTACCGCTGCGCCATCCCAAGCCAAGGTTGCTAGGGGCCCAGAGCGCCGTGGTCACCGGACCGGCTGGTGAAGAGATCCACTGCGACGCCCTCGGCCGGGTCAAGGTGCAATTCCACTGGGACCGCGAAGGCCAGGCGGATGAACGCACCAGCTGCTGGCTGCGAGTCGCCAGCGGCTGGGCCGGCAACGGCCATGGCGCCCTGGCCGTGCCGCGCATCGGCATGGAGGTACTGGTGGGCTTTCTCGAAGGGGACCCCGACCAGCCTCTGGTCACCGGCTGCCTCTACCATGCCGAGCATCGTCCGCCGCTGGAACTGCCCAAGGACAAGACCCACAGCAGCTTCAAGAGCCTGAGCAGCCCCGGCGGCGGTGGCTACAACGAACTGCGCATCGAGGATCGCCAGGGCCAGGAGGAGATCCACATCCACGCCCAGCGTGACTGGGACGAACGCATTGGCCACGACCACCGCAGCGAGATCGGCCACGAGCGGCACCAACGCATCCGCGCCAACAGCTACAGCGAATTTCACGCCGAGGAACACCGCATCACCCACGGCGAACGCCGCACGGAGGTCCGCGCCGACGACCACCTGAACATCGGCGACAGCCAGCACCTGCGCCTGGGCACCGGCCTGTTCGTCGAGGCCGGTAGTGAGATCCGGCTCCAGTCCGGGCAGAAGATCGTCCTGGAGGCTGGCGTCCACCTGACCCTCAAGGCCGGTGGCAGCTTCATCCAGCTGGATGCGGGTGGCGTCACCTTGGTGGGAGCGAGCATCAGGGTGAATCCCTGAGGACCTGTTCACGATCTGCTGCGCGTCGGCCAAACGGCATTGCAAAGACCCTGGAAGGCCAGCCCCGCCTGGGCGGCCCCGCCGGAATGCTCATTTACCACTCGCAAACTCGCGCGCGACTTCCTCAGGTGTTTTCGTGGGGCCGCCTAGGCCTTGTTTGGCTCTAGCTCGCGAGATCGTGAACAGGTTCCGAGGGCCGCGAACTATCCCTCCGCTGAATGTCAGCCATAAAAAAGCCACGCAGCAGCGTGGCTTCTTGCCCTGCAACCCGCGAGCCTTAGTCTTCCAGCAACTCGCCGGCCACCGCCAGGACGTTGTCCAGGGTGAAGCCGAAGTGCTCGAAGAGCGCGGCGGCCGGAGCGGATTCACCGTAGGTGTGCATGCCGATGATGCGACCGTCGAGGCCTACGTACTTGTACCAGAAGTCGGCGATGCCGGCTTCGATGGCGATGCGGGCGCCGACTTCCACCGGCAGCACCTGCTGGCGGTACTCGGGGCTCTGGCGGTCGAAGACGCTGGTGCTGGGCATGGAGACCACGCGCACGTTGCGCCCTTCGGCGGTCAGGCGCTCGTAGGCCTGCACCGCCAGGCCGACTTCGGAGCCGGTGGCAATGAAGATCAGCTCGGGTTCGCCCACGCAGTCCTTGAGCACATAGCCACCGCGGGCGGCGTTGCCCAGGGTGGCTTCGTCGCGCACGCTGTGGGCCAGGTTCTGGCGCGAGAAGATCAGGGCGCTGGGGCCGTCGCGACGCTCCAGGGCCGCGGTCCAGGCGATGGCGGATTCCACCGCGTCGGCCGGACGCCAGGTGTCCAGGTTGGGGGTGTAGCGCAGCGAGGCCAGTTGCTCCACCGGCTGGTGGGTGGGGCCGTCTTCGCCGAGGCCGATGGAGTCGTGGGTGAAGACGTAGAGCACCCGCTGCTTCATCAGGGCGGACATGCGCACCGCGTTGCGGGCGTATTCCATGAACATCAGGAAGGTGGCGCCGTAGGGCACCAGGCCGCCGTGCAGGGCGACGCCGTTCATGATGGCGCTCATGCCGAATTCACGGACGCCGTAATGCACGTAGTTGCCGCTGGCATCTTCGGCGGTGACGCCCTTGGCGCCCTTCCACAGGGTCAGGTTGGAACCGGCCAGGTCGGCGGAGCCGCCGAGCAACTCGGGCAGCAGCGGGCCGAAGAACTGCAGGGCATTCTGGCTGGCCTTGCGGCTGGCGATGGTCTCGCCCTTGGCGGCGACTTCCTGGATGAAGGCGGCGGCGCGCTGGGCGAAGTCGGCAGGCAGGTCACCGGCCATGCGGCGCTTGAACTCGGCGGCCAGTTGCGGATGGGCAGCGGCGTAGGCGGCGAAGCGACCGTTCCACTCGGCCTCGGCAGCGGCACCGCGCTCCTTGGCGCTCCACTCGGCGTAGATGTCGGCGGGAATCTCGAAGGGCGCATGGGACCAGCCGAGCAGTTCGCGGGCGGCCTGGATCTCGTCGTTGCCCAGGGGGGCGCCGTGGCACTCTTCCTTGCCCTGCTTGTGCGGCGCGCCGTAGCCGATCACGGTCTTGCAGCAGATCAGGGTGGGCTGGTCGCTCTTGCGCGCGGTGTCCAGGGCGGTCTTGATCTCGTCGGCATCATGGCCGTCGACGTTGCGGATCACCTGCCAGCCGTAGCTCTCGAAGCGCTTGGGAGTATCGTCGGTGAACCAGCCTTCGACCTCGCCATCGATGGAGATGCCGTTGTCGTCGTAGAAGGCGATCAGCTTGGACAGGCCCAGGGTGCCGGCCAGGGAGCAGGCTTCGTGGGAGACGCCTTCCATCATGCAGCCATCGCCCAGGAACGCGTAGGTGTGGTGGTCGACGATGGTGTGGCCGTCACGGTTGAACTGGGCGGCCAGGACCTTCTCCGCCAGGGCGAAGCCCACGGCGTTGGCGATGCCCTGCCCCAGCGGACCGGTGGTGGTCTCGATGCCGGGGGCGTAACCGTATTCGGGGTGGCCCGGGGTCTTGCTGTGCAGCTGGCGGAAGTTCTTCAGGTCATCGATGGACAGGTCGTAACCGGACAGGTGCAGCAGCGAATAGATCAGCATGGAGCCATGGCCGTTGGACAGCACGAAGCGGTCGCGGTCGGCCCACTGGGGGTTGCCCGGGTTGTGCTTGAGCTGATCGTGCCAGAGCACCTCGGCGATGTCGGCCATGCCCATGGGCGCGCCGGGGTGGCCGCTGTTGGCTTTTTGCACGGCATCCATGCTGAGGGCGCGGATGGCGTTGGCTCGATCACGACGGCTGGGCATTGCGGTGTCTCCTGGCAGAGGCAGAGCGAAGGGGTCGTCATTCTGGCCCAGCCAGGGCACTTCCAGCAATCGACGCTGTCGCCTCAAAGCCTGTTCAAGGTCTGCCGGGCGGCGTTGAAAAGCCCCTGGGCGGCCCCATCGCAATGCTCATTTGCCACGCGTAAACCCGAGCGCGGGTCCGATCCGCTTTTTCAGGCCTTTTCGTGGGGCCGCCTTAGGCCTTGCTTTCTAGCTTGCGAGACGTTGAACAGGCTCTCAGCCGGCCGGGCAGACCGTATCGCCATTGGCGACGAAGGCGAGGGCCACCGGTTCGATGCGCTTGGCCAGTTGCGCCAGCGCCTGGCGATGGGCGAGCACGACCTCGGCGTAGGACGCGCCTGCCGGCTGCTGGATGCGACTGCCGCAGGTGAGCATCCGCTCGCCTCCCGGTTCGGCCAGGCGCAGCGTCCAGAGCGCGTCCTGCTGTACCCGGCGTCCCGGTATCGACTCGAAGCGCTGCACGTCCACCTTGATGCGCAGCACCGGTGCGCCAGCGCCGCGCGGGGCATCGCCCAGGTCCAGGGTGCCCAGGTCCGCGGACAGATCGGCCGACAGGGCACCGCGGATCTCGTCGGCCAGTGGTGCGATCCAGCGCTCGTTCTCCAGCAGGGCGATGCCGTCGCCCTGGCGGATCACCAGTTGCGGCTGGTCGACCTGGGGCGGTACCGAGACGCCCTGCAGGGCGAAGCGGAAGGTCGCCGCGCGCCCACCCGATTCCGGCTCGGCCGCACTGGTCAGGGTGTGGTAGTTGAGCGGCGCCTTGGCGGCGCAGGCGGCCAACAACAGGGGCAGGGCCAGGCAGGTCAGGCGCTTCATGGCAGTTTTCCTTTGGCGGGATCGCGGGAGCCCGGTTCGAGCTTGGGCGGCGGATCGGTCACCAGACCACGGATCAGGGATTCCGGATGGCGGCCGAGGTAGTCGCCGAACACGCGCAGGGAGCGGGCCATGCGCTGCATTTCCTCCAGCGTCTGGTTCAGGTTCTGCTGCACCGGCGAATCGGCGCCCAGGCTCTGGCTGGCGCTGCCGGTCAGCTGCTGCACGCCCATCAGGGTGGTGGTCAGCTGCGGCAGGACGCCGGCGTTGAGCTGCTTGAGGGTGCCGCCGAGCTGCGCCAGGCTGGTGTCGAGGTTCTTGCCGATGGAGTCGAAGGGGATCTTGTCGATCTTGTTGACGATACCGGCCATCTGCTCCTGCAGGCGGTCGAAGCTGCCGGTGACGGTGGGGATCACCAGTGGCTTGGCCTGGGGATCGAAGGCCACCTTGGGCGCGCTGGGCACGAAGTCGATGGAGATGTACAGCTGCCCGGTCAGCAGATTGCCGGTCCGCGCCTGGGCACGCAGGCCGCGGGCCACCCAGCCGGCGAACAGCTTGCCATCGCGATCCTTGGCCTCGATGCGCTTGCCGACGTCACCCAGGCGCTGCGGATAGATGACCGCACCGACGATCAGCGAGAAGCGGTCCTGGGCGTCTTCGTAGTCGGGGGTCAGGGAGACCACCCGGCCGACGTTCATGCCAAGGAACTCCACCGGCGCGCCGGTCGAGAGCCCGCGCAAGGACTGCTGGAATCTCATCCGTACATAGAACGGCTCGCCATCCGGCGGCGCCAGGGCGCTGGTCTGGTCGTCGAACAGGGTGAAGCTCTGGTCTTCCTGGGCTTCCTGCGGATCCCTGGGCCATTCCGGCGTGACGAAGGCGATACCGCCCGCCACCACGGTGGCCAGCGACTGGGTATTGAGCTTGAGACCGGCGGCGCTGAGCGAGACATCGACGCCGCTGGCGTTCCAGAAGCGGGTGTTGACGGTGACGAAGCGGTCATAGGGCGAGTCGACGAAGATCTGCGCACTGACGCCCTTGCCATCCGGGTTGAGATGGAAGGACACCACCCGACCGACCTGGATGCGGCGGTAATAGACCGGCGAGCCCACGTCCAGCGAGCCGATGTCGTCGGCCGTGACGATGAATCTCCGGCCGGAGGCGCCGTGGATGAGCGCGGGAGGCTGCTCCAGGCCGCGGAAGTCGCGGCGCGACTCGGTGGAGTCGCCAATGTCGGCACCGATGAAGGCCCCCGACAGCAGGGTATCGACGCCCGACACGCCACTCACGCCGAAGCGCGGGCGCACCACCCAGAAGCGGGCATCCTGGGTGGCGAAACCCTCGGCGGACTTTTCCAGCTCGATGGTGGTGATCACGCGATTGCGATCCGGCGCCAGGCGAATGTCGCTGACGGTACCGATCACCACGTTCTTGTACTTGACCTGGGTCTTGCCGGCTTCCAGGCCCTCGGCGGTGAGGAAGGTCACGCTGATGGTCGGCCCGCGGGAGGCCCAGCTGTGCACCACCATGGACAGCCCGATCAGGGCCGCCACGATGGGCACCAGCCAGATCAGCGATACGCTCCAGCGACTGCGGCGTACCTCGGGGGTAGGCGCCAGGGCGTCGGGTTCATGCCTGTCCGTCATCGTTCACCTCTGCATCCCAGATCAAGCGGGGATCGAAACTCATCGCGGCGAGCATCGTCAGCACCACCACGAAACCAAAGAAGACGATGCCCAGGCGCGGCGCGGCCGAGCTCAGGGCACCGAAATGCACCAGGGCCGACACCAGAGCGACCACGATGACGTCGAGCATCGACCAATAGCCGATCAGCTCGACGAAGCGATAGAGCCGGGCGCGCTGGGCGGTCGCCCAGTCGCTGTGTCTCTGGCAGGTCACCAACAGGGTACCGAGTACCAGGAACTTGATGGACGGCACCGCCACGCTGGCGATGAAGATCACCAGGGCGACGCCCCAGGAGCCGTTCTCCCAGAACTCGATCACCCCTTCGAGAATGGTGCTTTCCGCGCCACGGCCCAGGGTACCGGTATACATCACCGGCAGGGTGTTGGCCGGGATGTAGAGGATCAGCGCGGCGATGAGGTAGGCCCAGGTCTTGGCGTAGACGTTGGGCTTGCGGCGGTGCAGCGCCGAGCCGCAGCGCGGGCAGCCGGCCTTGTGCCGACGCGGCGCGGTGCAGACCTTGCCGCAGACATGGCAGAGGCAGAGGCCGAGTTCGTCGGCCCGCGGTGGTAGTTGCGGCGCGGTCATGGCTCGCGCTCCCCGACGGCGTCCCACAGCGGATGCAGGTCGCGCTTGGCGATGACCAGCAAGACCACCATCAGGCCCACCATGCCGAACAGCCCCACGCCCACCACCACGTGGAGCAGGCCGGCGAGCTTGATCACCGCCACCAGGGCACCCAGCACGAAGACCTCGATCATGCTCCAGGGCCGCAGATAATGCAGGGTGACCATGGCCGTGGCGAAGCCGGGCGCACGGTAGCCGGCCAGGGCGAAACCGAGCACCCAGAGCAGCAGGACGATTTGCAGAAGGGGCACCACGAACAGGGTCATGGCCACCACCAGCGCCATGGGCCCGGCGAAGCCGCTGCTCATGGCGACGATGGATTCGAGCAGGGTCGCCTCGCTGTGCAGGCCGCGAAAGCTCAATTGCAGGATGGGCCCGACATTGGCGACGACGAACAGCACCGCGGCGGCGCAGGCCAGGGCCAGCAGCCCCTGGATATCGAGCCGGCTGGCGCGGTGGAGCAGCGCGCCGCAGCGCAGGCAATGCGCCCGCTCGCCTGCCGCGAGGGGTTCGAGGCGATGCACCGAGTCGCAGTGCTCGCAGATCACCAGGCGAGTGCCGGGTGCGGGCGCGGAAGAAGACGGTGGCTGGACGGACATGAGACGACCTGGATGGCGCTCCCTGGACGAAGTCTGCAACTTTGACGCACGCGCGGCGCCGGAGTTACCACATGGGATAGCGGTAGGCGAACCGGACGCCGCTGGCATCTTACCTACATCTCCGCAGGTATGCCTGCCCCACTATCGTCAGACAAGTATCAAAACTTTTTGATGCTTTTCTTGCGAGCACCGGGACGGGTCTCTAGACTAGCGCCCCATGACCCAGCTACGTGTACCGGCGCTCGGCCGAGACCAAGGTGACACCCTCGCCGCCCTGTGCAAGGCCGGCGGCGATCCCTTGCGCCTCAACGTCCTGCGCGCCCTGCACAGCGCCTCCTTCGGCGTGCTGGAACTGGCGCAGATCTTCGCCACCGGCCAGTCCGGCATCAGCCACCACCTCAAGGTGCTGGCCCAGGCCAACCTGGTGGCCTCCCGCCGCGAAGGCAACGCCATCTTCTATCGCCGCGCCCTGCCCCGCCTGGGCACCGTAGGCGGCGCGCTGCACGCTGCCCTGCTCGAGGAAGTGGACAGCCTGGAGCTGCCGGACGCCGTCCAAGCGCGCATCGGCGAGGTGCATGCCCAGCGCGCGTCGGTGAGTCGCGACTTCTTCGCCCGGGTGGCGGACAAGTTCCAGGCCCAGCAGGACCTCATCGCCAGCCTGCCGCAGTATCACGACGGCCTGCTCAGCCTGCTGGACGCCCTGGCCCTGGACCCCCGCGGTTGCGCCTTGGAAGTGGGGCCAGGCGATGGCGCCTTCCTGCCGGATCTGGCCCATCGCTTCGCCCGGGTGATGGCGGTGGACAACAGTCCGGCGATGCTCGAACTGGCCCGCCAGTGCTGCCAACGCGACGGCCTCGACAATGTCGAACTGTACCTGGGCGATGCCCTTACCGAATCGACGCCCCAGGCCGACTGCGTGATCCTCAACATGGTCCTGCATCATCTCGCGGCACCGGCGGAAGCGCTGCAACGCCTCGCGCAGCGCGTCGTGCCGGGTGGCAGCCTGGTGATCACCGATCTCTGCCCCCACGATCAGGCCTGGGCGCGCGAAGCCTGTGGCGATCTCTGGCTTGGCTTCGACCAGGACGAACTGGCGCGCTGGGCCCAGGCAGCCGGCCTGCAGGCCGGCGAGAGTCTCTACCTCGGCCTGCGCAACGGCTTTCAGATCCAGGTGCGGCAATTCGCGCGTCCGGATCAGGGAAACACCCCGTCATGAGGCTAACTGGCCAGTGGCGGGCGGACAGCGGCGCCCCCAGGCGTCATGTCCAATACGCAAACTGCTGTCTCGACCGGCCTTCGGGCCCTCACCCCTTGGTAATTTAGGAACCGTTCGATGAGCGAATACTCCCTGTTCACCTCCGAGTCCGTCTCCGAAGGCCATCCGGACAAGATCGCCGACCAGATCTCCGACGCCGTACTCGACGCCATCATCGCCCAGGACAAGCACGCCCGCGTGGCCTGCGAGACCCTGGTCAAGACCGGTGTGGCCATCGTCGCCGGTGAGGTGACCACCTCCGCCTGGGTCGACCTGGAGCAACTGGTGCGCGACGTCATCGTCGACATCGGCTACGACAGCTCGGACGTGGGCTTCGACGGCGCCACCTGCGGCATCGTCAACATCATCGGCAAGCAGTCGGTGGATATCGCCCAGGGCGTCGACCGCAGCAAGCCGGAAGACCAGGGCGCTGGCGACCAGGGCCTGATGTTCGGCTACGCCTGCAACGAGACCGACGTACTGATGCCCGCGCCCATCACCTTCTCCCACCGCCTGGTGGAGCGCCAGGCCGAGGCGCGCAAATCGGGCCTGCTGCCCTGGTTGCGCCCGGACGCCAAGTCCCAGGTGACCTGCCGCTACGAGGGCGGCAAGGTGGTCGGCATCGACGCCATCGTGCTGTCCACCCAGCACAACCCCGAGGTCAAGTACGCCGACCTGCGCGAAGCCGTGATGGAGCTGATCGTCAAGCACGTCATCCCCGCCGAGCTGCTGCACAAGGACACCCAGTTCCACATCAACCCGACCGGCCAGTTCATCATCGGCGGCCCGGTAGGTGACTGCGGCCTGACCGGCCGCAAGATCATCGTCGACAGCTACGGCGGCATGGCCCGTCACGGCGGTGGCGCCTTCTCCGGCAAGGACCCGTCCAAGGTCGACCGCAGCGCTGCCTACGCCGGTCGCTACGTGGCCAAGAACATCGTCGCCGCCGGCCTGGCCGACCGTTGCGAGATCCAGGTGTCCTACGCCATCGGCGTGGCCCAGCCCACCTCCATCTCGATCAACACCTTCGGCACCGCCAGGATCAGCGACGAGAAGATCGTGCAGCTGGTGCGCGAGCACTTCGATCTGCGTCCCTACGCCATCACCACCATGCTCGACCTGCTCCATCCGATGTATCGCGCCACCGCGGCCTACGGCCACTTCGGCCGGCATCCGCAGGAAATCACGGTGGGTGACGACACCTTCACCACCTTCACCTGGGAACGTACCGACCGCGCCGCTGCCCTGCGCGCCGCCGCCGGCCTGTAAGAACCTATTCACGATCTCGCGAGCTAGAGCCAAACAAGGCGCAACGACCAACGGGAGTAACAGCCAACGGCTGGCCCGTAGGGTGAGCGCCAGCGAATCAAATGGCTGAGGAAGCGGATCGGACTCGCGCTCGGGTTTACGAGTGGTAAATGAGCATTGCGACGGGACCGCCCAGGTGGGACCGGCCTTCCAGGCCATTTTCAACGCCGTTTGGCCGACGCGCAGCAGATCGTGAACAGGTTCTAAGACGCCCCCTTGGCAAAAAGCCCCGGTCACCTCAGGTGCCGGGGCTTTTTGCTGGGACTGCGAAAGACGTCCCGCCGTTTTCTTGCGACAGTCCACAGCTCGGCACGCTGCATGCAACCTCTGGGCGTGCGGAGGTCAGAATGCCTCGTCCGCTTCAGGAGTCCGTTCATCCATGTGGCTGTTCATCACCAATTTCGGCGATTCTTCGGTGATGCTTCCCTGCGCCCTGCTCATCGCGCTCTGGCTGCTGGCCGGGCTCTCGGCGCGGGCGGCGCTGCTGTGGTTGCTCCTGTTCGGTGCCGCGAGTCTTAGCGTCGCCCTGTCCAAGATCGCCTTCTTCGGTTGGGGCCTGGGTATCCCGCACCTGGACTTCACCGGCTTCAGCGGCCACTCCATGCTGGTGGGCGGCATCCTGCCGATCCTCGGCTGGCTGCTGGCCAGCCGGGCACGCCCCGCGCTGCGCCTGACTGCCGCCGCCCTGGGTGCCGTCTGCGCCCTGCTCATCGCCATCTCGCGGGTGGTACTGGGCTACCACTCGATCTCCGAAGTGGTGACCGGCCTGCCCATTGGCTACGCCACGAGTGCCAGCCTGCTGTGGCTGCTGCGCGGCCAGGAGGTGGTCCTCAAGCCCCGCCAGGCGGCCTTGGGCGCCAGCCTGCTGCTCCTGCCGCTGTTGTTGCTGCACGGCACCAACGCCCCGACGCAACGGGTGCTGGAACGCCTGGCGGTGAAGTTCGCCGACGAGCAGAACCCCTGGACCCGCGCCCACCAGCGCGCCGGGGTGGCACCGCTGCAGAACTGACGCGGACAGGCGCGGGCCAGACGGTGGCAGGCGGGGCGATGCCAGCGTTACCATGGACGCTTTCGTCTTCTCCGTAGTCCCCTGGCGCGTTCTTTCGCGCCTCGAGCGAGAGCCCCGCCCATGAGTTTCTGGCCCTTCATCACCAACTTCGGCGACGCTGCCGTGATGCTGCCCTGCGCCCTGCTCATCGGTCTCTGGCTGGCGCTGGGCAGCGGTCTGCGCGCCCTGCTGCTGTGGTTCGGTCTGTTCGCCCTGGCCTGCCTGCTCACCGCCGCGACCAAGATCGCCTTCTTCGGCTGGGGCATCGGCAGCCGGGAACTGGACTTCACCGGTTTCAGCGGCCACTCCATGCAGGCCGCCAGCGTCTTGCCGGTGCTGGCCTGGCTGCTGTTCGGGCAAGGTCGCCTGCGACCCCTGGCTCCCTGGCTAGGCGTCGGGGCCGCCGTGCTGGTGGCCTACTCACGAGTACGCCTGGGTTATCACTCGCCGTCCGAGGCCATCACCGGCACCCTGCTCGGCCTGGTGGTCGCGGCGCTATGCCTGCGCCTGCTGCCGGCCCAGGTCCTGCTGCCACGGCGCCAGACGCTCGTCCTGGTGGCGAGCCTGCTGCTGCCGCTGGTGCTGCTGCACGGGCGGCGCGCGCCCACCCACGACTTGATGCAGGATCTGGGAACCCTGGCCGCCGGCAGTGATCGGCCTTACACCCGAGCCGATCTGCACGCTCGGACATCGTCGCCGATAAACTAACCAGGTTCGTCTAGGCTCCTAAGTGTTATCGGGAGGACGGTGCACGCCAGGCGCGCGCCGTCAGGACTGTCGCTCGCTATCGCCTGGAAGACCAAGATGCGCCCACGACGGATGCTGCTGTTGCTGCTCTGGCTAGTCGGCCTACCGCTTCCGCTGGTGGCCGACCCCCTGCGGCTCTACACCTGGGAAGGCTATTTCAGCGACACCCTGCTGCAACGCTGGGCCAAGGCCAATCCGCCGCTGCAGGAGATCCATTTCGACAGCAGCGACGTGCGCGATGCCACCCTGGCGCGCGGCGATGCCGCTCTCGACCTGGTGGTGATCAACGAGGTCAGCGCTACCCGCCTGGGCCGCGATGGCCTGCTGACCCGCATCGATTCTCGGCGAATCGCCCATCTGGCCGAGATCGATCCGCGCTGGCGCAGCAGTTGCGGTGACTATGCGGTGCCCTATGTCTGGGGCACCCTGGGCCTGCTCTACCGCGCCGATCGGCTGACTCGCCCGCCGGACTCCTGGCAGGCGCTGCTGCAACCAGAACCGGCCCTGCACGGCCGCATCGCCATGCTCGAGGATCACGACGACCTGCTGGTCGCTCCCCTGCTCACCCTGGGCGGCGCGATCAACAGCGACGATGCCGGGCTGCTCCGGCGCAGCTTCGACCTGCTCAAGGCCCAGGCACCCGCGGTGCTGACCTATCAATACGTGGTCAGCGCCCTGCGCAATCCGGCCTACAGCGACCACATCGACCTGGCCCTGGGCTACAGCGGCGATCAGCACCTGCTCAATGCGGCGACGCCCGGACAGCCCTGGCGCTTCGTCACCCCCCACGAGGGCAGTCTGCTGTGGGTGGACTGCGTGGCGATACTCAGCAGCTCCACGCACCAGGCTGCTGCCGAGCGCTTCATCGATTTCCTCAACGAGCCGCGCAACGCGCTGCTGGCTTCCACGGAACTGCACCTGGCGACAGCCAACGCCGGCGCCGTACGGCTGCTTTCCACGGACCTGCGCCAGGATCCCAGCCTGTTTCCACCTGCCGAGGTACTCGCCCGCAGCCAGACCTTCCAGGAAGGTCCCCCCGACACCTTCCAGACCCGACAGCGCATCGGTAGCGCCTTGGTAGGCCGCCATGAATCTCAATAGGCGCGTCCTGCTGCTGATCCTGCCGGTCGCGCTGCTCTGCAGCCTGACCTTGGTCGGATTGGGCTACAAGATCCAGCGCGGGGCAGTGATCGGCCTCGAACGCTCGCGCCTCAACCACGACCTGGCGGCGCTCGAAAGCGCCTACCGCGAATACGATCACTTCAGCCGTAACCTGCTCTATGCGCTATCCAGCAGCGCGGCCCTGGGCAACTTCCTGCGCCAGACCGACGTGCCCTATCGCAACGAAGCCCTGGGCATCCAGCTGCAATTGGCAATACGGCAGTTGGCCGGCGCCGATGCGCCCAGTCGGATCTCCCTCACCATCGCCCGGCCCGATCTCAGCCTGGCCTACTACTACGAACGCAGCGACGACCCCTTCGCCCAACTGAGCACCGTCCAGCGGCAGTTGCTCGAGCGGCTGGTACGCGAGTCGGACGGCCCCCAGGAGCGGCGCGACTATCTGACCGACGAACAGGGCCGGCCGCTGCTGGTGGCCACCACCGCACTGCTGCCCAGTACGGCCGGGCCGCCGCTGTCAGGCCAGCGCGACCTGGCGATGACCCTGCAACTGGCGGTGAGCCCGGACCGTGTGGAAGCCCTCCGCCGAGCCCTGGAGCAGAGCTATGGTGCCCCTCCGGCATTCACCCGCACACCGCCCCGCCAGAGCAGCGACTTCACCGTCGTCAAGCGCCTCTCGCCCGATCTCTATGTCCACCTGACCCCGGACCCCGAGCAGTTGAGCCGGCAGCTACGTCACCTGGCGATCGCCTACTTCGGCGGCGGTCTGCTCGTGACCCTGGCCTGCATCCTGGTGCTGGTGGCCCTGATCAGGCGCTACATCACCCGGCCCATCGCCCGGCTGGACAGTCAGCTCACCGAGGTGCTGGAAGGCCAGCGCCAGGCGCTCGAAAACAGCGAGGAACCCGGCGAGATCGGCCACCTGGGCGCCAACATGAAGCGCCTGCACGACAGCAACCTGGCCATCCTGGCGCGGTTGCGCACCGCCCTGCGCACCGATGTCCTCACCCAGATCGGCAACCGCCGCTATTTCCAACTGATGGGCGAGTCCTGGCTGGCGGAAAAGCCGGACGGTCGTGCCATCGCGCTGCTGTACTTCGGGCTGGATCATTTCAAGTTGGTGAATGACAGATTCGGTCACGAGGTAGGTGATGAACTGCTGCAGGCCGTGGCCCAGCAGACGCAGCTGGCGGTCGCGCCCTATCGCGAAGGCAACGAGGTGGTCCTCACCCGCCTAGCTGGTGACGAATTCGCCATCCTGCTGCGCGGCCAGAAGGCAGCCGACGATGCCCTGGCACTGGGCGAGCAGCTACAGCGGCACTACGACAACGGCACCCTGGTCGGCGAACGACGCTATGCCGTGACCCTGAGCCTCGGCCTGGCCGCCCCCGAGGCCCCGCTGGATCTGGCCGACCTGCTGGCCCAGGCCGACCTGGCCCTGAACCGGGCCAAGAGCGAAGGCGGCAATCGCCTGGTGCATTTCACCGCGGAGCTGGCAGCGCGCCAACGCCGTCAGGACCTGCTGGACGAGCATCTGCGCCAGATGAATCCGAGCGAGGAATTTCACCTCGTCTACATGCCGGCCGTCGACAGCACCGGCCAGGTGCGCTCCGCCGAAACCCTGTTGCGCTGGAATTCGCCCCGCCTGGGCGCCGTGTCCCCGGCTGAGTTCATTCCCATCGCCGAACGCCAGGGGCATTTTCGCTGGATCGACCGCTGGGTGGTGGACCAGGCCTGCCGTGAGTACCCGGCCCTGCAAGAGGTGCTGGGCGACGGCCTGGTACTGTCCATCAACCTGTCGTCCGCGCAACTGGAGCAGGCCGATATCGTGCCCTACCTCTGCGAACGGGTGCGTCACCATGGGGTCGATCCAGGCCGCCTGGAGCTGGAGTTCACCGAGACCTTCGCCGCCGAATTGAACGAGCGAACCCTGGCGCTGCTGCATGAATTGCGCGCCGAGGGCTTTCGCGTGGCCATCGACGATTTCGGTGTGGGCTACACCTCCATCCAGCAGGTCACCGACTATCCTGCCGACACCATCAAGTTCGACCGCCTGATCGTCGAGCGGCTCAGCCAACCCGGCAACCAGGCCAGCCTGGACGCCCTCGTCGCCTTCTGCCATGCCCGCGACGCCCAGGTCATCGCCGAAGGGGTGGATACCGAACTGAAGCAGTTCTGCCTGCAACAGGCCGGCTGCGATCTGCTGCAGGGCTTTCTGGTCTGTCCGCCGCGGCGCCTGGATGAGTTGCGCGACTGGCAGCGCCAACGGCTAGGTGATCTCAACCGGGTCTAGCACAAGTGGATGGCCGGCTGTCGCAAGGCCAGTGGGCCATCCGAGGGTTGAACCGCGCTTAGAAGTCCAGCGATAGGCCCAGGCCCACCCCCTGCTGATGGGCATCCCCCGCGCCGGCATAGCTGTAGCCACCGCGCAGGGTCAGTTCCGGCGTCAGCCGCTGGACCACGCCCAGACTCAGGCGGGTACGGTCGCTGTCGGGCTGGTAGCCGTCCAGGGTGTAGTCCAGACCCGGCACGCTGTTCAGGCGCATGGTCACATCGCGGGTGCCGTCGGCAAATTCCCGCTCGCGACCCAGGTCGGCGAACAACGCCGTGGCCGGTGCGAGTTGCCAGCGCCCCTGCAGACCCAGCCCCAGTCGCCGCGAGGTGCTCGACTGGTCGTCGAATTCCAGCGCCGTGGCATCGCTGCCGCGCTCGCGATAGCCGTCCACCTGGACCCGGGCGTAGTCGGCGCTCAGGTAGGGGCTCAAGTGCCAGGGACTGCTGGCCGCCGCGAGGTCGTAGCCGAGGCGCGCCGAGAGGGCGCGCAGATCGCCGTCGGTGTCACCCTGCTCGCTGCGCACGGTCGGACCAAGGGCGAAGCGGCGACGCAGGTCATCGTAGTCCAGTCGGCCGCCGGTGGCGGTGAGATCGCCCCACAGCCGCTCGCCCTGGTACTGGGCGAAGGCGCTGAGCAGGTAGCTGTTGAGGCGATAGTCGGAATCGGCCGCACCGGCTTCCAGGTGCTGGCGCGCCACCCCGGCCGCCACGCCGATCCGCCATTGCTCACTGAGCCGGTAGCTGCCGCCCAGGTCCAGGCTGTAGCCGTTGCCGTCGCCACCCGCGGTGCTGTGCTGGTCGTCGACGTCCAGCCGCCGCCCGCTGGTATCCACGTAGCCCTGCCAGCGTCCCAGCGGCTGCCAGGCATGCCAGTCGCCCAACCAGCGCTGGTGCAGGCCATCCTGATGCGCCCTCAGCGTGGATTGGGCCATCTCCGGCAGCAGGGTCACTTCCCAGGGCGCCGCCAGCAGCGAATAGGCGTAGTCGGCGATCAGCCGTTGGCCGGTGATGGTCGGATGGACCCGGTCGTTGAACAGCAGCTTGCTCGGATCGGCCGCGGCCGCCCCCAGGCCATAGGTGGTGTTGCGCGCACAGCTGTCGCCGCTGAAGCAGGTGCCGGTGAGATTCTGCTCGGTCGCCAGGCCATAGCGTGCCGGGTCTGCCACCACCTCGGCGAGCAGCTGCGGCACGTTGAGACCGATGATCTCGGCATCGATACCGGCCAGGCGCGTGACCAGGGCCTGGTTGTAGACCCGGCTCAACGCCGAGGTGGCTGCCTGCTGCGGCGAACCGGCCAGGGCCGGGGTCTGGCCGATGTCGGGCAGCAGCCAGACCACCAGGTAGCGAGCGCCGGCCTGTTGCAGGGCGGCGACGCCATCACCCAGGCGATTGGCCGCCGCCGCCGCGGTGGCCGGCGAGGTGATCAGCCCCTGGAGGAAGTCGTTACCACCGCCGCTGATATAGAACAGGGTGTTGGGATCCAGGCTCAGGCCCTGGCTGGCCAGGCTCGGCAGATAGCCGTCGCGCGTGCGCAGGGTCAGGCCGTTGGCCGCCACCACCGAGCCGTTGGCCGCGGTGATCGAATCGCGGATCTGCGCCGTGGTGTAACCGCCCGTGGCCCAGTTGTCGCCATCGCTCAGGCCCAGCAAGCGGTTGATCACCGAGGTCGAGGCATCCAGGGTGCGAGCATCGAAGCCCAGCTGCTGGCCGAGCAGGATCGAAGACACCGGGCCGGTCACCGCCCCATTCGCAGGGCTGTAGCTAGGGCCGACCCTATTGGTGAATCTGAGACTGGCACCGTTGACCCCGGTGTCGGGAAATTGCCCGGCATCCAGCAGGCTGTCGCCGAACACGGTGAAGCCACTGTAGGGATTGGGAGCCGCCTGGGCGGTTGCCGCCTGGGCCATCGCCAGGGCGATGGCCAGCGGCAGGCGTTGCTTGGGAGAAAGCGTCATGCCTACACCTTGATTGTTGTTATTGGGGCACGCGTCAGAACGCGTAGCCTCACGCTAGACGGTTTTTATGACGCTGTATCTCGTCGTGCGCAAAAAGAGCGTGATGCTCATGGCAGTGCTGCAAGGCCAACCCCAGAGCGGCTATCGCGGCAACAGGGCCGCTTTACCCCCTCTCCCCTGGGAGAGGGCTGGGGTGAGGGAACGCCCGCTAAACACAGCTGCTACCGAACACCGTCTTTCATCGCGGCCATGCCGGTGCGCCGTAGCGACCGCTCCTACAATTACATCGAACCTGTAGGAGCGGCCCATGGCCGCGATAGAGGCGGTTGCTCCTACACGTATAGCATGCATCCGTGGGATGCGACCGCATCGGCAGACCACCAGGGCCGCGATAAAGACGCTGTCGACTGCGGCACGCGGGCAACAAAAAAGCGCCCGAAGGCGCTTTCCTGCTTGACCTGAGTGAAATCAGACCTTGGAACGCTCGAAGCGCTTGCGGTCGTTCTCGTTCAGGTACTTCTTGCGCAGACGGATGGACTTGGGCGTCACTTCCACCAGCTCGTCGTCGGCGATGAATTCCAGCGCCTGCTCGAGGGTGAACTTGATCGGCGGCACCAGGGCGATGACTTCGTCCTTGCCCGAGGCGCGCATGTTGTCCAGCTTCTTGCCCTTGGTGGGGTTGAGCACCAGGTCGTTGTCACGGCTGTTGATGCCGCACAGCTGGCCTTCGTAGATCTCGTCGCCCGGGGCCAGGAACAGCTTGCCGCGGCTCTGCAGGGTTTCCAGCGAGTAGGTCAGGGCGGTACCGGTGGCCATGGACACCAGCACGCCGTTCTGACGGTTGCTCACTTCACCGGCCTTGATCGGGCCGTAGTGGCTGAAGGTCGAGGTCAGGATGCCGCTGCCCGAGGTCAGGGTCAGGAAGTTGTTCCGGAAGCCGATCAGGCCCCGCGCCGGGATGGTGTATTCCAGGCGGATACGGCCCTTGCCGTCGGGGATCATGTTGGTCAGATCGCCCTTGCGCAGACCCATCTGCTCCATCACCGAGCCCTGGTGCTGCTCTTCGATGTCGATGGTGACGTTCTCGTAGGGCTCCTGCTTCTCGCCGTCCTTCTCGATGATCACCACTTCCGGACGGCCCACGGCCATCTCGAAGCCTTCGCGGCGCATGTTCTCGATCAGTACCGACAGGTGCAGCTCGCCACGACCGGAGACCTTGAACTTCTCGGCGGACTCGCCCGGCTCGACGCGCAGGGCCACGTTGTGCAGCAGTTCCTTCTCCAGCCGGTCCTTGATGTTGCGGCTGGTGACGAACTTGCCTTCACGACCGGCGAACGGCGAGTCGTTGACCTGGAAGGTCATGCTCACGGTGGGCTGGTCGACGGTCAGCGGCGGACGGGCTTCGACGTTCTGCGGATCGCACAGGGTGTCGGAGATGAACAGCTCGTCCATGCCCGAGACGCAGACGATGTCGCCGGCTTCGGCTTCGGCCACTTCCACGCGCTGCAGGCCGGAGTGACCCATGATCTTGAGGATACGACCGTTGCGCTTGGTGCCGTCGTCGCTGATGGCCACCACCGGGGTGTTGGCCTTGATGCGGCCACGAGCGATGCGGCCGATGCCGATCACGCCCAGGAAGCTGTTGTAGTCCAGCTGGGAGATCTGCATCTGGAAGGGACCGTCCAGATCGACCTGGGGCGCCGGTACGTGGTCGACGATGGCCTGGAACAGGGCATCCATGTTGTCGTCCATCTTCTCGTGGTCGAGCCCTGCGATGCCGTTCAGGGCGCTGGCGTAGACGATCGGGAAGTCCAGCTGCTCATCGGTGGCGCCGAGGTTGTCGAACAGGTCGAAGATCTGGTCGATGACCCAGTCCGGACGCGCGCCGGGACGGTCGATCTTGTTCACCACCACGATCGGACGCAGGCCGGCCTTGAAGGCCTTCTGGGTCACGAAGCGGGTCTGCGGCATGGGGCCGTCCTGGGCGTCGACCACCAGCAGCACGGAGTCGACCATGGACATCACCCGCTCCACCTCGCCACCGAAGTCGGCGTGGCCGGGGGTGTCGACGATGTTGATGTTGTAGTCGCCCCACTTCAGCGCGGTGTTCTTGGCCAGGATGGTGATGCCACGTTCCTTTTCCTGGTCATTGCTGTCCATCACCCGCTCGTTTTCCGCTTCTTTGCGGTCCAGGGTGCCGGACAGGCGCAGCAGCTTGTCGACGAGGGTGGTCTTGCCATGGTCGACGTGCGCGATGATGGCGATGTTGCGTAGATTCTCGATCACAGTGGTGTTCTCGGTATAGAAATGAAGGAGCTTCAGCCACCAGGCTGACAGCCGGAGATTGCAAAGGCGCGAACGCGGCGCCCGGCGTGGCGCCGAGCGCTAGAAGGAGTCGGGAGGGCGGTGGCGGATACTGCCACCCAGCAGGCCCGGCTGCTTAGGCCGGACGATAAACGCGCACATTGGCGTGCCCTTCGGTGAGCAGGTGATGAGCATGCAGCCGGCTCATCACTCCGCGGTCGCAATAGAGAAGGTACTGGCGGCTCTCGTCCAGTTCCTTGAAACGGCTGTTCAGGGCGAAGAACGGCATGGCCTGCACCTCGATACCGGGCAGTTCCAGCGGCGCCTCTTCCTGGACGTCGGGATGGCGAATGTCCACCACGATCTGCCCTGGCAAGGGCTGTGCCAGCTCTTCCACCTGCACGTCCTTGCCCAGCTCCTCGATCACCTTGTCGACGGTGATGAAGCGGGCGCGCTCCAGGGCGGCGTCGAGCACCGCCAGGTCGAACTTGCCTTCCTCGTGCTCCACCCGGAAGCCCTTGGCCTTGGTGGTGGGATTCACCGAGATGATGCCGCAGTACTCGGGCATGTGCTTGGCGAAGTCGGCGGTGCCGATGCGCTGGGCGGTGTCGATGATGTCCTGTTTGTGACTGGCCAGCAGCGGACGCAGCACCAGGGTGTCGGTGGCCTTGTCGATCACCGCCAGGTTGGTCAGCGTCTGGCTGGAGACCTGGGAGACGGCCTCGCCGGTCACCAGCGCCTCGATCTGCAGCTGCTCGGCGATACGGCTGGCCGCGCGCAGCATCATGCGCTTGAGGATCACGCCCATGTGGCTGTCGTCGCACTGGGTGAGGATCTGCCCCACTACTTCCTCGAAGGGCACGCTGATGAACAGCACGCGCTGGGAGCGCCCGAATTTCTCCCACAGATAGTGCGCCACTTCCATCACGCCCAATTCATGGGCACGGCCGCCGAGATTGAAGAAGCAGAAGTGGCTGACCATGCCGCGCCTCATCATCTGGTAGGCGGCGACGGTGGAATCGAAGCCACCGGACATCAGCACCAGCACCTGCTCCAGGGCGCCCAGCGGATAGCCGCCCAGCCCTTCGTGGTGCTCGTCGATGATGAACAACCGCTGGTCGCGGATCTCCAGGCGGACGCTCACCTCGGGATTCTTCAGGGCGATGCCGGCGCCGCCACAGCGCTCGCGCAGACCGCCGCCGACATAGCGCTCCACGTCCATGGAGGAGAAGTCGTGCTTGCCGGCGCGCTTGCAGCGTACCGAGAACACCTTGCCGCGCACCCGCTCGCCGAAATGGCGTTCGCACAGGGCGAGGATGGTCTCGAAGTCGCCCAGCGGATACTCGTGCACCTCGAGGAACTGGCCGATGCCGGGGGTGCAGGCCAGGCGCTGCTTCATCTCCGCCAGCGCACGCGGCTCGCTGACCGCGGTTTCCAGGGTGACGTTGTCCCAGATGCCATCGACCAGGACGTCCGGATCCAGATCGCGCAGCACGACACGAATGTTCTTCACCAGCTGGCGAATGAAATTCTTGCGCACCGGGCGACTCTTGATGGTGATTTCCGGAAAGACCTTGATGATGAGCTTCATGAGCGGGAGACGGCAGGCGGGTAACGCGAAAGAAAAGGGCCAAGATCATACCTGAAAATGGCCTCGCACTCGAATTCGGCCGACAAAATCCATCAAAGCCCTATTTAGGTGCGATATGACAATTTTAAGCACCAAAAAAGTGCATGCATCCGACATCGACAGGCCTGAAAGCGGCGCTGGAGACGCCAGAAGCGCACTCCAGCCCATTTAGGGGCACTGGCATACTACTTGCTCTCTTGTGAGGCAGCCGCCCCTGGGCCAGCATAGGGCGCTTTTCGTGGAACGCCGGTCGCCGACAGGCAGTACGGAAGCGCCCCTCAAGGGCACAGCTGATACCGGGAGTACCGCCAACCGCTCCCGGCCGAAATTCCTCTGGAGGAAACCATGTCGAAGGCTGTTCAACTGATCAAAGAAAACGACGTGAAGTGGGTAGACCTGCGCTTCACCGACACCAAAGGCAAGCAGCAACACGTCACCATGCCGGCGCGTGACGCGCTGGACGAAGACTTCTTCGCCCACGGCAAGATGTTCGACGGCTCCTCCATCGCCGGCTGGAAAGGCATCGAAGCCTCCGACATGATCCTGCTGCCCGACGACAGCACCGCCGTCCTGGACCCCTTCACCGAAGAGCCGACCCTGATCCTGGTCTGCGACATCATCGAACCCTCCACCATGCAGCCCTACGAGCGCGACCCCCGTGGTATCGCCAAGGCCGCCGAGGAGTACCTGAAGTCCACCGGCATCGGCGACACCGTGTTCGTCGGCCCGGAGCCCGAGTTCTTCATCTTCGACGAAGTGAAGTTCAAGTCGGACATCTCCGGCTCCATGTTCAAGATCTTCTCCGAGCAGGCGTCCTGGAACACCGACGCCGACTTCGAAAGCGGCAACAAGGGCCACCGTCCGGGCGTCAAGGGCGGCTACTTCCCGGTTCCGCCGGTCGATCACGACCACGAAATCCGTACCGCCATGTGCAACGCCCTGGAAGAGATGGGCCTGGTCGTGGAAGTCCACCACCACGAAGTGGCGACCGCTGGCCAGAACGAGATCGGTGTGCAGTTCAACACCCTGGTCAAGAAGGCCGACGAGACCCAGACCCTGAAGTACGTCGTGCACAACGTGGCCGACGCCTACGGCAAGACCGCCACCTTCATGCCCAAGCCCCTGTACGGCGACAACGGCTCCGGCATGCACGTGCACATGTCCATCTCCAAGGATGGCAAGAACACCTTCGCCGGCGAAGGCTATGCCGGCCTGTCCGATACCGCCCTGTACTTCATCGGCGGCATCATCAAGCACGGCAAGGCGCTGAACGGCTTCACCAACCCGTCCACCAACAGCTACAAGCGTCTGGTGCCCGGCTTCGAAGCCCCGGTCATGCTGGCCTACTCGGCCCGTAACCGTTCCGCTTCCATCCGTATCCCCTATGTGTCGAGCCCGAAGGCCCGCCGCATCGAAGCCCGCTTCCCGGATCCGGCTGCCAACCCCTACCTGTGCTTCGCCGCCCTGCTGATGGCCGGCCTGGACGGCATCCAGAACAAGATTCACCCCGGCGATGCCGCCGACAAGAACCTGTACGATCTGCCGCCGGAAGAAGGCAAGAAGATCCCGCAGGTCTGCGGCAGCCTGAAGGAAGCCCTGGAAGCCCTGGACGCCGGCCGTGCGTTCCTGACCAAGGGCGGCGTCTTCACCGACGAGTTCATCGATGCCTACATCGAGCTGAAGTCCGAGGAAGAGATCAAGGTCCGTACCTTCGTGCACCCGCTGGAATACGACCTGTACTACAGCGTCTGATCCCGCTGCGGTAACGCCAAGAGGCCTCCTTCGGGAGGCCTTTTTCATTGCGCACCAACAGGTGGCAGCGTGATCGGCAGGCCATCGCCGCCTACCGGAGCCAGCCACGTGCCTGCTACCCTTGCCTATCATTGCCCGGCCGAGATTCCGCCATGCCTCGCCTGCTCGCCTGCTGTCTGCTCTGCCTCGCCTGCTCTGCCCAGGCGGCGATCTACAAGTCGGTCGATGCCGAAGGCAACACGGTGTTCAGCGACCAGCCCTCGGCCAATGCCCAACCGGTGCAGGTGGCGCCCACCAACACCGTCGGCAACCCCCGCCCTGCCCCCAGCGTGCCGACTGCACCTGCGGCTCCGACACCTGCCGGCCCGGCCTTCAACCGGCTGGAGGTCAATGTGCCCGACGACGAGGCCATCCGCGCCAACAACGGTACCTTCTCGGTAGGGGTCTCCGTGGAGCCGGCCCTGGGCCCGGGCCAGAGCCTGCAGTTGCTGGTGGATGGCGCGCCCTATGGCAGCCCTGGCCAGAGCACGAGGTTCGGCGTGACCAACCTGGAGCGCGGCGAGCATCGCTTCGCGGCCCAGGTGCTCTCGAGCACGGGCGAGGTGATCCAGACCAGCGCCGAGAAGACCGTCACCGTGCAGCGCATCAGCGTCAACAGTCCTGCCCGCTGATGCGTCTGCTCCCGGCCCTGCTGCTCTGCGTCCTGCTTCCCGCCCAGGCGGCGGTCTACAGCTACGTCGACAAGGATGGCAATCGCGTCTACACCGATCAGCCCCCCAAGGGCGTGAAGGCCACCAAGGTCCCGGTGACGACCACCAACAATCTCAACCAGCAGGGCCAGCCGAGCCGCAAACTGAGCCCGACGCCGAGCACCCCGCCGGTGCAGACACCCAAGGCAGCGCCCTTCCGCTACCAGATGCTGCGCATCCTGGTGCCCGAGCCCGATGCCACCGTGATCGACCAGGAGGGCCAGCTCATCGTCAGCCTGGTCAGCGAGCCGGAGCTGCAGCCGGGCCACAGCTATCGCCTGCTGCTGGACGACAAGGAGGCCGGGGCTGGTCGCAGCCCGGTATTCCCACTGGGCGGCCTGGACCGCGGCACCCACCAGCTGGTGGCGGAGATCCTCGCGGCCGACGGTACCGTACTGGAGCGTACGCCGGCCCAGCCCTTCCATCTGCGCCGCCCCTCCCTGGAGCAGAAGCGCCGGGCGCATCCCTGTATCCAGGGCGACTGGGGCAAGCGTCCAGAGTGTCCACTGGACATGAAACCGCCCGAAGCCAAGAAATCCTGGCTACCCTTTCTGTAGGGCACCACCTTGGTGCGTTTTTTAGCGCCGCACCATCTTGATACAAATCCTAGCCGAGCCGTCGAGCCCGGCGGCGGCTGTTAGTGCACGTTACAGCTATCTGCCCTAACTCGGGGCGTCTTGGTTTGCTTCTTGCATTTTCCTATCGTCCCTATAGCGCTGTGGCCTCCCATGCCTACCGACGTCATCCACCGGCTCCTGCTCGACAACCTCACGACCGCGGTCATCCTGCTGGATGCGGAGTTGCGGCTGGAGTACATGAACCCGGCCGCGGAGATGCTGCTCGCCATCAGTGGTCAGCGCAGTCACGGCCAGTTCATCAGCGAACTCTTCACCGAATCGCCCGAAGCCCTGCAGGCGCTGCGCCAGGCGGTGGACCATGCCCATCCCTTCACCAAGCGCGAGGCGCTGCTGGTCTCCACCTCGGGCAACAGCCTCACGGTGGACTATGCGGTGACGCCCATCCTGGACCGGCACAACACCCTGCTGCTGCTGGAAGTCCATCCGCGTGACCGGCTGCTGCGCATCACCAAGGAAGAGGCGCAACTTTCCAAGCAGGAAACCACCAAATTGCTGGTGCGCGGCCTGGCCCACGAGATCAAGAACCCCCTCGGTGGCATCCGTGGCGCGGCCCAGTTGCTGGCCCGGGAGCTGCCGGAAGAAGCGCTCAAGGACTACACCAACGTCATCATCGAGGAAGCCGACCGACTGCGAAATCTGGTCGACCGCATGCTCGGCTCCAACAAGCTGCCGAAACTGGCCATCACCAACGTGCACGAGGTGCTCGAGCGGGTCTGCAGCCTGGTGGAAGCGGAGAGCCAGGGGCTGATCAACCTGGTGCGCGACTACGATCCGAGCATTCCCGACCTGACGATCGATCGCGAGCAGATGATCCAGGCGGTGCTCAACATCGTGCGCAACGCCATGCAGGCCATCTCCCAGCAGAACGAATTGCGTCTGGGCCGTGTCACCTTGAGAACTCGTACCCTGCGCCAGTTCACCATCGGCCACCATCGCCATCGCCTGGTGTGCAAGGTGGAGATCACCGACAACGGTCCGGGCATCCCCCCGGACCTGCAGGAAACCATCTTCTATCCCATGGTCAGCGGTCGCCCCGACGGCACCGGCCTGGGACTCGCCATTACCCAGAACATCATCACCCAGCACCAGGGGCTGATCGAGTGTGAAAGCCATCCGGGCCACACCGCCTTCAGCATCTTCCTGCCGCTGGAATAGAGAGGAGCACGCATGAGCCGTTCGGAGACCGTCTGGATCGTCGACGACGACCGTTCCATCCGCTGGGTCCTGGAAAAAGCCTTGCAACAGGAAGGCATGACCACCGTCGCCTTCGACAGCGCCGACAGCGTCATGACCCGCCTCGGGCGCCAGCAGCCGGACGTGGTGATCTCGGACATCCGCATGCCGGGCACCAGCGGTCTGGACCTGCTGTCGCGCATCCGCGAGATGCATCCGCGCCTGCCGGTCATCATCATGACCGCCCATTCCGACCTGGACAGCGCCGTGGCCTCCTACCAAGGCGGCGCCTTCGAGTACCTGCCCAAGCCCTTCGACGTCGACGAGGCCGTGGCCCTGGTCAAGCGCGCCGGGCAGCATGCCCAGGAGCAACAGGGCTTCGCCGAGCCGGCGCACCTGACCCGCACCCCCGAGATCATCGGCGAAGCGCCGGCGATGCAGGAGGTGTTCCGCGCCATCGGCCGCCTCTCGCACTCCAACATCACGGTGCTGATCAACGGTGAATCCGGCACCGGCAAGGAGCTGGTCGCCCACGCCCTGCACCGTCACAGCCCGCGCGCCGCTGCGCCCTTCATCGCCCTGAACATGGCCGCCATCCCCAAGGACCTGATGGAGTCCGAGCTGTTCGGTCATGAGAAAGGTGCCTTCACCGGCGCCGCCGCCCAGCGCCGTGGTCGCTTCGAGCAGGCCGATGGCGGCACCCTGTTCCTCGACGAGATCGGCGACATGCCGGCCGACACCCAGACCCGCCTGCTGCGGGTGCTGGCCGATGGCGAATTCTATCGCGTCGGTGGCCACACCCCGGTCAAGGTGGACGTGCGCATCATCGCCGCTACCCACCAGAATCTCGAAGGCCTGGTGCGCGAAGGCAAGTTCCGCGAGGACCTGTTCCACCGCCTGAACGTCATCCGCATCCACATCCCGCGCCTGGCCGACCGCCGCGAGGACATCCCCGCCCTCGCCCGCCACTTCCTGGCACGCGCGGCCCAGGAACTGGCCGTGGAGCCCAAGACCCTGCGCGGCGAGACCGAGGAGTATATGAAGGGCCTGCCCTGGCAGGGCAACGTGCGCCAGCTGGAGAACACCTGCCGCTGGATCACGGTGATGGCCTCCAGCCGCGAGGTGCTGATCGACGACCTGCCGCCGGAGCTGCTCAACCAGCCCCAGGATGCCGCCCCCGCCGCCAACTGGGAACAAGCCCTGCGCCAGTGGGCCGACCAGGCCCTCACCCGTGGCCAGTCCAGCCTGCTGGACAATGCCGTGCCGGCCTTCGAACGCATCATGATCGAGACCGCCCTCAAGCACACCGCTGGCCGCCGCCGCGATGCCGCCGTCCTGCTGGGTTGGGGACGTAACACCCTGACCCGCAAGATCAAGGAGTTGGGCATGAAGGTGGATGGGCCGGATGAGGAGGGGGAGGACTGAGGGTTCTCTACGGTGCCGTAGGTTGGGCTGAGCAATAGCGAAGCCCAATGTGGAGGTTGACAGTAGTGCCTTGGTTTATCGTTGCCCTAGCTGTTTATCGTGGTCTGCTTGTAGCTCTTGTTTCGCCCACTCGGGCGACTCACTTTTTTCAGTCGCGAAAAAAGTAAGCAAAAACGCTTGCCCCGACCATCCGGCCCTCCGCTGCGCTCCGGGTTCGCTCACACCAGCGCCGTTCCGGGGTCGACCTACACGGGCCGTCCATGGCCCGTTAGGCCTCTCGCCGCATCCATGCGGCTCGACCCACTCCACGCCCCTGGCGTTCTCCCTCCTGAACGGGGCGACTCGCCAGACTGAAAGTGTTGGTTGAAGAAACGGAAGCGACTCGTAGCGTGGACAAGGGCGAAGCCTTGTCCACTGATGGTGTCGATGCCCAACAGTGGAAACGCTGCGCGGTCTTCCACGCTACGCCCCCTGAACTCCGAACTCTCAGGCTGGCGCCCCGTCCCCGTCAGTGAGGCCGAGTGCAGGTGTCGTGGAGGGGGATGCGAGGCAGGACGCCGAGCAAGGCGCGAGGGGCAGGAAGCCCCTTCGTGCCGTGCCTCCGGAGCGGCGCCGGAGCGAGGGGACCCGGAGCGTAGCGAAGGGCCGAAACGTGGGGTGTGCTTTCTTTTGCTTACTTTTCTTTGCACAAGCAAAGAAAAGTAAGTCGCCGGTCAGGCGAAACCAGAGGCATCAGCAGAGCGCAAGAGGCAGCTTGGGCACTAATAACCAAGGCACTACTGTCAACTTCCACATTGTTGGGCTTCGCTAACGCTCAACCCAGGCAACAAAGCCCCCCCAAAACACCCAAACCAAAACTTGGCACACCTCCTGCAATGTCCTAGGTAACCACCCTTTTGGGGACCTCGGTACAGGCAGGCTGGGGAATCCCCTCTTTTATTCTCGAGGCCATCACTCCGTGTGATGGCCTCTTTTTTTGCCTAAAAAACGCCCGAAATCCCCTTCCAGAGCCATTTCCCGCCAGAAACCTGGGTCAGAGCCCCCACTTCGCCTGAATTCAGGACCGGCTGCAGAAGCAGGATCACGTTCAGCTCTGGTGCATCACGAGCCCCTCCTGCCTGATAACGGGGCATTTAGGGCGTCAGGCGTACCTCGACGTGGAGCACCCAGTCCTCGCCCTCCTCCACCAGCCGATCAGTGGCCTGCAGCCCGCCGCCGACGCCCACCAGCAGCACCTGCAGGTCCTGTCCCTCCTGCCAGACCGTCCAGGAGAAACTGCCCCCGGCTCGGGCGATCCGGCCCTGGCGGTCGCCGCCGTCCCAGCGCGCCCGCGGCAGGCGCAGGCTGAGGGCGCCGTCGGGGCGATAGCGTTCGTAGAACAGCGAGCGGTCAGCGGTGATGAGCAATTCGAAGCGGCCGGCTTCCTGGCGACTGTCCACGCCCAGGATGACCGGACGGCGCGCCTCGGCCGACCAGGGATCGGGATGGGTGCGCTGGTACACCAACTGGCCGATGATCATGCCGAACAGGCCGGCGCCCAGCGCCGCCGAGGCCAGCCAGAGGGCCAGCCGCTGGCGCTGGGCGCGCCATTCGGCCTTGAGCAGGTCGGGATCTTCCACCCGCGCGAGTTCTTCCTGGCGGGCACGCCGCTCGCGCAACAGCCCGTCGACCAGCCGGCGCCAGAGACTCACCGTCCCGCCCCGCTCGCGACGGCACGCCCACGGCGCAGTACCATAGGCGCTTTGCCAGGCGCCCAGCCCTTCATGTTCGACATCATCCTCTACCAACCGGAAATTCCACCCAACACCGGCAACGTCATTCGCCTGTGCGCCATCACCGGCTGCCGCCTGCACCTGATCGAGCCGCTGGGCTTCGCGCTGGACGACAAGAAATTGCGTCGCGCGGGCTTGGACTACCACGAGTGGTCCAGCGTGCGGACCCATGCCAGCCTCGCGGCCTGTATAGCAGATTTGCAGCCGCCCCGACTGCTGGCCTTCACCACCAAGGCCAGCCACCCCTTCACCGAGATCGTCTATGCACCGGGCGATGCCCTGCTGTTCGGGCCGGAAAGTCGCGGGCTGCCCGCCGAGGTACTGGAGTCACTGCCACCCGAACAGCGGCTGCGCCTGCCCATGCTGCCCAATCGCCGCAGCCTCAATCTGTCCAACACCGTGGCGGTGGCGGTCTACGAAGGCTGGCGCCAGCTGGGCTTCGCCGCACCGCCGGGCTGACGGCCAGAACCTTCCTGCCAGAGGCGTCGTCCCATGACCTACAGGCACATCGCCAGACCGTCATGTGAGGCGCACCATGAGCAAGATCGGCAAACCCAGGGTTGAACGCTATGACGCCCCTTCCGGGGGCTGGGGCTCGGCCCGCTCGGTGACCGAAATCGTCTTGCGCGAGCGGGTACCGCTCAAATCCGGCGCCTTGCTGGCCAAGCAGAACAAGCACGGTGGCTTCGCCTGCGTCAGCTGCGCCTGGGCCAAGCCGGGCAAGCCCCATCCGCTGGAATTCTGCGAGAACGGCGCCAAGGCCACCGCCTGGGAAGTCACCAGCAAGAGATGCGGACCGGAATTCTTCGCCCAGCATTCGCTCAGCGAGTTGCGTGGATGGCGCGACTATGACCTGGAAGAGGTCGGCCGCCTCACCCACCCGCTACGCTACGACGCCACCAGCGACCGCTATCGTCCGGTGAGCTGGGCCGAGGCCTTCGCCGACATCGGCGCCGAACTCAAGGCGCTGGATCCTGATTCGGTGATCTTCTACGCCTCGGGGCGGGCGGCGCTGGAGACCTCCTACCTCTATCAGCTCTACGCCCGCCTGTACGGCACCAACAACCTGCCGGACAGCTCCAACATGTGTCACGAGAGCACCTCGGTGGCCCTGCCCAAAAGCATCGGCGTGACCGTGGGCACCGTGACCCTCAACGATTTCGATCAAACCGACTGCCTGCTGTTCTTCGGTCAGAATCCGGGCAGCAACAGCCCACGGATGCTGCACGACCTGCAGGAGGCGCGTAAGCGCGGCGCGCCCATCATCACCTTCAATCCCCTGCGCGAACGTGGCCTGGAAACCTTCGTCAATCCGCAATCGCCGGTGGAGATGTTGACCGACCACCCGACCCAGATCAGCACCCAGTACCATCAGCTCAAGCCGGGTGGCGATCTTGCCGCCCTCACCGGCATGTGCAAGGCGCTGCTGGCCGCCGATGACCAGGCCCGAGAGCAAGGCCAACCGGCCGTGCTCGACCATGCCTTCATCGCCGAGCATTGTCATGGCTTCGCCGACTTCTGCGACTGGCTGCAACGCCAGGAGTGGCCGCAGCTGGAGCGGCAGTCGGGGCTGACTCGCAGCGCCCTGGAAGCGGCCGCGGCGGTCTATGGGCGCTCCCAGAAGGTCATCGGCATCTATGGCATGGGCCTGACCCAGCATCGCCATGGGGTGGAAACCATCCAGATGCTGGCCAACCTGCTGCTGCTGCGTGGCAACATCGGCAAGCCGGGCGCCGGCATCTGCCCCGTGCGCGGGCACTCCAACGTCCAGGGTCAGCGTACCGTGGGTATCACCGAGAAGCCGGAGCTGGCGCCGCTCGATCAGCTCGGCGAACGTTTCGGCTTCACCCCACCGCGCGACAAGGGCCGCAATACCGTGGAGGCCTGTGAAGGCATCCTCGATGGCTCGGTGAAGGCCTTCATCGGCCTGGGCGGCAACTTCCTGCGCGCCATTCCCGAGACCAGCCTGATGGAACCGGCCTGGCGTACCCTGCGCCTGTCGGTGCAGATCGCCACCAAGCTCAACCGCAATCACCTGGTGCCGGCGGACAAGGCCTATCTGCTGCCGTGCCTGGGTCGTACCGAGATCGACCGCCAGCGCGGCGTGGAACAGGCTCACAGCACCGAGGACAGCACCGGCTGCATCCACGGCTGGCGCGGCGCGGCCGAGCCGCCCGAGGGCGAGTTGCTGTCCGAGCCAGCCATCGTCGCCGGGCTGGCCAAGGCCACCCTGCCGGACAATCCCCAGGTCACCTGGGATGCCTGGGTAGCCGACTACGGGCTGATCCGCGACGAGATCGCCCGCTCCTTCCCGGAGATCTTCCACGACTTCAATGCCAGGATGTGGGAGGTGGGTGGTTTCCATCGCCCGCTGCCGGCAGCCAAGCGCGAGTGGAAGACCGAGACCGGCAAGGCCAATCTCATCGTGCCACGCAGCCTGGAAGAAGACCCGGACATGCCCGCGAGCGGGCGTGACGTCCTCACCCTGATGACGTTGCGTAGCAACGACCAGTTCAACACCACCATCTATGGCTATCACGATCGTTTCCGCGGCGTGAAGGGCACCCGTGCGGTGCTCTTCATGAATCGCAACGACATCGAACGCCTGGGCCTGGCCGAAGGCGACAAGGTGCAGGTGGCGACGGTGGCCGACGATGGCGTACGCCGCGAAGTGGGACCGCTGCGGGTCACGCCCTACAACATCCCGGAAGGCGCCTGCGGCGGTTACTACCCGGAATGCAACGCTCTGATCCCGCTCTGGCACCATGCCGAAGGCAGCAAGGTACCGGCGGCCAAGGCGATCCCGGTACGCCTGAACAAGCTGATCGCGGCGAACGATGGCAGCTTTCCGGTAGAGCCTGAGGGGTATGGGGTCTAGGGCTAAGGATTGATCAGGCCAGGCGTGGACAAGGCTGCGCCCTTGTCCACACTACAGGACCCACCAGAGCAAAGCCCAACACCGAGGCGTTGGGCTTTTTTCTGTACTGACGAGGCTATCCCCTAGGAACCGCGGAGTGCCCACTGAGGCACCCCGTTCCTCACCCAATGGTCATCAGACTCGCATTCCCGCCCGCCGCCGCGGTATTCACGCTCAGGGCGCGCTCAATGAGCAGGCGCTCCAGCGGAATGGCGGTCTCGCCACGGGCCAGGCCCTGGACGCCGACGATAGGGCCGTTGCGCTTGGCCACCTGTTGGCAGACCTGGCGCAGCTGGTCGGAGTCGCCATGGTGCAGTACGGCCTCGAAGGCGACCTCGTCCTTGCGCCAGTCGGCTGCCACCTGTACTCGCGCCCTCACCGTTTGCGGGAGGCGATTCAGCATCGCCTTGTGGCTTTCCTCGACCAGGGCGGTACTGCCCACCGCCATGACCGCCGCCAGTTGCAGCAACAGGTCGCCTTCGTCCGTCGCCAGGCACAGCACCCGGCTGCGTGGCAGCAGGCTGTAGCTGTTGCGCTCGCCGGTGGGGCCCGGCAGCAGGCGCGTCAGGCCGCTCAGGGATTCCTCGGCGAAGCGGACGCAGGCGTGCTCCAGCTCGCCCAGCCCCTGCTGCTTGGCCCAGTCCTGCAGCGCCGCGAGCGGATTGCCGGCCTGCTGGCGCAGGGCCTCGCGCACCTGCCATTCGGTCTCGCCGACACTGCCTTTGGCCAGAGCCACGGCCGGATCACCGTCCGGGCGGGTGCTGAGCAGGCGATAGAGGTACAGCGGGCCGCCGGCCTTGGGACCGGTACCCGAGAGACCTTCGCCACCGAAGGGCTGTACCCCGACCACCGCGCCGACCATGTTCCGGTTGACGTAGAGGTTGCCGGCATGGGCACGCTCGATCACCTTGGCGATGGTCTCGTCGATGCGGGTATGCACGCCGAAGGTCAGGCCGTAGCCGGTGGCGTTGATCTGGTCGATGACCTTGTCCAGGTCCTTGCGGGCGTAGCGCACCACGTGCAGCACCGGGCCGAAGACCTCGCGACCCAGTTCGGCCAGGCTTTCCAGCTCGATCAGGGTGGGCAGGACGAAGGTACCGCGGTGGATGGCATCGCCCTCCACGCGACCGCCCTGGTGCACCCGGCGGCCCTTGCCCTTGAGGGTCTGGATGTGTTTCTCGATGGTGGCCTTGGCCTCGCCGTCGATCACCGGGCCGATGTCGATGGCCAGGTTCTCCGGATTGCCCAGCCGGCATTCGGCCATGGCGCCCTTGAGCATCTCCAGCACCCGGTCGGCCACGTCGTCCTGCACGCAGAGCACGCGCAGGGCCGAGCAGCGCTGGCCGGCACTGTCGAAGGCGGAGGCGACCACATCGGTCACCACCTGCTCGGCCAGCGCCGAGGAGTCGACGATCATGGCGTTCTGGCCACCGGTCTCGGCGATCAGCGGGATCGGCCGGCCCTGGGCGTCCAGGCGTCCGGCGATGTTGCGCGCCAGGATCTGGGCCACCTCGGTGGAGCCGGTGAACATCACGCCCTTGACCCGCACATCATTGACCAGGGCAGCGCCGATGGTGGCGCCCTCGCCCGGCAGCAGTTGCAGCACGCCTTCGGGGATGCCGGCCTCCAGCAGCAGGCGCACGGCCTGGGCGGCGATCAGCGGGGTCTGCTCGGCCGGCTTGGCCAGCACGGTGTTGCCGGCAGCCAGGGCCGCGGCGATCTGGCCGGCGAAGATGGCCAGGGGGAAGTTCCAGGGACTGATGCAGACCACCGGACCCAGCGGGCGGTGGCTGTCATTGGCGAAGTCACGGCGCACCAGGGCGGCGTAGTAGCGCAGGAAGTCCACCGCTTCGCGCACCTCGGCGATGGCGTTGGCGTAGGTCTTGCCGGCTTCGCGCACCAGCAGGCCCATCAGCGGCTGCAGTTGCGCCTCCATCAGCTCGGCGGCGCGATCCAGGGCCGCGGCGCGCTGCTCGGGCGGGGTGGATTGCCAGATGGGCGCGGCGGCCAGGGCCTCTTCCAGGGCGATGTCGACATCCACGCGGGTGGCGTTGCTCACCTGGCCGACACGATCACGGCGATCGGCCGGATTGAGCACCGGCTGCGGAATGGCCGGCTCGCTGGCGCGACCCAGCAGCGGGCGAGCTTCCCACGCGGTGTTGCCACTGGCCAACAGCGCGGCCGACAGCGAACCCAGGCGGTGCTCGCTGGAGAGGTCCAGGCCACTGGAGTTACGCCGCTCGGCGCCATACAGGGTGCTGGGATGGGGAATGCGCGGATGCGGCAGGCCGATGGCGCCTTCGCTGGCGGATTGCTGCTCGATCTGCACCACCGGATCGGCCACCAGCTCGTCCAGGGAAATGGAGTGGTCGGCGATGCGGTTGACGAAGGAGGTGTTGGCGCCGTTTTCCAGCAACCGGCGCACCAGGTAGGCCAGCAGCGTCTCGTGGGTGCCCACCGGGGCATAGATGCGGCACGGCCGTGCCAGCTTGCCGTCCTTGACGCTGCCCACCACCTGCTCGTACAGCGGCTCGCCCATGCCGTGCAGGCACTGGAATTCGTACTGGCCCGGGTAGTAGTTCTGCCCGCCCATCTGGTAGATGGCCGCCAGGGTGTGGGCGTTGTGGGTGGCGAATTGCGGGTAGATGGATTCCGGCGCCGCCAGCAGCTTGCGGGCACAGGCCAGGTAGGCCACGTCGGTGTAGACCTTGCGGGTATAGACCGGATAGCCCTCCAGGCCTTCCACCTGGGCGCGCTTGATCTCGCTGTCCCAGTAGGCGCCCTTGACCAGCCGGATCATCAGCCGGCGCCGGCTGCGCTTGGCCAGGTCGATCAGGTAGTCGATCACCAGCGGGCAGCGCTTCTGGTAGGCCTGGATGACGAAGCCGATGCCGTTCCAGCCGGCCAGCTGCGGCTCGAAGGACAGGCGCTCCAGTAGGTCCAGGGAAATCTCCAGGCGATCGGCTTCCTCGGCGTCGATGTTCAGGCCGATGTCGTAGCGCTTGGCCAGCAGGGTCAGCTCCAGCAGGCGCGGATAGAGCTCGCTCATCACCCGGTCGTACTGGGCGCGGCTGTAGCGCGGATGCAGGGCCGAGAGCTTGATGGAGATGCCCGGGCCTTCGTAGATGCCGCGACCGTGGGATGCCTTGCCGATGGAGTGGATGGCCTGCTCGTAGGAGGCCAGGTAGCGGCGGGCGTCGGCCTCGGTCAGGGCCGCTTCACCGAGCATGTCGTAGCTGTAGCGGAAGCCCTTCGCCTCGAACTTGCTGGCGTTGGCCAGGGCCTCGGCGATGGTCTCACCGGTGACGAACTGCTCGCCCATCAGGCGCATGGCCATGTCCACGCCCTTGCGGATCACCGGCTCGCCGCTCTTGCCGATGAGACGGTTGAGCGAGCTGGTGAGGCCGGCTTCATTGTGGGTCGACACCAGGCGACCGGTCAGCAGCAGACCCCAGGTGGCGGCGTTGACGAACAGCGAGGGACTGTTGCCCAGGTGCGGCTGCCAGTTGCCGGTGCTGATCTTGTCGCGGATCAGGGCATCGCGGGTGCCCTTGTCGGGGATGCGCAGCAGGGCTTCGGCCAGGCACATCAGGGCCACGCCTTCCTGGGAGGACAGCGAGAACTCGCGGAGCAGGCTCTGCACCATTCCGGAGCGCCCGGTTGCACCCTTGGCGTTGCGTAGCTTCTCGGCGATGCGATGGGCCAGCTCATGGGTGGCCTTGGCCTGGGCGGCGGGCAGGCGTGCCTGTTCCAGCAGCAACGGCAGCAGCTCTTCTTCCGGGCGGCGATAGGCGGCGGTGATGGCCGAACGCAGCACCGACTGCGGCAGGATGCTCTCGGCGAATTCCAGGAACGGCTGGTAGACCGGATCGGCCAGGGCCTCGACAGCCTCGTTGTCACCCTCGGCCAGGCGCTGGGCGATACCCTGCAGATCGGCCAGGGTCGCACCGCTTTCCAGGGTTTCCAGGTAGGTATAGATGGCCTGCTTGATCAACCAGTGCGGGGTCCGGTCGATACGGCGCGCGGCTTCCTTGAGGCGATCGCGGGTGGCTTCGTCGAGCTTTACGCCCAGGGTGGTGGTGGTGGCCATGCGCAGATCCTCAAGCAAGAAGGCGTCGAAATTCGGCGCAGCTTAGCGCCGCCCGACAGAAAAGTGCAACCAAGTGCAACCCGACAGATTCTACCGTCGATCTGGTTGCACCAGCAGCCAGGTAACAGATCGCAAGACTATGCAGAGATCAGGCCAAGGGTTGCTACTGGGTTGAACCCCCGCCACGAGGAAATCCGCCAGGCGAAAGGCGACGAGGACAGATCGTTAGCCAGACAAGTGTTACCTGGCTTCACACCTCTGGTCAGCGTCTTGTGCCGAGCGTCAGGAGAGAGACGGAAAATGCGGCAGCACGAATTCGCCCAGCTCCTGAACGACCTCGCTGGCCGGACGCCGCGAAGGCCGTAGATTAAGGGCCAGATGATTGACCCCGGCTTCCTGCAACTGGCCGAGGTAGTCCACCAGAGCCCGCCGCCCGCAGGACAGCCCGGCGTGGATCGGGCGTGGTGGTTGGGCCGGGTCGCTGGCCAGCTCGAAGAACAGCCCCTGGGCGAAGGGCTTGAACAGCTCGCGCCCCCCGATCTCGTCCAGCGCCTCGCGCCACACCCGGGTCAGGGCCGGAACGTGTTCAGCGGGCACGAAGTAGTAGAACCAGCCATCGGCCTTGGCGGCGATCCAGTCCACCGTCTGCCGGCTGCGCCCGGTCACCAGCGCTGGAACCCTGCCGTGCACCGGTTTGGGCACCAGATCGGCCACGCCCTGCAGATCACCGAAGCGACGAAATTCACCCAAGGGAAAATTCGTCTCGCCGGCCAGCCGGAACATCTCGAAGGCATCGCGAAAGCGCTCGCCACGCCGTTCGAATTCACTCTCCAGCCCGAAGGCCGGGTACTCTACCGGCCGATCCCCGGAGGCCACACCCAGCACCAGGCGACCCTCGCTGAGCTGATCGACCGTGGCCGCCATCTTGGCCAGGTGCAGGGGATGACGCAGGGTGATGACGGCGCTGCCGGTGGCCAGGGTCAGGTGCTGGGTGATACCAGCCAGATAACCGAGATAGGTGAAGGGCTCGAATACCTGGCCGGCGTCGTTGAAACCGGGATCGTAGAAAGGCACGTCGCGCGCCCAGAGCGCGGCGAAGCCCAACTGGTCCGCCAGCCGCGCCAGCCGGGCGTGGTCGCGCAGGGTCGGCATGGGATCGTCGGGATAGCCTTCCAGGGGCAGCAGGAAACCCAGGGTCAGGCGTCCCGGCGCGAAGAGTCGCGAGAAGCCCGGATGCTGGAGGAAGGCATGGCGGCGATCGGTGACGGACATTGAAGACCTTGCCGGAGACGAGGCGGAATACCTCTATTGAGTCTGACGATATCCCAGGGTTCTATCAGGCTGCACCCGGTATCCACCTAGTTCATGGACAGGCCTCTGCCTCAATAGTAATCGAATGAACAGACGTTCTGCAGGTATTTACCAGGCAAGCCCCGCCATCCAGGCCGCGCATCCTGCGCCATTGGAATTTTATCTATATAGAAATACTTTAATCACGAATCGTTAGAGTGAAAAAGCCACCCGAACTAACTCGTCACAATGACTCTCGACAAAAACTCAATATTGCTCGCCGAATTAAGAAGCCAACTTGGCAATAATGGCAAAACAAAAATCATTGACACACTTCACGACTTTCCTATTTATTCCACCTACCTCTTTACTTCCTATCGACTGCGGCATCGCGGCCAGGGTTTTGTCATGCAACTGAAAAATATCAGCGTCCGCTCGAAGCTGCTGCTGGGCTTTAGCCTGCTCATCATTCCCACGCTGCTGGTCGCCTACAGCGGTTGGAATGGCATCGACTCCCTGAATCGGCGTGGCCTGCGGGTCGAGGCCATCGACCTGCTGGGCTTCTACAGTCGAGACATGCGTATCCAGGGCCAGGCATTCGCGCTCGACGATACCCCGGAGCAGGCGACCCAGTGGCTGAAGAGCATCGATCTTTTCGCCGGCCAGTTGGAGAGTGTCGCGAACGCCTCCAAGGTTAAGCGGAATCAGGAACTCACCCGGCAGGCGCAGGAGTCGCTCCAGCGTTATCGTGCCTTGCAGCGAGACCGGGTGGCCCTCTCGGCAGAACAGACCAGGAGCCGCGATGCCGGAGGCAAGATCGGCGACGACCTGACTGAACGGTTCAAGACGCTGGCGGCCACGCAGAAAGAGGCAGACCACCCGACCGCCCAACAGCAACTCAGCGAACTCTTCGCGGCCAGCCAGCGGATGCGGCTGGAATCGCGCTCCTACCGGGCCGCCCCCAGCGCCAACCAGGAGCAGCGCGTCAGGCAGAGCCTGGACCAGGTCCGCGCCAAACTGAAGGAGGTGGAGAGCCTCCTGCCCACGGACCAGTTCCAGGCGCTGCAAGGTGGCATCCAAGGCTACGCCCAGTACTTCGATCATATGGTCGAACTGCAGGCCAAGGCGGTCGAGGCAGGCAAGGGCCTCGACCAGACCACCCAGACGCTGGCGGATATCAGCAACGAACTCAAGGCCGTTCAAGGCCAACTGCGCGAGGCCGACATGAGCAGCGCCCAGCGCTCGCTGCTCGGTTGGCTGCTCGCCATCATCGCCCTCAGCCTGGCCACGGCCTGGATCATCACCCGCTCCATCGTGACGCCCCTGCGCGAGACCATACGCCTGGTCGAGCAGGTCGCCAGCGGCGATCTGAGCGTACAAGTAGCGGTCGACCGCCACGACGAACTCGGCGTGCTCCAGAGCGCCCTGCAACGCATGACCGGAAACCTGCGCGAGCTGATCCGCGAACTCCGCGACGGCGTGGTACAGATGGCCAGCGCGGCCGAAGAGCTTTCCGCCATCACCGAGCAGACCCGGGCCGGCGCCATGGCGCAGAAGATCGAGACCGAACAGATCGCCACGGCCATGCACCAGATGACCGCCACCATCGGCGAGGTGGCGCGCAACGCCGGCCAGGCCTCGGTAGCCGCACGGGAAGCGGCGTCCAAGACCCGCGAGGGCGACATGACGGTCGGCCAGGTGGTCACCCAGATCGAGGACCTGGCCCAGGAAGTGGATACCACCCAGGACACCATGGCGTCGCTCAGGCAGGACGCCGACCGCATTGGCGGCGTCCTGGACGTGATCAAGGCCGTGGCCGACCAGACCAATCTGCTGGCCCTCAACGCCGCCATCGAGGCCGCCCGCGCGGGCGAAGCGGGTCGCGGCTTCGCCGTGGTGGCCGACGAGGTGCGCGGCCTGGCCCAGCGAACCCGCTCCTCCACCGACGAGATCGCCACCCTGATCACCAGCCTGCATGGCAGCACCGACCAGATGAGCGCCGCGCTCGACCGCAACATCCAGCTGACCGCCAGCAGTGTCGACCTGACCCGCCAGGCCGGGGTCATGCTCGGTAGCGTCAGCAGCGCGGTGGATGAGATCGAGTCCATGAGCGAGCAGATCGCCGCCGCGGTCGAGCAGCAGAGTTCGGCCGGGGAAGACATCAGTCGCAGCGTGGTCAAGGTCCACGAGGTGACCGACCAGACTGCCGCGGCCAGTGCGGAAACCGCTCGCTCCAGCAGCGAACTGGCGCGCCTGAGCCTGCAACTGCAGGAGCTGTCGGCACGCTTCAAGGTCGCCTAGTCCTCGACTTCGCCCAGGGCGTCTGCACCTGCAGGCGCGGCCAGCGCTAGCACCAGCCCGTGGTCGCCAGGCGCTGGCGAAAGGCGGCGGGCCGGGGACGCAGCGGATTGGGCGTGAGAGGCAGGAAGACCAGGCCACGCTGGGCGAAGGGGCTGACCACCTCGCTGCAACCTGCCGGGGTCAGGCGGGCTGCCAGCGCGGTCTCCACCTCGGGCCAATGCTGCATGGCATCCAGGCTGTCGCCATAGGACGGGTCGGTATGGCGGAGGTGCATGCGCGCCTGACTCTTCACCGACCAGGGCCAGCCTGGCGCCCGCTCCGCCAATGCGGCTTCGATGTCCCTGTCCCGCTCGGGCCGGCAGTCGACCGGACGAAATGGATGACGTCCAGATCCGCCAGGGGGATCGGTTCGGGATAGCCATGCAGGCGATCCCACACTCGGTTGCGCACGAAGCCGGCGGCCAGCCAGGCGTCCGGCAGCTGCAGGTCGGCCGGCACGGCAAGCAGTCCGCAGCGAACCGGATCCGCGCCAAGCCAGGTGGCGATGCACTGCATCGCTGCACCCTCCTATCTAGCAGACAGCCTACCCCGTTCAGGCGACCGAGGCGATGCGGTTGCCGGCGCTGGCCTTCTCGACCTTGATGGCGACGAACTTGGAGGTGGGCGTGAAGCTGCCCTCGCCGTAGCTCTCCAGGGGCACCAGCGGATTGGTCTCCGGGTAGTAGCCGGCGGCCTGGCCGACCGGGATGTCGAACGGCAACGCGGTGAAGCCGCGGACCCGGCGCTCGATACCGTCGTCCCACAGGGCGACCAGATCCACCTTCTCGCCGGCGGCCACGCCCAGGCGATCCAGATCGGCCTGGTTGACGAAGACCACGTCGCGCTGGCCCTTCACGCCGCGATAGCGGTCGTCGAGGCTGTAGATGGTGGTGTTGTACTGGTCGTGGGATCTCATGGTCTGCAGGATTAGGTCCGGCTTGATGCCCTGGCGACGGACCGCGTCCGGCAGCAGGTCATGCAGCAGGGCGTTGGCGGCGAAGTTGGCCTTGCCGGTAGGAGTATTCCACTCCCGGCGCCCGGCCTTGTTGCCCAGGTAGAAGCCACCGGGGGCGGCCAGCCGGGCATTGAAATCCTGGAAGCCGGGGATGACGTCGGCGATCAGGTCGCGGATGCGGTCGTAGTCCTCGATCAGCCAGTCCCAGTCCACCGGGTGGTTGCCCAGGGTGGCCTTGGCCAGCCCGGCGACGATGGCCGGCTCGGACTTCATCTGCGCCGACAGCGGCCGCAGGATGCCGGCCGAGGCGTGCACCATGCTGAAGCTGTCTTCCACGGTGATGGCCTGCTTGCCGCCCTTCTGCACGTCCGTCTCGGTGCGACCCAGGCAGGGCAGGATCAGCGCCTGCTGCCCGGTCACCAGGTGGCTGCGGTTGAGCTTGGTGGCGATGTGCACGGTCAGCCGGCACTTGCGCAGCGCCTTGTGGGTACGCGGGGTGTCCGGGGTGGCCTGGGCGAAGTTGCCGCCCAGGGCGATGAAGACCTTGGCCTGGCCCTGTTCCATGGCGGCGATGGCCTCCACGGTGTTGTGGCCACGGTTGCGCGGCGGTTCGAAGGCGAAGCGCTTGGCCAGGGCGTCGCTGAGCCAGGCCGGGGCCTTCTCGTCGATGCCCATGGTGCGGTCGCCCTGGACGTTGCTGTGGCCGCGCACCGGACAGAGACCGGCGCCAGGCTTGCCGATCTGGCCGCAAAGCAGCTGCAGGTTGGCGATCTCCTGCACCGTGGCCACCGAGTGGCGGTGCTGGGTGATGCCCATGGCCCAGCAGATGATGACCTTCTCGGCGCGGGCATACATGCGCGCGGCCTGCTCGATCTCGTGCAGCGACAGCCCCGACTGGCGCTCGATCAGCTCCCAGGAGGTGGCGTCGACCTGAGCCAGGTAGTCGTCCATACCGAGGGTGTGGGCGGCGATGAAGTCATGGTCGAAGATGCGCTTGCCACCCTTGGCGGCCGCTTCGCGCTCCCACTGCAGCAGGTACTTGGCGATGCCGCGCAGTGCCGCCATGTCGCCACCCAGGGCCGGGCGGAAGTAGGCGGTATTGGTGGGCCGCGAGTCGTTGGTCAGCATCTCCAGCGGACTCTGCGGATGCTGGAAGCGCTCCAGGCCACGCTCCTTGAGCGGGTTGAAGCAGACCACCTGGGCACCGCGCTTCACCGCGTTGCGCAGGGTCTCGATCATGCGCGGATGGTTGGTGCCGGGATTCTGGCCGATGACGAAGATGGCATCCGCCTCGTCCAGGTCGTGATAGGTCACGGTGCCCTTGCCGACGCCGATGCTGCGGCCCAGCCCGACGCCGCTGGCCTCGTGGCACATGTTCGAGCAGTCGGGAAAATTGTTGGTGCCGTAGGCGCGCACGAACAACTGATAGAGGAAGGCCGCCTCGTTGCTGGCGCGCCCCGAGGTGTAGAACTCGGCCTCGTCGGGACTGGCCAGGGCCTTGAGCTCCTTGGCGATCAGCGCGAAGGCGGCGTCCCAGGCAATGGGCACGTAGCGATCGGTGGCCGCGTCATAGCGCAGCGGCTCGGTCAGCCGGCCCTGGTATTCGAGCCAGTAGTCGCTCTGTTCCAGCAGCGAGGTCACGCTGTGGCGGGCGAAGAAGGCGGCATCGACGCGGCGCTTGGTGGCCTCCCAGTTGACCGCCTTGGCGCCGTTCTCGCAGAACTTCACCAGGCCGTTCTCCGGCGCCTCGCCCCAGGCGCAGCCCGGGCAATCGAAGCCGTGGTCCTGGTTGGTCTTGAGCAGCGTCCGCAGGTTCTTGAAGGCGTTGCCGCTGTCGAGCCAGAAGTGCACCACGCTCTTCAGGGCGCCCCAGCCGGCGGCGGGGCCTTGATAGGGTTTGAAGGACTGCTGAGGTTTGTTCATGGCGATTCCCGTGGGATCAAGGGGCCAGCGGCGCCGGGGCATAGACCCGCGGCGGCGACCGGTGTGGCAGGTGGATCAGATTGAGACGGTGGCGGCGCGCCCACTCCACGGCCAGCCCGGTGGGGGCAGACAGGGTGATGAGGGTGGCAAGTCCGGCCCGCACCGCCTTGTGGATGAGCTCGAGACTGCAGCGGCTGGTGACCACCACGCAGCCTTCGCGCACCGGCTGGCGTTGGCGCAGCAGGGCGCCGATCAACTTGTCCAGGGCGTTGTGGCGGCCGATGTCCTCGCGGCACAGGGTTAGTTCGCCCTGGCCATCGATGAACAGCGCGGCATGCACCGCCCCGCTGCGCTGGCCCAGGTCCTGGGCGGCATCGATGCGCTGGCGCAGGTCGTGCAGGTGGGCGGCCGGTGGCAGCGGTACCTTGCGCAGCCGGTCCAGCTGCGGCAGCGCCTGTTCCAGCGCCTCGACTCCGCACAGGCCGCAACCACTGGTCCCGGCCAGCTGGCGGCGCTGCTGCTTGAGCGCCCAGAAGGTGCGGCTGCTGATCTCGACGTCGACGTTGAGGGCTTCACCAACGCGACGTACCTGGATGCCATAGATGTCGTCGATGGCATCGACGATGCCGGCGCTGAGGCTGAAACCGACCACGTAGTCTTCCACGTCGGCCGGGGTCGCCATCATCACCGCATGGCTGATGCCGTTGTAGGCGATGGCCAGCGCCACCTCCTCGGCCAGCGGCTGTTCGCCACGCACGGCGGGCTGCTCCAGCTCGGCGAAGGCATAGCCGGCGGGCAGGGCGGCGACAGGACCTGGCGATTCCTGGGACATGGGCGAAAACGACCTGCGGCGGTTTGACACAGATCAAAGATTAACCAGCACATCCCGAGGCGTCTAATCGCTATGACCGATGCCTTGATAAACGCTATCTATCAACCTCGGCGTAGAGCGCCTTGATCGCCTGGAAACAGGCATCGGCGACCGCCAGTCGGGGTTCGGTCCGACGAATGAGCAGGCCCAGGGGCGTCAGGGTGCGGGCCGTGTCGATGGGGATCAGCCGGGCATGGGGGGTGAGGCGGTCGAAACCGCCGGCCAGGGGCACCACGGCGCAGCAGAGGCCAGCGTTGACCGCCTGCAGGAGCAGATAGACCGCATCGGTCTCCAGCACCGGTTGCGGCGTCAGCCCGAGGCTGCGAAAGCCGTGGTCCACCGACTGGCGGAAATGCATGGCACCAGTGAGCAGCCCCAGCGGCAGCTCGGCCACCGCCTGCCAGTCCAGGGCGGTCTGCGCGAAGGCGAAATGCCGCTCGTCATAGAGCAAGCCCATGCGCGTCTCGGTCAGGATGAGGCTGTCGAAACGTGCCGGGTCCAGGTGCTCCAGGTAGGAAATGCCCAGCTCCAGGCGATTGCTGGCCACGGCTTCGAGGATGCGCTCGGTGCTGAGCACCTGCAGCTGGAAATGCAGCTTGGGGTGCAAAAGGCGCAGGTGCTGCAGCAGCGGCATGGGATCGAAGCTGGCCAGCGGCACCAGGCCGACCCGCAGCGTGCCCACCAGTTGCCCCTGGAAGGCCTGGGCCTCGGCATAGAGGCCATCGTGGGCGGCCATCAGGGTGCGGGCCCAGGCCAGGATGCGCTGACCGGCCTCGGTGAAGCCCTCGAAACGCTGCCCGCGGCGCACCAGCTCCACCCCCAGCTCGTCTTCCAGGCCGCGCAGGCGCATGGACAGGGTCGGCTGGGTCACATGGCAGCGCGCCGCCGCCTGGCCGAAATGGCGCGTCTCGTCCAGGGCGATGAGAAAGCGCAGCTGTTTGATATCCAAGGTTTATCTCCAGGCGCTTGCCCCCTCTCCCGCTGGGAGAGGGCTGGGGTGGGGGTAGCCATCACTGCGGCAGTATTTCCCGATAGTCCCGTACCGCCGCGAACTCCTCGCTGTCCTTGGGGCCGCGGCGGCTATCCGGCTCGTGGATCGCCAGCAGATGGGCGACGCCGTAGTCGCGGGCGCTGCGCAGGATCGGCAGGTTGTCATCGATGAACAGGGTGCGCGCCGGATCGAAGGCGAAGTCGGCCTGCAGGGCATGCCAGAACTGCTGCTCTTCCTTGGGAAAGCCATAGTCGTGGGAACTGATCAGCCGGTCGAAATAGGGCGCCAGCTCGATACGCTCCAGCTTCAGCGACAGGGAATCGCGGTGGGCGTTGGTGATCAGCGCCACCCGCTTGCCGGCGCGCTGCAGGGCGGCCAGGAAGGTGTCGGCGTCCGGCCGCAAGGCGATCAGGTGGGCGATCTCCTCCTTGAGTTCGCGCATGGAGAAGCCCAGCTCGGCGCTCCAGAAGTCCAGGCAGTACCAGGTCAGCTTGCCCTGGTGGCTGCGAAACAGCGGCTCCAGCTCGGCCTTGGCCAGCGCCAAGGACTGGCCGTGGCGCTCGGCGTAGCGCTGCGGCAGGTACTCCAGCCAGAAATGGTTGTCGAAGTGCAGATCGAGCAGGGTGCCGTCCATGTCCAGCAACACGGTATCGATACGGCTCCAGTCGAGAGGGGTCATGGTGACTCCGGATCATGTAACAGGCGGGTTATCATACCCGTCCGCCCAGCCCAGGAGCCGTCCATGCGCCAGAAACCCACTGTCCTCGCCCGACAGATCGTGGCCAAGAGCCGCCTGTTCACCGTCGAGGAGATGCAGTTGCGCTTCGCCAATGGCGAGGAACGCACCTACGAGCGCCTGGCCAACAAGGGCACCGGCCATGGCGCGGTGATGGTGGTGGCCATGCCGGACGCCAATCGCGCCCTGCTCATCGAGGAATACTGCGGCGGCGTGGAAGACTACGAGCTGTCCCTGCCCAAGGGCCTGGTGGAGCCGGGCGAAGAGATCCTCGACGCCGCCAATCGCGAACTCAAGGAAGAAGCCGGCTTCGGTGCCCACCAGCTGGAATACCTCACCGCCCTGTCGCTGAGCCCAGGCTACATGAGCCAGCGCATTCACGTGGTGCTGGCCCGCGACCTCTATCCCGAACGCCTGCCAGGCGACGAACCCGAGCCCCTCGAAGTCAGTAGCGTCGACCTGCGCGAGCTGTCGCAACTGGTGCAGAATCCGCGCTTTTCCGAAGGCCGGGCCCTGGCCGCCCTCTACCTGGTGCGCGACCTGCTCACCCAACGCGGAGAACTGCCGGCATGATGGCTCCCGTTTCCATCACCGCGCCCCTGGTGCTCAACGTCATCGATCTGGTGCGCCAGGCCGGCGCGGCCATCCTGCCCCACTGGCGCCAGGGCGTGGCGGTACGGCAGAAGAGCGACGACTCGCCGGTGACCGCCGCCGACCTCGCCGCCCACCGGGTGCTGGCCGAAGGCCTGGCGCGCCTGACGCCCGACGTGCCGGTGCTATCGGAAGAAGCCTGTGACATCCCCTTCGCCGTGCGTAGCGCCTGGGACGTCTGGTGGGTGGTCGACCCGCTGGACGGCACCAAGGAATTCATCGACGGCAGCGAGGAATTCACCGTCAACGTCGCCCTGGTCGAACGCGGTCAGGTGATCTTCGGCGTGGTCGGCATTCCCACCCGTGACGTCTGCTTCAGTGGCGGTCGTGAACTGGGCGCCTTTCGCATCCAGGGCGAAGACGGCGTCGAGATCGGCGTGCGCAATCAGCCCGAAGAGGCCTTCACCGTGGTCGCCAGTCGCCGCCACGGCAGTCCGGCACAGCAGCGGCTGCTGGACGAACTGGGCGCCGCCCTGGGCGAGCCCAAGCTGGTCAGCGTCGGCAGCTCGCTCAAGTTCTGCCTGCTGGCGGAAGGCCTGGCCGACTTCTATCCACGCCTCGCCCCCACCTCCCAATGGGACACCGCCGCCGCCCAGGGCGTGCTGGAAGGCGCCGGCGGCGAGGTCCTGACCCTGGACGGACAGCCCCTCACCTACGAGATGCGCGAGTCCTTCCTCAATCCGCACTTCCTCGCCCTGCCCCGCGAGGCCGCCTGGCGCGCGGCGGCCCTTGAGCTCGCCCGCCAAGGCTGACCTCGGTAACGCGTCACTCCGACGGCGACAGCCCTGCTAGTCGCCGGTCGACCGCCGCTTCGCCACCTGCTCGAAGGTCCACCTGCCGACCAGCATCGCCAGCAGGAATAGCGCCCCGTGGGGCGAGGCACTGCCCAGCAGGACCACTGCCGGCCCCGGGCAGATGCCGGCCAAGCCCCAGCCAATGCCGAAGAGGGCAGCGCCCGCCAACAGGCGACGATCGATGCGCTGGGCCGCCGGTAGCTGCAACGGCTCATCCAGCAGCGTGCGACCGCGCTGACGCGCCAGCCGATAGGCCGGTGCCGCCACGGCCAGGGCACCGAGCATCACCAGCGCCAGGTTGGGTGACCAGTTGCCGGTGATGTCGAGAAAACTCAGCACCTGGCTGGGCTGACTCATGCCGGACAGCAGCAGGCCGCAGCCGAAGACCAGTCCGCAGAAAAAGGCGATAGCGGTAGTCATGGCGTCAGCTCCCCAGGTGGCGGCTCAGGAATACCGTGACCATGCCGGTCACCATGAAGGTCAGGGTGGCCGCCAGGGAGCGCCGCGAGCCCCGCGCCAGGCCGCAGACCCCGTGGCCGCTGGTACAGCCATTGGCCATGCCAGTGCCCACGCCCACCAAGGCGCCGCTGATCGCCAGCAACGGCCAGCCGGCCTCGACCGACGCCTCCGGCAAGGTAGCGGCCAGCCGCGCCAGCACCGGCGCCAGAACCAGGCCCAGCAGGAAACTCCAGCGCCAGGCGTTGCCGGTTCCCGGCCGGCGCAACAGCCTACCGAGCAGACCGCTGATCCCCGCGATCTGCCCGCAGCCCAGCAGCAGCAAGGCAACGGCCAGGCCGATGAGCAGGCCGCCAGCCAAGGCGGACCAGAGAGAAACATCGCTCAGATTCAGGGACATGGGCGCTCCTCGCGGCGAGTGAAGCAACATACATTATATTAAATTGTATAATGTTTGACCTCTTTCTCGGATCGACGAGCGCTTCCTCGGTGCCTGTCGGCGGTGCATTTCTTTCATGGGCGGCGATTCCCTATACTCCGCGCTCTTCCTCTCGACAGGATCTCCATGGATATCCAGCAAATGCGCGCTGCCGCCACCGAGGCCGCCAGCGTGCTGCGCTCCCTGAGCCATCCAGACCGGCTGCTGCTGCTGTGCCAGCTGAGCCAAGGCGAGCGCGCCGTCAGCGAACTCGAAGAGTTGCTGGGCATAGGTCAGCCCAACCTGTCCCAGCAACTGGGCGTCTTGCGCGCCGAAGGCCTGGTCAACACCCGCCGCGAGGGCAAACGCATCTTCTACTCGGTCCAGGACCCCAGGGTGCTGCACCTGCTCAGCACCCTGTATCTGCTCTACTGCCCGCACTAAGGGCGTCCTGGCCAGGGTAGGCAGCCCACGCCCGCTTATAACCAAAACCGCTAAACATTTAATTCGATATTATAATTAAATAATATACATTGTATTAAATTGACCCTCCAAGGCTGGCCATCAGCCATCAACGAGAGGGAAGCCAAGACGATGAAATGGGGAATACGCTTCTGCGGCCTGCTCCTGACCCTGGGCAGCGGCCAAGTCCTGGCCACCAATGGCTATTTCACGCACGGTACCGGCATCAAGGCGCAAGGGCAGGCCGGCGTCGGCATCGCCCAGCCCCAGGATGCCCTGGCCGCGGCCAATAATCCGGCCGGTACGGCCTGGACCGGGGATCGCCTGGATACAGGCGCCACCCTGTTCGCCCCGGACCGGCAGGCCGAGATCAGCGGTAACCGTGCCGGCGCCGACGGCCACTACAACGGCAACGCCAAGAATGTCTTCCTGCTCCCGGAATTCGGCGTCAGCAAACAGCTGTCCGACCGTCTCGGGGTAGGCCTCGCGGTCTACGGCAACGGCGGGATGAACACCGATTACCGGAAGAACCCCTATGGCGCCTTCGGTAGCCGCGGCAGCGCTGGCGTGGACCTCGCTCAGGTCTTCGTCACCCCTTCGATCGCCTACCGCTTCAGCGACCGGCAATCGGTCGGCATTGGCCTCAACGTCGTCTACCAACGCTTCGCCGCCAAGGGCCTGGGCGCCTTCGCCACCCCGGGCTTCACCAACGACAGCGAACAGGTGACCGATCAGGGCCACGACAGCTCCACCGGGGTCGGCTATCGCCTGGGCTGGCAGGGAGAAGTGCTCGACGGCCTGACGCTCGGGGTGACCTGGGCCTCCAAGATCGAGGCGCGCAAGTTCGACCGCTACGCCGGGCTGTTCGCCGAGGGTGGCAGCTTCGACATCCCGGAAAGCTACGGCATCGGCCTGTCCTACCGGGCGACGCCCCGGCTGACGCTCGGCGCCGATGTTCAGGAGATCAAGTACGGCAGCGTCCGCTCGATTGCCAACGCCTTTTCCCTACCAGCGGTGTTCGCGGGCAATCCCCTCGGCTCGGCGGAAGGCCCGGGCTTCGGCTGGCGCGACGTCACCGTCTACAAGGTCGCCGCCAGCTACGCCCTGACCCCGGCACTCGCGCTACGCGCGGGCTACAGCCATGCCGACCAGCCCATCGCCCGTAGCCAGACCTTCCTGAACATCCTCGCCCCCGGCGTCATCCAGGACCACCTGAGCCTGGGCCTGACCTGGGCCACCAGCCCGACCGGCGAACTTAGCCTCGCCTACACCCACGGCTTCGCGAAGAAGATCGACGGCAGCGGCTCGATCCCGACCGCCTTCGGGGGCGGCGAGGCCACTCTCAAGATGAGCCAGGACATTTTCGGCCTGGCCTATGGCTGGAAATTCTGAGGCCAGGCTGGCCGGCAGGGTGGACCGGACCGGGGCCATAGAACCTGTTCACGATCTCGTGAGCTAGAGCCAAGCAAGGCCTGGGCGGCCGCGCGATAACACCTGAGGAAGCGGACCGGGCTGGCGGGCGAGTTTACGCGCGGTAAATGAGCCTTGCGACGGAGCCGCCCAGGCGGGGCTGGCCTTCCCGGGCCTTTTCAACGCCGTTTGGCCGACGCGCAGTAGATCGTGAACAGGTTCTCAGGCCACTACCCTCGCCAACTCTGGCACATCGCCGGACAACCCCAGGGCGCGGCGAACGAACAGCGCCTTGGCTTCGAAGTGGCGATCCACCTGCTTGAGCGCGGCATTGCGCAGCCAACGTAGCGGCAGGCGGTCGTCCTGGAACAGGCGCTGGAAGCCTTCCATCGCCGCCATCATCGCCAGGTTGTGCGGCATGCGCCGGCGCTCGTAGCGTTCCAGCACTCGCTGTTCGGCGATGGACTCACCGCGGGCCTGGGCATGGCGCAACTCCTCGGCGAGCACCGCGGCATCGAGAAAACCCAGGTTGACACCCTGACCAGCCAGCGGATGGATGACGTGGGCGGCATCGCCGATCAGCGCCAGGCCCGGCTCCACATAGCGCTTGGCATGACGCTGGCGCAGCGGGATGCACAGCCGCGTGTCGCTGCATTCCACCTTGCCCAGGCGCTGCTCGAAGGCCTCGCCCAGGGCCTGGCAGAAAGCCGCGTCATCCATGGCCATCAGCCGCTCGCCCTGCTTGGGCGTGCAGGACCAGACGATGGAGCACCAATTCGTGTCGCCGCCGCGATCCAGCGGCAGGAAGGCCAGGGGACCATCGTCGGTGAATCTTTGCCAGGCAGTGCGCTGGTGCGACTCGGCGCAGCGTACGCTGGTGACGATGGCATGGTGCAGATAATCCCACTCGCGGGTTTCCAGGCCGGCCAGGCGGCGCACGGCGGAGGTAGCGCCATCGGCGGCCACCACCAGGGGCGCACGGATCTGGCGGTCGCCGGCCAGTTGCACCAGCCACTGATCGCCGGAGCGGCGTAGCAACTCCAGCCGCGCCTCGGGCAGGAGCAGGATGTTGGCCTCGGCCAGGCGTTCGAGCAGGGCATCCTGCACCACGCGATTCTCGACGATGTGGCCGAGCACCTCGGCGTGCACGCTGGCGGCATCGAAATGCACGGCGCCGGTGCCGGAGCCGTCCCAGACGTGCATGGCCTGGTAGGGGCTGACGCGCCGAGCCTGGATGCCGTCCCAGGCGCCAAGGCGCTGCAGGATGCGCTGGCTGGCCAGCGACAGGGCGCTGACCCGGGGTTCGAAGGGCAGGTCGCTCTCGACCGCGCCAGGCTTGAGCGGGCCGCGATCGAGCAGCACCACCGACAGGCCGCTGTCGGCCAGGGCCAGGGCCAGGGCGCTGCCGACCATGCCGGCACCGACGATCACCAGATCCGCATGGGTCAGCATGCTCGTTTCTCCTCGCAGGTCAGGGACGGGTACCCAGGCCCATGGCCTGGCGGGCGAAGGCACTCTTGGCCGGCGGGCACAGCTCCAGGCCGACCAGGCCCAGGTTGCGTCCGGCACTGAGCCAGGGCCGGCTGTTGGAGAACAGCCGGGTGATGCGATCGGAAAAGCCGATGGTCAACTGCTGGTCCAGGCGCTGGCGTTGCAGGTAGTCCTGCAGGGTGGCGAAATCGCCGGGCGCTGCAGTGCTCTCCAGCAGGCACTCGGCCAGGCTGTCGACGTCGCGCAGGGACAGGTTGAAACCCTGGCCGGCGATGGGGTGCAGGCTGTGCGCGGCATTGCCCAGGACCACCAGGTGCGGACGGACCTGCTCGTTGGCTTCCAGCAGGGTCAGCGGATAGGCATGACGGGTGCCGACCTGGGTGAAGCTGCCCAGGCGATAGCCCACCGCCTGTTGCAACTCGGCCAGAAAGACCGCGTCCGGCGCCTGTTGCAGCCGCAACGCCTCGCTGTCCGGCTGGGTCCAGACCAGGGCACTGCGCTGGCCCGGCAGGGGCAGCAGCGCCAGGGGGCCGTGGGGAGTGAAGCGCTCGAAGGCGCGACCACCATGGCCGAGATTGGTGGAGACATTGGCGATCAGCGCGGTCTGTTCGTAGACCGTCCGCCGCACCTCGATACCTAGGGCTTCGCGCAGCGCCGAACGCCCGCCATCGGCCAGCACTGCCAGGCCGCACTCCAAAGTCGCACCGTCGTCCAGCTCCAGGCGATAGCCTTCGGGAACGGCCGTGAGGCTGCGCACCTCGGCCGGGCAGCGCCAGTCCACCACCTCGCGGTCCAGCGCCTGCCAGAGCACCTGGCCGATCCAGGCGTTTTCCACCACGTAGCCCAGGGCCGGCAGGTTCTCGTCGCGGGCGAGCAATTGGGTCACGCCGAAGCGGCCCTGGTCGGAGACCTGGATCTCGCGGATCGCCTCGGCATGCTCGGCCAGGGCCTCCCAGACGCCTAGGCGCTGGTAGATCAGCCGCGAGCCGTAGGACAGCGCCGAGGAGCGGGCATCGTAGCTCGGCTGGTAGGTGTCGCCAGGCGCGAAGGGCTCCACCAGCAGGATGCGCCAGCCGCGCGCCTTGGCGCCGGACTGCAGGGCCAGGGCCAGGCTGGCGCCCACCAGGCCGCCGCCGATGATGGCGATATCAGGACGTTGCATCAGCCTTCTCCCGACGGCCACGGGCGGCCGCCATCAAGTCCTCGATCTCCGCGGCCGCCTTGGGCAGGCCGGCGGTCAGCACTTCGCAACCGCTGCGCGTCACCAGTACCTCGTCTTCGATACGGATGCCCAGGCCCCGCCATTTGCGCGGCACCTGGGCCTCCGGCGGGATATAGAGACCGGGTTCCACGGTCAGCACCATGCCCGGCTCCAGCATCCGCCACTGCTCGCCGATGCGGTACTCGCCCACGTCATGGACATCCAACCCAAGCCAATGACCGGCGCGATGCATGTAGAAATCGCGACAGGCGCCCGACTCGATCAGCGCGTCCAGCTCGCCCTTGAGCAGGCCCAGGCGCAGCAGTCCCTCGGTGATCACCCTGACCGTGGCCTCGTGGGGTTCGTTCCAGTGCCGGCCGGGCGCCACGCAGGCGATGGCGGCCTGGTTGGCGGCCAGCACGATGTCGTACAGCTGCCGCTGCTCGGGCGAGAAGCGACCATTGACCGGAAAGGTGCGGGTCACGTCACTGGCGTAGCACTCCAGTTCGCAGCCGGCATCGATCAGCACCAGGTCGCCGTCGCGCAGCGGCGCATCGTTGGCCTGGTAATGCATGATGCAGGCGTTGGCGCCAGCGGCGACGATGGAACCGTAGGCCGCCAGCCGCGCCCCGCCCTGGCGGAAGCAGTAGTCCAGCTCCGCCTCCAGGTGATATTCGCGCAGTCCTGGTCGGCAGGCCTGCATGGCGCGCACGTGGGCGGCGCAGGTCAGCTCGGCGGCGGCCTTGAGCAGCCGCACCTCGGCGGCCGACTTGTACAGTCGGCTGTCGTGCAACAGGGTATCCAGCGCCAGGAGCTCCCGTGGCGGCGAGGCGCCCTGGTCGGCCTTGGCACGGATCAGTTCGATCCAGTTGAGCAGTTGCCGCTCGAACTCCGGATGGCCGCCCATGGCGTAGTAGACCCGCTCGCGGCCTTCCAGGAGGCCAGGCAGGATGTCGTCGAGATCACCGATGGGAAAGGCATCGTCCGCACCGTAGAGGGCCATCGCCCCGTCCTGACCGGCGCGCGGACCCTCCCAGCGCTCCAGCTCGGCATCCCGCTCGCGGCAGAACAGCAGGTATTCGCCGTGGGCGCGCCCGGGAATCAGCACGGCCAGGGCCTCGGGCTCGGGAAAGCCGGTGAGGTACTGGAAATCGCTGTCCTGGCGATAGGGCTGCTCGATGTCGCGATTGCGCAGGCACACCGGTGCGGCCGGCAGCAGGGCGATGCCGCCGCTGCCGATCTCGGCCATCAAGGCACGCCGGCGGCGGGCGAATTCAGCCTTGGGAATCCGCGGCATGGCCGCTCAGTGCACCACGGGCGCGGGTTCGGGAATGGGACCGCGACCGTATTCCCCATAGAGCAGCAGGGGCGCCACGCGCAGGTACTCGGTGACTTCCATGAAGTCGTTCTCGCCCTCTTCGCCTTCGTCGGTCGGATCCTGGATCTGGGCGATGGCGGCGAGATCCTCGAGCACCTCGCGGGCTTCGCCGGAGACCTCGCCGGTGCGCCCGGACAGGCCGAAACCAGCCAGGAAGCCCTGGCACCACTGGCCCAGGGCGGCGGTGCGCTCGGCCAGGGGGGCCTCGTCCGGCGGCAGCAGCAGCACCAGGGCCACCTGCTGGCCGGCGAATTCCTGCTGCACCATGCCCAGCAGACCCGACAACGCCGCCTGCAGACGTTCGCCCGGAGCACCGCCGAGCAGCTCGCTGGCCGCGGCCAGCCAGTCGTTCTCGTCGAAGCCCGCGCCACCGCAAACCCGGCCGAGCAGATGACCTTGGAGTTCGGCGGGCGAGACCGGCAGGGCGGCTTCGGCGAGCAGGGTGGAAAAGGCGGCGTAGGCGGATGCTGAGCTGGACATGGCGTCGAGGGAAGGCGCTGGCTAGAATGAAGCCTTATCCTACGCGCTGACCCCGCCGGCGGCCAATCTCGTTGCACCCTTCTGGAGCTGTAGCCCCCATGCGCGAGCCTCGCGACACGCCCCTCGACGCCGACCTGGACGCCCTCGGTGAGCGTGTGGAGCGCCTGCTCCGGCGCCTGGAAGAACTCCAGCAGCAGAACCGACAGCTGCGCCACAGCGAGCGCCACTGGCGCCAGGAGCGCGCCGAGCTGATCGAGAAGAACGAATTGGCCAGATCGAAGGTCGAAGCGATGATTTTACGCCTGAAAGCCTTGGAGCAGGACTCATGAGCAGCGAGACCGTGACCGTCCAGATTCTGGAAAAGGAATATCGCATCAGTTGCCCCGCCGACGAGCGTGCCAACCTGGAAAGCACCGCCCGTTACCTGGACGGCAAGATGCGCGAGATCCGCGCCAGCGGCAAGGTCATCGGCGCCGACCGCGTGGCCGTGATGGCCGCCCTGAACATCACCCACGAATTGCTGCACCGCCATGACGACGTCAGCCTCGAGGTGAGCAGCACCCGCGAGCGCGTGCGTGACCTGCTGGATCGCGTGGACCGCGCCCTTATCACCGAGCACGACACCACCGCCTGAGAGCCGACCGGAGATAGGCGGGGGTTTGCATCCCGACTCAGGGGCGTATACTGAAGGCCACTCTCTGGTGTGTGCGCCAGTCGGTCATGTCCCCGAGCCGATAAGCAACACCCCGGGGGTTGCTCGTAAGGCTGGTGTGCATGTCCGCTACGGCGGAAAGCCTAAAGGCCTACGACTTCTCCCACCTTGAACCAAGGGTTCAAGGGCTACACCGGCAGCGGCATTCCGGAGAGCTCACCGATTTCCATGACCACCCCCTCCCCCGATCTCAGTCGGCCTGCCTTGCGCAAGCTGCTCCGCCAGCGCCGTCGTGCCCTCACGCCCGTTCAGCAGCGCCAAGCCGCCCGCCACCTCTACCGACAGCTCGCCCAGCACCCGCTGTTTCGGCGCGCCCGACATATTGCCTTCTACCTGCCCAGCGATGGTGAGATCGATCCGCGTCCGCTGCTCGAAGAAGCCCAGCGCCGCGGCAAGGCCACCTATCTGCCGGTGCTCTCCCGCTGGCCGCGCACGGCGATGATCTTTCAGCGCGTGGGCCAGGGCGAATCCTGGGTACGCAATAGATTCGGTATCGCCGAGCCGCGCCCGGACCGCCGCCTGGGTCGACCGAGTTGGGCCCTGGATCTCATTCTGATGCCGCTGGTGGGGTTCGACCCCCAGGGCGGACGCCTGGGCATGGGCAAGGGTTTCTACGACCGTAACCTGGCCTATCTGGCGCGTCGGCAGCGATGGCGCAGTCCCTGCCTGATCGGCTGCGCCCACGAATGTCAGAAGGTCGAGCGGCTGGCACTGGCGGCCTGGGACGTGCCCATGGCGGCGGTGGTCAGCGATGGCGGCTGGTATGGCCAGCGCGGAAGAGGGGTCTAGCGCGCCGACGGCGTTTCGCTGGCGTAACGGGCGTACTGCTGCTCGCTCTGGCGCTGTTCCCAGAAACTCTGGGTATAGCCAGTGGTGACCACGCCAAGCGTGAAGATCAGGACCAGTACCCACAACAGATCAGGTTTGCGTTTCATCGAGCTGGGCCACCCCCTTGCTGGCACCTCTGGGCAGGACAGGACGTCGCCCTGTTATGCTCAGCGCGTACGGTCAGACTTCATCCGGAATGGGCGGCATTCTGCGACAAGCGGTCGCCCCTTGCAATCGACCAACCCCCTTCCAGGAAGCTTCCGGGCTTCCATTCGTCAGGAGACGAACCGTGGCCTTCTGGCTGTTGAAATCCGAGCCCGATGAGTTCTCACTGCAAGACCTGCAGCGCCTGGGCGAAGGGCGCTGGGACGGCGTACGCAACTACCAGGCCCGCAACTTCCTGCGCGCCATGGCGCCCGACGAGCTGTTCTTCTTTCATCATTCGAGCTGCGCCGAACCGGGCATCGCCGGCATCGGTCGCATCGTCGGCGACGCCTTCGCCGATCCCACCGCGCTCGACCCCGAGAGTCCCTATTACGCGCCCAAGGCCGATGCCGACAGCAATCCCTGGACGGCGCGCCAGGTCGCCTTCGTCGAAGCCTTTCCGCGGATACTGACCCTGCCGCGCCTGCGGGCGCTGCCGGCACTCGCCGACTTCGCCCTGCTGCGCAAGGGCAACCGCCTCTCGGTAATGCCGGTCAGCCCCGAGGAATGGGCAGCGATCGTCGCCGCGGCCCGCCGCTGAGGCGACGCCTCAGGGCTGGATGATCAGGTTGTTGAAGAGCAGGTCCTCCACCAGGGGCTTGCCCTCCTCCTGGTTGACCACGCTCTGCACCTGCTTGAGCGCCTCCTGGCGCAGTTTCTCGCGGGCTTCCACGCCGGCCAGGGTCTCGTCGGTCTGCTGGGCGAACAGCATCACCAGCTGGTTGCGGATCAGCGGCTCGTGGAACTCCACCCTCTCCTTGGCTTCCTTGCCGGTCATCATCAGGGCGATGTCGGCCTTGTAGTATTTGAGCTTGGCGCCACTGCCATAGTTGCCGACCAGCGCCGGGGTCAGGTTGTAGAATTCGGTCTTGGGGGCTTCTCCCTCCTTCCCTTCCTTCTTCTCTTCGTTCGCCCAGGCATTCAGCGCCAGGCAGAAGGACAGCAAAACGGCGGCGACGGCTTTCACGATAGATCCTCGCGGGTGGATGGCTGCAGCATAGCCAGCAAGGCTCAAGGGGTCACCTCGAACCTGAGGGTTCCGATCACCTGGCCGACGTCCGTCACCACTTGTACCTGCCAACGGCCGGTCACGTCGCCGGGGAAGTTCTGCTTGTGGGTCCAGGCGCGGTAACCGGCCTCGCGTCCGCCGCTGATGTCCAGGGGAATACGGTCCACTTCCTGCCCGGCGTGGCGCCAGACGTGGTAGATGCGCTCATTGAGGCCGCGCGGGGCATTGATCGAGGTGAAGGCATAGAGCCCCTGGCTGCGCAGCTGGGCGGCGCTGAGGCTCTTCACCGCCTCGCCCGGTTCACGCTTGAGGCTGTCGAAGTCGGTGCTCATGCCCATGTCGGTCAGCCAGAGGGTCGCTGGCGGCACCCAGGCGCGACCGATCCAGCCGAAGCCGCCGATGGCCAGGCACAGCGCCAGCAGGCCCAGCCAGCGCCAGCCCAGGCGCACCCGAAAGGCCACCGCCAGGCTGGGAAAGGACAGCAGCACGGCGACGCCCAAGGCCAGCTCGTAGCTCTGGGTGGTGGTCAGGTGCAGGATGATCGGCAGCGCGGTGAGCAGCACCGCGAACAGCGTCAGGGTGTGATAGCTGAGGAACACCCAGCGCCGCGGGGCCAGCGCCTTGTAGTACAGCGGATCGATGATGGAGACCAACGCGGCCGCGCCCAGCAACCCGGTGAACAAGGCCTGGCCGCTGTTCCAGGCGGTGGTGATGGCGAAGAACGGCAGGCAGAAGAACAGGCTTTCCTGGTGGATCAGCTGGGTGGCGTAGCGCAGCAACGGTGGCGGCAACTCCCAGCCGAAACGCCGACTCACCCAGCCACGCAGCACGTTCTCCAGCATCAGCCAGACCCAGCTGGCCAGCATCACCACCGCCATCACCGGGGCGAAGCCCTTCTGCCGGTCCACCAGCAGGAAGCTGCAGATCCCCGAAATGAAGCCCGCCAGGGCGATCAGCCGCGGATAGCGCTCGAACAAGGCGATGACCAGGGTCAGGACACGGGAGAACAGGACTTTCCAGGCTGGCATGGTGACTCGCGAAAAAACGACGGCGGCAAGAGGCGCCACCCTAGGCGCGCAACCCGCGCAGATCAAGAGGCGACGCCCTTGCTCCGGACACCACAGGGCGGAAAAGTCTTTCCTCGTTGTCACATCATTGTAATATTCGAAAACGAACCTGGAATGTTCGATTTCGATTAATACCTATAACAATACCGAGGCTCCCATGCTTGGAATCTTCGCCCCGGCGGCTCATCGGCCGCCGCTGCCTACCGATCTCGTCGACCCCACCTATCGCCGCCTGCGCTGGCAGATCTTCGCCGGGATCTTCATCGGCTACGCCGGCTACTATCTGCTGCGCAAGAACTTCTCCCTGGCCATGCCCAATCTGGTGGAGCAGGGTTACAGCCGGGGCGAGCTGGGCGTCGCCCTCTCCGCGGTGGCCATCGCCTACGGCCTGTCAAAGTTTCTCATGGGCCTGGTCTCGGACCGCTCCAATCCACGCTACTTCCTGCCCGCCGGCCTGGTCCTCTCGGCGCTGGTGATGCTGCTGTTCGGATTCGCGCCCTGGGCCACCTCCAGCGTCAGCATCATGTTCGTGCTGCTGTTTCTCAATGGCTGGTTCCAGGGCATGGGCTGGCCGCCCAGTGGTCGCACCATGGTGCACTGGTGGTCGCAGAAGGAAAGGGGGAGCGTGGTCTCGCTGTGGAACGTCGCCCACAATGTCGGCGGCGGCCTGATCGGCCCGCTGTTCCTGCTCGGCCTGTTCCTGTTCAACGAGGACTGGCATTCGGCCTTCTACGTGCCGGCGGTGGTCGCCCTGGGCGTGGCGCTGTTCGCCTTCGTCACCATGAGGGACACCCCACAATCCTGTGGCCTGCCGTCGGTGGAGCACTGGAAGCAGGACTTCCCGGAAGGCTACAGCCAAGGCCATGAGCGCGAATTCTCCACCAAGGAGATTTTCGTCGAGTACGTGCTGAAGAATCGCCTGCTCTGGTACATCGCCTTCGCCAACGTCTTCGTCTATCTGCTGCGCTATGGCGTGCTGGACTGGGCACCCACCTACCTGAAGGAAGCCAAGCACTTCTCGGTGGACAAGACCTCCTGGGCCTACTTCTTCTACGAATGGGCCGGCATTCCCGGCACCCTGCTCTGCGGCTGGCTCTCGGACAAGCTGTTCCGTGGCAACCGCGGCGCCACCGGCGTGGTGTTCATGCTCGGCGTACTGGTCGCCACCCTGGTCTACTGGCTCAATCCGGAAGGCAATCCCGGCGTCGACCTGGCGGCCCTGGTGTGCATCGGCTTCCTGATCTACGGCCCGGTGATGCTGATCGGCCTGCAGGCCCTGGAACTGGTGCCGAAGAAAGCCGCGGGCACCGCCGCGGGTTTCACCGGGCTGTTCGGCTACCTCGGCGGATCGGTAGCGGCCAATGCCCTGGTCGGCTACACCGTGGACCATTTCGGCTGGGATGGCGGCTTCATGCTGCTGGTAGGCTCCTGCGTGCTGGCCATCGTCTTCCTGGCGCTGACCCTGAGACATACCGGGATGGTGGCAAAGTCGGCGCGCTGAGCTTGGACATGATCCCCGTAGCGTGGATGACGGCGTAGCCTCGTTCACCGGGGCTCAAGGTGGAAAACGCTACGCGGTTTTCCACCCTACGGCCGTATTCATCGCGGCCGCGCCATGGCCGCGACCGGCTCACCCCCGCGGTGCGTAGGCGAAGACGTCGGCACGCATCTGGTGGGCGTCCATGCCCGCGTCCACCAGGGCGTCCAGGGTGGCATAGACCATCGCCGGCGAACCGCTGGCATAGACATGCAGGCCGCTCAGGTCGGCAAAATCCGCCCGCACCACCTCGTGCAGCAGCCCACAGCGCCCTGCCCAGCCACAGGCATCGCTCACCACCCGGTTCAGGGTGAGATTGGGCAGTTCCGCCCAGGCGTCCCAGGCCTCGATGGCATAGAAGTCGTCCGGTGTGCGCACGCCCCAGTAGAGGTGTACCGGATGGGCGAAGCCACGGGTGCGGGCGTCTTCGATCAGGCTGTGCATCTGCGCCATGCCGGTGCCGGCGGCGATGAGCACCAGCGGACCGTCGGGCAATTCGGCCAGGTGAGCATCGCCATAGGGCAGCTCCACCTGGGCCATACGCTCGCGCTCCAGCTGGGCCAGCAACGCCTGGCTGCTGGCTTCCCGGGCCAACACATGGAGTTCCAGCTCGCGCCCCTGGTGAGGCGCCGAGGCCAAGGAGAAGGCCGACTGCTTGCCCTCGTCGCGATTGATCAGCAGGTACTGGCCGGCGTGGTAGCGCGGCGGCCGACCCGCCGGGGCCCGCAGGCGCACGCGGCGTACGTCGCCCCCCACGTCATCCAGCGCCACTACCTGGCAGGCCAGCTTGCGTACCGGCAGTTCACCGGGCGCCAGCACCCCGTCCCATTGCAGCAGGCAGTCGCTGAGCGGCACGGCGATACAGACATAGATCTCGCCGTGATCCGCGGTCTGCCCGCGCTGGTCGACCTGGCCTTCCACCAACAGCGCCGCGCAGAGTTGGCAGTTGCCATTGCGGCAGCTGTGCGGACCGCTATAGCCAAGGCGCTGCGCGGCGGCCAGGATTGCCTCTCCGGGCTGGGTTTCCAGTACCGCACCCGAGGGCTGCAGGGTGACCTTCATCGTCGTCTCCGTTAATCGATCCCGAGACTGGACCACATCTCGTCCACCCGTTTGACCACGGCTTCGTCCTTGACGATCGCCCGGCCCCACTCCCGCGTGGTTTCGCCTGGCCACTTGTGGGTGGCGTCCAGGCCCATCTTCGAACCCAGGCCGGAGATCGGCGAAGCGAAGTCGAGGTAGTCGATGGGGGTGTTGTCGATCATCACGATATCGCGCTTGGGGTCCATGCGCGTGGTAACCGCCCAGATGACGTCGTTCCAGTCGCGGGCATTGATATCGTCGTCGGTGACGATGACGAACTTGGTGTACATGAACTGCCGCAGGAACGACCAGACGCCCAGCATCACCCGCTTGGCGTGGCCGGGATACTGTTTCTTGATGGTCACCACCGCCATGCGGTAGGAGCAGCCTTCCGGCGGCAGGTAGAAGTCGACGATCTCCGGAAACTGCTTTTGCAGGATGGGCACGAAGACTTCATTGAGCGCCACGCCGAGGATGGCCGGCTCGTCCGGCGGCCGGCCGGTGTAGGTGCTGTGGTAGATGGGATCGCGGCGCCGGGTGATGCGCTCCACGGTGAAGACCGGAAAGGTATCGACCTCGTTGTAGTAGCCGGTGTGATCGCCATAGGGCCCTTCCGGCGCGGTCTCGCCCGGATGGATGACCCCTTCCAGCACGATCTCGGCGCTGGCGGGCACCTGCAGGTCGTTGCCCACGCACTTGATCAGTTCGCTGCGACTGCCGCGCAAGAGGCCGGCGAAGGCGTATTCGGACAGGGTATCGGGGACCGGGGTGACCGCGCCGAGGATGGTGGCCGGATCGGCGCCCAGGGCCACGGCCACCGGATAGGGCTGGCCGGGATGCTTCTGGCACCACTCGCGGAAGTCCAGCGCGCCGCCTCTATGGCTCAGCCAGCGCATGATCAGCTTGTTGCGACCGATTACCTGCTGGCGATAGATGCCGAGGTTCTGGCGTTCCTTGTTGGGGCCGCGGGTGACTGTCAGGCCCCAGGTGATCAGCGGCGCCACGTCGCCCGGCCAGCAGTGCTGGATCGGCAACTTGCCCAGATCGACCGCCTCGCCCTCCTCGATCACCTCCTGGCAGGGCGCATCCTTGAGCACCTTGGGCGCCATGCTGATGACCTTCTTGTAGATCGGCAGCTTCGACCAGGCGTCCTTCAGGCCCTTGGGCGGCTCGGGCTCCTTGAGGAAGGCCAAGAGCTTGCCGATCTCGCGCAGGGCGCCGACGTCCTCGGCACCCATGCCCAGGGCCACCCGCTGCGGCGTACCGAAGAGGTTGCCCAGCACGGGCATGGAGAAGCCCACGGGATTCTCGAACAGCAGCGCCGGGCCTTGCTTGCGCAGGGTTCGGTCGCAGATTTCGGTCATCTCGAGGATCGGCGAGACCGGGGCGGTCACGCGCTTCAGTTCACCACGCTGCTCCAGGCTGCGGATGAAGTCACGCAGATCTCGGTATTGCATGCGGCCTCTTGGCGCTGGGGAAAGTCTGGCAGTCTATCGCCTCCCCCGCGGATCGAGAAAGCTAAGAGCGGCAAACAGAACTGCTGCGCGTCCGCCAGACGGGCGCGTGCAGTGCTCGGAATCCTCATGTACCACTCGTACACTCGTGCGCGAGCCCGGTGCGGTTCCTGCGCGCCGCGCGCACCCGCCTGACAACCGCTCGCTACGTTTTGTTGGCCGCTCTTGGCGCCAGAAACGCGAAAGGCCGGGAAATCCCGGCCTTTCGTCAGCGACTTCGCCTTACTTGGTACGCCTCATCGAGTCGAAGAACTCGTTGTTGGTCTTGGTCTGGCGCAGCTTGTCGAGCAGGAATTCAATGGCAGCGATCTCATCCATCGGATGCAGGATCTTGCGCAGGATCCACATGCGTGACAGCTCTTCCTCGTCGGTGAGCAGCTCTTCGCGACGAGTGCCGGACTTGTTGATGTTGATCGCCGGGAAGACGCGCTTCTCGGCGATCCGGCGCTCCAGGGGCAGCTCCATGTTGCCGGTGCCCTTGAATTCCTCGTAGATCACCTCGTCCATCTTCGAGCCGGTTTCCACCAGCGCGGTGGCGATGATGGTCAGGCTGCCGCCTTCCTCGATGTTCCGCGCGGCACCGAAGAAGCGCTTGGGCTTCTCCAGGGCATGGGCGTCGACACCACCGGTGAGCACCTTGCCGGAGCTGGGGATCACGGTGTTGTAGGCACGCGCCAGACGGGTGATGGAGTCCAGCAGGATGACCACGTCCTTCTTGTGCTCGACCAGGCGCTTGGCCTTCTCGATCACCATGTCGGCGACCTGCACGTGGCGGGTCGGCGGCTCGTCGAAGGTGGAGGCCACCACTTCACCGCGCACGGTACGCTGCATCTCGGTCACTTCCTCGGGGCGCTCGTCGATGAGCAGCACGATGAGGTAGCACTCGGGATTGTTGCGAGTGATGTTGGCCGCGATGTTCTGCAGCATGATGGTCTTGCCCGCCTTGGGCGGCGCGACGATCAGACCGCGCTGACCCTTGCCGATGGGGGCACAGAGGTCGATGACCCGACCGGTGAGGTCTTCGGTGGAGCCGTTGCCGGCTTCCATGGTCAGGCGCTTGTTGGGGAACAGGGGCGTGAGGTTCTCGAACAGTACCTTGTTCTTGGCGTTTTCCGGACGGTCGAAGTTGATGGTGTCGACCTTGAGCAGCGCGAAGTAGCGCTCGCCCTCTTTCGGCGGACGGATCTTGCCGATGATGGTGTCGCCGGTACGCAGGTTGAAGCGGCGGATCTGGCTGGGAGAGACATAGATGTCGTCGGGGCCGGCCAGGTAGGAGGAGTCGGCGCTACGCAGGAAGCCGAAGCCGTCCTGCAGGATCTCCAGCACGCCATCCCCGGAAATCTCGTCGCCGCCTTTCGAGTGTTTCTTCAACAGCGCGAAGATGATGTCCTGCTTGCGGGACCGGGCCATGTTTTCCAAGCCCGCGGCATCCGCCATTTCCAACAGTTCCGTGATGGGCTTTTGCTTGAGTTCGGTCAGATTCATAGACGTATGTTGACGTGAGAAGAGGCGAAGGAGGGATTCGAGCTGAGCGGCCGGATGCGAGAGTAGCTTCGCGGGATGCGTTCTGAAGAGGAGAACTGACGGCTACAGCAGATGAGAAGACGACCCGCTGCTGGGGTCGTGTGCTGGAATCTAGCACCTAGCCCGGTGCACGTCCAGCCGTTCAGCCAGAAAAAAGCCCCGCGGGGCGGGGCTTTCGGCTATTTCCTAGACGTTGGCGTCGAGGAAGGCGGCCAGTTGCGACTTGGACAGGGCACCTACCTTGGTAGCCTCGACCGCGCCGTTCTTGAACAGCATCAGGGTCGGGATGCCACGCACGCCATACTTGGGCGGGGTGTCCTGGTTTTCGTCGATGTTCAGCTTGCAGACCTTGAGCTTGCCTTGGTAGTCCTTGGCGATCTCGTCCAGGACCGGGGCAATCATCTTGCACGGACCGCACCATTCGGCCCAGTAGTCGACCAGCACGGGGCTCTCGGACTTCAGCACGTCCTGCTCGAAGCTGGCGTCGCTGACGTTGGTGATGTATTCGCTCATTGACTCTACTCTCCGAATTCCGGTGCGACTTGAAGTACGGCCATGATAGCCCTGCCATCGCCACTTCGAAAGCACTCGAACATTGATGATGGCTATGACGGATATTGATCTTAGACCGCAGGAACCGGGAAGGGGGTTCCGCTGCGCAGCGCCGCATTGCGAATATGTTCGCGCATGGCCTTCTGCGCCGCCGCCGGGGAACGCCGTGCCAGGGCCCGCAGGATACGGCGGTGCTCCTGCCAGGTCTCCAGTGCCCGCTCCGGGCGGACGAAGGGCAGTTTCTGGCTTTCGTGGAAGCGCTCGGGACTGGTGGTGATCACCGCCAGCATGGTCGGGTTGTCCGCCGCCAGCAGCAACTGGCGATGGAAGTCGAAGTCCAGGGCGGCGGCCTGTTCCAGCTCGTTGGCCTTCAAGGCACTGTGCAGGGCGTCGAGATTGTCCTCCAGCCGATCCAGGTCGGCGGGACTCAGGGTCACGGCGGCCAGGCCGGCGGCGAAACCTTCGAGGGCGAAGCGCAGCTGGAACACGTGGGCCGCCGTTACCTCACCAGCGAAGGGCCAGAGCCCGTCCGCGGCCTGTGTCGTCTCCTGCACATAGACCCCGCGCCCGGGCTGCACGCTGACCAGTCCCAGGGCGCTCAGGGTGGACAGTGCCTCGCGCAGGGAGGCGCGACTGACGCCCAGCCGCTCGGCCAGCTCGCGCTGCGCCGGCAGTGCGGCGCCGGGGGCATAGCCTTCGGTCTCGATCAGCCGGCGAATGGCCTCGACGGCATATTGGGGTACGGCACGGGTCGCAGCGAGGGGCATGGCGTGGTCAGGCCAGTCAGTCCGGAAGCTCGCCTTTTATGCCCAATTTCCGCCGACTTCAAGTGCAGCCCCACGGCGGAGCACGCCGCGACAGCCGCGCACCAAAGCGGCTCACGCAGGCGCGCAACGCCAGAGCAGGAGCCAAGCAACTGTTCAGACCAGTAAGACCAATCGCCCGTATCGACGGCCTTTGTGCCCACCCAGGGGGTGGCTGGCACATGAAATGCACTGGGCAGGGCCATCCATCCCATTTCCGGAGTCTCGTCATGCTCAAGCGCTGGACCGCCCTTTCCCTGCTCGCCCTGAGCCTGACCGCCCTGCACACGCCCGCCCAGGCCGACCAGTTGGCCGACATCCAGCAGCGCGGCACGGTACGCATCGCCGTGCCCCAGGACTTCCCGCCCTTCGGCACCGTCGGCCCCGACCTCAAGCCCCGCGGCCTGGACATCGACACTGCCCAGCTGGTCGCCGACAAGCTCGGTGTGAAGCTGGCGCTGACCCCCGTCACCAGCACCAACCGCATCCCCTTCCTGACCACCGGCAAGGTGGACATGGTCATCTCCAGCCTGGGCAAGAATCCCGAGCGCGAGCAGGTCATCGATTTCACCAAGCCCTATGCGCCCTTCTTCCTCGGCGTGTTCGGCGCCAAGGGCAGCGCCCTGAGCAAGCCCGAGGAACTGGCCGGCAAGACCATCGCCGTGACCCGCGGCGGCATCGAGGACATGGAATTGAGCAAGGTGGCGCCCAAGGACGCGGTGATCAAGAGATTCGAGGACAATAACGCCACCATCGCCGCCTATCTCGCCGGCCAGACCGAGTTCATCGCCAGCGGCAGCTCGGTGATGGCGTCCATCGCCGAGAAGAAGCCCGAGCGCGCACCGGAAATGAAGATCACCCTGAAGAACTCGCCCAACTACATAGGGCTCGCCAAGAACGAGCCGGCGCTCAAGGCCAAGCTGGATGCCATCCTCGACGCCGCCCGCGCCGACGGCACCCTGGATCGCCAGGCCGAGAAGTGGCTGGGCCAGCCCCTGCCGAAGGACATGTAAGGCATGGCCTATCAGTTCGACTTCCAGCCGGTACTGCAGCAAGGTGACCTGCTGCTCAAGGGCGCCCTGTTCACGCTGGAGCTGACCGCCATCGGTGCGGTGCTGGGCATCGCGCTTGGCACCCTTGGCGCGGTCTGCCGCGCCTGGCGGCTCAAGCCCTTCGACCGGCTGTTCGGCATCTATGTCGAGCTGATCCGCAACACGCCCTTCCTGATCCAGCTGTTCTTCATCTTCTTCGGCCTACCGTCGCTGGGGGTGCACATCAGCGAATGGCAGGCCGCGGTGCTGGCCATGGTGATCAACCTGGGGGCCTATTCCACGGAGATCATCCGCGCCGGCATCCAGGCCGTGCCCAAGGGCCAGCTGGAGGCCGCCGCGGCCCTGGCCATGACCCGCGCCGAGACCTTTCGCCACGTGATCCTCAGGCCCGCCCTGGCCAAGGTCTGGCCGGCGCTGTCGAGCCAGGTGGTGATCGTGATGCTGGGCTCGGCGGTCTGCTCGCAGATTTCCACCGAGGAGCTGACCTTCGCCGCCAACTTCATCCAGTCGCGCAACTTCCGCGCCTTCGAGACCTACCTGCTGACCACCCTGCTCTATCTGGTCATGGCCATCGGGGTACGTCAACTGCTGCACTGGATCGGTCGACGCTTCATCCAGGGAGGCCGCTGATGGACTTCACCCTCTGGGACATCGTCCGCAACCTGGGTACCGGGCTGTACTGGACCTTCATACTATCGCTGGCGGCCTTCGCCGGCGGTGGGCTGGCCGGGCTGCTGGTGCTCTGGGCGCGGCTCTCGCCGCTACAGGCTCCCCGACTGCTGGCCAAACTGCACATCGAGCTGTTCCAGGGCACGCCGCTCCTCATGCAGCTGTTCCTGGTCTTCTTCGGTGTCTCGCTGCTGGGCCTGGAGATTCCTGCCTGGCTGGCCGCCGGGATCGCCCTGACGCTGTTCACCAGCGCCTATCTCGCCGAAATCTGGCGCGGCTGCGTCGAGGCCATTCCCCATGGCCAGTGGGAAGCCTCGGAGAGCCTGGCCCTGAACCGCTTCGAGCAGCTGCGTCACGTCATCCTGCCCCAGGCGCTGCGCATCGCCGTGGCGCCCACCGTGGGCTTCTCGGTGCAGGTGGTCAAGGGCACCGCGGTGACCTCGATCATCGGCTTCACCGAGCTGACCAAGATCGGCGGCATGCTGGCCAACGCCACCTACCAGCCCTTCACCGTCTACGGCCTCGCCGCCCTAGGCTATTTCATCCTCTGCTATCCGCTGTCACTGGCCGCTCGCTGGCTGGAAAGGAGACTGCATGCCGCTGCTTAGAGTGACCGCCCTGCACAAACACTATGGCAATCACCATGTGCTCAAGGGCATCGACCTGACCGTCGAAGAAGGCCAGGTGGTGGCCATCATCGGCAAGAGCGGCTCGGGCAAGAGCACCCTGCTGCGTACCCTGAACGGTCTGGAATCGATCAACGATGGCGTCATCGAGGTGGATGGCGAGTACCTGGACGCGGCGCGGGTCAATCTGCGTTCGCTGCGGCAGAAGGTCGGCATGGTCTTCCAGCAGTTCAATCTCTTCCCTCACCTCACCGTGGGCGAGAACGTGATGCTGGCGCCCCAGGTGGTCAAGAAAACCAGCAAGGACGAGGCCCGCGCCCTGGCCCGGCAAATGCTCGAGCGGGTCGGCCTAGGCGAGAAGTTCGACAGCTATCCGGACCGCCTCTCCGGCGGCCAGCAGCAGCGAGTGGCCATCGCCCGCGCCCTGGCCATGTCGCCCAAGGTGCTGCTGTGCGACGAGATCACCTCGGCGCTCGACCCGGAACTGGTCAACGAGGTGCTGGCCGTGGTCAAGCAACTGGCCAGCGAGGGCATGACGCTGATCATGGTTACCCACGAGATGAGATTCGCCCGCGAGGTGGGTGACAAGCTGGTGTTCATGCACCAGGGCAAGGTGCACGAAAGCGGTCATCCGCAGGAGCTGTTCGCGCGGCCGCAGACGCCGGAACTGGCTCAATTCATTGGCCAGGTGGCTTCCTGAAGCGAAAAGCCCTATTTTTTCTGCCGGTTTGCGCAACCGTAACCGCTATGCGCTTGAAGCCGTCACCGGCTAGCTGGCACGATGGCGCGGTTTATCGCCGAGAGCCTCACAGATGCAGCCTTCGCCAGCCGACCCCCATGAACTGATCGCCGCCATCGATCTGGGCTCGAACAGCTTCCATATCGTCCGGGCGCGCAATTCCCACGGGGAAATCCGCATCCTTGAGCGGCTGGGCGAGAAGATCCAGTTGGCCGCCGGCCTGGACGAGTCCCGACTGCTCAGCGAAGAAGCCATGCAGCGTGGCCTGGACTGCCTGCGCCGCTTCGCCCAGCTGATCGCCGGCATGCCGCGCGGCGCCGTGCGCGTGGTCGGTACCAACGCCCTGCGCGAGGCGCGCAATCGCGCCGACTTCATCCAGCGTGCCGAAGCCGTGCTCGGCCATGCGGTGGAGGTCATCTCCGGTCGCGAAGAGGCTCGCCTCATCTACCTGGGTGTGTCCCACTCCATGCCCGACGTGCCCGGTCGCCGCCTGGTGACCGACATCGGTGGCGGCAGCACCGAGTTCATCATCGGCCAGCGCTTCGAGACCCTGCAGCGCGAGAGCCTGCAGATGGGTTGCGTCAGCTACACCAAGAGGTTCTTCGCCGACGGCAAGATCACCGCGGCCCAGTACGCCCGCGCCTACACCGCCGCGCGCCTGGAACTGATGAACATCGACCAGGGCCTGCGCGAGATGGGCTGGCACCAGGCCCTGGGCGCCTCCGGCACCATTCGCGCGGTGGCCCTGGCGATCCAGGCCGCCGGTCGCGGCAACGGCGAGATCACCCCGGACGGCATCGAGTGGCTCAAGCGCAAGCTGCTCAAGCAGGGCGACATCAACCTGCTCAACATCGACGGCGTGAAGCCGGATCGCCGCGCCATCCTGCCGGGCGGCCTGGCCATCCTCGAAGCCCTGTTCAAGGCCCTCGAACTCCAGGACATCCACCTGTCCGAAGGCGCCCTGCGCGAAGGGGTGCTCTACGACATGATCGGCCGGCATAGCCACGAGGACGTCCGCGAACGCACCCTCAAGGCCCTGGCCGAGCGCTACCACGTGGATCAGCGCCATGCCGAGCGGGTGGAAAAGCGTGCCCTGAAGTCCCTGGCACAGGTGGCCGAGGCCTGGGGCCTGACCGACGAAAACCACGCGGAACTGCTGCGCTGGGCCGCGCGCCTGCACGGGGTCGGCCTGGACATCGCCCACTACCAGTACCATAAGCACGGCGCCTACCTGATCGAACACTCGGACCTGCCCGGCTTCTCTCGCCGCGACCAGCAGGCCCTGGCGCTGCTGGTGCGCGGCCACCGCCGCAACATTCCCGTCGAGCGCCTGCAGGAGCTGGGTCCGGAAGGCGAGCCGCTGCTGCGCCTGACGCTGCTGCTGCGCTTCGCCATCCTCTTCCATCACATCCGCCACAAGAGCATCCCGGACGTGCAGCTCAGCGCCGGCGAGTGCAGCCTGGACGTGCAGTTCCCCGATGGCTGGCTGGAAGAAAACCCCCTGACCCAGGCGGACTTCGAGCTGGAAGCCCAGTGGTTGGAACGGGTGGGGTATCGGTTGAGTGTGCGCTGAGGGGATTTTTCGTAGGTTGGGTTGAGCGCCAGCGAAGCCCAACTGTTAGCTTTTCACCGCCCTAGCTGATTATCGTGTTTTGTTGATGGCTCTTGTTTCGCCTGGCCGGCGACTTACTTTTCTTTGCTTGCGGATCGCCGCCCGGTGCAAAGAAAAGTAAGCAAAAGAAAGCACACCCCAACAGTTCGGCCCTTCGCTGCGCTCCGGGTGATTCGCTTCGCTCACCCTTCGGGCCAGCCTGCAGCTGTTACTTCGCTGCGCTACGTTTCCCTCGTCCCGGCGCCGTGGCGGGGGCACGGCACGAAGGGGCTTCCTGCCCCTCGCGCCTTGCTCGGCGTCCTGCCTCGCATCCCCCTCCGCGACACCTGCACTCGGCCTCACTGACGGGGCGGGGCGCAAGCCTGATACCTGGGTGCTCACAGGTTTGTAGCGTGGAAAACCGCGCAGCGTTTTCCACTGGTGAGCACCGACGTCATCAGTGGACAAGGCTTCGCCGTTGTCCACGCTACTGGTCAGCTCTGGTTTTTCAACCAACACTTTCAGGCTGGCGAAATCGCCCCGTTCAGGAGGACGAACCCCAGTGTCGTGGAGTGGGTCGAGCCGCATGGATGCGGCGAGAGGCCTAACGGGCCATGGACGGCCCGTTAGGCCGACCCCGGAACGGCGCTGGCGTGAGCGAAACGTAGCGTAGCTAAGTAACAGCCGTAGGCTGGCCCGAAGGGCGGGCAACGCGAGTCACCCGGTGCTTCGCGCCGGGCCGGATGACCGGGGCAAGCGTTTTTGGTTACTTTTGCCCGGGGCGCGCAGCCGCGACTGGCAAAAGTGACTCGCCCGGGTGGGCGAAACAAGAACCATCAAAGCACTCGATAACAGCCAAAGCCGCACTACTGAAGCCCCGCAACGTCGGGCTTCGCTGGTGCTCAGCCCAACCTACGGAACGGCCAAGGCCCATAGCAGCATGGGCCCGACACCCCTCAGCGGGTATTCACCACCGGACTGGCCAACCGCTCCAGCAGCGTCGCCTGCACGCTACGGGCATTCTGGTTGCCGGTGGGCGACTGCCGCACGTAGCTGCCGTCTTCCTGCAGCACCCAGGCCTGGGTGTTGTCGGTGAGATAGCCTTCCAGCTCCTTCTTGACCCGGCTGATGAGCTTCTTGCCTTCCACCGGGAAGCAGGTCTCGACGCGCATGTCGAGGTTACGCTCCATCCAGTCGGCACTGGAGAGATAGAGCTTCTCGTCGCCGCCGTTGAGGAAGTAGTAGATGCGGCTGTGCTCCAGGAAGCGACCGATGATGGAGCGCACCTGGATATTGTGGGACACGCCCGGTACACCCGGACGCAGGCAGCACATGCCGCGCACCACCAGGTCGATCTTCACCCCGGCCTGGCTGGCCTTGTAGAGGGCGCGGATGACCTTGGGATCGGTCAGGCCGTTGACCTTGGCCATGATCTGCGCCGGACGCCCCTCGCTGGCCGCCACCGCTTCGCGGTTGATCATCTCCAGCAGGTTCTTCTTCAGGGTGAAGGGGGCGTGCAGCAGCTTCTTCATGCGCAGGGTCTTGCCCATGCCGATCAGCTGGTTGAACAGCTTGTGCACGTCCTCGGTAAGGGCCACATCGGCGGTCAGCAGGCTGTAGTCGGTGTACAGCTTGGCGTTGCCGGCGTGGTAGTTGCCGGTGCCCAGGTGGGCGTAGCGGCGCAGCTCGCCGTTCTCGCGGCGCAGGATCAGCATCATCTTGGCATGGGTCTTGAAACCCACCACGCCATAGATGACCACCGCGCCGGCCTGCTGCAGGCGGCTGGCCAACTGCAGGTTGGACTCCTCGTCGAAACGCGCGCGCAATTCGATGACCGCGGTCACCTCCTTGCCGCTGCGCGCCGCGTCCACCAGGGCGTCGACGATCTCGGAGTTGGCGCCGCTGCGGTAGAGCGTCTGCTTGATGGCGAGGACGTTGGGATCCTTGGCCGCCTGGCGCATCAGGTCGATCACCGGGGTGAAGGACTCGAAGGGGTGCAGCAGCAGCACGTCGAGCTTGCCCAGCACGTTGAAGAGGTTGTCCTTCTTCTGCAGCAGCTTGGGAATGGTCGGCGTGAAGGGCGCGTTCTGCAGCTCCGGATGACTTTCCAGACCGGTGATGGAGAACAGCCGGGTCAGGTTGACCGGGCCGTTGACCTTGTACAGCTCGCTCTCGCCCAGATTGAACTGCTTGAGCAGGTAGTCGGTGAGGTGTTTCGGGCAGATGTCCACCACCTCGACGCGCACCGCATCGCCATAGCGCCGGGAGAACAGCTCGCCGCGCAGGGCACGGGCCAGGTCATCGACGTCCTCGGTGTCCACCGACAGGTCGGCGTTACGCGTCAGGCGGAACTGGAAGCAGCCCTTGACCTTCATGCCAGGGAAGAGATCGTCGGCATGGGCGTGGATCATCGAGGACAGGAAGACGTAGTTGTCGCCGGGCCCGGCGACCTCCTCCGGCACCCGGATGATCCGCGGCAACAGGCGCGGCGCCGGGATGATGGCGAGGCCCGAATCGCGGCCGAAGGCGTCCATGCCCTCCAGCTCGACGATGAAGTTGAGGCTCTTGTTCACCAGCAGCGGGAAGGGGTGGGTCGGATCCAGGCCGATGGGGGTGATGATGGGTGCGATCTCGTCGCGGAAGAACTTGCGCACCCAGGCCTTGATCTTGGTATCCCAGTAACGCCGCCGGATGAAACGGACCTGCTGCTCGGCCAGGGCCGGCAGCAGGACGTCGTTGAGGATGGCGTACTGGCGCTCCACCTGGCCGTGGACGATATCGCTGATCCGCGCCAGCGCCTGGTGCGGCAACAGGCCGTCGGCGCCGGCCTGCTCGCGGGCGAAGGCGATCTGCTTCTTGAGACCGGCGACGCGGATCTCGAAGAATTCGTCCAGGTTGCTAGAGAAGATCAGCAAAAACTTGAGCCGCTCGAGCAGCGGATAGGATTCGTCGAGGGCCTGTTCCAGCACCCGGATGTTGAACTGCAACTGCGACAGCTCGCGATGGATGTACAGGCTGCTGTCATCCACGTTGGCCGCCGGCACGGCGGGGGTGGCAGGCACCTCGGCCACGGGCGCCGGTACGGCGGCGTCCAGCACCCGCGTCTCCTCCGATGTCTCCAGAGACTCGGCGGTGACGGGCTGTTGCAGATCGGTTTCGACGAAACCCTGGCTACTCATTGAAGCTCCTTAGGAACGCGAAGGCCCCTGGCGAAGTTGTTGGGCGGCGCGTTTGGCGAAGTAGGTGAGGATGCCGTTGGCCCCGGCGCGCTTGAAGGCCAAGAGCGATTCGAGGATGACGGCGTCGGACAGCCAGCCGTTCTGGATCGCAGCCATGTGCATGGCGTACTCGCCGCTCACCTGATACACGAAGGTCGGTACGCGGAATTCCTCGCGCACCCGGCGGACGATGTCCAGGTAGGGCATGCCGGGCTTGACCATCACCGAGTCGGCGCCCTCGGCCAGGTCGCCGGCGATCTCGTGCAGTGCCTCGTCGCTGTTGCCCGGATCCATCTGGTAGGTGGCCTTGTTGCCCTTGCCCAGGTTGGCGGCCGAGCCGACGGCGTCGCGGAAAGGCCCATAGTAGGCGCTGGCGTACTTGGCCGAGTAGGCCATGATCTGCACGTTGTGATAACCGGCGTCTTCCAGCGCGGTGCGGATGGCACCGATGCGGCCGTCCATCATGTCCGACGGAGCGACCACCTGGGCGCCGGCTGCGGCATGGGATAGCGCCTGCTTGACCAGTACCTCCACCGAGACGTCGTTGAGCACGTAGCCGCGCTCGTCGAGGATGCCGTCCTGACCGTGGGTGGTGAAGGGGTCCAGGGCGACGTCGGTGATCACACCCAACTCGGGGAAATGCTCGCGCAGGGCACGGGTGGCGCGCTGGGCGATGCCGTCCGGGTTGTAGGCTTCGGCGCCATCCAGCGACTTGCGCTCGGCGGGGGTGACCGGAAACAGGGCAACGGCGGGGATGCCCAGCGCCACCAGCTCGGCGGCCTCTTCCAGCAAGAGGTCGATGGACAGCCGCTCCACGCCGGGCATCGAGGGGATGGCTTCGCGACGGCCTTCGCCGTCCAGCACGAAGACCGGCAGGATCAGGTCATCCACCGTCAGCACGTGCTCGCGCATCAGGCGACGCGAGAAATCGTCGCGGCGCTGACGGCGCATGCGAGTGGCAGGGTAGCTACGGCTGATGGGGGTAAAACTCACGATCGACTCCCGGACCCGGATCACGGGTCAGTGTGATGGGTTATAGGCCACAATCATGACCGATTGGTAACAGCAGATGACAATATGGCGTGCCTATAGGTCCTATCCAAGGCAGACGCCGGCCGGACCCCACGTGACACAGGGTCGCAGTGAAATCACCGGGCGACCGCTCGGCGTCCGGCGGACGGAAGCCCGTCACACTTTATTTCCAGACGGCAACCGGGGTAGGCTGCGCCATCTCTTTCCGCCTCGTGTAGTGCCGAATGCTCCAGCAATTCCTCCATGATTTCGGCTATTTCGCCCTTTTTCTAGGAACCTTCTTCGAGGGCGAAACCATTCTGGTGCTGGCCGGCTTTCTCGCCTTCCGCGAGTACATGAACATCCAGACCGTGATCCTGGTGGCCTTCTGCGGCAGCTACGCCGGTGACCAGCTCTGGTACTTCCTCGGCCGTCGCCACGGGCGCAAGCTGCTGGCGCGCAAACCCAAGTGGGAAGCGGCCGGCGAGAAGGCCCTGGCCCACATCCGCCGCCACCCGGACCTCTGGGTCCTGAGCTTTCGCTTCGTCTATGGCCTGCGCACCGTGATGCCGGTGGCCATCGGCCTGTCCGGCTATCCGCCGGTACGCTACCTGGTCCTCAATGGCATCGGCGCCATCGTCTGGGCGACCGTGCTGGGCTATGCCGCCTATCACTTCGGCGCCGTGCTGGAGGGGGTGCTGGGCAACCTCAAGCGCTACGAGCTGATGGTGCTGGGCGGCTTCGTGGTGATCGGCCTGCTGCTCTGGCTGTGGCGGCGCAGCCGCGCGCCAAAGGTCTAGCGTCTGCCATCTGCCGTTCCTCTACGCCCGTCGGTACAATTAAAGACGTGGTCCTTGCGGCCGATGTCCTGAACATCGTCCCCCTTTCTCGTGCCTCCTGCGGCAAGCTGGCGATTGAGCATGCTGAATTTCTCCACCTTGCTTCCTGCGGGCCACCAGGTCCTGGGGGCCTACGAATACGAAGGCCTGCTGGTCTTTCTGTCGTACCTCATCGCCAGTGCCGCTGGTTATACCGCCCTGGCCATGGCCGACTGGGTGACCACCAGCCGTTCCCGCCGCGGCAGCGAGCTTGCCAAGCTGATCGGCGCCATCGCCCTGGGCGGTGGCATCTGGTCCATGCACTTCCTCGCCATGCTGTCGTTCAAGATCAGCATCCACGTGCATTACGACCCGCTGCAGACCCTGACCTCGCTGCTGATCGCCATCGCAGTGTCCTACACGGTGATGCACCTCATCGGGCGCGAGTCCCTCAGCACGACGCAGTACCTGCTCGCCTCCCTCGCCGCCGGCCTGGGCATCGCCGCCATGCACTACACCGGCATGCTGGCCATGCATTCGGTGGCCCAGCAGATCTACGATCCTCTGCTGGTCGCGGTATCCGTGGTGATCGCCAGCCTGGCGTCGCTGGCGGCCCTGCTGCTGGCCTTCCGGCTGCGCGGCCGGACCGGCCTGCGGACCGTCTGGCTGCGCCTGCTGGGTAGCCTGGGCCTGGGGTTCGCCATCGTCTCGATGCACTTCACCGGCATGGCCGCCTTGACGCTGGCCGTCCCCGTCGGCTTCGTGCCGGAGGACTCGCCGGGCATGATCCAGCATCTGGAGCTGGGTACCGGCATCGCCATCGGCACCCTCTTCATCATCATGGCTGGCCTGCTCGCCGCCTGGGCCGGCGAGCGCTTCCACGCCCAGCGCCTGCGCCTGGAGCGCGTCTCCACCACCCTCGACCAGATCAGCCTGCATGATCCCCTCACCCATCTGCTCAACGGTTCGAGCTTCATCCAGACCGTCGATCGCGCGGTGAGCCAGGCGCGCAACGACGAGCAATTCGCCCTGCTGATGCTGGACGTCGATCACTTCAAGCGCATCAACGACAGCCTCGGCCATGCCCTGGGCGATGAATTGCTGGTGCAGGTGGCGCAGCGGATTCGGGCGGTGCTGGACAATGATCTGCCGCTGGCGCGCTATGCCGGCGATGAATTCAGCCTGCTGTTGCCCCTGGGTACCCGTGGCGACAGCCAGCCGCTGGCCCTGCGTCTGCTGGAACAACTGCGTCCGCCCTTCGAACTCGCCGGGCAACGCATCGCCATGACCTTCAGCCTGGGCATCGCCCACTATCCCCAGGACGGCACCAATGCCGGCCAGCTGCTGCGCAGCGCGGGCCTGGCGGTCGGCCACTGCAAGCGCAGCGGACGCAACCGCAGCCAGAGATTCGCCAACGAACTCCAGCGCGAAGCCGACGACCTGCTCAGCCTGGAGATGGATCTGCGTCACGCCCTGACCCAGGGCGGCCTGCACCTGGCCTACCAGCCCATCGTCGTCCCCGACGGCCGACCGCTGGCGCTGGAAGCCCTGGTACGCTGGCAGCATCCGACCCTCGGCGCCCTGAGCCCGGAACGTTTCGTCCGCGTCGCCGAGGAGACCGGCCTGATCGGCGAGCTGGATGGCTGGGTCATGCGCCAGGCCTGCGCGGACATCGCCCAGCTGCACCGCGAGGGCTATCGCGACCTGCGGGTCTCGGTGAATTGCTCGGCGCTGAACCTCGGCGACCGCCTGCTGCCCCAGGCCATCGCCAGGGCCCTGCAGGCCGAAGACCTGCCCGCTTCGGCACTGATCCTCGAAGTCACCGAAAACGCCCTGATGCACAGCCTCAACGTGGCCATCGAGGTAATCGGCGAAATCCGTACCCTGGGCGTGCGCGTCTCCATCGACGACTTCGGCAGTGGCTACTCGTCGCTGGCCTATCTCAGCCGCCTGCCGGTGGATTCGCTCAAGGTGGATCGGGCCTTCGTCCGCACCATCCCTCACCAGCACAACGACATGGCCATCGCCGCGGCGATCATCGCCATGGCGCACAAGCTGGGGCTCAAGGTGGTGGCCGAAGGGGTGGAGACCACCGAACAGCGCGACTTCCTGCACGCCAACGACTGCGATTTCATGCAGGGCTATCTGTTCAGCCGCCCGGTCCCGCTGCCGCAACTCAGAAGTTGGCTGCAGCAACAGGCCAGCGTCACCGCGCTGCCGGCCTAGCGGGCCGCGCCTAGCTGGCCGCTTCGCGCTGCAACCGGGTGATCAGGCGATCCAGCGCATTGGCGAAGGCCTGGCGGTCACGCTCGCCGTAGCCGGCCTGGCCACCCCCCATCTGGCCCTGGTCGCGCAGATCGGTCATCAGGTTGCGCATGGCCAGGCGCTGGCCCATGTTGCGCTCGTCGAACTCCTGGCCGCGGGGGTCGAGAGCGGCCACGCCCTTCTTCACCAGCCGGTCGGCCAGGGGAATGTCGCTGCAGATCACCAGGTCGCCCGGCTGCGCCTGCTCGACCAGATGGTCGTCGGCGGCATCCGGTCCGCTAGGCACCACCACCAGACGCACGCAAGCGAAGGGCGGCTTGATCTGCGACTGGCCAGCCACCAACACTACCTCCAGCTTGCGCTTCAAGGCGAACTTGCAGACCAGCTCCTTGGCGGCGCGCGGACAGGCATCGGCATCGATCCACAGGATCACGGGGAAATCTCCGGCAAAAGCCCAGGATACCGCGCTTGCGGGGCGCACCCCAGCGCAGCGGCGCGGTCGGAAGGGATACCTATCCTCTTGGAGTTCGCCCATGAGCTTCTGGCAACGCCTGGCGCAACCGGCCCAGGCCCTGGTGTACGGCGCCACCGGCGGCCTCGGCCTGGCCTTCTGCGAACAGCTGCTGGCCCGCGAGGATGTGGCCCAGGTGTGGGCCTGTGCCCGCCACGCCGACGACCATGCAGGTCTGGAACGGTTGGCCCGCCAGCATCCTGGGCGTCTGCAACGGGTCGCGGTCGCCGGCCTGGACGAGCCTGCTCTGGCGGCGCTCGCCACCCGCCTGACCGCCAGCTTCCCGCGCCTGGACCTGTTGCTGTGCGCCGCGGGCCTGTTGCAGGGCGCGCAGGCCCGTGCCGAGAAGAGTCTTGCCCAGGTCGAGCAAGCGGGCCTCCAGGAAAGCTATCTGGTCAACGCGGTGCTGCCGCTGCTGCTGATCAAGCACCTGACTCCCTTACTCAAGGGGCACCACCCCTGCCAGGTGGCGACGCTTTCGGCCCGGGTCGGCTCCATTGGCGACAATCGCCTGGGTGGCTGGTACGGCTACCGCATGGCCAAGGCCGCGCTCAACCAGGGCTTGCGCTGCGCCAGCATCGAGCTGGCGCGCCTGAATCCGGAGAGCTGCGTGCTGGCATTGCATCCCGGCACCACCGACACGGCACTGTCGCGCCCGTTCCAGGCACGGGTGCCCGCCGACAAGCTGTTCACGCCCGATCATGCCGCCGCGCGGCTGCTGGAGGTGCTGGCCGCGCGCACCCCGGCCGATACCGGCAGCTTCTGGGACTGGGCGGGGCAGCCGGTGGAGTGGTAACGCCCATCGCAGAGCCTGTGCAAAGGCTCGCGAGCTAGAGCCAGACAAGGCCTAGGCGGCCCCGCGAAAACACCTGAGGGCGCGGATCGGGCCCGCGCTCGGGTTTACAAATGACAAATGAGCATCGCGACGGGGCCGCCCAGGCCGGGCTAGCGGTCCTGGGTCTATCCGACGCAGTTTGGCCGACGCGCAGCAGGCCTTGAACAGGCTCTCAGACCGCGGCGCGGCGCACCGTGGACAGCAGCGCGGCCGCGGCGAGGAACAGGCTGGCGAACACCCGGTTGGTGATGCGCTGCTGCCGGGGCGTGCGCAGCAGGATCAGCACCTGAGCAGCCAGACCGGTGTAGCCGGCCATCACGATCAGGTCGACGGTGACCATGGTCACCCCGATGACTAGATACTGCGCGGCCAGGGGCGCGTGGGGATCGACGAACTGCGGCAACACCGCGAGCAGGAAGATCAGCGCCTTGGGGTTGCTCACGTTGACCAGGAAGCCGCGCATGACCAAGGTACCGATCCGCGGTGGCAGACGTTCGCCCACCACCTGTTCACCCAGGTCCAGCGGCGCCGCGCGCCATTGGCGGATGGCCAGGTAGGCGAGATAGGCCACGCCAAACCATTTGATCAGGGTGAAGGCCAGCTGCGAGGTCGCCAACAAGGCGCCGACGCCTACGGCGACCACGGCGATCTGCAGCGCCAGTCCCAGCTGCAGGCCCAGCGCCGTCCAGTAGCCGCGACGGAAACCGTGGTTGACACCCGCGCTCATGGAGGCGACAGCGCCCGCCCCTGGCGAGAGGCTGATCAACCAGCAGGCGATGAAGAAACCGGTCCAGAGCTGCAGATTCATGGATTCACCTGTCGAGATGGAAATCGAAGGACCCGTCGGCATCGCGCCAGCGGCGCACCGACTTCTGGAAGAACTGTGTGTTGGGGATCTGCACCAGGGTGGCTTCCTGATTGTCGTCCAGTTCCTGCAGGGTCACGAAGAGCATGTTGATGGCCACCACCCGTCCCTTGATGCCCGGCTTGTCGGACGCATCCAGCACCTCGATGCGATCACCCAGGCGGAAGGGACCGACGGTGAAGATCAGCACTGCGCAGAACAGGTTGGAGAGCACGCTCCAGATGGCGAAGAAGGCCACCGCGGCCACGGCGACGAAGCCGGAGATGGCCGTCCAGAGCACCGCGGCGGACACCCCGAAGCGTTCCAGAGCCATGAGGATGGCGCTGCCCATGATCAGCCAGCGCAGGGTGCCACGCAGCCCGAGGACGATCTGCGGCGGCAGCGGATAGCGCTCGCCCAGGCCGGTGACGGCGCGCGCCACGATGCGTTGCAGCACGTAGCCGATGAGCAGTACCAGGGCGACCTGGCCGGCCACCAGCAGATAGTCGCCCCAACCCGGCAGCCAGGTGTGCAGCCACTGTGTCATCAGGCCCCCTCGAGTTCGGCTTGCAGGCTTTCCAGCCGCTCCAGGGCCTCCAGCCACTGCTCTTCCAGCTCGGCTTCGCGGGTCTTGGTAGCGGCCTGGTCGGCCAGGGCCTGGCGCAGCTCGTCCTTGCGAGCGGCGTCGTAGAGGCCACTGTCGCCCAGCCGGGTCTCCAGGGCGGCGAGTTTTTCCTGCAGCTTGCCGAGCTCCGCCTCCAGCTTGTCGGCCGTCTTTTTCAAGGGCGCCAGCTGCTGGCGCAAGGCAGCGGCCGCCTGGCGCTGGGCCTTGCGGTCGGTCTTGTCGACCACCGCGCCGTCACCGGCAAGCATCGGCTCCTGGCGGGCGCGGAAGTCCACCAGCCAGCGGCTGTAGTCGTCCAGGTCGCCGTCGAAGGCCTGGACCTTGCCGTCGGCCACCAGCAGGAATTCGTCGGTGGTGCTCTTGAGCAGGTGACGATCGTGGGAGACCACCAGCACCGCTCCGGCGAACTCCTGCAGGGCCAGGGTCAGGGCCAGGCGCATGTCCAGGTCCAGGTGGTTGGTGGGTTCGTCCAGCAGCAGCAGATTGGGCTTCTGCCAGGCGATCAAGGCCAGGGCCAGGCGCGCCTTCTCGCCACCGGAGAAATTCAGTACCACCTCGTCGCAGCGCGGGCCGCGGAAGTCGAAGCCGCCGAGAAAATCGCGCAGGCTCTGCTCGCGCTCGCCGGGGGCGATGCGCTGCAGGTGCAGCAGCGGACTGGCCTTGGCGTCCAGAGAATCGAGCTGGTGCTGGGCGAAGTAGCCGATGGCCAGGTTCTCGCCGCGTTGCAGACGTCCACCGAGGGGCGCAAGCTCACCGGCCAGGGTCTTGATCAGGGTCGACTTGCCGGCACCGTTGGGGCCCAGCAGGCCGATGCGTGCCCCCGGCACCAGTTGCAGCTTCACCGGGTGCAGAATGGTGGTCTCGCCGTAGCCGAGCCGGCCTTCGGCCAGGTCGAGCAGCGGGCTGGACAGCTTGTCCGCCTCGCGGAAGACGAATTCGAAGGGCGAGTCGACATGGGCCGGCGCCAGCTCTTCCAATCGCTCCAGGGCCTTGATCCGGCTCTGCGCCTGGCGGGCCTTGGTGGCCTGGGCCTTGAAGCGAGCGATGTACTTCTCCATGTGGGCGCGCTGGGCCTGCTGCTTGTCGTAGGCCTGTTGCTGCTGCGCCAAGCGCTCGGCGCGGGTACGCTCGAAGCTGGAATAGCCGCCGCGATAGAGGGTGAGCGTCTGCTGGTCCAGGTGCACCACATGGTCGACCACCGCATCGAGGAAGTCACGGTCGTGGGAGATCAGGATCAGGGTGCCGGGATAGCCCTTGAGCCAGTCTTCCAGCCAGAGGATGGCGTCCAGGTCCAGGTGGTTGGTGGGTTCGTCCAGCAGCAGCAGGTCCGAGGGACACATCAGCGCCTGGGCCAGGTTCAGGCGCATCCGCCAGCCACCGGAGAAGTCGCCGACCTGGCGCTCCATCTGCGCGGCGGTGAAGCCCAGACCGGCCAGCAATTTGCGCGCCCGGGCATCGGCGGTATAGCCGTCGGCGGCCTCGAAATCGGCGTGCAGCCGGCCCAGGGCGTTGCCGTCCTGAGCCACTTCGGCGGCTGCCAGTTCACGCTGGATGCGGCGCAGGTCGACGTCGCCGTCGAGCACGTAGTCCACCGCCAGCCGCTCCAGGGTATCCACCTCCTGACGCATGTGGGCGATGCGCCAGGCCGCTGGAATGTGGCAGTCGCCGGCGTCGGCGCCGAGCTGGCCGCGCAACAGGGCGAAGAGGCTGGACTTGCCGGCGCCATTGGCACCGATCAGCCCGGCCTTCTGGCCGGGATGCAGGGTCAGGTCAGCGTTTTCGAGCAGACGCTGGGGACCGCGCTGTAGAGTAAGGTTCTGTAGTCGGATCATGGCGGCGGAGTGTAGCAGCTCCACCACCCACGAACGGGGAGGCGGACATGCAAGAGGACCTGTGGGAATTCGCGTTGGCAGTATACGCCCGGCCCGGCGTGGAAGGCGCCTGTTTGCGTCTGCAGGAGGCCGGCGCCGACGTCTGCCTGGTGCTGACGGCGCTCTGGCTGGATCACCGTGCCTGCGCCCTGGATGCCGAGGGGCTGGCTCGACTGCAGCGCGCCTCGCGGCACTGGCAGGACACGGTGGTCCGCCCCCTGCGCCAGTTGCGCCAGGCCTGGAAGGCCGCGTCCAGCGCGGACCAGAGCCTGGCGGCTCTGCGGGAGCAACTCAAGGGCCTGGAATTGGCCGCGGAACGTGAACAGCTCGCGCGTCTGGCGCGACTCGCGGGCCATTGGCCGTGCCGCGAGGCGCAGGGCTCGGGGGACTGGCTGCATGCGCTGGCACCGCGCGAGGCAGCCGCCGCGGACCTCGACCTGCTGGCCGAGGCAGCGCGGGTGAGCCGGGGCTAGACCGACGCCAGGCGCGGCTGTTGGTGCGCGGTGTGCAGCACTTCGATCAGGCAGTCTTCCAGTTCGAAGCGCTCGCGCAGGGTCTCGCCCAGCAGCTTGAGTTCGATGGTCAACAGCCCCGGGTCCCGATAGGCCCCGCGCTCGAATCTGTCGTTGAAGTTCAGGGCGGCGTCGGTCAGGGCCTGCAGGCGCGGATAGACGCTGTCGGCGAACTCGATGGCGCGCTCGTCCTGGAATTCCCGGGCTTCGGCCACCAGTTGCTCGTAGATCTCGAAATGCGCGGTGGACATGTAGTCGACCAGCATGTCGCAGAGGCGCTCCAGTTCGCTCACCTCGCGTACCGGGGCCAGCAAGGGCTCCATATCCAGAGTCTCGTAAGCGGTCACCAGCTCGCGGCGGGCGATCAGCCAGCGGTCGATCAGCTGGTGGACCCCACCCCAGCGTTCCTGGGCATTGCGGCAGGTTTCTAGCATGACGGCAGCTCTCTATACGGGCGAAACGGTCCGGGCGCAGGCGCCCGGGGGTTATCAGGAACTATACCGACATCGTCTCGCCAGGCGAGTGCCGTTGCTCGGAGAAAGGCCTGGTGTGGTGTTTCAGAAATCACCTACACAATTTTGGCGGCGCTTTTTGTCCGCAGCGGCGGACCGCCTTGGACGTCGTTGCCACTCGGGGCGCCGAACCGAACAAAAATCACTCGCCCATTCTTGCGCGAACGTCAGAAACACCACACTAGCGACGGCGGAAGATCTTGACCAGGCTCAGGGCCATGAGCAGGACGAAGGCCAGCAGGCTCCATTCCGGGATGCTCAGGCCGAACAGTGTCCAGTTGACTTCGGCGCAGTCGGCGGTGCCGTGCAGCACCAGGCGGATGATTTCCTGGAAGGGCAGCGCCTGCATCATGTAGTCCAGGCTCGGCAGGCAGGCCGCCAGCTCTTCCGCCGGCACCGTTTGCAGGTAGACCTGGCGGCCGGCGGTAGCGGCACCACCGGCGGCCAGCAACAAGAGGATCACGCCGTAGATGCGCCGTCCACGCAGACCCGGCGCCTGGATGCCCGCGATCAGGGCGACCACTCCGACCAGAATGAAGAAGATCCGCTGCACCACGCAGAGGGGGCAGGGCTCGAGGCCGACCACGTGCTCGAGATAGAGACCGACGCCCATGAGTACCGCGCAGGTGGCAGCCATGAACAGGAAGATGAAGCGGGGACTAGTCACGGACGCGCCGTCTCCAGCAGGGAATTGGGACGTTACGGTAGAGAAAGCCCGGGCACCTTTCAAGGACCGGGGTGACACCTCTATGGCTGTACGATGTCGTAGCGGCTTGGGAAGGGGTCCGCACGAGGGCGCATGACGGGTTCAGACCCGGTTCCAGGAGCGGTACGGCAGGTTGACCGATTCTCGTGCGCGCCCACCGGGTGGCCACGCACGAGGGCCATGAGCCGAATCAGCTGCGTGTAGCCGGCAGCGAAGCGGACGCAGGGTCGCGCCACTGGCTCTGCAGCAACTGCTGGCTACGGCTCACGTCGCCCAGCTGGATGGCGACCCGGGCCAGTTCGCCAGCGGTGATGGCGGAAGGGCGCTGGGCCAGGCTGGTCTCCAGGTAATCGCGCGCCTTGCCCCACAGCTGGTTGCTCATGCATAGGCGGCCCAGCGCCAGCAGCAGCACCGGGTCCTGGGGACGATCCTTGAGCCACCCCTCGGCATGCTGCAGCGGGCGACTGGCATCGCGTGGCCGCAGTTGGCCGTAGAGTTCGACCAGGCGCTCGTCCCATTGGCGATTGAGGGTGATGTGCAGCACCTCTTCGGCGAGGTCGTCACGACCGATGGCGCGTAGCTGGCGGGCATAGGCGAGCACCACCGCCGGATCGCCCTTGAGCGCCGTGGGCACCTGCTGCCACTGGGCGTCCAGCGCGGACTCCGCACCCTGGGGCGGTACCTCGTCCAGAGTGGCGATCCAGACCTTGCGCTCCAGGTCGTCCTGCTCCTGCGGACGCAGCACCTGCTGCTTGCGCAGTTGCGGCAGCAGGGCGATCAGCGCCGGCCAATCGCGCAGGGTCACCTGCAGGCGCTGCAGCTGCAGCAGCACCTCGCCGTTCTTCGGATACTTGGCCTGCAGCGGCGCCAGGCTGTCGCGCGCCTCCAGGTACTGGCCGCGGTCGATCTGCAGTCGGGCCTGTTGCAGGCCGATGGCGAGATCGGCCTGGGGTTCGCGCTCGCGGGCCTGGCGCAGCAGGCGATCGCGCTCGTCCAGGTCACCCAGCTCGTTGGCGGCGCGGGCGGCGCCCAGCAGGACGAACAACGGCTGGTCGGCATGTTCGGCAGCGCTCTTCAGGTGCTTGAGGGCGTTGCTCCAGTTGCCTTCGGCCAGCTCCAGCTGGCCCTTGTGGCGGGCCTGATCCAGGCGCCGCTGACGATTGTGCCGCGACCAGGGATTGAGCACCTTGCCGGTCAGCCCCAGGGCACCCAGCACCAGCTTGAGGATGGACAGCGCGAGCCAGGCGGCCACCAGCAGCGCCAGGAAGGCCCAGAGGCTCGATTCATAGCGGAAGTTGCTGTAGGACAGCAGCACGTAGCCCGGCTCCTTGGCCAGCACCACGGCGACCCCCAGGCCGACGAGCAGGGCGAACAGGAACAGCAGGTACAGGCGCTTCATGGACGATTCTCCTGAGCCGCGCCGGCGGCATTGGTCGGCTGGATTTGCTGACGTTGCGCGATGTAGGCCTGCAGCGCGGTGAGGGCCGGCGTCAGGTCGGGCGCCTCGAAGGTCACCGGACGCTCGGCCAGCTCCTGCAGGCGCAGCCTGACGGCGCGGCTGTCGGGATTCTGGTTGTTGAAGTGGGCGGCGAGGACGTCTTCGGCCTGCTCGATGGAGAGGCGATAGACCTCCTGGTTGCCGTTCAGCACGGCCCACTGCGCCTGTTCCAGCGCCAGGCTCATGGCCAGGCGCACCTGGGCCAGGGATTCCTCGGCCAGCAGCGGCCGGATCGGCTGGTCGGCGGAGAAGTCGATGCGGAAATAGCTGGAGATGCGCTGGCGGAAGTCCTGCCACCACTGCTGCAGCGCACTGCTGGGCGGCACCGCGGCCTTCCCCACGCCCGGCTGGTCGGCCACCGTGGTGGCGAAACGCGGCGGCAAGGGCTCCAGGCTCTGCACCTGGTTGCGCAGGGAGGCCAACTGGACGAACTGGCCGGTGCGATCCAGATCGGGCAGCTGGCGCAAGGTCTGCTGGGCGTTGGCCAGTTGCTGGCGGGCGGCGAAGGCGGCCGGATCGTTCTGCGCCTTGAGGATGTCGTCGACGCCCTGCAGCAGGTTCTGGGCGCTGGGGACGTCCTGCAGCGCGGTCATGCGCAGGGTCGCCATGCGCAGCAGGTGTTCGGCCTCGGTCAGCCGCCAGGCCTGGCGGCTCTGGCCGACCACTTCCTTGAACTGTTCGGCGAGGTGCTGCTGATCGCCTTGCAGGGCGGCCAGCTGGCGGCGGCGCTCTTCCAGTTCGTTGGCCGAGGGCAACCGGCCGAGATCGGCGCTCAGCGCCTGGTTGCGGGTTTCCAGCTGGCGCAGTTGACTGCGCAGATCCTCGGCCTGGGCGGCGCCGGCCTGCTCGGCCTGGCGTACCTGCTGCAGTTGCCAGACACTCCAGCCGCCCACGCCCAGGCCACCGACGGCCACCAGCAGGGCCAGCAATGCCACGCCCGAGGCCTTGCCCGAGCCCTTGCGACGCGCGCTCACCGGGGGCGGCGCGGGCGGAGGCGACGTGGGAGTCACGACGGGATCGGGGGAGACGTCGTCGGCGCGGGGGGCTTGAGTTTCGCTCACAGGGATTCCTTGTAGGGTCAATCCGGATGATGTTGGGCAAGTGCGGCGGCGATGGCGCCGGCATTGGCACCCTGGCAGTCGATCACGCGACGACAGCCGCTGGCACGGGCCAGCTCGGCCACACGGGCACTGGGTACCAGCAGCGGATAGCGACGCACTGCGGGCCAATCCGCACCCGCACAGGCCTGCAGATGCGCGAATCCCTGCCCACTGCTGACCATGATGGCATTCAGGCGTTCCGCTGCCAGGGTCTCTAGGATCAGCCCTGGGGCGTATTCCGGACACTGGCGGCGATAGAGCTCGAGCACCTCGACGCGAGCGCCGCGGGCCGTGAGGCCGTCGACCAGCAGGTCGCGGCCACCTTCGCCGCGCAGCAGCAGCACCTCGGGCTCGGGACGTTGCAGGGCGTCGGCCAGGGCCGGCAGGGCCAGCAGGCCTTCGCTGTCCTCACGCTCGGGGTAGTGCACCGGCAGACCGTAGTCGTCGAGCACCGCGGCGGTGGCCGCGCCGACGGCGAACCAGGCCTGCAACGGCGGTTGCGGCCAGTAGCGGTCGAGGGCGGCGAGTCCCAGGCGAGCGGCCGGCTTGCTCACCACCAGCACGGCGGCGTAGCGGTCCAGGTCGAGCCAGAGACTGCGCTGCTCGGGCGTTTCCGGCAGCGGCTGGATCTCCAGTAGCGGCAGGCTGGCGCTGGCGATACCGGTCGCCGCCAGGGTAGCGGCGAGCGGCGCGTTCTCGTCCGCCGGCCGGGTCAGCAGCAAGCGCCAGGCGCTCATGATGCGCCGGAGGCCCCGTAGACGGCATCGAGGATGCCTTGGGCGCCCTGGGCCAGCAGGTCCTCGGCCACGGCCACGCCCAGGCCGGCAGGATCGTTGAGCGGACCGCGGGCCTCGGCGCGCAGCAGCAGACCACCGTCGGGCTGGCCGACCAGGCCGCGCAACCAGAGCAAGTCGCCCTCCTGCACGGCATAGCAGGCGATGGGCACCTGGCAGCCACCATTGAGGCGGCGATTCAGGGCGCGCTCGGCAGCGACGCGGCGTTCGGTGTCGAGGTGATGCAGGGGTTCGAGCAGGACATGCACCTCGGCATCGTCGGTGCGGCACTCGATGCCCACCGCGCCCTGCCCTCCCGCTGGCAGGCTGTTTTCGACGCTCAGGTATTCGCGGATGCGGTCGGCGAATCCGAGGCGGATCAGGCCGGCGGCGGCGAGAATGATGGCGTCGTACTCGTCGGCATCGAGCTTGGCCAGACGGGTGTTGACGTTGCCACGCAGGAAGCGGATCTCCAGATCGGGGCGCAACGCCAGCAACTGGGCCTGGCGTCTCAGGCTGGAGGTACCCACCACGCTGCCTTGGGGCAGTTCGGCGAGCCCGGCGAACCGGTTGGAAACGAAGGCATCGCGCGGGTCTTCCCGCGCGCAGATGGCGTACAGCCCCAGGCCTTGCGGAAACGCCATGGGCACGTCCTTCATGGAGTGCACGGCGAGGTCGGCGCTACCGTCGAGCAGGGCGTTCTCCAGTTCCTTGACGAACAGGCCCTTGCCACCGATCTTCGCCAGGGGCGCGTCGAGCAGTTTGTCGCCGCGACTGGTCATGGGCAGCAGGCTGACCCTGAGACCAGGGTGCGCCGCTTCGAGGCGGGCTTTCACATAGTCGGCTTGCCACAGCGCCAGGGCACTCTGGCGCGTAGCGATACGGATTTCGCGGAGCATGGACATTACCGGCACGTCAGATTGCCGGCCATCATAGCAGGTCGACCGGCGCCCCCACTGCGGCGAGCGCCCGGCATCGACCGACCAGCGCCGTCAGATGCTGTGCATCAGCCGGCGCACACCCGCCACGTGGCGGCGGCTGACGGTCAGCGCGTCGCCGTTCATGCCCTTGAGGAACAGCTGGAAGTGGCCCAGGGGCGTGCGTTGCAGGCGCTCGATACGCTCCCGCGAGACCAGGGCATTGCGGTGGATACGCACGAAGCGCTCGCCGAATTCGTCTTCCAGCGCCTTGAGCGGCTCGTCCAGCAGTACCTCGCCACCGGAGTGTCTCAGGGTCACGTACTTGTGGTCGGCGATGAAATAGACCACGTCATCCAGCGGGATCAGCTCGATACCCTTGCGGGTCCGGGCGCTGATGTGGCTGCGCGGGCCCGGGCCACCGCTGGCCGGCGGCTTGGTCAAGGCAGCCAGCTGCATGCGGTTGGGTCGCTGGGCCTTGCTCAGGGCCGCGGCCAGGTCTTCCTGGCGCACCGGCTTGACCAGATAGCCCACGGCGCTGACCTGGAAGGCATCGAGCGCGTACTCGTCGTGGGCAGTGACGAAGATCACCGCCGGTGGCGACTCACGCTCGCACAGGCGCGCCGCCACCTGCAGACCGTCCAGACCCGGCATGCGGATGTCCAGCAGGACAATGTCTGGCTTGAGATTTTCAACCAAAGCGAGGGCTTCCTCACCGTTGGTGGCTGTCGGCTCCAGGGCGGTGTAACCGTCCAGTTGCCCCACCAGACGGGCCAGACGCTCGCGCGCCAAGGGTTCGTCATCGACGATCAGGACATTCATAAGCTCAGGCTTCCCGCATGAGTCGCTCGCATGGATAGCGAAGAGACGTTGTATGCCGCTGGTCGCGGCGTTCGATTTTGAGACTCGCAGCTGGTCCGAAAAGTGCCGTCAACCGTGCCTCGATATTGCTTAAAGCTTGACGAGTGCCCTTGGGTGGCCTCGGCTGCTGCTCCACTTCCGGATCGTAGGGATTGCTGATGACCAGTTCGAACACCCCGTCGCGATAGTCGGCGTAGATGGTCACCAGGCCGCCTTCGATGCGCGGTGCGACGCCATAGATCAGGGCATTCTCCAGCAACGGCTGCAACGTCAGCTGGGGAATCGGCAGGTCGGCCGGCACCCCGTCCACATCCCACTGCAACTTCAGGCGGTCGCCCAGGCGCAGACGCTCGATGTCCAGGTAGCGCCGCGACAGCTCCAGTTCCTCCGACCAGCGTACCTTGGTACCGGGCTGGGCCAGGCTGGCGCGGAACAGCGCCGACAGGTCCAGCACCGCGCGCTCGGCCTTGTCCGCATCCAGGACGACCAGGCTGGCGATGCTGTTCAGGCTGTTGAACAGGAAGTGCGGCCGGATACGCGCCTGCAGGGATTCGATGCGTGCCTGCAACTCGGCCTGCTGCTGGCGACGCCACTGGCTCTGCAGCCAGAAGTAGCGCAGCAACAGCATGGACATGATGAAGGCGATCAGCGCATGTCTCATGTACAGCCGGACCTCGCCGGTCCGTTGCAGCGGCCCGGCCAGTTGCAGCCAATCGGCCACCAGGGTGCAGAGCAGGGTCAGGGCCACCACGATGGCGCAGCAGAGACCGCCGGCCACCACCGGGCGATGGCGTGCGAGCCAGGGCCGCAGGCGACAGAGCAGCGCCGCCGAGAGCAGCACGATCCACTGTACGAAGAGCGATACCAGCGCCAGGCGAATCCAGTTGAACTGCAGGGTGAAGGGCTCGGCCAGCACCAGGACCAGCACCAGCAGCTCGGCCAGTACCACCAGGACGAGCAGGGCCTCCGGCTCACACAGGGCCGGGACGAAGAAGTCATCGACCTTGACTGGCCGAGGGGTCTTGCGGCGTTCGAGTATCATGAGCCGCAGTGTGGGTCAGATACCGCTCGTCGGCAAGCCGGCTCCGCTGATTCGGGCCGGAACCCGCTGAGGACTGCTATCATCGGCACCCTTCAACCTCCACCGACAAGCCCAGCAGCAGGCCGATCCATGAGCAGCGAAAAAACCAACCAGTCCTGGGGCGGACGCTTCAGCGAACCCGTCGACGCCTTCGTCGCCCGCTTCACCGCCTCGGTGGACTTCGACAAGCGTCTCTATCGCCACGACATCCTCGGCAGCCAGGCCCATGCGCGCATGCTGGCCGAGGCCGGCGTGCTCAGCAGCGCCGAGCGCGACGCCATCGTCGCCGGCCTGGACGAAATCCGCGGCGAGATCGAGGCCGGCACCTTCGAATGGCGCGTCGACCTGGAAGACGTGCACATGAACATCGAGGCGCGCCTGACCGAGCGCCTGGGCGTGGTCGGCAAGAAGCTGCACACCGGCCGCAGCCGCAACGACCAGGTGGCCACCGACATCCGCCTCTGGCTGCGCGACGAGATCGACGCCATCCTCGCCGAGCTGAACCGCCTGCAGGCAGGCCTGCTGCAACTGGCCGAGGCCGAAGCCGACACCATCATGCCCGGCTTCACCCATCTGCAGACCGCCCAGCCGGTGACCTTCGGCCACCACCTGCTGGCCTGGTTCGAGATGCTCTCCCGTGACCATGAGCGCCTGCTCGACTGCCGCAGGCGCGTCAACCGCATGCCCCTGGGCAGCGCCGCCCTGGCCGGCACCACCTACCCGATCCAGCGCCAGGTCACCTGTGAACTGCTGGGCTTCGAGGCCATCGGCGGCAATTCCCTGGACGGCGTCTCGGATCGCGACTTCGCCATCGAATTCTGCGCCGCGGCCTCCCTGGCGATGATGCACCTGTCGCGTTTCTCCGAGGAGCTGGTGCTCTGGACCAGCGCCCAGTTCCAGTTCATCGACCTGCCCGACCGCTTCTGCACCGGTTCCTCGATCATGCCGCAGAAGAAGAATCCCGACGTCCCCGAGCTGGTGCGCGGCAAGACCGGCCGGGTGTTCGGCGCCCTCACCGGCCTGCTGACCCTGATGAAGGGCCAGCCGCTGGCCTACAACAAGGACAACCAGGAAGACAAGGAACCGCTGTTCGATGCCGCGGACACCCTGCGTGATTCCCTGCGCGCCTTCGCCGACATGGTCCCGGCCATCAAGCCCAAGCGCGAGATCATGCGCGAAGCGGCCCGCCGCGGCTTCTCCACCGCCACCGACCTCGCCGACTACCTGGTGCGCAAGGGTTTGCCCTTCCGTGACTGCCACGAGATCGTCGGCCATGCGGTCAAGTACGGCGTGGACAGCGGCAAGGACCTGGCCGAGATGAGCCTGGACGAGCTGCGTCGCTTCAGCGACCAGATCGAGCAGGACGTCTTCGCCGTCCTGACCCTGGAAGGCTCGGTCAACGCCCGCGACCATATCGGCGGTACCGCACCGGCCCAGGTCCGCGCCGCCGTGCAGCGCGGCCGTGAGCTGCTCGCCCAGCGCTAAGCGATGTCCCGCTCCCGGTGCCGGCCGCCTTGGTGTGGTGGGTTGCTCGGGCGCGCGCGAAATCGTCCTGCCCCCTGCCGTCTATCGGCAGGGCTACCAGGGGGGAATGCCGGGCGTAGCGCCCAACGGGCGCTGTGGCCGCCCACAACAGGTCTAGGACCGGGTTCTCTGGCCGAGTGCCTTGGCAGCCTGCCAGCCGGCTGCCGACCAGCCGTCGAGCGTACGACCGTCGGCACTCAGGCCCCTGCAAAGACAGCCGATACTGAGGACTTGACCAGCCTTCCGAGTCAAGCCTCATGCGCCTTCCAGCCTGTTCCATCCTGCTTTGCGGATTGTTCGCCACCGCCTCCAGTCCCAGCCATGCGGCCCTGCCCGCACCGCTGCCCCAGACGCTGACCTGGCATGTCCAGTTGAACGGCGTACTGCAGAAACCCAATCGCACCCTCTACGACATCGACCTCTACGACACCAGCAAGGCGGTGATCGCCAACCTGAAGGGCAATGGCAAGACGGTGATCTGCTACTTCAGCGCCGGCACCTGGGAAGACTGGCGGCCCGATGCCGCCCTCTATCCCAAGGCGGCCCTGGGCAAGGCGCTGGACGCCTGGCCGGGCGAGCGCTGGCTGGACATTCGCCGCGCCGACGTCCGTGCCCTGCTGGCCAAGCGCCTGGATCTCGCCGTGCAGAAGGGCTGCCAGGGCGTGGACCCGGACAATGTCGATGGCTACACCAATCCGAACGGCCTCAAGCTGACCAAGGCCCAGCAGCTGGACTTCCTCAACTGGCTGGCCGCCGAAGCCCACAAGCGCGAGCTGCTGGTAGGGCTCAAGAACGCCATCGAGCTGATCCCCAGCGTCTACGACAAGTTCGACTTCGCCCTGAACGAAAGTTGCTACGACTACGCCGAGTGCAACGCCTATAGCTACTTCCGCACCCGGAAGAAGCCGGTGATGATCATCGACTACGGCCCCTACAGCACCAAGCGCTGCAGCCAGGCCAAGACGTCCGGCTACAACCTGCAGTTCTACCCGCTGTCGCTGGCGGCACTGGGCACCGCCTGCAAGTAGCCATGGCGCGGGATCTGGGTCAGGTCGCGCGAGCGGGAGCCACGCCCAACGCGGCTCGGCCGACGCGCAGCGGACTTTGAGCAGGCGCTCAGAACTTGTTTACGATCTTTTGGACTAGAGCCAGACAAGGCAAAGACAGCTGAGGAAGCGCAGTTTACAAGTGGTAAATGAGCATTCCGAAGCTGTTTTTAACGCCGTATGGCCGACGGCCAGGAGATCGTAAACAGGTTCTCAGTCGAGGCCGGCCTTCTTGTGCGACCTCTGCCCCAGCGCCACCCAGTCCAGCTCGCCCTCGCCCTGGGCGACGGCCTCCAGCAGGTTGTCTCTCAGGACGCTGGCGAAGGGTAGCGGCACCGCCTTCTCCTGACCGGCCGCCAGGGCCAGGTTGACGTCCTTGAGGCCCAGACTGAGCTTGAAGGCGGCCGGCGAGAATTGTCGCTCGGTCAGCAGGCGCCCGTAGTTCTGGTACACCGGGGCAGCGAACAGGGTGCTGGTGAGGATCTCCAGCAGCGCCGCCGGCGCCACCCCGTAGCTGCGCGCCAGGGCGGTGCTCTCGCCCATGGTCTCGATGGCGCTGGCGATCATGAAGTTGCCGGCGATCTTCACCACGTTGGCCTGGCGTGGCTCGTCGCCCACCGGCCAGGTCTTGCGCCCCAGCACCTCCAGCAGTGGCTGGACACGCTCGATGGCCTGCGGATCGCCTGCCACCACGATGTTGAGTTGGCCACTGGCGGCCACATCGGTCCGCCCGAACACCGGCGCGGCCACGTAGCCCACACCAGCCTCGGCGTGGCGCGCCACCAGTTCGTCCACCAGCGCCACCGACAGGGTGGCCATGCTGACGTGCACGAGTCCGCTCCGCGCGGCTTGCAGGGCGCCGCTGTCGAGGATGACCTCGCGGGTGGCGGCATCGTTGGCCAGGATGCTGAAGACCACCTCCACGTCGAAGGCCTCCGCTGGCGTCGCCGCCGCGCTGGCGCCCCGGTCGACCAGCGCCTGGACCGGCTCCGGAGAGCGATTCCACACCACCACCTCATGTCCGGCCTTGAGCAGATTGGCCGCCATGCCCTGGCCCATGCCACCCAGGCCGATGAATCCGACGCGCATTGGTTTGTCCTCTTGTGCAGTGATGAGAGATGCCAGCCAAGAGCGGCTGACAGAACGTAGCGAGCGGCTGTCAGACGGGTGCGCGCGGCGCGCAGGAGCCGCAGTGTACGAGGGGTACATGAGGACTCCGAGCACTGCACGCGTCCGTCTGGTGGACGCGCAGTAGTTTTGCCAGCCGCTCTAGTGTGGTGTTTCAGAAGTTATCTACACACTTTGGCGGCGCTTTTTCGGCCGCAGTGGCGGACCGTCCTGGCGGCGTTGCCACTCCTCGCCATAGCTCTGCCATGACTCGTCGCGGCGCCTAGCCAGTCGGAACGCCGAACCGCCCAAAAATCACTCGCCAATTCTTGTGCGAACGTCTGAAACACCACACTAGAGCCAGCGGCGAAACCTGAACCAGGCATAGGGAATCAGCGCCGACACCACCATGGCACCCAACGCCAGGGGATAGCCGTAGTGCCAGTCCAGCTCCGGCATGATCTTGAAGTTCATGCCGTAGATGGTGCCCACCAGTGTCGGCGGCAGGAACAGCACCGAGGCGATGGTGAAGACCTTGACGATGTTGTTCTGCTCCACGCTGATCAGCCCCAGAGTGGCGTCGAGCAGGAAGCCGATCTCGCCATTCATCTTAGCCTGATAGTCACTCAGCGAGCGCACGTCGCGCTCCAGCGTCTTGAACCAGGTCTTGGCCGTGCTGGAAATCCAGGTCGCACCGGCCCGCCGCAGGTAGGAGACGATGCGGTTGATGCCCAGCAGGCTCTCGCTGAGCTGGGCCAGCAGCTGGTTGCTGCGGCCCAGCTGCTTGACGATGGATTGCAGGTCGGTCTTCGGTTGCTGCTTTTCCTGGAGGGAATCGGCGGGCTCGCGGAACACCGCCCGCGCCAGGCGATTGAGATGCGCCTGTACCGACTCGAGGATGTCGGCCACCCGGTCCACCAGGCTGTCCAGCAGGGCGGCGAAGATGACATCGCTGGTGCAGTGCTGGCGCGCCTGCTGCTGGGCCTTGCCGAGAAAGGCGCGGAAAGCCGCCAGTTCCGAATAGCGCACCGTCACCAGCCATTCCGGGGTCAGCACGAAATTGACCACCGAGGCCCGCGGCTGGTGCTCGCTGAAGCCGCTGACCACCGTGGTGGTGAGGTGCAGCGCCCGGTCGGTCTGATAGAGTCGCGACGACTCCTCGATCTCGGCGATCTCTTCCCGGGTGGGGATGTCCATCGCCAGCGCCTGCTCCAGATACCGCTCTTCCTCCTCGCTGGGGTCGAGCAGGTCCACCCAGAGCAGGTCCTCCGGCAGAGGATCTCCCGGCGACAGCGGCTGCGCGACCAGCTCGTTGGCGGACAGGCGATGGCAGGTGATCATCGAAGGACTCCAGGCTGGGATCGGGGGTCGTACTGTAACAAGGGGTATCCAGACATGACTGACCACACCGATGACGAAGAATCCTTCGTCTCCAGCCATTTAATCGAAGCGGTGGAGAACCAGCTCGCCGCGGGCGAGCCGGATTACGTCCCGGCCGTACTCAACAAGCTCACCCTGGTCGGCTACGAGCGCGAAGACGCGGTGCTGCTGATGGCCCAGGCGCTGGCCTATGAGATCGAGGTCATGCTGGCCGCCGATCGGCCCTTCGATGGCGCCCACTACGAGCGGTTGCTGCGGGCCCTGCCCGAGCTGCCGGAGCGGGAGGAGGACTAGGCCTCGATCGGCTCCAGCGCCAGCAGCTCCACCTGCTGCTCCTTGCCGCCGGGCACCGGCCAGCTGAGGTGCTCGCCGGGCGTCGCGCCGAGCAGGGCGCTGCCCGCAGGGGCCAGCACCGACACCCGCCCCGCTTCGCCCGCATCCTCCGGGTATACCAGCACCACCTGGTATTCCTTGCCGGTATCGGTCTCGCGGCACCGCACCCGGGAATTCATGGTGACCACCGCGCCGATCTCCTCGGGCGCCACCACCCGGGCCCGGGCCAGCTCTTCGTCCAGCGCCTCGGCCACGGGGCCGAACTCCGGCAAGTCATCGAGCAGCCGTTCGAGGCGGGGCAGATCGGCGGCGGATACGGTGATGGGCGATGCATGGCGCATGGCGAACTCCTGGGAATGAGACGATGCGGCCCCGGCCGCTGACAGCGGTGGACCCTGGGATGACGGGCTGCGGGAGCCCCTTGGGACGCCGCCCGGAGCGGCAAAAGAAAACGGCGCTCGAAAGGCGCCGTCGAGTCACGCTAGCACAGGGAGCTCGGCACGGGTCAAGCCGCGCCGACCACAGGTCGGCTACAGCCCGGGGAAGCTCACGCTGTCACCGGTCTGCTCCAGGGTCACCCGCACCAGCAGGGCACCGAGGGTTTCCGGGGCGCTATCGCAGACCCAGTGCTGGCCGTCCCAGTCGAAGTGATAGCCACCCGAGCGCGCCGCCACCCAGAGCTGCACCAGCGGCGGTTGACGACTGAGGATGACCTGGCTGCCGTTGTCGAATTTCACCGTCAACACGCCACCGGCGTTCTCCAGGTCGAGGTCCAGGCCGCTGTCGTCGTAGGCGTCCTCGACCTGGCGCTGGGTCTGGTCGACGAGGTGGTGGAATTGCGCTTCGCTGAGCCGGCTCATGACGATCCTCGAAAGAAGGGAAAGAATCGCCGCACGGTAGCGGGCCACCCAGATGACGTCCAGTCGGAGCTTTTGCCAAGGCGTGCGGCGCAGCCCATCCGGGCGTGTCAAAGAGTCGCTCAACCCCGTTATACTCGGTGCAATATTATCTTTTCGTATAGGTTTAGCGTCATGAAGCGCCTGTCCCTCCTCTTCATCGCCTGCGCCTGCCTGCTGGCCGGTTGCGGTCAGAAAGGCCCGCTGTACCTGCCGGACGACCAGAAAGCCGCCAAAGAACACCGCCACGACGTGTTCTAAGGAGCCACCATGGAAGTCTTCGCTGTCCGTACAGGTGAACTGCATGCGGAAGGGGTAGCCCTGAGCGCCGTCGCGCGCCAGTTCGGCACGCCTACCTATGTCTATTCCCGGGCGCACGTCGAAAGCCAGTACCGCGCCTATACCGACGCCCTGGCGGGTCTGCCGCACCTGGTCTGCTTCGCCGTCAAGGCCAACTCCAACCTCGGCGTGCTCAACGTCCTGGCCCGCCTCGGCGCCGGCTTCGACATCGTCTCCCGCGGCGAGCTGGAACGCGTGCTGGCCGCCGGTGGCGATCCGCGCAAGGTAGTGTTCTCCGGCGTCGGCAAGACCCGTGACGACATGCACCGGGCGCTGGAAGTGGGCGTGCACTGCTTCAACGTCGAATCCACCGACGAGCTGGAGCGGCTGCAACAGGTGGCCGCCGAGCGCGGCGTGGTCGCGCCGATCTCGCTACGGGTCAACCCCGACGTGGACGCCGGCACCCACCCCTATATCTCCACTGGGCTCAAGGAGAACAAGTTCGGCATCGACATCGCCGACGCCGAGGCGATCTACGCCCGCGCCGCCACGCTACCGAATCTGGAAATCCTCGGGGTGGACTGCCACATCGGCTCCCAGCTCACCCAGCTGCCGCCCTTCCTCGACGCCCTCGACCGCCTGCTGGCGCTGATCGACCGCCTCGCCGAACGTGGCATCGTCATCCGCCACCTGGACCTCGGCGGCGGCCTGGGCGTGCGCTATCGCGACGAGCAGCCGCCACTGGCCAGCGACTACATCCAGGCCATCCGCGAACGCATCGCCGGACGCAGCCTGACCCTGGTGTTCGAACCGGGCCGCTTCATCGTGGCCAACGCCGGGGTGCTGCTGACCCGCGTGGAGTATCTCAAGCACACCACGCACAAGGACTTCGCCATCGTCGACGCGGCGATGAACGACCTCATCCGCCCGGCGCTGTACCAGGCCTGGATGGCGGTGGAGCCGGTGGTCGCCCGCCAGGGTGAGGCCCGCCGCTACGACCTGGTCGGCCCCATCTGCGAGACCGGCGACTTCCTCGCCAAGGATCGCGAGCTGGTCCTGGCCGAAGGCGATCTGCTGGCCATCCGCTCTGCCGGGGCCTATGGCTTCACCATGAGTTCCAACTACAACACCCGTGGCCGCGCGGCCGAGGTGATGGTGGATGGCGACCAGGCGCACCTGGTCCGTCGGCGCGAGACGCTGGAAGAACTCTTCGCAGGCGAAAGCCGGCTGTCGGCCTGAGGGGAGCGCTCCATGCAACTGCGCTTCACCAAGATGCACGGGCTGGGCAACGATTTCATGGTCCTCGACCTGATCAGCCAGCACGCGCACATCCAGCCCAAGCACGTCCGCCAGTGGGGGGATAGAAACACCGGCATCGGCTTCGACCAGTTGCTGATCGTCGAGACCCCGAGCAAGCCGGACGTGGACTTTCGCTATCGCATCTTCAATGCCGATGGCTCCGAGGTCGAGCAGTGCGGCAACGGCGCCCGCTGCTTCGCCCGCTTCGTCTTCGACAAGCGCCTGACGGTCAAGAAGCAGATCCGCGTCGAGACCAAGGGCGGCATCATCGAATTGCACCTCAAGGGTGACGGCCAGGTCCGCGTGGACATGGGCGCCCCGCGCCTGCTGGCGGCCGAGATCCCCTTCGTCGCCGAGACCGAGGCCCTGAGCCACGCCGTGCAGGTGGCAGGCGAGACGGTCGAGCTGGCGGTGGTCTCCATGGGCAATCCCCATGGGGTGCTGCGCGTCGCCGACGTCGACCAGGCGCCGGTACAGACCCTCGGCCCCCAGCTGGAATGCCATCCGCGCTTTCCGCAGAAGGCCAACATCGGCTTCCTGCAGATCATCGATGCCCAGCGCGCCCGCCTGCGGGTCTGGGAACGCGGCGTGGGCGAGACCCGTGCCTGCGGTACCGGCGCCTGCGCCGCCGCCGTCGCCGGCATCCGCCAGGGTTGGCTGAAGTCGCCGGTCAGCATCGAGTTGCCGGGCGGTCTGCTGACCATCGAATGGGAAGGGGTGGGCCAGCCAGTGCTGATGACCGGTCCGGCCACCCGCGTCTACGAAGGCCAGGTGAGGGTATGAGCGATACGCCCGAACTCACTGCCGATCTCGTCGCCGACTGGCTGCTGGATCACCCGCACTTCTTCGCCGACCGCGAAGAGCTGCTGGCGGAAATGCGCGTGCCGCACCAGCGCGGTACCGCGGTCTCCCTGGTCGAGCGCCAGCTCGGCCTGCTGCGCGAGCGCAACGGCGAGATGCGTCACCGCCTGACCCACCTCATGGACGTGGCGCGCGATAACGACCGGCTGTTCGACAAGACCCGCCGGCTGATCATCGGCCTGCTCGACGCCACCAGCCTCGAAGAGGTGATAGGTACCGTCGAGGACAGCTTGCGCCATGAATTCAAGGTGCCCTACGTCGGCCTCATCCTGTTCCACGAGCACCCCCTGCCGGTCGGCCGCAGCGTCACCCCGGCCGAGGCGCAGAAGGTGATCGGTGGCCTGCTGGGCGGCGAGAAGACCACCAGCGGCGTGCTGCGTGCCCACGAGCTGGCCTTCCTGTTCGGCGATTCGGCCAAGGAAGAGGTCGGCTCGGCAGCGGTGGCGGCCCTTTCCCACCAGGGCCTGCACGGCGTCCTGGCGATCGGCAGTCCCGATCCCCAGCACTACCGCAGCAGCCTGGGCACGCTGTTCCTGAGCCACGTGGCGGAAGTCCTGGCCCGCGTGCTGCCACGCTTTCCCGTCCCCCTGCGAACGGTGCGCTGAACCGAGGAGCGAGGCATGCTGCAGGTCCAGCTCGACGCCTATCTCGATCACCTGCGCCTGGAGCGGCAGGTTTCGCCCCACACCCTCGACGGCTATCGCCGTGACCTGCGCAAGCTGCTGGCCTTCGCCGAAGCCGAGGGCCTGGCGGACTGGGGCACGCTCGACAGCCGTCGGCTGCGCGCCCTGATCGCCCAGCTGCATCGCGCCGGCGCCTCCAGTCGCAGCCTGGCGCGGCTACTCTCCGCCTGCCGCGGCTTCTATCTCTACCTGATTCGCGAGGGTTGCTGCAGCCAGGACCCGGCCCATGGCCTGTCGCCGCCCAAGGCGCAGAAACCCCTGCCCAAGGTGCTCGATGTCGACCGCTCCATGCAGCTGCTCGACGGCGCCGTGGAAGACGACTTCCTCGCCCTGCGCGACCAGGCCCTGCTGGAACTGTTCTACAGCTCCGGCCTGCGCCTGTCCGAGCTGGTCGGTCTCGACCTTGGCGATGTGGATCTGGCCCAGGGCCTGGTGCAGGTAAGGGGCAAGGGCAACAAGGAGCGGGTACTGCCCATCGGTAGCAAGGCCCGGGACGCCCTGGAGACCTGGCTGAAGGTCAGGCCCCAGGCGGCGCCCCGTGACGATGCCCTGTTCATCGGCCAGCGCGGCCTGCGCCTGACGCCGCGCGCGGTCCAGCTCCGGGTGCGCGAGGCCGGTGTCCGCGAACTGGGCCAGCACCTGCATCCGCACATGCTCAGGCACAGCTTCGCCAGCCACATGCTCAGCGCCTCCGGCGATCTGCGCGCCGTGCAGGAGCTGCTCGGCCACGCCGACATCGCCACCACCCAGATCTACACCCATCTGGACTTCGGCCAGCTCGCCGAGGTCTACGACAAAGCCCATCCCCGCGCCAAGCGCAAGGCCAGCCGATGACGATTCGCCTCGTGACCTTCGATCTCGACGATACCCTCTGGGAAATCGCCCCGGTCATCCATTCCGCGGAAGCCCTGCTGCGCGACTGGTTCGCCGAGTCCGCGCCGCGCCTGGGCAGCGTGCCGGTCGAACACCTTTGGGCGATCCGTGATCGCCTGTTGCAGCAGGATGCCGGTCTCAAGCACCGCGTCAGCGAGCTGCGCCGGCGGGTCATCCACCAGGCGCTGCTGGATGCCGGCTACCTTGAGCCCGAGGCGGCGCAGCTGGCCGAGGCGGGCTTCGCGGTCTACCTCGCCGCCCGCCAGCAGGTCACCCTGTTCGAAGACGTCCACCCCACTCTGGAGCAGCTCGCCGATCGCTACACCCTGGGTGTGCTCACCAATGGCAATGCGGATGTCCACACCATCGGCCTGGCCGACTACTTCCGCTTCGCTCTGAACGCCGAACAGCTGGGCGTCGGCAAGCCCGACCCCACGCCCTTCCGCGAGGCCCTGCGCCTCACCGGTATCCCGGCTGCCGCCACCGTGCATGTGGGCGACAACCCGGTGGACGATGTCCAGGGCGCCCAGGCGGCCGGCATCCGTGCCGTCTGGTTCAACCCCCTGGGAAATGCCTGGCGCGGTGCGGGTCGACCCGATGCGGAAGTCCACGCCCTGAGCGAATTGCCAGGCCTGCTCGCCTCCTGGTCGGCGTGACGACGGCTTGACTCCTGCCGTTCTGCTCGTACCCCGGACGGCTTCCCGGTCGTCCGCGAGCCCGGTCAATTCCGTTAACCAACCGCCAGAATATTCGTCACACTTATTCCGACCAACAGCTGCGCCATTGCGATGGCCTTCACTAAAAGACGCCGAGCCAGGCAGGAATTTGCCAAGCACGCCTCACTTGTTCGGTCATTCTGTCGAAACAAGTCCACCGCCCCCGTCTCGTCATACTAACTCTACCGCCAGTACTCGCGTTGACAGTCCAAAACCTTTTGACAATCATTGCCCCTGACTCGAGGTAGCGCTGGGATTGCGCGCTGAGTCTGCTGCCGTACAGGTCAGGGAAGACAGCTTTCAAAATCCCTCCTTTGCGTCTCGCCGATTGCGTTTCAAGTTCCTGACAACTTGGTTTTCAGGTCTTGCTGTCGGTAACTAGAGCCCCCCGATTCGTAATGTCCAGGTGCAAACCCGTGCGGTAGCCATGTCCAGAAAAACAAAGGCTGCCAACTTGACCACGGCGACCTGTGCGGTAGCCATGAGTGCACGATGGACAGGGAAAGGGCCAGCTTGCCCACGCCAGCGAACAGCGGGAGAACATGGATGTCGCCTGATCTGGATTCACCAGCCTACACCGCCCAAGGGCCCGCCATACCAGACCCACGGCCCGTCGCGACCGCTATCCGCCTGATCCTTTGCCGGGCTCTCCACGCCATGGCCCGCCGCGGTCAGCGCAAGCCGTTCACCCGCGAAGTGCTGTCCCGTACCCCTTGGAAGGAAAGGGCGCGACCGCCGCAATCGTCCAGGGAAACAGTCGAATGGCGGCCGTTCGCATCCTGGAACAATGGCTCAAGAATAATTAATTAGTTGCCGCTTGAGACTTAAGTCTGGCCGGTGCAAGTTGCCTTGGGCAGCCGCCGCTGGTGCGCCACTCCATTCATAAATCGAATCTTCGTAGTCCATCTTTCGATCACTGCCGGGCACCTGAACAACCTGCTTCAACACACTTCAACCCGCGCCTTTTCCGGCGCATACAGAGGATGGCCCGATGGCAAGGAATGATCTGTCGGAAGCGACATTAGGATGTCTAATTGGTGGCGCCGGACCGGCTGGCCTGGGCTTCCTGTTCAATGCCATCAAGCGCGGCGCGGTGGAGCAACTCGCCCGCGCCGGGACCATCATCGTCGATGCCGGTAGCGAACTCGGTGCCGGCAAGCTGGGTGACTACCAGATCATCGCCAACTCGGTGAGCGACGTCTTTCTCGACTGCCTGCGCGATCCGCTACTGGCGCCCATCCTGGCCCCGCTGCATGCTTCCCCCACCTATCGCCATCTCAGGCTGAACGCCCAGGAAGCCCCCGCGCTGCCCATCGTCGGCCAGCTCTTCCAGCAGGCCGCCGGCCTGGTCCTGCCCTGGCTCGAACGCCAGTACGGCATTCCCACCTGGCGCCAGACCCGCATCACCGAGGTCACCTGCGAAGGCTCGGGCTACGTCGTCTGGCTGGAACAGGCGGGCGCCATCCGCCGGGTGCGCACCTCCAGCCTGGTGCTGAACCTGGGTGGCAAGCAGACGCGCAGCAGCTTCGCCCAGAGCGCCGAGGCACTGGGGCTCGAACTGCCCGAGCGCGCGCCGATCGACAGTTCCGACAGTCTCCTGCGCCTGCAACCCGAGGCGCTGCGCCAGCGCTACCGCGCCCGGCTCAAGGATGGCGGACCCATCTGCGTGGTGGGCGGCTCCCACAGCGCCTTCTCGGTGCTGGACAACCTGGCCACCGCGCTGCACCACGACGGCCTGCGCGAGTTGACCCTGGTCCACCGCTCGCCGATCCGGTTGTTCTACGAGACCGCCGCCGAGGCCCTGGCCGCCGGCTACGACTTCGATCCGCTGCAGGACATCTGCCCCATTTCCAAGCGGGTCAACCGTTCGGGCGGCCTGCGCTACCGCGCCCACGAGATCGGTCGCCAGGTACTCGCCGGGCAGTGCATCGGCGGGACGCCGGTCAGGGTCAACACCCTGCACCTGGATGGTAGCGAAGCCCAGCGCGCCCGTGCCCAGGCGCTGTTCGACGACGCCTCCCTGCTGGTGCAGGGCCTGGGCTACCTGCCCATCGTGCCCGAGCTGCGCGACGGGGATGGCCGGCCGTTGACCCTGCGCACCCTGCGTGGCGGCCTGGATTCCGACGCGGCCGGCAGCCCGCTGGACCAGCACGGCCAGCGCCTCGAGGGGTTACACCTGTTCGGACTCGGCTCGGGCCTGGCGGTGGACCCGCGCCTGGGCAGCGAAGCCTCCTTCTCCGGGCGCATCTATGGCGTGTGGCAGTTCCACAACGATGCCAGTCGCGAGGCCCTTGAATCGGTGCTCGATCGCTTGGACAAGCCGCGGGGTGCCTTCCGGCAGGCGGGCGACGCCCTCGTCGAGCACGCCTGACCGAACCGCCACGTATCAAGGACTCGATAAGCAGGTAACGGATCATGATCAATGTGACCAAGCCCTACCTTGGCAATAAGGAACGCTTCAAGGCGTATATCGACAAGATCTACGCCAACAACTGGATCACCAACCAGGGCCCCCTGCATGCCCAGCTGGAAGAGCGCCTGCGCGAGTATCTGGGGGTCCGCAACATCATCCTGGTCAACAACGGCACCCTGGCGTTGCAGGTGGCCTATCGCGCCCTGGGGCTCACCGGCAGCGCCATCACCACGCCGTTCAGCTTCGTCGCCACCACCAGCACCCTGCACTGGGAGCGCATCCGGCCGATCTTCGCCGACATCCATCCGGAAACCTGGAACCTGGACCCGGCCAATGTCGAGGCGGTCATCGAGCCCGATACCTCGGCCATCGTCGCCACCCATGTGTTCGGCAATCCCTGCGACGTGCAGGGGCTGCAACAGGTCGCCCAGCGCCATGGCCTGAAGGTGATCTACGACGGTGCCCACGCCTTCGGCACCCTCTACGCAGGCCGTTCCGTGCTGCAATGGGGCGACATCACCACGGTCAGCTTCCACGCCACCAAGCTGTTCCACACCATCGAAGGCGGCGCGATCATCACCGAGGACGACGAGCTCGCCGAGCGCGTGCGGCGGATGATCAACTTCGGCATCGTCGACGCCGAACGCATCGAGGGCGTCGGCATCAATGCCAAGCTCAACGAGGTGTCCGCGGCCATGGGGCTGTGCATCCTCGACGAGCTGGAGGACATCCTGGCCCGCCGCGCCATCATCGGCCGGCACTACGAGACGCGCCTGCAGGGCGCCTTCGACCTGCAGCGGCCGACCTACAGCAGCCAGCTCAACTACAGCTACTTCCCGGTAGCCCTGCGCGACGAGACGGCGCTGCTGGATACCCGGCAGGCACTGAACGCCGTCGGCATCAATCCGCGCCGCTACTTCTATCCGTCGCTGGAAACCCTGGACTACCTGCAGCCGCAGGCGATCAAGCCGATCTCGCGCAAGCTGAGCCAGCGCATCCTCTGCGTGCCCATCTATCCGGACCTGCCCGAAAGCACCCAGAACCTGCTGCTCGAGACACTGCTGTCGGTGCAGCAGAAGAAGACCAGCCTGGAATCGCTGCGGGCGCTCATCACCCCGGCGCAGTTGCTGCCGAGCTGGGATTTTCCCGGCGATTCCGCGCCCGCGCTCACCTGATTCCGGCCCGCCCTCCCCCATGACCAGTCCCACGAAAACGTCGGTGTTGCGCAACACCCTGATCAACTATGCCGGCCAAGCCTATGCGCTGCTGATCGGCATCCTGATCCAGCCGCTGTATCTCGGTCACCTGGGCGCGGAAACCTATGGCCTGATCGGCTTCTTCGCCGTGCTGCAGACCTGGCTGCAACTGCTCGACGTCGGCATCTCCGCCTCCCTGGTGCGGGACGTCGCCCACGGCCGCGGCCAGAACGGTATCGGGCGCACCCGTGGCCAGCTGCTGCGCTCGCTGGAGTTCATCTTCATCCCGTTGGCGACCCTGGCCTTCGTCGCCATCGAGCTGAATTCGACCTGGATGGCCGAGCATTGGCTGAACGTCCAGGGCCTGTCCGAGGAGACGGTGGCGCACTGCATCGGCCTGATGGGGCTGATGATCGCCTTCCGCCTGCTCTCGACGCTATACAAGAGCGGTGTGCAGGGCGTCGAGCTGCATGGCTGGCTGAACCTGGTCAACGTGCTGATCGCCACCGTCCGCTACTTCGGCGGGCTGATCCTGGTGATGTGGATCTCCCAGGAGCCGCTGGACTTCTTCGTCTTCCAGGCCTTCGTCGCCGTGTTCGAGATGCTGGTCTATGCGCTCAAGGCCTATCGGCTGCTGCCCAACCCGTCCTGGTGGAGCGGCTTCGACTGGCAACGGGTGAAGCCCATCGTGCCCTTCGCCTTGAGCATGTCCTTCACCTCGATCCTGTGGATCGCCCTCACCCAGCTCGACAAACTGGTGCTGTCCAAGGCCTTGCCACTGGCCGAGTACGGCTATTTCAGCCTGGTGGCGCTGATCTCCACCGGCATCGTCACCCTCACCAATCCGCTGGTGCAGGCGCTGCTGCCGCGGATGACGGTACTGGTCTCCCAGGGCCAGGCACTGGAGCTGGAAAGGCTCTATCGCAACGCGGCGCGCTTCGCCTTCGCCATCCTGCTGCCGCTGGCGGCCCTGGTGGCCTTCCATGGCGAGGCGCTGGTCTTCGCCTGGACCGGCGATCAGGTCTCCGCCCATTGGAGCGAGCCGATCCTGTTCTGGTACGCCCTGGGCGCGGCGCTGCTGGCACTCAGCCAGTTCCAGTTCTACCTGCAGTACGCCTACGGCAAGTTGCGCCTGCACGTCTGGTACAGCCTGGTCTCGGCGCTGATCTCGGTGCCCATCGTGATCCTGGTGGTGCTGCACCATGGCGCCCACGGTGCTGCCCTGGCCTGGTTCTGCATGCGCCTGATCCCCTTCGTGATCTGGCCGGCGATCATCCATGGCCGCTTCGCGCCGGCGCTGCAGCGCTACTGGAACCAGGACCTGCTGGTGGCCGTGGTGGTGACCGCCATCGGCGTGGGCCTGAGCAAGCTGCTGTACCAGGAAATTCAACCGCAGGAGCGCTTCGCCATCCTGGCCACCCTCGCCCTGGGCGGCGGCCTGACCCTGATGCTGATGGCACTGGCCTATGTGCTCTGTTCGCCGAAGCAGACGCGTACGCGGCTGTTCTCCCACTTCTCCAAAGCAGGAATCTGACATGGACGTTCGGACCGAAGCAGCGATCATGAGCCTCTGGCCGGCGGCGTACAGCCGCCCGCTGGTCAGCATCGTCTGCCTGACCTTCAATCACCGCGACTTCATCGGCGAGGCCATCGACGGTTTCCTTCGTCAGGAGACCGACTTCCCCTTCGAGATCGTCATCAACGACGACGCCTCCACCGATGGCACCCGGGACATCCTCCAGGCGTACGCGCAGCGCTATCCCCGGCTGATCCGCCTGATCCTGCAGCAGGAAAACCAGTACGCCCAGGGCAAGCCCTATGGCATGCCGGTGTTCCAGCAGGCGCGGGGCGACTACATCGCCTATTGCGAAGGCGACGACTACTGGACCGATCCGCGCAAGCTGCAGCTGCAGGTGGATTTCCTGGAGAACAACCGGGACTACGTGCTGGCCTTCCATGCCTCCTACGCCTTCAACAGCCAGGGCATCGTCAATCCGCTGCGCTTCGCTGGTCGCGATCACTACGACCGCAGCCAGACCGAGCTGAAACAGGCGCTGCCGCTGTCCACTCTGACCGCCTGCTTCCGCAACGTGCTGCGTGGCCTGCCGCCGGAGCTGGAGACCGCCGCGCTCATGGATATCGTCTGGTGGTCGCTGCTCGGCGCCCACGGCAAGGGCAAGTTCATGGCCGAGATCCGTCCCGCCGCCTACCGGGTGCACGAGGGCGGGATCTTCTCCATGCGCGCCAGCCAGAAGCGCCTGCAGATGGACCTGCATACCCAGTACTGCCTCGCCAACTACTACTACCGGCTGGGCGAGCACGACCTGCACGTCTTCTTCCTGCGCCAGGTGCTCGGCCTGTCGCTGTCGTCGATTCCGCCCAGGCAGAAGCTCAAGGCGCTGGCCCAGGCGTTGAGCAATCTCTTGCTCAACGTCGGCCGGCGCCTCGTCCCCAAACGCGTCACCTACTGAACCTACCCCAGCAATTTTCCTGCTGCGATGTATCCAGCCAAGAGGAAGGACCCCCAATGACCGCCATGCAGCGATCTTCGTTCGAGCAACAAGACGAGCAACACCTGGACCTCAAGACGATGGCGCTCACCCTTCTCGATCACAAGAAGCTGATCGCGGGCATCACCGGGGGCTTCCTGGCCCTGGGCATCGCCTATGCCGTGCTCTCCACCCCGCAGTACGTCGCCGGGGCGATGATCCAGATCGAGCCGAAGAAGAATGCCCTCACGGCGGTGGCGGAAACCGTGGTGCGGCCGAATTCGGCCTCGCCGGCGGTAGCCGAGATCGAGCTGCTGAAGTCGCGCGCGGTGCTGGCCAAGACCGTGGAGAATCTGCGCCTGGACATCGAGGCCAAGCCGCGCTTCTTCCCGCTGATCGGCCACTACCTGTGGCGTACCTACGACGCCGACCATCCGGGCCAGTTGGCCGATGCCTGGCCGCAACTGCGGCGCTTCGCCTGGGGCGGCGAGAAGATCGACGTCTTCCAGTTCGACGTCCCGGACGAGATGTACGGCGAGCCCCTGACCCTGGTGGCCGGCAGCAATGGCCGCTATCGCCTGCTGGACAAGGACAAGCAGCCGGTACTGGAAGGCCAGGTCGGCCAACTGGCGGCCGGCAACGGCTACCGCATGCAGGTCAAGACCCTGACCGCCCGCCCCGGTACCGAATTCAAGGTGACCCGCAATCGCGTCATCACCACCGCGCAGCTCTACCAGAATCGCATCAAGACCAACGAGGCCGGCAAGGAGTCGGGGATCATCTACCTGTCCCTGGCCGACGAGAATCCGGAGCTGGCCAAGGGCGTGCTGTCCGAGATCAGCCGCCTGTACGTGCTGCAGAACGTCGAGCGCAGCTCGGCGGAAGCGGCGCAGCGCCTGGATTTCCTGCGCAGCCAGCTGCCGGGGGTGCGCAAGGACCTGGAGCGCGCCGAGGCGGCCCTCAACAACTACCAGACCAACAGCCGCTCCGTGGACATCAGCCTGGAGACCAAGGCCGTCCTGGACAAGATCGTCGCCCTGGATACCTCCATCTCCCAGCTCAGGCTCAAGCAGGCCGAATACGATCGCCTCTATACCCGCGACCACCCGACCTACAAGACCCTGCTGAACCAGCTCGACCAGTTGGAAGTGGAGAAACGCAGCCTGCAGCGCAAGGTGGAAGCCCTGCCCAGCACCCAGCAGGAACTGCTGCGCCTGAACCGTGACATGAAGGTCACCAACCAGACCTACCAGTTGCTGCTCAACCAGGCCCAGGAACAGGACATCATCCGCGCTGGCACCATCGGCAACGTGCGCCTGGTCGACAACGCCGACGTCAACCTCGACGAGCCGGCGACCAATCGCAAGATCGCGCTGGCCCTGGCCCTGCTGCTCGGCCTGGTCACCTCGGTGATCGTGGTCTTCGTCCGCCAGGCCTTCCAGAAGGGCATCGAGAGTCCCGACACCGTCGAGCAGATCGGCCTGCCGGTCTACTCCACCCTGCCCTTCACCAAGGACCAGGAGCGCCTGAACCGGCGCCTGAAGAAGAAGGGCCGCACCGGCGAGCCCACCCTGCTGAGCGTGGTGCAGCCGGCCAACCTGGCGGTGGAGTCCCTGCGCAGCCTCAGATCCAGCCTGCACTTCGCCATGCTCGAGGCCAAGAACCGGGTGATCATGATCTCCAGCCCGACCCCGGGCGTGGGCAAGTCCTTCGTCTCCAGCAACCTGGCCGTGGTGGTCGCCCAATCGGGCCAGCGCGTGCTGCTGATCGACGCCGACATGCGCAAGGGCTATCTGCACCGTATCTTCGGCCTGAACCCCCAGGCCGGCCTGTCCGAGCTGCTGACCGGCCGCAGCAAGCTGCGTGAGGCCATCGTGCCGAGCGGCGTCGCCCAGCTGGACGTCATCGGCTGCGGCCAGGCCGCGCCGAATCCCTCGGAGCTGCTGATGCACGCCAATTTCTCCCGGCTGCTGGACGAGGTGGGCGGTCTCTACGACCTGGTCATCGTCGACACCCCGCCGATCCTGGCGGTGACCGATGCCGCCCTGGTCGGCCGGCTGGCCGGCACCACCCTGCTGGTCACCCGCTTCGGCCAGAGCACCCTCAAGGCGGTGGAGAACTCCCGTCGCCGCTTCGCCCAGAACGGCATCAGCATCAAGGGCGCCATTCTCAACGGCGTGCAACGCAAGGCCTCCATGGCCATCGAGGACGACGGCGCCTACGGCTACTACGAATACGGCCCCCGTACCTGATCGCTCGCCCCATCGCGATCGCCCGACTCCCAGAGAAGGAACTCAGCCATGACCTCAAGCCACTGGTACCTGGTGCAAACCAAGCCCAATCAGGAAAGCCGCGCCGAAGAGAATCTGCTACGCCAGGGCTTCGTCTGCTTCCGGCCACAACGGCAGCGCGCAGTGCCGGCCAGGAGCCGGGCGGCCACCAGCGAGTCGCTGTTTCCGGGCTACCTGTTCATCCAGCTCGATGACGTCAACGACAACTGGTACCCGATCCGCTCGACCCGCGGGGTCAACCGGATCGTCAGCTTCGGCAGCCAGCCGACCGCGGTGAGCCAGGCCATCATCGACGCCATCCAGCAGCGCCTCGCCGCCCCGGCAGAACCCACGCCAGCCCACCAGCCGGGCGCCACGGTGCGGGTGCACTACAGCCCGGCGCTGGAAATGGACGCGGTCTTCCTCAGTCACGATGGCGACGAGCGCGCGATCATCCTGCTGCGCATCCTGCAGCGCGAACAACGGGTCAGCGTGGCCCTCGAGCACCTGTCGGCACCAGCCCCTGCCAGCCAGCGACTGCGCGCCTGACCAGGTTCATTTAGGCCCTTTGGAGGAATCCCCCATGCACCCCAAGACCACGGTCGTCACCGTCACCTACGGCAATCGCCTCCGCTACCTGGAACAGCTCATCACCCGCACCCTGGCCGAGCGCTCCGTCCATCAGGTCATCGTCGTCAGCAACGCGGCGACCGTGCCGCTGGACGGCCTGGAGGCCCGCTGGCCCGGGCAGGTCAAGGTCATCGCCCTGAGCGAGAACACCGGCTCGGCCAACGGCTACGCCGAGGCCCTGGACGCGGCCCTGGCCAGCGACACCAGCCACATCTGGATGATGGACGACGACAACGCGCCCCTGGGCGATGCCCTGAACATCCTGCATCGGCAACTCGACCAGCTCGGTCGCCAATACGGCAACGACAAGGTCGCCGTGCTCGGCTACCGACCGACCCAGCAGGCCGACATCGCCCAGTGCATTCCCACCCGGATGATCACCCAGCCGCGCTCGAGCTACTTCGGCTTCCACGTGGCGCGCATTCCCTACAAGATCTGGCGCCGCACGCCCTGGGGTCGTCCTCGCGGCGGCGCACCGGCGGCCCTGGTGGAACTGCCCTTCGCGCCCTACGGCGGCATGCTCGCCCATCGCAGCCTCTACGAGCGCATCGGCCTGCCGCTGCGCGAGCTGGTGCTCTATTCCGACGACACCGAGTACACCTACCGCATCACCCAGGGCGGCGGGAAGCTGTTCATGGTCACCGGGGCGGAGCTCGAAGAACTCGAGCACTCGTGGAACATCAAGGAAAACACCAGCAACGTCTACCAGAACTACCTCAAGGCCGGTTCGGACTTCCGCGCCTACTACGCCGCCCGTAACCAGGCCTGGTTCGACAAGAACGTCTGGGCCAGCTCGCGGCCGATGTACCGCCTCAACCGCTACGTCTTCCATACCCTGCTCAAGCTGTTCGCCCGCGATGACCAGAGCCGCCAGCGCCTGGCCCTGATCCGCCGCGCCGTCGCGGACGGCGAGACCGGCGCGCTGGGCATCAACCGCAGCTACCCGCTATGAAGCTGCTCTTCCTCAACAGCTTCTATCCACCCCATGTCGGGGGCGGTGCGGAGCTCATCCTGCAGCGCAGCGTGGAAGGCTTCCAGCAGCGCGGCCACGAAGTGGCGGTGCTGGTCACCGGCCCGGAGCCGGGGCTCAGGCAGGAAGAAGTCAATGGCGTGCGGGTCCATCGCGCCGGCCTGCAGAACTTCTACTGGCCCCTGACCCAGCAGCGCCCCGGGTCGCTGGCACGCTTCGGCTGGCACTTCCGCGACCGCTACAACGTGGCCATGCGCGCTCCTTTGCGCCAGGTGCTGGCGCAGGAAAAACCGGACCTGGTGGTCAGCCACAACCTGTCCGGCTGGTCGGTGGCCGCCTGGGACGAGATCCGCGCCAGCGGCACGCCCATCGTCCAGGTGCTGCACGACATGTACCTGCTCTGCCCGAAGAACACCCTGTTCAAGCAGGGCAAGAGCTGCCAGCAGCTGTGCGGCAGCTGCTCCGCCCTGCGCCGTCCCCATGCCGAGCTGTCGGCCCAGGTGGACGCCGTGGTCGGGGTCAGCCGCTACCTGCTGGATACGGTGGTCGGCAAGGGCTACTTCCAGGGCGTACCGCGCGAGGTGATCCACAACGGCAGCCTCATCGCCGGCAGTACCGCCGCGCTGCCGCCCCCGCGCCAGGGTGACGTCGTGCGCTTCGGCTACATGGGCACCCTGGCGGAAAACAAGGGCGTCGGCTGGCTCATCGAGCAGTTCCAGCGCTTGCCCCTCAACGCCACCCTGACCATCGCCGGCAAGGGCCAGCTGGACTACGAGGCGCGGCTCAAGGCCCTGGCCGACCCGGCGAAGGTGCGCTTCGTCGGCTACCAGCAGCCTGCGGACTTCTACCGCGACATCGACGTCTTCGTCGCGCCCTCGCGGTGGGCCGAGCCCTTCGGCATGGTCGCCGTCGAAGCCTGCGCCTTCCAGAAACCGGTCATCGCGACGCGCATGGGCGGTCTGCCGGAAATCGTCCGCGATGGCGTGAACGGCCTGCTGTGCAATCCCGCGGATCGCGACTCGCTGGGCCGCGCGCTGCAGCGCCTCCACGACGACACCGAGCTGCGCCAGCGCCTGAGCCTGCTCAGCCGTAGCGCGGTGGCGCCGCTGCTGAGCCTGGAACCCATGCTCGACGACTACCAGCGCCTGTTCGAAAGGGTGGGCCAGGCGTCCCGCGGTCTGCCGCAGCAGGCCGTCGTACCTCACACCCAGCTTTCCAACTGAGTCACCAGCTTAGGGCACGGGCCGCATCATGATCATCGTCAACTCCCGCTTCATCACCCAGGACCTGCGCGGCGTCCAGCGCTTCGCCGAATGCATCTCGCTGGAACTGGCGGCGCTCAGGACCGACCTGCGCTTCGTCTCGCCACCCGGCGTGGTGCGTCCCGACGTAGCCAAGCGGCTGAACATCGAAATCATCGGCACCCGCCAGGGCCAGCGCTGGGAACAATGGGACCTGCCCAACTGGCTGCGCGCCCAGGGCAATCCCCTGCTGCTCTCGCTGTGCAGCACCGCGCCCCTGCGCTACGCCAACCAGATCGTCACCCATCACGACATCAACTACGTGCGCTTCCCGGAAAGCTATTCCTGGAAGTTCCGCACCTCCTACCGCTGCCTGATTCCCCTGCTGCTCAAGCGGGCGAGTTCGCTGATCACCGTCAGCGCCTTCTCCAAGCAGGAGATCTCCCGCTTCTACCGCTATCCGGAAGACTCGATCAGCGTCGTACCCAATGCCGTCGCCGCGGCCTTCACCCTGGGCGACCAGGCGCCGGTCACGGGTACGCCCTATCTGCTGGCGGTCTCCTCGCCCAGCTATCACAAGAACTTCTCCCGCCTGCTGGAAGCCTTCGCGGCGCTGCCGCGGGACCTGGCCGTCGAACTGCGCATCGTCGGCGACGGCCACGCCGTGTTCGGCCAGACCGATCTGGCCACCCTGGCTGCCCAGGATCCCCGGGTGAAGCTGCTCGGCCGGATCGACGACGACGAACTGGCGCGCCAGTACCGGCAGGCCACGGCCTTCGTCTTCCCGTCGCTCTACGAAGGTTTCGGCATCCCGCCCCTGGAAGCCCAGGCCTGCGGCTGCCCGGTGATCTCGGCCAACACCGCCTCCCTGCCGGAAGTGCTGCGGGACAGCGCCCACTACTTCGACCCCCATGACGTCTCCAGCATCACCCAGGCGATGTGGGCCGTCCTGCTCGACCCGGCGCTGCGGGCGGCCCTGAGGGCCAAGGGGCTGGCCAACATCCAGCGCTTCAGCTGGAAGACCTCCGCCGGCAAGGTCTCGGAACTCCTCGATGCGGCCTTGGCCGCGACCCCCAAAGCCACGGCCCGGGCCGCCTGACGGCAGCCCTTCGAGCGCGTGAACGGCATCCGCAGAACCCAGGGAGCAGCCCCCTCATGGAAGAGACCACCCTCGCCAAGGACAGCCGGACCGTCCCTGGCACGCCCAGCGACACCCGCGCAGTGGCACCCGCCGCCCAAGCCGTGTGCCCGCCCAGCACGTCCATCAAGTTGCCCGAGCTCGACGGTCCCGTGGAGGGTATCGAGATCACCCGGTTGCCCTGGGGGTATGCCGTGACCCGAACACCCCGCACGCCCTGAATTAGCCCAGCAGTTGATTTCATTTCTCGCTTAAGGAAGACGACATGAAAATCGCCATCGTTCACGACTGGTTGGTAACCTTCGCTGGCGCCGAACGCGTGCTCGCTGAACTCCTGGACATCTGGCCGGAGGCCGACCTGTTCAGCGTCATCGACTTCCTCTCGGATGAAGATCGCGCCCAGCTCAAGGGCAAGCAGGCGACCACCACCTTCATCCAGCGACTGCCCCAGGCCAAGAAGCGCTACCAGACCTACCTGCCGCTCATGCCCCACGCCATCGAGCAACTCGACCTGTCGGGTTACGACCTGATCATCTCCAGCAGCCACGCCGTGGCCAAGGGCGTGCTCACCGGCCCCGACCAGCTCCATATCAGCTATGTCCACTCGCCGATCCGCTACGCCTGGGACCTGCAGCACCAGTACCTCAAGGAAGCCAATCTCGATCGTGGCCTCAAGGGCAAGCTGGCGCGCATCATCCTGCACTACGTACGCATCTGGGATCAGCGCACCGCCGCCGGCGTGGATGCCTTCGTCGCCAACTCCCACTTCATCGCCCGGCGTATCAGCAAGGCCTATCGCCGCGACGCCAAGGTCATCTATCCCCCGGTCGACATCGGTCGCTTCACCCCCAGCGGCGACAAGGAAGACTTCTATCTCACCGCCTCGCGCATGGTGCCCTACAAGCGCATGCCGATGATCGTCGAGGCCTTCAGCGCCATGCCCGACAAGAAGCTGGTGGTGATCGGCACCGGACCGGAATTCGAGAAAGCCCGGGAAGTCGCCGGCCCCAACGTCACGCTGCTCGGCTACCAGGACTTCGACGTCCTGCTCGATCACATGCGTCGGGCGCGGGCCTTCGTCTTCGCTGCCGAGGAAGACTTCGGCATCACCCCCATCGAAGCCCAGGCCTGCGGTACGCCGGTCATCGCCTTCGGCCGCGGCGGCGTGCTGGAAACCGTACGGGGACTGGATGCGCAACACCCCACCGGGGTGTTCTATGCCGAACAGACCCTGCACTCGCTTTGCGCGGCCGTGCACCAGTTCGAAGCATTGGAAACGCCCATCAGTCAGCAGGCATGCAGACAGAGCGCCGAACGCTTCGCCGTCAAACGCTTCCGCCAGGAAATGCGCTCCTTCGTCGAGGCCCGCGTGGCCGCCTTGCACCTGCCCACCGATATCGATCTCGATACCGTCGTCACGCCCTTTCCCAGCAAGGGCCTGCAGCCGAGTTCGCTGAATACCGCCTGAGAGGCTGTTCCAAGTCTCGCGCGCTAGAGACAAGCAAGGCGGGAATGTTTGAGGAAGCGGAGTTTAGGAGTGGTAAATGCATTCCGACGGCGCTGGCCTTCCAGGCCATTTCCAACGCCGTTTGGCCGACGCGCAGCAGACTTTGACCAGGCTCCGGGCGCTATTCCTTCACGTCCATGAACTCCTGCGCCCAGACGCGATATTCCCGCAGGGTCGAGTACTTGGTGGACAGCTCGGAGGCGGACAGGTCCGACGCGGTGATGTGCCGCTGCTCGCGCAGGCAGTCGTAGGTCGCCTTGATCGCCGCGAAGTAGGCGGCATGCCCATTCACCACCACCCGCACCCCGGCCTTGGCCAGGCGCGCATTGTCACGCAACTGGGGATTGCCGTAGGTCACCAGCATCACCGGCACGCTCAGGTGCTGGGTGATCTCTTCCAGATGGTCGAAATCGCGGATACCGACCATGCAGATGCCGTCCGCACCGGCCGCTTCGTAGGCCTTGGTCCGGGCGATCACCTCCGCGGTGCTCAGCTCGGTGGCGTTGGTCCGGGCGAAGATGCTCATGGCCTCGTCGATACGGGCTTCCAGGGCCCCCTTGATCTTGCCGGTGCCTTCCTCGACGCTCACCAGATCGGTGGACTTGCGCCCGTACCCGGCCGGCAGCACGGTGTCCTCGATGGTCAGGGCCGCGACCCCGGAGCGCTCCAGCTCGGTGATGGTACGCATCACATTGAGGGCATTGCCGTAGCCATGGTCGGCGTCGGCGATGATCGGCAGCCGCGCAACGCGTCCGATGCGGGTGGCCTGCTCGACGAACTCGCTCAGGGTGATCAGCGCGAAATCCGGCGCCGCCAGCACCTGCAGGGAAGCCACCGACCCGCCCAGGATGCCCATCTCGAAGCCGAGATCGTTGGCGATCCGCGCCGACATGGGGTCGAACACCGAAGCCGTGTGGTAGCAGCTTTCCGATTTCAGCAAGGCTCTGAACGCTAAGCGCAGCTTATGCGGTGAGGTTGGCTTCATGACAATTTCCTTCAGGGATGAACCGGACAGGCAATGTTAGCGCGACAAGTAGTCCCCACACGATCACCCGTCCGGCTTTCAGATAAATCGATTCATCCTTCAGACCCCCGGTCACGCAAAAGATCGGCGCCGGGACCTGGTCGCCGCCGACGGAAAATTCGATACCCGTGGCGCACCAGGGCAGAGACAATAGCGGACCGCCGTCTCAGCCGTCACCGCCTGCCCCCATCATGCACGCCACCGCCTTCGCCAGCCGCTTCCACGCCCTGGATGCCTTCCTCACCGAGCACCAGCACCTTTGGCGCCCGCGCCCCTTCGTGGCGCTGCAGCTGCCCTGGGAAGCGGATCACCCGGCGCTGGCCGCCTGGTTGCGCGCCCGCAGCCTGGCGGATGCCGAAGCCGTCCACAACGCCCCCCATACCCTCGACGGACCAGAGCCCTTCGCTACCCTGGCGCGCCGTTCCGACGAGCTGAGCCAGGTCGGCGAATGCCTGGACGTCCCCCAGGACTACCCGCCCCGGCGCCAGGACGTCGATGTACCAGGGCGCAAGTGGCAGCAGATCGACGCCTTCGGGCGCAAGCTGGCCTTCACCCGCCCCGTGCAGCGCTGGGTCGACTGGTGCGCGGGCAAGGGCCACCTGGCCCGGCAGTTGGCCGGCCCGGAGCGGCCGGCCCTGTGCCTGGAATGGGATGCGGCGCTGGTGCAGGTGGGTGAGCAGCTCAGCCGACGCGCCGGATTGCCGGTACAGCACCGGCAAGTCGACGTGCTCCAGCCACTGGCCGCCGTCGCCCTCGACGCCCAGGACACGCCGGTCGCCCTGCATGCCTGCGGCGACCTGCACACCCGCCTGCTGCAGGTGACGGTGGCCTGCGGCTGCCAGCAACTGGCCCTGGCGCCCTGCTGCTACGATCGCATCGTCGAGCCGGTCTACCGTCCGCTGTCGCACGCCGCCGCGACTACCGCGCTGCGCCTGGAGCGGGAAGACCTGCGCCTGGCCCTGTGCGAGACCGTCACCGGCGGCCAGCGCGTACGCCGCGACCGCGATCTGTCGATGGCCCGGCGGCTGGGCTTCGACCTGCTGCAGCGCGAACTCAGCGGACGCGACGCCTATCTCAATACCCCATCGCTACCCAGCCACTGGCTGCGCCAGCCCTTCGCCGCCTTCGGTGCGGAACTGGCCCGCCGCAAGGGCGTGACGCTCCCGGCGGGGATCGACTGGCCGCACTGGGAGCACCGGGGCTTCCAACGCCTCGCGGAAGTTCGTAACCTCGAACTGGTAAGGGGCCTGTTCCGCCGTCCGCTGGAACTCTGGCTGGTGCTGGACCAGGCGCTGTTCCTGCAGGAGCGGGGTTACCAGGTGCAACTGGGCACCTTCTGCCCACCTAGCCTGACGCCACGAAATCTGCTGCTGACGGCGGAAAAGCGTGCCCCTTATTAGTGCCACAGCCGCTCTACCCTGCACGTTTGTCGGAATTTGGGCGACGAAAGGAAAAAAACACCTTTTGGTGATGGACTTCTCACAAAGTCTGCACAATAGTTAGATTGCAATCTCGCAAAACAGCAGGAATAACAAAAATGCGCTACTACCTGCCCGTTTGGACCGGCGTCGCCGGTTGCCTCGCCTTCGCCCAAGCTCAGCTGCCCTGGCTTGCGGTCGCTTCCCTCCTCGTCAGCTGGTCTTTCTTGCTGTTCTCACCGGACAATTCGAGAAATTCGGCCTGGCACTCCAAGCTTTCCACCCTCCACGTCGATCCCCGTTTCAACTTCCAGTCCCACCATCGTCACTGAGTCCGATGCCCAGGCCAGGGACTGGCCTACAGCCGCCTCAACGCGCCGGGCTGTCTCATTGTTTGGTGACGCACTCCGCAAATCCTGCATCCTTTCCGCGGCACCGACGGAACGTTTGCGCGCCCCAAGTCGTCCGGACCAGCCACTCATCCGGTGCGGATGCCATGGAAGTGTGTCGCCCGCCCACCCGGACTGTGACGTACTCCGCCCTTCTCAGCTCTAGCCTCCCCTCCGCCGTCCGCATGGCGTGCTAATTGCCCCGATTTGGGCCAGCTCGACAGCGTCTGCGCGTCTTTCTACCGTGTGAACCTCTTAATCAGTGCCGAGTCCTAACGTCGCTACAGCCATCATGGCACTTAGCGATCGGCAGTCCGCCGCCGATCCCAGGGCGCCATAGTGAACATTCAGACGCTGGTAGCTGCTCGCCCAGTTGAAAGTTCGTGCATCGGTACACGCACAAGGATGGAACCATGAATTTGAAAGAACGCGGCATTTTGCATACGAACTCCTCGGCAATCTCGCTCGCGCACCGCCTGCTCGATCTCGCCGTGATCACCTTCAGCGCCTATGTGGCCGGCACCTGGGCGTCGGCGACCGGCATGCGTCCCGAGCATTGGGTCGTCATCTTCCTGTCCTTGCTGATCTTCCACTTCGTCACCGAGCTGAACCACGTCTATGGCTCCTGGCGCGGCGAGCGGATCACCGACGAACTGCTCAAGATCGCCACCTACTGGGTGCTGACCTTCGCCACCGTGTTCATGGTCGACTACTTCTTCTTCGACCAGTCCTATCTCTCGCCCGGCGTGATGCAGCTCTGGCTCGGCCTCACCCTGGGTACGCTGTGCGGCTACCGCATCCTGCTGCGCTCGGTCATGCATTCGCTGCGCAAGGCCGGCATCAATACCCGCAACGTCGCCATCGCCGGCAACGGCATGGTCGCCCAGCGCCTGGCGCACACCATCAGCACGGCGCCCTGGATGGGCCTGCGCATCGCCGGCTTCTACAGCGACAGCCAGGATACTGGCGAAGAAGGGGTGCCCAGCCCCAGCCTGAACGGCGACCTCGAGCGACTGATGCAGGACGTGCGCTCCGGCCAGGTGGACAAGGTCTACATCACCCTCGGCATGGCCGACCAGAGCAAGATCAACTGGCTGGTGCAGGAACTGAGCGACACCACCGCGTCGGTCTACATCATCCCGGACATCTTCATGTTCCACCTGCTGCACGCCCGTAGCGAAAGCCTCGACGGCCTGCCCAGCATCAGCATCTTCGATACCCCGATGGATGGCGCCAGCCACATCGTCAAGCGCATCGAGGACATCGTGCTGTCCTCCATCATCCTGGCCATGATCTCCCTGCCTATGCTGGCCATCGCCATCGGCATCAAGATCACCTCGCCCGGCCCGGTGTTCTTCAAGCAGAAGCGCTACGGCATGGACGGCAAGCCGATCGAGGTGTGGAAATTCCGCAGCATGAAGGTCATGGAAAACGGGGCCAAGGTCACGCAGGCGACCAAGAACGACTCGCGAATCACCCCCTTCGGTGCGTTTTTACGACGCACTTCTCTGGATGAATTGCCCCAATTCATTAATGTACTCCGCGGTGAAATGTCCATCGTCGGTCCCCGCCCCCACGCCGTCGCTCACAACGAGCAGTACCGCAAGCTGGTGCAGGGCTACATGCTCCGCCACAAGATGAAGCCCGGCATTACCGGTTGGGCTCAGGTCAATGGCTGGCGCGGCGAAACCGACACCCTGGACAAGATGCAGAAGCGGGTCGAGTTCGATCTGGACTATATCCACCACTGGTCCTTCTGGTGGGACGTCAAGATCATCTTCCTTACGCTGTTCAAAGGCTTCATCAATAAGAACGCATACTGAGATATCGGTCGGGTTTGATTGACCCGCCCCTCAGGACGACGATCTGGAGCCTGGACTCCTGACTTTAATGACATCGGCAGGAAGCGATCCTGAGGACCAGGCATTGCTTGAATATCTGCCGCCACGACCTGTCGTCCGGACGACAGGAAAGGTTTCGAAGAATGATCAAGTCGATATTGGTTGTATGCGAAGGGAACATATGCCGCAGCCCGGTCGCAGAAGCGCTACTGGCCAAGGCCTTGGAAGGCCGTGACGTGGAAGTCGGTTCCGCCGGCATCAGAGCGTTGGTCGGCCACGGCATCGAGAAGACTGCACAGGAGGTACTGCGAGAGAACGGTATCGAATTCACGACCCACCAAGCCCGCCAGGCGGACGCAGAGATGCTGCGCAAGGCGGATTTGATTTTGACCATGGAAGAGTTTCACTCACGCTCCGTCGAAAGTATTGCTCCTGAAGTCAGGGGTAAGGTTTTTCTGATCGGGAAATGGTTGAGCAATCAAGAAGTACCAGACCCTTATCGCCTTTCTAAAGAGATGTTCCAGAATGTACACATACTTTTGACGCGCTGTGTAAACAGTTGGCTTCCATACATCAAATAGGGAAGAAGGAATTTCATGACCACGATGCCTCGCTTTACTCCCGAACTTAAGAACGAGTCGGACATCAACTTTTCCGCACTCTTCGGCATGCTCATCGATTACAAATGGCAACTGCTGTCGGTAATCGGTATTTTCGCGGCCCTGGGTATCGGCTATGCCGTGCTGGCCACGCCGATGTACTCGTCGAATGCCATGATCCAGATCGAAATGGAAAAGAAGGGCGTTACCCGCCTGACTGACCAGACCTCCGGCATGCCGCCGCCCATGCCCGAAGCCGTGACCGAGATCGAGCTGCTGAAGTCGCGCTCGGTGATCGGCAAGGCCATCGAGAACCTCAAGCTGGATATCGAGGTCAAGCCGCGCTATTTCCCCATCATCGGCAACTTCGTCGCTCGTCGCTTCGATCCGCAGAACGACACCGACGTCGCCTCCCCCTTGCTGGGCCTGAACAGCTTCGCCTGGGGTGGCGAGAAACTGGTCATCGACCAGTTGGAAGTGCCTGACAGCAACCTCGACAAGCCGATGAAGCTGAAGGTCGAGGACAACCAGAACTTCACCGTCTTCAATGCCGATGACGAAGTGGTGCTGCACGGTGGCCTCGGCCAGCCGGTGAGCAATGCCGGTTACCAGATCAAGGTGACCACGCTGCAGGCTCGCCCGGGTACCGAATTCACCATCATGAAGAAGCGCTTCTCCAAGACCATCCAGGAATACCAGGGCCGCATCGTCGCCGGTGAGCGCGGCAAGATGTCGGGCATCATCGGTGTCGGTCTGCAGGACCCCGATCCGCTGAAGGCCCAGGCCATCGTGCAGGAAGTGGCGGACATCTACGTTCAGCAGAACATCGACCGCAACGCCGCCGAGTCCACCCAGAGCCTGGAATTCCTGCGCGCCCAGATCCCGGTGGTCAAGAGTGACCTGGAGAAGGCCCAGTCCGCACTGAACTACTACCAGACCAACAAGAAGTCGGTGGACATCGACAGCGAGACCAAGGGCGTCCTGGAACAGACCGTGGCCCTGGACAACCAGATCTCCGAGCTGAACCTCAAGCGTACCGAGATGGACCGCAAGTTCACCCGTCAGCACCCGGCCTACCAGGCGCTGATGAGCCAGCTGGGCCAGCTGCAGGCCGAGCGCGCCAAGCTGCAGAAGCGCGTCGAAGTGCTCCCGGAAACCCAACAGGAACTGCTGCGCCTGAACCGCGACATCGAAGTGACCGGCCAGACCTATGCGCTGATGCTGAACAAGGCCCAGGAACTGGAAGTCATTCGCGCCGGTACCGTGGGTAGCGTCCGCATCATCGACAACGCCAACGCCAACGTCGACGATCCGTCCGCCCCGAACAAGCCGCTGATCATCGCCGTCGCCATCATCCTGGGCGGCATCGTCGGCCTGGCCATCGTCTACACCCGCCATACCCTGCGTCGCGGTGTCGAGACCCCGGAAGCCATCGAGCAGATCGGCCTGCCGGTCTACGCCTCGATCCCCTACAGCAAGAACCAGGCGGACACCACCAAGGTGCTGGGTACCAAGAAGCCGGGCGAATCCTCGCTGACTGCCATCACCCACCCCACCGACCTGAGCACCGAGGCGCTGCGCAGCCTGCGCACCAGCCTGCACTTCGCGATGATCGAGGCGAAGAACAACATCCTGATGATCTCCGGTCCGAGCCCGGGCGTCGGCAAGTCCTTCGTGTCCTCGAACCTCGCCGCGGTGATCGCCGAGTCCGGCCAGCGCGTGCTGCTGATCGACGGTGACATGCGCAAGGGCTATCTACACAAGCTGATGAACACCAAGCAGCAGGACGGCCTGTCCGATCTGCTCAGCGGTCGCATCGCGCTGAACGACGCCATCAAGAAGACCGAAGTCGGCAGCCTGGATTTCGTCTCCTGCGGCCAGTTCCCGCCGAACCCGTCGGAACTGCTGATGAGCCTGAGATTCACCACGGTGCTGAAGAAGTTCAGCGAGCTGTACGACATCGTGATCATCGATACCCCGCCGATCCTGGCGGTGACCGAGGCCGGCATCATCGGCAGCCACGCCGGTACCAGCCTGATCGTCGCCCGCTTCGGCGTGAACAGTGTCAAGGAACTGGAGGCGACCAAGCGCCGCTTCGACCTCAACGGCATTCCGCTCAAGGGGGTGATCTTCAACGCCGTGGAACGCAAGGCCAGCAACTATGGCTCCTACGGCAACTATCACTACTCCTACGAGCAGGGTAAGAGCTGAGGAAACCCCCCGGCTGGATGGCGCCTGCGCCCTCCAGCCCATCCCTTCAGGGATCGCGGCTGTATTCGTGCACGCGCATCGAACGACAAGAAACTACCTCACACAGCGATTTCGAAGGGTCCAATCAGGTTCTGTAAGAAAGGTAGCCGAGCGAAGGTCAGGCGAGGCGAAAAAGACTGAGGAAGCGGAGTTTACTAAGGGTAAATGAGCATTCCGAAGCGTTTTTCAACGAAGCATCACCGAGCGCAGGCACCTTTCCTACAGAACCGGGACCCGGCCACGCTTGGCAGCCTTGGACACCGACGCTGTACCGGATTGATGATTCTGAAGAATAGGAACACGCCAATGAACGTAGTCATGGTGCTCAACTACAAGGCACCCAACGAAACCATCAGTTGCGTGGAGAGCATCCTCAAGCAGTGTCCTTCCATCGACCACACGGTCGTGGTGGACAACGACTCCCAGGATGGCTCCATCGATGTCCTGCAGCGCTGGCAAGCCGACAATGGCCTGAGCCAGGTCACCGTCCTCGCCAGCCCGCGCAACGATGGCTATGCCGGCGGCAACAACTACGGCATGCGCTGGGCGCTGGACAACCTCCCGGTCAAGTATTTCTGGGTGGTGAACAACGACGCCTACGTCAAGGACGATGCCTTCGCCCCGCTGCTGGACGAACTGCAGCGTGCGCCCAGGAGCATCGTCGGCTCGGTGATCCTGAGCTCCCAGACCGGGCGGCTGGAATGCTATGGCGGCGGCATCCTCTATCCGCTGCTGGGCAAGTCCAAACTGCTCGGCAAGGACATCGCCGTGACCGACATCGCCAAGCTGGAACGCGAGCCCGACTACATCATGGGCTGCAGCATGGCGTTCTGCGCGAGTCTGCTCACCGAGATCGGCTTCATGGACGAGGCGTACTTCATGTACTCCGAGGAAGTGGACTGGCAGCACCAGGCCAAGCGCAAGGGCGTGGTGCTCAAGGTCTGCAGCGAGAGCCACCTCTACCACTACGGCTCCATGAGCTCCGGCGGGCGCAGCGCCTTCTATCACTACTTCCGCAATCGTGCGGCAACGCGCTTCAACCGCAAGTTCCACGGTACCTCCTACGCGCTGGTATCCGCGGTACTGCTGTCCGGCATCACCGTGCTCAAGGAATTCAAGAATCCGAAACTGGCCTGGTCCGGTGTCAAGGGCGCCTTCAAGGGAGCGACGATGCATGTCTGACCTACGCACCCAAGCCTTCGGTATTGATTTCTTCACCGGTACCAAGGAAGAACTGCTCAGCGCCATCGACCAGGACATCCACCGGCCGTACAGCTACATCGTCACGCCGAACATCGACCACGTCGTGCAGCTGCAGAGCAACGCCGACATGCGCGAGTCCTACCGGCGTGCCGGCAAGCGCATCTGCGACAGCCGCATCCTGCTGCCCATCCTCAGGTCGCTGGGCGTCGCGGTACCCGAGGTCATCACCGGTAGCGACCTCACCCTGAGTGTCCTGCGCAAGGCCAACGACCAACGGCTGTCGGTGGTGCTGATCGGCGCCAGCGAAACCGACGTGGGCAAGCTGCGGCGGATGTACCCGCACATGCAGCTGGCGCACTACAACCCGCCGATGGGCTTCATCAACGATCCGGTGGAGACGCAGAAATGCGTCGACTTCGTGATGCAGAACCCCTCCGAGCTCATCCTTTATGCCGTGGGTGCGCCGCGGCAGGAGAAGCTGGCACGGCAGATAGACAGCAGCCAGCGTACCGGCGTGGGCCTGTGCATCGGGGCGTCCATCCTGTTCGCTGTGGGAACCGTGAAGCGGGCACCCCAGTGGATGCAGAAGGCGAAGCTGGAGTGGCTGCACCGGATGTGCTCGGAGCCCAAGCGACTGGCCAAGCGCTATGTCCACGACGCCCTGAGCATCCTGCCTATCTATCTCAAGGAACGCAGCAGTCGACGTACCTGAGGTGCTGCCGCGCAGCACTCCAAGCAAGGAAGATGACCACCGGACGCCCTGTCCGGTGGTCCCGTCTGGATGGGTAGAGCCATGAGCATTCTTAGTAAAAGTACCGTTTCCTTCGTTCTCTTGATCCCGTTGCTGATCCTGCACCTGGACGTGTTCGGCGAAAGTCCGCACAACCCGGTCGGCATCCTCTATCTGAACGAGCTGTACCTGGCCATCTGCATGGCCTTCACCTTCTTCTACCTGCTGACCAGCATCGGTACCCAGCAGCGCGAGTTCAAGATCCTGATGACCTACGCCGTCTATTCGTCGGCGGTGTTCATCGGGCTGCCGGCGGTCTTCTCCTTCCTGTTCTACGGCCAGCCGATCTTCTACGGCCTGATCGAAGAGCGCCGCATCCTGTTCGCCTTCGGCTTCGCCACCCTGATGTTCCTCGGGCGCAACATGAGCGCGTCCCAGTTCGAGAAGGCCCTGCTGATCACCGCCCTGGTGGCGGCGACCCTGGCCTGGATGTTCAAGTTCGGCGTCCTGCCGGATCTGCGCGACAAGCAGTCCTCCTTCGATCGCCCGGACCGTTCTTCCATCGGTGCGCCGGCACTGTGCCTGGCCTATTTCTATTGCATCCAGACCTGGAACAAGGGCATCTCGCCCATCGACGGCTCGGCGCGCAGCAAGACCGTCCACATCGTGCTGGCCATGGTGTTCCTGCTGACCCTGGTGTTCGCCACCCAGACCCGACAGCTGATCGTGCTGGCGCTGGTGTTCACCGTGTTCTGCCTGAAGAGCAAGTCGATCGTCTGGATCTGCGTCTCCGCACTGCTGCTGTCGCCCTTCTTCATCTTCCCGGACCTGATGAAGGTGCTGGGGCTGAACCTGGACTTCTATGCCCAGTCGGTGCAGGACGGTCCTACCGACGGCGTGCGCGAGCAGACCATCGGCTACATCTTCTCGCACCTGAGCCAGAACCACTGGCTGCCCAGCGGCTCGCTGTCGCTGATGTGGAACAACGGCTTCATCCCCTACTTCGGCGAGTACTTCTTCCTTTCCGACGTCGGCGTGTTCGGCACCCTGTTCCGCTTCGGCTTCCTGGCCTTCATCATCATCCCGGTGTCGCTGTTCCTCTACTATCGCTGGGCGAAGATGCTGCACCGCGATACCGGTTTCGTGGTGACCGCCACCCTGGCGCAACTGGTGATCTGGCCACTGGCCGGTTTCTTCGAGTACCTCCAGGCCACCATCTGCTACCTGCTGGTGATCCAGGCCATGCGCTCGCTGCACCACTACAGCTCCGCCCCGGTCCAGGAGACGTACGTCAGCAGCCCCTACCCGCGTCCGAGCAGCCCCTTGGCTCGCCCGGCCTGATCCCTCGCGCGACCCGGCTCGCGTCAGCGAACGCGCGCCGGGTCGCCCTCTGGAGTCTTCACCGCAACGATGTCGATGATCAAAAACAGCACCTGGAACATCCTGGGTGTCGTCATTCCCAGTGCCATCGCGCTGCCCACCATGGGCGTGCTGTCGCGGCTACTCGGCGTCGAGCAGTTCGGCCTCTTCACCCTGGCCTTCGCCGTCGTCGGCTATGCGACGCTGTTCGATGCCGGCCTGTCGCGCGCGGTGATCCGCGCCGTGGCCATGCACCATGGCGACAAGGCGCTCAACCGCCTGGTGATGGGCACCGCCACCGGTGCGGTAATCGGCCTGAGCGTGCTGGCCACCCTGCTGCTCTGGTTCGGCGCGGGCAAGGTGGTGAGCCTGCTGCACGTCTCGCCCGAGCATTTCGACAACGCCGTGGTCGGCTTTCGCTGGCTGAGCCTGTGCGTGCCGCCCTTCCTGCTGGCGACGGTCTGGTTCGCCTACCTGGAGGGCAACGAGCGTTTCGGCGAATTCAACATCCTGCGCACCGTCTCCAACAGCCTGCTGGCCATCGCGCCGCTGATCGCCGTGCTGATCGAGCCGAGCTTTTCCGCCACGGTGATCGGCCTGGTGCTAGCGCGGGTCCTGTCCATGGCGCTGGCCTACTGGCCGCTGTACAAGGACTTCCCCGAAGGAATTCGTACCTTCAAGGTCGCGGTGTTCAAGGAGTTGCTCCGCTTCGGCAGCTGGATGACGGTGAGCAACATCATCAGTCCGCTGATGGTCTATTTCGACCGTTTCGTGCTGTCGCACATGGTCGGCGCCCAGCGCGTGTCCTTCTATACCGCGCCGGCCGAGGCGGTCTCGCGGATGCTGATCATCCCCAACGCCGTGGCGCGGGTGGTGTTCCCGCTGCTGAGCAAGAGCGGTGCGGACGCTGCGCGCCAGGCCAACAAGGCCTTCTGGGGCCTGTTGCTGATCAGCCTGGCGATGGTACTGCCGATCCTGATCCTGGCTCCCTGGATCATGACGGTGTGGATGGGTCCGGAATACGGCGGTGATGCCGCGCAGATCCTGCGCATCCTGGTGGTGGGCTTCATCTTCAACGCCCTGGCGCAGATTCCCTTCGCCAAGATCCAGGCCCGCGGGCATTCGCGGACCACGGCGATGATCCACCTGGCCGAGCTGCTGCCCTACCTCGGCCTGCTGGTGATCTGCATCCAGCATTTCTCCATCATGGGCGCGGCCATCGCCTGGACGATCCGCGTCACCGTGGACTACCTGGCGCTGGAGTACTTCGCCCGCCGTACCGCGCCGCTGGCGCAGACCCCGGTTTATCAACAGAGCCCTTGAATGGTAGAGGTGCTGTCCGTGTCACGAGTGAAACGTCGTATCGGTTGTGGCCTGCTGGCCACCGCATTACTTTCCGCGGCGCTTTATGGAAAGGCTCAGGCAGAGCAGAAGCCCACCCGGGTGGATCTCGTCGGTATCAACATGTCGGCAGCCGGCTTCGCCGGCCAGGTGCTGCCAGGGGTGGAAGGGACCAACTACTTCTATCCCACCGAGGACTACTTCCGGCGCTACGCGGCCAAGGGCATCCGCTTCATCCGCTTCCCCTTCCTCTGGGAGCGGGTACAGCCGCAGCTCGGTGGCGAGCTGGACCAAGAGCAGATCGCCCTGCTCACCCGCACCCTGGACTTCGCCCAGAAGTACAAGATGCAGGTGATCCTGGACCTGCACAACTACGCCCGCTATCGCGGCCAGCTGATCGGCTCGCCGCAGGTGCCCTACGCCAGCTACGCCGATGTCTGGAAGCGTCTGGCGACTACCTTCCAGAAGCATCCGGCGCTGTACGGCTACGACATCATGAACGAGCCCCACGATACCCAGGGTCTCTGGCCCCAAGCCGCGCAGACGGCCGTGGACAGCATCCGCACCGTGGACAGGCAGACGCCGATCTTCGTCGAGGGTGACGGCTGGGCCGCAGCCCATCGCTGGCCCCAGGTGAACGGCAACCTGCTGATCAAGGATCCGGCGGACAACTTGATCTACGAAGCCCACATCTACTTCGACGAGGACTCCAGCGGCAACTACGCCACCGGCATGCGGGGCGCGCACCCCATGATCGGCGTGGAACGCGTGCGACCCTTCGTCGAATGGCTGAAAGCGCACAATTTGCGCGGCTACCTTGGCGAATATGGGATACCTGCACACCCGCAGTGGCTGGAAGCCATGGACAATCTGCTGACCTATCTGGGCGAGCAGTGCATTCCCAGCAGCTATTGGGCGGCAGGCCCCGGCTGGGGCGACTACCCGCTGGCCATAGAGCCGCAGAACGGCGCGGAAAAGCCGCAGGTGGCCCTGCTGGAAAAACACCTGCAGCAGCACGAATGCACCGCCATAGGCCCGCACTAAGGAGATATGACAGTTTTCGAACGGCATCACCTTTTTCGGTGCGCGGCGCGCTGAACTCGATGGCTAAGGGCCAGTCTCAGACCAGCAGACTCAAGAGCTCGTACAACTACGCCAGAAGCCTCGAGTCATTTCGCGTCCAAGACATGCTCGCCGCATGGAACCCGGCCCGTTACCAAGGCCGCCCCGTCTTGCGAAGGAACCCCATGAACAACCGGCTCGTTGCATCTGCCTACCGTTTTATTCCTCTTGCTCACACTCAATCAGCAATCAAGGACGAATGACATGAAAACCAAATTTACCGCTCTGGCCTTGCTGTCCGGCATCGTCCTTCAGGGTTGCGCCTATTCCCCGGGCCAATACCTGGATCAGGATGATCTGAAGAGCGATCCCAGCATCCAGGGCACCAAGGTCCAGTTGATCCCGATCACCAGCTCGCTGCTGATGAGCCAGGATTCCGCGACCCTGTCCAAGGCTACCGACCTCAAGCCCCTGCTGGACTACAAGCCCCAGGCCTACCGCGTCGGTGCCAGCGACCTGCTCTACATCACCGTCTGGGATCACCCGGAACTGACCGCTCCGTCCGGTGCCCAGCAGCAGCTGGAAGCCAACGGCCGCCTGGTGCGTCCGGATGGCACCCTGTTCTATCCCTACGTCGGCACCGTGCGCGCCGCCGGCAAGACCCTGGAAGAGATCCGTACCGACATCTCCCGCCGCCTGGCCACCTTCATCGACAATCCCCAGGTCGACGTCAGCGTGCTGAAGTTCGGTAGCCAGAAGGTCACCATCTCCGGCGCCGTGAACAAGGGCGACGCCATCCCGCTGACCACCAAGCCCATCACCCTGGTGGAAGCCCTGGGCCAGGTCGGCGTGGCCAACACCGGCGGCGCCGACCTGACCGGCGTGACCCTGGTGCGCGACGGCAAGGAATACCGTCTGGACACCGACAGCCTGAACCGCAAGGATTCCAAGCTGTACGGCATCTACCTGAAGGACGGCGACAGCATCCACCTGCCCTACAACGATGCGCGCAAGGTCTATGTGGTCGGTGAAGTCCGCTCGCCCGCCGCGGTCAGCTACAAGATCACCAACCTGAACCTGATGGAGGCCCTGAGCCAGGCCGGTGGCATCCAGCAGGAAACCGCCAACGCCGATGCCGTCTACGTCATCCGCGGTCCGGAAGACCTGAAGGCACCGGGTGCCACCGCCCAGGTCTTCCACCTGGCGGCCAAGAACCCCACCGCCTACGTGCTGGCGCAGAACTTCCACCTGCAGCCGCAGGACGTGGTGTTCGTCGGTCCGGCCGGTATCACCCGCTGGAACCGCTTCGTCAGCCAGCTCCTGGGTTCCACCAACATCCTCTCCACCAGCGCCAACCTGAACAGCAGCTTCAAGTAACGGCGCGCGCTTGCCGTCATGCCGGTCACGACCGTGCATGACGGCCATTCCTCCGACTTTTCGCTTTACCTCCCTCTTTCCGCTCTTGCGTCTCCGTCCTGTCGTCCAAGCCCTGAAACTCCCCCGCCAGAACACGTCGTCGGCCGCCCAATACCTATTTCGATACCTATTGATCCTCCCATTGTTGCCGCTCGGCCCGGTGCCGACAGTTTTTCGTCACGTTTTTGCGTAATGTAGCTAACCTGATACCGAGGCTGGGTTACGGGTAAGGACTGGGTGTGACGTCAGGCAAGGCAACAAGAACGAGCGTCCGCCCCGGCTGGTGGCACAAGCTGACGGTCTGGCTATTTGGCTATCTGTCCTTCATGGGGACAGCCTTGGCCGCTCCAGCCAGCGTCGCCTTCTGGTACGCCGAAAAGCCGCCCATCGCCGAACTGGCCCAGTTCGACTGGGTGGTCCTCGAACCCGGACATGCCGATGCCGCCGCCGTGCGCAGCCTGCGCCAGGCCGGCGCCGAACCCTTCGCCTACCTGTCCATCGGCGAGTTCGCCGGCGATGCCGCGGCGCTGGAGAAGGCCGGCTTGAGCGCCGGTGCCAGTGCGGTGGCCAACAAGGCCTGGGGCAGCCAGGTGATGGACCTGGCGTCGCCGGTGTGGCGCCGGCATCTGCTCGAGCGTGCCGCAGAGCTGGCCAAGGCCGGCTACACCGGCCTCTTCCTGGACACCCTCGACAGCTTCCAACTGGTGGCACAGGACCAGCGCGAAACCCAGCGCCTGGCGCTCAAGAGCCTGCTCGCCGAACTGCATCGCCGTCAGCCGTCGCTCAAGCTGTTCTTCAACCGGGGCTTCGAGGTACAGCCGGAGCTGCCGGGCGTGGCGGCGGCCATGGCGGTGGAGTCGATCTACGCGGGCTGGGACGCCGGCAAGAAGAGCTACCGGCCAGTCAGCGAGCAGGACCGCGAATGGCTCAAGCCGCGGATCGACGCGGCGCGCAGTGCTGGTATTCCGATCATCGCCATCGAATACCTGCCGCCGGAGCGGCGGGAAGAAGCCGAGCGACTGGCCAAGCGACTGCGCGACGAGGGCTATGTGCCCTATATCACTACCCCGGACCTCAACACCCTGGGCATCAGTTCGGTGCACCTGCAGCCGCGGCGGCTGGCCCTGCTCTACGACGGTCGCGAGGGTGCCCTGCGCCAGTCGGCGGTGCATCGTTTCCTGGGCAGCGTACTGGAGTACCAGGGCTATCGCCTGGATTACTTCGATGCGTCCAAACCCCTGCCCGACGCCTGGCCCAGCGCGCTCTACGCCGGCGTGGTGATGTGGATGACCAGTGGTGCACCACCCAATTCACGCGCCTTCAACGACTGGCTCGGCCGGCGCCTGGACGAGCAGACGCCGCTGCTGGTACTCGGCGGCCTGCCGCTGGACAACGAAGCCCTGCTCAAACGCCTGGGGCTGAGCATCAGCCGCCAGCCGCTACCGGAAGGCCTGGCGCTCAAGGTGCACGACCAGGCGCTTGCCGGCAGCTTCGAGGCACCGGCCAAGCTGCGCACCCGTGGCATGCCCAGCGTGCAGCTCCTCCCGGGCGGTCCGACGCCGGTGGTGTCCCTCGCCGGCGCGAGCCAGAGCTATACCCCCGTCGGGGTGGCCAGTTGGGGCGGCTTCGCCTTCAGCCCCTACCTGATGGAGGACGGTCCCGAAGCCAGTCGCTGGATCGTCGATCCCTTCGCCTTCACCGCCAGGACGTTGCGCCTGCCACCCATACCCGTACCTGATCCGACGACCGAAAACGGTCGGCGCATCGCCACGGTGCACATCGATGGCGACGCCTTCGTCTCCAAGGCCGAGGTGCCTGGTGCACCCTATGCCGGCCAGATGGTGCTGGAGCATTTCATCCAGCCACATCCCTTCCTGACCTCGGCCTCGATCATCGAAGGCGAGATCGGTCCCAAGGGGCGCTATCCGGAACTCACCGCACAGCTCGAACCCATCGCCCGCCGCCTGTTCGCCGATCCCAAGGTGGAGGTGGCCACCCACACCTTCAGCCATCCGTTCTTCTGGCAGCCGGCGGTGTCCGCGCAAAGCGAGAACTTCGAAGCCCAGTACGGCTACATGATGCAGATTCCCGGCTACGACAAGGTGGACTACACCCGGGAGGTGGTCGGCTCGACACGCTACATCAACGAGCGGCTGACCACCCCGCAGAAGCCGGTGAAGCTGATCTTCTGGTCCGGTGACGCCCAGCCCGATGCCGCTACCCTCAAGCTCGCCTACGACAATGGCCTGTTGAACGTGAACGGCGGCAACTCCCACATCACCCGCTCGCAGCCCTCGGTGAGCGGCCTCTATCCCTTCATCCGGCCGACCCCGGGTGGCTTGCAGTTCTATGCCCCCATCATCAACGAGAACGTCTACACCAATCTCTGGCGCGGGCCCTACTACGGCTTCCGCGACCTGCTCTACACCTTCGAGCGCACCGAGCATCCGCGGCGGCTGCGCGGCCTGCACCTCTACTATCACTTCTACTCCGCCACCAAGCAGGCCTCGCTCAAGACCATGGACGAGATCTACCAGAGCATGGCCGCCGAGCGGCCGCTGTCGCTGTGGATGAGCGACTACCTGGCGCGCCTGCACGGCTTCTATACCGCCAGCCTGGCCCAGCGGGCGGACGGCAGCTGGACGATCAAGGCCCTCGACGGCCTGCGCACCCTGCGCCTGGACCCACGCCTGGGCTGGCCGGACCTGCAGCGTTCGAAGGGTATCGCTGGCGTGCGCGACCTGCCCCAGGGGCGCTACGTCCACCTGGCCGGGGATCAGGCCCTGCTGGTGTTGCGCGACAGCCGCGACGCCACGCCCGCCCTCGAAGAAGCCAATATCCCGCTGCTGCAGTGGGAGTACCTCTCGCCGACGCGCATCCGCTTCGCCTTCGCCGGTCAGTTTCCCCTGGAGATGACCGTCCGGGCAGCCTCGGCCTGCGAAGTGCGAGTCGGCCGTGAACGCTACAGGAGTCAGCCGGGAACGGCAGGACTCTGGACGTTCAAACTTCCGCTGACACGGGTGAGTGACGGTGAGATCGTCTGCGGCTAAGAAAACCCGTCTGCTGAGTGGCTGGACCCTGCTGTGGATCACGCTCATCACCGCCCTGGTGCTGGTGCTGACCTTCCACGGCAAGGACGTCTTCATGCCTGGCGAAGAGCCGGCGGATCAGGTTTCCATCAGCTATGCCCAGGTGCTGCTCAAGGCGACGCCCGAGGACACGGCGCTGCGCATGAAGCTGATCGACCAATTGATCGCCCTGGGCCGGGTCGAGGAGGCGCGGCACCAGTTGGAGCTGCTGCCGCGCCCCTTGGCGTCGACGCCCTTCTATGCCCTGGAACTGGACATCCTGCAGGCGGAGGCCCGCCCGGCGGGCCTGGCCGATGCCGATCGCGAACGCCTGGCGCAGCGCCTGAGCGCCCTGGACGTGGCGAGCCTGAGCACGCCCCAGTTGCAACGGGTGGCCGAGCGCGCCCTGCAGCTGGGCGACCCGGCCACCGCCGCGCAGCGTTACGTCGAACTGGCCCGGCGCGATCCACCGCGGCGCCGGCAATGGCTGGAACAGGCGGCGCGCTGGAGCCTGGCCGGCGGGAGACAGCAGGAGGCCGCGCGTCTCTATCTGCGCCTGGCCGACCTCAGCGGTTCGGCCGAGCAGCGCCAGGGTTACCGACACCAGGCCTTCGACGCCTGGCTGGCCGCCGGCAAGGGTGACGAAGCCGCGGCCCTGCTGGAGCAGGAACTCCCTCGCCTGCAACCCGACGCCGGTGGCCTGGCCTGGCTACAGGCCGGGGTCGCCGCGGCCCAGGGCAGTGGCCGCCTGGAACTGGCGCAACGGCTCATCGAACAATGGCGCGCCTGGCGTCCGGACGACCCGGCCGCCCTGGAAGCCGCCTACCGACTGGCCCTGGCCCGGGGCGATACCCAGAGCGCCTGGAACGAAGGCCAGCTATTGTTGGCGTTGCGGCCGGACGACGAGGAATTGCTGGCGCAACTGGCCCAGCTGGGCGAATGGACCGAGCATGTCGACGAAGCCCTCGACCTCTGGCTGCGCCTGCTCGCCCGTCACGACGATCCCGCCCGCCGCGACCATGCCTGGAAGCTGGCCGCTCGGGCGTTCCGTTTCGATGCCGTGGTGGCGCTGCTGGGCGAGGCCTCCCAGCAGCGCCAGCTGGACAAGACCGAACTGGATTCGCTCATCTTCGCCTACGAATCCCTGGGTGATCCCCAGGCCGAGGAGCGCTGGCTGCGCGGCTACCTCAAGCGTCAGCCAAAGCAGCGCCTGGCCTGGGAGCGGCTGCAGCAATTGCTGGCCCGCACCGAACAGGGCGCGGCCACCGCCGAGGGCTGGGCCGCCTTCGGCAAGCGATTCCCGCTGACTCTCGAAGAGTACCTGGCGTGGGCCAACACCCTGTGGACACTGTTCAAGCCGGAAGAGGCCTGGACGGTGCTCGAACGGATACCGGCCAAGCAGCGCCAGAGCGACGCCTACTGGCGCCTGCGCGCGGAACTGGCCTGGGAGCTGGAGCGTGACAGCGATGCCCAGCTGGCCTTCGAGCGACTGGCGAGCGGCAGCAAGGGGCTCAATGGTGCGGACGAGGACCGGTTGCTGGAAATCTACCGGCGCACGGCGCCCCGCAAGGCCCTGGCACTGCTGGAAAAGAGCTGGGAAAAACGCAAGGACCAAGAGCGCCTGACCCAGGCTCTGCAGTGGGCCGAGCAACTCAAGGACGGTGCCGCCCTGGAGCGCCTCCTGGCCAGCGCCGCTCGCGAACCGGCCTCGGCCGACAATCCCGCGGTCTGGCTGGCCCGCGCCGGGCTCGACTTCCAACGCGGCCGCGTCAGTCAGGCGGAAGCCGGCTATCGCCAGGCCCTGGAGCGCTTCCCGGACGACGACAGATTCCGCGAGCGATTGCTGTGGCTGCTCATCGATCAGAATCGCCAGGTCGAGCTGGCCGCCCTGCTGCGTGACTGGAAGGGTCGCGCCCGCGACAGCGACGTGCTCTGGCTACCCGTCGGCAGTGGTCTGGTGCTGCTGGGCCAAGCCGAGGAGGCACTCGCCTGGTATCGCCGCTACCTGGAGGCCCATCCCCAGGACTGGCTGGTGCAGGCCGCCTACGCCGATGCCCTGGACGCCGCCGGTCACCAGGACGCCGCGCTGCGCCTGCGCAAGGTGGTCACTCCGCATCTCGCGAGCGATGAGATGCCCGCCACGCCCGAGCGCTATGCCACCTACCTGCGCCTGCTGAGCAGTCTGCGCGGCCCACAGGCGGCACTGGCCCAGGCCCGTGCCTGGCAGGACGGTACCCCGAGCATGCTGCAGCTGTGGTTCGATCAGTGGCTCGATGCCCTCAGCCAGAACAACGACGATGGCCTCAAGGGCGAATGGCTGGCCTGGGCCAAGAGTCGTGGCCTGAAGATTCGCCAGTACGAGCAGTTGCAGGAGATCCTGCGCCGGCAGAACCGCGGCGAACTGGAAAAACTGCTGGCCGCGGGTGACCTGGACCCGGCGCAGCGGGTCGAGGTGCTGCAACGTCTCGGCCACGCCGGCGAGGCCCAGGCGGCGGCGCTGGCGGCGGCCGGTGACGAGCCACCGGAGGTCATCCAGCGGCAGTTGCTGCGCCAGGCCACCGAGCAGGCCGAGCGCACCCCCAATGGCGTCCAGGCCGGTTGGGAGCGGCGCGACTATGGCGGCCTGGTCGAGCAGGGCACGGAAGTGCGCGCGGCGCGCCGCCTGAGCGACGATGTCTACGCCGATGTCCAGCTCAAGCAGAATCGCGTGGAGAGCAACGGCCTCAAGTCCGATGCCCTGGGCAACGAGCACCAGATGCTGCTCAAGGTGCTGAAGAACCTGGCCGACGGCGGTCTGGAAACCACCGTGGACGCCAGCCAGCGCTCGGACAGCAATCGCCTGGGCCTGGGCGTCGCCCGCACCTGGCGGATCGATGGCAACACCGAGATCGAGGCGGCCCTGGACTGGCACCGGCAACCGGACGAGAGCGGCTACCTGCGCGCCCTGGGGCGGCGTGACAGTGCGAGCCTGGCCGGGCGCCACAACCTCACACCGCGTGACCAACTGAGCTGGCGGGTCGCCCACAACCGCTATTCCAGCCGCGACGGCGACGACCTGGGCAGCGGTTTCGCCTTCAACCTGGAACTGAGCCACCTGATCTTCTTCGAAGGCCCGACCTGGCAGGTGCGCAGCGGCGTGACCTACCAGCAGAACCAGGCACGCAGCACCCTGCCCGACAGCGTCACCCGCTACCTGCAGCCCCTGGTCGGCAGTGGCGAGAACGGCGAGATCACCGCCGCGGACCTGCAAGCCCTGGGTGGTACCCAGCTGCTGCAGGACCGCTACGGCCAGCTCTACGTCGGCAGCAGCTGGCGCCGCGGCATTCCCGGCTCGCTCAACCGTACCCGGCCCCAGTACACCTGGCTGGTGGATACCCTGGTCGGCTGGCAGTGGACCGAACGCGAATTCAACTACGGTTTGAATGTCGGCCTGGGCATGGCAGTGCTCGGCGACGACGAACTGGCGTTCACCGCCGGCTACCAGTCCGCGCCCCAGGGCAGCGGCGGTCAGGCCGGCAGCACCCTGGGCATTCAATACAGCAACAGAATCGGTCGCTAGGCCGCTTCAAGGGAGAGATTTCATGAACATCACGCGTCTGCTCGTCGCCAGTGTCGCCACCGTGCTCCTGGCCGGTTGCTCGAGCTTCACCCGCCCCAGCAGCGAGGCGCTGCCTAGGGATGCCCGCTGGGGCCTGGTGCCCCTGGCCAACTACGCCCAGGCGCCCATGGCCGGCGATCGCGCGGCACAGATCCTGGTCAGCGTGCTCGGCGAGCGTGGCCTGCACCCCCAGGTCTACGACGACAGCCAGGCCGGCAACCCCACCGACGACGAGAAGGCCCGCCAGCGTGCGGCCCTGGACTGGGCTCGCCAGCAGAATCTGCAATACGTGCTCACCGGCAGCGTCGACGAGTGGCAGTACAAGAACGGCCTGGACGGTGAACCCGCCGTAGGCGTGACCCTGCAAGTACTGGATCCCGCCAGCGGCAAGGTGCTCTGGAGCAACAGCGGTGCCCGCTCCGGCTGGTCGCGGGAGAGCCTGGCCGCCACCGCGCAGAAGGTCCTGCGTGGCACCGCCCAAGAGCTGCAGCTGCGCTGATGGCCCTGCAATCCGTCCACAAGGACTTCACCCTGGCGCCCCGCGCCAGTGGCCGCCTGTCCTGGCTGGAGACCCTGCTGGTCACGGCGGCCGCCCTGGGCCTGGGCTTCTGGCTGGTGCCGGACGATCCGCTGATGGTCAACCTGGCCTTTCCCTGGGTGGTGTTCGCCCCCATCCTCATGGGCGTGCGCTATGGCTTCATGCGCGGCCTGGTGAGCGCCGCGCTGCTAGTGGCGGCGCTGCTCTACCTGCATCGGCAGGGTTATCCGGCCTATGCGGAGATCCCGCCGTCCTTCATCGTCGGCGTGCTGCTGTCGGCCATGCTGGTGGGCGAGTTCCGTGACATCTGGGATCGGCGCCTGGAACGCCTGGACCTGGCCAACGACTATCGCCAGCTGCGGCTGGACGAATTCACCCGCGCCCACCACCTGCTGCGTATCTCCCACGATCGCCTGGAACAGCGCGTCGCCGGCAACGACCTCAGCCTGCGCAGCTCCCTGCTGGACCTGCGTCGCCAGCTGCGCGAGGTGCCCCGCGAGCAGGATGCCCTGCAGGCGCTGGCCGAGCCCATCGTCGGCCTGCTGACCCAGTACGGCTCGCTGCGGGTGGCGGGATTGTACCGGGTCAGGGGCGCTGGCCAGGTGGATCGCCGCGCCTTGGCCAGCCAGGGCGAGATGCCCGGCCTCGACCCCGACGACCTGCTGGTGCGCCTGACCCTGGAGCGTGGCGAGACCCTGAGCATCCGCCAGGCGCTGCTCGAACGCGGTGAAACCCAGCACTCGGCGCTGCAAGCCTGCGTGCCCCTGCTGGATACCGAAGAGCGGCTACTGGCGATCCTCGCCATCGAGCAGATGCCCTTCTTCTCCTTCAACGAGCGGACCCTCAACCTGCTGACCATCCTGGCCGGCCACATCGCCGACCTGCTGGGGAGCGATCACCAGGCGCTGGCCCTGGCCGACGACGACGCCCAGCAATTCTCCCAGCATCTCAAGCGTTCGCTGCGCGATGCCCAGCAGCACGCCCTGCCCGCCTGTCTGTTCTGCTTCGAGATGACCGAGGCCGACGGTGGCGAGCGCGCCCTGGCCCTGCTGGAGGGCAGTCGCCGCGGTCTCGACCTGCAGCTGCGCCTGACCAACCAGGCCGGCCACGCCTGCCTACTGGTCCTGCTGCCGCTGACCTCATCCGATGGTCTGGAAGGCTATCGCCGGCGCCTGCGCCAGCTACTGGCGGAGCGCTACGGCCAGGACAGCACCCTGGAAAGCCTCGGCGTACGCAGCCACGAACACGAGCTGCTGCCCAAGACCCGCGCCCAGGAGCTGCGTGTCTTCCTGTTCAACGAGTGTGGCCTGCATGAACAGCAAGTGGCTGTTTAGCGGCGCCTTCGCCTTCGAGGCCAGCAGCTGGGCGCTCCTGTTCGCCAATCTGCCGGTGGCAGCGGCAGCCCTGGCCTTCGCCACGGCCCACGCCGCGGGCAGTGCCCTGCTGGCCGGCGGTGCCTGGCTGCTGCTGCCCCGGCGCTACCAGCGGCCGCTGCCCTGGAGTCCGCTGTTCCTGTTCGCCCTGGCCTTCTTCATTCCGCTGGTGGGTGCGGCCGGCGTGATCGCCGCGGTCTTTCCGGCGCTCTACGTGCCGCGCAAGAAGCGCGAGATCGCCTGGGAGGCGCGTAGCGTGCCCAACCTGCCGTTCCGCCCCCTGGAGCGGCGGGAGGAGATGCTGTTCAGCGACGGCGGGCTGCAGGACGTGCTGCGCCACGCACCGAGCCCGGACAAGCGCCTCACCGCCCTCTTCGCCACCCGCCGCATGCCGGGGCGTGATGCCATCCCCATTCTCAAGCTGGCCCTGCGCGATCCGGCCGACGACGTGCGGCTGCTCGCCTATTCGATGCTCGACCAGCAGGAAAGCCAGATCAACCAGCGCATCGAGACCCAGCTCGGCGAATTGGCGAGTACCCCGGCGGAACGCCAGCCCGCGCTGCACGGCACCCTGGCCCGCGGCTACTGGGAGCTGGCCTACCTGGGACTGGCCCAGGGCAGCGTGCTGCGCCACGTGCTCGGCCAGGCCCGCGAGCACGTCGAACTGGCCCTGGCCGGTGAAGAGAACGAAGAACTGCGCATCCTGGCCGGTCGTATCGCCCTGGAACAGGGCGAGCCCGAGCGCGCCCTGGAGTTCTTCCAGGCCGCCGAGGCGGCCGGGGTGCCGCCGGCCCAGCTGGCGCCCTTCCGCGCCGAGATCGCCTTCCTACGGCGTGATTACACGCTCATCCCGGCGCTGCTCGACAGCCTGCCGGCGGATCTGAAGAAGCGGCCACCGTTCGCCGCCCTGGTGAAGTACTGGTTATGAAAGACGTCCCCGCCGCCGCCGTCACCCCCGATGTCTGCCTGCTGCTGGAGGGCACCTGGCCCTATGTGCGCGGCGGGGTGTCGAGCTGGGTCAACCAGCTGATCCTCGGCCTGCCGGAGCTGACTTTCTCGGTATTCTTCATCGGCGGCCAGCGCGAGAACTACGAAAAGCGCCACTACGCCATTCCGCCCAACGTAGTGCACATCGAGGAACACTTCCTTGCCGGCTCCTGGGTGCCCAAGGCGGCCCCCCTGAGTCCGCGGCGGCAGGCGCCGGTGCAGTTGCTGCGTGACCTGCACGCCTTCCTGCACCACCCCGACGAGCCCAGCGCCGCTCAGGGCGACGCCCTGGTGGACGCCTTCGCCCAGGGCAGCGTGACCCTCGAAGACTTCATGTACAGCCGCGCCAGCTGGGAGGCCATCACCGACGGCTACGAGCGCTACTGCACCGATCCCTCCTTCGTCGACTATCTCTGGACCCTGCGCGCCATGCAGGCACCGCTGCTGATGCTGGCCGAAGCGGCCCGCCGCCTACCGCGGCCGCGGATGATTCATTCCATCTCCACCGGCTACGCCGGCATGCTCGGTGCCATCCTCCAGCGCCGCTGGGGCTGCAATTTCCTGCTCAGCGAGCACGGCATCTACACCAAGGAGCGCAAGATCGACCTGGCCCAGGCCAAGTGGATCGCCGAAGGCCCGGACGAGGCCCTGCGTACCGGGCTGGACGTGGACGTCAGCTACATCCGCCGGCTGTGGATCCGCTTCTTCGAGCGCATCGGCCTGCTCACCTACAAGGCCGCCGACCCGATCATCTCGCTCTACGACGGCAACCGTCGCCGGCAGATCCAGGACGGTGCCGATCCGGCACGCTGTCGGGTGATTCCCAACGGCATCAGCCTCACCCAGTGGCAGGACGCCCTGGAGCGCCGCCCGGAAGGGGTACCGCCGGTGGTCGGGCTGCTCGGCCGGGTAGTGCCGATCAAGGACGTCAAGACCTTCATCCGCGCCATGCGCGGGGTGATCAGCGCCATGCCCGAGGCCGAGGCCTGGGTGGTCGGCCCGGAGGACGAAGACGAGGAATACGCCGCCGAATGCCACAGCCTGGTCACCAGCCTGGGCCTGGACGGCAAGGTGAAATTCCTCGGCTTCCAGAAGATCGGCGACATCCTGCCCAAGCTCGGCCTCATGGTGCTGACCTCCATCAGCGAGGCCCAGCCGCTGGTGATCCTCGAAGGCTGGGCCGCCGGCGTGCCGGTGGTGAGCAGCGACGTCGGCTCCTGCCGCGAACTCATCGAAGGCTCGACGCCGGAGGACCGCGCCCTGGGCACCGGCGGCAGCGTGGTGGCCATCGCCGATCCCCAGGCCACCGCCCGCGCCATCCTCGCCCTGCTGCGCAATCCCGGTCGCTGGCAGGCCGCCCAGCGCACGGGCCTGGCGCGGGTCAATCGCTACTACACCGAGCCGCTGATGCTGGAACGCTATCGCGAGCTCTACCAGGACGCCATCGGGAGGGTCGTCTGACATGGCCGGCATTGGCTTCGAACTGCGCAAGATCCTCGCGCGCGACTCCTACACCGCCACCCTGCGCGCCTACGTCTACGCCGGCCTGATCAGTTCGGGGCCCTGGGTGCTGTCGATCATCAGCGTGATGCTGATCGGCGTGCTGGCCACCGGCATCGTCACCCCCAGCGTGCTGATCAGGCAGTTCCTGGTCACGGTGACCTACCTCATGGCCAGCTCGCTGATCCTCACCGGCGGCCTGCAGCTGTATTTCACCCGCTTCGTCTCGGACCGGCTGTTCGAGGAAAAGCAGACCAGCATCCTGCCCAACCTGGTGGGCATCCTGCTGCTGGTGACCCTGGTGGCCGGCGGCCTGGGCTTCGTCCTGCTGGCGACGCTGTTCGACCAGCCCTTCGCCTATCGGCTACTGGTGCTGGCCAACTTCGTCACCCTCTGCAACCTCTGGCTGGTGATCATCTTCCTGTCCGGGATGAAGGCCTACAACCGCATCCTGGTGGTGATGACGCTGGGCTACGCCATCATGATCGCCGCCGCCTTCGTGCTGCGCTTCCTCGGCATGAACGGCCTGCTGATGGCCCTGCTGCTGGGGCATGCCGCCCTGCTGTTCATGTTCCTCTACGACATCATTCGCGAGTACCCGGCCGATCGCCTGGTGGCCTTCGACTTCCTCGACCGTCGGCAGATCTTCGTCAGCCTGCTGGTCACCGGGCTGTTCTACAACCTGGGTATCTGGGTCGACAAATTCATCTTCTGGTTCAATCCACCGACCTCCGACGCCGTCATCGGCCCGCTGCGCGCCTCCATCCTCTACGACCTGCCGATCTTCCTCGCCTACCTGGCCATCATCCCCGGCATGGCGGTGTTCCTGGTGCGTATCGAGACCGACTTCGCCGAGTGGTACGAGCGGGTGTTCAATGCGGTGCGCGGCGGCGAGACGCTGCAGCACATCGGCCAGCTCAAGGAACAGATGATCCTGGCCATCCGCCAGGGCCTGCTGGAGATCTGCAAGGTCCAGGGCCTGACCCTGGTGCTGGTGTTCCTCCTGGCGCCCCAGTTGCTGGAATGGCTGGGCATGTCCCACTACTACCTGCCGCTGTTCTACATCGATGTGGTGGGCGTGAGCATCCAGGTGGTGTTCATGGCGCTGCTCAACGTCTTCTTCTATCTCGACCGACGCGACACCGTGCTGATGCTCTGCACCCTGTTCCTCGGCCTGAACCTGGCGCTCACCCTGCTCAGCATCGAACTGGGCCCGAGCTTCTTCGGCTACGGCTTCACCGTCTCCCTGGCCTGCTGCGTGCTGCTCGGCCTGCACCGGCTGGATCGGGTGCTGGACGACCTGGAGTACGACACCTTCATGCTCCGGCACTGACGGCCGGCGGCACCGGACGAACGGTGTGACCCGATACCCGCGGGGGCGTCCAACACAGCTCACCCCTGCAGGACCCTGCCATGAATACCGCCGCCTTGCGCCTCGTGATCCAGACTACCCAGGTGCGGGCCCGGGACAGTGGCGAGGCCAGCCGGACCTTCGCCGACCAGGCGGCACGCAACGCCAGCGATGGCGCCAGCCGTGGCCCAGCCCTGGAGCGCTTCGCCAGCGCCTATGTCGACAAGGTGCCCGACGCCCTCGAAGCGCTGCTGCTGCAGGCGCGGGCGGTGGCCTTCGAAGCGCCCCTGGCGCAGGTCCTCGAACGCGCCCTGGCCGGCTTCGCCCCGGCCGCCCTGGCCCAGACGCCCTCCGCCAGCCTGGCGCTGCTGGCCGCCGCCTATCGTGTCCATCGCCTGCTCGAAGGCCTGCAGGACAGATTCGCTGCCTGGTGGGGCGCCACCTGCGCCCCGGCCGCGCCCAGCCTGGGCAATCTCATCGCCCACCAGGTGCTCGGCCAGTTGACCGTCGACGCCCTGGAAGACGCCGTGGACGGCTGGCTCGACGACCTGGATGCCAGCATCGAACCCCGGCTGACGCGCCAGTGCTTCCAGCCGCGCAAGAGCCGTACCCCGCTCGTCAGCCCACGCGCGCCCCTGACCCGCAGCCGCCAGCGGCAACGCAGCGTTCGATAAAACGCACGTTTCGGCGCCTTTGGCCGCCGAGTGTCAAATATATTGATAACCCTTCCGGGCCGGTTTAGGGTGGCTGCTCACCGCCATTAGCAAGGAGTCACCCATGAGCATGCCCAGCCGCACCGAGTGGGAGCAGCGCTTCCAAGGTCTCACCCTGGAAGGTCGCGCCTTCATCGACGGCGCCTATGTCGACGCCGCCTCCGGCGCCACCTTCGATTGCCTGAGCCCGGTGGATGGGCGCTTCCTTGCCAAGGTCGCCAGCTGTGACGCTGCCGACGCCGATCGCGCCGTCGCCGCCGCTCGCGCCGCCTTCCAGCAGGGCACCTGGGCGCACCTGGCACCGGCCCAGCGCAAGCGCGTGCTGATCCGCTTCGCCGACCTGCTGCTGGCCAATGCCGAAGAGCTGGCGCTGCTGGAAACCCTCGACATGGGCAAGCCCATCGCCGACTCCTTCACCATCGACGTACCCGGCTCGGCCAACGCCATCCGTTGGAGCGCCGAGGCCATCGACAAGCTCTACGACGAGGTCGCTCCCACCCCTCACGATCAACTCGGCCTGGTCACCCGTGAACCGGTCGGCGTGGTCGCCGCCGTGGTGCCCTGGAACTTCCCGCTGATGATGGCCTGCTGGAAACTCGGCCCGGCCCTGGCCACTGGCAACTCCGTGGTCCTCAAGCCCTCGGAGAAGTCGCCGCTGACCGCCATCCGCGTCGCCCAGCTGGCCCAGCAGGCCGGCATCCCCGCCGGGGTGTTCAACGTGCTGCCGGGCTACGGCCATCAGGTCGGCAAGGCCCTGGGCCTGCACCCGGACGTCGACACCATCGTCTTCACCGGCTCCACCCGGGTCGCCAAGCAGCTGCTGGCCTACTCCGGCGAGTCCAACATGAAGCGGGTCTGGCTGGAGGCCGGCGGCAAGAGTCCCAACATCGTCTTCGCCGACGCCCCCGACCTCAAGGACGCCGCCGCGGCCGCCGCCAGCGGCATCGCCTTCAACCAGGGCGAGGTCTGCACCGCCGGCTCGCGCCTGCTGGTGGAGCGTTCCATCAAGGAGCAGTTCCTGCCCCTGGTGATCGAGGCCCTCAAGGGCTGGAAGCCCGGCCACGCCCTGGACCCGGAGACCAACGTCGGCGCCCTGGTGGACACCACCCAGCTGGAGACCGTGCTGCGCTACATCGAGGCCGGCCATGCCGAAGGCGCGACCCTGGTCGCCGGCGGCAAGCGCACCCTGGAAGAGACCGGCGGCGTCTACGTCGAGCCGACCATCTTCGACGGCGTGAACAACGCCATGAAGATCGCCCAGGAAGAGATCTTCGGCCCGGTGCTCTCGGTGATCACCTTCGACACCGCCGAGGAAGCCATCCGCATCGCCAACGACACCCAGTACGGCCTGGCTGCCGCGGTCTGGACCCGCGACATCTCCAAGGCCCACCAGACCGCCCGCGCCCTGCGCGCCGGTAGCGTCTGGGTCAACCAGTACGACGGTGGCGACATGACCGCACCCTTCGGCGGCTTCAAGCAGTCCGGCAACGGCCGCGACAAGTCCCTGCACGCCTTCGACAAGTACACCGAGCTCAAGGCGACCTGGATCAAGCTGTAAGCCTCTGCCAGGCCGGCCCCTCCGGGGGTCGGCCTGCTCGTCCTCAGCGCTGGTAGACGGCGGCCTGGTTGCCGAAGCCGCGCTGGTCGATGCGCGCCGTGGAGCCCACCTGGTCGATCACCGCCGAATGGGCGTCGCCGGTCTGGCCGATGAAAGCCCGGGCACCGGTGAAACTGTCCGGCACCGTGCTCTGGGTGATGGACGCCAGGTTGCCATTGCCCTGCTGCTGGATCTCCGCCTCCACCTGGAAACCGTCCTGGACGACGGTCGCCCGGTTGCCATCGCCTACGCTGCTGCCGGTGATGCGCGCCTCGATTCCGCCCTGGGTCGCACTCAGTTCATTAGCGTTGCCCTGCTGGGTGAAGCTGATGTCGCTGAAGCCGGCGCGCTGGGACAGCGTCGCCTGGTTGTCATCACCCACCTGAGTCAACGCCAGGGCACTGATGTAGCGACTGGTCTCCTGGGCTGCTTCGACGGCGTTGCCATTGCCCTGCTGGCGCAGCGTGGCCCGGCCACCGGCGAAGGAGACGTTCTGCCCGAGCTGCGCCGTGTTGCCGTTGCCCATCTGTACCACCTCGGCCAGCCCACCGCTACGCTGCTCCACCGTCAGTCGGTTGCCATCGCCGCTGCTGGTCGCGCGCAACTCGTTACCGCCGAAGCCCAGCTGGCGCACGCTGTGGACGTTGAGATCGCCCGCCTGGCTCAGATAGGCGGAAGCCGCATTGCCGCGCTGCTCCAGTTCCAGGCTGTTACCTGCGCCGCCGCCAGTCTGGGTGATCTCGGCAACATGGTTGCCGGTTTCCAGCTGGGTCACGCTGGCCTGCTGGCCGCTGCCCTCCTGGACGAGCTGCAGGACGTTGCCACTGGACGTCTGCTCGATCCGCGCCTGGGCGCCGAAGGCCCGGCGCTGCTCGACGCTGGCGCTATTGCCATCGCCATTCTGCAGCTGCTCGATGGAGCTGGCGCGCCCGTCGCTCTGGCTCAGGGTGGCCTGGTTGTCGTTACCCGCCTGGGGCAGGGTGGTGCTCTGCTCGACGGCGAAGGCTGGCGCCACGAGGGTGGCGAGCAGGGTCGCCAGCAAGGTAGGGATCTTCATGACGGTCTTCCGCTCCGGTGGAATCTACCGAGGACAGGACGACTAGCCGCGCCCCCGGCCAGACGCCGGAGTCGACCGCACTGCGCTGAGAGAGCCGCCCGCGAGCGGCCCGTCGCTGAGTGTGATCAGCCGCGGGCCGGCTGCCATCCATCCAAAGAGCGGTTTCGACGAGCGTTGAGCTCGACTACCGAGTACGACTCAGCCGCCAGCCTCTTCGATGGGCAAGGGTCGTGGCGCCAGCCGGGTCGACAGCACCACTGCCGTCTCGGTCCGCCCATAGGGGTCGAATACCGCGAGGGTACGCTCCAGTTCGGCCAGTGAGGGCGCTACCACCTTGAGCACGAAGGCCGCCTCACCGGTGACGTGGAAGGCTTCGCGCACTTCGGGCAGGTCGGCCAAGAGGGCTTCGATCCGCGGGTAGCGCTCGGCCGGCACGAACAGGCGGATCAGGGCGGTGACGGGATAGCCCACGGCATGGCTGTCGATTTCCGTCCGATAGCCGAGGACCACGCCGCGCTCCTCGAGTCGCCGGAGACGCTCCGCCAGGGCCGGACTGGACAGCCCCACCCGCCGACTCAACTCGGCGAGACTGAGCCTGGCATCCGTCTGCAACTCCCTGAGCAGGCGCCGATCGAGACGATCCAGCGGCTTGGCCATCGACGAACCTCCATTCCTTCGGTTTGCCCAGCAGCATACCTGCGAAAGGCCATGGAGCGGCCGACCTCCGAGCCGCCAGACTTTCCCCAAGTCATCGGGAGGAAACGCCATGATCGTCTTGCAAGGAATGTTGTTGGGTGTCGCCATCGCCGCGCCGGTGGGTCCGATCAGCCTGCTGTGCATGCAGCGCGGCCTCGCCGGAGGCTTCGGCACCGGCGCGAGGTTCGGCCTGGGCATCGCCCTGGCCGACGGCCTCTTCGCCGTCGCCGGTGCCCTGGGCGCCACCGCCCTGGCGACGCTGTTCGGCACCCTGCAGCCCTGGCTGCAACGCCTGGCCGCGGTCTATCTGGGCTATCTGGCCTGGCGGACCTGGCATGCCGCGCAAACGACGGCGCCGGCCCAGGCAGCGACACCTGGGGGTTACCGGGAGATCGCCACGGGTTTCTCGCTGACCCTGGCCAATCCCCTGACCATCGTCAGCTTCGCCACCCTGTTCGTGGGTCTGCCACCGAGCGCATCCTCGCTGAGCGGTCAACTGACCCTGGCGGCTGGCCTGTTCCTCGGTTCCCTGCTCTGGTGGCTGGCGCTTGCCGGGCTCTGCGGCAGCCTGAGGCAAACGCTGAAACCCCGCTGGCGGCGCAGCATCGACCTACTGGCCGCGCTGGGCCTGGCCGGCCTGGGGCTGTTCGTCCTGCTGCGCAGCCTGTGAGCGGAGCCTACCGGCTGCCGCGACCCCGTGTTTTCAGCCGTTCACGCGCGAAGTGGCGAGCGACCTCTTGGCCGGTTAGGCGCCGCGACGAATCAGAGCGAGACAATGGCAAGGGGTGGCAACGCAGTCCAGACGGCCCGCCGCTACGCTTGAAAAAGCGCCACCCACCTTGTCGGGACGGCGTGTGAACAGCGTAACCGGGGCCGGGCGGCAACAAGGGCCGTGCTCCGGATACCTACGCGCGGCGATCCGATCAAAGCGTGTCCAGGACCGGCCGGGTCCGCTACGACCCGGCCGGTAACCCTCACTGGTAGACGTGGTAGCTGGCGAACCTGCTGACCTCGAGGTTGCCAGTCCAGCTACTGGTCACCCGGTTGGCGTCCCACTCGTACCAGTGCGGCCCGACCGGATCGCCGATCCCGACCGAACAGTTGCCGCGACGCACCCAGGCCCCCCGGAACTGGCCGCTCTTCCAGCGCCGCTCGACGACCTGGATGGGCTGGGCGTTCCAGCCCGGCTTGATGCGGATATCCCAGTTGTAGGACGTGGTCATGGATTTGTCCTGACTGTAGTTGCCGTCGACGCCCAGGATGCTCAGGTACCTACCGATGAAAGGAATCTTCTCCGGATTGAGGTTGACCCCTACCGACCAGCCGTAGCTGGTGGTCTTGGACTCGCCCCAGCGGTAGGTACAGTCGATGGTGCCGCCGCTCGGGCAACGGAAGATGGTGCCCCGCCAGATCCAATCCTGCCAGGTATTGCGGGCCTGTTGCTGGGCGAAGGCCTTGGAACCATCGTCGAGCAGGGTCTCCTCGGTGTGGTTCTGGAAACACTCGCCCGCCTGGGCCAGGCCGGTCGCCAGCATGAGGCCGAGCGCCCCGCCCAGAGTGAATTTCGCAATAGCGGTCATGGCTTCCCTCCTCAAAGACCGAAGACGTTTTCGATGGTGTTTTCCAATGTGCCCGGTTTCGCCCCGGAGCCAGCGCTAGAGCCGGGGATGCGCAGCTTGCTCTCGGAGAGAGTGTCGAACACGCGAGGGCGATCAACGGGGGTCATCAGCAGGCCGTAGCCATTCTTGGGCTTGCTGACCACCAGGGCATCGGCGTCGAGGCTCATGCCAAGGGCGTGCTGGGCGTTCTCGCTGGCCAGTCCCAGACCGATCTGGTTGTCGAAGAGCACCTTCCCGCCTTGGCTCAGGGTCGTGTTGACGGCGCTGCGCACCTGGTCGTCGACGATGACGTTGGGACCTATGACCAGATAGTCGTAGTTGCCCGAGGTCACGACCTTGGTGTCTGCGCCCTTCAGCCGATTGAGCACGAAGCCGGTGTTGCCCAGGACCTTGAGACGCAGATAAGGGCCCTGATCGGTCGTTTCCGCGGCCTGGGCCGTGGCGGCCAGCCAGGACGACAACAAGAGTACGGCGATGAGTTTCGACGGCATGTCGTTGGTCTCCCTAAGTTCTCGAAAACAATAAGAAGTAGAGTTTCTACGAGTGAAGTCGACGCCAAGCGGAATCGCGGCCAATGCCGGAGCAAGAGGCCTTATCGAAACAAACGCAAAGCCGTGCGCAACGGGCAAGAATTGCGCAATTCTTGGAGTTTGTCTGGATAAGGCTGTGCCGGAAGGCGCTTGGCGCGGGCATCTATAGCAGCAAGGCGCCAGCGAAGTGCCTGACGGACTGCAACTTAGAAACCAAACCCAGGCTAATAATTTTTTGTTAAAAACTAAAGGAAAGTCTTAGGCAGGGCGTAACGCCCAAATAATAATAAGATATTATCAAAGAAAACTTAGAGCGGCGTAAGTTACCGACCAAAGTTGCCGATAATTACCGCGCCATGGAGCTGTGTCAAAAAGCCGTCAATGAAACGGCTAGACTTTTGCCCAATTCATGACGGAAAACCAACGCTCAAGATGAGGCAAGATCCCGAAAACAATGTAACAAAATATTTCAAAGGACTTCTCGAGTGATGCCTCCGCGGACGCGACAGCCTGGCGTCCCCCAGACGCCCGGCCGGACTCGTCCACGAGCCGGACCGGGCGAGGACGCTCAGCCGAGTAGATCCACCAGCAGGTCGTCGTGCCGGCGCAGCTGCCGGTCCAGGCGCAGCTGGCGGGTGCGGAAGATCGACTTGAGGTCTTCCAGGGCCTTGGCGAAGTCGTCGTTGATGATCAGGTAGTCGTACTCGACGTAGTGGCTCATCTCGCTCACCGCCTCGCGCATGCGTCGCTCGATGATCTCGGCGCTGTCCTGGCCACGGTTGTCCAGGCGCTGGCGCAGGGCGGCCTGGCTCGGCGGCAGGATGAAGATCGACTGGGCCTGGGGCAGCTTGCGACGCACCTGCTGGGCGCCCTGCCAGTCGATCTCCAGGATCAGGTCGTGGCCTTCGGCCAGGGTCCGCTCCAGGGCCGCCTGGGAGGTGCCGTAGTAGTTGCCGAAGACCTCGGCGTGCTCGAGGAAGTCACCATGTTCGAGCAGGCTGGTGAAGGTCGCGCAGTCGACGAAGTGATAGTTCACCCCGTCCACCTCGCCCGGGCGCATGGCGCGGGTGGTGTGGGAGACCGACACGCGCACCTCGGGCAGGGCGTCCAGCAGGGCCTTGACCAGGCTGGTCTTGCCGGCGCCGGAGGGCGCGGAAACGATGTAGAGGGTGCCGGGAAGGGCTGTCATGGAAATCCGCCTATTCGATGTTCTGCACTTGCTCGCGCATCTGTTCGATGAGCACCTTGAGATTGATGGCCGCCTGGGAGGCCCGCGCATCGATGGCCTTGGAACCCAGGGTGTTGGCTTCGCGATTGAGTTCCTGCATGAGGAAGTCCAGGCGCCGACCCGCGGCGCCTTCGGCAGCCAGTACGCGGCGCACTTCGGCCACGTGGGTTTCCAGGCGATCCAGTTCCTCGGCCACGTCGCTCTTCTGCGCCAGCAGCACCAATTCCTGCTCCAGCCGCGCCGACTCGAATTCAATGCCCGCCTCGGCGCAGCGCTCGAGGATACGCCGCCGCTGCAAGGCCAGCAGCTCAGGCAGCAGGGCTCGTAGCGTCGCCACTTCCGCCAGCACCAGCGCCAGGCGCTCTTCGATCAGGCGCCCCAGTTCCCGGCCCTCGCGCTGGCGGCTCTCCAGCAACTGGTCCAGCGCCGCCTCGAACAGCGCCAGAGTCTGGGCCTTGAGCTCCGCGCCATCCACGTCGTCGCCCACCAGCACGCCTGGCCAGGCCAGCACAGCCAGTGGATCGAGCTTGGCCGGCCGGGCGATCAGCGCCGCCACGTCCTCGGCCGCAGCCACCAGTTGCGCCGCCCGCCGGGCATCGACCCGCAGTCCGGCGCCTTCGTCGCGGGCCTCGCGCAGCACGCATTCCACCTTGCCGCGCGACAACCGGCGACGCAGCGCCTCGCGCACGCCGGCTTCGACGTCGCGAAAGGTCTCGGGCAGGCGCAGGTGCGGCTCCAGGTAGCGATGGTTGACCGAGCGCAGCTCCCAACTCAGGGTGCCCTGGGGCCCCGGTCGCTCGACCCGGGCGAACGCCGTCATGCTGTGCACCATGGCAGGATCCTCGTCTGGCGATGTGCGCAAAGCAGGGGCGACCCACCCACTTTCCACGCATGTAAAACGTACGATTCTAGCGCACCTGATCGGGGCGACCCAACGCATCCGTGTGCACGAAGCGGGCGCTCCTATACTATGGACCCGATATCTACGCCTTACAGGAAGCCCGCAATGAAGCGTCCCAGTGGCCGCGCCGCCGATCAGCTGCGCCCCATCCGCATCACCCGTCAGTACACCAAGCACGCCGAAGGTTCGGTCCTGGTGGAGTTCGGTGACACCAAGGTGATCTGCACCGCCAGCGTCGAAGCCGGCGTACCGCGCTTTCTCAAGGGCAAGGGCCAGGGCTGGCTCACCGCCGAATACGGCATGCTGCCGCGTGCCACCGGCGAGCGGAACCAGCGTGAAGCCGCCAAGGGCAAGCAGGGCGGCCGGACGCTGGAGATCCAGCGCCTGATCGGTCGCTCGCTGCGCGCTGCCGTCGACCTGTCCAAGCTGGGCGAGAACACCATCTACATCGACTGCGACGTGATCCAGGCCGACGGTGGGACCCGAACCGCCTCGGTGACCGGCGCCTGCGTGGCCCTGGTCGACGCCCTGGGCGCGCTCAAGCGCCGCGGCAACCTCAAGGGCAATCCGCTCAAGCAGATGGTGGCCGCCATCTCCGTGGGCATCTACCAGGGCACCCCGGTGCTGGACCTGGATTACCTGGAAGACTCCGCCGCCGAGACCGATCTCAACGTGATCATGACCGATGCCGGTGGCTTCATCGAAGTCCAGGGCACCGCCGAAGGCGCCCCCTTCCAGCCGGCCGAACTCAACGCCATGCTCGAACTGGCCCAGGGCGGTCTGCGCGACCTGTTCGAGATCCAGCAAGCCGCCCTGCGCGGCGATTAAGAGCCTAATCAAAGGCTCGCGAGCTAGAGTCAAACAAGGCGAAAATGGCTGAGGAAGCGGATCGGACCCGCGCTCGGGTTTACAACCAGTAAATGAGCATTCCGAAGCCATTTTCAACGCCGTTTGGCCGACGCGCAGTAGCCTTTGGGAGACCAGCCATGTACGACCTCATCCCCGCTCCCAACGCCGATGCCCGGCGCTGGGCCATGCTCTGCCATTACGCGGCCTTCTTCGGCTTCCTGGTGCCCTTCATCGGTAACGTGATCGGGCCGCTGGTGGTCTGGCAGCTCAAGCGCGAGGACGATCCCTTCATCGACCGCCAGGGCAAGGAGGCGCTGAATTTCCAGCTCACCGTCACCCTGGTGCACATGATCTGCTGGCTGCTGGTGTGGGTGCTGATCGGTTTTCCGCTGATGCTGCTGGTGGCCTGCGTGGCCTTCGTGCTGACGGTGATCGCCGGCATCAAGGCCAACCAGGGCCACGACTACCGCTATCCCCTTACCTGGCGGATGGTCAAGTAATAAGTGTGGCCTGCTTCCGATATCCGTGCTGAGGATATCCGCTAGCGCCGGCGCCGTTTGACAGGCGCCGGAAGGCCTCCGCTATCATCCCCTCGGCTTACTTTCTCGCACCTGCACCTGCACCCGCGCCCGTTCTCGACGGCCGTGGGCGGTAGCGTGCCTGCCTTCGCGCCTGCAGTCCCACGCTCACGCCAAGATGGCGCGCCGTCGGCTGTCCTTCGTTGCTTACGTCAGGACTGGTGGCCTCCGCCACCGGCATCAAGACAGGGATGATCATCATGTCGGCTGCAACCGCCAGCTCTTCCGCCTTCCCGCGCGCGCTCGAATGGCGCTATTCCACCCTGATGGTGTGGACGGCCATCGGTCTGCTGTGCGTCGAAACCTTCTCCGGCTTCCTGCGCTACGCCCTGGACATGGTCGGTGCCTCGGCCCTGGTCTACCTGCCCAAGATCGCTTGCCTCGCGCTGTTCGCCCTGCAGTTGGCCACGGTCAGGGTACCCAAGGTGATCTGGGTCGGGCTGCTGGCCGGTTTGGCCTACGCCGCCCTCGCCCTGCTCCACGGCGGTACCTTCAACAACGTGCTGTTCTCGCTGTTCGTCTACAGCCCGCTATTGTTCGGCCTGCTCTGCGGCCGCGAGCTGCTCAAGCAGAGTCGCCTGCTGGCACGGGCGATGTTCCTGCTGCTGATCGCCTGCCTGATCGGCATCGCCCTGGACAAGTACACCTCGGTGCCCTGGAAGGGCTACAGCTACAACCTGGGCGGTAACGACATCGCCGGCAACACCCAGTGGGTCGCTGGCGAAGCGGACCGCATCGCCGGCTTCGCCCGGGTCTCCAACGTGCTGGCGGCGCTGATCGCGGTCTACTGCCTGTTCCTCGCACAATTCGCCCGCTCCAAGGCACTCTGGCTGGTGGTCGCCCTGGTCGGCTTCTTCGGCATCCTGCTCACCACCAGCAAGGCGCCCGCCGCGGCCTTCGCCTTCACCCTGCTGCTGATGATGACCCGCCGCTTCCAGTGGCCGACCTACGCCCTGATCCTGCTCGCCGTGGTGGGCGGCATGCTACTGCCAGCGCTGAGCCTGATCCGCGACTTCGATCCCCTGGTGGTGATGAGCGACAGCGGCCTGGCTTCCTTCTACGACCGCCTGGTGAACACCTGGCCCAATGTAGTCGCGGAGATGAGCCGCCATGGCTGGACGCTGGAAGGCGCCGGCTTCGGTCTGTTCGGCAGCTCCATGGCCGCCTTCCCCGTGCCCGGCATCGAGTTGTTCGTCACCAGCGACAGCAGCCTGGTCTACCTCTGGTGCGTGTTCGGCGTGGTCGGCATCCTCGGCTATGTCCTGCAGCTGCCGGTGTTCATCCGCCTGCACAGTGCGCCCGACCGCCTGAGCCACACCCTACTGGCCATCGCCTTCTGCCTCTGCCTGATCGGCTGGACCACCGACCTCTTCGATATCGGCGTCGGCAACCTCTTCGTCGGCATCATCCTCGGCTACGTGCTGATGCGCGATGCGGAAGAGGTCGGCCAGCCGAGCCTGCGACCGGTCAACGGCAGCGTTCTGGCCGACTGAGACCTGGGGGCGAACGAAAAAGGGCCGACCCCGCGAGGGATCGGCCCTTTTCTATTGCCGCTTAAATCAGGTCACCGGGGCCGGATTGAACAGCGCCAGGTCGTTGTGCAGGCGATGGCGTTCGGCCCAGGTCTGGCGCCGGCCGCTGGCCACGTCCAGGTAGCACTGGAAGATCTCCCAGCCCATCTCCTCCAGCGACAGCCGCCCGCTCACCACCCGGCCGGCATCGATGTCGATCAGGTCGGGCCAGCGCTCGGCCAGCTGGGTGCGGGTCGAGACCTTGATCACCGGGACCATGGACAGTCCATAGGGCGTACCGCGACCGGTGGTGAAGATGTGCAGGTTCATGCCCGCGGCAAGCTGCAGGGTGCCGCAGATGAAGTCGCTGGCTGGGGTGGCGGCGAAGTACAGGCCTTTGCCGCGGATCTTCTCGCCGGGCGCGATGACCCCGGCGATGGGACTGGTACCCGACTTGGCGATGGAGCCCATGGCCTTTTCGACGATGTTGTTCAGCCCGCCCTTCTTGTTGCCTGGGGTGGTATTGGCACTGCGATCGGCCATGCCCCGTTCCAGGTAGCGGTCGTACCAATCCATCTCGCGGATCAGGGCATCGGCCACCTCGGGGGTAGCGGCGCGCGGGGTCAGCAGGTGGATGCCATCGCGCACCTCGGTGTTCTCGGAGAACATCACGGTGGCGCCGGCCCGCACCAGCAGATCGGCGGCCACGCCCAGGGCCGGGTTGGCGGTAATGCCGGAGAAGGCATCGCTGCCGCCGCACTGCATGCCCACCACCAACTCTGAAGCCGGGACCGTCTCGCGGCGGCGCCCATTGAGCACTTCCAGACGCGCCTCGATCAGCCCCAGGATCTGCTCGACCATGCCGGCGAAGCCGTTGGCCGAATCCTGCAGGCGGAACAGCCATTCCTCTTCGTTCTGCCCGGCGGTGAGCTCATCGCCCGGCATCAGCTGGCTGGCTTGCAGCTTCTCGCAGCCCAGACCGATGACCAGGGCCTGGCCGCCGAAATTGGGGTTGCGGCTGATGTTGTGCAGGGTACGGATGGGGATCACCGCATCGGGGGCGTTGATGGCCACCCCGCAGCCGTAGCTGTGGGACAGCGGCACCACGTCGTCGACGTTGGGGTAGCGCGGCAGGATCTCCTTGCGTACCCGCTCCACGCAGTGGTCCAGCACCCCCACCACGCACTGCACGGTGGTGGTCACCGCCAGGATGTTGCGGGTGCCGACGCTACCGTCCGGATTGCGGAACCCCTCGAAGGTATAGCCTTCCAGGGGTTCGCCGACCTGGCCGGGCGCGGTGGCCTTGGGCAGGTTGTCCAGCGCCGGTGGCTCCGGCATGCGCAGCAGGGCCTCGGTGATCCAGCTGCCGGCGGGAACGTGCTGCAGGGCGTAGCCGATGACCTCGCCGTAGCGCACCACCTCGGCGCCCTCCGCGAGATCCACCAGGGAGACCTTGTGGCTCTGGGGAATGGCCTCGACGGTGGTCAGGCCATCGGCGAAGGCAGTGCCGGCGGCCACGCCGGGCTCGTTGACCACCACCCCGACGTTGTCCTGGGGATGGAGCTTGATGTAGCGCGGCGAATCACGGTGATCGATCAGGTTCATGTTCTTATCCTCTGCCGGGCTCAGGCCCGGGCCGGGTCAGGCTGGGTCGCGCCCAGGATCTCGCCGTCGGCGGTACGCAGCTCGACGCGCTGGATGCGACCGACGATGAACAGGTAGCTGCACACGGCCACCAGGGCATTGGCACCGACATAGACCAGCGCCCACTTGAAGGAACCGGTGGCGGCGATGAGGTAGCCGATGACGATGGGGGTGGTGATGGAAGCCAGGTTGCCGAAGGTGTTGAACAGGCCGCCGGAGAGGCCGGCGATCTGCTTGGGCGAGGTATCCGCCACCACCGCCCAGCCCAGGGCACCGATGCCCTTGCCGAAGAAGGCCAGGGTCATGAAGCCCACCACCATCCAGTCGGCATCGACATAGTTGCAGAAGATCATGCTGGTGGAGAGCAGCAGGCCGCAGACGATGGGCAGCTTGCGGGCGAAGGTCAGGGAGTGGCCGCGACGCAGCAGGTAGTCGGAGATCACCCCGCCCAGCACCCCGCCGATGAAGCCGCAGATCGCCGGCAGCGAGGCGATGAAACCGGCCTTGAGGATGGTCATGCCGCGCTCCTGCACCAGGTACACCGGGAACCAGGTCAGGAAGAAATAGGTGATGGCGTTGATGCAGTACTGGCCGAGGTAGACGCCGAGCATCATGCGATTGGTCAGCAGCTGGGCGATGTAGTGCCACTTGGGCCCGCCATCCTGCTGGCGCGCGCTGTTGTCCATGTCCACCAGGCCACCGTTGTCACGGATGTGCGCCAGCTCCGCGGCGTTGATGCGCGGATGCTCCTTGGGGTTGTGGATGTATTTCATCCACGCCACGGAAAACAGGATACCCAGGGCGCCCATGATGACGAAGACGTGCTCCCAGCCGAAGTGGAAGACGATGCCGCCCATGATCGGCGCGAACAGCGCGGTGGCGAAATACTGCGCCGAGTTGAAGATCGCCGAGGCGGTGCCGCGTTCGGCGGTGGGGAACCAGGCGGCGACGATGCGCGCATTGCCGGGGAAGGACGGCGCCTCGGCCAGGCCGACCAGGAATCTCAGCATGAACAGGGTGGTGACCGCCCAGGCCACCGGCAGGCCGCCAACCAGCCCCTGCAGCAGGGTGAAGAGCGACCAGAAGAAGATGCTACCGGCGTAGACCTTCTTCGAACCGAAGCGATCCAGCAGCCAGCCGCCGGGAATCTGCCCAGCCACGTAGGCCCAGCCAAAGGCGGAGAAGATATAGCCGAGGGTGACGGCGCTGATGCCCAGGTCTTTCTGCAGGCTGGAGCCGGCGATGGCGATGGTGGCGCGGTCGGCATAGTTGATGGTGGTCACCACGAACAGCATCAACAGGATCAGGTAGCGCACCCGGGTGGGTCTGGTGGCATCCATGGGAAGCCCTCTTGCGTGATTGTTTTTATTGAAAGCACGGACTGCCGGATGATTGCGCAATCATATTTCGCTGCGACAACCTGCCTCAGTCCTGGTACATGCCCAAGACTAAGCCATGATTGCGCAACCACACAAGTATGACGTCTAACGACTTTAGCGCCGGTGGTCAGGTCGTGGCGCGGTCGATGATGTGGAAGCCGGTGTCGATGCGCACCGCGTCCCGGGCCCGCTCGCCCGCGTTGAACCGCTGCAGCAGCGCCTCTGCCGCCAGGGTGCCCATGCGATCTCCTTCGACGCTGACCGACGACAGCGCCGGATGCATCTGGGCAGCGCTGGAGAGATTGCCGAAGCCCAGCACCGCCAGATCCTCGGGCAGGCGCAGCCCGCGACTCGCGGCTTCCGCCATCACTCCCTGGGCGACGGTGTCGGAGCTGCAGACCACCACGTCGAAGACCTCGTCGCGGGCCAGCAACCGGTGCAAACCGGCCCGGCCGGATTCCACCAGGGCGGGCGCCGGCAGAATCTCCACCGCAGGAGCCGGCAGGTCCAGCTCGGCCAGGCGGGCGACCAGGCTGCGGCAGCGGCGCAGGGCACGGGGGTCGTCCACCGAGACCACGGCGAACCGGCGATAGCCACGGGCATGCAGATGCTCCGCCTGGGCGCGACCTACCGCCTCGTGGGAAAAGCCCACCTGCATGTCCAGCGGGTCTTCGCCCAGGTCCCAGGACTCCACCACCGGGATCCCGGCCTGGGCCAGGCGCTGGCGACTGGCAGCGGTGTGCAGGGTGCCGGTCAGCACGATGCCATCGGGCTTGCGTCCCAGTACCGCGGCCAGCAGTTGCTCTTCCTGTTCGGCGCTGTAGCCGGTCAGGCCCAGCAGGGTCTGGTAGCCGGCCTGGGACAGACGCGCCATCAAGGCCTGGACGGTTTCGGCGAAGATGGAGTGGACGATGGTCGGCACGAACAGCGCCACCAGGCGACTGCGATTGGAGGCCAGGCCGCCGGCCAGCAGGTTGGGCACGTAGCCAGTGGCCTGCACCGCCGCCAGCACCTTCTCCCGCGCCGCCTCGCTGACGATCTCCGGTCGATTCAGCGCCCGCGAGACGGTGATCGGCGACACCCCGGCGACCCGGGCCACATCGATGAGCGTGGGGGCGGTGGGGTTGGCCATCGCAGTGGGGGCTTTGCTGGACTTCTTGGCCATGGATCGCCAGGGATGGTGGAGAGGTTGGCCATGGTAACGGTTGGTACGGGCGGCGTCCCCTGTGAACACCGTAGCGTGGAAAACCGCGCAGCGTTTTCCACCTGGGAATGGGCACCGTTGGATGAGAAAGCATCGAATCCCGTAGGAGCGGCCCATGGCCGCGATCAGGTCTGGCACAAGGTGTATCGCGGCCATGGGCCGCTCCTACAGGGGGTGATGCTTTTGTAGGAGCGACCCATGGCCGCGATAGTCCAGACCAGAGCGGTCGTTACGGCACACCAGCATGGCCGCGATAAGACAGTTGCTCCTACAGCAGCCGGATATCCCGCGGGAGCGGCCGCATCGGCGGACCGCCATGGCTGCGATACGCCCTACCCGCCCATCGCCGTCCGAATATCCGCCGCCAGCTCCAGTACCCGGGCCTCTTCGGTGTCCCAGGAGCACATGAAGCGGGCGCCGCCGCTGCCGATGAAGGTATAGAAGCGCCAGCCACGACTGCGCAGGAACTCCAGCGCCGGCTCGGAGAGCTGCAGGAACACCGAGTTGGCTTCCACCGGGAACATGAAGTCCACGCCGGGTACGTCGCGTACCCGCTCGGCGAGCAGGCGCGCCATGGCATTGGCGTGGCGGGCGTGGCGCAGCCAGGTATCGTTCTCCAGCACGCCCAGCCAGGGCGCGGAAAGGAATCTCATCTTCGAGGCCAGTTGGCCGGCCTGCTTGCAGCGGTACTCGAAGTCCTCGGCCAAGTCGCGGTTGAAGAAGAGGATGGCCTCTCCCACCGCCATGCCGCTCTTGGTACCACCGAAGCAGAGCACGTCGACGCCGGCCTTCCAGGTCACCTCGGCCGGCGTGCAGCCCAGGCCGGCCACCGCGTTGGAGAAGCGCGAGCCGTCCATGTGCAGGTGCAGGCCGAGGTCCCGGCAGGTGGCGCTGATGGCCTGCAGCTCGTTCAGGCCATAGAGGGTGCCCACCTCGGTGACCTGGGTGACGGTCACCGCACGCGGCTTGGGAAAGTGGATGTCGGCGCGCTTGGTGGCGATCTGCTGGATGGCGCCCGGGGTCAGCTTGCCCTGGTGCGCCGGCGCCAGCAGCAGCTTGGAGCCGTTGGAGAAGAATTCCGGCGCGCCACATTCATCGGTCTCGACGTGGGCCGTGTCGGAGCAGATGACGCTGTGGTAGCTCTGGCACAGCGCCGCCAGGGCCAGGGAGTTGGCTGCCGTGCCGTTGAAGGCGAAGAACACCTCGCAGTCGGTCTCGAACAGCTGGCGAAAGCGGTCGGCGGCGCGGGCGGTCCAGGTGTCGTTGCCATAGGCGGTCTCGTGACCGACGTTGGCGGCGGCCATGGCGGCCCAGGCTTCCGGGCAGATGCCGGAGTAGTTGTCACTGGCGAATTGCTGGGCGTTGCTGCTCATCGGGCGGTCCTCGCGACGGGTTCGGTGCGCGCCAGCAGCCAATCGCGCGCGGCGCCTTCGACCAGCGGCAGCACGCGGCGCCGGACCTCGGCATGGTAGTCATCCAGCCAGTCCAGCTCGTCGTCGCGCAGCAGGGCGAGATCCAGGCAGCGGGTGTCCAGCGGGCAGAGGGTCAGGGTTTCGAAGGCGAGGAAATCGCCGAATTCGGTGTGCCCGGCGCGGGTGCACAGCAGCAGGTTCTCCAGCCGCACGCCCCATTGGCCAGGTCGATAGATACCCGGTTCGTTGGAGGTGATCATGCCCTCGCGCAGCACGTGGTGCGGGGTCACGGTGGCATAGAAGGAGATCGACTGGGGCCCCTCGTGCACGTTGAGGAAGTAGCCCACGCCATGGCCGGTGCCGTGGCCGTAGTCGATCCCGGCGGCCCAGATCGGTTCGCGCGCCAGGGCATCGAGCATGGGCGCGGCGACCCCGGCCGGGAAGCGCGCCCGCGACAGCGCCAGCATGCCCTTGAGCACCAGGGTGAAGTCGCGCTTCTGGGCGGCGCTGGGGGTACCGATGGGCACCACCCGGGTGATGTCGGTGGTACCGCCCAGGTACTGGCCGCCGCTGTCGATCAGCAGCAGACCATCGCCCTGCAGTTCGGCATGGGCCTCCTCGGTGGCACGGTAATGCGGCAAGGCGCCGCCGGCGTTGAAGCCGGCGATGGTGGCGAAGCTCAGGGAAACGAAATTGGGCCGGGCGGCCCGGGCTTCGGTCAGCCAGTCGTCCACGGTCAGCTCGGTGAGGCGCTCGCCGCGGGCCAGGGCCGCCTCGAAACGGGCGAAGAACACGCACAGCGCCGCGCCGTCCTCTTCCATGGCGGTGCGCACCTGGGCCACTTCCGCGGCGGTCTTGCAGGCCTTGAGCAGGGTGGAGGGATTGATCTGCTCCAGGCGCTCGACGCCCACGGGCGCCGCCTCGGCCAGCCCCAGGGTGACACGGGCCGGGTCCACCAGCAGGGTGCTCCCGGCCGTCAGGCGACCCAGTTCGGCAGCCGCCTGGTCGTAGTCGGCCAGGGTCACGCCATCCGCCACCAGGGCCGTGCGGATCTCGGCGGGAACCTTGGCCGGATCGATGAACAGCTGGCAGCTGTCCCGGCCCAGCAGCAGATGCGCGAGGAACACCGGGTTGTAGGGCACGTCCGCGCCACGCAGGTTGAGCAACCAGGCGATGTCGTCCAGCGAGGAGATGAAATGCCAGTCGGCGCCGGCCTCGGCCATCGCCTGGCGCAGCTGGGCGAGCTTGGCGCTGCGCGGCTGGGGCGCAAAGGGCGGGGCATGCGCGAAGACCGGCGCCACGGGCAACTCGGGCCGGTCGCTCCAGATCGCCGCCAGAGGATCGCGGTCGGTGCGCAGCTGGATCTGCTTCGGCTCCAGAGCACGACGCAGCGCCGCGGCCGTGCCCAGGGACAGCACCTGGCCGTCCACCAGCACCGTGCCACCGGCCGGTACCTGCTCGGCCAGCCAGTGTAGGTGGGCCTGGGGTTGGCTGGCCACCTGCTTCATCAGGGCGATGCCGCTGCCTGCCAGTTCATGCGCGGCCTGCTCCCAGTAGCGACTGTCGGTCCAGACGCCGGCGGCGTCACGGGTCACCAGCAGCAGGCCGGCGGAGCCGGTGAAGCCGGACAGCCAGGCGCGACCCTGCCAGTACTCGGGCAGGTATTCGGACAGATGGGGATCGGCGCTGGGGATGAGGCAGGCGTCGGCGCCCTGCTCGGCGAGGAAGGCGCGCAGGCGGGCGAGTCGTTGGGCGGAAGTAGCGGTCATGGGCACCTCGACAAGGTCAGGGGCTCAGTGTGCCGCAGATATAAAAAAGCCGCACCCGAAGGGTGCGGCGGAGAAAGACCAAAGGAGCGAAGAGGGGGTGGTCTTTCGAAAGCGGAGCGGCTCAGCGACGCGCGTCGGCGGCGGGAGCGGCCTGATCGCCGTAGTGCTGCATGGCGGCATGATTGTGATCGACCAGCTTGTATCTCAGGCTGGGATTGTCGTCGGCCGCGGCGAACTGGGCAGAGGTCAGGGCGGCAAGGGTCAGCAACAGGGCGGACAGAGAACGTTTCATGGCGAACTCCTGAAAGGTCGTGTTCATCGGGGTACGGGACCATTCTAGGGAAAGAACGCCACCTAATAAATAGCATGCTAATTAAATGACTATTGCAAGGATTGCAACAAGCCCTGACCTAGTCCTTGGCCCAGTAGCGCTGGTCCTCCAAGACCAGATTCTCCAGCTGCAGGCGTTCGGGCAGCTCTTCCTTGAGGAAATCGATCCAGGTCTTGATCTTGGCGTCGAGAAAGCGCCGCGAGGGATAGAGCGCGTGGATGTTGCGTTCGCGCAGGCGGAAATTGGGCAGCAACCGCACCAGGCTGCCATCGCGCAGGTAATTGACCGCGATGTAGCTGGGCAGCAGGCAGATGCCCATGCCCTGGCGGGCCACGCTGGCCAGGGCCTCGGCGACGTTGACCTGGAAGACGTAGCGCGGCGTCACCTGCTGCTCGCCCTCGGGGCCGGCGAACACCCAGCGCTCGGAGAAGTTCGGATCCAGCAGGCGCAGGCAGTCGTGCTCGGCGAGCTCGGCCGGCACCTTGGGCGCCGGTCGCTGCGCCAGGTAGCTGGGCGATGCGCAGACCACGCTGTAGACGCCGCCCAGGCGCTGGGCGACGAAGTCGGAATCGGCCAGCTCGGTGTCCAGGGTGATGGCGATGTCATGGCCCTCCTCCAGCAGCGCCGGATGATTCTGCGAGAGGTTCATGACGATCTCCACCTGGGGATAGCGTGCGCAGAAGCGCGACACCAGCGGCGCCAGCAGCTGGGTGCCGAGGCCGGTCATGGAATGCAGGCGCAGGTGGCCATGGGGCTTGAGGTGCGCACCGCTGGCCTCGGCCTCGGCCTCGCCGACATCCTGCAGGATGCGCCGACAACGTTCGAGGTAGCGCTCGCCCGCTTCGGTCAGCGCCAGGCGCCGCGTGGTGCGGTGCAGCAGGCGCGTCTGCAGGTGGCTTTCCAGCTCCGCCAGCAGGCGCGACACCTGCGCGGTAGACAGGTCGAGGGTATGGGCGGCCGCCGTGAGACTGCCCAGATCCACCACCCGGACGAAGATGCGCATGCCTTGGAAGATATCCATTATTGCCTTTTTCGCAATGGAGTTTCGTCAAGGCGTCACTTTATTGAAAAAGACCGACGCCCGATAGTGGTGCAGTGAGCTGCTGTGGATTCGACACCCTGACCGTTCGAATCCTTCCCTCCGGCAGTGGCTCCTTGGATAGCTCCTTGCGGCCTCCTGGCAGGTGTCTTCGCTGAAGACCTCCGCCAGGGGGTCGTTTTTTTTGCCCGCCTGTTTCCGCCGCGCTCGCGACTCAACCCTCACGCCCCGGTTCACGGATGCGATAGCTGGCGATGTACAACGCCGGCAGGAACAGCAGGGTCAGCAGCGTCGCGGCGACGATGCCGCCGATCATGGCGTAGGCCATGGGCCCCCAGAACACCTCACGGGCGATGGGAATCATGCCCAGGCTGGCCGCTGCGGCGGTGAGCAGGATGGGCCGGCGGCGGTGCCGGGTGGCTTCCACCACGGCGTCCCAGGGCGAGCGACCGGCCTGTTCGAAGGCATCGATCTGGGTCACCAGGATCACCGAGTTGCGGATGATGATGCCGATCAGCGCCAGCACCCCGAGGATGGCGACGAAGCCCAGCGGCTGGCCGAAAGGGATCAGCCCCAGCACCACGCCGATCAGGCCGAGGGGCGCCACGCTCGCCACCAGGAACAGCTTGCGGATGCTGTGCAGCTGGATCATCAGGAAGGTGGCCATGAGGAACAGCATCAGCGGCACCACCTCGGCGATGGGACCCTGGGCCTTGCTGCTTTCCTCAACCGTGCCGCCCACGGCGACCTGATAGCGCGGCGGCAGCTTGGCGATGAAGGCATCGACGTCCGGTTGCAGCTGTTTGACCAGGTCCGGCGCCTGGATGTCGCTGAGGATCGAGGCCTTGAGGGTGATGGTGGGTAGGCGATCGCGGCGCCATACCAGCGGCTGCTCCAGGGCGTAGTCGATGCGGGCGAAGGCCTTGAGCGGCACCGCGACCCCCTGGGGCGTCATGATCTGCAGGTTCTCCAGGGTCTCCACCGAGCGCCGCTCGGCCTCGCTGGCACGGGCCACCACGTTGACCAGGTAGATGTCGTCACGCACCTGGGTCACGGTGGTGCCGGTGACCACGCCGTTGAGGATCTGCGCCACGTCCTGGGAGGAAAAGCCCAGTTGCCGCGCCTTGTCCTGGTTGACCTCCACCTTGAGCATCCGCGCCGGCTCGTTCCAGTCGTAGAGGAAGTCACCCAGTTGCGGACTCTTGCCCAGCACGCTGGCCAGCGCCAAGGCCTGGCGACGCACCTCGGCGACGTCCGGACCACTGATGCGGTACTGGATCGGCCGCCCCACCGGCGGGCCCATCTCCAACGGCTGGACATAACCGGACAGGCCGACGAAGTCCTGGCGCAGGCGCTGCTTGAGCTTGGGCAGCAGGCGATTGCGCGCCTCCAGATCCTTGGCCACCAGGATCACCTGGCCATAGAAGGGATTCTCCAGCTGCTGGTCCAGCGGCAGGTAGAAGCGTACCGCGCCCTGGCCGACGTAGGAACTCCAGTGGGCCACGTCCGGATCGTCGGCCAGGGTCTTCTCGAATCTGTCCATCTGCGCGCGGGTGGCGTCGAGGGAGGCGTTCTGCGGCAGGTTGAAGTCGATCAGCAATTCGGGCCGGTCCGAGGACGGGAAGAACTGGTTCTGCACGAACTTCATCGAGAACAGCGCCGCAGCGAACAGCAGCACGGTGAGGACGATGGTCAGCCAGCGATGGCGCATGGCGCCCAGCAAGAGGCCATCGGACCAGCGTGCCAGGCGCCCGGGCTGGTCGTGATCGTGCTTCTTCACCTGTTTCGGCAGGATGTGCACGCCGATCACCGGCGAGAAGAACACCGCGACGATCCAGGACAGCAGCAGGGCCACGGCGATCACCGCGAACAGGGTGAAGGTGTACTGGCCGGCGCTGCTGGAATTGAGGCCGATGGGCACGAAGCCGGCCACCGTCACCAGGGTACCGGTAAGCATGGGAAAGGCGGTCGACTCGTAGGCGAAGGTCGCCGAGCGGTGCAGCGACTCGCCCTCCTCGCGCTTGGTCACCATCATCTCCACGGTGATCATGGCGTCGTCCACCAGCAGGCCCAGGGCGATGATCAGGGCGCCCAGGGAAATCCGCTGCATGGTGATGCCGCTGTATTCCATGAAGACGAACACCAGCGCCAGGGTCAGGGGGATGGACAGCGCCACCACCAGGCCGGCGCGCACGCCGAGGCTGATGAAGCTCACCACCAGCACGATGATGACCGCCTCGAACAGCGCCCGGGTAAAGCCACCGACGGCCTTTTCCACCACCTGCGCCTGGTTGGAGACCACGTGCACACCGATGCCCACCGGCAGGTCGGCGGTCAGCTCCTGCATCTTCTCGGTCAGGGCGGCGCCGAAGGTCTGGATGTTGCCGCCGCTGCTCATGGCGATGGCCAGGCCGATGGCCGGCTGGCCGTTGTAGCGGAACAGCGAACTGGGCGGATCGGCGTAGCCGCTGCGGATGTCGGCCAGGTCGGTAAGGCGATAGAAGCGATCGTCGATGCGCAGGTTGACCGCGGCGAGATCGGCGGTGGAGCGGAATTCGCCGCTGGTGCGCACGCTGATGCGCTCGGCGCCGGATTCGATGGTGCCCGAAGGCGCTACCGCGTTCTGCTGTTGCAGACTCTGCATCACCTGGCGCTGGTCGATCCCCAGGGCGGCCAGCTTGCGGGTGGAGAAGTCCAGGTAGATGACCTCGTTCTCCGCGCCGAGCACCTGTACCTTGCCGATGCCCGGCACGCTGCGGATCTCGCGGCGCACCTGTTCCACCTGGTCGCGCAGCTGGCGCATGCTGAAGCCGTCGCCGGTGAAGGCATAGATGCTGCCGAAGACGTCGCCGAATTCGTCGTTGAAGGCCGGTCCCTGGATGCCCTGGGGGAATTCGCCCTGGATGTCCGCGATCTTCTTGCGCACCTGGTACCAGATGTCGGGAATCGCCTTGGCCGGGGTGGTGTCGCGCAGATAGACGAACACCGTGGACTGCCCCGGTCGGGTGAAGCTCTTGGTGTAGTCCAGCGAATCCAGCTCCTCGAGCTTCTTCTCCACCCGTTCGGTGACCTGGCGCAGGGTCTCCTCGGTGGTCGCCCCCGGCCAGCGGGTCTGGATGACCATGGTCTTGATGGCGAAGGACGGGTCTTCCTCGCGCCCCAGCTTCATGTAGGAGAAGACGCCCATCAGCAGGGCGACGAACATCAGGTACCAGACGAAGGATTGGTGGCGCAGCGCCCAGTCCGACAGGTTGAAGCCCTTCATGGCCGTGCGCCCTCCTGATCCTTCACCCGCTGTCCCTCCTCGAGACTGTTGACGCCCGCCACCACCACCCGCTCACCGACACTCAGGCCCTGGCCGATCCACGCCTGGCCAGTGGCTTCGCGCAGGACCTGGACCGGGCGCTGGCGTACCTGGGCCTGGTCGCCTTTACCCTCCACAACCCAGACCGACGCCTGGCCGTCCTGGCGTCGCAGCGCCTGGGCCGGCAGCGCCAGGCCCGTGGCCGGCGGCAATTCCAGCTCGCCTTGCACCAGGGTACCGATGCGTAGTGCCGCGGGCGGACTCTCCAGGGTCAGCCGTACCCGCCGGGTGCGGGTGGTGGCATCGGCCTGGGGTTCGATTTCCCGTACCCGCCCCTCGACGGCCACGTCCGGGTCCAGCGCCATGCGCACCGTCAGCCGGCGTTCGGGCGCCAGGTGGCCGATGGCCTGGGCGGGCAGGTCCAGCACCGCCTCGCGGACGTCCGGGCGGGCGACCCGTACCACCGGCTGGCCGGCGGATACCACCTGGCCGACCTCGGCCTGCCAGGCGGTGATCACCCCCTCGAAATCGCTGTAGAGCTCGGCATAGTGGCGCTGATCACGGGCCTGGCGCTCGGCGCTCAGGGCCTGTTCGCGCGAGGCTTCCAGGGTGTGCAGCCGGGTCAGTGCCTGGTCCAGCTGGGAGCGCGAGCCGACGCCCTGGTCGAACAGCTGCTGCTGGCGACGGGCATCGTTGCGGGCATCGCGCCATTGCGCCTCGGCATCGGCGGTCTGGCCTTCGCGACTGCGCAAGGCATTGTCCTGGTCGGTGGGATCCAGCGCCGCCAGCAATTGGTCGCGGCGCACCGGAGCACCCACGTCCAGCAGGCGACGGGTCATGCGCCCACCCACGCGAAAGCCCAGCACGCTCTCGTAGCGCGCCTGGATACTCCCGGCGAACACCTCGCGCTGCAGCGGTGGTGCGCTGAGCGTCACGGTCGCCACCGGCCGTACCGGTGGCGGTGGCGTCTCGTCGTCATTGGAGCAGCCGGCCAGCGCCAGCAGCACCCCGACCAGCAGGATGCGCCTCATGGCCGCACCTCGTCGAAGGCGGAACGCTCCGCCACCTCGACCTTCTGATTGGGGCTCAGCGCCTGGCCACCGGCGATCACGATGCGCTCGCCGGCCTTGAGGCCCTCGCTGACGATGATGCTGTCGCGGGTGTAGCGCTCGATGCGCAGCGGCTGCAGGCTGACCCGGCCATCGTCATTGAGGCGCCAGACGGCGGGCTGGTCGGTGGTGCCGTTCAGCGCCGTCCAGGGCAAGGCGAAGCCCTGCCCGGCCGCGCCTACCAGTTGGGCGTTGACCACCGCGCCGAGGGTCATGGCCGCGGGTGGCTGGTCGAGCTGTACCTTGATGCGCACCGTGCCGCTGCTCGCCACCGTCGGCGCGATCTCGCGCAGCCGGCCCTGGGTGGTCACCTCCGGACGCGCCTGCAGCGAAATGGGCAGGCGCTGGCCTACCTGCAGTTGACGGGACAGGGATTCATAGAGATCGAAGACGGCATCGAGTTCGCCGCTCACCGCCAGGTCGAAGATCGCCGCCCCGGCCTGTACCACCTGTCCGGCCTCGGCGTGGCGCGCGGTCAGCACACCCGTGGCGCTGGCGCGCAACTCGGTGTAGCCCAGTTGCTTGCGGGCGTCGTCGCGCTGCGCCGTGGCGGTCTGCAGCGCACTGTGGGCGCCATCCAGGGTCGCCTGGGCCTGGTCGTACTGGCTGCGACTGGTGTAGCCCTTGGGCAGCAGCGCGGCCTGCCGCTCGAAATCGACCCGCGCCAGGCGCGCCCGGGCTTCCTGGGCAGCCACCTGGGCCTGGGCGGCCGCCAGGTTGTTGCGCAGGTCCTGGGGGTCCAGTCGCGCCAGTACCTGGCCTTCGCGCACCCGGTCGCCCACGTCGGCCAGGCGCTCGCTGATCTTGCCGCTGACCCGGAACCCCAGGGGCGCCTGGACCCGCGCCTGGACGTCGCCGGTGAAGGGAATTCGTTGGCTGTCGCTGACCGGCTCCACCTGGGCTACCACCACCCGCGCCCGTTCCTCGGCCGGCGGCTGCTCCTTGGAACAGCCCGATAACGAGGCGATCAGTAACAGCGTGGCCGTTACCGGGTAGCAGGGGATACGGCGGGGAGCCCTCATGATTGTCCTTATCGATGGAAGAGGAGCGATCTGCGAACTGACCACGCGAGGCGCAGCGGGTTCGCCGGCGAATTGTCGGGCGCAGCGCCGCGCTTGGAAAGCGTCCTGGCCGACCAGGTGGTCGCAATCGGACGTCATCGCTTCGCCAGCTCGCCCACAAATGTTCACAAATGCCCCGGAACCCCGCATTCCAGGCCGCAGTCAACTTAAACGTGCACTGCGGATCAGCGGATCCGCGGCAGATGCCCGACTCCCCGCCGGAGCGGGCCCATTCGAATTCACGGGTTCATTCGAGAGGCCGTACTCATGAAAAAGCTGCTGATCACGTCTACCGCTGTTGTGATGCTGTCCATGGCCACGGGTGTCTTCGCGGCCGAAACCTCCAAGAGTGCCACGGCCGTCAATGGCTCGGCTACCGAAGCCGTGCCAGGCAAGACCACCGTCAAGGGCGGTGCTGATGGCGCAGCCGAGGTGCCCTTCAAGAGCGAGAAGCCCAACAAGGTCGACGCGCGCAACCAGAACAACATGCAGTGATGCCTGCGCCGACGGCGCGGTAACGAAAAAGCCCCGGCCAGCCGGGGCTTTTTCTTGTCTGCGCGCCGTGCATCCGCGTGCAAGGACGCTGGACAAAACAAACCCCGCCGGAGCGGGGTTCGAGAGAGCTGTGCAGCCGTGCGGCTTAGCGCCAGAAAGGCTTGTGCATTTCCTGGTAGCGCTGGGCCTCGGTGATGCCGGCATCGGCCAGCATACGGGTATCGAGACGAGCCAGTTCGTTACGGCTGGCGATCCGACGTTGCCAGGTGGACAGCGTGGAGATCACGCGCAGGGCGACGGGGATGCGATTGCTGGGTTGGGCATTGTGCAGCGAGGAACTGAAGGTGCGTTCCATGGTGGCTTTCCTTCCCGCTTATGACGGGTACTGGTCATCGAATGGCGCCATTGTCTCGCCAGGCGAGTGCTACCACCAGTAACAGTCCAGGGAAAGGTTCGCGGGTCACCCCTGACACAATTGCAACTGTACTGCTGCAATATGGGTCATTCTGTAACGTTATGCACCATTGCAGTGCATTTTCAGGTTGCCGGAGGGAACATCTAGGGAATTCCGGGCCGCACAGTGGGTTTCGAACCGTGCAAACCGGTCTGCTGTTCTACCTGTTACCGCGCCCGCTGTCCAGCGTAGGTCAGTTTTTGCCCCAAGAAAGTGCGACCCCGACGACAGCATCGGCGGGGTCGCTACCCAGGTCAGCGTGCCACAGCCGCCATGGCCGGCGTGCTCGGCTGACGCCGTCCCACCAGGGTACCGATGACGACCACTACCAGCGCCAGCAGGCCGGTCGCCAGGATCTCGAAGCGATGAGCCTCGCTGAACAGCATCACGGTCAGGGCACCGACGATGAAGACGATCACCGCCCAGGTCAGCCAGGGGAACAGCCACATGCGGAATTCCAGCGTTTCGCCGCGGGCGATCAGCTTGCGTCTCAGGCGCAGCTGGGTCACCGCGATCACCAGGTACACCAGCAGCGCCACGGCACCGGAGGTGGAGAGCAGGAAGCTGAACACGGCCTCGGGCATGGTGTAGTTGGCGATGGTGGTGAGGAAGCCCACGGCGGTACTGGCCAGCACCGCCGTGCGCGGTACGCCAGCGCTGGAGGCACGGCCCAGCTTGGCCGGGGCGTCGCCGCGGCGGGCCAGGGAATAGAGCATCCGCGAGGCGGTGTAGAGCGCCGAGTTCAGGCAACTGGCCACGGCGACCAGCACCACGCAGTCGACGATCAGCTTGGCATGGGGAATCGACAGCACCTCGAGGGCGCGCTGGTAGGAACCCACGAGCGGCAGCTGGGCATCGTTCCAGGGCACCATGGAGACCACCAGGAAGATGGAGACCAGATAGAAGAGCGCGATCCGCCAGATCACCGAGTTGGTGGCCTTGCTGATCTGCCGGGACGGATCCTTGGACTCGGCGGCAGCGATGGTGACGATCTCGGTCCCCATGAAGCTGAACATGGTGGTGAGCAGCGCGCCCAGCACCGCCCCGAAGCCATTGGGCATGAAGCCGCCGGTATGGGCCATCAGGTTGCTCAGGCCACTCACTTCCCGCCCTGGCAGGGCGCCGACCAGCGCCGCCGCGCCCAGAGCGATGAAGGCGACGATGGCGATGACCTTGAGCAGGGCGAACCAGAATTCGAACTCGCCGTACTTGGCGACGCTGAACAGGTTGGTCACGGTCAGGATGCCGGTGATCACCAGGGCGAACTGCCAGGTGGCGATGGCCGGGAACCAGGCATTGAGGATGGCGGCGGCCGCTACCGCCTCGAGCGGGATCACCAGCACCCAGAACCACCAGTACAGCCAGCCGATGGTGAAGCCGGCCCAGCGCCCGATGCCCTGCTGGGCATAGGAGGAGAAAGACCCGGTATCGGGCGATGCGACCGCCATTTCCCCCAGCATGCGCATCACCAGTACCACCAGGGTGCCGGCCAAGGCATAGGCCAGCAGCACGGCGGGACCGGCAGCGGCGATGGCATGGCCGGAGCCGACGAACAGACCGGCGCCGATGACGCCAGCGATGGACAACATGGTCACATGGCGCGGCTTGAGTGCCGGAGACAGATTGCATTCTGCGTTGGACATAAGGTGTTACCTGACAACGGAAAGCCTCCCAAGTGCAACTTGCGCGCCACCCTCGTCGAAATCGGCATATAACGAACTAAAAGAGTGCAGTCATTCGCGGAAAGTGGCGAAAAATCGGCATTACAACCATCTATCGCGCTAACCGCATGAAGAATAAGCGACTTTCCTGGAGAGCGTGTCGCACCCTGAGCATGCTTCGTTAGGTATCACCTAGTGCAACTTGCACCTTTATGGTGCTAGAAAAGGTGGAACCTTAGGTAACCAGCGGCCTGCCAGGCTCCTTGGCGGACGGTGATCGGAAATGTCCCCGACAAATCTGCCCTCCCGTCCACGGGCCTGAGAGCCTGCCGCGGTACCGCCCATCACCGGCATCCCAGGCAAGGGGGTGTCTGGAAGGACCTTTCACGCCACCCGGGAACTTGGCGCCCCGTCGCGGCTCTGCACAGCTGCGACAAAATGTAACCGCCGCCGCCATATGTTGGTAATATTTCAACACATTAGCCAGCTAACTATAAGCCCGCGGCCGACCTCGGGCACCTGATGAGACCCGAGCATGCCCGCTGACGATTCCGTTCCGGCCCGGCGCGACTTCCTGCGCAAGTCCCTCTCCCTGATCCCCGTGGTCGCCCTGGCCGGCGGTGCAACCCCGGGCCTGGCCCTCGCTACCGCGCCTGCCACTCCTGCGGACAAGGCCGGTAGCAGCGCTGAGGCTGATGCCTATCAGCCAGTGTTCTTCACCGCCGAGGAATGGGCTTTCGTCCAGGCCGCGGTGGCCAGACTGATACCGGCGGACGAGTTGGGCCCCGGCGCCCTGGAGGCCGGGGCGCCCGAATTCATCGACCGGCAGATGCAGACCGCCTATGCCCGCGGTGCCCTCTGGTACATGCAGGGCCCCTTCGCCGCCGATGCGGCGCCGGAAATGAGTTACCAGAGTCGCCTGGTACCCCAGGATCTGTACCGCCTGGGCATCGCGGCAGTGGATCGCTGGACCGGCCAGCAGCACGGCAAAGCCTTCGCCGACCTCACGCCCGCCCAGCAGGACGAGACCCTCAAGGCCCTGGAAAGCGGTGACGCCACCCTGGAAGGGGTGCCGGCCAAGCTGTTCTTCGCCCAGTTGCTGCAGAACACCAAGGAAGGCTTCTATTGCGATCCGCTGCATGGCGGCAACAAGCGGCTGGTCGGCTGGAAACTGGTGAACTTCCCTGGCGCCCGTGCCGACTTCATGGACTGGGTGGAGCGCGACGAACGCTATCCGCTGCCACCGGTCTCCATTCGCGGGGAGCGCGGTTGATGGCCAAGGTATTGCCCAGCAAGCAGGTGGTGATCGTCGGCTTCGGCTGGACCGGCGCCATCATGGCCAAGGAATTGACCGAGGCCGGCCTGGACGTGGTGGCCCTGGAGCGCGGCAGCTACCGCGACACCTATCCCGATGGCTCCTATCCCCAGGTGATCGACGAACTCACCTACAGCATCCGCAAGAAGCTGTTCGTCGATGTCTCCAAGGAAACCGTCACCATTCGCCACAGCGTCAACGACGTCGCCCTGCCCAACCGCCAGCTCGGTGTCTTCCTGCCTGGCGATGGCGTGGGCGGCGCCGGCCTGCACTGGTCGGGGGTGCACTTCCGCGTCGATCCGGTGGAACTGCGCCTGCGCAGTCACTATGAAGAGCGCTACGGCAAGACATTCATCCCCGAGGGCATGACCATCCAGGATTTCGGTGTCAGCTACGCCGAACTGGAGCCCTACTTCGACTTCGCCGAGAAGGTGTTCGGGACCTCGGGTACCGCCTGGAGCATCAAGGGCCAGGTAGTGGGCGACGGCAAGGGCGGCAATCCCTATGCCGCGGATCGCTCCAGCGACTTCCCGCTGCCGGCGCAGAAGAACACCGTCTCGGCGCAGCTGTTCGAGCAGGCCGCACGGGAGGTGGGTTATCACCCCTACAACCTGCCCTCGGCCAACACCTCGGGGCCCTACACCAACCCCTACGGTTGCCAGATGGGTCCCTGCAACTTCTGCGGCTACTGCAGCGGCTACGTCTGCTACATGTATTCCAAGGCCTCGCCGAACCTGAACATCCTGCCGGCGCTCAAGCAGGAGCCGCGCTTCGAATTGCGCAGCCAGGCCCATGTGCTCCGGGTCAATCTCGACAGCACCGGCAAGCGGGCCACCGGGGTGACCTACCTGGACGCCCAGGGCCAGGAGCTGGAACAGCCGGCCGATATCGTCATCCTCGCCGCCTTCCAGTTCAACAACGTGCGCCTCATGCTGCTGTCGGGCATCGGCCAGCCCTATGATCCCAGGACCGGCGAAGGCGTGGTCGGGCGCAACTTCGCCTACCAGAACATGGCCACCATCAAGGCCTTCTTCCGCCAGGATCAGCACCACACCAATCCCTTCATCGGCGCCGGCGGCAATGGCGTGGCGGTGGACGACTTCAACGCCGACAACTTCGACCACGGCCCCCACGGCTTCGTCGGTGGCTCGCCGATGTGGGTCAACCAGGCCGGTACCCGCCCCATCGCCGGGGCGGCCAATCCGCCCGGCACGCCGCAGTGGGGCAGTGCCTGGAAGAAGGCCCAGGCCGGCTACTACAACCACCAGCTGTCGATGGACGCCCATGGTGCCCACCAGTCCTATCGCGACAACTACCTGGACTTGGACCCCACCTATCGCGACGCCTATGGCCAGCCGCTGCTGCGCATGACCTTCGACTGGAAGGACAACGACATCCGCATGACCCGCTTCATGGCCGCCAAGATGAAGAAGATCGCCGAGGCCATGAGTCCCGAGCACATCAGCGTTTCGGTCAAGGATTTCGGCGGTCACTTCAACACCGCCAGCTACCAGACCACCCACCTCAACGGCGGCGCCATCATGGGCACCGATCCCAAGACCAGCGCGGTCAATCGCTACCTGCAGAGCTGGGACGTGCACAACGTCTTCGTGCCGGGCGCCTCGGCCTTTCCCCAGGGCCTGGGCTACAACCCCACCGGCCTGGTGGCGGCCCTGACCTACTGGTCGGCGCGGGCCATCCGCGAGCAGTACCTGAAGAATCCCGGCCCGCTGGTGCAGGCATGAGAGGCGCGCCCATGATCCTCCGTACCCTCGCGACCCTGCTGCTGAGCAGCGGCCTGGCGCTGGCGGCCCAGGCCGCCGAAGACGTCGATCCGGCGCTGGTCAAGAAAGGCGAATACCTGGCCCGCGCTGGCGACTGCGTGGCCTGCCATACGGCGCCGGGCGGCCAGCCCTTCGCCGGCGGCCTACCGATGCAGACGCCCATCGGCACGCTCTATTCCACCAACATCACCCCGGATCGGCAGACCGGCATCGGCGACTACCGCTTCGCCGACTTCGACGCTGCCGTCCGCCAGGGCATCGCCAAGGAAGGCCACACCCTCTATCCCGCCATGCCCTACCCGTCCTACGCCCGGGTGACCGAGGGCGACATGCGCGCCCTCTATGCCTACTTCATGCACGGGGTGACGCCGGTCGAGCAGGCCAATCGCGACAGCGACATCCCCTGGCCGCTGTCCATGCGCTGGCCCCTGGCGATCTGGCGCCAGCTGTTCGCTCCCGAGGTGGTGCAATTCCAGCCGGCGCCGGACCAGGACCCGGTGGTAGCGCGCGGTGCCTACCTGGTGGAAGGCCTCGGCCACTGTGGCGCCTGCCACACGCCACGCGCTCTGACCATGCAGGAGAAGGCGCTCTCCCCCGCCGATGGCAAGGACTTCCTTGCGGGCAGCGCGCCCCTGGAAGGCTGGATCGCCAAGAATCTGCGCGGCGATCAGCGCGACGGCCTGGGCCGCTGGGACGAGGAGCAGCTGGTGCAATTCCTCAAGACCGGACGCTCCGCGGACAGCGCGGTGTTCGGCGGCATGACCGAGGTGGTGCAGCACAGCCTGCAATACCTGAGCGACGCCGACCTGCAGGCCATCGCCCGCTACCTCAAGACCCTGCCGCCCAGGGACCCGCACGATGCCCCCTTCCAGCCCGACGGGCGCGCCGCAGCGGCGCTCTGGCGCGGCGACGACAGCGCCCGCGGTGCCCAGGTCTACGTGGACAACTGCGCCGCCTGCCACCGTACCGACGGCCAGGGCTACGACCGGGTGTTCCCGGCACTGGCCGGCAACCCGGTGCTGCGCACGGCCGATGCCAGCTCACTGATCAACATCGTGCTCAAGGGCGGTACCCTACCCGGCCTGCACACCGCGCCCTCGACGATCGTCATGCCGCCCTTCGGCTGGCGGCTGGACGATGCCCAGGTGGCCGACGTGGTCAGCTTCATCCGCGCCAGCTGGGGCAACGACGCGCCGCCGGTCAACGCCGCCGAGGTGGCCAAGTGGCGCAGCGACGACACTCGCACCACCTCCGGCGACGACCTTGGCCAGGCCTTCGGCCATGGCCAGCCGGCCCCACGGGAAGCGGGCAAGTAGTCGAGGCTGGCAGGCGAGTCGGCCACCGCCGCTCGCCTTACCGCCGCAACCAGGCCGGATCGACCGCGGCGAACACCTCGTCCAGCCATTCGACCCAGGCGCGCACCCGCGGCGAGGTCTGACTGGCGAGCGGATAGACCGCCGCCAGCGGCAAGCCCGGTGGGCGTTGGTCGGGCAGCACCTCGCACAGCCGCCCGGCCGCCAGGTCCGCCGCCACGTGGTAGAGCGGCGCCTGGATCAGTCCCAGGCCGGCCAGGGCAGCGCCGATGTAGACGTCGGCCCCGCTGAGCGCCAGGCGACCCGGTAGCTCCGGGCAGCACAGTTCGCCCTCTCGCACGAACTCGAAGGGCAGCCGACGACCGCTGCGCTGGGAGCGGTAGTGCACGCCCTGGTGCCCGGCCAGCTCGGCGAGGGTCGTCGGCCAGCCCTGGCGCGCCAGATAGGCCGGGCTGGCGCAGGTCACCTGCACCAGTTCCCCCAGGGGCTGGGCGGCCAGGCCTTCGTCGAGCAGCGGGCCGCTGCGCAGCACACAGTCGATGCCCTCGCCGACCACGTCCACCGGACGGTCGTCGGCGCTGATCACCAGCTCCAGATCGGGATAGCGCTGGCAGAAGTCCGGCAGCGCCGGCAGCACCAGGGCACGTCCGATGGAGCCGGGCAGATCCACCCGCAGGCGGCCGCGCGGCTGTCGGCGTCTTTGACTGAAGGCGTCCTCGATGTCGTCCAGCTCGGCCAGCCAACGGACGCAACGCTCGTAGTAGGCAGCGCCGTCCAACGTCGGGCTGACCCGGCGGGTGGTGCGGTGCAACAGCGTCACCCCCAGATGCGCCTCCAGCTGTTGCACCAGCAGCGTCGCCATCGCCGGCGACAGGCCCAGGTCGGCCGCCGCCCGGGTGAAGGAACGGCGTTCGACGATGCGCACGAAGCCACGCATGGCTGCCAGTCGGTCCACGATCATTCAATCCAGCTGAATACTGTCTGCCCTGATAGCAGCTTTGTTCGATTCAACTCAATAGCCAGACTGCTCTGGTCAGCCAAAGAGGAGCAAACGACATGCTGCAACGACGACTGGGCCGCAACGGTCCGCTGGTGTCCGCCCTGGGGCTGGGCTGCATGGGCATGAGCGAGTTCTATGGCGCGACTGACGAGGCCGAGGCTCTCGCCACCCTGGACCTCGCTCTGGAGCGCGGCGTGACCCTGCTGGACACCGCCGACGCCTATGGACCGCACCGCAACGAAGAGCTGCTCGGCCGCGCGCTGCGGGGACGCCGCGAGCGGGTATTCCTCGCCACCAAGTTCGGCCTGGTGCGCAGCGACGATCCCAACACCCGTGTGGTCAACGGTCGGCCCGAGTACGTGCGCCAGGCGGTGGACGGCAGCCTGCGCCGGCTGGGGGTCGAGCGGATCGATCTCTACTACCAGCACCGCGTCGATCCCGAGGTACCCATCGAAGAGACCGTGGGCGCCATGGCCGAGCTGGTGCAGGCCGGCAAGGTGCGTTACCTGGGGCTGAGCGAGGCGTCCAGCGAGACCCTCTCCCGCGCCCACCGGGTCCATCCCATCGCCGCGCTGCAGAGCGAATTTTCCCTATGGTCGCGCGATCCCCAAGAACATGGCGTGCTGGCCACCTGCCGCGAACTCGGGGTGGCGTTGGTGGCCTACAGTCCGCTCGGCCGGGGCTTCCTCACCGGCGCCCTGAAGTCGCCGGACGACTTCGCCGCGGACGACTACCGCCGACTGAGCCCGCGCTTCCAGGGCGAAAACTTCCAGCGCAACCTGGAACTGGTGGAGCGGGTACGCGCCCTGGCCACCGCCAAGGGCGTCACCCCCGGCCAGGTGGCCCTGGCCTGGGTGCTGGCCCAGGGCGAGGACGTCGTGCCCATCCCCGGTACCCGGCGGCGTCACTACCTACTGGAGAATCTCGCCGCCCTCGAGGTGCAGCTCACCGACCATGAAAAGGTCGAACTGGATAACCTCTTCACCCCGGGGACCGTGGCGGGAACACGCTATCCGGCCGCCTGGATGCAACTGGTCGAGCGTTAGCCACCGCCAAGCCCGTCGCCGACCGACGGGCTTGCACCCTTGGCATCGATCCTGCTAGCTTGATCGCGTTTGTACCAAGCTGACCCCAATCGCTGGACGCCTTTCCGCTTCTACCCACCGCGTGAAATCAGCGTCATCTGGATCGAATCGATCCCACCGATTGCTCAGGATCTGCCGCCCTGGCCTCTGAATCTCGCGCCCGGTCGGTTGCCTGCCTTCCCAAGTACTTACCTGCATGCCTGGGCATCTCGCCCACACGCTGCCTTCCTCCAGCCAGAGATTCAGCCGTCGACCGTCATGGGTACGAGGTTGCTGGAGTTATTTCACCGCGCCGACTGAGCGTGGACCCAAGGATAGACACATGAACATTCAAAATCAGGCCATCGCGGCCATGCAACACCTCCAGGCGGCCTTCGCGCCGTTCCAGTGCATCACCACCCCGGCTTCGCGCAAGGGCGGCTTCAGCTTCACCGTGATCGACGAGCGCGGTGTGGCCTGTCGCAGCGAGCGTCTCTACCCCGAGCAGTACAGTGCCGCTGCCGGTCTCGAGCGCGTCATCGAGCGCACCCGCCGCGCCTTGGCCGCTTAAGAACATGTTTACGATCTTTTGGACTGGAGCCAGGCAAGGCCAAAACAGCTGAGGAAGCGCCGTTTACACGTTGTAGATGAGCATTCCGAAGCTGTTTTTAAGGCCGTATGGCCGACGGCCAGGAGATCGTAAACAGGTTTTAAGACGCGTTACGAGTGCCGGATATGTCACGGTTTCCGTGACGCCGATGCCGGCAGCCTCCATCTGCGGTATGTTTGGCACAGCTTCGCGTAGGCGTGAGCCAAACAATGAATCCCAAGATGGAGGTCGCATGTCGCAAGTCGTATTCATCCGCCATGGCCAGTCGGCATGGAACCTGGAAAACCGCTTCAGTGGCTGGGCGGATGTGGATCTGACCGAACAGGGGATTCGCGAGGCTCACGAGGGCGGCAAGGCCCTCAAGGACGCCGGATTCCTGTTCGACGTGGCCCATGTCTCGGTGCTCAAACGCGCCGTGCGGACCCTGTGGCACGTGCAGGAAGGCATGGACCAGATGTGGCTGCCGGTGGTGAGCGACTGGCGCCTCAACGAGCGGCATTATGGCGGCCTGACCGGGCTGAACAAATCCGAGACCGCCGCCAAGTACGGCGAGGAGCAGGTGCTGGTGTGGCGTCGCAGCTACGACGTGCCGCCGCCCGAGCAGAGCGTCGAGGAGCAAAAGGCCCTGGCCGCCGATCCGCGCTACGCCGGTCTGTCGCTGGATCAGGTGCCGCGCACCGAGTGCCTCAAGGACTGCGTCGAGCGCGTCCTGCCCTACTGGAACGAGGTCCTGGCCCCGGCCATCCGTAGCGGCCAGCGCGTGCTGGTGGTCGCCCATGGCAATTCCATGCGCGCCCTGATCAAGTACCTGGACAACATCTCCGACAGCGACATCGTCGGCCTCAACATCCCCAACGGTGTGCCGCTGGTGTACGAGTTCGACGAGAACTTGAAGCCCACCAAGCACTACTACCTGGCCGACCCGGACGAGGTCGCCGCCAAGATGGCCGCCGTGGCCAATCAGGGCAAGGCGAAGTAGGGCGTCTTCGTTCTCTTTCATCGCGGCCATGGGCCGCTCCTACAGAGCTTGACGGTTTTGCAGGAACGGCCCATGGTCGCGATGAACCATGCATCCAGACCCGCAGGGTGAAAAACCGACTAGCGTTTTCCACAGCCAAGGTCGCAGGTGAGAGGTGGATGAGGCTGCGCCGTCATCCACCCTGCCTCAGGCCTGGCCGTTCGGGCGCTGCACCACCCGCGCATCTCCCACCACCCCCTCGTCCTGAGCGGCCTGGAGTTCCTCGTCGGCTTCCACGCCACCATCACCCGGGGTCTTCTCGCCCTTGTCCTTGCCGTCGTCGCTGTGGTGTTCGATCACGGCATTGATCTCCGCGCCGAACAGCAGCACCGCCGAGGAAATGTAGAAGTACAGCAGCAGCACGATGATGGCGCCGATACTGCCGTAGGTGGCGTTGTAGTTGGCGAAGTTCTGCACGTAGTAGCCAAAGCCCAGGGACGCCAGGATCCAGACCACAACCGCCAGCGCCGAGCCGGGGGTGATGAAGCGAAAGCTCTGCTTCACGTCCGGGGTGACGTAGTAGAGCGCCGCCACCGCGATCATCAGCAGGAACACCGCCAAGGGCCAGCGGATCAGCGCCCAGAGGGTCACCATGTAGTCTTCCAGGCCGACATAGGCGGCCAGCCAATTCATCACCTGGGGCCCGAGCACCATCAACGCCGCAGCGCTGAGCAGCAAGCCGGCCAGGCCGATGGTGTGCAGCACCGACAGGGGGATACGCTTCCAGGCCGGGCGACTTTCCACCACGTCGTAGGCGCTGTTCATGGCGGTCATCAGCGAGCGGAAGCCGCCGGAGGCGGACCAGAGGGCGATGATGATACTGAAGGACAGCAAACCGCCCTTCTGCGTCTGCAACTGGTCGATGATGGGATTGACGGTGTCCAGCGCACTGGTCGGCAGCAGGTAGGCGGCCTGTTCGCGCAGGAAGGTGAAGAAGTCCGGCAGGTGCAGGAAGCCGATCAGGGCGATCAGGAACAGCAAGAAGGGAAACAGCGAGAACAGCATCTGGTAGGCCAGGGCGGCCGCATAGGTGGGCATGTCGTCGGCGACGAATTCCTGGACGGCACGCTTGATGAGGGTGAACGGCGAAACGCCGCGCAGGCTGAAGGCGAACAAGGACATGGCGGCTCCTGACGTACGTTCCTCGAAAGGGATGCCTACCTTCAGAGTCGCACGGGCCCGGTTGGTTGCGCGCCGGCTTCAGAAGCCGGAGCCGGAGGCGTCCCGGCAGGCGGCGATCTCGGCGGCGCTGGGCATTCGCCTTTCTTCTATCCCGCGGCTTTCGTCGAAGTGGATGTAGCCGGCGGCAGCGAATTCATGCAGCCAGCCGTCCATGGGCCAAAGTCCCCAGCGCCCGTGGAAGCGCCGGGCGTTCGCCAGGATGCTGGTGAAGTGGTTGAGCGGCGGATGGTAGGTGGGATGGTACTGGTGGAAGGCGCGCGCCTCGGCCTGGTAGACGGGCACCGCCGCTGCGCAGGCGCGAAAGGCGAAGTCGGTATCCTCGCCGCCATAGCCGCGATAGCCTTCATCGAAGCCGCCGATACGCTGAAAGGTGGCACGGGTGCAGGCGAAATTCAGCGACCAGAACAGCGGATGGGGAATCGCCTCTCCAGCTGGACGATCCCGATGCAGCGGATGGACGACGCCAGTGGCGAGCAGCGCCTCCGGCGTCCAGCTACCCTCTGCGACACCGGCTGGCAGGTAATGAACGAAGCCCTGGTGCAACGCCGCTGGCCGCACCTGCAGGGCCTGGCGATAGGCGTCCAGCAGTTCCGGTGCTGGAATGCAGTCCACATCGAGAAACACCAGTTCCTCCCCCGGTGCGGCGGCCACGGCGGCATTGCGCGCGGCGGCCAGGGGCAGGATGCCGTCATCCTCGACGCCGAGCACCTGGATCGGAAAGCGCGGACTGTGCAGAACCCGCGCCGGCTCGTTCATCTGCACCACCACCAGGGCGGCCGGGGGCGTCGGGGCCAGCTCCAGGCCGCGGATCAGGTTGGCCAGTTGCCGTTCGCGATCATGGACCAGGGTCAGCACGATCATGCCAGCACCTCCCGAGCGACGGCCTGAATACAGGCGGCGGCGCGGCGAGCGCCTTCGCCGTCGCTTACGGCCACCCAGCGTTCCGGGTCGAGGTGGCGCGCCTGGGCCAACAAGCCGGGCCAGTCCTGCGCTGCCGGCCAGCGTTCGCGAGTGACGGCCAAGCCCTGGGCGGCCAGCAGGCGGCCCGTGGATAGTTGCTCATCGAAGGGCCGGGCGTCGGGCAGGCAAACGAAGCGACAGCGCAGGTCGGCCAGTTCCGCCACCAGGCTGTCACCGGCCGAGCCCACCACCACTTCGGCACTCGCCAGCCAGGGTGCGGGATCGGCGACGCTACCGGCGAACGTCAGGTTGACCGGCGCCAGGGTGGCGTCCTCCGCTATCGGGCCCAGCACCGTCCAGCGCCAGTCCGGGCAGCTCTGCGCGGCGGCGGCCAGGCGCGCGCGGCTGAAGGCCGTGCCGCCATGACCGGCGATGACAGTGACCGTGCCGGGCTCCCGCGCCATCGCAGGTACCTGCCCGGCATAGCGCGACAGGCTGCCGGCATAGCAGGTCTTGGCCCGCCAGGTGCCCGGGGTGCCAGGTTCTTCCAGGCACTCGGGATAGGGCGCCAGCAGGCGGCTGGCACAGGCATAGGCCAGTTCGTGGGCCGCGTCGAAGCGGCTGCCACGCTGGCGCAGATAGATCGTCGGCACGCCGCACAGGCGGGCCAATAGCGCCACTTCCACCGAGACGTCCACCACCAGCAGGCAGGGCCAGGCGTGGCGGAACCAGTCCACCAGCAGCCCCATGCGCTCGCGCAACCCCGCCACCCCCAGCGGGGCATAGTGCAGGCAGGCGAAGGCTTCGCCCTCGACGCCCGGCGCCACGTCGACCGGCAAGTGGCAGAGCTGGACGTTGGGCAGGTCCGCCTGCTCGGGCAGTCGACTGCCGAACAGGGTCAGGGGGCCATCGAAGGCCGCGGCGATGGCCAGGGCGCGGGTCACGTGGCCGGCACCGTGGTGGTGGGCGTAGTAACCGATGTTCAGCTCAGCCACGGGCCACCCTGCCGGCGGCGACATCGGCGAGCAGGCGCTCGTAGCGGTCGATCATCAGCCGATGGCTCCACTGGGCCTCGGCCCGCGCCCGGCACGCCTCGCGGGACAGCGACAGGGCCTCGCGCAGCGCCGCCGCCAGGGCCGGCACGTCGCCGGGCGGGGCCAGAGCGCCGGTCTCGGCGGTGAGCAGCTCGGGCAACGCCCCCCGGGCGATGGCGGCGACCGGCGTGCCACAGGCCAGGGCCTCGGCGACGATCAGGCCGAAGGGTTCGTCCCAGCAGGGGGTGACCAGGCAGGCCCGCGCCTGGGCCACCTCGGCGGCCAGGGCAGTGCGGTCCAGGTGGCCGAGATAGACCGCCTGCTCGCCGAGCCGCGCCTCGATCTCCTGGCGAAAGTAGCGCTCGTCGGTGGCCTGGCCCGCGAGGCGCAGCGGCACGCCCGCCTCGCGGGCGGCGTCCAGTGCCAGGTGCGGGCCCTTGTCGGGCACCAGGCGACCGAACCAGAGGGCATGCTCGCCAATCGGCGCGCTGCCCGGACGCCAGGCGGCGAGATCGATGCCGTTGGGAATCACGTGGCAGCCTGGCGCCAGCTGCGCCCAGCTGTCCGCATTGGCCTGGGAGACGGTGCAGTAATGGCCGCCACCGCGCCGATGCAGCTCACCGATGGCGTTGATCAGCTCGAAGAACGGCGGGGTGTGCAGCACGGTGAGCATGGGGGTGCGGATCAGCCCGGACATGGTCACCGGCACGTAGTGCAGGGAATTGTTGAAGACGACGTCGAAGCCGTAGCCATCGATGCGCTGCATGCAGTCGAGATAGCCGTGGTGCTCGTCGAGATACTCGGAGCTGAGCACGTTGCGCTTGCGCCGGCAGCCATCCGCGCCGTAGTTGCCGTCGTCGAGGATGGGCACTACCTCCAGCTCGGGCGCCGAGGCGGAGCTGGCGAACAGGGTCACCGCATGGCCGCGCTCGCGCAATTGCAGGGTGATGTCGTAGGTGAAGGCCTCGAGGCCGCCGGCGAAGGGCTGCCGGACCGGATGTTTCACGTGGGTAAGAATGCCTATGCGCATGGAACCGTCCGCCCGTTGTTGCCCCGTCATCCCACCGTCCTCATGACCAGCCGCTGGTTGATAGGAGTCTCAGGGATGGGAATTGGTTGTGCGCTTCGTCGTGAAAGGCGTGCGGCGGGCAAACCTTCGAACCGACCCGAGGGTCACGACTCCTGGATCCGTAAATCTGGCAGACGACGGAGGTTCCCATGCGTTACGAACTGCACTACTGGCCCAGCATCCAGGGCCGCGGCGAATTCGTCCGGCTGGCGCTCGAGGAGGCTGGCGCCGACTATCTCGATGTCGGCAATGCGCCGGAGGGCGAAGGCCTCGGCGTAGCGGCCGTGGAGGACTACCTGCAGGGCAAGAAGACCCGCCGCCCGCCCTTCGCCCCGCCCTTCTTGAAAGCCGGCGACGAGATGGTCTCCCACGTCGCCAACATCCTCCAGTACCTGGGCCCGCGCCTGGATCTGGTGCCGGCCGACGAGGAATCGCAGTTCTGGGTCCACGGCCTGCAGCTGACCATCACCGATCTCACCGCCGAGGCCCATGACGTCCATCATCCGGTGGCCATCTCCCTCACCTATGAAGAGCAGCAGGAGGAAGCGCGGCGGCGCGCCAAGGCCTTCGCCGGCGAGCGCATCCGCACCTACCTGAGCTACTTCGAGCGGGTGCTGGGCTACAACCCGGCCGGCGACACCTGGCTGGTGGGCGACCGCCGCTCCTACGTCGACCTGTCGCTCTTCCAGGTAGTGGCCGGCCTGACCTACGCCTTCCCCAACGCCATGCGCCGCCTGACGCCGGAGATTCCCCGGGTACTGGGCGTGGCCGAGCGCGTGGCGACCCTGCCCAACATCGCCACCTATCTCGCCTCGCCGCGCCGCCTGCCGTTCAGCGAAAACGGCATCTTCCGGCATTATCCAGAGCTGGACCCGGCCTGACGGGCAAAAGAAAAGGCCGCCCGCAGGCGGCCCTTTCAGAATGGCTGGGATCAGGCGCGATCGATGGTGTTCTTGATCGCGTCCTTGCCTTTGCCGACGTTCTTCTGCAGTTTGCCTTCGGCTTCCTGGGCACGACCTTCGCCTTTCATGCGCGAATTGTCGGTGGCTTCGCCGACGCCTTGCTTGATCTTGCCGGCCACTTCTTTGGCGGTACCCTTGATCTTGTCGCTGGTGCTGCTCATATCAGTCTCCTTGGGATCGCACAGGCAGTGCGCTTGTAAAATCCGACTGCGGCTCTAGCCGGGTGGTTTCGACCATTCGTCGCACAGCGCAGCGGCTAAAGGTATCCAAGCGTGTTTGGGCGCCGGCCGCAGGAGCCTTTAGACTTCCCACCCTTTTCGTGAGCGACCACCCTGGCGGGAACGTTGCGCAGGGTCGCCTCTCCAATTTCCACACCCTCACAGGAGAATCCTGATGTCGCTGAGCCAATTCGATAAGCTGCCGGGCGTGACCGCCCAGCCGGACGCCGCCACCCGGGAGTTCGTCTTCAACCACACCATGCTGCGGGTCAAGAACCTGGAAACCTCTCTGGATTTCTATACCCGCGTGCTGGGCTTCACCGTGGTCGACCACAAGGACTTTCCCGATGCCAAGTTCAGCCTGACCTTCCTCGCCCTGGTCGATCGCAACCAGGTGCCGGCTGATCCGGAAGCCCGCCAGCGCTGGCGCAAGTCCACCCCGGGCATCCTCGAGCTGACCCACAACCACGGTACCGAGAACGACGCCGAATTCAGCTATCACAACGGCAACAGCGATCCGCGCGGCTTCGGTCATACCTGCGTGGCGGTCCCGGACATCCGCGCCGCCTGCGAACGCTTCGAACAGCTGGGCGTGGCCTTCCAAAAGCGCCTGACCGACGGCAGCATGAAGGAAATCGCCTTCATCAAGGACCCCGACGGCTACTGGGTCGAGGTCATCCAGTTCACCCCGCTGTCCTGATCCCTCCGGGCCCGGCGTTCGTCGGGCCCTATCGCTCCTGGATATCCGACGACTCTTCAGCCCCTTACTGCTACCGACTGGCCCTTGGCTGTCGACGCCCGCTCAAGCTCTGCGCTCTGCTGACGAAAAATAATACAAAAGGCGCATTGTGCGCTTCACGCTTTCGTCACCAGGAAAATAGTCATGCAAAGAACAACTAGAATCCGTACCGGGATGTACAGCGTGCTCAGCCTGTTCGTCGCCTGCCTGCTGCTGGCCTGCCTCTATGGCTGGATCAGCGCCCGGGCCAGCGCCCAGCAGGTTCGCGAGCTGGATAGTCTGACCATGGAGCAGCTGGACAAGGTCAACAACGCCGCCACCTGGATCAGCCGGGCCAGCGCCAACTCCCATACCGCCATGCTCGACCGTGTCAACGGCGATCCGGCCAAGGCCGAGAAGGGCGTGAAACTGGCGCTGGAGCGCCTGGACATCGCCCGCAAGCTGATCACCGACATGCAGGTCACGGTCAGCGAGACCAAGCTGCGCGGGCAGATCGACGCCATGCTGCAGGCCTTCGATGGCTATCGGACGGTCGTCGAGAATCAGATCGCCGCCTGTCGCGCCGGCGATCTGCCCGGCTACATTCGCATCAGCGACGGCGCCAAGGATGCCAGCGCCGCCTTCGCCAATACCCGGCAGGTCTTCACCGACGAGGTCACCGGACGCATCGCCGCCACCCTCGCCGCCTCCGACAGCCGCGTCTTCCAGGCGCAGATCGGCAGCCTGCTGCTGGTCGGCCTGACCCTGCTGCTGGCGGTGCTGTCCGGCTGGTTCATTGCCCGCCGGGTGCTGGCCCCGCTGCGCGAGGCCGGCGAGCACTTCGCCGCCATGAGCACTGGCGACCTCACCCAACGCATCGAGGTCCGCAGCCATGACGAGATCGGCCAGCTGTTCGCCGGCCTGGTCACCCTGCAGACCAGCCAGCGCGATACCCTGGCCCAGCTCAACCGCACCGCCGAGCAACTCGACACGGCTGCCCAGGAACTGGGCCAGGTGACCGCCGAGAGCAATCGCACCCTCAACCAGCAGCAACAGGAGTTGGAACAGGCCGTGACCGCGGTGACGGAAATGACCACCGCCGTGGAAGAGGTGGCGCGCAATGCCGCCTCCACCTCCGACACCGCCCGCGAATCCGATCGCCTGGCCGCCGGCAGCCGCAGCCAGGTGTCCCAAGTGCTCAACGAACTGCACACCATGCAGACCACGGTCAACGAAAGCGAGGCCGTCATCGCCAACCTGGCGCAACAGGCCAATCAGATCGGCAAGGTGCTCGACGTGATCCGCGCGGTGTCCGAGCAGACCAACCTCCTGGCGCTCAACGCGGCCATCGAGGCCGCTCGCGCCGGCGATGCCGGTCGAGGTTTCGCCGTGGTGGCCGACGAGGTGCGCAGCCTCGCCCACCGTACCCGCGAATCGACGCTGGAAATCGAGCAGATGATCGGCAACATCCAGGCGGGTACCGGTTCGGCGGTGGCCGCCATCCAGCGCAGCAATGCCCTGGCCGGCACCACCCTGAGCACCACCGAACGCACCGGCGAGAGCCTGGAGCACATCTTCGTCGCCATCAGCGACATCAACGAGCGCAACCTGGTCATCGCCAGCGCCGCCGAGGAACAGGCCCAGGTGGCGCGCGAGGTGGATCGCAACCTGATCAACATTCGCGAACTGGCGGCCGTCTCCAAGAACGGTGCCGACCAGATCGAGACCTCCAGCCGCCAGCTCGCCGAATTGACTCGCGAAATCCACGGCCTGGCGGCGCGCTTCCGCGTCTGATGGGCCCTGCGCCGACGCCGTCTTCCACCGGCTCGGCGCAGGAGTGCTCAAGGCTGAGCCGAAGCCACCCTGACGCCCGGGTCAGCTTCGGCAAGCACGGGCCCACCCTCCTCGGCTAGCCCTTCTGCCCAGCGCTTTATCTCGCTGGGCTTTACGCATCTTTGCGCTTTCTTGACATGACGCTGTGCCTCGGCTGATGGACAATTCGTCCTACGGAGCCCTGTGGCTCCCGACTCCTTTCCCGAGCCTTGAGAGAATCGTCATGCCGACCATTTCGCGTCCCGGCGCCGGCAAGGCGCTGTCCCTGTTGCTTTCCGCGGTGTTCACGCCCTTCGGCCTGCTGATGGCGCTGACCGTGGTGTTGCAACTGCTGTCCCCGCGTTGAAAGCCTGACCCGGCGGCGGCGCTCCAGGCGCCGCCGCCGGGGTTTCACAGGCGGAAGCGCGCCACCATGCCGTTGAGGTCGATGGCCAGGCGCGACAGCTCGGCACTGGCGGCACTGGACTGCTCGGCGCCTGCCGCGGTCTGGATCGACAGTTCGCGGATGTTCACCAGGTTGCGATCCACCTCGCGGGCGACCTGCGCCTGCTCCTCCGCCGCGCTGGCGATCACCAGGTTGCGCTCGTTGATGGCCCCGATGGCCCCATGGATACGCTCCAGGGCGTTGCCCGCGCCGCGGGCCACCGCCAGGGTACCCTGCGCTCGCTCGGTACTGCTGCGCATGGCGGCCACGGCCTGACCGGTACCCTGCTGGATGGTGCCGATGGAGGTCTCGATCTCGCGGGTCGATTCCTGGGTGCGATGGGCCAGCGCCCGTACCTCGTCGGCCACCACCGCGAAGCCTCTTCCGGCCTCGCCAGCGCGAGCCGCCTCGATGGCCGCGTTGAGCGCCAGCAGATTGGTCTGCTCGGCCACGCTGCGGATCACATCCAGGACCTTGCCGATGTCGTTGACCTGCAGGGCCAGGTCGCCCACCAGGGTGGCGCCGTGCTGGACGTCGTCGCTCATGGTGTCGATGGCACCCACGGTCTCCTGCACCAGGTCGCGGCCTTCCCGGGCCACGCCCGCGGACTCCTGCGAAGCCTGGGAGGTGCTCACGGCATTGCGCGCCACCTCATCCACCGCCGAGGACATCTGGGTCACCGCGGTGGCGGCCTGTTCGATCTCGGCGTTCTGCCGCTGCAGGCCGCGGGTGGATTCCTCGGTCACCGCATTGAGTTCTTCCGCCGCCGAGGCGAGCTGGGTGGCGGAGCCGAGGATGCCCTGCAGGGTCTGGCGTAGCTGGCCCTGCATGGTCTTCATGGCCTGCAGCAGCCGTGCGGCCTCGTCGCGACCTTCGCTATGGATCTCCGCGGTGAGGTCACCGGTGGCGATCACCTCGGCCACCTGCACGGCCCGGGCGATCGGCTGGGTGATGCTGCGGATCAGCAGCCAGGCGAACACCAGGGTCAGCAGCGCCGTGGCGACCAGTAGCGTCACCAGCCATTGCATGGCACGGCCATAGTCGGCTGCCGCCAGGGCGTTGGCCGCTGCGGTCTGCTTATCGACCAGGTCGGTAAGCTGCTTGAGCACGGCGTTCACCGCGTCGGAATTGGCCAGCAGGTCTTCGTTGAGCAATTGCCGTAGCGGCTCCAGCTGGCTGGCGGCGGAATAGGCCAGCATGCGCTGCTGCAGGCTGGCGTACTGGCTTATCAGCTGTTGGTAGCGGGCGTAGGCATCGCGCTCCTCGCCAGCCTGGATAAGATCCTCATAGCGCTGCTGGGCGGCGCGCATCTGGCCATTGCGCTGGTCGAACAGCGCGGTGGTCTTGGCGATGATCTCCGGCTCGCGGTTGAGCAGCAGGCGGTAGGAGAGCACCCGCAGGCGCAGGGTCAGGGCGGTCAGCTCGTCGAGGGCGGCGACGCGTGGCATGGAGCGCTGCTCAATGGCGAGCCCCGAGGCGCGGATGTCGTTCATCTTGACCAGGGCAGTGCCGCCGAGCAGCAACAGCAGAAGGCCGATGAAGGCGAAGCCGAGCGATGCACGGCGAGCGATGGAAAGGTTGCGAAGGGACATGGACTGCCTCCAGTGAGCCGGAAAGCTCACCTATCGACCGGGAGAAGCAGATCCTGAGGCCCGATTGGCCAAGGGATTCGCCCACTCCGGCGGCCGGTCCATGCAGCAAAAGCGCGGAACCCTTGTCCCATAGGGGATAGCGCCTTTTTGAAAGCCTGGTGAAAGCTTGGACTGCGGCGCTGTGCCACAGGTCACAAGCCGCGGAGAAAAGCGGGGAAGAGCGGTGAATGTGCGCCAGCGGCATTGCGTTCACACTTTCGCATATCTCTCGCAAGCCCCTGATCGGCAAGGAGAAAACCCTCACCTAGCGCAATTCACGTTTTCTTCACGGCGAAAGGCGCAATTCAGCGGCGAATTGTCGGCTTCGTGTGGATAAAAGTACGAATGTCTTAGATCATGCAGGGATAATGGCGGGATGATCTCAGTATAAGTTTGAAATATCTTCCGCGTTGTAGGTCACGAGAGATTCTTTCAACGTGGATTAAGGTTGTTTCCAACAGGATGCGAGACCGGGGTGCCCGAAGGTGCCTCAAGCAGGCAAGGGATCGCCGCGGAACGACGTCACCAGAGCCCGAGATGGCCGGGGCGTATCGAGGCGAGGCCGGGGGGCGTCTAGCCATTAACCAGCGCTTGCCGCTGCCATTGCGTACTTGCTTGAGAAGAGGTCAGAAACAGATGAGCGACAACACCGATACCACCCACGGCAAGCCCGACGAGGCCCTGCTGCAACTGGTCGATGGTTTCAAGCGTTTCCGCCACGATGTCTTTCCGGAACAGGAGGCGCTGTTCAAGAAGCTCGCCAATGCGCAGTCGCCCAAGGCCATGTTCATCACCTGCGCCGATTCGCGGATCGTGCCCGAGCTGATCACCCAGAGTTCGCCGGGCGATCTCTTCGTCACCCGTAACGTCGGCAACGTGGTACCGCCCTATGGCCAGATGAACGGCGGCGTTTCTACCGCCATCGAATACGCGGTCGTGGCGCTGGGCGTGAAGCACATCATCATCTGCGGCCACTCCGACTGTGGCGCCATGAAGGCGGTGCTCAACCCCGATCCGCTGGAAAAGATGCCCACGGTGAAGGCCTGGCTGCGCCATGCCGAAGTCGCTCGTACCGTGGTCGAAGACCATAGCCATTGCGATTGCGGCCACGGCGGCACCCTGGGCTTCCTGACCGAAGAGAACGTGGTCGCCCAACTGGTCCACCTGCGGACCCACCCTTCGGTGGCCTCGCGCCTGGCCAGCGGCCAGCTGCAGATCCATGGCTGGGTCTATTCCATCGAAACCAGCGAGATCAAGGCCTACGACGCCCAGCAGGAGCGCTTCCTGCCCCTGGACGGCGAGAACATGCCGGTCGCCACCCCGCGGCCGCGCCTGCAACCGGTCTGATCCGGCGCAGCTGCCCGGTGAAGCCTGGCTTCCCGGCAGCCGCCCTCCCGGCGGGTCCCCCGGACCTGCCGCCATAACTACAGCGCGCAGCGCCGGGCACGCCCGAACGGGGCTCCACGGGACTCGCCCACCGATTTGAACTCTGCCTGGAACGCACCGTGTCATACGACGTGATATGACACGCGAGCACCCTTCTATCCCGAGTCGCTGGAGGACTAGGACCATGCTTGCCAATCAACCAACCCCCGGGCGCAGCCTGTCGCGCGATGCCCTGGCCTCCCTGGTGGTATTCCTGGTCGCCCTGCCGCTGTGCATGGGCATCGCCATCGCCTCCGGCATGCCGCCGGCCAAGGGCATCATCACCGGCATCATCGGTGGCCTGGTGGTCGGCTTTCTCGCCGGCTCGCCGCTCCAGGTCAGCGGTCCGGCCGCCGGCCTGGTGGTGCTGGTGTTCGACCTGATCAATCGCCATGGCATCGAAGCCCTGGGGCCGGTGCTGCTGCTGGCCGGCCTGTTGCAGCTGGTCGCCGGCTTCACCCGCCTGGGCGCCTGGTTCCGCGTCACTTCACCCGCGGTCGTTTACGGCATGTTGGCCGGTATCGGCATCCTCATCGTGCTTTCGCAATTGCACGTGATGCTGGACGCCAAGCCGGCAGCGTCGGGGCTATCCAACCTGCTGGCCTTCCCCGGTGCCGCGGTGGAGGCCGCCAGCCAGTGGAACGGCAGCGGCAGTGGCGCCCAGGCGGCCCTGATCGGCCTGCTGACCATCGCCAGCATGTGGCTGTGGGAAAAATTCCGCCCCCAGACCCTGAGATTCCTGCCTGGCGCCCTGATCGGCGTGACCCTGGCGACCCTGGCCAGTCTCTGGCTGGCCCTGGACATCCGCCGCGTCGAGGTACCCAACAACCTGACCGACGCCATCGACTGGGTGACCTTCGCCGACCTCGCCATGCTGGCCAACGCCGAGCTGGTGGTGGCCGCCCTGGCGCTGGCCTTCATCGCCAGCGCCGAGACCCTGCTCTCCGCCGCTGCGGTGGATCGCATGCACAATGGTCCGCGCTCGCACTTCGACCGCGAGCTGGGCGCCCAGGGCGTAGGCAACCTGCTGTGCGGCGCGGTAGGCGCCCTGCCGATGACCGGGGTCATCGTGCGCAGCTCGGCCAACGTCCAGGCCGGTGCCACCAGCCGGGCCTCCACCATCTTCCACGGTCTCTGGCTGCTGGCCTTCGTCGCCGCCCTGCCCTTCGTGCTCAAGCTGGTTCCCGTGGCGAGCCTGGCCGGGGTGCTGGTGTTCACCGGGGTCAAGCTGGCCGATCCCAAGTCGCTGACCGGACTCAAGCGTTATGGTCGGGCGCCCATGGCCATCTATGCGCTGACCGCGCTGATGATCGTCGCCACCGACCTGCTGACCGGGGTGCTGGTGGGCTTCGGCCTGTCCATCGCCTTCCTGGCGATCAAGGCGGCGCAGCTCAAGGTCAGCCTCACCTATCGCGAGGACGATCCGCAGCAGGCCGAACTGCGCCTGGTGGGCGCCGCCACCTTCCTTCGCGTGCCCCAGCTGACCAAGGTGCTGGAACAGGTCGCGCCGGGCACTACCCTGCACGTGCCGCTGGATCGGGTGTCCTACATCGATCACGCCTGCATGGAGCTGCTGGAAGATTGGGGCCGCACCCAGGCCAGCAATGGCATGCGCCTGGTGATCGAACCCAAGGCCCTGGAACGCCGACTGGAAGGCCAGGCCCCCGCCAGTCAGACCGTGATGCCGATCCAGGCATAGTTCCGCGCCATTGCGCTGGAGCGTCCGCGCGACGCTCCAGCGGTCTTGCTGACCGCTCCCCAGCCGACGATCACCGATGCCGAGTCCAGGCTGCGACCTGGCGTGGCGCTCGTCACGACGTCCGTTCATGAGCCAGGCCCGCAGCGCCTTTCCCCGGCGCGTCATTTCACCCGCGAGTCCATCGCCCGCGCACTCCCGGTCCGGCTGTTCACAGTGCCCGGCTAGAGCCCTTGCCGTGAAAACGGCGGACCTTCGCCATCCGCCGAGCGGCGGACATTTCGTCCACGAGCGGTGCGTAGAATGCTGCACAGTTGGCGAAGACGGCATCAGTCATCCTACCAACGGCTAATAGTCTGCTAATTAACTTTCGCTTGTGCTTGCTTTGCCTTATAACGCTATCTGGTTCGACTTTTGTCGCACCAACGTTATTGGTGTCGGGCCACCCTCTACCTTGGGGGAATCGCTTTGCCAGGAGAGCCATGCGAGGCCCGCACGGCTAAAAATGACTCCACGAGAGGTAGTTATGCGCAAGCCAGAACTGGCAACTGTCATCGCTGAAAAAGTCGGACTTCCAAAGGAACAGGCCAACACCGTGCTCAACACGCTGTTGGACGAGATCGCGAACGCGCTGCACCGCAAGGACAGCGTGACGCTGGTCGGCTTCGGTACCTTCCTGCCGCGTCACCGCGGCGCCCGCATGGGGAAGAATCCCCAGACCGGCGAACCGGTCAAGATCCGGGCGAGCAACACGGTGGCGTTCAAGCCTGGCAAGGCGCTGAAGGACAGCATCGAAGGCTGAATCGCGTGGCAGGGATGGCCGCTACAGCCAAAAGGCATCGCTCCAGCGATGCCTTTTTTGTTGCCATTTATTACCATCAGGATGAGGCAATGCTGGATCAGCCGATTTCGATCATCTCGAAGTCGCCCTTGCCCACGCCGCAATCCGGACAGAGCCAGTCTTCCGGTACATCTTCCCAGCGGGTGCCGGGCGCGATGCCGTCGTCGGGCCAGCCTTGGGCCTCATCGTAGATATAGCCGCATACGATGCATTGCCATTTGCGCATTTTCTGTTTTTCTCTCATCCAGCTTCAGGTAGGGCGCACGCTACGCGAAAGCCTGGCAAAGGCCAACCGTGCCGGAACCCAGGCGAACAGCCAGGGCTCCATAGCCGGCGACCCGCCGCCTTCAGATAAGACAAGCCCATGAGTACTTCGTCCACGCCCATGCCCTGGGCCACCTATTTCGCCGTGCTGGGCAGCGTCATCAGCGTGGGGCTGGCCATCGGCCTATCGATGCCCCTGGTATCGCTGCGCCTGGAAAGCTGGGGCTATGGCAGTTTCGCCATCGGCGTCATGGCCGCGGCGCCGGCCATCGGCATCCTCACCGGCGCCAGCCTGGCCGGACGTCTCGCCACCTGGATCGGCACGCCACGGCTGATGCAGCTATGTCTGGCGAGCGGCGCCGGCTCACTGATCCTGCTGTCGCTGCTGCCCAGCTATCCCCTGTGGCTGCTCTTGCGCCTCGCCCTGGGCGCCATCCTCACGCTGATCTTCGTGCTCGGCGAGAGTTGGATGAACCAGGTCATCACCGACCAATGGCGTGGGCGCCTGGTAGCCCTCTATGGCAGCAGCTATGCGCTGAGCCAACTGGCGGGGCCGCTGCTCTTGGGCGCGCTCGGCACCGAGGGCGACCAGGGCTTCTGGCTCGGTGCCCTGCTCATGCTCGGCGGTGCCACGCTGCTGCTCGGTCGCCAGGGCGCGCCCGCTGCGGGCGGCCATACCGCCGCCTGGCGGGCGCTGCTGGACTTCTGTCGCGGGGCACCTGCCATCGCCTGGGCCGTGGCGCTGTTCGCCTGCTTCGAGGCGATGATCCTCACTCTCATGCCGGTCTATGCCCTCAACCAGGGCTTCGGCCAGCAGCTGGCGCTGTACATGGTCAGCGCCGTGGTGGTGGGCGATGCCCTGCTGCAACTACCCCTGGGGCTACTCGCCGACCGCCTTTCGCGCCAGGGCCTGTTCCTCGGCTGCAGCCTGGGCCTGCTGGCGGTCAGCCTGGCGCTGCCGGCGCTGTTGCACACCCCTGGCGTCTGGCCGCTGCTGGTGCTGTTCGGTGCCACCGCCGGCGGGCTCTTCACCCTGGCGCTGATCCTGGTGGGCGAGCGCTACCGCGACGCCGAACTGGTCCGCGCCAATGCCTGTATCGCTCAGCTCTGGGGCCTCGGCTGCCTGATCGGCCCACTGGTCACCGGCGCCGCCAGCCAGTGGCTCACCGGCCATGCCGTGCCGCTGCTGATGGCCGCGGGAGCGGCGGTGTTGCTGGTGATCATCCGGCGCAATGGGAGTGTGCCGGCCAGCGCCGAATCGGTGGCCTGATAGGCCCCTGAAAATGCCGGCGTAATGCCGATCACTTAAGCCTTCAGACAGTGTGCGCCAAAAGGATGGAGCCTGGATTTGGCTTTAAGCGTGCTATCGCGGCCATGGCGGTCCGCCGATGCGGCCGCTCCTACGGGTACGTCGAGCGCCTGTAGGAGCAACTGTCTTACGCCTGAGCCACCGCAGACGAGCATCCGCTCCAAGCGCCCCCTCTCCCTTTGGGAGAGGGCTGGGGTGAGGGAACACCCAGTTTCGCACTCCCCGTGGAAAAGGCTACGCCGTTTTCCACGCTACGGCGATGACCGCGGCCTCGGCGGACCGCCATGGCCGCGATAGGTAGAGATCCTGATAGTGGCCCATGCAACAGCCTGGCATTGGCCCAATGCAGATCAGTGACAAAAAACGCCGCGTTCTGGCGAAGAGAGCACGGCGTTTCTTGTGGTCGTTAGGGTGGCTGGAAGAGCAGCGTGGACTGCACTCAAGGCTTAACTGGGGGCATTACGGCACAAGGCCGGCATTTTCCGTTCCAGAGTCAATCAGAACGCCGGCACCACGGCGCCCTTGTACTTCTCTTCGATGAACTGCTTCACCGCCGGGGTGTTCAAGGCCTTGGCCAGCTTTTGCACGGCGTCGCTGTCCTTGTTGTCCGGGCGGGCGACCAGGATGTTGGCGTAGGGCGATTCCTTGCCTTCCAGCAGCAGGGCGTCCTGGGTCGGATTAAGCTTGGCTTCCAGCGCGTAGTTGGTGTTGATCAGCGCCAGGTCGACCTGATTGAGCACGCGCGGCAGGGTCGCGGCCTCCAGCTCCTTGAACTTGAGCTTCTTGGGATTCTCGACGATGTCCTTGGGCGTGACCAGGATGTTGGCGCTGTCCTTGAGCTTGATCAGCCCAGCCTTCTCCAGCAGCAGCAGGGCGCGGCCGCCGTTGGTGGCGTCGCTGGGAATGGCCACGACGGCGCCGTCACGCAGTTCGTCGAGCGTCTTGATCTTTTGCGAATAGATGCCGAAGGGCTCGACGTGCACCTGGGCCACGGTCACCAGGTCGGTACCGCGGCTCTTGTTGAATTCGTCCAGGTAGGGCTGGTGCTGGAAGAAGTTGGCGTCCAGGCGCTTCTGGGCCACCTGCAGGTTGGGCTGTACGTAGTCGGTGAAGACCTTGATCTGCAGGTCCACCCCTTCCTTGGCCAGCTGGGGTTTGACGAATTCGAGGATCTCGGCGTGGGGCACCGGGGTGGCGGCGACGCTGAGGGTCTCGGCGGCGTGGGCGGTCAGGCTGGCGGCCAGCAGGGCGACGGTGACGAGCAGTTTCTTCATGGCAGTTTCCTAAGACGGGGTGGAACCGCCGACGCCTTTGCGGGCGCGACGGCGGTGGAACAAAGGCTGTCAGAACGCGGGAACGACGGCGCCCTGGTACTTCTTCTCGATGAATTGCTTCACTTCAGGCGTGGTCAGGGCCTTGGCCAACTTCTGGATGGCCGGGTCGCTGGCCTTGTCGGCGCGGGTGTAGAGCAGGTTGGCGTAGGGCGACTCGCCGCTCTCGATGAAGAGGGCGTCCTTGGTCGGCACCAGTTTGGCCTCAAGGGCGTAGTTGGCGTTGATCAGCGCCAGGTCGACCTGGTTCAACACCCGCGGCAGGGTCGCGGCTTCCAGCTCCTTGAACTTGAGGTGCTTGGGATTCTCGACGATGTCACGCGGGGTGGCGGTGACGTTGCTCGGATCCTTGAGGGTGATGAGGCCCTGCTTGGCGATCAGCAGCAGCGCACGACCGGAGTTGCTCGGGTCGTTGGGGATGGCCACGGTGGCGCCGTCCTTGAGTTCCTTGATGTCCTTGATCTTCTGCGAATAGGCCCCGAAGGGCTCGACGTGCACCGCCACCACCGGCACCTGGTCGCTGCTCGGATTGCTCTTCTTGTAGCTGGCGTAGTACGGCTTGGTCTGGAAGTAGTTGGCATCCACCTGCTTCTGATCGGTCTGGCGATCGGGCTGGATGTAGTCGGTGAAGACCTTGATCTTCAGGTCCACGCCTTCCTTGGCCAGTTGCGGCTTGATGAATTCCAGGATCTCCGCATGGGGAACCGGATTGACCGCGACGGTCAGGGTCTCGGCGGCCTGGGCGGCGGTGGCGACACTCAGGCCGAAGGCCAGGGACAGCAGGGTACGTTTCAGCGACATCTGGGATTTTCCTTGTGCAGAACCTTCAAGTGGACGAAGCCCGAATCAACGACGACTGAAATGGGCGACGAGGCGATCGCCGACCATCTGCAGTACCTGGACCAGCACCAGCAGCAAGAGCACCGTGACCACCATGACGTCGGTCTGGAAGCGCTGGTAGCCGAAACGAATGGCCAGATCGCCCAGCCCGCCACCGCCGATCACCCCGGCCATGGCGGTGTAGGACACCAGGGCGATGGCGGTGACGGTGGTGGCCGCGATCAGCCCGGGCAGGGCCTCGGGCAACAGGGTGCGGGTGACGATCTGCCAGAGACTGGCGCCCATGGCCTGGGTGGCCTCGATGATGCCGCGGTCGACCTCGCGCAGGGCGGTCTCCACCAGCCGGGCGAAGAAGGGCGCGGCGCCCACCACCAGCGGCGGAATGGCGCCCTCGACGCCCAGGGACGTGCCGATCAGCCAGACCGTGATGGGGATCATCAGGATCAGCAGGATGATGAAGGGCACCGAGCGCAGCACGTTGACCACGAAGGAGAGGATGCCGTAGACCAGCGGCTGCTCCAGCAACTGGCGGCGGCTGGTGAGGAACAGCAGTACGCCCAGCGGCAGGCCGAGGATCAGGGTGAAGAGCATGGACCAGCCGAGCATGGCCAGGGTGTCCTGGGTCGCCTGCCAGATCTCGGCCCAGTCGATGTTGGTGAAGAGCTCGTCCATCAGCGCAGGACCTCCACGGTGACGTCGGCAGACTGGAAGCGGGCCAGGGCGGCGTCCAGGTCACCGCCCACCAGGGCGATGGTGAGCTGGCCGTAGGGCTCGTCCCGGATGCGGTCGATGCGGCCGCCGAGAATGCTGTAGTCGACACCGGTCTCCCGGGCGACGTGGCCCAGCAGCGGTGCATAGGTGGCTTCGCCACGGAAGGTCAGGCGCAGGATGCGGCCTTCGACATGGGCATAGGCGTCGGCCAGGTCGGCCTCGTCCTGGTGCTCGGCCTCGAACACGAAGCGGCGGGTGGTGGGGTGCTGCGGATGCAGGAAGACATCGGCCACGGTGCCCTGCTCCACCACGGCGCCGCCATCGAGTACGGCGACGCGGTCGCAGACGCGACGGATCACGTCCATCTCGTGGGTGATCAGCACGATGGTCAGGCCCAGTTCGCGATTGAGCTCGGCGAGCAGTTGCAGCACCTGGGCGGTGGTCTGGGGATCGAGGGCGCTGGTGGCCTCGTCGCAGAGCAGGATCTTCGGCTCGGTGGCCAGGGCGCGGGCGATGCCGACGCGCTGCTTCTGGCCGCCGGAGAGTTGCGCCGGGTACTTGCGCGCCTGGTCGGACAGCCCGACCCGCGCCAGCAATTCCTCGACCCGTTGGGCGATCTGCGCCCGCGAACGGCCGCCGGCCAGTTCCAGCGGCAGGGCCACGTTGGCCGCCACGGTCTTGGAGGAGAGCAGGTTGAAATGCTGGAAGATCATGCCGATGCGGCGGCGGAAATCGCGCAGCTCGCTGGAGCCCAGGGTGGTGACCTCGGCGCCATCGACCTGCAGGCGACCGCCACTGGGGGCTTCGAGGCGGTTGATCAGACGCAGCAGGGTGCTCTTGCCGGCACCCGAATGGCCGATCAGGCCGAAGATCTCGCCGGCTTCGATCCTCAGGTCGACCGGCTGGAGCGCCGCGACCTCGCGACCGCGCGTGCGGTACGTCTTGTGGACAGCTTGGAATTCGATCAATGGAGGAACCTTGTGGGTATCGTCAGACAACGGGAGGGTGACCCCGGCGCGCAGTTTAACGTGCGCGCTTATATCTGCTTAGCACTTGTTATCGGATGTTAAGCCGATAAAGGCATATGGCCAGTTCTCGCGACATGACTACGCCCGTGGGGGCAGCCCGTCGCTTCGCACCAGCCAGGCGGAACACCGGCTCTTGCCGGCGAGTCAGTACAGGACTGCCTGAATTCGCCCCACATTCCGTAGGGGACGCAAAGAGCGCCCTCCAGGCGCCTGATGAGGACTTTCCATGGCTACGCCCCCCAAGAGTGAACTCGCCGGTACCGACACCCTGGATCGCCAGAACACCTCGAAGAAAATCGAGCAACTGGAACAATTCCGCTCCGATGCCACCGGCCAGGCACTGCGCACCAATCACGGCGTGAAGATCGCCGACAACCAGAACTCGCTACGCGCCGGCACCCGTGGGCCTTCCCTGCTCGAAGACTTCATCATGCGGGAGAAGATCACTCACTTCGACCATGAGCGCATCCCGGAGCGCATCGTCCATGCCCGCGGCACCGGCGCCTACGGCTACTTCCAGCCCTACCAAGATTGGTCCGACCTGACCAAGGCCGCCCTCTTCCGCGATCCCAACCACCAGACCCCGGTGTTCGTGCGCTTCTCCACCGTGCAGGGTCCGCGCGGCTCCGGCGATACCGTACGCGACGTGCGCGGCTTCGCCATCAAGTTCTACACCGAGGAAGGCAACTGGGACATGGTCGGCAACAACATGCCGGTCTTCTTCATCCAGGACGCCATCAAGTTCCCGGATTTCGTCCATGCGGTGAAGCCCGAGCCGCACAATGAGATCCCCACCGGGGGCAGTGCCCACGATACCTTCTGGGATTTCGTCTCCCTGGTGCCCGAGTCGGCGCACATGGTGCTCTGGACCATGACCGACCGCGCCATCCCGGTGAACCTGCGCAGCATGCAGGGCTTCGGCATCCACACCTTCCGCATGATCAACACCGCCGGCAAGGGCGTCTTCGTCAAGATCCACCTGAAACCCGCCGGCGGCGTGCGCTCGCTGGTATGGGACGAGGCCCAGAAGCTGGCTGGCAAGGACACCGACGCCCACCGCCGTGACCTTTGGGAGGCCATCGAAGCCGGCGACTATCCCGAATGGGAATTCGGCGTACAGATCATTCCCGAGGAAGACGAGCACAAGTTCGACTGGGACATCCTCGACGCCACCAAGATCATTCCCGAGGAGCTGGTGCCCATCACCCCGCTGGGCAAGCTGGTGCTCAACCGCAACCCGGACAATTATTTCGCCGAGACCGAACAGGTGGCCTTCTGCCCCGGCCATGTCGTGCCCGGCATCGACTTCAGCAACGACCCCCTGCTGCAGGGTCGGCTATTCTCCTACACCGATACCCAGATCAGCCGCCTCGGTGGGCCGAACTTCCACGAACTACCGGTCAACCGCCCGGTGGTGCCGAACCACAACGGCCAGCGCGACGCCAAGTACCGCATGACCATCGACAAGGGCCGGGCCTCCTACGAGCCCAACTCCATCGACGGCGGCTGGCCCAAGGAAACCCCGCCAGCGCCCCAGGATGGCGGTTTCGAGAGCTACTACGAGCGTATCGACGGCCACAAGGTACGTGAGCGCAGCGAGTCCTTCGGCGATCACTTCTCCCAGGCCACGCTGTTCTACAACAGCCTGTCGGAAGCCGAGCAGGCCCACGTCGCCGATGCCTACAGCTTCGAGCTGGGCAAGGTCGAGCGGATGTGGATTCGCGAGCGCCAGGTCAACGAGATCCTCGCCAACATCGACCTCGACCTGTCACAGAAGGTGGCCAAGAAGGTCGGCGTGACCCCGCCCACCGCGCCCACCGTGCCGCCGCGCAAGATCTCCATCGACAAGTCGCCGGCGCTGAGCCAGCTCAACCTGCTGTCCGGCAACATCAAGGGCTTCAAGGTGGCGGTGCTGGTGGGTGACGGCGTGATCGCTAGCGAGGTTGACGCCATCAAGCAGGCGCTCAAGGCCGAAGGCGCCCATGTGAAGGTGCTCGGCCCTACCGCTGGCCCGGTCAAGGCCGCCGATGGCAGCGAAGTGGCCGTGGATGGCTCGGCCGAGGGCATGCCGTCGGTGGCGCTGGACGCGGTCTATGTGCCGGGCGGCGCCGAGAGCGTCAAGGCCATGCTCGACGACGGCGTGATCAAGCACTACCTGCTGGAAGCCTACAAGCACCTCAAGGCCATCGCCCTCACCGGTGAAGCCGAGCAGTTGCTCAAGGCGGTTCATCTGGACACCGACGAGGCCCTGCTCACCGGCGGCGACTTCAAGGCGGTGCAGCAGGACTTCTTCGCCGCCATCGCCAAGCACCGTTGCTGGGCGCGGATGCCGAAGATCAAGTCCATCCCGGCCTAAACAGGCCGGCATGCAAAAGCCGACCGTCGCGAGACGGTCGGCTTTTTTCGTTTTGGGGCTATCGCGGTCGTTCCAGGCTTGAGCAATCGCGGCCATGGGCCGCTCCTACAAGAGCATTCATCCCTGTAGGAGCGGTCGGCTACGGCGCACCGGCATGGCCGCGATAGACCGCCAACTAGCCCAGCACCAGCACCCCGTCCATTTCCACCTGCGAACCCTTGGGCAGCGCGGCCACGCCGATGGCGGCGCGCGCGGGATAGGGCTGCTGGAAATAGCGACCCATGATCTCGTTGACGGTGGCGAAGTGCCCAAGGTCGACCAGGAAGATGTTCAGCTTGACGATATCCGCCAGCGAGCCACCCGCGGCTTCGGCCACGGACTTGAGGTTCTCGAAGACCTGGACTACCTGGGCCTCGAAACCGTCGACCAGCTCCATGCTGGTCGGGTTGAGCGGGATCTGTCCGGAGAGATAGACGGTGTCACCGACCTTGATCGCCTGGGAATAGGTACCAATGGCGGCAGGCGCCTTGTCGGTGTGGATCACTTGCTTGCTCATGAATCGCTCCTGTGCGGGAAAGACCCGATTCTGCAAGCCGGCGGCGACACCCTGCAACCTCAGAACCTGTTCACGACCGTGCGAGCTAGAGACAAACAAGCCGCAACGACCAACGGGAGTAACAGCCAACGGCTGGCCCGCAGGGTGAGCGCCAGTGAATCAAATGGCTGAGGAAGCGGATCGGACCCGCGTTCGGGTTTACGAGTGGTCAATGAACATGGCGACGGGGCCGCCTAGGCGGGACTGGCTTTCCAGGGCATTTTCAACGCCATTTGGCCGACGCGCAGCAGATCGTGAACAGGCTCTTAGCTGCGAACCCGAGTGATACCGGCCACGCCCTTGAGGGTGCGCAGCTTCTTGATTACCCGCGCCAGATGGACGCGGTCATGTACGCTGACCACCAGTTGGACCACGCTGACCCGGCCGTCGCGTTCGTTCATGCCGATCTTCTCGACGTTGGCGTCCGCGGCGGTGACGTTATTGGCCAGCATGGCGATCAGGCCGCGCTGGTGCTCCAGCTGGACACGCAACTCGACGCTGAATTCGCCGGTGACGTCCTTGGCCCAGTTGAGCACGATGCACTTTTCGCTGTTGTGCCGGAATTCGGCGATGTTCCGACAGTTTTCCAGGTGGATCACCATGCCCTTGCCGGCCGAGAGATGGCCGACGATGGGATCGCCCGGAATCGGCGTGCAGCACTTGGCGTAGCTGATCACCAGGCCTTCGGAGCCACGGATGGCCAGCGGCCCCTGCGGCGTGGTGCCGGGCTGCGGCTCCAGCGGTTCTTCCTGCTCGCTACCGGACACCAGGCGCCGCGCCACCACGTAGGCCATGCGATTGCCCAGGCCGATCTCTTCGAGCAAGTCTTCCAGCACCACGCCCTTGTACTCGCCCAGCACCGAGAGGATGCGCATCGGCGAGATCTTGGAGAGCTGGGTGCCGAAGCCGGACAGCGCCTTGTTCAGCAGGCGCTCGCCAAGGCTGATGGACTCGGAACGACGCTGCTGCTTGAGCGCGTGGCGGATGTTGGTGCGCGCCTTGCCGGTGACCACGAAGTTGAGCCAGGCCGGATTGGGCCGGGCACCGGGCGCGGTGACGATCTCCACCGTCTCGCCACTGCCCAGCGGCTGCGACAGCGGCGCCAGGCGGCGATTGATGCGGCAGGCGATGCAGCTGTTGCCGACGTCGGTGTGCACCGCGTAGGCGAAGTCGACGGCCGTGGAGCCCTTGGGCAGCTCCATGATGCGACCCTTGGGGGTGAAGACGTAGACCTCGTCGGGGAAGAGGTCGATCTTCACGTTCTCGATGAATTCCAGGGAGTTGCCCGCGCGCTGCTGCAACTCGAGGATGCCTTTCACCCACTGGCGGGCGCGCAGGTGGCTGGCGCGCGGCTCGTCGCCCCCGGCCTTGTACAGGCCATGGGCGGCGATGCCGTTGTTGGCCATCTCTTCCATCTCACGGGTGCGGATCTGGATCTCGATGGGCACGCCGTGCATGCCGAACAGGGTGGTGTGCAGCGACTGGTAGCCGTTCGCCTTGGGGATGGCGATGTAGTCCTTGAAGCGCCCCGGGAACGGCTTGTAGAGATTGTGCACCGCACCGAGCACCCGGTAGCAGGTGTCGACCTTGTCGACGATGATGCGGAAGCCGTAGACGTCCATGATCTCGTTGAACGACTTCCGCTTGCCGCGCATCTTCTGGTAGATGCTGTGCAGGTGCTTCTCGCGGCCGACCACCTCGCCGTCCAGGCCGTCGCGGGCCAGGCAGTTGGCCAGGGATTCCTGGATCTTGCCGAGGATCTCGCGACGGTTGCCCCGCGCGGTCTTGACCGCCCGCTGGATGCGTTCGGCGCGCATCGGGTGCATGGCGCGGAAACCCAGGTCCTCGAATTCCACGTAGAAATCGTGCATGCCCAGGCGGTTGGCGATGGGCGCGTAGATTTCCAGGGTTTCCTTGGCGATGCGCCGGCTCTTGTCCGGCGGCATGGCGTCCAGGGTGCGCATGTTGTGCAGCCGGTCGGCCAGCTTGACCAGGATGACGCGGATGTCCTTGGACATCGCCATGGTCATCTTCTGGAAGTTCTCCGCCTGGGCCTCGGCCTTGGTCTCGAACTTCATCTGGGTCAGCTTGCTGACCCCGTCCACCAACTCCGCCACCGTTTCACCGAACTGGCCGGCGAGGGCTTCCTTAGCGATGCCGGTGTCCTCGATCACGTCGTGCAGCATGGCCGCCATCAGGCTCTGATGGTCCATGTGCATGTCGGCGAGGATGTTGGCGACCGCCAACGGATGGGTGACATAGGGCTCGCCGCTGCGGCGGCGCTGCCCGTCGTGAGCCTGCTCGGCGTAGTAGTAGGCCCGCCGGACCAGGTTGACCTGGTCGGGAGTCAGGTAGTCCGCCAGACGCTCGGCCAGCAAATCGATGCCGGTCGGGCGGACCTCACTATGCGCAGGCTCGGCGGCCATCGCTTAGAGGGCCTCGCCGTCCGCTTCGTCGTTGACTTCGAAGGCGGCGAACAGGGGCTCTTCCTCGACGATGTCGTCCAGACGGATGACTTCCTCGTCGACCAGGCCTTCGGCGATCTCGCGCAGGGCGACGACGGTAGGCTTGTCGTTGTCCCACGGTACCTTGGGCTCCTTGCCGCCGGTGGCCAGCTGGCGCGAGCGCTTGGTGGCGAGCATGACCAGCTCGAATCGGTTGTCTACGTTGTCCAGGCAGTCTTCGACAGTAACGCGGGCCATGGTCTTCCTCGTGGCGATGATGATCCCGGGGACGGGGGACCAGATAGTATAAAAATTCGCCAGTGGCAAGGGAAGAGGCGGTGGTCGGGGCGTTGGTAGGCTTCATCCCTGACAGCCGACCTGTCCAGAGAGGAATCCATGGCCTGATCCAATGGCTCAAGGCGATTCGGGCCTTTTTCTTTTACTCCCAGGAAACTCCTCCTTAAGCTCGTGCCGAAAGGGCTCGACGGCGCACATCTCTCAAGCAGATACCCCTCGCTGCACCTCACCAGAGCCTTTCCATCCCAGAGGAATGAATACGCGATGTTGGGATACGCCAAACCATGGATGAGCGTGGACGACCAGCTGAATCAACTGATTCGCCGTGGCCTGACCGTCACCGACAGAACACTGGCGCTCAGCTATCTGGGCCGAATCGGCTATTATCGCTTGAGCGGCTATTGGTATGCGTTTCGCGAGCGAAGCGGCGCCGTGATGCTGCTCGACAAGGGCCGGAAGCCGCAAAAGCCCAAGGCCACGACCTTGGTGTTGGACGAATTCAAAGCCGGTGCCACCTTCCAGAATGCTGTCGACCTCTATGTGTTCGACAAGAAGCTGCGCCTATTGACGCTGGATGCCTTAGAACGCATAGAGGTCGGCCTGAGGGTCGATATCACCTACTGTCTGGGTGTTCTAGACACCTTCGCCTACCTACGCCCCGAGCTTTTGCACGGTGACTTCAGCAGCAAGCTCGATCCTAGGACCGGTCTCAGCCGCCACCACGATTGGCTGGGACGTCACGCGAAATTAATCGCTCGCTCCAAGGAAGACTTCATTCGGCATTGCAAGGACAAGTACGGCTTGCCCTTGCCGATATGGATAGCGGCGGAAGTTTGGGATTTCGGCACCCTGTCCACTTTGTACGGTGGCCTGCAGGAGACTGAGCAAGACGCCATTGCGGCCAAATATGGACTAACTAATGGCCGGGTCTTTGCGTCCTGGCTACGTAGCCTCAACTATCTCCGCAACGTTTGCGCGCACCATAGCCGGCTCTGGAATCGCAACATCGTCGACCAGCCAAAGCTACCAGCGGTGAGCGAGGCACCCTGGATCCAGCCTTTCGTGGACAATGCCCATGCCCTGGCACGCTGCTACCTGCTGCTGTGCATGACACGCCAGCTCCTGAACGTCGTGAACCCCCGGTCGACGTGGCCACAACGAATCAAGGCTCATCTGCTGAGCTTCCCAGAACTGTCACACCTGGGCCTGAACCTTGCCGGCATGGGCGTCCAGCCTGGCTGGGAAGCCGATTGGTAAAACGCAGGCAATAAAAAACCCCTCAGCAGCTTCATCACCGGAGTGAGTCAGCCGAGAGGGGCCGTGTTGCAGTCCATACTAGGGAAGGACTTGAAGTCCGTCAAGCCGTCGCATGCAGCTCTGGACCAAGGGTCAGCATGAGCTCGGCGCTCGACCCGCAAGATACGTTCGGGCGTCGAGAATCATATCTCTCAAGCCCCCGCCTTTTTCTTCAACCGCCAGGCGTGCAGCAGCGGCTCGGTGTAGCCGCTGGGCTGTTCGCGGCCCTTGAAGATGAGGTCGCGGGCGGCGCGGTAGGCGTAGGAGCTGTCGAAGTGCCCGGCCATGGGTTCGTAGAGGGCATCGCCGGCGTTCTGGCCGTCCACCACCTTGGCCATGCGCTGCAGGGTTTCGTCCACCTGTTCGGCCGTGACCACGCCATGGTGCAGCCAGTTGGCGATGTGCTGGCTGGAGATGCGCAGGGTGGCGCGGTCCTCCATCAGGCCGACGTCATGGATGTCGGGCACCTTGGAGCAGCCCACGCCCTGGTCGACCCAGCGCACCACGTAGCCGAGGATGCCCTGGCAGTTATTGTCCAGCTCCTGCTGGATGGCCTCGGCGGACCAGTCCGGCGACTCGGCCACCGGCACGCTGAGCAGACCGGCGAGCAATTCGCCGCGGGCGGCGTCGACGTCGCTGCGCTCCAGCTCCTGCTGCACCTGCTGGACGTTGACCTGGTGGTAATGCAGGGCGTGCAGCACGGCGGCGGTGGGCGATGGCACCCAGGCGGTGTTGGCGCCGGCCTTGGGATGGCCGATCTTCTGCTCCAGCATGGCGGCCATCAGGTCGGGCATGGCCCACATGCCCTTGCCGATCTGCGCCTTGCCGCGCAGGCCGCAAGCCAGGCCGACCAGCACGTTGTTACGCTCGTAGGCGGTGATCCACTTGGAGGTCTTCATGTCGCCCTTGCGCAGCATGGGCCCGGCCAGCATGGCGGTGTGCATCTCGTCACCGGTGCGGTCGAGGAAGCCGGTGTTGATGAAGGCTACCCGCGCGGCGGCGGCGGCGATGCAGGCCTTGAGGTTGACGCTGGTACGGCGCTCCTCGTCCATGATGCCCAGTTTGACGGTGTTGGCCGGCAGTCCCAGCAGGGCCTCGACGCGGTCGAACAGCTGGACGGCGAAGGCCACCTCGGCCGGGCCGTGCATCTTGGGTTTGACGATGTACACCGAGCCGCTGCGGGAATTGCCCTGGCGCTTGAGGTCGTGCATCGCGATGGTCACGGTGACCACGGCGTCGAGGATGCCCTCGGGAATCTCGCGACCGTCTTCCAGCAGCACCGCCGGATTGGTCATCAGGTGGCCGACGTTGCGGATGAACAGCAGCGAGCGACCGTGCAGGCTCAGCGGCTGGCCGTCGGCGCCCTGGTACTCGCGATCGGGGTTGAGGCGGCGGGTAAAGGTCTCGCCGCCCTTGCTGACCTCCTCGGCCAGGTCGCCCTTCATCAGGCCCAGCCAGTTGCGATAGGCCAGCACCTTGTCGGCGGCGTCCACCGCGGCGATGGAGTCTTCCAGGTCCATGATGGTGCTGACCGCGGCCTCCATGAGCAGGTCCTTGACCCCGGCGGCGTCGGTCTTGCCGATGGCGCTGTCGCGGTCGATCTGGATCTCCAGGTGCAGGCCGTTGTGGCGCAGCAGGATCGCGGACGGCGCCGCGGCGTCGCCCTGGTAGCCGACGAAGACAGCCGGATCGGCCAGTTCGCTGGTGCCGCTCCTGAGGTCCACCACCAGGCGACCGTCCTGGATGCGGTAGGCGGTGGCGTCCTTGTGCGAGCCACTGGCCAGGGGCGCCACGCCGTCCAGCACCTGGCGGGCGAAGGCCACCACCTTGGCGCCACGGGCGGGGTTGTAGCCCTTGCCGCGCTCGGCGCCATCGGTTTCGGGCAGGGCGTCGGTGCCATAGAGGGCATCGTACAGCGAACCCCAGCGGGCGTTGGCGGCGTTCAGGGCGTAGCGGGCGTTGAGCACCGGCACCACCAGCTGCGGACCGGCCTGTTCGGCGATCTCGCGGTCGACCCCGGAGGTCGAGGCCTGCACCTGGCCGGGGACCGGTTGCAGATAGCCGATGCCTTCGAGAAAGGTCTGGTAGGCGGACAGATCGGTGACCGGGCCGGGATGGGCGCGGTGCCAGTTGTCCAGCTCCACCTGCAGGCGATCACGCTCGGCCAGCAATTCACGGTTGCGCGGCGCCAGCTCGTGCACCAGGGTGTCCACGCCCGACCAGAAGGCGGCGGTGTCGAGCCCGGTGCCGGGCAGCACTTCCTCGTCGATGAAACGCTGCAGCTCGGTGGCCACCTGCAGGCGGCCCAGGGTAGTGCGATCGGTCATGATGGCTTTCCTTGATAACGAAACTATCGAGAGAGGGTTAACCCAGCGCCGCGATGGCGGCCTTGGCGACCTGCGCATCTTCCGGGGCCTTGACACCGGAGACGCCGACCGCGCCCACCACCTGGCCGTCCACCAGGATGGGCACCCCGCCTTCGAGCATGCCCTGCATCAGCGGGACGCTGAGAAAGGCGGTGCGGCCGTTGTTGATCATCTCTTCCAGCACCTTGGACTCCTTGCGCGCCAGGGCGGCGCTGCGGGCCTTCTCGGGGGCGATGTAGGCGCTGTTGGGCGCGGCGCCGTCGAGACGCAGCAGGGCCAGCGGATGGCCGCCGTCATCGGCCACGGCGATGCACACGGCCCAGCCCTGGCGCTCGGCTTCGGCGCGGCCGGCGGCCAGCAGGGTGTCGATCTCGGCAAGGGTGAGCACGGCTTTGGTCTTCATGGGGCCTCCAGGGTTCAGGGTTGGGTCGGAGCGGCCAGGGCCGCGTCGAGGATTTCGATCCAGTGGCGCACCGGGGTGCGCCCGGCGCCGTCGAGATGGCTCTGGCAGCCGATGTTGGCGGTGGCGATCACCTCCGGACGACCACTCTCCAGGGCGTCGAGCTTGGCGTCGCGCAGCCGCCGCGACAAGTCCGGCTGGGTCAGCGAATAGGTGCCGGCCGAGCCGCAGCAGAGGTGGCCGTCGGGTACCGGCGCCAGCGGAAAGCCGAGGCGTTGCAAGACGCCTTCCACGGCGCCACCCAGGCGCTGGGCGTGCTGCAGGGTGCAGGGACAGTGGAAGGCCAGCCGCGGGGTGTCCTTCAGCTGCAGCGCTTCCAGCGGTAGCTCGCGCAGCACCTCCACCAGGTCACGGGTGCGCGCCGAGACCTCGCGAGCCTTGGCGGCATAGGCCGGGTCGTCCTTCAGCAGGCTGGCGTATTCCTTGACGAAGGCACCGCAGCCGCTGGCGGTCTGGATGATGGTCTCGGCGCCGCCCTGCAGCGCCGGCCACCAGGCGTCGATATTGCGCCGGGCACGATCCAGTCCGGCCTCCTGGGCATTGAGGTGGTAGTCCACCGCGCCACAGCAACCGGCGCGCGGTGCGGCGTCCAGGCTGATGCCGAGGCGATCCAGCACCCGCGCGGTGGCGGCATTGGTATTGGGCGACAGTCCCGGCTGCACGCAGCCCTCGAGGATCAGCATGCGCCGCGCATGGCGCGGTGCCGGACGCACGCCCGGGGCGGCGATGCGCGCCGGGAGCTTGGCCTGGACACCTGCCGGCAACAGCGGCTTCAGTGCCTGGCCGCCTTTCAGCAGCGCCCCGAACAGTCGCGGCTGCGGCAGCACCTGGCGCAGCCCGGCGCGCAGCAGGCGCTGGCCCAGCGGCCGCGGTACCCGGCGCTCCACCTCGGCGCGGCCGATGTCGAGCAGTTCGTGGTAGGAGACGCCCGAGGGGCAGGTGGTCTCGCAGTTGCGGCAGGTCAGGCAGCGGTCGAGGTGCTCGCGGGTCTTTTCGCTGACCTCGCCGCCTTCGAGCATGCCCTTGATCAGGTAGATGCGCCCGCGCGGCCCGTCCAGCTCGTCGCCGAGCAGCTGGTAGGTCGGGCAGGTGGCGTTGCAGAAGCCGCAGTGCACGCAGCTGCGCAGCACCCGCTCGGCATCGGCGGCGCGGGGCAGTTCACGGGCGGCGGGACTCAGATTGGTTTGCATGACGTCTTTCCCCTACAGCCCGGCGTACAGCCGACCCGGATTGAAGATCCCCTGGGGGTCCAGGCGCGCCTTGAGGCGGCGGTGATAGTCGAGCAGCGCGGCGGGCAGCGGATGCTGGGCCTCGCGCTCGGCGTCCGGCGTGTAGCACAGCGCATGGCCACCGGCACGCTCGGCGATCTCGCGCAGGACCGTGGCCGGGGCATCGCTCTTGAGCCAGTACTGGGCACCGCCCCAGTCCAGCAATCGACTGCCGGGCAGGTCGAGCAGCGGGGTGTTGACCGGTACCGACAGCCGCCACAGGGGCGCGGGGCCAGCGAAGAAGGCCAGGCGCTGTTCGTTGAGCTCGTCCCAGAAGGCCTCGCCCAGGACGTCACCGCCCAGGCGATCGGCCGCCGAGCGCACCGAGCCCTCGCCGCCTTCCAGGCGCAGGTGCAGCCGCTGGCCGTCATGGCAGGCCGCCGAGATCGGCAGCGCCTCGCGACCCCAGACGGCGAGGCGCTGCAGGGCGCGTTCGGCGTCCAGCTCCAGGCTCAGGCTCTGGGTGCAGCGCGGCCTGGGCAGCACCTTGAAGGACACCTCGGTGATCACCCCCAGGCAACCCTGGCTGCCGGCCAGCAGGCGGGAGACGTCGTAGCCGGCGACGTTCTTCATCACCTCGCCGCCGAATCTCAGGTGCTCGCCGGTACCGGTGATCAGCCGGGTACCCAGGACGAAGTCCCTCAGGCTGCCGGCCCAGGGGCGGCGCGGACCGGAGAGACCGCAGGCCAGGGTGCCGCCGACGGTGGCACCCTGGCCTAGTTGCGGCGGTTCGCAGGGCAGCATCTGCCCCCGTTCGGCCAGGGCGGCATTGAGTTCGGCCAGGGGCGTGCCGGTACGTACCGTGGCCACCAGCTCGGTGGGATCGTAGTGCACCAGGCCACGATGGCCGCTGACGTCCAGCGGCTCGCCGTCGACCGCACGGCCCAGGTGGGCCTTGGTGTCGCCACCGTGGATGCGCAGCGGCTGGTGGCGGACCAGGGCCTCGCGGACCTGGTCGAGGAGCAGATTCAGATTATCCATCAGAAGCGCTCCAGTTCGGGGTGGGGCAACCGGCCGTGGTGCACGTGCAGCCCGCCGAATTCGGCGCAGCGCTGCAGGGTCGGCACGTTCTTGCCGGGGTTGAGCAGGCCGGGGGCGTCGAAGGCCGCCTTCACCGCATGGAAGAAGGTCAGCTCGCCCGGCTGGAACTGGGTGCACATGGCGTTAATCTTTTCGCGGCCCACGCCGTGTTCGCCGGTGATGGTGCCGCCCACCGCCACGCAGAGGTCGAGGATGCGGCCGCCCAGGGCTTCGGCCTGTTCCAGTTCGCCGGGCCGGTTGGCATCGAAGAGGATCAGCGGATGCAGGTTGCCGTCGCCGGCATGGAAGACGTTGCCCACCGCCAGGCCGTACTCCGCCGACAGCGCCTCGATGCCACGCAGCACCTCGGGCAGGGCCCGGCGTGGAATGGTGCCGTCCATGCAGTAGTAGTCGGGCGACAGCCGCCCCACCGCGGGAAAGGCATTCTTGCGTCCGGCCCAGAATGTCTGCCGCTCGGCCTCGTCGCGGGCCAGGCGGATCTCGGTGGCGCCGGCAGCGGCCAGCAGGGCGCTGACCCGCTCGATGTCGGCGGCCACGTCGGCTTCCACCCCGTCCAGCTCGCAGAGCAGGATGGCGGCGGCGTCCACCGGGTAGCCGGCGTGGATGAAGTCTTCGGCGGCCCTCAGGGTCAGGTTGTCCATCATCTCCAGGCCACCGGGGATGATGCCCGCGGCGATGATGTCGGCCACCGCCGCCCCGGCGCGTTCGATGTCGGCGAAGCTGGCCATGACCACCCGGGCACAGGGCGGCTTGGGCAGGAGCTTGACGGTCACCTCCACCACCACCCCGAGCAGCCCTTCGGAGCCGGTGAACAGCGCCAGCAGGTCGAAGCCGGGGCTGTCCAGGGCGGCGCTGCCCAGGGTCAGGCGTTCGCCCTCCAGGGTAACGATCTCCACCGCCAGCACGTTGTGCACGGTCAGGCCGTATTTCAGGCAGTGCACGCCGCCGGCGTTCTCGGCCACGTTGCCGCCGATGGAGCAGGCGATCTGCGAGGAGGGATCGGGCGCGTAGTAGAGCTCAAAGGGCGCCGCGGCCTGGGAGATGGCCAGGTTGCGCACCCCGGGCTGGACCCGGGCACGGAGTCCATCGGGGTCCACCTCCAGGATGCGATTGAAGCGCGCCATCACCAGCAGCACGCCCTGCTGCAGTGGCAGGGCGCCGCCGGAGAGACCGGTGCCGGCGCCACGCGCCACCAGGGGTACGTTCAGCTCGTGGCACAGGCGCAGCGTCGCCTGCACCTGCTCCACCGTTTCCGGCAGCACCACCAGCAGTGGCGTGGTGCGATAGGCCGCCAAGCCGTCGCATTCGTAGGGTTTGAGGTCTTCCCTGTCATGCAGCAGGCAATGCTCGGGCAGTTCGGCACGCAACCGCTGCAGCAGTTGCGCCTTGTCCGGGCGGGGCAAGGCGCCGTCGAGACGTTCGTCGTAGACCAGGCTCATCGGGTAACCGCCCTTGTTGTTGTTCTGGCTCAAGAGGCTTCGTTGTACCCCGAGACCAGCGCGGGCGTCCATGACCGCGAACACTGGTCATACCAGTTTTTGCCGCCTCTTCGACCAAAGAACCAGGCCACTCCATGAGGCTTGACGACCTCTTCAGCCAGTGGCTCACTAGCCTTAACCCTCGTGGTCATACCAGCAGGAAACCAGCATGTCCGTTGCCACCGCCCGCCTTCCCGTTGCCGAGAACGTCAGCCAGCAGATCGAACGCCTGGTGGTGGACGGGGTGCTCAAGGTCGGCCAGCCGCTGCCCTCCGAACGGCGCCTGTGCGACAAGCTCGGCGTCTCCCGCACCGCGCTGCGCGAGGGCCTGGGGCTGCTCCGCGCCCGCGGCATCATCGAGACCCGCCACGGCCAGGGCAGCTTCGTCGCCCGCCTGGCGGCACCGGCGGCGGAGAATCCCCTGCTGCACCTGTTCAGCAGCCAGCCGCGTACCCTCTACGACCTGCTGGAGGTCCGCGCCCTGCTCGAAGGCGAGGCGGCGCGCCTGGCCGCGCTGCGCGCCACCACCGCCGACCTGGTGCTCATAGGCCGCCGCTACGACGAGCTGTGCGCCGCCTGCCAGGACCCGGCCAGCCTGCCGGCGGAAACCCACGCCCGCCTCGACCATGCCTTCCACTTGGCGATCAGCGAGGCCTCGCACAACCCGGTGCTGGTCCACACACTGCAATCGCTCAACGAGCTGCTGCTGGGTTCGGTGTTCGCCTGCATCGCCAACCTCTACCATCGCCCGCCGCAGCGCCGCGAAATCGACGCCCAGCATGCCCGCCTCTATGCCGCCGTGAGCCAGCGCCTGCCCGACGAAGCCCACGCCGCCGCCCGCGAGCACATCCACAGTGTCAGGGACAGCCTGCGCGAGATCGAACAGGAAGAGCAGCGCCTGGTGCGGGCGACCATGCGTCTGGAAGGCTGGACCTAGCGAAAAAGGCTCGCCGACAAAGGCCGACGCCAGAGCCGCTGCCCGTCAGCCCAGGGTGCGCCCCGTCCCTCCAGCGGGCGCAACATCTTGCAACTGCCCTGCCCCGCCCCCATGCTTAGCCGACCTTTTTCCAGCTCCCGGCCCTAATGGACCCTTCCACTAGTCTTTCCTCGACGTTGTTCGCCGATCTCGGCCTCGTGTTCTTCGCTTTCTTCCTCGTGCTGCTCAACGGCTTCTTCGTTGCCGCCGAGTTCGCCATGGTCAAGCTGCGCGCCACCCGCGTGGAGGCCATCGCCAAGAAGCACGGCTGGCGCGGACGCATTCTCAAGAAGGTGCATAACCAGCTCGACGCCTACCTTTCCGCCTGTCAGCTCGGCATCACCCTGGCGTCCCTGGGCCTGGGCTGGGTCGGCGAGCCGGCCTTCGCCGAACTCCTCGAACCGCTGCTGGGTGCCGCCGGGGTCAACAACCCCGAGGTGGTCCACGGCATCTCCTTCCTCACTGCCTTCTTCATCATCTCCTACCTGCACATCGTGGTCGGCGAGCTGGCGCCCAAGTCCTGGGCGATCCGCAAGCCCGACCTGCTGTCGCTGTGGACGGCGGTGCCGCTGTACCTCTTCTACTGGCTGATGTACCCGGCCATCTGGCTGCTCAACGCCAGTGCCAACGCCATCCTGCGCATCGCCGGCCAGGGCGAGCCGGGCGCGCACCACGAACACCACTACAGCCGTGACGAACTCAAGCTGATCCTGCACTCCAACCGCGCCACCGACCCGGACGCCCGGGTGCTGGCCTCGGCCGTGGAGCTGGGCGAGCTGGAGGTGGTGGACTGGGCCAACTCGCGCGAAGACCTCATCTACCTGGACAGCAAGGCCAGCCTGGACGAGATCCTCACCCAGATCCGTCGCTCCAAGTACAGCCGCTACCCGGTCTACGACGAAGACAGCCAGACCTTCACCGGGGTGCTGCACATCAAGGACCTGCTGCTGGCCATCGCCGGCCTGGACAGCGAAGCCGCCTCCTTCGACCTCGACGACCTGGTGCATCCGCTGGAACGGGTGACCAAGCACATGCCGCTGTCCGACCTGCTGGAGCAATTCCGCCGCGGCGGCGCGCACTTCGTGCTGGTGGAGGAAGCCGACCACAAGGTCATCGGCTTCCTGACCATGGAGGACGTGCTGGAGGTGCTGGTGGGCGACATCCAGGACGAACACCGCAAGACCGAACGCGGCGTGGTCGCCTACCAGCCGGGCAAGCTGCTGGTGCGCGGCGACACCCCGCTGTTCAAGGTCGAGCGCCTGCTCGGTATCGATCTGGACCACGTCGAGGCCGAGACCCTGGCCGGCCTGATCTACGACAGCCTGAAGCGTGTCCCCGAAGAGGAGACGGTGCTGGAAGCCGAAGGCCTGCGCATCATCGTCAAGAAGATGAAGGGTCCGAAGATCGTGCTGGCCAAGGTCATCAAGCTCGACCCCCAGGAACCGAAGCGCCGCCCGACCGACGACCGCTGAGAGCCTGTTCAAAATCTGCTGCGCGTCGGCCAAACCGCGTTGAAAATGGCCTGGAAGGCCAGCCCCGTCGGAATGCTCATTTACCACTCGTAAACCCGAGCGCGGGTCCGATCCGCTTCCTCAGCCCTTTTCGCGGGGCCGCCTAGGCCTTGTTTGGCGCTAGCTCTCGAGATTTTGAACAGGCTCTGAGGCGCGGCGGGTGTCAGCCCTGGCTGCTCAGCAGTTGGGGCAGGCCATCGCTGAGGCAGACGCGATTGCGCCCGCCACGCTTGGCCGCATAGAGCGCCCGGTCGGCATCCTCCAGCAGGCCCTGACCATGCTCCAGGTTGCTCGGCACGGCCACCGCCACGCCGATGCTCACCGAGGGGCGCAGCAGCCCGTGCTCGCTCTGCAGTTCCAGCCCCGCCACCTGCTGGCGAATACGCTCCGCCAGCAGGTGGGCGGCCTCGGGATCGCTGCCCGGTAGCGCGATGACGAATTCCTCCCCGCCGTAGCGCGCCGCCACCTCCCCTGCCCGCTGCGCGTGCTGACGCAGCAACTCGGCCACGCACCTCAGGCACTCGTCGCCCAGGGTATGGCCATGGGTATCGTTGACCGTCTTGAAGTGATCGATGTCCACCAGCAGCACTGCCAGCGGCACCTCGGCGCGGATGGCGCGGCGGATTTCCTGTTGGAACACCCGCTCGAAATGCCGGCGGTTGCTCAGCCCGGTCAGGGGGTCGGTCTGGCTCTGGTGCAGCAGCTCGCGATTGAGCCGCTCCAGGGACGCCTTGGCCTGCTGCAATTCCACGGTGCGCAAGGCCACCCGCAGTTCCAGCTCGACGAAGGAGGCCTCGCGCTCGCGGGCCAGGGCGGCCGAAGCCTCCAGGGCCTGCCGCTGGGCCTCGATCCGCTGCCGCCGCTGTTGGCTCAAGCCTTCGGTAAGCCCCAGGGACAGCATCACGAACCCCAGGGCGAAGCCGGTCATCTGGCCGTAAAGAGCCGGGCTTTCCGGTGCCAGCCAGCCGGCGATGGTCAGCAGTTGCGCCAGGCTGCCCAGCAGCAGCAGGCCCCAGGCGGCGCTGAACCAGAGCGCCATGCGACTGCCGCGCAGGGCCAGGTGGGTGGTGGTGCCGAGCAGCACCAGACAACTCAGCGCCATCATGCCGAGCAGGCCCTGGAAGCTCAGCAGGTTCGGCCAGGCCAAAGCGATGACCAATCCCAGGCTCCAGTAGCCGATCAACAGGCGATTGCCGAGGTCGAGCCAGCGCTCGCCGCGATAGAGGCTGAGCAGATAGCGAACGAACAGTCCCCCGCTGAGCAGGCACAGCGCAGCGAAGGCCTGGTGCGCGCGGAGACCGAAGGCCGGGCTGTCCGGCCAGAGCAGCCAGGCGCCATAGCCGGTGGTGACCGCCTGGTAGCCGATGACGCTCATCAGGTAGAAGGCATACCAACCGAATCCCGAGCGCCGGCCGAAGCTCCACAGCGTGAGGGTCAGCAACAGGATGGTGACCAGGCAACCGAAGAAACCGCCGATCAGCCAGGCATCCTGCTGCGCCTCGGTGAGGTAGGTGGCCGGCGTCACCAGGCGCAGCGGCAGCACGAAGGTCTCCCGGGAATCCACCCGCAGATAGACCTCCTCCACGGCTCCGGCGGTGGGTGCCAGGGCGAACATGGGTTGGCGGCCCGGCAGCGCACGCTCCCTGGCCGGCAGGGCGATCCCGCTGAACTGCGGCGCGCTCCACTCGCCCGTGGCGCTGCGCGTACGCAACTCCAGCCGATCCAGCACCGCCCAGCTGGGAATCAGCCACCAGGCCCGGTCGTCGTGGCTTTGCAGACGAAAGCGCAGCCAGAGGCCCTGGCGACCATCATGGAGCAGCGTTTCCAGCACCCCCGGGGCATGCCAGCCGCGCTGCGCATCCACCGGCTGAGCAGCGGCTTCGGCGAAGCTCAGGCTGGCAGGCGCCTTGAGGATTTCCAGGAACGGGCGGGGATCGTAGCTGCGTGCCGGATCGTCGAGCGTCAGCACCTCGGCGCGACCGGTGGTAGCGAAGACCAGCAGCGGCAACCACAGCACGGCGCTGCACCCCCAGAGGCGCAAGGCGGCCAAGAATCCATTCATGGGTATCGTCCACAGCTGGTAGGGGGAGAGGGCAGCTGGCGAAGCAGGGAGGACAGGGAAATCTGGTGATAGCATAACGCCACTCACCCCGATCCTGGCAATGGATTTCTGACCAATACGACGACTTCGGTCGCGCGCGCGAGGCCTGGCGACCGGGTGGGTGAGCGCGAAACGTTGGCGCAGGGACTGGTGTGGTGTTTCAGAAGTTAACTACACAATGTTGGCGGCGCCTTTTCGGCCGCAGCGCCGAACCGCCCCAAAATCACTCGCCAATTCTCGCGCGAACGTCTGAAACACCACACTAGCGGTCGCCCAGGGCCATATTGGGCAGGGCCGCCAGGGGACGCACGAAGCGGAAGGGGATGGACACCAGTTCGCCGCCTTCGCGCGCCTGCACCACGAAATGCAGGTGCGGACCGGTGCTGCGCCCGGTATTGCCCGACTCCGCCAGCGGCGTGCCCACCTCCACCCGCTCGCCGGGGCGAACCTTGACCGAGCCGCGGCGCAGGTGCAGGTAGGCGCTCTGGCTACCGTCCTCATGGGCGATGCGCACGAAGTTGCCGGACGGACTGGGCCCATGGCCGAACTGACCATTCTCGACCTCGATCACCGTGCCGGCGCGGGCAGCGGCGATGGGCGTGCCCTCGGGCATGGCGATGTCGACCGCGTAGCGACCCTTGGGGGTGTTGTGGCTGAAGTCACCGCCGGCGCCCTGGGTCACGTAGTAGACGCCCTGGCGCCAGGGCCAGGCGTAGCCATAGCCCAGGCCGCTGGGGTTACCGCCCACGGTGCCGTCCGCCGTCGGCGGCAGGCTGCCGACCGGCAGTTGCGGACTGTAGCTGAACGACTGGTCGAAATGCATGGGGAAGCCCTGCTGCCGCTTGCGGATCACCGCCAGCTGCACCGTGGAGCGCGGCTCGATGACCTGGCGGATCGGCCGCTCGGCGCCGGCCACGTTGACGGTGCGCTGCAGGCGCAATTCGACTCGAACCGGTACGTCGAAGTCGTTGCGCACCTCGAAGATGCGGCCTTCGCTGGCAGTGCGCACCTTGAGCTTGACCTGCCCCTTGCGGGCCTGGCTCTTGGCGGAAACCTTGCTGCTGGCGGAGGACTCGGCGGCCTGGCTGGCGACAGGGGCGGCCAGGGCGAGGGTCAGGCAGGTGATCAGGGCGGTCAGGCGTCGGTCCATGGCATAGGGCCACCATGATGAACAAGGGCCGAACCTAACAAAGCCGCATCGAGCGGGCGATCACCAAACCGCGGCTTTGTGAAGCCGCTGGCAAAGCATCGATGCGAATAAAAAAGCGTGGTACTCAGATCCCTGTACCACGCTGCCACCGACAAGACGGTAGTTCAAATGCACTGCCAGCCTTTCAGGCTAGCGAACCAAGTGGCCGGTGTTCTGTGCGACACTCCTGCGAGAGACCTGTCCTCGGCGTACAGGCGCCTCCCCCACCAGTCCGCACGATGCTCCGGCCATAGTGCGGCAGGTTAGGCCCTAGCGCCTCGTCGATGCCCAACCGAAACGGACAGCCGTTATGCAGGAACAGACAATCGACCGGTATCCCAGGTCGATCGCGGCACCACCTTCGGCGCCCGCCGTGACGCCCCTGGTGTCGCAACTCAACACCTTCGCCCATGGCCAGGTGTGGCCGCCGCACGCTCACGCCCAGGCGCACCTGATGTACACGGTCAACGGGGTACTGGAGGTCAGCACCGAGGAAGGCGTCTGGTACGTGCCGCCCAAGCAGGCGATCTGGATTCCGCCCGGGGTCGAGCACCAGGCACGCGCCAATGGCGAGGCCACCCTGCAGGTGATCATGATCGACCTGCCCCGCGAGTTGCCCTCACCGCAATCGGCCACCCGCATGTCGGCTACCCGCATGGTGCTGATCTCGCCGCTGTTGCGGGAACTGCTACGCTGCCTGCGGCGTGGCGGCAACACCTATGGGGAGGCCGACCTGGGCCGCCATGTCCGGGCGCTGATGCTGGCGGAGCTGGTCTTCCTCGAAGAGAGCGCCCTGCACCTGCCCGCCCTGGCCGACCGCCGCCTGCGCACCATCCAGACCAGCCTGCATGCCGATCCGGCCAACGACACGGCGCTGGCGACCTGGGCGCAACAGCTGCACCTCTGCTCGCGCAGCCTCGCCCGGCTGTTCCTCAAGGAAACCGGCACCAGCTTTTCCACCTGGCGCCAGCACACCCGCCTGATGCTGGCCCTGCCACGGCTGGCCGCCGGGGAGCCGGTGACCCGGGTAGCCCTGGACCTGGGCTATGCCTCGCCCTCGGCCTTCACCCGCATGTTCCGCCGGGTGCTGGGGGTATCGCCCAGCGAGTACCTCGACGCCCAGGGCTGACGCCCGGCAAGGGGCAGAGCCTGCGCAAAGGCTCGCGAGCTAGAGCCAAACAGGGCCCGGACGGCCCCGCGAAAACACCTGAGGAAGCGGATCGGACCCGCGCCCGGCCTTACCAGTGGTGAGCAGTGCGACGAGGCCGCCCAGGCGGAGCTGCGACCCAGGGCCTTACAACGCAGTTCGGCCGACGCACCGCAGCCTTTGAACAGGCTCTCAGGGTCCGCCGACGGCGAAATTGGGTAGGCTGTCGACCGCCTGGGCGAAGCGGAAGGGAATGGATTCGACCGCCTCGCCGGTGTTGCGCTGGACGACGAAGTGCAGGTGCGGCCCGGTGCTGCGCCCGGTGTTGCCTGAAGCGGCCAGGGCCTGTCCGGTACGTACCCACTGACCCTCGGTGACCTTGATCGAACCGCGCTGCAGGTGCAGGTAGACGCTCATGGTGCCGTCGTCATGGAGGATGCGCACGAAGTTGCCGGAGGGGTGGTTGCCGCGACCGTCCTGGTCGTTCTCCACCTCCACCACCTGACCGGCGCGCGAGACCACGATGGGCGTGCCCTCGGGCATGGCGATGTCCACCGCATAGCGACTCTTGGGGGTGTTGTGGCTGAAGCCGCCGCCGGCCCCCTGGCTGACGCTGAAGGGCCCGCCCAGCCAGGGCAACGGATAGGCGAAGCCGGACGCGAAGACCGGCGTGGCGCTGCCCATCAGGGTGGTGAGTTGCGGGGTGTAGCGCTGTGGCCGGCTCGGATCGGGCGCGACCAGGGTCGCCAGGCGGGTCAGGCTGCGCGCCGGCAGGACCTTGCGGATCGGCGCCGCGCCCACGCCGCTGACGTTCTGCAGCGCGGAGAGCCGCAGGGTGACGGTCACCGGCAGGAAGCTGTCGTTGCGCACTTCCAGCACCGTGCCACCGGCATAATGCCGCGGCTGCAGCTTGACCCGCTGGTCCAGTCGTTCGATCGGGTCGTCGCTGAAGGTCATCACCTTGGCGCCCTTCTGCGCCTTGTCGGTGTAGGTCACCACGCCATTGGCGTCGACGTACTTGTAGATCGGTGCCGCGAGCGCGGCACCGCTCAGGACGAGGCAGAAGAGCAGCAGGTGACGGGCGTAGGGCATGGCAGGAGCGTCAGGAATCCGCGATGAGGCGGATCGAAGCAGTCTCCGTGCCAGCGCCCTCATGCCCCGGCTCCGTCCTAGGCGCCCGGCACGTAATGCCGCTGAGCGGTGCCCTTGGCGATCAGCCGCGACAGATAGTCGAGCTTGGCCGGGTCCCGGTCGATGAAGCGGAAGTTGACCTGCACCCACTCGCTGGCCGGGGTCGGTTCCACCGCGGCCAGCGAATGCAGGTAGCCATTGAGGCGCGCCACCTCGTCGCCGTCTTCGCCCTGCTCCAGGTCGAGCACGGCGGTTTCCAGGATCTGCGGCAGCGGATCGCCGCGGCGTACCACCAGCAGGGCCTCCTTGATGCTGAGCGCCTTGATCAGGCAGGCCATGCTGGCATTGGGCAGCCGCAACTGACCCTGGCCGAAGTTGGCGGCGGGCTTGCCGCGGGCGGCGCTGGACGGCGGTGCCGAGCCGGTCAGGAGGGCGGCGCTGGCACTGGCGGCCGGTGCCGGCGCGGCGACCGGGGCCGCCGGGCTCGACTGGACCACGTCGCTGCGGTTACCGGTGAGGGCGCCGAGGGAATCGTTGGCGAAGCCGGTAGCCGGGCGCGGCTGGGCGCCAGCCTGCAGTTCGGCGAGCTTGCCGGTGCGCTGCAGGGCCTTCTTGACCTTGGCGGCCAGTTGCTCGTTGGAGAAGGGCTTGCCCATGTAGTCGGACACGCCGGCCTGGATGGCCTGGACGACGTTTTCCTTGTCGCCGCGGCTGGTGACCATGATGAAGGGCACGCCTTTGTGATCCGGCTGGGCGCGGAACCAGGTCAAGAGTTCCAGACCGGTCATGCCGGGCATTTCCCAATCGCAGAGGATGAGGTCGAAACGCTGCTTGCCGAGCATCGTCTGGGCACGGCGACCATCGGCCGCCTCGTCCACCGCCAGCCCGGGAAACAGGTTGCGCAGGCCCTTCTTGATCAGGTCGCGGATGAAGGGCGCATCGTCCACTACCAGTACGTTCAACTTGCTCATCGGTCACTCCATGCCAAGTCTTGCAGCATAGCAGGCAGCCCCGGGTCGCCACCCGGGGAGTGACCGGGCGGATCATTCGCGCGACCGATTGACCTCTTCGGCCATGCGCTTGAGGCCCAGGTGGCGAACGTCGGTGCCCTGCACCAGGTAGATGACCAACTCGGCGATGTTGCGGGCGTGGTCACCGACGCGCTCCAGGGAACGCAGGACCCAGATGATGCTCAGCACCCGGGAGATGGAGCGCGGGTCTTCCATCATGTAGGTAGCCAGCTCGCGCAGGGCGGACTTGTATTCGCGGTCGATCAGCTTGTCGTACTGGGCCACCGACAGCGCCAGCTCGGCGTCGAAGCGGGCGAAGGCGTCCAGCGCCTGGTGCACCATCTTGCGCACCTGTTCGCCGATGTGACGGACCTCGACGTAGCCGCGCGGGGCCTCGCCGTCCTCGGTCAGCTCGATGGCGCGACGGGCGATCTTGGAGGCTTCGTCACCGATGCGCTCCAGGTCGATCACCGACTTGGAGATGCTGATGATCAGCCGCAGGTCGGAAGCCGCCGGCTGGCGCCGGGCGAGGATGCGCAGGCATTCCTCGTCGATGCCGCGCTCCATGACGTCGATCTGGTCGTCGATGGCCCGCACCTGGCGGGCCAGGCCGGCATCGGCGTCGATCACCGCGCGCACGGCGTCGCTGACCTGCTTTTCCACCAGACCGCCCATGGCCAGCAGGTGACTGCGGACCTCCTCCAGTTCGACGTTGTATTGCTGGGAGATGTGCTGCGTGTGACCGTCTTTGTTGATCATGGTGTCAGTCCTGCCTGAGATGATCGAGTCGCCGGTGGGGGCACCGGCCTGCCTGGAACTAGCCGTAGCGGCCGGTGATGTAGTCTTCGGTCTGCCGCTTCGCCGGGTTGGTGAAGAGGGTGTCGGTGTCGCCATGCTCGACGAGCTGGCCCATGTACATGAAGGCGGTGTAGTCGGAGACCCGCGCCGCCTGCTGCATGTTGTGGGTGACGATGACGATGGTGTAGCGCTGTTTCAGTTCGTGGATCAGTTCCTCCACCTTGAGGGTGGAGATGGGGTCCAGCGCCGAGCAGGGCTCGTCGAGCAGCAGCACGTCGGGCTGTACGGCGATGGTGCGGGCGATCACCAGCCGCTGCTGCTGGCCGCCGGAGAGGCCCAGGGCCGACTCGTGCAGGCGATCCTTGACCTCGTCCCACAGCGCCGCGCCGTGCAAAGCCCATTCCACCGCCTCGTCCAGCACGCGCTTCTGCTTGATGCCCTGGATGCGCAGGCCGTAGACCACGTTCTCGTAGATGCTCTTGGGAAAGGGATTGGGCTTCTGGAACACCATGCCCACCCGCCGCCGCAGCTCGGCGATCTCGGTGCCGCGGGCGTAGATGTTCTGGCCGTCGAGCAGGATCTCGCCGTCGATGCGGCAGTCTTCCACCAGGTCGTTCAGGCGGTTGAAACAGCGCAGCAGGGTCGACTTGCCGCAGCCGCTGGGGCCGATGAAGGCGGTGACACGCTGGCGCGGGATCTCCAGGGCGATGTCCTGCAGTACCTGCTTCTGCCCGTAGTACAGGCTCAGCCGCGGTACCGACAGCGCCACGCCACCTTCGCTCGCCGCGGGCGGGACGCTGGCCGCGTAGGCCGCGGCGGTTCTGAAGATGGACGAATCGGAAGGCATGGGTTCTCCTCGGCCGTACGCTAGTCTTCCAGCAGCCGATACTTCTCGCGCAACCGGTTGCGCAGGAATACGGCGGACAGGTTCAACCCGGCGATCACCAGCACCAGCAGCAGCGCGGTGGCGTAGACCAGCGGGCGGGCGGCTTCCACATTGGGGCTCTGGAAGCCGACGTCATAGATGTGGAAGCCCAGGTGCATGATCTTCTGGTCCAGGTGCAGATAGGGATAGTTGCCGTCCAGCGGCAGCGCCGGTGCCAGCTTGACCACGCCCACCAGCATCAGCGGTGCCACCTCGCCGGCGGCGCGGGCCACGGCGAGGATCAGCCCGGTCATCATCGCCGGACTGGCCAGCGGCAGCACCACCTTCCAGAGGGTCTCGGCCTGGGTCGCGCCCAGGGCCAGGGAGCCTTCGCGGATGCTGCGCGGAATCCGCGTCAGGCCTTCTTCGGTGGCGACGATCACCACCGGCATGGCGAGGATCGCCAGGGTCAGCGAGGCCCACAGCAGACCCGGGGTACCGAAGGTGGGCGAAGGCAGGCTGGCGCGGAAGAACAGCTGGTCCAGCGAGCCGCCCAGCACATAGACGAAGAAGCCCAGCCCGAAGACGCCGTAGACGATGGCCGGCACCCCGGCCAGGTTGTTGACCGCGATGCGGATGAGGCGGGTCAGCGGGCCCTGGCGGGCGTACTCGCGCAGGTAGATGGCGGCGATGACGCCGAAGGGGGTGACGATCACCGCCATCAGCAGGGTCATCATCACGGTGCCGAAGATGGCCGGGAAGACGCCGCCCTCGGTATTGGCCTCGCGCGGATCGGTGCTGAGGAATTCCCACAGCTTGGTGCCGTAGAAGCCGAGCTTGGCGCCCAGGCCCATGGCATTGGGCTGATAGGCCCGCACGATGCGGTCCAGGTTCAGCTCCAGGGTGCGGCCCTCGACGTCGCGCACCACCAGGCTATCGCGGCGTAGCGCCTGGCGCAGGCTGGCGAGCTGGTCTTCCAGTTCGTCGTAGCGCGCCTCCAGCTCGGCGCGACGGGCAGCCAGGTCGGCCTGGGCAGCGGCGTCGAGACGACCGTCCTGTTCCAGGCCGCGGCCGTCCAGGCGCAGGCGTTCCAGGGCATGGTTGACGCTGCCGATGTCGTGCTTTTCCAAACGCTCCAGGCGTGCGCTGAGATCCTGGATACGGGCCAGCCGGCGCTGCAGCTCGGGCAGCGCCGCGGCGCCCTTGGCGACCTGGCGGCCCTCCTCGCGCACCTCCACGGCATAGCCGTAGAAGTTGCCCCATTCGCGGCGCTCCAGCACCAGGACGTCCACCGGGGTGCGGCGATCCCGCAGCCAGTCGCCGATCAGCCAGACGAAATCGCTGCCCTGAAGGTCGCGATTGCCGAGCTTGAAGAGTTCGCGGGTAAGGGTTTCACCGCCGTCCGCCGGGATCGGCAGGCCGGCGCTGCGCAGCCGCTCCACCGGCACCTTTTCGCGTTCCACCACCTCGCCCAGTACGGGGCGTGACGCGAGCCCCGGCGGCGCATAGCGCGCCTCCACCACCTCGGCCGGCCAGAAGTGCGCCAGGCCGCGCACGGCGATGATGCCGATCAGGCCGAGGGTCATCAGCACGGCGATGGCCACGGCGCCGCCGCTGAGCCAGATGCCCGGCGCGCCACCGCGCAGCCAGAAGCCCAGGGTACGTCGCGGCGTGGCGCCCTGCCCCTGCGGCGCGCGTGGCTCAGAGCGCCGCATACTTTTTCCTCAACCGCTGGCGGATCAACTCGGCCAGGGTGTTCATCAGGAAGGTGAAGCTGAGCAGCACCAGGGCGGCCAGGAACAGCAGCCGGTAATGGGTGCCGCCCACCTCGGATTCGGGCAGTTCCACGGCGATGTTGGCCGCCAGGGTGCGCATGCCCTCGAACAGGTTGGCGTCCATGATCGGGGTGTTGCCGGTGGCCATGAGCACGATCATGGTCTCGCCCACGGCGCGGCCGAGGCCGATCATCAGCGCCGAGAAGATGCCGGGGCTGGCGGTGAGCAGCACCACCCGTACCAGCGTCTGCCAGGGCGTGGCGCCCAGCGCCAGGGAACCCAGGGTCAGGCTGCGCGGCACGCTGTAGATGGCGTCCTCGGCGATGGAGAAGATGTTGGGGATGACGGCGAAGCCCATGGCCAGGCCGACGATCAGGGCGTTGCGCTGGTCGTAGGCGATGCCCAGCTCCTGGTTCAGCCAGAGCCGCAGGTCGCCGGCGAACAGTGCTCCCTCGATCCAGGGGCTGAGGTAGAGGGCGAGCGCGGTGGTGAGCAGCGCCACCGGCAGCAGCAACAGACTTTCCCAGCCCTCCGGCACCCGCTCGCGCAGCGCGGCCGGCAGACGCGACCAGCCGAAGCCGGCCGCCAGGATGGCCAGCGGCATCAGCAGCAGCAGGCTGAACAGCCCCGGCAGGTGGTTTTCCACGAAGGGCGCGAGGAACAGGCCGGCAAAGAAGCCGAGGATCACCGTGGGCAGGGCCTCCATCAGCTCGATGACCGGCTTGACCGTGCGCCTCATGCGCGGCGCCATGAAGTAGGCGGTGTAGACCGCTGCGGCGATGGCCAGGGGCGCGGCGAACAGCATGGCGTAGAAGGCCGCCTTGAGGGTGCCGAAGGTCAGCGGCGCCAGGCTCAGCTTGGGCTCGAAATCGGTGGTCGCCGCGCTGGACTGCCAGACCCGCGCCGGCGCGGCGTAGTTCTCGTACCAGACCTTGTCCCACAGCGCCGACCAGGAGACTTCCGGGTGCGGATTGTTCAGGACGAAGCCCAGCAGTTGGCCGTCCCGCTGCAGCAGGAGACGATCGGCGCGAGGCGACAGGGCCAGCACGCCGGCGCCGGGAGCGATCCGCTCGCGCAGCAGGGTGCGGGCCGCGGTGCTGTGGTAGACGCCGAGCCAGCCTTGGGCATCCAGCGCCAGGAAGCCCTTGCGGCGCTGCTCGGGGATCAGTTGCACGATCGGCGCATCGCCCAGCTGGAAGCCACGGATGTACCGCAGCACTGGCTCGCCATCCTGGCCGCGGACCATGAACCACTGGGCGATGCCGCCCTTGGCGGTGCCCACCAGCAGGGACACGCCGCCGAGCAGCTGGGCGCTGGCGGTGACCTCGTCGTCGGCGGAGTCGAGCAGCTTGTAGTGGCCGTTGAGGCTGCCGTCGCGCAGGTCGAAGACGTCCGCCTGGGCGCGGCCGTTGAGGGCATAGAGCCACTGGCCGCGCGGATCGAGGTAGAGCGCCTTGACCGCGCCGTTGAGCGGAATCAGCCGCGTGACGCTGCGCACCTCGCTGCTCTCGCCGCCGGTCACCGGCACCGCGCGCCGCGCCACACGCAGGGCGGTCACCTGGTTGCCCTGGGCACCGGCGAGGACCAGCAGGTCGTCGTCACCGGCGATGGCCACCCGCTCCAGGGCGGCCGGCGGGGCGCCCAGGTCGAGGGGCGTGCGGCCGTAGGGGAAGTCGAGCTCCGGGATGATCACCCGGTTGCCCTGGGGATAGCGCGAGACATAGCGCTTGTGCGCCACCAGCACGCGGCCGTCGGACAGCCCCAGGGCGATCAGCCCGCGCGGAGCGTCCTGGGCCTGGCTGGTGATGCTGGCCCCCGGCGGCAGCGGCAGCCGCTCACGCATGAGCGGCTGGCCGTCGGCGAGGGTGAAGAAGGTGGCTTCGCCGCTGGCGGAGAGGTGCAGGCCGATGCGGTTCTGCTCGTCGAGGCCCAGCAGCAGCGGCGGGCCGGCGGCCGCCAGCCAGTCCGGCTGGGGCAGCGGCTGGGCCTGCAGGCTGGCACCGCGAAACAGTGGCGCCACCACGTAGGCCAGGTAGAAGAAGATCAGCGTGATGGTGGCCAGCACGGCGAGGCCGCCGACCAGTACGGACACCCGGATGAGTCGATCCTGCAGGGCCCGCCAACGCCGCCGTCGGCGCAGTGCGGGCGTGTTGAAGTCCAGCCGGGCGGGGCCGCGGGGATCGGGCGTGGACGGGGGTACCGGGGATTTCATGGCGCAGAGCCTAATCACGTCGTGTGACAGAAAGGTTACAGCGAATGGACAGCCGGCCGCGCCCCCGGTGAGGCGAGCGGAGGCGCGGCGGCGATCAGTAGCCCAGGGACTTCAGCGCCTGCTGCACCACCGGCGCCGGCAGTGGAATGTAGCCGTCCTTGACCACCGCTTCCTGGCCCGTGCGGGAGAGGATCAGCCGCAGGAACTCGCCCTCCAGCGGATTGAGCGGACGATTGGGCGCCTTGTTCACGTAGACGTAGAGAAAACGCGCCAGCGGATAGCGCCCGGACAGGGTGTTCTCCTGGTTGTCTTCTACATAGTCGATGGTGCCCTGCTTGGCCAGGGCCACCGTGTGGACGCTGGCGGTCTGGTAGCCGATGCCGGAGTAGCCGATGCCGCCCAGGGACTGGCTGATGGCCTGGACCACCGAGGCCGAGCCGGGCTGCTCGTTGACGTTGGCGCGGAAATCGCCACGGCACAGCGCCGCTTCCTTGAAGTAGCCATAGGTGCCGGACACCGAGTTGCGGCCGAACAGCTGGATCGGACGCCTGGCCCAGTCGCCGGTCAGCCCCAGGTCGCCCCAGGTGCGCAGTTCGCGCGGTCCACCGCAGAGTCGGGTACTGGAGAAGAGGGCATCGACCTGCTCGAGGGTCAGCTGCCTGAGCGGATTGTCCTTGTGCACGAAGATCGCCAGGGCGTCGATGGCCACCGGCACGGCGGTGGGGCGATAACCGAAGCGCTGCTCGAAGGCCTGCAACTCGGAGTCTTTCATCTTGCGGCTCATGGGGCCGATGCTGGCGGTACCCTCGGTGAGCGCGGGCGGCGCGGTGGACGAACCAGCGGCCTGGATCTGGATATTGAGGTTGGGGTACTCGCGTTTGTAGCTCTCGGCCCACAGGGTGACCAGGTTGGCCAGGGTGTCCGAGCCGACACTGGAGAGGTTGCCGGAGACGCCGCTCACCTTCTGGTACTCGGGCAAGGCGGGGTCGACGTCGGTCGCCTGGGCGACGGTCGGGCCACCAAGCGCCAGGACGAGCGCCAGCGTGGTCAGCGGAGCTCTGAGATGCATGCCGGATTCCTCGCGGGGATGGGAGACGAGCCTGGGCCGGCGACGCACAGGCGCGAGCTGGCACTCTAGGCGGCCATTGTGACGGATTTATGAAAGCCTGCCAGCGACGGCCCGTCCAGGCGGCAGAAGTGGCCACCGTGCACTAGGCTGGCGCAAGGAAAGGTGCCGCGTCCTGCCCTTGCGCACCGTAATGCGGCCCGGACGGAGCGGACCGGTACTTGCATAGCTAAGCATTCACCCTGTCACCGAGGAAAGCCCCATGGCCCAGGCCCTTCCGACGTCCTCCCCCCCGGCAACCGCCCGGCCCGTCGCCGGTCCCTCGCGCGCCAAGCTGATCGCCGCGGCCAGTCTCGGCAACGGACTGGAGATGTTCGACTTCACCGTCTTCAGCTTCTTCGCCGCCATCATCGGCCAGCTCTACTTTCCCTCGGATACGCCCTATGGCTCGCTGCTGATGGCGGTCGGGGTATTTGGCGTCGGCTTCGTCATGCGCCCGCTGGGCAGCATGGTGCTGGGCGCCTATGCCGATCGCCACGGGCGCAAGCAGGCCATGCTGCTAACCATTACCCTGATGGGCCTGGGCAGCGCCCTGATCGCCCTCACCCCGACCCACGCCCAGATCGGCATCGCCGCGCCGCTGATCCTGCTCTTGGGTCGCTTGCTGCAGGGTTTTTCCGCGGGCGGCGAGATCGGCGCCGCCACCACCCTGCTGCTGGAATCGGCCAGCCCCGGGCGACGCGGCTTCCATGTCAGCTGGCAGGGGATCAGCCAGGGCGGCAGTGCCCTGCTCGGCGCCGCCCTGGGCGCCCTGCTCACCCGCAGCCTGTCCGAGGCCGAGCTGCACGCCTGGGGCTGGCGCATACCCTTCCTGGTCGGCTTGCTGATCATCCCGGTCGGCCTCTATATCCGCCGCCAGGTGGACGAGACCTGGAGCGGCGCCGGCACGGTCGAGGGCGGCCCGGTGCGCGCCTTCCTGCGCGAGCATCCGCGGCGCTTCGGCCTGGGTCTCTTGATCGTGATGTCGGCGACCCTGCTGACCTACCTGATGCAGTTCTACATGCCCACCTACATGACCCGCATCGTCGGCCTGCCGGCCACCAGCGCCTATCTCGCCGGGGTAGCCTCCAGCGCGGTACAGATGGTGGCGGCCCTGGCCGCCGGGCTGCTGCTGGATCGCTTCGGCCGCTACAAGCCGGTGGCCCTGGTCAGCCTGGCGGTGGCCCTGCTGGGCATCTACCCGGCCTTCGTCTGGCTGAACGATCCCACCACCCAGGGCCTGGCCTTCGCCGCCCGCTTCGTGGTGATCACCGCCATGAGCGTCAACATGACCGCCGGGCTGCTGCTGATCCTCGCCGGCCTGCCGCGACCGGTGCGCGCCACCGGCCTGGCCATGACCTATGCCCTGGCGGTGACCCTGTTCGGCGGCACCGCCCAGTTCATCGCCACCTGGCTGATCGGCGCCACCGGCAGCCCGCTCGCCCCGGCCTGGTACCTGATCGTCATGCTGCTGATAGGATGGCTGGCACTGCTGAGCTATCCCGAACGCCACCTGGATTGAGAGAGATCGCCATGAACCTTGCCACCACTGCGGATCAAGACGCCACCGCCCGCCACATCGCCGGCTACCTGCCGGACATGGTCGCCCTGCGCCGCGACATCCACCGCCACCCCGAACTGGGTTACCAGGAGCAGCGCACCAGCGACCTGGTGGCCGCCGCCCTCGCGGGCTGGGGCTACGAGGTGCACCGCGGCCTGGGCGGCACCGGGGTGGTCGGCACCCTGCGCGCCGGCAGCGGCAGCAAGGTGCTGGGCATCCGCGCCGACATGGACGCCCTGCCGATCCTGGAGACCACCGGCCTCGATTACGCCAGCCAGCACCCCGGACGCATGCACGCCTGCGGTCACGATGGCCATACCACCACCCTGCTCACCGCCGCGCGCTGCCTGGCCGAGACCCGCGCCTTCGACGGCACCCTGCACCTGATCTTCCAACCGGCCGAGGAAGGCCTGGGCGGCGCCCTGAAGATGATGCAGGACGGCCTCTTCGAGCTGTTCCCCTGCGACCAGGTGTTCGGCCTGCACAACATGCCCGGCGTGCCCACCGGCAAGTTCTGCTTCGTCGACGGCGCCGCCATGGCCTCGTCCGACACCGCCCTCCTGCGCATCCGCGGCCAGGGTGGCCACGGCGCGGTGCCGGACAAGGCAGTCGATCCCATCGTCGCCAGCGCCGCCACGGTCATGGCGTTGCAAACGGTGGTGTCGCGCAACGTGGCGCCGCTGGACACCGCGGTGGTCACCGTCGGCAGCATTCACGGCGGCGAGGCCTCCAACGTCATCCCCGATGCGGTGGAAATGAAGCTGACCATCCGCGCCTTCCAGGACAGCACCCGCGACCTGCTGGAGCAGCGCATCGGCGCCCTGGTGCGCGCCCAGGCGGAAAGCTTCGGCGCCAGCGCCGAGCTGGACTACCAGCGCGGCTATCCGGTGCTGGTCAACCACGACGGCCCCACCGCCTTCGCCCGCCAGGTGGCCATCGACCACTTCGGTGCCGACGCCCTGCACCCCTTCGCCCCCATCCCGGCCAGCGAGGATTTCGCCTACATGCTGCAGCAGGTGCCCGGCTGCTACCTCTTCGTCGGCAACGGCCCGAGCGCCAACCTGCACAACCCGGCCTACGACTTCAACGACGCCCTGCTGCCGGTGGGTGCGCGCTACTGGGTCAAGCTGACCGAGGCCTTCCTCACCGCCTGAGAACCTGTTCACGATCTGCTGCGCGTCGGCCAAACGGCGTTGAAAATGGCCTGAGTCGCCGGCCCGGCCTAGGCGGCCCCGTCGCAATGCTCATTTACCACTGGTAAACCCGGGCGCGGGTCCGATCCGCTTCCTCAGCTATTTTCGTGGGGCCGCCTAGGCCTTGTTTGGCTCTAGCTCGCGAGATCGTGAACAGCTTCTGAGGCGCCTTCCCCGCTGGCCGTCCTCCTGGGCGCGCCGGCGACGGAATCTTCACGCCCTGTCCGCTAGGCTGAGCGGTCGTTCCATCGCTTAGCGAGGTCGCCATGCAACGTTTTTCACGCCTGGGTTGGGGCAAGGGGCTGGCGCTGGGCGTCGCCGTGGTAGCGCTCGGCTTCGCCTATCCAGCCTGGCGGCATTTCCATCCGGTCAGCGCCGCCCCGGGCTGGGCCTACCGGGAATTCGCCGTGGACATCCCCATGGTCAGCGCCCTCGCGCCGGAGGCCGATGGCAGCCTGTTCGTCACCCAGGAGTTCTCCAGTCACCGCGGCAGCCTGTTGCGATTGCTGCCTAGCGGCGAGCGCCAGCCGGTGCTGGGCGAACTGTCCAAGCCGGATGGCCTGGTCATGTTCCAGGGCGGTCTGGTGGTCAGCCAGGAAGGCGGGACGCTGCCGGTGTTCTGGCTGCGCGACGGTCGGGCCGAGCCGCTGTTCCAGGGCAACGACGTCGAGGGCGTGGCCACCGATGGCCAGTTGCTCTATGCCATCGAGGACCGCCCCAGCGGCCGGCTGCTGAGCTATGACCCCACGCAGCGGCGACTGGAGGTGCTGCGTGACGGCCTGGTGGAAGGCGAAGGCGTGGCGCGTTGCCCCGATGGCCGGCTGTTCTATACCGAGAAGGCCAAGGGCTGGGTCAAGCAATGGCAGCCCCAGGGCGCCGACACCCTGGTCGCCGAGGGCCTCGACGCTCCCGGCTTCGTGCAGTGCTCGGCCGACGGCCTGTGGATCACCGAGGACGCCACCCACGGCGCCCGCGTCCTGCTGGTGCAGCCCGACGGCCAGTTGGTCACGGTGCTCTCTCACCTGCGCTCGGCCCAGACCCTGATCGCCCGTGGCGACGGCCATTACCTGGTCGCCGAACAGGGGCGCAGTCGGATCCTGGAACTGCGCAGAGCTGACCGCTAGCGCGGCCAGCTCCTGGTCGTCATGGCAATCGATACACCAGGCAGGGATTGCCGTTGAGACGACGCTCCAGCACGGGCTGCTGATTCACCAGCGGGGTGCCGGCCAGCAGGTCCCGATCCTCGCGGGCGAGGATGACCCAGGCGCCGGACGGCAGATGGGCCAGGTCGGCGACCTGGGACCGCGCGATGAAGATCGGCTGTTCGTCGTGGTCCAGGTTCATCATGTAGCGGATCGCCCAGCTGTCCTGGCCGAGGCCGAAGAACACCAGGGGGCCCGGCTGCGCCTGGCGCAGGCCTTCCACCTGCTGGACGAAGCCGCGGCTGTCGTACTGCAGGTCCTGCGCCGGCTCCACCACCGTCACCAGCATCAGCCACTGGGCGGCCAGCGCCAGGGCGCTCAGGGCAAGCAGTCGGCGGGTACCGTTCAGGCGCCGCCAGGTGACCAGGGCGGCAATCTGCAGGGTGACGAAGACCGGCACCAGCAGCGCCAGGGAGACGTCCGGCCAGTAGCCGTGGCGTTGCCAGAGATGCCGGCAGACCAGCATGGCCACCAGGGCCAGCGTCGGCAGCGCCAGCACCAGCGCCGTATAGGCCGGCACGCCCCGGCGGAACCAGCCCTCGGCGCGCAACAGCCCCTGGGCGGCGATGGCGGCCAGGAAGGGCACCATGGGCACCACGTAGTAGGCGCGCTTGAAGTGCGGGATGGACAGGCCGACCAGGATCAGCAGACCGCTACCGGCCAGGGCCAGCAGCAGCCGCCGCTGGGCGGTGTGCGGCCAGGCGAGCAAGCTGCGCCGCTGGGCGAGGAGCACCAGCAGCGCCAGGGGCAGCACCGGCAGATAGCGATACAGCCCCAGTTGCAGGTAGAACCAGAACGGCTTGCCGCTCTCGTCCAGTCGGCCGCTGACCTGCATGTGCCAGACCTCGGCAGCGAAGCTCGCACCGCCCTCGAAATGGGCCAGCTGGATCAACGTCCACCAGCAGAGGCCGAGCAGCGTCAGGCCCGCCAGGCCGTAACCGACCAGTCGCTGCAGGGCGAAGGTACGCCGCGCCGGCTCACCCCAGGCCACCACCAGCCAGTAGAGGCAGACCACGCCGCAGGGTTCGATCAGCCCCAGCGGACCACGGATGGCGAAGCCCAGGGCGAACAGCGGCAGCACCAGCAGCCGGCGCAGCGAACGATCGTCGCGGTCGGCGCTATAGAGCAGATAGAAGCAGCTCAGCACCACCAGGGCGACCAGCTGATCCAGGCAGACGGCGCGGGCCTTTTCCAGCCACTGCGGGGTCAGGGCCACCAGCAGCACCGTGAGCAGGGCCCAGGTGCGGCGAGTGTCGGCCAAGAGGCGATAGGTCAGTGCCAGCACCGCGGCCGAGGCCAGGGCGGTGGGCAGCACGTTGGCCAGGTGGTTGGGCGCGCCGATCACCCGCGCTGCCAGCCAGCTCAGCCAGGTGGCGGTGGCCGGATAGTCCGGGTAGGGCTGGCCATAGGTGGTGGGGAAAAAGGCCGGTCCGTGGCGAAACATTTCATTGAGGAACATTGCCCAGCGGCCGTCGAAGCCCTGGGGCGCCTGGTTCCAGATGCCGAGGGTGAACATCAGGGTGGCGACCACCCCGAGCAACAGGCTTTCCCAGCGCAGGCGGTTGGCCGCCGGTAGCGCGGTGAACGGCGCGCTACGCGGGGTCAAGGGCATGGGCGAGACCATCAGGCGGCGTCCACGCGGCGGGCGACCTGGGGACCGCCCAGGGTGGCGCCGCGGCCGATGGCGAAATACTCGATGCCCCGCCGCTCCATCCGCTCGGGTTCGAACAGGTTACGGCCGTCGAAGATCACCGGCTGGTTGAGCTGGCGCGCGATGAGGTCGAAATCCGGCGCCTTGAACTGCTGCCACTCGGTGCAGATGACCAGGGCATCGGCGCCGGCCAGGGCGGCCTCGGGGGTACCCATCAACGCCAGGCGCTCGTCGTGGCCATAGAGGCGCTGGGCCTCGGCCATGGCCACCGGATCGAAGGCGCGCACCTTGGCGCCGGCTTCCCAGAGGGCTTCCATCAGCACCCGGCTGGGCGCATCGCGCATGTCGTCGGTGTTGGGCTTGAAGGCCAGGCCCCAGAGGGCGAAGGTGCGGCCCTTGAGGTCACCGTCGAAGTAGGTATTGATGCGCTCGAACAGCTTGGTCTTCTGGCGCACGTTGATGGCTTCCACGGCGCGCAGCAGGTCCAGGTCCAGGTCGTTTTCCTCGCCGGTGCGGATCAGCGCCTGCAGGTCCTTGGGGAAGCAGGAACCGCCGTAGCCGCAACCGGGATAGATGAAGTGGTGACCGATGCGCGGATCGGCACCGATGGCCTGGCGCACCGCCTCGATGTCGGCCCCGACGCGCTCGGCCAGTTCGGCGATCTGGTTGATGAAGCTGATCTTCACCGCCAGCAGGCTGTTGGCGGCGTACTTGGCCAGCTCGGCGCTGCGCAGGTCCATGCACTGGATACGGTCGTGGTTGCGGTTGAAGGGTGCATAGAGTTCGCGCATCAGGTCGCGGGCCACCGGCGAGTCGGTGCCCACCACGATGCGGTCGGGCTTCTTGCAATCGGCGATGGCGGCGCCTTCCTTGAGGAATTCCGGGTTGGAGACCACTTCCACGTGCAGGGTACGACCCTCTTCGGCCAACACCTCGTGGATCAGCGCGCGGACGCGGTCGCCGGTGCCCACCGGTACGGTGGACTTGTTCACCACCAAGAGCGGATCGCGGGACACCGGCTGGCCGATCAGCGGCTCGCGTCTCAGCCGGGCGATGGTCTCGGCCACGGCGAAGACGGCGGACAGATCGGCCGAGCCGTCGGCGGCCGGCGGGGTACCGACGGCGATGAATTGCACGGCGCCATGGGCCACGGCCTCGGCGGCGTCATGGGTGAACACCAGGCGGCCGGCGGCCAGGTTGCTGCGCACCAGGTCTTCGAGACCGGGTTCGTAGAGGGTTACCTCGCCGCGCTTGAGCTTGTCGATCTTGGCGCGATCGATGTCCATGCACACCACCTGGTGGCCGACTTCCGCCAGCACGGCGGCTTGCACCAGGCCCACGTAGCCGATGCCGAAAACGCTGATGTTCATAGGGTATTCCTCAAGGTGGGAGCGGCGCCGGACCGGGGTCCGCCGACGAGGGCGACGCCGGCCACGACCAGCGCGACGCCCAGGGTTTTCCAGGGAGTGAAGGATTCGGCGGCGCCTGGCAGCCAGGCCGCGCCGAGGTGGACGAAGACGTAGGAGAGGCCGAGCGCCGCATAGGCGCGGCCCAGCGGCAGGCGCGCCAGGGCGGCCAGCCAGGCCAGCAGCGACAGGCCGTAGCAGGCGACGCCCAGGGCCAGTAGCAGTCCGGCCGTGCCGAACAGTGCTGCGGGCTCGCTGGCCCAGGTGGCCATGGCCGGCAGCCGCACCAGGGCCGCGCGCAAGGACAGCTGGGCCAGGGTGGTCAGGAGGATACTCAGGCCCAGGGGCAGCAGACCGTTCATGCCTGGCCTCCCAGCAGGGCGGCGCCGGCGACGATGCACAGGCAGCCGCACCAGGCACGGGCGTCCACCGTCTCGCCGAACACCAGGCGGGCCAGCAGGGTCACCGCCAGGGTGTTGAGCGACAGCAAGGGATAGGCGACGCCCACCGGCACCCGCTGCAGCACTGCGCACCAGACCAGCAGGGCCAGGCCCAGGCAGACCAGGGCGCCCCATAGCCAGGGCGATCTCAGTCGCGCGGCCAGGGCGTTGCCGGCGGCCACCGCGCGCTTCTGGCCGAGTTGGCCGGCGCTGGTGAGTCCGATCACCACGGCGATCAGCAGGCCGTCGAGGGCAGTCATGGCGCCGGCCTCGGATAGACCAGCAGCACCAGGCGCTCGCTGGCGATGCTCTCGCCGGGTTCGGGCAGGCTGTCGAGCAGTTGGCGATCGCTGGGGCCATCGACTCGCAGCAGGATGGCCACCGGGCCCTGGTCGCGGTGGGCGGCGAGCCAGGCGGCCAGGTCACGCTCCTCGATCAGCCGGCCGCTGTCGGGCTCGCGAGCGAAGCCGTACTTGAGTTCGCCCGGACCGCCGACCAGCACCACGTCGTCGCGGTGGGTGGCCCAGGCCAGGCTGGCGGCCACGCCGAGGTCGTTGCTGACCAGCAGGCCGGCTTTCTTGAAGTGGCTGAGCTGGGCCTCGATGAAGGTGCTCGGCAGCTTGTTGTCGACCACGCTGTCGGGCAGCGCGATGGACAACAGCGGCAGCAGCACCCAGAACGCCAGGGCCGGCGCCAGCAGGGAGCGTCTTGGCCAGAACAGCGCGGCCAGACCGGCCAGCAGCAGCGCCAGGGACGCCAGCAGGGCCAGGGCATGGGTCAGGCCTTCGCCGGCCTCATAGAGCCGACTGCCATAGATCAGCAGCGCGACCAGGCCAGCCAGGCCGAGCAGCAGGTTGCACAGGCCGTTCAGGCGCAGGGCGCCGGTGGCCCCGCGGCGCTGGGCCTCGAGCAGGGTGCGCGCCAGCAGCGGCACCAGGGCGGCCAGGGTCGGCAGGAGATAGGTGGGCAGCTTGCCGCGGCTGAGGCTGAAGAACAGCAGTTGGCCGACCACGGCGATTCCCAGGAAGGCCGTGCCGGCGTGGCGACGTTCCTGCCAGGTGCGCCCCAGGGTGCGCGGCAACAGGCCGGCCCAGGGCAGGATGGCCAGCAGCAGGATCGGGCCGTAGAACCAGAAGGGCCGCTCGTGCTGGGCGTCCTCGCCGGCGAAGCGCTGGATGTGCTCGTGCCAGAAGAAGAAATTCCAGAAGTCCGGATCGCGATGGGCCACCAGCAGCGCCCAGGGCGCCACTACCAGGGCCGCGACGATGACCGCCACGGGGCCGCGGCAGATCAGCTCCAGGAAGCGGCGTTGCCAGAGGAAGAAGGGCACGGCCACCAGCACGGGCAGCACCAGGGCGAGAAACCCCTTGGTCAGCAGGCCGCAGCCGCAAGCCAGGCCGAGCAGTGCCCAGTTGCCCAGGGCGACGCTGCGGGTGGTGGCGGCTTGGGCCTGCCACAGGGCGAGCAGCGCCAGGGCCATCCAGAAGGCGAACTGGGCGTCCAGGGTCACGTAGGTAGCCAGGCCCGCCACGGCCATGCAGGAGAGATAGAGCACCCCGGCGAACAGCGCCAGCAGGCGGTCCTGCCAGATCAGCCGGGTCAGGCGGACGACCAGGGCAGCGGTGGCAAGGCTGGCCAGCAGCGGTACCAGGCGCACGCTCAGCAGGGAATCGCCGAGCCAGGCCTGGGCGATGGCCTGGGTCCAGTAGCCGCCGATGGGCTTCTCGAAATACGGCAGGCCGAGGAAGTGCGGCACCACCCAGTCGCCGCTGCGCCAGAGCTCCTGGGCGATCTGCGCATAGCGTGATTCGTCCGGAATCCACAGGCCGCGCCAGCCGAGTGGTAGCACATAGGCCAGCAGCGCCAGCGGCAGTAGGGCGAGCAGGCGCCGACGACTCATGCCTGCACCCCCAGCCAGCCCTGGCGTCCGGCCAGGCTGCCGCGGATCAGGTTGCCCGCCGGCAACTGGCGCGGGTCGGCCGGCAGGCGATCGCCCAGGGTGAGGAAGAGCACGCCCTGCTCCCGCGCGGCCTTGAGCAGGGCGCGGAAATCCTCGACGAAGGCGATGCCTTCCACCTCGGCGTGCAGGGTGTAGACGTTGAGCGCATTGGGGCGGAACAGCTTGAGCAGATAGTCGTTCCAGTCACCGGCAGCCAGCTCGGGGCCGACCACCTCGTCGAAGGTCGGCATGTCCACCGGCACCTGCGGCGTGCCATGGCCGCCGTTGCCCAGGCGCGGGCGGAACAGGGCGCTACCGCGGCAATCGCTGTGATACTTGAGGCCGAAGGCCTCCTTGGCCAGCACCACCCGTGGATCGGCGCGCCAGCCGGCGGCGGCGGAGCAGTCGACCTTGGCACCGAGGATGTCTTCCAGGGCGTGCAGGCCACGACCGAATTCCTCGCCCAGGCGCTCCAGGCTCCAGCTGCCGGTATGGGCCTGCCAGGCATGGTGGTCCCAGGCGTGCAGCCCGACCTCGTGCCCCCGGGCGCGGGTCTCGCGCATCAGGTGGCCGAGGTCGCGGCCGATGGGCCGGCCCGGCCAGGCGGTGCCGGCCAGGAGGATGTCCCAGCCATAGAGGCTGGCGGCCTTGGACCTGAGCATCTTCCACAGGAAGGTGGGCTTCACCAGGCGCCACAGGTGGCGCCCCATGTTGTCCGGTCCGACGCTGAAGAAGAAGGTGGCCTTGACCCCGGCTTCGTCCAGCAGGTCGAGCAGCCGCGGTACCCCTTCGCGGGTGCCGCGATAGGTGTCCACGTCGATGCGCAGGCTGGCCGGGATCACGGGGTTCATCACGCCTCCCGCTGGGCCAGGGCTTCGCGCAGGAAGAAGTCCAGCGTCTTGCCGACGGTGGCGGCCATGGCGGTGGTCGGCTGCCAGTCGATCAGGCGGCGGGCGTTCTCCACGCTGGGCTTGCGGTGGGCCACGTCCTGGTAGCCGTCGCCGTAGAAGCTCTTGCTCTCCACCTCGCGGAAGCCGGCGAAGGGCGGGAACTCATGGCGCAGCGGATGGGCCTCGAACTGGGCCAGGAGCTCCTCGGCCAGCTCGCGGATGCTCGCTTCGTTGTCCGGGTTGCCGATGTTGACGATCTGGCCGTCGCAGCGCCCGCCCCTGTTCTCGATGATGCGGAACAGCGCCTCGATGCCGTCGTCGACGTCGGTGAAGCAACGCTTCTGGGCGCCGCCGTCGACCAGCTTGATCGGGGTGCCTTCCACCAGGTTGAGGATCAGCTGGGTGATGGCACGGGAGCTGCCGATGCGCGCGGAATCCAGGCGATCCAGGCGCGGACCCATCCAGTTGAACGGACGGAACAGGGTGAACTTCAGGCCCTTGCTGCCGTAGGCCCAGATGACCCGGTCGAGCAGCTGCTTGGAGACCGAGTAGATCCAGCGCTGCTTGTTGATCGGGCCGACCACCAGGTTGGAGCGGTCTTCGTCGAAACGCTCGTCCTGGCACATGCCGTACACCTCGGAGGTGGACGGGAAGATCACGCGCTTGCCGTACTTCACGCAGTGGCGAACGATCTTGAGGTTTTCCTCGAAGTCCAGTTCGAACACGCGCAGCGGATTGCGGGTGTACTCGATGGGGGTGGCGATGGCCACCAGCGGCAGCACCACGTCGCACTTCTTGATGTGGTACTCCAGCCACTCGGTATGGATGGAGATGTCGCCTTCCACATAGTGGAAATTCGGATTGGCCTTGAGCCGCTCGATGGCGTCGGAGCCGATGTCCAGGCCATAGACCTCGTACTCGCCGTCGGCCAGCAGGCGCTCGGAAAGGTGGTTGCCGATGAAGCCGTTGACGCCGAGGATCAGCACCCGGGTGCGGCGCTTGGCGCGGCGGTCCTGGCGATGCAGGCGAGCCCCGGCCACCAGGCCGGCTTCGCGGGCCAGTTGCGGACCGGACAGGTAGAGACCGGCATCGCCCAGCTGGCCGGCCTGGACTTCGAGGACGCCTTCGCCGCAGGCGATACGCAGCGGCTCCAGGCTCAGCACGGTGCCGGGGGCCTGGTCATGGCGTTCCTGGCGCGCCTGGGCGCTCCAGACGATCAGCTTGCGCTCACCGATCCAGCCGAAGGCACCCGGATAGGGTTGGGTCACGGCGCGGACCAGGTTGGCAAGCGTGGTGGCCGGACGGCTCCACTGCAGCTCGCCATCGGCGGCGCTGCGGCGGCCATAGGTGCTGGCCTGGCTTTCGTCCTGCTCGCGTTCCTGCAGGGTGCCGGCAGCCAGCGCCGGCAAGGCGTCACGCAGGAGTTCCTGGCTGGCTTCACGGAGCTTGCCGTGCAGGGTCAGGGCGGTGTCTTCCGGGGCGATGGCGACCCGCTGCTGGGCGACGATGGCGCCGGCATCGGCACGCTTGACCATGCGGTGCAGGGTCACGCCGGTCTCGGTCTCGCCATTGACCAGCACCCAGTTGGCCGGGGCGCGACCACGGTAGCGCGGCAGCAGCGAACCGTGCAGGTTGTAGGCACCGCGCGTGGCGCAGGCCAGCACCTCTTCGGACAGCAGATGGCGATAGTAGAAGGAGAAGATGAAGTCCGGCTCCAGGGCGCGGATGCGCTCGACCCAGATCGGGTGGTTGACGTCTTCCGGGGCGTGCACCGGGATGCCGTGGCGGGCGCAGAGCTGGGCCACCGAGCCGAAGAAGCGGTTTTCGCCCGGATCGTCCGGATGGGTGAAGACGGCGGCGATGGGATAGCCGGCCTGGATCAGCGCGGCGAGGCCGGCGCAGCCGATGTCGTGGTAGGCGAAGACGATAGCGGTTTTCATCAGGGGCATTCCTGTCACTGGACCTGGCGCAGCGGCGCCGGCGAAGGGGAAAGGGTGGCGGCGCGGATCACCTGTTCCACGTGGAACCGGGGCCGGGCACGGACGTCGTGGTACACCCGGCCGAGGTACTCGCCGAGCAGACCGAGGCCGACGAACTGGGCGCCGGTGAAGATGAACAGCACCGCGAACAGCGAGAACACACCATCGGCGGCCCACTCGGCGCCGTGGGTGACGCGCAGCACCAGCAGCAGGGCGGCGAAAAGGAAACCGAACAGCGCCAGGCCCCCGCCGAACAGGCTGAGCAGGCGCAGCGGGGTGGTGGTCATGCAGGTCAGCAGGTCGAACATCAGGTTGATCAGCTTGAGGAAGCCGTACTTGGAATCCCCGTGTTCGCGCTCGGCGTGGGCCACCTCGATCTCGGTGGTGTGGCGGGCGAAGCTGTTGGCCAGGATCGGGATGAAGGTGCTGCGCTCGTGGCAGGCGAGCATCGACTGCACCACCTGGCGACGATAGGCACGCAGCATGCAGCCGTAGTCGCGCATGGCGACGCCGGTGGAGCGCTGCACGGCGCGATTGATCAGCCGCGACGGCAGAGTGCGCAGGTAGGAATCCTGGCGCTGCTGGCGCACGGTGCCGACCACGTCGTAGCCCTGGGCGGCGGTGTGCACCAGGCGGGGGATCTCTTCCGGCGGATTCTGCAGGTCGGCGTCCAGGGTGATGATCAGATCGCCGCGGGCCTGCTCGAAGCCGGCGAGGATGGCCGAGTGCTGGCCATAGTTGCGATTGAGCAGCACGGCGACCACGGGGCTGTCCGGCTCGCTGGCGGCCTGCTGCAGCAGCTCGGCGCTGCGGTCGCGGCTGCCGTCGTCGACCAGGATGATCTCCACCTGGCACTCCAGCAGGCGGCAGGCGGCGCGGGTGCGGCGCAGCAGCTCCGGCAGGCTGGCTTCTTCGTTGTAGACGGGGATCACCACGGATACCCGGTCGATGGCATAGGGCTTCATGCGCCTTTCTCCAGCAGGTCTTCGATGGCGCCGACCACGCGGTCGACGTCGGCGAGGGTCATGTCGGGGAACAGCGGGATGGAGCACAGCCGCGCCGAATTCCATTCGCTGTTGGGGAGTGCCAGCTCGGGCCAGCGCTCGCGGTACCAGGGGTGCAGGTGGGTGGCGGTGAAATGGATGCCGGTGCCGATGCCGCGCGCCTTGAGGCCGGCCATGAAGGCTTCGCGCTCCATCCCGCACCGCTCGGGGCAGATGCGCAGGATGTAGAGATGCCAGGCGTGGGTCTGGGCGTAGTCCGGCAGCGCCAGCGGGGCGACCGGCAGGTCTGCCAGGCGCTGGGTGTAGGCCTGGGCCAGCAGCCGGCGCCGGCTGTTGATGTCGCCCAGGCGATCCAGCTGCACCAGCGCCAGGGCGGCGTGGATGTCCGAGAGGTTGTACTTGAAGCCAGGTTCCTGCACCTGGGCCTGGGGCTTGCGACCCAGGGCGTGACGGTCGAAGGCATCCACCGCCAGGCCGTGGAATTTCAGCCGGCGCACGCGCTCGGCCAGGGTGGCGTCGTCGGTCACCAGCATGCCGCCTTCGGCGCAGGTCAGGTTCTTGATGGCGTGGAAGCTGAAGATGGCGGTGCCGCGCATCCCGATGGGCTCGCCCTGGTAGCGGGTGCCGGCGGCGTGGGCGGCGTCTTCAATCAGCGCCACGCCATGCTCGCGGGCCAGGGCGCGCAGCGGGGCCAGGTCACAGCTGGCGCCGGCGTAGTGCACCGGCACGATGGCCTTGGTGCGCGGGGTGATGGCGGCGGCCACCTGCTCGGCGGAGACCATCAGGGTGTCGCGGTCGACGTCGACGAACACCGGGGTGGCGCCGATCAGGGTGATCATGTTGGCGGTGGAGACCCAGGTCAGCGAGGGGGTGATCACCTCGTCGCCGGGGCCGATGTCCAGCGCCAGCAGGGTCACGTGCATGGCCGCGGTGGCCGAGCACAGGGCCACCGCATGGGCCGCGCCCACCGAGGCGGCGAAGCGCTCTTCCAGCAGGTTGGCCTGGGGCCCGGTGGTGATCCAGCCCGAGGTGAGCACCTGGCTCACCGCGGCTACCTCCTCCGCGCCGATGCTGGGGCGGGAGAACGGCAGGAAAGGCTCGTCCAGTACACGGGGAGCGGAGCTCTGGGACAGATCGGTCATGGCGGCTCATCCGAAGCGAGGGGCGCCGGTACAGACGGCCGACGCGATGAGTCCAGGCTAAGGCGCCGCGCCTTACGGCCCCCTTAGCGCAACCTGACAACAGCCTGACAGCCGGTCAGGTTCCTGCCCGACCCCGTGAACTCCTTGGCAAAACAAGGACTTAGCCCGCGACGAACGGGGTGCCGGTGGTCGGTGAGAAGCCTAGAATGCTCCCCCTGCCGCCCTTGGCAGCCCCGAACCTGACACGAGAGACGAGCGCGCCCATGCTGGACAAGACCCTGAGCGAACTGGAAACCGCGATCCGCGACCTGCTGCAACGCAACCAGCGCCTCACCGCCCACGCCCAGGAACTGGAGCAGGCCCTGGCGGCCGCGCGCGAGGAAAACGACACCCTGCAACTGAGCCTGATGGAGCAGGAAGAAGCCGGCGCCAGCACCCGTCAGCGCGTGGAAGGCCTGCTGGCCCTGCTGTCAGCTCAGTCGGTCGAGCACCAGGCCGCTGCCGACGCCGAGCAGCGCCACGCGGCCAGCGTCGAGTGAAGACCCTCCACGCGGGCACCGACGACGAGGTGGAGGTGCTCGGTCGCCGCTACCGCTTCAAGGTGGCCGAAGGTGACCGCGCCGCCCTGCAGCAGGCCGCGGCCCGCCTGCGCGACGAACTGGTCGCCATCCAGGGCGACCGCCGCCGCGGCGACGCCACCGAGTTGCTGGTCCTGGCCGCCCTGCGCCTGAGCCTGGACACCGCTGCCGATGCCGGCGCCCTGAGCGCCCTCGACGCCCGCCTCCAGGCCCTGACCGCCGAGGTGCGCGCGGCACAGGAGGCCTAGGGCCGCTCTGCTGCCGCTCCCGCGGGGCGGATCGGCGTAGGGTGGATGACGGCGTAGCCCCATCCACGGAGGCACAGCACCCGCGTGGAAAACGCTGCGCGGCTTTCCACCCTACCGCCGGGATCGCGCCTCACACCGCTGTGCCCCCCTCTTCCCTGGGAAAGCGCCAGGCGTAGGGTGGATGACGGCGCAGCCTCATCCACCCTGCCGCCGAGACATCCCCAAGCACCACTGCGCCTCCTGTCCCTCCGGGAGAGGGCTGGGGTGAGGGCCGCCCACCGCGCCCGGCTTGACCACCCCGCCGCCCCGTGCGAGCTTCGGGGCCCTTTCCCGCGCCCTGGAGGTCGTCATGCCTGGCGTTCGCTGGCTCGCCATTCCGCTATTGAGCATCACCCTCGGCGCCCAGGCCGCCCCGGCGCCCCTGCCCGAGCTGCTGAACGCCATGGCCCAGCGCCTGGCCATGGCCGACCAGGTCGCCCGCAGCAAGCACGACAGCGGCAAACCGGTACTCGACGAAGCCCGCGAGCACCAGGTGCTACGGGACGTTGCCCAGGCCGCCCCGGGGGCCCGAGTGAATCCGGCCACCGCCCAGGCCTTCTTCGCCGCCCAGATGGAAGCCAACAAGCTGGTGCAATACGGCCTGCTCGCCGCCTGGCGTCGCGGCGAGCGCCCGTTGCCCGCGGCGACCACCGACCTGGCCGCGCTCAGAACCCAGCTGAATGACCTGCAAGCGCGCCTGCTGACCGGGCTCGCCGCCACCGCCGACCTGCGCGCGGCCAAGGATTGTCCAGCGCAGCTGGACCGCGCCCTCACCGCCCACCTCGCCGCCGCGCGGCCCGACGACCTCCACCGCCTGGCACTGCTGCGGGCACTGGGGGATTTCTGCGCCTTGCCTGACTAAGGACTTCCCCATGCACATCCTGCTCGTCGAAGACGACGCCACCCTGGCCGATGGCATCCGCCGCGTGCTGGAAGGCCATGGCATGCAGGTCGATCTGCTGCGCACCGGCGCCGAGGCCGACGCCTGGCTGCGCACCACCCGCTTCGCCGTGGTGGTGCTGGACATCGGCCTGCCCGGCGGGCTGGACGGCTTCGAGGTGGTCCGTCGCCTGCGCCAGCGCGGCAGCGACCAGCCGGTACTGCTGCTCACCGCCCGTGACGCCATCGACGACCGGGTGCACGGCTTCGAGGTAGGTGCCGACGACTACCTGGTCAAGCCCTTCGCCGTGCCCGAGCTGGTGGCGCGGATCAAGGCCCTGGCCCGCCGCGCCGGCGGCCAGAACAGTGCCGACCTCGCCCTCGGCGCCCTGCGCCTGGACACCGCGGCCCACCAGGCGCGCCTGGGCGATACGCCGCTGGATCTCTCCGCCCGTGAGTGGGCGGTGCTCGAGCACCTGCTGCGCCAGGCCGGCAAGGTGGTCTCCAAGCAGCAGATCATTGATGCCCTGGCGCCCTGGGGCAGTGAAGACTTGACCCACAATGCCGTGGAAGTCTACGTCTCGCGGCTGCGCCTGAAGCTCGTTGACTCCGGCGTCGGCATCCGCACCGTGCGCGGCTTCGGCTATCGCCTGGAGGAAGCCGCGCCATGACCACCGCCGCGCCCAGCCTGCGCCGCCGGTTGCTGAAATGGCTGGTGCTGCCGGTATTGCTGGTCAACCTCGGCGGCGCGGTGATCAGCTACCAGTTCGCCCGCAAGCCGGCCTTCAGCGCCCTGGACGGCGACCTCACCGATGCCGCCATCCTGCTGGTGGAACAGCTGGAAGTGGATGGCAACGGCCGTCTGTGGCTGCCGGCGGAGGCCGACTACCTGCTGCGTCACAACAGCCACGACCACGTCTGGCTGGCGGTGCGCTCCCTCGATGGGCGCCTGCTGTTCGGCGACGAGGCCATGCCGGTGCAGCCGGTGACCGAGGAAATGCGTGACGGCCATACCACCGCCGCGCGTGCCCGCATCAACGACCGCTCGGTGTTCATGGTCGCCCGCCTCGGCCACGTGGCAGGCCAGCCGGTGGTGGCCAGCGTCGCCCAGACCCTCAGCCGCCACACGGCGGCCCTGCAACGCATGCTGCTGACCCTGGTGGCGGTGCAGTTGCTGGTCGCCCTGCTCATCGCTGCCCAACTGCTGTGGGCGGTGCGCCGCGGCCTGAGACCCCTGGAACGGCTGGAGCGCCAGCTCGACAGCCGCCACTACGACGACCTCGCGCCCCTGCGCGAGGAAGGGGCGCTGCGCGAGCTGGCCACCTTCGTCACCGCCCTCAACAACCTGCTGCTGCGGGTGCGCGACGGCGCACGCAATCAGCGCGCCTTTCTCGATGACATGGCCCACCAGCTGCGCACCCCGCTGGCCGGCATCAGCACCCTGACCCAGTGGTTACGCCAGCGCCACGCCGGCGATACCGAAAGCGCCGCCGCCCTGGCCCAGCTGGAAGCCGCCACCGAACGCATGACCCGGCAGACCAACCAGCTGCTGACCCTGGCCCGCGCCGCCACCGCCCGCCTGGAAAGCCCGCCGCGCGAGCCCCTGCAACTGGACGCACTGATCAACGAGGCCATGCCCAGCCAGCTGGCCGCGGCCGATCACCATGGTATCGACCTGGGCTACGAACTGGAGCCGCAGACCATCCTGGGCAACGCCTTCCAGCTGCGCGACCTGCTCGACAACCTGGTGGACAACGCCCTCAGATACACCCCGCGCGGCGGCCAGGTCACGATGCGGCTGCACGGCCAGGCCGGCGCGACGGTGCTGGAAGTGGAGGACGACGGCCCGGGGATTCCCGAGGCCGAGCGCGAGCGTATCTTCGAACGCTTCTACCGCCTCGACCGCGGCATCCACGGCACTGGCCTGGGTCTGGCCATCGTCCGCGACATCGCCACCGCCCACGACGCCGGCATCGAGCTGGCCACCCCGGCCAGCGGCCGCGGCCTGCGGGTGGCGATTCATTTTCCGCCGCTGGTCACCCACGCCGGGGAAGTCACGCCGTAGCTTGGCGCTGAGCACGGCGAAGCCCAACGAAGGTGCCGCCATCCTGTACGCCTACAACGTCATCGCGGCCATGGCGGTCCGCCGCTGCGGCCGCTCCCACAGCACTCCCGGAGGCTTTGCTGATCGCGGCCATGGGCCGCTCCTACAGGGGGTGATGCTTTTGTAGGAGCAACTGTCTTATCGCCTGAGTCACTGAAGACGAGCGTCCGCTCCAAGCGCCCCCTCTCCCTTCGGGAGAGGGCTGGGGTGAGGGAATCCTTAGCGGCGAACTCACCCGTGGAAAAGGCTGCGCCGTTTTCCACACTACGACCTGTAGGCGGCCCATGGCCGCGATGGCAGCGATCAGGTCACACCCAGGCCAAGCCCCTGACGTCCCCGCCAGCCCGGATTCTCCAGCAACACCGCCATGCCCTGGCCACCGCCGATGCACACCGCCGCCACCCCGTACCTGAGCCCCTCGGCGCGCAACTGCCGCGCCAGGGTGATGGCCAGGCGCAGCCCGGTGGCGGCCAACGGATGGCCGAGGGCGATGGACCCGCCATGCACGTTGAGCCGTTCCGGGTCTAGCTCCAGCGCCCGTTGCACCGCCAGCAGCTGGGCGCCCTGGGCTTCGTTGATCTCCAGGCGGTCGATGGCGTCCAGCGGCAGGCCGGCGCGGTCGAGCAGGCCCTGGATCGCCGGCACCGGACCGCTGCCCATGAGCGCAGGCAGCACCCCCACCACGCAGGAGCCCCGCACCCAGGCCAATGCCGGCCTCGCGCGAGCGTCCGCACCCCGCGCCAGCAGCACCGCGGCGGCGCCGTCGACCACCGCGCAGCTGTTGCCGGCGGTCTGGACCCCACCTGGGTGCACCGGTACCAGCCGCGCCAGGGCCTCGCGCGAGGTCTCGCGCGGATGGCTGTCCGTATCGACCAGCGCGCAGCCGCGCGGCAGGCGCAACTCCCGCGGCGCCAGCCCGGCGGACTCGAAGCGCACGGCCGCCACCGGCACGATCTCCTCACGAAACCAACCCTGGCGCTGCGCCGCCAGGGCCCGCTCGAAACTGCGCAGCGCCCAGGCATCGACGTCCTCACGGGCGATGCCATGGCGTTGCGCCAGACATTCCGCGGTGCCAAGCATGTCCAGGCCGGCCGCCGGGTCCTTGAGCGCCTCCCAGAGAAAATCGTGGAATTCCACCGGCGCGCCGAGGCGAAAGCCGCTGCGATGGGTATAGGCAGCGATGGGATTACGCGTCATGGATTCGGCCGCCACGCACAGCACCCGGCTGGCCTGGCCGCTCTGCAGCTGGTCGCCGGCCTGGCGCAGGAGCTCCAGCCCCGTGCCGCAGACCCGCTGTACCTGCAACGCCGGCACCGCCTCCGGCACTCCGGCGTAGAGGCCGATATGACGCGGTAGCAGATAGGCGTCGAAGCTGGCCTGGGCCACCGAGCCGGCCAGCATGCTGTCCACCGCCGCGGCGTCATGCCCCCGCGCCAGCAGCGCCCGGGCCACGGCAATGCCCAGGTCGGTGGGCGATACCTGGCCCAGGGCGCCGCCCAGGTCGGTCCAGGGCGTGCGCACGCCGTCCAACAGCAGGACATCGTCGTACAGCGCACTCAGGCCGTTACGCATGACCGGGTGCCTCCACGCGGCTGACGGCGTTTAGCGTCGGCGCCCGCCGGTGCAGCAGGGCCAGTACCGCGCCCGCCGCGACCAGCACCGCCGGGGTGGTGGCCACCACCAGGGTCGCCGCGCCGCCGCCCACGGCCAGTACCTGGCCGGCCAGCAGCGGCCCGGCCATGGCGCCCAGGCGTCCGACCGCCACCGCGGCCCCCGTCCCGGTAGCGCGGATCGCCGCCGGATAGAGTTGCGGCGCCAGGGCATAGAGCACCAGTTGGCCGCCGACCACGAACAGCCCGGCGGCGAAGCCGGCCAGGGCCACCAGCGGATAGGCCTTGGCCAGGCCCAGGCCGGCGAGGCCGAGCAGGATGCCCAGGTAGATGGCCAGCACCGTCAGCCGCGGCCGCCAGCGATCCATGAGCAGACCGAACAGCACCGAGCCGATGCCGCCGCCGAGGTTGAAGAGGATCTGCACCCCCACCGCCTGGCCGCGGCTGAAGCCCTGCCCCACCAGCAGCGAGGGCAGCCAGTTGAGCAGCATGTACATCACCGTGAGGGTGAAGAAGTAGCCCAGCCACAGCAGCAGGGTGGTCGACAGCGGCACTGCGCCCAGCCAGGCCCCGCGCAAGCCACCCGCCGACGTGGCAGCGCGGCTGGCCAGGAAGCCGGCGGTCTCCACCAGGTAGCGGCCGAGCAGCGGCGCCACCAGCAGGGGCGCCAGGCCGCCGACGTAGAACACCGTCTGCCAGCGACCGACGTCCAGCAGCCCCACCACCGCCGCCAGGGCACCGCCCAGGGGGACGCCGCAATACATCAGGCTGACCGCCGTGGCGCGGGCGCGCTCGTCCACCGATTCGGCGGACAGGGCGATCAGGTTGGGCAAGGCACCACCCAGGCCGATCCCGGTGAGCAGCCGCGCCAGCAGCAGGCTCTCCAGGCTCCAGACATGGGCCGTGGCCACCGAGAAGACGCCGAAGATCAGCACGCAGGCGATCAGCACCTTCTTGCGGCCGATACGGTCGGCGCACCAGCCGCCGATGAAGGCCCCGGGCAAGAGGCCGAGGATGCTGGCGCTGAACACCAGGCCCATCTGCGCTGGCTGAAAGCCGAAGGCCTTGGCCATGGCCGGGGCGGCGATGCCCATGGCCTGGAGGTCCATGCCCTCCAGCAGGGCGACGATGAAGCACAGTACGAGGGTCAGGCGGGCCCCGGGCGGGGCGGTCGAGAGCAGGCGCATGGTGGGCTCCTCAGTAGCGGAAGGTGGTGGCGACCATCAGGAAACTGGTGTCGTCGCCGTCGGCCTGGCGCACGGCGGCGCCGGCCTGGAAGTAGCTGTATTCCAGGTCCAGGGTCAGGTTGGCGGTGGGCATCCAGCGCAGGTTGTTGCGCCAGAGATTGCCGGCCTTGCGCGCCGAGCTGGCGACGGTGCCCGGCACCGTGGTCATGCCCGGCAGGTAGACGCCGTCTTCGGTACTCTGCCGCCAGACGCCGAACAGCCCGCTCTCCAGCTGCAGGGTCGGCCGCGGCGCCAGGGTCAGCAGCGGGCCGACCAGATAGAGGTTGGCCAGGGTGGTGAGGCCGGAGTCGCCGTAGAAGCCGTTCTTCGGATAGAGCGGATCGAAGGTGCCGACGCGATCGTCGCCCAGGCCGTGATCGCCACTGGCGGCATCGAGGCGCAGGGCGAGCCGCGGTTTCCAGGCGCCGGCCAGGCGATAACCGGTTTCGCTGCTCAGCCCCCAGGCGCGGATCTGCGCCCCGGCCAGATGCCCGGTCTGCCCGGCCAGGTCCCAGGTCCAGTCCCAGGGCCCGGCATTGCCGAACAGGCGGATGCCGGCGGTGTAGCGTTTCTCCGCACCGGTCAGGCCCGCCAGGGTGCGCTGATCGGTCTCCAGGCCGAAGCCGTAGACATCCAGCCTGAGCGGCCCGGCCAGCGGCAGGGTGCCGTAGAGGCCATAGAACTTGACCGCGTTGTTGGAGCCGTCGTCGAAGCTGTCCTCGCCGGTCACCACCGGTCGCAGGCCGAAGGCGTCCAGTCGGTAGCCGTCCGGACGACTCCAGGCCAGGCGCAGCCCATCGAAGTTGAGACGGATGTTGCGGGCGTCGCGATAGGTGACGAAGGCCTGGTTGCCGTAGCCCAGCTCCTGGCGGCCGACCCGGGTCATCAGCTTGCCGCCGGCCAGCGGCGTGTTGAGGTCGATGAAGGCCTGGTGCAGCTCGGTACGGCTCTGGTCGTAGGGACCGTAGAGCGCCTTGTTCCAGGCGCGGGTGTTCTCCAGCTGGACGAAGGCGCGCAGGGCGTCGTCGAACAGGTGCAGGTCGGCGTGCAGCTGCAGGCGCTGCTGGATGTAGTGATCGGTAGCCACCCCGCGCCGGCCGAAGACCGGATTGCGGATGGTGTCGAAGCGATAGCGCGCCTCACCCCCGGTCTGCAGCCAGGCCGAGTCGCCGAGGCGCTGATAGCGTAACCCGTCGAAGGGATCGGTGCGTTTTTCCGGATCGTCGAGGAAGCGATAGTCCTCGGCCCAGCGCGGCGGTCCGGGCGGCAGCGGCCGCGCCGTCTCCAGGCTGTTGAGGGGTTTGGGCCGGGCGCTTTCCAGGGTGGTGGAAGGCGCAGCCAGGGCTCCCGGGCCGATCAGCAGGGAGGTGAGAGAGGCAAAGGCGAGGCACGAGCGGACCCGTGCGCAGGCCTGGAGCGAGCGCGAAGCTGACATGGAATGACCGTCCTGACAGAGAAGGCGGAAAGCGCCGCGGGGCGCCGGGATCAGGGCCTAGTGGGCGCGGATCGGGTGATGGTCAGGAGGCGAGGCGAATGGATAGCGAGCTGACATGGCGGGTGTCCCTTTGTTGTTGTTGTCGTCACCGTGGGGCCGGGCGGCCCTGGTTCGATGATGGTCCATGCGAGAAACGGATCAAGCCATGGGACCCGATTCTAGCCGATTACCGAACGTTATATTTGTTAACTTTATCGGCTGAAGGGGTCTTGGCTCGACCATCGTCGGCGGCGCCTGGCTCGCGATTTGTAACAATGCCCACCCTAGAGGGGTCCATGCAGAAGCCCGTACGGGTTAAGGTTCCTCCTCTCACGATCGAAAAGGCGAACTCATGAGCTTCAAGACCCCTCTCCTGCTGGCTGGCGCCGCGTTCTTCACCCTGCTGGCCGGTTGTGGCTCGCATGAAACGCGCGACACCCCGGCAGCGGCCAGCCCGGCCGCGAGCGGTGCCGCCAGCAGCAGCGGCCGTTGCAACTCCGACCTAGTCCAGGACCTGGTCGGCAAGGCCCTGACCCCGGCCCTGGCCGAGGAAAGCCGTCAGCGCGCAGGTGCCCAGGTCGTTCGCGTGGTCCGTCCGCAGGACCCGATGACCATGGACTTCAACTCCCAGCGCCTGAGCATCACCACCAGCGCCACCCTGGTGGTGCAGACCGCCACCTGCGGTTGAGCCATCGCACCGACCTGCCGGCTCGCGCCGCGCAGGTCGCGCTACGTCCTACAGCCCGAAGCCCTGGCGCAACGCTGGACCAAGCCCTGCCACGATCATATTGATCGGAAAGAGCCGCCTGGCATCTACCATCGGGTGCGCTCTCGCCAAATCACCAATTGAAACGCTTAACGTTAGGCGTTAATATCTCTTAACGAGCCTCGTCAAGGAGCTGCAATGATCCGCAGCTTTCGTTGTAGCGATACCGAAGCGCTATTTACGACCGGGCAGGACCGGCGATGGAGCCAGATAGCCATTGTGGCAACACGGAAGCTGGCAATGTTGAACGAGGCGATCGAGCTGCGAGACCTCAAGTCTCCTCCCGGTAACCGCCTGGAGCAGTTGGAGCGGGATCGCAAAGGCCAGCACAGCATTCGCATCAACGACCAGTGGCGCATCTGTTTCGAGTGGACCGCACAGGGGCCGATCAATGTAGAGATCGTCGACCACCACTAAAGATGGTCGCTAGACGCCAATGGTGCGATAACTGGCCTCGAACCTAATACCCGGTCCTACCCACCCTAGATGATAGTGAATAGAGGTAACGCCATGCTGACCAACGGAATGCGCCCGGTTCATCCCGGCGAGGTCCTGCGGGAAGAATACCTGGTGCCCATGGGCATGAGCGCTTCCGCGCTGGCCCGCGCCCTGGGCGTCTCGGCCCCTACCGTAAACGATGTCGTTCTAGAGCGTCGCGGAGTGACGGCCGATATGGCCTTACGCCTCGCCGCTGCGCTCGATACTACCCCTGGTTTCTGGGTAGGCCTGCAGGCCACCTATGAGCTGAGAGTGGCGGAGATCGCGAAGGGTGAGCAGATTCGGGCGCAGGTAAAACCCCTGCAGGTCGCCTGATCGTTGACAGACTAGGCTAAGGCACCTGGCCAGTATGGCGACCGCGAGCGGCTGCCAGTAGGCTGCCAGCTCCTCCTGAATGAGTCTTGTTCGCTGATGCCCTTGCTGTCGCTCTCGCTCCGCCCCACCCGCCGGCGCGCCTGGCTAGCCCTGCCGCTGCTGCTGGCCTTGGCCACGCCCGGCCAGGCCCGTCCCGTCGACGAACCCATGGATGCCAGCGTCCTCGTCCACCCTGGCCAGGGCTACACCTTCAGCGACTTGCGCCTGGATTCCGTCGACGGCGAGCGTCACTACCAGGTCTGGATCGCCCGCCCCGCCAGCCCGGCGCCGGCCACCGGCTACCCGGTGCTCTATCTGCTCGACGGCAACGCCGCCCTGGGTGGGCTGAACGCCGAACTGCTCGACACCCTGGCCCGGCGTCCGAAGCCTCCCGTACTGGTCGCGGTGGGCTATGCAGGCGGCAAGCGCATCGATGGGCCTGGCCGGGCCTATGACTACACGCCCACCGCGCCCACCAGCGAACGCTTTCGCGAGATGGCCACCGGCGGCGCCGATGGCTTCCTCGCCTGGCTGCTCGACCACCTGGAGCCGGCGGTGGCGCGCCAGATGCACCTCGATCGCGAGCATCGCGCGATCTGGGGCCATTCCCTGGGCGGTCTGTTCGTCGTCCACGCCCTGCTCACCCGACCGGACGCCTTCGCCCAGGGCTACGCCGTCAGTCCCTCGCTGTGGTGGAGCCCCGCCGCCCTGCCCCAGGACGACGCGGCCCTGGCGCAACGCCTACGCGGACACCCGGCCGAACTCGTCCTGCTGCAAGGCGGCGCCGAGCGCGAGCTGCCCGCCCACTTCCAGAGCCAGGTCCCGGCCGATGCCACACCGCGCCTGGCCGACCGCCTCCGCCGAGTCCCGGGTATCAAGGTGCAGTTCGAAACCCTGCCGGGGCTCGGCCATGGCCCCATGCTCGCGGCGTCGCTGCGCTGGGTGGTGGACCACGTCGGGCGCTGACGGCCGCTTATCCCAACATTACGCATCTTTATCCAGCGCAACGGCAAAGCTTGGCAGTATCCCCGAGCAAGGGTGCCACCACCGGCCCCCTCCCTCAGGAGCAGCACCATGCCGCAACGCCGGACCCGGGCGCGCCTCAGCTGGCTCGCCATCGCCCTCTCCACCACCCTGGGTCTGCTCGACCTGCAGAGCGCTTCCGCCGCCCGTGCCTTGCGGCTGGCCCACGCCTCCAGCAGCGACAGCCTGATCAACCAGGCGGTGCAGCGCTTCGCCGAAGAACTCAAGACCGAATCCAAGGGCGAGCTGACCGTCAAGGTCTTCCCCGATGGCCAGCTCGGTGACGAAGGCCCCATCGCCGAGGGCGTCGGCAATGGCTCCATCGACATCGGCCTGGGCGGCGCCGTGGACGCCATCGATCCGCGCCTCAACGTGGTCTCCCTGCCCTTCCTGTTCCACGATGCCGCCAACGTCCATGCCTTCCTCGACGGTCCCCAGGGCAAGGCCCTGCTGGGCCTCGGCCAGGACCACGGCTATGTGCTGCTGGGCGCCCTGGACTCGGGTTTCCGCCAGTTCGCCAACAGCAAGCATCCCATCGTCGTCCCGGCCGATCTCGCCGGTCTGAAGATCCGTACGCCGCCGAATCCGGTGATCCTCGCCACCCTCAAGCAACTCGGCGCCCTGGCCCAGTCGATCCCCTTCGGCGAGGTCTACAGCGCCCTGCAATCCGGCGTGGTGGATGGCGTCGAGCCGGAAATGCGCGATTTCTACGACCAGAAGTGGTTCGAGGTGGCCAAATACCTGTCGCTGTCCAACTACATCTGGTCGGCCAACTACTGGTTCATGAACAAGGACACCTACGACAGCCTGAGCGAGCCCCAGCGTGAGGCACTGCGCAAGGCGGCGCAGGATACCGTGACCTGGTACCGCGGCCAGCTGGACGCCGCCTACGCCAAGGTCCTCGCCGAACTCAAGGCCAAGGGCGTGCGGGTCAACACCGTCGACACCGCCCCCTTCCAGTCCCTGGTCGATCCGGTCTACACCCGCTTCGCCGGTGAATGGGGCCAGGCCTTCGTCGACCAGACCCGCAGCGCCGCGCGCGAGGCCCGCTGAGCCATGAGCGATCCGACCCACGTCCCGCACCGCCCCTCGCGACCCGAGCGCCTGTTGCAGGCCGTGGGCGTCCTCCTGTTCCTCGCCACCTTCGGCGCCATCACCGGTGGGGTGGTGGCGCGCTACTTCCACCTGTCCGGCTTCGAGTGGTCCTTCGAGATCGCTGCCCTGAGCTTCGTCTGGGTCACCTTCATCGGCTGCGTGCTGGCCGAGCTACGCGGCGAGAACGTGCGCTTCGTCGGCGTCCTGCTGCTCCTGCCGCCAGCCGGGCAGCGCGCCCTGCAGCTGTTCAGCTGCCTGGTGCTGCTGGGCGTCAGCCTCTGGCTACTGGCCAGCGGCTGGGCGGTGCTGGAGCGCTCCGGCCGGGTACCCACCCCGGTGCTGCGCTGGCCCTCCGGCCTGATGACCCTGGCGCTGGTCAGCGCGGCCGCCCTGCTCGTCGTCATCGCCCTGCTGCGGCTGTGGCGCCTCTGTGTCCGCCGGGAGCCCCAGGCATGACCGTCCTCGCGCTGTTCCTCGCCTTCATCGTGCTGCTGCTGGCTGGTATCCCCATCGTCTGGGCCATGGCCGGCGCCAGCATCGTCGCCCTGTTGGTGGGCGACCTGAGCATGCCCCTGGCCTGGCTCGCCCAGCAGACCATCCGCGGTGCCGATTCCGCCACCCTGAGCTCCATCCCGCTGTTCCTGCTGGCCGGCGAGCTAATGAACCGCGGCGGCCTGACCCGGCGCATCATGCGCATCGCCGAGCACTTCCTCGGCCGCTTCCGCGGCGGCCTGGGCCTGGTCAACGTGGCCACTGCCTTCGTCTATGGCGGCCTGACCGGCTCCGCCACCGCCGACACCGGTGCGGTGGCCAAGGTGATGATCCCGGCCATGGAAGAGCGCGGCTATCCACGTGCCTTCGCCGCCGCGGTCACCGCCGCCTCCGGCACCCTGGGCATCATCGTGCCGCCCAGCGTCATCCTCATCCTCTATGGTGTACTGACCAACACCTCCATCGGCGGCCTGTTCGTCGCCGGCCTGATCCCCGGCGTGCTGCTGGCGCTGACCTTCATGGCCACCGCCTATGTGGTCGGGGTCCGCGAGAACTTCCCCAAGGTCGACGAGCGCCTGCCGCTGCGCGAGCTGCTGCGCGACCTGGGCTACGCCCTGCCGGCGCTGCTGATGCCGGTGCTGGTACTCGGCGCCATCGTCAGCGGCTTCGCCACCGCCACCGAGGCCGCCGCCGTCTCGGTACTCTACGCCCTGGTCGCCGGCGCCCTGGTCTATCGCGAACTGCGCTGGCGCGACCTGTTGCCGGCGATCCACGAAGCCGTGGTCACCACCGGCTCGGTGATGATCATCATGGCGGTGGCCATGCCCTTCGGCTGGATCCTCACCGTGGAGCAGGTCCCCCACACCGTGGCCGGCTGGATCGTCGACCTGCACACCGGTCCGCTGCTGACCATGCTGCTGATCGTGCTGGCACTCAAGGTGGTGGGCTTCTGGCTCGACCTCGGCCCGGCCATGATCATCCTCGCGCCCATCCTGGTGCCCATCGCCAAGGCAGCCGGCTTCGAGCCCTACCAGATCGGCCTGATCTTCACCGTGACCCTGGGCTGGGGCCTGTTCACCCCGCCCATCGGCACCAACATCTTCGTGGTCTGCAACGTCGCCCGGCTGTCCATCGGCGAGGTCTCCTGGCGCCTGGTGCCTTTCTGGCTCGCCACCGCCGTGGCCGTCGCCCTGCTCGTGCTCTTCCCTTCCCTGAGCGGCTGGCTGCCCCGCCTGCTCGGTTACTGATCAACCCGCAATCCGAGTACCTCCGTCATGACCTTTCTCGTGGGTGGCATCTCCAGCGCAGGACGCGCCCTGCCCGATCTTCAGGGCCACGCCTTCCGGGTCACCCGCTCCGCGGGTGCCTACCTCTGGGACGACCGCGGCCAGCGCTACATCGACACCGCCATGGGCTTCGGCGCGACCCTGCTCGGCCATGCCCCGCCCCCGGTGCTGGAGGCGGTCGCCCAGGCCCAGGCCGAGGGGCCCATGCCCTCCTTCGCCCATGCCCGCGAGGAAGCCGCCGCCGCCGCCCTGGCCGCCCGTTGCGGTGACCTGTCGCGCGTCATCTTCCTCAACACCGGCAGCGAGGCCGTGCACCTGGCCTGCCGTACCGCGCGCATCGCCACCGGCCGTGGCCGCATCGTCAAGTTCGCCGCGGCCTACGATGGCTGGTATGACCCGGTGGCCTTCGGCAACGTGCAGTCGCCCGCCGCCCGCATGAGCGGCGCCCGTCCCGAACGCGACGGCATGCTGCTGCTGCGCTACAACGACTTCGCCGACGTGGAGCGGCTGTTCGCCGAATACGACGACATCGCCGCCATCCTCATGGAGCCGGTCCTGGCCAACGCCGGCTGCCTGGAGCCAGTCCCCGGCTACCTGCAGTACGTCACCGACCGCGCCCATCGCCATGGCGCCCTGGTGATCCTCGACGAGGTGCTGATGGGCTTTCGCCTGCACGCCGGCCTGACCGGGCATCATCTCGGCGTGGACGCCGACCTGGCGGCGGTGGGCAAGGCCATCGGCAGCGGCATCCCGGTCGCCGCCCTGCTCGGCAAGCCGGCCATCATGGAGCTGTTCGAGCGTGGCCAGGTGGTACGGGCCGGCACCTACAGCGGCAATCCGCCTGCCTGCGCCGCGGTGCTCGCCACCCTCGAACTGCTGGTCAAGCAGGACTACTTCGCCCTGCTGGCGCGCGGCGACGCCCTGCGCACCCGGCTGGCCAGCACCTTCGCCGCCCAGGGCCTATCCTTCTCCAGCAGCGGCTACGGCAGCGTCTTCACCCCCTGGGACCGTGAACAGGCCCCCGCCGACTATGCCCAGGCCGAAACCAGCGTCGATGCCGAATGGACCCGCGCCCTGCACTTCGCCCTGCGCGCCCGCGGCGTGCTGATGATGCCCGTCGCTTATGGCCGCCTGTACCTGACCTTCGCCCATGCCGATGCGGTGCTGGCGGACCTGGAAGCGGCCTTCACCGACGTGGCCCGAACCTGGGCGTAGGGATGGCCTGGTCTGCAAATCGGTCAGCGCAGGCACGTTTCCGACTACGCCTAGGCGATCGCGGCGCGCTGCCGATCCTGATAGCGATCGCGAATGAAATTGGCCAGTCGCCGGGTGCTCAGCCGGGCCCCTGACGGCACCAGCAGCGCCAATTCCAGTTGCGGCAGGAGTGGCAAGCCCTCGCCCGCGCCCAGCACACGCCACCCCTCAGGTACCACCGAAGCGGGCAGCACCGTGACCGCCGCGCCCAGGCGCACAGCGGCGAGCACCCCGGGCAGATGCGACGACGACGACACGATGCGCCAGGGCCGCCCGACCTCGTCCAGTGCCGCGAGGATGCCGGGGCGGGCGCGACAGCTGTCGGCGAACAGCGACAGCGGTAACACCTGCTCCCGTTCCGGACGTTTTCCCACCACGCTGCACCACACCTGGGCTTCGGCACAGAGCAACTCGCCGCTGGGCCGCCCGGCCTCCCGGGTGACGATGGCCAGATCCAGGTCGCCCCCCTGCACCTGGGGCTCCAGCCGTTTGGAAAAGTCGCAAAGGATCTCCACCTGGATCTCCGGATGCCGCGCCGAGAAGGTCTGCAGCAGCCAGGCGCCGAGGCTGTCCAGATAGTCGTCGGGCATGCCGATGCGCACCCGCGTCGCCTCCAACTTACACTCCAGGGCGCACAGCGCCTCGTCCTCAAGGATCAGCATGCGCCGCGCATAGCCCATCAGGATCTCGCCCTGGGCGGTCAGGCTCACTCCCTTGCGACTACGCTCCAGCAGCCGCTTGCCCACCCGCTCTTCCAGCCGACCGACGATCAGACTCACCGCCGCCTGGGTCTTGCCGATCCGCTCGGCCGCCGCCGTGAAACCACCGTGATCGATTACCGCGATGAAGGTAGCGAGGGCATCGGTATCGAAATGGCGCATGGCGGGCTCGTAACGGCGAGGGACGATGGGCTCTGGCACGCAAATTACGTTCCGTTGTGGCCGGGCTCCACGCCGTCGACCTTGGCAGGTGCCAGACCACTTCGCCAATGGCCTGGCGAGCGCTCCGTCCGTCCAGGCCCGATCCTTTCCGAAACCACTGATACCGCCCAGCCTGACGCCTGTCGAGCGATGCGTTAAATGCGTCACAAAATTATTGTTACACTGAAGCCAGTCTTTTGACTCGATCAGCAGGATGCTCGCCTCGCCATGGACCGGCCCGGAATTCCCTCCAGCCTCTTTCTCCAGCCGCGTTCCCGCCATCCCCCCGACCCGGTCGGACGGGCGAAGTACTCATCCCTGTCGAAGTCAGCGAGATTCGTGTCGAGCCCACGCGAGGGGCGTGTCTCGGCGCCCACGACGCTTACCGCACACTCAAGGGATCTATGAAAAACGCACTGATGTTCGCCGTCGCCACCGGCCTGGCCACCCTCGTGGGTTGCGCCACCGAATCCTCGCGCTCGCTGGACGTCCAGCAGGTCACCTCGGCCAACACCCAGTACCAGGGCGTGCGCCAGCCCATCGCCGTGGGCAAGTTCGACAACCGCTCCAGCTATATGCGCGGACTGTTCTCCGACGGCGTGGACCGCCTCGGCGGCCAGGCCAAGACCATCCTGGTCACCCACCTGCAACAGTCCAACCGCTTCAACGTGCTCGACCGCGACAACCTGGCCGAGATCGCCCAGGAAAGCGGCTTCTCCAAAAAGGCCCAGCAGATCAAGGGCGCCAGCTACGTGGTCACCGGCGACGTCACCGAATTCGGCCGCAAGGAAGTCGGCGACCAGCAACTGTTCGGCATCCTCGGCCGCGGCAAATCGCAGATCGCCTACGCCAAGGTCAACCTGAACATCGTCGACGTGCGCAGCTCGGAGGTCGTCTACTCGGTGCAGGGCGCCGGTGAATACAGCCTGTCCAACCGCGAAGTGGTCGGCTTCGGCGGCACCGCCAGCTACGACTCCACCCTCAACGGCAAGGTCCTGGACCTGGCCATCCGTGAAGCCGTCAACCGCCTGGTCAACGGCATCGACAGCGGCGCCTGGCGCCCCGCCCCCTAAGCAAGGAAGCCCCCATGAACAGCGTATTTCGGCCGCGCGCCGCGATGTTGTCGCTCGTCCTCGCCAGCGCCGTGCTCGGCGGCTGCGCCAGCCAGCCCCGCCCGCTTTACTACTGGCCGGGCTACCAGGAGCAGGTCTATGGCCACTTCACCAAGCAGAGTGCCCCCGAGCAGCAGATCGCCGAACTCGAAGCCGGCCTGCAGAAGGCCCGTGCCGCCGGCCTGACGCCCGCCCCGGGCTATCACGCCCAGCTCGGCATGCTCTACGCCGAAGTTGGCAAGACCGACCAGGTCCGTCAGCAGTTCGAGACCGAGAAGTCGCTCTTCCCCGAATCGACCGCCTACATGGACTTCCTCATGCGCAACCTGGCGAAGAACTAAGGAACCGACCATGCCCGGACACCTGCTCAAAGCCCTGCCCCTGCTGGCCGCCTTCGTCCTCCTCGGCGGCTGCGCCAACCAGCAGAAAGCCTACGACTACACCGCCTTCCGCGAGAGCAAGCCGGCCTCGGTGGTCATCCTGCCGCCGGTGAACAAATCGCCGGACATCAAGGCCAGCTACAGCGTCCTCGCCCAGCTCAGCTATCCCCTGGGCGAAGCCGGCTACTACGTCCTGCCGGTCGCCCTGGTGGACGAGACCTTCAAGCAGAACGGCCTGCTCAACCCGGACGAGATGCAGGCCGCCCCGCTGCCCAAGCTGCGCGAGATCTTCGGTGCCGACGCCGCCCTCTACACCGAGGTGACCCGCTACGGCACCTCCTACCACGTCATCAGCAGCGAGACCGCCGTCGTCGTCACCGCCAAGCTGGTCGACCTGCGCAGCGGCAAGCTGCTCTGGGAAGGCGCCGCCGCGGCCAGCACCGCCGAACAGCAACAGAACAGCGGGGGTGGCCTGGTCGGCATGCTGATCACCGCCGCCGTCACCCAGATCGTCAACTCCATCAACGACCGCGGCCACGAAATGGCCGGCATCGCCGGCGTGCGCCTGCTGACCCTGAGACCCAACGGCGTCCTGCCCGGCCCGCACTCGCCGCTGTATGGGAAGGATCTGGCGGCGCGATAACCGTCTCCACCACTCCTCTCGCCGAGGCGCCACACCTCCCACCGAAGCGGCGGCGCCTCCAGCCAGTCACCTCGTCTGCCTTGCCAGGAATTACCCATGAAGCTGAAGACCACCTTGCTCCTGCTTTCCTGCGCCCTCGCGGGTTGCAGCAGCAAGGCGCCCTATCCTGACACCCAGGAGCCGAACGCCGCCAAGCTGAGATTCGTCTCCACGGTAGGGGGCGCCACCCTGAACTACTACGATGCCGCGAATTGCGAAGGCCTCAAGGCGGGCACCCTCAACAGCGTCCTGAGCGGCAAATCCGAACGCCGCGTGCAGATGCTCGCGCCACCGCCGCTGCGCATGAAGGACTACCTGGAGATCAAGGTCAGACCGGGCGCGGACGTCTATCTGCAGGCCACCGACCTGGATACCCCTTCCGCCTGTAGCACCCTCACCACCTTCAAGCCCCAGCCCGGCGCCGAGTACGAGCTGAGCTTCCGCATGAGTGGCAATACCTGTACCGCCAGGCTGGATCGGCTGGACGTCGCCAATGGCGAGCTGGTACGCCAGGGCGTTCCCCCGGGAGGTGTCCTCAGGACCTGTGCTGGCAGCGGCAAGCTGTTTCCCAAGCGCGATGCCCAGCAACCCGATACCGTCCAGCGCGAGCAGTGGATCCGGCAGATCGTCGACGCGGCCACCGATCCGAAGATGCGCGAGAAATCCACGCCTACCCCGGTCGATGAGCAGGCGCTGGCCGAGCGCAAGGCGAAGATCGGCTTCAAGCTGCCCGACGACTACTGGGACGCCTATCGTCAGAGCCTGGTGCTGTTCCACGCCGACATGGCCGGGGTGAAAGAGGAAACCCTGACGCTCTATCAACAGAGTTTCGGCGAGCGGCTACGTACCGTCGACGACACCAACCTGGAGCGTCTCGCCCACGCCGCCGAAAGCGGTACGCCGGACAAGCTGCTGGATGCCATGAAAATCTACATGGCCCAGCAATACGTCAGGCTGGGCGTTCAGCGGGCGCTCCTGGCATCGGATCGGCAACTCACCCGCGCGGGCGAGCTGGATGCGAAGTATCGGGTCTGCGGCAAATTCAAAGGCTGCTGGCGCCCGCATTGACTGTCGAAGTCGCTCGTATCGGTGGATCGTCGCTCGCCGATACGAGCGGACCTGCTAGCGCGGGGTCAGATCCGGACGACTGCTCGCCAGGATGTCCTTGGACAGCTTGCCCTGCAGCGAGCAAGTCACCATGCTCTTGGCCGGCAGGCCCTCGTTGGGGTCGAGCGGCTCGATCAGCAGTACCCGTTCGGCACCCTGGGTGACCAGCTTGCCGCTGGTGTCGCTGGGATCTTCGCGGACCCAGGCCTCGCGTTCGGCGGACCAGGCTTCCGGCCGGGCATAGACGCCACCCGCCAGGGTCAGCGGCCCGACCTTCTCCTTGTCCAGCATCTGGGCGATCTCTTCGATCCCCTGATCGCTGTAGAAGCCCCAGTTGATGAACTCGGAACCGGCCAGCTCCATGCGGCTCTGGTAGAAGCCCTTGAGCACTATGCCCTTCTCGACAACGGGCTTGGCGAACAGCCAACGGGTCGTATCGCCCTGTTGCTTGCCGTCCTGCAGTTGAAGACTGGCGCCCTCGCCTTTATGAGGAATGAGCGTGGTGAATCCGGAGTCCTGCAGGAAGTTCAGGGAATGGCTGTCGCAGGTGGACAGCTGCGCCAGGGCTGATGTATCCGCAGCCTGGGCGATGAAGGGAATGACCGATAGCGCTACTGCGAGAAACGCGCATTTCTTCATGGATCAAAGTGTCCTGTTTAGGTGATCGCATCCAGCCAGCATCCGTCACGATAGCGACAGGAGCCCACGCTTGGGTAGCCATTGCCTTGCCTTGGAAACTGCTGGTGATTCGTCTGCCATCTTGGGCAGCAGTGAATGGCTCTATCTGGCTTGGGCGAATGCCTGCTCGCAGCCGCCACCTCGTCAATCAATCCGCCAACCACCGATACATCACATGGCAATCCACCAACCCCAGACTCCCATGCCGATAGGCCTTGGGCAGGGTGCCAACGATCGCGAAGCCGTGCTTCTGCCATAGCCGCACCGCCACCTGGTTGCTGGCCACCACCGAGTTGAACTGCATGGCCTGGAAGCCCAGGTCGCGGGCCACCTGTAGCGAATGCTCGCAGAGGGCGCCGGCCACACCCTGGCCGCGAGCGGCGGGGGCGACCATGTAGCCGCAGTTGCAGACGTGGTCGCCAGGACCCAGGGCATTGGCCTTGAGGTAGTAGCTGCCGAGGATCTGGCCCTCGCGCTCGGCGACGAAGGTCGCCCGGGGCAGTTCGATCCAGAGGCGCCAGGCGTCATCGCGAGTCAGGTGCGGATCGTAGGCGTAGGTTTCCTGCGCCTGGGCGACCTGCTGGATCAGCGGCCAGACCTGGTCGAAATCGGCGGCGGCGAAGGGGCGAATCTGCATGGGTGACTCCGCTGAGAGGGGTGGGCACCAGTGTCGCCTAGCCGGCGGAGACTGCCAAATCGGCGTCCCCTGCGCAGCTCCTCAGCGTTCCGGCGACAGGCCGCCAGCACCTTCATGGCGAAACGCTCGTCATCCAGCACCTGCGACAGCGGCCGGCCGCTCCTGGTGCCGACCGACGTCCCCCGGCGTTAAGCCAGCCTTAACCCGCCTTTGCTGCAATCTTCGCACGCCGGCGGCCTGCCTGCGGCGTGCCCCTTTGCCGAACGGAGGCTAGCGCACCTGATGCGTCTCGCCCCCTGTCCGTCCTCGACCGCCAGGTAGCGTCCCCTAGCCGCCTGGCTCGCCAGGCAGCCGCGACTCCGCGCGCCACCGCTCGCTGATTCGTGGCCTCGGCCACGGGGAGTCTTCCCATGTTCAAAGCCCTTACCCAGCCGTTACTGGCCTTCTTCAGCCAACGCCTCGACCAGCGTCTGTTCCATCGTCCCGCCCTCTGGCAGCGCTCGTCCGCGGACCAGGGTCGCAGCGAACCCAGCGCCGACTTCAGTCGCCGCCTGCACGAGGCGGCCGGTCTCGCCGAGGGTGAACTGTTGCGGCGCCACCGCAGCAGTCCGCTGGGTCTGTCCGCGGCAGAGGCTGCCGAGCGGCGCCTCACCTTGGGTTACAACGAAGTGGAGCAGCAGCGCCGGCTCGGCGCCTGGCGCCATCTCTGGCTGAGTTATCGCAATCCCTTCAACCTGTTACTGACGCTACTTGCCGCTGTCTCGGCGCTCACCGACGACCTGCCCGGCGCCGCCGTGATCGGTACCATGGTGCTGGTGTCCACGGTGCTGCGCTTCGTCCAGGAATCGCGCTCCAATCGCGCCGCCGAGCGGCTCAAGGCGCTGGTCAGCACCACGGCCACGGTGCTGCGCCCGGAAGCCGGCAATCCCTTCGGCGTCGAGGTGCCGATCCGCGAACTGGTCCCCGGTGACATCGTACGGCTGGCGGCCGGCGACATGATCCCGGCCGACCTGCGCCTGCTCAGCGCGCGCGACCTCTTCGTCGGCCAGGCCGCCCTCACCGGTGAATCCCTGCCGGTGGAAAAGCGCGCCCTCACCCTGACTGCCGGCGGCAGCGCCCTGGAGCTGGACAACCTCTGCTTCATGGGCACCAACGTGGTCAGCGGCGCCGCCACCGCCCTGGTGGTGGGCACCGGGGTCGGCACCTACTTCGGCAGCCTCGCCGAGCGAGTGACCCGCGTCACCGAGGAACCCAACGCCTTCCAGCAAGGGGTCAACCAGGTCAGCTGGTTGCTGATCCGCTTCATGCTGGTGATGGCCCCGCTGGTGCTGCTGATCAACGGCCTGACCAAGGGCGACTGGCTGGAAGCGGCGCTGTTCGCCCTCTCGGTGGCCGTTGGCCTGACGCCCGAGATGCTGCCGATGATCGTCACCTCCACCCTGGCCAAGGGCGCCGTGGTGCTGGCCCGGCAGAAGGTGGTGGTCAAGCGCCTGGACGCCATCCAGAACTTCGGCGCCATGCAGGTGCTGTGCACCGACAAGACCGGCACCCTGACCCAGGACCGTATCGTCCTCGAGCGCCACACCGACAGCCAGGGCCGCCCCAGCGACGCCGTGCTGGAATACGCCTATCTCAACAGCCATTACCAGACCGGACTGAAGAACCTGCTCGACGTGGCGGTGCTGGAGCACGCCGAACTGCGCGGCCTCAGCCTGGCCTATCGCAAGGTCGACGAATTGCCCTTCGACTTCGAACGCCGGCGCATGTCGGTGGTGGTGGCCGAGGGTCAGCGTCACCTGCTGGTGTGCAAGGGCGCCCTGGAAGAGATGCTCGCTGCCTGCAGCCACGTCCGCGAAGACGGCGTCGACCGACCGCTTACCGCCGAGCGCCTGGCGCACATTCGCGCGCTCACCGCCGCCCTCAACGACGAAGGCCTGCGCGTGGTGGCCGTGGGCATCCGCGAGCTGCCCGGCGACCACCTCGACTATAGCGTCGCCGACGAGCACGACCTGGTGCTGATCGGCTACATCGCCTTCCTCGATCCGCCCAAGGAGACCGCGGTGGCCGCCCTGCGCGCCCTCGCCGACCAGGGCGTCGCGGTCAAGGTACTCACCGGCGACAACGAGCGCGTCACCCGGCGGGTGTGCCACGAGGTCGGCCTGAACGTCGACGGCCTGCTCACCGGTGCCGAACTCGACACCCTGGACGACCCTGCCCTGAGCGCGCGACTCGCCACCACCACGGTGTTCGCCCGCCTCACCCCGGCCCACAAGGAGCGCCTGGTCCGGCTGCTGCGCGACCAGGACCTGGTGGTGGGCTTTCTCGGCGACGGCATCAACGACGCCCCGGCACTGCGCGCGGCCGACATCGGCATCTCGGTGGATTCGGCGGTGGACATCGCCAAGGAAGCCGCTGACATTATCCTGCTGGAAAAGAGCCTGCTGGTGCTGGAAGAAGGCGTGCTGCAGGGCCGCAAGACCTTCGCCAACATGCTCAAGTACATCAAGATCACCGCCAGCTCAAACTTCGGCAACGTCTTCAGCGTACTGGCGGCGAGCGCCTTCCTGCCCTTCCTGCCGATGCTGCCGCTGCAGCTGCTGGTGCAGAACCTGCTGTACGACCTGTCGCAGACCGCCATCCCCTTCGACCACGTCGACGCCGACCTGCTGGCCCGTCCGCAACGCTGGAAGGTGGAGGACATCGGCCGCTTCATGCTGTTCTTCGGCCCGCTGAGTTCCATCTTCGACCTCCTCACCTTCCTGCTGCTGTGGCAGGTGTTCGGCGCCGATTCCCCGGCCCAGGCGACGCTGTTCCAGACCGGCTGGTTCGTCGAGGGACTGCTGTCCCAGACCCTGGTGGTGCATCTGATCCGCACCCGCCGCCTGCCCTTCGTGCAGAGCCGCGCCGCCGCGCCGCTGCTGCTCATGACCGGCGCCATCGCCGCCATCGGCCTGCTGCTGCCCTTCTCGCCCCTGGCCGGCTACTTCCGCCTGCAGCCCCTGCCATTGGGCTACTTCCCCTGCCTGGCGCTGCTGCTGGCGGGCTACGCCCTGCTGGTCCAGGGAATGAAGGACTGGTTCGTGCAGCGCTACGGCTGGCAGTAGGGAAGGTGCGCGGCGACCCGATACCGCTCGACCATCCCCCTCCTCTCGGAGAGCTGGAATGAGGAGCACCCCGCTCGATAGCTGCAGGCTGACACCACATCCTCCCTGCCCCCCAAATCCCCTCTTCCTTCGGGAGAGGACTAGGGTGAGGGCCAGGGCCGCCACCGACCGACTCCAGCCCCGCCCCAGCACACCTAACCATCTCCTATCCCTCTGGGAGAGGGCCAGGGTGAGGGCCAAGGCCGCCACCGACTGACCCCAGCCCACCCCAGCACACCTAACCATCCCCTCTCCCTTTGGGAGAGGGCTAGGGGTGAGGGCCAAGGCTGCCACCGGCTGACTCCAGCCCACCCCAGCACACCTAACCATCCCCTCTCCCTCTGGGAGAGGGCTAGGGTGAGGGCGCCCCCAATACCCCTCACGACCTGCTAGCCTTGGTAGCCCCCTGGCCACCCCAAGGACCATCCATGACTACCGCTCGCCCCATCGCCCTCGTCACCGGTGCCTCCCAGGGTATCGGCCGCGCCGTCGCCCTCGGCCTGCTCGCAGACGGCTTCCGCGTGATCCTCGCCGCCCGCCGCGCCGAGCCGCTGGAGACCCTGGCGGAGGAAGCCCGGCAGCAAGGCGGCGAAGCCTTGGCGGTCCCCTGCGATGTCACCGACGCCGCCAGTGTCGCGGCCCTTTTCGCGCGCATCCGCGACACCTACGGCCGCCTCGACCTGCTGTTCAACAATGCCGGCGTCGGCGCCCCGGCGGTGCCCATCGACGAGCTGGAACTGGACGCCTGGCACCGCGCGGTCAACACCAACCTCACCGGCGTCTTCCTCTGCAGCCGCGCCGCCTTCGCCCTGATGCGCGAACAGTCGCCACGGGGTGGCCGCATCATTAACAACGGCTCCATCTCCGCCCACACCCCGCGCCCCTTCAGCGCGCCCTACACCGCCACCAAGCACGCCGTCGCCGGCCTGACCAAGGCCCTGGCCCTGGACGGCCGCCCCTTCGACATCGCCTGCGGCCAGATCGATATCGGCAACGCCGCCACCGAGATGACCGAACGCATGGCCAAGGGCGTGCTCCAGGCCGACGGCAGCACCGCCGTGGAGCCGCGCATGGACGTCAGGCACGTCGCCGACGCCGTCCGCTACATGGCCAGCCTGCCCCTGGACGCCAACGTTCAGACGCTGACGGTGATGGCGACCAAGATGCCGTATGTGGGTAGGGGCTGAGGGGTTCCACGTGGAACCCCGATGGGCTGCCTATACGGCAGTGAACGCGCTGAAGGGATCACCCTTATCCATGCCATATTTCTAAGCTGCCTAAACGGCAGTGAACGGCGTGCATCCTGTTGGGCAGTTCGTCCGCCGTTTCTAAGCTGCCTACACGGCAGTGAACAGCTCGCCGGCATCGTCGAGCAGCTCGCGAAATTTCTAAGCTGCCTACACGGCAGTGAACATAGTCGAGGGCGAGAACTGCTGGCCGGCAACTTTCTAAGCTGCCTACACGGCAGTGAACAGCTACGGCAAAGCCGTGGACATGCGCACCAATTTCTAAGCTGCCTACACGGCAGTGAACGCTGCCGACACTGCCTACACGGAGATTCAGCATTTCTAAGCTGCCTACACGGCAGTGAACACCTGACCCCACGAAATCCCGCGCCAACGGGTTTTCTAAGCTGCCTACACGGCAGTGAACGATCGCATGGCGCTCGGGCCGTGGGCGTATGCTTTCTAAGCTGCCTACACGGCAGTGAACGATGGCTTGGCTTTCTGCAGCTCCGAGTACCTTTTCTAAGCTGCCTACACGGCAGTGAACTGTCTGAGCTGCAGGCTACGTTGAAAGCAGAATTTCTAAGCTGCCTACACGGCAGTGAACGGCAGGCCATAGCCCGTCTGGATGTGGCTGATTTTCTAAGCTGCCTACACGGCAGTGAACTAGAGTATTTCCCGCCCAACCCCTTGATACAACAGCTTTCAGCGCTCTTTTCGGCCACCAAACCCTCTTTTTAGCTCCCTCCCTAACCCCTTGATTTCAAAGGCCTCGCTAAACAACCCGAAAAAAGGGTTCCGCCCAGCCACTCGCCGCGCCAAGATGACGACAGGCCCGCCACCGACATCAGGGACGCTGTCATGGATGATTTCAGCCCTTCCGATCTCAAGTCGATCCTGCACTCCAAGCGCGCCAATCTCTACTACCTGCAGCACTGCCGGGTGCTGGTGAATGGTGGCCGGGTGGAGTACGTGACCGAGGCCGGCCAGCAGTCGCTGTACTGGAACATTCCCATCGCCAACACCACTACCCTGCTGCTCGGCACTGGTACCTCCATCACCCAGGCGGCGATGCGTGAATTGGCCCGGGCGGGTGTGCTGGTGGGTTTCTGCGGTGGCGGTGGCACGCCGCTGTATTCGGCCAACGAGATCGACGTGGAGGTGGCCTGGTTTTCACCCCAGAGCGAATACCGCCCCACCGAGTACCTGCAACGCTGGGTCGGCTTCTGGTTCGACGAGGCCAAGCGGCTGACCGCGGCCAAGGCCTTCCAGCTGGCGCGCCTGGAGCGGATTCGCACGGGTTGGCTGCAGGAGCGCGCGCTGCAGGAGGCTGGCTTCCAGGTCGAGCCGACGGCCTTGGAGGCGGCCCTGGCGGCCTCGCGCAACGCCATCCAGGCGGCGGTGGACAACACCTTCCTGCTCACCGAAGAAGCCCGCCTGAGCAAGCAGCTCTATGCCCTGGCGGCGCGGGCGGTGGACTATGGTGACTTCACCCGCGCCAAGCACGGCGCCGGCAGCGACCCGGCCAATCGCTTCCTCGACCATGGCAACTACCTGGCCTATGGTCTGGCCGCCAGCGCCACCTGGGTGCTCGGCCTGCCCCATGGCCTGGCGGTGCTGCACGGCAAGACCCGTCGCGGCGGCCTGGTATTCGACGTGGCCGACCTGGTGAAGGACGCCAGCATCCTGCCCCTGGCCTTCGTCAGCGCCGTGCGCGGTGACGAGGAACAGGAATTCCGCCAGGCCTGCCTGGAGCGCCTGACCCGCGGTGAGGCGCTGGACTTCATGATCGACACCCTGAAGGCGGTGGCCGAGGAGGTCGGCGGGTGAACGTCCTGCTCGTCAGCCAGTGCGACAAGCGCGCCCTGGTGGAAAGCCGACGCATCCTCGACCAGTTCGCCGAGCGTCGCGGCGAACGTACCTGGCAGACGCCCATCACCCAGGCCGGCCTGGACACCCTGCGCAAGCTGCTGAAGAAGACCGCCCGCCGCAACACCGCCGTGGCCTGTCACTGGATCAGGGGCCGCGACCACAGCGAGCTGCTGTGGATCGTCGGCGATGCCAGCCGCTTCAATGACCAGGGCGCGGTACCGACCAACACCACCCGCCGCGACGTGCTGCGCCGGCACGACGAGAACGACTGGCACAGCGGCGAGGACATCAAGCTGCTGGCGCAACTGGCGGCCCTCTTCCATGACATTGGCAAGGCCAATGCCGCCTTCCAGGCCAAGCTGCGCGGCAAGGGTCCGCTGGCCGACGCCTATCGCCATGAGTGGGTGTCGCTGCGCCTGTTCGAAGCCTTCGTCGGCAACGGCAGCCAAGATACGGACTGGCTGCATCGCCTGGTCAACGGCTCAGCGGAGGACTGGCTCATCCGGCTGCAGGCGGATCACCGACCACCGCAGCCGGGCCCTTTCATCCAGCGCCACCTGCCACCCCTGGCCCAGGCGATCGGCTGGTTGATCGTCAGCCACCATCGCCTCCCTCTCGCGGCCAAGGCACCGCCGGCACCGGGCGTGAAACTGCTGCCCATGCCGATCATGGCCGACTGGTGCGGCGCCCGCAGCGAGGCGACGCCGGCCGAACAGGCCGCCTGCTGGCAATTCCCGGCGGGCCACCTGCCCTTCGCCAGTGCCGCCTGGCGCCGCCGTAGCGCCGCCTGCGCCCAGGCCGTGCTGGATCGACCGGGGCTGCTGGCAGATGCCGAGCGACTGCTGGGCGATCCCTACCTCATGCACCTGTCGCGCCTGGTGCTGATGCTCGCCGACCACCACTATTCGAGCCAGCCCGCCCAACCCCGCCTGGGCGATCCGGACTTCCCCGCCCATGCCAATACCGACCGGGAGGGCCAACCCAAGCAACGCCTCGACGAACACCTGCTCGGGGTCACCCAGGACGCCCGGCGCATCGCCGGCCTGTTGCCACGCCTGGAACGCAACCTGCCGCGCATCGCCCGGCACAAGGGCTTCAAGCGCCGCGCCACGGACCCGCGCTTCCGCTGGCAGGACAAGGCCTTCGACCTGGCCAATGGCCTGCGCGACACCGCGGCCCGGCACGGCTTCTTCGGCGTCAACCTGGCTTCCACCGGCTGCGGCAAGACCCTCGCCAATGGCCGTATCCTCTATGCCCTGGCCGATCCGCAGCGCGGGGCGCGCTTCAGCATCGCCCTGGGCCTGCGCACCCTCACCCTGCAGACCGGCGAGGCCTACCGACAACAGCTCGGCCTGGACGAGGACGACCTGGCCATCCGCGTCGGCGGCATGGCCGTGCGCGAGCTGTTCGAGCTGGACGCCCGGGAACGCCGCGCCGCCGCCCAGGGCAGCGAGTCGGCCGCCTTGCAGGACAATGGCCACGTCCATTACGCGGCCAGCCTGGAAGACGGCCCGCTCAAGGACTGGCTGCAGCACGATCCCGCGACGCTCAAGCTGGTCAGCGCGCCCGTGCTGGTCTGCACCCTCGACCATTTGATGCCGGCCTGCGAGAGCCTCCGCGGCGGCCGGCAGATCGCGCCCATGCTGCGCCTGCTCACCGCCGACCTGGTGCTGGACGAACCGGACGACTTCGACCTGGCCGATCTACCCGCCCTGACCCGCCTGGTGCACTGGGCCGGCCTGCTCGGCAGCCGCGTGCTGCTGTCCTCGGCGACCCTGCCACCGGCCCTGGTGCGCGGACTCTTCGACGCCTATGCCGCCGGCCGCGCGACCTATCGCCGACATCGCGGCGAACCGGGCACCTCGGCGGACATCTGCTGCGCCTGGTTCGACGAATTCGGCTGCAGCACCGCGCAGGAGGCGCAAGGCGATGGCTTTGCCCAACAGCACGCGGCCTTCATCGACAAGCGCCTGGCCGCCCTGCGTCAGCAACCCGTGCGGCGCCGGGCGCACATCCTGCCCATCGCCACCAGCAGCCGCGAACGGACCGCCCTCTGCGCCGAACTGGCCGCTCAGTTGCCCGGTTGGATGAGCGAGTTGCACCAGCGCCATCACAGCACCAGTACCGACGGCCAGCGCGTCAGCTGCGGGCTGCTGCGGCTGGCCAACATCGATCCGCTGATCGAACTGGCCCAGGCCCTCCACGCCCAGGACGCCCCCACGGGCACGCGCCTGCACCTCTGCGTCTATCACTCGCGCTTTCCACTGCTGCTGCGCTCGGCCATCGAACGCCAGCTGGATACCCTACTGCGCCGCCACCAACCCCAGGCGCTGTTCGCCCATCCCCTGGTCCGCGACGCCCTGGCGCGCTATCCGGAAGCCGATCACCTCTTCGTCGTGCTCGCCTCGCCGGTGGCCGAGGTGGGCCGCGATCACGACTACGACTGGGCCATCGTCGAGCCCTCGTCCATGCGCTCCATCATCCAACTGGCCGGCCGCATCCGCCGCCATCGTCCCGACGCCTGCACGGAAGACAATCTCTACCTGCTCTCGCACAACCTCAAGGCGCTGCAAGGGACAGCCCTCGCCTTCGAGCGCCCTGGCTTCGAGACAGCCAACTGGCGCCTGGCCAGCCATGACCTGCGCAACCTGCTGCCCGCCGACAGCTTCGCCATCGATGCCACGCCCCGCATCCAGGAAGCCGTCCCCTTGCAGCCCACCACCCGCCTGGTGGACTTGGAGCACGCCCGGCTACGCGCCGAACTCCTCGGCGAAGGCGCCAGCAAGACCGCCTACACCGCACCCCTCTGGTGGCAGAGCCCGGCCGCCCTCACCGGCCTGCTGCAAAAGGCCCAACCCTTTCGCCAGCGACAGCCCCAGCTGGACTATTCCCTGCTGCCGGATCTGGACGACGAGCCACCCTTCACCTTCCAGCGCGACGAAGAAGACGGCACCTGGCGGCCGGTGGGTAACCTCCTGAAGGAGCTGCCTCTCAGTCTGGGCGCCCGCGTCCATAGTTGGGGCCATGCCGGCTACGAAGCCGAACTGCACACCCTGTCCGAACGCCAAGGCCTCGGCCTACGCGCCTGTGCCCAACGCTATGGACGCCTCAGCCTCGACTGCGACCGCAACGACAGCGGCACTCTGACGGATCGGCCCTGGCGCTGGCATCCACGATTGGGGTTCGCCCGTGGCAAATAGGCTATGAGCTGAGTGGGCACCTGTAAAAGAAAGCCGGTTTTCTTTCCATGTCCGGCTCTTCATGTAAAAGAAATCGTGATTCTTTTACACGTACTCACGCTGGGCTGCGTTGGACAGCAGCTCAAACAAGGCATCGTTCAAGTAAAGATTTTCCTTGCCTACCCGATGCTTGCTCAGCAAACCCAGCTCGACGACTGTCTCAAGGTACTTGGTAGCAGTAGGCCGGCTGACGTTCAACTCCTGCTGTACGAACTCCACCTTGGTGTAAGGGTGCCAAAACAGGTTGTTGAGCAGATCCTGGCTGTAAATCTTGGGCCGCTGCGTGCGCAGTCTTTCCTTGTAGTCCTGCATCAAATCCTTGATGCCATAGATCAACTTAGTCGTCTGAGTGGCGGTCTGCTCGACGGCTTCCAGCATGAACAGCAACCAAGCTTCCCAAGCTCCTTCATCCCTTACCGCCTGCAGCCTGGAGTAATAGAGCGCTTTGTTCTGATTGATATACCTCGACAGATAGAGCACCGGGCTCCCGAGCAATCCCCACCGGACGAGATAGAGAACGTTCAGGATACGTCCAGTTCGACCGTTGCCATCGTAGAAAGGATGGATGCTTTCAAATTGATGATGCATCACAGCCATCCGCGTCAACGGATCCCAATCGCACAGCGTTTCGTCATTGATGAACCGCTCCAGATTGGTCATCAAGGCAATGACCTCATCGGGGTGCTGAGGCGGGGTGTAAACCACCAGTCCTGCCTGGTCCATCAGTTTTGTCCCTGACATTCGACGAAAGCCAGCCTCGTTTTCCTCTAGCCGAGCCTGGATACGCAAGATGTCGCTATTAGTCAGCAGTCCAGTGCGGCGAACCTCCAGAAAACCTTCTTTGAGCGCCAATGCATAGTTGTGTACCTCTTTCGCCGCCACGCTGATGAACTGCCGGCCGGCACTATCGCTTCGGTAAAGATCATCCTGGGTGGTGATGATGTTCTCGATAGCAGAGCTGTCTTTGGCCTCCTGTAGAGATAGCGTACTGATCAGGATGTCCTGATTAGGCACGCTGTCTGCTACCCCCTTGAGCTCAGCCAGGGCCTGATGCGCACGTGCCAACTTGCGTAGAACCGTCCGGCTTTCCAGGTCTTCAGCGAGAGGCAACTGTGGAGGGAAGTAGGCCATGTTCAATCCTTCTGAGCTGCCTGTTCGGCAGTTTTCCCGAAAGCATCTTTTCCTAAACTGCCCATTCGGCAGTCCACGGAGAATAGCCTGAAATTTACAGAAAGTATCTTGGTGTTTTTCTTGGATTAGACCTATGCTGCCTTGGTCAATTGATAGGGAGATCACCATGGCGTCACTGCTGCTGCCTCAAGCCGCCCTGCGCGACCTGATCCATACCTTCATCCAGACCCGCCTGCAGGCCAAGCTCGACAAGCTGGCCGACGACGACCCCAGGCGTCAGCCGCTGCTCGATGCTCACCGCCCGGAAGTCTGGCTCGCCGACGCCGCCCGGCGCGTCGCCCAGATCCAGCTCGCCACCCATACCCTCAAGCCCATCCACCCGGACGCCCGTGGCAGTAGCCTGCATGTACCGCCGACCGCTGCCGAACTGCCGGGGCTGGTTTCCAGCCATTGCCTGGCCGAGGGCTGGGATGACGATGTAGTGGGCAACGCAGCGGCGCTGGATGTATTCAAGCTGCTCAAGTTGGAGCATCAAGGCCGCAGCCTGCTGCAACGCGTTCTGGACCAGGACGCCGACCTGCTCGCCGCCTTGAGCGACGACGCCGAGCAGGCCGAGGCCTGGCGCGCCAGCTTCGCCGCCATCACCGCCAGCCGCGGCCCGGCGGCTTCCCATAGCCTGGCCAAGCAGGTCTATTTCCCGCTGCCGGACGGCGGCTATCACCTGCTGGCACCACTGTTCCCCACCAGCCTGGCGCACCGGCTGCAGCGGCGCCTGCGGGAGGATCGCTTCGGTGCCGCCGCCAAGGCGGCCCGCGAAGCCCGCAAGAACGCGCAACCGGCCGAGCAGGGCTATTGCGAGTACCTCGACCTGGCGATCCAGAAGTTCGGCGGCACCAAGCCGCAGAACATCAGTCAACTCAACAGCGAGCGCTATGGCGAGAACTGGCTGCTCGCCTCGCTACCGCCCACCTGGCGCAGCCTCGACCTGCGCCCGCCCTTGCGCCGCGACTCGGCCTTCGACTTCCTCTATCGCCACGACAAGACCCTGCGCGCCCGGGTAGCCGAGCTGCAGCACTTCCTGCGGGTGACGACGCACAACAACTGGCAGATCCGCCGCAAACGCGCCCGCCTGCTCGAAGAGATCACCGACGCCTTCCACCAGTACGCCGCCGAGCTGCTGGAGGCCAATCGCAACGGCGTCCTTCCCCCCGGCTGGAGCGCCCATCCCGACTGCCGCCTGGACGAAAGCGAGCGCCTCTGGCTCGATCCCTTGCGGGCTCAAACGGATGCGGACTTCCGCAGCAGCCACCTGTGGCGCGACTGGCCTGCCCAGGCCAGCCAGCGCTTCGGCAACTGGCTCAACGCCAAGCTGGATCACGACGCCCTGCGCCTGGGCGAAGCCGAGGCCGACCACTGGCGCGGCGTGCTGCACGACGAACTGAAGCTGTTCAAGGAGATGCTCGACGATGGACGCGCCTGAAGCCCTGCTCCTGCTGCCGCGCCTGCGCGTGCAGAACGCCAACGCCCTCTCCGGCCCCCTGACCTGGGGCTTTCCGGCGGTCACCGCCTTCACCGGCTTCGTCCAGGCCCTGGAACTCAAGCTGCGCGAAGCGCTGGACATCCAACTCGCCGGGGTGGCCATCGTCTGTCACCACCACCAGGCGCAGACCTCCGTGCCGGCCGGCAAGCGCACCCGGGTGTTCCACCTCACGCGCAACCCGGTCGGCAAGGACGGCACCACCGCCGCCATCGTCGAGGAAGGGCGCATCCACCTGGACGTCAGCCTGCTGATCGGCGTCTCCGGCACCGCCCTCTATGACGGCCTGCTGGAGCCTGCAGCCATCGCTCAGCGCGCCTGGGACCTCGCGCTGGGTATGCGCCTGGCCGGAGGCAGCCTGCTACCGCCGACCTGGGCCCTGGGCGAGCGCCAGCGGCCGCTGTTGGAATTCTGGCCCGGCACGGCCGAGGAAGAAGTCCGACTCAGCCGTCGTCTGACGCGCCGCCTGCTGCCTGGCTTCGCCCTGATCCCCCGCGCCGACCTGCTCGCCCAGCGCACCGCCGCATTGCAAACCCAGGATGCCAGCCTGACCAGCCTCGAGGCCCTGCTCGACCTCACGCGCCTGAACGTCGATCCGCCCGGCACGGCAGACGAGCAAGGCGCACCTCGGAGCGACTGGCACCTGCGCCCCCGTGCCGGCTGGCTGGTGCCCATCCCGCTGGGTTATCGCTCCCTGGCGGCCCATCCGCCTGGCAGCGTGCGCAATGCCCGCGACCGCAGCCTGCCCTTCCACTTCGTCGAAAGCCTCTACGGCCTCGGCGAATGGCACAGTCCGCATCGCTTCGCCGACATCCGCCAATTGCTCTGGTACCACCAGGCCGAACCCGATGCCGGCCTGTATCGCTGCACCACGCCCTTCCTCGACCTCGAAGCCCTCGCATAAGGACATCCGACATGGCCAAGACCACCACCCTGAACACCGCCTCCGTCCTCGCCTTCGAGCGCAAGCTCGATCCCTCGGACGCCCTGCTCTACGCCGGCCGCTGGGACGAGCGTGACGTCGGTACCTGGCAGCCCATCGCCATCCGCGAGAAATCCGTGCGCGGTACCATCTCCAACCGCATCAAGACCAAGGACCGCGACCCGGCCAAGCTGGACGCCTCCATCCAGGCGCCCAACCTGCAGACCGTCGACGTCGCCGCCCTGCCCGCCGAGGCCGATACCCTCAAGGTGCGCTTCACCCTGCGCGTCCTCGGCGGCGCCGGCACCCCGGCGGCCTGCAACGATGCCGACTACCAGGCCAAGCTGCTGGCCACCGTGCAGCATTATGTGAGCGCCCAGGGTTTCGGCGAACTGGGCCGGCGTTACGCCGCCAACCTGGCCAGTGGCCGCTTCCTTTGGCGCAACCGGGTCGGTGCCGAAGCCGTCGAGGTCCGCATTGCCCGCCTGCAGGATGGCGCCGCCGCCCAGAGCTGGCGCTTCGACGGCCTGGCCGTGCCGTTGCGCAGCTTCGCCGCCGATGCACAGGTCGACAGCCTCGGCGCCGTGATCGCCGACGGCCTGGCCGGCAAGGGCCATCTGCTGCTGGAGGTGGTGGCCTTCGTCCGTATCGGCGATGGCCAGGAAGTCTTTCCCTCCCAAGAACTGATCCTCGACCGCGGCGACAAGGGCGGCAAGAGCAAGACCCTCTATCAGGTGCGCGACGTAGCGGCGATCCACTCGCAGAAGATCGGCAACGCCCTGCGTACCCTGGATACCTGGTACCCCGGCGCGGACGAACTCGGCCCCATCGCCGTCGAGCCCTATGGCTCCGTCACCTCCCAGGGCAAGGCCTACCGCCAGCCCAAGGACAAGCTCGACTTCTACAGCCTGTTCGACAACTGGGTACTGCACGACCAGGTGCCGACGCTGGACCAGCAGCACTTCGTCATCGCCAACCTGATCCGCGGCGGCGTCTTCGGGGCCGCCGAGGAGAAGTAGCCATGGACCACTACCTCGACCTCCGGCTGCTGCCGGACCCGGAGTTTCCCGCCACCCAGCTGATGAGCGCCCTGTTCGCCAAGCTGCACCGCGGGCTGAGCGATCTGCGACGCGACGACGTGGGCATCAGCTTTCCCGAGGTGGACGCCGGCCCCACCCTGGGCACCCGGCTACGCCTGCACGGCACGGCCGAGGCCCTGGACCGGCTCCTGGCGCTGGACTGGCTCACCGGCATGCGCGACCACCTGCACCTCGGCGCCCTGACCCCGATACCGGCCCAGGTCCGCTGGCGCCAGGTCAGCCGCGTCCAGGTGGACAGCAACCCCGACCGTCTCCGCCGCCGCCTGATCAAGCGCCATGGCCTCAGCGAAACGGAGGCCCGCCAACGCATCCCCGACAGCGCCGCCAAGCGCTGCGCCCTGCCCTTCGTGACCCTGCGCAGCAACGGCAACGGCCAGCGCTTCCCCCTGTTCATCCGCCACGGCCCGTTGCTGGAGGCGCCCATCCCCGGCACCTTCAACCGCTACGGCCTGAGCACCACGGCCACCGTGCCCTGGTTCTGACCCTTTTTTCTGAGCGCCCAGGTGCCACCTGTAAAATCAAGGGGTTACGGAAGGCGCAGAAAAAAGGTTGGAGAGGTTAAAAAGCCGCCTAAGTCTTTCGGATCAAGAGCTTGGGTGGTTTTGGGTCTAGTTCACTGCCGCGTAGGCAGCTTAGAAATTCTACGACCCGAATGCCTCGGTCGGAGTTGCGTTCACTGCCGCGTAGGCAGCTTAGAAATGGAAGGCTGCCGCGGTCTGCTCGGCGCGCTCGTTCACTGCCGCGTAGGCAGCTTAGAAAGGCCGATGACCGGTACGGTACGGATTGCCTGAGTTCACTGCCGCGTAGGCAGCTTAGAAACAGCCGTATCGACAGCTTTCTTGACTCCCATTGTTCACTGCCGCGTAGGCAGCTTAGAAAGCCGCCCTGCTGGAGCTGCGCGCACTCATGGGGTTCACTGCCGCGTAGGCAGCTTAGAAACGAGAATCTTGCAGGAAAAGACCAGCCAAATGGTTCACTGCCGTGCAGGCAGCTTAGAAACAAGGTGTGCAGCGTAAAGCACCGAAATGGAAGTTCACTGCCGCACAGGCAGCCCAGAAACTAGCACCCACGACGGCTAAGCCCCCAGCGCTGCCAGCACATGCACGGCGTCGTTCTTCAGCGCTACCAACAGCGCCTTCGCCGGCCCAGTGGGTTCGCGCCGGCTCTGTTCCCAATTGCGCAACGTACCGACGTCGATATTGAGCTTCCTAGCGAACTGCGCCTGGCTCAGTCCCGTGTTCTTGCGCATCTGCTTGATCTGCAGGGCATCGATGTGGAATTCACGGGGAGGTTGCCGCTCACCCCGGACGATCTCGTCCATTTGGGTAACGCTTTCCATGAGGTCATCCAAGAACCTGGTCATACGGTCTATCTCCACTTTTCGGGGCCTTCAAGGCTATCCGGTCCTCGACGGAGAGGTCGTCCTGCTTACGCGGCCGTGTATGAAATAGCCGTCTGTCTCGCCGCACCAAGCAGTCGTTATAAGCTACGTCGAGTGCAACAACCACTCAGGCAACCCGCGCGACTGGGAAGACAGCATGCAACCACAGGAAGTCGTAACCTTCTGGCGCTCTGCCGGTAGACGCAAATGGTTCAGCGGTGGCACCGAGTTCGATACCGAATGCCGCACGGGCTTCGAGGCAGCGCATTTCGCCGCGAGTCGCCGCGAATTCGATAGCTGGGCCGACAAGGCCGAAGGCGTCCTGGCCCTCTGCCTCCTGCTCGACCAGATCCCCCGCAATATCTTCCGCCACAGCGGCCATGCCTTCGCCACCGACGCCCTGGCCCTGCATTACGCCCGGCAGGCGATCGATGCCGGCCTGGACCAGCAGGTCGAGCCCGAGCTACGCGCCTTCTTCTATCTGCCATTCGAGCATTCCGAAGCCCTGGTCGATCAGCACCGCTCTCTTGAATTGTTCGAGGCCCTGGGCATCGAGCACTACCGCAGCTACGCCCAGGCGCATCTGGACGTGATCGCCCAGTTCGGGCGCTTTCCACACCGAAATCGGGCGCTGGGCCGGATCGATACAGCGGAAGAACAGGCTTGGCTGGATGCAGGTGGGGGATTCTAAAAGGAGGCTTTAGATCGGCGCCTGTCCGGTCTCGGCAAATGGCGCCGCGTTCATACCCTCTTTTTTGAGGCCCACCTTACAGCGATAAAAATCAATGACTTGGAAGAGGCCGTGAAAAAAGGGTTTTGAGAGGAAAAACCGATTAGTCTTCGATAGATCAAGGTGTTATGTAGAACTAGCTCTAGTTCACTGCCGTATAGGCAGCTTAGAAAAGGACGGCGCAGCCGGCCGACCTGGAGCGCGTGTTCACTGCCGTATAGGCAGCTTAGAAACTCGTCGATGGCCCTGTCCCAGGCCTCATCCGGTTCACTGCCGTATAGGCAGCTTAGAAAGGTCTCCCCCCTCCAGCAGCACAGGCGGGTTCGTTCACTGCCGTATAGGCAGCTTAGAAAATACTGATCAGGAAATCGAAGCGCTAATGCCCGTTCACTGCCGCATAGGCAGCTTAGAAATACGCCAGCTGTTGGCTCAAATGCCACGAGCCGTTCGCTGCCGCATAGGCAGCTCAGAAATCATCCCCATGCGCGGCGGCAGTCGGGGCAATGTTCACCGCCGTACAGGCAGCTTAGAAACACGCCGCCCTCGCCACTCAGCTCGCCTCTGGCTTCACTGCCGCCTAGGCAGCAAACACCCTTGCCTCCTCCGGCCTAACCGATTCCCACCCCATCCCGCCACTCCACCACCAGATCCGCCCGCGCCCGGTCGCCGTCGATCAGTCGGGCATTGGGCTCGTCGGTGCTCGCCACCCAGGCTTCGGCCTCCGCGCGGCTGCGGCCGAAGTGCATGTGCCGGGCGACCAGGCGTGCGCGACGCTCCTCGGGGTCGACGCGCACGTACCAGCACTCGTCGAACACGTCCGCCACGTCGCGCCAAGGCGCCTGGGTCAGCAGCAGGTAGTTGCCTTCGCTGATCACTAGTTGCGTCTCCGCATGGACGGGGATGGCGTTGGCGATGGGTTCCTCGATCTCGCGATTGAACAGCGGCGCATAGACGGTCTCGCCTGCCACTGGCGACTTCAGCCGCTGCAGCAGGGCGCGATAGCCGCGGGCGTCGAAGGTGTCCGGGGCGCCCTTGCGCTGGGCGCGACCCAGGCGCGCCAGTTCGCGGTTGGCCAGGTGATAGCCGTCCATGGGCACCACCACGGCGCGTTCGCCCAATGCCACCGCCAACAGTTCGGCCACCGTCGACTTGCCGGCGCCGGGCGTGCCGGCGATGCCCAGCAGGCGGCGCCCGCCCTGGGCCAGCAGCGCCTCGGCGCGGGCCAGGAGCTCGGTGGGAAGTTGCAGGCCGTCGACCGGACGCTGGCTGCTCATGCCGATACCCCCGGCAACGAATACGAAGGGCGGGCAAGCGAGGAAACGAGAACGGTCATGCAGCAGGCTCCGGTAGGGGGGATCGCGGCACGCTAGTGTGGTGTTTCAGAAGTTCGCGCAAGAATTGGCGAGTGATTTTTTGGTCTGGGCCAGGCGCCGCGACGAGTCATAGCAGGGCTATGGCGAGGAGTGGCAACGCCGCCCAGGCCGAAAAAGCGCCGCCAGAATTGTGTAGATAACTTCTGAAACACCACACTAGCACCCACCGAATCGGCCGTCGACTCGGCACGCCAATCGCTGGAAAGCGATCACAGTCCACCACCCTCCGCGCGAACGGCCGGGCTTGCCCCTCGGCATCCGCCAGGCGCTCTCGTACACTCCGCTTCCGACTCGCCGCGGATTGCCTCCGCGCCTCGCTCACAAAGGGACTTGTCACCTATGCAGAAACCCCTCCTCACCACCCTGGCCGGACTGGCCCTGGTGGCCGTCGGCACAGGCGTCGGCGGCGCCTGGTACACCGGTGGGCGCCTCGAAGCCGAATTGCGCCAGGCCGCCAGTCAGGCCCAGGCGGCGCTACAGGCCGAGATGCCGGAGTATCCGTTGCAACTCCAGCTGGCCGACTTCCAGCGCGGGCTGTTCAGCAGCACGGCCGTGTTCAGCTTGACCCTGCAACCCGAGGGGCGTCCCCCGGTGGAAATGCTGCGGGTACGAGACAGTATCCAGCACGGCCCCTTCCCGCTGGCACGGCTGAAGTCCCTCCAGTTGACTCCAGTGATGGCGGTCAACAGCTTCACCCTGGCCGATACGGCCACCGCGGCCGCCCTGTTCGGCCTGACCAAGGGCACCGAGCCCATCCGTCTCGACGCGACCCTGGGCTATGACCGCAGCGTCGACGGCCAGTTGATGATCGCCCCGCTGCACCTGGACCAGCCCCAGGGCGCCGTGGCCTTCTCCGGGCTGAACGCCAGCTTCCGCACCGACCTGGACGGCCGCCGGTTGCGCCTGGAGGGCACGGTGGGGCAATTCAGCGTCAACGTCCGCACCCCCGAGGGCTGGAGCAAGCTGGAAATGGAAGGCTTCGGCCTGACCGGCGACAACCACCGCAACGCCGATGGCTTCTGGCTCGGCCCGGGCCAGCTGCGCCTGGCGCGGGTCTCGCTGGCGATGCCCGGCAAGCCCGAGGTGCAAATGCAGGACCTGAACCTCCAGGGTGACACCCAGCAACAGGGACAACGACTGTCCGGGACACTCAACGCCAGCCTCGGTCGCCTCGACATCGCCGGCCAGACCCTGGGCAAGGCGACCCTGAAGAGTCACTACACCAATCTCGACAGCCCCGCCCTGGCCCAGTTGAACACCCTGCTCCAGCATCTGCAGTTGGACGCCGAGGAAGGCCTCGATCCCACCACCCAGGCGACCCTGCAGCAGCAGTTGAACGACGTGCTCGCCGCCCGCCCGCAACTGGTGGTGGATGAGTTGCGCTTCGACACGGCAGGCGGCAGCAACCAGCTGCGACTGGACCTGACGCTGGACAAGCCAGCGACCTACGACCTGCCGCCGGAGCAGCTGATCGCCCAGTTGCTGACTCGCCTCGACGCCCGTCTCTCGCTGGCCCGCAGCAGCCTGGTGGACGGGGTCCTGTTCCAGACCGGCGCCCCGCGCGACCAGCCCGCGCTACGCCAACAGGCCCAGGCCACCGCCGAGGCCCTGGCCAGCATCGGACTGAACAGCGGCCTGCTCAAGGCCGAGGGTGACGACCTGGTGGCGAGCCTGGCCTACGCCGCCGGCCGCCTGACCCTCAATGGCCAGGAGGTGCCGCCGGAGCGGTTGCTGGCACTGCTGGAGCGTCCGCAACCGCCGGCACCGGCCAAGCCCCAGGGCAAGCCGCCGAAGCGCTAGCCGGCACCGCTGAGGACGTCGGCGCTTTCTGGCAAGGGGAGAGTACCCGCTCGGCTAATACCTAATACCGGTCCGTTGAGCATTGATCGCAGTCCACCCTGCGCTCCCAGCTACCCTGACGATCACAAAAACGCCGCGTTCTCCTCGCCAGAGCGCGGCGTTTTTGCAACTGACGGCAGTGGGCAAATGCCAGGCTGTTGCATGGGCAACCAGCAGGATCTCTACCGCTCCCGCTTTATCGCGGCCATGGTCCGCTCCTACAAAGGCATCATCCCCTGTAGGAGCAACTGTCTTATCGCTGTGGGGATACCTCACGTAGCGTGGAAAACGGCGTAGCCTTTTCCACTGGAGACTTGGTGGCGAGGAGGCCCTCACCCCAACCCTCTCCCGAGGGGAGAGGGGGCTGTCCGAGCAGGCGTTCAGTTTCATCAGCCACGGCAAGATCACGTTAAACCGGCGTGCCTCTTCCTGTAGGAGCGGCCGCATCGACGGACCGCCATGGTCGCGATCGCACGCCTAACACCAGGTCCAGGCTCCACCCTTTAGCACACGACCCGCCAGGAAGGCTTGACTGATCGGCATTACTTGCTCAGTCCTTCCCTACTTCAGCTCCAGGCCGCCACTGGCCTTGTTCAGCTCGCGCAGGTGCTTGCCCAAGAGGTCGAGGTTGGCCTCGGTGAGATCCAGGCCGCTGCGAGTCTCCGGCGAGAGCAGCTGGCGCACCTCGTCGTTGAGGGTATCCCGGAGGCTGCGCAGATGGGCCTGGCGCTTCTGGCTCTCGGCGGTCAGTTGGTCCCACTCGCCGGGTTGCGGCAAGCCGTAGCCGTCGGTGCCGAGCAATTCGGCCGGGCGGCTGAGGTAGCCGCTGTCCTTGAGGATCTGCTCCAGGGCACCGCCGGCCTTGCCGAAGCGCGCCTTGTCCGCGGCGTCCTGGCCCAGGTAGCGATCCTTCAGCTCGGTCTGGGCCTGCAGCAGCGCCCGGCGATAGGCCGCCTGCTCCAGCAGCAGCAGGGCCGCGCTGGCCCGCAGATCGGCGCGCTGGAATTCGGCGCGGCGCTGCTGCGGGGTCAGGGCCAGCCAGGCCTCGACATCGGCCTGGGGCAGGCTCAGCCGCTCCCTGGCCACCTTGAACATGGCCTGGAAGCGCTCGCGGAAGCTGTCGAAGCGATAGCCCAGGCGCAGCGCCTCGCGTGGATCGTCCAGCACCGAGGTGTCCACCAGCCCCTTGATCCGCAGCGCATCCATCAGCCCGGTCGGGGTGATGACGTCGAGCTGGGCCTGGGCCAGTCGCGGCACCCCGTCGTGCAGCAGCTTGAAGGTCTCCACCGCGCAGTTGTTGGTGATGAAGTAGTAATGACCGTCGTAGCTCCAGTGGACCTGGGCGGTCCGCTCGAGGAAGTCGGCGATTTCCGGACGCGTCAGCTTGAGGGGTACGGATTGCAGACCCCGCAGCTCCACCTTGGTGTATTCGTCCACCACCTGGGCCAGCGGCAGCACGAACAGCCGCGAGGGATAGGAGCCGGTCAGGCCACGCCAGCTGGAGAGCTGGACGTCATTGACGAAGGCACGGAACGACAGCACCAAGTGATACTGCAGGTCCAGCCGGCAATCCGGGCCGAGCGGCCGCCCGGGGGCGCAGACCACCAGCCGCAGCATGCTGTGCCCCCAACGACTCATGACCTTTTCATTGCCCTCGGCCAGCAGGTAGTCCACCGCGTAGACCCGCGCCGGATCGAGCCAGCCCAGGGGCGCCTCGCCGAAGTCGTTGCCGGCGTTGAGATAGGGATAGCGGCCTGGACAGGCGTCGTGCGGCGGCGACCAGCCGAAGTGCTCGGCGAAGTAACGCTGCAGCGCCGGCCGGCGGCAGGCGTAGCTCGGATCGAGCAGGAAGTACTCCATGTTCACCGCCACGAATTCCTTCGGGTTGGTGACTTCATAGAGATCCGGGCTGCGCGCGATGAAGAGATTCTTCGACTCGCGGTTGCCGTGCTTGCGGGTCTTCACCTGCCAACCGGCCAGGTCCAGCAGGCGGGGATCGTCGGACAGGGTGTAGCTGCGCCCGGCCTGGCCCTGGCACTTCAGCGGCAACTGGTCGGAGTTCAGTCCCAGGCCGCCACAGGAGAGGATCAGCTGGCGCTGCGCGGGCGTCCAGACCTGCTCGCGATCGTAGAAGTGGGTCAGTTCATGGAGCACCGTGGCCAGCAGCTCGCGGTGCTGGGTGCCGTGGGGGCGACCGGTCTGGATGCGAGTGTCGCTGCCGTCCACCAGGCTCGGCAGCAGGCGGCGATTGAGCAGCAGGTTGCGCCGGTCCGCCTCGCCGTACGCCTCTTCCAGCAAGTCGCTGCTCCAGCGCACCGGGATGCGCTCGTCCAGCGCCGCCTTGAAGGTGGGCGGCAGCAGGGCCTGGGCTTCAGCCAGCAGCTGCTGGGTGGCCTGGATCTGCGCGGGCGTCAGGCCCTGGGTATCGAGTTCGAGGTGCAGGGCGGCCTGGGCCCCGCCGAGGGCCAGGCCGGCCGCGAGGCCAGCCAGCCACTGCCGCAGCCGGCCGGCGCGACAGTTCACAGCGCGAGGATGGCCTGGGCCAGCTGCAGATCGTTGGCCTGACGTGCCGCCGGGAGCTGGTCGCGCAGGCTGCGGAAGGCTTCTTCCAATTGCACGCCGCGGATGTCGCCGTTGCTGGCGACGAAGCTGGCGGCATCGCCGCGGGCAGCCTGGATCATCTTGGCGTCGCGGATGGAGGTGGTGGTATCGGAGGTGAAGTCGATGCTGCGCTGCAGCGCCCGCACCACGATGTTACTGGTGGCCACCAGGGTCTGGGCCTGAGCCAGGCTGGAAACGCCAAGGGTCAGGGCGGCGGCGATAAGCAGGGAACGGCGCATGGGTACTCCAGGGATGTCACGGAATTGAAACGGACTACTGACTCAGAATGGCCTCGGCGAGTTCCCGATCGCTCGCCTTGAGCGCCGGATCGGCCGCTCGCAGCGCCCGCAGGGTCTCTTCCAGCTGCGCGCCGCGCAGGGCGCCGTCAGTGGCGACGAAGGCCGCGGCATCGTCACGCGCCGCCAGGACCAGCTTGTTCTGGAAGGGGGCGGTGGTGATCTGGCTGGTGCCATAGATGGTCTTCACCAGACCCTCGGTGGTGGAGTCGAACGCCAGGACCGGCGTGGCGAGGCAGAGACCGAGCAGCAGCCCGGCAGAACGGCGGAAACACATGGATGGCGACCCTCCGGTGGCAGATGGTCGCCAAGGCTAACGCAGCCCCCCGCTCCGGGCTAGCCGGCACGCGCTGCAGGGGGTATTTCGCGGTGTTGCGATTCAGATGGCGAGGATTGCCTGGGCCAACTGTGCATCGCTGGCCTGGCGCAGTTCCGGCGCCTGGCTGCGCAGATGCCCCAGGGCGGCCTCCAGCCGTACGCCGCGGATGTCACCGGCGCTACCGACGAAACTGGCCGCATCGTCGCGGGCGGCCAGGACCACCTTGTCGTTCTTGAACGACCCCGTGATGGCCGAGGTGGCGTCGGACGTCGCGTCGATGGCGTCGACGATGATGTCCGTGGTGACGTAGAAACTCGAGGCCGAAGCGGCGGTGGACAGGCAGAACAGCGCCGCGGCGGCGCCCAGGTGCAGGCTTTTCATGGGGGGCTCCCGTCTAGATGTGCCTGAGTGAGACTGCCGCCGGCCCTGAGAAGTCTCATGGTGCCGCGCAATTTCATTCGCGCCAGAAGGGCTTGCCCCCTTCATGGTACTGGTCCGCCAGGTTCAGCCCCAGATCGGCCAGGGCCCGACCGTCCAATCGCTGCAACTGCCGACGCGTGGCGCAGCGGCGTTGCCAGGCAGCGAGCAACGCCAGCAGGGGGCGCAGGCCGTAGCGACGTCCAGGCGAACGGGCGGATGAAGCAGGGAGTGGCAGGCTGTCCATGGCGATCTCCAGGGCCGCGAGGGAGGAGAGACCAGCTTCGGCGTTGCGCAGCGAACGGACCAGTTACAGCGATAAATCACTGTAACTGTACAATTTAATGGATAATTGATCTGTATCCATTCGCCTCAGCAAGACCCTTCTACCCGGCTGCTCTGCACCGGTCCGTCGGTGGCCAACTGTATTCCCGCCCGACGTACCCCTGGCCCGCTCGAATCGCTACAATCGAGGCTTTCAGCGCCCATCCGCGAGAGGCACCGCCATGAGCTTCAAAGTTTTCGTCGACGGCCAGGAAGGCACCACCGGCCTGCGCCTGCTGGACTACCTGACCGGCCGTTCGGACATCGAACTGCTGCGCATCGACGAGAGCAAGCGCAAAGACCCGGTCGAGCGCGCGCGTTTCCTCAACGCCGCCGACGTGGCCTTCCTCTGCCTGCCCGATGCGGCCTCCCGCGAAGCGGTCAGCCTGGTGACCAATCCCAACACCTGCATCATCGACGCCAGCACCGCCTTCCGTACCGACAGCGGCTGGACCTACGGCCTGCCCGAGCTGGCCCCGGGTCAGCGTGAAGCCCTGCGCGCCAGCAAACGCATCGCCAACCCCGGCTGCCACGCCACCGCCTTCATCCTGCTGGCCCGCCCGCTGGTGGACGCTGGCCTGCTGACGCCGGAGACGCCGCTGTCGGCCTTCTCCCTCACCGGCTACAGTGGCGGCGGCAAGCAGATGATCGCTGCCTACGAAGCCGGTGGCGACGCTCGCCTGCAGAGTCCGCGCCCCTACGCCATGGGCCAGGGACACAAGCACCTGCCGGAAATGCGCGTGCAGAGCGGCCTCGCCGCGGCGCCGGTGTTCAGCCCCATCGTCGGCCCCTTCCTCAAGGGCCTGGCGGTGACCATCCCGCTGCACGCCAGCCAGTTGCGCCCAGGCACCACCGCGGCCGACCTGCAGGCGGCCCTGGCCCGTCACTACGACGGTGAAGCCTTCATTCGCGTGGCGCCGGTGGCTGCCGAAGCGGAGCTGGACGATGGCTTCTTCGACGTCCAGGCGTGCAACGACACCAACCGCGCCGATCTCTTCGTCTTCGGTAATGCCGAGCGCCTGACGCTGGTGGCGCGCCTGGACAACCTGGGCAAGGGTGCGGCCGGCGCGGCGGTGCAGTGCATGAACGTACACCTGGGTGCCGACGAGGGGCTGGGGCTGGCCAGCGGGCGCTGAGCGGCCCCGGGCTTTAGTCCGATTTTTCGTGGCCGGGGCGAACCTTTTTCATGGGGCCCCGTCTGAACAGCTGAACGGTTCGGATAGCCGTTCTGCTCCTTTGCTGTTTAGTGTTGGCAGATGCTGGACCGCCCCTTTGCGGTCCAGTCTTGAACTCCGGACTTCTCCCCTCCCCCGATGGAAGTCCGGAGTTTTTTTATGCCTCGGCGGCGCGCTCGTCCAGGCCCAGCCAACCGGCCAGCACCCGCAGGGCATCTTCCACCCCCTGGCGCTTGGGCGCCGAGAACAGCTGGATGCTGGCGGTATCGCCCCAGCCCTGGCGCACCTCGCGCTGCACCTTGAGCAGGGCGTTCTTCTGGGCGCCGAAGGCCAGCTTGTCGGCCTTGGTCAGCAGGATGTGCAGGGGCATGGAACTGGCCTGGGCCCAGTCCAGCATCAGGCGGTCGAATTCGGTCAGCGGATGGCGGATGTCCATCATCAGCACTACGCCGCTGAGCGAATGACGGCTGCTCAGATAGGCCTCCAGGTGCTCCTGCCAGTGCTGCTTGAGCGGGATCGGCACCTTGGCGTAGCCATAGCCGGGCAGGTCCACCAGGCGCCGCTCTTCATCGAGCGAGAAGAAGTTGAGCAACTGGGTGCGGCCGGGCGTCTTCGACGTCCGCGCCAGACTGGCATGGGTCAGGGTATTGAGGGCACTGGACTTGCCGGCATTGGAGCGCCCGGCGAAGGCCACCTCGCGGCCGCTGTCGGCCGGGCACTGCTCGACCTTGGCAGCGCTGATGAGGAAGGACGCCTGCTGGCACAGACCGACGATGGGATTCTTGAAGCTGGACATGGGCGTACTCGCGACCGCGCGGCAAAGCCGGCAGTATATCGGATGCGCCCGGCCAGGGCCGTGCCCACTGGCAACCTGAACGAAGCCTGAACACGGCCGGCGTCCAGCCGACGGGCGACTAGGCGTGGCGATGCGCCCGGCTACAATGCCCGCTGTCCGTAACGCCCGGTTGATGGGCGTGTCATCCTCCAGGAGTAGCCCCATGCGCAACCTGCTTTTCTCTGCCGTGTTCGCCGCCGCCAGCCTGTTCGGCGCGGCCGCCCATGCCGACGATATCCAGGCCGGCAAGCAGTACACCGAACTGAGCAGTCCGGTTCCGGTGTCCGAGCCCGGCAAGATCGAAGTGGTTGAGCTGTTCTGGTACGGCTGCCCCCACTGCTATGCCTTTGAACCCACCCTCAACGCCTGGGCCAAGAAACTGCCCGCCGATGTCGCCTTCAAGCGCGTGCCGGCCATGTTCGGTGGTATCTGGAACGTCCACGGCCAGCTGTTCGTGACCCTGGAAGCCATGGGCGTGGAAGCCAAGGTGCATGACGCCGTCTTCGCCGCCATCCACAAGGAACACAAGAAGCTGGCCACCCCCGAGGAAATGGCCGATTTCCTCGCTACCCAGGGCGTGGATCGCGACAAGTTCCTCAGCACCTACAATTCCTTCGCCGTGAAGGGCCAGGTGGAAAAGGACAAGAAACTGGCCATGGCCTACCAGATCACCGGCGTACCGACCATGGTGGTCAACGGCAAGTACCGCTTCGACCTGGGCTCCTCGGGTGGTCCGGACGAGACCCTGAAGGTCGCCGACTTCCTGATCCAGAAAGAACGCGCCGCCAAGTAAGACCCTGCCGCCGCCGCGTTCTGCGGCGGCGCCCCCTCAGCTCGTCCCTTCCAGGCGGCCTCCGGTCGTCCTGCTCAAACTTTCCCCGTACTGGCCGATACCCTAGCGACTATTCAGTCGGCTGGGCGCCTCGTCGTTCCTGCCTTCTAGCCACCTCAAGCCTTTGGAGCGGGCGGATGGAGCGCGCGGACGTCGAACGCTGGAAAAGCAAGTACCTGGAAAGCCTCGAGAACCTGGAGCGCCTGGAAAGCCGGTGGGAAAACCGCCTGGACCTGGTGCGCCGCGGTCTCGTGCGCAGCAGCCTGGCCGCCGAAGGCAACGACGTGGCGGTGGACGCCTGCCTGGTCGAATTGCGCGACATCCTCAGGCGCGACGACAGCGACGCCGACCTCGCCAAGCTCATCCCACGCCTGGAGCGCACGGTGCTCGACTCCGAGCAGCGCCGGGAACTGCGCACTCGCCAGGTCGCCGAGGCCTTCGCCGAACTCTGCCGCCTGCTGCTGAACCTGGAACTGCCCCGGGAGCTGCGCAAGGCCCTCAAGGGCTTCGCCAAGCGCGCCCAGGCCGCCGCCGGCCAGTCCGGCGAGCTGCCCGCCCTGCTGGGTGAGTTCAGTCGCCTGCAACAGCAGGCCCTGACCCATCTGCAACCCGAGCAACCCGCCCGCCCCGGTCTGCTGCAACGCCTGTTCGGCGAGCGCGGCGAGACGGGTTCCGAGGCACCGACCGGCGAAAGAACCGCACAGGATGCGGAACCCTTGTCCGCAGCCAGCGCCCCCCTGGCCGAACCCCAACCCCTGCTCACGCCGGACGATGCGCCTGCGACACAGGAAACACCGGCCGCTCTGCCGGAGCTTGCGACGGCCGCAGCCGATGACCCCGCCTACGCCCTGCCACCGGTCCCCGAGCCCGGCTACAGCGCCATCGCCCCGCACCTGGAAGCCACCCTGCTGCGGCTGCTCGATGACCTGGCCCTGCCCGACAGCCACAAGCCCCAGGCCGAGATCCTGCGGCAACGCATCCAGGGCAGCCTCAACTGGTACGAATTGGTACCGGTACTCGACGACCTGTCGGTGCTGGTCCTGGCGCTGAATCACTCCGGCCAGAGCGAATTCCAGCTCTACCTGCGCCAGCTCAACGAGCGGCTGGCCACCTTCCAGGCCGGCCTGGAAGACGTCCACGTCCATCGCCAGGACGGCCAGACCCAGGAGCGCGCCTTCGGCGATGCCCTGCGTGGCCAGGTCAACGAGCTGCAGAGCGAAGTGCAGGAGGCCACCGACCTGGACAGCCTCAAGCTATCCCTGGACAGCCGCCTGGAAGGCCTGCTGACCAGCCTCGCCGAGCAGCAGGCCCAGCGCGAGCACCGCGAGCAGGAAGCCAGCCAGCAGCTGAGCACCCTCACCGCGCGGGTGGCCGGAATGGAGCGCGAGGCCCAGCAGTATCGCGGCCATCTGGAGGAACAGCGGCAGAAGGCCCTGTGCGACCCCCTGACCGGCCTGCCCAATCGCGCGGCCTGGAGCGAACGCCTGGACCTCGAGGTGGCGCGCTGGCAACGCCATGGCGGCGACCTGCTGCTGGCGGTGCTCGACGTGGACCTGTTCAAGCGCATCAATGACGGCTACGGTCACCTGGCGGGCGACAAGGTGCTCAAGATCATCGCCAATGAACTGCAGCGCCGTCTGCGCAAGACCGACTTCATCGCCCGCTTCGGCGGCGAGGAGTTCGTCGTGCTGCTCGGCGCCACCCCGGTCGCCGGTGCGGTCACCCTGATCGAGCAGTTGCGGGCCGCCGTGGCCGCCTGCCCTTTCCATTTCAAGGGCGAACGCGTCGTGGTCACCCTGTCCGCTGGTCTAGCGGCCTTTGCGCCGGGCGAGGATGCCGATACCGTGTTCGAGCGTGCCGACCAGGCGCTCTACCGCGCCAAGCGCGCCGGACGCGATCGCCTGGAAGTGGCCTGACCCTGCCCACCCTCGCGAGGTAACCGTGCGTAACCTGTTCAAGCCCCTTTCCTGGCTGCTCTGCGGTCTGCTCCTGGCCGGCTGTGCCAGCGGGCCGCGCATCAACGACGACTACACCTCCCGCGACCAGGACAGCCGAGTGCAGTACATCGTGCTGCACTACACGGCAGCCAATTCCCAGCAGTCGCTCAAGCTGCTGACCCAGGCCGGGGTCAGCGCCCACTACCTGATCGATACCGACGGCACCGTCTACCGCCTGGTAGACGAGAATCGTCGCGCCTGGCACGCCGGCGTCAGCGAGTGGGAAGGTCGCACCTGGCTCAACTCCAGCTCCATCGGCATCGAGATGGTCAACCTGGGCTTTCGTGACACCCCGGCGGGACGCCAGTGGTATCCCTTCAGCGAAGCCCAGATTCAGGCCCTGATTCCGCTGCTCAAGGACATCGAACAACGCCACGGCCTGGATCGGCGCGCCATCGTCGGCCACAGCGACATCGCGCCCGGCCGCAAGCAGGACCCCGGCCCACTGTTCCCCTGGGCGCGTCTGGCTGCCGCCGGGCTGATCAACTGGCCCGACCCGGCCGTGGTCGCCCAGCGCCAGGCCAGCCTGGGCGGGGTGCTGCCGCCACCGGCCTGGTTCCAGGATCAGTTGGCACGGATCGGTTATGCGGTACCGCGCAACGGTGTACTGGATGCGGCCACCCGCGATGTCATCGGCGCCTTCCAGATGAAGTACCGGCCGGGCCGTTTCGACGGCCAGCCGGATCTGCAGACGGCGGCGCTGCTGCTCAGCCTGCCCAGCGGTCGCTAGGCGGCCTGAGGCGGCTTACAGCCGCACGCTGGCGAAGGTGGACTCGCCCTGGGCCTGGCTCAGGGCGGCGAGCGCCGAGGAGGCCGGCATCAGCGACAGTTCCTGGGACAGCGGCATCAGCGCGATGGGCTGCTGGATGGTCGGGCCCTGGCGCTCGTCACGCGGCGGGATGCCGAAGTATTCGCGGTAGCACTTGGAGAAGTGTGGGGTGGAGACGAAGCCGCACACCGAGGCGACCTCGATGATCGACAGGGTGGTCTGCTTGAGCAGTTGCCGCGCGCGGATCAGGCGCAGCTTGAGGTAGTAGCGCGACGGCGAGCAGTGCAGGTACTTCTGGAACAGTCGCTCCAGCTGGCGCCGGGAGACGTCCACGTACACCGCCAGTTCGTCGAGGTCGATGGGCTCTTCGAGGTTGGCTTCCATCAGCGCCACGATCTCCTGCAGCTTGGGCTGATTGGTGCCCAGCATGTGCTTGAGGGGCACGCGTTGATGATCCTGCTCGTTGCGGATGCGTTCGTAGATGAACATTTCCGAGATGGCCGCCGACAGCTCGCGACCGTGCTCGCGGCCGATCAGGTGCAGCATCATGTCCATCGGCGCGGTACCACCCGACGCGGTGCAGCGGTTGCGGTCGATGGTGAACAGACGGGTGCTGAGCACCACCCGCGGATAGGCCTCCTGCAGGGCCGCCAGGGTCTCCCAGTGCACGCTGCAATCGTAGCCATCGAGCAGGCCGGCACGGGCCAGGGCCCAGCTGCCGGTGCACACCGCACCCAGCTTGCGCCCCTGGCGCGCCTGGCTCTGCAGCCAGGTGCAATGCTCGCGCGAGACGCTGCGCTGGATACCCACGCCACCGCAGACGATCACCATGTCCATCACCGGGGCGGCGCTCACCGCGCTGTCCGGGGTGATCTGCAAGCCATCGCTCGCCCGTACCGGACGACCGTCCAGGCTCAAGGTGCACCAGCGATAGAGCTCGCGCCCCGACAGCTGGTTGGCCATCCGCAGCGGCTCCACGACCGAGGCCAGGGAAATCAGCGTGAAATTGTCCAGCAGCAGGAAGCCGATGGACTGGATGGCACGGGGCTGTGACGGGGACGGAATGGGCGACATGGTTAGGACTCTCCTTCACGCAGGCTGAGGCCCTTTCTCCGGGCTCTTTTGGGGTCCGGCTGACGGCTTGCCAATGGGCAAGGTGTCGCGGACGCATAAGTCATGTCGCAAATCCCATGCCGACATCGAGCGAACCTCACACGTCGCAGAGTGTCTGCGGCGGACAACCCGCGGCGCAGGGCGAAATGCCCTTGATTGAATAGGGATTTGTTTGCGACCAAACGAATCCGAGACCGACCCATCGCGTGGTGGCCTCTCGCCACATTGGCCGCTGCGGTAACACCAGAACGTAACCGGCACGCGCCAAAATGTAGCAACCCGACTCAAGAGGCACGGTTCTAGGTCAGGACTGGCGACCGTCCGTCGCCCTTCTGCTCGCTTGCGGCGCAAAGCCGTAATCAGCCGAGCCAGGCGGCGCGGTCCATGCAACCCCGGTCCTTCCCGACCTTTTCGATCCAAGGAGTCCAGGATGAAGATCTCTCGTTACCTGCTGCTATCCGGCCTGCTGCTGTGCGCCACCGCCCAGGCCGCCGAGCCCGAAAGCTGTCACGACGTACGCTTCGCCGACGTGGGCTGGAGCGACCTCGTGATTACCAACGCGATGGCCCGCTACCTGCTCGGCGCCCTTGGTTACGATACCGAGATCGTTCGCCAATCCTTGCCGAACAGCTACACCGCCCTGGCCAAGAACGATGCCGATGTCTTCCTCGGCAATTGGATGCCGGCCCAGGTAAAGGTCAGCCAGCCCTTCGTCGACAACGGCAGCGTCGAGCGGCTGCGCAGCAATCTCGAAGGTGCCCGCTACACCCTGGCCGTGCCCCAGGCCGCCTACGATGCCGGCGTGAAGACGTTCGCCGACATCGCCCGCTTCGGCGACCGCTTCGACCACACGATCTACGGCATCGAGAAGGGCAATGACGGCAACGGCCTGGTCCAGAAGATGATCGCCACCAATGCCTTCGGCCTGGGTGGCTTCAAGCTCGACGAATCCAGCGAACAGGGCATGCTGACCCAGGTGCGGATGAAGGAATTGCTGAAAAATCCGTGGATCGTCTTTCTCGCCTGGGAACCGCACCCGATGAACATCCGCCACAAGCTGGCCTATCTCGATGGCGGCGACGACTACTTCGGCCCCAACCAGGGTGCTGCCACGGTCTACACCGTGGTCCGCAAGGGCTATGCCCAGCAATGCGCCAACGTGGGCCGGCTGCTGTCCAACCTGGTCTTCACCCCGGCCATGGAAAACATCCTCATGGATCGGGTGGCCAACGAGCAGGAGAATCCGCGCCGAGCGGTACGCAACTGGCTCAAGCAGAATCCCGATCAGCTGGAAGCCTGGCTCAAGGGCGTCACCACCCGCAGCGGCGCCCCGGGCAACGTCGCGGTCAAGGCCAGCCTGGCCAATTGACCAGGACAGCCGGCGCCGCTCCGTCGCGAGTCGCGGAGCCGGCGCGGTCAGCCATCCGGCAGCCGCGAATCGTGGAAACCGACCACCGCCGCCGATGCGCGGAGCCAGGGTTCGCGGAGTTCAAGCTGGATACGACATTCCCGCTTCTGGTTACGACGCTGCGCACTCTGGTAGCGACGCAGGCGGTAGGCGAGCCAGGGGGGATAGGTTACAGATAAATACACGCGGGGCTGGCCAGAGGACACCCCGGCAAACGCAAGGGGATATGTCCATGAAAGATTTTTCACGTTGGCTCCTGGGTGCAGTGCTCCTGACCCCGCTCGTCGGCCAAGCCGCCGAGCCGGCGGCCTGCGGCACCGTGCGCTTCGCCGACGTGGGCTGGACGGACATCACCGTGACCACCGCGGTGACCAGCGAAATACTGCGCGCCCTCGGCTACCAGACCACGACCAACATGATTTCCGTGCCGGTCACCTACAAGTCCATGCAGAACAAGGACATCGACGTCTTTCTCGGCAACTGGATGCCCAGCATGGCGGCCGACATCAAGCCCTATGCCGACAACGGCAG
>NZ_LNUP01000014.1:308606-378368 GCF_001512295.1 Pseudomonas sp. EpS/L25 | reverse complement strand
CCTTCGCGAGCGCATCCCATCGTGCAGGCGAAACCGGCCGTCGCGTCAAAAGCGCCGATCTTACCGGATACCCGCCTCGGGGCGCAGGGTCTTCGGCCAGGGGACCCGCCTTCGGCCATCAGGCCAAGGACGGATCCGCTCCCGGCCTTACAGGATGAAGCGCGCTACGTCCCGGTTGAGGTCGGCAGCGTGATGCTGCAGGGCGCGCGATTGCCGTTCCGAGTCCTCGGCGCCGCTGGCCAGGGTGTCGCCGAGGCCCTTGATGGTGATGACGTTGCGGGTGATCTCCTCGGTGACCGAGGTCTGCTCCTCGGCCGCCGTGGCGATCTGCAGCGACATCTCGGAGATGACGCCGGCACTCTGGGCGATCTCTTCCAGGGCACTGGAGGCGCGTTCCACGTCGGCAACGCTGCGCTCGGCGATGGCCATGCTGCTGTCCATGCGCTGCACCGCCTGGCGGGTCATCTGCTGCAGGGTGCCGATGGTCTCGTTGATTTCCCGGGTCGACGCCTGGGTCCGCTGCGACAGTGTCCGTACCTCGTCGGCGACCACCGCGAAGCCCCGGCCATGCTCGCCGGCCCGCGCCGCCTCGATGGCGGCGTTCAGCGCCAGCAGGTTGGTCTGCTCGGCGATGCTCTGGATACTGTCCAGCACCTTGGCGATGGCCTGGGAGTGATGGTCCAGCTCGCCGATCACCCGGGTGGCGTCGTCCACTTCCCGCGCCAGGCTGTTGATGGACGTCTTGCTGGTCTGCACCAGGGTCAGACCCTGGGCGGTGCTGTCGGAAGATTGGCGGATGGCCTCGGCGGTCTGCTCGGCATTGCGGGCGATCTCCTGGGTGGCGGAGGACATCTCGGTCACGGCCGTGGCCACCAGGGTGATCTCCTGCTGCAGACGCCCCAGCTCACGGGTGGCCGCGGCGCTGCGCTGCAGGACCTCCTGCGACTCGGCGTCCACCGCCACGGCATGCTGGCGCACGCCGCCGATCAGCCCATGCAGGCTGGCCACGAACTGGTTGAAGTGGCTGGCCAGCCCGCCGACTTCATCGCTGCTCTGCACGGCGATGCGGCGGGTCAGGTCACCCTGGCCGTCGGCGATCACCTGCAGACCGGTCGAGACCACGCCCAGGGGCCTGAGCAGGTAGCTGCACAGCAGGTTGATCAGCACCAGCGAGCCGCCCAGCACCACGGCCAGGATGGCGAGGCTGATCCACATCTGCCGCTGCAGCGGCGCCAGCAGCACGCCTTCGTCGACGATCATGATCAGGGTTTCGCCGTCGCGATTCATCGGTGCGGCGTAGAGCCGCTTGCCGGTGTCGGTCTTGACGAAATTCTCGCCCGGAGCCTGGGCCAGGCGCCGCACCGTGTCCTCGGTGAGCACGGGATAGAGGTCGGTGAGCGGCTTGGCCAGCAGGGCGGCGTCGTCATGGCCGAGTACGATGTTCTGGCCGTTGACCAGCACGGCGCTGCCATCGCCCGGCATCTGGACACGCTTGAGCTGGTCGAGGATGTCGCGGATGCTCACGTCGGCCCCGAGCACCGCGGCGGTCTTGCCGCCCGCCTGCAGGGCCCAGCCGAGGGACAGCACGTTCTGCTTGGTCGCCGCCGCCACGGTGGGGATCGAGAAGAACACCCTGCCCGGCGTCTGCTGTGCCTTCTGGTACCACAACCACTTGCGCGGATCGTCGTTGTCCGGTGGCAGCTGCACACCGTTGGCATTGACCTGGCTGCCATCGCCGCGGGCATAGAAGACGTTGTCGAAGCCTCCGGACAGCTTTACCTGATTGAGACTGGCTGGAAGATTCGCATCCGGCGTCTCCGCCGCAAGGGCGCTCAGGGCTGCGGCCTTACTGTCCAGCCATTGCCGCACGCCGCCGTTGAAGACGAAGCTGACCGTCCTGAGCTGTTCGCGCGTCGAGGCTTCGAGCGCCGCCTTGGTGCCGAGGAAGTTGATGGTCGTCAGCCCAATGCCCACTACCAGCACGGCGGCGGTGGCGGACAGCGATAGTTTTTGTTTCAGAGACAGAGCGAAGGGCATAACGCGACCTCTCGATATTGTTGGTCCTGGTGGTTCCTGTATCGACTGGAGGACGCGACGACTTGAAGCGTTTTGTCAGCTTTTCGGTCCGCTGAATCCTTTCATCAAGGCGTTTCATTGGAGACGACGGATGAGAGATCAGACGTTTTGCCTATGTTCCGAAAACAATCCAGAGTGACGCGACGGCCGGTTTCGCCTGCACGATGGGATGCGCTCGCGAAGGCGCCAGCCAGCGGCCTACGAGGGAGCGCTGTGCGCCCAGGAGCGCGCCATGCCGGGCTGGCGGCTAGCCAATGCCCCGGATGGCGCCGGAGTGCGCCGCTACGCTAGGCGGCGACCGTCTGGGCACCGGTCATCAGCGCCACGGCGTCGGCCATGGAGTGCTGGCGCGGATCGATCACCGTCAGCCGGCGACCGAGCCGGTGGATGTGGATGCGGTCGGCGATCTCGAACACATGGGGCATGTTGTGGGAGATCAGCACGATGGCGATGCCCCGGGCGCGTACGTCGAGGATCAGCTCCAGCACCTTGCGGCTTTCCTTCACCCCCAGCGCCGCGGTGGGTTCGTCGAGGATGATCACCTTGGAGCCGAAGGCCGCCGCCCGCGCCACCGCCACCCCCTGGCGCTGGCCACCCGAGAGGGTCTCCACCGCCTGGTTGATGTTCTGGATGGTCATCAGCCCCAGTTCGGAGAGTTTTTCCCGGGCGATGCGCTCCATGGTCTTGCGGTCCAGGGTGCGGAACAGCCCGCCCAGCAGCCCCGGCTTGCGTAGTTCACGCCCGAGGAAGAGGTTGTCGGCGATGGACAGCGCCGGTGACAGCGCCAGGTTCTGGTACACCGTCTCGATGCCGGCGCGGCACGCCTCGATGGGGGAGGCGAACTGGATCGGCTGGCCCTCGAAGCGGATCTCGCCCTCGTCCGGGCGCAGGGCGCCGGAGATGGCCTTGATCAGCGAGGACTTGCCGGCGCCGTTGTCGCCGATCACGGCGAGGATCTCGCCGGGCAGCAGGTCGAAATCGGCATGGTCGAGGGCGGTGACGCGGCCGTAGCGCTTCACCAGGCCACGGGCCATCAGCAGGGGTTCGGTCGTCATCAGCTGGCCGCCTTTCTGATCCATTGGTCGATAGCCACGGCCGCGATGATGAGCGTGCCGATCAGCAGATAGGTCCATTGCACGTCGGTGCCCAGCAGGCGCAGGCCGAGGGCGAAGACGCCGACGATCAGGGCACCGAACAGCATGCCCAGGATCGAGCCGCGCCCGCCGAACAGCGAGATGCCGCCGATCACCACGGCGGTGATGGACTCGATGTTGGCGAACTGGCCGGCGGTGGGCGAGACCGAGCCGATACGGCCGATCAGCACCCAGCCGGCGAAGGCGCAGATGAGGCCGGACAGCCCGTACACGGTGATCAGCATGCGGCGGACGTTGACCCCGGCCAGCGCCGCCGCCTCCGGATCGTCGCCCACGGCATAGAGGTGCCGGCCCCAGGCGGTGTGGTTGAGCACGTACCAGAGCAGGGCGACCAGCACCACCAGGGCGATCACTCCGTAGGTGAAGACGGCGCTGCCCACGCGGAAATTCTCGCCGAACAGCTGCAACAAAGGCGCCGTGGCGCCGATTTCCTGGGCGCGGATCGTCTCGTTGCGCGAATAGAGGAAGTTCGCCGCCAGCACGATCTGCCACATGCCCAGGGTGACGATGAAGGGCGGCAGCTTGATGCGGGCCACCAGCCAGCCGTTGGCCATGCCGCACAGGGCACCCACCGCCAGGCCGCAGAGGATCGACAGCTCCACCGGCAGGCCGTAGCGGAAGGTGAACTGGCCCATGACCACCGAGGACAGCACCATGATGGCGCCTACCGAAAGATCGATGCCGGCGGTGACCACTACCAGCGTCTGGGCCGCGCCGACGATGCCGGTGATGGCCACCTGCTGCAGGATCAGGGTGAGGGCGAAGGCGGAAAAGAACTTGCCGCCCAGCAGGGCACCGAAGATGCCCAGGGACAGCAGCAGTACCAGCAGCGACACCGCTGACGGGCGTGAATGCAGGAAGTGGCGGAATCTGAGTAGCGCGCTGCGCTCGTCGCGGTGGAAGGAGGCGACCTCCGTCGCGCTGTGCTTGAGCACCTGCTCGAACGGCTGGCCGGCCGAGGAGGGCGGGATCGGATCGCTCATGGCAATCTCCTGATAGCGGGAAAACGGGCCGCGGGTCGGTCGTTCGCACCGGCGCCTCGGGCTGCCGGTGTGGACGACCTTCCTGGTCAGCCTGGACGACGGGGCACTAGCCCCAGCACTTCTTCAGGCCGGTCTTGCTGTCGATGGAGCGCACGCCGGGCACCGGCTTGTCGGTCACCAGCTGCACACCGGTGTTGACGAAATCCTTGCCCTGGGTGGGGACCGGCTTGGCGCCGGTGTCGGCGAAGGTCTTCACCGCGTCGATGCCCAGTGCCGCCATCTGCAGCGGGTATTGCTGGGAGGTGGCGCCGATGACGCCGTCCGCCACGTTGCGCACGCCTGGGCAGCCGCCGTCGATGGAGACGATGAGCACGTCCTTCTCGCGGCCGACGGCCTTGAGTGCCTCGTAGGCGCCAGCGGCGGCCGGTTCGTTGATGGTATGCACCACGTTGATGTTGGGGTCTTTCTGCAACAGGTTCTCCATCGCCGCCCGACCGCCTTCCTCGTTGCCGTTGGTCACGTCGTGGCCGACGATGCGTGGATCGGTCTCGTCGCCGATGCGGGTCTGGTCCTTGGGATCTATGCCGAAGCCGATCATGAAGCCCTGATCGCGCAGGACGTCCACCGATGGCTGCGAGGCGTTCAGGTCGAGGAAGGCCACCCGGGCGTCCTTGGCCTTGTCGCCCAGGGTTTCCCGCGCCCACTGACCGATCAGCTTGCCGGCCAACAGGTTGTCGGTGGCGAAGGTCATGTCGGCGGCGCTCGCCGGGTCCAGCGGCGTATCCAGGGCGATCACCAGGATGCCGGCCTCACGGGCCTTCTGCAGATTGGGCACGATGCCCTTGGTATCCGAGGCGGTGATCAGAATGCCCTTGACCCCATCGGCGATGCAGGTCTCGATGGCGGCCACCTGGCTTTCGCTGTCGCCGTCGATCTTGCCGGCGTAGGTCTTGAGCGTCATGCCCAGTTCCTTGGCCTTGGCGGCGGCGCCTTCCTTCATCTTCACGAAGAAGGGATTGGTGTCGGTCTTGGTGATGAGGCAGGCGGAAACCGGCGCGGCCTGAGCGGTGCCGATGCTCAGGGCTGCGGCCAGCACGCAGCCGGCGAAGGAAGACAGGGAGACGGTTCTTTTCATTGTTGTGCGCTCGGATGGGACGAAGAGAGAGCGACCGGCAACAATGCCGGTCGCCGCCGCGTGGTTACCACCACTGCTCGATCTGGAAGCCGACGTTGGAGCCGTGCAGATCGTTGCCGAAGGTGCCGGTGCTGGATAGCGCCGAACCCGGATCGAACTGGTCGGCCGCGTTCTGCGCCGCACGGTTCCACACAGCATAGGTGTAGAACAGGCGGAATTCCGGCCGGCTCTTGAACTCCGGTCCCTTGGGCGACCAGGTCGGCGCCAGGGTCAGCTTGGTCAGCTTACGGGTGCCGCCGGGCGCTTCCACCTGGTCGTGGCCCAGTTCGGTGGAGAACTTGAACTGGTCGCTGATGCCGTACACCAGGCGCCCACCCAGGGAGGTCCAGCGCAGGTCGTTGCCGTTGGGACGCTCGTCCTTCTGGTACACCGCGGCCACCTGGCCACCCCAGTAGCGGCTGATCTGCCAATCGAAGAAGTCCACCACCCGGTAGGAAACGTCCGAGCTGCTCAGGGTCGGATCGCCGGTACTGCCCAGGGCGGTCCCCGGACCCTGGCCCCGCTGCACGGCGAAGGTGTTGACGCCGCCCCAGCCCAGGAAGTTGGCCTGCTTGTGCTGCAGGGTCACGGCGATGCCGCTGTTGGCGTTGGGCTGGTTGCTCGGCTTGTCCAGGTAGCTGACGCCGATCTCCAGCGAGCCGTTGGGATTGGTGTTGAAGCCGGCGACGTTGAAGTCGAAGCGGTTCTGGAAGTCCTTCTGGTTCTGGTTGTCCTTGCGCGAGAAGGCCACGCTGTATTTCAGGCCGCCGATGTTGACGTCCTCGATACCGCCGCCGGTGGCGCTCTGGTTCCAGTAGAAGAAGTCGGAGATGTGGATATCGTTACGCTTGTAGTAACGGCGACCGGCCCAGACGTTACCGCCGTTGAGGGCGGCGATGTTGTTCCAGTAGGCGTAGGCCTGGGGCAGACGGATCTGACCGTTGTCGCCGTGGAAGGTCGGGGTGCGGTCGTACTGGTTGTACAGGCTGGCCATGCCATAGACGCCGACGGCGGAGCCATCGTCCAGCGTCAGCACGTCCTGTTTGGCGGCGAATTCGCCGTATTGCTCGCATTCGTTACCCAGACGGTACTTGGATTGAGCACCTGGCAACTTGAAGCAGCGCATCGAGTCGGAACCGGATGAATCACCCAGGCCGGTACGGAAGTAGCCGGTGGTTTCGAAGGCGTGAGCGGTGGGGACGAGGAGGAGAGTGCCTAGAAGGGACGCAGCGGAAACCCTGGCCAGCGGGATAGCCTTTTTCTTCTTCATGTTTTTCCCTGAATTTATTGTTTTTGTGTTCAGCAGTGCAGCCTGGTCACGCCGAGTTGTGCTCCTGAAGCAGCTCTAAGGTGTGACCATTGGCGGTAACCAGACTACAAACTGGCCGCTGAATCAATTCAGCGGCAGACGGAGGGTAGCCTTTGATCACTCAACGGCCTAGCAGGCAGCTGAAAAGCAAATGTGAGCTGAATCACGGGCTCTGCTTCTACACGCATAGCTAGCCAAGCAACGGTGAAACCGCTCTGGAATGCGGGTCGAGTGACGCCGATGGGATGGGGTGAGGCGGGCGGGGGAAATACGAAGGGCGAGGGGGAAGGGCGACGGCGGGAGCCGTCGCCCGGGTGTCGCGGTCAGCCGAGCAGGGCCTTGTCACGCACCCCGCCCTTGTCTGCGCTGGTGGCCAGGAGGGCATAGGCCTTGAGCGCCGTGGTGACGCGGCGGGCACGGGGCTGAACGGGTTTCCAGCCCAGCTTGTCCTGCTCGATGCGGCGATGGGACAGTTCTTCGTCGCTCACCAGCAGGTTGATGCTGCGCTGGGGAATGTCGATGAGCACCTTATCGCCGTCGCGCACCAGGCCGATGGCGCCGCCCGCGGCCGCTTCCGGCGAGGCATGGCCGATGGACAGGCCCGAGGTGCCCCCGGAGAAGCGCCCGTCGGTGAGCAGGGCGCACTGCTTGCCCAGGCCCTTGGACTTCAGGTAGCTGGTGGGATACAGCATCTCCTGCATGCCCGGGCCGCCCTTGGGTCCTTCGTAGCGGATGATGACGATGTCGCCAGCCTGCACCTCGTCGGCGAGGATGCCGCGGACCGCGGCATCCTGGCTCTCGAACACCTTGGCGGTGCCCTCGAACACATGGATGGACTCATCCACCCCGGCGGTCTTCACCACGCAGCCGTCCAGGGCGATGTTGCCGTAGAGCACGGCCAGGCCGCCTTCCTGAGAGTAGGCATGCTCGACGCTGCGGATGCAGCCCTCGGCACGGTCGTCGTCGAGGCTGTCCCAGCGAGTCGCCTGGCTGAAGGCTTCCTGGGTCGGGATGCCGGCCGGACCGGCGAGGAAGAAGGTCTTCACCGCCTCGTCCTGGGTCAGGGTGATGTCCCATTTCTCGATGGCTTCGCCGAGGGTACGGCTGTGCACGGTGGGCAGGTCGGTGTGCAGCAGGCCACCCCGGGCCAGCTCGCCGAGGATGCTGAAGATGCCGCCGGCGCGGTGCACGTCTTCCATGTGGTACTTCTGGATGTTCGGCGCCACCTTGCACAGCTGGGGCACCTTGCGCGACAGGGCGTCGATGTTGCGCAGGTCGAAGTCCACCTCGGCTTCCTGGGCCGCGGCCAGCAGGTGCAGGATGGTGTTGGTCGAGCCGCCCATGGCGATGTCCAGGGTCATGGCGTTCTCGAAGGCCGCGTAGGAGGCGATGTTGCGCGGCAGCGCCGACTCGTCGTTCTCCTGGTAGTAGCGGCGGCACAGCTCGACGATGGTCCGGCCGGCCTGCAGGAACAGCTCCTTGCGGTCGGCATGGGTGGCCAGGGTCGAGCCGTTGCCCGGCAGCGCCAGGCCGAGGGCCTCGGTCAGGCAGTTCATGGAGTTGGCGGTGAACATGCCCGAACAGCTGCCGCAGGTGGGGCAGGCACTGCGCTCGTACTCGGCGACCTTCTCGTCGCTGGCCGAACTGTCGGCGGCGATGACCATGGCATCCACCAGGTCCAGGCCGTGGCTGGCGAGCTTGGTCTTGCCGGCTTCCATGGGGCCGCCGGAGACGAACACCACGGGAATGTTCAGGCGCAACGCGGCCATCAGCATGCCGGGGGTGATCTTGTCGCAGTTGGAGATGCACACCAGCGCATCGGCGCAGTGGGCGTTGACCATGTACTCCACGGCGTCGGCGATGATCTCGCGACTCGGCAGCGAATAGAGCATGCCGTCGTGGCCCATGGCGATGCCGTCGTCCACGGCGATGGTGTTGAATTCCTTGGCCACGCCGCCGGCCTTCTCGATCTCCCGGGCGACCAGCTGGCCAAGGTCCTTGAGGTGGACGTGGCCGGGGACGAACTGGGTGAAGGAGTTGGCGATGGCGATGATGGGTTTCTTGAAGTCTTCGTCCTTCATCCCGGTGGCACGCCAGAGCGCCCGGGCGCCAGCCATGTTGCGACCCTGGGTAGAGGTTTTCGAGCGATAGTCAGGCATGAAGCGGCTCTCCGAGGCGGCTTTCTAGGTCACGGTTCTGTTCATCGTGAGCGCAGACGGGGCGCGGTGCAAACGCGGAGTGACGAATGCCGGGCCGGAGGGCAGCACCGTCATGCGGGATCTCCACAGGGGCTGCCAGGGCTCACGAAACCGCCGGAGGATGCTGGCGGAGGGGAATTCGGATCATACACGCGAGCACCGGGGCTGCACAGCAGGCCGGCGCCCAGGGGGCTTGTCTAAAAGTCACCGAGCGCAGGCACTAGGGTGCTTCCTGTTCGCCGTCGGGGGCATCTTCCAGGTACTCGTCCATCGGCTCCTGGCCGGCCAGGGTCTTCAGGCTCAGCTCCACGGCTTCGGGCAGCGTGATGTCGACCCGCTGCTTGTCGCCGCCTTCCAGGGAGGACTCGTAGCTGAGGGCATGGCGCAGGTGGCCGTTCTCGAGGATGGCACCGACGCTGGCCAACTGGGCGGCCGCCGGCGTCAAACGCTCCAGTGCAGCCTTGGGCCAGGTCGCCTCGACGGTGGCATTGCAGGTGTAGAAGCCCGCATCGCCGCTGTCCGAGGGTTCTTCCTGGGTCTTGATGTCCACCAGCGAGACCTGGCCGGCATCCAGCGGCGACTGGCCGGCGGCGATGTCGTCCGCATAGATCTCGTTGATGGTCTGGGCGTATTGCTGGCGAACCTGTTCGGCGGTCTTGGCCGCATCGCAGCTGTAGTCATAGCCACCGCAGCCAGTCAGGGAAAGCACCGCAGCTGTGAGTATGAGGTGACGTCTGGACATGCCTGAATTCCTTGGAACGATGGGTGAAGCTTGGCGGCGTTGGCCGAGCACGCGTCGCTCCGCAATGCAGGACACCGGCGCAACGGTCGTGGACGGGAGAGCCCATGGTGATACCGCTCTCCCGTCCTGTCCATCAGACGCCGCCAGCGTCCTTCAGGACACCCGGCCCGAACGGCCGGTCCGGGCCAGGCCTCAGGCGCGGTCGGCGCTTTCGCAGGTCTCGAAATCCTTGCTGTCGACGCGGTTCATGCTGTCGAAGCCGATCGAGTAGACCTGCTCCTTGCCGTCCTTGTTGAGCACATAGTTGTTGCAGGTGCCCGGACGATACTTGCGGGTGTAGGTGCTTGAAGGGGTACCGCCGATGCGCAGGACGTCGGCCTTGGACATGCCTTTTTCCACCTGCTTCACCAGGGGCTGCTCGCGAAATTCCACGCGACCCACGGTGTAGTCGGCGGTGTTCTTCACCGAGGCGCAACCGGCCAGGACGGTGCCAGCCAACAGGGCGGTCGCGACGGAAATCTTTTTGTTCATGGTGATGATCCCTTCAAAGGCGGAAGTGCCTGACACTTCGACGATGACGGCGCCGATAAATTCGCTCTCCGTCGCACTTCTCGCCGTTCTTCCCTGGCGCCGGGTCTTCTGGCACCCCGGCAAGTGACTGTATCTAAAGCTGATTCTGCAAACGAACGCTATATGCCGGTTTTTTAAGGAGTATTTTGTCCGAACGGCAGTTGACAGGAGACCGGCGGCGAGCGATCTTTGCCGTTATGTTGTAACCCTTTCCCTGTTTCTCGTTTCTCGCGAGGACTCCATGAACCGCCGTCGTCTGCTCAATCTGATCCTGGCCGGCATGACCTTGCCCGTCGGGTTGCCGGTATTTGCTGCGCGCCAGCAACTCAAAGGGGCCCGGGCCTGGCAGGATGCCGACAAGCTCCGCCTGGTCTTCGACCTCACCGGCCCGGTGCGCTACAAGACCTTCACCCTGGTGGCGCCGGATCGCATCATTCTCGATCTCGCCGATACCCAGGCGCCCGCGGTGCTCAACCACCTGGCCCTCCAGGGTTCGCCGGTGAAGGCCGTGCGCAGCGCCCGCTATGGCGCCCAGGACACCCGCGTGGTGCTGGAGCTGGCACATCCGGTGGAGATGGAAAGCTTCATCCTCGGCCCGGGCGAAGGCGCGGCCAATCGCCTGGTGCTGGATCTCAAGCGCGCCGGTGCGCCGGCCGTGGCGGCGCGCAAGCCGGTCGATCCCGAGCCGCCGCTGGAAGTGAAGCGCGGCAAGGGCCTCGCCACCGGGCGCGACATCGTGGTGGTGGTCGATGCCGGTCACGGCGGCAAGGACCCCGGGGCCCTGAGTGCCCGCGGCGATCGCGAGAAGGACATCGCCCTGATCGTGGCGCAGAACCTGGCGCGCCGCATCAACCTGCAGAAGGGCTTCAAGGCCAAGCTGGTGCGCAACGACGACTTCTTCGTGCCGCTGCGCAAGCGCGTCGAGGTCGCCCGCAGCTACAACGCCGACATGTTCGTCTCGGTGCACGCCGACGCGGCGCCGCGGCGCACGGCCTACGGCGCCTCGGTCTATGCCCTGTCCGAGCGGGGCGCGACGTCTACCACGGCGCGCTTCCTGGCCGACAGCGAGAACAACGTCGACCTGATCGGCGCCAACGAGATCCTCAAGGGGCGCGACCCCATGCTTGCCGGCGTGCTGCTGGACATGTCGATGAACGCCACCATCTCCTCGAGCCTGGATCTGGGCCACAAGGTGCTGGGGCAATTGTCGAGCATCACCAACCTGCACCAGAAACGAGTGGAGCAGGCGGGCTTCGCCGTGCTCAAATCGCCGGACATCCCCTCGATCCTGGTCGAGACGGGATTCATCTCCAATGATCGCGACTGCCGCCGCCTGCTCGACAGCCGGCACCAGAAGCAGCTGGCCGATTCGATCTTCGCCGGTCTGCACGGCTACTTCCAGGAGCGGCCACCGCTGGGCAGCTATCTGGCCAGCCTGAAGAACACCCAAGGAGTGACATGAGTTTGCAGGACAAGGCGCGTCGCTACTGGCGTGTAGTGGTACTGGCGATAGGCGCCCTGTGCGTCGTGGCTGGCTTGATCGGCTACGGCAAGAGCGGGGGTGACAAGTCCGGCACCGCCCAGGAAAGCTTCGTCAACAAGGTGTGGCAGATCAAGACCGGCAACAGCATCGAACCGGGCATGCTGTACGTCTTCCTCAGCGATGGCACCCTGGTGATGGCCTCGCCGAGCAGCCAGCCCTCGCTGGGGCGCTGGGCGCGCACCGAGAAAGGCCTCAACCTCATCGAGGAAGGCATCACCTACCCGACGGAAATCCTCAGTCTCAAGCGCGACGAGTTCCGCATCCGCAGTCTCAATCCCGGCGAGCCGGTTGAGCTGCAACTGGCCCCGGCGGCGCCCTGAGAGCCTGTTCAAAGTCTGCTGCGCGTCGATCAAGCGGCGTTGAAAATGGCCTGGGTCGCCAGCCCGGCCTGGGCGGCCCCGTAGCCATGCTCATTGACCCCTTGTAAACCCGGGCGCGGGTTCGATCCGCTTCCTCAGCCCTTTGATTGGCTGGCGCTCACTCTGCGGGCCAGCCGTTGGCTGTTACTCCCGTTGGTCGTTGCGCCTGGTTTGTCTTTAGCTCGCGAGACGTTGAACAGGCTCTGGGCGTTGTTCGAAGACGCCCGCTAAAAAGGCCTGGAGTTTGCTCCCAGGCCTTTTTCGTTTTCTGATTCGCGACTCTCCGGGCAGGCGTCAGGCGTCGTCCGAGTAGCGCTGTTCCTGCCAGGGATCGCCACGGTCGTGGTAGCCGCGCATCTCCCAGAAGCCCGGCGTATCACCCACGCGGAAGTCGATGCGCCGCAGCCACTTGGCGCTCTTCCACAGATAGAGGTGCGGGATCAATGCCCGCACCGGGCCGCCATGCTCGGCGGTCAGCGGCTGACCTTCCCAGCTGTGCACCAGCATGGCGCCGGGCGCAGCGAAGTCCGCCAACGGCAGGTTGGTGATGTAGCCGTCGTAGCTGTGCAGCAGCACATGGGTGGCCTCGTCCCGCGGCTGCACCTCCTCCAGCAGTTCGCTGACCGGCAGGCCAATCCAGCGATTGTCGTAGCGGGACCAGGTGGTGACGCAGTGCATGTCGCTGACCGCCTGGGTGGTGGCGCGCGCGGCGTAGGTCTCCCAGTCCCAGCGCAGCGTCCGCTGGACCGCCCCGGTCACCGCCAGTTGCCAGCGTGCGTGACTGACCTCCGGCCGCACGCCCAGGTCCAGTACCGGCCAGTTGTTGACCCTGTGCTGGCCGGGCGGCAGGCGCTCGCTGTCCGAGCGTCTGGTCTGTCCGGTGAGGAAGCGGCCTTCCTCGGCCCAGCGCTGCTTGGCGCGGGTCAACTTGCTCGGCTCGTCGCTCATTGAAAGATCCTCGTTGACGGGGCTGGACGTCTGACCATGCCGATGGCCTTTCGTCGGCAATGGGCGAACCCAGGCGGCGTTGCATGCCTCCTATCTTGCAGGCACTCGCGAGAGGCCCTTTTGTTCACACTGCCGGAGAAACGACCATGGTAGATGCAACCCAGATCAAAGAGCATGCGGAAGTCGTCGGTTCGGACGGCCAGCACGTCGGCACCGTCGACCACATGGAAGGCGCCGATCGCATCAAGCTGACCAAGCGCGATCAGGATGCCCAGGGCAAGCACCACTACATCCCGCTGAGCTGGGTGAAGTCGGTGGACGGCACCCAGGTCCGTCTGGTCAAGACTCGCGACGAAGCCGAGCGCGAGTGGCAGGCCGCCTGACGTCGGCAGCCGCCCAAACAAAAGCCCCGCAGATGCGGGGCTTTTGTTTGGGCGCGGGCAAGGCTCAGTTGATGTATTCGAACAACTTCACGATGCGCTGGACCCCCGAGACGCTCTGGATCAGCTGCACGGCGTGGTTGGCTTCCTGCTGGGTCACCAGGCCCAGCAGATAGACGATGCCGTTTTCCGTCACCACCTTGATGCGCGAGCCGGGAATGTCCTCGTCGGCGAACATCTGGGTCTTGATGCGGGTGGTCAGCCAGGAATCGTTGCTGCGCGCCAGCAGCGAGGAGTTCGCGGTCACCTGCAGCTCGTTGTGGACCGTCTTGACCCGCTGCACGCTGCGCACCGCTTGCTCGGCCAGGGCCTTGAGGTCGGCCCGCGGCGTCTGGCCGGCGATCAGCACCACGCCGTTGTAGCTCACCACCACGATGTGCGAGCTGGCGAGATCGGGGCTGGCCTTGGAGATGTTGACCGAGGCCTTGGTCTCGATCAGGGCATCGTCCACGGTGCTACCCAGGGTACGGGTGCCGCGGTTGTCGTCGATGGGCTTGTCGCGGCTGGCGGTGACCACGTTGCTGCAGCCGGCCACGACGAAGGACAGCGCCAGGAGGGCGAGCAGGGGAGCTTTCTTCATTCTTCGCTTCCGAACAGTTGCTGATCGATCTGGTCGCACAGGCAGTGGATCACCAGCAGGTGCACTTCCTGGATGCGGGCGGTAACCTTGGCCGGCACGCGGATCTCGACGTCTTCGGGCAGTAGCAGCGAGGCCATGCCGCCGCCGTCGCGGCCAGTGAGAGCGACCACGGTCATCTCGCGGTCATGGGCGGCCTGGATCGCCTGGATGACGTTGGCCGAGTTCCCACTGGTGGAGATGGCCAGGAGGATGTCGCCGGGCTGACCCAGGGCGCGGATCTGCTTGGAGAACACCTCGTTGTAGCTGTAGTCGTTGGCGATGGACGTCAGCGTCGAGGTGTCGGTGGTCAGCGCCAAGGCGGGTAGGCTGGGGCGTTCGCGTTCGAAGCGATTCAGCAGTTCGGAGGAGAAGTGCTGGGCGTCGCCGGCGGAGCCGCCATTGCCACAGGTGAGGATCTTGCCTTCGTTGAGCAGGGCCGCGACCATGACTTGGCTGGCCAGATCGATATGAGGAATCAGGACTTCCATGGCCTGACGCTTGGTTTCGATGCTGTCCCGGAAGAGTTTCTGGATGCGGGCGTGGGTGTCCATCGCGATATCTTTGACCTGTGCAGTGGAGGGCCTCAGGCCTCGAAGGCCTGTTTGATCCATTCGAGAGCCTGAGGGGATGCGCCGGCCGCGGGGCCGATCGCGATCACATCGAACCGGCAGGGCCGCTTGGCCCAACGCGCTTCGGATTGCAGAAAGAGGGCGGCGCTGTTGACCAGTCGCTGCCGCTTGCGGGCATCTATGCTTTCCGCGGCGCCGCCCCAGGCGGTGTGCCTGCGGGCGCGTACCTCGACGAATACTACTGTATCGCCGTCGAGCATGACCAGATCGAGCTCACCGCCACGCCAGCGCCAGTTGCGCGCGATCAGTTGCAGGCCGCGCGCCTGGAGGTGCTGCAGGGCGCGTTCTTCGCCCTGCCTGCCACGCTTGAGATGCGGGGCCTCGGTCACGGCGTGCTGAGCGACGGTGGCACATCGCTAGCCGGCAGCGGCGCGGTGCCGGCGGGCAGCGGCTGGGCCGTGCCGTTGCGGAATTCCGCCCAGGGCAGGTGGCGCACCACGCGCTGATCGGCCGCGACGCTGAGGTTGCCGGAGAGTCCGGGCAGCTCGGAGTTGGGCAGTGCCTTGAGCTGCTGCAGATGCAATGCCAGCAGGTAGGCGTCGGCGCCCATGGCGTAGAGGCGCCCGATGCTGGTGCCGGCCTGGGGCCATTGGGCGGTGATCTTGGCGCGCAGCGGATTGCTCGGGTCGAGCAGCCAGGGCGTTTCGCAGAACAGGATGCCGTTCAGGTCCTGGTTGACGCCCGGCTCGTTCACCCCGCTGTTGAGGTTCGAGGTGGCGTACACCGGCAGGTCGCGGGCGTTCTGGTAGGCCAGGATCGGCTTGATCTGCCGGGCCTGGGCCGGTGTGGCGGCGAGGAAGATGAAGTCCATGCCCTGCCGCATCTGCAGCAGGCTGGTGATGCGGTTGGCGATCTCCACCGGCTGGCCGATCCGCTCGGCGGCGACCAGGCGCCCACCCAACTTCTGCCATTCATCCTGGAAGGCGGCCAGCACGCGGGTACCCCAGTCGCCTTGAGGCACCATGGCGCCGGCACTGCGCTTGCCATCGGCCCAGGCCCGGCGCGCGGCTTCGCGGGCTTCGTCCTCGGCGGCCAGGCCGAACTGGAAGAGCTGCGGCGGCTGGGCGCCCTGGCTGTCGCCATAGTTCAGGGCCAGGGTGTTGATCGGCAACTGCGGGCGATCGCTCAGCTGCTTGACCAGGTTCTTCTCCAGGGGACCCACCACCAGCTGGATACCCGCCGCCTGGGCCTGGCGATAGAAGGTGTCCAGGGTACCGATCTGGGAACTGTCGTAGACTGTCACGGCTGGCGCGGTCTGGCCGGCGGCCAGGGCTTCGTAGCGGGCGGCCATGAAGCCGTCCTGCAGGGCGCGGGCGACCCCGGCAAGCTGCCCTTGCAGTGGCAGCAGCAGGGCGACGCGGTTGAGCGGCTCGCGGGCCAGGGTCTTCAGGCGTTCCAGGTCATCGGGCAACTGCCGCGCGGCAGGATGGCCGGGATGCTGCTTCTGCCATTCCTCGATGGCGGCCAGTTGCTGGTCCAGGGCCAGGTTGCCGCGGGTGACGGCGGCCAGGGCCAGCCAGCCATTGAGGTCGGCGTCCTTGACGCTCTGGCGCAACTGGGCGTCCGGCAGGCTGGTGACCAACTGCCAGATCTGTTCACGGTTGTCGTGGGCGGCATCGCCATCGAGCAGCGGGCCAAGGAAGATCCGCTCCTGGACCGCGGCCAGCGCCTGGTTATTGGCCGCCAGGGCATCGGCCTTGGTCAGGCCGCTACGAATCTGCTGCTGGGCCGGCAGCTCGCCCAGTTGAGCGAAGCTCGGGTGGTCGAAGCGCTTGAGTGCCTGCGCCGGCTGCTTGTCCAGCAGGTCGAGCTGAGCCAGCAGGGTCTGGGCGAACATCTGCTGCGCCGGCTTGAGGCCTTCCAGATTGATGGAGCCGAGGATCTGCCGTGCCTCGCGGGAATTCTGCTCGGCATAGGCCTTGTCGGCCGCGGTCAGGCGCAACAGGTTGGCCTGCTCCGACTGACTGGCGCCGGCCTGGTTCAGCAGTTGCTCGATGCTGGCCTGGCTGGGCTGAGGCAACTCTCCGAGGTTACTCGTCATGGGCGTGCTGCTGCACGCGGCGAGCAGGGCGAAGGCGGTGGCGCAGAGCAGCGGACGCAGGCGGAACTTCATGCGGTGGTTCCTGAGCAAGGGTCGGGAAAGAGGCCGATTGTCTCACAGCACCCGGGTGCTGCGAACGCCGAGGGCGAGAGCGGCGTACACTGTTGGGCTATTTCCAGTCCATCAGGTTTCATCATGATTTCGCCGGGTACTCTTTATGTGGTTGCCACCCCCATCGGCAACCTGGACGACATCACCGCACGCGCGCTGAAGGTCTTGCGCGAAGTGGCCTTGATCGCCGCCGAAGACACCCGGCATTCGTCCCGCTTGCTGCGTCATTTCGGCATCGAAACGCCGCTGGCGGCCTGTCACGATCACAACGAGCGCGATGCCGGCGGACGCTTCATCACCCGTTTGCAGGCGGGGGACGATGTCGCCCTGATCTCCGACGCGGGCACGCCGCTGATCTCCGATCCGGGCTTCCACCTGGTGCGGGCGGCCCGTGCCCAAGGCATCAAGGTCTCGCCGATACCGGGCGCCTGCGCCCTGATCGCGGCGCTGTCGGCGGCCGGACTGCCGTCGGATCGCTTCAGCTTCGAGGGCTTCCTGCCGGCCAAGGCGGTGGGGCGCCAGGGGCGACTGGCCGCGCTGCGCGAAGATCCGCGCACCCTCATCTTCTATGAGGCGCCCCATCGGCTCGAAGAGTGCGTCGCCGACATGGTGGCCACCTTCGGTCCCGACCGGCACCTCGTGCTCGGCCGCGAGCTGACCAAGACCTTCGAGACCCTGCGGGGGCTGCCTGCCGAGGAACTGCTCGCCTGGATTCGCCAGGACCTCGATCAGCAGCGCGGCGAATGCGTGCTGCTGGTGGCCGGCTGGGCGGCACCCGAGGATGCCGAGGTCGATGCCGAGACGCTGCGGGTCCTGGATCTGCTGCTGGCCGAGCTGCCGATCAAGCGCGCCGCGGCCCTGGCGGCGCAGATCACCGGTGCGCGCAAGAACCTGCTCTACCAGCTGGCCCTGGAACGCAAAGCCGAGTGACTGGCGTTTCCTGGACATCTTTCCTTGTTATCCGGCACCAGTCTCTATACCCTTGCGCCGCGAGAGCCGACCGGGCAGTCGCTGTCGTGATCCGCAAGGATCGCGAGGGAGGAAAGTCCGGGCTCCATAGGGCGAGGTGCCAGGTAACGCCTGGGAGGCGTGAGCCTACGGAAAGTGCCACAGAAAATAACCGCCTAAGCGCGCAAGCGCCGGTAAGGGTGAAAAGGTGCGGTAAGAGCGCACCGCACGGCTGGCAACAGTTCGTGGCTAGGTAAACCCCACCTGGAGCAAGACCAAATAGGAATCCATAGGCGTGGCCCGCGCTGGATTCGGGTAGGTCGCTAGAGGCAGCCAGCGATGGTTGTCCCAGAGGAATGACTGTCCTCGACAGAACCCGGCTTACAGGTCGGCTCTCGCACTCCCTCTTTCCAGGCCCTCGCGCCTGGCGTCAAAACTCCCTCTTCACACATCACTTTAATCAATTGCGCCAATTGATTGACTTCATTTCCGTTTGTCGGAAATCGATGTCGTCCGTCTTGGCCGTGAACTCGTGCAATTTGCTTGAAATCCGCGTCCCACGCGGCCTGGGAACCCCCTCGCTTGCCTTGACTGAAAGTGGGCCTCCTCAATATAGTGGCGTCCGGTGGTACGAAGTGGGGCGAAGTGGGATTAAATGGCAAGGACAGCCTATTAGAGGACGCGAAATTGTTCCGGGGAGCGAACGCCATCAGTCTCGACGCCAAAGGGCGCGCCGCGATGCCGAGCCGGTATCGCGACGAGCTCATGGAGCGTTGTGCCGGCCAGCTCATCGTGACGATCGATGCCGTCGACCCCTGCCTCTGCGTCTATCCGCTACCCGAATGGGAAATCATCGAAAGCAAGCTGCGGCAGTTGCCCTCGCTACGTGAGGAGACTCGCCGCTTGCAGCGCTTGCTGATCGGCAACGCGGTGGACCTGGAACTCGACGGCAGTGGCCGCTTCCTGGTGCCACCGCGTCTGCGTGACTACGCCAAGCTGGACCGGCGCGTGATGCTGGTCGGCCAGCTCAACAAGTTCCAGTTATGGGATGAGGACGCCTGGAGCGCCGTGTGCGACGCGGATCTCCAGGCAATTAAGGAACCCGGCGGTATGCCGGATGAAATGCGCGATTTGATCCTGTGACCATGAACCCAGTCTTCCAGCACGTCTCCGTTCTCCTGGACGAGGCCGTACAGGCATTGGCGATCCAGCCTGCCGGCCGCTACCTGGACGGTACCTTCGGCCGCGGCGGTCACAGCCGGGCCGTGCTGCGCCTGCTGGGTGGGGAAGGGCGCCTGCTGGGCTTCGACAAGGATCCCCAGGCAATCGCCGCCGGCCAGGCGCTAGCCGTGGAAGACTCCCGTTTCGAGATCGTCCAGCGCAGCTTCGCCGAACTGGGCGATGAACTCGTCGCTCGTGGCTGGTCCGGCCAGGTCGACGGCGTGCTGCTGGATCTTGGCGTCTCCTCGCCCCAGCTCGACGATCCCGAGCGGGGCTTCAGCTTCATGCAGGACGGTCCGCTGGACATGCGCATGGACCCCTCCCGTGGCCAGAGCGCCGCGGCCTGGATCGCCACGGCCCCCGAGGCTGACATCGCCCAGGTGTTCAAAGAATTCGGCGAGGAGCGTTTCGCCAAGCGCATGGCCCGCGCCGTGGTCCAGCGCCGTGAAATCCAGCCCTTCGAACGCACCGGCGATCTGGCCAAGGTGCTCACCGAGGCCAATCCGGCCTGGGAAAAGGGCAAGCATCCGGCCACGCGCGCCTTCCAGGGGCTGCGCATCTATATCAACCGCGAACTGAGCGACCTGGAGCAGGGGCTGCAGGCGGCCTACGAGCAACTGGCGGTCGGGGGGCGGCTGGTGGTGATCAGCTTCCATTCGCTGGAAGATCGCATCGTCAAACAATTCATGCGCCGGCTGGCCAAGGGCGAGGCCGACCAGCTGCCGCGCGACCTGCCCATCCGCGCCAGCGTCTTCGAACCCTCCCTGCGCCTGCTGGGCAAGCCGGTCTATGCCAGCGAAGGCGAACTCGCCGCCAATCCCCGTGCCCGCAGCGCTGTCATGCGCGTTGCCGAGAAGCTGAAATGAGCCGCCTCTTCGTGAAGAAACTGCCCCTGGGCAGCAGCGTCATGCTGATCCTCTTCGCGGGCGTACTGCTCTCGGCGGTAGCGGTGGCCTACAGCGCCCATTGGAACCGCCAACTGCTCAACACCCTCTACGGCGAGATGGCCATCCGCGACAAGGCCCAGGCCGAGTACGGCCGGCTGCTGCTGGAGCAGAGCACCTGGACCGCCCACAGCCGGGTCGAGGCCCTGGCTAGCGGTCAATTGCAGATGCGCATCCCCGATCCGACCGAAATCCGGATGGTCAATCCGTGAAAGGCCTGATCGCGCGCCTGCCCTGGCGCTTCAGCCTGATCATCGGGCTGTTGTTGGTCATGGTCGGTACCATCGCCTGGCGCATCGTCGACCTGCACGTGATCGATCGCGCCTTCCTCAAGGGGCAGGGGGACGCCCGTAGCGTGCGGACCATCCCGATCCCCGCGCACCGCGGCCTGATCACCGACCGCAACGGCGAGCCGCTGGCCGTGAGCACCCCGGTCACCACCCTATGGATCAATCCCAAGGAGTTGATCGGCGCCGAGGATCGCTGGGCGACCCTGGCCGATGCCGTGGGGCAACCTCGGGGGGAGCTGGCCAAGCGCATCGAGCAGAATGCCAGCAAGGAATTCCTCTACCTCGCCCGGGGGCTGACGCCCGAACAGGGCGAGGCGGTGATGACGCAGGTCAAGGCGCACAAGATTCCTGGTGTCTACGACATCGAGGAATTTCGTCGTTTCTACCCGGCTGGCGAAGTGGCTGCTCACGTGGTCGGCTTCACCGACATCGACGACCACGGCCGCGAAGGTATCGAACTGGCGTTCAACGAGTGGCTGGCCGGCGTGCCGGGCCGCCGCCAGGTGGTCAAGGATCGCCGCGGCCGCCTGATCCGTGACGTCCAGGTCGCCAAGAACGCCAAGCCGGGCAATACCCTGGCGCTGTCCATCGACCTGCGCCTGCAGTACCTGGCCGCCCGGGAACTGCGCAACGCCCTGACCCAGTTCGAAGCCGAGGCAGGCAGCCTGACCATCGTCGACGTCAAGACCGGTGAGGTCCTGGCCATGGTCAACATGCCCACCTACAACCCCAACAACCGTCGTAGCCTCGAACCGGCCGCCATGCGCAACCGGGCGATGATCGACGTCATGGAACCCGGTTCGGTGATGAAGCCGATCTCCATGACCGCGGCACTGGCCAGCGGCCGCTGGAAGCCTACCGACAAGGTGAACGTCTATCCCGGCTCGCTGCAGATCGGTCGCTACACCATCAAGGACGTCTCCCACAGCGACGGCGCCCTGGACCTGACCGGCATCCTCATCAAGTCCAGTAACGTCGGCATGAGCAAGATCGCCTTCGACGTCGGTGGCGAAAACATCTACAACGCCATGCGCGCCGTGGGTCTGGGCCAGGACACCGGCCTGGGCTTCCCCGGCGAGCGCGTCGGCAACCTGCCCAACCACCGCAACTGGCGTCCGGCCGAGACGGCGACCCTGTCCTATGGCTACGGCCTGGCGGTGACCGCCGTGCAACTGGCCCATGCCTATTCGGTGCTGGCCAACGACGGTCGCTCGGTACCGCTGTCCATGGTGCGCCTGGACAAGGCACCGGCCAGCGACCAGGTGGTGGACGAGCGGGTCGCCAAGACCCTGCAGGGCATGTTGCAACAGGTGGTGGAAGCCCCCGGCGGCGCCTTCCGCGCCCAGGTGCCCGGTTATCACGTCGCCGGCAAGAGCGGTACCGCGCGCAAGACCAGCACCGGCACCCGCGGCTATGCCGAGAATTCCTATCGCTCCCTGTTCGCCGGCTTCGGCCCCACCAGCAACCCGCGCCTGGCGGCGGTGGTGGTGATTGATCGTCCGAGCAAGGGTGGCTACTACGGTGGCGTGGTGTCGGCGCCGGTGTTCAGTCGGGTGATGTCCGGCGCCCTGCGCCTGATGAACATCCAGCCGGACAACCTCCAGCCGCTGCCGGTGCAACAGCAGCAGGCCCAGGCCGCTGCCAGGACCTTGCTGGTCGGGGAGCGTGATCGATGAGCCGTCTGCTGAACGATCTCCTGCCAGGCGCTACCGCCGCCATCGAGATCGCCGGATTGGCGCTGGACAGTCGCGAAGTCCGTCCGGGCTTCCTGTTCCTCGCCGTCCCCGGGCTGCACAGCGACGGCCGTACCCACATCGCCGCCGCCGCCGCGCAGGGCGCTGCCGCCATCGCCTATGAAGCGGACGGCGCGCCCGCGCTACCGGCGCTGAACCTTCCCCTGATTCCCGTCCAAGGCCTGGCTGGGCAGCTCTCCGCCATTGCCGGTCGCTTCCACGACGAACCCAGCCAGCGCCTGGCGCTGGTTGGCGTCACCGGCACCAACGGCAAGACCAGCGTCAGCCAACTGATCGCCCAGGGCTGTGACCTGCTCGGCCAGCGCTGCGGCATCGTCGGCACCCTGGGCAATGGCTTCCATGGCGCCCTCGCCGAAGGCCGCCACACCACCCCGGACGCCATCAAGCTGCAGGCGACCCTGGCCGAGCTGGCCGCTGCCGGTGCCGCTACGGTGGCCATGGAAGTCTCTTCCCATGGTCTGGCCCAGGGCCGGGTGGCCGCGCTAGCCTTCAAGGTGGCGGTGTTCACCAATCTGACCCGCGACCACCTCGATTTCCACGGCACCATGGAAGCCTATGGCGAAGCCAAGGCCAGATTGTTTGCCTGGCCGGCACTCGGTACCCGCGTCCTCAATCTGGACGATGCCTTCGGCCGGGAACTGGCAGGGCGACCCAGTGCGGCGGCGACCCTGACCTACAGCCTGAGCGACCCGGCGGCCAGTCTCTATTGCCAGGATACCCAGTTCGATGACCACGGCGTGCGTGCCCGGCTGGTCACCGCCCAAGGCGAAGGCGAGCTGCGCAGCCAACTGATCGGTCGCTTCAACCTGAGCAATCTGCTTGCCGCCATTGGCGCCCTGCTGGGGCTGGGCCATCGGCTCGATGACATCCTCGCCATCCTCCCGCAGCTGCAGGGCCCCGCCGGGCGCATGCAGCGCCTAGGCGGCGCCGGTCGGCCGCTGGTGGTGGTGGACTACGCCCACACTCCCGATGCCCTGGACAAGGTGCTCACCGCACTGCGCCCCCATGTGGGCACCGCTGGCCGGCTGGTTTGCGTCTTCGGTTGCGGTGGCGATCGCGATCGTGGCAAGCGTCCGGAAATGGCTGCCGTGGCCGAGCGCCTGGCCGATCAGGTGGTGGTGACCGACGACAACCCGCGCACCGAAGATCCGGCCGTCATCGTCGCCGACATCCGCGCCGGTTTCCGGCAACCCGAACAGGTGCGCTTCGCTGGTCGTCGCGAAGCCGCCATCGCCCTGGCGATCGCCGAGGCCAAGCCGCAAGACATCGTGGTGCTGGCGGGCAAGGGCCATGAGCCTTACCAGGAAATCGCCGGTGTCCGCCATCCCTTCTCCGATCTCGACCAGGCCGAGCGGGCCCTGACCGCCTGGGAGCGCCAGCATGCTTAGATCCTTCACCCTGACCGAAGTGGCCGAGGCGCTGACCGGCAATCTGCTGGGGGCCGATGCCCTGTTCGACGGCGTCGGCACTGACAGCCGCAAGACGGTCGCCGGGCAGCTGTTCGTCGCCCTGACCGGCCCCCGCTTCGATGGGCATGCCTACCTGGCCGACGTGGCCGCCCAGGGCGCTGCCGCGGCCCTGGTCGAGCGCGCCGTCCCCGAGGTTCAGCTGCCCCAGCTGGTGGTGGCCGATACGCGCCTGGCGCTCGGCCGACTGGGCGCCTTCAACCGTGATCTGTTCCAGGGCCGGGTCGCCGCCGTGACCGGTTCCAGTGGCAAGACCACGGTCAAGGAATTGCTCGCTGCCGTCCTGCGTCAGCGGGGGCCGACCCTGGCCACCCAGGGCAACCTGAACAACGACCTCGGCGCGCCTCTGACCCTGCTGCAACTGGCCGCCGAGCACGCCTTTGGCGTCATCGAGCTGGGCGCTTCGCACGTCGGGGACATCGCCTATACCGTGAGCCTGACACGCCCGGATGTCGTTATCATTACCAACGCCGGTCAGGCTCACGTAGGTGAGTTCGGCGGCGTCGACCGCATCGTCGAGGCCAAGGGCGAGATCATCGAAGGCGTGGGCGAGGCGGGCACCGTGGTGCTCAATCGTGACGACGCCGCCTTCGCGACCTGGCAGCGCCGCGCTACCGGCCGCCAGGTTGTCGCCTTCGGCCTGGATGTCCGCGCTGATGTCCGTGCCACCGAGGTGAGCCTGGATAGCCAGGGCCGTCCAAGCTTCACCCTGCACACCGCCCAAGGCGAGGCGCGCATCACCCTGCAACTGCTGGGTGCCCACAACGTCGGCAATGCCCTGGCCGCCGCCGCGGCGGCCCTCAGCCTGGGCCTCGACCTGCCCACCGTCGCCCTTGGCCTCGCCGCAGCGGCGCCGGTCCAGGGCCGCACCCTGACCCGGACCAGCCAGCGCGGCGCCCAGGTCATCGACGACAGCTACAACGCCAACCCCGCTTCGGTGAAGGCCGGTATCGACCTGCTGGCCGCCCTGCCGGGCCGCCGGGTGGTGGTGCTGGGCGACATCGCAGAATTGGGCGAATGGACCGAGCAGGGCCACCGCGACGTGGGCGACCACGCCCGCGGCAAGGTGGACGCCTTCTACTGCGTCGGCCCCGCGATGGCCCATGCCGCCCGCGCCTATGGCGCCGAGGCCCGGCATTTCGCCGATCGCGAACAGCTGATCGAGGCCCTGGCGGACGAGGACCGGGCCGGAACCACCCTGCTGATCAAGGGATCCCGCAGTGCCGCGATGGACAAGGTCGTCGCTGCGCTCTGCGCCATCAATACCGAGGAGAAACACTGATGCTGCTGCTGTTGGCGGAGTTCCTGCAACAGTTCTACAAAGGCTTCGCCGTCTTTCAATACCTCAGCCTGCGCGGCATTCTGGGCGTGCTCACCGCCCTGTTGCTGTCGTTGTGGCTCGGCCCCTGGATGATCCGCACCCTGCAGATTCGCCAGATCGGCCAGGCCGTGCGCAACGATGGTCCCCAGTCGCACCTGTCCAAATCCGGCACCCCCACCATGGGCGGCGCCCTGATCCTGACCACCATCGGCATCAGCACCCTGCTGTGGGCCGATCTGCACAATCGCTATGTCTGGACCGTGCTGGCCGTGACCTTCCTGTTCGGCGCCATCGGCTGGGTCGACGACTATCGCAAGGTGATCGAGAAGAACTCCCGGGGCCTGCCCAGCCGCTGGAAGTACTTCTGGCAATCGGTGTTCGGCCTGGGGGCGGCGATCTTCCTCTACATGACGGCCAAGGCGCCGATCGAAACGACGCTGATCCTGCCGCTGCTGAAGAACATCGAGATCCCGCTGGGGATTTTCTTCGTTGTGCTGACCTACTTCGTCATCGTCGGCTCCAGCAACGCGGTCAACCTCACCGATGGCCTCGACGGCCTGGCGATCATGCCCACCGTGATGGTCGGCGGCGCCCTGGGCATCTTCTGCTACCTGTCGGGCAACGTGAAGTTCGCCGACTACCTGCTGATCCCCTACGTGGAAGGCTCCGGCGAGCTGATCGTCTTCTGCGGCGCCCTGATCGGCGCGGGCCTGGGTTTCCTCTGGTTCAACACCTATCCGGCCATGGTCTTCATGGGTGACGTCGGCGCCCTGGCGCTGGGCGCCGCCCTCGGCACCATCGCCGTCATCGTCCGCCAGGAAGTGGTTCTGTTCATCATGGGCGGCGTCTTCGTCATGGAGACCCTCTCGGTGGTCATCCAGGTCGCCTCCTTCAAGTTGACCGGCAAGCGCGTCTTCCGCATGGCGCCGATCCACCACCATTTCGAATTGAAGGGCTGGCCCGAACCCCGGGTCATCGTGCGCTTCTGGATCATCACCGTGATCCTGGTGCTGTTCGGTCTCGCCACCCTGAAGCTGAGGTAATCCCAGTGCTCATCGCTTCCGACCAGTTCCGGATCGTCGTCGGCCTCGGCAAGAGTGGCATGTCGCTGGTGCGCTTCCTCACGCGCCGGGGCGTGCCCTTTGCCGTGGCCGACACGCGGGAACAGCCGCCGGAACTCGCGACCCTGAGAACCGAGTATCCCCAGGTCGAGGTGCGCTGCGGTGAGCTGGATGCCGACTTCCTCTGCCGCGCCGCCGAACTCTACGTGAGTCCCGGCCTGGCCCTGGAAACGCCGGCCCTACAGCAGGCGGCTGCCCGTGGCGTACGGCTGTCGGGCGACATCGACCTGTTCGCGCGCCATGCCCAGGCACCCATCGTCGCCATCACCGGTTCCAATGCCAAGAGCACCGTCACCACCCTGGTCGGCGACATGGCGCAACGCGCCGGCAAGCGCGTGGCCGTGGGCGGCAACCTCGGTACCCCGGCGCTGGACCTGCTGGCCGATGACGTCGAACTCTACGTCCTGGAGCTGTCGAGCTTCCAACTGGAAACCTGCGAGCGCCTGAACGCCGAGGTGGCCACGGTGCTCAACGTCAGCGAAGACCACATGGATCGCTACACCGGCATGCCGGCCTACCACCAGGCCAAGCACCGCATCTTCCGCGGCGCCCACCAGGTGGTGGTGAATCGCGACGATCCGCTGTCGCGGCCCCTGATCGCCGATGGCGTGCCCTGCCTGACCTTCGGCCTGGGACGTCCCGATTTTCGTGCCTTCGGTATTCGCGAGGAGGAGGGCCGCCGCTACCTGGCGCTGGCCTTCGACAACCTGCTGGACGTCGAGGAACTCAAGATCCGCGGCACCCACAATCACAGCAATGCCCTGGCCGCGCTGGCGCTGGGCCAGGCCGCCGGACTGCCGCTGGATTCCATGCTGGAGGCCCTGCGTGCCTTTCGCGGCCTGGAGCACCGCTGCCAATGGGTGGGCGAGGTGGCTGGCGTCAACTATTACAACGACTCCAAGGCGACCAACGTCGGCGCCGCCCTGGCGGCCGTCGAAGGCCTGGGCGACGACATCGCCGGCCAACTGGTGCTGATCGCCGGTGGCGACGGCAAGGGTGCCGACTTCAGTGCCCTGCGCGAGCCCATCGGCCGGTACTGCCGCGCCGTGGTGCTGCTGGGTCGCGATGCGGCACGGATCGCCGAAATTCTGCCGGCCACGGTGCGAGAGGTGCGTGTCACCACCCTGGACGAAGCCGTGGCCGAGAGCCGCCGGCTGGCCCAGCCAGGCGACGCCGTGCTGCTGTCGCCGGCCTGCGCCAGCCTCGACATGTTCCGCAATTTCGAAGAGCGCGGACGGCTGTTCGCCCAGGCCGTGGGGGACTTGGCATGATCCTCAGCCTGCTGCGTCCCTATCCTTCGCCATTGGCCAGTCGCCACGGCATCGACCTCGACTTCCCGTTGCTGGCCGGCTGCCTGCTGCTGCTCGGCCTGGGCCTGGTCATGGTCACCTCGGCCTCGTCCGAGGTCGCCGCCGCCCAGTCCGGCAACCCGCTGTACTTCATGTACCGCCACCTCATCTACCTGGCCATCGGCTTCGTCTCCTGTGGCGTGGTGATGCTGATCCCCATGGCCACCTGGCAGCGCTTCGGCTTTCCCTTGCTGATCATCGCCTTCCTGCTACTGGTCGCGGTGCTGGTGCCCGGTATCGGTCGCGAGGTGAACGGCTCCCTGCGCTGGATCGGCTTCGGTTTCTTCAACGTGCAGCCGTCCGAGGTCGCCAAGGTCTTCGTGGTGCTCTACCTGGCCGGCTACCTGGTCCGTCGCCAGCACGAGGTGCGCCACACCTGGGCAGGCTTCTTCAAGCCCTTCATCGTCCTGCTGCCGATGGCCATGCTGCTGCTGCGCGAACCCGACTTCGGTGCCACCGTGGTGATGATGGGCGCTGCCGGCGCCATGCTGTTCCTCGGCGGTGTCGGCCTGTTCCGCTTCCTGCTGATGGTCGCCCTGGCGGTGCTGGCGGTGTTTGTCCTGGTGCAGACCCAGTCTTACCGGATGCAGCGCCTGATCACCTTCACCGATCCCTGGGCCGACCAGTTCGGTTCCGGCTACCAGCTGACCCAGGCGCTGATCGCCTTCGGTCGTGGCGGCTGGACCGGCCTGGGGCTGGGCAACAGCATCCAGAAGCAGTTCTACCTGCCCGAAGCCCATACCGACTTCCTCTTCGCCGTGCTGGCCGAGGAGCTGGGCCTGATCGGCGCCATGGCCACCGTCGGCCTGTTCCTTTTCGTCTGCGTCCGCGGCCTGTTCATCGGCCACTGGGCGGAGCAGTCCAAGCAGTTCTTCTCGGCCTATGTCGCCTACGGCCTGTCGATGCTGTGGATCGGCCAGTTCCTGATCAACATCGGCGTGAACGTCGGTCTGCTACCCACCAAGGGGCTGACGCTGCCCTTCCTCAGCTACGGCGGCAGCTCTCTGGTGATCTGCTGCGTGAGCATGGGCTTGCTGCTGCGCATCGAGTGGGAGCGCCGAACGCTGGTGGATACCGAGGATGTGGAATTCACCGAAGAGGATTTCGCCGATGTCCGCTAACGTCCTGATCATGGCCGGTGGCACCGGCGGGCACGTCTTCCCCGCACTGGCCTGCGCCCGGGAATTCCAGGCGCGCGGCTACACCGTGCACTGGCTCGGCACCCCGCGCGGCATCGAGAACGACGTGGTGCCCAAGGCCGGCATCCCCCTGCACCACATCCAGGTCACCGGCCTGCGGGGCAAGGGGGTGCGCTCCCTGGTGAAGGCCCCGCTGCAACTGAGCGGCGCGCTGTTGCAGGCCGTCGGCCTGATGCGCCGGCTCAAGCCGGTCTGCGTGCTGGGCCTGGGTGGCTTCGTCACCGGTCCCGGCGGCCTGGCGGCCAAGCTGTGCAACATCCCGTTGGTGATCCACGAGCAGAACGCCCACGCCGGTACCGCCAACCGCATGCTGGTGCCCCTGGCCGCGCGCGTCTGCGAAGGCTTCCCCGAGACCTTCCCGGCCTCGGCCAAGCGCCTGTCCACCGGCAATCCGGTACGGGCCGAACTCTTCAATGCGGTCACTCGTGCGCCGCTGGACGCGCGTCCGGCCAATCTGTTGGTGCTGGGTGGCAGCCTGGGCGCCGAGCCGCTGAACAAGCTGCTGCCCGAGGCCCTGGCGCAACTGCCGGCCGGACTGCGCCCGCAGGTCCGCCACCAGGCCGGTCGCCAGCATGCCGAAGTCACCGCCGAGCGTTATGCCCAGGCCGCCGTCGAGGCCGAGGTCCAGCCCTTCATCGGCGACATGGCCGCCGCCTACGCCTGGGCCGACCTGGTGATCTGCCGCGCCGGCGCCCTGACCGTGGCCGAGCTGACCGCCACCGGCCTGCCGGCGCTGTTGATTCCCTTGCCCCACGCCATCGACGACCACCAGACCAGCAACGCCCGCTTCTTGGAGCGTGCCGGTGCCGGCGTGGTGCTGCCCCAACATTCCACCCGCCCGGCGGATCTCGCCGCGCAGCTCACCGAGGTTCTGATGCATCCCGAACGTCTCGCCGACATGGCCACCCGCAGCCGTGCCCTGGCCAAACCCGAGGCTACCCGCGCGGTAGTGGACGCCTGCCTGGAGGTGGCTCGTGGTTAAGTCGCAAAGCGCCATTCAGGCCGAAGTTCGGCGTATGCGCAGCATCCGGCGCATCCATTTCGTCGGGATCGGCGGCGTCGGCATGTGCGGGATCGCCGAGGTGCTGCTGAACCTGGGCTACGAAGTCTCGGGGTCGGACCTCAAGGAATCCGCGGTGACCGCGCGCCTGCAGCAGTTCGGTGCGCGCATCTACATTGGCCATCGCGCCGAGAACCTGGACCAGGTCGATGTGCTGGTGGTATCCAGCGCCATCAACAAGTCCAACCCCGAGGTGTCCGCCGCCCTCGACCAGCGCATTCCCGTGGTGCCACGCGCCGAGATGCTCGCCGAGCTGATGCGTTATCGTCACGGCATCGCCGTCGCCGGTACCCATGGCAAGACCACCACCACCAGCCTCATCGCGTCGGTGTTCGCCGCCGAAGGCCTGGACCCCACCTTCGTCATCGGTGGTCGCCTCAACGCCGCCGGCACCAATGCCCAGCTCGGCACCAGCCGTTACCTGGTGGCCGAGGCCGACGAGAGCGACGCCAGCTTCCTGCACCTGCAGCCCATGGTCGCCGTGGTCACCAACATCGACGCCGACCACATGAGCACCTACGAAGGTGACTTCAATCGGCTCAAGCGTACCTTCGTCGACTTCCTGCACAACCTGCCGTTCTATGGCCTGGCCGTGCTCTGCGTCGACGACCCGGTGGTCCGCGAGATCATTCCCCAGGTCGCCCGGCCCACCGTCACCTACGGCACTGCCGAAGACGCCGACGTGCGCGCCGTGGACATCCGCCAGGAAGGCATGCGCACCCATTTCACCGTGCTGCGCGACGGCCATGCGCCCCTCGCCGTGTCGGTCAACATGCCCGGCGTGCATAACGTGCTCAACGCCCTGGCCACCATCGCCATCGCCACCGACGAGGGCGTCAGCGACGAGGCCATTCGCAATGGCCTGTCCGGCTTCCAGGGGGTAGGGCGGCGCTTCCAGGTCTATGGCGACCTGCCGGTCGCCGGTGGCAGCGTCATGCTGGTGGACGACTACGGCCACCATCCGCGCGAAGTCGCCGCGGTGATCAAGGCCGTGCGCGGTGGCTGGCCCGAGCGCCGGCTGGTGATGGTCTATCAGCCGCACCGTTTCAGCCGTACCCGCGATCTCTACGAGGACTTCGTCCAGGTCCTGGCCGACGCCAATGTCCTGCTGCTGATGGAAGTCTATCCGGCCGGCGAGGAGCCCATTCCCGGCGCCGACAGCCGCCAGCTCTGCCACAGCATCCGCCAGCGTGGCCAGCTCGATCCCATCTACGTGGAGCGGGGCGCCAACATCGCGCCACTGGTCAAGCCCCTGCTGCGTCCCGGCGACATCCTGCTCTGCCAGGGCGCCGGCGATATCGGCGCCCTGGCGCCCCAGTTGCTCAAGCACCCGTTGTTCGCCGGCGCCACCGCGCCGGCAGGAGGCTCGGCATGAGCCGTCACCTTTCCTCTTTCCTGCCGGCGACCCCCGTCGCCGGCGCACACGTGGAGGGCTGAACCTTGGTCGCCACCCTACGTCACAGCCAACCCTTCGGCCGCTCGCGGCAGGTCGAGCCGCGTGGTGCGAGCCGCCTGGTCGCCGAAGAGCCGCTATCGGTCCGTCTGCCACGTCCGAGCCTGGGGCTGCTCAAGCGCATCCTCTGGCCGTTCCTGCTGCTGGGCCTGGGCTTCGGTACCTACGAAGGCGCCCAGAAGTTGCTGCCCTACGCCGACCGGCCGATCGCCAAGGTCAGCGTCAAGGGCGATCTGTCCTACATCAGCCAGCAGGCGGTGCAGCAGCGAATCGCGCCCTTCGTGGGCACCACCTTCTTCCAGGTCGACCTGGCCGACATGCGCCACGAGCTGGAGACCATGCCCTGGATCGCCCATGCCGAGGTGCGCCGGGTCTGGCCGGACGAGATCAGCATCCGCCTGGAAGAGCAGATGCCCATCGCCCGTTGGGGCGACGAGGCCCTGCTGAATAACCAGGGTGAGGCTTTTGCCCCGCAGGATCTGGCCAACTATGACAATCTACCGCGGCTGTACGGGCCCAAGCGGGCGCAACAGCAAGTGATGCAGCAGTACCAGATGTTCAGCCAGATGCTCCGGCCGCTCGGTTACACCGTGGCGCGGCTGGAAATGCAGGAGCGTGGCAGCTGGTACCTCACCACCGGTCAGGGCCTGGAACTGGTGTTCGGTCGCGATCAACTGGTGGAAAAGATGCGGCGCTTCATGCGCCTGTACGATCAGGTGCTCAAGGCACAGATGGACAATATCGCGCGGATCGACCTGCGCTATCCGAACGGTCTGGCCGTGGCCTGGCGCGATCCCGCTATCGCCGCCGCCCCCGTGACCGAACCGGCCAAGCATTGAGGAGAAGTTTCTAACTATGGCAAGCGTGCAAAGCGGCAAGATGATCGTCGGCCTCGACATCGGCACTTCCAAGGTCGTGGCTCTGGTCGGCGAAGTGTCTTCCGATGGTCAGATCGAGATCGTCGGAATCGGCACCCATCCGTCGCGCGGGCTCAAGAAGGGCGTGGTGGTCAACATCGAATCCACTGTCGCCTCCATCCAGCGGGCCATCGAAGAAGCCCAGCTGATGGCCGGTTGCCGGATCCATTCGGCCTTCGTCGGCATTGCCGGCAATCACATCCGCAGCCTGAACTCCCACGGCATCGTGGCGATCCGTGACCGCGAAGTGAGCCCCGCGGACATCGAGCGAGTGCTCGATGCCGCCCAGGCGGTGGCCATTCCCGCCGACCAGCGCGTGCTGCACACCCTGGCCCAGGACTACGTGATCGACAACCAGGAGGGGGTGCGTGAACCCCTGGGCATGTCCGGCGTGCGCCTGGAGGCCAAGGTCCATGTCGTGACCTGCGCCGTCAACGCCGCCCAGAACATCGAAAAGTGCGTCAGACGTTGCGGCCTGGAAGTCGACGACATCATTCTCGAGCAATTGGCGTCGGCCTATTCGGTATTGACCGACGATGAAAAGGAATTGGGCGTCTGCCTGGTGGATATCGGCGGCGGCACTACCGATATCGCCATCTTTACCGAGGGCGCCATTCGCCATACCGCGGTGATACCTATTGCTGGCGACCAAGTCACAAATGACATCGCCATGGCGTTGCGGACCCCAACGCAATATGCCGAAGAAATCAAGATTCGGTATGCTTGTGCCTTGGCGAAGCTGGCCGGCCCGGGTGAAACCATCAAGGTTCCCAGCGTAGGTGATCGTCCGCCGCGAGAATTATCGCGTCAGGCTCTCGCAGAAGTGGTCGAGCCCCGTTACGATGAGCTATTTACGTTGGTGCAAGCGGAATTGCGCCGCAGTGGTTACGAGGATCTGATCCCGGCAGGGATCGTACTCACCGGTGGTACCGCGAAGATGGAAGGCGCGGTCGAGCTGGCCGAAGAGATTTTCCATATGCCAGTACGCCTGGGGGTGCCCCAGACGGTGAAGGGACTGACGGATGTCGTCAGCAATCCTATCTATTCCACAGGCGTCGGCTTGTTGCTTTATGGTCTGCAAAAACAGACCGATCCTTTGCCGGTTGTTTCTGGCGGATATAGCAGCGAAACCAAATCCACAGTCCTGGAACGCATAAAGCGTTGGGTCCAGGGCAACTTGTAATTCACAATTAAACCGCGGCAGTAGGCGAAGATCCGAAAGGAAGAGAGGGGACCATGTTCGAACTCGTAGACAACATTCCACAAAGCGCCGTGATCAAAGTCATCGGCGTGGGCGGTGGCGGTGGCAACGCCGTTAACCACATGGTCAAAAGCGGAGTCGAAGGCGTCGAATTCATCTGTGCAAATACCGACGCCCAGGCCCTGAAGAACGTCACATCCCGTACCGTGCTGCAACTCGGCCCAGGCGTCACCAAGGGGCTGGGTGCCGGCACCAACCCGGAAATCGGTCGCCAGGCGGCCATGGAAGATCGTGAGCGCATCGCCGAAGTCCTCGAAGGCGCCGACATGGTCTTCATCACCACCGGCATGGGCGGTGGCACCGGTACCGGCGCCGCACCGATCATCGCCGAGGTCGCCAAGGAAATGGGTATCCTGACCGTCGCCGTGGTCACCCGGCCGTTCCCCTTCGAAGGCCGCAAGCGCATGCAGGTCGCCGATGAAGGTATCCGCGCCCTGTCCGAATGCGTCGACTCGCTGATCACCATCCCCAACGAGAAGCTGCTGACCATCCTCGGCAAGGACGCCAGCCTGCTGGCCGCCTTCGCCAAGGCCGACGACGTCCTCGCCGGCGCCGTTCGCGGTATCTCCGACATCATGCAGCGTCCCGGCCTGATGAACGTCGACTTCGCCGACGTCAAGACCGTGATGGGCGAGATGGGCATGGCCATGATGGGTACCGGCCACGCCAGCGGCCCGAACCGCGCACGCGAGGCCACCGAGGCCGCCATCCGCAACCCGCTGCTGGAAGACGTCAACCTGCACGGTGCTCGCGGTATCCTGGTCAACATCACCGCCGGTCTGGACCTGTCCCTGGGCGAGTACGCTGCCGTGGGCGAGATCATCGAAGACTTCGCGTCCGAGCACGCCACCGTCAAGGTCGGCGCGGTCATCGATCCGGAAATGCGCGATGAACTGCACGTCACCGTGGTCGCTACCGGCCTCGGCGCGCGCATCGAGAAGCCGGTCAAGGTCGTGGACAACACCACCCAGACCCTGGCCGCCGCTCGCCAGGAGTCTGCGCCGGTCAACTACGACGACCTCAAGTACCCGACCTCGATGCGCTCCGGTCGTGGTAGCCAGAACCTTGGAGGTTCGGCGGCGGCGGCCAAGGTCAATCCAAACGACGACCTGGATTACCTGGACATTCCGGCCTTCCTGCGTCGCCAGGCTGATTGATCGGGTGTATCACAAGCGCGGGTGTGATTAGTGGGCATCGATTTTCGCTTCTGTTATCATCGCGATTTCGTTGACCACCATTCGCACCCTGCGACCGAGCGGCCCTGGCATGATTAGACAACGCACCCTCAAGAACACCATCCGCGCGACCGGCGTGGGCCTGCATTCCGGGGAAAAGGTATACCTGACCCTGAAACCGGCTCCCGTGGACACCGGCATCGTGTTCCGTCGTACCGATCTCGATCCGGTCGTGGAAATTCCGGCCTGGGCTGAGAACGTGGGTGAAACCACCATGTCGACCAACCTGTTCAGCGATGACGGCGTCAAGGTCGGTACCGTCGAGCACCTGCTGTCGGCCATGGCCGGCCTGGGGATCGACAATGCCTACGTCGAACTGTCGGCGGTCGAAGTCCCGATCATGGACGGTAGCGCCGGTCCCTTCGTCTTCCTGATCCAGTCCGCAGGTCTGCAGGAACAGGAAGCGGCCAAGCAGTTCATTCGCATCAAGCGTGAAGTGAGCGTCGTCGATGGCGACAAGCGCGCTACCTTCGTGCCCTTCGACGGCTTCAAGGTGACTTTCGAGATAGATTTCGATCATCCGGTCGTCAACAACCGTACCCAGAAGGCTTCGGTGGACTTCTCGAGCACTTCCTTCCTCAAGGAAGTCAGTCGCGCCCGCACCTTCGGCTTCATGCGTGACCTGGAATTCCTGCGTTCGCACAACCTGGCCCTGGGTGGCAGCGTCGACAATGCCATCGTGGTGGACGAGAAGGGTGTGATCAACGAAGACGGCCTGCGCTACGAGGACGAATTCGTCAAGCACAAGATCCTCGACGCCATCGGCGACCTCTATCTGCTCGGCAAGAGCCTCATCGGCGAGTTCCGTGGCTACAAGTCCGGCCACGCCATGAACAATCGCCTGCTGCGCGCGCTGCTGGCCGATCGCGATGCCTGGGAAGTGGTGACCTTCGAAGACTCCGGTCTGGCCCCCATCTCCTACATGAGACCCGCGGCTGCCGTCTGAGCCCGGTCCCATAAAAAAGCCCTGCATCTGCAGGGCTTTTTTATGGGCGTCGACATGCCTAGCGCCGACTCAGGGGCTCGCCCTGGAAGCTGACACCGGCCAGGCCATGGGCGATGAGCGCGCGGATGTTGGCGTGGTCGCTGCCCTCGGGGGTCTGCAGCACGCTGCGATAGTGCTCGCCAAAGGCCAGCAAGGCCTCTTCGTCGCTCAGGCCTTCGAGCTTGGCCAGACCCAGGGTCTGGCAGGAGCCTTCGTTCTGGCCGGCTGCGTTGTGCACCTCGCCGTTGTGAAAGGCGGTGGGCTGGTAGTGGTAGTGCGCGGCGACGAATGCCAGGGTATCGGCGAATGCATGAGTACCGCTGGCAAGGCTGGCGCGGAAGCTGGAGAGGTCGCTCATTTGGACTGCCGCTCCTGGAAGGCGGCGGCCTGGGCGGGGCTGGCTTCGGTCTGGTGCTGGGCCTTCCAGTCGGCATAGGGCATGCCGTAGACCGCCTCGCGGGCGTCATCGAGGCTCAGCTCCAGGCCTTTCTCGTCGGCGGCCGCCTTGTACCATTTGGACAGGCAATTGCGGCAGAAGCCGGAGAGATTCATCAGGTCGATGTTCTGCACATCGGTGCGCTTGCGCAGGTGCTGGACCAGGGTGCGGAAGGCCGCGGCCTCCAGTTCCAGGCGATCTTGTTCGGTCATGGGTGACTCCTCGGGCTAGCGGCGGCCGTGGCGCAGATGGCGCCCGCCGTTGACGGTGAAGGTGCTGCCGGTCGCGTACTGGGTCGACAGCAGATAAAGCACGGTATCCACGATGGGATCGGCGCCGGGTTCGAAATCCAGCAATGCCTTGTCCAAAGTGGCCTGGCGATAGGCCTCGTCGGCGCCTTCCTTGAAGATCAGCAGGCCCGGGGCGATGGTGTTGACTCTTACGGTGGGGGCCAGGGCTTCGGCGAAGGACAGCGTCAGGTTATGAAGGGCGGCCTTGGTGGCGGCGTAGCCTATGTGGTTGCGGCTGCCGCGGGTCGCACTGTCGTCGCCGATATGGATGATGTCGGCGCGCGGTGCGGCCAGCAGCAGATCCTGCAGGCCCAGGTTGAGGTGATAGGGCGCTTCCAGGTGCAGGCGATAGAGCAGGCGCAGATTGTCCAGGCCATCCTCCGCCCACACCGAGGCGTTGTGCACGATGCCACGCAGGGCCTGATGGCGTTCGTGCAGTTGCTGCAGCAGGGCAGTGCGTTGCATCTCTTCGGCCAGGTCGACCTGATAGGCCTCGATCTCCAGCTCGCGCAGCGGCCCTGGATTGCTGCGGTAGACAGCGATGACCGGTTGGCCTGCGGCGAGCAGTCGACGGGTCAGGGCGAGGCCGACACGGCGATTGGCGCCGGTGACCAGAAGGGGAAGGGTTGCTGACATGGACGGTACCCGATCCTGATGAGCGAAGCGGCCAGGGAGCTGACTCCCTATTGTACGCATTCGACTCATCAGGCAGCAGGCCGATCCCTGCCGATCTAGCGGGCACCACCTCTGAGATGATCGGCGCGGGAGGGGGCGCCATGCAGCCAGCCCTTGAGCGCCCGCGTGATCAGCGGAATGAAGACGCAGACCATCACCGGCGTGAGGATCAGGGTACTCAGCAGGATGCGCGGCAACAACGGCAGGTGCGCGAGATAGTCGCCGAAGGCGGCATTGAACAGCAGCGAGATGGGAAAGAAGGCCAGCCAGACGGCGATACTCTGCTTCCAGCGGGGCGGAGCCTGCAGGCCAGTGCCGAACCAGTCGTCCATGCCCTGGGCACGCCGTGCCTGAGGGGCTTCGAACAGGCCCTGGCCACGCTCCAGCCAGCGGCGTCGCGTCTCGGAGTGTTCCCACTCGTCGAGGGTGCGCGGGCAGGCGAAGCGGAAGATGATCTGCACCAGGTTGTCACCGGGCGGCGGGGTCAGGACACCCGAGCCGAGATAACCGGGATAAGCCGTCGCCAGGGCTTCGCCTTCGCGCAGCCAGACCAGGAAGGCGTCGTATTGGCCGGCCGCGACGCGGCGCGCGACCATGAGGGTAACGGGCTGGTTCATGCATCAACTCCGGGCGATCGGGCCGGATAGGCCGGACGCCGTCAAGCTGCCGGATAGGCGAGCGAGGTGGCGAAAGAATGCCTGGGGTAGCAGGCGCCGCTAGCATAGCAAGCCTTGAGACAGCGTGGCAGCGCCTGACGTTTCCAGGATCGCAGGGGCGCAAGAACGACCTCGTTCGAGGCATACTGACCGGCCGTCACAGCTCGAGGTCTGCATGAAAGTCGCACTCTTGAATGGATCGGTATTCGGTACCGCGGAAGACATCGCGCGCCAGGTGAAGGCCCGGCTGACCGCGGCGGGCCATGAGGTCTGGCACCAGCCGAATGCCGATCTCGCCAGTCTGGAGGCCTTTGCCCCCGAGGCGCTGCTGGCCATCACCTCGACGACCGGCATGGGTGAGTTGCCGGCCAACCTGGAAACCCTGTACTTCCAGCTGCGCGATCGTCTGCCGCCGTGGCGCGGCCGGCCGGGGGCCGTGCTGGCCCTCGGCGACTCCAGCTATGGCGATACCTATTGCGGCGGCGGCGAGCTGATGCAGGAGCTGTTCGTCGAGTTGGGACTGCGTGAGCTGCTGCCCATGCTACGGATCGATGCCAGCGAGACGGTGACGCCGGACGTGGACGCCGCGCGCTGGGCGGACACCGTGGTCACGGCCCTCGCGGCCGACCTTTCCTGAGGGGCAAAGCTGCTTTACCCGGACCGCCCGATTCGCTGCGCCCCGGCGGCTGTCCTCGACCCGCCAGCCTGCGTATCCTTGCAGGCTGAATTCTTTGCGAGATGGAGCCCTGGGTGAATAGATATCTGCGCCTGGCTCTGGAACTGTGCGCCCTGGGGGCGCTGTGGGGGCTGGGTACGCTGCTGGCGAACTACTTCGCCTGGCCGGTACCGGGTGGCGTGGTGGGGCTGGCGATGTTACTGCTCCTGCTGGCGGCGCGGATCGTCGAGCCTGAGTGGCTGCAGGGTGGCGTCCGCGTGCTGCTGGGCGAGATGTTGCTGTTCTTCATTCCGGCCTTGCTGAGCCTGCTCGACTACGGTCCTCTGCTACGTCATGAGGGCGTGCGCATCCTGCTGGCCATCCTGCTCAGTACCGTACTGACCATGGTGGCCACGGCCCTGGCCGTGGACTGGATGTTCCGCCGGCGGGGACGTCGCGATGCTTGATTTGCCCGGACTCTTCTGGCTGCTGCTGACGCTGGCCGGCTACGGCGTAAGTCGCGTGCTCTATGCTCGGCTGCGCTGGTACGTGGTCAGTCCGATCATCTTCGTCACCGTGCTGCTCTATGCCACCACGCTCTGGCAGCAGGTCAGCTACGCCCAGTACGCCCACTACAGCCGTTGGCTGATCACCTTGCTGGGCCCGGCGACGGTGGCCTTCGCGGTGCCCATCTGGCAGCAGCGACGCCTGCTGGCGCGTTACTGGCAGGCCCTGCTGGTAGGGCTGTGCGTCGGCAGTGGAGTCGCCATCGGCAGCTCCTGGTTGCTGGCCCGGCTGCTGTTACTCGATGACCGGGTGCTGCTGTCCATGCTGCCACGCTCCATCAGCACGCCCTTCGCCATGCCGATGTCGGCCGACGTCGGTGGGGTGCCCGAGCTGACCGCCGCCTTCGTGATGATCACCGGGCTGGGTGGCGCCATCCTCGGCAGCCTGCTGATCAAACTGCTGCCGCTCAAGTCGGCCCTGGCCCGTGGTGCCCTGTTCGGCATGGGGGCCCATGGCGTCGGCACCAGCAAGGCCTATGAGGTCGGCTTGGAGGAGGGCACCGTGGCTGGCCTGGTCATGGTGCTCGCCGGTCTGAGCAATCTGCTCGGTGCCCAGCTCGTACTCTGGTTGCTGCGTGGCTAGTGTGGTGTTTCAGCCGTTATCTACACAATGTTGGCGGCGCTTTTTCGGCCGCAGCGGCGGACCGTCCTGGCGGCGTTGCCACTCCTCGCCATGGCTCTGCTATGACTCGTCGCGGCGCCTAGCCCAGTCGGAACGCCGAACCGCCCAAAAAACACTCCCCAATGCTTGCGCGAACTCCGGAAACAACACTCTAGTGCAGCGTGGTCGCGGGCGTGCCAAGCTGCTCGAGACGTCGCCGCAGCTGATCGCGTTCGGCGTCGTCCTCGCTGATCAGCAGGGCATGTTGCAGGTCGTAGCGCTGGGCCTGGGGACAATCGAGCTGGCGATAGAGGTCGGCCCGCGCTAGATGGTCGGCGACACCGGCCGCGCCGAATTCGATGACCCGCTGGGCATCCTTGAGCGCTGCCAGGGGCTGGTCGCCCTGCCGATGCAGCTCGCGCAGGTTGCGTGACAGCCGCTGCATCATCTGGCGGGGCGTGAGCGGTGTCAGGTGGGTGGCCTGCAGGCGCGCGTTGGCGCCGAATTGATCCACCAGCAACTGGCGACAGTCGCTCATGTACAGGCGGCGGCCGCCGAAAGGCTCGAGCAGGTGGTCGGCGCCGGGGACGCGCAGCAGGAAGTGACCGGGAAAGCCGATGCCCTGCAGGTCGATCTCCAGTCGCCGGGCCAGTTCGAGCGCCACCAGGGCGATGGACAGTGGCTGGCCGCGGCGGCGGGCCAGCACCTCGTCGAGCAGCGCCGCATCGGGGCGGAGCGGCCATTCCGCCGCACGGAAGCCCGCCTCGCACAGCTGCCGCAGCAATGCCTGGGCCCGCTCGGACTGACTGGCATCGCCGTCTAGGCGGGCATCCAACTGCAGGGCCAGGTCGTCCAGCGAGCGCAGCAGCGCCCGGGGTTCGAGTGCCTGACGATGCTCGGCCGCGATCCACAGGGCTGCTTCCAGCAGTCGCGGTTCGGTGCGGTCCAGACAGGCGAGACAGGCAAGGCGCGGCTCCACGGCAGACTCCAGGCCCTCGGGGCTTTTCCTCACGTTTTTAGCCTGTGCGGGCGCGCCCGTCCAGTCTGCGACAGTACAGCGCTGGCCGGTCGTTGCGCTTGTCGCTATAAGATGACCCTGGGGTGCGACCTAGCACGCCTATCGAATGGGAATTTTCAGCATGGATGAGTCTTTGAGCGAGCGTCTTCGCCAGCGTATGCAGCAAACGGCCGATGGCCTGGGCAAGCCGCTGGCCGGCCTGCCGGGTGTTCACCGTGTGTCTGGAGGGAGCAACTGAGTATGAAGTGGGCAAACAGCAGTCGCAAACGCATGCACGACGGGGCGAATTCGCTCGGCAATCTACTGGTGGAAGGCTTCCACTACTTCGGCCTGTTTGCTATCGGCGCGGCCACGGCCTGGGCCTCGGTGATGGCCTTCATGGGCATGGTCGACAAGGGTCAGGCGAACATCGATGACATTCTCCTGCTCTTCATCTACCTGGAGCTGGGTGCCATGGTCGGCATCTACTTCAAGACCAACCACCTGCCCATCCGCTTCCTGCTCTACATCGCCATCACGGCGTTGACCCGCTATCTGATCGGCGACGTCTCGCACCACCGGCCACCGGATGTCGGGCTGCTGTATCTCTGTGGCGGGATCTTCCTGCTGTCGCTTGCGGTGCTGGCGGTCCGGGTCGCCTCGAACAAGTTTCCCTCCAGCAGGGCGCTCGACGCCACAGGTGATGCGGTGGGCGAGGGCAGGGGCGACCGGTAGCGCGCGGAGCGCTTGCCGGTTCGTCAGCCAGGCGCCGCGCTGCCAGGCTGACAAATCGGCTAACGGTCCAGTGGCGCCAGCAGCTGGGCCAGATCGCTCTCGGTGAGGCGCCAGTCGCCGCTGTTCTCGCTGAGGATGCCAGCGCTCAGCCGGGCCTTTTCCAGCTGGAGTTGCTGGATGCGCTCTTCCAGGGTACCGCGGGCGATCAGCTTGTAGACGAATACCGGACGGTCCTGGCCGATGCGGTAGGCGCGGTCGCTGGCCTGTTGCTCGGCGGCTGGGTTCCACCAGGGATCGAAGTGGATGACGGTGTCCGCAGCGGTCAGGTTGAGGCCGCTGCCACCGGCCTTGAGGCTGAGCAGGAACACCGGTACCTCGCCATTCTGGAAGCGCTGCACCGGCGTGCGCCGGTCGCGGGTCTCACCGGTCAGGCTGACGTATTCGATGCCGCGCTGATCCAGGTCCGCCGCGATGAGATCGAGCATGCTGGTGAACTGCGAGAACACCAGGACCCGGCTGCCGCCCGGTAGCAGGGCGTCGAGTCTTTCGTTCAGCGCCGCCAGCTTCGCCGAGGGCTTGGCCACGCTCTCGTCTTCGTTGGGTACCAGGCGCAGGTCGCAGCAGACCTGGCGCAGGCGCAGCAGCGCGTCGAGGATCAGCAGTTGGCTGCGACCTATCCCCTGGCGGGCGATTTCGGCGCGTACCCGCTCGTCCAGCATCAGGCGTAGCGCCTCGTAGCGCTCGCGCTGTGCCGTGCTGAGTTCCACCAACTGGACGATCTCGGTCTTCGGCGGCAGTTCGCTGGCCACCCGCTGCTTGGTACGGCGCAGCATGAAGGGCCGCACCCGCGCCTTGAGCGCCGCCAGGCGCTGGACGTCGCCCTCGCGTTCGACGGGGATGCGGTAGTGCAGCTTGAAGGTCTTCTCATCTCCCAGCCAGCCGGGCATGAGGAAATGGAATTGCGACCAGAGCTCGCCCAGGTGGTTTTCCAATGGCGTGCCGGTCAGACAGAGGCGGTGGCGGGCGCGTAGATGGCGAGCGGCCTGGGCGGCCTTGGTGGCGGCGTTCTTGATCGACTGGGCCTCGTCCAGCACCTGCAGGTGGAAGTCGTAGCCGGCCAGGCGCTCGGCATCGCGAGGGAGCAGGGCATAGGTGGTGAGCACCACGTCATGCTCGGGAATGCGCTCGAAGCGGCTGCTGCGGGCGCTGCCCTGCAAGGTGAGGACCCGCAGGCCGGGGGCGAAGCGGGCGATCTCGTCCTGCCAGTTGGGAATCAGGCTGGTGGGCATGACGATCAGCGCCGGGGCGGTCAGGCGTCCGGCGGCCTGCTCGACGAGGATGTGCGCCAGGGTCTGCAGCGTCTTGCCCAGGCCCATGTCGTCGGCGAGGATGCCGCCGACCTCCAGTTCGCGCAAGGCCTGCAGCCAGGCCACGCCTTCGCGTTGGTAGGGGCGCAGTTCGGCGTGCAGGGTTTCCGGCAGGACCACCGGCTCGGCGGCATAGCTGCGCAGTCGCTCGGCGAAGCTGCGCAGGCGTTCGCCGCCCTCCCACTCCAGGGGCAGGCGTTCGTCCAGCTCGGCGAGGCGCGCGGCGTCCAGGCGCGGTAGACGCAGGGCACGTTCCTGGGCCAGGCCGGTCGTCGCATAGAGCTCGCCCAGCACCTGCAGGATCGGCTTGAGCCGGCCCAGGGGCACGGCGACTCGCTGGGCGCGTCCTTGCTGGCCGGCCAGGCGCGGCGGATCGATACGCAGCAGCACGGGTTCGTCGTCGGCGCGCCTGGCCAGGGTCGCGGGTTCGTATTGCGAGGGTTCGCGGCGAATGGCCTCGATCAGCAAGGGGATCAGACTGACCCGGCGCTGCCCCAGGCGGATGCCCAGTTCGACGTCGAAGAGACTGGTGGCGGTGGTCTTGTCCTCGACTTCCTCGAGATGCCCATACCAGCCCTCGACGGGCGTGAGGTCGAAGGTGAATTCGGGGTGGGCCTCGATCTGCCAGCCGGTCTCGCGCAGGGCGGGGAGCCCCTGCTGGACGAATCTGAGCCAGGCGGGATCGTCGGGCAATTCGAACATCTCGCCACTGTCGTCGGGCAGGGCGGCGCTGCGGCGGGTCGCCGGGCGCAGGCCGAGATCGAGCAGCGTCTGGCGCCAGCGCTGTTCGGCCTGCAGCTGGCGGGCGGGGTAATCGGCACTCGGGCTTCTGGGCGGGGCGCCGAACAGCCGCTGCCTGCCGTACTGGAAGGCCAGAGCCGCCCGATGGCGAACGGTCGGCCGCATCTTGCCGACGTGGCGGTCATAGTCGATCTGGGTATGGCTGCCCAGGGTCAGCACCGGCTGCGGTAGGTCCTGGTTGACGACCGGCGCGGTCGGCAGTTCGGCCTGGTCGCGCTGGAGGCGTTCCAGTTCGATGAGGGCCGCAGCAGCATGCTTGCACTGGCGGCCGACCGGGCAGGTGCAGCGGGCATCCACCCGCCAGGTGCTCTCACCTGGCCGCAGGCTGATCGCCTGGCGATAGGCCGGGCCTGCCGGACTGCTGCATTCGGCGTAGAGCTGTCCCTTGGCGGCCGAGTGGATACGCACCAGACCGTCCAGCGCCAGGCGCCGACCGCGCTCGTAGTTGCGCTCCGTGAAGGCGCCTTTCCAGTCCTGCCACTTGAGCCGTTCGAAACGTAACGCCATCGTTCACCCAGGCTGTTCGCACCAAACCGGCTATTCTGCCACAGTCGCTCAATAGCTCGTCGGACTCCCTTGCACTATGTGAGAATGAGAATACAGTGCAATTAAGGAGATCGAGGGCGAGGCGATGCGCGAGCAACCGATAGTGAATCTGACCTTGGCCGGTACCCGCTCCGCGCTGGATCGGCGAGAAGGGCGGCTGCGCTCGCTGCAGCGGGTCCTGCTCGTGGTCTGCAGCCTGGGTGTACTGGGCGCCGCGGCGCTGCACCTGGGCTATCTCGCGCTTGGCGGCCGTTGATCCTCCAGGTTGTCAACGCCCATCAAAAAGCCCCGACCAGTCACCTGGCCGGGGCTTTCTCTACCGCGTCCTTCGCAGTCGACGCGGGGAGGGTCAGACCAGCAGATCGCCCACGCGGTACATCTTCATGGTGTTGGTGCCGTCGCGCTTGGTGTAGCTGTCGCCCTTGGTCAGGATGACCCAGTCACCGTGCTCGACGATGCCGCGCTTGAGCAGCTCGTCCACTGCCGCCTGGCTCACCTTGTTCGCCGGCATCGAGGTCGGGTCGAAGGGGATGGTGTGCACGTTGCGGAACAGCGCGGTGCGGGCCTGGGTGGCGCGGCTGGAGGCGAAGGAGAAGATCGGCACCGAGGAGCGCAGGCGCGACATGATCAGCGGGGTGTAGCCGGTGTCGGTCAGGCTGATGATGGCCTTCACGCCGGGGAAGTGGTTGGCCACGTAGATCGAGGCCAGGGCGATACTCTCGTCCCAGCGGGTGAAGGTCTGGCCCAGGCGATGGCTGGACAGCTTGCTGGTGGGCTGCTTCTCGGCGCCGACGCAGACGCGCGCCATGGCCTTGACCGCTTCCACCGGGTACTGGCCGGCGGCGCTCTCGGCGGAGAGCATCACGGCGTCGGTGTTGTCCAGCACGGCATTGGCCACGTCGGAGACTTCCGCGCGGGTCGGCATCGGGCTGCTGATCATCGACTCCATCATCTGGGTCGCGGTGATCACTGCCTTGTTGAGACGGCGGGCGTGGGAAATGATGCGCTTCTGGATACCCACCAGCTCGGCATCGCCGATTTCCACGCCGAGGTCGCCACGGGCCACCATGACGGCGTCGCTGGCCAGGATCAGACCATCCAGGGCTTCGTCGTCGGCCACGGCCTCGGCGCGCTCGATCTTGGCCACCAGCCAGGACTTGCCACCGGCGGCTTCCATCAGGCGCCGGGCCTCGTTCATGTCTTCGGCGTCACGGGGGAAGGATACCGCCAGGTAGTCGACCTCCATGGAGGCGGCCAGCTTGATGTCTTCGCGGTCCTTGTCGGTCAGGGCCGGTGCGGTCAGGCCACCACCGCGACGGTTGATGCCCTTGTGGTCGGACAGCGGCCCGCCGATCAGGGTCACGCAATGCAGTTCGGTGGCGGTCACGCCTTCCACGCGCAGGACCACGCGGCCATCGTCCAGCAGCAATTCGTCGCCCACGCGGCAGTCGGCGATCAGGCCCGGGTAGTCGATGCCGACCACTTCCTCGGTGCCCTCGGTGCGGGGATGGGCGATGGACAGGCGGAAGGGATCGCCGACCTTGAGTTCGATGCGCTTGTTGACGAACTTGGCGATGCGGATCTTCGGACCCTGCAGGTCGCCGAGCAGGGCGACGTGACGGCCGTGCTTGGCGGCGAGTTCCCGTACCAACTGGCCACGGGCCCGGTGCTCGTCGGGCGTTCCATGCGAGAAGTTCAGGCGGGCGACGTCGATGCCGGCGATGATGAGCTGCTCGAGGACTTCCGGAGAATTGCTGGCCGGGCCCAGGGTAGCGACGATCTTGGTACGGCGATAAATCATGCAGTCTTTCCTTTAGCGGATTGCAATCATGAGTCGACGCCTCAGAACCTGTTCACGATCTGCTGCGCGTCGGCCAAACGGCGTTGAAAAGGCCCTGGAAGGCCAGCCCCGTCGGAATGCTCGTTTACCATTCGTAAGCTCGAGCGCGAGTCCGATCCGCTTCCTCAGGCATTTTCGCCTTGTTTGTCTCTAGCTCGCGAGATCGTGAGCAGGTTCTTGGCGCCGAGTCGACGTAGAACACGGAGCGCGACTCATTGTAGCGCCGTCGCGTGGCCAGCACATGACGGCTTTTCGCAGCTTCGTCACACCAGTGGTCGTTTCTGCTCAAGAAGCGGGCCCCTGCGCCGATCTAGCGGACAGGAGGACTTTCCATGCGCCCTTATCTTTGCCTGTTCCTGTTGCTCGGCCTGACCGGCTGCACCAGCGTCTCGATGAATTCCTATCTCGATGCCGCCTACAAATCCTATTCCGAGGGCGACTGCAACAACGCCCTGCTGCAGATCTCCCAGGCCGAGCGCAAGAGCCGCGCCCGGCCCTGGCTGCAGCCGGAGATGTCCATGCTGCGCGGCCAGTGCCTGGAGCAGCAGCAGCTCTATGCCGACGCGGCCCAGACCTATCGCTTCATCCAGACCCGCTATCCGGCCAGTGAATATGCCTACCGGGCCCAGGCACGACTGGACACCCTGCGTCAAATGGGGCTAGATGGAACAGCGGCCGTCGCGACGCCCCAACCGGTGCGAAAACTACCGCAGCGCTGAGCTTTCCAGGACGTTGTCGGTAAAGTGGCTTTACCGTGTGCAGGATGAACGCACCATGACTCAGAATCGTCGTATCGAGCGCCACCAGCTGCCCTACTACCTCAAGGTATTCAACCGCTTCACCGACAAGCCCATGGGCTACATCGGCAACATTTCCCGCGAGGGACTGCTGATGATCAGCCAATTGCCCATGCTGGTGAACGCGCGGTTCGAGCTGCGACTGAAGATTCCCGGGCAGGATGGCCAACTGCACTTCATCGACTTCGATGCCCGCTGCCAGTGGAGCCACGAAGACGTGACGCCGGGCAACTACGATTCCGGCTTCAGCATCGCCGAGCCGCCGGTCGAATTCGCCGAGCTGATCGGCGTGTTGCAGCACTATTTCACCTTCGGTCGACTCTCCCAGTCAGCGGTCTGACCCTCGTCGGCCGCCTCCCACAGCGCCAGCAGGCGCGTCTGCAGACTCGCCGCGCCGCTCGCCGGCAACCAGGTGATACCCAGCCGCGCCAGGCGCAAGGCCAGGCGTTCGTGGCGAATCTGGGTTTTCCAGGCCTCGGCGTAGGCCCTGGCCGTGCGCGGCCCGCTTAGCTGCCTCGGCTCCAGCGGGCCGCCTGGCAGGGTTCCGACCAGCCAGAGCGTCAGGCCGCGGCGAGCGACCTCCAGGCGCGCGAGCCACTCCAGGCGCTCTTCTGCCATAGGCGTCACCACCACTATCAGTCCATCCGGACCGACCTGGCGGCACAGCTGCGCCAGGACCGCCTTGAGCTCGCCACCCGTACCGGGTTGCAACGCGACGGTCGGGGGCAGGGGGGGATTGCGTCCGGGGGCAGTGGCGGCGAGCAGGCGCAGGTTCGGATCGAAGCCATAGACGCGGACGGCGTTGCCACTGGCGGCGACGTGCCTGGCGAAGCCCAGGGCCTGGTCCTGATCCTGCTGCCAGGCGCTACGACCCGCCGGCGCACGGCTGTCGAGCAGCAGATGCAAGGTATGCGGACGTTGCCGGGCGCGATCGGCGATGAACCGCGCAGCGGGCCGTTGCCAGAGTCCTGCCCAGTACCAGCGGGGATGCCAGCGTTCCAGCGCGGCCAGCCCCAGGAGCAGGATCGCGCCGGCTGCGGGCAGGGCTTGCCAGCGCGGTGGCAGGGCCAGGCCCAGCACCAGGCTGGCAAGCGTCAGGCTGGCCAGCCCGAGCAGCAGGCGGCGACTCGGCCTCACGGGCGCGGCGCCGGACACTGTCCCAACAACTTGAGGATCTGCCCATCGAGACTGTCGCCCTCGAACTCCCGCTCCGGAGTCAGGCGGACGCGCGGCCGCAGGACGCCAGGTAGCGCCTGGCGCACGTCCTCGGCGGCGACGCTGTCGCCACCCCTGAGGAAGGCCAGTGCCTGGGCGAGGCGCAGCAGTGCCTGGGCCGCCCGGGGGCCGGCCCCCTGCTCGAAGGCGGGCCAGTCGCGGGTCAGCCGGATCAGGCGCAGGCCGAACCCCAGCACCGGTTCGGCCACCGGCAGGCTGGCGACCAGGCGTTGCAGCGGCGGTAGATCCTTGGCCTGTAGCAGCGGGCGCAGGGCCGCGGCCTCCAGCGGATCGGCATGCCCCTGTTGCACCGCCTGGCGCAGGGCTAAGAGCTCCTGAGCCTCCGCCGGCCAGTCCAGGCGCAACTGGGCGAGGAAGCGATCACGCACCGCCAGGGGCAGGTCGCTACCCGGACTGCGGGTGGCGATCACCATGAACGGATTGGACAGAGGGACGCTGCGTCCTTCCAGGATCAGCTGGCGCGTCTGCAGGGCCTCGGTCAGCAGATTCTGGACGACGGCCGGCGCGCGGTGCAGGTCCTCGATCAGCAGCAACTGATTGAACAGCGGTCCGCGTCGGAGCCGGGCACTCTCGGCGCCGGCCTCCACGACTATCTCACCGGCCACCTCGGCCACGGTCTGCCCCGCATGGCCATGCAGGCGGCCGAAACTGGTTTCCAGGCTGGCCGCCAGGGCGCGGACCAGGAGCGTCTTGCCGGCCCCGGGCGGTCCTTCGAGTAGCAGGTGGCCGCCGGCCAGCAGGGTGGCCAGCAGTCCGTCCACCGCGAGCTCCTGCTGCGGTAGCACCTTGAGCAGCGCTTGCCGCAACGCCTGCAGCCGCGCCACGGCTCGGGCCTTGACACTGGCCTCGCCAGTGTCCGCCACGGTTCCTTCGGGAGGGGAGCTATCGGTCATCGGGAGTCCTCGGAGGTTGGGAGCGCAGGGCCAGCCGCAGTTGGCGCAGTTGCATGACGCGCAGGGTGATCTCGCGACCGCCGGGCCGGGCCGGACAGGGACGCATGGCTTCGCCGACCGCGCGGGTGGGCAGGCCGCTCAGGCGGGCCAGGTATTGCCAGCGTTCGGCCACGCCCTGGTCGGCCAGTTCGGGACGACGACGTTGCAGTTGGCGCTGGATGTCACGCTGCAGGGTGGCGATCAGGTCCGGCCAGGGCTCCGGCGGTCGAGCGTGGCGGGCCGCCCCCTCGAGACGGCGTCGCCAACGCCAGACGATCAGGGTCGCCAGCAGCATGGCAAAGGCCAGGCCGAAGCGCTGTAGCGCCTCTTGCCAAAGGGGAACAGGTGGCGCAGGGGCGATGAGGACGACTGGCGCGCCCTGGGTCAGGTACCACAGCAGCCAGGCATTGTCGTACTGGCCGAGCCGGGCGTTGCTCCAGAGCTCGGTGTCCGACAGCAGGGTGACGCTGCCTTCGCCCCAGGGCAGCAGCAGCATGTGGGTAGCGCTGGCACTGCTGGCCCAAGCCGTGGCCTGGTCGCCGACGTCGAACAGATGCCGGCTGTCGTCGAAGCCCAGGTAGGCCGGGGCATCGTCCTCGGCCAGATAGAGCTGGGTCAGGTTGGGCCACAGCGGTAGCGCCATGATGGGTGGCACGGCCCCGCCCAATTCACGGGTCGGCATCGGTCGCACGCCCAAGGTGGCGCTCAGGGCCAGGGTGCTGTCGTCCGCGACCGCCACGAGATGGCCACCGGCTTCCACCCAGTCCAGCAGGTCCTGGGCCTGTTGCTCCTGGAGCGGCGGGTTGCCGGCAAGCCAGAGCCGTACGCCCTGGGCCGGCAGGTCGTCGAGGCGCTCGGCGGGAAAGCGCGTCACCGGGCTGCCGAAGTGCTGCAGGAAGGCGGTGGCCAGGGCCTGGGGCTCAGGGCTGCGAGAGGCTGTCGCGGACAGCTGAGCAGCGATCTGGCGGGCCGCCTGGCTATCGAGCCCTTGGTGGATCAGCCGCAGGCTGGCCGGTCCGCTGTCGGATTGGGGCGGCAAGGGGCAGGACAGCGGCTCCGACTGGGCCAGGCAGGTGAGGGGTAACGTCAGGGCGAAGAGCCAGGCGCCCAGGCGCCGGCCGGCGAGGCGACACCAGGCGCGAGGGAAGAGCCGATCGACTGAACGCATGCAGGAAAAGCTACGCCTGGAAACAAGGAACCAGAGCCTAGCGGTGCGGGTGATCCCGGGCAAGGCGATAGGCGATGCTAGACTGCGCCGATTCTAGTGTGGTGTTCAGAAGTTCGCGCAAGAATTGGCGAGTGATTTTTGTCTTCGGGCCAGGCGCCACGAAGAGTCATAGCAGGGCTATGGCGAGGAGTGGCAACGCCGCCCGGAGGCAAAAAGCGCCGCCAAAATTGTGTAGATAACTTCTGAAACACCACACTAGGTTCTGTACGAAAAATGCCTGCGCTTGGTGATGCTTCGTTGAAAAAGGCTTCGGAATGCTCATTTACCGCTCGTAAACTCCGCTTCCTCAGCCTTTTTCGCTCGCCTGACCTTCGCTCGGCGACTTTTCGTACAGAACCTGGGGGAGGGTAGTGTGACGCAGAGCATCTTCTGGTACGACTTCGAGACCACCGGCATCGATCCTCGCCGGGATCGCCCGCTGCAAGTCGCCGGGGTGCGTACCGATCTGGACCTCACGGAGATCGGCGAGCCGCTCAATCTGCATTGTCGCTTGAGCGAGGATGTCCTGCCGCACCCGGCAGCCTGCCTGGTCACCGGTATCCTGCCGGAAACCTTGCAGCGGCTGGGGCTGCGCGAGCGGGACTTCATCCAGCGTCTGCATGCCGAGCTCGCCCGGCCGCAAACCTGCACGGTCGGCTACAACAATCTGCGTTTCGATGACGAGATGCTGCGCCACAGCCTCTATCGCAACTTCCACGATCCCTATGGCCGGGAGTGGCAGCAAGGCAACAGTCGCTGGGATGTGCTCGGGCTGATCCGGGCACTCTATGCCTTTCGCCCGGAAAGCCTGAACTGGCCGCAGGAGAATGACCGCGTGTCCCTGCGCCTGGATCGCCTGACCCTGGCCAACGGCATCGAGCACACCCAGGCCCACGACGCCCTGGCGGATGTCCGGGCGACCCTGGCCCTGGCGCGTCTGGTCAGGCAGCGCCAGCCGCGGCTCTATGACTATCTCTGGTCGCTGCGGCAGAAGAAGGCGGCCCAGGCGCGGATACGCCTGCTCGAGCCCGTGCTGCACGTCTCCGGTCGTTTCAGTGCCGAACGTCACTTCCTCGCCCCCGTCCTGCCGCTGGCCTGGCATCCGGTGAATCGCAATGCGCTGATCGTCTGCGATCTCGCGGCAGCGCCGGACCCGCTGTTCGAGCTGGATGCCGAGGCCCTGCGCCAGCGACTCTACACCCGCCGCGACGCCCTGGCCGCGGAGGAGCTGCCGGTGCCGCTCAAATTGGTGCAGATCAACAAGTGCCCTATCCTGGCGCCGTTCAGCGTCCTGCGCCCGGAGGACCAGGAGCGGCTGCAGTTCGATACGGCTGCAGTGTGGCGGACGGTACGACAGATCCTCGACCGGAGCGAAGTCTGGCGTCCCAAGCTGCCGCGGATCTATGACGCGTCCACCATCCAGACGGAAACGCCGGACGCTGAATTGAGACTTTACGACGGCTTCATCGATGCCGAAGAACGGCAACTGTGCGATCAACTTCGCCAGTGTCCCCCCGCGGAACTTGGCGAACGAACTTGGTCCTTTCGTGACGACCGGCACCCGGAACTTTTCTTTCGTTACCGGGCGCGCAACTTCCCGGAGTTGCTGACCGCGCAGGAGGCCACACTTTGGCGGCAGTTCTGCCGTCGGCGATTACTCAGGGGGGAGGCGGAGGGGCAGCTGACCTGTGGTCAATTCCTCACGCTGACCGAGGAGTTTCGTCGCGAGGCGTCCGTCGATCAATTAGCGGTACTCGATGCCTGGACCGAGCATGTTCGGAGCCTGGTCGCGCGCCTGGATGAAAGTCTCGACGATGCGACATGAAGTCGCGCTTGTCCAATTCCGGCGAACTCTTGAGTTTCAGTTGGCGTAGCGCCGATGGAAATAGGCGTGGATCTTATGCCGACTCCAACCGAGTCGAGAGGGCACTGAAGAGTGGCTGCCACTGCCAGGGTCGGTGACAGTCTGGTGCTAGGCTCTGTACGAAAAGTGCCTGCGCTCGGCGACTTTTCGTACAGAGCCTAGTGTGCGTGGCGGAGTCAGAGTGCAGTGGCCAGTACTGGGCCGCGGCCATTGCCGTCGGACCCAGCCGCCCCGCCAGGCCGCGCAGGGCAAAAAAAACGCCGGCAAGCCGGCGTCTTTTCGATCAATCCAGGAGCGTGGCCCAGGATTCCACTTCGTCGGAGCCCCACTTGGCTTTCCACTCCTTGAGCGTCTTGTGATTGCCGCCCTTGGTCTCGATCACTTCGCCGTTGTGCGGGTTCTTGTATTGCTTGACCTTGCGCGCGCGCTTGGGAGTGCCGGATGCATTGCTCTTGTTGGTGCGAGCTTGACGCGCCGGTTTGGCATCGGCATCGAGAATGCCGATGATGTCACGCAGGGACTTTTGATATTCGCCCATCAACGAACGGAGTTTCTTTTCGAACTCCAGTTCCTTTTGCAGCTTGTCGTCCTCTTGCAGGGACTTCAGGCGCTCCTGCAGTTCCTTGATGGCTTCTTCGGTCTGACGATATTCGTTGATTAGCGACATGATTGGCCTTTGCTCGGTGGTGGTGCAAAAAAGATAACTGGGCCAATCATAGATTGGCTATTGAGATAAGTAAACAGGCCACGGAAGACGTTCAATATTTAATATTCGCGCTGCGGAAAGACCTGGAACAAGGGATGTGACGCCGCTTGTTAAACGCCTGCATTGGCGCCGGAAACTTGTGCTTTGCTAGTTGTCCGCTCTCCGCCTATCCGCGGCTGCGAATCCCGGTGTGATCACCGCTGCGCCGCTCGACGCTGCCGGCGACTGCGCCTAGAATGCAGCCCCTTTTCGCGCGAGGTTTTCCTATGCAAACGTTTCGTCTGGTGATCGCCTGTCCGGACGGGGTAGGTATCGTGGCCAAGGTCAGCAACTTCCTGGCGACCTATAACGGCTGGATTACCGAAGCGAGTCATCATTCGGATACGGAAAGTGGCTGGTTCTTCATGCGCCACGAAATCCGCGCGGATTCCCTACCGTTCGATCTGGCAGGCTTTCGGCAAGCCTTCGCGCCCATCGCCCGGGAATTCTCCATGCAGTGGCGCATCACCGACTCGGCCCAGCGCCAGCGCGTGGTGCTCATGGCCAGTCGCGAATCCCATTGCCTGGCGGATTTGCTGCATCGTTGGCACAGCGGCGAGCTGGACTGCGAGATCCCCTGCGTCATCTCCAACCACGATACCCTGCGCAGCATGGTCGAGTGGCACGGCATACCCTTCTTCCATGTGCCGGTCGATCCCAGTGACAAGCAGCCGGCCTTCGACGAGATCTCGCGGCTGATCGAACTGCACCAGGCGGACACCGTGGTGCTCGCGCGCTACATGCAGATCCTGCCGCCCGAGCTGTGCCAGCGCTATGCCCACCAGGTGATCAACATCCACCACAGCTTCCTGCCGTCCTTCGTCGGCGCCAAGCCTTATCACCAGGCGGCGCAGCGGGGCGTGAAGCTGATCGGCGCCACCTGTCACTACGTGACCGAGGCACTGGACGCCGGTCCGATCATCGAGCAGGACGTGGTGCGCGTCAGCCACAGGGACAATGTCGAGGACATGGTTCGCCTGGGCAAGGACGTGGAGAAGATGGCGCTGTCCCGCGGTCTGAGATACCACCTGCAAGACCGGGTCATGGTGCATGGCAACAAGACCGTCATCTTCGACTGACGTGCAGTCCGCTGCGGCGGCCCCCGGCACGGCCGAGGCGCCGCCGCGGCTGGGCGAGGGGTGCCTGGCCCGCTACGACCTGCAGGCCGCGGACGAGCACCTGGGCGCCGACTTCAGCGCGGCCGCGGCCCTGTGGCGCCGCCTGCAGGCGGAAGCGGTCGATCCGGCCGCCGCCGACGGGGAAATCGCTCAGTCGTCCTGAAGCTCGTTGTCGGCCACGGTCTTGGCCTTGAGATCGGCGATCTTGCGGACTTCCGAGGCGAACACCTCGTCCTGCACGGTAGGACGTTTCTTCCAGGGTTTGCGATCGGGCTTGGGCTGTGCAGCGTAGGTGACGATTTCGCCACCGTAGACATCCTGATAGCGCTGGGCCTGGCGTTCCAGTTCAGCGCGAAGTTGATCTTTGGTCACGGGTTCGATCTTGTTCGAGTGTCGCGAGAGGGGGAGAACTCTTCGAAGGGCTCTCCGGGGTGGGCGCGCCCCGGGCGCGGCTGCCGAGTCTAGCCGCCGCGTGGCACTTTGCCTACTGGGCGAGGATGCGCATCGACAGGTCGATGGCCTTGACGTCCTTGGTCAGGGTGCCGATGGAAATGTAGTCGACCCCGGTCTGGGCGATGCCCAGCAGGGTGGCCTCGTTTACCCCGCCGGAGGCCTCCAGCTTGGCCCGGCCGGCGGTGAGGGCGACGGCGGTGCGCATGTCCGCGAGGCTCAGCTCGTCGAGCATGACGATGTCGGCGCCCGCGGCCAGGGCCTGTTCCAGTTCGCCGAGATCTTCCACCTCCACCTCCACCGGGCGACCGGGCGCCAGTTGGCGGGCGGTCGTCACTGCCTGGGCGATGCCGCCGCAGGCCGCGATGTGGTTTTCCTTGATCAGGAAGGCGTCGAACAGGCCGATTCGATGGTTGTGGCAACCGCCGCAGGTGACCGCGTATTTCTGGGCGCGGCGCAGGCCGGGCAGGGTCTTGCGGGTATCCAGCAGCTTCACGGCGGTGTCCTGCACCAGATCCGCATAGTGCCGACAGCGAGTGGCGGTGCCGGAAAGCAACTGCAGGAAATTGAGGGCGCTGCGTTCGCCGGTGAGCAGGGCGCGAGCCGGGCCCTGGAGTTCGAACAGGACCTGGTCGGGCGCGACCCGGTCGCCGTCGCGCACCTGCCAGCTGACCGCGACGCGGGGGTCCAGTACGCGGAAGACTTCGTCGACCCAGGCCGTTCCCGCCACGACTGCCGCCTCGCGGGTGATGATCCGCGCGCGCGCGCTCTGCCGCTCGGGGATCAGGCCCGCCGTGAGATCGCCGCTGCCGATGTCTTCGCGCAGGGCGGCGGCGACGTTTTCGGTGACGACCTGGGCGAGGTCGGGCAGGATAGCGCTGGACATGAGGGTACTCCGATGAGGGGCCACAGGGGGCGGACGGGCAACTTTAGGGGACGTTGACGATCTGAGATAGACAACGTTGAATTGTTCGGAGGGCAGGCGTTGTCTGACAGGTGCCTTGTGAACCCTGTCATGTACTGTGCAGATGCCGATTGGTCGATGCCTTAGCTGAGCAAATAATGGCACATCGACAACGTTTCACCTCGCGGCCAGGGCGGCCAACGTTGTTCAATGCTCCTGTAGTGGAACGCGATTCAGCCGAACGCAAGAACGGTTGTGGGAGGCGGTGGTGCAGAACGACGTAAATGTGGTTCATTTCAAGGCGCTCGGGGAGTCCTCTTCCCGATTGCCCGCAGTGCTTTTGCCGGTCAGAGATCGCGCCGCTCAGCGACTCAACGCTTCCTTGCAGCAGCTCTTCGACAATGCCGACGATGCCCTGTTCGAGATGGCCGATCGTGCCGGCAGCAACCAGGAACAGAGCCTCTACTTCGAGGCGATGCGTGACCTGCGTCTGAGACGCAAGAGCATAGAGCGCAGTTTTCTCCAGCAGTACTTCGAGCGCTTCGCCGCCCTCAACAACCTGGTCAGCGGCAAGCCGGAGGTGCGCCTCGATAGCGTGTCCTACGAAGACCTGAGCCTGGTGCAGAACGATGCCCTCGAGGAGAGCGTCGCGGTGGACACCATGGTGGCCAAGGCGCTGAGCAACAACGCCATGGCCATCAGCCACCTGACCATCAGGTTCAATACCCAGCTGTCGAGCAAGCTCGATGACGGGACCCATCCCCTGGGCCCAAGGCGCCTGTGCGAGGCCTTCGTCGAGGCCTGCCGGGACCTCGATACCGACATCAAGGTCAAGCTGATCATCTACAAGCTGTTCGAGCGCTTCGTGCTCAACGGACTCGGCCAGCTGTACGCGGAATCCAATCGGCAACTGGTGGAGGCAGGCGTATTGCCCCAGCTCAAGGCCATTCCCCAGCAGGTGCCGGGGCGCAGCGCCAAGGGCTACAGCGGTCGTACCCCGGCCCACGTCAACAGCGAAGACGATGGCCAGGAACTCTTCGGTACCTTGCAGAGCCTGCTGGCCCAACTACGCGTACCCGCCTCCGCGCCCGTAGCGGGGGCCTCCAGCGGCAGCGGCGAGTCCTTGGCGGCCGGGGCCGACCAGGCGATCACCAGCTACGATCTCATGCGGCTGCTGTCCCATCTGCAGCAGCAGATTCCCAGCCAGTCCCTGGATGGTTATGACCTGCGGGCGCAGCTGGACACCGCCCTGGGTCGCATCAGCGAACGCTCCGGCCGAAAGCGGGTGGTGGGGCAGGTCGACGAAGACGTCATCAACCTGGTGGGAATGCTCTTCGAATTCATTCTCGACGACCTCACCCTGCCGGATTCGCTCAAGGCGCTGATCGCACGGCTGCAGATTCCCATGCTCAAGGTCGCGGTGCTCGACAAGACGTTCTTCAGTCGCGGCAGCCATCCGGCACGGCGCCTGCTGAACGAGATCGCCGCAGCCTCCCTCGGCTGGGGCGAGCAGAGCGACCTGCAGCGCGACGGGCTGTACCAGAAGATCGAGCAGATCGTGCAGCGGCTGCTCACTGATTTCGTCGACGATCCGGAGATCTTCGCCGAGCTGCTGGCCGACTTCATGGCCTACGTCAGCGACGAGCAGCGTCGTAGCGAACTGCTCGAACAGCGCACCCGCGATGCCGAAGAGGGGCGGGCCCGGGCCGAGATCGCCCGGCTGCAGGTGGAGCATGTGCTTAGCCTGCGTCTGCAGGAGCACCCGCTGCCGGCGGCCGTGCAGCGGGTACTGCGCGAAGCCTGGAGCCAGGTATTGCTGTTGACCTGCCTGAAGCAGGGCTACGAGTCTAGCGAGTGGCGCGCGGCGCTCCAGACCATGGACGATCTGATCTGGAGTATCCAGCCGCACCACGACGTGGCCTCGCGCCAGCGACTGCTGGAAATGGTGCCTGGCTTGCTCAAGGCCCTACGGGAAGGCCTGGCGAGTGCGGCCTTCGATCCCTTCTCCACCTCGGAGTTCTTCACCGAACTGGAATCGCTGCACGTGCAGACCTTCCAGCAGGCCCGTGCCGAGGTCGTGGAGGGCACCAGCGTCGCGGCACCGGGTATGCCTTCGGCCAGCGTGGTGGTCGATGCACCCTTCGAGTTGCCAACGGCCGCCGAGCGCATCGCGGGCTTGACGGACGAGTCCCTCGACTGGGTGGATAGCCTGTCGGTCGGTGCCTGGCTCGAGATCCAGGATGAGGACCAGAAGCTGCGCTGCAAGCTGGCCGCGGTCATTCGTCCGATGGGCCGGCTGGTGTTCGTGAATCGTACCGGCATGAAGGTGCTGGATCGCACGCGCGACGAGCTGGCCCTGGATTATCAGGAAGGCCGGGTACGGCTGCTCGACGATGCGCTGCTGTTCGACCGGGCCATGACCTCGGTGATCGGCAACCTGCGTGGCCAGTCGTCCTGAGGCGGTGCCGGAATGAAAAAGCCGTCCCTCGGGGCGGCTTTTTCATTCCTGAACACTAAGCGCTAGTGCAGCTTCAGGCGTGGCTCGGTCTTGCGCCTCAGGTGATCGCCCGCGAACAGCGCCAGGGCACGCAGCGGGCCGTAAAGCGCGACCTGGTGCATGCGGTAGAGGGACACATAGAAGGTCCGGGCCAGCCAGCCTTCCAGGGTCAGGCTGCCCAGGGCACCGCCCATGAGGTTGCCGACCGCGCTGAAGCGCGACAGCGAGATCAACGACCCGTAATCCTTGTAGACGTATTCAGGCAGCGGCTTGCCTTCCAGGCGCGCCTTGAAGGTCTTGACCAGCAGGAAAGCCTGCTGGTGCGCGGACTGGGCGCGGGGCGGCACGGTACGGGTGTCGCCGGGTGTCAGGGGGCAGGCGGCGCAGTCGCCCAGGGCGAAGACGTTCGGGTCGCGGGTGGTCTGCAGCGTCGAATCGACCACCAGTTGGTTGATGCGGTTGGTCTCGAGGCCGGCCAGGTCCTTGAGGAAGGCCGGGGCGCGGATACCGGCCGCCCAGACCTTGAGGCTGGCGGGGACGAATTCGCTGGCGGTCTGCAAGCCGTCGGCACGGACTTCCTTGACCGCCGAGCCGGTGAGGACCCGCACGCCGAGCTTTTCCAGGGTGCGTTGCGCCTGGCCGGCGATGCGCTCGGGCAGGGCCGGGAGGATGCGGGGGCCGGCCTCGACCACGGTGATGCGCAGGTCTTCCGGGCGGATGCGGTCCAGGCCATAGGCCTGCAGCTCTTCGGCGGCGTTGCGCAGCTCGGCGGCCAGCTCCACACCCGTGGCCCCGGCGCCGACGATGGCCACCTCGATGAATTCACCCGGCTGTTCGCTGACATGGGCGCGCAGGTAGTGGGTCAGCAGCTTGCGGTGGAAGCGCTCGGCCTGGGCGCGGGTGTCGAGGAAGATGCAATGATCCGCAGCGCCCGGCGTGCCGAAGTCGTTGGTGGTGCTGCCGATGGCCAGCACCAGGGAGTCGTAGCCGATCTCCCGCTCGGGCACCAGGATGGCGCCATCGTCTTCGATGGCCGCCAGCTGGACCTTGCGGCGCTCGCGATCCAGGCCGGTCATGCGGCCCAATTGGAAGTCGAAGTGATTCCACTTGGCCTGGGCCACGTAGCTCAGCTCGTCGTCGGTGGAGTTGAGCGAGCCGGCGGCGACCTCGTGCAGCAGGGGCTTCCAGATGTGGGTGGCATTGGCGTCGATCAGCACGATCTGCGCCTGGCGGCGCTTGCCGAGGCTACGGCCCAGGCGGGTCGCCAGTTCCAGGCCGCCGGCGCCGCCGCCGACGATAACGATGCGATGGGTCATGGACAGTACTCGTAGAGAAGGAAAGCCTGGGTCGGTCCGGGCGCGTCGCCGCAAGCGGGCGCAGTCCCGGATCGACCGGAATTTGGAGGCGTCGAGGCGCTGGGCGCGGATCGAGGCTGCTGCCGCTGACGTTGGGCGAAAAGCAGCGATTTTCAAGAGAAAGGGCGGGCATCTGCCGAGGGAGACCCTGCACGACGACGGAAGGTAGCGCTAGTTTAACCGGGCGGGCGCGGTCATTCGACCCTCGGCCGACCGGGGTCAATCCAGTACCTCGACGATATCTTCCAGGCGGATGATGCCGCTCTCCAGCACCCGCGCGGTAAGACCGCCGTGGCCGCGCATGGCCTGGAAGGTGCCGGGCCCCAGGCGTTCTTCCAGGCGGGCGCAGGGTTGGCACCAGCCGGTGGTTTCCAGCACGGCCTGGCCGATGCGGAAGCGACGATTCTTCAGGCTGAAGAGATTGATGCCGGCAATGGCCAGGTTGCGCCTGAGATCGGCCGGTGCGATCGGCCGGCCGGTCAGTGCGGCGACCACCGGCAGATGCTCCCACTGAATGAGGGTGACCTGGCGCTGGTTGCGAGGGGTGGGGCGGGCATGATCGCCGGTCAGGCCGGCATCCCGGCGAGCTTCCACGGCATCGATCTCGACCATCGGCGCACGGCCGGCGGGTCTGACACCGATCCAGCGGACCGCGCCCCGCTGGGGAACCTGGGCGAGCAATTCGTTCAGTGGAATCATGCAGTCCTCGATACCATGGTGGTGCCTGTCGAATCGGTAGGGCAGGATAGCGACCTCGTTGGATCACTCAAGAGAGGATGCCATGCGCGCAAGAGCCCTGGCGTTGTTGTTGTCGTGTCTGTTGCTGCCCTTGACCGCCCTGGCGCTGGAGCCGGGCGAGCGGGTCGCGCCCTTCACGCTGCTCGACCAGCGCGACCAGCCCTATACCTTCGACGATCGCCTGCAGGTGCTGCTCGTCGCCCGCAGCATGACCGGCTCGGGACTGGTCAAGGAAGCGATGCGCGACCAGCCGGCGGCGTTCATCGACGGCACCCGGGTGGCCTACATCGCCGACATCAGCAGCATGCCGGCGGCCATCACCCGGATGTTCGCCGTACCGGCGATGCGCAAGTACGCTTATCGGGTGCTGCTGGACCGGGAGTCGCGCATCGTGCCGCGCTTTCCCGGTGCGGCGGACAAGGTGCTCTGGGTGATGCTCGATCATGGCCGCTTCGTCGGCCAGCGCGAATTCAGCGACGCCACCGCCCTGCGTGACGCGCTCAAGGCCAAGGCGCGCTGATGGCAGGGGCGTTCGTCGAGGGGTGGTACCGCGAGGCGCAACGCTGCCCGTCGCCCAACCATAACGAGCGGCCCGCGGGGACGGTGGTGTCCCTGCTGGTGATTCACAATATCAGCCTGCCGCCCGGGCAATTCGGTACGGGGTGCGTCCAGGCCTTCTTCCAGAACTGCCTCGATCACAGCGCCCACCCGTTCTTCCAGGAGATCGTCGACCTGCGGGTGGCGGCCCACTTCCTCATCGAGCGCCAGGGTGCCGTGACCCAGTTCGTCTCCTGCGACCAGCGGGCCTGGCACGCCGGGGTCTCCCGTTTCGACGGTCGCGAGAACTGCAACGACTTCTCCGTCGGCATCGAACTCGAAGGCACCGACGATCTGGCCTATACCGACGCCCAGTACCTTGCCCTGGGCCGGCTGACGCGGGCCCTGCAGCGGGCCTATCCCGCGATCACCGCCGAGCGCATCCAGGGCCACAGCGACATAGCGCCGGGACGCAAGACCGATCCCGGTCCGGCCTTCGATTGGGCGAGGTTGCACCGTGGATTGGGCGTCGACGGATCCTAGGCGAAATGGCTGTCGTCCCAACCGAACACCGCGCAGGCATTGCGCGTGGTGGTCGCCGCCAGGGTTTCGGCCGGGACGTCCCACAGCGGCGCCAGGGCGGCGCAGATGGCCGGTAGATGGGTGGGGCTGTTGCGCCGGTCTGGATGCATGACCGGCGGCATGTCGGGCGCGTCGGTCTCCAGCACGATGCTATCCAACGGCAACTGCGGCAGTACCCGCTGCAGTCTTTTCGCCTGCGGCCAGGTGGGCGCACCGCCCAGACCGAGCTTGAAGCCGAGGCGCAGGTATTCGCGGGCTTCCTCGTAGCTACCGGAAAAGGCATGGGCGATGCCGGCCCGAGGTGGCTTGAGGCGCTTCAGGATCTTGACCACGTCGGCATGGGCGCGGCGTACATGCAGCAGCACCGGTAGCTCCAGCTCCATGGCCAGATGCACCTGCTGCTCGAAGAACCAGGCCTGGCGCGCCTTGTCCGGGGCCTCGATGAAATAGTCCAGGCCGATTTCGCCGATGGCACAAAGCCGTCGATCGTCTCGAAGGTCCAGGCAGAAGGCCCGCAGCGCCTCGATATCGGCTTCCTGGTGACGCGACAGGTACAGCGGATGCAGACCTGGTGCGGCGTACAGGCCCGGGTTTTCCGTGGTCACTCGCCAGAGTTGCGGCCACTGCTCGCGCTCCACGCCGATCAACACCTGGCGCACCACGCCCAGGCGCGCGCACTCGGCCAGCAGGGCGGGCCGCTCGGCGTCGAAGCCCGGATAGTCCAGGTGGTTATGGGTGTCGATCAGCGGGCTCATGGCAGGCGGCGCTTGAGCACCCGCGGGATGGCCCGGACGCCGGGCAGGTACTCGTCGTTTTCCAGGGCGCCCAGCATCAGTTCCAGGGCGCGCTCGGTGATGACCTCGTGCTGCTGGGAAATGGCGTTGACCTTGAACGGCAGGTAGTCCAGCAACTGGGTGTCACCGAAGGTGGCCAGGCGCAGGCTGGCGCCGGCCGCGAGCGGGTGGTCCCGCAACACGTCCAGCACGCCCTGCAGCAGGACGTAGGAGGTGGTCAGCAGGGCCTCGGGCCAATGGCCGAGTTCCTCGATCATCGCCTGGGCCTGGGTGCGGCCGCCCTCACGGCCGTAGTGAGGCGCATGGCGTTCCCAATGCCGTGCCGGGTGATCGGCGATGGCTGCGGCGAAGCCTGCGGCGCGCTCACGGCTGATGACCAGGTCGGGACGTGCGCCGATCAGGGCGATGCTGTGGGTGTCGGGGGTGAGCAGGGTGGCCGCCAGCTGCCGGCCGGCGGCGTGATCGTCGCTCACCACCGAGCAGAACTGCGCCGGATCGAGCTGACGGTCGATGGCGATGATCGGGATGTTGTGTTCCTGCAGTTGCCGGTAGGGCGCGTCGTCCTCGGCCAGGCTGCTGGCGGTGAACAGGCCGTCGCAGCGCCGGGCGCGAAACAGCGCGATGAGCTGGCGTTCGCTGTCCGGATCGTCGTCCGTGCAGGCGATCAGCAACTGGTAGCCGCGCGCCCGGGCGCGTCCCTCCAGTTGCTTGGCAAGGCGGGCGTAGCTGGGGTTTTCCAGATCGGGCAGCAGAAAGCCTAGGGTGTGGGTGGCCCCGCGGCGTAGACCGGCAGCACGCTGGTCGGGCTGGTAGCCATGGGCTTCGACCACGGCCATGACCCGCGCCACGGTCGCCGCGCTGATACGTCTTTGGGCCGCCTTGCCGTTGATGACATAGCTCGCCGTGGTGAGGGATACGCCGGCCAATTGGGCGATGTCGCTGAGTTTCACGCCTGTTCCTCATCGGACCTGCCCTTGCCGCGCTGTACGGCGCGAGCGAGGCGGTCTTTATTGTGTGTTGTGCTTCAAGGATCGGTGATTATCGAGTAACGTTCCAGTCCCATCGGGTGAAACGTTTCAGCTTTCTGTTGTCCGAGGGCTGACACTTATCTGCCCAGGCCCTGCGCCGCCGCTTCCGGCGCCTTTGCAGGGCCGAGCGAGCCGGCAAGCATCTATTACAAGAAAGGCACGGCGCCAGGATCGGGCGCGCGGCGCCGGAGGTATCCTTCCATGTTCGAACTCAATGCCCAGCATATCCGCATGGCCCAGCAGGCGCCGGACAAGGCGACCGCCCTGGCCATGCTCGCCGAGTCCCTGGTGACCGACGGTCTGGTCGCCCCGGGTTATCTCGACGGCCTCAAGGCCCGCGAAGCCCAGGGCTCCACCTACCTCGGCCAGGGTATCGCCATTCCGCACGGGACGCCCCAGACCCGCGACCAGGTGTTCGTCACCGGCGTGCGGATGATGCAGTTTCCCCAAGGCGTGGACTGGGGCGACGGGCAACTGACCTACCTGGCCATCGCCATCGCCGCCAAGTCCGACGAACACCTGCGCATCCTGCAGCTGCTGACCCGCGCCCTGGGCGAGAGCGAGCTGCAACAGGCCCTGCGCGAGGCCCGCGAGCCCCAGCAGATCCTCGACCTGCTGCAGGGTGCGCCCCAGGCCCTGGCCCTGGACGAAGAGCTGGTGCAGCTGGCCATCGACGCCGAGGACCTGGAAGACCTGGCCTGGCAGGGTGCGCGCATGCTCAAGCACATGGAGTGCGTGGGTGCCGGCTTCGCCGGTGCCTTGCAGGCCAGCCAGCCGCTGCCGCTGGGCGACGGCCTCTGGTGGCTGAACAGCGAGACTTCGGTGAAGCGTCCCGGACTGGCTTTCGTCACCCCGCTGCAGACCCTGCAGCATCAAGAACAACCGGTGCGTGGCCTGTTCTGCCTGGCCAGCCTGGGGGAGGGCCACCGCGCCCTGCTCGAACGCCTGTGCGATCTGCTCGTCGCCGGGCGTGGCCAAGAGCTGGCCCAGGCCACCTCGCGGCGCGCCGTCCTCGAGGCCCTGGGCGGGGAAGTCGCCCCGGACTGGCCCAGCGCCCAGGTGGTGCTGGCCAATGCCCACGGGCTGCACGCCCGTCCGGCCAAGGAGCTGGCGCGGCTGGCCAAGGCCTATGACGGCGAGATCCGCGTGCGCGTCGACAACGGCGCCCCGGTCTCGGCCAAGAGTCTGTCGCGACTGCTGGCGCTCGGTGCCCGCCGCGGCCAGACCCTGGAATTCCTGGTCGAGCCCGGCACCCCGGCCGCAGCCGCGCTGAACGATCTGGTCGGCGCCGTACAGGGCGGCCTCGGCGAAGAAGTCGAGCCGGTCACCGCCAGCACGCCGGCCCCGGCCGGTGCCGCCCGAGTCACCGCCATCAGCCTGGTGGACCCTGCCGAACAACTACCGCTGGCACCGGGCGACCATGCCCAGGCCGTGGCCGCCGCCCCTGGCCTGGCCGTGGGCCCGGCCCATGTGGTGGCACCCCAGCACTTCGACTACCCCGCCACCGGCGAAGGCGCCGCCGTCGAACGCCAGCGCCTGGACGCCGCCCTGGCCACCGTGCGCGCCGACATCGAGGCGCTCATCGCCCGCAGTGAAGCCAGTGCCCTGCGCGAGATATTCCTGACCCACCTGGAGATGCTGGAAGACCCGGATCTGCAGCAGGGCATCGCCGCCCGGCTCAAGGGCAACGCCAGCGCCGCTGCGGCCTGGGACGCCCAGATCGAGGAGGCGGCCAGTCAGCAGGAGGCCCTGCACGACAGGCTGCTGGCCGAGCGAGCGGCCGACCTGCGCGATATCGGTCGCCGGGTACTGGCTCAGCTCTGCGGCGTCGAAGCAGTGCGTGAACCGGCAGAACCCTATGTGCTGGTGATGGACGAGGTGGGACCCGGTGACGTGGCGCGGCTGGATCGCGAGCGCGTCTGCGGCATCCTCACCGCCCGTGGTGGCGCCAGCTCCCACAGCGCCATCGTCGCCCGCGCCCTGGGCATTCCGGCCATCGTCGGTGCCGGTCGCCGGGTGCTGGACCTGGCGCCGCGCAGCGTGCTGCTGCTGGATGGCGACAAGGGCACCCTGGAAGTCGCCCCGAACCCCGAGCGCATCGAGGCCGTGCAGCGCGAGCGCGCGGTCCAGGCCGAGCGCCGTCGTGCCGCCGAGGCACGGCGCTTCGACAGCGCCACCACCCGTGACGGCCACCAGGTCGAGATCGCCGTGAACCTGGGCGACACCGCCCAGGCCGGCGCCGCGGTGGAGCAGGGCGCCGAAGCCGTCGGCCTGCTGCGTACCGAACTGGTGTTCATGAGTCATGACCAGGCACCCGACGAGGCCACCCAGGAGCAGGAGTACCGCCGTGCCCTCGACGGCCTGGCCGGCAAGCCGCTGGTGGTGCGCACCCTGGACGTCGGTGGCGACAAGCCGCTGCCCTACCTGCCGCTGCCGCCGGAAGAGAATCCCTTCCTCGGCATCCGCGGCATCCGCCTGACCCTGCGCCGCCCGGAACTGCTGGAAACCCAGCTGCGTGCCCTGCTCAAGGCCGCCGATGGCCGCCCGCTGCGGATCATGTTCCCCATGATCGGCCGGGTCGAGGAGTGGCGTCAGGCGCGTGACATCCTCGACCGCCTGCGCCAGGAGATACCCACCACCGATCTGCAGGTCGGCATCATGATCGAGGTGCCCTCGGCTGCCTTGCTGGCACCGGTGCTGGCCCCGGAGGTGGACTTCTTCAGCGTCGGTACCAACGACCTGACGCAATACACCCTGGCCATCGACCGCGGCCACCCGCTGCTGTCCGGCGAGGCCGACGGCCTGCACCCCAGCGTGCTGCGCCTGATCGACATGACGGTGCGCGCCGCCCATGCCCACGGCAAGTGGGTGGGCGTCTGTGGCGAACTGGCGGCCGATCCCCTGGCGGTGCCGTTGCTGGTGGGCCTGGGGGTGGACGAGCTGTCGGTCTCGGCACGTAGCGTCCCCCTGGTCAAGGCACGGGTGCGCGAGCTGGAGCTGCGCCTGGTGCAGTCCTGCGCTGCCCGGGCGCTGGAGCTGGCCACCGCCGCCGAAGTGCGGCAGAGCGTGGAGGCCCTGCGATGAGCCGCATCCTCACCCTGACCCTCAACCCGGCGCTGGACCTCACCGTCCAGTTGCCCGAGCTCAAGCCCGGCGCGGTGAATCGCAGCGAGGCGGTGATCGTGCATGCTGCCGGCAAGGGCGTCAACGTCGCCCAGGTGCTGGCCGATCTCGGCCATGAACTGACGGTGAGTGGCTTCCTTGGCGCTGATAACGCTGCCGCCTTCGAAGCCCTGTTCGCCCGCCGCGGCTTCACCGACGCCTTCGTCCGGGTAGCCGGCGAGACCCGCAGCAACCTCAAACTGGCCGAGGCCGACGGTCGCATCACCGACATCAACGGACCCGGCCCGGAGGTGTCCACCGCTGCCCAGCAGGAGTTGCTGGCGACCCTCGACCGCCTCGCCGCGGGGCATGACGCCGTGGTGGTGGCGGGCAGCCTGCCGCGCGGGGTGACCCCCGAGTGGCTGGCCGCCCTGATCGGTCGCCTCAAGTCGCTGGGCTTGCCGGTGGCGCTGGACACCAGCGGTGCCGCCTTGCGCGCCGCCCTGGCCGCCGGCCCCTGGCTGATCAAGCCCAATACCGAGGAGCTGGCCGAAGCCTGCGGTGCTCCCGCCGAGTCCGCCACCGAGCAGGCGCTGCTGGTCGAGCAACTGCGCGCCCTGGGCATCGAGCACCTGGTGATCTCCCAGGGCGCCGACGGTGTGCGCTGGTACGGTCAGCAGACCCTGGAGGCCCAGCCACCCAAGGTCACCGTGGCCAGCACCGTCGGCGCCGGGGATTCGCTGCTGGCCGGCATGCTGCACGGCCTGCTCACCGGCCAGACACCGGAACGGACCCTGACCAAGGCCACCGCCATCGCCGCCCTGGCGGTCACCCAGATCGGTTTCGGCATCAAGGATCCCGCGCAGCTCGCTGCCTTCGAAGACCAGGTGCGCGTGCGCCGCCTGCCCGACTTTCCGCTAGAACAAGAATCAGGGGTAACCCCATGAACATCGCCATCGTCACGACCTGCCCGACCGGCATGGTCACCAGCGTGCTCAGCGCCCGCCTGCTGGATGCCGCTGCCCAGCGCCGCGGCTGGACCACCAGCGTCGAAATCCACGACGGCCCCGAGGCCACCCTGCTCAGCGACGACCAGGTGGCGCGCGCCGAACTGGTGGTCGTGGTCCACACCGGTCCCGTCGACCTGGGTCGCTTCGTCGGCAAGCGCGTCTACCGCGCCACCCCGGCGGAAGCCCTGCGTGACGTCGATGCCTTCCTGCAGCGCGCCGCCAGCGAAGCCAAGGTCCTCGAGCAGGCCCCGACCACGGGCACCGCCGCTGCCCCGACGCCCGCCAGCGCCAGCGAGACGCCACGCCTGGTGGCCATCACCGCCTGTCCGACCGGCGTCGCCCACACCTTCATGGCCGCCGAGGCGCTGCAGAACGCGGCCAAGAAACTCGGCTATCGCCTGCACCTGGAGACCCAGGGCTCGGTAGGGGCGCGCAATCCGCTGCCGGCCGAGGCCATCCGCGAGGCCGACGTGGTACTGCTGGCCACCGACATCGAGGTCAACGTCGAGCGTTTCGCCGGCAAGCGTGTCTACCGCTGCGGCACCGGCGTCGCCCTCAAGCAACCCGAGGCGACCATCAAGAAGGCCCTGGCCGAAGGGGAGACCCTGGCCGGCAGCGCCGCGTCGACGGCCGGTGAAGCTGCCAAGCCCGCCAAGAAGGAAGGCGCGGGCGTCTACAAGCACCTGCTCACCGGGGTCTCCTACATGCTGCCGATGGTGGTGGCGGGCGGTCTGCTGATCGCCCTGTCCTTCGTCTTCGGCATCGAGGCCTTCAAGGAGCAGGGCACGCTGGCAGCTGCGCTGATGCAGATCGGCGGTGAATCGGCGTTCAAGCTGATGGTCCCGGTGCTGGCCGGCTACATCGCCTATTCCATCGCCGACCGCCCGGGCCTGGCGCCCGGCATGATCGGCGGCTGGCTGGCGGCGAGCCTGGGCAGCGGCTTCATCGGCGGCATCATCGCCGGCTTCCTGGCCGGCTACGTGGCCAAGGCCATCGCCCAGCACGTGAAGCTGCCGGCCAGCGTCGAGGCGCTCAAGCCGATCCTGATCATCCCGCTGTTCGCCAGCCTCATCGTCGGCCTGGTGATGATCTACCTGGTCGGTACCCCGGTGGCCGGCGCCCTGAGTCGGCTCACCGACTTCCTCAACAACCTGGGCACCAGCAACGCTGTGCTGCTCGGCCTGATCCTCGGCGCCATGATGTGCATCGACTTCGGCGGGCCGATCAACAAGGCCGCCTACGCCTTCACCGTCGGCCTGCTGGCCTCCAAGACCTACGGGCCGATGGCCGCCACCATGGCAGCCGGCATGGTGCCCCCCATCGGCATGGGCATCGCCACCCTGCTGGCGCGCCACAAGTTCGCCCAGAGCGAGCGCGAGGCTGGCAAGGCGGCCTCGGTGCTGGGCCTGTGCTTCATCTCCGAGGGAGCGATTCCCTTCGCCGCCAAGGACCCGCTGCGGGTGATCCCGGCCAGCGTCATCGGCGGCGCCCTGACCGGCGCCCTGGTGATGCTGTTCAACTGCAAGCTGATGGCGCCCCACGGTGGCCTCTTCGTGCTGCTGATCCCCAATGCCATCAGCCACGCCTGGCTGTACCTGGGCGCCATCGCCGCCGGCAGTGTGGTGACCGGGGTGATCTACGCCGTGCTCAAGCGCAACGAGGCGGCGACGGAACTGGTCCCCGCGGCCTGATGCCAGCCCTGGCAACACGGCGGTAACAAGCGGTTACACTGGGAGGCCCTGGCCTCCCGGTGCTCTCGCGTCCATGTCCGATCCCGTCTTTCCCGATACCGATCCCGAAGTCGCTGCCCGCCGCCAGCTGCACCTGCAGCGTCACCGCCGCCGTCGCCGTCTGCGCGAATGGCGCCAGCGCATCGCTTTCTGGGTCGGGGCCGTATTGGTGGGGTTGGCCGGTCTGGCCTTCGCCTGGCTGGCCGATGCCGCCTTCGGTCTCTTCCAGAACGTGTTGCAGCACAGCGCCGTCTGGCCCTGGCTGGTGACGCCTCTGGGATTCGCCTTGCTGGTCTGGCTGACGCAAGGCGTGCTGCGCGACGCCCGTGGCAGCGGCATTCCCCAGGTCATCGCCACCCTCGAACGGCCCGACGCGGACCTGCGCGCCCGCCTGCTGGCGCCGCCCATCGCCCTGGCCAAGTTGCTACTCACCGCCGGTGCGCTGCTGGTGGGCGGCTCGGTGGGTCGCGAGGGGCCCACCGTGCATGTCGGCGCCGCGCTGCTCTATGGCTTCGGCAAGCGCCTCGGCCTGCACGGTCGCCGGACCCTGTCCGGACTCATCCTCGCCGGCGGCGCCGCGGGTATCGCCGCGGCCTTCAACACGCCCCTGGGCGGGGTGGTCTTCGCCATCGAGGAGCTGACCCACACCTTCGAGCAGCGCTTCAGCGGCCTGGTGCTGACCGCCGTATTGCTCGGCGGCATCGTCACCCTGGGCATCGTCGGTCCCTATAGCTACCTCGGCGCCCTGGACCTGCACCTGGCCTGGGGCCTCGGCTGGATCGGCGTGGCCGTCATCGGCATCATCGGCGGTCTGCTGGGCGGTTGCTACGGCCGCCTGGTGCTGCCCACCGACAAGGGCTGGCTGGGACGCCTGAACGCCGTCCGCCGCCGTCGCCCAGTGGCCTTCGCCGCCGGTTGTGGCCTGGTGCTGGCCGCGCTGGGACTACTCTCCGGCCAACATGTGTTCGGCACCGGCTATGCCGAGACCCACGCCATCCTGGCCGGCGAGCCCGTGACCAGCGGCGACTTCCTGCTGTGGAAATTCCTCGCCAACGTCGTCTCCTACCTGGCCGGCGTACCGGGCGGCCTGTTCTCGCCCTCGCTGGCGGTAGGCGCGGCCCTGGGCCCCTGGTTGGTCGACTGGCTGCCCGGCATCGGTCTGGCCCAGTGCGCCTTGCTGGGCCTGGCCGCCTACCTGGCCGGGGTCACCCGCACGCCGCTGACCGCCACCGTCATCACCCTGGAACTGGCCCACAGCCCGGACATGGCGCTGCCGGTACTGGCCGCCTGCCTGCTGGCTGCCGCCGTTTCCGGCTGGCTGATGCCGGTACCGCTCTACCATGCCCTGACCCGGCAGGTGCTGGACGCCGTGACGCCCCGGCGTCCCTGAGCCTGGTCGTCCCGTTTCGGTGGCGGGCGGCTGGTGTGGATTCAACCGGTGAACGCAACACACTAAATCCTGCGTAAGCAGGAGGGTGTTGCAGATGAAACAAAGACCTCGGATCTACTACACCGAAAGCCAGAAAGCGTTGATGTGGGATCGCTGGAAGG
>NZ_LNUP01000014.1:87856-308506 GCF_001512295.1 Pseudomonas sp. EpS/L25 | reverse complement strand
TCTATTCGCAGGACGAACTGGATGAAGTGGCTCGGCAGTTAAACGAGCGTCCCAGAAAGACCCTGGGGTACTCGACTCCCGCCGAGTGTTTTAACCACGCTGTTGCGTCGACCGGTTGAATCCACAACCCAAAGCGGACGGTCTCGGCAGGCTGTTTACAGCCAGAAGCGGTCATTCTGCCTCTTCTTTGTCCTGATACGTATCGATGTGATGCGTATCAGGCAACCCGCAAGCGTTGGCCCTGCGGACAAGAAATTATTGTTCTGTTGGCTATTTGCCTTTACCCACAAGGTCGCTATGGATAATGTGACGGACGACACAGGCACAAACCTATGAGGCAGTGCCAACCCTACACGACACGATTTGTGAAGGGCTGTGCTGTGTCATCACGGAGTCGGTATGGACATGGATTGGGAAGCGCTGTTAGACGAACTGTGGAGCTATGCCGCATCGGATCCAAAAGAGCTGGAGACGAAGATTCGTTCGTGCCTGAAAGGCCACTCCTCGGAAGGCCTGCTCCAAGCCATTTCGCTTCTGATTGCTCAAGGGCAGCAAGCCACAGCCAGGGCACTCCTTACCGAATTCCTGAGAAGTCATCAGTCAGCGGATGATATACGGCGCAGACTTGAACTAATTCTCCACTTCAAAAAGCATCGCGCTCCGCAAACGTTCTCGATCAAGAGCAAGCACCGCAGCAAAGAACTGCTCATTAAAGACGTCAACGACCTTGTCGCATTTGGCAAGTTGCAGGCTGCCGAGTCGCTCCTCCTAGAAGCCATTGATACGTTTGAAGAGCCTGATTCCCTGAATCTGCTCAGCCGCGTGTACAGGCTGCAACGCCGCCCCATAGATGGGGCAAAGGCCATGCAGCGTGCTCTCCTCTTGAAACGCCAACAGCAGGCCTTTGTCGAGATTGAGCCAGAAGAGTCGACAGACGACCTGCCAACAGACAGTGACCTGGCATTCCTCAATGACTCAGCTGAGCAGCTGACGCCCCTAGGAAACCCAATAGCGCCGGCCGGCAAGGCGTTGACCGAGACAGTCGATGATTCGTTTACCTTCATTCAGAACACGGCGTCCCATTATCCTGCTTTGAAAACTGTCGGCTGGTGGGAGGGCCAATTAGAATCAACGCCGCCTGAAGCTTCAAAATTCCTCGATGAGCCCAGTGACGCACCAAGTACGGATCCAGCGGCTACAGACGACTCCTCCGATGCGCATGTGACTGAGGATGAGAGCGCCCTGTCCTCCGCCACAAAAACCATTCTAAAGCTCGCCCATCCACGGAAGGAGACGGAAGCAGGAGAAGGATTAGCCAAGGTCAAGATATTCAACAGATCGGGGCACTCACTAATCCCTGCTCAACCAACAGACTTAGGCGCTCCAGAACTATCGGGCTCCGATGAGTCTTCATTGCTGCCTACAACATCGTCAGACCCGGGGGTTCCTGCTTTCCCGTCTCAAACTCACGATGAAATATCTGACGAGAACGATGAGGATTACCCCGCACACACCGAGCTAGCGCTAAACACCCCGACTTCACCTGAGCCGAACTCAGGGCTTGAAGATCAGGAAGACCCCATCGACCTAGATCATGACTTACAGGATCTGTCGATCTACGAGCTTGGTGCAGAGCAGGAAGAGGACATCCAAGATGTTGTGGACGACTTCCGCGATCTGGATGACGAATATGCGGCATACGTCTTTGACCCGGATGAAGTTTTCGGTAGCGAAGATCCTGAAGCTGATGATAAGGCTGATGGGTTAGCCGACAAACTCTCACGCGAAGATCGTGCGCTACAGAAAGCCGCCGAGTTGATCGGTAGAGCCAACTGGTCAATCAGCACTCTCCCTCTGGTTCAGCAGATTTTTGTCATGAGCGGCTGGGGGGCAACTCGTCTTGCCTTGGAGAGAGAAATCGATAAAGGGCTCACCCCTGACGAGTTAATCCTCGCAGCGCATATCAAGGTGATCTGGGCCGAGAACGATATTTATTGGATTGCTTTTGATAAGACCGGCAGTAGTCGCCTTTCTCACCAAGTGCTGTCCTGGCCTACAGCCTTGCTGATCTTGCGCTCATTTGAGTCACTACCTCAGGTGGAAGAAATTGAGGTCTTCCTCGAAACCCTCTTTGCTACTTGGTATGAGAACAACTCCCTACGCCGCGCTTTTAGGGCCTTTGCTCGATACCTATGGTTCAGATTCGCCAATCTACAAGGTTGCTTACCCGCCAGCCAGCACTTTGACTTCTGTAACCCTCGCGAGCTACCTGCCGAGGAATACAGCGACTTAGGTCTGTACGACACCTTGGAGTGTGAGAAAACCGAAATTCTTAGGGCCTATGGCGTGTTTCAAACCAAACATCCGCAGGAGCCCAGCTGCTATTTCAGTGACAAGCCAGCAGTAGAGGATACGCCGTCGCTTAATGACGAAAAACGCTCGAAGAAACAGGCTGATGATGCAGATATGCCTAGCGACGTTGAGCCCGAGGAAGAGAGCATTGACGATGATGCTGATGGAGCACCGCCTCAATGGTCAGCAGCGCCCCTTGCATCTGCCTTGCACACAAAAAATACCGACCAACCCTCGCCAAGCATTGAGCCGTAAGGATAAAGGACTAGCCCATGAAGCCCCTCAGACTTACCCACGTTCCAGGTTGTTGGGTCAGCCAAACATTACCCAGCGGCCAGAGTGAACGCCTGGGCATCGTCAAAATGGCCATCGCGAAAGACGCCGAAGATCAGCTTCAGGTTCAGGTTCACTGGTTCAGTCCGGAAAAAAAGCTAGCCTATGTCGATGCATCTGCCGTTCGCTCTGGCTTTAAAAATGGCATGGATGTGGTCGACGAAACCCCAGGTAGCGGTGTTCGCTCACTAGGGCAGGGCGTCATCATGCAGCAGCGCACATTGGCAGGCAGCGAGCAAGTATTGGTCGATTTTCCTGAACGTGGTGAGCGCCATTGGCTGCCCTATCAATATCTGCGTCAGGTAAAAGGTGTTAAACATCGCTTTGTCACCGCCAGAAAAGGCGAAGCTCACGATGCCGAGCGCATGCGCCTGCGCATGCTGGCCCATGCCATCAAGGTGTGGAATGAGAATACCGGTGCCCTTTCTCACCTAGAAATTGAACCACTGCCTCATCAGATTCATCTTGTGCACCACATCCTCGCATCCGGCAACTTCAACTGGTTGATTGCAGACGATGTTGGTTTGGGTAAGACCATCGAGACCGGCATGCTGCTGCATGCCATGCGGCAACGAGACTTGGTCAGACGCATCCTGCTAATCACGCCCGCTGGCCTGACCAAACAGTGGCAGGAGGAGCTGTATCACAAGTTCAAGCTCGAAGACTTCGAGATATATGGCGAGGACTTTTTCATCAATGAACCCCGCCAATGGAAGATGCACGACTGTGTCATCGGCTCCATGGATCGACTCAAGCAGGAGGGGCACTTGGAAAGCCTGCTCCAGGCAGAGCCTTGGGATCTGGTGATTTTTGACGAAGGGCATCGACTCAGCCGCCGCCAGTACGGGCAAAAGCTGGACAGCTCTGAACGCTATGACCTGGCGAAGAACTTACGTAGCCAGACCAAGCACATACTGTTGCTGAGTGCGACCCCTCACCAGGGCATGCAGGACAAGTTCGTCGCACTGCTAGAGCTGCTGCGCCCTGAGCGCCGTACCGAACTGATGGCACTCAACCTGAAACCTGAAATTCTGCACGACATGGTATTTCGTAACCACAAAGCCGATGTAACCGACGCAGAAGGGAACTTCATCTTCCAAGGCAAGATCACCAAGGCTTTGAAAGTGCCCAGCAGCCTGGAGTCCGTCGAGTTCGATAAAACGCTTCAGGACTATCTGCGCAAAGGCTATGCCGCAGGTGAATCGCTAGGCCGTAAAGGCAACGCCATTGGGTTTGTCATGACGGTTTATCGCAAACTGGCGGCCTCCAGCGCAGCAGCCATTCACCGGGCCCTTTGTAATCGCCTTCATCGGCTGCTCGACGATCAAGCAAACGGTACGTCCACAGAAGAGCCCAGCGATGAGCGCTACCTAGGTGAGTGGGAAGAACAGTTCGCCAGCGATGCACGTGAGTTCTTTGCCGGTGAAATTCAGTTGTTGGAAGACCTCATTGAAGAGGCCTCTGCCCTGAAGGCCAACGACCTCAAACTGAAGCAGTTCATTGACGAAATCATCGTCAAAATTCACGTAGCCAACCCTGACGAGAAAGTGCTGATTTTTACCGAATACCGCACCACCCAGAGCTACCTGCTGGGTACCCTAACCGAGCACTATGGCAGCGGCCAAGTCGAGCTAATCAATGGCTCCATGCAGCATGCTGATCGACGAGAGGCCATTAAGCGCTTTGAGGAACAGGGGCGCTTTCTGATCTCGACCGAGGCCGGTGGAGAAGGCATCAACCTCCAGAGCAAGTGCCACATCATGGTCAACTATGACTTGCCCTGGAACCCCATGCGCCTTGTACAGCGCATTGGCCGCCTGTATCGCTATGGACAGAAAAAGAAGGTGGTCGTGTTCAATATCCAGCAAACCGACAGCCTGGATCAGAATATCGTCGACCTGATGTATGAGCGAATCGACAGCGTGGTGAATGACCTGGCCGAGGTTCAACAGCATGAATTCAATGATGGTCTGAAAGACGAAATCCTCGGTCAAATGGCCGAGTTGATCGATGTGGAAGATATCCTGCAACAAGCCACAAAACTTGGCATCGACCGAACACGAGAGCGTATCGATGAAGCGTTGAAACAGGCTCGCAGCGCTGCCGCCAAACAACGAGAACTGTTTGTCCACGCCGCCACCAGCGACCCAAATGAGCTACGCGATGAGCTGGAAATCACCGTCGAGCACCTCTACAGCTTCGTCCTGGGAATGTTCGAACAACTGGGCATCGAGGTCGCGGAGCGCAGCCACAAAGAGCGGCTTTTGCGTATTCGATTGTCCGAGCAAGTGATGCGTGACATGGGGCTTTCCCCCAAAGCCTCCCAACGTATGGACGTGACCTTAGATCGCATGCTCGCCGCAAATCGCCCAGACACCCACATACTCGACCTCAACTCCAAGCTGATGCAGTACTTGCTGAGCAAAGCCTGCGAGCATGACTTTGGCGGTCTGGTTGCAATGCTCAAAGCACCAGAACTCGGCGAGGGGGCACTACTTGGAGCCATGCTGCGCTGGCAAGGACCACAAGGCAAACGCATGCGGCAGGAGTTTGGTGTCATTCAGGTTAGCGGTGGAAAAGCCAAACTGAACCCTGCAAAGGCCAGCCAATGGCTCCTGAGCCCTGCCGAACACAGCAGCCTTATCCCCGACCCTGAGGCCTCCAAAGGGCTGTTCAAGGTTGCAGAAGAAACGGCTAATCGACGACTGGCCGATGCCAGTAACCGCTACCTGATACCCGAGAATTTGGACTGGACGGCCGCAGGCTGGATGCAATCGCACTGAGGTCATCCAATTTAGCCTACGCGCCGCTCCGCTTTCAGCTAGGAAAATGGGAGGGTTTAAGAACGACCGCTTCTGGCGGCGATTGCAGCCAGTGACGACAGGCAGCTACCGGCCAGAAGCAGCATGTCGCCTGCATCAGCTTTGACAGCCAATATAAACCTTTCGAGATGACGCATTGTGGTGTCTACGAAATCATGGGCAATTCATTGGTCTAGGGCCGGTGGTGAGTCAGAGCTCTGAGATAGAAGCGTTACGTCTCAATGACTATCCAGATCCGCTGATCGCAATGGTGGTAAGCGTACATCCTGGTTCACTACAAGGGGCACTGCGGCTCTGATTATCCGTTCGCGCGCTGCTCACGGAATGCAGAGCTTTTTGCAAACACATCGGCCATGAAGTCCATGAATACAATGGCTCGCTTGGGCAGCAGCCGATTCGCCAGGTATACAACTTGGATTGGCACCTGTGGTGCTACGTAGTCTTTAAGCAGCAATTCAAGGTTGCCAGTTCTCAGCCCCTCCTCATAAAGCCACTGAGGCCCCTGTGCGATCCCCAGCCCTGCGTTGACATACTCACGGATCGCGTCGGGAGAGTTAACCCGCAGTCGCCCGGAGACAGGGACATCGATGTCCTTGAACCGCCAGTTAGTCCCGGTAGATAGCAGGGTGTAAATAAGGCAGTCGTGTTCCTTCAGGTCATCAGGCGAAGAGGGAGCGCCTCGTTTCGCCAAGTACTCGCGGCTGGCCACGCACACGCGCTCGAACCAAGCTAGTGGCCGTGCATGCATTGCGCTGTCCTCCAGGTGGCCGATGCGAATCGCGAGTTCGGCTCCCTCGTCGACCAGATTGACGTAGCGATCGTTGATTTGAAGATCGAGCGATACTTCTGGATAAAGCTCCAGAAACCTAGCCACATGGGGCACGATAAAGGTGTGCGCCAATGCAGTCGGGCATGCAACACGCAGTAACCCAGAAGCCGCCACGTTGCCTTTCAGTGAAGATTCGGACTGTTCCACCGAGTCCAAGATACGCCGCGCGTCTGCGTAGTAGCGCTCACCTTCAGGTGTGAGCGTCAGCTTACGTGTCGACCGGTGAAGCAATCTGGTTTGCAGATGATCTTCGAGAGCGGCGACGTAACGGCTCACATTCGGCTGCCCGAGCCCAAGATCACGTCCTGCAGCCGAAAAGCTGCCTGTCTCGACGGCGCGTACAAAACAGCTCATCAGTAGCAACCGATCCATCACACGTCCTCTTTCATGCGGATTTCGCATGAGATCTATTCTTTACGGCCATCTTATCAGCGCGATGGCATAAATCCATGATCGCTCTCAGAAGGTCAGTCGTCCGGCTGACCGTCACAAATGAGAGGAAATTTACATGTCCCGTTTAAAAGGCAAGCGTACGCTCATCACTGGCGGCACAAGTGGCATTGGTCTGGAGACCGCAAAGCAGTTCCTCGCAGAAGGCGCGTGGGTGATCGTCACTGGCGTCAACCCTGAGTCCATTGCGAATGCACAAGCTGTCTTGGGTAGCGAGGTTCCAGTGCTACGAGCCGACTCCGCCAGTGTCACAGCCCAGAAGGAGCTGGCCCAAGCTGTTCAGTCTCATTACGGGCACCTCGACGTTGCCTTCCTCAACGCCGGCGTATCCGTCTGGATGCCGATCGAAGACTGGAACGAGGAGATGTTTGACCGCTCCTTTGACATCAACGTCAAAGGCCCATACTTCCTCCTGCAAGCACTGCTGCCGGTCTTCTCCAACCCGGCATCGGTGGTTCTTAACACCTCGGTCAGTGCGCACCTGGGTGAGGCGCGTTCATCGGTTTATGCGGCAACGAAGGCGGCTTTTCTGAACATGTCCAAGACGCTCTCGAGCGAGCTCCTACCACGTGGTGTTCGAGTAAATGCGGTCAGCCCAGGGCCGATCGATACGCCGCTGTACGACAAGCTGGGTATCCCCGATGCCTACCGCGAGCAGGTCAACAAGGATATTGCTGCGACCATCGCATTAGGCCGTTTTGGCACGCCTGAAGAAGTAGCCAAGGCGGTGCTGTACCTCGCGTCGGACGAGTCTCGTTGGACGGTGGGAACGGAAATCATCGTTGATGGTGGTCGCTCGCTTTAACAAGCTGGGCACGCCTTCGCGTCTGTACATCCCGCTTCCAGTCCGGAAGCGGGAGCTGTCGAAATAACAACGGGTATTCAAATGTCGCAAGCACAGCTCACGCTCGTTAGCCACGGGCTTTGCCCGTTTGTTCAGCGAGTGGCAATTATGCTCCTTGAAAAAGAGGTTCCATTTCAGCGCATCGACGTGGATCTAAAGGTCAGGCCCACCTGGTTTATGGCTATCTCACCAACAGGCAAAGTCCCACTCCTGAAGGTGCAAAAAGGCGACGAGAAAGCCAATGTGCTCTTCGAGAGCACGGCCATCTGCGAGTACATCGAAGAAGTGTATCCGGCCCCTGCTTTACATCCGGAAGATGCCATCACCCGAGCTCAACACCGTGCCTGGATCGAATTCGCCACTGCCATGCTCGCGGATGCGTGGGGATATCTGAATGCTGGTGATCAGCAAGCAGCGCTAGGTAAATCTGCAGCGTTGAGAGGCAAACTGGAGCGATTCAATTTTGAGAAGTCGGACGGCCCTTACTTCGCTGGCGCGAAGCTCAGCATGGTGGATATCGCCGTTGCTCCAGTTTTCCGCTATTTCGACCTTCTAGGATTCGAATTAAGTCATCCGTTGTTCGAAGGGCTTGGCCGCGTTGCAGAGTGGCGCCATGCACTGGCAAACCGCGCGAGTGTTCAAGCTGCAGTTGCCGAAGATTATGCGTCCCGGTTCCGCGCACATCTGCAGCACGCCAAGGCCATCTTGGTTAGCTAAGTCGGGCATTTCGGTTTGGCCCAGGCCTCCGCTGCGGTGTTATCGAAAAGCCCTGCCCCCATTCCTTCTCTCTAAGCTCAGAGCCGTCTGATGGGGTCTCGTAGGGGTTGCTTAAATGGTCGAGGTGAGACCCTTGGTTTTCCAGAAACCTTTAAGCCTCAAGATGGTACTCATGCGACTGTGAAATCGTCGCCAAGTTTTGACTACTGCAAAGGGCGGCTTCTGCCTGTTAGCTGCCTACCGCCAACGCCTGCTTTGGGTCGATAACAGCCCTTCAAGCTTTTCCCTCGCCATTAAAGGCCATCTCTAAATTGTTTACCGAAAATTCCGCAGACAGTCGCAGCTGTTACTAGCAGGACCTAGGGCAGTTGCATAAATTGCCACCAGCAGTCGCAGCTATTTCGAACATCTGGAGCCGCCGATTGAGGCCTTCGCTGGCGAGGAGTCGCCTTTGTTTCGGAAACCGGCACCTTTCGCTGCTTGTGGCCTTGTACCGGATGCTCAGAGCACCGGCGAGAATACCCGCGCCACCCGCATGGCCACCCGCCGCCAGCGGCGCAAGGCGGCGTTGTCCTCGGGGGTGAGTTCGCGGGAACGGCTGAAATCCTGCTCCAGCATCTTGCGCACCTCCCAGGCGAACTGCACGTCCATGACCATCACCATCACCTCGAAGTTGAGGCGGAAGGAGCGGTTGTCCAGATTGGCGCTGCCCACCGCGGCCACGTCCTCGTCGATCAGCACCACCTTCTGATGCAGGAAGCCCGGGCCGTAGCGGAATACCCGGATGCCGGCGTGCACCGCCTCGAAGGCATAGAGGTAGGAAGCGGCATAGACCACCTTGTGGTCCGGTCGCGAGGGCAGGAGGATACGCACGTCCACCCCGCGCAGGGCGGCCAGGCGCAGGGCCGCCGAAACGGCTTCGTCGGGGATGAAGTAGGGGGAGGTGATCCAGATGCGATGGCGCGCCGAATGGATGGCCTCGACGAAGAACAGCGAGCAGGTCTCCTGGTCGTCCGCCGGGCCGCTGGGCACCACCTGGCAGAGCACCCCGCCGTCCTCGTAGCGCTCCGGCAGCAGCAGGGTGGGCAGCTTTCTGGTCACCCAGTACCAGTCCTGGGCGAAGGTCTCCTGCAGGGTGGCCAGCGCCGGCCCGCGCAACTCGATATGGGTGTCGCGCCAGGGCGCCAGGGGCGGCTTGAGGCCCATGTACTCGTCGCCGACGTTGAGCCCGCCGGTGAAGCCCACCTCGCCATCGACGATCACGATCTTGCGGTGGTTGCGGAAGTTGACCTGGAAACGGTTGATCAGCCCGCGTCTGTTGCTGAACCCCTTCACCTCGCAACCGGCCTCGCGCAGCTTTTCTACATAGGCGCGCGGCAAGGCGTGGCTGCCGATGGCGTCGTACAGCAGGAAGACCTTGACCCCGGCGCGGGCGCGGTCGAGCAGGGTGTTCTGCAAGGCCAGGCCCAAGGCGTCGTCGTGGATGATGAAGAACTGCACCAGCACCACCTGCTGCGCGCCGCGAATGGCGCCGAGGATGGCGGCGAAGGTCTCCTCGCCATTGACCAGCAGTCGCACCTGGTTGTTGGCCACGCAGGGGGTGCCGGTGAGGGCGGTCATGGCCTTGAGCTTGCGGTTGGCGGCGCTGCACTGCTGGGCGGCCATGGCCTCGGCGATCCAGGGGCGCCAGTCCAGCTCGGCGGCCTGGCGCGCCATCTCCTCGTCCGCCTGCCGCCGTGCCTTCACGTAGCTGTCGAAGCGGCGCCGGCCGAACACCAGGTAGGGAATCAGGCTGAGGAAGGGCATGAACACCAGCGCCATGGCCCAGGCCATGGCGCCCTGGGCGGTGCGTACCGTGACGATGGCGTGCACCGCCGCGCTGATGCCGATCAGCTCGAGGACGAGGGCGATGTAGTGGAGATCGAGGGGCAGGGATGGCACGCGGGCGGCTCTCTTCTCCAGGGGACGTCAGAGGGGTTGGACCGCCCTGAGTATCACGAATTTCGGCGTGGCCGCGATCTGTTCGACGCGCCTGAACAGCCGCTTGAGCTTGACGTGATACCCCAGATGGCGATTGCCCACCAGCCAGAGTTCGCCCTGGGCATCCAGCGCGGCGCGCGCCTGCTGGAACATGCGCCAGGCGAGGAAATCGCCCACCACCTGCTGCTGGTGGAAAGGCGGATTGCACAGGATCAGCTCCAGCGAGCGCGGCGGCTGGTCGGCCAGGCCGTCGGCGGCCTGGATCGTCACCGGGCGGTCGCCGCAGGCCGCGGCCCAGTTCTCCCGCGCCGACTGCACCGCCATGTAGGACTCGTCCACCAGGGTGAACCGGGCCTCCGGATTGGCCAGGGCACAGGCCAGTGCCAGCACGCCGTTGCCACAGCCGAGGTCGGCCACCCGGGCCTCGCCCAGGCCCTTGGGCAGGTGCGGCAGGAAGGCGCGGGTGCCGATGTCCAGCCCTTCCCGGCAGAAGACATTGGCGTGGTTGACCAGCATCAGCGGCGGTTCGTCCAACCGATAGCGACTGGGGTAGGGCGAGGCCACTACCGGACGAGTTTCCGGGGTGGCGAACAGCAACCGCGCCTTCTTGACGGCCAGCGACGCCTGCACCGGGCCGATATGCCGTTCCAGCAGGTCGCCTGCGGCGCGCGGCAGGTGCTTGAGCATGCCGCCGGCGATCACCCGCGCACCGGGCGCCAACTGGCCGTGCAGGCGAATCAGTTGTTCTTCCAGCAGGGCCAGGGTCTTGGGTACCCGCACCAGCACTAGGTCGAAGGGACCGCTGGTCGCCTCACTGGCCGGGACGAAGGTCACGGCGTCGGCGGCCAGGCCGTTGCGCGCCAGGTTCGCTTGCAGCGCCAGGGCCGCCAGGTGCGAGTCGCCACTGGATGTCACCTGAGCGTGGCCGGCCAGGCTGGCCGCCAGGGCGCCGAAAGCGTCGTTGAGCACCAGCACCCGGGCGGCGGGGACCAGTCCGCTTTCGGCGACCTGCTGCAGCAGGTATTCGTCGGCGGCGTCGAAGGCCTGCAGGGGATCGTCGCGGCGCGGTGGCTGACGGTCGAGTTCGAGGGTGGCGAAGGGCGAAACGAGAGAAGGCATGGTTTCTGTCGGTGTTTATCGGCGGCTCACTGCGGGACAATGCCACCAAGCAATCGGGAAAAAGAGGCCAGTATGACCGCCACCGACGACAAGTTCACCCGCGAGACGATCACCGCCGTCTGGCCCTGGAGCGACAACCTCTTCAGCCTGAGGACCACCCGTGACCCGCGCTTTCGTTTCCGTGCCGGCCAGTTCGCCCGCCTGGGCGTGCGCAAGGCCGATGGCGATGTGGTCTGGCGGGCCTACTCCATGGTCTCGGCGCCCCATGACGACTTCCTCGAATTCTTCTCCATCGTGGTCCCCGGCGGCGCCTTCACCAGCGAACTGAGCCGCCTGCGCGAAGGCGACGAGCTGCTGGTGGAAAAGCAGCCCTACGGCTATCTCACCCTGGAGCGCTTCGGCGGTGGTCGTGATCTCTGGCTGCTGGCCACCGGCACCGGCCTGGCGCCCTTCCTGTCGATGCTGCAGGAGCCCGACACCTGGGAGCGCTTCGAGCGCATCGTGCTGGTCTACAGCGTGCGCGAGGCCCGCGACCTGGCCTACCAGGACGTCATCCAAGGCTACGGCCAGGTGGAGCACCTCGAAGGCCTCACCGACCGCCTGGTCTATGTCCCGGTGGTCACTCGCGAGAATCACCCTGGCGCCCTGCGTGGTCGCATCACCAGCCTGATCGAGAATGGCGAACTGGAACGCGCCGCCGGTGTCACGCTGTCACCCGAGCACTCGCGCATCCTCATCTGCGGCAATCCGGAGATGGTCGACGATACCCGCCAGTTGCTCAAGACGCGCGATCTGCAACTGGCCTTTAGTCGCCGGCCCGGCCAGGTGGCAGTGGAAAACTACTGGTAACCGTGAAGTTGTACGGGCGTCTTTACGTTTTCTTCACAATTGGAAAAGGTTGGGCCTTTAGCTTTGGGCCCGCGTTGCTCTAGGATCGGAATTTCCAAGGCTACTTTCCGAGTTCCGATGAGCAGTGACAGATCCGAGCCGCCCCCGGCCTCCTGGCCAGGTGCGGCTGACACCCCCTCCCGTTTTCCTTCCTCCGTGGCCGCTCGGCCCGCTCAGACGGAGGTCCGCTACTGATGGAATGGATCGCCGATCCCACCGCCTGGTTGGGACTGCTCACCCTGATCGTCCTCGAAATCGTCCTGGGCATCGACAACCTGGTCTTCATCGCCATCCTCGCCGACAAGCTGCCGCCCGCACAGCGCGACAAGGCACGGGTCATCGGCCTGTCCTTAGCGCTGATCATGCGCCTGGGCCTCCTGGCCAGCATCTCCTGGATGGTGACCCTCACCGAGCCGCTGTTCGAGGTGTTCGGCAAGGCCTTCTCCGGCCGTGACCTCATCATGCTGTTCGGTGGTATCTTCCTGCTGTTCAAGGCCACCACGGAGCTGCACGAACGCATCGAGGGCCATACCCACAAGACCGGTGGCAGCCGTACCTACGCCGCCTTCTGGCCGGTGGTGGCGCAGATCGTGGTGCTCGATGCCGTGTTCTCGCTGGACGCCGTCATCACCGCCGTGGGCATGGTCGAGCACCTGAGCGTGATGATGATCGCCGTGATCATCTCCATCGGCCTGATGCTGGTGGCGAGCAAGCCGCTGACCGCCTTCGTCAACGCCCACCCCACGGTGATCATGCTGTGCCTGGGCTTCCTGATGATGATCGGCCTGAGCCTGACCGCCGAAGGCCTGGGCTTCCACATTCCCAAGGGCTACCTCTATGCCGCCATCGGCTTCTCGATCCTCATCGAGCTGGCCAACCAGGTGGTGCGCTGGAAGCGCAAGCGGCAGATGCACGAACGCCTCGGCATGCGCGAGCGGACTTCCCAGGCCGTGCTGCGGTTGTTGGGCGGTCGCCTGCGCGAAGACGAAGTGGACGAGGACATCGCCGAGCTGATGGATGGCGAGAAGGGCGAAGGCCCGGTGTTCGATCGCCGTGAGCGCCTGATGATCAGCGGCGTGCTGCAATTGGGCGAGCGCCCGGTGCGTACGGTGATGACCGCCCGCGCCGATGTCGACATCCTCGATGCCGACGCCCCGCCGGAACGGCTGCGCGAGCAACTGCTGGCCTCGGCCCACTCGCGCCTGCCGCTGGTGGTCAACGGCAACATCGACGAACCCCTGGGCTACGTGCACAAGAAGGAGCTGTTCACCGACATCCTGCAGGGCCAGACCCCCGACTTGCGCAATCGCGTGCGTACGCCCATCCACCTGCCGGCCCAGGCCTCGGTGCTGGGCGCCCTCGAACAGCTGCGCGCCGCCTCGACCCACGTGGCCTTCGTGGTCAACGAATTCGGCGGTTTCGAAGGTTTGCTGACGCTGACCGACATCCTCGAGGCCATCGCCGGCGAACTGCCGGATGCCAGCGAGGACAGCCTGCCGGAGCTGGAAAAGGTGGAGAACGGCTATCGCGCCAGTGGTGGCCTGAACCTGCACCCCCTGGCGCAGCGCACCGGCTTCCAGATCCCGGAGAACGAGGACTACCAGACCCTCGGCGGCCTGGTGGTGGACCTGCTGGGACGCTTACCGATGGCAGGTGACCGTCTGGAATACCAGGGCTGGCAGCTGACCGTGGAATCGGTCAAGGACCGGCGGATCGGCTGGATCCGCCTGGAACGACCCGCCTCCGAGTGAGGCGGGGCTTGCTGTAAGTCTCTGCAAAGGCTGTGGTCTAGAGTCAAACTAGACCTAGGTGGCCCTGCGAAAAGCCCTGAGGAAGCGGATCGGGGCCACCCAGGCCGGGCTGGTGATCCAGAGGCTTTTCAACGCCGTTTGGCCGACGCGCAGCCGCCTTTGAAAGGCTTACAGCGGGTTGATCGGCGGTTCCTGCTTCACCCCAGGCGCCACGGTCGCCTGGCTGTTCTGTTCTTTCAGCAGATCACGGATCTCGGTCAGCAGCACCTGATCCTTGGTCGGGCCGGACGGCGCGGCTTCCTGGTGCAGGCGCAGGCGGTTGAGCACCTTGATCGCCATGAAGATGGCGAAGGCGATGATCACGAAGTCGAAGATGGTCTGCAGGAACTTGCCGTAGGACATGACCACCGCCGGCTGGTCGCCCACGGCCGCGCGCAGGGTGATCGCCAACTGCGAGAAATCCACACCCCCCAGTAGCAGGCCCAGCGGCGGGGTGATGATGTCGGCGACGAAGGACGACACGATCTTGCCGAAGGCAGCGCCCAGGATGATGCCGACCGCCAGGTCGACCACGTTGCCCCTCATGGCGAATTTCTTGAACTCGGCGATGATGCTCATGCTGCACTCCTTTGGATGGTTTCGAAGAGACGATAGACGATTGTGCTCGCTTCGCTCGAGTTTGGAACCTTGCTAACGGTCTCCAGGTTCCCGGGAAACGGCAAATCAGCTGCAAATCGGCAGCTGGTCGTGGCTGTCGCACTTTGCCTTGGGCGCCGGGTCCACCCTTGTACGACGAGGGCTGCCCCCTCGCGACGTCAACTTCTCACGCCCAAGGAGGCTCCGATGGTTGCCAAACACGACCTGCACAAAGACTTTCCCGAGTACGCCGAACAGCTGGACAGCCGTCCGCAGACCGATGCGGCCTTCGCTAAGCTACTGGACGACTACGCGAAACTCGACCAGCAGATCCTCGATCTGGAAGAAGTGGAAGAATCCAGCGGCGACGAAGAACTGGGTCGTCTGCGCCGCGAGCGCGTGCTGCTCAAAGACAAGATCGCCCAGCAGCTGAAATATCCGTCCTAGCGCACCTTGGCCCGGCGCTCGCCGTCGGGTTTCGCTTAGAGCCTGTTCATAATCTCGCGAGCTAGAGCCAAACAAGGCGAAAATGGCTGAGGAAGCGGAGTTTACGAGGGGTAAATGAGCATTCCGAGGCCATTTTCAACGCGGTTTGGCCGACGCGCAGCAGATTTTGAACAGGCTCTTGGTGCGATTGGCAAGTGCCGCGGCGTTGCCATCATGCCCCCTGAGCAGGAGGGACAAGATGAGCGATGAAGCGGCGATGTACCGGCAGTGGCAGTTGTGGATCACCGAGGCGGCCTTGGACGTGCAACGCCGTCGGGTCCAGCAGGAATTCGCCGAATACAGCCGGCTGCTGGCGTCACTCCAGCACCTGGAGCAGCTGCACTGGCAGGAGGCCTTGCCCAGTTGGCTGAGAGGGAATGCCGTGCCGGCCTCGCTGTTCAAGCACTGAGGTGGGCACTCCTCTGGGCGGGTGCCCGTTGCGTGTGCGCTGAACGTCAGGTGTTGCCCTGAGGTCAATGCCTTGACCCCACCCGAGTTTCACGGGGTAAGCGAGATTCGCCCGGCCGCACCGGCCCTCCCGATGAGGATGTCCCCATGAAGCGCACCGCCCTGATCGCCCTGATGCTGTTCGCCACTGCTCCCGCCTTCGCTCAGGATCTCTGCTCCGTGCAGCTGCAAAAGCTGGACGATGCCAGCAAGATGAAGACCAATCAGATCGGCCCGGGTAGCTCCCAGGCCAAGCAGATTGCCGAATTCCGCAAGAACGCCATGGCCGCCCACCAGGCCGGCGATGAGAAGAAGTGCATCGCCCAGGCCAACCAGGCCCTGACCATGCTGCGCCAGCCAGGCGAAAGCCAGTAGGGCGCTTTGCCGGTTCCACCTCAGGCGCGCTCCGCGAGGATCGCGCCTTTTTACTGTCCATGCATCCAGTCGTGCTATGCTCGTCGCCTTCCTTTCGCGACAGGAGCTCCCCGGCATGGCCAAGGCCAAGCGTCTCTACGGCTGCACCGAATGCGGCGCCACCTTTCCCAAATGGGCGGGTCAGTGCGGCGAGTGCGGTGCCTGGAATACCCTGGTGGAAACCGTCGTCGAAACCTCCGCCGTGCCCTCCGGTCGCGCCGGCTGGGCCGGACAGCAGGCGACCATCAAGACCCTGGCCGAGGTCAGCGTCGAGGAAACGCCACGTTTCACCACCGACTCCACTGAACTCGACCGGGTCCTGGGTGGTGGTCTGGTGGACGGCTCCGTGGTGCTGATCGGCGGCGATCCTGGCATCGGCAAGTCCACCATCCTGTTGCAGACCCTCTGTCATCTGGCCGCGCGCATGCCGGCGCTCTATGTCACCGGCGAAGAATCCCAGCAGCAGGTGGCCATGCGTGCCCGGCGCCTGGGCCTGCCGGAAGACAAGCTCAAGGTCATGACCGAGACCTGCATCGAGACCATCGTCGCCACCGCCCGCCAGGAAAAGCCGCGGGTCATGGTGATCGACTCCATCCAGACCATCTTCACCGAACAGCTGCAGTCCGCCCCGGGCGGCGTGGCCCAGGTGCGCGAGAGCGCGGCCCTCCTGGTGCGCTTCGCCAAGCAGACCGGCACCGCCATCTTCCTGGTCGGCCACGTCACCAAGGAAGGCGCCCTGGCCGGACCGCGGGTGCTGGAGCACATGGTCGACACCGTGCTCTATTTCGAGGGCGAATCCGACGGTCGCCTGCGCATGCTGCGGGCGGTGAAGAATCGCTTCGGCGCGGTCAACGAGCTGGGTGTGTTCGGCATGACCGACAAGGGCCTCAAGGAAGTGTCCAACCCCTCGGCGATCTTCCTCAATCGTGCCCAGGAGGCGGTGGCCGGCAGCGTGGTCATGGCCACCTGGGAGGGGTCGCGGCCCATGCTCGTGGAAGTGCAGGCGCTGGTGGACACCAGTCACCTGGCCAACCCGCGCCGGGTCACCGTAGGGCTGGACCAGAATCGCCTGGCCATGCTGCTGGCGGTGCTGCATCGCCATGGCAGCATTCCCACCTACGACCAGGACGTCTTCATCAACGTGGTCGGCGGGGTCAAGGTGCTGGAGACGGCGGTGGACCTGGCGCTGATGTCGGCGGTGATTTCCAGCCTCAGGGACCGCGCCTTGCCGCACGACCTGCTGGTGTTCGGCGAGATCGGCCTGTCCGGCGAGATCCGCCCGGTCCCCAGCGGCCAGGAACGTCTCAAGGAGGCTGCCAAGCACGGCTTCAAGCGCGCCATCGTGCCCAAGGGCAATGCGCCGAAAGACCCACCGCCTGGCTTGCAGGTGGTAGCGGTGACACGGCTGGAGCAGGCACTGGATGCGCTGTTCGAATAGTCAAGGCTGGCATTCGTAATATTTTTAAAACTATGAGTGCGGCAGAGCGGTCTATCAGGCGCTTCCATGATCCTGGATAACCGCCATGCCTCGTTTGCTCCCGCTGTCCTTGCTCTTCGCCGGTCTTGCCGCCAGCGCCTTCGTCCAGGCCGCCGATCCCAGCGCTCGCGCGCCGGCCAGTCTGGAAGTGGATCAATTGGAGTGGCAGCGCGCCGACGAGGGCAGCGTCCTCAACTGGGACCTGGAAGGCTGGGTCCTGGGCGGTGGCGCCGATCGGCTGGATTTCCGTAGCCAGGGCGAACGCAGCAACGGCCATACCGAGCAGGCCGAGGTACAGGCGCTCTGGGGGCATGAACTGGCCAGGGGCTGGGGCAGCGTGGCCGGTATCCGCCAGGATTTCAAACCCGGCTCGCCACAGACCTGGGCCGCCCTGGGCATCCAGGAGCACGCGCCCGAGGACCTCGACATCGAGATCACGGCCTTCTTCGGCGAGAACAGCCAGACCGCCCTGCGCCTGGAAGCCGAATACGACTGGTCCCTGACCCAGCGGCTGATCCTGCAGCCGCATACCGAACTCAACTTCTACGGCCGCAACGACGAGTCGCGCGGACAGGGCGCCGGTTTCGCGGAAAGCGAGGCAGGGCTGCGCCTGAGATACCAGGTGACCCCGGAGGTCGCGCCCTATGTGGGCGTCTCCTGGAACGCCACCCATGGCAACACCGCCGCCATGGCACGCGAAGAGGGCGAAGACACCCACGACGCCCGGCTGGTGGTGGGTCTGCACCTGGAATTCTGAGGCGAGAGGAAGCGGCTAATCCTCAGGCCTGTCGATAGCGTGGAAAAGGCTACGCCGTTTGCCACGCTACGGTCTGACTGCTATCGCGGCCATGGCGGTTCGCCGATGCGGCTGCTCCTACAGGAAGAGGTACGCCGGTTTGACGTGATCTTTGCCGTGGCTGATGGAAAATGAACGCCTGCTCGGCTAGCCCCCTCTCCCCTCGGGAGAGGATTGGGGTGAGGGCCTCCTCGCCACCAAGTCTCCAGTGGAAAAGGCTGCGCCGTTTTCCACGCTACGTGAGGTGTCCCCACAGCGATAAGACAGTTGCTCCTACAGACTCTGATTTGACTATAGGAGCGGCCCATGGCCGCGAGCTCTTACTCAACGGTGACGACCTAAGGCGCTCCCAGCGCCGCCAGTTCGCGCTCCAGCAGCGTCTCGTCGCCCAGGTTCAGTTCCACCAGGCGGCGCAGGTGGCTGATGGAGTCCAGGTCGATCTGCCGGCAGGCGAAGGCCAGCTGGCCTTCGGTTTCCCGCACCAGCTCCACTTCCATGCTCACCTGGGTCTCGTCGTTGAGCGCGATGCGCAGCTGATAGGCGGCGCTCGGTTGCGCTTCCCAGCCGGCGGGTCGGCTCAACAGCACGCCCTTGAGCGAGATGTCGTCCACGGGCGCCGCCCACTGACGTTCACCCTGGTGCAACTGCGCGGGGGCATCGAAGGTGAAGCGGGTAAAGCGGCGACGCTCGTTGGTGTCGTTCATGGCTCACTTCCTGAGGGTTCCTGATCACTGTAGACGACAGCCGTCGTCTCGTATCGACTTCGCCTGCGAGGGTAGCCGGCCGCGTCCGGAGGAGCCAGCCCGAGCCGGCTCATTGGTCGCCTGGATGCGAGCAGCGGCTCTTGGTCAGACGTTAGACGAGTCTTCCCCCCGCCAGCCGTATTCCCGCGCATGCCGGACCAGGTCGGCCGGCTTCTGGATGTCGAGCTTGCGGCGGATGCTCAGGCGATGGGTCTCCACGGTGCGCACACTCAGGTGCAGTCGCTGGGCCATTGTCTTGTTGTTGAGGCCCTGGGCCATCAGCAGCAGGACCTGGCGTTCGCGCGGGGTGAGCTCCCCCTCGCTGGTACCTCCTTCACCCAGGCGTGCGGCGATGGCGCGGCTGTAGAAGCGTCCGCCCACCGCCAGGGCCTTGACCGCGGCGATGATCTCCTCGGAGGGGGCATCCTTGAGCACGTAGCCCGCCGCGCCTACCCGTAGCGAGGTACTCACGTACTCGCGATTGTCGTACATGCTCAGGATCAGTACCCGGGCGCGGGGTGCGCGCTCGGTGATCAGGGCGGTCAGCTCCAGGCCGTTGATGTCCTTGAGGCCGATGTCCACCAGCAGGATGTCCGGGTCGAGACGGGCCAGCAGCTCGAGCGCCTCCTCGCCACCGCTCGCCTCGCCGACCACGGTGAAGCGGTCGATGGTGCCCAGCAGCGCCCGCACCCCGGCGCGGACCAGGGCGTGGTCGTCGACCAGGACGATGCGGATCGGCGTCATGTCGGGCTCTCTTCGTCGGCGGGGAGGTCGGAGCGTAGCAGAACCACGTCCAGGGTCGTGCCGCCAGGCCCGGACTGGATGGCGCAGCGCCCGCCGAACAGTTCCACCCGCTCGCGAATGTTGCGCAGGCCGATGCCGCCGCTCTGGTGCTCCACCTGCTGGGTGTCGAAGCCGCGCCCGTCGTCGTGCACGGTCAGACAGGTCCAGCGACCACGGTGCTGCAGGTCGATGACCACGTGACTGGCGTCGGCATGGCGTTCGATGTTGGTCAGGGCCTCCTGGACGATGCGGAAGAGGGCGACGTCCAGGTCGCCGCCGGACGGCGTGCCATCCAGGGTCTGCCGATAGTCCACCGCCAGGCCACTGCGCTGGCGGAATTCCTCCACCAGTTGACCGAGGGCGGCGGGCAGGCCGAGGGTATCCAGCAGGGAAGGGTGCAGGTCATGGGAGATGCGGCGGATCTCGCCGATGGCCGAGGCCAGGCGCTGGGTGCCCTCGCGCAGGGACTCGCTGGCGCTGGCCTTGCCGGCGCCCAGCTCGCGGCTGGCCAGTTCGAACTGGAACTTGATGGATACCAGCAACTGGCTGATGCCGTCGTGCAGCTCCCGCGACAGCCGCGAGCGCTCCTCTTCCTGGGAGGTGATGAGTCTCTGGGTCAACTGCTTGAGCTTGCGGTCGGCCAGGCGGTGTTCGCTGACGTTGAGCGTCAGGCCGCCGGCGAACACCAGCAGCACCGCCACCAGGGCCACCCCGGCGCTGGCCAGCAGGGTGGTGCGGATGCCTGCCGCCACGTCGTGGCGTACCTGGGCCAGGGCGGCGTCGACGTCGTCCAGATAGAGCCCGGTACCAAGCACCCAGCCCCAACGCTGCAGCTGGGTGACGTAGGCCAGCTTCTCCGCCATCTGCCCGCTGGAGGGCTTCTGCCAGCCATAGCGCTGGAAGCCGTCGCCTTCGCGGGCGCTCCTGAGCAGGGCCTGGATCACCAGCAGGCCGGTGCCGTCGGTGAGTTGCCAGAGATCCTGGCCGACCAGCTCCGGCTGGCGCGGATGCATGAGGTTGCGGCCGTGCTCGTCATAGACGAAGAAGTAGCCGTCGCTGCCGAAATTCAGACTGGCCAGCAGCGCCAGGACCCTGGTCTTGGTGTCCTCGTCGTCGCGGCCACCGCCGTACAGTGGCTGGATGGCGCTGACGCCCATCTCCACGTAGTTGCGCAGCTCCGCCTTCTTGCTGCTGAGGATGCTGTGCTCCAGCAGGCGTGCCTGTTGCTCGCCGAGGCGCTGGCTCTGTTCCAGCACCACCAGGCAGACCGCCGCTACCGCCAGCAGCAGGGGCAGGATGCCGAGGGCGACCATCTTGTATTTGAGCTGCATCGGGACTCGTCCAGGTTCTGTACGATAAAGTCGCCGAGCGAAGGTCAGGCGAGGCGAAAAAGATTGAGGACGCGGAGTTTACGAGTGGTAAATGAGCATTCCGAAGTCTTTTTCAACGAAGCATCACCAAGCGCAGGCACTTTTCGTACAGAACCCAGGGTGTCTACGTAGAACTACGTAGTGGTCCTTGGGTAGTTCTGCGAATTTCGCTGTCGCGTAGCGGCGCCGATAGTAATATGGCTCCGCTGTGGGCTCTCAGAGCCTGTTCAAAGGCTGCTGCGCGTCGGCCAAACGGCGTTGAAAATGGCTTCGGAATGCTCATTTACCACTCGTAAACTCCGCTTCCTCAGCCATTTTCGCCTTGTTTGTCTCTAGCTCGCGAGCCTTTGAATAGGCTCTCAAACAATAACAAGTATCGCCGCGGCCATAGATGCGCGGCAGGAGAACAAGCATGACCCGAATGGCCAGCCATCTAGCCTGGTTCGCCGTTGCCGTACTCGGCGCCTTCGCGCTGGGTACCGTGGCGCTAAGTCGAGGCGAAGCGATCAACGCCCTCTGGATCGTGGTCGCCGCCGTGGCGATCTACCTCGTCGCCTACCGCTACTACAGCCTGTTCATCGCCACCAAGGTGATGGGGCTCGACGCCAAAAGAGCCACGCCCGCCGTCCTCAACAACGACGGCCTGGACTACGTCCCCACCAACAAGCACATCCTCTTCGGCCACCACTTCGCCGCCATCGCCGGCGCCGGCCCGCTGGTCGGTCCCGTGCTCGCCGCCCAGATGGGCTATCTGCCCGGTACCCTCTGGCTGATCGCCGGGGTGGTCTTCGCCGGTGCGGTGCAGGACTTCGTGGTGCTGTTCCTCTCTACCCGCCGCAACGGACGCTCCCTGGGTGACATGGTGCGCGAGGAGATGGGCCGCATCCCCGGCACCATCGCCCTGTTCGGCTGCTTCCTGATCATGATCATCATCCTCGCGGTGCTGGCGCTGATCGTGGTCAAGGCCCTGGCCGAAAGCCCCTGGGGCATGTTCACCGTGATCGCCACCCTGCCGATCGCCATGTTCATGGGCGTCTACATGAGATACATCCGCCCCGGGCGCATCGGCGAGATCTCCCTGGTCGGCGTGGTACTGCTGCTGGCCTCCATCTGGTTGGGTGGCCTGGTCGCCGCCGATCCGGTGTGGGGTCCGGCCTTCACCTTCACCGGCGTGCAGATCACCTGGATGCTGATCGGCTACGGCTTCGTCGCCGCCGTGCTGCCGGTCTGGCTGGTGCTGGCGCCGCGTGACTACCTGTCCACCTTCCTCAAGATCGGCACCATCATCGCCCTGGCCATCGGCATCCTGGTGACCATGCCGCTGCTCAAGATGCCGGCCCTGACCCAGTTCGTCGACGGCACCGGTCCGGTGTGGAAGGGCACCCTGTTCCCCTTCCTGTTCATCACCATCGCCTGCGGCGCGGTGTCCGGCTTCCATGCCCTGATCAGCTCGGGCACCACGCCCAAGCTGATCGCCAAGGAAACCCACGCCCGCTACATCGGCTACGGTGCCATGCTGATGGAGTCCTTCGTCGCCATCATGGCCATGGTCGCCGCCTCGGTGATCGAGCCGGGCGTCTACTTCGCCATGAACAGCCCGGCCGCCGTGGTCGGTGCCGACGTGGTCTCGGTCGCCGCCAAGATCAGCACCTGGGGCTTCGTGGTGACGCCCGAGATGCTGCAGGCCACCGCCACCGAGATCGGTGAGCACACCATCCTGGCCCGTGCCGGGGGCGCTCCCACCCTGGCAGTGGGCATCGCCCAGATCATGCACAACGTGCTGCCGGGCGAGAACACCATGGCCTTCTGGTACCACTTCGCCATCCTGTTCGAGGCGCTGTTCATCCTCACCGCGGTGGATGCCGGTACCCGCGCCGGACGCTTCATGCTGCAGGACCTGCTGGGCAGCTTCGTCCCGGCGCTGAAGAAGACCGACTCCTGGACCGCCAACGTCATCGGCACCGCCGGTTGCGTCGCCCTGTGGGGCTGGCTGCTCTACCAGGGCGTGGTCGATCCGCTGGGCGGCATCAACACCCTCTGGCCGCTGTTCGGCATCTCCAACCAGATGCTCGCCGGTATCGCGCTGATGCTGGGCTCCGTGGTACTGATCAAGATGAAGCGCCAGCGCTACGTCTGGGTCACCCTGGTGCCGGCCGTGTGGCTGCTGATCTGCACCACCACCGCCAGCCTGATCAAGCTGTTCGATTCGAATCCGGCCGTCGGCTTCCTGGCCCTGGCCAGGAAGTACAGCACCGCCATGGACCAGGGCCAGGTGATCGCCCCGGCCAAGAGCATGGAGCAGATGCAGCACATCGTCTTCAACGCCTATACCAACGCCACTCTCTCGGTGCTGTTCCTGGTGGTGGTGATGAGCATCCTGTTCTTTTCCATCAAGGTCGGTCGCGCCGCCCTGGCCAAGCCCGAGCGCAGCGACCGCGAGACCCCGTTCCAGCCGGCCACGGGCGTTTAAAGGAGAATCCTCATGTTCAACGACCTGGGTCGCATGGGTAAGTACCTGGGGCAGGCCGCCAAGATGCTGGTGGGCATGCCCGACTACGACACCTACGTCGAACACATGCGCGGCAAGCACCCGGACCAGCCGGTGATGAGCTACGAGGCCTTCTTCCGTGAGCGCCAGGAGGCGCGCTACGGTGGCGGCAAGTCGGGCGCCATCCGCTGCTGCTGACCCAGGGTCTCCTCCAGGCCGGGCTCCAAGCCCGGCCTCTTTCCGTCTGGAGTTGCCATGCACGAACCCATTCCCGTCACCGTCCTGACCGGCTTTCTCGGCGCCGGCAAGACCACCCTGCTCAGGCACATCCTGCAGGCCGAGCATGGCCTCAAGATCGCCGTGATCGAGAACGAATTCAGCGCCCTGGACGTCGATGGCGAATTGCTGGAAGACGCTGGCGCCGTACAACTGATGAAGGTCGCCAACGGTTGCGTCTGCTGCACCGGCAGCAAGGACCTGGCCTATGCCCTGACCGTGCTGTTGGAGCGGCTGGACAGCGGCGAACTGGATTTCGAGCGCCTGGTGGTGGAGTGCACCGGCCTCGCCGATCCCGGTCCGGTGGCCCAGACCTTCTTCACCGACGACTTGCTGCGCGAGCGCTATCTGCTCGACGGGGTGCTGACCCTGGTGGACGCCGTCCACGCCAGCGAGCAACTGAGCGATCCGCTGCTGCAGGCCCAGATCGGTTTCGCCGACCGCCTGCTGCTGACCAAGCTCGACCTGGCCGAGCCGGCCGCCGTCGAGGCGCTGGAGAACCGCCTGCAGCGCATCAACCGGCGCGCACCCATCCGCCACGTCGATCACGGTCGCATCGAGCTGGCCGAATTGCTGGACATCCGCGGCTTCAACCTGCACGACGAAGACCTGGCGCCGCCCACGCTGTTCCGCCCACTGCGGCCGGTGTCGGAAGCCGTCAGTCTCACCGAGCGCATCCAGTCCATCGCCATCCGCGAGCCGCGCCCCTACGACCAGGACAAGATCGGCAAGGTGATGGAGATGCTGCTCGATACCCTCGGCTGTGACCTGCTGCGCTACAAGGGCCTGCTCAACATCGCCGGCGAGGACCGCCGCCTGCTGTTCCAGGGCGTGCAGCAGATCTATGCCGCCGATTGGGAGCGCGACTGGGCACCGGGCGAGGAGCGCGAAAGCCGCGTGGTGCTGATCGGCATGGACCTGCCGGAAGAGCGCATCCGCGCCGCCTTCGAGCGTGCGGTGGCGCGGGACTGAAGACTACCCTGGCGGCACTGCGGTCCGGGGCAGGACCCTCCGCCGGGGAACGCAGGCGGCGCTCCTGACGCCTGGCGTCCTGGGCCGCCGGCTGGGAGCGGGCCCTCGCTAGGCTTCGTCGTCCGCGCTCGGCGTTACCCGGGTGCCGGTACGACTGGCCAGTCGTTCCAGGGCCGCCTTGAGCTTGGGATCACGGATGCCAGCGGCCACTTCGCGCAGGCTGTCGGCACCCACCTGGCTGACCTGCCGTGCCGGCCGCGGTCGCGCGGCCGTGCCCGGATTCGGCTGCATCTTGAATTGCAGCCGCATCAGCCCGGCGAACTCCGGTGCCTTCTGCAAGAAGCGCAGCAGGCGCGGCTGCTGGTAGCGCAGTCGCGTCGCCCAGTGGGCGTCGTTGACCACCAGCAGCAGGGTGCCGTCGCGCCAACTGGCCACCCGGCAATGGGGGCGGGCGGCGGGCTGCAACTGCTCTTCCAGCAACTGCTGCAGCCGACCCAGCCGCTCGGCCTCGCGAAACAGCGCCTTGAGCGGTTTGGCCTGGCGCAACAGGGCGGCGGGAGCGATGGCGTTGAGCGGACGAAAGGCCATGCGCAGGACTCGCGATGGGCGAAGGGGAGTCGTGGATGGTAACAGATCGCCCGGGCGTCCTGGCGGCTGGTGGCCCGTCGTTCTTTCCTCATCGGCATTTCCGAGTAGAATGCCCGATTACCATTGCGGGACATCGCAGGCCTAGTGTGGTGTTTCAGACGTTCGCGCAAGAGTTGGCGAGTGAGTTTTTGACCTGGGCCAGGCGCCGGGACGAGTCATAGCAGGGCTATGGCGAGGAGTGGCAACGCCGCCCAGGCCGAAAAAGCGCCGCCAAAATTGTGCAGTTAACGTCTGAAACAACACACTAACGTCCGTGCCCAGGCGTCTGGCCAGGCCTTGCCGCCCGTTTCGCTCCCCCCATTCCAGCGGAAGAATTCCAGTCGATATGTTTGCGCCTTTGTTGAAGAAATTCTTTGGAAGCAAGAACGAACGAGATGTCAAACGCCTCGGCAAGGTGGTCCAGGCCACCAATGCGTTGGAGTCTCAGATTGCCTCCCTGAGCGACGAGCAACTGCGCGCCAAGACCGAGGAATTCAAGCAGCGCGTGGCCAAGGGCGAGTCCCTCGACACCCTGATGCCCGAAGCCTTCGCCGTGGTCCGCGAGGCCGGCAAGCGGGTCATGGGCATGCGTCACTTCGACGTCCAGCTGATCGGCGGCGCCGCGCTGCACGAAGGCAAGATCGCCGAGATGCGTACCGGTGAGGGCAAGACCCTGGTGGGTACCTTGCCGGTCTACCTCAATGCGCTGTCCGGCAAGGGCGTGCACGTGGTCACGGTGAACGACTACCTGGCCCGCCGCGACGCCAACTGGATGCGGCCCCTCTACGAATTCCTCGGCCTGTCGGTGGGCATCATCCTGCCGTTCCAGCCGCCGGAAGAGAAGCGCGCCGCCTACGCCGCCGACATCACCTACGGCACCAACAACGAATTCGGCTTCGACTACCTGCGCGACAACATGGCCTTCAGCCTGGCCGAGAAATTCCAGCGCGAGCTGAATTTCGCCGTGGTCGACGAAGTGGACTCCATCCTCATCGACGAAGCCCGGACCCCGCTGATCATCTCCGGCCAGGCCGAGGACAGCTCCGAGCTCTACCAGAAGATCAATTTGCTGATCCCGCGCCTCCAGCAGCACATCGAGGAAGAGGAAGGCAATCCGACCCAGGTCGGTCACTACACCATCGATGAGAAGACCCGCCAGGTGGAAATCACCGAGCTGGGTCACCAGTACATCGAGGAGATGCTCACCGAGGTTGGGCTGCTGGCCGAGGGCGAGAGCCTCTACTCGGCGCATAACCTGGGTCTGCTGACCCATGTGTTCGCCGGCCTGCGCGCCCATACCCTGTTCCATCGCAACGTCGAGTACATCGTCCAGCAGGACCAGGTGCTGCTGATCGACGAGCACACCGGCCGCACCATGCCGGGTCGCCGCCTCTCCGAAGGCCTGCACCAGGCCATCGAGGCCAAGGAAGGACTGCCGATCCAGCCCGAGAGCCAGACCCTGGCCTCGACCACCTTCCAGAACTACTTCCGCCTCTACAACAAGCTCGGTGGCATGACCGGCACCGCCGACACCGAGGCCTTCGAATTCCGCCAGATCTACAACCTCGACGTGCTGGTCATCCCGACCCACCGCGAGATCGCCCGTAAGGACTTCAACGACCTGGTCTACCTGACCCAGGCCGAGAAGTACCAGGCCATCATCGAGGACGTGAAGCAGTGCCAGGCCGAAGGCCGTCCGGTGCTGGTGGGTACCGCTTCCATCGAGAGCTCCGAATACGTCGACCAGTTGCTGACCCAGGCCGGCATCGAGCACAAGGTGCTCAACGCCAAGTACCACGAACGGGAAGCCGAGATCATCGCCCAGGCCGGTCGTCCGGGTGCCGTGACCATCGCCACCAACATGGCCGGTCGCGGTACTGACATCCTGCTCGGCGGCAACTGGGAAGTGGAAGTCGCCGCCCTGGAGAATCCCACCGAGGAGCAGATCGCCGCGATCAAGGCTGCCTGGCAGGCGCGCCACAAGCAGGTCATCGACGCCGGTGGCCTGCACGTGATCGCTTCCGAGCGCCACGAATCCCGCCGGATCGACAACCAGCTGCGCGGCCGTGCCGGTCGCCAGGGCGACCCGGGCTCCAGCCGCTTCTATCTGTCGCTGGAAGACAGCCTGATGCGCATCTTCGCCTCCGACCGGGTGAAGAACTTCATGAAGGCGCTGGGCATGCAGGGCGGCGAGGCCATCGAGCACCGCATGGTCACCAACGCCATCGAGAAGGCGCAGCGCAAGGTCGAAGGCCGCAACTTCGACATCCGCAAGCAGCTGCTGGAATACGATGACGTGGCCAACGAGCAGCGCAAGGTGATCTATCACATGCGCGACACCCTGCTGGCCAGCGAAGACGTCGGCGATACCATCAAGGGCTTCCGCGAGGAGACCCTGACCCAGGTGATCAACGAGCACATCCCGCCGCAATCGCTGCCCGAGCAGTGGGATGTCCCCGGCCTGGAAGCCGAGATCTACAGCGTCTTCGGTCTGCAACTGCCCATCGGCCAGTGGCTGGACGAGGACGAAAAGCTCTATGAGGACACCCTGCGGGTGAAGATCCTCGAGCAGCTCGAAGCCGCCTACATGGAAAAGGAAGACATGGCCGGCCTCGAGGCGCTGCGCAACTTCGAGAAGCAGATGCTGCTGCGGGTGATCGACGATCTCTGGAAGGATCACCTCACCACCATGGATCATCTGCGTCACGGTATCCACCTGCGCGGCTACGCCCAGAAGAACCCCAAGCAGGAATACAAGCGCGAGTCCTTCAACCTGTTCCAGGAGCTGCTGGACAGCATCAAGCGCGACACCATTCGCGTGCTGTCCCATGTCCAGGTGCGCCGTGAAGACCCGGCGGAGGAAGAGGAGCGCATGCGCCGCGAGGCCGAGGCCATGGCCCAGCGGATGCAGTTCCAGCACGCCGAGGCGCCTTCGCTGGTCGACCCCGAGGTGCTCGAGGACGAGCAGGGCGAAGACACCGTGGTGCCGCTGCAGCCCCAGCGCAACGACCAGAAGATCGGTCGCAACGAACCGTGCCCCTGTGGCTCCGGCAAGAAGTACAAGCAGTGTCACGGTAAGCTCGACTGATCATCCTGGACTGCCGGCCGTCGTCGTAGGCGATGGCGGCGGTCCGCAGCAGGCGGCAGCCCGTCGGCAGTGTCGACGCCAGACGGTAAACTCCGCCCGCTAGGCTGACCGCTTCAGGTTTTTTGGCGTCCTCATGAGAGACGCCTGAATCTTGGTCATCACGCCGCGACCGGCCGTCCGTTCGCGGCGTTTCCTTTTCTCTCACTGGAGTTTTCCCATGGCTGTCGGTCTCGGTCCGCTCTCCACGTTGCACCCGGTTCCCGGTTTCGAACTCGGTATCGCCTCCGCCGGCATCAAGCGCCCCGGGCGCAAGGACGTGGTGGTGATGCGCTGCGCCGAGGGCTCCAGCGTGGCCGGGGTCTTTACCCTCAACGCCTTCTGCGCCGCGCCGGTGATCATCGCCCGCCAGCGCTTCGCCGGTCCGGTGCGCTACCTGCTGACCAACACCGGCAATGCCAACGCCGGTACCGGCCAGCCCGGCCTGGCCGCCGCCGAACGTACCACCAAGACCCTGGCCACCCTGGCCAGCGTGGGCGAAGAGGCGGTGCTGCCGTTTTCCACCGGGGTGATCGGCGAGCCGTTGCCGGTGGAGAAGATCGAGGCTGCGCTGCCGGCTGCCCTGGCCGATCTGGCCGAGGACAACTGGGCCGCTGCCGCCACCGGCATCATGACCACCGACACCCTGCCCAAGGGCGCCAGTCGCCAGTTCCAGGTGGATGGCGTGACCGTCACCGTGACCGGTATCAGCAAGGGCGCCGGCATGATCAAGCCGAACATGGCCACCATGCTCGGTTACGTCGCCACCGACGCCAAGGTCGCGCGTGCGCTGCTGCAGGATCTGCTGAGCGATGCCGCCAACCGCTCCTTCAACCGCATCACCATCGACGGCGATACCTCCACCAACGATTGCTGCATGCTGATCGCTACCGGGCGCGCCGCCATGGCGGAAATCACCCAGGCCAGCGGCGAAGCCTTCGAGCAACTGCGCGAGGCGGTCTTCGCGGTGTTCGCCGAGCTGGCCCAGGCCATCGTCCGCGACGGCGAAGGTGCCACCAAGTTCGTCACCGTGCAGGTCAATGGCGGCGCCAGTGCCCAGGAGTGCCTGGACGTCGGCTATGCGGTGGCCCATTCGCCGCTGATCAAGACCGCGCTGTTCGCTTCCGATCCCAACTGGGGCCGCATTCTCGCCGCCGTCGGCCGGGCTGGAGTGCCCAATCTGGACGTCAGCCTGATCGATGTCTTCCTCGGCGGCGTGCAGATCTGTCAGCAGGGCGGTCGTGCGGCGACCTATACCGAAGACCAGGGCGCGCGGGTCATGGCCCAGGCGGAGATCGAGATCCGCATCGAGCTGGGTCGCGGTAGCCACCAGGAGACCATCTGGACCACCGATCTGTCCCACGACTATGTGAAGATCAACGCCGAGTACCGTACCTGATCGGCGCTGTGGCGTGCGGCCCGGCCACACGCCTCCTGCGGTCCCGATGACCGCACCGTTTCGAGGAATTCCCCCATGTCCCAGCTGCAACTCGTGATCGGCAACAAGAACTTCTCCTCCTGGTCGCTGCGGGCCTGGCTGGCCATGGAGCTCAGCGGCGCCCCCTATGAAGAGGTGTCGATCCCGCTCTATGCCCCCAACAGCCGGGCCTTGCTCAAGGCGCAGTCGCCCACTGGCAAGGTGCCGGTGCTCAAGCTGGCGGAGGGCACCATCTGGGATTCCCTGGCCATCGTCGAGTATCTGGCCGAAGCCTATCCCGACGCCGGCCTCTGGCCCGCCGGCACCCTGGCCCGCGCCCATGCCCGGGCGCTGTGCGCCGAGATGCACAGTGGCTTCCTCGCCCTGCGGCGTGAATTGCCGATGGACCTGCGCCGCCGCCAGCGGCTGAAGTCGACCACCGCCGAAGCCGTGGAAGACATCCAGCGCATCCAGCGCCTGTGGCGCGAGTGCCGCGAGCGCTATGGGGAGCAAGGGCCCTATCTGTTCGGCACCCCGACCATCGCCGATGCCTTCTATGCGCCGGTGGCCAGCCGCTTCCGCAGCTATGGGGTGGAGCTGTCAGCCGAAGCCGCCGCCTATGTCGAGACCATCCACGCCTGGCCGGCCTTCCAGCGCTGGCTGGCGGAGGCGGAAACGGAGGAGCAGAGCGCATGACTCGTCTGCATGTGGTCGCCGCGGTGATCCGCGATCCCCAGGGCCGGATCCTTATTGCCCAGCGCCCGGCGCACAAGCACCAGGGCGGACTCTGGGAGTTTCCAGGGGGCAAGGTAGAGGCGGGCGAGGTCCCGGCGACCGCCCTGGCCCGCGAGTTGGTCGAAGAACTTGGCATCCAGGTGACCGCCGCTCGCCCGCTGTTGCAGGTGCGCCACGACTATCCCGACCAGGCGGTATTGCTCGACGTCTGGCAGGTGGATGCCTTCACCGGCGAGGCCCACGGCGCCGAAGGCCAGCCGCTGGCCTGGGTCGCGCCACGCGACCTCGCCGGCTACGACTTCCCGGCGGCCAATCGGCCCATCGTCCAGGCCGCGCGCCTGCCGGAGCGCTATCTCATCACGCCGGGGGAGCTGAACACCGCTGAGTTGCTCAATGGCCTGCACCGGGCACTCGACCAGGGCATCCGCCTGGTCCAGTTGCGCACGCCGGACAACTTCGATCCCCAGTATCGAGACCTGGCGGGGGACGTGCAGGGCCTCTGTACCGGGCGTGCCCAGCTGATGCTCAAGGGCCCGCTGGAATGGCTGGGCGATTTCCCTGCGGCTGGTTGGCACCTGACCGCCGAGCAACTGCGCCGCTATGCGCCCAATGGCCGGCCCTTCCCGGAGCAGCGCCTGCTGGCGGCCTCCTGCCACGATGCCGAGGAACTGGCCCTGGCCCAGCGGATGGGCGTGGACTTCGTCACTCTGTCACCGGTGATGCCCACCACCAGCCATCCCGGTGCGCCGACCCTGGGTTGGGTCAGGGCCCAGCAGTTGCTGGCCGACTGCAACCTGCCGACTTACCTGCTGGGTGGTCTGGGCGAGGACGATCTCACCAGCGCCTGGCAGGCCGGCGCCCAGGGCGTGGCGGCGATCCGGGCGTTCTGGCCTGGGGCTGTCTAAACCGCTGCCATGGTGGTCCGCCGAGGCGTGCGGGAGGGAGCGTCGCCAGTCGCGGCCATGGGCCGCTCCTACGGGGTCAGGCATTACTGTAGGAGCGGCCCATGGCCGCGATAAAGCCGATTGCTCATGAAGAGGCCCGCCAATTGGCGGGCCTTTCCTATCGGAGCGGCAATTTACAGCCGCGGATAGTCGATGTAGCCCACGGGACCCTTGCTATAGAAGGTGTCCGGGCGCGGCTCGTTCAGCGGCGCATCCTCGGCCAGGCGCTGGGGCAGGTCCGGGTTGGCGATGAAGGGCACGCCGAAGGCCACGGCGTCGGCCTTGCCTTCACCCAGCCAGGCGTTGGCTTGGGCCTTGTCGAACTTCTCGTTGGCGATATAGACGCCGCCGAACGCCGCCTTGAGCTGCGGTCCGAGGCTGTCGCTGCCGGCCGCTTCACGGATGCAGATGAAGGCGACGTGGCGCTGGCCCAGTTCGCGAGCGACATGGCCGAAGGTGGCGGCGGGATCGCTGTCGCCCATGGTGTGCATGTCGCCGCGGGTGGACAGGTGCACGCCGACGCGATCGGCGCCCCAGACGTCGATGCAGGCATCGGTCACCTCCAGCAGCAGGCGGGCACGGTTCTCGATGGAGCCGCCGTAGGCATCGGTGCGCTGGTTGGTGTCGCTCTGCAGGAACTGGTCGAGCAGATAGCCGTTGGCGCCATGCACCTCGACGCCATCGAAACCCGCGCGCTTGGCGTTCTCCGCACCACGGCGATAGGCGGCAACGATGCCAGGGATCTCGGCGGTTTCCAGCGCGCGCGGGGTGACGTAGTCACGCTTGGGTCGCAGCAGGCTGACATGGCCCTGGGCGGCGATGGCGCTCGGTGCGACTGGCAGTTCACCGTCCAGGTAGCTGGGATCGGAGATGCGGCCCACGTGCCAGAGTTGCAGCACGATGCGGCCACCGGCCTTGTGCACGGCGCCGGTCACGCGTTGCCAGCCGGCGACCTGTTCCTCGGACCAGATGCCGGGGGTGTCGGGATAGCCGACGCCCATGGGGTCCACCGAGGTGGCCTCGGTGATGATCAGGCCGGCGGAGGCGCGTTGCACGTAGTACTCGACCATGAGATCGCCCGGGACCCGGCCCGGTTCGGCACGGCAGCGGGTGAGGGGCGCCATGATGACGCGGTTGGGCAGTTCCAGGGCGCCGATCTTGATCGGGTCGAACAGCTGAGTCATGGCTAGCTCTCTTGGTTAGCTGGCGGTGGCCAGGCCGCTCTTGCGGGCCTGGTTGGCGGTCAGCAGGGTGGCGATGAGGGCCAGCAGGGCGAGCCCGCTGGCGGCGAGGGGTACCGCGGTGAGACCCAGGCCGTGGTCGATGACCAGGCCGCCGACCCAGGCGCCGAGGGCGTTGCCCACGTTGAAGGCGCCGATGTTGAGGGTCGAAACCAGGTTCGGCGCGTCCTTGCCGAAGGTGACCACGTTGATCTGCAGGGCCGGTACGGCGGCGAAGGCGGCCGCGGCCCAGAGGAAGAGGGTGATCTCGGCCGGCAGGAAGGCCTGGCCGGTCCAGCGTAGGGCGGCGGAGGTCAGCGCCAGGGCGACGAAGATGCCTACCAGACTGGTAGCCAGGCGCCAATCGGCCAGCCGCCCGCCGATGAAGTTGCCCAGGGTCAGGCCCAGGCCGATCAGCAGCAGGGTGCCGGTCACGCCACGGGGCGAGACGCCGGTGACTTCCTGCAGCAGCGGTGCCACGTAGGTGAAGAGGGCGAACATGGAGGCGGCGAAGAACACCGTCATCGACAGCGCCAGCCAGAAGCCCAGGCCACGCAGGGCGAGCAGTTCGCGGCGCAGGTCGGCACGGGTCTGGTTACGGTCGGCGGGCAGCACGCGCCAGAGGCCGATCAGCGCTATTACACCGATGGCCACCACGGCCCAGAAGGTCGAGCGCCAGCCGGCGGCCTGACCCAGGGCGGTACCCAGGGGCACACCCAGCACATTGGCCAGGGTCAGGCCGGTGAACATCAGGGCGACCGCCGAAGCGCGACGATTTTCCGGAACCAGGCTTGCCGCCACCACGGCACCGATGCCGAAGAAGGCACCGTGGCAGAGGGCGGTGACCACCCGCGCCAGCATCAACATGTTGTAGCCGGTTGCCACCGTGCAGAGCAGGTTGCCGACGATGAAGATGCCCATCAGCGCGAGCAGGGCGCGCTTGCGCGGCCAATGCGCCGTGGCCAGCGCCATGAAGGGCGCGCCGACGGCCACGCCCAGGGCATAGCCGGTGACCAGCCAGCCGGCGCTGGGGATGGAGACACCCAGGTCGGCGGCGACGTTGGGCAACAGGCCCATGATGACGAATTCGGTGGTGCCGATGGCGAAAGCGCTCAGCGCCAGCACGATGAGAGAAGCGGGCATGACGGTTCCTTGCACAGACTAGAGATCGCGAGCGAGGTGTTGCAGGAAGGCCTGGATGGCCGCCTCGTCGCGTTGGTAGAACACCCATTGACCGACCCGCCGCGTGCTGACCAGTCCGGCCCGCGCCAGTACCGCCAGGTGCGCCGACACCGTGGATTGCGAAAGCCCCACCCGCGCCTCGATCTGGCCAGCGCACACGCCTACGCCCAAGTCGTGCTCCTGGTGCGGGAAATACCGCGCGGGCTCGCGCAGCCAGCTGAGGATCTGTCGACGCAGGGGATTGGCCAGGGCCTTGAGGATGTCGTCCATCACGGAGGTATCGTCATATCGGGTTGCCACGAACCTTAGATCGCAAAAAATCGATATGCAAGCTATCTATCTTCGTTTCTGACTATCACCGGCTTAGAGTGGCGCTATCGCCAGAGGTGTCAGGGGTTGCCGCTTCGTTCAGTCGCGATTCAGATCAGACGGCTAGAATTCAAGGTGCGGCTCAGTCCGCCGCGATCGTCCAAGGAGTAAACACATGGCGCTGCCCACCCGTATCCTTCTCGCCAGCCTGGCCTTGGCTACCCTGGCCGGATGCGCATCCCCCAACCCCTACGAAAACCAGGGCCAGGCCAGCGGTGGCACCTCCAAGACCGCCAAGTACGGTGGCCTGGGTGCCCTGGCCGGTGCGGTCGCCGGTGCTGCCATCGATCACAACCATCGTGGCAAGGGGGCGCTGATCGGTGCCGCCGCCGTGGGTGCCGCGGCAGCGGGCTATGGCTACTACGCCGATCGCCAGGAAGCCGAGTTGCGCAAGCAGATGGAGAACACCGGCGTCGAGGTTCAGCGCCAGGGTGACGACATCAAGCTGATCATGCCCGGCAACATCACCTTCGCCACCGATTCGTCGGACATCGCCGGCAGCTTCTACAAGCCGCTCAACGATCTGGCCAATTCCTTCAAGCAATTCGACCAGAACAGCATCGAGATCGTCGGCTACACCGACAGCACCGGCAGTCGCGCGCACAACATGGACCTGTCGCAACGCCGTGCCCAGGCCGTGGCCAACTACCTGACCGCCCAGGGCGTACCGGCAGCGCGCCTGAGTACCCGCGGCGCAGGCCCGGACAATCCCATCGCCAGCAACGCCACCGCCGATGGCCGGGCACAGAATCGCCGCGTCGAGGTCAACCTGCGCGCCCTGCCGGGCGCCACTGGACCCCCCGCCCAGTAACGACCGTCCGTCGTCCCTGACCAGCAGTTTCCGCCCCTTCGCCAGTCGGGGTGGAAACTGCTTTTTCATTTTGCGTTCTGATCCACGTCGCGAAGGGTCCCTTCTGCCGATCGGCAGAGGGCAGACGTCAGTCTGGCTGCTACCCTAGTAAGGTTGAACAGACGCTTCGTATAACGGTCACGACGGGAAGGGATAGTCAGCCGCCTTGGCTGCTGCATGGCGGCCCAGGGCCGCGGGGAGAAGAGGTTGATGGAGTGCCCGTTGCCGCAGACAGAGCAAGGCCCGGTATTGCTGGTGGTGGACGACCGCATGGAGAACCTGCTTGCCATGCAGGCCGTGCTGGAGGTTGGAAACTGGCGGGTGATCACCGCGGCCTCGGGTGAACGCGCCCTGCAGTACCTGCTGGATGAAACCGTGGACCTGGTGCTGCTCGACGTCCAGATGCCGATCATGGACGGCTTCGAGGTGGCGCGCATCATGCGCAGCAACCTGCGCACCCGCTTCACCCCGATCATCTTCGTCTCCGCCGAAGCCCATTCCTACGAATCCGTGCTGCGCGGCTATGCGACCGGCGCGGTGGACTATCTGCTCAAGCCGGTCGATCCCAACATCCTCAGGCACAAGGTGCGCTCGCTGCTCGATCACGAGCGCAATCGCCGCGAACTGCTGCAGGCCACCCAGCAGCTGGAGTTGGCCAAGTCCTTCAGCGATTCCCTGCTGGACAACGCCGCCGAGGGCATCCTCACCGTCAACGAGCAAGGCCGGGTGACCTTCGCCAATGCCGCCATCGCGCGGATGCTCAGGTGCAGCGTCAGCGACCTGGTACATGCCAACTTCCTCGATTTCCTCGAAGGCGGCAGCGGCCTGGACGACTGGCAGACTTCGCCCTTCATGGAGCATTACGACCGCCGCGAGACCTATCGCCTGCACGATGCCCGGCTGCGCACCAGCCGCGGCGACAGCCTGCCGGTGGCGCTCTCCTGCGCGCCATTGCCACGCATGCAGCGCGCCATGGTGATCATCGCGCTGGACATGTCCCGCATGCGCGAGCTGCAGGAGCAACTGGAATCCCAGGCCGTCACCGATGCCTTGACCGGGCTGCTCAACCGGCGTGGCTTCAACCAGACGCTGGAAGCGGCGCTGGCGCGGACCGGGCGCAACGGCAAGCGCATGGCGGTGCTCTACATCGACCTCGACGGCTTCAAGCGCATCAACGATTCCCTCGGCCACGAGGCGGGGGATCGGGTGCTGTGCATCGTTGCCGAGCAGCTCAAGAGCTGCATGAGACCCTACGACATCCTGGCGCGCATGGGCGGCGACGAATTCACCGCGCTGCTCGATTCCCTGGAGCATCCCGAGGATGCCGCCCGGGTCGCCGAGAAGTTGCTGGAGCTGCTGGCCACGGTGCATCGCATCGACGGCATGGAGGTCAGCCTGGGCGCCAGCATCGGCATCGCCAGCTATCCCGACTGCGGCCACACCGTCGACGGCCTGCTGAGATCCGCCGACATCGCCATGTACGAGGCCAAGCGCGGCGGGCGCCAGCAATACCGTTTCTTTTCGCCGGAGATGAACGGCCGTGCCCGCTCGCGGCTGATGCTCGAAGAGAGCGTGCGCAACGCCATCGACAACAAGGACTTCGTGCTCGCCTACCAGCCGCAGGTCTATCTGCGCGACGGTCGCCTGCGTGGCTTCGAGGCGCTGCTGCGTTGGGAGCACACCGTGGCCGGCAAGGTCTCCCCTAGCGTCTTCATCCCGCTGCTGGAGGAGACCCGCCTGATCAACCGCATCGGCGACTGGATCTTCCGCGAGGGCGCCACCAAGTTGCAGTCCCTGCAGGAGATCTATGGCGAGGAACTGTTGCTGAGCATCAACCTGAGCCCGGTGCAATTCGGCATGCCGCAATTGGCGGAAAGCCTGCGCCAGATCATCGAGACCCATCACCTGCGACCCGAGCAGATGGAGATCGAGGTGACCGAATCCGCGTTGATGCACGACATCGACTACACCCGGGCGCAGCTGTCGCAACTGCGTGCACTGGGCGTACGCATCGCCGTGGACGACTTCGGCACCGGTTACTCCTCTCTTGCGTACCTGCGCCACTTCGAACTGGATACGCTGAAGATCGACCAGCTGTTCATCGCCAACATGCTGGATTCCTCCCGCGATGCGGCCATCGTCAGCACCATCCTCGAACTGGGCCGCAACCTCGATCTCGAGGTGATCGCGGAGGGCGTGGAGACCCTGGAACAACGGGATTGGCTGATCGATCACGGCTGCGAGATCATGCAGGGCTTCCTGGTCTCCCGGCCGCTCAGCGCCGAGGTGACCGGCCGCTTCCCGCAGCAGGTCGACTGGACCGCTCGCCGCCCCGAACCCACGCTCTAAAGTCCAGCCACGCTGCACGCCGTGCTGTCCGTCCGTCAGTCGTAGGACGCGGGCAGGCGGGGCGCACCCGGGCTAGACCTTTCACGCGCGGATGCTGGCCCGTCAGGCGCCGAATGCCAGTGAACGAACCGGCGGCAGCGCCTTCTTATGCTCGGGCCATCGGCACGGAGTAGGAAGCATGCGGGGCGCCGTCTTTCCATGGCGGGAAAACAACCAATTCGAATTGCTGGTGGACGGTGGGCGGTTCTTTCCGGCCATGCTCGCGGCCATCGCCGGCGCCCAGCGCCAGATCGACATCGAACTCTATCTGGTGGAGGCCGGCAGCTGCGCCGAGCGACTGCTCGTGGCCCTGACCGAGGCCGCAGGGCGAGGCGTCCGGGTGCGTTGCCTGTTCGATGGCTTCGGTACCCTGAAGATGGATGCCAGGTTGCGCCGTGAACTGGAAGCGGCGGGTGCCGAGATCCGGCTGTTCAATCCGGTGCGTTTCCTTCACGGCCTGCACAACCTGCACCGGGATCACCGCAAGATCTTCATCGTCGACGGCCACGAGGCGTTCGTCGGCGGCAGCGGAGCGACCGACGACTTCTGGGACCCGGAACAGAGCGACTGCAATTGGCACGAGGTCATGGTACGTATCCAGGGACCGCTGGTGGACGACTGGCTGGCCCTGTTCGAGCGCCAGTGGGAGGCGGTCCGCCGCCGCCGCGCCTGGAAGCCGCGTGCCCGTCGGGGGCGGGAGCGACCACCCCCGCCGCCCGTTGCCCAGGAAGGGCAAGGCCGGGTCGCCTATGCCGACGCGCGCCAGCACCGCGACATCCTGCAGGCGCTGATCCGCGCCCTGGTGGGCGGTCGCGAGCGGATCTGGTTCGCCACCCCCTATTTCCTGCCGACCTGGCGCGTGCGTTGGGCGTTGCGTCGCGCGGCCCGCCGCGGTGTCGACGTGCGCCTGCTGCTCACCGGACGCCACACCGACAATCCGCCGGTGCGCTTCGCCGGGCAACGCTATTACCGCAGCCTGCTGCGCGCCGGCGTGCGCATCTACGAGTACCAGCCGCGTTTCATCCACGCCAAGATGGTGCTGGTGGATCACTGGGTGAGTGTCGGTTCCTGCAATTTCGATCACTGGAACCTGAGATTCAACCTGGAAGCCAATGTCGAAGCCGTAGACCGGGGGCTCAGCCAGGCCGTCGCGGCCAGCTTCGTCAAGGATTTCGCCCAGAGCCGGGAGATCACCCTCGACTTCTGGCGCAGTCGGCCCTGGTGGTTGCGCGCCCGCGAGTGGCTGTGGGGTTCGTTGGATCGGTTGGTGATCGGTGTACTGGGGCGCGGTTAGCAGCCTCGAGGGACCAGGTGCGGGTAACATAACCGGTCCGGCGCCGTTGGCCGGATCCATCGTCCAGCGGACGAGGCCAGACGAGTAACGCCTTAGTGCAGACTTTAGATAAACACCGCTTCATCGGTCTGGAGTGGCTCAGGTTCCTGATGGGTTTCTATGTGGTGGTCTACCACACCATCCATTTCTATCCCGAGCGCAAGACCATCCCCCTGCTGGATGAAATCACCAGCATGGGCTTCTTCGCCACCAGCACCTTCTTCGTGCTCTCCGGCTTCCTGCTCGCCCACGTCTACTGTGGCCGCGGCAGTCTGCGCGAACCCGCACGCAGCTTCTGGACCAAGCGTTTCGCCAACCTCTATCCGATCCATATCTTCGCCCTGCTGCTGGCGATGGCCGTGGTGACCTGGATCGGCAGCCTGGGCATCCCGCCGGGTGCGGCGACGGCGAGCATCCGCTTCGTGGTATTCGATACCAACGAGCCCCTGGCGCGCACCAATCCCGAGCTGTTCCAGCACTTCATGAGCGATGGCGAGCTGGCCTTCAATGCGGTGCTGCAACTGTTCATGCTGCAGGCCTGGAATCCCTACTACCTGACGTTCAACGCGCCGCTCTGGTCGATCTCGGCGCTGTTCTTCTTCTACCTGACCTTTCCCAAGCTGGCGCCGCGACTGATGACCAGCGAGCGGCCCTGGCAGCTGTTGCTGCTGGTCTGGGCGCTCTACCTGATCCCGCCGGTGCTGGTGATCATCCACCAGAACTACGGCATGCCCTTCACCGGCCTGCTGCAGCGGGTACCCCTGCTGCGTCTGCCTGAATTCCTCGCCGGCATTCTGCTCTACGCCATCTTCCGGCGGCAGCACGAGCGCGGCTGGGCACCCTCCGAGCGGCAGCGCATGCTGCTGGCGAGCTATCTGATCCTCAGCTTCGCCCTGGGCACGGCACTCTTCACCCATGGGCCCAAATTCTGGTACTTCCTCTTCCACAATGGACTGTTCCTGCCGTCGCAGCTGATCCTGGTGTACCTCGCCGCCCTGGCGCGGGAGCCGGCGAGCGAACGCCTTCGCCACTGGTCCCCACGGCTGGGAGGGGCTTCGCTGTCGATGTTCGCCCTGCACGTACCCCTGTCGGGCATCTACATGACGCTGGAGCAACTGATCGGCGGCGATCTCAAGGCCTGCCTGGCCGGTCAGCGTGAAACCTGCATCGCCGCGGCTGGGGCCTATACCAACTCCATCGAGTGGTACTGGCTGTTCCTGCTGCTGGTGGTGGTGCTCTGCGTACTGTTCCAGGAGCGGCTGGTGGTGCCCACGCGCAAGCGTATCCTCGCCGTGTTGCTGCCGCGACTGGCGCCGCAGCAGAAACCACCCCAGCCTAGCGGCGGAAGCCTTCGGCCATGACGAAGAAGCGGGCGTCGAGCGCTGCCAGCGGCTCCCGCAGCAACGCCAGCTGATCGGCCGCGCCGAACACCTCGAAGCGTTCCAGGGTGGCGATGGCCTGGGCTTGCTTCAAGAGATCGCCGACGTTGTCCAAGTGGTCGAGCAGTGCCTGGGCATCACGATAGCCTTCGCGGCAGCGCGCCGTGGCGCCGTCGTAGCAGAAACCGTAGTAGAGACAGCCGGGTTCGTTGCGGGTGCGTTGCAGCATGGCCTCACCCAGGCGCTTGAAGGCCTCGACTTGATCGGGCTGGATGGCGAAGACGGGGGCGAGGCTGCAGACGGAATCACTGGGAAGGGTGGGCATGGGGGCTCCGGGGTCAGGGATGGTCTCTATGCGACCCCTGCCAATCGGCAGTGCTCCCGCCGGCTGACGGATGCGCGCCCGATGAAAAAGCCCAGCACGGGGCTGGGCTTTTCTACCGCGACTGGCGCCTAGATCTCGACGGCCAGGCTGTCGGCAATCTTCTTCTGCCACACCTGAGGTCCGGTGATATGCACCGACTCGCCGCGGGTGTCCACCGCCACGGTCACCGGCATGTCCTTCACCTCGAACTCGTAGATGGCTTCCATCCCCAGTTCCGGGAAGGCCAGGACCTTGGCGCCCTTGATGGCCTGGGCCACCAGGTAGGCGGCGCCGCCGACGGCCATCAGATAGACCGCCTTGTAGTCCTTGATCGCCTCGATGGCGATGGGGCCACGCTCGGACTTGCCGATCATGCCCAGCAGGCCGGTCTGGTCGAGGATCTGGCGGGTGAACTTGTCCATGCGGGTCGCGGTGGTCGGGCCGGCCGGACCAACCACCTCGTCGCCCACCGGATCGACCGGGCCGACGTAATAGATGAAGCGACCCTTGAGGTCCACCGGCAGCGGCTCGCCCTTGTTGAGCATGTCGACCATGCGCTTGTGGGCGGCGTCGCGACCGGTGAGCATCTTGCCGTTGAGCAGCACGGTCTCGCCCGGCTGCCAGCTCTGCACCTCTTCCGGGGTCAGGGTGTCGAGGTCGACGCGACGGGCGCTCGGGCCGGCTTCCCAGACGATTTCCGGATAGGCATCCAGCGGCGGGGCCTCCAGCGCGGCGGGGCCTGAGCCGTCCAGCACGAAGTGGGCGTGGCGGGTGGCGGCGCAGTTGGGGATCATGCACACCGGCAGGGAGGCGGCATGGGTCGGGTAGTCCTTGATCTTGACGTCCAGTACCGTGGTCAGGCCGCCCAGGCCCTGGGCACCGATGCCCAGCTGGTTGACCTTGTCGAAGATCTCCAGGCGCAGCTCTTCCAGACGATTCTGCGGACCGCGGGCCTTCAGCTCATGGATGTCGATCTCGTCCATCAGCGCTTCCTTGGCCAGCACCGCGGCCTTCTCGGCGGTACCGCCGATGCCGATGCCCAGCATGCCCGGCGGGCACCAGCCGGCGCCCATGGTCGGCACGGTCTTGAGCACCCAGTCGACGATGGAGTCGGACGGGTTGAGCATGGCCATCTTCGACTTGTTCTCGGAACCGCCGCCCTTGGCCGCGACGTCGATCTCCACGGTATTGCCGGGGACGATCTGATAGTGGATCACCGCCGGGGTGTTGTCCTTGGTGTTCTTGCGAGCACCGGCCGGGTCGGCCAGGATCGAGGCGCGCAGGACGTTTTCCGGCAGGTTGTAGGCGCGGCGCACGCCTTCGTTGATCATCTCGTCCAGGCTCAGGGTGGCGCCGTCCCAGCGCACGTCCATGCCGACCCTGGCGAACACGGTGACGATGCCGGTGTCCTGGCAGATCGGCCGGTGGCCGGTGGCGCACATCCGCGAGTTGATCAGGATCTGGGCGATGGAGTCGCGCGCGGCGGCGGACTCCTCGCGCAGATAGGCCTCGTGCATGGCCTGGATGAAATCGACGGGGTGGTAATAGGAGATGAACTGCAGGGCGTCGGCGACGCTCTGGATCAGATCATCCTGCTTGATCACGGTCATGTACGCGCTCCTCTTGGCGGTTTCTTGCGTCTCGACCACGGGCGGTGGGGAGACGGGCGCGCAATTCGGGTCGCACGGACCGGGTCGCGAAGGAGCCCGATCGGAGGGGTGGCCTGACACACTGAGAGAGGCCCACCGGCCAAGGCGGCCGACCCGAGAGCGGCGCGGCAGTATAGCCCGTTCAGGCGCTCGGCGGCAGCGGCTCCGGTCGGCGCTGGGCGATCAGCGGCGTTCCAGGGCTGCGGGATTGACCAGGTCGGTCGGCCGCTCGCCGGAAAGGGCGGCGATCAGGTTGTTCACCGCCCGCTCGGCCATGGCATAGCGGGTCTCGTGGGTGGCCGAGCCGATGTGCGGCAGGGTGACCACGTTGGGCAGCTCGAACAGCGGCGAGGCCTCCAGCGGCTCGCGGGTATAGACGTCCAGGCCCGCGCCGCGGATCTGGCTGTTGCGCAGCGCCTCGATCAGCGCCGGCTCGTCGATGACCGGGCCGCGCGCCAGGTTGATCAGGATGGCGCTGGACTTCATCAGCTCCAGTTCGCGTGCCCCGATGAGGCCTTCGGTAGCGGCCGACAGGGGCACCACCAGGCAGACGAAGTCGGCTTCCCGAAGCAGGTCATCCAGCTCACGACGTTGAGCGCCCATCTGCACTTCCAGCTCGGGCTTGGCGCTGTTGGCGGTATAGAGGATCGGCATGTCGAAACCGAAGTGGCCGCGCTTGGCGATGGCCGCGCCGATGCGACCGGCGCCGACGATGCCCAGCGTGCGGCCATGGATGTCGGTGCCGAAGTGCTCTTCGCCGATGCCCTTGCGCCAGAGACCCGCCTTGACGAAGGCGTCCAGCTCCGGCACTCGCCGGGCGGCGCTCATCAGCAGGGTGAAGCCGAGATCGGCAGTGGTGTCGGTAAGGACGTCCGGGGTGTTGGTGAGCAGGATGCCGCGCTCGGTCAGGTAATCCACGTCATAGCTGTCGAAACCCACCGAGACGCTGGCGACGGCTTCCAGGGTGGTGGCCATCGCCAGTTCCTTCTCGCCTAACTTGCGACTGGCGCCGATCAGGCCCTGGGCCTTGGCGGCGGTGGCAGCGAAGAGGTCGAGATTGGCGCTGACGGGAAGCACCTCGACGGTGAAGTGTTCGCGCAGGCGTTCCACCAGCGTTTCGGGTAGGCGGTTGAAGACCAGTACGTGCTTCTTGCTCATCGATACCTCGGCGTGCGAAAAAATTTAGGCCAGGCCGGCCGCCGCGAAGCGCGGACGCTCGGGATGCTGGCTCAGCAGGGCTTCGAGTCCCTCGCGGCAGGGCTCCTGATTGAACGCCAGTCCCAGGGCTTCGCGGTGGATCCCGGTAGCGGCTAGCCAGAGGCAATCGATTTCCGCGGCGGCCGCGCCCGGAACGTCGGTCACCAGGGAATCGCCGACGAACAGCAGGCGGCTGGCGCCTCGCTCGCGCAGCTCCTGCGCCGCACAACGATAGGCATAGGGATCAGGCTTGCCGTACCAGGTCACCGCGCCGCCCAGTTCGACGAAGCGATCGGCCAGCTTGCCGGCCGCGTAGAAGGGTAGACCCCCGGAGACCACGTTGCGATCCGGGTTGGCGCAGAGAAAAGGCTTGTCCAGCGCTCCAGCCAGGGGCGCGAAGCGGGCTTCCAGCTCGTCTTCCGGAAAGCTGCCGACGCCCAGGATGATGGCGGCCTGGGCGATATCCTCGACGAAACGCGCGCGGATCTCCTCCGGCCAGCCTACCTGGCCGGTTCCGGGGCCGGACAGGTAGATGCCGCCCTCGCGGAACCGGGGGTCTTGCAGGAAGGCGTCTATGGCCAGTTGACCCGAAGTGGTGATGCCGGCGAAGAGTTCGCGCGGTACACCCAGTTTGCCCAGCTCTTCGGCCATGCCCGCGGCATCGCGCGAGGCGTTGCTGAGGAACCAGACCGGTTTGCCTTCCCCCGCGCGACGCTCCAGCCAGGCCCGAGCGCCGGGAAAGGTCTCGTAGCCGTCGATCAGCACGCCCCAGAGGTCGAGGATGAAACCGTCGTAGGTAGCCAGGGCTTCATCCAGTTGATCGAGGCGGAGCAGGGTGGGGGAGGTCATGCAGAAGAATCCGATGGCGAAAGGGGAAACGACAAGCCTAACCGGTTTTACCGAGCGGCTGCCGAAAACGCAGACACCGGCCTGGGCCGGTGTCTGTTTGTAGCTCTCGACGAGACTTAGCGCGTGGAGGCCTTGCCTGCCTTGGCGACTTCCAGGGCCTGGGTGTCGACGCGGCCGTAGATGTCCTCGAAGCGGACGATGTCGTCTTCGCCCAGGTAGCCACCGGACTGCACTTCGATCAGCTCCAGCGGTACCTTGCCGGGATTGGCCAGGCGGTGCACGGAGGTCATCGGCAGGTAGGTGGACTGGTTTTCGGTCAACAGGAAGACCTTGTCGTCACAGGTGACCTCGGCGGTACCCGACACCACGATCCAGTGCTCGGCACGGTGGTGGTGCATCTGCAGCGACAGCTGGGCGCCCGGCTTGACGGTGATGCGCTTGACCTGGAAGCGCTGGCCCATGTCGATGGAGTCGTAGGAGCCCCAGGGACGGAAGACTTCCTGGTGCGCCTTGACCTCGTTGCGATTCTGCTTCTCGAGGGCGTTGACCAGCTTCTTGACGTCCTGGACCTTGTCCTTGTGGGCGATCATGACCGCGTCCTTGGTTTCCACCACGACCACGTCATCCAGGCCGACCAGGGTCACCAGCTTGCCGTTGCCGTGCACCAGGCAGTTGCGGCTGTCGTGCAGGACGACATCGCCCTTGAGCACGTTGCCGTTGCTGTCCTTGGCATGGACGTCCCACAGCGCGGACCAGGAACCGACGTCGCTCCAGCCGGCGCTCATGGGCACCACGCAGGCGCGGGTGGTCTTTTCCATCACGGCGTAGTCGATGGAGTTGTCCGGGCAGACGGCGAAGGTGGCGGAATCGATGCTGATGTTGATGCCGTCGATACTGCTGCGCTCCAGCGCCAGCAGGCAGGTGTCGTAGATGTCGGTGTCGTGCTTCTTCAGCTCTTCCAGGAAACGGCTGGCGCGGAACAGGAAGATACCGCTGTTCCAGCAGTAGTCGCCGGAGGCCACGTATTCGGTGGCGGTGACGGCATCGGGCTTCTCGACGAAGCGTTCGACACGCGCCACGCCCTCGGGCAGGCCGTCGTTGGTGCCGGTCTTGATGTAGCCGTAGCCGGTCTCGGGCGCGGTGGCGGGGATGCCGAACAGCACCATCTCGCCACGCTCGGCCGCGGCGGCGGCCTGTTGCAGGGCGGCCTTGAACTGGGCTTCGTCCTCGATCACATGATCGGCGGGCAGCACCAGCATCAGATCATCCTTGCCGTCGGCGACCAGTTGCATGGCAGCGATGGCCACGGCCGGCGCGGTGTTACGGCCGAAGGGCTCCATGATCAGCGCCTGGGGCTTGCACTCGACGGCCTTGAGCTGCTCTTCCACCAGGTAACGGTGTTCGGCGTTGCAGACGATGATGGGGCAATCGATGCTGCCCTCGCAGCCCAGGCGATTGATGGTCTCCTGGAACATGGTCTGTTCGCTGGTCAGGGCCAGGAACTGCTTGGGGTAGAGCTTGCGCGAGAGGGGCCAGAGTCGCGAGCCGCTACCACCGGACAGGATGACGGGAATCATGGGCGTTACTCCTTCAGCGTCTGCTGATTTGTGGCCGCTGTCCCTAAGGTCGGGACGAAGCGTCCGTGCTTCGAAAGGTCAACCGCCCGGAAGCCGTGGCGGTACAGATGAACAATGCGGACTGATCGCCAGTGGCCATCACGGCCTGTGGCAAGGACCAGACAAAGACAGAATCAAACGAAAGTGGTTCTCAGCGAAGTTTCCTTTTTCCGGAATAACGACGGTTTTGAGAGTTCCGACAAGTTTTCTCGCCCGAAAGACCCCGTCGCTACGCTGCAACCTTTTTATTGGAGGGAGATGACAGTCTTTCACGGAAGCAGACCACCGAATGTGAGCTCTTCGCCAGTTCTGGGGCGCAAGACCGGGTTCGCGCGGTCATCCGTCGATTCTAAGGGCTATTCCGCAGGCTCATCACGCAGAAAAACCAGTTTGTCGGCCGTGGAACGCTCCTCGGAGTAGGCATAGCCCTGCTCGGCGAAGTCACGGAGGTCAGCCACCTGGGTGATACGTCTTTTGATGACGTACCTCGCCATCAGGCCGCGGGCCTTCTTGGCGTAGAAACTGATGATCTTGTAGTCGCCGTTCTTGAGATCGCGGAAGTCCACATCGACCACTCGGGCCTGCAACTGGCGCCGACGCACGGCGCTGAAGTATTCGTTCGACGCCAGGTTGAGCAGGACGTCATCGCCCTGGGCCGCCAGGTCCGCGTTGAGCCACTCGCTGATGCGCTCGCCCCAGAAGGCGTAGAGGTCCTTGCCGCGGGCGTTGGCGAACTTGCTGCCCATCTCCAGGCGGTAGGGCTGCATCAGGTCCAGGGGACGCAGCAGGCCGTAGAGTCCGGAAAGCATGCGCAGGTGGCCTTGGGCGAAGTCGAAATCGTCATCCTCGAAGTCGTCCGCGGCCAGGCCGGTGTAGACGTCACCCTTGAAGGCCAGGATGGCCTGCTTGGCGTTCTCCGGGGTGAATTCGGGTGTCCAGCTGCCGAAGCGGGCGACGTTGAGGGCCGCGATCCTATCGGAAACGCCCATGAGCTTGGCGACATCCCCTGGCGTCAGGGCGCGCAGTTCCTCGATCAGCTCGCCGGCGTGCTCCAGGTGCTGCGGCAGGGTATGGCGGGACGTGTGGGGCGGGGTGTCGTAGTCCAGCGTCTTGGCGGGCGAAATCACCATCAACATCGGCGTGGCTCCTCTTGGCGAGGCGCCATTCTAGAGGCCTGCCAGGCGCTACTCCAGCCTGCCTTGCCGATGGCATCGATAGATATCGACCTCGGGCATGCGGCGACGTTGCCCGCCTGGTCGACTATCCCCACCGGATGGTGAAAAAACGGGTGCGGCCAAAAAAAAGCTTTTGTGCCCAAGGTCTTTTGCGTTATTACCGAAGTGTCCGTCGCATCTCTCGGGTCCCGTGCCCTCATGTTGGCCGGTCCGTGAACCCGTTGCTGGAGCGACGGCACCTTTCGCCGCGGAGCGCCGCCTGGCGCTCCGTCGACTGGCTTGCGAGTCAAGCGTTTCTGACGAGGTGACCGAGTATGGATGATCACGGACGTTCCCGCCCCACCCAGCCCACCCTCTATGTGCTCGACACCAACGTACTGATCCACGACCCGAACGCGCTGCTCAACTTCGAGGAGCACCACGTCGCCATCCCCATGACGGTCCTGGAGGAACTCGACAAGCTCAAGACCGGCAAGCACAACGTCGCCGCCGAGTGCCGACAGGCGATCCGCCTGATCGATAGTATCCTGGCCGAATCCTCGCCCGAGGACGTCGAGCGGGGCGTACCCATTCCCCGCGGCAAGGGCGAGGCCAAGGGCCGCCTGTCCATTCTCATGGGGCGGCGCGCCGGGCCCATGGCCTGCCTGCCCGACGACATCAACGACAACCGCATCATCAACCAACTCGTCGAATTGCGTACCCAGCATCCCCAGGAGCGGGTGGTGCTGGTCACCAAGGACATCAACATGCGCCTCAAGGCGCGTGGCTGCGGTATCGCGGCGGAGGACTACCAGACCGACCAACTGCTCGACGACGTTTCCCTGCTCTCCCAGGGTTACCACAACATTCCTGGGTCCTTCTGGGACAACGTCAGCAAGGTCGAAAGCCGTCAGGAGCTGGGCCGGGTCTGGCATCGCGTCCAGCTCTCCGCCGAGTTGCCGCCCTTCAACGTCAACGACTTCGTGCTCGACGAGCAGGGCTTCGTCGGCTGGGTCAAGGCGGTGCGCGACGGCGAGGTGATCCTGCTCGACATGCACCAGGAGCCGCTGATGCACCAGGAAGCCTGGGGCCTCAAGCCACGCGACATCTACCAGGCGCTGGCGCTGTTCGCCCTGCTGGAGCCGGATATCCACCTGGTCAACCTCACCGGCGCTGCCGGTTCGGGCAAGACCATCCTGGCGCTCGCCGCGGCCATCGAGCAGACCATGGTCACCAAGAGATACCGCCGCATCATCGCCACCCGCAGCGTCCAGGGGCTGGACGAGGACATCGGCTTCCTGCCCGGCACCGAGGCCGAGAAGATGGAGCCTTGGCTGGGCGCCATCACCGACAACCTCGAAGCCCTGCACATGGATGATCACAACCCCCACGGCAGCGTGGACTACATCCTCAGCAAGGTGCCGCTGCAGTTCAAATCCCTGAACTACATCCGCGGCCGCAGCTTCCAGCAGAGCCTCATCCTCATCGACGAGTGCCAGAACCTCACCCCGCACCAGATGAAGACCATCATCACCCGTGCCGGCAGCGGCTCCAAGGTGATCTGCCTGGGCAACCTGGCGCAGATCGACACCCCCTACCTCTCGGCCACCAGCTCGGGCCTCACCTACCTTTCCGAGCGCTTCAAGGGTTTCAACCATGGCGTGCACATCACCCTGCAGGGCGTGCCACGTTCCGTCCTCGCCGAATACGCCGAGGCTCATCTGTAAGCGCCAGGGCTTGTCTGAAAAGCCGCCGAGCGAGCCCAGGCACTTTTCCGACATGGCCCATATCCCCCGCCCGGCCGCGGGCGGGGATCAAATCCCCGGCGGCGGGTCTACAATGGCAGGTCTTTTCCAGGAGTCATGCCGTGCTGACCCATCTCGATTCCCAAGGCCGTGCCAACATGGTCGACGTCACCGACAAGCAGGTGACCTTCCGTGAAGCCACGGCCGAAGCCCGGGTGCGCATGCGTCCGGAAACCCTCGAACTGATCCAGAGCGGCGGCCATCCCAAGGGTGACGTCTTCGCCGTGGCCCGTATCGCCGGCATCCAGGCGGCCAAGAAAACGGCCGATCTCATTCCCCTCTGCCATCCGCTGATGCTCACCAGCGTCAAGGTCGTCCTGACCGCCGAAGCGCCCGATGCCGTGCGGATCGCGGCCACCTGCAAACTCTCCGGCCAGACCGGCGTGGAGATGGAGGCCCTGACCGCGGCCAGCGTCGCGGCGCTCACCCTCTACGACATGTGCAAGGCGGTGGACCGCGGCATGACCATCGAGGCGGTGCGCCTGCTGGAAAAGAGCGGTGGCAAGAGTGGCCACTTCCACGCCGAGGAGCAGCCGGCATGATCCGCGTGCAATTCTTCGCTCGCTATCGGGAAGCCTTGGGCTGCGCCGAGGACAGTCTCGCCTGGGAGCCGGACCTCGCCACCGTGGGCGATCTACGCGAGCACCTGGTGCAGCGCGGTGGCCCCTGGGCCGAGACCTTGGGCGAACAGGGCTTGATGTGTGCCCGCAACGAAGAACTCTGTGGTCTGGCCGAGCCGCTGCGCGACGGCGATGAGGTCGCCTTCTTCCCCACCGTGACCGGAGGTTGACCATGGCCATCCGTGTGCAGGCCGAGGCCTTCGATCCCGGCCAGGAGCTCAATGCCCAGCATGCCGCCAATACCGGAGTCGGTGCCGTAGTGGGTTTCGTTGGCTATGTCCGGGACTTCAACGACGGACGCGACGTCGGCGGACTGTTCCTCGAGCACTTTCCCGGCATGACGGAAAAGGCCCTGGCGCGCATCGCCGAAGAGGCCTGCCAGCGTTGGCCGCTGCTGAACGTGGATATCCTGCATCGCATCGGTCGCCTGGAGCCGGGCGAGCCCATCGTCTTCGTCGGCACCGCCAGCGCCCACCGCCAGGCTGCCTTCGATGCCTGCAATTTCGTGATGGACTACCTCAAGACCCGTGCACCCTTCTGGAAGAAGGAGGACACGTCCGATGGCCCGCGCTGGGTGGAGGGGCGTGCCAGTGACCAGGACGCGGCGGGACGCTGGGCGAAGGGCTGAGGGGTAGCGTGGAAAACCGCGTAGCGTTTTCCACGCGGCTCCTAAGGAGTCCTATCGCAGCCATGGGCCGCTCCTAAGGAAGAGGTACGCCAGTTTGACGTGATCTTTGCCTTGGCTGATGAAACTGAACGCCTGCTCGGATAACCCCCTCTCCCCTCGGGAGAGGGTTGGGGTGAGGGCCTCCTCGCCACCAAGTCTCCAGTGGAAAAGGCTGCGCCGTTTTCCACGCTACGTGAGGCATCCCCACAGCGATAAGACCGTTGCTCCTACGGGTAAATAGAACTCCTGTAGGAGCGACCCGTGGCCGCGATAAGAGTGGTACGCCCTAAGGAAAACCGCTTGTCGGACCGCTATGACAGCCGTTGGAAGGGCCGTTTCAACGCTGCCGAGGTACCGACTTGAGCAGCTCGGCTGGCGGCATCTCGCAGGAGATCTTGCGGCCCAGCAGGGTCTCGATGGGCGGCAGGGCGAAGGCATCGTCCTCGCCGGCGAAGCTGATGGAGGTGCCACTGGCGCCGGCACGACCGGTACGGCCGATGCGGTGCACGTAGTCGTCCGGGTCTTCCGGCAGGGTGAAGTTGATCACATGGCTGATGCCGTCGACGTGGATGCCGCGACCGGCGACGTCGGTGGCCACCAGCACGCGGATCTTGCCGGCGCGGAAACCTTCCAGGGTCTTGATGCGCTTGTGCTGAGGTACGTCGCCCGACATCTGGGCGGCGCTGATACCGTCCTTGGTCAGGCGTTCCTCGATACGGCGCACCTCGTCACGACGGTTGGCGAACACCATCACCCGCTCCCAGTTGTTCTGGGCCACCAGGTTATAGAGCAGCTTGTACTTGTCGCTGGAGGAGACAGCGTAGACGTGCTGCTCGACGGTTTCGCTGGCCACGTTCTCCGGTTCGATCTCGACGATGGCCGGGTTGGTGGTCCACTGCCGTGCCAGGTTCATCACGTCTTCGGTGAAGGTGGCGGAGAACAGCAGCGTCTGCCGCTCGCTCTTGGGCGGGGTCTGGCGAATGATCTGGCGCACCTGGGGGATGAAGCCCATGTCCAGCATGCGGTCGGCCTCGTCCAGCACCATGACCTCGACCATGTCCAGGTGCACCTCGCCGCGCTGGTTGAAGTCCAGCAGGCGGCCTGGAGTGGCCACCAGGATGTCGCAGTAGCGGGCCTCGAGCTGCTTGAGCTGCTTGTCGAAGTCCATGCCGCCGACGAAGCTCATGACGTTCAGCCCGGTGTACTTGGCCAGGTCCAGGGCGTCGTTGGCGATCTGCACCACCAGCTCGCGGGTTGGCGCGATGATCAGTGCCCGCGGTTCGCCCATGTAGCGTTCCTTGGGCGGTGGCGTGGTGAGCAGCTGGGTGATGGTGGAGATCAGGAAGGCCGCGGTCTTGCCGGTGCCGGTCTGGGCGCGGCCGATGGCATCCTGGCCCTTGAGGGTGAAGCCCAGCACCTGCGCCTGGATAGGTGTGCAATAGGGAAAGCCGAGGTCGTGGATGCCGTGCATCAAGCGCGGGTCCAGGTTGAAGTCATGGAAGCGCGTCTTGCCTTCCTGGGGCTCTACCGCGAAATCTTCCAGTTTCCAGGTATCCACCGGCTTGGGTTTGCGCGGGCTGCGTTCACGACGGGGCTTGGCAGGTTTTTCCGCTTGCCGGCGGGCGTCCTGCGCCGGGGCGCTGTCCTGGGGCTTGGGTTTGCGGGGCGCGCGCTCGGCCTGGGGCGCGGGGGCAGCGACGGCAGGCGCCGCAGGCGCTGCGGGGACGACGCTGGGATTCACTTGGGGCGTAGCGGGGGAGGCCGGCTGAGCGCCGTCCTGGTCCTTGCCCAGAAATTTTTTGAGTGCCTTGAGCACGGAAGGTCTCGATCATCGAAAGCGGAATGAGACCGCAGTGTAAAGCAACCTACGTGCCCAGCAACAACTACCTGCCGAATGCCGTGACGGCCGGGCTAGCCACAGATCCGATTCCGCCCGGCGCCCTTGGCCTGGTAGAGCGACTTGTCGGCACGCCCTACCAGTTCGTCGAGGGTATCGGCCTTGCGCATCTGCGCCAGGCCGATGGATACGGTGACGCCCGGCAGTTTGCCGCAGGGTGAATAGAAATCTTTGATGTCCGCCAGGCTCTGGCGCAGGCGTTCGGCGATGGCCATGGCCTCTTCGCGGTCGATCTCCGGCAGCAGGATGACGAACTCCTCGCCACCGTAGCGGGCCATGCTGTCCTTGGGACGCAGCTGATCCCGCAGCGTATTGGCTACCAGGCACAGCGCATAGTCGCCCGCCAGGTGCCCATGGGTATCGTTGTAGTGCTTGAAGTGATCCACATCGAGCATCAGCAGGCTCAGCGGCTGCCGATTGAAGGCGCAGCGGGTGCTTTCGCGCTCGAACAGTTGCTCGAGTCGCCGGCGATTGAACAGGCCGGTCAGGGTATCGACGTTGGCGTTGCGTTCGGTGTCGACGATGAGCTGGTTGCCCCGGCGCATCCGCTCGCAGAGGATACCGAGCAGGTTGTGCATGGCCTTGGCCGAGCGCTCGATCAACTCCAGCACCAGGTCGCGATGCAGGCAGAGGACCCGGGTGTCGGCCTCGGCGATGACGTGGGCACTGGGTCGCTCGCTGTCCAGGAAACTGATCTCGCCCGAGCACTCACCCACCCCCAGCAGATAGATGGGAGGATTCTCCGGAGAGCCCAGGTGCACGCGCAGCCGTCCCTCGAGGATAAGGTACATATAGTGGTTGGGCTGCGCGGGCGACAGCAGGCATTCGCCGGCCACCAGGCTACGCGTCGCCGAACGGGCGATAAGGGCTTCCAGCAGATGGGTTTCCACACCTTTGAACAGGCGCAGATCCTTCAGGGAAGAGACCGGCACTTCGGCCAACCATAGCGACAAGGGCGCAGCCATCAACAGATCACCCCATGGGCTGAAAGGAAAACTCGGACCATAGCTGCTCCATGCACATCACGACCTTCAGGCACCCACACTGGACCGGACGAGCCTCGCAAAGTTCGTTCGTTTCCCGCCATGGAAGCCCGCTTTCAGCGCCAGATGTCGCGAAGTGTCGACCGGTTTCCAAAAATCGCCCTGGAGCGAAATGCTGCCTTTCGTGTCAGCCGAGGCGGTCCTGCAACCAGGCCTGGATGTCCTTGATTTCCGCCGGAATGACCTCGTGACGCATGGGATAGTCGTGCCAGAGCGCTTCCACGCCCGCGGCGGTCAGCGCCTCGTAGGCGGCGCGTCCCAAGGCGAGGGGCACCACGTCGTCCTGGACGCCATGCAGGCAGAGCGCCGGCGTGGTGGCGCCGCGGTTCGACTGGTCACCGTCGAAGCTGGGTGCGTAGGTCGAGAGCGCCATGACGCCACCGAGCGTCACGCAAGGCGTGTTGTAGGCGGCGTGTAACACCACTGCGCCACCCTGGGAGAAGCCCGCCAGCACGATGCGTTCGGCAGGGATGCCCAGACCGCGCTGCTGCGCGATGAGCGCCTGGACCGTGGCGGCCGATTCTTCGAGCTGCGCCCGGTCGATGGCGCGGGCGGGATTCATGGCCAGGATGTCGTACCAGGAGGGCATGGCCCAGCCACCGTTGATGGTGACCGGGCGGGTCGGTGCCTGGGGCAGGATGAAGCGCGTACGCTTGAGCGTCTGTTGCAGCAGCTCGGCCACCGGCTCGAAGTCGTGCCGGGAGGCACCCAGGCCATGCAGCCAGATGACGCAACTATCGGCCGATCCGGCAGCCGATTCCAGCACAAGAGGAAGGTTTTCCAAGGTTTTGCTCCAAAATGGGGCTCTCAAAGAGCGGTGTGGTAACAGTTGGTGCGCAGGATCAATGTCGCATTATCGTAATTTTTTCCGGCGATTTTTTGCCAGAAGTCCACGAGCCGGCGGTTTGCGCAGGGAGCGGTGTTGTCGCATCCGCTGGTCCGCTAATTGCCTCAATCAATGCACGACCGGGCAGTGCACCAACAGGTAACACCGCTGCCCTGCCTGGTTGCGCCCATGTCAGACCGCTGTCTTCGCGTTGCCGGGGATCGCTGGTTCGGGCAGGTTGCACGGTCATCACGCGAGAGACATCGCGGTGCCGTGCCGCTGGAACGCAATTCATAAACACATTGGAGCTTATCGATGAAGATGGTGAAGTCCACCCTGGCAATTCTGACCACCGCCGCCGCCCTGGGTCTTTCCAGCATGGCTCACGCGGGCGCTACTCTGGATGCAGTAAAGAACAAGGGGTTCGTGCAATGCGGCGTCAGCGATGGCCTGCCGGGTTTCTCCTTCACCGACTCCAAGGGTGAATACAAGGGTATCGACGTGGACGTCTGCCGCGCCGTCGCCGCCGCCGTGTTCGGCGATGCCTCCAAGGTGCGTTTCACCCCCCTCACCGCCAAGGAGCGCTTCACCGCGCTGCAGTCCGGCGAGATCGACGTCCTGTCGCGCAACACCACCTGGACCAGCTCCCGCGATGGCGGCATGGGCCTGATGTTCACCGCCGTGACCTACTACGATGGCCAGGGTTTCCTGGTGAACAAGAAGCTGGGTGTGAAGAGCGCCAAGGAGCTGGACGGCGCCACCGTGTGCATCCAGGCCGGTACCACCACCGAGCTGAACCTGGCTGACTACTTCCGCTCCAGCGGCATGAAGTTCACCCCCATCACCTACAGCACCTCCGATGAAAGCGCCAAATCCATGGAAGCCGGTCGTTGCGACGTGTTGACCTCCGACCAGTCGCAGCTCTATGCCCAGCGCATCAAACTGGCCAAGCCCGACGACTACGTCGTATTGCCCGAGGTCATCTCCAAGGAGCCCCTGGCTCCCGCCGTCCGTCGTGGCGACGAAGACTGGTTCACCATCGTCAAGTGGGCACAGTTCGCCATGGTCAGCGCCGAAGAGCTGGGTCTGACTTCCGCCAACGTGGAAGCCCAGGCCAAGGATTCCAAGAACCCCGACGTCCGTCGCCTGCTGGGCACCGATGGCGAGTTCGGCAAGGACCTGAAGCTGCCGAAAGACTGGGCACTGAACATCATCAAGCAGGTCGGCAACTACGGCGAAGTCTTCGAGCGTAACGTCGGCATGGGTTCCGACCTGAAGATCAAGCGTGGTCTCAACGCCCTGTGGAACGCAGGCGGCCTGCAGTACTCCCCGCCGGTCCGTTGATCTCGGCGCCTTAGTCGCCGACACCTTCCGGATGTGCAGATTCTCGCCCTGCAGCGCTTTCGCGCTGCGGGGCGAGGGTTTAATGAGGCTTCCAGTAGATGCAAAACGTTAGCAAAACCTCGCCACCAGTCCGTGGGTCGCTACTGACCGACCCGCAGGTACGTTCGTGGCTGTTCCAGGTCGTCGCCGTCGTCGCCGTCGTGGCCTTCGGCTGGTTCCTGTTCAACAACACCCAGACCAACCTGTCTCACCGGGGGATCACCTCGGGCTTCGGTTTCCTCAACAACTCCGCCGGCTTCGGCATTCCCCAGCACCTGATTCCCTATACCGAGGGTGACACCTACGGCCGGGTATTCCTGGTCGGCCTGCTCAACACCCTGCTGGTCTCGGTGATCGGCATCGTGCTGGCGACCATCATCGGCTTCACGGTGGGCGTGGCGCGGTTGTCCAGCAACTGGCTGCTGCGCAAGGTCGCCACGATCTATATCGAGATCTTCCGCAACATTCCGCCGTTGCTGCTGATCTTCTTCGTCTACTTCGCCGTCCTCGCGCCGCTGCCTGGCCCGCGCCAGAGTCTGAGCCTGGGTGACGCCTTCTTCGTCAACAACCGCGGCCTGTACATGCCGGCCCCGAGCGCGGATGCGGGCTTCATCCCGGGCCTGATCGCGTTTCTGATCGCCGTCGTGGCGAGCGCCGTCGTGTTCCGTTGGGCACGCAAGCGTCGACATGCCACCGGCGAGCGCTTCCCGGTGCTGTGGACGATCCTGGCGCTGGTGATCGGCCTCCCGCTGCTGGCGGCACTGGTGTTCGGCAAGCCGTTCCATTGGGAGCTGCCGGAGCTGCAAGGTTTCAACCTGCGCGGTGGCTGGGTGATCATCCCGGAACTGGTTTCGCTGGCATTGGCGCTGTCGGTCTACACCGCCGCCTTCATCGGTGAGACGGTACGGGGCGGTATCCAGGCGGTCAGCCATGGTCAGACCGAAGCGGCCAGCTCCCTGGGCCTGCGTCCCGGGTTGACGCTACGCCTGGTGATCATTCCCCAGGCTATGCGGGTGATCATTCCCCCGCTGACCAACCAGTATCTGAACCTGATGAAGAATTCCTCCCTGGGGGCCGCGGTGGGCTATCCGGAGATGGTGGCGCTGTTCGCCGGTACTACGCTGAACCAGACCGGCCAGGCCATCGAGACCATGGCCATCACCATGAGCGTGTACCTGGCCATCAGCATCAGCATCAGCATCCTGATGAACTGGTACAACAAGCGCATCGCGCTGATCGAGCGTTAAGGAGCGCGTATGAGTAACCAGACCCATACCTTCAAACCGGACCTGCCGCCGCCGCCCTCCAGCGTCGGTGTCCTGGCCTGGATCCGTGGCAACCTGTTCTCCAGCGTCGGCAATACCCTGCTGACCCTGCTCGGCCTCTACCTCGTCTGGCTGATCGTGCCGCCGGTGGTGAACTGGGCCTTCCTCAATGCCACCTGGAGTGGCACGACGCGGTCCGATTGCGCGCCGGGCGGTGCCTGCTGGGTGTTCATCAAGGAACGCATCGGCCAGTTCATGTACGGCTTCTACCCCGAAGACCAGCGCTGGCGGTTCGATCTGACCGTGGTGCTGGCCGTGGTCGGCGCCATTCCGCTGTTCCTCGACAGCTTCAAGCACAAGGCCCGCTACGGCCTGTCCCTGCTGGTGATCTTCCCACTGGTCGCCTTCTGGCTGCTGTACGGTGGTCTGGGCCTGCGCGTGGTCCCCACCAGCGAGTGGGGCGGCCTGATGCTGACCATCGTCATCGCGGCGGTGGGCATCGTCGGCGCGCTGCCGCTGGGCATCCTGCTGGCCCTGGGACGACGCTCCAATCTGCCGGCGATCAAGGTCATCTCCGTGACCATGATCGAGTTCTGGCGGGGTATCCCGCTGATCACGGTGCTGTTCCTGTCGTCGGTGATGCTGCCGCTGTTCCTGCCCGAGGGCATGAACCTCGACAAGCTGCTGCGCGCCATCGTCATGGTGATCATCTTCGAGGCCGCCTACATCGCCGAGGTGGTCCGCGGTGGCATGCAGGCCATTCCCAAGGGCCAGTACGAAGCCGCTGCCGCGATGGGCCTGGGCTACTGGCGCACCATGGGCCTGGTGATCCTGCCCCAGGCGTTGAAGCTGGTGATCCCGGGCATCGTCAACACCTTCATCGCGCTGTTCAAGGATTCGAGCCTGGTGATCATCATCGGCCTGTTCGACCTGCTCAACAGCATCAAGCGCGCCACCTCGGACCCGGCCTGGCTGGGCATGTCCACCGAGGGCTATGTGTTCGCAGCGCTGATCTACTGGGTTTTCTGTTTCGCCATGTCCAGCTACTCCGCTCGCCTGGAGCGCAAGCTGAACACCGGCCACAAGCGTTAGGAGTCATCAGATGAACGTAAGCAACAAGCAGCAGGTCGACAGCAGCAAGGTCATGATCCAGCTCAAGGACGTGAACAAGTGGTACGGCCAGTTCCACGTGCTCAAGGACATCAACCTGACCGTGACCCAGGGCGAGCGCATCGTGCTGTGCGGCCCCTCCGGCTCGGGCAAGTCCACCACCATCCGTTGCATCAACCGCCTGGAAGAGCACCAGAAGGGCCAGATCATCGTCGATGGCACCGAACTGACCAACGATCTCAAGCAGATCGAGACCATTCGCAGCGAAGTCGGCATGGTGTTCCAGCACTTCAACCTCTTCCCGCACCTGACCGTGCTGCAGAACTGCACCCTGGCGCCCATGTGGGTGCGCAAGATGCCGAAGAAGCAGGCCGAAGAGATCGCCATGCACTATCTGCAGCGGGTACGCATCCCCGAGCAGGCCCACAAGTATCCTGGGCAACTCTCTGGCGGCCAGCAGCAGCGGGTGGCCATCGCCCGGGCGCTGTGCATGCAGCCACGCATCATGCTGTTCGATGAGCCGACCTCGGCCCTCGACCCGGAGATGGTGAAGGAGGTACTGGACACCATGATCGGCCTGGCCCAGGACGGCATGACCATGCTTTGCGTGACTCACGAGATGGGCTTCGCTCGCACCGTGGCGAACCGGGTGATCTTCATGGACAAGGGCGAGATCGTCGAACAGGCCGCACCGGACCAGTTCTTCGACAATCCGCAGAACGAGCGGACCCGACTGTTCCTGGGGCAGATCCTGCACTAAGAACCTGTACAAGTCTGCTGCGCGTCGGCCAAACGGCGTTGAACAGACCCTGGGTCGCCAGCCCGGCCTGGGCGGCCCCGTCGCCATGCTCATTTACCACGCGTAAACTCGAGCGCGAGTCCGATCTGCTTCCTCAGGTCTTTGATTCGCTGGCGCTCCCCCTTCGGGCCAGCCATTGGCTGTTACTCCCGCTGGTCGTTGCGCCTTGTTTGGCTCTGGCTCGCGAGACGTTGAACAGGTTCGGTGTGTCCGGGGCGGGCCTCGGTCCGCCCCGTCAGCCTGCGAACCCAATCACGGGCGTTCGGCGGGAAGGCGGGCAAAGCGCGCCAAGGCGCGGTATCCTCGATCTTTGGCGCCCGGTTCCCGGGGTCGGCGGCTGAGGTTCGCCCTGCCGTGCACAGGCTTCTTCGCCGATTTCGTGACGCATCGTTAGAACATGCGCTGCGCCGGGCAGTCGAAGCCGTCATCATAGAGAGACGCCCGTGAACTCCATTTCCCATCCGCTCATGCTGACAAAAGCCAAAGCCTGGAGCGCCCATGCGGTGACTTCCAGCGGTGTGATCCTCGCGCTCCTGGCGCTGCTTGCCCTGGTCGACGGCCAGCCCAAGGGTTGCCTCATGTGGCTCGGCATTGCGCTGCTCGTCGATGGCCTCGACGGCACCCTGGCGCGCAAGTTCGAGGTCAAGCGGGTGCTGCCGCATTTCGATGGCTCCGCCCTGGACCTGGTGGTCGACTACCTGACCTACGTCTTCATCCCGGCGATCTTCATCTATCGCTTCGTTCCGCTGCCTGTGCACTTCGAGCTGGTGGCGGTGGGCATCATCCTATTGTCGTCGCTGTTCTGTTTCTGCAATGTGAACATGAAGAGCGCGGACAATTACTTCGTCGGCTTCCCCGCGGCCTGGAACGTGGTGGCGCTGTACTTCTACGTGTTGGACCTGGCGCCCTGGTTCAGCATGGCGGTGGTGCTGGTGCTGGCGGCCCTGACCCTGACCCGGGTCAAGTTCCTGCACCCCTTCCGAGTCCGCCAGCTGATGGCGCTGAACATCACCGTGACCTCCATCTGGTTGCTGAGCAGCGCCCTGATGGTGTTCGTGCATCCCGACAAGCCGCTGTGGCTGATGGTGCTCTGGTTCGCCAGCGGCATCTACTTCGTCGGCGTGTGCGTCTGGCGTACCGCGCGGGAGTGGTTCGCCTGACGGTGAGCGACGCCCCTCCGCCATCCGCGCGCACCTGGTATGTCTACCTGGTGCGCGCCGAGAACCAGGCGCTCTACTGCGGCGTCAGCGACGATCCCGAGCGCCGTTTCGCCCAGCACCGCAGCGGCCGCGGTGCCCGTTTCTTTTCCTCCAGCCCGGCCCAGGCGCTGGTCTACGTGGAGGCCTGCGCAGACAAGTCGAGCGCGCTGCGCCGGGAAATCCAGATCAAGAAACTACCCAAACGAGCCAAGGAAGCGCTGGTGCTGGCCCTGCCCGCCGCGCTGCCAACGGTTGCCTCAGGAGCACTGTCATGTCCGAGTTGATTCTGCATCACTACTGGCAATCGCCCTTCGCCGAGAAGGCGCGCCTGCTGCTGGGCTTTAAAGGCCTCGCCTGGCGCTCGGTGATCATCCCGCGGATGTTGCCCAAGCCCGAATTGACGGCGCTGACCGGTGGCTATCGCAAGACGCCGGTGCTGCAGGTGGGGGCCGACGTCTATTGCGACACCGCGCTGATCGCTCGCCGCCTGGATGCCGAAAAGGCGATGCCGGCGTTGTTTCCGCAAGGGCAGGAGGCGGTCGTCGCGGCCTTCGCCGCCTGGGCCGATTCGGTAGTGTTCCAGCATGCGGTGGCGCTGATCTTCCAACCGGAGATCATGGGGCCGCGCCTGGCCAGTCTGCCACCGGAGCACGCTCAGGCCTTCCTCGATGACCGCAAGGCACTGTTCAGTGGCGGCAGCCTGAGCCGACTGACGCCCGAGCAGGCCCGGCAGCAGCTGACAACCTTGCTGACGCGTCTGGAGACCCAGCTGCAGCGCAGTCGGGGCGACTATCTGTTCGGTGCGCCGTCGGTGGCCGATATCGCCTTGGCGCACAACTTCTGGTTCCTCAAGAGCACGCCGCAACTGGCACCTCTGGTAGACGAGCGTCCTGCGATCGCCGCCTGGTTCGCGCGGGTACTGGGGTTCGGTCATGGTACCTATGAAGAACTCGATGCCGGTGAAGCCTTGAACATCGCCGAGGCGGCGGAACCTGTGGCCCTGCCGCGCGACCAGGCCATTCCGGTGGAAGGTTTCGCCTGGGGTGATCGGGTGAGCGTGGCCGCGACCGATTATGGGGTGGACCCGGTGGTGGGGGAGCTGGTCCATGCCGACGCCGAGTCCCTGGTGGTCCGCCGTCACGACGAGCGCCTGGGGGCCATCCAGGTGCATTTCCCGCGGCTGAACTTCCGCGTCGGTGCGGCGGAGTAGCGCGGTGCGGTGACAGGAACGGCGCCCTAGGGCGCCGTTTTGCTTTCCCGGGCTGGCCGATCAGTCCGGACGGCGCATCCGAAACAGCGCGGACTCGGTGATCTCGAAGTAGTCGGCTGGGCCACCGCCGCGGACGATGGGGCGGGCGGCGGCGGTCTGATAGATGCCGTCCTTCAGCAGGCGCTTGTCGATATGGGCGGCGACCACTTCGCCCAGCACCAGCCACTGATCCAGGTCATCTCCGGCTGCGGTCTTGAGACGGACGATCTGGCTCAGCTTGCACTCGAAGGCTACCTGGGCGCGCGCCACTCGCGGCACCTTGACCACCGTCGAAGCGGCAGGCTCCAGACCGGCCAGGGCGAATTCGTCCACGTCCGGGGCGACCATGGCGCTGCTGGCGTTCATTTCCTCGGCCAGTTCGCGGGTGGCCAGGTTCCAGACGAATTCGCCGGTGCGCTCGATATTGGCCACGCTGTCCTTGTAGCCCTGGCTGGAGAAGCCGATCAGCGGCGGCTTGTAGTTGAAGGCGTTGAAGAAACTGTAGGGCGCCAGATTGAGGATGCCGGTTTCGCTGTGAGAGGAAATCCAGCCGATGGGGCGTGGGGCGATGATGGCGTTGAAGGGGTCATGGGGCAGGCCATGGCCCTGGCTGGGTTCGTAGAAATGGTAGTCGATGGTCATCGGGATTCCTTAGAGGGGGAGTTCCAGGATCTCGGCCTGGACTTGGCCGGCATCCAGGGTCAGGCGGCCGACGCTGATGGGGAGGCGAAAGCGACGCGGACCGGCGCTGCCGGGATTGACGTAGAGTACGCCATCGCGCTCCTCGATCAGCGGCTTGTGCGAATGGCCGCTGATGACCACGCGCACCTGGGCGTCCACGCCCGCCAAGTCCAGCTCCGGCAGGATGTGCAGCATATGGATGCCAACGTCGGCCAGGGTCAGGGTGATGCGTTCGGGAATCTCGTCGGCCCAGGGCGCATCGTCATTGTTACCCCGCACCACGGCCAGCGGGGCCAGCTCGCGCAAGCTATCGAGAATCTCGGGCTTGCCGATGTCGCCGGCGTGGAGGATGAAGTCACTGCCGGCCAGGGCCGCCAGGGCCTCGGGCCGCAGCAGACCATGGGTGTCGGCGATGAGGCCGACGTGATAGGGCTTGGCCATGGCGGTTCCTCAGTTGGCCTGGACGATGTCCAGGGCCTCGGCGCGCCCCAGCGGCTGGCGCAGACGCTGGGCCAGGATGGCGGTGGCACGCTCGCGCTGGCAGGCCACGACGCCGACCACCTGATCCTCGGCCAGCAGCAGGGAGACGAAGGTCTGGTCGCCCAGGCTGCCGTCGAGGTGCATGTCGTCCCACTGCCGTGGATGGCCCAGGTATTCGTATCTCTTGCCGTGGTGCAGCGTCCAGAAGAACGGTACGTCCTCGTAGCCTTCGGCGTGGCCGAGCAGGTTGCGCGCCGCCAGGCGGCCGTGTTGCTGGGCCAGGCGCCAGTGTTCGATGCGGGTCGGCTGACCGGCGAAGGGGAAGGTGGCCAAGTCACCCGCCGCATAGAGACCCTCGGCGGCCTTGAGCTGGGCATCCACCGGGACGCTGTCGTCATCCGCCAGCGGCAGATTGGCGATAAAGCCGGTCGCCGGCGCGATGCCGGTGCCGATCAGGACGAGATCGGCGGGTAGGCGGGTACCGTCCTTGAGTCTGACCTGGCGAACCTGATCGTCGCCTTCGAAACCCACCACTTCGCTGGGTGCATGAAAGGTCACGCCGTTGGCCTCGTGCAGGGTCTTGAAATGCTGACCCAGGGTCTCGCCCATTTGCTTGACGAAGGGCAGGGAGGCGGGGGCTACCACGTCCACCGCCAGCCCCTGCTGGCGCAGGGCGGAGGCGGCTTCCAGGCCGATGAAGCTGGCGCCGACGATCACCACGCGGCCCACGTCGGGCAGGTCGGTCAGGATGGCAGCGGCATCGGCGCGGGTGCGCAGCAGGTGAATGCCCTCGAGGTCGGCACCTGGTACGGCCAACGGCTTGGGGGTGCCACCGGTGGCGAGCACGCAGCCGTCATAGGTCAGGGTCTGGCCATTGCCCAGTTCCAACTGGCGAGCTTGGGCGTCCAGGCGTACCACCTCGGCGTGCAGGCGCTCGATGCGCTGCTGGCGGAAGAAGTCGGGCTCGCGCAGCGGCGGGGCTTCCTCCGGGGCCTGGTCGCCTTGCAGGACGAATTTGGAGAGCGCGGTACGATCATAGGGCTCGCCGGGTTCGCGGCCGATCAACAGGAGGCGCCCGCCGAAGCCGAATTCGCGCAGAGCGGCCGCAGCCGCCGTACCCGCAGCGCCCGCGCCGACGATGACGAACAGGCGGTCACCGTGCTGGACTTCCGGGGTCTGCGGCGGCAGCGGCTCGGTGCCGACCCGTACCTCGCCGTCGCGGACTTCCACCGGATAGCGCTGCAGGGCGTCCAGCGCCGGCGGCTCGCACAGGCTGCCATCGTCGATGGCGAAGCTCGCCTTGTGCCAGGGGCAGACCAGCCGACCCTGGCAGACGGCGCCGTCTGCCAGGGGGGCGCCGGCGTGGGGGCACTGGGCCTGGAAGGCACGGACCTCGTCGCCGACGCGTAGCAGCAGGATTTCGCTGTCTTCGATCTCGACTTTGGTACCGCGGTCTTCGCGCAGGTCGGCGAGGCGCGCGACCGGGTGCAGCGTTTTCATCGTTATCTCCCGGCGCTCTTGGGGGCGCTCTCTCAGGCTCAGGAGATTCGAGAGAGCGCAGCGGCGCCGGGTTCCGCTCAGCTGGCGGGCGGCAGGGGATGGCGGTGCGGGACGTCGGGGGCATCCAGCGGATCGGCGTGGACCAGCACCTCGGCCTGGGGATATTCGGCGTGGATGGCGGCTTCCACCTCTTCGCACAGCACATGGGCGCGGGACAGGCTGATCTCGCCCGGCAGTTCCAGGTGCAGTTGCACGAACCAGTGATTGCCGGAGATGCGGGTACGCAGGTCGTGGGCACCCGCCACGCCGGGCACCTGGCAAGCCAGCTGGAGCATGTGCTCGCTAATGTCGGTGGGCAATTCCTGATCCATCAACACGCCAAAGGAGTCTCGGGCGATGCCATAGGCGCTCCAGAGGATGTACAGGGCGATGGCCAGGCCGAACAGCGGGTCCAGCCAGTACCAGCCGAAGCCGGTCAGCGCCAGGGCGATGAGGATGCCCAGGTTGAGCAGCAGGTCGGAGCGGTAGTGCAGGGCATCGGCACGCACCACGGTGGAGTGGGTGAGGCGGATGACATGCTGCTGGTAAGCCACCAGGACGGCGGTCAGCGCCAGCGAGAAGAGGGTGACGGCGATGCCTAGCGCCTGGGCACCCAGGGGCTCGGGTCGTTGCAGGCGGCCGATGGCCTGCCAGGCGATGAGTACGGCGCTGATCCCGATGAAGACCGCCTGGGCGATACCGGCGAGGGATTCGGCCTTGCCGTGACCGTAGCGATGGTCGTCATCGGCTGGCTTGAGGGCGTAGTGCACCGCCAGCAGGTTGAATACCGAGGCGAGCCCGTCGAGCAGCGAATCGGTCAGGCCGGCGAGCAGGCTGACCGAGCCGCTGAACCACCAGGCGACGGCTTTGGCCAGGATCAGCGTCGTCGCCACCGCGACCGAGGCGGCGGTGGCACGACGCAGCAGTCGCTCGGTGCGGTGGGGGTCGCTCATCAGGCGCGGGGTGCGAGACCCAGGCTGGCGAGCTGTTCGGTGTTGCCACTGCGCTGCAGCAGACGCGGGTCGTCCAGCGGCAGGGTGCGGCCGGTAGTCTGCTGGATGATGGCCTTGAGGCGCGCGCGATCGACGCTGCCGTCCGGGTTGACGGCCTTGTTCAACTCGGCCGGGTCCACTTCGGCACGCTTGTTGTCGGGCAGGTAGATGGCGCCACTGGCGAAGTCCACGCCGAAGGCGATCAGGCCCGGGATGATGTAGAACAGCAGACCGATGGCATCCAGGGCGACGATGCCCGGGTCGATACGACCGCTGCCGGTGATCTGGCCGCGGCGTTCGGGATAGAACAGGGTGCCGCAGGCGGTCAGTTGGGTGAAGAGGGCGGCGGCGAGGACGCCACACACCGCGCGGGTACGCATCGACATAGACAACCTCCTGGTGGATGAGGCCGCCACTATAGCGGCCGGAATCACGGCGGGCGAGACGCTTTATACTGCCCGCCCCGTTGAGACCACCGGCCGTGCCAAATGACGCCCTTGCCCATCGATGTTGTCCTGCCCGAGCTGCGCCAGGTCCTCGCCAGCCGCGATGACTGCGTGCTGGAAGCGCCGCCCGGTGCCGGCAAGACCACCCGGGTGCCCCTGGCGTTGCTGGAGGAACCCTGGCTGGCCGGCCAGCGCATCCTGCTGCTGGAGCCGCGCCGGTTGGCGGCCCGCGCCGCGGCCGAGCGCCTGGCTGCGGAGCTGGGCGAGGCCGTGGGCGAGACGGTGGGCTATCGCATCCGCCTGGAGAGCAAGGTCGGGCCGCGTACCCGCCTCGAGGTGGTCACCGAGGGCATTCTCACCCGTCGACTACAGGACGACCCGGCGCTGGACGGCGTCGGCCTGGTGATCTTCGACGAATTCCACGAGCGCAGCCTGGACGCCGACCTGGCCCTGGCGCTGACCCTGAGCGGCCGCGAGTTGCTGCGCGACACGCCGCTCAAGGTGCTGGTGATGTCCGCCACCCTGGAAGGCGAACGCCTCGCGGCGCTGCTAGATGGAGCACCGGTGGTGCGTAGCGAAGGACGGATGTTTCCGGTCGCGACCCGCTGGAGCCGGCCGCTGGGCCAGGATGAGCGCCTGGAGGCGCGGGTGGCCGCCACGGTGCTGCAGGCGCTGGACGAGGAGTCCGGTAGCCTGCTGGTGTTCCTGCCCGGTCAGGCGGAAATCCGCCGCACTGCCGAGCGGCTGGCCGAGCAGCTGCCGGCCGGGGTGCTGCTCTGCCCGCTGCATGGCGAGCTGGAGCTGGCCGCCCAACGCGCCGCCATCGAGCCGGCACCGGCCGGCAGCCGCAAGGTGGTGCTGGCCACCAACATCGCCGAGACCAGCCTGACCATCGAAGGCGTACGGGTGGTGGTGGACGCGGGGCTGGCGCGGGTGCCGGCCTTCGATCCCGGCAGCGGCATGACCCGCTTGACCACCCGGCGTATCTCCCGCGCCTCGGCTACCCAGCGCCAGGGGCGTGCGGGACGGTTGGAGCCGGGAGTCTGCTATCGACTCTGGTCGGAGGAGCTGCATCGGCAGTTGCCGGCCTACGACAGCGCCGAGATCCTCCAGGCCGACCTGGCCGGGCTGGCGCTGCAATTGGCGCGCTGGGGCATGAGCGCCGAGGAGTTGGCCTGGCTCGATCCACCGCCCGCCGCAGCCCTGGCCCAGGCTCGCGACCTGCTGCTGCGCCTGGGTGCGCTGGACGAACAGGGTGCGCTCACCCCCCACGGCCAGGCCATGAGCGGCCTGCCGGCCCATCCGCGCCTTGCACATCTATTGTTGCGCGGCCAGAACTGGGGCCTGGCCGAGCGCGCCTGCGAGATCGCTGCGCTGCTGGGCGAGCGCGACCTGGCACCGGGGCAGGGCGCCGACCTGCATACCCGCCTGCTGCTGCTGGCCGGCGAAGGTCGGGGCCCACGCGGGGGCGTGGCGCGGATTCGCCAACTGGTCCGCCAGTACCGCGGCCTGTTGCGCGGCCAGCCCGCAGCGCCGGTGGCCGACCCTGAACACCCGCGCTGGACCGGGGCGCTGCTGGCCTGCGCCTATCCGGACCGCATCGCCCAGCAGCGCAAGGCGGGCGGCCAGGACTATCGGCTGGCCAATGGCCGAGCCGCCAGTTTTGGCGAGCCGGATGCGCTGATGAAATCCCCCTGGCTGGTGGTGGCCGACCTGGGCAGTCGCCAGGGGCAACGCGAAGAGCGCATCTACCTGGCCGCCGAACTGGACCCGGCGCTGTTCGACGGCCCCCTGGCCGAGCAGATCGTGCGCCACGACGAACTGGATTGGGACGAACGCGAGGGCGTGCTGCGTGCCGAGCGCCAGCGGCGGATCGGCCAACTGGTGCTGAGCCGCGAACCCTTGAAGAACCTGGACGCCGCTGCCCGCAGCCGGGCGCTGCTCGACCTGGTGCGCCGCAAAGGCCTGGAGTTGTTGCCCTGGACGCCCGAGCTGCGCCAGTGGCAAGCGCGCGTCGGCCTGCTGCGCGAACTCGACCGGCAGCAGGGCGGCGCGAGCGATTGGCCGGACGTCAGCGACAGGGCGCTGCTGGCTACCCTGGAGGCTTGGCTGCTGCCCTATCTGGATCGCGTCACCCGCCTGGCCCACTTCGCCAACCTGGACCTGGCCGCCATGCTCCAGGGCCTGCTGCCCTGGCCGTTGCCACGGCAATTGGACGAGCTGGCGCCGTGCAGCCTGACGGTACCCTCGGGTTCCAGCATCCGCCTGGATTACAGCGAGCGACCACCGGTACTGGCGGTACGGCTGCAGGAGCTGTTCGGCCTGGCCGACACGCCGCGCATCGCCGGCGGGCGCCTGGCGGTCAAGCTGCACCTGCTCTCGCCGGCGCGGCGTCCGGTACAGGTCACCCAGGACCTGGCGAGTTTCTGGGCCAACACCTATGGCGAGGTGAAGAAGGACCTCAAGGGGCGCTATCCCAAGCTATTCGCTAAGTTAGATCCATGGGTTGAATCGCTTAACCAAGAAGCATTGACAAAGGGTAGTGGCAAGAAACACACCTGACGTCTAGGTTCTGTACGAAAAGTCGCCGAGCGAAGGTTAGGCGAGGCGAAAAAGGCTGAGGAAGCGGAGTTTACGAGTGGTAAATGAGCACTCCGAAGCCTTTTTCAACGAAGCATCACCGAGCGCAGGCATTTTTCGTACAGACCCTAGGTCCCGCAGTGCATACAGGTCTATGTACCTGCCATCGACGCCGTCGTAGCGAGGTACGAACCAGTTATACGCCGCGACCGTCAGGCCCATGCTTGGCGTGTTTTTATGGCCGATTTTTGCATCTCGCCAGCGCTTGAGCGCCCGTACACACCGGCGAAATTGGTCGCGATCTTTGCCTGAAAACCGATTGGTGATTGTCGCTGTCAGCTCTTGAGCTTCGGATGGCTTCCATTCCCTATCAGATGTCGGCGTGGTGTCTCTACACCAGGCGATCTGCGTTTGGCCGATGGCGTTCGTGCAGTAAACGGCAAGGTCTATGTGATGGAGGGGAACCTCGGCCCGGTAATAGGTGACAGTCACACAAGGACGGCGAATCAAGGCCACGCGGTTGTGCCGTTCTAGAGCATCGCGAACGTATTTTTTTAGAACCAGAGGATCAGGATAGTCGCTCGGCGAGCAGTCGAAAAGCACACCTATATCCATGTCCGGGTTACCGCCCAAGGGATAGATACCCGTGTCCAGTGCATAGCTACCTTGGCTAAAGGTAGTGAAAGGGGGCGCATCCTCGCTGATGTTTTTATTTAGGTCTTCAAGCAGCGTATCGCGTCTGTCACGGAGTTCTTCGCTCCGGTCATACCCGTAAAGAATTGCCTGATGGAAGCTTTCAAACTGAGCTTGCGCGCGAGCCACGTGCCTTCCTCCTACCTGTGTTGTACACGAGATTATGGCCTTTTGATGGCCATGGGCAACATCGTTTCCCCTGCATCTTGAGCAGGACGCGTTTCAATACCTATCCGCTCTTTGTGGAAGTAGTCTGGCAAATTTCAATCGGCATACTTCGGCCATGACGTTCGTTCGTGTCTAGCTCAAGGCTTTGATGCAAAGATCCTGAGGTGCGCAGCATGAAATATAAATTGCGATAATTAAGTGGTAGACCGTTTAAACATAATCGATAGGCGTTGTGAAAACCTGACTAAGTGGTTGATGGCGTGTGCCGAAGCAAAGGCCTCCTTGACCTGTCGCGCGCTCTAGATCACTGACTATGCGTGCGTTTGGGGATTGATGGCCGCCACCACTTGGTTTGCAATCTCAAGTCACGTCGGTGTGAGGAGTCTTCTTTCAGGCCGCTACTCTAGGAACTGCAGCCTGTAGGATCTAAGGGTGTCTGAATTCGATGCCCGTTAGGTCTCAACCTCAACCGGTTTTCTGTAGGTGCGGAATCAAGCGGAGCCAGGTAGCGCCGCTAGGACGCCGTTTCGCTTCTACCGTTCGTCGGTGTCAAGCTTGCTGGGAACCCTTTCGCTTATTACTGTCTATCCATACAGTATCCTGAAAGGAGGTTTACCCCATGTCCATTTCGCACGCCATCCCTCGTCCCTGCCACGGTTGTCCCGGTCGTTCTGTCGAGTACCAGAAGGTCATGGCTTCAGGGATTGAGCAGGTGGGCCGTTATGGACATGCTTGGTGATGAGCAGGATAGCTTTACAGCAGCAGTCCCTGTTCCGTCCCACAGAGCTGACGTACTGCCGCAACCTCGTTGATCTGCTGACTGAAGAACTGGACCAGGTGCGTCAGTGCCTCGGGCAAGCCCAGCGCGCCAATCGCATTCTGGTCGCTGAGCGGGATGCCCTGACGGCGGAGGTACAGCGCCACCGACTGCGCTACGTCCAGTTCGTACAGGAGGAAAACCAGCGCCACGTGCCCCGGGGTGACCGGCTCATTCCCGACGACCGTGACGACCCGCTCTCGCGTGCCCAGCGTCATATCCTGCGGCTGGAGTCGATGAACTCCGTCCTGCACGCTGACCTCTTCAAGGTACGCGCGCAGCTGCAGGTGCTGCTCACTGAACGAGGCAGCTCGCCGTCGGCGCCGACGGGGGTGCGGCATGGATAACGCGGCCACCAATGTCGTTGCGCTCGACTCCCTGCTCGATAGTCGGCGCGTGTGGCGTGGGCAGAGTCCCCACATCGACGACGCCAGCACCCAGCCAACCGGGCACTCGGCGCTCGACGCCCAGCTACCCCTCGGCGGTTGGCCTGATGCCGCCCTGACTGAAATCTTAAGCGCTCGGCCGGGCCTGGGTGAGCTGACCCTCGTATGGCCGACACTGGCGCGACTCACCGCCGCCGGCGAGCGCGTGGTGCTGATCGCTCCCCCCTACCTGCTCTATCCACATGCGTGGCTGCAGGCTGGCGTCGACCTTGGCCGGCTGAGCGTTATCCAGGTCCAGGGCAAGGACGTGCTGTGGGCGGCAGAGCAGTGTAGTGGTCTACTGATCCCGGACACTGAATTGAGTCTTTCCTCAGCGACCGCAGGCGCTAGCCCTTCGTTGAACTGATGCGGTCGCCGCCAGTTGTATCGCTCCATCAGGAACCGGCCGATATCCTGTTGCGCTAGCGCAGCGCTCATGTACCCCACCGTCGGTATCCATTCACTTTTTAGGCTGCGAAATAGTCGCTCCATCGGCGCATTATCATGACAGTTGCCGCGACGACTCATGCTCTGTGTGAAGCGGTATCGCCATAGTCTCTGGCGGAAACTCCGGCTGCCGTATTGGCTGCCTTGGTCGCTGTGAAACAGCACATTCTGAGGCCGACCACGCTGCTCATAGGCCATATCCAATGCCTTGATCACCAGGTCGGCATCAGGCTTGGCTGAGAACGCCCAACCTACAACACGGCGGGCACAAAGGTCGATGACAGCCGCCAGGTAGTGCCATTGGCCTTCAGCCCAGACGTACGTAATGTCACCGCACCAGACCTCGTTCGGGGATGTAATGTTGAACTCACGATCAAGCACGTTCGGGATATCAGGCCGCTCCACGGTCGCCTTTTTGTAGGCATGGGAGCCCGGCTGTTTGCTGACCAAGTTCATCTCGCGCATCAACTTACGTACCTTGAATCGCCCGATCTGCATGCCATCCTCTTTCATCATCAGCATGATGCTCCGGCTGCCCGCAGCGCTTCGGCTTTGCGTAAACAGCTCGTTCACGCGGCTGCGCAAAAACACCCGCTCGGCATCCGGATACCGACGTTTTCGGCAGTACGCGTAGTAGCAAGATCGAGTGACTTCAAAGACCGAGCACAATAGATCAACCGGCTCTTCTGAGCGGAGTTGATCAACTAACGCGAGCGCTCGTGTTCCTCGGCCATCAAGAGCGCGGTAGCCTTTTTTAAGATAGATTTTTCCCGTTCCAGCCGATTGATCCGAGCTTCCAGTTCTTGGATTTTTTGCTGCTCAGGTGTCAACGCCTTGCTGGTCGGGGTGACGCCGCCACGCTCCTGCTGGAGCTGGCTGACCCACCGGCGCAATGCTGATTCAACTAACCCGAGCGACCGCGCTGCCTCGATGTGGCTGTAGCCTTGGTCGAGCACCAGGCTGGCGGCTTCACGTTTGAATTCGGGGGTAAAAGTTCGTCGTTGTCTGTCCATCGAACACCTCTGTATGGCGACATCTTCGCCTAAAAAGGTGTCCGGGGTGAGTAGACCACTACAGCTCAGCCACAGAGGCTGCATTTGCCCCCTCTTGATTCACTACTGCCACCCCAGCTTTGGTGCACGCTTCAACGTCAACGGTATCGAAGCCTGCACCGCCTGAAGATACGCAGAGGAGCTGCGAGCACTGCGCCAGCAACTGCGCCGTTACCCACCATTGGCGTGGGAGTTCATCCTTGGCGGCAGAGACATGGTAGGCGTGGGCTTTAGATAAACCCATGGCGGTGATGTCATCGAACTCTCTTGCTGGAAGTTCACTCACCTTTACCCGCAGCTCCTGTTGGATCACTTCGTCGAAGATGGGATCAATCCACAAATCAAGTCTGCAAACGTTTATTGCTTCACCTGTACGTACCATCTCGCCGCACCTCTCGTTACAGATCTTCTTGTCCCTTGACGTGCCGTAGAAATAAACAGCGCTCTCAAGCCGATTCGTTCTGCGCGTGTCCAGCCGAGCAGTTGCGTGCATCGGCTCGTGTCTCTCTTCTCTCCTCGCACTTAGCAATCACTAAGGGGGCGAGGGCATTACCAAGCACATTGAGAGCGGTAGTTGGCATGTCCATCAAACGGTAAACCCCGGCGATGAAGGCGATACCCTCCAGTGGCAAACCTGCGCTGGCCAACGTTGCGGACAAAATGACAAACATAAATCCCGGTACCCCGGCTGCTCCTTTCGAGGTCAGGACCATCGTGACGACTAGGAGGGCTTGAGTGGAGAGGCTAAGGTCGATCCCATAGAGCTGAGCGACGAACAACGTGCCTATGCCCAGGAAAAGCGACGCTCCATCCAGATTGAAAGAGTAGCCAATAGGGACAACGAAGCTCACCAAGGAACGCGGTGCTCCAAAGGTCTCCAGCTTGGCCATGAGCTGGGGCATGACTGCAGCGGAACTTGCACTGGAAAATGCCAGGATAAGCTCGTCCTTCAGATGCTTTATCAAGCCGATGAAATCAATACCTGCAAACTTTGCAATGGAGCCCAGGACGGCAAAAGCGAAGAATATGATCGCGGCGTAACTCACCAGGATGAGCTTTACCAATGGAAGGAGTGATGCAAAACCGAAGTTCGAGACTGTCACCGCGATCATGCCGAAAACGCCAATTGGCGAGTACGCCATGATCATCGACGTGACCTTGAACATCGCCTCAGAAACTCCGCGGAGGCTATCGATCAGCGGCTGCTTCCTTTCTGTTGGAAGCTTTGACAAGCCAAGTCCGAACATCACCGCAAAAATGAGTACTGGGAGTAGATTACCCTTCGCCATGGCATCGACAATGTTGTCAGGAATAATATTGACAATAATCTGTGCAAAGCTGTGGTTGGCAGTGCCTGTCGCTGCAACGTTGACATCAGCTGCTTTGAGGCTGGCCATGTCCGTTCCTGTACCTGGCTCCAGTACATTACCAATGACTAAACCTACAATGATGGCAGTCGTGGTAACGGCAAAGAAATAGCACAGGGTTTTAGCACCAACGCGACCTAAAGATTTCCCATCCCCATTACCTGCAATACCCACAACCATACAGGCAAATACGATGGGAACTACAATCATTTTCATTAGACGAATGAAAATATCGCCCGCCGGCTGTAGAATGTTGCTAATCATCCACGGTCGCGATTCTGGAAACTGATGAAGGATTGCACCAGCTATGATACCAGCAGCCAGCCCCAACATTATTTGAACAACTAGCGGTATGCGTGGCTTATTCATGGCAATGCGCCCTTTAACAAAATAAACTGGTCATGCGCGCCTCGAAAGGCGCGAATGGATGGTAGATCGTCACGAAAGTTTTTCGCAGGCCGACCGGAACCGCTTACAGCCTTCTTCGATAACTTCCATCGAGCTAGCAAAGCTCAGCCGGACATAGGGTGAAAGCCCGTATGCTGCTCCAGCCACAGTGGCGACTCCGCCTTCCTCGAGGAGAAATTTGACCAGCTCTGTATCTGACCGCAGGCTCTGTCCTGCCGGCGTTTTCTTTCCCATCAGGCCAGAGACATTGGCATAGATGTAAAACGCACCGTCTGGCAATGTGAAGGTTAGGCCTCCAACAGGGCTCAGCATCTCAACCATGCGTGCTCGGCGCGCCGTGTAGATTTCGCGCATTGATTGGATGGGGGACTGGTCCCCAGCAAATGCGGCGACGGCTGCTGCCTGGCTGACAGAGCTAGGGCAAGTAGTCGTTTGCGATAAGAGTTTACCGATCGCAGCAATCAGGAATTTCGGGCCGGCACCAAAGCCCAAGCGCCAGCCGGTCATCGCGTAGCCTTTAGAAGCTCCGTTGAGGATTAGCGTCCGCTCCTTGAGATCTGGCGCAACGTTGACGAAGGAAATGTGTACCGCATCCCCATACACGAAATGCTCATATATCTCGTCGGACATGATTAGCACGTGCGGGTGTTTTCTCAGCACCTGCGCTAAGCCTTCCAAATCCGTCTTGCTGTACACGGCGCCGCTGGGGTTGTTCGGGGTATTGAGGATCACCCACTTAGTTTTTGCAGTGATCGCTGCATCAAGCTCCGCTGGTTGCAGTTTGAAGCCGTTTGACTCATTTCCGGGAATGATCACTGGCGTGGCGTCATTCAACTTGGCGATATCAGGATACGAGACCCAATATGGGGTATGGACAATAACTTCATCGTGGCGATTTAACGTTGCGGCGAGAGCATGGTAGATAATGTGCTTACCACCACAACCCGCAACAACCTCATCAAGGCCGTACGAAACGCCATTGTCGCGTTGAAGCTTTTGGACGATTGCCTCACGCAGAGCCAACGTACCGGTGGTACTCGTGTAATGAGTTTCGCCATTTTCCATCGCATATTGTGCAGCCTTCAAGATATGCGAGGGGGTATCGAGGTCAGGCTCACCGATAGTGAAGTTAACAATGTCCTTTCCTTCAGCCCGAAGCTTGCTTACCAGCGCGTTAGCTTCAATGCTTGGAGACGGTGCAATACCTAGTACGCGTTCTGACAAAAACTGTTGACTCATGGTCTTGCCCCTTATCCAGCCAAACCGTTGTTTTTCAGAACTTTATCAAGCCATGACTGATAAACCTCACCAGTGGCGATCTCAGCTTTCACTTCTTCTTCGTGCGCTTCGTGCTGCTTCGCTTTTCGCAGCACTTCAGGTGCATCGGCTTGCGAAAACGCAACAAAACCGTCTTCGTCTCCGACGATCATGTCGCCCGGGTTGATGATCATCCCGCCGACAGACACGGGGACATTGATTTCCCCTGGACCGCTCTTGTAAGGGCCGCAGTGAACAACGTTGCGTGCGTAGAGGGGGGTATTCTCAAAAGCAGCAACATCACGAATCGCGCCGTCAACGATAAAGCCAACGCAGCCTCGCTGCTCCGCATACAGCTTGATGAGTTCACCGATCACCGCGTTGATTTCGTCGCCTTGTGCGTCGATTACCAATACGTGTCCGGGCTCAAGCATGGTGAGTGCTTTGTAGACGTAAAGGTTGTCGCCGGGCCGAGTCTTGACCGTCAGTGCGGTACCAACCAGCTTCCCGGTGCGGTTATATCGATTGAGCCCGCGGGCACCGATGTGCCGACCCAAGTTGTCGCTGATGTGAGGAGTGACGACGGTGCGGAAAGCTTCGATCAACTCCGATGAGGCGAGCGCGGGAGATGGAAGGATACGAATACCTGGCAATGACATAACAAACCTCCGGTAAGGTGGGAGCCCTCTGGCTGACCCCAATCTTATGGAAGCTAAACCGATACTTTTAGCGATATTTACGAATCAGAATAGTCCACTTTTATCGATGGTTTTCCGCTTACATCCCTGTTTGCAGCCAAGGCCGCTCTAGTTGGCAGCGTTAGGTCTATCAATGACAGTGCACCACCCAGCATATCCTTCATGCCGCGTAGTGACGCCCTTGGAGAAGCATTGTGCCGAAATCACACGCTTGCACCGCGAGCCGCGCGACCTCGACACTTAGTCCTAACAACCGATCAGCCCGATGAAGCGCCGCATAGCGGACATGTGGGAGCCTGGGCCGAGTTTCGATCACTCTCAGGAGGCCCTGATCAAGCAGCGGAGATAGGCATTCTTTGGGCAGGTAACTGATGCCAAGCCCTGACAACGTTAGGCCAACTTGCGCGACCAAATAGTTACTAATGATGGTTCGATTGAAACGTACATCGTGCTGGGCAAACCATCGGTCATAGACAAGGCCTGTACCCGAGCTGCCACCTTGCGTTAGTACCGTAAAGGACGCTAACTCTTGCAGATCGACGGGGCCCGGACGGTGAAAGAGGTGCGGGGCACTCATCCAGGCGTTTTCCACCGTCTTCAGCGGCGTTGCCACAAATCTCGCATCATCGAACACATCCGGAATGATGATCAGATCCAGCTGATCAGCTTCGAGCTTCTTGAACAACTCGGAACTGAGCTCGACGGACGGCTCCAGTACGACCATGGGATAGGCATGCCGGATGCTCTCAATAAGCGCTGGCAGCCATGTCAAAGCAGTTAACTCTGTCACCCCGAGCCGGAAACGTCTGACCAAAACCTCCTTGGAGCTAATGCGTTCAAGAAGATAGTCCCGCTGCTTGAGCATGTCCGACGCATACTCGAAGAGCTCAGTTCCCTTTTCAGTAAGGCGAGCACTGCGTTTCGTTCGGTCGAATATCGGGGTGTCAAAGGCCTCTTCCATTTCCTGGATTCGCTTGGAAATCGCGGACTGGGACATGTTCAGTTTGGCTGAGGCTGACTCGAAGCTGCCAAGCTCGACGATCCAGTAAATAGCCTCCAGCTGCTTGAATGTAATCACTCACTGACCTCATGAGAAAAAGCGGGGTATTGGAGAGGTAATATATTTATAAAATGACTATGACACATTTTCAATAGCGATTTCCTTTTTCCTCGCTTGTCACCTGACGCCGTGCCATAGGCGATCTCATCGGGAGAATGCGCGCGGTGCCGAAATACCCCACACACGTTAGAGACCACGAAGTTATAGGTAAAAACCCTTATAAATCATTTAGTTAGCGAATAGTTTTCTTGTTGTGTCAGTAGGCTACGCGCCGCGCAGATAGGCCGTGGGCCGCAGAGGCGTCCCGTTTTCATGAAAAAAAATGAACATAAGACATCACTTAATATCGCTAAAACGCAGCAGTCCGCCGTCGTACCATCGCAACACAACAACTACTGGATGGGCAATCATATGCACCACCATCGTCTTCGAATATTGCTACTGGTGACCGTGTGAATTCGGTCAGCTCAGCTGATTCGACCTTCTGAATACTCTGCCGTAATTGGGCTATCTCTCAGCGAAGCCCGTACACTCCTTGACGAGTAAGCGCATGAAGCATTCCGAGCTAAGCATTGCCAGTAGGCTTGATCGACTCCCTGTCGGACGTTTCCATTACCGGCTGATTTTCATGATCGGCGCAGGGCTATTTCTCGACTCCTTTGAGCTCGCTTTGGCGGGAAGCGTTCTCGGGGCGCTTTTAGCGGAGCAGTGGAGCACTACGCAGCTGAACGCCTGGTTTATCTCAGCCACCTTTATGGGATTCATAATCGGTGCATGGACGTCCGGAATCCTCGGGGATCGAATCGGACGGCGCTACTGCTATCAGATCAATCTTGCAATTTTTGGACTCGCATCCTTAGCCGCAGCATTTTCGCCAAACATGTACGTCTTGATCGGCCTACGGTTCCTGATGGGTATCGGCCTTGGTGGTGAACTGGTCCTCGGGTTCGCGACACTGAGCGAGTTTGTACCGCCAGAGAAGCGCGGCCAGCTCGTAGCGTTCTTGTCCTTCATTGCTCAGTCGGCACTCTTCGTAGCCGGCGTTTGCGCCCTTTGGGTCATACCGAATCTGGGGTGGCGATGGATGTTTGGTATAGCGGGCGTAGCAGCGCTGATTATTTGGGGACTACGGAAATCTATGCCGGAGTCCCCACGTTGGCTTGCATCGAAGGGCCGATTCGACGAAGCGGATGCGATTGTCTCATCGGTAGAAAAATCGATGAACATTGCGCCGATGGCCCACTCGCACTCAACCGGGCCAACGGTAGCGGTTGAAACTGCGACTATCGGAGATCTCTTTCAGAGGGGTCAGCGCTCGAAGATGGTTGTCGGTATCTCCATCATGATCACTATCCAAATCTGCCTCTATGGTCTCGTCAGCTGGCTGCCTTCTTTCTTTGTCCAGCAAGGACTTGGGATCGTAAAATCGCTGCAGTGGAATACCATTATGAGCTTTGGCGGACCGGTAGGTGGCATCATTGCTCTGCTTCTGGTAGACCGCGTCGGTCGTAAGCCAATACTTGTCTGTGCCGCTATTTGCGCTGCTGTTCTTGCCGCCATCTATGTTTCATTGACTGATGAAAACACCTTGATCGGCGTCGGATTCTTACTTATCTCATCGATCTACACAGTTGTGGTGGTGGGGCAAGCTATCTACCTTTCTGAGTTATTCCCAACTCGACTGCGTATGCGTGGCACGGGAACCTGTAGCGCCGTCGCCAGGCTGGTCGCAACCATGATTCCTTTTGCCATTCCAGCCATATTCGCGGCAGGTGGTATAAAACTGGTAATCGGTATTGTGGGTGTAGTGCTTTTGACCTTCGCTTTGATTATTGCATTTGTGGGGAAAGAAACGCGCAAACAGTCGCTCGAGCATATCAGCTCTTAAATGATCTTTCGAAACCCACGGCAAAGCCGTGGGTTGGCAGCGTACGGCCTAAAAAATAAAGCATGCATAAAACTGCCCTCAATAATCAGTTTTAAGGTTAACAGTTCATGCGAATGTTCAATTTCAGGCGCTTGGCCTTGACGATTTCAGCTTGTTCAGCAGGATGGATAACAGCTCCCGATTTTGCTAATGCGGATTTCATTAGCGATAGCAAAGCTAATCTTGAACTTCGCAACCTGTATTTCAATCGAGACTTTCGTCAGCCAGGGGGAAGCTCAGCTAGCGGCCAAAGCAAGGCTGAGGAGTGGGGTCAAGGGTTCATGCTCAGAGCGGAATCTGGCTATACCGAGGGTGTCGTGGGACTCGGGGTCGACGCAATCGGCATGCTTGGTCTGAAGCTCGATTCCAGCCGTGATCGCGCAGGTACAGCTCTTTTCCCTACCGGGGGTGATGGGCAGTCGCAGGACGAGTATTCGAAACTTGGGCTCACGGCAAAGGCCAAGGCATCTCAAACCAATTTAAAGGTAGGCACCCTAATATTCCGAAATCAGATGCTGCTATCTCCAGATGGTCGCTTGCTCCCACAAATGTTTCGCGGAGCGATGCTTGAGTCAAAAGAAATCAAGGGGCTTACTCTACAGGGTGCAAAAATCACCGATGCAATGGCGAGTCAATCAGGGCATTGGGACAAGATGGTAGCCAACCGTCTCGGGGGTGAAGGGGGCGCTTACGTATTCTACGGCGGAGATTATGAGCTAAATAAGCTAACTAGCGTCGGACTGCATTACGGAAAACTTGAAGATGTCTACCAACAATACGTAGCCAACATGAGCACTGCTCTACCTTTGGGTAACTCTAGCTCTATCAAGGTGGACTTACGCTTTGCAAAAAGTCAGGAAGACGGCAGCTATCGTGACGTAGACAACAAGGCGCTAGGGGGAATGTTCACCTATAAGGTAGGCGCTCAGTCGTTTGGTGTAGGCTATCAAAAGATGCATGGCAATGATCCTTACCCTTATGTCTCAAACTCCGACCCTTATCTCGTGAACTTCATCCAAATCAACGATTTTGCGAATATAAACGAGAGGTCTTGGCAGGCTCGATATGATATCGATCTAGCCTCCATCAGCTTGCCTGGACTTGCTTTGATGACTCGCTACGTTAAGGGTGACGATGTTCGCCTGAGCAATGGCAGTTCGGGCGAAGAATGGGAACGAGATACCGACATCACTTACGCCTTTCAAAGCGGCCCACTCAAGAATCTTTCGCTTCGCTGGCGGAACGCGACGGTGCGTTCAACGTTTGGTAATGACCTTGATGAGAACCGTCTGATAGTGCAGTACATGATCCCTATTCTTTGATGGAAATGCCTCATGCGCTTCACGTTACTGGGGCGCATGATTGAGGATCAGACAGGTTGACTCATGAAATTAACTACAGATTTGCTATTAGAAAAAATCGTTTAAAAGCATGAGCGGTTAGGCAGACAATTAGACAGCTAAGCTCAAATCTAGCACTCACAGCGAGGCAGAATGAAAGCTCCAAAATATCACCGCACGGGTACCCGGGGGATTTTGATCGAGTCTCAACAAGGCCAGGCATCCATCGAGGTGCAGAGGGTTTACTGGGCACTAGATTCAGCATGTCACTCCCTCCCAGGTTTGGTAGAAACGGTGCCAGGCATGAACAATTTGCTTCTGGTTTTTGACTCATTGCTCGGAAGGGAAAATGTCCTTCCGTTGCTGCCAGACGTCTGGGAGCAATGCCTTGAGCAGAGAGAGGCACGTGAGACCTCAATCATTACCATCGGAGTCCACTACGGTGGCGACGGGGGAGTAGATCTTGTTCAAGCAGCACAATATGCGGGACTGAGTGTTGACCAGTTCGTGAAGCATCACGCAATGGTTGATTACACAGTGTTTTGCCTAGGCGCACATCCCGGATTTGCCTATCTGGGGGGATTAGACCACCAGTTGCATGTTCCTCGTCGCGCTGAGCCAAGGGCGAGTGTCGCCAAGGGCAGCGTCGCGATTGGCGGGAGTCAAACAGGCGTTACTGCTGCCACTCTGCCCAGTGGGTGGAATCTTATAGGAACTACTGAGTTGTCGTTCTTTGACCACCTCAGCGAACCTCCTACTCTTCTTGCACCGGGCGATACTGTAAGGTTTGAAATCTTGGGCGTTCGAGCATGATTCAAATTCTAAAATGCATGCCAGGGTGCACGGTCCAAGACCTAGGCTCTGTACGAAAAATACTGGCGCAGACAGCGCAGCGTGCAAGCGAGCGTGACCATCGCCGCGAAACTTTTTGCCAGCTTGTCGTAGCGAGTGCCGATCCTGCGACTCTCCTTCAGCCAGCCGAACATCTCAGAAGTGAAACGATGCATCGCCGATGGTAGTGTGGGGTTTCCCCATGTGAGAGTAGGTCATCGTCAAGCGCCTAATACCCAGCACCCCCGCTCAGTTCACTCTGGCGGGGGTGTTGTCTTTGGGGTGGGAAAAGTTTGGCCAGGAACCAGGGCGCTGGAAGCAGCTAATTGGCTAGTGGAAGCCTGACGCGGCGTAGCTGGGATTGCCCTCACCCTAGCCCTCTCCCGGGGGAGAGGGGACCAAAGGGCGCTGCGGAGACAGTGGAGTAGCGCCTGCCAGATAGGTGCTGTCTTGAGCCTGTAAGAGCCACAACAGCCCGGCTGCGCCGGGCTGTTGTGTTGGATGCGCGCCACAGAATCATCGTAGGTTAGCGCTGAGCGCAGCGAAGCCCAACAATCAGCTCCGCTGCAGGGATCAAGCGAACGGCGGTAGGGCGGTGAGGGAGGCAAGGTTGGCTTCCGGATGTTGGGCTTCGTCAGGCTCAGCCCAACCTACCGCAGCACCTCAGGCGGCGTCACGCGAGCAGGAAAAAGCCCGGCATGTGCCGGGCTTTTTGCGTTCAGGGTTTGCGGGCGATCAGGGTGGCGCGCAGGGGGGCGGGAAGGCCTTCGATGGTGCGGCTGGGATCCTCTGGATGGAGAAAATCCGGCAGCGACTGGAAGCCCATCCATTCGGTGGAGCGTTGTTCGTCCACCGTGGTAAGGGTGAGGTCGACCAGGCGGATGTCCTCATAGCCCGCGCGGCGGAGCCAGAGTTCGAGGGCGGCGGTGGAAGGCAGGAACCAGACATTACGCATCTGGGCATAGCGGTCTTCGGGGACCAGGACGGTGGTGGCATCGCCCTCGACGACCAGGGTTTCCAGGACCAGCTCACCGCCGCTGTCGAGGCAGTTCCTCAGGTCCAGCAGGTGGTCGATGGGCGAGCGCCGATGGTAGAGCACGCCCATGGAGAAGACGGTATCGAAGCCGCCATCCAGTGCGGGCAGTTCTTCCAGGGTCAGTGGCAGATGCCAGGTGGGCAAGTCGGGCAGATAGCGCCGCAGGGCCTGGAACTGGCAGTGGAACAGCCAGTTAGGATCTACGCCCAGGACCAGGGCGGCTCCAGCACCGAGCATGCGCCACTGGTAGTAGCCGTTGCCGCTGCCGACATCCAGGACGCGCTTGCCCTGCAGATCCAGATGGGGGGCGACCCGATCCCATTTCCAGTCGGAGCGCCATTCGGTATCCAGATGGAGATCGAACAGCTGGAAGGGGCCTTTGCGCCACGGGCGCAGTTGTAGCAGTGCCTCGCGCAAGGCCTGGTGCTGCGCCGCTGAAGGAGAGCCGGCAAGGCGCAGGGTCTCGCGCAGCTCGATGCCTTCCACCTTGATCTCGGGCAGGGCGTCGACGCCGGCTTGCCAGCGCTGCAGATCGCCATGGCCGCGTACGTACCTGTCGGCGAGAACGGTATCGAGCGCCTGGGACCAGGTGGCCAGCGGGGTATCCGCCAGCGCCTGTTGCAGGTCTGCGAGGTAAGGGGGCTGGGTCATGGCAGAGCGATCAGGGAGGTGAAGTTGAGGCACTGGAACCAGGGTACGACGGTGGTGAAACCGGCGGCCTGCAGGCGTGCGCGGTGTTCGTCCAGGGTGTCGGTGAGCATGACGTTTTCCAGGGCAGTGCGCTTCTGGGCGATTTCCAGTTCGCTATAGCCATTGGCGCGCTTGAAATCCAGGTGCAGGCCGTTGAGCAACCGCTGAGTCTGGTCATCCGGGAAGCGGATCTTCTCGGACAGCAGTAGGGCGCCACCCGGTAGCAGGTTGGCCCGCAGGCGGCTCAGCAGGCCCGGGCGCTGTTCCGGAGCGATGAACTGCAAGGTGAAGTTGAGGGCGATCACCGAGGCCGGTGCGAGGGGCGCCTCGAGGATGTCGGCCTCCACCACCTCTACCGGGAGCAATTCCTCGTGCATGGAATCCTGGGCGCTGAGGTATTCCCGGCAGCGGGTGACCATGGCCGCAGAGTTGTCGATGGCGACCACCCGGGCGCCCTCGGCGCGGACATGGCGGCGCAGGGCCTGGGTGACCGCTCCCAGCGAGCAGCCGAGATCATAGAGGCGGCTGTTGGGCTGGGCGAAGCGCGCGGCGATGACGCCGAGGTTCTCGACGATGGTGGGATAGCCCGGCACGGATCTCTTGATCATGTCGGGAAAGACGCGCACCACGTCTTCGTTGAAGGTGAAGTCGGCAGGAGGCTGCGGCGACGCGAACAGGCGGTCGGCTTCGCTCATGGGCGGTACCTGGAAAATCGAAAGGGGGCATTGTACCCCCGGCAGGTGTTGCGGGACTTGGCTTTGCTTTAGCGGATTTCGATGCGGCAGTCGAAGCGGGCCTGGGGCGCTGCCTGGGCGTCCCAGGGTTGGCGGGCCTCGAGTTCGAGATGGGCAGTGCCGCCGCCCTGGGCGCGGAAGCGCCAGAGTGATTGCCCGGCGCTGCCGATGCCGCCCTGGTCCTGGCGCTGTTCGCGGAAGACTTCCGGACCGAGTTGCTTGAGGTTGTCGCTGCGCTGGAGGATGGTCCAGCGATAACCGCTGGTGGGATCGCTGGGCAGGGTCAGCGTCAGTTCCTGGCCGCTGCGCATGATCAGGGGCGTGCAGTCGCCGTCATCGCCGAGGATGAGGTTGCCGCTCGGCGGGGTACTGCTGCAACCGGCCAGCAGCAGACTGCTCCAGAACAGAAGGCGCGGGGACATGGAAACCTCCGGGGTATGACGGCAAAACGCAGAGCATACCCCAAGAGGACAGGCGGTCGGATCAGAAGAGCACCTTGGCCACGTCGGCGAAGCGGCGGGCGAAGTGGACGGTCAGCCCCTCCTTGAGATAGGCGGGCAGTTCTTCGAAATCACCCCGGTTCGGCTCCGGCAGAATCAGTTCGTTGATCTTCTGGCGCCGCGCGGCGATGACCTTTTCCCGCACCCCACCGATGGGCAGTACCTGACCGGTCAGGGTTAGTTCACCGGTCATGGCGACGTTCTTCTTCGGGGCCTGATTGCGCGCCAACGACAGCAGGGCGGAAGCCATGGTGATACCCGCGCTGGGGCCATCCTTGGGCGTGGCGCCCTCGGGGACGTGCAGGTGGACGAGGGCTTGGTCGAAGAAATTGGGATCGCCCTTGAATGCCTTCAGGTGGGCAGTGATGTAGCTGTAGGCGATCTCGGCGGATTCCTTCATGACGTCGCCCAGCTTGCCGGTGAGCTTGAAGCCGCGATTCAGCGTATGGATGCGGGTCGCCTCGATGGGTAGGGTGGCGCCGCCCATGCTGGTCCAGGCAAGGCCGGTGATGACGCCGACACCGGAGAGCAGCTGTTCCTTGCGGAAGCTGGGCATGCCCAGGTAGTCCTCGAGATCCGAGGCGCCGATCTTGATCTTCAGCTCGGGATTTTCGATGAGCCTGACCACCGCCTTGCGCACCAGTTTGCCCAGTTGCTTCTCCAGCTGGCGCACGCCAGCCTCGCGGGCATAGCCCTCCACCAGGGCCTTGAGCGCGCTGTCGGTGAGGGTCAGGCGATCCTTGGGGACGCCGGCCTTGTCCAACTGCTTGGGCCAGAGGTGGCGCTTGGCGATGGCCTGCTTCTCTTCGGCGATGTAGCCGGAGAGGCGAATGGTCTCCATGCGATCGAGCAGGGGACCGGGGATGGAGTCCAGGGTGTTGGCGGTGCAGACGAAGAGCACCTTGGACAGGTCCAGGCGCAGGTCGAGGTAGTGATCGAGGAAGTCGACGTTCTGTTCCGGGTCCAGGGTTTCCAGCAGCGCCGAGGCCGGATCGCCCTGGTAGCTCTGGCCCATCTTGTCGATCTCGTCGAGCATGATGACCGGGTTCATCACCTTGACGTCGCGCAGGGCCTGGACCAGCTTGCCGGGCATGGCGCCGATATAGGTACGGCGGTGGCCCTTGATCTCGGCTTCGTCTCTCATGCCGCCGACGCTGAAACGATAGAAGGGACGGCCGAGGGATTCGGCGATGGACTTGCCGATGCTGGTCTTGCCAACGCCGGGCGGACCCACCAGCAGCACGATGGAGCCGGCCACCTCGCCCTTGAAGGCGCCCACGGCGAGAAATTCGAGGATGCGGTTCTTGATGTCGTCGAGGCCGGCGTGGTGGCGGTCGAGCACCTTGCGGGCATGCTTGAGATCGAGCTTGTCCTGGCCGTGGACGCCCCAGGGCAGGTCGGTGGCCCAGTCCAGGTAGTTGCGGGTGACGGCGTATTCCGGTGAGCCGGTTTCCAGGACGGACAGCTTGTTCAGCTCGTCGTCGATGCGCTTCTGCGCAGCCTCGGGCAGGACCTTGCCGTCGAGGCGCTGGCGGAAACTTTCGATGTCGCTGCTGCGGTCGTCCTTGGTAATGCCCAGTTCCTGCTGGATCAGCTTGAGCTGTTCCTTGAGGAAGAATTCGCGCTGACGCTCGTTGATCTTGCGGTTGACCTCGGCGGAAAGCTCTTTCTGCAGGCGCGCGACTTCCACTTCCTTGCGCAGCAGCGGCAGGACTTTCTCCATGCGCTGCAACATGGGCACGGTATCGAGCACCTGCTGCAATTCGGCGCCCGGGGCGGTGGTGAGGGCGGCGGCGAAGTCGGTCAGCGGTGAAGGATCGTTGGGGCTGAAGCGGTTGAGGTAGTTCTTCAGTTCTTCGCTGTAGAGCGGATTGAGCGGCAAGAGCTCCTTGATGGCGTTGATCAGCGCCATGCCGTAGGCCTTAACCTCGTCACTGGGATCGGGGCTGGGACGCAGGTGTTCGACTTCCACCAGGTAGGGTGGCCGCTGGCGCCGGAGCCAGCCGCGGATGCGCACCCGCGACAGGCCCTGGGCGACGAATTGCAGCTTGCCGTCCTGGCGACTGGCGTGATGGATGCGCACCAGGGTGCCATGCTGCGGCAACTGGTCGGGATCGAAGCCTTCGCTGCCCTCGGGTTGCTGCTCCATATAGAACAGGGCGAGGCTGTGGTGGTCGGTCTTGGCCACCAGTTCCAGGGTTTCCGCCCAGGGCTCTTCATTGACGATGACGGGCAGCACCTGGGCCGGGAAGAAGGGGCGGTTGTGGATAGGGATGATGTAGAGCTTGTCGGGGAGATTCTGGCCGGGCAGGACGAGGCCGGTCTGGCCCGCTTCCTCGCTGAGAATGTCCGCTTGATTATCCTGATCGCTCATTGGCGTACCTTGGGCTTGGATGTGAGGCCAACATGGGGCGAGCTCGCGGCTTTTTCAACGCAGGCCAACACCTGTCCTTCTTGACCGCCGGGGCGGACCCTAAGTGCGACCGCAGGGGCGATGAGTGGTCGGGGGCGCGATAAAGATTCCCCAGGTACGGCCGCTAATGCTGGAGTCACGCCGGAAAGCCGGTGATGGCTTCGACGGGCAGGCACTGGAGTGTGGTGGGTGAACAAGCAGTGGGTGATGGCGGGGCTTCTGGCGTTGGGGCTGGGTGCCGCGCAGGCCGCCGAGATCGCGGTCCAGGTGCTCGACAGGCAGGGTGCGCCCCTGACCGACGCCGTGGTGTTGCTGTCCGGCCAGGGCCTGGTGCCGGACCCAAGACCGGCGTCCATCGACCAGCAGAATCGGCGTTTCGTGCCCCATGTCCTGGCGGTGTCCACCGGGACGGCGGTGAGCTTTCCCAATTCCGACGACATCCGCCACCAGGTCTATTCCTTTTCCTCGGCCAAGCATTTCGAGTTGCCGCTCTACCACGGCATCCCCAGCACGCCGGTGGTGTTCGACCAGCCCGGGGTGGTGGTGGTGGGCTGCAACATCCATGACTGGATGGTGGGCTATGTCTATGTGACCGCCGCCGGGCGCGCCGTGGTGACCGACGGTCAGGGCCGCGCTCGGCTCGAGGTGCCGGATGGTCATTATCGGCTGGCACTTTGGCATCCCGACCTGAGCGATCGACGCGAGGTCGCTCAACCCGACCTGGATGTGGCGGGCAAGTCGGTGGCGCTGCAGCTGCAACTGGCGGTCCAGCCCAAGCCGCTGCCTGCGGAACCGCCGACCACGAGCTTCGAGGAGGCCTTCCACAAGGCGGCGCACGATGAAGCTCATCCATAGTTTCCAGACCCGGATCGCCGGCAGTCTCTTCCTGCTGATGCTGGTGGTCATCGCCCTGGTCTATCTGACGGTCAAGGCCGCCACCGAGGCCAGTGCGGTGCGCCAGTCCTACGATCAACTCGACACCGGTGCCCGGGTGTTCCGCCAGGAGCTGGACAGCCGTTGCCGCCGTCTGAACGACGCCGTGCGGGTGCTCGCCGCGGATTTCGGCTTTCGCGATGCCGTGGCCAGTGGCGACGTGCCGACCCTGAGGTCGGTGCTGGCCAACCACGGCGCCCGGGTGGGGGCGGGCGATACCTATCTGCTGGACCTGGACGGCCGCCTGATCGCCAGCACCGTCGCTGGCCACAGTCAGGAGGAGCCCTTGCCAAACGTAGCCGCAACCTCCAATGGCGATGGCTGCGTGGTGGCGAGCGTGGGACTGCCACTGCTGCGCGTGACGGTGCCGGTCCGGGCGCCGCTGCCCATCGCCCAGGTGGTGATGACCTTCGCCATGGATCAGGCCATGGCCGAGGAATTCCGCTCGCTGATCAATCTGGACGTGGTCTTTCTCGGTGCGGCGCCAGCCATGGCCAGCACGCTGCCGGAGACGCGCCGCGAGTTGCTGGTGCAGGCCCAGGCCGATGCACCGGCGACGGATGCCGTCTGGCAGCTGGCGCTCGACGGGCATCTCTATCAGGTCAAGCGCCTGGTCCTGGGGACAGCTGAGGCGCCGGTCCAGGTCTATCTGCTGCGCTCGTTGGATAGCGCCCTGGCCGAATTCGGGCCATTGCTCAGACAGCTTGGATTGATCGCCTGCGGCGCGTTGCTGGCGGCGCTGCTGGGGGCGCTGGCGCTGGCGCGCAACCTGGCCCAGCCGCTGCGCCAACTGTCCGAGGTGTCCTGGCGCATCGGCCAGGGCGACTACTTGGTGAAGATCGAGGTGCCACGGCGTGACGAGTTCGGGCGCCTGGCGCAGGTGCTGGAGGGGATGCGCCAGGGTATCGCCGAGCGCGAGCAGCAATTGAGTCACAACGCCCTGCACGATGCCCTCACTGGCTTGCCCAATCGGGTGCTGGCGGAGGAGCGCCTGCGGGTGTTCATGGCGACTCAGCCCCAGGTGTCGCTGCTCTATCTGGGCCTGGAAGGCTTCCAGGCCATCAACGAGACCGCCGGGGTGGCGGGTGGCGACCATATCCTCAAGGTGGTAGCCGAGCGCGCCCAGGCACTCTTGGCCGGACGTGGCTGCGTCTCTCGCCCGGTGGGCGACGAATTCCTGGTGCAGCTCTGCCGTCTGGACGTGGCGGGTGCGGTCGGCCTCATCGCTCAATGGCGAGCGCTGCTGGCCGAGCCCATCGAGCACGAGGGCCAGCTGTTTCGCCTGAATTGCCGAGTGGGCGTAGCGGGCTATCCGCAGCACGGGGATGATCCGCACCTGCTGATCGAAAGAGCCCGGGGCGCGATGCTCGATGCCGGCGGCATGCCGGATCGGCTGCGGGTCTACGACCAGGAGCGCGATGCGGCCCAGCAGCGACGCCTGCAGCTGGTCCAGGATCTGCCCCTGGCGGCCGAGCGTGGCGAGTTGCTGCTGGTGTTCCAGCCCAAGGTGGCGCTGCACCATCAGGGTGGCCACCAGGCGGAGGTGCTGCTGCGCTGGCGGCACGCCGCGCTGGGCATGGTCTCGCCCGCTGAATTCATTCCCCTGGCCGAGTGCAGTGGCAGCATGGCCGGCCTGACCCGTTGGGTGATCCGGACGGCGATCCGCCAGTTGGCGCTGTGGCAGGCCCAGGGCCGCGAGGTCAAGGTGTCGCTGAACGTCTCCGCGGTGGATCTCTCCGATCGGCAGCTGCCGGAGCGAGTGATCGGCTGGCTCGACGAGGCCGAGGTGTCGGCCCGCCAGCTGACCTTCGAGATCACCGAGAGCGCCATCATGGCCGATCCCGAGGCGGCCATCGCCTTGCTCAAGCAACTGTCGAGCCTCGGCATTCGCCTGTCGGTGGACGACTACGGCACCGGCCATGCGTCGCTGGCGCATCTCAAGCGCCTGCCGGTGGATGAGTTGAAGATCGACCAGTCCTTCATCAGGGAGCTGGAGGCCGGCAGCGATGATGCCGTCATCGTGCGTTCGACCATCGAGATGGGGCACAACCTGGGGCTGGAAGTGGTCGCCGAAGGGGTCGAGGAGGCCCGGGCGCTGGCCTTGCTGAGGGGCTGGGGCTGCGATGTGATCCAGGGTTACTACATCAGTCGCCCGGTGCCGGCTGCCGAGTTCGAGGCCTGGATGGAACGGCAGGATCTGCCCGTGACGGAGGCGCTGGCATGAACAGGGGGTGGGCGCTCGTGCTAGGTCTGCTTGCCTCCGGCGTGCAGGCCGATGGCGGCAAGTTGCTCGCCACCGGCGGGGCGAGCAGCCTGGAAGGTGCGGCCGGCGGCGGCATCACCCCCTGGGCGGTGATCGGCGGCTATGGCGAGAGTGGGCAGCCCGGCGCCACGGCCTTCGCCACCCGGGTCTGGACCGGTGATTATCGACTCGATGCTGCCGGCGCCGCGGTGGCCTATGACAATCGGGTGGAGGTGTCCTACGCGCGGCAGCGCCTGGACATGCCTACCCTGCGGCGGCTGATGAACCTGGCGGAAGAAAGCCTCAGCCAGGACGTCATCGGTGCCAAGGTACGCCTGGCGGGCGACCTGATCTACGACCGCCTGCCGCAGGTGGTGCTGGGCGTGCAGTACAAGCACCAGCGTGATTTCGCCATCCCGGAGGCGGTAGGGGCCCGGCGTGACAGCGATGTCGAGGGCTACCTCGGCGCCAGTCGCCTGATCCTTGGCGGTGCCTTCGGCTACAACCTGCTGCTCAACGCCGGCGTCAGGTACAGCCGGGCCAACGAGATGGGGCTGCTGGGTTTCGGAGGGGATCGCAACGATAGTCGTCAATGGCTCAAGGAAGGTTCGGCGGCGGTGTTCTTCAATCCACGCTGGGCCGTGGGGACGGAGTATCGGCAGAAGCCGCAGAACCTGAGCTTCACCCACGAGAGTGACTGGGTGGATGCCTTCGTCGGCTACTTCCCCAACAAGCATCTCTCGCTGGTATTGGCCTATGCCTGGCTGGGCGAGGTCGCCACCCTGGACGATCAGGAAGGGCTCTACCTGTCGCTGCAGGGGAGCTACTGATGACGCTCAAGCCGCTGTTGCTGGTCGCCCTCCTGGCGGGCCTGCTCGGCTGCTCATCCCAGCCACCCGCCGGCGATCGCCTTTACCAAGAGCTGGGCGGCCAGCCGGGAATCACCCGGATCGTCGAGGGCATGCTGCTCAACATCGCGCGCGATACGCGGATCCGGCACTACTTCGCCAATGTCGACATCGGTCGTCTGCGCGGGCTGCTGATCCAGAAGCTCTGCATGGATGCCGGCGGCCCTTGCGCGTACCAGGGAGCGAGCATGGCGGAAAGTCACCGCGGGCTGAATCTGCAGCCGGCCGACTTCAATGCACTGGTGGAGGATCTGCAGCTGGCCATGCAGCAGGAGGGCGTGCCGCAGCGTACCCAGAACGCCCTGCTGGCCCGCCTGGCGTCGCAGCGCGGCGAGGTGATCCGCCAGTGAGGCACCGGCGGTCGCCTGGGCCGAACCCAGGACGCCACGGAGCATCCCTAGGCAAGATGCCTACAGCAGGGACACCCCATGAGCAAGACCACCTCCGCTGCCGATCTTGGCCTGACCCTCACCCTGGAGGACGAGCGAGCGCTGTTCGGCTGGTTCCTGGCCAGCTACCTGTTCGGCAAGCGCATCTCCCAGACCATCGCCGCCCAGGCCTGGACGGTGATCTATCGCCGGCATGGGCGCGACACGCCGCGCAAGATCCTCAATCTCTCCTGGCAGCAACTGGTCGACCAGTTGGGCGAGGGACATTACCGGCGCTATGACGAGAGCACGGCGACACGCCTGCTGGAGGCCTGTCGCCAGTTGCAGGACGACTATCACGGGCGGTTCGCCGACCTGCGCGCGGCGAGCCTAGACCGGGCGGATTTCGAGCGCCGGCTGCAGACGCTCAAAGGGGTGGGACCCAAGACCTGCGAGATCTTCATGCGGGAAGCGGGCGCGCTGCTGTTTCCCGCCTGATCGGGCTGGCTTGGAGGCCGATGGCGCATCGAGCTTCCGTCGTTGGCTGCTTCCCGGGATGATGACGCCAGGCGTATCGAGGGGAATTCGATGGAGCGGGGTAACAGGAGGGGCGTCGAGGGCAACGCGGCCAGGCGACCAGGATCGCGGGCGGTGGCCATCATCATGCTGAGCCTGTTGCCGGAGCTGTGGTTGGCCGGCCCGGCCCTGGCGGAGCCGGCGGCCTACTGGCGCTGGCGCAGCGCCGCGGACGGCCAGGAGTTCTGCACCCAGACCCCGCCAGGGCCAGGCTGGACCCAGGTCGCCGGGCCCTTCCGCGATCTCCAGTGCCGGGAGCCGGGCAGCGTGCCGCTGCGACGCTGGGCGGCGCCGCCGCAGCGTTCGCCCTAGTTGGAGTTCTCGGCGGCCTTGAGCAGGGCGCTGCCGATCTCGGCTTCGTACTGTTTCCACACCGGCCGCATGGCATCGCGCCAGTGGTTCCGCTGGTCGGGTGTGAGAGTCAGGATCTCGCTGCCGCCAGTGGCGGCGATCCGGCCGCGGTCCCGCTGGTTTTCGGCTTCGGACTGCTTCTTCACCTCGAAGGTCACCTGGTCGATGATCTCCTCCAGGGTGCTGCGCACCGAGAAGGGCAGGGCTCGCCAGCGTTCGGCCTTGGCGATCAGCATGTAGTCCAGCGCACCGTGGTTGGTCTCGGTGAAATAGCGTTGTTGCTGATCGAGTCGCTGGCTCCAGTAGTTGGACCAGGTGTTCTCGGTGGCGTTGACGGTGCCGCTGGTGAGCGCCTGCAGCGTCTGGTTGAAGGGCAGCTTGACCGCCGTCGCCCCCAGGGTTTCGAACTGACTCTGCAGCACGTCCGAATTCTGGATGCGGAAGATCAGCCCCTTGGCGTCACCGGGCTCGCGGATCGGCTTGCGGGCCGAGAGCTGCTTGAGGCCGTTGGGCCAGTAGGCCAGGCCGATGAGGCCGTTCGGTTCCAGGCTCTGCAGCAACTGCCTGCCGCTGGAACGTGCCTGGAAGTGATCCAAGGCCGCACGACTCTCGAAGAGGAACGGCAGGTCGAACAGCTTCAGCTTGGGGCTCAGGGGGGTGAGCTTGCTGATCGCCGGGGCGAGGATGTCCACCTTGCCGTCCTGTAGGGCCTGCAGTTCGCTGGCATCATCGAAGGCCGTGCCGTTGGGCAGCACCTCCACCCGTACCTGCCCGGCGAGGCGCTGCTCCACCAGTTGCTGCAGCAGCAAGGCGCCCCGGCCCTTGGGTGTATCGGGGGATACCACATGGGAAAATCTCAGGGTTATGACATCGGCCTGGACGGCCGTCAGCGGTAGGGCGGCGAGCAGCAAGGCGCAGAGGCCCGGGATTGGCGACTTCATGGAGGCTCCAGGATCTTATTGTTGATTCCTTATAAGCCTTACTTTACCAGTGCGACGCCTGGTCGCAGCCCCTGCCGTATGGCCTTTGCTGCCGTTTGGCGGACGACTGGGAGAACCGCGACCCCTTGGGCGTTTCTAAACCGGTACACCCATGAGAAGGATGCGCCCATGAATACCGCTCAAACCGTTCGCCTGCCCGATGGCACAACCGTTCCGGCGCTGGGCCAGGGTACCTGGCGCATGGGCGAGAACGCCGATCTGCATCGCCAGGAGGTCAGTGCCCTGCGCCAGGGGCTCGACCTGGGCCTCACCCTGATCGACACGGCGGAGATGTATGCCGACGGGCGCGCCGAGGAACTGGTCGGCGAGGCCATCGCCGGACGCCGCGACGAGGCCTTCCTGGTGAGCAAGTTCTATCCGCAGAACGCCACCGAGGTCGGTGTACCCCTGGCCTGTGAGCGCAGCCTCAAGCGCCTGGGGACGGACGTCATAGACCTCTATCTGCTGCACTGGCGTGGCCAGGTGCCGTTGATCGAGACGGTCATGGCGCTGGAGAAGCTGCGCGACGAAGGCAAGATTCGCCACTGGGGCGTCTCCAACCTGGACACCGCCGACATGCTCGAACTGGCGGACGATCGCTGCAGCGCCAACCAGGTGCTCTACAACCTGGAGCAACGCGGCATCGAGCACGACCTGCTGCCCTGGTGCCAGCGCCAGCAGATGCCGCTGATGGCCTATTGTCCGCTGGGGCAGGGCGGTGATCTGCTGCGGCATCCGACCCTGGCGACCCTGGCCGAACGGCACCAGGCCACGCCGGCGCAGATTGCCCTGGCCTGGGTGTTGCGGCAGCCTGGGGTGATCGCCATTCCCAAGGCGGGTGACGCCGGTCACCTGGAAGAAAATGCCCGCGCCCTGGATCTGCGCCTGGGCGAGGACGACTTCGCCCTGCTCGACGGGGCCTTCCCCCCGCCACAAGCCAAGTCCCCGCTGGCAATGGTCTAACCTTTACCCCGAATCAGCCGGCGCAGGGAAAAGCGATTGGGGTGGCAGGCTTCCGCTACCCGTCGAGGAACCGGCAGGGGTTCGTCCTCGAGCCAGGCTGCCAGCAGTTCGGCGGCCAGCGGTGTGGTGACCAGGCCGCGCGAGCCATGGGCCAGGTTCACATAGAGGCCTGGTCGCCAGGGCGCCGGTCGATCCGGCACCTGGCGGGCATCCCGTTCCAGCACCTGATAGCGGTCGGCGAAGAGGGCCTCGTCCACCACGGGGCCGACCAGGGGTAGATAGTCCGGGGACGTACAGCGAAACGCTACCCGACCTTCCAGGGTTTCCGCTCGCCGTTCGGCCGCCAGTTCCGGCGATAGCTCGGCGAGCAGTTGCAGATTGCTGGCATGTTCGGCCTGACTAGGTTCGGTATCGTCTCGATCGAAGACGAAGCTGGCGCCCAGGCAATGTTCGCCGTGGCGGGCCGGTGCAAGGTAGCCCTCGCCGCAGACCACGGTAGCCAGTTCCTGGCTCCGGGGCGTTGCGGGCAGGGTCGACAGCTGCCCGCGGATCGCCTTGAGCGGAAGCTCTGGCAGCAACGATCGTGCCTGGGCAGCGCTGGCCACCACCACCACGTCAGCGGTGAAGGTAGCGTCGGTCGTCATGACCCGCCAGCCCGCTGCCGTCTGCTGCAAGCCGACGACGGCGGTGTCGGTGACCAGCTCGATGTTCGGCTGGGCCAACCAGTGTGCGCACAGCGCCGGCGGATGGACCCAGCCGCCTTCGGGGAAGAGCAGCCCACCTGCCGTCAGGCCGATGCCGGCGTGGCTGCTGGCGGCGTCGCGATCCAGGGGGTGCAGCAGGTCGGCTGGAAAATGCGCCGCCAATTGCGCCTGGCGGGTAGCATCCTTGTCGCTCAGGGCCAATTGCAGCACGCCGCAGGGTGACCAGGCCATGCCGGTGGGCAGCGCCTGCAACTCACGCAGGGTGAGGCCGAAGCCGTCGAGGATCAGTCGGCTCAGCGGCGTCTCGTGCGCCGACAGCTTGAGATAGAGCACCCCCTGGGGATTGCCGGACGCCTCCTGGGCAGGAGCGGCGTGGCGCTCGACGACCTGCACCTGCCAGCCGCGACGGGCGAGACTGGCGGCGGTGGCGCAACCGGCCAGCCCCGCGCCTATCACCACGGCCGTGCGTGGGCCTTGCGGGCGGGGCGGACGGGCGTACCAGGGCGCTGCGTGGGTGGTGACGGGGCGCTCCAGGCCGCCGGCCAGCATCTCCCGCTTGTGGCCGAAACCGGGCACCTTGCGCATGGCGAAGCCGGCCTCGTTGAGGCCGCGGCGGACGAAACCCGCGCAGGTGAAGGTGGCCAGGGTGGCTCCGGGGCGGGACAGCCGGGCGAGCTCGGCGAACAGCGCCGGCGTCCACATCTCGGGATTCTTGGCCGGCGCGAAGCCGTCGAGGAACCAGGCATCGACCTGGGCATCCAGCTCCGGCAGACGCTCCAGCACATCGCCGACCAACAGGGTAAGGGTGACGCGTCCCTCCGCCAGGATCAGGCGTTGGAAGCCGGGATGGATGGCCCGGTATTGCCGCTGCAGCGCCGCACTGTAGGGGGCTAGCTGCGGCCAGAGGGTGAGCGCCTGGGCGAGATCGGCCGCGGTGAGGGGAAAGCGCTCGACGCTGACGAAGTGCAGGCGGGCATCCCGGGGCGCCGTGGCCTCGAACAGTTGCCAGGCGCAGAGGAAGTTGAGGCCGGTCCCGAAGCCCGTTTCGCCGACGGTGAAGACGTCACCCGCTGCCAGGGCGGCGAAGCGCTCGGGTAGCCGATTCTGCTGCAGGAAGACATGGCGCGTCTCTTCCAGGCCGCTGGCGCGGGAAAAGTAGACATCGCCATAGGCGCGGGAGAGGGGTTGCCCGGAAGCGTCCCAGTCGAGCTGGGCGTGCTGGAAGTCGGTCATGGACGGCGCGGCCTGGAGGTCAGGGCGCGCAGTCTAAAGGATAGGGCGCGGGCGGTCAGACGTTGCTGACGGATTGGCGCAACAGACCCTGGGCGGTTTGCAGGCGCTCCAGATAGCGGTCGATCTGGTTCAGCGCCTCTTCACGGCTGAAGAAGGGCCCTTCCAGAGTACCCTCGCGGGTGGTGAAGAAGAACTGGCCGTTGACCACGCTGACGCGTTCGCTACGGAAATGGGTGCTGGCGCCGGGATCGTCATTGCGTTTGCCGAACATGAAAATTTCCTCCTCGTCTTGCCAACAGACCATCGTGGGCGCCTGGGGTTGCCACCGACAGGCCGATTTCCCGTCGGTTGTTGTCTTCATGATTAGCACCCTAGCCGCCGCTGCGCTTGTGTGGGGAGCGCCCGTTGAAGATGTGACGGACTTGGCTATTCTCAGCGGGCCAAGGCGGCGGGATGGTCCTGGCGAGGACTGCTTTCGCGTTATAACCACAGCGTGATCCGATCTTTCCCGCCGCCGACGCAGAGCGGCATAGTGCCTTCATCCCTACCTGCATCAGGAGAACTGCCAATGACCATCCGTCTGGGCGACATCGCCCCCGATTTCGAACAGGATTCCAGCCTGGGCCGCATCCGCTTCCACGAGTGGCTGGGCGACAGCTGGGGCGTGCTCTTCTCCCATCCGGCCGACTTCACCCCGGTGTGCACCACCGAGCTGGGCCTCACGGCCAAGCTCAAGGACGAATTCGCCAAGCGCGACGTCAAGGTCATCGCCCTGTCGGTGGACGGCCTGGAATCCCACCAGGGCTGGATCAAGGACATCGAGGAAACCCAGGCCACGTCCGTGGGCTTCCCCATCCTGGCCGACGCCGACCGCACCGTGGCCGGCCTCTACGACATGATCCATCCCAATGCCAACGACACCCTGACGGTGCGTTCGCTGTTCGTTATCGATCCGCAGAAGAAGGTGCGGCTGTCCATCACCTATCCGGCCAGCACCGGGCGCAATTTCGACGAGATCCTGCGGGTGATCGATTCCCTGCAGCTCACCGACAACCACAAGGTCGCCACGCCAGGTAACTGGAAGGATGGCGACGACGTGGTCATCGTGCCCTCGCTCAAGGACGAGGAAGAGATCAAGCGGCGCTTTCCCAAGGGCTACACCGCCGTCAAACCCTATCTGCGCCTGACACCGCAGCCCAATCGCTGAAATCTTCCGTGACGAGAAACCCCGGCCCAGGTCGGGGTTTTGTTTTTCTGGTTATAAACAAGTGCCTAAAGGGTATTTTTAGGGAATAAACGCCCGCTGCTAAGGTCCGCTCATTCCTTTTCGAGCGGCGCGACACCGCTCTTTTTTCTTCCGGAGGCGGCGATGCAGGTGGTGACTTTGGCGGGTAGTCCGGCAGCGCGGTCGCGCTCCAGCGGGGTGCTGGATCTGGCAGCGAACTGGCTGCAGGCGCGGGGTGTGGAGCTGTCGCGCTGGCGCATCCAGGACTTTCCCGCCGCCGACCTCATCGGCGCTCGCTTCGACAGCCCGCCGGTGGTGGAACTGATCGCCCAGTTGCAGGCCGCCGACGGCCTGGTGATCGCCACGCCGGTGTACAAGGCTTCCCTGGCCGGCGCCCTCAAGGCCCTGCTGGATCTGCTGCCCGAGCGCGCCCTGACCCACAAGGTGGTGCTGCCACTGGCCACCGCCGGCTCCAGCGGCCATCTGCTGGCCATCGACTATGCGCTGAAACCGGTGCTCTCGGCGCTCAAGGCGCAGGAAATCCTCAACGGCGTCTTCGCCGACGACAGCCAGGTCAGCTACACCGAGACCGGCGTGGCTCTGGTTCCGGCACTGGAGCAGCGCCTCCACGAATCCCTAGAACAATTCCACGCGGCCCTGGTGCGGCGTCCCCAGCCCCTGACCCCCGAGCTCCTGGCCAACCGGATCGGCCAGGCGCGCTGGGGCATCTGATCGGAGCGTTATCCATGCAGTTTTCGTTCAAGCGTTCAGTTCTCGCAGTCACCCTGCTGACCCTGGCCGCCGGCGTGGCCCAGGCGGAAGAGGTGGTGCGCATCGGCTACCAGAAGTACGGCACCCTCATCACCCTGAAGGCTCGCGGCACCCTGGAGCAGCGCCTCGCGAAGGACGGCGTCAAGGTGCAGTGGACCGAATTCCCCGGCGGCCCGCAGCTGCTGGAAGGCCTCAACGTCGGCAGCATCGACTTCGGCGTGACCGGCGAGACGCCGCCGGTATTCGCCCAGGCGGCCGGTGCCGATCTGGTCTATGTGGCCAACGAACCGCCGGCGCCCACCAGCGAGGCCATCCTGGTGCCCAAGGATTCGCCGATCCATTCCCTGGCCGAGCTCAAGGGCAAGAAGATCGCCCTGAACAAGGGTTCCAACGTCCACTACCTGCTGGTGCAGGCACTGGCCAAGGCCGGCATCGACTACAAGGACATCCAGCCGGTGTACCTGCCGCCCGCCGATGCCCGCGCCGCCTTCGAACGCGGCGCGGTGGATGCCTGGGTGATCTGGGATCCCTACCAGGCCGCCGCCGAGACCCAGCTGCAGGCGCGGACCCTGACCGATGCCACCGGCCTCGCCGACAACCACCAGTTCTATCTGGCCACCCGCAGCTTCGCCAAGGCCCATCCCGAACAGGTCGGCGCCATCGTCGACGAGGTGCGGTCGGTGGGTGAATGGGCCAAGGCGCACCCGGACCAGGTCGCTGCCCAGGTGGCGCCGCTGCTGAACCTGCCGCTGGAAACCGCCGAGCGGGTGGTGAAGCGCCAGGGCTATGGTGCCCAGTTGATCAGCCCCGAGGTGGCCGCGCAGCAGCAGAAGATCGCCGATGCCTTCACCGCCCTCAAGTTGATTCCCAGGCCGCTGGTCATCCGCGATGTGGTGTGGACCCCGCCCGCCAGTCTGCAGACCGCCGCCGCCAAACCCTGATTTCGCTTATCTGGAGAACGCCTCATGAGTCTCGACATCTTCTGGTTCCTGCCGACCCACGGCGATGGCCATTACCTGGGCACCGCCGAGGGCGCCCGCGCGGTCGACCACGGCTACCTGACTCAGGTCGCCCAGGCCGCCGATCGCCTGGGCTTCGGCGGGGTGCTGATCCCCACCGGTCGTAGCTGCGAGGATTCCTGGCTGGTAGCCGCCTCGCTGATCCCGGTCACCCAGAAACTCAAGTTCCTGGTGGCCCTGCGTCCCGGGATCATCTCGCCCACCGTGGCGGCGCGGCAGGCGGCCACCCTGGATCGTCTGTCCGGCGGCCGGGCGCTGTTCAATCTGGTCACCGGTGGCGATCCGGACGAACTGGCCGGCGACGGCCTGCACCTGTCCCACAGCGAAAGGTACGAAGCCTCGGTGGAATTCACCCGCATCTGGCGCCGTGTCCTGGAAGGCGAGACGGTGGACTACGACGGCAAGCACATCCAGGTGAAGGGCGCCAAGCTGCTCTATCCACCGCTGCAGCAACCGCGCCCACCGCTGTACTTCGGCGGCTCCTCCGATGCCGCCCAGGACCTGGCGGCCGAGCAGGTGGAGCTCTACCTGACCTGGGGCGAAACCCTGGACGCGGTGCGCGAGAAGATCGAGGCGGTCAAGGCCAAGGCCGCCGCCCAGGGCCGCACGGTGCGCTTCGGCATCCGCCTGCACGTGATCGTCCGCGAGACCAACGAGGAAGCCTGGAAGGCCGCCGACCGCCTGATCGCCAACCTGGACGACGCCACCATCGAGAAAGCCCAGGCCGCCTTCGCCCGCTTCGATTCGGTCGGCCAGCAGCGCATGGCCGCCCTGCACGGGGGCCGTCGCGACAACCTGGAGATCGCTCCCAACCTATGGGCCGGCGTCGGCCTGGTGCGTGGTGGTGCCGGGACCGCCCTGGTGGGTGACGGTCCCACCGTGGCCGCGCGGGTCAAGGAATACGCCGCCCTGGGCATCGACACCTTCATCTTCTCCGGCTATCCGCACCTGGAAGAGTCCTACCGGGTGGCCGAGTTGCTGTTCCCGCACCTGCCGGTCAAGCGGCCGACCCAGGTCGAGGGCGCCAACTACGTCAGTCCCTTCGGCGAGATGGTGGCCAACGACATCCTGCCGCAGAAAGCGGCGCAGAGCTGAAGGGGGACGGCATGAGCAGTACGACCGAACGTCAATTGCAGCGGCTGGCACCCTGGCTGGTGCCGGTGGCCCTGATCGCCGCCTGGCAGCTATCGGTGAGCAGCGGCTTGCTATCCAGCCGCATCCTGCCGTCGCCAGCGGCGGTGCTGGAAGCGGGCTGGAGCCTGGTCAAGAGCGGTGAGCTCTGGCAACACCTGGCCATCAGTGGCTGGCGCGCCGGCATCGGCTTCGCCATCGGCGGCAGCATCGGCCTGGCGCTGGGCTTCATCACCGGGTTGTCGAAGTGGGGTGAGCGCCTGCTGGACAGCACCCTGCAGATGGTGCGCAACGTGCCGCACCTGGCGCTGATCCCGCTGGTGATCCTCTGGTTCGGCATCGACGAGTCGGCCAAGTTGTTCCTGGTGGCCCTGGGAGTGTTCTTCCCCATCTACCTGAACACCTACCACGGCATCCGCAACGTCGATCCGGCGTTGGTGGAGATGGCCCGCAGCTACGGCCTCTCCGGCGCGCGACTGTTCTGGCACGTGGTGCTGCCGGGCGCGCTGCCGTCCATCCTGGTGGGGGTGCGCTTCGCCCTGGGCCTGATGTGGCTGACTCTGATCGTCGCCGAGACCATTTCCGCCAGCTCCGGTATCGGCTACCTGGCGATGAACGCCCGGGAATTCCTGCAAACCGACGTCGTGGTGCTGGCCATCCTGCTCTATGCCGTCCTGGGCAAGCTGGCGGATCTCGCCGCCCGCGGCCTGGAGCGCGCCTGGCTGCGCTGGCATCCGGCCTATCAGAAGGGAGTCCACGCATGACCAGTCTGCAAGCCGTTCCGCCGCTGGCGCGAGGCATCGCTCTGAAGCTGCGACAGGTGGTGAAGAAATTCGGCGAGCGCACCGTGCTCCATGGGATCGATCTGGAGATCCCGGCCGGTCAGTTCGTCGCCGTGGTGGGTCGCAGTGGCTGCGGCAAGAGCACCCTGCTGCGCCTGGTGGCCGGTCTCGACCGCGCCAGTGGCGGCACCCTGCTGGGGCAGGACGAGCCCCTGGCGGAGCATCGCGACGATACCCGGCTGATGTTCCAGGATGCGCGCCTGCTGCCGTGGAAACGCATCATCGACAATGTCGGCCTGGGCCTCAAGGGCGACTGGAAACCGCGGGCGCTGGAAGCCCTGGAGGCGGTCGGTCTGGCCGATCGCGCCGAGGAATGGCCTTCGGCGCTGTCCGGCGGCCAGAAGCAGCGCGTGGCCCTGGCCCGCGCCCTGATCCACCAGCCGCGCCTTCTCCTGCTCGACGAGCCCCTGGGTGCCCTGGACGCCCTGACCCGCATCGAGATGCAGCAACTCATCGAAGGCCTCTGGCAGCGCCATGGTTTCACCGTGCTGCTGGTCACCCACGACGTGGGCGAGGCGGTGGCCCTGGCCGACCGCGTGGTGCTCATCGAAGACGGCCACGTCGGCCTGGATCTCGACGTCAATCTGGCGCGCCCCCGGGCCGCCGGCGACGCCCAGCTGGCTCGCCTGGAAGCCGAGGTGCTGGCGCGGGTGCTCCAGCAGCCGCTCAACCCCGCTCTACCCGAAATCGTGCAACCCCTGCCCACGCAACTGCGCTGGGCCTACTGATCGTTCATCCGAGGAGTTCTGCCATGACCATCAAGGCCATCAACGTTCGCAACCAGTTCAAGGGCACCATCAAGGAAATCATCGAAGGCTCGGTGCTCTCCGAGATCGACGTCCAGACCGCCGCCGGCATCGTCACCTCCGTCATCACCACCCGCTCGGTCAAGGAGCTGGAACTCAAGGTGGGCAGCGAGGTGATCGCCTTCGTCAAGTCCACCGAGGTGTCCATCGCCAAGCTGTGATGCTGCCGTCGTGTTGAAAAACCCGCCCTGGTGGCGGGTTTTTTTCATGGGGGATCGGGTGTCGCCAATGGATCAGCTTGGCCTGAGCGCCGCCATGGCGTACTCCTGCCACGATTCTGCAACCTGCGTCGGTTCCAATGCCGCTTTTGCCTGGGGGAATGCGGGTGCGGCGACAAGGGGGCGTGGCGCTGCTGATGGCGCTCTGGGCGCTGGCGCTGGTGGCGGCACTGTTGCCGGTGCTGCTGGCCGAGGGCCGCGCCGAGTTGCAGCGGGCGCGGTTGCTGGAGCACGAGACCCTGGCGCGGGCGCTGGCGGCGGGAGCCGAGCAGGTGGTCACGCTGGGGCTGGTGCAGGCCGGGGCGCGGCAGCGGCCGGAGTTCTGGCGGAGCCTGAGGGGCGAGGTGCTGGCCTACCAGGTGGAAGGGGCCGAGGTCCGTGCCCAGCTGCGCGATTTGCATGGCTGTTTCAACGTCAATGCCCTGGCCGGCCCGGAACGGGTCCTCGCGCTGCGCCAGTTGAAGCTCTTGCTGGCGCAGCGTCCTGGTGGTCTGGCGGAACCTGGGCTGACGGCGGAGGGGTTCGCCGAACGGCTCGCCGATTGGGTCGATGCCGATGGCGAGAGTCACGAGTTTGGCCTGGAAACGCCGGAGGCCCTGCGCCTGGCCCCGCCGGTACTGGTACCCAATCTGCCTTTGGCCGAGGTGGGCGAACTGGATCGCCTCGTGCCGGCGCGTCCCGGTCGCCACCTGCAGTTACGTGAACTCTGTGCGCTGCCGGAAACCGGTGGTTGGCGACTCAATGCCAATGCCCTGGGCGTGGAGCAGCTGCCGCTGTTGGAGGCGCTGTTCCTCGGCAAGGTGCCGCGGGAGACCCTGCAACTCCTGATCACGGCGCGACCCGCCCAGGGCTATGTCACCGTCGAGGCCCTGCGCGAGGCGCTGCCCGGGGTAGGGGAGGAGACCTTCACCCTGCTGACCCAGCGGCTGATCCTCAATAGCGGTGACTTCCTGCTCGGGGTGGAGGTACGGCGCGATGGCCAGGTCTTGCGCCAGGTGCGGCAGTTGTCGGCCCAGGGCGTGAGTCGCTGGCACGCGTCGGTGCCGGCGCAGCGGGTACGACTGTTGGCGACGCGGGACACCACGCTGTGGACGCCGGGACCCGGTGGGGCGGAGGTGTTGCAGTAAGGTGAGGTTTATCGCGGCCATGGGCCGCTCCTACGGTTACGGCAGAGCCCGTAGGAGCGGGCCCATGGCCGCGATCCGCAAAACGCCAGAGTCCAGTAGGAGAGTCGCATCGCCGGACCGCCATGGCCGCGATGGCTGGGCATCAGTGGAAAACGCTGGCGCGGTTTTCCACGCTACGGACGAGAGTCCGGCGTAGGGCGGAAAACGGCGCGGCCTTTTCCGCGTGGGGTCGGTGGTCGTGGAGCTATCTTGCGGGAAAGCAAAAAGCTCCCGCGGTCGTCGCCGACCGGGGGAGCCTGGTTGTCGCCGACTCGATCAGACGCCGATCTGGCCGCCGTCGAGCTTCTGGATCACCACGGTGGAGGCGCGCGGCCGGACCTTGGTGCCGGCCGGGGTGGCCTCGGTGGCGACTTCGCTGTATGGCCAGTTGTCCGGGTGCTGGACGTTGATGAACATGGTCGTCAGGTCCGGCGTCCAGGTGATCCCGGTGATCTCGCAGCCATTGGGGCCGACCAGGAAGCGGCGTAGCGCGGTCTGGTTGGTGGCCGAGATGGCGACCTGCTTGCCACTACCATCCACCACCTGGGCCGGGATGACCGCCAGCAGCTGGTCGTTGGTGTAGTCGGCCACGGCGTTGTCGCTGTTGTCGGTCTCGATCCAGAGGATGCCGCGGCTGTCGAAGGCCAGGCCGTCGGGACTGGCGAACTGGTTGAGTTCGGTCAGGCCGGAGCGGTTGATGTCGGGCGCGGCGCCGGCGTCCGCGCCGAAGACGAAGATGTCCCAGGTGAAGTCGGTCTGGTTGTTGTTGTCCTTCCAGCGCACGATGTGGCCGTTGACGTTGGGCACCCGCGGGTTGGCGGCGTTGGCCGCGGTGCGCGCGGAATTGTTGGTGAGAGTGACGTAGACCTCGCCGGTGAAGGGGTTGACCGTGGTCCACTCCGGACGGTCCATGGGGGTGGCGCCCACGGCGTCGGCGGCACCGCGGGTGTTGAGGATGATGCCGGCCAGGTCGCCGTAGAGCGCGCCCAGGGTACGGCCGTCCTTGGTCGGCGCATTGACCGTCAGCGGCAGCCACTTGCCGTTGCCGCCATCGTCGAAGCGGGCGACGTAGAGGGTGCCGTTGTCCAGGTACTTGGCGCCGATGGCCAGGCGGTTGGTCGCGTTGGCGTCGGCTGGATCCCAGGCTGCGGCGGAGACGAACTTGTAGATGTATTCGTTGCGCGAGTCGTCGCCCATGTAGAACGCCAGCGGCTGGCCGGCGACCGGGATGCCGTAGGCCGAGCCCTCGTGGCGGAAGCGGCCCATGGCGGTGCGCTTGGTGGCCGGCGCTGCGCTGTCGTAGGGATCGATCTCGACGATGTAGCCGTAGCCGCTGGCTTCGTTGCGGAAGTCCTGGGTGGCGTTGGCGCCGGTGGGGGTCAGGTCGAAGCGGCGGAACTCGTTGTCCACCTCGCTGGCGTCACCCGCCGGCGTCTCCCAGCCGTAGTTGCTCTTGCTACCGATGCCGATGCGCTTCTGATCCACCGGCAGGGTGCCCTTGTTGACGAAGATCCCCGGCCAGTTCTCCTCGCAGGTGAGGTAGGTGCCCCAGGGGGTGAAGCCGTTGCCGCAGTTGTTGTTGGTACCGCGGGTACGGGTGCCGTCGGGGGAGTAGGGGGTGATCAGGTTGGCGTTGCCGCGCAACGGACCGGCGATCTCCATGGGCGTGGCGCTGGTGAAGCGACGGTTCAGGGCATCGTTGGTGACGACCTGCCAGATGCCATTGACCTTGCTGATGCGGATGACCGCCGCGCCATGGGCGTTGATTTCCTTGCGCACTTCCTCGGCCGGACGCTTGCCGTTGGTGGTGGTCGGACCGTTGGGGTGCAGCACCTTCTGGTCGATGTATTCGTAGTTGATGGCCAGCAGGCCGTCGCTGCTCGAATTGTTCAGCGGGAAGAAGTGCATGCCATCGTGGTGCATGCCGGCGGCGTTGGCCTGGTCGGTGGAGGTGTTGCTGCCATCGCTGCGCCAGGCGTTGGCGAGGTTGTTCAGCGGCGTGCCCCAGGGCGCCAGGGTGCGGGCGCTGTAACCGGCGGCCAGGACGATGGCGTCGATCCGGGCGCCACGGATGGAGTCGAAGCCGAGCTTGAGCTGCGGCGTGCCGGGTTGGCTGGGGGCCGGATCGTCGTCCGAGCCGCCACCGCCGTCGAAGCAGGCGGTGAGACCGCCGCCCGCGATCAGCGCGATGGCGGCGCCCAGGCCTCCTTTCATGACGCTGCGGCGCGACAGGTAACGGTCGACGACGGCATCCAGCGGTTCGTTGCCGCTTTCGTTGCGATTACGGTCGTCGCTCGTGAAAGTGCTCATGCGCAAAGCTTCCTTGGTTGATCACGGGAGTCGGCGACTTTAGGAAGCCTCTGTGATGGTCTGGTGACTGAAAGGTTACAGGCGGTCATTTCCCGGCAGTCGAGCTGTAACAGTTTGTAACTTGTTGTTTTGTCATGAATTTGTAGCTTTTCGCCGCCTAGGATGCCGCCCTCTCTAGCGCGCAAGGCAGATATCGGATGGGCAACTGGGCACGACGCCAGGTCTTGGGTTGGCTCGCCGCTGGCGCCACGGTGCCTTTGCTGGGCGGCTGTGCCCGGGGCTTCTCGACCCGCTCGGGCGATGCCGATCTACAGCTGCTTTATGTGGCCGATACCCTGGATGCCCGTGAACCCGGCTGGCCGGTGGTACCGCGGGTGCGCCTCGGCCCGGCCGGGCGCATCGGTGCCGCGCCCTGGCGCACCGGTGCCGATGCCGCGCGCCTGGCGCCGGCACTGGCGCCCCTGCTCGATGCCGGGCGTGGCGATGGCCAGCGCTACGGCGGCTATGCCGCGCTGGCCAGCCAGCTGGCGCAACTGCGCACTCGCCAGGGTGCGACCCGTAGCCTGACCCTGGAAAACGGCCAGTGCTGGAACGGCAGCGGTCTGACCCAGCTGACCCGTGGCGAAGCCGGCGTCGATGGCAGCCTGCTGCTGGGCAGCGACGCCCGGGTGAGCAGCGACGAGCGCCTGCTCTGGCCCGAGCGCAGCGCCGCCCTCTATCGCCGCTATGGTCGTCCGGTGCTGGGCGGCTCCCTCGGCGAGGAACGGCGCACCGCCTTGGGCGTCGTTCCCTTTACCCTGGTCGAGCGCGACGGCGTGCGCATCGCCCTGGTCGGCGTCACCGATCCCTACGCCAGCGACCAGCAGGCGCCGCTGGCCGACTGGTATGCCCGGTTGCGTCCGGTGCTGGCCGAGGCGCGGGGCAAGGCCGATCTGCTGGTGGTGCTGGCCGATGTCGGTACCGGCCCAGGCCTCTGGTTGGCCGAGCGGCTGGAGGAAGCGGACCTGCTGCTCTGTGCCCGGGGTCAGGATCTCTGGCCGGAGCTGATTCCGGTGATGCGCGGCAGTGGTCGTCCGCTGCCGGTCTGCCTGCCGGGCGCCCGAGGTGTCGGCTTCTTCGAGATTCGCTGTCGCGGCGGTCGCGATGGCTGGCGCCTGGACGCCGGCTTCCATCCGGTGCAGGCCGAGCGCGTCCTCGACCGCACCCTGCTGGAAAGCCATCAACGCCAGCTGGCGGCAGCCCGGGCGCCCCACGCTGGCTGGCTCGACCAGCGCCTGGCGCGGGCGCCGGTGGATCTCTGGCGCCGCGACCTGCTCGGCGGCAGTTGGGACGCCCTGATCGCCGCGGCCCTGGGCGGCAGCGAGGCCCAGCCGGTGCTGCTGCCCGGGTTGAGATACGACCTGCCGCTACGGCGGGGCGACTGGATCACCCGCGAGCACCTGATCGCCCTCTGCGGCGGTCACGAGGCGACGGTACTGGAGTTGCCCACCTCGGCCGATGCCTTGCGCAATCTCCTGGAAGAGGCTGCCGACAACCGTTTCGGCGAACCCCTGCTGCTGGACAACAGCCAGGATCTGCCGCGGTTGATCGGTGCCCAGTGGAGTTGCCGCTACGGCGCGCCCCGTGGCCAGCGCATCGGGCCACTGCAGGTGCCCCTGGGCGGCTCCTTCGCCTGTCGCACCTTCGCCCTGGGACGGGACCTCGGCAGCGGCGAGGCGCTCTGGCAGCGTCTGGAAGCCTATCTGCGCGCCCGGCCCGCCGACTGGGGCCTGGCACCACTGCCGGTGCCGCGCCTGGAGTTCGTCGAGGGGCATCCCGGTTGGCATCCGCTGGCCGCGCTGCGCCAGCGTCTGGAGCGGCTGGCCTGATGGCGCGGCTGCTCAGCCATCCCCTGGCGCTACGGCTGCTGACGCTGCTCTGGCTGGGCATCGCCGCCTGGTTGGCGGCGCGGGTGGTCTGCGATTTGCGCCTGCTCTGGCTCGCGCCGTCGGCGCCCAACGGCCAAGCCGCGCCGCTGCCGGCTACCGATCTGCTGGCCGGTCACTGGCGCGCTGCCAGCCAGGCCGCGCCCAATAACCTGCCGATCCAGTGGGTCGGGGCGATCAAGGCGGTGCCCATCGATGGCTCCGTGGTGGTGCTGCGCTACGGTGAGCGGCAGGTGTCGCTGGTGCAGGGCGACAGCCTGGCGCCCGGCCTGGTGCTGATCGCCATCGACGCCCAGGGCCTGGTCTTCAGCCGCGGCGATCACCAAGAACGGCTGCCCTGGCCGGCGCCGCGGGAACTGGTGGGTCTGGCGGCCAGCGGTACGGCCAAGCCGAACGCAGTCAAGGCGCCGCCCATGCCAGTGGCGGACGAGGGCGATCTGGCCAGCTTGCTTCGCCGCATTCGCGCCACCCCCGTGCGCGAGCACGGCGAGCTGACCGGTTACCGCCTGCAGCCCGGCGCCGAGCCGGCCTTCTTCAGCGGCCTGGGCCTGGAGCCTGGCGATGTGCTGCGCCGGGTGGATGCCGTCCCCGTGGCCGATACCCGGGCGCTGTTGCAACGGCTACCGCACTGGCGCGCCACTGGCGCCCTGACCCTGGAACTGGAACGTCAGGGCCGTGCCCTGGCCCTACCCGTGAGACTGTCCCTGTGAAGAAACGCAGCTATTGCGGCCTGTTCCTTGCCTTCTGGCTGCTCGGCGCCCAGGCCGAACAACGCTTCGAGGTCAACTTCGAGAACAGCGAGATCGATCTGTTCATCGAAAGCGTGGGGCGCATTACCGGCACCAACTTCGTCATCGATCCGCGGGTGCGCGGCACCCTGACGGTGCGCAGCGCCCAGCCCCTGGCCGCCGATGACGTCTACGCCCTGGCCCTGGCCCAGCTGCGCGCCAACGGCTACGCCGCGGTGGAGGTGGACGACGGTGCCCCGGCCAAGCCCGGTGCCGGCGATACCGTGGCGACCCGGGTATTCGCCGTGCGCGGCGGCAATCTCGAACAGCTGCTGGGCATCGTCCGCCCGCTGATGGACACCCGGGTCGGGGTGGCCACGCCTTATCCCGCCAGCAACCTGCTGGTGGTGACCGACTGGCGCAGCAACCTCAGCCGCATCGGCCAGTTGCTGGCGCGGCTGGATCGCGGTCGCGACGAGCCGGTGGAGATGATCGCCCTGCGCCACGCCCAGGCCCGCGACACCGCGCCCCTGGTGGAGCGGCTGCTGGCCAGTCGCGGCCAGGCTGGTGGCGGGGTCCAGGTCCTGGCGGACGCCCGCAGCAATGCCCTCATGGTGCGCGGCGACGAGGCCGTACGCCGCCAGGTGCGCCGGCTGGTGGCCGAGCTGGACGTCTCCCGCGATGCGGCCAGCGACACCGAGGTGGTCTACCTGCACCACGCCAAGGCCGGCGAGGTGGTCAAGGTGCTGCGCGGCCTGAGTGGCGAGGTCACCCAGGAGGCGCGGGTGGAGATCCCGGTGGCGGCACCTGTTGGTAATACCACCCCTGTAGAGGGTGGCGGGGAAGGGGAGACCTCCTCTGCCAAGGCGGGCGGCGGGGCCTTGGCGGCAGGGGCGCCCGGCATCCGCCTGGAAGCGGACCTGGGCACCAATGCCATCGTGCTGATCGGTCCGCCACGGGAGCTGGCCGCCTACAAGCGCATCATCAAGCAGCTGGACATCCGTCGCGCCCAGGTGGTGGTGGAGGCCATCATCGCCGAGATCACCGACACCAAGGCCAACCAGCTCGGCGTCCAGTGGCTGTTCCTCGATCGCAACGGCAACCTGCCGGCGGGCAGCGTCAACTTCACCAATGGCACGCCCATCAACGGCCTCGCCGCCGCCGCGGCCAACCAGGACACCACCGCCCTGGGCAGTCTGCTCTCGGGCATGCAGGGCATCTCCGCCGGGGTCGGTCGCCTCGGCGGCAGCGGGTTGAATTTCGTCACCCTGCTGCAGGCCATGCGCAGCGAGAGCGGCTTCAACCTGCTGTCGACGCCGACCCTGCTGACCCTGGACAACGCCGAGGCCTCCATCATGGTCGGTCAGGAGGTGCCCTTCGTCACCGGTTCGGTCACCAGCAACAACGCCAATCCCTACCAGACCATCGAGCGCCGCGAGGTGGGGGTCAAGCTGCGCCTCAAGCCGCAGATCAACGAAGGCGATACCGTGCGCATGGAGATCGTCCAGGAGGTCTCGTCCCTGGCCGACAATGTCCGCGCCAGCGACGTGGTCACCAACAAGCGCGAGATCAAGACCACGGTGATGGTGGAGGACAACGGCCTCATCGTCCTCGGCGGCCTGATCAGCAACGAGGGCACCGACAGCGACCAGCGGGTGCCGCTCCTGAGCGACGTGCCGGTGCTGGGCAATCTGTTCAAGTCCCGTACCCGCTCCAGCACCAAGCAGAACCTGGTGGTGTTCATCCGCCCGCGCATCCTGCGTGATCCGGGCCTGGTGCAGCAGATCAGCGAAGACAAGTACCGTGGCATGCGCGCGGCCGCCCCGGCCGCCGCCTTGCCGGTCACTCCGCCAGGCGATCGCGGCGCGCCCACGCTGCAGAGTCTCTATCCCTCGGCGCGGGCGCGCCTGGACGGCCTCTGATGACGGCGACACTACCCTATCGCCTGGCGCGCCAGGCCGGCATCGCCCTGGTCGCCGAGCCCGACGGCTATCGGCTGCTGTGCCGCCTGGATGCCGACCTGGCACTGCTGCAAGAAGTGCAGCGCCGCCACGGTCCACCCCTGGGCTGCGGCTGGCTCCCCCGCGAGATCTTCGAGCAGCGCCTGGGTCCGCTCTACGAGGCCGGTCAGGCCAGCAGCGAAGCCCTGGTGGAGGGCCTCGGCGAGACCGTCGACCTGGCCGGGCTGATAGAGGAGTTGCCGCGGGTCGAGGATCTGCTCGACAGCGCTGGCGAGGCGCCGGTGATCCGCCTGATCAACGCCCTGTTCGCCGAGGCCCTGCGCCTGGACGCCTCCGACCTGCACGTGGAGACCTTCGAGCAGACGCTGGTGGTGCGGGTACGGGTGGATGGGGTGCTGCGCGAATTGCTGCGCCCGCCGCGGGCGCTGTCGGCCATGCTGGTGTCGCGGATCAAGGTCATGGCGCGGCTGGACATCGCCGAGAAGCGCCAGCCCCAGGATGGCCGCATCACCCTGAGGGCCAGCGGTCGCGACGTCGACATCCGCGTCTCGACGCTGCCTGGCGTCCACGGCGAGCGGGTGGTGATGCGGATTCTCGACAAGCAGGCCAGCCTGCTGGAGCTGGCGCGCCTTGGCCTGCCGCCGGTCATAGACACGGGCCTGCGTGGTGCCCTGGCCCAGCCCAATGGCATCCTGCTGGTCACCGGGCCCACCGGCTCGGGCAAGACCACCACCCTCTATGCCAGTCTCGGCCTGCTCAACGAAGGCAGCCGCAGCATCCTGACCGTGGAAGACCCGGTGGAATACGCCTTGCCCGGCATCGGCCAGACGCCGGTCAATCCCCGTGCCGGCCTGACCTTCGCCACTGGCCTCAGGGCCATCCTGCGTCAGGACCCGGACGTCATCATGATCGGCGAGATCCGCGACGTGGAGACCGCCAGCATCGCCGTGCAGGCCAGTCTCACCGGCCATCTGGTGCTCTCCACCCTGCACACCAACAGCGCCCTGGGCGCCATCACCCGGCTGCGCGACATGGGCGTGGAGCCCTTCCTGCTGGCGTCGAGTCTCAAGGGCGTGCTGGCCCAGCGGCTGGTGCGGCGGTTGTGCGATTGCGCTGTCTGGCGCCCGCTACGCACGGCCGAACAGGCGCTGCTGCCAGGGCTGGCCGGGCTCGAACGGCTGCGCGAGCCCCAGGGTTGCCCGAGCTGCAACGGCAGTGGCTATCGCGGTCGCCTGGGCCTCTACGAATTCGTCGCCCTGGACGCCGAACTGGCCGAACTTATCTATCGCGGCGCTGGCGAAGGCGAGATGGCCCGGCTGCTCGACGGCCGCCGCGCGACCCTGGCCGAAAGCGCCCTGGAGCGCCTGGCGGCGGGCGAGACCAGCCTGGCGGAGGTGCTGCGTGCGGTGCACCAGTAAGGTCCTCGGCGGAGCGCTGCGCTGATGCCGGCCTACCGCTACCTGGCGCTGGACGGCGACGGACGTCGCCGGCGCGATGTCATCCAGGCCGAGAGCGAGCGCCATGCCCGCCAACTGCTGCGCGAGCGCGGTCTCTTTCCCCGCGAGGTGCAGGCGACCGGTCCGGCGCGTGGCACGCGCAGTCGCGCCGGGCGGCTGGACGCCAACAGCCGGACCGATTTCACCCGCCAACTGGCGACCCTGGTGGGCGCCGCCATTCCCCTGGCCGAGGCGCTGCAGATGCTGGAGCGCCAGAGTCGCCAGCCGGCGCTCAAGGCGCTGCTCCTGGATCTGCTGGGCCAGGTGCGCGAGGGCTATACCCTGGCCGACAGCCTCGGTCGCCATCCCGGTACCTTCGATCCGCTGTACCTGACCCTGGTAGCCGCCGGTGAGCGGGCCGGACGCCTGGGCCCGGTACTGGAACGCCTGGCCGACTATCTCGAGCGGGTGCAGCGCCAGCGGCACAAGGCGCGTACCGCGCTCATCTATCCCCTGGCGCTGGCGTTGGTATCCGTCGCCGTGGTGGCGGGGCTGATGACCTTCGTGGTGCCCAAGCTCACCGAGCAATTCATCCACAGCGGCCTGCAATTGCCCTGGATCACCCGCGCCCTGGTGGCGGTCAGCGATGGCCTGCTGGTCTTCGGGCCCTGGTTGCTGGGTCTGGTTCTGCTGGCCGGCTTCGGTCTGCGGCGCCTGCTGCGCCAGGTCGAATGGCGGCGACGCTGGCACCGGCAACTGCTGCGCCTGCCACGCCTGGGCGAGTTGCTGCGCACCCTCGACAGCGCCCGCCTGACCCGCAGCCTGGCGATCCTGGTCGGCAGCGGCATCCCGGTGCTCGAAGGCCTGCAGGTCAGTCGCGCCACCCTGGGCAACCAGGTGCTGCGCGATGCCCTGGACGCCGCCATCGAACAGGTCACCGCCGGCAGCGGCCTGGGCCGGGCGCTGGATCGCACCGCGGTGTTTCCGCCGCTGCTGGTGAACATGGTCGCCAGCGGCGAGGCCAGTGGCACCCTCGATGCCATGCTGGAGCGGGTCGCCGATGCCCAGGAGCGGGATTTCAACCAGCAGGTGGACCTGGCCCTGGCGCTGTTCGAGCCGGTGCTGATCCTGGTCCTCGGCGGCGTGGTGCTGGCCATCGTCCTCGCCATCCTGCTGCCCATCATGCAGCTCAACCAGGCGCTCAACCTCTGATGCGCCCCAAGGAGACTTTCGCGATGCGCACCCACGCCGTACCCGGCCGCCAGGCCGGCTTCACCCTCATCGAGATCATGGTGGTGATCTTCATCATCGGCCTGCTGGTGGCCATCGTCGCGCCCAACGTGCTGGACAACCAGGACAAGGCCATGCAGCAGAAGGCCCGCGCCGACCTCGCCAGCCTGGAGCAGGCGCTGGACATGTATCGCCTGGACAACCTGCGCTATCCCACCGCCGAGCAGGGCCTGGCCGCCCTGGTGAGCAAGCCGACCCAGGCCCCCGAACCGCGCAACTATCGCGCCGACGGCTATATCCGCCGCCTGCCGGAAGACCCCTGGGGCGCCGCCTATCGCTACCGTATCCCCGGCGAGCACGGTCGGGTGGATCTCTACACCCTCGGCGCCGACGGTCGCGAAGGCGGCGAGGGCAGCGATGCCGACATCGGCAACTGGACCCTCTGAGTCACCATGCCAGGGCGACAGGATGGCTTCACCCTGCTGGAGCTGATGGTCGTGCTCTTGATCGTCGGCCTGCTCACGGCGGTGGGCGTGGCGCGCCTGGGCGGCGGCAGTCCGGCCGGGCAATGGCGGCTGGAAAGCCTGGCGAGCGACTTCCAGCTGGCACGGGACACCGCTCGCCGCAGCGGCCGCATCCTCGGCTGGCAGGCCGACGCCACCGGCTTTCGCTATCTGCAGCTGGTGGCCGATGCCCAGGGCCCGCGCTGGCAACCCCTGGCCAGTGCCGATCTGCCCGACGGGCGCTGGCCCAGCGACTTGCGATTGGCCGAGCCGGTGGGCGCGCAGCCGCGGCTGATCTGGTGGCCGAACGGCGATACCCGCCCACAGCGCCTGGCCTTCGCCGAGGAAGAGCGGCAGTGGCTGCTGACGGTGGATGCGCGCGGTCGCGCCGCGGTGGAACGGCCATGAGGCAGAGCGGCTTCACCTTGCTCGAGGTGCTGGTGGCCCTGGCCATCGTCGCCTTCATGGCGGTGGGCGTCAGCCAGGTGATCGGCCAGCGGCTGGACATCGCCGGCGTCGCCCAGTCCCGCGAGCTGGCCCAGCTCTGCGCCCGCGAGCTCACCGCCCGCTGGCAGGTGGAAGGCCCTACCGCCGACCAGGGCGAACTGAGCCAGGGCGGCGAGCGCTGCTACTGGCGTCTGGACGACGAGGGCGGCCCCCTGGGCACGCAGCGCCTGTCGCTCTATGCCGATGCCGCCCACAGCCGTGCCCTGGGCGACTGGCCGGTCTACACCGGGGCGCGCCCATGAAGCACCAGCAGGGCATGACCCTGATCGAGGTGCTGCTGGCCATCGCCCTCACGGCGCTGCTCGCCGTGCTGCTCGGCAACCTGGTCAATCTCTGGCTCGATGCCCGCGGTCGCCTGGCCGCGCGGGAGTCGACCAACGCCCGGGTGCTGGACTTCTGCGGCCTGCTGGACCGGCGCCTGGGTGGTCTGGTCCTGCGCCCGCTGCAAGAACACCGCCGGCCGTTGCACAACGCCCCGCTGGACTGGCGCCCCGCCGAAAACCGGCTGGACTGGGTCGCCCTGGATGCCTTGCCGCTCGGCGCGGAGCAGGGCGCCGGTCGGTTGCGCCGTCAACGCCTGGAATGGGACGCCGCCCAGGAGCGCCTGCGGCTCTGGCGCAGCGCCGAGCTGGACGCGGTGGACACTCCTGCCTGGCAAACTGTCCTCGACCAGCCCGGCGTCGAACGCCTGCAACTGGAATTCCATGGCGGCGGGCGCTGGCTCGCCTATCCGCCCCAGACCGAGCCCGCCAATGGGATACGGCTGACCTTCACCCTCCAGGGTGCCGGCTATGTCTGCACCTTCGCTCTGCCTCAGACAGGTTGATGCCATGCACGCCTCCTTGACCCTCGGTCGCCATCTGCCCCTCTGGCGCCGCGCGCTCAGCCCGCCCCGTAGCGGCGAACGCCTGCTGCTGCGCACGCGTCGCCCCGGTCCGCCCGGTCCGGACAATCCACTGGTGGCGGCGCGCCTCCAGGATGACCAGCTCCAAGCCGCGACAGCGCTGCCAGCGAGCGCCCAGCCGGTGACCCTGCTGCTGCACGGCGAAGACTGCAGCCTGTTCGACGTCGCCGCGCCCAAGGGGCTGCGTCCCCACGAATGGGGGCTGCTGCTGGAAGACCACCTGCTGGCGGACGCCAGCGGCCAGCACCTGGTCTGCCTGGGTCGTGCCCCTGGCCGGCTGCGCCTGCTGGCGCTGGATCGGACGCTGCTGGACGCCTGGCGCGAACACTGCGCCGCCTGCGGCTGGACGGTGGCGGCCTGCTGGGTCGACTTCCAGCTGTTGCCTGAGCCGACCACCGAGGGCGGGATCGGCTTGCGCCTGGGTGACAGCCTGAGATTCAAGACCCGCGTCGACGACCGGGAGCTCTGGCTGACCTGGCCGCGCGCCCTCGAAGCCAGTCTGCCGCCTGACCTGACCGCGCTCCTCACGCCGGCCTCGAACGAGACCCGGGATGACCTCTGGCCCCGGCCCGCCAAGGGCGTCACGCCCCAGGATCTTTGGCCACGCCAGGGCCGGCGGCGGACCCTGCCCACCCTCGGTCTGCCTCGGTCGCTGGTACTGGGTATGGCCGCTGCCGCCGTGCTGGCCGCGGTGCATCTGGGGCTGCAACAGCTCCAGCCTTGGCGCCAGGCCCAGGCGGACCGGCACTATGTCGCCCAGCGCCTGGGGCTGGCCAGTGAGCGGCTCGAGGCTGGCCGCGCAGCGCGGGAACTCCAACTGGCCGGGCGCACCCAGCGCCAGTTGGAAGAGCGCTGGCGCCTCTGGCAGCGCCTGGGCGGTCCCCTCGGGGCCGCCTTGGCCGCCCAGCCGGGTCTGCGGCTGGTGGAGTGGTCGCTGGACGAACAGGGCATTCGGGTGGCGCTGGACGGACCGGCCAGCCTGGACCAGGCCCTGCGCAACCGGCTGGTCCCGGAATTCGACGCCTTGCAAGGGCAGCGGCAGGCCAACCGCCTGACCCTGCGCCTGGCCACTGCCATGGAGAAAGGACCATGACCTCCATCCTGCAACGCTGGCAAGGCCTGTCCGCCGAGCGCCGCCGCTTGGCCCTGGGCGGCCTGGTCATTCTGGTGCTGGCCACCATCCTGCTGCTGCGACCGACGCCCGGCAGCCGTCCAGTCACGGCGGACTGGTCCCAGCTCGCCGACCAGGCCCGCGCCCTGCCCGTCGCCCAGCCCCTGCAAGAAGCGGACTGGCGCGGGGCCGTGAGCGGGGTGACCTTCAGCGCCCTGACCCTGGCCGAGCCGGCCTGGCAGCTGCGTGGCGAAGCCACGGACGTGGGCGCCGTCGAGCGGCTGCAGGCCTGGGCGCGCACGCGGGGCTGGCTACCGCGGACGCTCAAGATCAGCAGCCAGTCGAACGGCGTGACCTTCGAACTGGAAGTGCTCGCGGTGCTGACGGGGCGGGCGCCATGATCCGCTGGTTCAGGCGTATGGCGTTGACCTTGTTCGCCCTGCTGATCTTCACCCTGGGTTGCCTGCTCTATTGGCCCGCGGCGGACTGGCTGCCGCGGCTCCTGCCGCCCCAGGTCACCCCGGTCGGCCTGCAGGGTTCGCTGCTCGGCGGCGACCTGCAGCGCCTCGACTGGCCGGGCGGCGGGGCCGGCCCCTGGCAGTGGCAACTGCGCTGGCCAGGCCGACTGCAGATTGCGGTGGGTGAGCCTGCGGCTGCGCCCTGGGGGCTGACCCTGAGCGGCTGGCCCTGGCAGTGGCGAGCCGAGCTCACCGGTGGCGACCTGCGCTGGTTGCAGACACCCGGTAGCACGCTACTCGCCGGTCGGTTGCTCGGCGCGGTGCGCCTGGAAGGCAGCTGGCGGCGTTGCCAGGCGGCCAGCGGCAGCTGGCAGGGGGATGGCCTGCAGATTCTGGTACCTCGCCGCCTTGCCCTGGGCGAAGCCCGGCTGCAGGTGGATTGCCAGACCGCACCCTGGTTGCAGGGCGTCTTCGAGCGCACTGGTCAGCATCGTCTGGAACTGCGCCTGAGCCTGGCCAACTGGCGCGGACAGGTTCAGGGTAGCGCCCAACCGGGCAGCGAACTCGCCCCTGTGCTGCAGGGTATCGGCTGGCTCAAGGCCGGCCAGACCCAGGTGTCGGGGCGTTTCTGATCAGCCAGGCGTGCTCAGGCGACCCGCAGGCCCTGATGCGAGCCCAGCTTGGCCAGATAGACCAGCCCCTCTTCCCATTGCCGGTGTCCGGAGCGGGTATTGATATGGCCGGCGCCCGGCAGCACGTCCAGCTCACTGCCCCAGTCCCGCGCCAGGGCTTCGGCCCGCGGCAGGCTGATGGCGTGGTCGTTGTCCGAGGTCACCACCCGCGACGGGAAGGGCAGCGGCTGGCGAGGCAAGGGTGCGAAACCTACCAGTTCCGCCGGGCAGCCTTGGCGTTCCACGTCGGCCGGCGCGACCAACAGCGCCGCCAGCACCCGCTGCCGCCGCGCCACCGTGGCGCTGGCCGCCCAGCGCGCGACGGTCACGCAACCCAGGCTGTGGGCGATCAGCACCACGGGGGAGGGCGAACTGGCGATGGCCCGGTCGAGGCTGTTCACCCAGCGTTGCGGATCGGGGCGTTGCCAGTCGTCCTGCTCGACGCGGCGGGCATCCGGTAGGCGCCGTTGCCAGTGGGTCTGCCAGTGCTCGGGGCCGGAACCTTGCCAGCCGGGGAGGATGAGATAGCGGGTCATGACGGAGCTCCGCGGACGAAAGGGGAGAGCCGATAGTGCCGATGGACGACCCGCAGGAGAAAGAATAAAAGGCGCTTTGGTTATGCCGAAGGAATCAACGAGGGGGTAATGATCGCGGCCATGGGCCGCTCCTACAGGGCGTAATGCTTTTGTAGGAGCAACTGTCTTCTCAAGCGGGCTCAGATCGCCAAGGAGTACCGTCCCTGAGCATGGCATTGAGCCGAATCAGCAAGACGCGTAGGCAGGCGATCAGGGCTACCTTGGCGGGTTTTCCACGCGATGTTCGGCTGGCTGAAGGAGAGTCGCAGGATCGGCACTCGCTACGACAAGCTGGCAAAAAGTTTCGCGGCGATGGTCACGCTCGCTTGCACGCTGCGCTGTCTGCGCCAGTATTTTTCGTACAGAGCCTAAGGTGCCTCCACGCTCACCAAAAGGTTGTGGTCATCTATCTTGGCGATCAAGGTTTTCCCTTTAAATGTCGCGGCGAAGCAATCATCTTTTTTCTGATCGTCAGGACGGATATGATTGCAGAGTCTTTTGTTTTTGGTGATGCTTTCGCTCTGACTTGTTACCGTGGTCCATCGCTTTCTTTGGAGCGCATAATTCACTCCCTGGGACTCGAGCATTACGCCTTCAAGAAGTTCATCGCTGTTTTTTGAGCGCCGGACCGCCAGGGTCTCTATTCCCATCGGTGATCTTTGCAGCAGAGGGGTTGCTGAATCGAGGTTTATCTGCGAAGTTTCTTCAGTGCTATAGATTCTAATGATGTCAATTTCGTATATTGCGATACGGGGGCTTTTTTGCTTTATACTATGGAGGGCATACAAGGAAAATATTGATATAAAGAGTAGCAGTACCGTCTTTTCGAGAGTTTTCTCTAGTTTGCTATTTTTGGGTTTTAAAATCAGCTCGATCACTGGTCCAATGAGTATTACGCCTGCATAATATATTAATATTTCGGTGCGAAGTATTAGTGCGATATCTGCTTGAAAGTACGTCCATCGGCCAATGAGTACAGTCCCTAGAGCAAGGCTTGCTAATGCAAAATAGGTTACAGGCTTTCTATTGAGCGAAACGTCCATCCGGTCTCCAAAAAAAGGCTGCATATGCAGCCCTTTTGAGGTCTAGCTATTTAGCTTCTGCATTCTGCCGGCGCGAATTTGCCAAGCAGGGTAGCACCGCCCGGAGCGCCAGTCTTGCCTGCCGCAAAGCAGGTCCAGATGATCGGATCGGCTGGCGGAGTGCCCGCTACGAGCGCCGCACCGTTTGCTTGGGGTACGAAGACGATCTGGTTAGCCCCAGCAGCAGCGACGCGTGTAGTGTAGGCGACGGTAATAACGCCACTTGCTGTGGTTATCGCCACGTTGGTGACATTGTTCGAGCCTATGGGATTGGTGCAGGTACCTGCAGCGGTGCAGGTAGTAGCGTTACCAGTGCGATAGCCAGCCCCCAGGCCGCCGTTCGCTGCAGGGGTTGCGTTCGCGGCGTTGTCCGCGACTACTATCTTCGCTTCGGAAGCGAAGGTCATTCCTTCCGCCACCCGACTACGGATTGTGTAGTCCTGATAAGCAGGAATTGCTACGGCAGCCAAAATACCGATGATCGCCACCACGATCATCAGCTCGATCAAGGTAAAGCCTTTCTGAGCTTTCATTCCAAATCTCCGAGGTTGGGTCAGGCCAACATGCCTGTTTGAGGTATAGCATAGGGCGTGCCAAAGAAAAGTGGCGACTACAGCACGTTTTTTGTGAGGCAAAGGTCAGTAAAGGGGCAGGTCGTGACAAAAAATGTCAGCTGCTTGACGCCATTTTGCGGGCACCTTTGGCAGTGCTATAACGCTGACTCTAGCCAAGGGTGGGGATGACTATGAACGAGACGGTGATGCTTTCGGGACTGGCGCGGCAGCTGGTAGACGCGCAACTCCTGGCTGAACCGGCAGCCCAGCAAGCGCTGGTCAAGGCCAAGCAAGCCAAGGTACCCCTGGTGACCTATCTCGTTCAGCAGCGGCTGGTGCAGAGTCGTCCTCTGGCGGAGTTGGCAGCCCAGGAGTTCGGCGTGCCTTTCCTCGATCTCGCCGCCATCGACAAAGATCAGTTGCCCAAGGACATCGTCAACGAGAAGCTGATGCAGCAGCATCATTTTCTGCCGTTAAGCAAAAGGGGCAACAAGCTCTTCATTGCGCTCTCCGATCCGACCAACCAACAGGCTATCAACGATGTGTCCTTTGGCAGCAAGCTCGCTGTCGAGGTGGTACTGGTCGAGGACGACAAGCTGCACCAGGCCATCGAAAAGTATCTCGATGGGGGGACCGGCGGGCTGGATCTTGGCGATATAGATCTGGAAGTTGACTTGGAGGGTGGTGAGCGCCCTCAGGAAGCGGTAGCCGGAACCGATGCCGACGATGCGCCGGTGGTCAAGTTCGTCAATAAGATGTTGCTGGATGCTATCAAGAAGGGCTCGTCCGACCTTCATTTCGAGCCCTATGAAAAGATGTACCGGGTGCGTTTCCGTACCGATGGCGTCCTGCACGAGGTCGCGCGGCCACCGGTGCAATTGGTCTCGCGGATCTCGGCGCGGCTCAAGGTGATGTCCAACATGGATATCTCCGAGCGCCGCAAGCCTCAGGACGGACGGGTCAAGCTCAAGGTGTCCAAGACCAAGTCCATCGATTTTCGGGTCAACACCTTGCCTACCCTTTGGGGCGAGAAGATCGTGATGCGGATTCTCGACTCTTCCAGCGCCCAGATGGGGATCGATGCGCTGGGCTACGAGGATGCACAAAAGCAGCTCTATCTGCAGGCACTCAAGCAGCCTCAGGGAATGATCCTGGTGACCGGCCCTACGGGTTCGGGTAAGACGGTATCGCTCTACACCGGCCTGAATATTCTCAACACCGACGATATCAACATTTCCACGGCGGAAGATCCGGTGGAAATCAACTTGGAAGGCATCAACCAGGTCAACGTCAATCCGCGGCAGGGATTGGACTTTTCCCAGGCGCTACGCGCCTTCCTGCGTCAGGATCCCGATGTGATCATGGTGGGCGAGATCCGTGACCTGGAGACCGCTGAGATCGCCATCAAGGCGGCTCAGACCGGTCACATGGTGATGTCGACCCTGCACACCAATAGCGCGGCGGAAACCCTGACGCGCCTGCGCAACATGGGCGTGCCAGCCTTCAACCTGGCGACCTCGGTCAACCTGATCATCGCCCAGCGTCTGGCCCGCAAGCTCTGCAACAAGTGCAAGCGTGTTCACGAGGTGCCCCATGAGGCGCTGCTGGCCGAAGGATTCAGGGAGGATGAGGTGGGTAGTTTCACCCTCTACCAGCCCATTGGCTGCGAAGAGTGCAACGCCGGCTACCGTGGGCGAGTGGGGATCTATGAGGTGGTGAAGATCACCCCGGCGCTGCAGCAGATGATCATGGAGGAGGGCAACTCCATCGAAATCTCGGTGCGGATGAGAGCGGAGGGCTTCAATGACCTGCGGCGGTCTGGCCTGGTGAAGGCGATGCAGGGGATTACCAGTCTGGAAGAGATCAACCGGGTGACCAAGGACTGACAGACTCCCTCACCCTAGCTTTCTCCCGGAGGGAGAGGGGACTTATCGGAGCGTTGGTTAATGTTCGCCACGGGCCTCAGACACCTCAGAGTGCGAAGATCGCCCGTGTTTGGCGCGATGCTTGCCTCCGAAGCTGCAGCACGCTCTGCGAAGAGCATTCTTTTGACGGGTCCGCCAACGCGGGCCGAGCTTTTGACGAGTCGAGGCCATGGCCGATAGAGCTATCAAGTTGGGCAATTTCACCTGGGAGGGGACCGATCGCAAAGGGACCAAGGTGAAGGGCGAGATGACGGGCTTGAATCCCGCGCTGATCAAGGCGCAGCTGCGCAAGCAGGGGATCAATCCGACTCGCGTTCGCAAGAAGTCCGTATCTCTGTTCGGCAAGGGCAAGAAGATCAAGCCCCTGGATATCGCACTCTTCACCCGGCAATTGGCGACCATGATGGGTGCAGGTGTGCCCCTGCTGCAGGCCTTCGACATCATCGGCGAGGGCTTCGACAATCCCAACATGCGCAAGCTGGTGGATGACATCAAGCAGGATGTCGCCGCGGGTAACAGCCTGGCCAATTCCCTGCGCAAGCAGCCGCAGTATTTCGATGACCTCTATTGCAACCTGGTGGATGCCGGCGAGCAATCCGGTGCGCTGGAGACATTGCTGGATCGGGTTGCCACCTATAAGGAAAAGACCGAGGCGTTGAAGAAGAAGATCAAGAAGGCCATGACCTATCCGGCAGCGGTGATCGTCGTCGCGGTGATTGTGTCGGCCATTCTGTTGATCAAGGTAGTGCCGCAGTTCCAATCGGTATTCGAAGGCTTCGGCGCCCAGCTACCAGCATTCACCCTGTTCGTCATCGGCATCTCCGAGATTCTACAGGAGTGGTGGTTGTTGGTGCTTGGCGGGCTGTTCGTACTTGCTTTCGTGCTGCGGCATTTCTATAAGAAATCGGAAAAGTTCCGCGACGCTACCGACCGTGGTTTGCTGAAGATTCCGTTGATCGGCTCGATCCTCTACAAGTCCGCCATCGCTCGTTACGCCCGTACCCTAGCGACCACCTTCGCGGCCGGTGTACCCCTTGTGGATGCCCTCGACTCCGTTGCCGGCGCCACAGGCAACGTGGTGTTCCGCAATGCCGTGGAGAAGATCAAGGGAGATGTGTCCACCGGTATGCAGCTCAATTTTTCCATGCGTACCACGGGTGTGTTCTCCTCCATGGCCATCCAGATGACGGCCATCGGTGAGGAATCGGGTTCGTTGGACGAGATGCTGTCCAAGGTCGCGACCTTCTATGAGGACGAGGTCGACAACATGGTCGACAACCTCACCACCCTGATGGAGCCGATGATCATGGCGGTGCTGGGGGTGTTGGTGGGTGGCTTGATCATCGCCATGTACCTGCCGATCTTCCAGCTCGGCAACGTTGTCTGATGGTGCTACTGGAGTTCCTGGCCAGCGTGCCACTGGCCGCGGCCTTGTGTGCGCTGCTCCTGGGGTTGCTGGTGGGCAGCTTTCTCAATGTGGTGGTCTATCGCTTGCCGGTGATGCTGAGGCGCGATTGGCAGGCAGAGGCGCGCGAGGTGCTGGAGCTGCAGGTCGAGCCGACCGGAGCCTCCTTCAATCTGGCGCGTCCCGCTTCGCGTTGCCCCCATTGCCAGCGCACCGTACGGCCCTGGGAGAATGTGCCGGTGCTGAGCTATCTGCTCTTGCGCGGTCGTTGCAAGGGCTGTCAGGCGACCATCAGCCTGCGCTATCCACTGGTCGAGCTTGTTTGCGGACTGTTGTCTGCCTGGGTGATCTGGCATCTGGGTGTGACCTGGCAGGGTGGGGCTTTTCTGCTGCTGACCTGGGGGTTGCTGGCGGCCAGCCTGATCGATGCCGATCATCAGCTCCTGCCGGATGTCATCGTCCTGCCTCTGCTGTGGCTTGGGCTGATCGCCAATCAGTTCGGGCTGTTTACCAACCTCAGTGATGCCGTCTGGGGCGCAGTGGCGGGGTATCTGAGTCTGTGGTTGGTGTTTCAGCTGTTCCGCCTGGTGACCGGCAAGGAGGGCATGGGCTACGGCGACTTCAAGCTGCTGGCGCTGCTCGGGGCCTGGGGCGGTTGGCAGATCCTGCCCTTGACCATCCTGCTGTCGTCGCTGGTGGGTGCCATCCTGGGCATCATTACCCTGCGTCTGCGCCGGGCGGAAACCAGTACGCCGTTGCCGTTCGGCCCTTATCTCGCCGTGGCGGGGTGGATTGCCTTGCTCTGGGGTGATCAAATAACCGGCTTGTACCTGAATTTCGCCGGATTCCGATGACTTCTACCTGGACCCTCGGTCTGACCGGGGGCATCGGCAGTGGCAAGAGCGCCGCTGCCGAGCACTTCGCCCGCCTGGGCATTACCTGTGTCGACGCTGACCAGGCCGCCCGCTGGGTGGTCGAGCCAGGACGACCCGCGCTGGCCGAGATCGCCAGGCATTTTTCGCCAGCCGTCTTGCAGCCAGACGGTAGCCTGAACCGGTCGGCGCTACGGGCGGCGATCTTTGCCGATCCGGCCAAGCGGCGCTGGCTCGAAGCTCTGCTGCATCCCATCATTCGTCAGGAAATCCTGGCGGTCTTGGCCCAGGCAACGTCACCCTATGCCATCCTGGTATCGCCGTTGCTGTTCGAATCGGGACAGCGTGCCCTGGTGCAACGCGGCCTGGTGATCGATGTACCGGAAGAGCTCCAGCTCGAACGGGCCATGCGTCGCGATGGCGTGGACGAGGCTCAGGTACGGGCCATCCTGGCGGCGCAGCTGCCGCGGGCCGAGCGGTTGGCCAAGGCCGATGACGTCATCTGCAATGACGGCGATCTCGCCAGGCTCCATGCCGAGGTGGAGCGCCTGCATTCCTTTTATCTGACCCTTGACGGAGGCCAAGCATGAGCACTCTTACCGTGGATTGCCCCACCTGTGGCGCACCCGTGGAATGGAGCGAGAAGAGCCCCAATCGGCCCTTCTGCTCCGACCGTTGCAAATTGATCGACCTGGGCGCCTGGGCGGCGGAAGAACATGCCATCCCCGGCAATGAACTCGAAGACGATCTCTATTCGGAAGACCTCAATCGGCGCGGCCACTAGGCCGCGTGCTACAGCCGTTGCGCCCAGGCCTTGGCGGTCGCCAGGGCGGCCTGACGTAGCTTGGCCGCCAGTTCGGGCTTTTCGTATTCCAGCGGGCTAGAAGCCGTCACCGTATGGATGCGGTCCCCCTTGATGAAGAAAACCTGGGTGCCCAGCAGCGGCTTGCTGCAGGCGCTGGCGCCTTCGCCAAGACCGTCGACGGCCTTGCATTCCAGCTGTTCGCTGAGCGATTGCACCTGCCGCCGCAGCTTGGGCAGCGCCCGCCCGCCATTCTCGTAGCCCGCCGACAGGCCTAGCAGGTAGTTGGCCGGCTGGCCGGTGTCGCGATCGGTGAAGGCGCAGCCGCCGGCGATCTGGCGGGCATAGGCCAGGGGTAGGCCGGAGGTTTGCTGGAGCAGGGGCAGCGGCAGTTGGGCCTGCAGGCTGGCGCAGTCGACAGGGGCTGTGTCAGCGGCGTGGGCGAGGGCGACGCCTAGGAGCAGGGGAAGGGCGGCGATGAAGCGCATGAAAACGTCCTGTCGATGGCCGGCGGCCGATAGGCGGTGAGTCTACCGGCTGGAAGCCCGTTGCAGGCGGGTGGAAGAGGCGGCTGTGCACTGCGTCATGCGCAGGCGAGCACATCGCGGGCTGGTGTCCAGGGCGGGTGATCCTTACCCTTGCCGCAGATAGCGAACAGCGAGGCGTAGGATGTCCGAGGCGCTTACTCCCGGATTCATGGTGGTACACGGCAATCGGCTCGAAGAGCTGCGCAGCCTGGCGGTTGGCTGGATGCGTCGTTATCCCCTGGCGCCACTGGAGAACGAACAGGTGCTGGTGCAGAGCAACGGCATCGCCCAGTGGCTCAAGCTGGCGCTGGCCGAGGATCCGCGCGGCGACGACGAGGGCGGCTGCGGAGTGGCCGCAGCCCTCGAGGTGCAGTTGCCGGCGACCTTTCTCTGGCGGACCTATCGCCAGGTGCTGGGCCGCGACAGTGTGCCGCCATCCTCGCCGCTGGATAGAGCGCCCCTGACCTGGCGACTGATGCGCCTGCTGCCGACCCTGCTCATGCAACCGGACTTCGCCGCGCTGCGGCGCTTTCTCGATGATGACGGCGATTTACGCAAGAGATACCAGCTGGCCGAGCGTCTCGCCGATCTGTACGACGGCTACCAGGTCTATCGTGCCGACTGGCTCAACGACTGGGCGGCGGGCCGGGATTTGCTGGCCAGCCTGCGCGACAGTCGGCGTCCTTTGCCGGAGAACTGCCGCTGGCAGGCGCAGCTGTGGCGCGCCCTGCTGGCCGATGTGGGCGACGGCGGGCTGGCCCAGAGTCGCGCCGGCGTGCATCGGCGCTTTCTACAGGTGATGCAGGCAGCGACCGAGCCGCCGGCCGGTCTGCCGCGGCGGGTGGTGATCTTCGGTTTGTCGGCGATTCCGGCACAGACCCTCGAAGCCCTGGCGGCCCTGGCCCAGTTCAGCCAGGTGCTGCTCTGCGTGCACAATCCCTGTCGCCATCACTGGTCCGACATCGTCGCCGACCAGGACCTGCTGCGGCAGAACTATCGTCGCCAGCAGCGCAAGCCAGGCATGCCCCAGACCCTGGATGCCGAGGCGCTGCACCAGCATGGCCAGCCCCTGCTGGCGAGCTGGGGCAAGCAGGGCCGCGACTACATTCACCTGCTGGATGAATTCGACGAACCCGACGGCTATCGCCGCCTGTTCGAAGATATCAACGGCGGGCGCATCGACCTCTTCGCCGATACCGAGCCGCAGCATCTACTGGGCCAGTTGCAGGATGACATCCTCGAATTGCGGCCGCTGGCCGAGACTCGTGCGCGTTGGCCGGCGGTCGATCCGGCGCGGGATAGATCCATGCGTTTCCATGTGGCTCACAGTCCGCAACGGGAGGTGGAGATCCTCCATGACCAACTGCTGGCGCGCTTCAACAGCGATGCCAGTCTGCGACCGCGCGACGTCATCGTCATGGTGCCGGACATTGATGCCTATGCGCCGCACATCCGCGCGGTGTTCGGCCAGCTCGAACGCCAGGATCCGCGCTTCATCCCCTTCAGCCTGGCCGACCAGCACCAGCGCGGCTTCCAGCCATTGCTGATCGCCCTGGAGCATCTGCTGCAACTGCCCGACAGCCGCTTCGCCCTGAGCGAGATCCTCGACCTGCTGGACGTCCCGGCGTTGCGTGCGCGCTTCGGGCTGCGCGAGGGCGATCTGCCGACCCTGCATCTCTGGCTGGAGGGCGCCGGCGTGCGCTGGGGACTGGATGCCGAGCAGCGCAGTCGCCTCGACCTGCCCGAAGGCTTGACGCAGAACACCTGGCGCTTCGGCCTGAGACGCATGCTGCTGGGCTACGCCGTGGGCAGCGGCGCGGCCCTGGGCGATATCGAGCCCTTCGACGAGGTGGGCGGCCTGGACGCGGCCCTGGTCGGGCCGCTGGTGGATCTGCTCGATGCCCTGGACGCGGCCCAGGCGGCGCTGGCCCAGCCGGCGCGACCGGCGGAGTGGGGCGCACGCCTGCAGGCGCTGCTGGCACTGTTCTTCAGCGCCCAGGACGAGCACGACGAATACCTGCTGGAGCAGTTGGAAAGTCTGCGCGAGCGCTGGCTGGAGTTGTGCGAGGACGTGGCGCTGGAGGAGGAATTGCCGCTTACCGTGGTCCGCGAAGCCTGGTTGGCCGGGCTGGATTCCGGCGGCCTGGCCCAGCGCTTTCTCGCCGGGGCGGTCAACTTCTGCACCCTGATGCCCATGCGCGCCATTCCCTTCCGCGTGGTCTGCCTGCTGGGCATGCACGACGGGGCCTATCCGCGTATCCAGCCGCCGCTGGATTTCGACCTCATGGCCCAGGACTATCGCCCCGGTGACCGCTCGCGGCGCGAGGACGACCGCTATCTGCTGCTGGAGGCGCTACTCTCGGCGCGCGACCAGTTCTATGTCAGCTGGGTAGGGCGCAGCATCCGCGATAACAGCGAGCGCCCGCCCTCGGTGCTGATCGCCCAGTTGCGTGACCATCTCCAGGCCGGTTGGCGCCGGGCGGGTCATGAGGAGGAACCCGAGCGTCTGCTGGCGGCGCTGACCCAGGAGCACCCCCTGCAACCCTTCAGCGCCCGCTACTTCCGCGGCGAGCGCGGCTATTTCAGCTTCGCCGCCGAGTGGCTGGGTGTGCACGATCGCACCACGCGCAACGAGGATGCCCTGTTGCCGCCGTTGGTGCTCGAAGAGCCGCTGGGTCTCGATGACCTGGCGCGTTTTCTGCGCGGACCGGTGGATCTGTTCTTCGCCAATCGCCTCAAGGTGCATTTCGAAGCGCCCGATGCGCCGGCGGAAGACGAAGAGCCCTTCGGCCTGGACGCCCTGACCCGCTATCAGTTGGGCGAAGACCTGCTGGAGGCGGCACTGGCCGACCCTGCCGAAGCCGACCGGGCGCTCATCGCGGCGGCCGAGCGCTTGCGTGGCAGCGGTCGCCTGCCGCTGGCGGGCTTTGGCGAGCGGGCCGGGCAGGCGCTCCGCGAGCCGCTGCCCGCCGTGGTCGCCCAGGTCGAGGCCCTGACGCTGCGCTGGCCCGAGCCCCTCGAAGAGGCCGTGACCCTGGATCTCGAACATCGCGAGCTGCAACTGGTGGCCAATCTCGAACGGTTGCGCCGTGGTCCTGAGGGGCTACTGGCCCTGACCGCCCAGGCCAACGGCCTGGGCAATGCCCGTACTCGCAAGTGGCATCGGCTGCTGCGGCCCTGGGTGCAGCATCTGGTCGCCGCGGCTGGTGGTCTGCAGTTGACCACCGCGGTGGTGGCGACCGATCTGACCCTGCTGCTGGCGCCCTTGGACGCCCACCAGGCCCGCCGTCAGCTGAACGAACTGCTCGATGCCTGGGGGCTGGGCCAGCGGCGCCCACTGCCGGTGGCGCCGCGCACCGCCTTCGCCTGGTTGGCCAACGAGCCGGAGAAGGCCTTGGCCGCGGCCGAGCAGGCCTATCAGGGGGAGGCGGCGGCCCATCCGGCGTTGCGTCGGCAGTACCCGGACTTTACTGCGCTGCTGGCCGACGAGGAATTCGATGGCTGGTGCCAGACCCTCTATGCCCCGGTGTATGCCGCCGGTTGGCAGGTCGTCGGCGGGGAGGGGCAGGCATGAATCAGCGTCCGCTCGCCCTGCGCTTTCCGCTGCAGGGCAACCAGCTCATCGAGGCCAGTGCCGGGACCGGCAAGACCTTCACCATTTCCGCGCTCTATGTCCGCCTGGTACTGGGTCACGGGACGCCCGAGACGGCGTTCGGCCGCGAGCTGTTGCCGCCGCAGATCCTGGTGGTGACCTTTACCGAGGCGGCCACCCAGGAGTTGCGCGACCGCATTCGCCATCGCCTGGCCGAGGCGGCGCGCTTCTTCCGGGGCGAAATCGAGGCGCCCGATCCGCTGCTCGACGTCTTGCGCGAGGACTTTCCGGTCGAGCGCTGGGCCGACTGCGCCCGGCGCCTGGACATCGCCGCCCAGTGGATGGACGAGGCGGCGGTCTCCACCATCCACAGCTGGTGCCAGCGCATGCTGCGCGAGCACGCCTTCGACAGCGGCAGCCTCTTCGTGCAGAGCCTGGAGCAGGACCAGAGCGAATTGCTCGCCCAGGTGGTGCGCGATTACTGGCGACGCTTCTGCTATCCCCTGGAAGGCGAGGCGCTGGACTGGGTGATCGAACACTGGGGCGAGCCTCGTGCCCTGGCGGCGCGTCTGCGACCTCTGCTGAGCGAAGCCCTGGGCGCTCCCCAGGGCGAGCCCGCGACGTTGCTGGCTACGACCCTGGCTGAACGCCAGGAGCGGTTGGCACGCCTCAAGGCCCCCTGGGCCCAGTGGGCGGAAGAGCTGCGCGACCTCTGCCAGGCCGGCTGCGACGCCAAGGTGGTCGATGGACGCAGGTTGCAGAAGAGATTCTTCGGGCCCTGGTGCGACAAGCTGGGCGCCTGGGCGGAAGATCCCGCCAGTGAAGTCCTCGATATCGGCACCGGTTTCACCCGGTTGACCGAGGAGGGCTTCGCCGAGGCCTGGACCAAGGCCAGTCCGCCGGATCATCCGGCGCTGGCGGCCATGGCGCGATTGCCCGGGCAACTGGCCGAGCTGCCCAGCCCCGAGGTGCCCCTGCTGGAACACGCCGCGGCCTGGGTGCAGCAGAAGTTCGAGCGCGAGAAGCTGCGCCGCGCCGAGCTGGGTTTCGACGACATCCTCACCCGCCTGGACAAAGCCTTGCAGGCCGATGGCGCCGGGGCGCGTCTGGCGGCGTTGATCCGCGAGCAATTCCCGGTAGCGCTGATCGACGAGTTCCAGGACACCGACCCGGTGCAGTACCGCATCTTCAGCACCGTCTATGGCGCGGGAGAGGGCACCGGATTGTTCCTGATCGGTGATCCCAAGCAGGCCATCTACGCCTTCCGCGGTGCCGATATCCACACCTACCTGCAGGCCCGCCGCGCCAATGCCGGCCATCTGCATTCTCTGGACACCAATTTCCGCTCCACCGCCGCCATGGTGGCCGCGGTCAACCAGGTGTTCCAGCATGGCGAGGTCACGGCGCCGCGGGCGGCCTTCCTGTTCCGCCAGGGTGAGGACAACCCGGTGCCCTTCGAGCCGGTCCGCGCCCAAGGGCGGCGCGAGGTGCTGGAGATCGACGGCGTACCCGGCGCGGCCCTGACCTTCTGGCACCTGGCCGGCGACGAGCCCCTGGCCGGCACCGCCTATCGCGCCAGTCTGGCCGAGAGCACCGCCAGCGAGATCGTCCGGCTGCTGACCCTGGCAGCGGAGGGACGCGCAGGCTTTAGCCAAGAAGACGGCGAGCTCAAGCCCCTGCGGCCCGCCGATATCGCCATCCTGGTGCGCGCCGGCAGCGAGGCCCAGGCGGTACGCCAGGCGCTGGTGCGGCGCGGGGTGCGTAGCGTCTACCTGTCGGACAAGGACTCGGTGTTCGCCGCCCAGGAGGCCCGCTGCCTGCTGGATTGGCTCAAGGCCTGCGCCGAGCCCGACGTGGATCGCCGCCTGCGCGCGGCCCTGGGCAGCCTGACCCTCGACCTGCCGCTGGCCGAGCTGGATGCCCTCAACCATGACGAGCAGGCCTGGGAGGCTCGGGTGCTGCAATTCCGCGGCTATCGCCAGCTCTGGCGTGGCCAGGGCGTGCTGCCGATGCTGCGCCGCCTGCTGCAGGATTTTCGCCTGCCGCAGCGGCTGATGGCCCGCGCCGACGGCGAGCGGGTGCTGACCAATCTGCTGCACCTCGCCGAATTGCTGCAGCGCGCCGCTGGCGAGCTGGACGGCGAACAGGCACTGATCCGTCACCTGGCCGAGCAACTGGCCGCCCAGGGCGCTGCCGACGAACAGATCCTGCGCCTGGAAAGCGACGCCGAGCTGGTCAAGGTGGTGACGGTGCACAAGTCCAAGGGCCTGGAATATCCGCTGGTGTTCCTGCCCTTCGCCTGCGCCTATCGCGCCGAGGAGGGCGCCACCCTGCCGCTGCGCTATCACGACGACCAGGGCAGGGTGCAGCGGAGCTTCCGCCCTTCGGCCGAGGAACTGGCCCGCGCCGACGACGAGCGCCTGGCCGAAGACCTGCGCCTGCTCTATGTCGCCCTGACCCGCGCCCGGCATGCCTGCTGGGTTGGCGTGGCCGATCTGAAGCGCGGGCGCAGCAAGGACTCCGGCTTCGCGCGCAGCGCCCTGGGTTACCTGGCGACCGGTGGCGAGCCCTTGGCGAGTTCGGCCACCCTGACCACCGCGCTGAGCACCCTGATTGGCACTCAGCCCGACAGCCTCATCCTGCCGCTGCCGGAGGCCAGTCCTGAGCGGCTGCCGGAAGCGCGTGAGGCCCCTGTGACGCTCAAGGCTCTGACCGCCCGCCGTGCGGCTCGCGAGGACTGGTGGATCGCCTCCTACAGTGCCCTACGCATCGGTACGCGCCTGGGCGAGGCGCGGGAGGAGGGCCAACTGAATCTGGAGCTGGATCTGGATACCCCCACGGCCCAGAAGCTGTTCGACGACGACCGCCTTGCCCCGGACGAGGCCCGCCAGCCGGCTGCCGGCGAAGACCTGCATCGCTTTCCCCGCGGCCCCGGTCCGGGCACCTTCCTGCACAGCCTGCTGGAGTGGGTCGGCGAGGAGGGCTTCATCGCTATCCAGGCGGCGCCCGAGCGACTGGACGACCTGATCGCCCGGCGCTGCCAGCGGCGGGGCTGGAATCACTGGATTCCGGTTCTGCAGCGCTGGCTGCGCCAAGTGCTGGCCCAGCCGCTGCCCTTGCCCGGCGGCGCGCAACGGCTGGGCGAGCTGGCCCGCTACCAGGTGGAGATGGAATTCTGGTTCGCCACTCACGGCGTCGACCTGGAGCGCCTCGATGACCTGGTTCGCCGCGGCACCCAGGGCGGTCAGGCGCGACCGCTGCTGGAACCGGGGCAGCTCAATGGCCTGTTCAAGGGCTTCATCGACCTGGTCTTCGAGCACGAGGGGCGCTATTTCGTGGTGGACTACAAGTCCAACTGGCTGGGCCCCGAGGCGACTGCCTATACCCGTGCGGCCATGGAAACGGCCGTCCTGGCCAAGCGCTACGACCTGCAGTACGTGCTCTACAGCCTGGCCGTGCACCGGCTGCTCAAGGCGCGGCTGCCCGACTACCGCTATGAGCGCCACTTCGGTGGCGCCGTCTACCTTTTCCTGCGTGGCTGCGATCCCGCTGGCCATGGCGTCTTCGTCGAGCGTCCTGCTCAGGCCCTGATCGAGACCCTGGATCTGCTGTTCAGCGGTGCGGAGAATGCCCATGTCTGACTTCAGCCCTGCCACCGAACGGCTGCTGCGCCTGGCGTCTCTGGTTGAGGAGCGTCCACTTGCGCCTCTCAGCCAGCGTGAGGACCTCTTTCGCCTGCTGGAACTCTGGGTGCAGCGCGGCTGGCTGCGCCAGGTCGACCGGGCCTTCACCAGCTTTCTCGGTGAACTCGAACCCCAGGGCGAGTCGGCGGTGCTGTTGGCCGCGGCCCTGACCAGTCACCAGCTCGGCCATGGCCATGTCTGCCTGGATCTGGCCGCCACCCTGCGCAATCCGGACGCGGCGCTGTCGCTGCCCCCCGAGGGCGACGAGGCGCGCAGCTCGCTGCTGCCGTCGCAACTGCTCCAGGGCTATAGCCTGGACGCCTGGCGCCAGGCGCTACGGGCCAGCGCCCTGGTCGATGGCGACGGCAGCGCGCCGGAACGGCCCCTGGTGCTGGGCGGTGAGCGTCTCTACCTGCGCCGCTATTGGAACTACGAGCGCGAGGTGGCCGCCAGCCTGCGCCAGCGGCTGGCCACAAGGGAGCCCCTGCCGGTGGATCTCGCCGAGCGTCTCGACCGGTTGTTTCCACCGGATGCCGCGGCCGACGGCGAACCCGACTGGCAGAAACTGGCCTGCGCCCTGGCGGTACGCGGCGCTTTCAGTATCGTCACCGGCGGACCTGGCACCGGCAAGACCACCACCGTGGTGCGGCTGCTGGCGCTGCTCCAGGCGCCCGCGGTGGCGGCCGGACGGCCCTTGCGCATCCGTCTGGCCGCGCCCACCGGCAAGGCGGCCGCGCGCCTTACCGAATCCATCGGCGGCCAGGTCAGTCGCCTGCCGGTGGACGAAGAGCTGCGTCGGCACATTCCCACCGGGGTGACCACGGTCCACCGGCTGCTGGGCAGCCGGCCCAATACCCGCCACTTCCGCCATCACCGCGGACATCCCTTGCCGCTGGACGTACTGGTGGTGGACGAGGCCTCGATGATCGACCTGGAGATGATGGCCAGTCTGCTGGCGGCCTTGCCGCCGAGGGCGCGACTCATCCTGCTCGGCGACAAGGACCAGTTGGCCTCGGTCGAGGCGGGTGCGGTGCTGGGCGATCTCTGTCGCGATGCCGAGGCCGGGCGCTACAGCCCCGCCACCCGTGCCTGGCTGGAAGCCGTGAGTGGCCAGTCACTGGCGGCCACCACCCTGGCCGTTGGTGATGATCAAGCCGACGCCCTGGCGCAGCAGGTGGTGATGCTCAGGCGCTCGCGGCGCTTCGGCGCCGGCAGCGGCATCGGCCAGCTGGCCCGCCGGGTCAATGCCCAGGACGGCCAGGGCGCTCAGCAGGTGCTGGTCGACGGCGGCTACGCCGACCTGCATCGGGTGCTGCTCAAGGGGCCGGAGGATCGCGCCTTGGAACGCCTGGTGCTGGAGGGCCGCGGGCGTGCCCGTGGTTATCGCCACTATCTGGAGGTTTTGCGGCAGGCACGGCCCCAGGCCGACACCGCACTGGAGGATCCGGCCTGGACCCTCTGGGCCGGCCAGGTGCTGGCGGCCTTCGACGACTTCCAACTGCTCTGTGCCGTGCGCAAGGGTCCCTGGGGCGTGGAAGGCCTCAACCTGCGCATCGCCAGCGCCCTGCTGGCGGCCGGCCTGCTGTCGGGCGAGCATGGCTGGTACGAGGGACGCCCGGTGCTGGTGACGCGCAACGACTACAGCCTGGGCCTGATGAACGGCGACATCGGCATCACCCTCTGCCTGCCCGATGCTACCCAGCCCGGACGCAAGGTGCTGCGGGTCGCCTTTCCCCGGGGGGATGGCAGCGGCGGACTGAGATTCGTCCTGCCCAGCCGCCTGGCGGCGGTGGAGACGGTGTTCGCCATGACCGTGCACAAGTCCCAGGGCTCGGAGTTCGCCCATACCGCGCTGCTGCTGCCCGAGCAGCTAAGCCCGGTCCTGACCAAGGAGCTGGTCTACACCGGCATCACCCGGGCACGCGATGACTTCACTCTCATCGAGGCTCGGGGCGGCATCTTCGCCGAGGCCGTGGCCCGTCGGGTCCGCCGTGTCAGCGGGCTGGACCTGGATTTGCGAAACACTGTGTAAATGTACAGATAAATGCTGGACGCTCCCGCCTGGCCTGCCTAAGGTGAGGGGGAGCCGTCCGTGATGAGAGCGCCATGACTTCCCTGCCTTTCGTTTCCCTTGTGCTTCCGCTGTTGCTGCTGGCCGGCTGGGCCGGTTCGGCCGTCTGGCTGACCGGACGCCAGCGCTATCTGCAACAGCAACTCGACAGCGCCGCCGAGCGCTACGACATGCTGCGTGACGACCTGCAACGCGCCGAATTGGCCAACGGTCGTCAGGTGGTGGAGCTGGGCGCCGAGCGCGAACGCACCGCCGCCCTGCAGCGCCAGCTGGAAGCCAACCGGGAACTGGAAGCCGAACTGCGCCAGCAGGCCCGTCAGGCCCAGCTGCAGGCGGCTGAACAGCACGCCCTGGCCGAAGCCACCCGGGCCCAATTGCAGGGCATCCAGGAGCAACTCGCCGAACTCCGCGAGCGCCAGCACCGCGAGCAGCAACTGCACGCCGAGGTGCAGGAGCGCCATGCACGCCTGGCCGAAGAGCACGCCACCCTCAAGACCACCCTGGCGCAGAAGGAAGAGCACTTCCAGGCGCAACACCAGCTGCTGCGCGAGAGCCGCGAGCAACTCAAGCTGGAATTCGAACAACTGGCCGGGCGCATCTTCGACGCCAAGGGGCAGGCCTTCGCCCAGCACAGCCAGCAATCCCTGGATGCGCTGCTGCGGCCGTTCCGCGAGCAGATCGAAGGCTTTCGCGCCAAGGTCGAGGACATCCACCACAAGGACGTCCAGCAGCAGGCCGCCCTCGGCCAGCAGTTGCTCGACCTCAAGGAGCTCAATCGCCAGATTACCCAGGAGGCCCATGACCTGGCCACCGCCCTGCGCGGCCAGAAGAAGGCCCAGGGTAACTGGGGCGAACTCATCCTGGAGAACGTGCTGGAGCGCTCCGGCCTGCGCGAAGGACGCGACTTCGTCCGCGAACGCAGCTTCACCACCGAGACCGGCCGGCGGCGACCGGACGTGCTGGTCCATCTGCCGCAGAAAAAGCATCTGGTGGTGGACGCCAAGGTGTCGCTCAACGCCTATACCCGCTACGTCAACAGCGAGGACGAAGGCGAACGCCGCCTGGCCCTGGGCGAGCACGTGCGCGCCGTGGGCGAGCGTATCCGCGAACTGGCCGACCGCGAATATTTCAGCCTGCCGGGGCTGAATTCGCCGGAGATGGTCTTCCTGTTCATTCCCATCGAATCGGCCTTCGTCGAGGCGCTCAAGGCCGATGAGAGCCTGTTCCAGCGAGCCATCGAGCAGAATGTGCTGGTGGCCACCCCGACCACGCTGCTGACCAGCCTCAACATCGTCCGTCAGCTCTGGCGCTTCGAAGACCAGAATCGCCACACGGCGGAATTGGCCGAACGCGCGGCCAAGGTCTACGACAAGTTGCGCACCTTCCTCGGCAGCATGGACGGCATCGGCAAGAGCCTGGACAAGGCCGGCGAAGCCTATCGCAAGGCCTGCGGCCAACTGGTGGGCGGCCCGGGTAACCTGGTCAAGCAGGTGGCCGACTTCAAGGAACTGGGCGTCGCGGTACGCACCGAGCTGGACGGCCAGTGGACCGAGCGGGCGGAGCTGGAGCTCAACGTGGTGGAGTTGGAAACCGCGGCCGAGTTACCCGGCCACGGTTGATCCGACCCTGGAGGAGGGGGCCCGACCGGTGCAGGACGCATCCGTCGGGTCTTGTCGCTTAATGGTGCTCGCGGGTGGCGCGGAATTTGATCTCGGGCCAGCGCTCTTCCATCAGCGCCAGGTTGACCCGGGTCGGCGCCAGATAGGTGAGATGGCCGCCGCCATCCACCGCCAGGTTCTCGAAGGCCTTGTTCTTGAAGTCCTCGAGCTTCTTCTTGTCATCGCACTCGATCCAGCGCGCCGACCAGACGTTGATCGCCTCATAGGCGCACTCCACCTTGTATTCTTCCTTCAGGCGGCTGGCGACCACGTCGAACTGCAGCACGCCCACCGCGCCGAGCACGATGTCGTTGTTGCGCTCGGGGAAGAACACCTGGGTGGCGCCTTCCTCGGCCAGTTCCTGCAGACCCTGGCGCAGCTGCTTGGATTTCAGCGGGTCCTTGAGGCGCACGCGGCGGAACAGCTCCGGGGCGAAGTGCGGGATGCCGGTGAAGCCCAGCGCCTCGCCTTCGGTGAAGGTGTCGCCGATCTGGATGGTGCCGTGGTTGTGCAGGCCGATGATGTCGCCGGCGAAGGCCTCTTCCAGGTGCTCACGTTCGCTGGAGAAGAAGGTCAGGGCGTCGGCGATCTTCAGGTCCTTCTTGATCCGCACGTGGCGCAGCTTCATGCCCTTCTCGTACCTGCCCGAGCAGATGCGCATGAAGGCGATGCGGTCGCGGTGCTTGGGGTCCATGTTCGCCTGGATCTTGAACACGAAGCCGGAGAACTTCTCCTCCACCGGCTCCACTACCCGCTCGTGGGCGGCGCGCGACAGCGGGCGCGGCGCCCAGTCGACCACGGCATCGAGCACCTGGTCGACGCCGAAGTTGCCCAGGGCGGTACCGAAGAACACCGGGGTCATCTCGCCGCGCAGGAAGGCCTCGCCATCGAATTCGTGGCAGGCGCCCTGTACCAGTTCCAGCTCCTCGACGAACCGGTCGTAGAGATCGCCGAGGTGGGCGCGGGCCTCGTCGGAGTCCAGCTTGTCGATGGTCTTGGTGGCGATGCGCTCGTGGCCGTGGCCGGGGGTGTAGACGTAGATGCGGTCGTCCGAGAGGTGATAGACCCCCTTGAAGTCGCGATAGCTGCCGATCGGCCAGGTGATGGGCGCGGCCTTGATCTTGAGTACCGCCTCGATCTCGTCGAGCAGTTCGATGGGGTCGCGGATGTCGCGGTCGAGCTTGTTGATGAAGCTCACGATGGGGGTGTCGCGCAGCCGGCAGACGTCCATCAGGGCGATGGTCCGGGGTTCGACGCCCTTGCCGCCGTCGAGCACCATCAGCGCCGAGTCCACCGCGGTCAGGGTGCGGTAGGTGTCTTCGGAGAAGTCCTCGTGGCCAGGGGTGTCGAGCAGGTTGATCATGTGCTCGCGATAGGGGAACTGCATCACCGAGGTGGTGATGGAGATGCCGCGCTGCTTTTCCATCTCCATCCAGTCGGAGGTCGCATGGCGGTCGGATTTGCGCGACTTCACCGTACCCGCCACGGCGATGGCCTGGCCCATCAGCAGCAGCTTCTCGGTGATGGTGGTCTTGCCCGCGTCGGGGTGGGAGATGATGGCGAAGGTACGGCGCTTGGCGACTTCGGCGGCCTGGGTGGTCATGGATGAACCTGGGCGTGGAGAAAAAAGTGGGGGCGAAGTATAGCAGGGCCGCAGGCCGTGCTTGAATGAAGGGACAGCCATCTTCGGGGAACTCGTCATGCTCTGGTCCGAATCCGCCGAAACCCACGAGGTGTTCAACCAGCCGCCGCCGTTCGAAGGTACTTCTCTCTATCGGAGCGACCCGGCGCTGATCGCCGGTATCGAGCGCTACGGTGGCGCCTGGGGCGCGGCGCAACTGGAGGCCTATGGCGTCATGGCGGGCGGACCGTTGCTGGCGCTGGGCGTCCAGGCCAATCGCCAGGCGCCGGAATTCCACAGCCATGACCGCTATGGTCGGCGGCTCGATCGGGTGGAGTTCCATCCCGCCTGGCACGGGTTGCTGGATGCGGCGGTGAACGCCGGTATTCCCAGCGCGCCCTGGAGCGACCCGCGGCCCGGTGCCCAGGTGGTGCGTGCCGGGCACATGTATTTGCACAACCAGGCCGAAGCCGGCAGCAGTTGCCCGCTGACCATGACCTACGCCAGCGTCGCCGCCCTGCGCCAGGCGCCGGCTCTGGCGGCGCTCTGGCTGCCCAAGGTACTGGCACGAACCTACGACCCGCGCGAGCTGCCGGTGGCCCAGAAGGACGGCGCCCTGCTGGGCATGGCCATGACTGAGAAGCAGGGTGGCACCGACCTGCGTGCCACCACCACCCAGGGCCGCTACCTGGGCGACATGGCCGAGGGGCGGGCCTACGAGTTGCTCGGCCACAAGTGGTTCTGCTCGGCCCCCATGAGCGACGGCTGGCTGACCCTGGCGCAGACCGAAGGAGGCCTGACGTGCCTGCTGCTGCCGCGTATCCGCCCCGACGGCAGCAAGAACTCCTTCCACATCCAGCGCCTCAAGGACAAGCTCGGCAACCGTGCCAATGCCTCTTGCGAGATCGAATTCCGTGGCGCCCTGGCCTGGCAAGTGGGTGAGGAAGGCCGGGGTATCGCCACCCTGTTGCAGATGGTGGCCCTGACCCGCTTCGACTGCCTGCTGGGCTCCGCCTCCCTGATGCGCCAGGCGCTGGCGCAGGCGGTGCACCACTGCCGCCATCGCCAGGTGGGTGGCCGGCCACTGGTGGTGCAGCCGCTGATGACCGCCGTGCTGGCCGATCTGGCGCTGGAGAGCGAGGCCGCCCTGGTGCTCGCCCTGCGCCTGGCCCAGGCCCTGGAGCGGCCGGCGGACGCGCGCGAGCGCCAGCTGCTGCGGCTGTTCACCGCGGTGGGCAAGTTCTGGGTCTGCAAGCGCGCCCCGGCCTTCATCAACGAGGCGGCCGAGTGCCTGGGCGGTGCCGGCTACATCGAGGACGGCAACCTGCCACGCCTGTATCGCGAGGCCCCGGTGAATTCCATCTGGGAAGGCTCGGGTAACGTCCAGTGCCTGGACGTCCTGCGCGCCCTGGAGCGCGAATCCGGGTTGCGCGAGACGGTGCTCGGCCTGCTCGCCGGCAGCGGCGACGCGCGGCTGGAGGCGCGGGTGGCCCGTCTGGGGCAGGCGCTCGCCGGTACGCCGCCTGGCGAGGCCGCGCGCCGGCTCTGCGAGGACCTGGCCTTGGCGCTGCAGGCTCGGCTGTTGCTGGAAGGCGATGCCCAGGTCGCCGAGGCCTTCATCGCCACCCGGCTGCAGGATGGCTCCGGTCGGGTCTATGGTGCGCTACCGCCGGGTGTACCCACGGCTGAACTGGTGGCGCGAGCGCTCGCCTAGTGTGGTGTTTCAGACGTTCGCGCAAGAATTGGCGAATGATTTTTGGGCGGTTCGGCGTTCCGACCGGGCCAGGCGCCTTGACGAGCCATAGCAGGGCTATGCCGAGGCGTGGGAAGGTCGCCAGGACGGTCCGCCGCTGCGGCCAAAAAAGCGCCGCCAAGATTGTGTAGGTTCTGTACGAAAAGTCGCCGAGCGAAGGTTAGGCGAGGCGAAAAAGGCTGAGGAAGCGGAGTTTACGAGTGGTAAATGAGCATTCCGAATGCCTTTTTCAACGAAGCATCACCGAGCGCAGGCATTTTTCGTACAGACCCTAGATAACTGCTGAAAAATCACACTAGGGCTGGGGCTGGATCTTGCCTTCGCACAGCGGCGGTGTGCGTCGCTGGCGTACCAGGCGCTTGCCCAGGGCCATGCCGGGTATCTCGATGTACCTGTGGGTCAGGCAGGCCAGAGCGAGCACCGTGGCGAGCTCCAGTAGCACCAGCAAGTTGTCCAGCAGCGGACTGCCGGTGGCGATGTAGCGGATCATGAAGGGCACCGGGACGTCGTGGGAGGGGGCCACTACCGTGAAGTCCTGGTGCAGCAGCTTGCCCAGCACGATGACGGCGCTCTTGAACACGAAGATCACCGCGGCGTGGCCCAGATAGATCGAGTAGGAGAGCACGCCCAGGCGGACGAAAACGCCATGGTGCAGCACGCTGGAAATCAGCCCACGCTCGAAGGCGAAGGTCAGGATGGTGAAGCAGAACACCAGGCTGGCCAGCACCCCTTTCTTGGCTACCGGCAGATCCGAGGTCATCACCGCGGTGGCGGCGATCAGGCAGGCTACCTCCAGCAGGGTGCCACCGAACTGCTCCGGCTGCCGGGTCTTGATCCAGACGTAAAGGCGATAGGTGCAGGCGCCGCCGAAGAAGCACGACAGCCCACGGAAGATCTCGGTCTTCAACGGCAGCACGGGAAACAGCAGCTGCAGGAAGGCCAGCAGGGCGATCACCAGGAACCATTGGCGGTGGTGACCCTGGCCTTTGAGGACCAGCAGGCCGAAGACCAGGTAGAGGTAGTACTCGATGCTGATGCTCCAGGACGGATAGTTGAACGAGCCGGTGATGGCTTCACCCAGCCAGGACTGCAGCAACAGCAGGTTGGGCAGGAACTGTTCGGGACCGGTGGCACCGCTGAAGGCCGGATCGTTGAAGGTGATACCCAGTCGCTCGGCCAACAGGCGGCCGGTCTCGAGCAGCACATAGAGCGCGAGCATGGCCAGATGCAGCGGCAGGATGCGTGCCGAGCGACCGATGGCGAAGTCGCGGTAGTCGTTCGGGGAGCGCAGGCGGGTTTCGTAGGTGTGCATCAGTACGAAACCGCTGAGTACGAAGAAAAACTCGACGAACAAATAGGCGTTGGCGATCAGCGGGTTTTCCGAGGCGGCCTGGGCGACGTAGGTGTGGAACAGGACCACCGCTACGGCCAGCAGGCCGCGAAAGCTATCCAGCGCGACGAATCTTTCCATGGAACTTCCCTGTGGGTACACGATGAAGGAGGGCAGCGAGTGGCAGTGCCAGCCCTAGGGCGATAGGGATAGCGGCTCGGGAAGGTGAACGAGGGGTGACATGGCATCCTGGCTCTTGTGCATCGCAAGTGGCTTCCAATAGTCGAACTATTACTTGCTGTTACACTTTGATCGCCAAAAGCCCACGAGTTCTTGCTAGGCCCTCCGTGGCCAGGCTTTTTTGTGATTGCAGTCACCGATTTTCGGATAGGTTGTCGCACAACCGCAAGAAGACGCCGCCTGGCTTGCCGGGCGGCGCTTCGCTCAGCGTGGTCCCAGCGTCCGGCAGTCGGACGGCTTGACGTACTTCTGCAGCACAGCCCATTGCGGGCGCGGCTTGCCGTTCACCGGCTCGATGGCCAGCGTGTAGTTGCCCCAGTTGGGACCGGCCGCCCAGTACATCGCCGGGATGCATTCCTGGCGCAGGCGCGCCAGCAGGCGATCCATCGCCGCCAGCCAGCGCGGGTCGTTGTCCGGTACGCCGAACTCACCGATATGGCCACGCTTGCCATGCTGCTTGAGCCAGGTGATGAAGGGCTCGACGCGACGGATTCCAACGTCCGGATCGAAGTCGGTCATGTCCTTCTTGAGGTACTTGCCGCCACCGTCGTTATCGAAATAGACGTGAGCGGAATAGATCAGGTTGTCCGCCGGATCCTTGAGCTCGAGCAGCTTGGCGTTGTAGCGCGGCCAGAGGTAGCTGCTGGACCAGCCATTCCCCTCGACCAGGATCGGTCGGGAACGATCCACCTGACGTACCGCGTCGATGCCGTGCTGGGCCGCGATCGGCCACTGCTCAACCGCGTCATGGGGCTCGTTCATGATGTCGTAGGCGACCAGCGCCGGATGTTGGTGCCAGCGCTGGGCGAGGCGGCGGAGCACGTCGGCATAGGCCTCGTAGGGCACGGCCGGGCTGCCGATGACCTGGCCGCGGTATCTCATGTAGTTGTGCAGATCGAGCACCACGCGCATGCGGTAGCGCTTGGCGTTGTCCAGCGTCTGGTCGATCAGCTTGGCGTAGGTCGGATCGAGGTCCGCGCCGAGACGAGGTTGCAGGCGCTCCCATATGACCGGGAAGCGGATGACCCGGATACCCTTGGCCGCCCAGCGCCGGTAGTGGCCGGCATCGGGAAAGAAGTAGTTGGTCCCTGGCTTGCCCGGCAGGACGTGGGGGGCGAAGCCGGCGCCGGAAAAATTCAGGCCGACCAGGTCGGTGGGGAAGTCCCGGGTATCGGCGGGTGCGGCCGATGCGTTACCGAGGCTGAACAGCAGGACGAGAGGCGCGAAAGCGAATTTCAGGCGAAGCGTCATCGGCAAGGTCCCTGGCAGTGACGGAGGACGGTGATCGCGGGCAGGCGCTGCCCGACTCGCCCATGAGGCCAGAATAGCCGCCGGGAAGTTGCAGTCGTCGTGTTCAGAAGGTGAGGCAGGCAACGTTAATGCCGTGCCAAGACCATGGAATTGCGAGCTGGGTTGGGGCGGAAGGAAGTGGCGGGCATGGCCGCGAGGTGCTCGAATGGCGGCGGAACGGCCGACGCCGAAGGGATCGAGGCGGTCGATGAGCTGCCTGCGACAGCTTTCCGTCCGACGACGGCGCAGGGCAGATCATCCAGCGGTGATCCTCAGCGGCGCAGGCAGATTCCTGCCCATTGCTCGGCTTCGTTGCGGGCCGAGGCCTCGTCGCTGAATTCGGCGATCAGGCCACCGTGGGCATACACCACCACCCAATTTTCCACCTTGGGTTGCAGCAGCAGGACGGGGGCAGGAGACAGGGTAGCGGAGTCCAACGATGCACAAGCCGTCATGTCATTCATAACGTTCCCTTTGAAGTTAGCTCGTTAAATAGTCTGTTGTTATAGCGGTACCAGGAGCGGCATCGAGTGCTGTCACTGGGCCACCTATTGACCTTGAGATGGCTGAATGATCCCTCGACGCGTCAGCCACTCGTCAGAATGATAGAGGGGTGCCAAAACGCTGGCGATGTACTAGCGCACAGAAAGATGTTTCAACCATGACCATACGTCAGCTGGCCTGTGTCCTCTGCCACGAAACCAGGACGGTCGTCCCGGCTGTTTGCGAGGGGTGTCACCTCGACAGTGCCAAGTGGATAACAACGAGGCTATTAAGTTTGCGTACTGCTATCCGATGCGATGAGCTCATGGATACCCGCTTGGGTGCCCGCGTCACCGCAAGTCGACACGGGACGCTCGTTCGTTCGCTATCCCTCTGGCTTCCTGACCGGGGTTGGCATTGAGCCAGCCTATTGGGTTAGCCTGAAAAAGAGTTGGCGAACTATCGACCACGATGGGCGTCAATCACTTCGGTCGAGGCAAAGTGCCATGTCGCTACCCGCGTAGCGGACACCCAAGGGCGCTGCGGACGTTCGCTAGCCGCATCACCCCGTTGGTCCAGCCGGCATCCCTCCATGCCCCGCTGCGTCTCGACCCTGAACCTGGGCAGCCGTCGTGCACCTCGCCCTTGGTGCGAGTTCCGCAATTGGAAGGCACGCGGCCTGTCCGCTCGTTGAAGGAGCCTGACATGGCGAAGTTCAAGACCCTCCTGCTCGGCACGGCCGTGGGAGTGGTGATCCTGGCACTGCTGGTGCACTGGATCGGTATGGATACGCTGCGTACCTATCGCGCAGACCTCTGGTTCTATCTCCAGGCTCATCTCTATCTGGTGGCGCTCTCCATGATCGCGGCACTGCTGGTGGGCATTCCCGCCGGCGTGGTGCTCAGCCGGCCGCGCTTCGCCAGCAGCGCCGAGCGCTTCATGCAGGTGTTCAACATCGGCAATACCGTGCCACCGCTGGCGGTGCTGGCCATCGCCCTGGGCATCGTCGGCATCGGCGACGGCCCGGCGATCCTGGCGCTGTTCCTTGCCTCGCTGCTGCCCATTGTGCGCAACACCTACGAGGGTCTGAGGAACGTGCCCGGCTCGCTCAAGGAGGCCGCCACGGGGATCGGCATGACGCCCAACCAGGTGCTGACCAAGGTGGAACTGCCCAATGCCGTGCCCATCATCGTCGGTGGGGTAAGGGTGGCCCTGGCGATCAACGTCGGCACCACGCCGCTGGTGTTCCTGATCGGCGCCAACAGCCTGGGCAGCCTGATCTTTCCCGCCATCGCCCTGGAGAACCAGTCGCAGCTGCTGCTGGGCGCTGCGGCCACCGCCCTGCTGGCGCTGCTGCTCGATGGCCTGGTGCTGCTCGCCAGTCGCCTCTGGCTGGAACGCGGCCTGGCCCGCTAAGGAGACGAGATGAAGAAGTTGCTTATCGCCCTGGGCACCGCCTGGTTCGGCCTGACCCTGGCCAGTGGTGCCCAGGCCGATCCCATCCGTATCGGTGCCAAGGTCTTCACCGAGCAGGCCATCCTCGCCGAGCTTACCGGCCAGTACCTGGCCAAGCACGGCTACCAGCCGGAGATCGTCGGCGGCCTGGGCAGTACCATCGCCTGGAACGGCGTGAAGAACGCCCAGCTCGACCTCACCTGGGAATACACCGGGACCTCGCTGGTGGCCTACAACCACGTCACCGAGCGACTGGACAAGGACGCCTCCTACCAGCGCGTCAAGGAGCTGGACGCCAAGACCGGGCTGGCCTGGCTGGCGCCCACGCGCTTCAACAACACCTATGCCCTGGCGCTGCCGGAGAAGGTCGCCCGACAGCATCCCGAGCTGAACACCATCAGCGACCTGGCCGGGTTGCTCAAGGCCGAGTCCGGCAAGCGCCACCTGACCGCACTGGACATCGAGTTCGCCAATCGCTCCGACGGTCTCGCCGGCCTGGTCAAGGCCTATGGCCTGACCTACACCCGCGACGACATCCGCCAGATGGACCCGGGCCTGGTCTATACCGCCCTGCGTAATGGCCAGGTGTTCACCGGCCTGGTCTACACCACGGACGGCCGCCTGGACGCCTTCAAGCTCAAGGTGCTCGAAGACGACAAGGGCTACTTCCCCGACTACACCGCCGCGCCGGTGGTGAACGCCGGGTATCTGGCCAAGCATCCGGATCTCGCCGAGTTGCTGAGGCCCCTGGCCGAGAGCCTGGACCAGACCACCATGCGCCAGCTCAACGCCAAGGTGGACATCGAGCGGCAGACGCCGGCCCAGGTAGCCCGCGACTTCCTCGCCCAGCACCCCCTAAGTGGAGGGCAATGACCCATGGATTTCGTCACCTCCTTCAATCACATCGACTGGCTGCAGGTCCTCGAACTGACCCGCCAGCACATCACCCTGGTGGGCGTCGCCGTGACCCTGGCGATCCTGGTGGGCGTGCCCCTGGGCATCCTCATGACGCGCTACCCCTGGCTGGCCGGGCCGCTGCAGGCGGTGGCCACCGTGGTCATGACGCTGCCCTCCATCGCCCTGTTCGGTCTCTTGCTGCCGTTCTACTCCAAGTTCGGCCAGGGCCTCGGTCCGTTGCCGGCCATCACCGCGGTGTTCCTCTATTCGTTGCTGCCGATCCTGAGGAACACCTACCTGGCGCTGACCAACGTCGAACCGGGCATTCGCGAGGCAGGCGCCGGCATCGGCATGACCTTCTGGCAGCGCCTGCGGATGGTCGAGCTGCCCATCGCCCTGCCGGTGATCCTCGCCGGGGTGCGCACCGCCGTGGTCATGAACATCGGCGTCATGACCATCGCCGCCACCATTGGCGCCGGTGGCCTGGGCGTGCTCATCCTCACCTCCATCAGTCGCAGCGACATGGCCACTCTCATCGTGGGTGCCGTGCTGGTCAGCCTGCTGGCCATCGTCGCCGACCTCGTTCTGCAGTGGCTGCAACGCCGCCTCACCCCGCGCGGCCTGCGCAACGCCCATTAAGGAGTCCCAGATGATCGAACTCGACCGCCTCACCAAGACCTTCAAGCAGCACGGCAAGGACGTGACCGCGGTGGATGCCGTGAGCCTCACCGTGGAGGAGGGCCAGATCTGCGTCTTCCTCGGCCCCTCCGGTTGCGGCAAGACCACCACCCTGAAGATGATCAACCGCCTCATCGAGCCCACCTCGGGACGGGTGCTGATCAATGGCGAGGACACCACCGGCATCGACGAGGTGACCCTCAGACGCCACATCGGCTACGTGATCCAGCAGATCGGTCTGTTTCCCAACATGACCATCGAGGAGAACATCACCGTGGTGCCCAAGCTCTTGGGCTGGGACAAGAAGAAGTGCCGCGAGCGTGCCACCGAACTGATGAGCATGGTGCAGCTCGAGCCCAAGCAGTACCTGTCGCGTTATCCGCGCGAGCTGTCCGGGGGCCAGCAGCAGCGCATCGGCGTGATCCGCGCCCTGGCGGCCGAGGCGCCACTGCTGCTGATGGACGAGCCCTTCGGCGCGGTGGACCCGATCAATCGCGACGCCATCCAGAACGAGTTCTTCCAGATGCAGCGGGCGCTGAACAAGACGGTGATCATGGTCAGCCACGACATCGACGAGGCCATCCGCCTGGGCGACAAGATCGCCGTGTTCCGCGGTGGGCGCCTGGTGCAGTTCGATCATCCGGACACCCTGCTGGCCCATCCCAAGGACGAGTTCGTCAGCAACTTCGTCGGCCAGGACAGCACCCTCAAGCGCCTACTGCTGATCCGCGCCGAGGACGCCGCCGACAACGCCCCGTCGATCCAGGCCGAGACCCTGATCGGCGATGCCGTGGAATTGATGGAAGAACACGACCGTCGCTACCTGGTGGTGACCGATGCGGCCAACAAGGGACTGGGCTACGTGCGCCGGCGCGACCTGCGTGGGCAGAGCGGGCCAGTAGCGCCCTTCGTCACTCCGTTCAAGGCCATAGCGGCCTTCGACGAGCACCTGCGCATCCTGCTGTCGCGCATGTACCAGTTCAACAGCTCCTGGCTGCCGGTGCTCAGCGCCGACAACGACTTCCTCGGCGAGGTCACCCAGGAATCCATCGCCGACTACCTGAGCAGCGGCCGTTCACGTGGCAAGACCAGCATCGTCTCGCCGGCGGAGCAGGTGGCGGGGTAGGTCGCGGGAAGCCTATCGGCTCGGAGTCCGTTCAAAGGCCGGGGCGGCCCCGCGAAGACACCTGGGGAAGCGGGTCGGACTCGCGCGAGTTTGCGAGTGGTAAATGTGCACTCCGACGGTGCCGCCCAGGCGGGGCTGGCGCCCCAGCGCCTCTTCAACGCGGTCTGACCGACGCGCAGCGGCCTTCGAACAGGCTCTCAGGGGCGGATCTCGATCAGGGTGCCATCCTTGACCAGGCCCCAGACCTCGCGCATGTCATGGTTGGTCAGGGCGATGCAGCCCTCGGTCCAGTTCAGCGAATTGAAGTACCACTCCGGATACTCCTCGTCGATGGGCGTACCGTGCAGCATGATCATGCTGCCGGGGCGCACGCCGGCCTTCTCAGCCCGCACCAGGTCGTCCCGGTTGGGATAGGAGATGTGCATGGCCAGGTTGAACTTGTCGCTGGTCTTGCGCCAGTCGATCCAATAGAAGCCTTCCGGGGTGCGCTTGTCACCCTCGCGCAGCTTGGGGCCGCGGGGATTCTTGCCCAGCGAGATGCGATAGGACTTCATCACGGTATCGCCGCTGAGCAACTGCAACTGATTGCGCGACTTGATCACCAGCACCTTGTCGATCAGTGGCGCGGCCGGCTGGCGGATCACCGTGACGCTGGTACTGGCCTGAGCCAGCTGGGGAAGCAAGGAACCGCACAGCACATAGCAGAGCGCCAACAACAGGTGCAACGGACGCATGTCGGGAAGATCCTCGGAAGAGCTCAGGCAGGCTTGGGTGCGACCACCATGGGCGCCATGCCTTCATGGCGCAGCGGGAAGACGCCCTGGCGGCGGTCGGCGAAAAAGCATTCTAGTGTTCGCCTGATGGTCGGAAAAGCCAGAGACGACCAGGGGATGTCGGCTTCGTCCAGAAGGCGCACGTCCAGGCTTTCCTCGCCGACGCCGAAGTGGCCGTCGACCAGTTCGCCGCGGAACAGCATGTAGATCTGGTCGATGTGCGGCAGGTCGAAGAGGGTGTAGAGCTCCAGGCCCTGTACGGCCGCGCCGGCTTCCTCGAAGGTCTCCCGGGCGGCGGCCTCGGTGGTGGTCTCGCCGTTCTCCATGAAGCCTGCTGGCAGCGTCCAGTAACCCTTGCGCGGCTCGATGGCGCGCTGGCAGAGCAGGACCTTGCCCTCCCAGGTCGCCAGGCAGCCGGCCACCACGCGGGGATTCTGGTAGTGCACCGCGCCACACTGGCTGCAGACCAGGCGCATCCGGTTGTCCCCGGCAGGGATAAGTTCCTCCAGCAGGCCGCCGCAGTGATTGCAATGCTTCATGGCTCACCCTCGTTTTGCTGCAGTGTGCCGGGGCGGTTACCGGGCCCGCAAGCGATGGCTGGGCTGATGGTCGGACTTGGGATTGCCCCGCGGCCGTGCCATGATCCAGGGGATACGATGAGCAAGGGAGAATTCCGGCGTGGATGAGTTGCTCCAGCGCCTGCGTCACTATCAGCCGCGCACCCTGGGCGGCACCGAAAGCTACCAGGAAGCGGCGGTGCTGGTCCCCATCATTCGCGGCGAGCATCCCGAGTTGCTGCTCACCCTGAGGGCCAGCAACCTGTCCACCCATGGCGGCGAGGTGGCGCTGCCGGGCGGTCGTCGTGATCCCGAGGACGCCGACCTGGTCGCCACCGCCTTGCGCGAGGCCGAGGAAGAGGTCGGCCTGCCGCCGGGGCTGGTGGAGGTGATCGCCCCCCTGAGTCCGCTGGTGTCGCGCTACGGCCTGGCGGTGACCCCCATCGTCGCCCTGATTCCCGATCAGCTCGACTACATCCCCAGCGAAGCCGAGATCGCCGCGATCTTCACCGTGCCCCTGCAGTTCTTCTGCGAGGTGCCGCCGGATTACACCCTCAGGGTCGACCACGACGGCCTGCGCTGGCAGGTGCCCAGCTATCAGTATGGCGAGCACCGCATCTGGGGGCTAACGGCGGTGATCATCGTCGAACTGGTCAACTTGCTGTACGACGCCGGTATCGTGCTCAAGGCACCGCCCAGGCGGGATTGAGCGGTAGGCTCTGTACGAAAAGTCGCCGAGCGAAGGTCAGGCGAGGAGAAAAGCGCTGAGGAAGCGGAGTTTACGAGTGGTAAATGAGCATTCCGAAGCGTTTTTCAACGAAGCATCACCGAGCGCAGGCCTTTTCGTGCAGAGCCTAGCGACAAGGTAAAGGCACATGCCAAGTCGGACGTTAACGGGCACAATGCGCGGCCATTCGAGGGAAGCCGCATGACCACCGCCGATTCACCCGTGCGTTCGCCCTGCGTCCATGTCTGTGCCCTGGACGAACAGGACATCTGCATCGGTTGCCAGCGCAGCGCCGCCGAGATCACCCGCTGGATGTCCATGAGCGACGCCGAGCGCCGCGAGGTGCTGTTGCGCTGCGACGAGCGGGCGCGGGCGGGCGGTGCGGCCTTCCTGACCTGACATCAGCCGGAGAGATCTGTCATGCCCCGTATCGGTACCCCCCTGTCCCCCAGCGCCACCCGCGTGCTGCTCTGCGGCTCCGGCGAACTGGGCAAGGAAGTCGTCATCGAACTGCAGCGCCTGGGCGTCGAGGTCATCGCCGTGGATCGCTACGCCGATGCCCCGGCCATGCAGGTCGCCCACCGCAGCCACGTCATCGACATGCTCGACGGCGCCGCCCTGCGCGCGGTGATCGAGCGCGAGCAGCCGCACTTCATCGTGCCGGAAATCGAAGCCATCGCCACCGCCACCCTGGTGGAACTGGAAGGCGAGGGCTACACCGTGGTGCCCACCGCCCGCGCTGCCCAGCTCACCATGAATCGCGAGGGCATCCGCCGCCTCGCTGCCGAGGAACTGGGCCTGCCCACCTCGCCCTACCATTTCGCCGATACCTACGAGGACTACGCCGCCGCCGCCGAGGCGTTGGGCTATCCCTGCGTGGTCAAGCCGATCATGAGCTCCTCGGGCAAGGGCCAGAGCCTGCTGCGCAGCGCCGAGGAACTCCAGGCTGCCTGGCAGTACGCCCAGGAGGGCGGACGTGCCGGCAAGGGTCGGGTGATCGTCGAGGGCTTCGTCGACTTCGACTACGAGATCACCCTGCTGACCGTGCGTCACGTCGGTGGCACCGCCTTCTGCGCACCGGTCGGCCATCGCCAGGTCAAGGGCGACTACCACGAGTCCTGGCAGCCCCAGGCCATGAGCGAGAAGGCCCTGGCCGAGTCCGAGCGGGTCGCCCGTGCGGTCACCGAGGCCCTGGGTGGTCGCGGTCTGTTCGGCGTCGAGCTGTTCGTCAAGGGCGACCAGGTCTGGTTCAGCGAGGTCTCGCCGCGTCCCCACGACACCGGCCTGGTGACCCTGATCTCCCAGGACCTCTCCGAGTTCGCCCTGCACGCCCGGGCCATCCTCGGCCTGCCGATCCCGGCCATCCGCCAGTTCGGCCCCTCGGCCTCGGCGGTGATCCTGGTGGACGGCGAGTCGCGCCAGACCGCCTTCGCCAACCTGGGCGCGGCCCTGGCCGAGCCCGACACCGCACTGCGCCTGTTCGGCAAGCCCGAGGTCAAGGGTCAGCGCCGCATGGGCGTGACCCTGGCGCGCGACGAAAGCATCGAGGCGGCCCGCGCCAAGGCCGTGCGCGCGTCCCAGGCGGTGAAGGTCGAGCTGTAGCGCCGTTTGCGCGCCACGCAAAAGGGCCCCGCGGGGCCCTTTTTTCATGCGCTGAACAATCTACAGCGACTGATCTCGGGTTTCGCGCATGCACAGCACCGCCACCAGGCTGATGGCCGCCGCCGCCGAGACATAGCCACCCACCCAGCTCAGGCCGCCGGTTTCCACCAGTTGCTGCGCCGCATAGGGTGCCAGGGAGGCGCCGAGGATACCGCCCAGGTTGTAGGCCGCCGAGGCACCGGTGTAGCGCACCCGGGTGGGAAAGATCTCCGGCAGCAGGGCGCCCATGGGGCCGAAGGTCATGCCCATGAGGAACAGCTCCAGGGCCAGGAACAGGCCCACCGCCTGGCTGGAGCCATGGAGCAGCAGCGGTTCCATGGCGAAGCCCGACAGGAGGGCGGCGATGGCGCTCGCCGCCAGCACCGGCTTGCGCCCGAAGCGATCGGCCAGCCAGGCCGACAGCGGCGTGGCCAGGGCCATGAACAGCACCGCGATGCACAGCAGGCCGAGGAATTCCTGCCGGCTGTAGCCGAGGTTCTTCACCCCGTAGCTCAGCGAGAACACCGTGGAGATATAGAAAAGGGCGTAGCACACCACCATGCTCAGGGCGCCCAGCAGCACCGCCTTGCCATGCCTGCCGAAGGTCTCGGCCATGGGCAGGCGCAGCTTTTCCCGGCGGGCCATGGCCTCGGCGAACACCGGCGTCTCGTGCAGCGACAGTCGTACATAGAGGCCCACCACTACCAGCAGGGCGCTGAGCAGGAAGGGGAGGCGCCAGCCCCAGGCGCGGAATTGCTCGTCGTCCAGCAGCAGCGCCAGGGCGAGGAACAGGCCGTTGGCCAGCAGGAAGCCAATGGAGGGGCCGAGCTGGGGGAACATGCCGAACCAGGCACGCTTGCCGGGTGGGGCATTCTCGGTGGCCAGCAGCGCCGCGCCGCCCCACTCGCCGCCCAATCCCAGCCCCTGGCCGAATCTCAGCACGCAGAGAAGTATCGGCGCCCAGACGCCGATACTGGCGTAACCGGGCAGGAGGCCGATCAGGGTGGTGGAGATGCCCATCAGCAGCAGCGAAACCACCAGGGTGGATTTGCGGCCGATGCGATCGCCGAAGTGACCGAACAGCAGCGAGCCCAGGGGGCGCGCCAGGAAGGCGATGCCGAAGGTGATGAAGGCGCTCAGGGTCTGGGCCACGCCCGAGCCCTGGGGAAAGAACACCGGGCCGATCACCAGGGCCGCGGCCGTGGCGTAGACGTAGAAATCGTAGAATTCGATGGCGGTGCCGATGAAGCTGGCGGTGGCCACGCGGGTCGGGGAATTGCGCGGCACCGAGGTGGGCGCGTCGAAGGCGGCAGCGGTCGTGGACATGCAGGGGTACCGGGCAGTCGTTCTTGTAGAAGGCGTCTGCCGGAGCGGCCCGGTGGGGCAGCGGCTGTCCGAGGATGGGGACGGGCGGGACGACCTGATTATGACGTGCCGGGCGCGGCGCGGCTGTTGGCCGGGTCGCGCCGAACGTGGTTCGGTCGCCTGATTATGCGGGTAGTGGAATGACGACTGTCAACGATGCAGGATGAATTCCCGTACCAGCTTGCTGCCGAAGTAGGCCAGCATCAGCAGGATGAAGCCCAGCAACGTCCAGCGGATCGCCCGGTGGCCACGCCAGCCCAGGCGGTTGCGGCCCCACAGCAGGATGCCGAACACCACCCAGGCGATGCAGGAGAGTACCGTCTTGTGCACCAGGTGCTGGGCGAACATGTCCTCGACGAAGAACCAGCCGGAAATCAGCGACAGCGACAGCACTACCCAGCCGGCCCAGAGAAAGCCGAACAGCAGGCTTTCCATGGTCTGTAGCGGCGGGAAGCTGCGGATCAGGCCCGAGGGGTGCTTGCGCTTGAGCTGGCGATCCTGGATCAGCAGCAACAGCGACTGCAGTACCGCCAGGGTGAAGAGACCGTAGGCGATGATCGACAGCAGCACGTGCACCACGATCTTCGGCGAGACGTCCAGCGGCGCCACGGTGCCCGGCGGCACGAACTCCGCCAGCAGCGCGGTCACCGCGCCGAGGGGGTAGATCAGCACCAGCAGCGGTTGCAGCGGCATGCGCAGGCAGCCGATGAGCATCAGCGCGATGGCGGTCGCCGAGATCAGGCTCGAGGCGTCGAAGAAGTCCAGGCTCAGGGTCGGTTCGAGGATCAGTTGCAGATAGACGGCCAGGGCATGGGGCAGCAGGGCCAGGATGCCGGCGCCCAGGACCAGCGGCTTGTTCGAAGGCCGCTTGCGCAGCAGGCAACTGCCCTGGTAGAGGGTCGCGGCGAGGTACAGGACGGCGGCCAGGAGGGTGGGCAGCAGGGCGTGCATGGGTCCGTTTTCAGCAGAGCGGAAAGCAGGCGAGTGTGGCACAGACCGGCCGGCACAGAAAGCCTGGCGGATACCCTGGCCTGGCGGTCTTCGCTATACTCGGCGGTCAGCCGCCGTTTCCGCCCTGGATGTCCGCATGTTCGAGAATCTCACAGACCGCCTGTCACAAAGCCTGCGCCACATTACCGGCAAGGCCAAGCTCACCGAAGACAACATCAAGGACACCCTGCGCGAGGTGCGCATGGCGCTGCTCGAGGCCGACGTCGCCCTGCCGGTGGTCAAGGAGTTCGTCAACCGGGTCAAGGAGCGGGCGGTCGGTACCGAGGTGTCCAAGAGCCTGACGCCGGGTCAGGCCTTCGTGAAGATCGTTCGCGCCGAGCTCGAAGCCATCATGGGCGCGGCCAACGAAGACCTGGCGCTCAACGTCACGCCGCCGGCGGTGATCCTCATGGCCGGCCTGCAGGGGGCGGGCAAGACCACCACCGCGGGCAAGCTGGCGCGCTTCCTCAAGGAACGCAAGAAGAAGACCGTCATGGTCGTCTCCGCCGACGTCTACCGCCCGGCCGCCATCAAGCAGCTGGAAACCCTGGCGGGGGAGGTGGGGGTCACCTTCTTCCCTTCCGACCTCAGCCAGAAGCCGGTGGATATCGCCCAGGCCGCCATCCGCGAGGCCAGGCTCAAGTTCATCGACGTGGTCATCGTCGATACCGCCGGTCGTCTGCACATCGATAGCGAGATGATGGCGGAGATCCAGCAGGTCCACGCCGCCACCAAGCCGGCCGAGACCCTGTTCGTGGTCGACGCCATGACCGGCCAGGACGCCGCCAACACCGCCAAGGCCTTCAACGACGCCCTGCCGCTCACCGGCGTGATCCTGACCAAGGTCGACGGCGATGCCCGCGGTGGTGCCGCCCTGTCGGTCCGGCACATCACCGGCAAGCCGATCAAGTTCATCGGTATGGGCGAGAAGAGCGAAGCCCTCGATCCCTTCCACCCGGACCGTGTCGCCTCGCGCATCCTCGGCATGGGTGACGTCCTCTCGCTGATCGAGCAGGCCGAGCAGACCCTGGATCGCGAGAAGGCCGACAAGCTGGCCAAGAAGCTGAAGAAGGGCAAGGGCTTCGACCTCGAAGATTTCCGCGACCAGCTGCGCCAGATGAAGAACATGGGCGGCCTGGGTTCGCTGATGGACAAGCTGCCGACCATGATGGGTGGCATGAACATCCAGCAGATGGGCAATGCCCAGGGCGCGGCCGAGAAGCACTTCAAGCAGATGGAAGCCATCATCGATTCCATGACCCCGGCCGAGCGCCGCGATCCGGAGCTGATCAGCGGTTCGCGCAAGAAGCGTATCGCCCTGGGCTCCGGTACCCAGGTCCAGGACGTCGGCCGCCTCATCAAGCAGCACAAGCAGATGCAGAAGATGATGAAGAAGGTCACTGCCAAGGGCGGCATGGCCAAGATGATGCGGGGCATGGGCAGCATGTTCCCCGGCGGCGGCATGCCCAAGATGTGATCCCGGGTGCCGCCCGTCGCCAGATGGTCGGCACCCATGAAGAGGCTACGCAGCGCGTCGACGCCAGCGTTGACGCCTCTTCGCGAGCGGCTCGGCACAGGCGCGCGAGCTCGCGGTTCATTCCGTTGCCCCCGGTGCCATCGAAAGCCATTGGCAAACCGGGTGACAGCCCTTAGAATATGCGGCCTTTCGGGCCATGTGGCCCAGTGTGCCCACAGCTACAAGCACCGACTACAGGAACGAAGTTCAATGGTAACCATCCGTCTAGCCCGTGGCGGCTCCAAGAAGCGCCCCTTCTACCACCTGACCGTGACCAACAGCCGCAATGCGCGTGATGGTCGCTTCGTCGAGCGCATCGGTTTCTTCAACCCGATCGCCAGCGGCGCCGAAGTTCGTCTGTCGGTGGACCAAGAGCGTGCCAACTACTGGCTGTCGCAGGGCGCCCAGCCGTCCGAGCGCGTCGCTCAGCTGCTCAAGAGCGCTCAGGCTACCGCCTGAAGATCATGAGTACGCCGACCTCCGCCCCCGACCTGGTGGTCCTGGGCAAGATAGTTTCGGTCTTCGGCGTACGCGGTGAGCTCAAGATCTACTCCTTTACCGACCCGCTCGACAATCTGCTGGACTATCGGACCTGGACGCTGCGGCGCGAAGGCGAGACCCGGCAGGTCAAGGTGCTCGGCGGTCGGTTGCACGGCAAGGTCCTGACGGTTCGTCTGCAGGGCCTGGACGATCGCGAAGAAGCCCGCCTCATGGCCGGTTTCGAGATCTGCGTGCCGCGCAGTGAATTGCCCCAGCTGGGCGCCGGTGACTATTACTGGCATCAGTTGGAAGGTCTCAAGGTGATCAATCGCGAAGGCCAGTGGCTGGGTGTGGTGGATCATCTGCTGGAGACCGGGGCCAACGACGTCATGCTGGTCAAGCCCTGTGCTGGCAGCCTCGACGATCGTGAGCGTCTGTTGCCCTATCTGCCCGACCAGTACGTGCTGGCGGTGGATCTGGCCAAGGGTGAGATGCAGGTCGACTGGGACGCGGATTTCTAATCCATGCGTATCGATGTCATCAGCCTCTTTCCCGAGATGTTCGACGCCGTGAGCGCCTATGGCGTGAGCGGTCGCGCGATGAAGCAGGGGCTCCTGGAGCTGACCTGCTACAACCCGCGCAGCTATACCGAGGATCGCCACCAGACCGTGGACGACCGGCCCTTCGGCGGCGGTCCCGGGATGGTCATGAAGATCCAGCCGCTGGAGCGTGCCCTGGCCGATGCCAAGGGTGATTCGGCGGCGGCGAAGGTGATCTACCTGTCCCCCCAGGGTCGCAAACTCGACCAGGCGGCGGTACGGGAACTGGCGCAAGAGGAACATCTGATCCTCATCGCCGGGCGTTACGAAGGCATCGACGAGCGTTTCATCGAGACGCACGTGGATGAAGAATGGTCGATTGGCGACTATGTGCTGTCCGGCGGTGAATTGCCGGCCATGGTGCTGATCGATGGGGTTACGCGACTGCTGCCCGGAGCCTTGGGGCATGTGGATTCCGCCGAGCAGGACTCGTTCACCGACGGTCTGCTCGATTGCCCGCACTACACCCGACCCGAGGTGTACGAGGGACGTCGCGTACCTGACGTGTTGCTCAGTGGTAACCACGAGCATATCCGGCGCTGGCGCCTGCAGCAGTCCCTGGGACGTACTGCGGAGCGACGCGCCGATCTTCTGGATGGCCGCTCGCTTTCTGGAGAAGAGCAGAACCTGTTGGCGGAATATCTCCGTCAGCGGAACGATAGTTAGGTATCGATGGCGGGCCGCGGCCTGTCTTAGGAGCAGAGTGACATGACCAACAAAATCATTGCCCAGATCGAAGCTGAGCAGATGAACAAAGAAATCCCGGCGTTCGCCCCCGGCGACACCGTGATTGTCCAGGTTAAGGTGAAGGAAGGCGACCGTCAGCGTCTGCAGGCCTTCGAAGGCGTGGTGATCGGCAAGCGTAACCGCGGCCTGAACAGCGCCTTCACCGTGCGCAAGATCTCCAGCGGCGTAGGCGTCGAGCGTACCTTCCAGACCTACAGCCCCCTGGTCGACAGCGTCAGCGTCAAGCGTCGCGGCGACGTGCGCAAGGCCAAGCTGTACTACCTGCGCGAACTGTCCGGCAAGGCCGCTCGCATCAAGGAAAAGCTTTCCTGATCGCGGCGTGACCAGAAAAAAGCAGCCTCGGCTGCTTTTTTCGTTTCTGAGGTTCGAGATAAGGCTAAGGCATGACGACCCGCGAAGCGGAAATCCAGCGGCGCACCGCGCTGTCGGAAACCCGGGTGGCCAAGGCGGTGTTCCCGCCCACCACCAACCATCACGACACCCTGTTCGGCGGCACCGCCCTGGCCTGGATGGACGAGGTGTCCTTCATCACGGCGACGCGTTTCTGCCGCAAGCCGCTGGTGACCGTCTCCACCGATCGCATCGACTTCAATCATCCGATTCCCGCCGGATCCATCGTCGAGTTGATCGGGCGAGTGGTGAAGGTCGGCAATACCAGCATCAAGGTGCAGGTGGAGGTGTTCGTCGAGGGGATGCTGGCGGAAGGCCGTGAGCGCGCCATCAACGGCGCCTTCAGCTTCGTCGCCGTCGATGACGAGGGCAAGCCGACGCCGGTACTGCCCGGGTTCGCCGCGTGAGCGCCGAGCGGCTGATCGAGGAATTCCTCGATGCCCTCTGGCTGGAGAAGGGGCTGTCGCCCCATACCCGCAGCGCCTATCGCACCGACCTGCTGGCCTTCGCCCGCTGGCTGGAGAGCCGGGGGTCGACCCTGGAGACGGTCGGTCGCGATGCCGTGCTCGATCATCTCGGCTGGCGGTTGAGCGAGGGCTACCAGGCGCGCTCCACGGCGCGCTTTCTCTCGGGCTTGCGCAGCTTCTACAAGTACAGTGTGCGCGAGGGGAGGGTAGCCGAAGACCCGACGCTGCTGGTGAGCATGCCGCAGCTGGGCGCGCCGCTGCCCAAGAGCCTGTCCGAGGCGGACGTGGAGGCCCTGCTGGCCGCGCCCGACACCGAGGACACCCTTGGCCTGCGTGATCGCACCATGCTGGAGGTGCTCTATGCCACCGGCCTGCGGGTGACCGAATTGGTCAGCCTGACCTTGGCTGAGGTCAACCTGCGCGAAGGCTCCCTGAGGGTGTTCGGCAAGGGTAGCAAGGAGCGGCTGATCCCCCTGGGCGAGGAGGCCATCGCCTGGCTGGAGGACTATCTCAAGACCGCGCGTCCGTTGCTGCTGGGCGGCCAGCCTGGCGACGTCCTCTTTCCCAGCCAGAGAGGTACGGTCATGACCCGACAGACGTTCTGGCATCGCATCAAGCTGCACGCCCAGGTCGCTGGCATCCGCACCTCGCTGTCACCGCATACCTTGAGGCACGCCTTCGCCACCCATTTGCTCAACCACGGCGCGGATCTGCGCACGGTGCAGATGCTGCTCGGCCATACCAGCCTGTCCACCACCCAGATCTACACCCACGTCGCCCGCGTGCGGCTGCAGCAACTGCACGCCCAGCATCATCCGCGCGGCTAGGGCCCACCGCCGTAGCCGGCAGGTCTGTGGTAGGCTTGCCGGCGTCTCAACAGGAGTCAACCATGCGTATTTCCCGACTGTTGCTCGCCGCTTGCCTGGGGCTCGGCGTGCAACTGGCTCAGGCCGAACCTGAGCAGGCCATTCGCCAGAGCCTGACCGCGCTGCAACCCAATCTCGCCATCGAGTCCATCGCCAAGAGTCCGCTGGAAGGCCTCTACCAGGTCCAGCTCAAGGGCGGCCGCGTGCTCTATGCCAGCGGCGATGGCCAGTTCGTCATGCAGGGCTATCTGTACCAGGTCAAGGATGGCAAGGCCGCCAACCTGACCGAGAAGGCCGAGAACGTCGCCGTAGCGCGGCAGATCAATGGCCTGGATCGCAACCAGATGATCGTCTATCCCGCCCAGGGCGAGACCAAGGCGCACATCACCGTCTTCACCGATACCACCTGCCCCTATTGCCAGAAGCTGCACGCCGAGGTGCCCGAGCTGAACAAGCGCGGCATCGAGGTGCGCTACTTGGCCTTCCCGCGCCAGGGCATGGGCTCGGCGGGCTCCAAGCAGCTCGAGGCGGTCTGGTGCGCCAAGGACAAGCCCGCGGCGCTGAACCAGATGTTCACCGGGCGCGAGGTCAAGTCCGAGAGCTGCAAGGATCCGGTTGCCGAGCAATTCGCGCTGGGGCAGAACATGGGTATCCAGGGCACGCCGGCGATCATCCTCGCCGACGGCCAGATGATCCCGGGCTACCAGCCGGCCGACCAACTGGCGGAAGCGGCAATTAGCGCGCGTTGAGCGCCTTAAATTGAGATTTCAACGGGGCCGCGGAGCGGCGCCACACGACATGGGGATAAGGGTGTGAAGCCGGTCAAAGTAGGCATCTGTGGTCTGGGTACCGTGGGCAGCGGAACCTTCAACGTACTCAAGCGCAACGCCGAGGAAATCGCCCGGCGCGCCGGGCGGGGTATCGAGGTGGCGCAGATCGCCCAGCGCCGACCCAATCCCCAGTGCGATACCGGTAGCACGCCGATCACCGCCGATGTCTTGGCCGTGGCCGACAATCCCGAGATCGACATCGTGGTGGAGCTGATCGGTGGCTACACCCTGGCCCGCGAACTGGTGCTGCGCGCCATCGCCAACGGCAAGCACGTGGTCACCGCCAACAAGGCGCTGATCGCCGTGCACGGTAACGAGATCTTCGCCAAGGCGCGCGAGCAGGGTGTGATCGTCGCCTTCGAGGCTTCGGTGGCCGGCGGCATCCCGGTGATCAAGGCCTTGCGCGAGGGCCTGGCCGCCAACCGCATCAACTGGGTGGCCGGCATCATCAACGGCACCGGCAACTTCATCCTCTCCGAAATGCGCGAGAAGGGCCGTACCTTTCCCGATGTCCTGGCCGAAGCCCAGGCGCTGGGCTATGCCGAGGCCGATCCGACCTTCGACGTGGAAGGCATCGATGCCGCCCACAAGCTGACCATCCTGGCCTCCATCGCCTTCGGCATCCCGCTGCAATTCGACAAGGCCTATACCGAGGGCATCACCCGCCTGACCACCGCCGATGTCGGCTACGCTGAGGCGCTGGGCTATCGCATCAAGCACCTGGGCGTGGCGCGCAGCACCGCCCAGGGCATCGAGCTGCGGGTGCATCCGACGCTGATCCCGGCCGATCGCCTGATCGCCAACGTCAACGGCGTGATGAACGCGGTGATGGTCAATGGAGACGCCGTCGGCTCGACGCTGTTCTACGGTGCCGGCGCCGGGCAGGAGCCCACTGCCTCGGCGGTGGTGGCCGACCTGGTGGACGTGGTGCGTGCCATGACCTCGGATCCCGAGAATCGCGTGCCGCACCTGGCCTTCCAGCCAGATGCGCTGTCCGACCATCCGGTGCTGTCGATCGAGGCCTGCGAGAGCGCCTACTATCTGCGCATCCAGGCCAAGGATCACCCGGGCGTGCTGGCCCAGGTGGCGAGCATCCTCTCGGCGCGCGGCATCAACATCGAATCCATCATGCAGAAGGAAGCCGAGGAACATGACGGCCTGGTGCCCATGATCCTGCTGACCCATCGCGTGACCGAGCGCCACATGGTCGAGGCCATCACCGCGCTGGAAGCCCTGGACGATGTCGTCGGCGATGTCGTCCGTATCCGCGTCGAGCACCTGAACTGAGCAGCCTGGCGGCGCCCGGCGCCGCCGTCTTTCCCGAGGTCGAGTCATGCGTTACATCAGTACCCGCGGCCAGGCGCCCGCGCTGAATTTCGAAGAAGTGCTGCTGGCGGGTCTCGCCAGCGATGGCGGTCTCTACGTCCCGGAGAACCTGCCGCGCTTTTCCCAGGAGGAGATCGCCTCCTGGGCCGGTCTGCCCTACCATGAGCTGGCCTTCCGGGTGATGAAGCCCTTCGTCGCCGGCTCCATCACCGATGCCGAGTTCAAGACCATCCTGGAAGAGACCTACGCCGGTTTCGCCCATAGCTCGATTGCGCCGCTGCGCCAGCTGGATGCCAACGAGTGGGTACTGGAGCTGTTCCACGGCCCGACCCTGGCCTTCAAGGACTTCGCCCTGCAACTGCTGGGTCGGCTGCTCGATCTTGTGCTGGCCAAGCGCGGCGAGCGCGTGGTGATCATGGGCGCCACCTCCGGCGACACCGGCTCGGCGGCCATCGAAGGCTGCAAGCGCTGCGAGAACGTGGACATCTTCATCCTGCATCCGCACCAGCGGGTGTCGGAAGTGCAGCGCCGGCAGATGACCACGCTGCTGGGCGACAACATCCACAACATCGCCATCGAAGGCAACTTCGACGACTGCCAGGAGATGGTCAAGGCCAGCTTCGCCGACCAGGGTTTCCTCAAGGGCACCCCGCTGGTGGCGGTCAACTCGATCAACTGGGCGCGGATCATGGCCCAGATCGTCTACTACTTCCACGCGGCCCTGCAGCTGGGCGCCCCGGCGCGCTCCATCGCCTTCTCGGTGCCCACCGGCAACTTCGGCGACATCTTCGCCGGTTACCTGGCACGCAACATGGGTCTGCCGGTGAGCCAGCTGGTGGTGGCCACCAACCGCAACGACATCCTGCATCGCTTCATGTCCGGCAATCGCTACGACAAGCAGCAGCTGGAAGCCACGCTGTCGCCGTCCATGGACATCATGGTGTCGTCCAACTTCGAGCGCCTGCTGTTCGACCTGCACGGTCGCGACGGCCTGGCCCTGGCCGAGCTGATGGCGAACTTCCGTAGCAGCGGCACCCTGTCGGTGGCGGACGATCGCTGGACCGAGGCGCGCAAGCTGTTCGATTCCCTCGCCGTGAGCGACGAGCAGACCTGCGCCACCATCGCCGAGGTCCATGCCGCCACCGGCGAGGTGCTGGACCCGCACACCGCCATCGGCGTGCGCGCCGCTCGCGAATGCCGCCGCAGCCTGGCCACCCCCATGGTGGTGCTGGGCACCGCCCACCCGGTGAAATTTCCCGAGGCGGTGGAGCGGGCCGGCATTGGCGCGACCCTCAGTCTGCCGACCCACCTGGCCGACCTGCTGCAACGCGAAGAGCGCTGCACCGTGCTGCCCAACGACCTCGCCGCCGTCCAGGCCTTCGTCGCCCGCCACGGCAAGCGGGGGCAGCCGCTGTAAATTCAGGCTGTGAATCGCGGCCATGGACCGCTCCTACAGGCGCATCAGGCTTCTGTAGGAGCGGTCCATGACCGCGATCGGTCTATACCGCCCCCTCGATCCCCAGGTCCCTAGATCTTTTCCGGTACAATGCCCGGCTTTCCCTGCCGGTGACCCGCTCATGGCTCTGCAAGCCACGCCCTACAAAGTCGAACTCAACCTCACCGATCTGGATCGCGGGGTCTACGAGAATCTGCGCCTGACCGTGGCGCGGCATCCCTCGGAGACCGAGGAGCGGCTGGTGGTCCGATTGCTGGCCTTTGCGCTCTGGTACAACGAACAGTTGGCCTTTGGTCGTGGCCTGTCCGACGTCGATGAGCCGGCGCTGTGGGAGAAGAGTCTCGATGGTCGGGTGCTGCACTGGATCGAGGTCGGCCAGCCCGATGCCGACCGGCTGACCTGGTGCAGCCGCCGGACCGAACGCACCAGCCTGCTGGCCTATGGCAACCTGCGCGTCTGGCAGACCAAGGTGGTGGATGCGGTCAGGACGCTGAAGAATCTGCATATCGCCGCCGTGCCCGCCGAGCCCCTGGCCGAGCTGGCCCGCGATCTGCCGCGCAGCATCGCCTGGCAGGTGATGATCAGCGAAGGCACCCTGTTCGTCACCGACGACCGTGGTCAGCACGAACTGCAGCTGGAATGGCTGCTGGGCGAGCGTTGATGCGCCTGGAGCCCCGTCCGCTGCCGGCGGTATTGCCCGACCTGGGCGACCTGCCGCCGTTGCTCACCCGGCTCTATGCCGCCCGCGGCGTGACCCAGCCGGAAGAATTGGACAAGGGCCTGGCGCGGCTGGTGCCCTATCACCAGCTCAAGGGCATCGAGGCGGCGGTGGCGCTGTTGGCCCGCGCCCTGGAAGAGCGCCGGCGCATCCTCATCGTCGGTGACTTCGACGCCGACGGCGCCACCGCCAGCGCCGTCGGCGTCCTGGCGCTGCGGCGCCTGGGCGCCGCCTGGGTCGACTACCTGGTGCCCAATCGCTTCGAATACGGCTACGGCCTGACGCCCGAGATCGTCGCCGTGGCGCTGCAGCGCGAACCCGAGGTGCTGCTCACCGTCGACAACGGTATCTCCAGCCTGGACGGCGTGGCCGCGGCCAAGGCGGCCGGGCTGCAGGTGGTCATCACCGACCACCACCTGCCGGGCGCCGAATTGCCCGCCGCCGATGCCATCGTCAATCCGAACCAACCGGCCTGCGCCTTCCCCAGCAAATGCATCGCCGGGGTCGGGGTGATCTTCTATGTGATGCTGGCGCTGCGCAGTCGCCTGCGCGAGAACGGCTGGTTCGCCCGCCAGGGGCTGGCCGATCCCAATCTGGCCGAGTTGCTGGACCTGGTGGCCCTCGGCAGCGTCGCCGACGTGGTGCCGCTGGATGCCAACAACCGCATCCTGGTGCACCAGGGGCTGATGCGTATTCGCGCCGGTCGGGCGCGGCCGGGCCTCAAGGCACTGCTGGAAGTGGCCGGGCGCCAGCCGGGCAAGGTGGCCTCCAGCGACCTCGGTTTCATTCTCGGCCCCCGACTCAACGCGGCCGGCCGCCTGGACGACATGTCCATCGGCATCGAGTTGCTGCTCTGCGAAGACCCGCAGCTGGCGCAGGAATACGCCCAGCAGTTGGACGACTTCAACAAGGATCGCAAGAGCATCGAGCAGGGCATGCAGCGCGAGGCGCTCAAGCAGCTCAAGGAGTTGCCGGAAGACAATCTGCCCTTCGGTCTCTGTCTGTTCGATCCGGAGTGGCACCAGGGCGTGATCGGCATCCTCGCCTCGCGCCTCAAGGAAAAGTATCACCGCCCGGCGCTGGCCTTCGCCGACGACGGCAGTGGCAGCGGCATGCTCAAGGGTTCGGCGCGCTCGGTGCCCGGGCTGCACATCCGCGATGCCCTGGACGCCGTGGCGACCCGTCATCCGGGGCTGATCACCAAGTTCGGCGGCCACGCCATGGCGGCCGGTCTCAGCCTGCCCCAGGCCCACTACGAGACCTTCGCCAGCGCCTTCGACGCCGAGGTGCGCCGCCATCTGCAGGCCGAGGACCTGAGCGGGCGCCTGCAGACCGATGGCTGCCTCGCGCCCACCGAATTCCAGCTCGGCCTGGCCCAGGCCCTGCGCCAGGCCGGCCCCTGGGGCCAGCAGTTCCCCGAGCCGCTGTTCCATGGCACCTTCGAGATCCTCTCCCAGCGCCTGCTCAAGGAGCGGCATCTCAAGCTGACCCTGCGCAGCGAACAGGGTGGCCCGGAGCTGGACGGCATCGCCTTCAACATCGATCGCGAGACCTGGCCCGATCCCAACATCCGCTGGGCCGAGCTGGCCTATCGGCTGGACGTGAACGAGTTTCGCGGCAACGAGAGCGTGCAGTTGCTGGTGGTGCACCTGGCGCCACGTTAGGGCTCGCCTGAAAAGTCGCCGAGCGAAGGTCAGGCAAGGCACAACGAGCGCAGGCACTTTTCAGACGAGTCCTGTCGGATCGGCGATCTATTCTGGTTGGTAGCACTCCAATGCCGTGCATCCCGACTAGACGAGGTCCGCCATGAGTCTCCTGTTCCAGCCCCTGACCCTGCGTCAGCTGACCCTGCCCAATCGCGTGGTGGTCTCCCCGATGTGCCAGTACTCCAGCGAAGACGGCTTCGCCGACGACTGGCATCTGGTCCACCTCGGCAGTCGCGCCGTTGGCGGTGCCGGCCTGGTGATCTTCGAGGCCACCGCGGTCACCCCCGACGGACGCATCACGCCCCAGGACCTGGGGTTGTGGAAGGACGAACAGATCGAGCCGCTACGGCGCATCACCCAATTCATCGAAGGCCAGGGCAGTGTCGCCGGCATCCAGCTGGCCCACGCCGGGCGCAAGGCCAGTACCTGGCAACCCTGGCTCGGCAAGCATGGCAGCGTGCCCATCGCCGAGGGCGGCTGGGTGCCGGTGGCGCCTTCGGCCATCGCCTTCGATCCCCAGCACACCCGACCCACGGCTCTGGATCGCGATGACATCGCCAGTATCCGTCGGGCCTTCGTCGCCACCGCCGAGCGCGCCCTGGCGGCCGGCTTCAAGGTGGCCGAGATCCACGCCGCCCATGGCTATCTGCTGCACCAGTTCCTCTCGCCACTCTCCAACCGCCGCGACGACGACTACGGCGGCAACTTCGAGAATCGCATCCGCCTGCTGCTGGAGGTGACCGCCGATGTACGCGCGGTCTGGCCGGCGGAGCTGCCGCTGTTCGTGCGGGTCTCGGCCACCGATTGGGTGGAAGACGGCTGGGACGTCGACGAGACGGTGGAACTGGCGCGGCGGCTGAAGACCGTGGGCGTCGATCTGATCGACGTCTCTTCCGGCGGCACTGCCGCCCAGGCCGACATCCCCACCGGCCCCGGCTACCAGACCCAGTTCGCCGAGCGGGTACGCAAGGAAGCCGGGATTCCCAGTGGCGCAGTGGGCATGATCACCGATGCGGCCCAGGCCGAGCACGTGCTGCGCACCGGCCAGGCCGACCTCGTGCTGCTGGCCCGTGAGCTGCTGCGCGACCCCTACTGGCCGCTGAACGCCGCCGAGGCGCTGCGCGAGACGGTGTCCTGGCCGCCGCAATACGTGCGCGCTGCCCATCGGGATACGCCCCTGCGCAAGCCGTTCGGCGCGGAATAGGTCGACGCGGAGCCATCTAGGCGGATGGCTCCGGCCATCAAGGCTTGGCCGGGCGCAGCGCGGCTTCCAGGGCGTCGCTGTCGTAGTAGTCGCCCAGGTACCAGATGCGGCCGTCGCGGATCTTCATGATGCTGGCGCCACGGATCTTCACCGGCTGCTTGCCGGTGGCGGTGACGCGGTTGCCGGTGAGTTCCCATTCGAAGGCGATGCTGCGCGGGCCGATGACCGGCTTGTGCACCATCTTCACCTGCAGGTCGGGTATGGCCTTGAGGGTGACCCTGACGATCTTGTCGCGAGCCTGGGCGCGGCTGGTCTCGGTGGCGGCGGTGCCGCTGTCGAAGTACTGCACCTTGGGATCGAGCAGGGCGCTGGCGGCCTCGGCGTCGTGATCGTTCCAGGCATCGAGATAGCGATTGGCGATGAGGCGGGCGTCCTCGGCGGCGGCCTGAACCTGGCCGGCGGTGAGGACGAGCGAAAGCGCGAACAGCACAGCCAGACGCGAACGCATTGGGTGTCTCCGGCAAACGGGAAAAGGGATGGCGCAAGAGTAGCGCCGGGCACTCGACGAGGTTAGCAATATTTTGTATCAGCTCGCCGATTGCTTGGTCGGTCTGCAACATCCGGTAAGCAGGAAGCCGGAGCTAGAGGGGCGCATGGCGGTCTGAACAGGCTGAATCCCTTGCCTATGGAGACTGCCCATGAATACCCGAGGTCTGCTTGATCAACTGCTCAAGGCCGGCCAGCAGGCCCTGGCCAAGAAGACCGGCCATTCGACCGCACGGCCCCACGGGGACGCGGCGCCGGCCGGCAAGGACCCGCTCGGCGGTCTGCTGTCGGGGCTCGGCAACAGCGGCCTGGCTGCCGGCGCCCTGACGGCGCTGCTGGGCAGCAAGCGCGGTCGCAGCCTGGGTGGCAAGGCGGTCGGCTACGGTGGCCTGGCGGCGCTGGGCATGGTGGCCTACAAGGCTTATCAATCCTGGCAGGCCAACCAGGCGCAGGGGGCGCCGGTGGTCGAGCCGCGCACCGTGGACCGGGTGCCCGAGCACGAAGCCGAGGCCCATGGCCGGGCGGTGCTCATCGCCCTGATCGCGGCGGCCAAGGCTGATGGCCATGTGGATGCCCAGGAACGGCAGGCCATCGAGGCCGAGATGGCCAAGCTGCACGACGATCCCGAGCTGCGCAGCTGGTTGCAGCGCGAGCTGGAGCAACCGCTGGACCCGGCCAAGGTGGCGGCAGCCGCTGAGACACCGGAGATGGCCGCCGAGATGTACCTGGCCAGCCTGATGCTGATCGACGATCAGCAATACATGGAAAAGGCCTATCTGGAAGAGCTGGCGCGCCAGCTGCGTCTGGATCCGGGGCTGCAAGTCGAGCTGGAGCGCCAGGCCGCGGCAGTCTGAGGAGTGATCCGCAGTGGGTCAGGCATCGGCCGGGGGCGCCTCACCCAGTAGCAGGGCCCGCTCCCTGGCGCAGAGCTGCAGCAGGAAATCCCAGACCACGCGCAGGCGCGCGGAGCGGTGCAACTCCCGGTGGGTCGAGATCCAGTATTCGCGGGTGAAGGAGCGTGCTGGCAGCACGCATTCCAGTGCGCTGTCCTGGTCAACCAGATAGCAAGGCAACACGGCAAGACCGACACCCGCGCAGGCTGCCTCGCGTTGGGCGATGACGCTGGTGCTGCGAAAGACGATGCGCGGATCGGGGCAGAGCCCCTGGATGAACTGCAATTCGCGGCAGAACAGCAGATCGTCGACATAACCGATGAAGGTCTGCTCGCCCAGATCGGCCTGGGCATCCAGGGGCGCTGCCCGGTCCAGATAGGCGCGGCTGGCATAGAACCGCAGACGGTAGGGTGTCAGCCGCCGGCCGATCAGACCTTCGGCAGTGGGTCTTTCCAGGGTGATGGCGATGTCCGCTTCGCGGTTGGTGACGCTGACGAAGCGCGGTACCGACACCAGCTCCACTTCGAGACCGGGATAGCTCCTGAGTAGACCGCCCAGGCGTTTGGCCAGGAAGCCCGTTCCCAGCCCCTCGGTCACCCCTACCCGGACGTGGCCCAACGGATTGAGCCTCTGGGTCACCGCCTCCTGGGCCAATAGCGCCGCTTCCTCCATCGCCTGGGCGTGGGCCAGCAGGGCCTGGCCCGCCGGGGTGAGCTGGTAGCCGCTGGCCTGCTGTACCAGCAACTGGCTGCCCAGGGCGCGTTCCAGCGCCTCCAGGTGGCGAGACACGGTGGCGTGGCTGACGCCCAGACGACGGGCGGCGGTCAGCAACCGGCCATGGCGCTGCACCTCCAGAAAAACGCGCAGATCGTTCCAGTCGAACATGCCGCCTCTCTTGTTCTGGTCTAGCCGGCCGTCTCCAGGGAGCTGTGCAGAACTGCACAGCCGTTGCCCGTTTTCGGCGACTGCTGTTCGCGGATGACCACACTAGGATAGGAGCCACAACAACAAAAAAGCGAGGAATGGTCATGCCCGGTTCCGCTCAGGAATATGACTTCATCATCGTTGGTGCCGGCCCGGCCGGCTGCCTGCTGGCCAATCGCCTGTCAGCCGATCCGGGCCATCGCGTACTGCTGCTGGAAGCCGGTGGGCGCGACAACCATCCCTGGATCCATATCCCGGTCGGCTATCTGTTCTGCATCGGCAATCCGCGCACCGACTGGTGCTTCAAGACCGAGGTGGAAGAAGGGCTGGGCGGCCGGGCGCTCAACTATCCGCGCGGCCGGGTGCTCGGCGGCTGCTCCTCCATCAACGGCATGATCTATATGCGCGGCCAGGCCCGTGACTACGATGGCTGGGCCGCCGCCGGCAATCCCGGCTGGGCCTGGCAGGACGTGCTGCCGCTGTTCAAGCGCATGGAGGATCATTGCGATGGTGCCGCGGCCTTTCATGGCGCCGGGGGCGAATGGCGGGTGGAGCGTCAGCGGCTGCACTGGACCTTGCTCGATGCCTTCCGCAGTGCCGCGAACGAAACCGGCATCGCACCGGTGGAGGACTTCAATACCGGCGACAACGAAGGCTGCGGCTACTTCCAGGTCAATCAGCGCAATGGCGTGCGCTGGACCGCGGCCAAGGCCTTTCTCAAGCCGATCCGCCAGCGTACCAATCTCGAGGTGCTGACCGGTGCCGAGGTGGAGCGGGTGCTGCTGGAGGAGGGCAGGGCGCGGGCGGTACTGGCACGCCTGCCGGGCCAGGCCGAGCCGCAGCGGCTGGTGGCGCGGCGGGAGATCGTGCTCTGCGCCGGCGCCATAGGCTCGCCAACGCTGTTGCAGCGCTCCGGCATCGGGCCGCGGACGCTGCTCGAAGGCCTGGGCATCGGTGTCCGGCATCGCTTGGAAGGGGTGGGCGGCAATCTGCAGGACCACCTGCAATTGCGACTGATCTATCGGGTGCACGGCGTGCCGACCCTCAATGCCCTGGCCGGCAGCCTCTGGGGCAAGCTGGGCATGGGGCTCGAATATCTCTGGCGGCGCAGCGGCCCCCTGGCCATGGCGCCCAGTCAGCTCGGTGCCTTCGCTCGTTCCGATCCAGGGCAACCCTCGGCCAACCTGCAATACCACGTGCAACCGCTGTCGCTGGAGCGCTTCGGCGAGCCGCTGCATGGCTTCCCCGCCTTTACCGCCTCGGTGTGCAACCTGCGGCCGGCCAGTCGCGGCCAGGTGGTCATCCGTAGCGCCGATCCCCAGGCCGCGCCATTGATCCAGCCGCGCTACCTCAGTGCGCCGGAGGATCTCAAGGTGGCTGCGGATGCGATCCGCCTGACCCGGCGCATCGTCGCCGCGCCGGCCCTGGCCGCCTATCGGCCCGAGGAATACCTGCCGGGACCGGCCTACCAGGCCGAAGATGAGTTGCAGCAGGCGGCGGGCGCCATAGGCACCACCATCTTCCATCCCTCCGGCACCTGCCGCATGGGGCAGGACGTCGACGCCGTGGTCGATGCGCGCCTGCGGGTGCATGGCATTCCGGGGCTGCGGGTGGCCGACGCCTCCATCATGCCCACCCTGGTCTCGGGCAACAGCTGTTCGCCGACCCTGATGATCGCCGAGCAGGCGGCCACCTTCATGCTGGCCGAGGCGCGGGAGCAGGGCAGTCACGAGCTGCCCGCCGCAGTGGCCCGGGCCAGCGCGGTCTCGGCCGCCTAGCTTCGTCCAGCCGGCTTCACCGGCGGCGGGCCTTCCGCCGTTTCCACCGTAGTAGCTGTCGCCCATAACAACAATCAGCCCGGCGCTCCCGGGCCAGGAGAACGTGCGATGTCAGACTATGCCCAACCCCGGGTGCAACCCTCCGCGGCCACCAGCCGCCGTGAAGAACGCAAGGTGATCTTCGCCTCGTCCCTGGGGACCGTCTTCGAGTGGTACGACTTCTTTCTCTATGGTGCCCTGGCGGCGGTGATCAGCAAGCAGTTCTTCGCCGGGGTCAACGACACCACCGCCTTCATCTTCGCCCTGCTGGCGTTCGCCGCCGGCTTCGTGGTACGGCCCTTCGGCGCCCTGGTGTTCGGGCGCCTGGGCGATCTGGTCGGGCGCAAGTACACCTTCCTCGCCACCATCATCCTCATGGGCATCGCCACCTTCGGCGTCGGGCTGCTGCCCACCTACGCCAGCATCGGCGTGGCCGCGCCCATCATCCTGGTGGTGCTGCGCCTCCTGCAGGGCCTGGCCCTGGGCGGCGAATACGGCGGCGCCGCCACCTACATCGCCGAGCACGCGCCGCCCGGCAAGCGCGGCGCCCACACCAGCTGGCTGCAATCCACCGCGACCCTGGGCCTGTTGCTGTCGCTGGTGGTGATCCTGGTCTGCCGCTACCTGACCGGCGATCAGTTCGAGGTCTGGGGCTGGCGCCTGCCGTTCCTGCTGTCGATCTTCCTCCTGGCCATCTCCACCTGGATTCGGCTGTCGATGCATGAGTCCCCGGCCTTCCTGCGCATGAAGGCCGAAGGCAAGCAGAGCAAGGCACCGATCCGCGATTCCTTCACCAACTGGAGCAACCTCAAGGTGGTGCTGATCGCCCTGTTCAGCATCAACGGCGGCCAGGCGGTGACCTTTTACCTCGCGCAGTTCTACGTGATGTTCTTCCTTACCCAGACCCTCAAGCTGGATCCGCTGCTGGCCAACAACCTGTTGATCGTCAGCGTCATCCTCGGCGCGCCCTTCTTCGTCATTGCCGGCTGGCTGTCGGACAGGATCGGCCGCAAGCCGATCCTGATGCTCGGCCTGCTGCTGGCGACGGTGCTCTACTTTCCGCTGTTCAAGGCCCTGACCCACTACGCCAATCCGCAGATCTACCAGGCCAGCCAACAGGCGCCCATCGTGGTGACCGCCGATCCGGCCACCTGCACCTTCCAGTTCGATCCGGTAGGCAAGGCCCGCTTCGACAGTCCCTGCGACCGGGTCAAGACGCTGCTGGCCAAGAGTGGCCTGCCCTATCGCAGCGTGGCGGCGGCGCCGGGCGATACCGTGCAGGTCAGCGTCGGTGACAAGCTGATCGTCGGCTACGACGAGCCGACCCTGCGCGCCGCGGTGCAGGCCGCCGGCTATCCGGCCAAGGCCGATCCCGCACAGGTCAACAAGCCCATGGTGGTGGCGGTGATCTTCGCCCTGATCCTGATCGCCACCCTCTGCTACGGACCCCTGGCGGCGCTGATGGTGGAGCTGTTCCCCACGCGCATCCGCTACACCTCGATGTCGCTGCCGTACCACATCGGCAATGGCTGGTTCGGCGGCTTCCTGCCGACGGTGTCCTTTGCCCTGGTGGTCTATACCGGCGACATCTTCTATGGTCTCTGGTACCCGGTGCTGATCACCGGCGTCAGCCTGTTGGTGGGGCTCTTCTGCCTGCCGGAAACCCGCCACCGCGACCTCGATGCCGATTGAGCAGCCCACGGACGGCGAAACCCCGTCGCACTCTGAGTTTCGCCGCCGATTGGGTTATACTCGCGAGCTTTTCCACAGCTTTTCTCGCGAGTGTTTCCCCCATGGAAATCAACCCGATCGTCACCAGCATCAAGGACCTCTCCAGCCGTACCCAGACCATTCGGGGGTATCTTTGACTACGATCTGAAAAAGGATCGTCTGGTCGAAGTCGAGCGTGAGCTCGAAGACCCCAATGTCTGGAACAAGCCCGAGTACGCCCAGAACCTCGGCCGCGAGCGCGCCCAGCTGGCCCAGGTGGTCGGTACCCTGGACGAGCTGACCGGTGGCCTGGCCGATGCCAGCGACCTGCTGGAAATGGCCGCCGAAGAGGAAGACCAGGGTGCGGTCGATGACGTGGCGGCCGAGGTGGAGCGCCTGCGCGGCATCCTCGAGAAGCTGGAATTCCGCCGCATGTTCAGCGGCGAGATGGACCCCAACAACTGCTACCTGGACATCCAGGCCGGCTCCGGCGGCACCGAGGCCCAGGACTGGGCCAACATGCTCTTGCGCATGTACCTGCGCTGGGCCGACCAGCATGGCTTCAGCGCCGAGATCGTCGAACTGTCCGAAGGCGAGGTCGCCGGCATCAAGGGCGCCACCGTGCACATCAAGGGCGAATACGCCTTCGGCTGGCTGCGTACCGAGATCGGCGTGCACCGCCTGGTGCGCAAGAGTCCCTTCGACTCGGGCAACCGGCGCCACACCTCCTTCACCGCGGTGTTCGTCTCCCCCGAGATCGACGACAACATCGACATCGAGATCAATCCGTCCGACCTGCGCGTCGACACCTACCGCTCCTCGGGTGCCGGTGGTCAGCACGTGAACACCACCGACTCCGCGGTGCGGATCACCCACGTGCCCACCAACACCGTGGTGGCCTGCCAGAACGAGCGCTCCCAGCACGCCAACCGAGATACCGCCATGAAGATGCTGCGGGCCAAGCTGTACGAGCTGGAGATGCAGAAGCGCAACGCCGCCTCCCAGGCGCTGGAAGACTCCAAGTCCGATATCGGCTGGGGCCACCAGATTCGCTCCTATGTGCTCGACGCCTCGCGGATCAAGGATCTGCGCACCGGCGTGGAACGCAGCGATTGCGACAAGGTGCTCGACGGCGATCTGGACGAATACCTCGAAGCCAGCCTCAAGCAGGGCGTTTAATCCATCATCTCCTGTAGGAGCGGTCGCATCGGCGCACCGCCACGGCCGCGATAAAGCTCTATCGCGGCCATGGGCCGCTCCTACGGTCAGCTACCCCAGGTAAACAATAGACATGAGCGAACAATCCCTAGACCCGCAAGCCCAGGAACAGGAAGACAACAAGCTGATCGCCCAGCGCAAGGAAAAGCTCTCCGCGCTGCGTGACCAGCAGGCCATTCCCTTCCCCAACGACTTCCGTCGCGACAGCCTGGCCGGTGACCTGCAGAAGCAGTACGCCGACAAGACCAAGGAAGAGCTGGAAGCCGCGGGCATCAAGGTCAAGGTGGCCGGCCGCATCATGCTCAACCGCGGTGCCTTCATGGTGCTGCAGGACGGAAGCGGGCGCATCCAGGTCTATGTCGACCGCAAGACTCTGCCGGCCGAGACCCTGGAAGCGATCAAGACCTGGGACCTGGGTGACATCATCGCCACCGAGGGCACCCTGGCCCGTTCCGGCAAGGGCGATCTCTACGTCTACATGAACGACGTGCGCCTGCTGACCAAGTCGCTGCGCCCGCTGCCCGACAAGCACCACGGCCTGACCGACACCGAACTGCGCTATCGCCAGCGTTACGTCGACCTGATCGTCAACGAAGAGGTGCGCCAGACCTTCCGCGTGCGTTCCCAGGTCATCGCCCATATCCGTCGCTTCCTCATGGAGCGTGGTTTCCTCGAAGTGGAAACCCCCATGCTGCAAACCATCCCCGGCGGCGCGGCGGCCAAGCCCTTCGAGACCCACCACAACGCCCTGGACCTGGCCATGTTCCTGCGTATCGCGCCGGAGCTGTACCTCAAGCGCCTGGTGGTGGGTGGCTTCGAGAAGGTCTTCGAGATCAACCGCAACTTCCGTAACGAAGGCGTCTCGACCCGGCACAACCCCGAGTTCACCATGCTCGAGTTCTACCAGGCCTACGCCGACTATCGCGACAACATGGACCTCACCGAGGAACTGTTCCGCGAACTGGCCATGGCCGTGCTCGGCACCACCGACGTGCCCTATGGCGACAAGGTCTTCCATTTCGGCGAGCCCTTCGTGCGCCTGTCGGTGTACGACTCCATCCTCAAATACAACCCGGACCTCACCGCGGCCGACCTCAACGATGTCGAGAAGGCCCGTGCCATCGCCAAGAAGGCTGGCGCCAAGGTGCTCGGCCACGAAGGCCTGGGCAAGCTGCAGGTGATGATTTTCGAGGAGCTGGTGGAGAGCAAGCTGGAACAGCCGCACTTCATCACCGAATACCCCTTCGAGGTTTCGCCGCTGGCCCGTCGCAACGACGACAATCCCAGCGTCACCGACCGCTTCGAGCTGTTCATCGGCGGCCGCGAGATCGCCAATGCCTACTCCGAGCTCAACGACGCCGAGGACCAGGCCGAGCGCTTCATGCTGCAGGTCCAGGAAAAGGACGCCGGTGACGACGAGGCCATGCACTACGACGCCGATTTCATCAACGCCCTGGAATACGGCATGCCGCCCACCGCCGGCGAAGGTATCGGCATCGACCGCCTGGTGATGCTGCTGACCAACTCGCCGTCGATCCGCGACGTCATCCTCTTCCCGCACATGCGTCCGCAATAAGCGTTGCGCCCCCGTCCGGGGGCGCCGCTGGCTCCTGCCGACCGGGGCTCTGTCATCAAAGGTTCATCCGGACCTGCTAAGAGCCTGTTCATAGTCTCGCGAGCTAGAGCCAAACAAGGCGAAAAGGGCTGAGGAAGCGGAATTTACGAAGGGTAAATGAGCATCCGAGGGCGTTTTCAACGCTGTTTGGCCGACGCGCAGCAGACTTTGAACAGGCTCTTAAAGAGCCCTGATGTCGCGTCCCTTTGCAGGTAGCCATGACCAATACGCTGATCCCCCTGCATCCGGCCGCCGAACGGCTGGGGCTGCTCTATGCCTATCACTTCACCTCCGGTCAGCCCGGCCACGCCCTGACCATGGCCCCGGAAGATCCCTGGGAGGCGGAAGAGGGCGGCTTCCGCTGGCTGCATTTCAACCTGGCCCACGCCGCCGCCGAACGCTGGATGCGCGAGCACCTGGGGCTGCCCGAGGAATTCTTCGAATCCCTGCACGCCGGCTCCCATTCGACTCGCCTGGAGCCGGCCGACGATACCCTGCTCGGGGTGGTGAACGACGTGACCCTCGCCTACGGCCAGGTCTCGGTGGACGTCGCCACCCTCTGGGCCTGCGCCCGGCCGGGGCTGCTGGTGACCGCCCGGGCCCAGCCACTGCGCTCGGTGGATCGCCTGCGCCATGCGGTACGCCGCGGCGAGGGCTTCGGCTCGACCCTGGAACTGCTGGTGCACCTCCTGCGCGATCAGGCCGATGTGCTCACCGGCATCATCCGTGACACCACGGTCAAGGTGGATGCCATCGAGGATCGGCTGCTGTCCCAGCGGCTGGCCGCCAGTCGCGCCGAACTGGGCAGCCTGAGACGTGCCCTGGTGCGTCTGCAGCGCCTGCTCGCCCTGGAGCCGGGCTCCCTGCTGCGGCTGCTCAACCGGCCGCCGGCCTGGCTGCGACGCGACGACATCCAGACCCTGCGCGAGGCCACCGAGGAATTCGACCGGGTGCTGGACGACCTCGCCGCCCTGGTGGAGCGGCTCAAGCTGCTGCAGGAAGAGATCGCCGCCGCCTCCGCCGAGCAGACCAACCGCACCCTGTTCACCCTGACCCTGGTCACGGTGCTGGCCCTGCCTATCAACATCATCGCCGGCTTCTTCGGCATGAACGTCGGCGGCATTCCCCTGGCCAGCTCGCCCCATGGCTTCTGGATCCTGGTGGCGCTGGTGGCCACCTTCACGGTACTGGCCGGCACGTGGGCGTTCCGCAAGCGCGGCGACTGATGGGCTGCATGCAACCCCCGGGGGCAGGCCGCGGTCTTCAGTACGGTACTTTAGAAGTTAACTGCACAATCTTGGCGGCGCTTTTTACTCCTGGACTTCTTTGCCACTCCTCGCCATAGCCCTGCTATGACTCGTCGCGGCGCCTAGCCCAAGGGCAAAAATCACTCGCCAACTCTGGTGCGAACCTCTGAAGCACCACATTAGGGAACCGCTGCTGGAGACCGCAATGGACTTCAAGGACTACTACGAGGTGCTTGGCGTCGCCCCCGACGTCGACGACAAGACCCTCAAGACCGCCTATCGCAAGTTGGCGCGCAAGTACCACCCCGATGTGAGCAAGGAGGCCGATGCCGAGGCCCGCTTCAAGGAGGTGGCCGAGGCCTACGACGTGCTGCGCGATCCGCACAAGCGCGCCGAGTACGACCAGGTACGCCTCTATCAGCAGCAGGGCGAGCGTTTCCAGGTGCCGCCGGACTGGCAACCGGGTTCGGGTGCCGACTACAGCGATCCCCATGCCGGCTTCGGCGAGGACTACTCCGACTTCTTCGAATCCCTGTTCGGCGCCGCCGGGCGCTCGCAGCACGGCGGCTTCGCCCGCCGCGGCCGTGACGTCGAGCTGGAACTGCCGCTGTTCCTCGAGGAGAGCCAGGCCGGCCGCACCAAGCCGCTGAGCTTCAGCCTGCCGCAGCGCGACGAGCTCGGCCGCCGCGTCGGCGAGACCACCAAGACGCTCAACGTCAAGATTCCCGCCGGCAGCACCGACGGCGAGCGCATTCGCCTGAAGGGCCAGGGTGAGCCGGGTATCGGCGGCGCGGAAGCGGGGGATCTCTATCTGGTCATCCGCCTGGTGCCCCATCCCCTGTTCGACGTGGACGGCCAGGACCTGGTGGTCACCGTGCCGCTCGCGCCCTGGGAGGCTGCTCTGGGCGCCAAGGTGCAGGTGCCCACCTTGGATGGCCAGATCATGCTCAGCATTCCAGCCGGCAGCCAGAGCGGCGCGCGGCTGCGGGTACGTGGCAAGGGCCTTGCCGGCAAGGACGGGCAGGGCGATCTGCATGCCTTGCTCAAGGTGGTGATGCCGCCCAAGGGCGATGAAGCAACCCAGGCGCTGTGGCGCCAGCTGGCCGAGCGGGCGGCCTTCGATCCCCGCCAAGACTGGAGGAAAGTCCGATGAGCAGTCTGATCGTCCTGCAGGAATTCTGCGTGCTCTGCGAGGTGAGCGAGCCCGTGGTGATGGAGATCGTCGAGCACGGCATCCTGGCACCGCAACGCGGCAAGCGTCCGGCCGAATGGCACTTCGACACCGGCGCCCTGCACCGCGCCCGTCGCGCCGTGCGCCTGAGACGCGAACTGGAACTGGACTGGGCCGCGACCGCCCTGGCCCTGCACCTGTTGGATGAGGTGGAAGAGCTGCGCCGCGAGAACCAGCGACTGCGCCAGCGACTGGCGCGTTTTGCCGGTGAGGTACGGGATGTTTGAATGAGTTGTGTTGGGCTTGGCTGCGCTCAGCCTAACCTGCGGAGTTGAGCTCCTCCTCTCCCGGAGGGAGAGAGCCGAGTGAGGGGGGGCATGTTTAGCGGCGCTAGGCCAATCGCGGCCATGGGCCGCTCCTACAGGTCGTAGTGTGGAAAACGGCGCAGCCTTTTCCACGGGTGAGTTCGCCGCGAAGGATTCCCTTACCCCAGCCCTCTCCCGAAGGGAGAGGGGGCGCTTGGGGCGGACGCTCGTCTTCAGTGACTCAGGCGATAAGACAGTTGCTCCTACAGGAAGAGGCACGCCGGTTTGACGTGATCTTTGCCGTGGCTGATGAAACTGAACGCCTGCTCGGATAGCCTCCTCTCCCTCGGGAGAGGGTTGGGGTGAGGGCGTCCTCGCCACCAAGTCTCCAGTGGAAAAGGCTGCGCCGTTTTCCACGCTACGTGAGGTTATCCCCATAGCGATAAGACAGTTGCTCCTCCAAGAGACCGGTACGTAGGAGCGGCCCACGGGCGCGATGCTCTTGGCGTTCGGCTTCCAACGGGCAGAAAAGGCTACGCCGTTCTCCACGCTACGGACCCAACCTTGTGCTCCAGCGCTGGTAGGCTGGATGTATTCTCTGCCATCCAGGAGTTCTTCATGGCCAGCCATATCCTCGACCATCGCATCCTCGGTGAATCCCTGCAGGCGGTGGAGATCGGCCTCGATCCCGGCGAGACGGTGATCGCCGAGGCCGGTACCATGACCTACATGGAGGCCGACATCGAGTTCACCGCACGCATGGGCGACGGCTCAGCCGGCTTGCTCGGCAAACTCTGGGGCGCCGGCAAGCGCATGCTCGGTGGCGAGTCGCTGTTCATGACCCACTTCACCAACCAGGGCCGGGAGAAGCGCCACGTCGCCTTCGCCGCGCCCTATCCGGGGCAGGTGGTGCCTCTGGACCTCGCCGCCCTGGGCGGTACCCTGTTCTGCCAGCGCGATTCCTTTCTCTGCGCGGCCAAGGGCACCCGCCTCGGCGTGGCCTTCACCCGCCGCCTGGGCGCCGGTTTCTTCGGTGGCGAAGGCTTCATCCTGCAACGGCTGGAAGGTGACGGCATGGCCTTCGTGCATGCCGGCGGCACGGTGATCTGCAAGGAGCTCAAGGGCGAGACCCTGCGCCTGGACACCGGTTGCCTGGTGGGCTTCACCAATGGCGTCGACTACAACATCAAGCTGGCTGGCGGCCTGCGCAGCATGCTGTTCGGCGGCGAAGGCCTGGTGCTGGCCACCCTGAGCGGCCACGGCACGGTGTGGATCCAGACGCTGCCCTTTTCCCGGCTAGCCGGTCGGGTCCAGGCCGCGGCCGGCGGCACGGTAGGGGAGCGCCGTGCCGGCGGAGACTAGCGATCTAGGCCCGTTGTAGAGCGCTCTGCGGCGCCATGCGCTCCAGCCAGTCGCGCCAGCGTACCCGGCTGTCGTGGACCAGCCAGCCGTCCTGGCGGGCGAAGCTTTCCGCCAGCCAGAGGCCGCGGGTCGACACCGGCAGGCGTTGCCCGGCGGACAGGGTGTAGAGCTCGCCGGTGGGCTTGCCGTCGTCCAGGGCGACCAGATAGAGGTCCGGGCGCTGGCGCGCCAGACGGGCCAGCAGCTGGCCGTTCTCGATCTTCTCATCGACGTGGAACAGGCTCGGCGCCTTGCACTCCCTGGGCAACTCCAGCAGCAGGTCATAGACCAGCTGCAGCGAGGCGGTGGGGGTGTGCACATAGGCACGCGGCCGCTCCAGCAGTGCCAGGCTGCCGCAGCGCACCGGACGCGCCGCGCCGGAGCGCGGGGTCAGGCGGAAGGCCACGTCCTCGCGATAGGGCAGGGCGGGGGCATAGGGGGTCGGCAGCCAGGTGTCGGCGAAGCGTCCGGCCAGCCAGCCACGCGGCGTCTCGATCAGGCATTCCTCGGCCACTTCCTGCACGGCGGTGAGCAGCGGCAGGGCCAGTTCGTGGGCGGGGATATAACCGGAGATCAGCTTGAGTACCACGTCGCCGCGGTCGGGCCGACGCTGGCGCACCAGCAGCCAGTGATCCTGGCCCTGCCAGTTCAGCGTCAGCCGTACCGAGACGCCCAGGTTGGCGAGCTTGACGCTGAAGTGCTGGGCGTCGTCGATCTCGATGGGTTTGCGCCGCTCCAGCATCTCGCTGAAATTCAGGGGCTGGCCAAGGGCCTGGTAGGTGAGGCCGTCGTGATTGGCTTCCACCGTCAGGGGCAGGGTCTTGAACGCCTTGGGGTTGTGGCGGGCGATGAGCTGGGGCATGGCCGACTCCTGTTTGTTGTATGCCAGAGACGCACTACCCTGGGCGGCCGGGAGGTCGTCCAGCGGGCAGGTGCGCAGGATCAGCGAAACGCTCTGGATCAGAGCCGAGCGGTGATCACTTCGGCCAGGGTACTGACATTATGTGACAGGTGCAGGGGATCGATAGTGCCGACTATCGCACCGCTCACTCCGGGCTCGCCGAACACCTTGGCAAAGCTGGCCCGCACCGGGTCCTGGCCGGCGCCCAGCACGGCGTGACCGCTGGCCAGCGCCTTCTTGATCAGGATGCCCTTGCCCGCTGCAGCGGCGGCCTGGATCACCGGGAGCTCGGCGTCTTCGTTGAGGTTGAAGGTGACCATGGCGCAATCACCGCTCTCCAGCGCCTTTAGGCCACCGGCCACGGTCTTGCCGGAAAAGCCGAAGGCGCGGATCAATCCCTCGCGCTTGAGCTCGGCCAGGGTTTCGTAGCAGCCGCTCTCTTCGAGGATAGCCAGGTCGTTGCCGTCGGAATGCACCAGCACCAGGTCCAGCCAATCGGTTTCCAGGCGCTGCAGGCTGCGCTCCACCGAGCGGCGGGTGTGGGCCGGGCTGAAATCGAAGCTGGAAAGACCATTGTCGAACTCCTCGCCGACCTTGCTGGCGATCACCCAATGCTGGCGCTGGCCGCGCAAGAGCGGACCGAGGCGTTCTTCGCTACGGCCATAGGCCGGGGCGGTGTCCAGCAGGTTGATGCCCAGCTCGCGGGCCAGGCTGAGCAGATCGGCGGCGCTGCGGTCGTCGGGGATGGTGAAGCCGTTGGGGTACTTCACGCCCTGGTCACGGCCGAACTTGACCGTGCCCAGGCCCAGGGGGGAAATCGTCAGACCGGTGCTGCCCAGCGGACGGTGCAGACCATGCAGATCGCGCAGGCTCATGGCAGCAGCTCCTCCCAGAAGGGCGCCGCCACCGGCGGTTGCGGATGGACGGGCAAGGCAGGATGCCGCCCGGGGGCGATGCCGTCGCGGTCGAGATTGGCCAGGACGCGGTCGGCCAGGTCCGGTGACAGCGCCAGCTTGGTCGGCCAGCCCACCAGCAGACGGCCTTCCTCGGCGAGGAAGGCGTTGTCCGGCCGTACCAGCCCGGATTGCGCTGGCTCGGCGCGGTCCACCCGCAGGGTCGCCCACTGGGCACCAGCGAAGTCGATCCAGGGTAGCAGGCGCTGCAATTCGTCCCGCGCCGCGGCGATCTGCGCCTGGGGTTCGCGCGCTACGCCCTCGGCTTCGGCCAGGTCGCCACCCAGGTACCACAGCCACTGGCCGTCGGCAGCAGGGTGGCTGGTGATGGTCACACGCGGCTTGGGGCCACCGCCCAGGCAGTGGGCGTAGAGGGGTTTGAGCATGGGCCCCTTGACCACCACCATGTGCAGCGGCCGGCGCTGCATGGCCGGTTGTTCGAGATGCAGCGCCTGGAGCAGATCGGCCATGCCGGCGCCGGCGGTGAGCACGATGCGCCGCGCGCGGATCGGCTGGCCATCCACCACCAGGCCGGTCAACTCGCCATCTTCGCGCAGCGGCTGGAGATCACGCCCAGCCAGCAGGCTGTCGCCGGCCAGCTCGGCCAGGCGCTTGACCAGGCTGGGCACGTCCAGCACCAGTTCGGCCAGGCGATAGACCTTGCCCTTGAAGGCGCGGTCGCGCAGGGCCGGGGGTAGTTCGTCGCCCTTGACCGCATCCACCCGACCGCGCACCGCCTTGCTGGCGAAGAAGCTGGTGAGATTGCCGGCCAGGCTGCCGGGCGACCAGAGGTAGTGGGCCTCGGAGAGCAGGCGCACGCCGGAGAGATCCAGCTCGCCACTACCGGCCAGGCTCTCGCGCCAGCGCCGCGGCATGTCGGCGATGGCCTCGGAGGCGCCGGTGAGCATGCCGGTCAGGGCGTACTTGGTGCCGCCGTGGATGATGCCCTGGGACTTGCCGCTCTGGCCGCCACCCAGGGCGCCGCTCTCCACCAGCACGGTGGCGTAGCCGGCGCGCCTGAGGCGGGCGTTGAGCCAGAGGCCGGCGACGCCGCCGCCGACGATGAGGATATCGGTGGACCAGGGTTGGGACATGAACGGCCTGCTGCGTTGGAAGCTTAAAGAGGGGATTCTTACATATTAGGGCGGTCATCTGACCCTGCCGGTGCCGGTCGGTGGCCTATCACTCTCGGCTGCCCGGCGGTTGCTGGGCCAGCCATTGCATGGGCGTCAGGCCCAGTTCGGTCCGGAACGCCGCGCGCAGGGCGTGGGCATCGGCGAAGCCGCAGCGACTGGCGATACTCTCCAGGCCGCGCGCGCCCGCCGCGAGTTGCGCCTGGGCCTGGGCGACCCGCATCCGTCTGAGCCAATCCTTGAGACCGCCCCCGGTTCTTTCGCGAAGATGACGCGACAGGTTGCGCCGACTCATGCCGACGTGCGCGGCCAGTTCGTCCAGCGAGGGCGAGTACCGCGGATCGGCGCGCAAGGCCTCGAGTGCCTCGCTGAGACGGCGCGCGCCGGACGACCCCAGTGTCGGTTGCTTGAGCAGTTGCGCCTGGGTACCGGCGCGTTGCGGCGCGGCGACCAGATGGCGGGCCACGCGATTGGCCTCGCCAGTCCCCATCAGCCGGCCCAGCAGGTGCAGGCAGCAGTCGAGGCCCGCCGCGAGACCGGCGGAGGTCAACACCGCCCCTTCGTCGACGAACAGGGCGTCGGCTTCCACCTGGATGTCGGGATGGCGCCGGGCGAAGGCCTCGGTGTGGCGCCAATGGGTGGTGGCGCGCCGCCCCTGCAGCAAGCCGGCCGCCGCCAGGCCGAAGGCGCCCAGGCAGAGGCCGACCACCAGGGCGCCGCGGGCGGCGGCTTCGCTCAGGACCTCGAGCAGGTCCGCGCTGACCGGCTCGTCCGCATCCCGCCAGCCGGGCAGGATGACCACGTCGGCCTCGTGCGCCCGCGCCAGCGGCCAGTGGGTCGTCAGGGCGAGACCGCCGATGCCGCCCAACTGGCCCGGATTCGCGCAGACCGACAGCTGATGGCCCGCCTCGAGAAAGGGTTCGCCAAAGACCGCCAGGGGCGTCGAGAGCAGAAAGGGACTGATGCCGGGATAGGCGAGGATGGCGATGTGCATTGCCCGATTTCTACCTTGATTGTCGCGTTGCGCCCTGCTGGCAGGCCTCGACCGGATGGCACCATGGCGCTCATCCAGACCAGTCCGCGCCTGGCACCAAAGGAGTCCAGCATGAGCCGTGCCCTAGTGATCGTCGATATCCAGAACGACTATTTTCCCGGCGGCGCCCTGCCGCTGTGGGAGGCGGAGGCCGTCGAGCGGCGGATCGTCGCGGCCATCGCCAAGGCCCGGCAGGCGGGCGATGCCGTGGTCTTGATCCAGCACCTGTCCCCGGCCACGAGTGGCCTGTTCGCCCTGGACAGTCCGGGCAGCGCCTTGCGCCCGGCCATCCTCGCCGCCGCGCCGGATGCGCCGGTGGTGACCAAGGAGGTCGCCGATGCCTTTCAGGGCACGACCCTGGCGAGCCGGCTGGACGGCGTCGACGAACTGCTCATCGGCGGCATGATGACGCAGAACTGCATCGCCTTCACCACCCTGGCCGCCCTCGCGGCGGGGCGGGCCGTCACCGTTGTCGGCGATCTCTGCACCGCGCCGCTGGAGGTGGTGCATCGCATCGCGCTGAACGCCCTGGCCTCCAAGACCGCGGTCCGCAACGCGGCAGAACTCTGGTGATCGCCGCGTCCGTTGGTGCCTGGTCTCAATGCCCGGTGCTGGCGGAAAACAGCTGGATCACCACCACCCCGGTGACGATCAGGCCCATGCCGAGCATGGCCGGCAGGTCCAGCTTCTGGCCATAGAGGTAGGCGGCGGCGATGCTCACCAGCACGATGCCCAGGCCGGCCCAGATGGCATAGGCGATGCCCACCGGGATGCTGCGCACCACCAGGGTCAGCATCCAGAAGGCGAGGGCATAGCCGGCGATCACCAGGAACAGCGGCAGCGGCTTGTTCAGGCCGTCGATGGCCTTCATGGAGGTGGTGGCGACGACTTCGGCGGCGATGGCGATGGCCAGGTAGATGTATCCAGTCATGGTGAGTCCTCCTGTCGAATGCGCCCATTGTGCCCGAGCGTTCGATAGGTGAAAGTTAATACCTATCTTTCAGGAAGATGGGTAATGCAGTGGAATCTTGAGCAGCTGGAGATCTTCGTCGGGGTGGCCGAAGGCGCGAGCTTCTCGGCCATGGGCCGGCGCCTGGGGCGTGCGCAGTCAGCGATCAGCTCGGCCATTGCCCTGTTGGAGACCGACCTGGGCGTGGCCTTGTTCGAGCGCAGCAATGGCCGTACCCCGGTCATTACCGCGGCCGGGCGCGCCCTGCTGGAGGAGGCGCGCGAGGTGCTGCGCCAGTGCCAACGTCTGGATAGCCGCGCCCAGGCCCTCTGCGCCGGGCAGGAGCCGCTGCTGCGCCTGGCGCTGGACGAGGCCATGCCCTATCAGCCGGTACTGGATGCCCTGGACGCCTTGGCCGCCGCCTTTCCTCATCTGGAAGTCCAACTCACCAGCAGCGCCCAGGGTGACGTGGCGCGCAAGCTGCTGACCAACCAGGCCGACCTTGGCCTGCTGTTCCGCCATGAGCGCATGCCCCAGGCCCTGGAACGCCAGGCGTTGGGCGACGTCGCCCAGGTCACCGCCTGCAGTGCCAGCCATCCCCTGGCGGGGCAGCGGGGGGTAGGGCGGCGTGAACTGGCCCGCCATCGGCAATTGCTCATCGCGCCGCTGGAGAATGCCTATCCCGGCGGCGAGCAGATCGCGCCCCAAGTCTGGCGTGCCGACAGCTTCTACCTCCTGGCCGAACTGCTGATGCGCGGCCTGGGCTGGGGCTGGCTGCCCCGGCATGTGGCACGCTATCCCTCCTACCAGGGCCTGCTGGCCGAACTGGAGTGCGACTGGGTGCCGCCGGCGCTGGTAGTGGAGCTGGCCTGGCGCCGCAGCGCCGCACCCGGTCCGGCGGCGCGTTGGCTGGCGCAGCGGTTGGCGGAGGAGTTGCGGGCGATCGGGTGAGGCCGACCTGTCGGGCTTCGCTACGCTCGCTGCCCACAGCGACATTCTGGCCAGATCCGTGGGGCAGCTTGGCCAGCGCCAGGGCGTGACCGCTGCGATACTCAGTTCATCCCTCTGACCTGCGATGATCGCCATGACCAGAATTCCCGCCCTCGGCCAGCGCTACGTCTTCGTCGTCCTGGCATTGATCTTTTTCGCCCTGCTGGTCTCGGCCGGGGTGAGGTCCACGCCCGGCGTGCTGCTCCTGCCGCTGCAGGAGACCTTTGGCTGGAGCCGCGAGAGCGTGTCCTTCGCTGCCGCCGTGGGCATCTTCCTCTACGGCCTGGTCGGGCCCTTCGCCGCCGCCCTGATGCAGACCCTGGGTATCCGTCGCACCCTGCTCGGCGGCCTCGCCCTGATCAGCCTGGCCACCGCCCTGAGCACCCTGATGCGCGAACCCTGGCATCTGGTAGCCACCTGGGGCGTGCTCAGCGGCCTGGGCACCGGTTGCGTGGCCATGGTGCTGGGCGCCGCCATCGTCAACCGCTGGTTCGTCGCCCGCCGCGGGCTGATGATGGGCCTGCTGGCGGCCAGCACGGCCACTGGCAACCTGGTATTCCTGCCGCTGCTGGCCCATCTCGCCAGTCACGAGGGCTGGCAGACCGTGGTGCTGACCGTGGCCGTGGCCAGCGCCGCCCTGATCCCGCTGGTGGCCTGGCTGCTGCCGGAGCGACCGGCGGACGTCGGCCTGCGGCCCCATGGCGCCCCGGCGGACTACCAGGCGCCGGCCGCCACCGCGCCGGGCAATCTGTTTCGCGTGACCCTCGGCACCCTGGCCGTGGCCAGCCGCCGGCGCGATTTCTGGCTGTTGTTCCTCACCTTCTTCGTCTGTGGCTTCACCACCAATGGCCTGATCGGCACCCACTTCATCGCCATGGGCCACGACCATGGCCTGTCCCAGGTCCAGGCCGCCGGCATCCTCGCGCTGATGGGCATCTTCGATCTGGTGGGTACCACCGCCTCCGGCTGGCTGACCGACCGTTACGATCCGCGCCGCCTGCTGTTCGTCTACTACAGCCTGCGCGGCCTTTCGCTGATCTACCTGCCGTTCTCCGGCTTCGCCCCCGAGCAGCTACTGCTGTTCGGCATCTTCTACGGCCTGGACTGGATCGCCACGGTGCCGCCCACGGTCAAGCTGACCAACCAGAGCTTCGGCGAGAAGACCGCCCCGGTGGTGTTCGGCTGGGTGTTCTGCGGCCACATGCTCGGTGCCGCCTGTGCGGCCTTCCTCGCCGGCGCCCTGCGCGAACACTTCGGCTCCTACCAGGAAGCCCTGGTACTGGCCGGGCTGACCGGCATCCTGGCGGCGCTGATGGCCTTGGGGATCGGGCGCCGGCCAGCCCAGGTGGTGGGCGTCGCTCAGTCGGCCTGAATGATGGCCTGGCACTGCTCGCCCAGGCCGGTGATGCCCAGGCGCATGGTCTGTCCGGGTTTGAGGAAGACCGGCTGCGGCTTGATGCCCATGCCGACGCCAGGCGGTGTACCGGTGGAGATGACGTCGCCCGGTTGCAGGCTCATGCAGCGGCTGAGGTAGGCGATCAGCTGCGGGATCTTGAAGATCAGGGTGCGGGTGTTGCCGTCCTGGTAGCGCTGGCCGTCCACCTCCAGCCAGAGGTCCAGGGCGTGCGGGTCGGGCACTTCGTCGCGGGTCACCAGCCAGGGGCCGAGGGGGCCGAAGGTGTCGAAGCCCTTGCCCTTGTCCCAGGTGCCGCCGCGTTCGAGTTGCCATTCGCGCTCGGAGACGTCGTTGACCACGCAGTAACCCGCCACATGCTCCAGGGCGTTCGCCTCGTCGATATAGCGACCGCCCTTGCCGATGACGACGCCCAGCTCGACCTCCCAGTCGGTCTTCTGCGAGCCACGGGGGATCTCCACCGCATCGTTGGGGCCGCAGATGGCGCTGGTCCACTTGTTGAAGATGATCGGCTCCGTGGGGATGGCCATGCCGGCTTCGGCAGCGTGGTCGGCATAGTTGAGGCCGATGCAGATGAACTTGCCGACGTTACCGACGCAGGGGCCGAGGCGCGGCTCGCCCCCGACGCGCGGCAGGCTGGCCGGATCGAGGCGGGCGAGGCTGGCCAGGGTATCGGCGCCCAAGGTGGAGCCGGTGATGTCGGGGACGTGGTCGGACAGATCGCGCAGGATGCCCTGCTCATCCAGCAGACCGGGTTTTTCCTGGCCCTTTTCGCCATAGCGCAACAGTTTCATCGGGTTCTCCTGTCGGGATAAAAACTAGAGGCTCATGCCACCATCGATAACCTGTATGGCGCCCGTCGTATAGAGGGATGCATCGCTGGCCAGGTAGAGGGCGAGCCGGGCGATTTCCTCGGCCTGGCCGAAGCGCCCCAGGGGCTGGCGGGCGATGAAGCGCTCCCGAACTACCTCCAGCGGCAGATTTTCGGCCCGGGCTGCAGCGGCGATACGCTGTTGCAGCGACGGTGAGTCGACCGTGCCGGGGCAGATGGCGTTGCAGCGGATGCCCTGGCGGACGTGATCGATGGCGACGGCCTTGGTCAGGCCGATCACCGCGGCCTTGCTGGCGGTGTAGGCCAGCCGGTCCGGGACGGCTTTCACGCTGGAGGCCACGGACGCCATGTTGATGATGGCACCGCCGCCGCGTTCGATCATCGCCGGCAGGAAGGCCCGGATGAGGCGGTACATGGCGGTGACGTTGATATCGAACGAACGCTGCCAGGCGCTCTCGTCGCAGTCCAGGATGGTGCCGCTATGGACGTAGCCGGCGCAGTTGAAGAGGACGTCGATGCCGCCCAGCGAAGCCGCCAACTCATCGATGGCCGCCGCCGAGGTGACGTCCAGTTCGCGTGGCTCGACGCCGGGCAGATCGTGCAGGGCAGCCAGGCGGATATCCGTGGCGATGACCTCGGCACCGGCCTCGGCGAAGAGGCGCGCGCTGGCCAGGCCGATGCCCTGGCCAGCAGCGGTGATCAGCGCTCGCTTGCCGTCGAGTCTCATGCGGCCTCCGGCGCCAGGGTCGGTTGGCGAACCTGGCGGGACGACGCCTGCAGCATCGAGCGCGGAATCGCCAGGATCAGCAGGCCGCTGACGAACAGGCAAGCACCGAGCACATAGGTGCCGTTGTTGATGTCGCCGGTGAGGGTTTCCATGGTCGCGGTGATCATGGAACCGGTGAAGCCGGAGAGGTTGCCGATGGCGTTGATCATGCCGATGCCCGCCGCGGCGGCGACGCCGGAGAGCAGGGTGCCGGGCAGCGACCAGAAGATCGGCATCAGCGCCAGCAGGCCCGAGGCGGCCACGGTGAGGAAGAAGATCGACAGCACGATGTTGTGGATGAACCAGGCGCTCAGCACCAGGCCCAGGGCGCCGACGAAGGCCGGCACCGCCGCATGCAGCCGCTGCTCGCCGGTCCGCGCCGAGTGACGGGCGTTGAGCAGCATGACCACCAGGGCGACGCTGTAGGGAATGGCGGTGAGCAGGCCGATCTGCAGGCTGCCGCTGACGCCGGCGTTCTTGATGATCGAGGGCATCCAGAAGGCCAGGCCATAGAAGCCGGTGTTGAAGGTCAACAGGATGAACACCAGCAGCCAGACCCGCGGATTGAGGAACACCTCACTGAGCCGCGAAGCCTTGCCGGTGTTGTGCTGATCCAGATTGCGCTTGAGCAGGGCCTTTTCCCTGGCGTCCAGCCAGGGCGCCTTGTCGATGTTGTCGCTCAGGCAGCAGAACACCACCACCGCCATGATGATCGAGGGCACGCCTTCCACCAGCAGCATCCACTGCCAGCCGGCCAGGCCGTGCCAGTTGTGCAGGCTGCTCATCAGCCAGCCGGAGAGCACGCCACCGAAGCTCAGGCTGAAGGGCAGGGCGATGAGAAAGCCCGACATCACCCGGCTCTGCCGGCGGGTCGGGAACCAGTAGTTGAGATAGAGGATCACCCCGGGAAAGAAGCCCGCCTCGCAGACGCCCAGCAGGAAGCGCAGCACATAGAAGAGGGTGCTCGACTGCAGGCCGAAGAGCTGCGCCAGCGGCTGGGTGAAGGCCACCGCCATGGAGATGATCGCCCAGGTCAGCATGATGCGGGCGATCCAGAAGCGCGCGCCGTAGCGGTGCAGCAACAGGTTGCTGGGGACTTCGAAGAGGAAGTAGCCCCAGAAGAACATGCTGGCGCCGAGGGCGTAGACGGTGTTGCTGAAGCCGAGGTCGCCCAGCATGTCCAGCTTGGCGAAGCCGACGTTGACCCTGTCCAGGTAGGCGGCGATGTAGCACAGCAGCAGGATCGGCAGGATGCGCAGCACCACCTTGCGATAGGTGCGTTCTTCGAAGGCGTCGCCAGCGGCGCCCTGGGGAGCGGTGGTTTCGAACATGGGAATGACCTTCGGGGCCTTGGGGGCCCGTTGTTGTTATTGAAGAGGTCGAAGGCGGCCGGGGATGCAGGTGGCCGTCTGAAGCGCCAGGCCACTCTAGGAGGACGAGCGATTCTTTCCCAATGGCATTTGCGGATCATTCGATAACGGAGTGTTATCGAACTGTCTAGTTCGAGGCTTCGTCGCGTCCGGCATGGGCGAGCAGGATGGCGGCGAATTCCCGCGCGGCCTCGCCGAGGGGTTCGTCCTTGCGGGTGAGGATGCCGTAGTCCTGGGCCGGGAGGTGCAGGGGCAGCTCCAGGATGCTCAGGGCGCCGCTGGCCAGATAGGGCTCCACCATGGCCTCGGGCAGCATGCCGATCATGGGGCCGGCGTGCAGCACCTGGAGAAAGGTCTGCATGGAGATGGTGTCGATGGTGTTGCTCGGCACCGGCAGGCCGGCGGCGGCGAAGGCCTGCTCCATGCGGCCGCGGATCGGGGTGCCCCGGGGATAGAGGATCCAGGGCCAGGCCAGCACCTGGTCGAGCGCTACCGGGCCGCTGCCCGCCAGCGGATGGTGCTCGTTGACCACGAAGCGGAAGGGCTCGGGTGCCAGCGGGCGGAAGTCGAAGCGCTGGGCCTGGGCGTCGTCGGTGAAACGCGCCACCGCCAGGTGCAGCAGCTTGTCATCGAGCATCTCCATCAGGTGATCGCTGGTCTGCTCCACTACCTCGATGGCCAGCAGCGGCCAGCGCTGCTTGATCGCGACGATGGCCTGCGGCAGGGCCACGGCGGTGGCGGCGAAGATGCCGCCGACCTTGAGCTGCCCGTGGCCACCGCGCCTCAGGCTGTCGATCTGCTCGGCGAAGTCGCGGGCCTCGTTGAGCGCCACCCGGGCATAGCGCAGCACGTGTTCGCCCAGCGCCGTGGGCGGCATGGCGCGCGGCAGGCGCTCGAACAGCGCAAAGCCCAGCAGGTGCTCGATCTCCTTGAGCATCTTGCTGATGGCCGGCTGGCTGAGACTCATCTGCTGCGCGGCCAGGTGCATGTTGCGGGTGCGCCCCAGAGTGTCGATCAGCAGCAGGTGGCGGAACTTGAGCCAGTGGCAGATCTGGCTGAACGATGGCTCGGACATGAATGCCTTCCTGCGTGATAAACAGCGGTTATCGAATGATGAGATAAGCCCATTTGAGTTTATCAGTCCGGCTGCCTAGCGTGGACCCATCCCTCCCGGAGTCCTGTCCATGTCCTCTCGTCTCACACCCGCCAACACCCTTCCCACCGACGGCTTGGCCGGCACCCTGGTAGGTCGCGCCTGGGTGCCGGGCCCCCTGGCCGGTCCTTCGCCCGTGGTGCTGCGCGAGGATGGCGTCTTCGATTTGTCCCAGCGTTTCGCCACCCTCAGCGCCCTGTTCGAGGAAGAGGCACCGCTGCAGGCCCTGCGCGACACCCCCGGGCGTTACCTTGGTAGTCTGGACGAGCTGCTGGCCAACAGTGGCGAGCGGGCCGATCCCGCCCGCCTGCACCTGCTGCCGCCGGCTGATCTGCAGGTGATCAAGGCGGCCGGGGTCACCTTCGCCACCAGCATGCTGGAGCGGGTGATCGAGGAGCAGGCCGGTGGTGACGCCGGACGCGCCGCGGCCATTCGCGAGCAGGTGCAGGCGGTGATCGGCATGGATCTGCAGGGCCTGGAGCCGGGCAGTCCGCGCGCCCAGGCGCTCAAGGCGCTGCTGATCGAGAAGGGCATGTGGTCGCAATACCTGGAGGTGGGCATCGGGCCGGACGCCGAGATCTTCACCAAGGCGCCGGTGCTGGCCGCGGTCGGCAGCGGCAGCGCCATTGGCATCCATCCCGCCTCCCAGTGGAACAATCCCGAACCCGAGGTGGTACTGGTGGCGGACAGCCGCGGCCGTATCCACGGCGCCACCCTGGGCAATGACGTCAACCTGCGCGACATCGAGGGCCGCAGTGCCCTGCTGCTGAGCAAGGCCAAGGACAACAACGCCTCCTGCGCCCTGGGGCCCTTCATCCGCCTGTTCGACGAGACCTTCGATCTCGATCGGGTCCGCCAGTGCGTGGTGACCCTGGAGGTGCGGGGCGAGGACGGCTTTCACCTCAACGGCAGTAGCTCCATGGCGCAGATCAGCCGCGACCCCACGGACCTGGTGGCCCAGACCCTCGATGCCAATCACCAGTATCCCGACGGCTTCCTGCTGTTCCTCGGTACCCTGTTCGCCCCGACCCAGGACCGCGACGCGCCGGGCGGCGGCTTCACTCACAAGGTGGGCGACGTGGTGAGCATCGCCAGTCCGCTGCTGGGGACCCTGCACAACCGGGTGACCACCAGTGACCAGGCCCCGGCCTGGCGCTTCGGCCTCGGTGCCCTGATGCACAACCTCGCCGCCCGCGGCCTGTTGGGCCGCTAACCGCTCTTCACCCATAACAACTAGAGATAGCCATGACTTCCGCCAAACGCCCGCTGCGCAGCCAGCTCTGGTTCGATGACCCTGCCCACGCCGACATGACCGCGCTCTATGTCGAGCGCTACATGAACTACGGCCTGACCCGCGACGAACTCCAGTCCGGTCGGCCCATCATCGGCATCGCCCAGACCGGCAGCGACCTCACCCCCTGCAACCGCCATCACCTGGAACTGGCCCAGCGGGTCAAGGCCGGTATCCGCGACGCCGGCGGCATCCCCATGGAATTCCCGGTGCACCCCATCGCCGAGCAGAGTCGCCGGCCCACCGCGGCCCTGGATCGCAACCTGGCCTACCTAGGCCTGGTGGAGATCCTGCATGGCTTTCCGCTGGATGGCGTGGTGCTCACCACCGGCTGCGACAAGACCACCCCGGCCTGCCTGATGGCCGCGGCCACCACCGACCTGCCGGCCATCGTGCTCTCCGGCGGACCCATGCTCGACGGTCATTTCAAGGGCGAGCTGATCGGCTCCGGCACCGTGCTCTGGCACGCGCGCAACCTGCTGGCGACCGGTGAGATCGATTACGAGGGCTTCATGGCCCTGACCACCGCCGCTTCGCCCTCGGTGGGTCACTGCAACACCATGGGCACGGCCCTGTCGATGAACGCCCTGGCCGAGACCCTGGGCATGTCGCTGCCCGGCTGCGCCAGCATTCCCGCGCCTTACCGGGAGCGCGGCCAGATGGCCTATGCCACCGGCAAGCGCATCTGCCAGCTGGTGCTGGACGACGTCCGCCCCTCGCAGATCATGACCCGAGAGGCCTTCGAGAACGCCATCGTGGTGGCCTCGGCCCTGGGCGCCTCCAGCAACTGCCCGCCGCACCTGATCGCCATCGCCCGGCACATGGGCATCGAATTGTCGCTGGACGACTGGCAGCGCCTGGGCGAGGACATCCCGCTGTTGGCCAACTGCATGCCGGCCGGCAAGTACCTGGGCGAGGGCTTCCACCGCGCCGGCGGGGTGCCGGCGGTCCTTCACGAACTGCTCAAGGCGGGGCGCCTGCATGGTGACTGCCTGACCGTCTCCGGGCGCACCATAGGCGCCATCGCCGAGGGCGCCGCCAGTTCCGATCCCGCCGTGATCCAGCCCTACGAAGCGCCGCTCAAGCACCGCGCCGGCTTCATCGTGCTCAGCGGCAACTTCTTCGATAGCGCCATCATGAAGATGTCGGTGGTGGGCGAGGCCTTTCGCCAGACCTACCTGGCCGAACCGGGCAAGGAAAACAGCTTCGAGGCGCGGGCCATCGTCTTCGAGGGCCCGGAGGACTATCACGCACGCATCGACGATCCGGCCCTGGACATCGACGAGCGCTGCATCCTGGTGATCCGTGGCGCCGGTCCGGTGGGCTATCCGGGTAGCGCCGAGGTGGTCAACATGGCCCCGCCAGCGGCCTTGATCAAGCAGGGTATCGATTCCCTGCCATGCCTGGGCGACGGCCGCCAGAGCGGCACCTCGGCCAGCCCCTCGATCCTCAATATGTCACCCGAGGCGGCAGTGGGGGGCGGCCTGGCACTGCTCAAGACCAACGACCGGCTGCGCGTGGACCTCAACGGCCGCCGCGTCGATGTGCTGCTCGACGCGGCCGAGCTGGAGCGCCGCCGCGCCGAATGGACGCCCAACCTGCCGCCGGCCCAGACCCCCTGGCAGGAACTCTACCGGCAACTGGTGGGCCAGCTCTCCACCGGCGGCTGCCTGGAGCCGGCGACCCTGCACCTCAAGGTGATCGCCCGTGAGGGTGGGGTGCCGCGGCATTCGCATTAGGTCGAACAGGCTCGCACTGGCGGCCCTGCTTCATTAAGCTCTGCCGCCATGAACCGTACCCTCTATAGCCTGATCTTCACCCTGGCCTTGCCCTTCATCCTCCTGCGCCTGCTCTGGCGCGGCCGCAAGGCTCCCGCCTATAGACACCGCATCGGCGAGCGCCTGGCGCTGGGCTTGCCAGAAGTGCCGCCCGGCGGCATCTGGGTGCATGCGGTGTCGGTGGGGGAGAGCATCGCCGCCGCGCCGGTGATCCGCGCCCTGCGCCAGCGCCATCCCGGGCTGCCGATCACCGTGACCTGCATGACGCCCACGGGCTCGGAGCGCATCCGTGCCCTGTTCGGGAGCGACGTCCATCATTGCTATCTGCCCTACGACCTGCCCTGGCTGGCCGGGCGCTTCCTCGATCGCTTGCGGCCAAGCCTGGGGGTGGTGATGGAAACCGAGCTCTGGCCCAACCTCATCCACCAGGCGGCGCGGCGCGGCATTCCAATCGCCCTGGCCAATGGCCGGCTTTCCGAGCGTTCGGCGCGTGGCTATGGAAAGCTGGGCGGGGTGACCGGACCGATGCTGGCGGAGCTGGCCTGGCTGGCAGTGCAGACGCCGGTGGAAGCCGAGCGCTTTCGTGCCCTGGGCGCCTGCGCCGAGCGGGTTTCGGTGACCGGTTCCATCAAGTTCGATCTGCGCATCGACCCCGAGCTGCCGGCCCGCGCGGCTGCGCTGCGCCAGGACTGGGGCAGCCGCCCGGTGTGGATCGCCGCCAGCACCCATGCCGGCGAAGATGGCATTCTGCTCCAAGCCCACCGTCAACTGCTGTCCACCCGGCCCGATGCCCTGCTGATCCTGGTGCCGCGTCATCCCGAGCGCTTTCCCGAGGTGTTGGCCGAGGTGCGCCGCGAAGGCTTCCGCGTGATCCAGCGCTCGACGGGGGAGGCGGTGCAGCCGCAGACCCAGGTACTGTTGGGCGACACCATGGGCGAGTTGCTGTTTCTCTATGCCCTGGCCGACGTGGCCTTCGTCGGGGGTAGCCTGATCGAGCGCGGTGGTCACAATCCGCTGGAGCCGGCGGCCCTGGGCCTGCCGGTGCTCAGCGGCCCGCATGTGTTCAACTTCCTCGACATCGTCGCCCAGTTGCGCGAGGCCGGCGCTCTGGAAACCGTGGCAGAGGCCCCGGCCATCGCCGCCGCCGTGGCCCGGCTCTGGGCCGAGCCGCCGGAGGCCGAGCGACGGCGGCAGGCCGGCCTTGCGGTACTGTCCGCCAATCAGGGCGCGCTGGAGCGCCTGCTCTCCGGACTGGACGGACTGCTCACGCCCTGAGTCGAGCGCGCCGGCAGCACGTCGGCGCGGGTCTTGGCCAGGTCTGGCGGCAGGAAGTCGCGATCCGGGTCGTAGTGGGGATCGAGATAGCCGGACAGCGCCAGCAGGTCGTTGGGCGCCAGGGTGCCGGCCGCCTGCTTGAGCCTCAGGGTATCCAGGATGTAGTTGTAGCGGGCGTCGTTGTATTGGCGCACGGCGTTGTACAGCAGCCGCTGGGCGTCGAGCACGTCGACGATGGTGCGGCTGCCCACCTGGTAGGCGATCTCGGTGGCGCGCAGGGCGCGCTGGCTGGAGGCGATGGACAGCCGACGGGCACGCACCTGCTCGATGTCGGTGTTGATCGCGCGGTGGGCGTTACGGGTGTTCTGCACCACCTGGCGGCGCAGGCTCTCCTGGCGCTGCTCGCTCTGGTCCAGTTGCTGATAGGCCTGGCGCGCCTGGGAGCTGGTGGCGCCGCCGCTGTACAGCGGTAGCTCGACCTGGATACCGATGCTACGGCTGTTGACCGGGCTGCCGAACAGCGAGAGCTGCTCGGCGTTGGGCAGATTCACCGCGTCGTTGTCGCTGTGGCTGTAGCGCGCCACCGCATCCACCGTCGGCAGGTGCCCGGCGCGGCGCTGGCGCAAGGTCTCCTGGGCGGCGTTGACGCCCTGGCCGGCGGCCAGCAGCTGCAGGTTCTGGCGCATGGCGGTGTCCACCCACAGGCGGGCATCGTTGGGTTGCGGCGGCAGAATCGGCAGGTCGTGGCGAATACCGGCGATGCTGCCGTAGTCACGATCGGTCAGCCGGGTCAGGGCCTGGAAGGCATCGGCCACCTGCTGCTCGCTCTGCGAACGGTTGGCCTGGGCATTGTCGAAGCTGGCCTGGGCCTGGAGCACGTCGGTGTCGTCGGTCAGGCCGACCTTGTAGCGCTCGCGGGACTGGTCCAGCTGGCGGTACAGCGCCTTTTCCTCAGCACGGGCGGTGGCCAGGGCGTCCTGGGCGCGCAGGGCGCTGAAATAGCCCTCGGCGGTCTGCAGGATGAGTTGCTGCTGGGCGGCGGAGAATTGCAGCTCGGCCTGCTCGGTGGCGGCCTGGGCGGCCTTGAGCTGGAACCAGCGGTCGGCGCGGAACAGCGGCTGGCTGAGGGTGGCCTGGATCAACTGGCTGCTGCGGTCGCTGCTGTAGCGGCCACCCTGGACACCCAGGGCCGGATTGTCCTTCAGCTCCAGGCTGGTGTGGGTGTCGTTGAACTGGGCGCCAAGGCCGAGTTGCGGCAGCAGGCCGGCCCGCGCCTGGGGCACCGCCTCGCGCTGGGCACCGAGCCCGGCGCGCTCGGCGGCCAGGTCGGCGTTGTTGTCCAGCGCCTCGCGATAGACGTCGAGCAGGCCACTGCCGGCCACCTGGGCCTGGGCCAGACCGGCCGTGGTGCAGAGCGCCGCGAGCAGCAGGAATCTTCGCATTTTTGGAGCCTTCCTTGAGGGACCGCGCCAGTGTAGTGGCTTCGTCCGAATCCGCCATAGGAGAGGAAATAGCGGTCGAAGTTTCTGCCAGTCTGGGTTTACACTGGGCGCGTTCTTGTCGGGGTGCGCTACGAGGCGCTGAGATCGGGTAGTCCCGGATCCCGTTGAACCTGATCAGGCTAGGCGCGCCGCATGGCGGTGCGTCAACCTGCGTAGGGAACAAGAGGGCGTCCGCAGTCTCATTCCGTGGTCGCCATCCGTCCGGGCTTGCCTCTTCTTGCGTGCCCACCCCTTCGTCCAGGTTCTTCCCTCGGCAACGCGCCCACCAGGAGAGCCTCGATGAACAAGCAGAACAACGTCACCGACTTCACCCGCGTCGACCGCCAGTCCACCCAGCCGCTGCCCAATTCGCGCAAGGTCTACCTGACCGGCTCGCGACCCGACATCCGCGTGCCGGTGCGGGAAATCGCCTTGGCCGATACCCCCACCGCCTTCGGTGGCGAGCGGAACGCCCCGGTGTGCGTCTACGACACCTCCGGTCCCTACACCGATCCGGCGGTGCGCATCGACCTGCGCAAGGGCCTACCGGACGTACGCTCGCGCTGGATCGAAGAGCGTGGTGATACCGAGCTGCTGGCCGGGCTGACCTCCGAATTCGGCCAGGCACGCCTCGCCGATCCAAGCCTCGCCGCCCTGAGATTCGACCTGGCGCGCCAGCCGCGCCGGGCCAAGGCCGGGCGCAACGTCTCCCAGATGCACTATGCCCGCCAGGGCTTCGTCACTCCGGAGATGGAATACATCGCCATCCGCGAGAACATGAAGCTCCAGGAGGCCCGCGCCGCCGGCCTACTCGGCAACCAGCACCGCGGCCAGAGTTTCGGCGCCAGCATTCCCCAGGAAATCACGCCGGAGTTCGTTCGCGACGAAGTGGCTCGCGGCCGTGCCATCATCCCCGCCAACATCAACCACCTGGAGCTGGAGCCGATGATCATCGGCCGCAACTTCCTGGTGAAGATCAACGGCAACATCGGCAACAGCGCCCTGGGTTCCTCCATCGAGGAAGAGGTGGAGAAGCTGACCTGGGGCATCCGCTGGGGCGCCGACACCGTGATGGACCTGTCCACCGGCAAGCACATCCACGAGACCCGCGAGTGGATCATCCGCAACTCGCCGGTACCCATCGGTACCGTGCCCATCTACCAGGCCCTGGAAAAGGTCGGCGGCGTTGCCGAGGAACTGACCTGGGAGCTGTTCCGCGACACCCTCATCGAGCAGGCGGAGCAGGGCGTGGACTACTTCACCATCCACGCCGGGGTGCGTCTGCACTACGTGCCCCTGACCGCCAAGCGCGTCACCGGCATCGTCTCCCGCGGCGGCTCCATCATGGCCAAGTGGTGCCTGGCGCATCACAAGGAAAACTTCCTCTACACCCACTTCGAAGACATCTGCGAGATCATGCAGGCCTACGACGTGAGCTTCTCCCTGGGTGACGGCCTGCGCCCGGGCTCCATCGCCGACGCCAACGACGCCGCCCAGTTCGGCGAACTGGAAACCCTCGGCGAGCTGACCAAGATCGCCTGGAAGCACGACGTCCAGACCATGATCGAAGGCCCGGGCCACGTGCCCATGCAGCTCATCAAGGAGAACATGGACAAGCAGCTGGAGTGCTGTGACGAGGCGCCGTTCTACACCCTCGGCCCGCTGACCACCGACATCGCCCCCGGCTACGACCACATCACCAGCGGCATCGGCGCCGCCATGATCGGCTGGTTCGGCTGCGCCATGCTCTGCTACGTGACGCCCAAGGAGCACCTGGGCCTGCCCAACAAGGACGACGTCAAGACCGGCATCATCACTTACAAGATCGCCGCCCATGCCGCCGACCTGGCCAAGGGGCATCCCGGCGCCCAGATCCGCGACAATGCCCTGTCCAAGGCGCGCTTCGAATTCCGCTGGGAAGACCAGTTCAACCTGGGCCTAGACCCGGACACCGCACGTGCCTTCCACGACGAGACCCTGCCCAAGGACTCGGCCAAGGTGGCGCACTTCTGCTCCATGTGCGGGCCCAAGTTCTGCTCCATGAAGATCACCCAGGAAGTCCGCGACTACGCCAAGGAAAACGGCCTGACCGACGAACAGAAGGCCATCGAGGCCGGCTTCCAGGAACAGGCCGCGCGCTTCAAGGACGAAGGTGGGGTGATCTACAAGCAGGTCTGACGCCGCGGTTGTCGGGGCAGGCAGGCCCAGCCGCGTCCCGCGTTTTCAGGTACTGACAGGCTTCAAGGATGAAGCCGCTGCCGTTTCCTCGGTAGGGCTGGGCGCAGCCTGACAGGACTCCCCTCAAGCCCGAGGTAGCGGGCTTGGGAGGGCCGTCTCGCGCCGACCTCTATTTCCCCTAATCCTCTTGCACGAGATTCATCATGGCTCAGGCGCCCGGCCTCTATACCCCCACCGTCCCTGTACCAGCGGACCGCCGCATCCTTGGCGGGCGTGACCTCTTCACCCTCTGGTTCTCCCTCGGCATCGGCCTCATGGTCGCCCAGGCCGGCGCCCTGCTGGCGCCCGGGCTGGGCCTGGCCGATGGCCTGCTTGTGCTAGTGCTCGGCACCCTCGTCGGCGTACTGCTGCTGGCCGCTGCCGGCCTGGTGGGCAGCGACACCGGCCTGGCCGGCATGACCGCCCTGGGCCAGAGCCTCGGCCAGCGTGGTGCGCTATTGCCGGCGCTGCTCAACATCACCCAGCTGATCGGCTGGGGCGCCTTCGAACTGGTGGTGATGCGCGAGGCGGCCAGCGTGCTGCTGGGCAGTTGGGGTCTGCAGAGCTGGGCCTCGCCCGTCCTCTGGACCCTGGTCTTCGGCGCCCTGGCCACGGCGCTGGCGGTGGCCGGTCCGCTGACCTTCGTCCGCCGCTTTCTCAGCCGCTGGGGCATCTGGCTGCTGCTGGGCGCCTGCGCCTGGCTGACCCTGGATCTGTTCCTGCGCGCCGACCTGGCCGCGCTCTGGCAACGCCCGGGCGATGGCTCCCTGAGCCAGGCCCTGGGCTTCGACCTGGTGGTGGCCATGCCGCTGTCCTGGCTGCCGGTGATCGCCGACTACACCCGTTTCGCCCGCACCGGGCGCAGCGCCGGGCGTGGCGTGATGCTGGGCTACTTTTGCGGCAACCTCTGGCTGATGGGCCTGGGCTTCGCCTACACCCTGGCCTTCGCCAGCGGCGGCGAGGCCGACGCCCTGCTGCGCGCCCTGGCCGTGGCCGGCCTCGGCCTGCCGCTGTTGCTGATCCTGCTGGACGAGTCGGAAAACGCCTTCGCCGCCTATCACTCGGCCGCCGTCGCCACCGGCTTCCTCGCCCAGGTGAAGATCTGGCAGCTGACCCTGGCCATCGGCATCCTCTGCACCCTGTTGGCGCTGCTGGTGCCCCTGGCGCAGTACGAACACTTCCTGCTGCTGATCGGCTCGGTGTTCGCCCCGCTGTTCGGTGTGGTGTTGGTGGATCACTTCCTGCTGCGCCGCCGCCGGGCCCCGGAGCAGGTGAAGGCACTGCGCCTGGAATCCCTGATCGCCTGGGCGCTGGGCGTGGCCGTCTACCATCTGTTGCCGACCCTGCTCCCGGCCTGGGGCGCGACCCTGCCGGCCATCGTGGTGGCAGGGACTGCGCAGGCGGTGTTGGGGCTGAAGCGGACTTGAGTCACCGCGCGTGGATGAGGCTGCGCCGTCATCCACGCTACGACCCAGCCCGGGCAGGCTACCCCGGACGTCGAACGGCTCCCTCTCCCGCGTGCGGGGGAGGGTTGGGGTGGGGGCATCGCGCCCATGGCGGTCCGCCGATGCGGCCGTTGCTACGGGTTGGATCGTGCCCGTAGGAGCGGCCCATGGCCGCGATCAAACCCATTGCGGCAGGTGATTTCGGCTGACAATACGCGAACGGTGGCCTATCGCTGCGAGGTGTGCTCGACCAGACCCTACGGCTGGCGGCTCTTGCCGCGCCCGGGGAAGTATTCTGGCTTGAGGATACCGTTTAGCTTGGGATAGGGGATCTTCAGCTCCGGATGCCCCATGGCATAGGGCGCGATGCTGCCGATGTCGTACTTGAGCGTCAGGGCGCCGAAGTCCAGGGCCACGTTGTTGGTCTTGAGGAAGGGCCATTGCTGGCGGAATTCGGCATCCCCGACGTTGTTGCTGAGCATCCAGGCCTCGCGGGACAGCTGCGCCAGCCGCCAGAACTCGGCTTCCTGCCCGGGGACCAGCATGTCGCCGAGGGTGATCTGCCGATTCAGATGGCGATCCCAGGTGACGAAATCGCGCCCGGCCAGGCCATGGGCACCGCCATTGGCCAGGTAGCTGGAGAATTCGACGATCACCAGACCGTCATGCTGTTCGCGCACCTTGGCCTGCAGATAGCTGCTCCAGCGCGGCTGGGCCTTACCGAGGAAATCACGCTCATAGCTTGCCAGCGAGGCGGGGATGGGCGCACCCGGCTCGGCGCGGGCCAGGCCCAGCAGGTGGCGCTGCACCAGGGCATCCAGGGCAGGTTCGCCGAATTCCACGTAGTCGATGTTGACCAACGGGCATTCGTCGCCCTGGCAGCCGGCGGGCCGATGCTCCCAGGCCTGGTGGCGTGGCGTGAGGGGTTTGTCGAGGTTCGGACCGAAGACGCTTTGGCAACCACCGAGCAGCAGGCCGGCTAGCAGGAGGAACGGGCGGATACGCATGGGATTCCTTTTCGTTGAAACCTTTTTTGGCGAAACAGGACGCGACGGCTTTCGAACCCGTCTGGCGCCATAAGTTTGCCAGGACCGAGCGCGGGATTCCCGGCTTGTTGCCCGTTTCGCGACTTGTCCCGCCAGGGGGCTGCACGAGTGCAAGCGGCGCGCTAGGATGATCTGATTACCTGTCACCAGCGCTGGAGCGCCCATGAACCAAGCCAACGAGTCCCAGGCGCCCGCCGTCGAGATCCTGAGCCGCGAGATCTGCTTCCAGGGCTTTTACCGCATGGCCCGTTTCCGGCTGCGTCATCGGCAGTTCTCCGGTGGGATGGGGCCGGAACTGGAACGCGAAGTCTTCGAGCGGCCCGATGCCGTCTGCGTGCTGCCCTACGACGCCGTGCGCGACGAGGTGGTGCTGATCGAGCAGTTTCGCGTCGGCGTCATGGATAAGACCGCTCATCCCTGGCTGCTTGAGCCGGTAGCCGGCTTGGTGGACAAGCAGGGCGAAGCCGTCGAGACGGTCGCCCATCGGGAAGCCGAGGAAGAAGCCGGCCTGACCTTGCAATCGCTCTGGCCCATCTCCACCTACTTCCCTTCGCCCGGCGGCAGCAACGAACAGGTCTATCTTTACCTGGGGCGCTGCAGCGCCGCCCAGGCCGGTGGCGTCCACGGCCTGGAAGAGGAGGGCGAAGACATTCGCGTTCATGTCTGGTCGTTGGACGAGGCACTGGCGGGGGTACGAGACGGTCGAATCAATAACGCGGCGGCGATCATCGCCCTGCAATGGCTGGCGCTCAATCGCGCCGAGGTAAGAGGGTTATGGGGCTGAAACTGCGAGATCGCTACCGGGTTGACCTGCCGGGCCTGCAGGCCACGTGCGAGGCCAACTACGTGCGGCTGATGCGGCTTCTGCCCAAGATGCGCGAAGCCGTGATTTCACGGCGCGTCATGCTGTCGCAGGGCGAGCGCCCGCTGGGGGTGCTGGCGCTGGAGGTCACCGAGGCCTGTCCCTACACGACGGCGCTGCGGGTCCGCCAGGAGCTGGGACTGCCCTGGCTGCCGGTTCCCGAACTCGAGGTGCGGGTGTACCACGATGCGCGGATGGCGGAAGTGGTGTCGGCCGGTGCCTCCCGGCACCTGCTCGGGCGCTATCCCTATCCGAACCAGGCGATGCACCAGCCGGACGAGAAGAGCCAGCTCAATCTGTTCCTCGGCGAGTGGCTCAGTCACTGCCTCGCCTGTGGCCACGAAGCCGAGCCGATCCTGCAGCGGTGAGCACCAAGGCGCAACGCCGACAGCCGCATCTTCCATCGCGATAACCAAGCTGCGAAAATGTGAGCTGTGCACGCAAGTTCTCGGGAACTTTTCTGCACCCTGCCTGCGCTCGTTGTTCTCTTTGCCTAGGAGGCTTTGGTGAGTTCGCCGGATAGTGTCAATGCTCCCCTCGTCGTCCAATTGACCGACAGCCATCTGTTCGCCCGGGCGGATGGCAAGTTGTTGGGCATCGATACCGCCGCCAGCCTGCGGCAGGTCGTCGTTCAGGTCATGGCGGAACAGCCACGCATCGACCTCTTGCTGGCCAGTGGTGACCTCTCCCAGGACGGCTCGGTAGCCTCCTATCAGCGCTTTTGCGAACTGACCGCCCCCCTCGGCGCCCCCATGCGCTGGCTGGCGGGCAACCATGACGAGAATGCGCCCATGGCCAAGGCCTGCGGCGACCGCGACTTCATGGATACGGTCACCGACCTGGGCGCCTGGCGCCTCATCCTGCTCGACAGCACCGTGCGTGGCTGCGTGTTCGGCGAACTGGAGCAGGCGCAACTCGCGGCGCTGGACCAGGCCCTGGCCGCCGCGCCCGACCGGCCGGCGCTGATCTGCCTGCACCATCACCCGGTTCCCGTGGGCTGCGGCTGGATGGAGCCCCTGGGCCTGCATCGCCCGGACGAACTGTTCGCCGTGCTGGATCGGCACCCGCAGGTCAGGGTGGTGCTCTGGGGCCACATCCACCAGGAATTCGATCAGCTCCGCAACGGGGTACGGCTGCTGGCCTCGCCATCCACTGGCCTGCAATTCGAGCCTGGCAGCCGGGATTTCAAGGCCGGCGATCAGGCGCCAGGCTATCGCTGGCTGCGCCTACTGCCCAACGGCGAACTGGAAACGGGTGTCTCGCGCCTGCAACAGCACGGGTTCACTGTGGATCACAACGCAGCGGGCTACTAGGGCACGCCGCCTCGCTCGGACGCAGGCATTGCGCACGGATTCCAGGCCGAGCACGGGTCGGCCACCTTGGTGTCGGGGTCGAAACGGGTTACTCTTTTACCTGTTTTTTTATCCAGTAGGAGCGGCCCGATGCCGTCGATCCTCTATATCCATGGCTTCAACAGTTCACCTGCTTCCCACAAGGCGCAACAGCTGACCGCCTGCATGACCCGGCTGGGGCTGGCCGACCGGCTGCGGACCCCGGCGCTGCCCAACGACGCCAGTGCTGCCTGCGCCCTGTTGGAGCGCCAACTGACCGAGCTGGACGCCCCCTTGCTGGTCGGCAGCTCCTTGGGCGGCTACTATGCCACCGTCCTGGCCGAGCGCCACGGGCTCAAGGCCGTGCTGATCAACCCGGCGGTCCGTCCCTGGCGCTTCATGGAGCACTACCTGGGACCGCAGCGCAATCACTACACCGGCGAGACCTGGACCCTCACCGAGGCCCACGTCGAGGCCCTGCGGGCACTGGAAGTCGACGCGCCGGCGGACCCGGAGCGGTTCCACGTCTGGCTGCAGACCGGTGACGAGACCCTCGACTACCGCGACGCCGAGCGTTACTACGGTGCCTGTACCCTGCGCATCGAGCAGGGCGGCGACCATGGCTTCCAGGGCTTCCACCGTCAGTTGCCGCTGCTGCTGGAACTGGCTGGCTTCGCCCCGTCGCTCTGGCGCGACCTGGATTTCACCACCTTCGAATAGAGACCCCATGGCCACGCAAAACGCCTACAACGCCGACGCCATCGAAGTCCTCTCCGGACTCGACCCGGTGCGCAAGCGCCCCGGCATGTACACCGACACCTCCCGGCCCAACCACCTGGCCCAGGAGGTCATCGACAACAGCGTCGACGAGGCCCTGGCGGGCCATGCGCGCGCGGTGCAGGTGATCCTGCACGCCGACAACTCCCTCGAGGTGATCGACGATGGCCGTGGCATGCCGGTGGACATCCACCCGGAAGAGGGCGTCTCAGGCGTCGAGCTGATCCTTACCAAGCTGCACGCCGGCGGTAAGTTCTCGGGCAAGAACTACCAGTTCTCCGGTGGTCTGCACGGCGTGGGCATCTCCGTGGTGAACGCCCTGTCGACCCGCGTCGAGGTACGTGTCAGGCGTGAAGGCAACGAATACGCCATGGCCTTCGCCGATGGCTTCAAGGCCAGCGAGCTGGCCGTGGTCGGCAGCGTCGGCAAGAGAAACACCGGCACCAGCGTGCATTTCTGGCCGGACCCCAAGTATTTCGATTCGCCCAAGTTCTCCGTCAGCCGCCTCAAGCATGTGCTCAAGGCCAAGGCGGTGCTCTGCCCGGGCCTGGCCGTGAGCTTCCACGACGAAGCCAGCGGCGAACGCAGCGAATGGCATTACGAAGACGGCCTGAGATCCTACCTGGTGGACACCGTGGGCGACGCCCCGCGGCTGCCCGAGGCGCCTTTCCATGGCAGCCTGGCCTCGGCCCGGGAAGCGGTGGACTGGGCCCTGTTCTGGCTGCCCGAAGGGGGCGAGTCGGTACAGGAAAGCTACGTCAACCTGATTCCCACCGCCCAGGGCGGCACCCACGTCAACGGCCTGCGCCAGGGCCTGCTGGACGCCATTCGGGAATTCTGCGAATTCCGCAATCTGCTGCCGCGTGGCCTTAAGCTGGCCCCGGAAGATGTCTGGGAGCGCATCGCCTTCGTCCTCTCGATGAAGATGCAGGAGCCGCAGTTCTCCGGCCAGACCAAGGAGCGCCTGTCGTCCCGCGAGGCCGCCGCCTTCGTCGCCGGCGTGGTCAAGGACGCCTTCAGCCTCTGGCTCAACGCCCATCCCGAGCTGGGGCAGCAGATCGCCGAGCTGGCCATCAACAATGCCGGCCGCCGCCTCAAGGCGGGCAAGAAGGTCGAGCGCAAGAAGATCACCCAGGGCCCGGCGCTGCCCGGCAAGCTGGCTGATTGCGCCGGCCAGGACCCGATGCGCTCCGAACTCTTCCTGGTGGAGGGCGACTCCGCCGGCGGCAGCGCCAAGCAGGCGCGCAGCAAGGAATTCCAGGCCATCATGCCGTTGCGCGGCAAGATCCTGAACACCTGGGAAGTGGACGGCAGCGAGGTGCTGGGCAGCCAGGAGGTGCACGACATCGCCGTGGCCATCGGCATCGATCCGGGCAGCGCCGACCTCAGCGGCCTGAGATACGGCAAGATCTGCATCCTCGCCGACGCCGACTCCGACGGCCTGCACATCGCCACCCTGCTGTGCGCCCTGTTCGTGCAGCACTTCCGCCCGCTGGTGGATGCCGGGCACGTCTACGTGGCCATGCCGCCGCTGTATCGCATCGACCTCGGCAAGGAGGTCTACTACGCCCTCGACGAAGCCGAGCGCGACGGCGTGCTCGATCGCCTGGCGGCGGAGAAGAAGCGCGGCAAGCCCCAGGTCACCCGCTTCAAGGGCCTCGGCGAGATGAATCCGCTGCAATTGCGCGAGACCACCATGGACCCCAACACCCGGCGCCTGGTGCAGCTCACCCTCGAGGATGTGCCCGGCACCCTCGAGATGATGGACATGCTGCTGGCCAAGAAGAGGTCCAGCGACCGCAAGAGCTGGCTGGAGTCCAAGGGCGACCGCGCCGAAGTGCTGATCTAACTAAATAGGTTGGCTGCGCCTATCGCGGCCATGGGCCGCTCCTACAGGTGTATCGAGCGCCTGTAGGAGCGGTCCATGACCGCGATGGACCGGGCCCCCGATCAAAGACGTATCACCAAAGGATTCCCATGAGTGCACCCCTCGACCTGAGCCTGGACGGCGTCGAACGCCGCTCGCTGGCCGACTTCACCGAGCAGGCGTACCTGAACTACTCCATGTACGTCATCATGGACCGCGCCCTGCCGCACATCGGCGACGGCCTCAAGCCGGTCCAGCGCCGCATCGTCTATGCCATGAGCGAACTGGGCCTGGACGCCGACGCCAAGCACAAGAAATCCGCCCGTACCGTGGGTGACGTGCTCGGTAAGTACCACCCCCACGGCGACTCGGCCTGCTACGAAGCCATGGTGCTCATGGCCCAGCCGTTCTCCTACCGCTATCCGCTGGTGGACGGCCAGGGCAACTGGGGGGCGCCGGACGATCCCAAGTCCTTCGCCGCCATGCGCTACACCGAGGCGCGGCTGTCGCGCTATTCCGAGGTGTTGCTCAGCGAACTGGGGCAGGGCACCGTCGACTGGGTGCCCAACTTCGACGGCACCCTGAACGAGCCGGCGGTGCTGCCCGCGCGGCTGCCCAACCTGCTGCTCAACGGCACCACCGGCATCGCCGTGGGCATGGCCACCGACATCCCGCCGCACAACCTGCGCGAAGTGGCGGCCGCCTGCGTGCGCCTGCTGGACGATCCCATCGCCGGCGTGCCGGAACTGCTCGAACACGTACCCGGACCGGACTTCCCTACCGAGGCCGAGATCGTCACGCCGCGCGCCGACCTGCGCAAGATCTACGAGACCGGCCGCGGTTCGGTGCGGATGCGCGCCGTCTATCGCCGCGAGGATGGTGACGTGATCATCACCGCGCTGCCGCACCAGGTCTCCGGCTCCAAGGTGCTGGAGCAGATCGCCGCCCAGATGCAGGCCAAGAAGCTGCCCATGGTGGCCGACCTGCGCGACGAGTCGGACCACGAGAATCCGACCCGCATCGTCATCGTGCCGCGTTCCAACCGCATCGATGCCGACGAGTTGATGCAGCACCTGTTCGCCACCACCGATCTCGAGTCCAGCTACCGGGTCAACCTCAATGTCATCGGCCTGGATGGCAAGCCGCAGGTCAAGGACCTGCGGCAGATCCTCCAGGAGTGGCTGATCTATCGCATCGGCACCGTGCGCCGCCGGCTGCAATTCCGGCTGGACAAGGTGGAGCGCCGCCTGCACCTGCTGGACGGCCTGCTGATCGCCTTCCTCAACCTGGACGAGGTGATCCACATCATCCGTACCGAGGAGCATCCCAAGCAGGCGCTGATGGCCCGCTTCGAGCTCTCCGAGGATCAGGCCGACTACATCCTGGAAACCCGCCTGCGGCAGCTGGCGCGGCTGGAAGAGATGAAGATCCGCGGCGAACAGGCGGAACTGCTCAAGGAGCAGAAGCGCCTGCAGACCCTGCTGGGCAGCGACAGGAAGCTGCGCGGCCTGGTCCGCGACGAACTGATCAAGGACGCCGAGACCTATGGCGACGCCCGTCGCTCGCCCATCGTCGCGCGCGCCGAGGCCAAGGCACTCTCCGAAGTCGAGCTGATGCCTACCGAGCCGGTCACCGTGGTGCTGTCCGAGAAGGGCTGGGTGCGCCAGGCCAAGGGCCACGATGTCGACCCGACCGGGCTTTCCTACAAGGCTGGCGACGGGTTCAAGGCGGCGGCCCTGGGGCGCTCCAACCAGTTCGCGGTGTTCATCGATTCCACTGGGCGCAGCTATTCGTTGGCCGCGCACTCGCTGCCCTCGGCGCGGGGGCAGGGCGAGCCCCTGACCGGACGCCTGACACCGCCGCCGGGCGCCAGCTTCGAATGCCTGCTGCTGCCCGACGACAGCGGTCTCTATGTCCTCGCCTCGGATGCCGGCTACGGCTTCGTGGTCAAGGGCGAGGACCTGCAGGCCAAGAACAAGGCTGGCAAGGCACTGATCAGCCTGCCCAACGGCGCCAAGGTGTTGCCACCCAAGCCAGTGGCCTCCCTGGAGGACACTTCCATCGCGGTGGTCACCAACGAAGGCCGCCTGCTGGTGTTCGCCATCAGCGAGCTGCCGCAACTGGCCAAGGGCAAGGGCAACAAGCTGATCTCCATTCCCGGCGAGCGGGTCGCCAAGCGCGAGGAATACGTGGTCGACCTGGCCGTGGTACCGGCCGGGGCGTCCCTCACCTTGCAAGCGGGCAAACGGCCCTACACCCTCAAGGGCAGCGACCTGGAACACTATCGCGCCGAGCGGGGCCGACGCGGCAACAAGCTGCCGCGGGGCTTCCAGCGGGTGGACTCGCTACAGGTGGAAACTTGAGCCGCCTGCGGTCAGCCGCTAGCATAGGCCCGATTTTTTCGACCAGGACTCGCAGGGCCACTGGGCCCGTCGAGAGCGATCTTCGATGAAACGGATGCGTCTCGCCAGGTTGGCGTTGGTGGCTGTGCTGGCTGGCCTGGGTGGTTGCGCCAGCCTCGGCCCCACTCATTATTACCAGCTCGATGGCGGCAACGTGCGGGCGCCTGCCAGCAAGGACAAGGGCGTCGCGGTGTGGATCGAAAGCCTGCAACTGGCCGACTACCTGCAGCGTGACGTGCTGCTGGAGCGTCAGCCCGATGGCAGCCTGGCGACCACCCGCGATCACTGGGCCGGTCCGCTCAATGCCAACGTGCGCCAGTTGCTGCAACGCCAGCTCGCCAGTCGCCTGAACAGCGGCCGGGTGGTGGTGGGCGAACCGCCGGAAGGCTTCGAGCCGCAGTACCGGCTGGAACTCAATGTCACCCGCCTCGATGCGGGCGACCGCGCGCCGGCCGTGCTCGATGCCGGCTGGCAGTTGCGCGATGCCCAGGGCAAGCTGCTGGATACCCAGGTAGTCCATCTGCAGGCCCGTCATGACGGCGACCGCGCAGCCCAGGTTCGCGCCCAGGGCGATCTGCTGCAGCAATTGGCGGCACGGCTGGCCACCGATCTCACCAAGGTGGCCCAGCGCGGCAGGCGGGACAACGAGACGGCCCGCAAGGAGCCGAAGAAGCTCGTGGAAGAGGCCCAGGCCAAGCCGACCCTGCCGGCCGTAGTGCCCATTCGTACCGGCGCCGAGGTCTACCGCTTCTGACCCGGCATTCCCGCGTGTCGCCGCGCGGGAATGCTCGTGGCGTTCGACGATCCATCCAGCAGGACCAACTGTCCTCGGAGGTTCCATGTCGCTCCCCCTGTTTCCGCTGAATACCACCCTGTTTCCCGGCTGCCGCCTCGATCTACAGCTGTTCGAGGCGCGTTACCTGGACATGCTCGGTCGCTGCCTCAAGCAGGGTACCGGTTTCGGTGTGGTGACCATCCTCGACGGCCGCGAGACCGGCGCGGCGCCCGATCGGCTGGGTACCTACGGTTGCGAGGCCTTGATCCGTGACTGGCAGCAGCAGAGTAATGGCCTGCTCGGCATCCGTGTCGAGGGCGGACGGCGCTTTCGCCTGCTGAGCCAGGAGGAGCAGGCCGATCATCTGGTCGTGGGCGAGGTGGAGTGGCTACCCGAGGCGGCGCCCCAGCCCGTGCGCGATGCCGATGGCGATCTGCTGGCGCTGCTGGTCGCCCTGGCCCAGCATCCCATGGTGGCCGGCCTGGACATGGGCGGGGAGGTCGCCGACCGCCAGGCCCTGGGCTGCCAGCTGGCCTATCTGCTGCCCTTCGAGCCCCGCCTCAAGCTTGCCTGGCTGGGCCTGGACGACCAGGGTCAGCGCCTGGCCGACATCGAGCGTCACCTGGTGGATCTGCAGGGTGATTTCCAGGCCTGACAGAGCCTGTCCATGATCTGCTGCGCGTCGGCCAAATCGCGTTAAAAGCGCCCTGGATCGGCAGCCTGCCGGAATGCTCATCAACTCAATGCAAACCCGAGCGCGAGTGCGATCCGCTTTCTCAAGGCGTGTTTGCCTTGCTTGTCTCTGGCTCGCAAGATCGTGGACAAGCTCTCAGGCCAAACGTCGGGCAAAAGAAAGCCCGCCGGGCAGGGCGGGCTAAAAGTGCTTTGGGGGCACTCGATAAGACCTGGCACTTTGCCACGAGTTCAGTCTTATGAGATCAAAGTGCCATTCTTCAGCGTCAGCCCGCCAGCAGTTTGATGAATTCGCGATTGAAGGCCGGGATGTCGTCCGGCTTGCGGCTGCTCACCAGTTGACCGTCGACGATGACCTCCTGGTCCTGCCAGGTGGCGCCGGCATTCTTCAGGTCGTCGGTCAGCGATGGCCAACTGGTCAGGGTCTTGCCTTGCACCAGGCCGGCGGAGATCAGCAGCCAGGCACCGTGGCAGATGACGGCGACCGGCTTGCCGGCGTCGGCGATCTGCTTGGTCAGTTGCTGGGCCTTGGCGTCGGTGCGGATGGTGTCGGCATTGACCACGCCACCGGGCAGCAGCACGGCATCGTAGTCACCGGCGTTGGCGGCGGCGAAGGTCAGGTCGACTGCGAAGGAGTCGGCTGGATCGGTATGGTTCCAGCCCTGCACCTGGCCGGCTTCGGCGGAAATGATGTGGGTCTGGGCGCCTGCCTGCTCCAAGGCCTCCTTGGGCCCGGTAAGTTCGGCCTGTTCGAAGCCGTCGGTGACCAGGATGGCGATCTTCTTGCCGTTCAGGGATGTAGCCATGGTTGCGGATACCTCGGGTCGGAATTTGGTAGGGGCTAGCCTTGTGCCAGCGCTCTTCATTCCGGCCGCTGCGGGCCAGACGAAGTTCCTTCGTCGCGCCCGATGGCATCCGGCCGCGCTGCGAGGTAAATTTGCGACATCCATCGCAGAGTAGCCCCCATGTCCCAAGCCTCCCCCCAGCTGACCGAGGAGCAGATCCGCCTGGCTCTGCAAGGCATCAGCATCCCGCCGCAACCGCAGATCATGGTGGACCTGCAACTCGAGCAGATGATGCCGAACCCCGATCTCAAGGTCATCGCCCGCCTGATCGGGCAGGACCCGGGGCTGTCGGGCGCCCTGCTCAAGCTGGTCAATTCGCCGTACTTCGGCCTGAGCAACCGCGTCACCTCCATCCAGCGTGCGGTCAACCTGCTGGGCAGCCAGTCGGTCATCAACCTGATCAACGCCCAGTCGATCAAGGGCGAACTCACTGACGAGACCATCGTCATCCTCAACCGCTTCTGGGACACCGCCCAGGACGTGGCCGAGACCTGCCTGAGCCTGGCCAAGAAGACCGGTTATCCGACCCCGGACGAGGCCTATGCCCTGGGGCTGTTCCACAACTGCGGCATTCCGCTGATGCTCAAGCGCTTCCCCAACTACATGGCGGTGCTGGAAGAGGCCTACGCCAGCGTCAATGAGCAGGTGCGGGTGGTGGATGTGGAGAACCGCCTGTACAACACCAACCATGCCGTGGTGGGCTACTTCATCTCGCGCTCCTGGCGCCTGCCGGAACACGTCGGCCAGGCCATCGCCAACCACCACAACGCCCAGTCGGTGTTCGACGAGGAGTCGACCACCGACATCCAGATCAAGAATCTGCTGGCGCTGCTGAAGATGGCCGAGCACGTCTGCGGCTGCTATCGCGCCCTGGGCAGCCAGGACGAGGATCGCGAGTGGCAGGCCATCGCCCCGCGGGTGCTCGATCACGTCGGGTTGTCCGAGTACGACTTCGAGTCGCTCAAGGAGACCATCCTTGAGATGGGCAGCGGTCGGATCAATTACTAGATTTGGTTAAAAGGGCCTGTGCTCGGCCAGGCGGCGTTGAAAACCAGCTGGTTCGCCAGCCCGGTCGGAATGCTCATTTACCCTTTGTAAACTCGTGCGCGAGCCCGGTCCGCTTCCTCGCTGTTTTGATTCGCTGGCGCTCACCCTTCGGGCCAGCCTTCGACTGTTACTCCCGTTGGTCGTTGCGCCTTGCCCGACCTTCGCTCGGCGCCTTTTAAGCCAAATCTCTGGAATAAGCCTCCTGGATCCTCATGCCCGAATTACCTGAAGTCGAAACCACCCGCCGCGGCATCGCGCCCCATGTCGTCGGTCAGCGCGTGCGCCGGGTCATCGTCCGCGATGCCCGGCTGCGCTGGCCGGTGCCCGAGGATCTCGACGTGCGCCTGTCCGGCCAGCGCATCGAGGCCGTGGAGCGGCGCGCCAAGTACCTGCTGATCCGCGCCGAGAGCGGCACCCTGATCGGTCACCTGGGCATGTCCGGCAGCCTGCGCCTGGTTCCCGCCGACCAGCCGCCGGCCAAGCACGAGCACGTCGACATCGAGCTGGAGTCCGGCCTGTCGCTGCGCTACACCGATCCGCGCCGCTTCGGTGCGCTGCTCTGGACCCAGGACCCCCACGCCCATGTGCTGCTCAGCAAGCTGGGGCCCGAGCCGCTGACCGCGGCCTTCGACGGCGGTCGGCTGTTCGAGCTGTCGCGCGGGCGCAGCATGGCGGTCAAGCCCTTCATCATGGACAACGCCGTGGTGGTGGGGGTGGGCAACATCTACGCCGCCGAGGCGCTGTTCGCCGCCGGTATCGATCCTCGCCGCGCCGCCGGTAGCATTTCCCGGGCGCGCTACGATCGCCTGGCCGAGGAGATCAAGAAGGTGCTGGCGCGCTCCATCGAAAGCGGCGGCACCACCCTGCGCGACTTCATCGGCGGTGACGGGGCGCCGGGCTATTTCAAGCAGGAGCTGTTCGTCTACGGACGCAAGGGCGAGTTCTGCAAGATCTGTGGCACCGGCCTGCAGGAAATTCGTCTCGGCCAGCGGGCCAGCGTCTACTGCCGGAAATGCCAGCGGTGAAGACCCTGGCCGGGGTGGTTTTGCTGACGCTGCTGGGCGGAGAGCTGGCCTGGGCCGATGCCGACAACGGCCGTAATCTCTTCCTGCGGCGTTGCCACAACTGCCACTCCGTCGGGCCCGGTGCCCAGTCAGGCTTCGGGCCCCAGCTCAACGACCTCTTCGGTCGCCAGGCCGGAAGCCTGGCCGGCTACAACTACTCAGAAGCCATGCGCCACGCCGGCTTCGCCTGGGATCGCGAGGCCCTGGCGGCCTTTCTCCGCGATCCCGAGGCGAAGGTGCCGGGCACCAAGATGAGATTCTGGGGCATCGGCGACAGCGACGACCTGCGCGACATCACCGACTACCTGGAGACCCAGCACCACGCGCCCTGAATTACGGCTTAGTGGTCGCCGCCGCCGGCCCCCGGCTTGGCCGCAAAGGGCGGCTTGGCCAGCCAGATGATCAGGAACAGTCCCATGAATATCCAGCCGAGCAGGGTGAAGTAATCCACCGTGGAGAGCATGTAGGCCTGGCTCTCCACCACCTTGTCCAGCTGGGCATAGGCCTGTTGCGACGGCCCGCCGAGGGCGTCCAGGTAGTGCTGGGTGGCCGGGCTGTAGACGGTCACGTCCTCGGTCAGCTGGGCATGGTGGTGGATGGCGCGGCGCTGCCACAGCCAGGTGGTCAGGGAGGAGGCGAAGCTGCCGCCCAGGACCCGCAGGAAGGTGGCCAGGCCGCCGCCGTCCGCCAGTTCCGAGGGCTTGAGGCTGGACAGCAGGATGCTGGTGGTGGGCATGAAGAACAGCGCCACGCCCAGGCCCATGAAGGTCTGCACCTCGGCGATGTGGCGATAGTCGACCTCGTTGTTGAAGGTGGCGCGCATGAAGCAGGAGGCGCCGATCACCAGGAAGGAGCCCCCGGCCAGCAGCCGCAGGTCGGTCTTGTGCGCGAACTTGCCCACCAGCGGTGAGAGGATCACCGGCAGGATACCGATGGGCGCCGCCGCCAGGCCCGCCCACACCGGGGTGTAGCCGAGCTGGGTCTGCAGCCACTGGGGCAGCAGCAGGTTGATGCCGAAGAAGCCCGAATAGCCCAGCACCAGCGCCAGGGTGCCGAAGCTGAAGTTGCGATAGCGGAACAGCCGCAGGTTGACGATGGGGTGCTTGTCGGTCAACTCCCAGATCACCAGGGCGGTCAGGGCCACGGCGGAGAGGGCGGCGCCCAGGCAGATCAGGTTGGATTCGAACCAATCCAGGTCGTTGCCCTTGTCCAGCACCACCTGCAGCACGCCGACACCGATCACTAGCAGGATCAACCCGACGTAGTCGATGGGCTGGCTCACCAGTTTTTCCGGCTTCTTGCCCAGTTGGCTCCAGACCACCAGGGTGGCGAAGATGCCGATGGGGATGTTGATGAAGAAGATCCAGGGCCAGCTGTAGTTGTCGGTGATCCAGCCACCGGCGATGGGCCCGATGATGGGCGCCACCACCGTCACCATGGCCAGCAGCGCCAGGGCCATGCCGCGCTTGGCGGCGGGAAAGATGGCCAATAGCAGGGTCTGGGCCATGGGGTAGAGCGGACCGGCGACGAAGCCCTGCATGGCGCGGAAGATCACCAGCTCCGGCATGGAGGTGGCGATGCCGCAGAGGAAGGAGGTGATGACGAACAGCACCACGGCGGCCATGAACAGCTTGACCTCGCCGAAGCGCCGTGCCATCCAGCCGGTCAGTGGCAGGGCGATGGCGTTGCTCACGGCGAAGGCGGTGATGACCCAGGTGCCCTGTTCCGAGCTCACCCCGAGGTTGCCGGAAATGGTGGTCAGGGCGACGTTGGCGATGGTGGTGTCGAGCACCTGCATGAAGGTGGCCAGGGACAGGCCCACCGTGGCGAGCACCAGGCTCGCCGGGCGAAAGGCGTTATCGCTCATGACGGGTTACCAGAAGGGTGGGCGGGGAGGCTCGCCGACGAGCCTCCAGGGCTTCAGCGCTTGGCGACGCCGGCAGCACGCGCCGCCGGACCGTTGACGTGGATGATCTGCTGGATCAGCTGGTCGGCATCGGCCAGCTGGTGATCGTAGACATCGGTGCTGTAGCGCGGCTGCTGCGGGGTGGTGGTGGTGGGCAGGCGGGCGCCGTCCTGGTCGTGCAGATCGACGTCGACCACGGTCGACAGGCCGATACGCAGCGGGTGCTTGTCCAGGTTGTCGCCTTCCAGGCGGATCCGCACGGGCAGGCGCTGGACGATCTTGATCCAGTTGCCGGTGGCGTTCTGCGCCGGCAGCAGCGAGAAGGCGCTGCCGGTACCCACGCCCAGGCTCTCCACGGTGCCGCGATAGCGTACGTCGTCGCCATAGAGGTCGGAGTGGATTTCCACCGGCTGGCCGATGCGCATCTCGGCGAGCTGGGTTTCCTTGAAGTTGGCGTCGATCCAGATCTGGTCCAGGGGCACCACGGCCATCAGCGCCGCACCGGGCTGCACGCGACTGCCGACCTGCACGGAGCGCTTGGCGACATAGCCGCTGACCGGCGCCACCAGGGTGCTGCGGGCGTGGTTGAGATAGGCCTGGCGCAGCTGGGCGGCGGCGGCCTTGACGTCCGGGTGCGAGGCGATCTCGGTGTCGTCCACCAGTGCCTGGTTGGTGTCCAGTTGCTGCTGGGCGGAGGTCAGGGAGCTCTGCGCCGCTACCAGGGTGTCGCGGGCGTGGGCCAGCTCTTCCTTGGAGATGGCACCACCCTTGGCCAGTTGCTGGCGCCGGGCATAGTCGGCGCGGGCACGGTCCACCTCGACGCGGCGGGCGGCGACCTGGGCCTTGTAGCTGTCGACGTTGCTGTACAGGCCGCGCACCTGGCGCACGGTCTTGGCCAGGTTGGCCTCGGCGCTCTGCTGGGCGACCGCCGTATCGCTGGGATCGAACTCCACCAGCATCTGGCCCTGTTTGACATAGTCGCCATCGTCCACGGCGATGCGGGTCACGGTGCCGGTGACCTGGGGCGTGATCTGCACCAGGTTGCCGTTGACGTAGGCATCGTCGGTGCTGGCGTGGAAGCGGCCATAGAACAGGTGGTAGCAGTAGACGCCCACGCCAGCCAGGATCACCAGCAGCAGTAGCAGCAGCAGGAAGAGTTTGCGTTTGCCGGAGCGCTGCGGCTTCTGCTCCTGGGCGTTGTCTTGGGGGGTTGCGGCAGAATCGGCCATGATCGCGACCTCGGTATCAGTGAGTGGCCGCGGCGGCGGGCGCCGGCGGCAGTTTGGACGGTTGGAAGCCGCCACCCAGGGCCTGCATCAGCAGCACACCGCTGTCGATGCGGTCGGCCTGGAGGCTGGCGAGCTGGCGGTCGGCCTGCAGCAATTGCTGCTCGACGGTCAGGGCGTCGAGGTAGTTGCCGATGCCGGCGCCATAGCGCTGCATGGCGATGTCGAAGGAGCTCTTGGCGATGTCTCTTGCCCGCTGCTGGTCGACCAGCTGCTGGTCCAGCGAGCGCTGGCGGGTGATGGCATCGGCGATGTCGCCCAGTGCCTGCACCAGGGTCTGGTTGTACTGGGCCACGGCCAGGTCGTAGTCGGCATCCCGACTGGCCAGATCGGCGCGGCGGCGACCGCCGTCGAAGATCGGCAGCGACAGCGCCGGACCGACGTTGAAGAAGCGCGCCGGGGCGCCGAACAGGGCATCGCCGAGGATGGCCTTGCTGCCGGCGGCCACCGTCAGGTTCAGGTTGGGATAGAAGTTGGTCTTGCTCGCGGCGATGTCCTTGCGCGCGGCCTCCACGCGCCAGCGGGCGGCGATCAGATCCGGACGACGCCCGACCAGTTCGGCGGGCAGCTGGGCCGGCAGATTCACCGCGGTGGGGGCGATCAGCCTGGGTCGCGGGATTTCGGCGCCGCGATCGGGCCCCTTGCCCAGCAGCACGGCGAGACGGATCTGGGCACTGCGTACCTGTTGCTCGGCGGCCGTGTGCGAAGCCGCCGCGCTGGCTTCCAGGCTCTGGGTTTGCTGCAGCTGGTAGTCGCTGTCGAGGCCGGCGTCCACCCGGCGCTGGGCCAGGTCGAGCATGCCGCGGGTGCGGTCCAGGTCCTGCTGGGCCACGTCCAGGTTGGCATAGGCGAGGCCGAGCTGGTTATAGGCGCGGCTGACGTTGGCGGCCAGGGTCAGGCGGGCGGCCTGGCGATCCACTTCGCCGGCGCGAGCCCGGCCAAGGGCCGCTTCCCAGGCGGCGCGCTGGCCACCCCAGAGGTCGAAGCTATAGCTGCCGCTGAGGTCCAGCTGGCGCAAGGTGCTGTAGCGGTCGCCCTGGCCCGAGGGGTCGTCCGGGCGCGCCAGGCGCGAGCGAGTCACGCCGCCATTGGCGTCGAGTTGCGGATAGCGATCGGCATCGGCGGCCAGCACCGCGGCGTCGGCCTGGCGGCTGCGGGCGTCGGCTTCCTGCAGCGACGGACTGTCGCGCAGGGCCTCGCGGATCAGGTTGTCCAGTTGCGGATCGCCCAGCCGGGTCCACCAGTCGGCGCTCGGCCACTGGGCAGGCGAGAGACGGTCGCTGGCGAAGGTGGCCTCACCCTTGAGGGTCGCCGGGTCCACGGCGTGCCCCTGGGGATTCAGACCCGCGGACGACACGCAGCCTGCCAGCAGCAGGGCGGTGCAGAGGGCGGTCAACGGCAGGCGGAAGGTCATGGTTCAGAGGTCTCCAGTGGGCTCGGGCAACAGGCCGGAGGGGCCGAGCAGCCGGTGCAGCAGGCGTTCCAGTTCATCCAGCTCCTGGCGGTCCAGGCATTGGGTGAGGTCATTGAGGGCATCCACGCCGATCTGCATGAGTTCGCTGCTCAGCGCCTTGCCCTGGTCGGTCAGCTCCAGGCGCACCTGGCGGCGATCGCTCAGGCTGCGCACCCGGCGCAGCAGGTCCTTGGCTTCGAGGCGATCGAGCATGCGGGTCATGGCGCCGCTGTCGAGGGACAGGCAGCGGCTGAGTTCGGCCGGGGTATCGGTCAGGTCGCGGGCGAGTAGCAGCAACACCTTGAACTGGGCGGCGGTGATGTCGTACGGCGCGAGGTGACTGTCCAGCAGGCGATCCTTGTACTGGTTCGCCAGGTGGATGAGATGGCCTACGGAGTAGCGCAGGGGAAAGTTGCTACGGTCGAAATGTGACATTGCAGTATCTGCCCAGGCAATCAAGCGGTTCCAGAATACTGCCTAGGCAGTGAAATATTCAGTCATCATTGCGGGCAACTGTCTTACGATTAATGAAACAATTGGTAATGGTTGTCGCCGGGGCTTGTCGTCGCCCGTCCCGGCCACCGATCATGGTCGGCCCTTGCCTGAACGATCCGCTGTGATGACCGCTTCCTTCGATCTAGACCGGCTGCGCCAGGCCTTGGTGCCATTGCGCTTCGATCTGCCGCCCGATGCCGAGCACCAGGGCTACCGCCGCCATTACCGGCTCGCCGACAGCCTGGTACGACCGGAGGTGACGGTGGCCCTGGGCAGCCTGGCCGCGGGTGACTACCAGTTGGCGGTGCAGGGCTGGCGGCCTTCCGCGCCGCGAGGCAGCGTGCTGATGCTGCATGGCTACTACGACCACATGGGGCTCTATGGCCACGTGGTGGATTGGGCGCTGTCACGCCAACTGGCGGTACTGGCCTGCGACCTGCCCGGCCATGGGCTGTCGAGTGGGGCGCGCGCCAGCATCAATGACTTCGCCGAATACCAGAGCGCCTTGGCGGCGCTGATCGCCGAGGCGCGTCGCCTGGACCTGCCGCGGCCCTGGCATCTGCTCGGCCAGAGCACCGGTGGCGCCATCCTGCTGGACTATCTGCTGCGCGGCGATCCGGCGCCCGAGGTGGGGGAGACGGTGCTCCTGGCGCCCCTGGTGCGTCCCCATGCCTGGCGGCAGGGGCTCTGGACCTATCGTCTGGTCAAGCCTTTCGTACGCGCGCTGCCACGGCGCTTCTCGGTGAATTCCGGCGACCCGGCCTTTCTCGACTTCCTGCAGCGCGATGGCCTGCAACCCCGGGAGCTGCCTGCCCAGTGGGTCGGCGCCCTCGCGCGCTGGATTCCCCAGCTGGAAGCGGCGCCAGCCAGTCGCCGCACGCCCCTGGTGATCCAGGGCGAGCAGGATTTCACCGTCGACTGGCGGCACAACCTGGGGATACTGGAGGCCAAGTTCGCCCGCCCCGAGGTGCTACGCCTGCCCGAGGCGCGGCACCATCTGGTCAACGAGACCGAGGCGCTGCGCCAGCGCTATTTCCGCTGGCTGGACGAGCGTCTCGCCTGAGTTGTCCTACTGACCGCCGCCGCCCAGGCCGGCACGCAGGGCGGCCACCGCCGCCCGGTAGTAGGCCGTGCCGTTGGGCGAACCGGCGAAGTCGGCGAACTGGCCGAGTTCGTTGTCGTTCAGGGTGCGATAGACATAGAGCAGGGTGTTCTCCAGGTCGCCGGCGTTCATCTGCTGGATGAATCTCTGGCGTTGCTGCTCGATCATCCCGCCGGATTGCTGCTGGCCCAGCAGGCCCGGCAGCATCGAACTCAGGCTGTCGGCCGCGAGGCCTGCCAGGGCCACGCTCACTTCGGCGCCGGCCTCACGCACCGGCAGGGCAGTGGCCAGGCGCTTGGCCAGGGCCCGGCGTGCCGGGCTGGCCTGCATCTGGGGGACGCCATTGGCGTTCTTGGCCAACTGGTCGCTGCGGGTGGCGGCGATTTCCGCGGCCACTACCTTCTGGCCCACCGGCGACTGGAAGAACTGCAGCGCGGGCCCTTCGGCCGGCAGGTTCTGGCGCAGGGCGGCGAGGGCGCGCTGGTCGATGGCCGCGGCGGTGTAGCGTTTGTTGCTGTTGTCCACCAGGCTCTGGTAGAGCGCCGGCGGCAGGCTGTTCTGGTAGCGCTGCTGGGCGGCCTGCAGGGCGTCGCGGAAGTGTCCGCGCTGCTCGGGCCAGCCCGCGGCCTGGTAGAGGCTGACCGTGTCGTCGGCGAAGGTCGGCAGGGCGACGGCGAAAAGCAGGGAAGCGAACAGAACGCGCATGGACACCTCGAACAGCGGCGCAGAGCCGGAAAGTTCGCCATTGTCGGCAACCCCAGGCTGACTGTCGAGGCGCTCGCCCCGGGCATTCGTCGCCTGGTCAAGGCAGGCGCGCAGCCGTGGCCGACTTCTCTTACACTCGACATCCCGCCGGCTGCGTCCGGTCTCCTACGGTTTTCCCGATGGCGCTGCACCCCGAGCATCCCCTGCTGCAACGTATCGTCGACGATCTCGCCGAACATGGCTGGTCACGGCAGAGCATCTTCCTGCCCCTGGAGCTGACCGCCGAACTGGCCGCCGAATGCCGGCTACGCCATGCACGGGGTGAGCTGGAACGCGCTGGCATCGGCCGCGGCGAGAGTCCGCTGATCCGCGAAGGGGTGCGTGGCGATCACATCGCCTGGCTGGAGCCGGACGACGCCCATCCAGGCGTGCAGCGCTATCTGCAACTCATGGACACCCTGCGCGAGGCCTTCAATCGCACGCTGTTCCTCGGTCTCGAGGATTACGAGAGCCATTTCGCGCTCTACCCGCCGGGCGCCTGCTATGCCCGTCATCTGGATCGCTTTCGCGACGATGACCGGCGCATGGTCTCCCTGGTGCTCTATCTCAATGGCGCCTGGCTGCCGGAGCAGGGTGGCGAGCTGCGTCTTTACCTGGACGAACGGCGTCACCAGGACGTGTTGCCCCTCGGCGGCAGTCTGGTGTGCTTCCTGTCCGGCCAACTACCCCATGAGGTGCTGCCCGCCACCCGCGAGCGATTGTCGCTCACCGGCTGGTTCCGCCGCCGTGGCGACAACCCGTTGCAGGGCTGAGGCATACCGGGGCTTCTGCTCGTGGAGGACGCATGGAAAAGATTCTGGTGAGTCGCTGCCTGCTGGGGCACCGGGTGCGCTATGACGGCGGTGCCCACGGCCCCTTCGATCTGCTGGGCCTCTGGCAGGCCGAAGGCCGCATCGTACCTCTCTGTCCGGAGGTGGCGGGTGGCCTGCCCACGCCGCGCCCGCCGGCGGAGATCCCCGGCGGCCAGGGTGGCGCCGTGTTGGATGGCCAGCTGCCGGTACTGACCGATGCCGGTGAGGACGTCACCGCGGCTTTCGTCGCCGGGGCCGAGGCCGCGCTCGAACTCATCGCGCGTCACGGCATCCGCCTGGCGGTGCTCAAGGCGCGCAGTCCGTCCTGCGGCAACCTGGAAAACTACGATGGCAGTTTCAGCGGTACCCGGGTCGCGGGTGAGGGCGTCACCGCGGCAGCGCTGAAACGCGCGGGTGTCAGGGTATTCAACGAGACCGAGCTGGCCGCCGCGCAGCGGGCGCTGGTGGAGCTGGAAGCCGACGTCTACCAGTGTGGTGTTTCAGACGTTCGCGCAAGAATGGGCGAGTGATTTTTGGGCGGTTCGGCGTTCCGACTGGGCTAGGCGCCGCGACGAGTCATGGCAGGGCTATGGCGAGGAGTGGCAACGACGCCTAAGCCAAAAGAGCGCCGCCAAAATTGTGTAGTTAACTTCTGCAACACCACACTAGAGGGTGTCCGGCTGGCGCCCCAGCAAGCGCTGGAAGTGCGCCTTCTGCACGAAGCAGCCCTTGGGAAAGCGCCAACCCACCAGTTCGCCGGGCTGCTTCTCAAGGTTCTGCGCGAAGACCGTGGCGCCCATGGCGCGCGCCAGGGCCGCATATTCGCGCAGCGGGACCTTAACGACAGGAACATCCGGGCTGATCATGGGCGCTCTGCTGGGTGGAGCGTCGACGCGCGAAACGACGCGCGTGGGCGAGTCCACAGGTGACTTGCCCAAGCTATCGGCACCTCCTGTTGGAACTTCAGCGCCGGGATGAAAAAGTTGTCTATTCAGAGGCTCTTGGGGTTTCCGGCAGGAACCAGTTCAGCAGCAGGGCACAGAGGCCACCGGTGGCGACGCCCGACTCCAGCACCGCGCGCAGGCCGGCGGGCAGATGGGTGAGGAACTCCGGCACCTGGGAGACGCCCAGGCCCAGGGCCAGGGATACCGCGATGATCAGCAGCGCGCGGCGATCCAGTTCGACGCCGGCGAGGATGTTGATGCCCGAAGCGGCCACCGCGCCGAACATCACCATGGCCGCGCCGCCGAGCACCGGCTCGGGCACCGCCTGGATCACTCCGGCCACTGCCGGGAACAGTCCCAGCAGCACCAGGATGACGGCGATCCACAGGCCGACATGACGGCTGGCGATGCCGGTCAGCTGGATCACCCCGTTGTTCTGCGCGAACACCGAGCTGGGAAAGGTATTGAACAGCCCGGCCAGCAGCGAATTGGCGCCGTTGACCAACACCCCACCCTTGATCCGCTGCATCCACAGCGGGCCTTCCACCGGTTCGCGGGAGACCTTGCTGGTGGCGGTGATGTCGCCAATGGCCTCCAGGGAGGTCACCAGGTAGATCACCAGCAGGGGCACGAACAGCGACCAGGAAAAGCCCAGGCCGAAATGCAGGGGCGTGGGGATCTGCACCCAGGCCGCTTCGTGCATGCCGGTGAAGTCCAGCCGGCCCAGCCAGGCGGCCAGGGCATAGCCCAGCAGCAGGGCGACGACGATGGCGCTGCTGCGCAGCCCGCGCAGCGGGAGACGATTGAGCACCACGATGGTCGCCAGCACCGTACCCGACAGCAGCAGGTTCTCGCCGTTGGCGAAGGTGCCGTTGCCCAGGGCGGCGAAGCCGCCACCCATGCTGATCAGGCCGACCTTGATCAGCGTCAGGCCGATCATCAGCACCACGATGCCGGTCACCAGCGGCGTGATGAGTCTTTTGACGAAGGGCAGTACCCGCGACACCCCCATCTCGACGAAGGAACCGGCCATGACCACGCCGAAGATGGCGGCCATCACGGCTTCCACCGGGGTGCCGTTCTTCACCATCAGCGCGCCGCCGGCGATCAGCGGGCCGACGAAGTTGAAGCTGGTGCCCTGGACGATCAGCAGTCCGGCGCCGAAGGGGCCGAAGCGGCGACACTGGACGAAGGTGGCGATGCCGGAGATCACCAGCGACATGGAGACGATCAGGTTGGTGTCGTGTGGTGCGACGCCCAAGGCCTGGCAGATCAGCAGGCCGGGGGTGACGATGGGCACGATGATCGCCAGCAGGTGCTGGATGGCGGCCAGCAGGGCGATCAGCGGGCGCGGCCGATCGGCGGGGCCGTAGAGCAGTTCGGGGCGTGGGGACTGGGGC
>NZ_LNUP01000014.1:0-87756 GCF_001512295.1 Pseudomonas sp. EpS/L25 | reverse complement strand
AATTGCTTGACGAACATAGAGCATTGGAACCACCTGATCCCTTCCCGAACTCAGAAGTGAAACGATGCATCGCCGATGGTAGTGTGGGGTTTCCCCATGTGAGAGTAGGTCATCGTCAAGCGCCTAATACCCAGCACCCCCGCTCAGTTCACTCTGGCGGGGGTGTTGTCTTTGGGGCGGAAGAAAGTCGAACGGGAGTTCGAGCATGCCGTTGCTGAAACTGCTGAGTGATGGGAAATTTCATTCCGGCGTCGAGCTGGGTGAGGCGCTGGGTGTTTCCCGAAGTGCCATCTGGAAGCGCCTGAAAATGCTCGGTGAAGACCTGGGCATCGAGGTCTTCAAGGTCCCGGGGCGCGGTTATCGTCTCGAGGAGCCCCTGTTCCTGCTCGATGGCGAGTTGATCGCCCAAGAGGGTGGCTGGCCGGTGACGGTGCTGTCCTCCATAGACTCCACCAATGCGGAGGCGCAACGCCGGCTGCAGCGGCAGGAGCAGCCGCCGTTCGTCCTGCTCGCCGAGCATCAGCAGGCCGGTCGCGGCCGTCGTGGCAGGGCTTGGGTCAGTCCCTATGGCAAGAATCTCTATCTCACCGCGGTGGTGTCCAGCCAGGGCGGCATTCAGAAGCTGCAGGCGCTGAGTCTGACCATGGGCCTGGCGGTCATTCGAACCCTGCAGCGCCTGGGTGTCGAGGATGCCCGGTTGAAATGGCCCAATGACGTGCTGGTTCGTGGTCGAAAGTTGGCCGGCATCCTCATCGAGTTATCCGGGGACCCGCACGATACCTGCCAGGCGATCATTGGGATCGGTATCAATGTGAACATGCGTTTGGCTGACAATATCGATCAGCCCTGGATCTCCATGGCCGAAGCCCTGGGCGCGCTGCAGGATCGCAATGCGGTGGCCGGTCTGCTGCTCCGGGAGATCGATAGCCTCTGGCAAATTCATCGGCAGTCGGGATTCACCGTCCTGCGGGACGAGTGGGAGCGTTATCATGGCTGGCAAGGTCGAGCGGTTACCCTGTCTTCGGGGGCTCGCTGCATCCAGGGCACAGTGGAAGGAGTTGCCGAAGATGGGTCCATTCTCATGCGTGTAGACGGTCGGACGCAGGCATTCAACGGTGGTGAATTGAGTTTGAGCCTCGACCATGATTCTTGAGCTTGATTGCGGCAATAGTCTGATTAAATGGCGGCTGCTCGATCCCCATGCCGATGTCGTCCGCACCGGTATCGTCGATAGCGACGAGGCCCTGGTCGCCGCTCTGTCCGAGTCGGCAATGCCAAGGTTCGTCGCCTGTCGACTGGTCAGTGTCCGTAGCGATGAAGAGACCCAGCAGCTCAAGGAGCGACTGACGGCGACCTTCGGCGTCGCCTGTCATCAGGCGCTGCCCGTGGAAAGCTGGAACGGGGTGCGCAACGGCTATCGGGATCACCAGCGCCTGGGCATGGATCGTTGGCTGGTGATCCTGGCTGCCGTGCAGTTGGCCCAGGGCAAGGCGTGCGTGGTGCTGGACCTGGGGACGGCGGTCACCGCCGACCTGGTGGATGCCCAGGGCGAACACCAGGGAGGTTTCATCTGTCCGGGGATTCCGTTGATGCGTCGGGAACTGCAGACCCACACCCGTCGTATCCGCTACGATCCACATTGGGCCAGTGGTGAACGCTACGAGGCGCCGGGACGCACGACCATCGAGGCCGTGGAACGGGGTTGTCTGTACATGCTCAAGGGCTTCGTCCGCACCCAGTACGAGCTGGCGCAGGAGATGTTCGCCGAAGGTTGCGAGATCTTTCTGACTGGCGGTGACGCGGAACTGGTCAAGCATGTCGTTCCAGGCGCGCGAATCGTGCCCGATATGGTGTTTGCTGGATTGGCTTTGGCGTGTCCGCTCGAGAACGAATGATGCGTTGGTTGTTTCTGCTATTGGTGGTTCTGAACGTTTTCTACTACATATGGCACCAACAGCAGGTGCCTTTGCTGGGTAAGGAAATCGCCCCTCTGGCGCTGTACAAAGGTGAGCGTGAGAACATTCGCCTGTTGAACGAGACGGGATCCGGTGACGCGGCGCGGCGTTAGTGACGGCGGTACCTTTCGATGAGGAGCGAAGATGCTGACGCTAGGTAATCTCTGCCTGTTGCTGGGTGCGGTCGGCATCGGTCTGTGGTTCTGGCATGGCCACGGCATTCGCGAGCGAGCGTTGTGGCTTGCAGAGCAGGAGTGTCGGCGCCGCAAGGTGACGCTGCTGGACGGCGCCGTGGCCTTTTCGCGCTTCCGCTGGCTGGCGGACGCCCAGGGGCGCAAGCGACTCGCGCGGCTGTTCGCCTTCGAATTCACCGTGACCGGGGAGGAGCGCCTGAACGCGTCCCTGGCGCTGTTCGGCAAGACCCTGGCCAAGGTGGAGTTCGCACCTTTCGTGGTACCTGAAGTCGAACGGCCGGCCGCGGATTCGGTGGTGGCTTCGGCGCCCGTGTACCAGGCAAAGCCGGAGCATGGCCAAGTGGTCTATCTGGATCAGTGGCGGCAGCGGCAACGCGCCGAGGCCGATAGGCTCCAGGAGCCGGAGTAGCGCTGGGCGTCATCCCTCAACCCCTTCCTTTCGAGTAGTCCCGACGACTGGCTGCTGCCGGTCAATGTTGGCTTTTCGCATTCTTCGATGTGAGTTCGATGTTCAGTCCTCTGGTTACCTTTCCTGCCCTGTATTTCGCAACGCTGTTGATGTTGGCCGGATCCGGCCTGTTCACCACCTATATCGGCCTCAGGCTCACCGAGCAGGGAGCGGGGGATATCTGGACCGGCGCCCTGATGGCCGCCTATTACTTCGGGTTGGTCTGCGGAGGCAAGTTCGGCCACCGGCTGATCGCCAGCGTCGGTCATATCCGCTCCTATGTGGCCTGCGCCGGGGCCGCGACGGTGACGGTACTGATTCATGCGCTGGTGGATGATCTCGGTATCTGGATCGCGCTGAGATTCGTCATGGGCGTGGTGATGATGAACCAGTACATGGTGATCGAGAGCTGGCTGAACGAGCAGGCGGAGAATCACCAGCGCGGCAAGGTGTTCGCTGGCTACATGGTGGCAGTGGACCTGGGACTGGTGATCGGCCAGGCCTTGTTGGCCTGGCATCCGCAACTGGACTACAAGCCGCTACTGCTGGTGGCCATCTGCTTCGCCTCCTGCCTGATCCCCCTGGCGATGACGCGTCGGGTGCACCCGGCCAAGCTGGTGGCGGCGCCCCTGGAAATCCGTTTCTTCTGGCGGCGAGTGCCGCAGTCGCTGGTGACCATCTTCACCGCGGGACTATTGGTGGGTGGTTTCTATGGCCTGGCACCGGTATTCGCCAGTCGCAGTGGCCTGGATACGGCTCAGGCCAGCTTCTATGTGGGTCTGTGTATCGTGGCAGGCTTCTGCGCCCAGTGGCCGCTGGGGTGGCTGTCGGATCGCTTCGACCGCTGCAAGCTGATCCGTGGCAATGCGGTGTTACTGTGTATCGCGGCCGTACCGCTGTGGGGGCTGGTGAGTCTGTCTTATCCCTGGCTGCTGACCGCGGGCTTCATTTCGGGGATGCTGCTGTTCACCCTCTATCCGCTGGCGACGGCCTTCGCCAACGACCATGTGGAGCCGGAACGACGGGTGGAGCTGTCGGCCATGCTGCTGACCACCTATGGGGTAGGTGCCTGTATCGGCCCCTTGCTGGCGGGTGCGGCCATGCAGCATTTCGGCCCCGGCATGTTCTATGTGCTGACGTCGGCCTATGCGCTGATTCTGGTGTTCTTCGTGCAGCCGCGCTTCGTCAGTGGCGAGCACCGGCTGAACGAGGCACCGCTGCATCACGTGGCGATGCCGGATACGGTGAGCCCCATGGCGGCAGCGCTAGATCCGCGCATCGACGAGGTGCCGCAGGAACTGGTGGTGGAGGCCCCTGCCACGATCGGACGGGGTGATCAGGCGGGATAAGTGAGCCCGGCGCAAGGCCGGGCAGGGCAGTGGCGGCGGATCAAGCCTGGGCGCGTTGGGCTGCGGCGATGGCCGGGTCCAGGGTGCGCGCTGAACCGTTTTCGGCGATCCGGCGATCCTGTAGGTGTTGCTGCTGCTGATTGATCAGCCGACCTAGGGGACGCTGGCTGGATTCCTCGGCGACCTTGCGATCCTGCAGGCGCTCTTGCTGCTGCTTGATGACCTGTCCCAGGGGGCGCTGGCTGGACTCTTCGGCGATCCTGCGATCCTGTAGGTGTTGCTGCTGCTGATTGATCAGTCGACCTAGGGGGCGCTGGCTGGACTCTTCGGCGATCTTGCGATCCTGCAGGCGCTCTTGCTGTTGCTGGATCAACTCGCTCAGGGGGCGCTGACTGGATTCCTCGGCGAGCTGGGCGGCCGAGCTTTGGGCGAAGGCGGGGTCCTGGGCGAAGGTGTTCAGGGCCAGGGCGGTCAGGGCGAAACCGAAAGCGATGCGCAGGTTCATGGTGGTGTCCTCGGGGGAAACTGTTCTGGAGTGAGTTCAGTATCCGGCTGGGGACGGTCAGGAAAAAATAGACTGGCGAGATAGTGACTATCAGTCTTGTCGATGGCTCTCGGAAATATCCTAGCCTCCCGTCGATGATCCTCTCTGGTCTTCCAAGGAAATCCGACTGGCACCGAAGAGGCTGCGCAGCGCCTCGGCGTAGGCATGGGTGCCTATCACCATGCTGTTGGAGTGAGTACCACCGGGGACCAGCAACAGGCGCTTGGGCGCCTGGGCAGCGGCGTAGAGAGCCTCGCTGAAGCGGGGCGGGACGTAGCGGTCGTCGCTGCCGTGGACGATGAGCACCGGGATGCGGATGTCGGGAATCTTGTCCAAGGAGTCGAATTTTTCCGACATCAGCCAGCGCAGCGGAAAGCGGGTATTGACCACGGCCGAGGCGGCGTCGGCGAGGGTGGTGAAGGTGGATTCGATGATCAGGCCGGCGGCAGCGGGATAGTCGCCGTCCGGGTCGTCATCGCGGGCGATGCGCCAGGCCAGGTCCACGGCGATCGCGCCGCCAAGGGAGTGGCCATAGATGTATCTCTTGCGGGCATCGGGCTGCAACTGCTGCAGGTGTTTCCAGGCGATACGGGCGTCTTCGTAGACGCTGCGTTCGGAGGGGACGTCGCCGGGGCTCTCGCCGAAGCCGCGGTAGTCGATGGCCAGCACCGAATAGCCGAGCTGGCGCAGGGTGGCGATGCGCCTGACCTGGGCGGTGAGATTCCAGCGCGTGCCGTGCAGGTAGAGGACCGTGGGCGCATCGGGACGCCGTGCCGGCCACCACCAGGCGTGGATGTACTCGGTCCCCTTGAGTGCGGTGCTGACTGGAAGGTTGAGCTGGCGGACGCCCTCTGGCACGCCGGAGAACCAGCTGGCGTTGCCCGGTTCGATGCTGAATACCCATTGACGCTCGCGATAGGCCAGTTCCGAGCAGCCATAGGGCACGCCGACGCCCACCAGCAGGGCGACGAAGAGCAGGGGAATCCAGCGACGGCGGAGCAGGGTGGCGAGTGACATGGCGTTACCGGAGCGGAGCAAGGTTGAGGACGCCAAGGCGCCTGGTACAGGAGCGTTCGTCGCCTGGCGCGAACCCCCGTTTCGCTTGGACAGTCATCCTAGTGACAGCGACTGCAATGATCCCCCACTTGAGGTGCAGCCATGAGTGCCACGGCCAAGAAGAGCGATCCCGAACTCTGGGAAAAGGTGAAGAAAGAGATTACCGAGGGCGACAAGGGCGGCAAGCCCGGTCAGTGGTCGGCGCGCAAGGCGCAACTGGCGGCCCAGGAGTACCAGAAGCGCGGTGGTGAATACCAGGGTGGCAAGGGCAAGGACAACCACCTGCAGCAGTGGACCGACGAAAAGTGGGGTACCGAGTCTGGCAAGCGGTCCGAGGAGACCGGCGAACGCTATCTGCCGGAAAAGGCTCGCGACTCCCTGAGCAAGGAAGAGTACCAGCGCACCACCAGCAAGAAGCGCCGGGACACACGCCGTGGCAAACAGCATTCCAAGCAGCCCGCCGACATCGCCCACAAGACGGCGGTAGCGCGCGAGGGTGGGCTGGCCGACCTGACCAAGGACGAATTGATGAAGCGCGCCGCGCGGCGTGACGTTCGCGGCCGGTCACGCATGAAGAAGGACGAACTGGTCAAGGCGTTGCAAAAGGCAGGTGAAAAATGAGCACCAAGAAGGCTTCCGACGACGAGAAGAAAGAGGTTCGCAGCGAATTCAAGCAGGTGGTCAACATGACCCCGAGCCAGTTGCGCAAATGGCTCAGCGGTGACACCAGCAAGGGCGTAGGCATGACCAAAGGTGGCAAGAAGGTCACTGCGGCCAACGATGGCAAGGCGGTCGGTCATGCCATGGGCGAGCGTATCCTGGAGCTCAAGGGCAAGCGCCAGGCAGAGCTGGAGGATGACGACTACCAGGCCATGCGCAAGGTCATCGGCTATGTGCATCGCCATCTCAAGCAGCGTCCGGAGGGCGACATCGAAGACTCACGTTGGCGCAAGTCGCTGATGAACTGGGGCCACGATCCCTTGCGTGACAAGCGCAGCGCCTGATCCCGACGAACCGCAGCCCAGGCTGCGGTTTTTCTTTTGCAGAGAGTGACTGGCCGAATTTGTGGGCAACTGTGACGCCGCAGCGCGGACACAAAGGAGTAGGGTAGCCGCCTATCTATCTGAAAACGAAGGAGTCGTGCATGGCACCCCGGGATCTGTTGCTGGCACTGGTCGTCATCCTGGCCTGGGGGGTGAACTTCGTGGTCATCAAGCTCGGCCTGCATGGCGTGCCGCCCATGCTGCTGGGAGCCCTGAGATTCTGCCTGGCGGCCTTTCCGGCCATCCTCTTCGTGCGGCGCCCCCAGGTGTCCTGGCGATTGCTGCTGGCCTACGGCCTGACCATTTCCCTGGGCCAGTTCGCCTTCCTGTTTTCGGCCATGTACGTAGGGATGCCGGCGGGCCTGGCCTCGCTGGTTTTGCAGGCCCAGGCCTTCTTCACCTTGGCGTTCGCGGCCACCTTCCTCGGTGAGAAGGTGCGCCGGGCGAGCCTGGTCGGGCTGCTGGTGGCGGCGCTGGGCTTGCTGCTGATCGGCACCGAGCATGGGGTGACCATGACCCTGGCCGGTTTTCTGCTGACCCTGGCGGCGGCGGCCATGTGGGGGCTGGGCAACATCGTCACCAAGAAGATCGGCAAGGTAGACATGCTCGGCCTGGTGGTCTGGGGTAGCCTGATTCCGCCCCTTCCCTTCTTCATCCTGTCCTGGCTGCTCGAGGGACCGGAGCGGATGGCGGCGGCGTTGTCGTCGCTGTCGGGTAATTCCATCTTCGCCATCGTCTATCTTGCCTTCATCGCGACGCTGCTCGGCTATGGCATCTGGAGCCGGCTGCTGTCGCGTTATCCGGCCGGCCAGGTGGCGCCCTTTTCCCTGCTGGTGCCGGTGGTGGGGCTGAGTTCGGCCGCCGTGCTGCTGGGTGAGCAGATGACCACTCAGCAGGAAGTGGGCGGCGTGGCGGTCATGCTCGGGCTGCTGATCAATGTCTTTGGCGGCCGCTGGCTGGATGCTCGGAGCAAGGCCTCATCCAGTGCATGATATTGCACGATCTTAAATGATTGTGCATGATGTGCTGATCCTCCTGGAGTATCAGCATGAATGCAGCCCTTCATCTCCCCGAAGAACGCCAGGCCGCGATCCTTGCCTTGTTGCGCGAACAGGGCCGGGTCCTGTCGGCCGAACTGGCCGCGACCTGGGGCATTTCCGAAGACAGCGTGCGCCGCGATCTGCGCGAATTGGCCCGCCAGGGCTTGTGCCGCCGGGTGTACGGCGGGGCGCTCTCGCTGCTGACGCCGCCGGAGCCGCTGCCGGCGCGTATCGGTCAGGACGAGGCGGCCAAGCAGACATTGGGGCGGGCCGCGGCCAAGCTGGTGCAACGGGGGCAATTGCTGTTACTGGACGCCGGCTCGACCAATCTGGCCATCGCCCAGGCGTTGCCCACAGATCTCGACCTGACCGTGGCCACCAATGCACCGGTGATCGCCGCGGCGCTGCTGCAGCGCCAGGGCATCCGCGTGCTGATGATCGGCGGCCTGGCCGCACCGGAGTCGGGCGCCTGCCTGGGTGCCAGGGCCATGCGCGATGTGCGCGGTGTGCGTGCAGATCTGGCTTTCCTCGGCACCTGTGCCTTGGCGGTAGAGACCGGGGTGACTGGGTTCGACCTGGAAGAGGCCGAATTCAAGGCCGCCGTGGCCGAGCAGAGCAGCGCGGTGGTCGTCGCGGTGACCGCCGAGAAGCTCGACAGCGTGGCCTTCTATCACGTGTTGGAGTTGCCGCGGGTGAATCACCTGGTGGTGGAGCCCGAGCTCGAGGCGATGCGCCTGCAGCCCTATCGCGACGCCGGTCTGCAGGTCCATCAGGCCTCCCGCTAGCCCCGTTTTCCTAGGATTACCATGACCTCTGCCATCCTGCGTCGTCAACGCTGGGCCACCTTCACCGTCTTTCTCGCCAACGGCTGCGGGATCGGTGGCTGGGCGGCCGCCATTCCCGAACTCAAGCGCGATCTGGCGTTGAGCGATGGCCAGCTCAGTCTGGTACTGCTGGCCGTGGCGCTGGGCGCCATGCTGACCATGCCTTTCGCCGGGGTACTGGTACCGCGTTCGGGCGGTACCGGCAGTCTCACGCGCTACAGCATCCTCGCCTTCATCCTGGTGCTGGCCTGGCCCGGCGTGGCGCCTTCGCTTGGCTGGTTGCTGCCCTGTGCCCTGCTGCTGGGGGCCTGCAATGGCCTGATCGACGTGTCCATGAACGCCCATGCCAGCGATGTGGAAAGCCGCTGGGAGCGTCCGCTGATGTCGTCCTTCCACGCGGCCTTCAGCCTCGGTGGCTTCATCGGTGCCGGGCTCGGCGCCTGGGCGCTGCACCTGGGTGCCTCGGCCCTGGTGGTGCTGTTGGCTGCCGGCGGGGTAGCGCTGCTGCTGGCTTTGCCCGCGGCCCTGGCGCTGGACGAGGGTGACCGCAGCCCTGTCAGCCATGCCCTGCGCCTGCCGGACCGGCGGGTACTGGCGTTGGGGCTGATCGCTCTGGGCTGCCTGATGCTGGAAGGGGCCATGACCGACTGGAGCGCCGTCTACCTTGACCAGGTAGGTGGAGCGACGCCAGTGGTCGCCACGCTTGGTTATGCGGCCTTTTCGCTGACCATGCTCATCGGCCGGCTGTTCGGCGATGGCATCCGCGCGCGCTTCGGCGGCCCCCAGGTGATCTTCGGCGGTGCGCTGCTGGCGACCCTCGGGCTGGCACTGGCGGTGATCCTGCCGGCGCCCTGGACGGCGATCCTCGGATTCGCCCTGGTCGGCCTGGGCCTGTCCAACGTGGTGCCCGCGGCCTTCAGCGCGGCCGGCCAGGTGGCCGAGACACCGGCCGCCGGCATCGCCATGACCGCCACCGCCGGCTATCTCGGCTTTCTGCTCGGGCCACCGCTGATCGGCGCCGTGGCGGGGCAGGTGGGGCTGCGCGGCAGCCTGCTGCTGCTGACCCTGATCGGGGTAGCGGTGGCGGGGCTGGCATTGCGTCAGCGCAAGGCGTAGGGAACCCCGCTGCGCTGCGCAGACCCAAGGAGGAACGGAACGATAAGGAGGCGGCCATGACGCGCCCACGCAAGATCCTCGCCTGGCTGCTGGGAATCATCCTGCTGCTGTTCGTGCTGGTGCTGGTAGTGCTGGCCACCTTCGACTGGAATCGCCTCAAGCCCAGGATCAACGAGCAGGTGTCCAGCGCGCTGCATCGGCCCTTCGCCATCCAGGGCAACCTGGGTGTGGTCTGGCAGCGCGAACCGGACCAGGGCGGCTGGCATGCCTGGATTCCCTGGCCGCATATCGCCGCCGAGGACCTGAACCTCGGTAACCCCGACTGGGCCAAGGACAAGACCTTCGTCCACCTCGACCAGGTACGGCTACGGGTCTCGCCGCTGGCCCTGTTAGCCAAGCAGGTGTACATCCCGCGTATCGACCTCCGCGGGCCAGTGGTCAACGCCCAGCGCCTGGCCGATGGCCGCAACAGCTGGACCTTCGAGAGCGCCGAAAAAGACCCTGACGCCGAGCCCTCGGCCTGGACGGTGGACATCGGCACCATCGGCTTCGATGCCGGCCAGGTGAGCTTCGACGATGCCCAGACCGCGACCCGTCTGCGGGCACGGATCACCTCCCTGGACGCCCCCATCGCCTATGCCGACCTGGTGGGCAAGCAGGGCACCTCGCGCCAGCGGGCCAACGTCAAGCAGACCCAGGCCTTCCAATTCGCCGTGGCGGTGGAGGGCAACTACAAGCAGGTGCCGGTGAGCGGGCGTGGCCAGATCGGCGGCCTGCTGGCCTTGCAGGACGCCGACACGCCCTTTCCCATCCAGCTCGATGCCCGGGCCGGGCAGACCCGTGTACAGCTGTTCGGCACCCTGACCGATCCACGGCGCCTGGGCGCCCTGGACCTGCACCTGGTGCTGGAAGGCAAGAGCCTGGCGCAGCTCTATCCGCTCACCGGGGTCACCCTGCCGGAGACGGCGCCCTATGCCACCGACGGCCATCTCACGGTCAAGCTCAACGATCCGGCCGGTGCCCGTTTCAGCTACGAGGACTTCAACGGTCGGGTGGGCAAGAGCGATCTGCATGGCGACGTCCTCTTCACCGGCGGCCAGCCGCGACCCAAGCTCAGCGGTACCCTGCGTTCCGATCAGCTGCTGTTCGAGGACCTGGCTCCGCTGATCGGCGCCGATACCCAGGAACAGCAGGCGGCCAAGGGCGAGACCAGCAAGCAGCCGGCGGACAGGGCACTGCCGGTCTCGGAATTTCGCACCGACCGCTGGCGGGCCATGGATGCGGACGTGCGCTTCACCGGCAAGCGCATCGTGCAGAACGCGCAACTGCCCATCACCGACCTCAACACCCATGTGCGCCTGACCGACGGGGTGCTCCTGCTCGATCCCCTACGCTTCGGCGTGGCGGGTGGCGATCTGAACACCACGGTGCGCCTGGAGGGTAACAAGACGCCCATGCCGGGCCGGGTCGACCTGCATGTACGGCGCGTCAAGCTGAACCAACTCTTCCCTACCGTGGAGACCATGAAGCGCAGCATGGGCGAACTCAATGGCGATGCCACCCTGAGCGGTACCGGCAATTCGGTCGCGGCGCTGCTCGGCACCAGTGACGGTGAACTCAAGCTGTTGATGAACGACGGCCGCATCAGTCGCAGTCTGATGGAGCTGGCGGGACTCAACGTCGGCAACTACCTGGTCGATCGGCTGTTCGGTGACGATGAGGTGGAGATCAATTGCGCGGTGGCCGATCTCGACTTCAAGAAGGGCCTGGTGACGCCCCGGGTATTCGTGCTCGATACCGAGAACGCCCTGATCAACATCACCGGCACCGCCAACCTGGCGACGGAGCGGCTGGATCTCACCGTCGATCCCCACAGCAAGGGCTTGCGCATCTTCTCGCTGCGTTCGCCGCTCTATGTCCGGGGCACCCTGAAGAATCCCTCGCCGGGGGTGAAGGCGCTACCGCTGGCGGCGCGGGGCGCGGCGGCCGCGCTGTTGGCCACCTTCGCTGCACCGGCGGCCGGGTTGCTGGCGCTGGTGGCGCCCAGCAACGAACAGGGCGCCCAGTGCAGTGCCCTGCTGCAACAGATGCGGGCAGGGCGCTGAGTTAGAGCAGCTGCGAAGGGACTTGACAGATGACCGTTCGGCGGCATCTGGGGGGAAGGAAAGAACCGCTCTGGCTGCCCAGGCTCTATAGAAATAACCCGAGTCGGGCAGCCTTTTCGCGGAGACTCCTCATGCGTGACGACACCGATAGCCAATACGAAATCCACTACAAGTTGCTGGGCGAAAGCTATACCGACCGTATCAGCAGTCTGGACGTGCCCATCACCGACGTGGTCCGAGAGTTGGCCTGTCGGCACCTGGATGCGATCAACGACGAGCGCTTCCAACTGGCCGACATCGAGTCCGGTCAGGCATTGGTGGCGCTGCATGACGTGTCCATCCATCGCGTCTCCCCGGAGGCGCCATGAGCCGCGTGATCAAGGGAGGGCTAATGGTCCTGGCGATCATGGCCCTGGCTGCCTGCTCTACCGAAACGGTGGTGACCCTGCAGGATGGCACCCAGTACATCACCCAGGACAAGCCCCACACCAAGACGGCCGATGGCTTCTATGAATTCACCGACGTGGCGGGTCGCCATGTGCGAGTGAAAGCGGCCGATGTGGCCACCATCAAGGCCGAAGACTAGGCCTTTTCCGAAGAGTGCCTGCGCTCGGTCATGCGGTGTTGAAAATCAGCTCGGAATGCTCATTTACCACTTGTAAACTCCGCTTCCTCGCTGATTTTCGCCTTGCCTGACCTTCGCTCGGCGGCTTTTCAAACAAGTCCTTCCTAGGAGATTGCCATGCCCCGCGGCGACAAGTCCAAGTACAGCGACAAACAGGAACGCAAGGCCGAGCACATCGAGGAGAGCTACGAGAAGAAAGGCCTCTCCAAGAACGAAGCCGAGGCACGTGCCTGGGCGACGGTGAACAAGCAGTCCGGCGGTGGCGAAAAGGGCGGTTCCGGCAAGAGCAAGAGCGGCACGGCCAAGCGCGCGGACCGCAAGGACTCCGCCCGGCGGGCGGTGGCAACCAAGCAGGGCCAGTCGCCCAACGGCGGTCGTGCCGCGTCCCGCCGTTCACGCAGCGGCAGCACCTCGCTCAGCGAGCTGACCCGCGACGAACTGGTGAAGAAGGCCGCCGAACAGAACGTACGAGGGCGCTCGCGGATGAAGAAGGCCGAGTTGATCCGTGCCTTGAGCTGATATCCCGACGCGCACAAAAAGACCCATACCAGGCCGGAAGCCAAACAAGGCCGCGTTTTCTTCAGGGAAACGCGGCGTTTTTTTAGCTGGCGGGCATGAGGATATGGCCTTGACCGCCGTGCTTGGGGCGATAGAAAAGTGCTTGGTGATGGATCAGGTTGGGGCTGTGCTAACGGGGGGACGCTTGGATCCGGCTTTAGATCTGCTATCGCGGCCATGGCGGTCCGCCGATGCGACCGCTCCTACAGTCAGAGCATGGCCGTAGGAGCAATGTCTTATCGCGGCCATGGGCCGCTCCTACAGACACGAGTGCCACAGTAGGAGCGGCCCATGGCCGCGATCGGCTGTTGCTTGGCCTGGCGTCCTAGCTGGGCAGCAGACGGCAGGTGAGGCTCTTGATGTAGCGGGTCTCCGGGATGGCCGGGTGTACCGGATGATCCGGGCCCTGGGCACCGCGTTCGAGGATCTGCAGGTTGCGATCCAGATGACGGGCGCTGCCGAGCAGGATGTTCTGCAGGTCGTCCTCGGGCAGGTGCATGGAGCAGGAGGCGCTGACCAGGATGCCGTCCTTGTTCAACAGCCGCATGGCCTGTTCGTTGAGGCGGCGGTAGGCGGCCTCGCCATTCTTCAGGTCCTTACGCTTCTTGATGAAGGCTGGCGGGTCGGCGACGATGACGTCGAACTTTTCTTCGCCGGCCTTGAGTTCCTTGAGCGCTTCGAAGACGTCGCCCTCGACACAGACCAGCTTTTCCGCCAGGCCATTGAGGGTGGCATTGCGCTCCACGCCGTCCAGAGCGAAGCCCGAGGCGTCCACGCACATAACCTCGCTGGCGCCGAAGGCCGCGGCCTGCACGCCCCAGCCGCCGATGTAGCTGAACAGGTCGAGTACCCGCTTGCCTTCGACATAGGGCGCCAGGCGCGCGCGGTTCAGGCGATGGTCATAGAACCAGCCGGTCTTCTGGCCTTCGCGCACCGGGGCCTCGAAGCGCACGCCGTTCTCTTCCAGCGCCACCCAGTCGGGGACCTCGCCGTAGGCCACCTCCACGTAGCTGGAGAGGCCTTCGGCCGCACGGGCGCTGCCATCGTTCTTCCATAGTACGCCCTGAGGCTTGAACACCTGCAGCAGGGCGGCGAGGATGGCGTCGCGCTGGCGCTCCATGGTGGCGGAGGCGATCTGTACCACCAGGATGTCGTTGAAGCGATCCACCACCAGGCCCGGCAGGAAATCCGCATCGCCGTAGACCAGGCGATAGCAGTGGCTGCCGAACAGGCGCTCGCGCAGGCTCAGGGCGACCTTGAAGCGGTGCACCAGCAGGGACTTGTCCAACAGGTAGCCGGTATCGCGGGAGAACAGGCGGGCGCAGATCAGGTTATTGGGGGACAGGGCGACCAGGCCCAGCGGCTTGCCGCTGGTGGTTTCCAGGATGGCCTGGTCGCCCGGTTCGAAAGCGGTCAGTGGCGTGGCGACCACGTCCACCTCGTTGCTGTACACCCAGAGGTGCCCGGCGCGCAGACGGCGGTCGGCATTGGCTTTGAGGCGCAGGCGAGGCAGGGTCATGAATCACTCCAACGAAGGGGGCAAAAGCGCGGAATTATAGCGCAAAGCCACCTGCCTGGGCCGGCCGTCAGTCCCGCTGGCTGACCTCGATGTCGCTCAGGCCGGCCTCCTGGGCCCGGCGGGCGATGCTGGGTTGCGCATGGCGCTCCCAGGGGGCGTCGACTACCACCTGAGGCTCCTCGACATGCTTGATCAGCAGTTGCAGTACGGCTTCTTCCTCGGTGACCGGCTCGAAGCTCTCCAGCTCGTGGGTGAGTGGCTCGCCATTGAGGCGATAGCGGATCTGGTAGCGGTGCAGGGTGTGCATGGTGGTGCCTCGATAGCGGGGGGATAAGCGATGGACTCCGCCGGGCGGCAGCGGTTGCGTCAGAACCTGCCCACGATCTGCTGCGCGTCGCCAAACGGCGTTGAAAAACGCCCTGGGTCGCCACCCCCACCTAGGCGGCCCCGTCGGAATGCTCCTTTACCACTCGTAAGCTCGCGCGCGAGGCCGGTCCGCTTCCTCAGGCCTTTGATTCGCTAGCGCTCACCCTTCGGGCCAGCCGTTGGCTGTTACTCCCGTTGGTCGTTGCGCCTTGTTTGGCTCTAGCTCGCGTGAGCGTGAACAGGTCCTCAGCCGCCGAGGGTATCGAGGATCGGGCAGTCGGGGCGGGCGTCGCCATGGCAGCAGGAGACCAGTTCGCCCAGGGTGCTGCGCAGGCGGGTCAATTCGGCGATCTTCTGATCCAGCTCGGCGATGTGTCGCTTGGCCAGCGCCTTGACGTCGGCGCTGGCGCGCTGGCGGTCCTGCCAGAGGCTGAGCAGCTGGCGGATCTCTTCCAGGCTGAAGCCCAACTCACGCGAGCGGCGGACGAAGGCCAGCACCCGCAGGTCTTCCGCGCCGTACTGGCGATAGCCGCTGTCGGTGCGCCCGGCGGGCGCCAGCAGGCCGATCCGCTCGTAGTAGCGCAGCATCTTGGCGGTGAGCCCACTGGCCTTGGCGGCCTGGCCGATGTTCATGACGGATGATCTCCGGACGGGCGCCAGCGGCCGAGCAGCAGGGCATTGGCCAGGACGCTGACACTGGAAAAGGCCATGGCGGCGCCGGCATAGACCGGGTCGAGCAGACCCAGGGCGGCCAGCGGCAGGCCGATGACATTGTAGACGAAGGCCCAGAACAGATTCTGGCGGATCTTGCGCTGGGTGCGCCGGGCGATGTCCAGGGCCGCCACTACCTGGCGTGGGTCTTCCTGCAGCAGGGTGATACCGGCGGCATGGCGAGCGGCGGCAGTGCCCGAACCCATGGCGATGCCCAGTTCGGCGGCGGCCAGCGCCGGGGCGTCGTTGAGACCGTCGCCGACCATGGCCACGCCGCCCTTGGTCGCTTGCAGCCGGGCAACTACCGCGGCCTTGTCGGCGGGCAGCACCTCGGTCTCCCACTGCTCGATGCCCAGGGCCGCGGCCACCTGGCGGGCGCTGCCGCGGTTATCGCCGGTCAGCAGCCAGCTGTCGATGCCGCCCTGGCGCAACCGGGCGATGGCCGCAGCGGCGCCCGGGCGGAGCTCGTCGCCAAAGGCCAGCAGAGCGAGGACGCGTGGCTCGGTGCCGGTTTCCAGCAGCCAGGAGAGGGTGAGGCCCTGGTCTTCCCAATCACGGGCGGCCTCGGCGAGATGGCCGGCGTCCAGACGCTGTTCGGCCAGCAGTCGGGCATTGCCCAGCAACAGCGCACGGTGCTGCCAGCTGCCCTGAAGACCACGGCCGGGGAGGGCACGGACGTCCCGGGCGGGTGGGGTGTCCAGGCCGCGTTCGCGGCAGGCCTTCAGCACCGCCGCGGCCAGCGGATGCTCGCTGCCCCTTTGTAGACTACCGGCCAGACTCAGCACCTCGCGCTCTTCGATTCCCGGCGCCGTGGCCAGTTGGCGCAGGCGCAACTGGCCGGCGGTCAGGGTGCCGGTCTTGTCGAAGATGACGGTGGTGATGCCCTGGGCACGTTCCAGGGTCTCGGCGTCCTTGATCAGGATGCCATGGCGCGCCGCCACGCCCGTGCCGGCCATCAGGGCGGCCGGCGTAGCCAGGCCCAGGGCGCAAGGACAGGCGATGACCAGTACGGCGACGGCGGCGAGCAGGGCGGGCTCCAGGGCATGACCGGTCAGCAGCCAGCCGGCCAGGGTGAGCAGGGCCAGGCCGACCACCACCGGGACGAAGATCCGGCTGATGCGATCCACCAGCTGCTGGATGGGCGCCTTGGTGGCCTGGGCGTCTTCCACCAGGCGGATGATGCCGGCCAGCACCGTCTCGCTGCCCAGGGCGGTGACCTCGATCTGCAGGTTGCCTTCGCCATTGATGGCGCCGCCCACCACCTCATCGCCCGGTCCCTTGGCGACCGGACGGCTCTCGCCGGTGAGCAGGGCTTCGTCGACCTGGCTTTCGCCCTGCAGGATGCGGCCATCGGCGGGGATGCGCTCGCCGGGACGGAGCTGCAGGCGATCCCCCAGGCGCAGCTGGGTCAGGGCGACCTCTTCCTCCTGGCCGGTCGCCGTCAGACGTCGTGCGCGTTCGGGACGCAAGGCTTCCAGGGCGCGCAGGGCGGCGCCCGTGCGGCGTTTGGCGCGGGTCTCCAGGTATTTGCCCAGGCGCACCAGGGCGATGACCATGGCCGCCGTCTCGAAATAGAGGTGCGGGCTACCCTTGACCAGCCACAGGTAGAGGCTGAGGCCGTAGGCGGCACTGGTGCCCAGGGCGACCAGCACGTCCATGTTGCCGCTGCGGGCGCGCAGGGCATGCCAGGCGCCGCGATAGAAGCGCGCGCCGACGAGGAACTGCACTGGCGTCGCCAGCAGGAATTGCAGCCAGGCGGGCGGCATCAGGTGCCAGCCGAAGGGCGCCAGCAGCATGGGCAGGATCAGCGGCGCGGCCAGCAGCAGCGCCAGGGCCAGCTCCAGACTTTCCCAGGATAGGCGCTGACGCGCCGGAGCCGGGCGGTCGTCTTCGGCGTGGCGATCCTGGGCGCCGTAGCCGGCGGCTTCCACCGCGGCGATCAGGGTCTGGGTCTCGACCGCGGCCAGGGTCGTCACTCGCGCGCGCTCGCTGGCCAGGTTGACCTCGGCGGTCAGCACGCCGGGCACCGCATGCAGGGCCTTTTCGATGCGTCCGGCGCAGTTCGCGCAGCTCATGCCGGTCAGGGTCAGGTCATGCTCGGCCTCGGCCACCTGGTAGCCGGCCGCGCTGATGGCGTCGACCAACGCCGGGGCGGCCTCAGGCGGTGCGCTGACCCGAGCCTTTTCGCTGGCCAGGTTGACGCCCGCCGCGGTCACTGCCGGGACTTTCTGCAGCGCGCGCTCGACCCGCCCGGCGCAGGCCGCGCAGGTCATGCCGCTGATGGAGAGTTCGAATTCGTGCATGGTGCACCTCCTGTCAGCAGTGTTGACCTTGACCCGAGGTCAAGGTCAACACTGGAACCCACCCCTGGCGTTGGCGTCAGGAAAGAGAGGGTTCTTCGGACAGGAGCAGGCCATGCATGTCATCAAGGTAATCGGAATGAGTTGCGCCCACTGCGTGAGCGCCATCGAGGCGGCGGTCCTCAAGGTCGACTCTCGCGCCCGGGTCGAGGTGGACCTGCAGGCGGGAGAGGTGCGCATCGACAGCGCCGAAGTGGACGCGCCCTTCCGTACGGCCATCGAGCAGGCGGGTTACACCGTCAGCGGCTGACCGCGGTCAGCCAGTGTGGGACCAGTCGCGCACGATGGCGCGGAAGAAGGTGGTGAAGACCTGATCGGCAGCCAGCAGTGGCGCGAAGGTCTGGTCATCGCGCAAGACGTCGGAGAGGGTGCCGAGGAACAGGCTGTGCAGCAGCCGGCTGGCCAGCTGCGGCGTCACCCCTGGCTGCAGGCGGGCGGCCTGGGCGGTGAAAAGGTCGTCGGTGATGCGGATGAACTGGCGCAGGAACTGCAGATCGCGCTCCTCGGCCTCGCGCAGTTCCTCGGTGAATTCGCAGCGGTGCAGGAGAATGGTCATCACCCGCTGCTCCCGACCGGGACGGGTGAATTTTTCCAGGCCTTCGATGCACAGCTTGTAGAGCCGTTGCAGGCTGTCTTCCTCGCCGTCGACACGCAGGCGCTCGGTCAGTTCGTCGGCCGGGATCCTTATCTGGCTAAGCATTTCGTGGAACAGGTGCGCCTTGTTCTGGAAATGCCAGTACACTGCGCCCCGGGTGACCCCGCATTCGCGGGCGATCATTTCCAAGCTGGTACGCGCCACGCCATTGGTCAGGAACAGGGCTTCCGCCGCATCGAGAATGGCTTGGCGGGTCTGTTCGGCTTCTTCTTTCGTGCGGCGCATGGGCGGTCTGGCTGGCAGTGGGTCTGCCACGCAGTTTAGCGCGCCTCGCCGCTTTTACAAACATGATTGTATGTAACTGCGCGACACTTCCGCTTCCATCGGATTGGCTTCCATGACCTTTCGCTTGCTGTTGATTCTCGGGGCCCTCTCGGCCTTCGCTCCCTTCGCCATCGACATGTACCTGCCCAGCTTCCCGTCGCTGGCCCGGTCGTTCGCCACCGACATCGAACACGTGCAACTGAGCCTGGCGGTATATTTCGCCGGCCTGGCCAGTGGTCAGCTGTTCTACGGTCCGCTGGCCGATAGATTCGGCCGGCGGCTGCCCTTGCTGATCGGCATCGCCCTGTTCTGCCTGGCATCCCTGGGGTGCGCCCTGGCGCCGAGCCTGCCCTGGCTGATCGCCGCGCGCTTCGTCCAGGCCCTGGGCGGCTGCGCTGGCATGGTGATCGCTCGTGCCGTGGTGCGTGATCTCTGTGAGCCCATCGCCGCGGCTCGGGCCTTCTCGCAGATCATGCTGGTGACCGGCATCGCGCCGATCATCGCGCCCTTCGTCGGCAGCCTGCTGCTGAGCAGCCTGGGCTGGCAGGCGATCTTCGTCAGCCTGGCGCTGTTCGCCGCCGCCTGTGGCACCGCCGTGGCGCTCTGGCTGCCGGAATCGCTGCCGGCTCACCACTCGCGCGCACCCCTGAGCGGTGCCCTGCGCAACTACCTGCGGTTGCTACGTGACCGCACCTTCATCGGCCATACCCTCACCGGCGGTATCGCCATGGCCGGCATGTTCGCCTATATCTCGGGCTCGCCCTTCGTGCTGATCGAACTCTATGGGGTGAAACCCGAACACTACGGCTGGGTGTTCGGTCTCAACGCCGCCGGCTTCATCCTGCTCGGCCAGCTCAATGCTCGCCTGGTGGTGCGCCAGGGGCCGGCCTTCTGGCTGCGGCGGGCGGTGGTGGCCTATGCGGCGGCGGGGCTGATCCTGCTGCTGGTCGGCGCCTTCCAGCCCAAGGCCTTGCCGGTGCTGATGATCCCGCTGTTCTGCGCCATCGCGCTGCTTGGGGGCATCGTGCCCAATGCCTCGGCCTGCGCCCTGGCCGGGCAGGGCGCCAATGCCGGCAGCGCCTCGGCGCTGATGGGCAGCCTGCAGTTCATCCTGGCGGCCCTGGCCTCCAGCGCGGTGGGCGCCCTGCACAACGGCACCCTGGTGCCCATGTGCGCGGTGCTGGCGCTCTGCGCAGTGGCGACCGCGCTGATGGCGCGCTGGACCCACAGCCGCGCGATGGCCTGACCCGCAGTGGATTTTTCCTGGCCGCGCGGGTCAGATAGGCGAACCCTCAACTCCCAGGGACGCCGACATGACCTTCGCCTACTGGTGCATCTTCCTCGTCTACCTCGTGCCCTATGGCGCGGCCTACTACGCCAAGTTGAAGGGCAGCGGTTTCACGCCCGAGGACAACCGTGATCCGCGCGGCTTCCTCGGCAAGCTGGAAGGTGCCCGGGCACGGGCCAACGCCGCCCAGCAGAACGCCTTCGAGATCAATCCGCTGTTCGCCGCGGCGGTGATCGTCGCCCACGTCACCGGTGGTGCCGAGCAGGGCACCATCAACTTCTGGGCCTTCCTCTTCCTGCTCAGCCGCATCGCCTATACCTGGCTTTACATCCGCGACCACGCCACGCGCCGCTCGCTGGTCTGGGCCGGCGGCTTCTTCTGCTGCCTGTGCCTGTTCATCGCCGCGGCCTGAGTTCAGCGTCGCTGCCGGTCTTGACCGGCAGCGAAGACTGTAGCTTCATCAGCGCCCTATCTTTCTCGGCTGGACGCCTGCATGACGTCTTCTTCGCCCGCCCAGCAGGTGCTGGCGCACTTCGCTCGGCTCGCCCAGCAGCGTGGCTACACCCTTGATGCCGCGCAACGGGCCGCCATCGAGGGTTTCGCCCAGCTCGCCGATGAGCTGTTGCGCCCCCGGCTGTTCCGCCGCCGGGCGCCGCGCAGCCTCTATCTCTGGGGGCCGGTAGGACGCGGCAAGAGCTTCCTGCTGGATGGCTTCTTCGCCGCCTTGCCGTTCGCCGAGAAGCGCCGGGTGCACTTCCACGCCTTCTTTCGTGAACTGCACGAACGGATGTTCCGCCAACCGCCCGGTATCGACGCCCTGGCGGCCAGCCTCGACGAACTGCTGGAAGACTGCCGGCTGCTGTGCTTCGACGAGTTCCATGTGCACGACATCGGCGATGCCATGCTCATCACCCGGTTGTTCAAGGAGCTGTTCAGCCGCGGCGTGGTGCTGATCACCACCTCCAACTACCCGCCCGAAGGGCTGCTGCCCAATCCGCTGTACCACGAGCGCTTCCTGCCGGCGATCCGGCTGATCGAGGCGCACATGGACATCCTTCCGGTAGCCGGGCCCCAGGATTATCGCAGCGCCAGCCCTGCCGAGCCCGATCCCTTCGGCGCTGGCGCCTACCTCTGGCCAGGGAGTGCCGCCCAGCGCGCCCGGCTGGGGTTGCCGGTCCTGGGCGAGGGGCGGGTCCAGGTGCCTGTCGGGCATCGCCAGCTGACCGCCGCGAGCGCCACGGACGGCCTGCTGCACTTCACCTTCGCCGAGCTTTGCGAAGGCCCTACCGCGGTGCTCGACTACCTGGCCCTGAGCGAGACCTGGCAACACTGGCTGCTCGATGCCGTACCGCCGTTGCGCGAGGCGAGTTCCGCCGCCCGGCAGCGCTTCATCAATCTGATGGACGTGCTCTACGACCGGCGACTGACGCTGTTCCTGGTCAGCGCCGCACCCCTCGACGAGACCCTGGCCGACAGCGACATCGCCGACATGTCGCGGACTCGCAGTCGGTTGTCGCAGCTACGGCAGATCGGACCGGATTAGGTTCTGCACGAAAAATACCTGCGCTCGGTGATGCTTCGTTGAAAAAGGCCTCGGAATGCTCATTTACCGGGCGTAAACCCGAGCGCGGGTCCGATCCGCTTCCTCAGCCTTTTTCGCCTCGCCTGACCTTCGCTCGGCGATTTTTCGTACAGAACCTAGCGCTTTAGGCTCAGCTTGGCGCTGTCCAGATGCCAGCGACGCTGCTCGGCCGAGGCGCCGTCGACGTCATTGACCCGGCGTACCTGATAGGTGCCGGTGAAGGTCTGGCGCCTGCCATCGCTCAACTGGGCGTTCACGGTCACCGGGACGCTGACGTATAGCGAGCCCGCGGCGCCCTCAACCGGGCCGAGCTGGCCGAGCGTTACCCCCACGCTGCGGGTCTTGGCATAGCCCTGGCGGAATCTCTCGTAGGAGTTGCCGGGCTGGCCGTCGTCGCCCCACTGCTGCCAGGCGGTGCCGTAGTCCCGCGCATCCAGCGCCCGGTAGTAGCGCTGGACCACCGCCGCCGCGGCCTCGGCGCTGCTGGGTCGCGGGCCACAGCCGGGCTGCTTGGCCGCTTCACCATCGCCGAACAGCGCACAACTGCGGGCGATCTCGTCCTGGACCAGGGCGCAGCTGTTGGCGGCGTTGCAGGGCGGATGGGTGGCGGGGGAGAGTGCGCGGCAGGTATCGGCCAGGGCCTGGGCCGGCTGCCGCCCCAGTTCCTGGGCACAGCTGCGCGGCGCGCGTTCGGCGGGGGCGGCCATAGCGCTGCTGGCGATCGGCAGGAGCAGCAGGGGACCACAGAGCAGCCAGCGCGGTGTCATCGACGAGATCCTCGGGCAAAGCCCAGCCTAGTGTGGTGTTTCAGAAGTTGACTACACAATTTTGGCGCCACTCTCTTGGCTTAGGCGTCGTTGCCCCTCCTCGCCATAGCCCTGCTATGACTCGTCGCGGCGCCTAGCCTGAGTCAAACAATCACCTGCCAATCCTTGCGCGAACTTCTGAAACACCACACTAGCAGGCCGTTGCCGGGCTGGCAGAGGATAAGGTAGCGGTCATCCGTCGTCTGGTCACCTCGTTGACGTAAAAGCGTCATGCAGCAGGCGCAGGTTAGGCAGATCCCGTGTCGGAGTTTGCCCCATGCCTTCGTCCAGTCCAGCCGCCGCTTTGTCACCGCTGTCCCATCCCCTGCACAGTTCGCGCAAGCCCGGTCCGCTGCGGGTCGTGCTGTTCATCGTGCTGCTGCTGACTGGCCTGGCGGTGACGCTCGGGGGTATCCACAACGACGTCAGCGATGCCCAGTCCCCGCCCACCACCTGGCTGCCCTTCGCCGGCCTGGCGCTGGCGCTGGTGATCGCCCTGGGCTTCGAATTCGTCAACGGCTTCCACGACACGGCCAACGCCGTGGCCACGGTGATCTACACCCATTCGCTGCCGCCCAATGCGGCGGTGCTCTGGTCCGGCTTCTGCAACTTCCTCGGCGTACTGTTCTCCAGTGGCGCGGTTGCCTTCAGCGTCATCGCCTTGCTGCCGGTGGACCTGGTGGTGGAAATGGGCGCGGGCAAGGGTTTCGCCATGATCTTCGCCCTGTTGATCGCCGCCATCCTGTGGAACCTCGGCACCTGGTGGCTGGGGCTGCCGGCGTCGTCATCCCACACGCTGATCGGCTCCATCATCGGCGTCGGCCTGATGCACGCCTGGCTGGGCGGGCTGGATGGCAGCAGTGGCGTGGACTGGGGGCAGGTGGCCAAGGTCGGCTACGCGTTGCTGTTCTCGCCGCTGATCGGCTTCGTCTGCGCGGCGGTACTCCTGCTGCTGCTCAAGCGGATCGTGCGCGACCGGACGCTGTATCAAGAACCCAAGAGCGCCGAGCCGCCGCCGCCGTGGATTCGCGGCCTGCTGATCCTCACCTGTACCGGGGTGTCCTTCGCCCACGGCTCCAACGACGGGCAAAAGGGCATGGGGCTGATCATGCTGATCCTGGTCGGCGCCTTGCCGACCGCCTATGCCCTCAATCGCGCGGTACCGGCGACCGCCACCCCGGCGTTCGCCGCCGTGGCCGAAGTCACCGCCAGCGGCCTGCGCCAGGCGGCGCCCCAGGCCGCTCCGGCCGATCCCCATGGGGTGCTGCTGGAGTTCGTGCGCAAGCGGCAGAGCAATCCCGAGGTCTTGCCGGCGCTGGCGGCCATCACCGACGACATCGCCCGCGAGGTGCGCCAGTACGGCGCCCTCAACAACGTGCCGGCGCAGAGCATGCCCAACGTGCGCAACGCCATGTACCTGGCCTCGGAATCCATCCGCCTGCTGGAGAAGGAGCACCTGCCCGGCCTGGCGCCCAAGGCGCAGGAGGACCTCAAGGAGTTCAAGCGGCAGATCGACCAGGCGACCCGCTTCATCCCGCTGTGGGTGAAGGTGGCGGTGGCCATCGCCCTGGGCCTCGGTACCCTGGTCGGCTGGCGGCGGATCGTCGTCACCGTCGGCGAGCGGATCGGCAAGACCCACCTGACCTATGCCCAGGGCGCCTCGGCCGAACTGGTGGCCATGGGCACCATCGGGGCGGCGGACGCTTTCGGCCTGCCGGTCTCCACCACCCATGTGCTCTCCTCGGGGGTAGCCGGCACCATGGCCGCCAACGGCTCCGGGTTGCAGTGGGGGACGGTGCGCAACCTGCTGCTGGCCTGGGTACTCACCCTGCCGGTGGCCATGGCGCTGTCCGCGTCACTCTATTGGCTGCTGGTACAGGTGTTCTAAGAGCCTGTTCAAAATCTGCTGCGCGTCGGCCAAACGGCGTTGAAAATGGCTTCGGAATGCTCATTTACCATTCGTAAACTCCGCTTCCTCAGCCATTTTTCGCCTTGTTTGTCTCTAGCTCGCGAGACTTTGAACAGTCTCTGACACGGCTTCGGTCAGGCAGCGGCGGAACAGCGCTACCGGCGGCAGGTCGCGCCCGGCATGGCGGGTGATGACCTGCAACTCGCGGTGGAAGGTGAGGGCGCCGAGCGACAGCCGACGCATCCGCGGATGCTCCAGCCAGAGACCGGCGCAGGGCACCAGGGCCACGCCCAGGCCACGCTCCACCATCTTGACGATGGCGTCGAGCTCGTCCAGTTCGAGCACCTGACGCACCGCCAGGCGTTGCTCACGGAGGAAGGCGCTGACCCGGCGGCCGCCGAAGGAGTGGCGGTCGTAGCGGATGAAGGGCTGGGTCTCCAGCAGCAGCCGTGGATCATCGCCCGGCAGGTCCGGCGGGGCGATGAGCACGAAGGGCTCCTGCAGCAGGGCGGTGGCGTGCAGTTCCTTGGGCAGCTCGAAGGGCGGGCGGATCAGGACGGCCAGGTCCAGCTCGCCGGCGTCCACCTGGCTGAGCAGGCTGAGCGACACCCCGGGGACCAGGCGCGGCTCCAGGCGTGGCGCCCGCTGGCGCAGCCGCACCAGGGTACCGGGCAGCAGGCCGGTCTGGACGCTGGAGATGGCGCCGATGCGCAACTCGCCCTGGATCTCCTCGCCCGCGCCAACCCCGGCCATACGGGCGTAGGTGGCGAGGATCTCCTCGGCCAGCGGCAGGGCACGGCGGCCGGCGGCGTTGAGCAGCGAGCTGCGCCCGTTGCGATCGAACAGGCTCACGCCCAGGCTCTGCTCCAGTACGCGGATCTGGGCGCTCACCGCCGAGGGCGTGAGGCCCACGTGCACCCCGGCCGCAGCGAAGCTGCCATGGCGAGCGACGGCGAGAAAGGTCTTGAGTTCACGAAGCATGGTGGACATCCACAGCGGACTGGGCAGGTCACTGTAGCGGGCGGACATCCGAGCGACAAAATTTTCGTCGCTCGAAATGAAGAAAATACGCTTTCTGCGCAAGAAAACCTGGGGTGAGAATGACCACATCCCTCCCCACCAGGATTTCGCACCATGGCCCTGTCGCCCTTCCACCTCGCCATTCCCGTTTACGACCTGGCTGCCACCCGGCACTTCTACGGCGATGTCTTCGGCCTCGCCGAGGGTCGCTCCAGCGACCACTGGGTCGATTTCGATTTCTACGGTCATCAGCTGGTGATCCACGAGCACCCCAAGACCGCGTCCCAGGAAGAGGCCCACACCAACGCCGTGGACGGCCACAACGTGCCGGTGCCGCATTTCGGCATCATCCTCGGCTGGGACGAGTGGGAAGCCCTGGCCGACCGGCTACGGGCGCGCGAGACGAAGTTCGTCATCGAGCCCTACATCCGTTTCAAGGGCCAGGTGGGCGAACAGGCCACCATGTTCCTCTTCGACCCCTGCGGCAACGCCCTGGAGTTCAAGGCCTTCAAGGACATGAGCCAGCTGTTCGCCAAGTAGCGCTGAGCGGCCCCGGGGCCGCTCGCCTTTCGCCGCGACCGGAGCCCAGAGAGTTCCGGCGCCCCTTCCGTGATGTGTCTGCCCGCTGGTGATCCCCTTGGAAACCGCGAGCCTTGCTGGCATCCAACTTCCTGCGAGCGAGCGGCGGCTGGTGATCGAGTCCAGCGTCGCACCGTCCGCCGCCCTCAGCTGTCGCCCGGGTGCTCTCGCCACCTCCCGACCGGCCCGGCTGATCGTGATCTCCCTCTGCGACGGCCGTGACGGCGGCCCGGACCTGATGGCTCCTCGCGAGTGTCCGTCCGCCGCCGCCTTCGGTACCGGGTCGGTGTCGCCGGGCGGCCCGCGCAACTCCCGCATCGCCTGACCCCCGCGGATCGGTGCAGTAGACGCCGACCGTTTTCGCTTGCCCCACTCCTGCCGAGCAACGTTCCCATTACAGAAGGATACGTCCATGTCTCGCGTGCTCTCTCCCGCTCCGCTCGTTGTTCACGCCTCCCTGGCCGACGACGAACGCCTGGCGCGCCGTGCGGCAACCGCCGCCGCCACCGGTACCGCCATCGAATACTACGAGTTCGGCGTCTATGGCTTCATGGCCGCCTTCCTCGGGCCGCTGTTCTTTCCCGGCGACGATCCCACCGCCGCTCTGCTGGCCGTGTTGGCGGTGTTCGGCAGCGCCTTCCTGATCCGTCCCCTGGGTGGGGTGCTGCTCGGGCGTCTGGGCGATCGACACGGCCGGCGCGCGGTGCTGTTGGCCACGGTGATCGGCATGGGGCTGGCGACCGCCGGCATCGGCTTTTTGCCCACTACCGCCCAGGCCGGCTTGCTGGCGCCCGTGCTACTGGTCGTGCTGCGCCTGGTGCAGGGCTTCTTCGCCGGCGGCGAGGTGATCGGCGCCGCGGCCTTCGTCGCCGAGTCGGCGCCCCAGGGCCGTCGGGGCTTCTTCGGCGCCTTCACCCCGGTCGGTGTCGCCCTGGGCGGGGCCCTGGCCGCCATCGTCTGTGGCCTCACCACCAGCATGCTGGGTGTCGAGGAGATGCAGGCCTGGGGCTGGCGCCTGCCGTTCCTGCTGGCACTGCCACTGGTGGCGCTGTCCGCGCTGCTGCGGCACAACGTCGAGGAAACCCCGGCATTCCAGCGCTTCCTGGCCCAGGCCCAGCCGCCTAAGGCGCCGGTCCGGGAGGTGCTCGCCGAGCAGCGTCCGGCGGTGCTCAAGGTCATGCTGCTCGCCCTGGGGCAGAACGCCGGCTATTGGGTGGGACTCATCTTCATGAATCTCTACCTGACCACCCACCTCGGCTACCCCAAGGCCCAGGTGTACTGGATCATGGCGGGCGTGAGCCTCTGCGCGGCGCTGATGATGCCGTTCTGGGGCGGGTTGTCGGATCGCCTGGGCCGGCGCCGGGTGCTGACCCTGGGTTTCACCGCCTATGTGGTGCTGGTGATCCCGATGATGCTGCTCATGGCCCAGGGCAATATCTGGCTGGCCGCCGTGGCGGTGCTGGTGGCGGCGTTGCCCATGCCCATCGTGCAGTCGGTGGGCTATCCCACCTATGCCGAGCAATTCCCCACGCGGGTGCGCTACACCGGCATGGCCATCGCCATCAACCTCGGCGCTATCCTCGGCGGTGGCCTCACCCCCTATCTGGCCACCTGGCTGATGGCGCAGACCGGCAACCTGCTGATGCCGGGCTTCCTGCTGGTGACGGCGGCGGTCATCGCCCTGCTGACCTTGCGCCTGGTACGGGAAACTGCCAAGGAAGCGCTGCAATGACGCCGGCCGAATTGCGTTCCCGGATCGCCAGGGGAGAATGGACCACGCCGACCGCCGGGGTGCTCGACGACTATCAGCAGGCCAACCTAGTGATAGTGCCGCAGGCCCAGGCCTATGCGCTGCTGCTGTTCTGCCTGCGCAATCCCAAGGCCTGCCCGATCCTGGCGGTGGGCGACGCAGGCGATCCCCGGGTCCCCCTGCCGGGGGCGGCCATCGACATCCGCACCATGCTGCCGCGCTATCGCGTCTGGCAGCAGGGCCAACTGGTTGCGGAACCCACGGACGTCGAAGCCTACTGGCGTGACGATGCCGTCGCCATCCTGCTGGGCTGCAGCCATACCTTCGACGCGCCCTTGCGCCGCGCTGGCATTCCGGTGAGTACCGCAGCGCCGCCGGTCTATACCACCACCCTGCCCAATGTGCCGGCAGGGCCGTTGGCCGGTACCCTGGTCGTGAGCATGCGCCCGGTACCCCGCGCCCGGATGAGCCAGGCGGTGCTGGTCACCGCCCGCTACCCCAGCGGCCATGGCGCGCCGGTCCACATCGGTGATCCCGCGGCGCTGGGCATCGCCGACCTGCAGGCACCGGACTTCGGCGTAGTGCCGCCCCTGGGCGAGGATGACGTGCCGGTGTTCTGGGCCTGCGGGGTGACGCCACAGCAGGTGCTGCCCCAACTGCAGAGTCCCTACTGCATCTCCCACTATCCGGGGCACATGCTGGTGCTGGACCAGCGCCCGGAAGCCTTCGGCTAGGCCGCGCGTGCCGGCTTGGGCGATGATTCACCGCCCGAGCCTAGGCAAACGCCCACGCAGCGGCCATCCTTGTATTCTCGTTCGTCGACCGGTTCCCGTCATGAATGCCCGCCAGCCCTTTCTCGATCCCTATCACCAGACCATCCGCCAACTGTCCGACCGTATCGTCGCGGCCCAGGCGCCGATCCGTATCCTCGATGCGGTGAAGTGGGACGACGGGGTACGCCAGGGCTTCCTGGAGGGCAAGGGCAAGCGGCTGCCGGCGGTGGATCGCGCCTTCTACGAGGGCCGGCCGCTGAGCTTCGACGGCGATGCGCTCAAGGGGGAATTCCAGAGCATCGAGCGCGAGATCACCCGCCAGCTCGGCCAGTTCAACCCGGTCGGCCAGATCATGAGGCGCATGTGCCGCGAGTACCGCATGGTGATCCGCATGCTGCAGGCGCGCGGCACCCCGGACTTCGGGCTGATCTCCCAGGAGCTCTATGGCGCGGCCTCGGACGCCTTCCATGCCGGCGATCCGACCCTGGCCGACCTGGGCATGATGATGTCCAGCTACCTGGACAACATCGCCCATCGCGGCGCCCTGGAAGACGAGCCCAAGACCCTGACCGCCAAGGACGCGGTGCCCATCCTGCAGGCGCGGCTGAACCAGGTGTTCGGCGAGAACGAGGGCACCATCCGGGTGTTCGAGTCCGATGGCATCGTCGCCGACGCCGCGGCCGGTGCCGACTACATCAAGGTGCGCGCCGATGCCCTGTTCAACGAGCGGGACGTGCGCGCCCTGGAGGTCCACGAGGGGCTGGTGCACGTCGGTACCACCCTCAACGGCCAGAACCAGCCGATCTGCACCTTCCTGGCCAAGGGGCCGCCGTCGTCCACCGTGACCCAGGAAGGCCTGGCGATCCTCATGGAGGTGATCGCCTTCGCCTCCTATCCGACCCGGCTGCGCAAGCTGACCAACCGCACCCGCGCCATCCACCTGGCCGAGGACGGCGCCGACTTCCTCGAGGTCTTCCGCCTCTTCCAGGAGCAGGGTTACGACCTGGAAGCGGGCTACCAGAACGCCAGCCGGGTGTTCCGCGGCTCGACGCCCACCGGGCTGCCCTTCACCAAGGACCTGTCCTATCTGAAGGGCTTCATCCTCATCTACAACTACATCCAGCTGGCGGTGCGCAAGGGCAAGCTGGAGCAGATCCCGCTGCTGTTCTGCGGCAAGACCACCCTGGAAGACATGCGCATCCTGCGCCAGCTGGTGGACGAGGGCGTAGTGGTGCCGCCCAAGTACCTGCCCGCGCAATTCCAGGACCTCAATGCCCTGGCGGCCTGGATGTGCTTCTCCAACTTCCTCAATCACCTGAGCCTGGATCGGATCGAGGCGGACTACGCCAATATCCTCTGATAGGAAAAAGCCCCGGAAGACCGGGGCTTTTTCGTGGTGGACTAGCTCGGCGGGCGATCATTCGCCCTTGAAGGCAGCGGCAATGCGGGGTTCGCTGTCGCTCGCGCGCTCCGGCACGAAGGCCAGGGCGCGGTTGAGGGCGCCGCAGGCTTCCAGGCCGCTGGCGCGGGCGATGGCTTCGGCCACGGCGCTGCCGGGAATGGTCTCGTCGCGCAGTAGTTGCTCGGTGATGTCGTCCAGCGCCGGCTTGAGTTCGGTGATCAGCGCCAGGCAGCGATGATCCAGGCTGTGCAGCAACTGGTCGGCGGCGGCGATGCTGGGCGCGGCGTCGAAGTCGATGCCGGCGTCGCGCAAGGCCTGCAGGCTGAGCAGCGAGCCACTCGGGCCCATGCCCAGGGACGCGACCATGGACAGCGCCAGCTTGGAGGCCTCCTGCAGGTCCTGGGCGGCGCCCGAGGAGACCTCGTTGAAGTACAGCTGCTCGGCGCAACGGCCGGCCAGCAGCATCTGGATGCGGCCTTCGAGCTCCGACTTCAGGTGCAGGCGCTTGTCTTCGGTAGGAGTGATCAGGGTAACGCCCAGGGCCTGGCCGCGGGGCAGCAGGGTGACCTTTTCCACCCGGCCGACGTTGAGCACGGCGGCGACCAGGGCATGGCCGGCCTCGTGCACCGCGATACGGGTGCGCTCGGCGGCGCCCAGCGGGGTGACACCGACCGGTTGCTCGCCGATGCGGCAGGTCTCGATGGCCTCGACGAAGTGGGTCATGGTCACGGCGCTGGCGCTCTCACGAGCGGCGAGCAGGGCGGCATGGTTGCTGATGTAGGCGATGGCCGCCGGGGTCAGGCCCACGGTGTTGCGCGCCAGGGCCGCCAGGTCCAGCTCGCCCTGGCAGGGCAGCTTGCCGGCATAGAGCTCGAACAACGCGCGCCGATCTTCCAGGCTCGGCAGCGGCACGGCGATGGTACGGTCGAAGCGGCCTTCGCGGCGCAGGGCCGGGTCCAGGGAGTCGGCGAAGTTGGTGGCGCCCAGGACCAGCACGCCGCTGGTACCGTCGAAGCCGTCCAGTTCGGTGAGGAACTGGTTGATGATGCGGTTGGCCTCGGCGTCGCTGGAGCGCGACTGCTCGGCGCGGCGACCGATGCCGTCGATCTCGTCGATGAAGATGATGCAGGGCGCCTTCTTGCGCGCGGTGCGGAACAGCGACTTGACCTTCTGGATGCCGACGCCGAAGAACATCGAGGAGAAGTCGCTACCGGTCACCTGGATGAAGTGGGCGTTGCACTCGGTGGCCAGGGCCTTGGCCAGCTGGGTCTTGCCGGTACCGGGCTCGCCGGTCAGCAGCACGCCCTTGGGCGGACGGGCACCCAGGGCGGCGAAGGCCTTGGGGTTGCGCAGGCAGGTGGTGACGTCTTCCAGCGCCCGCTTGGCCTCGGCGGCGCCGACCACGTCGGTGAAGGAGATGCCGGTGCCCTTGCGGTGCAGCTTGAAGGGGCTGGTGAAGCGCAGCGCCAGGGGCACGGCGAGCAGCAGCAGGAGCAGGTAGCCCGGCAGGTTGATCAGCAGGGTATCCAGCCAGGGATGGCGCTGGCCGGCTTCGCTCCAACTGGCCACCGGGAACAGCGGTTCGGCCTGGGTGGCGTAGTCGGCCAGCAGCCGGTCGGCGATGCGCCCGCCGTTGTCGGCCACGGCATAGTGCTCACCGCGGTTGGTGTCGATGTAGAGGGTGTGATCGCCGATCACGGCGCCGGTGATGGCCCTGGCGCGCAGATCGGCCAGCAGCACGGATAGGTCACGCGGCTGCTGGGTCCAGTGTTCGGGGGCCTGCTGCACGCTGGCGAGCATGGCAGTGGCGGTCGGGGCCGGGTCGGTGGGCTTGAGCCACAACCAGCCGGCCAGGCTGGCGACGGTGACGAGGGACAGTGCGCCAGCGACGAGCCGGCGCGGATACTTGGCAAAGAGGGACTTCTTCATTCACATACCGTTAGGGTCGGAGCGACATCGGACGCGGACTTCCGGATTATCGGCCTGTGGCGGCGGGGGTGAACCTCGGTTCGGCGGAAAACGATGAGTGGACTCACCATCCGTCGAGTATCGTCACACTTTCGGTCTTTTCCGCGGTCCGCAAGGCCCGTTTGTTTTGCGCCAGATTTCACGGAGTAACCCCTACCATGCCTGCTCCCCTGGATTGCCGAACGGCGCTGCCGACCCTGCCGCCGGCCCTGCTCGAACGCCTGCGCACGGCCGACGAAGTGCTGGTGCTGACCGGCGCCGGCGTCTCGGCGGAGAGCGGTATCGCCACCTTTCGCGAGGCGCTGACCGGTCTCTGGGCACGCTTCGACCCGGCGCAACTGGCCACGACGGAAGCCTTCGTGCAGGACCCGGCCAGGGTCTGGGGTTGGTACGAATGGCGTCGCCGTCAGGCGCTGGAGGCCCAGCCCAATGCGGCTCATCGCGCCTTGGCGGCCTGGGCCGAGCGACACGGGCGGTTGCGGCTGGTCACCCAGAACGTCGATGACCTGCACGAGCGCGCCGGCAGCCGCGACGTCATCCATCTGCACGGCAGCCTGCACGCACCGCGCTGCTTCGACTGCGCGCGACCCCTGGCGTCGCCGGCGCTGCCAAAGACCGGGGATCGACTGCTGGCGCCACCGCGCTGCCCTGCCTGCGGCGGTCCGGCTCGCCCCGGGGTAGTCTGGTTCGGCGAGTCCCTGCCGGCAGAGGCCCTGGCCACCGCCTGGGACCTGGCCGAGCGCTGCGACCTCTGCCTGGTGATCGGCACCTCCGGGCTGGTGCAGCCAGCGGCCAGTCTGCCGGTGGTGGCACGCCAGCGGGGCGCCACGGTGGTGCGCATCGATCCGCAGCCGGCGGCCGATTTCGGTGGTGACTGGCAACTGCTGGGCGCGGCCGGGGCGATCCTGCCGGCGCTCCTGGAGCGGCTCTAGTGTGGTGCTTCAGAGGTTCGCGCAAGAGTTGGCGAGTGATTTTTTGGCGATTCGGCGCGCCGGCTGGGCTAGGCGCCGCGACGAGTCATGGCGGGGCTATGGCGAGGAGTGGCAACCATGCCCAGACGGTCCGCCGCTGCGGCCGAAAAAGCGCCGCCAAGGTTGTGTAGATAACGTCTGAAGCAGCACACCAGGACGGCTCAGTGCAGCGCCTGGCCGCCGGTACCCAGGGCATCCAGGGTGCGCTTGAGGGCAGTGTAGGCCTGGCGCTGCTCGTCGTCTTCGGTGAGCAGGCCATCGAACAGGGTAGCCACCAGCGTCGGGTCCTGGGCCACGAAGCGATCGATGAGCACGTCGTTCTCCTGGCGACCGGCGGTGATCAGCAGCACGGCGAGCTGGGCGACGTAGCGCGCGGCCAGCGGATAGGCCTTGAGGAATACCTTGAAGGGCGCATCGGCCAGGCCCGGGGCGAAGCCCTTGGCGAGACCCTGCTGGGCGGCGGCGATGGCCTGGCGGATGGCGTCCTGCCAGTTGCCGGCGGTCACCGCACCAGCCGGCAGAGCGCGGCGCATCTGGCCCAGCAGGCTGTTGAGGAAGATGCGGCGGTTGGCCTGGTAATCGTGATCGGTATCGAGCAGTTCGCTGCGGATACGGTTGAGTACCCGGTCGTCCTCGGCGTCGGCGGTCACCGCATCCTTGAACGCCAGGGTCAGGTCGCGATCCAGCAGGCCAGGCTTGCGGCCTTCCAGTTCGGCCTGCAGCAAGGGGCCACTGGAGTCGGCGAAGAAGAAGCGTTCGGCATGGGGCGCCAGGCGTTCGCGCAGCCGCGGCCAGAGCTCCGCCGCGAACAGCTGTTCGGCCGTACCGCCGGAGACGATGACGCGGTGCTGTGGCGCCTCGGCCAGGTACTCGAACAGGGCAGGGGTGTCGAGCGCGGTGCGGTCGACGATGAGATAACGGTACTTCACGGCAACTCCTGAACACGACGGCCGCACCTGGCAAGGCGCGGCGGGATGGCCGTTAGTCTATAGGAAGGCGGGAACGCTTGGCCCGGCCTTTGGCCTAATCAGTCAGGGTGCAGTCCGCGACACCCTCCTTCTCGCGGCAGGAGGACACCAACATGCGCAAGACTTCCCTGATCCTCGCCTGCGGTGCCGCGTTGGCGATCCTGGCCGGCCCGAGCCTGGCCGCCAGCAGCAATGACGCCGGGGTCACCGGCAACGGCATAGGCGCCCCGGGTAGCTCCAATACCAGCAATCGCGACAGCGCCGACGATACCTCCACGGCCAACCCCTCCACCCAGAAGAAAGCGGACAGAACGCCGGCCACCAAGGCCCAGGGCGAGAAGCAGAAGCGGGTGCTCAACGACTGACAGGCAAGAAAAAGGCGCCTCGCGAGGCGCCTTCCCAGGCAAAAAACGGCCGGACTCAGGCCAGCGAGCAGGTGTAGCGGACTTGCCAATCAGGTCGCTCGTGGGTGGCGCGCTCGATGCGCGCGCGGCTGTCGCAGATGAAGGCCTCCAACAGCGAGTTGTCCAGCAGGTCGACCCGGGCGATGCGTCGTTGCAGCAGGGCCGTGCCGTTGGGCGCATAGACCTCGACGTTGAAGGTCGCGGGGTCCTGGGCGGTCATGGCGCACAGCATGGGCTGGAAGGCACCCTTGATGATGGTGTTCGCATCCGTGAACTTCAGCGGCTCGGCCATCGCACTCACTCCTGTTAGCTATATGGCTTTGACCGATTCTTGCGACACCCGTTCGACATTTGCCACGACCGACTGGCAGATTTGTGATGCACGCGATGGCGGCGACCGTCGCCACGGACGGCCGGTCAGTTGATGAGGGTGCCGAAGGCCTTGTCCGCCTCGATGATCTCGGGCAATTCCGCCAGCAGCCTGGCCAGATCCAGGTCGTTGAGCAAGGGGTTGACCAGCGCGACCTTGGCCTGCTCGTTGATGCCGCCATGGCGCCGCAGCACGAAGGACACCAGCCGGGCCTGGGCCACCAGCCGGGCCATGCCGGTCTCGTCGGGAGCGTCTTGCGGATGCTGCTGGTAGGCGATGGCCTGCTGTATCTCCAGTGGCAACTGCCAGCGCCGCGCCAGCTCGGCGCCTACCTCGGGATAGCCGAAGCCCACGGCCTGCTCGGGCGTCACGCTCGCCGGGGCGCGCTGCTCGGCGTCGATGCGCGCGCCGATATCGGGCGCCGCGGTTCGGATCAGCAATTCGCCGATGTTGTGCAGCATGCCACAGGTGAAGGCGGTTTCCCGGTCGGCGCCGGCTTGGCCGGCGATGACGCGACAGATGCTGGCGACATCGAAGCTGTGCTGCCAGAAATCGCGTGGATCGAAGCTGGAATTGTAGCGGAAGGCGGCCGTCACCGCCGACGCCAGCACCAGGGTGCGCAGGGCGTCGAAGCCCAGGCGGATGGCGGCGCCTTCGATGCTGGTCGCCGGACGCACCCCGCGGAAGCGGGCCGAGTTGGCCAGGCGCAGCACCTTGGCCGAGAGCACCGGATCGAGGGACAGGTTGCGCGCGATCTCCTCGATGCTGCTGGTGGGGTCGTCGAACTGCTGGATGAGCTCCTGGGCCACCTTGGGAATGCTGGGCAGTATGTGCAGGTGATCGAACAGCGCATCGATTTCCATGATGGAGCCTGGTTTGTTCTATACCGATAGGGAGGGGAGGGATGGCGTAAATCGTGAAGAATATGAACGACCGCACCGCTACTGCCAAGCCTAGCCGAGAATTCGTTTCCCCACCCTAGCGAGTGGTGGTGATGTCCTGGCAGGCCGAGCGGACCGGTGGCGGCATTTTCCCGCCGTCCGTCGTGCCTGCAGCGGCGGATATGAGGTCTTACTCAGGCGGAAGATGAGGTCGGATGAGCGGATGTCTAGACTCCCGACGTGCCGGAGATCGGCCGACGAAAGGCAGGGAATGGTGTCAGGGGTATGATGTCATTTAGCCACTAAATTTGGCGCCAGAGTGCTTCGATGACGTACCAGACTCACATTCGCCAGATGCTGCAATTGCCCAACGTCCTGGCGCAGTGCACCGGTATGCTCGGCTGGCTGCTCAGCGTCGCGATCAACCCTTTCCTCACCGATGGCGTGGCGATCTGGGGTTGGCTGGCCCTGGGCGGCATGGTGCTCTCCTGCCTGGCGATGAGCACTGCGCGGCGTTTCGTGCTCTGGCGTTTGTTCGCCCTGGTCTTCGTGGTGTTCGAGGCCCTGGCCTTCCGCTTCCAGATTGCCGGCATGGGCGAGGCCGGCTATGCCTGGATGATCCCCATCGCCATCATCATCACCCTGGGCTCGACCATCCTGTTCGCCCAGGTGCTCGACTATGGCATCGCCGCCGGAGCGGTCTGGCTGGTGCTCTTCTATGGTCAGTTCGACAGCGTTAGCCCCCAGACGCTGCCGCTCCTGGTGGCGATAATGGTGTCCGGCATGGTGCTCGGCCTGCTGCTCAGTGCCACTTTCGTGCGCATCGTCGGCAGCACCCTGCAGCTCAAGGAAAGCTATCGCCTGCAGGCGGAAACCGATGCCCTGACCGGCATCAGCAACAGGCGCGCCCTGATGCTGGATCTGGAGCGAGTCTGCGCGGAGCCGTCGCCGGACTGGTATTTCGTCATGCTCGACATCGACGACTTCAAGCGCATCAATGATCGCTTCGGGCACGATGTGGGCGATCTGGTGCTCAGGGAAACGGCCGCCACCCTGAGTCGGCACTTCCCTGATGGCTACTTCGGCCGGCTGGGGGGCGAGGAATTCGGCGTGTTGGTCAAATCCGAAGGCGACCGTGAACTGACGCTGCGCCTACAGGGGCTGCTCGACGACATCCGCGCCAATACCCAGGCCGGCTCGTGCTTTTCCTTCAGCGCCGGCGTGACCCGCCTCGCCCCCGGCAGCCTGCCGTCGGACCTGTTCAAGCAGGCCGACGGCGAGCTCTACCATGCCAAGCGCGCCGGCAAGGACCGGGTGCACTACCGCGGCGCGATGATCTGCGGCTAGCTCAGTCGGGTACGGGGGACGGGTGGGTGCGATTACGGCCAGAATGCTTGGCTACGTATAGGGCTTCGTCGGCGCTGGCCAGTAGGCTGGCCGCCTGGGGTTGCCGGGTCTGGTCCGGCTGGTGCACGGCGAAGCCCAGGCTGATGGTGATGCGACCGAAGGGACTGGTCGCATGGCGCAGCTCCAGGGCGAGCAGCCGCTCCTGCACGATGCAAGCCACGCGATAGGCGCCGAGTTCGTCGCAATTGGGCAGCAACAGTGCCATCTCCTCGCCGCCATAGCGCGCGGCGAGATCCCCTGGGCGCCGGGCCGCGCTGGCCACCACGCCGGCGACCGCCTGCAGGCAGCGATCCCCGGCAGGATGGCCGTAGTGGTCGTTGTAGGCCTTGAAGTGGTCGACGTCGATCATCAGCAGGCTGAGCGGCTGACCGCTGCGCTGCGCCCGGGCCAGCTCCAGCGGCAGCAGGGTATCGAACTGGCGGCGATTGCCCAGGCCGGTCAGGCTGTCCTTGAGCGTCAGCAGCTGCAGGTCGTCATGGGCCTGGCGTAGCGCCGCCTCACTGCGCACGTTGGCACGGATCTGCCGCAGCAGGCTGAAGCCGAAGACCAGCATGCCGACGACGAGGATGCCTACGACCACGATCGAGCGCAGCATGTCCTGGCGCCAGCTGGCGAGGATGGCGCTCCGGGAGATGCCGGCCAGGGCCACCAGCGGATAGCCCTGCAGGTGTTCGAAGGCATAGAGCCGCTCCTGGCCGTCGACCACCGCGCGGACCACGGCCGTACCGGTGTCGGCCTGCTTGATGTACCGCTGGAACAGTTCGCCGGCGGCGAGGTTGGTGCCTACGAAATCCGCCTGGAAGGGCCTCCGTACCAGCAGGGTGCCGTCGTCCAGGGCCAGGGTGATGGCGCCGCGCTCGTCGAGCCGGAAGCGGGCGTAGTAGTCGACGAAGTACTTGAGGCGGATGGTGGCGAGCAGGACTCCGGCGAACCGGCCTTCGGCGTCGTCGATGCGCCGCGACACCGGGATGATCAGCTCGCCGGAACTACGGCTGGTGATGACGGCGCCGACGTGCAGGACGTCTTCGGGATGTTGCCGGTGGAACTGGAAATATTCGCGGTCGGCATTGTTGGCCTGTGGCGGGATGGCGCCCTGGTCGGTCACCAGCCAGTTGCCGTCACGGTCGTAGACGAACAATCCGTGCAGCTGCGGCAGCAGGGCGGCCTGGCGGGCGAGCAGCCGGTGCATGCGGGGGCGGTCCAACTGCGCCAGCGGGGCGTCGTCCAGGCGATCGCGGATGCTGATCAGCAAGGAGTTGGCCTCCTTGAGGGCGTCGCTGGCGTGCTGGGACACCGCCAGGGTGATGTTGCCGACATCGCTGCGCGCGCTGGCGAAGGCGTTCTGGTAATTGCGCCAGACCTGCCAGGACTCCAGGGCGAGGATGACGGCGACGGCGCACACCAGCAGGGCCAGCGCCAGGCGTTGGGTGACCAGGTTGCGAGAGGCGGCAGCGGTAGGGCCTTGGGCCATGAGGCAGAAAGATCCTTGCGGTGGAAGACAGGGCGAGTCGCCCGTGGCGATATCCTAGTGTGGTGTGGCAAAGGTCATCTGCACAATTTTGACGGCACTTTTTTGGCCCGGACTGCGTTGACACTCCTCGCCACAGCCCTGCCGTGACTCGTCCTGGCGCCTGGCCCGTACCCAAAAAATCACTCGCCAGTTCTTGCGCGAACGTCTGAAGCGCCACACTGGGACCGCGACGGCTCGACCGGGTCGACAATTTCGTCGGAATCTCGCTGTGCTGGCGAATCCCTGCCGGGCGTCCGCGGTCTCTAGTGTGGTGTTTCAGAAGTTAACTACACAATTTTGGCGGCGCTTTTTGTCCGCAGCGGCGGACCGCCCTGGACGTCGTTGCCACTCCTCGCCATAGCCTGCTATGACTCGTCGCGGCGCCTAGCCCTTGAACAAAAACCACTCGCCAATTCTTGTGCGAACTTCTGAACCACCACACTAGCGGTACAGCCGTCCCTGCGGACGACGTCTTGATACTAGCCGACCAGGAGGTCACCAGATGTCGCAGATTGCCGAACAAATCGTCGACGATGCCATGCAGCGCATCGAGCAGGACGAACAGCAGCATGCCAGCGATCCCGTGCGCAGCTTCTCTCTTACCCTGACCGACCCCGCCGAGATCCGCGCGGGCGCGGAAATCTACTTTCTGTTCCAGCAGCGCCTCAAGGGGTTCTATCCCAATGCGCGGGTAGTGGTGCGTGGCCATGCCGCCAATGGCTACAACATCACGGCCCAGGTGGAGCGCCGCTCGGCCTGAGAGCCTGAGCGCCCGGCCCGCGCCTGTTCAGGTGCGGGCGAGCTTGACCAACTGACGGGCCAGCAATGGCCCGGTCAGGACCACCCCGATCAGGCGCAAGGCCTGCATCGCCAGCACCAGCCCGACGTCGGCATGGGCATCCACCGCGATGATGGCCATGGAATCCAGCCCGCCCGGACTGGTGGCCAGATAGGCGGTGAGGAAGTCGACGTGCATCAGCTTCGCCATCAGCAGCGCCGAGAGCGCGCACAGCACGATCAGCAGCAGCGAGGCGACGATCATCTTCGGCAGGGCGCGCCAGACGTAGCGCACCGTGGCGCGGTCGAATCTAAGGCCGACGTAGCAGCCCATGGCGCCGTAGGCCAAGGCCAGCAGGGCGTGGGGCAGGGTGATGTCCAGCCAGCCATTGAGCTGCAGCACGGTGCCCAGGGCGATGGGCACCAGCAGGGCACCGGCGGAAAACAGGCGGCCGCCCAGCCAGCTGCCGGCCAGGGCCACCGCCAGGGTCAGCAGCAGGTTGAAGGCGAAATGGCCATCGAGGCTGACGACCGTGGCCTGGTGCCCGGTGCCGCTACCTTCGGCGCCGAGCAGCCGTCCGACCAGGGCGCTGATGACTACCACGCAGACCACCCGTACGTACTGCATGGTGGCAACGATGCGCGGATCGGCGCCGTATTCCTCGGCCATGGCGACCATGGCGGCCGCTGCGCCGGGCGTGGTGCCCCAGGCGGCGGTGCTGCCGGGCAGGCCGCCGAAGCGGACCAGCAGGGCGCCGGTGAGCAGGCTGAGCAGTACGGTAAGGGCCGTCGCCAGCAACATCACCGGCCAGTGTTCGGCTACGGTCAGCAGGACCGCGGCGGTCATGGCGTGGGCGATCAGGCAACCGACGACGCCCTGGCCGGACTGGAACAGGCGCCTCGGCACCCGGATGCTGGCACCGCCCACGCCGAAGGCGATGGCCGTGAGCATGGGGCCGAGAAATAGCGCCGCCGGCATCTGCAGCCAGCTGAGCAGACCGCCGACCAGGGCGGAGCAGAGCAGCAGGGCTAGCCATTGCAGCAGGGGCGGACAGGGCGAGGCGGCAGGCGGGGCGGACAAGGCGGTCTCCATACGGCGGGGGACCGGTTGGGCGTACCGACCCCAGGGCCGGCATGGCGCCAGCCCTGGGGCGATTATACGGGCTTTGCAGCTTTCAATGGCCTTTCGGTCCATGAAAAAACCATCGGCTAACGTACCAGGTGCAGGAACTGCAGATGGCGTTCGTACTGGTCGAGCATGTCGTTGAGGATCTGCTCACGGCTGTAGCCCACCAGATCGTAGTCCTGGCTGCCTTCGGTGAGATGCACCTCGGCCCGATAGTAGCGACGATTCTTCAGATGCAGCCCGCCGATGCCGGCACGCGCGAACGAAGGCGTGAAGTAACCCTGCATGATTACCTGGTAGATGAAGGGATGCTCCTCGCCATGGCCGATGATGAGCTGCAGGTTGGCGTTGGTGGCGTCGAATTGGGTATCCACCACCAGGCCTTTCTCCCGCGAGACCTCGACCATTTCCTCCATGGCCGGGCGCACCGTGCTGTCCATGAAGCGATAGACCTCGTCCCGCGAGGGGAAGTACACCGCCTGGGACAGCCGTTGGCGCCAGCCGCCATGGCGCGCCTTGCCGTTGGTCGCCACCGGCGCCAGGGAGTGCAGCCGCGCGCGCTGGCGCTGGGATTCCAGGTGCAAGGCCTTGTGCAGGCCCCACATCATCAGCAGGACCACCACCGAGAAGGGCAGCGAGGTCAGCACCACCGCCGACTTCAGGGCGTCCATGCTGCCGGCGAACAGCAGGCCACCGGTCACCACCGCCACCGCCGCGCCCCAGAAGACCCGCAACCACTTGGGACCGTCCTCGTCGGCCTCGCCGCCGGTGGAGGACAGGGTGGACAGCACCACGGTGCCCGAATCGGCCGAGGTGACGAAGAAGACGAAGCTCACCAGCACGGCGACGCTGATCACCACGCGGCTGGCCGGATAGGTCTCCAGCACCCGGTAGAAGGCCATGGCCGGATCGGTGAGGGCGGTCTGCGCCAGGCCGGTCAGGCCCTGGCCGAGGACCAGTTCCAGGGCGCTGTTGCCGAAGATCGACAGCCACGCCAGGGTGAAGCCCAGCGGGATGAACAGCACGCCGAAGACGAATTCGCGAATGGTGCGGCCGCGGGAAATGCGCGCGATGAACAGGCCGACGAAGGGCGCCCAGGCGATCCACCAGGCCCAGTAGAACACCGTCCAGCCGCCGAGCCAGTCGGAGGGCTCGTCGTAGGCGTAGAGGTCGAAGCTCTTGCCGGGCAGGGCGGCGAGATAGTCGCCGATGTTCTGGATCAGGGTGTTGAGCAGGTGCTGGGTGGGCCCCGCGAACAGCACGAACAGCAGCAGGGCGACGGCCAGCACCATGTTGATGTCGGACATGATGCGCACGCCCTTGTCCACGCCGGAGACGGCCACGGCGATGGCTGCGCCCATCATCAGCACGATGAGGATGAGTTGCACCCAGTGGCTGTGGCTGATGCCGAACAGGTAGTCGAGGCCGGCGTTGAGGTGCAGCACGCCGAAGCCCAGGTCGGCGCCGAGGCCGAAGATGGTGGCGATGATGCCGAAGGCGTCCACGGCATGGCCGATGGGCCCGTTGATGCGCTTGCCGATCAGCGGATAGAGCGCCGAGCGCAGCGCCAGCGGCAGGTTGTGGCGATAGGCGAAATAGGCCAGGGCCATGGCCACCAGGGCGAAGACGCCCCAGCCGTGCAGGCCCCAGTGCAGGAAGAGGATCTGCATGGCCTGACGCGCCGCGGCGGGGGTACCGCCTTCGCCGGCCGGTGGCTGGGTGAAGTGGGTCAGCGGCTCGGAGACGCAGAAGAAGAACAGGGTGATGCTGATGCCGGCGGCAAACAGCATGCCGGCCCAGGAGAGGTAGCTGAACTCGGGTTGGTCGTGGTCGGCACCGAGCTTGATCTTGCCGTAGCCGGACAGGGCGGTGACCACCACGAACACCAGATAGAGCGTCATCGCCAGCAGGTAGTACCAGCCGACGGTGTTGGCGGCCCAGGTCTGGGCCTGGAGCAACCAGGCACCGGCCTGCTCGGGGCGAATGATGACGATCAGGGAAAACAGCAGGATCACCGCGGCCGCGCAGTAGAACGCGGGGGGATTCAGCCGTACGGTGCCGGATGAGGGCGTCGCACTCATGGGGACTCCTTGCGAGCTGCCGAAAGGGGAGGGATTCTTTTTTTATTGATCGTTCGATTAAAAAAGAATACCACAGGCGCCCCCATGGGTGAACGCTTCGAGTCAAGGAGGCGCTGAAAGTTGCCGTTTAGAGGGGCGTCACTGCCGGTTGTCGACTTTGGGACATGAGAGGCCTGAACGGCCAGAACCGAGCCTGCCCGGCAAAGTCTGTTGGGTATGACCCAGGCATCCGCTCCACTCGGCTCCTATCGTCCGCTACTGCTCTTGGTAGAGGACGAGCCGTTGCTGCGGGAATTGGCCACGGAAGCCTTGGAGAGCCTGGTCGACCTGCAGGTGGTGGCCCTGCCCACCGCCGATGCGGCGCTGAGCTACCTGGAACAGATCAATGCGCGGGTCGACGTGCTCTTCACCGACGTACGCATGCCTGGGCAGATTGACGGCGAGGCACTCGCCCAGGTGGTCTCCCAGCGCTGGCCGCACATCCCGGTCATCCTCACGTCCGGCGATCGCCTGACGATCCCCCGTGGTGCCGGCCGCGCCCGCTTCATGCCCAAGCCGTGGCACATCGACGACATGGCCCGTTGCGTCAACGAGGTGCTGGGGCAGAGCCGGGTGGCGTAAGGACGGGCGGAATGGCTGGGCGTCGAGTGATCAGGCGTTGTCTTGCCATCTGCGGATTAGCTGCGCCATCACTCGCTCTACGAATGATTGAGTGATGGCGGTTGCTGTCTGACCTTGAGGGAGTCTTGCCTGAACCTCTAAGTGACTGGGCTATCGCGGCCATGGGCCGCTCCTACGGGTTACATCGCAGTCTGTAGGAGCAACTGTCTTATCGCTGTTGGGATACCTCACGTAGCGTGGAAAACGACGCAGCCTTTTCCACTGGAGACTTGGTGGCGAGGAGGCCCTCACCCCAACCCTCTCCCGAGGGGAGAGGGGGCTATCCGAGCAGGCGTTCAGTTTCATCAGCCACGGCAAAGATCACGTCAAACCGGCGTACCTCTTCCTGTAGGAGCGGCCGCATCGGCGGACCGCCATGGCCGCGATTGGGTTCAAGCCGAGCCGGCGATACATAGAGGGATCAGCCAAGCTTATCTACGGCTGCCACTGCGGGTCCTTGCCGCTCAGCTTGCGATCCAGGAAGAAGGCCGTGCTGATCAGCGCCAGGTGCGACAGCGCCTGGGGGATGTTGCCCAGGGGATAGCCGCGCTTGTCCAGTTCCTCGGCGTAGAGGCCCAGCGGGTTGGCGTAGCCCAGCAGTTTCTCGAATTCCAGATGGGCTTCGTCGACCCGGCCGGCGCGGGCCAGGCATTCGACGTACCAGAAGGAGCAGGCGACGAAGGCGCCTTCCTCACCCTTGAGGTTGTCGGCCGGGGTGTCGACCGGGTTGTAGCGGCGGATCATGCCGTCATAGGCTAGGTTGGTCTTGATGGCGTCGAGGGTGGACAGCCACATGGGGTCGGTGGCGCTGACGAAGCGCACCAGCGGCATCAGCAGCAGGGCGGCGTCCAGGCTCTTGCCGTGGCGGGTCGAGGTGAAGTGACCCAGCTCGGCGTTCCAGAAGTTGTCCCAGATGTCTTCCTGGATGGCGGCACGGGCGGCGTACCAGCGTTCGTAGGGCATCGGCAGCGAGCGCTTGACCGACAGCCGCATGGCGCGGTCGATGGCCACCCAGCACATCAGCCGTGAATGCAGGAAGTGCTCGGGATCGCCGCGCATCTCCCAGATACCGGCATCGGGCTGGTTCCAGTTCTCGCAGACGTGGTCGATCATCCGCACCACGTCCTTCCAGCCGTGGTGGGAGATGGCTTCGCCATACTTGTTGGACAGGTAGATGGCGTCCATCAGCTCGCCATAGATGTCCAGCTGGACCTGTTTGTAGGCCTCGTTGCCGATGCGTACCGGACTCGAGTCGGCATAGCCCGCCAGGTGGTCGAGGGTTTCCTCGGGCAGGTCCAGGCCGCCGTCCAGGCGATACATGATCTGCAGCTTTTCCGGAGCGTTGTGACTGTTTTCCACGCACTGGCCGACCCAGTGGGTGAAATCCTTGGCTTCCTGGGTGTAGCCCAGGCGCATGAAGGCGTAGACGGTAAAGGAGGCGTCGCGGATCCAGGAGGCGCGATAGTCCCAGTTGCGCTCGCCACCCAGGGCTTCGGGCAGGCTGAAGGTGGCGGCCGCGGCGATGGAACCGTGCTTGCAGGAGGTCAGCAGCTTCAGTGCCAGGGCCGAGCGGGTGACCATCTCGCGCCAGCGCCCCTGGTAGTGACTCTTGGCGGCCCAAGAGGTCCAGTAGGCGAGGGTGTCCTCGAAGCAGAGATCGCTCTGGCCGGCGACGACCTTGTCGTCTTCAGCGCAGCCAAAGACGAAATCCAATTGCTCACCCTGTTCCAGTTCGAACTCGGCCAGGGCCGCGTTGCCGTCGACCCGCAGGGTGACGTCCGACACCAGGCGCAGGGTCGGCTGGCCAGCGGCTTCGAACAGGGCGCCGCCGTCCACCAGGCGGGCGCGGGTCTCGGCACGGGCATAGTCGTGGGCCGGAGCGCAGACCAGGCGGAAACGGCAGCGCCCGGCCACCACCTGCACGCGGCGGACGATGCGCGGCTGGGTGTCCTCGCTGCTGCACACCGGCATCAGGTCGGTGACCTCGGCGACTCCCTCCGCCGACAGCCAGCGGGTCTGCAGGATGTTGGTATCCGGCAGGTAGAGCTGTTGTTCGCGGGCGTCTTCCCAGACCGGCGCCAGGCTGAAGTAGCCGGCTTTTTCCGAATCCAGCAGGGAGGCGAACACCGAAGGGCTGTCCAGGTTCGGCCAGCAGAAGTGGTCGATGGTGCCGTCGGTGGCGACCAGGGCGCAGGTGCGCAGGTCGCCGATGACACCGTGGGCGCCGATACTGCGGCGGGCGTGCACGGAGGTGGAATCAGCCATTGTCTTCGAATCCCGGATAGAGGCACATGCCGCCGTCGACGAAGAGGGTGGTGCCGACGATGTAGTCGGCCAGGTCGCTGGCGAGGAAGACCGCCACGTTGCCCACGTCCTCGACCTTGCCGACGCGCTTGTAGGGGATCAGCCTGAGCAGCTCGCGGGCCTTGGCCTCGTCACCGGTCACCTCTTCGTTGATGGCGGTGGCGATGGCGCCCGGGGCGATGCTGTTGACGCGGATGCCCTCGGCGGCCACTTCCTGGGCCAGGCTGCGCATCAGCAGGTTGACCCCGCCCTTGGAGGCGGCGTAGTTGACGTGGCCGGCCCAGGGGATGACCTCGTGCACCGAGCTCATATGGATGATCTTGCCCAGGGCGCGGGAGATGCTTTCGTCGCGGCCCTGCCGGCGGAACTGCCGGATCGCCGCCTGGGCGCAGAGGAACTGCCCGGTGAGGTTGGTGTTGATCACCGTGTTCCAGTCCTCGAGGGACATGTCGGCCACCGCCGCGTCCTTTTGCAGGCCGGAGTTGGCGACCAGGATGTCCAGGCGGCCGAAGGCTTCCAGGGTGCGCTCGAACATGGCCTTGACCGCGGCCTCGTCGCCGACGTCGCCGCCTACGGCAATGGCGCGGCCGCCGGCGGCCTGGATGCGCTGGGCCAGTTCTTCGGCCGGCTCGGCGTGGGAATGGTAGTTGATGGCGACGGCGGCACCGGCCTTGCCCAGGGCTTCGGCGACGGCGGCGCCGATCCCGGAGCTGCCGCCGGTGACCAGGGCGACCTGGCCGTTGAGGGAAAGCTGCATGTCCAGACTCCTGCGCGGAAAAGGTGTCTGACTGCTGACCGTTCCGCTCGGGTCTAGGTTCAGCCCGCGAGCGTTGCCGGATGTTCAGGGCTGGGGTGGTTCGTGCAGCCGGTCGCGCTTGGCCAGGCCCGGAAACAGCTTCATCCACACCCCGGTGACCACCAGGGTGCCGACGCCGCCCAGCACCACCGCCGGCACCGTGCCGAAGAAATGCGCGGTGACCCCGGACTCGAACTCGCCGAGCTGGTTGGAGGCGCCGATGAACAGGCCGTTGACCGCGCTGACCCGGCCGCGCATGGCATCGGGGGTCGCCAGCTGGACGAAGGAGCTGCGGATCACCACGCTGACCATGTCGGCGGCGCCCAGCACCACCAGGGTGAACAGCGAGAACCACAGCGAGGTCGAGAGGCCGAAGGCGATGGTGGCCACGCCGAAGAGGCCCACCGCGCCGAACATGATGCGTCCCACGTGGCGATCGAGACTGACGTAGGCGAGCAGGAAGGACATGCCCAGGGCGCCCACCGCCGGCGCCGAGCGCAGCAGGCCCAGGCCCCAGGGGCCGGTGAGCAGGATGTCGGCGGCGAACACCGGGAGCAGGGCGGTGGCGCCACCCAGGAGTACGGCGAAGAGATCCAGGGAGATGGCGCCGAGCACATCCGGGCGGCTCCGGATGAAGCGGATGCCGGCCAGCAGGTTGTCCAGGGTCGGCTTTTCCTTCTGGCTGGGCGTCTGCCGCGCCGGCAGGCTGGAGACCAGTAATACCGCCACGCCGTAGAACAGCAGGGCCGGGCCATAGACCCAGGCGGCGCCGAGGGCATAGAGCAGGCCACCGAGCGCGGGGGCGATGATGGTGGCCCCCTGCATGGCCGAGGCCGCCGCGGCGATGGCGCGCGGGAAGATCGCCGGCGGCACGATGTTGGGCAGCAGCGCCTGGGTGGTGGGCTGCTCGAAGGCGCGGGCAGTGCCCAGGCAGAAGGCGAGGATAAAGATCAGCTCGCGGGTCACTGCCTGATTCAGGCTGCCCACCAGCAATGCCAGGGCGATCAGCCCCTGGCCGGTCTGGCAGAGGGCGGCGACCCGGCGGCGGTCGTAGCGATCGGCGACGTGGCCGGTGTGCAGCATGAACAGCACCCGTGGCAGGAATTCCACCAACCCGACCAGCCCCAGGTCGAGCACGTTGCCGGTGAGGGAGTAGAGGTGCCAGCCGATGGCCACGGTGAGCATCTGGAAGCTGCCGGCAGTGCAGATGCGGGCGAACCAGAAAGCGACGAAGGGACGATGGTGACGCAGCAGCAGTGTATCGCCGGACATGACGGGGGCTCGGGGCGGAGGCGGCATCTTAAGCCACCTGGGACTGATCGTCATACAACTGCGGGGGTGCGACAGCCTGCCCAGTGCGACATCGAACCACGTAAGCAAATGTATCCAGGAGGACTACTCTAAAGCCTGGCGTTGATCCACGTCAGCCCTGCGGCCGACTGGATGGGCTAGCCGGCGGTTTTTCCCGTTGCGCTAGAACCGTCCGGTCGCCGAGGGGTTCGAACCTCGGTCAGCGTCTTACTCGACCGGCTACCCTCGATGGCCGGCTTGCCTGAGAGGAATCATCATGCTCGGCCTCGAAGCCCTGGATCTCGCGCGGATCCAGTTCGCCTTCACCGTCTCCTTCCACATCATCTTCCCGGCGTTGTCCATCGGTACCGCGAGCTTTCTCGCCGTGCTCGAAGGCCTCTGGCTGAAGACCGACGACCACGTCTACAAGGACCTGTACCACTTCTGGCTGAAGATCTTTGCCATCTTCTTCGGCATGGGCGTGGTGTCCGGCCTGGTGATGGCCTATGAGTTCGGCACCAACTGGAGCGGCTTCTCCGACTTCGCCGGTGCCGTGACCGGGCCGCTACTGACCTACGAGGTGCTCACCGCCTTCTTCATCGAAGCCGGCTTCCTCGGCGTCATGCTGTTCGGCTGGAATCGCGTGGGCCGTGGCCTGCACTTCTTCTCGACGGTGATGGTGGCGATCGGCACCCTGATGTCGACCTTCTGGATTCTTGCCTCCAACAGCTGGATGCACACCCCGACCGGCTTCGAGATCGTCGACGGCCGCATCGTGCCGGTGGACTGGCTGGCGGTGATCTTCAACCCGTCCTTCCCCTTCCGCTGGGCACACATGACCATCGCCGCCTATTTGTCGGTGGCCTTCCTGGTCGGCGCCTCGGCCGCCTGGCACCTGCTGCGCGGCAACGACAACCCGGCGGTGCGCAAGATGTTCTCCATGGCGCTGTGGATGGCCCTGCTGGTGGCCCCGATCCAGGCCATGGTCGGTGATGCCCACGGCCTCAATACGCTGGAGCACCAGCCGGCCAAGATCGCCGCGATGGAAGGCCACTGGGAGAATCCGCCCGGCGAGGCGACCCCGCTGATCCTGTTCGGCTGGCCGGACATGGAGCGCGAGGAAACCCGCTTCAAGCTGGAGATCCCGGTGCTGGGTAGCCTGATCCTCAAGCACAGCTTCACCGAGCCGATCCCGGCGCTCAAGGACTTCCCCAAGGAAGACCGGCCGCCGGCCTACGTGGTGTTCTGGTCGTTCCGCATCATGGTCGCCCTCGGCCTGCTGATGATCGCCGCCGGCCTGTGGAGCGCCTGGCTGCGCTGGCGCGGCAAGCTGTTCGAGACCCGCGCCTTCCTGAGGTTCATGGTCTGCACCGGGCCCATTGGCCTGATCGCCCTGCTGGCCGGCTGGTTCACCACCGAGGTAGGCCGCCAGCCGTGGATCGTCTACGGCTTGCTGCGCACCAAGGACGGGGTGTCCAACCACAGCGTCACCCAGCTGAGCATCACCCTGGTGGCCTTCGTGGTGGTCTACTTCGCCGTGTTCGGCATCGGCACCCTCTACGCCCTGCGCATGATCGGCAAGGGCCCGCACACCGGTGAAGGCGACCTGCCCACCTCCGGCGGTCCGGGTACCGATCGCCATCCCAAGCGGCCGCTGTCGGGCGCCGACGATGGCCTGGAAGAACACAATCCCAATGACCAGTTGAGCGGAGACCGCGCATGAACGGCATCCCTGGCATCGACCTCCCGCTGATCTGGGCGATCATCATCATCTTCGGTCTCATGATGTACGTGGTCATGGACGGCTTCGACCTGGGTATCGGCATCCTCTTTCCCTTCGTCAAGGGCAAGGAAGACCGCGACGTGATGATGAACACCGTGGCGCCCATCTGGGACGGCAACGAAACCTGGCTGGTGCTGGGCGGGGCCGGGCTCTACGGCGCCTTCCCGCTGGCCTACTCGGTGATTTTGCCGGCGCTCTACCTGCCGCTGATCTTCATGCTGATCGGGCTGATCTTCCGTGGCGTGGCCTTCGAGTTCCGCTTCAAGGTCCAGGAAGGCAAGGAAGCCCTGTGGGACAAGTCCTTCATCTTCGGTTCGCTGCTGGCCAGCTTCTGCCAGGGCGTGGCGCTGGGCGCCTTCATCGAAGGCTTCCCGGTGGAGAATCGCCAGTACGTCGGTGGCCCGCTGGACTGGCTGACGCCCTTCTCGCTGTTCTGCGGCCTGGGTGTGATCGCCGCCTACGCCCTGCTGGGCAGCACCTGGCTGATCATGAAGACCGAGGGCCCGCTGCAGGCCACCATGCGCCGCCTGACCAAGCCGCTGCTGTTCCTGCTGCTGGCCTTCACCGTGGTGGTTAGCATCTGGACCCCGCTGAGCCAGGCGGCGATTTCCGACCGCTGGTTCAGCATGCCCAACCTGGTCTGGTTCCTGCCGGTGCCGATCCTGGTGGGTGTGGTGACCCTGGCCCTGCTGCGCGCCATCCTGCGCGAGGACTCGCACCATGCGCCCTTCCTGCTGACCCTGGCGCTGATCTTCCTCGGCTACAGTGGCCTGGGCATCAGCCTCTGGCCGAACATCATCCCGCCAGCGGTCTCCATCTGGGAGGCCTCGTCGCCGCCGCAGAGCCAGCTGTTCCTGCTCATCGGCACCCTGTTCATCATCCCCATCACCCTGATGTACACCTTCTGGGGCTACTACGTGTTCCGCGGCAAGGTACGCGCGGGGGAGGGCTACCACTGATGGTCGGCCGCTCGCGCGAACCCAATCCCGCCGACAACAAGCCGCTCTGGCAGCGGCTGGCCTGGATGGCCGGCATCTGGGCCTGCAGCCTGGTGGCACTGGGCGTGGTGGCCTGGGTGCTGCGACTGGTGCTGACGGCGGCGGGGCTCAAGTCGCACTGACTTCTCTCGGGTGTTTTGGTGGATGAGGCTGCGCCGTCATCCACCCTACGCGGGACGCAATCCTATGCTGGAAAGCTACCCTTTACGCTGGACAGCTCCCTCTCCCGCTTGCGGGGGAGGGGTGGGGTGGGGGCGGTTAGCTTGGTCGCCAAGCTGATTTGCGGTGTGCTCGGTGAGCTTTTGTTCCGCCCTCGCCGGGCGGGTTACTTTTTCAGTCGCAAAAAAAGTAACCAAAAATGCTTGCCCCACCTGGCCGGTCCTGCGCCCTGCGCAGGATGCCCTCACGTCAGCGCCGCTCCAGCGGGCCGGGGCCGAAGGGCCGTCCTTGGCCCTCGGCCCCTTTCGCGGCATCCATGCCGCTCACCCGCTTACTCGACCCTGCCGCTCGGCCGGCCAGACGGGGCACTGGGTGCCAACTGAAAGTTGGGGCTCACTCAGGCTGCGTTGGTGCTTCTGGTTAGCGATTTCTGTTGGCCGTACCTGTCGAGCAAAAGCCGTCTGGAAACGTGCCAAGAGTAGGAACAATCGCCTTAAAGAGACACTATCAGCCGGCACCCAGCGCCCTGTTCAGTAGGCTGAGCGCAGCCGTTCTGTAGGTGGGTGAGCGGCAAGGATGCCGCGAAAGGCGTCGAGGGCCAGGACGGCCCTTCGACGACGGCCCGCCGGAAGGACGGCGGAGCGAGGGAACCCGGCGCGCAGCGCCGGGCCGGATGACCAGGGCAAGCGTTTTTGGTTACTTTTTTGGCAACTGAAAAAAGTGACCCGCCCGGCGGGGGCGGAACGGGAGCTGTCCGAGCACTCCGTGAATCAGCTTGGCGAGGGAGCCCCCACCCCAACCCTCCCCCGCAAGCGGGAGAGGGGGCTGTCCGGCGTGAGGGGGAGATACCGCGAGTCAGCCTGGCCGCTGATTAAAACTGCAACGCAGCCCAACCCCCAAACCTACAACTTTTCCCAGTTATCCCCTCAGCCCCCGCCCGCTAGCCTGACCCCGTTCCCATCGTGACGAGGAAGGTTTCCATGCAGGTTCAAGAAGGCTACGCCGGTTTCCAGGGCCACCAGACCTGGTATCGGGTCACCGGTGATCTGACCAAGGGCCGGCTGCCGCTGGTGGTGGCCCATGGCGGACCCGGTTGCACCCACGACTACGTCGACAGCTTCAAGGACCTGGCCGAGCACGGCTGGCCGGTGGTCCATTACGACCAGCTCGGCAACGGCCGCTCCACCCACCTGCGGGGCATCGATCCGGGTTTCTGGACGGTGGCGTTGTTTCTCGACGAACTGAACAACCTGCTGCGCCACCTGGGCATCGCCGAATACGTGCTGCTCGGCCAGTCCTGGGGTGGGATGCTGGGGGCCGAACACGGGGTGCGTCGACCAGCCGGGCTGCGCGGTCTGATCATCGCCAACTCGCCGGCGTCCATGGCGCTCTGGCGCGAAGCTGCGACAGGGCTGCGAGCCGAGTTGCCGCCCGAGGTGCAGGCCACCCTGGATCGCCACGAGGCCGCCGGCACCACCGACTCGCCCGAGTACCGCGCCGCCAGCGAGGTGTTCTATGCGCGCCACGTCTGTCGGGTGCAGCCCATGCCGCCCGAGGTGGCGCGGACCTTCGCCGCTATTGATGACGATCCCACCGTCTATCACGCCATGAACGGCCCCACCGAGTTCCATGTGATCGGCAGTCTCAAGGACTGGAGCGTGATCGACCGGCTGGAACGGATTCAGGTGCCGACGCTGTTGCTCTCCGGGCGTTTCGACGAGGCCACGCCGGCCTGCGTGGAGCCCTTCGCGCGGCTCATCCCGAACGCCCGGTGGCGCATCTTCGAAGCCTCCAGCCATATGCCCCACGTGGAAGAGCGCGAGGCCTGCATGGCCGTTGTGGCCGATTTCCTTGCCGAGGTGGAAGGCCGCTAGGCGTCGGCGTCCAGGGCAGCGGCGATCTCGTCGATCCGGCTCTGGCGATCCTCGGCCTGCAAGCGCGGCCGTGGATTGAGCGCCGACCATTCGGGATGGGCGCGGGCTACCTGCACCGCGGGCGGTAGCTTGCCCTCGTGCCAGCGCTGCTCATCGGGGGCGGCCACTTCGATGGCGCCCTGGGCGGCATGGCCGCGGGCTTCCAGCGCCGCCAGCAACTGGCGCTGGCGCACGGCCAGCAGGCGCAGCACGGCATCGTCGATGGAGAGCTCCCGACCGCCGCGCAGCTTGCCGAACAGCCGCTTGCCGTAGTGGCCGCCGGTCTGGGCCAGACCACCGGCCAGGGCGCCCAGCACCGTGGCGGCGCCCAGGGTCAGGCCGCCAGCGAGCAGGTCCAGGCCCACTCCCGCCGCGGCTCCGGCAGCCACGCCGCCGCCCAGGCGAATGCCCAGCAGGCGCAGCGTTTCCGGATTGAACAGGTCATCGCCCCAACGTCCATCCAGCAGCGGCAGGTCGCTGGCGTGGGCATCGCCCGGGCGAAAGCCGAACAGCCGCAGCAGGTCTTCCACGCAGCGCTGTTCGCGGGTGCGCAGGCCGTCGCGCAACTCGGTCGTTGCCGCGGCCACCTCGGTATCGCCAGGGGCCACGCTGCGCCGCGCGGCGGCGGCATCCACCAGCAACTCGGCGATCAGGCGCACGCCTTCCTGGTGGCGGCGCCGGGCCTGCTCGGCATGGTCGGTGATGAGTCGCTGCAGGGCCGGGCGGCCGCTTTCCAGCAGGGTCGCCAGGCTTTCGTAAAGACGTGCCTCGCCGTCCGCCGGTGGCGCCACGCTGTCGAAGCGCACCAGGGCGTGCAGGCCGAGCCGGGCCAGGGTGGCACGCCAGTCGTCGGCCCGGTGGCCGTCGGCGGCGACGAAGTTGAGCACCGGCACCAGGGGCCGACCGCAGCCGGCCAGCACCGCCAGCTCGTCGCGGTACTTGGCCAGCACCGGCTCCCGGGCGTCGATCACATAGAGGCCGGCATCCGAGGCACGCAACTGGCGGATCACCTTGGCCTCCTGCTCGAATCTCTGGCGGGCTTCCACGCTGTCGAGGAAGCGATCGAGCAGGGTGGCGGCGTCCAGGCGTTCGCCGGGCCTTTCCAACTGCTCCAGGTAGTCGCGCAGGGCGATGGCGTCTTCCAGGCCTGGCGTGTCGTAGAGTTCCAGCAGGGCCTCGCCGTCCACCGACAGTCGCGCCCCCTCGACGTGCCTGGTGGTGCTCGGGCGGTGGGAGACCTCGCCGAAGTCGACGTCACGGGTCAGGGTGCGCAGCAGGGAGGTCTTGCCGACGTTGGTGTGGCCGACCAGGGCCAGGCGCAGGGGACCGCTCATGGATTCGCCTCCAACCAGCGCAGTTCGTCGTCGCTTTCGCTGTGGGCCAGGCGCAGGGCATCCAGGGCCTGGCGCCAGTCGTCCAGGCGAATCGGATCGACCTTGCCACCCAGGGGTGCGGGCAGCAGCCAGATCCGGGTGGCGGTGGCGCAGCGCGACAGCTCCGCGAGTAGCACCAGGGTGCCGCGATCCGGCGAACGGCGGGGATCGCAGGCGATCAGCAGGCGCCGTGCCGGATAGCGGGTCAGTTGTTCGAGCAGGTGACGGCGCCCCTGGCCGTCGTCGAGCACCCCGGCATCGCGCACGCCGGCGGGAAGCGGCGGCGGCCAGGTGTGGTCGGTGAGTTCGATGCCCACCAGCAGGGCCTCGTCGCCGTTGCGCACCCGGGCACTGGCATCCTGCTGCGGTAGCTGGGCGGGGGCGGCATCGTTGACGCCCAGCCGTTCGCTGGTGGGGAGCAGCCGCTCCCGCAGCTGCAGATAGCCGGGCCGCTTCACATCCAGCCGCAGCCGTTGGCGACCCTGGCGCCAACGCCACAGGCAGAGCAGGGCGAGCAGCAAGCGCGGCAGCAGGCCATAGACCAGCACCACGCCCAGCAGCCAGCCGGCCCAGGCCTGGCGCGCCGCGGCGAAGGGGCTGGTGGCATCGCCACTGGCGGCGATGCTGGCGGCATCGGGGAGCGGAAAGCCCAGCAACTGGGGCAGGGCACCGAGCCCTTGGGTGAGCAGCACGAAGGTGTCGCTGCCGAGCAGGGTGGTCTCCCAGACGAACAGATAGCTGCGCCCGGACAGCAGTGCCAGCAGGGTTGCCAGGGCACTGCCGAGGATCAGCAGCCAGAGGCCGTGGACCAGGCCGCCCAGGGCCCAGGGCAGTAGCCGGGCGCGACCGAGCAGGCCGACCAGTGCCGGCCCCAGGTGCAGCGCCCGGGCATCCCGGGCGAGGCGGCCGGACAGCCACAGCCAGAGACGGGCCAGGGGCGAGGCCAGCTGGCGCCCGCCACCCAACAGGCCGAAGGCCCAGACCAGCAGGCTGAGCAGATTGAGCCCGAGCAGGCTGCCCAGCGCCCAGAAGACGTTGACCGGGCGGCTGCCATCGCCCAGGGCGCCGGCGGCGAGCCCGGCACCGCAGAACAGCGCCACGATCCCCAGCAGCCAGGCGGCCAGCCGTGCGCCCTGGCGCCAGCGGCGCTGGGCCGCCAGCAGGCCGTCCCGCTGGCCGAGCAGACGGGCCCGGGCCACCAGGCGTGCCTCGAAGCCACCGCCGGCCGCGCGGGCCTGGCGATTGGCTTCGGCATCCTCCAGCGGACCGCTGTCCTCTTCGGTCAGGCGCAGGGCCTCGGTCAGCCAGAGATCGTCGAAGGCAGGAGTTGGGGTTGCGGTCACGCGTCGGCGCCCGTGCAGCGAAAACGGCGAGGATAGTCCCTGGCACGCCCGCTGTTAACGGCTCTGTTATGCTCTGTCACCATGAAAACCTCTCTTCCCCTGAGCCTGATCGTCGCCGTGGCCGACAACGGCGTCATCGGCATCGAAAATCGCCTCCCCTGGCATCTGCCGGCGGAGCTCCAATACTTCAAGGCGGTGACCCTCGGCAAGCCGCTGGTCATGGGCCGCAAGACCTGGGATTCCCTTGGTCGCCCGTTGCCGGGTCGCCTGAATCTGGTGGTCTCCCGTCAGACTGATCTGGTAGCCGAAGGTGCCGAGGTCCGTGCCTCGCTGGCTGCTGCCGTGGAGCGCGCCGAGGCCTGGGCCCGGGAGCGTGGCGCCAGCGAGATCATGCTCATCGGCGGGGCCCAGCTGTTCGCCGAGGCGCTGCCGGTGGCGCAGCGTCTCTATCTCACCCGCGTCGCCCTGGCGCCCGCGGGGGATGTGTTCTTTCCCGCCTGGAACGAAGGCGACTGGCAACTGGCCTCGCGCCAGGAGCATCCCGCCGAGGACGGGCGCCCGGCCTATGCCTGCGAGGTCTGGGATCGACGCGGCTGAAGCCTCGTCATGACTCCCGCTTTCGTACCAGGTCGGCGACTCCTGGCCGTGGCCCCTAAGCAAAGCCTAAGACTGCCCTGGTATAAAGGAGGCTGAGACGAGTCATCGGTGCGACCGGAGGGCGTGAAGATGAACGTGACAGCGACCCAGGCCTATTCGCCATCGACCCCGTCGCCACAGCCGAATCCGCGTGGCACGGCCGAGTCGACGGCCGTTTCCACCGACGCCTCCAGCGCCGCCGAGGCCGCCGGTGGCGCCGACGTGGCGGTGGACCTGTCGCCCGCCGCCCAGGTGATCGCCGGGCTGCTGCCGGGGCAGTCGGGCAATGCCGCCGATCTGGACGGCTTCATGCAGATCCTCCAGCAGCAGATCCGGACCCAGGGTACCGCCGCCGCCGTGCTTGGCGAATTGCCCCAGGATGCCAGCGCCGACCGCATCCAGCTGGCGAAGCAGGCGGCCAATCACCTGCTGGTGAGCTTCTACGGCGCCGACAGTCGCTATACCGACGCCTCCACCCAGGACCCCTTCGCCAACCTGGACAGCGACAGCCTGAGCCGTATCGCCGGCGACGATTCCGGGACCTTCACCCCAGCGGAGCGTCAGCTGGCCTACTTCGAAGGGGCGCAGCGCGGCACGGATGGTGCCAACCTGGCCTATGGTGGCCTGGCGGAGACCGGCCAGGACTCGGCCGCCTGGAACTGGGCGCCGAGCGCCACCGAGGATGCCGGCATCCTCGGTACCCTGAATCCCGGTGCGGCCACCTGGCAGACGGGCGAGCTGACCACGCAACTGGTCGATCAGTTGAGCCCCAGCGGGGTGGCGACGGCCGCGAACCAGGATAGCGCCGATCTCGCCGCGCCGGCCTTCGGGATCACCACGGGCAGCGATGGCACACCCCAGTGGACGACGCTCGCCGCGGCGGACGGGCAATCGAACGCCACGACCACCGCCCTGGACGGCAGCATCCTCAGCCAGATGACGGACACCGCGACGACGCCGGCGCTGTCGCTCTATCGCCAGGTGGCCGGTTACGGTCTGTGAGGTAGGCTCACTGCAGTGAGCTGGCCGAATCCGGCGCTGCTCAGATCGCCCGCAGTTTCTTCGCCGGCAGATAGTCGCGATGGACGCGCTCTTCCACCAGATACAGCCAGCAGGGGCCTTCCACCTGGGGAAAGAGGCGCACTTCCTGGATGCTGCTGGGCTTGAGCGCGCCGTTGGCCAGTTGCACGGCCACCTCCTGCCCGAGGCGGAAACGCGGGATGACGCCACTGTCCACCACCGCCTGCTCGGCCTTGGTCGCCGGGCGGCCCAGGTATTCGCCCAGGTCCACCGGGCCCGCCGGGCCTTCGGCGACGGTATCCACATGGAAGCTGTAGGCGGTGGCCAGGCCTTCGTCGCCGCCGTGGGTCTCGCCCTGCTTGATCCGACTCACCGCCTGGTCGAGGGCGGCGTCCAGCGTCAGTTCGTTGTTCGATTGCAGGGTGATGACGATGCGGCGTTCGAAGGGGTACTGGCTCATGGTTTCGACTTTTTCGGCAGATGAAGAGAAGAAGGGACATCTTGTGCCCCCTTTGCGCGGCCGCTGTCCAGCCGGGGGCGCCCGATCGGTGACTTCGTTTGCAACCCCGGGTGTCGGGCGCTCCGCCGGTCAGTCCTTGCGCCGCTTGAGCTGGTCCTTGAGCTGGGTCGGCACCTCGCGGATGATCAGCAGGTCCTGGCTCTCATCGTATTCGATGCGCGAGCCCAGCAGATGCGCCTCGAAGCTGATCGACAGCCCCTCGGCGCGGCCGGTGAAGCGGCGGAATTGGTTGAGGGTGCGCTTGTCCGCCGGGATCTCCGGCGCCAGGCCATAGTCCTTGTTGCGGATGTAGTCGTAGAAGGCGCGCGGTGCCTCGTCGTCCATCAGCTCGGAGAGGGCATCCAGGGCCATGGGCTCGCCACGCTTGGCCTGGCTGCTGGCGTAGTCCACCAGGGTGTCGGTCTTTTCCTTGGCGGCTTCCTCGGGCAGGTCCTCGCTTTCCACGTAGTCGCTGAAGGCCTTGAGCAGGGTGCGGGTCTCGCCCTTGGCGTCGACCCCTTCCTGGCAACCGATGAAGTCGCGGAAGTAGTCCGAGACCTTCTTGCCGCCCTTGCCGCGGATGAAGGAGATGTACTGGCGCGACTGCTTGTTGTTGCGCCATTCCGAGAGATTGATGCGCGCCGCCAGGTGCAGCTGGCCCAGATCCAGGTGCTTGGCCGGGGCGACGTCCAGGGTCTCGGTGACGGTCACCCCTTCGCTGTGGTGCAGCAGGGCGATGGTCAGGTAGTCGGTCATGCCCTGCTGGTACTGGGCGAACAGCACATGGCCGCCGGTGGAGAGGTTGCTGCTCTCCATCAGGCCCTTGAGGTGCTCCACCGCCTGGCGGCTGAAGGCGACGAAATCCTGCTCCCCTTCCAGGTAGACGCTGAGCCAGCCACTGAAGGGATAGGCACCGGATTCCTCGTGGAACAGACCCCAGGCCTTGTTGGGCTTGGCGTTGTAGCTGTCGTTGAGATCGGCCAGCAGGTTCTCGATGGCCTGGGAGTCGGTCAGGGTGGCGTCACGCGCGTGCAGGGTCGCGGGCTGGCCGTCGGGCTTCTTGTCGATCAGATGAACGATGGCGTGACGGATCGGCATGGCGGACTCGGGTAGCTGAGAGCCTGTTCAACGTCTAGCGAGCTAGAGACAAACAAGGCGAAAATGGCTGAGGAAGCGGATCGGACTCGCGCTCGAGTTTACAGGTAGTAAATGAGCATTCCGACCGGGCTGGCGACCCAGGCCATTTTCAACGCCGTTTGGCCGACGCGCAGCAGACGTTGAACAGGCTCTGGGAAAGTCCGCCAGTCTAACGCGCCCGCGGGTTGGTGGGCAGGCCCCTGGCGCCGCAGGTTCAGGGCTCGGCGATGTCGCGCTTTTCCTGGACCGCGTTGTTCAGGTGCAGTGTCAGGAAGGCGGCCGCTTCCTCGCGGCGATCTTCCAGCAGCAGGTCGATCAGCTGCAGGTGCTCCTGGCAGCGGCGCTGGGCCTGCCGGCGATCCACCGACTTGCGGTATTCGATCAGCCGGCGCAGGCGATTGAGGCGGCGCAGGGCATCGAGGATGAAGGCATTGCCCGAGCAGCGGGCGATGGTCTCGTGCAGGCGGGTGTTGGCGTCGAAGATTTCCGCGGGAGAGGCCTCGAACACGCGACCTTCGACCAGCAGCGCCTGCTCGTCGCGACAACGACGCAGGGCATCGGCATCCAGGGCGAAGCCCGGTTCGCGAATGCCGGCCGGCTCGATCAACAGGCGGAAGCTGTAGCTCTGCACATAGGCGTCGGGGGAGGTGAGACCCTCGACGAAACTCCAGCCATAGCCCGGCAGGCGTTCGGCCCAGCCTTCCTGGACGATGCGCCTGAGGATGTCGGCCAACTGGCCCCGGGTGATCGGGTAGCGGCGTAGCAGTTCGTTCTCGCTGATCCGCAACGGCAACTCGCCGTCGATACGATCCTGGGCGATGGCCAGGTACAGCCGCTCGCTGGCGGACACCTCTTCCCGCGCCGGCGGCGTGGTGGCCAGGGCCGCGGCGGCGACGGCGAAACCGCCTTCGGGATGGCGGTCGAGCAGGGCCTGGTCGGCCATCTGCTGCAGGGCGCTGCGCACCGGCGAGCGGGACACCCGCAGCCGCTCGGCCAGGGCCCGCTCGGGCAGTCGCGTACCCACCGCCAACTGGTGCGAGGCGATGTAGGTGAGGATGTCGGGGATCAGGCGAGAGGCGAGGGTGTTACCCATGGCAGCGCGGAGGAGTCGGCGGGAAGAGCCGGGATGCTAGCACGGCAGCCACCGGACGCCCCGGTCCGGCCGCTGCCGCGTGGCGCCAATCAGTCGGCGCCTGGGCTAACGTCCATGTCCTTGAGCGGCACCAGCCGGCTGCGGTGCTTGAATCTATAACCCAGCCAGACGGCGAGGAACAGCGGCAGGCTGATGTAGGTGGCGGCCAGGCCCAGCCAGTCGACGCCATTCGGACCGAACAGCGCGGCGTAGTTCTGCCCCAGGGTGATCACCAGGCAGAGGGCGAAGGCCAGCAGCGGCCCGAAGGGAAACAGCTTGGCGCGATAGGGCAGGTCTTCCAGGCGCCGGCCCTGGGCCAGGTAGCCCTTACGGAAGCGATAGTGGGACACGGCGATGCCCAGCCAGGCGATGAAGCCGCACATGCCCGAGGTATTGAGCAGCCAGCCGTAGAGCGCCTTGTCGCCCACCAGGGAGGTGAAGAAGCACAGGGCGCCCACCGCGGTGGTGGCGAGCAGGGCGTTGCGCGGCACGCCATTGCGCGCCACCCCGGCGAACAGCCGCGGCGCCTTGCCCTGTTCGGCCAGGCTGTGCAGCATCCGCGTCGAGGCGTACATGCCCGAGGTGCCGGCGGAGAGCACCGCCGAGAGGATCACCGCGTTCATCAGGCTGGCGGCGAAGGCCAGGCCGGCGCGCTCGAACAGCAGGGTGAACGGCGAGACGGAGACGTCGGTGGCATCGTTCTGCAGCAGGCGCGGATCGGTATAGGGGATCAGCATGCCGATGACGAAGATCGCCAGCACATAGAACATCAGGATGCGCCAGAACACCTGGCGGATGGCGATGGGCACGTTCTTGCGCGGATTCTCCGATTCGCCGGCGGCGATGCCGATCAGCTCGGTGCCCTGGAAGGAAAAGCCGGCGATCATGGCCACCCCGACCATGGCCTGCAGGCCGCCGACGAAGGGCGCCTCGCCCTGGGTGAACACGGCAAGACCCGGCGGCTCTATGCCGCTGAAGATGCCGAGGATGGCGGCCAGGCCCAGGCCGATGAAGACCACCACGGTGGCCACCTTGATCAGCGCGAACCAGAATTCGCTCTCGCCGAAGCCGCGCACCGACACCGCATTGAGCAGGAACATCAGGCCGAGGAACAGCGCGCTCCAGATCAGTCCGGGCACCTCGGGAAACCAGAAGCCCATCACCAGTTGCGCTGCCACCAGTTCGGCGGCGATGGTCACCGCCCAGTTGTACCAGTAGTTCCAGCCGAGGGCGAAGCCGAAGCCGTCCTCGACGAAGCGACTGCCGTAGATGGAGAAGGAGCCCGACACCGGTTGGTAGGCGGCCATCTCGCCGAGGCTGGTCATGAGGAAATAGACCATCAGGCCGATCAGCGCATAGGCCGCCAGGGCGCCGCCCGGACCGGCAGTGGCCACGGTGGCGCCGGAGGCGACGAACAGCCCGGTGCCGATGGAGCCGCCGATGGCGATCATGTTGAGGTGACGGGGCTTGAGCCGGCGCTGCAGACTCGGGGAGGCGGTGGACATGGGGATTCCAGCTGGCAGTTGAACGGGGTGCGGCGATGGCTCTGGCGGCCATTCGCGGTGGGGCGGTACGCTGAGCGCGGCCGGCTACCCGCATGGGCAGGCGGCAAAAAAGCGGCGAAGCTTAGCAGGCCGCGGGCACCAGGTGGGATGACGGTCGTCGGTGCGCGTTCGGGCGAGGGGAGCGGACGGGGCGGCTGCGCCGATCCGCGACGATCGGCGTGTGTTGGTCGTGCGGTCTGAGCCGGCGATCGTCAGCCGCACGGCTGCGGTGCGGTAGCAGGAGGTCCGCCGTCCTGCGACGGCGGACCGGAGACCTTGCTCAGGACGCGTCGATCCAGATGGTCTTGATCTCGGTGTACTGGTCGTGGGCCCAGAGCGACTTGTCGCGACCACCGAAGCCGGACTCCTGGTAGCCGCCGAACGGGGTGGAGGCGTCGCCTTCGCCGAAGCAGTTGACGGTGACGATGCCGGCACGAATGCCGCGAGCGAGCTTGATGGCGTTGCGCAGGTTGCCGGTGTAGGCCGAGGCGGCCAGGCCGTAGGCGGTGTCGTTGGCCAGTTCCAGGGCTTCGTCGAGGGTGTCGAAGGAGGTCACGCTCAGCACCGGGCCGAAGATCTCCTCGCGGAACAGCTTGCTGTCGCAGGCCACGCCGTCGACAATAGTCGGCTCCACGTAGACGCCGTCGCGGGTCGCGCCGCCGGTCACCAGCTTGAGTTGCTGCGCGCGGGCATGTTCCAGGTAGGCGCGGACCTTGTCGAAGTGCGCCTTGCTGACCATGGAGCCCAGGCGGTTGTCCGGGTCCAGCGGATCGCCCAGCTGCCAGTCCCGCAGGTGGATCAGCACCCGCTCCAGCAGGGCATCCTTGACCTCGCGATGGACGATCAGGCGCGAGGTGGCCGAGCAGTTCTCGCCCATGTTCCAGAAGGCGCCGTTGACCACGTGCTGGGCGACCACATCGAGGTCCTCGACGTCGTTCATCACCACCGCGGGGTTCTTGCCGCCCAGTTCCAGCACGATGCGCTTGAGGTTGGATTCGGCGGCGTACTTGAGGAACAGCCGGCCGGTGGCGGCGGAGCCGGTGAAGCTGACCGCGGCGACGTCCGGATGGCGGCCCAGGGGCTCGCCAGCCTCCTTGCCACCGCCGGGCACCACGTTGAAGACGCCCGCCGGCACCCCGGCCTGGTGGGCCAGCTCGGCTACGCGCAGGGCGGTGAGGGTGGTTTCCTGGGCCGGCTTGACCACGATGGAGCAGCCGGCGGCCAGCGAGGGGCCGATCTTCCAGGCCAGCATCAGCAGCGGGAAGTTCCAGGGCAGCACCAGGCCGACCACGCCGATGGGCTCGCGCACCACCATGGCCAGGGCGCCGGCCCCGGTGGGGGCGGTGGCATCGTAGATCTTGTCGATCAGCTCGGCGTGCCAGCGCAGGGTGTTGATGGTCTCGGGCACGTCGATGGTCTGGCACTCGCGCACCGGCTTGCCGCTGTCGAGGCTTTCGACCACCGCCAGTTCATGGGCGTGTTCTTCCAGCAGGGCGGCGAATTTCTGCAGCACGGCCTTGCGCGCCGAGGGGTGCAGACCGCTCCAGCGGCCATCCTTGAAGGCCGTCTTGGCGGCGGCCACGGCGGCGTCCACGTCGGCGGCGCCACAGGCGGCCACCCGCGCCAGCTCGGCACCGGTGGCCGGGTTGGTGGTGACGAAGGTGGTGCCATCCTTGGCCGGGACGAAGGCGCCGTCGATGAAGGCCTGGGTACGTAGCTCAACGGCGGCGGCGAGGTCGGCGTAGGCGGCTTTGCTCAGCAGATCGGTCATGATCAGGCTCCTTGGACGATGAGGTTGACGTTGCTCTTCAGCGCGGTGATCACCTGCGCCAGTTCGGCCCGCTCGGCCTCGGTCAGGCCCTTGAGCGGCGCGCGCACGCCACCGTTGGGCAGGCCTGCCAGTTCGCAGCCGTACTTGATCGATTGCACGAACTTGCCACCTTCGAGGTAATCCATCAGCGACAGCATGGCGGCCATGATCCGGCGGCCCTTGGCGAAGTCGCGCTCCAGCACGCAGGCTTCGTAGAGCGCCACGTGCTCGCGCGGCACGAAGTTGGAGCCGGCGCAGACCCAGCTGCGCGCGCCCCAGGCGAAGAATTCCAGGGCCTGGTCGTCCCAGCCGCAGGAGAGTTGCAGGTCCGGGCGCCTGACCGCGTGGCGGTGCAGGGCGGCCATGTCGCCGCTGCTTTCCTTGATCGACTGGACGTTGCGGCAGCCGGCGATGGCGTCATAGAACTCCTCGCCCATGGCCACGTTCATCCGCCCTGGATAGTTGTAGAGCATGATCGGCAGGTCGGCGGCGCGATCCACCGTCAGCACGTGCTCGGCGATCTCCTGCTGGGTGGGCAGGGCGTAGGGCGGGGTGCCGACCAGGATGGCGTCGGCGCCCTGCTGGCGAGCGGCCTGGGCGAACGCCACCGAGTCCTCGGTGCGGATGGCGCCGGTGCCGATCACCAGTGGCAGGCGCTTGCCCACCACGTCGCAGGCCTGGGCGATCAGCGCCAGGCGCTCTTCGCCGCTGTGGGCGTAGTACTCGCCGGTGGAGCCGCCGACCACGATGCCGTGCACCCTGGATTCGATCAGGTGTTCCAGGACCTGGGCGAAGCCGGCCTGGTCGATGGCGCCGTCCGCCTTGAGCGGGGTGATGGCCGGGGTGTAGATGCCGTCGAAGTTCATGGTGGAGTCTCCAAGGGTTGCACGAGGGTCGGTGGGGAGTGGGCCGTCAGCTTTCGCAGCCGGCGCGGTACTGCCCCCACAGGAGGTTGAAATTGACGCCGGCCGAGAGGAACGGCTGCGGTGGGTTGGCATTGGGGCCGGGCGCGGCCAGCAGGAAGTCGATGAGTTCGTCGCGCTGGCCGGCCAGCCAGTCGGCCAGCAGCTTGCCGGTAGCGGTGCCGCGGGTGACGCCCAGGCCGTTGCAGCCCAGGGCGCCGTAGACATTGGGGGCCAATTGGCCGAAGAAGCCGTTGTGGTTGCGGGTCATGGCCAGGGCGCCGCCCCAGGTGTACTCGAAGTCGACCTGCGGCAGCATGGGGAAGCGCCGGGCGAAGGAGGCCCGGTGGCGCTGCAGCACCCGCTGCAGGTGCTTGGGATTGCTGCGCCCGTCGGGGTTGAAGCTGAAGCTGTTGCGGATCAGCAGGCGCTGGTCGGGGGTGCGCCGCACCGTGGTGCCGAAGGGGTCGGCGGGAATGGCGCCCCAGAAGGGCTTGCCGCCCAGGCGTGCCTGTTCCTCGGCGGTCAGCGGCCGGGTCAGGCTGCCGTAGGTGAAGATCGGCAGCATGCGCCCCTGCAGGAAGCCGAAATGCTGGCCGAAGGAGTTGTTGGCGAGCACCAGTTTGCCGGCGGTGATGCGTCCGGCGGCGTGGCGCAGCTCGGGGCGCGGACCGTAGTCCACGGCCTGGATCGGGGTGCGCTCATGGAGAGTGACGTTGGCCGGCAGGCTGTCGGCCAGGCCCTTGACCAGGGCGCTGGGTTGGATCAGCACCGCGCCGGGGGTATAGAGCGCGCGCTGGTAGAAGGTGGTGCCCAGGTGCTCGGGCAGGACGTCCCGCTCGATCATCCGGTAGGGCTGGTCGAGCTTGTCCAGGCCACGGCGGTAGGCGTCCAGCACCGCCAGGCCGCGGTCTTCCACGGCGGCCTGGTACTTGCCGCAGGCCTTGAGCTGGCAGTCGATGGCGAAGCGCTCGACCTGCTCGCGCAGATAGGCCTGGCCGCTCAAATTCAGTTTCAGCACAGTGCGGGCAATGCGGATGTCGCCGATGTAGTCCTCGGCACCGATGTCGTGGGGCAGGTCGATGGCGAAGCCGGCGTTGCGCCCGGCCGGCCCCAGGCCGACTTCCTGGGCCTCCACCAGGATCACCTCGTCGTCCGGGAAATTCAGCGCCAGCTGCCGCGCGGCGGCGAGCCCGGTGAAGCCGGCACCGACCACCACCCAAGGGGCATCGCTGTGTCCGCGATGACTGGGGCGCGGTGCGCGCGGGGCGCTGGTGTGGTACCAGCCACAGCTGTTGTCGTCGGCGGGCAGGGCTTGGACTTTCATGGTGCGCAACCGTCTCTGCTGAAGAGTCTGGCCTGGACGCGAGGCGCACAGGGCTTGCCCGCCTCCCAGGGGAAGCGGGATATCGCTGGGGTTCGGGTGGTTCGGCGCCGCGGGCAGGGCGCCGAGGTGCCTAGCGGCTCGCCAGATCGTGGCGGAGCGCCGTGCTCGACTACCGCGCGGTCACTTCTGGCCGGTGGCGCGGGCATCCGCCAGCCAGCCATCCCACTCGCTCTGGTGCGCCTTGATCCACTCGGCGGCCTGGCGCCTGATGTCGTCCAGCGACTTCTCGCCGTTCTGCATCTTGAGGTTCTGGGCGCTCTCGTCGGCGGTGGCGATCTTCAGCTCCGAGAGGAACTTGACCGCGGCAGGATTCTTCTTGGCGAAGTCCTTGTTGACCACCGCCACCACGTTGTCGATGGGGGCGCCGAGGTTCTTGCCCTCGAAGGTGGTGTTCACGTCGTTCTTGCCGTCGGGCAGGGAGGTGTAGGGCACCGGCAGCCAGACCACGTCACGCCCTTCCACCAGCACGTTGGAGATCCACTGCGGCACCCAGGTGTAGTAGAAGATCGGCTTGCCGTCCTTGTAGCGCTGGATGGTGTCGGCCATCAGCGCGAAGTAGGAGCCGCGGTTGTCGGTGACGGTGTCGTTCAGGCCATAGGCCTTGAGCTGGTGCTCGACGATCAGCTCGCAGCCCCAGCCGGGGTTGCAGCCGGTGAGGTCGGCCTTGCCATCGCCATTGCTGTCGAACAGCTTGGCGATTTCCGGCTTCTTGAAGTCCGACAGGTCCTTGATGTGATACTGGTCGGCGGTCTTCTTGTCGATCATGAAGCCCTGGATCACGCCGGGCATCACGTAGCCGGCCTTGACCATGGTGTCGTCGCCACCGGCCTTGTCATAGAAGGCCTGGTGCAGGTGCTCCCACATGTGCACGGTGAAGTCGGCGTCACCGTAGGACAGCGCCAGGAACAGCGCGGGGTAGTCGGTTTCCTTGGGTGCCTGGACGTTGTAGCCCAGCGCCTTGAGGCCGGCGATGGCGATCTCGCCGCGGAAGCGTTCTTCGGCGATGGTCGGGAAGATCGGCGTGACCTTCACGCCGGCCCCCGGTTGGTCGGCGCTGGCGGCGTGGACGGCGCCACTCAGTGCCAGGCCCAGGAAGGAGGCGGCGAAGCCGGTCAGAAGTGCTTTCTTGCATGCGGATAGAGTCATGGAGCACCTGTCGCTGTCTGGAGATTTTTTGGGTGAAAGGCACGTTCAAGGCGTAACCGGCTGGGGAAGCGCTTTTTTCTTGCCGACCAGTCGCACCACCAGGCCGATCGGGCCGCTGTGATACCAGCGTTGACCGGTGGCCAGGTGGGCGCTGCGCTCGCCCATGGCCTGGGTGAAGCGATCGAGGAAGATCGCCAGCAGCACCAGGCCGATACCGCCGACGCTGGCCAGGCCCATGTCCAGGCGACCGATGCCGCTGAGGACCATGAGGCCGAGCCCGCCGACGGAAATCATCGAGGCCACCACCACCATCGACAGCGCCAGCATCAGGGTCTGGTTGACCCCGGCCATGATGGTCGGGGCGGCCAGCGGCAGCTGGACCTTGACCAGCATCTGCCAGGGCGTGCAGCCGAAGGCGCGGGCGGCCTCGATCTTGTCTTCCGGTACCTGGCGGATGCCCAGGTTGGTCAGCCGGACCAGCGGCGCCAGGGAGAAGATGATGGTGACGATGACCCCCGGCACGTTGCCGATGCCGAACAGCATCACCACCGGCACCAGGTAGACGAAGGCCGGCAGCGTCTGCATGGCGTCCAGCAGCGGGCGGATGCACAGTTCCAGGCGATCGCTGCGGGCGCTGATGATGCCCAGCGGAATGCCGATCACCGCGCAGAACACCAGGGAGGTGAGCACCAGGGCGAGGGTGACCATGGCATCGTTCCAGACGCCGATCAGGCCCAGGGCGGTGAGCGTGGCCAGGGTCAGCAGGCCGATGCGGCGACCGCCGATCTGCCAGCCGAGCAGCGCGGCCAGCACGATGAACACGGTGGGCGGGACCGACATCAGCGCCGCCTGGATACCCTCCAGTACCTGGTCCACCGGCCAGCGGATGGAACGGAACACCTCACGGAAGTTGTGCACCAGAAAGCGCAGCGCGCCTTCCACCCAGGAGCCGACCGGCACCGTGAGCGTCTTGAAGGGATCGAGCAGGCTGAAATCGGACATGAGCGGGACCTCCGGCGCGAATGGGCGCGCCCGTACAGATGAGAACAGCGATCAGTGGCCGCCGAGATAGCTCAGCAGGCGGCCTTGGGAAATGTGGCCCTGGTAGGCGCCCTGGGCGTCCACCACCGGCACCGGCGCGCTGGCGCGGGCCAGGGTGCCGAAGATCTCCTTGAGCGGCGTCTCCGCCGTGATCGGGGTGTCGCGGCCGGGGGTGTAGCGGATCCCGCCCTCACGCTGGGCGATGTCACCGGCCTTGAGGATGCGGCTGGCGTCGAAGCCGTTGAAGAAGGTGCGCACGTAGTCGTTGGCGGGATTGCACAGCAACTCGCGCGGGGTGCCGATCTGCACCACCCGGCCGCCTTCCATGATGGCGATGCGGTGGCCGATACGGACCGCTTCCTCGATGTCGTGGGAGATGAAGATGATGGTGCGGTCCTGCTGCTGCTGCAGCTTGATCAGCTCGCCCTGCATCTCGTGGCGGATCAGTGGATCGAGGGCCGAGAAGGCTTCGTCCATCAGCAGGATGGCCGGGTCGTTGGCCAGCGCCCGGGCCAGGCCCACGCGCTGCTGCATGCCGCCGGAGAGCTGGTGCGGATAGCAGTATTCCTGGCCGGCCAGGCCCACCTGGCGCAGCGCGGTGATGGCCCGCCCATTGCGCTCCTTCTCGGACACACCGCTGATCTGCAGGCCGAAGCCGACGTTGTCGAGCACCGTCATGTGCGGCATCAGGGCGAAGGACTGGAACACCATGCCCATGTCCTTGCGGCGGACTTGCAGCAGATCGCGGTCGGAGAGACCGGTGATTTCCTTGCCGTTGAGGAAGATGGAGCCGGCGGTGGGTTCGATCAGGCGGTTGAACAGTCGCACCATGGTCGACTTGCCCGAACCGGAGAGGCCCATGATCACGAAGATCTCGCCGCGCAGCACCGAGAAGTTGGCGTCGAACACACCGATGACCTGGCCGGTCCGCTCGAACACCTCGGCCTTGGAGGCGCCGCCCCGGACCAGCGCCATGGCCTGGTCCGCCTGGGCGCCGAACACCTTGTAGATATTGCGGACCGTGATGATTTCGTCGGAGCGAGTCATGCCAGGCCTCCTGCATGCCCGGCACGGCGGTTGGGCACCACCATGCCGATCGGGTTGATGAAAGGTACTGGGCAGGAGCAAGGGGATTCTGTCTTCACGAGGGCGGTCCGCTCTTATTGTTATTCGTGGCCCTCTCGATAGGGGCTTTCAGCAAATCTATAAGCTGGCCTCCAGCAAATCCAACAACATTTCCGGTCCCGATTTGATAACGTCCCGTTATGAGTTCGCTGAGCGCGCCAGGATTGTCGTCGTGGGATATGCCAGGGATTCTAAGGTCGTCAACACAGGGCCAATAATCGTGTCTTCCACCCGTCCCCTTCGTCGAGAAGCGCGATGTCCAAACCCGTCGATCCCGATACGTTGCTGCTGAAGATGCCCTCGCTGCGCGCCGTCAAGGCCTTCGTGGCGGCCGCCAAGTATGAAAGCTTCACCCGCGCCGCCGAGGCACTGTGCGTTTCCCAGGCGGCCATCAGCCGGCAGATCCGCGAGCTGGAAGGCTATCTCGGTGCCCAGCTGTTCAGTCGGGTCGGTCGCGCGGTGGCGCTGACGCCGGCGGGCGAGCTGTTCTTCGATGCCGCCCAGTTATCCTTCGTCAACATCGCCCAGGCCGCCGAACGCATCCGCAGCAACCAGGCGGCCAAGCGCATGCTCACCCTGTGCTGCTCCCCGGCGTTCTCGGCGCTGTGGCTGTCCCACCACCTGCCGGACTTTTTCGCCCAGCACGGCGACATCGAACTCAACCTGGTCACCACCCAGAACTTCCTGGCCATGGAGCCGGGGGTGCAGCCGGACGTCTTCATCACCAAGATGCCCAAGGTGCGCGAGGGCTATCACAGCACCGCGCTGTTCCACGACGTCATCTATCCGGTGTGTTCGCCGCTCTACCTGGAGCGCAATCCGCAGATCCGCAGCCTCGAAGGGGTGCGCGACGCGGCGCTGCTCAACCTCAGTCCCTATGGCCGCTCCCAGGTGGCCGAGCACGTCGACTGGGGCGTCTGGCTGGCCTTCCAGGGGGTGGACCTGGACGAGCGCCCGGCCGGCAGTCCGCAGCTGTTCAATGCCAACGACTACAACCTGATCATCGGCATGGTGCTCACCCACCAGGGCATCAGCCTGGGCTGGAACCACCTGGTGGCGGCCCTGCTGGAGCAGGGGCTGCTGGTGCGGCCGATCCAGGAGCAGGTGGTGCTGCGCAACAGCCGGCACTACCTGTCGATCCGCGAGGAAGCCGAGGATCACGAGGCGGTGCGGCGCTTCCAGCAGTGGCTGCTCGGGCGGCTCGGGCGGGCGCCTGCCTGACCTGGCGTTATCCTTTGCCCGGCGGAAAAGTCGTTGGAGTTCCCGCGCGTTCCTGGCTCATTGTCGGCTGACCGCTGACGACAAGGAGCCCAGGATGTCGCTACATGCCTTTTGCCAAGACTTCACCCTGGCCCAGGTGCCGGCCCCTACCCGGGCGATCCTGCAGAAGAGCCTGCTGGACATCCTCGGTACCATGGCTGGCGCGGTCTCCAACGCCACCAGCCAGACCCTCTATCGCTACGCACGCAAGCACTATCCCGGTGGTGAATTCCTCGCCCGCTTGCCCTTCGATGGCACCCCGGTGAACCTGCTGGGCGCCGGTTGGGCCGGTGGCTTCACCGCCGACAGCCTGGATGCCCACGAAGGGCACTTCACCTCCAAGGGCCATGCCGGCGCCACCGTGGTCCCGGCGCTGCTGGCCCTGGCCGATGCCCTGCATGCCCAGGGCCGCATCATCAGCGGTCGCGAGCTGCTCGAAGCCCTCTGCCTCGGCTACGAGACCGGCCTGCGCGCGGGCGTCGCCCTGATGGCCACCTCGCCGACCTATCACGCCTCCGGCGGCTTCTCGGCCATCGGCGTGGTCTGTGGCGGTGCGCGCTTGCTGGGGCTGGACGAGGCCACCTTCCGCCATGCCTTGGGCATCGCCGAGTACTTCGCCGCCCGCTGTCCGATGATGCGGTTGATCGAGCATCCCACCATGTTGCGCGATGCCCATGGCGCTGGCGCCTACAACGGCCTCAATGCCCTGCTGCTGGCCCGCGAGGGCGTCACCGGAGCGCCGGCGGAAACCCTCGAGGCCGAGGTCGCCGGTCCCTACTGGAACGACCTCGGTAGCCGCTGGGAAATCGATGCCCAGTACTTCAAGCCCTGGCCGGTATGTCGCTGGGCGCAGCCGGCGCTCACCGCCATGACCCGCCTGAGCGCGGAGCATCCGCAGATCGACGCCGCGTCCGTCGCCGCCATTCGCGTGGAGACCTTCCGGGAATCCAGTTGCCTGCAGGGACATCGCCCGGCCGATGCCGACGAGGCCCAGTACGCCCTGGCCTTCCCCCTGGCGGCGCTGATCGCCCGTGGGCGGGTGGGACCGGAGGAGGTCACCGGCGCGGCGATCGGTGCCGCGGACATCCTGGCGGTGAGCGAACGCATCGAGATAGTCGAGGCGGCGGACCTGTCGGCGCGCTTCCCGGAGGAAATCCTCTCGCGGGTGACGGTGCGCCTGCACGACGGCACCACCTTCACCTCGCCGATCACCGCCGCCCTAGGCGATCCGCACCAGCCGCTGACCCTGGCCGACATCGAGGCCAAGTTCGAGCTGTTCGCCGCCGTCAACCTGAGCCCCGCCGCCCGGGCGGCGGTGAAGGGTGCGGTGTTGGAACTGGAGGGCGCCGCGGTGGCCATCGAGACCCTGGCACCGATCTTCGCACCCTGGCATCGATAACCCCAGCGCATGCTTTGCCCGCCGGAAATGTCGTTTGTGGCGCGGGCAGGGCGCGACCTAGGCTGCGACCATCAGCGTTGCTCCTGACGCCGGGTCCGGCCTGCCTCGCCGCCCATCCGCGCGTGACGATCGTCCAAGCGCTTCGCGCGTCGCTGCGAAACCCAAGAACAACAACAGCCTTAACCGAGGCTGCCCCCAAGCCAGCCGTCCGAGGAGCCGTGACCATGAATCCCCAGCAAGCCGTCATCGACCTGATCGCCCAACGCAAACCCCGGCACTCGCTGCCCCGCGAGCTGTACAGCGATCCCGCGGTCTATCGCCAGGATCTCGAACAGCTCTGGCACCGCGACTGGATCTTCGCCGGGCATACCTTCGAGATCGCCAAGCCCGGCCAGTACTTCAGCCTGCAGGTCGGCGACTACCCGGTGGCCGTGGTGCGCAGCAAGGATGGTCAGGTGCGCGCCTTCCACAACGCCTGTCGCCACCGCGGCGCCAAGGTCTGCGAGCACGAGCAGGGCAAGGTCGCCAAGCTGGTCTGCCCCTATCACAAGTGGACCTACGAGCTGGACGGCAACCTGCTGTTCGCCGGCAACATGGGCGCCGACTTCGACAAGACCCAGTACGGACTCAAGCCGGTGCACGTGGCGGTGGTGGAAAGCTGCATCTACGTCTGCGTGGCGGCCAGGGCGCCGGACTTCGAGGCCTTCCGTGCGGCGGTCAAGCCCTTCCTCGCCCCGCACTCCCTCGACAATTGCAAGGTGGCCTTCACCTCCAACCTGATCGAGCGCGGCAACTGGAAGCTGGTGTTCGAGAACAATCGCGAGTGCTACCACTGCGACGGCACCCACCCCGAACTGCTCAACTCCTACGTCGAGAATCTCTCGGTAGCCGGCGTGAGCGACGCGGACGATCCGGAGCTCACCGCCCACTGGGCCCGCTGCGAGCGCGCCGGGCTGCCGAGCAGGCTGGTGATGGATATTCACGGCCGCTTCCGCATGACCCGCATCCCGCTTTCCGCCGGCGCGTTGAGCTACACGATGGATGGCCAGCCGGCGGTGGCGGGGCGCCTGGACCGTAGTGGTGAGCCCGACATCGGCGCGCTGCTCTATTTCAACTATCCCTCCACCTGGAACCACTTCCTCGGCGATCACGCCCTGACCTTCCGCGTGCTGCCTCTCGGCCCCAACGAAACCCTGGTGACCACCAAGTGGCTGGTGCCGGAATCCGCCGTGGAAGGGGTGGACTACGACCTGGAGCGCCTGACCAAGGTGTGGATCGCCACCAACGACCAGGATCGCCGGCTGGTGGAAGGTGCCCAGGCCGGGGTGAATTCGCCGTCCTACGAGCCGGGTCCCTATTCGGAGGTCGCCGAGAACGGCGTCTGCCAGTTCGACGACTGGTACTGCGCGACCCTGCTGGAACGTTTGCAGGGACCGATCCCGTTGCAATCGGTGGGCTGATTGCGCATCGCCCAGGCCCCGTCTCGTCATCCAGGGTGGCGGGGCCTGGTCGTTGGCGACTTGGTGGGCGGCGGTTCTCTCGCCGAGCAAGGGGAGGGCTTGGGCTAGGATGGGCCCAGGCGCAAGGCAGGGCGGTACGACGTGATCGATTCGAGAACCTTCGGTAGCGGTATCCAGGGCAAGAACTACCTGCAGTTGCAATCGACGCGACCAAAGCCGGAATTTTCCCGGCTGGTCGGCTTCATCCTGCTCGACCACTTCTCCCTGCCGTCCTTCACCCAGGCGCTGGATACCCTGGTCACCGCCAACCTGCTGGCCGCCGGTACCTTCGCCACCCGGACCTACAGCCCAACCGGCGCCGAGGTGCTCAGCGACCTGGGCATCGTCATCCGGCCGGATGGCGACTACCGCGCCGCGGAGAGCGCCCGCTTCGACCTGCTGGTGGTCTGCGGCGGCCTGCGCACCCCACTGGAACTCGACCCACGTCTCAAGGCCCTGCTGGCGCGCGCGGCCAAGCAGCAGGTCACCCTCTGCGGCCTGTGGAACGGCGCCTGGCAATTGGGCCAGGCCGGGATGCTGGACGGCTACCGCTGCGCCATCCATCCCGAGCAGCGCAGCGCCTTCAGCGAGCGGGTGCGCGGCTGCAAGGCCACGGCGGACAGCCACGTGCTGGATCGCGATCGGCTGACCGCCGCCAGTCCCAGCGGCGCCTTCCACCTCTTCCTCGAATGGATCGGTGCCCAATGCGGCAGCGCCCTGGCCGACGGCCTGGTCAACATCCTCGCCTTCGAGGAGTCGCGCTTCCGTCAGGTCAACCCGACGCTCAAGGTGCAGATGACCCCGCCGCTGCGCGAGGTGGTGACCCTGATGGAGGCCAACATCGAAGAACCCCTGACCATCGAGCAACTCTGCGACTACGCCGGCCGCTCGCGGCGCCAGGTCGAGCGGCTGTTCCGCGAGCAACTCGACACCGCGCCCATGCGTTACTACCTGGAACTGCGCATCACCGAAGGGCGACGCCTGCTGCAGCACTCCACCCTGTCGGTACTGGAAGTGGCGGTGGCCTGCGGCTTCACCTCGGTTACCCACTTCAGCAAGAGGTATTCGGCCTACTTCGGCTATCCGCCCTCCAAGGAGCGGCGGTTGAAATATTGATGGTCTGTTCTATCTCTATTGTAGAGGTAGAGTGTGAGCTCGCTTTTTTGACTGGTCGGGCTGTGATCGATTCGAATGCTATTGCTGCCGTTCTTGCTGTTACTATGCTGGCTGAATGGCTGTCTCTCAGTTTGTCAGGCAGATAGACCTGTTTTTCCTTGTTGGTAAGTCAAAAAGATGTGCGGCGGTTTGATATGGGTTTTCATGGTTCAAGATTGCGTTTATTTTTGATGGAAGTAGAGTTATGTGGCTTTGTGAGGGTGCTAAAATAGACTGGGGTGCTGTGGGGGCAATCGCTACGGCTGTTGCTGCTCTGATAGCCTTAAGCGTCTGGATAATTGATAAATTACAAAGGCAAAATGAGCGAAAAAGAAGCGCAAAATTACTTGCTCAAATGATGACTGGTCCTGTTGGCGCTGCTCAGATTGAGATAGCTCGCCTGCGGAGCGACATCACTGCAGATGATCATGACCAGTCATATGTCGTCGGTCTAATAAATTCGCAAGAGGTACGCAAGGATTTCTTTTTGAAAGTCTCCTTTGTTACTTTTGATCTGCCTAGTCAGTATATAGATAAAGCTGATTTATTTGCCGAGAATGTTAATAGTCGGGTTGCTTATGCTTTGTCTCAGGTGAGTAGGTTGAAGGTCTTAGCTAGTTTGCTTGCTGCGCTTCCTGACTCCGCTCGTGAAGAGGATATCAATGAGCATGCCATAGTTGCGCTTCGTCAGATTTTAGAAACGGAGAATTCAATCGGTAAGGCATTCCAGGCGCTTCTGGATGTAGGTAAGTCTGCTGTGTGATGGAGGTGAATGAAATGCATTGTAGCTGGGGCTGAGAAAATCTCAAAAGTAACTCCGGCTGTTGGTGTGTTGAAGCTTTTCATCTGTAAGTGGCGGGGCAAGTTGGGGAAATGTCCTACAGGCAGCTATGCTCTCAATTATTATGTCTGTGCTTGCCTAAACTAGGCCCCGCCGATCAAGGCTGCTGACCACAGTTCGCCGGCACCGCGTGGCCTCGATCCGCGTCGCGCTCCGCCGCATTCAGGCAGAGCAACCCGGCCAGGGCGAACAGCAGGCCGAGCAGCATGCCGGGTGCCAGCGGCTCGTCGAAGCAGGCCCAGGCCCAGAGTAGCGCCACCGGCGGACTGAGATAGAGGGCGCCGCTCACCGCCTGGGGACTGCCCTGGCGCAGGCACAGCCAGTAGAGGCCATAGCCGAGTAGTGTCGGGATCAGCAGCCAGAGCAGTGCAAAGGCGAAGCCAGGCGTCAGCGGCGGCCGCAGCGGGCCATCCAGGCCAGCGACTACCGTCATCACCAGGCTGCTAGCCGTAAGCTGAATGAACAGCTGGGTCGGCAGGGCCAGACTTACCGCCGGCAGCCGGCTTTGCACCAGGGTCGCCAGGGCCAGCGCCAAGGCGCCGCCCAGGGGCAGGGCATAGGCCCAACCTGGTGCCACACCCAGGCCCAATCCAGCCCCGGTGGCCAGCAGTACCCCGGTCAGGCCCAGGGCTAGCCCCAGCCACTGTCGTCCGCTGGTGCGCTGGCCGGGCAGCAGGCAGCAACCCAGGGCCACCAGCAAGGGCGACAGATCCGAGAGCAGGGCGGCCAACCCAGGCGAGACCCCTAGTTCGATGGCCTTGGCCGCAGGCGCGATGCAGCCGGCGAAGGCGAGGGCGCCAAGGGTCGCCTGCTGCCCGATGATCCGCAGCGGCAGCCGCCGTAGTTCGGCCCAGGCGAAGGGCAACAGCAGCAACGCGGCCAGGGCGAAGCGCCACAGTGTCACCAACAGCGTGGGCGCCTGTTCGGCGGCGTAGCGATAGCCGACGAAGCCGGCACTCCAGCACAGCACCAGGGCGAATTGACGTAACAACGGCGAAGACAGTACAGGGGACATGACCAGGCTCCAGGTGACGGGATGCCTTGAGCCTGGCTCAGGGTGGTAATACACTCAAGCGACATTATTGGCATCTATGGTTCGATAAAAGCGCATCATGCCTCTGCCCCTCGATATCGATGTCCTGCGCACCTTCCACACCATCGTCCGCCTGGGCCAGTTCCGCGCCGCCTCGCTGCAGCTCAATCGCAGCCCCTCGGCGGTGAGCAGCCAGATCCGCCGGCTGGAAGAGCAGACCGGTGGCCGACTGTTCGAGCGCGACAACCAGGCCGTGACCCTGACTCCGCTCGGGCGCCGCGTGCTGCTCGAAACGGCGGAACTGTTGCAGGCCCACGACCGCATCCTCGCCGGGCTCACCGGCCAACCGGTGGTGGGCGAGGTGCGTTTCGGGATCGCCGAGGACTACGCCGCCCGCCTGCTCAAGGAAGTACTGCCGCGGCTCCAGGGCGAGCACCCCGGCATCGTTCTCGAAGTACTCACCGGCAATAGCGGACAGCTCCGGCGTTGGCTCGGCCAAGGCCTGCTGGATCTGGCGCTGCTGGTAGGGCCGCCGCGCGACGGCCAGCCGGAAGGTCAGGTGTTCGGGCATACCCAACCGGTCTGGGTGGGCGGGCCCGGTCTGCTGCTGAGCCCGGACGCCAGCGTGCCCCTGGCCCTGCACGGCGAGGGTTGCAGCTATCGCGAGCTGGGTATCGACCTGCTGACCGGCCAGGGTCGGCGCTGGCACACGGTCATGACCAGCGCGGCCTCTTCGGCCTTGGAGGCGGCGGTCGAGCTCGGTCAGGCCGTGGCCATCACCGACCGGTCGCGGATGACACCGCTGATGCGTGAGCTCTCGCCTGACGAGGGCTTCCCAGCGCTGCCATTGCACGAGTTGCGCCTGGCCTCTCTGCCCGGCGAACGCAGCCTGGCCTGCGCCCGCCTGGCGGCGCTGATCGCTGAGGACTTTCGGTTGTAGCCGGTAGATAAAGGTCAGCGGGTCAAACCCTGGCTTGCGCCCGCTGACATCGCGTACTCGCGCTGTTCAATTCTGTGAGCTGGTCTATCGGCGGTGCTCCGCATTCCAATAGTCCCCGAGTTGTTGGGACCACCGTCTGGCGCAGCCGTAAGAGTTGGTCGCGCGACCTTGTATCGGCCATCAACGACCTCCTGTCTACAAGGGTGTTGTCAGCTGATAGCCATGAAGGAAGTAGCTAGCCTGAGGTTTTGCCTTGTTAGTATTGCTATTTTGCGCTGTCATTGCCGATGTTTAAAAACTCAGAAAATGGCTTCCATGCTTATTTTTGGATAATTTCAGGCTTTTCTGGATTTTGGGAGGGTTTATCGGTTTTTCTTGGGGGAGGCTTCATTTCAGGAGTTTGTTTTTTCTTGTATTAGTATTACTGTTTTAAGGGTCCGATGGCAGTTTGATTGTGCCGAGGTTCACGGGCTAGGATCTGCCCCGACTCATGCGCTCTTTTTATCCCGGTAGGGCTTAAGCCCTCCTTAAGACAGAAGCGGCAGCAGCCAGGTTCCAGAAGTTCTCGTGCTAGAGACCGAGAACGGCTTTGACAGACGGATAGTTCGAGCGCCTCGACTGGATAGCTCAAGGTCGCGAACCATCCGGATACGGATATCGACAGTTAGGCAAGGATGCTTATGTCAGCTCATATACAGGCCGCATGGTCACTAGCGTCACTCGAATGCGCATTTCCCAGGATGGGGACGATGCGCATTTTTTTCGTGTGCTCACCATGAAGCCACGGGCTCCCTATGTCCTGCCGATGTCCTGCGTTCTTCTTATGTCAGGTCTCGGTGCTTGGTATGTCTATTCGAAAATCAGCGTGATTCTCACTATTTCTCAATACGAGAAAAAAGCGAGTTCACCAACCCAGGCGCCGATAGCGATTCAAGCGGGCTCCCCTTCTGAACAGAGTATCGGAAGGCTTAAAGGTTTTTTTGGCGACGCCAAAAAAGTCTTACCCAAAGCGCCCAAAGAAAAGTCCAACACATCGATTGCCTTGCATGGTGTTTTGGCTGGTTCTGCCGAGGGCAAAGCGGCTGCCATTATTTCCCTCAATGGAGATAGACAACGGATTTACTATGCAGGGGATTTTCTGACTGATGGACTCAAGCTCGTTTCCGTACAGGATAAGGAAGTTCTGGTAACGGATGCTGACGGTTTGAGATCTGTCCGACTTGAACGAACCAAAGGCGGGGATCAGGGCACCCTACCTGTTGATCGCATTATCCAGTCGCCGTCGACAAAAGAGGTCGAGACTAAAGAAACCGCCCGCATGCCTGGCAGTGTTGAGCAGGGCTTCTCAGGTGTGCAGCCGGAGATTGCTGAAAAGCTGAGCCGGTTGAAGTCGCTGGCTCATGGGGAACAAAAATGAGAGTGGTTGTTTTTCTTTCTTTAATGCTTTTGGCTTTTTCAGCAGTGGCGGAAAGCAAAAATGAGCAGTTTGGTGTCGATCTGGAAGATACGGATATTCGGACGCTCATTCAATGGGTGGCTAGCCAAACCGGTAAGAAGATAGTGTTGGATCCTCGAGTTAAAGGCCGTGTGACATTGACGGCCAATGGGCCCATAGAGAATGAGGATTTGAACCAGCTGCTGAACACGGTCCTCAGTGTGAATGGCTATGCTCTTGTCAATGACAACGGCATATACAAGGTCATTCCAGAAGCAGATGCCAAGTCTTCAAGCTTGCCGGTAGGTGCCGTCGACGGAGTGGCCGGGGACACCGCAATCAAGTTGTACAAGCTGGATAACGTTTCCTCTACGCAGCTGGTTAATATCTTGAAGCCTTTGGTTTCGCAGTCAGCCTATCTGGCTGCCTATCCTGATCGGAACTTTATAATAGCGGCTGATCGTGCGGCCAATCTGAAAAAACTTGATGAATTGGTGAAGCGGCTCGATCAGTCTTGGCAAGTGAACTCGGACGTCGTTCCCCTGAGCTTCGCCAATGCGGCTGATATTCTCGCCATGGTCAATGGCCTGTTTCCCAAGCCCCAGACGAACTCTCCAGAAAGCTTCTTTGCCATAGGGGCTGACGTTCGCACGAACAGTATCGTCATCGCGGGCGACGAAGTGATGCGGCGCCAGGTCAAGGCAGTTATCGCCAAGCTAGATCGCAAAGTACAGGGTGTCGGCAATACCAAGGTCATCTATCTGCACTACCTGAGGGCAGCGGATGCCTTGCCTATCGTGCAGAGTTTAGGCACCAGTATTCAAAAGCAAAAGTTGAATGTCTACGACGCGGCTGTGGACGTCAGTATCCAGGCGAGCGAATCGACCAATGCCCTGGTAGTGACAGGTCCGCCGGAAGTCTTGGCGGCAATAGATGACGTCGTGAAGAAACTCGACATTCGTCGTGCACAGGTTCTCGTTGAAGCGGTGATCGTCGAAGTCTCTGAGAATCTCAGAAAGGAATTAGGCGTTGAATGGCGAACGGCTAGCAGTGCGGTGGGCGGGGACGGCTGGTTCGGTGGCACCCTCTATCGTGACGGCGGTGGCGCGCCCAACGAAACGCCTAATCTTCTGAGCGGGCTCTCACTGGGCTTTTATCGAAACGGCTCGTTGCGCGCCTTGATCAGGGCTCTGGAGACCCAGGATGCGCTGAATATCCTGTCCAAACCCAACCTGGTCACCCTGGATAACGAGGAGGCGAAGATCATCGTTGGTCAAAACGTCCCCTTCGTCACGGGGCGCTCCACCAGCGCTGCCACACCGGTAAGCAATCCCTTCCAGACGATCGAGCGCAAGGACGTAGGCATTTCGCTCACCATCAAGCCTCAGGTCAATGAAGGAGATGCGGTAACCCTCGACATCCTGCAGGAAATATCCAGTGTGTCTAACTCCAGAGTGGCCCAGGCACAGGACATCGTCACCAATACGCGCTCGGTAAAAACCCGTGTCTTGGTTCAGGATGGACAGACGTTGGTATTGGGTGGGTTGATTTCCGACGAGTCCCAGAATGGCGATGCCCAAGTTCCTTTCTTGGGCAAAATCCCCATCATCGGCGCGGCATTCAAGAGCGATAATAAGAGTAAGAAGAAAAACAATCTGATGATCTTCATTCAGCCGCGCATCATCAGAACGGTCGATGATGCGCAGTTGGTCACGGGAGGACGGTATCGCTATATCGACAAGTCTGCAGCCAGTATGGGATATAAAATTGAATAGCATCCTACGGTCTTGCGCACTTGTCGCTCTAGGCGGCTTTCTGTCGACAGCAGCCTACGCTACTGAATCCGATTGCTGGAGCGAAAAGGCGGGCAAGGTGCTGATCGATGTCAATGGGGATGGCGCCGTCAAAGGGGCCTGGACGATGACGTCCGCCTTATTGCCCACTCGCTTGAAAGGTTCGCAGGAGCGAATCAGCTTATTGCTACCCGCCTATGACGTCTTGTTGGCGAGTAGCCTCTGTCAGGAGTTGGGCTTGAGCCAGGGCTTGCACTCGGCACATTTTCTTGTAGGTGGTCGTGAGCGTCTCTTGGCTCAACAGAAGGCGCCTGCCTGGGATTGGCTGGTGATTACGATCGACCGTCTGGCCACCAATATCCTGGCCGGCAAGGTGGAAGGTTACTTCATCGGGAAAGAAAAGATCGTCTCGGGCAGGGGATTGGAGCGCCTATCCATACGAGATCCTGCACGAGTAGCGGCAAAGATCCTGGCGAAGAGAGCTGCAAGCAGTACCAAGCCGATAGTGCTCTTCGTACGCCCTGAAGATCAGGCCGCTTTTCTCGATTTCTTTTCGATAAACCCGGTGCCAGGGCTTTATCTCTCTTTCGACACGGCAGAGCATGTCAGAGATGTTCTTAATCAGGTGGCGAGTATTTCGAAGGATCTTGCGGATAAGGCTGGTCTGTATTATTGCAATTAGTGTTTTCCCCAGGTTTGCCTGGAGTCAAGTCGTGGAGTTTGATCTCCGCCTGCAAAATACGGCGTCCTCGATAGTGGTTGATGCTCAGGTCGAAGGTGCTTTGCCTATGACCCTCAATGGGGCCTCCTACGAGTGGAGGGTGGAGTCTTCGGTGCCGGTGATTGTGGAGGGTGAAAGATTTAGATTGGCGGTGGGTAGCTTCGGGTCTTTTGCAGTAAAGCGAGTAAGACTTTCATTTGTAGGTATGGGGAGTAAGGCGCAGCAGAACGTCGTAGCGGAAGCTTATCCTTTGACTGCGACGCCTTCTTCCGAACTGTTTGCCCTGGCTGAAAGCTTTGCGGGATTGAGCTATCAAGAAAAAGTCCGTGCTATCTACGGGTGGATGGTAGGGAATATAAAGTTCACCGGAATCGATAGGCAGGTGGAAGGAGCGACCTATGCACTGTCCAAAAAAGCGGGTGATTGTACTGAGCATATGTTGTTGGCTGGTGAGCTGTTGGCTCGTAACGGTGTGACCGTTAGGAGAGTTTTAGGGTTTGTGTCTACCTCCATTGATGAAAGATTGACCTCGGGTGACTTGCATGACTGGCTGGAGGTGTACGACGGAGGGCGTTGGATAGTAGTAGATTCCTCTTATATTTTTTATGATGATGCCAGTGCTAGTAGGCGATACGTAGGGGCCCATTATTACGTCAACGAAAAAGATCTGCGCTATCAGCTGTTTACGCCTAGTGATAATAGGCTTCGAGTGTTTTTAGACTGATCAGTGCACTGGTTTGACCGTTGATGGTTTAGTCTGAAATTAGCTTGGCTAAGGAAGGTCGTGCTTATGAGAGTTTTTCCAAGGATCTCATTTTTGTTGAATCCTCTTTTCTGGGATTTTAGCTGTCGATTGTTATTTTTTGTGTTGTTAAGTTGCTTTTTGATGTCGAAATCCTATGCTGCGATAAATACAAATTTGGCCGGTGACGACTATGTGGCAGGCCCCTTCCCGATAGGCTTTGAGTTTGCCATGCAAGGTCGGATCTATACCAATTTCTATGCTTCGACCAATGGGCTGCTGCAATTCGAGAATGCCACTAGCGCTTATAATAATTCATGCTTTCCAAGCATGGGGGCCACTATTTATGCGTTCTGGGACGATCTCAGGACGGATTCGCCAAGTCAGATTCCTGGAAAAATCGAATATCTGACTGTTGGTGATGCACCCAATAGAAAGCTGGTAGTCCAATGGACGAATCAATATTTTTATGGGTCAAATTTGCCTATGGGTACCTTTCAAGTGGTGCTGTATGAAGGGACCAATGAGGTTAAGATTCAATATCGAAACCTGTTGGACAGCGTAAGTCGGGGTAGTAGTGCAACCATCGGCATTCAAGGGTTGAACGGGGTGTACGCTGAGCTGGGCTGCAATAAGGCAGAAGCTGTGCAGCCAGAGTCAGCAGTGTCTTTTAAGTATTCTGACGGTGAAGGCTATGTCGTTGACAAGGCGGCGCCTTACGACTTCATGGATATTTCGGGCTATACAGTGGTAAGGCCAGTTACGCAAGAGGCCTATGCCAATGTGAGCGCTCGGTGGAGTTGGACAAAAGTTTTAGGTCTCAATAATTATGAAGTGGAGGTCCTAGGTGAGACAGGAGCTAGCCTGTATAAGGCTCTCGTAGGTAACGTCGATGTGTTTTCCTGGGCAGAGGGTGAAACAGGCAAGTCTTATCGGCTCCGCGTTCGAGGAAGCATAAATAATGGTGGGACTTGGGAGGCTTGGTCTAATCCAAGTGAGCCTGTTTTGTTTGATAAGGAAGTGCCTGTCGCTAACTTGCTTTCGATCGAACAGGTTTCGTTTAATTCTGTGAGGGTTTCCTATAATGCTTCAGATGACGTATCAGGTGTAGAGAATGCCTTCTTGGTGATTTCAGATGGCGTTAGCCCCGAAGCCGTAATTTCCACAGTTAATTTGTCTGGTGGTAGTGAAATTATAGGGTTGGATCCTTCGCTCAATGGCAAGCTTCTATATTATAAGGTGGGGGCTTTTGACAAAGCTCATAATCAAAGCAACCTTCCTGAAAGTGGGAGTGCTTTTATTCTTTTAAGAAACCCTGATTTGCTTCGATCCATAGCGGATGTCAATAGTTTTGAGCTTTCTTGGGATGCTTCATCGCCTTCTCTCTATGTGAAAAAGTATGATGTCTATGTTTCTGAGAATAATTTCAATGATGTGTCAGGTATGCAGCCCAGACTTTCGGTGCCGGTTGCGGGTCTGGCAGCTTCGATATCTGGTTTGAAGGTTGGTGCGACCTATTATGCTGCGGTAGTGGCTAAGAATATAAGCGGAGGGTACGACCCCTCGGTGGTTCCTGTAGAAGTTAATTTGTTGGCCGATACGAGAGGTCCTGATCTCAAAAGTTTTATTTGGCGCGATAATTCTAGCATCGTAGATGTCTTGGCTCAGAATCAAGATTTGCTCTCTGGGGAGTTTCAGCTTCAAGCGGATGATGTGTCGGGTGTGGCCAGCATTCAGTTGCAAGTCGATAATGCTAATCTACCCATTTTGCGCAAGGATGGTGCCACTTATAGGTTTTCCTTCGATGCAGAGAGCGTTGCAGACGGTAATCATGAGTTGCGCGTTGTCTTGACAGATACGCTTGATAATACAAGTGAGGTTGTACGTCCCTTCCATGTCTCCCTCCCACCCCCAGCAGCGCCCACGCTTCGCTTGCTCAGTGGTCTGAAGCAGACCAAGGATGCGCTGCAACGAGTGCTGTTGCAGGGGGCGGCAGGTACCACGGCGCGAATCGCATTGAACGGTGAGGCTATTGGTGAGGTACTGCTCGATAGGTCAGGCAGCGCAGAGCTACCGGTCACTTTAAAACCAGGCATTAATAGCCTCACCGCCCAACTCCGCTACACCAGCCGAACCCAATTTGGCACGGCGAGTGCGGCTGTTCAGGTGCTATTGGACACCTCCATTCCCGATGCGCCAACGGGTCTGCAGGTTGCGACCCTGTCCGGGGGCGTCATCCAGGCGCAATGGGGCAATGTCAGTACCGCCGCAGGATACAACCTGTATTACGCCACCCAGCCTTTCACCACTCCAGGTGAGGCGGGCGTGACGCGCCTCAACAGCGCTTTGTTGAAAAGCACCAGCTATCAGCATCGCCCGGCTGAAGACGGCCTTTATTACTACCGTGTCAGCAGCGTCAATGCCTTGGGCTCCGAGAGTGCGCTGTCGACGCCACAGTCCGCTCGCATCGACCGCACCGGACCGCGTGTCAAGGTCGCTCGGTATTCCAGCTCTGGTCCGGTGTCTGCCGATGGCCGCTATGGCAGTGGTCAGGTTCAGGTTGAGTTGGTGATGAGCGAAGAACTGCGCAACGCGCCCTTCTTCAGCCTGGACATGCCCGACGGCCTGTCGATCCCGGTACGGATGACCAAGGCCGCTAGCGATCCGCTGCTGTATCAGGGCAGCTTCGACCTGACTTCGGCCATGCCGGCCGGCACTCTCTATGCGCGCGTCTCGGCCCATGATGCCGCTGGCAACGAGGGCACGGAGATCCTGGATGGCAAGACCCTGAAGGTCGATACCCAGGGGCCGGAGGTACAGCAACTCACCCTGCAACCTGCGCATCCCATCCGCAATGTGGCGCGTACGGGGGAGAGCGTTACGGTGCAGGTTGCGCTGGGCCTCAATGAGGCGGTCGTCGCCACGCCGCAACTGACCGTCAACGTCGATGGCGCGCCGAGTTCGTCCATTCCGGGGCCCCTGGCTCTGGTCGCCGACGCCACCGCCTCTGCCGATGCCCCGGTATACCGAGGCAGCTTCACCTTGCCCGCGGACCTGGGTGCGAAGAAGGTTCAGCTCCTGAGCTTCTCCTATCAGGCCACGGATGCCCTGGGCAACGTCGGCCAAACCATCCGCGGTCGTAATCAATTCCAGGTCTATACAGGCGACCTGCCACCGCTCGACATTCCCCAGGGCTTGACGGGCAAGGCCCTCGCGCGTGGCCGCGTGGAACTCAATTGGCGCGCGGTCGCCGAGGCCGATAGCTATGCGGTGTCTCGTCGCGCGGAAGGCGAGAGCGCCTTCACCCAGTTGGGACGGACGACGCAGCTGCAATACCTGGATGACCTCGCCGCGGCGGGTTTGGCGGATGGCACCTGCTACTATCGGGTCGCCAGCATTCGCAAGCATGACGGCGCAGAGGCCTTGAGCCTGCCGAGCGATCCGATCAAGGTCGAGGTGGTCAGCCGGGCACCCAAGGCGCCCACGGGGCTGCAGGCCGAGCTGACGGGGGGCGGGGTTGCCTTGAACTGGCAGGCTTCTGAAGCCAGCAACGTCAAGACCTATCGGCTCTACCGTGCCGCCGTGGCACAAGGCGAATCCCTGGACATTGCCAATTTGACCGCGCTGCAAGCGGACCTGACCCAGACGGCGACGGTCGATACCCAGCCCTCCAGCCAGCAGCACACCTATGCCGTTACAGCGGTGGACGCCATTGGCAACGAGTCACCACCCTCCACCAGTGTCTACCTGAATGCCAAGTTGCTGCCGGTACGCAACCTGACCATCCAGGCGACGGCCGACGCCGTACCGGTATTGCAGTGGGAGCACGAAGGCACGGGCATCGCCGGCTACAACGTCTATGCCAAGCTCAACGGGGTGGCTCAGAAACTCAATCGGACGCTGCTGACGCAGTCCTCCTATCGTGACGCCGCGGTCACCGTACCCTTCACGGGTGAGCGTCTGTATAGCGTGACGGCAGTGGATGCCCAAGGCGTCGAGAGTCTGCCCAGCGATTTGCTCCTGCCTTCCTTACAGGCGCAGGTGCTATCGACGCCGCCGTTGGAGCGTGGCGTGTTCAGTGAGCTGCGGGTGCGGGTCGTCAACCAGGGGACGCACGAACTCAAGCGGTTGCGCCTGGCCCTAGGGGTCGAAACCCAAGGTCAGATCAAGCAGCACTACTCGTCCTTCTTCGATCTGGCTCCGGGGGCCTCCAGCGAGGTCGGGGTCGTGGTCGGTGGTTATCAAGACCTCACCGGCACCACCTCCCTCACCACCCAGGTGCTCTATGCCCCGCAGTCGGGCCAGGAGGCGCGGGTCGCCCGACAACAGTCGCTGCCGGTAGGAACGAACGGCCTACTGGTCGAGCTCGTTCCGGATGAATGGGTTGCCGGTGCCAAGGGCAATGTGCGCCTGCGCCTGACCAATCCCACGGCCGTGCCGACCGAACTGATCACCGCACAGGGCAATGGTACCCAGCCTTCGGCCGAAACACGGCTGATCCTGGAAGACCTGCAAGGCAACATCCTGACCAGCGAGCCGCTCAAGGCGTCGGTGGGCACGGCCCTCGTCACCGTGCGGGATGGCCGGACGGTGGCGCGTGTGGGTGGGCTCGAGACGGTGGATGCCGGACCGTTCAGTCTCCTGGTTCCCGAAGGGGCGCCGGAGCGGGTGCGGTTGCGCTTGGAAGCCTCTGCCCTGCATTACCATACGGGGCAGGCCGATGAGCTGCAGATCGCCGGTGCCCAGAGCAGTCGCGAGCTGACCCTGGCGAAAACGCCCTATTACGGCGAGTTGACCAGCGTGACCCCTGAGGCCGTCCAGGCGGGGGAGACGGTGATCCTGCGTGGCCGGGCTTTGGCGCGCGACACCAAGCAGCCTCTGGCCGGCGTCGAATTGAAGCTCGTCCTGGCGACCCGCGGGTTCGAGCGGACCTTCAGCGTGACCACCGATACCCAGGGCGCCTTCGAGTATCGGCATGCCACCGCGCTGACCGACTCGGGCAACTATCAGGTGTCGGTCATCCATCCCAACCTCGACGCCAGGCCCCAGAGTGGCAAGTTCTCGATCAAGGGCGCGACCTACTCACCCGCGCTGGTGAAGGTCAGCTTCCCCAAGAACTACGAACAGCGCGTGGATATCGTCGTGGCCGCGGGGCATGACACCGCCCTGCAGAACGTCCACCTCGAATACGTGCAGCCGTCCACCAGTACGGGTCTGCCAACGGGTATTCGAGTGACGCAGTCCGCCCCGCTGAATCTGACGGCCCAGCAGCAGGGCACCCTGACCCTGAGTATCAGTGGCGACAACACGGCCGCCGCCAGCGGCCTGCTGGACTATCGCCTCGTCGCCGACGATCTCGCGCAGCCGATCGGTCAGACGCGCATCCAGTACAGCCTCGGCGAAGCCTCGCCCGTGGTGCGCGTACAACCCGCGCAACTGCGTACCGGGGCCGTCCGTGGCAGCGAGCAGGTCGAGAATCTGAGCCTGAGCAACACCGGGCTGGATGTCCTGCGCAATGCGCGCATCAGCCTGCTCAACGACCAGGGCAGCGCGGCGCCGGCCTGGGTCAGCCTGCGTACGCCGGACTGGATTGCCAGCCTGCCGGTGGGGGCGAGCAGTTTGATGAGCGTGGCCTTCACGCCTTCGGAAACCTTGGCGGAGGGCGATTACTACTTCACCCTGCGGGTGCAGAGCGACAACCACCCGGTGGTCGACATCCCGCTCAGCATCGCCGTCAACCAGTCCGGCAAGGGTGGGGTGATCTTCCAGGTCGAAGACATCTACACCGGCACCCTGGACAAGCAGGGCAAGCGCATCCTCGGCTTGCAGGGCGCGCGGATCAAGCTGCAGAACCGCAAGGTGCTCAGCGCGGAGTTCGCCGCCAGTACGGACGAGAAAGGACAAGCCCTGCTCAAGGATCTGCCGGCGGGCGAGTACAGCTATCGCCTGTCCGCCTGGGATCACGAAGACCTGACCGGGCAACTGTGGATCAAGCCGGGCCTGACCCAGGACGAGCGGGTCTTCCTCAAGAGCAAGCTGGTCACGGTGGAGTGGTCGGTGAAGGAGATCTCCGTTCAGGATCGCTACGACATCCTCCTCAACGCGACCTTCAAGACCAATGTGCCCACGGCCCTGGTCCTGATCGAGCCCCTTGCCATCAACCTGCCGCCCATGCGCCGGGGGGATGTCTTCCAGGGCGAATTGACGCTGACCAACTATGGGCTCATCCGCGCCGATAACCTCACGTCCAACCTGCCCTCGGGCGATGCCCGGGTCAGGATCGAGTACCTCAGGCCCGTGCCGACGACGCTGGAGTCCGGCGACGTCGCCATCATTCCCTATCGCATCGTCGCCCTCCAGAGCTTCGACCCGGACGATCAACTCAATGGCGCCGCTGGCTGCTGGAGCTTCGCCCTGTGGGGCAGCATCCGCTACGACAGCATCTGTACCAACGGCATGGTCATCGGCGGCCAGGCGAGTCTGGTCTGGAACGCCAGTGGCAATACCAGCAGCTTTGCCGTTGTGATCCTTGACCGTGACGATGCGGCCCTGGGCATCCCGCTCGACGCTGACGGTGACGCCATTGCGTTGGCTGTAGCTCGTCATCCGACCCTGGGCATCGTAGGTGATGCTGTT
>NZ_LNUP01000013.1:217714-233746 GCF_001512295.1 Pseudomonas sp. EpS/L25 | reverse complement strand
GCGTGGAAAACCCGCCAAGGTAGCCCTGATCGCCTGCCTACGCGTCTTGCTGATTCGGCTCAATGCCATGCTCAGGGACGGTACTCCTTGGCGATCTGAGCCCGCTTGAGAAGACAGTTGCTCCTACAGGGTGTAGGAGCGGCCCATGGCCGCGATGATTGCGAGCAAGTCCTCAGGTTTCCAGCCCTTCCGCCGACCTGCCAGCGTTGGCGGGTGGCGTTTCTTCCTGATCCTTGGGCCTGTGCTGGTCCAGCCAGGCGCGCGTCTGATTCTGGGCCTCGTCGACCTTCTTGTTCAATTCGTCGAGGGTTCCACCCAGGGTTTCCCGGGCCTGTTCGCGAGCGGCCTGCTCCACCTTGGTGGCGAAGCTGTCGGCGGCCTTTTCGGCACTGTCGCAGCCGCCGAGGCCGAGCAGCACCAGGATGCTGGCCAGGGCGAGGGAGGCTTTGGGTGTCATGGTCGTCTACTCCTTGCTCAAGAGGGTTTGTTCAGCGAGTCGCGTGCGTCTTGACCGGCGGAGGCGTGCTGGGGCTCGCCGCGGGTCTTGTACAGCGAGACCAGCACACCGCCTGCCAGCAGGCCGAGGGTGACGCTCAGGGAGATCGCCGGCGGGATCTTGCCGATGATGCCCACCAGGAAGATCTTGCAGCCGATGAACACCAGCACCAGCGCCAGGGCGTACTTGAGGTAGGCGAAGCGATGGATCATCGCCGCCAGGGCGAAGTACAGGGCACGCAGGCCGAGGATGGCGAAGACGTTCGAGGTGTAGACGATGAAGGGGTCCTGGGTGATGGCGAAGATGGCTGGCACGCTGTCCACCGCGAACACCAGGTCGGCGCACTCGATCACGATCAGCGCCAGGAACATGGGCGTCGCCCAGAGCACCGCCTTGCCACTGGCGTCGGGCTTGCGCACGAAGAAGTGCTCGCCCTGCAGTTCATCGGTCACCCGCAATTTCTTGCGCAGGAATTTGATGAAGACGTTGTCGTCGAGGTTGGGCTCTTCGTCCACCTTGGCGAACAGCATCTTGACCCCGGTGATCACTAGGAAGGCGCCGAAGATGTAGAGGATCCAGTCGAACTGGTGGATCAGGGCCGCGCCGAGACCGATCATGATGGCGCGCAGCACGATCACCCCGAGGATGCCCCAGAACAGTACGCGGTGCTGGTATTCACGGGGGATGGCGAAGAAGCCGAAGATCACCGCCATCAGGAAGACGTTGTCCATGGACAGCGATTTCTCGATGAGGAAGCCGGTGACGTAATCGAGGCTGGCGTCGGCGCCCTTGAGCTGCCAGACGAAGAGGGCGAACAGCAGGCCGGCAGTGATGTAGCCGGCGGAGAGCAGCAGGCTCTCCTTCACCTCGATGGGCTTGTTCTCCTTGTGGAGGACACCCAGGTCGAAGGCCAGCAGGGCGATGACGACGGCGAAGAAGGTAAGCCACATCCAGGTGGCGGTGCCGAGGAAGTCGGCGAAGAAGAATGCATGCAGGGCGTTCATGAGCCCCTCCTTAGTCAAGTTTCAAGACTATGACTCGACATGGCGGCACATACCGTCAGAGGGGCCCGGGTCACCGAGACAGGATTTCGAACTCGCGCACATTCGGCAAGGGTTGCAGTTTTACAAAATGCAACCGCTCTAGGTCAGGCCTCTCGGGAGGAATGGTGACCGGTGATCAGCCAGCGGCCGGCGATCTGCTCGAAGGTGAAGAGAAAGCGCGCAGGGACGCTCACGGCGCTGTCGCCATCACGATAATGGAACACGTAGAGGCCGCCGACCACGACCGTGCTCAGCTTGTGACTCACACGCTTCTTGAAGATCTGAATGTCGCAGACCAGCCCTTCGTTGGCGAGGAAGTTGCGGAAGTATTCGCGCCGGCTGTCTTCGCAATCCCGTACCTCGTTGGACAGGGTCGGCACCAGGATGGCGTCGGGTGCATAGAGCGCGAGAATGGCTTCCACATCGCGGGTGGCGACGGTCGCGGCCCAGGTGTGCAATGCGGCCTTGGCACCGGCGAGACAGGCGATCTCTTCGTTGGTGCGTGGGGGCGCATAGCCAGGAGTGGCGACGGACATGGCGTGATCCTCAGGTGAAAGCGAATTGTTATAATATAACATTTTTCCCTCGGCCGGTACGCTGTAGGGGCGGATCGCGAGAGGACGACGACGGTCGGGGAGCGCCGGGTCAGAGCGGGAAGGTGTCGCCGTCGGACGCCGGCGACGGATGAGGCGGCGGATCAGCGATTTTCGATCTTCGAACGCAACGGGATCTCTTCGCGCGAATCGGTCTGGCTCAACGGCTGGCCGACCATCTCTTCATAGACTGCCGGCTGAGCGATGAACAGGCGCACCTCCTTGACGTCGTCGAGGATGCGCCGCGCCTCTTCCACCGAGGCAACGTGCAGGGTGGCACCCTTGTCGTCGGCGACCGGTACCGAGGTGCCTTCCACCAGCGCATGGATGACGTAGGAGCCGCCTTCCATGGACACCAGGTTGACTTCCTTGACCGCACCGGCCTTGACCTGCTGATTCAGCTCTTTGACATTCATCGAGACACCTCGGTTATCACGCTAACGAGCCTTGCGCAGTGGCAAGGGGGACATACCGATTCGAGGCAGGAGCGGTGCTCGGAGTTCCGGCTAGGGTCCGAGTGCTGACGGGACCATCCTCGCGTCCAGGCGCCTCGGCTGCGCGGCTAATAACCAGTCATCTCCAGATAGCCCACCCCCTTGGCGCCGCCGTCGACGCTGACCGGGCCTTCCCAATAGGGCGTGCCCAGGGCCATCCAGGCGTTGGGATTGATGGCAGCGATGCGCAGCTCCAGGTCCTCGCCTGGCAGGATGATCGACCAACGCACCGGCACCTCGCGTCCGGCTACCTGGTGCGTGGCCAGGGGCGCGAGGCGGATATCGCCGGGGTGCAGCGGCTGGTTGTGGCCATCGACGGCGATCAGGTTGCCGAACAGGTAGTGCTGGCCGTCGGTCTGGCGCAGGCGGTAGAGCATCAGCTGACGGCCGTCGTCCAGATGCAGGGAAAACCAGTCCCAGCCGAGCTGATCGGCGGCCAGGTGCTGGCTGCTCCATTCCCGATCCAGCCAGGCCAGGCCCTTGACCGGGATACGGCGTCCCTCGATCTCCAGTTCGCCCTGGGCCTGGAAGAAGGGCTGGCTATAGTAATAGGACGCCTGGCCGCTGGCGGATTTGCGACTCAGGCCGCCTTCGCCCTGCAGCACCAGCTGGCCGGTGGCGGCGAGGTCCAGGCGATAGGCGAAACCCGGGCCGCGGGCCGTTACCTGGGCCTGGCCGCTGAGATCGCCGCTCAGGCGCCAGTCGTCGATCCAGGCGGAGAAGGGCGCGGCGATCACGCCTGCCTGGCCGATACCGCCGCGACCCTGGGTCTGGGCGGAGAACTGCCGGGTTTCGCTGGTGAGGCCGGCGTGCCCCAGCCAGAGGTTGCCATTGTTCCAACCGGGCTGGTCGGCGCCGGGTCGCAGGGCATTGCGGAACAGCGTCCATTGCACGCCGTAGCGATGACCCTGGGCATCGCTGAGGTTGGCGGTGACGTACCACCACTCGATGCGGAAGTCCGGGTGGGCACCGTGGTCGGCGGGAAAGCCGAAGACCTTGCCGGGCACCACCGGTGCGAAGTTCTCGCTGTCCTGGCCGAGGCCGGCGAAGCCCGCGGCAGGGGGCTGCTCATCGCAACCGACGAGCAGCAGGAACACGAACAGCAGCGCCCTAGCGTTCATTGCCGAGCTCTCGCAGCAGATCCAGGGGTTGGCTGCGCTGCAGGCGCAGCAGCGGCCAGGCGGCGGCCAGCAGGGTCGCCAGCAGGGCGATGGCGGACAGCGCCAGCAGTTGTCCGGGGAACACCTGCAGCGGCAGGCGCCAGCCGAAGGCCTGGACGTTCACCACGGCGACCAGGCACCAGGCGAGCAGGATGCCGAGCGGAATGGCCAGGGCCAGGGTGAGAACGGCGAGCCCCAGTAGTTGGCCCAGACTCAGCAGGATCAGCCGCGGGCGTTCGATCCCCAGTGCCCACAGCGGTGCGAGCTGGCCGAGCCGGCGCTGTGCCTGGCCGAGCAGGGCGATGAGCAACGCCAGACCGGCTACCGCCAGGGTCAGGGCGTTGAGCGCGGCGGTGGCACTGAAGGTGCGCTCGAAGACCTGATCGGCGTAGTGACGCAACTGGCCTTGGTCGATGGAGCGGCTGGCGTCCAGGGCGAAGCGCTGCTGCAGCTCGCCGCGCAGGGCGTCCACCTGCTCCGGCGCCATGCGGACCACGATGCGGACCAGGCTGGCGTCCGGCCAGAGCGTCCGCAAGCGCTCCTGTGACAGCAGCAGATGACCGCGAGGATTGCCGTAGTCGGCATAGGTGGCGAGGATGGGGGCGGCCCAGCGGCCCTGGCTTCCCATCAATTCGACCGTCTGCCCCTTGGCGACCTTCAGTCGCCGTGCCAGTTGTTCGCTGAGCATCACCCCGTCGCCAGCGAAGAAGGCTGTCCAGCTGGCCTCGGAGCCGTCCAGCAGCGGCCAGTGCTGGCGATAGAGGATGTCGTCCACCACACCGCTGAGGGTGGTCGGCTGGCCCTGCAACGTCGTCTCGACCTCGTGGACCGGCAGCACCGCGCGCACGCTGGGTTGCCCGGGCAGCCAGGCGAGCAGGCTGGCCGCCTGGTGGTCATCCTGCGGGCGCAGATAGAGTTCGGCGGCCAGGCGCTGGTCGAGCCAGCCATCGAAGGTTCGGCGAAAGCCCTCGGTCATGCTGCCGGCGCCGACATTGGCGGCCAAGGCGAGGAGCAGGGCCATCAGCGCCTGGGATAGCCCTGGCAACTGCTGGCGCGCATCGGCGAGGAACCAGCGCAGCAGGGGCCGGCGTACCCGGCCGAGGAGGATATCCAGCAGGGCGCTGAGCAGGGGTGGCAACGCTAGCGCCGCAGCCAGCAACAGGCAGCCGAGCAGGGCCAGTCCGCTGCCCAGGCTGTCGCCGCCCAGCAGCAGGCCGAGGGCGACCAGGGCTGCCAGCGCGGCGGCCATGGCCTGGCGTCCGAGCCAACGGCCATGGGCTGCACGCCAGGCCTCGCCCTGAGCCAGGCCCAGCAGGGGCAACTGCGCCGCGCGCCAGAGGCCATCTGCCCCGGCCAGGAGGGCGCCGCCCAGGCTGAGGCCGAGTCCGGCGAGCCACCAGGCCGGGCTCAGGGTCAGGGTGCCGGCGACTTCCGCGCCATAGAGACCACGCAGGCTGGCTGCCATGTCCGGCAACAGCAGCGCAGCCAGGCCATAGCCGCTGATTACGCCGAGTCCACCGGCCACCAGGGCGACGAGGCTCAGCTCCAGGGCGAGCGCCAGTACCAGGGTTGCGGCCGACAGTCCGCAGGCACGCAGGGTACGCAGCAGCGGCCGGCGTTGCTCCAGGGCCAGGCCGATCGCCGCCTGGACGATGAACAGACCCACGGCAAAGGCCAGTAGGCCGAGTGCCAGTAGATTGAGGTGGAAGCTGTCGGTCAGGCGGTCGAGCTCGCTGCCCTGGTCGCTCTCGACCCGCTGCAGGGATGCGCCTGCCAGCGGCGGCAGGTCGCGCTGGAACGTCTTGGGCAGGATCAGGCGGGACAACAGTTCCGGCGCCGCCAGCAGTCGCTGGGCCTGGCCGATGTCCATGACCAGGGTGCCGGGAGCCAGGCCGGTACGGCCGCGCAGCGGCGGCAGGGGCAATCCATCCGTGCGGTGCAGTACGGTGCCGTCCTGGAGTTGCCATTCATGCAGGGTTTCCGGGGCGATCCAGGTGGTGCCCTGGGGGCTGAGGAAATCCAGCAGCGCCTCGGGCGAAGCCCTGGCTGCCACGCCCCGATCGGCGGGCAGGCTGACCGGTTCCAGGCCGACCAGCGGCACCGGCCGCTCGCGTTCCGCGAGAGCGAGACGTCCCTGCAGGACGGGCGACACCGGCCAGCCCTGCCGGCGCAGTTCGACGAACAGCGCCTGGGCGAAGCGACCGCCATCGCGGGCTTCCAGGCTGGCCTGATCGGCGCCGAACAGGGCGCTGGCCTGGGCATAGCTCTGTCGCGCCTGGGCATTGAGGGCCAATACGCCGATCAGCAAGGCAGTGGCCAGCCACAATCCGGCGATCAGCCCGACCAGTTGCAGCGGATGCCGCCGCCAGTGGCTGGCCAGGCCGTGCAGGCTCCAGTAGAGCAGTCTCACGGGCCGCGCTCGTCAGCCAGGACCAGCCTGCCCCGCGCCAGGTGCAGCGTTCGATCCAAGTGGCAGGCGATGCGGGCGCTGTGGGTCACCATCAACAGGCTGCTGCCGGTCTCGGCGACCAATTCCAGCAGCAGCGCCAGGGCCTGGTCGCCGCTGCCCTCGTCGAGATTGCCGGTGGGCTCGTCGGCCAGCAGCAGGGGCGGGCGCGAGGCCAGGGCGCGCCCGAGGGCCACCCGCTGCTGCTGGCCACCCGAGAGTTGCTCCGGATAGCGATCCAGTAGTGCGGCAAGGCCCAGCCGCTCGGCCAGGATCTGCTGCCAGCGCGGATCGTGACGGTGGGCAAGGCGGGCCTGGAAGGCGAGGTTGTCGGCCACCGACAGGCTGGCGATGAGGTTGAACTGCTGGAAGATCAGCCCGATGCCCTCGCGCCGCCAGCGCGCCAGGGCCCGCTCATCGAGCGCGGACAGCGTCTGGCCGGCTGCCTCGATGCGCCCGCGATCCGGGCGATCGAGTCCGGCGACCAGATGCAGCAGGGTACTCTTGCCGCTGCCGGACTCGCCCATCAGGGCCAGGCTCTCGCCCTGGCCGAGGTGCAGGTCCACGCCGTGCAGGACCGGTAGCGGGCCCTGGGGTGTCGGATAGCTCTTGTGCAGATCGGTGATGGTCAGCATCGCGCCTCTCGCGCCGGTCGCCGTCTGCAATCGACCGGGCCTTGGCGGCGACGTTCAGCGCAGCTAGCGGCGCTTGCCCTTGCCGACCTTTTCGTCTTCCTCACGCTGCAGGCGCTCGCACTTGCGCACCATGGTCAGGTAGTAGATGGCGCTGCCGACGAACAGGATGATAGGCAGCGCCATGGACATCTGCAGCAGGCTGCCGGGAAAGGCAGCCGGTACCCAGTGGTGGTAGAGCAGGATGCCGATGGCCAGCAGCACCGAGTACAGCAGACCGTAGCCGCCGGCCTTGCGTGATTCGCGGGCGAGTTCCAGGGGCGGGCGATTCAGATCATTGGGCTCGAACATGAACGTCTCTAGCAAGCGCGAAGGAAGACGCCAGTCTAAACCCTGGGACGGCGCCAGTCGTGCCCATGCGGCTGGCGGTCGCAGTGGCGCGCCAAGCATAGCGCGCACTCCGTTCACGCAACGTTCAGGCAGACATAAGCTTGAAATCTTATCCTTTGCAGCCATTTAGAGCCTGTTCAAAGTCGCGCGAGCTAGAGCCAAACGAGGCGAAAATGGTCGAGGAAGCGGAGTTTACGAGGGGTAAATGAGCATTCCGAAGCCATTTTCAACGCGGTTTGGCCGACGCGCAGCAGACTTTGAACAGGCTCTTAGAGGCCTGGCGATGGCAAGTGAGCAGCTCTCCTTGTAAGCTCGATCAGTTATTTGAACGCGCACGATGCGCACGGATAAGGAATCAACATGAAACAGTATCGGTTGGCAGCAGCGGTGGCCCTGGTGGGTCTGGTTCTGAGCGGCTGCGACTCCAAGCCCAAGGTCGAGCTGGAAAGCCCGGCCCAGAAGGCGTCCTACGGTATCGGCCTGAACATGGGCAAGAGCCTGGCCCAGGAAGGTATCGATGACCTGGATCCCAAGGCCGTCGCCCTGGGCATCGAAGACGCCGTCGGCAAGAAGGACCAGAAGCTGACCGATCAGCAACTGACCGAAGCCTTCGCCGCCCTGCAGAAGCGCGCCGAAGAGAAGATGGCCAAGGTCAGTGAGGACAATGCCAAGGCCGGCAAGAAATTCCTCGAAGAGAACGGCAAGAAGCCTGGCGTGATCACCACCGCCTCCGGCCTGCAGTACGAAGTGGTCAAGAAGGCCGATGGCCCTCAGCCCAAGCCCACCGATGTGGTCACCGTGCACTACGAGGGCAAGCTGGTCGACGGTACTGTGTTCGACAGCTCCATCAAGCGTGGCACCCCGATCGATCTGCCGGTCAACGGCGTGATCCCCGGTTGGGTCGAGGCGCTGCAGCTGATGCACGTCGGCGAGAAGATCAAGCTGTACATCCCCTCCGAGCTGGCCTACGGCGCCCAGAGCCCGAGCCCGGCGATCCCGGCCAACTCGGTGCTGGTGTTCGACCTGGAACTGCTGGGCATCAAGGACGCCGCCGCGGCGGACGCCGAGGATGCACCGGCCGCTCCGGCCGCCGATGCTCCGGCTGCTGCCGAGAAAGCACCGGCCAAGAAATAAGCCGGTTCGCGCTCGCCAACGCCCTGCCTAGCAGGGCGTTTTGCATTGGGCCCGGGAAACCCTGCAGGCCCTTTGCGATCAGATTCCTTGCGTACCGGCCCCGCGCCGGGGAAGTCCGCTTGAATCGTGTTTCCAACGCTCGAGGTGCCCATGAAGCCACCGAAGAATTTTGATCGCTATCTGGGGCTCGCCCAGCGCCTACTGATCCGTGGACGCTTGCCCGCGCTGCTGCTGGGCGTGGCGCGCAAGACCAGCAAGCGCGGCCTCAAGCTGGGTGAAGCCCGGGAGACCCTCAGGCTGTTCCACCAGTTGCTGCTGGCCTGGTGGCGTGGTCAGTATCGCGGCGTGAGTCGCAAGACGCTGCTGACCGTGGCCGGCGGCCTGGTCTATTTCCTCCTGCCCATCGATCTCATCCCCGACTGGGTACCCATGTTCGGCCTGCTCGACGACCTGGCCGTGCTGGCGTGGGTCGGCAAGGCGTGCAGTGATGAACTCGATGCCTTCCGCGCCTGGCGCGACAACCGATCCGCTACGCAGCAGGCCGCCCTGGCGGCGCTGCCCGACAAGCACGAGCGTCCCGCACCGGGCGTCGCCCTCGACCAATTGCGGGATTGAGCGCTCTTGAGCCTACGTATCAGCCGCCAGCACTGGCTGGCACTGTTGGACGAACTGGAAAGCGCACGCCGCAGCCGTAGCCTGCTGACCTACCGCTCGGTGATCGAGCGGGTGGGGCTACCGCAGCCGGCCATGGTGACCCTGACCGCGGCCCTGGAATACCTGGCCGCCCTCGACCGCCGCGAAGGGCGGCCGCTGCGCAGTGCCCTGGTGGTCAGCCAGAGCGGCAGCCGTCTGCCACGAGAGGGCTTCTTCGACTGCGCGCTGCGCCTGGGTGCGCTGGCAGGCGCGCCCCAGGCCGCCGATGCAGTCAGCTGGCACGCTGCGGAAGTGACTCGGGTATTCGAGCACCAGTACCCGGATCACCGAGAGGTCTGAGTGTCAGAGCCTGTTCGAGGGTTCGTGAATTAGCGTCAGACAGGGCCTCGGTGGCTCTGCGATAAACACTGGCGGGAGCAGATCGAAGTCGCACTCGACGCGGGCTTGGGTGAGAAGGCGCAGGGTAGATGAGCCGTGCAAGGAGGTCGCCCAGGCGGGGCTGGGCGACCATGTACTGCCCGTCATTAAAGCCTTGATCGCCATCCACACTGAGCTTCTGACCAGCTGGGTGAGCACAAGAGCCGGCGTTTTCCTTGATTGATTGGCATCAGGCTACTGTCGGGCGTTCGCCTAGGTCACCACTTGAACCTCTGTGCTGCTGCTTTAAATCGCAGCCATGGCGGTCCGCCGATGCGGCCGCTCCTACAGGGTACCTGCGAGGTAGAGGCAACTGTCTTATCGAGAGCCACCGAAGAGGAACATCCGCTCGAAGCGCTCCCTCTTCCTCTGGGAGAGGGCTGGGAGAGGGAACCCCTCGTGGCGAACTCCATGTGGAAAAAGCTGCGCCGTTTTCCACACTACTGTCTGACGGCACAGCCTCATCTACCGGGCAACCTATCGCGGCCATGGGCCGCTCCTACGAGGTTAGACTGGGCCTGTAGGAGCAACTGTCTTATCGCCTGAGTCACTGAAGACGAGCGTCCGCTCCAAGCGCCCCCTCTCCCTTCGGGAGAGGGCTGGGGTGAGGGAAACCTTCGCGGCGAACTCACCCGTGGAAAAGGCTGCGCCGTTTTCCACACTACGACCTGTAGGAGCGGCCCATGGCCGCGATGTCGGACCTGAAGCCCCTGTTAGGCTTTCACGCCATTTGGCCGATGCGTAATAGCCTTCGAGCAAGCTCTCAGGCACGCATCAGGTGCAGGCTGTAGCCGGGGATCGCCTTGGCGTTGCGCTTGGCTTCGGAGGCGAGACCCGCCAGGCCGCTGGCATCCACCCGTTTGCCGGCATCCTTGTCCAGCTCCACCACGCCGAGTGACAGCGACAGCAGCGGATATTCCCGTCGGCGCCCGTCGCGGTCGTAGGCCAGGAAGCAGCCAGCCTCCAGGTGTTCGCTGCGATAGAAGTGCCGGCAGCGTTCCTGGAAGGCCGCCATCAGGCCGTTCAGCCGGCGGCGCCAGTCCGCCGAGCCCAGGACCACCAGGAAGTCATCGCCGCCGATGTGGCCGACGAAGTCCTGCTGCGGGTCGAGGCGCTCCGCCAGGGTCTGCGCCAGGCAGAGCAGTACCTCGTCGCCCTTGGCGTAGCCATAGAGGTCGTTGAAGGGCTTGAAGCCGTCGATGTCGACGTAGCACACCACGGCTTCGCGCTGCTGATCCAGCAACCGTGTCAGGCACTGCTGGATGGGCACGTTGCCGGGCAGCTGGGTGAGGGGATTGGCGTGCTTGGCCTGCTGGATGCGTTGCTCGGTGATCAGCCGCAGCACGTCCATCACCCGGCCGACACCCGTGTAGCGGCCGTCCTCGGTGATGATGAAATCCTCTTCGATCCGCTGCCGGGCACGGGCGGTGAGCAGCCGACTGACCTGCTGCAGCGACTGGTTGCTCTCGGTGGCCAGGAAGTCATGGTTCATCAGGCGGGCGATGGGTTTGCGCGCGAACACCTCGTGGGCGAAAGGCTTGAGCAGCGCCGAACTCAGTTCATGGTGATGGACGATCCCCACCGGGCGATCGTCTTCGTCCACCACCGCCAGGGTATTGAGGCTGGGCTGCAGGCGGAAGCGTTCCAGGACATCGAGGATCAGCATGTCCTGGCCCACCGCCACCTGCTCGACCCTCAGGCTGGCCACCGTAGTGGATTCCTCGGCGAGGTCGGAACCGCAGGTGGCTATCACCGGCAGCAGGGTCTGGATTTCCCGGGGCGGCGCCGCCGTCGGCCGGCCCAGCAGGTAACCCTGTACCAAGTCGACGCCCATGCTCGCCAGGGTTGACAGCTCTTCGTGGGTCTCGATGCCTTCGGCGATCACCTGGGCGCGGGAGGCCTCGGCCATCTTCAGGATGGAGCCGACGAATTCGCGCTTCACCTTGTCGCGGTGGATGGACTCGATGAAGTGGCGATCGATCTTGACGAAGTCCGGGCGCAGCTCCGACCAGCTTCTCAGGCTGGAGTAGCCGGCGCCCAGATCGTCGAGGGCGATGGAGAAGCCCATGGCGCGATAGTGATGCAGGGCGGTGGCCAGCAGGGCGAAGTCGTCGATGGGCGACTGCTCGGTGAGTTCGATCACCACCTGGGCCGGAGAAAGGCCCAGGCGTTGCAGCAGCTTGAGCGTCTGGCCCGACTGGTGGGCGGGCTCGAGCAGGGTTTCCGGACAGACGTTGAGGAACAGCAGGCCATCCAGCCCCAGCTCGCGAAAGCTCTGGCAGGACTGTTGGCGAGCGGCGATTTCCAGCTCGGAGAGACGACCGGCCTGGCGGGCGGTGGCATAGAGCGGGAGCGGTGAGTGCAGCGGCGTATCGGAGGCACCACGAATCAGGGCCTCGTAACCGAGGATACGTCTTTCGCTCAGGGACACTATGGGTTGAAAGAGCGAATGCAGCTCCCGATTGGCGAGAATGCGATCCAACACCCCAGCCTGGTCGTTCAGTGTCATGGTCAGCCTGTCAGAACGCGAAAACGAAAATGCCCGAGGGCCGCTTGTGGCGGCCCCCGGGCATTTCACGACAGACCTATGACATTTTGATGTCAGCGCTTGGGCGGGGTCTGGCTGAGGTCGAGATAGTCCAGCAGCACATGGCCCGACTCCATGAGGTAGGCATCGTCCTGCGGCTTGGTCTTGTCGTCATCGATCGCCGGGTTGTCCTCGTCGATCTTCTTCAGCTCCTTGAGCGGCGCCTCGCCCTTGGCCTGACGACGCTGGTTCTCCATCGCCAACTGGCGATTGTCCAGAGCGGTCTGCTCGGCGCGACGCTTCTGCTCGTTGAGGCTGACGGTGGTATCCGCCGCCAGCTCCTGGGCCAGCTTCAGCCGCTCACGGGCGAAGATGAAGTCGGGGTCCTTCTGCACCCGCACGTCGTGGCGCTTGACCAGTTCCGGCAGGTAGGCGGCGAAGGGATTGCTCAGGCCGGTCACCGCCGGGGCGATGGTGTCCCAGGGCATGGAGTCGGGCAGGGCGCTTTCGCCGATCTGCTTGGTATCGACCACCGCCGGATAGTCGATGTCCGGCAGCACGCCCTGATGCTGGGTGCTCTGGCCGGAAACGCGGTAGAACTTGGCGATGGTCAGCTTGAGTTCACCGTGATTCAGCGGCTGGATGGTCTGCACGGTGCCCTTGCCGAAGGTCTGGCCACCGACGATCAAGGCGCGGTGATAGTCCTGCATGGCGCCGGCGAAGATCTCCGACGCCGAGGCGGACAGGCGATTGACGAGGACGGTCAGGGGACCCTTGTAGAAGGCGCCGCCTTCGTCGTCGGCGAGCACCTCGACCTTGCCGTCGCCATTGCGCACCAGCACGGTGGGGCCCTGGTCGATGAACAGGCCGGTCAGCTCGGTGGCTTCCTGCAGCGAGCCGCCGCCGTTGTTGCGCAGGTCCAGGACGATGCCGTCGACCTTTTCCTTCTGCAGCTCGCCGATGAGCTTCTTCACGTCACGCGTGGTGCTCTTGTAGTTCGGGTCTCCGGCGCGATAGGCCTTGAAATCCAGGTAGAAGGCCGGCACGTCGATCACGCCGAGCTTGTAGTGCTTGCCTTCGTGGGGCACGTCGATCACGTGCTTCTGGGCAGCCTGCTCTTCAAGCTTCACCGCTTCGCGGGTGATGGCGACGATCTTGGTCTTCTGGTCGTTCGGCGCGTTGCTCGCCGGGATGATCTCCAGGCGCACCTTGGAACCCTTGGGTCCGCGGATCAGCTTGACCACTTCGTCCAGGCGCCAGCCGACGACGTCGACCATCTCGCCGTCACCCTGGGCGACCCCGACGATCTTGTCCGCCGGGGCGATCTGCTTGGACTTGTCCGCCGGGCCGGCCGGCACCAGGCGCAGGATCTGCACGTAGTCGTTGTCGTTCTGCAACACCGCGCCGATGCCTTCCAGCGACAGGCTCATGTTGATGTCGAAGTTCTCCGCGCTTTCCGGCGAGAGATACTGGGTATGCGGATCGTAGGACTCGGCGAAGGCGTTGATGTAGGTCTGGAAGACGTCTTCGCTGCGCGTCTGATTGAGGCGCGCCAGCTGATTCTTGTATCTCTTGGTCAGTTGCTGCTGGATCTGCTGGTCGGTCTTGCCGGACAGGCGCAGGCGCAGCACCTCGTCCTTGAGCTTGCGATGCCATAGGTCGTCGAGCGCCGCGGTATCGGCCGGCCACGCCGCCTTCTCGCGGTTGGTGTTGAAGGACTCGTCGACGGTGAAGTCGAGCTTGCCGATGCCGGCGTTGAGCAGCCCCAGGCCGTAGTTCAGGCGCTCGGTCATGCGCTGGGCATACCGGCGATAGATGGCGAAGCCCGGTTCGAGATTGCCCTGCTTGAGGTAGTCGTCGAAACGGGTGCGCGAGGCATCGAATTCGCGGATGTCGGCGGCGTTGAAATACAGTCGCGCGGGATCGAGCATCTTTAGATAGCTGTCGTAGATCTTGATCGACTGGGCATCGTTGAGCGGCGGCTTGCTGTAATGGTGGCGCTTGAGCAGCTCGACGATGTTGAGGCTGGCGATGACCTGGTCGCGGTCGGGTTGCAGCTTGTCGACGCTAACCGGTGAGTTGGGCTTGGCGAAGAGGGGCGTCGCGCTGACGCCAAGCAGGACAACGAGGGCGGTACGGGACAAGAGCTGCTTCATGTGTATTCGACTAATGCACGGAAAGGAATAGGCTATAGGCCGTTCCCGGGTCGGGCGGTTCCACGGCCTGGGAAGTATGATGGGCGGTGACGAAAAATTGTCTGGCGATGGTCCGAGAAGCTGGTCACGATCTGCTGCGCGTCGGCCAAACCGCGTTGAAAACGCCTTCGGAATGCTCATTTACCCCTCGTAAACTCCGCTTCCTCGGGCATTTTCGCCTTGTTTGTCTCTAGCTCGCGAGATCGTGAACAGCTTCTGAGGTCTGAAGGTTGAAAGCGCTGGGAAGCGACGGCTGTGACAGCCCCGCGTCTTCCGCTCCGCTCGACTCCCGCAGAACCCGCCGGCGCAGGCGCTTATTCGTCAAAGCCTGAGCCACTATGGAGGCACCGTGAACGCATTGCAAGGTATCGAAGGGCAACTGGAATGGCAGTCATTGAGCGCTCGCGCACTGGCGCCTGGAGAAATTCGCATCAAGGTGGCGGCAGCGGGCCTGAACCGCGCCGACCTGCTGCAATTGGCGGGCAACTACCCACCGCCACCGGGCGCGCCCGCCACCTTGGGCCTGGAGTGCGCTGGGGTGGTCAGCGAGACCACCGCGGATTCCCGCTGGCAGCTGGGTGACCGGGTCTGCGCACTGCTCGCCGGGGGTGGCATGGCCAGCGAAGTGGTGGTCGATGGTCGCCAGGCCGCGGCCGTGCCGGCGGGTCTGTCGCTGATTGAAGCCGCGGCGCTACCCGAGGTATGGGCGACTGCCTGGAGCAATCTGTTCGACCTGGCCGCGCTGCAGCCGGGCGAGAAGGTGCTGTTGCACGCCGGCGCCAGTGGCGTGGGCTCGGCGGCCATCCAGCTGTGCAAGGCCTTCGGCAATCCTTGCTGGGTCAGTGTCGGCTCCCAGGACCGTCTGGCCCACTGCGAGCGGCTCGGCGCCGAGGGCGGAGTGCTGCGCAAGACCGACCTGGAAAGCCTGCGCGACTTCGCGCCTTTCAATGTCGTCCTCGATCCGGTCGGTGCCGGCTACGCCCCGCTCAACCTGGACCTGTTGGGCCAGGATGGTCGCTGGGTGCTGATCGGCCTCATGGGGGGACGCGAAGCCGAGCTGGATCTGGCCAAGGTCCTCGGCAAGCGCATCCGCCTCATCGGCTCGACGCTGCGCAACCGGTCGGTGGAGTTCAAGGCCAAGACCATGCTGGCGTTGGAAGAGCAGGTCTGGCCGCTGTTCGCCAAGGGCCAACTGAGCGTCAATCTCGAGCGACGCTTCTCCGCACAGAATGCCGAGGCCGCCTTCGCCGCCCTGGAAAGCAACGAGGTGAACGGCAAGGTGGTGTTGGTGCTCGATGAGGGGCTGGAGTGATCTCTTTCTTCTGAACCGGCTGCGCCCCTGACGGTTCCGCTGTAGGAGTATCGCCTGAGCCACCGAAGACGAACATCCGCTCGAAGTGCCCCCTCTCCCTCCGGGAGAGGGCTGGGGTGAGGGAACACCTAGTGGCGAACTTGTCGTGGAAAAGGCTGCGCCGTTTCCACACTACGGCCTGTAGGAGCGGCCCGTGGCCGCGATTCACCTGCGTAGAGGCACGTTACTGGCAGCTCGGCAGATGTCCTATCGCGGCCATGGGCCACTCCTGCGAGTCAAGTTTCCGGTAGCAGCGTCCGCCTCGGCGAACCGCCCTGGCGCGATGGCACCAACCTGTAGCGTGGAAAACCGCGTAGCGTTTTCCACGGGCACACACGGCGATCAATGATGCACGAGGTTGATCGCGGCCATGGGCCGCTTGTGTCTTGGCTTGCCGTTAGGATGGAGGTGAGAGCAGCAGGGGGCAGGCTGTAGGGCCGCAGTGTTTCGAGCACGTGTAGGAGCCGGTCCCGCCCCCTGCTGACCTCTGACGTCCCAGC
>NZ_LNUP01000013.1:2734-217614 GCF_001512295.1 Pseudomonas sp. EpS/L25 | reverse complement strand
GCGTGGAAAACCCGCCAAGGTAGCCCTGATCGCCTGCCTACGCGTCTTGCTGATTCGGCTCAATGCCATGCTCAGGGACGGTACTCCTTGGCGATCTGAGCCCGCTTGAGAAGACAGTTGCTCCTACAGGAGGTGATGCTTTTGTAGGAGCGGCCCATGGCCGCGATCAGGGTTCCAGGACCGACCTTTGCCGCAACTGAAAACGAAAAAAGCGCCCGAAGGCGCTTTTTCTGCACGACCTAGAGACCTCAGGCCGGCGCGTTGACCAGCGCCTTGCAGGTATCGAGCATACGGTTGGAGAAGCCCCACTCGTTGTCGTACCAGGCCATGATCTTCACCAGCTTGCCGCTCACCTTGGTGTGATTGGCGTCGAAGATCGACGACAGGCGATTGTGGTTGAAGTCGATGGAGACCAGCGGCTTGTCGTTGTAGCCCAGTACCGGCGAAGCTTCGGCCGCGGCCTTCATGAAGGCGTTGATGGTCTTGGCGTCGGTTTCCTTGGCGGTCAGGATGGTCAAGTCGACCAGCGACACGTTGATGGTCGGTACGCGCACCGCCATGCCGCTAAACTTGCCTTGCAGCTCCGGCAGTACCAGGCCCACGGCTTCGGCGGCACCGGTCTTGGTCGGGATCATCGACTGGGTGGCCGAACGCGCGCGGAAGGGGTCGGAGTGGTAGACGTCCGACAGGTTCTGGTCGTTGGTGTAGGCATGGATGGTGGTCATCAGGCCATTCTCGATGCCCAGCTCGCGCTGCAGCACCTGGGCGACCGGCGCCAGGCAGTTGGTGGTGCAGGAAGCGTTGGAGATGATCTGGTGCGACTGACGCAGGATGTCGTCGTTGACGCCGTAGACGATGGTGGCGTCCACGTCCTTGCCGGGCGCGGAGATGATGACCTTGGCGGCGCCGGCTTCCAGGTGGGCGGCGGCCTTGTCGCGGCTGGTGAAGAGACCGGTGCACTCGAACACCACGTCGATCTTCATCTCCTTCCACGGCAGCTCGGCCGGATTGCGGATGGCCGTCACGGCGATGCGATCACCGTTGACCACCAGCTTGTCACCCTCGACGGACACCTCGGCAGGGAAGCGGTCATGAACGCTGTCATACTGTAGGAGATGCGCATTGATGGCGGCGTCGCCCAGGTCGTTGATCGCGACGACCTCCAGGTCCTGGCGATAGCCCTCGGTATACAGCGCCCGCAGCACGTTGCGGCCGATGCGTCCAAAACCATTGATGGCAATACGAATACTCATTGAGAGAAACCTCGCGATAGCTGGGTTTTGTTGTAAAAAACATTACACATGACGCGTGCTAAGCGGAATAATAGCGCCAATTTGGCTGTGAATGTTTTAAATAACAACAAATTTAGCCCGGTGGAGAATCAAAACCATGCATCCTCGCGTCCTCGAAGTCACACAGCGGTTGGTGGAACGCAGTCGTCCGACCCGTGAGCGTTACCTCGCCATGATCCGGGCCGCCGCCAGCGACGGTCCGCAACGCGGCAAGCTGCAATGCGCCAATTTCGCCCATGGCGTCGCCGGATGCGGCTCGTCGACGGACAAGCAACGCCTCCGTTTGATGGACCAGGCGAACGTCGCCATCGTTTCCAGCTACAACGACATGCTGTCGGCTCACCAGCCCTATGAACACTATCCGGAGATCATCAAGCAGGCCCTGCGCGAGATCGGCTCCGTCGGTCAGTTCGCCGGTGGCGTGCCCGCCATGTGCGATGGCGTGACCCAGGGCGAGGCCGGCATGGAGCTTAGTCTGGCGAGTCGCGAAGTCATCGCCATGTCCACCGCGGTAGCGCTGTCGCACAACATGTTCGATGCCGCGCTGCTGCTGGGCATCTGTGACAAGATCATCCCCGGCCTGATGATCGGCGCGCTGCGCTTCGGCCATCTGCCGATGGTCTTCGTCCCCGGCGGCCCCATGCCTTCCGGTATCTCCAACAAGGAGAAGGCGCGCGTACGCCAGGCCTTCGCCGAGGGCAAGGCGACCCGCGAAGAGCTGCTGGAATCGGAGATGAAGTCCTACCACAGCCCCGGCACCTGCACCTTCTATGGCACCGCCAATACCAACCAGGTGGTGATGGAGATCATGGGCCTGCACCTGCCGGGTTCCTCCTTCGTCAATCCCTACACCCCGCTGCGCGACGAACTCACCCGCGAAGCCGCCCGCCAGGTGACCCGTATCACCCGTCAGGGTGGCAACTTCATGCCGCTGGGCGAGATCGTCGACGAGAAGGCCATCGTCAACTCGGTGGTGGCCCTGAGCGCCACCGGCGGCTCGACCAACCACACCCTGCACATCCCGGCCATCGCCCAGGCCGCCGGTATCCAGCTGACCTGGGACGACATGGCCGAGATCTCGGCGGTGACCCCGACCCTGGCCCAGGTCTACCCCAACGGCAAGGCCGACGTGAACCACTTCCACGCCGCAGGCGGCGTCAACTTCATGGTCCGCACCCTGCTCGACGCCGGGCTGCTGCACGAAGACGTCAACACCATCATGGGCCACGGTCTGTCGCACTACCTGCAGGAACCCTTCCTGGTGGATGGCAAGCTGGAGTGGCGCACCGGCAGCGCCCAGAGCCTGGACGAAGACATCCTGCGCCCGGCCAGCCGACCGTTCAACGAGGAAGGTGGTCTGCGCGTGATGCAGGGCAACCTCGGGCGTGGCGTGATGAAGGTGTCTGCCGTGGCGCCCAAGCACCAGCTGGTGGAAGCCCCGGCGCGGGTCTTCCACGACCAGAGCGAGCTGGCCGAGGCCTTCAAGGCCGGCGAGCTGGAGCGCGATTTCGTCGCGGTGGTACGCTTCCAGGGACCCAAGGCCCTGGGCATGCCCGAATTGCACAAGCTCACCCCCTACCTCGGCGTGCTGCAGGATCGTGGCTTCAAGGTGGCGCTGGTCACCGACGGCCGCATGTCCGGCGCCTCGGGCAAGGTCCCGGCGGCCATCCATGTCTGTCCGGAGGCCGTCGATGGCGGTCCCTTGGCCAAGGTCTGTGACGGCGATCTCATTCGCGTCGACGGCCGTACCGGTGAACTGAAGATTCTCGTCGCAGCGGACGAATGGACGGCGCGCCAGGCGGTCGAAGCGCCCCAGGGCACCGGGGTGGGTTGTGGTCGTGAGTTGTTCGCCTTCATGCGCGGCGCCATGAGCACGGCCGAATCGGGTGCCAGTGCATTCACTTCCAGCCTGGAGGCGCTGAAATGAGTTTGGCTTTGGTCGGAGACATCGGGGGCACCAACGCGCGTTTCGCGCTCTGGCGCGAAGGTCGGTTGGAGGCCATCGAGGTCTTCGCCTGTGCGGATTACGCCTGCCCGGAAGACGCGGTACGCAAGTACCTGGCGCAGACCGGCGTGGCGCTGGACGACATCACCGCCGTCTGCCTCGCCTGCGCGGGGCCGGTGGGCGAGGGCGACTTCCGTTTCACCAACAATCACTGGGTGATCAAGCGCGAACAATTCTGCCGCGAGCTGGGCCTCACCCATCTGCTGCTGATCAACGACTTCACCTCCATGGCCTGGGCCATCGCCCGCCTGGACCCGGCGGACTGCGTGCAGGTGCGCGATGGTATCGCCTTGCCGACCCGGCCGCGCCTGGTGATCGGCCCCGGCACCGGCCTGGGCCTCGCCAGCCTGGTACCCAGTGGCAAGGATCGCTGGATCGTGCTGCCCAGCGAGGGCGGTCATGTCGACCTGCCGATCAATACCCAGCGCGAATTCGATATCTGGAAGATCCTCAAGCGCCAGTTCGGTAACCACGTCTCCGCCGAGCGGGTGGTGTCCGGCAGCGGCCTGGTCAACCTCTATCACGCCAGCTGCGAACTGGACGGCCGGACCGCCGCCCTGCACAGCGCGGCGGACATCTGCGAGCTGGCGCTCAAGGGTGATCCCTATGCCGACGCCGTGCTGGAACAGTTCTTCATCTGGCTGGCACGGGTCGCCGGCAACGCCGCCCTGACCCTGGGCGCCCTGGGTGGCGTCTACATCGCCGGCGGCATCCTGCCGCGCTTCGTCGAACGCTTCCAGAGCGGGGCCTTCGCCCATGCCTTCGCCGACAAGGGCAAGACCAGCAGCGCCTACCTCAAGGACATTCCCGCCTGGCTGGTGACCGCCGAGTACCCGGGCCTGTTCGGCGCTGGCGTCGCCCTGGATCAAACCATCGCCGAAGCGCGCCAGGTCTGATCCGCTGGAGCCGGGCGACTACTCAAGGTCGCCTGGCCCCGGTATGCTGCCGGCACTACCGGTAGCTGGCCCCTGGCCAGAACAACAAGAGCGAACATCGCCATGTCCACCTTGGGCAAATCCCTCCTGGTCGTCGATGACGACGGGGAAATCCGTGAGCTTCTCGACGCCTATCTCACCCGTGCCGGCTATCGGGTGCGCGCCGTTGGCGATGGCCGCGAACTGCGCCGTGCCCTGGGCGATTTCATCCCCGACCTGCTTATCCTCGACGTCATGTTGCCCGGCGAAGACGGCTTCGCCCTCTGCCGCTGGATGCGCGAGCAGTCGAGTTGCCGCCAGGTGCCCATCATCATGCTCACCGCCAGTTCCGACGAGGCCGACCGGGTCATCGGCCTGGAGCTGGGCGCCGACGACTACCTGGGCAAACCCTTCAGCCCCCGCGAGCTGCTGGCGCGCATCAAGGCCTTGCTGCGCCGCGCCGGCTTCGGCGAGACGCGTCCGGCGGCCACCGGTCTACTGACCTTCGACGACTGGCGTCTGGATCCGGTCAGTCATCGGCTGTTCCACCGCGATGGCGAAGAGGTGATTCTCTCCGGCGCCGACTTCACCCTGCTCAAGCTGTTTCTCGATCATCCCCAGCAGATCCTCGACCGCGACACCATCGCCAACGCCACCCGCGGCCGCGAGGTGCTGCCGCTGGAGCGTATCGTCGACATGGCGGTCAGCCGGCTGCGCCAGCGCCTGAGGGACACCGGCAAGTCGCCGCGGCTGATCCGCACCGTGCGTGGCTGCGGCTACCTGCTCGCCGCCGAGGTCAGCGGACTGGTCGCCGATGCGGTGTAGCTGTCTCCTGGCGCGGCTGGTGCCGCGTTCACTGCTGGCGCGGATGCTGCTGCTGACCTTGCTGGCGGTGCTGCTGGCCCAGGGGGCCTCGGCGCTGTTCTGGTCCGCGTCCCTGCGCAGCGATCGCAACCAGGGTCTGCAGACGGCGGCCCGCAGCCTGGGTTACTCCATCGCCGCCAGCGTGCGCTATTTCAGCCTGCTGCCGCCGGCCTATCGGCCGCTGGTGCTGGAGCAACTGCGTAACATGGGCGGCACGCGCTTCTTCGTCTCGCTCAACGAAAAGCCGCTGACCATGCAGGCACTGCCAGACACCCCCGGCCGCCGTGCGGTGCTCCAGGAGGTCGAGACGGTGCTGCGCGAACGCCTGGGCGCCACCATGCCCATGTATGTGGAATTCATCGGCCCGCAGCAACTGCGCCTGTTCAACGGCGCCGTGGCACTCGACGAACTGCCGCGCTCCTGGGCGCACTACGCCCTGAGCCTGGAGCCCCTGGAGCCGCCGGTGCTGGTGACCCAGATCCGCATCGGCGAGGGAGAGTGGGTATACCTGGCGACCCTGATGCCGGCGCCTTACTACAGCCTGGACGAGTCCTGGCTGCCCTTGCAGCAGCTGCTGTTCATGGTCTTCAGCAGTGCCTTCCTGCTGCTGTTCATCGGCCTGCTGATCCGCTGGCAGAGTCGTCCGCTCAAGCGGCTGTCGCGCGCCGCGCGGGAGCTGTCGCTGGAGGTCCATACGCCACCGGTGCGGGAGGAGGGCGCCCAGGAGATCCGCGAGGTCACCCGTGCCTTCAACGCCATGCGTGAACGCATCGCCCGCTACCTGGACGAGCGCGCCCAGCTGTTCAGCGCCATCTCTCACGACCTGCGCACTCCCATCACCCGGTTGCGCCTGCGCGCCGAACTGGTGGATGACGAGGTGATGCAGGCCAAGCTGGTGCGCGATCTCGACGAGCTGGACCTGCTGGTCAAGGGTGCCCTGCAGTGCGTCAAGGATACCGACATCCACGAGAACCTGGAGCCGGTCGATCTGCAGGCACTGCTCGAACAGCTGGTGGAGCCCTTCACCCAGGAGCACTCGCCACGGGTGACCCTCACCGGCGAGGTCCGCGGCAGCCTGCTGGGCAAGCCGCTGGCGCTCAAACGTTGCATCGGCAACCTGCTGGACAATGCCCTCAAGTACGGCCACCGCGCCCACCTGCAGGTGGACGACGACGGCCATACCCTGGTGTTGCACGTGGACGACGAAGGTCCTGGCGTACCCGAACAGGAGCTGGAGCAGGTCTTCCAGCCCCATGTCCGCCTGGCCACCGACCGCCAGGGCTACGGCCTGGGCCTGGGCATCGCCCGTAACCTGGCGCACGCCCATGGTGGCGAGGTAGAGCTGCGCAATCGCCGCGAAGGCGGGCTGCGGGTCACCCTGACCCTACCGCGCACCTGAACCAGAGCGACTGATAAAACTGCTGCGCGTCCGCCAGGCACGCGTGTGCGGTGCTCGAAGTCCTCATGTACCGCTCGTGCACTCGTGCACGAGCCTGGTGCTGTTCCTGCGCGCCGCGCGCACCTGCCCGCCATCCGCTCGCCACGTTTTCTCAGCCGCTCTCACCCCGGCGCTATGTCACCAGTCCGTGACAAATCTCTTTCCCTTCGTTACCCACAGCCGTACTCGTCTGACTAGACTCGGCCCAGCTCCAATACAAAAACAACAAGGAACGACCCCCATGAATGCGTTGAATCGTCTCGCTCTCGCCGTTTCCCTTTCCTGCGCCGCCATCGCCGCCCCCCTGACCGCCCATGCCGGTGAGGTCGAGGTGCTGCACTGGTGGACCTCCGGTGGCGAGGCTCGCGCCGTCGATGTCTTGAAGCAGCTGATGCAGAAGCAGGGCGATACCTGGAAGGACTTCGCCGTGGCCGGTGGCGCCGGTGAGGCGGCCATGACCGTACTCAAGACCCGCGCCGTTTCCGGCAACCCGCCGTCCGCCGCCCAGCTGAAAGGCCCCGACATCCATGAATGGGCCAGCATGGGCTTCCTGGCCGACATCAGCGACATCGCCAAGCAGGGCAACTGGGACACCATCCTGCCCAAGCGCGTGGCCCAGACCATGCAGCACGATGGCGAATACGTCGCGGTGCCGGCCGGCATCCACCGCATCAACTGGCTGTGGATCAACCCCGCCGTGTTCAAGAAGGCCGGCGCCAAGGTCCCCACCACCCTGGACGAATTCTTCGAGGCCGCCGACAAGCTCAAGGCCGCTGGTGTCGTACCCCTGGCCCATGGCGGCCAGAACTGGCAGGACGGCACCATCTTCGAATCCCTGGTCATGGCCATCATGGGCCCGGAGGGCTACGACAAGGTCTTCGTGCAGACCGATGCCGACACCATCCGCAGCGACAAGATGGTCGAGGTGTTCAAGACCTTCAAGCGCATCAAGGGTTACGTCGATCCCAACGCTGCCGGCCGCGACTGGAACCTGGCCACCGCCATGGTCATCGAGGGCAAGGCCGGCATGCAGATCATGGGCGACTGGGCCAAGGCCGAATTCGCCGCCGCCGGCAAGAAGCCGGGCGTCGACTACGAATGCGTGGTCATGCCGGGTACCCAGGGCGACTTCATCTACAACATCGACTCCCTGGCCATGTTCAAGATCAAGAACAAGGACAACCAGAAGGCCCAGGACGACCTGGTACGCACCGTCATCGACAAGCCCTTCCAGGAGGTGTTCAACCTCAACAAGGGCTCCATCCCGGTGCGCAACGACATCGACCTCGCCAAGTTCGACAGCTGCGCCCAGCAGTCCACCAAGGACTTCCAGGCCGCCAACGCCGATGGCAAGGCCGAGCCGAGCATGGCCCACAGCATGGCCAACACCAGCTACGTGCAGGGCGCCATCTTCGATGTGGTGACCAACTTCTTCAATGACGCGGGCGCCGATCCGAAGAAGGCCACCGAGCAACTGGTCGCCGCCATTCAGGCTGCCAAGTAAGGGCCACCCGTTTGTCGCAGCCATGGCGGTCCGCCGCTGCGGCCGCGCCTACAGGCACATGACCTCCTGTAGGAGCGGCCCATGGCCGCGATCCCCGAGAAACCCAGCCCCTGGATAATACCACCCCTGGAAACGCCCTCATGGCTCTTACCGAAACCCATCCCGTCGCGACCGTCAGGCGACGCCCGGACCGGCTGCAGCGCCTGCTGCCCAAGCTGGTGCTGGCGCCCACGGCCATCGCCATGGTCGTCTGCCTCTATGGCTACATGCTGTGGACGGCGGTGATCTCCTTCACCAACTCGCGCTTCCTGCCCAGCTACAGCTTCGCCGGCGTCGCCCAGTACGCGCGGCTGCTGGAGAACGATCGCTGGCTGGTGGCCTGCAAGAACCTGGCGATCTTCGGTGGCCTGTTCATCCTGCTGAGCCTGGCCATCGGCGTCTTCTTCGCCATCCTGCTGGACCAGCGCATCCGCCGCGAAGGCTTCATCCGCACCATCTACCTCTATCCCATGGCGCTGTCGATGATCGTCACCGGCACCGCCTGGAAGTGGCTGCTCAACCCCGGCCTGGGCCTGGACAAGCTGCTGCGCGACTGGGGCTGGGAAGGCTTTCGCTTCGATTGGCTGGTGGACCCCGACCGGGTCATCTACTGCCTGCTGATCGCCGCCCTCTGGCAGGCCTCGGGTTTCGTCATGGCCATGTTCCTCGCTGGCCTGCGTGGCGTGGATTCCTCCATCCTGAGAGCCGCCCAGGTGGACGGGGCAGGGCTGCCGACCATCTACTTGCGCATCGTCCTGCCGAGTTTGCGGCCGGTGTTCTTCAGCGCGGTGATGATCCTCGCCCACATCGCCATCAAGAGCTTCGACCTGGTGATGGCCATGACCGCCGGTGGCCCCGGCTACGCCTCGGACCTGCCGGCGGTGTTCATGTACCAGCACACCTTCACCCGCGGCCAGATGGGCCTGGGTTCGGCCAGTGCGGTGCTGATGCTCGGCGCGGTGCTGGCGGTGCTGGTGCCCTATCTCTACTCGGAATTGCGGAGCAAGCGAAATGGCTAAGGCTCTGAACGTCAATCGCTTGGCCATCCACGCCACCCTGATCGTCTCCTGCGCGGTCTATCTGGTGCCGCTGGTGGTGATGCTGCTGACCAGCTTCAAGACCCCGGACGATGTCCGCACCGGCAACCTGCTCAGCCTGCCGCTGGACTGGACGATCATCGGCTGGCTCAAGGCCTGGGACGCGGTCCACAGCTACTTCTGGAACTCCTTCATGATCACCGTCCCGGCGGTGCTCATCTCCACCTTCATCGGCGCGCTCAACGGCTACGCCCTGTCGAAGTGGCAGTTCCGCGGTTCGAACCTGCTGTTCAGCCTGCTGCTGTTCGGCTGCTTCATTCCCTTCCAGGTGGTGCTGCTGCCGATGTCCTTCACCCTCGGCCAGCTCGGCCTGGCCAACACCACCACCGGCCTGGTGCTGGTGCACGTGATCTACGGCCTGGCCTTCACCACACTGTTCTTCCGCAACTATTACGTGGGCATCCCCGATGCCCTGATCAAGGCGGCGCGGTTGGACGGGGCGGGCTTCTTCACCATCTTCTTCAAGATCCTGCTGCCGCTGTCCACGCCCATCGTGATGGTCAGCCTGATCTGGCAGTTCACCCAGGTATGGAACGACTTCCTGTTCGGCGTGGTGTTCGCCAGCGGCTCGTCGCAGCCCATCACCGTGGCCCTGAACAACCTGGTCAACACCAGCACCGGGGCCAAGGAATACAACGTCGACATGGCCGCGGCCATGATCGCCGCGCTTCCGACCCTGCTGGTCTACATCTTCGCGGGTAAGTATTTCGTCCGGGGCCTGACCTCGGGCGTGGTCAAAGGATAAGGAAGGCCACCATGGCAGCTCTCGAACTCAAAAGCGTACGCAAGACCTATGGCAACGCCGCCCAGGAAGCCCTCAAGGGCATCGACATCCGCATCGACGCCGGCCAGTTCCTCATCTTGGTCGGGCCCTCCGGCTGCGGCAAATCCACCCTGATGAACGCCATCGCCGGCCTGGAAGACATCAGCAGCGGCGCCATCTGCCTGGATGGCGAGGACGTCACCCAGGTCGAGCCCAAGGATCGGGACATCGCCATGGTGTTCCAGTCCTATGCCCTGTACCCGACCATGACCGTGCGCGAGAACATCGCCTTCGGCCTGAAGATCCGCAAGACCCCCAGGGAGCAGATCGACGCCGAGGTGGCGCGGGTTGCCAAGCTGCTGCAGATCGAGCACCTGCTCGAGCGCAAGCCGGCACAGCTCTCTGGCGGCCAGCAGCAGCGCGTGGCCATGGGTCGTGCCCTGGCGCGGCGGCCCAAGCTCTACCTGTTCGACGAGCCGCTCTCCAACCTCGACGCCAAGCTGCGGGTAGAGATGCGCACCGAGATCAAGCTGATGCACCAGCGGCTGCAGACCACTACCGTCTACGTCACCCACGACCAGATCGAGGCCATGACTCTGGGCGACCGGGTCGCGGTGATGAAGGACGGCGAGGTGCAGCAATTCGGTACCCCGGAGGAGATCTACAACGACCCGGCCAATCTCTTCGTCGCCAGCTTCATCGGCTCGCCGCCAATGAACTTCGTACCGGTACGCCTGGAAGCGCGCGAGGGCAGGGTGGTGGCCCGCGTCACCGGCGATACCGGCGACAGCCAGGTGGAATTGCCGGCGCTGGATCCGGCACTGGCCGGCAGAGAAGCTATCCTTGGCGTTCGTCCGGAACAGATCCAGTCCGCGCATCCGGCGGACAACGCCGTGCCGGGCATCCTCACCCGCGTCCAGGTGGTCGAACCGACCGGGCCGGATACCCTGCTCTATGCCGAGTGGAACGGCACCAAGGTCTGCTGCCGGGTAGCCCCGGGCGAGGCACCGCGCGCCGGCGACCAGGTGCTCTGGCGCATAGATCCGCGACGGGCGGTGCTGTTCGACCCCGCGAGCGGTCGTCGACTTTCTTGATGGGTGCTCATGGCTGAAACGTTACAGCAATGGTAAGGTCCGCCCGCCGCCGCGCCTGACGCCGGGTCGCGGCCCTACCAGAGACCAGGAGTAGCCCTGGTCGCCGTGACAGACAGGAGAACAACAATGGCACTACCCCGCGTCGTGGTCTTTGGCGAAGCTCTTACCGACATCGTCCAGGGTAATCCTGGCGAATGGCGCGGCTATCCCGGCGGTGCGCCCTGGAACGTCGCACGCGGCCTGGCCCGTCTCGGGGTGGAAAGTGCCTTTGGCGGTGCCATCAGCCAGGACGGCCTGGGCGACGAGATCGCCTGGCAGTCGGAAACCGCCGGTCTGGACTGCCGCTTCCTGCAGCGGGTCGCCGCCGACCCGCTGGTGGCCATCGTGCCGTCGAGCCGTCCGCCGCGCTATTTCTTCGCCGGCGAAGCCGATCTGCAATTCGATCCGGCGCTGCTGCCTGATGGCTGGCTGGAGGCCGCCGAGGTCTGTCATTTCAGCTGCATCAGCCTGGCCCGCTATCCGCTGGCCGACACCCTGCTGGAGCTCGCGCGCCAGGCCAAGGCCGCTGGTAAGCGGCTGAGCTACGATCCCAACTGGCGCAACCTGATGGACGAGCGCTATCGCCAGCAGACCTTTCCCGAGCTGGTGCGCCTGGCCGACGACATCAAGCTGTCCGACGAAGACATCCGCCAGATCTATCCCGGCCTCAACGAGCGCGCCGCGCTGGACGAACTGCGCGCCCTCAATCCCCAGGCGCGCATCCTCTTCACCCGTGGCGAGCACGGCCTGGTGCTCTACACTCCCGAGGGTGAGTGGCAGCAGGCCGCCATCGCCGTGGACGTGGCCGATACCGTTGGCGCGGGTGACGCCTGCATGGCCGGCTGGCTGGCCTCCGGCCTGCTGGGCCTGAGCGATATGCAGCAACGGCTCAGATTCGCCGCGGCCAGTGCCTCGGTCTCCTGCCGCCATGCCGGTGCCTACGCCCCGACCCGGGCCGACGTGGAGGCCCTGCTGCAGCTGAGCCCCTACTAGACGCTTTCCCCACAACAACAATAGTCGCCAAGGAAACCCGATGGACTTCCCCGATTTTCGTCGTCGCGAGACCCTGCTGGAGCACGTCCGCCAGACCCTGGCGTTCTACCACCCGCGTTGTGTCGATCCGCAGGGCGGCTTCTATCACTTCTTCAAGGACGATGGCACGGTCTACGACAGCCAGACCCGCCACCTGGTCTCCAGTACCCGCTTCGTCTTCGATTTCGCCATGGCCTATCGGCACTTCGGTGACCCGGCCTTTCTGGAGGCGACCCGCCACGGCCTGAGATACCTGCGCGAGCGGCATCGCCAGGCCAACGGCGGCTATGCCTGGCTGCTCGACGGCGACACCGTGGTGGATGGCACCAACCACTGCTACGGCCTGGCCTTCGTGGTGCTGGCCTACGCTCATGGTCTGCAGGCCGGCATCCAGGAAGCCCGCGGCTGGCTCAGCGAGGCCTGGGAATCCCTGGAAACCCATTTCTGGCGCGAAGCCGACGGCCTCTACGTCGACGAGATCAGCGCCGACTGGCAGACCGTCTCGCCCTATCGCGGCCAGAACGCCAACATGCACGCCTGCGAAGCCCTGCTGGCGGCCTTCGAGGCCAGCGGCGAGGTGCGTTACCTGGATCGTGCCGAGATCCTGGCGCGTAACATGACCCAACGCCAGGCCGAGTTGACCCTCGGGCAGGGTGGCGTGGCCGACCAGGTCCCCGGCGGCCTGATCTGGGAGCACTACCACAGCGACTGGTCCATCGACTGGGACTACAACCGCGACGATCCGGCCAACCTGTTCCGCCCCTGGGGTTTCCAGCCGGGGCACCAGATCGAATGGGCCAAGTTGCTGCTGATCCTCGAACGCCACCGTCCCCAGCCCTGGCTATTGCCGCGCGCCCAGGCGCTGTTCGACGTCTCCTGGCGGCTGAGCTGGGATGGCGAGAACGGTGGCCTTTATTACGGCTTCGCCCCGGACGGCTCGCCCTGTGACCCGGACAAATACTTCTGGGTCCAGGCCGAGGCCCTGGCCGCGGCGGCGCTGCTGGCCGAGCGCAGCGGCGAACCCCGCTACTGGGAGCATTACGAGGCGCTCTGGCGTTACAGCTGGGAACATTTCATCGATCACGAGCACGGCGCCTGGTGGCGTCTGCTTGACCGTCGGAACCAGAAATACTCCGACGACAAGAGTCCGGCCGGCAAGGTCGACTACCACACCATGGGTGCCTGTTACGAAGTCCTCAACGTCCTGCCGTAAGAAGCTGTCCACGATCTCGCGAACCGGAGCAAACAAGGCCTTTTCAACGCAGTTTGGCCGACGCGCGGCAGATCGTGAGCAGCTTCTAAGTAATAGAGACGCGGGTTTCGGGCCCTGGGTGTCATCACTTCAATAAAAAGGGATCTCAGTAATGAACAGTCAGAACCACAAGAATCGTCGGGGTATCGCACTGCCCCTGGTCTCCGCGCTCGCCCTCGCGGTAGCCGGTACCGTCCATGCCGCACCCCAGGCCAACCCGGGTGGCAACTTCAGCGGCGTCAACAACACCGAGGCCGCCTTCCAGCCGCTGGGCAACACCATGACCGGCGACTGGGGCGGCGTGCGCAAGGACCTGCGCGACAAGGGCTGGGACATCAAGCTCGAATACGTGGGCGAGGGCGCCACCAACCTGCGCGGCGGTTATGACGACGACCGCACCGGCCGCTGGAGCTCCCAGTACATGTTCGGCCTCTGGGGCGACATGAACAAGATCGCCGGTTGGGAGAACTCGGTGTTCAAGGTCGCCATCACCTCCCGTGACGGCCGCAACCTCACCGACGACCGCATCACCGATCCGCGCGTCGGCGGCTACTCCTCGGTGCAGGAAGTCTACGGCCGTGGCCAGACCTGGCGTCTGACCCAGCTGTGGCTGTCCAAGGGCTTCTTCGACGGCCGGCTGGACATCAAGGCCGGTCGCTTCGGCGAAGGCGAGGACTTCAACTCCTTCGAATGCGACTTCCAGAACCTGGCGTTCTGCGGCTCCCAGGTCGGTAACTGGGAAGGTGTCTGGTACAACTGGCCGGTCAGCCAGTGGGCCATGCGCGTCAAGTACAGCCTGACCCCCGAGCTGTTCGTCCAGGTCGGTGCCTACGAGCAGAATCCGTCGCTGCTGGAAACCGGCAACGGCTTCAAGCTCAACGGCAGCGGCACCAAGGGTGCGGTCCTGCCGGTGGAAATGGTCTGGTCGCCCAAGCTCAATGGCCTGCCGGGCGAATACCGCGTCGGCTACTACTACAGCACGGCCAAGGCCGACGACGTCTACGAAGACGTCAACGGCAACGCCGCGGCCCTCACCGGGCTGGACTACAAGGAGCACTCCAGCAAGCACGGCTATTGGGTCGTGGCGCGCCAGCAGATCACTGCCCACAACGATGACCCGAGCCGTGGCCTGTCGGTATTCGCCAACTTCACCGCCCATGCCAAGGACGTCAACAAGGTCAGCAACTACGTCCAGGCCGGCCTGGTGTACAAGGGCCCCTTCGATGGCCGTCCCAAGGACGACATCGGCTTCGGCGTCGCCCGTATCAGCACCAACAGCGACTTCCGCGACAACCAGCGCGCCCTCAACCAGGCCGCCGGTGCCACGGACTACGACGATCCGGCCTACACCCCGCTGCAGCACAACGAGTACGACGCCGAGATCTACTACGGCGTCCACGTGACCAACTGGCTGACCCTGCGTCCCAACCTGCAGTACATCAAGAATCCGGGTGGTGTGCGTGAGGTCGACAATGCCGTGGTGGGGGGCCTGAAGGTTCAAGCAGTCTTTTAAATAGCCCCCATAGCCCGCCTTCCAGCCGGATGGCGCTGGCCAAGGCCCTGCAGTCGTTATACTGCAGGGCCTTTTTCATTTCCGAGGTTGCCGTGGGTAAGGTCGAAAGTCCCTGCATCAGCCAGTGCAAGATCAAGGACGACGTCTGCCAGGGATGTGGCCGCAAACGCTCAGAGATCAAGGGATGGAAGGAGCTGAAGGACCGCGAGCGCAAGGAAGTCATCGACAAGTCCAGGAAGCGCCTGAAGAAGCTCAAGAAGGGGTGAGGCTATCGTAGAGGCCATCCCTGTCAGCGCGGCCATGGCGGTCCGCGGTTGCGGCCGCTCCTACAGCCTCTGATTTGACTGTAGGAGCAACTGTCTTTATCGCGGCCATGGGCCGCTTGTGTCTTGGCTTGCCGTTAGGATGGAGGTGAGAGCAGCAGGGGGCAGGCTGTAGGGCCGCAGTGTTTCGAGCACGTGTAGGAGCCGGTCCCGCCCCCTGCTGACCTCTGACGTCCCAGCGCGTGGAAAACCCGCCAAGGTAGCCCTGATCGCCTGCCTACGCGTCTTGCTGATTCGGCTCAATGCCATGCTCAGGGACGGTACTCCTTGGCGATCTGAGCCCGCTTGAGAAGACAGTTGCTCCTACACAGCTTCCCGGGTAACCGTAGGAGCGGCCCATGGCCGCGATAGTCCAAGCCAGAGCGGCCGCATCGGCGGACCGCCGTGACCGCGATAGATCGAGCGGGGCCGTTGGGCTTCGCGACGCTCAACCCAACCTAAGCAAGCCGCTGCGCCTCGAATAGCTCCCCTGGCCGCACGATCTGCTCACGCGCGGCGATCAGCGGCAGGTCGCGGCTGCCGGGTCCGGTGCGGGCGACCAGGGCATAGAGGGCGCTGACCGCATGGGACGCCGCGGCGGGCGTGGACTGGCCATTGAGCAACTGGCCCAGCAGCACCGCGGAGAAGACGTCGCCCATGCCGTTGGGCAGCGGCTGCAGATCCAGGTAGGGCGTCTGCACCAGCCAGGCATCCGCCGCCTCCACCACCAGGGTGCTGAGGACATCGGCGGGCAGGTCCGGGGTGCGCAGGCTGGTGATGACGATGGTCGTAGGGCCCGGCTGGCCGGGGCGACCGAGCAGCAGCCGGGCGGCACTCACGGCATCGTCGGTGTCGACCAGCGGCTGGCCGTGCAGCAGCTCGAATTCGTACTGGTTGGGGGTGATCAGGCTGGCCTGTTCGATGGCGCGGCGGCGCAGGAAGTCGGGGATGCCGGGACGCACGAAGATGCCGCGGCCGACGTCGCCCATCACCGGATCGCAGAGGTATTGCAGATCGCCACGCTGGCGACGGATCTCCTGCACTACGCCGAGGATCACCTCGCCGATGGCGGCATCGCCCAGGTAGCCGGAGAGCACCGCCACGCAGCGCTCCAGCACCCCGCGGGCGCGCAGGCCGTCGAGTACGTCGTGGATGTGCTCGGGCGGAAAGACCTGGCCCTTGAATTCGCCGTAGCCCGTGTGATTGGAGAATTGCACGGTGTTGACCACCACCGGCTGCAGGCCGAGCAATTGCAGCGGCAGGGTGGCGGCGGCATTGCCGACGTGGCCGTAGGCGACATGGGACTGGATGGACAACACCAGCGGCGGCTGGGCGGGCAGGGCGGCGGGCATGGCGATCTCTCGGGCGGCGGGCTCGGGGCAGGAGCCGGAAGGGTGGAGGCCTGCAGCTTACCCCAGCCCTTCCGGCGAACCCTAACCCACCTGCGGCGGTCTGCATCGGCAGTGCGGACCGCTACCGGCGCCGGGCGCTCCGCCTGGCTACACTGGAGCGGCTGTCATCCACCCACGGCCCCAAGGAGAAACGGGGAATGTCCGAGCTTCGCTTCGCACGTCTGGTGTTGGGTCTGCAGGCCCTGGTCTGGTTGGGACTCGCCCTGGCGCACTGGTTCTATCCCTACGAGATGGCCAATGCCCGCGGCATGGTACTGATGGATTCGGCGTCGGTGGCCGAGGCGCGGGTCTGGTACGGCGGCATGCAATTCGCCCTGGCGCTGTTCGCCGTGCTGGCCTTTCGCCGGGCGGAATGGCTGTCGGCCGGCCTGCTGCTGGTGGCCTTCGTGCAGCTGACGCTGTTCGTGGTGCGACTGGTCAGCGGCGTACTGGGCGAGTCGGCCACCGCCGAGCTGGATCTCTACTCCCAGGGCTATCGCCTGGTGATCGGCATCCTGGCCCTGTTGGCCCTGCGTGCCCACCGCCGCCACGAGCAGCGGGAGCTGGAGAATCGGCGGATCTACGAGGGCCAGTGATCGCACCAGTGCCAGCAGCTAGCGCTAGGGGCGGGGCCGCGCGGTGTCGATCTGATCGCTGCGGGCGAGGCCCAGGGTCAGCTGGCGGCAGAGGTCGAGGAATTCGACCATGGCCCCGGTCTGGTATTTCTGCTTGTGCCAGATGAAGCAGAACTGGCGGCGCAGGTCCAGGGTCGGGGTGGCGATGGGCACCAGGGTGCCGCGGGCGAAGGCATCGCGCAGCGCCAGCCGCGACAGGCAACCGATCCCCAGCCCCGATTCCACCGCGCGCAGGATGGCCTCGGTGTGCTCCAGCTCCAGGCGCACGTCCAGCGGCTGGGCGTGGTGGCGCATGGCCTGGTCGAAGGTCAGGCGGGTACCCGAGCCCTGTTCGCGCAAGATCCAGGCCTGGGCCTCCAACTCGGCTTGGCTGGCCTCGGTCTGGGCCAGGGGATGCCCGGGCGCGCAGAACACCACCAGTTCATCCTCGATCCAGGGCTGTACCTCCAGATCGGGATGCTGGCAATCGCCCTCGATCAGGCCGAGGTCGATGTCATGGTTGGCGATCCGTTGCACCACACTGGCGGTGTTGTGCACATGCAGGCGCACCCGGCAGTCGGGATGGCGCTGCATGAAGTCGCCTAGCAGCAGGGTAGCCAGGTAGTTGCCGATGGTGAGGGTGGCACCGACCTCCAGGGAGCCGAAGCCAGTCTTGCCGCGCAGCAGGTTTTCCACCTCGGCGCTGCGATCGAGCAGGGCCACCGCCTTGGGCAGCAACTGGCGCCCCAGGGCGTTGAGTGTCAAACGCTTGCCGGCGCGGTCGAATACCCGGCAGTCGAATTGCCGCTCCAGTTCGCCCAGGGCGGTACTGGTGGCCGACTGCGACAGACTGAGCGCCTCGGCCGCCCGGGAAACGCTTTCCTGGCGGGCCACGGCGACGAAGACCTCGAGTTGACGCAACGTGAATCTCATATCTGCCTTTTGGATAACCTATATTCGAATTATTCATTTCACGGATATTTTCCCCCTCTATAAACTGTCGCGCAATTTCTATCCAGCCCCGGGCTGTACCGATTTTTCCTGGAGTCATCGATGAGCAACCTGTACACCGAGCGCGTCCTGAGCGTTCATCACTGGAACGACACCCTGTTCAGCTTCAAGACCACCCGTAATCCGGGCCTGCGTTTCGAGAACGGACAGTTCGTGATGATCGGCCTGGAAACCGAAGGCGGTCGTCCGCTGATGCGCGCCTACAGCATCGCCAGCCCCAACTACGAAGAGCACCTGGAATTCTTCAGCATCAAGGTGCCGGACGGCCCCCTGACGTCGCGCCTGCAGCACCTCAAGGAAGGCGATAACCTGATGGTCAGCCGCAAGCCCACCGGCACCCTGATCCTCAGTGACCTGAAGCCCGCCAAGCATCTCTACCTGCTGAGCACCGGCACCGGCATGGCGCCCTTCCTGAGCACCATCCAGGACCCGGAAACCTACGAGCGCTTCGAGAAGGTGATCCTGGTCCACGGCGTGCGCTACGTGAACGAGCTGGCCTATGCCGACTTCATTACCAAGACCCTGCCCGAGCACGAGTTCATCGGCGACCTGGTGCGCGAGAAGCTGATCTACTATCCCCTGGTGACCCGCGAAGAATTCCGCAACCAGGGTCGCCAGACCGACCTGATGCGCAGCGGCAAGCTGTTCGCGGACATCGGCCTGCCGCCGATCAATCCGCAGGACGATCGCGCCATGATCTGCGGCAGCCCGAGCATGCTGGACGAGACCAGCGCCGTGCTGAACGAGTTCGGCCTGACCATCTCCCCGCGCATGGGCGATCCGGGCGACTACCTGATCGAGCGCGCCTTCGTCGAGAAGTAAGAACCTGTTCACGATCTGCTGCGCGTCGGCCAAACGGCGTTGAAAATGGCTTCGGAATGCTCATTTACCACTCGTAAACTCCGCTTCCTCAGCCATTTTCGCCTTGTTTGGCTCTAGCTCGCGAGATCGTGAACAGGCTCTAACGCCACTAGGCTCCCCGAAAACCCGCCCTCCGGCGGGTTTTTCGTTTCCGCGGCCCGGCGGGCTGAACTCCCACCGCGCCGGGCCGGTCGGTTGCTGCGAGGCGTGTCATGGCGACGCGCCATTGCCGGGAGCCTCCATGAAGCCCTATGTGATCTGCCATATGATGTCGTCGGTCGACGGTCACGCCCTTACCGATGGCTGGGATCGTGCGGTCAAGAAACAGGCCGATGCGACCTACGAGCGCCTGGCCGAGCGTTTCGAGTTCGACGCCTGGGCCTGCGGCCGGGTGACCATGGAAGAGATCGCCCATGGCGAGGGCTATCCCACCGGCGTCGCCCAGGCGCCCATCCCGCGCACTCACCATTTCGCCCAGCGCGACGCCGCCAAGTACGCCATCGCCATCGATCCCCAGGGCAAGGTCGCCTGGAAGAAGAACGAAGCCCTGGATTCCCATGTGGTGGCGGTGCTCACCGAGGGGGTGAGCGACGACTACCTGGCGCACCTGCAGAACATCGGCGCGTCCTATGTCTTCGGGGGCAAGGACGAGCTAGATCTGGCGGCGGTGCTGGAATTGCTGAACGCCGAGCTGGGTATCGAGCGCCTGGTGGTGGAGGGCGGTCCCCACGTCAGCGGCTCCTTCGTCGCCGCCGGGCTGGTGGACGAGATCAGCGTGCTGATCATCCCGCTGGTCGATGGCCGCGGCGCCCATCCGGCGTCCTTCGAGATCGCCGAGCAGGCCTGGCAGCAGCCGCTCTACCTCAAGCTGGATGTGGCCGAAGCCCAGGACGACGGCAGCGTCTGGCTGCGTTATCGGCGCGGCTAGCCGAGCGCCTTGGCCAAAGCCAGGGCGTCGGCGTCGACCTGGGCTTGGGCCTGCAGCGGACAGACCCCGGTGGCATAGCGGGCGATCACCTCGGGCACCTGGTTCAGCGGTACCGGCCGGCTGATGTGGTAGCCCTGGATGAAGTCGCAGCCCAGGGCGCAGAGCAGGCGGAGCTGCTCCAGGTGTTCGACGCCCTCGGCGGTGACCTTGAGCTTGAGCGGCCGGGCCATGCCGATGATGGCCTGGACGATCTGGTGGTCGGCATTGCCCTCGGTCAGCCCGGTGACGAAGGAGCGGTCGATCTTGAGGATGTCGATGGGCAACCGCTTGAGATAGGCCAGCGACGAATAGCCGGTGCCGAAGTCGTCGATGGAGACGGTCACGCCCAGGTCGCGGATGCGCTGCAGCAGCTCGGCGGTGGGCTGCACGTTCTTGACCAGGGCATTCTCGGTGACCTCCAGCTCCAGGCATCGCGGCGACAGCCGATGCTCGTCCAGGCACCAGGCGATCTGGGCCGGCAGCGCCTCGTTGCTCAAGCTTAGCGCCGAGCAGTTGATGGCTATGCGCAGCTCGGGAAGGCCCGCGGCCGCCAGTTCGGCGAGATCGCGACAGGCCCGTCGCAGTACCCAGGCATCCAGTTCCTCGATGAAACCATTGGCCTCGGCGACGCCGAGGAAGACGTTCGGTGCCAGCAGGCCGAGGCGGGGATGATCCCAGCGGATCAGCGCCTCGGCCTTGTCCAGCTGGCCGCTGGCGACGTCGAGGATCGGCTGGTAGTAGAGCTGCAGGCCGCGTTCCTCGACCAGGGCCTCGCGCAGTTCGGCCTCCAGCTCCAGCTGCAGCGAGATCTTCTCGCGCAGGGTCTCGTCGAAGAAGCTGAAGGTGTTGCGGCCATTGCCCTTGGACAGGTAGAGCGCGAGATCGGCGCTCTTGAGCAGTTCCTCGCAGCAGCCGCCGTCGCGGGGATAGAGGCTGATGCCGATGCTGGTGGTCATCACCAGGGTACGGCTGCCGATGGTGATGGGCTGGCGCAGCCGCTCCAGGATGCGCTGGGCCAGGTGACGCGCCTCGTCGGGGCCGGCGAGACTGGCCAGGATGCAGAATTCGTCGCCACCGAAGCGGGCCACCAGATCGCCATCGCGGACCGCATCGCGAATGGTCTTGGCCATGGCCACCAGCAACTGGTCGCCGGACGCGTGACCCAGGCTGTCGTTGATGCGCTTGAAGTGATCGATGTCGAGGAACATCACCGCCAGGCTGCGTCCCTGCTGGGCGTGCCGGGCGAGGATCTCGGCGAAGGCCTGATTGAAGGCGCGGCGGTTGTGCAGGTCGGTGAGGGGATCGTAGTGCGCCGCCTGCTGCAGCGAAGCACGGGCTTCGTCGAGCTGGCCGACCAGGGAATTGACCCGCTCCAGGTCGTTTTCCTTGCGCTGCAGCTGGCGATCCGCCCAGGCCGCGCCCAGGCCACCGACCACCAGCAGCAGGGCGATGATGGCGATACCCACGCCGAGCTGCCAGGAATTGCTGGCACCCTGCAGTGCGCCCTCGGGTTGCACCGGGGCGATCAGCACCATGGACCACATGCCGGTGAAGTGCATGGCGGCGATGGCCAGGCCCATCACCAGGGCGGTGGCTATGCGCAGCCAGCGATAGATGCCGGTGTAGTGGCGGCGAAAGATCTGGATCAGTTGCAACGCGGCGAAGCTGGCGCCCACGGCGATGAGGATCGACAGCAGGAAGGGGCCTGGACGATAGAGCACCACCGCGTCGGTGTGCACGGCGGTCATGCCGGTGTAGTGCATCAGCACGATGCCCACGCTCAGCACCGCGCCGGCCTTGAGGCGCTGGCCGAGGCTGAGGTCGGGCTGGCTGAGGGCCGGCATGGCCATGAGCCCGGCCAGCACCACGATCAGCAGCGAGGCCAGGGTGATCAGCAGGTCGTAGTGCACCTGGGTGGGCACGGTGAAGGCCAGCATGGCGATGAAATGCATGCCCCAGACACCGAAGCCGAAGCTCAGGGCGCCCATCAGGCTCCAGGCCCGCCGCCGCGACAGGGTGCGGGTCTGGCCGATGCGCTCGGCGAACACCAGGGTGACGTAGCAGGCGCTGACGGCGACCAGATAGGCGAGTGCCACCAGCCAGGCGTCATGCTGGCCGTGCAGGTGCACCTGGTCGTGGGCGAGAGGGGCGACGAGGAAGTCGAGTCCCAGCCAGTTATTCATTCCGTGGCCTCGGCAGGAAATCCGGCGTGACGGGGTGAAGCCGTTCCGGCGGGATCTCCGCCCCGGTCAGCATTCGACACGTCAGCCACCGCTTTGAGTTTAGCTTGCCTTGCCCTATCGGCGTGGTGAAGAGGGGCTTTAGCGCGGACCCCGGCAGTTAGCGCGCGAGGTTTTTTTCCGAATGCAGGGGGAGCGAAAACGAAGCATCGCTGTACCGAGCGAAGCGCTCTGGATAGCTGGCTAGCGATTGCCTGATATTACTTGGCCAGCTACCCGACCGTTCGTCGATCAGTAACAGATGAACGATCATGAAGGCGGAAAACCGGCCGAAGTGGCCGGTGGGAAAGGATTCAGCTCACCACACGATAGCAGGGCTCGTAGGCCGCGCCGCCGGGGAGCTTCATGCGGTGCTGTTCGACGAAGGCCTGCAGCAACTGGTCCAGCGGACGCATGATGGCGGGATCGCCATTGATCTCGTAGGGGCCTTGCTCCTCGATCAGCTGGATACCCTTGGCCTTGACGTTACCGGCGACGATGCCGGAGAAGGCCCGGCGCAGGTTGGCGGCCAGCTCGTGGGGCGGCAGGGCATGGGTCAGTTCCAGCGCGGCCATGTTGGCGTGGGTGGGATCGAAGGGCCGCTGGAAGCCTTCCTCGATGCGCAGCAGCCAGTTGAAATGGAAGGCGTCGTGGCGCTCGCGGCGGAACTGCTTGACCGCCTTGAGCCCCTGGGCCATCTGCCGGGCCACCTCGGCGGGATCGTTGACGACGATCTGGTAGTGGCGCTGGGCGGCCTCGCCCAGGGTCGCGCCGATGAAGGCGTGCAATTGCTCGAGGTAGGGCGCGGCGCTTTGTGGGCCGGTGAGCACCACCGGCAAGGGGATGCCCTGGTTTTCCGGGTGCATGAGAATGCCCAGCAGGTAGAGGAACTCCTCCGCCGTGCCGGCGCCACCGGGGAAGATGATGATGCCATGGCCGACGCGCACGAAGGCCTCCAGGCGCTTCTCGATATCCGGCAGGATCACCAGTTCGTTGACGATGGGGTTGGGCGCCTCGGCGGCGATGATGCCCGGCTCGGTGAGTCCCAGGTAGCGGCCACCCTGGATGCGCTGCTTGGCGTGGGCGATGGTGGCGCCCTTCATCGGGCCCTTCATCACGCCTGGGCCGCAGCCGGTGCAGATGTTCAGGCTGCGCAGGCCCAGCTCGTGGCCGACCTTCTTGGTGTACTTGTATTCCTCGGTGCTGATGGAGTGGCCACCCCAGCAGACCACCATCTTCGGCTCTACGCCGGCGCGCAGGGTGCGGGCGTTGCGCAGCAGGTGGAAGACGTAGTCGGTGATGCCCTCGGAGCTATCCAGATCGATGCGCAGGCTGCTCTGCTCGCTCTCGGTGTAGACGATGTCCCTCAGGGCGCTGAACAGCATTTCGCGGGTGCTGGCGATCATCTCGCCGTCGACGAAGGCGTCGGCCGGGGCGTTGACCAGTTCCAGGCGCACGCCGCGGTCCTGCTGGTGGATACGGATCTCGAAGTCCTGGTAGGCCTCGAGGATGGTCTTGGCGTTGTCGCTGTGGGCGCCGGTGTTGAGGATGGCCAGGGCGCACTGGCGGAAGAGTTGGTAGAGGTTGCCCGAGCCGGCGGCGCTGAGCTGCTGGACCTCGCGCTGGGAAAGGGTCTCCAGGCTGCCCTTGGGGCTGACCTGAGCGTTGATGACCTGTCTGCTTGGAGCCATAGATGTTTCCCTAATCGATCGGTGATACGGCCGAACGGCGACCGTAGCCGCGTGCGGATCGCCTCATGCGACCCGGCAGCCCCATTGTTGGGGCCTTGCGCGGTGGAATGCAAACCGGCCGCTCTCAGGACGCGGCGGTCACATCCAGAACGTGGATCTGGGTCGCCGTCGGATAATGCCAGTGCACTTCCACGTCCCACAGGCGTACCCCGTAGCGGCGCTCGGGTGCCGGCGCCTGGTAGGCCGGGCGCGGATCCTGGGCCAGGCACTGCTCGATCAACTCGGCCAGGGGTTCGCCCAGGCGCTGGCCATGGACTTCGGCCTGGCGGCGCGCCGCGTCCGCCCAGCTCACCGCCAGGGCCGGCGGCGGCGCCTCGGCGATGGCGTTGTAGGCACCCAATGGGCTGTCGGCGTAGGGCACATAGGGCTTGATGTCCAGCACCGGGGTGCCATCCAGCAGATCGATACCCGACAACGACAGCCGCCCCGGTTCGATGCCGTCCAGGCGGACCACCGACTGGCCGATCCCATTGGGCCTGTGGGTGGCGCGGGTGGCGAACACCCCCAGGTAGCGGTTGCCGCCCAGCCGCGGCGGACGCACGCGCAGGCGGGGTTCGCTTTCCAGCGCCTGGTGGAAGAGGAACAGCAGCCAGACGTGGCTCACCTGCTCCAGGCCCTGGACGGCCTCGGTGCGGTCGAACGGCGGCAGCAGCTCCAGCACGCCGCGGGCGGCCGGGGCCAGGGCGGGCTGCCGGGGGATGGCGAATTTCTCCTTGAAACAGGAGCGGACGTGGCCGATGGGGGAGACGCGGTAAGGCATGGCGGTGGGTCGTCTGACGCGGGGCCGGCCATTATGCCTGGCCCGAGCGCTAGGGAAGCGTCGCGGCGGCCGCGTCCTGGGCATTGCGCCGCACGCCGCGCAGGTTCATCGCCGCCAGGCCCAGTTGCAGCACGATCAGGGCATAGGCCTCGGCCTGCAGGCCCCAGGCGATCCACAGGCCATTGCTGAGCAGGAAGACCCAGAAGCCCAGGTTGCGCCGACCCTGGCGCTGGGAGGCCACCAGCCAGGCGGCGAGCAGGGTGATGGCCATGGCCGGCCATTGCAGCAGGTCGAGCACTTCCATGGAAAACCTTCGATTGCATGATTAATGAAGGTGAGTTCCTGGGAGCGATCAGAGTTCCTGAGCCTGTCCTCAGAACCTGTTCACGATCTGCTGCGCGTCGGCCAAACCGCGTTGAAAATGCCCTGGGGCGCCAGCCCGGTCGGAATGCTCATTTACCACTCGTAAACTCCGCTTCCTCAGCCCTTTTCGCCTTGTTTGGCTCTAGCTCGCGAGATCGTGAGCAGGTTCTCAGGGCGCCGGATGGTGCGCCCGGGCGTAGGCGATGAAGCCCTCGATGTCGCCGCTGCAGAGCTGCTTGCCGGCGGCGAGGATGTCCGCCTCCGGCCAGTCCCACCAGGCGATGTCGAGCAGCACCTCGCGGACATCTTCCGGGAAGCGCCATTTGATGAAGCGCGCCGGATTGCCGCCCACCACCGCATAGGGCGGCACGTCGCGGGTCACCACGGCACCGGCGGCCACCACGGCGCCATGACCGATGGTGACGCCGGAGAGCAACAGGGCATTGGTACAGATCCAGCAGTCGCTGCCGATCACCACGTCGCCGCGGCTGCCGCCGTAGTCGGTGATGTGCGCCAGGTCGTCGACGAAGGCGGGGAACGGATAGGTGGTCACCCAGTCCAGCCGGTGCAGGCCACCCAGGAGGATCTGCACGCCGCTGGCGATGGAGGTGTAGCAGCCGATCCTCAGGGTCGAGCCTTCCTGCAGGTCCGAGACCTCGGGCATGCCGTAGGTGCCGGCGCCGATTTCGTAGTTCGGCAGGGCATTGCGCAGCCGGGTGGTGCGCTGATGGAGCTTCGGCAAGGCCTTGATGGCCTTGCGCTCGCGTTTCTTGCGGAGTCGGTCGAGAAAACCCATGGGAGCGCCCTGGCGGAAAAAGTATCGGCGAGGATACCGAGCGCCCGGGCCCCCCTCAATCGACCTCAGAACCTGTTTACGATCTCCTGACCGTCGGCCATACGGCGTTAAAAGCAGCTTCGGAATGCTCATTTACGACCTGTAAACTGCGCTTCCTCAGCTGTTTTTGCCTTGTCTGGCTCTAGTCCAAAAGATCGTGAACAGGTTCTCAGGCCTCCGCAAGGTCCTCGGCATCGCTGGCGGGCAGGCCGAGCTGGTCGGCCAGGTCCTGCAGGTCGCTGGCCTCCAGATCCCAGCCGCCGCGCGATACCTCGCCCCCGGCAGGCCCCTTTTCCCGGGGTCGCTGGATGAAGGCGGTAGCCAGCCCCAATTCCTGGGCGGCCTGCAGATCGCCGTTGTGGGCGGCGCAGAGCATCACCTGTTCGGGTTGCAAGTCGAGCAGGGCGCAGGCGCCGAGATAGACCTCCGCCGCGGGCTTGTAGCGCCGGAACAGATCGGCGCCGAACAGCATGTCCCAGGGCAGCCCGGCGTGGCGAGCCATGTCCAGCAGCAGGCCGACGTTGCCGTTGGACAGGGCGCAGACCGGATAGCCCCGGCGCAGGCGCTGCAACCCCGGCACCGCATCGGGCCAGGGTGCCAGCTGATGCCAGCGGCGGTTGATCCAGGTCACCTCCGCCGCGGTGAGCCCGGCCAGGCCATGGCGCGGCAGCAGCTCGTCCAGCGCCAGCCGATGGACCTCGTCGAGGGGCAGCCAGGGCAGGGTACGGGCCTCGATCTGCGGCAGGATGGCCTCGTAGGCCTCGGCCCGCCAGGCGTCGGCCAGGGCGCCCCAGTCGGCCTGCACGCCGTGCTTGGCGGACAGGCCCTGCAGCTGGTCGACCAGGCTGCCGCGCCAGTCCACCACGGTGCCGAAGACATCGAAAAGCAGCGCACGAACGGTCGTCGTCATGGGTAGACTCCTGCAGATGATTGTTTCCACCAGACGGAGCGCGCAGGACGAGGGTTCCCCCCGTGCGCCCGGAGGTCACCCTTTTTCCCTGCAGGATACTGCCGATGACATTGCGCAAACGCCGCCACTGGGTGTTCGACCTGGACGGCACCCTGACCCTGGCCGTCCACGACTTCGCCGCCATCCGCCGGCACCTCGGCATCCCCGAACAGGCCGACATCCTGCACCACCTGGTCGACCTCCCGGCCACCGAGCGCGCGGCCAAGCACGCCTGGCTGTTCGCGCACGAGCGCGAACTGGCCGTCGCCGCCCGCCCGTCGCCTGGTGCGCTAGCTCTGGTGCTCCATCTGCGCGAGGGCGGCTGCCGGCTGGGCATCCTGACCCGCAACGCCCGTGACCTGGCGCTGCTGACGCTGGCCGCCATCGGTCTGGAAGACTGTTTCGAGCCGGCCGCCGTGCTCGGGCGCGACGAAGCGGCGCCCAAGCCCGATCCGGGTGGGCTGTTGCACCTGGCCGATCTATGGCAGGTGGCGCCGGCCAGCCTGGTGATGGTCGGCGATCACCGCTACGACCTGGAGGCCGGGCGGGCCGCCGGTTGTCGCACCCTGCAGGTCAACCAGCCCGGCGATCCCTGGCCGGCGGCGCGCGACCGGCGCTTCGAGGATTGCCATGAACTGCTGGCGGTGCTGCAGGCCGGAGACTAGCCGCCGAACAGCGCCTGGCGTCCTTCCGGCGAGGTGAAGATGGCATCGCCGTCGTGGCCCACGCCCGGCACCTCGACCAGACGCTGCGGCAGGCCTGGGTGTCGGCCTTGCAGATAGTGGTAGTAGTTCAACCCACGCGCCAGGCGGTAGGGCCCCTGGGCCTCGGCGGCGCAGCTCTTGTCCAGCGCCGGATGATTGGGGTTGGTGTCCTCGGCGCCGAGCAGATAGGTGATCGGCAGGGCCGCATAATGCCGCTCCAGCGTCGTCGCGTCACGGCCCTCGGCATAGGCGGGCAGCCCCTGCATGCCGTACTTCCAGGTATCGAAGTCCGGGCAGCTGGCCGCGTCGGCGAAGGCCGCGGGACGACCCTGGGCATCGGGCCGGCTGGCGTCGAAATAGGCATAGGACGACGGATTGGCGATCACGAATCTCAGACGAATGCCGCTGGCCGCCAGCGGGCGCTCGCCCTGGCCGAGGACGGCGTAGCGCTGCATCACCTGGCCCCCGCCGGAGTGACCGGCGATCACCACCTCCTGCAGGTTGGGCAGCAGGCGGCGATCCGCCAGGCGGGCGAGGAGGGCGTCGAATACCGCGAAGCTGCTCAGCGGCTGCGGCCCCAGGGCGGGTTCGCCGCCCATCCAGGCATTGCCCTGCCAGCGCAGTAGGTTGTCCGGCAGGTGATGACGCTTGACGTCGGCTGCATTGAGGAATTGCGGCGCGATCACCAGGGTATCGGCGCTGGCCCCCGCGGCCTGGGTGGCGGTCTGCCCGGAGCGGAAGTAGGTGGCGGCGTTGCGTAGCCGGCCATGGACGATGATCAGGGCGCGATGGATTTCCGGGTGGGGTCTATTCCAGTCGGTCGATAGCTGCAGCGCCGCCTGCGCCGAGCCGATCGGCAGGCGGTCGTCGACGATGCGGGCGACGCCGGCGTGGGGCGCTGCCAGGGTGGCGCAGGAGACCAAGACCAGGCACAGCGCGAACAGGCGACGCATCGAGGAACTCCTGGGCAGGTCAGAGCGCCTGCGTAGCGAAGGTATTGCAGCTTTCCACCTTGCCGCTGTCGAAGCCGGTGCGGAACCACTTCACCCGTTGCGCCGAGCTGCCATGGGTGAAGGAATCCGGCACCACGCGTCCCTGGGCCTGGCGTTGCAGGCGATCATCACCGATGGCATTGGCGGCGTTCAAGGCTTTCTCCAGGTCGCCCGGGTCCAGCCAGTTCAATCGCTGCTGGGCATCGTTGGCCCAGACCCCGGCGTAGCAGTCGGCCTGCAACTCCAGGCGTACCGACAACCCGGTGGCGCCCTCGGTGGGGATGCCACGGCGGCGCGCCGCTTCCATCTTGCTGGTGGTGCCGGTCAGGTTCTGCACATGGTGGCCGACCTCGTGGGCGATCACGTAGGCACGGGCGAAGTCGCCGTCGGCGCCGAAGCGCTGCTGCAGCTCCTGGAAGAAGGTCAGGTCCAGGTAGACCTTGCCGTCCACCGGGCAGTAGAAGGGGCCGCTGGCCGCCGTGGCGCCGCCGCAGCCGGATTGCACCTGGCCGTTGAACAGCACCAGCTTGGGCGGCTGGTACTGCTCGCCATGGGCCTGGAAGATGCGCGTCCAGGTGTTTTCGGTCTCGCCCAGCACCACGCGGACGAAGTCCACCTGGCGATTGTCGGCCGGGGCGGTGGTCTGCTGCTGGGTGGGGGCGCCCTGGCCGCTGAGGCTGATCAGGGTGCCGAGGATCTGCGTCGGGCTCTGGCCGCTGAGCAGGCCGAACACCACCACGATGGCCACGCCGCCCAGACCCAGGCCGCCGCCGATCTTGAGGCCGCGTCCGCCGCTGGCCTGCTCGACGTTGTCGCTACGTTGTCCCTTGTCCCATTGCATGGCGGCTGTCTCTTGGTTGTCGTCAACGCTAGGACCGCGAAGCGTAGCGAAAATGCGTTACCGGAAATGACAACGCCCGCGACGGGCGCGGGCGTTGTGGCTGGGGCGACGAACGCGGATCAGGCCGCGGTCTGGCCCTGCTTGAGGCTCTGCATGTCGATCACGAAGCGGTACTTCACATCGCTCTTGAGCATGCGCTCATAGGCGTCGTTGATGTCCTGGATGGCGATCTGCTCGATGTCCGAGACGATGCCATGCTTGGCGCAGAAGTCCAGCATCTCCTGGGTCTCGCGGATGCCACCGATGAGCGAGCCGGCCAGTTGGCGGCGCTTCATCACCAGGTTGAACACGCTGGGCGCGGGGTGCGGCTCGGCGGGTACGCCGACCAGGGTCATGGTGCCGTCCCACTTCAGCAGGGTGAGGAAGGCGTCCAGGTTGTGCGGCGCGGCCACGGTGTTGAGGATGAAGTCGAAGCTGCCTGCGTGGGCGGCCATCTCGTCCTCGTTCTTCGACACCACCACCTCGTCGGCGCCCAGGCGCAGGGCATCGTCCTTCTTGCCCGCGCTGGTGGTGAAGAGCACCACATGGGCACCCATGGCGTGGGCGATCTTCACGCCCATGTGGCCGAGGCCGCCCAGGCCGACGATGCCGACCTTCTTGCCCGGACCGACCTTCCAGTGGGCCAGCGGCGAGTAGGTGGTGATGCCGGCGCACAGCAGCGGCGCCACGGCGGCCAGGTTCTCGGTGTGGCTCACCTTGAGCACGAACTTCTCGTTGACCACGATGTGGTCGGAGTAGCCGCCCTGGGTGTTCTCGCTGCCACCGTAGAGGTTGCCGTTGTAGGTGCCGGTGAAGCCGTTCTCGCAGTAGGACTCCTCGCCTGCGTCACAGGGGGCGCAGTGCTGGCAGCTGTCGACCATGCAGCCGACGCCGACGGTGTCGCCGACCTTGAAGTTCTTCACGTGGGCACCGACCGCGGTCACCTTGCCGACGATCTCGTGACCGGGCACGGAGGGGTAGAGGGTGTTGTTCCACTCGTTACGGGCGGTGTGCAGGTCGGAATGGCAGACGCCGCAGAAGAGGATGTCGATCTGCACGTCGTGGGCGCCGGGTTCGCGCCGCTCGAAGGAGTAGGGCGCCAGGGGCTGGTCGGCGGACTGGGCAGCGTAGCCTTGGGCTTGGCTCATGGGATACCTCATCTAGGTGGTGGAACGGTACAGCCAGGTTGGCCTGGCCGAATGACAAACCATCGATCCTGCGGAGCCGAAGCCCGGGTCGCCAATCGATCGTCTCGATAATCGTCATGTCGCCCATCGATGGAACTTGGCAACTGTGCAGGTACGACGTTTTACGACTTGGGGTGGTGAAGGGATGTTCCCGTGTCGCGGGGCCGGCCTGAGGCCTTGGTCGACGGGCGAACGTCAGCGTGGAATCTTCGGCGCCACCGTCGCGAGCAGCCGGCTGGCCAGGTGGTCGAGCAGCACGCGTACCCGCGGCAGGGTCTCCCGGCTGCGCGGCCATACCAGGTTGATCGGCGAGCCCTCGACGCCATGCTCGGGCAGCACGTCCACCAGGGCACCGCTGGCCAGGTGCGTGGCGATCAGCCAGGTCGGCAACTGGGCGATGCCATGGCCGGCCAGGGCGGCCAGGACCTCGCCTTCGCCGTCGCCCACCACCAGCCGCGGCTGGAAGATCCAGCGTTCGCTGTCGCCGGGCTGCTCGCCGCGCAGTTGCCAGGGGCTGACCAGGCCGTCGGCCTGGCGAAAGCCGATGCACTGGTGATCGACCAGGTCGGTAGGGGTCCGGGGTCGCCCGTGTCGGGCGAGATAGGCCGGAGCGGCGCAAAAGACCTGGCGCTGGGTGCCCAGGAAACGATGCCCCAGGCTGGCTGGCCAGGCGTCGGAGCCGCCGATGCGCACCAGGATGTCGATGCCCTCGTGGACGGGATCGACGAAACGATCCGACAGCGACAGATCCGGTTGCAACAGGGGATAACGGTGCAGCAGTTCCAGGATCAACGGCAGCACATGCAGCCGGCCATAGGAGGCGGGCAGGTCGATGCGCACCCGGCCGTGGGGTTTCTCGTCCTGGGCGGTCAGCCCCAATTCGGCCTGTTCCAGCTCGGCCAGCACCTCCGTGCAGGTGCGATAGAAGCTGGCACCCGCTTCGGTGAGGCTCAGCCGCCGCGTGGTGCGCTGGAACAGCCGCACGCCCAGCCGGCTTTCCAGCCGCGCCACGCTCTTGCCGACGGCCGAACCGGTGAGATTGAGGCGCTCGCCAGCGGCGGTGAAGCTGCCGAGGTCGGCCACGGTGACGAAGACGTCGAGGCCCTTGAGGCGTTCGGAGGAATACAAGGCCGGCTCCTGATTATGGAATCTGATTCCTGTGAAAAAGGAATTTATACCCAGGATACGCCGTTAATTCTCCAATAGGCTGGAATCAACCCTGAGACAAGGCACTCCCTTATCTACAGCGCCTGCACCGCTGCAGGCCCCTTTCCTTTCCTATCTGGAGGTTTCATGCGCAAGGGCACCGCTCTCATCGTCGGCGTCACCGGCATTTCCGGCTACAACCTGGCCAACACCCTGGTCGCTTCCGGCTGGACCGTCTACGGTCTGGCGCGCAAGCCGGTGGCCCAGGAAGGCGTCATCCCGGTCGCCGCCGACCTGCTCGATGCCGAGTCCACCCGCCGGGCCCTGGCCGGCCTGCCGATCAGCCACGTGTTCTTCTGCACCTGGACCCGCCGTGCCACCGAGAAGGAAAACGTCGAGGCCAATGGCGCCATGATGGATAACCTCTGTCAGGCCTTGGACGGCGCGCCGCTGCAGCACCTGGCGCTGGTCACCGGCACCAAGCACTACCTGGGTTCCTTCGAGGAATACGGCAGCGGCAAGGCCGAGACCCCCTTCCGTGAAAGCGAACCGCGCCAGGCCGGCGCCAACTTCTACTACACCCTGGAAGACATCCTCTTCGCCGCCGCCGAGCGCCATGGCTTCGGCTGGAGCGTGCATCGCTCCCACAGCATGATCGGCCAGGCCAAGGGCACCAACGCCATGAACATGGGCCTGACCCTGGCGGTCTACGCCTCGCTGTGCAAGGCCACCGGCCAGCCCTTCGTCTTCCCCGGTTCCCGTACCCAGTGGGACAGCCTTACCGACGTCACCGACGCCGGCCTGCTCGCCGAGCAGCTGGAGTGGGCGGCCCTGGCGCCGGCGGCGCGCAACCAGGCGTTCAACACCGTCAACGGCGACGTCTTCCGCTGGCGCTGGCTGTGGGGCGAGATCGCCGCCTTCTTCGAGCTGGAACCGGCGCCCTATCCCGAGCAGCCCATGCCGCTGGAAGCGCGGATGAAGGACAAGGCGCCGGCGCAGTGGCGCCAGCTGGCCGAGGAGCACGACCTGGTGGAAGCCGACGTAGACAAGCTCGCCTCCTGGTGGCACAGCGACGCCGACCTGGGCCGCGAGCTCGAGTGCCTCAACGACATGACCAAGAGTCGTGACCTGGGCTTCTTCGGCTATCGCGACACCCGGGCGAGCTTTCTCGACCTCTTCACCCGGCTGCGGGCGCAACGCCTGATTCCCTAGGCCGCTCCCGGGGCGCAGAATGCGGCATCTCGTCGCAGGATGCGCCCCATGCTCGAAACCCTCGCTGCCCTTACTCCCGCCTTCAGCCCGCTCGACTGGCTGTTCATCGAGGCCATCGTGGTCCTGGCCTATCTGATCTTTGGCGTCGCCGGCTTCGGTAGCGCCCTGGTCGCCGGTCCCTTGCTCACCAGCTGGATGCCCCTGTCGCGCATCGTGCCCTTGCTGGTGATGCTGGATTTCCTCGCCTCCTTCCACAACTGGCTGCCGGATCGCCGCGCCATCGCCGGGCGCGAACTCAGGCGACTGCTGCCCATGCTGCTGCTCGGCGCCGCCCTGGGCACCTACCTGCTGATGCGCACCGATGCGCGGCTGCTGATGCTCTGGTTGGGGCTCTTCGTGGTGGCCTATTCCACCTACAGCCTGCTCACCCCCAAGGGCTTCCGCCAGCTGGCGCCGGCCTGGTCGATCCCGGCGGGCGGGGTAGGGGGCCTCTGCGGCGCCCTGTTCGGCAGCGGCGGCTTCCTCTATGCGCTCTATCTCAACGGCCGCCTGCAGGACAAGAACGCCATCCGTGGTACCCAGAGTTTCCTCATCGGCTGCAGCGCCTCCATCCGCATCGCCCTGCTGCTGATCGCCGGGGCCTACAGCGACGGCAGCCTGCTGCTCCTCGCGGTCTGCCTGCTGCCGGCCATGCTGCTCGGCGGCTGGATCGGCCGCCACCTGCAGCGCCGCCTGTCGCGGGAACGCTTCACCCGGTTGGTGACCTGGCTGGTGCTGGTGTCGGGGGTGACGCTGATCGGACGGTATCTGGCGGGGTAGCGGGGATATCGCGGCCATGGCGGTCCGCCGATGCGACCGCTCCTACAGGAAGAGGCACGCCGGTTTGACGTGATCTTGCCGTGGCTGATGAAACTGAACGCCTGCTCGGATAGCCCTCTGTCCCTCGGGGAGAGGGTTGGGATGAGGGCCTCCTCGCCACCAGGTCTCCAGTGGAAAAGGCTGCGCCGTTTTCCACGCTACGTGAGGTATCCCCGCAGCGATAAGACAGCCTGGTAGGGTGGAAAACCGCGCAGCGTTTTCCACGCGACGCTGCCAGGTCGGGAACTCCCTCCGTCCACACCGATCCGCTCTACAACGACCCCAGGCGGAGATCCCCATGCTCACCTCCATCCAGGCCGGCGTACTGGACGTGGCCTACCAGGTCCAGGGGCCGACAAATGGCCATCCGGTCCTGCTGCTGCACGGCTTTCCCTACGACGTCCACGCCTACGACGAGGTGGCGAATGAGCTGGCCACCAGTGGCTGCCGGGTCTATGTGCCCTATCTGCGGGGCTATGGCGCCACCCAGTATCGGAGCGCCGACACCCCACGCTCCGGTCAGCAGGCCGCCCTGGCCCACGATGTCCTGGCGCTACTCGACGCCCTGGGCCTGGACCGTGCGACGCTGGCCGGCTACGACTGGGGTGGGCGGGCCGCCGGTATCGTCGCCGCCCTCTGGCCGGCGCGGGTGAGCGGACTGGTGCTGGGCGACGGCTATCCCATCCAGGACATCGCCCGCGCCGCGACCCAGCCGGCCGCACCGGCAGCGGAGCTGCGCTACTGGTATCAGTACTACTTCCACGGCGAGCGTGGTCGTGCCGGCCTTGCGGCGCAGCGCCGGGAGTTCTGTCGCCTGCTCTGGTCGCTGTGGTCGCCCACCTGGCGCTTCAGCGATGCCATCTACGAGCGCACCGCGGCGGCCTTCGACAATCCCGACTTCGTCGAGACGGTGATCCACTCCTATCGCCACCGCTACGGCCTGGCGCCGGACGATCCGGCCTATGCCGAGACCGAAGCGCGCCTCGCGGCCCAGCCGCCGATCACGGTACCCACCACGGTGCTGGCCGGGGCGGACGATGGAGTGAGCACCTTGCAGGACGAAGCGGCGATGGCACGGCATTTCCGCGGCCCCTTCCGCTACCAGGTGCTGCCCCGGTGCGGGCACAACCTGCCCCAGGAAGCGCCCGCCGCCTTTGCCGCCGCGGTGCGGGAACGGCTGCCGTAGGTGGGCCATGCCAGGACAGTGGAAAACGCTGCGCGGTTTTCCACGCTACAAGGGTGCAAGCGTAGGGTGGATAACGGCGCAGCCTTATCCACGCGCACCAACGTCTACCGACCCAACACCTCTGGATTGGCGACGCCCGTGGGTTCGCCGGCGAAGAAGCCCACCAGGTTGGCGAAGGCCTCGCCGAAGTAAAGCTCGTAGCTGTGCTTTTCCACGTAGCCCAGGTGCGGGGTGCAGAGCACCTGCGGGTGGGCGAGCAGGGGATCGTCCGGCGCCACGGGTTCCTGGTCGAAGACGTCCAGCGCCGCCTGGCCGGGATGGCCCAGTTCCAGGGCGGTGAGCAGGGCGCCGGGCTCGATCAGGCCGGCGCGGGCGGTGTTCACCAGCAGGGCGCTCTTCTTCATGCGTGCCAGGTCCTCGGCGCGCACGCAGCCGCGGCTGCGCTCGCTGTATCTCAGGTGCAGGCTGACGACATCGGCCTCGGCGAAGAAGGCCTCCTGGCTAGTCGCCGCGCGATGGCCGTCGGCTTCGGCGCGAGCGCGCGAGTCCTCGCTGCCCCAGACCAGCACCGGCATGCCGAAGGCGTGGCCGTAGCGCGCCAGGCGCTGGCCGATCTTGCCGTAGCCCCAGATGCCGAGGATCTGCCCATCCAGCCGCTCGCCCAGGTTGACCTGCCAACGGCCGGCATAGAGCGCATCGATGGCCGGCTTGAGCTTGCGGCGGGCCATCAGGATCAGCGTCCAGGTCAACTCGGCGGTGGAGACCGGCGAACCGCTGCCTTCGCAGACCGCTATCCCCCGGTGGGTACAGGCGGCCACGTCGAGGTGGGCGGTGGCCTTGCCGGTCTGGCTGATCAGCTTGAGGCGTGGCAGGTGCGCCAGCAGGTCAGCGTCGATGCGGGTGCGCTCGCGGGTCAGCACCAGGGCATCGGCGTCGCGGAAGCGCTCCACCAACACCTTGGGGTCGCGCTCGGCGTCGTGGTAGAGCGTCACCTGGTGCCCGGCGCGCTGGAGCAGGGGATAGCAGTCCAGGGTTTCGACGACGTGCTGGTAGTCGTCGGGAATGACGATGTGCATGGCGGGCTCCGGTTGTTGTTCTCCAGCGCCAGTGGAGCACTTGCGAGGTCGTCCGACAAGCATGAAGCAGGGTAGTGGACAAGGCTGCGCCGTTGTCCACCCTACGCGTAGCCTGGAAAAGCGCGCAGCGTTTTCCGGGGAGGGACTAGTAGGGAATCACCAGCGGCGTACCCGCCAGCGGATTCTCGATCACCGCGCACCTGAGGCCGTACAACGCCTCGATCAGCGCGGGGGTGACGATCTCCGCCGGCGGCCCCTCGGCGAGGATGCGGCCGGCGCGCAGGGCGATGATATGGTCCGCGTAGCGGCAGGCCTGGTTGAGGTCGTGCAGCACCGCCACCAGCGTCCGGCCGCCGTCGCGATTGAGCCGGCAGAGCAGGTCCATCAGCTCCACCTGGTGGGCGATGTCGAGGAAGGTAGTGGGTTCGTCGAGCAGCAGCAGGGGCGTTTCCTGGGCCAGCGCCAGGGCGATCCATACCCGCTGGCGCTGGCCGCCGGACAGGCTGTCCACCGCCCGCTCGGCCAGTTCCAGGGTGTTGGTGGCTTCCAGCGCGTGCTGCACCGCGCGTTCGTCGGCATCCGTCCAGCCGGCGAAGGCCTGGCGATGGGGATGACGCCCGCGAGCCACCAGGTCGCTGACCCGGATGTCCTCCGGCGCTACCGCGCTCTGCGGCAGCAGGCCGATGCGGCGGGCCACCTCGCGGGTCGGCAGCTCCTGGATCAGCCGGCCGTCCAGGCGCACCTCGCCGGCCGTGGGGCGGATCAACCGTGCCAGGCTGCGCAGCAGGGTCGACTTGCCGCAGCCGTTGGGGCCGATGATGACGGTGAAGCGCCCATCGGGCAGGCGCACGTCGAGGTCGGCGCAGATCGGCAGGCCGCCGTAGCCCACGGTGAGACGGTGGGCAGCGAGGCGACTGGGGGAGGCGTCTTGGCTCATGAGGTCCGCCGCCATTCGCGGCTCAGCAGGAAGATCAGGTAGAGGCCGCCCAGGGCGCCGGTGAGCAACCCGACCGGAATCTGGAAGGGGGCCAGCAGCCGCTGGGCCAGCAGGTCGGCCAGGGCGGTGAGACAGGCGCCGAGCAGCGCGGGCGCGAGGATGCCGAGATCGGCGCTGCGGGTCAGGCGGCGCGCCAGCTGGGGTGCCGCCAGGGCGACGAAACCTATGGGCCCGGCGGTGGCGATGGCCAGGGCGGCCAGGGCCACCGCCACCGCCAGCAGCAGGTTCTGGCTGCGCAGCACCGGCAGGCCCAAGGCGCGGGCCAGGTCGTCGCCCAGCTCCAGCAACCGCAGGCGCCGGGCCAGCAGGGCGGCCAGCGGCAGGAGCAGCAGGCAGCCGGCGAGCAGGGTGAGGGTGCGGCTCCAGGTCATGCCGTCGAGGCTGCCGAACAGCCAGAGCCGGGCTTCCTGGGCTTCGTCCAGCTCGGCGCGGGTCAGCAGGTATTCGTTGAGCGAGGCGAGCAGGGCGCTGATGGCGATGCCGAGCAGGATCATCCGCTCGCCGCGGATGCCGGCCAGACCGGCGAGCCCGGCCACCAGCACCGCTGCCAGCAGGCCACCGGTGAGGGCCCCGAGCATCAGCGCCGCGCCGCCCAGTTGCAGCCATAGCAGGGTGACCAGGGCGCCACTGGCCGAGCCGACGGTGAAGCCCACCAGGTCCGGGCTGGCCAGGGGATTGCGCGCCAGCCGCTGGAAAATGGCACCACTGGCTGCCAGCGCGGCGCCCACGCCGAAGGCCGCCAGCAGCCGCGGCAGGCGCAGGTCCAGCAGGATCAGGCGGGTAAGGGCGTCGCCGTGGCCCAACAGGGTGGCGGCCACCTGCTGCGGCGCCGGCGCGAAGGCGCCGCCGGTGAGGGTCAGGGCGCAGACACCGACGGCTGCCAGCAGGAGCAGCAGCAGGCAGGCCTTGAAGCGGGCCGAGCGCCGCGGGGCGAAGCGCCGACGACTCAAGGTCGCACCCGCCGTGCGGAACGGATGACCAGTGCCAGCAGCACCGGGGTACCGAGCAGGGCGCAGACGATCCCGGCCTCCAGCTCACCCGGCAGCGCCACGCGGCGGCCCAGGGTATCGGCCAGCAACAGCAGATTGGCCCCGGCCAGGGGCGCCAGCGCCAGGATCCAGCGCCAGTCGGCGCCTACCAGCAGGCGCAGGGCATGGGGTACCACCAGGCCGAGGAAGCCAATGGGGCCGGCCACCGCCGTGGCGGCACCGCACAGCAGCACGATGGCGACGAAGGCCAGCACGCGCAGTTGTCCCGGCCGGGCGCCGAGGGCGCGACCCAGGTCGTCGCCCAGCGCCAGGGCATTGAGGCGGCCGCCCAGGGGTAGGCCCAGCGCCAGGCCGATCAGCAAGAGCGGCAGGATGCCGAGGGCGCCGCCCGGCGTCTGGCCGCTCAGGGCGCCCACTGCCCAGAAGCGGTAGCTGTCGAACACGGCGCTGTCGAACAGGGTGATGATGCCGGTGCAGGCGTTGAGGCTGGCGCTGAGGGCGATGCCGGCGAGGATCAACCGTAGCGGCTGGCCACGGGCCGGGGCGCTGCCGCCGAGCAGGTAGACCAGGCCGGCGGCCAGGGTGGCGCCCGTTAGGGCACAGGCCAGGCGCGTCGGCGCATCGTCCAGCCCCACCAGCGACAACCCGGCGACCACGGCGAAGGCCGCCCCGGCGTTGATGCCCAGCAGACCGGGATCGGCCAGCGGGTTGCGCGTCAGCGCCTGCATCAGGGCCCCGGCGAGGCCCAGGGCGGCGCCCACCAACAGGCCGAGCAGGGTGCGCGGCAGGCGCAGGTCCCAGAGCACCACGGCGTCGGTGGAGCCATCGGGGGCGAACAACAGCTGGAGAATACGCGGGGCCGACAGCGGCCGGGCGCCGATGCCGAGGCTCGCCACCACCGCCAGGGCCAGGGCGATCAGCAGCAGGACCAGCACCAGGCCACCCCGGGCGAAGGAGGTGCGGCGGACGACGGGCGCGGGGCGGGCCGGCTGGGTCATGCCACCCCCAGGGCGCTGGCCACGGTGGTCACCACCTGGCGCGCGGCCACCGGGCCGGCGTTGAGATAGAAGGCGTCGGTGTCCACCTGGATCGCCCGGGCCTGGCTCACTGCGGTCAGCCGTGGCCACAGCGGCTGTCGCGCCAGGCTGGCCAGAGCGGTGCCCTGCTCGGCGTAGAACAGCCAGTCGGCGTCGGCCAGGTCGAGCAACTCGGCGCTCACGTCGCGCGAGGTGCCCTTGAAGCGCTGGGCCGCCGGGCGGGTCACGCCCATGGCCTGCAGCAGGCCGCCGGCGAAGGAGTCCACCCCCATCAGGCGCAGGCGGGCGCCACTGGAAAACAGCAGGGAAGCGGAGGGCGGTTGAGCGCCCAGGCGCTGCGCCGTGCCGGCGAGCTGCCGGTCCAGCGCTGCGAGTTGCCCCTCGGCCTGTTGGCGCCGCCCCAGGGCGTCGGCCAGCAGCAGGAAGTCCGGTCGCCAGTTGCCGCCGGTGCCGCGAGCGACCACGGTGGGAGCGATGCGTGAGAACAGCCCGAAGCCACCCCCGCGCAGCACGGTACGGTTGAGCACGATGAGATCCGGCGCCAGCCGCGCCAGGGCTTCCAGGTCCGGTGCCTGGCGACTGCCCAGGTCGACCATGGCCTTCAGCTCGGCGGACCGGTCGGCGTAGGCCGCGCGCAGATAGGCCGGCGCCAGTTCCCGGTTGTCCACCCGACTGCTGCCCGCCGGGATCACGCCCAGGCTGAGGGCGGCGTCCAGCTGGCCGGTGGAGATCACCGCCACGCGCCGCGGCTCCCTCGGCACGAGGGTGCTGCCCGCCACATGCTCCACCTGCCGTGGAAACTCGCCATCGCCGAGCGCCGCACGTGCGAATAGCCGCGTGGGCAGCCCAGCGAGCAGCGCAGTACAACCGGCGAATTGAAGGAAGGCGCGACGATCGAGCATGGATGGCGACTGCTGACTGGCAGGAAAAGGCCCGCCTGGCGGGTCGAGGCCCCTGGCGGGGCGGCTAGGATAGAGCATCGCCGCCTGGCTGGCACTCATCCGCTATCTCACGCGGAATACCGTGCTAGCCATCGTGCACCATTGCGCCCCCTCTCCCTGAGGGAGAGGGCTGGGGAGCGGGATAGCGCAGCTGATCAGAAGCTGACGCTGGCACTCAGGCGCGCCGTGCGCGGCTCGCCCACGTACACCTGCAGCGGACTGTTGGCGCTCGACGGGTAGTACTGCTTGTCGAACAGGTTGTCGACGTTCAGCTGCAACCGGGTCTGGTAGCCGGTCACCGGCAGGTCCCAGCGCAGGAAGGCGTCGGCCACGGTGTAGCTGCTCATGTAGAAGCTGTTGGCCGGATCGCCAGCGCGTTCGCCGACGTAGCGGGCGCCACCGCCGACATGCCAGCCGCCGAGATTGGACGGCACCAGCAGGTGGTGCGTGAGGTAGAGGCTGCCACTGTGCTTGGGTGCCTGGGGCAGGCGATTGCCCTCGTTGGCCGGGTCGTCGAGCACCTCGGTGTGGTCGTAGGCATAGGTGGCGACCACGTCCCAGCGCTCGGCCAGGCGACCGGTGAGGTCGATCTCCAGGCCCTGCGAACCGACCTTGCCGATGGCCTGGCTGACGTTAGCGACGGGGGTGGCTACTACCACGTCGGTCTTTTCGATGTCATAGAAGGCGACATTCAGGTTCAGACCCGGAGTGATGTCGTACTTGGCCCCCAGCTCGTAGCTCCGACCTTTCGTGGGATCGAACGTATTGCCCGAGGCATCGGGATCGTTCGGCACGAAGGAGCGGCTGTAGTTGCCATACAGCGACAGGGCATCGGTCGCCCGGAACACCACGCCGGCCAGGGGCACGGCGGCATGATCGCTTTTGTCCAGATTGACGACGTAATCGCGGCCCAGGCCCTGGTCGCTGTACTGGTCGAAGCTCTGGTAGCGCCCGCCCAGCACCAGGATCCAGCGATCGTTCAGGTGCCAGTTGTCCTTGACGTAGAGCGAAGTGGATTTCAGGTTGCTGTCCTGGTCGCTCTGGGTCGTGCTCAGCTGGCTCGGCGGCGCCAGGTTGCCGTAAACCGGCGCATTGATGTTGAGGTTGCGCCGCGAGAGGTTGTTGTTGCGGTAGGTGTTGCCGCGGAACTGGTCGTTGTCCTCGTGATCGACGCCCAGCAGCAGGTCATGGCGTTGGCCGAAGAGCTCCTGGCGACCGATGAAGTCCCAGCTGGCGTACGTCGTCTCGTAGTCGTAGTCGGCACCATTGGCGACCCGCAGCAGATTGCCGTTGGCGGCCAGGGAGACCGGCTGGGCGAAGTCCAGGCTGTAGCGGTCGTTGTTCCAGGCATAGGTCAGGCGCGTCTTCCAGTCGTCGCTGAGCTGGTACTCGAAGCGGGCGCTGGCCGTCTCGGTGATGCCTTCGCTCTTCGCCCACTTCTCGTCGAGACGCTTGTCGTAGCTGGCGCTGCTGGGATGCCCATTGACGAACACCGTCCCCCGATCCACCGGACCGGTGTAATCGTTGTAGGAATAGGCCAGGGTCAGGCTGGCGCGCTCGCCGGTCCAGGACAGCGACGGCGCCACCAAGGTGTGCTGGTCCACCCCGTAGTTACGCCAGTAGTCCTCGCTCTGGCGCTCGGCGACCAGGCGATAGGCGAAGCCGCTGTCGCCCAGCGGGCCGGTGGTGTCCAGGCCGAGATTGCCGCCGCCCTCGCTGTAGGCCGAGCCGCTCAGGGTGGTAAGGGGCTGGTACTGCGGCTGCTTGCTGACCACGTTGATCAGGCCGCCCGGCTCCAGGGCGCCATAAAGCAGAGAAGCCGGGCCCTTCAGGACTTCCACGCGCTCGGCGGTGGCATCGAAGTTGTGCGACAGGTTGGAGCGCACGCCATCGCGGAAGATCGAACCGTCGGCATTGGTGCCGAAGCCGCGCTTGACGAAGGCGTCCTTGGTGCCGGCCAGGGTGTTGCTCTGGGTCACGCCGCTGACGAATTTCGAGGCATCGTCCAGGCTCCGCACGTCATAGTCCTGGATCAACTGGGGCGTCACGGTCTGCACCGATTGCGCCTCGTCCTTGAGTGGCACCTCGCTCTTGCTCGCCGTGGAGGCGGTGGTCGCCCGATAGCTGGCGTCCGCCTCGCTGGCCGTGGTGGAGATGTCCATCGGCGCCAGGCTGGTGCTCTCGGCTGCCAGCAGGGCGGGACTGGTCGCCAGGGCCAGGGCGCTGAGGGCGAAGGGAACGAAGCGGCTAAGGGCTCTGGGCTGGGCGTTCAAGGGCGGTCTCGGTGGGTGGGAAGGGGAGGGGCGGCGATTCTAAGTTGATAGCCATTCTCAAGTAAATCGATTCCCGAACCGTTGGTGTCCCGGCGCGTTGCCGCCCATCACAAAGCACAGGTATAATGTCGCGCTCCTAAATTTTCCCGCCCGGGAGCGCCCGCCATGCTGCGCATCAGCCAAGAAGCCCTGACGTTCGACGATGTTCTCCTCATCCCCGGCTATTCGGATGTCCTGCCGAAAGACGTCAGTCTCAAGACCCGCCTGACCCGTGGCATCGAGCTGAACATTCCCCTGGTGTCCGCCGCCATGGACACCGTGACCGAGTCCCGCCTGGCCATCGCCATGGCCCAGGAAGGCGGCATCGGCATCATCCACAAGAACATGACCGTCGAGCAGCAGGCCGCGGAAGTCCGCAAGGTCAAGCGCTTCGAAGCCGGCGTGGTGAAGGACCCCATCACCATCGACGCCGACGCCAGCGTGCGCGATCTGTTCGACCTGACCCGCCAGCACAACATCTCCGGCGTGCCGGTCCTCTCCGGTCGTGACCTGGTCGGTATCGTCACCTCCCGCGACGTGCGCTTCGAGACCCGCCTGGACATCCCGGTGCGCGACGTCATGACCCCTAAGGATCGCCTGGTCACGGTGCGCGAAGGCGCCGACAAGCAGGAAGTCCGCGAGCTGTTGCACAAGCACCGCATCGAGAAGGTGCTGATCGTCGACGCGGCCTTCGCCCTCAAGGGCATGATGACCGTCAAGGACATCGAAAAGGCCAAGGCCTACCCCAACGCCAGCAAGGACGACGCCGGTAGCCTGCGCGTCGGCGCGGCCGTCGGTACCGGTGCCGAGACCCCCGAGCGCGTCGCCGCCCTGGTCGCCGCCGGTGTGGACGTCATCGTCGTCGACACCGCCCACGGTCACTCCAAGGGCGTGATTGAGCGCGTGCGCTGGGTCAAGGAGACCTATCCGCAGGTGCAGGTGATCGGCGGCAACATCGCCACCGCCGAAGCCGCCAAGGCCCTGGCCGATGCCGGCGCCGACGCGGTCAAGGTCGGCATCGGCCCGGGCTCCATCTGCACCACCCGTATCGTCGCCGGTGTCGGCGTGCCGCAGATCTCCGCCATCGCCAACGTCGCCGCCGCCCTCGAAGGCACCGGCGTGCCGCTGATCGCCGACGGTGGCATCCGCTTCTCCGGTGACCTGTCCAAGGCCATCGTCGCCGGTGGCTACTGCGTGATGATGGGCTCCATGTTCGCCGGTACCGAAGAGGCCCCGGGCGAGGTCGAGCTGTTCCAGGGCCGTTCCTACAAGTCCTACCGCGGCATGGGCTCCCTGGGCGCCATGTCCCAGACCCAGGGTTCCAGCGACCGCTACTTCCAGGACTCCGCCTCCGGCGCCGAGAAGCTGGTGCCGGAAGGCATCGAAGGCCGCGTCCCCTACAAGGGCCCGCTGGCGGCGATCATCCACCAGTTGATGGGCGGCCTGCGCGCCTCCATGGGCTACACCGGTTGCGCCACCATCGAGCAGATGCGTACCAAGCCGCAATTCGTGCGCATCACCGGCGCCGGCATGGCCGAATCCCACGTCCACGACGTGCAGATCACCAAGGAAGCACCCAACTACCGCGTTGGTTGATGCCTAAACTGTTTGTACTTCTACGTTGCGCTTCGGGGCTGTCTAGACAGCCCCGAATCGTCTGAACCTAGCGCTCACCGAGACCTGGCCATGTCCCAAGACATCCACGCCCACCGCATCCTCATCCTCGACTTCGGTTCCCAGTACACCCAGCTCATCGCCCGCCGCGTGCGCGAACTGGGCGTCTACTGCGAACTGCACCCCTTCGACATGGACGACGCCGACATCCGCGCCTTCGCTCCGCGCGGCATCATCCTCGCCGGTGGTCCCGAGTCGGTCCATGAGGCCGGCAGCCCCCGCGCACCCAAGGCGGTGTTCGACCTGGGCGTCCCGCTGCTGGGCATCTGCTACGGCATGCAGACCATGGCCGAGCAACTCGGCGGCAAGGTCGAAGGCTCCAACATCCGTGAATTCGGCTACGCCAAGGTCGACGTGGTCGGCAAGAGCCGCCTGCTGCAGGGCATCGAAGACCACATCGACGACGACGGCGTGCTCGGCCTGGACGTCTGGATGAGCCATGGCGACAAGGTCGGCAAGCTGCCGGAAGGCTTCCACATCGTCGCCAGCACCCCCAGCTGCGCCATCGCCGCCATGGGCGACGACGAGCGCGGCTGGTACGGCGTGCAGTTCCACCCCGAGGTGACCCACACCAAGCAGGGCGGTCGTATCCTCTCGCGCTTCCTGAAAGAGATCTGCGGCTGCGAAGCCCTCTGGACCCCGGCCAATATCGTCGAGGACGCCATCGCCCAGGTGCGCGCCCAGGTCGGCAGTTCCAACGTGCTGCTGGGCCTCTCCGGTGGCGTCGACTCCTCCGTGGTCGCGGCCCTGCTGCACAAGGCCATCGGCGACCAGCTCACCTGCGTCTTCGTCGACAACGGCCTGTTGCGCCTGCACGAGGGTGACCAGGTGATGGCCATGTTCGCCGAGAACATGGGCGTCAAGGTGATCCGCGCCAACGCCGAGCAGCGCTTCCTGACCAACCTGGAAGGCGAAGCCGACCCGGAGAAGAAGCGCAAGATCATCGGCCGCACCTTCATCGACGTCTTCGACGCCGAGGCCAGCAAGCTCGACAACATCAAGTTCCTGGCCCAGGGCACGATCTACCCCGACGTCATCGAGTCGGCCGGCGCCAAGACCGGCAAGGCCCACGTCATCAAGTCCCACCACAACGTCGGCGGCCTGCCCGAGGAGATGAACCTCAAGCTGGTCGAGCCGCTGCGCGAACTGTTCAAGGACGAAGTGCGCAAGATCGGCCTGGAGCTGGGCCTGCCCTACGACATGGTCTATCGCCATCCCTTCCCCGGCCCGGGCCTGGGCGTGCGCATCCTCGGCGAAGTGAAGAAGGAATACGCCGACCTACTGCGCCGCGCCGACGACATCTTCATCAGCGAACTGCGCAAGGCCGACTGGTACCACAAGGTCAGCCAGGCCTTCGTCGTCTTCCAGCCGGTGAAGTCCGTCGGCGTGGTCGGCGACGGCCGCCGCTACGCCTGGGTCGTCGCCCTGCGCGCGGTGGAAACCATCGACTTCATGACCGCCCGCTGGGCCCATCTGCCCTACGAGCTGCTGGAAAAGGTCTCCAACCGCATCATCAACGAAATCGACGGCATCTCCCGCGTCACCTACGACGTCTCGAGCAAGCCGCCGGCGACGATTGAGTGGGAGTGATGCTGCGGCTGGTGTAGACCGGTACGCCTCGCAGAAAAAGCCAAAAGCCCGCGTAATTGCGGGCTTTTGTTTTTTTGATGATAGTGAATCCTGGCAATCATTCATGACCGACCGCTAGCGGGCAGAAGCTGCCATTGGCGCAGCCAGCGAACGAATTAAAGCAGGCGTGGCGAAGAATAAAAAATTATGCACTTGGTTGTAGAGGCCAGTTTCGAATATCTGCAGAGGCAACTCGCTAGACGGCGGGTTTCAAGTGCTATCCATCTTCGTGCTTTAGTAGTCAGATAGCCTAGCCTCACTTACGCTTCCTATTTACGTCGATTATTTCCCCGCGCTCCTCATAGGTGCTCACAGTATTTTCCAGTTTAAGACGATTCAAAAGCGCCCGATCAGCAGGCGTGTTCGAAACTCGTAGTTTATTGCGGCCCACCTCAGTGAGTTCAGGATAATCACCGTCAATTGCTTGCAGGATAGTGAAAAGCTGCTCACGATTGATTACATCTAGGTGTGGTTTCAATAGCGGCAATATCTGCTGTCTTGAGACATTCCCTTGCGCCATTATCTGCACCACATTCGCCGGGAGTTCGCACCTAGACTGCGTAGCGAATCGTGCCAGTTCGTTTAACCCTTGTGGGCTGGCTACCTCCGCATACGTCGTTGCTTGCTCGATAACTATACCCTTGATCGCTAAATCGATCCCATCGTCCGTCAAAAGCTCCGCCAGATCGGTGCCTACCATAGCCGGAGTCATAAAGCTCGAAAACTTCCGCGACTCTTGTATAAAGGCCTTCCGCGTCGGCCAATCCGTCGCTGCAAGGTGCTTGTAAGTCGCTGCATCATCCGCAATGATGTTGTGCTTTAGCAGTAGCGCGAAGAGGTCCCCGACTTCCGCCGCGATGTCGTCAACACTGAGATAGTCAGCTAGCCTCAGGCTCGCGACCAGCTCCGCACGCAGCGTTGCGGATGGGATTTGATCCTTTGCCGCCAGGATTGCGGTCGCCAATGCGATCTTCGACTCTTCGTCAGCGGCGTTGGCATCGGCGATCTTGGCGGCGGCCTTCAAGATGTTCGCTAGCTGCGCATCGACCGACCCGAAAGTTTCGACGTAGCGGCTGACGTTACTGAACGTTGCTGGGACGCGCCTATGTTCGGCCAATGTCGGCCACGCACCTTTAGAGACCTCCGAGAGATCTGCAGCCTCACAATCCGGAGCAGCACGCTCGATCACATCATCAAGGAGAGCTGCTTCATGTGCGAGCACATCCTCAATCACCGCGATGAAGTGCTCATTCGCATCTATCGTCGCGGACGCGCCATTAATCGCGTCCAAGTACTTGCTCAAATTTTCTAGTACGTAGTCGTACACCGTCTCGCTCCCAGCACGGATGACGTCGAGCGCCACGGTTGCCGCGTTGTCGATAGCGATTACGAGGTTCTCGTACGTGATTTCATACAAGTTGCGTGACACGAACAACGAACGTACCTGCTGGCTAAGCGGTTCCAGGCAAGGCACGGTGACGCCGGCGTCCCCGAAGAGCACAGTGATACGTTCGGCCTGGGCCAGCGTGGTCGCATCGGAGCTAAGTGCCGTGAGCTCGGAGTAGTGCGCCATCAGATACGAGGAAACGGCAGAATCTATCCGCTGCTTCGACAGCGGCAGGTAGGCTAGTGCCACATCCACCAGCTCTAGCCGTGAAGCCTCGTCCAGGTCTGCCTGGCTTACGAGATAGGTAAGCACTCGTGTGGACACGACCGTGAAGCGTTCGGTAAACCGTTTGCGCTCGTTCCCCGCGGCGAGGTACGCCTGCAGAAAACCTAGCTGACTCTCCCCGAGGCCTACCAGGGAGCGGATCATGATGTCGGCCGTGTAGACGTCTGTTGCCAAAAGACGGTCGAGGATGGCGATGTTGTAAAGCGCAGGTTCCTTCAGCGCATTCTTGCCTCGCTCACGGACAACTGCGTCCACGTCCTCCGGAGCAAGCTCGAAGTGCACGTCCATCAGATCTCGGTCAACGTGGTGGATGATGAAGTTCGTGGCAGCGGAACCCACGCGATCACCATGGAAGGTTGAGGTGTAGAGTGTGAAGTTGCGGTTGATGTAGCTAGCACGGACGATCTGGTAGGCCAAGCCTGGTCTCAAGATCGTCTTGGCAATAGCCTCGAAGGACTGCTTGCTACCCTCGTACTCGACTAAGAACTCCGGTCGTCTCAGGAGATCGCCAAAATCGGCGCTTCGCAGGAACTTGATGTCGCCCGTCTTTTCATCGATCTGCTCGGTGAGCGCATTACGATCCGCTTCGCTCCAGCTGTCGGCGTCGAGGGGATCATCAAGCGCAGCCACCAGACTGTCACGAGTGAACGACATCGTCTGACGGTAGTTGTTGTTGTTACTCCATTGGAGTGGCGAATCTACGTCTGGCGAGACAAAGTTTTTCCAGAATTCCTCGCCCTTGAGGTCCTCCGGGGAGATGTTTGCGTGCGCGAGGGAGTAGGTAGAATACTGGGTCTGGAAGCCCACAGCCTGAGCTGTACGCTGCACATGCGCTAGCAGGCGCTCGCCCAATTGGATGCTGCGGGGGGCGGCCCCGTTGATCCGTCCGATTCGCTGGTGAAGCAGGCGAAGTTCGCCTTCGATTCGCTTGATGTTCTCAGTCACCAAATCACGGCTGAGCTTGTATAGTATGTCCAACTTGCTCTTTCCAAGCCGGATTGTTTCGAAGTCAGCGAGGTGCGTGCTCTTATAGAGCATCATCGCAAACAGGTCGGTTTCACTCAGGTTGAGCTGCTCGCCGTCGCCGGAGAAGATTCGGTCGCGGAAGACGATGAATTCGTTGCGAACGTTCTTGAGCAGCCGCATATCAGGGACATACTGCGCCGCTAAGTCGAGTAGCTCCGGAGCTACCTCATGCTCGATCTGAGCAAGTAGCTGTACAGCCAAGTTGCGCGCGCTTCGATGCGTAATAAAGGGAACCACCGGGATGACCAGATCGAAGAATTTCGTGCGGTTGGAACGTACAGCCTCGACCTGTGCCGGATCGCCCGTCGCCAGCACTTCTGCATCACGCTTGCGGCCGTCAGCCTCGAGGCCGATGCGGTCGAAGATGCTGTCTTTAATGGCATAAATAAAGCGGATCGGCTTTTTGATCTGAGGTGAGACGTTAAGCAAAGTGTTCAGCGCCCGGAGAGTCTCGAAGATGTGTGAGTCGTTGAACCGGTCGATGTCCTCAAAGATGACAACATCGCGATCCGAAACCTCAAAGAAGTAAACGATCTCGTCGAGATATTGGTCAAAGTACGAAACGGAGCTGTCGTCGAGCGTGACAGTTGCCGGTCCTGCCGAGAAGTGCCTGATACGCAGCTTCCCATAGAGTAACCAACTTACGAGTAGGGTAACGAGCGCCGCCGCGCTCCAGATGGCTGTGTGGGCCCAAACACCACTATCTACATATGGCTTGAACACGGAGGCGATCTGCGCCGTCCATCCAGTCAGCAGGAAGATTACGGCAAAGACAAAACCCAGCAGTACCGACGTTCCGATAGCCCGCCACCATTGAAAACGCTCAATACGTCGGAAGCGTGAGCCAGGGGTTCTGCTTGGGTATTCTCGATAGAGCAGCTGTTTGACGATCTCCTGCTGGATGCGGTTAGTCGGGGTTGTGGCCTGGATAGGCACCGAATCATCAAGCTGGGACAGCTCGATAGGCGCAAGCGTAGAGAGCGAAAGTTCCACGATACGATTGTCCTGCCGCCGCGCGACTTCCCGCAAGATGCTGCTCTTACCGACTCCGTAGTTGCCAGATAACGCTATGTTGCGAATTTGATCGTCCGCTATCGCAGCTTCGATAGCGGCAGCATAGCCACCATGCTCTTCCGCTAGGTACTTAGGGGTAAGTGGGACCAGCTTCCACGGTTCCTTGGCAGGCTCCTGTTCAAAACAGAAGCTGCTCCGAAAATGTCTACCTATGGCGTGCAAAAAATGAAAGACCACATGTTCTCCTGACGATATTTCCTTGTTCGCAGCAATGTCACAAATTTTGCCAAATACCGAACGTATCCCCTGGTACTGATGCGCTCGCATTCGTAGATAACATTCATACCCTGAGTTATCGGCGACTATGGCAACTGCTTGAATGCTACGAGCGGGCGTCACGGTCCGCTTCTGGCCGTTTCCGCCTCGGCGGCCGGATGATGGGTCGGATAGCTCCGTCCCATGGTCTGGCCCATGCTTGTACTCCCTCACTGAGGAGAACAAGCCATGAAAGCGATATCAGTCTTCAGACACGAGCCTTGGAACAAGGGAAAGCTCGTTGGTCAGAAAGCCCCGCTACGGATAAGGGATATCTGGGCTATCCGCATCAGACTCCAGCTTGCGCAGAAAACCAGGGACTTGGCTCGCTTTGACCTGGCAATCGATAGCAAGCTGCGCGCCTGTGACCTCACCAGGCTGCGCGTGCGGGACATAGCCCACGGGGAGCACGTCTCACCGAGAGCTATCGTGATGCAGCTAAAAACTCATCGTCCGGTGCAGTTTGAGATCACAGAGCAGACACGCTCAGCGGTGGAGGCTTGGATACGCCATGCCGAGCTTCGAAGCGAGAACTTCCTGTTCCCAAGTAGACTTGCCTACTCCGAGCATATTTCCACCCGGCAGTACGCACGGATCGTCAAAGCCTGGGTGACAGCGATTGGTTTGGATCCAACCTTGTACGGAACCCATACCCTGCGGCGAACCAAGGCGTCGCTGATCTACCGCAGGACAAAGAACCTCAGGGCCGTACAGCTCCTACTGGGCCATACGAAGCTGGAAAGCACTGTCAGGTACCTTGGCATCGAGGTAGACGACGCTCTGAAGATGGCCGAACAGACAGAGGTATAGCCGCATGACCTGGCGACGGCTGCGGGGCCGTCGCTATCCGGCCAGAAGCGACCCTAAGCTACCGTATCGCCGTAGGGCCGCTGGCGGCCAAGATCTGTCAGTATCCGCGAAATCGGGGGCTATTCAGCGGCTAGCTTTTTTCGACAGCTGTCACTTCGAGTAAAGCAGCCGGTATGATGAGGCGAAACGGATGTGACCTATTAGTGATGGGGACTGCTATGAACGTGTTTATCAGTTCTGTAGTACGTAATTTTGAGCACTATCGTGCGGCTGCCAAAAAAGCAGTTTCTCTGTTGGGGCACACCCCAGTGATGTGTGAGGATTTTGGCGCCAGACCCTATTCCTCTGAAGTTGCATGCATGACTGAGGTTGACCACGCTGATGTAGTGGTGCTGATTCTAGGCGCGGACTTCGGCTTCAAAACTCACACAGGTGAGTCCGTCACTCAGCAGGAATTCCATCGCGCCAAAGCTGCCAATAAGCCAATCCTGGCTTTTCTGGAAGAGGTTCCGGTCGAGGATGACCAAAAGCGCTTCCACTGGGAGGTTTCCGATTACGTCGACGGCCTTTTCCGCTCCACCTTCACAGATGATCGCGATCTCTCAGACAAAATCATCCAGGGGCTAAGCCAACTTGCAGCCGCTCGCAGTGCCATTTCCGAACAGGAGTTCGTTCAGCACCTGCAGAATCGTAGCAACAGCCGAAATTGGAATAGCCGGCCTCGTGAAGATCGCCTCGAGCTAGTGTTTCTGCCGCAGCCCATTCTCTCCGGTACATTGCGTTCCATGCACACCCAGCATGATGAATTCTTTATCAAGCTTTCTCAGGCGGGCTTGGTTTCTATCAAAGGCGGTTACAAGTCATTTAACGAGGGAGACGTCACCGGCCTAGACGCGGAGGAGGCCTCTTGGCGGCATCACGATAATGGGATGAGCTGGCTCTCTATTCCTCTGGCAGCCCCAGGAAAGGGCGGCGAATATTTTGCCTCCTATTACATCTCGCCCAGCCGGCTAAAACGCTTTGCGGAAGAAGCTTTTAGTTTGATTAGCCGAGGTAAGGGAGGCTGGTTCCAGCTGGGGATCTACGGAGTTTCTCATCAAGTCTACGCAGAGCCGCCGATCACTCCTGCCTCGTCGATCTCCATGCCTTACCGCAGTGAGAAAAACATTGAGGAAAGAAAACTGCTAATTCCAGCATCGCAGGGCGTTTTCAACCAGTGGCTGGAAGACGCTTTGTTCCGAATTGGACGCAAGCTTTCCTAGAGACTTGCTAGCTAGCCTTCGGGCTAATGAAATGCAGAAATCTACGCCAAGATGGTCAACGCGCTTTTGGACTTCTTCTGCTTGAGGACACTCTACTTTTAGCCGATTTCTGCCAATGCGAACGTCTGCTTTGGGTTGTGGATTCAACCGGTGAACGCAACACACTAAATCCTGCGTAAGCAGGAGGGTGTTGCAGATGAAACAAAGACCTCGGATCTACTACACCGAAAGCCAGAAAGCGTTGATGTGGGATCGCTGGAAGGGGTTTCATTCCCCGGCCCACCCCCTTGAGCAGTGCCAAGCATTGCCCACCTCCACCTGATTGCGAATCGTGCTCCGGCCCTAACGGCTCGGCTCACTAAGGACGTTGTTGCTTGGCTGCTGCAGCCCGTATCGGCTGCAGCCTCAGTTGATCGAGCAGTCCCCCCACGGACGGGGACTGACAAGGAGAAAGGGATGAACATCGAGGGCCTTGGCCTGCTCTACCGTTGGCTGCTGCTCAGCCTGCTGCTCTTGGTCGCCCCATCGCTCCTGGCGGCGCCAGGGCTGGACCATCAGTACGCGCCGCCGCACTACAACACCGAAGCCCTGCAACTGGAGGTGCTCGATCTCCAGGTACAGGCCATCGGTGGGCCCATCCGCATCCTGCGGACCTGGAAAGACGGCCAATGGGTATGGAACGAGCGCTGGGCGGATCTGCAGGTACTGGGCGCGGCCGACCCCAGCGCCCCCCAGGGCGCGGCGGATTCCATCAATGCCGACCGCCCCTATGCGGTGATCCGGGCGGCGCAGACCTACCTGCGGGCCAGCAGCACCGTGCGGGGGCAGGACGTCACCTTCAACAACATGCCCAGGCGTACCCTGGTCGCCCTGCAACGCGGCCTGGCCGGCTATCGCTGGCAGGACGCCGCCGGCAACAGCATCACCTACGATGCCCAGGGTCGGATGACGAGCTACAGCCAACGCAATGGCGTCACCGTCAGCGTCGAGCGGGATGCCCAGGGCCGCATCGTCACGGTCAAGGATCACAACGGCAAAGCTGTGATCACCCTGACCTATGAAGGCAACCAGCTCGTCCGCCTGCAGGACTACAGCGGTCGCAAGGTCACCTACGAATACAGCGGCGACAACCTCAGCGCCGTGACCGATGTCCGTGGGCAACGCTGGCTCTACCTTTACGACGGCAACGGCCTGGCCGGCTACACCGATCCCCTCGGGCAGCGCACCACCTATGTCTTGGTCAACAAGGGCAGCGTTCGGGAATATCGCCTGCCCGACGGCCGCACCTACACCTACACCTACGGCTTCGACCAGAACACCGAACTCTTCTATGTGCGTCAGGTAGACCAGTCCGGGCTGATCGAAGAAACCTGGCATGACCGCCTGGGCCAACTGGTCCGGCGCGCGGTGAACGGCGAAACCCAGCTGAGCCGAACCTATCTGCTCTCGGATCGCTCCAGCGATGTCGCCAAGCTCGCCGAAGCCTACCGGATCACGGGCCGCAGCCTGGCCGTCACCCGCGAGATGTCCGAGCGCCAGGGGCGGGCGCCTTCCCCCTACATCGCCCAGATGATCGAGCAGGACGCCCACGGCAACAAGACCGTCACCGACTACAACCGACTGGGCCAGGTCACCCGCGTCCAGTATGCCGATGGGGGCGAGCAGACCCGCCGCTACGACCCTACCTCCAACCTGCTCACCGAGCTCAAGGATGAAGTGGGGAGCGTTACGCGCTACCGCTATGACGCCCAAGGCAACCTGCAACAGGTGATCCGCGCGGCGGATAGCGCCGAGGCCCTGACCCTCGACTATCGCTACGACGCCTTTGGCCAGATCGTCCAGGAACTGCGTCCCTCGGCGTCCGGGAGTAGCAGCAACCGCTGGGCCTATGCCTATGACGTCCAGGGCAACCGCACCTCCGTCCAGGATCCCCTCGGCCACGAAACGCGCTACACCTACGACGTGTTGGGCAACCCGACCCAGCGCACCGACGCCCTGGGACACGTCTGGCTCAGCACCTACGACCCTGTCGGCAATCGCCTCACCGCCAAGACGCCCCTAGGCCGGGAAACGCGCTACACCTACGATGCCCTGGGACAAAGCATCTCGACCACCCTGCCCAATGGCAGCACCACCACCCTCGAACTCAATGCCGCAGGTCAGCCGCTCAGCCTGACCGACGCCCTCCAGGCCAAACGCCTGTTCCGCTACGACGCCTCGCAACAGCTCACCGAAGTCGTCGATGCCCTGGGCAACACCCGCCAGTACCAATACGACGAGCGTGGCCGCCGCAAGGCGGATGTGGACGAACTCGGCAACCAGACGCTCTTCCAGTACGACCAGGAACGCCTGAGCCAGATCCGCTACCCCAATACCACCCAGGACAGCTATCGATATGACGCCCGCAACCGCCTGACCGCGCAGCGGCAACAGTTCGCCAGCCTCGAGACGACCCAGACGCGCCTCGAACAGTGGGACTACCGCCGTGATGGCCTGGTCGAGCGTCGCCGTGATCCCGCCGATAACGCCCAGCAACGCAGCTATAACCTCCTGCAGCAGCTGGTCTCCGAGACCGACGCAGCGGGCGGCATCACCCGCTTCGCCTACGACGCCCAAGGCAACCTGGCCCAGGTCACCGACCCCGAGGGCCGTATCACCCGGTACCGCTACGATGCCCTCGACCGACTCATTAGCGAAACGCAAGTGGGAGACAGCAGCGCAGGCAATACCACCCGCCTGTACGCCTACGATGCGGTCGGCAACCTCACCCAGGAAACCAGCCCCGACGGACGCACCTACCGCTACCAGTACGACCGCGACAACCGCCTGATCGAGACGCGGCAAGCCTTCCAGAACAGCGAAACCACCACCCAGTACGGCTACGATGAGCTGGGCCTGCTCGCCAGCTACGAAGACGAAACCAGCCGCGGCGCCTACACCTACGATGCACTGGGCCGGCTCACCGCCACCACCGTCACCTACAAGAGCGCGCCCACCGCCTTCAGCAAGACCTTCAGCTACCGCTACGACGCCAATGGCCGGGTGACGGGCTACACCAACCCGGAAGACCAGACCTACGACTACCGCTACACCGCCCACGGCCAACTGGCCGCCCTCAGCCTGCCCAGCGAAGGCACCCTCAGCTACCAGGACTATGCCTGGCTCACCCCACGCGCCGTGCTCTTTCCCGGCGGCAGCGCCTGGGAACTCACCTACGACGGCCTGCTGCGCCAAGTCCTGCGCACCCTGAAGGACCCAGCAGGCAGGACGCTGCTCGACTACCGCTACACCTACGACGCCGCCGGCAACCTCGTCACCCTCGGTAGCCCCCAGGGCGACACCCGCTACCAGTACGACACCCGCTACCACCTGACCGAGGCGCGCTACCCCAGCGGCGATGGCCGTACCGCCGAAGCCTACGCCTACGATGGCGTCGGCAACCGCCTGGATCAGCAAGCGACCACGGCCGAACTGGACCCGAGCCGCTGGCGTTACAACGCCTTCAACCAACTGGTCAGCCGCAACGGCATCGGTTACCGCTACGACCAGGACGGCCACCTGCTCGAACAGGGCACCCTTCAGGCCAATGGCACCCTGGCCCAAGGGAGCGCCAGCCCCTACTGGACCTACCGCTACGACAGCCGCGGCCGCCTGGCCGAGGTGCGCAAGAATGCCACCCTGGTGGCCACCTACCGCTACGACCCCCTGGGGCGTCGCCTCAGCAAGACCCTGCCCGACCAAGGGCTCACTACCTTCTACCTCTATAACCAGCAAGGCCTTGCAGCGGAATACTCGGCGACAGGGGCACTGATCCAGGAATACGGCTACGACCCCACCGCCGCCTGGATGAGCCAGCCACTATTCACCCGCGCCAAGCGCAAGGACAGTGGCGCCTGGACGGTGAGCTACTTCGGCACCAGCCACCTCGGCACCCCGGAAGTGGCCTTCGACAAACGCGGCACCCTGACCTGGCAGGCCACCGCCCAGGTCTTTGGCGCCACTCGCGTCAGTCGCTCGCTGATCGACAATCCGCTGCGCTTTCCGGGGCAGTACTGGGATGCGGAGACGGGGCTGCACTACAACTACTTCAGGGATTACGATCCACAGACTGGGCGGTATGTGCAGGGGGATCCGATTGGGCTAAAGGGAGGTATCAATAGATACGCTTATGTAGGTAGTAATCCGCTTATTGATGTGGATTTGAAAGGGCTCTTTAGGGCGCCAAGGCCGAGGGTCGCAACGCCGGATGGTACCATATTGCCCTACATGGCACCTTGCTTGCTCTGCTCTACTGCCGACATGTATCCGTCAATTGGACCAGAGGTTCGCGATAGTAGTCCTCAAGCATCTATCAATGTTCCTTATCCGGAATGGGTTCCGGCGGGAGGTGAAAGTTGGCCTGATAGAGAAGAACAAAAAGAGGCGCGTTCCTGTAATCCTGATGATCATAATTGTTATGATTTGGCAGTGCAAATTGATATTTTAGTAAGGACAATAAAGATGCGTAAAGAGCAGAATGGTTGGTATGGTGGAGGGGATAAGGGACATAAAGATATTCTTAAGGATCTTCGTGTGGTTCTCGGGAAGTTAGTACGTGCGGCGCGAGCCAGGCATTGCCCCTACAATCCTGAGGCTGATAGGTTGATGTTATGAGAAAAAGGCGGATAGCGCGAAATAAATATTATACGGTAACATATGACTCTAAAAAGTCGTATGCGAATGGTTTTTTGTTGGCAGTATTAAGGAATGATACAGCTGAGCTTGTGTCGACTTGGCGAGTAGGTCAGGATTCAATGCAAAACATAGGTGTAATGCTTGAGGAACTTCCCCCTCCAGAAGACTGGCGCGAGCCATACAGAAAATGTCTAGGTTATTTTATAAATAAGAATGAAATGATCCAGGGGATGATAAATTATAGAGAAAAAGAATCTATTGATTTGCATAAGTTGATTTGTCGTAGGGGTAATTATTACTTTCATGCTCTTAGGATGTTGCATGATTTAGACGCGGAGCAAATAAAAAAGCTGCTTTCGCTGACCGATAGAGAGAGATGTGTGGCTTCATCCAATGCATTGGTTGCCTCAGCTGATATCGAGGTTACATTTGGGAGGGTTAGACTTTATCATATGCTTTTCAAAAAAAGCTTATGGCATAAGAAAAGATTTGCACGATTGATGGGTGAGATTGAAAGAATTTATCCAAGTTGAATTTTTGCAGGTATGCCTAATCTTTATTTGGTATTAATGACGCTGGTCATATGACTGAGATTGAGAATGCTAGAGGGGCTCCTGAGGATTTGAAAGATTTTTACGGAGGTCCTGTGGTGAACAGTGCAGCTGAGAAAAAGCTTGCTCTCTTGCTGAAGGAGTATTCCACTCTTCCTGAGTATAGCTGCATAGAATGCAACGATGTTAATAGTCTAAGCTTGTTCGGGGATAGGCCTATTCATATTGCTGCAACCAGGGGGGATGTTGATGCGCTCAAGTTGTTATTGGATTATGGTGCCAATATTGACTGTAAGGGTGAGCATGGATGTACACCTCTGCATTTTGCAGTCGAGCAGGGTAAAAAAGATGCGGTTGCTTATCTTTTAATGCAAGGTGCAAATGCTGAGATCTTAGACGATGATGGCCTTTCACCAGTTGGGGTTGCTAGTTTGTTAGAGGAAAACGAAATTTTGGATTTGTTTAAAGAAGGTAAGGTTGCTATTTTTGATAAAATAAGCCTATCAAGAGGTCATTGATTATGCGGAGCGCAGAAAGCGTGAGGCTGATACATGTGATCGGCCCTATAGGGTAATAACAGATAACTGTAAAGCTTTTGGTCGTGAGGCAGCGGGCCGATGAATGTGAAAATTTTGCTTATCGTTATTTTGCTTTTTCTTATTGGGTAGCTTGGATGGACCACGCTCAACCTAGCAATCGAAAACGATGGTTTGAGACAGGTTGCCGCAGGACATAGGCAATCGATTGAGTCACTGCTCGACTATGCGAGTGTGGCTACCAAGTGCGACCTGACGCCTCAAGAGCTTAGTGCTGCTTTAGGGGCTGTGCCTCGAAATGGCTCGGCGAATGTGGTATCGCACCTAGCGTTTCAAGCACGCTTTAATGATCGAGGGATCGCTGAGGTTGGTGTCGTGGGCGTGAAAAGGATCTTTGTATGCTAGGCAAAATAGTCCCGCTAGATTTTGCCGCTTTTCTTAGAGGCAAATCGTGCCTTCGTTCGAGTATGAGGAAAGAGTAAAGTTGCTCAAGCTGCAGATGCTTGCGTTTCTGGTTATTGCTTATTTTTCGTTTAAAGGTATGGCTAGTTGGCGACAAGGGTATTCTTGGAATGAAATGGATTGGAGTCAGAAGGGTAGTACTTCGATAGCGGACTTTTTCGCTGCGAGTGACATCGGAAAGAAAGATGTTCAGATAAATGGCATATTGTGTGTCGAGTACTATTCATACAAAGACGGCCTTCCTGTCAAGCAGGTTTGCCCCAAGTAATGTAGGTGTGGCTGACGGCTGACTCAATGCTCTAAGTCTTTGAGGGTCTAACGTAAAATAGTGCGTGAGCACGATATGTAGTGAGGCATATTAATAGAGTGACTAGGGCGGGGATTTTAGATGGCGAGTGGGGCTTGAGGTTTGGATCATTTATTCTGAGCTTATAGTTTAAGGCTCTAGTAGGATCGGCTGGCGCGAAAATAAATAACCTTATCGGGTTTGGGCGAAAAAATGATGAAGCAATGGATTGCAGCACTACTTACCCTCTGGTGCCTGGGCGCCCACGCAGAAGACCAACTCTGCGCCGTGGTCCTGATCGAGATCGCCCAGGAGGCGACCTTCGAGCGCCAGGGGTTCGAAGCCACGATGCGGATCAATAACGGTCTCGATTCGGTGGCCCTGAGCCAGCTCAAGATCCAGGTGTCCTTCGAGGATGACTCGGGGCATGTGGTCAAGGCCAGTTCCGATCCGGACGCGACCGATGCCAGCTTCTTCATTCGCCTGGACGACAGCCAGAACGTCGACACCCTCCAGTCGGGAGCCGATGGTGCCCTGACCAATGGCGTGATTGCCGCCAAGGCCAGCGGGGTGTTGCGCTGGGTGATCATCCCCACCGCCGGCGCGGCGGGTACCAGCCTGGGCGGCAAGCGCTACGACGTGGGCGCCAGCCTGAGCTACAACGCCGGCGGCAAGGTCGAGTCCCTGTCCGTGGCGCCCGACACCATCATTGTGAAACCCCAGCCGCAACTGACGCTGGACTATTTCCTGACCAAGGAAATCATCGCCGATGACGCCTTCACGTCGGTGATCGAGCCGCCCGAGCCCTATACCCTGGGTATCCGCATCCGCAACAGTGGTCGCGCCGCGGCCCAGAGCGTGAAGCTGGAATCCAGCCAACCCCACATCGTCGGTAACGACATGGGCCTGGCCATCAACTTCAAGATCACCCAGAGCTTCGTCGACGAAGCGCCCGCGGCACCGACCCTGCTGCTGGATTTCGGCACCATCGCCCCCAGCCGTAATCGCGTGGGACGCTGGCTGATGGAAAGCTCCCTCTCCGGGCGTTTCATCGACTTTTCCGCTTCCTTCAGCCACCCCGACGAGTTGGGCGGCCGCATGACCTCCTTGGTGGAGGCGACCAATGCGCATTTCCTCGTGCACGATGTCCTGGTCGATCTGGCGAACCGGGATGCGATCCGCGACTTCCTGGCCTTCGTCGGCGATGACCTCTATGTCTTCGAGTCCGACAGTACCGGGCAAGCGAGCAACGCGCCCTGCCAGGACTGTTCGGCGGTGAAGCCGCTCGCCGCCCAGCTCTCTTCAGGAGCGGGGCAACTGACCCTGAGCGTGACGCCGCAAGCCGGCTTCGGCTTCATCAAGGTGCGCGACCCCTTCAGCGGCAGCAAAGGCCTGCAGCGCGTCGCGCGCGCGGATGGCCGCACGCTGTCGGCCAGCAATGCCTGGCTCAGCAAGGAGCGCGCGGCCGATGGCCGTTCCTTCGACTACTACCTGAACGTCTTCGATACCCAGCCGGCGAGCAGCTACAGCGTCGATTTCGGCGAGCTGAGCGCTGAACCCCGCCCCCCGGTCTTCATGCCCTTGGCGGACCGCTCCATTCAGGAGGGCGGGCAGGTCGGCTTCCTGGTCCGCGCCAGCGATCCCAATGGCACCGTGCCGGCCCTCTCGGTGGCGAACTTGCCCAGCGGGGCGACTTTCGTCGACCGTGGCCAGGGTGAGGGCGCCTTCAACTGGTTGCCCCAAAGCGGGCAGGCTGGCCATTACGTGGTCAATTTCAAGGCCAGCGATGGTCGACTCGAAACCACCTTGCCCGTCGGCATCACCGTCTTGAGTCCTGGTGATAGCGGATCGGGAGGCGGCTCCGGCGGTAATACCGGCGGTGGTAGCGGCGGTAGTTCGGGAGGCGGCTCGGGTTCAGGCTCCGACGGTAGCGGCGGTTCGGGGGCGGACGATACCACCCCCTTGCCGCCGACCCTGCTCGAACCCGCGCTCGATGCCCATGTGGCCCTGCGCTATCCCGCCCTGCGGGTGACCAACAGCACCACGCGGCTGAGCAAGGGCACCTTGAGCTACTGGTTCGAGCTCTACGAGGACGCCGCCATGACCACCTTGCTGGCGAAGTCCGCGGCCGTCGAGGAGGGCAGCCGGACGACCGAGTGGCTGGTCAAGGCCGAGCAGTTGCAGTCGGGTAAGGAGTTGCTCGACAACCATCGCTACTACTGGCGGGTCAAGGTCAGTTCGCCCAAGGCGAGCAGTGTCTGGCTCAACGGCAGCTTCTTCATCGATACGGCGAACGATGCGCCCAGCGCTCCGCTGTTGCTCAAACCCACCCCCATGGGCTTGGTGGCCGACCTCAAGCCGGTCTTCAGCTTCAACAACAGCCAGGACGTGGATGAAGACGCCATCACCTACAATATCGTCGTCTACGCCGAGCAGGATGATCACTTCCAGAATCCGGTCGTGAAAGCCACCGGCATCGCTGCGGGCGAGGGCGGTGTCACCTCCTGGCATTCCCCGGAAAATCTCGAAGAGGGTAAGTTCTACTTCTGGCGAGTCGATGCCGTCGATGCCCGGGGCGCCATCACGCCCAGCGAGCCCAGCCTGTTCGGCGTGAGCCTGGCCAACAAGCCGCCCACTGCACCGGGCCTGGCCTGGCCTACCAACGGCCAGCGCCTCTCGCGGACCCAGGGATTGACGCTACGCCTGGAGGCTGCCACGGACCCCGAGCGGCAACCGCTCAAGTACCGCATCCAGGGTTCCGTCGATACCCGCTTCGCACCGGAAAGCAGCATGGATTCCGGCTGGTTCACGGCTCAGAATGGTGTTCTTCAGTGGAGCATACCGGCGACCTTGGTGGGCAATCAGACCTACTACTGGCGCGCCCAGGCCTCCGATGGGCAGCTGGAATCGGATTGGCGGGTAGGCAGCTTCTACATCGAGCCGGAAGGTCCGCCCGCCACGCCGGTGGTCGACAACCCAGGGCAGAACGCCTGGGTGGATACTCCGAGGCCGCCGCTTGCGCTGCACGCTGTCAGCGAAGGGGAAAACCAGGTCGGCTACGAGATCGAACTCTATAACGGGAGCGGTAGCCAACTGCTGGCCGCCCGTAAGGTGTTGGTCACTTCCTGGACTCCGGAACAGGATTTGCCGAACCATAGCTGGTACAGCTGGCGTGCCAGGGCAGTCGATGGCGCGGGACGTTTCTCGCCCTGGACCGATTCCCAGCGGTTCTACGTGAATCAGAACACCGGCGACCGACTGCCGGGAGTACGGTTCATCTACCCGGTCAAGGATCTGAGTGTGGCCGAGGGGGCTATCACCTTCCAGTGGGAAACCACCGATCCGCAAAGCACCGCGGTAATAGATATCTATGCCAATACCACCCAGATCGCCAAGGATTTGCCGGTCACCCGCGGTCGCTATACGCAAACGCTGAATGGCATCCCGGCAGGCAGCTACCAGATCAAGGCTGTGGTCAGGGATGCCAGTGGGATGCGCATCATCGACTCGTGCTGCTCGATAACGGTTGCACCGGCCAGTTCCAAGGTGCAGGTGCGGCCCCTCGATCGTCTCGATGTGGATGAGCAGGGCGAGGCGGTCGCGACCTTCGACGTCAGCCTGACCGAGGCGCCCGCCTCGGGCGGTAGCCTCACCCTGGATGTGAGCCTCGACGACCCCGGCGAGGCACGGCTGCTCAATGAAAAGCCCTATCTGCATTTCGACTCGAGCAACTGGTCGCAGCCGCAGCGGATCTACGTGCAGGGCGTCGATGATTGCAAGATCGATGGTGATCGTTCCGTGGCACTCAGATTGGCTCCCCAGGCGAACGGCGATCAGATCTCCGATATCGGCATACGGGACATCCTGTTGGTCAACAAGGATAACGAGGTACCTGGTCAGAAACTCTTCGTTTGCGATTACCAAATCGTCTCCCGCAGCGCTACGCCGTCGAACCCAGGCATGGTGGATATCGTGGTGCGCCCGGAGCTGCGTAACCTCGGAGAGGCGTTGGCGGGCGCGACGGCTAGCGTTGCTGTAAACGGGGGAGATATCCGGCTATCAGCGCCCGACGTGTTCGTATTTGGCAAGGCGAGCTACAACCAGAAAACGCCTGCCGGCCAAACGCTGACAGTGACGCAGCCCGCCAATATCCCTCTGCAACTAGGACGTTTGCGGTGGACGATAACTGCAGGTACGAAAACCCAATGATGCTAAGGCCTGGGACAAGCATTCCGCTGTTACCCCAGGCCACGCCTTTGGCCGATGGAAGCGTCCGTAGATGTTGGGGGCCGTATGGAAATGCTTGAGGGTAGACCTGATCTTGTTCCACCCCAGGACTTCCGGCGCCTGCCTTATTCGTTTGCCAAACGCCATGGCGTGCTGCTGACGAAGGGACAGGCGCGTATGGAGTTGTGGGTGAGAGAAGGCGCCCTGCTGACCGCCATACAGGAGGCGAGGCGCTATGCCAGTGGGCCGGTCCTGATGCATTCGCTGAGCGATGCGGAATTCGATCAGCAACTGACCCTGCATTATCAGAACGATTCTTCGGCTACCAAGCAGATGGTCGAGGGAATGAGTGCCGATGTGGATCTGGCCAGTATCGCCGAGCAACTGCCCGAGGCCGAAGACTTGTTGGAGCAGGAGGATGATGCCCCCATCATCCGGCTGATAAACGCCGTACTGGGAGAGGCGATTCGGGAAAATGCGTCGGATATCCACATAGAAACCTTCGAAAAGCGGCTTTTGATTCGCTTTCGGATCGATGGAGTGCTCCGCGAAATCGTGCAGCCCAAGCGCGAGCTGGCCGCCTTGTTGGTTTCACGAATAAAGGTCATGGCCAAACTGGATATCGCCGAAAAGCGTATCCCGCAAGACGGCAGAATAGCGCTCCGGATCGCTGGCAGAGAGGTGGATGTCCGGGTGTCGACACTGCCTTCGGTGAACGGCGAGCGTGTGGTGCTGAGGTTGCTGGATAAACAAGCCGGCCGCTTGGACCTCAGCAAACTCGGCATGGGCGAAAACGACTGCAGGCTCATGCTCGACATCATCCAAAGACCGCATGGAATCCTGCTGGTCACGGGGCCTACCGGCTCCGGCAAGACGACGACGCTCTATGCCAGTATCGCTCAGTTGAATGATGGGCGCCGGAACATCCTGACGGTCGAAGACCCGATCGAATACAACATAGAGGGCATTGGTCAGACCCAAGTCAATACCAAGGTCGACATGACCTTCGCTCGGGGCCTGCGCGCTATCCTGCGGCAGGATCCGGATGTGGTGATGATCGGTGAGATTCGCGACAAGGAAACTGCGGAAATTGCCGTGCAAGCCTCTCTCACCGGCCACCTCGTACTGTCCACCTTGCATACCAACAGCGCGATCGGTGCGATAACTCGCCTGGTGGATATGGGGATAGAGCCGTTTCTATTGTCATCTTCCCTCGTTGGGGTCCTGGCACAGCGGCTGGTGAGAACGCTTTGTCCTTCATGCAAGCTCCCCTATGAAGCTACGACGGCTGAGCAGCAGGTCCTGGGAGTATCGGCAGCATCCAAAACCCTTCTCTATCGCGCCGTGGGATGCGAAAGCTGTCGGCAATTGGGCTACCGAGGGCGAACCGGCATCTATGAACTCATCGTCTTTGATGAGCGTATGCGCAGTGCGATTCATAGCGGAATGCCCGAACAGGAATTGCTGGCCCTGGCGAGGCGGACGAGCACGAGTATCCGCTTTGATGGCGTACGCAAGGTATTGGAGGGCAGTACGACCTTGGAGGAGGTGATACGTGCAACGCAAGAGGATTGACGGCACCCTCCCACATGACGCGCAAGGGACGGCGGACGAGTAGATGGCAGCTTTCGAATTCCTGGCGTTGGATGAGCAGGGACGGCAAAAGAAGGGCGTGCTCGAAGCGGACAGCTCACGCCAGGCTCGCCAGCTCTTGCGCGAGCGGCAGCTCGTACCTCTGGACGTCAAGCCTGCAACCATCCGTGCTGCCAATAAGCCGAGCCTATTTTCAAGGGGATTATCGGCGGCCGAGCTTGCCCTGGTCACCCGGCAACTTGCCACGCTGATACAGGCATCGCTACCGGTGGAAGAGGCCCTGCGCGCTGCGGCTGCGCAATCCAAGGAGCGACGCATCAAGTCGATACTGCTGGCCATCCGCTCGCGAGTCCTGGAGGGACACGGGCTCGCCGCGAGTCTTGCCGAGTATCGCTCATCTTTCCCCGACCTTTTCCGCGCTACGGTGGCTGCTGGGGAGCACGCCGGGCATCTGGGTACGGTTTTGGAGCAGTTGGCGGACTATACCGAACAGCAGCAGGCGTCACGGCAAAGAATCCAGATGGCCCTGGTATATCCCTCCATATTGGTCTGCGTATCGATACTGATAATAGGTTTTCTGCTGGGCTCCGTGGTACCCGACATCGTCAAGGTGTTCGTCAATACGAAGCAGGAGTTGCCATGGTTGACTCGCGCCTTGCTCTGCTTGAGCGAAATAGTACGTACATATGGTGTGCTGATAGCTTTTTTCCTGTCGCTGCTTTTTTTAGGAGGTCGCGCGCTCCTGAAGAAAGAAAAAGTCAGACACGAGTTTCATGGGGTGATGCTGAAACTGCCCCTGGTAGGTGGTTTGATCCGGGCTGTCAATACTGCTCGATTCGCTTCGACACTTTCCATCCTGTCGCGCAGCGGTGTGCCTTTGGTCGAGGCGCTAGCCATTGCTGCTGAAGTAATAGGCAATGTCAGGATACGGGGAAGAGTCATCCAGGCCTCTCAGAAAGTCCGAGAAGGTGGCAGTCTGACGCGTGCGCTAGAAGCGACCGAGGAGTTTCCCCCAATGATGATGCATATGATTGCCAGTGGTGAAAGATCAGGTGACCTGGACGGAATGCTGGCACGCAGCGCTTTGAATCAAGAGAACGACCTGAAGACGAAATTCACTATGTTGGTTGGGCTCTTTGAGCCCTTCATGCTGATTTTTATGGGCGGGGTCGTTTTGCTGATTGTGTTGGCAATCTTGCAGCCCATCCTTTCTTTGAATCAACTGGTAGGGTAAAAGCGGTGAGAAAAAGTAGACAACAAGGCTTCACGCTGATCGAGATCATGGTGGTGGTGGTCATCATCGGAGTGCTTGCTGCCTTGGTGGTGCCTCAAATCATGAATCGTCCTGATCAGGCCAAAATAGTAGTGGCCCAAGGGGATCTCAAGGCTATATCGGCTGCCTTGGAAATGTACCGGCTTGATAATGGAGTCTATCCTGGCACCCAGCAAGGATTGGCCGCCCTTGTTACTAGGCCTGCCGGTAATCCCATACCGCGCAACTGGAACAAGGATGGTTATCTGAAGCAGGTTCCGAATGATCCCTGGGGTAACGAATATCTATACCTTTCGCCCGGTCAACACGGTGCCTTTGATTTGTACTCTTTAGGGGCGGACGCGAAGCAAGGGGGCGAAGGCGCGGACGCTGATATCAATAATTGGAGTAAGTGAAAATGCCGCTATCCCCTCGCCAGAGGGGGTTCACATTGGTGGAGATCCTGATCGTCCTCCTATTATTGGGCATTGTAACCTCGCTGGCGGTTGTGAATGTTGGGCCTCCCTCACTGCAGCGAATGGGAAAGCTGGAAGGGAGTAGGCTGGCTAGCTTGCTGGAGTATATGCAGGATCAGTCGCTGCTGGAGTACAGGTATTACCGCTTGAGCGTGACTCCAGATGAGTACCAGGTTTTCATCTTTGATGAAGCCAAGGAGCTGTGGGTAATGGACTCTGCTGATAAGTCGCATCGGCTCCCCGAGGGCTTGAAGCTGCAGCTCAGTTTAAAGGATGACAGCGTGGCGACTCTTGGCACACTCGTCGATGGTCGCGGAGAAAGCATGGCAGTAACTAATGTTTTAGTGGCACCCGACGGATCCTTGTCGCCATTTTCTTTAGCGCTATATGAAAATGAGTCAAAATTAGTGGTTTTTAGTTTGGCCAGTGATGGCTTGAATATATCAAGCGCCGAGGGGCGCAAGGAGTAAGAGATGAAAGGTAGCCGAAGCCTTGCCGGCGGCTTCACTCTCGTGGAGATTCTGGTGGCTTTGGCTATCTTGGCCGTCATTGCAGCTGCTGTCTTGGCCGCTTCACAGCAGGTTTCGAGCAATCTTATCCATCTACAGGAGCGAAGCTTTGCGATGTGGATTGCGGAAAATCGACTCGTCGAAATGAGGATCGCGACCGGCCCCCTCGTCAGCAGCCGTGAAGTGCGAGAAGTGGAGTTCGCCAATCAGCGCTGGGATACCCTCAGTGTAGTTGAGAATACCCAAAGGCCAGGTTTACGAGGCGTCACCATCTGGGTGGCAGCGGAACCCGATGGTTTTTCCAGTTTGCCCCTAGAGCAGCGCTCCTCAGCTCGGCTGGCCACTTACCTATATTGGGAGCGTTGAGGGTGCAGCGTTCGCGCGAAGGGCAAGATGGATTCACCCTTCTTGAGCTGTTGATTTCTCTTGTCATCTTTTCCTTCATAGCACTGGCCGCCTATCAGGCGCTACGCGTGATGATCGAGGGGCGCGAGGTCACCGCGAAGCATTCTGCGGAACTTAGGTCGTTGATCAGGGCTGTGAATATGCTGGAGACAGATATGCAGCAGATTATGCTGGAGTCTTTTCGGTATCCACCGAAAGGTCAAGATGTTCCAGAGTCTTTGAGGGGCAACCTCCATGCAAAAGGGTCATTGGACTTTATCCGTCGAGGAGGGAGCAGTCTTGCAGGTGACGGACAAGCCAAGGTCATGCATATAAGGTGGCAGTTACAGGATGGCAGGTTGCAGCGAAGTTACTGGGGCTTATCTGACGGTGGACCTGTACAGCCTCGGGTACAGGAGGTTTTGTCCGATGTTTTGGTATTCAATGTCAGATATTTGGATTCGAAAAGTGTGTGGCGAGATGATTGGAAGTCTCCCGTGGAGCCAGGAAGAGAGCCAATGTTCAGTGTGCCGAGGGCTATCGAAGTGAGTCTGCAGCACAAGCTGTTTGGCCGTATTCATCGTCTTTTTCTATTGCCAGAGCCTACTGATGATGCAAGGGATGAAAGCGACAGGGCCGCGACTCACTCAGAGGGTGCTGGGTAGGAATGGCCGGGCAGCGACAAAAGGGTGTTGCTCTTATCTTGGTGCTTGCAATAGTCGCTATCGTCTGTGCCTTGGCGAGCGAAATGCTTTTCAGGCAAGTCCTAATGATCCGCCTCGCCTCGGCCAGCGTTTCATCGGGGCAGGCATGGAGTTACATGCTGGGGGGCGAAGCCTGGGTGACACAGCTGCTCACTGAAGACTGGCGACAGTCAGAAGCTTCCAAAACATACATTGATCATTCGGGAGAAACATGGGCCAAGCCCATTAAGGATTTTCCTATTGAAAACGGCAAGATGATCATTGTAGTGGAGGATCTGCAGGGACGGTTGGACCTCAACCGGGCGCTCACTGGAGACGATGGGGAGTTGACGCGTGTCAAGAATTTATTGGCTCTGTTCAGTGTCGATCAGGTCTACGTCGAGCGCTTGCTCGTTCGGCAAAGGGCGAAGGCGTCTGCAGATAAATCGAACGAAGGACAGGTTGCTGCGCCCACTTCGAATGCGGAGGATGCCAGTACTGCTACGTTGCTCAATGATACTTCTGAGTTTTTGATGGTTGGCATGAGCAGGTCCGACTACAAGAAAATAGAGCCCTATGTAGTGGCTTTACCGGCGGGGGCTACCGGTCTGAATGTCAATACTGCCTCGGATACAGTGCTCGCGTGCTTATCGAGTAACTCGGATGCGAAGACTGGCTCCGCCTTGACGGGAAGCCATAATGATCATGGCTATTCACGTCTGAGTGAGTTTTTGGGTGGCGCCTCTGGGGATGCGGCCATATACCCTGGGGGGTTGACGGTAAATAGTGAATATTTCAGGGCGACCTTTTATATGCAGTGGGCAGGGTATAGCAGGACGATATTCTCCACGTTTCATAGGAATGCCAAAGGGGAAGTACGCGTGATAGGCCGTGAGCTCTCTCAGCCACAGGCGGTGGCTGTGCAAACAGGTAGTGGGCGAGCGCTTTAAATGGATGCCCTCTTTTTGTCTGCATTGTCCAACGCTGACGAACTATCAGATGAGCTACCTGTAGTCTACGTCTCTTCAGCCCGTGAGGTCGTCACCGGGACTCTAGGAGAGCAAGCCTCGACCTGTTCGGGAAAGTCGATCGTTTTTAGTAATGCCGGCAAGCTTCTTTAGTTTTTTTGTCGTAGACCTTCCTGCGGTAAAGCCACATTGGCTACGTCAAGCTGTGACTTATGCTCTCGAAGAAATGGTTGCCGAAAGTGTGGAGGAAATGCATTTCGCTATTGGCCAGAAAAAGGGCATGGGCTCCTATGATGTCATCGCGGTACGAAAGAACATTCTGGCAATGTGGCTGAGTTTTTTCGAAAGTCGAGGGGTTGTTGTTACGGCTATATACGTGGATGCCGATTTGCTTCCTAAGGATGGTGATTTCCTGTTTTGTCGGGATAACATGATTTTTTCAGGAAGAGACGGAGTGCGGGGCGGCTTTGGGTATGCTGAGTATTCGGCCTTCCATAGCTATCTTGCAGGATTCATTGTTTTGAATTCATCCCCCTTGCTGATAGAAAATGCTCCCCAGGCATCTTCAGATTTTGCGTCTTCGGACGGCATTGAACGCTCGAATCCTTATGCTTATCTTGCAGCTAATTTTCATCTGGGTACAGATGTTGCGCAGGGTGAGTTTTCTTTAAATAAGTCTAGTAAGGTAATGAGCGCGTGGCGAGGAGTGTTTTTGGGCGGTATTTTCTTGCTGCTGCTTTGGGTGATATTTAATTATTGTACTGTGCGGTACTTTGATGGTCTGTCGCGTGAGCTGTATGCTGATAGCCTTGCCATCTACAGAAAGGCTTTTCCGGAAGACTTGCGGATAGTGAATTTGCGAGCTCAGCTGGATAGCCACGTGAATGATACGAAACGAGAAGGTCGTGAAAGTATTATCTCTATAATTTCGATAATCAATGATCGGGTGGCGACTATACCCTCGTTGGAAGTGGTGAGTTTTGCTTGGAGTGCTGAAAAAGGCGTGGCATCCTTGGACATGAAGTCCTCGGAGTTTTCTGATCTCGAGCTGCTAAGAAAGAAGCTTGGTGAAGAGGGCTATACTGTGCTGATGGGATCGGCCAGTAAAGAAGAAGGAAAAGCGATGGCGCATTTTTCCGTCAGTGGATTCGGGAAATGAGGGCGACGACTCGTCTCATGGATAGGCTGGCGCTCCAGTCGCTAAAGAACAAAGGCGCTGAGCAATGGGGGCGGCTGTCCGCTCGCGAAAGAATTTCCCTCGGAACTTTGGTTTTGTTTTTAGTGGGAGTGCTGATTTATAGCTTGATAGTGCTTCCCGGCTTAAGGGGCTTCGAGAACTCTTTGAGCGAGTTGCAGTCGAATCGCGAGCTTAATAATTATGTTAGAAGCAAGCTTGGGGGGTTTGTCGCTGCGGGGCCATCAGGCCGTGGAAAGAGTTCTGCCAGCATACAGGATTTAGTCATTAGAACTGCTAAGTCTGAGGGGGTTGATATCGAGCGGTACGAGCTTGCGCCAAGTGGGATGTTTTCTGTCAGTATCCCTCGAGTGGACTTTTACAAGCTCGTTGGCTGGATTGGTTATCTTGAGAGGAATGATGTTCAAGTAGAGGGTTTGACGTTGTCCCGTGTCGAGCAGGGAGTTGTATCATGCTCCTTGGTTGTTAAATATTAGGTTATTTGGGGCGTGCCGACTGAAGCATGGTTTTAGGAGGTGTTTTTACACCTGACTTGCTTTTGCCCGTACAATTTAGTGTGACGCGTCAAGTCCTGCTTCGAGAATCAGTTACTCCCATGGAAAACCTCCCGCTCTTCGATCTGCCCCCTGCCGCACCGGTGGAAAAACCCAAGCCCAAGCGTGCTCGCAAGGCCTCTCCCGCGGGTGGCCTGCGCCTGTTGCACACCTCCGACTGGCACCTGGGGCAGCATTTTCTTGGCCGCACCCGCGAGGCCGAGCATCGGGCGTTTCTGACCTGGTTGGTGGGCCAGGTGGAAGAGCAGCAGGTGGACGTGGTGCTGGTGGCGGGGGACATCTTCGATACCGCTACACCGCCGAGCTATGCCCGCGAGCTGTACAACGGCTTCATCGTCGCCCTGCGCGGCACGGGTGCCAGCCTGGTGGTGCTGGGTGGCAACCATGATTCCGCCGCGGTGCTGGCCGAGTCGCGCGAGTTGCTGGCCTGTCTGGATACCCGGGTGATTCCCTGCGTCAGCGCGACGCCGGCCGATCAGTTGCTGGAACTGCGCCGCCGCGATGGCGAGATCGGTGCGCTGCTCTGCGGCATTCCCTTCGTCCGCCCGCGCGATGTGGTGCAGAGCCAGGCGGGGCAGAGCGCCGATGACAAGCGCCAGGCGCTGCAACAGGCCATCCAGGGTCATTACGCCGAGCTGTACGCCCTGGCCGAGGCGCGGCGTGCCGAATTGGGCGGCGGCCTGCCCATCATCGCCACCGGGCACCTGACCACCGTCGGGGCCAGTACCAGCGAGTCGGTACGGGAGATCTACGTCGGTAGCCTGGATGCCTTCCCCACCAGCGCCTTCCCGCCGGCGGACTACATCGCCCTCGGCCATATCCATAGACCCCAGCGAGTCGGTGGCCTGGAACAGGTGCGCTACAGCGGTTCGCCACTGTGCCTGAGCTTCGACGAGGAGCGCGCCAAGGAGGTCCTGCTGGTGGAATTCGGTGCAGGCCTGGAGCGGGTGACACCCTTGGCGGTACCCTGTTTCCAGCCCCTGGCGGTGGTGCAGGGTACGCTCGACACCCTGGGCGAGGCTTTGACGCGGGCGGCGGCCGACGGCAGCGCCGAGTGCCCGGTATGGGCCGAGGTGGTGGTGGCGGGAGACGACTACCTGGCCGATCTGCAGCCGCGCATCACTGCCCTGGTGGCCGAGTTGCCGCTGGAGGTACTGCGGGTGCGCCGGGCGCGCAGCGCAGCGGCGCCGACCTTGCAGGGCACCCAGCGCGAGACGCTGGAAGAACTCAGCCCGCTGGACGTCTTCCAGCAGCGCCTGGCCGAGGAGCAACTGGACGATGAACTGCGTACCCGCCTGGAAGGGCTTTACCGCGAGGTTCTCGGCGAGTTGCCCGCCTGATCGCCTTGTAGATTCCAGGCTCCGGCCAGCTCTGGCGCCAACTGTTCCGCCAGGAAGTCGAGCAATACCCGCACACGGGCGGGCAGGTGCCGCCCCGGACCGACGAAGATGGCCCGGATCTCTTCGCGGTCGCGAGGATTCCACCCTTCCAGAAGCGCCACTAGCCTGCCCTCTGCCAGATCTGCGGCTATGTGATAGCGCGCGAGCCGGGCTATGCCCAAGCCTGCCAAGGCCATCTGCCGCAGACTTTCGCCATCGCCCAGGCGTAATGGGCCTCGCGGGGTGATGAGTTGCCTGTTGCCTTGGGCGTCGACGAACGGCCAGGCGTCCAGATGCCGTGCGTAGGTCAGGGCCAGTCCCCGATGTTCGCGTAGCTGCTCGGGGCAGCGCGGTATGCCGGAGCTTTCGAGATAGGCAGGGGAGGCCACTAGTGCCAGATCGCTGGCACCGATCCGGCGCTGGCTCAGGCGCGAGTCCGGCAGTGGGCCGGTGCGGATGGCGACGTCGCAGCGCTCGGTCAGCAGATCCACCACCTGATCGCTCAGCACCACATCGAGCTGTACCTCCGGATAACGAGCAAGGAATACAGGTAACTGGGGCAATAGGTAATGAGTGCCGAAGGCAACCTGGCAGTTGATGCGCACACGACCACGGGGCGAGCCGCGTTGGGCAGCTTCGTGCTCCGCGCAGTCGATGTCATCGAGAATACGGAGACAGCGCTCGTGGAAGAGGAGGCCTTCCGGTGTGGGCTGGAGCCTGCGCGTGGTGCGATGCAAGAGCTTCACCCCCAGGCGAGCTTCCAGGCGGCTGACGAGCTTGCTGACGGCCGAGGTGGTCAGGCCGAGGGTCCGGGCAGCAGGAGTAAATCCCTCGGTTGCGACGACAGTCTTGAAAACCTCCATCTCGAAGGCCCGGTTGATATTCTGGCGGGACATCCTGTGAATCCATTTCAACAATGAATGGAACTCACCCTAGCTATTTCATCGAGTTCTTTCTACCTAGTCTGGCACGCACCGTCCTATCGCTTTCCCAGGGGGTTGTCATGTCCGCTATTCCACGGCGTGCCTTGCCGGCGTTGTTGTCCATGATGGTGGGTGGCTTCGCCATAGGCACCACCGAATACGCCGCTGTTGGCGTACTACCGCAGATCGCTGCCGAGTTCGAGATCAGCCTGGCCCGTGCTGGCATGGTGGTCAGCGGCTATGCGCTGGGCGTCAGTCTGGGGTCTCCCGTTTTGGCAGCCCTGACCGGCGAGCTATCGCGCAAGGCGCTGATGCTGGCGATCATGGCGCTTTTTGTGCTGGCCAATGTCATGGCGGCTCTCAGCGCCAGCTATGAAGTCCTCCTGCTGGCCCGCGTTCTGTCAGCGTTGCCCCATGGGGTGTTCTTCGGGGTCGGCGCGGCCATTGCCGCGAGTTTCGTGCCCCCTGACCGCCGTGCCTGGGCGGTGGCTCTGGTGTTTGCCGGGCTGACGGGAGCGGTGGCCGTAGGCGTCCCCCTGGCCACCCTGATCGGCCAACGCCTGGGATGGCCCCAGGCTTACTGGTTCATCGCGACGCTCGGCCTGGTTTCTTTGCTGGCGATGGCCGTCAGCTTGCCGCGGCGGATCGAGCTTGCTCCCGCCAGTGGTCTGCGCGAGCAGTTCAGGGTGCTCAATAGCGGTCGCCTGCTAGTGGCGTTCGGCATGAATTTCTGCGCCTGGGGGGGCACCTTCGTCACCTTTGCCTACCTGCCCAACATCCTGACCGACATCAGCGGCTTCAGTGCCACGGGCGTTGCTTGGATGCTAGCGCTCTACGGGGTTTCCGTGATCCTTGGCAATGTCTTGGGCGGACGGGTGAGCGAGGATGCCGTACTACCGGCCTTGGCGCTGATGTTTGCCGCTCAGGCGTTGGTGCTCTGGCTGTTTTCTTTCACGGCGTCGTCCGTACCTGGGGCCGCGCTCACCCTCGCTATCCTGGGCGCGCTGATGTTCTGCAACGTCCCGGGCCTGGCGCTGTATGTGGTGCAACTGGCTCAGCGTTATCGGCCGGGCGGTGTGGACGTCGCCTCTACACTCAATGTCTCGGCCGCCAATGCCGGCATCGCCCTGGGCGCGCTCATGGGCGGGTGGGTAGCCGATTCTCGCCTGGGCTTGGGCGCCACACCCTGGGTAGGAGCCTGCCTCGTCGCGGTGGGGTTGGTGTTGACCCTGGTGAGCGGCTGGCTCGACCGGCGGGAGACAGGTGCACTGCGGCAGCTCGATTGAGCTCGCACGCGCCTGGAAGGGCTTTACCGCGAGGTTCTCGGCGAATTGCCCGCCTGATCGCAGCGAAACGCTTCTATCGGACCGATTTTCCCCACCGGAACAAGCTCCGCTGGCATGGGGTCACCCTCTCTATGTAACCCATACCGGAGGAGACCCCATGCACGACCTATCCCAACCCCTCGCCGCTACGCGCCATGAGCGCACCGACAACCAGGTGCCCAACGTCCAGGGCACCGAACGCCTGGTGTCCCTGCTGGGCGGCGGCCTGCTGATCCTTGGCGGTTTGCGCCGCGGCGGCTTGACTGGCTGCGTGAAGATGGCGCTGGGCGCCATGGCGCTCAGCCGAGGAGTACGGCAGCGTTGCGAACTCAAGGCCGCGCTGCAGCCGTCACCCTTCGAGCAGGCCCTGGGCGAACGTTGGGGCTGGCGCAATCCCACCGCCATCCAGCGCAGCGTGACCATCGCCCGGCCGCGCGAAGAGGTGTTCGCCTACTGCACCGACCTGCAACACCTGCGCGAGCTGCTGCCCTTCGTCGACCGCATCGAGCTGGGCGCCGACGGTGACAGCCACTGGCACGCCTCCGGTCCCCTGGGTCGTACCCTCAGCTGGACCCTGGAACAGAGCGAGCGGCGCGACAACGAATTCCTGCTCTGGAGCACCGTGCCCGGCACGATTATGGCGCACAAGGCTAGCCTGACCTTCAGCGATGCGCCTCAGGGCCGTGGCACCCTGGTGCAGGCCGTCCTGGCCTGCGAAGCCCCTGCCGGTCTGCTCGGCCATGCCGTCACCGAGGGCATCAGCCGCTTCACCGGCAAGGCGGTCAACCTCGGCCTGCGCCGGCTCAAACAGCAATTGGAAACCGGCGAGATTGCCACGCCCGAGGTCACCCGCAGCGGCCGACCGCTGGCGCCTACCCATCCGCCGGTCACCCGGCCGGCCGATGAGCCTCCAGCCGATATCGATGCCGGCCTCGGTACCCCGGGGAGGGCGAACTGATGCGTGCCCTGACCTGGCAAGCCCCCAACCATCTGCAGGTGGAAACCGTTCCCGACCCGGAAATCCTCAATCCGCGTGACGCCATCGTGCGCGTCATCATGTCCTCGGTGTGCGGCTCGGACCTGCACCTGCTCGGCGGCTACGTCCCCGCCATGAAGCCCGGCGACATCATCGGCCACGAATTCCTTGCCGAGGTCGTCGAGCTGGGCAGCGGCCTGCGCAACCAGGGCCTGGCCATCGGCGACCGGGTGATCACCATCTCCATCATCGGCTGCGGCGACTGCGAGCACTGCCAGCGCGAGGATTACAACTGCTGCGACAACAGCAATCCCAAGCCCGAGTTGACCGACCTGGCCTATGGGCAGCCCTGTACCGGCATCTTCGGCTATAGCCACGCCTTCGGCGGCTATGCCGGCAGCCACGCCACCTACGTGCGGGTGCCCTATGCCGACGTCAACCTGTTCAAGGTGCCCGATGGCGTCAGCGATGCCCAGGCGGTGTTCGTCTCCGACGCCGTGCCCACCGGCTACTACGCCGCCGACATCGCCGACATCCAACCCGGCGACACCGTGGCGGTCTGGGGCTGTGGCGGGGTCGGGCAGATGGCCATCCGCAGCGCCTACCTGCTGGGCGCCGAGCGGGTCATCGCCATCGACCGCTTCAGCGATCGCCTGCAACTGGCGGCGCAAAAGGCCGGCGCCATCACCCTCGACTACGAGACCACCAACATCCACGAAGCCCTGCTGGAACTGACCGGCGGCCGCGGGCCGGATCGCTGCCTGGATTGCGTCGGCATGGAAGCCCATGGCACCCAGCTCGACTACACCTACGACAAGACCAAGCAACTGCTGCGGCTGCACACCGAACGTGGCTCGGCGCTGCGCCAGGCCATCCGCGCTTGCCGCAAGGGCGGCACGGTCTCGGTGATCGGGGTCTATGGCGGGGTGATCGACAAGTTCCCCATGGGCGCCATCGTCAACAAGGCGCTGACCCTGAAGTCCGGTCAGCAACCGGGGCAGCGCTATGTGGAGCGGCTGTTCGAGCACATCCGCCAGGGTGAGCTGGACCCGTCCTACCTGCTCACCCACCCGATGAGCCTGGAAGAGTCGCCCTACGGCTACGAGCTGTTCAAGTCCAAGGACAAGAACTGCATGAGGGCGGTGTTCATGCCTTGAGGGGCAGCCCGGTGAACCTGAGGTCGCCGGGCTTTTTATCGTTCACACCCACCCGCTTGCCAGCGACTGCACCAGCGCAGCGACCCGCTGGCCGCCGCTGCAACTGACCAGCGCCAGGGTGCCCAGGCCGATCAGGATGGGCATGCCGAGGAAATCGAAGGGAGAAAGGGGCGAGTGCACGAGGATTCCTCCCGAAAGGCGGTTGCAGAGCGGTCGTAACCAGTTGAGAGCCGAGGAGGGCGCAAGTTCAGCGGCGAGGGCGACCATAGGTCGAGTGGTCGGTTGCCATGGGCGAGCGGGCGCAACAATGCCAGAATTGGCGGTTCGCCGAGTCGTCCTGGAAAAGCCCGATGAAGATCCTCACCCTGCGCCTGAAGAACCTCAATTCCCTCAAGGGTGAGTGGAAGATCGACTTCACCGCCGAACCCTTCGCCAGCAGCGGCCTGTTCGCCATCACTGGGCCCACCGGGGCGGGCAAGACCACCCTGCTGGATGCCATCTGCCTGGCGCTTTATCACCGCACCCCGCGCATGAGCAAGGTGGGCGGCGAGAGCAACGAGCTCATGACTCGCCACACCGGCGACTGCCTCGCCGAGGTGGAATTCGCCGTGCGTGGCGAGCGCTATCGGGCCTTCTGGAGCCAGCGCCGGGCCCGCGACCGCGCCGATGGCGCCCTGCAGCCGCCCAAGGTCGAATTGGCCAGGCTGGACGGCAGCATCCTTGCCGAAAAGACCGGCGACAAGCTGCGCCTGACCGAAGAACTGACCGGCCTGGATTTCGAGCGCTTCACCCGCTCCATGCTGCTGGCTCAGGGTGGCTTCGCCGCCTTTCTGGAGGCCAGCGCCAGCCAACGCGCGGAATTGCTGGAGGAGCTCACCGGTACCGCGGTGTACGGCCAGATCTCCCAGCGGGTGTTCGAGCGGGCGCGGGAGGCCAAGGTGGTGTTGGAAGGCTTGCGCCAGCGCGTCGCCGGGGTCGAGGTCCTGGATGACGAACGCCGCCAGGCGCTGACCGCCGAGGGCGCCAGCCTGGCGGCGCGCGAGGTGCAGCTGGGCGAACAACTGGCCACCTGGCAGGCGCAACGCCAGTGGCTCGCTGCGCTGGAACAGGCGGCGACCGCGGCGCAGATGGCCGAGTCTCGCCTGACCGAGGCCCAGCAGGCCTGGGACGCCGCCGAGCCCCGGCGCCAGCGCCTGGCGGCGGCCGAGCCGGCGGCGCGCCTGTTGCCGGTCGAGCAGGCCTGGCGCGAGGCCCAGGCGCGCGAGCGCCAGAGTCGTGACGAACTGACGCAGCTCGACCAGGGCCTGCAGGCCCTGAGCGCTCGCCGTGAAGCCGCCCTGGGCCAGGCGCTGGGCGCCAGTCTGGAACAATGGCGCCAGGCCGAGACGCAACAGGCACGTACGCTCGACGAACAGCAGCGCCTGGCTGACAGCCTGGCCGAGCGGACCCGCCATGCCGAGCTGGGCGAGCGCCTGGGTGACTGGCGCAGCCGGCTGGCGCTGCGTGACGAGCGCGGCGAGGCTCTGGCGCGGCTCACTCGGCGCCAGGAGGAACAGACACAGCAACTGCAGCTGCTGGCCGAGGAACGCGAGGCCCAGCAGGTAGCGGTGCAGCGGGCGCGCGACCAGGCAGCCCAGGCCGAGGCAGCGGAGCAGGCCCAGGCCGAGCGCTGGCAGGCCGCCCTGGACGGCCGCGATGAAAAGGCCTGGCGCGGCCTCTGGCAGGCGGCGCTCGGACGGGTCAACGAAGTCGACCAACTGGACCAGTTGGTCGAGCGTCGCCGTCAGCTGCAGACGCAGCTGGAGCGTCTGGCGCGCAGCCAGGGCGAGCGCCAGCGCCAGCATGGCGAGCAGCAGGTGCGGCTGGACGTCTTGCGCGGTCGCTATCGCGAGGTGGCCCAGCAGGTCCGCGAGCGGGAAAAACTGCTCGAACAGGAGCGGGTCATCCGCAGCCTGGAGGCCCAGCGCGCCGAACTGCGCCCCCATGAACCCTGCCCGCTGTGCGGCTCGCGCGAGCATCCGGCGGTGGCCGACTACGCTGCCCTGGACGTCTCGGCCACCCAGACCGCCCTGCAGGACGCCAGGACCGAACTGGAGCGCTTGACCCAGGAGGGCAAGGAACTGGGCGAAACCCTGGTGGCGCTCAAGACGCAACTCGACCAGACCAGCGAACAGCAGGCCGAGGCCGGCCAGCAGCTGGAGCAACTGGGCGAACTCTGGCGCCAGCGCTGCGTGGCCCTGGGCGCCGACCCCGAGGCACCCGGTGCGGTGGCCGAGCTGCGCCGTCGGCAGGACGCCGAGCTGGCCCGCATCCAGCAGGTATTGGCCACCCTGGACGGCCTGCGCCAGCAGGGCGAGGAGAGTCGCCAGGAGGCCCAGCGCGCGGCGCGCCAGCAGGCCGATGCCGAACAGCGCCTGGCCCTGGCCGAGGCGGCCTGGGAGCGCGCCCGCCAGAGCCTGGGCGAAGGCGCGCAGGAATTGCTGGAGGCGCAGCGCCAGCAGGCCGAGGCCGAGCGCGAGCTCGCCGCGGATCTCGCCGCCGCCGGCTACGAGCTGCCCAGCCGCGCCGCCGAGTGGCTCACCCTGCGCGATCAGGAATGGCGTACCTGGCAGGCCGACCGCCAGCGCGTCCAGGAACTGCAGCAGGGCCTGCGCGACGCAGAGCAGCGCCTGGCCGCCCTGGCGCCGCTGGTGGCGACCTGGCGCGAACGGGCGGCGGGAATCGCCGCGGCGCCGGTCGAGCCGAGCGCGGCGGCGACCGTGCTGACCGAGGCCACCGCGGCCTGGGAAGACTGTCGCGAGCAGGGCGCGGCGCTGCAGGGCACACGGCTGTCGCTGGCCGCGCGACTGGACCGGGAGGCGCAGCTGGCCGAGGAAGCCAGCGCCCGCTGGGAGACGGCCCTGGCCGCCAGTGCCTTCGCCGATGTCGAGGCCTGGCGCGCCGCGCAGCTGGACGACGCCGAGCGCAGCGCCCTGGGCGCCGAACTGGCGCGCCTGGATACCACCCTGGCCGAAGCCCGCGCCCTGGCCGGGGCCGCCCGGCAGCACCATGCCGCCCTGGGCGCGCAACCGCTCACCGAGAGATCCGCCGCCGAGCTGGATACCGCGCTGGCCGCCGCCAGTGCCGAGTTGCGTACCCTGGGCCAACGCCAGGGCGAGGTGGGCGCCGCGCTGCGTGACGACGAACGCCGTCGCGAGGGCCTGCAGGCGCTGCTGGCGGAGATCACCGCCCAGGAGCGCGACCACGACCTCTGGCAGCACCTCAACGGCCTGATCGGCTCGGCCGATGGCGCCAAGTTCCGCAAGTTCGCCCAGGGGCTGACCCTGGATCACCTGGTGCACCTGGCCAATGGGCAACTCCAGCGTTTGCATGGTCGTTACCAGCTGATCCGGCGGCAGGCGGCGGAACTGGAGCTGCAGATCCTCGACACCTGGCAGGCCGATGCCCTGCGCGATATTCGCACCCTGTCGGGCGGCGAGAGCTTCCTGGTCAGCCTGGCCCTGGCCCTGGCGCTGTCGGATCTGGTCAGCCAGCGTACCGGCATCGATTCGCTGTTCCTCGACGAAGGCTTCGGCACCCTCGACGGCGAGACCCTGGAAGTCGCCCTCGATGCCCTGGACCAGCTCAACGCCGGCGGCAAGACCATCGGTATCATCAGTCACGTGGAGGCGCTCAAGGAGCGCATTCCGGTGCAGCTCAGGGTGCGCAAGGGCGTCGGGCTGGGGCACAGCGGTCTGGAGCGGCGCTACGCGGTGGAGAAAAGCTCAACCGATTGAGTATTTCTCCTGCGCGAGTGGTCGAAGGCCGGCGAAGCGAAACGTCAAAACTGTTAATTTAGACGGGTTCGCTCCGTTCACCGCGTCGCGGTGACGTCTTTTTCCCTACCGGCCTCCCTCACCATGTCCCAGTTCCTTGCCGTTGGACTGTTCGAATATGACGCCAGCCGTGCCGAATGGCGGGGTGACGCAGCCTGCGCCGCCATGCTGGAGCGGGACGCCGAACGGCTCGCCCGGGGCCTGCCGCTGGCCGAGCTGGTGGCCGACTTGCAAAGCCGCACCGCGGCACCGGCAGGGCTGCTGCCCGGTGCCGGTGAGCGCTGGGAGGCCTGGCGCCTGGGGCAGGATGGCAAGGCACGCTACCTGCAGTTCCAGCGCCGCGAGAGCGGTGGCGTGCTGCTCGACGTCACTGCCCAACGCCGTCACGAAGCCGAGCTCTGGCAGGGGGAGGCCTTCAAGCGCAGTGTCATGGTCTGCAGCGTCGACTGCATCAAGCTGATCGACCTCGAAGGTTGTCTGGAATACATGAACCCGGGCGGCCTGGTGGTGATGGAGATCGACGACTTCGTGCCTTTCCATGGACGGTCCTGGGCTGATCTCTGGCCGCAAGAGCAGCGCCACGAGGTGTTCGCCGCCATCGAGGCGGCACGCCAGGGCGGCACCGGTCGTTTCACTGGCCTGGCGCCCACCGCCAAGGGCACCCGCCGCTGGTGGGACGTGGTGGTGACGCCGATCCTCGGTGACGACGGCCTGCCGCTGCAGTTCCTCTCCATCTCCCGCGACGTGACCGAAACCGTACACGCCCGCGAGGCGCTGGACGAACTCAATCGCAACCTGGAGGTACGCATCGAGGCACGCAGCCAGGAGCTGCTGGCGCTGGAGGAAGAGCTGCGCCAGGCGCAGAAGATGGAGGCCATCGGCCAACTCACCGGCGGCATCGCCCACGATTTCAACAACCTGCTCACCGGCATCGTCGGCTCGCTCGATCTGATGCGGCGGCGGGTGCAGCAGGGGCGCATCCAGGAGCTGGAGCGCTACCTGGACACCGCCACCCGCTCGGCGGAGAACGCGGCGGCCCTGACTCAGCGCCTGCTGGCCTTCGCCCGTCGCCAGGTACTGGAACCCCGGCCGGTGGACGCCGGCCAGCTGGTGCAGGGCATGCACGAACTGCTGCGCCATAGCCTGGGCCGCAAGATCCGCAAGGAAGTCCAGCTGGACGAGGACCTCTGGCTGCTGCACTGCGATCCGCACCAGTTGGAAAACGCCATTCTCAACCTCGCCATCAACGCCCGGGACGCCATGCCCGAGGGCGGCAGCCTGAGCATCCGCGTGGGGAACGTCCAGGGACCCCTGAGCGTTGCCCTCTCGCCCGAGACGCTGGAGGGCGACTTCGTCCGTATCCAGGTCTGCGATACCGGTACCGGGATGGACGCCGACACCCTCAAGCGCGCCTGCGAACCCTTCTTCACCACCAAGCCCAGTGGTCGCGGTACCGGCCTCGGTCTGTCGATGATCTACGGCTTCGTCCGCCAATCCGGTGGCCAGGTGGAGATCCATTCGGTCTTGGGCGAGGGTACCTGCATCAGCCTCTATCTGCCGCGTTTGCTGGCCGAGCCCGTGGTGACCATGCCACTTCGCGCTGCCGAAGGCTCGGAGCTGCCGGAGGTGTCCGGTGACTGCGCCCTGATCGTCGAGGAGGAGCGGGAGGTGCGGGTGATCATCAGCGAGGCCCTCGCCGAGCTGGGCTACACCCCCCTGGCGGTGAGCGACAGCGCCACGGCCGTCGCCCTCATCGCCTCGGGCAGCCTGCGCATCGACCTGCTGGTGACCAGCCTCGGCCTGTCCGGGCTGGATGGCCGGCAACTGGCCGAACAGGCGCGCGCCACCACCCCCGGCCTGCCGGTGCTCTACCTGTCCGGCCAGGCCGATCCGGCGATGCTGCCGGAGCTGGCCGAGGAGGGCGTCGAACTCATCGGCAAGCCCTTCGGCCTGGACGAACTGGCGCGCTGCGTGAAGCGACTGCGCCCAGGCGTCTGAGCCGCCGCGGCGAACTGTCGCGGCCCTCCAGGGTCGATCCTTTCGTGTCGCAACGCCCGTTGCGACTGCTGTCGTGTCGACAAGAAAAGGAGCGCTTCATGAAACGCCTGCCACCTGCGCCGCCCGCGCGGATGCTCGTCCTGTCCCTGTCCATCGCCTTCCTCGCCGCCTGCGCCCACGAGGGCAGCAAGCCGGAAACCCCGACCTGGAGTTGGCGCGACGCCAGCAGCGCCCGCGCCGTGCCGCCGGACCAGGCCTATCCCGAGCTGTTCGTCGCGGTGCAGCAGGGCAAGCTGTTCAGCGACCAGAAGCATTTCGTCGACGCCCTGCCCAAGCGCAACCCTGCGGACATCCGCCGCGACTACCTGGCGCAACGCGACCAGCCCGGCTTCGACCTCAAGGCCTTCGTCGCCACCAACTTCGAGGAATCCGCGCCGATCAAGGCCGACCCACCCAAGGCCGGCGCCGACCTGCCCACCCACGTGAAGGACCTCTGGCCGGTGCTCACGCGCCACTACGAAGAGGTGCCGGCCTACAGCAGCCTGCTGCCGTTGCCCAAACCCTACGTGGTCCCCGGCGGTCGCTTCCGCGAGGTCTACTACTGGGATTCCTACTTCACCCTGCTGGGCCTGGCCAAGGATGGACGCACCGATCTGGTCCGCGACATGGTGGACAACTTCGCCAACGAGATCGACGTCTACGGCCACATCCCCAACGGCAATCGCAGCTACTACCTGAGCCGCTCGCAGCCGCCATTCTTCGCCTACATGGTCGACCTCCAGGCCAGCCTGGAAGGGGATTCGGCCTATCGCCGCTACCTGCCGCAGCTACAGAAGGAATACGCCTACTGGATGGCCGGCGCCCAGGGGCTCCAGGCCGGCCAGGCCAATGCCCATGTGGTCAAGCTGGCCGATGGCACCCTGCTCAATCGCTACTGGGACGCCAGCGATACCCCGCGCCAGGAGTCCTACATGGAGGACCTGGCCACCGCGGCCCAGGCCAAGGGCCGTCCCGCTGGCGAGGTCTATCGCGACCTGCGCGCCGGTGCCGAGAGCGGCTGGGACTTCTCCTCGCGCTGGCTCGGTGACGGCAAGACCCTGGCGACCATCCGCACCACCGCCATCGCTCCGGTGGACCTGAACAGCCTGCTGTATCACCTGGAGCAGACCATCGCCAAGGCCTGCGAGAAGACCGGTGAAGCCAGCTGCGTCCAGGCCTACAGCCAGAAGGCCAAGACCCGCCAACAGGCCATCGACCGCTACCTGTGGAATCCGGCCGGCTACTACACCGACTTCGACTGGCAGGCCAAGCGCCGGACCGACAAGGTCACCGCCGCTACCCTGTTCCCGCTGTTCGTCGGTCTCGCCAGCCAGAGCAGCGCCGACCAGACCGCGGCCACGGTCGCGAACCAGCTGCTGCGTCCCGGCGGCATCGCCACCACCACGGTCAAGACCGGCCAGCAGTGGGATGAACCCAACGGCTGGGCACCGCTGCAGTGGGTCGCCGTCGACGGCCTGCGTCGCTACCAGCAGAACAGGCTGGCCGCGGACATCGGCACCCGCTTCCTCACCCAGGTGCAGAACCTCTATGCCCGGGAACAGAAGCTGGTGGAGAAATACGACCTCACCGGCGGCCAGGGCGGCGGCGGCGGCGAGTACGAGCTGCAGGACGGCTTCGGCTGGACCAATGGCGTGACGCTCAAGCTGCTCGAGCTCTATGGCAAGCCGCAATCCGGCGCCCTGTGAGCCAAGGAAAAGGTCCGCGACGGCGGACCTTTTCGTGAGGGGGGAGTCCGGCTGCCCCAACGGTGCCCAGCCTGATCCCGGAACCCACCGATCAGCTTTCCGAAGCTGATCGGTGGGGCAGTGTCATCGCTGCCACCGAATCCGCCCTCTCTCCCTTTGGGAGCGGGCTAGGGTGAGGGAAACCAGGCTCCGGACATCCGATATCACAGCGGATCCACCGGTGGCGCATCGTCCTCGTCGGCGGGCAGCTCCGCCGGGTGCAGGCCATCGGGATCTTCATCCTCTGGCAGCGGCATGATGACGTTCATCAGCTGTACTCCGGATTGCGTGGATTCTTCTGCGGCAGGCGCTCCTCGACCGGCTTTTCTGCCGGATCCTCGCCTACGGGCTCTTCGGGATCGGGCGCGATGTCCGGATCGATGTCCAGGTCGTCGGGGTTTTCCTTGATTTGATCGTTCATGTGGCCTCCGCGAGTGGTTGTTAAGCCTTGGGCAGAGCCCTCCATGCGAAGTTCGCCACCGGCGATCAGCGATAGCCCCGCGCCTGCAGGTCGAACAGCTGGGCATAGCGGCCACCACCGGCCAGCAACTGCTCGTGATCCCCTCGCTCGCGGATCTCGCCGTCTTCCAGTACCAGGATCTGGTCGGCGTTGCGCACGCTGGAGAAACGGTGCGAGATCAGCAGGGTCATGCGCTGCTGCGCCTGGGCGCGGAAGCGTTCGAAGATCACCGCTTCGGCGGCGGCATCCAGCGCGGCGGTGGGTTCGTCCAGCACCAGGATGTCGGCCTCTTCACGCATATAGGCCCGCGACAGGGCAATCTTCTGCCACTGCCCGCCGGACAGCTCCTGCCCACCCATGAACCAGCGGCCGAGTTGCGTCTGGTAGCCCTCGCGCAAGCCGGCGATGACCTCGTCGGCCAGGCCCTGGGCCGCCGCCTTGTGCCAGCGTGCCTCGTCGGCGAAGGCGGCCGTATCACCCACGCCCAGGTTTTCCCCGGCGGTCAGCTGGTAGCGGATGAAGTCCTGGAAGATCACCCCGATGCGCCGGTGCAGGGCCGCCGGCTGCCAGTCCTGCAGGTCGCTGCCATCGAGCAGGATGCGGCCCTGGGTCGGCGCATGGAGGCGAGTCAGCAGCTTGATCAGGGTGGTCTTGCCCGAGCCGTTGGCGCCCACCAGCGCCAGGCTCTGGCCCGGTGCCAGGTGAAAGCTGATGTCCTTCAGAGTCGCTGTCGTGGCGCCCGGGTAGGTGAAACCGACCCCCTCGAATCTCAGGCCGTCGCCGGGCTGGCTGCCCGCGGTCAGGCTGCCTCCCTCGGCGGTGGTCGGCTGGCCGAGATAGTCGTAGAGGTTGCTCAGGTAGAGGCTATCCTCATAGAGCCCGCCGAGGGCGGTAAGGCTGGCGCTGACCGCGGCCTGGCCCTGGCGGAACAGGGTGAGGTAGAGGGTCATCTGGCCCAGGCTCAGGCGACCGCGCACGGTGTCCAGCACCACCCAGGCATAGGCGACGTAGAAGGCCAGGGTACCCAGCAGGCCGAAGACGAAGCCCCAGCCGTCGCGTCTGAGGGTGAGGCGCCGGTCCTCGGCATAGAGCTTGGCGAAGGTGCTGCGGTAGCGCTCCAGCAGCAGCGGCGCGAGGCCGAACAGCTTGACCTCCTTGATATAGGCCTCGTGGGAGAGCAGCGTTTCCAGGTAGGTCTGGCGGCGGGTCTCGGGCGCGCGGCGACTGAACAGACGGAAGGCGTCACCCGAGAAGCGCGCCTCGGCAAGGAACACCGGCAGGGCACCTACCACCAGCAGGAGCAGGGCCCAGGGCGAGAAGTGCACCAGCAGCACGGCGAAGCTCACCAGGGAGATGAGGTTCTGCAGCAAGGTGAGGGACTTGGTCACCAGGGCCAGCGGCCGCACCGAGGCCTCGCGCCTTGCTCGCACCAGCTTGTCGTAGAAGTCGGCATCCTCGAACTGCGCCAGCGACAGGGTCTGGGCCTTTTCCAGGATCAGCAGGTTCACCGTTTGCCCCAGGCGTACCCGCAATAGCGATTGCTGCACCGACAGGAGTCGTTGCGCTGCGGCGAGGGCCGCCAGCACCCCGGCTTCGGCCAGGACGAATTTCAGCACCGGCCACAGCGGCGCCTGGCCTTGCTCGGTATGCAGCCGCATGGCCGCCACCACCGCATCGACGATGCGCTGCCCCAGCCAGGCGGCCAGCGCCGGCAGCAGGCCCGCCACCAGGGTGGCCAGTACCAGCCCGATCAGCAGGGCCGGCGAAGTGCTCCAGACCAGGCGAGCCGCGCGGCGCATCTGCAGTTGGACGATGGCGAAAGAGGTGGAGAGGGCCATGAGGAGATCTTCGACGGAGGTCAGCGTTAGTGGGGGCGTCGGGCGCGACGTTCCCGACGGTATGGCAAAAGGCTTACACGAGGTGCTGTCACCTGGCCATGTTCGCCTCGACGCGGGTTGCGTACTCTACTTCCATCAGCCGCGCAGGATGCGCAGCCCAGAGGTCAAGGATGATGACCAGGCCAGGATGGCGCCTGACAGGACGTTGGGATGGTCGCAACAGAGAACCCGCTTCGGCGGGTTTTTTGCTGTCGCTCATCCTCCATGTGAAGGAGGCACGACGATGGCCCAGGCAGCACAGTGCGGACGCTTTCTCAGGAGATCTTCGCCATGCACTCGCTGTCCAACCGGAGCGGTGCAGAATCACTATCAAGAAGTGCCGGGACGCTCAGCCAGCCACGCGATTGCGCCCTGCGGCCTTGGCCGCGTAAAGCGCCTGGTCGGCCGCCTCGGTGAGGTCGTAGGCGGTCATGCCAGGTTGATGGGTCGCCACGCCGAGACTCAGAGTGATCGGGCGCCGTGACCAGGGATGCTGGGCCACCACCAGGCGACAGCGCTCGGCCACCTGCTGGGCAGCCACGCCATCGGCACCCGGTAGCAGGATGGCGAATTCCTCGCCGCCGTAGCGGAAGCTGGCGTCGCCATCCCGGCAACTCTGCAGCAGCAGGCGGGCGATGTCCTGCAGGGCGGCGTCGCCTACGGGGTGCCCATAGGCGTCGTTGTAGGCCTTGAAGTGATCCACGTCGATCAGCAGCATGGACAGCGGCCGGGTACCTTCCTCGGCGCGCTGGAGCTGTTCCGCCAGATGCAGGTCGAAGGCGCGACGGTTGTAGAGGCCGGTCAAGGCATCCGTGACGCTCCGCTGCTCGGCGGCCTTCATCATGTCCAGCAATTGCCGCTGGGAGGCTTCCAGCAGGTGCTGCTGCTCGATATGTTCGGTGACGTCCACCGAGAGGCCCGCCAGGGCGATACCGTGGCGGGTTGCCAGGGGAAACTTGTAGGACTGCCAGAAGAAGTGGCGGCCATCGGGGGTGACGAGGCGCTCGATCTGCCGGCTCGGCTTGAGTTCGCGCATCACCTGTTCGTCCATCTCGCGCAGGCGGGGCGCGGCCTCCGGCCAGAGGGTGAAGTCGTCCTTGCCGAGAATGTCGTCGCGCGTCAGCCCCAGCTGTTGCAGGCAAGGTTCGTTGACATAGGAGTAGTGCCAGTCGCGATCCTTGATGTAGGCGACGAAGGGGCCATTGTTCATGAAGGCGGAAAAATTGATATCCAGCTCTTCCAGCCGATTCAGGGTTTCGCGCTGCTGCAGCAATAGCGTGATCTGCCGTGCCAGGCGCTGCAGGCTCTCGATCTGGTCGGTCTCGAAGCGCCGTACCCGGTCGTCCAGTACGCAGAGCGTGCCGAGGGCGATGCCCAGGGGGGCGAGCAGGGGGACCCCCAGGTAGGCCCGCATCCTCTCCATCCCTGGCGCCACCGCAAGGTGAGCGACACGGGGATCGCTGCGCAGGTCTTCCACGATGAAGGGCTGCCGAGGTGTGAGGATCGCCAGGTGACACAGCGAAGACTCGACCGGAACCTCGTTCATCACCAGGCCCTGGCAGGCCTTGAACCAGAGCCGATCCCGATCCGCCAGGGTGACGAAGGCCACCGGCGCTCGGGTGAGCTGGCAAGCCAAGGCCACGAGATCCTCGTAGGCGGACTCCACGCCACTGTCGAGAATCCGCAGCTCACTCAGGGCGTGGAGACGTCGGGCGTCGTCGAATGGGGTCATGCAAGCTCGCGAGAACGGTGTCCTGTCTGGAGCATAGTACCCATGCCCGGCCAGGAAAGCCGCACCGGCTGCGCAAATCGTGGCGAGATCTGCGCAACGGCGAGCCCGCCGGGCCCCTCTATCGCCGCGGTTGCAGCAGGAGGGCGACCAGGGCACTCCAGCCGGTCTGGTGGGAGGCGCCGAGCCCGCGGCCGTTCTCGCCGTGGAAGTATTCGTGGAACAGCACCAGGTCGCGACTGCGCGGGTCGTTCTGCAGTTGCGGATAGTCCACCATGCTCGGCCGCTTGCCGTCGGCATCCTTGAGGAAGAGCCGGGTCAGGCGCTCGCTGAGGCCAACGGCGACCTCTTCCAGATTGGCCAGGTAGCCCGAGCCACTGGGGTATTCCACCGAGAAGTTGTCGGCGTAGTAGCGGTGGAACTCGTGCAGCGACTCGATGAGCATGTAGTTGATCGGCATCCATAGCGGGCCGCGCCAGTTGGAGTTGCCGCCGTACAGGCGCGAATCCGACTCGGCCGGCTGGTAACGGGCGCTGAGCAGGTTGCCGTCGGCCTGGCGCATCTCGAAGGGCTGCTGCTCGTGGGCCTTGGACAGGGAGCGGATGCCGTAGTCCGAGAGGAATTCATCGTCGTCCAGCATGCGCTTGAGCAGCAGCTTGGTGCGATGGCCGCGCAGCAGCGACAGCAGGAATCTATTGCCCTGGCCGGGTTCGGTCCAGCGGGAGACCAGGCGGGCGAGATCCGGACGCTGCCGCAGGAAACCGCGCAGGCGACCGCCCAGGCCGGGCAGGCCCTCGTGTTCGCGCTGTTCCAGGACCTGCACGGCGAACAGCGGGATGAGACCGACGATGGATCTCAGGCGCAGCGGCTCGGCGCTGCCATCCGGCTTGTGCAGGACGTCGTAGAAGAATTCGTCCTGCTCGTCCCAGAGGCCGTCCTCACGATCGTCGCTGTGGTTGATGGCGTTGGCGATGTGCAGGAAGTGCTCGAAGAACTTGATGCCGAGGTCGACGTAGACCGGGTTTTCCTTGGCCAGCTCCAGGGCGATGCGCATCAGGTCGAGGGCATAGGCGGCCATCCAGGCGGTGCCGTCGGCCTGGTCCAGGTGATAGCCCGGCGGCAGCGGCGCCGAACGGTCGAACAGGGCGATGTTGTCCAGGCCGAGGAAGCCGCCCTGGAAGATATTGCGGCCCTCGGCGTCCTTGCGGTTGATCCACCAGGAGAAATTCAGCAGCAGCTTGTGGAAGACCCGCTCGAGGAAGACGCGGTCACCGACGCCGGTGAGGGATTTCTCCTGCAGATAGACGTGCCAGGTGGCCCAGGCGTGCACCGGCGGGTTGGCGTCCTCGAAATTCCACTCGTAGGCCGGCAGCTGGCCATTGGGGTGCATGAACCTGTCCTTCACCAGCAGCAGCAGTTGCTGCTTGGCGAAGCCGGGATCGATCAGGGCATAGGCCACCGCCTGGAAGGCGAGGTCCCAGGAGGCGTACCAGGGGTACTCCCACTTGTCCGGCATGGAGACTATGTCGAAGTTGAGCAGGTGCCGCCAGTGGCCGTTGCGGATGCCCTCGCGCTGTTTCGGCGGAGTGGGTTGGGCGGGATCGCCGTTGAGCCAGCGATTCACCTCGAAATAGTAGAGCTGCTTGGACCACAGCAGGCCGGCCAGGGCCTGGCGCTGCACCAGGCGGGCGTCGGGGTCGGCGATCTTTTCCTGCAGGGCGGCGTAGAAGGCATCGGCCTCGGCGATGCGCTCGGCGAAGATCGCCTCGGCATCCACCGCGAGGGCGCTGGTGGGTGCCAGGCGCAGGTAGACCACCGCCGTGGCGCCGCCGTCCAGTTCCACGGCGAAATGGGCCGCGGCCTTGCTGCCGAAGTCACGGCGGACCGCTTCTCGGGCGCCCTTGACCACGTAGTCGTTGATGCCGTCCTTGAAGGGGCCCTCGGCGGGCTCGCCGGTGAGACGGGGCAGGTTGGTTTCGTTGTTGCAGAACAGCCACTCGACGTCCTGCGGGCCCCAGGCGCTGACGACCAGGTCGGGCCGGTCGAAGTAGCTGGCGCGGACCTGCTCGCCTTCCAGGCTGAGCATGGAGCGCGGCGGGGTCCCGGTCCAGGCCCAGGTGTTGCGCGACCAGACCTGCGGCAATACATGGAGGCGGGCCCGTTCGGCGCCGCGGTTCTCCATGGTCACCCGCATGAGGATGTCGTCGGGGGTGTGCTTGGCGTATTCGACGGTGACGTCGAAGTAGCGGTCCTGCTCGAAGACGCCGGTATCGAGGAGCTCGTATTCGCGATCCTCCAGGCCGCGCCGGGCGTTCTCTTCCACCAGTTGGGCATAGGGGAAGGCCGCATGGGGATACTTGTAGAGCATCTTCTGGTAGGCATGGCTCGGCACGCCGTCGAGGTAGAAGTAGAGCTCCTTGACGTCCTCGCCGTGGTTGCCTTCGGCGTTGGTCAGGCCGAACAGGCGTTCCTTGAGGAAGGGGTCGCGTTCGTTCCACAGGGCGATGCCCAGGCACCATTGTTGGGCCTGATCGCAGAAGCCGGCGAGACCGTCCTCGCCCCAGCGATAGGCACGGCTGCGGGCATGATCGTGGGGAAAGTAGCGCCAGGCATCGCCGTCGGCGCTGTAGTCTTCACGGACCGTGGCCCACTGGCGTTCGCTCAGGTAGGGGCCCCATTGGCGCCAGGCGGCGGCGTCGCTGTCGGCCAGGCGCTGGCCTTCACGGGTATGCAGGATGCCCGGGGCGGGATGTGCCGTCATCGTGTCTCCAGAGTCAGGTAACGGTTAGGGCTCGAGAATAGAACACCATTGTGGCGTGCAAAGGCTCTCGCTGGCGCGTCGTTGCACTTTTAGTGCCTGATGGCGCTGAAAAATTCACGTCCTTGCGGTTTCCGTCACAGCACTGCGCCTGGCGTACCCAGCGACCGATCCGGGGCGAAAAAAAGCCCCACGCCCGGATCGGGGTGGGGCTCGTGCGTCTGGCGCGACCCGGCGGGGGAGCCGGGTCGACAGGCGATCAGAGGGCCATGTCGTTGGCGGCCTTTTCCGCGCGCGGAGCGGCACCGGCAGTGGCCTTGGCATCGGCGTTCTGGGCAGCGGTGGCGACCGGCGGGGTAGCCAGTTGCAGCACCTCGGCGGTGTAGTTCCACTCCTGCTGCACGCGCGCGGGATCGCTGTTCAGCTTGGTGCCGTAGCTGGGCACGATCTGGTGCAGCTTGGCCTGCCACTCGGGTGTGGCGACCTTGTCCTTGAACACCTTCTCCAGCACGCTCAGCATGATGGGCGCGGCGGTGGAGGCACCCGGGGAGGCGCCCAGCAGGCCGGCGATGCTGCCGTCCTTGGCCGCGACGATCTCGGTGCCCAGCTTCAGCACGCCACCCTTGTCGGCGTCACGCTTGATGATCTGCACACGCTGACCGGCCTGCCACAGGCGCCAGTCTTCCTTCTTGGCATTGGGGAAGTATTCGCGCAGCGCCGCCAGGCGGTCGTCATCAGACAGCATCAGCTGGCCGGCGAGGTATTCCACCAGCGGGTACTCGGCCACGCCCACGCGGACCATCGGCCAGGCGTTGTGGGTGTTGGTGCTGGTCAGCAGGTCGAGGTAGGAGCCCTGCTTGAGGAACTTGGTGGAGAAGGTGGCGAAGGGCCCGAACAGGATCACACGCTTGCCATCGAGCATGCGGGTGTCCAGGTGCGGGACCGACATCGGCGGCGCGCCGACCGAGGCCTTGCCATAGGCCTTGGCCAGGTGCTGCTGGGCGATCGCGGGATTGTCGGTGACCAGGAAGGAACCGCCCACCGGGAAGCCGGCGTAGTCGTTGGCTTCGGGGATGCCGGACTTCTGCAGCAGGTGCAGGGCACCGCCGCCGGCGCCGATGAAGACGAACTTGGCGTCGGTCTCGGTCTTCTTGCCGTCCTTGAGGTTCTTGTACTCAACGCGCCAGCTGCCATCGGCATTGCGGGTGATGTTCTCGACTTCGCTGGACAGGTTCAGCTTGAAGTTGGGCTTGGTCTGCAGGTAGCCGGCGAACTGGCGGGTGATCTCGCCAAAGTTCACGTCGGTGCCCAGCGGGCTCCAGGTGGCGGCGACCTTCTGCTGGGGATCACGGCCTTCCATCATCAGCGGGACCCACTGCTTGATCTGCGCCGGGTCCTCGGAATACTGCATGCCGGAGAACAGCGGGCTGGCCTTGAGGGCTTCGTAGCGCTTCTTGAGGAAGGCGATGTTGTCGTCACCCCAGACGAAGCTCATGTGCGGGGTGCTGTTGATGAAGCTCTTCGGGTCCTTGAGGACGCCGTTCTTCACCTGCCAGGACCAGAACTGGCGGGACACCTGGAAGGCCTCGTTGATCTCGATGGCCTTGGAGATGCTGACCTTGCCGTCCTTGTCTTCGGGGGTGTAGTTCAGCTCGGCCAGGGCGGAGTGGCCAGTACCGGCGTTGTTCCAGCCGTTGGAGCTTTCTTCGGCGACCTGGTCCAGGCGCTCGACCATTTCCATGGTCCAGCTCGGCTCCAGCTCGTTCAGCCAGATGCCCAAGGTGTTGCTCATGATGCCGCCGCCGATCAGCAGGACGTCGACTTTCTTGACGTCGTCCGCGTGGGCGGTGCCCAGGGCGGAAGCGATAGCCACGCCGAGCAGCGCGCCAGTCATTTTCTTCAACATGTGGTCTCTCAATCGATAGAAGCTGGGGTCTGCTTATCGAGTTTCGGTGCGGTGCGGCACCATGGCACATGGGTGGATGTGCGCTGGGCAAGGCAGAATGCAGCCGGAACACGCAAGGGCAGGTTCTTGTCCCTCCCCCCGCCCTTCTCTCGTGAGTCACCGGAAGGGTCGGAGCAAAAACGCGATACGCGCTCAGGCGGCGGCTTACCGAAGACGAAGGTCTCGGGAGCGGCTGCGTGCGCATGCGTTTTTGTTGCCGGGTATTTTAAAGGGAAGGATGTCGCGTGCCTAGCCCGGAATAAATCGTATTTGGCTATTAGCCTTTGGTCTAATCCGGTCGCTTCCGATCCGAAGGGCGCTTTCCAAGGGCGTTCGCACGGCCGATGCTGGCGCTTCGCTGGCTGGATGCCTGGCCTTTCCTGGGCCGCCGCACGCCGACGAAACTGGCCGGAAAGCCGCCGAAGGGTCGCTTCCCGGTCTTTTCAGGGTATTGATATCCGTCGGCGGGCCTCCGCTCGAAGGGCCCAAGGGGCGCTTCAGACGAAGCGCCAGGCCAGGAAACGGCTTTGCTTCTGGCCCTGGGCCATGGACACCACCCGAATCTCACTGGCCTGCTCGCGCCGCAGCGCCGCCTGTAGCAGGGGCAGGTTGCTGGCCCTGGAGACCAGGCAGGTGAACCAGCCGACCTGGCTGGCGAAGGTGCGACTCTCGTGGATCATCCGCTCGATGAAGGCCGCCTCGCCACCGGGGCACCAGAGTTCGGCCGCCTGGCCGCCGAAGTTGAGCAGGGGCGCCTGCTTGCCGGTGGTCTTGCCGAGGTTCTTCCATTTGCGTTTGCTACCGCGCACGGCATCGTCGGGGCTGGCGTGGAAGGGCGGATTGCACAGGGTGGCGGCGTAGCGCTCGCCGGGCTGCAGGATGCCAGCGAAGATCGCCTGGGGATCGGGCTGCAGGCGCAATTCAATGGCGGCAGCGCAATCCGGATTGGCGGCGAGGGTGCGCCCGAAGGCAGCCAGCGCCGCAGGGGCGATGTCACTGCCAACGAAGTGCCAGCCGTATTCCTTGAAGCCGATCAGCGGATAGACGCCGTTCGCCCCGGTGCCTACATCCAGCAGCCGGACCGCTCCACCGCGCGGAAGCTGGCTGCCGTTGCCTTCGGCCAGCAGGTCGGCCAGGTGGTGCAGGTAGTCCGCCCGGCCGGGAATCGGCGGGCAGAGGAAGTCGGCGGGGATGTCCCAGTCGCGTACGCCATGGTGCGACGCCAGCAGGGCGCGGTTGAGCGCGCGCACGGCCTGGGGATCGGTGAAGTCGATGGACAGATTGCCCCGTGGCGTCGGCGCCACGAACGGCTTGAGCGCGGGACTCACCCGCATCAGCGCTGGAAAGTCGTAGCTGCCCTGATGGCGATTGCGGGGATGCAGGGGCGCGGGGCGGCCAGGCAGGGGACGACGGGGCGAGGTCATGGCGACGGGCAGGGTGGAAAAGGGGGCGGCAGCCTAGCACAGCCGCGCCCCTGGACTCACGGGGGGACTCACGCCGGCGTCGGGGCATCTTCTGGCAGCACACCGATCTCGCGCAGGTTACGCCAGAAGGCGGCGGGAATGGGCGCGCGTAGCAGTTCGGCGTTCTGCCGCGCCCGCTCCGGCTTGCTGCTGCCAGGGATGGTGGCGGCCACCGTGGGATGGGCGAGGCAGAACTGCAGGGCCGCGGCGCGGATGTCCACCCCGTGATCGCGACAGACACCCTCGATCAGCTCGACCTTGCGGCGCAGCGCCGGCTCCGCCTCGGCATAGTTGTAGTGCTTGCCGCCGGCGAGCAGGCCGGAGTTGAAGGGCCCGCCCACTACGATGCCCACGCCCCGGCGTTCACACTCCGGGAAGAGGGTGTCCAGGGCTTCGCGGTGGTCCAGCAGCGAATAGCGACCAGCCAACAGGAAGGCGTCGGGATCGCTTTGCTCCAGGGCGAGGCGGCAAGGCTCCACCAGGTTGACGCCCAGGCCCCAGCCCATGATCAGGCCTTCTTCGCGCATTTCGGTGAGGGCCTTGGCCGCGCCCTGCATGGCCTGGGCGAAGTAGTCGCGCCAGGCCGGGCCGTGCTGGTCTTCCGAGAGATCGTGAATCCAGACCAGGTCGAGGCGGTCGGTCTTGAGCCGTTCCAGACTGGCTTCGATGGAGCGGCGGGCGCCGTCGGCGGAATAGTCGAGCACGCGCTTGAAGGGCAGTTCGTTGACGAACGGCGGGGCGTTTTCCGGCTGATCGGCGGGTTCCAGCAGGCGGCCGACCTTGCTGCAGAGGACGAAGTCGTCGCGTGGCTTGTCGGCCAGCACTTCGGCGAAACGGCGCTCGGACAGGCCGGCGCCATAGTGCGGCGAGGTGTCATAGAGGCGGATGCCGGCGTCCCAGGCGGCTGCGAGAGTCGCTCGGGCGTCGGCGTCGCTCACCTCGTGGAACATGTTGCCCAGGGGGGCGCCGCCGAAACCCAGGGAGGGGATGTCGATACGCATGGGAAGTCTCCGGATGGTGCGTGTCTGCATCCCGACCGACGCTCCCGAGGTCCTGTTCCCCTAGTCCGCCGGACGTAGCAGGGCCACCTCGTCGGCCGTCAGAGAGCGATAGCTGCCTTCGGCCAGCGCCGGATCCAGGGCCAGGGCGCCGATACGGTCGCGGTGCAGGGCGATGACCTCGATGCCGAAGCGGCCGAACATGCGCTTGACCTGGTGATAGCGGCCCTCGACCAGGGTCAGGTAGGCGCTGCGCTCGCCCAGCAGCTCCAGCTGGGCGGGCTGGGTGGTGAGGTCTTCGTAGGCGAAGTACAGCCCTTCGGCGAAGGCCGCGACCAGCTGCGGCGGGATGACCTCGGCGGTGGTGACGAGATAGCGCTTGGTCTGCTTATGGCGCGGGTGACTCAGGCCACGCGACCACTGGCCGTCGTTGGTCAGCAGCAGCAGGCCGGTGGTGTTGAAGTCCAGCCGGCCGGCCAGGTGCAGGTCGGCGCGCTCCTCCGCCGCTAGGCAGTCCAATACCGTGGCATGGCGGGCGTCGACGGTGGCGCTGACGCAGCCGCGCGGCTTGTGCAGCATCAGGTAGCGACCGCCGGGGCCGTCCTGCAGCAGGCGGTCGTTGGCCTCGATGCGGTCGAAGGCGAACACCTCGCGCGCGGCCTGCAGGGTGGTGGCGCCGTTGACCCTTATCCGGCCTTCCGCGAGCAGGCGGCGGGCCAGCTGGCGGCCCAGCTCGGATCTATTGCCCAGCCAGCGATCCAGGCGCATCAGCCGTTCTCGGGCCTGACTCCCGCCGCGCAGGCCGGGCACAGGCAGCGTTGATGGCGCTCGTCGTCGGGCAGGCGCGCCAAGGCCGCCGGATCGACCGGTGCCTGCAGGCACCAGCAATCCTGGATCTCGCCGCCCGCGGCCAGCACGCAGCGATTCGTACCGCCGCACAGGGGGCAGCGGGTGGGATCGAAGGGCGTGGGCGCTGCAGTCATGGTGATCTCGTCGGGCGAAGCGGGCGGCAGAGTACCGGAAATTGCGACCTGGATAACGTCTCCTGCGCCGGATGTCTGCGTACTGTCGCATCCGGAGTGCAAGCTGCATCCAAGGTTCTGTACGAAAAGTCGCCGAGCGAAGGTCAGGCGAGGCGAAAAAGGCTGAGGAAGCGGAGTTTACGAGTGGTAAATGAGCATTCCGAGGCCTTTTTCAACGAAGCATCACCGAGCGCAGGCAGTTTTCGTACAGGACCTAGCTCCGATCATCGGACCACTGAGGAACCCATGACAATAACGGCACTGCGCACCCTGATCCGTACCCTCATTCCCGGCACCCTGCTGGTCAGCCAACTGGCCCTGGCCACCGAGGCCGACGTCGGCCAGACCCTGGCCCGCCAGGCCGGCATTCCCTGGCCGGCGGTGATCGCCCATCGCGGCGCGTCCTTCGATGCCCCCGAGTCCACCGCTCCGGCCTACCTGGTGGCGCGGGAACTGGGCGCGGACTATCTCGAACTCGATCTGCAGCGCACCAAGGACGGCCAGCTCATCGCCCTGCACGACGACACCCTCGAGCGCACCACGGACGTCGCCAAGCGCTTCCCGGATCGCGCCAAGGCGCCGGTCAGCCAGTTCACCCTGGCCGAGCTCAAGTCGCTGGATGCCGGCAGCTGGTTCAACCAGGCCCATCCGGACCGTGCCCGCCCGACATTCGCCGGACTCAAGATCCTCACCCTCGACGAGGTCATCGATATCGCCGAGGGCGGGCGCAACAAGCCGGGTCTCTACATCGAGACCAAGCAGCCCAAGCTGTTCCCCGGTATCGAGCGCGATCTCAAGGCCAAGCTGGCACAGCGCGGCTGGCTCGGCCAACCCAAGGCCGGCGCCACGGGCGTAGCGGCCATGCCTGGGCGGGTGATCCTGCAGACCTTCGAGAAGAGCAGCCTTGAGCTGTTGCAGAAGGAGATGCCGACGACGCCGAAGATCCTGCTGCTGTGGCTGGGCGACGACTACATCCCGGCCAAGCCCGGGCCGAGCTACGCCGAGTCGGGCGAGGCCAGCAAGGCGGCCTACTATGCCAAGCAGCAGGTACGCTCCGAGGGTGACTTCACCGCCTGGGTGGAATGGGCCAAGGCCCATGGCGCCATCGGCATCGGCCCGTCGGCGGCGCTGGAGGAAGGCGGCGACCAGAGCTACGCTGACCTGGTGAAGCCCTGGATGAACGACGTGGCCCACGAGCGCGGCCTGCTGGTGCACGCCTATACCGTGGATTCGGCGGTGGACTACGCCCGCCTGGCGCCGCGTGGTGTGGATGGCTTCTTCACCAACCGCAGTGCCGAACTGCTGAAGTTCTACCAGCGGCCGGTCAAGCAGGAGCCGGGTGCGCTGCTCAAGCAACTCGGTTATTGAGCCCGGACGGAGAGGCCTGGGGTCTCCCCGTCTTAGAGCCTGTTCAAAATCTGCTGCGCGTCGGCCAAACCGCGTTGAAAATGGCCTGGGTCGCCAGCCCGGTCGGAATGCTCATTTACCACTCGTAAACTCCGCTTCCTCAGCCATTTTCGCCTTGTTTGGCTCTAGCTCGCGAGATTATGAACAGGCTCTTAGAGCGGCCAACAAAACTACTGCGCGTCCGCCAGACGGGCGCGTGCAGTGCTCGGAATCCTCATGTACCACTCGTACACTCGTGCGCGAGCCCGGTGCGGTTCCTGCGCGCCGCGCGCACCCGCCTGACAACCGCTCGCTACGTTTTGTTAGCCGCTCTTAACCGGATGGACCTTCCACCATGCCCAGCGAACCCTTCAACGGCGCCAAGCTGGCGCTGCTCTGCGACGATCAGGTACTGGTCTATCAGCGTGACGACAAGCCGGACATCCCCTGGCCGGGCCTCTGGGATTTGCCCGGCGGCGGCCGCGAAGACGGCGAGACCCCGGAGCGCTGCGCCCTGCGCGAGCTGGAAGAGGAATTCGGCCTGGTGCTGGAGGAAGCCCGGCTGACCTGGGGCCGCCGTTATCCACCGCGCCAGCCCGGCTACCTGCCCAGCTGGCTGTTCGCCGGTGAGCTGCACCCGGCCGAGATCGCCGCCATTCGCTTTGGCGACGAGGGTCAGCACTGGCAGCTGATGCGCCTCGCCGACTTCCTCGCCCATCCCCAGGGTGTGCCCCATCTGCAGACGCGGGTGCAGGACTACCTGGCCGAACGCCAGGGCTCCTAGGACTTCGTCCGCGCCGCCAGCCAGGTCCGCCAGCCGCCGTGGACGGTGATGTCTTCGGCCCCGACGAGGCCATAGGGCTCGCAGATGAAGCCGGTTTCCCAGCTGCCGTCGGCCAGTTCCACCTTGCCCAGGCCGAGCGGGGCGGGGATGCCGGTGAGGAAGCTGCCCAGTTCGCTGCTGGGTAATTCCCAGACCTCCACCTCGATGGCCGCGCCATCTTCGGCGACCCGGACCATGCCCGGGCGTAGCGGCGGTCCGCCGGCCAGGGCGTAGAGGCGATAGTGCGGGGCACTCCGGGTCAGGGCCAGGCGCCGGGCGCCGCGGGCGAGGAGCTGGCCGTTGAGCGGCAAGCCCTGCAGATGGGCACCGCAGACCACCAGGCGCGCGCGGTCATGGCGGGCGGTACGGGCCGGCAGGCTGGCGCTCGGCCGCGCACCGCCCACCAGGGGCAGGTCCTGGGCCTCTTGCAGCGCCGCCGCCAGGCTCAGCAGGTACTGGTCGGTGAAGACCCGGCCGAACAGGGTCACGCCCCAGGGCAGGCCGTTGGCCATGACGCCCGCCGGCACGGCCACGGCGGCGTAGTCCAGCAGGTTCATGAAATTGGTGTAGTAGCCCAGGTCGGCGTTGCGGGCGACGGGCTCGGCGGCCAGCTCGGCCAGGGTGACCGGGCGCGGATAGGTGGGGGTGAGCACGCCATCCAGTTCGGCCAGCAGGGCATCGCACTGGGCTTTCAAGGCCTGCAGGCGATAGCCGGCGCGAAAGGCCTCCACCGCCGTGGCGCCGGGCGCCTTTTCCAGCACGGCGCGGATCACCGGCAGCACCGCGTCCGGCTCGGCCTCGATCAGGGCGCCGGCCACGCTGTAGCGCTCGGCCACCCAGGGGCCTTCGTAGAGCAGGCGGGCGGCCTCCAGGAAGGGGGCGAGATCCAGCGGCACGGCTTCGCCCCCCAGGGCTTCCAGGCGCGCCTGGGCCGCCGCGAATAGCGCCGGGCTTTCCGGGCAGCCGAGGAATTCCAACTGGGTCGGTACGCCGAAGCGGAAGGGCCGTGGGCGGCCGAAGGCGCTGGCGTCGTTCCACTGCGGATTGGCGCGGCTATAGGGATCGCGGGGATCGAGGCGGGCGGTGAGGGCCAGCAGTTCGCTGGCCTCGGCGGCCGTGGCGGTGAAGAAGGTCACGCAGTCCAGGGTCTGGCAGGCGGGCACCACCCCGGCGGTGGAGAGCAGGCCCTTGCTGCCCTTGAGTCCCACCAGGTTGTTCAGCGCCGCCGGGACGCGCCCGGAGCCGGCGGTATCGGTGCCGAGGGCGAAGCTGGCGACGCCCAGGGCCACGGCCAGGGCCGAACCGGCGCTGGAGCCGCCGGCGGGGTAGTCCGGGTGGACGCTGTTGCGGCAGGCGCCATAGGGCGAGCGGGTACCGTTGAGGCCGGTGGCGAATTGGTCGAGGTTGCACTTGCCCAGGGGCACGGCGCCCAGCGCGATCAGCTGCTCCACCAGGGGCGCGGAGCGCTCGGGCACATAGGCATAGGCCGGGCAGGCAGCGGTGGTGGGGATGCCGGCGAGATCGATGTTGTCCTTGAGGGCGAAGGGGATGCCGTAGAGTGGCAGCCCGGCTGGATCGCGGTCGTCCAGGGCGGCGAGATAGGGCTCCAGCTCGGCGGGCGTCAGCAGGTGGATGAACAGGTGGTACTCAGGGGCGAGCTGGGCGGCCTTGTCGCGCAGCGCGGCGATGAGGGCGCGCGGGGTGAGGGTGCCGGCGGCGTAGGCCGCGCGCAGGGTGTCGAGACGCAGATCGAATGTCATGGTGGCTTCCTTCAAGTCTTGTCGATCACCAGCAGGCGCTGGCCGGCGCGGACCGGCGAGCCGGGCTGGACGTGGAGGTCGGCGATGCGCCCGCGGCAGGGGGCGAGCAGCGGAATTTCCATCTTCATGGACTCCAGGATGAGCAGGGGTTGACCGGCTTCCACGAGGTCGCCGAGCTGTGCCTGGGCCTGCCAGAGATTGCCGGCCACCGGGCTTTCCAGCGCCAGTTGGCCGGCGGCGAGGGGCGTCTCCTCGGTAGGCTCGACCGGAGCCTCCTGGCTGTCGAAATGCGCCTGGCCGGAGTCGATCCAGCGTTGCCGCTCGGCGGCGAAGGCGCTTTGCTGGCGCGCGCGGAAGCTGGCGATGCCCTCGGCTTCGCGGGCGAGGAAGGCCTGGTAGTCGGCCAGCGACAGCTCGCTCTCTTCGATGCGCAGCGGCACGCGACCCAGGGGGAAGTCGGCGCGGATGCGCAGCAGTTCGTCCGCCGAGACTTCATGGAAGCGGATCTGGTCGAAGAAGCGCAGCAGATAGGGTTGGCCGTGGAAGGCTGCCACCTCGCGATAGCGATTCCACATCTGCAGGGTGCGCCCGACGAACTGGTAGCCGCCGGGGCCCTCCATGCCATAGACGCAGAGGTAGGCGCCGCCGATGCCCACCGAGTTTTCCGCGGTCCAGGTGCGCGCCGGGTTGTACTTGGTGGTGACCAGCCGATGGCGCGGATCCAGCGGCGTGGCCACCGGGGCGCCGAGGTAGACGTCACCCAAGCCCAGCACCAGGTAGCTGGCGTCGAAGACGATGCGCTTGACCGCCTCCAGGGAGTCCAGGTCGTTGACCCGGCGGATGAATTCCAGGTTGCTCGGGCACCAGGGGGCATCCTTGCGCACCGTGGTGGCGTACTTCTCGATGGCCAGGCGGCAGGCCGGGTCGTCCCAGGACAGCGGCAGGTGGACGATGCGCGAGGGCACCCGCAGATCCTGGGCGTCGCCCATGGCCTGCCAGCAGCGGGTGACCGCCGCCAGCAGCTCGGCCAGGGGCAGCGCCTCGGGCTGGTAGTGCACCTGCAGCGAGCGGATGCCGGGGGTGAGTTCGCACAGGCCGGACAGCGCCAGGGCGGCCAGGGCCTGCATCAGGCCGTGGCCACGAAAGCGCAGGGCCAGGTCCAGCTCGGGCGGGCCGATCTCCAGCAGCAGGTGGGTGTCACCGGAGAGCCGAGCCACCAGCCGCTCGGCGCCGCTGCCGAGGTCCAGCACCACCGGATCGCCCAGGTGCGGAATCACGGCGGTCGTCGCTACCGGCTGCAGCGTGCGTTCCTCGACCAGGCGGTCCTGTTGCAGGCGGCGGGCGGTCGCCAGGTCCACCGGCAGGAAGCGCACCCGGTCGCCGGCCTTGAGCTGGCCCAGTTGCCAGAGATCGGCCTCGATCACCGTGACCGGGCAGACGAAGCCGCCCAGGCTGGGGCCGTCCGGGCCGAGGATGACCGGCATGTCGCCGGTGAAGTCCACGGCGCCGACCGCATAGGGATTGTCATGGATGTTGGAGGGGTGCAGACCGGCTTCGCCGCCGTCTTCACGGGTCCATTCCGGCTTGGGACCGATCAGGCGCACGCCGGTGCGGCTGGAGTTGAAATGCACCTCCCAGTCGGTGGCGAGGAACAGCTCCAGATAGGCCCGGCTGAAGTAATCCGGAGCGCCATGGGGGCCGTAGATGACGCGCAGCGTGCGGGTAGCGGGCAGCCGGGTGGCCAGGGCCTCCGGCAGGCGGGCCCCGACCGCTGGATCGCTCAGGGGGTGCAGGTGCAGCACGTCGCCGGCGCGCAGGGCGCGGCCGCCGTGGCCACCGAACTGGCCGAGGGTGAAGGTGCTGCGGCTGCCCAGGTATTCGGGCAGGTCCAGTCCACCTCTCAGGCAGAGGTAGCTGCGTGCCCCGGCGCCCGTGACGGCGCCCAGTTGCAGCACGGCGCCGGCCGGCACCCGGAAGACGCTGTCCATGGCCTGGGGGTGGTCGTCCAGCAGGATCGCCAGGGGCGCGCCGGTGACGGCCACCACGGCGTCGGTGTTGAATCTGAGGGTGGGGCCGGCCAGGGTGATTTCCAGGGCGGCGGCGTCGCTGGCGTTGCCCAGCAGGCGATTGCCCAGGCGCAGGGCGCGGTCGTCCATGGGGCCCGAGGGCGGAATGCCCACCGCCCAGTAGCCGAGGCGACCGGGCGCGTCCTGCACCGTGGTCTGGGTGCCGGCGCTGAGCACCTCCAGGGTGGTCGCCCGATAGACGAGGTCTTCCAGGCAGCGGGTCCAGGGTTGACCCGAAGCGAAGGGCGCGGCGGCGAGGATCTGCCGCAGGTAGTCGCGATTGGTTTCCACGCCGTAGAGACGGGTCTCGGCCAGTGCCTGGTCGAGCCGTTGCCGGGCGGCGTCGCGGTCGGGGGCCCAGGCGATCAGCTTGGCCACCAGGGGATCGAAGTAGGGCGGGATCTCGCCGCCGGCTTCGACCCAGGTGTCCAGGCGCAGGGCGCGGCCGTCCGCCGGCGGGAAGTCGACCTGGGTGAGCAGGCCGGGACTGGGCTGGAAGTCGCGGCCCGGGTCCTCGGCATAGAGCCGTGCCTGGATGGCATGCCCCTGGGGGACGAGGCTGCGGGCGAGTTCGGCCAGCGGTGGCAGGTCGCCGGCGGCCAGCTCGATCATCCAGCGCACCAGGTCCACGCCCCAGACCTGCTCGGTGACCCCGTGCTCGACCTGCAGCCGGGTATTCACCTCCAGGAAGTAGAAGCGGTCGGCACCGCTGTCGTAGACGAATTCCACGGTACCGGCACTGCGGTAGCGCACCGCGCGGGCGAGGTCCAGGGCGGCAGCGCAGAGCGCCTCGGCCATGCCGGCGGGCAGGTTGGGCGCCGGGGTTTCCTCCAGCACCTTCTGGTTGCGCCGCTGCACCGAGCAGTCGCGCACGCCCAGGGCGAGCACCTCGCCCTGGCCATCGCCGAACACCTGCACCTCCAGGTGGCGCGCCCGCTCGATGTACTTCTCGAGGAAGACGCCGGCATCGCTGAAGTTGTTCTGGCCCAGGCGGCGCACCGCCTCGAAGGCGTCGCCGAGTTCGCTGGCGGAGCGGCAGACGCGCATGCCGATGCCGCCGCCCCCGGCGGTGCTCTTGAGCATCACCGGATAGCCGATCCGCTCGGCGGCGATGAGCGCCGCGGCCAGGTTCTCCAGCAACTCGGTGCCTTCCAGCAGCGGTACGCCCTGGGCACGGGCCAGGGCCCGGGCGGTGTGCTTGAGGCCGAAGGTGCGCAACTGCTCCGGGGTGGGGCCGACGAAGGCGATGCCGGCGGCTTCGCAGGCCTCGGCGAAGGCGGCGTTCTCGGAGAGGAAGCCATAGCCGGGGTGGATGGCCTGGGCGCCGCTCTGGCGGGCCACGTCGAGCAGCTTGGCGGTGTCCAGGTAGGTGGCGGCGGCCGCGCCTTCGCCGAGGCTGAAGGCCTGGTCGGCACCGCTGACGTGGCGGCTGGCGCGGTCCGCCTCGCTGTAGACGGCGACGGAGGCGACGCCCAGCTCGCGCAGGGTGCGCTGGATACGGCAGCCGATGGCGCCACGGTTGGCGATGAGCAAGGTGGTGAACATTCGAGGCGTCCTCGAAGGTGACGGGCCGTCCCGCCGGATGAAGGCTCCCGAGGTCGTCCCCGGGAGGCGCGCGATGCGGCGGACTAGGGCTTGCGCGGCGTGGGATAGCGCGCGGCGCGCAGTTCGCAGAAGCGATACAGCCACGGCCGCAGCCACCGCCAGAGACGCTGGGCGCGGCTCAGTTCCATATCAGCACCTCCGCCGGGGTGGGATTCCAGCCGTTGCAGGGGTTGTTGAGTTGCGGGCAGTTGGAGATCAGCACGATGACGTCGGTCTCGGCGCGCAGCTCCACGTACTTGCCGGGGGCGGAGAGGCCGTCCTCGAAGGTCAGGCCGCCCTCGGGGGTGATCGGCACGTTCATGAAGAAGTTGATGTTGGCGCCCAGGTCGCGCTTGCCGAGCCGGCCATCGTGCAGGGCGGCGCGCAGGAAGTTGTCGCGGCAGCTGTGCATGTGGCGCTTGTCCAGGGCGTAGCGCACCGTGTTGCTCTCCTGGGCACAGGCGCCGCCGAGGGTGTCGTGGCGCCCGCAGGTGTCGGCGACGATGGTCAGCAGGGCATTGCCGCGGTTGGAATAGAGCACCGTGCCGGTGGTGAGGTAGACGCGATTCTGCCGGCGCAGGGTGCGCTGGGGGTCGAAGCGCTCGCGCGGGTCCTGGGCGGCGAAGAACAGGGTGTCGATGGCCTGGTTGCCCTCCAGGTCGTGCAGGCGCAGGGTCTGTCCGGCCTTGACCTCGAACAGGTAGGGCTCGCCGGCCGGGATGGTGTGGCGGAAGACCGCGGTGTCGGGATGCAGCTCGCTTTCGATCAGGCTCATGGCACGGCCCTCAGAGGTACTGGCGTTCGGTGTTGTGGAAGCCGCGGCCGTTCTCCGGGCGCGAGCTGCGGCAGAGCAGGGTGATGCCGTCGCTGGCGACCTTCTGCCAGCTCAGGCGCACCGGCTTGGGCGCATAGACGGGATTGGGGTCCAGCGGGTGTTGCAGGGCGGTGAGCACCACCAGGGTGTCCATGGGCGCATAGAGCTCGACGTAGTCGCCGGCCTGGGAATTCTCCGGGTGGAAGCGGAAGGCGCCGTCGGCGTCCACGTCGACCCGGCTGAACAGGTTGATGGTCATCAGCAGGTCGGCCAGGCCCAGGTCATGCTTGCCCAGTTCCACCAGCAGGTTGTCGGTGCCGTTGCGGAAGAAGCCGTTGCGCAATTCCTGGTAGCGGCCCTGGCCGTACTTTTCCCGGACTTCGGCGGCATCGAGGACACCGCCGAAGCTGTCGTGCCAGCCGCAGGTGTCGGCGGTGAGGGCGGCGAGCACGCGGCCCATGTCCGAATAGAGGCAGTGACCGGCGGTGAGGCGGGCGGTGTGCTGGCACTTTAGGGTGTCCGGCAGGTTCAGGCGCTCGCTCTTGTCCAGGGCGTTGAACAGCAGCAGGCTGACGTTGGCGCCGCCTTCCTGGTCGGTCAGGCGCAGCAACTGGCCGCGGCGCAGCACGAAGGAGGTGTGGCCACCGCCAGGGAGGATTTCGTCGTAGAGGGTGGGGCTCAGGTTCAGAGAAGCGGTCATGGCAGGTCTCGAGGCTCGTGGCGGGGCGCGGACCGCCCGCTGCGGTCCGCGCGACTCGGAAGGGAGGGGTCAGAGCTTGCCGTCGGCGGCCAGTTGGACGTAGCTGGGGTCGAAGTGCAGCTTGAGGTTGCCGCTGTCGCCGGTGACCACGCCCTTGGCGAAGCTCATGCCGATGGCCTCGGGGCTGCGCGCGCCTTCGCCGAGGATGCCGTGCTCGAAGCTGAAGCGGGCGACCCGGGTCATGGTTTCGGGCAGGCTGGGGCTGGTGGCGAAGGCCAGCGCCTCCTGGGGCGTGTAGAACAGCTTGGTGGTGGCCAGCTGCGCCTGGTAGCCGGCGAGGTCGGTACCGGAGGCCTTGGCCATGCTGGTCAGGGCCTCGGTGGCTGCGGGGGTGCCGGACTGCATCAGGCCGAGGATCTCGAACCAGGCGCCGACCAGCACCTTGCCCAGGGCCGGGTTGTCCTTGAGGGTCTGGGTGTTGACCACCAGCATGTCGAGGATCTCGCCGGGAATCTGCGAGGAATCGAACACCTGGGTGCTGCCCGGCTGGCGGCGAATCTCCGCCAGCATCGGATTCCAGGTGGCGGCGGCCTTGACGTCTGGGGTGGCGTAGGCAGCGACGATGTCGGCGTCCGAGGTGTTGACCACCTTGACGTCGCGCTCGCTGAGTCCGGCCTTTTCCAGGGCGCGGGCGAGGAAGTAGTGGGAAACCGAGAGCTCCACCAGGTTGACCGTCTGCCCCTTGAGGTCGGCCAGGGTCTTGCCCTCACCCTTGATCAGCAGGCCGTCGTTGCCGTTGGAGTAGTCGCCGACGATCAACGCCGTGGAGTCCACGCCACCGGCGGCGGGAATGGTCAGGGCGTCCATGTTGGTCATGGCGCAGCCATCGAACTGGCCGGCGGTGTACTGGTTGATGGACTCGACGTAATCGTTGAGCTGCACGACCTCGACGTCGATGCCGTACTTCTTCGCCCATTTGTCGATGATGCCGGCGGAGCTGGCGTAGCCCCAGGGCATCCAGCCGGCGTAGAGCGTCCAGCAGACGCTGAATTTGTCTTTCTTCTCCGCCAGGGCGGAACAACTCAGGGCCAGGGCGAGGCCGGCGACAGCGAGGGAGAGCAGGGGCTTACGCATGGAAACCTCCAGTTCAGGGTCGGATGAGGCGCAGGAGCCGCGGCACTTGACGAACTACTTCGCAAGTCGCGTTCTCCCGGGCTTTTGTCCCGCCGTGTAACCTCGCTGGAGGTCGATGGCTCTCGGACCAGACATCCGCCTGCGCGGATCGGAACCCTAGCCATCCATTTACCTGATTGTGGTGCCGCTTTACCGGGATGTACCCGGTCAGGTCCTGCACGAGACTGACCGAAGCGAATAGCGTGCCAGCCGCACGAACCGCGCCAGCGGTGGGCCGTGGCGCTGCCTCAGGCGACCGGGGTGTCTTGTCTTGGCGCGCGTTGGGCGCCCGCTGCACCGATGCGGGGCGGAAAAGACCCGTGGAAGGGTGCTTCGATGCCTGGCATGGATATCGCTGCGTGGCCGTGGCAGGAGCGGCCTGGCGGTCGCTCGCGGGACGACCCGCCGCGCTGCTCGTCTGGACGACCAGGTAACCTCGTCAGCACGGAGGGTTGCCATGGCGCATACCCCGTTCACGTCCATTCCCCTCATCGATATCGCCGGTCTCGCCTCCAGCGATCTGGCCGAGCGCCAGCGCGTGGCCAACGAACTCGGTCGCGCCGCTCGCGAGGTGGGCTTCCTGCAGATCGTCGGCCACGGCCTTTCTGCCGAGCTGCGCGCCGGGCTGATCGAGCAGGCGCAACGCTTCTTCGCCCGCCCGCTGGAAGAAAAGCTGCGCTTCTACATCGGCCAGTCGAGCAACCACAGCGGCTACGTCCCCGAAGGGGAGGAACGCTTCGCCGGCGGCAGTCGCGATCTTAAGGAAGCCTACGACGTCAACTACGACTACACCGCGGGACCGCAACGCTATCCGCTGCTCGGGCCCACGCTCTGGCCGGACGATCCGGCGTTCCGCGGGGCGGTGGGCGCCTACTACCGCGCCGCCCTGGCCCTGGGCGAACGCCTGTTCCGCGGCTTCGCCCTGGCCCTGGGGCTGGCCGAAGACACCTTCGCCGCCGTTACCCGCCACCCCACCAGCCAGTTGCGGCTGATCCACTATCCGCTGGACCCCGATCCCCAGGCGGATCGCCCCGGCATCGGCGCCCATACCGACTACGAATGCTTCACCCTGCTGCTGCCCACCGCGCCAGGCCTGCAGGTGCGCAATGGCGAGGGCGACTGGATCGAGGTGCCGCTGATCGCCGACGCCCTGGTGGTCAACATCGGCGACATGCTGGAGGTACTCAGCAACGGCCAGTTCCTGGCGACCGCCCACCGGGTGCGCAAGGTCAGCGAAGAGCGCTATGCCTTTCCGCTGTTCTGCGCCTGTGACTATCCCACCCGCATCGCGCCCCTGCCGGGCCTGCCCGCCCGCGAGGGCCGCCACTATGAGCCGGTGATCTGCGGCGATCACCTGTTCGCCCAGACCGCCCAGACCTTCGCCTACCTGCAACGGCGCCTGGCCGAGGGCAGCCTGACGCTTCCCGCCGGCAGCCTGGGCCTGGCCCGCTTCGGTCCGGGGCAGGAGGTGTCGGCATGAACCTCCTCGAACTGGCCCGCCGTCATCCGCAACGGCCCGCGGACGGCGTGCCCGCCTGGATGCTCGGCCACTTCCGCCGCCGCAGCATCACCTTCGCCGACGGCCACAGCGATGCGCGTACCCAGGTGCATTGGCTGCAGAGTCGCAGCTTCACCCTCGACCTGCGCCTGCCGGATGCGCCAGCGCCGCCGCTGAAAGCCTGGGCGGACTACCACGCCGAGGAGTTGCGCCAACTGGCCAACCAGGAAGGCTGGATGGCCGACAGCCATTGGGTGGACGGCCAGCTCGGCTGGCACGGCGGGGTCTCCCTGCAAGTCCATAACCGCTGGCCGGAGCCGGCGCGGCTGCAGCGCATCGGCAACTGCCTGATGGAGTTCGCTCCCAGCGGCGCCTACGTCGAAGACTGGCGCCTGCAGGCCGAGGGCGGCCCGCTGATCGGCCTGCGCCTGTGGGAAGAGCGGGAGGTCGCGAGCGGTCGCCTGCTGGGCCGGGGTGGCGGCCTGATCCTCTGTGGCGATCGGCTCGGCTGGGTGCGCGGTCGTCCCGCGGCGTTGGCCGAATCGTCCCTTACCCTGCGCGAGCAGGTGGCCCAGGCCCAGGGCGATCCCGCCGCGCTGGCCCGGTTGTTCGACGTCGAGACCTCCCTGGCGCTGGCCGATGGTCAGGGCGGCTATCGGGTGGCCCTCTCCACCCTGCCGGCGCGGCTAGGGCAGCCAGTGGCGCTGGACGGCTTCGCCTGGGACGCTGCCGGCCACCTGCGGCAGCAACTGGTCGACGCCGAAGGTTGCCTGATCGAGCGAACCTTCGAGGTCGACACCCTGGAGCCGGACTGGCGCGCCGAGGTCGCTACACCCTGTTCCGCGGCGGCGCAGGCCTGGTTCGTGGCCGAGCGGGAAACCCTGGCCCGGCATCTCGAGATCCTGAGTTGAGAGGAACGCCGGGGCCTGGCGCCCCGGTGTCCTCAGGTTCTCAGCGCGCCAGTCGCTCCTCCAGGGCCTCCGGCAATTCCGGGTGCGCCGCCCGGCGTTCGGCGTTGAGCGGGATGTCGTAGGTGATCCGCGCGCCATAGGCGCCGGGTGCCTGGGGATCGTGACGGATCTTGTCGAACACCAGCAGCCGGGTGCCGAGGCTGAAGCCCTCGGCGAGATCATGGGTCACCATGAACACCGTCAGCCGCGTCTCCTGCCATAACTCCAGCAGCAGGGCGTGCATGTCCTTGCGGATGCCCGGGTCGAGGGCACCGAAGGGTTCGTCGAGCAGCAGCATCCGCGGTTGCATGATCAGCGCCTGGGCGATGGCCAGGCGCTGCTGCATGCCGCCGGAAAGGGCGCTGGGATAGCGCTCCAGGGCGTGACCGAGACCGACCTTGACCAGCAGGGCCGCCGCGCGCTCGCGGGCCTCGCGTCGCGCCTGGCCGAACAGCCGGCCCAGCAGCGGCGAACGGGGCAACTCCAGGCCGAGGGCGACGTTGTCCAGCACGCTCAGGTGGGGGAACACCGAGTAGCGCTGGAACACCACCCCGCGGCTCGGGTCGGGCTCGGCCGGCAGCGGCTCCCCGGCCAGGCGCAGGCTGCCGCGACTGGGGCGCTCCTGGCCCAGCAGCAGCCGCAGGAAGGTGGACTTGCCGCAGCCGGAGGCGCCGACCAGGGTGCAGAACTCGCCCTCGGCCACCTGCAGGTCGAGGCGTTCGAGTACCACCTGGTCGCCGTATTCCTGCCATACGTTGCGGGCCTCGATGAAGGCCGGGGCAGCCATGGGAACAGCCGGGACGCCGTTCATGCCTTGCCTCCTTCGTGCCAGGGAAAGGCGCGCCGGGTCAGGCTGCGCAGGCCCAGGTCCATCAGCCAGGCCAGCAGGGTGATCCAGGCCACGTAGGGCAGGATGACGTCCATCGCCAGATAGCGGCGCACCAGGAAGATGCGATAGCCGAGGCCGTCGGTACTGGCGATGGCCTCGGCGGCGATCAGGAACAGCCAGGCCGAGCCGAGCATCAGCCGCAGGGAGGTCAGCAGCCGCGGCAACAGCTGCGGCAGCACCAGGCGCAGGATCAGCGTCCAGGAGTTGGCGCCCAGGGTCTGGGCCTTGATCAGCAGCTCGCGGGGGATCTCCCGGGCGCGCTGCTCCAGGTCGCGGGCGATGCAGGGGGTGACGCCGATGGCGATCAGCAGCACCTTGGACAGCTCGCCGAGGCCAAGCACGATGAACAGGATCGGCAGGATCGCCAGCGGCGGGATCATCGCCAGGACCGTCAGCAGCGGCGACAGCGGCGCGCCCAGCAGGGGCACGCTGCCCGCGGCGATGCCCAGGGCCAGGCCCACCAGGGCGGCGATACCCAGGCCGAGGCCCAGGCGTTGCAGGCTGGCGAGGGTGTCCTGCCAGAACAGGTAGTCGCCCGAGCGCTTGTCCGCGGTGAAGGCCAGGCGGTCGACGGCCGCGGCCATCTGGCCGAAGCTGGGCAGCAGCTTGTCGTTGGGATTTTCCGCCAGGCGTTCGGCGGAACTGGTCAGGTAGAGCAGCAGGAGCAGGGCGAAGGGCAGCAGCACCAGGAACAGGCGACCGCCGCTACCGGGTTGGCGATTGATCAGGCGCATGAGCGGACCTCGCCAGGCAGGAGGGGCGGGCGTGATGGCGTCCGTTGCAACGAAAGGGTGAGCAGGACGTAAGGGCGATGCATGACAGGCCTCCGGGAGGTGAGAGACGAAAGACAGGAGCCAGCGTCTGACGCTGCGTCTCCCGGGCTTTTGTCCCGCCGTGTAACCTCGCTGGAGGTCGACGACTCTCGGACCAGTCACTCGCCAGGCGAGCCGGAACCCTAGTCGTCCATTGCCGATTGTGGTGCCTCAAACCGGTCGAGCCGGCGCTCCTGCACGTCAAGGGTCTAGCCAGATACGTGCCAGGGCACCAGCCCCGGATTCCCGCCGCCGCCAGCGGCGAGCGAGCCTGACTTTAGTGCGCCCCGAGGACTGTGTGCACCGCTAGAGGGCGTAAGAGCCTGTTCAAAATCTGCTGCGCGGCGGCCAAACGGCGTTGAAAATGGCCTGGGTCGCCAGCCCCGCCTGGGCGGCCCGTCGGAATGCTCATTTACCACTCGTAAACCCGAGCGCGGGTCCGATCCGCTTCCTCAGCCCTTTGATTCGCTGGCGCTCACCCTTCGGGCCAGCCGTTGGCTGTGACTTCCGCTGGTCGTTGCGCCTTGTTTGGCTCTAGCTCGCGAGATTATGAACAGGCCCTGAGAGGTGCGGGCCGAATGGACAGCCCTGAGGGCGCCTGGCGTCTCTTAATCCCGGCTGAATGAATGCGCGATAATCGAGCGCGAGCGGCGGGCGCGGCTTAAGCTTTCCCTAGGCCCATCCGGGCCGTCCTGGAGATCTCCCATGCGCCATTTCCTCTTGGCGTCGCTCTGTGCCCTGACCTTCACCGGCTGCACCGTCTACGACACGTCCCCCCGTTATTACGCCCGTCCGGCACCGCCCGCGGCGGTCTTCTACGGCACGCCGGCCTATCCGCCGCCAGCGGTCATCGTCCGGCCCTATGGCTACGGCTACTACTATCGTCCGGTGCCGCTGCCCCCGCCGCACTGGGGCCCCGGCCCCGGTTGGGGCCCGCCGGGCTGGGGACCGCGCCCCGGCTATGGTCCGCCGGGTTGGGGGCCGCATCCTGGTCCGCGCTGGTAGCGGGTTTGACAGGGGCAGCCGGCTTTTCTAGGGTGCTGCCCTGGTCTTGAACAGGAAGCCGAAGCGTGGACGACGATCGCATCAAGCTCGACCCCCAATGGAAAGCCGCGCTGCGCGACGAATTCGAGCAGCCCTACATGCGCCAGCTGGGCGATTTCCTGCGGCGCGAGAAGGCCGCGGGCAAGGTCATCTTTCCGCCCGGCCCGCTGATCTTCAACGCCCTCAACACCACGCCGCTGGACCAGGTGAAGGTGGTCATCCTCGGCCAGGACCCCTATCACGGGCCGGGGCAGGCCCATGGCCTGTGCTTCTCGGTACAGCCCGGCGTACCGGCGCCGCCCTCGTTGCAGAACATCTTCAAGGAACTCAAGCGCGACCTGAACCTGCCCATTCCCAACCACGGCTATCTGCAGCACTGGGCGGAGCAGGGCGTGCTGCTGCTCAACACCTCGCTGACCGTGGAGCAGGCCAACGCCGGCTCCCACGCCAAGGCCGGTTGGCAGCGTTTCACCGACCGCATCATCGAGGTGGTCAGTGCCGAACGGGAGAACCTGGTGTTCCTGCTCTGGGGTAGCCACGCCCAGAGCAAGCAGAACCTCATCGATCCGCAGAAGCACCTGATCCTCAAGTCGGCGCACCCTTCGCCGCTGTCGGCCCACCGCGGTTTCCTCGGCAATGGCCACTTCGGGCGCACCAACGAATTCCTGCGCAACGCCGGCCTTGCGCCCATCGACTGGGCCCTGCCGCCGCTGTCCTAGAGCGGTTCAGGCGTTTACACCTTGTAATCCTCCGGTGCTTGTTGACCGACCGGTCATCCAGGACAGTCGAGGGGCATGTCCCCGCACCGGAGAGAGCTCATGACCGAGAACAACAACAAGGTCGCGCCCGCCCCCTCGGCGACCGATTCCGCCCAGCCGCCGAGCGGCACCCTGGCACGCTGGAAGCTGGTGGGCCCCGGCATCGTGGTCGCCGTGACCGGCGTGGGTGCCGGGGACCTGGTGGCCACCCTCATCGCCGGCTCGCGCTTCGGCTATGCACTGCTCTGGGCCGCGGTGGTGGGCTGCATCGTCAAGATCGCCCTGGCCGAGGGCTCCGCCCGCTACCACCTGGCCACCGGCTCGACCATGCTCGAAGGATGGCGCTCCCTGGGCATCTGGACCTACTGGTACTTCGGCATCTACATCGTGCTCTGGGGCTTCGTCTACGGCGGTACCGCCATGAGCGCCACGGCCCTGCCGCTGGCCGCCCTGTTCCCCGATGTACTGCCTTTCTGGGCCTGGGGCGCGCTGTCGGGGGTCGCCGGGGCGGTCTTCGTGCTGCTCAATCGCTATGCCGTGTTCGAAGCGGCGATGAAGTTCTTCATCGGCGTGATGTTCGTGGTGGTGGTGGGCCTGGCCATCCTGGTCATGCCCAACCTCGGCCATGCCGTTACCGGCCTGGTGCCGACCATCCCCGAGGGCTCGGCGATCTACACCCTGGGCCTCATCGGCGGGGTCGGCGGCACCATCACCATGGCCGCCTACGGTTACTGGGTGAACGCCAAGGGCTGGCGTACCCCGGCCTGGATGGGCGTGATGCGCCTGGACAACCAGGTGGCCTACATCGCCACCGGCATCTTCGTCATCGCCATGCTGATCGTCGGTGCCGAGTTGCTCCATACCGCGCAGATCACCCTGTCCAGCGGCGACCGCGGCCTGCTCGACCTGGACGAGGTACTGGAGCAGCGCTTCGGCCCGGTGGTTTCCACCATCTTCCTGATCGGTTTCGCGGCGACCACCTTTTCCTCGATCCTCGGCGTCTGGCACGGCGTTTCCCTGCTGTTCGCCGACTTCGTCCGCCAGGCTACCGGGGGTACCGGCGACCGGGGTGATCTGGAGAAGACCCCCGCCTTCCGCTTCTATGTGCTCTGGCTGACCTTTCCGCCGATGGTCCTGCTGCTGCTCGGCCGGCCCTTCGGGCTGATCATCGCCTACGGGGCCTTCGGCGCCTTCTTCATGCCCTTCCTGGCGCTGACCCTGATCTGGCTGCTCAACTCCAAGCGGGTACCCCAGGAGTGGCGTTCGGGTTGGTTGTCCAATGGCCTGTTGGGTCTGGCCGCGGCGCTGTTCATCGTCCTCAGCCTGAACGAGATCGCCCGGCTGTTCTGAGCGGGAACGTCATCGGGGTGAGCACTAGGCGCCCGCCCCGGTTGACGCCACGAGCGGGGTGGGCTGCTGGTGGCACCTCAGGCACCAGAGCACCCCCATGATCAGCAGGCCGATGGCCAGGGCTTCCAGCAGCGTCGGCCACCGCCATTGCCAGAGAAAGCCATAGAGCAGCGAAGACAGCGTTTCGATGACGATGGCCTGGCCGCTCAGGGTCAGCGGCAGGCGACGACTGGCCTGGTTCCAGCAGAAACCGCCGACCACCGAGGCGAGCAGCGCCACGCCAGCGGCCACCAGCAGCGGCTGCACCCAGGCCTGCGGCGTCCGCACCAGCAGTTCCGGCCCCAGTAGGAAGGGCGCAGCCAGTAGCGCCTGGAGGCCGCTCATCCCGCCCAGCAGCAGGGCCCAGTCATGGCTGCCGACGAGTGTCTTGCCGAGGTGACGGGTATTGACCACGGCGAACCAACTCCAGGCCAGCAGGGCGCCACCGGCGCAGAGCAGACCCAGGGCCGGTTGGGCACCCAGGGCCGTGACGGTCAGCGCCTCGTAGCTGATCAGACCCACCCCGAGCAAGGCGCAGCCCAGCGATGGCCAGAGCCGGGTGAAACCCACGGCCCCGGCGTCGGCGCGTCCGGCCAGGGCCACCAGCAGCGGAATCAGGCCGACGATCAGGGTGGTCGCGGCGACGCCGGCCTGCTGCACCCCGGCGCCGACCAGCGCGTAGTAGCCCAGGTTGCCGATCAGGCTCAGCCAGAACAGGCGTCGTCCGTCCACGCGGGTCAGCTGGCTGCGCAGCCGCTGCCAGCGCGGCACGAGCAGCACCAGGGAGACCCCGCCGTAGCAGAGAAAGCGCAGCACGGCGAACTGGGCGCCGCTGAGGTCGGGCACCAGCGCCGGGGCGAGAAAGATCACGCCCCAGCACAGGCCTGCCGCGACCCCATAGCCGACTCCCCCCGCCGATACCCCTCGTTCGTTCATGTCGCTCGCCTTCGTTGGTTCGGCAGCAGTCTGGCGAGCGGGAGAGGGACAGGTCTTGCGCGAGGCTCTGGCGTTTTTTACCCAGGCAGGAACTATCCAGGCGTGCGCTGGCTGCGCCGCCAGGCGGCCGGGCTGATGCCCTGGCGGCGAGTCATGGCCCGGGTGAGTGCGGCCTGATCGGAAAAGCCGACACGCAGGGCGATCTCGGCGATGGGCAGGCGACTGTCTCCCAGCCAGCGCTGGGCCTGGCGCAGGCGCATATCGGTCAGCCAGGCCTGGGGTGTCTGCCCGAAGCGCTCGTGAAAGAGCAGGTGCAGACGGCTCAGGCCGACCCCGGCCAGGTTGGCCATGGTCGCATTGGTCCAGCTACCCGCAGGCTGGGCCTCCACCTGCGCCAGCAGGCGGTCGAAGGCCGAGGCCGGGGCAGTGACGGTTAGGGAGTGCAGAAGCAGGCGCGTGAGATCGCTGGCGTGCCGGGCGAGGGTCGCTGCCGGCGTCAATTCGGCGAAGGCGAGCAACTGCCGCGCCGCCGGTGGAATCGGCAGGCCGGGTTGGCGCAGCGCCTGGTCCAGGGTCTGGGCCGGCAGCCAGTCGGCGGCGCAGTCGATCACCAGGAAACGGCTGTCCGGCGCTGAGCGCTGCGCATGACCGCAGTCGGGCGCCACCAGGGCGGCCAGACCGGTATGCAGCCGCGCGCCGCGGCGGCCTTCTACCTCCAGCTCCATGCCGCCCTGGATGGGCAACACCAGCTGGGCGAAGGGATGGGCGTGGGGCTGGTGGTCGCCCTCATAGCGCTTGATGGCGAGGCGTGGAGTCAAGGCGCACCTCGGCGAGGGGCTGAAGGATCGAAGGTCCCGATCCTAGCACGTCACCGTGGCGACTCAGCGCACCGGCTGCAGCGGCAACTCCACCTCGCCCGCGTCGTTCAGGTCGACCACCACCGGCTCCTGGGTCAGGTACAGCGGCCGGCCGCCGAGCAGGATGCGTCCGCTGAGCAGGTAGCGCTCACCGCTCTTGACCCGCGAGGGGGCGTAGTCGAGGCGGAAGGGCACCTGGCCTTGCTGTTTGACGAACAGGGTGCGCTGGGCGAGGCGACCGGCTGGGGTGTCGCCGGCGCTGGCGCTGTAGAGGCTGACGGTGAGCTTGGCGGTGGGTGGTACCGGTTCGTTGGCGGTGAAGGTGGCCTGGCCGCTGAGGCTGGTCATGCTCGGCTGGGCCGGGGCGCCGGGGGTGGTCTGCGGCTGCTCGGTGGGCGGCAGCGGCTGGCCAGGCGAGGGCGGCGGCGTGGCCGGGCCGGGGCGCAGCCCGCTACAGGCGCTGAGCAGCAGCGAGGTGGCGAGCAGGGTGGCGATTCTTTTCATGGGTAGATCCTGGTTGAAAGCGACTGCTGTGACCCATCCGCGCCGGCTTAGTTGCCCGCCGCGGGTGGCGATTCACGCTCTGGCAGGTCCGGGGCGTCTGGGCGATCCAGCGCCACCTGGCGGATCGACAGGCGAATCTCCGCCGGCAGCACCCGCTTGCCCGCGCCCTCGGCCAGCTCGCCGAGCAGTTCGTGATGACCCAGGGTGCCGTCGTCGGCCTTGCGCAACACCCCTTCGGCCAGCAGCGTCTGGATGAAGTGGCGGAACAGCGACTTGTCGAAGAACTCCGGCGCATTGAGGCCGTGCAGCACCGACAGCCGCTGGGCCATCACCGTGCAGAGCTCTTCCAGCTGCGGCGCGGTCAGGCTGTTCTGCCCATGGTTGAGGATCAGCGCGGTGGTCATGTAGTAGCGCTGCAGCGTCTGCAGGATGGCCCGCGCCAGGAGGGTGAGACGGACGAACTGCCGGGAGCTGGGCGCCGCACGGACGAAGACGTCGTCTTCGATGCGCAGCAGGCCGCGTTCCACCATGGCTTCCAGCCAGCCGTCCACCACCAGCGGCAGTTCCTCGCGCTCCCAGTGGATGAACAGTTCGGCCTGCAGGTAGGGATAGAGTGCCAGGGCGAATCTATGGATCAGCTCGCGGGTCATCCGCCCGGTGTTCTGGAAGAAGCTGGCGATCAGCGCCGGGATGGCGAAGAGGTGCAGGACGTTGTTGCGGTAGTAGGTCATCAGGACCGCGTTCTGCTCGTCCAGGTAGAGGATGCGGCCCAGGGCGTCCTGCTGCTCGGAGAGGAAGCCCAGGCCGCGCACCTCTTCGATCATCGACTGGCCGTCGCCTTCCGGCAGGGTGACGCTGGTGGAGTAGGGCACCCGCCGCAGCAGGTCCAGGTAGAGGTCGATGGCACGCACCAGGGCGCCTTCGTCCAGCGCCTGGCGGTTGGTCGACAGCAGCGCCAGGGCCACCAGGTTGACCGGGGTGACGGCCGCGGCAGCATTGATGCGCCGCACGATGCGCTCGCCCAGTTCATGGGTGACCGGGTTGAACCAGCTGGGTTTCAGATCTTCGTCGAGAGGTTCGTCGCGCCAGCCGGGGCGACGGGCATCGAGGAAGCTCTGCAGGGGGATGGGCTCGCCGAAATTGACCCAGACCCGGCCGAAGCGCTGGCGCAGGGCGCCGAAGACCTTCACCAGGTCGAAGATGGATTCCTTCTTCTTCGCCGCGCCACGCAACTCGCCCAGGTAGGTGCGGCCCTCGAAGACCTTCTCGTAGCCGATGTAGACGGGCACGAAGACGATGGGTCGGCGCGAATCGCGCAGGAAGCTGCGCAGGGTCATGGCCAGCATGCCGGTACGGGGTTGCAGGGTCCGCCCGGTCCGCGAACGGCCACCTTCGACGAAGTACTCGGTGGAGAAGCCGCGGCTGAACAGGCTGTGCAGGTATTCGTTGAACACCGCCGCATAGAGGGCGTTGCCCTTGAAGCTGCGCCTCATGAAGAAGGCACCGCCGCGTCTGAGGATGTTGCCCACCACCGGCATGTCCAGGTTGATGCCGGCGGCGATGTGCGGAGGCGTCAGGCCGTTCTGGAACAGCAGGTAGGACAGCAGCAGGTAGTCGATGTGGCTGCGATGGCAGGGCACGTAGACCACGGTATGGCCGGGCGCCATCTCCTGGATGCGCTCGATGTGGCTGACCGTCACGCCCTGGTAGATGCTGTTCCAGAACCAGCGCAGGCCGACGTCCAGGCAGCGCACCACCGGATAGGAGAAGTCCGAGGCGATTTCCCGGGCATAGTGCGCTGCTTCGTCTTCGATGCGCCCGGGTGTGGCCTTGCGCTGGGCGATCTCCCGGGCGATGGTCGCGCGGACCTGGGGTGCCCGCAGCAGTCCGCGCAGCAGCGTACGCCGGTGCGACAGATCGGGGCCGATCACCGCTTGGCGCACGTTGCGGAAGTGGATGCGCAGGCGACGCATCACCAGTCGCTCCAGACGCTGCGGATCGGGGCGCTGCGTGGCCAGTTCGCCGAGCGACAGCGGCTTGGAGAACTGCACCCGGGTCAGCCGGCCCAGCACCAGGATGCGCGCGGCCTTGCGCAGCCGTCCGGTCACCACCCAGTTGTCGGCCCAGAGCAGCTTCCAGGGGCTGGTCTCGCGATCCGGCGATTGTCCCCAGAAGACACTGACCGGCACCAGCTGGACGTCGTCCAGTCGCTGCTCGGTCACTGCGGCCACCACCCGGCGCAGGGTGGGCGGCACCGAGCGCCGCGCCGGTCGCCCGCGCCAGTCCGGCTTGCCCATGGCATTGAAGTAGGCCAGCGGCTCGGTCTTGCTGCCCAGCACCAGCGGGCGGAGTGGCCGCGGCAGGCCGGCCTTGCGGCACTCCCGGTCGAGCACCGCCAGGTCGCTCAGCGAGGCTTCGGGTAGCACATAGAGCACCGGCTTGCTCGGGTCGATGCGGCTGAGCAGGCTGGCGGCCTGGGTGGTCTCGGAGCGAACCCAGAGATAGAGCAGGCGCTTGAGCAGCGAAAAGGCCAGGAGACGCAGCGGCGAAAGAGTCATGAAGGGCTACCGGATTGACGAGGCGGCAGTGTGCCGGAAGGCCTGGCGGGCGTAAAACCACCCGTCTTGTGCAGACTTCGACCCGCCCGCCGCGGTCTTGTCACCCGTCCTGGGAAATTGCCTGGCAAATTCAGGGAAACCCGGCGCTGGCGTGGCTTCCAGCCATGATGGCACTTTGCGTAAAGAACGTTGATTTTGCCGGGTAAGCCATGCTTCATAAGGCATCGGCAAGTTTTTGCCGATGCTTGGCAGGGCTGCCCACGGGTGGCGTTGCCGGCACGCAGTCCGTACCGACACAACAAGGCAGCCCGGTTGCCCGCACTTGGGCGACCAGGGATAGGAAATCCAGAAAGCTTCGGAGAGATGTGATGGGTGAGCAACGCGAAACCGGGACCGTCAAGTGGTTCAATGACGCCAAGGGCTATGGATTCATTCAACGCGAAGGCGGTGCCGACGTGTTCGTTCACTACCGCGCCATCCGCGGTGAAGGCCACCGCTCCCTGGTCGAAGGCCAGCAGGTGGAGTTTTCGGTGATCGAAGGCCAGAAGGGCCTGCAGGCCGAAGACGTCGCCCGGCTGTAAGAGCCTATTCGCAGCCTGCTGCGCGTCGACCAAACGGCGTTGAAAATGGCCTGGGTCGCCAGCCCTACCTAGGCGGCCCCGTCGCGATGCTCATTTACGTCGTGTAACCCGAGCGCGGGCGCGATCCGCTTCGTCAGCCATCTGATTCGCTAGCGTTCACCCTTCGGGACAGCGGTTGGCTGTTACTCCCGATGGTCGTTGCGCCTTGTTTGGCGCTAGTGTGGTGTTTCAGCAGTTCGCGCAAGAATTGGCGAGTGATTTTTGGGCGGTTCGGCGCTGCGGCCGAAAAAGCACCGCCAAAATGCTGAAACACCACACTAGCTCGCGAGCCTTTGAAAGGGCGCTGGGCCCGTCTCGCGAAGAGCGCCAGGCTCCTCGCGAACTCAGATCATTCGGTCCGCCAGACGATCTCCTCGACACCCGCGTCCGTGACCTTCAGCCAGCGATCCGCGGCGTCCTCGTCTTCCTCTTCGCTCCAGCCACTCGGCGCGCAGCGTACCTGCACCTGCAACGCCGCCTGGGCATCGCGCGCGCACGCCAAATCGTCCACCCAGGGCGAGACGTCGCTTTCCAGCAGCAGGCTGTGCCACTTGCCCACCGCCTTCGGCAGCCAGGTGACCGGAATGGACTCGCCGCCGTAGCGTAGGGTGCATTTGAAGGTCTGCCCCCGGGCCTGCCATTCGCAGGGCATGGCGAACACCTGTTCGAGCCAGGCCGAGACGGCGTCCCGGTCGACGTCCTTGAGGTAGATTTCGATATCGGGCTGGCGCATGGGACTTAGGCTCCGGATTTGACGATCCAATCGTAACGCACGGCCACTCGTACCTCGAAGGGCTCGGCCAGCACGCGCTCGCGGCGTTCGGCATTGACCCGCCAGCCGTGGGGCGTCATGGCCAGCAGATCTTCGCGGGTCTGGCGCTCGGCCAGTGGCAGCACGAATTCGAGCCCCTCGCTGTGGGCCAGTTCCAGCCCCGGCGGTAGATCCTGCAGGTGCTTGTCTTCGGCATAGTCGCGCACCTCATCGTAGAGCCGCTGGCGCAGCTCCAGCAGGTGGGCGCTGGCCGGACCCAGGCGCAGGATGCCGCCACCGGGGGCCAGCACGCGCTGGGCTTCGGTCCAGTCGATGGGGCTGAAGACGCTGGCCAGCAGCTGGCAACTGGCGTCCGGTAGCGGCAGACGCGCCATGCTCGCCACCAGCCAGGTCACCGCCGGGGTACGCCGGCAGGCGCGCCGCACCGCTTCGCGGGAGATGTCCAGGGCGTAGCCGTCGGCGCCGGGCAGGGCCTGGGCCAGGCGCGCGGTATAGAAGCCTTCGCCACAGCCTACGTCGATCCAGCGCTGGGGCGCGCGTTCGGCGGCCAGGTGCGCCAGGCGTTCGGCCAGGGGTGCATAGTGGCCGGCATCGAGAAAGCGCCGGCGGGCCTCGACCATGGCGGCGTTGTCGCCCGGGTCCAGGCTTTTCTTGTGCTGCACCGGCAAGAGGTTCAGGTAGCCCTGGCGGGCACGGTCGAACCTATGGCCGGCGGGGCAGCCGACGCCACCCTCGAATTCGGCCAGTGGCGCCTGGCAGAGCGGACAGATGAGCTTCATGCCAGCAACCGTACCAGGGTGCCGTAGTACACCTCGGTCAGCAGATCCAGGTCGCTGGCCAAGACGTGCTCGTCCACCTGGTGGATGGTGGCGTTGACCGGCCCCAGTTCCACCACCTGGGCCCCCAGGGTGGCAATGAAGCGGCCATCCGAGGTGCCGCCGCTGGTCGAGGCCTCGGGGCGGTAACCGGTGACGGCTTCCACGCTGGCGGCGACGGCGTCGAGTAGCTCGCCCGGCTCGGTGAGGAAGGGCAGGCCGGACAGCGACCAGTCGAGGTGCCAGTCCAGGCCATGGCGGTCGAGGATGGCTTCGACCCGGGCCTGCAGGCCCTCCACGGTGGATTCGGTGGAGAAGCGGAAGTTGAACAGCGCCTGCAGCTCGCCGGGTACCACGTTGCCGGCACCGGTGCCGGAATTGAGGTTGGAGATCTGGAAGCTGGTGGGCGGGAAGAAGGCGTTGCCATCGTCCCATTGCTCGGCGGCGAGATCCGCCAGGGCCTGGGCCGCCAGGTGGATGGGGTTGCGCGCCAGGTGCGGATAGGCCACGTGGCCCTGCTTGCCGCGCACGATCAGGCGGCCGTTGAGCGAGCCGCGACGCCCGTTCTTGACCACGTCACCCAGCAGGCGGGTGCTGGAAGGTTCGCCGACGATGCACCAGTCCAGCCGCTCGCCGCGCGCGCGCAGGCGTTCCACCACGGCGCGGGTACCGTGCAGGGCCGGGCCTTCCTCGTCGCTGGTAATCAGGAAGGCAATGGCGCCACGGTGGTCGGGATGGTCGGCGACGAAGCGCTCCACGGCGATGATCATGCTCGCCAGGCTGCCCTTCATGTCGGCGGCGCCGCGGCCACGCAGCATGCCGTCGGCATCCACGTGGGCATTGAAGGGTGCCTGCTGCCAGGCCTCCAGCGGGCCGGTGGGCACCACGTCGGTGTGACCGGCGAAGCACAGCACCGGCCCCGCGCCGCCACGGCGTGCCCAGAAGTTGTCCACCTCTTCGATCCGCAGGGGCTCGAGGGCGAAGCCCAGGCGCTCCAGGCGCTGCATCATCAGTGCCTGGCAGCCTGCGTCCAGCGGCGTGACCGAGGCCCGGCCGATCAGGTCGCAGGCGAGTTCCAGGGTGGGGGTGAGGGCGGTGGTCATGGCGGGTCCCGGGAGGCGGCTAGGGTTCAGGGGGGAGCGGTATGGTAAAGGAAAACCTATACTGTGGCTTTTGTGGAAAGCCTTCATGACGTTCGATGAACAACGCTTCGGCGGGATCGCCCGGCTCTATGGGCAGGAAGCCGTCGAGCGCCTGGCCGCCAGTCACGTCGCCGTGGTCGGTATCGGTGGCGTGGGCTCCTGGGCCGCCGAGGCCCTGGCCCGCAGTGGCGTCGGCCGCATCCGCCTGTTCGATCTGGACGACGTCTGCGTCAGCAACACCAATCGCCAGGTGCATGCTTTGGCGGGCCAGGTGGGGCGGCCCAAGGTCACGGTGATGGCCGAGCGCATCCAGGCCATCAACCCGGCCTGCGCGGTCAAGGCGGTGGCGGACTTCGTCACCCGCGAGACCATGGCCGACTACATCACCCAAGACCTCGACCTGGTGCTGGACTGCATCGACAGCGTGGCCTCCAAGGCGGCGCTGATCGCCTGGTGCAAGAGGCGCAAGATCGCCATCGTCACCACTGGCGGCGCCGGCGGCCAGATCGACCCCACCCAGATCCAGGTGGTGGACCTCAATCGTACCTACAACGATCCCCTGGCCTCGCGGGTACGCTCGCTGCTGCGTCGCGACTACGGCTTCTCGCGCAATCCCAGCCGTCACTACAGCGTGCCCTGCGTCTTTTCCACCGAACAGCTGCGCTATCCCAAGCCGGACGGCAGCGTCTGCCAGCAGAAGAGCTTCGTCGGCGAAGGCGTCCGCCTGGACTGCGCCGGCGGCTTCGGCGCGGTGATGATGGTCACCGCCACCTTCGGCATGGTGGCCGCGGCGCGAGCGGTGGACAAGCTGATCCAGAAGCCCAGGGGCTAGTTCGGACCGGTAGTGTGGACAACGGCGCAGCCTTGTCCGCGTGGGAGGTGTGTGGGGGGCGACAGTGGAAAACGCTGGCGCGGTTTTCCACGCGACGGGGTTTCGAGCGGGGCGGCCCTCACATATCCTGCGGCGCTTCCTGGGCCGGGCGGGCGTCGGACACGGCGGGGACGTGCAGGCCGGTCTTGGCCAGTTGCTGGCCTTCCATCTGCGGCTGGGTGGTCCAGGTGAGGATGTCGTAGTAACGGCGTACGTTCTGCACGAATTCCACCGTCTCGCCGCCGCGGGCGTAGCCGTAGCGGGTCTTGCTATACCACTGCTTCTGCGCCAGGCGCGGCAGCATCTTCTTCACGTCCAGCCAGCGATCCGGGTCCAGGCCCTGGGATTCGGCCAGCCGGCGCGCGTCGAGGATGTGGGCGATGCCGATGTTGTAGGTGGCCAGGGCGAACCAGGTGCGGTCCGGTTCCTTGATGCTGTCCGGCAGTTCGTCGCGGATCTGGTCGAAGTACTTGGCGCCACCGGTGATGCTCTGCTCGGGGTCCAGGCGGTTGGACACGCCCATCGCCTGGGCGGTGTTGTTGGTCAGCATCATCAGCCCACGCACCCCGGTCTTGGAGGTGGCGTCCGCCGTCCACAGCGATTCCTGGTAGCCCATGGCGGCGAGCAGGCGCCAGTCCAGCTGGTGCTTCTGCGCCACCTTGCGGAAGTGCTTCTCATACTTGGGCAGACGCTCCTGCAGGTGCTGGGCGAAGGTATAGGCGCCCACGTAGCCGAGGACGTCGACGTGGCCGTAGTAGCGCTCCTTGAGCTGCTGCAGGGTGCCGTCGCGACGGACCTTGTCCAGGTAGGCGTTGACCGCGTCGAGCAGGCTGTTGTCCTCACCGGGCTGCAGTGCCCAGGCCTGGCCCTGGTTGTCGCCCAGGTCGAAGGCCACGCGCACGTTGGGGAAGTACACCTGGTTCATGGCCAGTTCGTTGGAGTCCACCAGGGTCAGGTCGATCTGGCCTTCGTCGACCATGCGCAGCAGGTCGCTGACCTCCACCTGGTCGGACTCGTCGAAGGTGAGTTCCGGCACCTGGGCCTGCAGCGCCCTGAGCTGCTGTGCCTGGCTGCTGCCCTTGAGCACCAGGATGCGCTTGCCGACCAGGTCCTTGGGGGTGCTGGGGCGAACGGTGCCGTTGCGGTAGATGACCTGGGGCACCACGTCGAGATAACTGCGGGAGAACTTCAGGCCCTGGCGATTGGCGGAGGGCGTGAGGCCGGCGGCGGCGATGACCGGGCCGTCCGGCGCGGTCAGGCGATTGAAGAGGTCGTCGAGGTTGTCGGCAGTGCTGATTTCCAGGCGCACCTTGAGCGATTCGGCGAAGCCCTTGACCAGTTCGTACTCGAAGCCGGTCTCGCCGTTACGGTCCTGGAAGTAGGTCGCCGGGCTGTTGCGCGTCACCACGCGCAGCACGCCCGCCTGCTTGACCTGCTCGAGGGCGGTCGGCTTGGGCGGCGCGGGCACGTCCGCCTCCCCGCAACTCATGAGCAGGGCGAGGAAGGGCAGGGTAAGCCAGGCGAATCGCTTGAAGGCTCTATTCAAATGGGCTAGCTCGGCCATACGGCATCAAAACGGCACTGGCGCCTTGCTGACGCGCCTATCGGTCGGCCCTCCTGGGGCCTTTCGTTATCGTCGGGACGCTCCGCGCCACCGGTTCGGCCAAAGGCTCTATCCTGAGCCCAATGGGGAGCCGCGTCCATGGGGCGCGGCAGGCCGTATCGGCGGGCAGTATACGCGAGAAGTGGCAAAGCGCCCATTTTATACATACAGCGTTGGTGGTAAGCCTGGATGAACCCTCGTCGCCGGAAGGTGTCCCGGGCGCGCCTTTAGGCTAGAATGCACGGCCCCAAAGTGACTTGGCCCCGAGGCTGTCCCCGATGCTGATCCTGCGCGGCGCTCCCGCTCTTTCTTCGTTCCGTCACGGCAAACTTCTCGACCAGCTGACTCGTCTGGTTCCCGGCGTCTCCGGGCTCTATGCCGAGTTCGTTCATTTCGCCGAAGTCGCCGGCACCCTGAGCGCGGAGGAAGAGGGCATCCTCGGCCGACTGCTGCAATACGGCCCCAGCGTCCCCCAGCAGGAACCCAGCGGCGCGCTATTCCTCATCGTCCCGCGCCTGGGCACCATCTCGCCCTGGTCGAGCAAGGCCACCGACATCGCCCACAACTGTGGCCTGGCGCAGATCGCGCGTCTGGAGCGCGGTGTGGCCTACTACGTCGCCGGCGAGCTGGACGCCGCTGCCCACGGGCAGCTGGCCGCGGCCCTGCACGACCGCATGACCCAGCGGGTGCTGCCGACCCTGGACGCCGCCGCCGACATCTTCAGCCATGCCACGCCCAAGCCGCTCACCGCGGTGGACGTGCTCGGCGGCGGTCACGCTGCCTTGGAACAGGCCAACCTGGCGCTGGGCCTGGCCCTGGCCGAGGACGAGATCGACTACCTGGTCAAGAGCTTCACCGCCCTGGGGCGCAATCCCCATGACATCGAACTCATGATGTTCGCCCAGGCCAACTCCGAGCACTGCCGGCACAAGATCTTCAATGCCAGCTGGGACATCGACGGCGAAAGCCAGGAGAAGTCCCTGTTCGGCATGATCAAGAACACCTACGAGATGAACCGTACCGGCGTGCTGTCCGCCTACAAGGACAACGCCGCGGTCATGGAAGGCTTCACCGCCGGGCGCTTCTACCCCGATGCCGATTCCCGCGAATACGGCGCGCACAGCCAGCCCGTGCACATCCTGATGAAGGTGGAAACCCACAACCACCCGACCGCCATCGCCCCCTTCCCCGGCGCCTCCACCGGTTCCGGCGGCGAGATCCGCGACGAAGGTGCCACCGGTCGCGGCTCCAAGCCCAAGGCGGGCCTGACCGGCTTCACCGTCTCCAACCTGAACATCCCCGGTTTCGAGCAGCCCTGGGAGCAGCCCTACGGCAAGCCCGAGCGCATCGTCACCCCGCTGGACATCATGATCGAAGGCCCGTTGGGTGGCGCCGCCTTCAACAACGAATTCGGCCGTCCGGCCCTGGCCGGCTACTTCCGCACCTTCGAGCAGCAGGTCGAGACCCCTCGTGGTCCCGAGGTGCGCGGCTACCACAAGCCGATCATGCTCGCCGGCGGCCTGGGCAACATCCGCGCCGACCACGTGCAGAAGGGCGACATCTCGGTGGGCGGCAAGCTCATCGTGCTGGGCGGCCCGGCCATGCTGATCGGCCTGGGCGGTGGCGCGGCTTCGTCCATGTCCACCGGCGCCAGCTCCGCCGACCTGGATTTCGCCTCGGTGCAGCGCGAGAACCCGGAAATGGAGCGTCGCTGCCAGGAGGTCATCGACCGTTGCTGGCAGCTGGGTGAAAACAACCCCATCACCTTCATCCACGACGTGGGTGCGGGCGGCCTGTCCAACGCCTTCCCCGAGCTGGTCAACGATGCCGGTCGCGGCGGTCGTTTCGAATTGCGCAACGTGCCCAACGACGAGCCGGGCATGAGTCCGCTGGAGATCTGGTGCAACGAGTCCCAGGAGCGCTACGTGCTCTCCGTGGACGCCGAGAACTTCGAGACCTTCAAGGCCATCTGCGAGCGCGAGCGCTGCCCCTTCGCCGTGGTCGGCGAAGCCACCGAGGAACGCCAGCTGACCGTGGCCGACAGCCACTTCGGCAACAACGCCGTGGACATGCCGCTGGAGGTGCTGCTGGGCAAGCCGCCGCGCATGCACCGCAGCGTGACCCGGGAAGCCGAGCTGGGTGATGGCTTCGACGGTGCCGGCCTGGACCTGACCGAGTCGGTGGAGCGTGTCCTGCGCCACCCGGCCGTGGCCAGCAAGAGCTTTCTGATCACCATCGGCGACCGCACCATCACCGGCCTGGTGGCTCGCGACCAGATGGTCGGTCCCTGGCAGGTCCCGGTGGCCGACTGCGCCGTCACCGCCACCAGTTTCGACGTCCATACCGGCGAAGCCATGGCCATGGGCGAGCGCACCCCGCTGGCCCTGCTCGACGCCCCCGCCTCGGGCCGCATGGCCATCGGCGAGACCATCACCAACCTGGCCGCCGCGCGCATCGAGACGCTCGGCGACATCAAGCTCTCCGCCAACTGGATGGCCGCCGCCGGCCACCCGGGCGAAGACGCGCGGCTCTACGAGACCGTCAAGGCGGTGGGCATGGAGCTGTGCCCGCAGCTGGGCATCACCATCCCGGTCGGCAAGGACTCCATGTCCATGAAGACCCGCTGGCAGGACGGCGGCGAAGACAAGAGCGTCACCGCACCGCTGTCGCTGGTGATCACCGGCTTCGCTCCGGTGCAGGATATCCGCCGCACCCTGACCCCCCAGCTGCGCCTGGACAAGGGCCAGACCGACCTGATCCTCGTCGACCTGGGCCGCGGCCAGAATCGCCTCGGCGGTTCCATCCTCGCCCAGACCCACGGCAAGCTCGGCCAGGCGGCTCCCGATGTCGACGAAGCCGAAGACCTCAAGGCCTTCTTCGCCGTGATCCAGGGCCTCAACCAGGACGGCCTGCTGCTGGCCTACCACGACCGTTCCGACGGCGGCCTCATCACCACCCTGGTGGAAATGGCCTTCGCCGGTCACTGCGGCCTGGCCCTGCGTCTAGACGCTCTGGCCGCCGACCGTGACGAGCTGACCCGTGCCCTGTTCGCCGAAGAGCTGGGCGCCGTCATCCAGGTGCCCCAGGACTTCACCCACGAGGTGCTGGCCCAGTTCAGCGCCGCCGGTCTGGAAGACTGCGTGGCGGTGATCGGCAACCCGGTCAACGGCTACGAGATCAACATCCACTACCACGACGAGCACCTCTACCGGGCCGAGCGGCGCCTGCTGCAGCGCGTCTGGAGCGAGACCAGCTTCCAGATCCAGCGCCTGCGTGACAACGCCGAGTGCGCCCAGCAGGAATTCGACGCCCTGCTGGAGGAGGATCATCCGGGCCTGTCGGCCAAGCTGTCCTACGATCCCAACGAGGACATCTGCGCGCCCTACATCAAGAAAGGCGTGCGGCCCCAGGTCGCCATCCTGCGCGAGCAGGGCGTCAACGGCCAGGTCGAGATGGGCGCGGCCTTCGATCGCGCCGGCTTCGCCGCCATCGACGTGCACATGAGCGACATCCTCTCCGGCCGCATCGACCTGGCGGACTTCAAGGGCGTGGTGGCCTGTGGCGGCTTCTCCTATGGCGACGTCCTCGGCGCTGGCGGTGGCTGGGCCAAGTCCATCCTGTTCAACGCCCGTGCCCGCGATGGCTTCCAGCAGTTCTTCGAGCGCACCGACACCTTCACCCTGGGTGTGTGCAACGGCTGCCAGATGGTCGCCAACCTGCGCGAGCTGGTGCCCGGCAGCGAATTCTGGCCGCGTTTCGTGCGCAACCGCTCCGAGCAGTTCGAGGCGCGGGTGGCCATGGTCCAGGTGCAGGATTCGCCTTCGCTGTTCCTGGCCGGCATGGCCGGATCGCGGCTGCCCATCGCCATCGCCCACGGCGAAGGCTTCGCCGAGTACTCGAACCAGGAAGCGCTGATCGCCGCCGATGTCTCCGGCACCGTGGCGCTGCGCTACGTCGACGGCCACAGCAAGGTCACCGAGACCTATCCGGCCAACCCCAACGGCTCGCCGCTGGGTATCACCGGTCTGTCCAGCCAGGACGGTCGCGTGCTGCTGATGATGCCGCACCCCGAGCGTTGCTTCCGCGCCGTGCAGAACTCCTGGATCCCGGCCGACTGGCAGGGCGAGGACGGCGGCTGGATGCGCCTGTTCCGCAATGCGCGGGTCTGGGTGGACTAAGGGGGCGGCAACGTTCCAGCTCTTCTTAGCCTTCGGGCGAGAAGGGCTGGATCATACGCCAGCCTTCACCAAACCGGCAGCGGGCCGCCATGCATCCCCCGTAGTGCTCTTGCCCCCCTCTCCCTCAGGGAGAGGGCCGGGGTGAGGGCCATCCAGCTGGAGAGTCCCACCCATGCTCAAACTCTGCTTCTACGTCCCCGACGCCCACCTGGAAACCGTCAAGCAGGCGATCTTCGCCGCAGGCGGTGGCCGCATCGGTCTTTACGACAGCTGCTGCTGGCAGGTCCAGGGCCTCGGCCAATTCCGCCCGTTGGCGGGCAGCCAGCCGCACCTGGGCGAGCAGGGCAGTCTCGAACGGGTAGCGGAATGGCGCGTGGAGCTGGTGCTGGCCGACGAACAGGTCGCCCGCCAAGCCGTGGCGGCGCTCAAAGCTGCGCATCCCTACGAGACGCCGGCCTATGACGTGATGCAGGTGCTGGATTTCTAACGGTCCGGTCGTGGGCGGGGTTCAGGGATAGCCGAGCACGGCCTTGATCCGCTCCAACTCCCGCTCCACCCAACGTGGGTCCACCGCGCCCCAATCGCGAATCTCGTAGCCACCGGCATTGTTGCGGGCACCTTCGCCCTGCACGAACTGGCAGTCGATATCCAGATCGGCCAGGGCCAGCAGGGTATCCTGGGCGGTACGCCGCGGCATGCCGGTGGCAGCCATCAGCGCGGGCACGCTGGTAGCGTTGCCGCTGGCTACCAGCCAGGCCACATAGAGGCGACGGTAGAAGCTGGTCTTGGTCTTGCTCACGTCCATGAGAGTCGTCCTGGGTAATAAAAAGCCCACCGCGAGGGTGGGCTTCAGGGGCATCAGAGGGTGGCGATGCGCTGCCGCTGGTCCACCAGCTTGGCCAGGGCCTGTTCGGCTTCGGCCAGCTTGGCGCGCTCCTTCTCCAGTACCTCGGCCGGGGCCTTGGCAACGAAGCCTTCGTTGCCCAGCTTGCCGCCGACGCGCTTGACCTCGCCTTCCAGGCGGCCGATCTCCTTGTCCAGGCGCGTAAGCTCCGCGTCCTTGTCGATCAGGCCGGCCATGGGCACCAGCACTTCCATCTCGCCGACCAGGGTGGTGGCGGACATCGGCGCTTCCTCGCCGGCGGCCAGTACGCGGACCGATTCCAGCTTGGCCAGCTTGTTCAGCAGCGGCTCGAAGTCGGCCAGGCGGCGCTGGTCTTCGGCACTGGCGTTGGCGACGATGATGTCGATGCGCTTGGCCATGGAGATCTTCATCTCGCCGCGGATCTGCCGCACGCCCAGCATCAGTGCCTTGACCCACTCGATATCGCCTTCGGCGGCGGCGTCGATGCGCGCCTCGTTGACCACCGGCCAGGGTTGCAGCATCAGGGTCTCGCCCTGGACGCCGGCCGGTGCCTTGAGGCGCTGCCAGATTTCCTCGGTGATGAAGGGCATGAAGGGATGCGCCAGGCGCAGCACCACTTCCAGTACCCGCGCCAGGGTGCGGCGGGTGCCGCGCTGACGCTCCAGGGAAGCGTTCTCGTCCCACAGCACCGGCTTGACCAGTTCCAGGTACCAGGCGCAGTACTCGTCCCAGACGAATTCGTAGAGCGCCTGGGTGGCCAGGTCGAAGCGGAAGGCGTCGAGCTGACGAGTCACCTCGGCCTCGGTGCGCTGCAGCTGGGAGATGATCCAGCGATCCACCGAGGACAGCTCCACGGGTTCGTCGTTGACCCCGGTGTCCTGGCCCTCGACGTTCTCCATGACGAAGTTCGCCGCGTTCCACAGCTTGTTGCAGAAGTTGCGATAGCCCTCGACGCGACCCATGTCGAACTTGATGTCGCGGCCGGTGGTGGCCAGGGAGCAGAAGGTGAATCTCAGGGCGTCGGTGCCGTAGCTGGCGATACCGTCCGGAAATTCGGCGCGGGTCTGCTTGGCGATCTTCTCGGCCAGCTTGGGCTGCATCAGGCCGCTGGTGCGCTTCTGCAGCAGGGTATCCAGGTCTATGCCGTCGACGATATCCAGCGGATCGAGCACGTTGCCCTTGGACTTGGACATCTTCTGGCCCTGGCCGTCACGCACCAGGCCGTGGACGTAGACGGTCTTGAACGGGATCTGCCCGGTCAGGTGGGTGGACAGCATGATCATCCGGGCGACCCAGAAGAAGATGATGTCGAAGCCGGTGACCAGCACGTCGGTGGGGTGGAAGGTCTTCAGGTCCTCGGTCTGCTCGGGCCAGCCGAGGGTGGAGAAGGTCCACAGGCCGGAGCTGAACCAGGTGTCCAGCACGTCGTCGTCCTGGCGCAGGGCGATGTCACCCAGGTCGTGCTTGGCGCGTACCTCGGCCTCGTCACGACCGACATAGACGTTGCCGGCCTGGTCGTACCAGGCGGGAATGCGGTGGCCCCACCAGAGCTGGCGGCTGATGCACCAGTCCTGGATGTCGCGCATCCAGCTGAAGTACATGTTCTCGTACTGCTTGGGCACGAATTGCACCTCGCCGCTCTCGACCACGGCGATGGCCTTCTCGGCCAGGGGCTTGGTGGAGACGTACCACTGGTCGGTCAGCCAGGGCTCGATCACGGTGCCGGAGCGGTCGCCCTTGGGCACCTTGAGGGCGTGGTCGTCGATCTTTTCCAGGCGGCCGGCGGCCTCCAGGTCGGCGACGATGCGCTTGCGCGCCTCGAAGCGGTCCAGACCAGCGTAGGTGGCGGGGAGGGTGGCGTCGAACATGCCGTTGACGCTGCCGTCCAGGTTGAACACTTGGGCGCCGGGCAGGATGGCCGCATCGGCGTCGAAGACGTTGATCAGCGGCAGGTTGTGTCGCTTGCCGACTTCATAGTCGTTGAAGTCGTGGGCCGGGGTGATCTTGACGCAGCCGGTGCCGAATTCGGGGTCGCAGTAGTCGTCGCCGACGATGGGGATGCGCCGCCCCACCAGGGGCAGCTCGACATACTGGCCGATCAGGTCCTTGTAGCGCGGGTCTTCCGGGTGCACGGCCACGGCGGCGTCGCCCAGCAGGGTCTCGGGACGGGTGGTGGCGACCACCAGATGGTCCATGCCCTCGGCGGTACGGGCGCCGTCCGCCAGCGGATAGCGCAGGTGCCAGAGGTGGCCCTTCTCGTCATGGCTTTCCACTTCCAGGTCGGAAATGGCGGTGTGCAGCTTGGTGTCCCAGTTGACCAGGCGCTTGCCGCGATAGATCAGGCCATCCTCGTGCAGGCGCACGAAGGCTTCCTTGACCGCCTCGGAGAGGCCGTCGTCCATGGTGAAGCGCTCGCGCGACCAGTCCACCGAGGAGCCCAGGCGACGAATCTGCCGGCTGATGTTGCCGCCGGATTCGTTCTTCCATTCCCAGACCTTCTCCAGGAATTTCTCCCGGCCCAGGTCATGGCGCGACAGGCCCTCGGCACCGATGCGGCGCTCCACCAGCATCTGGGTGGCGATGCCGGCATGGTCGGTGCCCGGCTGCCAGAGGGTGTTGCGACCCTGCATGCGACGGAAGCGGATCAGGGCATCCATGATGGCGTTGTTGAAGCCATGGCCCATGTGCAGGCTGCCGGTCACGTTCGGCGGCGGGATCATGATGGTGTAGGGCTCGCCCGACCCCTGGGGCGCGAAGTAGCCCTGGCGTCCCCAGGTCTGGTACCAGGAGGTTTCGATGGCGTGCGGCTGGTAGGTCTTGTCCATGGAGGGGGCTTTTGTCGCTGGAAGAGGAAAGCCTCCGAGTATAGCGACTCCCGCCCGTCGACGGCAGGGCGCCTTGGCGCCCCGGGTCAGGGACGCTGCAGCAGATCGTCCAGGCGCTGCGCCAGTCGGCGCTGAAGTTCGGCCTCCAGGCGCGGCAGCTCTTCGTCCAGCAGTTCCTTGAGAATGGCCGGTGCCTCCTGGCGCAGCCGGACGCGGGCCAGGTCGTCCCGCGGTTCCTGGGGGCTCACGTCTTCGATGGCGTCCGGCACGATCTGGTCGAGCAGGGGCGGGATGGCCTTGAGGCGTTCGGCGCTGGGGGCGATGACGTCGGAAAGGATGGGAATGCCATCGGCGCTGCTCGGGGTGACCGCGTTGCGGCTTTTATCGAGCACCTGGCGGATGGCTTCGAGGTCTTGCAGGACGTGCGCGGGGGGCTTGGTGCTGGTCATGAAATCAGACACGTGACAGCTGATGGTCCTGTAGAGCATAGCCAAGCTTGCGGTAGAAGCGAAAACCTTCGCGCATCGCCTGGCGCACGTCGGGGGCCTCGACGACCACCTCGGCGATCCGGGCGAAACCCGCGTGGCAGGGCGGTGGGGCCAGGCTGAGGTTGACCAGCAGCTCGCCTTTCTGCTCGGCGGGCGTGGTCACGCCCAGCACCACGGGGCTGTCGCTGGCGTTCTCCGCCAGATCGTGGGGAACGAAGCTGTCCGGGCGGAAGGCCCACAGTTGCTCGTCCAGGCGCTGGCGCTGCTCGGCGTCTGCGCAATGCACATAGACCGGTATGCCCTGTTTCCAGGCCTTGTCCACCAGGCGACAGGCGAAGGCCAGCCGCGCCGCGGGATCGGTGGAAGGCAGGACGTAGAAATCGACACGGGTCATGGGCTATCACGGGCAGGGGAGGGAAGCGGCAAGGCCGCGACGTAAGAACCTGTTCACGATCTGCTGCGCGTCGGCCAAACGGCGTTGAAAATGCCTTCGGAATGCTCATTTACCACTCGTAAACTCCGCTTCCTCAGGCATTTGATTCGCTAGCGCTCACCCTTCGGGCCAGCCGTTGGCTGTTACTCCCGATGGTCGTTGCGCCTTGTTTGTCTCTAGCTCGCGAGATCGTGAACAGGTTCTAAGGGCGTCGCGGCCTTGGGCAGGAGCTTAGGCTTCGCTGCTACGGTCGAGCAGGTACTGCACCAGCAGCGGTACCGGACGACCGGTGGCGGCCTTGTCCTTGCCGCCGCTGATCCAGGCGGTACCGGCCACGTCCAGGTGTACCCAGGGATAGGCCTTGGCATAGCGCGACAGGAAGCAACCCGCGGTGATGGTGCCGGCCTTGGGCCCGCCGATGTTGGCCATGTCGGCGAAGGGGCTGTCCAGCTGCTCCTGGTACTCGTCGTGCAGTGGCAGTTGCCAGACACGGTCGTCGGCCTGGTCGCCGGCGCTCTTCACCTGGGCGATCAGGGCCTCGTCGTTGCCCATCAGGCCGGAGACCAGCGAACCCAGTGCGGTGATGCAGGCGCCGGTGAGGGTGGCGATGTCGATCACCGCCTTGGGCTGGAAGCGCTCGGCGTAGGTGAGGGTGTCGCACAGCACCAGGCGGCCTTCGGCGTCGGTGTTGAGGATCTCGATGGTCTGGCCGCTCATGCTGGTGACGATGTCACCCGGACGGGTGGCGGTGCCGCTGGGCATGTTCTCGGCCAGGGCCAGCAGGCCGACCACGTTGATCGCCGGCTTGAGCTCGACCAGGGCGCGGAAGGTGCCCAGGACGCTGGCGGCGCCGCACATGTCGTACTTCATCTCATCCATGCCGGCGGCGGGCTTGATGCTGATGCCGCCGGTGTCGAAGGTGATGCCCTTGCCCACCAGGGTGTAGGGCTGGGCATTCTTGCCCGCGCCCTTGTACTGCAGCACCACCAGGCGCGGCGGCTGGGCGCTGCCCTGGGCCACGGCGAGGAAGGAGCCCATGCCCAGTTCGCGCATCTTCTTCTCGTCGAGCACCTCCACGGAGAGACCGGCGTCCTTGAACTGCTTGCCCAGGGCCTTGGCCTGGTCGGCGACGTAGACCGGGTTGCAGACGTTCGGCGGCAGGTTGCCGAAGTCCTTGGCATAGGCGGTGCCGTGGGTGATCGCCAGGGCGTGGGCCAGGGCACGCTCGGCGTCCGCCTGGGAGGCCTTGGTGGTGACCAGGGTGAGCTTCTGCAACGGCCGTGGATCGGCCTTCTTGCTCTTGAAGCGGTCGAACACGTAGTCGCCATCGGCCAGGGTCTCGGCCAGCAGGCGCAGACGACCGTAACCGTCGCGGTTCTTCACCGGCACATCGCCCAGGGCGAGGGCGGCGTCACCGCCGCCGAGGCTCTTGAGCACGCCCAGGGCGCCGCTGGCCAGCTTGCGGTACTGACGATCGGACAGCCCTTCGGCGGCACCGCTGCCGACCAGCAGGACGCGCTCGGCCTTGATGCCGGGCAGATTGGTGAGCAGCAGGGTCTGACCCGCCTTGCCGGCGATATCGCCACGCTTGACTGCCGCGCTCAGGGCGCCGGACGTCGCGACATCGACGGCGCTGGCCGCTGCGTCGAGCGCACCGCCTTCACCGACGGCCACGACCAGGGTGGCGGTTTTCAGGGTTTCCGGACGAGCGTTTTTGACGACGAATTCCATTAGGAGAAGCTCCCCAAGACAAACACATGAGTTCGCAGGATATAATGCGGGGCTTTCGCCAGGGCCTTTTCCCGGCGATCGGCCTTCAACGGGTGGGCCTTGCGACGCAAGCCGTGTAGCCGAGCTAGTGTGAGCGTTCGCGCCAGAGCCTGACAACCCTGGAGAATCCTGTTTGATCGTCTTCCGCTATCTGTCTCGAGAAGTTCTCACCACCCTCGGTGCGGTCAGTGCCGTGCTGCTGGTGATCATCATGAGCGGCCGTTTCATCAAGTACCTGGCCCAGGCGGCCCAGGGGCTGCTGGACCCCGGCGTGCTGCTGCTCATCATGGGCTACCGCATTCCCGGGTTCCTCCAGCTGATCCTGCCGCTGGGGCTGTTCCTCGGCTTCCTGCTGGCCTATGGGCGCCTGTACCTGGACAGCGAGATGACCGTGCTCACCGCCACCGGCCTGAGTCCGCGGCGGCTGCTGGCCTACAGCATGGCGCCGACCGCGGTGGTCGCCCTGGTGGTGGCGTGGCTGAGCCTGTCGCTGGCGCCCCTGGGCGTGCAGAAGGTCACCGCCATCCTCAACCAGCAGGATGCCATGACCGAATTCGATACCCTGGAGCCCGGGCGCTTCCAGTCGCTGCGGGACAACTCCCGGGTCACCTACACCGAGCGCCTGTCGGCCGATCGCAGCCAGTTGGGCGGCGTGTTCATCTCCGAGCGCAACACCTCCACCGCCAATGGCAAGGACCGTGGCGTGGGCGTGCTGGTGGCCGACACCGGGCGTCAGGAAATCCACCCCGACGGCAGTCGCTACCTGATCCTGCAGAACGGCTTCCGCTACGACGGCGTCCCCGGGCAGGCCGACTACCGGGCGGTGCAGTACGACACCTATGGGGTGCTGCTGCCCAAGCCCGCGGTGAGCGAGGACATCAGCGAGCGGGATGCCGTCACCACCGGCGAACTCATGCGCAGCAACGACCTGCAATACCGCGGCGAGCTGCAATGGCGACTGTCCCTGCCGATCCTGGTGTTCATCGTCACCCTCATCGCCGTGCCCCTGGCCAAGGTCAATCCGCGCCAGGGTCGTTTCCTCAAGCTGCTGCCGGCGATCCTGCTGTACATGGCCTACCTGTCGCTGCTGATCGCTGCCCGTGGCGCCCTGGACAAGGGGCGCCTGCCGCCGGCCATCGGCCTCTGGGGCGTGCACCTGCTCTTCCTGGTGCTCGGCCTGCTGCTGTCCTTCTGGGAACCGCTCAAGGCGCGGTTGCGTGGTAACAAGGCGGGGGTGCCGGCATGAACAAGCTCGACGGCTACATAGGGCGGACCGTCTTCGTCAGCATCCTCGCGGTGCTGGGGGTGATCGTCGGCCTGGCCCTGCTGTTCGCCTTCATCGACCAGCTCGGCGACTTCGATGACAACTATGGCGTCGTCGAGGCGCTCAAGTTCGTCCTGCTCACCACGCCGCGCCGGGCCTACGAGATGCTGCCGATGGCCGCATTGATCGGCTGCCTGATCGGCCTGGGCACCCTGGCCAGCAGCAGCGAGCTGATCGTGATGCGGGCCGCCGGCGTTTCCCTCGGTCGCATCGTCTGGGCGGTGATGAAGCCGATGTTCGTGCTGCTCATCGCCGGCATCCTCATCGGCGAGTACGTGGCGCCCTGGTCGGAAAACCTGGCCCAGAGCGGTCGCGCCCTGGCCCAGGGGGCCGGCAAGGCGCAGAGCTCTCGTCACGGTCTGTGGCACCGCCAGGGACACGAATACATCCACATCAACGCCGTGCAGCCCAACGGCCTGCTGCTGGGCGTGACGCGCTACGAATTCGACGACAAGCGCCACCTGCTGCAATCCAGCTTCGCCCAGCGCGGCGTCTATCACGGCGATCACTGGGAGCTGGAGAACGTCAGCATCACCGACTTCGGTGACCGCCAGACCAGCGTCCGCCAGGAGCCCACGGTGATCTGGAACGTCGAGCTGACCCCGCAGGTGCTCGATACCGTGATCATGGAGCCGGATGCGCTGTCGATCTCCGGGCTGTGGTGGTACATCCACTACCTGGCCGATCAGGGCTTGAGCAACAAGAGCTACTGGCTGGCCTTCTGGTCGAAGGTCTTCCAGCCGCTGGTGACCGCCGCCCTGGTGCTGATGGCCATCTCCTTCATCTTCGGCCCGCTGCGTTCGGTGACCCTGGGGCAGCGCATCTTCACCGGGGTGATCATCGGTTTCGCCCTGCGCATCTTCCAGGACCTGCTGGGCCCCTCCAGCCTGGTGTTCGGCTTCTCGCCGCTGGTAGCCGTGCTGGCGCCGGCGCTGCTCTGCGCCCTGGCCGGGCTGTTCTTGCTGCGCAGGGCCGGCTAGGCGCGCGCGACCACCCTGCACGCGGCCGTCAGACGGGCGCGTGCAGGGCGCGGAAGGCGCCGATCAATGGGCATACACGGCACGCGTCCCTGGAGCACCCTTCTTCACCTTCGTGTAGGGCGAGCTCCAAGTCGATGTCGCGCGCTAGGCGGCACCCTGGGCCCCTGACGTGGGCTGCAGCCAGTTGGCATGCTCCGCGCAGAAGGCCAGGATCCGCTGGACCCGGCGGATCTGGTCTCGGTGGCGGCACTCACCCGTCACCGTGCGCACCAGCAGATCGACATTCTGCATGTGGATCAGGCGCAGGTCGGGGCTCATGTCGGGAAAGTCCTCCATCTCGCCCATGCGCGTCTCGCAGCGCGAGAGCAGGCGATCGATGAAGTCCGGGGAAAAGCGGGCGGGAGACTGAGCGGTTTCCAGGTCATTGACCGCAACCTGGGAGCAGGGGGCAAGCGTTTCCATGCGCAATGTCTCACGTCCGTAGCGAAACCTTACTATTGCACGCTTTGCCCGCAGGATTCAGCTGCCGATTGTCAGCTGCTTTTCGGTAGGCTCTCGGGTCCTGGCGGGATGCTCGCTCTCCTTGGCCGCCGCCTCTAATAGCGCAGCCCGTGCCCTGAGGTATGACTCCTTGCGCTGCAGGTCGGCGGGATGCTCGATGTTTAGACTGGCCAGATAGGCCTGCCAGGTCGCCAGATAGGTCTTCTGCGCATTGCGCAGCAGACGATCCTGTCCACTGGGTAACCGATGCGTTGCCTCCCGAGCCGCTGTCGCCGCCGCGCCCTGGCAATCGCCCAGCTGCCGCCGGAATCCGGGCAAGCGCTCCTGCTCACCGGCCAGCCGGGCGTTGTTGCCGTTCAGCACCAGCAATTCGCAGCCATAGAGCGCACTGTGCAGCCGCGCCTGCAGCAGCCAGCTGGACGAGCGGCCGAATTCGGCCGCCGTGGCGGGCGGTGGTGAGACTGGCTGGCGCACCGCACAGCCGGAGAGGCCGAGCAGCAGCAACAGCGGTAGAAGGGCGGATCGGCGCATATCCCGGTCTCGGCAAGCCATGGTGAATCCCAAGCCTACCGGTAGCCTTCCCATTCCTGATACCTATCCTGCACCTGGTTACCGGCCGGCTGCCAGTGTAGGCAGTCCTTGCCGCTCAAAAGGCTAGGTTCGCAGCCGAGTGGACTGACGATCGCTATGACAGCCGACTAGCAGCAGGGCGAGGCTAGTGTGGTTTAACAGGCTTCCTTCTCCCCGAGGATCGAAGGTACACCCGACATTGGGTGGGTCCGTTTTCAGGATCGAGCAACTACATCGAGTGCAGATTGGGGCAGAGGGCGCTGCCTGGTGCCGGTACGGACTAAAACGAGTGGACGCTACCCAGCCACTGCCAGTACCTGGAATCCGTTCGATCTGTATCTCTTGGCCTTAGTACCGCCTGGGTATCATGCCTCTTTCGCTCCCGGTCGAGGTCACCATGCAACTCAACGACATTCCATTCGGAACCACCGACTGGTCGAAAGTCGAACCTACGGTCCATCCTGGAGCAACCGGCTCAGCCCTATGGCGGACCTGCCACTTCGGTACGGCAAGGGTTCGTATGGTCGAGTACAGCGCGGGTTACCTTGCGGATCACTGGTGCAGCAAGGGACATGTTCTACTTTGCTTGGCGGGTCGGCTGGACACCGAGCTGGATGATGGTCGCGCCTTTACCCTGACTGCCGGCATGAGCTACCAGGTAGCCGACAATGCCGAGGCGCACCGGTCCTCGACCGTTACCGGCGCTAAGTTATTTGTCGTGGATTGAGGCTGTGGGTGCCAGGGCTGCCGAGGACCGCCAGGCACAAAAAAACCGCCTCGAAGGGCGGTTCCTTGACCTCCACGACGATCATGGAGGGTGATGCTTGGTGCCCCGGGGGAGACTCGAACTCCCACTCCTTTCGGAAACGGATTTTGAATCCGCCGCGTCTACCGGTTCCGCCACCGGGGCAATGGCGGCGGAGTATAGGGACGCGGGGAGGCCCGGTCAATCCAAAGTGCGTTGGTGAAAAAGGCCGCTTCCGGTAAGCTGTGCGGCCTTTCGAGATCTACCTGCCATGCACGTCGCCGACTTCCATTTCGAGCTTCCCGAATCCCTCATCGCCCGTCATCCGCTGGCCGAGCGCCGCGGCAGTCGATTGCTGGTGCTCGACGGCCCCAGCGGTGAGTTGAGTCATCGCCACTTCGCCGATCTGTTGGGTTATCTGCAGCCGGGCGACCTGATGGTGTTCAACGACACCCGGGTGATTCCGGCGCGGCTGTTCGGCCAGAAGGCCAGTGGCGGCAAGCTGGAGATCCTGGTGGAGCGGGTGCTGGACGAAGAGCGGGTGCTGGCCCACGTGCGTTCCAGCAAGTCGCCCAAGCCGGGCAGCCGCATCCTCATCGACGGCGGTGCCGAGGCCGAGATGGTGGCGCGCCACGAGGCGCTGTTCGAATTGAAGTTCGCCGAGCCGGTGCTGCCGCTGCTGGAGCGGGTCGGCCACATGCCGCTGCCGCCCTATATCGACCGGCCCGACGAGGCCGAGGATCGCGAGCGCTACCAGACCGTCTATGCACGCAACGCCGGTGCCGTGGCGGCGCCCACCGCCGGGCTGCACTTCGACGAGCCGTTGCTGGACGCCATCCGGGCCAAGGGTGTGGAGACCGCCTTCGTTACCCTGCACGTCGGCGCCGGTACCTTCCAGCCGGTGCGAGTGGAGCGGATCGAAGACCATCACATGCACCGCGAGTGGTTGCAGGTGGAGCAGGCCGTGGTCGATGCCGTGGCCGCCTGCCGGGCACGCGGCGGCCGGGTGATCGCCGTCGGCACCACCAGCGTGCGCTCGCTGGAAAGCGCGGCCCGCGACGGCGAGCTCAAGGCCTTCGCCGGCGAGACGGACATCTTTCTCTATCCCGGTCGACCCTTCCATGTGGTCGATGCGCTGGTGACCAATTTCCACCTGCCCGAATCGACCCTGCTGATGCTGGTGTCGGCCTTCGCCGGTTACCGCGAGACCATGGCCGCCTATGCGACCGCCGTGGCCGAGGGCTATCGCTTCTTCAGTTATGGCGACGCCATGTTCATCACCCGCAATCCCGGGGCCCAGGGCCCGGAGAGCTGATATGAGTTTCATGAATTTCGAATTGCTGGCCACCGAGGGCAAGGCCCGTCGCGGCCGCCTGACCTTCCCGCGCGGCGTGGTCGAGACCCCGGCCTTCATGCCGGTCGGTACCTACGGCACGGTCAAGGGCATGCTGCCGGACAGCGTCGCCGACATCGGCGCCCAGATCATCCTCGGCAACACCTTCCACCTCTGGCTGCGCCCGGGGACCGAGGTGATCCAGCGCCATGGCGACCTGCATGACTTCATGCAATGGCAGGGACCGATCCTCACCGATTCCGGCGGCTTCCAGGTGTTCAGCCTGGGCGCGCTGCGCAAGATCAAGGAAGAGGGCGTCTACTTCGCTTCGCCGGTGGATGGCGCCAAGGTCTTCATGGGGCCCGAGGAATCCATGGCCGTGCAACGCGCCCTGGGCTCGGACATCGTGATGATCTTCGACGAGTGCACCCCTTATCCGGCGGATTTCGACACCGCGCGCCGTTCCATGGAGCTGTCGCTGCGCTGGGCCAAGCGTTCCCGCGAAGCTCATGGCGACAACCCCTCGGCGCTGTTCGGCATCGTCCAGGGCGGCATGCACGAAGAGTTGCGGCTGCGCTCCTTGGACGGTCTGGAGCAGATCGGCTTCGACGGCTACGCCATCGGCGGCCTGTCGGTGGGCGAGCCCAAGGAAGAGATGATCCGCGTACTGGACTTCCTGCCGCCGCACCTGCCGGCGGACAAGCCACGCTATCTGATGGGTGTCGGCAAGCCGGAAGACTTGGTGGAAGGGGTACGCCGTGGCGTCGACATGTTCGACTGCGTGATGCCCACCCGCAATGCGCGCAACGGCCATCTGTTCATCGATACCGGCGTGCTGAAGATCCGCAACGCCGTGCATCGCCACGACGAGACGGCGCTGGATCCGAGCTGCGACTGTTACACCTGCAAACATTTCTCCCGGGCCTATCTGCACCATCTGGATAAATGCGGGGAAATGCTGGGCAGTATGCTGAATACGATCCACAACCTGCGGTATTACCAGCGCGTGATGGCCGGTTTGCGCCAGGCTATCCAAGAGGGTAAATTGGCCGACTTTGTGGACGCCTTCTATGCTCGGCGCGGCCTGCCTACACCGCCGCTCGGCAGCTGAAAGCCCCTGTCCGATCGATGCAGCGAGACGGCGCTAGCCCGCCGTCCGCCGCGGTCGTGAACCGGGGAACCAGGCTCGTCGAGGTGGTCGCGAGCGACCGCCGGCATGTCTTCTCTTTCCGTCATCCAACTCTGCAAGGAGTAGTGCAATGAGTTTTCTGATTTCCACGGCCCAGGCCCAGGAAGCTGCCGCGCCGGCCGCCAACGCCGCACCGGGGGGTGAATACATTCAGTTCATCTTCCTCATCGGCTTCGTGGTGATCTTCTATTTCCTGATCTGGCGTCCCCAGGCCAAGCGCACCAAGGACCACAAGAACCTGCTCGGCGGCCTGCAGAAGGGCGACGAAGTGGTGACCACCGGTGGCATCGCCGGCCGCATCAACAAGGTCACCGACGATTTCGTGGTGCTGGAAGTGTCCGACAACGTCGAACTGAAATTCCAGAAGGGCGCCATCGCCGCGACCCTGCCGAAGGGCACCCTGAAGGCCCTCTGAGCCTTCCTCACTCTAGCTAACACCGGGGCGCGCAAGGCGCCCCGCCTTTATCTCGGGCGGTGTCATGCTCAACAAATATCCCCTCTGGAAGTACCTGCTGATCCTGGCCGTACTGGTCGTGGGCGTCATCTATTCGGTTCCCAATCTGTACCCCGACGATCCGGCCCTGCAGATCAGCGCTTCCAGCACCGAACGCACGGTGACCCCTGCCGATGTACAGCGGGTCAACGCGGCGCTGGCTCAGGCGCAGCTCGCCGTGAAGTCCAGCGACGTCAACGAGAGCGGCAGCCGGCTATTGATCCGCCTGGCCCGTGCCGACGACCAGTTGCCGGCCCAGGAAGTGGTCCGCCGTACCCTCGGCGACGACTTCGTGGTGGCGCTTAACCTCGCGCCCACCACGCCGCAATGGCTGCGCAAGCTGGGCGCCAGCCCGATGAAGCTCGGCCTGGACCTTTCCGGCGGGGTGCACTTCCTGCTGGCCGTGGACATGGACAAGGCCGTGGATGCACGGTTGAGGGTCTATGACAACGAGGTCAAGACCCTGCTGCGCCGGGAGAAGGTGCGCTATCGCAGCATGCCCGACCAGAACGGTGCCCTGCAGCTCGGCTTCACCGACGCCGCCGACCTGCAGCAGGCGCAGAGCCTGATCCGCAAGAACTACACCGATTTCGACCTGACCACCGACACCCGTGGCGACCTGCAGGTGCTGCGTCTGCAGCTGACCGAGGCCAAGCTGCGCGAGATCCGCAACTACGCCGTCACCCAGAACCTGACCACGGTGCGCAACCGGGTCAACGAGCTGGGCGTGGCCGAGCCGCTGGTGCAGCGCCAGGGCGCCGACCGCATCGTGGTCGAGCTGCCGGGTGTGCAGGACACCGCCGAAGCCAAGCGCATCCTCGGCAAGACCGCCAACCTGGAATTCCGCCTGGCTGCCACCGCCGATACCCCACGCGCGTCCACCGAGAGCTTCGAGTTCCGCGAGCCGGGTCGTCCGGCGGTGCCGCTGGAGCGTAACGTCATCATCACCGGTGACCAGGTCACCGACGCCTCGGCGAGTTTCGACGAGAACGGTCGGCCCCAGGTCAACATCCGCCTGGATGGCCACGGTGGCGATCTGATCAATCGCGCTACCCGCAGCAACGTCGGCCGCAGCATGGCCGTGGTGTTCATCGAGCAGCGTCCGGTCACCCGCTATACCACCCAGACCGTGGACGGCGTGCAGAAGGAAGTGGCGGTGCCCGGCTTCGAGGAAGAGCGGCGCATCATCAGCCTGGCGACCATCCAGTCGGCCCTGGGCAACAGCTTCCGCATCACCGGCCTGAACGGTTCGGGCGAAGCCTCGGAACTGGCGTTGCTGCTGCGCGCCGGTGGCCTGGCTGCGCCGATGTACTTCGCCGAAGAGCGTACCCTCGGCCCGAGCCTGGGCGCCGACAACATCGAGAAGGGTATCGATGCCTCCCTGTGGGGCATGCTCTTCGTCTCGCTGTTCCTGATCGCCATCTACCGCTTCTTCGGGCTGCTGGCGACCATCGCCCTGGGCTTCAACATGGTGCTGCTGATGGCCTTGATGTCCATCCTGCATGCCACCCTGACCCTGCCGGGTATCGCCGGTATCGTCCTGACCATGGGCCAGGCGGTGGACGCCAACGTGCTGATCTTCTCGCGGATCCGCGAAGAGATCGCCAACGGCATGCCGATCCAGCGCGCCATCCATGAAGGCTTCAGCCGTGCCTTCACGGCGATCCTGGACTCCAACCTGACGACCCTGCTGGTGGGCGCCATCCTGTTCGCCATGGGCACCGGGCCGGTCAAGGGCTTCGCCGTGACCATGTCGCTGGGTATCTTCACCTCCCTGTTCACCGCCATCTTCGTGACCCGTGCCATGGTCAACCTGATTTATGGCGGCCGGAACGTCAAGAAGCTGTGGATTTGAGGACGCGGCGATGAAAAAGACCATCAACTTCATGGGCGTACGCAACATCGCGTTCGCCATCACCGCCCTCCTGACCGTCCTGGCATTGTTCAGCTGGTTCTACAAGGGGCTTAACTTCGGCCTGGACTTCACCGGCGGTACCCTGATCGAGCTGCGCTACGAGCAGCCCGCCGATCTCGGCAAGATCCGCCAGGAACTGCAGGGTGCCGGCTTCGAAGAGGCCGTGGTGCAGAGCTTCGGCGCCACCACCGACGTGCTGGTGCGGATGCCCGGCGACGATCCCCAGCTGGGCCAGAAGGTGACCACCGCGCTGAAGCAGGCGAGCACCGATGGCTTCTCCCTGACCCGTACCGAGTTCGTCGGTCCGCAGGTAGGCGAGGAACTGCGTGACCAGGGTGGTCTGGGCATGCTGCTGGCCCTGGGCAGCGTCCTGGTCTATGTGGCCTTCCGCTTCCAGTGGAAGTTCGCCGTGGGCGCCATCATTTCGCTGATCCACGACGTGGTGGTGACCCTGGGCCTGCTGTCGTTCTTCCAGATCACCTTCGACCTGACGGTGCTGGCGGCGGTCCTGGCCATCATCGGCTACTCGCTCAACGACACCATCGTGGTGTTCGACCGGGTCCGGGAGAACTTCCGGGTCCTGCGCAAGGCCAGTCTGATCGAGAACATCAACGTCTCGACCACCCAGACCCTGCTGCGGACCCTGGCGACCTCGATCTCGACCCTGCTCGCCGTGGTGGCGCTGCTGGTCTTCGGTGGCGACAACCTGTTCGGCTTCTCCCTGGCGCTGTTCATCGGCGTACTGGCCGGTACCTACTCGTCGATCTACATCGCCAACGTGGTGCTGATCTGGCTGGATCTGAAGAGCGAAGACCTGATCCCGCCGCAGACCAAGGAACTCGACGAACGTCCCTGATGTCCTAGGCATGGTAAAGGGCCTTATGCCCGCTATGACAGTAGTCAGGAGGTTGTAGTGAACAAGTCGATGCTCGTAGGTACGGTTCTGGGTGTCGTCGTCGCCACTGCGGGTGGCGCCGTGGCCTACAGTTTCGTCGACCGCGGGCCTCAGTACGCCGAGGTCGTCGCCGTCCAGCCGGTGAAGGAAACGGTCAAGACGCCCCGCGAGGTCTGCAAGGACGTGACGGTGACCCACCGTCGCCCGGTCCAGGACCAGCACCAGATCGCCGGTACCGCCGTAGGTGCGGTAGTGGGTGGCCTGCTGGGCAACCAGGTCGGCAACGGCAGCGGCAAGACCCTGGCGACCATCGCCGGTGCGGTCGGCGGTGGTTACGCCGGCAACAAGGGTCAGGAATACATGCAGAATCGCGACACCTATACCACCACCCAGACCCGCTGCAACACGGTCACCGACAGCAGCGACAAGGTGGTTGGCTATGACGTGAAGTATCTGCTGGACGGCAAGATCGGCCAGGTCCGCATGGACCACGAGCCGGGCAAGCAACTGGAAGTGAAGAACGGCCAGGTGCTGGCCAGCCAGTGATCCGCGTCAGCGGCTGAGGCCCCAGGGCTTCAGCCAACAAAAAACCCGCTAGCTGGTGACAGGTAGCGGGTTTTTTGTTGTGTCTTGCGCGGTGATCCGAAAACTCTGCCGCTCCGGCCAAGGGCGCAAGGCGCCCCTGGCCAGTGCACTCACTCAGACGGCGGGGCGGGGCGTTTCAGCTTTGGGCCGAAGCCACCGCCGGGCGGAGATCCACGCCGGCGCCTCGAACAGTCCGTTGATGTTGCGTGCTTCCAGGAATTTGGCGACGGCCACCGGCACCAGGATGCCGAAGGCGCAGCCGGCCAAGATATGCAGCAGGCCGTCATTGATGTGCAAGCCCTTGCTCAGGATGATGCGGGCGCCACTGCCGGTCAGCACGTGCATGACGTAGATGGGCATGGACAGGGTGCCCAGGGTCAGCAGCCACTGCAGCGGACGCTGCGCCAGTACCATGCAGGTGGCGCTGACGAAGATGATGCCATTGAGCGCCAGTACCAGGGTGGCCAGGCCGCGGTCGGTGTAGACCAGACCCAGCAGGCCGTGGAACCAGTATTCCAGCACGACGAACAGCAGCCCCGAGCCCAGCATCACCCGGCCGGCCTGCTCCTCGATGGCCTGCTTGAAGTTGTTGAACCAGACGCCGAAGGCGAAGAAGACGAAGTTCTGCGCGGTGAAGGTGAAGAAGAAGTCTTCCGGACCGGCGTTCTGGAACAGATAGACCAGGGCGCCGAAGGCGAACACGGCGAAGAAGGCCATGGGCTTGGCCCAGCGGTAGGCGAGCATGGCCAGGCAGAACACCAGGAACAGCGCATAGAGGAACCAGAATTGCTGGCGTGGCTCCCAGACCGTCAACACCTCGCTGAAGCTCACGCCGCCGTTGGTATAGCGCGACATCAGCGCCTCGACCGAGCCCTGCAGCAGCGACCAGACCAGGAACGGATAGACGATGGTGTCGATCTTGTTCACCAGCAGACCGCCGGTACCGCGCTTGACGAAGGAGTTGTAGAAGAAGAGTCCGGACAGGAAGAAGAACAGCGGCATGTGGAAGCTGTAGATGACGCTGTCCACCAGACCGTGGAATTCGGCGTCCTGCAGGATGCCGGCGTTGAGCAGACCACGGACGACGTGGCCATAGACCACCAGGATGATGCCAATGGCCTTGGCATAGTCGACCCAGAGATTGCGAGTGTTCATTGAATGATCCTTTTCAAAAGAGAACCTGTGCCGCTGGAGCCAAGCGCTGGTGCAAACGAAAGCGTGATCGCTGCGGCGCCAGGGGCGCGCATCGCGACAGGTTCGATCATGGTAGGACTCCCGGAGGAACGACGTCCGTAAGTAGCCGGTGACAGGATGGGGCTCCTTGCCCGCGTTCTGACCGTGGCTATCTGCCATTGTTCATGGCTTGTTTCCTGCTGGACGTGAACCGGACGACACTTTGATGGCTAAGAGCCCCATTGTCCGACGAGCTGTTACCGAATGTTTAGAGGGACTGCTTGAGCAACAGCAGTTGTTTCTCCTTGAGCAACTGCTCGTAGCGGGGCGAGGTATAGATCAGCAGGACCTGTTTCTTGCGGGCGGCACGGGCGCTGAATTTGTAGAAGACGGTGTCGTGATCGAAGGCCAGGTAGGCCTGGGCATCGTCATCGTGGGACAGCTGCTCGAAGGCCTCGGCGGATGACTGGGACGAGGGCTTGCCGTACTTCTGGGTGAGGCCCTCGGCGATCAGGAAGGATTGGGCCAGGGGCGTGACGATGGAGAAGCGCAGGAACTTGCCATTGATGAAGAAGGCGCCGGCCTCGACCTTCTCGCCCGCGAAGGCAAGGTCGTCGCAGCCGAGGTAGTCGACGCCATTCACGTCGCTCTTGCGTGGCTGGAAGTTGCACAGGCGCTTGGCGAGGAAGGTCTTCTGATCGGTGCCGAAGGCGATGCCCGCGTAGCCGTCGACGGCCCGCACGCAGGGCGCGACGAGCATCAGCAGAGTGACTGTGACGAGCGCAAGGAGGGGCGACAGGCTGGACCTGACGGGCATGGTGACTTCGATTCCCTTCACGAAGGCCCAGGGGCCGACTTATCCCGGCCGATGCTAGAAGCTCCGCCAAGGCTTTGCCACCCTCGTCGGCGGCTTTTGTCGAGGGGTTCAGGGTTGGCGTCAGGCGACGCCCGGCGGGATCTGGTCCCGGCCATAATCCTTGAGCTTTTCCAGGTTCTCCGGCTTCTGGTGCTCGGGGACATCGTCCGGCTCGACCGGGGTATCCAGGGGCTCCTGGTCTCGGGTGTCTTGGCTCATGGCAGGGCTCTCGGCAGGGGATTCCCGGCTTTGAGCGGCGTGTCACCCGGTCGGTTCCGCCGGCTCAGTTGCCGGGGGCATCGGTCAACCAGCCTTCGCGCCGCGCCAGGCGCCAGGCCAGGATCGCCGAGATCAGGCCACGCAGGGCCATGAAGGTGAGGAAGGCCAGCCACAGGCCATGGTTGCCGAGTCCACGCAGCAGCCAGCCGAGCGGCAGTGCCAGCAGCAACGCCAGCAGCATCGAGTTGCGCATCTCCCGGGCGCGAGTGGCACCGATGAAGAGGCCGTCCAGCAGGTAGCTGACCATGGCGACCAGCGGCAGCAGGGCCAGATAGGGCAGATATTGGTGGGCTTCCTGGCGCACCGCGGCGATGTCGCTCTGCAGGGCGACGAAGAGATCGCCGCCCAGGGCGAAGGCAACGGCGAACACCAGGCTGGCCAGCAGCGACCAGCCACCGGCGATCACCAGTACCCGGCGTAGGATGGCCCCTTCGCGGGCGCCCAGGGCGTGGCCGGCCAGGGCCTCCACCGCATGGGCGAGGCCGTCCAGGGCGAAGGCGGTGACCAGCAGGCCGTTGAGCAGCAGGGCATTGGCGGCGACGGTGGTCTCGCCCAACTGGGCGCCCTGGGTGGCGAACAGCAGGAACACCGCCTGCAGCGCCAGGGAGCGGATGAAGATGTCGCGATTGACCGCCAGCAGCGGGCGCCAGCTGGCCAGCCGACGCAAGGCCGGGCGGTCGATCCGTCCCGGCCACAGCCGTAGGCGGCGGAGCACTAGCCAGAGGCCGAGCAGCACGCCGCTCCATTCCGCCAGGACCGAGGCCAGGGCGATGCCCTGCACCCCGGCGCCGAGACCGAGCACGAAGACGGTCACCAGCAGCAGATTCAGGGCGTTGGTGGTAAGCAGCAGCACCAGCGGCGTGCGTGCATCCTGGGTGCCGAGCAGCCAGCCGATCACGGCGTAGCTGAGCAGGGCTGCCGGCAGGCCGAGCAGACGCAGGTGCAGGAAGCGCGCGGCCAGTTCGGCGAAGGCGGGATCCAGGCCGAGCCAGGCGAGCAGGGGATCGAGCGCCAGGCTGGCGATCAGCAGCAGGAGCAGCGACAGGCCCAGGCCCAGCAGGCCGGCCTGCAAGAGGATCTGGCGCAGGCCGGCGCCATCGCGCCGGCCACTGGCCTGGGCGGCGAAGCCGGTGGTGCCCATGCGCAGGAAGCCGAGGATACCCAGCAGTGCCGTGTAGAAGGCGCCACCCATGGCCACCGCGGCGAGCTGGCGGGCTTCCGGCAGATGGCCGGCGATGGCGCTGTCGACCAGGGTGACCAGCGGCACGCTGAGGTTGGACAGGATCATCGGCGCGGCCAGCGCCCAGACGCGGCGGTGCAGGACGGGGTGGCGCCAGTCGGCGAGCAGGGTGGTCATGGACGATTCGCAGCGGCCGCAAAGCGCCCATTGTAGGGCAGCTGACGCGAGCGGTCCTCTCCTTGCATGCCGAAAGGATTCGTTACCCCAGTTGGAGCTTTGCCATGTTCAAGCACTACCCCGCCGCCTACCAGCCGTCGCCCGGTACCGCCTTCGAGGTCGACAAGGCCTTCTACGACCGCATCCGCCACCAGCCGGAGGGCCGTACCCTGGTCGAGGCGTTCGAGGTGCCGATCCGTACCGGGCGCGCCTGGCAGGTCCCGGCCGACCACGTGTTCCGCGTCACCGCGCCCCACGGGCCCCAGGTGGGCGATTTCAATGTCTGGAATGCCCAGGATCCCCGCGAGCGCCTCTGGGCGGCGCGCACCCGGCAGCTGCAAGGCGCGCATGTCTCCACCCACGACCGGCTGTGGTCCAACCTGCCGTTCCTGCGGCCGCTGTTGACCATCACCGACGACACCCTGGCCAGCTATGGCACCGACGAGCACGGCGGGCGCATCCACGATCTGCTGGGCACGCGCTGCGATCCCTACGTCAACAAGCTGCTGACCGGCGAAGACTTCCACCACCACTGCCATTCCAACCTGACCCGTGCGGTGCTGCCTCATGGGTTGACCGAGTTCGATGTGCACGATGTGCTGAACATCTTCCAGGTCACCGGGCTGAACGAGGACGGCATGTACTTCATGAAGGCCTGTCCGGCCCAGGTAGGCGACTACCTGGAATTCTTCGCCGAGATCGACGTGCTCTGCGCGCTCTCCACCTGTCCGGGCGGCGATCTGTCGGTGGCGCTCTGGGGACCGGAGAAACAGGACCCGCTGTCGGTCTGCCGGCCGCTCGGGGTGGAGGTCTATCGTCTCTCCCCCGAGTTGCTCGACGGCTGGCGCTCGCCGGAGCGGGCGCCCTATCGAGGCAACCATGGGCTGGAGGTGGTCAAGCCGGCCTGGGAGCGATAGCGGCTATCGGCGCGGGCAGGCGTTTTTCGTTGGACAGCGGTGGTCGTTCTTTCCGACACTCAGACCACTGCCTTCGAGGACCCTGTCATGCCCGCCCGCCTGCTGCTCAATTGCGATTCCGGTGAAAGTTACGGTACCTGGACCCTGGGCGACGATGCCCATGCCATTCCCCTGGTCGACCAGGCCAACCTGGCTTGCGGTTTCCATGCGGCCGATCCCCTGACCATGCAGCGCGCCGTGACCCTGGCGGTAGCCAACGGCGTGCAGATCGGCGCCCATCCGGCCTATCCCGATCTGGTGGGTTTCGGTCGCCGTCCCATGGCCTGCACGCCAGACGAGGTGGAGGCCATGATCCTCTACCAGATCGGCGCGCTGGACGCCTTCTGCCGCGCCGCTGGCGTGCGCGTCGAATACGTCAAACCCCATGGCGCCCTCTACAACGCCCTGGTCAAGGACGATGCCCTGCTCGCCGCCGCACTGCGTGCCTGCGCCCGTTACCGCGAAGGCCTGCCGCTGATGGTGCTGGCCAAGGCCGACAACATCCGCGAGCAGCGCCTGGCCGAGGCTGCCGGTGTGCCGCTGTTGCTGGAGGCCTTCGCCGACCGCGCCTACCTGGCCGACGGCTCCCTGGCGCCGCGTGGCCAGGTCGGTGCCGTCCACCACGATCCCGAACGTATCCTCGCCCAGGCCATCGCCATCGCCCGTGGCGACGACTTCCCCGGCTTCGATGGCCAGCCCATGCGCCTGCAGGCCGACAGCCTCTGCGTGCACGGCGACAACGCCGAGTCCCTGGCGGTCCTGCGGCGCCTGCGCGCGGCGCTGGACGCCCTATGATCGTCCTCAAGCCCTTCGGCGTGGCGGCCCTGCTGATCGAGCTCGCGGAGCGCCCGGATGCCGAGCTGCCGTTGCGCATCGCTCGCCTCGGTGAGGGTATCCGCACCCTTTTCGGTGCGGCGGTGACCGATCTGGTGGCGGGCTGGACCAGCCTGCTGGTGCACTACGACCCGCTGCGCCTGAGCCTGGCCGGATTGCAAGCCGGGTTACAGCCGTTACTGGCTGACTGGCCAGGCGCGGTGAACGCCGCCGTGAGTGGGCGTCTGCACCAGGTGCCTACGCTCTATGCCGGGCCCGATCTGGCCGAGGTGGCCGAGCGCTGTGGCCTGAGCCAGGCCGAGGTCATCGCCCTGCACTGTGGTCGTGATTATCAGGTGGGTGCTATCGGCTTCATGCCGGGCTTCGCCTTTCTCGGGGAGCTGGATGAACGCCTGGCGCTGCCCCGGCGGAGCACGCCGCGTACCGCCGTGCCCGCCGGCAGTCTGGCCATCGCCGAGCGCCAGACCGCCGTCTATCCCCAGGCCTCGCCGGGCGGCTGGAATCTCATCGGCCGCTGCCTGTGGACCGTCTTCGATGCCCAGGCCGAGCCGCCCTGTCTGCTGGCTCCCGGTGACCGGGTGCGTTTCGTGCCGGTCGATGAAGCGACCTTTCGTGCCCAGGGAGGCCGTCCATGAGCGGCATGCAGGTCATCAAGCCCGGTCCCCTGACCCTGCTGCAGGACCTGGGGCGCCAGGGCTGGCAGCACCTGGGCGTGTCACCCGCGGGGCCCATGGACGGCCAGGCCGCGCGCTGGGCCAACCGGCTGGTGGGCAATCCCGTCACCGCGCCGCTGCTGGAGATCGCCCTGGGCGGTGCGGAGTTCGAGATCCAGGCGGACACCTGGCTGGCCCTCACCGGCGCGCCCCTGGACGCCCGGCTGGACGGCGAATCCCTGCCGCCCTGGTCGTGCTTTCCGGTCCACGCTGGCGCGCGCCTGCGCCTGGGCTTCGCCCAAGCCGGCCAACGGGCCTACCTGGCCGCCGCGGGCGGCGGCTTCCAGGCGTCACCGACCCTGGGCAGCGTAGCGAGCAACAGGCGTGAGGGTCTGGGCGGCGCGGATGGTCGGGGCGGGCCCTTGGTGGCTGGACAGGTTCTGGCGTGCGCCAAGGTGCGCGGCCTGCACGAGCGCCGCTGCGGGCCGGCCTGGCGCTTCGTGCCGGACTACCGGCAGAGCCCGACGCTGCGGGTGATCTTCGGCGGCGATGCCGAGGCCTTCGGCATGGCGCAGCAGGAGGCGTTCTGCGCACAACCCTGGCGGCTCAGCCCACAATCCGACCGCATGGGCATCCGCCTGGGCGGTGCCACGCCCCTGGTGCCACCGCGCCGGCAATGGTCACTGGGAGTGGTGACCGGCGCCATCCAGGTGCCACCCGACGGCCAGCCCATCGTGCTCATGGCCGATCGGCAGACCATGGGCGGTTATCCGTTGCTGGGTTTCGTCCATCCGTTGGACCTCGGGCGCCTGGCGCAGTGTCCGGCCCACCACGAGGTGCGCTTCGCCCCGGTGGAGCTGACCGAGGCCCAGGCCGACTGGCGTCGTTTCCTGGCCTTCTTCGGTGGGTGAACGCGCAGTCGGTCTTGCAGGAGGAATCTTGTCCGCTTCGATGAGTCGCACGCTCAGAGGCGATGCCGACTTCCCTTTCTCGGCGGCTGGCTTGAAACTTGCCTCGCCCGTCCCGTTGTGACGACCGACAAGAAGGAGCTGGAACCGGCGATGAAAACTCCCAAACGCATCGAGCCGCTGATCGAGGACGGCTTGGTCGACGAGGTGGTACGGCCCCTGATGAGTGGCAAGGAGGCAGCGGTCTACGTGGTGCGCTGCGGTAGTCAGGTACGGTGTGCCAAGGTCTACAAGGAAGCCGACAAGCGCAGCTTCCGCCAGGCCGCGCAATACCAGGAGGGACGCAAGGTCCGTGGCAGTCGGGAAAACCGCGCCATGGCCAAGGGCACCAAGTTCGGTCGCCGCGAGCGCGAGGACAATTGGCAGAACGCCGAGGTGACGGCGCTCTATCGGCTGGCCGATGCCGGGGTCCGGGTGCCCAAGCCCCACGATTTCCTCGACGGCGTGCTGCTGATGGACCTGGTCACCGACGGCAATGGCGAAGCCGCGCCGCGGCTCAACGACGTGACCCTGAGCGCCGAGGAGGCCCGTCGCTACCATGACCTCATGATCGGCCAGATCGTGCGTATGCTCTGCGCCGGCCTGGTCCACGGCGACCTTTCCGAATTCAACGTGCTGCTGGCCGAGGACGGTCCGGTGATCATCGACCTGCCCCAGGCGGTGGATGCGGCCGGCAACAACCACGCCTTTCGCCTGCTGGCCCGGGACGTGGAGAACATGGCGCAGTACTTCGGCCGCTTCGCCCCGGAGTTGCGCCAGACCCGTTATGCGCCGGAGATGTGGGCGCTCTACGAGAAGGGCGAGTTGTTCGTTCATTCGCAGCTGACCGGTGAATTCGCCGAGCGCGAAGGCCAGGCCGACGTCCGCGCGGTGATGCGCGAGATCGAGGCCGCCCGGCGTGACGAGGAACGCCGTCAGGCTGCGCGCCGCGAGCAGGACGAACCGAGCGGGCGCGAGGAGCCGCCACCACCTTGGTTAAGCTGAGCGTTAAGCAGAACGATTAGCGCTGCGATGAGACGAACGGCCCCAGTGGTCGGGCGATGAACGGCGCCTGTGTGGGACTGGCGCGCTAAACTGGCGACTGAACAGCACAGGACTCTTTTCATGCAAGGCCATCCGGACGTCATCAACTACCTCAACCAGCTGCTGCGCGGCGAGCTGGCAGCGCGTGACCAGTACTTCATCCACTCGCGGATGTACGAGGACTGGGGCCTGATGCGGCTGTACGAACGGATCGGCCACGAGATGGAGGAGGAAACGCAGCACGCCGATGCCCTGCTGCGCCGTATCCTCTTCCTCGAGGGCACCCCGGACATGCGGCCCAACGCCATCACCGTCGGCCAGACCGTGCCCGACATGCTGCGCGCGGACCTGGCCCTGGAGTACGAGGTGCGCGAGGCCCTGGCCCAGGGCGTGGCGCTGTGCAATCAGCACAAGGACTTCGTGACCCGCGAGATCCTGGTCGTCCAGCTGGAAGACACCGAGGAAGACCACGCCTACTGGCTGGAACAGCAACTCGGCCTGATCGACAAGATCGGTCTGCAGAACTACCTGCAGTCGCAGATGAAGGGCGGCTCCACGCCCCACGGCACCGGCCTGTAGCGACCATCCAGCGGCGCCGGCAGGCGCCGCTCAGGCGTCGCGGGCGTCGTCGTCCGGCGCCCGCGGCAGATAGAGCGAGATGGAGGTGCCGACGCCGGGTGTGGTGTCGACCTGGATCTGGCCACCGGATTGGTGCACGAAGCCATGCACCATCGACAACCCCAGCCCCGTCCCTTGCCCTGGCGGCTTGGTGGTGAAGAAGGGATCGAAGATCCGCTCGCGGATATCCGGCGCAATGCCTGTGCCGGTGTCGCTCACCTGTACCCGCACATAGTCGCCTATGGGCAGGCGCTCCGGACGGTCCGGAGCGGTCTGCGGGAGATTGGCCGTGGACAGCAGCAGTTGGCCGCCCTGGGGCATGGCATCGCGGGAGTTGATCGCCAGGTTGAGCAGGGCGCTTTCCAACTGCACCGCATCGATCACCGACGGCCACAACTCGGGCGCCAGACGGGCCTGGACGTCGATGGCCGGGCCGACGCTACGGCGGATCAGCTCCTCCATGGCCAGCACCAGCTCGTTGACGTCGGTGGACTTGGCTTCCAGGGTCTGCCGCCGGGAGAATGCCAGCAGCCGCTGGGTCAGGGAGGCGGCGCGCTCGGCATAGGCCTGGGCTCCGCCGAGCAGGCGGTCGAGCTGGTCGGTGCGCTGCTGCTGCTGCAGGCGGCGTTCGATCAACTCCAGGCTGCCGATGATGCCCGCCAGCAGGTTGTTGAAGTCATGGGCGATGCCGCCGGTCAGTTGGCCGATGGCCTCCATCTTCTGCGCCTGATGCAATGCCTGCTGCGCCTGGGTCAACTCGGCGGTGCGCTCGGCGACCCGCTGTTCGAGGGTCTCGTTGGCGGTGCGCACCGCCTGGAACAGTTGCGCCTGCTCGATGGCGATGGCCGCGCGGGCGGCGAGCGCCGCCATCAGGCGTTCATGGCGCGGCGTGAAGCACGCCGGTTCGGGATGGCCGAAGAACAGTCCGCCGAGCACGTTGCCGTTGCGTGCCACCACGGCGACCGCGAGGTAGCTGCGCACGGGCGGCAAGCCGGGCGGGGGTGCCGATGCTGCACGGTAGGAGTCGCTGGCGAGGTCGTCGCAGCGCACCACGCCCTCGTCACGCACCGTAGGTGCGAACAGTGCCCTGGCATGGGACTGATCGAGACGTTCGAAAGACGCGCGTCCGGCACCCGACAGGGTGAGACGTTGCAGGCCGCTGTTGTTCTCATCGGCCTGGTGGTTGAAATAGGCGCCGACACCCGCCCCGGTGAGTTCGACGCCCGCGTCGGTCACCGTCTGCACCAGGTGGGCGAGATCGAGTTGCGCGGCCAGTTCCGTATCGATGCGCTTGAGCGCTTCCAGGGTGCGGGTCTCTTCGCGCAGTTCCGCCTCGGCGTGCTTGCGATCACTGATGTCGACGATGAATTCGAAAGCACTGCCATCGGGCAGGCGCTTGGCCGCGACCAGCGCCCAGCCGGTGGTGCCGTCGCGTCGCTGGTAACTACGCTCCGCGGGTGGCAGCTGGTCACCATCGCGGCGCAGGTAGGGGGGCGGCCAGGCGATGCGGCCGGCGTGAAGGTCATCGTGGTCGTGACCGCTCATGCGCAGGAAGGCGTCGTTGGCATCGATCAGGCGGCCGGCGGGATCGAAGCAGAGGGCGCCCACCGTCTCGATCTCCAGGGCGGTGCGGAACCGCCGCTCGCTGGCCTCCAGCGCGGCCTTGGCCAGGTGGGCCTCGGTGACGTCCTGCCCCTGGCAGAAGATACCGATCACCTGGCCGGCCTCGTCGGTCAGGGGCTCGTAGATGAAATCCAGGTAGAGGGTCCGCGCCGGTTCGCCTGCGCGCTCCAGCCGCAGCGGGGTGCGCTCGGCGACGAAGCGTCGACCGCTACGGTAGACCTGATCGAGCCACTCGAAGTAACCCTGGTCCTGCAGTTCGGGAAAGACCTGGCGGACCGCATGCCCTTCGAAGGTACGTTCGCCGAACAGCCGGCGATAGGCGACGTTGACGAAGTCGAAGACATGTTCCGGACCGCGGACGATGGCGACGAAGCCGGGTGCCTGCTCGAACATGCGGCGCTGGCGGGCGGCATCGGCGGCACGGCGACGCTCTTCGAGGATTCGTTGGGTGGTCTCGTGACCCTGGTTGAAGATGCCGGCGATCTCGCCCCCTTCGCCACGGATCGCGGTGAAGCTATAGTTCCAGTAGGTCTCGCTGACCACACCTTGGCGCGCCATCGGCAACATCTGGTCGAAGACGGAAAAGCCTTGGCCTGTGGTCATCACCTGGGCGAACTGCGGCCCGACCACTGGCCAGATATCCTGCCAGACCTCTCGCGCCGGACGACCGAGCGCCCAGGGGTGGCGCTCGGCGGGGACGGGCGCCCAGGCATCGTTGTACAGCAGCAGGAGGTCGGGGCCCCAGTAGATGGCCGTGGGAAAGCTCGAGTTGAGGCAGATGCTCAGCGCGGACCTGAGGGATTGCGGCCACAGGGACGGCGGTCCCAGGGGCGATTCGGACCAGTCGTAGGTGCGCAGTCGTGCGCCCATCTCGCCGCCTCCGGCGAGAAAGTCCACCTCGTTCCAGTCGGCAAGCTGCGTTGCCATCTCTCCCACTCCCCTGATACGGCCCTCGTTCCTGGCGTTCTGACCACGGGCGCAGCGCAACTGCAGCAGCGGTCCGCATTTTTTTAGCGGCCCGGGCGTGTTCAGGCTCTCGGAGCGTAGCGCTCGATGGCGTCCGGCAGCGCCCAGCCGGCAGCGAACACGAAGAGCAGCAGGACCAGCGGCAGCAGCACCAGCCAGAAACGGGTGGGCACGGGCTCCAGGCGATTGCCGCCGGTCTTCTGCAGCAATGCCAGGCTCAGGCCGCAGAAACCACCGGCGAGCAGGGCGCCGGCGAGGATGTCGGTGGGCCAGTGCACGCCCAGGTAGACGCGGCTCAGGGCGATGAGCACCGCCGGCAGGGCGGCGATCACCAGCCAGGCCAGGCGCCCGCGCGGTCCGTAGCGACGGCCGACGAGGATGCCCAGGGTGAGGAAGAAGGCGAAGGAAGCCGAGCTGTGGCCGCTGGGCAGGCTGTAGGTGGTCAGGGGCTCGGCGAGCACGTCCGGTCGGGCGCGCGCCAGCAGGTTCTTCAACTGACCGTTGGCCAGCGCGGTGCCCAGGGTGGTGCCCAGGGCGAACAGCAGCGGGCGCCACTGGCGGAAGGCGGCGAGCACCAGGATCAGCAGTGCGGCGGCGATCAGCTGGGTACGGAAGTCGCCCAGCCGGGTGATGACCACGGCGACCCCGTTGAGCCAGCTCTCGCGGTGCTCCTGGACCAGCGCCATCAGGCCTTCGTCGAAGGCGCGCAACTGGTGCCAGCCGAACAGCAGCGCCAACAGGCCGGCCAGGCAGAGGGCGCCGCTGAGCAGGGTGGTGCCGGCGCGCTCGCGCCAGGCGCCATGGGCGATGACCGCCACCAGTACCGCGACGCCGCCGAGGATGACGCCGGCCTGCTGCCAGAAGCCTTCCGGCAGGGGCAGGCGGAAGGCGGCGCCGGTCACCCAGCCCGGGCCGAGGTAGGCGATGGACCAGCCGGCAGCGGCCACCAGGCTGACGCTGACGAACTTCACCAGCGGCATGTCGAGCATGCCGGCGATCAGGGGCAGCAGCGGGCGCAGCGGCCCGATGAAGCGGCCGACCAGCAGGCTGGCCACGCCGTACCTGTGGATGAAGCCTTCGGCCGAGCCGATCCACTCCGGATGGGTGCGCAGGCCGGGCAGGGCGCGGATGCCCTGGTGGAAGCGACGGCCGATGAAATAGGACACCGCATCGCCGAGGATACCGCCGAGAAAGCCCAGCAGCAGGGTGTCGAACAGCCCCAGCGCACCGTTACCGGCGGCGATGGCCACGGCGAAGAGCACCACCGTGCCGGGCACCACCAGGCCGGCCAGGGCCAGGCATTCGAGAAAGGAGATGATGAAGATGGCCGTGCCCAACCATTGATGATGCTGGTTGATCCACTGGGTCAGGCCGGCGAGCAGTTCCGTCATCGAAAGGCTTCCTGGGGTCCGGGGGTCGCGTCCTCAGACCGGCAGGAATTGCCTTTGGTTGCCTCAAGGACGCGGATCGAGACGTAGCGCCTCGGGGCCGGGGGATTGTAAATCGCGCTCGGGAATTTCCCAGACCAATAACTGTGGCGGGGTTTGTCGAAACGCGGGCTGGGGAAGTAGTCGCGCGCCGCGCCGGCGAAGTGCCCGCCGTCCTTGGCGAAGCGCCCGACGCTGGCACCCAGGGCCTGTTCGAGGAAGGGCAGGAAGTTGGAATTGCGCGAGAAGGAGGTGCCGATCAGCGCGACGTTGGGCAGGTCGCCATCACCGAACAGATCATCACTGGCATCGGCCGTGGCGCGGCTGTCGACCCGGGTCAGGCGCAGCACCTCGGGTGCAGGTTGCAGCCGTGGCGGCAGCCAGTCCAGGCCGGCCAGGCGGACCAGATCACCGAGTCGCGGCGCCGGCGCCAGGGGCGTACGAGCGAAGGCCCGCGCCGGGGTGGCCTGGAAGGGCAGCGCCTGGATACGCGCCCCCAGGGCGCTGGCCGCGGCCTCGGCGCCGGTCTCGTTCCAGTGGGTATCGGTGCGCAGGAAGGCTGCTCAGCGGCGCGAGTACCGGAGTGAGATCGAGCACCGGCACGCCGGCGGCGCTGAGCAGTCGGGTCCAGTCGGCGATACGGCTGGCAAAGGCGGCCGGACGGCTGCGCTGGACGAGCGCGGCTCACGGCTGAACCGGCGTGCGAGGTTGTTTGCTGACGCCAAGAAAAAGGCCCGCTTGCGCGGGCCTCCGTCCTTACTCTTCGTTGCGCGACCGGTAGGGCTGCGGCCGCGAGAGTTGCGGTCGACCCTCCTGCTCTTCGAAGAAGTAGCGCAGGTAGAGGTTGCCGTTGACGTCGCGCTCGTCCTGGGCGTTGTCCATGCCCAGGCGTCCGCCCAGGGCGAACTGCCCGCTGAGGCGGTACTCGCCATTGGCCGAAAGGCTGTAGGCCACACCGGTCTTGCTCTTGCTGCCGTACTGGCCTTCGCCCGCGGCTTCCGCCGCGGCCTGCAGGGCCGCATCGTCGGGGTAGCGATCGGCGGCGTCCTGGCGAATGGTCTGCACGCCCAGCATGCCCTGCACCTGGTAGGCCCAGAGATCGCCGCGCTGCGCCCACACCAGGGGTACGCCGATGGCGAAGTAGCGCTGCGGGCTGAAGTAGCCGCCGTGGCCGTAGGTCAGGTGGTTCTGGTTGTTGTCGTAGCCGATCGCCGTGGCCGACAGGCCCACGGTGAACAGGCTGTCCGGACCGTTACGCAGGTAGTAGTAGACCCCGGTGCCGATCTCGAAGCGGTCGTTGTCCTTGACGTCGTGGCCGGTCAGGCGATGGGCCGCGCCGTAGATGTAGGAGCCATAGCGGCCGTCGTCATAACGCAGGCGGGCCAGGCCGCCATTGGCGGTGACGCCACCCCATTCCTGGCCGGTGCGCGGATCGCGGATGCCGCCGTAGGAGGCCAGCGAATCCGTCACCGAGCGACGCGATACGCTCAGGGCGTAGAGCAGGTTCTCGCTGAGGCTGCTCAGCGGGCGTTCCAGGGTCGCGCCGCCAACCACGGTGCTGTATCTCAGGCCCACCGGCGAGACGCCGATGTCGCCCTTCAGGCCGCGACCGGCGTCTTCCACGGCGATGGACGCCGCCACGCCGTTTTCCTTCTGGCTGCCGTCGCTGCTGCTGTCGTTGATGCGGGTCGGGGTGACGCGCACGGCCAGGCGCTGGTCGCCGGCCGGGAAGGAAATTTCCAGGGGCGCGCTGACGGTGGTCTGGCGCGAGCTGCCACTGGGGTCGTAGCTGCGCACGTTCAGGCCCTGGGTGATGCGGATGCTGCGCTCGCGCTGCAGCTGGCCGAGGATCTGCTCGGTGGCCAGGCTGCTCGACAGGCTGCTGGTGGGCACCACGGACAGATCGCTGAAGGGGTTGTCGGCGGCCTTCTGGGCCTGCAGCGGATCGCTCCAGGCGTAGTCGGCGCTACCCGTATTGCCACCAACGGCGGCCGGGACGGCGGTCAGGGCGTCATCGCTGCGTGTCTGGCCGGGCAGGGCGGCAAAGGGGTTGTCGCTGGCGCCGGCGGCACGGGCGGCGGACTCACGATCCTTGCGCTCCACCTGGACCACCTGCTCCAGCAGGCCGGTCGCGGTGCCGGCCATGCCGATGTCGCGATAGAGCAGGGCGGCGCGGCGCAGCACCTGCGGATCGCTCTGGCCGAGCTTGACCGCCCGGTCCAGGTACTGGCGCGCGGTGACGCTGTCCTGCGACTTGGCGGCGATCTCGGCGGCGCCCAGATAGAGCTCGGCGTCCTTGGGGTTGTCGCTCAGGACGTCACGATAGAGCTGGCGGGCTTTCTGGGTGTCGCCGCTGGCCAGGTACATGCGCGCCAGGGCCGCCTGGGCGGCCTTGTCGTCGGGCCGTGCCTTGAGTGCCGGGGCCAGGGTGTCGTAGGCGGCGGCCAGCTTGCCCTGATCGGTGAGGCGGTCGGCCTGGCGGATGCGGTAGCGGGCGAGCAGGTCGTCGTACTGCTGCTTCTCGCCGCTGTCGAGGACCACGCCCTGGAGATCGCGCAGCACGTTGCCCACGGTCTGGTCCTGATTCATCTGCAGCTGGATGCTGGCGTAGTGCAGCTGCATGGCCGGAGCCGGACGGGTATCGCCGCTGATCAGCGGCTTGAGCAGTTCCAGGCCGTGTTCGGGATCGCCAGCGCTGGCGAAGGCCTCGGCCAGGTCGCCGATCAGGTCGGGGTTGCGACCGGCGCGGGCTTCCAGACGCTGCATCAGGCTGCGGGCCTCTTCGCGCCGACCCTGCCTGGCCAGGGCCACGGTTTCGGCCAGCTGTTCGTTGAAGGTGATGCGCGCGGCCAGGGCGTTCATGTCGGGCGAACGCTGCGCCTGGGGGATGCGCATCAGGGTCTGCATGGCCCGCTGGTATTCACCCAGCTCGTTGGACAGCAGGGCGCTGGCGTAGAGTACCTCGGGGCGCTGGGCACCATCCTTGACCAGGCTGTCCACCAGGTCGCGCGCAGCGCGCGGACGGCCCTGGCGAACTTCCAGGCGGGCCTGGGCGAGGCGCAGCCAGGGGTCGTCCGGCGATTCCTTGCGCGCCTGCTCCAGCAGGCGCGAGGCGCCCTGCAGATCGCCGCGGGCCTCGGCGGCCTCGGCTTCCTGCATGGCCTGGCCGGCGCGCAGGCGATCCAGGCCCTTGACCTGGGTCTGGGCGCTCGGCTGCAGGTTCTTGGTCAGTTGCATGGCTTCTTCGGTGCGACCCAGCTCGTTGAGCGCGGCGATGCGGCCGTAGTAGGCGTCGACGTTGGCCGGTTCGCGCATCAGCACCTGGCGATAGGTGGCCTCGGCCAGGTCCCACTGGCGCTTCTGGCTCTGGATACCGGCGAGGAACAGCTGCGCCTCGACCGCCTCGGGCTTGAGGCGAATGGCCTCGACGCTGAAGTCGCGCGCCTCGTCCAGGTTGCGCTTGGCCTCGGCGGCATGGGCGCGCTCCAGCAGGTGGTGGTAGCGAGCCTCGTCCAGGGCCGGCTGCCAGGTCTTGCCGCCTTTCTGGACGGCCTGGGTGAGCAGGCGCTCGGCATCGGCATAGCGTTTCTGCGCCAGGCGGGCGGTGCCCAACTTGCCCAGGGCGTCTGGGTCTTGGGGCGTCTTCTTCAGCTGGGCTTCCAGGGCCTGCACGGCAGCGGCGGTCGGCGGCGCATCGGCAGCGGCCGCCCAGGTGGCTTCGGCATGGATCAGCAGGGCGAGCAAGCCGAGGGACAGGGTGAGGTGCTTGGGCATGGTTCTTTCCGTGAAGGCTGTTAGGCGTCGCTGCAGCACCCGGTCGACGCAGGGCTGGAACGGTTCCGGCTACTTGGGAATAGCTGAACGCAAGCTGAACGGCAAATCTAGCCGCGGATGATTCCCGACAGGCCGTGGCGAGTCAACCGAATCGAAATCGCAATACCATATCCCAGGGCCCTCGGCGCTGGTCGCCCGGGGCGTGGCGACGCTATACTGCACAGCTTTCCCATCGTCTTTCGCAGGCTGCCGACCATGACCGAGTCCGTCTCCGCCTACATGACCCGTCTTGGCCAGGCAGCGCGTGCCGCGTCGCGGGTTGCCGCCCGGGCCAGCACCGCCCAGAAGAACCGTGCCCTGCTGGCCGCCGCCGCTGCCCTGGACGCCCGCCGCGCCGAATTGAGCGCCGCCAACGAGCAGGATCTGAATGCCGCCCGGGCCAATGGCCTGGAGCCGGCCATGCTCGATCGCCTGGCGCTGACGCCCAAGCGTATCGACGACATGATCGAGGGCCTGCGCCAGGTCGCGACGCTGCCCGATCCCATCGGCGAGATCCGCGACATGAGATACGTGCCCTCGGGCATCCAGCTGGGCAAGATGCGCGTACCGCTGGGCGTCATCGGCATCATCTACGAGTCGCGGCCCAACGTGACCATCGATGCCGCCAGCCTCTGCCTGAAATCCGGCAACGCCACCATCCTGCGCGGCGGCTCCGAGGCCATCCATTCCAACCAGGCCATCGCGGCCTGCATCCAGGCTGGCCTGGCCGAAGCCGAGCTGCCGGCCGAACTGGTCCAGGTGGTGGAGACCACCGACCGGGCCGCTGTCGGTGCGCTGATCACCATGCCGGAATACGTGGACGTCATCGTGCCGCGCGGTGGCAAGAGCCTGATCGAACGCATCAGCCGCGATGCCCGCGTCCCGGTGATCAAGCACCTGGACGGTATCTGCCACGTCTATATCGACCGCGCCGCCGACGTCGACAAGGCCATCCGCATCGCCGACAACGCCAAGACCCAGCGCTACGCACCCTGCAACACCATGGAGACGTTGCTGGTGCATGCCGCCATCGCCGAGCGGGTGCTGCCGCCCCTGGCCGCCATCTACCGCGACAAGCAGGTGGAACTGCGCGGTTGCGAACGGACCCGGGCGCTGCTCGGTGCTGACGTCCTGCTCGCCACCGAGGAGGATTGGCGCACCGAGTACAACGCGCCGATCCTGTCCATCCGGGTGGTGGATGGCCTCGAGGCTGCCATCGAGCACATCAATGCCTATGGCTCGCAGCACACCGACGCCATCGTCACCGAGAACTTCAGCGATGCCCGGCGCTTCCTCACCGAGGTCGACTCGGCGTCGGTGATGGTCAATGCCTCGACCCGCTTCGCCGACGGCTTCGAATACGGCCTCGGCGCCGAGATCGGCATCTCCACCGACAAGCTGCACGCCCGTGGGCCGGTAGGCCTGGAAGGGCTGACCAGCGAGAAATACGTGGTCTTCGGCGACGGTCACGTCCGTAGCTGATGAGCAGCCTGCCCACCCGCATCGGTCTGTTCGGCGGTACCTTTGATCCCGTGCACATCGGCCACCTGCGCGCTGCGCTGGAGGTGGCCGAGGCCCTGGCACTGGACGAACTGCGGCTAATCCCCAGCGCCCGGCCGCCGCACCGCGAGGCGCCCAGCGTCGCGGCCGAGGACCGACTGGCGATGGTCCGGCTGGCGGTGGCGGACAGCGCGCCGCTGGTGGTCGATGACCGGGAACTGCGCCGGACGCGCCACTCCTATACCATAGAGACCCTGGAAAGCCTGCGCGCCGAACTCGGCGATGAGGTGCAGCTCCTGCTCATGCTCGGTTGGGACGCCTTTTGCGGCTTGCCGACCTGGCATCGCTGGCGTGAGTTGCTGGAGCTGTGTCACATCCTGGTCCTGCAACGGCCCGATGCCGACAGCGAGCCCTGTCAGGAACTGCGAGATTTCCTGGCGGCGCGCAGTCAGCCCGATCCCCAGGCCCTCAAGGGGCCGGGCGGGCAGATCACCTTCATCTGGCAGAACCCGCTCGCGGTGTCCGCTACCCAGATCCGCGGCCTCCTGGCCACCGGGAAGTCCATCCGCTTCCTGGTGCCCGATGCCGTGCTTGACTACATCCGGACGCACGGACTTTATCCGGCGTCCTCCGAACCGAGGTAAGAGCTACACCATGCAAAGCGAACAACTCGTCCAGGTGGCCATCGCCGCCCTGGAAGACATGAAGGCCCAGGACATCATTTCCCTGGACGTGCGCGAGAAGACCAGCGTGACCGACATCATGGTCATCGCCAGCGGCACTTCCAGCCGCCACGTCAAGTCGCTGGCCGACAACGTGCTGGAGAAGGTCAAGCAGCAGGGCGTACGCCCGCTGGGCAGCGAAGGCCTGGAAGGCGGCGAATGGGCCCTGCTGGACCTGGGCGACGTGGTCGTCCATGTCATGCTGCCGACCACCCGCGAGTTCTATGACCTCGAGCGCCTCTGGCGCGGTGCCGAGCAGAGTCGCGCCGCCCACGGCGAATAACGCCCGTGCGCCTGCGTCTCATCGCCGTCGGCTCGCGCATGCCGCGCTGGGTCGAGGAGGGCTGGCACGAGTACGTCAAGCGCCTGCCGCCGGAGCTGCCGCTGGAACTCGTCGAGATCCCGCTGCAGACCCGCGGCAAGAACGCCGACGTCGCCCGGCTGATCCGCCAGGAGGGTGAGGCCATGCTGGCCAAGGTGCAGCCGGGCGAGCGCGTGGTGACCCTGGAGGTCACCGGCAAGCCCTGGAGCACCGAGCAACTGGCTGAAACACTCCAGCAGTGGCGCCTGGAAGCCCGCACCGTCAACCTCATGGTCGGCGGCCCCGAGGGCCTCGCACCCGAGGTGCAGGCGCGCAGTGAGCAGCGCTGGTCGCTGTCGCCGTTGACGCTGCCGCATCCCCTGGTGCGCATTCTCGTCGGCGAGCAGCTCTATCGCGCCTGGACCGTGCTGGCCGGCCATCCGTATCACAAGTAGTCCATACCTGCGATGTCGCAACCCATACGCCTCAAGGACCACGAGAAAGACGCCCAGCTCGTCCGCGCCCGCGTGACGGTCAGTGCGGCGGTGTTTTTCGTGCTCGCCTGCGTACTGGTGGCGCGCATGTACTACCTGCAGGTCATCCAGCACGACTACCATTCGACCCTGTCGGAAAACAACCGCGTCCACGTCCAGCCGATCCCGCCCACCCGCGGGCTGATCTACGACCGCAACGGCATCATCATCGCCGACAACCGGCCCAGCTTCAGCCTGACCATCACCCGCGAGCGCGCCGACGACTGGCGCCAGACCCTGGACACCCTGGTGCAGGTGCTGGGGTTGACCGAGGAAGACCGGGAGCTGTTCGAGAAGCGCATGAAGCAGGGCCGGCGTCCCTTCGAGCCGGTACCGGTGCTGTTCGAGCTGACCGAGGAGCAGATCGCCAAGATCGCCGTCAACCAGTTCCGCCTGCCCGGCGTCGAGGTGACGGCGCAGCTGGTGCGGCACTATCCCATGGGCGAGCACTTCGCCCATTCGGTGGGCTATGTCGGACGGATCAACGAACAGGAACTCAAGCGCCTGGATCCGGTGAACTACAGCGGTACCCACCACATCGGCAAGACCGGCGTGGAGCGCTTCTACGAGCCCGAGCTGCATGGCGAGGTGGGCTACGAAGAGGTGGAAACCAACGCCCGCGGCCGGGTGCTGCGGGTGCTCAACCGCACCGATCCCAAGCCGGGCAAGGACATCGTCCTGACCATCGACTCGCGGCTGCAGGCCGCCGCCGAAGCGGCCCTGGGCGGCCGTCGGGGCGCCATCGTCGCCATCCAGCCCAAGACCGGCGAGGTGCTGGCCATGGTCAGCCAGCCGAGCTACGACCCCAATCCCTTCGTCACCGGGATCAGCTTCAAGGAATACTCCGAGCTGCGCGACTCCATCGATCGCCCGCTCTACAACCGGGTACTGCGCGGTCTCTATCCGCCCGGCTCGACCATCAAGCCGGCGGTGGCCATCGCCGGCCTGGACAGCGGCGCCACCACGCCCCAGGCGAAGGTCTTCGACCCGGGCTACTACGAACTGCCCAACTACGACCACAAGTACCGCAACTGGAACCACGGTGGCGACGGCTACGTGGACATGGACATGGCCTTGATGAGGTCCAACGACACCTACTTCTACGATCTCGCCCACAAGATCGGCATCGACCGGCTCTCGGAGTACATGGGCAAGTTCGGCCTCGGGCAGAAGGTCGCCCTGGACATGTTCGAAGAGGCACCGGGCCTCATGCCTTCCCGGCAGTGGAAGCGCGCCACCCGCCGCCAGGCCTGGTTCCCCGGCGAGACGCTGATCCTCGGTATCGGTCAGGGCTACATGCAGGTGACTCCGCTGCAACTGGCCCAGGTCACCTCGCTGATCGCCAACCATGGCCAATGGATCCGTCCGCACCTGGCCAAGACCCTGGACGGCCAGCCGCCGGTGGACAGCAATCCCATGCCCGACATCGACCTCAAGGACCCGAGCTACTGGGATAGAGCCATCCACGGCATGGAAATGGTGGTGCAGAATCCCCGCGGCACCGCCCACAAGCTCAACGTCGGCGCCCAGTACCGCATCGCCGGCAAGAGCGGTACCGCCCAGGTGGTCGCCATTCGCCAGAACGAGAAGTACAACTCGGCCGCGCTCAAGGAACGCCACCGCGACCACGCCCTGTTCGTCGCCTTCGCCCCGGTGGACAATCCGCAGATCGCCGTGGCGGTCATGGTGGAGAACGGTGAATCGGGTGGCGCCGTGGCCGGCCCGGTCGCGCGCCAGGTGCTCGACGCCTGGTTGCTGGACGAGCAGGGCCACCTCAAGGCCGAGTACGCCAAGCCCGGCACCGCCGGTGCCACCGCCTCAGCGACCAAGGTGCAGCCATGAGTCTCGCTCCCAACTTCGATCGCACCATCCCCGAAGGGGACGTGATGAAGCGGCGTGCCACGCTGCTGCAACGCCTGCACATCGACGGCCCCTTGCTGATCCTGCTGCTGATGCTGGGGGCGACCGGACTGTTCGTGCTCTATTCGGCGGGCGGCCGCAATCTCGACCTGCTGTTCAAGCAGGCCAGTTCCTTCGGTCTCGGCCTGGTAGCCATGGCCATCGTCGCCCAGCTCGAACCCCGCTTCATGGCCCGCTGGGTGCCGCTGGGCTACGTGATCGGCGTGGCCCTGCTGGTGGTGGTGGACGTCATGGGCCACAACGCCATGGGCGCCACCCGCTGGATCAACATCCCCGGGGTGATCCGCTTCCAGCCGTCGGAGTTCATGAAGCTCCTGATGCCCATGATGATGGCCTGGTACCTATCCAAGCGCAGCCTGCCGCCGAACTTCAAACACAGCCTGATCAGCCTGTCGCTGGTGGTGGTGCCCTTCGTGCTGATCCTCGACCAGCCCGACCTCGGTACCGCCATGCTGGTACTGGCCTCGGGCGGCTTCGTGCTGTTCGTCGGCGGCCTGCAGTGGCGCTGGCTGATCGGTGCGGTGAGCGCCGCGGTGCCCATGGCGGTGGCCATGTGGTTCTTCGTGCTGCACGACTACCAGAAGCGCCGGGTGCTGACCTTCCTCGATCCGGAGATGGACCCGCTGGGCGCCGGTTGGAACATCATCCAGTCCAAGGCGGCCATCGGCTCGGGCGGGGTGTTCGGCAAGGGTTGGCTGCTGGGTACCCAGTCTCATCTGGATTTTTTGCCGGAAAGTCACACGGACTTTATCATTGCCGTCCTCGGCGAAGAGTTCGGCATGGTCGGCGTCTGCCTGCTGCTGGTGCTCTATCTGCTGCTCATCGGTCGCGGCCTCACCATCACGGTGCAGGCCCAGACGTTGTTCGGCAAGTTGCTCGCCGGCGGCGTGACGATGACCTTCTTCGTCTATGTCTTCGTCAACATCGGCATGGTCAGCGGGCTCTTGCCGGTCGTGGGCGTGCCGCTGCCGTTCATCAGCTATGGTGGTACCTCGGTGGTCACCTTGCTCACCGGGTTCGGAGTTTTGATGTCGATCCACACGCACCGCAAGTGGATCGCCCAGGTTTAACAGGTAATGAAGAAGGGTTAGATGCCGATAATGGGATGGATGCGTCGCTGCCTGCAGGGCTTCGGCCTGGTGGGTGCGATGGGCGTGACGACCGGCGTCGTCGCGGGAGACTACGACACGGCACCGCTGGCGCGCGACTTCATCGCCGAGATGAGTCAGAGCTATGGTTTCGCCCCGGAACAGCTGCAGGCGCTGTTTGGCGAGGTCGAGCGCAAGCAGGCCATCCTCGACGCCATCTCGCGTCCGGCCGAGCGGGTCAAGCCGTGGAGCGAATACCGTCCCATCTTCATTACCGATCGCCGCATCGCCCAGGGTGTGGAGTTCTGGAAGGCCCACGAGGAAGCCCTGGCGCGCGCCGAGCGCGAATTCGGCGTGCCGGCCCAGTTCATCGTCGCCATCATCGGCGTGGAAACCTTCTACGGTCGCAACACCGGTAACTACCGGGTGCTGGATGCGCTCTCCACCCTGGCCTTCGACTATCCGCCCCGTGCGCCCTTCTTTCGCAGCCAGTTGCGCGAATTCCTGCTGCTGGCCCGGGAGCAGCAGGTCGATCCGCTCAGCCTGACCGGCTCCTACGCCGGGGCCATGGGGTTGCCGCAATTCATGCCCGGCAGCTTCCGCGCCTATGCGGTGGACTTCGACGGCGACGGCCACATTAATATCTGGTCCGATCCCACCGACGCCATCGGCAGCGTGGCCAACTACTTCAAGCGCCACGGCTGGTCCGGCGGCGGTCCCACCGCGATCCGCGCCCAGGTCAGCGGCAGCCGGGTGGAGGAGGGTGTGGTACCCGGGATCGAGCCGATCAAGAGCGTCGCCGAGCTGCGCGCCCTGGGCTGGAACGCCCAGGACCCTGCCCTGCGCGACGATTTGCGTGTAACCTCGTTCCGCCTCGACGGAGACAAGGGACCGGAGTACTGGATGGGCCTGCCCAATTTCTACGCCATTACCCGTTACAACCGCAGCGTCATGTACGCCATGGCGGTGACCGATCTGGCCAATGCCATCGCCGAGCGGCATGCCGCCGAGGGTGCCAAGCCGTGATGCGCCTGACCGCCCTGGCACGCCTGGCCGGCTGCCTGGGGCTCGGCCTGCTGCTGGTAAGCTGCTCCAGCCAGGCCCCCAAGCCAACCAGCAAGGGCGTCGCCGGGCCGGGTGGCTACCTGCGTCCCCATCGTGACGGCGCGCCCTGGTGGGACGTGGACGTCAGCAAGATTCCCGACGCCGTGCCCATGCCGTACAACGGGCCGTTGAAGAACAATCCCTACACCGTGCTGGGCAAGACCTATTTCCCGCTGACCGATGCGCGCAACTATCGCGTGACCGGTACCGCGTCCTGGTATGGCACCAAGTTCCACGGCCAGGCCACCGCCAACGGCGAGACCTACGACCTCTATGGCATGACCGCGGCGCACAAGACCCTGCCGCTGCCCAGCTACGTGCGGGTCACCAACCTGGACAACGGCCGCAGCGTGATCCTGCGCGTCAACGACCGCGGTCCCTTCTATTCCGACCGGGTCATCGACCTGTCCTTCGCCGCCGCCAAGAAGCTCGGCTACGCCGAGATCGGCACTGCGCGGGTCAGCGTCGAGAGCATAGATCCGCAACAGTACTGGGCCCAGCGCGGCCAGGCGGTGCCCATGGTGCTGGCGCAGCCGCGCCAGGCGCCGGTGGCGCAGAAGACCACCGAGGTGCAGACCTTCGGTGCCATCGAGACCTACACCCCACCGGTCAACCAGCACGCCGAACCGGTGACGCCGGCCGCCGTCGACGCAAAAAAAAACGTTTCTGCCCCAGCCGCTGGGCTCTATCTGCAGGTGGCGGCCTTCGCCAATCCGGACGCTGCGGAATTGCTCAAGGACAAGCTCAGCGACCTGACCGGTGCCCCGGTGTTCATCAGCTCGACGGTGCGCAACCAGCAGACCTTGCATCGGGTCCGTCTCGGACCGGTCCAGCCGGCTGAGGTCGCCCAGCTCCAGAACAGCGTACGCGTGGCCCGCCTCGGCCAGGCGTCTGTCGTGCAACCGGATTGAAGCAAGGATGCTTCATGACGCCCAGTCGCCGGCCCCTGCCATCGTGATCCGCCTCGCGCGAATCGCCGTGGGTCGGGCGGTCTGGGTCCGCTGCTCCTGCCATACCCCAACCTTTCAGAGATTCGGATGACAATCGCAAAACTCGCTCGACGCCTGCTCTTCCTCGTAACGATCGCCTGTGTCCCGGCCGTCTGGGCGGCCGAGACAATGATTCCGGCGGCGCCCCAGCTGGCAGCCAAGGCCTGGATTCTCATGGACGCCAACAGCGGCGCCGTGCTCACCGAATCCAACTCCGACCAGCGCCTGCCGCCGGCCAGCCTGACCAAGCTGATGACCGCCTACATCGCCACCCTGGAAATCAACCGGGGTCGCATCAAGGAATCCGACATGGTCACCGTCAGCGAGCACGCCTGGCGTACTGGCGGTTCGCGGATGTTCATCAAGGTCGGCACCCAGGTGTCGGTCGGTGATCTGCTGCACGGCATCATCATCCAGTCCGGCAACGATGCCAGCGTCGCCCTGGCCGAGCACATCGCCGGCAGCGAAGACGCCTTCGCCGACATGATGAACACCACCGCGCAGAAGCTGGGCATGCAGAACACCCACTTCATGGACGCCACCGGCCTGCCGGACCCGAATCACTATTCCTCGGCCCATGACATGGCCATCCTGGCGCGCGCCATCATCAACGCCGATGCCCAGCACTACGCCATCTACTCCCAGAAGGAATTCTTCTGGAACAACATCAAGCAGCCCAACCGCAACCTGCTGCTGTGGCGCGACAAGACCGTGGACGGCCTGAAGACCGGTCACACCGACGAAGCCGGCTACTGCCTGGTGGCCTCGGCCGTGCGCGACGGCATGCGCCTGGTCGCCGTGGTGTTCGGCACCAACAGCGAGCAGGCGCGCGCCGCCGAGACCCAGAAGCTGCTGACCTACGGCTTCCGCTTCTTCGAAACCCAGTCCTTCTACAAGAAGGGCACCGAACTGGCCAAGGCGCCGGTGTGGAAGGGCGACGCCCGGGAAGTCCAGGCCGGTCTGGCCAACGACCTGACCATGACCCTGCCGCGCGGCCAGGCCAAGAAGCTGCATGCCGAGATGGTGCTCAATCCGCAGCTGATCGCGCCCATCGCCCAGGGCCAGGTGATCGGCAAGGTCGAGGTGAAGCTGGATGACAAGGTGGTGCACACCGCCGACCTGGTCGCCCTGCAGCCGGTCGAGGAGGGTGGCCTCTTCCGTCGCCTGTGGGATAGCATTCGCCTGTTCTTCTACGGATTGTTCAACTGATCCGTCGTCCTGGAAAGGCCCGCACTCGCGGGCCTTTCAGCCCCTGCCGACAGCGGTCGGCCTGGAAGTCCGCATGACCGAAGACGTACAACCCCCCAAGATCGAATTTCCCTGCCCGCGCTATCCGATCAAGGTGATCGGCGATGCCGGTGCCGATTTCGCCGAGCTGGTGCTCGACACAGTGCAGCGCCATGCGCCGGATCTCGACCGCGGCACCCTGGTAACCCGTGACAGCCGCAATGGCCGCTTTCTGTCCGTGCAGGTGCTCATCACCGCCACGGGCGTGGACCAGCTGCAGGCCATTCACCAGGATCTGCGCGCCACCGGCCGCGTGCACATGGTGATCTGATGACGACTCCCGCCCCGGTGAGCCTGGGCGTGCGCCGCTGGGGCTTGCGCCCCTACGAAGCGACCCTGGACGCCATGCGGCGCTTCACCGACGAGCGCGGTGCTCAGACGCCCGACGAACTCTGGTTGCTACAGCACCCGGCGGTCTTCACCCAGGGCCAGGCTGGCAAGCCCGAGCACCTGCTCGCCGTGGGTGATATCCCGGTGGTGCAGGTCGATCGCGGCGGCCAGGTCACCTACCATGGTCCGGGTCAGCTCATCGCCTATGTGCTGCTGGACGTTCGCCGCAAGGGCCTGGGCGTGCGAGAATTGGTCAGCGCCATGGAAGACAGCCTGATCGCCCTGCTCGCCGACTGGGGCGTGCGCGCGGAGGCCCGGGCCGATGCGCCGGGCGTCTACGTGGACGGCGCCAAGATCGCCTCCCTCGGGCTGCGCATTCGCAATGGCCGGTCCTTCCACGGCCTGGCGCTCAACGTTGACATGGATCTGGCGCCGTTCCGCCGGATCAACCCCTGCGGTCATGCCGGCCTGGCCATGACCCAGCTACGCGATCTGGTGACCGGGCCATTAGCTTTCGACGAAGTCCGCGAGGCTCTGGTGCGTCACCTGAGCGTCCGCCTGGGCTACCCCGAACCGATCACCCTGGAATCGGATTGACATGACCACGACAGTACAAGACAGCGTCCAGACCCTCACCCCGCCCGCCCGCCCGAACAAGGTGGAAGCCGGCGTCAAGTTGCGTGGCGCCGAGAAGGTCGCACGCATCCCGGTGAAGATCATTCCCACCGAGGAGCTGCCGCGCAAGCCGGACTGGATCCGCGTGCGCATCCCGGTCACCCCCGAGGTCGAGCGCATCAAGCAACTGCTGCGCAAGCACAAGCTGCACAGTGTCTGCGAAGAGGCCTCCTGCCCGAACCTGGGCGAGTGCTTCTCCGGTGGCACCGCCACCTTCATGATCATGGGTGACATCTGCACCCGCCGCTGCCCCTTCTGCGACGTCGGCCACGGCCGGCCGAAGCCGCTGGACGTGGACGAGCCGAAGAACCTGGCAGTGGCCATCGCCGACCTGGGTCTGAAGTACGTGGTGATCACCTCGGTGGACCGCGACGACCTGCGCGACGGCGGTGCCCAGCACTTCGTCGACTGCCTGCGCGAGATCCGCAAGCTGACCCCCGGCATCCAGCTGGAGACCCTGGTGCCGGACTACCGCGGGCGTATGGACGTGGCCCTGGCCATCACCGAGCAGGAGCCGCCGGATGTCTTCAACCATAACCTGGAGACCGTCCCGCGCCTGTACAAGGCCGCGCGCCCGGGTTCGGACTTCGAGTGGTCGCTGGACCTGCTGCAGAACTTCAAGAAGCGCGTGCCCCACGTGCCGACCAAGTCCGGCCTGATGCTGGGCCTGGGCGAGACCGACGAGGAAGTCATCGAGGTCATGCAGCGCATGCGCGAGCACGAGATCGACATGCTGACCCTTGGCCAGTACCTGCAGCCCTCGCGCAACCACCTGCCGGTGCAGCGCTTCGTCCACCCGGATACCTTCGCCTGGTTCGCCGAGGAAGGTGCCAGGATGGGCTTCAAGAACGTCGCCTCGGGTCCGCTGGTGCGTTCGTCCTACCACGCCGACCAGCAGGCGCACGGCGCGAAGAAGATCGGCTGATCCTCCCGTCGTCATGAAGAAGGGCAGCCTGGTGGCTAATGCCAGTCAGTTAAGCCTTTGTTTAGCGGGTTGGAAAGACATTGACGGTTGTGTGCAACCGTGAAGTTTGGATCCGGGCTTTAGGCCTTCTATCGCGGCCATGGGCCGCTCCTACAGCAGCCGGATACCCTGCAGGAGCGGCCCATGGCCGCGATAGGTAGGCTCCTTGGCATGGGCTCAATGTCGATCAGTTACAAAAACGCCGTGTTCTTGCGCAGAGACACGGCGTTTTTGTGGTCATCAGGGTAGCGCGAAGCTCAGTGTGGACTGCGACCAAGGCTTAACCTGACTGGCATTAGCCCAATGGCTGCCTTTTTCCTTGGTGGCTCCAAAGCCGGCAAGCCCCCCACCGATCTGCTTTCAGCTCCCTCTCCCTGAGGGAGAGGGTTGGGGTGAGGGCCCTCTTCAACCGCGCAACACGCCATCCACCAGTGCCTTGGCCTCTTCCTGGATACGCCCCAGGTGGGCTTCGCCCTCGAAGCTCTCGGCGTAGATCTTGTAGACGTCCTCGGTGCCCGAGGGACGGGCGGCGAACCAGCCGTTCTCGGTGACCACCTTCAGACCACCGATGGCGGCACCGTTGCCGGGCGCCTCGGTGAGGATGGCGGTGATCGGCTGGCCAGCCAGCTCCTTGGCGGTGACCTGGGCCGCGGAGAGCTTGCTCAGCCGAGCCTTCTGTTCGCGGTCGGCAGCGGCGTCGATGCGCTGGTAGACCGGCGCACCGAAGCGCTCGGTCAGCGCCTGGTAGCGCTCACCCGGGTCCTTGCCGGTCACGGCGGTGATTTCCGCGGCCAGCAGACCGAGGATGAGGCCGTCCTTGTCGGTGGACCAGGCGCCGCCAGCCTTGCGCAGGAAGGAAGCCCCGGCGGATTCCTCGCCACCGAAGCCGAGGCTGCCGTCCAGCAGGCCGTCGACGAACCACTTGAAGCCCACGGGCACCTCCACCACCTGGCGGCCGATGCCCTGGGCCACACGGTCGATCATCGAGGAGGACACCAGGGTCTTGCCGATGCCGGCCTGTGGGTTCCACTGCGGACGGTGGGTGAAGAGGTATTCGATGGCCACTGCCAGGTAGTGGTTGGGATTGAGCAGGCCCACGGAGCGGGCGACGATGCCGTGGCGGTCGTGGTCGGTGTCGCAGGCGAAGGAGACGTCGAATCTGTCCTTGTTCTCGATCAGGCCGGCCATGGCGTGGGGCGAGCTGCAGTCCATGCGGATCTTGCCGTCCCAGTCCAGGCGCATGAAGCGGAAGGTGGGGTCGACGCGGGTCGACAGCACCTGCAGCGGCAGGCCATAGCGCTCGGCGATGCGCGGCCAGTAGTGCACCCCTGCGCCGCCCAGGGGGTCGACGCCGAAGGTCAGGCCGGAGTCGCGGATGGCTTCCAGGTCGATGACCTGGCCCAGGCCGCCGACATAGCTGTCGAGGAAGTCGAATTTCTGGGTGGTGGCGGCCTTGAGCGCCTGGCGGTAATCCATCCGCTTGACGCCTTCCAGTCCGGCTGCCAGCAGGGCATTGGCGCGATCCTGGATACTCTTGGTGACATTGGTATCGGCCGGGCCACCATTGGTGGGGTTGTACTTGAAGCCGCCATCGGTCGGCGGGTTGTGCGACGGGGTGATGACGATGCCATCGGCCAGGCCCGAGCGGCGGCCGGCGTTGTATTCGAGGATGGCGTTGGACAGCGCCGGAGTGGGCGTGTAGCCCGGCTCGCCGTTGGTCTCGGCGCAACCGGCATCGATGCGTACCTCCACGCCGTTGGCGGCGAGCACTTCCAGGGCGGAAATGAAGGCCGGCTCGGACAGGGCGTGGGTGTCCATGCCCATGAACAGCGGGCCGTCGACGCCCTGGGCCTGGCGGTATTCGCAGATGGCCTGGGTGATGGCGAGGATGTGCCACTCGTTGAAGCTGCCCTTGAGCGAGGAACCGCGGTGCCCGGAGGTGCCGAAGGCCACCTGCTGACCAGGATCGCTCGGATCGGGACGATCGCTGTAGTAGCGCGCCACCAGGCGCGGCAGGTGGGTCAGGGTGTTCTCGTCGGGGAGGCGTCCTGCAGTGGGAGCGAGCGTCATGAAAGCGTCCTGTATACGTCGGAAAGAGGCAGCGGTCGGGCACGGGCCGAATCTGAGCGATCACCGCGGCGCGGTGAAGGTGTCAGCCACGCCCATAGACCGTGGCGCCCGCCGAAGGTGCAGCCTACACCGGCTGGGCCAGGTCGCACTGTGATGACGGGCTCAGCCAAGATAGCCCAAGCGCAGCAGATAGTGCAGGACGGCGTAGGCGCCCAACAGCAGCAATCCGCCAAAGAACAGCTGGCGGAACCGGTTCTCGTCGAGGCGCTGGCGCACGCGCTGGCCCAGCCACATCCCTGCGAGGGACGGTAGCAGCAGCAGGCTGGAGGCGCCCAGTCGCTCGACTGCCAGCGCGTCCTGCCACCAGAGGCCCACCAGCAGGGCCAGGGTGGCGACGGTGAAAGTCAGCCCCAGGGCCTCGATCAGCTGTTCCTTGTCCAGCGCCAGACTCTGCAGATAGGGCACCGCCGGCAGCACGAAGACCCCGGTCATGCCGGTGATCAGGCCGGTGACCAAGCCCACCAAGGGAGCTGCTTTGCCTGCATGACGGCCCGGTGCGGGCAGCCGCCAGCCCGTCCAGCCGATCAGGCCGTAGGCGACCAGCACCGCGCCCAGCCCGGCGGCGAGTCCGGCGCCATCGCCCCGGGTCAGCAGCGGGATACTGAGCAGGGTGCCCGGCACCAGGGCCAGTTGCAGCGGCAGCAGGCGCTTGAGCGTCTGCCAGGGTGAGGGACCGGCGCAGAATTGCCAGACGTTGGTGAGCAGCGAGGGAATCAGCAGCAGGGCGGCGGCTTCGGCCGGCGTCATCAGCAGCGCCAGCAGACTCATGGCGACGGTGGGCAAGCCCAGGCCGAGCACCCCCTTGGTCAGCCCCGCGAGCATGAAGATCAGAATACAGAGCAGCAGCGTCATGGGCCTCTCCTTCGCTGGAGGGGTTACCATGCGGCCCGGGACCGCAGGTGAGAAGCCGGGATTGGCGAAGGCTGCCTGAGGTTGACACGGAGGCTCTCTGGCGATGCGCTACGACCTGCTCGACCTGCGTCTGTTTCTCCATGTCGTGGAGGCGCGCAGCATCACCCTGGGCGCCGAGCGGACCCACCTGGCACTGCCCTCGGCCAGCGCCCGCATCAAGGCTTTGGAAGACCGCCTGGGCACGTCCCTGCTGATCCGCCATGCCCGGGGCGTGCGCCCTACGCCGACCGGCCTGATCCTGGAGCGTCATGCCCGGGCGATCCTGCAGCGGTTGGAGATCCTGACCCAGGATCTTGCCGGCGCGGTGGCGGACAGTCGTACGCGGGTGCGGCTGTTGGCAAATGGCGCCGCGGTCATGGAGCACCTCGACGAGCCGTTGGCTGACTTTCTCCAGGCGCAGCCCAGGGTGGACGTGGATGTCGAGGAATTACCCAGCCCGCGCATCGTGCGGGCGCTACGTGAGGGGCGTGCCGATCTGGGGATCTTCGTTGCGGCGCCGGGTGCGGAGGGGTTGCAGGTCCGGCCCTTCCGGGCTGATCCTCTGGTGCTGGTCGCGGCACCGGGCAGCTTGCCGTTCAGGGACGGCGAGGCGGTCGACTTCGCCGGACTGCTCGAGCAGCCCTTTGTCGGCCTGTCCCGTGGCAATGCCTTGCAGCTGCATGTGGAAGCCCAGGCGGCGCAGTGGGGCCGGGAGCTGGCGATCCGCATTCGGGTGCCGAGTCCGGTCCAGGCCTGTGCCCTGGTCGCCCGCGGGCTGGGCATCGCCATCCTGCCGGCTGCGAGCCTGGCCCGGGCAGGGCGGGGGTTGGCGTTGGCCAGTCATCCGCTGAGCGATGCCTGGGCCCGGCGCGAACTGGTGGTGGGCTGTCGGGATTTCGCCGAGCTATCGCCGGCGGCGACAGCTCTGCTGGAGGTACTGGTGGGGGGAGGCTGAGCGATACGGCTGAGCGACGACCCGGCCTCAGCCGCGCAATTTTTCCAGCAGCTGATGATTGGGATAGCCGTCGGCAGGCCAGCCCTGGGCTTGCTGGTAGGCGCGGATGGCCTTGCGGGTGTTGGCGCCGATGATGCCGTCGGCACTGCCCGGATCCAGCCCGAGGGCAGCCAGGCGTTGTTGCAGTTCGACTCGCTCGCTGCGACTCAGCGGCAGGTCGTCGGTGGGCCAACTGGCGGCGATCTGCCCGGCGTCGCGATAGCGCTCCGAGAGCAGCGCCACGCCCAGGGCGTAGGACGTCGAGTTGTTGTACTTGAGGATGGTGCGGAAGTTGTTGAAGACCAGGAAGGCCGGGCCGCGATGCCCGGCAGGAAGCAGCAGCGAGGCGCTGTCGCTCGGTTGGGCTGCCGGCTGCGGCAGGTCGAGCCCCTGGATGCCGAGGGCGGTCCATTCGGCCAGGGTCTTGCGTACGCTCATGTCGGCCAGGCTGTAGTCGAAATTGGCCGGCACCCGCACCTCGTAGCCCCAGGGCTTGCCGTCCTGCCAGCCGGAGGCCTTGAGGTAGTTGGCCGTGGAGGCCAGGGCGTCGGCGGTGGAGCCCCAGATGTCGCGGCGACCATCGCCGTCGAAGTCCACCGCGTACTGGTCGTAGGTGGTAGGAATGAACTGGGTCTGGCCCATGGCGCCGGCCCAGGAGCCGATCATGCGATCGGCGGTGACGTCGCCGTGCTGCAGGATGCCGAGCGCAGCGATGAGCTGGTCCTGGGCGAAGTCCGGGCGGCGGCCTTCATAGGCCAGGGTGGCCAGGGAGCGGATCACCCCCTTGTTGCCCATGTTGTTGCCGTAGTTGCTTTCCATGCCCCAGAAGGCCACCAGCCGGGCGGGTTCGATGCCGTAGCGGGCCTCCAGGGCGGCGAGCAGGCCGGCCTGCTGGATGATCAGGTTCTTGCCATTGCGCACCCGCAGCGGTGAGACGGCGGTGTTCAGGTATTCCCAGACCGGCTTGGTGAATTCCGGCTGGCTGCGATCGGCGGCGATCACCGCCGGATCGGGCTCGACGCCGAGGAAGGCCTGGTCGAAGGTGCTCGCCGAGATGCCCCGGCCGAGGGCCAGGGCGCGGAAGCGGCTGCGCCATTGCTCGAAGCTTTCGTCCGGCTGCGGCATGGCTTCGGCGGCCGTGGCCGGCGCCGTCGTGGCGGATGCAGGGGCAGGCGAAGCGGGAGAGGAGGGCGCCGCAGTCGGCGTGGACTGGTTCTGGGCGCAGGCGGCCAGGGCGGCGGTCAGCAGGGTGACCAGGGTACCGGCGAGCAGGCCGCCAGTCTTGAATCCGCGGGATTTCCCGAGTTGCATCTATCTCCACCGGACGTCTAGGCAGGAGCCGTCACCTTAGCACGCTCCACGTCCTCGCGTCTGGTAACCGCCTTTCAGGCCGCCAGAAAGACCGAAGCCTTCTCGTCGTGCAACGAGAAGGCTTCGCGGCGGTAGCTGCCTTTGCCCTTGGCGGGCTTTTCCTGGCGTGAGCGATAGCGGGGATCGCTGACGAGGACCTTGGCCTTGTTGGGGCCGCGGCTGTATTTCTTGGCCATGCGTGCGTGCTCCGGTGGGATGGGTACTACCCCTAGATAGGGGCTAGCCAGTCTAGTGCAAGGGCTGACCAATGCAAGAGGCACTAGGGCGAGGGCTTGCCCAGCGCCAGGCGTTTGCCGGCGAGCTGCAGGGCGAGACTGGCCAGGGTCAGCCAGACATCCCCTGGCGCCTGGCCCTTGATCTGTTCGTCGGCGACCTGGGCGTCGCGCAGCAGGGTTTCCAGGCGGCGGGCGCCGTGGCGCTGCAGGGCGCGGGTCATCAAGGGACGCCGCTTGTCCCACACCGGGGGTTTGACCTGGGTGAAGGCGCGCTCCAGTGGCGTGCCGCTTTCCTGCAGATGGGCGAGGTTGGCCAGCAGCCGTAGCTCCCGTGCCAGGGCCCAGAGCACCACGGCCGCTTCCACGCCTTCGCCGCGCAGCCCTTCGAGGATGCGCAGGGCGTGGGCCGCGTCACCGGCGAGGGCGGCGTCCAGCAGGCCGAAGACGTCGTAGCGGGCGCTGTCGGCTACCGAGGCGCGCACGGTCTCGGCATCCACCTGGGAGCCTTCGGTGAGCAGACGCAGCTTCTCGATCTCCTGGGCGGCGGCCAGCAGGTTGCCCTCCACCCGTTCGGCGATGAGTTCGACCGCTTCGGGGGTGGCGGCCAGGCCCAGGCGCGACAGGCGCTGGTTGATCCACTGGGGCAACTGCGCCAGTTCCACCGGCCAGATCTGCACGAATTGCGCCTGGCCATGCTCCAGCAGGGCCTTGGCCCATTTGGTCTTCTGGGCGGCTGCATCGAGGCGCGGCAGGCTGATGAGCAGCAGGGTGTCCTCGGCGGGACGGGCCAGGTAGTCGAGCAGGGCGGCGGAACCCTTGTCGCCCGGCTTGCCGGTGGGCAGGCGCAGTTCGAGGATGCGTTTCTGGGCGAACAGCGACAGGCTGGCGCCGGCCTCGTAGAGGCGACCCCAGTCGAAACTGGCGTCGACGTCGAAGACCTCGCGTTCGTCGAAGCCCTGGGCACGGGCGGCACCGCGGATGGCGTCGCTGGCTTCCTGGCAGAGCAGGGGGTCGTCACCGCTGACGGCATAGACGGCGGCCAGGGAACCCTGGAGCTGCTTGCCCAGCTGGTTGGCGTTGAGTTTCATGATAAGCCGTGACGGCAGCCCGGAGCCTGGCGGCTCCGGGCGCGGCGCTTAGCGCGCGGGGGTGGGGATGTCGATGGGCGACTGCTGCGGCGGCGTGGATTCGCGGGCGCGGCGCTCGGCTTCGGCCTGGGCGGCCGCGCGGGCGTCGGCGTCGCGTTGCAGCTTGTCCAGGCGCTCCGGCGTCAGGGCCTGCAGGCGCGCGGCCAACTGCTGTACCAGTTCGCGACGCATCTCGCGGCGCAACTGGTCCTTCTGCTGTTCGGAACCGACGATGTTGTTCTGGTCGGTCACGTAGTAGCGCTGGGTTTCCAGGTAGTCGCTGACCAGCACGGCCTGGTTCTTGCCGACGATGGTGTAGGGCTGGCGGGTGGTCAGCTCGACCTCGGCGCTGCGCGCGCCGCTGGTGTAGCTGGCGGTGCGCTCGCTCTGGGCTTCGCCGCCCAGGTCCAGGGTGTAGGGCGCACCGGAGGAGACCCGTACGTGGGCATCCTCGAGCATGTCGCGTACTTCCTTGACGGTCTGGCCATAGGCGTCGCGCGCCGTGAGGTTCAGCTCGCTGAGGCTCAGGCGCGTTTCGCCGGTGCCGCGCAGCTGGAAGCCGCAGGCGGTCAGCAGGGTCGCCAGGCCGATGACCGCAAGGCCGGGGAGAATCCGTTTCTTCATCTGTTGTCTGCTCCGTTCGCGTGTCTTAGTTGGCGACGATGTTGACCAGTTTACCCGGGACCACGACGACCTTGCGGATGGTCAGGCCTTCGGTGAAGCGTGCCACGTTCTCGTTGGCGCGGGCGGCGGCCTCGATGGCCTCGCGGCTGGCGTCGGCCGGCACTTCGATCTGGCCGCGCAGCTTGCCGTTCACCTGGATGACGATCTGCAGGCTGTCCTGCACCAGGGCGCTTTCGTCCACCTGCGGCCAACGGGCATCGATGACCGCCTCGGCGTGACCCAGCTGCTGCCAGAGGCCGTGGGCGATGTGTGGGGTAATGGGCGCCAGCAGCAGGGTGACGGCCTCCAGGCCCTCCTGCAGCAGACGGCGATCGGTGTCGCTGTCCTGGGCGGCCTTCTCCAGCACGTTCATCAGGGTCATGACGGCGGCGATGGCGGTGTTGAACTTGTGATGCTGACCGATATCCTGGCTGGCCTGGCGGATCGCCAGGTGGATGGCGCGGCGCACCTCCTTCTGGGCCGGGGACAGCTCGCCAAGGACGCCGGTGCTCGGCAGACCACGGGCGACGTGGGCCTGGGCCAGGCGCCAGACGCGGCGCAGGAAGCGGCTGGCGCCCTCGACACCGGAATCGGACCATTCCAGGCTCATGTCGGGCGGCGAGGCGAACATCATGAACAGGCGGCAGGTGTCGGCGCCGTACTGGTCGATCATCGCCTGGGGGTCGACGCCGTTGTTCTTCGACTTGGACATCTTCTCGACGCCGCCGATTTCCACTGGCTGGCCGTCGCTCTTCAGCCGCGCGCCGATCACCTTGGCCTTGGCATCGCGTTCCACCTCAACATCGGCCGGGTTGAACCAGTCCTTGCTGCCGTTGGGGTTGATCCGGTAGTAGGTCTCGGCCACCACCATGCCCTGGGTCAGCAGGTTCTCGAAGGGCTCGTCGGAATCGATCAGGCCCTGGTCGCGCATCAGCTTGTGGAAGAAGCGCGAGTAGAGCAGGTGCAGGATGGCGTGCTCGATGCCGCCGATGTACTGGTCGACGGGCAGCCAGTAGTTGGCTTCTTCCTTGTCCAGCATGCCGCCGGTGAAGTTCGGCGAGGCATAGCGGGCGAAGTACCAGGAACTCTCGACGAAGGTGTCCATGGTGTCGGTCTCGCGGCGGGCCGGCTGGCCGTTGCGCGGATCGACGGTCTCGTAGAATTCCGGCATGCGCGCCAGGGGCGAGCCGGCGCCGTCCGGCACCACGTCCTCGGGCAGCACCACCGGCAGCAGGTCGGCCGGTACCGGGATGTCGATGCCGTCGTCGCCGTGGATGATCGGGATCGGGCAGCCCCAGTAGCGCTGGCGGCTGATGCCCCAGTCGCGCAGGCGGAACTGGGTGCGCGGCTGGCCCAGGCCCTTGGCCTGCAGGGCCGCGCCGATGGCGTCGAAGGCGGCGTCGTAGCTGAGATTGTCGTAGGCGCCGGAATTGATCAGGAAGCCGTCCTTGCTGCCGTACCAATCCTTCCATTGCACCGGGTCGAACTGGTAGCGCTCGTATTCCTCGGGGCTGAAGTCGTCCGGGTTGGCCAGCACCTGGGTGGCCTCGGCGGTATCCACCACCTGGACGATGGGCAGGCTGTACTTGTTGGCGAATTCGAAATCGCGCTCGTCGTGACCGGGCACGGCCATGACCGCGCCGTCGCCGTAGTGCATCAGCACGTAGTTGGCGACCCAAACCGGCAGGCGGGTGTCGGTCAGCGGGTGACGGACGAACAGGCCAGTATCCAGGCCCTTCTTCTCCTGGGTGGCGATGTCGGCTTCGGCGACGCCGCCGCGCTTGCATTCGTCGATGAAGGCCTGCAGCTCGGCATTGTCCTGGGCAGCCTGGGTGGCCAGCGGGTGTTCCGCGGCCACGGCGACGTAGGTGGCGCCGAGCAGGGTGTCGGGGCGGGTGGTGAAGACCTTCAGGGTGCCTTCGGCGCCGATGCTCGCCTGGTCATAGGGGAACTGCACCTCCATGCCGCGGGACTTGCCGATCCAGTTGCGCTGCATGGTCTTGACCTGCTCGGGCCAGCCGGGCAGCTGGTCGAGGGAATTCAGCAGCTCTTCCGCATAGTCGGTGATGCGGAAGTAGTACATGGGGATCTCGCGCTTCTCGATCAGCGCGCCACTGCGCCAACCGCGGCCGTCGATGACCTGCTCGTTGGCCAGTACGGTCTGGTCGACCGGGTCCCAGTTCACCGTGCCGTTCTTGCGGTAGATGATGCCCTTCTCGAACAGCTGGGTGAACAGCCACTGCTCCCAGCGATAGTAGTCGGGCTTGCAGGTGGTGACCTCGCGCGACCAGTCGATCGCCAGCCCCAGGCTCTGCAGCTGGGACTTCATGTAGGCGATGTTCTCGTAGGTCCACTTGGCCGGGGCCACGCCGTTCTTCATGGCGGCGTTCTCGGCGGGCATGCCGAAGGCGTCCCAGCCCATGGGCTGCAGGACGTTCTTGCCCAGCATCCGCTGGTAGCGGGCGATGACGTCGCCGATGGTGTAGTTGCGCACGTGCCCCATGTGCAGCTTGCCGCTGGGGTAGGGGAACATCGACAGGCAGTAGAACTTCTCCTGGCCCGGGCGCATGGTGGCCTTGAAGGACAGATTCTGGTCCCAGAAGGACTGGGCGGCGGCTTCTATTTCGCGGGGCTGATAGTGTTCGTGCATGGGCGTGTCGAGGGCTGCAGAGGCGTTTGATCAAGCCGCCAAGCATACATGACCCCCCGAGCGCGGGGAAATGTCCTAGTCCGCCGCTTGCTTCGCACTCCGGGGGAGGCAGGGTTGGAAGGGCCGTACTAGGCTGATCAAACGTCCGTTCAATTATCCGGGAGGATGATCGCCATCATGGGAAAGTTTCGACGCGAGTCCGAAAAGCTGCCCGTCGACGTACGCCTGCAGCGACGGCTGGCCCTGGCCCTGGATGAGGCCGCGACCCAGGAGCGTCTCTATGACACTGCCAATGGGGAAATCGAGCTCCAGGGACTGAGTACGGCCGAGTACGCCCTGGTCAAGCGCTGGCTGGCGCGCCACCAGGCGACGGAGGCGGCCCCGGCCTGTTGCCTGGGTTGCGGCCGAGTGCGGCCGGCCGGGGCCTACTGCGCCCAGTGCCAGGGTGGGCGTGCCCCGCTCGAGAAGCCTTCTGTGCGGACCGGCGCTCCCCTACACTGAGCGCCGACGCGACCCGGGGGTCGCTCCGACCGGAGGGACCATGGGCCTGCGCTACTTCTTCAAGCAACTGCTGCTGCCCCCGGGCGGCTTGCTCTTGCTCCTGCTCTGTGGCTGGTGGCTGCGCCGTCGGCATCCGCGCCTGGGACTGGCCTGTTTCGGTCTTGGTCTGCTGGGACTCTGGATCAGCACCCTGCCGGTGGCGGTGGAGTTCGGCGGGCGCCTGCTCGAGCGCGATGCCGCCTTGCCCCAGGCGAGCTGGCCGGGCCTGGCGCAGCGGGCGGACGCCATCGTCGTGCTCGGTGCTGGACGGGCGGTGGACGATCCGGGTTGGGAGGGCGACGCCGCGAGCAGGATGGCCGTGGAGCGCTTGCGCTATGCCGCCCGCCTGGCCAAGGCGACGCAACTGCCGGTCTTGATCACCGGCGGTTCGCCCTATGGCCGACCGCTGAGCGAGGCGACGCTGATGACCGAGGTGATGGAGCGTGACCTGGGCGTGCCGGTGCGCTGGCAGGAAGGTGCCAGCCGCACCACCTGGGAGAATGCCACCCTCAGCGCGCCGCTGCTGCGCGACGCCGGGGTGAAGCGGGTGGTGCTGGTGACCCAGGCCTACCACATGGCGCGGGCCCGCTGGTGCTTCGAGCGTCAGGGCTTCGAGGTGATCGCCGCGCCCATTGGCTTCATCGGCGTGCCCAATGCCCGCCCCTTCGGCGGCTGGTTGCCAGAGGCGGGGGCGATCGAACAGACCGCCCAGTTGCTCAACGAGGCCGCCGGACTGTTGCTCTATCCGCTCGCCTATCGTTGAGCGCCTGTTCAAAGTCTGCTGCGCGTCGGCCAAACGGCGTTGAAAATGGCCTGGAAGGCCAGCCCCGCCTGGGCGGCCCTGTCGCGATGCCCGTTTACCTTTGGTAAATTCGAGCGCGGGTCCGATCCGCTTCCTCAGCCATTCTCGCGGGGCCGCCCAGGCCTGGTCTGACCCTCGCTCGCCAGGCTTTGCTAGCTCTGAGTGACCACCAGCGGCGCGTCTTCGGGACGATCCTGCCGACGCAGCAGCAGACCCCAGAGCAGTACCAGGGCGGAGAAGATCGCCAGCGGCCAGAGGCGGTAGTGCAGGTAGGGGGTCAGGCCGTCCATGGGTACCACGGTGCCCTGCAGTACGCCGACCTGGTAGGCCGGGATCTGCCGGCTGATCCGACCGAAGGGGTCGACCAGGGCGGTGATGCCGTCGTTGGTGACCCTTACCAGCCAGCGACCGCTTTCCAGGGCACGCATCTGCGCCATCTGCAGGTGCTGCTTGGGACCGATGGACTTGCCGAACCAGGTGTCGTTGCTGATGGTGAGCAGCAGCTGACTCTGGGCCGCCAGGTCGGCGACGAATTCCGGATAGACCACCTCGTAGCAGATGTACGGCGCCACGCGGTAGCCCTTCACCAGTAGCGGCTGCTGGTGCTCGGGGCCGCGGACGAAGTCGGACATGGGCAGGTCGAAGAAGCCGATCAGGCCGCGCAGGTACTCCTGCAGCGGCACGTACTCGCCGAAGGGCACCAGCTTCTGCTTGTAGTAGGTGCCCGAGCCGTTGCCGACCGCGGTGATGCTGTTGAAGTAGCGCGACTCACCGTTGGCATCGCGTTCGCGGTCGGGCAGGCCGGTCACCAGGGCCCCACCATGGGCGGCCACCTGGGCACCTTCGGCGGCGAGGAAGTCGCCGACGTATTCACGTAGCACGGGGATGGCGTTTTCCGGCCAGACCACCAGGTCGGCATCGGTCTGCTCGGCGGTGTGGTCGCGATAGAGTGCCAGGGTGGCGCGGGCGTGGTCGGGATTCCACTTGAGTTCCTGGGCGATGTTGCCCTGGACCCCGGCGACCTTGAGCGGGGTACCGGCCGGGTGCGTCCAGACCTGACCCTTGAAGACATCGCCGGCCACCCAGGGCAGGGCGACCAGTACCAGGGCCGCGATCAAGGCCAATGGGCGCAGGATCAGTCGTGGAGCGTTGACCAGCAGCGCTGCGGTGAAGGCCAGCACCGCGGAGATCAGCCAGACGCCGCCCAGGGGCGCCAGGCCCTGCAGTGGACCGGTCAGCTGGCTGTAGCCGAGGAACAGCCAGGGGAAGCCGGTCAGTGCCCAACTGCGGAACAGTTCCAGGGCGAACCAGAGACCGGCGAAGGTCAGCGCATCGCCCAGCGGCGCCTGGTTGCGTCTCAGGCACAGGGCCCAGAGCCAGGCCGGCAGGGCGAAGAACAGCGCGATGCCGGCGCTGAAGCCCAGGGTGAGAAACAGCGCCAGGGGCGTCGAGGCGGCGCCGTAGGTGTGGATGCTGACGTAGATCCAGCTGGTACCGGCAAGGAAGGCGCCGAAGCCGTAGCACCAGCCCCGCAGGAAGGCGCGCCAGGCGCTGAGGCCCTTGAGGCCGAGGTAGAAGAGACCGGCGGAGAGCAGCGCCAGCGGCCAGATATTGAAGGGGGCCAGCGCCAGGGGCGTGAGGGCACCGGCGAACAGCGCCAGAAGGTTGCCCTTCCAGCCAGGTTGAGAGATCCAGCGCATCGAAAATCCTTGGTCCGATCGAGGCTGCGCAAGCTTACTCGTCGCCGCGAGGGAGTGCCAAAGGCGTGTGAGGGAGAGAGCGAGGCAGGTCGCAGTTGGGGGAGGGGGAGAAAAGCGATCACGGCCATGGCGGTCCGCCGATGCGGCCGCTCCTACAGGAGTGTCCGTGCCTGTAGGAGCGGCCCATGGCCGCGATGCGATCAATAGCGTGTTGCCCTCGCCCCAGGGGAGAGGGGGTAGGAGCCGTGCTAGCGGTTGACCGGGGTGACCCGCAGCAGGTGGATGCGGCGGCCGTCGGCGTTCAGCACGCGGAAGCGGAAGTCGTCGATCACCGTTTCCTCGTTGCGCTTGGGCAGATGGCCCAGCCGATTCATCACCAGGCCACCGGCCGTGTCGGCCTCGGCATCGGCGAAACGGGTCTCCAGGGTCTCGTTGAGCGTCTCTATGGGGGTGAGCGCCTTGACCACGAAGTCGCCATTGGGCAACGACTTGATGAAGCTCTCTTCCTCCACGTCGTGCTCGTCCTCGATCTCGCCGACGATCTGTTCCAGCACGTCCTCGATGGTCACCAGGCCGGCAACGCCGCCGTATTCGTCCACCACGATGGCCATGTGGCTGTGGGTCGAACGAAATTCACGCAGCAGTACGTTGAGGCGCTTGGACTCGGGCACGAAGGTGGCAGGGCGCAAGGCCGTCTTGAAGTCGAAGACCCGCGCATGGTCCAGCAGCAGCGGCAGCAGGTCCTTGGCCAGCAGCAGGCCGAGCACGTCGTCGGGGCCGTCGCCGATCACCGGATAGCGAGAGTGCGCCGCCTCGATCACCGCCGGCAGGAATTCCGCCGGGGTCTGCTGGGCGCGGATGCTGATGATCTGGGAGCGCGGCACCATGATGTCGCGCACCTGCAGGTCGGCCACCGAGATGGCGCCCTCGACGATGGACAGCACCTCGCTGTCGAGTACCTTGTTCTCGTGCGCCTCGCGCAGCAGCTCCAGCAGTTCCTGGCGACTCTTGGGTTCATGGGCAAAGGCCTGGACGATGCGTTCCAGCCAGGAACGATGCCCAGTGCCTGATCGATCTTCGTTCATGTGCGTGTCATTCACCGTAGGGATCGGGGTAGCCCAGTTCAGCGAGCAATTGGCGTTCCAAGTCTTCCATCTCCTCGGCTTCGTCATCGTCCAGATGATCGTAGCCGAGCAGGTGCAGGCAGCCATGGATGACCAGGTGCGCCCAGTGCGCGTCGGCAGGCTTGCCTTGCTCGGCGGCCTCGCGGGCCACCACGGGGGCGCAGATCACCAGATCGCCGAGCAGGGGGATGTCGAGAAATTCGTCCGGCACGTCGGCCGGGAAGGACAGCACGTTGGTGGCGTAGTCCTTGTGCCGCCAGGTGCGGTTCAGCTCGCGACCTTCGTCTTCGTCCACCAGGCGGATGGTGAGTTCCGAGTCACCCTGGCGGGCGCGCAGGGCCCGTTCGCACCAGCGGCGTAAGTCCGGCTCCTCGGGGAGGTCGGCCGCCTCGCTGGCGACCTGGACGTCCAGTTCAATCGCCATGGCGATCCTCTCCGTTGCCACGCGGCTGGGCCTGCAGCGCCTCGAAGCGGTCGTAGGCTTCGACGATGCGCTGCACCAGCGGGTGGCGCACCACGTCCTTGGACTCGAAGTGGGTGAAGCCGATGCCGGGCACGTCGCGCAGGACCTCGATGACGTGCTTGAGGCCCGACTTGGTGCCGCGCGGCAGGTCGACTTGGGTGACGTCACCGGTGATCACCGCGGTGGAGCCGAAACCGATACGGGTGAGGAACATCTTCATCTGCTCGAGGGTGGTGTTCTGACTTTCGTCGAGAATGATGAAGCTATTGTTGAGGGTGCGGCCGCGCATGTAGGCCAGCGGTGCGACCTCGATGACCTGGCGCTCGATGAGCTTGGCCACCTGCTCGAAGCCGAGCATCTCGTAGAGGGCGTCGTACAGCGGGCGCAGGTAGGGGTCGATCTTCTGCGCCAGGTCGCCGGGCAGGAAGCCAAGCTTCTCGCCGGCTTCCACCGCCGGACGCACCAGCAGGATGCGGCGGATCTGCTCGCGCTCCAGGGCATCCACGGCGCAGGCCACGGCCAGATAGGTCTTGCCGGTACCGGCCGGGCCGATGCCGAAGTTGATGTCGTGGTCGAGGATCGACTTGACGTAGCGCTGCTGGTTGGCGCCACGGGGGCGGATCATGCCCTTCTTGGTGCGCAGGGCCACGCTGGTGTCGCCACCGCGGTGCTCTTCCTGCAGGGCTTCCAGGCCGGATTCCTGCAGGTAGAGGTGCACCAGTTCCGGGGCCACGCCCGTGCCGCTGGCGGTCTCGCGATAGAGGCGCTGCAGGAGGTTCTGGGCCGCGCGGGTGCGCTCGGGGTCGCCGACCAGTTCGAACTGGTTGCCGCGGTTGCGGATCTCGATGCCGAGACGGCGTTCGATCTGCCGCAGATTCTCGTCGAGCTGACCGCAGAGGTTGGCGAAGCGGTCGGCATCGAAGGGGTCGAGGGTGAAGTGCTGGAGCGTCTGGGGGGTATTCAAGGTGAGCTGGGGGACCCTTTGGAGTGACTTTACGAAAACTTGACGTGGATTGAGAGTAACCCGCGTCGCGCCCTTGGCAAAGGGCGCGTGTGACCATCCATCAGGCCAGCGCGGCGGCGACCGGCGAACGCGCACCGCTGGCGACGGGGGCCAGCAGGGTGCCGCGCAGGGAGTGCGGCAGGGCCTCGTCGATGTGCACCTGGACGAACTGGCCGATCAGACTGGCATCGCTGCAACGGAAGTTGACGATGCGGTTGTTCTCGGTACGGCCCTGCAGCATGCCCGGGTCGCGTTTGGAGAAGTCGCTGACCAGGATGGCCTGGACGCTGCCGGCCATGCGCCGGCTGATCTCGAAGCCCTGCTGGTGGATGCGCGTCTGCAGGATCTGCAGGCGCTGCTTCTTGATCTCATCAGGGGTGTCGTCGACCAGGTCCGCCGCCGGGGTGCCGGGACGGGCGCTGTAGATGAAGGAGAAGGAGAAGTCGAAACCGACGTCTTCGATCAGCTTCATGGTCTGTTCGAAGTCCTTCTCGGTCTCGCCCGGGAAGCCGACGATGAAGTCCGAGCTGATGCAGATGTCGGGCACCGCCGCCTTGAGCTTGCGAATGCGCGACTTGTATTCCAGCGCCGTGTGGTTGCGCTTCATGGCCGCCAGGATGCGATCCGAACCGGCCTGTACCGGCAGGTGGACGAACTTAACCAGCTCCGGGATCTCGGCGTGGGCCTGGATCAGGGCGTCGGAGAATTCCAGCGGGTGCGAAGTGGTGTAGCGGATGCGGTCGATGCCGTCCACCGCTGCCACCACGTAGAGCAGCTCGGCGAAGTCGGCGATGCGGCCGTCGCCGGTGGTTCCGCGATAGCCATTCACGTTCTGGCCCAGCAGGGTCACCTCGCGCACGCCATGCTCGGCGAGGTGGATGATCTCGGCCAGGACGTCGTCCAGTGGCCGGCTGACTTCCTCGCCGCGGGTGTAGGGGACTACGCAGAAGGTGCAGTACTTGCTGCAGCCTTCCATGATGGAGACGAAGGCGCTGGGGCCGTCGATGCGCGGCTCGGGCAGGCGGTCGAACTTCTCGATCTCGGGGAAGGAGATGTCCACCTGGGGCGCGCGAGTGGTACGCGCAGCGTCGATCATCTCCGGCAGCCGATGCAGGGTCTGGGGCCCGAAGACCACGTCGACATAGGGCGCGCGGTCACGGATGGCGGCGCCTTCCTGGCTCGCCACGCAACCGCCGACGCCGATCACCAGGTCGGGATTCTCCAGCTTGAGTTCGCGCCAGCGACCGAGTTGGGAGAACACCTTCTCCTGCGCCTTCTCGCGGATCGAGCAGGTGTTGAGCAGGATGACGTCGGCCTCGGCCGGATTCTGGGTGACTTCCAGGGGCTCGCGCTCGCCGAGCAGGTCGACCATGCGCGACGAATCGTATTCGTTCATCTGGCAGCCATGGGTTTCGATATAGAGCTTCTTGGACATGCGCGGCGAGGAGTCGGTAGCGAGTGGACCGCGCATTATAGTGATGGCCTTCCGAGCGGGGAAGAGCCGCCGGGAGGGCTTGCCGCCGCACCGGCCGGCCTGGCTCTGGGGGAGGGACGCGACAGCGGGTCGCCCCAGCTGTCGTCCGGGCAGGCCCATGCTATGCTCGCCGCCCTTTTCATCAGTGAATCTTGCACCCGTCCATGAGCTCATCCACCAGCAAGCCGGCCATCTACAAGGTCATCTTCGTCAACCAGGGGCAGGTCTTCGAGATCTATGCCAAGCAAATCTTCCAGAGCGATCTCTGGGGCTTCCTGGAGATCGAGGAGCTGGTGTTCGGCGAGCGTACCCAGGTGGTGGTGGACCCGAGCGAAGAGAAGCTGAAGGCGCAATTCGAAGGAGTGGTGCGCAGCTTCGTGCCGATGCATTCGATCATCCGCATCGACGAGGTGGAGCGCCTGGGCCAGCCCAAGATCAGCGAGGCCAAGGGCGGCACCAACGTCATGCCGTTTCCCATGCCGATGCCCGACAAGCCCTGAGAACCTGTCCAGAGTCTGCTGCGCGTCGGCCAAACGGCGTTGAATGGCCTGGGTCGCCAGCCCTACCTCGTGTGGTGTTTCAGAAGTTAACTACACGATTTTGGCGGTGCTTGTTCGGCCATAGCGGCGGACCGTCTGGGCGGCGTTGCCAAAAATCACTCGCCAATTCTTGCGCGAACTTCCGAAACACCACGCTAGGCGGCCCCGTCGCAATGCTCATTTACTTTTGGTAAACCCGAGCGCGGGGCCGGGCTGTGGGCCAGCCGTTGGCTGCTACTCCCGTTGGTCGTTGCGCCTGGTTCGTCTCTAGCTCGCGAGACGTTGAAGAGGTTCTGTCCGTCCGCCGGATCAGTTCTGCGGCGGCTGGAAGGGATTCAGGTTGCCGGCGGTCTGCATGTCCTGCAGGTAGTCGCGGAAGATCTGGCCGAGCACCTGGGTGGCCATCTCCAGTTCGTCGCGACGCATCTGGGCGCTGACCAGATCGGCGGTGTCCATGGCTTCGTCGTTGCCATTGATGGCGGCCATCTTCAGCACGATGTAGGCCTGGATGTTGTTGGGCGGCACGCCTTCGCCACGGAAGAACATGTTGCCGAGTCGATTCTGCGCATCGGCGTTGCCCTTGAGCGACGCCTGTTCGAACCACTGGCGGGCCTGGTTGAGATCCTTGGGCGTTTGCTTGCCTTCGTAGTAGAAGTCACCGAGCTCATACTGCGCCTGGGCGTCTCCGTCATGGGCGATCTGTTGGCAACGGGCGATCGCCTGCGCCAAGGCTTCGTTGGCCAGATTCAGGTTGCACCGGCTGGTGCTGGGGACGAGCAGGGAGTTGCCACCGGCCCAGGAGGCCAGGGGCAGCAAGAACAAGGCTGCGCAGAGGATACGACCAGCGCGGTGCATGAAGCGCCTCCACAATCGAGGCAGGTTCTAGGAACCCGGCCGGCGAAACGCGCCGACGTCTCATTATGGGTCAAGCCGCCGCACGCTTTCAAAACCTTTACGCGTTGCGGTGGAACTTTTTCATCTGTGACGCCGACCTCTCAACTAACTGGGAGGCCGGCGGGGCACAGAGGTTCCGCAACCGAGACGGATGGTACCTGGTGTGGTGTTTCAGAAATTACCTGCACAATTTTGGCGGCGCTTTTTCCCCCGGGCGTTGTTGCCACTCCTCGCCATGGCCCTGCTATGACTCGTCGCGGCGCCTAGCCCAGTCGGAACGCCGAACCGCCCAAAAATCACTCGCCAATTCTTGCGCGAACGTCTGAAACACCACACTAGTCCTTGAAGGTGGCGAAGGCACGCTCGGCCGCATCCAGGGTGATGCGCAGCTCTTCGTCGCCATGGGCAATGGAGGTGAAGCCGGCCTCGAAGGCACTGGGTGCCAGGTACACGCCGCCATCCAGCATCAGGTGGAAAAAGCGCTTGAACCTGTCGCTGTCGCTGGCCATGACGTCGCTGAAGGTGACGATGTCTTCGGCGCCGCTGAAGTAGAGACCGAACATGCCGCCCGCCTGGGTGGTGACGAAGGGCACGCCGGCGGCATCGGCGCGATCCTGCAGGCCCTGCAGCATTCGCGTGGTGTAGTCGGTCAGCTCGGCGTGGAAGCCCGGGCGGCGGATCAGCTGCAGGGTGGTCAGGCCGGCGGCCATGGCCAGCGGATTGCCCGAGAGGGTACCGGCCTGGTAGACCGGGCCGAGCGGGGCGATCTTTTCCATGATCTCGCGCTTGCCACCGAAGCAGCCCACCGGCATGCCGCCGCCGACGATCTTGCCGAAGGTGGTGAGATCCGGGCGGATGCCGTAGTGCGCCTGGGCACCGCCCAGGGCGACGCGGAAGCCGGTCATGACCTCGTCGAAGATCAATACGGCGCCGTACTGGTCGCAGAGGCGGCGCAAGCCTTCCAGGAAGCCCGGCGCAGGCGGTACGCAATTCATGTTGCCGGCCACCGGCTCGACGATGATGCAGGCGATCCGGTCGCCGACCTTGGCCAGGGTCTCTTCCACCTCGGCCAGGTCGTTGTAGGCCAGGGTCAGGGTGTGCTGGGCGAAGGCCGCCGGGACGCCCGGGGAGCTGGGCACGCCCAGGGTCAGGGCGCCGGAGCCGGCCTTGACCAGCAGGCTGTCGGAGTGGCCGTGGTAGCAGCCCTCGAACTTGATGATGGTGTCGCGCCCGGTGTAGCCACGCGCCAGGCGGATGGCGCTCATGGTGGCCTCGGTGCCGGAGCTGACCATGCGCACCATTTCCATGGACGGCACGATCTCGCAGATGAGGTCGGCCATGGTGGTTTCCAGGGCGGTGGGGGCGCCGTAGGAAAGGCCGTGCTCCAGCTGGCGACGCACGGCGTCGAGCACGTCGGGGTGGCTGTGGCCGAGGATCATCGGCCCCCAGGAGCCGACGTAGTCGACGTAGCGCCTGTCATCCTCGTCGACGATGTAGGCGCCCTGGGCGTGCTTGAAGAACAGCGGCGTGCCGCCGACGCTCTTGAAGGCACGAACCGGTGAGTTGACGCCACCGGGGATGTGGCGCTGGGCTTGGTCGAAGAGTTGCGCGGAGCGGGACATAGGGGTCTCCTTGAGCGGGATCAGGCCGCGAACAACCGGGCGAAGGCGCGCGCACGGCGCTCCACCTCGCCCGCGCTGGCGGCGGAAAACAGACTGTGGACGACGGCGAGCAGGTCGACGCCGTGGTCGAGCAGGCGCGGAGCGTTGTCCAGGGTGACGCCGCCGATGGCGCAGACGGGCAGGGCGAAGCGGCTACGCGCCTGGTCGAGCAATTCCCGGGGCGCCGGTGGGGCATTCGGCTTGGTGCTGGAGGCGAAGAAGCGGCCGAAGGCCAGGTAGCTGACGCCAGCCTGGGCCGCGGCCTCGGCCAGTTCCAGGCTGGCGTGACAGGTGCCGCCGATGATGGCGTCCACACCCAGGTCGGCGCGGGCCGCGGCCAGGGAGCCGTCTTCCTGGCCGAGGTGCAGGCCGACGCCCAGCTGGCGGGCCAGGGCGAGGTCGTCATTGATGATCAGGTGGGCATGGTGCTGCCGGCAGAGTTCGGCAAGCGCCGCGGCATCGTCATGACGGCGACTGGCGTCCTGCGACTTGTCGCGGTATTGCACCAGCCGGGCGCCGCCTTGCAGGGCGGCTTCGACGTAGGGCAGCAGGCGACCCTCGGCGAGCAGGGCGCTGTCGGTGATGGCGTAGAGGCCGCGCAATGAACTCATGAGCAGAAATCCAGCGGCAGGCGACGCGGCACGTACTGGCCACGCCCGGGACGCTCGGCGTCCCTCAGGGTACGCCAGGTGTAGTCCAGGGCGCTGCGCACGGCGCTGGGCAGGGCTTCGCCCAGGGCCAGGCGGCCGGCCAGGGTGCTGGCCAGGGTACAGCCGGAGCCGTGGTAGCTGCCGGGCAGGCGTTGGCAGACGTGGGTCTCGCAACGCCCGTCGCGGTCGTAGAGACGGTTGTGCACCTCGTGTTCTTCGCCATGGCCGCCGGTGATCAGCAGATGGGCGCACAACGGCAGCAGGCGCTCGGCGCATTGCTCCGGGGTACCGTCGGGCAGCTCGGCGAGGATGCGTGCCTCCGGCAGATTGGGGGTGGCGATGGTGGCGCGCGGCAGCAGCCGCTCGCGGATGGCGTAGCCGACCTCGTCTTTGCCCAGGGTGCCACCGCCGCCGGCACGCAGCACCGGGTCGCAGACCAGGGGTACGCCAGGCAGGGCTTCCATGATTTCCAGCACCGTCTCGACCATCTCCACCGAACCGAGCATGCCCAGCTTGACCGCCGCCACCGGCAGGTCGGCGATGATCGCCCGGGCCTGGGCCAGTACCCATTCGCGATCCAGCACCCGGAAATCCTGGACGTCGACGGTGTCCTGCACGGTCAGGGCAGTGACCGCCGGGGCCGCGTGGCAGCCCTGGGCGAGCAGGGCTTCGATGTCGGCCTGCAGGCCGGCACCGCCACTCGGATCGTGGCCGGACAGGCAGAGGACGACGGGACGTTGGGGTTCGAGGGTCATGGACGTCAGCCTAGCAAAAGGAAAGGAGGCGCAGCGGCCGGGCGGCGCAGGGAGTGGCACCCTACAACGACCTTGCGCCCCGCGCCACCCGTTGACATGGGACCCGGCGCGGGACGAAGGAACTCCGCGGCCGGTTGGGTAGCCGATATACTGCAGCTTTGCTCGGGAAAGGCGGTTCTATGGCGTTGTGGCGGTTGTTGCGTGATTTCTTCCTCCGCCAACGGCGTGCCTACGGGACCGCCATCCTCTGTCTGTTGGGTGTCGGCCTGCTCAACCTGACGCTGCCCTGGTGGATCGGCAAGGCCATCGACGCCCTGCGCGCCGGCGAGCTGGATCAGACCGGCCTGCTCTGGCGCGTCGCCCTGATCGTGGCGGTCGGCTGCGGCCTCTATGTACTCCGCTATCAATGGCGGGTGCGCCTGTTCGGCACCTCCTACCAGGTCGGTGTGGAGCTGCGCGATGCCTTCTTCGCCAAGCTGGCGCGGCTGGACCCCGGTTTCTTCCAGTCCAGTCGCACCGGTGACCTGCTGGCCCGCGCCACCCAGGACATCGACGCCGTGGAGACCGCCGCCGGCGAAGGGGTGCTGGCCAGTTTCGACGGCATGCTGACCCTGTTGCTGGTGCTGCTGGCCATGTTCATCGGCATCGACGCGCCCCTGGCCGCCCTGGCGCTGTTGCCCTTTCCCTTCATGGCCTGGGGTTTCTATCGCGTGGCGCGGCGGGTGCAGCAGCGCTTCGGCTTGGCGCTCGCCGGCTTTTCCGCCCTCAACGACCGCACCCAGGAAGCCTTGAGCGGCTTGCGCATGTTGCGCCAGCATGCCCTGATCGAAGCCGAGCTGGACGACTTCGACGCCCGCGCCCGCAGCGTGGCCAAGGCCGACTACCAGGTGCAGCGCACCGAGGCGCGCTATGAGCCGATCATCTTCGTCGCCCTGAGTCTCGCCACCCTGCTGACCCTGGTCATGGGCAGCTGGCGCTATCTCGACGGCCACATCACCCTGGGTCAGTTGACCAGCTTCAGCCTCTATCTGGTGCAGCTGATCTGGCCGATGTTCGCCATCGGCTGGTGCTTCAATCTGCTGCAGCGCGGCGAGGCCGGGGCACGCCGGCTGGAAGAGGTGTTCGCCGTCACCGAGCGCATTCGCGACGAGGGCACCCAGACGCCGCCGGACCAGGCCGATCTGTCGGTCTACATCCCGGCCTTCACCTATCCCCAGGCGCGCCAGCCGGCCTTGCAGGACGTGGTCATCGACCTGCCGGCGGGCGATACCCTGGGCATCGTCGGCGCCACCGGCAGCGGCAAGAGCACCCTGCTGCGCCTGCTGTTGCGCCAGTTTCCGCTGGAGCAGGGCTGCATCCGCCTGGGCGGGGTGCCGTTGGAGGACTATCGGCTGGGCGACCTGCGTGCCCAGTTCGCCTATGTGCCCCAGGATCCCTTCCTGTTCGCCCGCACCCTGGGCGAGAACGTCGCCCTCAGTCGCCCGGACGCCACCGCCGGGGAGATCCGCGAAGCCCTGGATGCCGCCGCCTTCGGCACCGATCTGGCGGCCCTGCCGAAAGGGTTGGATACGCCGGTGGGGGAGCGCGGCCTGACCCTTTCGGGTGGCCAGCGCCAGCGGGTGGCCCTGGCCCGGGCGCTGCTGTCGCCGGCGCCCATCCTGCTGCTGGATGACACCCTCTCGGCGGTGGATACCGCTACCGAGGCGCGGCTGCTGCGTACCCTGGCGCAGTTGCAGGGACGGACCACCCTGATCGTCAGCCACCGCCTCTCGGCGGTGCAGCAGGCCGATGAGATCATCGTCCTCGACCAGGGCAGCCTGGTGGAGCGGGGGCGCCATGCCGAGCTGCTCGCCGCGGGTGGGCTCTATGCTCGCCTCTGGAATCTGCAGCAGGCGGAGGAGGCCAGCCAATGACCAGGACGCGCGTCCTCTCGCTGCTGCTCAAGCCGGTGCTGGCCAACCCGCGCAAGCTGGCCGGTACCCTGGCGATCCTGGTGGTGGCCACGCTGTTCGATGTGCTGGGACCCTGGTTGACCAAGTACTACCTGGACAACTACCTGGTGCCCCACGACCTGCGCCTCTGGCCACTGGTGGGCCTGGTGGCGGCCTATGTGGTCTCCCAGGGCCTGGCCGCCTACGGTCGCTACCTGCAATCGCTGAGATTCGCCGAGATCGCCATGGACGTGGTGCTCTTGCAGCGGCGCCGCCTGTTCCGTCACGTGCTCAGCCTGCCACAGAGCTTCCATGACCGTACCGCCACCGGCGAACTGGTGGCGCGGGTCACCAACGACACCGATGCCCTGCGCGAACTCTATGTGGCCTTTCTCGGCAACATGGTCGGCAATATCGTGCTGCTGATCGGCATCCTGGTGGCCATGGCGCTGCTCGACGTGCGGCTGATGGCCATTGCCGTGCTGCTGATCCCGGCGGCCATGCTGATCGTCTGGGCCTACCAGAGATACAGTGGTGCGGCGGCCATGGAGGTACGGATGCTGCGCGCCGAGCAGAGCGCGCGGCTGGGCGAGGCCATCGGTGGCATGGGCCTGCTGCAGGCCTTCAACCAGACCGAACGCTTCCGCCAGGATTTCCAGCGGCTCAACCAGGCGCAATACGGCGCGCGCATGCGCACCATCCGCGTGTCCGGGCTGCTGCTGCGCTCGGCACTGGACCTGGTGAGCGTGGCGGTGCTGGCGGTACTGCTGCTGGTCTATGGCCTGGGGCACCTGGAGGGCGGTGCCCAGATCGGCGTGCTCTATGCCTTCGTCACCTACCTGGGCCGGGTCACCGAGCCGCTGATGGACATCACCCAGAGATTCAACCTGTTCCAGCAGGCCTCGGTGGCCGGCACCCGGTTGCTGCACCTGCTGGAAGAGAAGCCGGCACTGAGCGGCGAAGATGACCGCCCCATCGCGACCGCGCACTTCCACCTCGACGCCGTGCGCTTCCGCCATGCCGGCGCCGGGCACGACACCCTGCACGGCATCGACCTGGACATCCCTCCGGGCACCTTTCTCGGCATCGTCGGCCCCACCGGCAGCGGCAAGTCGACGCTGCTCGACCTGCTCGCCGGACTGCAGCCGGTCACCGGCGGCCACCTCTGCCTGGACGGCCGCGAACTGGGCAGCCTGACTCCGGAAGTGCTGGGCGCGGCCCTGGCCAGTGTGCCCCAGGAGCCCTTCATCCGCTCCAGCAGCCTGAGGGACAACCTGCTGCTCGGTAGCCAGGTGCCGGATGCGCGCCTGGGCGAAGCCCTGGCCGCCGCCCACCTGGATGACCTGGTAGCGCGCCTGCCCGAGGGCCTGGACACCCTGCTGGGCGAGCGCGGCTTCACCCTGTCCACTGGCGAGCGGCAACTGCTGGCGCTGGCCCGGGCGCTGCTGCGCGAGCCCAAGGTATTGCTGCTGGACGAGGCCACCGCCAGCATCGACAGCGCCACCGAGGCGCGGCTGCAGGGGGCGCTGGACGAGTTGCGTGGCCAGGTCACCCTGATCGTGGTGGCGCACCGGTTGTCCACCATCCGCCATGCCGACCGCATCCTGGTGCTGCGTGATGGCCGCAAGGTGGAGGAGGGCAGTCACGAGGCCTTGCTGCAGCGGCCCGACGGGCACTACCGGCGCCTGTGGGAGCAGCATGCCCAGGGGGAAAAGACGCTTTAGCGGTGGAAGCCGTTGTCACGTGGGGGTGTTAGGGTGTCAGCTATAGCCTGCGTCCCAACAAGGAAACCCGCATGACCTCCGTACCCGAGGATTTCACCGCCGTCGCCACCGCCAGCGAGGCGGTCGACCGTCTCGCGGCACTGCACGACGAGGCTACCCAGGCCCTGGGTGCTGCCCTCAAGCGCTATCTCAAGGATCGCGTCGAGCCGAGCGCGGCCGAGCGCGAGCTGTTCCGCTACCCCGAGATCCGCATTCGCTATCGCGCGCCCGGCGTGCCGCCAGCCACCACCCGCGCCTATGCCAAGATCCAGCTGCCGGGCACCTACGTGGCCACCGTGACCCATCCGGCGGCCTTTCGCGGCTATCTGCTGGAGCAGCTCGAGCCGTTGATGCGCGACTACGACCTCCAGGTCGAGATTGGTCGCAGTCGGCAGGACATCCCCTATCCCTACGTGGTGGAGCAGGGCGACGAATTGGCCGGCAGTGGCGTGACCGCCGCCGAGCTGGCACGGGTCTTCCCCAGCACCGATCTTTCCGCCGCCCACGACGACATCGCCGACGGCCACTACGACTGGGAGCGCATCGATCCGCTGCCGTTGGCGCTGTTCGACGCCGCCCGCACCGACTTCTCGCTGAGACGCATCGTCCACTACACCGGCAGCGACTGGCGCCACGTGCAGCCCTGGATCCTGCTGACCAACTACCATCGCTACGTTGACCAGTTCATCCAGCACGGTCTGGAACAGCTGCGCAGCGATCCGCGCTTCGAGCGCCTGGTGCTGCCGGGCAACGTCATCATCGAACGCGACATGGACCCCACCGAGGCCCAGGCGGTCATCGCCGCCATCGCCTGGCACCGCTTCCAGATGCCGGCCTACCACCTGATCGCCGGTGACGGCCATGGTGTCACCCTGGTCAACATCGGCGTCGGCCCGTCCAACGCCAAGAACATCACCGATCACCTGGCGGTGCTGCGTCCGCACTGCTGGCTGATGATCGGCCACTGTGGCGGTCTGCGACAGTCGCAGACCATCGGCGACTACGTGCTGGCCCACGCCTACATGAGACGCGACGGCATCCTCGACCGCGTGGTGCCACCGCACATCCCCATCCCGGCGCTGGCCGAGGTGCAGGTGGCGCTGCAGGAAGCCGCCGCCAGCGTCACCGGCGAACGCGGCGAGGCGCTCAAGCGCCGCCTGCGCACCGGCACCGTGCTGACCTACGACGACCGTAACTGGGAGCTGCGCTGGGCCCAGGAACGCCCGTTGATCAACCTGGCGCGCGCGGTGGCGGTGGACATGGAAAGCGGTACCATCGCCGCCCAGGGCTATCGCCTGCGGGTACCCTATGGCACCTTGCTGTGCGTGTCCGACAAGCCCCTGCACAGCGAGATCAAGCTGCCGGGCTCGGCCAACGCCTTCTATGCCCGCGCGGTGAGCCAGCACCTGGCCATCGGCATCGCCGCCCTGGACCAGCTGCGCACCCAGCTCGACTCCCTGCACTCGCGCAAGCTGCGCAGCTTCGACGAGCCGCCGTTCCGGTAGGGCGTCGATAGTGGGTGTGTCGGGCTTCGCTGTGCCCAACCCAACGTACGGACAGCGATGATTCAGGACCGACGGAAGCCGATAGTCGCTGGGATGACCCTCTCTCCCTCTGGGAGAAGGCTGGGGGTGAGGGTGCCCCCGGCAATGAATGTCCGGTGGAAAAGGCTGCGCCGTTTTCCACGCTACGGTGCTATATGGAGGCCGAGCGTCGCTCGGATGGCCCTGGGGTAAGGTCGTCCTTGCAGCCATGCTTCCATGGAAAAACTGCGCCGTTTTCCATGCTACGGTGCTAAGGGGCTGATCGCGGCCATGGCGGTCCGCCGGTGCGGCCGCTCCCACAGTACTCCCGGGGACTTTGTTGATCGCGGCCATGCGCCGCTCCTACAGGGGGTGATGCTTTTGTAGGAGCGGCCCATGGCCGCGATAGCACAACTCCACCGTCAAGACCCACCGATGGCGTTGTCCGGCATCTTGATTCTCCGCTTGGAAACCCCCTGTCATCGCTCCATCGGAACATCTCGTCGCCTGCTTCGGTCGGTTGCAGGAGGGGGTGAGTCCGCAGGTGTCACCGTTCGGTAAAGATCATGGATTTAACATTGATCTTCAGGGCGTCTGGCCCTAAAGTTCGCGCCCGAACGTCCATGCTGGAAACGATCCATCCGGCTCAAGTACCGACGACGAGACAGCGAGGTCAACGCCAGTACGCGTTGACCTTTTTGCTTTCGGCGATGTGCCTTGGGAAGTAGGCGAACCAAAGTGGGGAAACGGATTAGGCGTTCAGAACACCCCCTCATTCAATTTGTTCTGCCCATCGGGAGTCCGACGCATGTCCATCAAGGTCGAAGATTACTATTCTCGCGAAACCTTCCAGAAGATGAAGGCCTTCGCCGACCAGCAGGAAACCCCCTTCGTCGTCATCGATACCGCCACCATTTCGCGGGCCTATGACGACCTGGTGAACAACTTCCCCTTCGCCAAGATCTACTACGCGGTCAAGGCCAACCCGGCCATCGAGATCACCGAGTTGCTGCGCGACAAGGGCTCGAACTTCGACATCGCCTCCCGTTACGAGCTGGACAAGGTGATTTCCGCCGGGGTCGGTCCGGAGCGCATCAGCTACGGTAACACCATCAAGAAGGCACGTGACGTCCGCTACTTCTACGAGAAGGGCATCCGCCTGTTCGCCACCGACTCCGAGGCCGATCTGCGCAACATCGCCAAGGCCGCCCCGGGCGCCAAGGTCTATGTGCGTATCCTCACCGAGGGTTCCGATTCCGCCGACTGGCCGCTGTCGCGCAAGTTCGGTTGCAACCCGGACATGGCCCTGGACCTGTTGATCCTGGCCAAGCAGCTGGGCCTGGATCCCTATGGCATCTCCTTCCACGTGGGCAGCCAGCAGCGTGACATCGACGTCTGGGACGCCGCTATCGCCAAGGTCAAGGTGATCTTCCAGCGTCTCAAGGAAGAAGACGGCATCACCCTGAAGATGATCAACATGGGCGGCGGCTTCCCGGCCAACTACATCCAGCGCACCAACAGCCTGGAGACCTACGCCGAGGAGATCATCCGCTTCCTCAAGGAGGACTTCGGTGACGAGCTGCCGGAAATCATCCTGGAGCCGGGCCGTTCGCTGATCGCCAACGCCGGCATCCTGGTCAGCGAGGTGGTGCTGGTGGCGCGCAAGTCGCGTACCTCCGTGGAGCGCTGGGTCTACACCGACGTGGGCAAGTTCTCCGGCCTGATCGAAACCATGGACGAGTCCATCAAGTTCCCCATCTGGACCGAGAAGAAGGGCGAGATGGAAGAGGTGGTGATCGCCGGCCCCACCTGCGACAGCGCCGACATCATGTACGAGCAGTACAAGTACGGCCTGCCGCTGAACCTGGCCAGCGGTGATCGCCTCTACTGGCTGTCCACCGGTGCCTACACCACCAGCTACAGCGCGGTGGAATTCAACGGCTTCCCGCCGCTGAAGTCCTTCTACCTCTAAGCCCGAGCGTCGTACCCAAGCCCGTCTCCCGCAAGGAAGGCGGGCTTTTTCATGCCCGCGAAACGAGGCGTATCCACTGTGTCAGGAGTTGTCACGAATAATTTACATTCGCTATGGATTTGATAATCGTTTGCAAATAGAATCGCGCCGCATTCACAAAAGGAGGCGGCTCGCCATCATGTCCAAGGAACTTTCCTCGCTGTCCCAGCGCCGTTTGCTGCTTTCCACCTTCAGTGTCGCGGTCGCGTCCCTGTCCACCGGCGTTGTCGCCCAGGAAGCCCGGGAGCCGGTGACCAAGCTGGAGAGCCTGACCATCGAGGGTCGGACGCAGGAGGAGGGCTTCAAGACCGAGCAGTCCGCCTCGCGCAAGTACACGGCGCCGCTGCTGGACACCCCGCAGACCGTCACCACGGTGCCGGCGCAGGTCATCCAGGACCAGCAGGCGCTGAGCCTGAGATCGGTACTGTCCAACGTCTCCGGCATCACCTTCAACGCCGGTGAGGGCGGCGGTGGTTCCGGCGACAGCATCAACATCCGGGGTTTCAGCGCCAACTCGAACATCCAGATCGACGGCCTGCGCGACAGCACCCAGACCAATCGCACCGACACCTTCAACCTGGAGTCGGTGGAGGTCATCAAGGGGCCCAACTCGGTGTTCGGCGGCGCTGGCACCACCGGCGGCTCCATCAACCTGATCAGCAAGAAGCCCCAGGAGCGCCAGTTCACCCGCATCGGTGCGGGTCTGGGCACCGACAGCTATCGCCGGCTGACCCTGGACAGCAACCAGCCGCTGCAGGGCGTGGGGAGCGATAGCGCCTTCCGCCTGAACCTGATGGCCCACGAGAACGACGTGCCCGGTCGCGACCAGATCGACCGCGAGCGCTGGGGTATCGCGCCGTCGCTGGCCCTGGGCCTGTCGGACGATACCCGCCTGACCCTGAGCTATTTCCACCAGACCGACAACAACCAGCCCGACTACGGCGTGCCGGCCCTCAACGGCAAACGCCTGGCCGGGGTGGATCGCGACGCCTATTTCGGCTTCAACAACATCGACAAGGAAGACATCAACAACAATGTCTTCACCGTGGAGCTGGAACACAGCTTCAACGACAACCTGAACCTGCAGAACCTGACCCGCTACAGCCGTATCGAGCGCGACGTGGTGATCTCGGCCTCCCACGTCAACCTGGCGGGCGTGGCGCCGGGCCGCTATCGCCCGGCCGGGCCGCAAGGCTATGGCCGCGACGTGACCGCGGAGATGTGGATCAACCAGACCAACCTGACCGGCACCTTCGACACCTTCGGCCTGGGCCATTCCTTCGTGCTGGGCGCCGAGTTCTCCCGCGAGGACTACGACCGCGACACCTACAGCTACGGCCTCACCTTCCCGGCCGCCGGCTATTCCCTGGCTGCGCCGCCGGAGCGCTATGACGGCGCGACCGACAAGCAGACCTCGGCCATCGCCAACAACGTGCTGACCGACAAGGCCGTCTATGCCTTCGACACCATCGCGCTGAATCAGTACTGGGATCTGAACCTGGGCCTGCGCTATGACTGGTTCGACGGCGACAGCGACACCACGGCGGTCAGCAACGGCGTGCGTGGTGCCAAGACCCACCTGAGTTCCGATGACGCCAAGCTGAGCGGCCGGGCTGGCCTGGTATTCAAGCCCGCGCCCAATGGCCGTGTCTACGTGGCCTATGGCACGTCCTTCAACCCCTCGGCGGAGAGCCTGACCTCCACCGGTGCCGGTCTGAACGCAGCCAACCAGGATCTGGGCCCGGAGAAGAACAAGACCTGGGAACTGGGCACCAAGTGGGAATTCCTCGACAAGCGCCTGGAGCTGGATGGTGCCCTGTTCCGCGTCGAGAAAACCAACGCCCGGGAAACCCTGGTCGACGGCAGCACCGCGCTGGCCGGCGAGCAGCGCGTGCAGGGCATCGAGCTGGGCGCCACCGGACGCATCACCCAACAGTGGAACGTCTACGCCAACTTCACCTTTCTCGACAGCGAGACGCTCAAGGCCGCCGATACCCCGGACGGGCGCAATCGCGAAGGCCAGGCCCTGGCCAACACGCCGCCGCGGTCGCTCAATCTCTGGACCACTTACGAGCTGCCGGCCGGCTGGCGAGTGGGCTATGGTGCGCGCTACGTCAGCGAGCGCAACGTGACCTCGAGCAACGACGGCGCCAAGCTCGATGCCTACTGGCTGCACAATGCCATGGTCGGCTATCGGGTGAACCGCAATGTCGACCTGCAGCTCAACGTCAACAATGTCTTCGACAAGGACTACGTGGAGCGGGTGCGCTCGCAACTCGGCGCGACCACGCGCTCGTCGGCCATCGAGTATGGCGATGCGCGTTCCGCCATCCTGACCGCGACCTACAGCTTCTGAGGTCGCCTGAAGCAACCGAAGCCCTGCCGCCGCGGGGCTTTCGGCTTTGAGGAGAAAACCACCGATGATGATCAGCGTTCCAGGCGTGCTGACGCCCGAGCAGGTAAGGGATTGCCGGGAGCGGCTGGAGGCTGCCGCCTGGGCCGATGGCAAGCATACCGCCGGCTTCCAGTCGGCCATGGCCAAGGACAATCTGCAGTTGCCGGCGGACGAGCCGGCGGCGCGCGCGGTAGGCGAGCTGCTCCAGCAGGCCCTGGCGCGGCATCCGCTGTTCGTCGCGGCGGCGCTGCCGGCACGGGTGTTTCCGCCGCTGTTCAACCTCTACCGCGGTGGCCAGTCCTTCGGCCTGCATGTGGACAATGCCCTGCGTGCGCTGCCGGATGGCAGCGGCTACCTGCGCACCGACCTCTCCGCCACGCTGTTCTTCTGCGAGCCGGACGAATACGACGGTGGCGAGCTGGTGGTGGAAGACACCTATGGCGCCCACAGCGTCAAGCTGGCGGCAGGCGATCTGATCCTCTATCCGGCCAGCAGCCTGCACCGGGTGCTGCCGGTCACCCGCGGTACCCGGCTGTGTTCCTTCTTCTGGATCCAGAGCCTGGTGCGCGATGCCGGTCAGCGCGGCCAGCTGTTCGAACTGGACCAGGGTATCCAGCGGGCGGCGGCCGAGCTGGGGCAGGGCCACGAGGCCTGCCTGCAGCTGACCGGCGTCTATCACAACCTCCTGCGGCTGTGGGCCCAGCCCTGATCCGCGGGAGTCTGTTCCAGCTGCACAGCTTGCTCGGGCTGGCGGCGGGCCTGGTGCTGATGGTGCTGGGGGTGACGGGAGCGCTCTACAGCTTCCAGCTGGAGTTGCTGGAGCTGCTCAATCCGCCGCCGACCGCCGCGACGCCGGACCGGCGCCCCCTGACGCTGCCGGAGGTGCGGCAGCGCCTGCTCGCTCCGGGTCAGGAATTGAGTTTCGTCTCCAGCATGGCCGGGGAAGGCTACGGACTGCTCGGCCTGGCGCCGACGAGTGGCCAGGGCCGTGGCGAGGTGCTGCTGTTCGATCGCTACACGGGCGAGGTGCTGATGGCGCCCCGCGGCCAGACGTTCTTTCGTCTGGTCCTGGACCTGCACCGCTCCCTGGCCCTGGGACCGGTAGGCAAGGCCTTGACCGGAGCCGCCACCCTGATCCTGCTGGTGCTCTGCCTGTCCGGCCTCTATTTGCGTTGGCCACGCCAGGTGCGCCGCTGGCGTGCCTGGCTGGCGTTGGATTGGGGGCGGCGCGGGCGCAGTTTTCACTGGGACCTGCACGCCGTGGTCGGCACCTGGTGCCTGCTGTTCTATCTGCTGGCGGCGCTTACCGGCCTCTACTGGTCCTACGGCTGGTACCGCGAGGCCAGTGAGCGACTGCTGGGCGCGGCGCCGGAGCCCCGGACCTCGGGCGTGGTGGCGCGCCAGGACGTGGACCTGGATGCGCTCTGGCAGAGTTTTCGGCAGGAGACCGGCGGACGGGTCGAGGGCTACGGCCTGTTGCTGCCCAATCCGGGACGCAAGGTCAGCCATCCGACCCTCTGGTACCTGCCCGACGATGCCGAGCATGTCCGTGCCCTCAATCGCCTCGTCTTCGACGGCCAGGGGCGGGTGCTCGATCATCGCCGCTACCGCGAGCAGCCGCTCGGCGCCCGGTTGCTGCTCAGCGTCTATGCCCTGCACTCGGGTGAATACTTCGGCTCGATGGGGCGGGTAGCCATGGCGCTCGCCAGCCTGGCCATGCCGTTGTTCCTGGTGACCGGGCTCTGGCTCTATCTGGATCGGCGGCGCAAACGTCGCCAGGCACGCCAGGTGCGGGCTGCTCTGGCTCCTGCTACGGACGGTGCCGCCGACTGGCTGATCGGCTACGCCAGCCAGAGTGGCCAGGGTGAGGCCTTGGCCTGGCAGGCGGCTGGCCAGTTGCAGGCGGCGGGGTTGGCCACCGAGGTCGTTCCGCTCGGCCGCCTGGATATCGAACGTTTGCAGAGTGCTGCGCGCGCCCTGTTCATCGTCGCCACCCACGGCGATGGCGAGGCACCGGATGCGGCACGTGGTTTCGAGCGGCGAGTGCTGACCGCCACGACGTCGCTGTCGACGCTCGGCTATGGGGTGCTGGCCCTGGGCGACCGGCGCTATGAGCGTTACTGCGCCTTCGCCCAGCGGCTGGACGCCTGGTTGGACGCGCAAGACGCCCGGTCGTTGTTCGCCAGGGTGGAGGTGGACAACGGTGACCAGCGGGCTTTGGGGCTCTGGCGCGGGCAATTGCAGGCCCTGAGTGGCGTGGTGGCCGAGGCTCCGGTCGAATGCGCCCTGCTGGCCTGGCAGCTGGAAGACCGGCAGTGCCTCAATGCCGGCAGTCCTGGCGGGCCGGCGTTCGAGTTACGGCTCAGGCCGCCGCCAGGCAGCCACTGGGCGCCGGGTGACATCCTGGAAGTCGCCCCTCGGCAGAGCGCTGCGGGGGTCGCTGCCTGGTTGCAATCGCTTGGGCTGGACGCCACGACGCCCGTTGCGGTCGACGGGACCGCCATGCCCCTAGCCGCCGCCCTGGAAAGGCGTTGGCTGCCGGATGACCAGGCGCCTCTGCTCGGTCTTGACGCCCAGGCGCTGCTGGCGACGCTCCTACCCCTGTCCCTGCGCCAGTACTCCATCGCTTCGCTGCCGGAGGAAGGCGCGCTGCGGCTGCTGGTGCGCCAGGAGCGCAAGGCCGACGGGCGCCTGGGCATCGCCTCCGGTTGGCTGACCACGGTTCTGCAACCGGGCGACCTGGTACTGGCGCAGTTGCGCGCACACCCCGGCTTCAGACCGCCGCTGGATGGGCGTCCACTCATCCTGATCGCGGCCGGTACGGGGCTTGCCGGCGTCCGGCCGCTGCTGGCGGCGCGCATCGCGGCGGGCTACCGACGCAATTGGCTACTGTTCGGCGAACGCACGGTTGCGTATGACGATTTCTATGGCGCGGAGCTGGACACCTGGCAGGCCCAGGGCGCGCTGGCGCGGCTGGACCGGGTGTTCTCCCGCGAGGGCGAGGGCTACGTGCAGGATCGCTTGCTTCGACAGGCAAATCTGCTGCACGACTGGCTGGCAGAAGGGGCGACGATCATGGTCTGCGGCAGTCTGCCGGGGCTCGGTCGTGGGGTGCACGCCACCCTGCAGGCGCTGCTCGGTGAAGACGAAGTCCAGCGGCTGCTGGAAGAGGATCGCTACCGCCGCGACCTGTACTAGACCTAGGCCCGGGCGATGCACCAGACGCCAATGCCGATCAGCACCACGCCGGCCAGCTTGCCCAGGGTGACCGGGTCCTGGCGAAAGCCGGCCCAGCCGAAATGATCCAGGCTCAGGGACATGGCCAGTTGGCCGGCGATGACCAGCGCCATGAACAGGGTGGCGCCGATGCGTGGCCCGGCGAACGCGGCCATGGCGATGAAGAAGGCGCCCAGCAGGCCGCCGCACCAGTGCCACCAGTGCAGTTCGCGCAAGGCGCCCAGGGTGGGCACGCCGCGCTGCCAGAGGGTCAGCCCGAGCAGGGCGAGCAAACCCACCATGAAGGAGATGGAGGCCGCGGCGAAAACGCTGGAGAAGTGCCGGGCGAGTTGACCGTTGATGCCGGCTTGCAACGGCAGGCAGGCACCGGCGACGAAGGGCAGGACGAGTAGCCACCAGACGGGCATCGACAGGACTCCAGACAGAAAAAAGGCCGCGCAGTATGCCCCAGGGTGGGGCGAAGCGGTCGAACCGGCGACTCCCGGTTGGGCTCCAAGCCCTGTCAGCAGGGGAGAAATCGCCATGGCGCCACCCACGCAGGAATCTCTTCCGATTCATGAAGACCTGGGGTTGCAACGCTGGATCTGGCGTTGTGAACGCCTGGGCTGGGTGCTGTTGGGCCTGTTCGTGGCGCTGGCCCTGGCCGGGTTGTTCGCCAGCGGCGGACCCTGGGCCCAGGCGACGCGCGTCAGCCCGGACGGCCAGCTCAAGGTGACCTACGAACCCTTCCAGCGCCGCGGTGCCCCGGCGACCCTTACCCTGGAACTGGCGCCCGGCAGCACCCGCATCGGCCTGGACGAACGCCTGGTGGCCGACTGGACGGTGGAAGCCCTCTATCCGCAGCCCCAGCGCATGACCAGCAGTGATGGCGTGCTCTGGCTCGACCTGGTGTCGGGGACGGGACCGAGTCGCCTGCACCTGGCCCTGCGCCCGGATGCCCTGGGCGCGGTCGACTGGCGGCTCCTGAGACCTGGCCAGGCGCCCCTTACGCTGTCGACCTTCATCTACCCCTGAGGACTCGCCATGGAATCCGTATCGCGCGCCGCGGCCATCTACGTCTTCCTGCTGGTGCTCTTTCGCATCACCGGCCGTCGGGCCCTGTCGGAGATCACCACCTTCGATTTCGTCCTGCTGCTGGTGATCGGCGAAGCCACCCAGCAGGCCCTGCTGGGGGATGACTTCTCGGTGATCAACGCCTTCGTGGTGATCGCCACCCTGGTGCTGATCGATATCCTGCTCTCGCTGTTCAAGCGGCGCTCGCCCCAGGTGGGGCGCTTTCTCGATGGGGTGCCACTGATCGTGGTGGAGTACGGCAAGCCGCTGACGCAGCGGCTGCGCAAGGCTCGCCTGACCGAGGAGGACATCCTCGAAGCGGCGCGGCAGAGTCAGGGGCTGGAGCGGCTGGAGCAGATCCGCTTCGCGGTGCTGGAAAAGAATGGGCAAATTTCGGTGATACCCGAGCCGGATGCGAAATGATCCGGCTGGGCGACGCGAGAAGGGCAGGCTGATCCTGCCCTTCTTCATGGTCTGGATGAAGCCGTGTTACCGCTGGCCGCCGCCGCTGTTCTGGCCACCCTTGCGACCGGCCTCGGAGGCCTTCTCGCGGTCGTTGGCGAAGTTGCCGCCGCTGTTCTGACCGCCCTTGCTGCCGGCCTCGGCGGCACGCTCGGGATCGTTGGCGAAATTGCCGCCGCTGTTCTCACCGCCCTTGCGGCCGGCTTCGGCAGCCTTTTCACGGTCGCTGGCGAAGTTGCCGGGATTGGAGTTGTCGGTACTCATCGTGAATTCCTCTTGCTCGTGGACTGGAGGAGCCAGGCCCACCCGGACGTGGCTCCGCTACCGGGGGAGGTGCCTAGCGGCTTCCGCCCTTGCGTCCGGCTTCGGCAGCCTTTTCGCGATCATTGGCGAAATTGCCGCCACTGTTCTGGCCGCCCTTGCGCCCGGCCTCGGCGGCCTTTTCACGGTCATTGGCGAAGTTGCCGGGATTGGAATTCGAATGCTTGGTGGTCATGGTCGCTCTACCTCTTTGTGGGAATGTAGTGCAGAACTCATTGCCTGCCTGGGTATTGAGGGGCGGGCGCGGCGAGGTTTCCCGGCGAGGAGATGGGTGGTCGCTGGCCATCCGCCACTACCAGAGCTGTATCTAGATTCGGCCGAAGGGCGGTCCAACCTGGCCGCTGGGCTGGACGACGCGTGATGCCTGGCGGGGGCGACAAAACCTGGACGCAGCGGTGCCGCTGCGTCCAATTCCTGTGGCTTTTACCCTGTACGACGGGTGGCGCCTGGCTAGAAGCCGTCGATGGGAATCTTCAGGTAGCGCCGGCCATTGGCCTCGGCTGGCGGCAGGGTGCCGGCGCGGATGTTCACCTGGATGGCTGGCAGGATCAGCGTCGGCATGGCCAGGGTGGCGTCGCGGCGAGTCCGCAGGGCGACGAAGGCGTCTTCGTCCACGCCATCACGGACGTGTACGTTGAGGGCACGCTCTTCGCCCACCGTGGTTTCGTAGCGCGGTTCGCGCCCTGCGGGCGGATAGTCGTGGCACAGATAGAGCCGCGTGGCTTCCGGCAGCGCCAGCAGCCGGCGGATCGAGCGATAGAGGTCGCGGGCGCTGCCACCGGGGAAGTCGCAACGGGCCGAGCCGACATCCGGCATGAAGAGGGTGTCGCCAACGAAGACGTGCTCCTCCTCCACCTGATAGGCCATGTCCGCCGGCGTATGACCGGGTACGTGCAGGGCGCGGGCGCTGAGGGCGCCGATGTGGAAGACCTCGTCGGGCTGGAACAGGTGGTCGAACTGGGAGCCGTCGAGGCGAAATTCCGGCTCCAGGTTGAAGACGTCCTTGAAGGCGCCCTGGACGCGGCGGATGCCTTCGCCGATGGCGATGCGCCCGCCCAGTTGCCGGCGCAGGTAGGGCGCGGCGGAGAGGTGGTCGGCGTGGGCATGGGTCTCCAGCAGCCACTCCACGGTCAGCCCCTGATCGCGCACGAAGCGGGCGACGCGATCCGCCGACAGGGTGGCGGTGCGGCCCGAATGTGGATCGTAGTCCAGCACCGAGTCGACGATGGCGCAGCGGCTGCCGGGCGCCTCGTAGATCACATAGGTGAAGGTGGACGTGGTGGCGTCGAAGAAGGGTTCGATGCGCGGAGTCATGACCGGGCCTCGTGAGCGAAGGGATGGTTCACCTTACCACGGGGCTCCGCCGCTCCGCGGCGTGCCTCGTCGCCGCAGGCCGTATGGACTACAGCAGACCGTTCGTCGCCCCGCTACGGAATTGCAACGGATGCAACAGGATGTTTCGATACCTCCGAGGTAACGTGCGCCGGTCAAGTCCGCTGCGTCGAGGTCAAGCGTGTCTACAACCGATTCCCTGGCCAAGTCGGCGGCGCAGCCCCTGCGATTCGCCCTGGTCGGTGCTGTGGCCACCGGAGTCCACATGGCCGTCGCCGCCCTGCTGTTGGGGATATGGAGCTGGCCAGCCTATCTTGCCAATCTGGGCGCCTTCCTGGTCGCTTTCGGCGTTTCCTATTTGGGTCACCGCTATCTGACCTTCGCCCGTACCGGCTCGCCGTGGCGCTTCCTGCTGGTGGCGCTGGCCGGCTTCGGCCTCAACAATCTGTTGCTGACCGGGCTGCTCGCCTGTGGCCTGCCGGCGCTCTATGCACTCCTGGCCGCCACCGCCCTGGTGCCGGTGTTCAGCTATCTGCTGTCATCCCTGTGGGTGTTCCGATGAGCGATGCCGTGAAGCTTTCCCTGGTGGTGCCGGTCTTCAACGAAGAGCTGGCCATCGGGCTTTTTTACCAGGCGGTCTGCCTCCATCCCGAGCTGTCGCGGCACGATCTGGAGCTGTTGTTCGTCGACGATGGCAGCCGCGACGGCAGTGCCCGAGTACTGGAGCGTCTGCACCGAGAAGACCCGCGAGTGGTGCTGCTGCAGCTGTCGCGCAATTTCGGCAAGGAGGCGGCGCTGTTCGCTGGCATCGAGCACGCCACGGGGGACGTGGTGGTGCCGCTGGACGTGGATCTGCAGGACCCGCTGGACGTCATCCCGCGATTGCTCGAACAGTGGCGGCAAGGCGCCGACGTGGTGCTGGCCAAGCGCGTCAATCGCAGCAGCGACAGCCCGCTCAAGCGCCTGACCGCCGAGGGGTTCTATCGCCTGCACAACCGTATCGCCCAGACGCCCATCGAGGAGAACGTCGGCGATTTCCGGCTGATGAGTCGCGAGGTGGTGGACGCCATCAAGGACCTGCCGGAGCGCAACCTGTTCATGAAGGGCATCCTCTCCTGGGTCGGCTTCGACACCCGCGTGGTGGAATACGAGCGCGCCCCGCGCAGCGCCGGCAGCAGCAAGTTCAACGGCTGGAAGCTATGGAACCTGGCGCTGGAAGGCTTCACCTCCTTCAGCACCGTGCCGCTGCGGCTGTGGACCTATCTCGGTGGCGGCGTCGCCCTGCTGTCGCTGGCCTATGCCGGGGTCATGGTGTTCCGCAAGCTGGTATTCGGTAATCCGGTGCCGGGCTATCCCTCGCTGATGACCGCCATTCTCTTCTTCGGCGGCGTACAGTTGATCGGCATCGGAGTGCTGGGCGAATACATCGGCCGCATCTACATAGAAACCAAGCGGCGGCCGCGCTATGTGCTCAAGCGCGGGGCGAAGCGCGACGGCTAATACCGCGCCTGCTGCATCTCCCTGAGCCGACTCAGGGTGCGGCGGAAGGGGAATTCCAGAAAGCCACGGGTGTACAGCCGCTCCAGCGGCACGGCGGCGTTCAGGTAGAGCGAGCGGCGGCGGTCGTAGGCTTCGTCGACCAGGGCGATGAAGCGGCGCACGGCGTCATCCTGCGGCGCCAGGCGGGGCAATTCGCGGTCGCCCGCGACCACGCGCTCCACGCCGTCTTCCGTGCCGCGAGCGATGCGCCCTTCGCGGGGATCACCCGACAGGCAGGGCACGCCGTCCAGCAGCAGGGTGGGAAAGCTCGTGCAGAGGTCGATGTAGTCGGAGGTCGCCCAGGTGCCCTGGCAGAGGGTGGCGAAGTCCAGCCAGAGGGCGCTTGGCGCCCGCTTTATCACGGGCAACAGGCGCCCGCCGATTGCCAGGGGCTCGCAGGTGGTCGCCTGCCCGGCGGTGAGGCGTTCGAAGGTGGTGGCCAGGGCAGCAGGCTCGTTCACCCAGTAGCGGGGTTCGGGTTCGCCCTCGTGCAGGCGGTGATCCTGGCCGCCGTCCACTTCCAGTACGTCCAGCTGCGCCTGGAGCGCGGCGATGGCCGGCAGCAGGCGCTCGCGGTTGAAGCCGCCGGCATAGAGCTGCTCCGGCGGCTGGTTGGAGGTGACCACCAGCACCAGGCCCTGGTCCAGCAGGGCGCGCAGCAGGCCGCCCACCAGGATGGCGTCGCCGATGTCGCTGACGAAGAGTTCGTCGAAGCACAGCACCCGTACCTCGGCGGCCAGTTCCCGGGCCAGCACCTGCAGGGGATCGCGGGTGCCGGCGAGCTGGAACTGGCGCTGGTGCACCCAGCGCATGAAGTGATGGAAATGCTGGCGGCGGGCGGGCACCGGCAGGCTGGCGTGGAACAGGTCCAGCAGCCAGGTCTTGCCACGGCCGACCGGCCCCCAGAGATAGAGACCGCGTGCCGGACGGCCCGCCAGCAGCGCCGTGTGGCAGGCTTCCAGCTGCAGGGCGGCGGCTTCCTGGGCTGCATCGGGCAACCGGTCGCCACGGGCCAGGGCCTGGTGATAGGCAGCGAGGGGGGAAAGGGCAGTCGACATGGCCGCCACTCTAGCGCCCACCCCGACGCCAGACCATGCCTCGGCGGAATGATGTGAGTCCTTTATAGCGTTTGAAGGCCAGCCGCGACGGTTCGATAGTACGAAGCGATCGCTGCCGGACGCGCCTGGCAGCCCTCCGCTATCCCGACTGGAGCCCGTCATGGCCGCCGCTTCCACCCTGCACCTCGCCCAATGCCTCGCCTCCGTGGGCGTCTCCGAGATCCTCAAGATCACCGAGCGCGCCAACGCCCTGCGCCGCCAGGGCGCCGACCTGCTGGTGCTGGGCGCGGGCGAGCCGGACTTCGATACCCCGGAGCACATCAAGGAGGCGGCGATCCAGGCCATTCGCGCCGGCCACACCAAGTACACGGTGCTCGACGGCAGCCCGGCGCTCAAGGAGGCCATCCGCCGCAAGTTCGCCCGGGAGAACGACCTGGTGTTCGCCCAGGACGAGGTGACCGCCTCGGCCGGTGCCAAACAGGTGATCTTCAACGCCATGATGGCGACCCTGGACGCGGGTGACGAGGTGATCATTCCCGCGCCCTTCTGGGTGACCTATGCCGACATCGTCACCATCCTCGGCGGCACGCCGGTGGTACTGCCGTGCCGTGAGGCAGACGGCTTCCGCCTCACCGCCGAGGCCCTGGAGGCGGCCATCACCCCGCGCACCCGCTGGGTGATGCTCAACTCGCCGTCCAACCCCTCGGGGGCGGCCTATGGCGAGGAACACTATCGCCCGCTGCTGGAGGTGCTACTGCGCCATCCGCAGGTCTGGCTGATGGTCGACGACATGTACGAACACATTCTCTACGACGGCTTTCGCTTCGTTACCCCGGCGGCGCTGGAGCCGCGACTGCGCGAGCGGACCCTGACCATCAACGGCGTCTCCAAGGCCTATGCCATGACCGGTTGGCGCCTGGGCTATGCCGGTGGACCTAAGGCGCTGATCCAGGCCATGGCCAGTGTGCAGAGCCAGGTGACCTCCTGCCCCTGCTCGGTCAGCCAGGCCGCGGCCATCGCCGCCCTGGATGGGCCGCAGGACATCGTGCGCGAGCGTTGCGAGCTGTTCCGCGAGCGACGGGATCTGGTGGTGGACGCGCTGAACGCGGTGCCGGGTCTGTCGGCGCGGCGGCCCGAGGGGGCCTTCTACGTCTACGCCAGTTGCGCGGGGGTATTGGGTCGGCGGACGCCGGGCGGGGAGCTGATCGATAGCGATACGGCCTTTGCCCGCTACCTCATGGACGAGGGCGGGGTGGCGGTGGTGCCAGGCTCGGCCTTCGGCCTGGCGCCTTACTTCCGGGTTTCCTACGCCACCTCCTACGAGGTGCTGGAGGAAGCCTGCCGCCGGATCGCCGAGGCGACCCGGCGGCTGCTGGCCTGATCAGCCGGCCGGCGGGGCGGGGGGCGCCGGCGGTTGTGCGCCCGGGGCAACCGGCTGGACGCCGGGCGGC
>NZ_LNUP01000013.1:0-2634 GCF_001512295.1 Pseudomonas sp. EpS/L25 | reverse complement strand
GAGGTCAGCAGGGGGCGGGACCGGCTCCTACACGTGCTCGAAACACTGCGGCCCTACAGCCTGCCCCCTGCTGCTCTCACCTCCATCCTAACGGCAAGCCAAGACACAAGCGGCCCATGGCCGCGATCTGGCTCTCAGATCGGTCGACACGAAAAGCGATCTATCTCGGGCCTAGCTCCGCGACATCATCCCCGCTCTTGGCCAGCCGCCGCGGCCGTCTGACTAACTCGCCACGGCAATTCGGACAGCGTCCCTGCAAGGGACCCGCCACGCAGTCCGCGCAGAAGGTGCACTCATAGGAGCAGATCATCGCCTGCTCGCTCTCGGCCGGCAGGGGCGAGGTGCAGTGTTCGCAGGTGGTGCGCATCTCGAGCATGGTGCTCTCTCCTTGGCTCAGGCGCCGAAGCGCGCCGCGTAATCCTGGGGACTGACCGCCAGGTGTTTGTGGAAGGTACGTCGAAGATTTTCCGGATGGCCGAAGCCGCACAGGCGCGAGACCGTGGCGATGGATGCCTGGCCGTCCTGCAGCAGTACCCGGGCGGTCTCCAGGCGCACCTGCTCGACGTAGCGGCCCGGGCCCATGCCCACCTCGCGGCTGAACAGCCGCGACAGGGTGCGCGGCGCCATGTGGGCTCGCTCGGCTAGACGCTCCAGGCCGAGGTCTTCACCGAGGTGTCCGGGAATCCAGTCGAGCAGGGCGGCCAGCCGCGGCGTGCGGCCTGGATCGGGGGCGAGGCAGGCGCTGAACTGGGCCTGGCCGCCGGGGCGGCGCAGGAACATCACCAGGCGCCGCGCCACCGCCAGGGCCAGGGGGCGGCCGAGGTCGGCTTCCACCAGGGCCAGCGCCAGATCGATGCCCGCCGTGACGCCCGCTGAGGTGAAGACATGAGGGTCGCCATCGCGTCCCTGGGGATCGTAGGTGTGCAGCCGGTCGCCCTGCACCTCGATGGTGGGGAAGGCGGCCAGCTCATCGACATAGGCCCAGTGCGTGGTGGCGCGGCGGCCATCGAGCAGGCCGGCACTGGCCAGTAGCAGGGCGCCGGAGCACACCGAGCCCAGGCGTCGTATCCGGGGTTCGATATCCCGCAGCCAGGCCCGCAGGCCGGCGTCTTCGCGCAGGGCGCCGATGCCCAGTCCGCCCGGAATCAGCAGGGTGTCCAGCTGCGTCACGTCCAGCTCGTACCAGCTTTGTTCCGCCTGGATGCCGATGCCGGCGGAAGTGCGCACCAGTCCCTCGGCGGCACCCAGCAGCTTCAGCTGATAGTAAGGGGGCAGGCCCTGGCGCTCGCGCTCCAGGTTGGCGGAGGCGAACACCTGCAAGGGTCCGGTGACGTCCAGGCTCATGACGTCGGGATAGAGCAGGGCGGCGATCAAGGGCATGGCGGCTCTCCTTGGCGAGATTCCGAGCATGCCTGCGCGGTCGCGCTGGCGACAAGGTCAAAGATCCTACGGATCCAGCCAATCCGCGTCGATTTGGCGCCATCGCCGTGCGGCCTTATCATCGCCGCCCATGAACTATACCGATCCCAAGCAACTGGCTCCGCTGCTGGAAGCCATCCTGCTCGCCGCGGGCCGTCCGCTGACCCTGGAGCGCCTGGCCGAGCTGTTCGACGAGTACGAGCGTCCCGAGCCCGCCCACCTGCGCGCGGGCCTCGCCGTGCTCGGCGGCTCCTGCCGCAAACGGGGCTTCGAACTCAAGGAGGTGGCCTCCGGCTATCGCCTGCAGGTCCGCGAAAAATACGCCCCCTGGGTCGGACGCCTCTGGGAAGAGCGCCCGCCACGTTATTCCCGCGCCATGCTGGAAACCCTGGCGCTGATCGCCTATCGCCAGCCCATCACCCGTGGCGAGATCGAAGAGGTGCGCGGCGTGGCGGTCAACAGCCAGATCGTCAAGACGCTGCTGGAGCGCGACTGGATTCGTGTGGTCGGCTATCGCGACGTACCTGGCCGCCCGGCCATGTTCGCCACCACCAAGGCCTTTCTCGACTACTTCGATCTGCGCAGCCTCGACCAGTTGCCGCCCCTGGCCGAGGTGCGCCAGCTGGAACCCGAGCCGGCCTCGGTGCTGGAGGACCCGGAGCTGAGCCTGGCCGCCCTGGAAATGGGAAGCGCGGAGGAAGAGGGCACCCTGGTGATCCCCGAGCGCACCAGCTTTCGTACCCTGCTCACCGAGCTGGACGCCATGGAGACCGGGATCAAGACCGATTTCGACGATCTGCGCCAGGCGGTGGACGAGGAGGACGAGGCTTGAGTTGGGCCCGTTGGGTTTCGCTGCGCTCAACCCAATCCAGGGTTCCATCGTGGCCATGGTGGGCCCCTGACTCCGGGAGACGACCCCTCGCTCGGATAGCACCCTCTCCCTTTGGGAGAGGGTTGGGGTGAGGGCGCCCTTCGCGGCGGATTTCCAAGTGGAAAAGGCTGCGCCGTTTTCCACGCTACGGTTTTCGACGTCTCTGATGCGTATCGCGGCCATACCGGTGCGCCATAGCGACCGCTCTGACTTGGACTATCGCGGCCATGGGCCGCTTGTGTCTTGGCTTGCCGTTAGGATGGAGGTGAGAGCAGCAGGGGGCAGGCTGTAGGGCCGCAGTGTTTCGAGCACGTGTAGGAGCCGGTCCCGCCCCCTGCTGACCT
>NZ_LNUP01000012.1 GCF_001512295.1 Pseudomonas sp. EpS/L25 | reverse complement strand
CGTTGAGACCATTGGGCCGGGTCTGCATCAGCTTGGGATTCTGCGCAGCCATGCCGAGCAACTGATTGCGCGCGGCCATGAGCGCCTCGTGGCCAATGCCGCCGTTGTCCTGCAGATAGAAGTCGAAGCCGGTGGCGTTACCGAGTTCCATTACGGCAGGCGGCACGACAGCGAAAATGACCGCATCCTTAACGTGAGATAGGTAACCCATAGCTCGGCCGGCGATGGCTCCAGCGCTATCTTTGTCATTAGGCCGCTCTTCCCAAGACTTGAGCTGAATGAAACCCAGACCTGAGCTTTGACCACGTCCGGCGAAATTGAAGCCATTGACGGTGAACATGGCCTTGATGCCTGGTTCATTCTTCATCATCTGCTCGCGCATGGTATCGAGGACCTTCTGCGTCCGCTCGGCACTGGAGCCTGGCGGCGTGGTGACCTGGGCGAAGATCACACCCTGATCCTCTTCCGGCAGGAAGGACGAGGGAATGCGCGTGAACAAGAACGCCATGCCGGCCACGATGACCACATAGACCAGCAGGAACGGGATCTTGTGGCGGATCACCGCGGCGACGCTGCGCTCGTAACGGTGCTGGCCACTCTCGAACTTGCGGTTGAACCAGCCGAAGAAGCCGCGCTTCTCGTGGTGCCCCTGCTTGACCGGCTTGAGGATGCTGGCGCACAGCGCGGGCGTGAAGACCAGGGCCACCAGCACCGAGAGCACCATCGAGGAGACGATGGTGATGGAGAACTGGCGATAGATCACCCCGGTGGAGCCACCAAAGAAGGCCATGGGCACGAACACCGCCGACAGCACCAAAGCGATACCCACCAGGGCGCCCTGGATCTGACCCATGGACTTACGGGTCGCTTCCTTGGGCGAGAGCCCCTCCTCGGCCATCACCCGCTCGACGTTTTCCACCACCACGATGGCGTCGTCCACCAGCAAGCCGATGGCCAGCACCATGCCGAACATGGTCAGGATGTTGATAGTGAACCCGGCGGCTAGCAGCACGGCGAAGGTGCCCAAGAGCACCACGGGCACGGCGATGGTGGGAATCAGGGTGGCCCGGAAGTTCTGCAGGAACAGGAACATCACCAGGAACACCAGCAGGATCGCCTCGCCCAGGGTCTTGACCACCTCGTGAATGGACGCGGTCACCACCGGAGTGGTGTCGTAAGGATAAATTACTTCCATGCCCTGAGGCAGGAAGGGCTTGAGGTGATCGATAGTGGCACGTACCGCCTTGGCGGTATCCAGGGCGTTGGCCCCCGTGGCCAGACGCAAGGCCATGCCTGAGGCAGGCTTACCGTCAAACTGCGCGAAAGTAGAATAGTTCTCCCCCCCCAGTTCTACCCGCGCCACGTCACGCAACCGAACCTGGGCACCGCTCTGATCCACCTTAAGGAATATCTTGCCGAATTCCTCCACGCTGGTCAGGCGGGTCTTGCCGATGATGGTGGCGTTGAGCTGCTGCCCCGGCACCGCCGGCAGGCCGCCGAGCTGACCGGAAGCGATCTGCACGTTCTGGCTCTGGATGGCGCTGCTGACGTCGATCGGTGTGAGCTGGTACTTCAGCAGCTTCTGCGGATCCAGCCAGATACGCATGGCGTACTGGGCACCGAACACCTGGAAGTCACCCACACCGCTGGTCCGCGCGATGGGGTCTTGTAGATTCGAAACAATATAGTTAGATAGATCCTCCGCATTTGCGGATCCATCTTTAGATACAAGACCGACGATCATCATGAAGTTGCGCTGGTACTTGGCGACACGCATGCCCTGTTGCTGCACTTCCTGTGGCAGCAAGGGCGTCGCCAGCTGTAGCTTGTTCTGCACCTGGACCTGGGCGATGTCGGAGTTGGTGCCCTGGTTGAAGGTCACGATGATGGTCATGCTGCCGTCGGAGTCGGACTCCGAGGAGATGTACCTGAGGTTGTCGATCCCGTTCATCTGCTGCTCGATGACCTGGACCACGGTGTCCTGCACCGTCTGCGCCGAGGCGCCAGGATAGGTCACCTGGATCGAAACCGCCGGAGCGGCGATGTTCGGGTACTGGTTGATCGGCAGATTGACGATCGCCAGGATGCCGGCGAGCATCATCACCAGGGCGATTACCCAGGCGAAGATGGGCCGGTCGATGAAGAACTTTGACATCGGGCGCTCCCTTTATTGGCCCTGACCAGCCGGCTGCTGCTCGGCGGAGGCGACGTTGCCGGCAGGCTTGGCAGTGACACTGGCGCCGGGTTTGACCTTCTGCAGGCCTTCGGTGATGACCTTGTCACCCGCCTTGATGCCTTTGGATACCAACCAGTCGGCACCCAAGGCCCGCTCGGTCACCAACTCGCGCAGCTCGACCTTGCCTTCCCCATTCACCACCATGGCGGTGGGCTTGCCCTTCTGATCACGCGTCACCCCTTGCTGAGGTACCAGGATGGCATTCTGGCGCACTCCCGATTGCAACTGGGCACGCACGAACATGCCGGGTAGCAGCAGCTTATCGGGGTTGGGGAATTCGGCGCGGATGGTCACCGAGCCGGTGCCCTGGTCCACCGAAACCTCGGCGAACTTGAGCTTGCCGGGACGACTGTAGGCACTGCCGTCTTCCAGCATCAGCTTGACCTCGGCGGCGTTCTCGCCCTGCACCTTCTGCAGCTGACCGCTGTCCAGCTCGCGGCGCAGGCGCAGCAGATCGGTGGCGGACTGGGTCACGTCGACATAGATGGGATCGAGCTGGGTGATGCTGGTCAGGGCGGTGGTCTGGTCGGCGGTGACCAGGGCGCCTTCGGTCATCATCGAGCGACCGATGCGGCCGGAGATGGGCGCGGCGACCTTGGTGTAGGCCAGGTTGATCTCGGCGTTGCGCAGGGCGGCCCTGGCCGATTCCACCTGGGCTTCGTTCTGCCGCTGCATGGACAGGGCGTCATCGGCTTCCTGCTTGCTGATCGCCTGTTCCTTGACCAGGGCGCCATAGCGCTGGGCCTTGAGCCGGTTCGACGCCAGGGTCGCCTGGGCCTGGGCCAGCGAGGCCTTGGCGGAATTGACGTTGGCTTCGTAGGTCCGCGGATCGATCTGATACAACTGCTGGCCGGCCTTCACGTCGGCACCTTCGGTGAAGGAGCGCTTGAGCAGGATGCCGCTCACCTGGGGCCGCACCTCGGCGATACGGAAGGCGGAGGTACGCCCGGGCAGTTCGTCGGTCAGGGTCACGGTGCGGGGTTCCACCGTCACCACCCCGACTTCCGCAGGCTTCTGCTGTTGTTGCTGCTGGTCCTTGTTGTCCTGCTTGCCGCAGGCCCCCAGGGCCAGGGCCACGGCCAGCAGAGCGGGGGCGAAAAAGGCATGCGCCGGCTTGATCTGCATATCAAAAGTCCTTAGACGCTAGAGGGATTACCATCGCCGGTCGTGGATACACGACTTAGGCACTAGACCGTAGGAAGCATTGGCGAAGCAGCCAAACTTATGACCTTGCGGGCACAATTGCACACTCCCAAACGCCAAGCGTCGTTATTTTCTATTGATGCTGTACGACTTCCTGCACAAGCGGATGGTAGAATTTTATAAAGCTCATCTCAGTATTAGCATAGATACTAAAGAGTGTTTTCATACCAAGGAGTAAAACTACAACTCCGCCACCCCTAAAAAGTGAAACGATCCATGCGAAGCTGGCCATTAACAACCTGACCTATGCGAACTTGCTTAGATGTAACTCTGCGAAACGCAATTTATACCCTTCATGCAAAGCCATAATTAACGTTGCAAAAATTTCCCGACCATACCTTCCAACTCCTGATACCGCGTCCAGATACCGCATCCAGATACCCCCTTGAACGACCATATGCTGAAAATCCTAATCACTCGCTTAACCAATATGCACCACATAGCTTGCGAATCGAGCACTAACCGAGGATTCAGGCAAGAAGACGTTCTCATCCCCAAAAGCGCACGCATGGTCCCGCTCAGGATATGCAGGTACTTTCTTAAGCGTCATTCAGCAAAGCCAGTAACGCAGACTCTTCCTCGGATAAAGGACCGCGGGAAGGATGGACATTGTTTATGGATGCTCGACACTGTTTTCGCATTTCGGCAAGTGCGAGAATTTCCATGCCGGTTGGGCATGCATGATCGTTCATTATGGCTCAATCACATAACTCACAGACAACTCGTAGAGTAGCACGCGAAAGAATGGCGAGCTGCTCGGTATTATTATCAAAAGCTGTGTTGTCTACGGCCGGCATGTTAGGAAATTTGCCGTTCATGACATTCTCCGCGCAGGTAGCGCTGTCAGAAAGCTAATCAATACGCATTGATCATCGCCGCGACGTCACCGCACCTAAAACCTTTGCACGCTGCCGTATTGAGCTCTTGGTGCGAGCCAAATAGATAATAACAAGATCCAAAACCCTTCGGTTTCCGTAGTCAAGACGAATGTAGTAGTCCTCTTCACTGCTGAACGGCAATACCTTGCCCTTCCCGAATCCCCAGACGTCTGCAGCGAGCCCTACCAGCAGCTCCAGTAAGTCCAAGCTCAACGGCACAAAATATCGCACCTTATGACCGAATAGTTTTCTTTCAGGAACGTATCATCGTCAGCAGCCCATGAGCATACTCTGGTTTGGCTCACCTGCTTATACCACCTGCCACGCCTACCCTTCAACCTCCAAATGCTCTATCTCAGGTGTTTCCTGAGTCAGATATTCTCATCAGAAAGGTAGGAAGCACCCGTTATTCCTAGCTAGTAGCCGTCCGACGAAGACGTACACAATCTGGAAAAGTCATGACTCAGACAGCTCATGCTCAAACTAAACTATTGCGATTTTCATATTTGACAATATCAATCAGGCCTTATCCAAATAATGTTTTCACACAATTTTATTTAATCTAATTAAGCACACAGGATTGACATCAATTCATCCACACACTTAAAACCAAAATCTCTATAGCCATCCCTAGACACATAATCAGAAACAAAACAGCATAATCAAAATTAAAAAATATTACTCTTGAATTTTAATAAAATAACACTTAATTTTTGCAATCCTGCTGAACCAAGGCACCAATTCAAATTTTATATACATTATCTAACGAACTATAAATTCGCCTCAGAACACTTAATGGCAACGCTTCCGCATCCTTTAATGCCGACATATAATATCGAGCGCGGCGCCAGCCCGATTCAAGAACGTCAATACTTTCAGCATCTTTCATCTGATGAACATAGTGCTCCAATGTTGCGTTGATTTTTTTCCCAATCAACGGTGACCCACAAAACTCAGCAACCAAATCCTGCATTGCACTTACCCCTCCAGTTCTTTGTTAGCGCTTGAGATCTCTTTCTTACCGTTTTCCTCTATCGCCTGACGAGCCAAGACCCGTTCTATAATCTCGTTACTATTACTTCGCTCTTGGGGCCAACGACGCGGTGGCCGAAGAAGCGCTGCCAACAGGCTTACTGCACCCCCTACCATTGCCCATCCTGGATAGCCACAGGTCAAACTGACCACACTAGTTCCAGCTCCCATGAAAATAACAGCTTCATAACGCTTCACATTGCCCCCACATATTTCTACCTGAACGCTATCCCTGAATAGCTCTTGATGCCATACAAGGTACAAATTATCTCAGCAACCAAGAGAACCCTCAACTTAATCAACTTAAGTAAAGCATGAGACTGATCACCTGCCGGATGTCGTCTCATCCCACTGTAATTCAGCTGCAGATAGCCTACAATAAAAAGAGCCACCACGAACTATTACACCAATAATCTTTACCGCAAAATTAGAAAATTCTTTCGGAAGAAAGTCAGTACGTAGTCCACGGACAGACATCTTCCGCATGGAACTCGACCTGAATTGTTTTACTATTAAATCCCAGATAGGCAGACTGGTTGTCGACGATCAGAGAGGATAGGCAAATCTCCTCACAAGAGAAGCAAGGAGTTCAATGTCGCAATATCCAGGATTGGAGTTTCTGTCATCTCTACAGAATTCTCCTCCGCCGTCGACATTTCCTGCAGTTTATGGATAAAGCGTTCAACCTTGACTTGATTGCCCTCGACGATAGATCGCTCATCGGTCGTGAGCGGCACCTCTTCCAGGTATCGACGGATCGAGGCTTTGCTTTCCAAGTCTTTCCCCTTCGCGCTGGCTTTAGGCAGATTAAAGTCGCAGCCGATGCACGCCATTCGATGCGCGCATGTGCTCCAGAAGGGGTTGGTACGGAACGAGTTCCCTAGGCTCTGTACGAAAAATCCGAGCGAGTAGAATTGGCACCATGAGGGGCTGGAGGGCCGCATGGCAAAGCGTTACGAACTCCCGGATGAAGCGTGGGAGCTGATTGCAGATGTTGTTTCGCCTGAGCAGAAGAGGGGGCGGCCACGCAGTGATGACCGGCTGATGCTCAATGGCATCTTCTGGATCCTGTGTTCAGGTGCTGCCTGGCGCGACCTGCCAGAGCGGTTCGGCCCCTGGTCGACGGTGTATCAGCGGTTTCGTGACTGGCGAGATGACGGCACCTTTGATCGAGTTCTCGAGCGCCTACCGTTGAGACCATTGGGCCGGGTCTGCATCAGCTTGGGATTCTGCGCAGCCATGCCGAGCAACTGATTGCGCGCGGCCATGAGCGCCTCGTGGCCAATGCCGCCGTTGTCCTGCAGATAGAAGTCGAAACCAGTGGCGTTACCCAGCTCCAGTACCGCGGGCGGTACCACCACGAAGACGATGGCATCCCGGATCTGCGAGAGATAGCCCATGGCGCGTCCGGCAACCGCACCGGCGGCGTCATGGGCATCAGGCCGCTGATCCCAGGGTTTCAACTGGATGAACGCCAAGCCCGAACTCTGACCGCGACCTGCGAAGTTGAAGCCGTTGACGGTGAACATCGAACCTACGGCTGGCTCGTTCTTCATCATCTGCTCGCGCATGGAATCGAGCACCTGCTGGGTGCGCTCGGCGGACGACCCGGGCGGTGTCGTGACCTGGCCGAACAGGATGCCCTGGTCCTCTTCGGGCAGGAAGGACGACGGAATGCGCGTGAACAGGAAAGCCATGCCGGCGACGATGACCACATAGACCAGCAGGAACGGGATCTTGTGGCGGATCACCGCGGCGACGCTACGCTCGTAACGGTGCTGGCCACTCTCGAACTTGCGGTTGAACCAGCCGAAGAAACCGCGCTTCTCGTGGTGCCCCTGCTTGACCGGCTTGAGCATGCTGGCGCACAGCGCGGGCGTGAAGACCAGAGCCACCAGCACCGACAACGCCATGGAAGTGACGATGGTGATGGAAAACTGGCGATAGATCACCCCGGTGGAGCCACCGAAGAAGGCCATGGGCACGAACACCGCCGACAGCACCAGAGCGATACCCACCAGGGCGCCCTGGATCTGCTCCATCGACTTACGGGTCGCTTCCTTGGGCGAGAGCCCCTCCTCGGCCATCACCCGCTCGACGTTTTCCACCACCACGATGGCATCGTCCACCAGCAGGCCGATGGCCAGCACCATGCCGAACATGGTCAGGATGTTGATGGTGAAACCGGCGGCCAGCAGCACCGCGAAGGTACCCAGCAGGACTACCGGTACGGCCATGGTCGGAATCAGGGTGGCCCGGAAGTTCTGCAGGAACAGGAACATCACCAGGAACACCAGCAGGATCGCCTCACCCAGGGTCTTGACCACCTCGTGAATGGACGCGGTCACTACCGGCGTAGTGTCATAGGGATAGACCACGTCCATGCCTTCGGGCATGAACGGTTTGAGGCGGTCGATAGTGGCGCGGACCGCCTTGGCGGTGTCCAGGGCATTGGCCCCGGTGGCCAGACGCAGGGCCATACCCGAAGCCGGCTTGCCGTTGAACTGGGCATCGATGGACGAGTTCTCGCCACCCAGTTCGATCCGCGCGACGTCACGCAACCGAACCTGGGCACCGCTCTGATCCACCTTGAGGAAGATCTTGCCGAATTCCTCGGCCGAGGTCAGGCGGGTCTTGCCGATGATGGTGGCGTTGAGCTGCTGGCCCTTGACCGCCGGCAGGCCACCGAGCTGACCCGAGGCGATCTGCACGTTCTGGCTGCTGACCGCATTGCTGACATCGACCGGGGTCAGCTGATACTTGAACAGCTTGTCCGGATCCAGCCAGATACGCATGGCGTACTGCGAACCGAATACCTGGAAGTCGCCGACACCGCTGGTCCGCGCAATGGGATCCTGCATGTTGGAGACGATGTAGTTGGACAGGTCGTCCTTGGTCAGGGAGCCGTCCTTGGAGACCAGGCCCACCACCATCATGAAGTTGCGCTGGTACTTGGCGACGCGGATACCCTGTTGCTGCACTTCCTGCGGCAGCAAGGGCGTCGCCAGTTGCAGCTTGTTCTGCACCTGGACCTGCGCGATGTCCGAGTTGGTACCCTGATTGAAGGTCACGATGATGGTCATGCTGCCGTCGGAGTTGGACTCCGAGGAGATGTACCTGAGGTTGTCGATCCCGTTCATCTGTTGCTCGATGACCTGGACCACGGTGTCCTGCACCGTCTGCGCCGAGGCGCCAGGATAGGTCACCTGGATCGAAACCGCCGGAGCGGCGATGTTCGGGTACTGGTTGATCGGCAGATTGACGATCGCCAGGATGCCGGCGAGCATCATCACCAGGGCGATTACCCAGGCGAAGATGGGCCGGTCGATGAAGAACTTTGACATCGGGCGCTCCCTTTATTGGCCCTGACCAGCCGGCTGCTGCTCGGCGGAGGCGACGTTGCCGGCAGGCTTGGCAGTGACACTGGCGCCGGGTTTGACCTTCTGCAGGCCTTCGGTGATGACCTTGTCACCCGCCTTGATGCCTTTGGATACCAACCAGTCGGCACCCAAGGCCCGCTCGGTCACCAACTCGCGCAGCTCGACCTTGCCTTCCCCATTCACCACCATGGCGGTGGGCTTGCCCTTCTGATCACGTGTCACCCCTTGCTGAGGTACCAGGATGGCATTCTGGCGCACTCCCGATTGCAACTGGGCACGCACGAACATGCCGGGCAGCAGCAGCTTGTCGGGGTTGGGGAATTCGGCGCGGATGGTCACCGAGCCGGTGCCCTGGTCCACCGAAACTTCGGCGAACTTGAGCTTGCCGGGACGGCTGTAGGCGCTGCCGTCTTCCAGCATCAGCTTGACCTCGGCGGCGTTCTCGCCTTGCACCCGCTGCAGTTGGCCGCTATCCAGTTCGCGGCGCAGGCGCAGCAGGTCGGTGGCGGACTGGGTCACGTCGACATAGATGGGATCGAGCTGGGTGATGCTGGTCAGGGCGGTGGTCTGGTCGGCGGTGACCAGGGCGCCTTCGGTCATCATCGAGCGACCGATGCGGCCGGAGATGGGCGCGGCGACCTTGGTGTAGGCCAGGTTGATCTCGGCGTTGCGCAGGGCGGCCCTGGCCGATTCCACCTGGGCTTCGTTCTGCCGCTGCATGGACAGGGCGTCATCGGCTTCCTGCTTGCTGATCGCCTGCTCCTTGACCAGGGCGCCATAGCGCTGCGCCTTGAGCCGGTTGGAAGCCAGGGTCGCCTGGGCCTGGGCCAGGGAGGCCTTGGCGGAATTGACGTTGGCTTCGTAGGTGCGCGGATCGATCTGATAGAGCTGTTGGCCGGCCTTGACGTCGGCCCCTTCGGTGAAACTGCGCTTGAGCAGGATGCCGCTCACCTGCGGCCGAACCTCGGCGATGCGGAAGGCGGACGTGCGCCCGGGCAGCTCGTCGGTCAGGGTCACGGTGCGCGGCTCGATGGTCACCACGCCGACTTCCGGAGGTTTCTGTTGCTGCTGTTGCTGCTGGTCCTTGCTGTCCTGCTTGCCGCAGGCACCCAGTGCCAAGGCGAGGGCGAGCAGGGCGGGAGCGAAGAAGGCATGCGCCGGCTTGATCTGCATATCTGAAGTCCTTGAAAGCGGGGGAATGAGCATGCGCAGCGCGCCTTGTATGGATCCGCACCGGCTCGAACGTGGAATTATTATCGGACCAATATACTTACGTTCAGGACTGTTTGTAAATAACCCAAGCGCTGTACTCGGGTATCCCGCCAGGGCGGTCCGACTGCTCGTGAGGACGACTGAATCCAGCAAGGATGGGCCCGTACGACCGATCTGGCTAGCAGACCATGGGACCTGGCCCAAGTTCTGAGGTGCGAACCGCTCAACCGTCAGGGTGCCGGGAAAAGCGACCGCTCACAAAAATGCCGGACGAGTCCGGCATTTTTGGTTACAACCTGACGGCGGCCGGTTACTGGCGCACGCCCTCGAAGGACAGCATGAATTCCACTTCCTGGGATTTCGGGCCGAGGTCCTTCTGAATGTTGAAGTCCTTGAGCTTGAGGGTGGTAGTGCCCTCGAAGCCGGCGCGGTAGCCGCCCCACGGATCCTTGCCCTCGCCCATGAAGTGGGCCTTGATGGTGATCGGCTTGGTCACGCCGTTCAGGGTCAGGTTGCCGGTGACATCGGCAGTGCCGTCGCCGGTGGGGGTGACCTTGGTCGACTCGAAGCTGGCCTGGGGATGGGCGGCGACGTTGAGGAAGTCGGCGCTGCGCAGGTGCTTGTCACGCTCGGCGTGGTTGGTGTCGACGCTGTCGGTGTTGATGGTCACCTTGACCTTGTCGGCGGACGGATCCTTGGCATCGAAGCTGAAGTTGCCGTCGAAGTCCTTGAAGGTGCCGTACAGCCAGCTGTAGCCCAGGTGCTGGATCCGGAACTGGATGAAGGCGTGCTGGCCCTGCTTGTCGATCTTGTAGTCGGCGGCCATGGCCTGGCCGGCGCCCAGCAGAGCGGTGCCCAGGGCCAGGGCGGCGAAGGTTTTCTTCAGCATTGGATGAAGCTCCATGTGGTTATTGAAAGCGGAGGGTCAGGAAGGGTTGTGTACGCGGCCGAGCATGCGCACCAGGGTGCCATCGCGGTCGACGAAGTGATGCTTGAGCGCGGCCAGCACGTGCAGACCGGCGAGGACGATCAGCGTCCAGGCGAACCAGAGGTGGATCTTGCCAGCGGTGTCGGCCTGATCCGGCAGCCCGCTCAGGGTCGCCGGGACCTTGAACCAGCCGAACACATCGATGGCCACCCCATCGGCGGTGGAGATCAGGTAGCCGGCCACCATGACGGTGAGCATCAGCCCATAGAGCAGGAAGTGGCCGATACCCGCGGCACGGCGCACCAGGGGGCTGCCCTCCACCGGCGGCGGCGGACTGACCAGGCGCCAGAGCAGGCGCAGCACCAGGGCGATCAACAGCAGTATGCCGGCGCTCTTATGCAGTTCGGGGGCGGTGTGATACCAGGTGTCGTAGTAGTCCAGGGTCCGCATCCACAGGCCGGAGGCGAACATGGCGATGATCGCCAGGGCCATGACCCAATGCAGAACCAGACTGACCATACCGTAGCGAAGGCCGTCGTTGCGCCAGTGCATCGCTTTTCTCTCCTGAAAAAGCTTTGCCTAAGCCTAGCTGCAAACGTATCGAAGGAAAGCGGAAAAAGTATCGAATCAATATCGAAGCAATCGATGGATCGGAGGATGCGAAAGAGCACCGTCCGCTCCGGACCAGACGCTGCGCTGGGGCAGCGTCTGGGCTCAGGTCGCGATCAGAACGACCAGTGGAACAGCTTCCAGAAGAAGCCGTGCTCGCTGCCGTCCTTGGCCGGCGCGGCTTCGGCGGGCTTGGGTGCGGCAGCCGGGGCGGCCTGTGCCTTGGCGCTGGCAACCACCGGGACCACGGCCTTGCCGGCCTTGAGATCGCGGACCTGGCCCGCCGCGCGCTGCCCACTGGCCAGGGCGCCTTCCAGGGTACCCGGATGCAGCGGATCGGTGTGCTCGCCGGCGAAGATCACCCGGCCGGTGGGCTTTTCCCACAACCGCCAGTAGCGGGTGATCTGGCCCGGGCCATAGGCCAGATAGGCGCCGCCCACGCCCGGATCGCGGCTGTAGCGGCGCACTTCGTAGCCGGAGAAGGCACCCCGAGCCTTGGGATAGATGGCATGGAAGCGGATCAGCACCTGGTCGACCATCTGCTTGTCGCCGAAGGCCTGCACCAGCCGCGCGCTGTCGCCGGCCAGGTTGACCAGCACGTTGGCACCGCCCTTCACGTCCGGCTCCACCCACAGCATGCCCAGGCCCTGGTCGCTGTAGATCTCGCCGCTCATGCGCGACTTGCTGTCCCACACCGGGGTCCTGAACTTGAGCAGGATCTGGTCGCGCCAGCCGTAGGTGGTGCCCTTGATCGCCGCCTGCTGGGTGGCGTCCAGCGCCGGGGTCATCTGCACCTGGCCGAGGGCGCGCAACGGCACCGCCATCACCACGTAGTCGGCCTTGTACCCGGTGGCGCCGGCCTTGACCGTCACGCCGCTCGGATCCTGGACGATGCTCGACACCTTGCTGTCTGTCTTGATCGTCCTGATCTGCTTGACGAAGGCCTGGGCCAGGACGTCGCTGCCACCGGGCAGGCGGGCGGCGCGCAGGTCCTTGTCGTCGACGCCGCGATAGACGCGGGTCTGCTGGGCCAGATAGAGCAGCGACAGCCGCGAGGGCTCGTCGTAGCGGACGCGGATGCGCTGGTTGATCAGTTGGCGGGCCACCGGCGGCAGATTCTGCTTGTCCAGCCAGGTGGCGGCATTGATCTGGTCGAGGGCATGCAGGGTCGGGGTGGCGGTCGGCTGCAGCGGATCGCTGATGGCCGCGGCCAGGTCGTCCAGGGACTTGTCGACACGCTTGAGGGCATCGGCCACGACCGGCATCTTCTGCGCCAGGTCGTCCTGGGAATAGTACTGGCCTTCGATCAGATAGCCCGGGGTGCGCACGAAGGACGGCGCGTCCACGGTCTTGAGCTTGAAGGTGTCCAGGTAGTGGTTGAGCACCGGCTGGGCCTTGGTGTCGCCGATCCATTCGCTGGAGGCGAGGCCGGAGCGACCGCCGACGCGAGGGCCGGCCTCGAGCAGGGTCACGTTCCAGCCGGCCTGCTGCAGTTCATAGGCCGAGGCCAGGCCGGCCATGCCGGCGCCGACCACGATTGCCGAGGGACCACTGGGCGCGGCGGGAGCAGCGGCGGCTTTCTCCGGCGCCTTGTGGACCTCTTTGTGGGCGTCCTTGTGCGCCTTCTCGGCAGCACCTGCGCTCAGGCTGGTGGCGAATACGCCGGCTGCCAAGCAGACGGTAAAACCTGTCCAACGCGACGACATCTTCTCTAGACTCCTGGGACCGGGAAACGGCGGTGGCGCAGCATACGCGAGCGGCAACGGGGCAACTAGCCGCCGCCACGACCGGCAATCGGCCCGCGCCTTGCTCCTGTCGTGCGGCCTGACTTAGGCTTACGCCCCCTTTTTGCCGCCGGGCCAGCGCCGGGAGACCGCCATGACCAATCACGACTGGATGCGCCGCGACCTGGAGGTGCTCTGGCACCCCTGCACCCAGATGAAGGATCACGAACAGCTGCCGGTGATCCCGATCCGCCGTGGCGAGGGCGTCTGGCTGGAGGACTTCGACGGCAACCGCTACCTGGACGCCGTCAGCTCCTGGTGGGTCAACGTCTTCGGCCACGCCAATCCGCGCATCAACGAGCGCATCAAGGCCCAGGTCGACCAGCTGGAGCACGTCATCCTCGCCGGCTTCAGCCACCAGCCGGTGATCGAACTGTCCGAGCGCCTGGTCGCCCTCACCCCGGCCGGTCTCGACCGGGTGTTCTACGCCGACAACGGCTCCTCGTGCATCGAGGTCGCGTTGAAGATGAGCTACCACTACTGGCGCAACGTGGGTCAGCCGGAGAAGCGCCGTTTCGTCACCCTGACCAACAGCTATCACGGTGAAACGGTGGCGGCCATGTCGGTGGGAGACGTGGCGCTGTTCACCGAGACCTACCAGGGCCTGTTGCTGGACACCCTCAAGGTGCCCAGCCCCGACTGCTACCTGCGGCCCGAGGGCATGGGCTGGGAAGAACATTCGCGGCAGATGTTCGCGCACATGGAGCGCACCCTGGCCGAGCACCACGCCAGCGTCGCCGCGGTGATCGTCGAGCCGCTGATCCAGGGCGCCACCGGCATGCGCATGTACCACCCGGTCTATCTGCGCCTGCTGCGCGAGGCCTGCGACCGCTATGGCGTGCACCTGATCCATGACGAGATCGCCGTGGGCTTCGGCCGCACCGGGACGATGTTCGCCTGTGAGCAGGCCGGCATCCGCCCGGATTTCCTCTGCCTGTCCAAGGCCCTTACCGGCGGCTACCTGCCGCTGGCCGCCTGCCTGACCACCGACGCCGTCTACCAGGCCTTCTACGCCGACTACCACACCCTGCGCGCCTTCCTGCACTCCCACAGCTACACCGGTAATCCACTGGCCTGTGCCGCCGCCCTGGCGACCCTGGACATCTTCGCCGAGGACGATGTCATCGAAGCCAACAGGCCACTGGCCCGGCGCATGGCCGAGGCCACCGCGCACCTGGCCGAGCACCCCCAGGTCGGCGAGGTGCGCCAGACCGGCATGGCCCTGGCCATCGAGATGACCGCCGACAAGGCCAACCGCACCCCCTATCCCTGGCAGGAAAGACGGGGGCTCGCCGTCTACCAGCACGCCCTCTCCCGTGGTGCCCTGTTGCGTCCGCTGGGCAACGTGGTCTACTTCCTGCCGCCCTACGTCATCACCCCCGAGCAGATCGACTTCCTCGCCGAGGTGGCGAGCGAAGGCATCGACCTCGCCACCCGCACCTCGGTCAGCGTCGCCCTGAGCGACCTGCACCCCAACCACCGCGATCCCGGCTGATCTGGAGCCTGCCATGCGTCTCACCCGCTGCCATCTCGACCTGCCCCTGGCCCTCGGCCGCCTGGACCTGCCCGATGCCCAGGCCCACTACCTGGGCCGCGTGCTGCGCCTGGCGCCGGGCGATGCCGTGCAGCTGTTCGACGGCAGCGGCCGGGAATACCTGGGCCAGGTGACGGAAGTGGGCAAAAAGAGCCTTAGCGTGGAGCTCACCGAAGCACTGGCGGGCCAACCCGATTCCCCCCTGCACATCCACCTCGGCCAGGGCCTGTCCCGTGGCGAACGCATGGACTGGGCGATCCAGAAGGCCACCGAACTGGGCGTGGCCGAGATCACCCCGCTGGTCAGCGAACGCTGCGAGGTCCGGCTCAAGGACGAACGCGCCGACAAGCGCCTGCAGCACTGGCGCCAGGTGGCCATCAGCGCCTGCGAGCAATGCGGGCGGTCCAGCGTGCCGCTGATCCATCCGCCGCAGCTGCTGGCCGACTGGCAGGCCAGCGTGGCCGCCGACCTCAAGCTGGTGCTGCATCCGGTGGCCGAGCCCCTGGAAAGCCACGCCCGCCCTGCCCGCCTGGCCCTGTTGATCGGCCCGGAAGGGGGCCTGAGCGAGGCCGAAGTGGCCGTCGCCCGCGCCGCCGGTTTCCAGCCGGCGCGCCTGGGCCCGCGGGTGCTGCGCACCGAGACCGCCCCCGTGGTGGCGCTGAGCGTCGCCCAGCAACTCTGGGGCGATTTCCAGACCTCGTGATCTGTACGAGCGACCGCTGCCATGCGGTGGTCCAACCCTTCCCCAACGGATAGTTTCGGAGCCCTGGATGACCCTGCCCTCTCGCCCCTACGCCGCCTTCCTGTTCGACATGGACGGCACCCTGCTCACCAGCGTGGCCTCCGCCGAACGCGCCTGGAGCACCTGGGCCCTTGGCCATGGCCTGAACCCGGCCGAGGTGCTGGCGGTGATGCATGGGGTGCGCGCGGTGGATACGGTCAGGCGCTTCGCCCCGCCCGGCGCCGACATCGAGGCCGAGACCCGCGCCATCACCGAGCTGGAGATCGCCGATGTCGCGGACATCCAGGAAATCCCCGGCGCGGCGGCCTTTCTCGCCAGCCTGCCAGCCGGCAGCTGGGCGCTGGTCACCTCGGCCTCGCGGCGCCTGGCCGAGGTCCGTCTCGCCGCTGCTGGCATGAGTCTGCCGCCGGTGATGATCTGCGCTGAAGACGTCACCCAGGGCAAGCCCGCGCCGGACTGCTTCCTGGCCGGCGCACGCAAGCTGGGGGTGGAGATCGGCGACTGCCTGGTGTTCGAGGATGCCCATGCCGGCTTTGCCGCGGCCAAGGCCGCGGGCGCCGATGCCGTCGCCATCACCGCGACCCATCGCGAGCCGCTGGACCTGGGCCTGCCGACCCTGGTGGACTACCGCGGCGTCGGCATCAGCCGTGACGAAGGCGGCGCCATGCGCCTGACCCAGCAGGCCTAGAACACGCCGGCTTCGGCCAGGCGTTCTTCCACGCCGATCAGATCGGGAATACGCGCCGTGCCGCCTTCGTAGGCCACGGCGCCCAGCTCCAGGGCGGCCAGGGGCACCTCGGCGGCGGCCAGCTCGGGGGTGATGCGCAGCGAACGCGGAATGCTGCGGATCAGCAAGGCGAGAAAGCGCACCCGGTCGCGTCCGCCCAGGGCATTGAGGATGGCTACCCGCGCATGGCGGTCACCATCGAACTGGGCAGCGCTGCCGCTGGACAATGCCTCGAAGCTGATCAGCGGCAGGCGCAGGTCGCGCCAGGCGACCTGGCCCAGGCACCAATCGGGCTGCACCGGCAGCGGCCGGATCTCGCGACAGGGCACCAGCTCGGCCACCGCCGCATTGGGCAGCAGCAGGGTACGATCGGCCAGGGTCAGCAGCAGGCCAGTCAGGTGTTCGTTGGCGGGAGCGGCGGTCGACATGGGAAATTCCTTTAGCTTCGCTGCTCGGCCAGGCGCGCCACCAGGGCTTCGGCCAGGCCGCGGGGATCGGCGGTGAAGGTCGCCAGGCCCGATTCGCGCAGGCTTTCCGGCATGCTCGGGGCGATGCAGGTGCTCGCCGACTGGGTCCACAGGGTGCCACCGCGACGCCGCACGTAAGGCGCCGAGGCCGTGCCGTCGTTGCCCATGCCGCTGAAGACGATGACCCCGCAGCGTGCGCCGAAGTGCTGCGCCAGGTTGAGCATCATCTGGCTGATCGAAGGCGTATAGGGCTCGGGCCAGGCGCGCTCGACGATGTCCAGGACGCCAGAGGCGCGAAAGGTCAGTTCCTGCTGGGTCGGCACCACCACCACTTCGCCACAGCGGATCGGTTCACCCGGACGCACGCCCTGGATGTGCCACTGGCTGTGGCGGCCGACCGCGCGCAGCAGATTGGCGGCGAAGCCGTCGCCGATGTGCTGGGCATAGAGGAAGCCGACCGGCAGACCACCCGGCAGGGCGTCGAGGAAGGCCTTCACCGCCGCCGGACCGCCAATGGAGGCAGCCAGCAACCAGACCTCGGGGGCCGGATCGCCGGCCGGCAACGGCAGGTTGGCGAGTGGCTCGGGCAGCGCCAGGCGTGGCGGGCGCGGCTGGTCCTGCAACAGGGTCTCCAGCGCGGGACCGACCACCGCGACCGGATCACCGATCAGTCGCTTGAGCTTGCCGATCAGCCGCTTCTCCCAGTGGCTGAAGGGATCGGTGAAACGCTCCGGCGCCTGGCCCTCGCCGAACAGGATGGGCACCTCGGCCTCCTCCAGCAGGACGTCCACCAACGGCGATTCTTCGGTCTGGCTCAGGTCGATCAGCCAGAGGTCGGTCGTCACCGACGGCCATTCGGCCTCGTCGAAACGCTCGGGATCGCTGTTGAGGACGACGTGATAGCCATTGTCGGCCAGCACCTGCTGCAGCACGTGGCGCTGCAGGGGGCTATCGGCCAGGATGGCGACGCGGGCGGTATGCATCTCAGTCATGTTCCCTGACCAGTCGATGAATGTGGGCCAGGAGTTCACTCTCCTGATAGGGCTTGCCCAGGTACTCGTTCACGCCCAGGCTCAGCGCGCGCTCGCGGTGCTTTTCCCCGGTACGGGAGGTGATCATCACGATCGGCAGGTCCTTGAGTCGGGCATCGTGGCGGACCAGTGTGGCCACCTCGAAGCCGTCCATGCGCGGCATCTCGATATCCAGCAACAGGATGTCCGGCTGGCGCTCCTGGAGCTGGGCGATGGCGTCCACCCCATCCTTGGCGGTGAAGACCTCCATGCCATGGCGTTCCAGCAACCGGCTGGTCACCTTGCGTACCGTCACCGAATCGTCCACCACCATGACCAGGACCGGGCGACTGGCTTCCACTGCTACCTGCAGGTTCTGGGCCAGATGTGCAGAGTCGTCGGCCGCGCTGCGCTGGCTACGGATCATCGCCAGCAGGTCGAGGATCACCACCACGCGTCCGTCGCCGAGCAGGGTAGCGCCGGAGAGGCCCGGCACCCCGGCGAACTGCGGCCCCAGGCCTTTCACCACGATTTCCCGCGAACCGGCGACCGCATCCACCTGGATGGCCACGGCGTGCTCGGCCGAGCGCACCAGGACCACCGGCAGCGGCAGACTCTGGCCGGTCAGCTTGGGCTGCTGGCCGTTGCCGAGCAGGTGGCCCAGGTAGCGCAGATCGTAGCGCTGGCCGCCGTATTCGAAGGCTTCCGCCCCCGGCCGGTAGAAACGCTCGAGATCGGCCGCGGTCACCCGCACGATGCCTTCGATGGTGTTCAGAGGTACGGCGTAAAGGTCGTCACCGGCATGCACCATCAACGCCCGGTTCACCGATACGGTGAACGGCAGGCGGATGGTGAAGCGCGTGCCCTCACCCGCCACGCTGTGGATGTCCATGCTGCCGCCGAGCTGCTTCACCTCCTGGTGCACCACGTCCATGCCGACGCCGCGCCCGGAAATCTGGGTAATGGAGGCGGCCGTGGAGAAGCCCGACTCCAGGATGAACTGCAACACCTCGGCATCGGGCAGCTCGACGCCTTCGGCCATCAGGCCGCGCTCGATCGCCTTGCGGCGCACCGCGTCGAGGTCGATACCGCGGCCATCGTCGGCCAGGGTGAGGATGATGTCGCCGCCCTCACGGCGCAGATCCAGGCTGATGACGCCCTCGGCCGGCTTGCCGGCCCGCTGGCGCCCGGCGGGATCTTCGATGCCGTGGTCGATGGCGTTGCGCAGCATGTGCTCCAGCGGCGGAATGATCCGCTCGAGCACGGTGCGGTCCAGCTCGCCCTCGGCGTTGCCGACCCGCAGCTCCACTGGCTTGTCCAGTTCGCCACTGACCTGGCGCACCACCCGATGCAACCGCGGCACCATGCGCTCGAAAGGCACCATGCGCGTCTGCATGAGGCTTTCCTGCAGCTCGGTGTTGACCCGGGCCTGTTGCAGCAGCAGGGTCTCGGCATCGCGATTGCGCTGGCCCAGGGTGTTCTTCAGGTCCAGGAGGTCGGACGCCGATTCGAACAGCGCACGGGACAGCTGCTGCAGCTGGGAATAGCGATCCAGCTCCAGCGGATCGAAATCCTCGTAGCCGACCCGGTCGACGTCTTCGTGGTGCCGGCTGATGATCTGCGCCTGGGTCTCGGTGTCCAGGCGTCGCAACTGATCGCGAACCCGTTCGATGGTGGCTTCCATCTCGCCCAGCGTGGTACCGATGTCGTTCACCTGCTGCTCGACGCGACCCCGGAAGATCGAGGTCTCGCCCGCCAGGTTGACCAGCTGTTCCAGCAACGCCGCCGGGACCCGGACCAGTTCCTGGGACGACCGGCGCTGCGCCGCCTGTTGGCGGACCTGCTGCAGACGCTGCACGAAGGGCAGCGTGGCGACCGGCGCACTGCGCTGCTCGCGGGCCACCATGACGGGCGCCATCGCGAGCTCAGGCTCGGGCTCGGACGCTTCATCGGCCAGGGGCGAAGGTTCGTCCGCGACGGGCGCGTCCGGCGCTTCCTCGATCGGCTCTTCTGCGGCAGGCGCTGCCTCGACCAGCTCCGACGATGCCTCGTCCGGCAGCTCGGGACGGTCGGATGGCTCGCCCTCGGCACCCGAGGTGGGGGCCGCACTCGGCGCCGACAGCCGGACGACGCCCAGCTGCAACTGGTCGACGCCCTTCACCGCCAGGTCCCGTACGCGAGCGCCTTCGCCCTCGTTCAGGCCCACCACCAGCGAACGCAGCTCGGCGAGTTGTTGTTCCAGGTCGTGGGCCTGGTCGCCCAGGCCATGGAGACCGGCCAGCCGGGCCCCACCCTTCAGGGTGTGCAGGCAGCGCAGCAGCTCGTCCACCGCCACCTCGGGCGCCGCAGGCCAGCGCGCCAGCGCGGTATCCATGCTGGCCAGCAGGTCCTGGGCTTCCTCGGTGAAGATCTCGAGGATTTCCGCATCCGTTTCCTCGTCGAAGACCGGTGCCACGGCCGGCGGCGACGCGAGCGGTTCGGCGGCCATGGTCGCTTGTTCACGATAGTCGCGCAGGGCCTCGATCAGCTCGTCGGCCGCAGGGGACGCCTGCCCCAGGGCGAGGGCTTCGAGCTGCTCGTGCAGCCGGTCATGGCAGCGGTGCAACAGCCCACCGAGGGTCGGCCCCGGTTTGATCCGGCCTCGCGCCAGCCCCTCGTAGAAGGCTTCCAACGCGTGGGCGAGATCGCCGATGGCGTCCACCTCGGCCAGGCGCGCGCCGCCCTTGAGGGTGTGCAGGTCGCGCAGCAGGGATTCCAGCTCGATGCCGTTGCGCGGATCCTTTTCCCAGGCACGCAGCGAGGTCGCCATGCTGTCCAGCAGGTCGCGGCTTTCCTCGACATAGATGGCCAGCAACTCGGCGTCGGGACCGTCCGCGCTGGGCATGGGCGGCACTGGCGGGGCAGCATCGAGAGCGGCTTCCACCGACGGCTCGGCCAGGTCAGCGCTCGGTGTCTCGTTCGCCTCGTTCGCCTCGTTCGTCAGCTCGTCGAGATGGCCGGCGCGGATGCGCTGCAGACGCTCGATTTCGTCCGCGTGCTCGCTGATCGATGCGCCGTTTTCCAGCTCTTCCAGCTGGGTGGCGAGACAGGCATGGGCATCCCGCAACGGGGCGCCCAGTTCGGCGCCGCCCGCGAGACGGCCGTCGAGCAGTCCTTCGTAGATGGCATCCAGCTCGGTGGCCAGGGCAGCGACCGGGGCGATCCCGGCCAGGTTGGCACCGCCTTTGAGGGTGTGCAGGTCACGCTGCAGGGTGCCGAGGTGGAAGCGTTGCTGCGGTTCGACCAGCCATCGCTCCAGCGCCCGGTCGGCGCTGTCCAGCAGGTCCAGGGCTTCCTCGAGGAAGATCAGTTGCATCTCGCGATCGACGTCGTCGGCCGCGTCCGGAGCCGACTCCACCGGCGCCTCGGCCTGTTCGAGCAGCTTTTCCGCTTCGGCTCCAGACAGGAGCTCGGCTTCGATCGCGACGTCCGGCTCAGCCTCTGACTCCGGTTCGGTTTCGGCCGCAACGCCCCGTTCAGCCTCGGGCTCCGACTCGGCTTCGGCTTCGGCTTCGGCTTCGGTTGACAGTTCGAGGTCGAGCGCCGCGGCCGGTTCGAACGGCGCAGCAACGTCAGTGGCCAGGTAGGCTTCGGGTTCGGGCTCGCCCAGCAGTGCCGTCGCCGTTTCGGGCAACCCGGCGAGGATGCCGACCAGCAAGGCGCGCAGCCCTTCGATACGCTCGTCGCAAGGGGTCGCACGGGTACCGCTGGCCAACTGGTTGAGCATGCTGATCAGGGCTTCCTGGGCATCTTCCGCCTCCCGGAAGAAGGCCTCGTCAGCCGGCAGCGAACCGCTGGCGACCGCGGCATAGACCGCCTGCAGGGCTTCGGCAAGTTGCTCCACGTCGACCAGGCCGACTCGCGCCGCCCGATCGGCGAAGGTGTTCAGCCGCTCGGCCAGCAGATCCGGACAAGCCTCGGCCGCACCACCGGTGCGCCAGGCCACCAGGCGCTCGTCGGCGTCCAGCAGCATGTCCATCGCCGGCATCAGGAAATCGGCCAGGCGCAGGACGTCGCGCCGCTCCGGCAGCGGTACCTCAGGTACCGGCAACTCCTCGCCCAGTTGCTCCAGCAGCGCTTCGCACTCGGCGATCAGCGCCGGCGCCCCGGTCAGGGGCTCCATCAGGGAGCCGTCCTCGAGGATGGCGAGCCGCGCCTCCAGCAGATCCGCGCCACGGGCGAGCAGCTCGCACTCGGGGGCGGCGAAGGGTACGTGGGCGAGCTTGTATTCCTTGGCCAGACGCTCCAGCGCGGAAGCCAGTTCGGCCACCGGCGAGCTGCCCGCCATATGGGCACTGCCCTTGAGCGTATGCAGGGCACGCAGCAGGGCATCGGATACCACCTGGCCGCTGCCGGATTCGGCCTGCTCCAGATAGCGGCGCACCGTTTCCAGATGGGCCTGGGCTTCGGTACGGAAGATGTCCAGCAACTGGTTGTCGGCCTCGCTGAAGGCTTCGTCCAGCGCGGCGCTATCCACGTCCGCTACCTCGACCAGGGGCAGCGCCGTAACCTCGACCGGCGCTGGCGCCTGAACAGCGCCCCGCTCGGGCAGCGCCTCGTTGCGGGCCAGGGCATGGGCAGCATGGGCCAGCCAGTCGACGTCGTCGCGCTGCCGCTGACGATCCTCGGCGTACTCCGTTACCAGTTCCGGCAACAGGGCACAGACGTCGTCCACCACCGTCTGCAGTGCGGCGCTGTGGTCGACGCTGTGGTCCAGGCGACGATTGAGCAGGTTCTCCACCGCCCAGGCCAGTTCACCGATGACCAGGGCCTGGACCATCCGCCCGCTGCCCTTGAGGGTGTGGAAATTGCGCCGCAATTCGGCGAGCGCCGAGCGTCCCTCGGGGTCGGCATGCCAGGTCGGCAACCAGCGTTCCAGCTCCGCCTGGACCTCGCCGGCCTCTTCGATGAAGACTTCGCGCAGCTCGTCCTCGATCGGCTCGGCGTCGGCAGGCGGCGGCAGCAAGGCATGGGGCACCTGGGCTGCCGGGGGATTGATGGGATCGACCGGTGCCGCCAGGACTTCGGCCACCGAATCGCTATCTGCGCCCAGGGGCTCGAGCTGATCCAGCTCCACGCCGGCCAGCAGCTCTTCGGGCTCTTCGGGCTCTTCGGCGTCTTCGTCGACGTCCGGAGTGGGCAGGGGCTCGTCCGGCAGCGCCGCGTCGGTATCCTTCGGACTCGCGGCCGGTTCGTCCGCAGGCGCGAGGGCCAGCGACTCGTCCTCGAAGCCTGATTCCGCGGAGCTGGGTTCCGCGAAGATCGGCGTCAGCTCGAACGCCTCTTCGCGGGGCTCGGTGACGCTCGGCTCTTCGCTGACGGGGGGGCTTTCCAGCAGGGTCTCGTCCGGTAGCGCATCAAGCTCCAGCATGGCTGTGTCGGCGGCCGGGGGCAGGGCTTCGTCGACGGCAGCGGCATCCAGGGCCGGCGCGCCGGCGGGAGACGCCGGCGGCGATAGCTCGGCCGGCGCCTCTTCATCCGCCGCGCGAGCGGGATAGCCAAGGGCGATGAGGCTCTCGTCGGCGATGTCGAGGATCATCTCGTGAGGCGTGGACGGATCCTCGGCCAGGCGCTCCAGGTAGTACTCGACGCTGGTGATGGCGTCGGCCAGAGTGTCCAGGCTCTGCCAGTCCGGCACCGCCTGCTTGCCCAGGAGCTGCTCGCAGATATAGTCGTTCGCGGCCTGGACCTGGGCGGCGGCCCGTTCCAGGGGAATCATCGCCAGGCCACCCCGGACCTGGGTCAGCAGCAGAGGCACCGGCTCCAGGTGGACGTGGTTCCACTGGGAGGCGATGAATTCGATGATGGCGTCCTTGGATTGCTCCAGGCCGTTGCGCGCCTCCCGTACCACCACCCGATGCAACTGGTCGATGTCGGTGGTGGGCAGTCGGTTTTCCTCGTAGTCGCCCGAATCGTTGCCGCTGACCATGCCGGCCAGGGTCGCTTCCACGTAGAGCAGCGCGCCGGCGATGTCCATCAGGGCCGCGTCGTTGGCTTCGCGCACGCCCTCGGCCAGTTCACCGACGGCCTCGTGTTGTTCCAGCACCACCTTGCGCGGCTGACCGAAGCCCAGCACTGCCAGGGTATCGGCGATCTGCTTGAGCGGCGCCAGGAGGCCGCGTAGGCTACCGACCTGTTGGCGATCACTGCGCACGAAGAGATCGAGGTTGTCCTTGATCTGCACCAGCTCTTCGCACAGCGCGGTGACCACCGAGCGCATGGCCTCGCGGTCGGGACCGACGATGCGCGAGCGCTCGAAGCCCACCAGTTCGGCATCCGGCAGGGCTTCGTCGAGGCGATAGTGGGCCTTGAGCGCAGCGATGCGCGGACTCTGCACCGGCGCCTTGGCCAGATAGAACAGCAGGTTCTTCAGCAAATCCGCCGGCGCCGGTTGGTTCAGCGTCACCACCCCGTCGCTGATCAGGCGCTTGAGCTCACGATCGAGCTGGCGCAACAGGCCACGGATGGAGCTGCTGTTGTCCAGCTCGCCAGCCTTGAGCAATTCGGTGAGACCCGCCGCCACCGGCCAGAGGGCGCCGAAGGGCGACCCGGCGCAGAGCTGGTCCAGGCGTTCGAACACCCGCAGCAGGTAGTCCAGGTGCAAATGGACATCGCGGTCGCGGAACAGCCCGACCTGGGCGCCCTGCAGGGCCTGGCGCAGCTTGCGCAGGCGCGGCAGCCAGTCCGGCGAAGCGCGATCAGCCAGCTCCGCGTCGCTCAGGGAGAGCGGGACGGCGGAAAAATCCGGCGAGAACAGGCTGGTTTCCGACAGCAGCTTCTCGCCACGCGCCGAACGCAGGTCATTGAGCAGCGGCAGGATCGCCAGGGGCAGGTCGCGGCGTGCCTCCAGTACCCGGTCGAGGTAGGGCGGTACCTGCAGGATGGCCTGCATCAGCACTTCCAGCGCCTCGTCCGGGCTGCTCACCCGACCTTCGTGGAGTTCCTGCAGCAGCAGCTCCATTTCCTCGGCCAGCAGGGCGGCGCCGTAGAACTCCACCATCTGCAGGGTGCCATAGACCTGGTGCACGTAGGTCCGGCAAAAACCCAGGCGGCTACGGTCCTGCGGGTTGTCGACGAAGGCCTCGAGCGCCTTGCGGGCCTGCTGCAAGGTTTCGGCGATCTCTCCCTTGACCCACTCGAGGGCTACGTAGTCGTGTCGATCGATCATCTCGGCTCCTGTCATGCCGGGCAGTCCGCCTGGCGGACGAACGCCAGGACCTCGGGATGCTCGGCGGGCACCAGTTGCGGGTGGCTCCAATTGCTCACCTCACCAACGCCCAAAACCAACAACCCACCCGGTGCGAGCCGCTGGACCAGCTGGTTGAGCAGGTCTCGGCGCAGCCAGCGGCGGAAGTAAATCAGCAGGTTCTGACAAAAAATGACATTGAGCCCCTGCAAGGGGGCCTGGCTCAGTTCCAGCACATTGAGCCTGGCGAAGCAGAGGCGCTCCGCCAGGCGGGGACAGATCTGGTAGCTGCCGTCCTCGCGGGAACGGAAGTAACGTTCGCGCAGGTTCGCCGGTACGCCATCCAGCCGCTGTCGGCTGAAAGTGCCCTGGCGCGCCTGGCGCAGGGCTTCGCTGCTGATGTCCGTTCCGGTCAGCGAGAACGTCATGGGCTGCCCCTGCCGGGACAAGGCTTCGGCGGTGCTGATGGCCATCGAAAAGGCTTCCTCTCCACTGGAACAGCCCAGACTCCACAGGGCCAGAGGCTGGCCTTCGGCGGTCTGGACGAACTCACTCACATAGGCTTCCAGCAGGGCGAACGATGGCGGGTGGCGGAAGAAACGCGTCGCCTGGATGGTCAGGCGATCGAGCAGACGAACCCACTCGACCCGCCCGCTGACCCCTTCGCAGACGGTGCGGTAGTAGCTTTCGTAGTCCGCGATGGCCAGCTCGCGCATGCGGGCGGCCAGCTGGATCTGCAGAAAGCTGCGCTGCCGGTCGTCCAGCACCATCCCCGCGCGCGTTTCGAGCAACTGTCGCCAGCGCTCGAAATCCGCATCCGGTAGCTCGGGAGCACGGCACAACGCCCAACTCGACTCCCTACCCACGTTTCCCCCTCGCCACGCCTAGGCGTGGCCGACGCGCTCAGCCCTGCGGCTGCTCGTTCGGCAGATTGAAGCCCGATACCGAACGACGCATCTCGCTGGCCAGCTTCGCCAGCTCGCCGATGCTGCGGGCAGTGGCGGTGGTACCGGCCGAGGTCTGCGAGGTGATCTCCTGGATGACGTTCATGGTGCTGGAGATGTGGCTGGCGGACGAAGACTGCTGCCGTGCGGCATTGGAAATGTTCTGGATCAGCCCGGCGAGACTCTGGGATACCTTCTCGATCTCCTCCAGGGCCACCCCGGCATCCTGGGCCAGGGCGGCACCGCGGACCACTTCCGAGGTGGTCTGCTCCATGGAGATGACCGCCTCGTTGGTGTCGGTCTGGATCGCCTTGACCAGTGCCTCGATCTGCTTGGTGGCGCCGGAGGAGCGCTCGGCGAGGCGCTGGACCTCGTCGGCGACCACGGCGAAACCACGACCGGCATCACCGGCCATGGAGGCCTGGATAGCGGCGTTGAGTGCCAGGATGTTGGTCTGGTCGGCGATGTCGTTGATCAGGCCGACGATGTCGCCGATCTCCTGGGACGACTCGCCCAGGCGCTTGATCCGCTTGGAGGTGTCCTGGATCTGCTCGCGAATGCTGTCCATGCCGATGATGGTGTTGTGCACCACCTGGTTGCCCTTGTTGGCGATGGCCACGGAGCGCTCCGCCACCGCGGTGGATTCGGAGGCGTTGGTGGATACCTGGTCGATGGACACGGCCATCTCGTTGATCGCCGCGGAGGCCCCGGCGATTTCCTGGGCCTGGTGCTCCGAGGCCTCGGCCAGCACGGTCGCGGTTTGCTGGGATTCCTGCGCCGCGGCGGCCACCTGCAGCGCGGTCTGGTTGATGGTTTCCACCAGTTCGCGCAGTTGGTCGATGGAGTAGTTGATGGAGTCGGCGATGGCGCCGGTGAAGTCCTCGGTCACCGTGGCCTGGACGGTTAGGTCACCATCGGCGAGGTCGGCGATTTCATCCAGCAGGCGCAGAATGGCGGCCTGGTTGCGCTGGTTCTTCTCGTCGGTCTCGGCCAGGCGGCGCCGGGTATCGCGAACCAGGATGAAGCCGATGCAGAGAATGGCGGCCAGGGCGATGAACACCAGCAGATAGCTGCCCACGGTGTTGATCTTGCGGCTCTGGGTCAGGGAGGCGTAGCCGGTGCTCAACTCGGAAACGGAGCCGAGCAGCGCCTGGGAGCCCGTGTAGATCTGGCCGACCGCGGCGCGGACCTGCAACAACTCGGGCGAGGTGGCCAGGATCTCGTCGACGTTGCCGGAGACGAATTCGAACAGCTTGTTGGCTTCGTTCAGGCGCCCGACGGCTTCCGGGTCGGTGACCTTGGCGATGCCCATGGAGGCGTTGCCTTCGCGCATGGCCTTGAGCACGCGGCCGAACAGGCTGGCATCGCGCCCGAAACTGTCGGCGGCCTGCACGGCGGCTTCGTCGCCGGTGAGGATCTTGTTGATGGAGCCGAGGATCCGTTCGGCCAGCAGGGCCTGGCGCTGGGCCACCACCACCTGGCTCGCCGGAGCGTTCCGCTCGATCAGGATGTCGACGATCTCTTCGTTCTCGACCTGCAGCTGCGGGATGGTTTCCGCCAGGGCACCGGCCAACTGGTGCAGCGACAGTACCGTCTGCTCGCTGCCCAGCATGGTGTCGACCTGGCTACGCAGGGTGGACCACTGGCCTTCCACGGTATCCATGCGCGGCTTCAGCAGCGCAGGCGAAGGCGGCAGCCCGGTGCTCGGATCCCCCTTGTTCAGGATGTTCCAGCGGCGCTCGAACTCGCTCCGGGCCACGCGCAGGTCCTGGAAGGCTTCCGGTTTGCCGGTAGCGGCCTCACTGGCGCTCTTGGCGAGCTGCTGCGAGAGGATGCGCAGTTCGGTGGCCTGGCCCTGGTACTGGCTGTCGTAGCCAGCTTGAGTGCTCAGGTACGCGAAGTTGGCGAACAGCAGCACGATCGAGACGATCAGTACCACGAACATGCCCGCGACCCACGCGTTGAGTTTCCCTGTATTGAGTTTGTTCATCAGCGGCCCCCGCCTGGACCTTGGTTCCTTTGATTCGATTCCTTGTCGGCCGGCCGTACCCTTTCGCTTGAAAGCGGTGCGTATCGGCCTACCCCCATCCGTCGGTTATGGCTACTGCCATCCCGCTCCCGCAACCCGTGCAGCGGAGCCTAGGCTCAGGCCGCGACGTCCATGAATTCGGGATGCTCGACCAAGGCACGCGGGCTGCAGACCAGCCACGGAACGTCGCGTTGGAAGACGCCTTCCAGAAAGAACTGCAGCCCCGGCGGCACGCTGTCGTCGTGCTCGCGGTAGGCCTCGATGTCGAAATGCTGCATGCCCAGGACTTCGTCAACCGCCAATCCGACGAAGAGATCGCCATGGTCGACGATCAGGATGCGCCGCTGTTTGCGCAGCGCCTGGATCTTCACGCCGAGGAATTGCCCGAGGTCGGCGATCGGCAACAGGCGACCGCGCACGTTGGCTACGCCCTTGAGCCAGGGCTTGACCCCGGGCAGCGCGGTGAAGCGCGGCTCCGGCAGGATCTCGCTGACCTCGCCCATGGGGATGACGAAACGCAATTCACCCAGCCGGAAGCCGATGCCACTCCAGGTCTGCTGGTTTTCCTGTTGCGCGGGCAGACCGGCTGCCCGCTCGCGGCAGCGCACGTCGATCAGGCGCAAGAGTTCGTAGGGCGTGGTAGCGTCGCTCATGAGATTCCGTGCCCATTAGGGCGCTGCCGCAAAAGACGGACGAATCGCGTCAGCCTTGCAAAACGCCTGCCAGGGTGCGCAGCAGGGTATCTTCGTCGATGGGCTTGGTCAGGTAATCCTTGGCGCCCTGGCGCTTGCCCCAGACCTTGTCGGTCTCCTGATCCTTAGTGGTGACGATGACGACCGGGATATGGCTGGTTTCGGCGTCCTTGGTCAGCTGGCGCGTGGCCTGGAAGCCGTTGAGGCCCGGCATGACGATATCCATCAGGACCGCATCCGGCTTCTCCTGGCGGGCCAGGGCGACGCCATCTGCGCCATTCTCGGCCTTGAGCACCTGATGCCCATGCTTCTCGAGCATGGCGGTGAGCTTGTACATCTCGGTGGGAGAGTCGTCGACGATCAGAATTCGAGCCATGAAAATTTCCTACTAGATTGAATCACCCGTCCCAGGACGCTCAGGACGCCTGTTCGAGCGGAGTGAAGCTGGGGACGTGGGTCTTGATCGCACCGATCAGCTCTTCTTTGCTGAAAGGTTTGGTGAGGTATTGGTCAGAGCCGACGATACGGCCCTTGGCCTTGTCGAACAGGCCATCACGCGAAGAAAGCATGATGACGGGCGTCGCGCGGAAGGCGCTGTTGTTCTTGATCAGCGCGCAGGTCTGATAACCATCCAGTCGCGGCATCATGATATCCACGAAGATGATGTGGGGATGACTATCGGCGATCTTGGCGAGCGCATCGAATCCATCGATGGCGGTGATGACCTCGCAGCCAACTTTCTTGAGCAGGGTCTCGGCGGTACGGCGAATCGTCTTCGAATCGTCGATCACCATGACCTTGAGCCCTTCCGAATACTGTTCCATGTTCAAGCTACCAGCTCATCGTCTGATGAAACGTGAATGATGTCGATCCGGGCCCCTTGGCGGCGCCTCTTTGTAGCACACAATACCGTGACGTACCACGCAGATCCCCTGGCGGCGGACCGCCGGCCCGCCCGCCACGACGATCGCGCAAGCATGGCACTCGGGGCGATCGAAGGGCTATTCTGACGCCTTGCCCACGTAGAACCGAGGTCTAGCGTCAATGAGTATCCGCCTGGGGATCGTCATGGATCCCATCGAACGCATCTCCTATAAGAAGGATAGCTCCCTGGCCATGCTGTGGGCGGCCAAGGCCCGCGGCTGGACACTGCATTATTTCGAGATGCAGGACCTGTACCAAGTCGATGGCGAGGCCCGCGGCAGAGGTCGACAGCTGGACGTGTTCCAAGACCCCGAGCGCTGGTTCGCCTTCGGCGAGAGCGTCGATCTGCCCCTGCGCGAGCTGGACGTCATCCTGATGCGCAAGGACCCACCCTTCGACAATGAGTTCGTCTACGCCACCTACCTGCTGGAGCAGGCCGAGCGGGGCGGTACCCTGGTGGTCAATCGTCCGGCGAGCCTGCGCGACTGCAACGAGAAGTTCTTCGCCACCCTCTTTCCCGAACTGGCACCGCCGACGCTGGTCAGCCGCCGCGCCGACATCATCCGCGAATTCGCCCGCAACCATGGCGATGTCATCCTCAAGCCGCTGGACGGCATGGGCGGCAGCTCGGTGTTCCGCCACCGCGAGGGCGATCCCAACCTGTCGGTGATCCTGGAAACCCTCACGGCCCATGGCACTCAGCAGATCATCGCCCAGCGTTACCTGCCGGGCATCAAGGACGGCGACAAGCGTATCCTGATGATCGATGGCGAGCCGGTGGACTACTGCCTGGCGCGTATTCCCGCCCAGGGCGAGACCCGCGGCAACCTCGCCGCCGGCGGACGTGGCGTCGCCCAGCCACTGTCGGCGCGGGATCGCGAGATCGCCGCCGCGGTCGGCCCGGAGCTGCGCAAGCGGGGCCTGCTGTTCGTGGGCCTGGACGTGATCGGCGAGCATCTCACCGAGATCAACGTGACCAGCCCGACCTGCATCCGCGAGATCGATGCGGCCTACGACACCCGGATCGCCGAGCGGCTGATGGAGGTGATCGCGCAGCAACGCGCGGGCTGAGGCCGTCGTCCAGGCCGCCGCGCGCGGCATGGACAAGCGCGGGCACAATCCGCAGACTGGCGCCAGCCTCAACGTGCATCTTCCGCCCTTGCCGACCCCGTCCATGCCCAGCACCGCTCCGCACCCCGCCGCCCAGGTTCGCGCTGCCGACCGCCTGGGCTTCACGTTGCTCATCGCGACCCTGCTGCACGTGGTGCTGATCCTGGGCGTCGGCTTCTCCCTGCCCGAGCCGAGCCAGATCAGCCGTACCCTGGAGGTAACCCTGGCGAGCTTCAAGAGCGACGAGGCGCCCAAGCAGGCCGACTTCCTCGCCCAGGAGAACCAGCAGGGCAGCGGCACACTGGACAAGGCGGCGGCGCCGAGCACGCCGGTGCAGGCACCCTTCCACGACAGCGAGATCCGCGAGGCCGCCCCGCCGGCCCGCAAGCCTGCGGCGGATCGCGCCCAGGCGCCCAAGGCGGCGCTGACCACCCGCGCCAGTCGCCCGACCAAGGCCGAGCCCAGCCGTGAGACGCCCGAGCAGGAACAGCGCGATGCCCCGGCCCCGGAGGCCGACAGCCAGGCCGCCGAACTCGCCAGCCTGGAAGCCCAGCTCGCCGAGGAGCGCCAGCAGTACGCCAAGCGGCCGAAGATCTGGCGGATCAACGCCGCCTCGACGCAGAAGGACAAGGGCGCCCGCTACAAGGAAGAATGGCGACGCAAGATCGAGCGCATCGGCAACCTCAACTATCCCGAGCAGGCCAAGCGCGACCGCCTCTATGGCAGCCTGCGCTTGCTGGTGGCCATCAACAAGGACGGCTCGCTCTACGAGGTGCAGGTGCTGGAATCCTCGGGCCGTCCGGTGCTGGACCAGGCCGCCCTGCGCATCGTCCGGCTGGCGGCGCCCTTCGCTCCCTTCAGCGGCGATCTGGCCGACATCGACCGGCTGGAGATCATCCGCACCTGGCGTTTCGAGCGCGGCGACCGCCTGTCCAGTCAATAGCCGCGCGCGTCGTTGGACTTGAAGCCGGACCGCGCAACCGGGAAACTTGCCGGTCATGAAGCCGACCTCCAGCACCACCCTACAGCACCAGCTCCTGATCGCCATGCCGCAGATGGACGATCCCCATTTCGCCGAGACGGTGATCTACCTGGTCGACCATGGCCCCGACGGCGCCATGGGCCTGGTGATCAACCGCCCCAACGGCCTGCACCTCGACGATCTGCTCGAACAACTGCGCCCCGAGGTGCCCGCCACCCTGGAGGACACCCAGATCGCCCTCTATGCCGGCGGCCCGGTGCAGACCGACCGCGGCTTCGTCCTGCACGAGGCGGGACCGGTCTTCCAGAACACCCTGGAACTCGACGACCTGAGCCTGACCACTTCACCGGACGTACTGTTCGCCCTCTCCGACGGCACTGGCCCGGCCCGCCGCCTGATCACCCTGGGCTACAGCGGCTGGGGTCCCGGCCAGCTGGAGGAAGAACTGGCGGCGAACCTCTGGCTCACCACCCCGGCGACCTCCGCCCTGCTGTTCGACACCCCCAGCGAGCAACGCCTGGGCGCCGCCGCCGCCCTGCTCGGGGTCGACCTGCGCCTGCTGTCGCGCCAGGCGGGCCACGCATGAGTGCGCCCACGGGCCTCTACCTGGGCTTCGACTACGGCACCCGGCAGATCGGTGTCGCCGTTGGCCAGGCCGTCACCGGCCAGGCCCGCGAACTGGTCACCCTCAAGGCACAGAACGGCGTGCCGGATTGGCAGCAGCTCCAGCGGCTGTTGGACGAGTGGCGCCCTACCGCCCTGGTAGTCGGGCTGCCGCTGAACATGGACGGTACGCCCAGCGAGATGAGCGAGCGCGCCGAGCGCTTCGCCCGCCGCCTGCACGGCCGCTATGGCCTGCCGGTGCACACCCACGACGAGCGCCTCACCACCTATGCCGCCAAGGGCGAACGCCTGCAGGGCGGCCAGCGCGACGGCTATCGCGAGCGCCCGGTGGACGCCCTCGCGGCCGCCCTCCTCCTGGAAGGCTGGCTGACCCAACAACTGGAACGGGCCGCGCGCCCGCAATCGGAGTAGCCATGCACCTGCCCTCCCCCGCCGAGCTCCTGCCGCGGCTGGCCGCCGACCTGCGTCTGTGGCTGGATCGTCGTGGCATCAACGATCCCGGCTTCGTTGGCATCCACACCGGCGGCCTCTGGGTCGCCGAGGCCCTGCTGGCCGAACTCGGCCTGGATACCCCGCTGGGCAGCCTGGACGTGTCCTTCTATCGCGACGACTTCACCCAGAAGGGCCTGCACCCCCAGGTGCGCCCCTCGGCGCTGCCGTTCGAGATCGACGGCCGGCATCTGGTGCTGGTGGACGATGTGTTGATGAGCGGGCGTACCGTGCGCGCGGCGCTCAACGAGCTGTTCGACTATGGCCGCCCGGCCAGTGTGACCCTGGTCTGCCTGCTCGACGTCAATGCCCGCGAATTGCCGATCCAACCCGACGTGGTGGGCGCCACCCTGAGCCTCGCTCCCACCCAGCGCGTCAAGCTGACCGGCCCCACGCCGCTCGCCCTCGAATACCGCGACGTCCCCGCCCCCTGACCTGGATTCGCTGCCATGACCGACGCTACGCGTTCGCTGCAACTCAACGCCCAGGGCCAATTGCGCCATTTCCTGTCACTCGATGACCTGCCCGCCGAACTTCTGACGGAACTGCTCGATACCGCCGACTCCTTCCTCGAGGTCGGCGCCCGGGCGGTGAAGAAGGTACCGCTGCTGCGCGGCAAGACGGTGTGCAACGTCTTCTTCGAGAACTCCACCCGTACCCGCACCACCTTCGAACTGGCGGCCAAGCGGCTGTCGGCGGACGTCATCACCCTCAACGTCTCCACCTCCTCCACCAGCAAGGGCGAGACGCTGTTCGACACCCTGCGCAACCTGGAGGCCATGGCTGCCGACATGTTCGTGGTGCGCCACGCCGATTCCGGCGCTGCCCACTTCATCGCCGAGCACGTCTGCCCCGACGTCGCCATCATCAACGGTGGCGACGGCCGGCATGCCCATCCTACCCAGGGCATGCTGGACATGCTGACCATCCGCCGGCACAAGGGCGACTTCGCCAACCTGTCGGTAGCCATCGTCGGTGACATCCTGCATTCGCGGGTCGCCCGCTCCGACATGCTGGCGCTGCGCACCCTGGGCTGCCGCGACATCCGCGTCGTCGCCCCGCGCACCCTGCTGCCGGTCGGTCTCGAAGACCTCTATGGCGTCCGCACCTACACCGACCTGGCCGAGGGCCTGGACGGCGTGGACGTGGTGATCATGCTGCGCCTGCAGCGCGAGCGGATGCAGGGCGGCCTGCTGCCCAGCGAAGGCGAGTACTACCGGCTGTTCGGCCTGACCCGCCAGCGCCTGGCTCGCGCCAAGCCCGATGCCATCGTCATGCACCCCGGCCCGATCAACCGCGGGGTGGAGATCGAATCCGCGGTCGCCGATGGCGAGCAGTCGGTCATCCTCAACCAGGTCACCTACGGCATCGCGGTCCGCATGGCGGTGCTGTCGATGGCCATGAGCGGGCAGACGGCCCAGCGTCAGCTACAGGAGAATGCCCAGTGAGCCTGAGCATCCGCAATGCCCGGGTGATCGACCCGGCCACCGGCCTCGATCAGGTCGGCGACGTCCATGTCGACCAGGGTCGCATCCTGGCCCTGGGCGAGGCGCCCCAAGGCTTCCAGGCCGCCGAGCAGCTGGACGCCAGCGGCCTGATCCTGGCGCCGGGCCTGGTCGACCTGGACGTCGCCCTCTGCGAGCCGGGCCTGACCCGCAAGGGCAATGTCGACAGCGAGACCCGCGCGGCGGCGGCGGGAGGCGTGACCAGCCTGTGCTGCCCGCCCACCACACGCCCGGTGCTGGACACCACCGCCGTGGCCGAACTCATCCTCGACCGCGCGCGGACCGCGGACCATGTCCGTGTCAACCCCATCGGTGCCCTGACCCGCGGGATGGCCGGCGAGCAGTTGTCCGAGCTGATGGCCCTGCGCGATGCCGGCTGCGTGGCTTTCACCAACGGCCTGCAGCGCTTCGAGAATCTGCGGGTACAGCGCCGCGCGCTGGAATATGCGGCCACCTTCGATCTCACCGTGGTCTTCAACGCCCTGGACGCCGACCTGGCCGACGGCGGCCTGGCCCATGAAGGACCCACCGCCAGCTTCCTGGGTCTCACCGGCATCCCGGAGACCGCCGAAACCATCGCCCTGGCCCGCGACCTGCTGCTGGTGGAACAGAGCGGCGTACGCGCCCACTTCGGCTTGCTCACCAGCGCTCGCGCGGTGGAGATGATCGCCGCCGCCCAGGCCCGCGGCCTGCCGGTGACCGCCGACGTGGCGCTCTATCAACTGCTGCTCACCGACGAGGCGCTGCAGGGTTTCTCCAGCCTCTATCACGTCAAGCCGCCGCTGCGTACCGCGCGCGACCGCGATGCCCTGCGCGCCGGGGTGCGGGACGGTGTGATCGGCGCCATTTCCAGTCATCACCAGCCCCATGAAGCGGATGCCAAGCTGGCACCCTTCGCCGCCACCGAACCGGGCATCAGCAGCGTGGAACTGCTGCTGCCGCTGGCCCTGACCCTGGTGGAAGACGGCCTGCTGGACCTGCCCGCCCTGCTGGCGCGCCTGACCACCGGCCCGGCCGATGCCCTGCGCCTGCCGGCGGGTCGCCTGGCCAAGGGCCAACCGGCGGACCTGGTGCTGTTCTCGCAGCGGACCATCAAGCAGGCGGACACACCCTGGTTGTCGCGGGGGCGCAATTGTCCCTTCCACGGCATGACGCTGCCGGGACGGGTCGAGCGCACCCTGGTGGGAGGCCGCGCGACCTACTGTCGCGGGGAATGAAAGAAGGGGGCTCCTTGGAGCCCCCTTCTTTTTGTCTGACCGATCTAGCCTAGCGCACCAGGCGCCGACGATTCTCTTCGGAAATCTGCGAATTGAGCGTCCAGAAGTCGTAAAGCACGCCCAGGAGGAAGAAACCCGCCGTAAAGAAATAGAGAATGGCGGTCACCCATTTCCCCAGATAGAGACGATGCACGCCGAAGAGGCCGAGGAAGGTCAGCAGGATCCAGGCCAGGCTGTAGTTGAGGGAGCCGGACTGGAAGCGCAGATCCGCCTCGCGATCCATGGACGGGATCAGGAACAGATCGATCAGCCAGCCGATGCCCAGCAGACCCAGGGTGCAGAACCAGATCGTGCCGGTGACCGGCTTGCCATAGTAGAAGCGGTGAGCGCCGAGAAAACCGAAGATCCACAGCAGATAGCCCATGACCTTGCTGTGGGTGTCCTGATACTGCATGTCTACGACCTCGCGGATACTGGGAAAGACGCGCCTTACCTACACCCTTACCTTCACCGTGACTTTATGTCGAAAACTGGATGAATGCCCAGGGAGTCTCACTGGTTGGCGCTCTAAGGACCTCAGTTTCCGCTAAAAATTACATAATTTCTTGATGAGAGGTGCACAAAATATCCACAAGATTGGTATAGAATCGCTCGCTTCGATCTTCAGACACCCCTACGACAATGCGTCTATTCCTCCTGACATGGCTCTCCGCCTGTCTTGTGCTGCCGGTGGCAGCGCAAGCGAAAGAGAACTCTGCAGCGCGCACTGCCGCTCCGGTCCACAAGGTCGCAGCCCGGCATGTCACCGCCGCACCAACCCCCAAGCCCGCAGCTCGTCACGTCACCGCTGCCGACAATCATACCCAGGCGGCCTCCGTAGCCCGCGCCAAGCGCGCAGCTCGGGCCAGCAGTGCCCTGCACCGTAAGCAAGCCACCGCCCAGGCCGCGACGCGCAACGTCGGCGCCCAGGTCGCTACCCGCGCCATGGATCTGGTCGGTACGCCCTACCGCTTCGGTGGTACCAGCCCGAAGAACGGCCTGGACTGCAGCGGCCTGGTGAACTACGTCTATCGTGACGTGCACAACGTCAAGCTGCCGCGCACCTCCCGCGAGCTGGCCCAGCTCAAGGGCCCCAAGGTCGCCCGTAGCGACCTCAAGGCCGGTGACCTGGTGTTCTTCAAGACCGGTCAGCGCAGTGGCATCGACCACGTCGCCATCTACCTGGGCAACGACCGTTTCGTCCATGCCCCGCGCAGTGGCGAGAGCGTCCGGGTCGATCACCTGAGCAAGCCGTACTGGACCAAGCGGTTTGCCTCGGCCAAGCGCGTCCTGCCGCAGCCCACTACCCTGGCCGCCGAAGCCGACCCTGTCGTCGACAAGCCGCGCGCCAAGCGTACCCGCAAGTCCTGACCCCTCTCCCCGCTCCGTCGGGCCGCTACCGCCCGGCGGAGTGTCGCTCCACTCGGCACCGCCCGGCGCAAAGCCATTGAACGACGCTCCGCCTCCTGGATACTGTATGCAATCACAGTACAGGAGATCTCGATGGAGCTCGCCGACAAGCTGATCATTCTCGCCGATGCCGCCAAGTACGACGTGTCCTGCGCCAGCAGTGGCGCGCCCAAGCGCAGCTCCAAGGGCAAGGACGGCCTGGGCTCGACCGATGGCATGGGCATCTGCCACAGCTTCACCCCCGATGGGCGCTGCGTGGCGCTGCTCAAGGTGCTGCTGACCAACTTCTGCCTGTACGACTGCCAGTACTGCGTCAACCGCCGCAGCAGCAACGTACCCCGGGCGCGCTTCACGCCCGAGGAGGTGGTGCAGCTGACCCTCGACTTCTACCGGCGCAACGTCATCAGCGGTCTGTTCCTCAGTTCCGGCATCATCCGCTCCTCCAACTACACCATGGAGCAGATGACCCGGGTGGCCCAGCTGTTGCGCGAAGAGCACCAGTTCCGCGGCTACATCCACCTCAAGACCATTCCCGACGCCGATCCCGAGCTCATCGCCCAGGCGGGTCTCTATGCCGATCGCCTGTCGGTGAACATCGAGCTGCCCACCGAGAGCGGGCTGATCAAGCTGGCGCCGGAAAAGAACGGCAGCAGCATCCGCAAGACCATGGGCAACATCCGCCTGGGGCTGGAAGAGGCCGAGGCCGAAGCCAAGGCGCCGCGCTTCGCCCCGGCGGGGCAGAGCACCCAGATGATCGTCGGCGCCGACGCCACCGACGATCGCACCATCCTCGACACCGCCCAGACGCTCTATGGCGCCTATCGTCTGAAGCGCGTCTATTACTCGGCCTTCAGCCCCATTCCGGAAAGCCCGGGTACGGTACCGCTGCAGCCGCCGCCCCTGCTGCGCGAACACCGGCTGTACCAGGCCGACTTCCTCATGCGCGGCTATGGCTTCCAGGCGGCGGAGCTGCCCACCGAAGATGGCCAGCTGCCGCTGGACGTGGACCCCAAGCTGGCTTGGGCGCTGCACAATCGCGCCATCTTCCCGCTGGACCTCAATCGCGCCGACCAGGTCCTGATCGCCCGCGTCCCCGGCATCGGCGTGCTCTCGGCCAAGCGGCTGGTGGAGCTCAGGCGCGAGCGGCGCATCCGCTACGCCGACCTGATCCGGCTCAAGTGCAGCGTGGAGAAGGCTCGCCCCTTCATCGTCACCCAGGACTATCGCCCGCAACCACGCCTGGCCGAATCCCTCGATCTGCGCCGCCAACTCGCCGAGCCGCCCGCGCAACTCGCCCTGCTGTAGATGCTCAAGGTCGAGTTCGACGGCACCTTCGCCGGCTGGCGCCAGGAAGCGCGCCGCTTGCTGCAGGCCGGCATCGCACCGGCCCAGGTGAGCTGGCAGGAAAGCCACGGGCTGGGCGATCTGTTCGATGAACCGGTCGAGGCCGTGGCGACCCCGCCCAGCGGCGCCGTGCGTATTCCGCCGCAACTGGCCGAGGCCCTGAGCTATGCCGCCTGCTTTCGCAGCGACGATCGCTGGGCGTTGCTCTACCAGGTGCTCTGGCGAGTCGCCCGCGGTGACCGGGCGGCGATGCTGGCCGGCGACGAAGACGGCAGCGAACTGCAGCGCCGGGTCAAGGCGATCCGCCGCGAGATCCACCACGTGCATGCCTTCCTCCGTTTCCGGCCCCGCGCCGAAAACGCCGGTCCGCCGGCCTGGGTGGCCTGGCACCAGCCGGCGCATGACGTCCTGGCCCTGGCGGCACCGCACTTCTGCGATCGGATGGGCAACAGCAGCTGGCTGATCGCCACCCCGGAGACCGCGGCGCTCTGGGATGGCCAGGTGCTGCAATTGCTGCAGCCCTGCCCCGCCGAGCTGCAACAGTTGGCCCGCCAGACCCCGGAAGACGATGACCGCAACGCTGGCGACGAACTCTGGCGCGCCTACTACCGCAGCACCTTCAATCCGGCTCGCGCCAATCCACGTACCCTGAGGGGCAACATGCCGGCGCGCTTCTGGAAGGACCTGCCGGAAGGCCCGCTGATCCCGGCACTGCTCAGCGAAGCGCGTGCCGGTGCCCAGCGCCTGGCCCAGGCCGAAGCCGTCGGCCGGCAGTCCGGTCGCGAGGTGCTGATCGCCGCCGAGCGCGCCCAGCCCGAACGCCCGCTGCCCACTACCCTGGACGAATGTCGCCGCTGCGAGCTCTGGGAAAAGGCGACCCAGCCAGTGGCCGGCGAAGGCCCGCGCACGGCGCGTATCCTCTTGCTCGGCGAGCAACCCGGTGACCAGGAGGACCTGGCGGGCCGTCCCTTCGTCGGTCCGGCCGGGCAGGTGCTGATGGCGGCGCTGGCCGAGGCGGGACTCGACCGTGACGAGGTGTTCCTGACCAATGCGGTCAAGCACTTCAAATGGATTCCCCAGGGCCTGAGACGCAAGCACGTCACCCCGGGACCTGAGATCGCGCCCTGCCGCTACTGGCTGGAGCAGGAATTGCGCGACATCCAGCCGATTGTGGTGGTGGCGCTCGGCTCGACCGCCCTGGAAGCCCTGCTAAGGCGCAAGCCGCGTGGCCTGGCCCAGTTCATGGGCCGACCGCTGCGGCTGGACGAGCGCTGGATCATCGCCACCTACCACCCCTCCTACATCCTGCGCACACCCGACGCCACCCAGCAGGAGCAGGCGCGTCTGGCCCTGGTCACCGCCCTGCGCGAGGCCAGGACCCTGGCAGCCGAAGGCTAGCGGAAGCGCTTGGGCGGATCGTCGCCCATGTCCACCGAGAGATTGCGGGTCATCTGGTTGAGGTGGTCGGCATCGGTCTCCGACCCCAGCTTGATCATCAACCGCAGGTCGTTGGCGGAATCGGCGTGGGCCAGGGCCGCCTCGTAGCTGATCTCGCCATCGCGATAGAGGGCATAGAGCGACTGGTCGAAGGTCTGCATGCCCAGTTCACCGGATTTCTTCATCAACGCCTTGAGTTCATGCACCTCGCCCTTGCGGATCATATCGGCGGCCAGCGGGGTGTTGAGCAGGACCTCGATCACCGCACGGCGCCCCTGGCCGTCGAGGGTGGGCACCAGTTGCTGGGCGACGATGCCCTTGAGGTTGAGCGACAGGTCCATCCAGGTCTGACTGTGTCGATCGGCCGGGAAGAAATGGATGATACGGTCCAGCGCCTGGTTGGCGTTGTTGGCGTGCAGCGTGGCCAGGCACAGGTGCCCGGTCTCGGCGAAGGCCAGGGCGTGCTCCATGATGTCCCGGCTGCGGATCTCGCCGATCATGATGACGTCCGGCGCCTGGCGCAGGGTGTTCTTCAGCGCCACCTCGAAGGACTCGGTGTCGATGCCCACCTCGCGCTGGGTGACGATGCAGCCCTGGTGCTGGTGGATGTACTCGATGGGATCCTCGATGGAGATGATGTGACCCGCCGAGTTCTTGTTGCGGTGGCCGATCATGGCCGCCAGCGAGGTGGACTTGCCGGTGCCGGTGGCGCCGACGAAGATCACCAGGCCGCGCTTGGTCATGGCCAGCTTCTTGATGATCTCCGGCAGGCGCAGCTGCTCCACCGTGGGAATGTTCACCTCGATGCGGCGCAGCACCATGCCCACCAGGTTGCGCTGGTAGAAGGCACTGACCCGGAAGCGGCCGATGCCCCGGGCGCTGATGGCGAAATTGCATTCGCGCTTCTGCTGGAATTCCTGGCGCTGCTCCTCGTTCATCACGCCCAGCACGATGGCCCGGCATTGGTCCGGCGAAAGCGCGTCCTTGGTGACCGGCGTCATGCGGCCGTTGATCTTCATCGACGGGGGGACGCCGGTGGTGATGAAGAGGTCGGAGGCGCCCTTGTCCACCATCAGCTGCAGGAATCTGTCGAATTCCATCAGAAATTCTCCGGCGTCTTGGCCTTCTCGCGCGCCGCATCGCGGCTGATCAGGCCCTTGGACAGCAGCGCCTTGAGGCACATGTCCAGGGTCTGCATGCCCAGTCCGCCACCGGTCTGGATCGCCGAATACATCTGCGCCACCTTGTCCTCGCGGATCAGGTTACGGATGGCCGGGGTGCCGATCATGATCTCGTGGGCCGCCACCCGGCCGCCGCCGACCTTCTTGAGCAGCGTCTGGGAGACCACTGCCTGCAGGGATTCGGACAGCATGGAACGCACCATGGCTTTCTCTTCCGCCGGAAAGACGTCCACCACCCGATCGATGGTCTTGGCCGCCGAGGTGGTGTGCAGGGTGCCGAACACCAGATGGCCGGTCTCGGCCGCGGTCAACGCCAGGCGGATGGTCTCCAGGTCGCGCAGCTCGCCCACCAGGATGACGTCAGGGTCCTCGCGCAGGGCCGAGCGCAGGGCCTCGGAGAAGCCCAGGGTGTCGCGGTGTACCTCGCGCTGGTTGACCAGGCACTTCTTGGATTCGTGGACGAACTCGATGGGGTCCTCGATGGTGAGGATGTGGTGGTACTTGTGGTTGTTGAGATAGTCGAGCATGGCCGCCAGGGTGGTGGACTTGCCCGAACCGGTCGGCCCGGTCACCAGCACCAGGCCGCGGGGCACGTCGGTGATCTTCCTGAACACCTCGCCCATGCCCAGCTCCTCCATGCTCAGCACCTTGGAAGGAATGGTCCGGAACACCGCGCCGGCGCCACGATTCTGGTTGAAGGCGTTGACCCGGAAGCGCGCCACGCCCGGCACCTCGAAGGAGAAGTCGGTCTCCAGGAATTCCTCGAAGTCCTTGCGCTGCTTGTCGTTCATGATGTCGTAGATCAGGCCGTGCACCTGCTTGTGCTCGAAAGCCGGCAGGTTGATGCGGCGCACGTCGCCGTCGACGCGGATCATCGGCGGCAGGCCGGCGGACAGGTGCAGGTCGGAGGCGCCTTGCCGCGCGGAAAAGGCCAGCAATTCGGTGATATCCATGGGACTCCCAGATGTCGAGCAAGCAGGTAGAATGCCGCGCAGCACTGGCGGTCTGACCTGGTCACCGCCACTCACTCATCCGGTACGCCGAGGCCTGCCGGATGCGCCGACGCAAGCAGGGGCTGAATGTCCACGATAGCCGAGAATAGCGCAACCGTACTCGAACGCATCGCCGCGGCCAGCCGGACGGCAGGCCGCGATCCCGCGACCGTCGGCCTGCTGGCGGTGAGCAAGACCAAACCCGCCGCCGCCCTGCGCGAAGCCTGGGCTGCAGGCCTGCGCGACTTCGGCGAGAACTATCTGCAGGAGGCGCTGGACAAGCAGGCCGAACTCGCCGATCTGCCGCTGACGTGGCATTTCATCGGCCCCATCCAGTCCAACAAGACCCGCGCCATCGCCAGCCATTTCGACTGGGTGCACTCGGTGGATCGCCTGAAGATCGCCCAGCGTCTGGCCGAGCAGCGACCGCCCGAGCAGGGGCCGCTGAACATCTGCCTGCAGGTCAATGTCAGCGGCGAAGCCAGCAAGTCCGGCTGCCACCCCGACGAACTGCCCACCCTGGCCGATGCCGTGAGCCAGCTGCCCAACCTGCGCCTGCGCGGGCTGATGGCCATCCCCGAACCCACCGAGGACCCGGCCAGCCAGCGCGCGGCCTTCGCCCGGCTGCGCGCCTTGAGCGAGGCGCTGAACCTGGACCTGGACACCCTGTCCATGGGCATGAGCCAGGACCTGGAAGCCGCCATCGCCGAGGGCGCTACCTGGGTCCGCATCGGTACCGCCCTGTTCGGCGCCCGCGACTACGGCGCCACCGCCTCTTCAACCTAGGAAGTCTCGATGAACGACACCCGCATCGCCTTCATCGGCGCCGGCAACATGGCCGGTGCCATCATCGGCGGGCTGCTCGCCCAGGGCGTGCCGGCCCGCCAGCTCAGTGCCAGCAATCGCAATCCGGCCAGGCGCGAGGCACTGGCCCGGGCGTACGGCATCCGCGTCGAAGCCAGCAACACCGCGGTCCTGGCTGACACCGACGTGGTGGTGCTGGGCGTGAAGCCCCAGGTGATGGGCGAGGTCTGCGCCGAACTGGCACCGCACCTGCGTCCGGAGCAACTGATCGTTTCGGTCGCCGCCGGCATCACCTGCGCCAGTCTGACGCGCTGGCTGGGCGAGCGGCCGCTGGTGCGCTGCATGCCCAACGTGCCGGCGCAGCTGCGCCTCGGCGCCAGCGGCCTGTTCGCCAACGCGCAGGTCAGTCCAGACCAGCGCGCCCGCGCCCAGGAAATCCTCGCCGCGGTCGGCCTGGCGCTCTGGGTCGAGGAAGAGCAGCAGCTGGATGCGGTCACCGCGGTGTCCGGTAGCGGCCCAGCCTACTTCTTCCTGCTGATGGAGGCCATGACCCAGGCCGGCGCCAAGCTCGGCCTGCCGCCCGCGGTGGCCGAGCAACTGACCCTGCACACCGCCCGCGGCGCTGCCGCCATGGCCTGCCAGGGCGACCGCAGCCCTGAACAATTGCGTCGTTCAGTGATGTCCCCCAGGGGCACCACCGAACGCGCCATCGAAACCTTCCAAGCCGGGGCCTTCGCGGACCTGGTGGAAGAAGCCCTCACCGCCGCGGCCGACCGGGCCGCGGAACTGGCCCAGTTGCCGGATCGATAAGGAGTATCCATGTCCGCTTTCGCGCAAGCTCTCGTCTACGTCATCCAGACCCTCGGCAGTCTCTACCTGCTGATCATCCTGCTGCGCTTCATCCTGCAGCTGGTCCGGGCCGACTTCTACAACCCGCTGTCGCAATTCACCGTGCGCGCCACCCAGCCGCTGCTCAAACCCCTGCGCCGGGTCATTCCCGGCTTCGGCGGCGTCGATCTGGCCGCCCTGGTGCTGGCGATCCTGGTCCAGCTGGCCCTGATGATGGTCGTGGTGGTACTGCTCGGCGCCAGCATCGGCGGGCTGTTCCCGGCGCTGCTGATCTGGGCCCTGCTCGGCGTGGCCTCGCTGTTCCTCAAGGTGTTCTTCTTCGCCCTGATCGTCAGCGTGATCCTCTCCTGGGTCGCGCCCCAGACCCACAATCCCGCCGCCGAACTGGTCAACCAGATCTGCGAGCCGCTGCTGGCCCCCTTCCGCCGCATCCTGCCCAGCCTGGGCGGCCTGGATCTGTCGCCGATCTTCGCCTTCATCGTGATCAACCTGCTGGATCGCTTCGTCATCGGCCAACTGGCCGCCGCCACCGGCATGCCGCAGATACTCGCGCCCTTCCTTTAACGTACGACGTCCGCCACCGCTCGCCCCTCCGTCACGACCGCCCGCCGCGTCGTGACGGAGCCGGCATTGACGCGGCCTGGAGGCTGGGGCAACGTCCAGGCTTTAGCTGTCCAGGTCAAGGAAGCCCCCATGGAACGTCTGTTCCGCCACGTCGATGCCTATGCCACGTGGAAAGCCGAACTCGATACCCAATTGGGCCGCTACCGCGACTGGTTGCAGCGTAATCGCCTCGCCTCCCCCGCCCTGGACGCCGCCCTGGCCAGTTGCCAGAGCGAACTCCAGGCCGACGGCATCACCCTGGCCTTCGCCGGCGAGTTCTCCCGCGGCAAGACCGAACTGATCAACGCCCTCTTCTTCGCCGACTACGGCCAGCGCATGCTGCCGTCCCAGGCTGGGCGCACCACCATGTGCCCCACCGAGATCTTCTTCGATGCCGGCGCCGAGGGTCCCTACCTGCAGTTGCTGCCCATCGACAGCCGGCTGGACGACCGCAGCCTGGTCGCCTGGCGCAAGACACCCGAGGCCTGGCAGCGCTTCCCGCTGGATGATCGCCATCCGGACGCCATGGCCACCCTGCTGGCCAAGGTCACCGAGACCCGCGAAGTGGCGGCGGCAACGGCAGCGCAGCTGGGCTTCGATCCCGAACAGCTGGAACAGCTCGGCGATGCCGGCCTGGTCAGCGTTCCAGCCTGGCGCCATGCCGTGATCAGCATCGACCACCCGCTGCTGCGCCAGGGCCTGCGCATCCTCGACACCCCCGGCCTCAATGCCCTGGGTGCCGAGCCCGAGCTGACCCTGTCGCTACTGCCCCACGCCCAGGCGGTGCTCTTTCTGATCGGCGCCGACACCGGCGTCACCGCCTCGGACCTGGCGCTCTGGGAACAGTGCGTCAAGCCGGCACTGGGCGACAGCCCTGAGCGACTGTTCGCGGTGATGAACAAGATCGACAGCCTCTGGGACGACCTCGGCGGTGCCGCCCACGTCGCCCACTCACTGGAGAACGTCCGCCAGGCCAGCGCCCGGCAACTGGCCCTGCCCGCCGAGCACATCCTGCCGCTGTCGGCCAAGCAGGCGCTGCTGGGCAAGGTGCGCGGCGACCTAGAACTGCTCGCACGCAGCCAACTGGACGGCCTCGAGCAACTGCTCGCCGATCGCATCGTCGGCGCCCGCGAGCGGCTGCTGCAGCAACGCATCGTGCACCAGGCCAGTGGCCTGCTGGGTGCCAGTCGCACGCTCATCGAACAGCGCCTGGAGGCCATCCGGGCGCAGTACGCGCAGCTGGCCGACGAAGAATTGCCAGGTGCCGGGCTTGAATTGCAGACCGCCCGCACGCGCCAGGAGTACGACCAGTACCACCGCCGCCTGCTGGACCTGCGCACCACCCAGAACATGCTGGCTGGCCAGCGCAAGCTACTCCTCGACCTGGTCGTCCCTGAGCGCCTGGACGCCCACCTGGAGACCGCTCGCCGGGAATTCCGCAGCAGCCTGACCACAGTGGGGATCAACCAATCCATCGAACGGTTCTTCCGCATGGTCGAGCACGACCTGCTGGCGCTGGACAACGAAGCCGATCGCGCCAACAAGGTGCTCGGCGCGGTCTACCAGCGGCACAACCTGGAAAATCCCCTGCATCCCCTGGAAGCGCCGCGGTTGCGCATCCGACCCTACGTCCGCGAGCTGCGCCAGCTGCAGCTCAAGACCGAGGAAATCCAGCGCCAGGTGAAGACCCTGCTCACCGAACAGAACGCCCTGGCCCGCCGCTTCTTCGCCACCGTGGCCCAGGAAGTCCAGGCCCTGCAGGAAGGCGCCCATGCCCAGGTGCTGCGTTGGAACGACGGCGCCCTGACGCCGCTGGTACAGCACACCCGCGAGCAGAAGCAGCTACTGGAGACCAGCATGCTGGCCCTCAAGCAGCTCACCCAGCAGAATCTCAACAGCCAGGAGCAGGTACGCCGACTGCAGGTGCACGAGGACGTGCTGCACAAGCAGCTTACCGAGGTCAGCGACATGCTCAAGCAGATCGCCCGCCCGGCGCCTTCCCAGCGTCACGACAACGTGGTCGTGCTGCCCCTGGCCCGCGTCGTCTAGGCCCCCTGGCCGCGCTGCCCTCACGCGGGTTCGGCCAGGGCGCCACGCCTGCCCTTGCCGCTCCCCGCGGTGCTCTTTAGACTGGCGAGCCCCGCCCCGGACGAGCCGTCAATGCCCAGCGTCATCCCCGAAGATTCAGTCGGCCTGGTCACCCCCGAGCTGCTGCATTTCAGCGAGCCCCTGGCCCTCGCCGGTGGTCGCACCCTACCGGCCTACGACCTGATGGTCGAGACCTACGGCGAGCTCAACGCCACGGCCAGCAATGCCGTGCTGATCTGCCACGCGCTCTCCGGCCATCACCACGCCGCCGGCTACCACAGCCTGGACGACCGCAAGCCTGGCTGGTGGGACAGTTGCATCGGCCCCGGCAAGCCCATCGACACCCGCAAGTTCTTCGTCGTCGCCCTGAACAACCTGGGCGGCTGCAACGGCTCCACCGGGCCGAGCAGCCCGAATCCGGACACCGGCCGTCCCTACGGTGCGGATTTCCCGGTGCTGACCGTGGAAGACTGGGTCCACAGCCAGGCGCGGCTGGCCGATCGCCTGGGTATCCAGCAGTGGGCGGCGGTGATCGGCGGCAGCCTCGGCGGCATGCAGGCGCTGCAATGGACCATCAGCTATCCGGAGCGCATCCGCCACTGCCTGGCCATCGCCTCGGCGCCCAAGCTGTCGGCGGAGAACATCGCCTTCAACGAGGTGGCGCGCCAGGCCATTCTCTCGGACCCGGATTTCCACGCCGGCCACTTCCAGGAAAAGGGCGTGATCCCCAAGCGCGGCCTGATGCTGGCGCGCATGGTCGGCCACATCACCTACCTGTCCGACGAGGCCATGGGCGAGAAATTCGGTCGCGAACTCAAGACCGACCAGCTCAACTACGACTTCCACAGTGTCGAATTCCAGGTGGAGAGCTACCTGCGCTACCAGGGCGAGGAATTCTCCGGCCGCTTCGACGCCAACACCTACCTGCTGATGACCAAGGCGCTGGACTATTTCGATCCGGCCCATGCCCAGGGCGGCGACCTGGCCAAGACCCTGGCCGGGGTGCAGGCGCGCTTCCTGATCGTCTCCTTCACCACCGACTGGCGCTTTTCGCCGGTGCGCTCCAAGGAGATCGTCAACGCCCTGATGGCCGCGCGCAAGGACGTCAGCTACCTGGAGGTGGACGCCCCCCAGGGCCATGACGCCTTCCTCATCCCCATCCCGCGCTACCTGCAGGCCTTCTCCCACTACATGACCCGTATCGAGGTATAGCTGCGTGCGCGCCGATCTGGACATCATTCAGGAATGGATCCCTGCCGGCAGCCGGGTGCTCGACCTCGGCTGCGGCACCGGCGAGCTGCTCGCCTGGCTGCGCGACCACAAGCAGGTCACCGGCTACGGCCTGGAGATCGATCCGGACAAGATCGCCGAATGCCTGCTCAAGGACGTCAACGTCATCGAGCAGGACCTCGATGGCGGCCTGGCCAACTTCGCCAGCGACAGCTTCGACGTGGTGGTCATGACCCAGTCGCTGCAGGCCCTGCAGTACCCCGACCGCATCCTCCAGGAGATGCTCAGGGTCGGTCGCCAGTGCATCATCACCTTTCCCAACTTCGGTCACTGGCGCTGCCGCCTGTACCTGGGCACCAAGGGCCGCATGCCGGTCTCCGACTTCCTGCCCTATACCTGGTACAACACCCCGAACATCCACTTCTGCACCTTCGAGGACTTCGAACGCCTCTGCCGCGAGCAGCGTGCCCAGGTGCTGGATCGCCTCGCCGTGGATCGCCTGCATCGCCACGGCTGGGCCAGCAAGCTGTGGCCGAACCTGCTCGGCGAGATCGGCATCTACCGGGTCAGCGCGCCGCGCCTGCAGGAACATCGCGTCGCGATATGACGTAAGGCAGGGGCAGCGCGGCCAGCCTGGGCCTGGCTTCGCGTACAATATGTCGCCATCCTTCACGAGACGCGGTGTCCTCATGTCCGACCTAACCGAACTGGTCCTCGCCAGCCACAACGCCGGCAAGCTCAAGGAACTCCAGGCCATGCTCGGCGGCCAGGTGCGGATACGCTCGGTGAGCGAGTTCAGCCAGATCGAGCCCGAAGAGACCGGTCTGTCCTTCGTCGAGAACGCCATCCTCAAGGCCCGCAACGCCGCGCGCCTGTCCGGCCTGCCGGCCCTGGCCGACGATTCGGGCCTGGCGGTGGACGCCCTCGGCGGCGCCCCCGGCATCTATTCCGCCCGCTACGCCGACGGCCAGGGCGATGCGGCCAACAACGCCAAGCTGCTCGACGCCCTGAAAGACGTGCCCGACGCCGCGCGTACCGGCCAGTTCGTCTGCGTGCTGGCCCTGGTCCGTCACGCCGACGATCCGCTGCCGATTCTCTGCGAAGGCCTCTGGCCGGGTCGCATCCTGCATGCCGCCCAGGGCGAGCACGGCTTCGGCTACGATCCACTGTTCCAGCCCGATGGCGAAAGCGTTTCCGCCGCCGAACTGGCCCCGGCGGAAAAGAACCAGCGCAGCCATCGCGCCCGCGCCATGGCCCTGCTCAAGCAACGGCTCGGCCTGTGACTTCGCCCTTCACCCTGCCGCCGCTGGCGCTCTACGTCCATATCCCCTGGTGCGTACGCAAGTGCCCCTATTGCGACTTCAATTCCCACGCCGCCGGCCCGACGCTGCCGGAAGCGGAGTACGTGGACGCCCTGCTGGCGGACCTGGATAACGACCTCGTCCACGTCCATGGCCGGCCGCTGAGTTCGATCTTCTTCGGCGGCGGCACGCCCAGCCTGTTCTCTGCGACCGCCCTGGGCCGGCTGCTGGAGGGCGTGGCGCGACGTCTGGACTTCGCGCCCGACATCGAGATCACCCTGGAAGCCAATCCCGGGACCTTCGAGCAGGCCAAGTTCGTCGCCTATCGCGGGCTGGGCATCAATCGGCTCTCCATCGGCATCCAGAGCTTCCAGGACGAGAAGCTCAAGGCCCTGGGCCGCATCCATGGCCGCGACGAAGCCATACGCGCCGCCGACCGGGCCCGCGCCGCCGGCTTCGACAACTTCAACCTGGACCTCATGCATGGCCTGCCCAACCAGAGCCTGGCCGACGCCCTCGGCGATCTGGAGCAGGCCATCGCCCTGGCGCCCACGCACCTGTCCTGGTACCAGCTGACCATGGAGCCCAATACGGTATTCTGGAGCCAGCCGCCGGAGCTGCCCGAGGACGATACCCTCTGGGACATCCAGGAAGCCGGCCAGGCCCGCCTGGCCGCCGCCGGCTACCGGCAGTACGAGACCTCCGCCTACGCCCAGCCCGGACGCCAGGCGCGGCACAATCTCAACTACTGGGGCTTCGGCGACTTCCTCGGCATCGGCGCCGGCGCCCATGCCAAGCTGAGCGCCCCGGACGGCCGGCTGCTGCGTACCTGGAAGACCCGCCTGCCCAAGGACTATCTCGATCCGGCCAAGCCCTTCCAGGCCGGCGAGAAGCGTCTGGAACCGGCCGACCTGCCCTTCGAATTCATGATGAACGCCCTGCGCCTGGTAGACGGCGTGTCGGCCGCCTGGTATCCGCAGCGCACCGGCCAGTCCCTGGACAGCCTGGCCCCCGCGCTGGCCATGGCGCGCCGTGACGGCCTGCTGGTGGAGGATCCGGAGCGGTTGCAGCCGACCGCCCGTGGCCAGCTGTTCCTGAACGACCTCTTGCAATCCTTTCTGCCTGACTGACGAGGAGCTCTGCCTTGGACTTCGTGCTCAACCACATCGCCGACCTCTCCCGCTGGAGCCGCAGCCACCTGGACGAGGTAGCCCTCGCGGTCACCGCCACCCTGCTGGTGCTGTTCGGCAGCCAGGTCAACGCCTTCATCCAGGCGCGCCTGGGCAGCCTGCCGACCGCCATCCGCGTACCGGCCTTCGCCCTGGCCTGCCTGGCCATCTATGGCGCCGCCATGACCTTCCTCACGCCCTGGGTGGTCAAGGGCCTGGCACAGTTCAACAACTACGCCCTGGCCCCGGTGCTGCTGATCGGCGTCTGCCTGCTGGGCGTGCTGGCCGAGCGCCGCAGCTAGTGCGGTGTTTCAGAAGTTAACTACGCAATTTTGGCGGCGCTTTTTTTGCCCGGGCGGCGTTGCCCCAGCGCGGCCATGACGGTCAGGGCGCCTGACTCGAGCGGAACGCCGAACCGCACAGCAGTCACTCCCCCACTCGTGCGCACGCCTGAACCGCCCGACTAGAGCGAGGTGTAGTCCGGGACGCCGGCCAGCAGCAGCAGGCTCTCCAGCGACTGCGGCCGACCGAGCAGGAAGCCCTGGAAGCAGTCCACGCCCAGGCTCTTGAGCAGGTCGAATTGCGCCTGGGTTTCCACCCCCTCGGCGACGATCTGCATGTTCAGCGCCCGGCACAGGCTGACGATGCCCGCCAGCAATTGCCGCGAGCGAGCGTCGCGATCCACCGACAGCAGGAAGCTACGGTCGATCTTGATGGTGTCGAAGGACAGCCGATGTAGATAGCTCAGGGACGAATAGCCGGTGCCGAAGTCGTCCATGGCCACCCGGAAGCCCTGGTCGCGCAGCAGACCGAGGCGCCGCTCCGGGGCACCGCGCTGCAGGAACACCGACTCGGTCACCTCCAGCTCCAGGGCCCGTGGCCGCACGCCGAACTCGGCGCAGGCACGTTCCAGGACCAGGCCCAGCTCATCGTCCGCCACCTGGCGGGCCGAGATGTTCACCGCCACCGGAATACAGACGCCGGCCTGCTGCAAGTCGCGGGCATAGGCCGCCGCCCGCCGGATCGCCAGCCGCCCCAGGGACGAGGCCATGCCATTCTGCTCGGCCAGGGCGACGAAGACACAGGGCAACACCGAGCCCACCCCGGGGCAATCCCAGCGTGCCAGCAGCTCGGCGCTGACCAGCCGGCGCTGGGCATCGAACTTGGGTTGCAGGACGAAGCTGATCTCTTCCGCCTCGATAGCGGCGTGCAGGTGGGCCAGCAGGGTGACCTTGCGCAGCGCCTCGGCGGTGAACTCCGGATCGTAGAAGCGCGCCCGGCTCTTGCCGGCGCTCTTGGCCGCGTACATGGCGGCATCGGCATTGCTGAGCAGTGCCTCGGCGCTCTGGCCGTCGTCGGGGGTCATACTCAGGCCGATGCTGGCGGACACCCGGATATCGTGCTCGGCGATGCGCTGTGGCCGACCGACCACCTGCAGCAGGCGCTCGGCGATCTGGCGCGCCTGGCTGCGACCGTCCACCGCGATGGCGGCGACGAATTCATCGCCCCCCCAGCGCGCCAGCAACTCGTCGTGGCCCAGGCTGTCCTGCAGCGCGGCGGCCAGGACACGCAGCAATTCGTCGCCCGCCTCATGGCCCAAGGAGTCGTTGACCTCCTTGAACCCATCCACGTCGATGAACAGCACGGCCAGGCTGCGGCCTGGCGTGAGCGCGCGCAGGCAGTCGTCGAAGCGGCGATAGAAGCCGCCGCGATTGGGCAGCTGGGTCAGGCCATCGCTCAACGCCAGGCGCTCCAGTGCCTGCTCGGCACGCTTGCGGTCGGTGATGTCGCGCAGGCTGGCGATGACGTAGCCCTCGGCGCCGCCTTCGCCGGCGAAGCGGCTGAGGCTGATCTCCATCGGGGTCACGCGCTTGGCCGAGACATGGAAACTCGCCTCGGACAGGGCATAGCCATGCCGCTCGAAGGCCTGGATGGCCGCCTCGGGCAACTTGATGTAGTGGGACAGGTACTGGCCAGCCACGCTCTTGCCGGCGCTGAGCATCAGCTTGCACAGCGCCTCGTTGGCTTCGATGATCTGGCCGCTCTCGCTGAGCACGGCCATGGCATCCCGGCAGAGGGCGAAGGCCGAGGCCATCAGATGCAGCGAACGCTCGGTGCGTTGGCGGGCACTACGCTCGACCTCCAACTGCCGCAGGGCATCGAGCGCGCCGTCAGGTCCCAGGCTCACCGTTGCATCCCGGGCAAACAGCGCCCCGGCTCACGGTTTTGGTCGGCAGGCATCTCGCAGGTTCCAAGGTTTCCCGATGGCTAGGCCCCATCGCGGCAAAACGCCATCATGCCAAACAGGCGGCAGCTGGCTCAACCCCACCTCATCCGCGACGTACGGTCAGTCTTGCCGTGCGAACTTCAGGTCCCAGACCCCGTGGCCCAGGCGCTCGCCGCGGCGTTCGAACTTGGTGATGGGGCGCTCCTCGGGCCGCGGCACGTAACCCGAGGCATCGCCCAGGTTGTGGTAGCCGGGGGCGGCGTTCATGACCTCGAGCATGTGCTCGGCGTAGGCCTGCCAATCGGTGGCCATGTGCAGCACGCCGCCGACCTTGAGCTTCTGTCGGACCAGTTCGGCGAAGGCCGGCTGGACGATACGCCGCTTGTGGTGGCGGCTCTTGTGCCAGGGGTCGGGGAAAAACAGCAGCACCCGGTCCAGGCTGGCATCGGCCACGCACTGACGCAGCACCTCCAGCGCATCGCAACTGTAGACCCGCAGGTTGGTCAGTTCCTGGGTCATGGCACCATTGAGCAGGGCGCCGACGCCGGGACGATGCACCTCGACGCCGATGAAGTCCTGTTCCGGGGCCGCGGCGGCCATTTCCAGGGTGGAATGGCCCATGCCGAAGCCGATCTCGAAGGTGCGAGGGGCCTGGCGGCCGAATACCCGATCGAAATCCTGCGGGCCGTCGGCCAGCTCCAGGCCGAAGCGCGGCCAGCCCTGGTCGAGACCACGCTGCTGGCCTTCGGTCATGCGGCCGGCACGCATCACGAAGCTCTTGATGGTACGCAGGGGACGGTCGGGGGTCTGGTCGTCTTGATGATCGGTCATGGTGTTATCGATGGTGGGAAAAAGAGACGCCCGGCACGGAGCCGGGCGCATGGGGTTCGCGCGCGGATCAGCCGACCAGGCCGTCTAGCGGCGAGGACGCCGTGGCATAGAGCTTGCGCGGCATGCGCCCGGCCAGGTAGGCCAGGCGGCCGGCGACGATGGCGTGCTTCATGGCTTCGGCCATCAGCACCGGCTCGCGGGCATGGGCGATGGCACTGTTCATCAGCACCGCTTCGCAACCCAGTTCCATGGCAATGGTGGCGTCGGAGGCGGTGCCCACCCCGGCGTCGACCAGCACCGGCACCTTGGCCTCTTCGAGGATGATGCGCAGGTTGTAGGGATTGCAGATGCCCAGACCCGAGCCGATCAGGCCGGCCAGCGGCATCACGGCGATGCAGCCGATGGCCTCCAGCTGGCGAGCGACGATGGGGTCGTCGCTGGTGTAGACCATGACGTCGAAGCCATCCGCCACCAGCGTCTCGGCGGCCTTGAGGGTTTCGATGACGTTGGGGAAGAGGGTCTTCTGGTCGGCCAGCACTTCCAGCTTGACCAGGTTGTGGCCATCGAGCAGCTCACGGGCCAGGCGGCAGGTGCGTACCGCGTCCGCCGCGTCGTAGCAGCCAGCGGTGTTGGGCAGGATGGTGTAGCGCTCGGGCGAGATCACGTCGAGCAGATTGGGCTCGTCGGGATTCTGGCCGATGTTGGTGCGACGCACCGCCACGGTGACGATCTCGGCGCCGGAGGCCTCGATGGCCAGGCGGGTCTCGTCGAGATCGCGGTACTTGCCGGTGCCGACCAACAGGCGCGAGGCATAGGTGCGCCCGGCCAGGGTCAAGGGAGTGTCTTTCATCTGGATTCCTCTTTCGCGGCTAGCCGCCGCCGATGGCGTGGACCACTTCCAGCTGGTCGCCGTCCACCAGGGCGGTGGTGGCATGCTGGCTGCGCGGCACGATGTCGAGGTTGCGTTCCACCGCAACCCGTCGCCCGGTCAATTCGAGACGCACGAGCAGGTCGGCGACGGTGGTACCGTCCGGCAGCTCAAGGGATTCGCCGTTCAACAGGATCTGCATGGAAAAAGCATCGTCGCTGGGTGAACCGGCATTCTACGCCGGTCGGGCGCTCATTGCAGCGACGCCCGATCCGGAGCCGCTCCCTCAGAGACTGCTCAGACGCCAGGCGAGCAGCGCCAGACAGCCCCAGCCGGCGAGAAAGCACAGGCCGCCGAAGGGGGTGATGATGCCCAGCCGCGAGGTGCCGGTCAGCGTCAGCAGATAGAGACTGCCGGAAAACAGCAGGATGCCGGCGATGAAGAAACCGCCGGCCCAGGCCACCAGACGCCCCTGGAAATGCACCGACAGTAGCGCCACGCCGAACAGCGCCAGCGCATGGATGAGCTGATAGAGCACCCCGGTCTGGAATACCGCCAGGTAGTCGGCGGACAGCCGGCCCTTGAGACCATGGGCGGCGAAGGCACCCAGGCCGACGCCGGTAAAGCCGGCCAGGGCCGCGAAGAGCAGGAAGAGACGCAACATGGGTTTTCCCGGGCGATGAAAGGTGAGCGCTGGTTATAATGGCCCGCTAACCGCCAAAGACCAAGCCGATGCTGCGTACCCTCCTCCGTCGTCTCCTGCGTGTCGCCCTCTGGTTCGCCGCCCTCAGCGCCGCCGTGGTGCTGGTCCTGCGCTGGGTGCCGCCGCCGGGCAGCATGCTGATGGTCGAACGCAAGGTCGAATCCTGGATCGATGGCAAGCCCATCGACCTGCAGCGCGACTGGCGCCCCTGGAAGGAGCTGCCGGATGACCTCAAGATGGCGGTGATCGCCGGCGAGGACCAGCATTTCGCCGAGCATTGGGGCTTCGACATGGCAGCGATCCGCCAGGCCTTCAGCCACAACGAAGCCGGCGGCTCCCTGCGCGGTGCCAGCACCATCAGCCAGCAGACCGCCAAGAATCTCTTTCTCTGGAGTGGTCGCAGCTGGCTGCGCAAGGCTTTCGAGGCCTGGTTTACCGTGCTGCTGGAGACCTTCTGGTCCAAGCAGCGCATCCTCGAGGTCTATCTCAACAGCGTGGAATGGGACGACGGCGTGTTCGGCGCCGAAGCCGCGGCCCGTCACCATTTCGGTATAGGCGCGCCCTACCTGTCCGATCGCCAGGCCAGCCTGCTGGCCGCCGTGCTGCCCAACCCCCGCGAGTGGAGCCCGAGCCGTCCCAGCGCCTACGTCGCCGAACGCGCCGCCTGGATTCGCCAGCAGGAACGCCAGCTGGGCGGCAGCGACTATCTACGGCGGATGACCGGGCAGTAGCGCGAGGCACGTAGCGTGGAAAACGGCGCAGTCTTTTCCACTCGACGACTGTTCCAGATGCTGCCCAGACGACGCCTGAGTTCGCGCGTGGAAAACGCGTCGCGGTTTTCCACCCTACCTGCTGCCTACGTGACGCTGCAGCTCATGCATGGAAGACGCTGTAAGGTTTTCCATCTACCTGTGGTTTATCGTGTCGTAGCTCATAACGGAACTAGCGGTGTAGCGTGGAAAACGACGCAGCCTTTTCCACAGCAGGCGGGTAGCTCAGGCAGGCTGTCTGGTGGCTACAGATCGCCCGTGGAAAACGCTGCGCGGTTTTCCACGCCACCCTGGCATCCGACCGCAATAGCCATTCTCGCGGACATAAAAAAACCGCGCCCTGAGGCGCGGTTTTTCAATCTCAGGCCAGATCAGGCGGCGATGTTGCCCTTGAGCTTGTTCATCGCGTTCTTCTCCAGCTGACGGATACGCTCTGCCGAGACGTTGTACTTGGCCGCCAGCTCGTGCAGCGTCGCCTTTTCCTCGGCCAGCCAACGCTGGTAGAGGATATCGCGGCTGCGGTCGTCCAGGCGTTCCAGAGCTTCGTGCAGATTGGCCGTGGAGCTGTCGGTCCAGTCGGCTTCCTCCAGTTGGCGCGCCGGATCGTAACGGCTGTCTTCCAGGTACTGGGCCGGCGACTGATAGGCCGCATCGTCATCGGCATCGCTGGCCGGGTCGAAGGCCATGTCATGACCGGTCAGACGGCTTTCCATCTCGCGCACTTCCCGGGGTTCGACACCCAGGGTTTCGGCCACGCGATGAACCTCGTCGTTGTTCAGCCAGGCCAGCCGCTTCTTCTGGCTGCGCAGGTTGAAGAACAGCTTGCGCTGCGCCTTGGTGGTGGCCACCTTGACGATGCGCCAGTTGCGCAGGATGAATTCGTGGATTTCGGCCTTGATCCAGTGCACGGCAAAGGACACCAGGCGTACGCCCATTTCGGGATTGAAGCGCTTCACGGCTTTCATCAGGCCGACATTGCCTTCCTGAACCAGGTCGGCCTGGGCCAGGCCATAGCCGGAATAGCTCTTGGCGATATGCACCACGAAACGCAGATGCGCGAGCACCAACTGCCGGGCGGCCTCGACGTCTTCCTTGTAGAAGAGGCGCTCGGCCAGTTCACGCTCCCGCTCCGGAGTGAGCAGCGGAATGCTGTTCACCGAATGCACATAGGCTTCCAGGCTGGCGCCGGGAACCAATGTAGGAACAGGTTGCAAAGAAGTGGTCATGCGAATCCTCCGATTCACTAAGCACTGGACAGTCTAACACTGATTTTTTGGACAGCGCCAGACTAGCCGAGGTTCCCTTAACCCCAGCTGAAAACAGGCGTGAAATGCCTGTGTCATCAGGGGGTTAGACCGTTTCCGGAGATGCCGGAAACGGTCGTCCGTCAGCGCGGGGCGAGTTCGCGCAGGTGGCGGGCGACAGCCAGCCAGGCGCCGATGTAGCCCAGCAGCACGGCACCTATCAGCAGTTGCAGACCATCTTCCAGCGCAACGCTGCCCAGGGCGAAATCGCTGCCATAGAGGCCGGCCAACTCCATCACCGCAGCGTTGAGCCAGTTCAGCCCGAAGACCAGCAGCGCCCAGGCGGCGATGCCGGCGCCCAGGCCGAACAGCGCGCCCATGTAGAGGAAGGGCCGCCGCACGTAGCCGTCGGTACCACCCACGAGCTTGACTACCTCGATCTCGGTGCGCCGATTCTCGATGGCCAGGCGAATGGTATTGCCGATCACCAGTAGCAGGGCGATCACCAGCACCACGGTCAGGCCGAAGACGAAACGCTCGCCCAGCTTGAGGATGGCGGTGAGGCGCTCGACCCACTGCATGTCCAGCTGTACCTGCTGCACGCCGTTCATTTCGGCCAGCTGGCTGCGCAGCATGTCGAGGCGGCTCTTGTCGATTTCCTTGGGCGTCACGGCGATGACGCCGGGCAAGGGATTCTGCGGCAGCTCGCGCAGCGCCTCACCCAGGCCGGCGTCCTGCTGCAATTCCTTCAGGGCATCGTCCGGACTGATCCAGCGCGCCTCGGCGACGTCGGGCAGAACCTTGATCTGGCTCATCAGCACCTCGGCCTGGTCCTGGCCGGTGCGCAGGTCGAGGAATACCGAGATCTGCGCGGCACGCTGCCAGGAGCCGCCGAGCCGCTCGACGTTCTTCAGCAGCAGCGACACGCCCATGGGCAGCGCCAGGGCGATGCCCATCACCAGGCAGGTGAGGAAGGTGCCTATGGGTTGCTGCACCATCCGTCTGAGGCTGTCCCTCAGGCCGGTGCGATGGGCTTCGAGATAGGCATGCAGCGGGCCGCGCCAGTCACTCTTGGGCGGCTTGGGTGCCTGGCGTTGCGGACGCTGGGGCTTGCCGCCCTGCTCCTGGCCACGGGGCAGTTCGGTGGCGCTCATGGCTGGCTCTCCTCTTCATCGCCGATCAGGCGGCCGCGCTGCAGGGTCAGCATGCGGTGGCGCAGCCGGGCGATGAGGGCGTGGTCGTGGCTGGCGATCAGCACCGTGGTGCCGAGGCTGTTGATGTCCTCGAAGACGCCCATGATTTCCGAGGCCAGGCGCGGATCGAGGTTACCGGTAGGCTCGTCGGCGAGCAGCAGGGCCGGGCGATGGACCACGGCGCGGGCGATGCCGACCCGCTGCTGCTGGCCGGTGGACAGCTCGGCCGGATAGTCGTCGAGCTTGTCCTTGAGGCTGACCCGTTCCAGCGCCGCGGCCACGCGCTTGGCGATTTCGGGCTTGGACAGGCCGAGGATCTGCAGCGGCAGGGCGACGTTGTCGAACACGGTGCGGTCGTAGAGCAGTTGGTGATTCTGGAAGACCACCCCGATCTGCCGGCGCAGGAAGGGGATCTGCTCATTGGTGATGCGCGAGATGTCCTGGCCAGCCAGGGTCAGCTTGCCACCGGTGGGCCTTTCCATCGCCAGGATCAGCCGCATCAGGGTGCTCTTGCCGGCGCCGGAGTGACCGGTGACGAAGAGGATCTCGCCGCGTTCGGCACGGAAGCTCAGTTCCTGCAGGCCGACGTGACCATTGGGATAGCGCTTGGAGACGCGGTCGAACTGGATCATGAGACGCCACGCTCCGCGAACAGGGCCTGGACGAAGGGCCGCGCCTCGAAGGGCCGTAGGTCGTCGATGCCTTCGCCGACGCCGACGTAGCGGATCGGCAGGGCGCTCTGCTTGGCCAGGGCGAAGATCACCCCGCCCTTGGCGGTGCCATCGAGCTTGGTCAGGGCCAGACCGGTCAGGGGCACCGCATTGTGGAATTGCTTGGCCTGGTTGAGGGCGTTCTGGCCGGTACCGGCGTCCAGTACCAGCAGGGTCTCGTGGGGCGCCGCCTGGTCCAGCTTGCCGATCACCCGACGGACCTTGCGCAGTTCTTCCATGAGGTTGTCCTTGGTATGCAGCCGGCCGGCGGTATCGGCGATCAGGACATCGATGCCGCGGGCCTTGGCGGCCTGGACGGCGTCGAAGATCACCGAGGCGGAATCGGCCCCGGTGTGCTGGGCGATCACCGGAATGCGGTTGCGCTCGCCCCAGACCTGCAACTGCTCCACGGCGGCGGCGCGGAAGGTATCGCCGGCCGCCAGCATGACCTTCTTGCCGTCGTTCTGCAGGCGCTTGGCCAGCTTGCCGATAGTGGTGGTCTTGCCGGCGCCGTTCACGCCGACCACCAGGATGACGTAGGGCTTGTGCGAGGTATCGATCAGCAGCGGCTGCTCCACCGGCAGCAGCATCTCGGTGAGCTCCTGCTGCAGCGCCTGATAAAGCGCCTCGCTGTCGGCCAGCTGCTTGCGCGCCACCTTCTGGGTCAGGTTGCGCATGATGACGCCGGTGGCCTCGACGCCGACGTCGGCGGTCAGCAGGCGGGTTTCCAGCTCTTCGAGCAGGTCATCGTCGATGGCCTTCTGGCCGAGGAACAGGCTGGCCATGCCCTCACCGAGGCTGGCGCTGGTCTTGGACAGGCCCTGGCGCAGGCGGGCGAAGAAGCCCAGCTTGGTCGGCTCGGCCGCAGCGGCGACCGGTTGCAAAGCGGGCTCGGGTTCGGGCGCAACCACCACCGGCTCAGGACGGACCGGGGCGACGGGCGCCACAGGTACGACCGGAGCAGGCTCGGGTTCAGGCTCTGCCACGGGCCCCGGAACAACCGGAGGCAACGGCGCGACCGGCTCAACCGGCGCGGGTACGGGCACGGATTGCGGCTTGGGCTCCGCCACCGGCTCGACCTCGACCGGTGGCACGATGGGATCGGTGACCAGCGGCTCGACCAGCGCCGTCAGGGCCACTGGCGACGGCACCTCCTCTTCGGCGACCGGGGCCGGGGTCAGCGACGGGATCGCCTCCGGCGGCTCGGGCACCGGCTCCGGATGCCGCACCGGCTCGCTGGCCAGCGGCTCGGGCAAGCGCTCTTCGGGCGCGGCCGGGGCTTCGGCAGGCGTCTCTACCGGTTCGGCGGTCTTCTTGCGGAACCAGCCGAACAGGCCTTTCTTCTCCGCGGGGGGAGACTTCTTGTCGTCGGATCCAAACATGCGCGGCTCTGTGTCGAACGGACGACCAGGCTGCGGGAGCTCCGCCAGGCGGCGCTCGACCGTCAGCCATGGCCGTCGGGAAAAGGGATGCGTATCCTAGCAGCCTGCCGGGCGGAAGACCTCCCCGTCGGCGAAAAACGCGCGACCGTCCCCAGGACACCCGCGCTTCGTTTCCCACCGCGTCCCAAGGCCTGCTCTCGCGATGCCCGCCTACCGCTCCCTGCGCGCCACCCTGATCGGCCTGCTCTGCCTGCTTCCCACTGTCGCCCCGGCCGACGCCGGCCGGCAGAACACCCAGGAATTCACCCTCGACAACGGCCTGAAACTGGTGGTCCGCGAAGATCACCGGGCGCCGGTGGCCGTGGTGCAGCTCTGGTACCGCGTGGGCTCCAGCCTCGAGGCGCCAGGCGCGACCGGGCTGTCCCACGCGCTGGAACACCTGATGTTCAAGGGCAGCCGCAAGCTCGGCGCCGGCGAGGCCTCGCATCTGTTGCGCGACCTGGGCGCCGAGGAAAACGCCTTCACCACCGACGACTACACCGTCTACTACCAGTTGCTGGCGCGCGACCGCTTGCCGATCGCCCTGGAGCTGGAAGCCGATCGCATGCAGCACCTGCGCCTGGCGCCGGACGAGGTCACTCGCGAACTGGAAGTCATCAAGGAAGAACGCCGGCTGCGCACCGATGACCGCCCTGAGGCGCTGTCCTTCGAAAGATTCAAGGCGGCGGCCTATCCGGCCAGTGGCTATCGCAATCCCACCATCGGCTGGCCCCAGGATCTGCAACGCCTGAGCGTGGACGATCTCCGCCGCTGGTACCAGACCTGGTACGCCCCCAACAACGCCACTCTGGTGGTGGTCGGCGATGTCGAGCCCCAGGCGATCCGCGCCGAGGTACAGCGCTGGTTCGGCGGCATCCCCCGCAGCGACCTGCCCGCGCCTCGGCGGCCGCTGGAATTGCCAGCGCCAGGTGAGCGTCGCCTGGCCTTGCAGGCCCGCGAGGTACCCAGCCTGTTGATGGGGTTCAACGTGCCGAGCCTGGCCACTGCGGCCCAGCCACGTGACGCCTATGCCCTGCAGTTGCTGGCCGCCCTGCTCAGCGGCGGCTCGGGCGCGCGCCTGCCCAGTCGTCTCGAGCGCGGCCAGGAAGTGGCCAGCAGCGTGCGCGCGGCCTATGGCTCCTACACCCGTGGCGATAGCCTCTTCCTGCTCAGCGGCACCCCCAACACCCAGCGTGGCAAGACCCTCGCACAGCTGGAAGCGGCCTTCTGGGAGCAGTTGGACCTGCTCAAGCGCGAGCCGCCCAGCACGGAAGAGCTGGCCCGGGTCCGCGCCCTGCTGGTGGCTGGCCTGGTCTACGGCCGCGACTCCATCACCGCCCAGGCCAGCAGTATCGGCCAGCTGGAAAGCGTCGGCCTCGGTTGGCGCCAGGGTGAGCTCCTGCTCGACGAACTGAACCAGGTCACCCCCGGCGACCTCCGTCGCGTGGCCCGCACCTATTTCACCCGCGAGCGGCTGACTCTCGCCCAGTTGCGCCCCGCCGCCGCGGAGACCCAACGATGAAACGCCTGCTCTGCCTCTCGCTGTGCCTACTCGCCGGTTGTCAGACCTCATCACCGGTCGGCGACCTGGCCCGCGCCTATCCCACCGTGGACAGTCTGAAGACGCTCAAGGACGCCCCGCCGCTGGGCCGCCAGCTGGACATCCAGCGCTGGCGCACCGCCGAGGGCGCCCAGGTACTCTTCGTGCCGGCACCGGAATTGCCGATGTTCGACGTGCGCCTGATCTTCGCGGCCGGCAGCAGCCAGGACGGCGCCACCCCGGGCCTGGCCATGCTGACCAACGGCCTGCTCAACGAAGGCACGCCAGGACGCGATGCCGGTGCCATCGCCGACGGTTTCGAGCGCCTGGGCGCCGACTTCAGCAACGGCGCCTATCGTGACCAGGCGGTGGCCGGGCTGCGCACCCTCGCCGATCCCGCCCATAGCGAACCGGCCCTGGCGCTGCTCGCCGACGTGGTGGGTCACCCGACCTTTCCCGCCGAGGCCATCCAGCGCATCCGTGACCAGCTGCTGACCCTGATCGCCGCCAGCCGCCGTGAACCGGCCAGCCTGACGGGCGAAGCCCTGCAGGAAAGGCTCTACGGCAACCACCCCTATGCCCATTCGCCCCGTGGCACCGCAGCGGGCCTGGCGCACCTCGACGCGGCCGCCCTGCGTGCCTTCCATGCCCGGGCCTATGCCGCCGGCAATGCGGTGATCGCCATCACCGGCGACCTGGATCGAGCCCGCGCCGAGCGCATCGCCGCCCAGCTGTCCCGCGCCCTGCCCCCAGGCCCTGCCCTGCCGCCACTACCGGCTCCCCGTCCCGCCGCGCCGGCGGTCGTGCACCTGGAGATTCCCGCCCAGCAGACGCGCCTGCTGCTCGGTCAACTCGGCATCACCCGGAGCGATCCCGACTACGCCGCCCTGTTCGTCGGCAACCAGATCCTCGGTGGCGGCGGCTTCGGCAGCCGCCTGATGACCGAGCTGCGCGAACGTCGCGGCCTCACCTATGGCGTCAGCTCGGGCTTCACCCCCATGCGCCAGCCAGGCCCCTTCACCCTCGGCCTGCAGACCCGCGCCGAGCTGGGCGACGCCACCCTCGCCCTGGTCCTCGACCTGCTGCGTGATTACCGGGCGCAGGGCCCCACCCAGGCCGAGCTGGATCGCGCCAAGCGCCAGATCGAAGGCAGCTTCCCGCTGGCCAACGCCAGCAACGGGGCCATCGTCGCCCAATTGGGCAACATCGGCTTCTACGACCTGCCCAGCAGCTACCTCGACGACTTCCTCCAGCAGATCCGCGCCCTCACCGTCGAGCAGGTGCGTGCTGCCCTGCAGCGGCACCTGGACCCGGCGAGGTTTGTCGTGGTCTCCGCCGGCCCCACCGTCGCCCAGCAGCCCCTGCCACCACCGCGCCCCCTCACCTCACTGCCGCCCAACGGCGTCCCGGAGCACTGACATGGCCCAGAAGACCGCCAACCAATTGCGCATCATCGGTGGCGACTGGCGCAGCCGGCGCTTCGTCTTTCCCGATGCGCTGGGCCTGAGGCCCACGCCCGATCGGGTCCGCGAGACGCTGTTCAACTGGCTGGCCGCCGTGACCCCGGGCGCCCGGGTGCTCGACCCCTTCGCCGGCAGCGGCGCCTTGCTGCTGGAAGCCCTGTCCCGCGGCGCCAGCCAGGCGCTGGCCTTCGACCTCAACGCCCAGGCGGCCAATGCCCTGCGCGGCCACCTGCAGACCCTTGGCTGTACCCACGCCGAGGTGCGCCAGACCGACGCCCTGCAGGCACTGGCCAAGCCGATCGAAGCGTCCTTCGACCTGGTCTTCCTCGATCCGCCCTTCGGCAAGGACCTGCTGGAACCGGCCTGCCAGGCCCTGGAAGCCAAGGGCTGGCTGGCCGCGGATGCCTGGGTCTACACGGAGAGCGAAACCCAACCCTCGCGCCTGAGCCTGCCCACCACCTGGCAGCTGCACCGCGAGAAGAAGACCGGCAACGTCCACTACGCCCTCTGGCATCGCCAGGCGTGACCGGCGCCCCCTTCCGCCCGGCACGCTGGCTGCCCGGTCCGCACCTGCAGACCCTCTGGGGTTCGTTGTGGCGTCGTCTGCCGCCCATCACCCGGCCACGGGAACGGCTGTGGCTGGAGGATGGCGACTTCCTCGATCTCGACTGGTATCACGCCGAAGACCCGCGGGCGCCTCTGGTACTGATCGCCCACGGTCTCACCGGCAGCTCCGGCTCCCACTATGTCCTCGGCCTGCAATTCGCCCTCGCCACCCGCGGCTGGGCCAGCGTCGGCCTCAACTGGCGCGGCTGCTCCGGCGAACCCAATCGCCTGCCGCGCGGCTATCACTCCGGCGTCAGCGACGACCTGGCCGCGGTGGTCCGCCATCTAAGGGCCAGTCGCCCGGACGCCCCGCTGTTCGCCGTCGGCTTCTCCCTGGGCGGCAACGTGCTGCTCAAGTATCTGGGCGAGTGCGGCGAAGACAGCGGCCTGCGCGCCGCCGCGGCGGTCTCGGTGCCCTTTCGTCTGGATCTCTGCGCCGACCGTATCGGCATCGGCTTCTCGCGGATCTACCAGCGGCATTTCATCCGCGAACTGGCCCGCTACGTCCGCGACAAGCAGGCGCTGTTCGATCGCGAACGCCATCCCGAGCAGCACGAGACCCTCGCCCGCCTGGGTCCGCCCGAGGGGCTGAAGACCTTCTGGGATTTCGACGACAGATACACTGCGCCGCTGCACGGCTTCCACGACGCCCGGGACTACTATCGCCAGGCCTCCAGTCGCTACTACCTGGGCGGAATTCGCATCCCCACCCTGCTGATCCAGGCCGAGGACGACCCCTTCATCGGCACCGACGCCCTACCGGCGCGGGCCGAACTGGCACCGGACACCCTCTTCGAGCGTCTGCCCCATGGTGGCCACGTGGGCTTCGTCGGCGGTTCCTTTCGCCAACCCGACTACTATCTGGAAAGGCGCATCCCCGACTGGCTGGTCAGCCAGCTGGCATCGCCATCCGGCCGATAAACGCCCACGGCGCCGCCATCCCGCCCCTCCTCGCCTTGGCCCCACCC
>NZ_LNUP01000011.1:565780-1032394 GCF_001512295.1 Pseudomonas sp. EpS/L25 | reverse complement strand
GTAGGCGCTCGAGAACTCGATCAAAGGTGCCGTCATCTCGCCAGTCACGAAACCGCTGATACACCGTCGACCAGGGGCCGAACCGCTCTGGCAGGTCGCGCCAGGCAGCACCTGAACACAGGATCCAGAAGATGCCATTGAGCATCAGCCGGTCATCACTGCGTGGCCGCCCCCTCTTCTGCTCAGGCGAAACAACATCTGCAATCAGCTCCCACGCTTCATCCGGGAGTTCGTAACGCTTTGCCATGCGGCCCTCCAGCCCCTCATGGTGCCAATTCTACTCGCTCGGATTTTTCGTACAGAGCCTAGGGTTCGTCGGAGAAGTCTTCTTTGCTGGCATGCTCCGTGATGGCGTGGAGTCGGGCATGACTGGGCGTTACGAGCGTTCCAATCAGCATTGGGCGGTGATCGAAGACATCGTTTTCCTTTCCCAGGATGGCGCACTCGCGCCGCGATGATAGACAAATGTTCAATGACATCTTCTGCTATGCCCGGCCTTTAGTGGCTTGTTTGGAAGGTCCATCCGTATCCTACGGGTTTCTCTGAAATTGGAGCGGTGCGACGGTAGCCGCTCCAGGTCTCACTCGTCTCACTACAGATGTTCGCGCAGAAAGGCATTCATCCGCGCCAGGGTCCAGCGCACGCTTGGCAGTACCCCGAGCATCTCGATGAAGCCGTGGATCATGCCCGGCAGCTCGTGGTATTCCACGGCGTTGCCGGCGCCGATCAGCGCCTGGGCGTAGAGGCGGGCATCGTCGCGCAGGGCGTCGCACTCGGCGCCGAAGATCAGCGCCGGGGGTAGGTGGGCGTGGGACGGCGCGAAGAGCGGCGAGACCCGCGGATCGCGGGTGTCGACGTCCTGCAGATACATCCCGGAGAAGTAATCCATCATCGGCCGCGTCAGCGGCGGCACCTGGGCGTTCTCGCTGCGCGAGGGGTGATCCCAGGCGGTGGGGGTGTTGTCGACGCCGGGATAGATCAGCACCTGGGCCTTGAGCGTGAGGGGACCCTCGCGCAGGTGCAGCGCGGCCATGGCGGCGAGGCCGCCGCCGGCGCTGTCACCGGCCACCGCCACCCGGTCGAGATCGAGGTTGAAGGCCCTGCCGGCTTCGGCCAGCCAGTGCAGGGCGGCCAGTACATCGTCGGGGCCGGCGGGCGCGGGATGCTCGGGGGCCAGCGCATAGTGCACGGCGAGCACCGCGCAGCCGGTGCCCAGGGCGATCTGGCGACAGAGCGAGTCGTGGCTGTCCAGGTCGCCGATCACCCAGCCGCCGCCGTGCAGATAGACCACCAGCGGCTGCGGGCGGGACCCTTCCTCGTCGGGGCGATAGAGGCGCAGCGGGATCGGCCCCAGGGGGCCGGGGGCGGCCAGCTCCTGGATACGAGCCAGGGGCGCAGGCGGCAGCCCGAGGGTGCGATTGAGCTGCACATAGGCGGCGCGCGCCTGCTCCGGGGTGAGGCTGTCCATCGGTGGCTGCGGCTGGGCGGCCATGTGCGCCAGCAGGCCGGCAACCTCGGGAGCGAGGCGCGCGAAGACGTCGTGCATGGGGATTCTCCTGATGGGCCGGAACGCCGGTACTGACGCCGGATGGCCAGCAGCCTCGGCGGTGGCGGTGGGGTCGGCAATCGATCAGATGAACGATGGACCACCCCGCGGCCCTCGGGGTCCCTGGCGCGGGCAGGCCGGGGCTCGAGCCGGTGGGTTGGCCTGCACCTATCCTGCATCTGAACGATAGGCGCGCCGCTGCGCTCCGGTAGACTCGGAGCCATTGGCAGGCCCCACGAAGGGCCGGTGCCTACCCAGACAATCAGAACAATGGGGGTAGCATGGATCAGTCAGCCGTCGTTTCCTGCAGTGTACCCAGCGAGGTGGTCGCTCGCTTCAGCCAGGTCGTCCTGGCGCTGCAAGCCCGCCTGCGTGGCGGGGCCATCACCGAATTCCATGCCCAGGCCCTGGAGCAGCTGCAGCGCCTGGTCGCCTTCGACAAGGCCTGGTGGGGCAACTCCGCGTGGTGCGACGGGGTTCCCGTGGCACATAGCACCTTCCTGCTGGGGCTGCCCAGCAGCTATACCCGGGAGTGGGATGCCCTCAAGGCCGACGACCGCGGCCTCGGCGACCTGCATCTGCTGCAGGGGCGCTGCCAGGTATTCGACTGCCGGGACGAGACGGCCTCGCCGAGCCTGGCCGCCTTGGGGCTGCGTCATGGCCTGGCCCACGGCCTGCGCATCGTGCTCACCGACGACCAGACCCGCCTGGGTGTCCACCTGACGCTGTTCCGCGAGGCCCCCGCCACCCCCTTCACCCCCCTGGAATGCCAGCTGGTGGAATGGCTGATGCCGCACCTGCTGCATGCCGAGCGCGAGAGTTGCCTGCGCACCCTGGCGACCCTGAGGGACAGCCAGGGCCGTTTCGACGAACTGGCCCTGGCGGTGAGCGATCGTCACGGCGTGCTGCTGTCCCTGGAGCCCGGATTCGCCGCCTTGCTGGCGACGGAGTGGGAGGGCTGGCGGGGCAATCAGCTGCCAACGTCCTGCGCTCCGCAAGACGCCTACCAGGGCCGTACCCTGCAACTCGAGGCTCAGCCACTGGGCGACCTGTTGCTGCTCAAGGCGCGTCGCCGCAGTCCGGCTGAACGTCTCAGCGCCCGCGAGCTGGAAGTCGCCCAGTGTTTCGCCCTCGGCCAGACCTACAAGGAAGTGGCCCGCACCCTGGGCATGGCGCCGGCCACGGTGCGCCACCACCTGAGGCGTATCTACGAAAAGCTCGGCGTCAATCGCAAGGCGCAGATCGCCCAGCAGGTCGGGACCGCCCCGGACTGAATTCAACCCTTCCCTGATCGCCTCTCCAGACCGAGCGCCCAGCGCGCCCGGTGAGGCATCGCTCGCCCCCAAGAAAGTTCGCAGGAGTCTCACCATGTCGCGTCTGTCAGGCGTTCTCCCCGCGGCCTGGGCCGTCCTGCTGGCGCTGCTCGCCGGCAGTGCGGCCCAGGCCACCGAAAATGGCATGCCGACCACGGCGGCGGGGGTGCAGGATTTCGGCAGCGGCTTCATGCCGCCCTCGACGCCCTTCGGTACCCTGGGCCTGCGCATCAGCGACTACCAGGCGCGGGTGCTCAAGGACAGCCATGGTCGCGATGATGGCAACGACTTCGACATCAACGTGCTGGCCATCGGTCTGGCCTACCTGCGCATGACCGACCAGCAACTGCTCGGTGCCCGCTACGGCTTCGGCGCCGTCTCGGTGTTCTTCCGCATGGATGCCAGCCTGGGCATCAACGCCGGTGGCCAGCGGGTATTCAGCGACAGCGCCGAGCTGTTCCGTCCGGCGGACATCCAGCTGATCCCGCTGATCCTCGCCTGGACGCCGGCGCCCGGGGTGGGCATCAACACCCAGCTGTCGATCCAGGCACCCATCGGCGACTACGACAAGAATCGCCTGGTCAGTCCGGGCACCCATCACTGGACCGCCTCGCCCATCCTCAACGCCAGCTACATCAGCCCGAGCGGGCTGGAGCTGTCGTCCAGCTTCCAGGTCGACATCAATGCGCGCAACCCGGCGACGGACTACCGTAGCGGGGTGGAGTATCGCCACGAATTCGCCGTGGGCCAGCACGTCGGCGACTGGACCCTGGGCCTGGGCGGCTACTACTACCGTCAGCTCAGCGACGACGATGCCCCCGGCCTGACCCGTGGCAATCGGGCGCGGGTGGTGGCCCTGGGCCCGGCGGTGAGCTTCTTCCAGCCCAACTCCGGGCTGCCGGCGATCTGGCTGCACGCCTACAAGGAGTTCGACGCGCGCAACCGGGCGGAGGGCTATACCGTGGCCCTCAAGCTCGGGGTGAGTTTCTAGTGCGGTGTTTCAGACGTTAACTACACGATGTTGGCGGCGCTTTTTCGGCCGCAGCGGCGGACCGTCTGGGCGGCGTTGCCACTCCTCGCCATAGCCCCGCCATGACTCGTCACGGCTCGGAACGCCGAACGCCAAAAAATCACTCGCCGATTCTTGCGCGAACGTCTGAAACGCCCCACTAGACGGGGCGTTGGCTACCCATCAGCTCGCGCACTCGGGCGGTCAGGCTATCCACGGCGAAGGGCTTGGTGAGGATCTCCATGCCAGGGGCCAGATGGCCGTTGCCGATGGCGGCATTCTCCGCGTAGCCGGTGATGAACAGGGTCTTGAGTCCCGGACGCGACTGGCGCCCCGCATCGGCCATCTGCCGGCCGTTCATGCCGCCGGGCAGGCCGACGTCGGTGATCAGCAGGTCGAGGGGAACGTCCGACTGCAGGATCTTCAGGCCGGTCAGGCTGTCCGCCGCCTCGATGACGGCGTAGCCGAGGTCTTCGAGGATATCCACCACCAGCATCCGTACCGTCGGCTCGTCGTCGACCACCAGCACCGTTTCGCCCTGGGCGGTGGCGGCCAGGTCCAGGCGGGTGGCCAGGTCTTCCACGGCCGCTGTCTTGCCGAGATAGCGCGGCAGATAGATGCACAGGGTGGTGCCCTGGCCGACCTCGGAATGGAGCCGCACCTGGCCGCCGGACTGGCGGGCGAAGCCATAGATCATCGATAGCCCCAGGCCGGTCCCCTGGCCGATTGGCTTGGTGGTGAAGAAGGGTTCGAACACCCGGGCCGCGACCTCGGGCGAGATGCCCACGCCGGTATCCGTCACGCACAGGGACAGGTACTGGCCTTCCGGCAACTCCAGGGCGCGGGCGGTTCCGCGGTCCATCCAGCGATTGGCGGTTTCTATGGTGATACGTCCGCCCGCGGGCATGGCGTCGCGGGCATTGATGCAGAGGTTGAGCAGCGAATTCTCCAGCTGACTGGGGTCCACCAATGCGGGCCAGAGCCCCGTGGCGCGGACGGTGTCCACCTGGATGCCAGGGCCCACGGTGCGCTGGATCAGCTCGGTGAGGCCGTCGACCAGCTGGTTGACGTCCACCGGCCGTGGCGCCAGTGTCTGGCGTCGGGAAAAGGCCAGCAGCCGGTGGGTGAGGGCGGCGGCGCGCTTGGCCGCGCCCTGGGCGGAGACCAGGTAGCGGTCCAGATCGCGCAGACGCCCCTGGGCGATGCGGGTTTCCATCAATTCCAGGGCGCCTGAGATGCCAGCCAAGAGGTTGTTGAAATCGTGGGCGAGACCGCCGGTCAACTGGCCGACGGCCTCCATCTTCTGCGACTGCCGCAGCTTTTCCTCGGCCTGCATGAGTTCGTTGGTACGCTCGGCCACCCGTGATTCCAGGGCTTCGTTGAGGGCGCGCAGATCGGCCAGCGCCTTGTCACGCTCGGCTTCCACCGCGCGTCGCTCCTCGACGTCGATGAGGACGCCGGGACAGCGCAGCGGGGTGCTGTCGGCAGCGTGGTCGACCCGGCCATTGGCCTCGACCCAATAGTAGCGACCGTCGGCCCGGCGTACCCGGTACTGGTGGGCGAAGGGTCCACCCTGCGCCACCACGGCCCTGATGGCGGCGGCGAAGCCGGGCTGGTCGTCGGGATGTACCGTCGCCATCACCTGGGCCAGGCTCAGGCCTTCGCGACCTAGGGCCGGATCGAGCCCGAAGGAGCGGGCGAAGGCTTCGTCGACGGTGAAGCCGTCGGTGGGCAGGTCCCAGTGCCAGGTGCCGATGATGGCCCCAGCGGAAAGGGCTAGCTGCACCCGCTCGATGTTCTCCCGCGCCAGGGCTTCGCTGGCGCGCAGCCGCTCCTGGGCATTACGGCGCTCGGTCACGTCGCTGAAGAGGATGGCGATCTGGCGGTCTTCCGGATCGCCCACCCGCACGGCACGCACGTCGAACCAGCGTTCGAAGGTGTTGGCATAGTTCTCGAAGGTCGCCGGCTCGCCGGTCTTGGCCACGTGGCCATAGGTGTCGAACCAGAATCGTTCGAGGTCAGGGGCGAATTCGGTCACCCACTTGCCGCGCAGATTGACCCCGGCCTGGCGTTCGAAGGCGGGGTTGGCTTCGAGGAAGCGGTAGTCGATGGGCTTGTCGTCGGCGTCGAACTTGACCTGGACGATGGCGAAGGCCGAGCCGATGGTCTCGATGATGGCGCGAAAGCGCTCTTCGCTCTTGCGCAAGGCGGTCTCGGCGGTTTGCAGCTGGCTCATGTCGAGCATGGCGCCGATCATGCGCAAGGGTCTGCCGTAGGCATCGCGAATCACCCGGCCGCGGTCGAATACCAGGGCATAGGAGCCATCGGCGCGGCGGAAGCGGTACTCGTCGGTCCAGACCCGCGCATCGCCATCGATCACCGCGTGGATGGAGGTATCGATCCGCAGGCGGTCGTCCGGATGGATCTGCGCGAGCCACCAGGCGCCAGTAGGCTCCACCGTCTCCAGCGGATGACCATAGGCGGCGGTCAGGGCTTCGTTCCAGAGGATCTGCCCGCTGTTGAAGTCCCAGTCCCAGATGGCATCGTTGGTGGCTTCGGCGACCAACCGGTAGCGCTCCTGGCTTTCCTTCAGCGCCAGGCCCGCCAGGTGCTCGACGGTGCGGTCATGCATGATCTTGACGAAGCCCAGGGGTTCGCCGTCGTCGTCGATGAGAGACATCATTTCGCCCGAGGCCCAGAAACGTCGGCCGTCCTCGCGCAGGTGCCAGCGTTCGTCCAGGGCGCTGCCGTCGCGCAGTGCCTTGGCCATCTCGTATTCACCGCGACGATTGGCGCTGTCTTCGGGGGTGAACAGGCGCGAGGAGTCCTGGCCGATCATTTGTTCGGCGCTCCAGCCGGTGACCTGCTCGGCGCCCGGATTCCAGTCGGTGATGCGGCCCTGGCGGTCGCTGACCACGATGGCGAACTGGGTGGTGCTTTCCAGCACGGCACGGCTGCGCGCCCTGGCCCGGGTGCCGGGCGAGTCAGCGGACGCCGCGCGGACCGTCAGGTCCTGCACGGCGGCGCGCAGGCGCAGGACTTCTGCCTCGAGGGCCTCGCGGGTCAGCGTAGCCAGGGGGACCTCACTCATCGCGCAGGATTTCCTCGGGGGTGGCATCGGTAGTCTCGTTCGACCGCATAAACGCGAGAGTGTGGCTGCACTGGCGGCCGGGTGCCGCGCTTTGCCGCTCATCGGCAAGCGACGTGCCGCCTGAATCAAGCCTAGTCGATAAGCGCCACGACCTTCAGCGAAACGACGCCCGGGCGCGGGTTGGCGGAGTAGAGCGGGGCAAGCGAAGCGGGGTCGGCCACGCCGCCAGCCTGGTGGACGGTGCGGCCCGCCGGAATGGCTGCCGGGACGCGGCGGACGAACGGTCGAGTCCTGGAACCCGGCGGGGTGGGGGGCCTCTACGGTTGCACGCGACGGTCGCCACGGCCGTCCTTTCCTCTCCGCCTTCAGCTCAGGAGCCTTGCGCGCATGGCCACGCAACCCCTTCCTTCAGCGGCCTCCGCCGCGGCACCGGCCTCTGGTGCGCTCAAGCGGGCCATCACCCTGCCCATGCTGCTGTTCTTCATCCTCGGCGACGTGCTTGGCGCCGGCGTCTATGCCCTGGCGGGTACCATCGCCGGGCGGGTCGGCGGGGCCATCTGGGCGCCGCTGCTGATCGCCTTGTTCTTCGCGCTGCTCACCGCTGCCTCCTATGCCGAGCTGGTCACCAAGTATCCCAAGGCGGGCGGCGCCGCGGTGTTCGCCGAGCGCGCCTTCGGCCGGCGGTGGTTGTCCTTCCTGGTGGGATTCTCGATGCTGGCCGCCGGGGTCACCAGCGCCGCGGGGCTGGCGGTGGCCTTTGCCGGGGGCTATCTGCAGGCACTGGTGCCCTGGCCGCCCGGCTGGGTTTGCCTGGGCTTCCTGCTGCTGGTGGGGTTGCTCAATGCCCGGGGCATCAAGGAGTCGCTGTCGGTCAATCTGCTGATGACCTTGATCGAACTGTCCGGCTTGGTGATCGTCATCGTCGCGGCCGGTTGGTTCGTGCTCAAGGGCCAGGGCGATCCGGCACGACTGCTGGAGGTCGATGCGCCCTCGGCCAGCGTGGCCATCCTGAGCGCCGCGCTGCTGGCCTTCTATTCCTTCGTCGGCTTCGAGACCTCGGCCAACCTGGCCGAAGAGGTGCAGGACGTCAGCCGCGTCTATCCGCGGGCGCTGTTCGGCGCCCTGATCATCGCCGGCATCGTCTACCTGCTGGTGGGCGCCGGGGCGGCGCTGGTGCTGCCGGTCGAGCAGCTCAAGCAGTCCGGGGCGCCGCTGATGGATGTGCTGGCGGCCTCCGGCCTGGGCGTGCCGACCCGGCTATTCGCCGTCATCGCGCTCATCGCGGTGGCCAATGGCACCCTGCTGACCCTGATCATGGCCAGCCGCCTGGCCTTCGGCATGGCCCGCGAGGGCCTGCTGCCGGGCGCATTCGGCCGGGTGCTGCCGCGGCGGCGGACGCCTGGCGTGGCCATCCTCGCCACCACCGCCGTGGCCATCGCCCTGACCTTCACCAGTACCCTGGACGTGCTGGCCGAAACCGTGGTCCTGCTGCTCCTGGTGGTCTTCGTCAGCACCAACCTGGCGGTGCTGGCCCTCAAGCGTGATCGGGTGGAGCACCCGCACTTCCGGGTACCCTGGATCTTCCCGGTGCTGGCCCTGGGCTCCTGTGCGCTGCTGATCGCCCAGCAGGGCGCGGCGACCTGGTTGCGCGCGGGCCTGATGCTGCTGGTGGGCGGCGTACTCTATGGCCTGACCCGGCTGGCCGGTGCCCGTACCCTGGCCTCCTGACGAACTCAGGAGCCGACCAGGGCATAGAGGGTCTGCATGTCGGCGGGCTTGGTCAGGTGATGATCGAAGCCGGCCGCCAGGGCCTCGGCCTGGTCCTGGGCCTGACCCCAGCCGGTCATGGCGATCAGCTTCACCGTCTGGCCCGGGACGGTCGCGCGAATCGCCCGCGCCAGTTGATAGCCGGTCAGGCCCGGCATGCCGATGTCGGAGATGACGATGTCGGCACCATGGCCCTGGAAGGCGTCCAGGGCCTGTTGGCCGTCATAGGCGACCCGGACCTGATGGCCGTCCAGCTCCAGCAGTTCGGCGATGGTATCGGCGATATCCGGGTTATCGTCGGCGACCAGGATGCGTCGCCTGGCGGCCACGGGTGCGGCCGCCGCGGGCACTTCGGGCAGGGTTGCCGGCGGCGCGACGGTGATCGGCAGGGTCACGGTGAAACGGCTACCCAGACCCAGTCCGGCGCTTTCCGCGCGGATATCGCCGCCTTGCAGTCGCGCCAGTTCGCGGGAGAGCGCCAGGCCGATGCCTAGCCCCGAAGAGCGTTCCGCCTGGCGCGGATCGATCTGACCGAACATCTGGAACAGCGCGCCCAGGCGGTCGGGGGCGATGCCGATGCCGTTGTCGGCGATGTCCACCTGCACCTCGTCGTCCGCCTCCTGCACGCCCAGGATGATCCGGCCACCCACCGGCGTATAGCGGACGGCGTTGCCCAACAGGTTGAGGAAGATCTGCTCCAGGCGGAGCGGGTCGGCATACAGCCAGATCGGCGTGGCGGGCAGGCGCAGGTCGAACGTCTGATTCTTCTCCTGCATCAGCACCTGCACCGCATCGGCGGCCGCGTCGAGCACGGACTGCAGGGTGACGAAGGCGTTGTGCAGGGTGATCCGGCCGAAGGTGATGCGCGAGATATCCAGCAGGTCGTTGAGCAGCGCGCCCATGCGTTCGACTTGCCGCTCGATGGTCTGGCAACTGCGCTGCTGCTGCTCGGACGAGACGGTCGGCGCAGCGATCAGCGCTGCGGCATGGCGAATGGGGGCGAGGGGATTGCGCAGTTCGTGGGCCAGGACGGCCAGGAACTCGTCCTTTTGCCGATCGGCATCGCGCAACAGCTCTTCCTGGCGCTTGCGCTCGCTGATGTCGAGGAACCAGACGGCCAGGTTGCCATCGAAGGGCGTCGCGTTGACCTGTAGCCAGCGACTGGCCCCTTCCGCATCCGAACCCTGCAATTCCGTCGACCAGGCGGTTTCGCTGCCGCTGTGCTCCTGGCAGAGCTGGAGCAGGCGGGGGCCGGCCCAGCCCAGCGTCACCGTCGCCTCTGGCGCGGGGTCTACCGCCAGGCCCAGCGTGAGGGTGCCGATGGGATTGAGATAGTCCCAGGCGAAGGTGCCCTCGGCTTCGGGCACGGCGATGCCAAAGCATACCAGCGAACTTTCCAGGGCCACGCGCAGGCGCCGCTGCGAGCGCAGGGCCGCTTCCTGGATGCGGGCACGGTCGATCACCAGCACGGCCTTCGAGGCGCAGAGATCGGCCAGGTGCCGTTCCCGTGCCGTGGGCTCGCGCGGTTCCGGCAACTGAATCGTCAAGGCGCCGAGGGTGCCGTGCAGGGCGCTGTTCAGGGGCACCGCATGCAGGGCGGCGAAGCCTTCGCCGCGACCGATGGCGGCCAGCGCGGCGAAATCCGGCGTGGTTTCAAGATCGGGAACCACGACCCGGCGCTGGGTGCGGATAGCGGTGTCGCAGGCGCTTTCCGCGGGCATCAGGGCGGCCAGGCGCGCCCTGGTCTGGGCAGAAAGGCCGGCGGTGAAATACAGCCGGGCCGGTTGGTCGTCGGCCACCAGCGACAGGCAGCCGAAGGGGGTCTGGTGGAAGCGGCAGAGCACCTCGAGGATCTCCTCCAGCTGTTGCGGCAAGGAGGGCAGCTGCAGCAGGCGATGGTTGAGCCGCTGCAGGATTTCCAGGTCGGCTACCTGGAGCTTCAGCTCCTCCTGGCTCTGCTGGAGTTCCCGCAGGTAGTCGTCGCGCTGTTCTTCGGTCAGGCGGCGCGCCTCGGCGGCAGCCAACAGGGCCTGGCCCACCTGCTGGACCTCCAGGACGTCACTGTCCGGCAGGATCGGTGTCTGCTGTCGGCCGAGCATCAGTGCCGCCTCCTGTAGCGCCTGGACCGGACGACTGATGCGCCGTGACAACACCAGGGCGACCGTCCAGGCGAAGACCACCGAGAGGATCAGGCCGCCACCATAGAGAGCGAAGGAGCGAGTGGCCGCCGCCGAAACCTCGGTGGTGGGAATGCCCGTGGTGACCGTCCAGCCGGATTCGGGCAGGCGCACGAAGGCCGTGTAGACGTCCCGGCCTTCACGGGTCCGGGCCACGCCAATGCCTTCGTCGCCGGGTTGCGCGAGGATCTTCGCCAACCCCGGCAGGGCCGGATGGCCCAGGGTCTCCGCGTGCAGCGTGGTGCGGGCGATGCGCAGGCCGTTGCGGTCGAACACGGAGCCGACCCAGTGCTCGGGCAGGGTACGGGTCAGGCGCGCCGCGCGGATGCTCTCCGGTGTCATCACCGCGGTGAGCACCAGGCCTACCTGGCCATTGCGAATTACCGGTACCCGTACCGGAAAGGCCAACTGGCCAGCCGGTCCCTGGGCCAGTTGGCCGATCACCGGCCGGCGTTGGGCGATCACCTCGGCGAAGCTTTCCGGTTCGCTCAGGGGCCCGCCCGGGGCCGGATTGCGCGGGGAGATGCGCCGGACGACCTGGCCGTCGGCAGTGGCCAGCAACACGGTGCGCCAACCGGGCACCAGGGGCAGGACCCGGCCGACCAGGGTGGCGAAGTCGTCCAGTTCCCCGGCCACCAGCAGCGGTGACTCGGCGAGCGCCTGGAGGATGGTCACGGAGCGGCGCAGCTCGCTTTCGATGGTGGTGGCCGCCTGGCGGCTGGACTCCAGGGCCCTTTGCTCGGCTTCGTGCTGCTGGTGCTGCACCAGCAGCCAGAGACCAAGGCCGGCGACCAGGGCCAGGGGCACGATCCCGGCGAAGGCGATCGCCAGCAGGCGGGTGCGAAGAGGGATCAGGCGCGCGGGGGTATCGGTCGACGGCGACATGTCGGCCTCAATGGCGGAAAGTTGGGATTCTAGCCCGAGCCTAAAGGGTGTTTTGTCGAAAAAACGTTGTCTTCGCAGATCGGGAGAATTCCTTGGAGCCCGCGCCCGCTCTAGGCTGCGGCTGTAAACGAGGCGGCCGTTGATCGGCGATGAGTGGGCGGTTCAGCGGCCACGTGGTCCGCCGAAGAAAAGAGCCGAACACGCCTTTCCTGCCCGGAGTTGCTCTATGCGTACCCTGAAGCTGTCGGCCCGCTCGGCCGTTTGTTTTGCCACCATCACCCTGTTGCTTCTGGTGCTCGCCGTCACCTCGGCCCTAGGGCTCCATTCGCTGTACAAGGCCGAACAGGACGTCGAGACCAACTGGATGGCCAGCATCGCGCAGATCGCGAAGATGGACACCCTGGTGCTGAGACTGCGGCTCGAAACCTTCCGCATCGTCGCGTCGGACGACCAGCAGATCAAGCAGAGCGGCGTCGCGACCATCGCTCAGGCACGGGATAGGCTGCGCAAGGAAGTGGCCGCCTACAAGGCCCTGATCGCGTCGCCAGAAGACCAGCGGCTGGCCGATGCTGTCGACGCCGGCGTGAAGGCCTACGATGCGCGCCTGGACGAGATCCTCGCCATCGCCCAGACCCGTCCGGCCAGCGAAGGGATCACCTACATCAACACCCAGATCCGCCCGCTCACCAACGACCTGCAAGAGAAAATCGTGGCCCTGGGCGCGTACAACGAGCTGGGCGCCAAGCAGGCCGGCCAACTGGCGGCCCAGACCTACAGCAGAAGCTTCTGGCTGCTGGGCGTGATCTCGGCCCTGGCCGTGGTCCTGACCGTGGTGGTCGCCGTGCTCTATACCCGCAGTATCCTGCAGCCCCTGCGCCAGGTACTGGGGATCAACCAGCGCATCGCCGCGGGCGACCTGCGGGTCGCCGCCGAGGCCACCGGGCGCGACGAGATGGCCGAGCTGATGAAGGCCACGGTGCAGATGCAGCACACCTTGCGCGAGACCGTGAGCCACATTGGCGAGGCCTCCACCCAACTGGCTTCGGCCGCCGAGGAAATGAATGCCGTCACAGAGGAAGCCAGCCGCGGCCTGCAGCGCCAGAACGGCGAGGTGGAACAGGCGGCGACCGCGGTCAACCAGATGACCGCCGCGGTGGAGGAGGTAGCCCGCAACGCCGCCTCGGCGTCGTCCGCCGCGCAGCAATCGGAACGCTCGACCGGGGTAGGCGCGGCCCGCGTCACGGAAACGGTGGATGCCATCCAGGGCTTGACCACTACCGTCTCGCGCACCAGCGAACAGATCGTCGAGCTGGCGCAGCAGGCCCAGGGCATCGCCACCGTGGTCGATGTCATCCGTGGGATCGCCGAGCAGACCAACCTGCTGGCGCTGAACGCGGCCATCGAAGCGGCTCGCGCGGGGGAGCAGGGTCGCGGCTTCGCCGTAGTGGCGGACGAGGTGCGGGCCCTGGCCCATCGCACCCAGGAATCCACCCGGGAAATCGAGCAGATGATCGGCGGCATCCAGAGCGGCTCGGAAGGTGCCGTGCAGGCCATGCAGCGCAGCCGCGACGAAGCGAACGCCACCCTGAAGATCGCCAGCGAAGCCGGTACGGCGCTGGGGGAGATCGCTCGCTCGATCACCGAGATCAACGAGCGCAACTTCCTCATCGCCACGGCTTCGGAGGAACAGGCGCAGGTCGCGCGTTCGGTGGATCTCAACCTGGTGAGCATTCGCGACCTGTCGATCCAGACCTCCGCCGGTGCCCACCAGACCGCCTCGGCGGCTCACGAGGTGTCGCGCCTGGCGGTGGACATGAATCGCCTGGTGGCGCGTTTCTCGGTCTGATCGACCGCGCTCCTGCCAGGCGCAAGACCCTGTTCGCGCTGGTCGCGGGCAGGGCCTTCCGGCGTGGCGCGGGTGCTCGGTTGGTCGCCGCCGGGGAACCTGGCCCGGAACCGGCGGAGTCTGCATGGCATCGTGTAAGGAGAGACCGCCTTGTATCTCGTCCAACTGCTGCTACCCCTCACCGACAACGACGGCCGGCGCCTGCCCGGTGCGCTGTTCCAGGAGATCCGCCAGGAGCTGGTGGAGCGTTTCGGCGGCCTGACGGCCTTCAGCCGGGCACCGGTGGAAGGCCTGTGGCAGAGCGAGGCAGAGGTCGTCGAGGACGATCAGCTGCTGGTCTACGAGGTGCTGGCCGACACCCTGGACAGGGCGTGGTGGGATGACTACCGCCAGCGCCTGGAAAAGGCCTTCCGGCAGCGCGAGATCCTCATCCGCGCCCAGCTCACCGAGCGCCTCTAGGACGCCATCGACCTGCGATGGCCGCCTGGTGGAAATCACCCGTGTCGCCTGCCGACGAGTGGCACCTGCGGGACGGCCTCGGCGTTGACGCCTGCAAGCGAGACGGTTCCGGTGGGCGCTGGCCGTCGGTGGAACCAAGCCCTGCCCGCTGGGCCGAACACTGTGATCATCAGCTGCCAGATGTGCCCCTTATGATGCAGACCACCACAAGAGCCGTTACCGGCCAGCACCAGGCGCCCACGCCCGTCACCTGCGAACCTGCCAAGTCCCTCTACGTCGAGTTGCTGGTACCTCGGCCCAGCGCGGCCGCGCGGGAGCGGGCAGGGCACTACCTCGCCGACCAGCTAAAGACCGTGAGCACCCTCGCCGCCGACCTGCCGGAAGACCCCGAGGGCCTGGAGGCCTGGGTGTTGGCGAACAACGCCCGGGTCGGCGCCCAGTACCGTGACTATCTCGCCGCGCGCAAGGCCGGGGCGCCGCGCCGCTACTTCGCCAGCAAGGCCCAGGCGCTGTATTTCCTGCGCGGGGTGGCGCCCACCAAGCTGGTGGACGGTGCCTGGCTCTACGGCACGCTCGCCCATTGGGACGACCTGCGGTATCGCGCGCCCATCCAGATCTACCTGGAAGAGCTGGGCGATGGCCTGCCGGACAAGAACCACGTGGTGCTCTATCGCAAGCTGCTGGCCCGCCACGGCTGCGAGGACCTGTCGCAGCTGAGCGACGATCATTATGTGCAGGGGGCCATCCAGCTGGCGCTGGCCTACCACGCCGATCGTTATCTACCCGAGGTGCTGGGCTTCAACCTGGGTTACGAGCAACTGCCGCTGCATCTGCTCATCACGGCCTACGAACTCAACGAGCTGGGCATCGATCCCTATTACTTCACCCTGCACGTGACCGTCGACAACGCCGGCACCGGCCATGCCCGCAAGGCCTTGCAGGCCGTGCACGATGCCTTGCCCACCGAGGGCCGCGCCGCCTTCTATCGCCGCGTGGTGCAGGGCTATCTGCTCAACGACCTGGGCGCCAGTACCACCTCGGTGATCGGCAGTTTCGACCTGGAGCGAGAGGTGATCGAGGTCCTGGCGGAAAAGAGCAACGTCGGCCGCTACGTGCATTCCGATTATTGCCGCATCGGCGGCCGCAGCGTCAGTGATTGGCTCGGCGATCCCGCGCAGATCCCCGATTTCCTCCAGGTCATGCAGGAGCAGGGCTGGATCAGGCGCCACGAGGACCCGGCCAACAGCCGCTTCTGGCGGCTGATCCAGGGCGAACGGGCGGAGATGTTCGGCGTCTTCACCGTCTACGAACAGCAACTCATCCACGACTGGATCGCCGGTGATTTCGTCCATAGCGGCGCCAAGTACCAGGCCGCTGCCGAGCGCGTCGCGGTAGTGCCGCGCCGCGAGATCAGCTTTCGCGCCCGTCAGCGTCAACAGGAACGCCTGTGCCCGGCCCTGGAAGCGGAACAGGGCGGGGCGGCCAATGCGAGCAGGGCCCAGTCCAGCGATTTCGACAGCGAGGAAGCCGCACTGGAGCAGCGGCTGGCGAGCCAGCCCAGTCGCGCCGCCGCCATGGCGCTGCTGGTCGAGCAACTGTCGCCCGCGCGCCATCACAGCCGTGCCGGCCTGCTGGCGACGCGGCTGTTCGTCTCCCTGTTGGGCTGACCTCTATTCAAGGACCCGCGCGGGTCCTTTTTCATTTCGACTGTCATTGAAGGAACCACCCGTGACGGCCATGGAACATCCCGAACGCACCGCGACCAGCCCTGCTGCGGCCGCTGCCCTGAAACTGCTGATCGAAACGCTGCGCGCAGCGGACTATCACTTCATCACGCCCACCCCGGCCTCCCACGCGCGGGTCAATGCCCGGCCAGGCAACGCCTGGGCGCGGGATCTGCAGGGCATCTTCGGCTGGAGCCGGCCGTTTTCCCCCGAGCTGCTGCCCGGCTCTCTGGTCGACACCCTGGTGGCAGCCGAGCTGCTGACCTCCGTGCCGGGCGGCTGGCGCAGCCGGGTGCGGGTATCGAGCCTGGGCGATCAGCTGTTCGTGCATTCCGCCTATCCCACCGAGGAAGCCGATGCCGTGTTCTTCGGTCCCGACACCTGTCGCTACGCCAATGCCCTGGAAACCCAGCTGCGCTTCGAGACCGGAACCATCCGCCGGGCGGTGGACATCGGCAGTGGCGCCGGGCCGGGGGCCATCCTGGTGGCCTTGGCGCGGCCCGATGCCGAGGTGCTGGCGGTGGACATCAACGAGCGCGCCCTGGCGCTGGCCCGGGTCAACGCCGAGCTGGCCGGGGCCGACAATGTCAGCGCGTGCTACAGCAACCTGCTGAACGATGTGGCGGGCGACTTCGATTTCATCCTGTCCAATCCGCCCTATCTGGTCGATCCCGGCGAGCGCGCCTATCGCCATGGCGGCGGTCCCCTGGGCGCCGGCCTGTCGCTGGCCATCCTCGACACGGCGCTGCAGCGCCTGGCACCGGGCGGCACCCTGCTGCTCTATACCGGCGTCGCCATGGTCGAGGGTCGCGATCCCTTCCTGGAAGAAGTCCGCACCCGCCTGGCCGGCCAGGACGTGGCCTGGCGCTATCGCGAACTGGACCCGGATGTCTTCGGTGAAGAGCTGGAAGCGGGCATCTATGCCCATACCGATCGCATCGCCGCCGTCGTCCTTACGGTGACCCGGCCGCACTGAGGCGTACGCCAGCGGCTACACTGGCGGGCGCTGCTATCACCCGCCCGTGTTCCGGAGTCCGCCATGCAACTGCTGCTGAACCAGACCTCACCCTATGCCCGCACCGCGCGGGTCACCGCCCTCGAAGCCGGCTTCGGCGAGCGACTGACGCTGGTGTGGAGCGATCCCTGGAACGAAGATCCGGCCTTGCTCGCCGCCCATCCCGGCAACAAGGTCCCGGTACTCATCACCGACGAGGGCATCGCCCTCAGCGAGACCCTGTTGATCTGTATTTATCTGCACCAGCTGGGCGGCGGCAATCCGCTCGCGACCGAGCGCCTGCAGCTGGCCGGTCTGGGCCAGGGGCTGATCGACGCCGCCTTCGGTACGGTGATCGCTCGCAAGCATGGCGGTGCGGCCCAGGATGACTCGGTGCTGGGCGCCCGCCGACTGGCCGCCCTGGACCGGCTGCTGGCGCGGTTGAACGAGACGTCCACGTTGGACGCAGAGGAGGTGGATTTCAGCCACTTCCTGGTGGCCGTCGGCCTGGACTACCTGGGCTTTCGCCTGCCGGAAGTCGATTGGTCCGCGCATCCGCGATTGGTGCGCTTCCACCGGCGGCTCCTGGCGCGTTCCAGCCTCGCCGCGACGAGTTTCCAATAGGGCGGAACAGTCCCACGCGGCGGCCCCCCGCCGGCCACGTGGGGAGGGGCTAGAGTTCGACAGGATCTTCAACTGGGTCCCGGCCTTGTCGAGCAAGGCTTCGAAGCCCTGTTCCACCACGTCGTCCAGCGCGATGTGGCGGGTCACGATCTTTTCCGCCGGCAGTTGGCCGCTGGCGATCAGGGCCGCCACCTGGGGCCACATCAGCGTCGAGTAGCACCAGGAGCCGCGCAGGTCGACGTCCTTGTAGGTCAGGGTGAAGCCATCCAGCGCCGGCGGTTTGCCCTGCATCCCCACCTGGACCACCACGCCCTGGCGGCGGACCGCCTCCAGGCACAGCCCCAGTGGCGCCTCGGCGCCCACGCATTCGAAGGCCACATCCACCCCAACACCCCCGGCGGTGCGGGCACGCACCTCGCGCAGCACATCGGTGCTGCCGGGATTCAAAGTGACGAGCCCCTCCACCAGGCGGTGGGCCATCTCCAGGCGGTTGTCGTTGAGGTCCACCAGGAAGATCCGTGTGGCACCCGCCGCGCGAGCGGCCATGACCTGCAGCTGGCCGATGGGTCCGGCGCCGGCCACCAGCACGCTGTCGCCGGGCTTTACGCCGCCCCGGTGGGTGGCGTAGACGGTCACCGCCGTGGGTTCGATCAGCGCCGCGTGCTCGATACTGAGATCGTCCGGCATGGGGATGGCGTTGTAATCCTCCACCAGGGAGTACTCGGCCATGCCGCCCCAGGGATGGGGCAGGCCGATGATCGCCAGCTGTTCGCTGAGCTGGTACTGGCCGCGGCGGCCATAGTAGTCGTCGCGTGGCGACACCATGGGCTGGATGGAGACCCGGTCACCGGGTTTCACCGACGTCACCTGGCTGCCCACGGCCTTCACCACGCCGGAATACTCGTGGCCGAGGATCTGCGGCACCTTACCGCCGGTGTAGCTGTGCGGCGCGGTGGGAATGAAGATGGGACCGCCAAGGTACTCGTGCAGGTCGGTACCGCAGATGCCGCAGAACTGGTTTTTCACCAGGACCTGGGTGGGGCCCGGCTCGCCGGGGGCTGGGACGTCTTCCACCCGGATATCGCGGGCGGCGTGGAAACGGGCTGCTTTCATCGTGAGGCTCCTCTAGCGTTCGCAGCGGGGCAGGAAGGCCTGGATCAGGGCATTGACCCGCTCCGCGGCCTCCATCTGCACCATATGGCCCTGGCCTTCCAGGATCTCGACCTGAACGGTTTCCGGCAGGCCTTCGGCATGCTGGACCGGAATGATGGCGTCGGCCTTGCCCCAGATCACCAGGGCGGGCAGATCGCCCTTGAGTACCGGGCGCAGCACCTGGGCCTGCTGGCCATCGGGGAAGAGCGTGCCGGCCAGTCGCTTCAGGGCCTGGTCCACCCCTTCCAGCCGCTTGTACTTGAGCAGGTCCTCCAGCAGTGGCCGGGTGACCAGGCCGGGATCACTGAACAGCAGGCTGACCGGTCCCTTGAGCTGGTTGCGGCTGGTGGCGGCGACGAAGCCTTGCAGGTAGTCGCCGTTGATCTCCTGGCCCAGCCCGGCGCTGCCGATCAGGACCAGGCCGGCGACCCGCTGCGGCGCCGTCTGCGCCAGTTGCAGGGCCACGGCGCCACCCATGGAGTGGCCGACCAGCACGGCGCGGGGGATGTCCAGATGGTCGAGCAGAGCCAGCACGGCGGCGCCCAGCTCGGCGAGATCTGCCGTGGCGAGCGTCTTGCCGGACTGACCGTGACCCGGCAGGTCCAGGGCGATCACCCGGCGCCCGGTGGCCAGCGCCTCGTGGTTGAACAGCCAGTTGTCCAGATCACCGGAAAAGCCGTGGATCAGCACCAGCGGCAGGCCGCCTTCACCGCGCTCCAGATAGCGCAGCGGCCGGCCGTCGAGTTCGATGCGCTGGGCCTGGGGACCGGCATCGGCGGCGTCTTCGCCACCGGGCACGAACTCCTCCTGGAAGCGCGCGATCACCGCCTCGATCTCTTCGTCGCTGGCCTCGCCTTCCACCACGATGGCCAGCAGGGCGCCTACCGCAAGCGTCTCGTCCTCGCGCGCCAGGCAGCGGCGCAGGATGCCGGAGAAGGGCGCCTCGACGCTGCTGCTGATCTTGTCGGTCTCGACATCGAGCACCTCGTCGCCCTTGGTGATGCTGTCGCCTTCGGTCTTGAGCCAGGCGTTGACCCGACCTTCGCTCATGGACAGGCCCCACTTTGGCATGGTCAGGGTATGGATCTGGCTCATGCGGCCTGCCTCCCTTGGGTGATCTTCAGCACGGCGCGCTCGATCTTGGCCGCGTCGGGGATATAGAGGTCTTCCAGGGCATCGGAGAAGGGCACCGGGGTGTGCGGCGCCGTGACCAGCTGTACCGGGGCGCGCAGGTCGTCGAAGGCGTGCTCGGCGAGCAGGGCGGCGATGTCGGTGGCCACCGAGCAGCGCGGATTGGCCTCGTCGATGACCACCGCGCGCCCGGTCTTTTCCACGCTTTCCAGGATGCTGTCGCGATCCAGCGGGCTGGTGGTGCGCAGGTCCAGCACCTCGCAGGAGACGCCCTGGCGCGCCAGGTTGCTGGCGGCCTCCATGGCCAGGTGCACCATGCGGCCGTAGGTGATGAGGCTGACGTCGTCGCCCTCACGCAGGAAGCTGGCCTCGCCGAAGGGGATGGCGTAGGACTCCTCGGGCACCTCGCCCTGCATCCCGTAGAGCAGCTTGTGCTCGCAGAAGATCACCGGGTCATTGTCGCGGATGGCCTGGATCAGCAGGCCCTTGGCATCATAGGGGGTGGCCGGGCAGACCACCTTGAGGCCGGGTATATGGGTCCACCAGGACGTCAGCATCTGCGAATGCTGGGCGGCGGCGCGGAGACCCGCGCCGACCATGGTCCGCAGCACCAGCGGGGTGACCGCCTTGCCGCCGAACATGTAGCGGAATTTGGCCGCCTGGTTGAGGATCTGGTCCAGACAGCAGCCGGCGAAGTCGACGAACATCAGTTCGCACACCGGGCGGGTGCCGCGGGCGGCGGCGCCCACCGCCGCGCCGACGTAGCCGAGCTCCGACAGCGGCGTGTCCAGCACCCGCCCGGGAAACTTGTGGTAGAGGCCCTTGGTGACCCCCAGCACGCCGCCCCAGGCGTCCTGCTCGCCAGGCGCGCCGGCACCGCCGGCGTTGTCTTCGCCCATGAGGAAGACGGTGGGATCGCGGCGCATCTCCTGCTCCAGGGCTTCGTTGATGGCTTGCTGGTAGCTGATCTTTCTGGCCATGGTGGCGCTCCTCGTTGTTTTCCGATCAGGCGTAGGTGACGTAGACGTCGGTGAGCAGGTCTTCCGGGCCGGGCTTGGGATCGGCTTTGGCCTTGCGCACGGCGTCTTCGATGAGCTGTTCCACCTCCTGGTCGATGCTGTCGAGCAGGGCGGGCTGGAGTTGGCCGGAGCGCGTCACCCGCTCGCGGAATTGCAGCAGGCAGTCGCGTTGCTCACGGGCCTGCTTGACCTCGTTCGGGTCGCGATAGGTCTGGGCATCGCCTTCGAAGTGGCCGAAGTAGCGGGTGAACTTCACCTCGATCAGCGAGGGTCCTTCGCCGGCCCGGGCGCGGGCCACGGCGGCCGCGGCGGCTTCATGGACGGCGAAGAAGTCGAAGCCGTCCACCGTCACCCCGGGCATGCCGAAGCCCGCGGCGCGATCGGCGATGTGGTCGCAGGCCACCGACCAGTTCGAGGCGGTGGCCTCGGCGTAGCCGTTGTTCTCGGCGACGAAGATGCACGGCAGATTCCACACCGACGCCAGGTTCATGGCCTCGAACACCGCGCCCTCGTTGGAGCCGCCGTCACCGAAGAAGGCCACGGCCACGGCGTCGCTACCCTTGAGCTTGGCCGCCAGGGCGGCGCCGGCGGCCAGGGGCGCCCCGGCGCCGACGATGCCGTTGGCACCGAGCATGCCCTTTTCCAGGTCGGCGATGTGCATGGAGCCGCCCTTGCCCTGGCAGACCCCGGTCTTCTTGCCGTAGATCTCGGCCATCATGCCGTAGACATCCACGCCCTTGGCGATGCAGTGGCCATGGCCGCGGTGGGTGGAGGCGATGCTGTCCTCGTGGCCCAGGTGGGCCATGACGCCGGCGGCCGAGGCCTCCTCGCCGGCATAGAGGTGGACGAAGCCGGGGATCTCGCCGGTGGCGAATTCCACGTGCAGCCGCTCCTCGAAGGCGCGGATGGTGCGCATCACCCGGTAGGCATGGCTCAGTTGATCGACGCTTACGGTCTCGCTCATCTTATTGTTCTCCAGGATTGCCGAGGGTCGACGCAGGCAGGCGGCGGACCAGCAGGCGCTGCTGTGCTGCCAGCTCCAGCACCCGCTCCACGTCGATGCTCAGGGGGCCGTCGAGATCCAGCGTCACCTGCGGACGCGCCTCGGGGCCGAATTCGATTTCCCGCTCGCCGTCCAGCGCCAGGGTGCCGGCCGCCAGCGACAGGGTGCGTGGCTCGCCCGGCAGCAGCAGGCCGCTGGCGGCGATCCCGGCCTGGGCCAGCACGCCGGGGGCGAGGGGGACGGTCAGTTGTGCCAGGGCGCTCGGGTCCAGACGGACCCAGCCGCCATGGGCGGCGTCGCGACCTACCGGGTGCCAGAGGCCACACAGTGCCGAGAGGCCGATGGCCCAGGGTTCGGCGAAGGTGGTGAAGACCTCGGCCAGGTCCTCCACCCGGGTCACTGCCCGGGCGCCGAGATAGGCCTGGCGACAGACCGCCACGTCCACCAGCGCCCAGTCGCGGATGTCGCGCTCCGGCACTTCCACCCGCAGCCGCTTGTTGCGCCGCAGCGCCAGCGCCGGGTCGATCTTGCCGCTGGCTACCAGGCCGCCAGCCAGCCCGGCACTGGTGGCCTCGCGCAATTCGGGAAAGGCATTGTTGGTGCCGGTGGACAGGGTCAGCAGCGGCAGGTCGCCCACCTCGGCGGCCACTGCCTTGTGGGTGCCGTCACCGCCGAGCACGGCGATCACCGCCGCGCCCTGGGCCAGCAGCGCCCGCGCCGCGCGACGGCTGTCGTCCACCGTCTGGGTCAGCGGCAGATCGAGAAACGTCAGCTCCGGCCAGCGCTGTTCGCGGGCCTGGCGACTGCCGCTGGCCTTGAGCACGGCGGCGGCGATGCCGGTCATGTCCGGCGGCAGCAGCACCCGCTCCACGCCGGTGGCGCCAAAGGCGGCCAGCAGGCGCATCACCATTCCGGCCTTGTCGGTGCTGGAGGTGAGGGCGGCGTTGCCGGTCAGGCGGCGCAGGTCACGCCCCGAGGCGGGGTTGGGCAGGATGCCGACGGTCACCGGCATGGTTGTAGCCACGAGGTGGGGCCACCGGTCGCCGGGAGCGGTTCGATCTGCCAGGTTGCGCTCATGGGGCTGGCCCTCTTGTCGTTGTCATGGGAGCGTCGCAAAGCCCCGAGCAAGGCCGGTGCCAGGTCGCTCCTATCGCTCTGTATCCCAGGCACGGCGCGGGTTGCCGGGACAATGGGTAGTGGCGCTCGGCGTGCCTGCCGAGCCGGTACGTCTCAGGAGCGGAGTAGGGGCGCGAGACGCTGAGACGATTCGTCTCATGGCGCGGCGGACTTGAAGGCCGGGGCCAGGGGGCGCTAAATGAGGGGCAGAACAATGACCGGCCTTCCATGCCATGACCGGAATTCAGGGAGAGACACCCCATGCTGTCTGCCCAGGCGCACCACCACGCCCGTGCCATCGACCAGGCCCTGCGCGCTCCGCTGCGCAACCCCGGCCCGCCCGGCCGCATCCTCGAATCCTGGCGCCGCTCCTTCGAGCAGCACCACCTCGATCCGGGCTGCCTGCAGGGCCCGCGCATCCTCTCGCGCTACGAACTGCGCCAGCATCAGCAGGCGGCGGAAGACTTCCTGCGCGTCGCCGATGGCGAGCTGGGCGCCCTGCATGCGCGGATCGCGGCGGCTGATTATTGCGTGCTGCTGGCCGATGCCCAGGGCCAGACCCTGGACTACCGGGTGAGTGATCGCCTCGGCGAAGAATGCCGCCGCGCCGGGCTCTACCTGGGCACCTGCTGGTCCGAGCAGGAGGAGGGCACCTGCGGGGTGGCCGCGGTGCTGACCGACCGGGCGCCGGTCACGGTGCACAAGGCCGACCACTTCCGCGCCGCCTTCACCGGCCTCACCTGTACCGCCGCGCCGGTGTTCGCGCCGAATGGCGAATTGCTCGGGGTGCTGGACGTCTCGGCGCCGCGCTCGCCGGACGACCGCCGCAGCCAGCTGCTGATCCAGCAATTCACCCGCGACAGTGCCCAGCGCATCGAGAACGCCTATTTCATGCACAGCGCCCAGGGTGACTGGGTGCTCTGCGGCCATGCCCAGGCCAGCTACCTGGAGACCCAACCGGAATGGCTGCTGGCCTGGGACGCCAGCGGTCGCCTGACCGGCTTCAATCGCCCGGCGCGGCAACTTTGCCTCGAACAACTCGGCTACCTGCCGCAACGGCTCGAGGAATTGTTCGGTCGCGATGCGGTGACGCGACTGCGGGAAGACGATCCTGAACCCCTGCGCCTGGGCGAGGCGCACCTCCACGCCCGGGTACGGGCACCGCGGCGGCGGGTGGGGACGGTCATCCCCCTGGTCCGGGCCCAGGTCGACATCGAGCCCGAGCAGGAGCCAAGGGTCACCCTGGCCCTGGCGACTGCCCAGCGTCTCCATCGCCACGGCCTGCCGATCCTGGTCACCGGCGAGACCGGCACCGGCAAGGAGGTCTTCGCCCGCGCCCTGCACCAGGGGGGTGATCGTTCAGCAAAACCCTTCGTCGCCCTCAATTGCGCGGCGCTGCCGGAAAGCCTGATCGAGAGCGAGTTGTTCGGTCATGCTCCCGGCGCCTTTACCGGTGCCCAGCGCCAGGGTCACGTGGGCCTGATCGTGGTGGCCGATGGCGGCACCCTGTTCCTCGATGAGATCGGTGACATGCCCCTGGTGTTGCAGACCCGCCTGCTGCGGGTGCTGGCCGAGGGTGAGGTGCTGCCGGTGGGTAGTGCCCAGCCGCGGCGGGTGGACGTACGGCTGGTCTGCGCCACCCACCGGGATCTGGCGGAAAGAGTCGCCGCCGGGTTGTTTCGCGAAGACCTGCTCTATCGCCTCAATGGCGCCGTCTTCCAGCTGCCACCATTGCGCGAGCGTGCCGACCGCCTGGCGCTGGCGCGGCGGTTGTTGGCGGAGGAGTGCGGTGACCGCCCCGCGCCGGACCTGGCGCCCCAGGTGCAGGAGGCCATCCTGGCTCACGACTGGCCGGGCAACGTGCGCGAGTTGCGCAACGTGCTGCGCTATGCCTGTGCCCTGTGCGACGGCGCCCTCATCAGCCTCGACCACCTGCCGGCCAGTCTGCGGCCCGGCGGCGCGCCGGCCATCGAGCCGCTACCCGCGGTCGACAGCCCCGAGCGACGGCTGATCCTGGCGGCCCTGGTGCGGCACCGGTGGAAGGCCATTCCGACCGCCCGGGCGCTCGGTATCTCCCGGGCTACCCTCTATCGGCGCCTCAAGCTGCATGGCATCGTCATGCCGCATCGACAGCCCGGGGACCAAGAGCCTGCTTAACGTCTGCCGGGCGTCGACCAAACGGCGTTGAAAACGGCCTGGCTCGCCAGCCCGGCCTGGGCGGCTCCGGCGCACTGCTCATCTACCCTTTGTAAACTCGTTCGCGAGCCCGGTCCGCTTCCTCAGCCGTTTTCGCGGGGCGGCCTGGGCCTCGCTTGTCGCTAGCTCGCCAGACTTTGAACAGGCTCTAACGGATGGCTGAGCCGGCTCCGGTATCAATGTCGCGAGGTTACCAATCCTGCCGCACCGCTTCCGGGCCCCACGATGACCAGTCCGGCGAGCCCTGCATGGCGTCGCACGGCGGCTTCGAGGCCAGCGACGAGGGTGTCGCGGCTGCACAGCAGCGCGGTTGGCGCCACCTCGTCCAGCAGGGTCGCCAGCTCCGGCCACACCGGCTCGATTGCTGCCTCGAGCTCCAGGCGCGGTAACAGCGGCAGTCCCTCCGCCAGCATCACCTGGCAGTGCCCGTACAGGTCGGCATTCGTCAGTAGGGCATCTCGTTCCGGCCCCGACACCAGCATGATGCGGCGGTGACCGAGCGCCAAGAGCTGCCGGGTGGTGCGCGCGATGCGCTGGCCACGTCCCCGGGCCGCTAGAGCGCGAACGGCTTCGGCGCTCGGACCCAGGGTTTTGGTCGAGGGAGCGAGGGCGCTGAACAGGTGGACGACTGGGCGGGAATCCATCGGCGGCCTCTGCCACGGCGTGAGCGGTCAAGAGATCCAGCGTGCCGGAGGCTGATGGCAGCTTCGTGACAGTACCCCGTACCGCCCTCTCGCGCCCGACCAGGAGTCCGTCATGGTCCGTACGCGAGCGCAACGCCCGGGAGCGGTCTTGCGTTCTCGAGCGAGCCGGCTAGCCTGAAATCGAGGTGTTCTGTCTCAGAGGGGCATGGCATGGACAAATTGCATGAGCGCCTGGCCCAGCTGGATCCGCCCCTGCGCCATCGGCTGGAGCGTCAGGCGGACGGTCTGCTGATCATCCTCATCGATCCCGAGCATAACGCGCGGGTATCGCGCTTTATGCGCTCGGATGAGCTGCGGGTCGAGCGGATCAATCTGGTCCTGTTGCACGCTATCAACGAATTGCGGCGCAAGGGTGCGCACGTCCCGCTCGACAAGGACAGCGTGTTCATCAACGACCTGTCCGACGAGTGCATCAGCTTTCCCGGCTGAACGCTCAGTCTTCCAGCTCCATGTCCAGCAGCGCCGCGCCCAGGCCTTTGCCGTGAGCATCCAGCGCCAGCGAACGGGTGACGCCGCCGCGCAGGGCGCCCGGCAGCACGAAGTTCAGCGCACCCAGGGCGGGCAGTTCGTAGCGGCGCACGGGCGCAGCGTCGGCGGGTCGGTTGTCGGGGAACCAGGCGGCGACCCGTTCCGCGGTGAGCGCCTGGCGCAGGCGGTCGAAATCTTCACGGCGATAGGCGATCACCGCCATGTTCGAAATGTCCCCCTTGTCGCCGGTACGGACGTGGGCGATCTCGCGCAGTTTCATGGCAGCGTCTCCAGCTCCAGGGTAGGGGTGACGGCCGCCCGCGGCCACAGCAGCGACGCCACGGCGATCACCTCGCGGACCGCCTTGGTGGCGCCACCACCGCCGGCCGGGCCATTGGTATAGAGGGTTTCCACCTCGTTGCCGATCTGCACCGCCGCAGCCCGGCTGGCGCAGCGCCCGACCACTCGCAAGCGGACCTCCCAGGGTTCGCCGCTGGCGCGCGCGGCCAGGGTCGCGCCGTGCAGGGCGTCGCAGCCGATCAGTTCGCAGCGCAGCTCCTCGACCGGTACGCCGCAGAGTTGCAGACGTTCGCGCACCACTTGAGCGGCCAGGCGGGCGCGGGCCAGGGCACCCGGCCCGGCATAGGAAAGCTGGCCTTCGCCATGCCAGCCGTCGCGATAACCCACCGAGACCTTGAGCTGCTCGGGGCGCGCCTTGCCTCGCGCACCGCTGACCGCGACCCGGTCGGGCGCCGACTGCTGCAGGGCGACGCCGGAAAAGTCCGCGGTCACGTCCGGCGTCAGATAGGCCGCCGGGTCGTGTACCTCATAGAGCAGTTGTTCGGTGCAGGTCGCCGGGGTCACGCAGCCGCCGGAGCCCGCGACCTTGGTGAGGGTCGCGTGGCCCTCGGCATCCACCTCGGCCAGGGGAAAGCCCAGGCGGGCGAGGTCGGGTACGTCCTTGTAGCCGGGGTCGGCGAAGTAGCCGCCGGTGACCTGACCGGCGCATTCCAGCAGATGGCCGACCAGGGTGCCGCGCCCGCGACGTTCCCAATCATCCGCCGCCCAGCCGAATTCATGCACCAGCGGCGCGAGGAACAGCGAAGGATCGGCCACCCGGCCGGTGACGATGACGTCGGCGTCCGCCGCCAGGGCCTGGACGATGCCTTCCACGCCCAGGTAGGCGTTGGCCGAGATCACCCGGTCACCCAGTTCGGCCAGGGTCTGGCCGCTGTCCAGCAGGGCGTCGGCCGGCAACTGGGCCAGCACGTCGTCGCCGGCCACGGCAGCGATCTTCAGCCCGGTGACGCCCAGCTCCCGCGCCAGGGCCGCGACCTTGCGCGCCGCGGCGGAGGGATGGGCGGCGCCCATGTTGGTGATCACCCGCAGGCGCGCTCGCCCGGCCTGGCGTAGCAGCGGCAGGATGCGACGCATCCGGGCTTCCAGCAGCGGATCGAAACCGGCCTCGGGATCGGCCAGTCGCGCCTGTTGCGCCAGGGCGATGGTGCGTTCGGCCAGGCATTCGAAGACCAGGTAGTCGAGGCGGCCATGCTCGGCCAGCTCCACGGCGGGTTCGATGCGATCGCCGGAATAGCCGGCGCCGCAGCCGATGCGAAGCAGACGGCTCATCTAGAAGACTCCCAGGAGCAGGGCGGTCAGGGTCATCAGCACCGAGGCCGCGAACAGGAAGGGGATGGTGAAGCGCTGGTGATCGGCCAGGTCCAGCTTGCACAGGCCCACCAGCAGGAAGGTCGCCGGGGTCAGGGGGCTGACCGGGAAACCGGTGGTATGCACCCCGAGCAGCGAGGCCTGGGCCACCTGCACCGGGTCGACCCCCAGGTTGCGGCCGACCTCGGCGATCACCGGCATGACGCCGAAGTAGAAGGAATCCGGGTCGAACAGCAGGCTCAGCGGCATGGACAAAAAGCCCACCACCGCCGGGATCAACTGGCCATGCCCGGCCGGGATGCCTGCCACCGCCACCTGGGCCATGGCCTTGAGCATGCCGCTGCCCTGCATGATGCCGGTGAAGACGCCCGCGGCGAACAGGATGCTGGCCATGGTCAGGGCGGTCTTGGCGTGGGCGTCGATGCGTGCCTTCTGGGCGTCCACCGAGGGATAGTTCAGGCACAGCGCGGCGACGGTACCGAGCATGAACATCACCACCGGATCGACCCAGCCGGCGATCATTACCCCCATCACCACCAGGGTCAGCAGCAGGTTGATCCAGAACCGCCCGGGGCGACGCAGGGCGCGCTCGGCCTCGCTGAGCACCCGCTCCGGCGCGGCACCGGTGCCACCGCCGGCCAGCCAGGGTGCCTGGCCGGCCAGGGTCAGGCGCTTCTCCTCGCGCCGACCGAGCCACCAGGCGCTGGCGAAGACGAAGGCCAGGCCCACCAGTTGCACCGGGATCAGTGGTTGGAAGAGGTCGGCCACCGGTACGTGCAGGGCGGCGGAGGAGCGCAGCACCGGGCCGGTCCAGGGCAGGAAGTTGACCCCGGCGGCCATGGCGGCCACGCAGGCGAGGATGCGCCGATCCAGCCCCAGGCGGGTATAGAGCGGCAGCATGGCGGGGATGGTCACCAGGAAGGTCACCGCGCCGGAGCCGTCCAGGTGCACCAGCAGGGCGAGCAGGGCGCTGCCGCAGACGATGCGCGTCGGCCGGGTGCCGACGGTGCGCAGGATGCGGTCGATGATGGGGTCGAGCATCCCGGCGTCGGTCATGATGCCGAAGAACAGGATGGCGAAGACGAACATGCCGATCACCGGGGCGACGCCCTTGATGCCGGCGATGATGAAGGCGCTGGTGCCCAGGCCGAAGCCACCGATCAGCGCGGCGGCGATGGGGATGACGATGAGGGCGACCAGGGGCGAGACACGTTTGCTCATGACCGCGACGAGCAACGCGAGAATGGTGACGACACCGAGCAGGGCGAGCATGGCGGACTCCTTGGACCGTGGCGCGGCAGGCGGGCGCACGGGAGGTTTTGTTGTTGTAGGTCCAGTATTCGAAGACGCCCGACGTCCTGTAAATTGGAATCTTCCGAAGCGGCGTTCAGAAAAACGAAATGAAGAATCTGCTCCAGCACGTGCAGGCCTTTCTCGCCGTGGCCCGCCAGGGCTCCTTCGCCCGCGCGGCCGAGGAGTTGCACCTGTCCCCTCCGGCGCTCACCGTACAGATCCAGCAACTCGAAGCCTGGCTGGAGGTGCAACTGCTCGAACGCACCCCGCGGCGGGTCCAGCTGACCACCGCCGGGGAAGAACTGCGCGGACCCCTGGAGCGCATCCTGGTGGACCTGGGCGATGTCCAGACGCACGCCCGGGACCTGGCCGGCCTGCGCCGGGGACGGATTACCCTGGCGGCCTTGCCGTCCTTCTTCATGGGCCCCTTTCCCGAATTGCTGAAGACCTTCCAGGCCCGGCATCCGGCCATCGAGATCCGCCTGCAGGACGTGGTGGCCGGGCGGGTCGAGGCGCTGGTGCGCGAAGGTCAGGTGGATCTGGGCATCGGCGTCCGGCCACGGGCCGTGGGCCTGGACTTCCAGCCGCTGTATGTCGATCACCTACAGCTGTTCGTCCCCCGCGACCACTCCTGGGCGGGCCGCAGCGAGATCACCCTGGGCGAACTCGACGCCGTGCCCCTGCTGCTCACCGGCCGCGACAGCAGCGTGCGCGAATGCCTGGACTTCGCCTTCGCCGCTGCCGGCCTGCGCCTGGTGGCGGCGCTGGAGGCCAACTACATGAGCACCCTGCTGGCCCTGGTGGCGGCCGGCCAGGGCCTGGCCCTGCTGCCGGAATCGGCGGGTGGCGAGGCCCCGGTGGTGGCCCTGCCGGTCCGCGGCGAGAGCCTGGCCCGACCGCTGGGCATCCTGACACCCAGCGGCCGCAGCCTGACCCCGGCGGCTCAGGCCTTCGTCGCCTTGCTCCGGGAGCGGCTGCAGGCAGGCTAATACTCGAAAGGCCGGCCCAGCTCCTGTCGCAGCCCGTCGAGAAAGCGGCGCATAGCATGACCGAGCCGGGACACCGCCCCCTGAGCTGCTTTGTGATCTTCCGCAGAGCAGGGTACGGATCTACCCCTGGCCGGGTGCTATCGGCTTCGCGCCCTCTGCCCAGTCACCTGGAAAATTGGTGGCACGCAGAGCGGGTTGGATCGCGAGGATGTCGGTCCTGACCAGCCCCTCAGCGACAAAGGGGTCATCCGCAAGCATCTCCTCGATCTCAGACAGTGTGGCTGCGTGAGCGAGGATGAAACCTCCACCTCCGTGCGCGAGAGGGCCGGCGCAGAGTATCCGCTCGGTGCTCAGGTGATGAGCCAGCCAATTCTTATGTGTATCCAGAACGGCATTGATGGCATCCGAAGATTCGATATAGGTCAAGGTGATGGCGTAGAGCATTGTTGACTCCTCACGGGGGAAGCTACGTTCACTTGGCAGGCGGATTCGTCACGATGTTTCGGATTGAAGAGAGAGCGGACTCGATCCCGGCACGACGTACCTGGTCTCCTTTCGATACCCCTTCAGCACGGACAAACTCGACGTCTGCAACGCCTAGAAAGGCGAAAAATGCGCGAAGGTAACGCTCCTGGAAATCCATGTCCTGGAAAGTGCCGTCGGCGTAGAAGCCTCCGCGTGCAGAGACCACGATGATGTGCTTGTCCTGAGTGAGTCCAATCGGACCTTTGTCGGTGTATTTGAAGGTCCGGTTGACCTGCGCTATCCGATCCAGCCAGGATTTAAGCTGCGTGGGTACGCTGAAGTTGTACATGGGAGCACCGATGACGAGGATGTCGCTCGCCAGAAACTCCGTCACCAACGTTTCGGATAGTTGCTGTTCTGCCAGGATATCCGGCGCGAGATCGGCCTGCTGCGGTTGGCGAAAACCTGCGGCAATAGGGCCGCTCAGATGACTTACCTCTTCCGCGATCAGATCGCGGTACGTCACTTGAATATCAGGTCGATCAGCCTTGATGGCAGCCACTACGGCCGCGCTGAGTTCACGGCTAACAGAGGCATTGCCCATGATGCTGGAGTCAATGTGGAGCAGTTTCATGTTGATATCCTCAGGAGTGGGGCGTTGGCATGGTTCGCGCGGGGCGGCGATTTTTCATATCTGTCGCTTCCCTGGCGGCTTCATCGATCAGGCGAACAACCGCGGTGGGTTGAGATAGCAGCGATAGATGGCTGGAATGGACCGAATAAAGGGTGGCCCCCAGACGTTGGGCGATGGCCCGCTGTACGGACGGCGCTAGCGCCTGGTCGTCGAGCGTTTGCAGGTACCAACTCGGCTTATCCCGCCAGGCTGCGTGCTCGATAGGGGTACCAAAGCTGCTCGCCGCTATGGGTTGCTGCCGAGCAGCCAACGAGCGGGCTGCAGTGGCCGGCAGGTCGGCCGCCATCACGGAATGAAAAAGGGTCGAACTGTCCAGCCAGAGCAGACCATCCTGGTCGGGAACGAGGTGCATTGCAGACGCACCGAGCTTGCTCAGGAGATCCGCGGTCGATTCGCCGCTATCGGGCGCCAGCGCGGATACATAGACGAGGCCTTTGACGTTGGGAGCGTTACCCGCCTGGCTGATCACCGTTCCCGCCCAGGAGTGACCCACTAGCAGTACATCCCCATTTTGTCGTCGCAGCACGCGTTCAGTGGCCGAGACGTCATCCTTCAATGAGCTAAGCGGATTCTGGACGGCGGTGACGTGATAGCCCATCGCTGTCAGTTGCTCCAGCACGGGAGACCAGCTCGACCCATCGACGAAGGCGCCATGCACCAGGACGATGTTCGCAATCCTATGGGCTGGTGCAGCAGCCATGGCGGGCAGCCCGGCTAATCCGGTAGAGGCGCCAAGTAACGCGCCTATCCGTATCAGCCAGGCCCAGGCAGCGCGTGGTGTTCTGACATGGCGCGAGGGGGCGAATGACGGTTTCATGTGTGGCTACCCAGACAGAGTGTGGGGCTAGTCTAGGTAGGGGCCGGAAATAGCGTGAGATGCCAAAACGGCCATAGTTCATGCAAAATTCGCCATCTCCTTGGCAACAGGACCGCAACCGTGCGTATCGCTATCGTTGCCCTCGAAGGCAGCCTCTTGTCCGCCATCGCCGGCTTGTCAGATCTGTTCTGGATGACCAATCAGGCGCTGCGGTCGCCGCCCACGGAGTTACCGGAGGGGATCGAGAGCGCTCATCGGGCGGATTTTGAAACCGTCATTGTCAGTGCGGATGGCAAGCCGCTGCATGATCCCCAGGGTCGATTGATCTCGGTCGATGCTTCATTCCTCGACGCCGGGATGTGCGACGCGGTACTGGTTACTGGCATTGCGTTGGCTGCCGATCGAGCGCCTCCATTGACCGAGTCGGTCACGCAGGCCTCGCGATGGATTGGCGCCTGTCACCAGCAGGGAGCTTGGGTTGGCGGGGCCTGCGCGGGTACGTTCGTGCTCGGGGAGGCCGGCCTTCTAGACCGGCGCCGATGCACCACCACCTGGTGGCTCCATCACGTATTCAAACGGCGATTTCCCAAAGCTCTTCCGGTTTGGGGATCCGCCATGGAGTCGCAGGACCGAGTCATAACGACAGGAGGGCCACTATCCTGGATCGACTTGGCGTTGCACCTGATCAGGAATTTCGCTGGTGCGGAGATAGCTAGATTGGCCGCGGATATCTCAGTGGCGGACAGCCTTCCCTTGCCCCAGTCCATCTATGCGCCCCGGGGCTTCATAAATGGTAGTGATCCATTCCTGCTCGAAGCAGAGCAGCTCATTCGACACAGTCTTGCTGGACTGACCGCCCTCGAACTGGCCAGGGCCTTGCACGTCAGCGAGCGTACCTTGCATAGACGGCTCAAGCAGTTGACGAACGAGTCACCCAAGGAGTTGATCACCCGGGTCAGGATAGAAACGGCCTGTGTGCTGTTACAGGCCCCAGGAGCCAGTATCAAGCAAGTGGCTCTCAACTGTGGTTATAACGAAGACACTTCTTTCCGCCGCGCCTTTGCCCAGGTTACCGGAATGAATCCCGCCGACTATCGCCGTTGGGCGAAGGGCCGCGCCGGGTAACGGGGCGCAACGCATAGAAAGATTCTTTCCCATTTTAGGTCCAAGGCTTTGCCGGTGGATGACTGCGGGGCTGGCGCGCGCGAGGGGGCTAGTACTCGAAGGGCTGCCCCAGCTCCTGTTGCAGCCAGTCGAGAAAGCGGCGCACCCGGGCGTAGCGCGAGTGCGCCCGGGGAAACACCAGGTGGTGCGCGGCCACCGGCAGATCGTCATCCTGAGGCAGGACCCGAACCAGATCGCCGCGGGCCAGATAGTCCGCCGCCAGCACCGTGCTCTCCAGGGCGAAGCCCAGGCCATGGCGGGCGGCTTCCAGGGTCATGTAGGAGCGATCGAAACTCAGGGTATAGGGCCGTTCCGGCAGCGCCAGGCCCTGCTGGGCGAACCAGTTGGGCCACTTCATCAGGGTGGCCTCGGACAGGATCAGTTCACTGTGCAGTAGATCCGCCGGCGAGTGAACCGGGCGTTTCTCCAGCAATTGCGGCGCGGCCAGTACCGCCAGGCGTTCGCGCTGCAGGGTGCGGATCTCCAGGTTCGGCCAGCTGGGCAGGCCGTGGCGGATGTCGAGGTCGACCTTGTCGCGGCTGAAGTGCAGGGATTCGTAGGAGCAGGAGAGATTGATCTGCAGGTCGGGATGACTCTGGCGGAATAGCTCCAGCCGCGGCATCAGCCAGAGCAGGCCGAAGCTCGGCGCCGAGTGCAGGCGCAGGCATTCCAGGCCGGCATCGCTCGCCGCCCGATCGGTGGCCATGGCCAGCCGATGCAGTACCTCGCTGACCTCTTCCAGGTATTGCTCCCCGGCGGGCGTCAGGGTCATGCCGCGCGCACCACGGACGAAGAGGGCACGCCCCACCAGGGCCTCCAGCTTGGCCAACTGATGGCTGACCGCCGAGGGCGTCAGCGCCAGTTGCTCGGCGGCGCGGGCGACGTTGGCGAAGCGCGCGGTCTGTTCGAAGGCTTGAAGGGCTTTCAGCGGTGGCAGAGAAAGCGTCTTGCCGGAATCCATGGGGCGCGGCTCCTGTGGCCAGTTCAAGACTGATTGTCGATAGACCTGGCCAGGTTGCCAAGCCGCAGGCATGAATTTTATTCAGTACGGTCTGACGCCGGCTGCGTTGCTGGGTGCCTGGGGCAGGGGCACTCTGGCCCTCAGCGACAGCCCTCCACAACAACAAGAAGGATAGCGTCATGCCCCTGCACTCCCTGCTGCTGCAAGACAAGATCGCCCTCGTCACCGGGGCCGCCTCGGCCCGCGGTATCGGCCGCGCCACCGCCCAGGCCTTCGCCGCCCAGGGCGCGCGGGTCATCATCCTCGATCTCGACGCCAGTGCCGCCCGCGATGCCGCTGCCAGCCTCGGCGAAGGCCACCTGGGCCTGGCGGCCAATGTGGCCGACGAGGCCCAGGTCAGGGCCGCGGTCGACCAGGCGCTCGCCCAGTACGGTCGCCTCGATGTGCTGGTCAACAATGCCGGCATCACCCAGCCGGTAAAGACGCTGGAGATCGGCCGCGCCGACTACGACCGCATCCTCGACGTCAACCTGCGCGGCACCCTGCTGATGTCCCAGGCGGTGATCCCGGCCATGCGCGCGCAGGGCGGTGGCAGCATCGTCTGCCTGTCCTCGGTGTCCGCCCAGCGTGGCGGGGGCATCTTCGGCGGTCCGCACTACAGCGCCGCCAAGGCCGGGGTGCTGGGCCTGACCAAAGCCATGGCGCGGGAATTCGGGCCGGACGGCATCCGCGTGAATGCCCTGACCCCAGGCCTGATACAGACCGATATCACCGGCGGACTGATGCACGACGAGCGCCGCCAGTCGATCATCGACGGCATCCCGCTGGGTCGCCTCGGCGAGCCCAAGGACGTGGCCAATGCCGCGCTGTTCCTGGCCAGCGATCTCTCCGGCTACCTGACCGGCGTCACCCTGGACGTCAACGGCGGCATGCTGATCCACTGATCGCCCCTCGTTCTCAACGCTCTGCATCGACAAGGGCGCCCGCGGCTGCGGCGCCCATAACAACAAGAGATCAGACCATGACTACGCTCACCCTGGCAGCGGCCACCTCGGCGCGCGCCAATGCCTATCGCAAGACCGCCTGGCGGCTCATGCCCTTCCTGATGCTGTGCTACTTCTGCGCCTATCTGGACCGGGTCAACGTCGGCTTCGCCAAGCTGCAGATGATGAACGACCTGGCCCTGAGCGAAGCCGTCTACGGCCTAGGCGCCGGCATGTTCTTCATCGGCTATTTTCTCTGCGAGGTACCCAGCAACATCATCCTGCACAAGGTCGGCGCCCGCCGCTGGATCGCCCGCATCATGATCACCTGGGGCATCCTGTCGGGGCTGTTCGCCTTCGTCGAGACGGCCTGGCAGTTCTATCTGCTGCGCTTCCTGCTCGGCGTGGCCGAGGCCGGCCTGGCGCCCGGTCTGCTGCTCTATCTCACCTACTGGTTTCCCACCTACCGCCGCGCCCGCATGACGGTGCTCTGGTTCGTCGCCATTCCCCTGTCGGGCATGATCGGCGGGCCGCTGTCGGGCTGGATCATGAATCAGTTCGCCGGCGTCCACGGCTGGGCCGGCTGGCAGTGGATGTTCGTCATCGAAGCCATCCCCACGGTGCTGGTGGGGCTGATGGTGCTCGGCTACCTCAAGGACGGCGTGCACCAGGCGACCTGGCTGGACGACGAGGAAAAGGCGCTGATCCAGAAGGAACTGGCCGAGGACAACCAGCACAAGACCGAGCACGCCAGCGTGCGCGACTTCATCCGTGATCGCCGGCTGTGGCTGCTGGCCGCCATCTACTTCTGCGTGGTCATGGGCCAGTACGCCATCACCTTCTGGCTGCCGACCCTGGTGCGCAATTCGGGGGTCGCCGATCCGCTGCACATCGGCCTGCTCACCAGCCTGCCCTACATGTGCGCCATCGTCGCCATGCTGCTGGCCGGGCGCAGCGGCGACCGGCACCGCGAGCGCCGCTGGCACCTGGTGATTCCCATGCTGCTGGGCGCCTGCGGCCTCAGCCTCGCCGCGGTCTTCGGCCACAACGTCACCCTGTCGATCCTCAGCCTGTGCCTGGCCGCGGCCGGCATCCTCTCCGCGTCCTCGCTGTTCTGGATGCTGCCCACCACGCTGCTGGGCGGGGTCACCGCCGCCGCCGGCATCGCCGCGGTGAACAGCTTCGCCAACCTGGCCGGCTTCTGCTCGCCCTACCTGATCGGCTGGATCACCACCAGCACCGGCTCCAGCGCCATCGGCATGTTCCTCATCACCGGGGTGCTGGTGATCGGCGCCACGCTGGTCCTGCGTATTCCCGCCGCCCTGGTCAATCGCTAATCGAGGTACAGATCATGACCGCTTCTTCGCCACAGCTCGTACCGCTCTCGCTGGCCGAGCGCGCCCATAACATCCGCCGCCATGCCCTGCGCATGGGCCAGATCCAGGGCCAGGGTTATGTCGGCCAGGCCCTGGGCGTCGCCGACGTCCTGGCCGTCGCCTACTTCCACGCCCTGAGCTACCAGCCACAGGACCCCGAGTGGGAAGGGCGCGATCGCTTCTACCTGTCCATCGGTCACTACGCCATCGCCCTCTACGCCGCGCTGATCGAGGCCGGGATCGTGCCGCAGGAAGAGCTGGAGACCTATGGCTGCGACGACAGCCGTCTGCCCATGTCGGGCATGGCCGCCTACACCCCGGGCATGGAGATCACCGGCGGCTCCCTCGGCCAGGGCCTGGGCATCGCCGTGGGTGCCTGTCTCGGCCTCAAGCGCAAGCAGTCCGGCGCCTTCGTCTACAACCTGTTGTCCGATGGCGAACTCAACGAAGGCGCCACCTGGGAGGCGGCCATGTCGGCCTCCCACTGGCAGCTGGACAATCTCATCGCCCTGGTGGACGTGAACAACCAGCAGGCCGACGGCCATTGTCGCGAGATCCTGGCCTTCGAGCCCCTGGCCGAACGCTGGCAGGCCTTCGGCTGGTTCGTCCAGCGCGTCGACGGCAACGACCGGGAGGCGCTGGTCGCGGCCTTCGACCGCGCCCGCCAGCACCCTGGCCGGCAGCCCCGGATCATTCTCTGCGATACCCGCATGGGCAAGGGCGTGCCCTTCCTGGAAACCCGCGATAAGACTCACTTCATCCGCGTCGAGGCGCACGAATGGGCCCTGGCCCTCGACGCCCTGGATGCCGGGAGGGACTTCTGATGACTACCAGCACCGCGACCAAACCACGCCTGACCACCTCGGCGATGATCGCCAGCATCGCCGCCGAGGGCCAGCCGACCCGGCCGGCCCCGTTCGGCCACGCCCTGGCGGCCCTGGCCGAACAGCGCCAGGACATCGTCGGCCTCACCGCTGATCTCGCCAAGTACACCGACCTGCACGTCTTCGCCAAGGCGCACCCCGAGCGCTTCTACCAGATGGGCATGGCCGAGCAACTGCTGATGGGCGCCGCCGCCGGCATGGCCCGCGAAGGCTGCGTACCCTTCGCCACCACCTATGCGGTGTTCGCCTCGCGGCGCGCCTACGACTTCATCTGCATGGCTATCGCCGAGGAGAACCTCAACGTCAAGATCGTCTGCGGCCTGCCGGGACTGACCACCGGCTACGGCCCCAGCCACCAGGCCACCGACGACCTGGCGATCTTTCGCGCCATGCCCAACCTCATGGTCATCGACCCCTGCGACGCCCTGGAGATCGAGCAGGCGGTGCCGGCCATCGCCGCCCACCAGGGGCCGGTCTACATGCGCCTCCTGCGCGGCAACGTGCCCCTGGTGCTGGATCGCTACGACTACCGCTTCCAGCTCGGCAAGGCCCAGGTGGTGCGCCCCGGTCGTGACGTGCTGGTGGTCTCCACCGGCCTGATGACCATGCGCGCCCTGGAGGCCGCCGAGGCCCTAGCCGCGGATGGGGTGGACGTCTCGGTGCTGCACGTGCCCACCATCAAGCCGCTGGACGAAGCGACCCTCCTGGCGGAAGCCCGCAAGCCGGGACGCCTGGTGGTGGCGGCGGAGAACCACTCGCTGATCGGTGGCCTGGGGGAGGCGGTGGCGACCACTCTGCTGCGCAACGGCGTGACCCCCACCTTCCGCCAGATCGCGCTGCCCGACGCCTTCCTCGACGCCGGGGCGCTGCCGACCCTCCATGATCGCTACGGCATCTCCACCACGGCGGTCTGCCAGCAGATCAAGGGTTGGTTGTAAGGACCTGACTGCGCGGTCACCTATGGCGGCCGCGCAGCCCGAGCAGCTTTCTCCGAGTAGGGAAGTGCTTTCTTATACCCGTCCCACTCCAGGCGTACCCGATGACGTCGCTGCTCCGGTGGCGGATCAACGCCCAGATCGGCACGCCGTCGGCTCGAGGGGTATGGAGCCCAGGCGGTTTGCGTGGCGGGATGATCGGCAACTCTGAAGACCTCGTCCGATTTCGCCAGTAGACGCCGATTCCACTGCTAATGGCAGTAATCAGCATATGCAACGATAGCCCGGAATGAATCTGGGGCTCTTGCTCGGCGGGTAACGCCTGCGTCTGACGCTGGCAGATGAGCAAAGGCCTTGAGGTTGTCGACCAATTCCACTCGCTGGAGCAACCGTCTAGCTTGGCGCTGAAAGATAGTCTGTCCAGTGCCTTGACGGCTACGCTACGGCATCGTGCGGGTGCGGGGCTCTCAACGCCCAGGCGCCGCCATCGGGCACCGCTTTCCTTGTAAGTGGCACAGATACCGTCTCCATGAGCGCCCGTCTCGATCATCAAAGTCAGCTCAGGTATCCGGCGGTCTGCCTAGGCGCTGCCGTTGACTGTGGCTACTGACGCCTTCCTGCGACTGGGCTGAATCTCTATCCGCTGCCAGTGGCAACTCGGCAGCGGTCCTGACCGCCGACCCGCCCGTCCGGCGCCACGAGTCACTGGCCTCCCTCCGGGGCCTGCGAAAGCTGCCTCGGTTGCATCGACCCGGGATGGCGTAGCGGTCGGCCGGACTCAGGCAAGGCCTCTGCGGCCGTTCCTGGGTGGCCCCTCTTTGAGCTCAGGGTCGCACGCCCTGTGAAGCTGGACTGTTCGAAGGACCCCGGCAGAGGTGTCTCGATTGCCACGATGTTCAGGGCGGTGCCCGCCGCCTCGGCCTATGTCCGTGGCTCGGGAGACCTTGGCGAACGGGCTGAGGCGGTTGGCCCCGGAGGTCAGCGGGGCGACTTCCACCGGCAACCTTGCCGAGTTACCTACCCGCTGCGACACAGGCTGCACAGTTGGGCCGTGGCCCTTCGCCAAACACTCGGCTGCCGGTTATCGCGACCGGCGGCAAGCGGTATATACCTCTTGGTTGGCGCGGAGGGGCCAACTACGATTGAACGGTATGTCCCAGGCCCAACTGTCCAGCCTTCGATTCCTGGTTGGCGGGGCTGCATGGAGAGGTTAGCGGATAGCCTCCTGCCAGTTGACGGCTCAAAGTCGATAGAAGCCTTGGGCATTATCGTGGAACAGGCGAAGGCGTTCGGCGTAGCTGAAGTCCGCGGTAATGGCTTTGAACGCCTCGATGAGGGCGTCATAGCTGCTGAAGAGCTTGTCCACCGGGAAGTTGCTGGCGAACATGCAGCGCTCCACGCCGAAGATCTCGATCGCGGCCAGTACGTAAGGGCGAATGCTCTCAGACGTCCACTGCCAGTCACCCATGCCCAGTCCAGAAATCTTGCAGGCCACGTTGGGCGCCTGGGCCAGGCGGCTCATCGCCGAGCGCCACGCCTGGAAGTGTGCGGGTCCATCGACCTGCATCCCGGTATGGTCGAGGATGATCTGGGTATCGGGAAAGGCCTTGGCCAACTGGTAGCTGTCTTCCATCTGCGGGTAATAGATCTGTAGGTCGAATGACAGGCTGCGTCCGGCCAATTCCGCGAAGCCGCGGCGCCAGGCCGTTTCGTTGGAGACGCCGGATCGGTCGAGATAGGTCTTGGTCGGGTCGGGGTGATAGTTCAGTGACTGGCGAATCCCTCGGAAATTACGGTGCTCGCGATGGGCGTCGAGGATGTCGGCGACATCCCCCCGCGACAAGTCGGCGTAGCCGACGATGCCATGGGGGAACCCGTGGCTGTCCGCCATTTCTTGCAGCCATCGGGTCTCGCCTACAGGGTCGCGCGGATCGTAGCCCACGTCCAGATGCACTGATTTCACCAGGTTCTGCCGCCTGGCGTCGGCCAGGAAATCCTCTACCAGGTAGCTCTGGCAGATCGCAGTGTAATCGCCGAAGACGATCGGCTTTACCCCGTCCTGCAACCAGGGATAGTAATTACGCTTCAAGTCGTAGAGATGGTGATGGGCATCGATGATGGGCAGGTCTTGCATGGCGAATCCTCGTCGAAGCGGACGTCGATAATGAGCGGCGAGATGATCTCAATAGGCTCCGGCAGACGGTGGATAAACGCGTTCCAGCGTCTTGAGCGCCTGCGGATCCTTCAGCGTCTCGCTTGTCACCAGCGGCATCACCAGCGCCAGGTCGCGAGTGGTGGGCTGTCCCTGAAGTGCCCGGTGGACCTGCTCCGTACCGTCGATACCCTGGCCGACCGCCTCCTGCAGGAAGATCCCCTGTAGAGCGCCCTCGCGCAGCAACTTGATGGTGGTAGGGCTGCCGTCCGCCGTCACCACGGCGACCTTGCCGGTCAGCCCCTGGGTCGCCAGCACCTTGGCGGCACCGGTGCCGGCCTCGTCGTACATGCCGTAGATGGCACGTATATCGGGATGGGCAGTGAGCATGTCCTTGGCCTGGGTGACAGCCTCGTTCACCGTCAGGCCACGGGTTTCGAGGACCTGCACCAGGTCGCAGCCATCGCTGGCAAAGGCTTCGCGCGCGCCCTTGAGGTACTTCTGGGCATTCTCTCTGTCCTGTGGCAGCGACAGCATCCCCACCTGGTTGCTGCCGCGCTCCTTGGCCAATTGGCAGACGAAGCGACCTTGAGCCTTGCCCGTGTCGTAGTTGTTTGCCGTGACGGCGCTGGTGTAATCCTGCTGGCCTGCTTGGGGGCCGATGCCGGCGAAGGCCACCGGTATGTTTCGTGACTTGAGATAGGCCAGCAGTGGCGGGGTACTGGTCGAACTAACTGGGCCTATGACCACAGCGTCGACGCCGCGGGTCAAGGCGGTGCGGATGTTGTCCATCTGCTTGGCCGGCGAGTTCTCCGAGGTGTACTCCACATAGTCCATGCCGAGCCTGGTCGCCTGCTGCTTGACCCCGTAGCCCACCCACTGCCAGTAGGAAATGTCCAGGGACGGCGCGAGATAGGCCACGGTCGGCTTGTCCGCTGCCCGGGCTGGTCCGCCAAGCAGGATGGCGGCGCAGACGAGTGCAAGGGGCAATCGACTTGAGCGGGAGCGAGGGGAGGTCGAGTTCATTGTTGTTCTTCCTATCGACGAGAGGCGTTGCGGGATTTGCTGAAGCGGTCGATCAGTACCGCGATTAGAATCGCCGTACCGGTCACCGAACCCTGCCAGAAGCTGTTGATACCGATCAGGTTCACCCCATTCTGGATCACCGTGATCATCAAGGCACCGAGCACGGCTCCCACCGCTGAACCGGTGCCGCCGGCCAGGCTGGCGCCGCCGATCACCACCGCAGCGATGGCCTGGAGCATCAGGCTGGCACCTGCGGTGGATTCGGCGTTGAGAATGTAGGAAACCGTTAGCAGACCGGCGCAGGAAGCCAGCAGGGAAGACGCCACGTAGGCTAGGAACTGCGTGCGCTTGACCGGGATGCCCAGCAGCCGTGCCGCGGAGGCGCTACTGCCTACCGCGTAGAGCCAGCGGCCAGCCACAACCTTGCGCAGGAATAGCTCTATGACGATTAGCAGTACCAGGCAGAAGGTCAGAAAGTTGGGCAGGCCTGGAATCAGGCTGCCGCCGTTGAGCAGCCAGTAATCGGTATCGTTGATTGGCATGGAGCGACCGTTGGTGACGATGAACGCAAGGCTGCCCGCCACGGCGTAGGTACTGAGGGTCACCACGAAGGGGGCCAGTCCGGCCAGAGTGACGAGAGCGCCGTTGAGGGCACCGATCGCCAAGCCCACGCCAAGGCCGCAGGCACTGGCGGTGACGCTGTCCAGTCCCTGGGCCATCGCCAGGGCGGTGACCATGCCGGTAAGGGAGAACACCGAGCCCACGGACAGATCTATGCCACCGGTGATCACCACCAGCAACACCCCCAGGGACATCAGGATCAGGGGCGCCGCCGCCTGGGCGACGTTGGCGGCATTGCCCCAGCTCAGCGCCTGTGGAACCAGCCAGCCGACGCCGAGCACGATGACCACCATGGCCGTGGCGATGGCGAGTTCGGTGCGATAGAGCGCCAGAGGATTCTCTCGCTGAGGCACGAAGGTGGCGGGGACGTCCCCCTGGACTTCGGTGTTCATGCTGCCACTCCTGTCAACGCGGTAAGCCGATCTTCGTTGAGGTCCTCGTGCTCCAGCAGGCCGACGCAGCGACCTCCGGTGTCGAAGGCCAGTACCCGGTCGCAAAGCTCCACTAGCTCGGCGTTCTCGGAGGACCACCAGATGATCATGGTGCCGCGCTCGGCGAGTTCCCGGATCAGGCGGTAGATGTCTCGCTTGGTGCCGATGTCGACTCCTCGGGTGGGCTCTTCCAGCACCAGCAGGCGAGTCGGTAACGCCAGCCAACGAGCCAGCAGCAGCTTCTGCTGGTTGCCGCCACTGAGGGTGGCCGGCAGGTCGTGCAGTGCACCGGCCTTGACCTGCAGGGTGCGCAGCAGCTCGGGACAATCGCGGCGCTCGTGGCGTCCCGCCCAGAGTTGGCGCTGAACAACGCGACGCGAGGCCATGACGTTGTCGATGATCGGTAGGGTGGCGAGGATGCCCTTGGCGGCGCGATCACCGGAGACGAAGCCGGCGCCCAAACGCACCGCCTGCGCAGGTGAAGTGAAACGCGCTGGCCAGCCCGGCAGCCGTTGACGCCAATCTCCGCCACGGCTGGCACCGATCAGCATGGCGATGAGTGCAGCGGGGCCTGCCGGCGAGCCAGCCAGACCGAGGATGCTGCCCGGTGTGACGCTGAGCCGCAGGTCGCCATGCTCCAGCACCAAGGGTGTCCCGGTCTGCACGGGTCGCTCGGTGCGGGAGGCCACCGCCACCGCACGTAGCTGGCCCATGCGCTCGACAATGGCGGCATCGCTCAAGTCGTCCAAGGCTTCGCGATTAGCCACAGTGCGTCCGTCACGCAAAATGGTGCAGACGTCGGCGAGCTGGCGGATCTCCTTCATCCGGTGGGAGACGAATACGATGGATACTCCATGTTCGCGCACCAGCCGCCGCAGCACCGCGAACAGACGCTCGGTCTCGCTGGCGGAGAGGTTGGTGGTAGGTTCGTCGAGGAACAGGATATCGGCGCCGGATGCCAGTGCTCTGGCCAACTCGACCAACTGCCCCTGGTGCAGCGACAATTCATTCACCGGTCGGCCCAAGGCGTGACGGGCCAGTGACTCGTCCAGCTGCGACAGCGCTGCCCGCGCTACAGCTGCCGCCTGCCGCCGATCAAACAGCCGTCCTCCCTTGCGCCGCAACGGCAGGACTATATTTTCCATGACACTCAGCTGTGGCAGCAGCGCCAACTCCTGATGGACCACGGCGACATTGCAGGGCGCCGCTCTAGCCGTCGTCTGGCCTGATCGCCGCCCATAGACCAGCTCTCCGCCGTCGCGATCAGCATGGCCCGAAAGGATGCGGATCAGTGTGGACTTGCCAGCGCCATTACCACCGAGCAAGGCGTGGATTTCTCCGGGTGCGACTTCGAAGTCGACTCCCTGCAGCACGGCAGTGGCGCCATAACATTTGACCAGGCCACGGGCGCTGAGAAGGGGAGCATTGGGGAAATCAAACGGTGTCATGATGGCGTTCTCCTCGGATTGCAGCGAAAGTCAATTGCTGAGGTGAGGAGTAACCATCAGGGCAAGGGGCTGCCGGTGTGGGAATGGTAGAGCGCGCAGTGAATCCGGAGGGATGGGCTTACGAAAGCTGCAGCGAAGGCACGGGGCATGACGACGATCTCCGACTTTTCTTATTTTTTTCAGTCTGGAACGCTGGTGGAGGCTAGAGTGATAGGGGTGACCATGGGCAGCAAGCTAGCCAGGTTCATTCGATACTGAAAAAAATTCAGCGCAGTCGATTGCGTGTCTTGTCCAACCTGATGGGTGTCGTTCTCGCGGCCCCGGCGATCGAGGAAACTCTGGTGGCATCGCTGCCCATCGGGAACCGATTACCAGCGTGCCGCCCTAGGCTGGAGAAGTAGGGTTCGGGTTTCGAGACGCAGCTCTCGACGTCATCCACCCATCCGGGCAAGGTGGTCTGCTGTCTTCCATCGCCCGCTGGCCGCCATGTCCGATACCGATGACCTCACCTTGCGCAAGCTGGAGATCTTCCTGGCCTTCATGCGCAGCCGCAACCTGGCGCGGGCCGCCGCCGAGCTGGGCACCAGCCATGTCAGCGTGCATCGCGCGATTCACTCCCTGGAGAACGCCCTGCGCTGCCCGCTGTTCAAGCACGAGGGGCGCACCCTGACGCCGCTGGATGGCGCCTTCGTGCTGGAGGCACGCGCCGAGCGACTGCTGCAGGACCTGGCGGAGACGGTACGACTCACGCGGCAGGCGGCCGGCTTTTCGGCCGATCGCTTTCGCCTGGGCGCGCTCTATTCGCTGACGGTGAAAACCGTGCCCCAGCTGATCATGGGCCTCAAGCTCAGGCGCAGCGAACTCAACATCGACCTGGTGCTGGGTTCCAACGCCGACCTCGCCGAGCAACTGCACGACTTCAAGCTGGATGCCATGCTGGTGGCCCTGGACGACGCCGTGGTGGATGCCGACTGCGAGAGCGTCGAGCTGTTCAGCGACGACATCTTTCTCGCCGCGCCCAGCGATTCGCCTTTCGCCGACCAGGCCGAAGTTGACCTGCGCGACCTCGCGGGGGTGCCCTTCGTGACCCTGACCCAGGGCTTCGCCACCTTTCGCGATGGCCGCCAGGTGTTCGCCCAGGCCGGCTTCGAGCCGGAGGTGATCATGCAGGTCAACGATATCTTCTCGCTGATGAGCATGGTCAGCTCCGGGGTGGGCTACGCGCTGCTGCCCGGGCGGGTCGAGGCGGTTTACCAGAGTCGCCTCAAGCTGCTGCCCCTGGCACCGCGCTACCGGCTGCAGCAGCGCATCGGCGCGGTGTTCCTGCGCAGCCGCGAGCGCGATCCCAATCTGCTGGCCTTCGTCGCCGAATGCCGGATGTACGCGCGCGGCTGACGCCGCGTCTCAACCGCCCACGACGGCGCGGGTTGCCAGGAACAGCAGCGAAGGGCCGAGCAGGCAGCCCAAGGCGGTGTAGAAGGCCGCCGTCAGGCAACCATAGGGCACCAGGCGCGGATCGGTGGCGGCGAGGCCTCCGGCCACGCCGCTGGAGGTGCCCATCAGGCCGCCGAAGATCACCGCGGTGCGCGGATTGTTCAGGCCGATGTAGGGTGCCAGGAAGGGCGTGGCGATCATCACCACGATGGACTTCACCAGGCCGGCGGCGATGGACAGCGCCATGACGTCGGAGCTGGCGCCGATGGCCGCGCCGGTCACCGGACCGACGATGTAGGTCACGGCGCCCGCACCTATGGTGGTGAGGCTCACGGCGTCGGTGTAGCCAAAGGCCAGGGCGATGGCGACGCCAGCGATGAAGGAAGAGAGCACCCCCATCAGCAGGGCGATGACCCCGGCGATGCCCGCTTCGCGCAATTCGCGCATGTTGACGCCAAAGGCCGTGGCGGCGATGGCGAAGTCGCGCAGCATGGCGCCGCCGAGCAGGCCCAGGCCGCCCAGCAGCGGCAGGTCGACCAGACCCTTCTGGCCGCCACTGATGACCCCGCCGACATAGGCGAGCAGCAGGCCGAGAAAGATGGCGATGGCCGAACCGTGCAGGCGGCCGCGGGTGAGTTTGTCGGAGAGCCAGTATGAGACCCACATGATGACGCCGATGACGGCGAAGGAGGCGATCAAACCGTAGGACTGGGTGGTCTTGCTCAAGGCTTCGATCAGCATGGCGGTCACCGGGCGGTCTGGCTAAGGGGAGCGGGGGTGGCGGTGGCCGGCTTCTTGCGGCCCAGGCGGTCGAGCACCGGCACCAGCGCGAAGGCGATACCCACCGCCGTCAGGCCGGCGAGGATGGCCATGGGGCCGCTGTGCAGGGCACCCACCACGTTCTGCTGCGCCGCCATGGCGACCACGATGGGGATGTAGATAGCGCTCCAGAATTCCACGCCCTGTTCGGTCTTGGGCTTGAGTCCGGTGCCTCGGTTGCTGATCCAGCTGCTGAAGAAGATCAGTAGCAACATGGCGATGCCGACACCGCCGACATTGGCGGGCACGCCGATGAGCCGGCCCAGGACTTCGCCGACGAAGATGCCGGCCAGGGTGCAGAGGGAAAGTAAAGCGACACCGTAGATGATCATTGTTGTTGTCCTCGGTTGTGCTTGGGGGGGTGAAGCCTGGCACCGCGCTCGTTTTTACCCCCTCTCCCTCTGGGAGAGGGTTGGGGTGAGGGCAGCCGCCATACGGGGATGCTCAGTCCAGTCGCGCCGCCTCCTCGCGCCGCAGCGCGTCCAGGGTCTCGGGGTGGGTATCCTGCCAGGCCAGTACGCCAGCGGGAGGCAGGACGCGCCTGGCCAGTTGGCTGAGGACGCTACCCGGTGCCAGTTCGATGGCCAGGCGCACGCCACGCTCGCGGGCGGCTTCCAGGGTGGCGTGCCATTCGATGGGCCGCGCCATGTTGAAGGCCAGGTCGTCGCGCAACTGCTCGGCACGCACCAGCCGTCGTGCCGAGGTACCGCTCAGATAGGCCAGCCGGGGCGCGCGTAGCTCGACCTCGGTAAAGGCCTGGTCAAGAGTCTGGGCGGCTTCGGCGAGCAGCGGGCAGTGGGACGGCACGCTCATGGCCAGGCGCTTGGCCGCTGCGGCACCTTGGGCGCGCGCGGCTTCGGCCAGCGCGGCCAGGCCGGCATCGCTGCCCGCAACCACGTATTGCTGCTCGGCATTGGCATTGGCCAGGTACAGCGGCGCGGCAGGGCGATGGTGGTCAGCGACCAGGCTCTCCACCGCGCCACGCCCCAGGCCCAGGATCGCCAGCATGCCGTAGCCGGACGGGTAGGCCGCCTGCATCAATTCGCCGCGACGGGCCACCAGGCGCAGCGCATCGGCAAAGTCCAGGGCCTCGGCCACCACCGCCGCGGCATAGGCACCGATGGACAGACCGGCCACCAGTTGCGGCGCCGGGCCGCGACTCAGCAGCAGGCGCGCGGTGGCGACGCCGGCGATCAGCAGGCAGAGCTGCACGGCGCGGGTATGTTCCAGGGCCTGGGCCGAGTCCAGGCTCAAGGGATCGAGGTCCAGCACCGCGGCGGCTTCCGCCAACGTCCGCTTGACCTCGGCGTCTTCTGGCAGGGCGTGCAGCAGGCCGGGCCGCTGGGCGCCCTGGCCGGGAAACTGGAAGAGGGTACTCATGCGGCGCGCGCCTCCGGCCAGGGATCGCTCACCAGCTGGGGACCGGCAACGGTCTTGAGCAGCACCCTTGGTGCCTTCGCGGCCCAATCGGCCAGGGCCACGCCGCCGAGCGGGGTTTCCAGCAGGATATCCAGGCGGCATAGCGCCTGCGCGTGCAGGAACGCCAGCAAGGCCCGCGCCTGCTCGCGTGGCAGCGGGGCCGCGCAGCGGATCAGCAGATCCAGATCGCTGCCCGCATGCAGCGCCGGCCAGCCAGAGGCCAGCTCGTAACCCGCGGCGCCGGTGGGGCCCCAGGGCAGGCCCAGGTCATCCAGCCGGGTCTGCAGGCGGGCCAGGGTGTCGAGGGCGGGTAGATCCCGGCAACCGTTCGTGATCCGCAGCGCCTCGGGACACCGCCGCTGCAGTACGGCAGCAGGCTCCAGCCAGGCTGCCATCCGCTCGGCGCGGGTGGTGCCGCGCAGGCCGACCGGGATGCGGTCTGCCTCGGGTTCCACGCGGCGGATCACCACGGGCAGGCCTGCCTGGGCGACCTGTTGGGCCCAACTGGGGGCTTGCGCGGGCAGGGCGTCCGGGGTGAAGCCCCAGAGGAGGTCGTGAGGGCGGTGTTGGGCTTCGCTGCGCTCAACCCAACCTACCTGAGCATCGTCGGTTGGGTTGAGCGCAGCGAAGCCCAAAGATCCCGCCATGCGCCCGCTCATCACGCGTTCCATCCCGCCCGCAGGCGTTCGCGTACTGCGCGAGAGGCCGCGCGATTGGCGCCGTCCAGCCGTAGTTTGAGATCGGTGGTACCGCTGGCGAGCACATCGGCCTGGGCATCGGCCAGGGCCTGGCGCACCTGCTGCAGATCTTCGGTCGAGGGTTGGTCGGGCTGGGTCACCTCCAACTGGCGCCAGAGCAGGCCCAGGGAGGCATAGCTGTCCAGGTCGTAGGCCATGGGCGGGATGTCCGCCGCCAGGCGTTCCAGCTCCTCGACGCTGCGCAGGGTGACCCGCGCGGCCGAGGCCTTGCCCATGGCATGCACCTGCACCTGGGGATCGCGCAGGGCCAGCAGGCGATTGGCCTGGTAGCCATGGGCGAGAAAGCCGCCAGACATAGCCTTGCCCACCAGCAGGCCCAGCACCGGGTGCCCGGCCAGGCGCGCCTCGGCATAGGCGCCCGCGGCCCCAGCCAGGGCCTGGTGGATGCCAAAGGCTTCCTCGCGGCGACCGTAGGCCTGGCTGGGCACGTCCACCAGGGCGATCAGGGTGCGTTTCATTGCAGCGTCACCATCCTCTTCGATGGCCTGCCGGATGGCCCGGGCCAGGCCCCAGCCCTCCAGCAGGCCCACTTCGCCCTGGCGGGCGCGGGGAAAGGGATTCTCGGCATCCGCTACCACCGCCAGCCAGCGCGCGGGGCGTCCGGCCAGTTCGAGGTCGGCGACGCGCAGGGAGGCGGGCAAGCCGCTGACGGTCTCGCCCTGGCCGGCCAGCGCCTGGAACCAGGTCAGGCCGCGTTGCGAAGGCTGGGTGCTCATGGCTGGTCTCCGGCATAGAGTTGACGGACCGCGGCGGCATCCGCCTGGGGGCGGGTGTCGAGATCGGCAAGATGCGTCAGGTAGTGGTCGGCCTGCTGGCTGCGCAAAGGGGCGGCAATGCCTCGGGTGAAGCCCTGCCGAATGGCGGTGGCCACGGCGGTGCTGTCGTCGACGACGAAGACGTCGGCCAGGCCCGAGGCGACCCGCTGCTCGCCGCCGGTCAGGCTCCAGATGAAGGGGCGGTCGCGGGAATCGTATTCCTCGATGCCGGCTTCCTGCTCGATCACCTGGGGCCCATTGAGCCCCAGGCGGGCCTCGCAGGTGACGATCAGCTGACTGCACAGGCCCGCGGCGATGGACATGCCACCAAAGCAACCGACGCTGCCGGCGATGACGCCGATGACCGGCTGGTGCGCGCGCAAGGCGACGATGGCCGCCTGGATCTCGGCGATGGCGGCCAGGCCCAGATTGGCTTCCTGCAGGCGCACACCGCCGGTTTCCAGCAGCAGTACGGCGCGGGTCGGGGTACCGGCGAGATTGTCTTCCAGCGCCAGCTCCAGGGCCCCGGCGATCTTGGCGCCGCCCACTTCGCCCATGCTGCCGCCCTGGAAGGCGCCCTCAATGGCGCAGACCACCGCGGGCTGGCCGTCGATGAGCCCCTTGGCCACCACCACGCCGTCATCGGCCTGGCAGACGATGCCCTGCTTGGGCAGCCACGGCGACATCAGCCGTTCGAAGGGACCGACCAGTTCGCGAAAGCTGCCGGCATCGAGCACCACACGGGCCCGCTCGCGGGCGCCGAGTTCGACGAAGCTGCGGCTGTGCAGCAGCTCCTGGACATCGGGAAGGGTCGCGTCAGCCATGGCTGCTGTCCTCCAGGTCGAGGGTTTCCAGGCCCTGCTCCAGGCGCAGGCGCACCACGCCAGGGGTGGCGCCGAAGTCATGGATGTCGAGGGTCAGGGCCGGCAGGTCCTCACGGGTGGCGAACAGCCGGTCGAAGAGGGCGCGCCAGCGCGGTTCGCTGCCGTTGACCGAGGTGGTCACCTTGAGGGTGAAGTCGGCGCTGGCGGGTTCGAGGAGGACCTCCAGGTCCCCCGAGCCGACGCAGCCCACCAGGGCGCGGCCCTGGCGGCGCTGGCTGGCCGGATAGCGGCAGGTGAAGTGTTCCATCAAAGGTCTCCGGGGAGCCGGGGCTCCAGGCGATCGACGAGAAGGGTGGCGGCCAGCAGATCGGCGGCGCCGCCAGGGGAGGCATTGGCGGCCAGCAACTGGCGGTCCAGGGTCAGCAGCTGGCGCCGCCCGGCGAAACTGGCGCTGCCCCCGGCCTGCAGCACGGCGTGGGCGCCCTGCTGCATGGTGGTGAGGGCCGCAGGGCCGCCCCGGTGCAGCACGCAGGTATCGTCCAGCGCGGTCATGATGGCTAGCAGCGCATCCAGGCGAGCGTTCTGTTCGCCTGCACCGGCCTGGCGGCTGGCGCGCAACTGCGGCAGACCGCGCTGGTGGATGGCGGGAAAGCCCGCAGCGGCCTCGGCCCGGGCGCCGCCGACGCCATAGCGCTGGGCGACGCGCTGGCCATGGCTGGGCGCCGCCTGGGTCGCGTCCGGATCGGGCAGGCTGGCCAGGCGCCCGGCCGCCCGGCACAGCGCCTGGGCGGAAGTCGGACGCTCATGCACGGTCGCCGTCACCAGCAGCCCCAGCGCCCAGATGGCGCCGCGGTGAGTGTTGACCCCGTGGGTGACCTGCAGCATGGCGGCTTCGCCGTCACGCCCCAGTTGGCCAATCAGGCGGCGCAGTTCGGCGGCGGGCAGCCCCCGCTCGGCGGCTTCTGCCATGGCCTGGAAACAGGGCTGCAGGGCCTGGGCCGAGGTCAGCATCAGGCCGAGGCTGAGGTCACGGTGGGCACCCTGGCCGCGGCGATCCACCAGGGCCGGCTTGGGCGAGAGTTCGGCTTCGTCCACCAGGGCGGATACGGCCAGTTCGGCCAGGCGCTCGGCGGGGGATGGGGCAAGACGGGCGAGGGCGCGCATCACCAGCTCCTGAACTTCGCCGGGGGTTGATAGAGGCCGCCCGACCATTCCACCAGCTCGCCGATGCTCTTGGCGGCGAGCAACTCGCGACTGGCATCGGTGCGGCGGATGCCGAGGTCCTCGGGCAGGGCCACCAGGCCTTCCTGGCGCAGCCGCCGGGCCTCGGCCGGATCGCTGCGCAGGCCGATGGTGGTGACCCCGGCCACCGCGGCGATCATCGCCCGGCGCTCTTCCAGGGAGCGGGCGCGGTAGAGATAGGCGATGCCTTCCTCGGTAAGCAGGTGGGTGACGTCGTCGCCATAGACCATGATGGGCGCCAGCGGCATGCCGCTCTTGCGCGCCACTTCCACCGCATCCAGGGTGTCGACGAAGGTGGGCTTGCCGCCTTCCTGGAAGGTCTCGACCATCTGCACCACCAGCTTCTTGCCACGCGCCAGCAGCGCTGGGGCGCCGTCGCCGGTCTGCTGACGCATGTCCAGCCAGGCCGGGGTGGGATGGCGGCGACCGCGTGGGTCATGGCCCATGTTGGGCGCGCCACCGAAGCCGGCCAGGCGCCCCCGGGTCACGGTGGAGGAATGGCCGTCACCATCCACCTGCAGGGTAGCGCCAATGAAGAGGTCCACGGCGTACTGGCCGGCCAGTTGGCAGAGCAGGCGGTTGGAGCGCAGCGAACCGTCGCGACCGGTGAAGAAGACGTCCGGGCGCTGGGCGATATAGCCTTCCATACCCAGCTCGGTGCCAAAGCAGTGCACGCTTTCCACCCAGCCGCTCTCGATGGCCGGGATCAGCGTGGGGTGGGGATTGAGCGTCCAGTGCCGGCAGATCTTGCCCTTGAGGCCCAGGCGCTCGCCGTAGGTGGGCAGGATCAGCTCGATGGCCGCGGTGTTGAAGCCGATGCCGTGGTTGAGCGACTGTACCTGGTGGCGTTCATAGATGCCGCGGATCGCCATCATCGCCATCAATACATGTACCGGCTTGATGTGGCGCGGATCGCGGGTGAACAGCGGTTCGATGTAGAAGGGCCGATCGGCCACCACTACGAAATCCACCCAGTCCGCCGGGATGTCGACTCGCGGCAATTCGGACACGTCGTCCACCAGCTGATTGACCTGGACGATGACGATGCCGTCGCTGAAGGCCGCCGGCTCGATCAGCGCCGGGCTGTCCTCGGTGCTGGGGCCGGTGTAGATGTTGCCGGCGCGATCGGCCATGAAGCCGGCGCTGAGCACCACCTTGGGAATCAGGTCCACCAGCAGCCGGGCATAGAGTTCGATGTAGGTGTGGATGGCGCCGACTTCCAGCAGGCCATCCTCCAGCAGCTGGCTGATCCTCAGGCTCTGAGTGCCGGCGAAGGAGAAGTCCAGCTTGCGGGCAATGCCGCGTTCGAAGAGGTCCAGGTGCTCGGCGCGACCGACGCTGGGCATGATCATGTGCAGGTCGTGCAGCTTGGCCGGATCGACCTGGGCCAGGCTGCGGGAGAGGAAGTCGGCCTGCTTCTGGTTGTTGCCTTCCAGCACCACCCGGTCGCCGGGGGCCAGCAGCTGTTCCAGGGCCGCGACGATGGACGCGGTGGGCAGCACCTTGCCATCGGCCAGCGCGGCCACCCGGTCCAGGCGCTGCTGCTTGTCGCTGCGGCGCCTGGCGATCCGAGCCGGTGGGGAGGATGTCGTTGTCATTAGGGTCTCCACGTATCACCTGTCGTGGAGTCACCCTAGACCTCGACTGCCGGGCATTCAATCAACCTGATTACGGAATCGTTACGCTGAGGTTAACGATTCCGTTGATCTCAGGCGCCTGCGACCGACTCAGGTCTTGTCGACCGGAGTGAAGACCGTGGTGGTCCTGGAGAACCAGCTGGTGGGGGTCACGTCGACGTTGGCGTTGTCGAATCTCAAGTTGTTCTGCACCTGCTTGAGCGTCAGGTTGGCCTGCCAGAACTGATCGTGGGCCAGTTCCTGGCTGGCTCTGTGCACCAGGTCCAGGGTTTCCTGCGCCGGCAGCACGGCGGTGGAGTAGTCGACGTCGACCCCGGCCACCTTGAGGATCTCGCCGGCGCCCTGGGTGTCGCCCTGCTGGATCTTCTCGCTGGCCTGGGCCACGGCCTGATTCTTGGCCGGGGTGGCGACATAGTCGTCACGCAGCGCCATACCGCTCCAGATCGGCAGCCAGGCCGTGGCCTTGGCGTCCTGCGCGGAGACCTGCACGAGCTGGCCGTCCTGATCCCGCAGGTCCTTGGCCGACTTGAGATAGGCGGTCTTGTCGGTCTGGGCCGTTTGCAGCGCGCTCTCGGCGGCACCCAGCTGCTGCTTGGCCTGATCGACGTGACCTTCGAAGAGATCCTGGCGCGCGGCGATCACGTCCTTGAAGGCCGATTGGCCCTGCTGGGAAATCGCCGGCAGGGTGGCGACCTGCTGGGTGGCGACGTCGGGTCGGGTGTCGGCCAGCGCGGCGGTGGAAAAGACCGAGGCGATGGCCAGGACGAGGAGGCTTTTGGCGATACGACGATTGAGGTTCATGTGCTTCTCCCGGATACGAAAGTGACTGGAACCGCAGGGGTATCGGGCAGGGCTGCGGGATACCGTGAGGTCAGTGTCGATCCCGCGAGCTTAACGAACGCTTAGCTGGCTATCGGTAGATGTAACTAAATATGTAATTGGTGGAGGCAGGGAGGCGCGGTCGGGGCGAGCGCCCCGCGTCATGCCGAGCGATCGCCTGCCGCAGGACGGATTCGACTCAGCGCACCAGGCAGGGGCGCTTGTTATCGAAGGTCCAGTTGGGCGAGAGGAATTGCATGGCCATGGCGTCGTCCCGCGCGCCGAGGCCCTTGGTCTGGTACAGCTCGTGGGCACGGGCGAGGGCGTCCAGATCCAGCTCCACACCCAGGCCACCCTGCTGCGGCACCGCGACCAGGCCGCCCTTGATCTCCAGGGGCTGGCGGGTGAGGCGTTGACCATCCTGCCAGATCCAGTGGGTGTCGATGGCGGTGATCTTGCCCGGCGCCGCGGCGGCGACGTGGGTGAACATGGCCAGGGAGATGTCGAAGTGGTTGTTGGAGTGCGAACCCCAGGTCAGGCCCCAGTCGTTGCACATCTGGGCGACGCGCACCGAGCCCTGCATGGTCCAGAAGTGGGGATCGGCCAGGGGGATGTCCACCGATTGCAGCTGGATGGCATGGCCCATCTGGCGCCAGTCGGTAGCGATCATGTTGGTGGCGGTGGGCAGGCCGGTGGCGCGGCGGAATTCGGCCATCACCTCGCGTCCGGAATAACCGTTCTCGGCGCCACAGGGGTCCTCGGCATAGGCCAGCACCTGGTGCTGGTCGCGGCACAGGCGGATGGCTTCCTTGAGCGACCAGGCGCCATTGGGGTCCAGGGTCACGCGCGCCTCGGGGAAGCGCTCGGCCAGGGCGGTGACCGCCTCGATCTCGGCATCGCCGCTGAGCACGCCGCCCTTGAGCTTGAAGTCCTTGAAACCGTAGCGGTCATAGGCGGCCTCGGCCAGGCGCACCACCGTCTCGGGTGTCAGGGCCTCTTCGTTACGCACGCGGAACCAGGCGTCGTCGCTCTCGGCTTCGCTGCGGTAGTCCAGGGTGGTCTTGGTGCGGTCGCCGACATAGAACAGGTAGCCGAGCATCTCCACGGCATCGCGCTGCTGGCCTTCGCCGAGCAGGGCCGCCACCGGCACCTCCAGGTGCTGGCCGAGCAGGTCGAGCAGGGCGGCTTCCAGGGCGGTGACGGCATGGATGGTGATGCGCAGGTCGAAGGTCTGCAGGCCCCGGCCGCCGGCATCGCGGCCGGCGAAGGCCTGGCGCACCTGGCCGAGGATGCGCTGGTACTGGCCCAGTGGCTGGCCGATGAGGAATTGGCGGGCGTCTTCCAGCGTCTGGCGGATGCTCTCGCCGCCAGGTACCTCGCCGACCCCGGTGCGGCCGGCGTTGTCCTTGAGGATCAGCACGTTGCGGGTGAAGTAGGGGCCGTGGGCGCCGCTCAGGTTGAGCAGCATGCTGTCCTGGCCGGCGACGGGCACGACTTCCAGCGAGGTGACCACCGGGGTGCCGGTGTGCAGGGCGGGAGTGGCGTCGAATTGCGTCATGGTCGGGCTCCTTGGTGATCAGCGAGAGGTTTCAGCGGCGAGCGGGGCTTCGGCGGGTGGCGTGGGCACGCCCCGCAACTCGACCCGCTTGATCTCGCCGACGACGAACAGGTAACTGATGGCGGCCACCAGGGCGTTGGCCCCTACGAACACCAGGGCCATCTTGAAGGAGCCGGTGGCGGCGATGATGTAGCCGATGATGATCGGGGTGGTGATGGAGGACAGGTTGCCGATGGTGTTGAACAGGCCGCCGGAGACGCCGGCGATCTGCTTGGGCGAGGTGTCGGAGACCACCGCCCAGCCCAGGGCACCGATGCCCTTGCCGAAGAAGGCCATGGCCATGAAGCCCACCACCATCCAGTCGGCGTCGACGTAGTTGCAGAGGATCATGCTCATCGACAGCAGCATGCCGGCCACGATGGGCGTCTTGCGCGCCACGCTCAGGCTGTTGCCGCGGCGCAGCAGCCAGTCGGAGATCACCCCGCCCAGCACGCCGCCGATGAAGCCGCAGATGGCGGGCAGGGAGGCGATGATGCCGGCCTTGAGGATGGTCATGCCGCGTTCCTGCACCAGGTACACGGGGAACCAGGTGAGGAAGAAGTAGGTGAGGGCGTTGATGCAGAACTGGCCCAGGTAGATGCCGGCCATCATGCGATTGGTCAGCAACTGGCCGATGTAGCTCCACTTGGGCCCTTCGCTCTTCTTGCCGGGGGTATCCAGGTCGACCAGGCCGCCGTTGCTGGCGATGTAGTCGATCTCGGCGGCATTGGCGCGAGGATGCTCGCGGGGACCATAGATCACCGCCATCCAGACCACCGAGAAGGCGATGCCCAGGGCACCCATCACCACGAAGACGTGCTGCCAGCCGAAGTGATAGACGATCCAGCCCATCAGCGGCGCGAACAGCACGGTGGCGAAGTACTGCGCCGAGTTGAAGATCGCCGAGGCGGTGCCGCGCTCCTTGGTGGGGAACCAGGCGGCGACGATGCGGGCGTTGCCGGGGAAGGAGGGAGCTTCGGCCAGGCCGACCATGAATCTCAGGGCGAACAGCAGGAACACCGCGGTGCCGATGCCGAATTCACCGATATAGCCTTGCAGCATGGTGAACACCGACCAGGTGAAGATGCTCGCGGCATAGACCTTCTTCGAACCGAAGCGATCCAGTAGCCAGCCGCCGGGGATCTGGCCGAGCACATAGGCCCAACCGAAGGCGGAGAAGATGTAGCCGAGGGAGACGGCACTGATGCCGAGGTCTTTTTGCAGGGCGGAGCCGGCGATGGAAATGGTGGCGCGGTCGGCGTAGTTGATCGTGGTCACCACGAACAGCATGAACAGGATCAGATAGCGGACGCGGGTCTGCTTGGTTTCGTGCATGGAGAGCTCCCACTGGTTTGTTTTTGTGTGCGGGCTGACATCGTGTAGCGGGCTTATGTTGTAAGTCGTCTGACAACGATAGCGTTATCATTAAACAGATAACGCTATCATTCAACTGCTAAATCTGTGGGTGCCTGCAAAAAATCGCTAGGAGCTTTGGCGCTCGAGGAGTACGAAGCCAGTATCCAGATGGACGGCGGTCGGATCACCGGCCAGGCGATCGAGCAGCGCCTGGGCGACGCGCTGGCCCATGGCGTCGGCATTGACGCTGACCGTGGACAGCGCCGGCGTGGCGAAGCGGCCATTGGTGGTGTCGCCGAAGCCGATCACCGCCAGCTGCTCGGGGATGCGCAGGCTGCGGCTGGTGGCCTCGGCGACCACGCCCAGGGCCAGGGTGTCGGAACTGCACAGCACCAGTTCCGGCGGCTCCGGGCGTTCCAGCAGGCGCGCCAAGCCGATCCGGCCGACCTCCCAGGTGGCCGGCAGGGGCAGCACTGCCATGGGCAGTTCGGCGATACCCAGCTCGCCCAGGCGGGCTTGCAGGGCCAGGTTGCGGCGCATGGCGCGAGGGTCGTCCACCGAGATCACCCCGAAGCGGCGATAGCCGCGGGCGACGAAGTGCTCCGCCAGGGCGACGCCGACCTGCTCGTGGGAAAAGCCCACCTGCATGTCCAGGGCCTCGGCGCTTAGGTCCCAGGCTTCCACCACCGGGATGTTCAGCGCCGCCAGCCGTGCGCGACTGGCCGGGGTGTGCAGGGTGCCGGTGAGGACGATGCCGTCGGGGCGGCGACCGAGGATGGCTTCCAGCAGTTCCTCTTCCTTTTCCGGCGAATAGCCGGTGGGACCGATCAGCGCCTGGTAGCCGGCCTCGGTGAGACGCTCCATGATCGCCTGCACCACGGTGGCATAGATGGAGTTGGCGATGGTAGGCAGCAGGATGGCCACCAGCCGGCTCTTGCTGGAGGCGAGGCTGCCCGCCAGCAGGTTGGGCACGTAGCCCAGTTCCTTGACCACGGCCAGGACATGCTCGCGGGTGGCGTCGCTCACCAGCGCCGGGCGGTGCAGGGCGCGGGACACGGTGATGGGCGACACCCCGGCGGCGAGGGCGACTTCGCGCACGGTGAGGGGCAGCTCGGTGGTGCCACCCTGCTGGGCGAGTTCGCGTCGGGACTTCCTGGCCAAGACAGGTCCTTGGAGGAGAAAGGCACCATTATGGGAGCAAGCTCGGGCGGTTGCCATGGGCGCCTGAAGAGCCTGCGCTAATCGGCCGTCGGATTGGCCCTGGCGCGCGACCGACCCGCGACTGGTTGGGACGCCCCAGCTGCGCGGAGACCTGCTGGCCCACCTCGACTAGCCTGGCCAGGTCGAGGCCGGTCGCTATGCCCAGGCCGTCCAGCAGATAGACCAAGTCCTCGCTGGCGACATTGCCGCTGGCGCCCCGGGCATAGGGACAGCCGCCGAGGCCGGCGACCGAGCTGTCGAACACGCTCACCCCTTCGAGCAGGCTGGCATAGACGTTGGCCAGGGCCTGGCCATAGGTGTCGTGGAAATGCCCGGCCAGTCGGCCGAGGGGCACCTCCCGCCCCAGCCGCTGCCAGAGCGCCCGCGTGCGGCCCGGGGTGCCGACGCCAATCGTGTCGCCGAGGGAGACCTCGGCGCAGCCCAGCTCCAGCAGCTCGCGGGTCACGCTGGCCACCTGGTCCGGGGCGATCGCGCCGTCGTAGGGGCAGCCCAGCACACAGGACACATAGCCGCGCACCCGGATGCCCGCCGCCTGCGCGCCTTCGACCACGGGTACGAAGCGCGCCAGGCTCTCGGCGATGGAGCAGTTGATGTTGCGCTGGGAGAAGCCCTCCGAGGCAGCGGCGAACACGGCGATTTCGTCCACCCCCGCCGCCAGGGCGGCTTCGAAACCTTTCAGGTTGGGTACCAGTACCGAACGGACCACACCCGGCGGCCGCCCGAGTCCCGCCAGCACCTCTGCGGTCCCGGCCATCTGCGGCACCCAGCGGGGCGAGACGAAGCTGCCCACCTCCAGATGCTGCACGCCGCCGGCGATCAGCGTCTTGCACAGCTGGATGCGCTCGGCGACACCCAGCGCCTGGGGCTCGTTCTGCAGGCCATCGCGAGGTCCGACCTCGACCAGCCGTACCCGGGTCGGCAAGGTATCGCTCATGACGGCGACTCCTCCAGCTCCACCAGCGGCGCGCCCTCGGCCACCAGCTCGCCAGGGCTGCAGAACAGCGCGGCGACGATCCCGGCACGGGGGGCGCGGATGCTGTGCTCCATCTTCATCGCCTCCAGTATCACCAGCGGGGTACCGGCCTCCACGGCATCGCCGACGGCCACCGGTACGGCGACCACGCTGGCGTTCATCGGCGCGGTGAGCCCGCCCGCATCGGTCTGGCGCTTGACCTCGGCCAGCGGATCGGTCCAGGTGACGGCTTCGAGACGACCTTGCCATTCGATAAACAGCGTCTGCCCACGGCGATGGAGGCGGGCGCTCTGGCGGAGGCCGTCCGCCTGCCAGTGGAGCCGATCACCGCTCAACTCGACGGCCACCGGGTCGACCAGGGTCAGGTTGCGCACCTCGCCGCGACAGGCCAGTCGCAGCGCCATGCGCGGCGGTCCGCCCAGGCGCCAGCCCTGGCGAGACGCCCAGGGTGACGTGGAATCGGCAGGAGCCGGCAGCGTTGCCAGCCAGGCCTGGCCCGCCAGGCTCCAGAAGGCCTCCGGCAGCTCCCCAGGTGCGGGCAGCAAGGCCGCCTGATGACGCTCGATGAAACCGGTGTCCAGCTCCGCCGCGGCAAAGGCCGGATGGGCGAGCAGGCGCTGCAGGAAGGCGAGGTTGGTGGCGAAGCCGCCCACCGCGGTGTCGTCGAACATGGCCAGCAAGCGCTTGCGCGCCTGTTCGCGGTTGTCGCCCCAGGCGATCAGCTTGGCCAGCATGGGATCGTAGAAGGGCGACACCTCGTCGCCTTCCTCCACGCCGCTATCCACCCGCCGCCCCGGACCGGCCGCCGGCTCGCGATAGAGCTGCAGGGTGCCCGAGGCCGGCAGGAAGCCCTGGTCGGTGTCCTCGGCATAGAGCCGCACCTCGATGGCATGGCCGTGCAGCGGCACCTGAGCCTGGGTGAGGGGCAGGGGTTCGCCAGCGGCCACGCGCAGCTGCCAGGCCACCAGGTCCAGGCCGGTGATGGCCTCGGTGACCGGGTGCTCCACCTGCAGCCGGGTGTTCATCTCCATGAAGAAGAAGTCGCCGCGGGCATCGAGCAAAAATTCCACGGTGCCGGCGCCGACGTAGCCGATGGCCTGGGCCGCCTGCACCGCCGCCTCGCCCATGGCCCGGCGCAACGCGGGCGTAAGACCCGGCGCGGGGGCTTCCTCGATCACCTTCTGGTGGCGGCGCTGGATGGAGCAGTCGCGTTCGTTGAGATAGAGGCAGTGGCCGTGGCCGTCGGCGAAGACCTGGATCTCCACGTGGCGCGGTTGCAGCACGTATTTCTCCACCAGCATCCGCGCATCGCCGAAGGCCGAGCGCGCTTCGCGCTGGGCCGAGGCGAGACCTTCGGCGAGGTCCGCTTCGCGCTCGACGATCTTCATGCCCTTGCCGCCGCCACCGGCGGTGGCCTTGAGCAGGACCGGATAGCCGATGCGCGCCGCGGCGTCGCGAAAGCTGGCCAGGGACTGGTCCTCGCCGTGATACCCCGGCACCAGGGGCACCCCGGCGTCGGTCATCAGCGCCTTGGCCGCGGACTTGCTGCCCATGGCGCGGATTGCCGCGGCCGGAGGGCCGACGAAGACCAGTCCCGCCGCGGCCACCGCCTCGGCGAAGGCAGCGTTCTCGGACAGGAAGCCGTAGCCCGGATGGATCGCCTGGGCGCCGGTGGCCAGGGCGGCGGCGATGATCCGCTCGCCCAGCAGATAGCTGTCGGCCGGCTTGGTCCCGCCCAGGTCCACTGCCTGATCGGCCTGACGCACGTGGCGGGCGCCGGCATCGATGGCGCTGTGCACGGCGACGGTTCCCAGGCCGAGGGCCTTGGCGGTGCGCATCACCCGGCAGGCGATTTCGCCCCGGTTGGCCACGAGCAGACGGTCGAAGCTCATGGCGAGGTCTCCTGCCAGGCGGGGCGGCGCTTTTCCAGGAAGGCGGCAAGGCCTTCCTGGGCTTCGGGGGTGACGCGGACGGCGGCGATCAGGCCCTCGGTGAAGGAGCGCACCTCGGCGCTGGGTGTGCCCGCGCCAGCGCCGTCCAGCAGCCGCTTGCAGGCGCGCAACGCCTGGGGGCCGTTGTCCAGCAGCCGGGCGATCCAGACCTCGACCAGGGCCTCCAGGTCGGCGGCCGCGGCGGTCTCGGCCACCAGGCCCAGTTCCGCGGCGCGTTCGCCGGAAAAACGCTCGGCACCGAGCATGTAGCGCCGCGCCGCGCGCTCGCCCAGGGCGCGAATCACGAAGGGCGCGATGACCGCCGGCACCAGGCCGATGCGCACCTCCGACAGACAGAAGGTGGCGTCACTGGCGGCCAGCGCCAGGTCGCAGCAGCTGACCAGCCCCACTGCACCGCCGAAGGCCGCGCCCTGGACCACTGCCAGCGTCGGCAGCGGCAGGGCCTGCAGGCGATACATCACCTCGGCCAGACGCTCGGTGTTGGCGCGGTTGGCGGCGGCGTCCAGGCGGGCGGAGGCCTGCATCCAGGCGAGGTCGGCGCCGGCGCAGAAGTGCCGACCGCGCCCCCGCAGGAGCAGAAAGCGCAGTTCCTGATCGCTGGCGATCTCGGCCAGGACGGTGCCCAACTCGGCGATCAGCTGCGCATCCAGGGCATTGTGGCGATCCGCGCGGTCGAGCCAGAGGGTGGCGAAGCCGCGCGGATCGCGGATCAGTTCCAGGGTGTGGAAGTCAGTCATGGCCTACATCCGGAAGACGCCGAAGGTCGTCGGCTCGAGAGGGGCGTTGAGGCTGGCCGACAGGGCCAGGGCGAGAACCTCGCGGGTCTGGGCCGGGTCGATCACCCCGTCGTCCCACAACCGCGCGCTGGAGTAATGGGCATGGGCCTGGCGCTCGTATTGCTCGACGATGGGCAACTGGATGCGTGCCGCCTCCTGATCGTCGAAGGCTTCGCCGGCGCGTTCGGCCTGTTCGCGCTTGACCTGCACCAGCACCCCGGCCGCCTGTTCGGCGCCCATCACGCCGATGCGCGCGTTGGGCCACATCCACAGGAAGCGCGGGTCGTAGGCGCGACCGCACATGCCGTAGTTGCCGGCGCCAAAGCTGCCGCCGATGATCACGGTGAACTTGGGCACCCGGGCGCAGGCCACCGCGGTGACCAGCTTGGCGCCGTGCTTGGCGATGCCGCCTTCCTCGTACTTCTTGCCGACCATGAAGCCGGTGATGTTCTGCAGGAACAGCAGCGGGATGCGTCTCTGGCAGGCCAGCTCGATGAAGTGCGCGCCTTTCTGCGCCGATTCGGCGAAGAGGATGCCGTTGTTGCCGAGGATGGCCAGCGGATGGCCGTGCAGTTGGGCGAAGCCGCAGACCAGGGTGGTGCCGAACTGCGCCTTGAATTCATCGAAGACGCTGCCGTCCACTAGCCGCGCGATCACCTCGCGCACCTCCAGTGGCTGCTTGGGGTCGGCCGGGACCAGGCCGTGCAGCTCCTCGGCCGGGTACAGCGGTGCGCTGGGCGTCTTCAGCTGCAGCTCGCCCAGCTTGCGCCAGTTGAGGTTGGCGATGCAGCGCCGGGCCAGGGCCAGGGCGTGGGCGTCGTTCTCGGCGTAGTGGTCGGCCACGCCCGAGGTACGGCAGTGGACATCGGCGCCGCCCAGTTCCTCGGCGCTGACCACCTCGCCGGTGGCGGCCTTCACCAGCGGCGGGCCGGCGAGAAATATGGTGGCCTGCCGGCGCACCATGATGGTCTCGTCGCTCATGGCCGGCACATAGGCGCCGCCGGCGGTGCAGGAACCCATGACCACGGCGATCTGCGGGATGCCCTGGGCGCTCATGGTCGCCTGGTTGAAGAAGATCCGCCCGAAGTGCTCGCGGTCGGGGAAGACGTCTTCCTGGCGCGGCAGGTTGGCGCCGCCGGAGTCCACCAGGTAGAGGCAGGGCAGGCGATTCTGCAGGGCGATGGCCTGGGCGCGCAGGTGCTTCTTCACCGTGAGCGGATAGTAGGAGCCGCCTTTCACAGTGGCGTCGTTGGCGATGATCATGCACTCGACGCCCTCGATGCGGCCGATGCCGGCCACCACCCCGGCGGCCGGTACCTCTTCCTCGTAGACGTCGAGGGCGGCCAGGGCGCCGATCTCCAGGAAGGGCGAGCCCGGATCCAGCAGGAGATCGATGCGCTGGCGGGGCAGCAGCTTGCCGCGCGCGGTATGGCGCGCCTGGGCCTTGGCACCGCCGCCTTCGCGGATGCGCGCCAGCAGCCCTTCGAGCCGGGCCAGTTGCGCGGCCATGGCGGCGGCATTGCGCTGGTAGTCCGGGGTGCGCCGGTTCAGCGTGGAGGTCAGCACGGTCATTAAGGCGTCCTCACCGGGTTTCGTTGAACAGCTCGCGGCCGATCAGCATGCGGCGAATCTCGCTGGTGCCGGCGCCGATCTCGTAGAGCTTGGCGTCGCGCAGCAGGCGGCCGGTGGGGTATTCGTTGATATAGCCGTTGCCGCCCAAGATCTGGATGGCTTCCAGGGCCATCTGGGTAGCCTTCTCGGCGGTATAGAGGATCACCCCGGCAGCGTCCTTGCGGGTGGTCTCGCCGCGGTCGCAGGCCTGGGCCACCGCATAGAGATAGGCGCGGCTGGCGGCGAGGCCGGTGTAGAGGTCGGCCACCTTGCCCTGGATCAGCTGGAATTCGCCGATGCTCTGGCCGAATTGCTTGCGGTCATGGACGTAGGGCAGGACCACGTCCAGGCAGGCCTGCATGATGCCCACCGGGCCGCCGGCGAGGACCACGCGCTCGTAGTCCAGGCCGCTCATCAGCACCCTGACCCCGCCGTTGACCTGGCCCAGCACGTTTTCCTCCGGCACCTCCACGTCGTCGAAGAACAGCTCGCAAGTGTTGGAGCCGCGCATGCCCAGCTTGTCGAACTTGCTGCCGCGGCTGAAACCGGTCCAGTCCCGCTCGACGATGAAGGCGGTGATGCCATGGGCAGCCTTTTCCGGCTCGGTCTTGGCATAGATGACATAGGTATGGGCATCGGGCCCGTTGGTGATCCAGGTCTTGCTGCCGTTGAGCACGAAGCGATCGCCGCGGCGGTCGGCGCGCAGCTTCATGGAGACCACGTCCGAGCCGGCATTGGGTTCGCTCATGGCCAGGGCGCCAATGTGCTCGCCGCTCACCAGCCGGGGCAGGTAGCGCGCCTTCTGCTCGGCGCTGCCGTTGCGGTGGATCTGGTTGACACAGAGATTGGAGTGGGCGCCATAGGACAGGGCGACCGAGGCGGAGCCACGGCTGATCTCTTCCATGGCCACCGCATGGGCCAGATAGCCGAGTCCGGAGCCGCCGTATTCCTCGCCCACGGTGATGCCGAGCAACCCGAGATCACCAAAGGTGCGCCACAAATCCATGGGAAAGCTGTTGCTGGCATCGATCTCGCCCGCGCGAGGCGCTACCTCGCGGGCGACCAGGGTGCGCACCTGATCGCGCAGCAGATCGAGGGTCTCGCCCAGGGCGAAGTTGAGACTCGGATAGCTCATGGGGTCACCTGTTGTCGGGATTGTCGGGTGAGAGCGGTCAGCCGATCAGGCAGGCGCAGGGCGGCAGCCGGGTTCGGCGCGGAGCGGAAAGGAAGAGGGTGGAATAGCGCCGCTGCCCGGGAGCGGGCCCGGCTCGTAAGCGGCAGCCGAATGGGCGTCGGGTAGGGCAGCCGACGGCGAGGCGAAGGTGCGCGCGGCGCGCGGGTGCGGAACGCGGGCGCCAGGGCGCGCATGGTCCGTCCTCCTGTTCATTGTTCTTGTCATGGCGACCGCAAGAGGAAGGCGGCGCGCCTGTGCCTCTGAGTCTAGGAGAGGAAATGCGCTATCGTGAAACGATAAAAATAGAATCCAGGTATTGGAAAATCAGATGGCACTGCACCAGGACATCTCCATGCGGCAGCTGCGCTATTTCGTCGCCGCCGCCGAGAACAGCCAGTTTTCCCTGGCCGCCAACGCGGTCAACGTCAGCCAGTCGGCCGTCACCACGGCGGTCAGCCAGCTGGAGGCGATGCTCGCCGTGCGGCTGTTCGAGCGCCTGCCCCACGGTGTCAAGCTCACGGCCGAGGGGCATCAGTTCTATCACCATGCCCGGCACATCCTCGACACCCTGCAGGACGCCGTCAGCCAGCCGCTGTTCCAGAGCCATGCCCTGGTCGGCCAGGCGCGCGTCGGCGCCTCCTATGCGGTGCTCGGCTACTACCTGCCGACCCTGCTGGCACGCTTCAAGCGCAGCTATCCGCAGATCGACATCGACCTGCGCGACATGGACCGGCCCAGCATCGAAGCCGGCATCACCGATGGCACCCTGGAGCTGGGCCTCACCGTCATCTCCAACGTCGACGCCACCCAGCCCTTCGAGCGCCACCTGCTGATGCGCTCGCCGCGCCAGCTCTGGCTGCCCAGCGCCCATCCGCTGCTGGCGCCGGAGCGCGTCACCCTGGCCGACATCGCCCCCTATCCCTACATCCTCGCCACGGTGGACGAAGGCGAGACCTCGACCCTGCGCTACTGGCGCACGGCCGGCCTGGAACCCAACGTGGTGTTCAAGACCTCGTCCATGGAATCCCTGCGCGGCCTGGTCGCCCATGGCTTCGGTGTGACCATCCTCTCCGACATGCTCTATCGCGGCTGGTCCCTGGAAGGCCGCAAGCTGGAAGCCCGTCCGGTGGCCGACGCCATCCCGCCCATGGAGCTGGGCCTGATCTGGAGTCCCGAAGAGCGCCTGAGCCCCGGGGCCCAGGCGTTTCGGCAGTTCCTCCGCTCCGCCAGCGGCGAGGCACGCGAGCGTTAGGTAGGGTCCGCGGGCCATGCCTTCACGGCGAAAGCGGATAGACGTGGCGAAGCGGGGGACGAAGTGGTGCGTCAATGTTGTCTTCTGGTATACCATCTTCCGCTGAGTGGCCGCGATTCCTGGGCTTCCCGAGTTGCTTCGCTTCGATACGGAGATGCATATGGGCACCTGGTTCAAGGATCTGAAGACGACCTACAAGCTGCTCCTGGGCTTCGGCAGTGTCCTGCTGCTGACCCTGGCCATCGCCGCGACAGGGTGGAGTGCCATAGGCATGCTAGCGCGCAGTGGTGATCGCCTGGCGGCCATCGGTGAACTTACCGCGGCTGCCAAGGACCTGCGCATCGCCCGCCTGGATGACGCGCGCCAAGCGAGCGAGGCGACTGCCGGGCAGGTCAAGGCGCGGGTGGCGACGCTGCGCGAGCAGCAGGCAGCCCTGCAGCGCCTGGGGCTCGATGCGGCCAGCGAGAAGCTGCTCGACGAGCAAAGCGAATTGACCGGCCGCTATGGGCAGACCTTCGCCGAGCAGGTGACCGCCCACGAACGCCAGGCCCAGGCGGCGGCGCTGCTCGGCACCCGCGCCGACCAGGTCTTGCAGGCGGTGGGCGAGATCGAGCGCAACCTCGCCAGCAGCGATGCGGCGGAACTCTATCCTGGCCAGCGCCTGGGCCAGTTCCGCGCCATCGGCCTGCTGGATCGCAAACTTCGGGAGGTGAGATACAGCCTGCAGAGCTACCTGCTCAGTGGCGATGCCGCTCAGGAAGCCAAGGCGACCGGCGACATGGCCGCCACCATCGCCGAGCTGCAGCGTCGCCTGGCCACGGCATCTTCGCGCGACGCGCCCAGCCTGCGCCAGGCTGAAGAGGCGCTGCTGCATTACCAGCAATCCATCGGCGACTTCCAGGCGGCCCACCGCGCGGCGGCAAAGGCCGCCGAGACGCTGCGCCTGCTGGAAGACCACCTCCTCGAGACCGGGCGCCAATTGGCGACCCAGACCATCGCCCAGCGCGAGGGCGACAGCCAGAATGCCTATCGCCGACTCGCCGGCATCAGCCTCTTGGCACTGCTGGCCGGTCTGCTCGCCGGCTGGACCATCACCCGCCAGCTGATCCAGCCCTTGCAGGCGTCGCTGTGGCAGGCACGGCGCATCGCCGGCGGCGACCTGTCAGCCACCGTCAGCGTGGTGCGGCGGGACGAACTCGGCCAATTGCAAGCCAGCATGAGCGAGATGACCGCCGGTCTGCGCGAACTGGTCGGCCAGGTCCAGGAGGGGACCGCGCAACTGCAGGATGCCGCCCAGGGCTTCACCGGTAGCGCCGAGCGTACCCGCGAGGGGGTCGAGCGGCAGGGGCAGGAAACCCGCCTGGTGGCTACCGCCATCGTCGAGCTGACGGCCAGCGCCCAGGAGGTGGCCACCCACGCGGAGACGGCCTCGCGGACGTCGCGACAGGCGGAACGGACGGCCAGCGAAGGCGACGCCCAGGTGCGCCAGGCCATCGCGGCCGTGGACAGGCTCGCCGAGGAGATGCTGGAAGCCGGCACGGCGATGGACGCCCTGCTCAGCGAGAGCAAGCGTATCGGCACGGTAACCGGAGTGATCAAGGCGGTGGCCGAGCAGACCAATCTGCTGGCGCTGAACGCCGCCATCGAGGCGGCGCGCGCGGGCGAGGCCGGGCGCGGCTTCGCGGTGGTAGCCGATGAGGTGCGTAACCTGGCCCGGACCGCCCAGCAGTCGGTGACCGAAATCGAGCGCATCGTCGGCGACCTGCTGGGTCGGGCCGGCCAGGCGGCGGCCCGGGTCGACGCGAGCCGCGCGCAGACCGGCCAGGCGGTGAGCCTGATCCAGCATGCCGGCGGGGCACTGCGGCTCATCGGCGAGCAGGTCACGACCATGCAGGCGATGAACCTGCAGATCGCCGCGGCGGCGGAAGAGCAGAGCCGGGTCGCGGGCGAGGTGGAGCGCAGCGTCCATGTCGTCGAGGAATTGGCGCAGGCCAGCGTCGATTCGAGTCAGGAGCTGACCGCGGCGAGCGCCGAGCTGGGGCAATTGGGCGGGGAGCTGAGCGCCCGGATCAGGCGCTTCCGGCTCTAGGGCGGCGCCTTGGCTGTGGCCGGATGACTGGCGCCGACGCCAGCCATGCTACCGGGGCCGCTAGTGGGGTGTTTCAGAAGTTATCTACACAATGTCGGCGGCGCTTTTTCGGCCGCAGCGGCGGACCGTCCTGGCGGCGTTGCCACTCCTCGCCATGGCTCCGCCATGACTCATCGCGGCGCCTAGCCAGTCGGAACGCCGAACCGCCCAAAAATCACTCGCCAATTCTTGCGCGAACTTCTGAAACACCCCACTAGCGCTTCAGGTCGCTCTCGATCACCGGCAGACCAGGCGCGCCGGCGCGGGTGGTCACCCCCTGCATCCAGCCTCCCACCACCTCGGGATGGTCCTTGAGCCAGTCACGAGCGGCGCGCCGGGGATTGACGTTCTGGTTAAGCACCTGGTCCATCAGCTCGTTCTCCATGGCGACGGTGAAGGAGAGGTTTTCCAGCAGCCGACCGACGTTGGGGCAGCGCCGGCGCAAGGAGGCGTTGGCCACGGTGTACACCCTGGAACTGCCGAAGTTGGCACCGAAGTAGCGATCGGCGCCGCCGAGATACTCGAAGTCGAGTGCCGTGTTCATCGGATGGGGTTCCCAGGCGAGAAAGACCACCGGCTTCTTCAGCAGCATCTGGTTCTTCACCGTGGCGAGCATCACCGCCTCGCTCTTTTCCTCCAGGGTGAAGTGCCCCAGTCCATAGGCGTTGTCGGCGACCATCCGGGCGATCCTGGCCGACCCCGAACTGCTCTTCACGCCGAGGATGACGTTGCCGAATTCCTCCTGCCGCGCGGCGAGGTCCTGCACGGTCTTGACCCCGGCCTCATAGGTGTAGCGAGGTACCGCCAGGGTGTAGCGGGCACCTTCGAGGTTGGCCCGGATGATGTCGACGGAAGGACGGTACTGGTCCAGCTCCGCCTTCTGGCTGGGCATCCAATTGCCCATGAGCACGTCCAGTTCACCGTCGGCGAGTTGCTTGAAGGTATCGGGTACGCTCAGGCGATCGACGCGGCTCTGGTAATCGAGCCGTTCCAGCAGGAAGCGCGCGACGCTGGTGATGACCGTGGTATCCGTCCAGCCGATCTCCGCGAAACTGATGGTCTGACAGCTGGCGTCCTCCGCTGCCGCCGTGTAGGCCGACACTGCCAGTAACAGACCCGCGACCAGCCCTTTCCCGTGGTTCATGACCTTTCCCCTTGGTCTGACCGCAGGGTGTCCGGTCCGCGTTCGACCGTCCCTGCCGTACGTTGTCGTGGTGCTGCTTAGCTGTCGAACCGGGCGCAAGTCGGGACGCTCAAGACCCGTCCTTGGGCTCTGCGATTGTTTTGCCGGGGCCTGGCGAATACAAAGCGGGGTCGATGAATGGCGACTGGAGCGGCGTGACCGGTGCCACCGCGGGCCCGGACTAGGGCCGTCCGCGACCGGCGCCAGGCTGAACGGAGGGTGCCGCGCGGGGCACCCTCCGGGCGACTCAGGGGGCGGTGGCCTTGCTCAGCTCGGCGTCGTTCCATTCGCTGTAGACACAGGCATCGTTGGCGGCCCAGCGCAGGCGTACCACCTGGCCGGGCTGCAGACCCTGGGCGTGGGCCAGTGACTTGACCATCAGCTGGGCGCCGCCCGCGGTCTGCAGGGTGCAGCTCTGGCTCTCGCCGAGGAACAGCGCCTCACCGACCCGCGCGGAGATCTCGTTCCAGCCCGCCGGCTTGGGCGCGGTGGCCGCCTGTTCGGTGGTCAGCAGGTGCAGCTTTTCCGGGCGCAGCATCAGCAGCAACGGCTGGTTCGGGCGGACGCCGGCGGTGGGCCGCATCGCCAGTTCCTGGCCTTCGAACTCGCAATGGGCCTGGGCGCAGGCGGTGACGCGCAGGAAGTTGGAGTTGCCGAGGAAGGCCGCGACGAAGGCATTCGGCGGATTCTGGTAGAGCTCGTAGCCGCTGCCCAGGCCGACGATGCGTCCATGGCTGAAGATAGCGATACGCTGGGACAGCCGCAGGGCCTCTTCCTGGTCGTGGGTCACGTAGACGATGGTGATGCCCAGCCGGCGGTGCAGCTGGCGCAGTTCGTCCTGGAGATCCTCGCGCAGCTTCTTGTCCAGCGCGCCCAGGGGTTCGTCCATGAGCAGGATGCGTGGCTCGTACACCAGCGCCCGGGCGATGGCCACCCGCTGCTGCTGGCCGCCGGAGAGCTGCGCCGGCCGGCGATGGGCGAAGGCTTCCAACTGCACCAGGCGCAGCATGGCGTCGACCTTCTTGTTCCGCTCGGCGGTGCCGACCTTGCGGATGTCCAGGGGAAAACCGATGTTGTCGCGCACCGACAGATGCGGGAACAGCGAATAGCGCTGGAACACCATGCCGATGTCACGCTGGTGCGGCGGCACTTGCAGCAGCGACCGACCGGCCACGTTGATGGCGCCGGAGCTGGGCGTCTCGAAGCCTGCCAGCATCGACAGGGTGGTGGACTTGCCCGAGCCACTGGAGCCCAGGAAGGTGAGGAATTCGCCCTCGTGGATGTCCAGCGACAGGTCGTCCACGGCGGTGAAGTCGCCATAGTGCTTGTTGAGATTCTGCAGGCGGACCAGGGGGGCCGCGGCGGCGGTGTTCTGAAGGACGGCGCTCATGGCAGGGCTCCGGGTATCAGCGGGATGGGGGGTGGCGGCGGCGCAGCAGGGCGGCGGCGAGCATCACCAGCAGGGAAAGACCGATCAGTACCGTGGAGGCCACGGCGATCACCGGCGTCAGGTCCTGGCGCAGGGTCGCCCACATCTTCACCGGCAGGGTCTGCAGGTTGGGGCTGGCCATCATCACGCTCAGCACCACCTCGTCCCAGGACACCAGGAAGGCGAACAGCGCCCCGGCGAACACCCCTGGCCAGATGCCCGGCAGGGTCACCCGGTAGATGGCCTGCAGGCGCGAGGCGCCACAGATCACCGCGGCATCTTCGATGGACTGGTCGAACAGCTTGAGCGAGTTGATGATGGCGATCAGCGCGAAGGGCAGGGCGACGATCACGTGGCTGACCACGAAGGCGAGCAGGGTGCCGGTGTAGCCCAGGCGCAGGAACAGCGCATAGATGGCCACGGCGATCACCACCAGCGGCACGATCATCGGCAGTGTGAAAACAGCATAGAGCGTCTTGCGCCCGGGAAATTTGCCGCGTACCAGGGCGAAGGCGCAGGGTACCGCCAGGGCCACCGAGACCAGGGTGGTCAGCAGCGCCACCTTGAGGCTCGCCAGCGCCGCCTGCATCCATTCCGGGTTGGCGAAGAACTGCTGGTACCACTTCAGCGTCCAGCCCGGCGGCGGGAAGACCAGCCACTGTGAGGAGCCGAACGACAACAGCACGATGAAGACGATGGGCAGCAGCAGGACCGCGGCGATGACGCCGGTGATCAGCAGCAGGCCGCCGCGCAGGCGCCAGCCGATGGCATTGGGAGTCAGCAGCATGGGTCACCTCGCGTTCTGGGGGTCGACCGGGGATTCCGGCTGCAGGCGCAGATAGAGGGCGAACAGCATCAGGGCGATGACGATCAGCAAGGCCGCGGCGGCGCTGGCCAGTCCCCAGTTCAGGAAGGATTGCACCTGCTGGATGATGAACTCCGGCAGCATCATGTTCTGCGCCCCGCCCAGCAGCGCCGGGGTGACGTAGTAGCCGAGGGACATGACGAATACCATCAGCGCCCCCGAGCCCAGGCCCGACCGGCACATGGGCAGGAACACCTTGCGGAAGTTGGTCCAGGGACTGGCGCCGCAGATGGCGCCCGCCTGCAGCACCATGGGGTCCATGGCCTGCAGCGTGGCCTGCAGCGGCAGCACGATGAAGGGGATCATGATGTAGGTCATGCCGATCACCACCCCGGTGAGGTTGTTGACCAGGGCCAGGGGCTCGTCGATCAGGCCGGCCGCCAGCAACAGCTTGTTCACCACTCCCGAGCCCTGCAACAGCACCAGCCAGGCATAGGTACGGGCGAGCAGGCTGGTCCACATCGACAACAGCACGATGTTGAACAGCAGCCGACCCCAGCCACGCGGCATCAGGGTGATGGTCCAGGCCAGCGGAAAGCCGATCAGCACACTGAACAGGGTCACCAAGGCGGCGACGCCGAAGGTGTTGAGCAACACCTGGGCGTAGGCGCCGTTGGCGAACAGGGTCTGGTAGTTGCCCAGCCCCGGCGTGGGTTCGAGAAAGCCCCGCAGCAGCAGGCCGATCAGCGGGATCAGGAAGAACAGGCCGAGGAACAGCAGGGCAGGGACGAGATGACTCGCCCCCTTCCAGCGTACGGCCCTCTCTCCCCGGTTGCGCGCCGAGTCGCTCACCCCGCGCTTGGGGTCCGTGGCGGTGCCGAGCACCGCCCGGCTGGAGCTCGAGGCGGACATGTCATTTCACCAGCCATTCGTTCCAGCGGCTGGCGATCTCGCTGCCGTGCTGGGCCCAGTAGGCGAAGTCCAGGGTCACCTGCTCGCTTGCATAGGCCGTGGGCAGGTTCTTGGCCAGGTCGGGCGTCAGCTTGGCGACGCTGTCGACATTGACCGGGGCGTAGGCGGTGAGGTTGGCGAAATCCGCCTGGCCCTTGGCGCCGCTCGCTTCGGCGAGAAACTTCATCGCCGCGTCCTTGTTCTTGGCGCCCTTGGGCACCACCAGCATGTCGGCCATGACCAGGTTCTGCTTCCAGCTAACGCCGACCGGTGCGCCGTCCTGCTGCAGGGCATAGACCCGGCCGTTCCAGAACTGGCCCAGGGTCGCTTCACCGGAGGCGAGCAACTGCTGGGACTGGGCGCCACCACCCCACCAGACGATGTCCTTCTTGATGGTGTCGAGCTTCTTGAAGGCGCGGTCCAGGTCCAGCGGGTAGAGCTTGTCCTTGGGTACGCCGTCGGCCAGCAGCGCCAGCTCCAGCACGCCGGGGCTCGGCCACTTGTAGAGGGCGCGCTTGCCGGGGTAGGTGGTGGTGTCGAACAGCGCCGACCAGTCTTGGGGCTGCTTGCTGCCCAGCTTGCCCTGGTTGTAGCCGAGCACGAAGGAGAAGAAGAAGGAACCCACGGCGTGATCGTTGACGAAGCGCGGATCGATCTTGGCACGATCGATGGTCTTGAAGTCCAGTGGTTCGAGCAGCCCTTGCTGGGCGGCGCGCAGGGCGAAGTCCGCCTCCACGTCCACCACGTCCCACTGGACATTGCCGCTCTGCACCATGGCCTGCAGCTTGCCGTAGTCGGTGGGGCCGTCCTGCACCACCTGGATGCCGGTCTGCTGGGTGAAGGGCTCGGCCCAGGCTTTCTTCTGGGCGTCCTGGGTGGTGCCGCCCCAGCTGGTGAAGTTGAGGCTTTCCGCCTGGGCCTGGACGCCCAGGGTGGCGAGCAGGCCGGCGACGACCACGGATACGACTTTGCGCTTCAGCAACATCTTGATGCCCTCTCTGTTATTGGATCGACGCGGCCGGAAGGCCTCGTCCGTTCTAAGAGCAGTGCGGCCAGGGGCCAGAAAAAGGGAGGCCTTGGACTTGTTCTATCGGGCCCGTCTGATCCGGGCCTTGGCGTAATTCGATATTATGGTATTCCAAACCTTTTGCAAGCCTTCCCGCATGACGTTTTGCCATCAGCCGGAGAAGGGCAGGGTCTCGACGATTTCCAGTTCGTAGCCGGTCAGGCCCGCGTAGCGCAGTGGCAGACCGAGGTGACGAATGCGGCTCACGCCCAGGTCCTGCAGGATCTGGGCCCCGGTCCCCACTTCGGCGTAGATCCGCGATTGCGAGCGCTCGAACAGCCGCCTGGGCTGCGTCAGCGAGGGCACCCGGGCGAGCAGGGCCTGGGAGGATTCGTGGTTGGCCAGCACCACGACGATGCCATGGCCTTCCTCGGCGACGCGTTGCAGTGCGGCCCAGAGGGTCCAGCTCGGCGGACCGCTGTACTCGGCACCGACCAGGTCGCGCAGTGGGTCCAGGGCGTGGACGCGCACCAGGGTGGGCGTCTCGCGGTCGAGGTCGCCAATCACCATGGCCAGGTGGACGCCGCCCTCGATGCGATCTTCGTAGGTCAGCAGGCGGAAGGTGCCATGCACGGTAGGCAGTTCGCTTTCGCCGATGCGGACCACGGTGTGCTCGTGACGCAGGCGATAGTGGATGAGGTCGGCAATGGTGCCGAGCTTGATGCCGTGGCGCTCGCCGAAGCGCTCCAGGTCCGGGCGCCGCGCCATGCTGCCGTCATCGTTCATCACCTCGACGATCACCGCGGATGGATCGCGCCCGGCCAGGCGGGCCAGGTCGCAACCGGCCTCGGTGTGGCCGGCTCGGGTCAGCACGCCACCGTCGCGGGCGCGCAGGGGAAAGATGTGGCCGGGCTGGACCAGGTCGCGAGGGCTGGCGTCCGGCGCCACCGCGGCCTCGATGGTGCGTGCCCGGTCAGCGGCCGAGATGCCGGTGGTGACCCCGGTGGCCGCCTCGATGGAGACGGTGAAGGCGGTGCCATGCACCGTGCCGTTGTCGCTGACCATCTGCATCAGGTTGAGCCGGCGGCAGCGCTCCTCGGTGAGGGTCAGGCAGATCAGGCCGCGGGCTTCCCGGGCCATGAAGCTGATCGCCGCGGGGGTGCAGGCGTCGGCGGCCAGCAGGATGTCACCTTCGTTCTCGCGGTCTTCGTCGTCGACCAGGATGACCATCTTGCCGGCACGGAAATCCTCGATGATCGCTTCGATGGGGTGGATGGCCACGGTAACCTCACGGATAGGCGGAATTTCTCTGTAATCTGGTATACCATGAGACAAAACGCAGCGAAAGAGGTGAGATTCCATGAAAGGCTATTGGATCGCCCAGGTCGACGTGACCGATCCCGAGGCATATAGGGGCTATACCGAACGTGCCCCTGCGGCCTTCGCCCGCTATGGCGGTCGCTTCCTCGCCCGGGGTGGTCGGGCCGCGCAACTGGAAGGCGACGGCTGGGCGACCCGCCGCGTGGTAATCGAATTCGATTCCTACGAACAGGCGCTGGCCTGCTATCGTTCGGCGGAATACCAGGAGGCCTGTGGCCATCGCCAGACGGCGGCACGGGCGGAGATCTTCATCGTCGAAGGACTGTGACGGTGGCCAGGCGGGGTTGAGGCCACGCCTGGCCTAGGCAGGATCGCCTAGCGCTCGATGCGCGGGTCGTCCTGCACCCGGGGCACGAAGAGTTCGCGGGCGACTTCGCCCTCGTGCTCCTGCTGGCGCTGAAGATAGTCGAGGGCCACCTTGGCGGCCGAGCGCACGTGGTCGACCGAGGCCTGGTGGGCGGCCAGGGCATCCCCGCTACGGATCGCCGCGACGATGCGCTCCATCTCGGCATTGCTCGCCTGGCGGCGATTGGCCTGGGACACCGAGGTCGCGCGCAGATAGCTGACGCGCGCCTGCAACTGGCGCAACTGGGTGGCGGCGACACGGTTGCCGCAGCCCTCCATCAGCACGTCGTAGAAGCGCTGGACGCTCTCGATCACCTCAGGCAGCTCGGCGCCTTCCAGGGCCTCGCGGTTTTCCGCCAGGGCGCGCTCCAGGGCCTCGATTTCCTTGGCGCCGGCACGCAGGGTGAACAGCTGCACGATCATGCCTTCCAGCACGCAGCGCAGCTCATAGAGGTCGCAGGCGTCCTCTAGGGTAATGATGGCCACGCGTGGTCCGCGGGCATCGGCGAATTCCACCAGGCCCTCGGATTCGAGATGGCGCAATGCCTCCCGTACCGAGGTACGGCTGACGCCCAGGCGGTCGCAGAGATCGCGCTCCACCAGGCGGTCGCCCGGCAACAGCTGGAAGTTCAGGATCGCCTGGCGCAGGCGGTTGCACACCATCTCGCGAAGGGTGACGGGGCTGCGGGTGATCTTGAAGCTGTCGTCGAGTTGCGCGCGTCTCATGGGGCTCCCTGGCGGACCGGTTCTACAGGCGATGGACGAGGGGGCGGGTCGTGGAGTCGGCCGCGCCGGGGCGATCACAGGCCGCTGTTACCGCACGGCTCATGCCTGTCCGAAAGGGCAGAATTCTAGCACGGCCCCTTGGCGCTCATAAGCCCGGCGGTAGCGTGCCGGCTTCAGGCATGCACCGGTGCGGCCCCCATGCGTCCCCTGTGATAGAGCATCGGCACGACCTCCTGTTCCGGCACGATGAGATTTTTCACCGCGCCGACGATGATGGCGTGGTCGCCGCCATCGTACTCGCGCCACAGCTCGCACTCGATCACCGCGGTGGCGTTGGCCAGCAGCGGATTGCCCAGGGCACTGCGCGTCCACTCGATGCCCTGGGTCTTGTCCTTGCCCTTGCTGGCGAAGGCGTAGGCGATGCGCTGCTGTTCCGCGCTCAGCAGGTGGATGGCGAAGCCCTTGCCGTCGCGCAGCAGGGGATAGGTATCGGAGCTGTAGTTGGGGCAGAAGAGCACCAGCGCCGGGTCCAGCGACAGGGCGCTGAAGGCGCTGGCGGTCAGGCCGGCCAGGTTGCCCTCGGCATCCAGGGTGGTGACCACGGTGACGCCGGAGGGAAAGGCGCCCATTACCTGCTTGTAGACTGCGGGATCGATCATGACTGCCAACCTCATTCAACGCATCACAAAGGGATCGGGCATCGGTGCCTGGGACAGGTTGATCCATACCGTCTTGGTTTCGGTATAGGCCAGTACCGAGTCGATGCCGCTCTCGCGGCCGTAGCCGCTGTTCTTGAAACCGCCGATCGGCGCCATGGCCGAGACGGCGCGATAGGTATTGACCCAGATGATGCCGGAGCGGATGTCCCGCGCCAGGCGATGGGCACGGCCCAGGTCACGAGTCCAGATGCCGGCGGCGAGACCCAGCTCGCTGTCGTTGGCCAGGCGCAGGGCCTCGGCCTCGTCCTTGAAGCGGATCACCGCGGCCACCGGGCCGAAGACTTCCTCCTGCATGATGCGCAGCGAGTGCCGGTCGCATTCCAGCAGGGTGGGTTCGTAGTACCAGCCGGCGCTACCGGTGTTCGGCCGCTTGCCGCCCAGGCGCAGGGTGGCACCTTCGGCCAGGGCCTCGCCCACCAGCCGCTCGACGATGGCGAGCTGCTGCGCGGTGGCCATGGGGCCCATCTCGCTGGCGTCGTCCTGGGGATTGCCGATGCGGATGCGCTGGGCACGCGCCACCAGCCGGGCGACGAATTCCTCGTAGATCTCGTCCTGTACCAGCAGCCGCGAGCCGGCCACGCAGCTCTGCCCGGAGGCGGCGTAGATGCCGGCCACCGCACCGTTCACCGCGCTGTCCAGGTCGGCATCGGCGAAGATGATGTTGGGCGACTTGCCGCCCAGCTCCAGGCTCAGCTTGGCGAAGTTCTCGGCGCTGGCGCGCACCACGTGGCGGGCGGTGGCCGCGCCGCCGGTGAAGGCGATCTTGCGCACCAGCGGATGGCGGGTGAGGGCCGCGCCGGCGCCCGGACCATAGCCGGTCACCACGTTGAACACGCCGGGCGGAATGCCGGCTGCCAGTGCTAGCCGCGCGAGCTCCAGGATGGTGGCGGAGGCATGCTCGGAGGGCTTGATCACCACGGTGTTGCCGGCGGCCAGCGCCGGCGCGACCTTGATGGCGGTCAGGTACAGCGGGCTATTCCAGGGCACGATGCCGGCGATCACACCCAGCGGCTCGTGCACCGTGTAGGCGAAGAGGTCGGTCTTGTCCAGCGGCAGGGTGCCACCTTCGAGCTTGTCGGCCAGGCCGGCGGTGTAGTGGAAGAATTCCGGCAGGTAGCCGACCTGGCCGCGGGTCTCGCGGATCAGCTTGCCGTTATCGCGGCTCTCCAGCTGGGCCAGGGCTTCCTTGTTCTCGGCGATGAGATCGCCCAGCCGGCGTAGCAGCTTGCCGCGGGCGGTGGCGGTCAGGCTGCGCCAGGCGGGTGCCTCGAAGGCGCGCTGGGCGGCCTGGACGGCGCGATCGACGTCCTCGGCGTCGGCATCGGGCAGCTCCGCCCAAGGCTCGGCGGTGGCCGGATTGAGACTGGCGAAGGTGCGGCCCGCGCGGGCCTCGGTCCATTCGCCGTCGATGCACATCTGGAAGCGTTGCAGGGTCATGCCACGTGTCCCTTGATGGAGGTGGAGGAGGCCGTGCCCAGGGCGTCGTCGAGGAAGTCCAGCAGCAGGGCGTTGACCAGCTTGGGTGACTCGACCGGCATCATATGGCGTTGATCGGCCAGCACGGCAGTGCGCGCCTGGGGAATCCGCGCCGCCAGCTGCCGGGCCATCTCCGGGGTGGAGCCGCTGTCCAGTTCGCCGGTGGCCACCAGGGTCGGGACCTGGATGCTGTCGAGCCGCTCGGCGCCGTAGCGATCCTGGGTCGCGAACAGGGCGTAGGTGGTGAGATAGCCCTGGGGGTCGTTGTTGGCGAAGGCCTGGCGCAACGCCTGGATCTGCGCCGGATTGGCGCCCTGGTATTCCCGACTGAACCAGCGCGCCAGGGCGCTATCCAGGTTGGCGTCGGGGCCTTCGAGTTCGGCCTGGCGGGTGCGCTCCAGCACCCCCGTGCGCTGCTCCACGGAGCGGTTGAACACGCTGTTGAGGATCACCAGCGCGTCCAGCCGTTGCGGCTGGCGCAGGGCGAAGGCGCGGGCGACCAGGCCTCCCATGGAGAAGCCGATCACCGCGGCCGTGCGGATGGCGAGATGGTCGAGCAGCTCGACGAGCTGGTCGGCATAGTCGTCGAGGGTCGCCTCCGGTGCCGGGCGCTGGCTGCCGCCGTGCCCGAGCATGTCGTAGGCGATCACCTGGTAGCGTGGCGCAAGTCCCGCGAGTTGACCGCCCCACATCTCCTTGCTGAGCCCCACGCCATGGATCAGGACGAGGGGGCTGCCGTCGCCGGCGATACTGAAGGCGGTGCCGGCAGGGGTCTTGGCGTCTTTGGACCGGATCATTCGCGGGTTCTCCTCAGCGAGCCTTCTCAGCCGCGAGTTCCTCGAGGTCGATGTAGCGGTTGCCGATGCGTGGATGCAGGCGGCCACCGTCGGCGGCGCCCAGCACCACCACGATCTCGTCGGCGCGCGGCGCGTCCTCGATGCGCATTTCCAGGGTGATGTAGTGGGATCTCAGGCCCTCGTCGTCCTTGTGCATCATGGGGATCTGGATGGAGGTACCCGGGGCGCCGCGCTTGTTGGTGAAGCTCAGGTAGCTCTTGGCCTTCACCGCCTCGCGGTAGTGGTTGCCGAATCTGAGGGTGTGGATCACCGCCGAGGCGTGTTCGATCTCGCCGTCGGCGCCCACCACGGCCGCCTTGCCATAGGCCTCGATGCGCTCGGCGCCGCCGATGGCGCGGGTCAGGCGCTCGACGATGAAGGCGCCGAGATCGGAGCAGTGGGCCTTGATCTCCGGCTTGAGGTCTTCGACGAAGCCCTTGCCGGCCCAGGGATTGCGAATCACCACGGCTACGCCGGCCATGGTCACCGGCTTGTCGGTGGCCTTGCCGCCTTCGCTGTGGGTCTCTTCGAGGTAGGTGACGACCTTGCGGATTTCGAAGCTCATGTTGACTCCTGGTATGTCTGTTAAATGATGGTATGCCATGATCTGGGGCGCGCTGCGGGCCGATTGTCTTCGGCCGGCCCCGCGGTCAGGCGAAGGCGGGTGCCACCTGGTCGATGAACAGCTGCAGCGACTTCTTCTTCTCGACGAAGGGCAGGCTGTTGTCGCACCAGAAGCTGAATTCGTCGACGCCCAGCTCTTCGTAGTGACGCAGGCGGGCGATCACTTCCTCGGGGGTGCCGATCATGGTGTTCTTGCGGATGTTCTCCAGCTCGAATTCGGGGCGGCCGGCGAACTTCTCTTCCGGGCTCGGCGCGAGGAAGCCGTTGACCGGGGTTTCCTTGTTGCCGAACCAGGCATCGAAGGTGCGGTAGAAGCGACCGATGGCCTGGGCGCCGACCTTCCAGCCCTCGGGCTCTTCCGCGGCATGGACATGGGTATGTCGCAGTACCATCAGCTTGGGCCGGGTGACCCCGGGATTGTTGGCCAGGGCGCCGTCGAACTTGTGCTTGAGATCCACCACCTCTTCGTCGCCCTTCATCAGGGGGGTGACCATGACGTTGCAGCCGTTGGCCACGGCGAAGTTATGGGAATCCGGATCTCGTGCGGCGATCCAGATCGGCGGGGTACCGATCGGCTTGGGCACGCTGGTGGAGGTGGGGAACTGCCAGATTTCGCCATCGTGGGCGTAGTCGCCTTCCCAGAGCTTGCGCAGCGCGGGGACCAGTTCGCGCAGGTGCTTGCCGCCGGCCGTGGCGGGCAGGCCGCCGGCCATGCGATCGAATTCCACCTGGTAGGCGCCGCGGGCCAGGCCCACTTCCATGCGGCCCTCGCTGATCACGTCGAGCAAGGCGCATTCGCCGGCGGCGCGCAGGGGGTGCCAGAAGGGCGCGATCAGGGTGCCGGCGCCCAGGCGGATGGTCGAGGTGCGGGCGGCGAGGTAGGCGAGGATGGGCATCGGGCTGGGGGAGATGGTGTACTCCATGGCGTGGTGCTCGCCGACCCAGACGGTGCAGAAGCCACCCGCTTCGGCCAGCAGCGTCAGCTCGGTGAGTTCCTCGAACAACTGCCGATGGCTGACGCCTTCATCCCAGCGCTCCATGTGCACGAATAGGGAGAATTTCATAGATGCCTACCTCTTTGTCTGCCTGCTCGGAACGGGGCCCGGCTGGCTCTTGTTTGACGGTACGCGGCAGCGCGGCCGGCGGATGCCTTTATTGGTATACCATAATACGTGACGTGGCAAGAGGCGTCGTACTCTGGCGTGGCGACAAGGGCGCTCCTGCCAAAAGACGGTTGTGTAATCTGGTATACCATAATATTTTCACCTGACCAGGACGACCTGTCCAGCAGGCGTCTTCCACAACTACAACAATGGAATGCCTGGATGTCCGCAGCCCCTCGCTCCGCCGTCGCCATCGAAACCCATACCGTGGATCACGTCGCTCCGACCGAACGCCACGGCCATAGCCGCGATCTGTTCACCCTCTGGTTCAGCACCAATATCGCCCCGCTGCCCATCGTCACCGGGGCCATGGTGATCCAGACCTTCCACCTGGATCTGGTCTGGGGATTGGTCGCCATCGTGCTCGGTCACTTGCTCGGCGGGGTGGTGCTGGCCTTGGCCTCCGCCCAGGGGCCACGGCTGGGCATCCCGCAGATGGTGCAGAGTCGTGGCCAGTTCGGCCGCTATGGCGCGCTGCTGATCGTCGGGGCCACGGCGCTGATCTACGTCGGCTTCTTCACCTCCAACGTAGTGCTGGCCGGCAAGTCCATCCATGGCCTGGTGCCGGCGGTGCCCATGCCGCTGGCCATCGTGCTCGGCGCCGTGAGCGCAACGGTCATCGGGGTGATCGGCTATCGCTGCATCCATGGCCTCAACCGCTGGGGCACCTGGGTGATGGGCGCGGCGCTGCTGGCCGGTTTCGCCGTGATGCTCGGTCGACCGCTGCCGGCGGACTTTTTCACCCGCGGCGGACTCACCGCCAGCGGCTTCGTCGCTACCCTGTCGCTCGGGGTGATCTGGCAACTGAGCTTCTCGCCCTACACCAGCGACTATTCGCGCTACCTACCCGAGTCGGTGGGCATCGCCAAGCCATTCTGGGCTACCTACCTGGGGGCCACCCTGGGCACTATCCTGGCCTTCAGCTTCGGCGTGGTGGCGGTGCTGGCGGTTCCCCAAGGCGGTGACGCCATGGCCGCCGTGGCCGAGGCCACCGGTTGGCTCGGCCCGGTGCTGATGGTGCTGTTCCTGCTCAACATCATCAGCCACAACGCCCTCAACCTCTATGGTGCGGTGCTCTCCCTCATCACCTGCGGGCAAACCTTCGCCGTCGGCTGGACGCCGGGCGTCAAGGTCAAGGTGCTGTTGTCCAGCCTGGTGCTGGTGGGGTGCTCAGGGGTGGCGCTGATGGCCTCGACCGATTTCATCGAGAGATTCATCGGCCTGGTGCTGGCCATGACCATGATCCTGGTGCCCTGGGCGGCGATCAATCTGATCGACTTCTATCTGATCAAGCGTGGCGACTACCACATCCCCTCGCTGTTCGCCGCCGACGGCGGTCGCTATGGCCGCTTCGATGGCCATGCCATCGCCGCCTACGCCGTCGGCATCCTGGTACAGTTGCCCTTCGCCAACACGGCGCTGTTCAAGGGGCCCTATGCCGAGCTGGTGGCGGGCGCGGACCTGTCGTGGCTGTTCGGCCTACTGGTAACCTGCCCGCTGTACTTCTGGCTGGCCTATCACGGCTCGCCCGCCCAGGCGGTACGACTGCGGGCGGCTACGTCGCGCTGAGCCAGGCGCGGTCAGCCCAGGGCGTGGAGCTGGCCGCCATCGGCGGTGCCCAGGTACAGCCCGTGGCGACCCAGGGCCTGCTCCCGGACCCGTCGTTCGAGGATCTGCTGGATCGAGGGATAGGCCAGCTCCGCCCAGGGCAGTTCCTCCGGCGCGAAGAAGCGCCGCTCCAGGGTCTCGGGACCGGCGTCGGCGTTGATCTCGACCAGCTCCGCGCGAAAGATCAGATAGACCTGGTTGACCGTCGTGGCGTTGAAGATGGAGTAGGGCGCCAGGATACGCGCGCTGACACCGCTTTCTTCCCAGGTCTCGCGCAAGGCCGCCTGTTCGGCGCTCTCGCCGTTCTCCATGAAGCCTGCTGGCAGGGTCCAGTAGCCACGCCGCGGCTCGATGGCCCGGCGACAGAGCAGATAGCGGCCCTGGTGCTCCACCAGGCACCCGGCGATCACCCGCGGATTGTCGTAGAGCACATGCTGGCAGGCAGCGCACTGCAATCGCTCGTGACTGTCACCCGCGGGGCGACGGCGGACCAGTTCGGCGCTGCCGCACTGGCAGCAGAAACGAGGAGAAAGGCTCATGCTGACCTCGGGTTGGCCACTGCTCTGATTGTTCTGGTCTTACGGTATACCAGATCGCCGCAAAGGCCTAGCCGGGGCGCTAGGCGTCAACACGGGGGGAAGCGCCAGCCTCTCGTCTGTCCACGAAACCGCTGATATACCGTCGACCAGGAACCGAACCACCCTGGCAGGTCGCGCGCACTCTGCGCCTGAACGCAAGATCCAGAGGTGCTACTGAGCCTCCCGATCATCACTGCGCGGTCCCTTCTCTTCTACTCGGGAGAAATAAGAGCTGCGATTAGCTCCCATGCTTCTTGCGGTAGCTCCTGACGCTCTGCCATGTGACCCTCGAACCTGTCGTGGCGCCGACGCTAATCGCTAGGATTGTGCGTACAGAGCCTGATAGGGACTGGCTTGAAATTACGGCTATCGATAAGTTCGCTACAGACGATTTCAAAGATTTTGCCTAGCTGATCCGAGATGTTGCTCCTGTCGGTCACATAAATTCCTAGTTCGACAGGTTCAATATCAGCGAAGCCGTCCGTAGCGCCAAGTACTCTGAGGTTGCTACGCATGACGCTGTAGTGTAAGCCAAAGGAGATTCCTATTCCGGCTTCCACCGCGGAGTTGATGGCGCTCAGATTCGAGCTGTTAAGGATGATCTCCCAAGGCGTGTTCATCGAGTTCAAGGCGTTAAATGCTTGTTCTTGCCATGGGCAGTTCTTGCCGAACGCGATAACAGGAATAGAGCCTTGCTCAGGAACTTGATAGTCCTGAGCGCAAATCCAGACTAGCTTTTCCTGCCAGCAAAAGCTCGGTTTTGCCTCTACATGATTCCTGTCCGCGATGACAATGTCTAACTGCCGGTCTTTCAGCATTTTAGACATGCTCTGGCTGTCGCTGACAATGATTTCTATTTTGACGTTTGGATTGGACTTTATGAATCTTTGCATGACGTGCGGCAGGGCCCCCAGGGCAATATCCTCGAGCAGTCCTACCCGAATTACTGTTGATATCTTTTTGCCTTCAATGACGCTTTTGATGGTGTCGCTTAACTTTAAGGATTCAATCGCATAAGGTTTTAAATTGCTCCCCGCCTCAGTGGGGTAGACACCCTTTGTAGAGCGTTCAAGCAGCTTGACACCCAAATCGGATTCCAGCCGTTTAATCTGCAGGCTCAACGCCGCTTGTGTTTTATGCAGGACGTCCGCAGCTCGGCTGAAAGAGCCCGTTTCCACGATGGTTAAAAAAGTCCGTAATAAATCGTTGTCTATGTCGTTATGCATAAGCATGTCTGCGCGTAGAGATCTGCTGCTATCAGCATACCTCAAGCATAAGCGGGTACGCCATAGCGTTGGATGAGTTTATTAAGCTTGCTTATGGGATGTTAAGAAAAACTTGATGGACGAGGCTTCTGAGGCACTAGTAACGTTGGTGCGTTGGAAGCATTTCCGTTGCAGCTTAGTAGAGAATGAGTCTATGAGAGAAAACGAAATAGAGGCTCGCAGGAGTGGGCTGTATGTGTGGGATGGGGTGATAAAAAATAAACGGGTGGCGATAGTTTTTTGCCTGGCTTCAATGGTAAGTATTCAACTTGGTGTCTCTTTGTCAGTAGAGACGCTGCAGCAATTTGGTAGTTTTGCTACAACGTGGATGAGGTTGTGTTTTGCAGCGGCTGTTGTTCTGCTCATTGCAAGACCTGATTTTCGAAGCTTCTCAAAGCGGCAATGGCTGTGCTCGTTTGCCTTGGGCGCGGCAATGGCTTTAATGACGACCTGTATATTTGAGGCTGTCTTGTATGCTCCTCTCGGACTGGTCATTTCAATTAATTTTCTAGGGCCTATCTGGGTCGCCGTAATAGGCGCCGCCAATATAAGGATGATTATCTGGCCGATTGTCTCGCTGGCAGGCGTGGTCATGATTGCCTATAGCGGAACGGCCTGGGTTGCCACCGTTCCGGGAGTGGTTCTGGCTCTGGGGGCAGCTGTTGGTTGGGGCAGTTATATTTTGCTCATGAAATCGGTTGGCGCTCACTTCAAGGGCTTGGAAGGACTGTCAGTTTCACTGCTTTTCGCCGCACTCATACTTTCGCCCATGGGGATGTCCAGTGCTCACGCTCTGGGGGATGTTGATTTTTATACGCAGACGGCTGGCCTGGCACTATTGGTTCCGTTGTTACCCTACATATTGGAGATTCAGGCACTCAGGGTTCTCCCATCTTATACGTTTGGGTTGATGATGAGCCTGGAGCCCGCCATAGGTGCTCTGCTGGGGTTTTTAATTTTGTCGCAGACACTTTCAGTGTCGCAGATCGCAGGGGGGCTACTGGTTGTGCTTTCTGCGGTGGGTAGTGTGAAGAAGAGTAACATTTAATCTGGGTAAGAAGGAGCTTATAGATGAGCGAAGAGATGCGTCAGCGGTTCGAAGAGTTTGCTGAGGGTACCGATGTTCATCAATGCTTCTTTCTCTTCTCAGGTTTTGAATTTTATAAATAAAGTTGGATATCCTATCGTCATGAAGCCGAGATTAGGAGCAGCTAGTATCGGGGTTTTTGTCATTAGGGATGTATTTGAGTTGGACGTTGCTTTAGCCTCTGCCAATTTGGACGAGGTTGAGTTTGAGCAGTACATTGGAGGTGATAGTTCAAGGTGAAGAGGTGTACTTTTTAGAGGTGGGTGCGAGGGTGGGTGGGGGGAAATTCCGTTCACGATGCTGGAAGTTCATGGGGTTGATTTGTATCGTGAGTGGGTGGCTTTGATACTTGAGGGAGGGGAGTCTGCTATTAGAGGATTTTCTGAGCTTCCCAAATATTCGGGATTTGTTCTTTTTCCTGAGCCGGTTGGAAAGCAGTTTGGTGGTATAAGGAATGCTTTCGAGTCTGTTGCTGTGTATGACGCCAGTTTCGCAGAAAATGGCCATGTTTTTGATGGCGCTGGTGGTTATGAAAAACTTCCGGCAAGATTCAAGTTCAGTTCCTTTAGTGAGGACGAGCTTAGGGGCGAAATCGCGCGCTGCATGCAAGAGTTCACTTACGAGGTCAATGATTTGATCCGACGGTAAATACGTCTGTTCAACAAGCGGTACGTTGATTGCCTTCGGTCTTGGTGTAGGACCGGGCTCGCGAACGAGCTCACGAGCGGTAAATGAGCATTGCGACGGGGCCGTCTAGGCCGGGCGGGCGACCCACGGCTTTTCCAATGAAGCGCCATCAAGCGGAGGCACTTTTGTACTCAGTCCTGACCAGCAGCCTCAACTAGCTACCCGATACCCAAGTTCCCCTGCAATCCGCCCGGCCGTTTCCGCCAACATCGCCCCAACCCATTCCTGTGTTCCCGGAGCATCCATCACGGCATCGGGCCCGGAGACGTTGAGGGCCGCCACCAACTGGTCGCGGTGATCGCGGATGCCGGTAGCGATGGCGGTGGAGTAATCGGAGCGGTGCAGTACCCAACCCAGGCGGCGGTCTTCCTCGACCAGGCGCAGCAGTTCCGGCAGGGTGCGGGGCGCGGGTGGCGGCTGGTCGTCCAGGCGCTCGTGCTGATAGAGGGCGCTCAGGGCCTCGGCATCGAGCCCGCCGAGCAGCACTCGGCCCAGGGCGGTGCGGGTACAGGGTAACCGGGTGCCCACTGGGACGTTCACCGTCAACCGCTGGCTGGCCATGGCGCGGTAGAGATAGACCACCTCGGTGCGATCCCGTACGCCCAGGTGGCAGGACAGCGAGGTGACATCGCGCAGCCGCTCCATGTGGGGCTGGGCGATGTCCACCAGGTCGCGGCTGGCCAGATAGGCGAAGCCCTGGCTGATCACCTTGATGCCCAGGCCATATTCGGTCTTGGACTGACGCTCCAGATAGCCCAGTTCGGTGAGGGTCATGACGATGCGATAGACCGACGAGGTCGAGCCGCCGAGTCCGTCGGCGATCTCCTGCAGGCTCAGCAGGCGCCGCTCCGCCCCGAACAGCTCCAACACCCGCAGACCACGCAGCAGGGCGGGCACCCGATAGTCGCCGTCACTATCGACCGATGCCGCAGCGGCTGGGGTCATGGGACGCCTGCCTCCAGTAGCACCGCGACGCCCAGGGCACCGCCGTCGAACTCCTCCAGGGCATCCAGCAGCACATGCCAGAGGTAGTGGGCGCTGGCGCGGTCGCAGAGCAGGTGGAAATGCGGCAGGCTACCGTCACCGGCATTGAGCAGGATGGCGTTGAGCCGGGCCACCGAGGTCTGCACCACATCGCCCACGGCGAAGGGCTTGCCCAGATCCACGCCGCACAGCTTGGCGAATAGCGCGGGCAACTGGGTCCCGGTGAGGATCAGCCAGGCGTGGGAGTCCTGGCGCGGCAGCGGGTAGCAGCCGGGGCCGAGGTCTCCCCCGGCCGCTTCCAGGGCGGCTACCCTGGCACCGCCATCGGCCAGGGCACCGAGCAGCAGGTACTCGCTTTGCGACAGCCGCAGCACCCATTCCCCGGCGGCCTGGCGCAGCGCCTGGTTGGGGCGGTCCGGCAGCACATAGCCCTGGCCCTGCAGGTAGCCGGCCGCGGCCGCGCCGCGCAGGCCGAAGCGCGGCAGGTTGCTCAGATCGGCCAGGCCGCCGCGCTGCAGCAGCGCCGCTTCTTCGCCCTCGCTCAGGCGTGCGGCGAAGATCCGCCTCTGATGCTGCAATACGGGGGTATCGAGCTGCAGTTCTGCCAGCGGACTGCGTTCGTCGAACTCCATGGGATTCAGCTTCATGCGCCCACCTCCTGGCGTTGGCTCTGGGGATCGTAGAAGGGCAGTCGCGCCACCGTGGCCTGGACGATCTCGCCCCCTTCGACGCGGATGGTGATGGTCGTGCCGGGCTCGGCCTGATCGGCGCCGGCATAGGCCAGGCCGACGATGCAGCCCAGGGTGGGGGAGAATTCACAGGACGTGACGTTGCCAGAGATATCGTCGCCGCGCAGCACCAGGTGGCCTTCCAGCGGTTGGCTCGCGGTCGCCGGCAGGGTGAAGCCGACCAGCTTGCGGCGCAGTGGCTGGCTTTCCAATATCTCGATGGACTTCTGGCCGACGAAGAAGGGCTTCTGGCGGCCGATGGCCCAGCCCATGTCGATCTCGGCCGGATGGGTCATGCCGTCGGTGTCCTGGCCGATGATCACATGGCCCTTCTCCAGCCGCAGCAGGCGTTGGGCCTCCACGCCGAAGGGGCGGATGCCAGCACTGGCCCCGGCCTCCATCAGCGCATCCCAGAGCCGTTCGCCGAAGCGTGCCGGCACATGGATCTCATAGCCCAGCTCGCCGACGAAGCCGACCCGCAACAGCCGCGCGGGAATCCTGGCGACCCGGCCCTCGCGTACGGCGAGATAGGGGAAGGCTGCCGCCGACAGATCCAGCTCCGGACACAGCGGTTGCAGGACCTCCCGCGAGCGGGGGCCAGCGAGGTTGACGGCGGCGAAGGCGGCGCTGACGTTGGCGATGTCCACATCCAGGCGCCACTGGGCGTTCCACTTGAGCAGGCTGCGATAGACGCGATCGACACCACTGGTGGTGGCCGAAACGTAGAAGTGCTGCTCGCCCAGGCGCGCGGCCACGCCATCGTCGATCACCACGCCGTCCTCGGCGGTCATCAGCGCATAGCGGGTGCGCCCCACGGGCAGTTTGCGAAAGCCGAAGGTATAGACCCGCTCCAGCAACTCGGCGGCATCGGGACCGCGCACGTCGAGACCGCCCAGGGTGGAGACGTCGATCAGCCCCACGCCGTCGCGGACCTGGCGGACCTCGGCCTGGATGCAGCGTTGGCGCTCGCTGGCCGGGCCATAGAAGGCCGGCCGTTGCCAGGCACCTGCCGGCATCAGGCTGGCGCCCAGTTCCAGGTGGCGGCGGTGCATGGCCGTGCGCCGATAGGGATCGAAGGCGCGACCGGCGACGTGAGCGAGCTTTTCCGCGGTGAAGGGTGGGCGCGCGGTGGTCACCCCGGTATCGCTGACGCTGCGTGCCGTGGCAGCGGCCACCAGGCGCGCGGTGGGCAGCGCCGAATGGCGACCCTGGGACGGGCCCATGCCGACGGTGGAGAAGCGCTTGACCAGCTGGACGTCGCGATAGCCGTGGCGGGTGGCGTTGACGATGTCGGCGATCTGCAGGTCCTCGTCGAAGTCGACGAATTCCTTGCCCTGGGGGTGGGCGAACATCGGCCAGGGAAAGTTGACCTGATGGTCGTCGGCCTGGGTGTGCTCGGTGGCGAACGGAGCGAGGTCCAGTTCGGCCAGGGCCTTGGCTGCGGCGGCACGGCCATCGGCCAGCACTCGTTCCAGCGCATGGCGGCCATTGACCGAGCCGGCCAGGTGCAGGCCGCGCGGCAGGTCGCCGAGGCTGAAGGCGGCCTGGTCGTCGACGTAGCCCAGGGTGCCACCGGCCTGGCAGGCCAGTTGGTAGACCGGCATGTAGCCGGCCGACATGCACAGCAGGTCGCAGTCCAGGGTCGGGCCGGTGGGGCCGACCTGACCCTGGCCGATGATGGGCCGGACGTCGACCCGGGCCAGGTGGCGGCCATCGGCATCGGCGTGGGCCTCGTACACCGTATGGCCCAGGTGCACGGGAATGCCGCGTTCGCTTACCGCCTGCAGCAACTGGGCATCCCGCGGCGCCGCGCGCAGATCGAGCAGCGCGGCGACCGCGACGCCTTGCTCCTGCAGGTCGAGGGCCGCCAGATAGCCGTCGTCGTTGCCGGCCAGAACCACGGCGCGGCGGCCGGGTCGTACGCCATAGAGACGCATCAGGCGCTGGGCGGCGCTGGTCAGCAGGATGCCGGGCAGGTCGTTGTTGCGGAAGATCACCGGCTGGTCGAAGGCACCACTGGCGAGGACGGTCTGTCGCGCCCTGACCTTGAACATCCGCTTGCCCTGGATGACCGGCAGGTAATGGTCGGCGAACCAGCCGTTGCACACCGCGGTATCCAGCACCCGGATGCGTGGCTCGGCGCGTACCGCCGCCACCAGCTCCTCGCGCAGGCCTTCGCCCTGGCCGGCGTCGAGGCCGAAGCGGCCCCAGGCCAGGGCGCCGCCAAGCAGTGGCTGCTGTTCGATGAGCAGCACCTCGGCACCGCCCTGGGCCGCGGCCAGAGCGGCGGCGAGACCGGCGGGTCCAGCGCCGATCACCGCCACGTCGCAGAACAGATAGGCCTTGTCGTGGTAGGTGGGGATGAAATTCAGGTCGAGCACGCCGAGGCCGGCCTTCTTGCGGATCAGCGGCTCCCAGCGTTTCCACATGCCCTTGGGTTTGTAGAAGGCGCGGTAGTAGAAGCCCACCGGCATGAACTTGGAGAACTTGCCGAGCAGGGCGTCGCGGTCGCGGTCGAGGCTGCCGCTGACGTTCTGCGCGCGGGCAGCCAAACCTTCGCGCAGCGGTAGTTCATCCGCCAGCACATTGGGTTCGTCCGGCAACTGCACCAGGGTGTTGGCGTCCTGGCCGGCCAGGGTCAGGGGCCCGCGGGGGCGGTGGTACTTGAAGGAGCGCGACAGCAGCCAGCGACCCTCGCCGAGCAGGGCGCTGGCCAGGGTATCGCCGGCATAGCCCTGGTAGCTCTGATCTTCGAAGTTGAAGGCGAGCGGGCGGTTGCGGTCGATCAGCAGCCCCATGGGGGCGGGGAGGCGGTTCATGGGCGGACCTCCGAAACGGTGAAGTCGACCCGCTGGGAGAACAGCTCGCGGGGATCGAAGGTGCGCAGTACCTCGTCGGTACCGGTATGGCGCTCGGCGAGGAACCAGTAGCTGGAGGCGTTGTGCAGCCACCACTCGGTGACCACGCCGCGGTGGTTCTCGCAATTGAACACGTAGTCGGCCCACTCGGCCGTGCTGCAGGCCTTGGGATCGGGCATGGCCTTGAGTTCGCCGCCGTAGGTGAATTCGCTGATGTTGCGCGGCCCGTTGAGCGGGCAGGTGAGGATTTTCATGACTGCTCCTTTAGGTTCTGTACGAAAACTGCCTGCGCATCGGTGATGCTGCGTTGGAAAACGCTTCGGAATGCTCGTTTACCGCTCGTAAACCCGAGCGCGGGTCCGATCCGCTTCCTCAGCGTTTTCCGCCTCGCCTGACCTTCGCTCGGCGACTTTTCGTACAGAACTAATGACTGGCCGCGGTGGCGCCCATCTCGTTGACCTGCTGGAAGCGGCTGAATCTATCCAGGCCGAAGGGGGCGATGAGCTCGGGTACCCGTCCGCCGCTGGCTACCAGTTCGGCCATGGTCTTGCCGCAGATCGGCGTGGCCTTGAAGCCCCAGGTGCCCCAGCCGGCATCCAGGTAGTAGCCGTCGATGGGCGACAGGCCCATCAGCGGGCTGTAGTCCGGGGTCATGTCGGTCATCCCTGCCCATTGGCGCATCAGCTTGGCGTTGGCCATGAAGGGGAACATCTCGATGGCGTGGGCCAGCAGGCTTTCCTTGAGTTCCAGGGTCGAGCGGGTGTGGTACAGCGGATAGGGATCGGAACCACCGCCGAAGACGATCTCGCCACGACTGGTCTGCTGCACGTAGCAGTGCAGGGCACTGGAGCTCACCAGGGGATCGAGGAAGGGCTTGAATGGCTGGGTGACCATGGCCTGGAGCGGATAGGTGTGCAGCGGGGCGCGGATACCCAGCTTGTTCATCAGCAGCGAGCTGGTACCGGCCACCGCCTGCACCGCGCAGCCGCAGCGCACCGTGCCGCGATTGGTCTTGATGGCGGCGATCCGGCCATTCTCCACCACGAAGTCCTGTACCTCGGTCAACTGGTGGATCTCAACGCCGCGCTTGGCCGCCTGCTTGGCGTAGCCCCAGGCCACGGCGTCGTGACGGGCGGTGGCGCCATCGATGTGCCAGAGTCCGGCGAGCACCGGCAGGTGGCCGGGATCGAGGTTGAGGCAGGGCACCAGTTCGCGGATCTGCTGGCGGTCGATCAATTCGGTGCGCCCGCCGAAGTGCTTGTTGACTTCGGCGCGCTGGCGGAAGGCGCGCACCGTGGCGTCGGTATGCGCCAGGGTCAGTTGGCCGCGTTCCGAATACATGATGTTGAAGTCGAATTCGTTGGACAGCTCCTTGAACAGCCGCACCGACTCGACGTAGAACTTCACCCCCTCGCTGGTCAGGTAGTTGGAGCGGATCACCGCGGTGTTCCGCGCGGTGTTGCCGCCGCCGAGGTAGGCCTTCTCCAGCACCGCGACATTGGTGATGCCGTGGTACTTGGCCAGGTAGTAGGCGGTGGCCAGGCCATGGCCGCCGCCACCGATGATGACCACGTCGTAGCTCGGCTTGAGCTCCTTCGGCGGCGGCAGATCGACCTCCACCGGATACTCGGCGGACAGGCCGTATTTCAACAGGCTGAAAGGCATGATGGGCTCCCGGTCAGGTCGCGACGGCGTGGGGATGCTGGCGCTGGGCGGCGCTCAGGGTGTTGTGCAGGAGCAAGGCGATGGTCATGGGCCCGACCCCGCCCGGTACCGGGGTGAGGGCACCGGCAATGTCCGCCACCGCAGGAGCGACATCGCCCACCAGCCGGGCGCCGCCTTCGTGCTCGACGCGATTGATGCCGACGTCGATGACCACCGCGCCGGGCTTGACCCATTCCGCGGTGATCAGGCCGGGCTGGCCGGCCGCGGCCACCAGGATGTCGGCCTGGCGGCAGAGCACGGCGGCGTCGCGGCTGCGCGAATGGACCAGGGTCACGGTGCAGTGCGCCTGCAGCAGCAGCGCGGCCATCGGCTTGCCGACGATATTTGAGCGGCCGACCACCACCGCATGGCGTCCGGCGAGATCGCCCAGCTGGTCCTGCAGCAGCCGCAGGCAGCCGGCCGGGGTGCAGGGCACCAGGCCCGGTTGGCCGAGGGCCAGGGCACCGACGTTCTCGCGATGGAAGCCGTCGACGTCCTTGTCCGGGCGGATGGCCTGGATCACCGCGGCCTCGTCGATCTGCGGCGGCAGCGGCAGCTGCACCAGGATGCCGTGCACCTCGGGATCGGCATTGAGCGTGGCGATCAGGCCGAGCAATTCGGTCTGCTCAAGATCCGCCGGCAATTCATGGCTGAGGGAGCGAATACCCACCTCGGCGGCGCGGCGGATCTTGTTGCGCACGTACACCTGGCTGGCCGGATCGCTGCCCACCAGGATCACTGCCAAGGCGGGATGGATACCGCGTTCGCGCAGTTCGGCCACATCCAGCTCGACCCGTTGCAGCAGGCGGGCGGCGGCGGCCTTGCCGTCGATCAGCCGGGCGCTCATCGAAACACCACCACGCGATTGCCATTGAGGAACAGCCGCCGCTCGATGTGGTACTTCACCGCCTTGTACAGGGCGACCGTCTCGGTATCCCGGCCGATGGCGACCAGGTCTTCGGGACGATAGCCGTGGTCGACCCGTTGCACCTCCTGCTCGATGATCGGGCCCTCGTCGAGGTCCGAGGTCACGTAGTGGGCGGTGACCCCGATCAGCTTGACACCGCGCTCGAAGGCCTGGTGGTAGGGCTTGGCGCCCTTGAAGCCGGGCAGGAAGGAATGGTGGATGTTGATGGCGCGCCCGGCGAGCGCCTTGCACAGCTCGTCCGAGAGGATCTGCATGTAGCGCGCCAGCACCACCAGCTCGGTCCCGGTTTCCTCCACCAGGCGCAGCAGTTCGAGTTCCTGCTGGCGCTTGGTCTCCTTGGTCACCGGCAGATAGACGAAGCGGATGCCCTCTCGTTCGGCCATGGGACGCAAGTCCAGGTGATTGGAGACGATGGCGGTGATCTCCATCGGCAACTCGCCTTTCTGGTGGCGGTAGAGCAGGTCCGCTAGGCAGTGATCGAACTTGCTCACCATCAGCAGCACCCGGGTGGGGCGAGCGGTGCTGTACAGCTCCCACTGCATGTCGAAGTCATCCGCCACCACGCCGAAGCCATCGCGCAGTGCCTCTATGCCGGTGCTGGCGCCGGGGTTGAAGCGGAACACCGTGCGCATGAAGAAGCGCTCGGTGAAATCGTCGTCGAACTGCGCCATCTCGGCGATGTAGCAGTCGTTGCGAGCGAGGTAGGTGCTGACGGCGGCTACGATGCCCGAGGTAGCCGGGCAACTGACATTGAGGATGTAGGTAGGCGAGGTTTGCATGTGCGCGTCCGGATTTCACCAGTGGAGGAAGATTTCGCTGCTGCGTTATTTCCTGTTGGGAATATAAAATTCACGGATGCTTTTATAGGGCAAGCTCAGACGCTCGTCCAGAGTCGAGTAATAAAAATTTCCTGTCAGTTATCAGGTGGTTTTCACTGGTGAAATCCCCTTTCACCAGTGAAGCACCCGCGGCCTAGTCGTCCTTGAAGGTCATGATCGACAGGAGCTTGATCGGCACCTGGTTCAGTCGCTCCGGACCATGGGGGATGTCGCTGTCGAAGGTGAGGCTGTCGCCCGGGCCCATCTCATAGAGGTGGTTGCCATGGCGATAGACCAGGCTGCCTTCGAGCAGGTGGATGAACTCGGTGCCGGGATGGGAAAAGGTGGGGAACTCCTCGCTGGCGTCGTCCATCGAGACCAGATAGGCCTCCAGGCTCTTCTTCGGCCCACGGGAATGATTGAGCAGATGATAGGTGTGTCCCTTGTCGGTTCCCCGGCGTACCACCTCAAGGCCTTCACCTGCCTTGACCAGCAGGGCATCGCGTTCCTGCTGGTCGTACTGGCTGAATAGCCGCGACAGCGGCAGCCCCAGGGTATCGCACAGGCGGCCGAGGGTTTCCAGGCTGGTGGAGACCTGGGCGTTCTCGATCTTGCTCAGCATGCCCTGGCTGATACCGGCCATGCGCGCCACGTCAGCGGTTTTCAGCCCCTGGTCCTGGCGCTGGCGGCGAATCTGGATACCTATGTACTGCTCGATCTTCAGGCGTGGCTCACGACTCGGGGATTCTTGCATCATTTTAGTTTTGAGAATAAAAAATTCGCACCAGTAAAGTGCAGGGAGGAGGGCGGATGCGTTTGGGCACCCGGTGTGGGTTCATCATGCCGGAAAAAACCCCTGCGGGCTGCTGCCTGGATTTTCCTTGGGATCCGCAGGGTTAACTCCCTGGTCGTACGTTCCTGGCATACCAGCAGACGGGGCTGGCATGACTTGGCAAATTCTTTGCTTTCCTATCGAGAAGAATAAATTCCCATTGGGAATAAAACCAATCTCGACCCAGGAGCCCGTCATGTTGCCCAGCGAAACCCAGCACCTCATCGACCAGCACGGTATCCGCTACGTCCTGGCCCAGTTCGTCGACATCCATGGTTCCGCCAAGACTAAGTCCGTGCCGGTGGCTGGCCTCGCCGCCGTGGCGGAGGAGGGCGCGGGCTTCGCCGGCTTCGCCATCTGCGGCATGGGCATGGAGCCCCACGGTCCCGACTTCATGGCGCGTGGCGATCTCGGCACCCTGATCCCGGTGCCCTGGCAGCCCGGTTACGGCCGGGTGGTGTGCATCGGTCACGTCGACGGCAAGCCCCATCCCTATGACAGCCGCTACGTACTGCAGCGCCAGGTGCAGCGGCTGAGCGACCGGGGCTGGAGCCTGAACACGGGGTTGGAACCCGAGTTCTTCCTCATGCGTCGCGACGAGGCCGGCAAGCTGGCCCTGGTGGACGGCAGCGACACCCTGGACAAGCCCTGCTACGACTACAAAGGCCTGTCGCGCTCGCGGCTGTTCCTGGAAAAGCTCACCGAAGCGCTGCAGCCGGTGGGCTTCGACATCTACCAGATCGACCACGAAGACGCCAACGGCCAGTTCGAGATCAACTACACCTACAGCGAGGCCATGGAGTCGGCGGATCGCTTCACCTTCTTCCGCATGGCCGCCGGCGAGATCGCCAACGAGCTGGGCATGATCTGCTCCTTCATGCCCAAGCCCGATCCCAAGCGCGCCGGCAACGGCATGCACTTCCACCTGTCGCTGGCCAGCGCCACCAGTCGTAACCTGTTCCACGACGACAGCGATCCGCACGGTATGGGGCTGTCGCGGCTGGCTTACCACTTCCTCGGCGGCCTGCTGGCCCACGGCCCAGCGCTGTGCGCCTTCGCCGCGCCCACGGTGAATTCCTACAAGCGCCTGGTGGTGGGGCGTTCGCTGTCCGGTGCCACCTGGGCACCGGCCTTCATCGCCTATGGTGCCAACAATCGCTCGGCGATGGTCCGGGTGCCCTATGGCCGCCTGGAATTCCGCCTGCCCGATGCCGGCTGCAATCCGTATCTGGTCACCGCCGCCATCATCGCCGCCGGGCTCGACGGCATCGAGCGCGAGCTGGACCCAGGCGCGCCCTGCAACGAGAACCTCTACAACCTCAGCCTCGAAGCCATTGCCGCGCGGGGCATCGAGACCCTGCCGCAGAGCCTCAAGGAGGCCTGCGACGCCCTGGATGCCGATCCGCTGTTCCGCGAGCTGCTCGGCCCGGAGATCGTCGACGAGTTCATCAAGTTGAAGCGCATGGAATGGGTGGAATACAGCCGCCACGTCTCCGACTGGGAGATCCAGCGCTACACCGAATTCTTCTGATCGCGCGCCCCCTTTATCGATAGTTCTTCGGGCGCCACGGCGCGCCCTCTGCCTGCGAAGGAGTGACACCCATGTGTGGAATCGTTGGACTCTATCTGAAGAACCCGGCGCTGGAAGCCCGGCTCGGCAGCCTCTTCGAGCCCATGCTCGAAGCCATGACCGACCGCGGCCCGGACAGCGCCGGCTTCGCCATCTACGGTGACGAGGTGGCCGAAGGCTGGGTCAAGCTGACCCTGCAGGCCACTACCGAAAGCTACGACTTCGCCGCCCTGGTCGCCGCGCTGCAGCAGCGCCTCGGCGCCGAACTGGACTGGTTCCAGAACGCCAGTGCCATGGTGCTCAAGACCCGTGCGGCGGAGACCGAGGTGCGCGCTGCCCTGGCCGAGCTGGCGCCGGAGGTGCGCATCATGAGCGCCGGGCGCAGCATCGAAATCCTCAAGGGCATGGGCCTGCCCCAGGAGATCGCCAACCGCTTCGGCCTGGCCGGCATGCAGGGTAGCCACATCATCGGCCATACCCGCATGGCCACCGAGAGCGCCGTGACCCTGGAAGGCAGCCACCCGTTCTCCACCGGCGCCGACCTCTGCCTGGTGCACAACGGCTCGCTCTCCAACCATTCGCGGCTACGGCAGAACTTGCGTCGCGAAGGCATCGCCTTCGAAACCGAGAACGACACCGAGGTGGCCGCTGGTTACCTGACCTGGCGGCTGCGCCAGGGCGACAGCCTCAAGGAGGCGCTGGATCGTTCCCTGGAAGACCTGGACGGCTTCTTCACCTTCGCCATCGGCACTCGCAACGGCTTCGCGGTGATCCGCGATCCCATCGCCTGCAAGCCGGCCATCCTCGCCGAAACCGACGACTACGTGGCCATGGCCTCCGAATACCAGGCGCTGTCGAGCCTGCCCGGCATCGAGCGGGCCAAGGTCTGGGAGCCGGCACCGGCCACCCTGTACGTCTGGGAACGCGAGTCGGCCTGAGGAGCACCGAGCATGAAAACCTTCGATCTCATCCAAACCGCCGTGCGTGACCTCAACCAGGCGCTGCACGACGCCACCCAGACCGCCGCCGAGCGCGAGTGGGTGGTCACCCACTCCAATGGTGCCCACAACCTCGCCGTGGGCGTGAATGCTGCCGTCTCCGTGGATATCCACGGCCACGCCGGCTACTACTGCGCGGGCATGAACCAGCACGCCGCCATCACCGTGCATGGCAACGTCGGCGTCGGCTGCGCCGAGAACATGATGTCCGGCTCGGTACGGGTCAAGGGCAGCGCCTCCCAGGCCGCCGGCGCCACCGCCCATGGCGGCCTGCTGGTCATCGAGGGCGACGCCGGCGCGCGCTGCGGCATCTCCATGAAGGGCGTCGACATCGTTGTCGGCGGCAGCATCGGCCACATGAGCTGCTTCATGGGCCAGGCCGGGCGCCTGGTGGTCTGCGGCGACGCCGGCGAGGCCCTGGGCGATTCGCTGTACGAGACGCGCATCTACGTGAAGGGCAGCGTCGCCTCCCTGGGCTCGGACTGCATCGAGAAGGAGATGCGCGCCGAACACCTGGCCGAGTTGCAGGAGCTGCTCGACACCGCCGGCTTCGCCGAGCGGGCCGTCGACTTCAAACGCTACGGCTCCGCCCGCCAGCTCTACAACTTCAAGGTCGACAACGCCTCGGCCTATTGATCGCGCAGGAGAATCGCCATGACTGACCAGAACACCCCCGTGCTGCGCGAATCGGCCACCTTCGATCGCCTCACCATCCAGGAAATCCAGCGTGCCGCCGAGACCGGCATCTACGACATCCGCGGCGGCGGCACCAAGCGCAAGCTGCCGCACTTCGATGACCTGCTGCTGCTGGGCGCCAGCGTCTCGCGCTATCCGCTGGAGGGTTACCGGGAGAAGTGCGGCACCGACGTGGTGCTCGGTACCCGTTTCGCCAAGAAGCCGATCCACTTGAAGATCCCGGTGACCATCGCCGGCATGAGCTTCGGCGCGCTCTCGGCCAACGCCAAGGAGGCCCTCGGCCGTGGCGCCAGCATCGCCGGCACCAGCACCACCACCGGCGACGGCGGCATGACCCCGGAAGAGCGCGGCCAGTCGCAGCATCTGGTCTACCAGTACCTGCCGTCGCGCTACGGCATGAATCCCGATGACCTGCGCAAGGCGGACGCCATCGAGATCGTGCTGGGGCAGGGCGCCAAGCCCGGCGGCGGCGGCATGTTGCTGGGCATGAAGGTCACCGAGCGGGTGGCTGGGATGCGCACCCTGCCCATCGGCGTCGACCAGCGCAGCGCCTGTCGCCATCCCGATTGGACCGGCCCGGACGACCTGGCGATCAAGATCGCCGAACTGCGGGAAATCACCGACTGGGAAAAGCCCATCTACGTCAAGATCGGCGCCAGCCGGCCCTATTACGACGTCAAGCTGGCGGTCAAGGCCGGTGCCGACGTGGTGGTGCTCGACGGCATGCAGGGCGGCACCGCGGCGACCCAGGAGGTGTTCATCGAACACGTCGGCATTCCCATCCTGCCGGCCATTCCCCAGGCGGTGCAGGCGCTGCAGGAAATGGGCATGCACCGCAAGGTGCAACTGATCGTCTCCGGCGGCATCCGCAACGGCGCCGACGTGGCCAAGGCCATGGCCCTGGGCGCCGACGCCGTGGCCATCGGCACCGCTGCCCTGATCGCCCTGGGCGACAACCATCCGCGGCTGGACGCCGAACTGCGCAAGCTCGGTTCCGCCGCCGGCTACTACGACGACTGGCAGAACGGCCGCGACCCCGCCGGCATCACCACCCAGGACCCGGAACTGGCCAAGCGGCTGGACCCGGTGGAGGGTGGGCGGCGGCTGGCCAACTACCTGCGCGTACTGGTGCTGGAAGCCCAGACCATGGCGCGCGCCTGTGGCAAGTCGCACCTGCACAACCTCGACCCGGAAGACCTGGTGGCCCTGACCATCGAGGCCGCGGCCATGGCCCGGGTGCCCTTGGCTGGTACCAGCTGGATACCGGGGCAGACGGGGTTCTAGTAATCGCAGCGGCCGCCGCTGTGGCCGCTTCACGAGCTCTGTTTGATCGCGGCCATGGGCCGCTCCTACGCTGGACCTGACTGTAGGAGCGGCCGCATCGGCGGACCGCCATGGCCGCGATAGCGCGATACACCATGCCTCGCTTCGGCAGGCAGCAACACAAGACGTTCCCTTTCATCCCTCAGCGAAGGAAGCTCGACATGATCGGTAAAGGCAAGGCGGTTGCGGTTCTGGTGGCAGCCCTCGGGATGCCCGGTATGGCCCTGGCCCAGGAAGCCAGGCTCGATAGCGGCGACACGGCCTGGATGATGATCTCCAGCGTGCTGGTGCTGATGATGCTGGTCCCCGGCCTGGCACTCTTCTATGGCGGCCTGGTGCGGTCGAAGAACCTGCTCTCGATCTTCACCCAGAGCTTCACCGTGGCTGGGGTGATCGGTGTGCTCTGGGTGGTCTATGGCTACAGTCTGTTCGCCGACACCACCGGCATGGTGGCTGGCGAGTTCAACTTCCATAGCCTGATCGGCGGCCTCAGGCACTGGATGCTGCTCGACGTGGTGCGCGACAGCCTGGTGGGCACCATCCCGGAAAGCGTCTTCGCCACCTTCCAGATGACCTTCGCGCTGATCACGCCGATGATCATCGCCGGCTCCTTCGCCGAGCGGATGAAATTCAGCGCCGCCGTGCTGTTCTGCGCCCTCTGGTTCACCTTCTGCTACCTGCCCCTGGCGCACATGGCCTGGAGCGGGCCGGGCGGCCTGCTCTATGACTGGGGCATCCTCGAATTCGCCGGTGGCACCGTGGTGCACATCAATTCCGGCGTCGCCGGGCTGGTGGCCTGTGTGATGCTCGGCCGGCGTCAGGGTTACAGCCTCCAGGCCATGCCGCCGCACAACCTGGGCTTCGCCCTGACCGGCGCGGCCCTGCTCTGGGTCGGCTGGTTCGGCTTCAACGTCGGCTCCGCGGTGGCCGCCAGCGCCAGCGCCGGCATGGCCATGCTCACCACCCAGATCGCCGCCTGTGCCGGCATCCTCGGCTGGCTCGCGGTGGAATGGCTGCGCACCGGCAAGGCCAGCGCCCTCGGCGTCGCCTCCGGCGCCCTGGCCGGCCTGATCGCCATCACCCCGGCCTGTGGCTTCGTCGGTCCGGCCGGTGCCCTGGCCATGGGTCTGGTGACCGGCGCCATCTGCTACGGCGCCGTGGTCTATCTCAAGCGTACCTTCGGCTACGACGATGCCCTGGATGCCTTCGGCCTGCATGGGATCGGCGGTATCGTCGGTTCGCTGCTCACTGGCGTCTTCGCCAGCAAGAGCCTGGGCGGCTACCAGGACATCGCCATCGCCAGCCAGGTGCTGATCCAGCTCAAGAGCGTCGTCTTCACCGTGGTCTTCTGCGGGCTCATGACCTTCGTGCTGCTTTGCGTCACCCGGCTCCTGACCCGCGGCCTGCGCGTTTGCGAGCAGACCGAAGAGCAGGGTCTGGACCTCTTCCAGCATGGCGAGAAGGCCTACGGTTGAGACGGCACCTCGGCGCGAGCCCATCACCTCGGGGGTGGTGGGCACCCCTCGGCCTTTGGAGCGTGCCGAGTCCGCGCTGCGCGGATAGGTGCGCTGTTCCTCGATGTGGCCGTCAGCGGTGTGGATCTTGACGCTGCCGGTCTCGCCCCTCCAGATACGGCGCGGCCGGGTGGACGATGGTGTTCTTGGTCGAGGCCTTGAGCAGGGCACGATCACCCCGTTCTTCCTTGAGTTCCCTGCCGGTGTCGGTGGGTACGCTGTGGTGGTTCTGCATCTGGACTCCGGGGCGGGCGACGCCTCATCAGGGATCGACCAGGATTCGACCGTCCGGCGCCGGCGGCGGACCGGGCAAATTTATTTTCCACCCCCTGTTGTATCTTCCCTGGCAAATCAGTATCTTAGCGGCCGCTGGCGCAGAGAACTCCCCTGAACGAGTTCTTCGCTCAAGCCAGTCGGATGCCGCGAGGCTTCCATGCGCAGCGGTAGTTCAGTCGGTTAGAATACCGGCCTGTCACGCCGGGGGTCGCGGGTTCGAGTCCCGTCCGCTGCGCCATATATCACCCAAGAGCCCTGGTTCGCGGGAATCGAAGAAAGCGGCCCTCGTGGCCGCTTTTTTTCGTCCCGTGCTTTTGTCGCCAAGTCTTGCCAGGGCGAAACCGCTGCGCTTCGTCGAGTTCAAAGAACTCTGTCGCTGCCTGTGGGAGTCACCATGAAGATCGCCTGTCTGGGGTGGGGGTCGTTGATCTGGAAGCCGGCGGAATTGCCGGTCGCCTCGGACTGGTTCGCCGACGGCCCCTGGCTGCCCATCGAGTTCGCTCGGGAAGGCGATAGTGGCGAGTTGGCCACGGTGCTCTGCGACGGCGTAGCCAAGGTTCAGGTGCTCTGGGCCCGGTTGAGCGTCGAGGACCTGGACTGCGCCCGTGAGGCCTTGCGCGACCGCGAGGGGGTGGCCAGGGAGCAACCGGAATGCATCGGCAGTTGGCCACTGGGGCCGGATACGGCTTTCCAGGCCCTCATCGGCGACTGGGCCCGCGGACAGGGACTGGACGCCGTGGTCTGGACCGCCTTGCCACCGCGCAGTGGAGGTCTCAACCAGCGCAAGCCTTCGCCCGAGGCGGCCCTGACCTACCTGCGTACCCTCGATGCCGAACGCCAGGCCCACGCGCGCGACTACATCCGCCGCACGCCCGTGGCCATAGATACCGCCTACCGCCGCCTCATCGAGTCGACCTTCAACTGGCGACCCTTGCCGGAGGCGGTGCCCGAGGTCGATCGCTCGGCCTGACGACTCACCACGAGTCGTCCGCACCTTTCGTTCAGCGCTCTTTCCCTGGCCTTTCCGATAGCCAGGTCGGCAAGTCGTGTGCGGCTCTGGTGCCGGCCGCGACCGCCTGCGGGTTTCGCTCTTGCCTTACTTGGCGAACAACTAGAGCTGCAGACGGCATCCCGTTCGCGAGGCGTTTGTAGCGGGGCCGCTTAAGGTTCCATTAATGAACTTTTTCAGCCGGAGCGTCGTATCGTTATTTAACGAAAATCGCTCTTTATCACTGGTGCGGCGGCGCGAGATGATTTATCTTCGCCCCACTTTCGCTAGTTAGCGAAGGCTTCCTCATCCCTTTTCGTTTTTCCAGGAGGACTCATGTCCCGTCTTGCCGAATTCCGTGCTGCCGAAGAACAGCTGCGTGCCCAGTTGCAGTTGCTCGAGGATCTCAAGCAGGATTCTTCCCTGCAGAGAGAGATCGAGTTCGAGAGCAAGCTGCAATCGCTGATGGATGAATACCAGATGAATCTGGGCGATATCATCGGCATTCTGGACCCCAACGCGGCGCCGAAACACAAGGCCCAGACGCCGCATCCGGAAAAGCCGGCCGGCAAGCGCCGTCCGCGTTCCGTCAAGCGTTATCAGCATCCCAAGACCGGTGAAGTCATCGAAACCAAGGGCGGTAATCACAAGTTGCTCAAGGCTTGGAAAGCCGAACATGGTGCCGATACCGTGGAAGGCTGGCTGCAGTAAGTCTCCGCGTTGCGCGTTCCAGCCGGTTCCAGGTGCAATGCCTGGCACCTGGCTGGAATACTGGTGTTACTTCGTCTTGCCGGGGACACCTACCGCCGAACTTCCCGCCCGCCACCAGCCAGTCGCTGTTCCATTCCGCTCCACTCGAAAAGATCGTGAAATGCCATTCCGGACGTGTGGCGCTCATTTGGTTTTGTGGCCGCTGTTTTTGTGGCTGTTACAGAAGGCCTTGATAGGTTGCTACGCCATCCCGTTAGTTACCTGCTTGGCAGGCCGGTCTGGAGTGTTTGGCGCCACTAAGCAAATGCCAATTGTGAGCGTGTATACAAAAAGCAGTCGAGACCCAGTGGTCTGGCTAGTCATTGTCGCCTCTTGTCCGAGTGTCTTGCGCTGGATGTTCGTGCCGGCCGAACAGCTTTACCGGGAGGTCAAGTAACAGCGGGCGTTGGCTGGCTGTTCAGGCGTCGTGACGCAGCCGATAGCCCACGCCGGCTTCGGTGACGATGAAGCGGGGTGCCGCGGGATCGTCGGCCAGCTTCTGGCGAAGGTGGCCGATCACGATGCGCAGGTAATGGCTGTCCTGGGCATGGGTCGGGCCCCAGATGTCCACCAGCAGTTGCCTTTGCGTCACCACTCGGCCCGGGTGCTGGGCGAGGGCGGCCAGGACAGCGTATTCCTTGCGCGTCAGGGCGATCTCGGCACCCGCCAGGCTGACCTTTCGATAGGCGAAGTCCACCCGCAGATCGCCTACCTCCAGTGCAGCCTCCTGCTGCGTGGCGGTGGCTGGGGCCTGTCGCAGCAGGGCGCGCGTGCGGGCGAGGAATTCCTGGATACCGAAGGGTTTGGTCACGTAGTCGTTGGCGCCGGCGTCCAGGGCGCGAACCTTCTCCTTTTCGTCCGCCCGTACCGACAGCACCAGCACGGGCACCGCCGACCATTCGCGGAGTTCGACCAGCACCTCCTGGCCGTCGCGATCAGGCAGCCCCAGGTCGAGGATCACCAGGTCCGGTTGACCGAGCGCCGCCTGGGCCAGGCCGTCGGTACCGGTGGCGGCCTCGCTCACCTGGTAGCCCTGGGCGGCGAGGCTGATGCGCAGGAATTTGCGGATCTGGGGTTCGTCGTCGATGACGAGGACATGGGCGGGCATCTGAGGGGTTTCCACACAATAGGGCGTCATCATAGCCGCTGCGGCTACCGGGTGAGCCCGCCTTATTCCGCCGGAGGCGCGGGCAGCGGCAGATGCATCCGCAGCGTAGTGCCGCGACCGTCCAGACCGTCGTCCACGCTGACCCGCCCGCCATGGGCACCGACCATGCCCTGGCAGATCGCCAGGCCCAGGCCGGTGCCCTGGCCGCCCCGATCACCGCGCGCGGCGGTGTAGAACATGTCGAAGATGCGGGTACGGTCTTCGGGTGGAATGCCCGGGCCCTCGTCGGCGACGGCGATCTGCAGTTCGCCGCCCTGGCGCTGCAGGCTGATCTCCAGCCGTCCCCCGGGCGCGGAAAAGCGGATGGCGTTCTCCAGTACATTGACCAGCGCCTGTTCGATCAGCGCCGGATGCACCCAGAGCAGCGGCAGGCCGGGCTCCACTCGGGTGTTCACCTGCAGGCCGGCCAGTAACGGCTGCAGGCGCTGCAAGGCGCTGGCGAGGATGTCGCCAGGATCGACCCAGTCCCGCGCCAGCTGCAGGCTGCCATGGCCCAGCCGGGTCATGTCCAGCAGGTTCTGGATGTAGCGGTCGAGGCGCTCGGCTTCCTGGCGGGTGGCCTCCAGCAACTCCTGGCGGTCCGCGGCCGGGATGGCCTCGCCCAGGGTAGCGAGGGCATCGATGGAACCGCGCATGACCGTCAGCGGAGTACGCAGGTCGTGGGATACCGAGGCGAGCAGGGCGCTGCGCAGCTGTTCGGTCTCACCGTGCAGGCGCGCGGCTTCCAGGTCCTCGCTGAGTCGCACCCGCGCCAGCGCCTGGGCCAGCGGCTGTCCCAGGCTGGCCAGTTGGCGTCGCTCATCGTGGTCCAGCGGCTGGGCGTCGTCGCGCCGCACCCCCAGGACCGCCAGACCGCCGCTTTCGCTCAGCAGCGGCCACCACCACCAGCGGCCGGAGGGTAGGGTGTCGGTACCACAGCCGGCGGGCTTTTCCTGCTTCCAGGCCCATTCGGCGGCGATGCGCTCGTTGTCGGCCAGAACCAGATCCCCTGGTTGGGTCGCCAGCCGTCCGCCATTCTCGGGAAGCAGCAGGCAGACGTGGCGAGGCGCGTCGCCGAGGTGCTTGAGGGTGACGCTGACCACCGCCTGGCGATCGCTGGCGGCGCTCAGCTGGCGGGTGAAGTCCAGCAACGCCTGGGTCTCGCGCTGGGTCAGGCGCAGGGCCTGCAACTGCCGTCGTTGGCGGGCCGCGAGGTCTCCGGTGAGCAGGGCCATGAGCAGGAAGAAGGCCAGGGTGAGGACATCCTGCTCGCGGTTGATGGTCAGCGAGAACGCCGGTGGGATGAACAGGAAGTCATAGGCCAGAAAGCCCAGCAGGGCGCAGAACAGCGCCGGGCCGCGGCTGCTGCGGACCGCCACCAGCAGCACCGCGGCGAGGAAGATCAACGAGATGTTGGGCAGTTCCAGCAGGCCTGCAACGCCCTCGGCGATGGCTGCTGCCAGGGCGGTGGCGAGGATGGCCACGCCATAGGGGCCCGGCCGCAAGGGGCTGCGCGGACGTGGGCTGGGTGGGGTATCGCGATCCAGGTCGAGGATGGCCACTTCCAGTCCCTGGGCCAGACGCAGCAGGCGACTGGCCAGACGGCGCCTCAGGCTGAAGCCGCGCGGACGGCCGCGACCGATCAGCAGCACGCTGGCGCGCTGGTCGCGGGCATGGCGGATCAGGGCACGGGCCGGGTCGCTGTCGCGCAGGGTCAGCACCTCGCCGCCGAGGCGCTCGGCCAGGCGCTGGCTGGCCTGGAGGGTGGCGCGGGTGGCGTCGTCCAGGGGCTGGCCGGTGTCGACGTGGACCAGGGTCCAGGGCAGGTGGCGCTGGTCGGCGAGGCGGCTGGCATGGCGGACCAGGCGCTCGGCGGACGGCGCGGTGCCCAGGCCGACGATCAGCCGCCCCAGCAGCGGTGGCGCGGCCTGGCCCTGCTGGCGATAGCGCAGCGCGAGGGTGGAATCCACCTGGGCAGCGGCGGTGCGCATGGCCAGTTCGCGCAGGGCGGTGAGATTGGTCTGGCTGAAGAAGGCGTCGATGGCGGCGCGGGCCTGCTCGGGCACATAGACCTTGCCCTCGCGCAGCCGCTCCAGCAGCTCGCGCGGTGGCAGGTCGATGAGCACCAGGTCATCGGCGTCGAGCAGTACCTGGTCCGGTACCGTCTCGCGCACCTGCACGCCGGTGATGTCGCGCACCTCGTCGTTGAGGCTTTCCAGGTGCTGGACGTTGACCGTGGTGTAGACGTGGATGCCCGCGGCGAGCAGGTCGGCGACGTCCTGCCAGCGCTTGGCGTGGCGACTGCCCGGCGCGTTGCTGTGGGCCAGCTCGTCCACCAGTACCAGTTCCGGCGGATCGGCCAGCAGACCCTCCAGGTCCAGTTCGGTGAGCTTGAGCCCGCGGTGCTCGACCCGTCGCAGCGGTTGCTGCGGCAGGCCGGCGAGGAGGGCGGCGGTTTCCCGCCGCCCATGGGTCTCGACGATCCCGGCGCGCACCCGGCGGCCCTGGCGCAGGGCGGTCTGGGCCGCCTGCAGCATGGCGTAGGTCTTGCCCACGCCTGGCGCGGCACCGAGAAAGACCTTGAGGCGGCCACGGCCTTCGCGGTGTTCGGCGAGCAGTGCTTCGGCGCGCCCGGTGCTGTCGGTCATTTACTCAGTTCTGCCAGGGCCAGGTTGAGGAGCAGGACATTAACCGTTGCCGGGCCGAAGAGCGAGGTGTGCGTCTGCTCGCGTACCAAGGCCTCCAGTCGCTCCGGTGCCAGGCCGCGAGCGGCGGCGATGCGGGCGATCTGGTAGCGGGCGCCGGCTGGCGTCAGGTCCGGGTCCAGGCCGCTGGCGGAGGTGGTCACCAACTCCTGGGGGACTGGCCCCTGGCCCGCTACCAGGACGTCGGGCAGCGCCTTCTCGATGCGCTCGCGTAGCGCCGGGGCGGACTGGGCAAGGTTGCTGGCGCTACTGGAGACGGTGGCGTAATCACCCGCCGAAGGCCGTGGCTGGAACCACGCGGGACCGGTGAATTTCTGCGCGATCAGGCGTGAACCGAGCACGCTGCCGTCGGCGCGCTGGATCAGGCTGCCGCCGGCCTGGTCGGCGAACAGCGCCTGGCCGAGCACCGTGACCAGCAGTGGATAGGCACCGCCGGTGAGGGCCGTGAGCAGCAGGAACATGAGCACGGCGGAACGGAGTTGTATGAGCATGGCGGTCTCCTCAGACCAGACCCAGGGCGCCGAGCGCCAGGTCGATAGCTTTGATGCCGACGAAGGGCACGGCGATGCCGCCCAGGCCATAGATCAGCAGGTTGCGGCGCAGCAGGGCGGCGGCGCTGGCGGCCTTGACCCGCACCCCGCGCAGCGCCAGGGGAATCAGCGCGACGATGATCAGGGCGTTGAAGACGATGGCCGAGAGGATGGCGCTCTGCGGACTGGCCAGGTGCATCACGTTGAGCACGTTCAGCTGCGGATAGATGCCGGCGAACAGCGCCGGCAGGATGGCGAAGTACTTGGCGACGTCGTTGGCCACCGAGAAGGTGGTCAGGGCACCACGGGTCACCAGCAGCTCCTTGCCCACCTGTACCACGTCCAAGAGCTTGGTGGGGTCGGAATCCAGGTCCACCAGGTTGGCGGCCTCGCGGGCGGCCTGGGTGCCGTCATTCATGGCCATGCCCACGTCGGCCTGGGCCAGCGCGGGGGCGTCGTTGGCGCCGTCGCCGCACATGGCCACCAGCTTGCCCTCGGCCTGTTCGCTGCGGATGCGCTCCAGCTTCTTTTCCGGGGTAGCCTCGGCGATGACGTCGTCCACCCCGGCCTCGGCGGCGATGGCGGTGGCGGTCAGGGGATTGTCGCCGGTCACCATCACGGTGCGGATGCCGAGGGTGCGCAGTTCGGCGAAGCGCTCACGAATACCGGGCTTGACCACGTCCTTGAGGTGGATGGCGCCAAGCAGGCGGCCCTCCCCACAGACCAGCAGCGGGGTGCCGCCACTCTTGGCGATGGTCTCGATTTCCCGGGCGAGCACCTCGGGCAGGTCGGCGCGGGTCTGGCCGAGGAAGTTCAGCACGGCGTCCACGGCACCCTTGCGATACTCGCGGCCCTGCCAGTCGATACCCGATAGCCGCGTCTCGGCGCTGAAGGGGATGGGCGCGACCTGGGCGCGCGGCGGCTCCTCCAGTGGATGCAGGTTGCGCAGGTATTCGACCACCGAGCGGCCTTCCGGGGTCTCGTCGGCCAGGGAGGCGTAGAGGGCGCCCTCGGCCAGGGCCTTGGGGGTGATGCCCTGGGCCGCATACAGGGCGCTGCAGCGGCGATTACCGAAGGTGATGGTGCCGGTCTTGTCCAGCAGCAGGGTGTGGACGTCCCCGGCGGCTTCCACGGCGCGGCCCGAGGTGGCGATCACGTTGAGTCGTACCAGGCGATCCATGCCGGCGATGCCGATGGCTGAGAGCAGGCCGCCGATGGTGGTGGGGATCAGGGTCACCAGCAGGGCCACCAGGAACAGCAGCGGTAACTGGCCACCGGCCAGGGCGGCGAAGGGCTGCAGGGTCACCACCACCAGCAGGAAGATCAGCGTCAGGCCGATCAGCAGGATGTCCAGGGCGACCTCGTTGGGGGGCTTCTGCCGCTTGGCGCCTTCCACCAGGGCGATCATGCGGTCCAGGGTCGACTCGCCCGGGTTGGCGGTGATGCGCACCCGGATCCAGTCCGACACCACCCGGGTGTTGCCAGTCACCGCCGAGCGATCGCCGCCGGATTCGCGGATCACCGGCGCCGATTCCCCGGTGATGGCCGCCTCGTTGACCGCCGCCACGCCCTCGATGATCTCGCCGTCACCGGGAATCAGCTCGCCGGCTTCGACGCGCACCACCTGGCCCTTGCGCAGGGAACTGGCCGGCACCATCCGGTATTCGCCACTGTTCTCCAGCCGCGCGGCGAGGTTCTGGGCGATGCCCTTGAGGCTGTCGGCGCGAGCCTTGCCACGGCCTTCGGCGAGGGCTTCGGCGAAGTTGGCGAAGAGCAGGGTGAACCACAGCCAGAGGGTGATCTGCACCGCCACCCCGGTGCTCACGCCGTTGTTGGGCGCCAGGCACAGCAGGGTGGAGAACAGCGCGGTGATCTCCACCACGAACATCACCGGCGAGCGAATCTGCTGGCGCGGGTCGAGCTTGACGAAGGCCTGCCGCAGCGCCTGGCGCCACAGGGTGCCAGCGGTAGGGGTGGGCAGGGGGTAGGTCTGGGCATCCATTTCAGCGGACTCCGAACAGTTGCAGGTGGTCGGCGATCGGCCCCAGGGCGAGCGTCGGCAGGAAGGTCAGGCCGCCTACCAGCAGGATGGTGACGACCAGCAGGGTGACGAACAGCGGGCCATGGGTCGGGAAGCTATTGGGGCCGACCGGGACGGCGCGCTTGGCGGCCAGGCTGCCGGCGATGGCCAGGATCGGCAGGATGTAGCCGAAGCGACCGAGCAGCAGTGCCAGGCTCAGCATCAGGTTGTGGAAGGGCGTGTTGGCGCTGAAGCCGCCGAAGGCCGAGCCGTTGTTGGCCGTGGCCGAGGTGTAGGCATAGAGCAGCTGGCTGAAGCCATGGGGGCCGCTGGCCGCGATGCCCGCCACGCCCGCCGGCACGCTGGCGGCGATGGCCCCCAGCACCAGTACGCCCAGCGGCATCACCAGCAGGGTGGCCACCAGCAGGCGCACCTCGGGGGCCTCCAGCTTCTTGCCCAGGTACTCCGGGGTCCGGCCGACCATCAATCCGGCGATGAACACGGCGATCAGCACGTTCAGCAGCATGCTGTAGAGACCGGCGCCGACACCGCCGAAGATCACCTCGCCGAGCATCATGTTGAACAGGGCGATCAGCCCGGTGAGCGGCGCCAGGCTGTCGTGCATGGCGTTCACCGAGCCGTTGGAGGCCGCGGTGGTGACGGTCGCCCAGAGCGCCGAAGCCGTGGCGCCGAAGCGGGTCTCCAGGCCTTCCAGGGAGGCGCCCTGGGTGATCGGCAGGCTGGCCAACGTCGGGTTGGCCTGGTCCTGGGCGCCGATGGCGACCACGGCGCCGAGCACCAGCAGGCCGAACATGGCGGCGAAGATGGCCCAGCTTTGCCGACGATCCTTCACGTAGTGGCCGAAGCTGAACACCAGCGCGGCCGGGATCATGAGGATGGCGGCCAGCTCCAGCAGATCGCTCAGCGCCGTGGGGTTCTCGAAGGGATGCGCCGAGTTGACCCCGAAGAAACCGCCGCCGTTGGTGCCGAGTTGCTTGATGGCGATCTGGCTGGCCGCCGGGCCCAGGGGCAGTGTCTGAGTGGCGCCCTGCACGGTGGTGGCGTCGACGTAGGCGGCGAAGGTCTGGGGCACGCCCTGCCAGATCAGCAGCAGCGCCAGGGGGATACACAGTGGCAGCAGCACATAGAAGGTCGCACGGAACAGATCGACCCAGAAGTTGCCGATCTCCTTCGCACTGCGCCGGGCGATGCCGCGGGCCAGGGCGGCCAGGATGGCCACGCCCACGGCGGCGCTGACGAAGTTCTGCACGCCCAGGCCGACCATCTGGCTGAAGTAGCTCAGCGAGGCTTCGCCGCTGTAGGCCTGCCAGTTGGTATTGGTGACGAAGCTGATGGCGGTGTTCAGCGCCAGGGTCCACTCCAGGCCGGGCAGGTGCTGCGGGTTCAACGGCAGACTGCTCTGCAGCACGAGGATGGCGAACAGCAGCCCGATGCCCAGCCCATTGAACAGGACCAGGGCAATGGCATAGGTGCGCCAGTCCTGGCCGCGGCCATCGGTGCCCACCAGCTTGAGGGTCAGGCGCTCCAGGGGCCTGCCGACAAAGGTCAGCCAGGTCCGCTCGCCTTCCAGCGCGCGGTAGAAGTAGCGCCCCAGGAAGGGCGCGGGAAGAAAGGTCAGGGCCAGGAAGGCCAGGATCAGGAACGCGGCTTGGCTGTCCATGCCGCCTCCCTAGGACCGGCCGGCGCGCAACAGCGCCGCCAGCAGATAGACGAACAGGCCGACTGCCAGCAGCAGGGCCAGGATATTCCAGGGATTCATTGCGCGCTCTCCACGAAGTAGGGCTCCTCGAACGGCGATTGCCGCGTGGAGGAATTGTCGTGAGGAGGGCTGTAAAGAAGCGAGGCGCGCTTAGGAGAAGGGGCGTAAAGAAAGCGTTAAATCGGCCCCGTCAGCCAGGGATGGCGGGGCCTGGCGGTCATTGCTGAGGTGCGTTTTGCTGTTCCTGCTTGGCCTTCTTGTTGGCCTCGTGGTGACCGATGGCGCAACCGGCAGCGGCGCCGGCCACGCCGTGACCACCGGCGACATGGCCAGCGGCCCCACCGACCACGGCGCCCTTGACGCAGCCGGCGGCGAAGGTGGCTTGACTGGCGCCCAGCAGCAGGGCGGAGATGGCAAGGGCAGGCAGGAGCTTCATGGTAGCGACCTCTCGTGGGTGCGAAGTAATGTCCTGTAACAATTGACCCCCCTGTGGCTCGCCAGTTCTCCGGTTCTACGCATTTGCTTGCCGAGTGGGACTAATCAGCGGGAGAAGCGAATCGCGGCCATGGGCCGCTCCTACGGGTCGGGTGTGGCTGTGGTGTCGCGGCCATGGATTTGGACACGGCTGTAGGAGCAACTGTCTTATCGCCTGAGCCACCGGAGACGAACATCCGATCGAAGCGCCCCTCTCCTTCTGGAAGAGGGCTGGGGTGAGGGAGCCCCTCGCGGCGAACTCCCCGTGGAAAAGGCTGCGCCGTTTTCCACACTACGGTCTGTGGTATCGCGGCCATGGGCGTCACAGGCTACCGCGCTCTGCTAACGCGCCCGCAGGTGCAGCACTGCCCAGTAGGCCGGTTTCGGCCGCTGCTGGCGGTCGAACAGCAAGGGCTGGTCGTCCCCCGGCACGCCCGGCGGGTTGTTCAGATAGCTGTGGTCGTCCGCCACGCCCCACCAGGTCACGGCGGTCACCTCGGGATGGGCCAGGACCATGGCCAGCAGGTCACGATAGCGTACGGCCTGCAGGTCCAGACGCTGCGCCACGCTCAGCGCGGGGTGATAGTCGTGGTGTTGATAGAGACTCATGTCCAGTTCGGTGATCTGGTTTTCCAGCCCCAGGCGCGCGAAGGTGGTGAGCGACTGGTCGATGGCCGCCAGCGACGGCCAGTAGATGCTGATATGGGTCTGGTGGCCGATACCCTGCACCGGAACGCCTTCGGCCAACAGGTTCTTGACCACTCGTGCCAGGCAATCGCGCTTGGCGGGCTCCTGGGTGTTGAAATCGTTGATGAACAGCCGCGCCTGGGGATCGGCGGCATGGGCGGCGCGAAAGGCCTCGGCGAGGTAGTCCGGGCCGACTACCTGCAGCCAGCGGTCGTGACGCAGGCAGCTGGGTTGGTTGGGATCGATGGCCTCGTTGACCACATCCCAGGCATAGACCCGGCCACGGTAACGCCCCACCACGGTGGCAATGTGCTGACGCAGCCGCTGCAGCACCCGCTCGCGCGAGGCCGGCTGGCCGCCATCCCCTTGCCAGAACCAGTCCGGCGTATGGCTGCCCCAGAGCAGGGTATGGCCGCGAATCGCCAGTCCATGGCGCTGGGCGAAAGCGACGATGGCATCCGCGGGGGCGAAGACGTAGCTATCCTCCTGCGGATGGATGCGCGCGGGTTTCATGGCGTTCTCCGCCACGACGCTGCTGAACTGTTGCGTCAGCAGGGCGCCATCTGGCCCCTGCAACTGGTCGGGCTCGATGGCGGCGCCTATCTTCAGGCGCGGCGCATAGGCCGCGGCTAGGGAGCGGGTAGCGGTCGGCGCCATCGGTTCCGCGGCCCAGGCAGCCGCAGTGGCACTGCAAAGACCGAGAGACAACAGCATTGCGACGAGTGAGCGTGGCATCTGCGTGATGCTCCGGAAGGGGCGTGGGAATTAGCGGTACGGCCGTGCGCAGCATCCTCAGGAGTGAGGATGCTGCTGTTCTTCCTTGGCCTTGGTGGCCAGGTGGTGGCCGATTGCGCAACCGGCTACCGCACCCGCGATGGCATGGTGTCCGGCGATATGCCCGGCCACGCCGCCTGCCACGGCGCCCTTGATGCAACCCGCTGCTAGACTCGTCTGGCTGACGGCGAGCAGCAGGGCGGTCAGGGTGATGGCAGCAAGACCTTTCATGGCGGGTACCTCGATGGTGATGGAGGGCCGAGGGTAAAGGCGTCTGGGTTAACTGGTGCTTAAGGCGCGTGCCTCTCACGCCAGCGAACGAGGCGTAATGTGGAAAACGGCGCAGCCTTTTCCACGGACCGCTACCAATGGCCTCCCGCCCGGCCTTCCACGTGGACAAGCTGCGCGTTGTCCACACTACTGGGAGCGGACATAAAAAAACCGCCCCGAAGGGCGGTTTTTCAGCACCTAACGCTAACGTCAGACTTCGACGGCGGCGATACGGGCCTTTTCGGCGCTTTCACGGAATTCGGCGATCTGGTCGAAGCTCAGGTAGCGGTAGACGTCCGCCGCCATGCTGTCGATGCTCTTCGCGTATTCCATGTACTCCTCGACGGTGGGCAGCTTGCCCAGGATCGAGGCGACCGCCGCCAGTTCCGCCGAGGCCAGGTAGACGTTGGCACCGTCGCCCAGGCGGTTGGGGAAGTTACGGGTGGAGGTGGAGACCACGGTGGCGTTGGCGGCCACGCGTGCCTGGTTACCCATGCACAGCGAGCAGCCCGGCATTTCCATGCGCGCGCCGGCCTTGCCGTAGATGCCGTAGTAGCCTTCCTCGGTCAGCTGGTGCTGGTCCATCTTGGTCGGCGGCGACAGCCACAGGCGGGTCGGAATCGAGCCCTTGACCTTGTCCAGCAGCTTGCCGGCAGCGCGGAAGTGACCGATGTTGGTCATGCAGGAACCGATGAACACCTCGTCGATCTTGTCGCCGGCCACCTGGGACAGTAGGCGCGCGTCGTCCGGATCGTTCGGGGCGCACAGGACCGGCTCGGTGACTTCGGCCAGGTCGATCTCGATGACTTCGCTGTATTCGGCGTCGGCATCGGCGGCCAGCAGTTGCGGATCGGCGATCCAGGCTTCCATGGCGCGCGCACGGCGCTCCAGGGTACGAGGATCACCGTAGCCTTCCTCGATCATCCAGCGCAGCAGGGTGATGTTGGACTGCAGGTACTCGGTGATCGACTCGGGCGACAGCTTGATGGTGCAACCGGCGGCGGATCGCTCGGCGGAGGCATCGGACAGCTCGAACGCCTGCTCCACGGTCAGGTCTTCCAGGCCTTCGATCTCGAGGATGCGGCCGGAGAAGATATTCTTCTTGCCCTTCTTCTCGACGGTCAGCAGACCCTTCTGGATGGCGTAGTAGGGGATGGCGTGTACCAGGTCACGCAGGGTGATCCCCGGCTGCATCTTGCCCTTGAAGCGCACCAGCACCGACTCCGGCATGTCCAGCGGCATGACGCCGGTGGCAGCGGCGAAGGCGACCAGGCCGGAACCGGCCGGGAAGGAGATGCCGATGGGGAAACGGGTGTGGGAATCGCCACCGGTGCCGACGGTGTCGGGCAGCAGCATGCGGTTCAGCCAGCTGTGGATGATGCCGTCACCCGGACGCAGGGAGACGCCGCCACGGGTGCGGATGAAATCCGGCAGGGTGTGGTGGGTCTTGACGTCGATGGGCTTGGGATAGGCCGCGGTGTGGCAGAAGGACTGCATCACCAGGTCGGCGGAGAAGCCCAGGCAAGCCAGGTCCTTCAGCTCGTCGCGGGTCATCGGGCCGGTGGTGTCCTGGGAACCGACGGTGGTCATCTTCGGCTCGCAGTAGGTGCCGGGACGTACGCCCTCGACGCCACAGGCCTTGCCGACCATCTTCTGTGCCAGGGTGTAGCCCTTGCTGCTCTCGGCCGGCTGGTCCGGCTTGTTGAACAGGTCGGACGGGCCCATGCCCAGTTCGGCACGCGCCTTCTCGGTCAGGCCGCGGCCGACGATCAGCGGGATCCGGCCGCCGGCGCGGACTTCGTCCAGCAGCACGGGGGTCTTGAGTTCGAAGGTGGCGACCACCTCGTCGCTGCCATGGCGGGTGACCTTGCCGGCCTTGGGATAGACGTCGATGACGTCACCCATTTCCAGGGCGGACACGTCGAATTCGATCGGCAGGGCGCCGGCGTCTTCCATGGTGTTGTAGAAGATCGGGGCGATCTTGGAGCCGAAGCAGAAACCGCCAGCGCGCTTGTTGGGCACATAGGGGATGTCGTCGCCGAAGAACCACAGCACCGAGTTGGTGGCGGACTTACGGGACGAACCGGTACCGACCACGTCACCGACGTAGGCGACCGGGAAACCCTTGGCACGGACTTCTTCGATCTGCTTCAGCGGACCGATGCTGCCTTGCTGCTCGGGGACTATGCCGTCGCGGGCCATCTTCAGCATGGCCAGGGCGTGCAGCGGGATGTCCGGGCGCGACCAGGCGTCGGGAGCGGGGGAGAGGTCGTCGGTGTTGGTCTCGCCAGGCACCTTGAACACGGTCAGGGTGTACTTCTCGGCGATTTCCGGACGCTTCTTGTACCACTCGCCCTCGGCCCAGGACTGCATCACGGCCTTGGCGTGGGCATTGCCTGCCTTGGCTTTCTCGGCCACGTCGTGGAAGGCGTCGAACATCAGCAGGGTGTGCTTGAGTTGCTCGGCGGCCACGGCGCCCAGCTCGGCGTCGTCCAGCAGCTCGACCAGGGTGGCGATGTTGTAGCCGCCCTGCATGGTGCCCAGCAGCTCGGTGGCGCGCTGCTTGGAGATCAGCGGGGACTGGGCTTCGCCCTTGGCGATGGCGGAGAGGAAACCGGCCTTGACGTAGGCGGCTTCGTCGACGCCCGGCGGCACGCGATTGGTGATGAGATCGACGAGGAATTCTTCTTCGCCGGCGGGGGGATTCTTCAGCAGTTCGACCAGACCGGCCGTTTGCTCGGCGTTCAGCGGCTGGGGCACGATGCCCTGGGCGGCACGCTCTTCTACGTGTTTACGATAGGCTTCAAGCACAGGTTGACCCTCATCAGTGGTCCAATATGGCGTCCGGGGGCTGGTGCCCCGAAATCAGTCTGGACGGCCGCGACAGCCAGGCTGCAGGCAGGGCCGGTAACGCTCCGGACGGACTCCGCTAGAAGCTGTTTTCAAAGTTTTACGCCGGTTGCTGGGAAGCTGACCGGACAGCTGGGCGGTTGATGAGGCCGCCGCTGGCCGGGCACCGGATACTTTGCTCGTGACGCTTTGAAAACAGCTTCGTATCGGACATTGCGCCTATAAGGCTGCCTAATTCTACGCCAACCTTCTGGCGAAGTTAAGCGCGGCGTTGTCGCATCCCCGAGGTGCGGCTTTAGTGCCTGTCCATAATCCCGCGAGCCAGAGCCAAACGAGGCGCAACGACCAGCGGGAGTAACGGCCAACGGCTGGCCCGTAGGGTGAGCGCCAGCGAATCAAGGGGCTGAGGAAGCGGATCGGACCCGCGCTCGGGTTTACGAGTGGTCAATGAGCATGGCGACGGGGCCGCCCAGATGGGGGTGGCCTTCCAGCCATTTCCAACGCCATTTGGCCGACGCGCAGCAGGTTTTGAACAGGCTCTCAGACCTTGGCCGCATTCCGGGACTGTTCAGTAGCGGCCGCTGCCCAGGCGCGCTCGACGTGCTAGCGGCCGAGATGGGCGAAACGGCCGGTGAAGGGCTTGCCGATGGGATAGGCGAGGTCGCCATGCTTGCTGGTGCCCAGGCCCAGGTCGACCAGGGATTCGGCCAGCTTGACCGCGGCGCTGACGCCTTCGATCACCGGGATGCCGATGGCCACGCTCAGGGCCTCGCGCAGATCGGCCATGCCGCCGCAGCCGAGCACGATGGCGCCGGCGCCTTCTTCATCACGCGCCCGACGACCTTCGGCAGCGATGAGTTCGATCAGGCTGTCGTCGGCGGCTTCCAGGGCCAGCACCGGCAGGTCGATGCAGCGTACCGAGGTGCACAGCTCGGCGAAGCCGTAACGCTGCAGCAGGTGCTCGGCGATGATGCGGGTGCGGGTGAGGGTGGTCACCACGGCGAAGCGGGTGGCCAGCAGGCTGGCCAGGTGGAAGCCGGCCTCGGCGATGCCCAGCACCGGCCCCTTGGCCATTTCCCGGGCAGCGAGCAGGCCCGGATCGCCGAAGCAGGCGATGACATGGGCTGCGCAACCCGCCTCGACGCCCTTGCGCATTTCCTCGATCACCCCGACCGCGGCCACCGCCTCGTCGTAATGACTCTCGATGGAGACGGGGCCGGCGTCGGGGTTGCTCGCCAGGATGGACGTGCCCGGACGGGCCACCGCCTGGGCGGCACGACCGATCTTGGCGGTCATGGCGGCACTGGTATTGGGGTTGATGACCTGGATCTGCATGAGGTGCCTCAACTGCGTTTGAAGATGCTACGGAAGTCCGGCTCGGCCGCGGCGGGCCGGTCGATATGAAGGGATTCGCGGATCAGCCGCAGGTGCTGCGCCATCCAGTCGCTGGCGGCGACGCCATCGCCCCGCGCGAGCAGATCCAGCAGATCGCCATGCTGGCCACAATCGCAGCCCAGGCTGTGGCGTGAGCCATAGATGGCGATGAGCAGCGATGAGCGACTGGCGAGTTGGGCCACCTGTTCGGTGAGCACCTGGTTATCGGCCAGTGCCGCCAGTTCGACATGGAAGCGGGCGGACAGCTGGATCGCCAGGCTGTGGCGCCCGCTGTGCTGCGCCTCGTGTTCCTCCACGCAGAGCTGCCGCAGCGGCGCCAACTGAGCGGCGTCGACGCGGGCCGCGACCAGGGGCATCAGCGCCGGCTCGATCAACTGGCGCGCGGCGAGGATGTCCTGGGCCTCCTTGGCGCTGGGCTGGGCCACCTGGGCGCCGCGGTTGGCGCGCAGGGTAACCAGGCGTTCCAGGGCCAGGCGCTGGAGCACCTTGCGTATGCCGGTGCGGCTGATGCCGAAGGTCTCCGCCAGGGTGTCTTCCGGCAGCCGAGTGCCGGGCGTCAGGCGATGTTCGACGATGGCCTCGAGGATGTCCTGGTAGATCCGCTCATCCCGCGGAGAGGCGGCAACGGCGAGTGGCGAGGGTACTGCACTCATGGGCATGCTCCAGCGATTTACCTGAATTGTATACAGGATTTGAGTCAACGACGATGAAGAATAGTGCAAGCGGTTGTGCGCCAAGGTAGCGCTCTGCTGGTACCGAATGCCCCAGTTGAGTGCGATAGAAGCCCGCCTTTCAGCAGCGGGCTAGAGCGTTCTTTGGCGGATTTTCCGTGTCCGCCCAGCCAGTTAGCCAGTTTCAGCCCAAGCTGGCACGGTCTCTGCCTTGTGGATTGTATACAAAATAAAGCGGGCGCCGTATGCAGGTGCCTGCCCACCACGTAGGCGGCGATCCATGACCCAGCAGATTCCCCCGGGCTACAGCCCACGTCTGTACAACGAAGACCTCGGCCCGGTAGCGCAGAAATGGAGCTGGTACAACATCTTCGCCTTCTGGATGAGCGACGTGCACAGCGTCGGTGGCTACGTCTTCGCCGCCAGCCTGTTCGCCCTGGGCCTGGCCAGCTGGCAGGTGCTGATCGCCCTGCTGGTGGGTATCTGCATCATCCAGGTGATCGCCAATCTGGTCGCCCGCCCCAGTCAGCAGGCGGCCGTGCCCTATCCGGTGATCTGCCGGCTGGCGTTCGGTGTCTTCGGCGCGAACATTCCGGCGGTGATCCGCGGTCTGATCGCCGTGGCCTGGTACGGTATCCAGACCTACCTCGCGTCCAGTGCCCTGGTCATCGTGGTGCTCAGGTTCTTCCCGGCCCTGGCCGTCTATGGCGACACCCACTTCCTGGGACTCTCCTATCTCGGCTGGATGGGTTTCCTCACCCTCTGGGTACTGCAGGCCTGCGTGTTCTGGGCTGGCATGGAATCCATTCGCCGTTTCATCGACTGGGCTGGCCCTGCCGTCTATGTGGTGATGTTCGTGCTCGCCGCCTGGATCGTCTGGCGCGCCGGCTGGAGCAACATCAGCTTCACCCTGGCGGAAAAGCAGCTGAGCGGTTGGGCCGCTTTCGGCCAGGTGATCATGGCCATCGCCCTGGTGGTGTCCTATTTCTCCGGTCCCACGCTCAATTTCGGTGACTTCAGCCGCTACTGCCGCTCCATGCAGGACGTCCGGCGTGGCAACTTCTGGGGCTTGCCGATCAACTTCCTGGCCTTCTCCCTGGTCACCGTGGTGATCGTCTCCGGTACCCTGCCGGTGTTCGGCGAGATGATCCACGACCCCATCGCCACCGTGGCGCGCATCGACAACACCACCGCGGTGCTGCTGGGCGCCTTCACCTTCGTCACCGCCACCATCGGCATCAACATCGTCGCCAACTTCGTCTCGCCGGCCTTCGACTTCGCCAACGTGGCGCCGAGCAAGATCAGCTGGCGCGCCGGCGGCATGATCGCCGCGGTGGCCTCGATCTTCATCACCCCCTGGAACCTGTTCAACAACCCCGAGGTGATCCACTACACCCTGGACGTGCTGGCGGCCTGCATCGGTCCGCTGTTCGGCATCCTGCTGGTGGACTACTACCTGCTGCGCAAGGGCCGGATCGATGTCGACGCCCTGTTCGACGACACCCCCAGCGGTGCCTACTGGTACAGCGGCGGCGTCAACTGGGTAGCGGTCCAGGCGCTGGTCGCCGCGGCGCTGATCGGGCTGTGCTTCACCTTCGTGCCCTGGTTCAAGCCGATCGCCAACTTCGCCTGGTTCACCGGCTGCTTCCTCGGCGGCTTGTTCTTCTATGCCCTGAGCCGCCGCAGCACCAGTCCGCTGCCGGCCGGTGGCGCCACCGCCGTGTGAGGGATTCGCCGATCCCCAGCGGCCGGAGCGGGCTACCTGCTCCGGCCGCTGGCGTTTCGGGCTAGACTAGGCGTTTTGCTCCAAGGCGCTTCACCCATGTCCGCTCCTGTCATCAAGACGCCCTGCGTCGGCCTGTGCTCGACGATGTTCGGCGATCACGTCTGCCGTGGCTGCAAGAGATTCCACCACGAGGTGGTGAACTGGAATCTCTATAGCGAAGAGGAGCGTCTGGCCGTCTGGGCGCGCCTGGAGCTCCTGCTGGTGCAAGTGGTGTCGGCCAAGGTCGACGTCTTCGATGCCGAGCTGCTGCGCCGGCAGCTGCAGCAACGCAGCATCCGCTTCCGGCCGGATCAGTCGGAATATTGCTGGGCCTATCAGTTGCTGGCCCGCGGTGCGCGCCATATCCAGCAACTGGACGCCTACGGCCTGCGCTTGATGCCGGAGTTTCGCGAACGCCCCCTGGCCGAGTTGCGCGATGCCATCGACCGGGAATTCTTCCTGCTCTCCGAGGCCCATTACGACCGCTACATCGCCCCGCGCTTCCTGCTCGAAGGCGTCGACAGCCGCGTCTGAGCGCCAACAGGCAGGTGGCGCTGCCCAGGCGCGTGCCTTTCTCTATAATGCGCGGCTTTTGCACGGGATTACGCTGATGTCCTTGCCCGAGATGCACGACTTCCTCGGCTGCCGCACGCCGGAGGCCTGGGTGGAGGCGGCGCTGCAGGATCTGCCGACGTTGCTGCAGGACCACGCCAACAACGAGAAGAAGGCCGCCGGGGCCGCCTTCCACTATCTATTCACCTATTCCAATCGCGCCGAGCTGTCCTGGAAGATGTCGCGCATCGCCCGCGAGGAGCTGCGGCATTTCGAACAGGTGCTGCAGATCATGAAGCGCCGGGGCATCGAGCACCGCAATGTCAGTTCGGCGCGCTATGCCGGCGCCTTGCGCAAGCTCTGCCGCAACCACGAGCCGCTGAAGCTGACCGACAGCCTGGTGATCGGCGCCTTCATCGAATGCCGCTCCTGCGAGCGCTTCGGCGCCGTGGCGCCTCATCTGGACGAAGAGTTGGGCAAGTTCTACAGCGGCCTGCTGGCCTCCGAGGCGCGCCACTTCCAGGATTATCTCAAGCTCGCCTACCTTTACGGCGAGCGGGACGACGTGGACGCCAAGATCGCCGAGGTACGGGCCCTGGAGGCGGAACTGATCACCTCCGGCGACCGTGAGATGAGATTCCATAGCGGTATCCCTTCCGCGACCTGAACCCCTTACTTGCAGGCCTTGGTTTCGCCGACGTAGGGATTGCCGCGGCCCATGATGCAGGCCAGCCGCTGGTTGCGCTGGCGCTCCCAGGCTTCCGGCGGATATTGCCTGGTCCAGGCGGTGTAGAGCTGGCGATCCTGCTTCGAAAGGCGCAGGCCGTAGCGGTCGCTCATATAGAAGTAGGTGCGCGCCACCATGCCGCGGATTTCCGGGCGCGGCATGGCGGTCTTGGCCTTGAAGTCGACTACCATCTGGCAGGCACCGTACTGGGTCGGCTTCTGCGGCAGCCAGCCGAAGGCGAAGTTGCTGCGATCGCCATTCACTTCGCCGACCACCGGCACCAGGTTGAAGAGATCGGCTTCGGCCTTCTGGTACACCGGGTCGTGGGCGGTGCAGTTCTTGCGGCCGCCTTTCTGCCAGCACTGGCGCTGGTGGCCGATCACCCAGGCGGGGACGATGTGTTCCCATTCGATGCGACTGGCGCGCTGGGCGCTCTTGCGCGGGACGTAGCCGCAGCTCCTGAGATCCACGGTCTTGCCGCTGTAGTGGCAACCGCAATAGAAGTCCACCCCCTGCTGGGCATAGACCTTGGCCGCGACCTGCTTGGCTTCGCTGAAGGTGCGGGGCGGTTGAGGCGTGGCCAGGGCGCTGAGGGACGCCAGGGTCAGGCTGAGCAGCAGGGCAGGGCGCAACGACATGGAGAATCCGTCCGAAAAAGCGCGGATACTACCGACCCGTACCGGGTCGCGGTGTGACCGGGTTCACCGGAATCCGTCGCGCCCTGATGCCGCTGTGGGTGCGGAACAGATTCCATATCAATGACTTAGAGGTAAGGCATGGCAGCCTGGGACATCTTCTGCACGGTGGTGGACAACTATGGCGACGCGGGTATCACCTGGCGGCTGGCCCATCAGTTGGTTGCCGAGCATGGGCAGCAGGTGCGCCTGTGGATCGACGACCTCTATCCCTTGGCACGTATCCAGCCGGGAGTGGATGGCGCCGCCGAGCAGCAATGGCATCGTGGCGTCGAGGTACGGCTCTGGCGCTCTGGCGGGATCGAGGCTGAGCCGGGCGACGTGGTGGTGGAAGCCTTCGCCTGCCAGGTGCCGGAAGACTTCGTCGCGGCCATGGCGCGACGCCCCGTGCGGCCGCTCTGGCTCAACCTGGAGTACCTGAGCGCAGAGGAGTGGATCGAAGGCTGCCATGCCCTGCCTTCGCTACAGCCCACCGGGTTGAACAAGTATTTCTTCTTTCCCGGCTTCACGCCCAGGGTGGGAGGACTGCTGCGGGAGCGGGGTCTGCTCGCCCAGCGGGACGAATTCCGTGCGACTGCCCAGGCGCGCATCGATTTTCTCGCCGGGCTGGGTCTTCAGCGGCTGCCTGACGAGCGCCTGTTCTCGCTGTTCGCCTACGAGAACCCAGCCTTGATCGACTGGTTGGATGCCCTCGGCGCGAGTGCCAAGCCCACCTGTCTGCTGGTACCGGAGGGGCGGGTACTGGCCAACGTCGCCGCCTGGCTGGGAGTGGACTGGCTCAAGGCCGGCGACAGCCATCGCCGCGGTGCCCTGCGGGTCCAGGTGCTGCCTTTCGTCTCCCAGCAGGAGTACGACCGTCTGCTCTGGTGTTGCGACTTCAACGCCATTCGTGGCGAGGACTCCTTCGTCCGCGCGCAATGGGCCGCCCGCCCGTTCGTCTGGCACATCTATCCCCAGGAAGAAGACGCCCATTTCGCCAAGCTCGAAGCCTTTCTCGCGCGCTACGTCGAGACGGCGGCGCCCATGCTGGCCAAGGCTATCAGCGGCTTCTGGCTGGCCTGGAACGGTCGCGGCGATCTCGCTGCGGCGTGGTCGGCACTCGACGTTCAGGTCGCGGACTGGCGGATACTGGCGAGCGATTGGAGCGAGCGGATGGCTTCTCATAGCGATCTTGCCAGCAGCCTGGTGCTTTTCCATACAGATTGGCTATCATATGGCGCCTCGAAATCCCGTTCTTCCATCCATACGGATAACCGCATGAAAACCGCACAAGAGTTCCGTGCCGGCCAAGTGGCCATGATCGACAACGCTCCCTGGGTCATCCAGAAAGCTGAATACAACAAGTCCGGCCGTAACGCTGCAGTGGTCAAGATGAAGCTGAAGAGCCTGCTCTCCGGCAGCGCGACCGAAACCGTCTTCCGCGCCGATGACAAGCTCGAGCCGGTCATTCTGGATCGCAAGGAAGTCACCTATTCCTACTTCGCCGATCCGCTGTACGTCTTCGTCGACGCCGACTACAACCAGTACGAAGTCGAGAAGGACGACCTGGGCGAGGCCATCGCCTTCATCGAAGACGGCATGACCGACGTCTGCGAAGCGGTGTTCTACAACGATCGCGTCATCTCCATCGAGCTGCCGACCACCATCGTGCGCCAGATCTCCTACACCGAGCCGGCCGTCCGCGGCGATACCTCGGGCAAGGTCATGAAGACCGCTCGCCTGAACAACGGCTACGAGCTGAAGGTGTCCGAGTTCTGCGATATCGGTGACCACATCGAGATCGACACCCGTACCAACGAGTACAAGTCGCGCGCCAAGGTCTAAGAAACTATCCAAAGTCTGCTGCGCGTCGGCCAAACGGCGTTGAAAATGGTCTGGGTCGCCAGCCCGGTCGGAATGCTCATTTACTACTCGTAAACTCCGCTTCCTCAGCCATTTGATTCGCTGGCGCTCACCCTACGGGCCAGCCGTTGGCTGTTACTCCCGTTGGTCGTTGCGCCTTGTTTGGCTCTAGCTCGCGAGACTCTGAACAGGCTCTAATCCAGGCGTCTCGATGAAAAGCCCGGCTCGCCGGGCTTTTTGCTGTCTGGGTGCCTGCCGGCCCCGACTGCTGTTCCGCATTCCCTTCGCTTCTGGATAGTGCCGCCGTGGAATCGCTGTTTACGCTGTTGATGGATGTCGTCCTCGGGGCGGTGCTGGGTGTGGTGGGTGGCCTGTTCGGCATCGGTGGCGGCTTGATCGCCATTCCCGTGCTGGCGCTGCTGTTCGGCCTCGACCAGCAACTGGCCCAGGGCACCGCCCTGGTGATGGTGGTGCCCAATGTGCTGCTGTCGGTCTACAAGTACAACCAGCGCAATCGCATCGATTGGCAACGTGCCAGCCTGCTGGCCGCCGCCGGCATGCTCTCGGCGCTGGCAGGGACCGCTCTGGCGGTATCCCTGGATGCGCACTCGATGCGCCATGGCTTCGTCGGCTTCCTGCTGCTGCTGGTGCTCTACAACCTCTGGCAACTCTATCGCCGTGGACAACCACCGCTCACCACCCCCAGTCGTCTGGGTCTCGGCGTGCTGGGGCTGGTGGCCGGGCTGGTCGGCGGCCTGTTCGGCGTGGGCGGGGCGGTGATCGCCACGCCGATCCTGGCGGGCGTGATGGGGCTGAGCCAGGTCGCGGCCCAGGGCATGTCCCTGGCCATGGCGCTGCCCACCACCGGCGTCACCCTGGCCAGCTACGCCTGGCACGGCGAGGTCGACTGGAGTGTGGGTATTCCGCTCGCCCTGGGCGGCCTGCTCAGCGTGAGCTGGGGGGTGAAGTTGGCGCACCAACTGCCCGAGCGGCTGCTACGCCTGCTGTTCTGCGGCTTCCTGCTGCTCTGTGCGGTGCTCTTGGCCTTGCGTTGACTACTGACGGAAACCTTCGGCGATGTGCTCGGCGAGGGTGTCGATGATCGGCGAGGCGCTGCGCGGACTGCGCAGGAGTTCGATGGAGCAGGAAGGCAGGTCGGGCATGCCGTCCGCTTCCCCCAGCCGCCGCAATTCGTTCGGTAGCAGGCTTTCCAGCTGGGCCGTGACTGCCAGACCTGCGTTGACGATGCCGAGCAGGGCGGCCAGGCTCGGGCTGCTGTAGGCCAGGCGATAGCCGCGCCCGCGATTGTCCAGCGCGCGGCGCGCCCAGTCGCTGAGGAAGCACGAGGTGTTGAACATCGCCAGCGGCAGCGGATCGCGCTGGTGGACGTCGAAGCCAGGTGCTTCCGCCCAGACGAAGCGTTCCCGTCGCAGTGGCAGGCCGATCTCGTTGCCCGGCTCGCGGGTGACGATGGTCAGATCCAGATCCTGACGTTGCAACAGGCCGGCGCTGGGCTCGCAATGCACGTCCACCTGCACCAGCGGATAGGCCTTGGCAAAGCCCGCCAGGATGCCCGGAATGAACCTCATGACGTAATCGTCGGGCGTGCCGATACGCACCGTCCCCACCATGTGCGGCTCCCGCAGGGTGGTCATCACCTCACCGTGCAGCTTGAGGATGCGCCGTGCATAACCCAGCAGGATCTGGCCTTCCGCGGTCAGCCGCACCTGGCGCCCATCCCGCTCGAACAGCCGTCGCTGCAGCACGTCCTCTTCCAGTTTGCGCATCTGCATGCTGACCGCCGACTGGGTGCGGCTGACGATTTCCGCTGCCCGGGTGAAGCCGCCATGTTCCGCGATGGCAACGAAGGTGCGCAGCAGATCCGAGTCTATGCTGGGATAGTTCATCTCATCATCCGGGTGAATGTGTTGCATAAGAAAGATTCGTTGGATTGATGTTAAGCCGAATCGGAGACTGGAGCCATAGCCCTCAATGAAGGAGAGTGTCATGGCTCAGCTCGCATCTCATCGTGTTTCCTCCGTCTGCCTGGCAGCGTCGTCGGGTGCCCTCGGTCGTTTGCATCAGGCATTTGTCTGGCTACAGCAAGTGCTGGAAGTCTCTCGCCAGCGCCGTGCTCTGTACCGTTTGGATGACACCGCCCTGAGCGACCTTGGCTTGAGTCGTGCCGATGCCTGGCAAGAGGCCGACAAGCCGTTCTGGCAGCAGCCGCTCGATGAGGGTGGCCGCCGATCCTGCTAGGGTGAGGGCTCACCTTCTTTCTATCGGGAGTGCGGATGGACAGCCTTTCCCTGCGTGAGGCCCGGCGTCTGGCCTTGCGCGCTCAGGGCTTCGGTAGCCCAGCCAAGGGCGGCGCGGGCGTGGCCGCTCTGTATCGTCAGGCCGCGCGCCTGGGCGTACTGCAAATCGACTCGGTCAATGCCCTGGTGCGCTCCCACTATTTGCCGCTGTTCAGTCGGCTGGGACGCTATGAGTTCAGCGACTTCGACGCCCTGGCCTGGGGCCAGGGTCGCTCACGCCAGCTCTATGAATGCTGGGCCCATGAGGCTTCGCTGGTGCCTGCGGAGGTCTGGACCGAATTGCGCTGGCGCCGGGAGCTGGCGCGGCAGGGCGTAGGGATCTATCGGCAGTTGGCCCGCTTCGCGGTCGAGCAGCCCCAGGTGGTGGCCCAGACGCTCGAGGCCGTGGTGCAGCGCGGCCCATTGGGCGCCGGCAGCCTGGCGAAGCGCGCCGACAAGGCCGGGCCCTGGTGGGACTGGAGTCCGACCAAGCTGGCACTGGAATGGCTGTTCGCCGCGGGTGAGGTCACGGTGGCCGGTCGCCGCGGTTTCGAACGACTCTACGATCTGCCTGAGCGAGTCCTGCCAGCGACCATCCTGGCGGCCCCGGTGCCGACACCGGCCGCGGCGCGGCGGGCACTGCTGCTGCGCAGTGCGCGGGCGTTGGGCGTGGCGACCGAGATTCAGTTGCGCGACTATTTTCGTCTCAGTCCCGCCGAAGCCCGCCAAGGCATCGCCGAATTGCGCGAGGAGGGCAGTCTGCAGCCGATCCAGGTGCAGGGCTGGTCCAAGCTCGCCTACGTCGCGGACACCCCGAATCCAGGGCGACCGGTGCGCGCGGTGGCGCTGTTGTCGCCTTTCGACTCCCTGGTCTGGCAGCGCGGACGCACCGAACAACTGTTCGACTTCCGCTACCGGCTCGAGCTCTACACACCAGCGCCCAAGCGGGTCTACGGCTACTACGTGCTGCCCTTTCTCTATCGGGAGCGCTTGGCGGCACGGGTCGACCTGCGCGCCGAGCGGGCGCAGTCGCGGTTGGCGGTGCATGCCGTGCATCTGGAGCCGGCGGGGCTGGACGAGGAGGGGCGGGAGGCCTTGGCCGGGCAGTTGCGCGAGCTGGCCGACTGGCTGGGGCTTGCCGAGGTGCAATTGCACGGGCCGGCCAGCGTTCTGCAAGAGGCGCTGGCGCCCGTTAGGTGGTCGCCGCGCACGGCGACCACCTAAAGCTACTCAGCGGCGGATGCCCTTGAGCGTCTCGGCGATCATGAAGGCCAGCTCAAGGGACTGGTCGGCGTTCAGGCGTGGGTCGCAATGGGTGTGGTAGCGGTCGGAGAGGGCATCTTCGGTAACCGGGCGGGCGCCGCCGATGCATTCGGTGACGTTCTGGCCGGTCATCTCGATGTGGATGCCACCGGCGTAGGTGCCTTCCGCCTTGTGCACGCCGAAGAACTCCTTGACCTCGCCCAGCACGCTGGCGAAATCCCGGGTCTTGTAGCCGCTGGAGGCCTTGATGGTATTGCCGTGCATGGGGTCTGAGCTCCACAGCACCTGGCGGCCTTCGCGTTCCACGGCCTGGATCAGCCGCGGCAGGTGATCGCCGACCTTGCCGACGCCCATGCGCACGATCAGGTTCAGGCGACCCGGGTCGTTCTCTGGGTTCAGGGTATCGAGCAGGCGGATCAGGTCTTCGCTGGTGGTGGAGGGACCGACCTTGACGCCGATCGGGTTGTTGACCCCGCGCAGGAATTCCACGTGGGCACCGTCCGGCTGGCGCGTGCGGTCGCCGATCCAGAGCATGTGCGCGGAGCAGTCGTACCAGTCGCCGGTCAGGCTGTCGCGGCGGACGAAGGCTTCCTCGTAGTTGAGCAGCAGCGCCTCATGGGCGGTGAAGAAGTTGGTTTCCTTGACCTGGGGCGCGGTGTCCAGGCCGCAGGCGCGCATGAACGCCAGGGTCTCGTCGATGCGGTCCGCCAACTGGTGATAGCGGTCGGCCAGCGCGGAGTTGGCGATGAAGTCCAGGTTCCAGCGATGTACCTGGTGCAGGTCGGCGAAGCCGCCCTGGGCGAAGGCGCGCAGTAGGTTGAGCGTCGCGGTGGACTGGTTGTAGGCCTGGATCAGGCGCTGCGGATCGGGGATGCGGCTGCCTTCGGTGAAGTCGATGCCGTTGACGATGTCGCCGCGGTAGGCCGGCAGGGAGACGCCGTCCTGGGCTTCCTCGCCCGACGAGCGCGGCTTGGCGAACTGGCCGGCCATGCGCCCGACCTTGACCACCGGGCAGCCGGCAGCGAAGGTCATGACCACGGCCATCTGCAGCAGCACCTTGAAGGTGTCGCGAATCTTGCCGGCGGAGAATTCGAAGAAGCTTTCCGCGCAATCACCACCCTGCAACAGGAAGGCCCGACCCTGGGTGACTTCGGCGAACTGCCGGCGCAATTCGCGGGCTTCACCGGCGAACACCAGCGGCGGATAGCCGGCCAGGGTGCGCTCCACCTCGGCGAGGCGGGCTTGATCGGGGTATTCGGGCTGTTGCTGGATGGGCAGGCCTCTCCAGCTGGTAGGGCTCCAGGGCGCGGACATGGCTCTCTCTGCAAGGGATCGACGAAGCCGGTCATGATAACCGAAGGAGCCGGTAGCGCTCGATAGACTATGGCCATGGCGGCTACCATGGTGGTCAATAGAGGAGGGTGGTGATGGCGGCTACGGAAGTCTTGCTGGAGGAGGTCGTCGATGCCCATGGGCGAATCCGGGTGGTCGAGGTCGGCCCCTATCGCTTCCTGGAGTTCGGCGAGGAGGTGGAGCAGAGCTGCGTCTTCACCCGGGACCCGGCCTGGCTGGAATACGACTATAACCGCGCCATGCTGCTGGGGGCACTCTGCCATCCCGCGCCGCGGCGGGCGCTGTTCCTCGGCTTGGGCGCCGGTACCCTGACCCAGGCCTGCCTCAAGTGGTTGCCGCTGGAAGCGGTGGAGGCCCTGGAACTCCGCCCGGAGGTTCCGCGCCTGGCGCGGGAGCACCTGGGGCTGGGCGACGATCCGCGGCTCGACATCCGTATCGGCGATGCCATGGAGTTGCTAGAGGCGGCAGCCCCGGCGGATCTGGTCTTCGTCGACCTCTATACCGACGTGGGCCCCTCGAGTGCCCACCTGGCCTGGCGTTTCCTGGAAAACTGCCAGGCCAAGCTCCAGTCCGGCGGCTGGCTGGTGATCAATCAGTGGAGCACCAATGACGGCAAGCCCCTGGGGGCGCCCTTGCTGCGCGGACTGTTCCGCCACCACTACTGGGAATGTCCGGTGGTCGAAGGTAACGTCATTCTGCTGGTGCCGGCCAGTCTGGAACAGGAGCTGGACGAGGCTGGGGTGCGGGCGCGGGTGCGCGACCTGACGCCGCAGGCGGGCTTCGATCTCGAGCCTTATCTGGACGGCCTGCGTGCGGCGACCTGATCGGATATCGGCTAACGTCCTCTGGAGAAATGTCCAGGGGTCGGGTATGATTCGCCCCGGTCTTTTTGACCTTCCGTTCAGGAACTGCATTTTCCCGGTCCGCCGCCATGGTCACACCGGTGTGCGTTCGCCCGACGGCGAACAATCCTAGACGCTTCACCCCTTTTTCATCCGCTATTTCGCAAAAAGCTCACACCTTGGCTGCCTGGGCGACTTCGGTCATTCGGATAAGCGCAGCTCTTGGCTTTGGGGTCTTTGCGAAGCACACGAGGCAAGACAATGACCCAGGACATCAGCAATTTCGCTGCGCTCAATCTCAATCCCGCCATCCTCGCCGCCATCAAGGCCGTCGGCTACGAAGAGCCGTCGCCCATCCAGTCGCAGTCCATCCCGGTGATCCTCGCCGGCCACGACATGATCGGCCAGGCGCAGACGGGTACCGGCAAGACCGCAGCTTTTGCTCTGCCGCTGCTCTCGCAGCTCGACCCGTCCCGTCGTGAACCCCAGATACTGGTGCTGGTTCCTACCCGGGAACTGGCTCTGCAGGTCGCTACCGCCTGCGAAACCTACTCCACCGAGATGCCCGGCGTTAAAGTCGTGGCCCTCTACGGCGGCGCGCCCATGGGCCCGCAGCTGAAGTCCCTGCGCATGGGTGCCCAGGTACTGGTCGCCACCCCCGGTCGCCTCTGCGACCACCTGCGTCGTGACGACAACCTGCTGGCCACCGTCCAGCACCTGGTGCTCGACGAAGCCGACGAGATGCTCAAGCTGGGCTTCATGGACGACCTCGAATTCATCTTCGAAGCCATGCCGGAATCCCGTCAGACCGTACTGTTCTCGGCCACCCTGCCGCCGTCGATCCGCGCCATCGCCGAGCGTCACCTGAAGGAACCGCAACACGTCCGCATCGCGGCCAAGACCCAGACCGTCGCTCGCATCGAGCAGGCGCACCTGATGGTCCACGCCGACCAGAAGCCGGCCTCGGTGCTGCGCCTGCTGGAAGTGGAGAACTTCGACGCCCTGATCGCCTTCGTCCGCACCAAGCAGGCGACCCTGGACCTGGCCGAGCTGCTGGAGCGCCAGGGCTATCGCGTCAGCGCCCTGAATGGTGACATGCCCCAGGCCCAGCGTGAGAAGACCATCGAATCGCTCAAGGATGGTTCCCTGGACATCGTGGTCGCCACCGACGTGGCCGCCCGTGGCCTGGACGTGGCGCGTATCACCCACGTCCTGAACGTCGACATGCCCTACGATCCCGAGTCCTACGTCCACCGTATCGGCCGTACCGGCCGTGCCGGTCGCGAAGGCCGCGCCCTGCTGCTGGTGACTCCGCGTGAGCGCCGCATGCTGCAGGTCATCGAGCGCGTCACCGGTCAGCGCGTGGGTGAGATTCGCCTGCCCGACGCCGAAGCCGTGCTGGAAGCCCGTATCTCGCGCCTGGCCGATGGCGTGGGTTCGCTGCTGGCCGATGCCGATGCTACCCACGGCGCCCTGCGTCAGGAGTTGTGCGAGCGTCTGCAGTGCGATCCCTCGACCCTGGCTGCCGCGCTGCTGGCCAAGCTGACCGCTGGTCGTGCCCTCGACATCGAGTCGTTGCGCCGTGAGCAGCCGCTGACCCCCGGCTCTGGCCGTGGTGACCGTCCGCGTACCGAACGCGGCGATCGTCCTGAGCGTGGCGAGCGTCCGGATCGCGGCGAGCGTCGCCCGATGCAGCCGCTGCCGGAAGGTCGCGTGCGCTGCCGTACCGCCCTGGGTGCGCGCGATGGCATCGCTGCCAAGAACCTGCTGGGCGCCATCATCAATGAAGGCGGCATGGATCGCGAGGCCATCGGCCGCATCCAGATCCGTGACTCCTTCAGCCTGGTGGAGCTGCCCGAGGAAGGCCTGGAGCGTTTGCTGACCAAGCTCAAGGACACCCGCGTAGCCGGCAAGGCCCTGCGCCTGCGTCGCTATCGCGAGGATTGATCCCCGCGTAATGAAAAAGCCCCGGATATCCGGGGCTTTTTTCTGCCTGCCGGAACACGGGCTAGAAGATCACCTTGTCGCGCAGCTTCTCGGCGGCCAGCTGCAGGGCCTGGATGACCCGCTCCTTGTCGTAGTTCTGGATGTTGTTGGTATCCAGGTACATGGAGAAGCCGGGCAGCTCGTGTTCGACGTAGCTGGGGGAGGCGCCCAGGTCGCGGCGGAAATCCACTACCTGATAGATCTGCACCGGCTTGCTGAAGCCCTTGACCGTGATCTGGCTCTTGTCGCGGCACATGATGGTGTCCTTGATCAGCGAATAGGTCTCGTGGCTGATCAGGATCTCGCCGGCGTCGGCGGCGTTTTCCAGACGGCTGGCCAGGTTCACCTCGCGGCCGATGATGGTGTAGTCCATGCGCGTGCTGGAGCCGAAGTTGCCCACCGTGCAGTAGCCGGTATTGAGCCCCATGCGGATTTCCAGCGGCTTGTTGATGCCCTGACTTCGCCATTGCTGGCGCAGCACCTTCATGTGCTTGCGCATGGCGATGGCCATGGAGACCGCGGCCACCGCATCCTTCTTGGCGCCCTGGCTGTTGGCGTCGCCGAAGAACACCATGACGCAATCGCCGACAAACTTGTCGATGGTGCCGCCATACTTCACGGCGATCTTCGACATCTCGTTGAGGTAGTTGTTGAGCATGTCGGTGAGGGCTTCGGCCTCGAGTTCCTCGGACAGCTCGGTGAAGCCCTTGATGTCGGAGAAGAACACCGTGAGCTTCTTGCGCTGGGTGCCCAGGGCGATGTGCTGCTTGCCGGTGAAGATGGATTCCCACACCTGGGGCGAGAGGTACTTGGCCAGGTTGTGCGCCAGGATCGCCGATTTTTCCTGCTCGCGCTTGAGGTCGTCGTTGATCTGGATCAGGCGCTTGCGTTGCCGGTGCAGGAAGTAGGCGGTGCCCCAGAGGTGCAGCATGGTGCCCACCACGGCGGTAACGGCCACCAGCAGCGGACTGGTCAGGTCGACACCCTGGAAGAAGGTGGCACTGCCCAGTGCCGCGGCGCTGGTGGCGAACAGCAGGCAGAGCCCGAGCAGGCGCGGACCACCGCGCAGCATGCTGGTATAGCCGAGCATGATCAGCAGCATCAGGGTGGGCATCAGCGGGAAACGTAGTACCACTGCGGCCAGGCCGACGTGGATGGCATCGACGGCCGCGAGCAGGATGTCGGTCTGGGGGCCGCGGTCGCGCCTGAGCTTGAGGCTGATGGTCTGGGCCAGGTGCGGATAGAGCAGGGCGTAGGGAATCAGCCACAGGCCGACGGCGTTGGCCTGGGTGTAGTAGCCGGCGGAAATGCTGGCGGCGGCGATCAGATAGGCGAATACCCGAGCGTAATAGACACCCAGGCTGTCACCGGAAGCAGCGAGGAACCGGTTGAGCGCAAACTTCATCTGACGGGTCCGTTTGGAGATAGGCGATAAGTCGTTACAACTCCGTTCGCGACGATGAAAGCGGCCGGGTTTTCGAGCTGCAGCAATTTTAGCCGAGAGGCTCGAGCTCGGCCAAGGATGTCACCAAATCCCCTCGTATGACATCGAATTTCAAGGGGGCTCGGTGGGTTACACTGGGCCATTTCCCCAGGAGTGACCCCATGGATGCCCTTGAAGCCCTTTGCAATCGTGCGTCGGTCGGTCGCCTCACCGAGCCCGGACCTTCCGTCGAGCAGCTCGAGTTGCTCCTGCGCGTCGCGGACCGCGCGCCGGATCACAAGCTGTTGCGTCCCTGGCGACTGATCCTGGTGTCGGGCGAGGGGCGCGAACGCCTGGGCGAGCTCTATGCCGAGGCGCTGCTGCGGCGCGAGCCCGGGGTGGACGCCGCGGCCCTGGACAAGGCCCGGCGCATGCCCTTGCGCGCGCCCCTGGTGATCGCCGTGGTCGCCTCTCCCCAGGAGCACCCGAAGGTACCGCTGCAGGAGCAGATCATCACCGCCGGCTGCGTCGCCCACGGGCTGGTCAATGCGGCCTTCGCCCTCGGCCTGGGCGCGGTCTGGCGCTCCGGCGAGTTCAGCTACGACCCCTGGGTGCTGCGGGGGTTGGGCCTGGCTGCCGAAGAGCAACTGGTGGGCTACATCTATCTGGGCACGCCGGAGGTGGCGCCGCGAGTGCCGGCGCCCAGGGATCTGGGTCAGCAGGTCAGCCATTGGCCAGGACCGGCCGTAGCGGCAGAGTGACGCTGGCGACGAAACCGCCCTGCGGATGATTGGCCAGCAGCAGGTCGCCGCCATGGCGCTGCACGGCACGGCGGGCGATGGCCAGGCCCAGGCCGTAACCGTTGGCTTGCTGGTGATCCGCGCGAAAGAAGGGCTCGCCCAGGCGGGGTAGATCGTCGGCCCGGACGCCGGGACCGTGGTCGCGGACCTGGATGCGCACCTCGCCGGCAGCGACCTCCGCCGAGATGACGATGGGCTGTGCTGGCGGGTTGAAGCGCAAGGCGTTGCGCAACAGGTTGTCCAGCGCGCGTTCCAGGACGTCGGGCCAGCCGTCCAGCTGCAGGGCGGGGGGCACGTCCAGTTCGATCCTCTGCTGGGGCGCGGTGAGCTGGGCGTCCTCGACCAGGCTACTGAGCAGCGGGTGCAGCTCGACCTGCTCGGGTGGACCCGGATCGGCTTCCTGGCGGGCGAGGGCGAGGATTTCGCCAATCAGGGTTTCCAGGCGATCGCATTCCAGCGTCAGGCGCGGCCACATGTTGCCCAGGTCGTGCGGATCCGAGCGTTCGGCGAGAGCCAGGGCGATGCGCAGTCGGGCCAAGGGCGAGCGCAGTTCGTGGGAAACGTCGCGCAGCAGCTGACGCTGGCTGTCGATCAGCCGCTGCAGGTGCGCACCCATGCGATTGAAGTCGCTCGCCAGCACACCCAGTTCGTCCTTGCGGCGGGCCAGGCGGGCGAGGGTGTCCTGCTGATAGGCCGTCTGGCCAAGATCATGGACGGCACGACGCAGGTGATTGAGCGGACGGGTCAGGCTGAGCGTCAGCAGCAGGCTGAACAGCGTCAGTACCAGGGTGGCGATGGCCAGGGTGCCGACCGGCCAGAACAGACTCTCGCGGCGCCAGGCGCCCAGTTCCGGCGTGGGCAGGTGGTAGATGAACAGGTAGTTCTGGCCGCTGGGGCTGGTGTATTCGTCGGTCAGACGTCGCCAGGGCAGCGGTCGGTTGGGGTCGCGGGCACCTGGGCCGGGGCGCTGCAGGCGCTGTGGCTGGTCGGGATCCTGGTCGAAGAGGCGCGGTGGCAGGGTGCCGCGCACCAGGGGCGAGCCGTTCTCGCCCAGCACCAGCACATCGATGCCGTAGCGGCCCTTGCGCTGTTCGAGGAGTCCCTGGGCCGCGGCGGGGCCGTCGTTTTCATAGCGTTGCACCCATTGTTCGGGCAGGTCGCGCAAGCCTGGATGCTGCGCGAGGATCCAGGAGTCCTGGTCGGCCAGGTGGCCGAGCAGCATGGTCAGGCCGACCGCGGAGAGGATGGCCAGCCAGAAGGTGGCGAAGATGCGCCAGAAGAGGGAACGAAAAACCATGCGGTCGCCTTAGAGCCTGTTCAAAATCTGCTGCGCGTCGGCCAAACTGCGTTGAAGATGCCCTGGGTCGCCAGCCCCATCTAGGCGGCCCCGCCGGAATGCTCATTTACCACTCGTAAACCCGAGCGCGGGTCCGATCCGCTTCCTCAGTTATCTTCGCGGGGCCAGCTAGGCCTTGTCTGTCTCTTGCTCGGAGCGTTTCAGCAAATTCTCGCGCAAACGCCGCGCCGAGGACCGTTGGCGCGGCGGACGGGGGGTTACGAGGATTTGTGGTCTTGCTTCCACTGCTGGAATTCGGCCCATTCCTTGGCGCGATCCTCACGCTTCTTCTCCATTTCGTCGAAGCGCTTCTGCTGGTCGGGCTTGAGCAGGGCGCGAATGGCCTGGCGAGTCTTGTCGCGATTGCCGGCGAGCTGCTCCTGCAGGGCCTTGCGCTGGTCCTCGGGGAGTTTGTCCAGGTAGCTCTTGACGATCTCACGCTGCTGCCGGTGCTCTGCGCCCATCAGCTTGCCCACCTGCTCACGCTGATCGGGGGTGAGCTTGAGGCCGCGCAGCGGACCTTCACCGCGGTGGCCGCCATCCATCGGCTTGGCCTGGGGGGGCGGGGTGATGCCGGTGCCGTCCTGAGTGGCGGCCAGGGTCAGGGTGGGCAACAGGGCCACGAAGAGGACGGCGGGCATGAGTTTGCGCATCGGAAAATCTCCTTGGGATGGCCGGTTGCGATACCGGATGGGCCCAAGTCTAGGAGCCGGGGAGTCAGTGGCGGTCAGCGGGCGTAAAGGCGGGGTAAAGACGCGGGCGCAAGCACCCGTCGCCTAGACGCTGTAGTAGTAGCCGCGGCCACGCAGGGCCAGGATGCGCGGACGACCGTCGGCATGGCTGCCGAGCTTGCGTCTCAGGTTGCTCACGTGCATGTCCAGGCTGCGATCGTAGAGCGTCAGCTTGCGCCCCAGCGCGGCCTGGGCCAGCGCCTGCTTTTCCAGGGGCTCGCCCGGTTGGCGCAGCAGGGCTTCGAGGATGCGGCTTTCGGTCAGGGTGAGGGTGATCTCGGTCTCGCCGATGTTGGCCACGCCTCGCGCCAGGCTCAGCGACAGGTCGCCCAGTTGCAGGCGGGCGGCGGGCTGCGCCGGATGGCTGCGCCGGAGGATGGCCCTCAGGCGTGCGGTGAGCTCTCGCGGATCGCAGGGCTTGGCCAGGTAATCGTCGGCGCCAAGCTCAAGGCCAAGAATGCGATCGAGGGGCTCGCCGCGGCCGGAGAGCATCAGCACCGGCAGCTGTGGATGGTCGCTGCGCAGTTGCTTGAGCAGTTCCAGGCCACTGCCGTCGGGCAGCATGACGTCGAGCACCACCACGTCGGGTGTCGCGTCGCGCAGGTGGTTGCGCGCATCGACACCGGCATGGCAGGCGGTGACCTCGAAGCCTTCCTGTTTCAGCCAGGCGCCGAGCAGGTCGCAGAGTTCCTGGTCGTCGTCGATCAGCAGAATCTGGCTCATGGCACTAGTCTCGCGGTTCGTCCATGGGTTGCAGATGACGCGCCAGATACAGGCCCTGGCCGAGCATGAAGACCAGGGTCATCGCCAGGCTGCCGAAGACCTTGAAGTCCACCCAGATGCTCTCGAAGGTGAAGGCGACGAAGAGATTCGCACAGCCGCAGACGATGAAGAAGATGATCCAGGCGATGTTCAGGCGCGTCCAGATCGGCGCCGGCAACTTGACCGCATGGCCGAGCATGCGCTGGATGAGCGGCTTGTCACCGATGAAATGGCTACCGAGGAAGGCCAGGGCGAACAACCAGTTCACCACCGGTGCCTTCCATTTCAGGAAGGTTTCGCTGTGGAAGGCCAGGGTCATGCCGCCGAACACCAGACAGGCCAGCAGTGTCAGCCACTGGCTCTTCTCCAGCCGGCGCTGGGCCACGTAGATGGCGCCATAGACCACCAGCGAGGCAGCGATGAGCACGGCGGTGGCACTGAAGATGCCCCCCAGGGTGAACGCGTGCCCGGCGAACTCCACCGGACGCGGGTCGAGCTTGTAGACGAGGAAGAACAACAGGAGGGGGATGAAGTCGATGAATTGTTTCATTACCGCAGCCGATAGCCGTGCATCGCGGCATAATACCCGATGAAGCCGGAGGAGAAAGCCCATGCGTGTCGACCTGCACTGCCATACCACCGCGTCCGACGGCGCCTTCGCGCCGGCCGAGGTGGTCAGGCGCGCCCATGAGCGCGGCGTGCAGCTCCTGGCGATCACCGATCACGACACGCTGGACGGCTACGCAGAGGCGCTGGACGTCGCCCAGGGCCTGGGTATCCGGCTGCTGCCGGGGATTGAGATGTCCTGCACCTGGGGTGGTGCGACGCTGCATGTCCTCGGCTACGGTTTCGCGCCCGGAGCGCCGGAGCTGACCGGGGCGCTCGACGCCCTGCACGAGGGTCGCTGGGAACGCGCCCGGGAAATCGACCGGCGCCTGGCGGCCAAGGGCATGCCGGCTACCCTAGAAGGCGCCCGCGCGGTGCAGATGGCCCTGGGCGACAGCCGCAACGCCCCGGCGCGGCCGCACTTCGCCGAGTACCTGGTGCAGGCGGGCTACGTGGAAGACCGCAACGATGCCTTTCGCAAGTGGCTAGGAGGCGGCAAGCTCGGCGACGTCAAGCAGCACTGGCCGACGCTGGCGGAAACCCTGGCCACACTCAAGGCGGCCAAGGCCTGGATCAGCCTGGCCCATCCGCTGGCCTATGGCTTCACCCGTACCAAGCTGCGCAAGCTGATCGGCGATTTCGTCAGCGGTGGCGGCCATGCCATCGAGGTGGTCAATGGCGTGCAGCCGGCCGAGCAGGTGGGTACCCTGGCAATTCTGGCGCGCGAATTCGGTCTGATGGTGAGCGCGGGCAGCGACTTCCATGCGCCGGCCGACTGGTCGGAACTCGGTATGTACCGACCGGTGCCCGAGGATCTGCCGCCGCTCTGGGCGCGCTTCAGTCAACCGCTGTACCCTCAGGATCGGGAACCCCAATGAGCCAGTTCATCGAGATTCATCCGCAGAATCCCCAGCCGCGGCTGATTCGTCAGGCCGTGGATATCATCCAGTCCGGTGGCGTGATCGCCTATCCGACCGATTCGTCCTATGCGCTGGGCTGTCGGATCGGCGAGAAGAGCGCGGTGGAGCGCATCCGTCGTATCCGCCAGCTCGACGACAAGCACAACTTCACCCTGGTGTGCTGCGACCTGTCGGAGCTGGGCATCTATGCCAAGGTGGATACCAGCGCCTTCCGCCTGCTCAAGGCCTATACCCCCGGCCCCTACACCTTCATCCTCAACGCCACCCGCGAGGTGCCGCGCATGCTGCTGCATCCCAAGCGGCGCACCATCGGCGTGCGGGTGCCGCAACATCCCATCACCCTGGCGCTGCTGGAGGCATTGGGCGAGCCGCTGATGAGCGTGAGCCTGATCCTGCCCGGCGATGACGAGGCGCTGGGCGATGCCTGGGAGATCCGCGAGCGCCTGGAGCATTTCGTCGACCTGGTGATCGAGGGCGGTCCGGGCGGCCTGCAGCCCTCCACGGTGATCAGCCTGGCGGACGACGAACCCGAGGTCATCCGCGTCGGGGCCGGTGATCCGACGCCCTTCATGATCGAGGCATGAGCGAGGTGCTCGACACGGAGCTGCTCGAACCCGAGCAGCTCCGCCTGGCGTTGGTCTACGGCGAAGCCTTCACCGAGCTGCCGCAGGACCTCTATATCCCCCCGGACGCCCTGGAAGTCTTCCTCGAAGCCTTCGAAGGGCCCTTGGACCTGCTGCTCTATCTGATTCGCAAGCAGAACATCGACATCCTCGATATCCCCGTGGCCGAGATCACCCGGCAGTACATGACCTACGTCGAGCTGATGAAGGCCGTGCACCTGGAGTTGGCCGCCGAATACCTGCTGATGGCCGCCATGCTGGCGGAGATCAAGTCACGCATGCTGCTGCCGCGCCCGGAAGGTCTGGATGCGGAAGAGGAGGATCCGCGCGCCGAGCTGATCCGCCGCCTGCAGGAATACGAGCGCTTCAAGAAGGCTGCCGAGGACCTCGACGAGCTACCACGCGAGGGGCGCGATTTCGTGGTGCCGACCTTGCCAGCCCCCGAAGCCCGGGCACGCAGGCTGCTACCCGAGGTGGAGCTGGGCGAGCTGCTGCTGGCCATGGGTGAGGTGCTGCGGCGGGCGGACCTGTTCGAGAGCCACCAGGTGACCCGCGAGATCCTCTCGACCCGGGAGCGAATGAGCCAGGTGCTGGAACGACTCAAGAATGGCGACTTCGTGCCTTTCGTCGCCCTGTTCACGCTGGAGGAAGGTCGGCTCGGGGTGGTGGTGACCTTCATGGCCATCCTCGAGCTGGTCAAGGAATCTCTGGTGGAGCTGGTGCAGAACGAGCCCTTCAGCCCCATCCACGTGCGTGCCCGGGTCAGCGGCATCGACGCGGAAGAACAGCTTCAGGCGTAGGCCAGGGCCGCCGTGGCCGCGGGGCTCTTGCGTTTTGCGACTGTCAGGCGAGCGCCACTTCCGGCGGCCAATAGCGCCGCGGCTTCGGCGACGCTCGGGCTGCCGGTGTGCTGCTGCACCGTGGGACTTGGCGTGCTGACGCCGGCCTGTCGAGCCAGTTGGTCCGCCGGAAAGCCCCGCAGAGGCAGGCGCCAGCCTTGGGCGAGGGCTTGAACCGCGGGTTCGTCCAGCCGCCCTGTTATGGTCGCCAGGGCGGTCAAGGTTTCGACCGGGCAATTCGCCTCCTGCAGCACGGCCAGTGCCAGTTCGGCCAGTTCCTCCGCTGGGCAGCCCTGGCGACAGCCGACGCCGAGCACTCTGGTCATCAGCATCGAGCGCCCTGGCGGCGGAACAGCCAACTGCAGGCCAGGCCCAGCAGCAGCCAGAACGGCAGGTTGCTCGCCAGCACGGCGAGCTGGAAGTGCCGTTGCAGGTCTTCCGGCGCCAGGCTCCCATGCGCGACCGGTTGGGGCGCACCCAGCAGGTGGGGAAGGACCAGCAGGCCCAGGGCGGCGAGCTTGAAGCCAGGATGGCGGGCGAACGCCAGCAGGGCGAGGGCAGTTGCGGTAGCCGTGGCAGTGCCTATCCACCAGGCCTGGCGCAGGGTCAGGTCGGCTGCAGCGGTGCCCGGTAGCTCCGGCGGCAGTCCCAGGCTCGGGGCAAGGCAGAAGGTGGCATAGCCGGCCAGGCCCCAGAGTAGTCCCTGGCGCAGGCGGGTCGGCGGCCGCAGGTTGAACAGCCCGGCCAGCACCAGACCGAAGCCCACGGCCACCACCAGGTTGCCGCCGAAGGTGGAGAGGGTGCGCGGCCAGCCGTCTTCCGGCGACCAGGCTTCGTCGCCGTGCTCATGGTGCTGGGCCATCGCCGGGGCTTCGGTCTGGACCTCGTAGGTTTCTGCCTGGAGGATGAGCGGCGTCATCCAGAGGCTTTGCAGGACGCTCAGCAACAGGGCGGCGAGCAGCCCGGCGACGCCGGCGCTGAAGGCGATACGCTGGAACATGGCGAACTCCTTCAGTGGCAGGGAAAGCCTTCGCTGTGGCGGGTATCGTGGGCACCGTTGTGCAGGGCCTCGATGTGGGAGAAACCGGCCAGGAATACCAGGCCCAGGCCGAACAGGCCGGCGAGCAGGGTGGCGGTCAGGCGTTGGGTGCGGGTACTGGTCTGGGATAGGGCGGTGGTGGAGCGGGTAGCGGTCATGGCAAGGCCTCGGAGTCGAAGCGGCAGGGACGCGCCAAGGCAGCGAGCCGCAGGCGGCCGCCGTCCAGCACGACCGCCCACCGCAGGTTGCTTGAAAGCGACAGGCCGGTCTCCGGACTCACGAGGGTTGCAAGATGCGGCCTTCGCTGCGTGTCGGCCTGGCTGCGTCGAAACCCACCGCGGAATGCTCATTTACTCTCGGTAAACCGCGCTTCCTTGGAGGATTTCGCCTTGCCAGGCGCTAGCTCAAGACCGCATATCTAGGCAACTACCAGGATCGCCTTCCCCAGGCTTGCCGGCCGGGTGGCATCGTGATCCTGCGCTCGTCTACCGTTGCGGGGGCAGTGCCGGACTTGGACCGGCTTCCCGTTTCACCGCGACCCATGGCGGAGTCGCGACACCTGAAGCAACGGCGAGCAGACCACGGGCTTCCGCTACCGGTCAAGCCCCTTCGATTGACACCCCGGGAGGGCGCTCGTAGCCTGTCGGGCTTCGAGGTGCTTTCCTCACCGAAAGCTTGAAAGGGAACGCGGTGCGACACCGCGGCTGCCCCCGCAACTGTAAGCGGCATTTTTAGCCTCTCCACTAGAGCCTGTTCATAATTTGCTGCGCGTCGGCCAAACTGCGTTGAAGATGCCCTGGGTCGCCAGCCCGGTCGGAATGCTCATTTACCTCGCGTAAACTCCGCTTCCTCAGGCATCTTCGCCTTGTTTGACTCTAGCTCGCGAAATCATGAACAGGCTCTAAGGCCACTGCTCACGCGGGAAGGCCGGAGCCGGGCGCCGCGAGCCAGGAGACCTGCCTCGCCAGCTTCGAACACGCAACCGGGCGGGGTGATCCGGGCTGCCACCAGGGCTTCGCCAGCGCGAGCGCCCGGCATGCCTGCCCGTCTTTTTTCGCTTTATCTCTAAGGGCAGCCCATGAAAACCCTGGCCAAGACCCCCGTCACCATCGTCACCGGCTTCCTCGGTGCCGGCAAGACCACCTTGCTGCGACACCTGCTCGACCATGCCGAAGGCCGCCGCATCGCGGTGATCGTCAACGAATTCGGCGAACTGGGCATCGACGGCGAGATCCTTCGCCAGTGCAGCATCGGCTGCACCGAAGAAGAGGCCCAGGGCCGCGTCTTCGAGCTGGCCAACGGTTGTCTGTGCTGTACCGTGCAGGAAGAATTCTTCCCGGTGATGAAGGAGCTGGTGGCGCGCCGCGGCGACATCGACCATATCCTCATCGAGACCAGCGGCCTGGCCCTGCCCAAGCCCCTGGTGCAGGCCTTCCAGTGGCCGGAGATTCGCAACGCCTGTACCGTGGATGCGGTGATCACCGTGGTCGACAGCCCGGCGGTGGCGGCTGGCACCTTCGCCGCCCATCCCGAACAGGTGGACGTCCAGCGCCGCCAGGATCCCAACCTGGACCATGAATCGCCGCTGCATGAGCTGTTCGAAGACCAGCTTGCCAGTGCCGACCTGGTGATCCTCAACAAGGCCGACGGCCTGGATGCCGGGGCTCTGGCGCGGGTACGTGCCGAGGTGAGCGAAGAGTTGCCGCCGGCGGTCAAGGTGGTGGAAGCCAGTCGCGGCGTGCTGCCCTTGTCGGTGCTGCTGGGTTTGCAGGCCGAGTCCGAGGCCCATATCGACAGCCGGCCGACCCACCATGACCTCGAAGGTCATGAAGACCATGATCACGACGAATTCGACTCCTTCGGTGTCGAGCTGCCGGAAGTGGCGGAAGCCCCCTTGCTGGCGGCCCTGGGCGAGGTGGTGAGGACCCATGGTGTGCTGCGGGTGAAGGGTTTCGCCGCCATCGCCGGCAAGCCGCTGCGCTTGCTGGTACAGGGCGTGGGTACCCGCTTCGACAAGCACTTCGACCGTGCCTGGCAGGCCGGCGAGACCCGCAGCACCCAGCTGGTACTGATCGGTCAGGAGCTGGACCAGGCGGCCATCACCGCCCAGCTACGCGCCGCGGTGGCCTGAACCTAGATGCATCTGCTGCGTACCCAGCCGGGCGGTTTCGTCCCGGACGATGGCATCGCCCACCTGGCGCAGACACCCGGAGAAATCGTCGTGCTCTGCAGCGGCGATTCGCACCTGGCGCTGCTGGCCGAGGCGACCCGCACCCTGGACGCCGGCTATCCGAGCCTGCGCCTGGCCAATCCCATGCAACTGCAGAACCACGCCTCGGTGGATCTCTATGTCGAGGAGGTGCTGAGCCAGGCACGGGTGGTGTTCATCTCCCTGCATGGCGGCCAGGGGTACTGGCGCTATGGCATGGAGCAACTGGCGGAATTGGCGGCGCATGGGTTGACCCTGATCGCGGTCCCCGGCTGCGACCGCCCCGATCCGGAACTGATGGCCCTCGGTACGGTGGCGCCCGAGCTGGCGGAACGGCTGTGGCGCTATCTGCGCCAGGGTGGCCTGGGCAATGCCCGGGATTTCCTGCACTGCCTGGCCGCGGAATGCCTGGATGCCCGGTACACCTACGAGGCTCCACGGGAATTGCCGCGGGTAGCGGTCTACCAAGCGGAGGGCCTGGGCCTCGACGGCTGGCGCCAGCGTTGGCGACCGGACTGGCCGACGACGGCGCTGCTGTTCTATCGCACCCACCTGCAGTCGGCCAACACTGCCTTCGTCGATGTCTTCTGCCAGCAGCTAGAGGCCCAGGGCCTGAATCCGCTGCCCATCGCCGTGGCCAGTCTCAAGGAGCCGGCCTGCCTGGAGGAGGTGGAGCGGCTGCTGGACGAGACCGACACGGTGCTGATCCTCAATACCACCGGCTTCGCCCAATCCAGCCCGGAGCGACCGAATCTCGCGCCCTTCCGCCGCCCGGTGCCGGTGCTCCAGGCCATCTGTGCCCAGGACAACCGCGAGCGCTGGCAGGAAAACGCTCAGGGGCTGGGCGCTCGCGACCTGGCCATGCACATCGCCCTGCCGGAGCTGGATGGGCGCATCATCACCCGGCCGATCAGCTTCAAGGGCCTGGCCTGGCGCTGCGAGCGCAGCCAGAGTGACGTGGTCAACTACCAGGCCGATGGCGAACGCATGGCCTTCGTCGCCCGTCTGGCGCGCAGCTGGATCGAACTGGCACTACGCCCGGCGGCGGACAAGCGCATCGCGCTGATCCTGGCCAACTACCCGACCCGCGACGGCCGCATCGGCAACGGTGTCGGTCTGGATACGCCAGCGGCGGCGCTCAAGGTGCTGCAGGCGTTGCAGACGGCTGGCTACCCGGTGGCCAATCTGCCGGACAGCGGCACCGCCCTGATCGAGCGCCTGCTCGGTGGGGTGACCAACGACAGTGCCCTGCGTGATCTGCGGCCGGCCTTGCAGAGCCTGAGCCTGGACGACTACCAGGCCTTGTTCGAGCGCCTGCCCCTCTCGCTACAGCAGGCGGTGACCGACCGTTGGGGGGCGCCCGCGGCAGATCCCATGCACCGTCGTGGCCGCCTGATGGTAGCCGGGGTGCGCTTCGGCCTGACCTTCGTCGGCATCCAGCCGGCCCGTGGCTACGACGTCGATCCGGCGGCGGTCTACCACGATCCGTCGCTGGTGCCGCCCCATGGCTACCTGGCCTTCTACTTCTGGCTGCGCGAGGTCTATGGCGCCCAGGCGGTGGTCCACCTGGGCAAGCACGGCAATCTGGAATGGCTACCGGGCAAGGGGGTGGGGTTGTCGGAAGCCTGTTGGCCCGACGCCATCCTCGGGCCGCTGCCCAACGTCTATCCCTTCATCGTCAACGATCCGGGCGAGGGTGCGCAGGCCAAGCGCCGTACCCAGGCGGTGATCATCGACCACCTGATGCCGCCGCTGACCCGTGCCGAGAGTTACGGCCCGCTGCGCGACCTGGAGCGCCTGGCCGATGAATACTACGACGCCAGCCTGCTGGACCTGCGCCGCGCCACCGAATTGCGCGGCGAGATCCTGCAGCTGGTGCGCGAGACCGCCCTGGATCGCGAGCTGGGGTTGGTGATCACCGATGACCCCGACAGCTGGCTGCCGCAGCTGGATGCCTACCTGTGCGACCTCAAGGAATCCCAGATCCGCGACGGCCTGCACGTGTTCGGCGAATCCCCGACCGGACAGCTGCGCCGCGACACCCTGGTGGCCTTGCTGCGTATCCCTCGTGGCGATGCCCAGGGCGCCAATGCCAGCCTGTTGCGGGCGCTGGCCAAGGATCTGCAGCTGGACTTCGACCCCCTGGCCGCCGACCTGGGCGAGCCCTGGCTAGGTGAGCGTCCGGATAGCCTGGCGGCGCTGTCCGCCGAACCCTGGCGCACCCTGGGCGATACCCGGGAGCGACTGGAGTTGCTGGCACTCGCCCTGGTCGCCGCGATGGTGGATGACGAGTCTCTGCCGCTGGCGCTGGAGGACCTGCCGGCGACACGTCCGATCCTGGAACATCTGGTCACCCGGGTGGCACCGGCACTGGACGGCTGTGGCCCCGCCGAGATCGGCGGCTTGCTGGCGGCCCTGGATGGGCGCTTCGTCCCGGCCGGACCCAGCGGCGCGCCCAGTCGCGGCCGGCTGGACGTGCTGCCCACCGGGCGTAATTTCTTTTCCGTGGACGTGCGCAACCTGCCGAGCATGACGGCCTGGCGCCTGGGCTGGCAGTCGGCCAACCTGCTCTTGGAGCGTCATCTGCAGGAGGAGGGCGACCATCTGCGCCAACTGGGCCTCTCGGTCTGGGGCACGGCGACCATGAGAACCGGCGGCGACGACATCGCCCAGGCCATGGCCCTGCTGGGCGTGCGCCCGGTGTGGCAGACCGGCAGTGCCCGGGTGGAAGACTTCGAGATCCTGCCGCTGTCGCTGCTGGATCGCCCGCGGGTGGATGTCACCCTGCGCATCTCCGGCTTCTTCCGCGATGCCTTCGGCGGGTTGGTACGGCTGTTCGATGCAGCCGTCCAGGCGGTCGCGGCGTTGGACGAGCCTGACGATCTCAATCCCCTGGCGGCCCAGGTACGCCGCGAGCGCGCCGAACTGGAAGCCGTCGGGGCCGATGCCAACCTCGCACGGCGGCAGGCCGGCTGGCGCATCTTCGGCGCCCAGCCCGGCGCCTATGGCGCCGGTGTCCAGGGAGCGGTGGAGGAACGCCAGTGGCAGGACCGCAGCGAGCTGGCCACCGCCTATCTGAACTGGGGCGGTTACGCCTACGGCGCCGAGGATGACGGCACCGTCGCCCGTGACGACTTTTCCCGCCGCCTCGGTCGCCTGCAGGCGGTGCTGCAGAACCAGGACAACCGCGAGCACGACCTGCTCGATTCCAACGACTATTACCAGTTCCAGGGCGGCATGCTGGCCGCGGCAGAGACCCTGAGCGGCGAGCGGCGCGCCAGCTACTTCGGCGACCATGCCCAGGCCGACCTGCCAAAGATTCGCACCTTGAAGGAAGAGTTGGGCCGGGTGGTGCGCTCGCGTGCGGCCAATCCCAAGTGGATCGCCGGCATGAAGCGTCATGGCTACAAAGGCGCCTTCGAGATGGCCGCCACCGTGGACTACCTGTTCGGCTTCGGCGCCACCACCGAGCTGGTGGAGGATCATCAGTATCGGCAATTGGCCGATGCCTACCTGCTGGACGCCGAAACCCGCGATTTCGTCGAACGTCACAACCCCGAGGCGCTGCGCGACATGACCGAGCGCCTGCTGGAAGCCCAGCAGCGCGGTCTCTGGCAGGAACCGGGCGACTACCGCGAGGCGCTCGAACAGCTCTTGATGGATATGGATGAAGCCTGAATGACCGCTCCCGTCTTTCCCCTGGCCGCCGTGGTCGGCGCGGACGCTCTTAAGCTCGCGCTGTGCCTGAACGCCATCGACCCGCGTATCGGCGGGGTGCTGATCGAAGGGCCGCGCGGCATGGCCAAGTCCACCCTGGCGCGGGGCCTGGCCGACCTGCTCGGTGGCGGTCCCTTCGTCACCTTGCCGCTGGGCGCGAGTGAAGAACGCATCGTCGGCACCCTGGATCTGGACGCGGCCCTCGGCGAAGGCCGGGCGCGCTTCGCGCCGGGAGTCCTGGCGGCGGCGGACGGCGGGGTGCTCTATGTCGACGAGGTCAATCTGTTGCCGGACCACCTGGTGGACCTGCTGCTGGACGTCGCTGCCAGTGGCGTCAACCGCGTGGAGCGCGATGGCATCTCCCATGAGCACGCCGCACGTTTCCTCTTGGTCGGCACCATGAATCCGGAGGAGGGCGAGCTGCGTCCGCAATTGCTCGATCGCTTTGGCTTCGCGCTGGCTTTGGACTCTCGCCCGGCGCCGCGCGAACGGGCCGAGATCCTGCGGCGGCGGTTGGCGTTCGATAACGATCCGACGGCGTTCGTCGCCCAGTGGGAGCCGGCCCAGGCGACGTTGCGTGAGCGTTGTGCCCAGGCCCGTGCGTGCCTTGCCGACATTCCTTTGGATGATGCGGCGCTGGAAGCCATTACCGAAGCCTGTCACCAGGCCGGGGTCGATGGCTTGCGGGCCGACCTGGTCTGGCTGCGCGCGGCTCGCGCCCATGCGGCCTGGCGGGGTGCTGCGGCGATCGCCGGCGAGGACATCTCGGCCGTGGCCGACTTTGCCCTGCGCCATCGCCGCCGCGAACCTTCGTCAATAATACCACCCCTACAGAGTGATGCTCCGACGTCGAGCCCGGAGCAGGAGCGGGGTGATCAAGGGGCCGAGGGTGCCCGCGGCGAGGCGGATAGCGGTGACTGGGGCGCCCTGGCGCCCGAGCCGACCGCCAGCGGTCCGCGGCGGCGACTGGCCCTCCCAAAAAAGCCCTAGGCATCCGATCCGCCCGCACCCTGGATCGCGATGCCCGCACCGGGGCGGGGCGGGCGCTGGGTGGGCGCCAGGGGGCGCGCACCCCCGGTCACGACGGCGCCATCGCCTGGCTGCCCACCTTGCTGCAGGGGCGTCCGCAGCATGCCCGCGACCTGATCCGGCAACCGCGCAGCCGGCGCCCGGCCCAGCTCTGGCTGGTGATCCTCGATCACTCCGCGTCCACCCGCCGCCATGGCGCCCTGGCCCAGGCCAAGGGATTGCTCGCTGACTGGTTCGAGCAGGCCTATCGGCAGCGGGTGAGGGTAGCGGTGTTGCAGGCGGCGGGTACGCGACCCGAGTGGTCCTTCCAGGGGCAGCGCAGTGGCCAGGCGTTGCAGGCCTGGCTGGAGCAGCTGGGAGCGGGCGGTGGCACACCTTTGCTGGCCGGCCTGGCGGAAGTCGAGATGTGGCTCCAGAGCCGTCGGCGGCGGCATCCCGGTGAGGAAGCTCAGCTGCTGCTGGTCACCGATGGCCGCCTGCGCGATCTGGAGGGGTTGACGATCCCGGCCTGTCCTACCCAGGTGCTGGATATCGAACTGGGACCGCTACGGCTGGGACGAGCAACGGAGCTGGCCCGGCGCCTCGGCGCGCAATACCTGCATCTGGAAGAGGTGCCGGAGGTTTAGCCTTGGGTTGGACGCCCCCTCTCCCTGAGGGAGAGGGTTGGGGTGAGGGGGAGGACAAGCCCCCCTCAATGCCCCGCCTTCATGGCCTTGACCAGAGTGTCCACGTTGTAGCGGAACATGGCGGTGTAGGTGGCCGCCGGGCCGTCCGCCGGGGACAGGGACTCGACGTAGAGCTCGCCGCCCGGTTGGGCGCCGCTGGCCTTGGCGATCTGCTGCACCAGGCGCGGATCATTGGAGTTCTCGAAGAAATAGGCCGCGACGTGCTCCTGCTTGATCTGGCGGATCAGCTTGCCCACGTCCTGGGCCGAGGCCTCGGCTTCCGTCGACAGGCCCAGCGGCGAGATGAAGGTCACGCCATAGGCGTCGGCGAAGTAGCCGAAGGCGTCATGGGAGGTCAGCACCTTGCGGCGCGCCTGGGGAATCTGGCCGATCTGCTCGCGAGCGTAGCGGTCCAGCGCCTCCAACTGAGCGATGTAACGATCGCCATTGGCCTTGAACAGCGCGGCAGCCGCCGGATCGATGTCGGACAGCGCCTTGACTACGTTGCGCGTGTAAACGACCACGTTGAGCGGGTCGTTCCAGACATGGGGATCGATACCGCCATGGTCATGATCGTGTTCGTCGTGGCCGTGCTCGTCCTCGTCTTCGGCCATCTCCCGGGTCTTGACCCCTTCGCTGAGCACCACCGGCGGGCGTGCCTGGCCGGAAGCCTTGATCAGCCGATCCATCCAGCCTTCCAGGTGCAGGCCGCTCATGAACACCACGTCGGCCTGCTTGAGTGCCTGGGCATCGGCCGGGGTGGGCTCGTAGGCGTGGGGATCGCCGTTAGGGCCGACCAGGGAAGTGACCTGCACCTGGTCACCACCGACCTGCTTGATCACGTCGGCGATCACGGTGAAGGTGGCTACCGCCTTGACCGGTGCGGCCTGGGCCTGGCCGGCCACCACGAACAAGAGGGCGGCGCCCAGCGAGAACAGGGATTTCATGACGACTCCTTTCAGTGAGAGAGATGAGGGCGCGGACGCAGCCGCCGATACAGGCCGAGACGACCGAACACCAGGGAGAAGAGGTAGCAGGCGCCCGCGGTGAGGACGATGGCCGGCCCCGAGGCGTAACCGAGGTGGTAGGACAGCACCAGGCCGACCAGCCCGCTGAGGCTGGCTATCAGGCTGGCCACCGCCATCAGCCCCGGCAGGCTATGGGCCCAGAAGCGCGCCGCGGTGGCGGGCAGCATCATCAGGCCGACGGCCATCAGGGTCCCCAGCGCCTGAAAGCCGGCCACCAGGTTGAGCACCACCAGCAGCAGGAACAGCAGGTGGTAGAGCGAGCCGCGGCCACCCACGGCGCGCAGGAAGCCGGGATCGAAGCATTCCAGGGCTAGCGGCCGATAGATCACGGCCAGGGCCACCAGCGACAGGCTGGCGATGCCGGCGACCAGGTACAGCGCCGTGGCGTCGATGGCCAGGATGGTGCCGAACAGCACGTGCAACAGATCCACGCTGGAGCCATGGGCCGAGACGATCAGCACTCCGGCGGCCAGGGAGATCAGGTAGAAGCTGGCGAAGCTGGCGTCCTCGCGCTGACTGGTGAAACGGCTGACCAGGCCGGCGAGGCCGGCCACCAGCAGGCCGGCGAGCATGCCGCCGATGCCCATGGCCGGCAGCGACAGGCCAGCGACCATGAAGCCCAGGGCGGCGCCCGGCAGGACGGCATGGCTCATGGCATCGCCCACCAGGCTCATGCGCCGCAGCATCAGCAGCACGCCCACCGGGCCGGCGCCCAAGGCCAGGGCCAGGCAGGCGACCAGGGCGCGACGCATGAAGCCGAATTCCACGAAGGGCTCAAGCAGCAGGTGATAGAGCGTCACGCGCGTTCACACACCGCCGCATTGGCGTCCCAATGCTCGGCCAGGTTGCGCGCCTTGGCCAGATTATCGGGGGCCAGCACTTGCCGGGTTTCGCCCCAGGCGATGGCTTCGCGCGCCAGCAGCAGCGTTTCGGGGAAATGCTCGCGGACCTGCTCCAGGTCGTGCAGCACGGCGATCACCGTGCGTCCCTGGCCGTGCCAGCGGCGGATGATGGTCAGCAGATCGGCGGTGGTGCGGGCGTCGATGGCGGTGAAGGGCTCGTCCAGCAGCAGCACCGGGGCGTCCTGCAGCAGCAGCCGAGCGAATAGCACGCGTTGGAATTGCCCCGACGAGAGCGTTCCCACCAGGCGGTCCTCCAGGCCTTCGAGACCTACGGCCTGCAGCGCCTGGCGCGCTTCCAGGCGTTGGGCGGCGGTGACGCCACGCCAGACTCCCAAGCCACGCCAGGCGCCAAGCACCACGGTTTCCAACACGCTCAGGGGAAAGCTGCGATCGATCTCCGCCGCCTGGGGGAGATAGCCCAGGCGGCGCTGCGGTACGGCGCGATCGACCCGGCCACTGACCGGGCGCAGGGTGCCGGCGATGGCCTTGAGCAGCGTCGACTTGCCGGCGCCATTGGGACCGACGATGGCGGTGAGACTGCCCGCCGCGAAGTGACCGCTGAGATGATGGATGGCGGGATGGCGTTGATAGGCCAGGGTCAGGTCCCGCAACTCGATGGCGGCGCTCACGGCAGGGCTACTGCCCAGTGCACGGCAAGCCACAGGATTGCCAGGGGCAGGCACGCCAGCAGCAGGCGGGTGGGAACGGAAAGCAGCAGGAGGGAGGGAGGTTTGGAGGACATAGGAAAGCCTTCGCTAGATCACAAAAGTTATAACATAACGTTCAGCCTCCGTCATCCGGATCGGTGAGATTGAGGTCATGGACCCTCTGCCAGGCGATCGCGATCGTGACGTACCAGGAAGGCGCCGGCAAGGCGACTCGCGCCGCCCGCCACCGCTAGGCCGCTTCGGTTTCCGCGACGCGCTGTTCCAGCCGTTGCAGGAAGTTGAGCAATAGCACCTCTTCCTCCTTCAGCCCCTTGCACTTGCGCGGCCGGGGTAGGGTGCAGAGATCGCCGGCGAGGAAGGCGTCCAGCACGCCGGGGTGGATGTAGCACTTGCGGCAGACAGCCGGGGTGTTGCCCAGGGTGCGCGATACCGCCTTGACCATGTCCACCAGCTCCTTCTTGGCTTCGGTCTGGGTTTCGCAGCGCAATTCGCGCAGTGCCTCCAGGGCCAGGGCACTGCCCGCCCAGGTGCGGTAGTCCTTGGCGGTGAAATCCGCGCCGGTCAACTCGTGCAGGTAGGCGTTGACGTCGGAGGAGGTCACCGTATGCCGCTCGCCCTCGGCGTCCACGTACTGGAAGAGATGTTGTCCTGGCAGCTCCAGGCACTTCTTCACCGTACGCGCCAGGCGCGGATCGCTGACCTTGACGTCGTGCTCCACGCCGCTCTTGCCGCGGAAATGGAAGGCGATGGTGTTGCCATGCACCTCGGCGTGGCGGTTACGCAGGGTGGTGAGGCCGTAGGACTTGTTGCTCTTGGCGTACTGGGCGTTACCGACGCGGATCAGGGTGGCATCCAGGAGGCTGATCACCGTGGCCATGATCTTCTCGCGGCACAGGCCACGCCGGCTCAGGTCTTCATCCACCCGCTGGCGCAGCTTGGGCAGCGCCTGGCCGAAGGCGAGCATCCGCTCGTACTTGTCGGTATCGCGAATCTCGCGCCAGCGCGGATGGTAGCGATACTGCTTGCGTCCCCGGGCATCGCGGCCAGTCGCCTGGAGGTGGCCGTTCGGGTCCGCGCAGATCCAGACGTCGGTATAGGCCGGCGGAATCGCCAGCTTGTTGATGCGCGCTACCTCGGCCTGGTCGCGGATGCGTTCGCCGTTCGGAGTGAAATAGACCCATTTACCGCGCAGCTTGCGCCGGCTTAGACCGGGCTGGGCATCGTCGACGTAGTTGAGGTCCGGCGGCAGCGGCGTGCAGAGGGCGGTGCCGGTATCGTCCCGCTCATCGGCGGGGATGGGCAGATCGGTCTGGGCGAGGCGTTGCATGATTTTGGAGGCTTTCGAGCGAGAGGTCATGACTGCACCGACGATTTCCTGGTCGAAACGGTGGACTCCAGCAGACAGGATCGGGTTCTCATGACAGCGCTCAAGCCGACCGACGCACAGTTGCGCCTTGCCTTGCTGGCCAAGGCCCAGGCGCGTCGTCCGGGTACGACCTTCTGCCCGTCGGAGGTGGCGCGCGAATTGGCGGCGGACTGGCGACCGCTGATGGAGCCGCTGCGCCAGGTCGCCCGCGAATTGGTGCGCCAGGGCCGGCTGAGCGTGACCCAGAAGGGTGAAGTCTTGAGCCCCGACGTCCCCTGGCGCGGTCCGATCCGATTAAGCTTGGCTTAAGCGGCGTTTCAGTTTCGATTAATGGCGCATCGCTACTCTGGACCCAGCACGAACCGCAACCAGAGAGAGAATCGACATGAAAAAGCTGACCGCCCTGACGACTGCCGTCATCCTGCTCACCGGTGTGGGCGTGGCCCAGGCCCGCGACCTCGGTCCCGACGAAGCCCTGAAGCTGCGTGACAGCGGCAAGATCAAGAGTTTCGAAGTGCTCAACCAAGCCGCCGTCGCCACCCATCCGGGTTCCACCACCCACGACACGGAGCTGGAAGAAAAGTACGGTCGCTACATCTACCAACTGGAACTGCGTGACCCCAAGGGTGTGAAATGGGATCTGGAACTCGACGCCACCACTGGCGAAGTCCTGAAGAACGAGCGCGACCGCTAGGTCTCGTGCTGGCCGGGCTGATCCTGCTCGGCGCCGCCCCCCTGGTCCAGGCTCGTGACCTGGACCAGGACGAGGCCCTCAAGCTGCGCAAGGAGGGGGTGATCAGACCCCTGGAAACCCTGTTGCAGCGCGTCAACGAACGTTATCCGAATGCCCGGCTGCTGGAGGCCGAGCTGGAAGAGGAAGATGGCCAGTACCGCTACGAGATCGAGATTCTCGTCGGTGACGGGGTCCGCGAACTGGAAATCGGCGCCATCGATGGCGCCATCCTGAAAGATGAGGTGGACGACTAGATGCGCCTGCTGCTGGTGGAAGACGATGTAGCCCTGGCTGACGAACTCTCGGCCTTTCTGACCCGCCAGGGCTACGCCATCGACTGGCTCGCGGACGGTCGCGACGCCGCCTGGCAAGGCGCCCAGGAGCCCTACGACCTCATCGTGCTCGACCTCGGCCTGCCGGGGCGACCGGGCCTCGAGGTGCTGGGCGAGTGGCGTGCCGCCGCCCTGGTGACGCCCGTGCTCATCCTCACTGCCCGCGACAGCTGGGCGGAGCGCATCGAAGGACTCAAGGCAGGCGCCGACGACTACCTGACCAAGCCTTTCCATCCGGAGGAGCTGGGGCTGCGCATCGCCGCCCTGTTGCGCCGGGTGCGTGGCGTGGCCAACCAGCCGCTGCTGCAGGCGGCCGGGCTGTCGCTGGATGAAGCGCGTCAGTGCGTGGTCCGCGGCAGCGAGACCATCGCCCTCAGCGCCGCGGAATTTCGCCTGCTGCGCTGCTTCCTGCTGCACCCGGGGCAGATCCTGTCCAAGACCCGGCTGAACGATCACCTTTACGACGGCGAAAGCGAGCGCGACTCCAATGTCATCGAGGTGCACGTCAACCACTTGCGGCGCAAGCTCGGGCGGGACGTGATAGAGACGCGCCGCGGCCAGGGCTATCGCCTGGGCGGTATCGATTGAGGTCCATCCAGACCCGCCTGCGGGTCGGCCTGGTAGTCGTCCTGCTGGTCGCCGGTCTGGTGCTGGTGCTGGGCAGTGCCTGGCTGGTGGACCACGCCCTTCGTCGCTACCTGGAAACCGGCCTGCGCAGCGAGACGGAAAATCTGCTCGCCGCACTGGTGCGCGGACCCCATGGCCTGCAGCTGGACGAAGGCCGGCTGGGCAGTCTCTACACCCGGCCCCTGTCGGGCCGCTATTTCCTGATCGAGATTCCCGCGCTGGACATCCGCTGGCGTTCGCGCTCCCTGTGGGATGCCCAGCTCGAAGCGCCGCCCGCTGCCGGGCTGACCGACGCCCTGCTCGACGGACCCAGCGGGCAGCGGCTGCTCACCTACCGCGCTGATTACCAGCGTTATGGCCAGCAGATAAGCGTCACGGTCGCCGACGACTATAACCCGCTGCTGGCGAGCCTCACTCGCATCCTCGGCGTGGGCGCCGCGCTGGGATTGGCGACCCTGGTGCTGCTGCTCTTGCTGCAGCGCCTGATCGTGCGCCGCGCGCTGCGGCCCTTGGAGCAGGTGCGCGAACAGATCGCCCAGTTGCACCAGGGGCGACGCTCGGCGCTGGACGGCACGGTACCCGCCGAGCTCGCGCCGCTGGTGGCGGAGATGAACGCCCTGTTGCGCCACACCGAAGAGGGCCTGAAGCGCGCGCGCCATGGCATCGGCAACCTGGGCCATGCCCTGAAGACGCCCCTGGCGGTACTCACCAGCCTGGCCGAGCGGCCGGAGCTGCAAACCCTGCCGGAGCAGCGCGACACCCTGCGCGAGCAACTGGCGCGCATCCGTGAACGGTTGGAGCGGGAGCTGCGCCGGGCGCGGCTGGCCGGCGAGGCGCTGCCAGGGGCGCACCTGGACGTGGCGGAGTTGCGCGAGCTCTGCGTACTGCTCCAGCGCCTGCATGGCGAGCACCTGGTGTTCGACTACCAGTTCCCCGATGGCCTGCGCCTGCCGTGGGACCGTGAGGATCTGCTGGAACTGTTCGGTACGCTGCTGGACAACGCCAGCAAATGGGCGCATCGGCAGGTACGCCTGGAAATCGCCCGCCGAGCCGAAGGCTATGCCATCCACATCGAGGACGATGGACCGGGTGTGCCGGAAGGCGAGCGCCAGGCCATCCTGAGCCGGGGAACCCGCCTGGACGAAGGCGTCGCTGGTCACGGCCTCGGCCTGGGCATCGCCAGGGATATCGTCGACAGCTGCGGTGGCACCCTGGCGCTGGCGCCTTCAGCCCTGGGCGGGCTCGCCGTGGTCATCCATTTGCCATCGCCAACGGGAGGGAGCCAGCACCAGTCAGTCGTGTGACTTCTCGGTCAAGTTCGACCTTGGGCGGCCGATAACCGCACAGCTCTTGCTGCCAAGGAGAACCCATGAGCCTGAAATTGAAAGTTACCCTGCTGGCGATCCTGCCCGTCTGCCTCTTCACCATCGTCCTGGGTGGACTGTCCTACTGGGTACTGCACGAGCAGGCGGCCAGGGACATCAGCGAAGCCCGCGAGCGGCTGATGGCGCAGAGCCGCGGCGCCCTGCAGAACACCGTCGAAGCGGCCATGACCGTGGTCAAACCGCTGTACGACAACGCCACCCCAGGGGACTCCGAGGCGCGCAAGGAAGCCATTCGCCTGCTGTCGGCCATCGCCTACGGCAGGGATGGCTATATCTTCGGCTACGATTCCAACGTGATCCGCCTGTTCAAGGGCAACGACCCGGCCGGCATCGGCAAGAGCTTCAAGGACAACCGCGATCCCAATGGCGTCTACCTGAACCAGGAATTGGTCCGGGTCGGCAAGGATGGCTCGCACTTCAGCCGCTACAGCTCGTCGCTGCCTGGCAACAAGGACATCCTGGTGCCCAAGCTGGCCTACACCGACTACCTGGCCAAATGGGACCTGGTGATCGGCTCCGCGGTGAACCTGGACGGTGTCGAAGCCGAGGTCGCCGCCGTGGCCGAACAGGTCGCCCAGCGGACCCGCAGCCAGCTCTGGCTGATCCTCGGCGTCGCCGGTGTGCTGCTGCTGGTGATCGGCATCGCCGCGCAACTCTTCGCCGCCCGGACCCTGCGGCCGCTGGCGCAGATCCGGGCGAATCTCGACGACATCGCTGCCGGGGAGGGCGACCTGACGCGTCGTCTTCCGGTCACCGGTCGCGACGAGATCGGTGAGCTCGCCGCCTCCTTCAACCGTTTCGTCGATCGCATCCAGGGCACCATCGTCCAGGTCGTCGACATCACCCGCCAACTCACCGGCCTGCTCGACGACGTCGCCCAGCAGGCCCAGCGTACCGATCGCGACATGCAGCGCCAGCGCAACGAGACCGACCAGGTGGCGACCGCCATCAACGAGATGTCCGCCGCAGCCCAGGAAGTGGCGCGCAGTGCCCTGCAGGCCTCCGAGGCCACCCGGCAGACCGAGGAGCAGGGCCGCATGGCCCGCGAGGTGGTCGCTTCCAGCGTCGCCCGCATTCACGATCTGGTGGAGGAGGTGCGCCAGAGCGGTGTCTCCCTGGACGGCCTGAAGCAGGACGTCGGCGCCATCGTCGGCGTGCTCGACGTGATCCGTGCCATCGCCGAGCAGACCAACCTGCTGGCGCTCAATGCCGCCATCGAAGCCGCCCGGGCGGGCGAGGCGGGACGCGGTTTCGCCGTGGTCGCCGACGAAGTCCGCGCCCTGGCCAGCCGCACCCAGCAGAGCACCCAGGAGATCCAGGGCATGATCGACCGCTTGCAACAGGCGACCGGTCGCGCGGTGGGCGCCATGGAGCGCTCCGGTGGCATGGGCGAGGCCACCACGGCCCAGGCCGAGCAGGCCGGCGCCGCCCTGGCGTCCATCAGCGAACTGATCGCCACCATCAACGCCATGAACACCCAGATCGCCAGCGCCGCCGAGGAGCAGACGGCGGTGGCCGAGGAAATCAATCGCAGCGTCCACACCATCGCCGGGGCCGTCGACAGCATGGCCCAGGGCGCCCAGCAGGGGGCCGCCAGCACTGCCGGCATGGTCGGTCTCGGCGAGCGTCTGGGCGGGCTGGTCCGCCAGTTCCGTGTATGATCAGCGGCGCGCCGGGGCCTCCGGCGCGCCTCTTCGGGTCGAGTTGGGGGCGCTCATGGGAACCCAATGGCTTCCGAGGCTCTAAGCAAGGCCCGTCATCCTTGTTTGGAATCGCGAAAGCCAATGAAAAGTGCTCGGCTGGAAAACAAAACGTTCCTGATCCTGCTGGTGGTGGTCTCGCTCGCCTTCATCTGGATCCTCACCCCCTTCCTGGGGGCGGTGTTCTGGGGCGCCATCCTCGCCATCCTGTTCGCGCCGCTGCAGCGCTGGTTCGTCCGTCGCTTCAACAACAGGCGCAACCTGGGCGCGCTCTGCACGCTATTCGTGATCCTGCTCATCGTCATCCTGCCGGTGGTGTTCATCGCCATCTCCCTGGTGCAGGAAGGCTCGCTGCTCTACCAGCAGGTCAGCAGCGGGCAGCTCAACTTCGGCCAGTACTACCAGCAGGTCTGGGGCGCCTTGCCGGATTCGGTGCGCAGCGTGCTCGAGCGTTTCGGCGCCGGTGACCTGGAGGGCATCCGCCAGAAGCTCTCCGAAGGCGCCATGCAGGGCAGCCAGTTCGTCGCCACCCAGGCCTTCAGCTTCGGCCAGGGCACCTTCCAGTTCCTCATCGGCTTCGGCGTAATGCTTTACCTGCTGTTCTTCCTGCTGCGCGATGGCTCGCAGCTGGTGGCGCTGATCCGCAAGGCCATTCCGCTGAGCGACATGCACAAGCGCAGCCTGATGGCGAAGTTCACCGCCGTGGTGCGCGCTACGGTGAAGGGCAACATCATCGTGGCCGTGGTGCAGGGCGCCCTTGGCGGTTTCATCCTCGGCGTGCTGGGGGTGCAGGGCGCGGTGCTCTGGGGCACTCTGATGGCCTTCCTGTCACTGCTGCCGGCAGTGGGTTCGGCGCTGATCTGGGTGCCGGTAGCGATCTACTTCCTGGCCACTGGTTCGGTCATCAAGGGCGTGATCCTGATCGTCTTCGCCGTGGTGGTGATCGGCCTGGTGGACAACCTGCTGCGCCCCATCCTGGTCGGCAAGGACACCAAGATGCCCGACTACGTGGTGCTGATCTCCACCATCGGCGGCATGTCGCTGTTCGGCCTGAACGGCTTCGTCATCGGCCCGCTGATCGCCGCGCTGTTCATGTCCACCTGGGATCTGTTCAGCCACCGCGACGACATTTAGCGACTGACGGGCTCCGGGAAGACTGGAGCCCATGGGCGTCAGCCCTGGTCGGGCTCCGAGGGATAGCGGGTCGCGACCAGGCTTTCCTTGACCTTGCGCAGATGCGGCTGGAAATCCACGCCGCGCTTCAAGGTTACCCCGGTCGCCAGGATGTCCAGCACGGTGAGCTGGATGATCCGCGAGGTCATCGGCATGTAGATGTCGGTGTCTTCCGGCAGCGGGATGTCCAGGCTGTGGGTGCAGACCTTGGCCAGCGGGGTGTTGCTGGCGGTGAGGCCGAGCACCGAGGCGCCGTTGTCCCGCGCCAGCTTGGCTACGTCCACCAGCTCGCGGGTGCGGCCGGTGTAGGAGATGATCACGAACAGCTCGCCGGTCCGGGCGATGGAGGCGAGCATCCGCTGCATCAGCACGTCCGAATGCGCCGAGACCGCCATGTTGAAGCGGAAGAACTTGTGCTGGGCATCCAGAGCCACCGGTGCCGAGGCGCCCAGGCCGAAGAAATGGATCTGCCGGGCCTGGATCATCAGGTCGACCGCGCGATCCACCGTCCGGGCATCCAGCCGCTGGCGGGCGCTGTCCAGCGAGGCGATGGTGCTGCTGAAGATTTTCTCGGCGTAGGCCTCGGGTTCGTCGTTGGCCTCTACCGCCTGGCTGACGTAGACGGCACCGCTGGCGATGCTCTGGGCCAGCTGGATCTTCATTTCCGGATAGCCGCTCACCCCCAGCGACCGGCAGAAGCGGTTCACCGTGGGTTCGCTGACCTGGGCCGCCTGGGCCAGGGCCGCGATGGTGTAACGGGTGGCTTGCCGTGGATTCTGCAGAATGACTTCAGCGACCTTGCGTTCGGCACGGTTGAGTTCGCCAACGCGCGTCTGGATGGTTTGCAGCAGGGTGCTGGCACGATCCATGAGAACTCCTAGTGGTTGTTGTGCCTCTATCCTAAGGCTATAAAAGGGTTGGGCCGGTGCTGTCGGGCCGCATTTTTTGATATTAAGACTACGCGAATCGCGCCACGTCCCCTATGATGGGCGTGGAATATCTCAAACTTTAAGTAAAAGAACGAATATTTATGGCTGGCGTCCGAGTTCTACCCTGTACCCTGGCAATCTTCGGCGCGTTGGGCGACCTGGCCCTGCGTAAACTTTTCCCTGCCTTGTATCAGCTGGATCGTGAAGGTCTGCTGCACGACGACACCCGGATCATGGCGCTGGCGCGCGATCAGGGAGACGGGGTCAAGCAGCTCGAGCACATCGCGGAGCGTCTGCGCCACTATGTGCCCAAGGCGGACTGGGACGAGGCGGTCTTCGCCCGGATGCAGGCCCGTCTGGGCTATCGCGCCATCGATTTCCGCAACCGCGAAGACTATACGGGACTCGCCGAGGATGTGGGTGATACCGAGACGCTGATCGCCTATTTTGCCACGCCAGCCCTGGTCTACAGCGCCATCTGCGAGAACCTGGCCGCCGTCGGTCTGTGCGAGCGTACCCGGGTGGTGATGGAAAAGCCCATCGGCTACGACCTGGAGTCCTCCAAGGTGGTGAACGACGCCGTGGCACGCTTCTTCCCGGAAGACCGCGTCTATCGCATCGATCATTACCTGGGCAAGGAGACGGTGCAGAATCTCATCGCGCTGCGCTTCGCCAACAGCCTGTTCGAGACCCAGTGGAACCAGAACTACATCTCCCACGTGGAGATCACCGTGGCCGAGAAGGTCGGTATCGAGGGGCGCTGGGGTTACTTCGACCAGGCCGGCCAGCTGCGCGACATGGTACAGAACCACCTGCTGCAGCTGCTCTGCCTGACTGCCATGGACCCGCCGGCGGACCTTTCGGCCGACAGCATCCGTGACGAGAAGGTCAAGGTGCTCAAGGCCCTGGAGCCGATTACCGCCGACCAGCTCGCCAGCCGCGTGGTGCTCGGCCAGTACACCTCGGGCTACAGCGACGGCAAGCCGGTCCCGGGCTATCTCGAAGAGCCCAATTCCAACACCGAGAGCCGCACCGAGACCTTCGTCGCCATCCGCGCGGATATCCGCAACTGGCGATGGTCGGGCGTGCCCTTCTATCTGCGTACCGGCAAGCGCATGCCGCAGAAGCTGTCGCAGATCGTCATCCACTTCAAGGAACCGCCGCACTACATCTTCGCGCCCGAGCAGCGCAGCCTGATCAGCAACCGCCTGATCATCCGCATCCAGCCGGACGAGGGCATCTCGCTGCAGGTGATGAGCAAGGACCAGGGCCTGCGCAAGGGCATGCAACTGCGCAGCGGTCCGCTGCAACTGAACTTCTCCGAGACCTTCAAGCACCTGCGCACTCCGGACGCCTACGAGCGGTTGCTGCTGGAAGTCATGCAGGGCAACCAGTCGCTGTTCGTCCGCAAGGACGAGATCGAGGCGGCCTGGAAGTGGTGCGACCAGCTGATGGATGGCTGGTCGAAGATGGGCGACTCGCCCAAGTCCTATGCCGCGGGTAGCTGGGGTCCGCTGACCTCCATCGCACTGATCGCACGAGACGGGAGATCCTGGTATGGCGACGTCTGACCTGGGGCAGGGCGTGACCCTGCGCGAATTGCCCGACCGCGAGGCCCATGCCGCGGCGCTGGCCGAGGCGGTCGCCACCGCGCTGCGCGAGGCCCTGGCCGCGCGTGGCGAGGCGCTACTGATCGTTTCCGGCGGTCGCAGTCCGGTGCCTTTTCTGGAGCGGCTGGCCAAGGCCGAGCTGGACTGGGCCAAGGTCATGGTCACCCTGGCGGATGAGCGTTGGGTCCCCATCGACGATCCGGACAGCAACGCCGGTCTGCTGCGCAAGCACCTTTTCCAGGGGCCTGCAGCCGCCGCACAGTTCGTCGATCTGTACAGCCCAGCGAATACGCCGGAAGAGGGCATGGCCCTTACCGAGGCTCGCCTGCGCGATGCCCTGGGCACGCCGGACGTCCTGGTGCTGGGCATGGGTGACGATGCCCATACCGCCTCGCTGTTCCCCGGCAGCCCTGGCCTGGAAGAGGCCCTGGACCCGGCCAGCGAGCGCCTGAGCTTCCCGGGTGTCGCGCCTTCCGCGCCACAGCGCCGCATCACCCTGAGCCGTGCCTACCTGAGTCGCGCGCGGCAGCAGATCCTCGCCATCCAGGGCGCAGGCAAGCGACAGGTGCTGGAAACCGCCTTGGCCGAGGGCGACGAGTTGGCCACTCCGATCAAGGCGTTCCTGCGCGAACCCCTGGTCGTCTATTGGTGCCCCTGACGAGGAGTTAGTTTGTGGACATGCAGAACAAGATCGCGACCCTAGATGCCCTGTGCGCGCGTGCCCGGATCCTGCCGGTGATCGTGATCAATGATCCTGCCGACGTGCTGCCGTTCGCCGACGCCATGGCGGCCGGTGGCCTCACCGCGCTGGAGATCACCCTCAGATCCGCCCATGGGCTGGATGCGGTGCGTCTGCTGCGTCAGGAGCGGCCGAATCTGGACGTCGGTGTCGGCACCGTGCTCGATGTACGGATGTTCGCAGCTGCGGTCGAGGCGGGCGCCCAGTTCATCGTCACCCCGGGCACCACCGAGGAAATTCTCCAGGCCGGGGTATCGGCGCCCATCCCGCTCCTGCCCGGCATCGCCACGCCCTCGGAGATCATGCAGGCCTATCGCCTGGGCTACCGTCGCTTCAAGCTGTTCCCGGCCAACGTCTATGGCGGCGTGGATGCACTCAAGGCCTTCGCCGGCCCCTTCGCTGAACTCAAGTTCTGCCCCACGGGCGGCGTAAATCCGGGCAACGTGAAGAATTACTTCCAGCAGCCCAACCTGCTGTGCGTCGGCGGCAGCTGGATGTTGCCCAACGACGTGGTGAAGGCCAAGGACTGGAGTCGCGTCGAGCAGCTCTGCCGCGAGGCGCTCGCCGCGCTGGATTGAGGCTGCGGCCATCCGTCACCGACCTGCCCAGCTAGGCTGGCGGACCCAGGGGCGCTATCATGCGCCCTTGTCTTTTTCCTGGCGCCCGTTCCGTGGTGCCCTTGTCGTCCACTACACCGGGAGGTGCCAGATGACCCTCGATAGAAACCCCGATAAAGAATCCCTCGACGAGACCACCCCCGCGCCGGCTGGCGAAAAGCTGCAGAAGGTCCTGTCGCGCCTGGGCGTCGGCTCGCGCCGAGATGTCGAAGCCTGGATCGGCGAAGGCCGGATCAAGGTCAATGGAGTGGTCGCCACCCTGGGTCTGCGGGTGATGCCCAAGGATGCCATCGCGGTCGACGGTCGCCTCCTCAAGCGCGACCAGGCCGAAGAAGTGGTGCGCCGCGTCCTGATCTACAACAAGCCCGAGGGTGAGATCTGCACCCGCGACGATCCCGAAGGCCGGCCGACCGTCTTCGACCGCCTGCCCAAGCCCAAGCAGGGGCGCTGGATCAACGTCGGTCGCCTGGACATCAACACCACCGGCCTGCTGCTGTTCACCACCGACGGCGAACTCGCCAACCGGCTGATGCATCCGTCCTACCAGATGGACCGCGAATATGCGGTGCGGGTACGTGGCGAGGTGACCGAGGAGATGCTGCTGCGCCTGAAGAATGGCGTGATCCTCGAAGACGGTCCGGCACGTTTCACCGACGTCCAGCAGGCGCCCGAAGGTGACGGCTTCAACCACTGGTTCCATTGCGTGGTGATGGAAGGCCGTAATCGCGAAGTGCGCCGTCTCTGGGAATCCCAGGGCCTGCTGGTGAGCCGCCTGAAGCGGGTGCGTTTCGGCCCGGTGTTCATGACCAGCGATCTGCCGGTCGGGCGCTGGCGCGAGATGACCCAGTCGGAAGTGGACATCCTCGCTGCCGAGGTCGGGCTACCCCCGGTAGCCCTGCCGGCCATGGGCGGCAAGACCAAGGAAAAGCTGGAGCGCCAGCAGCGCAAGACCGCCCGTCCCATCGATGCGGGTCGCGGCTCACGCAACAAGACTGCCAAAGCCGGAAAAACCCAGGGATCGGCCGTGGCCGAGCGTCCCAGCGAGGTCGGTCGCAAGCCGGCCGGCAAGGGACGTACGGCGCCGGGTATCGCACCGCGTCGTGGCCCGAGTGGTGGTGGTACCGGTAAGGGTGGTCGCCGCTAGGAAGTGAGGTCGCCTGCCCGGCAGGCGACCTTCAGGCCAGGCTGCAGAGCCGATTGCGGCCGCTGGCCTTGGCCTGGTACAGGGCGCTGTCGGCGCGCTGCAGCAGGCAGCGCGCCGACTCCACGTCGCGCAGGGTCGCCAGGCCTATGCTGAGGGTGACCGACAGGGGGATGGCGCCCTCGCGCGAGGTCTGAGTCTCGACCGCCGCTCTCAGACGTTCCGCCACCGTGTGGGCCGCCTCGTGGGAAGTGGCCGACAACAGGACGCAGAATTCCTCGCCGCCGAAGCGGAACACCATGTCCATGCTGCGCAGGCAGCTGGCGATGGTCTGGGCGGTCTGCCGCAGCACATCGTCACCCACGCCGTGGCCGAAGCGGTCGTTGATGCGCTTGAAATGGTCCAGGTCGAGCATCAGCAGTGACAGTGGCTGCTGCGTCCGACGCGCCAGTTCCAGCTCCCGTACCAGGGCGCGATCCAGGGCGCTGCGGTTGCCTACGCCGGTGAGGGCATCACGCAGGGCGTTGTTCAGCGCCTCGCGGTAGAGCAGGGCGTTGCGCAGGGGAAACATCAGACTGCCGAGCAGCAGCTCCAGCGCCATGAGCTCGCCCTCATGGAAGCGCTCGCTGCGGCATACGCTGAGATCACCCAGGGGAATGTCGCCCTGGCTCAGGTGATAGTGCACCTGATGGCCGGTTTCCTGTCCCAGGCTGATGTCGATGCCCTCCCGCGCATGGCGATAGGACAGGCCGGGCAAATCCACCAGGGCGCTGACTTCCTGCTGGAAGAGCTGCAGCACGCGCTCCAGGTCCAGCGACGCCTGCAGCACCGCCGTCAGGCGTTGGCGCAGGGCACGCAGGACCTCGGGATCGCTTTCGCGAGTGGGGGCGGTCAGGCTCGCATTGCGTTGCTGGCGGGCGAGATCGAAATCGATGGTGTTGGATGAGGGCGGGACCATGCCGGATTCTCCTTGGCCGATGGTCACCCTACAGCGAGAACTGTGCCAGTTCTTTTATTTGCATTTAAATCAATGAGTTGAGTCAATGATGGCCAATCGCCGCTGGTAAGTTGACACCCAAACAGCGAACCGGCGCGTCTTTCGTCGGATACGCGACGACTTTCCGACGCCCGGTTCGCAGAGACTGCTTCAAGAGTTAACCGATAACCTTGGGAATACCCGCTAGACCTTCAGGACCAGCTTGCCGAAGTTCTCGCCGGAGAACAGCTTCATCAGCGTCTGCGGGAAGGTATCCAGACCCTCCACTACATGTTCACGGGACTTGAGCTGGCCGTCCGCCAGCCAGATGGCCAGTTGCTGCTGGGCTTCGGGGTAACGCGCGGCATGGTCCAGCACGATGAAGCCTTCCATGCGCGCGCGATTGCTGAGCAGCGCCAGGTAGTTCTGCGGACCCTGAATCTTGTCGCTGTTGTATTGGCTGATGGCGCCACACAGGACTACCCGGGCGCGGAAGTTGATCTGGGCGAGCACCGCATCCAGCGTCGGACCGCCAACGTTGTCGAAATAGACGTCGACGCCATTGGGACATTCCCGGCGCAGGGCGGCGGCCAGATCCGGCTCGGCCTTGTAGTCGATGGCGGCATCGAAGCCCAGCTCCTCGATCAGGTAGCGGCATTTCTCGGCGCCGCCAGCGATACCCACCACATGGCAGGCCTGGAGCTTGCCGATCTGGCCGACCATGCTGCCGACCGCGCCGGCCGCGCCGGACACCACGAGGGTCTCGCCGGCCTTGGGCGCGCCCACTTCCAGCAGGCCGAAATAGGCGGTCAGGCCGGTCATGCCCAGCACCGAGAGGTACTGCGGCAGGCTGGCCTTGCTCGGATCGACCTTGTAGAAGCCTTGGGGCTCGCCGAGGTAGTAGTCCTGGATGCCCAGCATGCCGTTGACGGTGTCGCCGGGCTTGAAGTCCGGATGCTGGGAGGCGACCACCTCGCCCACGCCCAGGGCCCGGATGACCTCGCCGATGCCGATGGGCTTGATGTAGGACTTGCCCTCGTTCATCCAGCCGCGCATGGCCGGATCGAGGGACAGGTAGAGATTCTTGACCAGCACCTGACCGGCGCCGGGTTCGCCTACCGGCTGCTCGACGCGCTCGAAGTTTTCCGCGGTGGGTTCGCCGGATGGACGCTTGGCGAGCAGGAATTGGCGATTGGTACGGGACATGGTGGTCTCCTGTGGGGAACGATCAAGTTCCGACCGATCAGGAGCCCACTCGTTTCCTAGGCGCGGCGTGCGGTCAGTAGCAAACTGGCCACGAGACCCGCCACCAGGCCCCAGAAGGCCGAGCCCACTCCGGCCAGCGTCAGGCCCGATGCCGTTACCAGGAAGGTGATCAGGGCCGGCTCGCGCTGGCTGGGTTCGACCAGGGCGCCGTGCAGCCCGTTCATGATCGAGCCGAGCAGCGCCAGCGCCGCGACCGAGATCACCAGCTCGCTGGGCAGGGAGGCGAAGAGGGCGGCCAGGGTCGCGCCGAAGAGGCCGGCGAGGCCATAGAAGAGTCCGCACCAGACCGCCGCCGTGTACCTCTTGCCGGCGTCTTCGTGGGCCTGGGGACCGGTGCAGATCGCTGCGCTGATGGCCGCCAGGTTGATGCCATGGGAGCCGAAGGGGGAGAGCAGCAGGGAGGCGATTCCGGTGGTGGCGATCAGCGGCGAGGCCGGCACCGCGTAGCCATCGGTGCGGAGCACGGCGATGCCGGGCATGTTCTGCGAGGCCATGGCCACCACGAACAGGGGGATGGCGATGCCGATGGTGGCGGTGAGGGAAAAGGTGGGGGCGGTCCAGATCGGAGTCGCCAGCTCCGGGCGCAGCTGGCTGAAGTCCAGCAGGCCGAGGCTGGCCGCCAAGAGCAGGCCAGTCACCAGGGCTACCAGCACGCAGTAGCGGGGCCAGAGACGTTTGGCCACCAGATAGCTCAACGCCATGCCCAGCACCAGCGCGGTCCGGTGCTGGGCCGCCGCGCAGATCTCGATGCCGATACGGAAGAGGATCCCGGCCAGCAGCGCGGCGGCCAGGGCCGGCGGCACCCGGCGCAACAGCCGGTCGACGCTGCCGGTGAGGCCGCACAGGGCCAGCAGGGCCGCGCAGACGATGAAGGCGCCGATGGCGTCGCTGTAGGGCACCGACGGCAGGCTGGTGACCAGCAGGGCCGCACCCGGGGTCGACCAGGCGATGACGATGGGCGTCCGGTACTTCAGCGACAGGCCGATGGTGGTCAGGGCCATGCCGATGGACAGCGCCCAGATCCAGGAGGAAATCTGACCGGTGCTGAGCCCGGCGTTCTGGCCGGCCTGGAACATCAGCACCAGGGAACTGGTGTAACCCACCAGCATGGCGACGAAACCGGCCACGAAGGCCGCGGGAGAGCTGTCGGCCAGCGGTCTGAGCCGGCGCTTGGTGACGTCCATGGTGGCTCTCAATGGTGGCCGAACAGGATCGGATAGAGCGACAGCACCAGCAGCAGGGCCATGCTCCAGTTGAACACCCGCAGGCGTGTCGGGCTGCTGAGCAGGCGGCGCAGGCCCATGCCGAACAGGGTCCAGAGACTGACGCTGGGCAGGTTGATGAGGGCGAAGAGCAGGGCCACCAGCAGCAGGTTGGCGGTGAAGTTCTCCGCCGGAATATAGGCTGTGACGGCGGTGATCGCCATCACCCAGGCCTTGGGATTCACCCACTGGAAGGCAGCGGCCTGGAAGAAGCCAAAGGGCTTGCCGCTGGCGCCGTCACGGGGGGAAGGCGCGGCGGCGGTGGCGAGTTTCCAGGCGAGATACAGCAGGTAGGCACCGCCCACCACGCGCAGGGCGAGCTGCAGCGGCGGATAGAGCAGGAAGAGTTGCGCCAGCCCCAGGCCGGTACAGATTACCAGCAGCATATGGCCCAGGCTGATGCCGAACATGTGCGGCAGGGTCCTGCGGAAGCCGAAATTCACGCCTGAGGCCAGCAGCATCATGTTGTTGGGGCCGGGCGTGGCGGAAGAAACGAAGGCGAACAGAACGAAGGCGGCGAGAATTTCGACGGTCATGGTGGCTTCCCTGGGCTTTGTCCCAGCTTAGCCAGAGCGCGCGTGCGGGTATCCGTACACCGGCACGGCGAGAAACCATTACAGTTGCACTTTCGCGACCAGCAGTCTTCAACTGTCCTGGCGTTCTTCGGCCACTGTGTAGCGGCCGCTCAAGGCCTGGTTGAACGCCAGCCAGCCCTCGGCGGCCTGGGGACCGACGCTGGCCAGCGCCGCCTGCACCAGGCGCATCTGCTCGCGTCTCAGGGTCTGCTCCAGTGCCGCGCCGCCGCGGGTCAGCGATAGCCTGCGCTTGCGCTTGTCGCTGGCGTCGGTCTCCATCACCACCAGTTGCATCTCCAGCAACTGCCGCAGCGGGATGTTCAGCGCCTGCTTGCTCACGTTGAGCACCTCCAGCAGCGCCTTGTTGCTCAAGCCCGGATCACGGGCGATGAAGAACAGGATGCGCTGGTGGACGCGACTCAGCCCGCGGCGGGCGAGCATGTCGTCGGCCTTGGCGGTGAACGCCTGGTAGCCGAAGAAGAAGCTTTCCATGACTTCGCGTTGGCTGGCGGTCTGGTTTAGGTCAAGCATATTGACTTGTCTTTCCAGGGTAGATTAGGGTCGGTCAACCAGTTTGACTCATTAAGCGGCCGCAGGCCACGGAGGAAGATGGCATTTTCCGAACGGGTGACCAGGCTCAAGAGCAGTCTGATCCGGGATATCCTGGCAGCGGCGCAGCGTCCGGAGGTGATGTCCTTCGCCGGTGGCCTGCCGGCCGAACGCTGCCTGCCGACAGTGGACTGGCGCGCCATGCCCGCCGGCCTGGGCCAGTACGGCATGAGCGAAGGCGAGCCCGCGCTGCGCGAGGCCATCGCCGTCCAGGCCCGCAGCTACGGCCTGGACTGTACGGCCGAGCAGGTGCTGGTAACCACCGGCTCGCAGCAGGCGCTGGATCTGATCGCCAAGCTGTACATCGACGTCGATACGCCGGTGCTGCTGGAAGGCCCCACCTACCTCGCGGCCCTGCAGAGCTTCCAGTTCTTCGACGCCAACTGCCTGAGCGTGAGCCTGACGGCGGAAGGGCTGGACCTTGCCGCCTTGCGTGACTGCCTGGCGGCGCGGCGCCCGGCCTTCGCCTATCTCATCCCGACCTTCCAGAATCCGTCCGGGGTACGCTACAGCCCGAACAACCGGGCAGCGGTGGCGGCGCTGCTGGACGAGTTCGCTGTCACCCTGGTGGAAGACGAACCCTATCGCGAGCTGTGCTATGACGGTGAGCTTGCGCGGCCGCTCTGCGCCCAGCTCCAGCGCAGCGCCTGGATCTATACCGGCAGTCTGTCCAAGACCCTGCTACCCGGCCTGCGGGTGGGCTATCTGATCGCCTCGCCGGAGCTGCTCAAACCCTTGCGGGCACTCAAGCAGGCGGCCGACCTGCACACCTGTCGCGTCAGCCAGTGGCAGGTGCTGCAATGGCTGGGCACCGAGCGTTATGGTCGGCATCTGGACGAGGTGCGAGCTTTCTACCGGGAGCGTCGGGACAGCTTCGCCGCGGCCCTGGGTCGGCATTTCAGCGATATCGCCGACTGGCAGGTGCCCCAGGGTGGGCTGTTCTTCTGGCTGCGGCTGAAAACGCCCATCGATACCCGTACGCTGCTGGACCAGGCCCTGGCGGAGCAGGTCGCCTTCATGCCCGGCGAGCCCTTCTTCGCCGATCCCGACCAGCATCGCGGTCTGCTGCGCCTCAACTTCAGCCATGTGCTGCCCGAACGCCTCGACACCGGCTTGGCCCGCCTGGCCGCCGTGATCCGGCAAGCCACCCCCGACGACAAGGAGCTATGAGATGTATCAGGTCCATGGTGATCGCCGTTCCGGCAACTGCTACAAGGTCGTGCTGATGCTGCACCTACTGGGTGTGGACTATCGCTGGCACGACGTCGACATCCTCGCCGGCGAGACCCGTACCGCGGCGTTCCTGGCGAAGAATCCGAATGGCAAGATTCCGGTGCTGGAGCTGGAGGATGGCACCTGCCTTTGGGAATCCAACGCCATCCTCAACTTCCTGGCGGAGGGTAGTCGTTTCCTGCCGAGCGAGCCGCGGCTGCGTACCCAGGTGCTGCAGTGGCAATTCTTCGAGCAGTACAGTCATGAACCCTATGTGGCGGTGGCGCGTTTCATCCAGCTCTACCAAGGTCTGCCAGAGTCCCGTCGTGCCGAGCACCAGGCATGCCTGGAGCGTGGCTACCGCGCACTGGCGGTGATGGAGCAGCAGTTGCAGCGCACTCCCTTCCTGGTGGGCGAGGGCTATTCGATCGCCGATATCGCGCTCTATGCCTATACCCATGTGGCCGACGAAGGAGGTTTCGTGCTGGATGACTTTCCGGCGCTGCGCGCCTGGCTGGCCCGGGTAGCCGCCCAACCGGGCCACGTGCCGATCGGCTGAAAGCGAAGGAGCGAGGCTCGCTCGCTCTCTGGTAGACGGCTGTCCGGTGCGTTCTAGCGCGCGCTCACCACAAATTGCCAGTACTGGTTGAGCCGCCGCTCACCGCCGTTGGCGGTCAGCAGGACCGAAGACGGCGGCTTGGTCTGCAGCTCCGGCAGCGACTTCATCAGCGCCGTCCAGTTGCTGTAGTAGGTCTGCAGGCAGCGGCGCGCGGTGCCGTTGTTCTGCAACGAGGTGAGGGCCTTCTGGTAGGCCGGTTCGATCTGCGACAGCGCCTCGGCGACGCAGCTGTCGGTATCGGCGAAACGTGCCGTGTCACCGATCCGCGTGCCGGCGATGACCGCCTTGTTGGCGCAGGTCTTGAAGGCGGCCATGGTGGTCTGCTCGAACAGCAGTGCATCCTGGTCCATGGCGAAGACAGGGCTGCTGCAGAGGGCAGCGACCGCAACGGCTGAAGCGAAAGCGTGGCGTTTCATGGTGGGCGTCCCTGACTACGTCGGTGCAACGTGGTGGCATCAATGCACAGCGGCAGACTACGCCGCCAGGCGAATGTTCAGCACAGAAGGCGGCAAAGCGCCATCAGGTGATTTCCACCAGACCGACGGTCGTGAGACCAATGAACAGGGCGGTCAGAGCGACCATGGCGAAGGCCAACAGATAATCTTCCATCAAGGTTTCCCCTACTACGATGATGGCGATAGGACTCATGGCAACTGGCCAGGTTCGTAGGAGATACATTGGTTTGCCGGCCTGCCGACGAAAGGTAAGACGACAGATGAAGGGGGAGGCCTGCCGACGTCCACTGTCACGTCGGCAAGCCAGGGGCCATCACTCTTCCAGACGGTTCTTGTCGAGCTTCTGGGCGAGACCTGCGCCCAGGTCGGCACCGGTCACCGGGGCAGCGCTCGGGTCCGACATCGTGCGGGTGGCCAGTTGCTCGACCGCCTTGGCTTGCTTCGATGGCAGTTGCACGGCGGCCAGGCCGTCGCCGCCATCCACCGCCGGGCCGGGCTGCTCGACGTATTCCCAGTCCTGGCCCTGGTTCCAGGGACCGCGCAGATCGCCTTCGCCTTGCGACAGGTTGTAGTAGACGCTGGCGAACTCGGGACGCGGCGGCACCTTGCCCTGGGGGAAGTTGGGCTGGATGGAGTGCAGGGCGTTCTCGAAGGATTTCTGGTGGGCGATCTCGCGGGTCATCAGGAAGCTCAGGGTGTCCTGGATACCCGGGTCATCGGTGACGTTGATCAGTCGCTCGTAGACGATCTTGGCGCGAGCCTCCGCGGCGATGTTGGATCTCAGGTCGATGGTGGGTTCGCCGATGGTATCGATGTAGGCGGCGGTCCAGGGCACACCTGCCGAGTTGACCAGGGCAGGGCCGCCACCATAGAGGATCTGGGTGACGTGGGAATCGTTACCGGCCCCGGTCAGGGAACGGTACATGTCCGCCTCTGCCTGGGTCTTCTCCGCCAGGTCGCCCTTGGCACCCTTGTTCAGCATGGCGATCAGCGAGCCGATGATCTCCAGGTGGCTCAGTTCCTCGGTGGCGATGTCGAGCAACATGTCCTTGCGGCCCGGGTCCAGCTCGGCTATCGCCTGGGTGAAGTAGCGCATGGCGGCGGCGAGTTCGCCTTGGGGACCGCCGAATTGCTCCAGCATCAGGTTGGCGAGGCCGGGATTGGGTTCGGACACGCGCACGGTGTATTGCAGTCGCTTGTTATGGACGAACATGTAACCTCCAGGGGCTAGTCACGGGTAACGCGGGGTGGTTCAGCGCTTCGCGGTCAGATCGGGATCGGCGGAGCGTTCCAGGAAGGCTCTGGTGGTGGCGGGCAGGTCTTCGAGCAACCAGGCCGCCATGGCCTTCTCCTGTTCGAGGATGCGTTCGCAGGCCCGCTGCGTTTCGCTGTCGCCGATCTCGGCTGCCGCCGCGATCAGCACGGTATAGGTGGCGATCTCGATGTTCTCGAAGACGTAGCCACTGATGGCGCCCTTGATGACCTCGTCGCTCATCGGCGCGCCACCGATGGCCTGGCCCAGTGCCATCAACTTGCCGCCCATGTCCTTGAGGGTAGAGGGACTGCTGCCGAGTCGGCTCAGGCAACTCTCGATCACCTGGCGCTGTTCCTGGGTTTCCCGGATGTGCTGCTCGATGCGTTGGCGCAGGCGGGGGTAGTGCTCCAGGCGGGCCGATTGGGCAGTGAGCATCTTTTCCGCCTGCTCTTCCATGCCGTGGGCGTCGCGAAGCCAATCGATAAGGTTGTCTTTCTTGGATGCAGTCATGGAAAACTCCTGTTGGAAAAAAGGACGTGGCGATGGCCTCGTCCGCCACCAGATCCAGGTTCTGTCTGATTATTAGTGGGCCAGGAGGAAGCAGAGATTCGGGCGACGTGGGCCTTTCGGATCGGTGGGGAAGGCGGGTGGATTTTGTTTTACAACCCCAGCGGCGGCGGGAGGTCTGGCAGCCTTTTTTGTTGTACGCGGGGGCTTTGGCTGTACAAGTCTTGTCTCGGCCGCTGCCATCTATAGTCATATGTTTACCGTTCGCGCGGCCCTGAGTACCGTTCACCCTCTGCGTGGCGGATCGCTCTGCATTTGTGTCAGGATTCGACGACGCAGGAGGAAGGAGTCAGCATGGACGTGCCTGAGGAGGGACATCCGGGCTCGGGTTCGACCGGGCAGGGCGGGCACGAAAGCAGCCGCTGGCCGGATCCGAACGGGCTGGGCGTCGAACCTGAGCGGATCGTCGCGCGGCTGCGTGAGGCGGCCGCCGATGCCGATTGGGCCTGGTATCAGCGCCACGGCGGCTGGTGCCGGATGGCGCAGGGCAACGCGGCGGGGCAGTGGCCGCTGTCGCTCGACGACGCCCAGTTGGCCGCGCTGCGTGCCGAGCAGGCCGTCCTGTCCCATCCCACCGGCTGCGGACCGACGCCGCCGGGCTGGTTGCTTGCCCGCCCCGATGGCCGTACCGATTTCGCCGCCCTGGCCCTGCGCTTCGGCTTCGTTCTGCAGCAGCGGCAACTCGAGCGCGCCCAGGCCATCCAGCAGGTGCTCTACGACATCACCTACCTGGCCAGTTCGACGGTGGATCGCCAGCTGTTCATGCAGCGCACCCACGAGTTGTTGGAGGCGCTGATCGATGCCGAGAATCTCTGCCTGGCGCTGCTGGATCCGGTATCCGAGCACATCCACTATCCCTACTACTTCGACCAGCGCGACGAGGCTCCGCCCGAGCCTGGCTCATTCGAGCCCCTGGAGCATCATCGGCCGAGCCTGACCGCCCATGTCCTGCTTCATGGCGAACCGCTGCTGCTGTCCAAGGAGGCCATCGAGCTCGCCCTGAAGCAGGGCCCCTACTATTGCCAGGGCACGGTGCCCGAATTCTGGATGGGCATCCCGCTCAAGGACGGCGCCGGCCACACCTTCGGCGTGCTCAGCCTGCAGGTCTATGACCGCGAACGCCGCTACGGCAGCGAGGACCAGGCACTGTTCCAGGTCATCGCCCGCGACGTGGCCATGGCGCTGGATCGCATTCTCCGGCGCGAGGATCTGGAGGCGACGGTGGGGCAGCGCACCCAGGAACTGTCCGATCTCAATGCGCGCCTGCGCGAGCAGATCATCGAACGGGAGCGCGCCGAGCAGTTGCAGGCGGCGCTGTTCCGCATCGCCGAGCTGTCCAGCGCCAGCCCCGACATGACTGATCTGCTGAGTGGCCTGCACCAGGTGGTGGGGGAGCTGATCTATGCGCAGAATTTCTACATCGCGCTGTATGACGATGCGTCCGGCGAGGTGAGTTTTCCCTATTTCGTCGACGAGCGACGTACCCAGGCACCGATCAGGCGCCGCAGGACCCGCGGCTACACGGAATACACCATCCGCCAGCGCCGTCCTTGCCTCATCGATCGGCAGAAGGCGTGGGAGCTGATCGAGCAGGGCGAGATCACGCCCGTGGAGGGCACGCCCGAGGCCTGGTCCTGGCTGGGCATACCGCTCTACGACGGCCAGCACGTCCGCGGGGTACTGGCGGTGCAGAGCTATCGCGAGGACGTCTACTACAGCAACCGGGACCAGGAACTGCTCACCTTCGTCTCCCGCCACATCGACACCGCCTTGTCGCGGCGCAGCGCCGCGGAGGCGGTGCTGCAATCCCGGCTGGCCCTGGAGGTGCGGGTACAGGAGCGGACCAAGGCGCTGGACGAGGCCAATGCCAGATTGCTGTACGAGAACAACCATGACGCCCTCACGCGCCTGCCCAATCGCAGCTTCTTCCAGCAACGCCTGGGAGAGCTCTGGAGCGCACTGGAACGCGACGGCAGCGGCCTGGCGGTGATGTTCCTCGATCTGGACCGCTTCAAGCGGGTCAATGACCAGTTCGGCCATCCCTTCGGCGATCTGCTGCTGGTGGCGGCGGCCGCGCGGCTATCCGGTTGCCTGCGCGAGACCGACCTGCTGGCGCGCCTGGGCGGCGACGAATTCGCCATCCTGGTGCCTGGCGGTGGGCTGGAGTTTCCGGTGGCCATCGCCCAGCGCATCATCGAGGCCTTCGACCGCCCTCTGGTGATCGACGATCACAGCCTGTTCGCCTCCTGCAGCATCGGCATCGTGGTCGCCGATCCGAGTCTCCACCGCCAGCCGGACGATCTGCTGCGCGACGCCGACACGGCCATGTACCGCGTGAAGCAAGGCGGACGCGACAACTTCGCGGTGTTCAACCAGGAGCTGCGCCAGGTGGTCTCCGACCAGGTGGTCCGCGAGGGAGCCTTGCGCAAGGCGCTCAAGCACGACAACGAGCTGGAGCCCTTCTTCCAGCCCATCGTCGAGGTGACGAGCGGCCGGGTGGCGGCGCTGGAAGCCTTGATCCGCTGGCGCCAGCCCGATGGCAGCGTCCTGGTGCCGGGCGCCTTCCTGCCGGAGCTGGAAGGCCTGCGGCTGATCGGCCGGTTGGATACCTACATGCTGACACGCATCGCCGCCATCCTGGCCGAGCCGGCCCAGGCCGATTGGCCGGTGGTGCATGTCAACTGCTCCAGCTACAGCATCGTGCGGCCGGAATTCGCCGACGAAGTGCTGGGCATCCTGGCCGCCCATGGCGTGGCGCCTTCGCGCATCTGCCTGGAGCTGACCGAAGGGGCGCTGGTGGCCGAGCCGGCCCAGGCCAAGGCGACCATGGAGGCGCTGGATCGCCACGGAGTCTCGGTGGTGCTGGATGACTTCGGCGCGGGCTTCTCGTCGCTCGGCTACGTGCACGAGTACCGCTTCCGCGGCCTCAAGATCGACAAGTCGTTCGTGCTGCGCCTGGCGGACAGCACGCGCAGCGTGGCCATCGTGCGCGCCATCGTGCGCATGGCCGAATCCCTGGAACTCGACGTGGTCGCCGAGGGCGTCGAGGATGACCAGGCACTGCAACTGCTCAAGGACATGGGCGCCGGCCATGCCCAGGGCTATCACTTCGCCAGACCGATGGACCTCCCGGCGATCCGCCGGCTGCTGGCCGCCAACCCCTGAGCGCCTCTTCCAGCCGTTAGGCCACTAGAAGGTGACGCCAGCGACCAGGATCAGGTTGGTGTAGGGCTGGCACTCTCCAGTACGGATCTGCACCCGGGCTCCCTGACACAGCGCCTTCAGTTCCTCGTGGGAGACCCACTGGCGGCGGCCGAGGGCACCTGCGGCGGTCAGGCGTTCCAGCTCGGCCAGCGCCGGTGGCTGAGCGGTGAGGGTTTCCTCGGCGAGCAGGTGGCTTTCCACCTGCATCTCGCTGAGCAGCGCCTGCAGCACACTGAGAAAATCGGGGATCCCGTGGGTGACGGCCAGGTCGACCAGGGGCGTGCCGGGTGGCACCGGCATGCCGGCGTCGCCGATGACCACTCGATCACCGTGGCCGAGACTGGCGACGGCTTGTGACAGGGCGATGTTGAGCAGGGCGGTCTTCTTCACCGGGCGAGCTCCTGGCGTGTGGGAATGGACGGCTGGGCGCCCGGGCGAGTGACGGCGATGGCGGCGGCCCGCTGACCGAGGGCGATGGCCTCCGTGACGCTCAGCCCCTCCGCCAGGCCGGCTGCGAAACCCCCGAGGAAGGTGTCGCCGGCGGCGGTGGTGTCCACCGCCTGCACCGGGGTGGCCGGATGGTGCCGGCAACCTTCGGCGGTGACCTGCAGCAAGCCCTGGCTACCCAGGGTCAGCAGCACCTGACGGGCGCCGGCCGCGATCAACTGGCGCGCCGCGGCCTCGGCTTGCTCGCGATTGTCCACCGGTAGTCCGGTGAGCAGGCTCGCTTCGCTTTCGTTGGGCACCAGGTAGTCGATATGGGCGTACCAGTCGGCGGGCAGGGGGCCGGTCGCGGGTGCCGGGTTGAGGATCACCGTCTTGCCCAGCGCCCGGGCGCGCGCCAGGGCGCCACCGACGGTGGCGAGCGGCACTTCCAGCTGGGCGATGACGATCTTGGCCTTGGCCAGCAGGGCTTCCTGGGCCTGCAGGTGCGCGGCGGACAGCTCGCCGTTACCGCCCGCGACGATGACGATGGCGTTCTGGCCCTGGTCGTCGACCAGAATGGAGGCGATGCCGGTGGGTACGTCGTTCGCCACCGAGACGCCGCTGCAGTCGATGCCTTCCTGGACCAGGCTACGGGTGAGGAAGTCGCCATAGGGATCGGCACCGACACAGCCGATCATGGCGACCCGGGCGCCCAGGCGCGCGGCGGCTACCGCCTGGTTTGCGCCCTTGCCGCCCGGGGCCGTGGCGAAGGCATGGCCGGCGAGGGTCTCGCCGCCCTTGGGCAGGCGCGGGGCGCGTACCACCAGATCCATGTTGAGGCTACCGATGACGACGACGTCAGGGGGCATGGGAAGTCTCCAGAGCAGAAGGCGCCGCGGTGGATTCGCGCAGCACCAGCCGGGGTACGGCGATGTCGTGGGTGGAAGGGCTGCCGACCGCCTCGCGACGCGCCAGCAAGAGCTGGGCAGCCTGTTCGCCGAGGTCGCGGATCGACTGGCCGATGGTGGTCAGTGCCGGATAGAGGTAGCGGCTGAGTTCGATGTCGTCGAAGCCCACCACCGACAACTGGGCCGGTACCGGCAGGCCGCGTTCGGCCGCGGCACGCAGCACGCCCAGGGCGATGGTGTCGTTGCCGGCGAAGATTGCGGTCACGGCACCTGGCTGCGCCAGCAAGGCCCGGGCTTCGGCGTGGCCGGCAGCCGCGGTGAAGGCGCAGCGACGGATCATGCCCGGCGCGACACCAGCCTCGGCCAGCGCCTGCTGGTAACCGGCCACCCGCTCGCTGGCCACCGGCGAATCGGCTGGGCCGCCGAGGCAGGCGATACGACGATGCCCCAACTCCAGCAGGTGGCGGGTGGCGAGCAGGCCGCCCTGGTGGTGGTCGACGCGGATGTGCCCGGCCTGGACACCCTCCAGCGGACGGTCCACCAGCACCAGCGGGATGCGCAGCCCGGCCAGCGCCTTGGCGAAGCGCGGATCACCGTCTACCGTGGCGACCACCAGGCCGTCGATGCGCCGCTCGCGCAGGACCCGCAGGTAGCGCAGCTGCTTGTCGGCATCGTCATCGGAATTGCACAGGATCACGCTGTAGCCCTGACGTTCGCAATGGTCCTCGATGCCGCGGGCCAGCTCGGCGAAGTAGGGGTTCACCGCATTGGGCACCAGCACGCCGAAGGTGCCGGTGGCCTGGTTGCGCAAGGAGCGGGCGACGCCGCTGGGCACGTAGCCCAGCTCGGCGATGGCGGCCTCCACCTTCTCCCTTACCCCCGGACTGACCGGACGGGTGTTGTTCACCACGTGGGACACCGTGGTGTAGGAGATGCCGGCGCGGGCCGCGACGTCCTTGATCGTCGCCATCAGGCCGCTCTCTTGGCCCGTTGGCTGCGATAGGTGTCGAGGATCACGGCGACGACGATGACCGCGCCGGTGATGATGCGCTTGGTCGGTTCGCTGGCGCCGATCTGGGCCAGGCCCGCGGCCAGTACCGAGATGATCAGCACGCCGAAGAAGGTGCTGATGACCGAGCCGCGGCCGCCCATGAGGCTGGTCCCGCCGATCACCACGGCGGCGATCACCTGCAGCTCAAGGCCGACGCCGGCATTGGGATCGGCGGCTTCCAGGCGCGAGATCTGGAACAGCGCGGCCAGGCCCGCCAGCAGGCCCATGAGGGCGAAGACGATGACCTTGTAGGGCTTGGGATTGATCCCGGCCAGGCGTACCGCTTCCTCGTTGGTGCCGATGGCGATCAGGTAGCGGCCGAGCACCGAGCGGGTCAACAGCAGTTGCGCGACCACGATCACCAGCAGGGCGATGACGAAGGAGGGGGAGATGCCGAAGGCGAAGGGCGTCGACAGCCAGGCATAGGCATCGCCGATGTAGGCGGTGCGCGAGTCGGTCAACTGGTAGGCGGCGCCACGGGCCATCTCCAGCACGCCCAGGGAGACGATGAAGGAAGGGATGCGCCAGGCCACGGTCACGCTGCCGGTGAGGGTACCGGTCAGGGCGGCGGCGAGCATGCCCAGGGCGGCGGCCGGCAGGATGCCCCAACCCCACTCCAGGGTGGCGACGCTGACTACTGCAGCGGCCAGGGCCACCACCGAGCCGACCGAGAGGTCGATGCCGCCGATGATGAGGATGAAGGTCATCCCGGTGGCCAGCACCATGAGGTCGGGGATCTGGTTGGCCAGGGTGGTGAAGGTGGCGTAGGAGAGAAAATGGCTGCTCAGCACGGAAAACAGCACGATCATCGCCAGCAGCGCGGCGGCCAGGCCCACGTAGGTGCCCAGGCCCAGCCCGAAGGCACGTCGGGAGGAGGTGACGGGAAGACTGCTCATCGAATGGCTTCCTGAGAAAGGGGTTGCGGTGGGATAGGTTCTTCCAGCAGGGCTTCGCGGGAGCGATAGCCGGCGAAGGCGGCGGCCAGCAGCCGCTCCTGATCCCAGTCATGACGCTCGAAGGTGTCCACCAGGCGGCCGGCGGACAGCACGCCGATGCGATCGCAGATCAGCATCAGCTCGCGCAGGTCGCTGGACACCACCACCAGGGCCTTGCCCTGACGGGTCAACTCGGCCAGCAGGCCGTAGATCTCGAACTTGGCGCCGACGTCGATGCCGCGCGTGGGTTCGTCGAACAGCAGCACCTGGCAGTCGCGCTCCAGCCAGCGGCCAATGACCACCTTCTGTTGATTGCCGCCGGACAGCTCGCCCACGGCCTGGGTGCCGTCATTGCAGCGGATGCGCAGGCTCTTGATGTGACGCTGGGCCAGCTCGGCCTCGCGGCTGCCGCTGACCAGGCCCTGCTGCGCCACCTTGTCCATGTTGCCCAGGGCGAGGTTGGCGGCGATCGGCTGGCTGAGCAGCAGGCCTTCGCCCTTGCGATCCTCGGTGATGAGGGCGATGCCCTGGCGCACCACCTTGGCCGGCGAACCCAGGTCCACCGGCTGACCGGCCAGGCGTACCGTGCCGGAATCGGCCCGGTCGGCGCCGAAGATCAGCCGCAGCAGCTCGGTACGACCAGCGCCGATGAGGCCGGAGATACCGTAGATTTCCCCGGCCCGCACGCTGAAGGAGACGTCCTGGACCTTGTCGGCGCGATTGAGGCCCTGCACTTCCAGCAGGGGCGGGCCGAAGCGGCGCTCGCCCAGGTCCAGGTGCTCACCGAGATCGCGCCCCACCATGAGACTGACGATCTGGTCGGTGTCGTAGTGCGCCATGGGCGCATCGGCGACCAGACGGCCATCGCGCAGCACCACCAGTTGCTGGGCGATGCGCTTGAGTTCTTCCAGGCGATGGGAGATGTAGACCAGCGCCACGCCCCGGGCACGCAGGCGCTCGATCTGTTCGAACAGCAGTTCCACCTCGCGGGAGGTGAGCATGGCGGTGGGTTCGTCGAGGATCAGCACCCGGCAATCGCCGATCAGGTTGCGGGCGATTTCCACCATCTGCTGATGCCCCACGCCCAGTTCAGCGATGGGGGTATCCGGATCTATGGCCTCCAGGCCGACCTGGGCCATCGCCAGCCGCGCCTGTTCGCGTAGCTGGCGACGGTCGATCCAGCCCAGCCGCCGGGGCAGGCGGTCGAGAAAGAGATTTTCCGCCACGGTGAGGGTGGGCAGCAGGTTGAGTTCCTGCATGACCATCCGCACGCCCAGGGCCTCCGCCTCGCGGCGGCTGCCCGGGGCATAGGGTCGGCCGAGGAAGCTCAGCTTGCCGGTGGTGGGTTGCACCAAGCCACAGAGGATCTTGGACAGGGTACTCTTGCCGGCGCCGTTTTCCCCGGTGAGCGCCAGCACCTCGCCGGCGCGCAGCTCCAGGTCCACGCCGCCGAGTACCGGCTGTGCATAGGTCTTGCCGATGTCACGGGCGCTGAGGATCACCTCGGACGACATGGGAGGCTCTCCTCGGATCAGGGCTGGGTAACGAGTTCGACCGGGGTCTCGATCACCCCGTCCTTGGCACCGGTGGGCTCGCCCTTGACCAGCTTGAGCGCGGCCTCGATCCCGAACACCGCCTGCTTGGCGGCGAACTGGTCGGCGGTGGCGAGGACGCGACCGTCTTTCAGCATCGGGTGGATGGCCTTGATGTTGTCGTAGCCGACGATCTGCACCTGACCTTTCCTGCCCGCTGCGCGCACCGCGGAGACGGCGCCCAGCGCCATGCTGTCGTTACCGGCCAGGAGGGCCTTCAGGTCGGGGTATTCGTTGAGCATGGCCGCGGCGACGGCGTTGCCCTTGTCGATCTCCCAGTTGCCGGACTGCACGCCGACGATCTTCATGCCGGCCGCTTCCATGGCGTCCTTGAAGCCTGCGGTGCGCTGCTGGGCATTGGTGGTGGTGGAGACCCCCTCGATGATGCCGACCTGGTCACCCTGCTTGAGCTGCTTGGCCAGGTACTCGCCCACCAGGCGTGCGCCCTTGCGGTTGTCGGGGCCGACGAAGGGGATGTCCAGGGACTTGGATTTCAATACCTCGGGGTCCAGGCGGTTGTCGATGTTGACCACCTTGATGCCGGCGTCGCTGGCCTTCTTCAGCACCGGGACCAGCGCCTTGGAGTCGGCCGGAGCGATGACCAGGGCATCGACCTTGGAGACGATCATCTGCTCGACGATGCGGATCTGGCTGGAGGTGTCGGTCTCGTCCTTGATCCCGTTGGAGATCAGGTCGAAGTCGGCGGCATGCTCTTTCTGGTAGGTCTTGGCGCCGTCTTCCATGGTCAGGAAGAATTCGTTGGCCAGGGACTTCATGACCAGCGCGACCTTGGGCTTCTCGGCGGCCGTGGCATGGCTGGCGGTGAGCGGCAGGATCAGCGAAGCGGAGGTTAGGGCAATGGCCGCCAGCAGGCGGGCAGGGCGAAAGGCCAGCATAGGGGGATCTCCGAATTCTTATGGTTGTTGTGGTCGCGCAAACGTTTGCGTCAGCCAAAGAATGGTGCGAGAGGGGGTAGCTGTCAATCGGAGCCACTACATGAATCGATTCAGCGTGCGGGACGGTTGGTTGGCCCTGGTCAGCCACGGACCGCTATACTGCGCCCCTTGTTTTCTGCCAGGCGCCCGCCGCCGACGAGTCTTTGCCATGTCCTTCTCCGAATCCGCCCTTAAATCCCTCATTCGCGCCGTGCCCGATTTTCCCAAGGCCGGGGTGATCTTTCGGGACATCACGCCGCTGTTCCAGTCGCCCGAGGGTCTGCGGGCCGTCATGGAGGCGCTGCTGGAACGTTACCGTGGCGCCTCCTTCACCCATGTCGGGGCGCTGGATGCACGGGGCTTCCTCATCGGTCCGATCCTGGCCTACGAACTGGGCAAGCCCCTGGTGCTGTTCCGCAAGCAGGGCAAGCTGCCGGCCGAACTGCTGACCGAGGTCTACAGCACCGAGTACGGCGATTCGGTGATCGAGGTGCACAAGGACAGCGTCGGCGCCGGCGATTCGGTGCTGCTGGTCGATGACCTCATCGCCACCGGCGGCACCCTGGTGGCCGCCGGCAACCTGATCAAGCGCCTGGGTGCCCGCGTCCACGAAGCTGCGGCCATCGTCGACCTGCCGGAGCTGGGCGGCTCCAAGCGCCTGGAAGCGGCCGGCATTCCGACTTTCGCGCTGACGAGCTTTGCGTTGTCCGAGTATTGAGTTGCGGTTGATCGCGGCCATCGCGGTCCGCCTGCTGTGCTTTGCTCTCATCCATCGCGGCCATGGGCCGCTCCTACAGGTGCATCGAACATCGGTAGGCGCGGCCCATGGCCGCGATTGCGTTTAGCCCGTAGCGTGGAAAACCGCGTAGCGTTTTCCACTTGATGCCAATGCCCGTTCGTGGACAAGGCTGCGCCCTTGTCCACTCTACGACTCTGGGAGCTGCAAGCGGCCAGAGGCGGCGGGTATTGGTACCTTAGTGCTGTAGGAGCGGCCATGGCCGCGATAACGGCGTCGTCCTCGAACTCAACTTCCCGCTATCGAACCCCTCGGCGCCAAGGGATAAAGATCCACCTCATCCGCCAGCTTGGGTAACTCGTCGAGGAAGGCGAGGGTATGCGGCTGATTGAAGTGGTCATCCTGAGCCGCGACCGACGCCCAGTGCGCCTGGATCACCCAGAGATCGCCGTCTTCACTGCCCTGAAACACCCGGTAGTCCAGGCAGCCGACATCCTTCACGGCCAGTGCGGCCAGATCCAGCAGGTGGGCACCCAGCGCGAGGGATCGTTCGGGCTGGGCTCTGAGCAGGGTGAGGCTGTGGACATCCGACATGGGCGGGGCTCCTGGAAGGTCGAGGGTTCGACCCTCCAGGGCAACGGACGTCGCGGTCGGCTCAGCGATTGATCAGGCTGAGGAATTCGGCGCGGGTGGCGTCGCTGGCGCGGAACTGGCCGAGCATCACCGAGGTGACCATGGAGGAATTCTGCTTCTCCACGCCGCGCATCATCATGCACATGTGCTGCGCCTCGATGACCACCGCGACGCCGGCTGCGCCGGTGACCTTCTCGATCGCCTCGGCGATCTGCCGTGTCATGTTCTCCTGGATCTGCAGACGGCGAGCGAACATGTCGACGATGCGCGCCACCTTGGACAGCCCCAGCACCTTGCCGCTGGGCATGTAGGCGACGTGCGCCTTGCCGATGAAGGGCAGCATATGGTGCTCGCAGAGGGAGTACAGCTCGATGTTCTTGACCAGCACCATCTCGCTGTTATCGGACGTGAAGAGCGCATCGCCCACCACTTCCTCCAGCGTCTGGCTGTAGCCGCGGCAGAGATACTGCATGGCCTTGGCGGCCCGCTTGGGCGTGTCCACCAGCCCCTCCCGGCCGATGTCTTCGCCGAGTCCGGTCAAAATGGAGGAGTAGTGCTGTTCGAGAGACATTTGGGTTCCTGTTTGTCGATGAGGAAGAGAGCGCTCGGATGAGACGTCACCCGAGTCACAGGATCACTCGTCGCGACCTTCGAGCATGGTGCGCTTGAGCAAGACATAAAGCGAGCCGGTTCCGCCGTGGCGCGGGAGGCAGGAGGTGAAGCCCAGCACCTGGGCGTGCTGGCGCAGCCAGGTGTTGACGTGACTCTTGATCAGCGGCCGGCGCCCGTCCAGGCGCGCCGCCTTGCCATGGGTGATCCGCACGCAGCGGATTTCCAGGCGGGTCGCCTCGGCGATGAAGTCCCAGAGGGTCTGCCGGGCCTTTTCCACGGTCATGCCGTGCAGGTCCAGGCTGCCTTCGAAAGGAATCTGGCCGGCCTTGAGGCGCCGCAGCTGGGTGTCCTGCACGCCGTCGCGGCCCCAGTAGAGTTCGTCCTCGGCGCCTACGTCGATGACGAAGGCATCGCTCAGGCCGTCGACGCGGATGCTGGCCGTGGTCTTGGTCGCATCGGCGCGGCGCTGGGCGATCTGGCCGTGGTCGGCCCGTGGCTTGCCGGTGTCGGCACGATCCTGCTTGAGCGGACGGATCCCGCGGGTGAAGTCAGCGAAAGAGGCGTCGTCATCGTGCATGGGGTTCTCCGGTACAGGGCATCATTCTACCGGCGGCTCAGGCCTCGTGCAGCAATCGGCTGACCGCCGCCAGGGCGGCGTCCTGTCGCGCGCCCCAGTCGCCGGCGATCTCCAATACCGGTTGATCGTGATCCCCTAGCCAGTCCCGACAGCAGTCGAAGAAAGCCAGCCGCGCGTCCAATTCCGGCTGGCAGCGCTGACCGTCGTCCTGCCAGGCGACCCCTCGAGGATCGAGCAGCAGGTGCAGGTCGTAGCGGCGCGCCAGCAGGGCGGGCTCCAGCCAGGCCGGTGCGGTGCCGAACAGCAGGCGACTCCACAGCAGGTTGCTCAGCAGATGGGTGTCCAGCAGCAGGAGTGCCGGGGCGACGCCGCGGGCTGCATCTTCACGGCGCAGTTGCTCGCGCGCGATGACTTCCACGTCGGCCAGGGTGGTGTCGGTACCATGCAGTGCGCAGTACTCACGCACGTACTCGTCCACTCGCAGACCGCCGAATTTTTCGCTCAGGCGCTGCGCGAGCCAGGATTTGCCGCTCGACTCGGGGCCGGTCAGCACCACGACCTTCATCGTGTGGTCGCCAGGGCGCGGCGCCAGTCGAGCCAGCCGTAGGCCGCGAGGCCGACGAAGACGGCGTAGAGCACCGCGGTGGGGTAGAGGCCCTTGTAATAGAAGAGGCCCACATAGATGACGTCCAGCACGAACCACAGCACCCAGCACTGCAGGCGCTTCTGCGCCATCCAGAACTGGGCGACCAGGCTGAAGCCCGTAAGCGCCGCATCCAGCCAAGGCAGGGCGGCGTCGGTGTGGGTGCCCATGAGGTAGCCGAGCGCCAGACTGCCGCCCGCACCTACCGCGAGGCCCGCCAGGATCGATGGGGTGACGAGGGAGGTGACTTCACGTCCCTGGTGGTGCTGGCCGCCCCGCAGCCACTGCCACCAGCCATAGAGCTGCAGCGCGGCGTAGACGACCTGCAGCAGCATGTCGGAGTAGAGCTTCACGTCGTAGAAGATCCAGACATAGAGCAACACCATCACCAGACCGATCGGCCAGCCCCAGATGTTCTGGCGCACCGTGAACCACACGGCGATGACCCCCAGCACGGCGGCTACCAACTCCACGGCGGACATGCCCAGCAGGGCGGTGAGGGACTCCAGAAACGACATGCTTCACATCCGCAACGATTCGATGGGTCATTGTACGGCACCTAATGGCCGTTCATCGGTCTCTTCAACCGGTCTCGCTCTGGTAAGGTGCCGGGCGACCACCACAGCTTGAGCTGTCCTGGGTACCGCGAAGGGCCAAGCCCTGCGGAGCGTCACGGTTCGAACCCCGTTGCCGCCGGGGCTGCACCCCGGCTACCTGCAAATGTTTCACTTGGATGGAGTAATACCATGGACCTATGGAGTGCCTTGCAGGCGCTGATTCTGGGGATCGTCGAGGGCATCACGGAATTCCTGCCCATTTCCAGTACCGGCCACCAGATCGTCGTCGCCGATCTCATCGGTTTCGGCGGGGAAAGGGCCATCGCCTTCAACATCATCATCCAGCTGGCGGCCATCCTGGCCGTGGTCTGGGAATACCGCTTCAAGGTCCTCGAGATCGTCACCGATCTGCCGCGCAAGTCCTATGCGCAGCGGTTCACCGGCAACCTGATCATCGCCTTTCTGCCGGCCGCCGTGCTGGGCGTGATCCTCGGCGACCTGATCCACGAGTACCTGTTCAACCCGATCACCGTGGCCTTCGCCCTGGTGATCGGTGGTGTGATCATGATCTGGGCGGAGAAGCGTACCCATCGAATTCGCGTGGAAGAGGTGGACGACATGCGCTGGCATGACGCCCTCAAGGTCGGCTGCGCCCAATGCCTGGCGATGATCCCGGGCACCTCGCGTTCCGGCTCCACCATCATCGGCGGCCTACTGTTCGGCCTGTCGCGCAAGGCGGCGACCGAATTCTCCTTCTTCCTGGCCATGCCGACCATGGTCGGGGCGACCGTCTACTCGGTGTACAAGTACCGTCACCTGTTCACCGCCAGCGACGTGCTGGTGTTCGGGGTCGGCTTCGTCACCTCCTTCATCTTCGCCATGCTGGCGGTCAAGGCACTGCTGAAGTTCATCGGCAATCACAGCTACGAGGTGTTTGGCTGGTATCGCATCGTCTTCGGGCTGCTGATCCTGGCCACCTGGCAATTCGGCTGGATCGACTGGCACGCGGCCAAGGCGGCCGGGTGAAACCGGAGAAGGAACAGCAGAGCCGGCGCAAGCCGGCTCGTGCGTCCACGCAGTCCGCTCCGCCGAAGACCGCCAAGCGGGCGCCCGCGCTGACCCCCTATCAGCAGCGAGCGGCCATCGCCCGGCAGGACATGCTGCTCCTGCTGCAGATCGGCATCTTCGTCCTGCCCCTGGTCGGCCTGCTGTCCCTGGCCTTCGGTCGCGGCCTGCTCTGGCCCCTGGCCCTCTACGTCCTGGCGAGCTTGGTCACCTTCCTGCTCTATCGGCACGACAAGCAACGCGCCCGCGACAGGGGCTGGCGCGTGCCCGAGCGCGTCCTGCACCTGGGCGAACTCCTGGGTGGCTGGCCGGGTGCGCTGATCGCCCAGCAGCGTTTCCGCCACAAGACGGTCAAGCTGAGCTTTCGCCTTGTGTTCTTCGCCATCGTCGCCGTGCACCAGCTGTTATGGCTGGACGTACTCTGCGGCGGCTTCCTCGCCCGTCATCTGGGGTTCTGAGGCACCCTACGGGGCGAAGACAACGGTCTTGCGCTAGGCTTGGCGGGTCGTCATCAGGGCGAACGCCGCTCGCTGCCCAGGAGAAACCCGTTGCGCACCCCTTCGTCGATCTGTTCCGCGTTGCTGCTGTCGTTGATCCTCGCCGCCTGTGCGTCGCACCCGGAGACGACCCTGCCCAAGGCCCCGGAAGCCGGTTCCGGCTATCGGTCGGGGCTGGTGGCAAGCCAGGCTCGGCAGCAGATGGCGGCGGCGGCCAATCCACTGGCGGCCGAGGCCGGCCGCGAGATACTGCGCCAGGGTGGTAGCGCCATCGATGCCGCCATCGCCATGCAGGCGGTCCTGACCCTGGTCGAGCCGCAGTCCTCGGGCATCGGCGGCGGCGCCTTCCTGCTCTATTGGGATGGTCGCCAGGTCCAGGCCTACGACGGCCGCGAGACCGCCCCCGCGGGGGCCACGGAGGGGCTTTTCCTGCGACCGGACGGGACGCCCATGGCCTTCGAGGAGGCGCGCATCGGTGGCCGCTCGGTTGGGGTGCCGGGGGTGCTGCGTGCCCTGGAGCTGGCGCACCGCGACCATGGACGCCTGGCCTGGCAGAGCCTGTTCGCCCCGGCCATCCGCCTGGCACGTGAGGGCTTTCCGCTCTCACCGCGGCTGCATAATCAGCTCCGCCACGATCCCTTCCTTAAGGGTTCGCCCGCCATGGCGGCGCTCTACCTCGATCCGCGCGGAAAGGTGAAGCCGGTTGGCACCCTGCTACGCAATCCCGAGCTGGCGGACACCCTGGCAGTGATCGCCAAGGAGGGGGCCAGCGCCCTCTATCGCGGCGACATCGCCGAGGCGATCGCGAAGGCGGTCCAGCAGAGTCCCAATCCGGGTAGCCTGACGCTGCAGGACCTCGCCGGCTATCGCGCCAAGGCCCGTACGCCGCTCTGCACCGACTACAGACGTTGGCGCATCTGCGGCATGCCGCCGCCCGCCGGTGGCCTCACCGTGGCCCAGACCCTGGGCATCCTCCAGGCCCTGGAAGCCCGTGATCCCGCTTGGGCCCTGGCCCCCCTGCGACCGGTGCCGACGCCGTTGCCGGCCGGTCAGGAGCCGCGCCCGGAAGCGGTGCACCTGATCGCCGAGGCCGAGCGCCTGGCCTATGCCGACCGTGCTCAGTACGTGGCGGACCCCGACCGCGTACCGGTCAACGTCAGCGGCCTGCTGGATGGCGGCTACCTGGCCAGTCGCGCACAACTGATCGGCGAGCGCAGCATCGGCAAGGCCGCACCCGGCACGCCGCCCGGTCCGACGCTGGCCTGGGCGCCGGACCGCTCGCCATTGCGCCTCTCCACCTCCCAGGTGGTGGCGGCCGATGCCTGGGGTGGGGCGCTGTCCATGACCACCACGGTGGAGAGCTACTTCGGTTCCCATCTGATGGTGAAGGGCTTCATGCTCAACAACCAACTGACGGACTTCTCCTTCGTGCCGCGGGAGAATGGCCTGCCGGTGGCCAATCGGGTGGAACCGGGCAAGCGTCCCCGCTCGACGATGTCGCCCACCCTGGTGTTCGACCGGGACAGTGGCGCTCTGGTAGCGGCCCTGGGGTCGCCCGGCGGTTCGCAGATCGCCGGCTACGTGGTCAAGACCCTGGTCGGCCTGCTGGACTGGCAACTGGATGCGCAGGCGGCGGCGGGCTTGCCGAATTTCGGCAGTCGCAACGGCCCCACGGAACTGGAGCGTGGGCAGACCACGCCAGGCTTGCGCAAGGCCCTGGAGCAGCGGGGGCATGAGGTGCGCGAAGACGAGATGACCAGTGGCATCCAGGTCATTCGCCGGCTTGGCTCAGGTTGGCAGGGCGGCGCCGATCCGCGGCGGGAAGGGGCGGCATTGGGGGATTAGGCGGAGGGCTGTTGGCAGCGTGTCCTTCACTCCAGCCCTTTCCCACGAGGGATAGGCCTGGAGTGAGGACGTCAGGAGCGGGGAGGGTCCGCTTGCGGACCCTCCAGGCGGATCAGGCCGGCTGGTCGAGTTGCAGCACGCGGGTGGTGCGTGCGCGCACCTCGCGCAGCAGCTCGGGTTCTTCCGCCAGCTTGTGGCCGAAGGCCGGGAACATCTTGCGCAGCTTGGCCTGCCAGTCTTCGCTCTGGAAGCGGCTCGGGAAGCAGCGCTCGACCAGGGTCAGCATGATGGATACCGAGGTGGAGGCGCCGGGGGAGGCGCCCAGCAGGGCGGCGATGGTGCCGTCACCCGAGGCGACGATCTCGGTGCCGAACTGCAGGATGCCGCCTTTCTGCGGGTCTTTCTTGATGATCTGCACCCGCTGGCCGGCCACTTCCAGACGCCAGTCCTGCTTGCGCACGGCTGGGTAGAAGGCCCGCAGTTCCTCGACGCGCTGGTCGAAGGACTGCATGACCTGGCCGACCAGGTAGCGGGTCAGCGGCATGTTGTCCCGCGCCACGGCGAGCATGGGGCCGATGTTGCTCGGCTTGATCGACTTGGGCAGGTCGAGGAAGGAGCCACGCTTGAGGAACTTGGTGGTGAAGCCGGCGAAGGGGCCGAACAGCAGGGATTTCTTGCCGTCCACCACGCGGGTGTCCAGGTGCGGCACCGACATCGGCGGCGAGTTGACGCCGGCCAGGCCATAGACCTTGGCCTGGTGGCGTTCGACGATGTGCGGATCGTCGCAGCGCAGCCACTGGCCGCTGACCGGGAAGCCGCCGTAGCCGGCGCCCTCGGGGATGCCGGACTTCTGCAGCAGTGGCAGCGCCGCGCCACCGGCACCGAGGAAGACGAACTTGGCGATGACCGTACGGGTGGCCCCGGAGCGGCTGTCCTCGATGGTCAGGCGCCAGCGCTGGTCGGCCTCGCGCGTGAGATCCACCACCTTCTGGTTGTAGCGGACCTGGGTGCCCGGACGGGTCTGCAGGTGACCCAGCAGGCTCATGGTCAGGGCACCGAAGTTGACGTCGGTGCCGCCGGCCACGTGGGTGGCCGCCACGGCTTCGGTCGCCGGGCGACCTTCCATCACCAGGGGCATCCACTCGCGCAGCCTGGCATGGTCCTCGGAGTACTCCATGCCGTCGAAGCAGGCATGGTCCTTGAGCGCTTCATAGCGCTTGCGCAGGAAGGCCATGTCCTTGGCGCCGTGGACGAAGGACATGTGCGGCACGGGGCTGATGAAGGCACGGGGCGAGCCGAAGTGGCCTTCCTCGACCAGGTAGGACCAGAACTGCTTGGAGGCCTCGAACATGCCATTGATGCTGAGTGCCTTGGTGATGTCGATGCTGCCGTCGGCCTTCTCGGGCGTGTAGTTCAGCTCGCAGAGCGCCGCATGGCCGGTTCCGGCGTTGTTCCAGGGGTTGGAACTCTCCGCTGCGCCGACGTCGAGCAGTTCGAGCACTTCGACGGTACTCGCGGGCTCCAGCTCCTTGAGCATGACCGCCAGGGTCGCGCTCATGATTCCCGCGCCGACGAAAACGAAATCCGACTCTTCGTTACCACTGTGCATTCATCGTACTCCTGAGACCGTGTCTCGCATTACACCTGAGGGAGACCAGGCGTCGGCGCCTGGCCTCGAATGGGGCGACCCGCGCCGGCCGACAAGGGCCAGACAGGGGTAGGCAACCGGTAGGGCGCAGCAGTCAGATGCGACAGCGGCCGTCCGGCAATGTTCTGATTGAGTAGGGTGGAGCGGCTTGCCTTGGCGTTCCGCGGAAGCCAGGCGGTGTAGCGGGCGATCAGGGTGCGACACGAAGCCCGTCGAGCGTGCCGGGGAGGGGCGCTACGTGTTACGAGACGTGGCAGGAGACCCCTGGTCTCCCGGCGCAAACGATGGCTATTGATCGCGGCGATCCTGGTCGAGTACCCGTTTCGGTGCGAAATGATACCTAGGGTAACTGCTTAGGGCACCCTCTATTTTGCCCGTGTAGTGAGTCCTGATAGTCACTACACGGGCTCGGGGTCAACCGTTGATGCCCTGGCTGCGCAGGTAGTCGTCGTAGCTGCCGCTGAAGTCGACGATGCCGCTCTCGCTCATGTCGAGAATGCGGGTGGCCAGGGAGGAGACGAATTCCCGGTCGTGGCTGACGAAGATCAGGGTGCCCGGATAGTTCTCCAGCGCCAGGTTCAGCGCCTCGATGGATTCCATGTCCAGGTGGTTGGTGGGTTCGTCCATCACCAGCACATTGGGCTTCTTCAGGATGAGTTTGCCGAACAGCATGCGGCCCTGCTCGCCACCGGAGATCACCTTGACCGACTTCTGGATGTCGTCGCTGGAGAACAGCATCCGGCCCAGGGTGCCACGCACCAGTTGCTCGCCGCCCTGGGTCCACTGGCCCATCCAGTCGAACAGGGTGACGTCGTCGGCGAAGTCCTCGGCGTGATCCTGGGCGAAGTAGCCCACGTCCGCGCTGTCGGTCCACTTCACTTCACCGCTCTGCGGCGCCATCTTGCCCACCAGGGTGCGCAGCAGGGTGGTCTTGCCGATGCCGTTGGGGCCGATGATGGCCACGCGCTCGCCGGCCTCGATCTGCAGGCCCAGGCGCTTGAACAGCGGGGTGCCGTCGAAGCCCTGGGTGACGTTCTCCAGCGTCACCGCCTGGCGGTGCAGCTTCTTGTACTGCTCGAAGCGGATGAAGGGGCTGACGCGGCTGGACGGCTTGACCTCGTCCAGCTGGATCTTGTCGATCTGGCGCGCCCGGCTGGTGGCCTGCTTGGCCTTGGAGGCGTTGGCCGAGAAGCGGCTGACGAACTGCTGTAGTTCGGCGATCTGGGCCTTCTTCTTGGCGTTGTCCGACAGCAGGCGCTCGCGGGCCTGGGTGGCGGCGGTCATGTACTCGTCGTAGTTGCCGGGGAAGAGGCGCAGCTCGCCATAGTCCAGGTCGGCCATGTGGGTGCAGACGCTGTTCAGGAAATGGCGGTCGTGGGAAATGATGATCATGGTGCTGTTGCGCGCGACCAGGATGCCTTCCAACCAACGAATGGTGTTGATGTCCAGGTGGTTGGTGGGTTCGTCGAGCAGCAGCAGTTCCGGGTCGGAGAAGAGTGCCTGGGCCAGCAGCACCCGCAGCTTCCAGCCGGGAGCGACCGCGCTCATGGGACCGAAGTGCTGGTCCTGCGGAATACCCAGGCCGAGCAGCAGCTCGCCAGCGCGGGCTTCGGCGGTATAGCCGTCGAATTCGGCGAACTGCACTTCCAGTTCGGCCACGGCCATGCCGTCGTCTTCGCTCATTTCCGGCAGCGAATAGATGCGGTCGCGCTCGGCCTTGACCTTGGCCAGTTCGGCGTGGCCCATGATAACCGTGTCGATGACCGTGCAATCCTCGTAGGCGAACTGGTCCTGGCGCAGCTTGCCCAGGCGCACGTTGGGTTCCAGCATCACCTGGCCGCCGGTGGGTTCGAGATCGCCCCCGAGGATCTTCATGAAGGTGGACTTGCCGCAACCGTTGGCGCCGATCAGGCCGTAGCGATGGCCGTTGCCGAATTTGACGGACACGTTCTCGAACAGTGGCTTGGCGCCGAACTGCATGGTGATGTTAGCGGTGGAGATCAAAGGGGGTTACCTATCAAGGACGTAAAGCGTTGCCGGAATCGCCGATACCGTTTCGGTACCCACGCCGAGCTTGGCTATCTCGCTCGAGTCTGAACCTGGGTCGGCTCAGCGAGCGTAGGTGGAAAGGAGGATCTGGAAGGTGCTTCCCAGCTGTTGGGCGATGAAGGTGGTGTTCATGCCGGACATTGAGCACATTGTCGCATAGGTGTGACGGCACTTATAAGGCCGCCGGCAGCGGAGGCGCCGGGTTGCCGGCGCCACGCCGAAGAAGGGCCGACAGGCGCTTGGCCTGCCATTCCGGGCTTGCCGAGGACGAAAGGCGGTCGGATCTTTGTTCACTCGGCCCTTCACGAGCTCTTCGGACCGCTGGTGATAGTGGCCATTGAGCGGTACCCGGGCTGACGTTTCCCATGTTGCTCAGACGTCGCCGTTACGGGAGCAGAAAATGTCCGAGCAAACGAAATCCAGGGTGGATGCGGGGGCATCGCGCGAAGAGTTACCACCCACGCTGGCAGCAACCCAGGCAGAAATGCCGAGCGGCGCATTCAGAAGATGGCGAAGCAACGTCAGCGGGGGCTTTCGGAGCGTTCGTTGCTCGCCGACCATACCTTCACCGCCGGACTGTTGAGCTCGATGGGAGGTGCATTCCAGCGGTGAAACGGCGTCGTGGCGTGTGTTTGAAAGACCAGCGGATCCGCAAGTATCCGGTTTGTGACGCCTGCCTGAGGCAAACCTAGGGAATCGGCAGCGGTACCACCTTCCTGACCGCCTCTGTCAACTGGTCCAGGGTCCAAGGTTTGTGCAGGAAAGGGATACCCGCAGGAATGTCGTTTCTCAGATCGGCATAGCCGGACATCAGTACGAAGGGTAGCGAGGGCCAGCGCTCGGTGACGATCCTGGCTAGCTGGATGCCATCGATCACCCCTGGCATTCGCACGTTCGACACCACCAGGTTGACCTGCTGCGAGTGGAGTTCCAGAAACTGCAACGCAGCATCGGCGGTGCCGAAGGTTTCCACCTGGAAGCCTTCCTGCTTGAGGACTTCGCGAACCAGGGCTTGCAACAGCAGCTCGTCTTCGGAGACGACGGCAAGCCGTTCACCGGTGACGTCGGATAGGGTCGGAGAGACCATCGGCATGAGCTCCAGAGGGGCGATGTACCGAGTCTAGTCGTCGCTGGCCAAATACGCTGACTTGTTCATGCCAACGGCGTGACTGGAGCCGGTGCAGAAGGCCGATGCAGGCGGAGGCCGGCGTGCCAGCGGATCTTATCGGACTGATGGTGATAGTGGCCACTGAACACCAGGGGCGGACCAGCCTCACATGCCTGAGGCCATCCTGGTCTCACTGAGAGGTAGCAACATGATAATCGACATGCGCACCTGGGCCCGCGCGGCTTCGCCCAGCGCACGGCCCCAGCCGACAGCTCCGCTGTCCGTATTGCAAAGCTCCATCAATAGCCTTCATCAGGCCAACGAATCGCGGAAGCTGAAGATGAGTCAGGCGGCAGCCCAGGGCGACGAGCCCGATCCGGTGGAACCGCCAGACCTCGCTGAACCGGACGACGAGGACGAAGATGAGGCCAGCCCGGGCGAGATCGATGATCAGGCTGACGTTGGCGATCCGCTCAACCGCTGATGCCGCCAGGGCTCGGACGTGATCCAGGGCGGCCCGGTACGGCCTACCGTCGAACGAGTACGGGTGGCTGTTCGCGGCCTGGGGAGCCCGCTATCAATCGGCGGCTCCGCCGCCTCGGTCCTGTGCTGATGGCAGACCGGTCATCGGCGTGCACCAATCATCCATTTGGGTCCCCCCGTGGATCTGCAGGGGAAAAGATGGCCTTCTTCTTGAGTGGTATCGGCAACCTGCAGGTGCTGCTGGACAACTGCCTGCAACGTGAGCGCGAGTATTTCGTTCAGCCCCATGGGCAACGCCAGTGTGCGGACCCTTTCGTTTTCGTGCGGGCCGCCCTGATCTTTCGCAAACGGCATGACTATCTCGCGGAGCGGGAGATCTGCGCGCGCTGGGATCTCATCCTGCAGGATTTCGAGCGGCAGGCGCCTGGGCAGCTGCCCGATGCCGCTCTTGCACCTGGCAGGCAACTTCGTGATCGCAAGCTGCTGCTTGATCTGCGAATGATGAATCCTGTCTCGCCGAGATATCCGGTAGTCGCTCAGGAAGCCAGGATTTCCAAGTTGAATGAAGGCTGCAGCAGGAAAAGACCTTAGCTACTGGAACGACGTGCGGTCATGGTTTTGTTGAAACGACCGCCCTTCGTTGCCGCCTAATCAACGACGATCTTCGATCAGGAGTTGCAGCATGATGTCTTCATTCCTTGATGGCGCCACCCCGGTAATGTCACCTATATGGTGGCTGGGAGGCGACCAGGCGCCCTTGAATGATTCCGATATGGCCGATGAAGAGGTTGATATCGAGCTTCCCGACAATGTGGTGGAGAACCTGACCGAGCCGGCCAAACCACCTGCCCCTATTCCGGACCCAGGTCCGCTCTAGTCTTTCCCAGGGTACGCTCCCGGTTTATTCTCCCTTCGCGCCTATGCTTGCGAAGCGTGCAAAGCTGTATTTCTCAGGGAACATGTAACAGAAGATGTATTCCGAGTAGGTTGTTGGCCAGCGGCGCCACCGGGGCCGAGGAAGGGCCAGGCGCTGGCGAGTGTTGCACTCTCACAGCCTTCAGGAGCCTACGCATGATTCCTACGCTACCCACAGCACTACGCCGATTGAATATTCCCTTACGCATCCGCATCGACCAGGGGCCGGAGATCGATCTGGGCGCCACGCCACGGGTGACCCTGGTCGTCAAGGATCCCCAGTTCCTGGCCGATCCCCGTCAGCTAAACCTGGATGCCCTGGGCCAGGCCTTCGTGGAGTCACGGATTGATCTGGAAGGGAACATGAGCGATGCCATCGAGATCGGTGATCAGCTGAGCCAGGCGCTGGTCGGGCTCGAGCAGGCGCCGGATGGCCTCCATCAAGCTCATGACAAGGCCACCGACGCCTCGGCCATTGCCTATCATTACGACCTGTCGAACGACTTCTATCGCCTGTGGCTGGACCCCGAGCTGGTGTATTCCTGCGCCTATTTCAAGACCGGGACCGAGGACCTGGCCACTGCCCAGCGCGACAAGCTGGAGCTTCTCTGCCGTAAGCTGCGGCTGCAGCCCGGCGAGCGGTTGCTGGATGTGGGCTGTGGGTGGGGTGGGCTGGCGCGCCATGCTGCTCGTGAGCATGGCGTCGAGGTGCACGGCATCACCCTCTCTCGCGAGCAGCTCGAACTGGGCCGGGCGCGGGTGGCGGCTGAAGGCTTGAGTGATCGTGTGACACTGGAGCTGTTGGACTATCGCGACTTACCCGAAGAGGGTCGCTACGACAAGGTGGTCAGCGTCGGCATGTTCGAGCATGTCGGCTATGCCAATCTGCCCCTGTACTTCCGCAAGCTGTTCGCCGCGGTACGTCCCGGTGGGCTGGTGCTCAACCATGGCATCACCGCGCTGCATGCCGATGAGCGCGCAGTCGGTCATGGCGGCGGGGAGTTCATCGACCGCTACGTCTTTCCCAATGGCGAATTACCCCATCTGTCACGCGCCATCGCCAACATGAGCGACGCGGGACTGGAGGTGGTCGATGTCGAAAGCCTGCGCCTGCATTACGCCCGTACCCTGGATTTCTGGAGTGCCGCCCTGGAGGCGAATCTCGACGAGGCGGCGCGCCTGGTGCCCGCCGAAGCCCTGCGCATCTGGCGGCTGTACCTGTCGGGTTGCGCCTATGCCTTCCGCAAGAACTGGGTGAACATTCATCAGGTGCTCGCTAACCGGCCTCATGTCGACGGCCGGATCGAGCTGCCTTGGTCGCGGGCTGATATCTACGCCTGAGGCTGAGCGACCGCAGCCTCGTTGAGCGCCCGGCGATAGAGCAGGGCGCTCAAGGCGAGGCCGGCCAGCGCCATCAGTCCGGCGAAGAGAAAGATGGCGCTGAAGCCGAAGCCATTGGCGATGGCGCCTGCCAGCGGCCCGGTGATGCCCAGGGCCAGATCCAGGCACAGGGAATAGGCGCCCAGGGCGGCACTGCGGTTGGTGGGCGGCACCTTGACGATGGCTTCCACGCCCAAGGCCGGATAGACCAACGACAGGCCGAAGCCCGCCATGGCCGCGCCGATCAGCGCCATCTGCGGCGTCACCGCCAGCCAGAGCAGCAACAGGCCCAGGGTTTCCACCGTGAAACAGGCGAGCGCCACGCGGAAACCGCCGATCTTGTTGATGGCGCCAGCGAACAGCAGGCGGGCGCAGATGAAGGCCGCGCCGAAGGCGGTCAGGCAGAAGGCGGCATTGGGCCAGCCATTGCTGGCGTAGTAGAGGGTGACGAAGGTCGCGATGGCACCGAAGCCGATGGAGCTCAGCAGCAGACAGAGGCCGAAGGGGCTGATCCGCCAGAATACCTTGTGGAAGGGCAGCCGCTCGCCCGGAATGACCGGCGCCGCCTCCTTGTTCCAGGCCAGGGCCAGGCCGAGAGCGCCGAGCAGGGCGATGGCAGCGCCCAGGCTCCAGAGGCCCAGTCCCGCGACCATGGCAACGCCCAGCGGTGCGCCGATGGCCAGGGCGCCATAGGCGGCAATGCCGTTCCAGGAGATCACCTTGCTGACGTGCTGCATGCCAACGCTGCCCATCCCCCAGCTCAGGCAACCGGTCCCGATCATCGCCTGGGACATGCCCAGGATCACCCGGCCGACGATCAGCAGCCCCAGGCTGGCAGCGGGAAAGCTTTGCAGGGCAGTGGCGAGCAGGGTCAGGACGCCACAGGCGACGCAGCCGAACAGGCCGTAGATCACCCCGCGCTTGGCACCGATGCTATCCGCCAGCTTACCGGCGAGTGGGCGGGTGAAGAGGGTGGCGAGGTACTGGATGCTGATCGCCAGCCCCGCGATCACCGAGCCGTAGCCGAGGTCGTCGTGCACGTAGCCCGGCAGGATCGCCAGCGGCAGGCCGATGGCGAGGAACAGCAGAAAGCTGAAGATGACGATGGAGATGATGCGCAGGGTGACGGCGAACGCGGTGGTGGGCGGAGCGGTCGTGGTCATGGCTGTTCTCGAGATGACTCGTCGAAGCGGCGAAGAAGGCCGACGCTGAGCGCCAGGCCGGCGAGGGCGGCCAGGGCGGCGCAGAAGAAGCTGGCGGCGTAGCCGAAATGAGTGGCCACGGCGCCGATCAGCGGACCGGTCACCGCCAAGGACAGGTCGATGAACACCGAATAGCCACCCAGGGCGGCGCCGCGGTTGGATGCCGGAACACGTTGCACCGCCTCGACCGCCAGTGCCGGGAACACCAGGGAGAAGCCGATGCCGGTGAGGGCGGCGCCGACCAAGGCGGTCGTCACGCTCGGGGCGAGCCAGAGGACGGCCAGGCCCACGGCCTCCACCGCCAGGCTGACTATGGCCACGCGGAAGCCGCCGTGGCGATTGATGGCGTTGGCGAACACCAGCCGCACGCCGATGAAGAAGCAGCCGAATACCGACAGGCAGAGGGCAGCGCCGCTCCAGCCCTGGCTGGCATAGTAGAGGGTGATGAAGGTAGCCAGGGTGCCGAAACCTATGCCTCCCAGGGCCAGGCCGAGCCCGAACGGCAACACCCGGCCGAGCACGGTACTGAAGGGCAGGCGCGTACCGCGTACCGGGACGATGGCGGGCCGCGGTTTGGCGATGCGGTAGCCGAGCAGCGCCAGGGCCATGATGCTGGCGCCCATGATCCAGAGTCCCAGCAGATCCACCAGTACCACGCCCAGAGGCGCGCCGATGGCCAGGGCCCCGTAGCTGGCGACGCCGTTCCAGGAAATCACCTTGGCGGTGTTGGTCGGACCTACCCGGCCGATGGCCCAGGAAATAGCGCCGGTACCCGATAGGCTCTCGGCGCAGCCCAGCACCAGGCGTCCCAGCAGTAGCGCGCCGAGGCTGACCCAGGGCCAGTGCTGCAGCAGCACCGAGGCGAGCATCAGCAGACCGCTGAGACCACAGCCGAGCATGCCGTAGAGCACCGATTGCTTGGCCCCGACGGTATCTATGATGCGTCCGGCATGGGAGCGCGAGAGCAGGGTGGCGACATACTGGCTGCTGATCACCAGGCCGGCGATGATGGAGTTGAAACCCAGCTCGCCGTGCACGTAGCCTGGCAGCACGGCCAGCGGGATGCCGATGGTAAGGTAGGCGATGAAGGTGAACAGCACCGTGCCCAGCGTGATGCGGGTGGCCTGGGCGGACGAAAGCGTGGGGGGTGGGGTAGCGGTGGACATCGGCTTCGGGAGGTTGTCTGACAATGTGGGATAGATCGCTTTCGCCTGGCAAAGGTCACACGCGATGAAGGTTTTTGTCCATGCCAGGGGCAAGGCCAGCAGCCGGCGAGCCGGGGTAGCCGCGTTGTTGACCGCTCTGGCCGGGATGCCTGCCGGGGCCGGCGACCGTCTCCAATTGCGCATCGGCGATCAGATACTGCGGGTCGAGGTCGCTGCCACGCCCGCGCAACGTACGCACGGGCTGATGGGGCGTGCCCCGCTCGGAGCCGACGAGGGCATGTTGTTCGTCTTTCCCGGTGACGACATCCGCTGCCTGTGGATGAGGGATACCCCCAGTGCCCTGGCCGCGGCCTTCATCACGGCCAGCGGCGTCATCCTCAACCTCGCGGAGATGCAGCCGCAGACCGATACCCGCCATTGCTCCCGGGCGCCGGCACGCTATGCCCTGGAAACGGCGACCGGCTGGTTCTCCCAGCGAAGCGTCGCCGCCGGGGCGAAGATCCAGGGATTGGACGCGGTGCCGGCTGCACTCAGGTGAGGGGGCCGCTGTATACCAGGGTGTCGTAGTCGAAGCGAACCCGGCCCTGTTCGGCGTGGGCGTCGAACAACTGGCTCACCTCGGCTCCGAGCGCTGCATGGCCTGGTCTGCCGGGCGCGGGCAGGTAGGAGGATGATTCCACGCGCGCCTGCAAACCCTCTCGATCGAGCCACTGCGCATTGCTCGTCACCCACAGCTGGCAACCCTCGGGGCCAAAGAAGCGTGCCAGTTCCGCCGGGCGCAGATTGCGGTGCTCCACCTGCCGGTAATCGGTGCCGTGGCGCTGCAGCAATTCCTCGTAGCCGGCCATGAAGGGGCTGCTATCGGACAGTCGATAGTTCCAGATCAAGGCGAGGGTGCCCCCCGGTCGCAGAATCCGGGCGAACTCCGGTCGGGTTCGCTGGCGGTCGAACCAATGGAAGGCCTGGCCCACGACGATCAGATCCACGCTCCGCTCGCCCAGGCCGGTGTCTTCCGCCGTGCCGTTCCAGGTATGGAAGCCTGCCCGCCGGGCCAGACTCGCGGCCATGGCCTGGCGCATGGGGGCGTTGGGCTCGATGGCGTGAACGGTGTAGCCCGCCGCCAGGAACTCCCGGGTCAGCAAACCCGTGCCGGCGCCGACGTCCGCCACCACGGCATCCGTTGCAAGATCCGCTGCCAGCCGCTGGATCACGGTCGAGGGATAGCCCGGACGACCTTTCTCGTAGGCGGAGACCCTGTCGCTGAATCGCTCTTCGTTTTTCATAGGCCTTTATAATCAGTTAGTTAATTTTGTTTTATGAAGTGAATTATCGAAATTCATCAGAAATTACTTTAACTGTGTTTCTGCGGCTGGCTTACGCTCGAATGCATGGCTGGCATAGACGCCGGGCGTGAAGAAACCGTCTTCGAAAAGAATGGCGGCAGCGGTACGACGTTGTCGAGAGCAGGCCGGTTGGAGGCGATGGCTGTTGGCACCGACCGCCGACGCGCAGAGTCCTTGGCCAGCACTCTGCGCGTTGGTAGCGGGTAGGCGCGGAGGCGGCTGGATGCTCGACCGCTCGGCTGATGACTGTCGTGGCCATGGCCTGGGAAGCGACCGCCCGCTCTGGATTGCGCTATCAGGCACGCCCCAGGATTCTGGTCTCCGTGGCCTGGTCGAGCGGCTATGGAAGCGCTCGAGCGTCACCGCTATTGGAGCCAGGCCTCGACCCGGCGATTCTTCACCCGACCGTTGGGCGAGAGTCCGGCTACCGGCAGTTGGTCGCCGAGGGAAAGCAGGTCGGCGGCGAAGACCTTCTGGTGGCGCAGGGCCGTGGCCACCGCCAGGGCTCTGAGCCGCGCCAGCAGGGCGGCACGAGCGGGATCTTCGGTGGCATCGTTGAAGCCTGCCAGCACCAGGCGTCGGCTGGCATTTTCCGGTAACCGCATGAAGTCGGCCAGTCGCTCGACATCGCGCAAGGCCTTGTTGTCGAGCTGGGCGCTGCCCGCGGTGAAGCGGAAATTCACCGTGAGGCGCTGGGCCCGCTGGGCCAGGTCGGCATAGGCCTTGGGCATGCCCTGGGTGTTGGTGATCCGTAGCGGCTCGATGCGCTGGGCGACGAAACCACTCTGTTGGACGATGCTCTGGCCGGCGGGCGTCTGGCTGAACTCCAACAGGCCGCGTACCCAGTCGGACCGTTCGTTGGGTGGTGCATAGAGGAACAACCGACGCGCCAGGGGATAATCCTCGGTGGCGATGCTGGCTTCGCTGGGCAGGATGGCGCGTCCCTCGCCATCGCGCAGGGCCAGCATGGGCAGCTTGGCGGCGGCCGCCAGGCTGGTGAAGCCGATACCGGCGGGATCGTGGGTGACCTGCTCCGCTAGTTCTTCGTTTGACTCGTAGCGTTTCGCCTGTGCATTCAATCGCTTACCAGCGGGAGTTAACACCAGCTCACGGAAAGTATCGTAGGTGCCGGAGCGGTCATCCCGGGCGTAGAGATGGATCGGGCCGGGTTGGCCGCCCAACTGCTGCCAATCGCCGATGTCGCCGGCGAAGATCTGCGCCAACTGCTGCAGGTCGAGTTCGCGCAGCGGATTGCCCGGGTGCACGATGATCGCCAGGCCATCCAGGGCGATGACGTACTCGGCCTGCCGGCTACGCAGGTCGCCCAGGGGCGCGAGGGTAGTCACCTCGGCATCGGTGATGGGGCGCGAGGCGGCGGCGACATCGGTGGTCTTGTTGGCCAGGGCCGTGAAACCGGTGCCGGTACCGTGGGCGGCGATCTGCACGGAGACGGAGCTGCCGTCGGGTGCACGGGCCACCAGGCGCCATTCATCCATCACGCCGGTGGGCAGGGTCTGCGGCTGCTGGTAACCGCGCTCCGCGAGCAGGCCGGCCACCAGGCGGGGGCCCAGGCGGGCATTCACGGTGTTGGAACCCTGGAGTCGCAGCAGCGGCGTGTCGCTCTCCGCGGCCAAGGTGGTGTACGGTGCCAGGGGTAGCAGCAATAGCGTCAGCACCGCTCGCCGTAGCAGCGTACGGCGGAATACCGGGGCGGAGCAGTTCATGGGGCGGGCCTCGAACCTACGACGAGGCCGCCACCTTAGGGCCGCTCCGTGACACTAACGTTACAGTCGTTCAGCGCAACTCCAGCCATACCGGAGCGTGGTCGGAAGGCTTCTCCATGCCACGGATGTCGTAGTCGACGCCGGCCGCTGCGATACGCTCGCGCAGGGCGCGGGAGGCGAGGATCGTATCGATGCGCAGCCCGCGCTTGGGCTCGTCCTCGAAGCCGCGGCTGCGATAGGGGAACCAGCTGAAGCGGTCCTCGACCGCGGGATGCAGGTGGCGGTAGCTGTCGACCAGTCCCCAGCCCAGCAGACGTTGCATCCATTCCCGTTCTTCGGGCTGGAAGCTGCAGGCGCCCGTTCTCAGCCAGCGCTTGGCATTGGCGGCGCCGATGCCGATGTCATGGTCCTGGGCGGAGATGTTGAAGTCACCCATCAACAGCAAGGGCGTGTCGGCGGAGAAACGTTCTTCAAGTAGATTCTGAAGATCCGCGTAGAACTTCCTCTTTCCAGGGAACTTTGTCGGATGAGCGATGTTCTCGCCCTGGGGGAAATAGCCGTTCATGACCACCAGCGGCTGGCCCTGGCGATCGGCGAAGACGCCATAGATGAATCTCTTCTGGGATTCCTCGCCATCTCCCGGGAAGCCCTTGTGCAGTTCCAGTGGCGCCAGGCGCGACAGCAGGGCAACGCCGTAATGACCCTTCTGGCCGTGGTAGTGGACGTGGTAGCCGAGCGCCTCGATTTCCGCCTGGGGAAACTGATCATCCGAGACCTTGGTTTCCTGCAGGCCGATCACGTCGGGATCGTAGCGCTCGATGATGGCAGAAAGCTGATGAGGTCTTGCTCTCAAGCCATTGATGTTGAAGCAGATTATCTTCATTTTGGCGGTCCTGGGAAAACAGAGATCCTAGCCTATTCCGCGGCGGTCTGGCGAAGCGGCCTGGCAGCGAACCCTGGACGCATCCGTTTGTCTGACAGCGCAACGCCCGTTAGCATCCCTGTATGAATAGTCCGACAGCTCTACGCCGTGCCTTGATTGGAGTTTGTTGCCTGCACGGGATGGCCTGGGCAGCGCCGGCCGAGGTGAGCGTTCGTGTCCAACCCGCCAACGATCCGCTGCGCGACAATATCCAGGCCTATATTGGCTCCGTCGAGGGACGGGACGCCGCGGCCTTGCAACGCTTGCGTCCCGCCGCGGAGCGGCAGGCCGAGCAGGCGGCGCAGGCACTCGGCTTCTATCACGCGCAGATCGAAACCCGGGTCGATCCGGGTGACACTCCCCGGTTGGTGGTGGAGGTACGGCCCGGCGCGCCGGTCAAGCTGCGCAACGTGGACATTCGCATCGAAGGACCGGCGCGCCAGCTGCGGACCTTCCAGCGCCCGATACCCGCGGGTCTCAAGCCGGGCCAGCCGCTGAACCAGGGGCTGTACGAGGATGCCAAGAGCCTCATCCAGAACCAGGCGCAGCGCTACGGCTTCTTCCGCGGTACCTTCACCCAGCACCAGCTGCGCATCGATCCGGCCACCGGTTTCGCCGATATCGCCCTGGTGTTCGATAGCGGGCCGCGTTTCGTCCTGGGCAAGGTGACCTTCGAGGGGGATGCGCCCTTCGATCCCGATCTGCTCCAGCGCATGGTGCCTTTCGCCCAGGGCACGCCCTACGATTCCGAGCTGATCGCCGACTTCCAGAGCAACCTGCTGGCCAGCGGCTTCTTCGACGGTGCCCGGCTGGACACCTACCCCCGGACCGAGGGGCCTGCGGAAGTCCCGGTGACGGTGACCCTGCGCACCCGCAAGCCGCGCACCTTCGGCTTCGGTCCGGGCTACTCCACCGATGTCGGCCCGCGCCTCCGATTCACCTGGGAGAACCACTGGCTCAACCCGCAGGGGCACAGCCTGGGCGCCGAGGCCGAGCTGTCGGCGCCGCGCCAGAGCGTCGCCACCTGGTACGACATTCCGGGCCAGGACCCGATCAACGACAAGTTCCGCTTCGCCGGTGGCTACCAGTACGAGCAGATCGCCGATGACGATTCTCTCAGCCAGTTGCTCACCGTCGGCCCCGAGTGGCATCGCAAGTTTCCCAACGGCTGGGAGCGGGTGCTGTCGGTGAAGTGGCGCAACGAGAACTATCGCCTGGGCAACGACGACGGTACCTCCAACCTGGTGATGCCGGGGGTGGACTTCTCGCTGCTGCGCAGTGACAACCGCATCGATCCCAATCGTGGCTATCGCCTGCAGTTCGGTGTGTCGGCGGCCAAGGAAGGGCTATTGTCGGACGCCAACATGGTGCATGCCACGGCGCTGGCGCGGGGGCTGATCACCGTGGGCGACGGCCATCGCTTCCTCGGGCGGTTGCAACTGGGTGGTAACCTCACCAACGGCTACAACAAGATTCCGCCGTCGCTGCGCTTCTTCGCCGGCGGCGACCAGAGCGTGCGGGGTTATGACTACCAGACGCTGTCGCCGGAGAACGACGAAGGTGACTACGTCGGTGGCCGCTACCTGATCGCCGGTAGCGTCGAGTACCAGTATCCGCTGCGGGACAAGTGGCGCCTGGCGACCTTCGTCGACCAGGGCAGCGCCTTCAACGATCTCAACAACTATCAACTCAAGACGAGTGTCGGGGTGGGCGTGCGCTGGGTCTCGCCGGTCGGCCCGATCCGCGTCGACCTGGCCCACGGCCTGGACGAACCCGGCGGCATTCGCCTGCATTTTTCCATAGGGCCCGAGCTGTGAAGCCGCTCGCTGGTGTCGTTCTTGGAATCCTGGCGGCCCTCTTGGGCGCGCTGGTCCTGCTGCTGGCGCTCGTGCTGGGCAATGCCGGCATCGGGCGGGCGGTACTGGGCCAGGTCCCTAACCTGACCCTGACCGACTTCCAGGGCCGTCTGGGGAGCCATTGGCAGGCACGACAGCTGGTCTGGCAGGGCGGTGCTACGCGGGTGACGGTGGATGAGCCGCAATTCACCTGGCGCCCACGCTGCCTGCTCCGCCTACAACTGTGCATCGATACCCTGGCCGCCTTGCGGGTGGCCATCGACCAGGCGCCGAGCACCGAGCCGGCGCCTGCGCAAAGCGAGCCGGTCCGCTTGCCTTCGCTGGGCTTGCCCGTTGGTGTGCAGTTGGGCGAGGTGCGCCTGGGGCAGGTGCTCTACAACGGCGCCGAAGAGGCTCGTGACCTGCAACTGCAGGCGCGCTGGCAGGCCGACGGCGTCGCTATCGAGCACCTGGCCGGTGTGGCCCATGGTCTGACGCTGGATACCCAGGGGCACCTGCAACCCCATGGCGACTGGCCCCTGCAGCTGGATGGGACCCTGGGCCTGCCAGCACCGGACCAGGCGGCCTGGTCGCTGGCACTGAAGATCGAGGGTGAACTGCAGAAGACCCTGCGTCTGACGGCCGACAGCAGTGGCTACCTGCCGGGACGATTGTCCGGCAGCGTCCAGCCCCTGGTCGAGAACGCCCCGGCCGATCTGCAACTGGTGGCGAACGGTTTCAAGGCGGCGGCGACCCTGCCCGACACCCTGCGCCTCGACGACCTGAAGCTAACCGCGAGGGGCGATCTCGCCGCCGGCTATGCCTTGATCGGCCAGGCGACGTTGCCGGGCGAGGGCGGGCCGGTAGCGTTGAATCTGGATGGCCGCGTCGATGCCAAGGGCGCACGGATCGCGGCCTTGCGCCTGCAGGCCACGCCCGAGCAGCGGGTGGTGCTGGCCGGGCAACTGGACTGGCAGCAAGGCCTGGCCGCCGATGCCACCCTCGACTGGCGCGACTTCCCCTGGCGGCGCCTCTATCCCATGGCCGAGCCGCCGGTAAGCCTGCAGCGGCTGCAAGGCGAGGTGACCTATCGCGATGGCGGCTACCTGGGCAATCTCAAGGCCACTGCCACCGGTCCGGCCGGGGCTTTCACCCTGGCCACTCCCTTCAGCGGCGACACCACCCAGCTCAACCTGCCGTCCCTGGATCTTCAGGCCGGCCAGGGGCGCGCCCAGGGCAAGGTCAACCTGGGTTTTGTCGATGGCGTCACCTGGCAGGTGGCGCTGGATGTCAGTCGGTTGGACCCTGCCTTCTGGGTTGCCCAGTTGCCTGGCAGCCTGGCCGGTCCGCTGCGTAGCTCCGGTACCTTCAGGGAGGGGCGCCTGCAACTGGATGCCGACCTGGACCTGAAAGGCCGACTGCGCAACCAGCCGGCCGTCCTCACCGCCCAGGCCAAGGGCGCCGGCGAGCAGTGGCAGGTCTCCCAGCTGGATATTCGCCTGGGTGACAACCGGATCCAAGGACAGGGCGCTCTCGATCAGCGCCTGCAGGGTCAGTTGCAACTGGATCTGCGTCGCCTGGCGCAGCTCTGGCCCGATCTCTCCGGTAGCGCCCAGGGGCGACTCGATCTGGCCGGTACCTTCAGGGAGCCCACAGGGCAGTTGCGGCTCGATGGCCGTCAACTCGGCTACGCCGACAACCGGATAGCCAGCCTGGCGGTGTCCGCCATCCTGGGCGAGCGCCAACGCGGCCAACTGGACCTCACCGCCCAAGGCCTGCGGGCGGCCGGTCGCGACTTCGGGGTGCTGCGGTTGCAAGGGCAGGGCGATCGTCGCCAGCAACAGGCGAATCTTTCGCTCCAGGGGCCTCGGTTGACGCTGGCCCTCGCGGCGGCCGGTACCCTGTCCGAGAAGGGTGACTGGAAGGGGCAACTGGCCCGGGGCTCGGTCGCCGCCAGTGGCCAGAACTGGACACTGCAGAGTCCTGCCCGCATCGAGCGCCTGGCCAATGGCCGGCTGGAGCTGGGTCACCATTGCTGGCGATCGGGTGCGGCCAGTCTCTGCGGTGACGATCAACAGCTGCTACCGGATACCCGCCTGGCCTGGCACCTGCGTGCCTTCCCCTTGGCCAGTCTGCAGCCGCTGTTGCCGTCGGAGCTGGCCTGGCAGGGCACCCTCGACGGTGACGTCGATCTGCGCCTGCCCAAGTCCGGGCTCGATGGTGAGGTCCGCTTCCAGGCCGGCCGTGGCAGCCTGAGGCTAAGGGACGCCACTGGCCAGTGGCAGACCTTCAACTACGACAGCCTTGATGTGACCAGCACCCTGAAGCCCCAGCAGGTGGACACCCAGGTGCGCCTGACCAGCGCCGACCTTGGCCGCCTGGACGTCCAGGCCAGCCTGGACCCGCGTGACCCGAACCAGGCGTTGGCCGGACGTTTCCAGTTGCAGGGCCTCAATCTCGCCCTGGGCAAGGCCTTCGTCGACGGCATCGAGCACCTGGAGGGCAAGATCAACGGTTCGGGCGAGCTGGGTGGCACTTTGTTGCAACCCCGCGTCAATGGCCAGATCCAGCTTAGCGGTGGCGACATCGGCGGCGGCAGCGTGCCGACCCGGCTGCAGGATCTGAGTCTGACCGCGCGCATCCAGGGCGACAGCGCCGTTCTCGATGGTGGCTGGCGCAGTGGCACCCAGGGGCGAGGCCAGGTCCAGGGCAGCCTTGGCTGGGCCCAGGGACTGGACGTCAACGTCGCGGTCACCGGCGACAGGCTCCCGGTCAACGTGGAGCCCTATGCCCAGCTGGAAGTGGCGCCCAATCTCAAGATCCTGATGAAGGACGGGCGCCTGGCGCTGGCCGGGGAAGTCAGGGTGCCGCGCGGACACATTCGGGTACAGCAGCTGCCACCCTCTACGGTGAAGGTGTCGGACGATGCCGTCATCGTTGGCCAGGAAGCCCCGGCCAGGCAGCAACCTTTGCAGATCGCCATGGACGTGGACGTGCTGGTCGGTTCCGACAAGCTCACCTTCGATGCCTTCGGCCTGTCCGCCGAGATCGTCGGCAAGGTCCACATCGGCGACAACCTCGACACCCGCGGCGAGCTCAACCTGCGCAACGGCCGCTACAACGCCTACGGTCAGCGCCTGACCATGAGACGGGCCCGGCTGTTCTTCCAGGGCCCCATCGCCCAGCCGTACATCGATGTCGAGGCGGTGCGGGTGGTGCAGGAGCAGAACGTCACCGCCGGGCTGCGCCTGTCCGGTTTCGTCCAGCAACCGCGCATCGAGGTGTTCTCCGAGCCGAGCATGAGCCAGGAACAGGCGCTGGCCTACCTGGTGCTGGGACGGCCGCTCTCCAGCGGCAGCGAAGGCGACAACAACGTGCTCGGCCAGGCCGCCCTGGCGCTGGGCCTGGCGGGTAGCTCCGGCACTGCCGGCGAGCTGGCCCAGCGCCTGGGTATCCAGAACTTCCAGCTCGACACCGCGGGCTCCGGCGACAAGACCAGTGTCGTCGCGTCGGGCAATCTTACCGACCGGTTGTCGCTGCGTTATGGTGTCGGGGTATTCGATTCGGCCAACACGGTGGCGCTGCGTTACCAGCTCACCCGGCGGCTCTATCTGGAGATCGCCAGTGGCCTGGCCAACTCCCTGGATTTCTTCTATCGCCGCGATTTTTGAGTCGGGGACGCGCAAGGCTTTGATCGGCCGCGGAAAACGTGTTTACTCCCTGTCCCCCTCTCATGAGAAAAGGAGCAATTCATGGCAACCGTCAATCTGCGCGGCAATCCGGTCGAAGTGCAGGGCAGCCTGCCGCAGCCCGGCCAACAGGCACCCGCCTTCAGCCTGGTGAATGGCGACCTGCAGGACGTGACCCTGGCCAGCCTGGCCGGCAAGCGCAAGGTGCTCAACATTTTCCCCAGCGTCGATACCCCGACCTGCGCTACCTCGGTACGCAAGTTCAACGCCGAAGTCGACAAGCTGGATAACACCCTGGTGCTCTGCATCTCGGCCGACCTGCCGTTCGCCCAGAAGCGTTTCTGTGGTGCCGAAGGGCTGGAGAAGGTGGTGAACCTCTCCACCCTGCGCGGTGCCGAATTCCTGCGGAACTACGGCGTCGCCCTGGCCAGCGGCCCGCTGCAAGGCCTGGCCGCTCGCGCCGTAGTGGTACTGGACGAGCACGACAAGGTGCTGCACAGCGAACTGGTCCCGGAAATCGGCCAGGAGCCGAACTACGCGGCGGCGCTGGCCGTCCTGGGCTAAGCCATGCCTGCCTGCGGCGCTGCCGAGCCGCAGGCCACGAGAAGCGGGTGGACGTCTTTGTTTCCGCCCGTTTCGCCCTTGGTAAAAACGCGGTAAAGGGGCTGGTGACTGCGGCTCCGGCTGCTTATCTTCCGCCTTCTCCTGCGCGTACGAATTCTTCGATGTCCGACTCTTCTCCCCGCACCTCTTCGCGTCGCCGACTGCCCTGGCTGCTGCTCATCGTCCTGCTGTTGGCCGCTGCCGGCGGGTACTGGTATCACCAGCATGGGCAGAAGGAGGCAGCTGCCACGGACAAGGGCGCGCGGTCGCCCTTCGGTATGACCGGCCCGACACCGGTACGGGTGGTGGCGGTGGAGCAACGCAGCTTCCCCATCGTGCGCAAGTCCATCGGTACGGTCACGGCGCTCAATACCGTGAACGTCCGCACCCGCGTGGCCGGCGAGCTGATGCGGGTGGCTTTCGAAGAAGGCCAGAAGGTCAAGGCCGGCGATTTGCTGGCGACCATAGACCCGCGTCCCTACCAGGTGGCGCTGCAGCAGGCCGAGGGTACCCTGCAACAGAACCAGGCGCAGCTGCGCAATGCCGAATTGGACCTCAAGCGCTACCAGGGGCTGTTCCGCGAAGACAGCATCGCCAAGCAGACCCTGGATACCCAGGAAGCCCTGGTCAACCAGTATCGCGGCACCCTCAAGAACAGCCAGGCGGCGGTGGCCGATGCCAAGCTGAACCTGGCCTTCACCCAGATCAAGGCGCCCATCACCGGCCGCGTGGGTCTGCGCCAACTCGACGGCGGCAACCTGCTGTCCGCCAATGACAGCACCGTGGTGGCCGTGATCACCCAGACCCAGCCGATCTCGGTGGTCTTCACCCTGCCGGAAAGCCAGCTTGGCGAGCTGCTCAAGCGAGCGCGCAGCGGCCAGACGCTACCGGTCGAAGCCTGGGATCGTGGCGGGGTGCGCAAGGTCGCCGAAGGCGCCCTGCAGAGTTTCGACAACCAGATCGACACGACCACCGGCACCCTCAAGTTCCGCGCGCGCTTCGCCAACGGCGACGAGGCGCTGTTCCCCAACCAGTTCGTGACCGTTCGGGTCCGCGAGCAGGTGCTGGACCAGGTGCTGGTGCTGCCGTCTTCCGCCATCCAGTTCGGCTCCAACGGCACCTTCGCCTACGTGGTGGGAGCCGACGACAAGATTCAGGTCCGCACCCTCAAGGTCGGCCCGGATGACGGCAGCCTGACGGTGGTCACCGAAGGCCTGGCCGCTGGCGATCGCGTGGTGACCGAAGGTACCGACCGCCTGCGCGAGGGCACCGAGGTGGAAGTCGTCACCGGAGCCTCGGCGCCGCCCAGCGAACCGGCCAAGCCGGCGGTACGCAAGCCCGGCAAGACCCAGGGCTGACCGGGCGCGATGGATATCTCGCGCCCGTTCATCCTGCGCCCGGTCGCCACCACCCTGTTGATGGTGGCGCTGCTCATCGCCGGCCTGCTGGCCTATCGGCTGTTGCCGGTGGCTGCCTTGCCGCAGGTGGACTATCCCACCATCCGCGTGCTCACCCTCTATCCCGGCGCCAGTCCCGACGTCATGACCAGCGCCGTCACCGCGCCGCTGGAGCGCCAGTTCGGCCAGATGCCCGGGCTGTCGCAGATGGCCTCCACCAGCTCCGGTGGCGCCTCTGTCATCACCCTCAGGTTCAACCTGGAGCTGGACCTGTCGGTCGCCGAGCAGGAAGTCCAGGCGGCGATCAACGCGGCCAACAACCTGCTGCCCAACGACCTGCCGGCCCCGCCGGTGTACAACAAGGTCAATCCGGCCGATACCCCCATCGTTACCCTGGCGATCAGCTCCAGGACACTGCCGTTGCCCACCCTCTACGACCTGGTCGATACCCGCATGGCACAGAAGCTGGCCCAGGTCAGCGGGGTAGGGATGGTCAGCCTGGCCGGCGGCCAGCGTCCGGCCGTGCGCATCCAAGTCGATCCCGACAAGCTCGCGGCCCACAACCTGACCCTGGCCGACGTCCGCAGCCTGGTCACCAGCGAGAACACCAACCAGCCCAAGGGCAGCTTCGACGGCCCTACCCGGGTGGCCACCCTGGACGCCAACGACCAGATACGCGATCCCAAGGCCTACGGCGAGCTGATCCTCAACTATGCCGACAACGGCGCCCTGCGCCTGGGTGACGTCGCTACCATCGCCCAGGGTGCGGAAAACGATCGCCTGGCCGCCTGGGCCAATCGCAGCGGCGCCATCCTGGTCAACGTCCAGCGCCAGCCCGGCGCCAACGTCATCCAGACCGTCGACCGCATCCAGGCGCTGCTGCCCAGCCTGCGGGAAAGCCTGCCGGCCGGTCTCGACATCGCCGTGCTCAGCGACCGCACCGAGACCATCCGCGCCGCGGTCACCGACGTCCAGCACGAGATGCTGTTGGCGGTGGGGCTGGTGGTCATGGTCACCTTCGTCTTCCTGCGTCGCTTCAGCGCGACCCTGATTCCCTCGGTCACGGTGCCGCTGTCGCTGATCGGCACCTTCGGCGCCATGTACCTGGCCGGCTTCTCGCTGAACAACCTGTCGCTGATGGCCCTGACCATCGCCACCGGTTTCGTCGTCGATGACGCCATCGTCATGCTGGAGAACATCTCGCGGCATCTGGAGGAGGGCGCCACCCCGCTGGAAGCCGCCCTCAAGGGCGCCCGGCAGATCGGCTTCACCCTGGTGTCCCTGACCGTATCCCTGATCGCCGTGCTGATCCCGTTGCTGTTCATGCAGGACGTGGTCGGCCGGCTGTTCCGCGAATTCGCCATCACCCTGGCGGTGGCCATCCTCATCTCCCTGGTGATCTCGCTGACACTCACGCCGATGATGTGCGCACGGCTGCTCAAGCAGGAACAGGCGGCCGAGCATCGCCTCCTGTGGCTGGAGCGGCTGATCGCCGGTTATGGCCGGGCATTGCGCTGGGCGCTGCTGCACCGGGCGCTGATGCTGCTGCTGGCGGTAGCGACCTTCGCCCTCACCGCGGTGCTCTACCTGCTGGTGCCCAAGGGCTTCTTCCCCGTCCAGGACACGGGTTCCATCCAGGGCATCACCGAGGCGGCCCAATCCATTTCGTTCCGCGGCATGAGCGAACGGCAGCAGGCGCTGGCCGAGGTGGTGTTGCAGGACCCGGCGGTGGCGAGCCTGTCGTCCTATATCGGCGTCGATGGCGACAACGTCACCCTCAACAGCGGGCGCATGCAGATCAACCTCAAGCCGCAGAGCGAGCGCGACGTCACCGCCCAGGAGGTGATCGACCGCCTGCGGCCCGAGGTCGCCAAGGTGGTGGGCATCACCCTCTACATGCAGCCGGTGCAGGATCTCAGCGTCGAGGATCGCGTCAGTCGGACCCAGTACCAGCTCAGCCTGGATTCGCCCGATGCCAACCTGCTCGACACCTGGGTGCCGCGGCTGATCCAAGCTCTGCAACAGCGCCCGGAACTCACCGACGTCACCAGCGATCTGCAGAACAAGGGCTTGCAGCTGTACCTGACCATCGACCGCGATGCTGCGGCGCGCCTCGGTGTCCAGGTGTCGGCCATCACCGATGCCCTCTACGATGCCCTCGGGCAGCGGCAGATCTCGACCATCTACACCCAGGCCAACCAGTACCGGGTGGTGCTCGCCAGCGCCGCCGCCGACAGCCTGGGCCCGGATGCCCTTAGCCAGGTCTGGGTGAAGGCGGGTAGCAGCTCCAGCTCCAGCGGCAGCAGTGGGACCGGCACCGCGACCACGACGGAAACCACCCCCGATACCGCCCGCGCGCCGGTGCGTCTCTCCAGCCTGGTGAAGATGGAACAGCGGCCGACCCGGCTGGTGATCAACCACCTCAGCCAGTTCCCGGCGGTGACCCTGTCCTTCAACCTGGCCACCGGCGTCTCTCTCGGCGCCGCCGTGGCGGCCATCGACGCGGCCAAGCAGGAGATTGGCCTGCCGCTGGGCATCAATACCCACTACCAGGGCGCGGCGGCGGCCTTCCAGGCCTCGCTGTCCAGTACCCTGCTGCTGATCCTGGCGGCGGTGGTGGTGATGTACATCGTCCTGGGGGTGCTCTACGAGAGCTTCATCCATCCGCTGACCATCCTCTCGACACTGCCCTCGGCGGCCATCGGCGCGCTGCTGGCGCTACTGCTCACCGGCAATGACCTCGGCCTGATCGCGGTGATCGGCATCATCCTGCTGATCGGCATCGTCAAGAAGAACGCCATCATGATGATCGACTTCGCCCTCGACGCCGAACGCCACCAGGGACTGCAACCGGAAGAGGCCATCTACCAGGCGGCGTTGCTGAGATTCCGGCCGATCCTGATGACCACCCTGGCCGCGCTGTTCGGCGCGGTGCCGCTGATGCTGGCCACCGGCGCCGGCGCCGAGTTGCGCCAGCCGCTGGGCCTGGTGATGGTCGGCGGCCTGCTGGTGAGCCAGGTGCTGACGCTGTTCACCACGCCGGTGATCTACCTGGCCTTCGACAGTCTCGGTGAGCGCCTGGGCCGGCGCAGGGCGGCTTGAGGTGAATCTCTCGGCGCCCTTCATCGCCCGGCCGGTGGCCACGCTGCTGCTGAGCCTGGCGCTGCTGCTCGCCGGTGCCATCGCCTTTCGCCTGCTGCCGGTGGCGCCGCTGCCGCAGATGGACTTCCCCACCATCACCGTCTCGGCGACCCTGTCCGGCGCCAGCCCCCAGGTGATGGCCTCCAGCGTGGCCACGCCCCTGGAGCGCTCCCTGGGCACCATCGCCGGCATCAGCTCCATGACCAGCCGCAGCAGCCAGGGCTCGACGCAGATCATCATCCAGTTCGACCTGGACAAGGACGTCAACACCGCTGCCCGCGAGGTCCAGGCGGCCATCAACGCCTCGCGCAATTTGCTGCCCAGCGGCATGCGGCAGATGCCACGCTACCGCAAGGTCAATCCGTCCCAGGCACCCATCATGGTGTTCTCGCTGACCTCCAATACCTTGAGCAAGGGCGAACTCTACGACCTGGCCTCCACGGTGCTCGCCCAGAGCCTGTCCCAGGTCAATGGGGTGGGCGAGGTTCAGATCGGCGGCAGCTCCCTGCCGGCGGTGCGCGTCGAGCTGGAGCCGCGCCAGCTGGAGCACTATGGCCTGGCGCTGGACGATGTCCGCACCGCCATCAACAGTGCCAACCAGCGCCGGCCCAAGGGCGCGGTGGCCAACGATGACCACAACTGGCAGATCCAGGCCAACGACCAGCTGTTCAAGGCGGCCGACTACGCGCCGCTGATCATCCGCTACCAGGACGGGGCGGCCTTGCGCCTGCGCGACGTGGCCAAGGTCAGCGATGCCGTGGAGGATCGCTACAACGCCGGCTTCTTCAATGACCAGAGCGCCGTGCTGCTGGTGGTCAATCGCCAGGCCAACGCCAACATCATCGAGAGCATCGCCGCGCTCAAGGCGCGCCTGCCGGCCCTGGAAGCCATCGTCCCGGCCAGTGCGCGGCTGGAAGTGGCCATGGACAGATCGGGGGTGATCAAGGCCACCCTGCACGAGGCCGAGCTCACCCTGATCATCGCCGTGTTCCTGGTGATCGGCGTGGTCTGGCTGTTCCTCGGGCGCTTGCGCAGCGCGGTGATCCCGGCCCTGGCGGTGCCCATCTCGCTGGTGGGTACCTTCGCCGTCATGTACCTCCTCGGCTTCTCGCTCAATACCCTGTCGCTGATGGCCTTGATCCTGGCGGCGGGGCTGGTGGTGGACGATGCCATCGTGGTGCTGGAGAACATCGCCCGGCATATCGACAATGGCATGGCGCCGCTCAAGGCGGCCTACCAGGGTACCCGCGAGGTGGGTTTCACCCTGCTGTCGATGAACGTCTCCCTGGTCGCCGTCTTCGTCGCCATCCTGTTCATCGGCGGCATCGTCGAGAAGCTGTTCCGCGAATTCTCCCTGACCCTGGCCGCCGCCATCCTGGTATCGCTGGTGGTGTCCCTGACCCTCACGCCCATGCTCTGCGCGCGCTGGCTCAGGCCCCACGATCCCGCCACCGAAAGCCGCCTGCAGCGCTTCAGCGAGCGCGCCCATCGCCGCCTGGTGGCGGGTTACGACCGCAGCCTCGGCTGGGCCCTGCGCCATCGGCGCCTGACCTTGCTGAGCCTGATCGCCACCATCGTGCTGAACGTGGCGCTCTACGTGGTGGTGCCCAAGACCTTCATGCCGCAGCAGGACACCGGCCAATTGATCGGCTTCATCCGCGGTGACAACGCCCTGTCGTTCCAGGTCATGCAGCCGAAGATAGAGATCCTGCGCAAGGCGCTGCTGGCCGACCCGGCGGTGGCCAGCGCCTCCGGTTTCGTCGGCAGCTCCGGCGCCGGCAGCGGGGTGAACAATGCCGTGATGCTGATCCGGCTCAAGCCCATCGCCGAACGTAAGCTGGATGCCCAGAAGGTGATCGAGCGCATCCGCGCCAATGCGCCTCAGGTACCCGGCGCTCGGCTGTTCCTCATGGCCGACCAGGACCTCAGATTCGGTGGGCGCCAGCAGAGCACCTCGTCCTACGAGTACAACCTGCTGTCCGGTGATGTCGACCTGCTGGAAGCCTGGCAACCCAAGGTCCTGGCCGCCCTCAAGGCGCTGCCGGAGCTGACCGCGGTGGACGGCCGTGAAGGCAGCACCCAGCAGATCACCCTGCAGATCGACCGGGAAAAGGCCAAGCGTCTCGGCGTGGACATGGAGACCGTCGCCGCGGTGCTCAACAACTCCTTTGCCCAGCGGCAGATCTCCACCATCTACGAGCCGCTCAACCAGTACAAGGTGGTGATGGAGATCAATCCACGCTACGCCCAGGACCCGACCGTCCTCGAGCAGGTCCGCGTCATCACCGGCAGCGGCGCCCAGGTGCCGCTGTCGGCCTTCGCCTACTACACCAACAGCCTCGCCGAGGACCGGGTCACCCACGATGGCCAGTTCGCCTCGGAGAGCATCAACTTCGACCTGGCGCCGGACGTCAGCCTGGAACAGGCGACCCGCGCGGTACAGCGCGCCGTCGCGGCCATCGGCATGCCCAGCGACGTCCAGGGCCGCCTGGGCGGCTCTGCCAACATCTTCGCCAGTACCGTCTCCGGGCAGCCGCTGATGATCCTGGGCGCCCTGGTGCTGGTCTACATCGTGCTCGGCGTGCTCTACGAGAGCTACGTCCACCCGCTGACCATCCTCTCGACGCTGCCGTCGGCCGGGGTAGGGGCCTTGCTCGCCATCCAGCTCACGGGTGGTCAGTTCAGCCTGATCTCCATGCTCGGCCTGTTCCTGCTGATCGGCGTGGTCAAGAAGAACGCCATCATGATGGTGGACCTGGCGCTGCAGCTGGAACGCCAGCAGGGCCTGTCGCCGGAAGAGGGTATCCGCCAGGCCTGCCTGCTGCGGCTGAGGCCGATCCTGATGACCACCATGGCGGCCATACTCGGCGCCGTCCCGCTGCTGATCGGCAATACCGAGGGCGCCGAGATGCGCCAGCCGTTGGGCCTGGTGATCGTTGGCGGCCTGGTGCTTAGCCAGATTCTCACCCTGTACACCACCCCGGTGGTCTACCTCTATTTCGAACGCCTGCGCCGGCGCGTCAATCGCTGGCGCGGCATCCGTACCGACGCTGCCCTGGATACGCCGCTATGACCCCAATCCTGCGCCTGCCGACGCTGACCCTGGCTCTGCTGCTGGCCGGCTGTACCCTGGGCCCGGACTACCAGCGGCCCGCCACCGCGGTGCCGGTCGCCTATCGCCACGCCGAAGGCTGGCAGGCGGCGGCGCCCAAGGATCTGGAGGTCCGTGGCGACTGGTGGCGCCGCTATGATGATCCGACCCTGGATCGCCTGATGGTCCAGCTGAACCAGCGCAACCAGAGCCTGGCCCAGGCCGAGGCGACCTATCGGCAATCCCTGGCCCTGGTCAGCCAGGCGCGAGCCTCGTTGTTCCCGACCCTGTCCAGCAGCCTGGGCGCCACCCGCTCCGGACGCGGGGGTGGTTCGGGCAGCAACACCGTCATCCGCAACTCCAATGGCACCAGCAGCACCTTCAGCAGCGGTGGCACCAGCACCATCAGCAACGCCTACGATGCTAGCCTGGGCGTAAGCTGGGAGCTGGATCTCTGGGGTCGTGTAAGGCGCCAGGTGGAGGCGGATCGGGCCTCCGCCCAGGCCAGCGCCGCGGAGCTGGCGGCCACCCGCCTGAGTCTGCAGACGCAACTGGCGACCAGCTACCTGCAGTTACGGGTGCTGGATGCCCAGCAGCGACTGCTCGACGCCACCGTGGCCGCCTACGAGCGTTCCCTGCGCCTGACCCAGAACCAGTACCGTGCCGGTATCGTCACGCCGGCGGATGTGGCCCAGGCGACCACCCAGCTGAAGAGCACCCAGGCCGACGCCATCGACCTCAGGTATCAGCGTGCCCAGCTGGAAAACGCCATCGCGGTGCTGGTCGGCGAAGTCCCGGCCAATTTCCAGCTGGCCGCGGTCAAGACCATTCCTGAATTGCCGCCACTCCCGAGCGCCGTCCCCTCGACGCTGCTGGAGCGGCGCCCGGACATCGCCCAGGCCGAGCGCCAGGTCATGGCCGCCAATGCCGCCATCGGCGTCGCCGAAGCGGCCTACTACCCCGACCTGACCCTGAGTGCCAGCGGTGGCTACAGCGCCAGCCAGTGGGGCAATCTGATCAGTACGCCGAATCGCTTCTGGTCGATCGGGCCGTCCTTTGCCCTGGCGTTGTTCGATGGTGGCCTGCGCCGGGCTCAGGTGGAGTCGGCCGAGGCCAGTTACGACGCCAGCGTCGCCGGCTATCGCCAGACCGTACTCGACGGTTTCCGCGAGGTGGAGGACTACCTGGTGCAGTTGCGCACCTACGAGGACGAGGCCGGGGTGCGCCAGGAGGCTCTGGATGCCGCCCGGCGGGCCCTGCAATTGGCGGAGAATCAGTACCGTGCCGGGTTGATCGGTTATCTCGACGTGGTCACCTTGCAAACTACCGCCCTGAGCAACGAGCGCACCAACCTGACCCTGCTAGGCAGTCGCCTCAGTGCCAGCGTGCAACTGATCGCGGCGCTCGGCGGTGGCTGGGATGGCAATCTCGCGCCGCCCGCACCGCCCCGGCGGCCCTGACTGCATGTCTAGTCCTGGGTACAGCTGCAACGAAACGCGCTCAGCCTGACGTTATGCCCTTTCGTCAGGCTCAGCCCCTTTGTTGGGTTTTGAATCGCGTGGTGTAGATGATAGTTTTGTTCCTTTGCTATCAGGTAAGGACAGCATGGAAAGCGAAGTCAGTTTGGAAAAACCTTTTATACGTCAAGCAGTATTAAGGTTACGAATACGCGATTCATTGTGAATCAGAAAACCTATGCAATGGCCTCGGTCAGCTCCGTAAAGGTTGGTTCAGCCGATAAAACTCCATCAAAATCCAACGCTGTGATTGTGTTTTTCGTTGGTCTTGCACTCTTCTTTATTGGGGTTGGCGATCTAAAGTCTCATTGGCTGATGGCTACGATAGGTGTGGGCTTGCTTGTTCTCGGTATTAAAATGTATCGCGCTATTAAGCCCAGTATGCGAGTACAAGCTAATCCTAACTACTTCATCTGGAGAAACTACCGCTCTTAGCAGTAATGAAGAGTCAGACATTCGTGCGGTCGAGTCTGCCCTAAATGACGCAATAGTTTTTAGGGGCTGAGTTGGCGGGTGGCTGTTGGCGGCGCGAATTGCTTCAATGGGTCAGTTATAGCTCAAACCACCCTCTGAGGGCGGCAATAGCTGGTTCGATTTACACTTGATTCAGGGTCTTAAAAAGAGCATGAAATAAGCCGGGCGATTGCCCGGCTTTTTTCATGACTGGCGTTTAGTTGGGAAAGAGTTCGCCCAGCTTCATGCTCAGCATCATGTTGCCTTCGACGCGCAGCTTGCCGGACATGAAGGCCTGCATGCCGTCGGTCTCGCCGCTGACGATGCCAGCCAGGGTGGCCTGGTCCATGATCAGGGTGCAATCCGGATCGGCAGCGTCGCCCTGTTGGACGTCGCAGGTGCCGTCCTTGATGACCACGTAGTAGTTGTCACCGCCCTCGACGTCGAACTGATAGGTGAGATCCAGGCCGGCCGCGGCGGAGGGGTCGAATTTGCTCTTCAGGGTAGCGATGGCATCGGCTGCGCTCATGGCGAGGGTCCTTGTGGTCTTCTTCGATGAGGCCAGGTCCGTGGTGGCCCTGGCTGGGATACTCGACCGAGGGTAGGGGGCGACAGGTGCCCTGTCAACGAATATTCATACGCTTGTTTGAATGCCAGGGAGGCAGGCCTCGAACCAGCCCGACGAAGCCATTGCCCTGACCGGATGGCCGGCCGGTGGCTGCCGAGTTTCTATCGGCCTGGCGACTCGGTATGCTGGGCAGGGCATTGCTGCCGCCATTCTAGGAGAGTCCGTGGAGTTTCTTGCCGACTATGCCAGTTTCCTGGCCAAAACCGTCACCCTGGTGGTGGCGATCCTCGCCGTGCTGCTCTTCACCGCGGCCATTCGCGGACGTAATCGCCGTGGAGCGGGCGGACAGCTGCAGGTCCAGAAGCTCAACGACGTCTATCGCGACCTGCGCCTGAGATTGCAGCAGAGCGTGCTGGGCAAGGAGGCCTTCAAGGCGCTGCGCAAGCGCGAAACCAAGGCCGAGAAGAGCAAGCGCAAGAGCGAAACCGGCAAATCGCGGGTCTATGTGCTGGACTTTCACGGCGACATCAAGGCCACGGCCAACGAGCACCTGCGCAACGAGATCACCGCCATCCTTACCCTGGCTACACCCAAGGACGAGGTGGTGGTGCGGCTGGAGAGCGGTGGCGGACTGGTGCACAGCTACGGCCTGGCCGCCTCGCAACTGGCACGTATCCGCCAGGCCGGCGTGCCTTTGACCATCTGCGTCGACAAGGTGGCGGCCAGTGGTGGCTACATGATGGCCTGCATCGGCGACCGCATCCTCAGCGCGCCCTTCGCCATCCTCGGCTCCATCGGCGTGGTCGCCCAGTTGCCCAACGTCCATCGCCTGCTGAAGAAGCATGACGTGGACTTCGAAGTCTTCACCGCCGGCGAATACAAGCGCACCGTCACGGTGTTCGGCGAGAACGACGAAAAGGGCAAGGAGAAATTCCAGGACGACCTGGAAACCACCCACGAACTGTTCAAGAACTTCGTCGCTCACTACCGGCCGCAGCTCAACATCGAAGAGGTCGCCACGGGCGAGGTCTGGCTGGGCCAGGCCGCCCTGGGCAAGCAATTGGTGGACGAACTGCGCACCAGTGACGAGTACCTGGCCGAACGCGCGCAGGTCGTGGATGTCTTTGCCGTACGCTTCGTCGAGAAGAAGTCGCTGCCCGAACGCCTGGGCATGGCGGCCAGCCTCGGCGTGGATCGGCTGGTGACTACCTGGTGGGAGCGGCTCTCCGAGTCGACCCGCTGGCGCTGAGCTACACAAGGCTTGCCGACCCCATAACAAGATTTCGAGGGAGGAACAGCGATGAGCGATTTCCAGGCACTCTGGGTGACCGAAGGGCCCCACGGTGCCTTCCGTCAGGAGGTGGTGAGCCGCACCCTGGACGACCTGCCTGCGGGTGAGGTGCTGGTCCGGGTGCGTTACTCCTCACTCAATTACAAGGACGCGCTGTCGGCCATCGGCAACCGCGGCGTGACCCGGCGCTATCCCCATACCCCCGGCATCGATGCGGCTGGCGTGGTGGAGGCTTCCAGCGCGGCTGAATTCGCCGTGGGGGACGAGGTCATCGTCACCGGCTACGACCTCGGCATGAACACTGCCGGTGGCTTCGGCCAGTACATCCGTGTGCCAGCCGCCTGGGTGATTCGCCGCCCGGACAACCTGAGCCTGCGCGAGGCCATGGTGCTGGGCACCGCTGGCCTGACCGCGGCGCTGTGCGTCGAGAAGCTCGAACAGATGGGGCTGACCCCCGAGGCGGGCACGGTGCTGGTCACCGGCGCCAGCGGTGGCGTGGGCAGCCTGGCGGTCAAGTTGTTGGCCAGGCTCGGCTATCACGTGGCGGCGTCCACGGCGAAGCTGGAACGCGCCGAGTGGCTGCATCGCCTCGGCGCCCGGCAGATCCTCGACCGGGCGACCCTGGCCGATGGCGTCGGCAAGCCGTTGCTGGATCAGCAGTGGGCGGGCGCGGTGGATACGGTCGGTGGCGACATCCTGTTCAACGTCATCAAGTCGCTGGAATACGGCGGTAGCGTGGCCTGCTGCGGGATGACCGCCGGCACCAAATTCGAAGCCGGAATCTTTCCCTTCATCCTGCGCGGGGTGAATCTGCTGGGCGTCGATTCCGTCGAGTTGCCGCTGATGGCCAAGGCTGCCCTCTGGGACAAGCTATCGGTGCAGTGGAAACTGGACGACCTGGACAGCCTGACCCGGGAGATCGGCCTGCAGGAGCTTCCCGATACCATCAGCCAGATCCTGGCCGGAAAAATGGTGGGGCGTGTGGTGGTCAACCTGGGTTAGCGCCGAGCAAGCAAAAGAAAACCCGCCGCGGCGGGTTTTCTTTTGTCTGATCGAGGGCCGATCAGGCCTGGCGACGGCGGAACAGTGGCTGGGGCTCGTCGACCGCGGCTTGATAGGTCTCGCTGAAGTCGCGCAGACCCTTGAGTGCCGCTTCCGGATCGCGGTCGGCGCGGATTACATAGGCGTCGAAGCCGCAACGCTTGAGGAAGAACAGCTGATCCTGCAGCACATCGCCAATGGCGCGCAGCTCGCCGGTCCAGCCGAAGCGCTCGCGCAGCAGGCGGGCATAGGAATAGCCACGGCCATCGACGAAGGCGGGGAAGTTGATGGCGATCAGCGCAAAATGCTCCAGGTCGCCGGCGATGCTCTCGGGCTCTTCGTCGCTGTCCAGCCAGATGCCCAGCTTGCCATCGCGGCAGGTAAGGGCATGGCCGTGCTCCAGCCACAGCGCGGCCGGGATGATCACGTCGTCGCTGTTGGGGACGTCTGCCAGGGCGACGTCCTTGGGCAGCAGGTGCCAGTTGTCGGTGACCAGCTGATCGCCCTTAATGATTCTTTGCATAGACGCGCTCCTTGAAGGGGTCGATACCGATACGACGGTAGGTGTCGATGAAGCGCTCGTCTTCGGTGCGTTGCTCGACGTAGACGTTGATCAGCTTGCCGATCACCTCGGGCATCTGGTCCTGGGCGAAGGAGGGACCGAGGATCTTGGCCAGGGTGGCATCACGGCCGGCGTCGCCGCCGAGGGAAACCTGGTAGAACTCCTCGCCCTTCTTGTCCACGCCGAGGATGCCGATGTGGCCGACATGGTGGTGGCCGCAGGCGTTCATGCAGCCGGATATGTTCAGGTCCAGCTCGCCGATGTCGAACAGGTAGTCCAGGTCGTCGAAACGGCGCTGGATGGCTTCGGCGATGGGGATCGACTTGGCGTTGGCCAGGGAGCAGAAGTCACCGCCCGGGCAGCAGATCATGTCGGTCAGCAGGCCGATGTTGGGCGTGGCGAAGCCGTGTTCGCGCAGCTCGTGCCAGAGTTCCAGCAACTGGTCCTGGCGGACGTCGGCGAAGATGACGTTCTGCTGGTGCGAGGTGCGTAGCTCGCCGAAGCTGTAGCGATCGGCCAGGTCGGCCATGGCGTCCAACTGGCGGTCGGTGACGTCACCCGGGGCTACGCCGGTGGGCTTGAGCGACAGGGTCACGGCAACATAGCCCGGACGCTTGTGGCGGAAGGTATTGCGCTGGCGCCAGCGGGCGAAGCCGGGATGCTCGGCGTCCAGGCGGGCGAGGGCCTCGTCCAGGTCCTGCAGCTCGGCATAGGGCGGATCGACGAAGAAAGCGGAAACCCGCGCTACCTCGGCCTCGGTCAGGGTGATGGGGCCGTCCTTGAGGTGGGCCCATTCGGCTTCTACCTTCTCGGCGAAGACCTCGGCACCCAGGGCCTTGACCAGGATCTTGATGCGCGCCTTGAACTTGTTGTCGCGGCGACCGTAGCGGTTGTAGACCCGCAGGGTGGCTTCCAGGTAGCTGAGCAGGTGCTGCCAGGGCAGGAATTCACGGATGAATTCACCGGTATGCGGGGTACGGCCCTGACCGCCGCCGACCAGCACGCGGAAGCCCAGCTCGCCGGCCTCGTTGCGCACCGCTTCCAGGCCGATGTCGTGCACCTCGATGGCAGCGCGATCCAGGGCGGCGCCGTTGACGGCGATCTTGAACTTGCGCGGCAGGAAGGCGAATTCGGGGTGGAAGGTCGACCACTGGCGAATGATCTCGCACCAGGGGCGCGGATCGATCAGTTCGTCATGGGCGACGCCGGCGAACTGGTCGGTGGTGGTGTTGCGGATGCAGTTGCCGCTGGTCTGGATGGCGTGCATCTGCACGCTGGCCAGCTCGGCGAGGATCTCGGGCACGTCTTCCAGCTCCGGCCAGTTGAACTGGAAGTTCTGGCGGGTACTGATGTGGGCGTAGCCCTTGTCGTAGTCGCGGGCGATCTGCGCCAGCTTGCGCACCTGGGTGGTGTTCAGCAGACCATAGGGCACGGCGACACGCAGCATGGGCGCATAGCGCTGGATGTAGAGGCCGTTCTGCAGGCGCAGCGGGCGGTATTCCTCGCCACCCAGCTCTCCGGCCAGGAAGCGGCGGGTCTGGTCGCGAAACTGAGCGACACGTTCTTCGACGATCCGCTGATCGTACTGATCGTAAACGTACATGGTCATCCTGCTGTCAGGCGGCGCGCACGGCTGCGCGTGATCGAAGTCTTCGGCACCTCACAAGGAGGGCGCTAGCGACTTTTCTAGGCCGTGAACGATAGCAGCAGGGCTATATGCTTAAAAGCGATGTTTCTTTATATATAAATCTATTCTGGCGATAAGCGGTGGGGAGGGGCGGTGCCGGACACCGCCCATGGGGTACCTAATTCAGGCCCAGCTTGCCACGCAGGGTGGACAGATCCTCGGCCAGGGTATTGACCGGGCCGACCAGAGCCTTGCGATCACGCTCGCTGACCTTGTCGTAGGTCTCGAAGCCGCCATCCTTGGTCTTGTACTTGGCCAGGATCTTGTCGACGGTGGCGAAGTTCTTGTCGACCTTGGCGACGAACGCCTTGTCCTGCTTCCCGATTTGTGGGCGGAACAGGTCGACGATCTTCTTGGCACCATCGACGTTGGCCTGGAAGTCATAGAGGTCGGTGTGGCTATAGCGCTCTTCTTCGCCCGATACCTTGGTGGCCGCGACTTCTTCCATCAGGGCCGCAGCACCGCCCACCACCTTCTCCGGCGGGAAGGTCAGACCGTCGACCCGGCTTTGCAGGTCCTTGACGTCGCTCAGCAGCTTGTCGGCGATGGGGCCCTGGCCTTCGGTGGTGTTCTGGGTGAAGAGGGCGTATTCCAGGCGGTGGAAGCCGGTGAAGTCCTCGGATTTCACCCCCTGCTCATGATCGTCTTCCCGTGAGTCGATGGCGGCGTCCAGGTCGCTGAAGAGTTCGGCGATGGGCTCCACCTGCTCGTAGGACACCCGGGTCGGGGCATAGAGCTTACGCGCTGTGGCCAGGTCGCCGCGCTTGACCGCCGCGGTGAAGGCCTCGGTCTGCTCGGTGAGCTTGGCCAGGTTGTCGGTGACGTAGATCTTGTAGTCGGAGATGGGGCCGACCAGGTCCAGTGGCGAATTGGCGGCGAACACCGGCGCGCTGAGCGCCAGACCGAGGGCAACGGCGAGGAACGAGCGTTTCATTCGACTTCTCCTGTCGAGGGTTCAAGACTGCGCAGCGGCCAAGAGGCTGCGGCCGAGGTAATCCTTTGGATCGGTGATGCCCGGCAGGACGAAGAAGTAACCGCCGCCGATGGGCTTGATGTATTCCTCCAGCGGCTCGCCATCCAGGCGCTTCTGCACGGCGATGAAGCCCTGCTCGAGATCGGCCTGGTAGGCGATGAACAGCAGGCCCATGTCGAGCTGGCCGTTCCTGCGCACGCCGTTGGAGTAGTTGAAGGGCCGGCGCAGGATGAGATTGCGCTGGCTCTCCGGGGTGCGTGGGTTGGCCAGGCGGATGTGGGCGTCCAGCGGCGTGACCTGGCCCTTGGGATCGCTGGCGTAATCCGGTACGTCGGTTTCGTGACCGCCCGACATGGGCGCGCCACTGGCCTTGCGCCGACCGAAGATGGCTTCCTGCTCCTGCAGCGGCGTGCGATCCCAGCGCTCGACGAAGTTGCGGATGATGCGTACCGCCTGGTAGCTGCCCTGGGCGGCCCAGGCGGGCTCGCCGTTGCCAGGCTGGACCCAGACGATATGGTCCATGGCCCGCTGGTCGGTGGAGTCGGGGTTGGCCGAGCCATCGCGGAAGCCGAGGAAATTGCGTGCGCTCTCCACGGGCTTGCCGGGTACCGGGTCCTGCACGGGCACGCTGCCTTCCTGCTTCCAGCGGATCGCCAGCAGGTCGGGCAGGTTCTTCACGATGTCGCGCAGGGCGTGGATGTTGGTGTCGGGGGTATTGGCACAGAACTGCAGGCAGAGATCGCCATGGCAGCAGTCCGCTTCCAGGGCATCGTTGGGAAAACCCGTCATGCGCTGCAGGTGCTTGGGCCTGGCCGCCGCCAGGCCGAAGCGGTCGTCGAACAGGGATTCGCCCACCGAGACGGTGATGGTGAGGTTGTCGGGCGTCACCACGGGGCCGAGGATGCCGGAATCCAGTGGCGGTAGCCTGGGGTTCACCTCGGGCACGGGACCGCCCTGCATGAGGAAGCGAATGCGCTCGTCGAGGGTACGCAGCAGCCGCTCCAGGTCTTCGCGATCGCTGGCCAGGACATCGAAGGCCACGACCATGCCGGCCGCCGGGCGCGGAGTGACGATGCCGCTCTGGTGCCGGCCAAAGAACTCCTGACGCTGATGGGTGTTGGCACTACCGGGGGCACGGGTCACCTCGGCGGTGCTGGCGGCCTGGGCATGCATCGGGCAGAGTCCGGCGCCGGCCAGGGCCAGGCCGGTGGCGCCGAGGCCGCCCAGCAGCCGGCGACGGTCGATATTGGGCTGATCGGAAGGTTTCTTCATGACGAGGTCTTGGTCGCGGCGAGGCCGAGGGCAGGGGCTACCTGGTCGAGGGTATCGGCCAGGGCCTGGGCCGCTGCGGCGATACGGTTGCGTTCTTCGCTGGAGAGGCTGGCATAGGGACGCCGCTGATCGCCCAGGGCCGTGGCGAAGGCCTGGACCTGGCTGTCGAGTCGCTGCTGCAGGTCCTGGTGGCCTTTGCTCAACAGCGGCCGCAGCAGGTCGATGATCTTGCGAGTGCCGTCCAGGTTCGCGGCGAAGCCGGGCAGCACGAGCTGGCTGTAGCGCTCTTCCTCACCGGAAATGCGCGTGGTGGCCAGATTGTGCAGCAGGCGCGCAGCGTTGCCGCTGAGTTGCTCCGGCGGCAGTGACTGGCCGAGCAGGGCGTCGCGCAGCGCGACGGCGTCCTGCTGCAGGCGCGCGGCGACGGGCTCCAGCCCGGCCGTGCTGTTGGCGGCGAACAACCCTTGTTCGAGGCGGTGGAAGCCACCGAAGGCGGGATCCTGCTCGCGCTTTTCGTAGTAGTCGGCGCGGGCGTTGAGGCGATTGTCCAGCTCGGCGAAGCGCTGGGCGGTGGCGGCCAGGCGCTGGTACGGCAGGCGGGCGGCGGCGTAGGCGGTACGTGCCTGGTTCAGGTCGCCGGTGGCCAGGGCTTGCTGCAGGGCGCTGATGCCCTGCAACAGCAGGCGGCTCTGCTGATTCAGGTAGACGCGGTATTCCGACAGCGGCCCGATGAATTGGGTCAGGGTCGGGCCGGCCTTGCTGGCGGCTTCCGAGGCGGCGGTGGGGAGTACCTTCAACGTCCCCCGTGGATTGCTCAGCAAGCCACAGGTGATGGCGTAGTCGCCGGGGGCCAGGGTGGCGTTGATTACCTGGCTGAGGCCGGGGGCGATGTTCTCGCGCTCCTCGACCACCAGGACGCCGTCGAGAATCTCCCACTCAACCGCGCGGTCCGAGCGGTTGACGATGCGGAAGCGGGCCGGTCCCGCGGGCACTTCGAGGGCATTAGGTTCGCAGCGATTGGCCAGGATGTCGACCTTGATTTCGCCGTCGGCCACGGCGGCGTGACGCTCGCCCGCCGAGCGCGAGGCGTAGTAGAAGGCCGCGGCCGCCACGATCAGTAGGCTCGCGGAGCCGAACAGGGCCAGGCGCAGTGCCGGCGAGGTTTTCTTCGGCAGGTTGGCGTTCGGTGCGTTCACGGCTGGCGCTCCAGCGAAGCGGTGGAAGGATTCGACGCGGCCGGGCGCGACGGTGCCGGAGTGCGGAAGAACAGCGGCAGGGTGACGGCGAGGAACAGCAGGTAGGCGCCGAGGGTACTCACGGTCGGGGTGTCCTGGTAACCGAACATGCCGGCCAGCACCGTGCCAACCGGGCCGTCGGCGGGCAGCACGTGGCTCCAGTCGAACAGCACCTGCTGCAGCGAATTCCACAAGCCGGCTTCATGCAGCGCCTTGATCGAGTTGGTGAACAGGCCGGCCGCGACGAACAGGATGAACAGCCCGGTGAAACGGAAGAACTTGCCCAGGTTCAGTCGCACGCCGCCGGTGTAGAGGCCATAACCCACCGCGATGGCGATGATCAGCCCCAGCAGGGCACCCAGCGGGGCACCCGGACCGGCGCTCTGCTGGAAGATGGCCAGCAGGAAGAACACGGTTTCCAGCCCTTCACGGGCGACTGCCAGGAACACCATGCCAATCAGGGCATAGACCTGGTTACGCGAGGCGGACAGGGCGTTCTCCAGGGATTCGTGCAGTTCGCTCTTGATGGAACGCGCTGCCTTGCGCATCCAGAACACCATGGAGGTCAGAATGGCGGTCGCGGCCAGACCGACCACCGCTTCGAACAGCTCCTGCTGGCGCTGTGGAAACTCGGCGCTGGCCAGCTGCAGGCCGGCGCCGACGAAGAGCGAAAGGGCTGCCGCCAGCATCACGCCGATCCACACCGCCGGCATCCAGTGGCCGCGCCCGGTGCGTTGCAGATAGCTGGCGATGATGCCAACGATGAGCGCCGCCTCGATACCTTCGCGGAGCATGATCAGGAAAGGGACGAGCATGGAGTGGATCACCGCCTGAGAAGAGAAAGAGCGAACGCCCTTCGCAATCGGCACTTTGTATCACAATGATTCGGTTTGTTAAATGAGGATGATTCTCGTGCGACCGCTCGCCAGGTCTGCACAAAGACGACTGGCGCGCGCTTTTGGGCTCAGCTGCGGAAGGCCACGGCGGTGTCGGGCGCCTTACCTGTGGCGAAGCGCCGGACCTCGCGCCAGTTACGCAGATCGACCACCGCCAGCTGGTTGTCTTCCAGTGCCGCGAACAGGCGCTCGCCGTCGGGGGCGAGGTTGAGCCCCGGTACGGCACTGCCCATGGGCAGATAGGCCACTTCGGCCAGGGTGTCGGGCCTGAGCAGTGACAGACTCTTGTCCGCCAGGTTGGAGACCAGCAGCCGACCATCCGGCAGGGCGACTACGCGTACGGCTTCTCCGCGCAACCTGGCCTGGCTGATGGGGGCGAGGTCGCGGGCGTCCAGCGCATGGAGGATGCCGGCGAAGCGATCCAGCACATAGAAGACGCGCTCGTCCGGACTCAGGCAGCAGCCTTCTGGCGCCTGGCCAAGCAGTCTTTTCACCGGCAGGACGGCGGGATTGTGGGTATCCACCAGGATCACCAGGCCGCTCAGGGTATCGGCGACATAGGCACGGCGCCCGTCACGGGTCAGTACGAAGTAGTGGCTGCGGGTGCCGCCCACCGGGACGATCTGGCTGGGGTACTCGGCAGTCGCGGGCTGGTCGAAGCGGATGAGCAGCGAATCGGTCTCGCTGAGCACATAGAGGCGACCCTGGTCATCCAGGCGCATGCCGTGCAGGCGGTGATAGGGCGACAGCTCGATGGATCTCACCAGGCGGCGTTCGGCGAGATCGATCACGCTGACCTGATGCCCCCCTTCGCCAGGCGCCTGCCAGCTCTTGACTCCGTACTGGCCGACATAGGCATAGCGCCCTTGGCGATCGGCGACGATCTCGTGGGGTTGCGCAGGCAGCTCCAGGCTGCCGACGCGCTCGCCGTCGGTAAGGCGGTAGAAGCCGACGCCAGGCGCTTCCTTCTCGACCAGGGCGAGATACTCGGTGTTCGCCGCGAGGACGCGGAGCGGATAGCTGCCCAGCAAGGGCAGGGCAGCACTGGCGGCGAGCAGGCCGAGGGTCTGGCGGCGATTCAGGTGGGGCATAGGAGGTCTCCCGGTAGGCAAGCCTCCCTGCCAGGGTCGTGCGAATCCGTGCTACTCGAACAGACCCTTGAACCAGTCCCAAAGTCCCACGTGATAATCCGGCAGGATGTCGATGCCGAGCGCGGACTTGAGCAGATAGAGCAACACCAGCCCGACCAGGCCGCAGGCCAGCAGGATCACCGCCAGCATCGTGGCCTTGCCGAGCAGCGATAGCTCCTGCTCCAGGCGCGAGAGCTGCCGGTAGTTGCGCCCGGCCAGGACGACGAAGTAATAGCGGCGATGCCAGAATTTGAGGGTGCCGCGCAGGTCGATGCTGTGCTTGCCCCAGCTGCGCGTGCCGAACGCCAGCTTCAATGCCTCCAGTTGCTCCTCCGTGAAGGAGTCCCGCAACTCTTCCGGGAGGCGCTCCTTCAGGCCGGCGATGAAAGGATCATGGCGATAGCTGCGGTCCTGCATGGCGAAAGCTTCCCTCTTAAAGTGGCGAAAGCAGTCTGAGGGGCGTGCCACCCGGACGTTCCGCCGGACCTGATAGGCGGAGGCGCTCGCGGGACGATCGGTCAGGCGGTGACCCGACGCGGCCGCAGCACTTCGGCGCGGGCCCGCAACTGGCCACAGCCGCCATCGACGTCTTGCCCGGCCGAATTGCGCACCTTGGTCAGTAGACCGCGGCTGTGCAGGTAGCGCACGATCTGCACGATGCGCTCGCCGTCCGGGCGCTGGTAGTCGTCCACTTCCAGGCTGTTGTAGGGAATCAGGTTGAGCACGCCGTACTTGCCCTTCATCAGCCGCAGCAGTTCATCCATCTCCTCCTGGCTGTCGTTGATGCCGGCGAGCAGCGTCCACTGGTACTGGATCGGATAACCGATAAGCCGGGCATAGGCTTCGCCCTGTTCGATCAGCTCGCCCGGCTCATAGCGGGGCGCCCTGGGCAGCAGCCGGGCCCGACGCTCGGCATCGGTGCTGTGCAGCGACAGCGCCAGCGCCGGTCTGACGGCCTGCCGGGGCAGGCGCTCGAACACCCGCGGATCGCCGACGGTAGAAAACACCAGGTTGCGATGGCCGATACCGCCGGCCGTGCCCAGCAGGTCGATGGCGTCCAGCACGTTGTCCAGGTTGTGGGCCGGCTCGCCCATGCCCATGAACACCACCTTCTTCACTGGCCTTATCCGGCGGGCAAGAGCGACCTGGGCGACGATCTCGGCGCTGCCCACCTGGCGCAGCAGGCCGCTCTTGCCGGTCATGCAGAAGACGCAGCCCACCGCGCAGCCGACCTGGGACGACACGCAGAGACCGTCGCGGGGCAGCAGCACGCTTTCCACCGCCTGGCCGTCGGCCAGGGTCACCAGCATCCGCGCCGAGCCATCGGCACCCGGGTGCTCCGAGGTGATCCGTGCCAGCCCTTCCAGCCGCGCGGTCAGCTCGGGGATGGCCTTGCGCACCTCCAGTGGCAGGAAGTTCTCCGCGTGCTGGCGCCGGGTGCCGGTATCCAGTGGCAGGCCCTGACACCAGGCGCGTAGGATGCGGGCGCTGTGCTTGGGCTTGGCGCCGGCATCGGCGAGCAGTTGGACGACATCGGAAATACGCATGGGAAAACGGCAGGTCGGGGGGCGGGCGGCGATAATAGGCCAGGGCAGGGATGCTATCCTAGCCCTTTGCAAGACGAGGACCCGTCATGAAGTTCATCCACCAGCGCGAGCATCTCAACGAGGGCGACCTGGTCGTCATCCAGAGTTCGGGGGTGTGCAACATCCGCCTGATGAACGATGCCAATTTCCGCAGCTTCAAGAATGGCGGCCGCCATAGTTACCACGGCGGCGCCTTCGACACCTTTCCGGCGCGCATTACCGTGCCCAGCACCGGCTTCTGGAACATCACCCTGGACACCGTCACCAAGCGGCCGATCAGCGTGACGCGCAAGCCCGACATCAAGCACTCCATCAAGATCGTCCGCCGCTCGCCTTCCGAGCTGCGTTGAGTCAAGGGTCGCCCATAGAGGAGCGACCCTGGCCGTCACTTCGGCTGCAGCTCCAGCAGTCGCGCGTTGGCGCCGTCTTCCAAGACCCAGAGACTGCCGTTGGGACCTTCCTCGACATCGCGGATGCGCGTGCCCATGGCATAGCGCTCCACCTCCCGCGCCTCTTCGCCCTTGAGCTCGATCCGCACCAGCGACTTGGACGATAGGCCACCGATGAAGGCATTGCCCTTCCAGGCAGGGAAACGATTGCCTTCGTAGATCATCAGGCCCGCAGGAGAAATCACCGGCGTCCAGGTGATCTTCGGCGGGATGAATTTCGGGTTGGTCGAGTGATCCGGGATCGGCTTGCCGCCATAGTGGTCGCCGTTGGAGACCTCCGGATAGCCGTAATTGCCGCCGCGCTGGATCAGATTCAACTCGTCACCGCCCTGGGGGCCCATCTCCTGTTCCCACAAGTGACCCTGGGCGTCGAAGGCGACGCCCAGCGGATTGCGATGGCCCAGCGACCACACCTGAGCTGCTACGCCGCCTTGCTGGGCGAAGGGGTTGTCCGCTGGGACGCTGCCATCGTCGTTGAGACGGATGATCTTGCCGAGGTTGCCGGTCATGTCCTGCGCCGGCGTGAATTTCTGCCGCTCGCCCGAGGTGATCCACAGCTTGCCATCCGGCCCGAATCTCATCCGATGGCCATAGTGACCATTGCCTGTGACCTTGGGCGTCTGCCGCCAGATCACCTCGAGCTCGCTGAGCGAGCCGCTGCCGTCTTCCTTCAGCGTCAACCTGGCCCGGGCGATTGCAGCACCCTGGGTGCCATCTTCGCCGGCCTCGGCATAGCTCAGGTAGATCAGTCGGTTGCTGGCGTACTGCGGATGCAGGATGACATCGCCCAGCCCACCCTGGCCGGCGGCGACCACCTTGGGCACGCCGCCGATGTCCTGGGCCTTGCCGGTCTGCACGTTCAGGTGCTTGAGGACGCCGCCTTTCTCGGTGACCAGGGCGGTGCCATCCGGCAGGAAGGCGATGGCCCAGGGCGCGTTCAGGGTAGCCCGGGGCGTGGCGGTGAAGGGCCACTGCTCCTGGGAGAGTGCCTGGGGCGCGGCGCTGGCGTTCAGGGTGGCAAAACCGAGCAGGAGACTGCAGGCGGCTAGGGTAAGGCCTCTCATGGGCACGCGATCCTCGTCGTTGGAAGTCCCTACACCCTAGTAGGGACGCCAGCGAAAAGGAGCGCGTTTTTGTTACCTGAGGCGTCTGCCGGATTAGTTGTCATACCCCAAATTCGGCGCCAACCATCGCTCTGTCACCGCCAACTCCTGGCCCTTACGCTCCGTGTAACGCTCCACTTGATCCTTGTCGATCTTGCCCACGGCGAAGTACTGGGCCTCGGGGTGGGCGAAGTACCAGCCGCTGACGGCGGCTGCCGGGAACATGGCGTAGTGCTCGGTGAGGAAGACGCCGCTGCGACCGGCCTCGTTGAAGCGTGCCTCGGGGTCGAGCAGGGCGAAGAGGGTGGCCTTCTCGGTGTGGTCGGGGCAGGCCGGGTAGCCGGGGGCGGGGCGGATGCCCTTGTATTGCTCGCGGATCAGCGCCTCGTTGTCCAGGGTCTCGTCCGCGGCGTAGCCCCAGTGCTCCTTGCGCACCCGCTCGTGCAGCCACTCGGCGCAGGCTTCGGCGAGGCGGTCGGCCAGGGCCTTGACCATGATGGAGTTGTAGTCGTCGCCCTTGCGCTCGTAGTCCTTGGCCAGTTCCTCGGCGCCGATACCGGCGGTGACGATGAAGCCGCCCACGTAGTCGGTCACGCCCGTTTCCTTGGGCGCGACGAAGTCGGCCAGGGAGAGATTGGGCTTGCCTTCGGGCTTGATGGTCTGCTGGCGCAGATGGTGCAGGGTGGCCAGCGGCTGACCATCCTCGCCATAGACCTCCAGGTCGTCGTCCCGCACCTGGTTGGCCGGCCAGAAGCCGAATACGGCGCGGGCCTTGATCAGCTTCTCGTCGATCAGCTTCTTGAGCATCGCCTGGGCGTCGTGGAACAGCGCGGTCGCCGCTTCGCCCACCACCTCGTCGGTGAGGATGCGCGGGTACTTGCCGGCCAGGTCCCAGGAGATGAAGAAGGGCGTCCAGTCGATGTACTCGGCCAGTACCGCCAGGTCGATGTCCTCCAGCACCCGGGTGCCGGTGAAGCTCGGCTTGGTCGCCTGGTAGCCCAGCCAATTGAAGGCCGGCTTGTTGGCCACGGCCTTTTCATAGGACAGGCGTTCGGTGCGGGCGCTGCGATTGGCGGTACGCTCGCGCACCTCGACATAGTCGGCGCGGGTGCGCTCGACGAAGCCGGCCTTGAGTTCCTTGGACAGCAACTGGGTGGCCACGCCCACGGCGCGCGACGCGTCGGTGACATAGACCACGGCATCGTTCTTGTACTGCGGTTCGATCTTGACCGCGGTATGGGCCTTGGAGGTGGTGGCGCCGCCGATCATCAGCGGCAGGGTGAAGCCCTGGCGCTGCATCTCCTTGGCGACGTGGACCATCTCGTCCAGCGAGGGGGTGATCAGGCCGGATAGGCCGATGATGTCGCACTTCTCGGCGATGGCGGTCTGCAGGATCCTTTCCGCCGGGACCATCACGCCCAGGTCGACGATGTCGTAGCCGTTGCAGCCCAGCACCACGCCGACGATGTTCTTGCCGATGTCGTGGACGTCACCCTTGACCGTGGCCATGAGGATCTTGCCCTTGGCCTCGGGCTTGTCGCCTTTCTCTGCCTCGATGAAGGGGATCAGGTGCGCCACCGCCTGCTTCATCACCCGGGCGGACTTGACCACCTGGGGCAGGAACATCTTGCCCGAGCCGAACAGGTCGCCGACCACGTTCATGCCGCTCATCAGCGGGCCCTCGATGACCTCGATGGGGCGCGCGCACTGCTGGCGGCACTCCTCGGTGTCTTCGACGATATAGGTGGTGATGCCCTTGACCAGCGCATGCTCCAGCCGCTTGCCCACCGGCAGGCCGCGCCACTCCTCGGTCTCGGCTTCCTTGACCGCGCCACCGCCCTTGTAGTCGTCGGCGATGGCCAGCAGGGCGTCGGTGCCCGCCGGGGTGCGGTTGAGCACCACATCCTCGACCCGCTCGCGCAGCGCCGCGGGGATCTCGTCGTAGATCTCCAGCTGGCCGGCATTGACGATACCCATGGTCAGGCCGTTCTGGATGGCGTGGTAGAGGAAGACCGAATGGATGGCCTCGCGCACCGGGTTGTTGCCGCGGAACGAGAAGGAGACGTTGGATACACCGCCGGAGGTGAGGGCGTAGGGCAGGTTGTCGCGGATGAAGGCGCAGGCGTTGATGAAATCGACCGCGTAATTGTTGTGCTCCTCGATCCCGGTCGCCACGGCGAAGATGTTGGGGTCGAAGATGATGTCTTCCGGCGGGAAGCCGACCTGGTTGACCAGGATGTCGTAGGAGCGGGCGCAGATCTCGTTCTTGCGCGCCTCGGTATCGGCCTGGCCGTCTTCGTCGAAGGCCATGACCACCACCGCCGCACCGTATCTCTTGCACAGCTTGGCGTGATGGATGAAGGCCTCGACACCTTCCTTCATGGAGATGGAATTGACGATGCCCTTGCCCTGGATGCACTTGAGACCGGCCTCGATCACCTCCCACTTGGAGGAGTCGATCATGATCGGCACCCGGGAGATGTCCGGCTCGGAGGCGATCAGGTTGAGGAAGGTGACCATGGCCGCCTTCGAGTCCAGCATACCCTCGTCCATGTTGATGTCGATGACCTGGGCGCCGGCTTCCACCTGCTGCTGGGCCACTTCCAGGGCCTCGGCATAGTTCTCTTCGCGGATCAGCCGGGCGAACTTGGCCGAGCCGGTGATGTTGGTGCGCTCGCCGACGTTGACGAACAGCGACTCGCGGCTGATGGTGAAGGGCTCCAGGCCGGAGAGACGACAGGCCTTGGGAATCTCCGGCAGCTGGCGCGGCGGATGCTTGGCGACCGCTTCGGCGATGGCCCGGATGTGCGCCGGGGTGGTGCCGCAGCAGCCGCCGACGATGTTGAGCAGGCCACTGGCCGCGAATTCCTCGACCACCACCGCCATTTGCTCGGGGCTTTCGTCGTATTCACCGAAGGCATTGGGCAGGCCAGCGTTGGGGTGGGCGGAGACGAAGGTGTCGGCCTTGGTCGCCAGTTCCTCGACATAGGGCCGCAGTTCCTTGGCGCCCAGGGCACAGTTGAGCCCCACGGAAATCGGCTTGGCGTGGCGCACGGAGTTCCAGAAGGCTTCGGTGGTCTGGCCCGACAGGGTACGGCCGGAGGCGTCGGTGATGGTGCCGGAGATCATGATCGGCAGCTCGATGCCGACCTCTTCGAACACGCCCTGGACGGCGAAGATGGCCGCCTTGGCGTTCAGCGTATCGAAGATGGTCTCGATCAGGATGAGGTCGGCTCCGCCTTCGATCAGGCCACGGGTGGCCTCGGTGTAGTTCTCCACCAGCTCGTCGAAGGTGACATTGCGATAGCCAGGGTTGTTGACGTCCGGAGAGATGGAGCAGGTGCGGCTGGTCGGGCCGAGTACGCCGGCGACGAAGCGCGGCCGATCCGGCGTCTCCAGCGTCTTGGCATCGGCCACCTCGCGGGCGACCCGGGCACCGGCCAGGTTCAGCTCGTAGGTGACCTCCTCCATGCCATAGTCGGCCTGGGAGACGCGGGTAGCGTTGAAGGTATTGGTCTCGAGGATGTCGGCGCCGGCATCCAGGTAGGCCTTCTCGATCTCGGCGATGATCCTGGGCTGGGTCAGCAGCAGCAGGTCGTTGTTGCCCTTGACGTCGCTCGGCCAGTCGGCGAAGCGCTCGCCGCGGTAGTCCGCCTCTTCCAGCCGATAGCTCTGGATCATGGTGCCCATGCCGCCGTCGAGGATGAGAATGCGCTGCGCGAGGGCTTGGCGGAGGGCGGCGAGGCGAGAGCTACGATCGGTCATGGGCGTTCCAGAAAGATGAAGAGATACTGGCGAAGGGCGGCAGCATAGCAAAAGCCGGGGCCAGGCCGGTGGCCAGCATCCGCTGAAGATGAGTGCCGCTCATGCAGCCCTGGGGCGCCGTTCATGCCAGCGGGACGCGGCGTCCGGCGCCAGTGGCGTGCAGGCGCGGCACGACCTGCTTTACTGTGCAGTGACCGACGTTTACTGTGCGTCAAAACTGCGTCATGGAAGGTGGCCGTGATTCCTCTGGTGATTTGTGACGACTCGAACATGGCGCGCAAGCAGCTGGTTCGCTCCCTGCCGGAGGGTTGGGCCGTATCCATCACCCAGGCTACCAATGGCGAAGAGGCCCTGACCGCACTGCGCCAGGGGCTCGGCCAGGTCATGCTGCTGGACCTGACCATGCCGATCCTGGACGGCTACGGCACCCTGGCGGCCATCCGTAGCGAAGGCCTGCCGGTCAAGGTGATCGTGGTCTCGGGCGACGTCCAGGAGCAGGCCGTCGCTCGCGTCCGCGAATTGGGCGCTCTGGATTTCATTCGCAAACCGGCCGATCCTGGCGAACTCGCCAAGGTGCTCGAGCGCCATGGCCTCTATAGCGCCAATGCGGCGGCAGCGGCGGAATCCACCGAGCCGATCGAGCGCCCGGAATTGCAGGTCAGTTTCCGCGATGCCCTGCGCGAGGTGGTCAACGTCTCCATGGGCCGCGCCGGGGCCCTGCTGGCCAAGGCGCTGGATGTGTTCGTCCAGCTGCCGATTCCCAACGTCAACATCCTGGAAGTCAGCGAGCTGCACATGACGCTGGTGGATGCCCAGCGCGAGGATCGACTCAGCGCGGTGTGCCAGGGCTACATCGGCGAGGGTATCGCCGGCGAAGCCCTGCTGATCTTCCATGACTCCGAACTCCACGACATGTCACGCCTGGTGCGTTGGCGCGAGGCAGGGGAGTCCGGCGACATCGAGATGCTGCTGGACCTGTCGAGCATCATCATCGGCGCCTGCCTCGCCGGCATCGCGGAGCAGTTCGACATCCGCTTCTCCCAAGGCCATCCCACCATCCTCGGTCACCATGCGTCCATCGACGAGCTCATCGTCGTCAACAAGACCCGCTGGAAGAAGACCCTGGCGGTCGAACTCAGTTACAGCCTGGAAGGCCATAACGTCCACTTCGATCTGCTGCTGCTGTTCACCGAGGACTCGGTGAAGCGCATCACCCGCAAGATCGGCTACCTGATGAGTTGAGCATGGCCGCACAGATCGACATCAATGAGCTCCATTGGCTACTGGACATCGTGCAGAACATCGACGTCGGCGTCGTGGTGCTCGACCTCGAGTACCGCATCGAGGTCTGGAACAGCTTCATGGAAAACCATTCCGGGCGGATTCTCGGCGAGGTCAGCCAGCAATCGCTGTTCGCCGTCTTCGCCGAGATCGACGAAGCCTGGTTCCGCGCCAAGGCCGAGAGTGTGGTCCTGCTGGGGACCCGGGCGTTCTCGATCTGGGAGCAGCGCCCCTACCTGGTCCACTTCAAGAGCTACCAGCCGATCACCGGTGTGGAAGCCTTCATGTACCAGAACGTGACCCTGTTGCCGTTGCGCGATTCCACCGGCGCCATCGCTCACATCTGCGTGGTGATCTACGACGTTACCGACGTCGCCATCAACAAGCGCCAGCTGGAGCTTTCCAACGACAAGCTGCAGGAACTGTCGCGTACCGACCGGCTCACCGGCCTGGCCAATCGCGGCTACTGGGAGGAGCGCCTCACCGAGGAATTCGCCCGGCACCAGCGCTATGGCGGCCGCATGGCCCTGATGATGCTCGACATCGATCACTTCAAGCGCATCAACGACATCTACGGCCACGCCGTGGGCGACCAGGCGATCAAGGCCTTGGCCGGGATGATCAAGACCCATGTCCGCACCGCCGACATCGCTGGCCGCTACGGCGGCGAGGAGTTCGGCATCGTGCTGCTCGATACCGGCGTCGACGGTGCGCGGCTGCTCGCCGAGCGGTTGCGCGAAGCCGTCGAGGCGATGCGCCTGGACGTGCTGGGAACGCCGTTGAACTTCACCATCAGCATTGGCATCACCGACCTCTCCGTGCCGCTGGGCAACCACGAACAGATGATCCAGCAGGCCGACAAGGCGCTGTACGATTCCAAGCATGGCGGGCGCAATCGAGTAACCAGCTTCGTGCACAGCCTGGACTGAAAGCCTGTTCACAGGCTGCTGCACGACGGCCAGGCGGCATTGGCAAGACCCTGGATCGCCAGCCCTACCTAGGCGGCCCCGCCGGAATGCTCATTCACCCCTCGTAAACTCGCACGCGAGCCCGGTTCGCTTCCTCAGGTCTTTGATTCGCTGGTGCTCACCCTTCGAGCCAGCCTTTGAACAGGCTTAGCGTCGATTATCCGACTGTTTCACTAGGGCTTTCGTCCAGGGGTGGGGTGGCGTAAACTTGTCACACCTGTTGAGGAGTGACCATGAGCGCCATCACCATTACCGACGCGGCTCAGGATTACCTGGCCGACCTGTTGGAAAAGCAGAACACCCCCGGGATCGGTATCCGTATCTTCATCACCCAGCCCGGCACCCAGTACGCCGAGACCTGCATCGCCTACTGCAAGCCTGGCGAAGAGAAGCCCGATGACCAGCCCATCGGTCTGAAGAGCTTCACCGCCTATATCGACGCCATCAGCCAGCCTTTCCTCGAAGACGCCCTGGTGGACTACGCCACCGACCGCATGGGCGGTCAGCTGACCATCAAGGCGCCCAACGCCAAGGTGCCCATGGTCAACGAGGACAGCCCGCTCAACGAGCGCGTCGACTACTACCTGCAGACCGAGATCAACCCCGGGCTCGCCAGCCACGGTGGCATGGTGAGCCTGGTCGATATCGTCGACGACAACGTTGCCGTGCTGCGTTTCGGCGGCGGCTGCCAGGGTTGCGGCCAGGTCGACCTGACCCTCAAGGATGGGGTCGAGCGCACCCTGCTGGAACGGATCCCCGAACTCACCGCCGTACGCGACGTGACCGACCACACCAATCGCGAAAACGCCTACTACTAATAGAGCAATTCTCGTGGCCATGGAGGGCTATCGATCAGGTCGATAGCCCTCCGGCGTTTCAGTGGCGTGCTGCGTCATCCGGCAACGCCATCAGTCGCTGCTCCTGCGCCCAGTCGAAGGTTTCGCCTCGGGATTCCGCCTCATGGCGGCGCTCGTCCAAATGCTGATAGAGCGCCAGTTCTTCGTCCGGCATGAAGTGCAGGCAGTCGCCACCAAAGAACCACAGCAGGTCGCGCGGGACGCGATGGGCGATCTGCGGATAGCGGCTGAAGATCTGGCTGAGCAGATCCTGACCGAGATAGGCGTATTCCTCGGGTGCCTTGGGCAGCCCGGCGACCAGCTCATCGAAGCGATCGAGGAACAGCGCGTGATTCTCCGAGGGCACCTGCTCGGCCGTACCGACGTCGGCCAGGACCGCGCGCAGCTGGGCGAGGAGGGCAACGTGGTGATCGAGATAGGAAGTGGCCATGGGTGTCTCCTGAAAAAGCGGCTGCGCAGTATAGGGGCACTGTCCGATATTGTCTGGTTCGACTAGGATCGAACCTTTGCCCTCTGCCGGGGTTATAGGAAGTAGCACTTTTCTTTGCCAATCAGTTCTTGCCGGGAGGCACATGAGTCTAGCTCTCTCCATTCGTGGTCTGACCAAGACCTACAACAACGGCTTCACCGCCCTCAAGGGCATCGACCTCGATGTGGTCGAAGGTGATTTCTTTGCGCTGCTCGGTCCGAATGGGGCCGGTAAGTCGACCACCATTGGCATCCTCTCGACCCTGGTCAACAAGTCGGGCGGCGAGGTCTCGGTGTTCGGCAACGACCTGGACAAGGATCCAGCGGGTCTCAAGCGGTGTCTGGGGGTGGTGCCCCAGGAATTCAATTTCAACCAGTTCGAGAAGGCCTTCGACATCCTGGTAACGCAGGCGGGCTACTACGGTATCCCGGCGCGGATCGCTGGCGAGCGGGCCGAGGAATACCTGACCCAGCTCGGGCTATGGGACAAGCGCGATACGCCCTCGCGCATGCTCTCCGGCGGCATGAAGCGCCGCCTGATGATCGCTCGCGCTCTGATCCACAAGCCGCGCCTGTTGATCCTCGACGAACCCACTGCTGGCGTGGACATCGAGCTACGCCGCTCCATGTGGAGTTTCCTCGCCGAGCTGAACGGGCAGGGGACCAGCATCATCCTCACCACCCACTATCTCGAAGAGGCCGAGCAGCTCTGCCGCAACATCGCCATCATCGACCATGGTGAACTGGTGGAGCACACCAGCATGCGCAAGCTCCTGCAGAAGCTCAACGTCGAAACCTTCATCGTCGATGTGGTCCAGCCGCTGACGGCAGCGCCGCAACTGGAAGGCTATCCGACCCGACTGCTGGGCGATCACTCCTTCGAGGTGCAGATCGACAAGGCCAGCGGCGTCAATGCGCTGTTCCGCCAACTGGACGCCGCCGGCATCCAGGTCCAGAGCCTGAGAAACAAAGCCAACCGCCTGGAGGAGCTGTTCGTCTCCCTGGTGGAAAAGAATCTAGCCAAGGTCGCCCGATGAGTACCGAATTCCAAGCCAACATGGTGGCGCTGCGGACCATCGTCCACCGCGAAGTACGCCGCTTCACCCGCATCTGGGCACAGACGCTGCTGCCCCCGGCGATCACCATGGTCCTGTACTTCGTGATCTTCGGTAATCTGATCGGCAACCGCATCGGGGGCATGGGGGGCTTCACCTACATGCAGTACATCGTGCCGGGCCTGATCATGATGTCGGTGATCACCAACGCCTACAGCAACGTGGTCTCCAGCTTCTTCAGCAGCAAGTTCCAGCGCTCGGTGGAAGAGTTGCTGGTCTCGCCGGTCTCGCCCCATGTCATTCTCATCGGCTACGCCATGGGCGGCATCCTGCGCGGCCTGGCCGTGGCGGCCATCGTCAGCCTGCTGTCACTGTTCTTCACCCACATGCAGGTGCACCACATCGGCATCATGCTGCTGGTGATCGTCCTGACCGCGGCTATCTTCGCCCTGGGCGGCTTCATCAATGCCGTCTATGCACGCAACTTCGACGACATCTCCATCGTGCCGACCTTCGTGCTGACGCCTCTGACCTACCTGGGCGGGGTCTTCTATTCCATCGACCTACTGCCCGAGTTCTGGCAGAAGGTATCCCTGGTCAACCCCATCCTGCACATGGTCAACGCCTTCCGCTACGGCATCCTTGGCGTGTCGGACATCCGCATCGGGGTGGCGATCGCCTTCATGCTGTTCGCCGTGGTCGTGCTTTATCTGGTCAGCATTCGCCTGCTCGTCAGCGGGCGTGGCATGCGTCATTGAGTGTCGAAAGAGTCATGCAGAGCGTAGAACAATCGCCCCTGGGCAAGAGCACCGAGTACGTCAGCCACTACGAGCCGGCTTTGCTCTATCCCATCCCACGGGCGCCCAAGTGGGCGGAGCTAGGCCTGAGCGCGGAGGCGCTGCCGTTCCGCGGTGTGGATGTCTGGACCTGCTATGAGCTGTCCTGGCTGCTGCCGTCGGGCAAGCCGGTGGTCGCTATCGCCGAATTCGCCATCCCGGCGGCGTCGCCGAACATCATCGAGTCCAAGTCGTTCAAGCTGTATCTCAACTCCCTGAACCAGTCGGTGTTCGCTAGCCTGGCCGAACTCGAAGCCATTCTGGCCAGGGATCTGAGCGCAGCCGCTGGCGCCACGGTCGGGGTGACGCTGCTATCACTGGACGATTGGGCCGCCCGGGGCATCCAGCGGCCTGCCGGCCAGTGCATAGACGACCTGGACGTCATCGTGGACCGCTATGCGGAGCCGCAGGCGCAGGCCTTGGCTGTCGGTGAGACGCGGGACGGCCAGCGCCTCTATAGTCATCTGCTGAAGTCGAATTGCCCGGTCACCGGTCAACCGGACTGGGGGACCGTGGTCGTCGAGTACGAGGCAGGGCTGGCGCTGGATCCAGCGAGCCTGCTGCGTTACCTGGTCGCCTTCCGCCAGCACGCCGACTTCCACGAGCAGTGCGTGGAACGCATCTATCTGGATCTCTGGCGGGTACTCCAGCCAGAGCGGCTCACGGTATTCGCCCGCTACGTGCGACGGGGTGGGCTGGATATCAATCCCTACCGCAGCAGCGACGATATCCAGCCCGGGATCGAACGTTACGTTCGGCAGTGATCAGATGCCCATGCTGCTCAGGCTGTTCATGATGGACCTGAGTGTACCGGCCATGGTGGGGTGACTGACTTCGAAGCGCTCCACCGCCAGATTGACGCCGTCCACCAGGCTGCTGTCGCTGGTATGGGTGGCGTCCTCGTTGGCCAGTTGGAATTCGATGTCGCGGATCAGGAGCTCCAGGCTTTCCCGGTCCTCGGGCGAAGACGGCGGATCCTGATCCAGCTGGTGGCGGAGTTCGTCGAGTTGTTCCTGCAGATGAGACGTGGTCATGGCGTTTCTCCTGTGTCCGGATTCTTTGACCGCAACGACTGGTCAAAGATCGAGTGACTGAGTTCGGCCACTGATCCAAAGTAGCGAAGCTGTGACTATAATCGGCGCCTTTCAGGCGTCTGAGTGCAACTAGGAGAGAAGCGATGACGGTCGAGCGACGGGGTTCCAGGGTCTGGGGAGCGCTGCTGGCGACAGCTCTGGCGTTTGCCGGTCAGGCAATGGCGGCGGAAACCGAGAATCCCGATCCGTGGGAAGGCTTCAACCGCAAGATCTTCGTGTTCAACGATACCCTGGACACCTATGCGCTCAAGCCGGTCGCCCAGGGCTACCAGCGCTTCACGCCGGGCTTCGTGCAGACGGGCGTGAGCAACTTCTTCAACAACCTGGGGGACGTGCGTAACCTGGCCAACGACCTGCTACAGGGCAAGGTGGAGCACGCCGGGGTGGATACCGCGCGGCTGCTGATGAACACTACCCTGGGTGGCCTCGGCCTGGTGGACGTGGCGACCAAGGCCGGTCTGCAGCGCAACGACGAGGATTTCGGCCAGACCCTGGGCAAGTGGGGCGCCAGCAGCGGTCCCTACCTGGTGCTGCCGTTCTTCGGCCCCAGCAGCGTACGTGACGGCCTCGGCCGTATCCCCGATAGCTACAGCAGCGCCTATCCCTATGTGGATGACGTGGCGGTCCGCAACAGCGCCTTCGCCCTCAGCACCGTCGACACGCGCGCCGGCCTGTTGCAAGCCGAGCGCCTGATCACCGGTGACAAGTACGTGTTCATCCGCAACGCCTATCTGCAGACCCGCGAATTCAAGGTCAACGATGGCCATGTGGTAGACGATTTCTGACGCACGGCGCGGGCGAAACGAAAAAAGGCAGCCATGGGGCTGCCTTTTTTCGTTACCGTCGCGGCTAGCGCATCTCGAGTACCGACAGCCCGAGCAACTGCTTGCCAGAGTCGGTGGCCTGGACGCGCAGCACCTCGGCATCCGCCTCCAGGCCCTTGAGTTCGGCATGGCTGGAGGGAATGATCACCGTCACCCGGTCACCGACCGAGAGCGCGGTTTCCGCTTCGATCTGGAAGCCGGTGCTGGACATATCGACGCAGCGGGCATCGAAGCTCTGGTCTCCCACCTTGAGGATGGCCTGGGAATCGACATTCATGCGAATGAAGTCGCGCTTTTCACTGTAAGAGCGGTCACTGGTACTCATGGCAATCCTACTGCGTGGGAGGATGGATAGCGTCAGGCTTGAGGTATAAACTCAAGAAAGGCACCCTGTAAAGAAAATCCATCCCGTTGGCAAGCTTGAACGCCTGGGTGGATGGGAGTAGTGTCTCGCCGTGTCGTAATCACCGTGGCCCGTGTCGGATAGCGTCCGCCGGTTAGCCGTTCGGGTGCATGCCTGGATCCTCTATGTCTAATACGCCTGCCACGCTCTTGATCATTGACGATGACGAGGTGGTTCGCCTCAGCCTCGCCGACTATCTCGAGGACAGTGGCTTCAATGTCCTGCAGGCCAGCAATGGCCAGCAGGGCCTGCAGATCTTCGAGCGTGAACAGCCTGATCTCATCATCTGCGACCTGCGCATGCCGCAGGTCGATGGGCTGACGCTGCTGCGCCGGATCAGTGAACTCTCCATCGATACGCCCGTGCTGGTGCTGTCCGGCGCGGGGGTGATGAGCGATGTTGTCGAGGCCCTGCGCCTGGGCGCCGCCGATTACCTGATCAAGCCGCTGGAAGACCTGGTGGTGCTCGAGCACTCGGTGAACCGGGCGCTGGATCGTGCCCGGCTGCGCCTGGAGAACGATCGCTACCGGGTCAAGCTGGAGAATACCAATCGCGAGTTGCAGGCCAGCCTGAGCCTGCTGCAGGAAGACCAGAACGCCGGTCGCCACGTGCAGATGAACATGCTGCCGGTGACACCCTGGGAAACCGAGGGGCTGAAGTTCGCCCACGAGATCATCCCGTCGCTGTACCTGTCCGGCGATTTCGTCGACTACTTTCGTATCGACGAGCATCGCGTCGCCTTCTACCTGGCAGACGTTTCCGGGCACGGCGCCTCGTCGGCGTTCGTCACGGTGCTGCTCAAGTTCATGACCACCCGGCTGCTGTACGAGTCCAAGCGCAACGGTACGCTACCCGAATTCAAGCCGTCGGATGTGCTCGGCCACATCAATCGGGGTCTGCTCGATTGCAAATTGGGCAAACACGTGACCATGCTGGGCGGAGTGATCGACGAGACCACCGAGACCCTGAGCTACAGCATCGGTGGTCACCTGCCGTTGCCGGTCCTGCACACGCCGGACGAGACCCGCTTCCTGGAAGGCAAGGGGTTGCCGGTGGGCCTGTTCCAGGAGGCTACCTACAATGACTACCAGATGGCGTTGCCGGAGCGCTTCAGCCTGACCCTCTTTTCGGATGGCATCTTCGATCTGCTACCGGGAGACAATTTGAAAGAGAAAGAACGCAGCCTGCCCGAATACGTCCGCCGCGCCGGCGGTACACTGGCAGGCCTGAGTGAAGCCCTTGAGCTGGCAGCGGTCAACGACATGCCTGACGATATCGCTTTGCTGGTGTTGAGCAGGAATCTGGCATGAGCACCGGAAAAATCCAATTTGCCGAGCAGGACGGCACCTTCGTCCTGAAATTCACCGGCGAGGTGCGCCTGACCCTCTGCTCGGCGCTGGATGCGACAATCGAGCACATCTTCTCGTCCTTGAATTTCTCGTCCATCGTCATCGACCTGACCGAGACGCAGAGTATCGACAGTACCACCCTGGGCCTGCTGGCCAAGCTGTCCATCCTCTCGCGCCAACGTATCGGGCTGTTGCCCATGCTGACGACGAACAACCCGGACATCCTGCGGCTGCTGGATTCCATGGGCTTCGATCAGGTGTTCAATATCGTCGAGACCGTGCTGCCTTGCCCCGAGTGCCTGACCGACCTGCCACCGCAGGACCAGTCAGAGGCCGAGGTGCGCAGTCGCGTGTTGGAAGCCCATCGGGTGTTGATGGGTCTGAACGAATCCAACCGCAATGCCTTTCGCGATCTGGTCAGTGCCCTGGAAAGGCACTGACCTGGTCGGCGCTTAGCGCTTGCCGGGCAGCAGTACTTCCAGCTTTTCCTGATCCCGCGCGAACTGGCGGATACCTTCGGCCAGCTTCTCGGTCGCCATGGCATCCTCGTTGTGCGCCCAGCGGAAGGCCGCCTCGTTCAGCTGCTGCTTGGGTTCGCCACCATTGGTGTCGGCGGTCAGCACGCGCGGCAGGTCGCCCTGGGCGTCCGACAGCTGTTGCAGCAGTTCCGGGCTGATGGTCAGGCGATCGCAGCCGGCCAGTTGTTCGATCTGGTTCAGGTTGCGGAAGCTGGCGCCCATGACCACGGTCTTGTAGCCGTTGGCCTTGTAATAACGGTAGATGCGCGTCACCGACTTCACGCCCGGATCCTCGGCGCCTTCGTAATCACGGCCTTCGGCCTTCTTGTACCAGTCGTAGATACGGCCGACGAAGGGCGAGATCAGGAACACGCCGGCATCGGCGCAGGCCGCGGCCTGGGCGAAGGAGAACAGCAGGGTCAGGTTAGTCTGGATGCCTTCCTTCTCCAGTTGCTCGGCGGCGCGGATGCCTTCCCAGGTGGAGGCGATCTTGATCAGCACGCGGTCCTTGCCGATACCGGCCTTCTCATAGAGCTCGATCAGCCGATGGGCGCGCTCCAGGGTGGCTGCGGTGTCGAACGACAGGCGTGCGTCCACCTCGGTGGAGATGCGGCCGGGAATCAGCTTGAGGATCTCGCCACCCACGGCCACGGCGAAACGGTCGCAGGCCAGGCCGATGTCGCCACCGGCGCCGCTGAAGGCGGCCTGCAGGTGGTCTTCGTAGCGGGGCAGGGCAGCCGCCTTGAGCAGCAGCGAGGGGTTAGTCGTGGCATCGTAGGGCTTGAGGCGCGCAATGGCGTCCAGGTCGCCGGTGTCGGCAACGACCGTGGTGTATTGCTTGAGTTGTTCCAGCTTGCTCATGGCAGTCTTTCCTTCGGTTAACGAATGGATATCGTGGAGACGTGACTCAATGGCCCCTGAGAAGTTCAGTGGCCTCGTCGTACAGGCGCAGCGGATCAGGGCTGCGATGCAACTCGGTGGACAGCAGTTGACGGAAGCGCCGCGCGCCGGGAAAACCCTGCGCCAGGCCGAGAACATGACGAGTGACGTGATGGACGACGCCGCCCTGTTGCAGATGCGCCTCGACGTAGGGGCGTAGCTGCAGCATGACTTCATGCCGGCTGACCTGCGGACGATCCGCGCCATACAGCGCGGCGTCCACTTCGGCCAGCAGATAGGGGTTCTGGTACGCCTCGCGCCCCAGCATCACACCGTCGAAGACCTGCAACTGCTCGCGGCAGGTCTCCAGGTTCTTGATGCCGCCATTGAGGATGAACTCCAGATCCGGAAAATCCTGCACCAACTGCGCGGCCACCTCGTAGCGCAGCGGCGGGATCTCCCGATTCTGCTTGGGCGACAGCCCTTCGAGGATGGCAATCCGCGCATGCACGGTGAAGCTGCGGCAGCCCGCTTCCGCGACCTGGCCGACGAAGTCCCGTAGCGCCTCGTAGCTGTCGCGGCCGGAGATCCCGATGCGGTGCTTGACCGTCACCGGAATGGCCACGGTATCGCGCATCGCCTTGACGCTGTCGGCCACCCGCTCGGGATAGGCCATCAGGCAGGCGCCGATCAGGTTGTTCTGCACCCGGTCACTGGGGCAGCCGACATTCAGGTTGATCTCGTCATAACCCGCCTGCTCGCCCAGCCGCGCCGCCGCGGCCAACTCCTGCGCCACGCTGCCACCCAGTTGCAGCGCCAGGGGATGCTCGGTCTCGTCATGGCGCAGGAAGCGCTGGGCGTCCCCATGCAGCAGGGCACCGGTGGTGACCATCTCGGTATAGAGCAGGGCATGCTGCGAGAGCAGGCGGTGGAAATAACGGCAGTGACGATCGGTCCAGTCCATCATGGGCGCCACGGAGAAGCGGCGGGATGGCTCAGGGCGCGTGATGACTGGGGTTGAGGCGGTTTCGGCTAGCATCTTGGTACGTCTATGTGGAGCCTGTCTTGCTACCTTGCAGCTATTTGGCCAGAGCCGTTTTTGCAAGGTAACAAGCGCAAAGGGGCATGAGCTGAATCGGAAGGGGACCGCTGACGGCTCGTAGCCAAAAGACGGCAGAACGGGGGGCACGGTCCAGGTCCACAGCATGCGGGAGGTCGAGGCTGAGTCTATCAGGAAAGCCTAGCCTACGACGGTAGGCCTAAGGTCGTGCTTTAGCATCCTTCGACGTGGGATGCACAGGTTCGTTTGGTCACTACCAATCTTGTACGGGACCTCTCGCAAACAGCCCACCGCCATGCAGTCAGCACCGCTGAACGAGTCGGCCATGCTGTTTTCCCGCAGTACTACTACAACGGTATTCAGGCCGGCTTCATCTTCTGCATGACCGATGTCGCACAGAAAAAGAAAGATATCCGACTCCCTGCGCACCGCGCTGCGCTCGGCAAGGGGCCCGGGCAATTTCTGCAACCTGTTCGTCTACGCTCCCAACGGCAAGAAGGACGGCATCCAGCTGATCCCGGTCAGCGAAGGGCCGCGAAGAACGAATTCAACGCCATCAAGAGCGCCACTCGCGACGACATGCTCGCCGGCCTGCGGATCCCGCCGCAGGTGATAGGGGATCGTGCCGCAGAATGCCGGGGTATTGGACTCGATCAGGGAAGCAGCGGAGATCTACGCTACCAATGAGCTGGAGCCACTGCAGGCGCGGCTGGCTCAGGCCAACGATTGGTTAGGTGACGACGTCATACGGTTTCGTCAATACGACTTAGCGTAGGCGCTTTAGTAGGTAGCTATCGCTCCTCCAGCCACAGGGATCGGATCTGAAAGCAAAGAGTCGAAATAGGCAGCAGCGAACGGAAACAACACTACAGCGCGGCCTCAAGCGCGGCAAAACCTGCAAAGCGATGCGCTTGACGGATTGTGCCCAGTAGAAGCTTCTTAGCAGAAGCGATCAACCGCTGACGCGTACGTGCTCGGGGCTGTATTGCCAGCTCTTCAAGGGTGGCATTTTGATATCTGAAAAACAACCATCGATAGGCGCCGATGCTGGCACCGACGTGTGATGCATGGTCTACTCGACCCTGTAAATAGCGATATCCAATAGATGTGCTAACTGTATGGGTAAGCACACTGATTTCAATATGAGAGGGGAAGATGTCAGGGAAAACCGTTCTGATCGTTGGAGGCACATCGGGTATTGGTCAGTCCTGCGCAGCGATTTTTGCGGACCGAGGATGGACAGTCGTCATCTGCGGTAGAGATGTCGCACGGGGTGAGTCAATAGTCTCTGATTTGGCAGGGCCGCTTCCTCACAGCTTTATTGCTGCTGATGTCTGTGATGAAGGTCAAGTAGAAAATCTTTTTGCGCAATTTAGCAGTCGGCATGGACGGTTAGACGCTGCTTTTAACTGTGCAGGAATTCTTGGTGTCCCTGATAATATACCTGTTATGTCTGTTGAGAATTTCAGGACTGTATTGGATGTGAATCTTGTTGGTATGTTTAGTTGTTTGCGTCACGAAATGAAGATCATGTCCGAGCAACAATCAGGCGCCATCGTGAACTGCTCCTCGATTGGCGGTGTAGTAGGAATGCCAGGAATATCAGCATATGTTGCCAGCAAGCATGCAATCATCGGGCTGACAAAGTCGGCCGCATTAGAGATTGCACCGGCTGGTGTTCGTGTGAATTCTGTCAGTCCTGGTGCCACTATGACGCCTATGCAAGCGGGTATGATCAGTAGAGATCCAGGTCTTGAGACTGCATTGAAAGCTCAACATCCTCTCGGGCGAATTGCGAACCCAGAAGAGGTAGCCAAGGCGGTTTATTGGCTATGCTCGGATGAGTCGTCCTTTGTCACGGGTACTAATGTCATGGTAGATGGGGGGTTTAGCGCAAAATGAATGCCGTTGATCAAAAGGTGGTCGTTATATCGGGGGGTAGTTCGGGGATTGGTGCTGCAGCCGTTGAACGATTTGCGAGGAAGAAAGAGTTTCTACCAGTTATTGTCGATCTGAATCGTCCCAAAGATAGCTCATCTCACGCTGGTTATTTTCAGACTGACGTGGCCAGCGAAGAGTCGGTTTCAGCATCTATCGCTCAAGTGATAGAGCAGTTTGGTCGAATTGATGGGCTTGTCAATGCCGCGGGCAGTGGCGGTGGTGGGCATGCTCACCAACTGGAGCTTGCCGAATGGCAGAGAATAATTGACTTGAATCTCACAGGCACCTTTTTAATGTCAAAGCATTGTTTGAAGGCAATGATGAAAAGGCGCCATGGATCCATATGTAACGTTTCAAGCGTTGTTGGGCTGCAGGCGTTGACAGGGGCGACTCAATACTCAGCGTCCAAAGCTGGAGTCTTGGGGCTTACTAGGACGATTGCGGTGGATTACGCATTGTTGGGTATTCGGGCGAATGCAATTTGCCCGGGCTATGTTGATACAGAGGGAGTAAGTCACCTCAACTCTCCAGAGCTGCAATGGCTTCGCGATGAGATTGCGTCTTTTGCGCCAACCAGAAGGATTGGACGTCCCGATGAGATCGCTGCCGTAATTGAGTTTCTCATATCGGATGACTCTTCTATCGTCACCGGCAGTACTATGACTTGCGATGGGGGTTGGACTGCAGGTAGGCATGCTGGAAATATTCTTGAATCGGATGGTGAATACTAAATGGGTTGTGAGATATAATTGTAATTTGAGAGGTAGATCTGCTTTGGCTAGGCTTTAAACATGAAGGAATTTTGTGAGGGGCTCTGAGTGCTTACGTATAGGGATGAGATTCTGCCTAGAAAGGCTGAGTTGTTTTTACAGGTGATCGCGCTTAGAAATTGGTGTTGTCCGACTCTTACTCATTAGCTGATTCGCTATTCAAGAGTGCCGCCTTCGGGCGGCTTTTTTGTGGGCCAAGGATAGGTAAGGTAACGCCTAGCAAGCGATTCGCGGCTGTGTAAATGCGGGCGAGAGGGCAGTCGTCTGGACTACCCCCAGCGCGCGTAGTCGTCCCCCCGCCACGCCTGCGGGCTAAAGGGTTCGCTTTTTCTGCAGCCCTGCACCTGGCTCCAGCCGGCGCCGCTACTGGAGCGGAGTAGGGATGCGGCAAGCTGAAAGTCCCCTGCGAATCCCTGCATTGCGCGCACTTTTCTCACGCATGCCGTGACCCTCTTTTTCGCTAGAGGGCTGGGGGACCGTTACGACTGTTCCCCAGTTAGGCTCAGGTGCACGACCGACAATGTGGGTTTGGTCTGGGAGGATCTGCCCGACTGGTCGGGACAGCAGGTGGTGAATGACGAACGACGCATCGGCGGGTAATGAGCGGCGGAAGGGCGGCGGGCGACGATAATCGACGGTTTGCTCGTTTCCGCCAGGATGGCCCCAAGAGTCTATCAAGAATCCTGTACGCCCGAGCAGTGATGACGGGCCGGTTCGCATACTGGCTCGCGTTGTTTCCGCGAGGCGTCGAAACCGGCGTATCCATGGGCTCACCACCTTTACACAACCGTACAAGCCTAGCCGTGGCTAGGACCTGCGTGGAGCGCTAGCATGCCCGTCCTAGTCGTATGACTGTTCAGGTAACTACGATGTCGCTTCCATCCGAATCCCCGCGCTGGACGTCCCGCATTCTGCTGGTGGACGACGATCCGCCGATTCGTGAGTTGATCTGCGGATATCTGGCGCGGTTCAGCATCCTTGCGCGGGGGGTGGGCGATGGGCGAGAGATGCGCCAGGCTCTGGCGGAAGAGGCGTTCGACCTGGTCGTGCTGGATCTGATGCTGCCCGGGGAGGACGGCCTGTCCCTCTGCCGCGCGCTGCGGCGGGACAGCGGCATTCCCATCCTGATGTTGACCGCCCAGTGCGAGCCTGCCGACCGGATCATCGGGCTGGAGCTTGGCGCCGACGACTACATGGCCAAGCCGTTCGAGCCGCGGGAGCTGGTGGCCCGTATCCAGTCGGTGTTAAGGCGGACGCAGGACAATCGCCATGCCCCGCGCAAGGCGCCGCGGACCTGTGTCAGCTTCGATGGCTGGAAGCTGGACGGGGTCCTGCATCAGTTGCATTCGCCCGCGGGCGTGATGGTGCCTCTGTCCAATGCCGAGGTGCGGCTGCTGTGGGTGTTCATCGAACACCCACGCCACGTCCTGAGCCGGGAGCAGCTGCTCGATGCCACGCGGGGCCGCGCCATCGAGGCCTTTGATCGGAGCATCGACCTGCAGGTGTCCCGCTTGCGACAGAAGCTGGGCGATGACCCCCGCTCGCCCCAGTTGATCAAGACGGTGCGCGGGGAAGGCTATCTGTTCGATGCCAAGCAGATAGGCGCCTAGTCATGCGGCGCCTGGATACCCTGTTCGCGCGGCTGTTCGGCGTGTTCCTGCTGGCCATCCTGCTTGGACACCTGCTGGCTTTCTTCTGGTTCCGCCATGAGTTCCGCGACCGACCGCCGCCCCGACCTCCGCTGGCGATGCGGGAAGCGCCCTTCGAGCGGCCACCGCCGCCACCGGAACGTCTTCCCGACAAGGAGCCCAACTGGTGGCGACGCGTGGAGTGGCTGCTGGGCGGGCCGCTGGTGTTCCAGCTGGGCTCGCTGGTGATCGCAGCCTGGCTGGGCGCGCGCTTGTTGACCCGGCCCCTGCGCCAGTTGACGCAGACCGCCGAGCAGCTGAGCCACAATCTCGATGGCTCGCCCATTCCCGTCACCGGCCCCTGGGAAACCCGCGAAGCCGCCCGGGCGCTCAATCGCATGCATCAGCACCTGCTCGAGCAGATCCAGCAGCGTGGCCGCATGCTCACCGCCATCTCCCACGACCTGCGCACGCCCCTGGCCCGGGTGAAGCTGCGCATCGAAGACATCGACGATCCCCGGCTGCATGCCCGGGTCAGCCAGGACGTGGACGACATGATCGCCTTGCTCGATGGCACCCTGAGGTATCTGCGGGAACAGCATCGCGAGGAGTGTCCGGTGCTGTGTGACGTCCAGGCGCTGGTCGAGGCCATGGCCGAGGATGCCGAGGAGGAGGGCGCCCAGGTGTCCGTCGAGGGTACGTGCGTGCCCTTGTGGGTAGCGCCTATGGCGCTGCGTTCGTGCCTGACCAATCTGCTGCAGAATGCCCTGCGCTATGCGGGCCACGCGGAAATCCACCTGGTAGAGCGATCCGATCGCCTGGTCATTCGCATCGTCGATCACGGGCCGGGCATTCCTGCGGCCTTGCATGAGGCGGTGTTCGAACCCTTCTATCGCCTCGAAGGCTCACGCAACAGGTCTTCCGGTGGTACGGGGCTGGGGCTGGCCATCGCCCGCGAGGCAGCGGCGCACATGGGCGGCGAGCTGAGTCTGGAGGAAACGCCAGGGGGCGGCCTGACCTGCCAGGTGACGATGCATCGCCCGCCGTCCTAGTGTGGTGTTTCAGAAGTTCGCGCAAGAACTGGCGAGTGAGTTTTTGGCTTGGGCTGGGCGCCGGGACGAGTCATGGCAGGGCTATGGCGAGGAGTGGCAACAACGCCCGGGAGGTCCGCCTTTGCGGCGAAAAAGCGCCGCCAAATTGTGCAGTCAACTTCTGAAACACCACACTAGGTTGTATCGATGGGCATACAAAGGCGGTAAATCGCCGATACGTGGCGACCGGATACTGGAGCGTGCGGGATACCTACGTCTCGTACCTTCCAGGAGAAATTCCCATGATCAGCGGAATAGGCAGTGGCTACTCCAGCTACTACGGCAGTGCCAGCGCGATCAAAGGCAACTGCAACAGTAGCGGCAGGGCGGACAGTGGCATCAGTGGTAGCGATGACGACAATCCGCTCAAGAAGCTGTTCACCAAGCTCGATAGTGACGGCGATGGCACCATCAGCAAGAGCGAGCTCACCACTGCCGCCAGCGCGGCCAGTGACAGCCAGGACAGCGATGCTGCCAGCGGTGACATCGACGTCGACAAGCTGCTCGGCATGCTGGACCAGAATGGCGACGGTAGCGTGGGCGAGAACGAATTCGCTTCGGTATTCGCGCCACCGCCCGCGGGTGAAGCCCAAGGTTCAGGCGAGAGCCTGGCCAGCAGCGGAGGTAACGGCGGACGCCTGCCGCCACCCCCGCCGCCGAAGTCGAGCGAGGCTCAGACGTCCAGCGATACGACCACCCAGGCCACCTCGACTCCCTACGGTCAGCTGGTTCAGGCAGTTCTGCGCCAGTACCAGAGCATTGGCAGCTACGGTACCTCCAGCGGCTCCAGCAGCGGGCTGAGCGTAGCCGCCTGATCGAGCCGCACCATTAGCGATGGTGGGCCGTCCCCGCTTGGGGCATGACGGTTTCCCTTGGTCCGAGTCCAGGCGTCGCTCTCACGGCTGATCGCCTGGATCGGCCCTTTTTGAAGACATCCCGCTGGTAATGGTGACCTGACAGGAACGGTCCGGCTCGACGGAAAAGACTGTTGTTTCAGGATGTTGCGTCGACGCCTGGGTTACTAACTCAATGAAATTGTTATGATATAACGTGCGTCTTTAGTGGGCTGGCTCAGATCGGGCGCAGGCCGGATCGCCCGGGTGACGGATTGGCAGCCGAAGGGCAGGACGGCCCCGTCGGTACCCTGGGCCCGTAGAGCCAGCCACTTTCTGCCCTTTTTATCGCGGCTCGGGCTGCGATGAGACAGTCGCTCGTAAGGAACACCATGCCTATCCCGCGCTTCATCCGTACCGCCGTTACCGCATCGACGCTGACCCTCCTGGCCTTGCCGGGTGCCTTTGCCCAGGACCGGGTATTCGACGTGGTCGGGCCCTTCGAGATCGGTGGCCTGGACCCGTCGATCTCCGGCTTCGTCTTCCAGCGCATGCAGATCGCGGAGACGTTGCTGGAGGCGGATGCCCAGGGGCAGCCCGCTCCGGGTCTGGCGCAGGCGTGGCAGGTGTCGGCGGATGGCCGGACCTGGCGCCTGACCCTGCGCCAGGGGGTGAAATTCCATGATGGCAGCGACCTCACGGCAGAGGTCGCCGCGGCTGCCCTGAATGCCGCGCGGGGCAAGCCCGGGGTGCTCCGGCAGGCCGGCATCGAGGCGGTCACCGCGCAAGGCAACGAGGTGGTGATCCAGCTCGGCAAGCCCTTCAAGCCGCTGTTGGCGTTGCTGGCCCATTCCTCCACCAATATCCTCGCGGCGGCGTCCTACGACGCCGAGGGCAGGGTACAGCGGATCATCGGGACCGGCCCCTATCGGCTGACGCTTCTGGAGCCGCCCCAGCGACTGGCCGCGGAGCGCTTCGACGGCTATTGGGGCCCGCGGCCGCAGATCGGCAGGACGACCTATCTGGCCGCTGGCCGCGGCGAGACGCGCACCCTGATGGCCGAGAGCGGCGATGCCGAGCTGGTGTTCCAGCTGGACCCGCCGAGCATCGCCAGACTTAGGCGCTCCAGCAGCCTCAAGGTGCTGATCGAGCCAGTGCCCCGGGTGGTGTTGCTGACTCCCAATTCCGGCGCGGGCGCCACAGCCTCGGCAGAGGTACGCAGGGCGCTCAGCCTCGCCATCCAGCGTGAAGGGGTTGCCGCCGCCGTGTTGCGTGCGCCGGGGACGGGGGCGACCCAACTGTTCGCCAAGAACGTGCCGGCCTGGCACGACCCGCAGCTGGCGCCACTGGCTTACGATCCTGCAGCTTCGCGCCAGCTGCTGGCCGGGCAGGGCTGGACGCCCAGGACCGACGGCATCCTGCAAAAGGACGGCACGCCGCTCAGGCTCAAGCTGCTGACCTACTCCGATCGCCCGGAGCTGCCGCTGATCGCCACGGCGCTGCAGGCGCAGTTGCGTGAGGTGGGAGTGGACGTGGAGGTCGCAGTGCAGAACTCCAGTGCCATCCCGGCGGCCCATCACGACGGCTCGCTGCAGTTGGCGCTCTATGGCCGTAACTTCGCTCTGGTACCTGATCCCCTGGTCACGCTGCTCAACGATTTCAGTCACGGCGGCGCCGAGTGGGGGCCGTTGGGCTGGAAGAATGCCACTTTCGACCAGGCGCTGACGTCCCTGCTGGCCACCGACGACCCGGCCGAGCAGCAGCGGCAACGCCGCATCGCCATGGCCCAGGTCCAGCAGGAACTGCCGGTGATTCCGGTGGCCTGGTATCGGCAGACCCTCGCCGTGTCCACTGCCGTCGAAGGGGCGGCCATAGATCCCTTCGAGCGGACCTTTGGCCTGAGCAAGATGCGGTGGATCGAATGACGCGCCTTTTGACCTTCCGCCTGCTGCAGGCGGGCCTGGTGGCTCTGCTGGTAGGCGCTCTGACGTTTCTGTTCATGAGCCTGCTGCCAGGAGACGCCGCCTACCGCATCGCCGCCGGACGCTATGGCTACGACCTGGTGGACACGGCGGCCGCCGAGGCGGTGCGAGCGGAACTGGCGCTCGACCAGCCGCTGCTGTGGCGCTTCCTGGCCTGGATCGGCGATCTGCTGACCCTCGATCTCGGGCATTCGCTGGTTTCCGGCAAACCGGTGATCGAGGTGGTCGCCCATGAGCTGGGCAGCTCCGTGCGCCTGGCCATAGGTGCGGTCTGCCTGTCCTTGCTGATCGGCCCGCCGCTGGGGGTGCTGGCCGGGCTACGGCCGGGCCGTCTGCCGGACCGCTTTCTGCTGGTGCTGACCACGGCGATCCGGGCGTTGCCGCAATTCGTCCTGGGCGTGCTCTTCGTGCTGCTGTTCGCCATCTCCTGGCGGCTGTTCCCGGCGGCCGGACATGGCACCTTCTGGCACAGCGTGTTACCGACCTTGACCCTCGCCCTGGGACTGGCAGCGGTGTCGTCCCGCGTGGCCCGGGATGCCACTGTCGAGGTGGCCGCCTCGGCCTACTACGGCTTCGGACGCCTCAAGGGGTTGCGCGGTGCCAGCGTCTTCCTGCGCCATGGCCTGCGCAACATCGGCGTGCCGGTGGTGACCTATCTGGGCGTGCAGCTGGTGTATCTCATCGAGGGCGTGGTGGTGGTGGAGACACTGTTCGCCTGGCCCGGCATCGGCCACGGGTTGGTCCATGCCATCGTCCAGCGCGACGTGCCCATGGTACAGGGCACGGCCCTGGCGATGGGGCTCCTGTTCGTCCTCCTCAATACGGCGGTCGATTTGGCCAACCATCTGCTCGATCCGCGCGGGAGGCCCGCATGAACCTGGAAAGCGCTGCCGTGCTCACGGCGCCTCCTGCGCGCACCGGTGCCCGGACGCTGGGAGTGGGCCTGCTGGTGGCCCTGATCGCCTTCGCCGTGCTCGTCCCGCTGCTCTGGCAGGGCGACATCGCCCGCCAGGACTACCTGGCGATCCTCGCGACGCCCAACGGCACCTATCCCCTGGGTACCGACCACCTGGGGCGCGACATGCTCGCGCGGCTGTCGGTGGCCCTGCGTTTTTCCCTGGGGCTGGCCTTCATCAGTGTCTGCACCGCCGCCATTCCCGGCCTGCTGCTGGGCATCCTGGCGGCCTGGAAGGGCGGTTGGGTGGACAAGCTGCTGGGCGGGGTGGCCGAGCTGTTCCTGGCCGTGCCGGGACTGCTGCTGGTGTTGCTGATCGTCGCGGTGTTTCCCGGCTCCTTCGTGGCGCTTTATAGCGCCGTCGCGCTGGTCTTGTGGGTGGAGTACTTCCGCATGACCCGGGCGCTGTCGCGCACCGTGCTGGCCTCGTCAGCGGTATCCGCCAGCCAGTTGCTGGGGTTCGGACCGGTCTACATCGTGCGACGACACCTCTGGCCGCAGCTGGCGCCAGTGCTGCTGACCATCGCCGCTTTCGGCGCCGCCTCGACCATCATGGCCATCGCCGCGCTGGGTTTCGTCAGCATCGGCGTGCGACCGCCGACCGCGGAGCTGGGCTTGATGATCACCGAATTGTTGCCCTATTACGCCGAGGCGCCCTTCGTCATCGCCCTGCCGATCTGCGCGATCTTCCTGACCGTGCTGGCGCTGCTGCTCATCACCGGAGGACGCAAGCCATGACCGCCTTGCTGACCACCACGGCGCTGGCAATCCGCGCCGGCGATACGCCGCTGGTTGAGCCGCTGTCCATCAGCCTGGCGCCGGGGCAGGTGCTGTCGATCATCGGCGAGACCGGCTCGGGCAAGAGCCTGTTCGCCCAGGGGGTCGTCGGCAACCTGCCGGCGGGCCTCGAAGCCCATGGCCGGATAGGCCTGGCGGACGGCTTCAGTGAGGACGGGCGCCAGACTGGGCGCCGCCGCCAGTGGGGCAGGGGGTTGGCGGTGCTACCCCAGGAGCCCTGGCTGAGCCTGGACCCGACCATGAGGGCCTTGGCCCAGGTGAGCGAGACCTACACCCAGGTGGTGGGACTCACGGGCGCAGTGGCGCGGCAGAGGGCGAAGACGGACCTGGCGCGCCTGGGGCTCGCGGGCGCCGAGCGCAAGTATCCCTTCCAGCTGTCGGGGGGCATGGCGCAGCGATTGGCCTTCGCCGCCACCCATGCCGGCGGCGCGCCGCTGCTGATCGCCGATGAGCCCACCAAGGGGCTGGATCGCGACCGTATCGACGAGGTGATCAGCCTGCTCGAGGCACTGCTGGCCGAGGGCGGTAGTCTGCTGATCATCACCCATGACCTGGAGGTCGCCCGACGGCTCGGTGGCGAGGTGATGATCATGCTCAAGGGCCGGGTGATCGAGTCGGGCACGGCGGAGCAGGTGCTCGCCGCCCCCCGGCACGCCTATACCCGGCAACTGCTGGCGGCCGATCCCGCGCATTGGAGCCGTCGCCCGCAGCGGCCGGGTGAGGGCGAGCCCGTGGTAACGGTCGAGGGCCTGAGCGCCAGCCGTGGCGGCAGGCAGTTGTTCGAAGATCTCTCGTTCGAGGTCAGGCCGGGAGAGATCCTCGGCGTGACGGGGCCGTCCGGCTGTGGCAAGTCCACGCTGGGCGACATCCTCCTCGGTCTTGCGGCGCCCAGCGGTGGTCGGCTTCGGCGCCGGGACGGCTTGAGCCGCTTCGCCTTCCAGAAGCTCCACCAGGACCCGGTCGCCGCCTTCGCCCCTTCGGTTACGATCCGCCAGTTGCTGGCGGATCTGGTTCGCCTGCACCACTTGGATGCGGCGCGCATCGGGCGGCTGATGCAGCGACTGCGCCTCGACGAGCGCCTGCTGGACCGTCTGCCAGGCAACATTTCGGGGGGCGAGCTCCAGCGTTTCTCACTGCTGCGGGTACTGTTGCTCGATCCAGCGCTCATCTTCGCCGACGAGCCCAGCTCGCGACTGGACCTCATCACCCAGCAGGAAATGATCGAGCTGCTGGTGGAAACGGCGAAGGAGGCGGGTACGGCCATCCTGCTGGTCAGCCACGACGAGGACCTGGTCCGGGCCGTATCCGACCGACGCCTTCAGCTGAGCGATCCGAGCAGCCGTGTCCCATGGCCGTCCGCGTCAGCCGAGCGACTCGCCGAAGCCCTGAACTGAAACCCCCATTCATCGCACCGAAAGAGGGAGTGAGCCTTCGCACCCTTGTTGCCAGCCGGACGGCTATCCATCGCGGCGGGCAGGCGTACACGCGCGATTTGTATCCAATGACCAGAGGAAATCATGGAACGCTTGGTTCAACAGGCTGTAACAGGCGTCAACGCTCACCGGCCCGGGCTCGGCAATCTGCTCGGTTCGCTGGCCCTAGGGGTAGTCGGCGGATGGGCACTGCTGGGGAATGGCGAAGACGTGCTCGCCGAGGGGTTCGTGGAGGACCGCAAGCTCACGTTGACCGCCCGCAACTACTACTTCGGCAGTGATCGCCGCAATGGGCGCCTGGATCAAAAGGACTGGACCCAGGGGTTCCTGCTGGACTATCAGTCCGGCTTCACCCGCGGCACCGTGGGGCTCGGGGTCGACGCCTTCGGCCACCTGGGGCTGAAACTCGACGGCGGTCGTGGGCGGCGGGGGACCGGTAATCTGCCGGTGCATGCCGGCAACCAGCCTGCCGACGAGTATTCCCGTGCTGGCGCGGCGGTAAAGCTGCGGCTGGCCAAGACGGTGGTCCGCTATGGCCAGCAGACGCCTAGCGCGCCGGTATTCGCCATCAGCACCAGCCGATTGCTGCCGCAAACCGCCACCGGCTGGAGCCTGGCGAGCGCCGACATCGCCGATCTCTGGGTGGAAGCTGGGCATTTCACCTCGGCGACCGATCAGGTCAGCACCAACCGCGATGGCGATCTCTGGGCCGGTTACGCGCGGCGGCGCGCCGACCATCTCGACTTCGCCGGCGGCAAGTACAGCCCGATCAAGGGCGTCAGCCTGTCCCTCTATGCCGCGCAACTGGACGACATCTGGAACCAGTACTACGGCAATGTGAATCTGGTGAAGCCGCTGTCCAGTACCCAGTCGCTGACCTTCGACGCCAACCTCTACCGGACGCTCGACACCGGGGCGGCCAAGGCCGGTCCCATCGACAATACCGCTTACAGCCTTGCCGCGGCCTACAGCCAGGGGCCCCAGACGTTCACCCTCGGCTGGCAACGGATCGACGGCGATACGCCCTTCGACTATGTCGGCCTGGGTGACAACGGCCGCGTCGGGGGCGGCCTGTTCCTCGGCAACGCCTCGATGTTTTCCGACTTCAACGCACCTGGCGAACGCTCCTGGCAGGCGCGCTACGACCTGAACTTCAAGACCCTGGGCGTGCCGGGACTCAGCCTGATGAGTCGCTATATCAAGGGCACCGACATCGACGGCAGCGACGTTCCTGCCAACAGTGCCTATCGCGGTCTCTATGGCGCCGAGGACCGTGAGCGGGAGCTCAACCTGGAAGGCCGCTACATCGTCCAATCCGGCTCGGCGAAGGGGCTTTCGATCCGGGTGCGCCAGGCCTGGCACCGGGGTTCGTCGTCCACCGGCGGCTCCGTCGACCAACTGCGTGTGATCGTGGACTACCCCTTGAGACTGCTGTGAATCCATAAAGGATGACGATACACAAAGGCCTACCACTGGAGGCGGCTCGCTGACCGCTTATCACCGCCGACTCAAGTCATCGCTGTCGCGTCGATAGCCCTTTAGTCAATCTATTTTAAGGGTGTCGCTCCATGAGTCTCCGCAGTCTGAAAGTCGCACCGCGTGCCCTGCTGTTCTTCTCCGTCATCGTGCTGATCGTCTTCGTGCTCGGCGCGGTGGCCGTGGTCCAGATGAATCGACTGTACGACGCGGAGCAGGATGTCGAGACCAACTGGCTGCCAGGCAACCAGCTCGCCGCCCGCATGGGCAGCGGGCTGCTGCGGCTGCGCCTGGAGAGCCTGAGGGCGACCACCACGCCGGACGCCGCCCTGCGTGAGCAGACCATCACCGCCTTTCCGGGCTATCGCGCGGCCTTCTTCGACGCCGTCAAGGGCTACGAAGGGACCATCGCCAACGACGAGGACCGCCGCCTATATGCCGCCGTCGTCCAGGGCGCCGATACCTATCGCCAATTGCTGGAATCCTTCGAGCCCAAGCTGCGGGCGGGAGACAACGCGGGCGCCGTCAACCTGATCAACACCTCCATTCGCCCGCTCACCAATGCCTTGGAAAAGAACATCGCTGCGCTGATGACCTTCAACGAGCGTGGCGCCCAGGCTGCGGGCGTGGCCGCGGGAGCGACCTTCAAGAAAGGCCTTGCCTGGGTCTATGGCTTGATTGGCTTGACCATTTTGGCGACCGTGGTGCTGGCCCTACTGCTGGTCCGCAGCATTACCCGGCCGGTGGGCGAAGCCCTGCGCATCGCCGAGCGCATCGCCCGCAAGGACCTGACCGAGCGGATCACCGTGGTCGGTCGCGACGAGGCTGCCGGGTTGCTCCAGGCCCTCGCCCAGATGCAGGACAATCTGCGCCAGACCGTGTCCCACATCGCCGACAGTTCGACCCAGCTGGCCTCCGCCGCGGAAGAGATGACGGCCGTGATCGAAGAGGCCGGTCGTGGCCTCGTTCGCCAGAACGATGAGGTCAACCAGGCCGCCAGCGCGGTGACCGAGATGAGCTCGGCGGTCGACGAGGTGGCACTCACCGCGGCCGATGCCGCCACCACCTCCCGCCACACCCAGGACCTGACCGAGGAAGGCCTGGACAAGGTGGCGCGCACCGTCCACTCCATCGAGGCCCTGACCCGCAATGTGCTCAGCACCAGCGAGCAGGTGCGGGCGTTGTCGTCCCGCGCCCAGGACATCAGCACCGTGGTCGAGGTCATTCGCTCCATCGCCGAGCAGACCAACCTGCTGGCGCTGAACGCCGCCATCGAGGCCGCCCGGGCCGGCGAGCAGGGGCGTGGCTTCGCCGTGGTCGCCGACGAGGTACGGGCGCTGGCTCATCGTACCCAGCAGTCGACCCGGGAAATCGAGCAGATGATCGGCGCCATCCAGGATGACTCGTCCCAGGCCGTACGGGCCATGGAGCAGAGTCAGCAACTGGCCGGCGATTCCAGTGCGGTGGCGCAACTGGCCAATGCCTCGCTGGAGCAGATCGCCGGTTCCATCGGCCAGATCAACGACCGCAATGCCGTGATCGCCACCGCGGCGGAAGAGCAGGCCCAGGTAGCGCGGGAGATCGATCGCAACATCACCAGCATCCGCGATCTCGCGACCCAGAGCGCGGCGGGTGCGACCCAGACCGCCACGGCCAGCGCGGAAGTGTCCAGGCTCGCCGTCGGTCTGAATCGGATGGTGCAGGAGTTCGCCGTCTAGTCCGAGGCCGCCGGCACGGGCGCGAGTTGCTGCAACGCCGCCAACACCTCCAGCAGCATCGCCGAGCCGTCGCCGGTGCGGTGGCTGACCACGATGGGCGAGGTCGCCTGGGAGTCCAGCAGGGCGGTGTAGCCGATGTCGTCGCGGTGCAGGCGCTGTACCGAGGCCGGCACCAGGGTCACGCCGACGCCGGCCGCCACCAGGCCGATGGCGGTCTGTAGCTCGTTGGGGGTCTGGGCCACATGGATGGTCAGGCCTTCGCTGGCGAACAGCTTGAGCACGTGATCCGCGTAGCTGGGGCGGGGCGAGCCGGGGTAGAGGATGAACGGCTGCTCGGCGAGCTGGGCCAGGCTCACCGGCCCAGCCAGCAGTGGATGACCCTGGGGCAGTACGGCCACCAGCGGATCTTCGCGCAGGACGAACTGGGTGACGGCCGGGTCGTCGATGAAGATGCGACCGAAGCCGATGTCGATACGCCCGGTCTTCAGGGCCTCTATCTGCTGCAGGGTGATCAGCTCGGCGAGGTTCAGCTCGATGTCGCCGTGGGCGCGCAGGCGGCGGATCAGTTCCGGCAACTGGCCATAGAGGGTCGAGGGCGCGAAGCCGATGCTGAGGAAACGACGGCTGGCCGCACTCATGCGCCGGGTATCGGCGCAGAGACGTTCGAACTGTTCGAGCAGTTGCGACGCCTGTTCATTGAAGAAGCGGCCGGCATCGGTCAGCTTGAGTGGCCGCCCGCGTTCCACCAGCGTCACCCCGAGTTCCTCTTCCATCTGCTGGATCTGCCGGCTCAGCGGCGGCTGGGCGATGTGCAGCAGCTCGGCGGCGCGGGTGAAGTTCAGAGTGTTCGCCAAGACGCGAAAGTAGCGCAACTGCCGCAGTTCCACGATACCTCCAGGGTATGAAGCCAGACCCAATCCATATTGGACGGCGGCCTTTCCACGCGTCAATCTCGGCTCAAACAACAGCGCGTAGTGGTACTGAGCCCATGGCCCGTCCCCTCTTCGAACGGCTGGAGACCTTGATCGTCGACCTGCCGACCATTCGCCCGCATAAGCTCGCCATGCACACCATGCACGGTCAGACGCTGGTGATTCTCAAGCTCCACTGCAGCGACGGTATCGTCGGCCTGGGTGAGGCCACCACCATCGGCGGCCTGAGCTACGCCGGCGAAAGCCCGGAAAGCATCAAGACCAATCTCGATACCTGGATCGCCCCCTTGCTGGTGGGCCAAGACGCCAGCAACCTCAACGCCGCCATGCAGCGCCTCGACCGGAGCGTGCGGGGCAATACCTTTGCTCGTAGCGCGGTCGAGACGGCCATCCTGGATGCCCAGGGCAAGCGCCTGGGCCTGCCGGTGGCCGAGTTGCTCGGTGGGCGCGTACGGGACGGCGTGGAATGCGCCTGGACCCTGGCCAGCGGCGATACCGCCCGCGATATCGAAGAGGCCGAGCGCCTGCTCGACCTGCGTCGCCACCGCCATTTCAAGCTCAAGATCGGTAGCCGGACCCCGGCGCAGGACGTCGCCCATGTCGGGGCGATCAAGCGTGCGCTAGGCGACCGCGCCTCCGTTCGGGTCGACGTCAACCAGGCCTGGAGCGAGGCGGTGGCCATCAAGGCCGCGCGTGAATTGGCCGAGGTAGGCGTCGAGCTGATCGAGCAACCCTTGCCACGCCACGATCGCCTGGGCATGGCCCGCCTCAATGCCCATAGCCCGATCCCGCTGATGGCCGACGAAGCCATCGAATCGGTGCCCGATGCCTTCGCCCTGGCGCAGGCCGGTGTCGCGCCCATCTTCGCCCTGAAGATCGCCAAGACCGGCGGCCCGCGAGCGGTACTGCGCGCGGCCGCCATCGCCGAAGCCGCGGGCATCGGCCTCTACGGCGGCACCATGCTCGAAGGCAGCATCGGCACGCTGGCCAGCGCCCATGCCTTCGCGACCCTGGACCGCCTGGAATGGCACACCGAACTCTTCGGCCCACTGCTGCTGACCGAGGACATCCTCGTCGAGCCGCCGCGCTATCAGGATTTCCAGCTCCTGGTGCCGACCGCGCCGGGCCTGGGCATCGCCCTCGACGAAGAGCGCCTGGCGCGCTTCGCCCGTCGCTAATCCCGCTCAAGAGAGGAATCTTCGAGATGCTGTTCCATGTCCGCATGACCGTGAAGCTGCCTACCGAGATGCCCGCCGACCAGGCCGCCCGGCTCAAGGCCGCCGAGAAGGAGCTGGCCCAGCGCCTGCAGCGCGAAGGCACCTGGCGCCACCTCTGGCGTATCGCCGGGCTCTACGCCAACGTGAGCATCTTCGACGTACCCGATGCCCAGGCGCTGCACGACACCCTGATGCAGTTGCCGCTCTATCCCTACATGGAGATCGAGGTCTCCGCGCTGTGCCGACATCCGTCGTCGATCCACGCCGACGACCGCTGATCCCGTTGCAATGTGCCTGACAAGAACAATACGAGGACCCTCACCATGACCGTACGCATCGCCCAGACCGCCGACGTGCAGAAATTCTTCGAGACCGTCAGTGGCTTCGAACAAGCCGGCGGCAATCCGCGCATGAAAGCCATCGTGCACCGGGTGCTGACCGATACCATCAGGATCATCGACGACCTGAACGTCACCACCGAGGAATTCTGGGCGGCGGTGCACTACCTCAATGTGCTGGGCGCCCGCCAGGAAGCGGGGCTGGTGGTGGCCGGCCTGGGTCTCGAGCATTACCTCGATCTGCGCCTGGATGCCGAAGACGCCGCACGTGGCCTGGTCGGTGGCACCCCTCGGACCATCGAAGGCCCGCTCTACGTGGCCGGGGCGCCCCTGTGCGAGGGTAGCGCCCGTCTGGATGACGGCACCGATGCCGGGACGCCGCTGTTCATGCAGGGCGTGGTGCGCGATGTGAACGGTCAGCCGCTGGCCGGCGCCATCGTCGACGTCTGGCACGCCAACACCGGCGGCACCTATTCCTACTTCGATCCGAGCCAGTCCGAATTCAACCTGCGCCGCCGTATCGTCACCGACAGCGAAGGGCGCTATCGCTTCCAGAGCATCGTGCCCTCCGGCTACGGCTGCCCGCCGGATGGACCCACCCAGCAGTTGCTGGACCAGCTCGGTCGCCATGGTCAGCGTCCGGCCCATGTGCACTTCTTCATTTCCGCACCCCAGCATCGGCACCTGACCACCCAGATCAACCTGGCCGGCGACCAGTATCTGCACGACGACTTCGCCTATGCCACCCGTGACGAATTGATCGCCGAGATCACCTTCAGCGATGACCCGGCGCAGGCCGAGGCACTGGGCGTAGCCGGTCGCTTCGCCGAGATCGAGTTCGACTTCGAGCTGCAGCCCGCCGCCGAACCGGCCGCCGAAGAACGTCGCGAGCGGGTCCGCGCGCTGGAGGCCTGAGCCGCCTTCGATCCATTGAAAGCCCGGGCCGCCTCGCGTCCCGGGCTTTGCCGTTCGCTTCGACTGAACAGCACAACAAGAGAGGTTCCGACATGACCTTGCTCAGCGAGCGCAGCCTGGTGTTCGCCCAGGCCGACGTAGCCACCGTATCCGCCTACGTCAACGAGCACGTGGGCCAGCACCGCATTCGCCTGCCGGTGCGCGGCCGCCCGCGGGCGAGCATCCTGCACCGGAGCTTTTCCAGCCTCGATCTCTGCCGCCTGAGCTATGGCGGAGAGGTGCAGGTCACCAGTCCGGCGCTGGAAAGCGTCTTTCACCTGCAGGTGCTACTCCAGGGGTGCTGCCTGGCGCGCGGGGCAGGGCGGGAGCGGGTGTATGCGCCGGGGCAGATGCTGCTGATCAATCCCGACGAGCCGGTCGACCTCACCTACTCGGAGGACTGCGAGAAATTCATTCTCACCCTGCCAGTGCGGGTGTTGGAGACGGCTTGCCTGACCCAGGGCCACCCACTGCCCGCCACGGGTGTTCGCTTCGAGCCCCAGGCCGGTGGTGCTGCCGCCGTGGGCAACTTCCTGGCGCTGCTGGAGTTGCTGTGCCAGGAAGCAGAGGAGGTGACCACGCCCGGTACCTCGGTGCTTTACGAGCGCCTGGTGGCTAGCAAACTGCTGGCATTGGTGGAGAACAGCACCTGGTCGTCGCCCACCACGCTCGTCGCCGGCGGCTGCCGCTTCGAGCGACTGCAAGCTTTCATCGACGAACACCTCGCTGAAGAGATCAGCGTCGCACGCCTGATGCAGGTAGCCAATGTCAGCCGCCGCACACTCTACAGCCTGTTCGAGCGCCACGTCGGCATCGCACCGGGCGACTACATCCGCCAATGCAAGCTGGAACGCGTCCGCCAGCGGTTGCTGGACCCGCGTGCCAGCAGCGTCACCGTCGTGGCCCTGGATCTCGGCTTCCTGCACCTGGGGCGCTTCGCCGAGCTCTATCGCAAGAGGTTCGGCGAGCTGCCTTCGGCCACCTGGAAACGCGGGCGCGAGGAAGGCGCACCACGCGGATAGCGATCCGCACGGCTCGGCTATTGGCGGGGTACCGCCGCTCCTACCCTGGGTTGGCCTGATACAACAACAACCGAGGGTGAACCCCATGATCAGCATGCTCGACCGCCTCGCCCGGCAGATTGCCGACGCCGTCGAAGACGACCCTGCCCGTGGCGTCTTCCGCTGCCGCCGCAGTGTCTTCACCGATCCCGCGCTCTTCGAGCTGGAGCTCAAGCACCTCTTCGAGGGCGGCTGGGTCTACCTGGCCCACGAAAGCCAGATCCCCGAGATCAATGACTACTTCACCACCTGGATCGGCCGCCAGCCGGTGGTGATCACCCGCGACAAGCATGGCGAGCTGCACGGGCTGGTGAACGCCTGTGCCCATCGCGGTGCCATGCTCTGCCGGCGCAAGCAGGGCAACAAGAGCTCCTTCACCTGCCCCTTCCATGGCTGGACCTTCGGCAACAGCGGCAAGCTGCTCAAGGTCAAGGATGGCAGGCACGGCGCCTATCCGCAGCAGTTCGACTGCGACGGCTCCCATGACCTGACCCGCCTGGCCCGCTTCGAGAGCTATCGCGGCTTTCTGTTCGGCTCGCTCAGCGCGGCGGTGCCCGAGCTGTCCGACCATCTCGGCGAAACCCGCGTCATCATCGACCAGATCGTCGACCAGGCGCCCGAAGGTATCGAGGTGTTGCGCGGCAATTCCACCTACACCTACGACGGCAACTGGAAGCTGCAGCTGGAGAACGGCGCGGATGGCTACCACGTCAGCTCCGTGCACTGGAACTACTCCGCCACCATGCAGCGGCGCAACTACGAGGCCGAGGGCACCCGCACCGTGGACGCCAATGGCTGGTCCAAGAGTGTCGGCGGCGTCTACGGTTTCGCGCGGGGCCACCTCCTGCTCTGGACCCAGCTGCTCAATCCCGAGGTGCGCCCGGTGTACCACCACCGCGAGGCGCTGCGGGCGCGGCTCGGTGCCGAGCGCGCCGGTCTCATCGTCGGCCAGACCCGCAACCTGTGCCTGTACCCCAACGTCTACCTGATGGATCAGTTCTCCACCCAGATCCGCGTGGTGCGGCCCTTGGCGGTCGACAAGACCGAGGTGACCATCTACTGCTTCGCGCCCAAGGGAGAAAGCGGCGCCGATCGCGCCCTGCGCATCCGCCAGTACGAGGACTTCTTCAACGTCAGCGGCATGGGCACGCCGGACGACCTGGAGGAATTCCGCGCCTGCCAGAGCGGCTACCAAGGCAATACCGATCTGTGGAACGACCTTTCCCGCGGCGCGCTGCACTGGCAAACGGGCGCGGACGACAACGCCCGGGCGCTGGGCATGGCGCCGCTGCTGTCCGGCCCCCGCACCGAGGACGAAGGGCTCTTCGTGCGCCAGCACGCCTATTGGGCCCAGGCCCTGGGACAGGCCATCGAGCGGGAACGCGCCAACCTGGTGGCCACCGATGGGGAGAGCGCCGCATGAACACCGCCCCTGGTCGGCTCCTCGATTTCGTCTATCGCGAAGCCCGGCTGCTGGATGATCGCCAGTGGGACGCCTGGCTCGCCTGCTACAGCCCCCGGGTACAGTTCTGGATGCCCGCCTGGGACGACAACGACCAACTGGTCGAAGACCCCCAGGTGCACATCTCGCTGATCTATTACCCCAATCGCGAAGGTCTGGAAGATCGCATCTTCCGCATCAAGACCGAGCGCTCCAGCGCCAGCACCCCGGAGCCGCGCACGGCCCACTTCATCGCCAACCTGGAAGTCCTGGCGGCGGATGCCGAGACGGCCGAGCTGCGCTTCAACTGGCAGACCCTGAGCCATCGCTATCGCACCACCGACGTCTTCTTCGGTACCTCCTTCTATGGCCTGGACCTGCGCGGCGAGCAGCCCCTGATCACCCGCAAGAAGGTGGTGCTGAAGAACGACTACATCCACCAGGTCATCGACATCTACCACTGCTAGGAGGACGCCGCCATGAGCTATACCCTGGCCCTGACGTTCGCAGACGGCGTCACCCGCTTCATCGACTGCAACCCCGGCGAGACGGTCCTCGACGCTGCCTACCGCCAGCGCATCAACCTGCCCATGGACTGCTCCGACGGCGTCTGTGGTACCTGCAGGTGCCACTGCGAAAAGGGCGACTACGCCCTGGGCGAGGACTACCTCGAAGACGCCCTGAGTGCCAGCGAGGCCGCCGAAGGCCAGGTGCTGACCTGCCAGATGACGGTGACTTCCGATTGCGTCCTGCGGGTGCCCGTGCCCGCGGCACGCTGCAAGACCGGCGTGGCCACTTACCAGGCCAGCGTCGCCGGACTCGAGCACCTGGGCGACGCCGCAATCGCCTTGCGCCTGACTCTGGATCACGCGCCGGACTTTCTCCCGGGGCAATACATGAACCTGGAAGTGCCGGGTAGCGGCCAGACCCGGGCCTACTCCTTCAGCAGCCGGCCCGGAGAGGCTACGGCCAGCTTCCTCATCAAACAGGTTCCTGGCGGCCTCATGAGCGGTTGGCTGGCGCAGGCGCGCATTGGTGATCAATTGCACCTGAGTGGTCCCCTGGGCAGCTTCTTTCTGCGCGAAGTCAGCCGGCCGTTGTTGTTCCTGGCCGGTGGCACCGGGCTCGCGCCCTTCCTGTCGATGTTGGCGGTACTGGCCGAGCGGGGCTGCGGGCAACCGATCCAGCTGCTCTACGGCGTGACCCGCGACGAGGACCTGGTATTGGTCGACGAACTTGAAGCCTTTACTCGCCGGTTGCCCGGGCTGCGCATCCTGACCTGTGTCGCCGATCCCACCACCCGACACCCGCATCAGGGCTATGTCACTCGACACCTGCCCGCGCAGGCGCTGAACGGGGGCGATGTCGACATCTACCTGTGCGGGCCACCGCCCATGGTGGATTCGGTTCGCCAGTACCTTGCGGAGCAGGGCGTCGAGCCCGCCAGCTTCCACTACGAGAAATTCACGCCCACGGTCGTGACGACCGGTAACGTTGCCTGAGGAGAACCCCATGAATGGCCGATTTTCCAACAAGGTCGTGGTGGTGACCGGTGCGGCACAAGGCATCGGCCGAGCGGTGGCTGAGCGACTCAGGGCGGAAGGCGCGCTACTGGTGGCCATCGATCGCTCGGCGCTGGTCCATGAGCTGAAGGACGATTTCAGCCTTACCCTGACTGCCGACCTCGAGCAGGCCGCTGGCTGCCAGCGGGTCTTCCACGAGGCGCACGCCTGGCAGGAACGGATCGACGTACTGATCAACAACGTCGGTGGCACCCTCTGGGCCAAGCCCTTCGAGCACTATCAGGTCGACGAGATCGAAGCCGAGATCCGCCGTTCACTGTTTCCCACGCTCTGGTGCTGCCATGCGGTGCTGCCTTACCTGCTGGCGCGAGGGCAGGGCGCCATCGTCAATGTGTCCTCCGTCGCCACCCGCGGTATCAACCGGGTGCCCTATGGCGCCGCCAAGGGCGGCGTCAATGCCCTGACCGCCTGCCTGGCGTTCGAGACCGCTGGCCGTGGCATCCGGGTCAATGCCACGGCGCCGGGCGGCACCCAGGCGCCGCCACGGCGGATTCCGCGCAACGAGCGGGTGGAATCGGCGCAGGACCGCCGCTGGTATCAGCAGATCGTCGACCAGACCTGCGACAGCAGCCTGATGAAGCGCTACGGCACCCTGAACGAGCAGGTGGGCGCCATTCTCTTCCTGGCGTCCGACGAAGCCTCCTACATTACCGGAACGGTTCTGCCCGTTGGCGGTGGGGACCAGGGTTGACCCTGTCGCGCAGCGAAACGGTCTTCGCCGTTTCCCTCAGGGACACCAGGCTACGAACGCGCAGTAGCCCGAATGACGGTATCCGCTGGCCAGGAACCGCTCTGGCGCGGGCTTTTCATGTTAAGGTTGTGGCTTTTGCGGCAGTTCGCATTCGGTTACAGCCCCCGTATGCACGGTGAGAGAACGAATCGGCGCTTGGCCTGCCTAAACAGTGTCCAATCAACCCGGAGTCTCACCATGAACGCAAAGAAAACCGCTGCTCTGATGTTTGCTGGTCTGATCGCCGTCAGTGGCGCTGCCTTCGCCGCCGAAACCGCGGGTAATCCGCCAAAGGCCAACAGCGCTGGCATGGGCACCCCGGCTGGCCAGAAGACCGGTGAGGGCGCAGGCGCCGCGACCGGCGGTGGCAAGACCACCCTCAACGAGCAAGGCCAGAAGAAACAGCAGTAATGGCGACGGGCCGCTGGTAACGCCAGCGGCCCGTACCTGCCGCGATGAGTTGGAACTTTACGGGTCTCTTGGGTCCAAGGGAGCCGAACGTGTGCGTACAGGGGTTAGATGGTGAGCGTGGAAACGAACAAGGTGGTACTGGTCGTCGAGGATGAGCCGCAGATACTGATGATTCTGGCGGACTATCTCTCTGAACTGGGCTACACCGTTCTCCAGGCACCTTCCTCCCTGGAAGCCTTCCGCATTCTCGCCGGTAGGCCTCGCCTCGACCTGCTCATCACCGATTTCCGGCTACCCGACGACGTATCCGGTGTCATGATCGCCGAGCCGGCGCTCAAGCTACGTCCCGATCTCAAGGTCATGTTCATCAGCGGCTATCCCGCCGAGATCATCGATACCGGCTCCCCGCTACTGGGCCGGATTCCCCTGCTTACCAAGCCTTTCTCGCTGGAACGCCTGCATCAGCAGGTGCAGAAGCTGCTCGGCAACTGAGCGTCTCGAGCCATAGATCGTTTTCCCGCTTGAGCAGTCTACTGATCAGGCGCGGCCAGTCCGGCCGCCGCAGGTTGGGAGACCAGGGCATCCATGGCCATCAAGCACTTCACTCATCACGAAGCCATCTCGTCCGCCGTCCCGGCTGAGCAGGGATTCGCCGCGGTCATCGCCGTCAAGGCGCGCCAGGACGACGCGAAACCGACCTTCCACAAGGTCGCTACCGAGCGGCACTTCGATCTGGCTTCGGAGGCCGAAGAAGCCGCCGATGCCGCCCTCAATCGAGTCACCGAGATCGGCGACAACGACGAACTTCTCTGGGACGAGCAGGCCAGCTGATGGGCAACGACCGGGGAAAGGCCGAAGAGTCCCACAAGGGCAAGGAACCGGGACCGGATGACCCGGAGCTGACTCGGGAAGAAGAGGAGGATGTCGACGACAGTCAGTTGCCGCGGGCAGTGGTGTTGCACGAGATCATCCGCACCCAGGGCGATCACGAGCTGGAGCGGACCATCGCCGCGCTGTTCTGGTCCGCCCTGGCGGCTGGCCTCACCATGGGCCTGTCGCTCATGGCGATGGGGCTGCTCAATGCCAATCTGCCCTCGGGTGGCTATTCCAAGGTCATCGCCAGCTTCGGTTATTCGGCGGGATTCCTGGCCGTGATCCTGGCGCGCCAGCAGCTGTTCACCGAGAACACCCTGACGGCGGTGCTACCGGTGATGAGCGAGCCCACACTGCATAACTTCGGCCGGCTCGGCCGACTGTGGGGCGTGGTACTGGTCGGCAACCTGCTGGGTACCATGCTGGTGGCCTATGTGATCCTGCACCTGCCGCTGTTCGACGCCGAGACCGATGTCAAATTCATCGAGATTGGCACCAAGGTCATGGAGAACGATGCCGCCGGCATGTTCGCCAAGGGCATAGTGTCGGGCTGGATGATCGCTACCATGGTCTGGATGCTGCCCGCCGCGGAGAGCGCCAGGATCTGGATCATCGTGCTCATCACCTATCTGATGGCACTGGGCGACTTCACTCACATCGTGGTGGGTAGCCTGGAGGTGGCTTACCTGGTCTTCGCCGGGGAGGCGACCTGGAGCGAATTCTGGTTGGCCTTCGCCGGCCCGACGCTGGCTGGCAACATCGTCGGTGGCAGCCTGATCTTCGCCCTGATCAGCCACGCTCAGGTGCGCAGCGACAGCTGAAAACGAAGAGGCCGGCTTGCGCCGGCCTCTTCGAGCGACCAACAACTCTACTGCGCGTCCGCCAGACGGGCGCGTGCAGTGCTCGGAATCCTCATGTACCACTCGTACACTGCAACTCCTGCGCGCCGCGCGCACCCGCCTGACAACGGCTCGCTACGTTTTGTCAGCCGCTCTTCGTTTGCCATCACTCGTCGTCGTTGAGCTGGCCCATGGCCGTGGTGTTGAAACCGCCGTCGACGTAGAGAATCTCGCCACTGATGCCCGAGGCCAGGTCGGAGCACAGGAAGGCGCCGGCATTGCCGACCTCATCGATGGTCACGTTGCGACGCAGGGGCGTCTGGCGCTCATTGGCGGCCAGCATCTTGCGGAAGCTCTTGATGCCCGAGGCGGCCAGGGTGCGGATGGGACCAGCGGAAACGGCGTTCACGCGGGTGCCTTCCGGGCCGAGACTGCCGGCCAGGTAACGCACGCCGGCTTCCAGGCTGGCCTTGGCCATGCCCATGACGTTGTAGTTGGGCATGGTGCGTTCGGCACCCAGGTACGACAGGGTCAGCAGACTGCCGTTACGACCGCGCATCATCTCGCGGCCGGCCTTGGCCAGGGCGACGAAGCTGTAGGCGCTGATGTCGTGGGCGATCTTGAAGCCTTCGCGAGTGGTCACGCTGGTGAAGTCGCCGTCCAGCTGGTCGCCGGGGGCGAAGCCGACCGAGTGCACGATGCAGTCCAGGCCGTCCCACTTCTTCGCCAGCTCGGCGAACACGGCTTCGATCTGGGCGTCATCGGCGACGTCGCAGGGGAAGCACAGCTCGGGATTGGAGCCCCAGCCGGCGGCGAATTCCTCGACGCGTCCCTTGAGCTTCTCGTTCTGGTAGGTGAAGGCCAGTTCCGCGCCCTCGCGATGCATGGCGGCGGCGATGCCGGAGGCGATGGACAGCTTGCTGGCGACGCCGACGATGAGAACGCGCTTACCGGCGAGAAATCCCATGGTTTTTTCCTCTTCTGTGTTGAATCCGGTGCGACCGCCGCTAGGCTGGCGTCCGGGTTGGGCAGGGCCCTGCGCGGCGCAGAGCGAGATCTTGTCCGGGTCCCCCTGAGGGGCCAGGCACGGGTGGGGCGGTAAGGTAGCAGGTCGATACCTTCGACAAAAGCGCTGGATGACCGCTGCGGTGAGCGGTCGCGGCTCAGTTGAGGAACAGCGTCAGCGTCTGGCCCGGGGTCAGCGCGGACGCGATGCGTGGATTCCAGTCCTGCAGCGCCTGCACGCCGATGTTGTAACGCTTGGCGATCTGGTAGAGCGAATCGCCTGCCTTGACCCTATAGTAGGTCGGCGCGGCCTTGCTGTTCTTGGCGGTCTTGACCGTGTAGGACGCCGGCACCGCGTTAGCGGCGGTGGTACGGGTCGCCACGGTGTTGCCGTGTAGCTTCAGGGTTTCACCCACCTTCAGGCCGCGCTTGCCCAGGTCGTTCCAGCGCTTGAGATCGGCCAGTTCGACGTCGTTGGCGCGGGCGATGGACCAGAGGCTGTCGCCGGTCCGGACCCTGTAGGTGCGCACCACCGGCTCTTCGGCCACCGCGATGGTCTCCAGCGGCGTGGTGGCGTTGCCGCTTTGCCGGCGCGGGATCATCAGTTCGCGGCCAGCGGCCAGTCGGGTGTTGCCACTGAGCTTGTTGAGCGAAGCGAGCTGTTCGACGCTGACCTTGTTGCGCTTGGCGATGGTGCGCAGGGTGTCGCCGCGGCGCACCCGATATTCCTGCCATTGCACCTCGGCATCGGACGCGATGGTGGGCAAGGTGGCCATCAGGCGCTTGGCCTTTTCCGCCGGCACCAACAGGTGCTTGGGACCGTCCATGGCCACCCGCTGAGTGTAGGCCGGATTCAGGCGATAGAGTTCGTTGGCATCCAGGTTGGCCAGCTCCGCGACCCGGGTCAGGTCCAGATGCTGCTTGATGTCCACCACTTCGAAATAGGGTTCGTCCGGGATCGACTCCAGCGCCAGGCCATAGGCGCCTGGGTTGCGCACGATCTGGGAGACGGCGAGCAGCTTGGGCACGTAGTCCTGGGTTTCCGGCGGCAGCGAGGAGAGGTTCCAGTAGTCGGTCGGCAGGCCCAGCGACTGGTTGCGCTCGATGGCCCGGCTGACCGTGCCTTCGCCGGCATTGTAGGCGGCCAGGGCCAGCAGCCAGTCGCCGCCGAACATGTCGTGCAACTTGCTCAGGTAGTCCAGGGCGGCATTGGTGGAGGCGGTGATGTCGCGGCGGCCGTCGTAGAAACGGGTCTGGCGCAGGTTGAAGTAGGCGCCGGTGGTGGGGATGAACTGCCACAGGCCGGCAGCGGCGCTACGGGAGAGGGCATTGGGGTTGAAGGAGCTTTCCACCACCGGCAGCAGTGCCAGTTCCAGCGGCATGTTGCGCTCTTCCAGCCGCTCGACGATGTAGTGCAAATAGGGCGCGCCGCGACTGCAGGATTGGGCCAGGGCGGCCTCGTGACTGGCGTACCATAGCCGCTGGCGGTCGATGCGCGGGTTGGTCCCGTTCTCGCCCGCTCCCTGCAACTGATAGCCGTCCCGTACCCGGTCCCAGATGTCGCCACTGGTGGCGGCCGCCGCCGGCGCCTTGCGCAGCCATTCCGGCGGGCGCTGCATCTTGTTCGGCGTCATTTCCAGATCAGCCTGGTAGGCACTTTCCGGCTGTTGCTGGTTGCTCTGGCAACCGGCGAGGAAAAGGGCGAGGCACAGCGCGGAGACTTTGAAGGAGGTGGCCAGCACGTCTATTTCGCGGGTTTTCGGCGTCGCTGGCGGCATCGGTCTGGGCATTCCGGGATTTGGAGGATGGGCGATTCTAGGAACCGCCTCCCGAGGGGTCAAGGAACAACCCGCGAGCCTGTGACCGGTACGACGACGGAAAACCAGGCGCCACGGCCTCCTTGCCGGGCCCCGCCATTGCGTGTCAGAACGTGTCCTTCCAGGCGCGCAGGGCGGCGAAGAAGGTATCCTCCGGCGCGTCCGCCGCTACGCCGAGCTCCTGCTGCAGGCGCTGCCGGACACCGGGTTCGCCGCTACGCAGGAAGGGGTTGATGGTACGTTCGCGACCCAGGGTGCTCGGCAGCGTGGGTCGCTGGGCGGCGCGCAGGCGCTGGGTTTCGGCCGTGGCAGCCTGGATGGCGGCATTGTCCGGCTCCACCGCCTGGGCGAAGCGCAGATTGCTCTGGGTATATTCGTGACCGCAGTAGACGCGGGTTTCGTCCGGCAGGCTGGCCAGGCGACGTAGGGAGTTCAGCATCTGCGCCGGGGTGCCTTCGAACAGGCGGCCACAGCCTGCGGAAAAGAGCGTGTCGCCACTGAACAGCAGTGGTTGTTCGCCAGGGATGTAGTAGGCGAGGTGACCAGCGGTATGCCCCGGCACGCGGATGATCTCGACGGTCGCGTCGAGCACTTCCAGTCGATCACCGTCCGCGAGTGGAAGGTCGACGTCGGCGATGGCTTCGTCGGCCGGCGCGGTGACCCGGGCGCCGGTACGCTGCTTGAGCGCGGCTATGCCCCCGGTATGGTCGTGGTGATGATGGGTGATGAGGATGTCGCTCAGCCGCCAGCCGGGATGGCCATCGAGCCAGGCCAGGACCGGTCCGGCGTCACCGGGGTCGACGACGACCGCCCGTCTCGTCGAGGCGTCCTTGATCAGCCAGATGTAGTTATCGTTGAAAGCGGGCAGGGGAAGGATGTCGAACATGGGGGCAGCTCTCTGGTCGGAACGCGAGTTCCCAGGGTAGCAGTCTCGAGGACGGCGACGGTTTCGGCTTCTGTATGAGAGGACCAGACGATGCACGATGAATTCTCGGCCCAGGTGGATCAGCGCTGGCTCAAGCTCATGAGTTCCGCCCGGGAATGGATGGCCGGCCCCTTGGGGCAACTGCTGCTGGAGCAGGAGCGGATACTGATCGACGAGGAGCTCAAGCGCCACTTCGGCAGTTATCTCGTCCACTATGGGCCTCATCCGGCCGCGCCGGCCAATTGCGGCCAGCTGCGGCACGCCGTGCGCATCGGCCCGCCGCTGGGCGATGTCGACATCGTCTGCGAGGAGGGGGCCTGGCCGCTGGGAGAGCACGCCGCCGACGTGGTGCTGCTGCAACACGGGCTGGATTTCTCCTTGTCACCCCATCGGCTGCTGCGCGAGGCGGCGCTGAGCGTAAGGCCCGGCGGGCATCTGGTGGTGGTGGGTATCAACCCTTGGAGCCTCTGGGGTGTGCGGCACTACCTGGCGCGCGATGCCCTGCGAAAGGCCCGCTGCTATGGGGCCAGCCGCGTCGCGGACTGGCTGTCGCTGCTGGGCTTCGCGCTGGAGAAACGCCGCTTCGGGTGTTATCGTCCGCCGCTTTCATCCCACAAGTGGCAACAGCGCCTGGCCTGGATGGAGCAGGGGGACATCGACCCCCACAGCGAGCAGGCCGCGGGTGCGGGCTTCTATCTGCTGTCGGCCCGCAAGCTGATGTTCGGGCTGCGTCCCGTGCCTCAGGTCCGCAAGGAACCGCGCGGCAAGCTGGTGCCCATGCCGGTGGCCAAGATCGCCCGGCGCGAATCGAGTGAATCCAATGAGTGACGACATCGTCGAGGTCTTTACCGACGGCGCCTGCAAGGGTAATCCCGGCCCGGGTGGCTGGGGTGCGCTGCTGAAGTTTCGCGGCGCGGAGCGCGAGCTCTGGGGCGGTGAAGCCAACACCACCAACAATCGCATGGAGCTGATGGCGGCCATCCAGGCCCTGGCCGCGCTCAAACGGCCGTGCCGTATCCGCCTGACCACCGACTCCGAGTACGTGATGAAGGGCATCACCCAGTGGCTGGTGAACTGGAAGAAGCGCGGCTGGCAGACGGCCGCCAAGCAACCAGTGAAGAATGCCGAGCTCTGGCAGGCCCTGGACGAGCAGGTCCAGCGCCACGACGTGGAATGGCGCTGGGTGCGTGGCCATACCGGTCACCCGGAGAACGAGCGGGCCGATCAGTTGGCCAACCGTGGGGTGGATGAAGTACGACAGATCAAACAGGCCGCCAAGGCCTAGCGGCGCGAGAGGTAACGATGAGATACGTAGTTCTGGATACCGAAACCACCGGCATGCCGGTTACCGACGGCCACCGCGTGATCGAAATCGGCGGCGTCGAGGTCATCGGGCGGCGCCTGACCGGGCGTCACTTCCATGTCTATCTCAATCCGGATCGGCAGATCGACGAAGGTGCCATCGCCGTCCACGGCATCACCGATGAGTTCGTTGCCGACAAGCCGCGTTTCGCCGAGATCGCCGACAGCTTCTTCGAGTTCATCGAAGGCGCCGAGCTCATCATTCACAACGCGCCCTTCGACGTGGGCTTCATCAACGCTGAATTCGCCCGACTGGGCAACCACCCCGAGCGCGCCGACATCACCCAGCACTGCACGGTGCTCGATACCCTGGTCATGGCGCGCGGTCGGCACCCTGGCCAGCGCAACAGCCTCGATGCGCTGTGCAAACGCTATGGCGTAGACAACTCGAACCGCGAGCTCCATGGCGCGCTGCTCGATGCCGAGATCCTGGCGGACGTCTACCTGGCCATGACCGGCGGCCAGACCAGTCTGTCGCTGGCGGCCCACGGTCAGGAAGGCAACGGCGACGGCAACTATGTGATGCCGATCAGGCGGCTGCCGGCCGATCGCCCCCGCACTCGGGTGATCAGCGCCACGACCGCCGATCTCGAAGCCCATGCGGTACGCCTGGCGGCCATCGAGAAGAGTTGTGGCAAGGCCCCGCTCTGGCTTGCGGGCGAACGCGCGGATTAGTCATACGGTTCATCCCGTTTCCAGCGGATGGCGGTTCAAGTCGCCAGTGCTTACGCTCGTCCGAATAAGCAGAAAGGCTTCACAAATTTCAGCTATCGTTCAACAAAGATGGTGCACGCTGACCGTTTGGACCTGAATGAAGTACCGAATTTCGACGCACGCGGAACTTTGTTCGCTTCCTGGATTCCTATGGCGAATCAACGTGATCGCTGTGCTTTTAGGATCACATGGCGGGCGGCGGCGCGAGCGGCAGGTTCCGCTCGAACGCCTTCGCAGTGATGCGCAGGTGGAAGAAAAACGGTGGCGTGACCTGATCAGGACGATCCGGGTACCTTAGCTTCATCAGGAATAGCAAGCCTTTGATCCCGTTCTTGGGTGGCGTTTGCGAGGTTGTAATGGCGCAGGAGGCGTAAGGCACCATGGTGACCGGAGCGAGAGCTTTGAGCTTGGTCCGCGAACAATTGTTCGCGACCATTGAGGAAGCTGAATCCCATCTTGAACGATTCATCGTCGAGCGGCATTGCAGCAGCCTCTTGCAACGTGCGGTCGAAAGCATCGGCCAGATTCGCGGCGCCCTGACGCTCATCGAGCTGTCAGGCGCTCAGCTGTTGGCGCATGAAACGCTGCAGATCGCCAATGACATCCCAGCCGGTGCCGGCCCCGAGCACGACGAGCATCTGATGTCGATCTGTCGCGGTCTGCATGTGCTGCGGCGTTATCTCGAACAACTGCGCAGCGGGCAGGATGAAATGCCCGAACTGTTGCTGCCGGCCATCAACGCCCTGCGGCTGGCCGGTGGCGAGCCGGAATTGCCGGAAAGCTACTTCTTCAGCGTTCGCCTGGATCAGCGGCCTTCGATCAGCGCCACGACCCGGCTGGCCTATCGTGACCGCCAGAACCAGGCGCGTAGCATGCGGCGGATGTACCAGATCGGCCTGCTGGGCTTCCTGCGGGACGTCAACACCGCTGCTAGCCTCAAGCTGATGGCGCGTGCGCTGGAGCGCTCCGCGACCCTGTTGCACGACCATGTCGGCGGCTACCTGCCGTGGGTCGCCGCGGCCACTGCCGAAGGCTTCGCCCAAGGCCGTCTGACCGCCACGCGCGAGCGCAAGCAGCTGTTCGCCCGGGTCGACCGGGAATTGCGACAGATGCTCGGCAACGAGTTGCACGAGCCGGCGCGCAGCACCCTCAAGGAGCTTCTCTATCTGCTGGCGCTCGCCGGCGTCGATAGCGATCATCCGCGCCAGGTGATGGCAGCCTATGGTATCGAGCGCCTGGGCTTCACCGATGCCCAGCTCGAAGCGGGCAAGAAGCGCCTCGCCGGCCCTGGCCATGCGGTCATGCATTCGCTTTCCGCAGCGATTCGCGAAGAGCTGGAAACGGTCAAGGACCTGCTCGACGTCATCGAGAGCGAGGTCCGTGCAGGCTCTGAGTCCGGTCGCTCGGCGGTGTCCGACAACTTCTCCCGGCTCTATGTCCAGGTCGGGGTGCTCGGCAAGACACTGGAGATGGTCGGCCAGCAGAACGCTGGCGAGGTATTGCAGCGATGCGTACCGACGCTTTCCCAGTGGAAGGACAAATCCCTGACCCTGGAGGATCTGGTTCCTCTGGCGGACGCCTTGCTGCTGGTGGAGAGCCTGGTGGCGCAACCCGAGGGGCAGGGCAAGTTGCTCGACGTGCCGCTCGAAGCCGAGGACGTGCAGGTCAGTGTCGCCAACTATCAGCTGGGCGAGGCGCAGGCCCTGTTGCATCGCGAGGCCTACAACGGCCTGAGCGAGGCCAAGCGGGCGATCGGTGCCTTCCTCGATTCGCGAGGCGATGCCCTGCATCTGGCCACCGTTCCCGCGTTGCTCGATACCGTGCGCGGAGCGCTGTTCTTCCTCGGTAACCCCCGCGCCGCCGAGTTGGTGCGTGCCTGCACCGGCTACATCCAGCGCTGCATGATCGAAGGGGGGCAGACTTGCGAGCCTGCCACCCTGGAAGTCCTGGCGGACGCTCTCAGCAGCATCGAGTTCTTCGTCGAGAGTGGTGGCACCGAGAATCAGGACGGCACGCCGGAAATCCTCGACATCGCTGCCCAGAGCATCCGCGCCCTGGGCTGGACCTCGGCCGCCGCATGACGGCGTGGCGGCCCGGTTGGTTCCAGACGTCCCAGTCGACGTCCGGCCTGGTGGTCGTTCATAGCGGCCAGGCCTTTCTCTGCTGTGAGGGTGAAGTGCTCTTCGCTGCAGAAGATCCACGAATCCAGCGGCTCGAAGGCGACCACCATGGCCTGGGCGAGTGGCAGTCCCGCCGAGTGATGCTGCTGGAACTCGATTCCCTTGTCGATATCGAGGCTTGCAGCTGGCAGCCGCTACGGCCGCTGATGCTGCAATCACCCCATGCGCTGTTCAAGCTGCTGGGCTATGCCAATCAGATTGGCGTCTGGGCTCGCCAGCACCGCTTCTGCGGTCAATGTGGCACCCGGACCTTCGCGCTGAATGGCCAGCGTGGCCTGCAATGCCCGAATTGCCAGCTTACCCAGTATCCGCGCCTGTCCCCCAGCATGATTGCCCTGATCACGCGTGGCGACGAGGTGCTGCTGGCGCGCTCGCCGCGTTTCGCGCCGGGCGTCTTCAGTACCCTCGCCGGCTTCGTCGAGCCCGGGGAGTCGGCGGAAGCCTGCGTGCACCGCGAGATCATGGAGGAGGTCGGCGTCACGGTCGGCAACCTGCGCTATCAGGGCAGCCAGAACTGGCCCTATCCGCACTCCCTGATGCTCGGCTATCACGTCGATTACCTGGCCGGTGAGATTCGCTGCCAGCCCGATGAGATCGAGGATGCCCGGTGGTTCGACCTGCGGGATCTGCCGCTGCTGCCGCCGCCGTTCTCCATCTCCCGCTATCTGATCGACCTGTACCGGGTCGAGCGGTTAGGCGGCGGCAAACCAGTGTTGCCAGATTAGTTTCACGGTCAGGGCCAACACCACGCAGATGAACACCGGGCGGATGAACTTGGCGCCGCCGGCGATGGCACTGCGCGCTCCCAGGTAGGCACCCAGGGTCAAGGACAGCCCCATGGTCAGGCCGAGTACCCAGAGGACCTGGCCAAGGACGATGAACATCGCCAGGGCGACGCCGTTACTGACGAAATTCATGGTGCGAGCGACGCCGCTGGCCTTGAGCAGGTCGAGCGGGTAGAGCAGCAGGCTGCTGACTGTCCAGAAGGCACCGGTACCCGGGCCGAAGACCCCGTCGTACATGCCCAGGGTGACGCCTTGCGGCCATTGGCGCCGTTGTGCCACGGGGGCATCGCTAAGCACCGGGGCCTTGGGCGTACCGCCGAAGAGCAGATACAGGGCGCAGCTGAATACCACCACCGGCAACAGCTGATTGAGGAAGTCCGCCGGTAGGTGATGAGCGATCAGCGCACCCACGCCGGCCCCGACGGCCGTGGCGATCAGGGCATTACGCCATTGGCGTGGCTGGAAGAGCTTGCGGCGATAGAAGGTATAGGCTGCCGTGGCGCTGCCGAAGGTGGAGCTGAGCTTGTTGGTGCCGATGGCCAGATGCGGCGGCACGCCGGCCATCAGCAATGCCGGGACCGTCAGCAGCCCTCCACCGCCGGCGATGGCGTCGATGTAGCCGGCGAGGAAGGCGACCCCGGCGAGCAGCAGCAGGGTCGTGGGGTCCAGAGCGAAATCGAGCATGGGAAGGGCGGGCCAGGCGGAACGGGGGCGCCATCATGCACCAGTCGCGTGCCCGTCACCACCCATGACGAGTCCCGCTCAATCCAGCGCCGGGAAGGGCAGTCCGACATAGTTTTCCGCGATGGTGGTACGCCCCGCTCTGGAATCGAGCAAGGCGCGCCACTCGGCATCCTGGACACGCTGGGTGAAGGCATCGGTATCGGGAAAGCGGTGCAGGGCGGTGGTCATCCACCAGGAGAAACGTACGGCGGCCCAGATCCGCTTCAGGCAGAGCGTCGAGTAGCGCTCCAGGCAGGCGGCATCGCCGATGCGATAGGCTCTTTCCAGCAGCAGGTGCAGATTGCGCACGTCGCCCAAGGCCAGGTTGAGGCCCTTGGCCCCTGTGGGCGGCACGATGTGGGCGGCGTCGCCGACCAGGAACAGCCGGCCGTACTGCATGGGTTCCACCACGTAGCTGCGTAGCGGAGCGATACTCTTTTCCAGGGAGGGCCCCGTCACCAGGCGGGCGGCCGTTTCGGCGGGGAGCCGCGCCTTTAGTTCGTCCCAGAAGCGTTCATCCGACCAGTTCTCCACCGAATCACCGGCTTCCACCTGGAGGTAGTAGCGGCTGCGGGTGGCGGATCTCATGCTGCAGAGAGCGAAGCCACGTTCGTGACTGGCGTAGATGAGTTCCTCGCTGGCGGGTGGAGTGTCGCTGAGCAGGCCGAGCCAGCCGAAGGGATAGACCCGCTCGTATTCGGTGAGCACCCCGGCGGGGATGGCGCGACGGCACACGCCGTGGAAGCCGTCGCAGCCGGCGATGTAGTCGCAGTCGATCCGCAGCGCTTCACCGGCGACCTGGCAGGTGACGTAGGGCCGCTGGCCCTCGAGCTGGTGCGGCTGCACGTCGCTGGCCTCGTAGAGGGTGGTGGCCCCGCTGGCGCTACGTGCCTCCATCAGGTCACGGGTCACCTCGGTCTGGCCATAGACGGTGACACAGCGCCCGCCCAGCAGGTCGTTCAGATCCAGGCGCTCGCGTTTGCCGTCGATGGCGAATTCCACCCCTTCGTGTACCTGGCCTTCACGTTCCAGGCGCGCGCTTACTCCAGCCTGGCGCAGCAGATCCACGGTGCCCTGTTCGAGGACGCCGGCGCGAATACGGCTGAGAACGTGGTCGGCGCTCTGGCGATCGAGGATGATGTTGTCGATGCCGGAGCGGGTGAGTAGCTGACCGAGGAGCAGGCCGGAAGGGCCGGCGCCGATGATGACGACTCGGGTGTGCATGGAGGTGTCCTTTTGTGGGGGCGTGATCGCCGCTTTGTTATCCGACACCGGTATTTTTTGACTGGAACGCCTGGGTCAAACAGAGCAAAAAAGCTTTTAATCCGGTACTTTTCAAGGATTCGTTCGCCTATCGCCCAGGTTGTGCATGACTGCCGAAAGCCCGGTTCCCGTATTCAAACTGTATGGCGAGGCCGAATCTTGGTCGCGGCCCGATCTACTGCATTGCGAAACCATCGAGAGTCGCAGTCGGCTGCATGCCTGGAGTATCGCTACGCATCGTCATGCGGATCTGGCACAACTGCTTTACGTCCGTAGTGGCCGTGCGCGCGCGCGGATGGAGGACTGGCAGGGCGAACTGCGTGGCCCCTTTCTTTTGGTGCTGCCTCCGCTCTGTATCCATTCCTTCGCTTTCGAGCCCGATATCGATGGTGAGGTGATCACCCTGGCGTTACCGCTGCTGAAGCTTTTGCGCCAGCGCTGCGGCAGCGGCGGCCAGGGATTGTTCCAGCGCCCGGAGCGATTGTTGCCCCAAGGCGTGGAGGCGGGCTGGTTACGGCAACTAGTCGGCCGCCTGGTGCAGGAGTACGAGGGCAGGGCGACGGGTCGCGAGATTGCACTGCAGGGGCTGCTGGACAACCTGGCTGTCTGGCTGCTGCGACAACGGTTGCGTGAAGGCTCTGCCGCGGTGAGCTCGCGTGGCGAGTCGCTTCTGGAGCGCTTCCTGGCCTTGGTCGAGGTGCACTTTCGCGAGCATTGGCCCGTGGCGCGCTATGCCAGCGAATTGGGCATCACGGCGGTATACCTCAATGCGCTGTGCCAGCGTCTGGTGGGCAGCAATACCTTGACGATCGTGCACCAACGCCTGTTGCTCGAAGCCCGGCGGCTATTGCTGTATAGCGCTTCCAGTGTGGCCGAGATCGCCGATGTCCTGGGTTTCGTCGATGCCGCCTACTTCGCGCGTTTCTTTCGCCGAGGTACGGGGTGCAGTCCGTCGGAGTATCGGCGGTCCGCCCTCTAGTGTGGTGTTTCAGAAGTTCGCGCAAGAATTGGCGAGTGATTTTTTGGCTTGGGCCAGGCGCCGCGACGAGCCATAGCAGGGCTATGGCGAGGAGTGGCAACGCCGCCCAGGCCGAAAAAGCACCGCCAAAATTGTGTAGTTAACTTCTGAAACACCACGCTAGAACGCTCGATTAGGTTCGGCGAGCCGCACTGCAAGCGCAATGCTTGCCTGGGGCGCCAGCCCCGCGAATCACATCAAGCGGCAGATGGGTGATGTGCCAACTTGCTCATTGGATCTACCTGCTACTGCAGGCCCGAATAGTGAGGTGTTCGTCACAAAAGCTCTTCTGCTGCGTCCTGAATGCTCCAGCCGGATAGTTGGAACGCCCGCGATAGACGTTCTGACGCCGGAATTAAGTCCATTCAGGGAACGATGATGGCTAAGAGCTTGGCGACAGGGAGTAAAGGGGGGCAGGAGCGAGCGGCAATCTGGAGCGTTCTCATGGCCTACGAGCCCATCATGTGGCAGAGATGCAGTCAGATGATCCGTAGCCGTCAAGAAGCCGAGGATGTCTTGAGTGACTTGCGTCTACGGCTCTTCGGGCAATTGGAGAGACAGCCGGACTTACTGGATTCGATCCAGAATATCGCTGCCTGGATGCGCCGGGTAGCTAGCAATCACTGCATCGACTACCTGCGTAGAATCCCGCGAACCTGTGATCTGGAGAGCGTGGATGTCCAGCTGGAGGGCAACATCTGCTGGCAGCCTCATGCACTTTGCCCAGAGCGCCAGGCTTGCCTGCAGGAAGAGATAGACGTTCTAGAAAGGGCGTTGGGTTCATTGCCCAAGCCACTGGGCGATCTTCTGCAGCAACGCTGCATTCAGGGCATCGAGTACCACGAACTGGCTGTCATCCACACCCTCAGCGAGCCTAACCTGCGCAAGCGGGTCCAACTGGCTCGACGACAGTTGCGCTCTCGTTTGGACACCGCTGCTGTCTCGAGCGCAAGGCGATGAGGCGGAATGTCGGCTCGGCACAGCTGGAGTGGCACTGGAAGACGGACGTCGAGCAGCCCATGGTCGCCGGGGAGGTACAAATCGGTGGCCGCTCGCTGGCTTTTCAACTGACGAGTGCCGCGTTGGAACGGGGCTGGTGGTTGCTGCCAGGCGCGAAGCCTTGGCTGCTGATTGTGTATTTGATCAAGGAGGACGAGTACTGGTGGTTGGGCGTGCGCAGCCAGGAGGGCCAGCCCCGGTACCAGACGTCCAAGGTCCACGAATGGGAGATGGAGCTGTCTCCCGAGGTCAGTGCAGGCCGTCTGGAGCTACCACCTCCTTGGGTGGCCAGTTGGCAACTTCAAAAAGAGAAGGCCACTTGGATCAATCTCACTCTCGAGATCCCGGGCGTGAGCACCGAGTCATCAGGCAGCCTGGCGTTCGAGGCCAGTTTGGGAGTAGGCAGGCAGGAGTGGCGTACCAATCTGCCGGCGCCCCTGAGTCATTGGGAGTGCTCCCTGAGCCTGACCATCTCTCCTGACAACCATTGCCGATGCGAGGCCAGGCTTCCGATTCTCTCCGGCAAGCTGCACGACGAGCGCCTGGAGCGTTGGCCTCCGGTACCTGCTCCTGCGCCGGAACGGGACCCGACGACCAATCCTGGGGTGGGGGACGTGGAGCCGTTCCAGCAACTAGGCTTCCTGACATTGTTACTGACGGAAGCGAAGGTGACGGAGGACGCGGCGTGCACCCGATTCTTCGAATTGAGCAACGCTTCGGATTTTTATCAAGCTCTGTTGAAGCAGGCGCCGAAGCTGTCGGGGCTTCAGCAGCTGGCCGGTGCGTTCCGCGCCGGAGCGGAGGGCTGGATAGGCCAGTACGTGCCTGAACTCGGCGAACTGACCCCGCCCTTCAATCGACTAGCGAAGCCGGAGGCTAGGCAACTGCTGGAAACGCCGCACAGGGATCATGGTGATTTGGCGCAAGCGCTGGACCAGCTCTTCGGCATGCCGGCGCTGCAGTTGTTCGAATCGACCGACTTCAAGCAGCAACAACAACGCCTAGCCAACAGTTACGCAGTGCTACTGATCTTGGACCAGAGCCAGGACTTCGTTGTGCAGGAATTAGACAAGGGGCTGCGAGTCTTGGCTCTCGTACAGCACCTCCAACTGCTCCTTGGCCGGACTGCCATCGAGGCGGCACAGCAGGCCCGCCCGTTACTTGACGCTCGTTTGTTCCCCTTGCCACAGGGCGGGGATGGTCGTTCCCCTCCGGGCCTGCTGCTGGGAGTCGGTCAGCTTTATGAGTGCGCCGAAAGCCGCCTTGGCTACAGCCTCGGGCCCTTGGCCGAGACGGTCAATCTGTTACCTGGAGAACGGCAGATCAGTCGCCTGCATCAGGAAGCCAGTGTACGCGACGATCGGCAGTCGCAACTGGATCATGGACGGCGCTTCCAGCAGCGTAGGACGAGCGATCAGCGCTCGCTGGAATTACCACAGGTGGCTCAGCGTACTCAATTCAACGACCTGGCCGAGCAGTATGGCGCCGATGGTCTTAGCCAAACCATCAAGGGAAACTATCTGGTAGAGCCTGTGCGAGTCTCTGGGCAGGACTACCAGCCCATCGAGGCGGCACGACAGGAAGCCCAGCACCTCTTCGATGAGGCTATCGGACAGCTCCGCCAGAAAGTAAGGCAGGCCCGGGAGTGGGTCGTGCAGACGCGTTGGGAAAGCAGCCGATGGCAACGTCTGAGCAACTGCAGCGAGCAGAGCCGGCGCGGTTTTCACTACTGGCTGCTTGAGCGACGCGAGGCACGGCTGCGCCACTTTGGCCCACGGCTGTTCCTGTACTGGTCGCTGCAAGCGCCCGCCCGGAGTTTCATCGACCAACTCAATGCCGAGACGGGGCAGCGCTGGCAATTGCCAGCTGCCCCCTGGGAGTCGTTACCTGACGATGCCGGCGTTGCAACGCCGGCGGCTCTTACCCAGGCCGATTACATACGTCTGGCGAATCGCTACGGATTACAGCTCATCTTGCAAGCACCCCAGGAAAAACTGTCGTCGAGCCATCTGGTCGTTGCCAACCCTGCAGGAATGGGCAGCCAACTGGAAATTCCTGACGGCTATCTGGCCATGAGCCTGACCTATGCCTGCATCGCTGGCAGCCAGGGGTACCTGCTCGTGGGCGGGCAAGTCTTCGATCTGGCACAACCGAAGAGCGTCACTCTGGGTGGTATAGCCGGTAAATTGGCGGTCAGTCTGGCGGGAACGCTCGCGGGGCAACAGGTAAGCGTGCGGCTGGACTATACCGCCCGCACCTATACGGTTCGCCGAGCGCTTTGGCAGGCACGAGCCTACGCCCAACTGATGGAGGGCTATCAGCAAGCGCGGTCAACGCTTTGCGAAGCGTTGAGGAGTTTTAACGCCGCACGCGTCGGCGGACTTGCCGAGCGTCTAGTGGATCGACTTGTTGGCGCCATTCTGGAGGCTATCCAAAGTCACTACCCTGACCAGGAAGGGCTATTGCAACGGCGCGCCCTGCAGTTGGAGCCCTGGCTACGCCGGGTGCTGCCTTGGCAGCAAGCTGTCCTGGGCCAAGTCAGTAAAGACAATCCGGGTGACTGGGTGCCTCTGAATAGGCAGAGTGGCGATGAGTTCGAGGCCTTGCTGGGGGCTGACGAACTCAGGCTGACCATCCCGCTGGAAAGCGCGGAAGCCGAGCGATTCTGCTACATGCTACAGAGTGGTGGGCGGCTTTGGTTGGGCCAGCCCGGGCGAGCGCCGGTATTCGCCCAGGACCGGTCGCTGCAGATTTTCTGGGATGATGTGCGGGACCAGCCCCTAGCCCCCGATCATCGCTGGACCTTCCATGTCGATACCTGTCACCGCTATCTCAACGATATGCTCGGGTTGCTGCCGCCATGCGCCGATATCTGAGCGCCCTGGAGGCAGCGCAGCCAATCGGTGGAGTGATCGCCTATGCCGGCCCCGTGGCCTTCGATCAGCCTCGAAATGCGCAGGCTCCCTATCCACCTGGGCAATTGCAGGCCTATCGATTGCGTCTGGCCCGGCAAGGATGGCTGCTGTGCGATGGCGGTAGTGTCGCTATCGCCCGCTATCCCAGGCTCTTTCGTGCAATAGGTTTCATCTACGGCCAGGGCCAGGATGCCCAGGGAAACATTCAACCAGGATATTTTCAGCTACCCGACTACCGGGGGCGGGTGTTGCGAGGCGTCAGTGGAGGCGCTACCGATCCCCTGGGTTTGGAAAATGCTCAGCAGCCGCGAGACCCGGATGCAAGTTCGCGATCCGAGCAGGGGCCTGGAGGCTGGAGTGGCAATGCCGTCGGCAGCCTGCAGTACGATGCGCTGCAGGAACACGAGCACCAGTATGAAAAGGCCTCATCCCCTTCCAGGGGAGGGCAGCAGGGTGCTCAAGATTTTAGCCAGAACGCAATGGCGGATACTGAGAAAATCAAGAATGCGCGGGTGAGCGAGGAAACTCGTATGAAGAACCAGTACGTGCATTTCCTCATACGAGCTTTCTGAGGGTGATTGTCTCAACTCCACCATCTCAGTGGGCCAGGTCCAATAAGACCTGGCCTTGGTCATGAGGGCTGGCTAAACTTGAGTGATCACTATTTCAGTGTCTTTTACTTCAATCTTTAATGTTGAGTCGTGCTCTGGAATCAAATGGTCTTTTTTGATTTCCTTCGGGTGTGTCGTTTTAGTTACAGTTACCGTGCGCGTCCCGGACTCCACCTGCTTAGAGGTATTGTAGGCAGCCCCGTTTTCTCCCCATCGAGCATCGCCGACCATTATGGCTTTGACGTTTTCCTTCTGGGTGCCGCTAGGGGATTCAACTGTCACATTGACCTTGACCATCGTGGTCTCTCCATATTCTCATCGATTCAGGACGTGTCTAGACAGCGCCGCTGTGAACTCCCTCGGCCATGTCGTCGACCTTCTACTGACGCGTTTTCTTATTTGGTGTGAAGCGCTTTTCAAAAATCAGGTAACTATCCGTTACTCAGGTCATTATCTAAGCGGCCAGGTAAGAATTCACAAAATCATGACCTGAACGTCAGGGCAGGCAAGCTTCGACATCCTGTCGTTGCCAATACCGCGAGCAAGGAACACACCATGACCGTTTTCAACGTAAACTTCGCTGTCGACGATATGCAGGGCAAGACCGTATTGGTCTTCCTCAAACCCCAGAATCCGCAACGTGATTACCGTATCCATGCCTGGCAGATACTGACGGGGTCGGCTGGGGCTACCGAGTCCTTTACCTACGAGGCGGTCATCGAAACCGATGTGACTACCGTGGGCGAAAAGCCGGGTAACGTCATCATTTCGGGACGTCACCAGGCATCTCCAGGTAATTTGCTGCAAGCGGTCAGTCCCAGTGGGTTGTCGCCGATCCTTCAACCGGCATCCTCCTCCTTGGCATTGGAGAAGCTCACTCCGCAGCAGTGCGGGGTCATCAATAGCACCAATCCCTACATCCAGTTGGATAGCAACTGGTACGTCAATGGGCGGCCTGTGGTAACCATGCCCAAGGTCGACGCACGCATGACGGTGAGTTTCGAATACGAGCCGAATTTCTACTTCATGGTGGCCACGCCTCCCATGGTTGGTCAGACGTACATCGTGCAGAACTTCTCCGACATGACCCAGTACGTCGCGCCTGTCACCGCGACCGAGGTGGATGTCACCCTGACCCGTCAGAACGGCCTGTGGTCCTTCGATTTCGCGGCCCGTTGAGACATCGAAAACCACCAGCCCCTGATGAGCAATCATTAGGGGCTTTTCTGTCTCAGTAGTCCCTTTTCATGGCTAGCCAGCCCGCCTAACGTGTCTCTGGCTACTTGCTGGCAAGAGGACTAGCCGCCAAGGACGCGGTCGCTGGAGCAAACCGAGTGGGACGCAGGGGCCGGCACCGGGCAAGTCAAGGCGCATAGCCTGGCGTACGGCAGGCCATGACGGTGGGCGTTTCCGGGTGGACCTGAACATGCTGTGCCGCGACTTGGCGATCGCCCATCAGCGACTGCTGCTGCAGGCGCGGCGCAATCTAACCTTCACCCAGGCCCCGGTCGCGGAAATCGCCGAGGCCCTGGGTTTCGCCGATCCCGCCTACTTCGCCCGCTGCTTTCGTCGCGGAACCGGCCAGAGCCCGCTCAACTATCGACGTCGTGCAGGTGGGCAGCATCAGCTTTGAGGTCGGTGTCCGCGGCGGCCAGGGTCTCACCGATGCGAGCCGCCAGCACGTCCAGGTTGAAGGGCTTGGCGATCAGGGTCATCCCTGGTTCCAGGTAGCCCTCCAGGTGGGCACCCTCGGCATAGCCGGTGGCGAAGACGACCTTGAGGCCGGGCCGGCGCTGGCGGGCGATTTCCGCCAGTTGGCGACCGTTCATGCCGGGTAGGCCGACATCCGACAGCAGTAGATCGATGGGACGCGTGCCTTCCAGGATCGGCAGGGCGCCCCGGGCGTCCTCGGCTTGCAGCGTCGCATAGCCCAGCTCCCTCAGCAGCTCCACCACCATCTGCCGGACCACGGGTTCGTCCTCGACCACCAGGATGGTCTTGCCGGCCCCGTTGGGCGTCACGGTCGAGGGCGTAGCACGCGGCACCTCGACATCGGCCCCCAGGTAGCGTGGGAGGTACAGACCCACGGTGGTACCACGCCCGGGGAGGGAGTCGAGGCGGACGTGGCCCTTGGACTGCTTGGCATAGCCGTAGATCATCGACAGGCCCAGCCCCGTGCCCTGGCCGATGGGCTTGGTGGTGAAGAAGGGATCGAAGGCCCGTGCCATGACTTCCGGCGGCATCCCGGTACCGTCGTCAGTCACCAGCAGGGCGACGTAGTCGCCGGCGCTCACCGCATCCAGGCCGTTGCCGCTCTCGCTCAGGTAGACATTGCGCGTCTCGATGCGGATCGTCCCGCCATCGGGCAGGGCATCGCGGGCGTTGAGGACCAGGTTGAGCAGGGCGCTTTCCAGCTGGTGGGCGTCCGTCAGCGCCTGCCAGAGGTCGGCGTGCAGATCCAGCACCAGGCCGATGTCGCCGCGCAGGCTGCGCAGCAGCAGCTCCTCCATGGAGCGCACGCTATCGTTGACCTGGATCGGCTGCAGATCCAGCGCCTGGCGCCGGGAGAAGGCCAGCAGCCGCTGGGTGAGGGCTGCCGCGCGCTGGGCGGAGGTCAGGGCGGAGTTGAGATACTGATCGAACTTCTCCTGGCGTCCGGCCTTGTGATGGCGCTGCAGCATGTCCAGGCTGCCCATGATGCCGGTCAGCAAGTTGTTGAAGTCGTGGGCGATGCCGCCGGTGAGCTGGCCGACCGCTTCCATCTTCTGCGCCTGACGCAGCTGTTCCTGCAATTCCTGCTGTTCGGTGACGTCCCGGCCCACGGCGTAGATGAGGTCGTCTTCGGCACTGGCCGTCCAGTCGAGGACACGATAGCTACCGTCACGGGCTCGTACGCGGGCCCTGAGGCTGGCGGCGCCCTGGCGCGAGCCCAGGTTGCGCAGGGTGTCGAACACCTGGCGCTGGTCATCGGGATGGACCAGCTCGGTCAATTGCAGGGTGGCCAGATCGGTCTCGCGGCGACCCAGCAGACGGGTCGCCGCGCTGTTGACCGTCTTGACCTCGCCATCGGCGTGGCAGATCACCATGAGGTCGTGGCTGATGCGCCACATCCGGTCGCGCTCGCGAGTCCGCAGTTCGATCTGCTGTTCGAGTTCCTGGCGCGAGCGGGTGAGCACCTCGCGGGCGTCCACGATGCTCTGGATGTCGGTGCAGGTACCGAACCACTGCTCGATCCGCCCCATGGCATCGCGGACCGGCTGGGCCCGGCCGAGCACCCAGCGATAGCGCCCGGAGCGGTGCCGCAGCCGGTATTCGATGTGATAGGGCTCGCCGGTGCTGAGGCTGTGGTGCCAGACCTTCCAGGTGCGTTCCTGGTCGTCGGGGTGGAAGACATTGGCCCAGCCTTCGCCTTCCGTGGAGCCCTCGGGCACGCCAGTGAACTCGTACCAGCGGTCGTTGAAGTAGAAATGGTGACCGTCGGGGCGGGTGGCCCAGACCATCTGGTCGATGGAGTTGATGATGGCCCGCAGCTGCGCCTCGTTGCGCGCCAGCTCCTGGGACTGCCGGCGATGACCGCTGATGTCGATGAACAGCACGGCGAAGCGATCACCGGGTAGGCGATGCGCCCGTACCTCGTACCAGTGCTCGCGCGGCAGGTGCAGCAGGATGTCGAACTGGATGAACTCCGCATCCGAGTTCATGAAGTCGGCATAGGCCGGCAGCAAATCCGCCTGCAATTGCGGCAGGGATTCGCGCAGCGTCTTGCCCACAACCTGCTCCAGCGGGACGCCGGTGAGGCTGGAGAAGATGGGATTGACCTCCAAGAAGCGGAAATCCTGCATCCGCCCGTCGGCGTCGCGAATGGCCTGGGCCGTGTAGAAGCCCTCGCGCATGCCGTGGTAGAGCTCCTGCAACCAGACGTCCCGTTCGGTGATGGCGGCTTCGTTACGCTTGCGCTCGGTGATGTCGTAGCACACGCCGAGGTAGCGTCCCGTACCCTGGCCGGTCATCAGTTGGCCGCGCCGGCCGAGCCAGCGCTCTTCGCCGGTGTCGGCGCGGCGGATGCGGTATTCCAGGTAGTCCAGGGCGTCGTCGTCAGGGGTGGAGGTCAGGGTGCGCAGATTGCCGACGTCGTCCGGGTGCAGTTGCTTGACCAGTTCGTCCAGTGGATAGCTGCGCTTCTCGGGCAATCCCCATAGATGGCAGAAGCCCGAGGAAACCAGCAAGCGGGATTCCCCGGGCAGTAACTCGAAGGTGCCCACCCGGCCGACCTGCTGGGCCAGCCGCACCCGCTCCTCGGTCACCAGCTGTTCGCTGCGATCCTGCAGGACGTGGACGAAGCCCCTGACCTCGTCGGCCTCCTTCAGCGCCGTGGTCGCCACCTCCACCCAGCGAGTCTCCCCGCTGCGGACGCCGATCCAGCCCGCCCCCCGGCCGTGCTCCTCGATCAGCGCCTGGTGCTGGGCCGTGGCGAGGAAGCTGCCATCTCGTTCCGCTGCCAGCAAGTCAGAGAGTAGCCAGCCGAGGGTATCCGTCGCCGACCAGCCACAGAGCAGCTCGGCCCCGCGATTCCAGCGCTCGATGCGTCCCTGGCGATCGGTGACGATCAGGGCGTGGGACGTCAGCTGCGCCAGCGCCTGCTGCTCGAGCGAAGAAATCGACATTCGTGGCTTCCCTGTGACTGGCGCGCGTCAGGCTTCGACACCCTCGCTCAGTTGGACATTCAAACTGCGCAAGGCATTCCAGTACTCAGGATAGGTCTTGCCGACGCACTCCGGGTCGAGAATGCGAATGCCGGCCACCCTGAGGCCCGCCAAGGCGAAGCTCATGGCGATGCGGTGATCCGCGTGGGTTTCGATCACCGCCTCGACCTGGCTGCCGGCCAGCGTCGGATCGGCAGCGACCAGCAGGTCGTCTCCCTCGACCGCTGCCAGGCCGGGGAGGATGGCGTTCAGGCCGTCGTGCAGGGCCGCGACGCGGTCGCACTCCTTGACGCGCAGGTTGGCCAGCCCGACGAAGCGCACCGGGGTCTCGTTGAACGCCGCCAGCACCGCCAGGGTAGGAATGGCGTCCTGCATCTGCGAGCCATCGATGACGGCCGGCAGCCGCGGGAAGGCGGCAATGAATTCACGCGCCTTGGCATCGGGCTGGGTGAAGGCAGCGTCGGCCACGCCCAGGTCGATGGCGCCGCCGGTCAGGGCTTGGGCGGCCCAGAGATAGGTGGCGGCGGACGCATCCGGCTCGATGAAGTAGTCACGGGCGACGTAGCCGGTCGGGGCGACGCGCCAGGTAGCCGCATCGAGCTGCTCCACCTCGGCACCGAAGGCACGCATGGCGGCCACGGTGAGATCGACGTAACCACGGGCACCGATCTCGCTGCCGCGCAGGGCGACGTCCACGGGCTCGCGGCCCAGGGCGGCGAGCATCAGCAGGGCGGAGACGTACTGGCTGGAAAGACCGGCGTCCACCTCGAAGCGGCGGGCGTTCAGGCGACCCTGGCCCGCTACCGTAACCGGGGGACACCCAGTGGGAGCGTCCACCTGGATGCCGTTGGCGCTCAAGGTTTCCAGCAGGGGCCCGATGGGCCTTTTCTGCATGTAGGCGTCGCCGGTCAGGGTCACGTCGCCGTCGACGGTCGCCACTGCCGCGGTAAGGAAGCGCACGGCGGTCCCCGCGTTGCCCAGGAACAGGGGCTGCTCAGGGCGTTGCAGGCGGCCGGAGCTCGTCACCACGAAGGTGGTGGCGTCGGGTTCGTCGATGGTGACGCCCATCTGCCGCAGCGCTTCGGACATGTGGCGCGTGTCGTCGCTCTTGAGCGCACCGGAGAGACGGCTGGTACCCTTGGCCAAGGCCGCCAGCAGCAGCGCCCGGTTGGTGATGGACTTGGAGCCGGGCGGGGCGATCCGACCCTGCAGCGCGATGTTGGGAGGGGTGACGGTGATGTAGGGTCTCGCGGACATGGGGGCTCCAGGCAACTTCGCGACGGCCATGGCGGCGGGTCGCAACAAAGGCGCCATGATGCCATTTCACGCCGTTCAGGCCCAGGCATGTTGGCGCGTAATACCACCCCTATAGTCGATGGCCGCCCTTGGATACTCCTCGTTGTCACAACCAGGTCATCAGGGCGGGGTAGTGCTAGGGCTTTTCCGCCGGAGGCACCTGCCATGTCCCTGACCCGTCCCGATCGTCGTCGTGTCCTGCAAGGCCTGGGCGCTACGCTGCTGCTACCGGCCCTGGGCTCCCGTACCTGGGCTGCGCCCGGTGGGCGTCCCGCCATCACCGATGGGGTGCAGGCCGGTGATGTCACCCGGGATCGCGCCCTGATCTGGAGTCGCACGGACAAGCCGGCGCGCCTGTTGGTGGAGTGGGATACCCGGGAAAGTTTCAGCTCGGCGCGCAAGGTCGTCGGGCCCGTCGCCACCGCGATCCAGGACTACACGGCGCGCATCGATCTGCGCGGATTGCCCGCCGATCAGCGCATCTTCTATCGGGTCCGCTTCGAAGATGTGGATAGCGGAGCGCTCAGCGAGGCCGTCACGGGCCATCTGCGCGCGGCTCCGGGTCAGCGCGGCGACGTTCGCTTCGTCTGGGGGGCCGACACCGTTGGCCAGGGCTTCGGCATCAATCCCGATATTGGCGGCATGCGGATCTACACCGCCATGCGCGAACGCCGCCCAGATTTCTTCCTGCACAGTGGCGACACCATCTATGCGGACGGGCCGGTGCCGGCGCAAATGACCGTGGAAGAGGGCCGCATCTGGCGCAATCTCACCACGGAAGCCAAGAGCAAGGTGGCCGAGACGCTGGCTGAATTTCGCGGCAACTATCGCTACAACCTGATGGACGATCATTTGTGCCGCTTCAATGCCGAGGTGCCGCAGGTGTGGCAGTGGGACGATCATGAAACCACCAACAACTGGTCGCCGACCAAGGAGCTGGATGACCGTTACCAGGTGAAGGATATCGGCGTCCTGAGCCAGAGGGCGCGCCAGGCATTCCTGGAGTACGCCCCCATGCGCGGCGTTTCGGCCGACGGGGCAGGGCGCATCTATCGGCAGATCGCCTATGGTCCGCTGCTGGACGTCTTCGTGCTGGACATGCGCAGCTATCGCGCGGGCAACGACAGCAACCTGGGCCACGACGTCGGTGGGGCGGGGGCTTTCCTTGGGCGCGAGCAACTGGACTGGTTGAAGGGCCAGCTGCAGGCCTCGCGAGCCACCTGGAAGGTCATCGCCGCGGACATGCCCATCGGCCTGCAGGTCCCCGACGGCAAGGATGCCCAGGGGCAGGCGCGCTGGGAGGCGATCGCCAATGGCGATCCGGGTGCTCCGAAGGGCAGGGAGCTGGAGATCGCGGAGTTGCTGAGCTTCATCGCTCGCCAACGCATCCGCAATACCGTCTGGCTGACGGGTGACGTGCATTACTGCGCGGCGCACCACTATCACCCGGATCGCGCCGCTTTCCAGGACTTCGAACCCTTCTGGGAATTCGTCGCCGGGCCGCTCAACGCCGGCAGCTTCGGCCCCAATCCGCTGGATGGCACCTTCGGTCCGGAGGTGGTCTTCCAGAAGGCACCACCCAAGCCCAATACCTCGCCCTTGGCCGGTTTTCAGTTCTTCGGCGAGGTGGAAATCGATGGCCAGTCAGGGCAGCTGACGATCGCTCTGCGAGATCTGGATGGCAAGGCTCAGTTCACCCAGATATTAACTCCTGAGCAAAATAATACCACCCCTATAACATAAGCAATCTATTTGTCCTACCTCTATGCAAGGTAATCAAAACAAGGCAATAAGGCGCTCAAATGCTACAATCTGGCAGTTATCTGGCTGGAGTCTGCAATGTACGAAGACATCAAGAGCGCCTTCGAGAACCTCCAGGCGAGTATCGTCGCCTTCAATGAGTTGTGGCCGAGCCGGGTAGTGGCGGCCAAGGTCTGGCGGCTGCCGCTGTTGACCCAGCAACGAGTGCCCGATCTCATCGAGGTCGAGGCCTTCGAGGGCAGTGCGGCAGTGGAGCTGACACGGGAAGCCCTGCTGGCCTTTCACCTCCAACCTGGGCAGGCGCCCGGAACGGTCAGCCGCCTGCCGGGCTACATCGCCCTGGGCGAACCCCTGGTGAAGGAAATCCTCGCCATCAACGCGTGCAAGCATGCCTTCAGCGCAGCCATCGAGCAGACCCGGCTGGAGCTGGAACTGGCACCGGAAGCCCGGCCGCGGATCATGCGCAAGGCACTGGGCGGGGCCTTCAATACCAAGCAGTTGATCCGCAAGGTGCACGGTTTCCCTGATCCGGTACGCCAGCTGACCTTCACCTGGGCCGGCCATACCGCCGGAGGCGAGAGGGTCACGGTGGCGAAAGTCCGCGAGCAGCTCAAGACGCTGGCCCTGGCCCGCGCGGATCGAGAGCACATCGCCCTGGATCGCACGCCGGAGTGGCAGGAGCACCAGGCGCTGATCCGTATGGCGGATGACGACATCCTGGTCAGGCACAAGAAGATCGCGCCTCATCCCAGGGCCATGCTGTGGTTCGGTGAGGAAAGCCGTTACGACGCCATGATCCACGCCAACCTGCCCGTTTTCGTGGTGCCGGCCCAGGACGGCATGCAGGTGGTGGAGCTGCGTGACTTCGACCGGACCCAGCGCGGCGCTTTGCGTCCGGACATCAAACCCCGCCGCGAAGTGCTGGCCACACGCCTGTTGTACCTGCCCACGGACAATCCGGAACGGCCAGCCGCCCAGAGAAACAACGAAGCCACGTTGAAGCGTTCGACCTACAGTCGCTGATCGAGGCGGGGGAGGCAAGGTCGTTACCGGATGCAGCCAGGTCGTAACGAGATCCTTCGGCAGCGGGTGAAAAGGTAACGAAATCTTCGCTGCGCCGGGCCTGTGACTGGTTGTTATTTTTTAAAATCCTTTATTTTCAATGACTTGATAATGTTGGCACAGTGCCTGCTTTATTATTGGCACAAGAACAACAAGATGCGCCGCCACAAGCCCACAACAAGAACAAGACGGCTGAAGCTCGCGAACCGATCATTTTGGAGCTCCTTCGAGTGACCAAAGTAATCTGTTCACTTCCCACCTCCTGGTGGGGCGTACTGACAATCGATGACGCTGACGTCCGACAACAAAAACAAGAGGACAACGCGTACCTGGATTAGGGAGCCCGAGGGCTCCCTTTTTTCTTGCCTGGCGAAAAGTCCCGCCGAATCGCCAAGCCATGCCCGGTACCGTCTTTCGGCAGACTGAAGCGAGCCCTGCATGCGTCCCTGAGTTGTCCTATGCTCCCCTAAGCGTCGCCGTCAGTTCGGGGACGAGTCTGTGGTTGGACAGGGGATGGGATGGATGCCGGTAGAACTGCGCGTGATGGTGGTCGGTGCATACGGAAACTTCGGTTCCATCAACTGAACCAGGCGGCCGCGGCCCGGGGCGTCGCCATCCTCAGCGGCTGTAGCTCGGTACCCACCCTGTCAGCGGCCGTCATCGACGCCTTCATTGCCCGAGCAGGCGACAACATGCGCGTCGAAACGCTGCACTACGGCATCACCTCGTCCGCCAGGATGCCGGGCCTTTCCACCGTCAAGGGTGTGCTCAGTTATGCCGGCCGCCCCATTCCGCAGTGGCGCAATGGCCAGCCCGTCGAGGTAGCAGGGTGGCAGGGACTGTACCCGGTGAAGATAAAGGGCATCCGCGGCTGGCGGCTGGTCGCCGATGTGGACGTGCCGGACATGGAGCTTTTCCCCCAGCGCTATGGCGCACGCGACGTCCGTTTCAAGGCCGGGCCCGGGCTGGCGCTAGGCACCCTGGCCAACTATCTGCTGGCGAGGCTCGTGCGTAGTGGCGTGGTGAGCGACACCGACCGGGTGGCGCGCTGGTTGCATCGCCTTGGCCAGGGGTTCGAGAAGTTCGGCAACGGCAAGAGTGCTTTCTACCTGGAGCTGACCGGCCTGGCAGCGGATGACCGCCCCCTGAGCTACCGCTGGGAGTTGCTGGCGACGCATGACAAGGGACCGCAGATTCCCTGCTGCGCGGCCATCGCTCTGGCGCGGAAGATGGCTGCCGGTTATCGACCAGTCCCCGGTGCCCGCATCTGCGTGGGTGAGCTGGACCTACAGGAGTACCTGGACGAGATAGGCCCCTCGTTCATCACGGTCACGGAGTGGACGCGATGACCTATCTGACACTGAAGTATCTGCACATCCTGGCCGCCGTGTTCCTGTTCGGCTTCGGCATGAGCTCCTATCTCTACCTGATCGCCGCTACCCGCAGCCGCAGGCCCCAGGTGATCGCCGAGGTTGCACGGATGGTGGTGTTCTTCGATACCTGGATCACCACGCCGGCGGGATTCCTGCAACTGGGCACGGGCATCGCGCTGGTCAGCCTGCTGGGGCTCCCGGTATCTTCGGGCTGGGTGTCGGGTTCGCTGGTGCTATTCTTCGCGATAGGCGCACTCTGGCTACCCGTGCTCTGGCTGCAAGGTCGGATGCTGCAGCTGGCCCAGGGGGCCGTCGCCGAGGGCAGGGCGCTGGGGCCGGAATTCCAGCGAGCATATGCACTCTGGTTCTGGATGGGCGTAGCGGGCTTTTCAGGAATGTTCGTCATCGTCCTGATGATGGTCACCAAGCTCTATCCCCATCAGCTGCTGGCCTTCTTCGGCTAGCGTCGACAGCTGCCTCCTTTGGCACGCCGCGGTACCTTGGACTAAGGTGTCCGCAGCCCAACTCACTCTGGATGCTGCCATGGAATCCGCGAACGTCCCGTCTCCCCTTTGGCTGAACGAGCCGCGACGCTGGTCCGAGATCGAGGGTTCGCTGCACGTCCGCACCGACGCCGACAGTGACTTCTGGCAGAAGACCCAGTACGGCTTCGCGCGCGACAGCGGGCATTTTCTCGGCCACCCGGTGGCAGCGGACTTCACCGCGCAAGTCAGGGTCACCGGGACCTTCACCGCACTGTACGACCAGGCCGGGCTGATGGTGCGCCGGAGCAGCGAGCGGTGGTGCAAGACCGGGCTGGAGATCAACGACGGCATCGCCCACCTGGGCAGCGTCCTGACGCTGGGACATTCCGACTGGGCGCTGGGGGCGGTACCGGATGCATTGCACGGTTTCTGGCTGCGCCTGACGCTGCAGGCCGAGGTGCTGCGCATCCAGTACTCGCTCGATGGCCAGCTCTGGCCGTTGCTGCGCCTGTGCCGCTTCGCGCAGGGCGAGGGTGGGGCCTTGCAGGTCGGGCCCTATTGCTGCTCGCCGCAGCGCGAAGGCCTGGAAGTCACCTTCGCCGACCTGCGGATCGGTCCGGCGCTCGGCAAGGACCTGCACGACCTGAGCTGAAGGCGCATCGCTCAGCTCATCCAGTTGCCACCGTCGACGTTGTAGGTCTGGGACACCACGTAGTCGCTGTCGCTGGATGCCAGGAACAGCGCCATGCCCACCAGGTCCTGCGCCGTGCCCATCCGGCCATAGGGGACGGCCTCGCCGACCAGACGTTTCTTCTCACCCAGCGGGCGATTCTCGTAACGCGCGAAGAGAGCGTCCACACCCGCCCAGTGCTCGCCGTCCACCACACCGGGGGCGATGGCATTGACGTTGATGCGGTGCTCGATGAGGTTGAGACCTGCCGACTGGGTGAGGCTGATCACGGCGGCCTTGGTCGCGCAATAGACCGCGACCAGGGCTTCCCCGCGGCGGCCGGCCTGGCTGGCCATGTTGATGATCTTGCCGCCGTGGCCCTGGACGATCATCTGCCGCGCGGCGGCCTGCAAGGTGAAGAGGGTACCGGCGACGTTGATGGCGAACAGCCGGTCATAGCTTTCGCGGGTGATCTCGACGATGGGTGCCAGGTCGAACAGCGCCGCGTTGTTGACCAGGATATCCAGCTTGCCGGTGGTGGCGACCACCTGGGCGATGGCGGCGTCGATGGCGACCTGGTCGGTCACGTCCAACGCCACGGCATAGGCGCGATCGCCCAGCTCCGCGGCGGTCTCGCGAGCCTTGTCGATGTTGATGTCGGCGATGGCCACCGTCGCGCCTTGCTCGAGATAGGCCTTGGCGAAGGTCTTGCCAATGCCGCGGGCCGCTCCGGTGATCAGCGCGCTCTTTCCTTCCAGTCTGTTCATGCTCGTCGCTCCGCTGGGCAGCTTGGGGCCGCGGTGCCCCAGGTGCACCGCGGCGGTCAGTCGGTTACTTGGGATAGCCGGCGCGTTTCATGTCGCGCACCGTCGCGGTCTGGGCGGCGGTCAGCGCCTGCTCGACGCTCATCTGGCCGGTAAGGGCCGCGGCGAACAGCTGGCCGATGCTGGTACCCAGGGCCTGGAACTCGGGGATGGTCACGTACTGGATGCCGACGTAGGGTACCGGCTGGGCCGAGGGATGGGCGGGATCGGCATGCTGCATCATGTCCAGGGTGATCTTGGCGAAGGGTGCAGCCGCCAGATAGGCCGAGCTGTAGGTGGATTGACGGGTACCCGGCATCAGGGTACTGGTGACGCGTGGGTCGCGCAGGGTCCAGGCCAGGGCCAGCTGGGCCAGGCTCTGGCCACGGCGCTTGGCGATGGCGTTCAAGGCGCGGACCCGCTCGAGATTCTCGGCCGACAGATGACCCTGCTGCAGCGACTGCCCACCGGGCTGGTTGACCCGGGCATCGGCGGGCACGCCATCGAGGTACTTGTCGGTCAGCAGCCCCTGAGCCAGGGGCGTGAAGGCGATCACGCCGCTGCCCAGCTCTTCGGTCGCGTCCAGCAGGTCCTTCTCGATCCAGCGGTTGAGCAGGTTGTAAGCAGGCTGGTGGATCAGCAGCGGAATCTTCCAGTCGGCCAAGAGCTTGGCCATTTCGCGGGTCTTGGTACCTGAATAGGAGCTGATACCTATATAGAGGGCCTTGCCTTGCTGTACCGCAGTGGCCAGGGCACCGGCGGTTTCCTCCAGCGGCGTATCCGGATCGAAACGGTGCGAATAGAAGATGTCGACGTAATCCAGCCCCAGGCGTTTGAGGCTCTGGTCCAGGCTGGCCAGGACGTATTTGCGCGAGCCGCCACCTTGGCCATAGGGTCCGGGCCACATGTCCCAGCCGGCCTTGCTGGAGATGATGAGCTCGTCGCGGTAGGCGGCGAAGTCCTCGCGCAGCAGCCGGCCGAAATTGATCTCGGCGCTGCCATAAGGTGGGCCGTAGTTGTTGGCCAGATCGAAGTGATTGATGCCCAAATCGAAGGCGGTGCGCAGCAAGGCGCGCTGCCGATCCAGCGGCGTGCTGTCACCGAAGTTGTGCCACAGCCCAAGGGACAGCGCTGGCAGCACCAGACCGCTGCGACCCACGCGGCGGTAAGGAATACGGTCGTAGCGATCGGAAGCGGCTTGATAGGCCATGCAAAGCTCCTTTCGGAAGAAATGGAGAATCGGCGGGACGTGGAAGCGGAATCGTGACGTGGAAGGTGTCATCGGATTAAAGCTGCCGGTAGCGACTTGTTCAAACCTGCACGGGCATACGGCTGGGATCACGGCGAGAGATGAGCACCGGCAGAAAACGGGCAGGTGGATTCTGCGGTGCTGATGGATAGGCGTCTGTGACTGGCATCGCTTGGCGACGATCCTGGTAGGCTGGAATCGCAGGTGGAGGGTCCAGGCGTAAAAACCACGAGGCCCAGGTCAACCTTCATAACCACGACTTCGCATAATGTATATTATGTTAAATGGTTAGTACAGTATGGAGGTAGCGCACGATCCGCAACCCTGGTACTCGGGCGTCTGCCCGATCGGTATCCCTTGCTGCTGCGCCCTACTCTCGGTCTCTGCCGTCGAAGCCTTGGGAGGCGCACCGCTGCTTCACCTGCTTTGCTCGGTGGTCGCCTGGACAATGCGGTCTCTGGGCAGCCAGATCCTCAGGTGGGCACCCGATCGATCTTTTGATCCTGGTAACAGTGATTTTTTGATGATGGCAGTGCTTGGCAACTGGTGCAGGTCACCAGGCAAACCCATACCGGCTGGCTACCAGGATTGCCTCCGTTACGCTGGACAGGTATCTCGCTGCAAAACCACACTTGAGCTCAGGCGCTAGACCTGTGACTCGAAGGTGATGCCGCCCAGCCGATAGGTCGAAGGCATCTTGAGGGTACCCGCTCACCCTCCTTCATATTCATTCACTTGCCATCGGTAGACAGGTAGAAATTGCGCTCTGCCTACACCTCAGCCCGCGCCTTCACATCCCCATGCTGGCGGCCGCGGGCCGCACGATCAAAGTCGCGCAGCGCTCAGACCCTAGGGATCGCTCAAAGCAGTTTTGATCACTACCAACGCTTGGATCAGTCCATCGAAGTGGCTTTAACGATTGCTTGGCCATGATCGTCGTTTGTAGGCACCGCCCCTAAGCCGCGGGATAGAGCGGCTTGAACCCTCCCGTTCAGCGTATAGGCAAGGAGGGGCGAAGGTCGCTGCAGTACAAGAATTGGTCGTTGCTGTGGGCATTGCAGTCCCTGGAGGTATGTAACTTATCTTCAGAGCGCCAGTATCTCTCATGAACCGACCACTGCGCCGCTGAGTTCTTATATTCGGCACAAGCGCCGCCCTAATTACAAGTGCGTTCGCGGCAACGCTGCATTCTGTAGTGTGCGGGGGACTGGCTCATCGTCATCGACAATAGCGCCAGGGTCGTCGTCTTATTCGGCGCCTTTGGATATGCAATCAAACAAATGGCGCACTATCTAGATAATCGATGGCTAGCCATGCGTCAGGCCGTAAAAACCATCTGGGTAAAGAAAGAGATAAGATTGCTAACTGGGCAGCCGCAGATGGAAAGCGCCCTACAACGCTACATCTATATACCCGGTCCGCCTGGATATTACTCAGCCGATAGCGTCAGAAAGGCTTATCGCATCCGCCGCTAAAAAACCGACTTTCCTAAAACTTCTTTTCATGGGTCGGATAATTGGAATACTGCCGGAATCATAAAGCCGTCAAAATTATCGCCGCCGCTGCTTCCTGTCGAATTTTTCGATGTGCGGATTTTGGAATCGTGTGACTATGGTTTGGCGAAAACACGTTACATGCTCACTGTAGTCTTCCATCCTTAAAAAATCACATCATGGCTCTGCCGTTGCCTCTCCTGTCCAGTCACACTTCATGCCGGGTGCTAAATGACCATACGAAACAAGTTAATAGCGGCTTTTGTAGCAGTCACGGTTATTCCGATCGTGATTATTACGATATTTGTCACCAAAATGGCCATAGATCGTGAGGCGACCTACTTCGAAGAAAGCAGTACCAAGCAGATGACCGAAGTCGATAATGGCTTCAATGTCTTTTTAAGTGGCGTCGCTGAGAACGCCCTTATGCTCTCCGATGGTGCGCTGTTTAAAAGCGCTGACTCTACCCTCCCCAATTACATGGATATCGGCAAGCCCTCTCAATTACAGCAACCTTCTTTTGGTATTGCAGGCGAGTTGTGGAGTTACTTTACGCAAATTGGAAGGTCGCATCCTAACTACGCTTATGTCTACATGGGCACCAGCCAGGGCGGCTATCTGCAGTACCCAGCCTCTACCATCAAGGCCAATTTCGATCCACGCAAAAGTACTTGGTTCACCACTGGCCTGTCTGGCGGTGGCAAGCCGGTACGAACAGCGGCCTATTTCTTTCCTGAAGATGACGCCACTATCATTTCCACAGTCCAGCGTTTCACTGATGCCACTGGGGGTTATGGCGTCCTTGGTATTGATGTTTCTCTTAAGCAGCTGACCGAGGCGGTCAAGCGTGTGCATTTTGGCGACACAGGCTATCTGATGTTGGTCGAGGATACGGGCAACGTGATCGCAGATCCTAGCGACCCTTCGCACAATTTCAAGACGCTGGAAAGTCTTGGGGATGGTTATAAAACGCTTGCAGGGGTGAATTCGGGAAATTTAACAGTCAAGCTGGGCGATAAGGACTACACAGCGAATATCTATCGCTCCAGCAAACTTGGCTGGAAATACATTGGTTTGATTGAGACCTCGGAATTGCTCGCGAAAGCAAAGAGCATTGCTGTAGTCATTGCTGGAATGAGCGCGGTGCTGATTCTGATCTTCGTCGGTCTTGGCTGGACGCTGGCTAACCGGCTTATCTCGCCAATCAACAAGACGACTTTGAGCCTGCGGCAGATTGCGAGTGGTGAAGGCGATCTGACTCAGCGTCTCGACACGGGTAGTCGAGACGAAACGGCCGCCCTGGCGGCAGGTTTCAATTCATTTATAGGGAGCATCCAAACATTAATCGGCGATATTCGCGCGTCCAGCGAAAGCGTCGAGCAGAACGCCGGCAGAGTCGGGCAGCAAGCGTCGACGCTGGACGACGTTGCTCAGCGTCAGGCCCAAGCGGTGGATATGCTATCCACCGCGTTCCATGAAATGGTTGCTACCGCCAACGAAGTTGCTAAAAGCTGTAGTAGCGCTGCCGTAGCGGCGAAGGAGGGCGAGAACCAGGCTGATGTGGGCCAGCAGGTAATTGCTTTGATGATCGACCAGGTAGAGGTGTTGGGAGCACGTATCCACGCGGCGTCGGGCTCTTTGCAGGGGCTGGAGCAGGACACACAGGCGATTAACGAGATCCTGGGTACGATTAAGGGCATCGCCCAGCAAACCAATCTACTGGCTCTGAATGCCGCAATTGAGGCAGCTCGTGCCGGTGATCAAGGCCGTGGTTTCGCTGTGGTCGCGGATGAGGTGCGGGCCTTGGCCAAGCGAACTAGCGATTCAACCGAGCAGATCAACGCACTTTTGTCCAAATTGGTCGACAGCACCAAAAACGTTACTCAGGAAATGAAAGAAAGTCTGCAGCAGTCCAACGCTTCGGTTGCTTACACCTCGCAAGTAGAGGCTGCGTTCGCCGGAGTACACAACGCCGTAACGGTAATCAAAGACATGAACATCCAGATCGCCACTGCTGCAGAGGAACAACACCAAGTCGCTGAGGACATCAACAAACATATTTTGGGCATAAGTGCCGATGCCGAACAAGTTTCCGAGGTGGTGGGCACAACGAAGACTGTTTCTCGCTCCTTGGTAAACGTTTCCGAAGAACTGAGTCACTTGGTTGGACGTTTCAGGATTTAATACCGCAGCGAACAGAAGGTGTTATGCAGAGCCTTTGGACGTCGGCCAAGAATTGGGAACGTTGCTGGTTTCCGCTCCAAGCTCTGTCGATCTCTCATGGGGCACGCCGGCTATTTTGTAAGTCGAAGGCGTCTTGACCGGCCCCCCAACCACCCTCCTCCACCTTCATCCGCTGGCCATCGGTAGGCAGGTAAAGGTTGCGCTCTGCCGATATCTCGGCTCGCGCCTTCACATCCCCGCGCTGACGGCCGCGGGCCGCACGATCAAAGTCGCGCAACGCCGAGACCTTGGGCTCGGCCTCGCCGGCGCGGCAGGTTGGCCTTGATGATCGCGCGTCCAACTTCTCCGCGGCGCTCCCCGCACCGGAGCGTGCAGCGCGGGTGCGGGGCTACGACCTCTCGCTTGACCAGCACAAGGTCGTCCGCCAGGTTCGCGGTCGTACGCAAATCCTGGTACTCGGGCGTCTGTTCTACCGGTATTCCCTGCTGCTGCGCCCTGCTTTCGGCCTCCGCCTGCAGTTACTCGCGCATGGTGGCCAGCGGTATGCGCTGGTTACTGGTGGTGTGGCCAGCCCCAAGTGAACGAGATCCGCCGTGGCACTTCGAAGGCGTGGCGGGTGTGCGGAAGCTACTTGGTGGTGACGCCGGCGCCCAGGGCACGCCAGAGCAGCCGCGGTCGCATCTCGCGTGGGTAGCTCAGTGCGACCCGGAGCATCTCGAGCTCGGCGGTGACCGCCTGCTTGCTCGTACTGCTGGCCAATACCTGCGGCAGCATGCTGGCCTGCAGGCGGAAGTCGGCCGGCAAGCGCATGACGGTGCCGGCGGCTTGGCCAACGCCGAGGTGGTCAGCGTGATCGCCGGTTGGTCGTTGACCTCGAGGACATCGGGTGTCTAACTTTTTTCCCTTCTTCCCCTAGGCCACCCTCCCCCTTTCCTTCCGTCTTTTTTGCTTTCCTGTTCCCTTCTCGCGCGCGGCGCGAGTGGTCAGCGGATAGAGCCCGGGCGGCGGGGGTGGACGGTCCTGGCATGAGGGTAAAGGAGTGGTATATTTTTGCTGCGGTTTTTTGTTCCCTCACGGCAGATGAAACCAAGACGTCCCGCGCATCGTGCCGATACCTCTGGTGAGCGCTTGTTCGATGATAAAAAAAGGAAGAGTGAGCAACTCTTCCTTTGGACTCAATCCGCGTTCCGAGCGATGCAGGGACACATCGTCTCACGGCTACCTACGAGCCCTAAATCTTCAGAAAGCTTGCATGCTCGGCTCGCATCTGCGAGGAACACCTGATCGAGGATGAAAAGACATCCGGCATGTCAATTAACCGTGCGGATCGTATCCTTAGGCGGAGTTCATACATGCTTTCATTCACCAGGTACGCGCTCGATCTTGACGAGCTTCGATCCGCGGTATCCCAAATGTTCGATGCCGGCGGTAATCCGACCTAGCCGAACAAGACCAGCGGAATAACCGAAATCCCGATAAAACAGCGCCAGATTTCCCCATGGAGCGTAATAGGCAACATCACCCACTTCAGGGTCTATCCCCGGGGGAGCACCGTGAGTGGCAAGCTTATGCGGTAGATAGGCGATCTTTTCTGTCGCCGAGTAGTCCTCCAGATCCAGAGTCAGGGGGAGCTGAGCCACGAAGTCGCGAGTGGCCGCACTGTCTTCCAGAAAGGCACTAACGAAACGGTCGCCTAAGGTGATGCGAATGTTGTACATAGAGCGTTGCTCTTCTTGATTCATGCCCTCGCCCAAGGCGGTAGCGCTGAATATCAGCGCTACCGTCAGGGCTAGGATCGGCATCCGGTATCTAGACACTGGACCTACCTCCGGCGGTTTCTACCAAGCATAGGCTTGAGGCGCTTCACCGCCTGGACCCGGCCAGATCCGATCCAGCTTCGCCAAGGTATTGGGAGATAGCTTTAGGTCCAGTGTCTTTAGGTTTTCGCGCAATTGTTCAACCGTCCGAGGACCGCTCAGCGTAGAGGTCACCACAGGATTTTGCAGCAACCAGGCAAGTGCCACATTGGCGGGGTTCTCACCCAGGTTTTTGCACAGCAACTCATACGCTTCCAGTTGCGGACGTAGTAGTTCGATTTGCTGTTGCATTGCCGGTGTCGCCCTGCGTCCGTTTGCAATCTTGCTTAACACTCCGCCGAGAATTCCCCTGCCGATCGGGCTCCAGGGAATCAAGCCTATGCCGAAATGACGCAAAGCGGGTACCACCTCGAGCTCGACGGCACGCTCAGTCAGGTTGTAGAGGCTCTGTTCCGAGGCAAGGCCTAGCAGGTTCCGCGACGTTGCCGTGCATTGGGCGGTAGCAATGTCCCAACCCGCGAAATTGCTGCTGCCGACATAGGTGATCTTGCCTTCACGGATCAACTGCTCCATCGCCTGCCAGATTTCTGCCCAAGGCGTTGCTCGGTCGACATGGTGCATTTGGTAGAGGTCGAGGTGATCTGTTTTCAGACGCTTCAGGCTGGCTTCGCACGCGCGGCGAATATGGTAGGCCGACAGGTACCTGTCATTTGGACCAGTTTCCATCGGCTGATACACCTTGGTAGCCAGCACGATCTTGTCTCGCCGTGAAGCATCTTGCGTCAGCCACTTCCCGATGATTTCTTCCGAGATGCCGTAACCCTTTACCATGTCGGGCGCCTGCGGGCCTCCATAGACGTCAGCGGTGTCAAAGAAGTTGATACCCGCGTCCAGCGCCTCGTCCATGATCCGGAAGCTAGTGGGCTCGTCGGTCCATTCACCAAAATTCATGGTGCCCAACCCGATACGACTTACTCTCAGACCGGTACGTCCCAGTTGCGCGTAGTACATGTCATTCAACTCCTCTGGAGACCGGCTGCGTCGCAGCGCGCGCTATGGATACGCCGTATACGTCTGCCGCTATTTCAAGTACTTGCCGAAGAAGTCGGCGATACGGTCGAAGGGGATTTTGTCTGGACGGTCATATAGGTCGACATGGCTGGCGCCCGGAACAATGACGAGCTCCTTGGGCTCAGCGGCCGCCGCATAGGCGGTTTCGCTGAAGTAGCGCGAATGAGCATTTTCGCCGTGGATGAATAGAATCGGACGCGGCGAAATTTCTTTGATGTAGGTAAGAATCGGCATGTTCATGAACGACAGAGGCGTAGTCATCGTCCAGGCGTTGCCGGAATTGACCGCCCTGGGATGGTAGCCCCGCGGCGTCATGTAATAGTCGTGATAGTCGACAAGGAACTGCGCCTCACCGCCCTTCAACGTGTTGTAGGGCGGTTGATAGGCAGGGGCACCACTCTCCGCATCCTTCCAGCGCTGTTGACTCAGTTGCTCGAGGACCTGCGTCCGCTGCACCAGTGTTACGCTATCGTTGTAGCCCTTGGACATAAGCCGGGTCATGTCGTACATGGTGCTGGTCACCACCGCCTTGACGCGCTTATCAACTGCAGTCGCGTTCAGCGCCATGCCACCCCAGCCACAGATGCCGATGATACCAATCCGCTCGCGATCGACCTCAGGCAAAAGGCCGATGAAGTCCACGGCGGCGCTGAAGTCTTCGGTATTGATGTCGGGTGAAGCGACGTTCCGCGGCTGACCGCCACTTTCGCCGGTATAGGAGGGATCGAAGGCAAGGGTTACGAAGCCACGTTCAGCCATGGTTTGCGCATAGAGTCCAGAAGACTGCTCTTTGACCGCACCGAAGGGACCACCGACCACGATGGCAGGCGAGCCTTCTTTGGCCCTCTTCTTCGGCAGGTATAGATCCGCCGCGAGAGTGATGCCATAGCGGTTAGGGAACGTTACTTTTCGATGCTCGACGGCTGCACTTTGAGGGAAGGTTTTATCCCACCCCTGTGTCAACGGCAGCTGGGTGCCGGCTGCTGCAAGGCGGGTAGATGAATTCGCGGAAGACTCACTTTGGCAACCCAATAGCCCGAACAATGCAGCGGTGAGAGCCGCGATCTGTAGGGCGCCAGTGTAGTGGGTGGTGCGATTGTCATGCTTGGCTATCATGTAGCTCTCCAGTAACAGGACCGGCATAGCAGTACCGGGATTCAGGGGCTGGGATTGAGTGCGAACCCTCACTGCTGGAGGGCTCTGCCTCGATTCGAGAAGTGAGCTCGCCTCAAGAGGCGTGTGTGCGGGCGGTGCATAGGGTGAATACCGCTGAAGCGACGAGTGCCGCGGCGCTCATCAGAAAGGTGCTTTGCAAACCGTGGTGGTCGAACAGCAGCCCACCCAATGTGGATCCCAGCGCGATGGACAGCTGAACCACGGCGACGAACAGACCGCCGCCGGCTTCGGCATCGCCAGGAAAGACCCTGGCAATCCAGGCCCACCAGCCGACTGGCGCCGACGTACCGGTGAGCCCCCACAAGGCCAGTAGCGCCACGACTGCGACCAGCCATTCGCCGAAGACAATTAAGGCCATGGCCACCAGTGCCATCAGTAGCGGAATGACGACAAGTGTCTGGTAAAAGCGATGCTGCAAGACGCGACCAATCAACAGCGTGCCGATAAGGCCTGAGGCGCCAATCACCAGCAGAAGCAGAGAGATACCGATGCCATGGATACCGGTGACGGTCTCCAGAAAGGGGCGTACATAGGTGAACAAGGAAAACTGGCCGAGGAATAGCAGACTGCTAGCCAGCATGCCAATGCCGGCACCGGGTCGCTTGAGTAGGCGGAAGACCTTGAACACTTCGGTCAGGCCGCTCACGCGCGTGCCGCCTGGCATGGACGGTAGGGTCTGCCACTGCCAGGCCAACGCCAGCAGGGCTATCGGTACCAAGCAGAAAAAGGCACCGCGCCAACCGATGAGAGCGCCCAGCCAGGCACCCAGAGGGGCGGCCACAACCGTCGCCAGTGCGTTGCCACCGTTCACGATGGCCAGCGCCCGTGGCACGTCTCGCTCCGGTACCAGGCGCATGGCCGTGGCCGCAGACATCGACCAGAAGCCACCGACCACGATACCGATCAGAGCTCTGCCCAGCAGGTAGGTGTAGTAATCGGGCGCCAGCGCGACGATAGCGCCGGATATTCCCATCGCTGTCGTCAGGCATTGCAGCAAAGTCTTGCGGTTCAGACTTCCGGCGAGGGCCGAAATGAACAGACTGGTCAGGACAGCGAAGGTCCCTGAAATCGCTATCCCCTGGCCTGCCATGCCCTCGGTGATATCGAGATCCCTGGCAATGGGTGTCAGTAGGCTGACCGGCAAGAATTCCGACGCGACCAGAGCGAAGGCACACACCGCCATGGCGAAGACGCCACTCCACGACTCCACCGGCCTGGGTTCTTCGTTGGCGCTATTGATCGTGCTGACTGTCATGCGAGACCCGGCTGTTTGAAAAGCAAAAGTGGTAACGGCCACGCGTCGGGCATCGTCGGCAACCGAGGTCGAGGACAGCTGGACTGCGCGATAGCGTGACTGGGTATGCCCTCAGTGTGGACCGGGCGATCTCCTGCAACTAGCTAATCAATAATGAATAGGCCTATAAGCTCTACTTATGAATTCTTCATGAGAAACTGAAGTCATGAGCAAACGCTATTTCAACGACCTGCTGTCTTTTGTGACCGTCGCACGTGCGGGTACCTTCACGCGCGCAGCGGCCCAGTTGGGCGTCACACAGTCGGCGCTGAGTCAAGCCGTTAGCGGTTTGGAAGCACGGCTGCAGATCCGTCTCCTCACTCGCACCACTCGCAGCGTTTCGCCAACGGCGGCAGGTGAGCGCTTACTGAACACCATCGGTAGCCTTTTCGACGAAATCCAGGCTGAACTGGACGAGCTATCAGCGCTGCATGACAGGCCAACCGGTACCGTTCGCATCACCTGTGGCGATCACGTCCAACGGAGCCTGCTGATGCCGAAGCTGGCGCCTTTACTGCTCAAGTATCCCGAGATAAAGATCGAGTTCGATATCAACTATGGCTTCCGAGACATCGTGGCGGACCGCTTCGATGCCGGTGTTCGCCTGGGCGATACCATCGATAAAGACATGATTGCCGTACCGATCGGACCGAAGATGCGCATGGCCGTGGTGGCATCTCAGGCTTACTTCGCCACCCATCCAAAGCCCAAGACGCCTCGTGATCTGGTCGATCTCAACTGCATCAACATCCGTATGCAGTCCGGTGGCGGGCTCCACGTCTGGGATTTCCAGCGCAAGGAGGAGCTGGTCAAGGTGCGGGTAGATGGGCAGCTGATTTTCAACACGTCTCCCAATATCGTGGATGCTGCGCTAGCAGGACTGGGTGTAGCCTGGCTGCCTGAGGAAGAGTTCGCACCACACATTGATGAGGGCCGGCTGATTCGTGTGCTGGAAGAATGGTGTTCGCCATTTCCAGGCTACTACCTGTATTACCCAAATCGTAGGCAGCCCTCACCGGCGTTCTCTCTCGTTCTGGAGGCGTTAAAGGTGAAATGAAACCAGGCCAGCACTTCCTAGCCACTCGTCTCACCGAGCCACACCAGATGCCTACGCTCAAGTGGTACTTTTTAGGAGCCAAAGGCTTTGCCTGATTCTCTTCTAAAAACCAACTTCAACGGCTTGACTGTCTTCTTCGCCGTAGCGCGTGAGCGTAGCTTCACCCGAGCAGCGGCGCAGCTCGGGCTGTCGCAAACCGCCGTAAGCCATGCCATTCGTGGGCTGGAGGAAAGACTGGGTACGCGGCTTCTGACCCGCAATTCACGCAGTGTCGTGCCCACTGCCGTAGGCGAGCGATTGCTACAGGCCATCGAACCAGAGTTCGTCGAGATCGACGCCTGTCTCGACTCCGTCGCAGAGATGGGCAGCAGCCCCAGCGGAACTATCCGTATCACCGCCTCAGATCACACCATTCGCACCGTGCTGACTCCCAAGCTACGCCGATTCCTGCCGCAGTATCCGGGCATCAAGGTGGAGCTCTGCGCCGATAACATGCTCACGGACCTGGCTGCAGGAAACTTCGATGCCGGCGTACGGCTTGGCGAACAGGTTGCCCAAGATATGATCGCTGTGCGTATCAGTCCGGATATCCGCTTCGCCGCGGTAGCCACCAGGCGGTATTTCGCCGACCGCGAGCTACCGCGGGAGCCGAACGATCTTTTGCAGCACAACTGCATCAATCTGCGGCTTCCGACCCATGGCGGCCTTTGGGCTTGGGAGTTCGAAAAAGATGGCCGCGAGGTCAACGTCCGCGTGGATGGACAACTGATCTACAACAGCATCTACGACTGCCTGGATGCCGCCATGGCAGGCCTAGGCCTAGCCTATGTGCCAATGGACCTGGTACAGCCCTATATAGGGACAGGCCATCTGATTTCGGTACTGGAAGACTGGATACCGCTTTGGTCCGGCTTTCACCTCTACTATCCCAGTCGCCGCCAGCCCTCCGGCGCCATGGCTCTACTGATCGCCGCACTCCGTCACGAGCAATGAAGCGCGCATTCATCGTTCTGCTGCATAGCCCCATGCACTGTTTTGCCGTTTTTCCTGCCTTCCAGGGCGGCTAACGTCACGACCTCGAGCCAAATCCGAGGACACCGGCATGCCACTACAGCGCTCACCCGCGGCGATGAGGGCACCCCTCGTCAACCTGTGCTCCAACGGTTCACGGCAGCCTCCCGCTATTACCGTCGCTCAGGGCACCCTGCACCTGATGCCTTATTCGCGCTTTCTCGAACAATCCAGAGGCGCCCCTTCGCGGGAGGCGCTCAGCTGCGGCTTTCATACCCCAGAGACGTTACTCGCAGCCAACCAGACCACCGGCAGGCACACCACGTCAACTCCGCCCAAATCCAGCAATGCCTTGATCGAAGCGGCACCCAAGCAGGACGAAATCTCGCCCTACGCACCGTGGAGCGACCTTGCCCTGTTCTACCCTCGCTACCCCTATACCAGCGAGCTAATTCGCCTTGGTGATCTAAATGGTGACCTTGCAATGGCGAGGAAGCCCACGTCCCTCACCGTCCAGCATGAACCGGCTGGCGACTGACCTACCATTTCCAACTAACCGGGAGATTTCCATGGAACTCAAACGCGCTGGCTCACAGCCTTCCCAGCCAGGACCCGCCGAGTATTTCACCGGTACCGTCCGTATCGATCCGCTCAACACTCCGCCGGCACCGGCACGTACCTCTTGCGCCAGCGTGACCTTCGAGCCCGGGGCGCGGACTGCCTGGCACACCCATCCGTTGGGCCAGACCCTGGTGGTCACCTCCGGCTGCGGCTGGACACAATGCAACGGTGGTCCCATCGTCGAAATCCGCGCCGGCGATGTGATCTGGTGCCCTCCAGGACATCGTCACTGGCATGGCGCGACTTCAACCACGGCCATGACACACATCGCCATTCAGGAAGCTTTGGATGGCCGCGCCGTTGATTGGCTGGAACACGTCACCGACGAGCAATACCTCGCTGGATCATCGCCCTTCCTTTGAGACTACGAGCTGAGACCGCCATGCCTTCACGTCCCCGAACGCCCTTGCTTGCCGCGATCATCTTGAGCCAGGGCGCCGCCGCTGCCGATCCGGGCCAAGAGATCACACGTGCTGGTAGTCAAGCCTCGCTACCAGGACCTGCGGCCTTCTTCACGGGTCACGTCAGGATCGATCCCGTTTGGCCGGCCAGCGAGTCGCTCACCGCTGCCGGTGCCCTCGTGACCTTCGAACCGGGGGCACGTTCGGCGTGGCACACGCACCCCTACGGTCAACGCCTGGTGGTGATCTCGGGTACAGGCCTGACTCAACAGTGGGGCCAGCCCGTGCAGGAGCTGCGTCCCGGCGATATCGTCTGGTGCCCACCGGGTGTCAAGCATTGGCATGGCGCCACCCCTACCACGGCGATGACGCACCTGGCCGTCACTGGAACCCAAGCTGGTCGCAATGTGGACTGGATGGAGCTGGTAAGCGATGAGCAATATCCGCATTAGTCTGTTACTCACCGCCATGGTCATTTGCGCACCAGGGCTCGCCGTATCCAGCGAGCGCCACTTGGCCGTTGCCCAGGAAACTTTCCCCATGAGTACGACCGTTTCGCCTCACCTATCAGTACCACAACAGGCTCTCTTGCCCATCGCCGCACTCGCGGCGATGGGAGATCTGCCACGTCTGGCACCTGCCCTGGAGCGCGGCCTGGATGCCGGACTCACCGTCAGCGAAATTCAAGAAGTCCTGTTGCAGCTGTACGCCTACGCTGGTTTCCCACGCAGCCTGAATGCCCTAGGGCAGTTCATGCAGGTACTGCAGACCCGGCGTCAGCGCGGCGTCGTGGACGAGCCTGGCAAGGCACCTAGCCAACCCATACCACGCGGCGAAGCCCTGCTGCAGGCGGGTACCGCTAACCAGACACGCCTCAGCGGCGCCCCTGTGACGGGGGCGTTGTTCGAGTTCGCTCCAGCTATTGACGAGTATCTGAAGACCCATCTATTCGGCGACATCTTCTCCCGTGACAACCTGGACTGGCCAAGTCGTGAATTGGCTACGGTATCCATGCTCGCCGCGATCTCCGGTACCGACCCTCAGCTGCAAGCGCATCTGAGGATCAGTCGGAACGTGGGCCTGACCACGAACCAGTTGCAAGAGTTGGCGGTGATACTCAGCGACCAAGTAGACATGCGGACAGGGGCACGGGTGAGTATGGCCCTGGCAGCTCTTCCCACGTCCTAACGACGGGCTACCTCAAATAACCGATCCAATCGCGCGCAGCGATAGGCCCACTCCGGACCGTGATCGGTTTCGTAGGCCAGGACACCAGATAGCATGCCAAAAGGTTCAAGGTAGCGAGCAACGCGTAACGGCCCGGCATCTACCGGCTCGAAGCCCAGCTCGGTGATAAGACCGGCGACCTGGCCTTTTGCTGTCGCGTCATCGCCACACAACAACTGGCTCGGCCGTAGGGGATCGGCACGGTTGTCGTAAACGCTGCGCAAGACTTCGCTCGGCGTTGCTTGGAAAGCGGCGACCAGTCGGGAATCGGGCAGCCGCCGCGCCAGGTTCTCGGCGCCTGAATCGAAATGGCCGATCAGCAGCTCGCGATCATCGGCGTCCAGTGGGTTGCAGCAGCTCAAGACCGTCCTGCCTGCGAGGCTACCGGCCTGCGCCAGCACGTCATCCAGTTGCAACCAGTGTACGGCCAGCAGCACCAAGTCAGCCTCAGCCACGGCTTCCGATGGCGTTCCCACTCGCCCACCAGGCCCGGCCGCCACAACAAGACGCTCGAGCTTCTCTCGATTGCGGGCATAGGCGAAGGTGACCTGATGGCCCTGTGCGGTGAGCAGACTGCCAAGGGTGCCGCCCATACGCCCCGCGCCGAGGATACCGATCCTCATGAAAGCGCTCCTTGATTAGGGACCACCAAGCTAAACCGATGCCAGGCGTCGTACACCTATGGCTTCGGCGTCATCCTTGGCTTGCGCCACCGCCCACGCTGCTGGCAGGGACACCTCGTTCTTGACCGCCAGAATCTCCGCCATGACGCTCACGGCAATTTCCGCCGGGGTCCGGCTACCGATATACAGCCCGATGGGCCCGCGTAGTCTTTTGAGGGTGGTCGCGGTCGCCCCGAAGTGCAGCGACAATCGTTCGCGACGGTTGCGGTCATTGCGCCGGGAGCCGATAGCACCGACATAAAAAGCCGGACTTTCCAGCGCCGCAAGCAGCGCAAGGTCGTCCAGGCGCGGATCATGGGTCAGGGCGACAATAGCGCTACGCGAATCAGCACCGAAGTCGACGACGGCATCATCGGGCATGCCTGACTGCCAGTGCACACCAGCCAACCCCCAGCTCGCCCGTTGCTCGGGACGAGGATCGCAAACCGTGACCTCGAAGCCGTTGAACAACGCCATGGTCGCCACGTACTCAGCAAGGGCGCCAGCGCCTATCAGCAGGAGCCGATAACCGGGGCCAAGTGGTGTCTCCAGGCGAGCGTCATCGCAATACAGAGTCGCATCGACCGTTCCCCCGGTCAGCTTGACCTGGCCATCGATCAGAGACAGGCAGCGTCGTACCAGCTCTCCCCTTTCGAGGCGCGCCACCAGCTCAATCAGCACAGCGAGCTCGGGCTGGAATTCCAGTACCAGCTCCAGAGTGCCGCCACAGGGTAACCCGAAGCGGTGCGCTTCGTCGGCACTGACGCCATAACGCAGCCGCTCCGGCACCCCCACAGGCATTCCCGCGCCACCCTCAAGGCGCGTGTAGCGAGCGACCAGATCGTCCTCGATACAGCCACCAGAGACACTGCCTACGCTTCTTCCATCCTCGCGCAAGGCCATCAAGGCTCCGGGCGGGCGTGGGGACGACCCCCAGGTACGCACCACGGTAGCCAGCATCACTCGATGCCCCTCGCTCATCCAGTCACGGGCGCTGCGTAACACCAGCAGATCCAGCTGTTCCATCCGACGCCTCGCGCTACAGCAGCTTTTCTGGCGTGATCGGCAATTCGCGGATGCGCTTGCCGGTGGCATGGAACACCGCGTTGGCGATGGCAGCGGGAATACCCACCATACCCAGCTCGCCCATGCCCTTCACGCCCAGGGGATTGACCAGGGTGTCGTCTTCTTCGACGAACAGCGTCTCGATGGAGTGGATGTCAGCGTTCACCGGCACGTGGTAGTGCTGGAGATTGGCGTTAATGATGCGACCAAAGCGATGGTCGATTTCGGTGGCCTCTTCCAATGCCATGCCGATGCCCCAGACCACTCCGCCAATCTCCTGGCTATGGGACGCCAAGGGGTTGAGGATCTTGCCGCAGGCCGTGACCTCGACGACGCGAGTAACGCGCACCGTACCCAGTTCAGGGTCGACCTTGACCTCGACGAACTGTGCGCCATGGGCCAGGGCCGCGTACTGCTCACGCTCTGGCGACGGTACTGAGTCATAGGTTTCGACGATCTCCACGAGGCCATGGCGCCCCATCAGGTCGGCTACCGGCACACTACGCTGCGGGTCGGCTTTGACGCGCAACACTCCGTCGAAGAGTTCCACAGCATCCGGCGCCTCTCCCGCAAGAGCCGAGCCGCGTTCACGCTGCGCCAAGCCCAGCAGCCGGGCGGTGATGCCTAGGGCAGCCCCTCGTACCGCGGTACCGACGCTCGAGGTAGTAAAGGAGCCGCCCTGAGGTGGCGCTTTGGGCTGCCGGGTGTCGCCCAGCTCGAAGTGCACCTGATCCAAACGCAAACCAAGGAATTCCGCGGCAATCATGGTCATCACCGTATAAGTGCCAGGACCTATGTCGCTGGTGGCGCTGGCTACTCGTGCCGTGCCGTCGGCCTGGTAGATGACCCGCGCACTCGCGGGCATCTGCATGGCACCCCAGACGCCAGTAGCCATTCCCCAACCTACCAGTAGCTTGCCGTCGCGCATCGAACGGGGCTCGGGCGAGCGGTGCTGCCAACCGAATTTCTCAGCGCCAAGCCGATAGCATTCGCGCAGTGCCTTACTGGTGAAGGGTTTGCCACTTTCCGGATCGTGCTCGGCGTAATTGACCAGCCGCAGCTGCAGGGGATCCATGCGAAGCTCGTGAGCCAGCTCGTCCATGGCGCTTTCCAGCGCAAACATGCCGCTGACCGCACCCGGTGCCCGCATCCAGGTTGGCGTAGCCAGATCGGTGGGCGCGACCCGTAGCGGCGCGTGCAAATTGGGGCAGGCATAGACCTACCGCGTGAACTGCGTGGTGGCATCGGAAAATGTCTCGAAACGCGAGGTATTGTGAAAGGCCTCGTGAATCATCGCCTGCAGGCGACCACCCCGATCGGCGCCCAGGGTGACACGCTGGGTGGTTTGCGGCCGGTAGCCGTGACCGGTGAACATCTGACTGCGGGTATAGACCAGCTTGACCGGGCGCTTGAGTTCGCGAGCGGCCATGGCGGTCAGTAGCGGATAGTAATTGGGCTTGAGCGAAGAGCCGAACGCCCCCCCCACGAAGGGCGAAATCACCCTTATTTGTTCCGGTGACATACCGAGACTAGAAGCGAGATGCTGACGCACGCCATTGACCTGCTGGGTCTTGTCGAAGAGCGTCAACTGCTCGCCTTCCCAGACTGCGATGGCGGCATGGGGCTCGATAGGATTGTGGTGTTCCACCGGGATACGGTACTCGGCACTCAGCCGAATCGCCGCGGAATCTAAAGCGGCCTGGGGGTTACCACGGGGATGGGATTGGGCACTGTCGGAATCAGGCTGTGCTTGATCGAGCACCGCATCAAGATCGGTGAAATGGGGCTCTGACTGGTATCGCGCCTGCACCAGCCTCGCCGCGTACCTTGCCTGCTCGTAACTCTCGGCGACCACCAGCGCAATGGGCTGTCCGTTGAACAGGATGCGATCAGACTGCAGCGCCCAGTTTCGGGTAGGCGACCCCATCTCCGAGCCCGGGCCGAAAACGGGAGTGTTACCATGGGTGAAAACGCGGATGACGCCTGCCGCCCGCTCGGCCTCGGCAGTGTCGATCTCCAGCACACGCCCGCGGGCCACGCTGCTCAACACCAAAAAGCCATAGGCCAGATGCGGCACCTGAAATTCTGCAGCGTACTTGGCCTGACCGGTGACCTTGGCAACGCCGTCGACCCGTGTAGTTTCCTTGCCTAGATATCGTGTCATGGACGGATAATCCTCGCTGTCGTCAGGCCAGTTGTGCGGCCTGGGCCAGGGCTCGCGCCACTGCCCGTCGACCCAGTTCGATCTTGTAGCCGTTGTGCGCCAATGGCCGGGCGCCCTCCAGGGCCAGTTGCGCCGCCAACTCGAAGCTCTCGGCATCGATCCGACGTCCGCGCAGCGCATCCTCGGCAGCGAGACTTCGCCAAGGCTTGTGCGCTACGCCACCCAGCACCAGACGCGCCTGGCGAATACGATCCCCCTCCAGCTCTAGGCCAACGGCCACCGCTACCATGGCGAAGGCATAAGAAGCACGGTCACGTACCTTGAGGTAGTAGCTGTGGCGCGCGAAATCGCCGGCAGCTGCAGGCAGCTCCAGTGCCGTGATGAGTTCGCCTTGGAGCAGTTGGTTGTCCCGCTCAGGCGTGTCGCCTGGCAGGCGATGGAACTCACCGACCGGAATCAGCCGCTCACGACCATTCACCCCACGCACCCGGACCCGCGCATCCAGCGCATACAGGGCATTGGCCATATCGCCTGGATAGGTGGCGACGCAGGCCTCGCTCCAGCCGAGAATGGCATGACTCCGATTGAGCCCGTCGCGAGCCCCGCAACCGCTGCCTGGAGCACGCTTGTTGCACGGTAGTGTCGTGTCGTAGAAGTATTGGCAGCGGGTGCGCTGCATGAGGTTGCCGCCATTCGTGGCCATGTTGCGCAACTGTCCCGACGCTCCAGCGACGATAGCCTGAGTCAGCAGTGGGTAGTGCTCACGCACCAGCGGATGGTTGGCTGTCTCGCTGTTGCTGGCCAGAGCACCAAGCACAAGCCCCGAGCGATTACGCTGAATCTGGCGCAGCGGCAGCGCTCCAACGTCCACCAGGCGCGTAGGCCGCTCGACATCCTCCTTCATCAAATCGAGCAGATTGGTTCCGCCGGCGATAAAGCGCGCACCTGGGTGATCAGACGCTGCGCTGACGCCCGTTTGGGCATCGGTCACCCTGACATACTCAAACGGTCTCATGACCATCCTCCTGCCGTGCCCAGGCCAGTTGCTCTTCGTCCGCGAATCCCCAGGTACGCGCTGCCTGCCGTCCTGAGTGAACCTCCTGGACCGCCGCAACGATGCCGGGATAGGCTCCGCATCTGCAGATGTTGCCGCTCATACGCTCGCGGATCTCGGCGTCGTCAAGCAGCGTCGCCTGACGGCGGACGTCAGCGGTGACATGGCTGACTTGACCACGCCGCGCCTCGTCCAGCATGCCGACCGCCGAGCAAATCTGACCTGGTGTGCAATACCCACACTGGAAGGCATCGTGCTTGATGAAGGCGGCCTGGACGGGATGCAGGTGGTCGCCTTGTGCCAAGCCTTCGATGGTGGTGACGGTGCGACCCTCGAGCGTCGCCGTTAGCGTCAGGCAGGAAAGCACGCGCTGGCCATCCACCAGAACGGTACAGGCACCACACTGTCCCTGGTCGCAGCCCTTTTTGGTGCCGGTCAAGCCCAGCCGCTCGCGCAGCGCATCGAGCAGCACAACCCGTGAATCCAGCGCCAGCTGGTGTCGCTGACCGTTCACTTGGACAGCCACCGCCACTACGTTCTGAGCCTTGACCGGTGCTTGGAGGGCGTCTTCAGCCAACACCAGGTCAGCCAATGCGGATTCCTGTACCAGTAATTGGCTGGCGAACAGGCCCAGGCCACCCGCAGCGGATTGCAGTATGAAGGCTCGGCGGGACTGGCCGACATGATCTAGCTCGGGCAGTGCCTCAAGCAGGACTACTTCGTCAGCGTTGAGTTCGGCGTTGGAATCATGCTCGGGCACGCAGGGCATGGGGCGATCCTCCAGATATCCATGGCGATAGCGCGGATCAGCGCCGCGCAAACCCGGACTCTAAGCAGCTCAGCGGTAAGCGAGACCCCGGTAACATCGAACGCAGCCATGCAACAGAGCGATAGATCCCTCGCCAACCGGTATGGCGCCTAGCCCATTCGCTTCTTTACCAAATCGAGGACAGGAAATGACTGAGGCCGCGCCAGCCTTCCGGATTGCTACACTGACTTCCTTTTCGTAACAGGGCGGACGGATGGCGCGTCATCACTATGGCGACCTGCTGGCACTGATTGCGGTGGCCCGCGAACGTAACTTCACTCGTGCTGCCGCCCAATTGGACATGTCGCAATCCATGCTCAGCAGTCGCATCCGCGCACTCGAAACCCGGTTGGGCATACGCCTGCTGACTCGAACCACGCGCAGCGTAGCCGTCACCGAGGCCGGCCAGTATCTGTTGGCGGAAATCACACCGCGATTGGCGGACATCGAGGCCGAGCTGCAGCGAGTGATAGCGCACAACGATGCACCGGCCGGCAACGTCCGTATCACTGCAACCGATCATGCGATCGATACCTTACTTTGGCCGCGCCTAGCGCCGCTGCTACAGGCCTATCCCCAATTACAGTTAGAGCTGAACGACGACTACGCCCGTAGCGACATCGTGCAAGGCCGCTTTGACTTCGGCGTACGCCATCGGCGATGGGCTAGATAAGGACACCTCTGCAATCCGGATCGGTCCGGATTTACGATTTGCTGTCGTCGCCTCGCCTGCCTACCTGGAGCGACGACCTGCGCCAGTCATTCCTGAGGATCTGCTTCTACACGACTGCATCGCCCTGCGCCTGGCGAACGGTGGCTGCTATGCCTGGGAGTTGAAGCAGGGTTGTCGCGAAGTCAATGTTCGTGTGCCCAGCCGGCTAGTGTTCAACGGCGTCTATCCGATGCTGCGCGCTGCACTGTCGTCTCATGGCATGGCCTACATTCCTGAGGATCTTGTCCGCCCGCATTTAGCTGAAGGCCGGCTTCTACCGGTATTGGAAGGCTGGTGGCGCACATTTCCCGGCTACCACCTGTTCTTTGCACGCCAACAGGAGCTTCCACGGGCCCTTGCGGTTGTTGTAGAGGCACTGAGTTATAATGATTCGGCAGACCAGCGATAACGAAGATAAACTAGGAATTACGCCCTAGGTTCTCCTGGGTTGCCCAGGCCCTTTGGCGACCGTCGAAGCGTCCGTGTAGGCAACGTCCTTCGCTACGGCTACCTGGCCGCTCTTTACCGGTGCTGGATGCCAGGCGTCGACTGATCAGGCTAAGTACTAACGGCTAGCACAGGCCAATCGCGGTCTCCATAGGTTGATCGGTAAGAAAGGCTAACCAAGTCGTCCAGGCTTTGGCGGCTTATCCATACAGGCCCGCAGGCTTATGGTGATTCCCGGGCAACGTCTCCATCCGGAGAGCCGTGCAGGAAGCCCGTCAACGAGTCCTAGTCGCGAGGTTTGACCGCCATGAATCCATCCAACCGGTTCGCCTGGGCCGCGCTCCTGATGCTTGCCACGCTGATCTGCGCTACCGGCACGGCCGGCGCTGCCGAACCGCTGTCCGAGCGCAATCGTCAGGTCATCGAACGGGCTTTTGCCGACTGGACCTCAGGCAAAGGCAGTTTCTTCGAGGACGTCATCTCGCCCGACGTGGTCTGGACCATACAAGGCAGCGGCCCCGCTGCGGGTGTCTATCGCGGTCGCCAGGAGTTCTTGCACCGCGCGGTACGGCCCTTCGCACAGCGACTGGCGACGCCAATCGTGCCCAGGGTGCAGGCCATCTGGGCGCAGGGCAACCAGGTGGTGGTGCGCTGGAATGGCACGGCCACCGCCCGCGATGGCGCTCCCTATCGCAACGAGTACGTCTGGATATTCGACATGCACGATGACCGGGCCGTCCGGGTCGAGGCCTTCCTCGACCTGGCGCCTTATCAGGACGTCATCGACCGTATCCCGCTCGCAGCGGAGCAGGATTCGCGGAGGGCCGGCTAACCCGGTGCGGCCACCCTCCTCCCGCCCGCCATCGGGCTGAGCTTGCCGGGTTTCTCCCAAGGGCCGGGCGCCAAAGATTGAGACCGCTACCCGGCCGCTTCCTGTCAGCTCTCGTTTCGTAAGGATCTTGGTCAGTCCAACGCCCGAACGTTCAGGCCCTCCTCCCCGTACAGCGCCTGCAGGCGGCAGGCCATCGGTTGAGCGAGCAGCCTGGCGGCTACCGCCGGTTCCAATTCCCGGCGCAGCCACCTGACCAGGTCGCGGGCACCGAACCGGGCATCGTGTCCTTGGCAAAGGAAGGCCTTGGCGCGCTCGTCCAGTTCCAGGCTACGCCCGTGGCGGTGCAGGCGCTGGTTGAGCTTGCCCAGCTCGATGTCGAGCAGGCCGGGAAGCCAGTCGTGTTCGAGGCGTTCGAAGGCCAGGATGCGATCGATGCGGTTGAGGAATTCCGGATCGAAGTGCTGGTGCAAGCTCTCTTCCAGGATACGGCCCTGCTCCTGGGGCAGCCGGTTGAGCCAGCGCCGCCAGCCATGCTCGAAGCGGGCGCGATAGGCCTCCACGGCGCGGGCGCCCAGGTTGCTGGTCATGAAGATGAGGCTGTTGCGGAAGTCGAGGCGCTTGCTGCCGGCGCTGAGCACCAGCTGGCCGCTGTCGAGCACGTTCAGCAGGGTGCGGATGACCTGGCCATCGGCCTTTTCCAACTCGTCGAACAGCACGATGCCGGGACGGCCGTAGCTACCGGAGATGGCTTCGGCGTCGAACAGGGTGGTGCCTTCCTTGCTCCCTACGTAGCCAGGCGGCGCGCCGGCCAGGGCCGCGGCGTAGTGTTCCTGGGCCAGGGTATTCATGTCGATGCGGCACAGGGCATCCGGGCGGCCGTGGATGCCCTGGGCCAGCAGGCGCACGAGCTCGGTCTTGCCGACGCCGGTGGGGCCGATGAACAGGCTGACGCCGAGCGGTCGTTCCGGGTCGCCGATGTCGGCCTTCACCACCTTGAGCAAGGCTTCCACCTGGTCGAGCACCCTGTCCTGGCCGAGGATGCGGGCGCGCAGCAGCGCCATGACCGCGGCTGGTTCGAAGAGGAAGCGCGAGGGCAGCGGCGCCTGGCCCTCGCGAGCCAATTGGCCGCGGTTGTGCTCCAGCAGGTCGTTGACGAATGGCATGCGCCCTCCTCCCTGGCGGCTCAGCCCAGCTGTCGTTCCTGACCGGGATGCGGCAGCTCGCCTACCGGGCAGTCCGCTACGCCGATGGTGGAGCGGGTCATCCGCTCGACATCCGCCTGGGCCTTCTGGGCATCCAGCACCCAGGTGCGGTAGAAGTCGAAGGGGCAATCGGCCACGCCCTTGTCGCCATCGCCGGAGTTGTAGACGCCGGTGTAGCCCCGGTGCAGCAACTTGAACAGGTGATTCTGCGACTGGTCGTTGGCGCGGGCGTCGCGAATCTGCGAGACCGACAGCTGGGCGTACTGGATACCCATTTCCTCCTCGCCGCACTCGCCCAGGGTGCGACCATCGAAGCCGATCAGGGCCGAATGGCCGAAATAGCTGTAGACCCCGTCGAAGCCGGTGGCGTTGGCCACCGCCACGTAGCAGTTGTTGGCCCAGGCCATGGTCTTGGCCATCAGCACCTGCTGTTCCTTGGCCGGATACATGTAGCCCTGGCAGCGCACGATCAGCTCGGCACCCTTCATGGCGCAGTCGCGCCAGATCTCCGGGTAGTTGCCGTCGTCGCAGATGATCAGGCTGATCTTCAGGCCCTTGGGACCCTCGCTGACGTAGGTGCGGTCCCCGGGATACCAGCCTTCGATGGGGCACCAGGGGATGCACTTGCGGTACTTCTGCACGATCTCGCCCTGGTCGTCGATCAGCACCAGGGTGTTGTAGGGGGCCTTGTGCGGATGCTCCTCGTGGCGTTCGCCGGTGAGGGAAAAGATGCCCCAGGTCCGGGCCTCGCGGCAGGCGGCGGCGAAGATCGCCGTCTCCTCGCCGGGGATGGTCGCGGCGGTGGCCATCATTTCGTCGCGGTCGTACATGATCCCCATGGTGCTGTACTCGGGGAACACCGCCAGGTCCATGCCCGGCAGGCCGAGCTTCATGCCCTTGATCATCGTGGCGATCTGGCGGGCGTTGTCCAGCACCTCCGCCTTGCTGTGCAGGCGCGGCATCCGGTAGTTGACGACAGCCACACCGACGGTGTCGGGGCTGCTGGAGATATCGCCATGGCGCATCGGGTTGCTCCTTCGAGGGGGGATGAAGCGCAGATCAGTGACTGATCATCCAGGGCCGGGTCGACGGACTGGTCTTCAGCCCATGGGGATTGGCCTTGCTCCGCGCCACCGGCTTGCTCGGCGCGCAGCAGCTGCAGCCGGCGCCATGGCTGCGCCTGGCCTTGTATTCCTCCAGCGACTGGGGCGCGTGGCTTGCACGCTCGTTGGTCTCGTGGGCGCGGCGCTGGCCCCCGGCCAAGGTCGCCAGGCCGGGGGCACTGAGGATCACCCGGGGGCTCGGCGTCGCGCAGTCGGGGCAGGCGCAGGGGTCATCGCGCTGGGCCATGGGCCGCAGCAGGGTGAAGTCACCGCAGTGTGGGCAATCGTATTCGTAGATGGGCATGGCGGGCTCCTGGCGGCTGGGCGCGGTGGATGGCCGCGCCCGGGCGGCTCATTTGTCGTAGGCGATGGGCATGTCGATACTGCCGTCCAGGTGGCGGGTCGGGCCGGCGGCGCTGGGGTTGATGTCGAATTCGAAGATGTCGGTCGGCAGCCAGAGGGTGGCGCAGGCGTTGGGGATGTCGACCACCCCGCTGATGTGCCCCTGTACCGGCGCCGAGCCCAGCAGCGAATAGCCCTGGGCGCCGCTGTAGCCGAACTTCTTCAGGTATTCGATGGCGTTGAGGCAGGCCTGCTGGTAGGCCAGGTTGACGTCCAGGTAATGCTGCCTGCCGGCATCGTCCACCGAGATGCCTTCGAAGATCAGGAAGTTGTTGTAGGTGGGCACGATGGGGCTGGGCTTGAAGATGGGATTCTTGATACCGTACTTGGCCATGCCGCCCTTGATCAGCTCGACCTTCATGTGCACCCAGCCGGCCATCTCGATGGCGCCGCAAAAGGTGATCTCGCCATCGCCCTGGCTGAAGTGCAGGTCGCCCACCGAAAGACCGGCGCCCTCGACATAGACCGGGAAGAAGATCTTCGAGCCACGGGAGAGGTCCTTGATATCGCAGTTGCCGCCGTGCTCGCGCGGCGGCACGGTACGCGCACCGGTGGCGGCGGCGGCCTCCCGGGCGGCGCCGGTGAGCTTGCCCATATGGGCGGTGGCGGCGAATGGGGGATTGGCCAGCGGCGGCACCCGGGTCGGGTTGCTGTCGATCAATTCCTGCTCGCGGGCGTTCCAGTTGGCCAGCAGCTTGGGGTCCGGCAGGCAGCCGATCAGCCCGGGGTGGATCAGGCCGGCGAAGCGCACGCCCGGGATGTGCCGGCTCCTGGTGAACATCCCCTCGAAGTCCCAGATGGACTTCTGCGCCGAGGGAAAGTAGTCGGTGAGGAAGCCGCCGCCGTTCTGCTTGGAGAAGAAGCCGTTGAAGCCCCACAGCGACTCGGCCTTGGCGCCGATGTCGAGCAGGTCGACCACCAGCAGGTCGCCCGGCTCGGCGCCCTTCACCCCCACCGGCCCGGACAGGTAGTGCACGGTGGACAGATCGACATCGCGCACGTCGCTGGCGTCGTCGTCGTTCTTGATCGCGCCACCGGTCCAGTCGTAGGTCTCGAGGATGAAATCGTCACCCGGGTTGACCCAGCAGGCCATGGGAATGTCCGGGTGCCAGCGGTTGTGGACGTTCTCGTTGTCGGTGGCGGCCTGGGTGAGGTCGACCTCGATCAGGGTATCGGTCATCGCGCAGCTCCTTGCTGTGCCGGTGGCGGGAAGGTTCCGCGCCAGTCTCGATGCTGCCGCCGACCCTGCAAATACGTCGGATGACGTATGCCGAAACCCATGAAGGACGCGGCCTGCAGCCACTTTTTCCAGGCATGCGAAAACAGCCGTCCAGCGCTTGCGGGCGGCTGCCACAGTGACGAGCTCAGAGCCTGTTCAAAGGCTCGCGAGCTAGAGTCAAACAAGGCGCAACGACCAACGGGAGTAACAGCCAACGGCTGGCCCGTAGGGTGAGCGCCAGCGAATCAAAGCCTGAGGAAGCGGAATTTACGATGAGCATTCCGATGGGGCTGGCCTTCCAGGGCCTTTCCAACGCGGTGTGGCCGATGCGCAGCTGACGTTGAGCAGGCTCTCAGACCGATAGATAGCGGCTGATGGTGGCCTCGTCGACCTTGTCTCGCGTCTCCTCCATCACGAAGCGACCCTTCTCGATCACCAGGAAACGGTCGGCGATGTCGAGGGTGAAGGACAGCACCTGCTCGGAGACCACGATGGTCAGGTCGCGCATGCTGCGGATCTCCTTCAGGGTACGGGCGATGTCCTTGATGATCGAGGGCTGGATGCCCTCGGTCGGCTCGTCCAGCAGCAGCACCTTGGGATTGGTAGCCAGGGCGCGGGCGATGGCCAGTTGTTGCTGCTGGCCACCGGACAGGTTGCCGCCCTTGCGCTGGCGCATCTCGTGCAGCACCGGGAACAGCGCATAGAGATCGTCCGGCACCCTGCCCTTCGCCGACGCCGGCAGGCCGGTCTGGATGTTCTCCAGCACCGTCATGTGGGAAAAGATCATCCGCCCCTGGGGCACGTAGGCGATGCCGCGCTCGACCCGCTGGTGGGTTTCCAGCCGGGAGACGTCCTGGCCGTCCACCGCCACGCTGCCGCTCCAGCTCGGCAGGATGCCCATGAGGCTGCGGAAGAAGGTGCTCTTGCCCATGCCGTTGCGACCCATGACGGCGACGATTTCCTGTTTCGCCACGTCCAGGCTGAGGTCGTGGAGGATGCGGCTCTGGCCGTAGCCGGAGACGAGGTTCTGGATGGTGAACATGGCCGGGATCTCCGTGATCGGTTGGGTGAGTGGAGATGGACGAAGGCTCAGATTTTCAGTGCCCCAGGTACACCTCGATAACCTTGGGATTGCTCTGCACCGCCTCCATGCTGCCTTCGGCCAGCACCTTGCCCTGGTGCAACACCGTGACCTTGTGGGCGATGCTCTTGACGAACTCCATGTCGTGTTCGATGACCAGCACCGAGCGGCCCTGGCTGATGCGGTTGAGCAATTCGGCCGTCTGGGCCCGCTCGGACACACTCATCCCAGCCACCGGTTCGTCGAGCATCAACAGCTCCGGGTCCTGCATCAGCAGCATGCCGATCTCCAGCCACTGCTTCTGGCCGTGGGAGAGCAGGTCGGCCTGCTGGTGCAGCAGGTCGGCGAGAAAGATCTGCCCGGCCACCTCCTCCACCCGCGCGACCACCGCCGGGCTACGCTTGAAGAACAGCGCGCCGAACACCTTGCGACCCTCGGGGTAGGACATTTCCAGGTTCTCGAACACCGTGAGGTTCTCGTAGATGGAGGGGTTCTGGAACTTGCGGCCGACGCCGGCGCGGACGATGTCGAATTCCTTCATCTTCGTCAGCTCGCGACCGTTGAATTCAATGCTGCCGGCGGTGGCGCGGGTCTTGCCGCAGATCAGGTCGAGCACCGTGGTCTTGCCGGCGCCGTTGGGGCCGATCACCACGTGCACCTCGTTGCGGTCGACATAGAGGTTGAGGTCGTTCACCGCCTTGAAACCGTCGAAGGAGACGGTCAGGCCTTCGATGGCCAGCACCGGCTTGGCCAGCTGGAAACCGACGGGGCTGGTGTTCATCGCGTGGTCTCCAGAGTAGAGGGCTTGGTCGCAGTGGTCGTGGCCGGCGCTGCGACGGCGTGGGTGGTTTGGCGGCGTCTGAGCCGTGCAAGCAGCGGCAGGCCATGGCTCTTCCACAGGCCGGCAAGACCATTGGGGAAATAGAGGACGACCGCGATGAACAGCCCACCCATCAGGTACAGCCACAGCTCGGGGAAAGACTCGGAGAAGTAGGTCTTGCCGAAATTCACCAGCAAGGTGCCGTACACCGCACCGAGCAGCGACAGGCGCCCACCGACTGCGGCGAAGATGACCATCTCGATGGAGGGCACGATGCCGACGAAGGACGGCGACATGAAGCCCACCTGCAGGGCGAACATGGCCCCGCCGACCGCCGAGAAGGCCGCGGCCAGGCAGAACACGAAGATCTTGAAGCTGGCCACGTCGTAACCGGAGAAGCGCACCCGCTCTTCCTTGTCGCGCATGGCCACCAGCAGCCGGCCGAGCTTGGAGGCCAGCACGAAGCGGGCGAGCAGGATGCAGGCGAACAGCAACGCGGCGTTGACGAAGTAAAGGGTGACCTTGGCGCTGTCCGGGCGGATGTCCCAGCCCAGTACCGTCTTCAGGTCGGTGATGCCGTTGACCCCGCCGGTGAGGCCCTGCTGACCGATGATGAGAATGCTCAGGATGGCGGCGATGGCCTGGGTGACGATGGAGAAATAGACGTCCCCGACCCGGCGCTTGAACATCGCCATGCCGATGATGAAGGCCAGCAGTGCCGGCACCGCGATCACCGCCACCAGGGTGAAGCCGAAGCTGTGGAACGGCTGCCAGAGCCAGGGCAGTTCGGTGATCTGGTTCCAGTCCATGAAGTCCGGAATGCCAGGAGTGGACTGGATCTTGGTGCTCGCCGGGTCCGAGGCCTCCAGCTTGAGGAACATCGCCATGCAATAGCCGCCCAGGCCGAAGAAGATGCCCTGGCCGAGGCTGAGGATGCCGCCGTAGCCCCAGCACAGCACCAGGCCGACGGCGACGAAGGCATAGGTCAGGTACTTGCCGACCAGGTTGAGGCGGAAGGTATCCAGCGCCAGCGGGAACACCACCAGGATCAGCCCGGCCAGCACCAGCAGGCCGAGAGCGCCCTGGCGACCGCCGAGCAGGTTGTCGATTGCCTTGTTCATCTTGAGCTCCCTACTTGCGGACTTTTGCCGAGAACAGCCCCTGGGGCCGCAGCATCAGGATGAGGATCACCGCCGACAGGGTCAGCACCTTGGCCATGGAGCCGGAGAGGAAGAACTCCAGCAGCGATTGCGCCTGGGCGATGCCGAAGGCCGAGGCGATGGTGCCGAGCAGACTGGCCGCGCCGCCGAAGACCACCACCAGGAAGGTATCGACGATGTACAGCGAGCCGGCGGTGGGACCGATGGAGCCGATGGTGGTGAAGGCCGCGCCGGCCACCCCGGCCACGCCGCACCCCAGGGCGAAGGTCATGCGGTCCACGCGGCGGGTGTTGATGCCCACGGCGCGCGCCATCAACCGGTTCTGCATGGTGGCGCGGACCTGCAGGCCCCAGCGCGAGCGATAGAGCATGAGGAACAGGGTGATGGTCAGCAGCACGGTCACGGCCATGACGAAGAGGCCGTTCTTGGGAATGTCGATGCTGGCGGTCGGACTCCAGGAGCCCATCAGCCATTCCGGCATCTCGGCGCTCACCTCGCGGGCGCCGAACACCGAGCGAAACAGTTGCTGCAGGATCAGCGACAGGCCCCAGGTGGCCAGCAGGGTGTCCAGCGGCCGCTGATACAGCCGGCTGATCATCGCCCACTCCACCAGCCAGCCGATGGCGCCCGCGACGAAGAAGGCCAGGACGATGGCGAAGAAGAAGTAATAGGGCTGCAAGGCGGGCAGGTGATGCTGGATCAGCGTGGACACGACATAGGTGGTGTAGGCGCCGACGGCGAGGAACTCGCCATGGGCCATGTTGATCACCCCCATCTGCCCGAAGATGATCGCCAGGCCCAGCGCCATCAGCAGCAGTACGCAGAACACCGACAGGCCATTGAAGCCCTGCATCACGGCGATCGCGCCGAAGTCCGATAAGCTTTCCATGAGGCTCTCCCGCAAAGGTGGGCGGGACCGCCGCAGCGGCGGCCCCGAACTGGCTCTTACTGATAACCTTTAGGGAAGGGATTGGGCTCGATCAGCTCGGGCGACTCGTAGACCACCTTGAAGGTGCCGTCCGGCTGGATCTGGGCGATGCGCGAGCGGCTCCAGAGGTGATGGTTGTCGTGCACCTTCACGTAGCCTTCCGGCGCGCTCTTGAGTTCCAGGCCCGGCGAGGCCGCGACCACCTTGTCGACGTCGAAGCTGCCGGCCTTCTCCACCGCCATCTTCCACAGCCAGGGGCCGAGGTAGGCGGCCTGGGTCACGTCGCCGATCACCGCGTCCTTGCCGTACTTGGCCTTGAAGGCCTCGACGAAGGTCTTGTTGTTGGGGTTGTCCAGGGTCTGGAAGTACTTCATCGAGGAGTAGAAGCCGGCCATGTTCTCGCCGCCGATGCCGAGCATCTCGTCCTCGGTCACCGAGAGGGTCAGCAGATTCTGCCTGGCGGAGGTGATGCCGGCGGCCTTGAGCTGCTTGTAGAAGGCCACGTTGGAACCGCCGACCACCGCGGCGAAGACCACGTCGGGCTTCTTCAGCTTGATCTTGTTGGTCAGGGAGCCGAATTGGGTGCCGCCCAGGGGGTAGTACTCCTCCCCCACCACCTCGCCGTGCAGCACGTTCTCGATGTGCTTGCGGGCGATCTTCATCGAGGTGCGCGGCCAGATGTAGTCCGAGCCGACCAGGTAGAAGGTCTTGGCGCCCTTCTCCCTGGCCAGCCAGTCCAGTGCCGAGAGGATTTGCTGGGTGGCTTCCTGGCCGGTGTAGAAGACGTTCTTCGACTGCTCCAGGCCCTCGTAGAAGGTTGGATAGTAGAGCAGGCCGTTGTCCTTCTCGAAGATCGGCAACACCGCCTTGCGCGAGGCCGAGGTCCAGCAGCCGAACACCGCGGCGACCTTGTCGGCTTCCAGCAGCTTCTTGGCCTTTTCGGCGAAGGTTGGCCAATCGGAGGCGCCATCCTCCTGGACGATCTTGATCTGCCGGCCGAGCACCCCGCCCTGGGCGTTGATCTGCTCGATGGCCAGGCGTTCGGCCTGGATGGCGCCGGTCTCGGAGATGGCCATGGTGCCGGTGGCCGAATGCAACTGGCCGACGGTGACCGTGGTATCGGTGACGGCCAGGCCGGTGGTATTGGCGGTATCTGCCATCACGCCCTGACTGAACATACTGGCCGCCAGCAGGGACAACGCCGCGGCGCCCAGCGCCAGGCGCCGGGGAAGGCTGGATTTCACGCCCGATGATCTGTGCATCTTCTCGCTCCTCTAGGTGATTGCCGTTCGTCCCTGGTGGCCAGGACTGCGGGTTTTCGCTGCGGAGCAAGAATGGGGCGCGGCTGTCGCCCGGGAACATACGCAGGATGACGTAAGGGCCTACGTCATCTGACGTACAGCCCGCTGCAACGCCCTGGGGCATGCTCTGTCTCGCGCGCGCCCGCGCGCAGCAACGGGCAGGCTGCCCGGGCGCTCTACACCATGCTCAGGCAGGGGCACGGAACTTGCCTGACGAGCCTGCCCATAACCTGCTGCGCGTCGGCCAAACTGCGTGGAAAACGCCTTGTTTGGCTCTAGCTCGCGGGACCATGAACAGGCTCTGAGCCTACCGCCGAACCGCCAGGAGCCCTGCCGTGCAGCAGAACGGGACGCAACGCATCGCCAAGATCCGTCGGGACTACAACAGCTGGGTCGCCGACGAGACGCTGGAAGACTACGCCCTGCGCTACACCCCCCGGTCGTTCCGCAAGTGGTCGGAATTCCGCATCGCCAATACCGCCCTGGGCGCCCTGTCCTTCCTGGCCCTGGAGGCCATCGGTGGCGCCCTGGCGATCAGCTATGGCTTCACCAACACCCTCTGGGCGGTGCTGGCGGTGAGCCTGGTGATCTTTCTCACCGGCCTGCCGATCAGCTACTACGCGGCCCGCTATGGGGTGGACATGGACCTGCTCACCCGCGGCGCCGGCTTCGGCTACATCGGCTCGACCATCACCTCGCTGATCTACGCCAGCTTCACCTTCCTGTTCTTCGCCCTGGAAGCGGCGATCATGGCGCTGGCCTTGGAGCTGTACTTCCGCATCCCCCTGGCCCTGGCCTACGTGATCTGCTCGATCATCGTCATTCCCCTGGTCACCTACGGCATCACCCTGATCAACCGCCTGCAGCTGTGGAGCCAGCCGCTCTGGCTGATCCTGCTGGCGTTGCCCTATGCCTTCGTCATCGCCAAGAACCCTGGCGCCCTGGCGGATTGGACCACCTTCGCCGGGCGCGAGGGCGAGGCCGGCGCCTTCAACCTGCTGTCCTTCGGTGCTGCCTGTACCGTGGGCCTGGCGCTGGTGACCCAGATCGGCGAACAGGTCGATTACCTGCGCTTCCTGCCCGAGAAGACCGCCGTCAACCGCCGGCGTTGGTGGGCGGCGCTGCTCCTGGCCGGCCCCGGCTGGATTCTGCCCGGCGCACTGAAGATGCTCGCTGGCGCCTTCCTGGCCTTTCTCGCCCTGCAGCATGAAATCCCCCTGGAGCGCGCCGCCGAACCGACCCAGATGTACCTGGTGGCCTTCGGCTACGTGTTCGCCTCGCCGGAATGGGCCATGGGCGCCATGGTGCTCTTCGTCATCGTCAGCCAGATCAAGATCAACCTGACCAATGCCTATGCCGGTTCCCTGGCCTGGTCCAACTTCTTCGCCCGGGTCACCCACAGCCATCCCGGCCGCGTGGTCTGGCTGGTGTTCAATGTGCTGATCGCGCTGATGCTGATGGAGCTGGGGGTGTTCCAGGCCATCGAGGAGGTGCTCGGGCTCTATGCCAACATCGCCATCGCCTGGATCGGCGCGGTGGTCGCCGACCTGGTGATCAACAAGCCCCTGGGCCTGTCGCCCAGGCACATCGAATTCAAGCGCGCGCACCTCTACGACATCAACCCGGTGGGCGTCGGCGCCATGCTGCTGGCCTCGCTGCTCTCCGGCCTGGCCCATGCAGGTTTGTTCGGCGCCCTGGCCCAGGCCGCCTCGCCAGCGGTATCCCTGCTCGCGGCGCTGGTCTGCGCCCCGCTGCTGGCCTGGCTCACCCGCGGCCGCTACTACATCGCCCGCACCAGCGTGCTGAAGCTGGTCCATCCCGGACAGGTACACCTGGAATGCGTGCTCTGCGCCAATGCCTTCGAGCGCGAGGACATCGCCTTCTGCCCGGCGTATGGCGCGCCCATCTGCTCGCTCTGCTGCGCCCTGGACGCGCGCTGCGGCGACCTGTGCAAGCCCGAGGCGCGCCTGTCCGCGCAGTTCGACACCCTGCTGCGCTGGCTGCTGCCGAACACCTCGGTGCCACGCCTGCATACCCGCCTGGCGCATTACCTGGGCGTGCTCCTGGTCATGGTCGGGCTGATGTTCTGCGCCCTGGCGCTGATCTACAGTCAAGTCTCCCAGGGCCTCCAGGGCGACGAACGCCACCTGCTCTACCAGGGCTTCTTCAAGGCCTTCATGGTGCTCACCCTGTTCGCCGGGGCGCTGGCCTGGTGGGTGGTGCTGACCCGCGAGAGCCGCCACGTGGCCCTGGAGGAATCGACCCGCCAGACCGCCCTGCTGATGCAGGAGATCGAGGCCCACCGCAAGACCGACGAGGCCCTGCAGCGCGCCAAGGAAGCCTCGGAAGCCGCCAACGCCGCCAAGAGTCGCTACGTCACCGGCCTGTCCCACGAGTTGCGCACGCCATTGAACAGCATCCTCGGCTACACCCAGATCCTGCAGCGCGATCCCGCCAGCGGCAGCCAGCAGGACGCCCTGGCCACCATCTATCGCAGCGGCTCGCACCTGTTGTCGCTGATCGACGGCCTGCTCGACGTGGCCAAGATCGAGGCGGGCAAGCTCAACCTGGAACCCTCGGAAATCCCCTTCCCGGAATTCATCGAGCAACTGCGGCAGATGTTCGCCCCCCAGGCCCAGGACAAGGGCCTGAGCTTCCGCCTCGACGCCCAGGGCCGCCTGCCGGCGGTGGTCCGTGGCGACGAGAAGCGCGTCCGCCAGATCCTCATCAATCTGCTCGGCAATGCCGTGCGCTACACCGACCGTGGCGGCGTGGTACTGGGGGTCACCTACGCCCGGGAAACCGCCACCTTCGAGATCCTCGACAGCGGCCTGGGAATCGCCCCGGGGCAATTGGAGCGGCTGTTCCAACCCTTCGAACGCGGTGATCCGCTACGCCCGGACAACGGCCTCGGCCTCGGCCTGACCATCACTCGCATGCTGGTGACCCTGATGGGCGGCGCCCTGGATGTCCAGAGTACGCCGGGTCAGGGCACCCGCTTCGTCGTGCGACTATTCCTCTCAGAGGTACGCGTCCCCCAGGCGCTGGTCCACGTCGAGCACCACATCAGCGGCTACCAGGGGCCGCGCCGGCGGGTGCTGCTGGTGGACGATCACCTCGACCATCGCCGCGTGCTGGCGGGCATGCTCGAGCCCCTGGGTTTCGAACTGGCCGAGGCCAGCAATGGCCAGGACGCCATCCGCCAGGTGGCCCTTTGGCAGCCGGACCTGATCCTCATGGACCTGTCCATGCCGCTACTGGACGGCCTGGAGGCCAGCACCCTGATCCGCCGCAACGGCCTCTCCCGGGCGCCCATCATCGTCATCTCCGCCAATGCCTTCGCCGACGACCGCGAGCGTAGCGCCGCCGCCGCCTGCGACGACTACCTGGCCAAGCCGGTACACACGCCGCGGTTGCTGGAGAAGATCAAAAGGCACCTGGACCTGGAATGGCTGGAGCGTCCGGAAGGGCCACCCCAGGCACCGTCGCGGCCCCTCCAGGCCCCGAGCGCCGCCAGTCTGGCCGAGTTGCAGGAGCTGGGCGCCCTGGGCTACGTCAAGGGTATCCTCGAATGCCTGGACCGTATCGAGCGCGACGAGCCCCTCACCGCCGCCTATGTCGCCACCCTGCGCAGTCTGGTCAAGCGCTTCCAGCTCAACGACTTCAACCGCCGCCTCAAGGACGCCCTGCAGCCGGCCGACCTGCCCCTGGAAGGAGAACACCCATGAATGCCGTCCTACAGCCCGCTCCCGCCGGCGTCGTGCTGATCGTCGATGACACTCCCGACAACCTCGCGCTGCTCTCAGATGCCCTGGACACCAGCGGCTACATGGTGCTGGTGGCCATGGACGGCGCCAGCGCCCTGGAACGCATGCAGCGTCGTCGACCGGACGTGGTCCTGTTGGACGCGGTGATGCCCGGCCTGGACGGCTTCGAGACCTGTCGCCGGATCAAAGCCCAGGCCGAACTGGCCGACATCCCGGTGCTGTTCATGACCGCCCTGACCGACAGCGAGCACGTGGTGGAGGCCTTCGCCGCGGGCGGCATCGACTATGTCACCAAGCCGCTGAAGACCGACGAAGTGCTGGCACGGGTGGCCGCCCACCTGCGCACGGCCCGCGAACTCCAGGCGGCCAGGAGCCTGCCGGTGAGCCGCCCCCAGGCCAGGACTGCGCTGGACCTCGCGCCCCTCAGCAGCCGCTACCAGCTGACCGGTCGCGAGGTCGAGGTGCTGCACTGGGTGGCCTGCGGCAAGACCAACCGTGACATAGGCGACATCCTCGGCCTCTCGCCGCGGACGGTGAACAAGCACCTGGAGCACGTCTATGTGAAGCTCGGCGTGGAAACCCGTACCGCGGCCGCGACCCTGGCCATTGCCGCCTGTCGATGACGTGAGCGCTGCGAAGGGCGCTCCCGGGCGGCACCCCGAGCTCCAGGGGCCAGGCATCCGGCGAGATACCTCGTCGGCGCCCCCGTCTTGCCTCTTCCGTCGGTTCACCCGACGGGCAGGCGCCTGCCAGGCGATCGCCCCGGTACGCTTGCCGAGTGCCGAAAGTGTGCAGGAGCCGGTACCTTCGTCGGTTGATCGCGCCCCCGCAGGCCGGCAACGCTGTGCGAAAGCCTGGCTTAGGGTATCCTCGCGCCCGACCAAATCCGCTACCGATGAGCTGCACAATGGGTTTTGAACAACTAGCCGAGCTTCGCGACCGGCTCCGCGCCGAAAAGGCGCAGCTGCAACCTGCTGCCAAGCAGCAACCTCCGCAGAAGTCTCAGAAGGCGCAAAAGCCTCGGAAGCCGCCGCGCGAAGTCAGGTCTCCCGAAGAGGAAGCGGCTTTCGAGGCCATTCGGCGCCTGCAGAAGCACTTCCCGCTGGCCTTCCCGGTCAACCCGGCGCCCAAGGTGCCGCTGAAGGAAGGCATCCTCAAGGATGCCGAGCAGCACCTGGGAACGCTCGGCATCTCCCTCGACCAGTTGAAACTGGGTATCGCGGCCTGGTGCCAGGGGAGTCGCTACTGGGCGAGCATGAAGGAAAATGCACCCCGTCTCGACCTCGCCGGCCAGCCGGTGGGCGTCGTGACCGCGTCCCAGGCCCTGCATGCGGCGCGCCAGGCCCGTCGCAAACGCGCACAGGCCCGCCGCGACAAGGCACCGGCGAAGGAAAAGCCGGTCGAGACAGCGCCCGTGCCCCAAGCGGAATCCGCCCAGTAAGCGGACCTCCTGGGAACGCCGCATCACGGGACCCGGCAACCGCTGCAGGTCCCGTGGCTTCGCCGAGATCGCCATGCCCGTGATCGACCGCTACGGCCTGCCGCTCTCCACCTGCGCCAGCGCCGCCGACCGCTACCAGACCGGCGTGGACCTGCTGCTCTCGCTCTGGCCCGGGGCGGACGCGCGGCTGGACGAGGCGATCGCCCTGGACCCCGACTTCGCCCTGGCCTGGGCTGCCCGGGCCCGCCTGCACCTGATCGACAACCAGGCGGACCTGGCGCGCAGCGCCATCGCGCGGGCGCACGGCCTGGTCGAGCGACGCGGGACCAAGCGCGAACGCAGTCACGTCCAGGTGCTGCAGCGGCTGATGGCAGGCGAGTCCGCCCAGGCGTTGCAAGGTGCCCTGGACCACGCCGAGCGCTGGCCGAGGGATATCCTGATCCTGGGATTGCCCCTGGGCGCCTTCGGACTGCTGGCGTTTTCCGGCCGTGTCGACCACGATCAGGCCCGGGTCGACCTGTGCGAACGCCATGCCCGGCATTTCGCTGCGGATGACTGGTGGTTTCTGACCTACCGCGGCTGGTCCCATGGCGAAAACGGTGATGTGCTGCGCGGGCGGACCTTGACCGAGCGCGCCCTCGAACGGCGGCGAGAAAACGTCAACGCCGCCCATGCCCTCACCCATGTGCTGCATGAATCCGGCGCCAGCGAAGAGGCGGCGCGGCTGATCGCCGACTGGCTGCCCGACTATCCCCGCCACGGCACCCTGCACGGCCATATCGCCTGGCATGGCGCGCTGGTGGCCCTGGAACGCGGTGATGTCCAGGGTGCGCTGGCGCTCTACGAAGCCCAGGTGGCTCCGGCCAACTCCACCGCCGGCCCGCTCAATCGGGTGAGCGACAACGCCTCCTTCCTGTGGCGCCTGGCGCTGCAACGCCATGAGGTCTCGCCAGCCCTCTGGCAGGCCACGGCCGATAGCGTTACCGGCCTATTCCAGCAACCCGGCCTGCCCTTCGCCGATGTCCATATGGCCATGATCGCCGCAGCCACGGGGTACCGGTCCGCCTTGGAAGCGCGCATCACCGGGCTCACCGCACGGATGGCCGACGGCGCCCTCCCCGCCGGCCCCGTCGTCGCCGTGCTCTGCCGCGCTCTGCTGGCTTTTGCCGAGGAGGACTATCGCGGCTGTGCACGGCTGCTCGAACCCGTCCGCGCCGACATCGCGCGTATCGGCGGCAGCGGTGCCCAGCGTCAAGTCTTCGAAGACACCCTACTGGTAGCGCTCATGCGTGGCGGGGAACATGCCAAGGCCCATGCCTTGTTGGACGAGCGTCTGCACCGACGCCCATCGCGGCGGGATGAGCGCTGGCGGACGGCGTTGGTGGCTGAAGACGACTTCCAATAGCGGTCGACGCCATTGCGAGTCCCTACCGGTAGTACGAAACGCTTCGTCCTGCGTAATCAGTGAGGTCTGTCCAACAGGTAGCTATCGTCCTACTTGCTCACACGGCTAGCTTTCACGTTCGAGCAACACCGGCGTCCCGTTGGTGACGTCGAATAGCTCCTGTTTGCAGTTGCCATTGAAAAAGGTAAACAACGCCAGATAGCGCTTTTGGGGCCCAGGTGTGAACGTGCTGTATACCGGCCCACAGAATCCTTTTCTACTCGAGGCGTTCGACCATTCGGACTTCCCATACACGGTATAGGTGGCCCCAACCTCCAAAACTGTCTCTCTAGACGGTACCGCCTTGAGCAGACCGCTGTTCATCTTCTTGGAAAATTTGGCAATCCAAGGCAATAGCAACTCGTCGCCGGTGGCGCCGTCGTAGACCTTTCCGACTTGCACCTCGCCATGCGCCTTCGACGTCAGCGAATAGGCTACTGGCATGGGGGCCCCCGTGCTCCGCAGAGTCAAGACGGCATACTCATCCGTAGGGGTGAAGCTGGTCCGATAACTGACCGGAGCAGCTTTGGGTGGGGCGCTGGAGGTGCATCCTACCGCCAGCGAAACCACGCAAAGCAGGGAGCAAAGTTTGAGCAGAGGGTGAATGTTCGGCATAAGCTCTCGTCCGCGGCCCTTTTGAAAAGGCGCAGCATGCAGCGTCGGATGCAGCGACAAAAATGCCGGCGGACGGCCGTCTAGGATTTACCGGCTAACGGCAGCCTCCCATCTGCCTGATCTCCTTTACCTGTTTGGTGAGGACGACGTCGCCACCTGGTTCAACTGTTGGTGAGATACCACCGCCAATCCTGCTCCCCCACCTCGGCCATGAATTGCCGGTATTCCGTGTGCTTGATGGCGAGGTAGACCTCGACGAAGCGCTCGCCCAGGGCTTCCCGCGCCCAGCTGGAGCGCTCCAGGGCCTGCAGCGCGGTGAACCAGTCGGTAGGCAGGAATTCGGTGGCCTGCTCGTAGCCGTTGCCGACGATGGCCGGGCCGGGATCGCGTTGATCGCGGATGCCCTGGTGGATCCCGGCGAGGATGGCGGCGGCGGCGAGATAGGGATTGGCGTCAGCGCCGCAGATGCGGTGTTCGATGTGGCGACTGGATGCCGGACCGCCGGGAACGCGGAAGGACACCGTACGGTTGTTCACCCCCCAGCTCTTGGCCAGCGGCGCATAGCTGTTGGCCTGGAAGCGCCGGTAGGAGTTGGCGTTGGGGCAGAAGATGGCCAGGGAGTCGAGCAGGCTGTGCATCATGCCGCCAATGGAGTGGCGCAGCAGCGGCGTGCCCTCGGGGTCTTCGCTGGCGTAGAGGTTGTTGCCCTCGGCATCGGCCAGGCTGACGTGCAGGTGCATGCCGCTGCCGGCGCGGTCGCCGAAGGGCTTGGCCATGAAGCAGGCCTGCAAGCCGTGGCGATTGGCAACACCCTTGACCAGCCGCTTGTAGCGCACGCCCTCGTCGATGGCCTGCAGGGCATCGAGGCGGTGTTCCAGGGTCAGCTCGACCTGGCCCGGCGCGTATTCGGAGATGGCGGTGCGCACCGGCAGGCCCTGTACCTCGCAGGCGGCGTAGAGATCGTCCAGGAACGGCTGCAACTGCTCCAGTTCGTACACGCCATAGACCTGCGGCGCCTGGGGTCGACCACCATTCATCTGCAGCGCTGGTTGCGGGCGTCCTTCGGCATCGCGTTCGCGATCCAGCAGGTAGAACTCCAGCTCCACGGCCATCACCGGGTGGAACCCATCGGCCTGCAGGCGCTCGATGACGCGCACCAACGCCTGGCGCGGATCGGCCGGGGCCGCTGGCAAGCCCTGGGTCGGGTGCATGGTCACCTGCACCTGGCCGGTCGGGGACGAGCGCCAGGGTTGCAGGGTCAGGCTGCCGGGCAGCGGATAGGTCCAGCAATCGACATCGGCCACTTCCCAGACCAAGCCGGTGGCCTCGACGTCCTCGCCCTGGATGGTCAGGGCCAGGATGGAGCTGGGCAACGGGCGGCCCTGTTCGTAGATGGCCAGCAGTTCGTCACGGTGCAGCAGCTTGCCGCGGGGTACGCCATTGGCGTCGATCAGCATCAGCTCGATGCTGCGCACCTCGGGATGGGCGGCAAGGAAATCCCGGGCTTCCTGGGGATCGGCGAATGTCATGATGAGTTCTCTTCTGTTCAGCAACGGGCGCCGGGCACGGCCAGCAATTCGGTCAGGGCATCATCCAGGGTGGCGATGAGGCGATCGACATCGGCCGCGGTGGTATCCGGGCAGCACAGGGTCATGTTGTGGAACGGCGTGATGAGGATGCCGCGGTTGATCAGATAGAGGTGCAGCGCCTGCTGCAGGCTATCGTGGAAGGCCGCCTCGGCCTGGGCGCCGGTCTTGGGCGGGGTGACGCAGAACTGGAATTCGCAGCGGGCGCCCAGCTCGGTCACCGACCAGGCCAGACCGTGGCGGGCGATCAGCTGGCGCAGGCCAGCGGCGAGACGCGCGGCCAGCGGCAGCATCAGGTCGTAGGCGGCGGAGGTCATCACCTCTTCCAGGTTGACCCTCAGGCAGTGCATGGCCAGGGCGTTGGCCGACAGGGTGGTGCCCATGCCACTGTGCCCATGACCATGGCTGGTCTCGCTGGCGTGCTGCTGCGCGAGGCGCATGGCCTGGGCCATTTCATAGCTGCAGCCGTAGGCCGAGCAGGCCACGCCGCCAGCGATGGGCTTGCCGAAGGTGATGAAGTCCGGCTGCAGGTTCCAGGCGCGGGTGCAGCCACCGGGACCGGTGGACAGGGTATGGGTTTCGTCGATGATCAGCAGGGTGCCGTACTTGCGGGTCAGGGCACGAACCTGCTCCATGAAGCCCGGCTCGGGCAACACCATGCCAATGTTGGTCATGGCCGGTTCGCAGAGCAGCGCGGCGACGTCACCCTGGGCCAGGGCCGCTTCCAGCGCCGCCAGGTCGTTGAAGGGCACGGCGCGACTGGTCTCGGCCAGATTGCTGGCCTGACCGATCAACCCACCGCGATGCACGGTGCGGCCGTCCTGGTAGCGCACCATGACGTCGTCGACGGTGCCGTGGTAGCAGCCGTCGAACACCAGCAGCATCTTGCGATTGGTGATGGCCCGCGCCCAGCGGATCACATAGCGGTTGGCATCGGTGGCGGTGGCCGCCACCTGCCAGAACGGCAGGCCGAAGCGCTCGGCGAGCAGTTCGCCAGCCACTATCGCGTCCTCGCCTGGCAGCATGGTGGTCAGGCCGCGAGCGCCCTGCTCCGCTAGCGCGCGGGCGATGGGTACGGGCGAGTGGCCGAACATGCTGCCGGTGTCGCCCAGGCAGAAGTCGACGTACTCATGGCCGTCGACGTCATGGAAGCGGGCGCCCTGGGCATGGCTGACGAACAGCGCGCTGGGCATCGACCAGTCGCTCATCCAGTGCATTGGCACCCCGCCGAACAGGGAATGCCGGGCACGCTCGGCGAGGACGCGGGATTTGGGGTTCTGCGCGAGGAAACGCTCGCGCTCGCGGGTGGTGAAGGCTGTGACTGCCGCTTCGCTGATGCCACTGGTGGTCATGACGCTAGGTCTCCGAGGTTGGATGAAGGGTTCGTCCGGCTCAGTGGCCGGCCGAGATACCACGATCTATGGCCAGGTCCGCGCCGGTGATGGAGCGGGCGGCGGGCTGGCAAAGGAAGAAGGCCAGTTCGGCGACTTCCTCGGGTTGGATGAAGGTCGCGCTCTCACCCTGGGGATACTTGGCGAGCAGGTCTTGCAGATAACCGGCGGGATCGCCGTTGCCGTAGCGCTCCGCCTGGAAGCTCAGCATCGGCGTGGCTACGTCGCCTGGAGAGATGCTGTTGCAGCGCACGCCGCTGGGGGCCAGGTCCAGCGCCAGGGCCTTGGTCATCAGGGTCACCGCGCCCTTGCTGGCGCAATAGACGGCGGCGTTGCGGTTGCCCTGGCGCCCGGCGTCGCTGCTGAGGTTGACGATGGCGCCGCGGGTGTCGCGCAAGGCGGGGATGGCCGCGGCGCAGAGGAAGAAACTGGCCTTGAGGTTGACGTCCAGCACCAGGTCGAAGTCTTCCTCGCTGAAGGTCTCCGCCGGGCCTTCGCGCCAGACGCCAGCGCAATTGACCAGGGCGTCGAGCCGGCCCAGGGTGGCCAGCGCGGCCGCGACCACGTCCTGGGTCGTGCCGACTTGGCGCAGATCGGCGGCATGGTAGCCAGCCAGTTGGCCCCCGGCCTGGCGAGCCGCCAACGCCGCGCCATCGCGGTCGATGCCGAAGACCTGCCAGCCACCGCGCACGAACTGCTCGGCTACGGCCTGGCCGATGCCCCCCAGGACGCCGCTGATCAAGACGACAGCTTGCATGTCAGGCTCCCTTGTTTTCGATGCGGCTGTTGCCGCCGTCCACCACCAGGCATTCGCCGGTGATGTAGCTCGCCTCCGCTGAGGCCAGGAAGGCCACCGCCGCCGCGACCTCGGCGGGACGGCCAGCGCGGCCCACGGGAACGCGGGTCGCCGCCCACAGCTCTTCCGGCAGGCTGGACTCGGTGGCGATCCAGCCGGGCGCCACGGCGTTCACCGTGATGCCCTGGCCCGCCACCTCCAGCGCCAGGCTCATGTTCAGGCCGACCATGGCGGCCTTGGCCGCGCTGTAGGCGGCCTCCCCTACGTTGCCCGCCCGAATGCCGGTGGCCGAGCTGACGTGGACGATGCGGCCATAACGCCGTTGCTGCATGCCGGGCAGCACGGCGCGGGTGAGCAGAAAGGTCGTCGTGAGATTGCGCGCCAGCGACAGATTCCAGTCGGCGAGACTCATCCGGGCCAATTCGACCAGGGGCTCGGGGCTACCCTGCATGGCCATCCCGGCGTTGTTCACCAGGACATCGATCCGGCCCCAGCGCTCTTCGGCCCAGCGGGCGAACTCCAGGACCGCCGCTTCTTCGGTGAGGTCCAGCGCTCGGCCCTCGACGGTGAAGCCCGCGGCGCGCAACTCCGCCACCCGCTCGGCAACCCGTGCGCTGCTGGCGGTGACGATCAGTTTCGCCCCGGCCGTGCCCAGGCGCCGTGCGCAGGCGAGGCCGATGCCGGCAGCACTGCCGACACCGCTGACCAAAGCTACCTGACCTATCATCGTCCGAGACATGAGACACCTATCCATCGCCGTTTCGCTGGACTTTAGATCTTTCCGGCTGATACAAAAAGACGATCGTTATCAGAGAAATTGACGATCATGGCCTTCACCAGCGAAACGCTCCGGGTCTTTCTCGCCGTGATCGACGAGGGCTCCTTCTCCGCCGCCGCGCGGGCTCTCGGGCGCGTGCCCTCCGCCGTCAACATGGCGATTTCCCAACTGGAGGCCGAGCTGGACCTGGTGCTGTTCGACCGCGCCACCCGCAAGGCCCTGCCCACTCCTGCCGCTCGCGCCCTCGAACCCCAGGCACGCCAGGTAGCCAGCCAGTTGAATCTGCTCGATGCCCATGCCTTGCAGTTGCACGCGGGGCTGGAGCGGCGCTTCGTGCTGGTGATGGCGCCGGAGCTGCAGACCGGCGCCTGGAGCCGGCCCCTGGTGACTCTGGCCGAGGAGTTTCCGGCATTGGAAATCGAGATCCGCTCGGCGGCGCGGGCCGAGGCGATCCGCCTGCTGCACGAAGGCAGCGTGGACATGGCATTGATCTTCGAGCGCCCGGGCATCGACGAGCACGAAGGCTTCGCCGAGGCCGGCAGTCAATTGCTCACGGCAGTGGCCGCGCCCGGTTATCCCTCGACCCGCGCGGGCCGGCCGCTGGGCGAGACGCTGATGGCCGACACCCGCCAGATCGTGGTGGCTGGTGGTGACCGCAATGCCTCGGACCCGCAGATCGTGCTGTCGCAACGGGTCTGGCTGACCGACAGCTACCTGGCTACCCTCGACCTGGTGCAGGCCGGCCTGGGCTGGGCCTATCTGCCCCATCCGCTGGTGCGCCCGCTGATCGCCGCCGGCCTGCTCGAACAGGTGCAGTTCGACAACATGGCCAGCCAGATCCGTCGCTGGATCGACGTCATCTGGATCAAGAACCGCCCCCAGGGCCTGGGCGCGCGGCGCTATCTGCAGCTGCTCCGCGAGCAGATCGGTACCAAGCCGGCGTAGCGGCGTCACAGGCTCTCGCGCAGCCGCTGCAACTGCGCACGCAAGGCCTGGTCCACCGCCTCCTTGGCCAAGGCGGCGGGTAGCAAGGCCTGGAACAGGTCGCTCAGATGCCCGGGCCTGCGCCCTCCCGGGGGCGGATCAGCGGACAGCTGGCGCAGTATTCGGCGGGTGCCGTGGCCTGGTAGTAGAAGCAGCAGGTGCGCCGGAAACGGACGGGACGTCCCACGGTACTAGCCGTTGCAGGCCGGCGGAATTGCACCAGCGGATTGGTCTCCAGCCCCAGCTCCGCCGGCGTGGCCGCCAGCAGCCAGGCGAAGTCCTCGGCGCAGCGGGCACGAATGGCCGGATCGTCCAGTTCGGCAAGGCGCCGGTCGTACAGCGAATAGAGCCGCACCGCCGCGTTCTCCCAGAGGATGCGCGGCGAGACACGGCCAACCTGCGCCAGGGTCTCCCAGAGCGGCCGCAGCAGCTCGCCGAACAGGGTGCGGGCCAGCAGCGCCCGTGCGGTGGCGTGATCCTCCACGGCAGGCAGCGGCCGGGTATCGCTCAGCGGCAGGGCTGATCGCCAGCGCCCCTGGACGTGGCCATCCTCGATCCAGACATTGCCAGGCGTCAGGTCCAGGCGCCGGCCATAGGCCGACAGGGCATGGAAGGCCACTCCGGTGGTGAGGAAGCCCAGCCGTTTGGTCAGCAGTGAAGCCGCGACCCGCCGCGTGGGGACTTTCATGCGCGCCGTCAGGTCGTCGAGCAACTCGGCGCAGCGCGCGGCGTCCACCCAGGCGGCCACCGGCTGGCTGTGCTGCCTGTCGCGCTCACTGGCTTCGCGCAGGCCGAAGGTGGCGCGCAGCTCGTCCCGTTGGGCACTGTCGAGGGTGGGCCTCAGGCACATGGCGGTACCTCGCGACCGAAGGGAATGCACAGCGGCGTGCCGAAATAGGGGTCGGCGATGATGCGACATTCCAGGGCGAACACCTCGCGAACCAGGGCTTCCGTCAACACCGCCGCGGAAGCGCCCTGGGCGTAAGCGCGACGCTGGTGGACGGCGACCAGGTGATCGGCATAGCGGCAGGCGAGATTGAGGTCGTGCAGCACCATGACGATGGTCTTGCCCTCCTCCCGGTTCAGCTGGCGCAGCAAGTCCAGCACCTCGATCTGGTGCGCCAGGTCCAGGTAGGTGGTGGGTTCGTCCAGCAGCAGGCAATCGGTGTCCTGGGCCAGGGTCAGGGCGATCCAGGCGCGCTGGCGCTGCCCACCGGAGAGGTCGTCCACCGGCCGCTCCGCCAGCCCCAGCAGGTCGGTGAGGCGCAGCGCCCGGTCCACCGCCGCGGCATCGTCCGCCGACCATTGGCGCATCCAGCTCTGGTACGGATAGCGGCCCAGGCCCACCAGCTGTCGCACGCTGATGCCCTCGGGCGCCACCGGGGTCTGCGGCAGCACCGCCAATCGTCGGGCCAGGGCGGCGGTGGACTGCCGGTGGATGTCCTGGCCATCGAGCAGCACCTGGCCCTGGCGCGGTTCCAGCAGCCGGGCGCAGGCCTTGAGCAGGGTACTCTTGCCGGAACCGTTGCTGCCGATGAGGACCGAGACACGGCCTGGCGGTAGTTGGAGGTCGAGCCCCTCGATGATGGTCTGGGTGCCATAGCCGAGAGTCAGGCCGCGGCTGGCCAGGGTAGCCATGAAGACTCCTTCAGGGACGCTGCCGGATCAGCAGGTAGAGGAAAAAGGGTGTCCCCAGGGCGGCGACGAAGATACCGGCCGGCAGATCCAGGGGCAGGAACAGGGTACGACCCAGGAGGTCGGCGAGCATCACCAGCAGGGCCCCCACCAGGGCCGCCATCAGCGCCTGACCGGCGAAGCCGCCCGGCACCAGGCGCCGGGCGATGTGGGGGGCGATGAGCCCGGCGAAGGCGATGGCGCCACCCCAGGCGATGGCGACGCCAGCCAGGGCCACGGCCAGCGCCAGCAAGGCCGCACGTTGCCGCTGCAGGCGCACGCCGAGACCGCGGGCGAGGTCGTCGTCGAGCTGCGCCAGCACGGCATGTCGCGCCAGGGCCGCCAGCGGCAGCAGCAAGGCCAGCCACCACAGCCCCAGGGCGCGCACCTCCGGCCAGCTGGCGCCATAGACGCTGCCGGTCAGCCAGACGTAGGCGGACAGCGTGGTGGTCAGCGGACTGAACACCAGCAGGAAGGTGGTAGCCGCGGCGAGCATGGCCGACACCCCTACCCCCACCAGCACCAGCCGCAGCGGCGAGGCGCCGTGATTCCAGGCCAGGCCATAGACCAGCAACGCCGCCAGGCCCGCGCCGAGCATCGCAGCCAGCGGCAGGCCGTGCGGGCCCAGGTTGCCGGCCAGAACCGCCAGGTAGAAGACCGCCCCGGCACTGGCGCCACTGGTGATGCCCAGCAGGTCCGGCGAGGCCAGGGGATTGCGCACCTGGCCCTGCAGCAGCAGGCCGGACACCGCCAGGGCGCTGCCGACCAGAGCCGCCAACAGCGCCCGCGGCAGGCGCAGCTGGGTGACGATGAAGCCCAGGCCACCGCCCTGCGGTTCGACCAGCGCGTCGAACACCTGGGGGGGCGTCAACCAGACCTTGCCCAGGCAGAGGCACAGCAGCAAGGCCGCCAGGGCCGCCAGCGAGGCGACGGTCAGCCGCCCCAGGGTGCCCGGGGCCAGGCGCCGGGAAAAACGGCCGAGCCGCCAGACCAACTCAGCGGCCATGACGACCTCCCCGGCGCGCGAGATGGATGAAGAAGGGCCCGCCGAACAGGGCGGTCACGATGCCCACGGGCACCTCCTGGGGCAGGATCACCACCCGCGCCAGACTGTCGGCCAGTACCAACAATAGGGCCCCGCCCAGGGCGCAGCCAGGAATCAGCCAGCGATGCTCGTTTCGCGCGCCTGCCAACAGCCCACGCAACAGGTGCGGCACCATCAGGCCGAGAAAGCCGATGTTGCCGGCCAGAGCCACGGCGCCGCCGGCCAGGCAGATCACCAGCACCCCGGCCAGCAGCCGGATCAGCCCGATGGGCTGGCCCAGGCCGCGGGCCAGGTCATCACCGGCGACCAGCACATCCAGCTGTCCGGCCAGGACCCCGGCGGCGGCCAGGGCCAGCAGGCTGAAGACCAGCAAGGGCGTAGCGGTAGCCAGGTTGCGCTCACCCACCGAACCCGCCAGCCAGAACAGCACGCTGTCCAGGCCCTCCTGGTTGATGACCAGCAGCGCCTGGCTGAAGGCGGTGAACAGCGCCGCCAGGGCGCCGCCGGCCAGCACGATGCGCAGCGGCGTCAGGCGCGCCTGGCCCTGGTTGCCCAGGGTCCAGACCAGGGTGCCAGCCACCGCCGCGCCCAGCAGCGCACAAAGCACCCAACTTTCCGGGCTGGACAGCCCCAGCAGCGTGATACCCAGCACCAGGGCGAAGGTGGCGCCGGCGTTGATGCCGAACAGCCCCGGCGAAGCCAGGGGATTGCGCGTCATGGCCTGCATCAGGGCACCGGCCACCGCCAGGTTGGCCCCCACCACTAGGGCGACCAGCAGCCGCGTCAGGCGCGTGGTGTTGACCAGGGTGGCGTCCAGCGCCAGCGAAGGATCCTGCGCCAGCGCCGCCACCACGCTGGTAGGCCCGATCCAGCGGGCGCCAACCGAGAGACTCAGCACGGCGGTCAGCGCCAAGGCCAGCGCGAGCAGCAGCAATCTGAGGGACGTGGTCATCCGACCCCCTGGGCGGCCAGGACGCGTTCGATGTCGTCCAGCAGCCGATTCGCCGCGAGGATGCCGCCGCCCAGGCTCCAGGCCACCCCGTCGACCCGCCAGACCTGCCCGCGCCGGGGGGCGCTCAGGCGTTGCCAGAGCGGGTGTTCGAGCAGACTCGCGTAGTTGCGCTGCACCGCGGTCTGGTCGGCGCGCAGGAAGACGAAGAAGACCTCGGCCTCCACCACGGGCAGGCTTTCCCGGGAGGTCAGCTTGATCGAGGGCGCGGCACTGCCCTGGCTGGCCACCGGCCAGGCGAAGCCCAGTTCACTGAGTACCCGCCCGGCGAAGCTGTCGGGCAGGTAGCTGCGCAGGTGATCGGCGCGCACATCCAGTATCGCCACCGTTGGCGGCCACTGGGCGCCGTAGTGGCGTTGCAGCGCCTCGCGCAAGTAGGCGATGCGCGCCTGCCAGGCCTGCAGCAGTGCCGTGGCGTCCGCTTCACGCCCCGCGGCGGTGCCCAGGGCCAGCAGGGTCTGCTTGAATTCGAAGACCTCTTCCAGCATCACCACCGGGCACAGTTGCTGCAGCAACGGCGCGATCCGGCCATGGCGAAAGCGCGAGGCGACGATCAGGTCGGGCGCCAGCAGCGCCAGGTCCTCCAGGCTTGGCTGGGTCTCCAGGCCCAACGAGGGCACCCCTGCCAGCGCCGGGCGCAGGTAGCGATAGACCGGTTTCTCGCTCCAGGACTCGACCACTCCGCAGGGTCTGAGCCCCAGGGCCACGGCGCTGTCGGTGGCGCCCTGGAACAGCGTGGCAACGCGCGTGGACTGCGCCCAGGACACGCCTGGGCCCAGGGACAAGGCGGTGGCCAGGGCGCCGCAGAGACCGAACAGTCGGCGCCGGGTCAGCACCGATGTACCAGCGCCGTACACCATCAAGGCGTTCAGAACGCCACGCTGGTCGAGAGGACCAGGGTCCGCGGCGTGGAGAGCGTCAGGCCCGGCTCGCTGTCGTCCGAGGCGCCGGCCGAGGCCCAGTAGCGCTCGTTCATCACGTTTTCCACCGAAGCCCGCAAGGTCACGCGGGTGGCGTCGATCTTGAAGGCATAGCGCGCGCCCACGTCGAAGCGGTGCCAGGCGTCGATTTCCTTGCTGTTGGCCTGGTCCAGGTACTGGGAGCTGGTATAGATCCCCCGTCCGGTCAGAGTCAGGCCCGGCACCGCCGGGATGTCCAGTTCGGCGCCGAGGTTGGCATTGAGCCTGGGCGTGGCCGGGGCACGGTTGCCATCGAAGGTACCGCCTACCGTGTCCTTGAGTTCGCTGTCGATGTACATCAGGCCGCCGAGTACGCGGAAGCCCGCCAGCGGTTCGCCGAACACGCTAAGCTCCACCCCGTCGTTGACGCGCTTGCCGTTTGGCCCGAAGACGCGACTGGTGGCATTGGTCTCGTAGGCCGGCTGCTTGATACGGAAGGCACTCGCGGTCACGGCCACGGCGCCGAAGTCGTACTTGGCGCCCACCTCCGCCTGGCGGCTGATGAAGGGCGGGAAGATCTGGTCCTCGTTCACCGCGGTGGACGGCGCGATCTTGCCCTGGCTGAGTCCCTCCATGTAGTTGGCATAGAGCGACAGCCGCTCGGTGGCCTTGAACAGCACGCCCGCGGAAGGAGAGATCTTTTCCTCGTCGTAGGCGGTGGGCTGCTTCACGCCGTCGGACCAGTCGTCCACCTTGACCCGCTGCCAGCGGGCGCCGAGGGTGACCAGTAGGCGGTCGTCGAAGAAGCCCAGGGTGTCGGCCAGGGCCACGCCACTGAAGCGGTTCTCGGTGTAGTCCTTGGCATCGGACCGGGTGCGCACGCCCGGCGCGGGCAGGTCCCGGGGGTCGTAGAGGTTGCTCGGCCCGCTGGCGTAGCGACCGCCGCCGTTCTCGAAGTCCATGTAGAAGTAGTCGGCGCTGACGTTGAGTTCGTGGCTGACCGGCCCGGTCTGCAGCCATTTGCGCGCGCCGACGTTGGCGGTGCGCACATTCTCGTCGCGGGTGAAGTCGCGCGGCTGGACGGTGAAGTCGCCGGCGTCGTTGGTGATGGAAACGTTGTGGCGCAGGAAGTCGTGATCGCTGCGGCGCGCGCCCACGGCGCCGTAGACCATTAGCGAATCGTCGACGTCGAATTCGCCACGCAGGGCGCCGAAGGTGTCCCTGGTCTGGGCGCGGGTCCAGCGCTGGGCATAGTTGTGGCGCACGTCATCGGCATCGGGCACCCGGGCATTGGCGCCAACCAGCACCCGCTCCTGGGGCGCGTCGGTATCGCGCTCGATGTGGCCCAGGTCCAGCCCCAGGCGCAGGCGTTCCACGCGATAGTCCAGGCCGAGCACGCCCATCTGGCGGTCGACACTCTGGTGATCCCAGGTGGTGTCGCCCGCTTGCTTGACGCCATTGAAGCGCACGCCGTAGCGGTTGTCCTCGCCGAAACGGCGACCGATGTCCACCGCCCCGCCGACCTGGCTATCGGAGGCATAGCTGCCGGTGAATTCGGTGATGGGCTGGTCGGTGGCGCGCTTGGGCACCACGTTGATACCACCGCCGACGCTGCCGCGCGGAGAGATGCCGTTGAGCAACTGGCTCGGCCCCTTGAGGATGTCGACTCGCTCGGCCATCTCCATGTCGATGGAATAGGTCGGCAGCACGCCATAGAGACCGTTGTAGGCCACGTCGCTGTTGAACAGGCTGAAACCGCGGATGGTGAACTGCTCGAAGCGGCCGCCCGCCGGATTGGTGGAGCGCACCGAGGGATCGCTGGCGATCAGGTCGGTGAGGGTGCGGGCCTGGAGATTCTGCACGGTCTGGGCGGTGTAGGACGTCTGGCTGAAGGGCGTGTCCATGAAGTCGCGATTGCCCAGCAACCCCTGGGAGCCCTGGCGCGCGACCTGGCCACCGGCATAGGGGGCATCGTCCGCCTGCAGGCTGGTGGCGACGATGGCGGTGCTGGCCAGCTCCTTGACGCCGCTCTCCTGCGATGCCGGCGCCAGGGTGAAGTCGCGCTCGCCCAGCGGCTGCAGCCGCAGCCCCGAGCCGGCCAGCAGGCGGCTGAACCCCTCCTCCACGCCGTAGTCGCCGTTGAGGCCGGCGCTGTTGCGATTGCCCACCAGGCCCGGGTCGACCGCCAGGTTGACCCCGGATTCCGCGGCGAAGCGGGTCAATGCCTGGGCGAGACTGCCCGCCGGAATCTCGTAGTGCCGGCGGGCCGCCTCCTGGGCCCAGGCCGAACCGATCCACCAGGGAGTACCGCTCAACGCCACCAGCAAGCCCGTGCGCAGCAACGGACGCAATACCAACGCCACCATCGAATCCCCTCCTGTTGAGTGTCCTGTACTCGTAATGACCGACGAGGCGGAAAAAGGGGACAGGCTTTTTTCAGGCGGCGGGCGGACGCGGCACCAGGGTGACCCAGAAGCGGGTACGCCACTGCAATTCCAGTGGCAGGGTGGCAGCCAGCAGCGTCAGTACGCGGTCGCTGTCGGCCAGCTGGAAACTGCCGGTGACCCGCAGATGGGCCACCGCCGGATCCCAGCGCAGCAGGCCCGGGCGATAGCGGCTGAATTCGTGCAGGAACTCGCCCAGCGGCTGGTCCTGCGCGATCAGGACGCCCTGGCGCCAGCTCAGCAGGGTCGCGGCAAACGGCTCGATGGCGCCGACACCCAGCTCGCTCAGACGCAGCTGCTGGCCCTTGCCCAGCTCCAGCCAGGGGCCATGCAGCGGTTGCACGCCGACGCTGCCGCCAACCACGCGCACATCACAGCCCTCGTCGTGCTGGTGCACGCAGACCTCGGCCTGGCGCACCGTCACCACGCCGAATCCGGTATCCAGGGTCATGGCGTGGCTGTCGGGGACCTGCAGCGAGACTTCACCGCGGACCAGCCGTAGGTGTCGGTGCGCTTCGTCCAGGTCCACGGCGCTCGCCGTATTGAGTTGCAACAGGCTGCCGTCGGCCAGGGTCAGGCTGCGCCGTTCCCCCGTGGCGGTGGACACATCGGCGCTCCAGGCAGCCAGCGGCAGGGTCCGTGCCAGCCACCAGCCGGTGGGCACCACCAGCGCCAGGCCGAGCAACTGGCGCAGGGCGGTGCGACGCCCCTGGCTGGGCGGCTGCAGGCTGGCCATGGCCAGCCGTGACGGCACCGCGGAAAAACGCTGCTGCAGCGCCAGGGCCGCCTGCCAGGCCCGCTCGTGCTCGGCATGGCCCTCGCGCCACTCCTGCAGCTGCTGGTGTTCGCGCTCACCCGCGGCACCGGATTCCAGCAGCGCCAGCCAGCCCGCCGCCTCGCGGATCGCCGCCCGCCGGCGGTCCTGGGCGGCGTTCAGCACAGCTCCGCCAGCAGGCAATGCTCGTAGGCCTGTGCCATGTATCTCTTGACGGTGCGCTCGGAGAGCCCCAGGCGCTCGGCGATCTCGCGATAGGTCAGGCCTTCGAGCTGGCTGAGCAGGAAGGCATGGCGCACCGTCGCGGGCAGGCCGTCGAGCAGCTCATCGAGGGCCTGCAGGGTTTCCAGCAGTACCCAACGCTCCTCGGGCGAGGGCGCGCAGGCTTCGGGCAGTTCCGCCAGGGCGTCGAGGTAGGCCTGCTCCAGGCTGCGTCGACGCTGGAAGTTGATCAGCAGACGCTTGCCTATGGTCACCAGATAGGCCCGCGGCTCCTGCAACTCACCAAGCATCTCGGGATTGCGCAGCAGACGCAGGAAGGTCTCCTGGCTGAGATCGGCCGCGTCCCATTCGCTGCCCAACCGCCGCCGCAACCAGGCCTGCAGCCAGCCGCTATGGTCGCGATAGAGGGCCTGAAGGGTGCGGGAGGACTCGCCAGCCATGTCACTCATGCCCGGTGCTACCTGGTCGATGATATCTAGATGATATTGATTCTACTTTACATGGCGCATCGAGGACCACCCCGGAAACCGTCTACCCTGCCCTTTCGCCTGGAAGAGGGGAAAGGGCCTGCATGAGTTTCAGCGCGCCAGGCTCTCCGCCGGCAGCGGGGAAAGGTCAATCTCACGGCAATAGTCCATGAACAGCCGCGTCGCCTTGCTCGGTTCGTTGTTGCGCAGGTAGGCCATGATGAAGGTGGAGGCCGGCATGTCGTCGTGGATGTTGACCTGGGCCAGGCGCTTGCCGTCGTAGGTGATGTCCGTCGTCGGCCGGGTGACCAGCACGGAGAAGCCCAGGCCCTGCCCCACCATGCAGCGCACCATCTCGATGGAGGGCGAGCTGTAGGCCACCGTGGGGTGGTAGCCCTTCTCCTTGAAGATGTCGATGAAGTAGTTACGACTGGGCACCACATCCAGCAGGATCATGGGTTCGCGGCTGAGCTCCTTGAGGGTCACGGCCTTCTTGCCCGCCAGGGGGTGGGCGGCGGGCAGCAGCGCATAGGGCTTGTGCGGAGCGTTGAGTTTTTCCTTGGTGATGGAGTCGCCCAACTCCAGATCGTAGAGGAACACCAGGTCGAAGCGACCACGGTGCACGCCGTGCATGAGTTCGTGCTGCTCGCCGTCGTGCAGCTGGATGGTGATCTCGGGATAGAGCCGCTTGAAGCCGGCGACCAGCTTGGGGAGGTAGAGCGGCGCCGCCGATTCGAAACAACCGATGGCCACGGTGCCCGAGACCATCTCGTTCTCGGCCCGGGCGTTCTGCTCCAGCTCGTAGGACAGCCGCAGCAGCTCCTTGGCCTTCTCGTACAGCCGGCGACCGCTAGCGGTAAGAGATACGCCCTGGGCATGATGGCGGATGAACAACTTCTGCTCGAAACTTTCTTCGAGATTCTTGATGGCCACGGAAATGGATGGCTGGGAAATGTGCAGTTGCCGCGCCGCCTCGACGATGCTGTCTTCCTCGACTACCGCGACAAAATAGCGAAGCTGCCTCAGGGTGAAACGAGTCATGACGCATCCATAGGATAAAACTTTGCAGACTACTTCTCTGCATAGAAGCAGTTATCGAAGCGAAAGCCATGCCACTCCCTGCGGCTAGGCTCCAAGGCCCGTCTTTCCCGGTTCCGTGCCTTCGGCAGCAGGCAAGCAATGGCGGTGCTCTCCGGCAGTAAAACGCACCAAAAGACCTCACTTCGTGCCCCTGCGATTGCATCTTGCCCTGCCTTGGGGCGTATATCGCGCAGAACAAAATGCTGCCTCTTCCTACTTAGGAAAAACCTAAGCAACGCCCCGTAATTTGTTAATTGACGGTAAGTCTGGCGGACGCCAATTCTGTTCTCGGCAACAGTGCGAACACTTCGAAAGTGCGCATTTTCCTTGAAATGGCGACAGGTTGGCTCCCATGACTTTCGACTGGAACTACATGTTCAGCCTCATCGGCGACACTCAATTCTGGCTGGCAACCTGGACGGTCATCAAACTCAGCACCCTCACCTGGATCATCAGTATTGCCCTGGGCTTCTTCATCGCCCTGGCAAAACAGTCACGGTATCCGGCGCTCAGCCTTCCCTCCCGCGGTTACATCTGGTTCTTCCGCAGCGTGCCACTGCTGGTGCTGCTGATCTTCATCTACAACCTGCCCCAGGCGGTGCCGGCTACCTCGGTGGTACTGGCCGATCCCTTCTGGGCCGGGCTGATCGGCCTGGTTATCAGCGAGACGGCCTATGTCGCCGAGATCCACCGCGGTGGCCTGCTGTCGATCCCCAAGGGCCAGGGTGAGGCGGCCCGTGCCCTGGGGCTGCGCTTTCTCGGCACCCAGTGGCGCATCGTCATTCCCCAGGCGCTGCGCGTGGCCCTGCCCTCGCTGGCCAACGAATACATCTCCATCGTCAAGCTCAGCTCGCTGGTCTCGGTGATCTCCCTCACCGAGATCCTGATGGTCGGCCAGCGCCTGTATTCGCAGAATTTCCTGGTCATGGAGACCATGGTGGCGGTGGCCTTCTACTACGTGCTGATCGTCACCCTCTTCGACTTCCTGCTCAAACGCCTGGAGCGCTTCCTCGACGTCACCCAGCGCAAGGTGGTGCGCATCCCCGATGAGCAGGTGCTGGCCCTGGCCACCCAGGCCTCCACCGCCAGCGCCAGCGCCAAGCCGCAGTGGGACGCCGCCACCCCGGCGCTGCAGGCCGCCCGCCTGCACAAGGCCTACAACGACGTCGAGGTGCTGGGCTCGGTCGACCTGCAGATCCAGCCCGGCGAAGTGGTCTCGGTGATCGGCCCCTCGGGCTCCGGCAAGACCACCCTGATCCGCCTGCTCAACGGCCTGGAGCAACTGGACAACGGCGAGATCCGCATCAACGGCCAGCCCTTCATCCACCTGCGCAAGGACGGCGCCCAGAAGCCACGCTTCATCGAACACGCCGAGCATCGCCTGGACATCGGCATGGTGTTCCAGAGCTTCAATCTCTTCCCCCACCTCACGGTGCTGGACAACCTGCTGCTCGCCCCCCGCTACCACCGCCTGGATACCCCCGCGGCGCTCAAGCAGCAGGCCTATGCCCTGCTCCACAAGGTCGGGATGCTCGACCATGCCTGGAAGTATCCGCACCAGCTGTCCGGCGGCCAGCAGCAGCGCGTGGCCATTGCCCGGGCATTGATGATGCGGCCGCAGATCATGCTGTTCGACGAGCCCACCTCGGCGCTGGACCCGGAGAAGGTCAACGAGGTGCTGCAGGTGATCGAGGCCCTGGCCAACGAGGGCATCACCATGGTGATCGTCACCCACGAGATGAACTTCGCCTTCAAGGTCTCTGACCGCATCGTCTTCATGGAAAAGGGTCGCGTGGTCTGCGACGACGCGCCCCAGGTACTGCGTAACGGCCAGCATCCGCGTGTCGAGGCCTTCCTCAAGGACGTGTCCCTGGCTTGACCCCCACCCTGGCTTCCGGAGAACAGAGATGATCGAGCAAGCGCAATTGGATAGTTTCCACCAGAACGGTTACCTGGTGGTCGAGAACCTGCTGACGGCCGAGGAGATCGCCGCCCTGCAGCACGATTTCGAGCGCTGGGTGGAAGACAGCCGCAGCCACGCCGAGGCCTGGGGCGAGACCCAGGATGGCCGGGCGCGCTTCGACGTGGAACTGGACCATCGGCCCGATCACCCGTCCCTGCGCCGGGTCAACTCGCCGACCGAGATCTCCCCGGCCTATCGCCAGGTCGCCTTCACCTCGCGCATGGCCCAGGTCGCGGCCCAACTGATCGGCGGCAGCGGCACCCGCTTCCACCACAGCAAGATCAACTCGAAGCTGCCGCACACCGCCACCCAGGTGAAATGGCACCAGGATTTCCTCTTCACCCCGCACAGCAACGACGACGTGGTCACCGCGCTGCTGATGGTGAGCGAGGTGACTCCGGAAAACGGTCCGCTCACGGTCATCCCCGGCAGCCACAAGGGCCCGCTGTGGTCGCACTGGCAGGACGGCCGCTTCACCGGGGCGGTCGACGACGGCGTGGTGGCCGAGCACTGTGGCGATCCCGTGGCCTGCTTCGGCCCCGCCGGCTCGGTATGCTTCATGCACACCCGCCTGTTGCACGCCTCCAGCCCCAACCAGACCGAGCTGCCGCGCACCCTGTTCATCGCCGTCTACGCCGCCGAGGACGCCCTGCCCTTCGGCGAGAACCCGCTGCCTAGCGAGCACGCCGGGATGCTGGTAGCCGGCCAGGAAAGCGGCCTGGTGCGCAGCGTGGCCAACAGCGTACGCCTGCCGCAGAAACCGCGCGGCGCCTCCTTCTTCGTCCAACAGGCCGGGCTCGACCAGGCCGCCGTTTGATCTTTCCTACCCCTCAAGGAGCACCGCCATGCAAAGATTCAGCAGCGCCTCGATTCGAATCCTCTCCACCGCCGTACTGGGCGTCACCCTGGCCCTGGCTTCCAGCCTGGCCTCAGCCGACTTCCTGCAGCCAGGCAAGCTGGTCGCCGGTTCCGACCTGACCTTCTTCCCCTACGAATACGTGCAGGACAACAAGCCGGCGGGTTTCGACATCGAATTCGTCGACGGCCTGGCGAAGATCATGGGGCGCACCGTGGAAACGCTGGACACCCGCTTCCCCAACCTGATCACCGGTCTGCAGGGCGGGCGCTTCGACATCACCAACTCGTCCATGTACATCACCGCGGACCGCCTCAAGGTGATCGACATGATCCCCTACCTGAAGAGCGGCGAATCGATCATCGCGCTCAAGGGCAGCAACTATCAGCCCAAGAAACCGGAAGACTTCTGCGGCCACAAGATCGGTTCCATGGGCGCCACCTCCTGGCTGCAGCAGTTGCACAAGCTGTCCGACGAGTACTGCGTGAAGAACGGCCTCAAGCCCATCGCCGTGAGCGAATACGGCACCGATCCCCAGACCACCCAGGCGCTGCTGTCCAAGGCCGTCGAGGCGCAGATCACCGACGCCGCCGTAGCCCGCGGCCTGGTGGAGAAGCTGGGCAATCGCGTGGTGATCTCCTCGGATACCCTGATCTATCCGGTGCTCAACGGCTTCGGCGTGAAGAAGGGCAACGACGCGGTCAAGACCGCCCTGGTGGACGCGCTCAAGCAGTACAGCGCCACCCCGGAGTACGCCGCCCTGCTGAAGAAATACAACTTCCAGGCGCCCACCGAGGCGGACATCGCCGCCCTGATGCCCAAGCCCTGAGCCTTCCGGAGTCACGACCATGGCACTTTCTCACGAGGAACGGCTGCGCATCAATCTGGCGGCGACCTTTCGCGTCATCGCCCACCTCGGCATGCACGAAGCCGTCGCCAACCACTTCAGCGCCGCCGTCTCCGCCGACGGCAAGCGCTTCCTGATCAATCCCAAGTGGAAGCACTTCTCGCGCATCCGCGCCAGCGACCTACTGCTGCTGGACGCGGACGATCCCCTGGGCGCCGAGCGGCCCGACGTGGACAGTACCGCCTGGTCGATCCACGGGCAGATCCACCGCCGCTTGCCGGAGGCGGGGGTAGTGCTGCACCTGCACCCGGTCCATACCACGGCGGTGGCCTGCTTGGCCAAGCCCGAGGTGCCGCCCATCGACCAGAACACCGCACGCTACTTCAATCGCATCGCGGTGGACGAACTCTACGGTGGCATGGCCGATACCGAGGCCGAGGGTGCGCGCCTGGCCAGTCTGCTGGACGGCAAGCAGCGGCTGCTGATGGGCAATCATGGCGTCATGGTGATCGCCCCCACCATCGGCCAGGCCTTCGACGACATCTGGACCCTGGAGCGCGCCTGCCAGATCCTGGTCACCGCCTGGTCCACCGGCCAGCCGCTCAAGGTGCTGTCCGACGAAGTCGCCGAGAAGACCGCCCGGGCCTGGGAAGGCATCACCGACTTCTCCGAGCAGCACTTCGCCGAGATGAAAGAACTGATGATTCAGCAGGACCCCTCCGTGCTGGATTGACCACCGCGACACGAACGCCCGCCTAAGACGTTCGCGCTTCGCTTTCCTACTGCTTAGATGACGGCCGTGCCCCATGGAGCGGCCGAAGGGTACCCTCATGTCCACCTTACCGACCGCTATCGATACCTTGGTGATAGGTGCTGGCCAAGCCGGCGTCGCCATGAGCGAGCACCTGGGCCGCCTGGGCATCGAACACCTGGTGCTGGAAAAGAACCGCATCGCCGAAGCCTGGCGCACCGGTCGCTGGGATTCCCTGGTCGCCAACGGCCCGGCCTGGCACGATCGCTTCCCCGGCCTGGAATTCCAGACGCCGCCGGATGGTTTCCCCGGCAAGGACGAGATCGCCGCCTATTTCGAGACCTACGCCCGGCAGATCGGCGCGCCCATCCGCACCGGTGTCGTCGTCACCCGGGTATGCCGTCAGGAGGGCCAGGGCGGTTTCCTGGTCGAGACCTCCGCGGGCAGCCTGAGCGCGCAGCGCGTGGTGGTGGCTACCGGGCCCTTCCAGAAGCCGGTCATCCCAGCCATCGCGCCCAAGGACGAGGGGCTCTACCAGATCCATTCCGCGCAGTACTTCAACCCGCAGCAACTGCCGGACGGCGCGGTGCTGGTGGTCGGCGCCGGCTCCTCGGGGGTGCAGATCGCCGAGGAATTGCTGCACGCCGGCAAGCGCGTCTATCTCTCCGTCGGCCCGCACGACCGGCCGCCACGGGCCTATCGCGGGCGTGACTTCTGCTGGTGGCTGGGCGTGCTCGGCCTCTGGGACACCGAGACCATGCAGCCGGGCCGCGAGCACGTGACCATCGCCGTCAGCGGCGCCCGTGGCGGCCACACCGTGGACTTCCGCCGCCTGGCCCAGGCCGGCATGACCCTGGTTGGCCTCACCGACACCTTCGTCGACGGTGTGGTGCGCTTCCGCCCGGACCTCAACCAGAATCTCGACGCCGGCGATGCCAACTACCTCGCCCTGCTCGACGCCGCCGACGCCTATGCCGCCCGCCACGGTCTCGACCTGCCCGAAGAACCCGCCGCCCGCGAGCGCGTGGCGGACGCCGCCTGCATCCGCGAACCGCTCGAGGAGCTGGACCTGAAGGCCGCCGGCGTCACCTCGGTGATCTGGGCCACGGGCTACGCCACCGACTTCAGTTGGCTGCAGGTGGATACCTTCGGCGACAACGGCAAGCCCAGGCATCAGCGCGGGGTCGGTGCCGAGCCGGGCATCTACTTCGTCGGCCTGCCCTGGCTCAGCCGCCGCGGCTCGGCCTTCATCTGGGGCTGCTGGCACGACGCGCGCCATGTGGCCGACCAGATCGCCATCCACCGGCGCTACCAGGACTACCGTCCCAGCGTCGAGACGACTGCCCACCCCCAGCAGTCGCGCACCGCCTGAACCCCTTTCGAGACCAGGAGCCCACCATGGCCACCCCGACCCACACCCGTATCCGCATGTTCAACACCAAGGACACCTACCCCAACCAGACCCTGGACAACGACCTCTGCCAGGCCGTGCGCGCCGGCAATACCGTCTATGTGCGCGGCCAGGTGGGTACCGACTTCGAGGGCAACCTGGTCGGGCTGGGTGACCCCCGGGCCCAGGCCGAACAGGCCATGAAGAACGTCAAGCAACTGCTGGAAGAAGCCGGCAGCGACCTCAGCCATATCGTCAAGACCACTACCTATCTCATCGATCCGCGCTACCGCGAGCCGGTGTACCAGGAGGTCGGCAAGTGGCTCAAGGGCGTCTTCCCCATCTCCACCGGCCTGGTCGTGTCGGCCCTGGGGCAGCCCCAGTGGCTGATGGAAATCGACGTCATCGCCGTCATTCCCGACTGAGGCCCCGCCATGACCTTCTCCCTCACCGCCCGCTGCGCCGAGACCGGCCAGTTCGGCATCGCCATCAGCTCTTCGAGCATCGCCGTGGGTGCCCGCTGCCCCTGGCTGCAGCCCGGTGTCGGCGCGGTCAGCTCGCAGAACATCACCCTGCCGGCCCTGGGGCCGCGCACCCTGGATGGACTGGCTCAAGGTCTGACACCCGAGGCGGCCCTGGCCCAGAGCCTGGCCGGCGACGACTACGCCGAGTATCGCCAGGTGACCGTCATCGACGCCCAAGGCCGCAGTGCCCACCACAGCGGTGCCCACACCCTGGGCGTGCACCAGGCCCGTAGCGGCCTGAATTGCGTGGGCGCCGGCAATATGCTGGCGAGCCCGGCGGTGGTGGATGCGCTGGTGGAGAATTTCGAAAGCACCCAGGGCGCCCTCGCCGAGCGCCTGCTGCTGGCCATGCAGGCGGCGCTGGCCGCCGGTGGCGAGGCCGGTCCGGTGCATTCGGCGGCGCTGTTGGTGGTCGGCGAGCCCAGCTGGCCCATCGTCAATCTGCGCGTCGACTGGGCCGAGACGGACCCCATCGGTGGACTGGCAGCCCTGTGGCGCGCCTATGAGCCGCAATTGCAGGACTACCTCGACCGCGCGGTACGCCCGGATCTCGCCCCCGGCTACGGCGTACCGGGAGACGACCGATGAGCGCCAGCCGTGAACTGCTGGCCCGGCTGGTGGCCTTCGACACCATCAGTCGCGAGTCGAACCTGGCGCTGATCGACTTCGTCGCCGGCTACCTGGACGGCTTCGGCGTGCCCTATGAGCTGATCTACAACGCCGAGGGCACCAAGGCCAATCTATTCGCCACCCTGGGACCGGCGGACGTCCCGGGCATCGTGCTCTCCGGGCATACCGACGTGGTGCCGGTAGACGGCCAGGCCTGGACCCGGCCCGCCTTCGAACTCAGTGAAGAAGAAGGCAGGCTCTATGGCCGTGGCACCGCCGACATGAAGGGCTATCTGGCCTGCCTGCTGGCCCTGGTGCCCCAGGCCGTCCGCGCCCCCCTGCGTCGCCCGCTGCACCTGGCGCTGTCCTACGACGAAGAGGTGGGCTGCCTGGGGGTACGCAGCCTGCTCGACCAGCTGGCGCAGCGTCCGGTCAAGCCGCTGCTGTGCCTCATCGGCGAGCCCACCGAACTCAAGCCCGTGCTCGGCCACAAGGGCAAGGTGGCCATGCGCTGCCAGGTGCACGGCGCGGCCTGTCATTCGGCCTATGCGCCCAGGGGGGTCAACGCCGTGGAGTACGCCGCCCACCTGGTCGTCGAACTCGGCCGGTTGAGCGAGGCCCTCAAGGTACCGGAGCGACGGGACGCCCGTTTCGATCCGCCCTTCTCCACGGTGCAGACCGGGCTGATCGGCGGGGGCCAGGCGCTGAACATCGTGCCCCAGGCTTGCGCCTTCGACTTCGAGATCCGCACCCTGCCCGCCCAGGACCCGTACCAGGTGATCCACCAGCTGCGGGACTATGCCGAAGCGACGCTGCTGCCGGCCATGCGCGCCATCAGCGACCAGAGCGCCGTGAATTTCACCGAGCTCTCCAACTATCCCGGTCTGGATACCGCCGTCGAAAGCGAGGCGGCCGAATGGGTCGCGCAATTCTGTGGCTCCCGCGACTTCGGCACGGTGGCCTTCGGTACCGAAGGGGGTCTGTTCGCCGCGGCCGGCATTCCCACCGTGGTCTGCGGCCCCGGCAGCATGGCCCAGGGGCACAAGCCGGACGAATTCATCACCCAGGCGCAGCTGGATGGCTGCGATGCCATGCTGGGGCGGGTGTTGGCCTTCGCTTGCGGCTGAATCCGCGAAACGATGTCTGAAATATCGAAGCATTGACGCCGATACACCGCTCCTTAGGAGGCGGAAAAATCGATGAAACGCCCGGAGAGGGAGCTTTCCATCAGCCAGCGTCCCACGCGATTACGGCTGGGGGCGATGGTGCCGAAATCCAGCAGCAGGGTCGGTGCCGCGGGCGCCTCGTCGACGAAGCTCTGGGTGATCTTGAAGTTGATGGCCAGCCCCATGTCGTTACCGACGATGTGGGGCTGGCTGGACTCCAGCTTCACGCTCTGGGCAGCGGCGCGACCACTGTTGCGAATGCGGATACCCAGGGTATAGGGCTCCGGCGGCTCGATCACCGACGTGAAGGCATCGTCGGCGATGATTTCCTTGGTCAGGAAGTAGTCCAGCGTCAGTTGCGGCTGGGGTTTCACGGTGATGGTGTCGGGCGCTACGGACAGGGACTCGACCTTGCCGCCGGCGTTGTAGCTCAGGCTGGCGCCCACGTTGTAGCGCTTGCCGCCCAGGCTGGTACTCGCCGCGCCGGCGGTGGGGATGATCACCCAGCGCAACACCCCGCTGGCCTTGGCGGCAATCACGCCATTGGTCAGGGCACCATCGGCGCCCGACTGGATGGAATCGACGTTCTGGCTGTCGTCCAGCGAATGAAGAAGCTGGCATCGGTCGCGTCTGGATCGGAACTGGCCTTGACCACATGCCCGGAATCATCCTCGAAGGAGACCTGGATCTTGAGTTGACTCAAGGCCACCGAGTCGAGGCCGTTGTTGATCCGCATCGTGGCTTCGAACCCCTGACGCTCGAAGGTCGCCTCCTGGGCGATCTCGATCAGGACCACGGCGCAGAGTTGGTCTTCTGCGTGGGCGCCCAGGCACCAGAGGGTCAATAGTGCTGCAATCCATTGCTTCATCATTTTTTCGCCCAAACCCGACAAGGTTATTTAATTTTCGCGCCAGCCGATCCCACTAGAGTCTTGAACTACAATCTCAGAAAAAATAGCCCACGCCGCATACAAAACACCCATTACCAAATGGCAAGATCATACAGCCCTTGCAAGAAAATCAATTTCATCATCAAATTCCGGATAATGAAACAAACCATAACGTCTTGAAACCACAAGCAACCCAACCTCAAGATATGACCAATCACTTATTTGATACCCTTGAGCATAAGAACCGTCTTCAATCACCCCAACCACCACACCAAGGTTAGCACTCCCTATTCTTACTTTATCGCCGACCTTAACTTCTTCTCCGGACCTGTATTTCACGACCAACCTCAATATATGGCACCTAAATTCTGAGCTGACTCAGGACCACCGAATCGAGGCCGTTGTTGATCCGCATCGTAGCTTCGAACCCCTGACGCTCGAAGGTCGCCTCCTAGGTGATCTCGATCAGGACCACAGAGCAGAGTTGGTCTTCTGCATGGACACTTAGGCACCAGAGGGTTAGTAGTGCTGCAATCCATTGCCTACTCATAAAACATCCTCATCGAACCTCTAAATTAGAAATATAAAAGCTATGCAATACAGCTCACGCCAAACCAAAAATAAAAGCCCGCAAAACGGCCAAGATACCAAAATATTTAACCAACCTTATAGGCAAAAGGTTTTGCGTCACCATTACACTCAGGAACCTTATTGCAAAAATTTATTGAAGCGAAAGAGCCATCTCTTTCCGCATCAGAGATCATGACACCCAATGAATAAAAACAAACAAAGCCCAACTCTTCCATCGGCTTACTGTCCATCTCACAAAGTTTTAACAAAACATCATCCTCCCGATAAAACAAAACGCCATTGAGCGAAAAACCAGGCAGGAAATCCCTAAAAAAAGTAATATCACAAAATAGGCCACTTTCTTTTTCAAACCTGGCAATAACGCCCTCATAATGGAGCTCTAAGTTTTGACTACCCCATTTCAAAAATCTGCTACCAAGAGGCTTTCCAAACAAATCGACAAACTCCATAGAAGAGGTTTTATTGAAATAACAAGGCCCAACCTTTTCGTAACTCAACACATCTAAATCTTTCATCATCATTTGCTTAGCCATCCTTTAGATTTTGCATAATTCAACATCTGCCCTATAGCCCGTTGTATTTTGTGCCATCCCCAGAACCCAACCTAGCAGCGTTACGTACATCCATAATTTCTTTTGTCATTGCTGATTGCACGTCACCAGAGTCAATCAGATTCTTAATGTCATTCCTGTAGTTTTTTGCGTCCGGTCCGCCCCCATAACTACTAGTCATTTTATAGTCCCATGGGTCCATCTGAATCGCCGGGCCATCATCAGGATGCACGCTAGGATTAGATGCTTTGTTGTAGGGGCTGGCGCTGCCCTGGCCCAGGGTGCCATCGCTTTGGAGGGTTCCCTGTTCGAGCAGGTGGCCGTCCTTGTCGTAGCGGTAGCCGATGCCGTTGCGGCTGACCAGTTGGTTGAAGGCGTTGTAACGCCAGCGGCTCGGGTCCAGTTCGGCCGTGGTCGCTTGCTGATCCAGGGGGTTGCCGACACCATCGTAGGCGTAGGCTTAGGCCATCTGTGCTTTTGTAAGAGAAGTAAGCGCGGCTTACGCAAGGTCATCTGTCGCGTCATTCCATTTTGCGGAATGCTGAACTGACGAGAAGGCCGATTCCCACGAAAGCGCTCTGATCCCAAGCTGGTAGCACGAATCGGGACCACCCTCGGCCCGATGCCTGCCAGGAGTTGGATCATGAAGATCTACCATCTTCCGTTGTCCGGTCATGCCCATCGCGCCGTGCTGTTCGCCTCGTTGCTGGGGCTCGCGCCCGAACTCGTCGAGGTCGACCTCGCGGCCGGCGAGCACCGCACCCCGGCGTTCCTCGCCCTCAACCCCTTCGGCCAGGTGCCGGTGCTGGAGGACGACGGCGTGGTCGTCGCCGATTCCAATGCCATCCTCGTCTACCTGGCGAAGAAACTGGGCCGCACCGACTGGCTGCCGGAAGACCCGGCCGGGGCCGCCGCCGTCCAACGCTGGTTGTCGGTGGCCGCGGGCGAACTGGCCTATGGTCCGGCAGCGGCGCGGCTGATCACGGTATTCGGCGCTCGTCTGAATGCCGAGGAGGTCATCGCCCGTGCCCAGGTCCTGCTGAAGCGGCTGGAAGATCATCTCGCCCACCGCGACTGGCTGGCCGCCGATCATCCGACCATCGCCGACGTCGCCCTCTACAGCTACCTGGCCGGGGCACCGGAAGGCAACGTGGACCTGGCGCCCTACGCCGCCGTGCGCGCCTTCCTGCAGCGTGTGGAGGCACTGCCGGGCTTCGTGGCCTTCCCACAGACGGCTGCCGGTCTGCGCGCCTGAGCCGGCCGGATCACCCGCCTTCCCCACCGTGAGGAACACCGTCGATGAGCACGCCACTGAACGCGCTGCCCACCTGGCACCCCGGCGAAACCGCCCTGCAGGAGCGCGTCGGCGTCCGCGAGCGGATGGCCGAGGTCGGCCCGCGGGTGATCCGTAGCTTCATGCCCGACCAGCACCGCGCCTTCTACCAGCAGTTGCCCTTCCTGGTGCTGGGTAGCGTGGACGTGACCGGCGCGGCCTGGGCGACGCTCCTGGAAGGTGCGCCGGGCTTCGTCAACGCACCGACCCCGACGCGGCTGGACATCGCGGCCGGCCTACCGGCAGGCGATCCGGCCGGTGCGGGCCTGGCGGATGGTGCGGCCGTGGGATTGCTGGGCATCGAGCTGCACACCCGGCGCCGCAACCGCGTCAACGGCGAGGTCGAGCTGACGCCCCAGGGACTGCGGGTGACCGTCGACCAGAGCTTCGGCAACTGTCCGAGCTACATCCAGCTGCGCGACCTGCAACCCCCCCAACCGCCAGATACGGCGAACACCCCGGCCGCCGAACACCTCAGGGCGCTGGACGAGGCTGCACGGCAATTGATCGAGGGAGCCGATACCTTCTTCGTCGCCTCCTATGCCGAGCAGGAGGGGCGCCGCCGGGTTGACGTCTCCCACCGCGGCGGCAAGCCGGGCTTCGTCCGGGTGGACGCTGAGGGCGTGCTGACCATTCCCGACTTCAACGGCAACCTGTTCTTCAACACCCTGGGCAACATCGCCGTCAACGGCCAGGCCGGGCTGCTGTTCGTCGACGACCAGAGCGGCGACCTGCTGCAGCTCAGTGGCCTGGCCGAGGTGCTGTTCGACGCGCCGGAAATCGCCGCCTTCGAGGGCGCCGAGCGCCTTTGGACCTTTCGCCCGCAACGTCTCGTCCGGCGTCGCGCCGCCCTGACCCTGCGCTGGCGGGCGCGGGCCGGGGGTGAGTCGGACAGCAGCCAACTGACCGGCAGCTGGGCGCAGGCGCGCGAGCGTCTGCTGAGCCGGGAACTCGGCAACCGCTGGCGTCCCTTGCGCGTCATCCGCGTCGTCGAGGAGAGCGCCACCATCCGCTCCTTCCACCTCGGCGCGGCGGACGGCACCGCCTTGCCACCCGCCCAGGCCGGCCAGTTCCTGCCGGTACGCCTCATCCCGGCCGCCGGCGAGGCCCCGGCGTTGCGCAGCTACAGCCTCTCCAGCGCGCCGGCCGATGGACACTACCGCATCAGCGTCAAGCGCGAGGGTCTGGTGTCCACCTGGCTGCATGACCAGCTGCGCGAAGGCGATCTGCTCGACACGCGCCCGCCGGCGGGGGACTTCACCCTGGCGGCGCCAGCCGACCGGTCCCTGGTACTGCTGGCTGCGGGCATCGGTATCACCCCGCTGCTGGCGATGCTCAGGCACCTGGTCCACGAAGGACGCCGGACCCAGCGCCAGCGCCGGATCACCCTCTTCTACGGCGCCCGTTCGAAGACCGAGCGCGCCTTCGAGGCGGAGCTGGCCGAATTGGTAGCCGCCGCCGGGGGCTCGGTGCGCCTGGTGCGGGCGCTGAGCGATACCCGCGGGGCCATGGCGGATACCGACTACGAGGTGGCCGGGCGGATCGACGTGGGCGTGCTGGGCCGCTTCCTGCCCTTCGGCGATCACGCCTTCTACCTCTGCGGCCCGGCGGCCTTCGCCCAGGCACTCTACGACGGCCTGCGCGGCTACGGCATCGAGGACGCGCGCATCCATGCCGAAGCCTTCGGCCCGGCGGCGCTGCGCCGCAGTCTCCCTCCGGGAGCGGTGGCGCCCGAGCGTCCGGCCGTGGCCACGGACAGCGTGCCGGTGGTCTTCACCGCCTCGCTCAAGGAAGCGCGCTGGACGCCCGCGACGGGCTCGCTGCTGGAACTGGCCGAAGCCCGTGGCCTCGACCCTGCCTTCAGCTGCCGCGAGGGCCATTGCGGCAGCTGCCGGACGCGACTGCTCGGCGGTGCCGTCACCTATGCGTGGGAACCGGCGGCGCGGGTCACAGCCGAAGAGGCGCTGCTGTGCTGCGCGGTGCCGGCGGCTGGCACCGACCGTCTGGAGCTCGATCTGTGATCCAGGCAGCCGGAAGTTGACTACCATGGAGCCTGGTCGACAGGACAGGACGGCGAGGCAGATGGATCGTTGGCAGGCGATGCGCGTGTTCGTGAAGGTGGCGGAAACCGAGAGTTTCGCCCGTACCGCCCGGGAGCTGCACCTGAGCGCGCCGGCGGTGACCCGCCTGGTGGCCGCGCTGGAGGAACTGGTTGGCGCGCGCCTGCTGGTGCGCACCACTCGTTCGGTCAGGCCCACCGAAGCCGGCGCCCGCTACCTGCAGGATTGCCGGCGCATCCTCGCCGATATCGGCGAAGCCGAGCTGGCCGCGGCCGGTCACTACGCCAAGCCGGTCGGCACCCTGGCCATCACCGCCCCGCTGCTGTTCGGGCAACTGCACGTGCTGCCGCTGGTGCTGGACTATCTGGAACGCTATCCGCAGATGCGCGCCCGCACCTTCTTCGTCGACCGGCCGGTGAACATCGTCGAGGAAGGCATGGACGTCGCCTTGCGCATCGGTCATCTGCCCGATTCGGGCTTCACCGCCATCCAAGTGGGTAGCGTGCGCCGGGTAGTCTGCGCCGCCCCCGCCTATCTGCAGGCGCATGGGGTGCCCGGTACCCCTGCCGCGCTGCGCGAGCACCGCATCCTGGTGTCCCACAGCGCCTGGTCATCACCGGAATGGCGCTTCGCCGGCGGCCAACGGGTGAGCGTCGATCCGCTGCTGCACTGCAACACCAACGCGGCTGCCATCGGCGCGGCCAGGGCCGGTCACGGCCTCACCCGGGTCCTGCACTACCAGATCGCGCCGGCCCTGGCCGAAGGCGCGCTGCAGATCGTCCTCGCCGAGCACGAGGAGGCGCCGCTGCCGATTCACCTCATCTACCCCGAAGGCCGCCAGGCGCCGGCCAAGGTAAGGGCCTTCATCGACCTGGCGGTAGCGGCGCTCAGGGACAATCCGCTGTTCGCCTGACACCCTCAGTGGCCGAGGACCGCCTTGGTCTCCAGGTATTCCTCCAGACCGTGGACGCCATATTCGCGCCCGTTGCCGGAGCCCTTGTAGCCGCCGAAGGGTGCCCAGGGGTTCCAGGCCGGATAGTTGAGATGGACCTGCCCGGCGCGCAGACGGGCCGCCACCGCGGCGACCCGCTCGGGGTCGCGGCCCTGGACGTGGGCGCTGAGGCCGTAGCGGCTGTCGTTGGCGATGGCGATGGCCTGGTCTAGCGAGCTGTAGGGCAGCAGGCAAAGCACCGGCCCGAAGATCTCCTCCTGGGCGATGCGCATCCCGGAGGTAACCGCCGAAAATACCGTGGGGCGCGCATAGAAACCGGTGGTGCAACCGCCCGGGCGCCCCGGTCCGCCGCAGACCAGCCGGGCGCCCTCCGCCAGGCCGCTCTCGATCAGCTCCTGCACCCGGGCGAACTGAGCGCCATTGGCCAGGGGGCCATGGGTCGTCGCGGGCGCCTGGGGATCACCGACCACGAGACTGGCCACGGTGGCCGCCGCCAGGCGCTCTGCCTCGGCCAGCTGCGCCTGAGGCACCAGCATCCGCGTCGGCGCGCTGCAGGATTGGCCGCTGTTGCGGAAGGCCGCCAGCACGCCCTTGGCCACCGCCTCTGGCAGGTCGGCATCGGGCAGCAGCAGGTTGGGCGACTTGCCGCCCAGTTCCTGGGTCACGCGCTTGACCGTACCGGCGGCGGCCTGGGCCACCTGGACCCCGGCGCGATTGGAACCGGTGATGGAAATCATGTCGACGTCGGGATGCCCGGCCAGCGCTGCGCCGACCGTGGGGCCGTCGCCGTTGACCAGGTTGAACACCCCCGCCGGTATCCCCGCGTCATGGACCGCCTGGGCGAACAGCAGCGCGCTCAGCGGGGCCAGCTCGCTCGGTTTCAGCACCACCGTGCAGCCGGCGGCCAGCGCCGGCGCGACCTTGGCGGTGATCTGGTACAGCGGCCAGTTCCAGGGCGTGATGAGGGCGCAGACGCCGATGGCCTCACGCCTGATGCGCAAGGCCCCCTCGGCGCGCTCGAAGGCGTAGTCACCCAGCACCTCGCGCGCCACGCGCAGGTGCTCCAGGGCCAGGGGCACCTGCAGCGCCCGGGCCGCGGCGAGGGGCGCGCCCATCTCCCGGGAAATCACCTGGGCGAAGGGGTCGGCACGCTGTGCCAGCAGGGTCTGCAGGCGCTCCAGCAGTTGGGCGCGAGCGGCGGGCGTCCGCCCGGACCAGGCGTCGAAGGCGCTGCGGGCGGCCTGCACGGCCTGGTCGACTTCCGCGGCGCCGCCTAGGGCCACCTCGGCGAGCGGCCGTTCGGTCGCGGGATCCGTCACCGTGGCCCGGGCAGCGCCAGGCACCGGCACCCAGCGGCCGGCGAGATAGCAGCAGCGGGTCACTTGGCGATCGATCAAGGGGTGCAACGAAGGGTCCAGCAGCATGAGGGTAGCTCCCAGGTAGTGACGGGCGATCAGTCGGCGCGCGCCAGCGCCTCGATCTCGACGAGATAACCATGGTGCAACTGCGGTACCGGCACCACCGCCCGCGCCGGTCGGTGTTCGCCCAGGTACCCGGCATAGAGGTGGTCGAACGTCGGCCAGTGCTCGATGCCGACGACATAGACGGTCACCTTGAGCAGATCCTGCGGCCCCCGCCCCGCTGCGGCCAGGATGGCGCAGAGGTTGTCCAGGGTGATCTGGGCCTGCTCCGCGAAACTCGCCGCGACCGCATGGCTGCCGTCGGGTCGCACCGGCAGTTGCCCGGATACGTGGAGCAACCCCTGGTAGACCACCGCCTGGGAATAGTGGCCGCCCGGTGGCGCCGCGGCCGCTGTCTGGATGAAGCGCGCTTCAGCGGCCATGCAGACGACTCCAGGGGGTGACCGCGCCGCTGGCATCCACGGCGTGATAACGCTCGAACTGGGCGCCGGTGGCGCAGGCATGGTTGGGCAGGATGCGCAGGCGACTGCCCACCGGGAAGCGTCGCTCCAGGTCGGTCGGGTCGCCCCCGGCGAAGCTGACGATGCCATGCTCCTGGTTGGCACCGGTCAGCAGGGCGCCGTCGAGCCAGCGGCCGTCCAGGGTGCAGACCTGGCCATAGCCGAAGTCACGCCGCTGCCGTTGGGTGCCCCGGTCGCGACTCAGGGCCATCCAGCCGGCGTCCACCAACACCCAGCCTTTCTCCACCTGATGGCCGATCACCGTGGTCAGGACGCTCAGCGCCAGGTCCTCGGCCTGGCAGATGCCGACGTTGTGCATCACCAGGTCCTGGAAGACGTAGACCCCGGCGCGGACCTCGGTAACCCCGGCCAGATCCAGAGCCGACAGCGCCGTGGGCGTCGAGCCGATACTCACCTGCGGACAGGCCAGCCCCTGGGCACGCAGCCGCTCGGCCGCCGCCACGCAACAGGCGCGCTCCCGCTCGGCCAGGGCCTGCAGCGCCCGGGGGTCGTCCAGCTCATAGCTGGAGCCGGCATGGGTGAGCACCCCCGCCAGGCGCATGCCGCCCGCGCTCAGCAGCTCGGCGATCTGCACCAGCCGGGGATCGTCCGGCGGCAGGCCCGCGCGATGTCCATCGCAGTCGATCTCCAGCCAGACCTCGAAGGCTTCGTCGTAGCGCTGTCCGGCCGCGACGATGGCCTGGGCCCCGGCCAGGCTGTCGGTCAGGATGCCTATCCGGCAACCCTGCCGCCGTAACGCGCTGACCCGTTCCAGCCGCGCCGGGGCGATGGTCACGGCGTAGAGCACGTCGGTGATGCCCAGGGCGAAACAGGCCTCGGCTTCCTGGAGGGTGGAAACGGTCACGCCTTGGGCACCTGCCGCCAGTTGCCGGCGGATGACCGCCTCGCTCTTGCTGGTCTTCACATGGGGCCGCAGGCGGACGCCGAGGGCGTCCATGCGCGCCTGCATGAGGTGGATGTTGCGCGTCATCCGTGACTCGTCGATGAGCGCGGCAGGGGTATCGAGGGTGAGCAGGGAGAGGGTCATGGCAAGGACTCGACCGGTGGGCGATGGGCGGACTGTAGTCGCCCATCGTGAACCTGTGGTTCAATCCTGCTGATCCATTCCTTTAGCCAAGATTAATGATCGCCATCGAAGACCTGCGCCTGATGGTGCTCCTGGCCCGCTGTGAATCCCTCAGCGCGGCGGCGCGCGCCCTCAACGTCTCGCCGCCCGCGCTCTCCACCCGCCTGCGCAAGCTGGAGGCACGGCTGGGGGTGGCCCTGGCCAATCGCGATGCCCGACGACTGAGCCTGACCACCGATGGCGAGCGTTTCGCCCAGCAATGCAGCGAACTGCTCGACCGCCTCGAGGCCTTGCCCGACACCTTCGCCCGCCAGAATCATCAGTTGGTAGGCACCCTGCGCCTCGCCGCGCCCTTCGGCTACGGCCGCCAGCGCATCGCCCCGCTGCTGGCGCGCTTCGCCGTGTTGCATCCGCAGCTGCGCCTGCAACTGGACCTGCGCGAGACCCCCTGGCCCGACCGGCACGACAGCGATGCGGTCATCCATATCGGCGCCATCGACGACAGCTCCTGGATCGCCAAGACCCTGGCCCACAACGAACGCTGGCTCTGCGCCAGTCCGACCTACCTGGACCAGCACGGCCTGCCGCAGGAGCCCAGGGCGCTGCTGCGCCACCGCTGCATCTGCATCCGCGAGAACGACGAGGACGTGACCCTCTGGCAACTGCGCAACGACCAGCAGCGCCAGACGCTGCGCATCGAACCGGCGCTGCTCACCAACGATGGCAGCGTGGCCCGCCGCTGGGCCGAACAGGGCCTGGGTATCGTGCTGCGTTCCCAGTGGGACGTCGCCGATGCCATCGCGCGCGGCGCCCTGGTCCGGTTGCTGCCGGCGTGGCGTTTCGACAGCGCCCCCATCACCCTCTTGGTCCCTGCCCGCAAGCAGCGCAGTGCCCGCCTCCAGGCCCTGGCCAACTTCCTCGACCTGGCGGTGAAGGGGCTGGACGATCAGTAGCGGCGGACCAGGAGACCACCGCACGAACTGCGGCAACAGCGCCGCGAACGCGTCCGGCGCCGGCTCGCAGCGGTCGATTTCGGCATTCGCCACCGCCACCGCTCCCTAGACTCAGGGCCTGACCTGCCACTGGGAACGCCACCATGCCGCTGCACCTCGATCTGCGGGACCCCCGCCTATTCAAAGCATCCGCCTATGTCGACGGCCACTGGATAGCCGCCGACAGCGGCGCCACCTTCGCCGTGGACAACCCCGCCACCGGCGAGACCATCGCCCAGGTAGCCGCCCTGGAGGCTGCGGAAACCGCCCGCGCCATCGCCGCGGCGGAAGCGGCCTGGCCGGCCTGGCGCGAGCGGCCGGCAGCCGAGCGCGCAGCCTTGCTGGAGCGCTGGCACGCGCTGATGCTGGAACACCAGGAGGACCTGACCCTGCTGATGACCCTGGAACAGGGCAAGCCCCTGGCCGAGGCCCGGGGCGAGATCGCCTACGGCGCCAGCTTCGTCAAATGGTTCGCCGAAGAAGCCCGGCGCAGCTATGGCGAGGTCCTGCCGGCCCCCGCGCGGGATCGTCGGGTGCTGGTGCTGCGTCAGCCAGTGGGTGTCGCCGCCGCCATCACCCCCTGGAACTTCCCCAATGCCATGATCACCCGCAAGGCCGCCCCGGCCCTGGCCGCCGGCTGCCCGGTGGTGGTCAAGCCCTCGGACCTCACCCCGCTCTCGGCCCTGGCCCTGGCCGAACTGGCCGACCGCGCCGGCTTTCCGCCCGGGGTATTCAACGTCCTCACGGGGATGCCCATGGGCATCGGCGGCGAGCTGACCGGCAATCCGGCGGTGCGCAAGCTGTCCTTCACCGGCTCCACCCGCATCGGCCAGCTGCTGCTGGCGCAGTGCGCCGCCACCGTGAAGCGCACCAGCATGGAGCTGGGCGGCAATGCCCCCTTCATCGTCTTCGACGACGCCGACCTGGACCTGGCCATCGCCGGGGTGCTGCAGAGCAAATTCCGCAACGCCGGCCAGACCTGCGTCTGCGCCAACCGTATCCTGGTGCAGGACGGCATCCATGACCGCTTCGCCGAGCGCCTGGCCGCCGAGGTCGCCAAATTCAAGGTGGGCAACGGCCTGGAGGCCGGCGTCACCCTCGGCCCGCTGATCAATCGCCAGGCGGTGGACAAGGTCGCCCGCCATGTCGACGACGCCCTCACCCAGGGCGCCACGGTCTTGTTCGGCGGCCTGCCCAGCGGCCGCGACCAGTTCGTCGTCCCCACGGTACTCACCGGCGCCAGCGCGGACATGCTGCTGGCCCGTGAGGAAACCTTCGGCCCGGTCGCGCCGCTGTTCCGCTTCCGCGACGAAGCCGAGGCGCTGGCGCTGGCCAACGCCACGCCCTATGGCCTGGGCGCCTACTACTACACCCAGGACCTGCGCCGTGCCTGGCGGGTGGGCGAACAGCTGGAGTTCGGCATGGTGGCGCTCAATACCGGCATCCTGTCGATGGAGGTCGCGCCCTTCGGCGGCGTGAAGCAATCCGGCCTGGGCCGCGAGGGCTCGCACCTGGGGCTGGACGAGTACCTGGAGGTCAAGGCCTGGCACCTGGGCGGGCTGGGCTGAAACCCAGGGCTGGCCGGCAACCGAAAATGCCGCCGCCCCCGAGCAAAACAGCCGATCGCGATGCCGGGGCCGGCAACTTCAGCGTTACCGACCCCGCGGCCTGCGTAGGCTGGAACCCTCGCCCCTGCCAGGAGATCCCTGCATGAATTCCGCTGCCAAAGCCACCGACCGCCTGTTGGGTGATCGCGAACAGAGCGTTCCTCGCGGCATCATCACCGCCCATCCCGTCGTGGTGGCCCGTGCCCAGGGCAGCGAAGTCTGGGACGTGGACGGGCGCCGCTACCTCGACTTCGTCGGCGGCATCGGTGTGCTCAACGTCGGTCACAACCACCCACGGGTGGTGGCGGCCGTGCGCCGCCAGGTGGGGGAGATCTCCCACGCCAGCTTCCAGGTGATGGCCTACGAGCCCTACCTGGAACTCGCCAGCCGGCTCAACACCCTGATCGGCAACGGCGAAGCCTACAAGACGCTGCTGCTGACCTCGGGCGCCGAAGCCGTGGAAAATGCCATCAAGATCGCCCGCGCCCACACCAGGCGACCGGGTGTGATCGCCTTTCGTGGCGGTTTCCATGGCCGCACCCTGTTGGGCGTGACCCTGACCGGCTTCGCCCAGCCCTACAAGCAGAACTTCGGCCCTTTCCCAGGTGACATCTACCACGCGCCCTACCCCGACGCCTTCCGCGGGGTCGACACCCAGCAAGCCCTGGCCGGGCTGCGCGAGGTGTTCGCCACCCAGGTCGCTCCCGACCAGGTGGCCGCCCTCCTGATCGAGCCGGTGCAGGGCGATGGCGGCTTCCGCCCCGCGCCCGTGGAGTTCCTCCAGGCGCTACGCGCCCTCTGTGACCAGCACGGCATCGTACTCATCGCCGACGAGATCCAGACCGGCTTCGGCCGCACCGGCAGCCTCTTCGCCTTCCAGCAGACCGGCGTCCAGCCCGACCTGGTGACGGTGGCCAAGAGTCTGGCCGGTGGCCTGCCGCTCTCCGGGGTAGTCGGTCGCGCCGCCATCATGGACGCCCCCCTGCCCGGCGGTCTCGGCGGCACCTACGGCGGCAACGCCCTGGCCTGCGCCGCGGCCCTGGCGGTGCTCGATATCTTCGCAGAAGAAGACCTGGTCGCCCGTGGGGTCGCCCTCGGCGAGCAGCTGCGCAGCGGCCTGCTCGAGCTGCAGCGGCGGCATCCACGCATCGGCGAGGTCCGCGGCCGCGGCTTCATGCTGGCGGTGGAGATGGTCGGCGCGGATGGGCACAGCCCGGACGCCACCCTGGCCCAGCAGGTCATCGAGGGCGCTCGCCAGGCCGGCTTGCTGGTGATCAAGTGCGGTGTGGAGCGCAACGTCATCCGCTTCCTGGCGCCCCTGGTCACCACCGACGCCCAACTGGCCGAAGCCTTGCAGATGTTCGGCCAAGCCCTCGCCCAGGCCGGTGCCTGAGAAGGCCTTCACGATTTGGCGAGCTAGCGCCAAACAGACAAAACTGCCTGAGAAAGCGCAGTTTAACAGGCGGTAAATGAGCATTTCGACCGGGCTGGCGATCCAGGGCATTTTCAACGCAGTTGGCCGACGCGCAGCAGATCGTGAATGGCTTTTGAGGTTGAACGTAACGCCGCCCGGCACCATCAGAGCGGCGCCAAGGGGAAACCAACCATGAGAATCACCCGTTACCAGGCCATAGGCTTTTCCTGCTACGGCACCCTGATCGACCGCGAAGGAGGCATCCTCGAAGCCCTGCGCCCTCTTGTGGCGCAGGCGGGGCTGAGCACCCATCCCGATTGGCTGCTCGGCAGCTATCACCGCCTGGCCCGCGAACTGCGCCAGGCGACTCCGGGCGCCAGCCAGATCAGCCTGCACCTGCGCATCCACCAACGCCTGGCGCAAGAGTTGCAGCAGGATGCCGATCTGGATGCCAGCGTGGCTTTTGGGAACGCCACGTCGTGCTGGCCGGTGTTCGAGGATGCACCCGGCGCCCTGCAGTACCTAAGCAAGTTCTATCGGTTGGTGCTGCTGGCCTCGCCCGATGACGGCGAAGCGGCAGCGGTCACGGCGCGCTTACCCGACGTTTTCGCCGCTGTGGTGCCCAACCGGGGTGGCGATCTGCGCCTGGCGCTGGATGACACCCTGGAAGCGCTGGGCTTGGCGCGTGAGGATCTGCTGCCGGTACGCGGCAGCGAACCGGACGACCCCTGGAACCCCTTGGTGGATTTTCCGCTGTGTACCCTGCGCCGCGACCGTTCGCGGCCCTGGAACCTTTCGCGGCAGGCCCTGGATGGCACGCGGTGCGAGTACGCGAGTCTCGCCGATCTGGTGCATGCCCACCAGACCGCCCTGCGTGCCTGAGCCTGCCGTTCACGACTGCGAGGAACGACGATGGACGCCGCAACGAAACTGGACCGCATCGACATCAACATCCTGGTGCAACTGCAGAAGGATGGGCGGATGACCAATGTCAGCCTGGCCGAAGCCGTGGGCCTCTCGCCCAGCCCCTGCCTGCAGCGGGTCAAGCGCCTGGAGGCGGCCGGCTACATCAGCGGCTACGAGGCCCACGTCAACCTGGCCAAGATCGCCAACTCGGTGACGGTCTTCACCGAGGTCACCCTCGCCGACCATAAGCGCGCCGACTTCGTGAAGTTCGAATCCTTCATCCGCGGGGTGGACGAGATCCTCGAATGCCACCTCATCAGCGGCGGCTACGACTACCTGCTGCGCTTCATGTGCAGCAGCATCGGCCACTACCAGGAGCTGATGGAATCCATCCTCGACCGCAACGTGGGTATCGAGAAGTACTTCAGCTACATCGTCATCAAGTCACCGGTGGTGAAGAACGCCCTGCCGTTGCGCAGCCTGATCAAGGCGGGCTGACCACCCTCGCCTCGACGCTCCGCCAGCGCCTGGCTGCCGGAGCGCCCTCTTGGATCCTGTACGAAAAGTCGTTGAGCGAAGGTCAGGCGACGCCTTTTTCAACGAAGCATCGCCGATGCGCAGGCACTTTTCGTATAGAACCTAGTGTGGTGTTTCCTAAGCAACGCTCATGAGTTTCTTGTCATTACCTGAGCGGCACGACGGGAGCAGCGGGCGGCCTGCTCTCAGGTCTGGCTCCTAGGTTCGTAAGCAGCACCTCCACAAGACCAGATCATGGACATATGAACTTTACGTCTGAAATACCACACCGCTTCAACCTGAACTTACCGTTATCGGTATGGCTAGCGATCATGTTTAGTGCGCCGGAGTGGCAACCAGATCGATGGCATCATAGCTGATGCCGGCGCTAAGGAAGCCGCTTCCCTTCTTACCGCTAATGACTGAGAGATCGATTACATTATCACCCGCCTGCAGTGCCGAGATGGGGATTGGGAAACTAAAGATCGTGTTGTTGCCGCGGTAGGAACCCACCGTCAGGCTGCGACTACTGGGCTGTACTGAAGGCGGTTGGTTGGGGGCGGCCCATTTATTGACGGAGACTGCGGGACGTCCGCCTGCATAGGCGATGGTAATACCAACACGTAACGTCATCGCCGATAACTCATGCGGCGAAAGCCGGAAGTGGATGCGGATGGGACTGTTGACGTCAGCCCACTGATATGCGGGAAAGGTCGCGTCAGCAGAGCGCCCGATAGTAAATTCTGCAATCTGCCATGGTGCCATGCGCCGGTCAGACGGATGCATGATCGTCACTTTGTCCGCGTTCAACAGCCCGGTTGGCATGCCATCCCAATGTCCGATCCTCCAGATCGCAGGAGTACGCGCTGGATCATTTACAATTGGTATCGCGTCCAAGCGGGTAATGCCGCCACGTTTCACCGTGACCTCCCGCTCCGCTACCGCGAGTTCCCCTTTATAGACAGTTATGCGATAAGTTCCAGGCAGCATTGAGAGGCTCTCGAAACGACCACTCCCGCCTTGTGAATTCGTCCAGTATTGCGCAGCAGCATTTGCGAAACCAATCGTATAAGGATAACCGGAATCCATGCCATTTAAACCGGCACCGATCACTCCCCCACGGTCTTCAGGACCGACCCAGCCTGATATCGCCATTCGCTCGAGCCACGTCGTATCGAGCGGTGCTGGCGCCGCCCCATCCGTGAATACCAGTGCGTAGCTTGCAGGAATGTTTGTTCGGAACGGCTCTGTCTGAACCTCACCGTAATTGACGATGTAAGTCAGTTCTTGGTCTTGCACAGTGCCTTGGTCGAGCAGGCTGCGGTAAAAAGGACCACCTGATCCTCCCTCCTGCCCGTCGCGTACCATCCATACCGCGCCGTACGACCCCTTTGCACCGAAATAGCGCCAGTCCTGCAAGCGTATGTTCGAGTAGTGTTTTGAACGCGTTTCACCATCCGGCAAGCCAAACACATCGTGCGCCTCGACTGTGCGATTTGTTCCGTTGAGGTCGCTGCACGGCGGCCCTTCGGGCAAGACGTCACGACGGAGTCGCGCTATGAAACGCACCAACCCTAGTTTCGGCTCCTTGGAGAAGACGGTCGCCATGACGATAGCAGCCTTCCCTCGATGAGCCAGGTAATATTGGGTGAGCGCACCTGCCCTTACGGTCACCTTGATGTGATCATCATCAACCTGTGCGGCGTCAACAGTCACCGAGGACTGATCATCATATAGGCCGGAATAGCCTGAATTGATCTGGCTGCCTTTTTGAGAATCCTGATATTCGACGCCCCGATAGACGAGTGAGACAATGTTGCCAACGCCCTTTCCCGAGCCATCTGGCGCTTGACGCCGCACCGTGAAAACGAGGCCGCCACCAGTATCGACGGTGAAGGCGTCACGCGTCTGGCGTAGACCGAAGGACTGCATATGCACAGGTGAGGCGGGAGTGTCCACAGCCGGCTGGGCAGGCAGCGGATGATCGCATTGCAACGCCTGGGAGAACGCGGGTACGGCGAAGCCAATCGTCACTGTAGCAACGAATGTCTGCATTACACTGTACTTGATTAGGTGTCGCGGCACCGGAAAGAATCGCATAGTCGTCTTTCCAACTAACAAAATTGATCGTATCGGGGCCATGCTCCGATTGGCCAGGCGGGATAGGCGTTCGAGCAGTACGGCATTCATGATGAAAATGGCGAGCATCTGGCCCTTTGAGGATTTAAAATAGGTATTGCGTTGTGGTTGCATGGACAGCCCCTTTTGAAAGGCTAGGCTCTATTAAAATACAGCCTGCCGTAGACAGCGCAGTGTGCAAGCAAAGTTCATCATCGCAACAAAAATTTATGCCAGTTTTTCGTAACGCTTGTCGATCTTGTGACTTTCCTTCATTCAGCCGAACATCCGCTCGATGAGCAGCCAGATCCTTGATCAATTCCCAGGATGCGTCGAAGCGCTCTTAACGCTTGTCCATACGGACCTCTAGCCAATCATGGCGGCAACTCTACCCGCACCGGCTTTTCGTGCAAAACCTAGTGTGGTGTTTAAGAAGTCATCTACACACTTCCGGCGGCGCTTTTTCTGCCTTTTTCTGAAACACCACACTAGCGCAGGATGCAATAGAGCTTGCGCACCGTCTCCCGGCTATCCCACGCCATGGGTGTATCCGCGGGCACCAGCACCGCCTCGCCCGCGTTGACCTGGCAGGACGCGTCACCCTCGACCGTCAGGGTCACGGCGCCGGTATAGAGCAGCATCAGCTCGCAGTGGGGATTGCTCACCGCCTTGCGCGTATACGCCGTGCATTCCCACATCCCCACCCGCAGGGCGCCGCCGCCACTTTCGAACAGGTCGCAACCAGTGGCCGTCGGTTCCGGGCTGAGCAGGACGCTGGCCGCTGGCGGCGGCGAAGGTTCGCGGACGGCGGCTGGATCCAGCAGCAGCGGCACCTGGGGCATGGGGCCTTCGCTGGCGCGGCCGGGAAAGGCCATGAACAGGCGCCGCAGCTCGCCGCTGTGGTGCCAGCGGCAGCTCAGGCCACGTGGCAGGACGAAGGCATCGCCAGCCTTGAGCTGCAAGGCACCACCGGTCCATTCGAGCTGCAACTCCCCAGCTTCGATGATGCTGACCTCCACCCAGGGATAGTCGTCCAGCTCACAGTCAGCCGAGTGGCTGACTGCGCTGCCCATGACATAGCCCAGGCGGCCATCGTGCAGGTGCGGTGCCCGGCCGGCGCTCAGGGGATCATCGTGCAGGGGCTGGAGCGCCCGCGGTAGCTGGCGATCACCGGGCGGCTGGCAGTAGTGCAGCAAGGGCATGGCGAATCCTCACGTCTAGAGGCGCGGCGAGAGTGCCGCGGACGAGGCCAGTATCGACCGCCAAGCCGCCTGGGTTATGGCGTTTCTGCCGCGAGGCAACACAGAAGCTGCCGTTTTTCAGCGCTGCGGCGCAGTATCCACCGCACCACCGATCATGGCGGCGGTGCCTGGGATTTCGGGACAAACTACCGCCCCTTTGCGCCATCCTTGAGCTTTGCCGGAGACCTCCCCATGACGCTGCTCTACAAGGCCGATCCCGAACGCGGCCAGGCGTGGCAACGCCTGTTCCAGGAACGCGCGCCCGATATTGCCTTTCGCCAGTGGCCGGACGTGGGCAACCTGGAAGAGATCCGTTACCTGGCCTGCTGGCAGCCGCCGGAAGACCTGGCCCGCCGCTTTCCCAATCTGGAGGTACTGTTCGCCACCTCGGCCGGCGTCGACCAGTTCGACCTGGGGCTACTGCCGCCGGAGCTGCCGGTGGTGCGAATGCTCGACCCTGGTATCGTCGCCGGCATGGTGGAGTACGCGACGCTCATGGTGCTGGCGCTGCATCGCCAGTTGCCGCGCTATCTCGACCAGCAAGGCGCCCGGCGCTGGCAGGAGCACGCCCTGGTGACGGCGCAGAGCCGGCGCGTGGGCGTGCTCGGCCTCGGCCAGATCGGCCAGGCGGTGCTGGAGCGCCTCGCCACCTTCGGCTTCGCGCTCTCGGGCTGGTCGCGCTCGGTCCATGACCTGCCAGGCGTGCACTGTCATGCCGGCGCCGAACAGTTGCCCGCCTTCCTGGCCGATTGCGAAATCCTCATCTGCCTGCTGCCGCTGACCGGGGAAACCCGTGGCATCCTCGACGCCCACCTGTTCGCCGCCCTACCCCGCGGCGCCAGCCTGATCAACCTGGGTCGGGGCGCCCAACTGGTGGAAGCCGATCTACTGGCGGCGCTGGACGGCGGTCAGCTGAGCCAGGCGGTATTGGACGTGATGGAACCGGAGCCGCCGGCGGCAGGCCATCCCTTCTGGCAGCACCCGCGGATCTGGCTGACGCCTCATGTGGGCGCCATGACCGTTCCGGAAACGGCCTTCGGGGTTTTGCTGGACAATATACGGCGGCACCAGCGTGGCGAACCGCTGTCAGGCCTGGTGGACCGGCAGCGCGGCTACTAGGTAGCCGTAGGGGTGGCTCAGCTCAGCGCCACCCGCAACCGTGCCAGCAAGGCATCACAAGCCTCCAGCTGGCTCAGCTCGACATACTCGTCCGGCTTGTGCGCCTGCTCGATGCTGCCGGGGCCGCAGACTACCACTGGCGTATCCAGCCGATTGGCGAAGAGCCCGCCCTCGGTGCCGAAGGCTACCTTGAGCTGGGCGGTACCAGGCTCCACCAGCGTCTGTAGAAAGCGCACGGCTTCTACACTGGGGTGCGTGTCCAGGCCTGGATAGGCGTTGACCCTCTCGATCTCGATGGCGGCCTTGGCTGAGGTTCGCCGTGCCTCCCTGACCAGGCTGTCCGCCGTTTCCTGCAGCGCGGCGACCAGGCTGGCGGGATCGTCCGCCGGCAGGTGGCGGATCTCGAAGTCGAGGGTGCAGCGGTTGGGCACTATGTTCAGCGCCTTGCCGCCGTCGATCCGCCCGACATGCAGGGTGGTGTAGGGAATATCGTAGGCCGCGTCGTGCGCGCCCTCTTCCGCCAGGTGCCGCTGGCTGGCGCGCAGGGCGCCGACCAGGTCGCTGGCCAGGTGGATGGCATTGACGTGCAGCGGCGCCAGTGAGGAATGGCCCTCCTGGCCATGGCAGTGGGCGCGCAGCGCGGCCTTGCCCTTGTGACCGAGGGCGACCTGCAGGTCCGTGGGTTCGCCGACGATGCAGAGGAAGGGGCGCACCGGCGCCAGCTCCAGCACGTCCAGCAGGCGGCGGACCCCGACGCAGCCGATCTCTTCGTCGTGGGACAAGGCCAGTTGCAACGGGCGTTTGAGCGGCGCTCCCCGGGCGGCGGCCAGCAGGGCCACCACCGCGCAGGCGACGAAGCCCTTCATGTCGCAGGCGCCACGCCCATAGATGCGCCCGTCCTTCAAGGTGCCCGCGAAGGGAGGCAGAGTCCAGGCCTGGCCTTCCACCGGCACCACGTCGGTGTGGCCGGAGAGCAGCACGCCGGGTACGTCGCTCGGGCCGACGCTGGCGAAGAGATTGGCCTTGCGCCCGCTCTCGTCGAGCACCAGTCGGCAGGAGATGCCGTCGGCTTCCAGCAGCCCCTGGACATGCTGGATCAGCGCCAGGTTGGAGTCGGCGGAGACGGTGGGAAAGCCGATCAGGGTGCGCAGCAGGTCCTGGCTGTTCATCCGGCGAGGCTCTCGCTGCGGGGTTGCGCGAAGCGGCCGATGTCTAAGGCCGCCAGCGGCGTCTCGGTACGGCCGGTGGCGATCAGCTCGGCCATGGTGTCACCCACGCCCGGGCCGAGCTGGAAGCCGGCGCCGCAGAAGCCGAAGGCGTAGTAGAGACCGTCCACCTGGCTGCTCGGCCCCATGATCGGCAGGTCGTCGGCGATGTAGCCCTCCACCCCGCTCCAGGTACGGATCACGTTGACCCGTCCCAGGGCCGGCGCCAGGCGCCGCAGCTGGGCGAGTTGGTTGAGCAGCCCGTGGGGTTCGGCGCGGGCCAGACGGGTATCCAGGTCCGGTCGGGTGCGGAAGCAGCCGCCGAAGATGACGTTGCCGCGCGGAATCTGGCGGAAGTAGATGGTCTCGTCGATACGCGGCGAGGAAACCCCCACCGTTTCGCGGAAGACATAGGGCAAGGGCTCGGTCACGCCCATCTGCGGGCCATGGGTCTCGATGGGCACCGGTTCGCCGAATTGACTTGACAGCCGGCTGCCCCAGGCACCGGCGGTGATCAGCAGGCGGGGCGCCCGGAACCGGCGGCCATCGCTCGCCTGCACCAGGAAGTCGCCGTCCGGCTTGGCGACCTGGGTGATCTCCACGCCTTCGTGCAGGTTCACGCCCTCCCGTACCCCGGCGCGGGCGAAGGCCGGTGCCGCCAGGCGCGGATTGGCGTGGCCGTCGTAGGGCGCGTAGGAGCCCGCTACCACCTCGCGGCTCAGGTAGGGAAACTTCTGGTGCAGGGCATCGCTTTCGAGGATCTGCAGTCCCAGGGGGGCGACTTCCGGCGCCTGGGCGTATTCGCGCAGCATGGCGATGCGTGCCGGATCGTAGACGACCCTAAGGTGGCCACGCTGGACGAATTCCAGGTCATCCCCGATGAGCTCCGGCAACTGGCCCCAAAGGCCGCGGGAGCGGGTGGCCAGGGGGACCTGGCACAGGTAGCGCCCCTGCCGTCGTACGTTGCCGAAGTTGGTGCCACTGGCGAAGCGACCGACCTGGTCGCGCTCCAGCAAGAGCACCGAAAGGCCGCGACGACGCAGGAAGAAGGCACTGGCGCTGCCCATGATGCCGGCGCCGACCACGATGATGTCTGCCCGGTGACTGGTGGTCTGGTTCATGACGAAAGCTCCTCTTCGCTGGCGACGATACCCAGCGGCAGTGGCCGCACCGGTGCCTGGCCGCGCAGGCGGCCGACGGCCTCCACCGGCACGCCGGATTCGGCGGCGATGATCTCGGCGCCGGCCTGGGCGCAATAGCGACCCTGGCAGCGGCCCATGCCGACCCGGCTGAAGGCCTTGGCTCTGTTGGCTTCGCGGGCGCCCTTCTCGCGCACCACGGCGCGCAGTTCACCGGCGGTGATGTCCTCGCAGCGGCAGACCACCGCGGCATCCGGCAGGCTGGCCATCTGCCGGGCAGGCCAGGGAAAGGCCTCGGCCAGCCCCAGGCGAAAGCGCTCCTGCACCGCCAGGGCTTCGCGGCAGCGCCCGGCGACGTCCACGGGCGGCGTGCGCCCCAGATCCGCCAGCACCGCGCAGGCGGCCAGGCGGCCAGCCAGTTCGGCACCGTCGGCCCCCCTCACCCGAGCGCCGTCACCAGCGGCGTAGACGCCGGGTGTGGAGGTCCGCCCCTCGTCATCCAGTTGCAGCACCCACTGCCCCGTCGCGCGCTCGAATTCGAAGGCGCAACGAGCGAGATCGGCCAATTGGGTCTCGGGGCGCAGGTGATAGCCCAGGCCCACCGCGTCGCCGACCACCTCCTGGCGCAAGCCGCGGGCATCGGCGAAGGCCACGCCGCGCACGCCCTGCTCGGCATCGCCGAGAATCTCCAGTGGCGTCACGCCGCAATGCAGCGGCACTCCGGCGCGCTTGAGCGAGGCCATGAGTTGCACGCCCTTCCAGGCTACGCCGGGCCGGGCCAGCAACTTGGGCGTCGCCAGGGCGCGCAGGCGCAGCGGCGCGGTATCGAGCACCGCGGCCACCGTGGCCCCGGCCTGCTGGTATTGGCTGGCGACCAGGTAGAGCAAGGGGCCGCTGCCGAGCAAGATCACCCGGCGGCCGATGGACACCGCCTGGGCCTTGAGGGCGATCTGGGCGCCGCCGAGGGTATAGGTGCCGGCCAGGTTCCAGCCCGGCACCGGCAGCAGCCGGTCACCGGCGCCGGTGCAGAGCACCAGGGCATCGTACTCCAGGGTGCGCTGGCGATTGCCCTGCACGGTATAGAGGGTGCGCTCGTGCAGATGCCAGGCCAGGGTGTCGGGCCGGTAGTCGAGGCGTCCGCGCAGGCCATCGAAGGTGCGGTGCAGGTCTTCCGCCTTGCCCGCCTCGCTGCCGTAGAGAGTGGCATAGGGGCGCTGGAAGCCCTCGGGCTGGCGGCGATAGATCTGGCCGCCGTCGCGGCGATTCTCGTCGATCACCACCGGGGTGAGACCGGCGGCCAGCAGCGTCTCGGCGCAGCGCACCCCAGCGGGGCCGGCGCCGACGATGACCACGCGGGGTTGCTTCAGGCCAGGTTCCATGCGACCTCCGGTTGCTCGGTGAGGATCTGCAGGCCCTCGCGGACCTCGGTCCCGCAGGCGCGCAGGCGTTCGCCCGCGGCGGTCCAGACCCAGCAATCCTGGCAGGCGCCCATCAGGCAGAAGCCGGCGCGGCGGTCGTCGCCGAATTCGGAGCGGCGCAGCGCCGGACCATTGGTGAGCAAGGCGACCATGAGGGTATCGCCGGCCAGGGCCGTGACCGGCAGGCCGTCCACCGTGAGGCTGACCTGCGGCCGGCCGGTCTCGCCGAGGCGCTGGAAGCGGGTAGTCATGCGCGAACTCCTTGGGTGTGCAACACGGCCCCGCCCTGCAGGCGCTGCAGGGTCTCGCCGTCATGATGACAAAGGATGCGATTGCCACCCGCCAGGGTTTGCGGGCGGGGCGGCAGGCGGTCGCAGCGGCCTTCGATGCGGACCGGGCAGCGCCGCAGGAAGCTGCACAGCGGACCGCTGGCCTGGCTCGCCGGTGCCAGCGGTGCCACGCTGCGGATCGGCTGCTCTTCCAGCCAGCCCTGGCGCAGCGCGGGCACGGACGCCGTGAGCAGTTCGGTGTAGGGATGCAGCGGTGGCTGCTGCAGCGTCGTCGGGGTGCCCAACTCGACCGGTTGGCCGGCATAGAGCACCAGCACCTCGTCGCACAGGCTGCGCACGGTGGAGATGTCGTGGCTGATGAACAGGTAGGCCAGGCCCAGTTCGCGGCGCAGCTCCACCAGTAGATCGAGGATGGCCGCACCGACCACGGTATCCAGGGCCGAGGTGACCTCGTCGCAGAGGATCAGCTCGGGCTCGGCCGCCAGGGCGCGGGCCAGGTTGACCCGCTGCTTCTGGCCGCCGGAAAGCTCGCCCGGCCGCCGATTGGCGAGGCTCGCCGGCAGCTGCACCCGGTCGAGCAATTCGCGGACCTTGCGCTGGCGGGTGGCCTTGTCGAAGGCGTGGTAGGTCTCCAGTGGACGCATGAGGATGCGCTCCACGCTATGGGCCGGGTTCAGCGCCGTATCGGCGTTCTGGTAAACCAGCTGCACCTGGCGGAACTGCTCGCGGGACCGTCCGTCCAGGCCCGGGGGCAAGGGCTCGCCGCCCAGGTGCACACTACCCCGCGCCGGCGGCAGCAGGCCGGCGATCACCCGCGCCAGGGTCGACTTGCCGGAGCCGGACTCACCGATCACGCCCAGGGCCTGCCCCGGTGCGATACGCAGATCGATGCCTTCCAGCACCCGGTAGCGTGGCAACCCCTCGGCATCCATCGGCCCGTAACCGGCGACCAGATCGCGGACCTCCAGCACTGGCGGACGCGTCTCGCCCACCGGCAGGCCACGCTCGGCCAGGGGCTCCGGCTGCGCCGCGGCCAGCAGGCTGCGGGTGTAGGGATGCCGGGCGCTCGCCAGCAGACGCTCGGTGCGGCGATTCTCGTACACCTCGCCGCCGTTGAGCACCAGGATGCGGTCGGCCATCTGGGCCACCACGGCCAGGTCGTGGGACACGTAGATAGCGGTCACCCCGCGCTCGCGCACCACCTGCTTGAACACCCGCAGTACCTCGATCTGGGTGGTCACGTCCAGCGCCGTGGTGGGTTCGTCGAGGATCACCAGGGTTGGATCGGTGATCAGCGCCATGGCGGCCATCAGCCGCTGCAGCTGGCCACCGGACACCTGATGCGGATAGCGCTCGCCGATGTGTTCGGGGTCCGGCAGTGCCAGTTCCTTGAACAGCTGCAACGCCCGCGCCTCGGCCTCGCGGCGGGTCAGCACGCCGTGGATCAGGGCGCTTTCGATGATCTGTTCCAGCAACCGGCGCGACGGGTTGAAGGCCGCGGCCGCGCTCTGGGCGATATAGGCCACGGTGTGACCGCGCAGGCGGCGCAGGCCAGCGGCGTCCAGCTCCAGCACCTGGGTGTCACCGACGCGGATCGAACCGCCAGCCAGCCGACACCCTGCTCTGGCATAGCCGAGCAGCGACAGGGCGATGGTTGTCTTGCCCGAGCCGGACTCGCCGATCAGCGCCAGCACCTCGCCCTTGGCCAGGCTGAAGCCGACATCCTTGACGATGGGGGTTTCGCCGCCGTCTCCGCCCTGGGCGACCACGCGCAGGTCCTTGACCTCTACCAGCGGTTCCATCTCAGCGCCCTCCCCGGCGCCGGGCGCCGAAACGGTCGATGAGCAGGTTGACGCCCACGGTCAGGGTGCCGATGGCCAGGGCCGGCATCAGCACCGCCGGGGCGCCGTCGGCCAGGCCGCCGATGTTTTCCCGCACCAGGGAGCCGAGGTCGGCATTGGGTGGCTGCACCCCGAGGCCGAGGAAACTCATGCCACTGAGCAGCAGCACGATGTAGACGAACCTGAGGCCCAGGTCGGTGAGCAGCGGCAGGCGCATGTTGGGCAGCATTTCCCGCAGGGCGATGTACAGCCGGCCCTCGCCGCGGGTGCGGGCGACCTGGACGTATTCCAACTCGGTGAGGTTCATCGCCAGGCTGCGGGCGATGCGATAGCAGCCCGGGGCGTAGCCCACCACCGCCATGACGATCAGCAGGGGTACCGAGGAGCCGAAGGCGGAGACCATCACCAGGGCCAGCATCTTGCTCGGCAGGGAGATCAGCGCATCGATCAGGCGCGACAACGGCTCGTCCACCCAGCGCCTCGAGAGTGCCGCCAGCAGACCGAGGCCGGTCCCCACCGCGCAGGCCAGCACCGCGGCCACCAGCGCCAGGCCCACGGTGAAGCGGGCGCCGTCGAGGATGCGGCTGAGCACGTCGCGCCCCAGGTAGTCGGTTCCCAGGGGGTGGGCGAGGCTGTAGCCGGCGAGCACGGCGCTATCACCCAGGGCACCCGGATCGTAGGGCGCGAGCCAGGTGCCGAAGACCGCGACGAACAACCAGAATGCTACCAGGCTGCCGCCGAGGAGCCCGGTCAGCGAAAGACCGGCGCGGCGCCGGGCACGGGGCGGAGAAAGCTGGGCGTCGAGCGTCTTGCCGTCCACCGGCAGGACAGCTGCGGGACGCACGGAAGTCACGGGTCGGCTCATAGCGTTCTCAGCCTCGGGTTGGACAGGATGGCGCAGAGATCCGCCAGGGTCATCAGTACCAGGTAGGCGCAGCAGAACAGCATGGCGCAGGCCTGGATCAGCGGCAGGTCGCGGCTGGCGACACCGTCCACCATCAACTGGGAAATGCCCGGATAGTTGAAGATGGTCTCGACGATCACCACCCCACCCATCAGGTAGGAAAGACTCAGGGCGATGGCATTGGCGATGGGACCCACGGCGTTGGGCAAGGCGTGGCGCAACACCACGCGGACCGGGCCCACGCCCTTGAGCCGGGCCATTTCCACATAGGGACTCTGCAGTTGGTCGACCAGGGCGGCGCGGGTCATGCGCGCCATCTGCGCCACGATCACGCAGCACAGGGTGCCCACCGGCAGCGCATAGGCGCGCAGGAAGTCCAGGGGACCGGCGATGTCGTGGGCGAAGGTGAGCGCCGAGGTCCATTGCAGGTGCACGGCGAAGACCAGCACCGCCAGGGTCGCCACCAGGAATTCCGGCACCGCGACGATGCCCAGGGTGAAGACATTCAGCGCCCGGTCCAGCCACCCACCCGCGTTCATCGCCGAGACGATTCCCAGCCCGAGCGCCAGGGGCACCGACACCAGGGCGGTCACCCCGGCCAGCATCAAGGAACCTCCGAGGCGATCGCCGATCAAGGCGCTGATCGGCATCTGGCTGGCCAGGGACTGGCCGAGATCGCCGTGCAGCAGGCCGCCCAGCCAGTGGACGTAGCGCAGCAGCGCCGGCTGGTCCAGGCCCATCTGGGCGCGCAGTGCGGCGACCTGCTCGGGCAACGCGAATTGGCCCAGCGCCTGCTGGGCGGCGTCGCCCGGCAGCAGCGCCGAGACGAAGAACACCAGCAGCGAGACGATGAACAGCGTCAGCAATGCGCCACCGAGGCGCCTGGCGATGAGGGGAACGACGGAACGATCCAAGATCACCTCCTGCGAAAGCATGCGACGGCGGTCCCGGACCTACCCGCCCGGGACCACCGTCAGGTACGGCGGGTCAGGCCTCCAGCCAGACGTGTTCGGCGAACATGTAGCCCATGAAACCGCCGATGGGAATGATCCCGTAGCCGCCCAGCTTGGGCGAATGGGCATCGATGGAGCTGGTGAAGATCGGCAGGCCGATGCCGCAGTGCTGGTGGATCAGCAGCTGCATGTCGGCGTACATCTGCTTGCGCTTGGCCAGGTCGGTCTCGCCGCGGGACGCCACCAGCAACTGGTCGAATTGCTCGTTCTTCCAGCCGGACTCGTTCCAGGGCGCATCGGACTTGAAGAATTGCGAGAGCAGGATGTTGGCGGTGGGTCGGGCATTGATGTTGCCGAAGCCCAGCGGGTCCTTCATCCAGTGGTTGTCCCAGTAGCCGTCGGCACTGACGCGGTTGACCATCAGGTTGAGCCCGGCCTGGCGCGCCGACTGCTGCAGCACCAGGGCCATCTCGTTGGCGTTGTCGGCCGCGGTGGAGGTCACCAGGGGCATCCGCGCCCCGGCGATACCGGCCTTCTGGAACAGGAACTTGGCCTTGTCCGGGTCGTAGGGCCGCTGTGGCAGGTCCGCCGCATAGTAAGGCGAGCCCGGCATGATCGGCTGGTCGTTGCCGATGGTGCCGTAACCGAGGAACACCGACTTGAGGATCTGCTCGCGATCGAACAGCAGCTTCATCCCCTCGACCACGTTGGGGTCGTTGAACGGCCGGTTGGGGATGCGCATGATCAGGTCGGTATAGGCACCCGAGGTGTTGGCCACGATCTTGAGCTTGCCGCTCTGCTTCAGGCGCTCCGCGGAACGCGGGTCCACCGAGACGGTGAGCTGGACGTCGCCGGCCAGCAGCGCATTGACCCGCGAGGGTTCGTCGCCGATGCCGATCAGCTCGATCTCGTCCAGATAGGGTTTGCCGGACTTCCAGTAATTCTCGTTGCGCACACCCACGGTGCGCACGCCCGGCTTGAATTCCTTGACCTTGAAGGGCCCGGTGCCATTGGCGGTGGAGAAATTTTTGGTGCCATCGGCGATGATCAGGAATGGCGAGATCGCCAGCACCGCCGGCAACTCGGAGTTCGGCGAGACCAGGCGGATGCGCACCTCGTCAGGCGCCACCGCGGTGACCTCGGCGAACTGGTCGGCCAGCGCCTTGACCTTTGAGCCTACCGCCGGGTCCTTGTGGCGCAGCAGCGAGTAGACCACGTCGGCGCTGTCGAAGGTCTTGCCATTGTGGAACTGCACGCCCTGGCGCAGCTTGATCGTCCAGATCAGGGCATCCTGGGTCTCGACGCTGGTGGCCAGGGCCATCTGGGGTTCGAGGTGGCTGTCGAAGACGGTCAGGCCGTTGTAGAAGAAGTACTGGCGGGCGTAGTCGCCCGAGAAAGAGCCCTTGGCCGGATCGAGGGTATCGGCCGTGGACGAACCCGCGGCGGCGGCGCGAACCCGCCCACCGCGGCGCGGCGTGGCGCTGACCGCATCTTCTGCGGCGAAGGCCCGGCCATCACGGCCGAGCAGACTGCCCACCCCGGTCGCCAGCAACCCGGCGGCGCCCAGCAGGCGCAACGCATCGCGTCGCGACAGGCCCCGGTGCAGGGCTTCGAAGGCCCGAACGCTCTCAGCAGCACCTATCAGGGGACTTCCAGTCTTTTTCTCGGTCATGTCGGCTCGCTCGTTGGGGGCTCTGTCGCCAGTCCGCACCCCCCTCCCCGGGGGCGCGGTGCTGTCCTCGTGGCCGCGCTATCCAGCGGCCTGAGTCATTACAGCACCGGGCCCTCGCCGATTACCGTCGTATTGCCCCTGCGGCGAGATAGAAAAGATCGTTTTGCCCGACCGGCTCAGCATTCTTTGCGGTGTGCTTCGCCGCGGCGCATGGGCCGCGCCGATGCCCGGCTTTGGCGCGCTCCGGCGGCGTCTCGCCGGTGGCAAACACCTCTTCGCCAAGGGCTGGGCCGGCGCGGGACAGCTCGCCAAGCGGCCCGCACACGGCAGTTTCTGCTAAGCGGGAAACCGCCCGCGGCCAGACCTCGCAGCGCCCAGTCGTGCAAAAGCCGCCAGCCCGCGCACCGTCGAAGACGGACGCGAGCTGGCGGCTCGGTGATCGCCACGCTAGTGCAACCGATCCTGCACCCGGTAATACAACCCCACCAGCGGCAGGAACCAGGGTTTGCCGAAATGACCGGGAATGGCCGGCCAGTCGAGCATCCGCCAGGGATTGGCCTGGCTGCGGCCCTCCAGCACCTCGGCCATCACCCGGCCCATGTGTACCGACATCTGCACGCCGTGGCCGCTGTAGCCCATGGCGTAGAACAGTCCATCCCGCTCGCCGGCCCGCGGCAGGCGGTCGGCGGTCATGTCCACCAGGCCGCCCCAGCAATAATCGATGGGCGCCTGGGCCAGGGTCGGAAACAGCTGCCCGAGGGCAGCCCGCAGCACGGCGCCGCTCTTGGCGTCCTGTCGCGGGTCGGACAGAGCGAAGCGCGCCCGGCCGCCGAAGATCAAGCGATGATCCGGGGTGGTGCGGAAATAGTTGCCGATGATGCGGCTGGTCACATAGGTACGCCGGTTGGGCAGCAGGGCGTCCAGTTGCGCCTTGGGCAGCGGCGCGGTGGCGATGATGAAGCTGCCCACCGAGGCGATGCGGCGGCGAAACCATTGGAAGGGACCGATGCGGGCGTTGCCGGTGGCCACCAGTACCTGCCGGGCGCGCAATTCGCCGCGGGCACTGACCACGCGAAAACTGCCGTCGGGCAGCCGCTGCAAATCGCTCACCGCCGCCCCTTCGTAGACCTGGGCACCGCGCCGCACCGCCGCCTCCGCAAGCCCGACGCCGAAGCGCCCCATGTGCATCTGGGCGCCGTTGCGCTGCAACAGCCCACCATGGAAAGCGTCGGAGGCCACCTCGGTGCGCACCTGCTCGGGGCCGAGCAGCTCCACCTCCGCATCCACTTCGGTGCGGATCAGCTCGCAGGTGCGGGCCAGGCCGTCGTAGTGCTGCGGCTTGGCCGCCAGCTTGAGCTTGCCCGCCTTGTGGAAGTCGCAGGCGATGCCCTCCTCGGCGATCACCGCCTCGACGCTGGCCACGGCATCGGCATAGGCCTGGTAGAAGGCCCGGGCCCGCTCGGCGCCCAGGCTGGCGTGCAGGACCGCGTAATCCTGGGCGACACCGGTGTTGCAGTGGCCACCGTTGCGCCCGGAGGCCTCGCCGATCACCCGGCCGGCCTCCAGCACCGCCACGCTGGCACCCCGCTGGCGCAGCGCCACGGCCGCGGAGAGCCCGGTGAAGCCGCCGCCGATGACGGCGACGTCCACCTCGCCTGCCACCGGTCCGGGGGTAGCGCCGGTAAAACCCGGCGCGGTCGCGAGCCAGTAGGAATCGGACGATGCTGGGCCGTGACTCATGGGCGGGCGCTCCGGCAGCTCAGGGGGTTATTCGAGACCGACCACCGCGGCCAGGCCGCCGATGTCCTTGATCTCGGTGTTGCGGTAGAACGGCGTGCTCGGCTCGTGGCCGCGATTCACGAACACCTTGTTCTTGATGTTCATGTAGTCCGCCGGGATCAAGTCGTAGCGGAAGCTCGAGGACACGTGCAGCACGTCTTCCGGGCCGCAGCCGAGGTTGTCGAGCATGTATTCGAAGGCGGCCAGGCGCGGCTTGTAGGCCTGGCCCTGCTCGGCGGTGAAGACCCGGTGGAAGGGCACGCCCAGCTTGTCGACGTTGGCCATGATCTGCTCGTCGGCGGCGTTGGAATAGATCACCAGGGGGATCTTGCCGGCGATCTTGGCCAGGCCGGCGGTCACGTCCGGGTGCGGGCCCCAGGTCGGCACCGCTTCGTAGTAGGCGTTGGCCTCGGCGTCGGTGAAGGAAATGCCCCAGCGCTTGCAGGTGCGCTCCACCGCCGCGTACAGCACCTCCGAATAGGGCTTCCAGGCACCGAGCACCTCGTCGAAGCGATAGCCGTTGAAGTCCTTGCAGAACTGGTCCATCGCCTCGGCGGGAATGCGGTCGGCGAACATCTCGCGGGCCATGTCGGACATGCGGAAACGGGTCAGGGTGCCGTAGCAGTCGAAGGTGATGTACTTGGGCCGAAAGGCAGTCATGGCAAGGGTCCTTTGACGGAAAGTCGTGAGTGGAGGCTGGGGCGCGGGCGGCGTCCCTGGCAAGCATTACAGCATCGGCAGGCCTGATGAATGTCCGCTTTCAGGCATCGTGGAAGACAGAAAAAGCCGTTTTGCCGGTAGCCCTCAGCATTGTTTGCGGAAGCCTCAGGAGTGCTCAAGGTCGATCAGCACGCTCTTGCTGCGCAGGTTGGCCTCGAAGGCCGCGCGGCCCAGGTCCTTGCCGATCCCGGAGCGCTTGTAGCCGCCGGTGGGGATGATCCAGTCGTGGCTGCGACCGTAGCGATTGACCCAGACGGTGCCGGCTTCCAGGGCCCGCGTCAGGCGCAGTGCCCGACCGAGATCGGCGGTATGCACGCCCGCCGCCAGGCCATAGGTGGGATGGTCGGCCAGCGCCAGGGCCTCGGCTTCGTCGTCGAACACCTGCACGGTGAGCACCGGGCCGAAGATCTCTTCGCGCACCGCGGGGTTGTCCGCGCCGACGCCAGCGATCAAGGTCGGCTGATAATAGGCGCCACCCAGCCCCTCTTCCAGCGCGCCACCGAGCAGGATCTCCGCCCCGGCCGCCCGGCTGCGGGTGACGATGTCCTGGATGCGCTGGCCCTGGCGATGGGAAATGATCGGCGCCAGGGTGGCCTCGGCCGACCAGGTCGGCCCGGGCCGCAGCTCGGCGAAGGCGGCGCGGATGCCGTCCAGTATCGGCTCCAGGGCTGCCCGCTGCACCAGCAGCCGCGAGCCCGAGACGCACACCTGGCCGGCGTTGCCGGTGATGGCAGCGGCCACGCTGCGGGCGGTGCGGGCCAGATCCGGGACATCGGCGAACACCAGTTGCGGACTCTTGCCGCCCAGCTCCAGGGTCACCGGCTTGGGCCCGCTCTCGGCGCAGGCGGTCATGATGGCGGTCCCGGTTCCGGTGGAACCGGTAAAGGTGATCTTGCCGATGCGCGGATGGCGGCACAGGGCGTCGCCGGTCACCCGGCCATCGCCCTGGACCACGCTGAGGATGCCGGCGGGCAGGCCCGCCAGCACGGCCAGCTCGGCCAGGCGCAGGATGGAAAAGGGCGTCAGCTCCGAAGGCTTGATCACCACCGCATTGCCGGCGGCGAGCGCCGGCGCCATCTTCCAGCCGGCCATGCTCAGGGGGAAATTCCAGGGGGCGATGGCGCCCACCACGCCATAGGGCTCGGTGATCTGCAGGCCCAGGTGGCTGGTGGCGGTGGCCGCCACCTCGCCACCGTGCTTGTCGGCGAATTCGGCGAAGAAGCGGATGCCCTCGGCGACATAGGGAATGTCCCAGGCCATCACCTCACGCAGCGGACGGGTCGAACCCACCGCTTCCAGAGGACCGAGTACCTCGCCATCGGCTTCCACCAGGTCGGCCCAGCGCCGCATCACCCGGGCACGCTCCCGTGGGGGGCGCGTCGCCCAGTCGCTGGCCTTCCAGGCGCGCCAGGTGCCCTCCACCACCTCGTCCACCAGATCCGCCGAGGCGCACGGCAGGCCGCTCTGGAAGCCACCATCGGAAGGCCGGAACACCTCCAGTTCGGCACGGGCGTCGCGGGTACGACCGCCGCTGAAATGGGCACAACGAACCGCTATTGCTCTGGGGTCGAACGAGGCCATGGCGCGCTCCGCTAGGGCTGTGGGCTTGGCCCCATGCTAGGCGCGCACGCCGCCATCTTTTGCCGAACTGCTGCGGACCTTCAGCGCCTCCCATTGATGCGCCTACCCGCCGGCAACCGAATCTGCCGTCGGGTCTTGCTAGGCTGGCGCCTGAATCAGCCAGACCCGAACCGGAGCCCTGCCGTGTCCCACGCGACCCTGAGACCCCTGCGCGAAACCGACCTCGCCACCGCCCACCGCCTGTCCCAGGCCCTGCAATGGCCCCATCGCCTGGAGGACTGGCAGTGCCTCTTCCACAACGGCGAAGGCCTGGTGCTGGAAGACGATCAGGGGGTGTTCGGCACCGGCTTCTGCGTACCCCAGGGCGACTACGCCACCATCGGCCTGGTGATCGTCGCCGACAGCCACCAGGGTAGAGGTCATGGGCGCCGCCTCATGGACGGCCTGCTGCAACTGGCCGGCACCCGCACGCCGTTGCTGGTCGCCACGCTGCGCGGCGCCCCGCTCTACCGCAGCCAGGGCTTCGAATCCTACGAGCGCATCTACCAGCACCAGATCGCGACGCTGCCCGCCGTGGCTGAACGGCATCCGCTGGAAAGCCAGGTGCGCGAGCTGACCTCGGCGACGGCCCCACAACTGGAACGCCTTGCCCAGCTCGCCAGTGGCCTGGACCGCACCGTTCTGCTGCGGGAATTGCTGCCCCAGGCCGAACGCCTCGTTGGCCTGGAGCGCGAGGGCCAGCTGCGCGGCTTCGCCCTGCTGCGTCCCTACGGCCGCGGCCTCTCGGTCGGCCCGGTGATCGCCGAATCCACCGAGCAGGCCAAGGCGCTGATCCTCACCCTGCTGCGCCAGGCGGAAGGTCGCTACGTGAGATTCGACGTGACGGCGCGCAGTGGTCTCAATCCCTGGCTCCTGGAGCTGGGCGTCCCGCAGGTCGATGAAGTGGAGCAGATGGCCAGGGGCGAGGCACCGGTCTCCCGCGACGGCCTGGAGCAGTTCGCGCTGCTTACCCAGGCACTGGGCTGAGCCTCCCCGAGCGGAGCGAGTCGAGATCAAGGGCGCGCCGACAAGCCACGTCGCCAACGCAACAGCCGCGCCTCCAGCAGGGCCAGCACCGCGTTGAGCGCCAGGCCCACCACCGCCAGCAGCAGGATGCCGGCGTACATGCTGGGAATCTGGAACACCTCCTGGGAGTTGAGGGTGAGAAAGCCCAGCCCCGAATGGGCGCCGATCATCTCGGCGGCCACCAGCGCGGTGATGGAATAGGCGCCGGCCAGGCGGATGCCGGTGAAGATCGACGGCGACGCCGCCGGCAGTACCACCTTGAGGAAGAGGAAGCGCCGGTTGGCGCCCATGGACAGCGCCGAATTCACCAGCAGCGCATCCACCTGCTTCACGCCGCTGATGGTGCTCAGCAGGATCGGCCAAAAGGACGCCCAGAAGATGATGGCGATCTTCGAGGCCTCGCCGATGCCCAGGAACAGAATGAACACCGGGAACAGCGCCAGGGCGCTGGTCTGGCGAAACAGTTGCAGCAAAGGATCGAGCAGTCGCTCCAGGCGCATGAACCAGCCCATCAGCAGCCCCAGGAACACGCCCGCGCCTATCGCCAGCAGCAGTCCGGCCAGCGAACGCAGCAAACTGGCGCCGAGGTGCCGCGCGAGGCTGCCGTCGCGGGCCAGGTCGAGGATGCTCTGCAGCACCACCGAGGGCGGACTCAGATAGCCGGGATTGACCAGGCCCAACCGCGGCAAAGCCTCCCAGAGCGCCAGGAACAGCAGGATGCCGAGACTGCCGTCGAGCAGTCGGCGGGAACGGCGTACCAGACTCATGCCCGCACCTCCTCACGCCGCGAGGGTCTTTGCGTAACGGGCTCGGGCAACCCGCGCAGAGCCTCCCAAGCCTGTTGGCGCAAGGCGGCGAAGGCTGGGGTGTTGCGCACCTCGGCCGCCCGCGGGCGCGGCAGGTCGATATCGAGCAGCCGGTGGACCCGCCCCGGGCGCGGCGTCATCACCGCGACCCGGTCGGCGAGGAAGATCGCCTCGTCGAGGCTGTGGGTGATGAAGACGATGGTCTTGCGTTGGCCGTCCCAGATGCGCAGCAGCTCGTCCTGCAGATGCTCGCGGGTCTGGGCGTCCAGCGCGGCGAAGGGCTCGTCCATCAGTAGCACGTCCGGCCCATAGGCCAGGGAACGGGCGATGGCGACCCGCTGGCGCATGCCGCCGGAGAGCTCATGGGGGTAGCGCGCGCCCTGCCCCTCCAGGCCTACCAGCGCCAGATACTCCCGCGCCTTCTCGAGCCGCTCGCGGCGTCCCACCCCGCGGATCTCCAGGCCGATGGCGATGTTGTCCAGTACCGAGCGCCAGGGCAGCAGCGCATAGCCCTGGAACACCACACCCTGGTGTGGATTGATGCCCTGCAACGGCCGACCGTCGATGCTCAGTTCGCCCGAGGTCTTCTGCGCCAGCCCGGCGAGAATGTTGAGGAAGGTGGACTTTCCGCAACCGGAGGGACCCAGCACCGCCAGGAATTCGCCCTGGCGTACCTCCAGGTCGAAGTCCTGCAGCACCGGCACCTGCTCCTGGGCGCCGCTTTCGCTGCGACCGTCATAGGCCATCGCCAGGCCCCGGGCGATGATCTTGGCGCTCATCAGACGGTACCCTGGGCGAAGGGATTGAAGGCATTGGTGTAGACGTCCTTGACCTGCACCGCGCCGGGCTTGAGCTTGCCTTCGTGTTCGAGGATGTCGATGTAGTACTGGATCGGCGGCTCGGTGATGACCAGATCGTCGACGTAGGCGAAGCGTTCGACCAGCTCCAGCTTCATGCCCAGGCGCTCGGCGGTGATCTTGCGCGCGTCGTCGGGATGCTGGTTGACCCAGTTGGCCGCCTTGGCCAGGGCCTGGACCACGTCCCGCGCGGCCTCGGGATGGTCGCGCAGGAAGCGGCCATGGGCGCTGTAGGGCGCCATGCCACCCAGTCCCTCGTCGAGGTCGAAGTCGCTCCATAGCTTGCGCAGGGCGGGATTGTGCTCGGCGCTGCCGGAGGTGGGCGGATGGATGATCGCCAGGTCGATGTTGCCGGTGGCCAAGGTCTGCTCGGCCTGGACGTCCGGGACCACCACCCACTTGATGCGGTCCACATCCACCCCCTGCTGGCGCAGGTACTTCTTGGTGACGAACTCGGCGCAGGCACCGAAGCTGTTGAACCCCACGGTCTTGCCTTCGAGGTCCTTGGGTGTGCGAATGCCCGAGTCGTCGCGCACGAAGTACTTCATGTGCGGCGCTTCCTGCAGCGTCTTGCCGCCAGCGGCCACCACCTTGAGGTCGAGACCACTGGCGATGGCGGAGATGACCAGGGGCACCATGCGGGTGCCGAAATCCAGTTGCCCGGTTCCCACCAGCGGGATGATCTGCGGCGCGGCGACCTTACCGACGTACTGCGGACGCGCCCGGGTACCCGCGAAGTAGCCGAGGGAATCGGCGACGTAGACCAGGTCGAAGGTGGGGTTGTCGGGATAGCGGAAGGGCACCATCTGGTCCGAGCGCTGGCCAATCACGGCCGGCGCCCCACCCTGGGTACCCGGTTTGTCGTCGCAGCCGAACAGGCTGGCACCCAGGGCGCCCACGGCGGTTACGGCGGTCAGTTGTCGAATGAAGCGGCGTCGGCTGAGGTTCTCGAGGTCCATCGGGGCTCCTATCCTGGTTGGCATCTTGTGCGACGGAGGCTAGGCATGCTGCCCCAGGGTAGAAAACGAACCAAATACCCAGATTCTTTATGAATAGATCGAATGGTTAGGCGACATAATATTTCACTCTAACCATATTCTTCGAACTGCCTCCGCGGCAGGAAGCGCTGGTGCAGCTGCCGCGCCAGGACGTCCAGGGCGAAACCCAGCAGACCGATCATCAGCACCAGCGCCATCAGCTCGCCGTAGGCCAGACGGTCGCGGGTGTCGAGGATGTAGTAGCCCAGGCCGGCGCTGACGCCGAGCATCTCGCAGGGCACCAGCACGATCCAGAGGATGCCGATCGCCAGGCGTACGCCGGTCAGCACCTGGCCCAGCACCCCGGGCAGGATCACCCGCCGCAGGACCTCCCAGCGGGTGGCGCTCAGGCTATGGGCCAGTTGCAACCAGCGCGGGTCCAGCCCGCGCACACCGGCGGCGGTATTGAGCAGGATCGGCCAGACCGCGGCGAAGGCCAGCAGGAAATAGATGGGCTTGTCCCCTACTCCCATTACCATCACTGCCAAGGGCATCCAGGACAGCGGCGAGATCATCCGCAGGAACTGGAAGGCCGGGGTAGTGGCGAATTCCAGGGCGCGCCAGGCGCCCACCAGCAAGCCCAGGGGTACCCCCACCAGCACGGCCAGGACCAGGCCGATCAGGACCCGCTCCAGGCTGACCAGGACGTGCGGCCACAACTCGCCGCTGGCCAGCAGCTGCCAGAGACTGACGAAGGTGGTGCCGGGGGCGAAGCGGCGGACCAGGCTGCCCGGCGCCGAAAGCCCCTGCACTGCGGCCCACCAGAGTACGACCAGTACCAGCAGACCGGTGCCACCGAGCAGGATACGTTCGAGGCGTCGGTTCCTCACACGCTGATCTCCTCCTGGCGGGCGAAGCCTTCGGCGAGGCCGAAGGTGCCCATGCCGCCCACCGCGGCGATGGCCTGGCGGACGAAACGGTCGTCGACCAGGTCGGTGGCGGCGTGCTCCGGGTCCAGGGTGGCGAGGAAGCCGGCGTCGCCCTGGATCAGGGTGCTCTTGAGGCGAGTCACCAGTTCCCGGGTATAGCTGGGGAAGGGATAGGGCTGGAAATCGATGCGCGCCTCGGGCCAGGCGGCGTGCCGGATGGCACCGTCACCCAGGTAGCGACTCCGTGCTGCCGCGTTCGGCACCAGCACCTGTTCCAGCAGGCCGCGCGGATGGGGCGTATAGCGACCACTGCCCTCGCGGGACAGCAGCGCGGCCGCTTCAGCGCGGTTTTCCCGGGTCCAGGCCTGGGCCTTGACGATGGCGTTGACCACCCGTTGCGACCACTCCGGACGCTCGTTGAGGTCACGTTCGTGCATGAACACCACGCAGCAGGCGTGGTTGCGCCAGATGTCGCCGGTAAAGCGCTGGATGCGCCCGACCTGCTGGCTCTCGGCCAGGGCGTTGAAGGGTTCGGCGACGATGTAGCCGGCGATGCGGCGGCTGGCCAGCGCCGGTGGCATGTCCGCGGGGGCCAGCACCAGCAGATTGACCTCGTCGCTCGCCAAACTCGCCTCGGCCGGACGACTCACCGCCTTGAGTCCATGTTGGCGCAGCAATTCCTGTAGCACCACATTGTGGATGGAATACCAGAAGGGAATCGCCACGTTGCGCCCGCCGAGCTGGCGCACCTCCTGGATATCCGGCGCCACGGTCAGGCCCGAGCCATCGACATGGTTCCAGGCCACCACCTTGGCCGGCACCTGGCTGCCGTAGCGCGCCCAGACGGTCATCGGCGACAGCAGATGGATGACGTTCACCTGTCCGGCGAGGAAGGCTTCGATCACCTGCGCCCAGCTGCGCAGCATCACGGGCTTCTCCGCCTGGACGCCCTCGGCAGCGAACAGCCCGCGGGCATGGGCCACCAGCAGCGGCGTGGCGTCGGTGATGGGTAGGTAACCGATGCGTACCGGCGCATCGGGTTCGGCCGCGGCGCGCGCCTCCAGGCTGCGCAACAGGGGGAAGGCACCGGCGGCGCTGAACAGCGCGGCCAGCTTGAGGAATTCACGGCGCGAGGGACGGGGATCGTGCAGGCACATGGGCAGACTCCGCTGCGGGAAGTGGGGGGTTGGGTCGGCTCGCCCGCCGTAGGGTTCGCAGGATCTCGATACGCAGGGCGCCGAGGGCCTCGATGGCGTCGGTGCGCGGCTGCGCCAGCTCGATGCGCCACTCGCCAATGATCCGCGCTGGGTGGTCGCCCAGTAGCAGAACCCGGTCGGAGACCAGCAGCGCCTCGTCGATGTCGTGGGTGATGAGCACGACGGCACTACCCTGCCGCGCCACCAGTTGCAGCAGGAGTTGCTGCATGTCGCCCCGGGTGACTTCATCGAGGGCACCGAAGGGCTCGTCCAGCAGCAGCACCTTGGGCTGGCGCGCCAGGCAGCGCGCGAGCGCGGTGCGCTGCGCCATGCCACCGGAAAGCTCGGCCGGATAGCGCTCCTGGGCAGCGGCGAGACCTACCGCGGCGATGGCGTCCTGCACCCGCTGGCGTGCCTGTTGCGCCGGCAGTCGCGGCTGGCGGCGAAAATCCAGGCCGAAGGCGACGTTGTCCCGCAGCGTCAGCCAGGGCAGCAGGCACGGGTCCTGGAAGGCCACTGCCACCTGGGGATGCGGGCGCAGCAGCGGCTCACCGAGCAGCCGCACCTCGCCTTGGGCCGCCGGTTGCAGGCCTGCCAGGGCTCTTAGCACACTGGATTTTCCCACCCCCGAGGGTCCGAGCAGGCTGACCACCTCGGTGGGCGCCACGTCCAGGGCGAAGTCCTCCAGCACCGGTCGCCAACCGCCCGCCTGCGGATAACCCACCGCCAGGCCGCGGGCACTGAGCACGACGGTCATGCGCCATCCTCGAGAGCGGCATGGCGGGCCAGTTCACCGCGCAACTGGGTGAGGCTGGGCGTGACGATGGGCACGAAGGCGACTTCCCGCCAGCGCCGCGAGAAGGCATCGCCGCGCTCACGCAGATAGGCGCCGCCACCGCGGGCCTGAAGCTCCAGCTGGACCGCCGCCGCGGCCTGTTCGGCCAGACCGATGCGCAGCCGGAACAGCTCCGCCGGCTGTGCGATGAAACGCTCGTCCGCCAGTCCCTGGAGCAGTCGCGCCTCGAGTTCGAGCTGCCGGGCCTCCAGGGGTTCGAGTTCGTCCTGCAGGGTGCGGCGCCCTTCTCCCTGTACCTGCCGGACCTCGGCCAGGCTCCGCCGGGCCAGGCCAATGGCCAGGCCGCATTGCAAACCCAGGAAAGCCGGGCGTACCCGCGGAAGATAGCGATGCGCCTCCCCGTGCAGCAGCCAGTCTTCGTCGAGCGGCACCTCGATCAGGTCCAGGGCGGCGGTGTTGCTGGACTGGAGGCCCAGCAACTGCAGATCGGCGGACCGGCGCAGCCCGGCGACCCGATTGGGCAAGGCAGCGACGAAGGGTCGCTGCTCACCCTGGCGGGCCACGGCGCCGGCTACCACGAAACCCGTCTTGCGCAGATTGGTCACCCAGGGCATGCGGCCGTTTAGCCGCCAACCGCTGCCGTCGCGCCGGGCCTCGATCTGCAGCTCTTCCAGGCCGGAAAGAAATTTCATGGCATTGGACAGGCCGGTGGCGCCGGCCAGCTCGCCGCGGAGCAGTCCAGGTAGCAAGCGCTCGCGTAACGCCGTGTTGGGGCTTTGCAACAGGTATTCGATGAAGGCCCGCTGCCCCCAGCAGACGAAGGCCGCGGTCAGCGAATGCTCGGCCAGACCGGCTATGCCTTCCACCGCCTGCCCCAGGCTACCCCCCGCGCCACCCAGCTCGCGCGCGACGCCGAGACCGAAGCGACCATCCTGGGCCAACCGCGGCAACAAGCTCTCGGGATCGAGAAGGCCCTGATCGAGGGCCTCGGCGTGCTCGTCCAGCCAATCCGCCAGGGTGTCGCCGACCGGAGCCGCCTGGCGTAGTGCAGACTCAGCCATGGACCGTCTCCCAGCGATAGGCCGCCAGCTCCGGGTTCAGGGGCGTCTGCGCCAGGACGTTGGCGAAATTGCACAGGGTCGCCAGACTCACGCCGAGCACGACCTCCAACGCCTGAGCCGCGGTGTAGCCCGCCGCGACGAATCGCTGCAACTCGGCATCCGTCACCGCTCCGCGCCGGGCGATGACCGCACGAGCGAAGGCGGCCAGGGCCTCTAGCCGCGGCTCAGGCAGCGGCGCGCCGCTGCGCAGGGCAGCGATGGTCGCTGCGTCCAGCTTGGCCTTGTGAGTAGCGACGGCGGTATGCCCGGCCACGCAGAAGTCGCAGCCATGCGTCGTGGCCGCCACCAGCTGCACCACCTCCCGCTCCGCCAGGCTCAGGCTGGTCTTGGCGTTGAGCCCGGACACCGTGACATAGGTCTCCAGCGCCGCCGGCGCATTGGCGAGCACGCCCAGCAGATTGGGGATGAAACCGGACGCCTGGCGGGCGTTCTCCAGGAAGGGCCGGGCAGCATCCGGCGCGGTGTCGGGGGTGAGGATCGGCAGACGGGACATAGCTTCGACTCCGGGACAGGCAGAGGGGATGTCGACAAGTTTCTTGGTAATAAGAATGGGTTTCCATATTCTAAAGTCGCCATCCCTTGCTCATGAGTCCAACGCTTAGATGAGTTTTTCCAGTGCTTCGACCGAATGGTTATTGGACAGCCTCGAATGCGACGCCAGCCTCTTTCACGCCGGTCGCTACTGTGGTGCCTGGCAGGCGTCTACCCAGGGACAGGCACGCGCGAGCTTCCATCTGGTGGTCGAGGGTGAGTGCTGGCTGCATCTGGACGACGAACCGGTGCGACCGCTGGCGAGCGGGGATGCGATCTTCCTGCTGCACGACCTGCCCTTTCGCCTGGCCAGTAGTGCCCACCAGGTCGAGGCCCGCGAACTGCCCCGCGGTACCCTGGGCCCCCTGAACGAAAGAGCCGGTGAAGGGACCGGGTTGGTCTGTGGCTTCTTCGATTTCGCCGGTGGCCTGTCGCGCCTCATCGTCAGCGCCCTGCCGGCAGTCATCGTCCTGCGCGCCGCGGACGAGAACGCCCAGGCTGCCCGCACCCTCTTCCAACTGATCCGTGAGGAAGCCGGCGCCGTGCACAGTTCGGCCTCCCTCCTGGCGCGCCTGGGCCAGCTGCTGTTCCTCTATGTGCTGCGCGACCAGTTGAACGACCCTGACCAGCGCCATGGCGGCCTGGTGGCCCTGGCCCGCCACGCTCAGTTCGGCCCCCTGCTGGAACGGCTGATCGCCGCCCCCGAGCAGCCCTGGTCGCTGGTGGACATGGCCGCCGTCACCGGCCTGTCGCGCTCGGCCTTCTGCAAGAAGTTTCAGGAAACCGGCGGCCAGTCCCCGGGGCAGGTGCTGCTCGCCCTGCGCATGCGCCGCGCCTGCCAGGAGCTGGATGCCAACCACAGCGTGGAAGCCGTGGCCGAACGGGTCGGCTATCGCTCGGTGGCCGCCTTCGTCCGCGCCTTCGCCAAGGAGCAGGGTTTGCCGCCCGGCGCCTATCGACGCCGCAAGCGAGACGAGCGCGAATGACGGACGCCAACTGGTGACGCGCGGAGTTCGGGTGCTAGCGCCACTCGCATCCAGACACACGATTGCAGCTGGTGCGGGCACGATCACCCTGGGAGGTGGAGAAGCGACTGATGACGTTCCAGCCCAGTTGCCGGGTGCGCCCCAGCCAGAGGTTACCGTCGCTGCTCAGCCCGCTGAAGAACTGCAACCGCCCAAGGCGCGTGCTGGTCTGCGCCCAGGTCAGGCCGGACGCCGCATCGAAGCCGCGCATCAGGGTATCGTTGCCCTGCACCGTCACGCCGTACCAACCACCCTGCCCGTCCTGGCAACGCAGCACGAAGGCGCTACGCACGCAGGAGGCAGTGGGCTTGAGGCTGGGAATGGCCGCCTGGACGAAGCCCAGTGGCATCATTAGCAGCGCAGCGGCCAGCAGGCAGCTACGCGGGATCGAGGACGTGGTCATGGCGCCAGTTGATCGGGGAGCGAGACGCCCAGCATGAGGTAAATCCCGCCACCCGACCAGTGTGACCTTCCTAGAGCGCCTTGCCGCTCAACGCCGTCAGGCCTGGCTCGGCCACCGCCACGCGATCCTGAACCTCGGCCTCCGGCGCAGGAATCGGCTTGCCATCCAGCGCGGCCTTCAGTCGATGCATGTCCAGCGCCCCGACCCAGCGGGCAATGACCAGGGTCGCTACGCCATTGCCGATGGTGTTGGTGATGGCCCGGGCCTCCGACATGAAACGATCCACGCCCAGCAGCAGCACCATGCCCGCCACCGGGATGGTACCGAGGCTGGCCAGGGTCGCCGCCAGGGTGATGAATCCCGACCCCGTGACGCCAGCCGACCCCTTGGAGGTGAGCATCAGCACGGCCATGATGATGAGCTGGTCGGTCAGGCTCAGCGGCGTATTGGTGGCCTGGGCGATGAAGGTGGCCGCAGCGGTGTAGTAGATGGCCTGGCCATCCGGATTGAAGGTCAGCCCCGAGGGAATGACCATGCCGGCCACCGGCTTGGAGCAACCGGCATTCTCCATCTTGCGGATCATCTGCGGCAGCACCGACTCTGATGAACTGGTGCCCAGCACGGTGAACAGCTCTTCCTTGAGGTACTTGAGCAACTGCCACAGGCTGAAGCCGGCGACGCGGCAGATCGGCCCCAGCACCAGGGCGACGAACAGGATGCAGGTGAGGTAGAAGCAGGCCATCAGCTTGCCCAGGGAGAACAGCGAACCGAAGCCGTACTTGCCGATGGTGAAGGCGATGGCACCGAAAGCCCCCAGCGGCGCGAGGCGCATCACGATGTTGACGATGCCGAACATGCCGTGCATCAGGCTGTCCAGGCAGCGGATGATCGGCTTGCCCTTGTCGCCACAGCGTGCCAGCGCCACCCCGAGCAGGATGGAGAACAGCAAGATCTGCAGGATGTTGCCCTTGGCGAAGGCGTCCCCCAGGGTGTTGGGAATGATCTGCAGCATGAAGGCGATGAAGGACTCGTGCTTGGCCGCCTCGGTGTAGCTGGCGATGGCCGAGCTGTCGAGGGTAGCCGGATCGATGTTCATGCCGGCGCCGGGCTTGAAGGTATCGACCACTACCAGGCCGACGATCAGTGCCAGGGTGGATACCACCTCGAAGTAGATGAAGGCACGTATGCCTACCCGACCCAGCTCCTTCATGTCGTTCATCTTGGCGATGCCGGTGACCACAGTGAGAAAGATGACCGGTGCCAGCAGCATCTTGATCAGCTTGATGAAGGCATCGCCGATGGGTTTGAGCGAGGTGGCGAAATCGGGATGGAAGACGCCGAGCAATGCACCGGCGATGACCGCGATGACGACCTGAACGTAGAGTTTTCCGAGTAGGCGCTTCATGGGAGGTCCACTGTTGTTCTTGTAATGGAGGCGACCCGTGCGAGCGGGCCCCGATGGAAGTGCGGGCGCTGGCCACCCGCGCCGCCTGGCCGCGGGTGGCGCCGCCGCTCTAGCGGGCGATCAGTTCGAGTACGGCGTCGGTGACCTGGCGCGTGGTGGCCGTGCCGCCCAGGTCCGGGGTGTGCAGACCGCTGGCGGTGACCTCTTCGATGGCGCGCATCAGGTGGGCGCTGGCTTCGCGCTCGCCGAGGTGATCGAGCATCAGCGCGGCGGTCCAGAAGGTCGCGATGGGATTGGCCACGCCCTTGCCGGTGATGTCGAAGGCAGAGCCGTGGATGGGCTCGAACATCGAGGGGAAGCTACGCTCGGGATTGAGGTTGGCGGTGGGCGCGATGCCCAGGCTGCCGGAAAGCGCCGCGGCCAGGTCCGAGAGGATGTCGGCGTGCAGGTTGGTGGCCACGATCACGTCGAGGTTGCCCGGCTTGAGCACCATGGTGGTGGTCACCGCGTCCACCAGTTCGCGGGTGGTACGGACGTCCGGATAATCCTTGGCCACTTCGGCGAACACCTCGTCCCACAGCACCATGCCATGACGTTGAGCGTTGGACTTGGTCACCAGGGTCAGGTGCCTGGCCGGCCGGCTACGGGCCAGTTCGAAGGCGAATCGGTGGATGCGCTCGACGCCGACGCGGGTGAAGGTGGAGACCTCGGTGGCGACCTCGATGGGCAGCCCCTGGTGGACCCGCCCGCCACTGCCGGAATACTCGCCTTCGGAGTTCTCCCGCACGATCACCCAGTCGATGGCCTGGCCATTGGTCAGCGGGCTTTTCACCCCTGGCAACACCCGCGCCGGCCGGACGTTGGCGTACTGGTCGAAACCCTGGCAGATCGGCAGGCGCAGCCCCCAGAGGGAGATGTGGTCCGGCACCTTCTGACTACCCACTGCACCGAAGAAGATGGCATCGGCCTGTTTGATCTCCTCCAGCCCTCCTGCGGGAATGTAATGACCATGCTCCAGGTAGTACTCCGAGTCCCAGGGATAGTGGCTGACGTCGAAGGCGAAACCGCCCAGGCGCTTGGCCAGGCCGTCGAGGACCTCGAGGCCGGCGGTGATGACTTCGACCCCGATACCGTCCCCGGGAATGGCTGCGATCTTGTAGTTCTTCATGGCTGGGCCCTGTGTTCTTGTCGTTGGGTGGGACGCCGACTGGCAGCGTTGGGCCGAGTATAGGTAGTGAAATCTGAGCTAGGATTCACCTCAAATAATCACTTAAGTGAATTGAGGTTAACAATGAGTCGCCCTCAGGACCTCAGCTTCTTCCACCTGCTGGCCCAGCAGAGCAACCTCGCCGCCACTGCGCGCGAACTTGGCGTCACCCCGCCGGCGGTAAGCAAGCGACTGGCCGCTCTGGAGAAGCGTCTCGGGGTAAGGTTGGTCAATCGCACTACCCGTTCACTGGGGCTGACGCCCGAGGGCGAGCTGTATTTCCGCCATGCCGGACGCATCCTCGGTGACATCGAGGCAGTGGAAGACATGGTCGCCAGTCGCCGCGGCCAGCCCAAGGGCCTGCTGCGGGTGAACGCCTCCCTGGGCTTCGGTCGCCGCTACATAGGCCCGGCGCTGGCGGCCTTCATCGATCGCTATCCGGAGGTGGAGACCCAGTTGCTGCTGAGCGACCACCCCATGGAGCTGGCTGCCCATGGCCTGGACCTGGGCATCCGCTTCGGCGTGGCGCCCGATGCTGGCTATCACGCCCGGCGCATCGCCAGCAATCGCCGGCTGCTGTGCGCCTCGCCGCTCTATCTGGAGCGCCACGGCACGCCGCAGCGGCTGCAGGATCTGACTACCCACAACTGCATCTTCCTGCGGCAGAACGACAGCATCCATGGCGTCTGGGAATTTCTCGAAGGCTCGCGCACCCGCAGCGTCAAGGTGCGCAGCAACCTGAGCTGCAACGATGGCGAAGTCGCCCTGAACTGGGCCCTGGAGGGCCGCGGCATCCTGCTCCGGGCGGAATGGGACATCGCCCGCTACGTACGCAGCGGACGCCTGCGCCGGGTGCTGGAAGACGCCCGGCCACCTTCGGCGGACGTCTATGCGGTCTATTCCGAGCACCATCACCTATCGGCCAAGGTGCGGCATTTCATCGACTTCCTGGTGGAACGCTTCCAGCGCATCGACCACCTCGACGACCCAGCTGGCGAAGCGGACTGAGCGGGCGTCAGCCTTTCGCGGTCCGCCAGAGCCGCCCGATATCCCGCGCCGTGCGCCCCAGCAGCATGTCGGCCTGGGCCAGGGCCTCCTCCAGGCTCAGCGGCCCGGGAACGAGGCTGAAGGCAGCGGCGAGGCCTCGTTCATATAGAGCCTCATAGCCCTCCCCCAGGGACCCGGCCACCGCCACCACCGGCACGCCATGGCGACGGGCCAGGCGCAGCACGCCGGCCGGAGTCTTGCCTCTCAGGGTCTGGCCGTCCAGGCGCCCTTCCCCGGTCAGCGCCAGGTCGGCGCCCAGTAGCGCCTGCTCTAGACCTACCAGTTCGGCCACCACCTCGACGCCGGGGCGGAAGGTGGCACCCAGAAACGCCAGGGCGGCGAAGCCTACTCCACCGGCAGCACCAGCGCCGGGCTGCTCGCGAACGTCGCGACCGAGGGTCGCGGCGGTGACCGAAGCGAAATGGGCCAGGGCGTCATCGAGCTGACGCACCTGCGCGGGCGAGGCGCCCTTTTGTGGACCGAAGATGTGGCTGGCACCCTGGAGGCCGCAAAGGGGATTGTCGACATCGGCGGCGATGACCACCTCTGCCTCCGCCAGGCGGGGATGCAGCGGCGACAATTCGATCCGCGCCAGCTGTGCCAGGGCCGCCCCGCCAGGTGCCAGCGTCCGCCCTTGCTCATCCAGCAACCGCACGCCCAGAGCTTGCAGCAGCCCCGCGCCGCCATCGTTGGTGGCACTGCCACCGATGGCCAGCACCAGGCGCTCGGCGCCGGCGTCCAGCGCCGCGTGCAGCAACTCGCCGGTGCCGCGGGAGGTGGCGACCAGCACGTCGCGCCGCGCCCTGGGCACCAATTCCAGGCCGCTGGCGCTGGCCATCTCGACGAAGGCGGTACGCTGCTCGGCCAGCCAGCCCCAGCGCGCGGTCACCGGCTCGCCCAGCGGGCCGGTGACCTGTCTCTCGCGTACTTCACCGCCCGTGGCAGCCAGGACGGCGTCCAGCGTGCCCTCGCCGCCATCACCCAGGGGGCACTCGATCAGCTCGGCTTCGGGCAAGGCCTGGCGCAAGCCGCGGGCCAGGGCGCGGGCGACGCCGGCAGCGGTCAGACTTTCCTTGAAGGAATCCGGGGCGATGACGATCTTCATGGGGCGATTCTCCGTTGTTGTGCTCCAAGTCTTCCCCGGAACGTAGAAGACCACAACGGGACAAACGCCCAATGAGAATCAGCAAGGCCTGTGCACTTGCCTAATCAGCATCCATCAGCAGCCACGCGCAATACAACTCGGTCGCCTCGGCGAAGCGCCGCGGATCACGCCCGGTCAGCGCCTGGATGCGCTCCAGCCGGTGCCGCAGGCCGTTGCGGTGCAGCCCCAGCGCTTCAGCGCAGGCCTGGGGACTGGCGTCCGCAGCGAACCAGGCGCGCAGCGTCGCGAGCAGTTGGCCGTCACGATCGGCCTGCCGCAGGCGCGACAGGGGTTCCAGCAGCCAGGCATTATCGGTGCAGGCTGCCTGGCTTTGCAGCCAGGTCGGCAAGGCCAGGTCATCCCGGGCCAGCTCGGTAAGCTCCGGTCTCAGCCGCTTCGCCACCTTGAGCAGTGCCAACGCCCAGCCCGTCGTTTCGGCCAGCCCTTGCCAGGGGCGGGCCTCGTTGATCCAGGCACTGCGTTCCAGCGACCAGCCCTGGTCTGGCAACACTGCCAGCAGCGCCTGGGGCGCGTCCGTACCGGGGCGATACCAGAGCCATTGGCGTTCCTCGCGTGGCAGGCACCAACTGCCTTGCACTCGCCGCTGAGCCCACTCGCCGAAGGTGGGCGCAGGGGTGGTGAACTCCAGCAACAGCACGTCACGCGGCAGCTCCGGGCGCAGCCCCAACAGCGTCGCGTGGCGGCTCAGCTCGGGCGCCGCGCCTGGGGCCAGCAATTGGCGTAGCAAGGGCGCGCTCATCAGGGACGCTGCGGGCGGCTGCCCGGCCGCCTGTTCGATGAGCATTTCCGCCGTCAGGCGCAGCAGCTCCGCCGGTAGCCGCAGTTGCTCGGCATCCTCCCCGGTCACCCCGAGCACCCCCACCAGCTCGCCCTGGCGATACAGCGGCAGGTTGATCCCCGCCTGGGCGCCAGGCAGGCGCGCCGCGGTCGCCGCATCCAGCGCCACCGCGCGGCCTTCGGCGATGACTTGGCGCGCACCGGCATGGCGGGTGAACAGCCGCGCCGGATCGCCCGAGCCGATGATCAGCCCGGCCGCATCCATGACATTGACGTTGCCCGGCAGGATACGCATGGCGCGCTCGACGATCTCCTGCGCCAGGTTCTGGCTCAGCTCCATGGCCACCTCCGAGGTCAAGGTACGCCGGTATGGCGCGCCGTCACCTTAGAGGGGGCCCCAGCGCCGGGCAAGCCGATGGGACGAGCAGCCTGGCTAGTCCGAGGCGCTCAGCACCCCGCGGCGGACCTGGTCGCGCTCGATGGACTCGAACAGCGCCTTGAAGTTGCCCTCGCCGAAACCGGTATCGCCCTTGCGCTGGATGAATTCGAAGAACACCGGCCCCAGCAGGGTCTGGGAGAATATCTGCAACAGCAGACGGCGCTCGCCACCTTCGGAGGTGCCGTCGAGCAGGATGCCGCGGGCTTTCAACTCCGCCACCGGCTCGCCATGGTCGGGCAGGCGCCCTTCGAGCATCTCGTAGTAGGTCTCCGGCGGCGCGGTCATGAAGCGGGTGCCAAAGGCCTTGAGCCGATCCCAGGTGGCCACCAGGTCATCGGTGAGGAAGGCCACATGCTGGATGCCCTCGCCGTTGAACTGCATGAGGAACTCCTCGATCTGCCCGGCGCCCCTGGAGGATTCCTCGTTCAGCGGGATGCGCACCAGGCCATCCGGTGCGGTCATGGCCTTGGAGGTAAGGCCGGTGTACTCGCCCTTGATGTCGAAGTAACGCAGCTCGCGGAAGTTGAACAGGCGCTCGTAGAAGTCGGCCCAGTAGGCCATGCGCCCGCGATAGACGTTGTGGGTCAGGTGATCGATCACCTTCAGCCCGGCGCCGAAGGGCTTGCGCTCCACCCCGTCCAGGAAGACGAAATCGATGTCGTAGATGGAGCTGCCTTCTTCGTAGCGATCGATGAGGTACAGCGGCGCGCCGCCGATGCCCTTGATGGCCGGCAGGCGCAACTCCATCGGTCCGGTGGGCATGTCCACCGCCTGGGCGCCCAGCTCCAGGGCCTTGGCGTAGGCGTGATGGGAATCCCGGCAACGGAAGGCCAGGCCGCAGACCGAGGGGCCATGCTCGGCGGCGAAATAGGCCGCATGGCCGCTTGTCTCACGGTTGACGATGGCGTTGATGTCGCCCTGGCGGAACAGCACCACGTCCTTGGACCTGTGATTGGCGACATGACGGAAACCCAGGCTTTCCAGCACGGGTTCGATGACGTCGGGCGTGGGCGAGGCGAACTCGATGAACTCGAAACCCATGAGGCCCATGGGGTTTTCAAACAGATCGGCCATGATTGGCTCCTTGACTGGCGACTGGACTGGGTGGGAGGCCTAGACACAGGTCAAGGGCGGCGCACAGGAGATGCCGCGCACGCTACGGGCAAGAAAGTCGCCGAGGATGAGTTGGCAGCCCAGGAGCTTCACGAGGCCACCTGCGCTGGCGCGTCCGGCTGGACCGCGGGGTGGGCCTGCTGGAAGGCAGGATGCGCGCAGGCCAAGGCCTCCACGCGGAGGATGCGGGGGTAGCGCGACAGGTCCACGTCGAAGCGCCGCGCGGCATAGACCTGGGGTAGCAGATAGACGTCCGCCAGCCCCACGGCGCCGAGACAGAAGCCCTCCTTGCCAAGCTGCGCCTCGACAGCCGTCAGGCCCTCCTCGATCCAGTGGGCGATCCACTGCAGGATGGCCGGCTCTTCCAGGCCCAGCCCGCGCAGGCGGTCCAGCACGGCGACGTTGTGCAGCGGCTGGACATCGCAGGCGATCAACGCCGCGATACCGCGGTGACGGGCCCGCAGCAGCGGGTCGGCCGGCAGCAGCGGCACTGCCGGATAGCGCTCTTCCAGGTATTCGATGATGGCCGGCGACTGGATCAGTACGGCGCCGTCGTCGGTCCGCAGGCACGGCAGGCGACCCTGGGTATTGAGCGCCCGATAGGCCGGCTGGCGCTGCTCAGCCGCGTCGCGCGCCAGGTTGACCGGCACGGCCTGGTAGTCCAGCCCCTTCAGGGCCAGGGCGAGGCGCACGCGGTAGGCCGACGTCGAGCGGTAGTAGGTGTAAAGGTCCATCAGGGCTGCCCCGCGATTGCCTTCGCTATTGTTGTTATGCGTAATTTGATTACGTTTTATGGAATCTGCGCCTAGGGCGAGAGGAAAGTCAACGGCGGCACCCGAGCGACCTTCCTGAAGCCAGGCGCGCGCGCCTAGTCCGCCGCCAACACCCGCCCGCGGCATTCACCGAAGCCGATGCCCGGCAGGCCGGGCCGGTGACCGCGGGCCCTGAAGATGACGTCATCGCCGTCCTCGAGGAAGGTGCGCGTCTCGCCGCTGGGCAATTGCAAGGGCTGCTTGCTGCCCTGGGTGAGTTCCAGCAGGCTGCCGCAGCTGTCTGCGTCGGGTCCGGACAGGGTACCCGAGCCGAACAGGTCGCCGGGATTCAGAGCGCAGCCATTGACCGTGTGATGCGCCACCATCTGCGCCACCGTCCAGTACATATTCAGGGTGTTGCTCAAGGCCAGGCGCTGGGGCGGCAGGCCCTGGTCGGTCATCGCCGGCGTGAGCAGCAGCACCTCCAGCTCCAGCTCCAGCGCGCCGCTGGCCTGGTCCTGTTCGTCGAACAGGTAGGGCAAGGGTTGCGGATCACCGGCGGGCCGCGGCGGCTGGGCGACGCGATAGGGCTCCAGGGCTTCCGGCGTGACCACCCAGGGCGACAGGGTGCTGGCGAAGCTCTTGGACAGGAAGGGCCCCAGGGGCTGGTATTCCCAGGCCTGGATATCCCGTGCCGACCAGTCGTTGAGCAGGCAGAAGCCGGCGATGTGCGCCGCGGCGGCGCCGATGGCGACGGGCTCGCCCTGGGCATTGCCCGGCCCGATCCAGATCCCCAGCTCCAGTTCGTAATCCAGCCGGCGACAGGGTCCGAAGCTCGGTACGTCCTGCCCCGGCAGCAAGATCTGGCCCTTGGGCCGCCTGAAGGCCTCGCCGGAAACCCCCAGGGTGGAAGCCCGCCCGTGATAAGCGATGGGCAGGTGCTTGTAGTTGGGCAGCAGCGGATTGTCCGGCCGGAACAGCTTGCCGATCTGGGTGGCGTGGTGGATGCCGACGTAGAAGTCGGTGTAGTCGCCGACCCGTGCCGGCAGATGCATCCGGCAGTCTGACTGGGAGACCAGCAGGTGCTCGCCCAACGCCTGCAGGTCCTCGCGTTGCGGATGGTCGGCCCTCAGCAGCCGCTGCACGGCCTGGCGCAGGGCGACCCGAGCCGCCTTGCCGGCCGCGAAGAAGGCGTTCAACGTCTCCTGACTCGCCAATTCGGCAGCCCGCTGCGCCTGGCCCTGGAACAGGCCGGCTTCGACGGCGAAGCCCAGGTCGAGGATGAGATCGCCCACGGCGATTCCCCCACGCGGCCGCTCTTCGCCACGACTGAAGATACCCAGCGGCAGGTTGTGCAGGGAGAAATCTGGGTGGTCATTGGCCGACACGACCCAGCTATGCGGTTCCGCGCTCATGACCGCCCTCCTTCACCGGGCTGCACGAAGGTCTTGGCCAGACCCGCCCAGCAGGCGTCGTAATCGGCCTGCAACTGCGGTGAAGCCAAGGCGTGCCGACTGGGTCGCAGCACCCGGCCGGTCTCGAACATGAAAGCCATGGTGTTCTCGATCTTGTGGGGCCGCAGCTCCGCGGCGACGGCATTGCTGGTGGTCAGTTGGTCGGGGCCGTGGGCGCTCATGCAGCTGTGCAGGGAGACGCCGCCTGGGGCGAACCCCCCGGCCTTGGCGTCGTAGGTGCCCTGGATCAGGCCCATGAATTCGTTCATCAGGTTGCGGTGGAACCAGGGCGGGCGGAAGGTGTTCTCGGCCACCATCCAGCGTGGCGGAAAGATCACGAAGTCGAGGTTGGCCATACCCTCGGTGCCGCCCGGCGCGGTCAGCACCGTGAAGATCGAGGGGTCCGGGTGATCGAAGCTGACTGTCCCCAGGGTATTGAAGCGGCGCAGGTCATACTTGTACGGCACGTTGTTGCCATGCCAGGCCACCACGTCCAGCGGCGAGTGATCCAGCTCGGTTTCCCAGAGTTCGCCGAGGAATTTCTGCACCAGGCAGGTGGGCGTCATCACGTCTTCGAAGCGCGCCACGGGCGCCTCGAAGTCCCGCGGATTGGCCAGGCCGTTGCTGCCGATGGGCCCCAGCTCCGGCAAGCGTAGCGCACGGCCATGGTTCTCGCAGAGGTAGCCCCGCACCGGTCCACCGTCGGGCAACTCCACCCGAAATTTCATCCCGCGCGGAATCACCGCGATCTCCAGCGGTTCGAGGTGCAGCACGCCCAGCTCGGTGACGAGCGCCAGGCGCCCCTGCTCCGGCACCACCAGCAGCTCGCCGTCGGCGTCGTAGAAGACGCGCTGCATGGTGGTATTCGCGGCGTAGCGATAGAGACTCGTACCTTCCACCTGCTCCCCCACGGCATTCGCCGCCACGAGTTCCAAACCGGCGAGAAAGTCGGTGGACGGCTCGGGTAGCGGCAAGGGATTCCAGCGCAGGCGATTGGGCGTCGGCGCGCCCAGCTCGCGACCGGTCAGTTGGGCGATCGAACGCTCGAAGCGACCATGGGCCGCTGAAGGGCGCAGGCGATACAACCAGGTTCGGCGCGCCTCACCGCGCGGCACGGTGAAGGCGGTGCCGGAAAGCTGCTCGGCGTAAAGCCCGTAGGGCGCGCGCTGGGGCGAGTTCTGGCCGACCGGCAGGGCACCGGCCAGCGCCTCGGAGCTGAAGTGGTTGCCGAAGCCCGACTGATAATCCAGGGGAGCGCCTTCTTGTTGTTGTGCGTCCATGGCCTATCCATTTTGCGTAATAGGTTTACGCAAAAAGTAAATTGAATAAGAGGGAGGCGTCAAGCTATAACTCCGCCTTTCCCCGTGCGGTCCAGTAGATGACGAACATTCCCGAAGAGGCCTCTCCGCGGCGGCAGAAAGTCCAGGCAGCCGAGGTCGGCACCGACATCCTCAAGGCCCTGGCCGAACTGGCGCCTTCCACCTCCCTCTCCCGACTCGCCAATCATCTGGACATGCCCGCCAGCAAGGTGCACCGCTACCTGCAGGCACTGATCGCCAGCGGCTTCGCCGAGCAGGACCCGCGCACCAACCACTACGGACTCGGCCAGGCCGCGCTGTTCGTGGGCCTGGCCGCCCTGGGCCGCCTGGACGTGGTGAAGATCGCCGCGCCGCTGCTGACGGCGTTGCGCGACGAGGTTGGCGAGACCTGCTTCCTGGCGGTCTGGGCCAATCAGGGGCCGACGGTGGTGCTGGTCGAGCAGGCCGTCCGCGCCGTCACCCTGGTCACCCAGGTCGGCTCGGTGCTGCCGCTGCTCGGATCGTCCACCGGACTGGTGTTCAACACCTTCCTGCCGGATGCCGAAACCCGGGCGCTGCGCCAGGAGGCCCTGCGCTTGCCGGCGGCGCCGACCGCCGAAGAGCTCCAGGCGCAAGCCGCCCGCCTGCGCGAGACCGGCATCCAGCCGGTACAGGGGCTGCTCATGGCGGGCGTGAATGCCTTGTCGGCCCCACTGTTCGGTGTCGGCGGACGGCTGGCCGGCGTGCTCACCGTGGTCGGCGCCGCCCCGGGCTTCACCGCGGATCTGGAGGGCATCGCCGCCTCGCGGTTGCGGGACACCGCCCGGGGTATCAGCCAGCGCCTTGGCGGCTGAGCCTGGCGCGGGCAACGGACACCTTATCCTGACCAGGGCGAACGGCCCGGGAACATAGGTCTCGATGACTTACCGGAAATGACCACCAGGTCACGCCCAACGACTCCGTTGGGCGCCCAAAGGCCTCCGTTCGGCTAGCGACCTACCTTCGATAGCCTTATGCCATTAAGCTTACTATTTAGTACCGTTACTATTAGCGCAATGTTTCTTGACGGGTCCCTCTCATGCCCACCCTTTCGTCTCGCGACCGCAACCAGGCCCTGCAGGATTCCCTGGAGCAATTCTGGTGCGTCGCCAGGCCCGTGGTCCAGGCGGCCATGGCGATCCACTTGACGCTGCTGGTCGTCTTCGCCCTGCTCGACAAGCCCCTGATGGTCTGCGCCAACGTGCTCAGCGTTGCCATGTACGTCGGCTGCCTGACCGCCCTGCGCCGCCGCCGCTATCGCTCCGCGAGCCTGCTCATGAGCAGCGAGATCGTCGCCCATGCCTGGCTCGCCACCTGGCAGCTGGGGTGGGACAGCAACTTCCACTACTACGTCCTGTGCATCCTGCCGATCGTCATCTACAACTACCGCACGGCACCCAAGCGGCACCTGCTGCTGGTGATGGGTATCCTGGTCACGCTCGCCGGCGGCTACCTGCTGCACCCGCAAGCGGGGCTGCCTCCCACGGCCATGCAACTGTTCGGCACCGGCAATATCATCAGCGCCCTCCTGCTGCTGCTCTATGGCACAGGCGCCTCCTTCCATTACAGCACCAAGATGCAGCTGGACCTGCTGCATTCCGCGAGCCACGACAGCCTGACCAATCTCTACAATCGCCGGCGCATTCTCGATCGGGCAGCCAACGGCCAGGGCATCACCGGCAGCCTGATCCTGTTCGATGTCGACCACTTCAAGCACATCAACGACCGCTTCGGCCACGACTGTGGTGATCTGGTACTGCAGCGGATCGCCGACGTCATTCGTCGCGAGGTCCGGCAGTCGGATCTCGCCGCCCGCTGGGGCGGTGAGGAATTCCTCGTGCTGCTGCCCAGTGCCACGACCAGCGTGGCCTGGACCGTCGCGGAGCGCATCCGGCAACGCCTGGTCGAGGTGACCCAGCCCCTTGAGCGCGGCCCGGAACGGGTCACGGCGACCCTGGCGGTCTGCGAAATCCGTGACTGCGAAGCCTTCGCCAGCGCCCTGGAGCGCGCTGACCAGGCGCTCTACCTGGGCAAGCAGCAGGGGCGCGACCGGGTGATGCTGGCCGCCTGAGGCGCTGGCGTGAGGCGCTAGACCACGAAACGCTGCAAGGTGCCGTGCAGGTCGGCGGCCAGCGTCGAGAGTTGATGGCTGCTGACACTGGTCTGCTGGGCACCGGCGGAGGTCTGGGTAGCGGCATCACGAATCAGCGTCAGGTTACGGTCGACCTCTTCGGTGGTGGCCGTTTGCTGCTGGGTAGCCGCGGAAATCGCATCGTTGCGCCGCTCGATGGCGGCCACGGCCTGGGTGATACCTTCGAGCACCTGCCAGGTGGCCTCGGCCTTGGTACGGGTCTGACCGGCCTGGACGCGGCTCTGGTCGAGCGCCACCGCCGTCTTCTGGCTGACCTGCTGCACGCCGCCGATCAGGCCTTCGATCTCGCGAGTCGATTCACCGGTTCGCCGCGCCAGGCCGCGGACTTCGTCCGCCACGACCGCGAAGCCACGTCCGGCCTCACCGGCGCGCGCCGCCTCGATGGCGGCATTGAGCGCCAGCAGGTTGGTCTGCTCGGCCACTTCGCGAATCACGTCGAGCATCTTGCTGATACCCTTGGACTGCTCCGCCAGATGCTTGGCCTGGGCAGCGGCCTCGTCCACGTTGCCCACCAGCTCGGTGATGGCGGTCAGCGTCTCCTGCACCTGTGCCTTGCCTTCATGGGCCTGGTCGACGCAACGCCGGGACTCCTCGGAGGTGGACATGGCGTGTTCACAGACGGCCTGCACCGCTTGGTTCAGCTGGTTGACCGCCACCGCCGCCTGCTGGATCTCGGCGGTCTGCCGCTCCAGGCTGACACAGCTTTCCTCCATCACCGCGCACATCTGCGTCGATGCCGAGGCCAGCTGTTCGGAGGCATCGCCCGTCCGCGCCAGCACCTCGCGCAGGTTGCCCTGCATGCGCTCCAGGGCCAGCAGCAGCATGGCCGCTTCATCCCGCCCCTGGGGCTCGATGTGCTGCCGCAGATCGCCCGCCGCAATGCCGGTGGAGATCTCCACGGCCTGGCGCAGGGGCTGCACCACACTACGGGTCAGGCGCCAGGCCAGTAGCAACAGCAGCACGATGGCACTGCCAATGGCCGACCAGACGATGGTACGGGCCTTGACGAACTGGCTCTCGGCGCGCTCCTTGGCCTGGGCCGCGCTTTGCTTGTTCAGTTCGCGCAACAGTTGGACCTGCATGTCCATCAGGTCACCCTTGAGGCCCACCACGGTATCCAGCTGCATCCGCGCCGCGGGTATCTGCTGCTGCTCGATCAATTGCACCTCCTGGCGCAGACCGGCCACGAAGGGCTGGTAGGCCTCGTGCAGCGCCTTGACCGAATCGCCTTCGGTGGTATCGGTGATCACCGCGTCATAGTCACGGAACAGCTGGTCGGTCTCGTTCACCAATTGCTCCAGGGTGATCTTGCTCATGGCCACTGCGCCCAGGTCCTCGGCGTTGAGCAACACCACCGATGCCTGGTTACGCAATTTCCCGAGGTTGACCGCCAGCGCATCGGCGATGGCGATGCTCGGCAGGCAGTCTTCCTCCATGATCAGCGCCTGGCGCCGCAACTGCTGCATTTCCCACAGCGAGAAGCTGCCAAGAGCAGCCAGCAGCACGGCGGCGAAGGTGAAGGAGCACAGCATCCGCGGGCCGGTCCTGAGCGATCTCAGCCAGGAGCGGCGGGACAAACGACGCAGGGGAGCGAAAAGACGGAGCATGGTCGCCACTACCAGAAGACGATAATGCGCGAAGACTAGGGAAGCCAGATGTCGGCTTGATTACAAAAGGCCAGTGTCCATGATAGACATCCGACCTCGTCTCTGGATGATGCCTTCCGACCTTCCGGAGCGATCTAGATGGACAGGTGACGCCTCACCCAGGCGTCGCGCCGCCGCTCAATCGCAGGCGACTTCCACGGGGACCAGCCGCAGCTTGATGCCGGTGCGTCTCAGCGTGAGGATGTCACCTTCGCGCTGACCGACCTCGTCGCCCAGGGTACTACGGAGCGTTCCGCCGAGCAGCTGCGCGTAGGTGCGCGGATCTTCGCTGTCGCAGCCCGCGGCGATGTGCAGTTCGCCCCGCAGCAGCTTCCCTGCGGTGCGGCCGCTGGCGAGGTCGACGAGTAGGTAGTCGCGGTCAGGCTGGTAGGTAAAGGTCATACGAATCCCCGAGCGGCTGTAGCCATGGGAACCCCCAGCCCGAGGTTGGTTCAGGAATTCGTGTCGCCTTCCTGATCGAGACGACTGCGTAGTCGCACCAGGGTCTCGCGCAGGTCGTCGAGGCCGGCATCACCCAGGGCGCAGACTTCCCGCACCCGGCTGTTGACGCCGTTGGCCTGGTCGCGCAGGGCACGCCCGTTCGCCGTGAGTTCGATGGACAGGTTGCGCTCGTCTTCCGCACTGCGCCGCCGAGTGACCAGCCCCGCCCCTTCGAGACGCTTGACCACCGGCGTCAGGGCCCCCGAATCCTGACGCAAGCGGCTGGACAGTTCCTTGAGCGTGAGGCCGTCATGCTCCCAGAGCACCAGCATGATCAGGTATTGCGGGAAGGTCAGGCCCATGCTTTCCAATAACGGCTTGTAGAGCTGCGTCATGGCGAGCGAAGCCGAATAGAGGGAAAAGCACAGTTGTTGGTCGAGCAGCAGTGGATCTTTGACAGTCATGGTTAGGCCGTTGCGAGAGGCAGAAACAGGATGGATCGGAGCCATCGAACACCGCATCGAGCCACAGGACTCGCACTGCCGTGATCAGCCCCTGGAAACATCCGGTAACTAGCGCTGGATTCCGATTTAACAGGATGCCACAGTGAGGGGCTGGACATAAATAATAAGGGTAATACCTGCATGGCCGTTTCCTCTGCCTCCCCGATCACAGCCGGCGAAAGCGCTGTCGCCAGCGCCACGACGGCCTCACCGCTGGTCATGGGGATTCTCGCCTCCTGCGCCCTCGCCCATCTGGTCAACGACCTCATCCAATCGGTGCTGCCCTCGATCTATCCGATGCTCAAGGACAGCTATGGTCTGACGTTTACCCAGATAGGTCTGATCACCCTGGCCTTCCAGATCACCGCCTCGCTGCTGCAACCCTGGATCGGCTTCCACACCGATCGTCATCCCAAGCCCTACCTGTTGCCGGCGGGCATGGTCTGCACCCTGATCGGCGTGTTGCTACTGGCCTTCGTCGGCAGCTTTCCGGCGATCCTCGCCGCTTCGGCGCTGATCGGCGTCGGCTCTTCCACCTTCCATCCGGAGACCTCGCGAGTCGCGCGGCTGGCCTCGGGCGGTCGCTTCGGCCTGGCCCAGTCGACCTTCCAGGTAGGCGGCAACGCCGGTACCGCCATTGGCCCGCTGCTGGCCGCCGTCATCGTCATTCCCTACGGCCAGACCCACGTCGCCTGGTTCAGCCTGTTCGCGGTCTTCGCCATCGGCGTGCAATACGGCCTGTCGCGCTGGTACCGCAACCACCTGCGCAGCGCGAAGGGACGCCAGGCGGCCGGTGGATCATGGCCTGTCGCGCGGTCGGGTGACCTTCGCCCTGATCGTACTGGCCCTGCTGGTGTTCTCCAAGTACATCTACATGGCCAGCATCACCAGCTACTTCACCTTCTACCTGATCGAGCGCTTCGGCCTGTCGGTGGCCAGCTCCCAGTTGCACCTGTTCCTCTTCCTCGGCGCGGTGGCGGCCGGCACCTTCCTCGGCGGCCCCATTGGCGACCGGATCGGGCGCAAGGCGGTCATCTGGTTCTCGATCCTCGGCGCGGCGCCCTTCACCCTGGCCCTGCCCTACGTGGACCTGTTCTGGACCAGCGTGCTCAGCGTCATCATCGGCTTCGTGCTGGCCTCGGCCTTCTCCGCCATCGTGGTCTATGCCCAGGAACTGGTCCCGGGTAACGTCGGCATGATCGCCGGGGTCTTCTTCGGCCTGATGTTCGGTTTCAGCGCCATCGCTGCGGCCGGCCTGGGGGCGCTGGCGGATCATCGCGGCATCGAATACGTCTACCAGCTGTGCTCCTACATGCCACTGCTGGGCGTGCTGACCATCCTGCTGCCCGCTACCCGTCGCCGGAGCGCCTGAGGCTGGACCACCACGAGCGCACGCCATCCCAATGGCGTTCGCTCGTCATGGCGCAGCCGATCGGCAACCGCTACGCTTGCCCCCCCCTGAACCGCTGCCCGAGCCCCGATGAAGACCCCGCTGCACTACCTGGTCCGCTACCCGTCCGCCAACCTGCTGTTCATCCAGTTGCTCGGGCTGCTGCTCTACCCCCTGGTGGAACATCAGGAGCATGGGCGTGCCCTGGTCGGCGCCTTCGGCATCATCGTCCTGGCCACCGCCCTGCGCATGGTAAGACGCAGCCCGACCATCCAGTGGCTGGGCTTCATCCTGGCGGGCTGCATCCTGGTCCTCACGGTGCTGATCGAATGGCGGGGCGAGCACCAGTTCGTGGTTACCCTGGCGATCCTGGATGCCGTCTTCTATTTCTATACGGCCGGCAGCCTGATCGCCTATATGATGGAAGATCAGCGCGCCACCACCGACGAACTCTTCGCCGTGGGCGCGACCTTCACCCTGCTGGCCTGGGCCTTCGCCCACACCTTTTCCGCTTGCCAGATGCTGCAACCTGGCAGCTTCACCGCGGCCAACGATGCCACCGCCCCGCGCACCTGGACGGAACTGCTCTACGTGAGCTTCGCCATCCTCTCCGGCGTTGGTCTGAGCGATATCTATCCGATCCGTCCCATGGCCCGCTCGCTGGTGATGCTCGGGCAATTCTCCGGCGTGATGTACATCGCCCTGGTGGTCACTCGCCTGGTCACCCTGACGGTACGCAACCGCTAGTCGAACCGCTTCAGGGCGAAGGCACTCAGATCGATAGCGCTGCGTCCCTCCACCACTCGCTGCGCCAGGGCCTCTCCCAGGGCAGCGGAATGCTTGAACCCGTGCCCGGAACAGGCACTGACCACGGTGACGCCCGGCAGCGTGGGATGTTCGTCGACGATGAAGCCGAAGTCGGGCGTGACGGTATAGGCGCAGACCGCACTGCGCACCGCCCGCGGCGACAGGCCGCCCACCCACCGCTCCACTTGATTACTGAACAGCCTGCTCGATTCGTCCGGATGAAGTGACCGGTCAATCTTTATAGGGGTGGTATTATTAAAGTACTGTTCGGTGGCGACCTTCACCGAGTGCTCGCCGGGGAGCGGCGGGAAACCGTAGAACAGATCGCTGTCGCCACTGCCATGCGCCAGGATGAAGCAGGGCGAATCGGCCGGAAATCGCGCGGGCTCGGCCAGTTCGAACCAGTGCAGGGTCTGCCGGCAGACGCGCAGCAGATCCGTGAAGGGCGCGCCAAGCAGTTCGGCGCTCCACATGCCGGCGGCGGCGATGACCCGTTCGGCCCGCCAGGTGTCCTGGGCCGAACGCAGGAGCACGCCCTGCCCGTCCTGGACCACCTGCTCGATGGTGGTGCCGGTGAACACCTGAGCACCGCGCTCCCGGGCGCCATTCAGCTGCGCCTGGATGCAGGCCTCCGGGTAGAGGTAGCCGCCGCCGGGCTCGAAGTAGCCCAGGGCATCATCTTCCACCTGGAACTGGGGAAAGCGTCGGCGAATGCCAGGACCGTCCCAGGCTTCGTGTGGAATGCCATAGCGCTGCGCCAGCTCCAGGGTGGCCCGGGTGAAATCCGGCCGGCCATGGTGGCTCGTCGTCGTGGCGCTAGCCGTCATGATCAGCACCCCGCATTGCTCGAACAGCTTCACGCCGCGCTCCGCCTCCAACTCCCGCCATAGCTCGTGCGAACGCAGCGCCAAGGGCACATAGGCAGTGCCCTCGCCCACCGCCTGACGAGTGATACGGGTCGCGCCATGGCTGGAACCCAGGTCGTGGGGCGGCGAATAGCGATCGATTCCCGCCACCTTCACGCCCCGCCTGGCCAGTTGATGGAGGGTGGCGGCGCCCATGGCGCCCAGTCCCAGGACGATCACCTCATAGGTCTTTTCCCGCACGTCCAGCCCTCCGAATCCGCGAAGGCCGCACTCTAGCAGACGTCCGATTCCGCCCCGCTTTTGATTACCGGACGCGCCGTCAGGGTCGTGTAGTTCCAACGATTCTTTTAGGGGTGGTATTACCAGGGTAGGCTGTAGGCGCAGGGCCGCTGCTGATCCGCTACCGGTCGCGGCATGATGGGCGCCGCGGGATGCAGGGGGGCATCCACCGGGCGCCAGGCGAAACGGCGGCCCAGGTCGCGGTAACCAGTGAAGACGAAATGACCGCTGCGGGCCTGATAGGCCTTCCGCCTGGCGTGATAGACACGGGGAATCTGGTACCAGGGCAGGCCTGGCAGATCGTGATGCACCAGATGCAGGCTGTTGTTGAGGAACAGCAGCCGCAGGGGCCCGCGGCTTTCGTTGAGCACGCAGCGCTGCGCCGGATCCTGGGCGGGGCGATGCTCGTAGAAGGAACGGACCAGGGTCAGCGCCAGGGCTGGCCAGGCGACGCCCAGCACATAGACCGCCGCCGGCATTCCGGCCAGGTGCTGGACAGCCAACAATAGGAGCGCCGTCAGCGCCAGGTGCAGGAGCCAGACCCGCAGCACGGCCGGCTCACCGCGGCGCCAGCGACGAACCTCTTGGCAAAGCGTCCCATGCAGCGACAAGATCGGCCCCACCAGCAGTCGACCAGCGAGCGTCTTGTCCAGCCACAGCAGTCCGCGCCCCAGCGGCCCCCGGCGCTCCCAGAGCTCGCCATCGAGATAGCGGCTTTCCGGATCACGCTGGGGATCGGTGAGATGCTCACGCTGGTGGTGCTGCAGGTGGCTATCGCGATAGAGCGGATAGGGGAACCACAGGCCGAGCGGCGGATAGGCCAACAACGCATTGAGCCGCTGCCAACGGGTGGGATGTCCGTGGATGAGTTCATGCTGCAAGGACTGGTGCAACACCAGGACGAGGACCAGCGGCGGCAGCACCCAGTAGCCGGCCCAGGACCAGGCACTGACCAACGTCAGCCAGCCGCCATAGACGCTGAACAACAGTACCCAGGTCGGCCATTCGCTGCGCGCCGTGAAGGTTCCTCGCAACAACTTCACCAGGCGGCGTTGCCGCGTATCCAGATAGACCGTCACTCCTGCCCCCGATAACAACGAAGAGGAGGTGACAGTAAATAAGCGAAGGACTTTCGCCCAATAACCTTGCGGCATTACCTCATGCCTGGGGAAAACCCGAGATCGCCTCGCGAACATAGGCTGTTCGGCAATGGACAGTAGTTGAAAGGTTGTCGAACGCCGCCGCGATACAAGCCATTAACCCGCGGTACACGAATAGATGAACAGCAATAAACGCCTAAGGTTCTGTACGAAAAGTCGCCGAGCGAAGGTCAGGCAAGGCGACAATCAGCGAGGCAGCAGAGTGTGCGAGGGTAAATAAGCATTCCGACCTGTTTTCAACGAAGCATCACGGAGTGCAGGCATTTTCGTACAGGCCCGAGTAATGGCGAGCACGTGTTGCTCCGCGTACAGCGGAACGACACCTAGCCAAAGGCATCTCCTTAGTTCGATTCAGGCTTGGCGACATCACCCGCCAAACTTCTAGACTGAGATGACGATTCACGCCAGCTGACATCCTGTCGCGTTTCACTCGGCCGACCGGACAAAGGCGGCATCGACGCCAGGGTCGTCGCCTGCCCCCCATCGCGACGACTCCCCTCTTCACCGTGCGATGCCCAGCTGACGTTTCGCCGTGCGTTTTTACCGCTACTTCGCTGATCGCGTCTTTCCCTGCCACCACCAGAAGGACCTTGCCGAGCATGACCGTCATTTCCTCCGGCTGGGGCGCCGGCCCCTCCCCTCGCCATGCCGAACTCTCGACACGTTTTCGTCCCCTGTTCCAGCGCATCCGCGCCGGCGCCATCGAGCGCGAGGTGCAGCGTCGCCTGCCCGTCGAGGAACTGGACTGGCTCAAGACCTCAGGCTTCACCGCGCTGCGCCTGCCCGTCGAGCACGGCGGCGCGGGCGTCACCCTGCCGGAGCTGTTCGCCCTGCTCATCGAACTGGGTGAAGCGGATTCCAACCTGGTCCAGGCGCTGCGTGGCCACATGGGCTTCGTCGAAGGCCTGCTGAACAGCGACGACGACGCCCGCCGCACGCGCTGGTTCGCCCGCATCGCTGCCGGCGAAACCCTCGGCCCCGCCTCCAGCGAGGTGGGCGATGCCCGCCGCGCCGAATTCAGTACCCGCCTGCGGCGCGACGGCGACCAGCTGCTGCTCTCGGGCACCAAGTTCTACACCACCGGCTCACTGTATGCCGACTGGATCGACGTGGGCGCCACCGACGACGCCGGCGACCGCGTCATGGCCACGGTGCGGCGCGACGCCCCTGGCGTGGAGGTGGTGGACGACTGGAATGGCTTTGGCCAGACCCTCACCGCCAGCGGTACCGCGACCTTCACCAACGTGCGGGTAGCGCCGGAGGACGTGGTGGCGGTAAGTGAACGCTTCCGTTACTCACCGGGCTTCTTCCAGGTCTTCCACCTGGCCAACCTCGCCGGCATGGGCCGTGCGATGAGTGACGAGGTCGCCGCGGCGGTGGCTGCCCGCACCCGCACCTTCACTATCGGCAACGCCGACCGGGTCAGCCAGGACCCGCAAGTCCTCGAGGTGGTGGGCAAGGTGCGCAGTGCTGCCTACTGCGCCGGGGTGATCACCCTCAAGACCGCCGAGGCGCTGCAGCGGGTGCATGACCTGCGCCACGCGGATGACCAGGCCGCCGAGGATCAGGCGGTAGCCCTGGCGGAGCTGGAGGTCTGCCAGGCGCTGAACGTGGTCACTGATCTCATCATCGACGCCTCCGGACGGCTGTTCGATGCCCTGGGTGCCTCGGCGACCCTGAGGCCCCAGGGGCTGGATCGCTTCTGGCGCAATGCCCGCACCCTCGCCTCGCACAATCCGCGCATCTACAAGGACCGGATCGTCGGCGATTTCGCGGTCAACGGGACCGCACCGCCGCCCCAATGGAAGATCGGGGTGGCCTGAGCCGCCGAGGTGTAGCGGCGGTCGCCCCAACCGCCGAAGCACCCTTCAGAGCCGACCAAGGCGCTACTCGCCAAGAGCGCCGATGCAGTAAGCTTCCAGGCTTTCGCACAGGAGTGGCGTCATGGACAAGTCCCGCAGCAATCGTCAGGTCGTGTGGAAGGCGATCAAGGATCCGCGCTTCATCCCCGTGGTGGTCGCCGTGGTCTGCATCGTGCTGTTCTTCGTTCTCGGCCTGGTCGACGTCCTGGGCAACTGACCCCTCGCCTTAGCCGCGCCGAGGTCAGCGACCCGGGTGCCGGCAGTCCTTTCTTTCAGATCGCCTCTCGCGGTCCTCGCGGCCGATCACCGAGGATGGTCGCCCGGTGCATCACGCGTCGCCGGGGGCGATAGTCGTCACAGGCGTAGTGCTGGGTGATGCGATTGTCCCAGAAGGCCAGATCCCCCACCTGCCACTGCCAGCGCACCTGGAATTCCGGCCGCGCGGCATGGGCGAACAGCAGCCGCAACAGGGCATCGCTCTCGCTCTCCCCCAGCTCGACGATGCGGGTGGTGAAGCCCTCGCTGACGAACAACCCTTTCACCCCGGTTTCCGGATGTACCCGTACCACCGGATGGCGTACCGGCGGATTGGCCGCGCGCGCCGCATTGAAGCGTTCCAGCGCGTCCGGAGTCTGGCCGAAACGTTCCAGCGGAAAGGATTTGCTCAGGTCGTGCCAGGCACTCAGGCCATCGAGCAGCTCGCGGATAGGCGCGGACAACGCGGCGTAGGCCGCCGAGTTGCTGGCCCAGAGGGTATCGCCGCCATAGGGCGGCAACCGCCGGGCACTGAGCAGCGAGCCCAGCGGCGGCGTCTGGATGAAGCTGACGTCGGTGTGCCAGAGGGCATTGTCGCGCAGGTCGTTGAGTTCGGTGTCCAGTACCAGGATTTCCGGCTGCTCGGGGTGTTTGGGATAGATCGGATGGATGTGCAGGTCGCCGAAATGCGCGGCCGCGTCCCGCTGCTGGCGCGGTGTGAGCAATTGGTCGCGCAGGAACAGCACCTGATGTTCCAACAACCCCTGGTGCAGCGCCGCGTGACTCGCGGCGGTCAGGGGCTCGCGCAGATCCAGACCGTGGACACGGGCGCCCAGTGCCGGACTGAGACGTTCGAAGGTAATGGTCATCTGGCTGTTCCTCACTTCCAGCCGGCGTAGCGCCGCTGCAAGGCGCGCAAGCCGAGTTCGATGGACAGGGCGATGCTGGCGATCAATAGGATGCCTACCACCACCACGTCGGTGGCCATGAACTGGGCGGCCGACTGCACCATGAAGCCGAGGCCACGGTTGGCGGCGATCAGCTCGGCGGCCACCAGCGTCGACCAGCCCACGCCGAGCGCGATCCTTAGACCGGTGAGGATGTCCGGCAAGGCACTGGGCAGGATGACGTGGCGTACCACCTGCCCTTTCGAGGCGCCCAGGCAACGCACGGCCTGGATGCGGGCACGATCGACCCGGCGCACCCCGCCTACGGTGGCTATCAGCAGCGGTGCGAACAGCGCGAGATAGATCAGCAGCACCTTGGACAGCTCGCCGATGCCGAACCAGATCACCATCAGCGGCAGATAGGCCAGCGGCGGAATCGGTCGATAGAACTCCACGAGCGGGTCCAGGGCGGCGTTCAGCGTCGGGTTGAGCCCCATGGCGATACCCAGGGGTACCGCGGTGAGCACGGCGGCGAGCAGCGCAGCGAGCACCCGCAGCAGACTGGTGCCCAGGTGCTGCCAGAGGCTCGCATCCAGGTAGCCGTCGGCGAGCAGTCCCTGCAGGGCCACGACCAATTGCTCGGGGGACGGCAGGAACAGCGTGTCCACCCAGCCGAGGTGGGTCGCGGTCCACCAGAGCGCCACCACGGCGGCCAGGGTGCCGAGGGGAGCGACGCGGCGGCGGTCCAGCGGGAAGCGGCGTTTTTCCCGCAGCCCCTGCGCTGGGGTCGTCAGGGTTTCAGAGGACATGGTCGGGCGTCTCCTGCAGGAAGAGGTCGAGCAGTTCCTGGCGCAACAGGGCGAAGCGCGGATCGGCCTTGATCTCGCGGACCGGTTCGCCCGCCAGGTAGCGCCGCGAGAACGGCACGTCCAGGCGCCGGACGACCCGTGCCGGCGGACCATCCAGCACCAGCAGATCGGTGGCCAGGAAGAGGGCTTCGTCGACGCTGTGGGTGATCAGGAACAGCCCCTTGCCGGTGCGCTTCCACACCTGCAGCAGCAGGACCTGCATGCGCTCTCGGGTCAGGGCATCGAGGGCGCCGAAAGGCTCGTCCAGCAGCAGGAAATCCGGGTCCACCGCCAGGGCACGAGCCAGCCCGAGGCGCTGGCGCTGACCGCCGGACAGCTCGCCGACGGCATGTTCACCGTGCTGCCCCAGCCCCACCAGTTCCAGCATCTCCTGCGCCTTGCGCTCACGTTCGGTCCGGGCCAGACCGCGCAGACGCAGGCCGAGGGCGACATTCTCCCTGGCATTGAGCCAGGGCATCAGGGCATCGTCCTGGAACACCACCCCGCGTTCTCCGCCCGGCCCTTCCAGGGTGCGTCCATCGAGCTGCACCCGTCCGCCATCCAGCGGCTGGAAGCCGGCGAGGACGTTGAGCAGGCTGGACTTGCCGCACCCGGAGGGACCCAGCACCACCATGGCGGCGCCCTTGGCGATGGAAAGATCGAGATGTTGCAGAATCGGCTGCGTCCGGCCCGCGCGGACGAACGCGAGGTTGGCCTGTTCCAGGCTGAGTCGACTCATGACCGGCTCCTGTCGAAAGGAAAAAAGCCCCTCCGAAGAGGGGCGAGTCGTGGCGTGAAGAGGGGGGATCACTGCGCCCTGCGAACGTACTCGGCGCTCACGTAGGGCGAATAGTCGGCGAGCACCGCGGGAATGCGTTTCTGTTCCTTGAGGAATTCCGCAGTCCGGGCGATGGCCCTGGCCGTACCGCCGCCGAGCAGCTCGGGGCCGAGCTGAGCCTGGGCGTCCGGGTAGCGCGAGCCGGCCAGCAACTCGGGAATGTCGGCAGCGTCGGCGCCGGTGAGGCGGGCGATCTTCTTCGCCTGCTCCGAAGCCGGCCCCCACTGCTTGCCGTGAGCCTGGTAGTCGGCGAAGGCCTCGAGGGTGACCTTGGCGAACTGGCTGACGATCTCGGGATGCTGCTCGGCGAAGTCCTTGCGGGCGACCCATACCTCGAAGGTGGGCGCGCCCCAGGCGCCCACCTGGGCGGCATCGGTCAGCACCTTGCCGTTCTTCTTGATCTCGCCCAGGGCGGGCGACCAGACGAAGGCGCCATCGATGTCGCCCCGGCGCCACGCCGCGGCGATCTCGGTGGGGTTGAGGTTGACGATCTTGACCTTGGTGGGGTCCACGCCCCAGTGCTTGAGGGCGCCCAGCAGGCTGTAGTGGGACGTGGACACGAAGGGGGTGGCGATGGTCTTGCCCACCAGTTGGTCAGGCTTGTCGATGCCGCTGCCATTGCGCACCACCAACGCCTCGGCCGAATCGATCTGCGTCGAGACCAGGAAGGTCACCAGCGGCAGCTTGCGCGAGGTGGCGGCAGCCAGGGGGCTGGAGCCGAGATTACCGATCTGTACGTCACCGGAGGCCAGGGCGGCGACGACCTCCGGACCGTTGTTGAACCGCCGCCAGTCGATCGGCTGACCGACCGCCTTCTCGTAGCGGCCATCGGCCTGGGCCACCTTGGAGGGGTCGACGCCGGTCTGGTAGCCGATCACCAGATCAGCGGCCTGGGCCGGGCCGACCAGCGCCAAGGCGCTGACCGCGAGTACCAGGGATTTGATGAGGGAATTCACTGCAGGCCTCCTTGTCTAGCGCCCATCGGAGCGCATGACGCGTCGAAGCGACGCGAGCTGGAGGCCAAGCTAAACGATCTAAAGATCAGAAAATAAATAACTAAATGGAATCAGCTTAAGCCCCGCGATCTCGCGCTCGCGGGGCCTCGCCCCACTTCTGGCTGACACTGGAGCAAGCGGTCCTGCCTTGGACCGCGAGGGACATCAGGCCTTGCGCTGATTCAGGAAGCGGAAGCAACCAGCCAGCAGGTCATCGAAGCGCCAAGGCTTGGGCAGGTAGTAGATGTCCGGCGCGCGCTCGGGCTGCAGCTCTTCGAAGTAGCCCGAAGAGACGATGATGGGCAGACCGGGCAACTGCTGTTTGACGCGCCGCGCCAGCTCGAGACCGTCGATGGCGCCGGGCATGCGGACGTCAGTGATCAGCAGATCGGGGGTCGGTCGCGCGCTCGACAGGTGTTCCCAGGCTTGATCCGCGGTACCGAAGGTCCGCACCTCGAAGCCTTCGCCTTCGAGCACCTCCTCCATCAGCCCGAGCAACATGTTCTCGTCTTCGACGACCACTACCACTGGTTTCATAAATCCATCTCGATCTTCGTAGGTCCGCCGTTCGACAGGACGTGTCTTGTTGGGGCGCGAATTCTACCCTCATCCAGGGCGCGCGGGCAGTTTCCTCGCAGCGCGGGGGTCTCAAGGCTCATCGCTTCGTCCGCAGCAACGCGCCGCGTTCGGCTTTTCCCAGTAGCGCGCAAGGGCCCTATGGCACCGGACAGGCTACCTGCGCGCCGCCCATCCGTCCTTCCAGCCTAGCCCCACCCTGCGACATTGCGCCGCGCCAGCCGGCAGAAAAACCAACGAGAAGACACTCGAAACAAAACTATAGGGGTGGTATTACCATCCAGCTTCCCGGGTCGGGGTAGTCTGGGAGGGGAACCGGGGTCAATTCCCGCCAGTCGGACACCAGGTATCTCGAAGGGCTTCCCGCGATTCCGACGCGCCAGCTCTACGGATCCTGGGAAGCCGTCTGCTGGAGGAAAGCGCATGACGGCCATCGACTGGACGGGCTGGCTGCAAGCCCCCTGGGTCACCACCCTGATCGCCGCAGTGGTCGCCCTGGCGATTAGTGCCATCGCCCTCACCGTGGCCTTCGCCGCCATTCGCCGCCTGGCCAACCCCTTCCTGCTCGCCCGTAATCTGGTGAAGTACACGGAAAAACCGGCGCGTTTCGCGGTGCCCCTCGTGGTGCTGCAGGGTGTCTGGAATTCAGCACCCGATGCCCTGCCGTTGTTGCGCGCCGTACAGCACGTCACCGGTCTGCTCAGCATCGCCGCCTTCACTTGGCTAGGCCTGCGGGCCGTGAAGGCGGTGGGCGCTACCATCGCCCTGCGCAATCCGGTAGACGTGGTCGACAATCTCCGAGCCCGCCGCATCCAGACGCAGAATCGCGTCCTGGTACGCAGCCTGAGCTTCGTCGTGCTGCTGATCGGCATCGCCCTGATGCTGATGACCTTTCCCGCCGTGCGCCAGGTGGGCGCCAGCCTGCTGGCTTCGGCCGGGGTCGCCGGGTTGGTGGCCGGCATCGCGGCACGGCCGGTGCTGGGCAATCTCATCGCCGGCTTGCAGATCGCCGTGACCCAACCGATTCGACTCGATGACGTGGTGATCGTCGAGGGCGAATGGGGTCGCGTCGAGGAGATCACCGGCACCTACGTGGTGGTACGCATCTGGGACGATCGGCGCCTGGTAGTGCCCTTGCAGTACTTCATCGAGACCCCCTTCCAGAACTGGACACGCTCCTCCTCGAGCTTGATCGGCTCGGTATTCGTTTGGGTTGACTATTCCCTGCCCTTGGCGCCCATTCGCACCGAATTGGAACGCGCCTGCGCGGAAGTGCCCCATTTGTGGGATGGCCGGGTCTGTGTGCTGCAGGTGACGGATGCCTCCAGCGAATCCATGCAGATCCGCGTGCTGGTGAGTTCCGGTGATTCTTCGAAGAACTGGGACCTGCGCTGTTTCGTCCGCGAGCGGCTGATTACCTTCATCAATCGCGAATTCCCGCTCTGCCTGCCCAAGCTGCGAACCGAGCTGGGCCGTCGCGACAGCCTACCGACCATACAATCCGACGAAAGGCAAGAGCCCGTCGCCCGCCAACCAGAAGTTTGAATCGTCAGTCATTTTCGCCGATCGGGTGATGATCAAGCGGTTCATCCCCGGCATGTCTCCGCAGTCCATCGGCGACACCCTGGCCATTCGGGCACGCATCTCGCAAAGGCAAACAAGACGGCAACATTCGCGCGGGAAACTTGTGACGTCGTCCGTGAGTCAGTGCGAGAGCAATCTGGAATTTCGCGAAGCAGTTCTCGCCCAACTCCAGACATCTCGGAAGAGGTGACCGGCAAAAAGGCTGTAGCAGCTCGGCTGTAGGCATTTTTGAACCAGGAAGCATCGAGCTTCAGGAAAGAAGCAATCAGGTAAACCTCAGTCTCGAACTCGCTGCATTGGGAGCGCACCATGGCAAACGCCGTCGTGGGGAAATTTGGGGCTCTTGAGCCCGTTGAAACTGCCACTCGCACCACCAGATCCAGCACTCCTCGCAGACGTTCGGAAGAACCTCAGCTGACGCTGAGTTCCGTCGTCGAAAGTCGTAAGCGCATTCTCTTCGTCACCCCGGAAATTTCCGATTTCGTCAAGGCTGGTGGCCTGGGCGAGGTCTCCGGCGCCCTACCCCGCGCCCTCGCCGCGTCCCATGACGTACGGGTGCTGATCCCGGGCTATCGCCAGGTCATCGCCGCGGTCAAGGATCGCATGCAGATGGTAGGTCGCATCGCCGCCCGCGGCGCCATGCCCGCCTGTGACGTCGGCCGCGTGAATCTGGAAGACGGCCTGGTCGTCTACGTCCTGATCTGCCCCGAACTCTACGAGCGCCAGGGCAATCCCTATGGCGATCTCGACAACGTCGACTGGGCGGACAACCACATTCGCTTCGGCCGGCTGTCCAGTGCCGCCGCCGACTTCGCCCTGGGCGACGCCTCCATTCGCTGGGTTCCCGACCTGCTGCACCTGAATGACTGGCAGACCGGTCTCGCCGCTGGCTACCTGCGCTGGAAAGGCTCGACCACGCCCTGCCTGACCACCATCCACAACCTGGCCTACCAGGGGCTGTTCCCGGCCTCGGTGCTCGCCGACCTGGACATCCCCGAGCATGCGTTCCAGATGGAAGGCCTGGAGTTCTGGGGCAAGGTGTCCTTCCTCAAGGCGGGCCTGGTCTACGCCGACCACATCACCACCGTCAGCCATACCTACGCCCAGGAAATCACCACGCCGGAATTCGGCTATGGCCTGGAAGGCCTGCTGCAGGTCAAGGCACACGAAGGCAAGCTGACCGGCCTGCTCAATGGCATCGACGACGGCTGGAGCGCCTGCAGCGATCCGCACCTGTGCCAGCAGTTCACCGAGTCGGACTGGGAAGGCAAGGCGGTGAACGCCGCGCGCATCCGCGAGGAATTCGGCCTGGAGCCGTCCAACGGCCCCCTGTTCGCCGTGGTTTCGCGCCTGGTGCAACAGAAAGGCATCGACCTGACCATCCAGGCCGCCGATCACATCGTCGCCCGTGGTGGCCAGCTGATGATCATCGGCTGTGGCGAGCAGCACATCGAGCGGCAGGTACGGGCCCTGGCCCTGCGTTATCCGGGCCGGGTCAGCGCCCACATCGGCTTCTGCGAAACCGAAGCCCGGCGCATGTACGCGGGTAGCGACTTCCTGCTGATGCCCTCGCGCTTCGAACCCTGCGGCCTGAGCCAGATGTATGCCCAGCGCTTCGCCTCGCTGCCGATCGCCACCCGCACCGGTGGCCTGGCCGACAGCATCGAAGACGGCACCACGGGCTTCCTGTTCACTCCGCTCTCGCTGGAAAACTACCTCGGCGCCATCGACCGCGCTCTTGGAGTGTTCGAGCGGCAGGACCTGCTGTTCGCCATGCGTCGCCGCGCCATGCAGGGCCCCTTCTTCTGGTCCGAATGCGCCAAACCCTACGCTTCGCTCTACCTCGACATGATCGGCGTTCACGCTCAACAACAGCGCCAGGCCCACGCCTGAGATCGAACGCCGCCTGGCCGGCGCCTTTTCTGGGTCCAAGACCGACGAAAAGCGCCTGCCCCGCTCAACTTTGAGCGACTCCCACCGGTCATAACAGCAGCTGCGGCCATCAGGGCCGCAGCGCTTTTTCTGCCCTCCGGTTTCGGGAGTTATCCATTCATGACTGACATTTCTCGCGACGCAGCCGCAACGACCGGGGGCTACGCCTGGCGGACCCGTGCCGGCGCCACCCTGCTGGGCAAGGATCGCACCCTCTTCCACTTCTGGGCGCCCAGCGCGGACGCAGTGTCCGTGGCGCTCGAGGGCGGCATGACCCTGGCGCTCGAAGCCCGGGGTGACGGCTGGTTCGGGATCGAGGCCCAGTGCGGCGCGGGCACGCGCTACCGTTATCAGATCGGCGACCTGCTGGTGCCGGACCCCGCCTCTCGCGCCCAGGCCGGCGACGTGCACGAGCCGAGCATCGTCATCGACCCCACCACCTACCATTGGCAGACCGTGGAATGGAGCGGCCGGCCCTGGCACGAGAGCGTCATCTACGAAGTGCATGTCGGCACCCTGGGAGGCTTCTCCGGCGTCGAGAAGCTCGTCCCGCGCCTGGCGGCCCTGGGCATCACCGCCATCGAGCTGATGCCGCTGTCGGAATTCCCTGGCGGTCGCAACTGGGGCTACGACGGAGTCCTGCCCTATGCCGTGGAGGCCTCCTACGGCACGCCGGACGATCTCAAGTCGTTGATCGACACCGCCCACGCTCACGGCGTGATGGTCTACCTGGACGTGGTCTACAACCACTTCGGCCCGGACGGCAACTACCTGCACGCCTATGCCGAGCGCTTCTTCCGCGAGGACATCCATACTCCCTGGGGCGCCGCCATCGACTTCCGTCAGGATGCGGTCCGCCGCTACTTCATCGACAACGCGCTGCTGTGGCTGATGGAGTACCGCTTCGACGGCCTCAGATTCGACGCCGTGCACGCCATTGGCGACAAGGGCTTTCTGGAGGAAATGGCCGAGGAGATCCGCGCCACCGTGGAGCCTGGGCGCCATGTCCACCTGATGCTGGAGAACGAGGACAACACCGCGACCCTGCTCGGCGGCAAGCATTACAATGCGCAGTGGACCGATGACTGGCACAACGTCATCCATCCGCTGCTGACCGGGGAAGACGAAGGCTACTACCAGGACTTCACCCGGGACGCCACGGCCAAGCTGGTGCGTTGCCTGGGCGAAGGCTTCATCTACCAGGGCGAAGAAACGCGCCACGGCAAGGCCCGCGGCGAGCCGAGCAAGGACCTGCCCGCCAGCGCCTTCATCATCTTCCTGCAGAACCACGACCAGGTGGGCAACCGCGCCTTCGGCGAGCGCCTGACGCGGCTGGCGCCCGAGCCCGCGCTCAAGGCGGCCACCGCCCTGCTACTACTGAGCCCCATGATCCCGCTGCTGTTCATCGGCGAGGAATGGGGCAGCCGCCAGCCGTTCCTGTTCTTCACCAGCCACAATGACGAACTGGCGGAGCTGGTGCGCGATGGCCGGCGCAACGAATTCAAGGATTTCGACTTCTTCACCAGCGAGGAACATCGGCAGCAGATTCCCGATCCCAATGCGCCCGGGACCTTCGAGGATTCCAAGCCCAACTTCGGCGAAGCCGATCAGCCCGACCATGCGGCCTGGCTGGGACTCTACCGGGAGCTGCTGGAGATCCGTCGCCGCGAACTGTTCCCGCGCCTGCAAGGCGCCCGTGCCGCCGGCGCCGAGGCTCTGGCCGACCGCGCCGTGCGCGCGCGCTGGATGCTGGCCGACGGCAGCCGCCTGACCATCGAACTCAACCTGAGCGACGCGCCAGTGAAAGTGACCGGAGCACCGGCAGGCGAGCTGCTGCACAGCAGTGACGCAGCTGCCACGCCGCTCCGTCAGGACGGCCAACTGGCCGCCCATTCCGCGCTGGTCTGGCTGGAGAAAAAGGCATGAGCGAGGATCGCCTGGAACAACTGGCCAAGGCGGCCGGCATTTCCATCGAATGGACCGCCTATGACGGCCAGCGCCAACGAGTGAGTCCTGCAGCGCTGCGTAACCTGCTCAAGGCCATCGAGCTGCCTGCCGACAGCGACGCGGACATCGACGCCAGCCTGCGCCAGCTGGCGGAGGTCGGTGACAAGCATCACCTGCCGCCCCTGATCACCGCCCAGGTGGGCAAGCCGGTCGGTACGCCTGATCAGTTCAAGCGTGGCGTCCGCTACCAGGTGCAACTGGAAAATGGCGAGCGCCTGGAAGGCACCGTGGATGACCAGGGCCAACTGGCTGCCATCGCCGTAACCGGCTACCACCAGGCGGACATCGATGGCGCGCGCCTGACCCTGGCGGTAGCGCCGGAGCGCTGCTTCACCATCGAGGACGCCACCGGTGACGCCAATGCCCATCTTTGGGGCCTGGCCGTACAGCTCTACAGCCTGAGACGTGAAGGCGGCAGCGGCGCCGGGGATCTGCAAGGGCTGGTGCAATTCGCTCGTGCGGCGGCGGCCAAGGGCGCCGATGCCCTGGCCATCAGCCCGCTACATGCCATGTTCAGCGCCGATGGCCGCCGTTACAGCCCCTATTCGCCTTCCAGTCGGGTGTTCTTCAACGTGCTCTATGCGGCACCAGAGGTGGTGCTGGGTCTTGAGGCAGTACGCAAGGCCGCAGACCGTAGTGGCCTGCAGGCCGAAGCCGAACGCCTCGAACAGCTGGAACTGATCGACTGGCCCGCGCTGGCCAAGCTGCGCCTGCGCCTGCTGCGTGCCCTGCATCTGGATTTCCGCACCGCCGCGACCGATCTGCACGAGCGCTTCGCTGCCTTCCGCCGAGAGGGCGGCGAGGCACTGGAGAATCACTGCCGCTTCGAAGCCCTGCATGCCTCCTTCACGCAGGGTGACGCCTCGCCCAGCTGGCAGCATTGGCCGCAGCAATATCGCGATCCGAAGAATCCGGCCGTGGCCGAATTCGCCGAGCGCCACGCCCAGGACGTGGAGTTCCATGCCTTCACCCAGTGGTTGGCCAGCGAAGGACTGGCGGCGGCGCAACGGCAGTGCCGTGAATCGGGCATGCGCATCGGCCTGATCGCCGACATCGCCGTCGGGGCGGATGGCGGTGGCAGCCAGGCCTGGAGCCGCCAGGAGGAATTGCTGGCCTCGGTCACCGTCGGTTGTCCGCCCGACCTGTTGAACCAGAAGGGCCAGGGCTGGGGTATTTCCGCCTTCTCCCCTACCGGCATGGTCAAGCACGGGTTCCGCGCCTTCATCGAGATGCTCAGGGCCAACTTCGCCCACGCCGGTGGCGTGCGCATAGATCACGTGATGGGTCTGCAACGCCTCTGGCTCGTCCCAGAAGGTGCTTCCCCGGCCGACGGGGCCTATCTCTCTTACCCCATCGACGACCTGCTGCGGCTGGTCGCCCTGGAGTCCTGGCGCCATCGCTGCGTGGTGATGGGCGAAGACCTGGGCACGGTGCCCGAGGGCTTCCGCGAACGGCTGGCCGACCGCGCCATCATGGGTATGCAGGTGCTGCTGTTCGAGCGCGATGGGCAGCCCTTCAAGCGCGCCGCTCAATGGTCGAACACGGCCATGGGCACGCCCACCACCCACGACCTGCCGACCCTCACCGGCTGGTGGCGGGGCCGCGATGCCGACTGGCAAGAACAGCTGAATCTGCTGCCCGACGGCACCTCCCGCCAGGATCGCCTCGCCGAGCGCGCCGAGGATCGCCAGCACCTGGCCAAGGTGCTGCAGCTGGACGACAACAGCCCGGAGAACGTCGAACAGGCGGTCGATGCCGCCATCGACTTCATCGGTCGAACCCCGGCCCCATTGATCATCCTGCCGGTGGAAGACGCCCTGGGCCAGCTGGAACAGGCCAACCTGCCCGGCACCACCAACGAACATCCCAATTGGCTGCGCCGCTGGGAGGCTCCCGCGGAGCGCCTGCTGGACGCTGCTACCCCCGAACGGCGCCTGCGCGTGCTGAGCTCTGCTCGTAACAATCCGGAGAACACTCGATGAGTCGCTTGCGCGCTACCGTACGCCTGCAGTTCCACAAGGACTTCACCTTCGACGATGCCCTGCCTCTGGTCGAGTATTATGCCAACCTCGGCATCAGCCACTTTTACGCCTCTCCCATCACCACCGCCCGCGCCGGCTCCGTCCACGGCTACGACGTGGTCGATCCGACCCGCGTGAACCCCGAGCTGGGCGGTGAAGAGGCGCTACGCCGCCTGGTCGCCCGCTTGCGCGAGCACGGCATGGGCCTGATCGCCGACTTCGTGCCCAACCACACCAACGTCGGCGGCTCGGAAAACGCCTGGTGGCTGGACATCCTCGAATGGGGTCGCCAGAGCCGCTATGCCGGCTTCTACGACATCAACTGGTACGGTCCGGACCCGGACCTGCAAGGCCAGGTGCTGCTGCCCTTCCTCGGCGACGCCTATGGCAACGTCTTGCAAGCGGGCGAACTCAAGCTGGTGTTCGATGCGGAAAAAGGCGCTTTCCGCGTGGAGTACTACGCCCACCACTTCCCCATCAATCCGGGCACCTACGGCCAGATCCTGCGCGAGAGCGATCTGCCCCAGTTGAGCCTGTTCGCCGATGCCTTCTCGGCACGCGCCAAGGATCAGCAAGAAGCTCGGGGCGCCCAACGGCAGCTGGCCGATGCCGCTAAGGAGCCTGCCGTCGCGGCCGCCATCGAGAAGGCGCTCGCCGCCTTCGACGGTAGCCAGCCAACCAATCAGGAGCGCCTGCACGCCCTGCTGGAAAGCCAGCACTATCGGCTGGCCAGCTGGCGTACCGCCTCGGACGATATCAACTGGCGGCGCTTCTTCGACATCACCGAGCTGGGCGGCCTGCGCATGGAGCGCCACGAGGTGTTCGAGGAGACTCACTCGCTGATCTTCCGCCTGATCGGCGAAGGCTTGCTGGATGGCCTGCGGCTCGACCATATCGACGGCCTGGCCAATCCACGTGCCTATTGCCGCAAGCTGCGGCGCCGGGTGGACGACCTGTGCACCCAGCGGCCCGGTGGCGCGCCGGAAGACGGTTTCCCGATCTACATCGAGAAGATCCTCGCCGAAGGCGAACACCTGCGCGAAGGCTGGGGCATCGACGGCACCACCGGCTACGAATTCATGAACGAGGTGTCGGCGGTGCAGCATGCCGCCAGCGGTGAAGCCTCGCTACGTAAGTTCTGGGCGGAAACCACCGGCCGTACCGAGGACTTTCTGGAGGAGGTACGCGAAGCCCGCCGCCTGGTACTCACCACGGCGCTGAACAGCGAATTCGAATCCGCCGTGCACACCCTGCACCTGCTGGCCCAGCAGGATTGGCGGACGCGCGACACCAGCCAGGGCGCCATCCGCCGGGTGCTGCTGGAGCTGATCGTGCAGTTCAAGGTCTATCGCACCTATGCCGGAGCCGCGGGTTTCGTCGGCAACGATGCGCAGTGGTTCGACACTGCGCTGGAAGCGGCACGGTCCCAGGTCGGCGAGGCGGAGCAACCGCTGCTGGAGCAACTGCGTGCGTGGCTGGGCGGCGATGCACCACGCCACAAGCCGGTGGGCAGCGTGGCTCGTCGCGAACAACGCCGCGCCATCACCAAGTTCCAGCAGCTCACCTCGCCCATCGCCGCCAAGGCCGTGGAGGACACCGCCTGCTATCGCTCCGCACCGCTGCTCTCGCGCAATGACGTGGGCTTCGATCCCCAGCATTTCGCCCAGCCGGTCAGTGCCTTCCACGAGGCCAGCGGTTGGCGCGCCGAGCACTTCCCGCGCAACATGCTGACCACCGCCACCCACGACCACAAGCGCGGCGAAGACACTCGCGCGCGGCTCGCGGTGGTCTCGGAGGCACCCCAGGCGTACATCGCCCAGGTCACTCGCTGGATGGAGCAGGCCGCTCCGCTGCGTGGCCAGTGGAACGATGCTCCCGCCCCCACCCGGGGCGATGAGCTGATGCTCTACCAGACGCTGCTCGCCAGCTGGCCGCTGGCCCTGAAAGCCGACGACCGCCAGGGGCTCGACGCCTATCTGGAGCGCCTGCTGCAGTGGCAGGAAAAAGCCCTGCGCGAAGAGAAGCTGGAGTCCGACTGGTGGGCGCCCAACGCCGACTATGAAGCGGCCTGCAAGGCCTTCCTGGAAGGTCTGCTCACCGATGCCCAGTACCTTTCGTTGCGTGAGGAGATCGTCACCGCAGTGCACGCCCTGGCTCCGGCTGGTGCGCTGAATGGCCTCGTCCAGCTGCTGCTGCGCAACACCGCACCGGGCGTGCCCGATCTCTACCAGGGCGGGGAATTCTGGGATTTCAGCCTGGTGGAGCCAGACAATCGCCGCGCCGTGGACTATGCCCCACGGCAACGAGCCCTGGCCGCTCACGACTCCGCGGTCGCTGCCCTGGCCGACTGGCGCAGCGGCGAGGTGAAACAACAGGTGCTGGCCGCGGTGCTGCAACTGCGCAAGGGCTGTCCGCAACTGTTCACCGAAGGTCGCTACGTGCCCCTGAGCGTGGAAGGGACCAAGGCTGCGCAGGTGTTGGCCTTCGCCCGCACCTGGGAAGAGCAGGCGGTGATCGTGATAGTGCCCTTGCAGGCGTCGAACCTGCTCCTGGACGGCGAAAAAATCGGCTTTTCCGCGGATGTCTGGCAGGACACCCGGATAAAACTTCCGGAAACCTTGTCCATGTACCGTTTCGGGGAAACTTTCGCTCCCTCATCTGTCCATGACCAGAAGAAAGAGCTATCCGTCGGCGAGGTTCTGGCACGTTTTCCGCTTGGATTGCTCAGCACACAAGACATCACTCAAGGAGCCGCACCGCAATGACCCAAAAAGACGAACGCATCCAGCAGCTCGCCTATCAGATCTGGGAGTCCGAAGGGCGTCCGGCGCATGAACACGATCGCCACTGGGAGATGGCGACCCGACTGTACGAAGCCGAACAGGAAGGTGTGGCCAAGAAGACCGTCGCCAAGAAGCCCCGCGCGACCAAGACCACCACCAGCAAGCCGGCGACGGGCAAGACCAGCACCACGGGCAAGACCAAGAGCGGCAGCGAGAAGGCTGCGACCGAAGCGGCCGCTGCCGGTGAGTCCGTGACCGAAAAGGTCGAGGCGGCTGCCAAGAAGGTGGTGTCCAAGGCCAAGCAGGCGGTCAAGCCCAGCACCAGCAAGGCTACCTCCGCCAAGACCAGTGCGAGCAAGGTCAAGTCTGACGCGGCCGTCGAAGCCACTGGCGTGGGCGTAGCGCCCGCCACGCCGAAGAAGCCGCGTGCTTCCCGGGCCAAACCCGCAGCAGCCAAACCGGCCGCCAGCGAGTGATGTGATGTGATGTGCTTCGGCCTGGCCGTTCGGCCAGGCCTCCCCACCGCTCGCGAGCGGCTTCGTCTCCCATCGAATTCCTGGATTTTTCCTGAAAAAAAACGCTTTGTCGGTTCGCTCAGGCGCCCCGGAACTGCGCTGCGTCGGGCCTTTCATATGCAGGTAGCCGGATCTGTATCGATTCAGCCACCGGCGGCTATTGAGAGCCGAATTAGAGCGACTTCCTTCCTAGCTATCCCGAGAGCGTCGAAATGACTTCATCCGAGTCCAACAAGCCGTTAACCGAAGCGACCGCCTTTATCAGCAAGTCCAAGTCTCGTGTGCGCGAAGGATTGCCCTACCCCCTGGGCGCTACCTGGGATGGCTCCGGCGTCAACTTCGCCATCTTCTCGGCCAATGCCACCAAGGTGGAACTCTGTCTCTTCGACGACGAAGGCAAGGAAGAAATCGAGCGGATCGAACTGCCCGAATTCACCAACGAGATCTGGCACGGCTACCTTCCCGACGCCCGCCCGGGCACCCTGTATGGTTATCGGGTACACGGTCCCTACGAGCCCCAGAATGGCCATCGCTTCAACCACAACAAGCTGCTGATCGATCCCTATGCCAAGCAGATCGTCGGCGAGCTGGAATGGAACGACGCTCTGTTCGGCTACACCATCGGCCATCCCGACGGCGACCTCTCCTTCGACGAGCGTGACAGCGCACCCTTCATGCCGCGTTGCCGGGTGATCGACCCCGCCTTCACCTGGGGCAACACCACCCATCCGCGCGTGCCGCGCGACCGTACCGTGTTCTACGAGACCCATGTGCGCGGCTACACCATGCAGCACCCGGCAGTCCCCGAGAACGCCCGCGGCACCTTCTCCGGCCTGCAGGAAAGCGAGGTGATCGACTACATCAAGTCCCTCGGGGTGACCTCCGTCGAACTGATGCCGATCCACTATTTCCTCGACGACAACCACCTGCTGGAGAAGGGCCTGAGAAACTTCTGGGGCTACAACACCCTGGCCTTCTTCGCCCCGCATTCGCGCTACATGGCCAGCCAGTCCATCGGTGAATTCAAGGTGATGGTCGCGCGCATGCACAACGCCGGCCTCGAGGTGATCCTCGACGTGGTCTACAACCACACCGCAGAAGGCAACGAGATGGGCCCGACCCTCTCGCTCAAGGGCATCGACAACGCCAACTACTACCGGCTGATGCCCGACGATGCGCGCTACTACATCAACGACACCGGCACCGGCAACACCCTGAACATGAGCCATCCCTGCGTGCTGCAGATGGTGACCGACTCGCTGCGCTACTGGGCCACCGAGATGGGCGTGGACGGCTTCCGCTTCGACCTGGCCACCATCCTCGGCCGTGAACCCCATGGCTTCGACGAAGGCGGCGGCTTCCTGCATGCCTGCCGTCAGGACCCGATCCTGGCCGAGACCAAGCTCATCGCCGAGCCCTGGGATTGCGGCCCCGGCGGCTATCAGGTAGGCAACTTCCCACCCGGCTGGATGGAATGGAACGATACCTTCCGCGACACCGCCCGCGCCTTCTGGAAGGGTGACGAGGACCAGATCGGCGACTTCGCGAAGATCTTCCTCGGCTCCGGCGACAAGTTCAATCGTCGCGGCCGCAAGCCCTACTCCTCGGTCAACTTCGTCACCGCCCACGATGGCTTTACCCTCGCCGATACCGTGTCGTACAACGACAAGCACAACGAGGCCAACGGCGAGGACAACAAGGACGGTCACTCCCACAACCTGTCGTGGAACTGCGGCGTCGAGGGCGAGACCGACGACCCGGAGATCATCGAGCTGCGCTATCGCCAGATGCGCAATCTGCTCACCACCCTGTTCCTCTCCCAAGGCACGCCCATGCTGCTGGCGGGTGACGAATTCGCCCGTACCCAGGGTGGCAACAACAACGCCTACTGCCAGGATAGCGAGATCGGCTGGGTCAATTGGGACATCAGCGAGAAGAGCGCCCAGCTGCAGGAATACGTGCGCAACCTGATCGACCTGCGTCGCCGTTATCCGCTGCTGCGCCGTAGCCGTTTCTTCACCGGGGTCTACAACGAGGAACTGGGCGTCAAGGACGTCACCTGGCTGCAGCCCAGTGGCGACGAGATGGGTGTGGAGCAATGGCAGGACGGCAGCAACAAGTGCATGGGCATCCTGCTCGATGGTCGTGCCCAGCCGACCGGTATTCGTCGCAAGGGGGCGGATACCTCGCTGCTGATTCTGGTCAATGCTCATTATGACGTGGTGGATTTCACCCTGCCGGAAGTGCCCATGGGCGAACATTGGTCGTTGCAGCTCGACACCAACCAGCCCGACCTGGATGCCGGCGACGTCTTCAATTTCGGAGATACCTATCAGGTCACCGGGCGCTCGGTACTGTTGTTCGAGCTGACCCAGACCAAGCGGAGGAAACGCCAGGCATGACGAACGCGCAACAGGGTTTTTCGTTCAAGGTCCTGACCATCAACACGCACAAGGGCTTCACCTCATTCAACCGCAAGTTCATCTTGCCGGAGTTGCGGGAGGCGGTGCGGACGGTGTCAGCGGACATTGTCTTCTTGCAGGAGGTACTGGGCACCCACGAAAAGCACCCGTTGCGCTTCGAGAACTGGCCGGCGGCGCCGCAATATGAGTTCCTGGCCGATTCCATGTGGACCGACTTCGCCTATGGGCGCAATGCGGTCTACCCGGACGGCCATCACGGTAAGGTCAGCAGGGGGCGGGACCGGCTCCTACACGTGCTCGAAACACTGCGGCCCTACAGCCTGCCCCCTGCTGCTCTCACCTCCATCCTAACGGCAAGCCAAGACACAAGCGGCCCATGGCCGCGATAATGCGAGCAGACAGCTGCTCCTACGGGTACGGACGCGCTGGTAGGAGCCATCGCATCGGCGGGCCGCCATGGCGGCGATTGGATATGCCAGGCTCGTGAGGTGTTGCCAGGCACGGTACGCTAGGCAGTGGCGCCGAGCAGGCTCAGGTAGTCACCGAAGCCGCCGCGGGCGCGACAGTCCAGTCGTGAACTGGTGCGTACCCGGACGCTGTTGCTCCAGGCGATGTCGGCGCCATCGGCCTTGAGTGCCGCCACCAGGCTGACGTCTTCGTTCGCCGCCATGGCGGGGAAGCCGCCGGCGCGCAGATAGGCTGCGGTGGCGATGCCGAAGTTGGCGCCATGGATGTGCTGGTGGCCTTCACGGTCATGGTAGGCCGCTTCGTAACGGGCGCGCAGGCTGGGTGAGTGCGGGGTCCAGTCGTCCACTTCCACCACGCCGCACACGGCGTCGGCGCCATAGGCCAGTTGCGCGGCCAGCCAATCGGGCGCGACTTCGGAATCCGCATCGGTACAGGCCAGCCAGCGGGCGTCGCGCTGGATCAGGTGAGCGGCCCCCGTCGCGCGGGTCATGCCCACATTACAGGCCCAGACTTCCAGCACGGTCACCGGCAGGTGCCGGACGATCTCGGCTGTGCCATCGGTGCAGCTGTCGAGCACGATGACGATTTCCACGTCCTCCCCCTGCAAGGCGGGATGCCGGGCTGCGCGAAGCACCGACAGCAGGCAGCGTTCGACGTGTTGCTCTTCGTTATGGGCGGGTATCACGACACCTATCATAGAAGCTGCTCCCGGCGGGCGACGGAGGTGGGGTCGGAGGACCAGAGGGTCAGGGCGAAATCGGTTTCTTCGAGGTGACTCAGGCGATGGAGGCCGGGCAGGGCAGCGAGGCGTTCATGCACCTCGTCACCGGTCAGGACGCAGCCATCGATGGGGTGCCGCCAGTGACAGCCGAGCAAGACGCCGCCGGGCAGCAGGGCACGTCGGGCGCTTTCCAGCAGGGCATCAAGGTCGACCGCGCCCAGGTAGTAGCCGATCTCGCTGATGACGATTAGATCGAAGGTGCCGCTCGGCCACTCCTCCGGCAGCAGCAGGTGACGGACCTCGACATGGCTCTGGTCGGCCAGTCGGGCGCTGGCCGTGGCCACCGCGGTGGCGTTGCCATCGCTAACCAGCAACTGGTCGCAGCGCTCGGCCAGGCGCCGGGAAAGCTCGCCGGTAGAACAGCCCGGCTCGTAACCCCTGGCGTAGCGTCGGTGGGGCAGGCTGGCGAGGGTGAGGTCACGCTTGCGCGCTTCGTACCAGCGGTGCCGGTAATCCCAGGGATCGGTGCTGTTGGCGTAGAGCGAGTCGAAGTAGCTCATGGAGACGGTCACAGCAGGTAGACCTCCCAGGCGCGAGTGAGGCGGGCGACCACCGGGGGCGGCAGGATGGGGCCCTGGCCGGTGCTGGCATCCGCACTCAGCTGGCTACCGAAGGCGTTCACCGCCTGCTTCTTCAGTGCCAGCACCTCTTCATCGAGATTCAGGCGATGCGCGCGTTCCCAGGGCACCCGCGCATCGCCGGGCGTGGCCCAGTGCCAGGTCCAGATCGGTACTTCGATGCAGCGGGCGCCGCGTTGCTGGCAGGCCGCGAGGGTCGCACGGCCGGTGGCTTCGTGATCGGGATGACCATCCAGGCGCCAGGTGACGAAGACCACGTCCTGTGGCGTGAGGACATCCAGCAGGCGCTGCGTCAGCGCCTCTTCCTGCTCGCTGACCTGGCCATCGGGGATCGCCAGGCGCGTCACGGTAGCCCGTTCCAGACGCAGCCGGCGCAAGGCTTCGCGGGTCTCCAGCGGCCGGGTGTTGCGCAGCCGGCTGGCAGGCCAGAGGCTGGAATGCGGATGGCTGCCATCGCCATCGGTGACCGCCACCAGGGCGAGCCGCCGGCCGAGTTCGCCGAGCAGATGGAGCACGCCACCGCAGCCGAGAATCTCGTCGTCTGGATGGGGGGCGACGACCACCGCACGGTGACCGGCCGGGACGAGTTGCGCAGCCCCGATTTCGACCATGTTGGAAAAACCCGCCCACTGGGCCCAGGCTTCGGGCGTGGTGCCCGCACCTTCGATCTGGCGATCCCCTACAGTTGCCAAGGTGCACCCTCCAGCAGATTGAGATCACCCAGCACGGCCAGGTCCCGTTCGGCATGGCTCTGGCGCAGGTAGACGGGCAGGTCGGCCATGTGGCGCGCGCAGTAGGCATCGCGACACAGGGGCGCGGCGCCGAACGCCCGACCGGTATGGCGGATGACGATTTCGGCGCATTGCTCGACCAAGGCGCGCAACTGGCAGATGGGGTAGCGGGCGTCGGCCTCGGGATTGCGGTCGATCCACTCCGCCGCCTGACGCAGAGCGGTCGCCGCACCCAACAGGGCGGCGTCCACGTGGCCCAGATGGGCCAGGGCGTGGGGTTCGCGATGGCGCTTGCAGTAGGCGCGCAGGGTGTTGGCCAGCGCGGTCGCCGAGCCGTACCAGCAGGCGGCGATACCGCCGCCCCCGTGCCAGAAGCCCGGACGATGCAGATAGCGACCGGGCGCGCCGACCAGGACGCCGGCGGCACCATCGAAGAGGACGTCGACGCTGCCGGTGGCCTGCATGCCGATGGCACGCCAGCCATCCTGGGTAACTTCGACGCCCGGCTGGTTCAGCTCCACCGCCACCAGCATCGGATGATCGTCCATCCAGGCGGTGACCAGGGCATGGCTGACCAGGGAGGCACCCGAGCACCAGGACTTGCGCCCGTGCAGGGTGACCATGCTGTCGGCGCCGTAGCGTACCAACAGGCGAGCATCCGGCGGCTCGGCGGCCCAGACGCCCCACAGACTCGCGGGCGGCGGTACGAAACCATCCAGTTCGCTGAGGATAGCGAGGGCATCGGTGTGGCCTTCGTAGAGTTTGACCAGGCCAAGATCGTGATTGGCTACCTTGGTCAGGGCGCGCCAACGCTCCAGGGTCTGCCCCTGGCCTGGCAGCGGCAGGCGGTCGAGACCGCGCTGATTGAGAATATGGAGGCGGTGCTGCAGCAGTGCTGGGGTGACCTCGTCATAGGCCCACTCGTCGAGGGTGTCCTGCAGGCTGTCCAGATCGATCGACATCGGTTCCATCCCGTGGCTGGCGACGGCGCCATCCACGATGGCGCTCGTTAGTGCAGACCATGGGGACCGACGGCGGGTTTCGCTTAGCCGATACGTTGGCGACGGCAGGTGTGGTCTCAGCCCACGCCCAGTCGCTTGCGTCGTGTTGCGGTGAGGCTCTGGCGCACCCCGGCGTAGCCGGCCCAGGGATCGTCCTTGAGCCCTTCGATACGGGCCAACAGGGTGTCGAAGTGCCACTGGTCGCTTCGTTCCAGTCGTTCCAGCTCGGCACGAGCGATGGGCACCGATACGCCCAGATGCGGGCGGGCGCGCAGCGAGAAGGCACTGACCGTGGTGGCGCCGTGGCGATTGCGCAGGTAGTCGACGAAGATGCGGCCCTGGCGATTCTGTTCCCCCATCTTGGCGACGAAGACCTTGGGCAGGGTATTGGCCAGATGCTGCGCCGCCGCCTGGGCGAAGGCCTTGACGGTATCCCAGTCGTGGCGACGTTCCAGGGGCACCACCAGGTGCAGCCCACGACCGCCGCTGGTCTTGACGAAGGCTTGCAGGTCCAGCTCGTCGAGCAGGGTCAGGACCAGGTGGGTGGCCTCGAGCAGGCGCGCCCAAGGCAGCTTGGGATCGGGATCGAGATCAAGAATGAAGCGATCAGGCCGCTCGATACGGTCGGCGGTGGCGTTCCAGGTATGTAGCTCCACCGTGCCCATCTGGGCCGCGCCGACGAGGGCATCGCGGCTGTCGATGGCCATCAAGGGGGCATGGCCCGGGTCCAGCGCGGGGTCGAGTTCGCGGATGTGGGGAATTGCCAGGGTTTGCTTGTGCTTCTGGAATATCTGCTCGCCGGCGATGCCGTCGGGCGTGCGCACCAGGGCTACGGGCCGGTTGGCCAGGTGCGGCAGCAGCCAGTCCGCCACGGCCGCGTAGTAGCGCGCCACATCCAGCTTGCTGGCACCACTGGCTTCGTCGATGACCCGCTGCGGATGGCTGATGCGTACGCCGGCCACCTCGGCGTCCTGCTGCCTGCCAGCGGATTTGCGCCTGGCGGAGGCGGTAGGTCGCTCGGCCGCCTGGGCCGGCTGGGCGCGTTCGAGGCCGATCTCGCGGGCGGGCTTGTCGTCACGCAGGCCATGGAACACGCCCTGGCGAACGATAAGGTCCTCGGTCAGCTCGGCATAGGCGATCTCGCATAGCTGCTCGGGCTTGAGCCAGGTCACCTGGCGATAGGCAGCGCCCCTGGGCGGATTCGCTACGGGCGGCTTGGCGACGATGAGCGGCTGGAAGCGTGCGTGGAGTTCCGCGAGGGTCGCCGCCGTGAAGCCGGTTCCGACCTTGCCGGCATAGCGCAGGCGCCCCTGGTCGTCATGCAGGGCCACCAGCAGGGCGCCCAGGTGCTGGCGACCGCCCTTGGGCGGGGTGTAGCCGATGATGACGAACTCCTGGCGGTGAGCGCACTTGAGCTTGATCCAGTCCTTGTTACGCCGGGAGCGATAGGGGCTGCCGAGACGCTTGCCGATCACGCCTTCCAGGCCCAGTTCGCAGGCACTGGCGAGGATGCGATCGGCCGGGACCTCAAAGGCCTCGGAGAAGCGCAGCAGGTCGCTGTCATTGCGTTCTTCCAGCAGCGTGCCGAGCAGTTCCCGACGTTGTTCGAGCGGCAGCTCGCGCAGGTCGGCACCGTTCAAATAGGGCACGTCGAACAGGTAATAGTGGATACGGCTGGCCTTGCCGGTCTCGAAGGCGTTCTGCAGTGCCTGGAAACGGGAAACGCCACGCTCGTCGGTCACCACGATCTCGCCGTCCAGCCAGGCGTTCTCCAGGCCTAGCGCGGCCAGGGCCTGGCCCTGTTCGGGTAGGCGTGTGGTCCAGTCGTTGCCACTGCGGGTGAAGAGATGGACTTCGCCGTCCACGATGCGAGCCAACAGCCGATAGCCGTCGTACTTCACCTCGTACAGCCAGTTTCCGGCAGGTGGGCTGTCGACCAGGGTCGCCAGTTGGGCGTCCAGGCTGTCGGGTGGCTTGGCCTTGCGCGCCTTGGCCGTACGCTTGCGAGCCGGCACCTGGGTGGTCTCCGGCTTGGCGACCGTCTGGGTTCTCCTGCCGGTGTCCAGGCGCGGCAGGGTCTTGTCGCTCAACACGCTGTCGGGCTCGGCGACGGTGACCTCGTAGTCGGCGCTGTCTCGTGCTTCGTCGTCGCGCTCCTTGATCAGCAGCCACTGGGTCTTGTCGCCATTGCCCTTCAGGCGCGTGCGAACCAGGGTCCAGTGACCGTGGAGCTTCTCGCCCCGGAGTTCGAACTTGAGCTTGCCGGCCGCATAGGCCGCGGTGGCGTCACCCTCGGCCTGCCATTCACCGCGATCCCAGACGATGACGTCGCCCGCACCGTACTGGCCCTCGGGTATGCTGCCTTCGAAGCTGCCGTAGGCAAGGGGATGATCCTCCACCTGCACCGCCAGGCGTTTCTCGCCGGGATCGAGGCTGGGCCCCTTGGGCACCGCCCAGCTCTTGAGGGTGCCATCCAGTTCCAGGCGAAAGTCGTAGTGCAGTCTGCGGGCGTCGTGCTTCTGGATGACGAAGCTTGCGCCGCCCTTGGCCTTGCGCCTGGCTGGGCTGCCATCGTCGCGGGGTTCGGCGGTGATGGCGAAGTTGCGCTTGCGGCTGTACTCGCTGGTGGAACGGGCCATGGCGGCGATCCTCACTTGGCCTTGCGTGGGCGGCTGGCGGTCGAGCTACGGCGGCTGGTACTGGCGCGGCTGGCGGTCTTGCCCTTGGCCGATGCCTTGCCCTTGCCGCCCAGACTGCGCTGGAGCAGTTCGGTGAGATCGATGACCTCGGCACCGCTGTCCTCGGCCGCAGGCTCTGCGGTGACGGCTTCGAGCTTGCCGTCCTTGAGCTTGCGCTCGACTAGGGCCATGACGTTGTCCTTGAAGGTGTCGTGGTACTGGGCCGGGTCCCATTTTTCGGTCATGTCGTCCACCAGGCGCTGGGCCATGTCCACTTCCTTCTTGGTCACCTTGGCGCCCAGGCCGTCCAGGCCCACGTCTTCCGCGGAGCGGACCTCGTCGGCCCAGCGCAGGGTGTTCAGCACCAGGGCATCGCCCAGTGGCATGATCACCGCGAGATGCTGCTTGGTATGCATCACCAGGTTGGCCACGCCGACCTTGCCGGCGGCGCTCAGGGTGTCACGCAGCAGGGCATAGACCTTCTCGCCGTTCTTGTCCGGCGACAGATAGTAGGGCTTCTCGAAGTGCAGGATGGAAATCTCCCGCGCCTCGACGAAGGCGAGGATGTCGATGGTGCGGGTCGCTTCGGGCAGGGCGCCGTGGATCTCGTCGTCGCTGAGCACCACGTACTGGCCCTTGCCGTGCTCGATGCCCTTGACGATGTGTTCGCTGGGCACTTCCTTGCCGGTGCTCTTGTTGATGCGTTTGTAGCCGACCGGGTCCAGGCTGCGGTCGTCCAGCCAGTCGAAGTCGAGCCCCGAGGGCCGGGTCGCGGAAACGACGGAAACGGGGATGTGCACCAGGCCGAAGCTGACGGCGCCTTTCCAGATCGAACGGGGCATGGGCGTGCTCCAGGAGGGTTGTCTGCTATGGATAGGCCAGCGATCCTCGGGGTTCCGCCTCAGGGAACCCCGCTCCGCCGTCGGGTTCTACCCCCGAAGCGGCGATTTCGCCAACGCGGGTGCAGGGTAGAGAGGAGCAAGGCGTGGACAGTGTCGATCAAGAGGTATTGCGCACCGCCCTGGCCTGGCGCCAGGCCGGGCAGGGCGTGAGCCTGTTCACCGTGGTGCAGACCTGGGGCAGCTCGCCGCGTCCGCCGGGTGCGATGCTGGCGCTGAGGGACGATGGCCAGGTGTGCGGTTCGGTGTCCGGTGGCTGCATCGAGGACGATCTCATCGCCCGTCTGCACGCTGGTCACTTCGCCGGTGAGCGCCCAGAGGTCATCACCTATGGCGTCTCGGGCGACGAAGCCGCACGCTTCGGCCTGCCCTGTGGCGGCACCCTACGCCTGGTACAGGAGCGCGTCGAGGACTGGCACTGGCTGGCGCAGTTGCTGCAGCGCTGTGACGACCATGAGCTGGCGTTGCGCGAGCTGGATCTGGCCACCGGCGAGGTGCGGATCTCTCCGGCGACCCAGGACGAGCCCGTCTCGTTGGACGGCCGACGGCTGCGCCTGGTCCATGGTCCGCGCTGGCGCCTGCTGCTGATCGGCGCCGGGCAGCTCTCGCTGTACGTGGCCGACATGGCCGCCATGCTCGATTTCGAGGTGCTGGTCTGCGACCCCCGCGAGGAATTCCGCCTGGGTTGGGCCTCGCGCCAGGCACGTTTCATCCCCGGCATGCCGGACGATGCCGTGCTGGCGATCCGCCCCGACGAACGCACGGCCGTGGTGGCCCTGACCCATGATCCGCGGCTGGACGACCTGGCGCTGTTGACGGCGCTGCAATCGGACGCCTTCTACGTCGGTGCCCTGGGGTCGCTGCGCAACAACGACAGGCGCCGCGAAAGACTGCTGCAATTGGAGCTGCCGGTGGCGGCCATCAACCGCCTGCATGGGCCCATCGGCCTGCACATCGGCAGCCATACGCCGCCGGAAATCGCCTTGTCGTTGCTGGCCGAGGTGGTGGCGGTCAAGAACGGCATTGCCCTGACCCAGAAGAAACGTGCCCTGATGGCGGTGGAGCAGGTCGCCTGAGCATGGCGGCGATCCAGGTCCTGATCCTGGCCGCCGGTGCGGGCCAGCGCTTTCGCGCCGCCGGTGGGGGAGACAAGCTCCAGGCGCTGCTACCGGGGACTCCTGGGCTGAGCGTCCTGCGGTCGACCCTGAGAACCTGGAAGGCCACCGGCTTGCCGTGCCTGGCGGTGGTATCCACCGCTGCGCCCTGGCGGGCCGAGCTGGCCCGCGAGGAGGGCGTGGACGTCCTGAGCCTGGCCACTACCGGCATGGGCGACAGCCTGGCGGCGGCCGTCCAGGCGACCGGGAATGCCGCCGGCTGGCTGGTCGCCCTGGGTGACATGCCCTTCGTGACGACGACTACCGCGCACCTGTTGCTGGATCACCTTCGGCCCGAGCGCATCGTCGTGCCGGTTCATCGGGGACGGCGTGGACACCCGGTGCTCTTTGGTCGGAATTATGCCGCTGCGCTGACTGCCCTCGGCGGCGACGAGGGAGCGAAACGGCTGCTGCGCCTGGATTCGGTGCTAGAGCTGGAGGTGGCGGATGCCGGTATCCATCGGGACATCGACACCCCGGCCGACTTGGGAAATCCGGCGGCGGCAGGCACCGAACTTCCGCAAAACGCCGCTCTTCCAACGGGGGTGAAGACCCTCTGTTGGAAGACGTCCATGAACGATATCGAATCCATGCTGGACTATCTCAAGACCCGCGAACTGCAACTGACCACCGCGGAGTCCTGCACCGCGGGCAAGGTTGTCGGCCTGCTGTCGGAGATCCCCGGCAGCGGCAGCTGCATCGAGTCCGGCTACGTCGTCTATTCCCCCGAGGCCAAGCAGCGCCTACTGGGGGTGAAGCCGGAAACCATCGAGCGCTACAACCTCACCAGTGAAGCCGTGGCCCGGGAGATGGCCGCAGGAGCGCTGCGCGACAGTCCGGCGCAGATCGCCATCGCCAACACCGGCCTGGCCGGCCCGGACGATGCCGACGGCATCCCGGCGGGAACCGTCTGCTTCGCCTGGGGCTTTCGGGTCGGTGACGACATCGTGCTCTATGCCGAGACTCGGCATTTCCCCGGCGACCGTGAAGCCGTCCAGCTGGCTGCCGCACGCCACAGCCTGGGCGCCGTGGTGGCCTATCATCAACGTCTCGAACGCGAATCCAAGGAGAATGCCCGATGACCGACGACGTCCTTCAGCGCGACATCATCCAGGCCCTGCAGGTACCTGAGCACTTCGATCCGGCCGGCGAGGCGGAGCGGCGCATCCTGTTCCTTAAGGATTACCTGCTCGAGAGTCGCCAGGAAAGCTACGTGCTGGGCATCAGTGGCGGGGTGGATTCCTCTACCGCCGGTCGCCTGGCACAACTGGCCGTGGAACGCGCCCGGCAGGAGAGCGGCAATGCCCGGCTGAGATTCATCGCCATGCGTCTGCCCTATGGCGTGCAACGTGACGAGGAGGATGCCCAGCGCGCCCTGCAATTCATCCAGCCCGACGAGACCCACACGGTCAATATCAAGCCAGCCAGCGATGCCATGCTCGCCTCGGTGCGGGAAGCGCGGGTGGCCTTCGACGACGAGCTGCACGAAGACTTCACCCTGGGCAACATCAAGGCGCGCCAGCGCATGATCGCCCAGTACGCCGTGGCGGGTGCACGGCGTGGGTTGGTGATAGGTACCGATCACGCGGCGGAAGCCCTGATGGGCTTCTACACCAAGTTCGGCGACGGCGCCTGTGACCTGACTCCGTTGCATGGCCTCAACAAGCGCAGGGTGCGTGCCATTGCCGAATGGCTGGGGGCGCCGGATGCCCTGGTGCACAAGGTGCCCACCGCAGACCTCGAGTCCCTGTCGCCAGGCAAGGCGGACGAGGACGCCTTTGGCATCACCTACGCCGAGATCGATGATTTCCTCGAAGGCAAGACCGTGAGCCCGGCGACACGGGAGATTATCCTCAATACCTACAGACGTAGCGCTCATAAGCGTGATCTTCCCTATACGCCTTAGCTTTATTATCAAAGGCTTAGCGTCTTCTTTGCAGGTCGATTATCACGCAATCATTCGTTCTACAGATGCGGCTGGTGATACATCGAGAAATGCCCGGCGGCGGTGCCAGGTAGGATAATTGACGTTAATAAAATCGCCTAAGCTACTGATTTTTCGGCTTTTATCGATATTAATGAGGATTGTCACCCACTGTCCGAACGCTGAACTTTTGTTCAGCCCCAAGGCTCAGACTCTTTCAGACACACCCGCGCATGCCCGTCTCGTGAGGGGCTTAGGCGGCTGCTGGACCAAGGCGTTTCCGACGGCGCCAGGCTTTCCGCTGTGCAGCCTTGGCAGAGCGTTCCAAAGCGCCAAGCGCTTGGATTGGCCGGATAGCGCCAGGCAGCAGCGGGATCATGATCAGGATCGCAGCGTCATGGCGCTGCGGTCCCTTCACGTGTTCCAACGTTCACGCGTCTCAAGATGGAGTCAGGCTCGATGTCGAACACCGATCTCCCCGGTTCTTTTTCCACCCTTTCCCTTGATCCCGCTACTGCTGCCCAGACGCCGCGCATCGCCATCGAAGCGGTCACGCCGGCGGTCGACAACGGACAGTTCGCGGCCAAGGGCATCGCCGGCAAGGTCGTCGAGGTCACCGCCAAGATCTTCGCCGATGGCCACGACAAGCTGGCCGCCGCCATCCTTTGGCGCCGCGAAGGCGAGGAGGACTGGCAGCAGGCACCGCTGGTGCTGGAAACCAACGACCTCTGGCGCGGGCAGTTCACGCCGCCGTCAGTGGGGCGCTATGAATTCGTGGTGCAGGCCTGGTGGGACGTCTGGGGTACCTATCGTTACGAGATCGAGAAAAAGCATGCCGCCGCTGTGCCGCTGAACCTGGAACTGCAGGAAGGGCGTATCCATGTGGAGCAGGCGCTGTCCCGCGCCGAAGGCGAGCAGCGCGGTCCGCTGGAAGCGCTGTTGCAGCGCCTGGATCAGGCCGGCAGCGAGGGTGACAAGGTCGCCGTCCTGCTGGCTAGCGAGGCGAGCCAGGCCATGGCGCCGGTGGATGCCTATGTTCACCTGACCCATAGCATCGAGTACCCGCTGGACATCGAACGGCTGCGCGCCGAGTTCGCCAGCTGGTACGAACTCTTTCCTCGTTCCATCACCGACGATCCCCAGCGCCATGGCACCTTCCGCAATGTCATTGGCGAATTGCCGCGCGTACGCGACATGGGCTTCGACGTGCTCTATTTCCCGCCGATCCATCCGATCGGCCTGGCGCATCGCAAGGGCAAGAACAACACCCTGGGCGCCGGTGCCGACCAGCCCGGCAGCCCCTATGCCATCGGTAGCCCGGATGGCGGTCACGATGCCGTGCATCCCGAGCTGGGCACTCTCGAAGATTTCCGCGCCCTGGTTGCTGCCGCTGCGGATCATGGCCTGGAGATTGCCCTGGACTTCGCCATCCAGTGCTCGCCCGATCACCCCTGGCTCAAGGAACATCCGGGCTGGTTCTCCTGGCGGCCCGACGGCTCCATGCGCTACGCCGAGAATCCGCCGAAGAAGTATCAGGACATCGTCAACGTCGACTTCTATGCCAAGGACGCCATCCCGGACCTCTGGCTGGCGCTGCGAGACGTGGTTTGGCACTGGGTGGAGCAGGGCGTGAAGATCTTCCGCGTCGACAACCCCCATACCAAGCCGCTGCCGTTCTGGGAATGGCTGATCGCCGATATCCGCGGCCGTGACGCCGACGTCATGTTCCTCGCCGAAGCCTTCACCAAGCCGGCGATGATGGCGCGCCTGGGCAAGGTGGGCTACAGCCAGAGCTACACCTACTTCACCTGGCGCAATACCAAGGCCGAGCTGACCGAATACTTCACCCAGCTCAACGAGGCGCCGCTGCGCGACTGCTACCGGCCGAATTTCTTCGTTAACACCCCGGACATCAATCCGGCTTTCCTGCAGACCAGTGGCCGACCCGGCTTCCTGATCCGCGCGGCCCTAGCCACCATGGGTTCCGGTCTCTGGGGCATGTACGCCGGCTTCGAACTCTGCGAGGGCGCGCCGCTCACGCCGGGCAAGGAGGAGTACCTGGATTCGGAGAAGTACGAGCTGCGGCCGCGCGACTTCTACGCGCCAGGCAACATCATGGCGGAGATCGCCCAGCTAAACCGTATCCGCCGGCAGAACCCCGCTCTGCAGACCCACCTGGGACTGAAGATCTACAACTGCTGGAACGACCACATCCTCTACTTCGGCAAGCGTACCGACGACCTGGGCAACTTCGTCCTGGTCGCCATCAACCTGGATCCCTTCAATGCCCAGGAAGGTCATTTCGAGCTGCCCCTATGGGAGCTGGGGCTCGACGACCACGCCACCACCCACGGCGAGGACCTGATGACCGGCCACCGCTGGGCCTGGCACGGCAAGACCCAATGGACGCGTCTGGAGCCCGCGATGCCCTTCGGCATCTGGCGCATCCAGCCGGCCCATTGACGCTATGACCAGGCGGACCGGGCGGCGTGGAGCAGGGCAGAGCCCTGTGCTGGCGCCGTCCGGCTTCCTTCTTACCCCCAGCCGCCCGAGCGGCCGGTGCATGCCTTCGATTCGAACGCCCTGTTAAGGAACAGACGACATGGCAAAACCCAATAAAGCTCGTTCCCGCAAACCTGCCGCCTTCATCGACGATCCGCTGTGGTACAAGGACGCGGTCATCTACCAGGTGCACGTGAAGTCCTTCTTCGACTCCAACAACGACGGCATCGGCGATTTCCCCGGCCTGATCGACAAGCTGGACTACATCGCCAGCCTGGGCGTGAACACCATCTGGCTGCTGCCGTTCTATCCGTCCCCGCGCCGCGACGATGGCTACGACATCGCCGAGTACCGCGGCATCCACCCCGACTACGGCACCATGGCCGATGCCAAGCGCTTCATCGCCGAGGCCCACGCTCGGGGTCTGCGGGTGATCACCGAGCTGGTCATCAACCATACCTCCGACCAGCACCCCTGGTTCCAGCGCGCCCGCCGTGCCAAGAAGGGCTCGGCCGCGCGCAATTTCTACGTCTGGTCCGATGACGACCAGAAGTACGACGGCACCCGCATCATCTTCCTCGACACCGAGAAGTCCAACTGGACCTGGGACCCGGTCGCCGGCCAATACTTCTGGCACCGCTTCTATTCGCACCAGCCGGATCTGAACTTCGACAATCCGCAGGTCATGAAGGCGGTCATCTCCATCATGAGGTACTGGCTGGACATGGGCGTCGATGGCCTGCGCCTGGACGCCATTCCCTACCTGGTGGAGCGCGACGGCACCAACAACGAGAACCTGCCCGAGACCCATGCGGTGCTCAAGCAGATCCGTGCCGAAATCGACGCCAACTACCCGGACCGCATGCTGCTGGCCGAGGCCAACCAGTGGCCGGAAGACACCCAGCTGTACTTCGGCGATGGCGACGAGTGCCACATGGCCTTCCACTTCCCGCTGATGCCGCGCATGTACATGGCCATCGCCCAGGAAGACCGCTTCCCCATCACCGACATCCTGCGCCAGACCCCGGAAATCCCGCCGAACTGCCAGTGGTCGATCTTCCTGCGCAACCACGACGAACTGACCCTGGAGATGGTGACCGACCGCGAACGGGACTATCTCTGGAACTACTACGCCTCGGACCGCCGCGCGCGTATCAACCTGGGCATCCGCCGGCGCCTGGCGCCGCTGCTGGAGCGTGACCGTCGCCGCATCGAACTGCTCAACAGCCTGCTGCTGTCCATGCCCGGCACTCCGACGCTGTACTACGGTGACGAGATCGGCATGGGTGACAACATCCACCTGGGCGACCGCGACGGCGTACGGACGCCGATGCAGTGGTCGGTCGACCGCAACGGCGGCTTCTCTCGCGCCGATCCAGCCAGCCTGGTATTGCCGTCGATCATGGACCCGCTCTACGGCTACCAGGCGATCAACGTCGAGGCCCAGTCCCGCGATCCGCACTCGCTGCTCAACTGGACGCGGCGCATGCTCGCCGTGCGCAAGCAGCAGAAGGCCTTCGGCCGCGGCACCCTGAAGATGCTGTCGCCTACCAACAGGCGCATCCTGGCCTACCTGCGGGACTTCACCAATGCCCAGGGCGAGCACGAGACCATTCTCTGCGTCGCCAATGTCTCCCGCGCCGCCCAGGCGGTGGAGCTGGACCTGTCCAGCTTCGTCGGCCAGGTGCCGGTGGAGATGATCGGCGGCAGTGCCTTCCCGCCCATCGGCCAACTGCCCTACATGCTGACCCTGCCGCCTTATGGCTTCTACTGGTTCTACCTGGCCGGCAACGAGCAGATGCCCGCCTGGCACACCGAGCCGCCGGCTCCGATGCCCGACTACCAGACGGTGGTCATCAAGCGCAACCTGCAGGAACTGCTCGATGGCGAACCGCGGCGCATCTTCGAAGAGGTGCTGCCGGTCTATCTGCCCAAGCGTCGCTGGTTCGGCTCCAAGGACGAGGCCATCGCCAGCGTGCGCCTGGACTACGCCGCCCAGATCAATACGCCCAAGCTGCCGGTGATGTTCAGCGAAGTGGTGGTGACCAACGCCAAGGGCGAGGAGCGCTATGCCCTGCCGCTCGGCTTCCTCGCCGAGGAAGACCAGCACTGCAGTCCGCTGGCTACCCAGCTGGCCATCTCGCGGATCCGCCACGTGCGGCGCGTGGGCCTGGTCACCGATGCCTTCGCCCTCACCAGCTTCGTTCACGGGGTGTTCGATGCCTTCCGCAAGGGCGCCAGGATCGCTTCGCCAGCGGGTGAGCTGAGCTTCGAGGTCTACGACGACACCGATTTCACGCTGGATCCCGAGGTCGAGATCAAGCACCTGGGGGTGGAGCAGTCCAACAGCTCGCTGATCGTCGGCGATCACCTGATGCTCAAGCTGATCCGCAAGGTGGCACCGGGCATCCATCCCGAGGTGGAGATGGGTCGCTTCCTGGCCCAGGCCGGGTTCGCCAATATTGCCGCTACCCATGCCGTGGCCCAGCGTATCGCGCCGGATGGCACCCCCCATGTGCTGATGCTGGTGCAGGAGCACATCCACAACCAGGGCGATGCCTGGAAATGGAGCCTGGATACCCTGGATCGCGTCACCCGCGATCTGCTCAGCGGTGGTATCTCGGGAGTGGAGAACGAGTTCACCGCCATGGGCGACCTCATCGCCTTCGCCGGGGTCCTGGGCAAGCGTCTCGGCGAGATGCATCTCGTCCTGGCCCAGCCCACCAGTGACCCGGCCTTCGCGCCCGAGAAGGTGGATGCCAAGGCGGCCAAGGCCCTGGCGCAGCGGGTCCGCCAGCAGGTGGACGGTGCCCTGGATACGTTGCAAGGCATGCGTGACCAGCTGGATGTCACCAGTCAGCAACTGCTCGAAGGCCTGGTCGGCAAGCGCGCCGCCCTGGCCAAGCGCATCGAAGCCCTGGCCGGGGACGTGGCCGGCGGGTTGCGTATCCGTGTCCACGGCGACTTGCACCTGGGTCAGGTGCTGGTGGCCCAGGACGATGCCATCCTCATCGACTTCGAAGGCGAGCCGGCGCGGTCGCTGGAAGAGCGCCGCGGCAAGTACGGCCCGCACAAGGACGTCGCCGGAGTGCTGCGCTCCTTCGACTACGCGGCGGCCATGGTCACCCAATCCAGCAATGCCGGCGCCGACACCTCGGAAGAGCACCTGCGCCTGCGGGCCCAGGCTGCGGAGACCTATCGCACCTCGTCCTACGCGGCCTTCCTGGACGCCTACCGCGCTGCTGCGGCCGATATCGGCCACAAGTGGGGCGAGCGTGGCGAACAGGCGGCGCTGGATCTCTACTGCCTGGAAAAGGCGGTGTATGAGATAGGCTACGAAGCCGCCAATCGACCCACCTGGATCAACATTCCGCTACGTGGCGTCGCTGCCATCGTCGAGACCCTCTTGTCTGGAGCCCGCGCATGACCGATCACATCACCGCCCCCTTCGTCCCCCTGGACGACGCCCGGCTCTCGGCCGCGGAGGCCGAGTCGCTGGCACGTGGCGAGCACGGCAATCCCTTCGCCATCCTCGGCCCCCATGCCGACGGCGACGGGGTGATCGTCCGCGCCTTCCTGCCCAACGCCCTGGGCGTCGAACTCGTCGACCGCATGAGCGGCCGTTCCCTGGCCCAGATGCAGCCCGGGCGCGTGCCCGGATTGTTCATCGCGCGGCTGGACTACGCCGCGCCCTACAAGCTGGTCATCCGCTGGCCGAGCGGGGTACAGGAGACCGAGGATCCCTACTCCTTCGACCTGCTGCTGGGCGAGACCGATCTTTATCTGTTCAACGAAGGACGCCACCGTAACCTCGGCGAGACCTTCGGTGCCCAGCGCTGCCAGGTCGACGGGGTGGAAGGCGTGCGCTTCGCCGTCTGGGCGCCCAACGCCCGGCGGGTATCGGTGGTGGGCGACTTCAACTCCTGGGATGGGCGCCGCCTGCCCATGCGTCTGCGCGCCAACAGCGGGGTCTGGGAGCTGTTCGTCCCGCGCCTGCCGGTCGGCACCGCCTACAAGTACGAGATCCTCGGCCAGCACGGCGTGCTACCGCTCAAGGCCGATCCCATTGCGCTGGCCGCGGAGCTGCCGCCGCGCACCGCGTCCGTGGTGGCCGACAACAAGCCCTTCACCTGGCACGACCAGGACTGGATGGCCCATCGGCGCGAACGCCAGGGCGTGGAAGCGCCGCTGTCCATCTATGAGCTGCATGCCGGCTCCTGGCGTCGCGAGGGGGGCGATGAGGGCCGTCTCTACAATTGGCGCGAGCTCGCCCAGCACCTGATTCCCTACATCCGCGAGATGGGATTCACCCACATCGAGCTGCTGCCGATCATGGAGCACCCCTTCAGTGGCTCCTGGGGCTACCAGCCGCTCGGCCAATTCGCGCCCACCTCGCGCTTCGGCACGCCGGCCGATTTCGCCGCCTTCGTCGACGCCTGCCACCAGGCCGACATCGGCGTCATCCTCGATTGGGTACCGGCGCATTTCCCCACCGACGAACACGGCCTGGCCCGCTTCGACGGTACTGCACTCTACGAATACGAGCATCCCTACGAGGGCTTCCACCAGGACTGGAACACCTACATCTACAACCTGGGTCGTCACGAGGTGCATGGCTTCATGCTGGCCTCGGCCATGCATTGGCTGAAGCACTTCCATATCGATGGCCTGCGGGTGGATGCGGTGGCATCCATGCTCTATCGCGACTATTCGCGCAAGCAGGGCGAGTGGATTCCCAATGTCCATGGCGGGCGTGAGAACCTGGAGACCATCGCCTTCCTGCGCCACCTCAACGAGGTGGTCCACGAAGAGGCGCCCGGTGCCCTGGTCATCGCCGAGGAATCCACCGCCTGGCCGGGCGTCAGCGCACCGACGAGCGAAGGCGGGCTGGGCTTCGACTTCAAGTGGAACATGGGCTGGATGCACGACAGCCTGCACTACGTGGAAGAGGATCCGGTCTATCGGCAGTATCACCACCACCAGATGACCTTCGGCCTGGTCTATGCCTGGTCCGAGCGTTTCGTGCTGCCCATCTCCCACGACGAGGTGGTGCACGGCAAGGGCTCGTTGATAGAGAAGATGCCGGGTGACATCTGGCAGAAATTCGCCAACCTGCGTAACTACCTCAGCTTCATGTGGACCCATCCGGGCAAGAAGCTGCTGTTCATGGGCTGCGAGTTCGGCCAGTGGCGGGAGTGGAGCCATGACCGTGAGCTGGACTGGTTCCTGCTCGAACACGGTACCCACAGTGGCGTGAAGCGGTTGCTGGCGGATCTGAACCATCTCTATCGCCACGAACCGGCCCTGCATCAGCGCGATCACCTGCCCGAGGGCTTCGACTGGGTCGTAGGCGACGACAACGGCAACAGCGTCTTCGCCTGGCTACGCAAGGATGCCCAGCAGCGTCCGCTGCTGGTGATCGCCAACTTCACCCCGGTTCCACGACATGATTACCGGGTGGGCGTGCCGTCCCTGGGCCACTGGCAGGAGATCTTCAACAGCGATGCCGAGCGCTACGGCGGCTCCAACCTGGGCAACGGTGGTGGCGTTGCCGCCGAGGAAATTGCCGCCCATGGCCAGCCGGCGTCGCTGAACCTGCAGTTGCCGCCACTCGGCCTGCTGGTGTTCAAGCCACACGGCTGATCGCCCTAGAAGCGCCCGGGACAGGCGCGTCACGCTGACAGCATCGCCGAACTGCGCGATGCTTGTCAGGCGTCTGGCAACCGAGAACCCCATGATCGATCTCGCCGAATGGAATCTGACGGTACCTGTGCCCTTGCCCGTGGCCCAGGTAACCACCGCCGAGCTGAACAGCAGCAATTTCCGCAGCCTCTATCTCTACCGGGGTGAGGGCGGTTCCCTGGTGTTCTGGGTTCCGGTCACCGGCACCCCGCAGGCCTTCTACGACTATCCCGCCACCGAGCTGCGGGAAACCCGGCCCGACGGCAGTGCCTATTCCTGGAAGTATCGCGAGGCCGATGCCCTGTTGCAGGCCGAGGCCGCCGTGCAGCAGGTGCCCTCGCGGCCCGAAGTCATCCTCAGCCAGATCGAGGATCAGTCCAGTGCACCGCTGAAACCGGCCGAGGCCCTGTTGCAACTGGTCTACCAGGTGGACAGCGCGATGACCGACAAGGGCCAGGAGCTAGGCAAGCTGATCGCCCGTCTGCGAGAAAGTCCGGACGACAACCCCAAGGACGTGATCCTGTTGGAACGCCTGCCGCTGGCCAGTCGCTTCAGTTACGACATCAAGCTGGCCCGCAACGGCGTCCTCACCGTGCGCGCCCACGGCGCAGGTTCTCGTACCGGTGATCTAGGTCTGCAGCTGGACAGCGCCTGGAGCAGCCACCACCTGTATTTCAAGGCTGGCGCCCGGCTGCGCGACGCCGAGGGGCCTGCCAGCGAAGGCGGGAAGGTGCAGTTCTATCGGCTGATCTCAATGCACCAACCCAACAATCGCTGATTGCCGTCAGTGGCTGTTGGCTTCCTGTTGCTTGCGTTCTTCGCGCCGGTCATTGCTTACCTTGAGCTTCTTGGCGCGGCCTTCCAAGCCGAAGTAGAGCACCGCCGCGATCAGCAACGGGATGATGAAATACAGCGTCCGATAGCCAAGCAGGGCGGCGATGATCTTGCCCTGGGACAGGCCATCGTTGGCCAGCAGGGCGATGAACACGGTTTCCAGGACGCCGACCCCGGCGGGGATATGGACGATCACCATGGCGATACTCGACAGCAGCAATACGCCCAATACGTGCAGGTAGTCCACCTGGCGGCCGAGGAATAGATAGACGATGGCGGCCATGGCCATCCAGTTGATCGAGGACACCAGCAGCTGCAGACAGGCCATGCGTAGCGAGGGCAGGGCGAGACGCTGTTTGCGTACCGTCCATTCGCGTTGTTTGGCGAAGGTACAGACCGCCAGATAGAAGACGATGAAGGCCAGCAGGCCGGCGCCGATCAGCCGCAGGGTGGTGTCGCCCACGAACCAGTTGGAGGGCATGTCCACCACGCCACTGACGAAGATGCCCCCGGCCAGCAGGATATAGCCCAGCCAGTTGGTGGCGATGCTCAGGGAAAAGATGCGGGTGATGGTGCCGCTGGAGAGCCCTAGCCGTGAATACAGCCGATACCTCATGCCGATGCCGCCGACCCAGGTACTCAGGGTGAGGGTGAAGGCATAGCAGATGAAGGACACCAGGAACACCTGGCGCTTGACCAGCTTGTGCCCGCAGTAGGCGCGGCCGATGAGGTCGTAGCAGCCGTACATGATGTACGAGAGCACGACGAGGCCGCCGGCCATGGCCAGGGTGGTCCACTGGTAGCCGGTAAAGACCTTCCAGACTTCGCCCCAGTCGACCTTGCGGGCATAGATCACCAAGAGCACCACCACCGCGATCAGGAACACCCAGGTCAGGATCTTCTTGGCCAGAACCCAGCCTTTGTTCTGCGGCTTGTCGGCGGCCTGCTGGCCTGCCTCCGCATCGGCGTGGTCCAGGGTGTCGCTGTGGCTGCTCATCGTTGGGGATACCTTGAGATCGAGGAATCGACCCGGTCCTGGGTTTCGAGCTCGGGCTGCACCGGCGGACTCACCAGTTCGATCTTGGGGGTGTGACCGGGCAGCCAGCCGACCCAGGCGGGGAAGTGGCGCAGGAAGTGAAAGACCAGCATCGTCTTGGCCAGGTGCCAATAGGTGCGCTTGGGCACCTTGCTGCTGTCGACGTGCTCGCAGTGATGCTGGATCAGGGTTTCCAGCCGACCACGCAATTCACGGTTGAAGGCATGGTCATGGAAGATCAGATTGCATTCGAGATTGAGTGACAGACTCAGGGGATCGAGATTGCTCGAACCCACGGTGGACCAGTGCTCGTCCATGGTCGCCACCTTGCCGTGCAGGGGCCGCAGGCAGTACTCGTAAATCTCCACACCGGCCTTGACCAGGTAGTTGTAGAGCATCTGGGCGCCCACCTTGACGATGGCCATGTCCGGTTCGCCCTGGACGATCAGCACTACCCGGACACCGCGTTGGGCGGCATTGCGCATTTCGCGCAGCAGGCGATAGCCAGGGAAGAAGTAGGCGTTGGCGATGACCACTTCGCGCTTGGCGTTGCGCAGCATCTCCAGATAGTGCTGCTCGATGTCGGCACGGTGCTGGTCGTTGTCGCGATAGACGAACAACGCCTGGGCGTTGCCCGGGTGACGATTGTCGGCCGGCTTCTGCGAGCGCTTGCCCCACCAGCGGTGGGTTTCCTCGGGAGAGTTGATCGCATCGCGGGCGAAGCGGTGGATGTCATCGACGATGGGGCCTTCGACTTCCACGGCGTAATCCTGCTTGGCCTCGGGCCCGAAATCCCCCAGGTGTTCGGCGGAATAGTTGATGCCACCGATGAAACCCAGGCGCGCATCCACCACCACGATCTTGCGGTGCAGGCGACGGAAGAGGTTGGTCCTCATGCCCATGACCAGCGGCCGCGGATCGTAGTAGCGAAAACGCACGCCCGCCTGGACCATCTCGTCGATGAAGTCCCGCGGCAGATCCGGGGAGCCATAGGCGTCCACGGTGATGTCCACCTGGACGCCGCGCTTGGCCGCGGCCACCAATTCCTGCTGCAGCGCTTTGCCGACCTTGTCGTAGAAGAGGATGAAGGTCTCGACGATGACCTCGCGCTCGGCCGCGCGGATCGCCTCGAAGACCCGGGGAAAGAAGTCCTCGCCGTTTTCCAGCAAGGCAATGCGGTTTCCGTCCCGCCATTCGAAGTTCATAGGTGGAAGTCCGCAGCCAGGGGCGCGTGGTCGGAGAGGTGCGACCACGGCTGATTGCCCAGCACCTGTGGGCGTCCGACGCTGACGTTGCGTGTGTAGATGCGGTCCAGGCAGAGCAGGGGGCGCTTGGCCGGAAAGGTCTTGGGCAGTCGCCCGGCGGTCTTCATGAACACTTCTTCCAGGCCTGCACCCTGGCCGAGGATATCGTTGGCCTTCTGCCGCCAGTCGTTGAAGTCCCCGGCCACGACGACAGGGGCGTCACTGGGCAGGGAATGGACGTGCTCGCAGATCAGCTTCATCTGCATCTGCCGGTGCTTTTCGCGCAATCCCAGGTGCACGCAGATCACGTGCAGGTCCAGCGCCTGATCTGGAATCCGCAGGACGCAATGCAGCATCCCGCGTTTTTCCGGACCGGCGATGGAAATGTCGAAGTTGTCGTAGCTGACGATGGGAAACTTCGACAGCACCGCATTACCGTGATGGCCGTCCGGGTAGACCGCATTGCGCCCATAGGCGAAGTCGGTCCACATGGAATCGGCCAGGAACTCATATTGCGGCGCCGCCGGCCAGTTCTCGAAGCGCAACGGGTGCTTTTCGTTCAAGGTCCTGACCATCAACACGCACAAGGGCTTCACCTCATTCAACCGCAAGTTCATCTTGCCGGAGTTGCGGGAGGCGGTGCGGACGGTGTCAGCGGACATTGTCTTCTTGCAGGAGGTACTGGGCACCCACGAAAAGCACCCGTTGCGCTTCGAGAACTGGCCGGCGGCGCCGCAATATGAGTTCCTGGCCGATTCCATGTGGACCGACTTCGCCTATGGGCGCAATGCGGTCTACCCGGACGGCCATCACGGTAA
>NZ_LNUP01000011.1:430468-565680 GCF_001512295.1 Pseudomonas sp. EpS/L25 | reverse complement strand
GCTTTCAGCCCCCGTCAGGTAGCGAGAAAAGGCGTCACTGAACTGGTCCCGCGAATAGCCCTTCTTGGTGACCGCTCCCATCCGCACGGTGCCGGACTTGATGCCGAAGTCATTTCGCTATTCACGAGCGTTTTTCCGGCACTTCCGGTTCCGGTTCCGCTTTGGTCGCCAGGCCGCGCCAGCTCTAGTGTTTCCCCTTCTAAACAACCGGAAGCGGGTCGCCGCCGACGGGCTGATAGAGCCAAGCCGGGCGCTATGGTCGACCAGCGAGTGCCGGGTTGGTCTTTTCGATGCCCTGGTTGGTGTATTTTTGGCGCGAAACCCAGCAATGGCGCGGGCTCCAGTGCGACGACAATATAACAACCAACCCCCCGAAAATTCTCACACATGGCTTTCAAGCGGGGCCCGAATTACCCCCAACCGGGCCGGGGGTAGGAAGGACCCAAGACGGGGAGGTATGGCGCAATGCTGTCTAGATCAGGGATCTCAAGGCCGACCGTCCTGCTAGACCGGCCCAATATCGGACTGGGCGTGCGTTGTGATTGATGATGCCGTTAGCTGCTCTTTTGCCAGGAGCAATGTAGGCAATGGACAAGTTCACTGTCCGAAATCTACTCATCATCCTGTCTGTCATCACGCTAATGGCGTATCTAGCCAAGCTTGTTGCAGACACCTCTATTACTCCCTGAGTGTCTATGCGCTACGTTCAGTAAACCGGTGCCTAGTTGCCTAAGCCAGGCCGGGGAGATCAGTCGGCGAGTGCTCCCCTCTGTGTTGCATCTAGTAAACCCCGACAGCCTGCGCGGTACAGCTACCTCGGGTTTTCTTCGCCTTATCGAGGCTCCGTCCTGTTCGAGCCCAGGCGGGGCCTCGCTCGTTACTACTGAACTCGATAGCAGCCTCAGGATAGGCGCTTGGATGATCAACGCATCAGACCGCCATAGCGATGCGTTCGGCCCTGAAAGCCGGCCATATGTCGCGGTACCGCTTCACCCGCTCCGATCTGCCGTGCTACTCCTACATCTTCAATGCATAGGACAGGCGATGACTAGCGGCCCAGCCGGCCACCGCCAGACATGACAAGGACGCTCAATGCCCATCCGCACCCTAGCCACTATTCTGCTGGCTGCCCTGCCTTTTCTCGCTAGCGCAGAGACGATCAATTGCCGCGTGGTTGGCGTACATGACGGCGATACCCTGACATGCCTCACAGCGGCTAAGCAGCAGTTCAAGGTCCGCCTGGCCGAGATCGATACGCCCGAATCGAAACAGCCCTATGGGACCCGTGCCCAGCAGTCCCTAGCCGGCATGGTATTTGGGAAGGACGTGCGCCTGGAGACTCAAGACACGGACAGGTATGGCCGCAAGGTTGCTCGGGTCTATGCCGGCAGCACCGATGTTAACGCCGAGCAGGTCCGTCAGGGCGCTGCCTGGGTTTATCGGCAGTATCTCAAGGATCGCTCGCTCCTATCGCTTGAGGACGAAGCCAAGCAGGCAAAGCGGGGCCTGTGGGCACTACCCGAGTCAGAGCGGACGCCGCCATGGGAATGGCGCCGAGCTGCCCGAGATGGCCGCCATCAGGCCCGGGACACTGACGACGAGGCCCCGGCTCAACCTGCAAAGCGCCCGACCTCTTTTTCGCAGTTCGGAGAAGGGGCGAACGTTGGAGGCAGCAGCGCGTTTAGCTGCAGCACGCTGAAATCGTGCAAGCAGATGAGCAGCTGCGCAGAGGCAAAATTCCAATTGCAGCAGTGCCACAACTATCGAATTGATGGCGACGGTGATGGCGTGCCATGTGAGGCGATCTGTCGTTAACCCGCTAGAAACTGAGTGCCGTAGAACAACACCAGCTTTACCCAAAGCAAAACAAGGAGCGTTAGATGAAATATGTAGCTTGCCTGCGAGTTGGACAGAACGACATAAAAGCCCTCGCCAACCTCGAGGAAGAACGTCGTGTCGATATTGCCCCACTGCTAGAAATGCGAGGCAAAGACGATAAGCACTTAAAAGCCTTTTTCAAGGCCTGGCAACAGCATAATTTTTTCCTTGACGTATCTAGAGTTCCTTCCGACATAAAGGAGGCCTATATACAAGAAAACGACCTGCTCAATCATGCCAATGGCTTTTCAAAAAAGGAAAGCTTCTTTGACGATAGCCACGTGTTAGCTAGCGGACTTATCCCTGTAGTTTCGTGGGTAGATACTGACCCACAGCGTGACATCGTTCAATCTGCGCTGCGGCTCTCCGCAAAGTATCAAACCATCGCCATCCGCCCAAGATTGTCATCAGACATCACGCCCGCTACCAACTCGCGTTTGTTCGCAATCCTCGATGCCGTTCCATCGCCGGAAAACATCGTGGTGATACTGGACTTCCTCACTACACCGCCCACCGACATGAGCGCTGGATCTCCAACACATAAGACGCTGTCTCGACTTGATCAGTACGGTTTGCAATCGATCTGCCTGCTCAGCACTACGTTTCCAGCGGACAAGCCGACATCGAACACATCCAGAACTGTTCTGTGTAGTGATCCTACATGGCAGAGCGCGGCAATGGCTCTGGGATTGAAAACGACAATCGTCGAAGGCGACTATGGTGCTACTAATCCGGCATCGCCTATGGAGTATGTCAACGGCATGCCCGTCATCCCGTTCGCAAACTATTACACCCCGCCTGAGTGGTGGCAGAGACGCAAAGGTGGAGACAAAGAGTACTCGAACTACATCGCCATTGCCCAAGAGATAACAAGGCTACCCGGGTTCAACGAGGCCCATTGTTGGGGAACTAGAGAGATTGCAAAAATATCGAGACTTCCCCCAAACGCCGATGGAGGTTACGGCAACAACGGTCATTGGAACGGGATAAAATCAAACCAGCACATATGTGTGACTATAGACCGAATCAGAGCAGACGAAGACGTGGACTATGACGACCTCATATAGTCACATATCTATCCTTAAGCACCTCTAGCACTCGTCCTTTAAGGATCTCTATCGGGAGTTTAGATAGGCTGCGGCGTAAGTCTTTAACCAAGACTTTTCTACTGAGACTTACGCCGCTCTCTAACGCCAGCTGCTCCAACTGTTCGCGCCAAAGGAAGCCGGTCAGATGGTACGGGTCTACGGCGGTATTTTTCTTTGGCAAGCGAATAACTGCCATACCTGAAAAATCATCGACCACAATAATCCCAACTTTCGAGTCGCTCTCGTCGATAGCCCGAGCAAGGTGCCTTGAATGACAGCATAACCAAACCTCGTCGAAGCAAGACAGGTAGGCTAGCTGCTGCCCTGCCCATCTGGCGAGGGTATCGGCACAAGACTTAATCTCGAACGCTGAAAGTTTGCCGTTCGCAAGTACCAGATCTGCACGCCTGGTCTTATCTACGAAGCAAAGCTCATCTATGAACACGTCTCTGTCAGCGACAGGATGAGTTCTGGCGATCCATGCCCTCAGCAGGCTTTTGATTTGGTTAGGCGTTAGCATGCCGGGGATTATAGCCATCGAGACGCATCACACCAGCGGCAAAGCTTGGACGGTCTAACGTTTGCGACAAGCTTCCCGGCCCAGGCTTGGATAGAGCTCTAACCTGGCGCCGACCTCCTGAGAAGCTTATCTCGCCTGCTTAGCAGCTAGGCCGTGCTGCCCACGGTACGCCTTGATATCGTCCGCGCTTACGTCCTCCCGATAGCACACCGTGTTATAGCCGCCAGCCCGACTATAGGCGCTACGACGGCCGCAACTGCTCCCGTTGCGTGCGTGGTTGTACGGGCAGGCGCACGGCCCTGGATAGTTGGCGATCGACTCTTTAATGATCTGCTGGGCGACCTGATCGTCGCTGACGACACCCTGCAGGGCGAAGGCTGGAGCTGCCAGCGCGGAGAGTGAGAAGGCGACGGCGAGAAGCTGAGAGCGCATGGTGGTTCCTCCCTAGATGCGTCCTCTCCTTATCGGCAACGATCGGTATGCTCTTGAGGTAGACGAACGTCGAAATGGGAGGGGGCATAGCCAAACTCTAGGCGCCGACCTCAGGACACCGTCCGCTCCATCGTTTTTTCAAGCCCGCGAAATTACAGATCTTGTCTGAGCGGTACCCGCGAAAAATGAGAATGACCAAATTCCAGTGGAAACCCTGCAATGGCGTGGGCTGTAGGTGGTTGGTCTCGTGCTAACCCTCCAGATTTTCACCGGAAAACATCGTTTTCCGAGGATTTTAAATGGCCGTTTTCGGTGAAAGATGGGGCTTAAAAACGGTTCGCCTGGGCGGCTACCCGCTTCGCTTGGTGCTAGCATCTCCCGGCCCGCTGCCAACCATTGCCAGGCAGTCAGCGGGCACCTCGCCGGCTCCAGCCTGGCGACTGTTCGGGATAGCTGGAATGGGGGTCAGTCGGCGCAGTACCCCATCGACAAATAAATCCGACAGGTTGCGCGGCCCACAAGCAGGGGGTCGGCGGCAGCCTCTTCTTACTGACCCGGGGCGGGTGAAATCCTCCGAGCTACTCGCCTCCTAGACCGCCCCCGACCTCACGCACAGATTTTTTTCCGCTGAGAGAAAAAGTTAAAGGTCGGCGCTAATGTCTGAGCACGAAAAACCGGGTCAATCCCGCGCTGCTACTGGGCCGAGCAGTGTTAAAAGGGGGTAATGATTGTTAAAGCCGACGCCCCGAAAAGTTAAAAGTTAACCTCGACTTAACTCCGGCGCGGCTCTCCGATGGCTCTGAGCGGGGCCATCGTCTAGAAGTGGATCATCAGAACAGGGGGAACAAATTGACCCGCCTGTTTAAATCCATGGCAAAGCGAACCGAACCCAACTGAAACCGACTGGGTTATGAGGGGCTCTGCAAATACGCGGACCTCTCAAGCTGAGGAGTTGGGGAGGCGCCGGCGCCGCACACCCCCGCTAACGCTCGCGGCGTTACCAGGCGGTCAGTGATCCCTCGCATGACCCTTCATCGCCCATACAAATAAGCTCATCTGTCAAATTTGACAGGGGGTTGGCAGCTGATATTTTGCGACGCAAATCACTCAAGGAGATGAGACATGCGCCGTTTTCTGATTTTGCTAGGGACTGTATCTGCGCTGACTGGCTGTGTATCGAGCCAGGAAGTGGACGCATGGAGAAGTGAGGCCGGGCGAACGACTCCGGTATGCCAGGGCGAGGACGAATGCCAAGTCAAATGGTCTGCAGCCCGCCGCTGGGTGCTCAACAACGCTGGCACGAAGATCCAGAACTATGGCGCTGACTACTTCGACACGTATAACCCGCTTCCGGACAGCCCAAACCTCGCGGCTCAGGTATCGAAAGAAGCGCTGGGCAGCGGCAAATACGCCATCACGGCAAAGCTCTGGTGCAACAACATGTTTGGCTGCCAGCCGAATGCGTGGAAAGCTCTGGTGGACTTCAATCGCACTGTGAATGCAGCCTCACCGCGCTAAACGGTTCGGTTCCTTCAGAGGGCATCCCATCGGTAGTGTCAGGGGTACTTTCAGTTTTAGGGGTACGAATGGGGGTATGCTAAAAAATCTCTAGAGTCACACCCCCAAAAAGAAAGGCTCATAGGCTATTTTTCGATTCCGTCCCTGGCACCATATTCAGAACCCCGGTCTCGTCAGAGGCCGGGGTTTTTCGCTTCTGGCGGATCGATCAGTATCTCGCCTTCGCCGATATGAACCGCCAGCCAGACGCTGGTGACCGCTGGATCGGTGTAGGTCACCCAATGCTCGGTGTGCGCCGGGATGAACAGGGTATCACCCGGCCGCAGCGTCACCTCCCGACCCTCCAGGGCTACCCGCGCCGCTCCTGCGAGCAGCAGCACCCATTCGTCGTGCGCCTGCTGGTAGGGCGCCTCCGGGGGCGTGGTCTGGCCCCGGGAGAGAATGCGTTCGAGACGACAGCCCGGGCGATCGAGCAGGGTGGTGAACACTTCCGCCGTGATTGCCTCGGGCACGTCGCTGAAGAGATTGGTCATGAGCTTTTCTCGACTGGTGTCAGGCAGGGTCGTGCGCGCTCCAGCGAGGCTGCAGCTGTCGCGCCGTCCACTCAAGCGCCGGCTGTAGCCCCTTGTCTACCCCCCAGTCCTCGCCCCGGCCGATAAATAGCGGCAGGAGTGGGAAAGGCCCGACCTTTTCACCGAGTCGTCACCCGCGTGGCGATATTTTCAGCGATGATCGGCAGCGCGACCGGCGGTCCCTCTAGGCTGCCGATCACGGCTGCCCCACCGCCTGAGCGTGACCGGCTGGCCAACCCTCGCTGAAGGCGCACGGAGGCGCTCGCTGAATGCCCAATCGTTCGATTACCTACATGAGTCAGCCCTTACCTGCCCTGCCCCGCGATGCCACCCAGGTACGCACGGCCCCGACCAGCGAGCCGGCGCCACCCCTCTGGCTGAGCCTGCTCAATGCCGTCAGCCTGTGGCTCAATCGACTGTTCCTCGCCCTGGTCCTGGCGTTGGTCGGCTTCACCTTCTGGCACTGGTGGCAGGGATGAAGCGACGCCTGGATCAACTCGAATTGGTGATCCTGATGTGCGGCATCGGCCTGCTGGCGCTGGCCCTGATCGTCGCCGTGGGTATACAAGGGCTGGACTGGGCATGAGCCGGTCTTAGAACTTGTTCACCATCTGCTGCGCGTCGGCCAAACGGCGTTGAAAAGCCCTTCGGAATGCTCATTTACCACTCGTAAACTCCGCTTCCTCAGGCCTTTTTGCCTTGTTTGGCTCTAGCTCGCGAGATCGTGAACAGGTTCTTACCAGACCTTTACCTGGCCTGACGCCCGCTGACAGCCAAAGGTGTTTCATGGTGGCGCGGCCCATCGAGCGCCGCGAGGAGAACACCATGGCACCCCGAGCGTCGTTGATGCTGTTGTTGACCGCTACCCTGACCGCCAGCGGCCTGGCCGCGGCGCACGAATATCCAGGCTCCGAGCGCATGCGCTGGGACGGCGCCGTCGCCGATACGGCTGGCTTCGTGCCGGTGGGCGAGTATCGGCGGCATCATCGTCATCATCCCTATTACCTGCGGGATCGCTATCCCTACAGCTACTATCAGCCCTACCCCCAGCCGGGCTACGGCGCGCCGCACTGGCGACCCTTGCCACCAGGCTACTACCCTGCCCAGCCGGCCTACGAACCACGCCCTTATTACAGACCGCCGCGGCATTGGTGAACTACTTGGCAGCGCCGACCTCGGATGATGGCCTTTTGCGATGAGTCGCACAGGCAGGTATTTGCCAGGAGAGCAGAATGCCATCACCCACTAGGGCTTCCAGGGCTACCCACATGTATGAGAGAGACGATGTAATCTGCATGGCCTGCCTGGCGACCATGGCTGCGGCCTTCACCGGCTTCATCATGGTGATGGCGCTGGTCTGATCGCCAGATGGACGAAACCCCGCGGAGGCGGGGTTTCGTAGGCGGTATGGCGCGATCCTAGATGGGACGACTGCCATATTTGCTGTCGGGCTTCTTGGGTGGGTCGGCCACCACGTTGGCATCGATTTCCTGCACCTTGCCACCGCGCGCCAGGAATTCCTGCATGGCTCTTTCCAGGGCTTCCCGCTCGCGCTGCTTGGCTTCTACCGAGGGCAGTTCCTCGGGCTCGGCTTCACGCTTCTTCTTGGCCTTGCCGCCGGCCGCAGGCGCTTCGCTGTCGCTGCTCTCTTCCGACTCGGCGTCTTCGGTCGCCGCGGCGAAATCCTCGTTATCGCCCTCTTCTTCCGCACCTGTCTCCAGGTCGTCCTGCTCCAGTTCTTCGTCGCTCATAAACCGCCTCCAAACACATTGGGAAAATCGGGCCGCGCGTTTTGACGCGACCTCCTAAGAAAAATTCCTGGCTATTCGCCTTGCAGCGTCGCAATCACGCGGCGCGCCCCACCCTGATCGCGGTGCTCACCCAGGTAGATGCCCTGCCAGGTACCCAGGGCCAGGCGGCCCTGCTCCACCGGCAGGCTGAGGCTGCACCCGAGCAAACTGCTCTTGAAATGCGCGGGCAGATCGTCCGGGCCTTCGTAGTCGTGTTCGTAACCCGCCTGCCCCTGGGGCACCAGCCGGTTGAAGAACCGCTCGAAGTCGCGCCGTACCGCCCCATCGGCATTCTCGTTGATGGTCAAGGAAGCCGAGGTGTGTTGCAGCCAGAGGTGCAACAGGCCAATGCGGCAACGGCTCAGCTCAGGCAGCTGAGCCAGCACCTCATCGGTGATCAGATGGAAGCCACGCGCGCGTGCGCGCAAGGCAAAGGTCCGCTGCAGCCACATGAGCAGTCACCGCCGATCGATAGGCGCGCGCATTCTAGCGCGACGCTCGGAAAAGCAAAGCGGTGAATGCTCACCGCTGGCGTGCAGTCTAGACACAGCACGGCGGCGGTTGTTCCAGCCATATGGCAGACGTGAAAAAGGCGCCTTGCGGCGCCTTTTTCGGCAGAGTCGAGCTTACAGGTTGTAGCCACGCTCGTTGTGCAGGGTGAGGTCCAGACCCACGGTCTCTTCTTCCTCGTTGACTCTCAGACCCATGACCACGTCCAGCACCTTGAGGATCACGAAGGTGACGATACCGGTGTAGACGATGGTAAAGGCCACGCCCTTGAACTGGATGAACAGCTGGGCACCGATGTCGGTCACGGTGCCGAAGCCGCCCAGGGCCGGCGCTGCGAAGACGCCGGTCAGCAGGGCGCCGACGATGCCGCCGATGCCGTGCACGCCGAAGGCGTCCAGGGAATCGTCGTAGCCGAGCTTGCGCTTGAGGGTAGTGGCGCTGAAGAAGCACAGCACACCAGCGGCCAAGCCGATGATCAGGGCGCCCATGGGGCCTGCGGTACCGGCGGCCGGGGTGATGGCGACCAGACCGGCGACCACACCGGAGGCGATGCCCAGGGCGCTCGGCTTACCGTGGGTGATCCACTCGGCGAACATCCAGCCCAGGGCAGCGGCGGCGGTGGCGATCTGGGTGGTCAGCATGGCCATGCCGGCGGTGCCGTTGGCGGCAGCGGCGGAACCGGCGTTGAAGCCGAACCAGCCGACCCACAGCATGGCGGCGCCTACCAGGGTGTAGCCCAGGTTGTGCGGAGCCATCGGGGTGGTCGGGTAGCCCTTGCGCTTGCCCAGTACCAGGGCAGCGACCAGACCGGCGACACCGGCGTTGATGTGCACCACGGTACCGCCAGCGAAGTCCAGCACGCCCCAGTCCCACATCAGACCGCCGTCACCGCTCCAGACCATGTGGGCGATGGGGGCGTAGACGAAGGTGAACCACAGGCCGGTGAACACCAGCATGGCGGAGAACTTCATGCGCTCGGCGAAGGCACCGACGATCAGCGCCGGGGTGATGATGGCGAAGGTCATCTGGAAGGTGACGAAGACGCTTTCCGGGAACAGCGCGGTGGCCGAGGTGACGGCGTCGTGCTGCAGGCTGGACAGGAAGGCCTTGCCCAGACCGCCGATGAATGAATTGAAGTTGGTGACGCCCTTCTCCATGCCGGTGGTGTCGAAGGCCAGGCTATAGCCGTAGAGCATCCACAGGATGCTGACGAGACCGGTGATGGCGAAGCACTGCATCATCACCGAGAGGACGTTCTTGGCGCGCACCATGCCGCCATAGAAGAGCGCGAGGCCGGGAATGGTCATGAACAGCACGAGTGCCGTCGAGACCAGCATCCAGGCGGTATCCCCGCTGTTGATGGCAGGTGCCGCAGCCGCTTCCTGGGCCATGGCCAGGCCCGGCAGCGCTACGAAAGACATGAGGGCTCCTAGCCCTGCGTACGTGCGCAGAGTCATCGTTGTTTCTCCTGGGGCTCGTTGGGGTTGGGCTGTCGGTTTAAATCGTCAGATGGCGTCTGTGTCGGTTTCGCCGGTGCGGATGCGGATGGCCTGCTCGAGGTTCACCACGAAGATCTTGCCGTCGCCGATCTTGCCGGTGTTGGCGGCCTTGGTGATGGCCTCGATGACGCGGTCGAGCTGATCGTCGGCGATGGCGACGTCGATCTTGACCTTGGGCAGGAAGTCGACGACGTATTCGGCGCCGCGATAGAGTTCGGTATGGCCCTTCTGGCGGCCGAAGCCCTTGACCTCGGTGACGGTGATGCCTTGCACACCGATCTCGGACAGCGACTCACGCACGTCGTCGAGCTTGAATGGCTTGATGATGGCGGTGACTAGTTTCATGAACTTCTCCCGATTGAGTGGACTTGCCCCAGGAAAACAAACCCCGGCCCAAGTCTAGCGCAGTGACCGTCTGTTTAACCGCCGACGTGTTGATCGCCGTGGTCGTGGCAGAAGCGGCCGTGGCGCGCCTCTGGCCAGGCGTCCTCCGACGCCCGTGTCTGAATCGGCAGTAGCAGAAAGCTTGCCAGTTTTGCGAACGGGTACGGATTCCGCGGGCCGCACGCTTCGTACGCCACTTGACGGGGCAGATTCGCTTCAAGCGGGCAGGACTTTGCACCAAAACCGATCAACCCCGGCACTACAGCCGCACCATAGCGGTGCAGAGCCTGCCAAGCGGGTGCCGAAGGGGGCTGTGCTACACTCGGGCTTTGATTCAGCAGGGGGATGACCATGTCCACGACCCGTTCGTTGTTCGATTCCCTGACTCAGCAGGCCAGCCGGCTGTTCGGTCAGGATTCGCCGCTGCCCAAGGCAGAGATCGAGAGCCAGTTCAAGGCCCTGCTGCAGGGTGCCCTGGCCAAGCTCGACGTCGTGAGCCGCGAGGAATTCGATGCCCAGATGGCGGTACTGGCGCGTACCCGCGCCCGTCTGGAAGCCCTCGAACTGCGCCTGACCGAGCTGGAGCAGACCCAGTCCGGCGCGGGTATCCCGCCGGTGACCCCGGCCACGGACGTCGCACCCGCCGACTGAATCCGTACCGGCTGCGCCAGGATGGCGCAGTCTTCGACTGGCGCATCGCGATCAAGGAGAGATCATGTCGCTTGCCCTCGTCCATACCCGCGCCCAGGTGGGCGTGGAAGCCCCGGCGGTGGTCGTCGAGGCACACCTGGCCAACGGCCTGCCCGCCCTCACCCTGGTCGGCCTGCCCGAGACGGCCGTGCGTGAAGCCAAGGATCGCGTGCGCAGCGCCATCCTCAATGCCGGCTTCGACTTTCCCAGCCGCCGCATCACCCTCAATCTCGCGCCGGCCGACCTGCCCAAGGACGGCGGCCGCTTCGACCTGGCCCTGGCCATCGGCATCCTCGCCGCCAGCGGGCAACTGCCCGCCGAAGGACTCGAGCGTTACGAATGCCTCGGAGAGCTGGCATTGTCGGGTGAGGTGCGACCGATCCGCGGCGTGCTGCCCGCGGCGCTGGCGGCCCGCGCGGCCGGACGGGTACTGGTGGTGCCCCGCGCCAATGCCGAGGAAGCCTGCCTGGCCAGCGGCCTGGCAGTGCTGGCGGTGGATCATCTGCTGGAATTCGCCGGCCACCTGAGCGGCCAGGCGCCCCTCGCCACCTACCAGCCCAGCGGCCTGTTGCGCACGCCTTTGCCCTACCCCGATCTGGCCGAGGTGCAGGGTCAACAGGCGGCCAAGCGTGCCCTGGTGGTCGCCGCGGCCGGCGCCCACAATTTGCTGCTCGCCGGTCCTCCAGGGACTGGCAAGACCCTGCTCGCGAGTCGCCTGCCGGGGCTCTTGCCCCCACTGGACGAGGACGAGGCGCTGCAGGTGGCCGCCATCCATTCCGTGGCCGGACCCGAGCCGCTGGAGCATTGGCCGCAACGGCCCTTCCGCCAGCCGCACCATTCGGCGTCCGGTCCGGCGCTGGTGGGCGGGGGTAGCCGCCCAGGGCCGGGCGAGATCACCCTGGCCCATCGCGGGGTGCTGTTTCTCGACGAATTGCCGGAGTTCGACCGCAAGGTGCTGGAGGTGCTGCGCGAGCCGCTGGAGAGTGGCGAGATCGTCATCGCCCGGGCGCGGGAGCGGGTGCGTTTTCCCGCGCGCTTCCAACTGGTGGCGGCGATGAATCCCTGCCCCTGCGGCTATCTCGGCGACCCCACCGGACGTTGCCGTTGCAGCCCGGAGCAGGTCCAGCGCTATCGCGCCAAGCTCTCCGGCCCCTTGCTCGACCGGATCGACCTGCACCTGACCGTGGCTCGGGAGAATCTGCGTCTGGGTGCCTCGCCCGTCGCCGAACTCACCACGGCAGAGGCCGCCCGTCAGGTAGCCGAGGCCAGGGCCATCCAGATGGCGCGCCAGGGCCGGCCGAATGCGTTGCTCGGACTGGATCAACTGCACCAGGTTTGTGCATTGAGCGAGGCGGATCAACGTTGGCTGGAGAGTGCGGGCGAGCGCCTGAATCTATCGCTGCGTGCCCTGCACCGGGTCATCAAGGTGGCCCGGACCCTGGCCGACCTGGCGGGTCGGGCCGAGATCCAGCGGGCGCAACTGGCAGAGGCGTTGCAATATCGATCAGCCCACTAGTGTGGTGTTTCAGAAGTTATCTGCACAATTCTGGCGGCACTTTTTTGGCCCGGACTGCGGTGCCACTTCTCGCCATAGCCCTGCTATGAGGCGTCCTGGCGCCTGGCCCAGTCGGAACGTCGAACCGCCCAAAAATCACTCGCCAATTCCTGCGCGAACTGCTGAAACGCCACACTAGGCTCTGTACGAAAAGTCGCCGAGCGACGGTCAGGCGAGGCGAAAAAGGCTGAGGAAGCGGAGTTTACGAGTGGTAAATGAGCATTCCGAAGCTTTTTTCAACGAAGCGTCACCGAGCGCAGGCATTTTTCGTACAGAGCCTAGCGGCCGGGGTCTTCGTGGTAGTGCCGGGGCGGCTCCTGTAGCCGATCCCGTAGCGCCTGGTTCTCCTGTGCCAGCTCGAAACACATCGCCCGCCACTGATGGGCCAGTTCACGATAGTCGTCCCGCTCCGCGCGCAGCGTGCTCAGCATGCGTTCGACGGCTTGTACCGCCTCATTGGATACGCCCATGTCACTCTTCCTCTTATACTGTATTTGCATACAGTAGTCAGAGTATTGCTGGTCGGCAAGCGCCAAGGCGACCGGGAATGAAAAAGGGAGGCCTGAGCCTCCCTCCGTGAGCAGACAAATAACGATGTCTAGCTGAAGCGACCGACCTCGGCGCTCAGGTCTTCGGCCAGGTGGCGCAGTTCGCCCGCGGTGCCCGCCAGGACCTCGGCGGCGTCGCGCTGGGCGGCGTTGTCCACGGCGATCGCCTGGATGTTGCGGCTCAGGGCGGTGGCGGTGGTGCTCTGCTCGGCGGTGGCCTGGGCGATGCCGGAGAATTGCTCCACCGCTTCGGCGACCTGCTGGTCGATGCTGCGCAGCGCCTGGGCGACATCGGCGTTACGCGCCAGGCCCTGCTCCATGAGGCGATTGCCTTCGTCGATGGCGCCCATGGCCCGCTGGGTTTCGTCCTGCACCGCGCCGATCATCTGGGAGATCTCGCGAGTGGCGGAACTGGTACGACCGGCCAGTTGACGGACTTCATCGGCGACCACGGCGAAACCACGGCCCTGCTCGCCGGCTCGGGCGGCTTCGATGGCGGCGTTGAGCGCCAGCAGGTTGGTCTGCTCGGCGATGCCACTGATGACACCGATGATCCCGCCGATCTGCTGGGAGCGATCGTCCAGGCCCTTGATGAGTTCGGCGGTGCTCGACAGGGAATCGGCGATCTGTTCCAGCGCACCCGAGGCGCCCTGCATGGCCTGGGTGCCGGTACGGGTCTGCTGGGCGTTTTCCTGCACCAGGCGCTCGGTGCGCTGCATGCCATCGGCGATGTTCTGGGCGGTGGCGCTGAATTCCTCCACGGCGCTGGCCATGCTGTCGATCTGGGTGGACTGCTCGGCGGAGCGACGCAGGGTCTGGTCGGAGAGCTGGCTCAGTTCCTGGGAACGCTCGGTGACCGCGCGGGACGAGCCGCGGACCTGCTCGACGGTGGTGGCCAGGGCATCGGCCATCTGGTTGAAGCTATGGGCGAGTTCGCCGATCTCGTCGTTGCTGCGGGCATCGACCCGCACGCTGAGCTGGCCGCGGCCCAGGGCCTGGGCGCGCTCCACCAGTTGGGCCAGGGGGCTGAGCTTGCGCCGCAGCAGCACGACGGAGGCGGCCACGGCCAGCAGCAGGGCGATCAGGCTGCCGATGGCCAGGCGCAGGCCGACGGCATGGACGGGGGCGTCGAGCTCCGCCTTGGGCAGGGTGGCGACCACGGTCCAGCCTTCGCCGGCAACGGGGGCGATGACGCTGAGGAAGTCCTGGTTGCCATCCTGCCAGCTGTGCTCGCGCTGCTTGGGATCGCGCTTGAGATCGGCGAGCAGTTCATCGGTCTGCTTGGCGTTGGCCGGAGCGACCAGCCAGGTACCTTGTTCGTCGAGCAGGGCCAGGGAGCCGGTCTCGCCGATGCGCAGCTGGGTCAGCTGAGCCAGTTGCTGGGCCTGGGCGTCGGTGTAGTCGAAGCCGACGAAGAGCACGGCGATGACCTTGCCGGCGCCGTCGCGGACCGGGGTGTACTGGGTCATGTAGGAACGCCCGAACAGCAGGGCGCGCCCGACGTAGTTCTGCCCCTGGAGCAGTCCGGCATAGGCGGGATGCTTGCGATCCAGCTGGGTACCGATGGCGCGACTGCCATCCTGCTTCTTGAGCGAGGTGGTGATGCGGGTGAAGTCGTCGCCATCACGGACGAAGATGGTGGCGACGCCACCGGTCAGCCGGGTGAAATCGTCGACCTGGCTGAAGTCGCTGTTCAGCGTCTGACCGGCGAACAGCAGGGCAGGGGCCGTGGCGCTACCCAGGGGCAGGCGCTCGCCGGATAGGCTCAGGCCGCCATCGAAGCGGCGCTCGAACAGATTGGCGAGGCGCTGGGTACTGACCTTGAGGGTGCCGAGGAAGGTCTGCTGCTGGTCGGCGAGCAGACGGGCCTCGCTGCCGAGGTGCTTGCGCTGGGTACCCTCGATGGACACGCTGAGGGCGTGCAGGGCGAACAGGCAACTGCCGGCGATGACGATCATCAGTACCAGACTGAGGGCCAAGGCAAGTTGTCGGGCGATACTTTTACGACGAGGAGTGGACATGGCGGCTCCTTCGCGCCCGACTGTCCGGTCGGCGCGTAGCATGACAAGGCGAAAGGGGCAGCTCTGGAGGCTGCTTGCCAGAAAGGTTCTCTGCCATTATCGGCGTCGCCCTGCGGAACTTCAGCCCTTTGTTAAATAGATTCACATATGACGACGCACATCCGGCAGGAGCTGCTGCTGTAGCTCCTGCCGCAGGAACTCGGCCAGCCGCTGGAAGCGTCCCTGCCCCCGGCGATTGCTCGGCCAGACCAGATAGTAGCCATCGCCACTGGCCACGGCGTCGGGCCAGGGCAGGGCGATGAGACCGGCGGCCACGTCCTCGGCGAGCATCACCAGGTCACCGATGGAGACGCCATAGCCACGGGCGGCGGCGGCCATGCCCAGTTCGAGAGTATCGAACACCTGGCCGCCAGCCAGGGGCACCGCCTGGGCCAGCCCCATGGCCTGCAGCCAGCGCCGCCAGTCGCGGCGATCGAAGGTCGGATGCAGCAGCTCCTCGCGCTGCAACCGGGCTACGTCCCAGGTACCGCTGCGGGCGGCGGCCGGCGAGCAGACCGGCACCAGCCACTCCTCGAACAGGGGCACCACCTCCCACTCCACTGGAAAGCGGCCATCGCCCAGCAACACCGCGCAATCGAAGGGTTCGTGGAAGAAGTCGACGCGGTCGCTGGCCATCCAGACGCTGGTGAGCTGGATGTCCAGCTGTGGATTGGCCTGGCGGAAGCGCCCCAGGCGTGCCAGCAACCAGCGCAACGACAGGCTGGTGGGCGCCTTCAGGCGCAGGGTGCCCTCTTCCACGGCGAGATTGCCACAGGCCCGTGCCAGGGCCTCGAAGCCCTCGGTCAGCCCCGGCAGCAACAGCTTGCCGGCCTCGGTCAGCAGCAATTGCCGCCCGGCGCGCTCGAACAGACGGCAGCCGAAGGCCTCTTCCAGCGTCCGCACGTGACGACTGACCGCGCTCTGGGTGAGCGACAGTTCCTGGGCGGCGCGGGTGAACGACCCCTGCCGCGCGGCAGCCTCGAAGGCGCGCAGGGCATAGAGCGGCGGCAGTCGCGAGGACGACTCGGGCATGACTCAGACTCATGGGTGCCATGGTTATTTTCCGATTGTGGGCGGTACGGCAGCAGCGAACAATGAGTTCTTGTCGCCGCTGGCGCCTGTCATCCTGCTCGAGATCACCCATGTCTTCGCCGCGTCACGAACTGCTCGCCCTGCTGCGCCTGGCCCTGCCGCTGATCGGTGCCCAGTTGGCCTACGTGGCCATGGTGTTCACCGATACCCTGATGATGGGGCGCCTGGGGCCGGCGGCGCTGGCCGGAGGAGGTTTGGGCGCGGCGGTGTACTCCTTCGTCTCGGTGATCTGCGTGGGCGTGATCACCGCGGTGGCCAACCTGGCGGCGCTGCGCCGGGGCGCGGGCGATACCCAGGGCGTGGCGGCGGTGACCGCAGCCGGTATCTGGATCGCCCTGACCCTGGCGGTCCTGGCCGGCAGCCTGCTCTGGCACATCGAGCCGCTGCTGGCCCTCGCCGGTCAGCCGGAGGACAGTCGCCAGGCCGCCGGGACCTTCCTGCGTTGTCTGGCCTTCGCCCTGCCCGGCCACCTGCTGTTCATGACCCTGCGCGGCTTCACCAGCGCCCTGGACCGTCCCGGCCCGGTGCTGATCATCGTGCTCGGCGCCGCGGCACTCAACGCCCTCCTCAATCTCGCCCTGCTGCATGGCTGGGGCGGCCTGCCACGCCCCGGGCTGGCGGGCATAGGCGCGGTGACCGCGGTGGTGATGAACGGCGCGGCGCTGTGCCTGGCGCTGTACATCGCACGCCATCCGGCCTACGCCGCCTATCCCCTCGCCCACTATCTGCGTCGTCCGGATCGCCGCGCCCTGACCGATACCCTCGGCCAGGGGCTGGCGATCAGTGGCACCTATGCGGTGGAGGCCTGCCTGTTCCTGTCAGCGGCGCTGTGCATGGGCGTCCTGGGCGCTACCGCCCTGGCGGCCCATCAGATCGCCAATCAGCTGGTGTATCTGGTGTTCATGTTGCCGGCCGGCCTTTCCTACGCCACCAGCATCCGTATCGGCCAGCACCAGGGCGCCGGGCGGCCGCGCGAGGCCTTACTGGTGGGGCGGCTGGCCATCGGCGGCGGCGCCCTGGTGATGCTGGGCATCGCCTTGCTGTTCTGGAGCTTTCCCGGCTGGCTGGTGGGGCTGTTCCTGCCGGATGCGCAGAGCCCGGTGGCGGAGCTGGCCCGCCAGCTGGTGCTGATCGCGGCGGTGTTCGTCATCTTCGATGGCACCCAGAGCATCGCCCAGGGGGCGCTGCGCGGCATCCGCCAGGCACGCCTGGGTTTCTACGGCGGACTGCTCTGCTACTGCCTGATCGGCGCCAGCGGTGCCTGGTTGCTGGGCGTCCAACTGGGTATCGGCCCCCATGGCGTCTGGTGGGGCCTGGCATTTGGACTGGCCTGTGCGGCGCTGCTGCTGACCGGTGCCTTCGAATGGCTGATGCGCCGACAACTGGGCGTCCAATCGGGCAGATCGAGCGCCCTAGACCTTGAGGTAGAGCGCTCCGGCATAGTGAGGTAGGATGACCGCCCAAGGAACGCCCTTTGCCTATCAGCAAGGTAACGACAGGCCAGTCAGGATCATGCCGATGGAACGCTTCATAGTCGCTGACGACCATCCGCTCTTTCGCGATGGCCTGGTGCGTATCCTGCGCCAGGAATTTTCCGACCTCCATGTCGAGGAAGCCGGCACCTTGCAGCAGGCGCTCGACTTGGCCCGCCAGGGTGAGCCGCCGGCCGGCCTGCTGCTCGATCTGCTCTTCCATGGACAGGACCTGCGGCCCTCGCTGCACGCTCTGCGCCGCGAATTCCGCCGCAGCTCCCTGATCGTCATCTCCATGCTGGAAAGCCCCGACGTCATCGACCAGGTGATGGCCGCGGGCGCCGACGGCTTCATCGGCAAGGGCCTCCCGCCGGCCACCATCGCCGCCGCCATTCGCAAGATCCGCGCTGGGGAGTTCGTGGTGCAGGCGATGCCCAGCCGCCCGGCCGACACCCATGCCGGCGGCGCTCTGAGCGCCTTGACACCCCGCCAACTGGAGGTGTTGCAAGGCCTGGTACAGGGGCTGAGCAACAAGGAGATCGCCCGGGAGCTGGGCATCTCTCCCTTCACCGTGCGCCTGCACGTGTCCTCGCTGCTGCGCGCCCTGGAGGTCAACAGCCGCTGCGCCGCCGTGGCCGTGGGCATGCAGGCCGGGCTCAGACCGGCGCTGCGGGAGTCGTCGACTCCAGCTTGAAGCTCCGCAGCAATGCCCGCAGTTCGTGGGGCCGGACCGGCTTGGACAGGATCGGCACCTGCGGATCGTCGATGGCGCGCTGCACCTGGGCCACGTCATGCCCGGAGATGACGATGGCCGGCACGTGCTGGCCCTGCAGGTCACGCAGGTAGGCCAGGCAGTCGGCGCCCGAGGCGGTGCGGTCGAGGTCGAAGTCGGTGATCACCAGGTCGCAGGGGGTGAAGCCCTCGGGAATGCCACTGGCGGTCTGTACCTCGCAGCCCCAGTGGCGCAGCAGCGTCGCCGTGGCCAGCAGCACGCTGGCCTCGTCCTCGATCAACAGGATGCGCAGGCCCGACAGGGGTTGCGCGCTGGCTGGCGGGCTGGGTGCCTGCCTGGACGGCAGCTCGCCGGCCACCGGCACCAGCCCTTCCAGGGCGACCAGGGTGCCCCGTCCCCGGCGCGAGCGGATGACCAGCCGCAAGCCCAGCAGGGTGGCGATGCGCTGGACGATGTTCAGCCCCAGGCCGACACCCTCGATGTCGCGGTCGCGGTCCTCGCGTACCCGGTAGAACTCCTCGCCCAGGTGCGGCAGGTGCTCGGGCGCGATGCCGCGACCCTGGTCGTAGAGCACCAGGCTACGCAGGGCGCCGACGCGGCGCACCCCCAGCAGCACGGGCTTGCCCGCGGCGTACTTGAAGGCATTGGAGAGCAGGTTCTGCACCACGGTGGTCAGCAATGCCGGATCGCTGTTCACCTGCAGGTGGCTGGGACGCAGGCGGATCTCCACCCCCGCCCGACTCGCCGTGGCGGCATTCTGCTGCACCACGTCGGCGAGCAGTGCATCCAGGTCCAGGGGGCGGACCTGGGGTCGCATCTGCTCCTGGTCCAGGGTGTAGATGTCCAGCAGGGAGCGGAACAGTCCTTCCAGGCTCTCCAGGGAGCGGTCGACGTTGTCCACCAGTTGCCGCTCCGCGGCGCCCAGGTTGGCATTGCGCAGGCAGGTGGTGAACAGGCCCAGGGCGTGGATCGGCTGGCGCAGGTCATGGCTGGCCTGCGCCAGGAAGCGGGCCTTGGCCCGTTGCGCGGCCTCGGTTTCGCGCAAGGCTCGCTGCAACTGTTCGAGCAGGTAATAGATGTAGCCCGGAACGATCACGGTGGTGATCAGCAAGGCCAGGGGAACCGCAGGATGCCGCAGCAGAAAGGGGGTAAAGGGGACCACCAGCGCCAGACTACCCAGGGCCAGGGTAGTCGCCAGCAGTAGATAGCCCCGCCCGAAGCGCAAGCCGTTGCCGACCGTGATCCACAGGATCACCCCGTGCAACGCCAGCAGCTGTTCGCCAGCGAGGAACATCGAGTAGGTCAGGGCGCCGTAGTCGAAGCTCATGGCCAGCAAGCGGCGCCAGTGGCGGATGCCGGGGTGACGCTTGACGTGCCGCCAGAGCCAGATGGCCGCGAACATGACCCCGATGTAGCAGACGAGGATTCGCTCTAGACTGCTCCGGTCCAAGCCGCCGCAGTAGTACAGGACGATGATGTAGAGAATCGCCAGGCTGGCCACCACCAGGCGAATGTGCGCCTGGCCCAGCTCGGCATCGTGCCAATGCAGCGCCGGCAAATCGTTGCGGATGTCCGCGAGCAGCCGTGATCTCAGCATCGCCCGTGCTCGCCGTCGGGGGTGGCCGAACCCGGAATACGGCACTCACCAAACACCACCGGCCTGCCCGCTCTCGTTGACGACATTCGCTCAACTCTCCACTGGACTGGCGGCGGACTCCAACTTGAAGCTCCGCAGCAGCGCCCGCAGCTCGTGGGGCCGGACCGGCTTGGACAGGATCGGCACCTGCGGATCGTCGATGGCGCGCTGCACCTGGGCCACGTCATGCCCGGAGATGACGATGGCCGGCACGTGCTGGCCCTGCAGGTCACGCAGGTAGGCCAGGCAGTCGGCGCCCGAGGCGGTGCGGTCGAGGTCGAAGTCGGTGATCACCAGGTCGCAGGGGGTGAAGCCCTCGGGAATGCCACTGGCGGTCTGTACCTCGCAGCCCCAGTGGCGCAGCAGCGTCGCCGTGGCCAGCAGCACGCTGGCCTCGTCCTCGATCAACAGGATGCGCAGGCCCGACAGGGGTTGCGCGCTGGCTGGCGGGCTGGGTGCCTGCCTGGACGGCAGCTCGCCGGCCACCGGCACCAGCCCTTCCAGGGCGACCAGGGTGCCCCGTCCCCGGCGCGAGCGGATGACCAGCCGCAAGCCCAGCAGGGTGGCGATGCGCTGGACGATGTTCAGCCCCAGGCCGACACCCTCGATGTCGCGGTCGCGGTCCTCGCGTACCCGGTAGAACTCCTCGCCCAGGTGCGGCAGGTGCTCGGGCGCGATGCCGCGACCCTGGTCGTAGAGCACCAGGCTACGCAGGGCGCCGACGCGGCGCACCCCCAGCAGCACGGGCTTGCCCGCGGCGTACTTGAAGGCATTGGAGAGCAGGTTCTGCACCACGGTGGTCAGCAATGCCGGATCGCTGTTCACCTGCAGGTGGCTGGGACGCAGGCGGATCTCCACCCCCGCCCGACTCGCCGTGGCGGCATTCTGCTGCACCACGTCGGCGAGCAGTGCATCCAGGTCCAGCGGGCGGACCTGGGGCCGCATCTGCTCCTGGTCCAGGGTGTAGATGTCCAGCAGGGAGCGGAACAGTCCTTCCAGGCTTTCCAGGGAGCGGTCGACGTTGTCCACCAACTGGCGCTCCGCGGCGCCCAGGTTGGCATTGCGCAGGCAGGTGGTGAACAGGCCCAGGGCATGGATCGGTTGGCGCAGGTCATGGCTGGCCTGGGCCAGGAAGCGGGCCTTGGCCCGTTGCGCGGCCTCGGTTTCGCGCATCGCCCGCTGCAAGCGATCGAGCAGATAGTAGATGTAGCCGGGCACGATCAGGGTAGTGATCAGCAGCGCCAGGGCCACCGCCGGATACTGGCGCAGGAAGGGCACGCCGGCCACCAGGATGCCCAGGCAGAGCAAGGCGAAGGCGGTCGCCAGCAGCAGGTAGCTTCGGCCGAATCTCAGGCCATTGCCCACGGTGATCCAGACCACCACGCCGTGCAGCAAGAGGAAGTTCTCGCCGATCATCAGGGTGGAGAAGGTGATGGTCCCATAGTCGAGGCACATGCCGAGCAGCCGCCGCCAGAAGATGGCGCCTGGATGACGACCGATATGCCAGAGAATGCCGGTGGCGATGAGCAGGAAGAGGCTATGGGCAACCAGGATGGTCAGCATCACGCCGAAGGTGACCGCGCCCCAGAGATACAGCAAGACGACATACAACGTCGCCAAAGCGGCGATGACCAGGCGGATACGCGCCTGGCCGCGCTCGGCATCGGCCCACTGCATCGCCGGCAAATCATTGCGCAGGCTCAGGGCAAAGCGCGAATTCAGCATTGATACCACTCCTAATAACGCCGGTGACCAGCGGACCTTAGTTCAGAGGTTCGCCAGATGCTGAATAGCCTTATTAATCGACGACATAAAGAAGAGAAACCCTGATGACATTAGACGTGCCAGGCGAATTAACCTGTAAATCACCGACTCATCCAAGCTAGTTCGATCAAACACGTAGGACAACCACTACCTTAATCAACAACCAGCTTATAGGCGATAGGCATGGATGAGCAGCCATGATTATCGCAAAAACAAAACTATCGTTGCGCGCTCATAAGCGGACCTAAGGTCAGATGTCAGAATCTCGCCAGCAGCAGCCATATTCAAGGCAGATATCGCCAAAAAAATACGCAATAACGATTATCGCGATCAAAAAATCCAGTACATCTGTACTATTCCGGTCGAAATTCTTTGTTCCTAGACTTCCCCGGTCTTTCGAGTGAATTCAACGTTACCAGCGTCCGCTCCGGCATGGTCGTCGCCAAGCGCACCGGGCTCGCACCCTTGCGTCACGCGCGTCGCAGGACAGAGGCGTGATAGAGCACCTCACCGAGGCTCGGGAAGCACGTTTGCCTGACTCGCGCCATGGCGAGAAAACTCAGGATCAACCTACAAGGAATCGTCGATGCTCAACTCTTCGCGGACTAATCTGTTGTTTATCGTGGCCTTGTTCCTATTGGTCTTGTTGACCGGCTGCCAGCAAGGCGGCGGCGTCAATGGCCTCATGGACTCGCTGAGCCCGGGTGCCAAAAAGTACGATACCGCCTACCTCAGACAAACGCTGATCTCGGGCAAAACGACCAAAGCCCAGGTGGAGCAGCTATTCGGCGCGCCTTATGACGAGCGCCTGGAAAGTAGCAGCACTAACAACAGAACAATCTGGACGTACGATAAGCGCGAAGAAGGCATAGATAAATACATGAAGCTCGCGCACAAATATGTTTCTACCGAGACCAGCCTCAAGATGTACGATACCGAAGCCCAGGTCGATAAAGGCCAGCGCATGCTGGACGACGCCAACAGCGTGGCGGGAACTCGCAAGTCCACCAATAGCAAGTCAGGGACGGTCTTGACCATCTATTTCAAGGATGACGTCGTCGATTACTACAGCATTTATTGATGTTCAATCGCCAAAAAAGAAATCAATTCATGCCCGTTACTGCCCGACTGAACGGACTTCGCGCCTGGTTACTGGCGGGGGGTCTCGTCGCCCTGACATCCCTCTCCGTTCACGCCGAGGACCGCGCCTGCACCCTCGAAGGTAAGGTCAACGCCCTGGGCACCTTGATCGATACCAAGGACTGCCTGGTGGTGATGAACGCTGAACTGCCCGGTGCCAGGCTCAAGGAGAGTTGCACGGCCCTCGCCCAACTGGCCGCGGTGGGCGGTGGCGGACCGGCCAAGGTCACCTACAGCGAGAAGTGCCCCAGTAACCCCCAGGCGGTCTGCAAGCACTTCATGGGCCAGCCGGTGGATTACTACTACTACCGCCGCGATGCCGAACTGCTGGAGAAGACCCGCAAGGGCTGCGGGCAGACCGGGGGTACCTGGTGGACGCCCTGAGGACTTGGATCAGGAATCTTGCAGTACGGATCGCGCCATGCCGCGCGACCCGTTAGTGCAATTCGAACAAGGAATCTGCAATGAAGAAGTACCTACCGCTGGCGTTCATCGCCCTGCTGTCGGGCTGTGAAAGTCTGGATAGCGCCATGTCCGCCACCAACAATGCCCTCGGCACCACCGGCGACCTCTTGAATGGCGACCTGAGATCGCTCTCGGCGACCCAGCAGGCCACGCTGTCGGACATATGGAAGGATTGGCAGCAGAACGAGGTCGCGGCCAAGGACAAATGGAGCCTGAAGAATCTGGCCATCCCGGGTGTCGTGACCCGGGTGACGACCACCGGGGTGATCACCAGCCAGAACAAGATCGTCGTGGTCTTCAACGACCCGACCAACCCCAAGTGCTCGGGTCAGGCCATCACGCGGGATGATCTGCTGGTCAACAAGAAGGCCACCAACAAGCTCAAGAAGGGTGATCGCGTGACCGTCACCGGGGTGCTCGATAGCGATCCGGCGATGTTCAATGATAATCCCGACAAATGCTGGTTCACCATCGGCAACGCGCAGATCACCGCGAGCCAGTGATCCTGGGCAGGCGCGTCCGCCGCGGATGAAGCGCAGCGGCGCGCCTTGCCGCTACCGGCTCAATTCGCCAGATAACGCAACTGCCAACCTCGTGGCACCAGGCGAAACGCCACTGCCAGCACGGCGGCCAGACCGCTGCTGACGAACAGCGCGGCAAGGCCCAGGTAGCTCTCCAGCAAGGCCCCCAGGACCCCGCCGAGCAGCATGCCGCACCAGGGCACCAGCTGACTGCGCCAGCCCGGCCGGCGCTCGCCCAGCAGCCAGCGACCGAGGCCGCGACCGAAGCGCGACAGGGCGCCGGTCACGTAGGTGAGGCCGATGGGCAGGCCGTTCACCTGCTCCACCGCCGCATTCACCATGCCCATGGCGAAGATCGCCAGCAACAACGCGGCCTCCGCGTTCGGCAGCCAGGCAGCCAGGGCCAGCAGCAGCGCCAGGAACGTCAGCAACAGGCAGGCGCGACGACCGCTGAGGCGCTGGAACAGCACCCCACCGGCGTTGCCCAGGACGAACACCAGGATTGCCAAGGCCAGCTGAATGGCCGGCCTCCACTGGCCATGGCCGAGATCGGCCGCCAGGCGCGTGGTATTGCCACTCATGAAGGAGACGAAATTGCCGGTGGCGAGAAAGCCGATGGCGTCGGTCATGCCAGCCAGGATCGACAGCCCGGCGACCAGGGCCAGCCCGACCCTGCCCTGGCGCGCCTCAACCCCGTCGGATAGCGAAGAAGACAGCTGCTGCGGCCCCATGAACCCTCCTGGTCAGGGTGACGACAGCTGGCATTCTGCGCCGGGCGGTCCCCGACCGCCAAGCCGATCGACCACCGGGCCGGAGGCTTCTTGCTAGACTCGAGAGCTGACCCCGCCGGAGGCCTCGTGACCACGCCCCTGTTCGCCCTGGTACTGCTCGCCGCCCTGCTGCACGCCGGCTGGAACGCCCTGCTCAAGATCGGCCTCGACCGCTTCCTCACCGCCAGCCTGATCCAGATTGGCGCCGGCAGCGCCGCGCTGCTCGCCCTGCCCTTCGTCGCCTTCCCGCCCGCCGCCGCCTGGCCCTGGATCGCCCTCTCCGCTCTGCTGCACATCGGCTACAACGCCTTTCTCGCCCGCGCCTATCGCTATGGCGACCTGGGCCAGGTCTATCCCCTTTCCCGTGGCAGTGCGCCTCTGCTGGTCAGTGGGGTGGCCTTCTTCGCCCTGGGTGAAGCCCTTTCGCCACCGGCGCTGCTCGGGCTGGGCCTGCTGGTGACCGGACTCGCCCTGATGGCGCTGCTCGGTGCCCGGCGGGGGACGCCGCCGAGCCTGGCACTGCTGGCCTGTGCCTTCACCACCGGTACCTTCATCGCCGGCTACACCCTGGCCGATGCCCTCGGCGCCCGCGCCAGCGGTGACGCCGTGGCCTATGCCCTCTGGCTGTTCGCGGTGAACGGCGCGGTGGCCGCGTTGGTGCTGCGGCTGACCCGCGGCGCCCAGGCCTTCGTCGGCCTCGGCCCGCACTGGCGTGCCGGCCTCGCGGGCGGGGTGATGTCGATGCTGGCCTACAGCCTGGTGATCGTCGCCACCACCCAGGCGCCCATCGGCCTGGTCTCGGCGTTGCGCGAGACCAGCGTGCTGTTCGCCCTGCTGATCGGTGTGCTGTGGCTAGGCGAGTCGCTGCCGCTGGGCCGCGTCTGCGCGGGCCTGGCCATCGTCGCCGGGGTGGTGGCGATCAAGCTGGCCTGAGCGGCGCTACCACCGACCGGCTAAGCTGAGACCTCTCTCGACCAGGACGGACCCATGGGCAAATCGCTGCGACTCTCGGAAAAGTGGTTCAACCGCGGCCTCTGGCTGCTGGCGCTGGTGTTCGCCGGCTTCCTCATCGGCCTGGGCGGCACCCTGGTCGGCGACCTGCCCCAGGTGGAGCGCCAGCTGAGCCTGGACGACTTCATGGACCCGGCGGCCACCGCCGCGGCGCGAGCTGACCAGCGCCAGGCGAACCGGGCCCGACGCGACGTCCAGGACGCCCTCGACCAGGCCCAGTTGCAGCAGGCCGCGGCGGCGCGCAGCTACCAGGCCAACCGCGCGACCTTCGACAACTGGCTGGCGACCCGCCAGACCACCCAGCGACCCGAGCAGGACGCCGAACTGATCGCCCGCAGCCGCGCCCTGGACGAACTCAAGGCCAGCGAGCGCACGGCCGAGCAGCAGGTCGAGCGACAGCAGCAGTTGCTGCTGAATGCCGAGCAAGACGCCGAGGGTGCCCAGCGACGCCTGGCGGAGCTGTCCGCGGCGGCCCAGGACGCCTGGCTCGACGCCCGTCGGCAGGCCGAATTGCGGGTCTTCCTCTATCGGCTGGCGCTCACCCTGCCCTTGCTGGCCGTCGCCGCCTGGCTGTTCGTCCGCCAGCGCCAGAGCCCCTGGTGGCCCTTCGTCTGGGGTTTCATCTTCTTCGCGCTGTTCGCCTTCTTCGTCGAGCTGGTGCCCTATCTACCAAGCTACGGTGGCTACGTGCGCTACCTGGTGGGCATCCTGCTGACGGTGGTGGGCGGGCGCCATGCCATCCGCGCCCTGCAGGACTATCGCGCGCGCCTGGCGCTCAAGGAAGCCCAGCCGGATACCGTACGCCGCGAAGAATTGCACTACGACACCGCCCTGGCACGCCTGGCCAAGGGCGTCTGCCCCGGCTGCGAGCGCCCGGTGGACCTCAAGGACCCGGGGATAGATTTCTGTCCTCACTGCGGCATCGGCCTGCACGATCACTGCGCTGCCTGCCAAACGCGCAAGAGCGCCTTCGCGCACTTCTGCCAGGCGTGTGGGGCAGCGGCGCGGGGGGCCGGGACTATCTCTGCCGCGCCAACCACTGCATCCGGGTGATTTCCCAGCATTCCGCGGGCAATCGTCCGCTCACACTGTCCATCTCCAGGCAGGCCACTTGCTGCATGCCTTCACGCTGTGACAGACGGCGCGAGCCTTCATTGGCAATTACTTTGGTGACCCGCAGATGCGGCCGTTCGAGGGTCTGGAACCAATAGCGATTGACCACGGCGCAGGCTTCCCCCATTAGCCCCTGGCCCCAATAGTGGGGATCGAGCCAGAAACCTCGCTGGTTGTCCGGCTCCTCCTGCAGGCTGACCAGCCCGATCAACTCGCCTGGCAGCGCCAGCAAGCGCAAGGTCCAGCACCAATGAGTACCTGCGGCCATACCGGGCAGCGCCACGTCACGAACGAAGCTTAAGGCCCCATCCGGCGGATAGGGCCAGGGCACCTTAGCCGAGAGATAACGCACGATCTCCCATTGCGGAAAGACCTGCTGGATTGCCACGGCATCGTCCAGTTGCAAGGGGCGCAGCAAAAGACGCGATGTATGCAGCCTGGGCAACGGCATAGCGGGCTCCGGAAAGGTATTTCTCCAGAGCCTACCTCAAGCTTATGGCTTGTTCGAACTGGCGTTGACGCCCTGCTCGCTGTGTTCGCTGGCGTGCTTGTGCAACTGGCCGGTAGGGTCCTGCAGCTGGATGACCTTGCCCTGTTGCCAGGCATCGGCGCCGGGGGCGACCGCGGGAGTCGGCAGGTCGGCGCGGGCGGCCTTGGTCTCGGCGGAGGAGATGCCCAGGCGGCGATCACGCTCGGCGAGCAGCTTGGGATCGAGCTGGCCGTCGGCGGTGAAGCCCATCATCAGCTGGGGCACCCCCAGCGGCAGCTGCAGGTCCTGATCGGTATGCCAGGTGTGCCAGGTCTTGCCGTAGGTATGCACCAGCTTGTCCATCAGCCGGTGCTCGGCCACCTGGGGCACGCCGGGGGCGACCAGCTGGCCCGACTTCACCTCGTGCACATGGCTGTGCCAGAGCGCCTTCTCGGCCGCGGGCAGGGTCTTGAACAGCCGTTCGCTGATGATGTACTCGACGCCCATCAGCTTGGCATCGGCGACGTTGCCGTCATAGATCACGCACTGGAACATTTCCTCGCCCAGCACGCTGCAGTAGTGGTGGGCTTCCATCTGGCCGTGGGGATGGCCATTGTAGAAATGGAAGCCGTCCAGGTAGGTGTTGAGGGCGGCGATGGGTGGCTTGCGCTGCAGCACGTCGGCGCCGGCTTCGAGAATGCGGGTGTCGGTCTGGGCGGGCGCGCCCGGCGTCGGCACCGGCGATTGGGTGTCGCCTGCGGCCTGGGCCAGGGGGGCGCAGGCGAGCAGCAGCAGAACGGGGAGCCGGGAGGTGGTCATGGCGGATTCTCGCAGGGGACTTGCCGAGTTCGAAGGCCGGGCAGACGCCAAGGTTCCACCGCTGCGCTAGGCTCGTCATACGGCTGTCATGAAATGGCCATAAATTCGTCATCATCCGACCGCGCTGTTTCGGTATAAGCAAAGCGGTCGCTCGGGCCTCGCGCCTCTGGCTTTCCATTTCTGTCGGGACGAATCCATGAACGCACACAGCTCTCCTTCCGGTCAGGCCCTGCGCCGGGTGGTCTTCAACAAGAAGGGCGGCGTCGGCAAGTCCAGCATCGCCTGCAACCTGGCGGCCATCAGCGCCCACGAGGGCTATCGCACCCTGCTGGTGGACCTCGATCCCCAGGCCAACTCCAGCCAGTACCTCACCGGGCAGGTGGGTGACGACCTGCCCCACGGCATCGCCGACTTCTTCAAGCAGACCCTGAGCGGCGGCAAGAAGGCCCAGGCCAACATCCACGCCACCGCCTGGCCGAACCTGGACCTGATCGCCGCTTCCGGCGAGCTGACCGAGCTGCAGTTCAAGCTCGAGTCCAAGTACAAGATCCAGAAGCTGGCCAAGTACCTCGACAAGCTCGGCGAGGACTACGACCGCATCTACCTGGATACTCCGCCGGCACTGAATTTCTACAGCATCTCGGCACTGATCGCCGCCGACCGCTGCCTGATCCCCTTCGACTGCGATGTCTTCGCCCAGCAGGCGCTCTACGACCTGATCGAGGAGCTGGAGGAGATCCGCGAGGACTACAACGAGAACCTCAGGGTCGAGGGCATCGTCATCAACCAATACCACGCCCAGGCCAGTACCCCACGCCAGTTGATCGAGGAGCTCCAGGCCCGCGACCTGCCGGTGCTGGCGGCGCCGCTGATGGCCTCGGTGAAGATGCGCGAATCCCACCAGCAGCATCGCCCGCTGATCCACCTGGACCCGAGCCACAAGCTGACCAAGCAGTACCTGGAGCTGTTCGCCCTGCTGGAAGGCTGAAGGCGCCACAGCGCAAGAACGTTCAAGACGGCGGCAACGCGGTGCGGCACCCTGGGTATCCACTGCCTACCGGAGCCCTGCCGATGTCCGCTTCCCGCCGCCGCGCCTTCGCCCAGGGCGCCTGGCAGATCATGCCGCTGTCGCTGGCCTGCGCACCCTGGGGCATCCTGGTCGGCGCCCTGGCCATCGAGACCGGCCTCAGCGTGCTGGAAGGGCAGGCCTTTTCCCTGCTGGTGTTCGCCGGGGCGGCACAACTGGTGGCCCTGGGCCTGCTCAAGGCCGGCGCGGGCCTGGCGACCATCCTGCTGACCACCCTGTTGCTGACCTCCCAGCACCTGCTCTATGGCCTGCACCTGAGACGCGTGCTGGCGCCGCAGCCGCTACCCTGGCGGCTGGGCTTCGGCTTTCTGCTCACCGACGAATTCTTCGCCCTGAACCACGCCGAACAACCAGCGGGCTTCGACCGCTGGCGCGCCCTGGGCATGGGCCTGAGCTTCTACCTGCTGTGGAATCTTTTCACCCTGGCCGGCCTGCTGCTGGGGCGGGTGCTGCCCAATCTGGGCGCCCTGGGCCTGGACTTCTCCATCGCCGCCACCTTCATCGCCCTGGTGGTGCCCCTGGTGCGCGACCTGGCCACCGTCGCCTGCGTGCTCACCGCCCTGCTGGTATCGGTCTGGCTGCATCACCTGCACTGGCAGGGCGCCCTGGTGCTGGGGGGCCTGGCGGGGATGGGCGTGGGCTTCCTGGTGCGTCGACTGCGGGAGCGCTGCTCATGATCCTCGCCACCCTGCTCGGCATGGCCGCCCTGGTCTTCTTCAATCGCTATCTCTTCCTCGAACCCCGGCTGCCGCTGCGTCTGGGGCGCCACCTGCGCACCTTCCTGGAATTCGCCGTGCCGGGCATGCTCACCGCCATCTGCGGGCCCATCCTGTTCTCTGGCGAACAGTCGCTGGCCGCGCCCCTGGTCGATCCCTACCCGCTGGCGGGCCTGGCCGCGGTAGGACTGATGCTCTGGACGCGGCGGGTGCTGACCACGGTGGTGCTCAGCATGGGCGTGTTCTATCTGCTGCGCTGGCTGCTGTAGCGCGCTAAGGTGAGTCGAGTTCATCCCGAGGGCATCATGAAGGAACAAGAAGAACGGGCCCGGCTCTGGTCCGCCCCTAGGCTGGGGGGCGTCGAGTTGTTACACGCCCATTATCGACGCCGACGCTTTGTCCCCCATGCCCACGACGGCTATGTGTTCGCCTTGATCGAGTGCGGCGTCGAACGTTTCAACCATCGCGGCGTCGAGCACTTCGCGACGGTGGGCAGCTTGGTGCTGATCAACCCGGACGAGTTGCACACCGGCGCTACGGCGGTGGAAGAAGGTTGGCAGTATCGCGGCTTCTATCCGACGCTGGCGCAGCTGGCACCGGTCTTCGCCGAACTGGGACGCCCGCTGGACGCCACCCCGGCCTTCGCCACCAGCGTGCTGCACGATCCCCAGGTGAGCGCGGCTTTCGGCCACCTGCATCGGTTGGCCGACCATGGCGCCGAGGCTCTGGAACAGCAGACCGCCTGGCGTGAGGCACTATTACTGCTGTTCGGCCGTCACGCCCGCCTGGGGGCCATCCCGGAGCCGGGTCGCGAACCCCTGGCCGTGCAGCGCGCGCGGGAACTGCTCGGTCAGCGGTTGCAGCAACCACCCAGCCTCGAAGAGCTGGCCCAGGCGGTGGGGCTATCGCCCTTTCACTTCCTGCGAGTGTTCCGCCGCGCGACCGGCCTGCCGCCCCATGCCTGGCTCAAGCAGCAACGCCTGACCCGCGCCCAGGGCCTGTTGCGCGCCGGCTGGGCGCCCCTGGAAGTGGCCCTGCAACTGGGCTTCGCCGACCAGAGCCATCTCACTCGCCAGTTCAAACAGGCCTATGGCGTGGCACCCGGTGCCTATCGGCGGGCCTGGCATGGTGAGATCGCCAGGTAGAGGGCGACGAACGGTCAGCGCCGCCATAGCGGCAGGCCAGAGCGGAACAAGCGGCAAGACCGGTCCAGTCCCCAGGAACGGGATCGAAACTTTTCGGCGCTGCCTCGGGCCTAGTCAGGATGAGCGCCGGCACTCGCGGCCGCGCTCCCCTGCCCTTCTGCCAGAGGTCACCACCATGAGTCTCGAAGAACGCATCCGCCAACGCGCCTATGAAATCTGGGAACGCGAGGGTCGTCCGCACGGCCAGGATTTCGAACACTGGTTTCGCGCCAATCGCGAGCTGGAAGACCAGCCCGACGATAACCTGACCCAGGTCGGCGGCATCCAGAGCAGTGTCGCCCCGCCGGCAGCCAAGCCGCGCAGTCGCTCGCGAAAGACGGCGACTGCCAACAACGCCTGAGGCTGGCGCGCCACTATTTGCGGATCATGTCGGCCGCGCGCTGGGTGGCTTCGGATGTCCGGGTCGCTAGCTTGCGCACCTCGTCCGCCACCACGGCGAAGCCCCGCCCCGCCTCGCCCGCCCGCGCGGCCTCGATGGCCGCGTTGAGGGCCAGCAGGTTGGTCTGGGCGGCGATGCCCTGGATGGAGCCGACGATCTCGGTGACCTTGTGCAGGTTCTCTTCCATCTGGCGGTGCTGAGCTTCCTGGGCCTCGCGCAAGGACTCCTGCTCATGCGTGGCATGGACATCGGCCAGGGCGCCCACTACCCGCAGCGGGGTACCGTCGGCAGCGCGCCTGGTCTGGCCACGGGCGCGGAACCAACGTACCTCATTGTTCTTCAGCACCAGGCGATAGGTGATGTCGAAGCCGGTGCGCCCGCTGCGATCGTTGATGTGCGAACCGAAGGCTTCCAGCACCCGGTCGCGATCTTCCGGATACAGCCGCGAAGCCCAGCTGTCCAGCACGTCGGGAAATTCCTGGAGGGTCTCGTAGCCGAGCAGGCGACGGAATTGCGGCGACCACCAGAAGGGATTCTTCGGGTTGAGCGGATCGCCGGCGATCACTTCCATGTCCCACAGGCCGTCGTTGAGCATCTCCCGCGCCAGTTCGAAACGGGTCAGGGTGACGTCGAGTTCCAGGTCGCGCAGGCGCTGGTCATGGATATCGCGCAGCGAACCGGCGACGCGTACCGGCACGCCGCGCTCGTCACGCAGGGTCGCCCCGGTAGCCCGGACCCAACGGTACTCACCGGATTTCAGGGCGATGCGGTACTGGACGTCGAAGGGCGTCTGGCCGCTGCGATCCTTCATGTGGGCGGCGAAGGCGTCCAGCACCCAGGCGCTGTCCTCGGGATGCAGGCGCTTGGCCCAGCTGCCGAGTTCGCTCGGGAAGTCGCTTTCATCGCGGAAGCCGAGCATGGCGCGGAATTGATCCGACCACCAGAAGGCATTGCGCGGATTGACCGGATCGCCGGCCACCACCTCCATGTCCCAGAGGCCTTCGCTGGAGCCCTGGCTGACCAGCTCGAAACGCGTCCCGAGACGCCTGGCTAGCGACTCGCTTTCGGCCATGCGCGCCGTCAGGGCGGCATTGTCCTCACTCAGCGTCTGGACCTGCTGTTGCAATTCGCGCTGCTGCAACAGCAGTGCCTGGAGACCGGTGGCCAGGCGCGCCAGCGTGTGATCGCCCTGGAAGCGGCCGATCTCGACAAGGGGGGTAGCGGTCTCGGTCGCGGCAGCCAGGGTGTCCAGTGCACGCATGATCGAGTAGTGCTTGAGCAGGGCCATGATGGGCTCCTCAGGAGGGATTAGCCGCGGCAGCGCTGCGCGGTCCAGCTCTCCATATCGGCACCGCCGCTTCGCTCTTTAGTCCGCCCTAGAGCCTTTTTTCACGGTCGCGCCGGGCTGCGGGTGATCAGCGCCAATCATCCAGCAGCCAGACGTCGGGGTGATCGTAGTGTTCCTCGCCCCGGTGCAGGGTGATGCCGAGGATCTCGCTGCGAAAACCCTGGGCCAGCAGCCACTGGTAGGCGCCCAGGCGGGCGGTGTTGACCCCGGCCAGCAGTCGCTGCTGGCCGCACTCCCGGGCCAGGCCGTCGCAGGCGGCGATGAGCTGGGCGAAGCGGGTCTCGGCGCCACGGCCCGGGCGCACGGCGGCGCACTTGACGTAGCAGACCCCCGCGCCCGCCTCGCTGCGCGGACCGAAGTGGCAGACGGCGAAGCCAGCGGGGCGACCATCGTCGGCCTGGAGGAACAGGCTGTCGCCCAGCTCCTGGTCGCGCACCGCGCCCACCTCGGCGGAGACGTCCAGTCCGGGGGCATTGGCGGCGCCCAGTTCGGCGCAGGCCGCCAGCAGGGCCGCCGGATCGGTGGCCCGGGAGAAGCGCTGCGCAGTGGTCGGGACCGGCGCGCCCAGCGCGCGCCCCATCACCGCCGTCAGGGTCCGGGGCCAGAAGCCGAAGCCCTGGTAGAGCCCCAGGTGACGTGGGCTGTCGGGGAAGGTGAAAAGCCCGGCGTGCTCCAGCTGCCAGGCATCGAGCTGACCGACCGCGGCGCCCATCAGCGCCTTGGCGACCTTGGCGTCCCAGTAGTCGGGGTGCACCGCCAGCGGCCCGAGGATGCCGTGGCGACCCCAGCGAGTGACGCACACCGTGCCGACCAGGCGCGCCCCGTCCAGTGCCTTGAACCAGGCGGTGTGGGGCGCGACGAAGCGACTGCGCACATAGTCGCGGTCGTTCCAGAACTCCCCCGGCTCGGCGGCGCCCATCCAGGTAGCGAAGGCCAGGCGGACCACCTCGGTGGCGGCGGGCAGGTCGGCGGCGGTGAGGGGTTCGAGACGAAAGGTGGCGGCGGGCATGGACGACTCCTGGGCGATAGGCCTTGGACCCACCCGGTCGCCGCTTTGCGCCCGCACGGCAATCGCCGGTTACAGCAGCAGCACCGCGGCCCAGCCGAACAGCAGCATCGGCAGGCTGAAGTGCAGGAAGGACGGCACCACGGTGTCCCAGATATGGCTGTGCTGGCCGTCCACGTTGAGACCCGAGGTGGGACCCAGGGTGGAGTCCGAAGCCGGCGAACCCGAGTCGCCGAGGGCGCCGGCGGTGCCGATCAGGCAGACGATGGCCAGCGGCGAGAAGCCCAGGTGCAGGCACAGCGGCCCGAGGATGGCGGCGAGGATGGGCACGCTGGAAAAGGACGAGCCGATGCCCAGGGTCACCAGCATGCCCAACAGCAGGAGCAGTAATGCGCCCAGGGCACGATTGTCGCCGATCAGGCCGGCGGCGGTGGCGGCCAGGTCCTTGATCTGGCCGGTGGCGGTCAGCACCTCGGCGAAGCCGCCGGCGGTGAGCATGATGAAGCCGATCACCGCCATCATCTTCGCGCCCTCGCTGAACAGGTCGTCCGCCTCGCGCCAGCGCACCACCCCGGTGGCGGTAAAGACCACGAAGCCGACCAGGGCGCCGAGGATCATGGAGTCCAGCCAGAGCTGCACGCCGAAGGCTGCGATCACGGCGACCAGCGCCACCGCCAGGGTACGGCCGTTGTAGGGGCGGTCGGCCCGTTCGGTGCGGGCCACCAGGCTCAGGTCGTAGCGGCGCGGCCGACGATAGCTGACGAACACCGCCAGCAGCAGGCCGACCACCATGCCCAGGGCCGGCAGCAACATGGCACGACTGGGGTCCACGCCGCTGATGTCCACCCCGGCGCGGGACACGCTGGCCAGGAGGATGTCGTGCAGATAGAGGCTGCCGAAGCCCACCGGCAGGAACATGTAGGGCGCGATCAGGCCGAAGGTCATGACGCAGGACAGCCGCCGCCGATCCAGCTCCAGGCGCGTCAGCACATAGAGCAACGGCGGCACCAGCAGCGGGATGAAGGCGATATGGATGGGCAGGATGTTCTGCGAGGCGATGGATACCGCCAGCAGCAGCCCGAGCAGCGCCCAGCGCAGCGAGCGCCCGCCCTGGGCGGCCTGCCGCTCCATCAGCGCCAGCGCCCGGTCGGCCAGCATGTGCGCCAGGCCCGATTGGCTGATGGCGACGGCGAAGGCCCCCAGCAGCGCATAGGAGAGCGCCACCTTGGCGCCATTGCCCAGGCCGGCGTTGAAGGCCAGCAGGGTGCCTTCCAATCCCAGGCCGCCGACCAGACCACCGGCCACCGCCCCGGCGATCATCGCCACCACCACGTGTACGCGAGCGAGACTCAGCACCAGCATGAGTCCTACCGCCACCACCACCGCATTCATCGCCGACTCCGCACCACCAAAGGGCGCGCACTCTGCCGCAGCCCGGCGCGGGCGTCAAAGGTGCGGGATGGATGGACGCGGGCCAGGGTTATCCACAGCCAGGCTGAGCGTACCCAGGTGGAAAACCCGGCCGACACCGACGCCCAGCCAGCCAGCCAGCCAGGCGTGAGTACGCCACCGTTCCTGCCAGCTCGGCATTCATCATACTTTTCATATGATGAATGCCGAGCTGAAATCGCTCTGGAATGAACCTTTGCGACCTTGGACAGGTCTGATTCGGACGATTTCCACGGTCACGACAAGGACGATCTGCCCATGCAAAACGCTATTGATGCGCTGATTGACGCCTTCAGCCCCCACTCCTGCCTGGCTGTTCCTCGCCGGGCCGACCGCACCCTGCTGTTCACCATCAACGACACCACCCGAGCGGCCACGATCACCAAGGCCATTCCCTTCTGCAATCTGGAATGCACCACCTCCCTGACCACGGTGATCCAGGATCTGCAGCGCGATCTCGACCGCGCCGTCGGCACCCTCAGCCCAGAGAGTCTGGCCGACCTGCGCCAGCGCGGGCCGCGGGTGCAAAGATTCGAAACCTGAGTTGACGGGCGGTGGGGCGATTCGAGGTCATGAGTAGGGGGAGCCGTTAGATCGCGGCCATGGGCCGCTCCTACGGTAGCACCCGTGCCTGTAGGAGCGGCCCATGGCCACGATAAAGCAAGCCACCCTCCCCAGCCCTCTGGGCAGTTCGACGTTCCGCGATGCTGCCGTAGCCTGGATGACGGCGTAGCCTCATCCGGGGCGAGCACGGCGTGAACAGGTGGAAAAGGCTACGCGGTTTTCCATCCTAACCCTCAGCGCCGGCTGGTACGGGTGCTGACGTCGACCCAGACGGCCAGGACCAGGATGCCGCCCTTGACGATCATCTGCCAGTAGCTGTCCACGTCGAGCATGGACATGCCGTTGTCCAGGCTGGCGATCACCAGGGCGCCGAGCAGGGCGCCGTAGACGGTGCCCGAGCCGCCGCGCATGGAGGTGCCGCCGATGAAGCAGGCGGCGATGGCGTCCAGTTCGCCCATGGTGCCGGCCGAGGGCGAGCCGGCGGCCAGCCGTGCGGTGTTGACCAGACCGGCCAGGGCGCACATCACGCCCATCAGGCCGAAGATGCCGAGCTTGATCGCCTGGACGTTGATGCCCGACAGCCGCGTGGCTTCCAGGTTGCTGCCCACCGCATAGATGCGCCGGCCGAATACCGTCTGGCTAGTGATATAGCTGAACACCCCGAGCAGGACCAGCAGGATCAGCACCGGCACCGGGATGCCGTCGTAGCGGTTGAGGGTCTGGATGAAGGCCACCAGCACCACGCCGATCACCGCCACCCGCAGCACGTCACGCCACAGTGGCGCCAGGGCGAGGCCTAGGGCCTTGCGCTTGCTGCGCTGGCGCCAACTGAGCACCACGGCCACCGCGAACAGCAGCACGCCCAGGGCGCTGCCCACGGCCGGCGGCAGATAGCCCTGGCCGAGGTAGACCAGCTCCGGCGACACCGGGGCGACGGTGACGCCGCCGGTGAGACCGAGCAGCACCCCGCGGAAGGCCAGCATGCCGCCGAGGCCGACGATGAAGGACGGTATCCCGCGATAGGCACTCAGGTAGCCGTTGATCAGGCCGATCAGCAGGCCACCGGCGGCAACCGCCAGCAGGGTGATCGGCAGGGGCACGTGGTAGGTCACGTCGAGTATCGCCGCCACCCCGCCGAGCAGGCCGAGTTGCGATCCCACCGAGAGGTCGATCTCGCCGGCGATGATCACCAGCACCATGCCGCAGGCGAGGATGCCGGTGATGGACATCTGCCGCAGCAGGTTGGAGAGGTTGCGCGGGGTGACGAAGCCGCCCTCGGTCTGCCAGCTGAAGAACAGCCAGATCAGCGCCACGGCGATCAGCAGGGCGAGCATCTTGTAGCGGGTGAACAGCTGTTTCACGGCGTGCATCAGAAGTGCTCCCGGGCTTGGGCGACCGCCCGTTCGGTGGTGCCCAGGGCGGCGGCCAGTACCCGCTCCTGGGTCAGGTTCTCGTTGGGGAAATCGCCGCGCAGCCGGCCTTCGCCGAGTACCAGCACCCGGTCGGAGACGCCGAGGACCTCGGCCAGCTCCGAGGAGACCATGACGATGGCCACGCCCTCCGCTGCGAGCAGGCCGATCAGCCGGTAGATCTCGAACTTGGCACCGACGTCGACGCCACGGGTGGGCTCGTCGAGGATCAGCACCTTGGGCCGCGCCAGCAGCATCTTGGCGAGTACCGCCTTCTGCTGGTTGCCGCCGGAGAGGCCGGTGATGGGCAGGAAGGGGCTGCTGGTCTTGAGTTGCAGCCGGGCGATCTCGGTGTCGATGCAGGACAGTTCCGCCTCGCTGTCGATGCGACTCAGGTGGGCGAATCTATCCAGCACCGTGAGGGTGATGTTCGAACCCACGCCCAGGTCGGGAATGATGCCCTGGCGCTTGCGATCCTCCGGTACCAGGCAGAGGCCGGCGCGAATGGATTTCAGCGGAGAGCGGGTATCGATGCGCTGGCCATGGAGCCAGACCTCGCCTTCGTAGCGGCCGTCGTAGGCACCGAAGATGGCCGAGACCAGCTCGGTGCGCCCGGCGCCCACCAGCCCGGCGATGCCGAGGATCTCGCCGGCGCGCACGGCGAAGGAGACGTCGTCGACGCGCTTGCGCTGGGGATTGTCGACGTCCAGGCAGGTGAAGTGGCGCGCCTCGAAGATCACCTCGCCGATCTGGTGGGGGATCTGCGGATAGAGATTGGTCATGGCGCGGCCGACCATCTGGGTGATGATGCGGTCGATGTCCATCTCGGCCATGGGCGTGGTGGCGATGTGCTTGCCGTCGCGGATCACCGTGATGGTGTCGCAGATGGCCGCCACCTCGTCGAGCTTGTGCGAGATGTAGACGCAGGCGACGCCCTGCGCCTTGAGGTCGCGGATGATGTCCAGCAGCACGGCGATCTCGGAGGTGGTGAGCGCCGAAGTCGGTTCGTCGAGGATCAAGAGCCGGGCGTTCTTGTTCAGCGCCTTGGCGATCTCCACCAGTTGCTGCAGGCCGCCGCCGTACTGGGACACCGGCAGGGCCACGTTCATGTCCGGCACCTTGAGCCGGCGCATCAGCTCGGCCGAGCGCTGCAGCATGGTCGGGTAGTCCAGCCGCCCGCCGAAGCGGCGCGGTTCGTGGCCCATGAAGATGTTCTCGGCCACGGACAGATCGGGCACCAGGGTCAGTTCCTGGTGGATGATGACGATGCCGGCCGCCTCGGATTCGGCGATGGACTGGGCTTCCAGCGGACGCCCGTCCCAGCGGATCTCGCCTTCCCAGGTGCCGTGGGGATAGACCGCCGAGAGGACCTTCATCAGGGTGGACTTGCCGGCGCCGTTCTCGCCGCACAGCCCTACGCATTCGCCCGGACGCACCTTGAGATCGATGCCGTCCAGCGCCCGCACCCCGCCAAAGCTCTTGGCGATGCCGTGCATTTCCAGCAGATAGTCGGCCATGGCCGCTCCTTGCCCAGGGGCCGCCCGACGCCAGGCGTCAGACGGCCAGCCGGTGGCCAGTGGTTATTTGCCGTCGATCTGGGCCTGGGTGTAGAAGCCGTCCTTGACCAGCAGGTCGACGTTGGCCTTGGTCAGCTCGGTGGGGGTGAGCAGCAGGGTGTCGACCTTCTTGGTGCCGTTGTCGTAGCTGGAGTTGAAGGCCGGCTTCTCGTTGCGCACCAGTTGCACCGACAGCTTGGCCGCCTCGGAGGCGATCAGCTTGAGCGGCTTGTAGACGGTCATGGTCTGGGTCCCGGCGATCACCCGCTTGATGGCGGCGAGATCGGCGTCCTGGCCGGACACGGCGACCTTGCCGGCCAGCTTCTGCGCGGCCAGGGCCTGGATGGCGCCGCCGGCGGTGGCGTCGTTGGAGGCGACGATGCCATCGATCTTGTTGTCGTTGGCGGTCAGGGCGTTCTCGACGATGGCCAGGGCCTCGGTCGGGTTCCACTCCTTCACCCACTGCTGACCGACGATCTTGACGTCGCCCTTGTCGATGGCCGGCTGCAGGACCTTCATCTGGCCCTGGCGGAGGATCTTGGCGTTGTTGTCGGTAGGCGCGCCGCCGAGCAGGAAGAAGTTGCCCTTGGGCTGGGCCTTGAGCACGCCACCGGCCTGCATCTCGCCGACCTTCTCGTTATCGAAGGAGATGTAGGCGTCGATGTCGGCGTTGAGGATCAGGCGGTCATAGGAGATCACCTTGACCCCGGCCTTCTTGGCCTCGGCCACCACGTTGTTCAGCACCGTGGCGTTGAAGGGCACGATGACGATGGCATCCACGCCGCGGGAGATCAGGTTCTCGATCTGCGACAGCTGGCGCTGCTCGTTGGCGTCGGCGGATTGCACATAGACCTTGGCGCCGAGTTGCTCGGCGGCGGCGACGAAGTAGTCGCGGTCACGGGCCCAGCGTTCCAGGCGCAGGTCGTCGATGGAGAAACCGATCTTGGGATGCTGGGCGTCGGCCTGGGCGAAACCGGTGGTGCAGAGGGCGAGCAGACCGGCGAGCAGGGTCGTCTTGAAGTTCATGGTGGCGTCCTTGGTTATTGTTGTTGTGGAGCGAGCGAACGGGTTTGAGTGTAACGATTCAGCGGGCTTGTACAAGCGGGTCGGCACGGCTTTTCTGCCGACCCGCTCGCGCGGTTCAGCGATACAGGTAACGGTTGACCACGCCTTCGAGCAGCTCCTGACGGCCGCTCACCGGCTGGGGTGCCAGACCCTGAGTGAAGGTGTGTTCGGCGAGTTGCGCAAGGTCCAGCTCGCCGCCGAGGATGCGCTGGCCGAGGGTCTGGTCCCAGCCGGCATAGCGCTCGGCCTTGAACTTGCCCAGGGGGTCGTCCTGCAGCAGCGCCGCGGCGCGTTCCAGGGACAGCGCCAAGGTATCCATGGCTGCGACGTGGCCGTGGAACAGGTCGACGTCGTCCAGGCTCTGGCGCCGCACCTTGGCGTCGAAGTTGAAGCCGCCGCGGGTGAAGCCGCCGCCCTTGAGGATCTCGTAGATCGCCAGGGTCATTTCCTCGACGCTGTTGGGGAATTGGTCGGTGTCCCAGCCGTTCTGCGGATCGCCACGGTTGGCGTCGATGCTGCCGAACACGCCGAGGGCCACGGCGCTGGCGATCTCGTGCTGGAAGCTGTGCCCGGCCAGGGTGGCGTGGTTGGCCTCGATGTTGACCTTGATCTCCTTTTCCAGCCCGAATTGCTGCAGGAAGCCGAAGACGGTGGCCACGTCATAGTCGTACTGGTGCTTGGTGGGCTCCTGGGGCTTGGGTTCGATCAGCAGGTCGCCCTGGAAGCCGAGGCGGTGCTTGTGTTCCACCACCAGTTGCATGAAGCGGCCGAGTTGCTCGCGCTCGCGCTTAAGGTCGGTGTTGAGCAGGGTCTCGTAGCCTTCGCGACCGCCCCACAGCACGTAGTTCTCGCCGCCCAGGCGGTGGGTGGCGTTCATCGCCGTGCACACCTGGGTGGCGGCGCAGGCGAAGATCTCCGGATTGGGGTTGGTGGCGGCGCCCGCGGCGTAGCGTGGGTGGCTGAAGCAGTTGGCGGTGCCCCACAGCAGCCTGAGGCCGGTCTCGCTCTGGTGGCGCTCCAGCTCGTCCACCAGGCGGGCGAAGTTCTCGCGGTACTCGGTGAAGCTGGCGCCCTCGGGGGCCACATCGGTGTCGTGGAAGCAGTAGTAGTCCACGCCCAGCTTGCTGAAGAATTCGAAGGCGGCGGCGGCCTTGGCGCGGGCTTGCTCCAGCGGCGCGCCGGTAGCGTGCCAGGGGCGCTGGAAGGTGCCTTGGCCGAAGACATCGCTGCCCGGCCAGACGAAGGTGTGCCAGTAGCAGACCGCCATGCGCAGGTGCTCGCGCATGGGCTTGCCCATGACCAGGCGGTCGGCCTCGTAGTGGCGGAAGGCGAGCGGGGAAGAGCTGTCGGGGCCGGCGTAGCGGACCTTCTCGACATTGGGGAAATAAGCCATGGCGTTGTCCTTGTTCTTATCTGTCGCACCCGGCACGGCGTACCGGCTTGTCTCGATGGTAGCGCTGCCACCCGGGCTGCCTATTGTGAAAATCACCAGGGCTGAGTGCGATTTTGCCGCTTGAGAGACGCCCGGTGCGGTCGTAGTCTGGTATCCCACCGCGCCTCTCGCCGGAAGCCCGCCATGCCCAGCCAGCCGCCCGTCCATCGCGTCGCCCTGCTGTTCAACGGCAGCAAGATCTACGACCGCGGCATCCTCGCCGGCATCGGCAACTACCTGAGCGGTACCCGGGCGCGCTGGGACCTGTTCCTCGAAGAGGACTTCCTCTGCCGGCTCAAGGGCATCGAGCGTTGGCAGGGCGACGGCATCATCGCCGACTTCGACGACCCCGCCGTGAGCGCCGCCCTGGCCGACAGCAGGCTGCCGGTGGTGGCGGTGGGCGGCTCCTATGCCGAGGTGCGCGACTATCCGCCCGGCATCCCCTACGTCGCCACCGATAACGCCGCCCTGGTGCGCCTGGCCTACGACCACCTGATCGAGTCCGGGCTGACCCGCTTCGCCTGCTTCAGCCTGCCCGCCGCGGACACCAATCGCTGGGCCGGCGAGCGCGAGGCGGCCTTCGCCGCCCTGCTCCGCCGCGACGGCCTGCCGGTGGAGATCTATCGCGGCCTGGAGACCAGTGCGCCGCTGTGGGACACCGCCGTGGAGCAGCTGATCACCTGGCTGGAGGCGTTGCCCAAACCGGTGGGCATCCTCGCCGTCACCGACGCCCGGGCGCGGCAACTGCTCCAGGCTTGCTTCACGGCCGGCATCCCGGTGCCCGAGCAGGTGGCGCTGGTGGGCATCGACAACGATCCGCTGGCGCGCACCCTGACCCGCGTGCCCCTGACCTCGGTCATCCAGGGTACCGAAGCCATCGGCCGCGAGGCCGCGCGCCTGTTGCACCAGCGGCTGCACGGCGTCGACCTGGGCGCACCGCGAGTGCTGATCCCGCCGGAGGGGATCAATATCCAGGCCTCCAGTCGCCACCAGGCGGTGCACCATCCCCAGGTGATGCGCGCCCTGCACTTCATCCGCCAGTACGCCTGCCAGGGCATCAAGACCGACCAGGTGGCCAGCTACGTCGGTATCTCCCGCTCGGCGCTGGAAACCTCCTTCCGCCGTGAGCTGGGGCGCAGCGTTCACGACGAGATCCTAGGCTTCAAGCTGGCCGCCGCGGCGGTCGCCCTGCAGGAAGGTGCCGCGAGTCTGGCCGAGGTCGCCCGGCGTTGCGGCTTCACCTCGGCGCAATACCTGCACGCGGTGTTCCGCCGTGAATTCGGCTGTACCCCGCGCCAGTACCAGCAGCAACCTCGCGTCCTGGCGAGCGCCCATGAAAAAGCCCGTCCGGAGACGGGCTTTTCGGTAGAGCCTGCGACTTACTTGCCGACGGTCTGACCCAGGAACCAGGCGCGCTCTTCGGCCTGGTCGATCCACTCTTCCAGCAGGCTGGTGGTGGAGACGTCGTTGGCGTCGTCGGTCAGGGTATGGGTGGTGCGCATGTAGGCGGCCAGCGACTGGTTGTCGTCGTGCAGCTCGGTGAGCATCTGGTCGGCCGACAGGTCGGTGGCGTCGCTGCTGGCCAGGCGCTTGAGCTGCACCATCTGCTCCAGGGAGCGCACGGTGGGCTGGCCGATCTTGCGGGCGCGCTCGGCGATCAGGTCGGTGATGCCGTACAGCTGGGTGGCTTGCTCGTCCAGCAGCAGGTGGTAGTCGCGGAAGTGCGAGCCCTTCATGTGCCAGTGGTAGTTCTTGGTCTTGATGTACAGCGCGAAGACATCGGACAGCAACACGGCCAGGGCTTCGCCGACAGCCTGCTGGTTCTGCAGGGTGGCGTCCTCGCCCTGGTGGGCCTTCTGCTTGACGCTGGAAACGGTCTTCAGTTCTTGCTTGGCATTGGCAACGGCCATGAGAGATCTCCTGTCATTCGGACGTGAGTTGAAGAGGTAGGTTCGCAGCCTGGCGAACGTCAACGTCTGCTTGAATCGACCGCGCCCGGTGAAAAAACGTTCATCGAATTTCTGCATTGCCATCATGGGCAAGACGAATGGTTGCGTAGGTTGCGATTGCGTTTCATTGCCGGCCTAGAGCCGTTGCATGCCGCTGCCGTCTCGCTTGTATTCACGACTGCAGGTAAGGCCGTTTGTCTGCTAGCCGCCGTTCGGACAGGACATTGCGAACTGCGCCACGGCTCCTCCGGTCCCCTGAAGGCAAGGCACGTGAACGGCCGACCGCTACGGCCATCCCCCGGTTCTGCAACAGGTACGCCAGCATGACGACCCCTCCCGACACTTCCAACGGACCTCGTCCGCACGCCACGGAAGGCGCTTCAGCCCAAGACCATCTGCACGACCTCGAAGACGTCGCCCGGGACGCGGTGCAGGACGCCAAGCAACAGGGGGCCGCGCACTACGACCACTATCGCGACAGCGCGGCCGATCAGCTCGAAGCCATTGCTCATAGCGCCCAGACGGCGGCGGAAGACCTCGACGGGAAGGACACCCTGGGCCTGGCGCACTACGTCAGCGACATGGCACAGAGCCTGACCGGCCTGGCCGAGGACCTGCGCGGCAAGAGCGCCGAGCAATTGCTGCAGCAGGCCGGCACCCTGGCACGGGAGAATCCCGCGCTGTTCCTCACCGGCAGCATCGCCATCGGCTTCGGGCTGTCGCGCTTGCTCAAGGCCTCCAGCCAGTCGAGCAGCGGCAGCGCAGACCGTGGCCACGGTGCGGGCGAGATGCCCACGCTGACCACCCCCTCGGTCGCAGCGGAAAACGAACTGGTGGAGCCGGCGGCCGGTGCCGACGTCATCCACACCAACAATATTCCCAAGGGTCCCGACCTCTATACGCCGACCACCACCCGAAGTGGTGATCCCATCGGCGGCGCGGCGATCAATCCCGCCCGCAGCGAAGACACCTTGACCACCGGCGCCGCGGCCAGCCACCTGGACCGACCGACCCTGAGCGGAGGAAAGCAGCCATGATCAACGAGAATCCCACCCCGCGTTCCACAGAAGGCGACACCTCGGTCGTCGGCCTGATCAAGCAGCTGATTCATGAGGTGCCGGCGCTGTTCACCAAGGAGCTTGCGCTGGCCAAGGCGGAACTGGGCGAGTCCCTGCGCACCACCAAGGCCGGCGTGGCCGGGGTCGCGGCCGGTGCCATCGTGCTGCTGGCCGGCTTCATCGTGCTGCTCATGGGCGTCGTCTATTTCCTCTCCCAGTATCTGACGCCCTGGGCCGCCGCCCTGCTGGTGGGCGCCGTGGTCATGGTGATCGGCTTCATCATGTTGCAATCGGGCAAGAAGCAGTTCGAACCGGCCCACTTCACCCCTGAGCGCACCGTCAATAGCCTGCAGAAGGACAAGGACGCCGTACGGAGGGCCGCACAATGAGCCTCGCCACCCAGATCGACCAGGAATCCAGAAAGAACCCCGATGAACTCGAGCGGGAGATCGACCAGAAGCGCGAACACATCGAAGACCTGGTAGGGGCGCTGGAGAACCGGCTATCGCCCGGTCAGCTGTTCGACCAGGCGTTGGCCTACACCAAGGGTCATGGTGGGGAATTCGCCCAGAATCTGGGCAATACCCTGAAGGCCAATCCGGTCCCGGCGGTGCTGACCTCGGTCGGCCTGCTCTGGCTGGCGTTGGGGCAGGACCGAGCGCCGGTACCGGCCACCGCTGGCAGTCCGCTCAAGGACAAGCTGTCTGGTGCGCTGGACGCGGTCGCCAACAGCGCAGGCCATACCCGCGATTCCCTGAGCCGTGGCAGTCACGACGCGCGCGACAAGGTGACCGGCCTAGGCGAGAGCGTATCGGCCAAGGCCGCCGAGACCGGGGAGCGGCTGAGCGATACCGCTGCGCACGCCAAGGACACCCTGGCCGACCAGGCGCAACAGCTCAAAGGCACCTTCGAGACCCTGCTACGCGAACAGCCGCTGGTGGTGGGTGTGCTGGGTATCGCCCTCGGCGCCCTGCTCGGGGCGTCGCTGCCGCGGACCAAGACCGAGGACCGTACCCTGGGCAAACACAGCGACACGCTAACCACCAAGGCGAAAGAGCTAGCCAACAGTGGCTACGAGCAGGTCAAGGCGGCCGGGCGCGACGTCGCGAATGGCACCCGCCAGGCCAGTCATGGTGATCAGGCCGAGGCCGGCACCGCGTCCAGGAACCTTGGCAATGATCCCGATGCCGGGGTCGAGTCCATGGCCGGTTCTCCGGCCACGAGTACCGGCGAAACTCCGTCGGCAACCCAAGCCACGACCGGCAGGAATGTCGGACGCACCGCGGCCAATGGCAATACCCCTGGCGCAGTGGGCGACGAGAGTGGCGTGGCGGCCCCGCGCAGCTTCTAGTGTGGTGTTTCAGCAGTTCGCGCAAGAATTGGCGAGTGATTTTGGGGCGGTTCGGTGGTCCGACTGGGCCAGGCGCCGCGACGAGTTATGGCAGGGCTATGCCGAGGAGTGGCAACGCCGCCAGGACGGTCCGCCGCTGCGGCCGAAAAAGCGCCGCTAAAATTGTCTAGATAAGTTCTGAAACACCACGCTAGCAGGGCAAGGCTGCCGGGGTCGGCACCTGACCCCGGCAGCAAAAGCAAAGGCGCAGCGGTCCAGACCGCTGCGCCTTTGTCGTTTCTGCCGTTGCCTCAGTAACCCGGATCAGGACTGTCCTTGGGTTGCTCGGGGCGCTTTGGATTGTCCGGGCGTTGTTCTTCGCCGCCCTGGTTGAGTTCCTTGTGGGTCTCACCGACCTTGCCGGCATTCTCCGGCTTGTGGTCGAGATCGTCGCGCTTGGCCATGATCCTCACCTCTTGTGGCTGAGTTCTTTAGAACCTGTTCACGATCTCGCGAGCTAGAGCCAAACAAGGCAAAAATGGCTGAGGAAGCGGATCGGACCCGCGCTCGGGTTTACGAGTGGTAAATGAGCATTCCGACCGGGCTGGCGACCCAGGCCATTTTTAACGCCGTTTGGCCGACGCGCAGCAGATCGTGAACAGGTTCTTAGGCAACAAGGCGGGGCCAGGGTGCCCCAGCCGCCGGGATCAACGCAGTGGCGGCGCCATGAACTCCGGCCCCACCGGATCCTTGACGTGTTCGGCGAGGATGGCGTCGATGGCCGCCAGGTCCTCGCTGGACAGCCGCCAACCGAAGGCCTCGTCCAGCCCCTGCAATTGCTCGGGCTTGCGGGCGCCCCAGAGGGCGATGGTCGGTCCCTGGTCGAGAATCCAGCGAATCGCCAGGGCCAGCACCGACTTGCCGTGGCGCTCGCGGGCAAAGGCGGTCAAGGCCTCCACCGCCGCCAGGTACTGGGCGAAACGCGGCGCCTGGAACTTGGGATCGCCCTGGCGCAGGTCGTCACCGTCGAAGCGGGTATCGGCGTTCATGCGGCCGGACAGCAGGCCGCGGCAGAGCGCGCCATAGGCCAGTACCACCAGGCCGTGGCGCTGGGCATAGGGCAGCACATCGGCCTCGATGGCGCGCTCGAACAGGTTGTAGGGCGGCTGCACGGTGGACAGGTTGGCGAACTGGCGGAAAGCCTCCAGTTGCTCGGGCGAGTAATTGCTCACGCCAATGGCGAGGATCTTACCCTCTTGCCGCAGCCGCTCCAGTTCACGCGCGGTCTCCTCGTGGGGCACCTGGGGATCGGGCCAGTGCACCTGATAGAGATCGATGCGGTCGGTGCGCAGGCGACGCAGGGAATCCTCCACCTCCTGGCGAATACGGGTCGCGCTGGCGTTGCGGCGCACCTCTTCGTTGGGCCATTCCAGGGCCACCTTGGTGGCGATCACCGCCTGGTCACGGATGCCTTCGAGGGCCTTGCCGACGATCTCCTCGGAGCGGCCGAAGCCATACACCGGGGCGGTGTCGATGAGATTGATGCCGCCCTGCACGGCGCCGCGGATGGTCTCGATGGAGCGGGCTTCGTCGGTGCCGCCCCACATCCAGCCACCGATGGCCCAGGTACCGAGGGCGATGCGGGAAACGGGGGTATCGATACCGGGGATACGGACGGTTTCAGTCATGCAATTCTCCAGGCGAAGACGCCGGTCGGAAGGATCAACCTTGTGAGGCTAATTCAAAAGGCGTTGAATGGGGCTCAACGAACTCTTGACCCTTAGAGCCTGTTCAAAGGCTCGCGAGCTAGAGACAAACAAGGCGAAAATGCCTGAGGAAGCGGAGTTTACGAATGGTAAATGAGCATTCCGAAGGCATTTTCAACGCTGTTTGGCCGACGCGCAGCAGACTTTGAACAGGCTCTTATCGCGCGAGGATTGTGCATGCCTACCCTCAACCGCGGCGAACTGGCCGATCTCAATGTCTTCGTCGCCCTGGTCCGTCGCCGCAGCTTTCGCCAGGCCGCCATCGAGCTGGGCGTCACCACCTCGGCGCTGAGCCATGCCCTGCGCCAGTTGGAGACGCGGCTGGGGGTCAAGCTGCTCAATCGCACCAGCCGCTCGGTGGTGCCGACCCTGGCCGGCGCGGCGCTGGCGGAAAAGCTCGAACAGGGTTTCGCCCTCATCGGCGAGGCGCTGGGCGAGCTGGACCAGCACCGCGACGCCCCGGTCGGCCGGCTGCGCCTGAGCGTGCCGCGCGATGCGGCGCGGCTGCTGGTGACCCCGACCCTGCCCCGACTGCTGGCCGCCTATCCACAGTTGCAACTGGACATCAGCGTCGAAGACCGGCCGGTGGACATCGTCGCCGACGGCCTCGACGCCGGCATCCGCTATGGCGATACCGTGCCTCAGGACATGGTCGCCCTGCCGCTGACCGACGAGTTGCGCTGGGTGGTAGTGGGTGCTCCCGACTACCTGGCCCGTCACGGCCGACCGCAGCAGCCGGAGGATCTCGCCGAGCATCGCTGCGTCCGGCTGCGCCTGGGCAGTGGCGCCCTCTATCGGTGGGAACTGGGCAGCGGTGCCGCGACACGGGTGATCGACGTGCCCGGCCCACTCACCCTCAACGAGACCGAGACCTCGATCCAGGCCGCTCTCGATGGCCTGGCCCTGGCCTATTGCCTGGAATGGCGGGTGGCCGAGGAGCTGCGTGACGGCCGCCTGGAGCTGGTGCTGCCGGACTGGGCCTCACCCGGCGCGCCACTGTGCATCTACTATCCGAGTCGGCGCCAGCCACCACCCGGCTTGCGCCAGTTGATCGAGGCGCTGCGGCAGACCTGGGCCGAGCGCCATCCCTGAGAGCCTACTCAAAGGTTGCTGCGCGTCGGCCAGACGGCGTTGGAAAGATCCTGGAAGGCCAGCCCCACCTGGGCGGTCCCGTCGCAATGCTCATTTACCACTTGTAAACCCCGCTTCCTCAGGCCTTTGATTCGCTAGCGCTCACCCTTCGGGCCAGCCGTTGGCTGTTACTCCCGTTGGTCGTTGCGCCTTGTTCGGCTCCAGCTCGCGAGCCCTTGAACCGGCTCTGAGCCGCCGAACCAACCGGTGCCTGGAAGGGTCCCCTGACGACGCCATGATCGCCCGACCCAGGAGGCCCTCTTGCCCGCAGCCAATGACGCCCCGCTCGATCAGCCGCTGCCCGTGGAGCGCGAACTCAGCCCGCGGGCGCTGCTCACCGGCGCGCTGCTGGGCGTCCTGCTGACCCCGGCCAATGTCTATGCCGGGCTCAAGATCGGCTGGTCGTTCAACATGTCGATCATCGCCCTGCTGGTGAGCTACGGCCTCTGGCACCGCCTCGGACGACGGCTGCAGCAACCGGGCTGGACGCTGCACGAGAGCAACATCAACCAGACCGTGGCCTCGGCGGCGGCCAGCATCGTCTCCGGCGGCCTGGTGGCGCCCATCCCGGCCTATACCCTGCTGACCGGCCAGGAATTGCCCACGCTGCCGCTGATGGGCTGGGTGTTCGCGGTGAGCTTTCTCGGCATCTGGGTGGCCTGGTACCTGCGCCCGCTGTTACTGGCCGATGCCAGCCTGACATTCCCCGAGGGCCTGGCCACCCTGGAGGCGTTGCGGCAAGTCTATGCCAGCGGCGCCGAGGCCCTGGCGCGCCTGCGGATGCTGCTGGGCGCCCTGGTGCTGTCGGCGGCGGTCAAGCTGGTGGATACCTTCGTCTGGACGCTGCCGCGGACGGCGCCCTCGGCCGCCCTGGAGCGACTGACCTTCAGCTTCGATCCCTCCCTGCTGCTGCTCGGCTTCGGCGGCATCATCGGCCCGCGGGTCGGCTTCTCGCTGCTGCTCGGCACCCTGCTGGCCTGGGCCGGGCTGGCGCCCTGGCTGCTGGCCAGCGGCGTGGCCGAGGTGCCGGCGGATGCCAGCGGTCCGCAATATGCCCTCCTGGTGCAATGGCTGCTCTGGCCGGGGGTGAGCCTGATGGTCAGCGCCACCCTGGCCTCCCTGGCGGTACGCCTGGTGACCCTGCCGCGCGGTGAGCGGCAGCGTTCGGGCTGGCGGCGCCCGCGTGGCTGGCCCCTGGTCCTGCTGCTGCTCGCGAGTCTGCTGGTAGTGGTCTTGCAGGTGCGGCTGTTCGGCATAGCTCCCTGGCTGGCCCTGCTCGCCCTGCCCCTGGCGCTGTTTCTCGCCGCCATGGCCGCGCGGGTGGTGGGCGCCACCGGCATTCCGCCCATCGGCGCCATCGGCCAGCTGTCGCAGCTCACCTTCGGCCTGGCCGCGCCCGGGCAGGTCAACATCAACCTGATGGGCGCCAACACCGCCGGCGGCGCCGCGGGCCAGAGCACCGACCTGATGAACGACTTCAAGGTCGGCAAGGCCATCGGCGCCACCCCGGCCAAGCAGGTGGTGGCCCAGTGCCTGGGCATCGCCCTCGGCGCGGTAACCGGGGTGCTCACTTACCGGCTGCTGATTCCCGATCCCCAGGCGCTGCTGCTCAGTGCTGCCTGGCCGGCGCCGGCGGTGGCCCAGTGGAAGGCGGTAGCGGAAACCCTGACCCAGGGCCTGGGCGCGCTGGACACGGCGATGCGCCTGGGCATCGTCCTCGGCGCCCTGGCCGGCTTGCTGCTGGGCCTGGCCGAAGCCTTGCTGCCCGTCCGCCGCGCGCACTGGCTGCCCAGCTCGGCAGCCCTGGGCCTGGCCTTCATTCTGCCGGCCTCGGTGTCGCTGATGATGACCCTGGGCGCCCTGCTCACCGCCCTGGTGCGCTGGCGGGCACCCGCGGTGGCCGGGCGCTTCGCCCTGGCCGCCGCGGCCGGGCTGATCGCCGGGGAAAGCCTGGCCGGCGTTGGAGCGGCATTCTGGCAAATGCTCTCAACCTGAACCGCGACAACGTGTCAACTGGACAATAATTTCCAGACGTAATGTCGCGAACCTTTCAATAACCTTTCAAATCCAGGAAATTCGCGGGTTTCGGTCGGATTAAGCTTGCCAGCGCCGTTTTGCAACACATAAGGTTACAAACAGCGCGACCCACCCGCGAGAGGTTTGGGCGCCCTGCGCGAGCTGTCTCCATAACAAACCCAATCCGAGCTAGCAGTCATGGCCACCACCTCGAAAGCCAAATCCGTGTTCCGCGTCGTCAGCGGAAACTTCCTCGAAATGTACGACTTCATGGTGTATGGCTTCTATGCCACCGCCATCGCCAAGACGTTCTTCCCCGGCGACAACGAAATCGCCTCCCTGATGCTGTCGCTGGCCACCTTCGGCGCCGGCTTCCTGATGCGCCCGCTGGGTGCCATCTTCCTCGGCGCCTACATCGACAAGCACGGCCGTCGTCATGGCCTGATCGTGACCCTGGCACTGATGGCCCTGGGTACCCTGCTGATCGCCGTGGTGCCGGGCTATGCCACCCTGGGCGTCGCCGCGCCGCTGCTGGTGCTGCTCGGCCGCCTGCTGCAAGGCTTCTCCGCCGGCGTCGAACTGGGCGGCGTGTCCGTCTATCTGTCGGAGATCGCCACCCCCGGTCGCAAGGGCTTCTTCGTCTCCTGGCAGTCCGCCAGCCAGCAGGTCGCCGTGGTCTTCGCCGGCGTGCTGGGTGCCCTGCTCAACCATTGGCTGTCGCCCGCCGAAATGGGTGAATGGGGCTGGCGCATCCCCTTCCTGATCGGCTGCCTGATCGTGCCCTTCCTGTTCATCATCCGTCGTTCCCTGGAAGAGAGCCCCGAGTTCGAGGCGCGCAAGCATCGCCCGAGCTTCGGTGAGACCATGACCTCCATCGGCCAGAACTTCGGCGTGGTGCTGGCGGGCGTGGCCATGGTCTCCATGACCACCGCCTCCTTCTACCTGATCACCGCCTACACCCCCACCTTCGGCAAGCACGAGCTGCACCTGACCGATCTGGACAGCCTGATCGTCACCGCCTGCGTGGGCATCTCCAACTTCATCTGGCTGCCGGTGATGGGCGCCCTGAGCGATCGCGTCGGCCGTCGGCCGCTGCTGATCTTCGCCACCGTGCTGGCCATCCTCACCGCCTACCCGGCGATGATCTGGCTGACCAACGCCCCGGGCTTCTCCCGTCTGCTGATGGTGGAGCTGTGGCTGTCCTTCCTCTATGGCACCTACAACGGTGGCATGGTGGTGGCGCTGACCGAGGTCATGCCGGCCCATGTCCGCACTACCGGCTTCTCCCTGGCCTACAGCCTGGCCACCGCGACCTTCGGCGGCTTCACCCCGATGGTTTGCACCTGGCTGATCCAGGAGACCGGCAACAAGGCAGCTCCCGGCATGTGGCTGACCGTGGCCGCCGTGCTTGGCCTGGTCGCCACCCTGACCCTGTTCAAGGGCAACACCGAGCCGCGCTTCAAGACCGTCACCGCCTGACAAGGGTGTCGCAGAGCGGCAGGTCCTGCCGCTCTCGCGCCTACCCAGGTCGCTCCGTGCATCGAACTGTCATGACCCTTTGCTATGGTCTAGACCAGATGACCGCCTATCGCGGTCACCGTGCCGGAGTCCGCCGATGCCCACCCTTCCCCGCCTTCTCGCCGGCCTGGCCGGCGGTCTGCTCAGCCTCACCGCTGCCGCCACCGAGCTGACCCACTGGCCGGCCGATGCCGCCCGCCAGCTCGATGCCCTGATCGCCGCCAATGCCAACCAGGGCAACTACGCGGTGTTCGACATGGACAACACCAGCTATCGCTACGACCTGGAAGAGGCCCTGCTGCCCTTCCTGGAAATGAAGGGCGTGCTGACCCGTGACACCCTCGACCCTTCCCTCAAGCTGATCCCCTTCAAGGACGTCGGCGGCCACAAGGAAAGCCTCAACAGCTACTACTACCGGCTGTGCGAGGTCGACGACCTGGTCTGCTACCCCTGGGTCGCCCAGGTGTTCTCCGGCTTCACCCTGCAGCAGCTCAAGGGTTACGTCGACGAGCTGATGGCCTACGACAAGCCGATCCCCGCTACCTATTACGGCAAGGACGACAAGGTCGAGACGGTGCAGATCAATCCGCCCAAGCCCTTCACCGGCCAGCAGGAGCTCTATCACAAGCTGATGGAGAACGGCATCGAGGTCTATGTGATCAGCGCCGCCCACGAAGAGCTGGTGCGCATGGTCGCCGCCGATCCGCGCTACGGCTACGGCGTGAAGCCGGAGAACGTCATCGGCGTCACCACCCTGCTCAAGGACCCCGCCACCGGCGCCCTGACCACCGCCCGCAAGCAGATCGCCGAAGGCAAGTACGATCCCCAGGCCAACCTGAAGCTGCAGGTCACGCCCTACCTGTGGACCCCGGCCACCTGGTTCGCCGGCAAGTACGCGGCCATCCTCACCTACATCAGCCCCTGGAAGAAGCCGATCCTGGTCGCGGGTGACACCCCGGTCAGCGACGGTCCCATGCTGTTCCAGGGCGTGGACGGCAGCAAGGGCGGCATCCACCTGTGGGTCGACCGCAAGCCCAAGTACCGTACCCAGATCGAGGCGATGATGAAGAGCAACGCCGAGGGCCAGGCCCAGAACGGCGTAGCGGTGAACGCGGACAAGCACTGGGTGATCGTCAAACCCGAGGACATCCAGTAGGCCAGCGCTCCAGGGCGGGCTAGACTCGGGGTTCTCTCTGACTGCCCTGGAGCCCGCCATGGAACACCTGGTCCTGACCGTCATCGCTCCCGATCGCCCCGGTCTGGTGGAAGCCCTGGCCGACTGCGTGGCCGCCCAGGGCGGCAACTGGCTGGAGAGCCGCATGGCCCACCTGGCCGGCCAGTTCGCCGGCATCCTCTCGGTAGAAGTGGAGCCGGAGCTGCGCAACGGCCTGGTGGAGGCGCTGCAACAGCTGGCCATCCCCGGTCTGCGCATCCTGGTCGGCGAGCCCGGCCAGCCGGCGCCGGTAGGCGCTCCCCTGGTGCAGCTCGAGCTGCTGGGCAACGACCGGGTCGGCATCGTCCGCGACATCACCCGGGCGCTGCATCAGGTCGGGGTCAACGTCGAGCGGCTGTCCACCGAGACCCGTCCGGCGCCCATGAGCAGCGAGCTGCTGTTCCACGCCACCGCCCTGCTGGCGCTACCGGCCGATCTCGAACTCGAGGCGCTCCAGGCGCACCTGGAAACCCTCACCGATGACCTGATGGTGGAGCTCAAGCTCTATCGGCACGGGCATGAGTAGTGTCGTGCGGGCGACAAGGCGACGATCTATAAAGATCTATAAAGATCTATAATCGACTTTAATCGCCTTCAACGGGAGTCGTCGATGCCTGAACGCTTCTATCACCGCCACGCCATGGCTACCACCTACGCGGCCAAGATCATGGCAGACCCGCTGCATCCCGGACTGTTTCTGGCAGCGCCAAGGCGAACCGGCAAGACCACCTTCATGCGTGAGGACTTGGCACCCGCGCTTCAGTCCGCGGGTGCCGAGGTCATCTATGTCGATCTCTGGTCGAATCGCCAAACCGATCCGGCCGAGTTGATCAACCAGGCAGTCCAGGTCGCCATCGAGCGCAATCTAGGCCTGATCGCCAAGCTGACCAAACAGAGTGGCGTGGTGAAGCTCAAGGTGGGTGGGGTCGAGATAGATACCGGCAGCATCGGCAAAACCAAGGGCGTCACCCTGGCTGCTGCGCTCGCCGCGCTTTCCGACAGCCTGGGCAAACCGATAGCCCTCATCATCGACGAAGCCCAGCATGCCGTGACCACCGCGGCCGGCAGCAACACGCTCTTCGCCCTCAAGGCGGCCCGTGACGAATTGAATGGCTCGCACCACCACGGTCTGAGACTCATCTGCACCGGTTCCAGCCGGGACAAACTGGCAATGCTCAGAAACAGCCGCGATCAGGCCTTCTTCAACGCCCCCCTGGTCAACTTCCCTCATCTCGACAGAGGCTATGTGGACTGGTTTTGCGCCCAGTCCAGACTCGAATTCACCCTCGATGCAGAGGTGGTCTGGAACAAGTTCGTCGAGGCAGGCTACCGCCCTGAGGCGCTGCAGGCAGCCCGGGAGGTACTCGAGTACTCGATGATCGTCGAGGCGGCGGAGGGCAATGTCGCCTTCGCCCAGGCCGTCGACGAGCATGTGCGCGAAATGTCCGAGAGTGCTCTCGCCGTGATTCGCAGCCTCACGCCGATTCAGGCCGCAGTGCTGAAGGTGATGGCGGTCCAGGGTAAGGACTACGCCCCCTTCGAGCTGGTCACCCTCGGCAAGTACGCCGAGATGCTGCAGCTGGCCGGCATGACCGAAGTCCAGGCTCAAGAGGCAGCCTATGCGCAGAATGTGCAGCAAGCCTTGGCTGCCTTGCAGGAAAAAGCGCTGATCTGGAAAGCTGAACGCGGTGTCTATGCCATCGAAGAGCAGGGACTGCCTGAGCTCATGCGCAGCGCCGGCATGCTGCCGGCCGTCTCGCCGAACTGAAGTGTTCCGCGAACCCTCGGGGCTGTAAGCCCTATCACCCCCGCCCCTTTTCCAACCGTCGCCTGATTCCCTCCGGCACATCCTCGGCCAGCGGCATCCGCCCGTCCGCCGGCAAGGCTTCCAGGCCGGCTTCGTCCAGCAGCACCAGGACCTCCTCCTTGAGGCGGCTCAGGGCGAAGGCCTGCCAGGCCTCGCGTACCGAGGGGAAGAGTTCCAGCTCGTAGTCGAAGGTGCGGATCGGTCGCCGGCTCTCCAGGGCAGCGCGCAGCAGCGGCTGGGCGTGGGGATGGCGCAACTGGTGCAGGAAGGCTTCGCGCAGCTCCAGGCGATCGTCCTGGGTCAGGCGCGGCAGCGGCAGGTAGCGTTCGGGATCTTCCAGTTCCTCGCGTTCTTCCAGACTGAGATCGTCCGGATCAAGCAGGCGCAGGGCGCCGCTTTCAAGGTCGAGGAAGTGGGTACCTCGCTCCCGGCTGTCGAGGGCGGCAGCCAGCAGATCGAGGTCGAGGGTGAGGGGGCGCATGGCAGGACTCCGGCACAGGCGAACAGGAGCGGAGATCTATCTCCGCTCCTGTTGCGACCTCAGAGCCTGTTCAAAGGCTCGCGAGCTAGAGACAAACAAGGCGAAGAGGCCTGAGGAAGCGGAGTTTACGAATGGTAAATGAGCATTCCGAAGGCCTCTTCAACGCCGTTTGGCGGACGCGCAGCAGCCTTTGAACAGGCTCTGGCACTGGAATCGGCGTTCAGCCTTTCCTTTGATAGGGGAAGAAGCGCCGCTCGCGCAGGTCATGCTCGATCTGCTCCAGGCTCTTGCCCTTGGTTTCCGGCACCAGGCGCCAGATGAACAGCAGTGCCACCAGGGAGATCCCGGCATAGAGCCAGAAGGTGTGGGCGGCGCCCAGCTGGGTCACCAGGCTCAGGGTGGTAAGGGTCACCAGCAGGTCGAAGCCCCAGTGACTGAAGGCGCCGACGCTGGCGCCCTTGCCGCGCACGAACAGCGGATAGACCTCGGCGTTGATCAGCCAGATGCAGACGCCGAAGCCGCCGCAATTGAGCATCAGGTAGGCGGCCAGGCAGGCCACCACCGTCCAGCGCTCGACCTCGGTCTGGGGACCGGCGCCCTGGAACAGGTAGCCCATGATCGCCAGGGCGATGATGGAGCCGGGAATCAGCGTCAGCAGATAGCGGCGGCGACCGATGCGATCCACCAGGAAGCTGCCGACCACGGTCATGATCACCACCAGGATGGTGCTGCAGCCGGTGGCCAGCACCGCGGTCTGGTCGGAGAAGCCGGCCTGGGTGAGGATGGTGGGGGCGTAGTAGATCAGCGCGTTGTTGCCGGTGATCTGCGAGAACATGGCGATGCCGGCCCCCACCAGCAAGGCCGGCCGCACCCAGGGCGAGAACAGGTCGCTCCAGCTGCCTTCCGGGGCGTTGCTCACGGTCTTGATCTCGGCCAGTTCGGCCTGGGCCGCGACGGCGCCGCCACGGACCCGTTCCAGCACCGCGAGGGCGTCCCCTTCGCGGCCCTTGACCAGCAGCCAGCGCGGACTTTCCGGCAGCACCGCCATGCCGGCCAACAGGATCAGCGCCGGCACCAGGCCGAGGCCGAACATCCAGCGCCAGTGCTCGTCCAGGGCGAAGCCGGTGAAGTAGGCCACGGTGATGCCGAACACCACCATGAACTGGAACAGCACCACCAGCTTGCCGCGGTGCTCCGGCGGCGCCACCTCGGCGATGTACACCGGGATGATCTGGGTGGAGCTGCCGGCCGACAGGCCGAGCAGGAAGCGCGACAGGATCAAGAGGGTGACGTTGGGCGACAGCGCCGACAGCACCGAGCCCAGGGCGAACACCAGGGCCACGCCGATGATGGTCTTGCGCCGACCGAGGCGGTCGGAGATCGGGCCGGTGCCGAGGCAGCCGAACAGGGCGCCGAAGATGATGGCGCCGGTCACCAGTTGCTTGACGGTGTCGTCCATGGCGAATTCCCGGCCGAGGCCGAGCAGGGCGACGCCGATGATGCCGGTGTCGTAGCCGAACAGCAGACCGCCCAGGGCGGCGATCACGGCGATGAGCACGACCAGCCCCTTGCGCGGGGTGGCCGCCACGGGTGCGGTGAGCGTGGGTGAGGAAGCGAGCATGGGGAAATCCTTTCTTGTTCTGCCAGGGCCAGGCACGCGACAGCGACCTGCACGACCCGCGCAGGCGGGCCGTGAGGAGCATGGCTCAAGGAAAACCGCCATGAAGGCAGGAAAGAAACGTTAGGTGAATCGCTTCACCTAATGGCGCCTGTTGTAACGGAAGTTGTGAAAAGTCTCACGAAAGGCCGGACTCGCCAGTATGGTGTTTCAGACGCTCGCGCAAGAACTGGCGAGTGATTCTTTGGCTTGGGCCAGGCGCCGGGACGAGTCATGGCAGGGCTATGGCGAGGAGTGGCAACGCCGCCCAGGCGGTCCGCCGCTGCGGCCGAAAAAGCGCCGCCAAAATTGTGTAGGTAACTTCTTAAACACCACACTAGCTGCCGATGGTCAGCTCCTGAAAGCGCTGTTCGGGCAACGCCGCCGCGCCGCGTCCCTGGCGTAACGCCTGGTCGCTCAGCCGCTCGACGAGAAAGTCGATGAATACCTTGAGCTTGGGCGGCAGGTGGCGGGTCGCCGGATAGAGCAGCCAGGCACCCCCGTGGTAATGCGGCAGGAAGGTCCAGTCGGGCAGCACCTGGATGATCTCGCCACGGGCCAGCGCCGCCTGGGCGGTGAAGAAGGGCAGGCTGCCGATGCCGACGTGGTTGAGCACCGCGTCCAGGCGCACGCCGGTATGGTTGGCGGCGTAACGACCGCGCACGTTGACGTGGACCACCTTGGCGCCCTGGCGGAATTTCCAGCGCGAATCGGCCGGCTCCTCGCCCAGGTAGATGCAGCTGTGCTGGGCCAGGTCGCGCGGGTGCGCCGGACTGCCGTGTTCGGCCAGGTACTGCGGCGTGGCGCAGAGCAGGTGCTCGATGGTCAGCAACTGGCGCCCGACCAACCCCGGCGGCGGGCGGTCGGTGATGCGGATGGCCAGGTCGACGTTGTCGTCGATCAGGTCGACATAGCGGTCCTCCAGCATCAGTTGCACGTCCACGGCCGGATAGCGGCGCAGGAAGTCGGCCATGTGCGGATGGATCACCGTGCTGCCCACTGCCTTGGGCACCGACAGCCGCACGATGCCGGCCGGCGCCTGGTTGAACTGGCCGCTGACCTCCAGCACCGCCCGGGCGGCGCCGACCATGTCGCTGCAGCGCCGGTAGACCTCCTCCCCCGCTTCCGACAGCCGCAGTTTGCGCGTGCTGCGATTGAGCAGTCGGGTGCCCAGGGCCTTCTCCAGGCGCGCCACGCTGCGGCTGGTGGACGAGGGCGTCAGCCCCAGTTGCCGGGCCGCGGCAGAGAAGCTGCCGCTCTCCACCACCCGCACGAAGATGGCCATTTCGCTGAGCAATGGCAGGGGGAGATTCATGCTCACAGCGCAAAATTCCTTTGGAGGGAAGGTGGATTATCACCTTATCGAGCGATCTTTAGAATGAGGACGTTTCTCGTTTTCCAAGAGTAGTAAGACAAATGACCGAACGCCTGTATTTCCTGAGCGACAGCCTGATCGCCGAGGTCGAGGTCCTTGCCTGTACCGCCACGGAAGATGGGTATGCCGTCGAATTGCGTGCCACGCCCTTCCATCCCCAGGGCGGTGGTCAACCCAGTGACACCGGCTGGCTCGGTACCGCCGAGGTGCTGCACGTGGTGCAGGATGGCGAACGCATCCTCCACCAGGTCAATCGTCCGCTGCAGCTGAGTCGCGTCCTGGCCCGGGTCGACGAAGGGCGTCGCCTGCTGCACTCGCGCCTGCATTCGGCCGGCCACCTGATCGGCCACATCGGCGAAGTCCATGGCTGGCAGCCGGTCAAGGCCCACCACTGGCCAGGCGAAGGCAAGATCGAATTCGTGCCGCGACCGGAGTCGCGGCCACTGGACAACGAGACCCTGCAGGCCCGGTTCGAGGCGCTGGTGGCAGACGACCTGGCGCTGCACAGCGAAGTCGATGCCGCCGGCCAGCGCCAGGTGCGCTTTGGCGAAGACGTCGCGCGCTACGCCTGCGGAGGAACCCATGTGCGCTCCACGCGCACCGTCGGTCAGTTGAGCGCGCTGGGCATCAAGGAAAAGAAGGGGCGCCTGCTGGTGAGCTACGACATGGCTGGCGCCTGATCACCCGCCTCCCTCACCCGCAGAAAGGAAGCGCCATGCTGCTCGAACTCGACACTCTCGACACCGAGAGCCTGAACCGTCTCGCCGATGAACGCCTGCTGGCCGTGCGTATCCGGCGTTTCGTCCCTCGCCCGCTGGCCGATGACCTGGGCAAGCAGATCCTCGGCAACGGCTTCGCCACCTACGCCAATGCGCCCAGCATCGGCCGCATCGGCATGGCCTTTTATGAAGCGGAAAATCAGCGCGCCCAGATGGACGACTACTTCGCCAGCGTCGCCCACAACCTGGAAGAGCTGCGCCGCCGTTGCCGGCCCTATATCAATCCCATCGACCTGGTGCGCTGCGTCCTCGACGAGGTCTGGCCGGCCGGTGCCCGCCTGCAAACGCTCTGGGGCCGCAAGATGTATGTCGGCCTGTCACGCGTGGTGAAGCCCGGGGTGCGCTTTCTCGCCCACCACGACATCTTCGCCAAGGACGCCCCCGGTAGCGCCGAAGCCGAGAGCGTGGTCACCCAGTTGGCCTGCAACGTCTACCTGACCATGCCCAGCCAGGGCGGTGAATTGCAGCTCTGGGCCAAGCAGTTGTCGCCGGACGACTTCGACGCCCTGCGCGGCGATAGCTACGGCATCGAGCCCGACCTGCTCGGCCCGCCGAGCCTGACCATCCGCCCGGAACCGGGCGATCTGATCCTCTTCAATTCCCGGCGCATGCACGCCGTGACGCCCGGCACCGACCAGCCGCGCCTGTCACTGTCGTGCTTCGTCGGCTATCGCGGGGCGACCGAGCCCCTGACGTACTGGAGCTGACATGTCCCCTTACCTGAGCGAATTCCTCGCCCTGGCGACCATCCATTTCCTCGCCGTCCTGGCCCCGGGTCCGGACTTCGCCGTGACCGTACGGCAGAGCGTGAGGTTCGGCCGCCTGATCGGCCTCTGCACCGCCCTGGGCATCGGTGCCGGCATCTCGGTGCACGTGCTCTACACCCTGCTCGGCATCGGCGCCCTGATGCACGCCACGCCCTGGCTGCTGGACGCCGCCAAGGTGCTCGGCGGTGCCTACATCCTCTGGCTGGGTTTCAACCTCATCCGCAGCAAGCCTACCGCCGCGCCGCTGGACGACAGCCAGTGGCAGGCCGTCGACCTGGAACGCCAGGCACCGGCCAGGGCCTTCCTCACCGGCTTCCTGACCAATGCCACCAACCCCAAGGCCACGCTGTTCTTCCTGGCCATCTTCACCACCGTGGTCAGTGGCAGCACGCCGCTGGCCGTACAGGGCCTTTACGGCCTGTGGATGTGCGCGGTCAACGCCGGCTGGTTCGCCCTGGTCAGCCTGCTGTTCTCCAGCGCCCGCGTTCGCCAGACCTTCCTGCGCCTGGGCCACTGGTTCGAAAGAACCATGGGCCTGGTGCTGGTTTTCTTCGCCGGTCGACTGCTGTTGTCGGCGCTTTGACGTCAGCCACCCCTTGTCCTTGGAGGTTCGCCATGCCTTACGTCCACCGCGCTCCCGCTGGAATCCCTACGGAAAAGTTCGTCGTCCGCCTGCCCGATGGCATGCGCGAACGCATCGCCACCGTGGCCCGGACCCATCGCCACAGCATGAACACCGAGATCGTCGCCTGGCTGGAGCGCAGCCTGGTGCAGGACGGGGTCCTGGAGCAGAGCGATGCCCACCAGGACGACGACCTGCTCAGCGGTAACGAGCAGTTGCTACTGCACCGTTTCCGCCAGCTCAACGAGCGCCAGCAGAATGCGCTGATCTCGGTGTTGGAGCTGGAGCTGCCGGTCCCGCTGGCCAACCAGGAAAGCGCCTGACCGACCGCCGGCCCCTGCGGGGGCCGAACGTCCATGCCTGTCGCGCGCACCCATCAAGAACGCGGCCCGGCGTCCGATACAGTGACATTCCGAATCCTTTCAGGTGTCACCATGTCCGACCACAACGCCTCCTGGCTGAACAACCTCGGTATCTCCAAGAAGCTGGCACTGGGCTTCGGCGCCCTGCTGGTCATGGTGCTGGTGGTGGCCCTGTTCGGCTATCTCACCGCCAATACGCTGCTCGAGCGCATCAACAAGACGCGCTACAGCGGCGAACTCAAGGCGGACATCCTCAACATCAGGCTCGACGAAAAGACCTATCTGCTCGATCCCAGCGCGGTCAATGTCAAGCAGCAGCAGGACGACATGGCCGAGGTGGCGGCAGACCTCACCCAGGGCCTATCCCTGCTGACAAACCCGACCAACCGCGCCATCCTCGCCAGCGTCCAACAGGAGCTCAAGGTCTACCAGGAGCGTTTCGCCGCCCTGCAAAAGGCCAGGCAGACCAGCAGCGAGGCCCAGACGGAGCTGGCCCGGGTCTCGGACAATGTCACCAAGACCTTCGACGAGCTGTTCGAACTCGTCTTTACCCCCGGTGGCGACTACAACGTCGCCGACCTGAAAGCCGTGGCCCAGATGAAGACGCAGATGGTCGGGATCCGCCTGGCGATCCGGCGTTTCCTCGGCGCTCCCGACGACGGCAAGTCCCAGGCGGCGCTCAAGGCCATCGACGACCTGCTCAAGACCGTGGCCGATGCCCAGGCGCAGATCGACGGCGATACCGCGGCGCGGCTCTACAGCGCTACCCAGGACGTCACCCGCTATCGCGCCTTCGTCGAATCCATCATCGCCCAGAACCGCCAGGCCGATGCGGCCGTGGCCAGCTTGCAGGAGCAGGGCAAGAAACTCTTGCAGCTGCTCGACCAACTGGGCGCCGGCCAGCTCAAGTCCGCGGCCGCCGAGCGGAATTCGGCGCTGCTGCAACTCGCCCTGAGCATCCTCGTCGCCCTGCTGATCGGTATCGTCGCCGCCTGGGTGATCACCCGGCAGATCAGCCAGCCGCTGGCGACCGCCATGGCCATGCTCAAGCGTGTGGCCGCCGGCGACCTCACCCAGCGCAGCGAGGTGAGCCGTCGCGACGAACTGGGCGAGCTGCAACGCACCACCCAGGCCATGGCCGACGACCTGCGCCAGTTGGTGGGCGGCATCGTCTCCGGCGTGGGCCAGCTCAGCAGCGCGGCCGACGAATTGTCCGCGTTCGGCGTGCAGACCAGCCGCGGCGTCACCCAGCAGCGTGACGAGATGCACCAGGTGGCCACCGCCATGAACGAGATGGCCGCCACGGTGCACAACGTGGCGCAAAACACCTCCACCGCCTCGAGCGCCGCCCACAACGCCGACGCCATGGCCCGCGAGGGCAGCCGCACGGTCAAGCGGGCGGCCCAGGAGATCACCCTGGCCGCGGAAGAGGTCCAGGGCCTGGGCACCGCCATGGAGCAGCTGGACGCCGCCAGCGGCCGCATCGGCAGCGTCATCGACGTGATCAAGGCCATCGCCGAGCAGACCAACCTGCTGGCGCTCAATGCGGCCATCGAAGCCGCCCGCGCGGGCGAACAGGGCCGTGGCTTCGCCGTGGTGGCCGACGAGGTCCGCTCCCTCGCCCAGCGCACCCAGGAATCCACCCAGGAGATCGGTGAACTCATCGCCGCCCTGCAGCAGGGCACTACCGCGGCGAGCGAGCGGATGCAGGCCAGTCGCGACCGCACCCTGGGCACCGTGACCCTGGCCCAGGACGCCGAGCGCGCCCTGGACGCCATCTACCAGACGGTGGCGGAGATCCAGAACCTCAACCAGCAGATCGCCACTGCGGTGGAAGAACAGAGCCTGGTGGCCGAGGAAATCAACGGCAATGTGGTCAAGGTCAGCGGCCTGGCCGAGGAATCCGCCACCGCCAACGCCCATGCTGCCGCCTCGGTAAGCGAGTTGGCACGCCTGGGCGGCGACCTCCAGCGGATGGTGGCGCGCTTCCGCGTCTGAGCCCATCCCGACGACGCCAGGTACTGGCGTCGTCGCGCTCAACCGCGCGGCGTCAGCATCCGTCCCTGGATACCGTCGCCGATCACCAGGAAGTGTCCGCCCGCCACGTGGTGCAGGGTGCGCAGCCCGTCCTGGCCGGCGAAGTCCCAGTGGCCGTCGCGAAACACCCGGGTATCGGCCTGGGCGGCGACCACCTCGCCGAGGAAGAGATCGTAGCCCTGCTGGTTGTGCGCCTCCGGCAGCAGCCGGCACTCCAGCCAGGCCACGCAGCCGGCGATCAGCGGTGCGCCGATCCTTTCGCCGTCCAGGGTCTCGATGCCGTAGGCGGCGAACTTGTCCACATCCCACCCGCTGGTGTTGCCCACCGTCTGCACCAGATCCGCCTGGGCGGCACAGGGCACGTTGAGCACGAAGCTGCCCTCGGCTTCCAGCAACTGGCGGGTCCAGGTCTGCTTGTCCAGCACCACCGCCACCTTGCACGGCTCGAAATCCACCGCCATGGCCCAGGCCGCCGCCATGACGTTGCGCTGCTCCGCGTGAGCGACGCTGACCAGCACGGTAGGGCCGTGGTTGAGCAGGCGATAGGCCTTGGCCAGCGGGACGGGGGCGAGGGTCGAATTCATGCACGGACTCCAGCGGGAAAAGCCCCAGGGTAGCGTAGCGGGCACCATTCGGCGCCAAGTGAGCAAAAAGTTGCCATTTTCGTCTCAACGCGCCAAACGCTCAGGCTCATTCAGGGTCTATCGGCCACTCCCCGCAGTCCGGGACCGACAAGAAATTCATGTTAAGGATGACCCCATGCCCTCTCGCCTGGCCCTTCCCGCCCTGCTGCTGTCCGCCTGCTGCCTCGCCGTCCCGCCAGCCCATGCCCAGAAAGCCAGCCCGCCCGCCACGGCCACGGCTTCCCAGCCGCTGCTCTCCAGCTCGATCAACGACTTCACCAACGAGGATTGGAATCGCGGCGTACTGCGCCGGGTAGCCGGCGTGACCATTCCCGCCACGCCAGCCAACGTCGAGGGCTTCATCAGCGGTCGCCAGGCGCAACTGGGCGACGGGCAATGGCGCGCCATCACCGACGTCCAGCGGGTGGGCAACAACCTCGCGGTGTTCGTCGAGGGCGAGCCGCTGGATGCCGAGACCGTGGGTTATCCGCGGCGCCTGGCGGTGGACGACGCCCCCGGCACCGGGCGCCATCTGCAGCGGCTGCCGGGACGCTTCAACACCCCGATCAACGACTTCACCAACCAGGACTGGCTCAAGGGCATCTACCGCAAGGCCGCCGGGGTCTCCATCCCGGTCACCGAACGCAATCGCGAGGAATTCAAGAGCGGTGCCATCGTCCGCCTCGCCGACGGTCAGGACTACGCCATCACCTACGTCAACGAATTCGGTCGCAGCATGGCGGTATTCCTCGACAGTCCGGCCCTGCCCGGGGAGAAGTACGGCTATCCACGCCAGCTGACCTTCGTCGCGCCTGCGCCCAAGCCGTGACCCGTCAACGCTGATTGACGGTCATGCTGTTGCCGTTGCCGTTCTGGGTCAAAAAGGCCGTGTTCGCGTCGCGCTGCGTCAGCGCGACCTGGTTGGCGTTGCCATTCTGGTAGACGTAGGCGGCCGGGTACAGGATGCCGTCCGGCCCGGCCGGCGTCCAAACACCCTGGCCGGTCTGCTCGATGGTGACCAGGTTGTTGTCGCCGATCTGCTGCGCCCCCGCGCTGAGGAGCTCACCGTCCTGACTGATGTCGATGCGGTTGTCGTTGCCGCGGCTCGCGTTGCTGATGTTGTTGCGGCGGCCCGAGACCGACAGGGTCTGCACGTTACGATCGCCATCCTGACTCGCATTGATCGCCGAGGAGCCGCGCTGGGTGACGGTCAGCTGGTTGTCGTTGCCGATCTGGATGAGACCCGCCGACACATACTCGCCGCTCGGGCCGCCCGTCTGTTCCAGCGTCGCGCTATTGCCGTTGCCTACCTGGGAAAGACTTCCGTCGAAATAGAGCGAGCCCTCCTGGGAGATCTGGGCGGTATTGAGTGCACCCTCCTGCCGGATGACCGCCAGGGAATCGCGGTTCATCTGATAGAGGACCGCCTGGTTGTCGGTCCCCTGCTGCTCGATCCAGGCAGCGCTGCGCGTGGCTTCCTGGGTGACCGAGGCGCTCAGGCGATCACCGTTCTGGTTGACGCGTCCGTCGTTCGCGTCGCCCGTTTGCCTCAGCTCTACGTTATTGGCGGCGGCCAGGGCCAGACTGGAGAAACCGAACAGGGTGGAAAGCAGCAGAATGCGGGATAGGGACATGGCGGGCATCTCATCAAGGAGGGCTGAGGTTTTCAGGACGACCACCGGGCCGCCCCGCAGGCCTGAAGTCTAGTGAGGCTGGCTGATAACGCTCTCGCTCGATCGGTCCCTTTTGCCGCCGGCAAGGCATTAATCCTCCGTCGATGGCACCGGCCAGTGCTCCCCGTCAGCGGGCCGTGACTGCTAGAATCCACCGCCCAGCGTCACCCCTCGGTCCGCCATGTCCAAGCTCAATCCCCGCCAGGCCGAAGCCGTGGCCTACATCAGCGGCCCCCTGCTGGTGCTGGCCGGCGCCGGCTCCGGCAAGACCAGCGTCATCACCCGCAAGATCGCCTACCTGGTGCAGCAGTGCGGCATCCGCGCCCAGTACATCTGCGCGGTGACCTTCACCAACAAGGCGGCGCGGGAGATGAAGGCGCGGGTGGCCAGCCTGCTCAAGGCCGGCGAAGGCCGCGGCCTGACCGTCTCGACCTTCCACAACCTCGGGCTGAACATCATCCGCCGCGAGTACGTGCACCTGGGCTACAAGCCGGGCTTCTCGATCTTCGACGAGGGCGACATCAAGGCGCTGCTCACCGACATCATGCAGAAGGAATACCAGGGCGACGACGGCCTGGACGAGATCAAGAACTACATCGGCAACTGGAAGAACGACCTCATCCTGCCGGAAGAGGCCCTGGAAAAGGCCCGCACGCCCAAGGAGCAGACCGCCGCGGTGGTCTACCTGCATTACCAGCGCACCCTCAAGGCCTACAACGCGGTCGACTTCGACGACCTCATCCTGATGCCGGTGAAGCTGTTCCAGGAGCATCCCGAGGTGCTGGAGCGCTGGCGCAATCGCATCCGCTACATGCTGGTGGATGAGTACCAGGACACCAACACCAGCCAGTACCTGCTGGTGAAGATGCTGGTCCAGGAGCGCGCCCAGTTCACCGTGGTGGGCGACGACGACCAGTCGATCTACGCCTGGCGCGGCGCGCGGCCGGAAAACCTGATGCAGCTCAAGGACGATTTCCCCTCGCTCAAGGTGGTGATGCTGGAGCAGAACTACCGCTCCACCAGCCGCATCCTCAAGTGCGCCAACGTGCTCATCGCCAACAATCCCCACGTGTTCGAGAAGCAGCTGTGGAGCGAGATGGGCCATGGCGATCCGATCCGGGTGCTGCGCTGCAAGAACGAGGACGGCGAGGCCGAGCGCATCGCCCTGGAGATCCTCACGCTGCACCTCAAGACCCAGCGGCCCTACGCGGACTTCGCCATCCTCTACCGCGGCAACCACCAGGCCAAGCTGATGGAGCTCAAGCTCCAGCACCACCAGATTCCCTATCGGCTCTCCGGCGGCACCAGCTTCTTCGCCCGCCAGGAGGTCAAGGACGTGATGTCCTATCTGCGCCTGCTGGTCAACCCGGACGACGACAACGCCTTCCTGCGGGTCATCAACGTGCCGCGCCGGGAGATCGGCTCCACCACCCTGGAAAAACTCGGCAACTACGCCGGCAGCCGCGACCTCTCCATGTACGCCGCCGCCGACGAGATCGGCCTCGGCGAGCACCTGGACGCCCGCTTCACCGAACGGTTGGCGCGCTTCAAGCGCTGGATGGACGGGGTGCGCCAGAACTGCGCGGGCGAAGACCCCATCGGCGCCCTGCGCAGCATGGTGATGGACATCGACTACGAGAACTGGATTCGCCAGAACGCCAGCTCCGACAAGGTCGCCGACTTTCGCATGGGCAACGTCTGGTTCCTGATGGATGCGCTGAAGAACATCCTGGAAAAGGACGAAGACGGCCAGCTGACCATCGAGGACGCCATCGCCAAGCTGGTCCTGCGCGACATGCTCGAACGCCAGCAGGAGGAAGAGGAAGGCGCCGACGGGGTGCAGATGATGACCCTGCACGCCTCCAAGGGCCTGGAGTTCCCCTATGTGTTCATCATGGGCATGGAGGAGGAAATCCTGCCGCACCGCTCCAGCATCGAGGCCGACACCATCGAGGAGGAGCGCCGCCTGGCCTACGTGGGCATCACCCGTGCCCGCCAGACCCTGGCCTTCACCTACGCCACCCGGCGCAAGCAGTACGGCGAGCTGATCGATTGCACCCCCAGCCGCTTCCTCGACGAACTTCCGCCCGAGGACCTGCAATGGGAAGGCCTGGAGGAAGCCCCCCAGGAACAGAAGGCCGCCCGCGGCAATGACGCCCTGGCGGCGATGCGGGCGATGTTGAAGAAGGGCTGAGGGCCGCTGCCGGCGATCACCCTCACCCCGACCCTCTCCCTGAGGGAGAGGGGGTATTCGAGATCCCCTGAGATCTCTCGTCCGCGCCGATCCAATCCCCTTTCCCTCCGGGAGAGGGTTAGGGTGCGGGCCCGCCTCGCGCCGGATTCCCCCCAACCCCGCGCCAAACCGCCCCCCAAACGACACCGCCCCCGCTACCTATCAGGCAACGGGGGCGGTGCGATCGACGCCGGGATCCCTTACTTGGCGAAGCTGGTCACCATGTCGAAGATCGGCTTGGGTCGCTTGAGGTCATACATCATCCCGAAATGCCGCTCGTGGACCACCGGATTGTTCGGCTCGTCGAGCAGTTCGTAGACGTTGATCTCGGCCACCACGTCGCGGTAGCTGGTGTTGAGCACCGTGAGCATCTGCTTGACGCTGTCGTAGCAGGCCTGGTCGCCGGCACGACCGCCGTCGGTGTTGCCCTGGTAGACGTTGCCGCAGTTCATCTCGTTGAAGAACACCTTGGTCTTGTACTTGGTGGCCATGGCGCGCATCTGCCCCAGGTACATGTCCATCCAATAGCCCTTGTCGTCGAAGTAGGGGTAGTAGTGGAAGCTCACGTAGTCGAAGTTGAAGCCCGACGCCTTGGCCTGGTCGAGGAACCACATGGCGCCATTGCGATCACCCGGGCAGCGGGAGGTGGCGGTCTTGTCGTCGGCGTTGCAGGCCATCACATTGATGGTGGTCTTGAGGTTGGCGCCCAACTCGTCCGAGGCCTGCTTGATGCCACGGTAGATGCCGACCAGCACGTTGATGCGGTCCTGGGCACCGGTCTTGGTGTAGTCCTGTTCGTTGCCGATCTCCCAGATCTTGATGTCGTTGGCGTAGCGCTTGGCCAGGGTGTAGGCCTGCGCCTGGCTGAGCTTGTGGGTGATCACCGGCCGCAGGGTGATCTTGTACTGGCGCGCCAGGGCCACCAGCCGATCCAGACGGTCGAAGTTGGTCACCAGGTACTCGCCGGAACGATAGGTGCGCAGGTTACGCGCCGCCAGGAGTTGCAGGCGGGCTTCCATCTCCGAATCCGGATAGGCATCGCTGTTGTCGTGCCCCACCACCCCCAGGGGGATGTTGGCGAAGCCACTCAGCGGCGCCGAGGAGACCGTGCCATTGGCCACCGGCGGGGTCACGGTCTGCACCGGCTGCACGCTGGCCGCGGGGGTTGGCGTGGTGGCGGTGCCCTGGGCCATGGCCGTGCTCACCTTCTTGTCGAAGGCGGTCTTGTCGTCGCCGAGGCTGCTGCGCATGACCTCCAGCGGCAGGTTGGCACGCGAGGTGACACCATTGGCCAGGCGGCTGGTCCAGTAGGCGCTGCCACTGCTGTCGGCGCTGCGCCCATAGAGAGTCTGGTAGACCTGGTTGACCAGGGCGGCGCCACTCAGGGAGCCGTAGAGGGCGGTGGATTCGCCGTTGGCGGCGAAGGTCGCCGCCAACTGCTCGACGCTCAGGTCGCTGGCCAGGCGCGAGGCCCAGTAGTTCAGGCCGCCGGCATCGGCCGCCCGTCCATAGTAGGCCAGGTAAAGCTGCTGCACGGTCGTCAGCCTGGACGAGGTCGCGGCATTGGCGGCAGTCCCGGTCGTGCCGGTGGTGGTACCCGTCCCCGTGCTCACACCGGCACCTGCAGTGGTACCGGTGGTGGTGCCCGTACCCGCAACCGGTACGGCGCCCGTGGTGGCACCGGTGGTCCCGCCCGCAGTGCCGGCGGTTCCGGTTGCGCCGGTGTTACCCGTCGTCGCCCCGCCGGTGGCAATCTCGGTCTTGACCGGCGTGGTGGCGTTTGGCGTGGCGGCGGTTGGCGTCACCTGGGGGCCGATGCCGCTGCAGCTGTCCTTGTCGAGGTACTTGGCGAGCACCGCCCACTGTGGCCGGTCCTTGCCATTGATCGGCTCGACCGCCTGGTTGTAGTTCGCCCAGCCGGGGCCGGCGGCCCAGTAGGTGGCGGGGATGCAGTTCTGCTTCAGGTAGGCCAGCATGTTGTCGAGAATGGGCAACCAGCGCGCATCCGTGTCAGGCACGCCGAAGCCACCGATGAAACCGCGCTTGTTGTTGGCCTTGAGCCAGGAGACGAAGGGCTTGAGGCGCTCGACGCCATAGCTGGGTGTCAGGGTCGCGACGTTCAGATTGGTGTCGAAGAAGGCCTGGGCCATGAAGACCAGGTTGTTGGCGGGGTCCGTCAGCCCGCGCAGGGCGTCGTTCCACTGCGGCCAGCGAGTGGTGTCGGCCCAGCCGTTGCCCTCGATGAAGATCGGGTGGGTGGAGTCGGCCACGCGCACGCCGTTGATGCCGTACTGGGCAGCGGTCGGCCAGTTGCTCACGGCGTCGTGGGGCTCGTTCATGATGTCGTAGCCATAGAGCGCCGGATGAGTGCTCCAGCGCTGGGCGACCCGGGTCATGAGGTTCTGGAAGGCCTCGTAGGGCACGTCGCCCGCACCGATGACCTTGCCCTGGTAGCGGGCGTAGTTGTGCAGATCGAGGATGACCTTGACGCCGTACCTCTGGGCGTAGCCCAGGGTACGATCGATCAGGCCGGCGTAGGTCGGGTCGAGGTTGACCCCCATGGACGGTTGCAGACGCTCCCAGAGGATGGGGAAGCGCACCAGCTTCACGCCCTTGGCGCTCCACTGCTGGAAATGGCTTTCGGCCGGGAAGATGAAGTTGCGGTCGTTGACACCGGGCAGTATTTGGGCGGCGAAGGTGGCGCCGGAGAAGTTGAGGCCGACCAGGTCGACGGCCTGGGCCGAGGTGGCGAGCGAAGCGGTAGCGAGCAAAGCAGGGAGCAGCAGCGCCTGACGCGGCAGGCGACGCGAGATAGAACGAAGGATAGTCATTGAAGCGGAACCAGATAGGCCCGAGGTGCGCGATTCGATCCGTGCATCCCACCTCGGTACAGCAGGAAAACTGCCAGGGAAGATCGTTTGCCCGGCACCCGCGGAGACTAGTGCAAGCGCTGGACCAAGAAAAACCGGTGCCATCACAAAGCGCAGTGAACGTGACGCTTTTCCAGATGTACGGCGCTGATGATGGCACCTTCGCTACCGTTGATCGGTGACTGGGCGGTCAGCCAATGGTCCAGCCACAGTGAAAAGTCAGACTTGTCCGCTTTCTGACGCCCAGTATGGTGTTTCTGAAGTTCGCGCAAGAATTGGCGAGTGATTTGGTTCGGTTCGGCGCTCCGACTGAGCGGCAACGCCGCTCAGGGGCAAAAAGCGCCACCAAAATTGTCTAGATAACTTCTGAAACACCACACTAGGGCGAACCGGCATAACGACGAACCAGCGCCATCACCGCCTTCGGTCGCTCCAGGTCGTACAGCAGTCCGAAGTGCCGCTCGTGGGGCACCGGATGGGTGGGCTCGTCGAGCAGTTCGTAGATATTGATCTCGCGTACGACGTCGCGGTAACGGCCGTTGAGTTCGGACAGCAGCTGTTCGAGGCTGTCGTAGCAGCCGCGATCGCCCGGCCGGCCGCCGTCGGTCGCGCCGTTGTAGATCTCGCCGCAGTTGGCTTCGTTGAAGAACACCTGGGTGCGGTACTTCTCCGCCATGGCACGCATCTGGCCCAGGTAGAGATCCATCCAGCGCCCGCGGTCATGGTAATGCGGGTAGTAGTGGAAGCTGATGTAGTCGAAATCGAAGCCGGCGGCCCTGGCCTGCTCGAGAAACCACAGGGAGCCCGACCGCTCGCCGGGGCAGCGCGCCTTGGGGCCGGTGTCGTAGGGATTGCAGGCCATGACGTTGATGGTGGTCTGCAAATTCGCGCCCAGTTCGTCGGAGGCGCGGCGGATGCCACGGTAGATGTCCACTAGGCGACTGATGCGGATGCCGGTGCCGATCCGCGAATGATCCTGCTCGTTGCCGATTTCCCAGATCTTGATGTCGCCGGCGTAGCGCTTGGCCAGGGCATAGGCCTGGGCCTGGGTCAGTTGCTGGGTGATCACCGGCCGCAGGGTGATGTGGTATTGCCGGGCCAGGGCGACCAGCCGATCCATACGCGGCAGGTCCAGCAGCAGGAACTCGCCGGAGCGATAGCTGCGCAGGTTGTAGCGGTCGAGCAGTTGCAGCCGCCTTTCCATCTCGGCATCGGGGTAGGCGGCGTTGTTGTCGTGTCCCACCACACCGAGCGGGATGTAGCCTAGCGCTGGCAGGGTCACGGACTCGGCGGCCAGCGTCGTGCCAGCCAAGAGCAATGCCAACGCCAGTCCCAGGCCGTACCCTCGCGAACCCTGTCGCATCGTGCACTTCCTTGCCGGAGAGAGATCCAGGGCGCGAGCATGGCAAAGCGCTGCCAGGGCCTCAATGCCGAGGGCGCCCAGGCTGCGACCTCCGGCACACGGCGGCAGGTTACAGTAGATGTCCGCGCGCCTTGCCGAGGACTCGTCCATGACCACCACCCTGCTGCTGGCCCAGGCCTGCAACAATCGCTGGTCCAATCACCGCCTGCTCACCGCCTGCGCCACACTGCCGGCCGCGGCCCTGCATGCGGCCCAACCGGCGGCCTTCTTCGGCTCGCTCTGGGCCCTGCTCGCCCACCTGCTGGATGTCGACCGCTTCTATCTTGATGCCCTACAGGATCAGCCGCGTGCCTATCGCGATGAAGACTGGCCGGACCTGGCCACGCTGACGGCAGCCCAGGCCGCCAGCGACCAGCGCCTGATCGCCCTGTGCCGCACCCTCGATGCCGAGCAGCTGACCCAGCTCATCACCCTGCCCCGCGCCACCGGCCCGGTACGGGAACAGCGGCTGCGCACGCTCCAACATCTCTTCGTGCACCAGCTGCATCACCGGGGCCAGGCCCACGCCCTGCTGCTGGCCAGCGGCGTGGCCCCACCGCAACTGGACGAGTTCTTCCTCACCCAGGACGAGCCGCTGCGCCGGGCGGAGTTGCAGGTGCTGGGGATCGATGAAGGGGCGTTATGGGGAACTACCTTGTAGGAGCGGCCCATGGCCGCGATTGTGCCCCCTCGACGCCATCCTATCGCGGCCATGGGCCGCTCCTGCAGGTCGTAGTGTGGAAAACGGCGCAGCCTTTTCCACGGGTGAGTTCGCCGCGAAGGATTCCCTCACCCGAGCCCTCTTCCGAAGGGAGAGGGGGCGCTAGGAGCGGACGCTCGTCTTCAGTGACTCAGGCGATAAGACAGTTGCTCCTACTAAACCAGGTCGTAGCGTGGAAAACGGCGCAGCCTCTTCCACTGGAGACTTGGTGGTGAGGGCTACCATGGGCACCGGCCTCTACGTGGATGTTCCCTGCAAAACGATACTCAGAAATTCGCCGGCGTGGTCGCGCTGATCAGCCGGGCGGGGGCCTCGAAGGGATTGCGGAAGCGATGCGGGCGGCTGCTTTCGAAGTAGTAGCTGTCGCCGGGTTCGAGGATATGCACCTCGCCGCCCACGGTCAGCTCCAGACGACCCTCCACCACCAGGCCGGCTTCCTCGCCTTCGTGGGCGTACATCTCTTCGCCGGTGTCGGCGCCCGGTGGATAGGTCTCGTCGAGAAAGGCCAGGGCGCGGCTGGGATGGGCACGGCCGACCAGGCGCATGCGCACGGTCTGGGCGCCGCTGGCGATGTCGATGAGTTCGTCCGCGCGATAGACCACCTGGGTCGGCGCGTCCTGTTCCAGGTCCAGGGAGAAGAACTCGACCAGGGACATGGGGATGCCGGCCAGCACCTTCTTCAGGGAGCTGATGGAAGGGCTGACGCTGTTCTTCTCGATCATCGAGATGGTGCTGTTGGTCACTCCGGCACGCTTGGCGAGCTCGCGCTGGGACAGGCCCTTGAGGGTGCGGATGGTTTGCAGGCGGGCACCGACGTCCAAGGTGGGAAAGACTCCTCGAGCAGGCGGGTGAGACGTGGCCAGGCCACGCGCTGAAGGCGTGCCACGGCACGGTGTTCGGCATCATGGCAACGCTGTTCGAGATTTACAACACGCACGACGCGGCTACGGACAAAGCGTCGTGCGCCCCCGCCGACAGAGGCTCAGTCGCTGTAGCTGCGTGGTACCCGCTTGAGGTTGCACAGCAGCTGGTAGGGAATGGTGTCGCAGCGCTCGGCCAGCTCTGCCACCGACACCTGCCGGCCCCAGAACTCCACCTCGCTGCCCACCCCCGCCTGGGGATGGTCGGTCAGGTCGACGGTGAGCATGTCCATGGAGACACGACCGATCAGCTGGCCGGGACGGCCGTCGATGGCCACCGGGGTGCCGTTGGGCGCGTGGCGTGGATAGCCGTCGGCATAGCCCAGGGCGACCACGCCGACCCGCGTCGGCCCCGAGGTGACGAAGCGCGCGCCATAACCCACCGGCTCGCCGGCTGGCAGTTCGCGCACGGCGATCAACCGGGAGGTCAGGGTCATCACCGGCTGCAACCGCTCGGCGACGGCCTGGGGCGTGGTGAAGGGCGAGACGCCATAGAGCATCAGCCCCGGCCGCACCCAATCACCGGCCGCTTGGGGCCAGCCCAGGGTGGCCGGCGAGTTGCGCAGGCTGGTGGGGCCGGGCAGGCCTTCGGTGGCGGCGCCAAAGGTGGCGATCTGCTGCGCGGTGGCCGGGCTGTCCGGCTCGTCGGCGCGGGCGAAGTGGGTCATCTTGACGATGCCGCTGACCTTGCCGCTGGCCAACAGGCGCTGGTAGGCGGCGGCATAGTCCTGGGGGAAGAAGCCGACCCGGTGCATGCCGGAATCCAGCTTGAGCCAGACTTGCAGCGGCCGCGCCAGGGCGGTCCGCTCCAGGGCGTCGAGTTGCCAGTCGGCATGGATCACCGTCCAGAGATCGTGCTCGGCGATCAAGGGCAGCTCGTCGGCGGCGAAGAAGCCTTCCAGCAGCAGGATGGGCGCGCGGATCCCGGCGGCGCGCAGTTCCACGGCCTCCTCGATGCAGGCCACAGCGAAGCCGTCGGCCTCGTTGGCCAGGGCACTGGCCACTGTTACCGCGCCATGGCCATAGGCATCGGCCTTGATCACCGCCAGGGCGCGGGCATCGGAGAGTTCACGGGCCAGGCGATAGTTCTGGCGCAGGGCGGCGAGGTCGATGACGGCGCGGGCGGGACGCATGGGAGGTCTCGGCAGAGAGGGAAAGTCTGGGGGGCGTTGAAACACCCTCACCCTAGCCCTCTCCCGGAGGGAGAGGGGATAAAGACGCTACGCCTTGACGGCGGCGATGACGTTCATCTCCACCAGGATGTCCGGCTTGGCCAGCTTGGCTTCCACCGTGGTGCGCCCCGGAGTGGCACCCTGGGCGACCCACTCGTCCCAGGCGCGATTCATGCCTTCGAAGTGCAGGGCGATGTCGCGCAGGAAGATGGTCACCACCAGGATGTGCTGCTTGTCGCTGCCGGCCTCGGCGAGGAATTTGTCGACGTTGGCCAGGGTCTCGCGGGTCTGCTGGTAGATGTCGCCGGAAAAGTCATCGGCCAACTGGCCGGCCAGGTAGACGGTACCGTTGTGGATGTTGATCTCGCTTAGGCGGCGATCAGTGTGCAGACGCTGTACGGGCATTGCGCGGGGACTCCTGGGTAGCATGATAACGGGAGATGTCGAGACCCTCGGCGCTGATCTGCGGCTGCTTGCGGGCGATCAGATCGGCCAGCAGGCGACCGGAACCGCAGGCCATGGTCCAGCCCAGCGTCCCGTGCCCGGTATTGAGGAACAGGTTGCGATAGCGGGTGGCGCCGACGATGGGGGTCCCGTCCGGGGTGGTGGGTCGCAAGCCGGTCCAGAAACTGGCCCGGGCGAGGTCACCGCCGCGAGGATAGAGATCCCCGGTGATCATTTCCAGGGTCGCGCGGCGACGCGGGTCCAGGCCCAGGTCGAAGCCGCAGATCTCGGCCATGCCGCCGACGCGAATGCGGTCGTCGAAGCGGGTGATGGCGACCTTGTAGGTCTCGTCGAGGATGGTCGAGGTCGGCGCCATGGCGGCATCGACGATGGGCACCGTCAGCGAATAGCCCTTGAGCGGATAGACCGGCGCTCGAATGCCCAGGGGCGCCAGCAGGCGCGGCGAGTAGCTCCCCAGGGCCAGGACGTAGTGGTCGGCGGTGAGCAGCTCGCCGTCGACCTTCACGCCGTCGATACGGTCGCCACTGGCACTGAGTTGCTCGATCTGGGCGCCGAAGCGGAATTCCACGCCCAGGCGGCGGGCTTCCTCGGCCAGGCGGTTGGTGAACAGGAAGCAGTCGCCGGTCTGGTCGTTGGGCAGGCGCAGGCCGCCGGCCAGCTTGTGCTTGACCGCCGCCAGCGCCGGTTCGACCCGGGCCACGCCATCGCGGTCGAGCAGCTCGAAGGGCACGCCGGAGCGCTCCAGGACGGCGATGTCCTTGGCCGCCGCATCCACCTGCTGCTGGGTGCGGAACACCTGGGTGGTGCCCAGCTGGCGACCTTCGTAGGCGATGCCGGTCTCCTGGCGCAGTTCGTCGAGGCAATCGCGGCTGTACTCGGACAGCCGCACCATGCGCTCCTTGTTCACCGCATAGCGGGCCGCAGTGCAGTTGCGCAGCATCTGCGCCATCCACAGGTACTGGTTGGCATCGCCGGTCAGGCGGATGGCCAGGGGCGCATGCTTCTGGAACAGCCACTTGAGCGCCTTGAGCGGCACGCCGGGCGCAGCCCAGGGCGAGGCATAGCCGGGGGAGACCTGGCCGGCGTTGGCATGGCTGGTCTCCAGGGCGGGACCGGCCTGGCGATCGACCACGACCACCTCGAAACCCTGGCGGGCCAGATAGTAGGCGCTGGTCGTGCCGATGACGCCGCTACCCAAAACCAGTACACGCATCGCTAGCTCCTGGCCGGCGAGAGGATTTCGCCGGCTTTCGTCGGAATGAAGGCAGATACGGCAAGTATAGAAAGCCGCGTGCAGTGCTAATCACTGAAGAATTGCCTATATTCGGAGTAATTTTCCGGTAAAGACCCCTTTGGCAGAGACCCCGCGATGCGTACCCATCACCAGGCCAGGCGCGAGCTGGACAAGATCGACCGCAACATCCTGCGCATCCTCCAGGAAGACGGGCGCATTTCCTTCACCGAGCTGGGCGAGCGGGTGGGCCTGTCCACCACCCCCTGCACCGAGCGCGTCCGCCGGCTGGAGCGCGAAGGCATCATCCAGGGCTACAACGCGCGCCTGAATCCGCAGCACCTCAAGGCCGGTCTGCTGGTGTTCGTCGAACTGAGCCTGGACTACAAGTCCGGCGACACCTTCGAGGAATTCCGCCGCGCCGTGCTCAAGCTGCCCCAGGTGCTGGAATGCCACCTGGTCTCCGGCGAGTTCGACTACCTGGTCAAGGCACGGATCTCCGAGATGGCCTCCTACCGCAAGCTGCTCGGCGACATCCTGCTCAAGCTCCCTCACGTGCGCGAATCCAAGAGCTATATCGTGATGGAGGAGATCAAGGAGACCCTGAGCCTGCCGGTGCCGGATTGAGGCTTTTCGCCGTGCGTCCGACGCGGTAGGGTCCCGCATCGCCCGAAGTGAAGCCGCCCATGTCCGCCCATGCCCCCTCCTACTACGCCGCCACCGTCAACCAGACGCTTAGCTTTTCGCACCTGGAGGGCGAGGTCCAGGCAGATGTCTGCGTGGTCGGCGGTGGCTTTTCCGGGCTCAATACCGCCCTGGAACTGGCCGAGCGCGGCGCGCGGGTGGTGCTGCTGGAGGCCCGGCGCATCGGCTGGGGCGCCAGCGGCCGCAATGGCGGCCAACTGATCCGCGGCGTCGGCCATGACGTCGAGCAGTTCGAACCGGAGGTAGGCGCCGAAGGTGTGCGCGAACTCAAGCGGCTGGGCTTCGAGGCGGTGGACCTGGTGCGCCAGCGCATCGCCCGGCACGGTATCGACTGCGACCTCACCTGGGGCTTCGCCGACCTGGCCAACAAGCCGCGCCACTGGCAGCACCTGCAGGAAGAGCATGCCGCGCTGCAGGCCCTGGGCTATCCCCATCCGCTGCGCCTGGTGCCCAAGGCCCAGCTGGCCGAGGTGGTCGGCTCCGACCGCTACCAGGGCGCCCTGGTGGACCAGGGCTCCGGCCACCTGCATCCACTCAACCTGGCCCTCGGCGAAGCCGCCGCGGCCCGGGCGCTGGGCGTGCAGCTCTTCGAGGACAGCCAGGTCATCCGCCTGGAATACGGCCCCAGGGTGCGGGTGCATACCGCTCGTGGCCGGGTGGGCGCCGACACCCTGGTGCTCTGCTGCAACGCCTATATCGATGACCTCCAGCCAGATCTCTCCGCCCAGGTCCTGCCGGCCGGCAGCTATGTGATCGCCACCGAGCCGCTGTCCGTCGAGCGCGCCACTCGCCTGCTGCCAGGTAATCGCGCGGTCTGCGACCAGAACGTGGCGGTGGACTATTTCCGCCTCTCCGCCGACCGCCGCCTGCTGTTCGGCGGTGCCTGCCACTATTCCGGACGCGATCCCAGGGACATCGCCGGCTACATGAGACCCAAGATGCTGGAGGTCTTCCCCGAGTTGGCGGATGTGCGGGTGGACTACGCCTGGGGCGGCATGATCGGCATCGGTGCCAACCGCCTGCCGCAGATCGGCCGGTTGCGCGAGCACCCCAACGTCTTCCATGCCCAGGCCTATGCGGGTCATGGGGTCAACGCCACCCACCTGGCCGGTCACCTGCTGGCGGAGGCGATCCTGGCCCAGTCGGCCGGTTTCGACCTCTTCGCCCAGGTACCCCATGCGCGCTTCCCCGGTGGGCGCCACCTGCGCTCGCCGCTACTGGCCCTGGGCATGCTCTGGTATCGCCTCAAGGACGCGCTGTGATCCGTCTGCTCGTCCCCCTGCTGCTGGCGCTGCTGGCCGGTTGCGCCACGCCCATCCCGCGCCACGCCTCCCAGGTCCTGCCCGCCACCGGCACCGCCCTGGACCGCCAGGTGCGCGCGGCCGGCGCCGCCCACCCGGGTCTGTCTGGCCTGCGCCTGCTGGAAACCAGCACCGATGCCTTCACCGCCCGCGCCGAGCTGATCCGCAAGGCCCAGCGCAGCCTGGACATCCAGTACTACATCGTCCACGACGGCCTGACCACCCGCCTGCTGGTCAACGAATTGCTCAAGGCGGCGGATCGCGGCGTGCGCATCCGCTTCCTCATCGACGACACCAGCAGCGACGGCAACGACTACCAGATAGCCGTGCTGGCGGCCCATCCCAATGTGCAGATCCGCGTCTTCAATCCGCTGCACCTGGGCCGCAGCACCGGCCCGACCCGGGCCCTGGGCCGGCTGGTGGATCTCAACCACCAGCACCGCCGGATGCACAACAAGCTGTGGCTGGCCGACGACAGTGTGGCCATCGTCGGCGGCCGCAACCTGGGCGACGAATACTTCGACGCTCGCCCGGAGATGAACTTCACCGACCTCGACCTGCTCGCCGCCGGCCCGGTGGCGCGCCAGCTGGGCACCAGCTTCGACCAGTACTGGAACAGCCCCCTGAGCCAGCCGGCCCGCCGACTGCGCTGGTTCGTCCCTTCGGCCGGCGCCCTGGTGCGGCTGCGCGAGCGCCTGCACGCCTATCTCGACAGCGAGCGCACCCGTGACCTCGCGCTCTACAACCGCCTGCGTCGCTACGCCACCGCGCCCCAGCTCGATGGCTGGCTGCAGGAGCTGACCTGGGCCCAGGCGCAGGCGCTCTGGGATGCGCCGCGCAAGGTCTTGGCCGATGACGAACCGGACTGGCAGCTGCTGCTCACCCGCCAGCTGCAACCGACCCTGGACGGCGCCCGGCACGAACTCCTGCTGGTGTCCTCCTATTTCGTGCCCATGGACCAGGGAGTCGCCTACCTGGGTGGCCTGGCCGCCCGAGGGGTCGATGTCCGGGTGCTGACCAACGCCCTGGAAGCCACCGACGTCCCCGCGGTACACGCCGGCTACGCGCCCTATCGCGCCGCCCTGCTGGCACAGGGCGTGAAGCTCTATGAGCTGCGCGCCCGCCCGGACCAGAAGAGATCCGCCCTGCCCTACAGCTTCGGCGAGTCCGAATCCAGCCTGCACAGCAAGGCCATGGCCATCGACGGGCGCTGGTCCTTCATCGGCTCCTTCAATTTCGATCCGCGCTCGGTACTGTGGAACACCGAGGTCGGCATCCTGGTGGACAGCCCGGCACTCACCGGCCACCTGCGCCAACTGATGCTGCAGGGCATGGCCCCCAGCGTGTCCTACGCGGTCGAGCGCGTCGAGGACCAGGGGCGGGTACGCCTGGAGTGGGTCAGCGAACGCGACGGCCAACCCCGGGTGCTGCACCATGAGCCCGGCAGCGCCTGGCGCCGCTTCAACGCCTGGGTGGTCAAGGCGGTGGGGCTGGAGCGGATGCTCTGACACAGGGTTAGGCTATCGCAGGCATCGGCGACCTGTAGGAGCAACGGTCTGCTTGCCTTATCGCGGCCATGGGCCGCTCCTACAGGCTGAATCGGTGTCTGTAGGAGCGACCGCATCGGCGGCCGCGGTCATCGCCGTAGCGTGGAAAACGGCGCAGCCTTTTCCACGGGGAGTGCGAAACTGGGTGTTCCCTCACCCCAGCCCTCTCCCAAAGGGAGAGGGGGGCGCTTCGAGCGGATGTTCGTCTCCGGTGGCTCAGGCGATAAGACAGTTGCTCCTACAGAAGCATCACACCCTGTAGGAGCGGCCCATGGCCCCGATTGGCCTCCAGCCTACGCCTTACCCGTCCCGAACTTGGCGCGGCCAAAGAACCCGATCCGCACCACACCTCGCCAATCTCCCTGCAAAGAATCCGGCAATTGATCATTTTATGAGCAGTAGTCGACCAAGACTTCAGCTAAGGTCGACCGCATTCAGCGGCCCCGCTCCGGCACCCGGCCGTCCAATGCATCGAGGATCTCCCATGAGCGCTACCGCCCTGCGTCACGACTGGACTCTCGCCGAAGTCCGCGCCCTGTTCCAGCAGCCCTTCAACGACCTGCTGTTCCAGGCCCAGGGCGTGCATCGCCAGCACTTCGATCCCAATCGCGTACAGGTCTCCACCCTGCTGTCGATCAAGACCGGCGCCTGCCCGGAAGATTGCAAGTACTGCCCCCAGTCCGGCCACTACAACACCGGCCTGGAAAAGGAAAAGCTGATGGAGGTGCAGAAGGTGCTGGAGGCGGCCGCCGAGGCCAAGGCCATCGGCTCCACCCGTTTCTGCATGGGCGCCGCCTGGAAGCATCCTTCCGCCAAGGACATGCCCTATGTCCTGCAGATGGTGCAGGGCGTGAAGGCCCTCGGCCTGGAGACCTGCATGACCCTCGGTCGCCTGGACCAGGAGCAGACCCGCGCCCTGGCCGACGCCGGCCTCGACTACTACAACCACAACCTGGACACCTCGCCGGAGTTCTACGGCAACATCATCACCACCCGCACCTACGGCGAGCGTCTGCAGACCCTGGCCTACGTCCGCGAAGCCGGGATGAAGATCTGCTCCGGCGGTATCCTCGGCATGGGCGAGTCGGTGGACGACCGCGCCGGCCTCTTGATCCAGCTGGCCAACCTGCCCGAGCATCCCGAGTCGGTGCCGATCAACATGCTGGTCAAGGTCCAGGGCACACCGCTGGCCGAAGAGAAGGACGTCGACCCCTTCGACTTCATCCGCACCCTGGCCGTGGCGCGCATCCTCATGCCCAAGTCCCATGTGCGCCTGTCCGCCGGTCGCGAGCAGATGAACGAGCAGATGCAGTCCCTGGCCTTCCTGGCCGGCGCCAACTCCATCTTCTATGGCGAGAAGCTGCTGACCACCGGCAACCCCCAGGCCGACAAGGACATGCAGCTGTTCGCCCGCCTCGGCATCCAGCCCGAAGCCCGTGAGGAGCACGCTGACGAGGTGCACCAGGCCGCCATCGAGCAGGCCCTGGTGGAACAGCGCAACGGCGAACTCTTCTACGACGCCGCCACCGCCTGACTGTCCCCCGTTCTTTCCCCCCTCCCCCAGGGAGAGGGCCGGGGTGAGGGAACACCCTTCAGCCAACCCGCGCTCCAGACCTCCCCCTCTCCCCTCGGGAGAGGGCTGGGGTGAGGGGCTCTAAGAACCACTGAGATACCACCCCATGGCCTTCGACCTCGCCGCCCGCCTGGCCCAGCGTCACGCCGAGCACCTCTATCGGCGCCGCCCGCTGCTGGAAGCGCCCCAGGGCCCCGAGGTGGTGGTGGATGGCGAAACCCTGCTGGCCTTCTGCAGCAACGACTACCTGGGCCTGGCCAATCACCCCCAGGTGATCGCCGCCCTGCGCGCGGGCGCCGAGCGCTGGGGCGTGGGCGGCGGCGCCTCGCACCTGGTGATCGGCCACAGCGGTCCGCATCACGCGGTCGAAGAAGCCCTGGCCGAACTCACCGGGCGGCCGCGTGCCCTGCTGTTCTCCACCGGCTACATGGCCAACCTGGCGGCGGTCACCGCCCTGGTCGGGCGTGGCGATACGGTGCTGGAAGACCGCCTCAACCACGCCTCCCTGCTCGACGCCGGCCTGCTCAGCGGCGCGCGCTTCGCCCGCTACCTGCACAACGACCCCGCCAGCCTCGCCGCGCGCCTGGCCAAGGCCGAGGGCGACACCCTGGTGGTCACCGACGGCGTCTTCAGCATGGACGGCGACCTCGCCGATTTGCCGGAACTCTGCCAGGTCGCCCAGCGCCACGGCGCCTGGACCCTGGTGGACGACGCCCACGGCATCGGCACCCTGGGCGCCACCGGCGGCGGCATCGTCGAGCACTTCGGCCTGGACCAGTGCCAGGTCCCCGTGCTGGTCGGTACCCTGGGCAAGGCCTGCGGCACCGCCGGGGCCTTCGTCGCCGGCAGCGAGGAGCTGATCGAGACGCTGATCCAGTTCGCCCGGCCCTACATCTACACCACCAGCCAGCCGCCGGCGGTGGCCTGCGCCACCCTCGCCGCCCTGCAGCTCGTCCGCGAAGAGGGCTGGCGCCGTGAGCTCCTGCACACTTTGATCCAGAGATTCCGCACGGGCGCGACGGCCCTCGGCCTGGACCTTATGCTCAGCGCCACGCCGATCCAGCCGATCCTGGTCGGCGACAGCGCGCGCGCCCTCGCACTCTCCGCCGCCCTGCGTCGGCGCGGGATTCTGGTCACCGCCATCCGACCGCCCACCGTACCGGCCGGCAGCGCCCGCCTGCGGGTGACCCTGACGGCGGCCCATCGCGAAGCGCACGTGGACCTCTTGCTCGACGCTCTGGCCCAGGCCATGGCCGAATTACCGCCCGACGCGGATAAGTGACCGACCGATGCGCGATACCCTGATCTTGCTGCCCGGCTGGGGCCTGGGCAGTGCCCCGCTGGAGCCCCTGCGTGACGAACTCGTCGAGCAGGCCCCCTTCCTCGACGTGCTGATCGAGCCGCTGCCGACCCTGACCGACACCCAGGCCTGGTTCACCGACCTGGAAGCCCGCATCGCCGACGGCGTCTGGCTGGCCGGCTGGTCGCTGGGCGGCATGCTCGCCAGCGAATTCACCCTGCGCCGCCCGGAAGGCGTGCACGGCCTGATCACCCTGGCCAGCAATGCCTGCTTCGTCGCCCGGGCCGGCTGGCAGACCGCCATGGCGCGCAGCGTCTTCACCGACTTCTTCGAAGCCTGCTCGCTGGATGCCGACCAGACCCTCAGGCGCTTCACCCTGCTGGTGGCCCAGGGCGCCCGCGACAGCCGTACCCTCGCCCGCCAGTTGCAGGTGACCCTGCCCGAGGTCGAGCCCGAGGTGGTCCTCGCCGGCCTGGAGCTGCTGGCGCGCCTGGACACCCGCGCTGCCCTGCAGGCCTTCAATGGCCCCCAGCTGCTTCTGTTCGGCGCCCACGACGCCCTGGTCCCGGCCAGCGCCGCCCAGGCGCTGCGCGACGACTTGCCCGCTGCCCAGATCGAGGTGCTGGAGCACGCCAGCCATGGCCTGCCCCTGGAGCGCCCGGACGAGGTGGCCACCCGTATCCGTGAATTCATCTATGCAGGACGCGATGGCTGACGTATTGCCCGACAAGCGCCAGGTGGCGCTGTCCTTTTCCCGCGCCGCCGAACACTACGACGGCGCCGCCCTGCTGCAACGCCGGGTCGCCGATCGCCTCCTCGCCCGGCTACCGAACCTGCAACCTCAGCGCTGGCTGGACCTGGGCAGCGGTACCGGCTATTGCAGCCGCGCCCTGGCCCGCAGTCATCCGCAGGCCGAGGGCCTGGCCCTGGACCTGGCACCCGGCATGCTCCGCCACGCCCGAGCGCTGGGCGCCGGCGCCCGGCACTACCTGACCGCCGACGCCGAGCGCCTGCCGCTGCGCGACGCCTGCTGCGACCTCATCCTCTCCAGTCTGGCGCTGCAGTGGTGCCCGGACCTGCCCACCGTGCTCGCCGAGGCCCGACGCAGCCTGCGACCGGGCGGGGTGCTGGCCTTCAGCAGCCTGGTCGAGGGCACCCTCGACGAGCTGCGCCAGAGCTGGGCCCAGGTGGACGCCCAGGTGCACGTCAATCGCTTCCGTCGTCAGGTCGCCTACGCCGAGGCCGCCGCGGCCAGCGGCCTGGCGACGCTGGCCCTGGAGGTCGAACCCGAGCGGCTGCATTTCCCGGACCTGCGCGCCCTCACCCAGCACCTCAAGGCCATCGGTGCCCACAACCTCAACCAGGGACGTCCCCAGGGCCTCACCGGTCGCCAGCGCCTGGCGGCCTTCACCCAGGCTTACGAAAGCCTGCGGCAACCCGCCGGCCTGCCCGCCACCTACCAGGTGATCCACGTCCTGCTGCGCAAGGAATGACCGCCATGCACTCCTACTTCGTCACCGGTACCGACACCGAGATCGGCAAGACCACCATCGCCGCCGGCCTGCTGCACCGGGCGCGTCTGCAAGGCCTCAGTACCGCCGGGATCAAGCCGGTGGCCTCCGGTTGCGAACGCACCGCCGAGGGCCTGCGCAACGGCGACGCCCTGGCCCTGCTCGGCGAGACCTCGCTGCCGCTCACCTACGCCGACATCAACCCCATCGCCCTGGAACCCGCCATCGCCCCGCACCTGGCGGCGCGCGAGGCGGGAATCGACCTCAGCGTCGCCACCCTGGCCGCGCCGGTGCGGCGGATCCTGGCGCTGCAGGCCGACTTCAGCCTGGTGGAAGGCGCCGGCGGCTGGCGCGTGCCCCTGGCCGGGCGCGAATCGCTGTCCGATCTCGCCCGCGCACTGGACCTGCCAGTGATCCTGGTGGTGGGAGTACGCCTGGGGTGCATCAACCACGCCCTGCTCAGCGCCGAGGCCATCCGCGCCGACGGCCTGCCGCTGGCCGGCTGGGTGGCCAACCTGGTGGCGCCGGCCACCCTGCGCCTGGACGACAACCTCGCCACCCTGCACGAGCGCCTACCGGCGCCCTGCCTGGGCACCGTGCCGCACCTGGCCCAGGCCACCCCCGCCGCGGTCGCCGCGCACCTGCACCTGCCCGGTTGATATCAGTCTTTCGGGCGATGGCCGCTCGGCCAGGGCGGCGGCAGACTGCCTTGTCTGTCGTTGCCGGATAACCATGGTGCCCATCCCCAAACTCCTCACCTGCCTGGGCCTGCTCGGCCTGACCAGCCATGCCTGGGCGCTGGACAACCAGACCCTCGTGGAGCAGCGCGGCGAACGCCTCGGCGCCGTCCTGACCCAGGAAGCCGGCACCCGCCAGGGCACCCTGGAGGTGGTCCAGAGCGGGCGCGCCAGCCAGGCCTATCTCACCCAGCGCGAGTCCCAGGCGGACCGCACTCGCGTCGAGCAGGGCGGCGTCGGCAATTTCACCAACGTCACCCAGGCCGCCGGTGGCGCGCGCGAGGTCGCCATCGACCAGCGCGAGGCCAGCCAGAGCCATGCCTACGTCTATCAGGGCCACGGCCTGCACAATGGGGTGGAGATCGTCCAGAACGGCCTGCAGAACGAAGCCCTGGTGCGCCAGGGTGGCGACGACCAACGTATGGCCATCGAGCAGTACGGCGCGCGCAACCAGCTGAATCTGTTCCAGGACGGCCGCGACAGCGGTAGTCGCTCGCGGCTCGGGCAGGTCGGCGACGACCATGTTCAGGACGTGCTGAGCCTGGGCGCGCGCAACGAGATCGATCTGTTGCAAGGCGGCGGCGGCAACCGCGCCGTGGTCGAGCAGCGGGGCGACGACAACTACGCCGGAGTCCGCCAGGGCTCGCGGCAGCAGGGCGTCCAGCTGATCCAGATCGGCAATCGCAACAGCGCGACGGTGCAGCAGAACGGCCTCGAAGAAAGACCCCAGAGCGTCAGCGCACGACAGCTCGGCGACGACAATGCCGTCCAGGCGAGCGTGACCGGCGACGGCAATCGCCTCGAGCTGCAGCAACAAGGCAATCGCAACGCCGCCCGGGGCTGGTCGGCGGCGACGACTCACGCCTGACGCTGAGCGCCCTGGGTAACGACAACGAGGTGAGCGTCTCCTGGCTCGGCGACCACGTCGCACTCGACGTCGAACAGCTCGGCGATGGCCACGTCGTCCAGGCTGCCTTGGTCAGCGATACCCGGATCGATGTCGGTCAGCAGGGCGCAGGCCAGTACGCCACCGTCAGCCAGCTGGGCGAGGGCAACGGCCTTAGCCTGCGCCAGAGTGGCCAGGGCAACCGGGCGACGATCCAGCAATAGCGGGACACAGGTGGTCACAGAGAACGGTGGTTAGTTGGCGTCAAAAATGGTTCAATAGCCCTTTGACATCACCGTCGAGGACCTGGTCCATGAACGTGACATCAAGCAACTCGCTCTACGGCGGCCTGCAGGCCTTCCAGAACGGTAGCCGTATGGTCGACAAGGCCGGCACCGCCATCGCCTCCCAGACCGCGCGCAACCAGGAACAAGCCCTGGGTGCGACCACCAACAGCGAGGCCGATCTGGCCAGCCAGCTGGTCAATCTGGATGTCGGCAAGTACCAGGCACTGGCCGGCAGCAAGGTCATGCAGACCGCTCAGGAAACCCTCGGGACCCTGATCGATACCAAGGTCTGATCGTACATCTTGGTTGAAAGGGGCGCCTGGGCGCCCCTTTCGTCTTTCAGCTCAGACGGAATTTCGTGGTGTTGGCCACCAGGGTTCGGCTGCCCTCGGCCAGCCCGGCTGCCGTGTTCTGCACGGTGCGGGCGTTGCCGAGCAGATCGGCGGCGGCGGCATCGATCTGCTGGATGTTGCCGCTGACCTCGTCGGCAGTAGCCGCCTGCTGCTCGGCCGCCGTGGCGATCTGCACCAGGGTATCCGACACTCCCTGCACCGATTCGGCGATTTCCTCCAGCCGTCGCCCCAGGCCGGTGACCGACTGGGCGTCGCTGGCGGCCTGGCCACAGGCCTCCTGCATCAGGGACACGGCCTGGGCCACGGTGCTGCTCAGGCTGCCGACGGTCCCGGCGATCTGCGCCGTGGAGGCCTGGGTGCGTTGCGACAGCGAGCGCACCTCATCGGCCACCACCGCGAAGCCGCGCCCCTGATCGCCCGCCCGCGCCGCCTCGATGGCCGCGTTGAGCGCCAAGAGGTTGGTCTGCTCGGCGATGCCGCGAATCACGTCCACCACCTGCTGAATCTGCCCGGCCTGGGCATTGACCTGGGCCATGGCCTCGGCGGTGTCGCCCAGCCGCTGGTTCAGCCGCTGGATGCTGCTGGTGGTGTGCCGGCTGTCGTGCTGGCTGGCCTGGGCCATCTCGCGCATCTGCTCGGCGCGCCCGGCAGCCTGCTCGCAACTCTCCGCCACACCCTGGGCCGTAGCGGCCAATTCGGTCGCCGCGGTGGCGATCTGGGTGATTTGCAGGCGCTGGGCCTCCACTGCACCCAGGGCCGACTCGGCCTGCTGGCCCAACTGCCCGGAGGCGACGCCCACCTGGCGACTCTCCTGGTCGACCGACCGCAGGCTGCTGCGCAGCTGGACCACGGCCACATCCAGCGCCTGGCCGATGTCGGCCAGTTCGTCGCGGCCGATGATCCGGGCGGTGCGGGTCAGATCGCCATCGCGCAGGCCTTCGGCCAGGGTGGTGATGCCGCGGGCACTGCCGCGAATGGCTGCTTGCATGCACAGCAGCAGGTAGCAGGTGACGATCAGCAGCAGGCCAAAGCCGGTGGCGATGACGCTGAAATTGCGCACCGCCTCGGCATCGTAGTACTGCAACCGGCTATCGAGGCTACCCAGGGTCTGCTGCCGGAAGGTCTGCAGCCCCTGCAGGACACCGTCGATGGTCGCCTCGAACTGCTCCGGCTTGAAGGTGATCTCGGCGCCATACAGGCCTTCATCGATGCGCTTGAGGCTGGCATCCAGCTGGCCCAGCAGTTGCTGGTAGTCGCTTCTCCAGCTGGCCATGCCGGCAGGTAGCTTGTCGCTGAGCAGGGCGCCGACCTTGACCAGGCTGTCGCGGGAGTCACCGACGCGCGCGCGCAGGTCGCGCAGTTGCAGGCGGCTCTGCAGGCTGAATTGCCCCGCCACCACGCTGGTCTGGCCGATGCTGCCCAACCGGCCCAGGCGCTCGGTCAGATCGACCGACTGCGTCGTGCCGATCTGCATCAGCAGATAGGTCTCCAGCCAGGGATCGAGGATCAGGCCGCTGCTGAGAGCGATCTCTTCGCGCAGCGCCTGAACGGCGACCAGCGCATTGGTCAGGCGGTCGTAGCCATCCGGCCACCAGCCCAGACTGCGCAGGTCGTCGACCCCCAGGCCTTTCAGCGCCTGCTGCAGGGCCTCCATCCGCCCGCTCACGCCGGCGCCCAGGCTTTCCGCCTCAACCTGTCGTTGCAGCGCGGCCAGGCGCTCCTGGCGGTTGGCGATGCGTTTCTCCATGGCCGCGATGGCGGCCTGCACGGCCGGCGTCGGTTCGCGCGCGACGTCGATGGCCTTCCAGCGCGCGGTCAGATTGCGCTGGGCGATGATCCCCGCCTCCAGCGCATCCAGCCGCTGCAACAGGCGGACCCCGCTGCGCTCGCCGCTGACGGTCGCCAGCTTGGCCTGGAAATCCGCGCCCAACAGCCAGAGGCTGATCCCCATGGGCAACAGGAACAGCACGAACAGCACGGCGAACTTGCGGGCGAAGCCGAAACGGCTCAACACCCGAATCCCTGGTGACAGTAAAACACCCATGACCGACCGCTCCTGTGTTCATTACGGCTGAACATCGCCGGCTGCCCGCTGCGGGTGCCCATAGGACGATTTGTCGGCAAACTAACGACTTTCTTGATGGATAGGGCACAATCGCCGCCCTTCCCGTTTCTCTCGACCCGGTCCGGCCTGCCAGGACCGGGCTTTGCCGTCAAAGGACCGCCCGCGTGGACCGCCTCAAAGCCAAGATCCGTACCGAAGGCCAAGTACTCTCCGAGCAGGTGCTCAAGGTCGATGCCTTCCTCAATCACCAGATCGATCCGGCCCTCATGCAAGCCATTGGCCAGGAGTTCGCCCGACGCTTCGCTGACGCCGGCATCACCAAGATCGTGACCATCGAAGCCTCGGGCATCGCCCCGGCGGTGATGACCGGAATGGAGCTGGGCGTGCCGGTGATCTTCGCCCGCAAGCACCAGTCGCTGACGCTCACGGACAATCTACTGGTCGCCAGTGTCTATTCCTTTACCAAGCAGACGGAGAGCACCATAGCCGTCTCGACCATGCATCTGTCGTCCGCCGATCGGGTGCTGATCATCGACGACTTCCTCGCCAACGGTAAGGCGGCCAAGGCGCTGATCTCCATCATCGGTCAGGCCGGCGCCCAGGTCGTGGGCCTGGGCATCGTCATCGAGAAATCCTTCCAGGCCGGTCGCGCCGAACTCGACGCCCAGGGCTATCGGGTCGAGTCCCTGGCCCGTGTCGCCTCCCTGGCCGATGGCCAGGTCACCTTCGCCGAGTAAGCCATGGCCCAGATACTGCGCATTCTCGGGGCCGATCTCGATCGCACCGAAACCTGGATCCGCTACGACAAGGCCATGTGCCTGGACTGCGTCTCCAGTTGCTGCACCCTGCCGGTGGAGGCGCGGCTGTCCGACCTGATCCGCATGGGCGTGGTGGACGAGTTCGAGAAGGGCGAGCCGCTCAAGGACATCGCCAAGCGGCTGAAGAAGGACGGCATCGTCGAGCGCCTCAACGCCAAGACCGGGCTGTTCACCCTGGTGCGGCTGTCCAACAACGACTGCCTCTATCTGCACCCGAAGACCCGGCTGTGCACCATTTACGATCAGCGCCCGGAAACCTGCCGCAACCACCCCAGGGTCGGACCGCGGCCAGGGTACTGCGCCTACAAGCCGCAGAAGCTGCGCTGAATATCTGATCGCGGCCATTGGCCGCTCCTACGGCAACGTCCGCGCCTGTAGGAGCAACTGTCTTATCGCTGTGGGGATACCTCACGTAGCGTGGAAAACGGCGTAGCCTTTTCCATTGGAGACTTCGTGGCGAGGAGGCCCTCACCCCAACCCTCTCCCGAGGGGAGAGGGGGCTGTCCGAGCAGGCGTTCAGTTTCATCAGCCACGCAAGATCACGTTAAACCGGCGTGCCTCTTCCTGTAGGAGCGGCCCAGGGCCGCGATAGGACCATCCGGCGGCCCAGACTTTCAGGCGAACCGCTAGAAATCGCCATTCTCCATCGCCCTTTTCATATCCTCCCGCTCCTCCAGACACTCCGGCCCGGCCATGTCGAAGATCCGGCAGACCCAGGGCCGCACCTCGTAGATGCTGCAATTCATCTGCTCGCGATCCAGGGCCGCGCACCAGCCGTCGTCGAGGCGCCTCATGCGGGTACCGGTCCAGTCTTCCTCGATGTAGCGGGCGGGCACGCCGGCATCGTCGAACAGCAGCACTTCCTGGCGGCAGCACCACGCCTGGCAGCTGTCGCAGGTCACGGTGGGAGGGGTGAGATCGTGCAGGGGGATGTCGCTCATGGGCGGAGTGTAACGCGCCGTGTCGCCCAGCGGTTTCCGGGCGATGGCCGGAGCAGTTACCATGCGCGCTCCCGAATGGTTGTAACCAGTTGTGACCATGCCCAAGCCCTCTTCCCGCGCAGGAGCCGCCATGACGGCCGCACCCCGCTATCGCTTCTATGTCGTGGTCATCGTGCTGGTCCTGCTGACCTGCGTGGTCGCCGGTCGCATCACCTATCTCAAGCTGTTCGACGCCGACTTCCTCGGTGACCAGGGCGACCGCCGCTCGGTGCGCCACATTCCCATCCCGGTCACCCGCGGCATGATCACCGACCGCAATGGCGCCCCCCTGGCGGTCTCCACCGAGGTGGTGACCATCTGGTGCAACCCGGCGGAGATGCAGGACAGCGCCGACCAGTTGGGTCGGCTGGCCCAGGCCATCCACAAGCCCGAAGCCGAGCTGCGCAACCTCATCCTCGGCCACCCGGAAAAGCACTTCCTCTACCTGGCCCGCGCCCTCTCGCCCATCGACGGCGAGAACATCATGGCCCTGGGCGTGCCCGGCGTGCGCCAGATCAAGGAGTACAAGCGCTACTACCCCAGTTCCGACCTGGTGGCCCAGGTGATCGGCATGGTCAACATCGACGGCCACGGCCAGGAAGGCCTGGAGCTGGGCTTCGAGGACTGGCTGGCCGGGCGCAGCGGCGTGCGCGAGGTGCTGATCAACCCGCGCGGCTCGGTGGTCAAGAACATCCGCGTGGTGCGCCAGCCGCAACCGAGCAAGGACGTCGCCCTGTCCATCGACCTGCGCCTGCAGTTCATCGCCTACCGCGCCCTGCAGAACGCGGTGGAGAAGTTCGGCGCCCAGTCCGGGTCCGCCGTGCTGGTCGATCCCAAGACCGGTCAGATCCTGGCAATGACCAACTTCCCCTCCTACAACCCCAACAACCGGGCAACGCTGCAGATCCCCAACATGCGCAACCGTACCCTGACCGATGCCTTCGAGCCCGGTTCGGTGATCAAGCCGTTCAGCATGTCGGTGGCCCTGGCCTCGGGCCGATTCAGCGAGAACAGCACCGTGGACGTGGCGCCCGGCTGGATGACCATCGACGGCCACACCATCCACGACGTGGCCAAGCGTGGTGTGCTGACCATGACCGGGGTGCTGCTCAACTCCTCCAACATCGGCATGAGCAAGGTGGCCCTGCAGATCGGCCCGCTGCCCATCTACGAACAGCTCAGCCGCGTCGGCTTCGGCAATCCCATGGAACTGGGCTTCCCCGGCGAGAACGCCGGCTACCTGCCCGGCCATACCAAGTGGTCGCAGATCGCCACCGCCAGCATGTCCTTCGGCTACAGCCTGGCGGTCAACGTCGCCGAGCTGGCCCAGGCCTACTCGGTGATCGCCAACGACGGCAAACTCACGCCCCTGACCCTGCTCAAGGACCAGAAACAGCAAGGGGTGCAGGCCATGGACCCGACCATCGCCCGGCGCATCCGCATGATGCTCAACCATGTGGTGGAGGACGAGGGCGGGGTATATCGCGCCCGGGTGCCCGGCTACCATGTGGCCGGCAAGTCCGGTACCGCGCGCAAGGCCGGCGCCGGTAGCTATACGGAGCACGCCTATCGCTCGCTGTTCGTCGGCATGGCACCGGCGGCGGATCCCAAGCTGGTGCTGGCGGTGATGCTCGACAGCCCAACCAAGGAAGGTTACTTCGGCGGCCTGGTCTCGGCACCGACCTTCAGCGAGATCATGTCCGGCGCGCTGCGCGCCCTGGCCGTGCCACCGGACAACCTGCCCAAGACCGATACCGCCCAGCAGGCATCCGCCGAGTCCCACTCCCACGGCTGACCTGGTGCCGGAAACGCAAAGGGCGACCCCAGGGGTCGCCCTTTTTCATACCAGGCCCGTCGTCAGGGCCCGTTCAAAGTCTCATGAGCCAGAGTCAGACGAGGCCTGGGCGACCCCGCGAAAATACCTGGGGAAGCGGATCGGACTCGCGCGCGAGTTCACGAGTGGTAAATGAGCATGGCGACGGGGCCGCCCAGGTGGACTGGCGATCCAGGGTCCTTTCAACGCCGTTTGGCCGACGCGCAGCAGACTTTGGACAGGCTCTCAGCGATGCAGCACGTACTGGCCGCTGAAGCGCACGCCATCCTCGCCACTCTCGGTGACGATACGTGACTGCAGGGTGATGCGCGCCCGCCCGCGACGGCGGAAGGTGGTCTCGAAGCGCTCCCAGGCGCGCTCCTCGGCCGGCTCGCCATAGGCCAGGGCGTCGGCGATGATCGGCCGCGGATAGCTGATCTGGCCTTCCTGGATGAGGATGTGCCCTTCCTCGATGCCCGCCTCGCGCAGCCGCAGGTACAGCCAGCCCCAACCGGCCAGCACGGCCACGCAGTAGAGGCTGCCGCCGAACATGGTGCTGGCGTGGTTGATGTTGGCGTCCAGCGGCGCGTGCAGTTGCAGGCGATGCTCGCTCCAGTCGCGGACTTCCAGGCCCAGGGCCTTGGTGATGGGAATATCGTGGTGCAGCAGGGATTCGAGGTGACGGCAGTCGCGGCTCATGCCGGGGTCCTTACAGACAAAATTTCACTATCGGGAGCAGACGCCAGTCATGACCCACGGGTCACGTCCTGGCGCCATTGTGCACCAAGGAAGGCCGCTCCGGGGAAATGGCGGCGGGCAGGCGGAAACGGAAGCGCGCCCCGCCCAGGCTGGATTCGTCGATGGTCAGGCTGCTGCGGTAGCCCTCGAGAATGTCCTGCACCACCGCCAGGCCGATGCCTTGCCCGGGATGCCGGCTGTCCATGCGCATGCCACGACGCAACACGCTTTCGCGGCGTTCGGCCGGGATACCCGGGCCGTCGTCCTCGATGTCGAGGATCCAGTGCTCGGTATGCCGCCGGGCGCTGACGCGTACCTGGGTCAGGCACAGCCGGTAGGCGTTCTCCAGCAGGTTGCCGAAGACCTCGAGCATGGCCGCCTCCTCGGCCTGGACACGCAGGTTGGGCGGCAGCTCCAGCTCGGCCTGGACGCGCTTCTCGGCGTAGACCTTGTCCAGGGTGCTGAACAGCGATTCCAGCAGCGGCGCCAGCTCCAGCGGTCGACTGAGCACCGCGCCGCCCTGGCGGGTGGCCCGCTGCAGCTGGTACATCACCTGCTGGTTCATGCGCTCGATCTGGGTCTGCAGGGTGCCGACCTCCTGGTCCAGCTGCGGCCGTCGGCGCAATTCCTCGGTCACCCCCTGCAAGACCGCCAGGGGCGTCTTCAGGCTGTGGGCGAGATCGCCAAGCGTGTCGCGATAGCGCTCGCGCTGCAGGCGTTCGTGGTCGAGCAGGCGGTTGAGCGAGCGGATCAGGCGGCTGATCTCGCTGGGCACGTTCTTCTCGTCGAGCAGGTCGCGCTGGTCGGTTTCCACCGCGTCGAGTTGCTGGCTGAGGCGACGCAGGGGTCGCAGGCTCCATTGCATGACCAGCGCCAGCAGCAGCAACAGGGCGCCGAGCACCCCCACCAGCCAGAGGATCACCTGGTGCAGGAAGGTGGCGCGCAACCGTTCGTATTCCTCGGCCGGCTGCATGGTGACCACGCTGAAGCCCGCCACCGGCGGATTGCCCAGCAACACCTCGCGGTCGAAGACGAAGAAGCCCTGGCCCTGGTCATCGGTAGCCTTGACCAGCTTGACTCCGCCGCCGTCGAAGGTGGGCTTGTAGTTGGGTCGCTCCTTGATCGCCGAGCGCGAGCGCCAGAGCAGGCGCCCGTTCTGATCGTAGACATAGCCGAGGATCGGCGAACCGGGCCGGTCGAAGACCTCCTCGGCGATCATCTCCGGCATCGCCAGGCGCCCGTCGATGGCCCGGGCCGCGCCGATCAGGGTGTTGGCGTTGGCCTCCAGGCGCGCAGCGACGAAGTTCTCCACCGTGCGATCGAAGGCATTGCGGATCGCCGGCACGATCAACGCCAGGCAGACGATCACCAGCAGCGCCGCGCTGAGCAGCAACCGCACGCGAAAGGAACGGATCACTGGCAGCGCTCGGTGAACAGGTAGCCGCGGCCCCGGACCGTTTCGATGGGTTGCATCTGGCAGTTGGCCTCCAGCTTGCGCCGCAGGCGGCCCACCAGCACCTCGATGACGTTGCTGTCGTGCTCGCCATCATCGTCGTAGAGCTGCTCCATGAGCCGCTCCTTGGTGATCACCTGCTGGTGGTTGCGCATCAGGTATTCCAGCAGGCGGTACTCGTAGGCGGTGAGCTGCAGCGGCTGCTCCTCGTTGAAGGCCTGCTGGCGGCCCAGGTCCAGCTTCAGCGAACCCGCGCGGATGCTCGGCTGGACGAAACCCGCCGAGCGACGCAGCAGCACATTGAGGCGCGCCTCCAGCTCTTCGAACTGGAAGGGCTTGACCACGTAGTCGTCCGCACCGGCACCCAGGCCCTCGACCTTGTCCTGCCAGCTGCCGCGAGCGGTGAGGATGAGGATCGGCAGGGTGGCACCCTGGTTGCGCAGCTGGCGGATCAGGTCGAGCCCGCTCATGCCCGGCAGGCCCAGGTCGATGATGGCGAGGTCGTGGTGGAATTCGCGGGCGCTGTAGAGCGCTTCTTCCGCATCGGCCACGGCATTGACGACATGACCGGCTTCACCCAGACGCACCTTGAGGTGGTGGCGCAGCAGGTTTTCGTCTTCGACGACGAGGATCTTCATGCAGACTCCTGAACAGCTAACGAGACTCTCTGTGGCTGCGACCGCATGTAGCTCACGCTTCGCGCAGCAGCGCCCGGGTACCGATTATGGCGCCTGAGGCGGGCTGACGGCGAGAGCGGGGAATGCATGGACGGGGTCGCTCACTTTATTCCAGGCAAAAAAAACCTCTCCAGTTGGAGAGGTAAGGAGCACTTCATGGGGATCGGAAACTGCCGTTGGGGGACGGCTACAGGGAACCAGAGCTGACTTGGTGACCCTGCAATGGAGTTACAAGGATGAACATCGCCAGGTCGGGTCGAAGTGTCCGGACGATCTGCCTTAGCGGGAGCTGCGCTAGGGTGAACATGTCCGGGCGACCTCGGCGTTGCTGATCTGACAGTTGCAGATTAGGCCAATGGCCCTGAACGCTCCCTGAACTCGTCCTGAACGCTAGCTGAACGGCGGCGAAGTGGCGCTAAGACGACGAAAAGACGGCTCCTGGCCATCGCCCAAGGGCTTCAGGGCAGCTTGCCCAGGCAACCGCCCAGGGTGTCGGCCACGCGCTGCAGCAGGGTGGTGTAGCCCTGCCGGTCCGCGGCGATGCGGGCGCCCAGCGGATCGAGCTCCACCAGGGTCACCGGCAGGCCGCTGCTCAGGGTGGTGGCGATCTTCGGCTGCAGCGGCGGCTCGGTGAAGACGCAGGTCGGGCCGGCGGCCTTGAGTTCTTCACGCATGGCGGCCACGTGACGGGCGCCGGGCTGGACGTCGGCGCCCAGGGCGAAGACGCCACGATGCCCCAGGCCATAGGCCTCCTCGAAATAGTCGAAGGCCTCGTGGAAGACGAAGTAGGGCTTGCCGGCCAGAGGCGCCAGCTGGGCGCGCAGGGCCTGGTCCTTGGCCGCGAGTTCGGTCTCGAAGGTCTTGAGGTTGGCCGCGTAGCGTTGCGCATTGGCCGGGTCGGCCTGGCTCAGGTCGGCGGCCAGGCGGGTGGCGATCACCCGGGCGTTGGCCGGGCTCAGCCAGAGGTGGGCATCCAGGCTACCGGGACGATGGTCATGGTCGTGGGCGTATTCGGGTTCGCCGCCCTGTTCATCACCGTGCGCATGCGCATGCTCGTGCTCGTGCTCGTGCTCGTCGTCATGGGCGTCCGCATGCTCTTCGCCGAAGCGCCGCAGGTGCAGGCCGGGCAGCTCCTGGACGGCCAGGCTGGGGCCCTGGCGGTCCTTGAGCACGGCTGGCAGGAAGGTCTCCAGATCCGGGCCGATCCAATAGACGAGATTGGCCTCGCGCACCTGGCGCAGGTCCGAGGGGCGCAGGGCGTAATGGTGCGGCGAGGCGCCCGGCGGCAGCAGCACGGCAGGCTGGCCGGCACCGTCCTGGATGGCCGCGGCGATCAGTTGCAAGGGCTTGATGCTGGTCAGCACCTGCACCTCGGCCTGGGCGGACAGCAGGGTGCAGGCGAGCAGCAGGGAGGCGACGAGGGGTAGGAGGCGCGGCACGTGAAAATCCCGATTCTTAAGAGAGGTGCAATATAATAACGTCCTGGCTTCCAAGGTACTGCTCCATGTCCGATGCTCCCCTGGCCTTTCGGCCCCACGATCATTCCCGCTGCGTCGCCCACGCGCTGGCCGAGGCGGATCACCTCTGCAGCCGCGCCGGCGTGCGCCTCACCGACCTGCGCAAGCGGGTGCTGGAACTGGTCTGGCAGAGCCACAAGCCGCTCGGTGCCTACGACATCCTGGCGGTGCTCAGCGAGCAGGACGGCCGCCGCGCGGCGCCGCCCACCGTCTACCGGGCGCTGGATTTCCTGGTGGAAAACGGCCTGGTGCATCGCATCGCATCGCTCAATGCCTTCGTCGGCTGCAACCATCCCGGCGAGGCCCACCAGGGCCAGTTCCTGATCTGCCGTAGCTGCCAGGTGAGCATCGAGCTGGAACAGCCGGCCGTGCACCAGGCCATCCTCGACGGTGCCAGTGCCGTGGGCTTCCAGGTGGAGGGCCAGACCGTGGAAGTGGTCGGTCAGTGCGCCGCCTGCCGGAAGCAGGCATGAGCGAGGCGCTGATCCGGCTGCAGGACGTCAGCGTGACCTTCGCCGGGCAGCCGGTGCTCGACCAGGTCAGCCTGACCCTGGACCCCGGCCGCATCGTCACCCTCATCGGCCCCAACGGCGCCGGCAAGACCACCCTGGTGCGCAGCGTGCTCGGCCTGCTCACGCCCGATCGCGGCAGCGTCTGGCGCCGCCCGCGGCTGCGCATCGGCTATATGCCGCAGAAGCTGCAGGTGGATGCCACCCTGCCGCTGTCGGTGCTGCGCTTCCTGCGCCTGGTGCCCGGGGTGAATCGCGCCAGCGCCCTGGCTGCCCTGGGCGAAGTGGGTGCCGAGGGGGTCATCGACAGCCCCCTGCAAAGCATCTCCGGCGGCGAGCTGCAGCGGGTGCTGCTGGCCCGCGCCCTGCTCCGCCAGCCCGAGTTGCTGGTGCTCGACGAACCCGTGCAGGGCGTCGATATCAACGGCCAGAGCGAGCTGTACCGGCTGATCGGCCAGTTGCGCGAGCGCCATGGCTGCGGCGTGCTGATGGTCTCCCACGACCTGCACCTGGTGATGGGCGCCACCGACCAGGTGATCTGCCTGAATCGCCACGTCTGCTGCTCCGGCCATCCCGAGCAGGTCAGCGGCGATCCGGCCTATCAGGCGCTGTTCGGCCAGAGCGCGCGCAACCTCGCCGTCTACCACCATCACCACGATCACGCCCACGACCTGCATGGCAGCGTGGTCAAGACCCCGCACGTCCATGGAGCCCACTGCAAGCATGGCTGATTTTCTGCTGTATGCCCTGCTCGCCGGTCTCGCCCTCGCCCTCGTCGCCGGTCCCCTCGGTTCCTTCGTGGTCTGGCGGCGCATGGCCTATTTCGGCGACACCCTGTCCCATGCCGCCCTGCTCGGGGTGGCCCTGGGCTTTCTGCTGGATGTCAGCCCGACCCTGACCGTTACCGTCGGCTGCCTGGCGCTGGCCGTGCTGCTGGTGGTGCTGCAGCGCCGCCGGGGGCTGGCCGCCGATACCCTGCTGGGCATCCTCGCCCACAGCACCCTGTCGCTGGGGCTGGTGGCGCTGTCGTTCATGCACGAGGTGCGGATCGACCTGATGAGCTATCTGTTCGGCGACCTGCTGGCGGTAGGTCCGGCCGACCTGCGCTGGATCCTCGGCGGCAGCGCCCTGGTGCTGGCGGCCCTCGCCTGGCTGTGGCGGCCGCTGCTGGCCATCACCGTGCACGAGGAGCTGGCCCAGGTCGAAGGCCTGCCGGTGACCTGGATCCGCCTGGCGCTGATGCTGCTGGTGGCCATCGTCATCGCCGTGGCCATGAAGATCGTCGGGGTGCTGCTGATCACCTCGCTGCTGATAATCCCCGCCGCCACCGCCCAGCGCCATGCCCGCAGCCCGGAGCAGATGGCCTGTGGCGCCAGTCTGCTGGGCATGGTCGCGGTGTGCCTGGGGCTGACCCTGTCCTGGTACCAGGACACTCCGGCCGGCCCCTCGGTGGTGGTGGCCGCCGCGGGAATGTTCCTGCTGGGGTATCTGCTGCCGCGGCGCGCTTAGCGTGGTGCCTGCCAGACCGCCTGGCTGATGTCGACCTTGCGCGGAATCAGCCCCTGGGCGTGGAAGATGTCGGCGGTCTGCTGCTGGATGGCGATGATCTCGGGCGTCAGTGCCGTCACCCCATAGCCGGCACGGGCCTGCCAGGTGGCGATCACCGCTTCCGGCAGACCGATCTGCTGCGCCAGGATGCGGCTCACCTCCGGCTTGTGGGTATTGGCCCAGGCCCCGGCCTTGGCCAGTTCCGCCAGCAGCAGGCGAATCGCCTCGGGGTGGGCATCGGCGAAACGGCGCGATCCTTCATAGAAGCTGTTGGCGTGCAGCAGGCCCTTGTAGTCGGCGAGTACGCGTACCGGCTGGCTCTGCTGGATGGCTGCCAGGTACGGGTCCCAGACCACCCAGGCGTCCACCGATCCGTTGGCGAAGGCGGCGCGGGCATCGGCAGGCGGCAGATAGACCGGCTGGATATCCTTGAAGCTGAGCCCGGCCTTTTCCAGGGCAGCGACCAGCAGGAAGTTGGCGCTGGAGCCTTTCTGCACCGCGACCTTCTTACCCTTGAGTGCCGCCACGTCGCCGATCGGGGAGCCGTCCGGCACCAGGATGGCCTCGACCGACTCACTGGCCGGTTCGGCCCCCAGGTAGACCAGATCGATCCCGGCGGCCTGGGCGAAGATCGGCGGCGGCGAGCCGGTGTAGCCGACGTCGATGCTGCCGGCGTTGAGCGCCTCCAGCAGCTGCGGGCCGGCCTGGAACTCGCGCCAGCTCACCTGGTAGCCCTGGGCGCCCAGGGTCTGCTCCAGGGTACCCTGGGCCTTGAGCACGGCCAGCAGGCCACCACCCTTCTGGTAGCCGATCCGGAGTGGCTGATCGGCGGCCTGGGCCACGGCCAGGCTGCCGAAGGTCGCCAGGGCGATCAAGGCGATACCTGCCAGGCGACGGAGTGTTGCGAAAGTCATAGCGGCCTTTCCTTATTCCATTGAAAAAGGACAGCCTGGCCACTTTATACAAAAATGTTTAATACTCTTCTCGCCTAAGGCTATGCCGTGCGCCAGGGTGTGGTCAGTTGTCCAAGGTCCGATTGACGCTGTACCCGCGATCACGCCACCCTGCGCGGGCGGCGGCCACCGGGGCCACCGCCCCTATCGGAGCCTGCCATGCCTTTTCTGATCGAGACCTTCGACAAGCCGGACAGCCTGGCCCTGCGCCAGCAGCATCGCCCGGCCCACCTGGACTTCCTCCGCGAGCATGCCGCCGCCCTGCTGGCCTGTGGCGCCAAGCTCAACGACGACGGCGAGACCGCCAGTGGTAGCGTCTACATCGTCGACGTGGAAACCCGCGCCGAGGCCGAAGCCTTCCTGGCCCAGGACCCCTTCAGCCAGGTCGGCCTGCCCGCCGAGGTGCGCATCACCCGCTGGCGCAAGGCGGTACTCGACGGCAAGGCCTTTGTCTGACGGTCCGGCGGCCCCTGGCCGCCATCCTCCCCCGCCCTTTGGCTTAAGGAATCCTTAAAACTGGCAGAATGCCAGCTTAATCACCGCCAATCGCCGGCGTTGTCAGTTCACACTTTCGGGAATCGCTTCATGGAAAAGTGATGCAGCGCAAGAAAACCCCGGCTTTTCCCTTTGCCTCGATAAGGACGGATGCGAACTAGCCTAAGCTCAGCGGGCTCAGATGAACGATGCGCCGACATCCGTTCCCCATCGCTCGATTGAGGCAACGCTGTCTCGCCTTAGCTCGTACAGAGGACTCAGCATGACCAAGACCACGCCCGAGAAGGATCTGCGAATAGAGACCATTCGCGGACTGGCGCTGTTTCTGATGGTAGCGGGCCACGTCATCGGCAGTTCGTCCACCCTCGGCATGAAGGTGCCCGACGACTCCGTGCTGCGCTACCTCTACGATTCGCTCGTCTACATCCGGATGCCGCTGTTCACCGCCATCTCCGGCTACGTCTACGCCCTGCGCCCGGTGAATACCGGCAGCGACCTGTCGCGCTTCTACCAGGGCAAGTTCAAGCGCATCGGCATTCCCCTGCTGGTGGTCTCGACGCTGTTCTTCGCCATGCAGATGGCCGTGCCCAATACCAACTACAAGCCGCAGCTGACCGATATCTTCAGCATCTACTTCTTCAGCTACGCGCACTTCTGGTTCCTGCAGTCGATCTTCTGCATCTTCGTGGTGATCGCCCTGCTGGAGAAGGCCGGCCTGCTGCTGACCCTGCGCAACTATGGCCTGGTGTTCGCCGTGGCCCTGGCGGCTTCCTTCGCCTGGGAGAGCTTCCCGGACCTGTTCAGCCTCTACAAGGCCGTGCAGCTGTTCCCCTTCTTCCTGCTGGGCCTGGGTCTCTACCGCTTCGGCGACCAGCTCATCACTCGCCGCAACGTCACGACCATGGCCGTGGCCCTGGCTATCCTGGTAGGTATCGACCAGGCCTATCTGTTCGAGCTGGTCGATCTCGACGAGAACGACATGACCGTCGTCGGCACCGCCCTGGGCCTGGCCGCCATCAGCCTGCTGATCGCCCGCCGGTTCTATTTCAAGCCGCTGGCCTGGCTGGGTTACTTCTCCTTCGAGATCTACCTGTTCCACGTCTTCGGTACCGCCGGCGCCCGCATCGTGCTGAACAAGTTGCAGGTGCACGACATCTGGGTGGTCTTCACCATCAGTATGGTCATGGGCCTGCTCCTCCCGGTGGTGCTGAAGCTGGTGCTGGAGCGGATCAGCCCGCTGCACTTCCTCAGCGTGGCCTTCTTCGGTGCCAAGACGCGGGTCAACCGCGCCAACCCACCGTTGCAGAAGAAAGCCGCCGCCTGAGCCGCTGAAGGGCCACAAAAAACCCACGCCAAGGCGTGGGTTTTTCTGCGCTTCAGGCTCAGTCGACGCTGATGACCACCCGACCCCGGGTCGGGCACTGCTCCATGCAGCGATGGGCCTCGACGTACTGGTCGAAGGGGAACACCTGTTTGATCTGCGCCTTGAGCAGACGGTCGCGGGTCAGTTGGTCGATGTGCTGCAGGGCTTCGCGCACCGCGGCGCAGTCCGCTTCCAGGCCCATCTCCGGTTGGCCGGTGAAATCCTGCACACAGTGGATGTAGAGCTTGAATTTCTTCTTGAAGGCCGCGCAGGCCGGCAGCGGGGTCTGGTTGCCGCCGTTGAGGCCGTAGAGCAGCAGCCGCCCACGGGGCGCCATGGCCTCGCCGAGCAGTGCCAGCTGCGGGCCGCCCAGGGCATCCAGGGCCACGTGCACGCCTACGCCGTCGGTGATGCTGGCGATGCGGCTGACCAGGTCCTCTTCCTCGGCGGCGATGACCTTGTCGGCACCGAGTTCGCGCAAGTAATCGCGGTCGGCGGCATCATGGGTACTGGCGATGATGCGAGCGCCCAGGGCCTTGGCCAACTGGATGGAAACCGGTCCGCAACAGCGGCTGGCGTCGGTGATCAGCACCCATTCGCCCGGCTGCAGGCGGGCCTGGTGTACCAGGCCGGTATAGGCAGTCAGCAGCGGCGTGTAGTGCACCGCGGCCTCGACCGGAGTGAGCACCTCCGGGTAGCGCACCAGGGAGGTGGCCGGGTAGACCAGCTCGTCGCCGTAGGCCGGATAGCGATTGATGTCGTGGCCCAGGAAACTGGCCACGCGATCGCCCACGGCGAATTCTGCGACACCCTCGCCCAGGGCGGTGACCACCCCGGCCAGCTCGCAACCCAGACCCGCTGGCGGATTGGCCTGCTCGGGGGCCAGGTTCTGCCGCCAGAGCACGTCGTACCAGCTCACGCCGATGGCCTGTACCTTGACCAGCACCTCGCCGGGCCCGGCCACGGGCGTGGGCCGGTCGATGCAGGTGAGCACCTCCGGCGGGCCGAATTCGGTGAACTGGATCAGGCGGGACATGGGACTACCTCGCGTTGATGCCGACCCCGGAACGGTTGCCGAGGCGGACTGCTATGACTAGGACTCTAACCAGCCTTCCCTTAGGATTCTATGCATCCCCATCGATAATGGACATCGGGGGTATCGATCCACTCCCTGCCGGGGCCTGAATGAACCGTACCGATCTGCGTCGCGTCGACCTCAATCTGCTCATCGTGTTCGAGACCCTGATGCTCGAACGCAGCGTCACCCGTGCCGCGGAAAAGCTGTTCCTCGGCCAGCCGGCGATCAGCGCCGCCCTGGCGCGGCTGCGCACCCTGTTCGACGATCCGCTGTTCGTCCGCACCGGGCGCAGCATGGAACCCACGCCACGGGCCCAGGAGATCGCCGCCCTGCTGTCGCCGGCGCTGGACCAGATCTCCAGCGCGGTGAGCCGCACCCAGAGCTTCGAGCCGGCCAGCGCCGATCGGGTATTTCGCGTCGGCCTTTCCGACGACGTGGAATTCGCCCTGCTGCCGCCCTTGCTGCGGCGCATCCGCATCGAGGCGCCGGGGACCACCCTGGTGGTGCGGCGGATGAACTACCTGACCGCCGCCGGCATGCTGGCCTCCGGCGAGATCACCGTGGCGGTGGGCTATACCGAGGAATTGCCGGCCAACGCCAAGCGTCGTCCGGTGCGCCGCTTCGGCTTCAAGGTGCTGCGTGCCGACAGCAAGCCCGGACGCCTGACCCTCGACGAATACTGTGCGCGACCCCATGCCCTGGTGTCCTACGCCGGCGACCTCACCGGCTATGTCGACGAATTGCTGGATAAACTCGGCCGCCAGCGCCGGGTGGTGCTGGCGGTGCCCCAGTTCAACGGCCTGGGCTCGCTGCTGGCGGAAACCGACCTGTTGGTGATGGTCCCGGACTACACCGCGCGGCTGCTGGCCAGCACCGGTGGCCTTCGCTACGAGGACCCGCCCGCCGAGCTGCACGACGGCGGCCATGAGCTGCCGATGGCCTGGAGCGGTGCCCAGGATCACGACCCCGGCGAGCGTTGGCTGAGGTCGCGCATCCAGATGTTCATCGGCGATCCGGACAGTCTTTGAGGCTAAACCCTGCCCTTGCTCGGGCGGAAGGGCTCAACCGCGGCCCTTTCCGGTGAAGGCCATCACCATCGGCGATACCTACGACAAAACCATCATCGCCATCGATAAATAAGTTCGAGCCCTTCGATTCGTCGCTGCCCGCGCACGGCGGCAGACTCGCCTCCCTGACCTCTTTCCACCTCGGGCGGACTCGAACATGGAACTCTTCGCGAAAACCCTCGGCCCCCTGGCCCTGACTTCAACGCTTCTGCTCGCTGCCTGCGGCGATTCCCATCCCCAGGCCAGTGCCGCCCCGCCCGCGCCCAAGGTGAGCGCCGCCGAGGTGCTGCGCCAGCCGGTAGTGGAGTGGGACGAGGTGACCGGCCGCCTGGAAGCGCCGGAATCCGTGGTGGTGCGTCCCCGCGTGTCCGGCTACGTCGACCGCGTGCTCTTCCACGAAGGGGCCCAGGTCAAGCGCGGCGACCTGCTGCTGCAGATCGATCCGCGACCCTTCCAGGCCGAGGTCAAGCGCCTCGAGGCCGAGCTGCAACAGGCCCGCGCCAACGCCAGCCGCACCGCCGACGAAGCCGCCCGCGGCGAACGCCTGCGCAGCAGCAACGCCATCTCCGCGGAAATCGTCGAGGCCCGCCGCAGCGCCGCCCAGGAAGCCAAGGCCAGCGTCGCCGCGGCCCAGGCGCAACTGGACGCCGCGCGCCTGAATCTGGGCTTCACCGAGGTCCGCGCCGCCATCGACGGCCGCGTCGGTCGCGCCGAGGTGACCGCCGGCAACCTGGTCAACGCCGGTGACACCCGCCTCACCACCCTGGTCTCCACCGACAAGGTCTATGCCTATTTCGACGCCGACGAGCGCGTCTTCCTCAAGCAGCAGGCCCTGGCCCGCCAGGGTCAGCGCGGCACCGCCAGCCCGGTCTACATGGCGCTGTCCAACGAGGACGACTTCTCCCATGAAGGCCACATGGACTTCATGGACAACCAGCTCGATCCGCGCACTGGCACCATCCACGGGCGCGCCGTGTTCGACAACGCCGATGGCCGCTTCACCCCAGGGCTCTATGCCCGGCTGCGGCTGGTGGGCAGCGGCACCTACGAAGGCACCCTGATCCAGGACGCCGCCGTGGGCACCGACCTGGGCAAGAAATTCGTGCTGGTGGTGGACGGCCAGAGCAAGGCCGCCTACCGCACCGTCGACCTGGGCCCACGCCTGGAAGGCCTGCGCATCGTGCGCAAGGGACTGGAAGCCGGCGATCGCATCGTGGTCAACGGCCTGCAGCGGGTGCGCCCGGGCATGACCGTCGACGCCCAGTCGGTACCCATGGCCGATGCCACCACCCTGGCCGCCCTCAAGCGCCAGCGCGACGCGGTACTGGCCAGCCTGCCGGCGCCCAGCCAGCCGCTCAAGGTGGGTAGTCGCTAGCCCCTAGCTTCACCCCGTCCCGTTTCAGACTTTCACCCGTCCAGGCATCGCGGTATCGCGGTCATGGACCGCTCCTAGGCGTCCGTACCTGTAGGAGCGGTCCATGACCGCGATGGCTGCGCCTCTGCACGCCTTTCGCTCAAGGACTGCTCCGATGAACTTCTCCCAGTTCTTCATCCGCCGGCCGATCTTCGCCGCCGTGCTCTCGCTGATCATCCTGATCGGCGGAGCCATCTCGCTGTTCCAACTGCCGATCAGCGAATACCCCGAGGTGGTGCCGCCCACCGTGGTGGTGCGCGCCACCTTCCCCGGCGCCAACCCCAAGGTGATCGGCGAGACCGTCGCCGCGCCCCTGGAGCAGGCCATGAACGGCGTGGAGCACATGCTCTACCTGTCGTCCCAGTCCACCGCCGACGGCAAGCTGACCCTGACCATCACCTTCGCCCTGGGCACCAACCTGGATACCGCCCAGGTACAGGTGCAGAACCGCGTCACCCGCACCCTGCCCAAGCTGCCGGAAGAGGTGCAGCGCCTCGGCGTGACCGCCGACAAGGCCTCGCCGGACCTGGCGATGGTGGTGCACCTGACCTCGCCGGATCAGCGCTACGACATGCTCTATCTGTCCAACTACGCCCTGATCAACGTCAAGGACGAGCTGGCGCGGCTGGACGGCGTGGGCGATGTCCAGCTGTTCGGCATGGGCGACTATTCCCTGCGCGTCTGGCTCGATCCGGACAAGGTGGCCTCGCGCGGCCTGACCGCCAGCGACGTGGTCGCCGCCATCCGCGAGCAGAACCGCCAGGTCGCCGCCGGTGCCCTGGGCGCGCCGCCAGCGCCGGGCAGCACCAGTTTCCAGCTGGCCATCAACACCCAGGGCCGCCTGGTGGACGAGGAGGAATTCGCCAACATCATCGTGCGCGCCGGCAGCGACGGCCAGATCACCCGGCTGCGCGACATCGCCCGCATCGAACTGGGGTCCAACCAGTACGCCTTGCGCTCCCTGCTGAACAACCAGCCGGCGGTGGCCATCCCGATCTTCCAGCGCCCCGGCAGCAATGCCATCGACCTGTCCAACCAGGTGCGCGCCAAGATGGCCGAGCTCAAGCAGAGCTTCCCCCAGGGCATGGACTACGAGATCGTCTACGACCCGACCATCTTCGTGCGCGGCTCCATCGAGGCCGTAGTGCACACCCTGTTCGAAGCCATCATCCTGGTGGTGCTGGTGGTGATCCTGTTCCTGCAGACCTGGCGCGCCTCCATCATTCCGCTGGCGGCGGTGCCGGTATCGCTGATCGGCACCTTCGCGGTGATGCACGCCTTCGGCTTCTCGCTCAATGCGCTGTCGCTGTTCGGCCTGGTGCTGGCCATCGGCATCGTGGTGGACGACGCCATCGTGGTGGTGGAAAACGTCGAGCGGAACATCGGCCTCGGCCTCGATCCGGTAGCCGCCACCCGGCGCGCCATGGGCGAGGTGACCGGGCCCATCATCGCCACCGCCCTGGTGCTCTGCGCGGTGTTCGTCCCCACCGCCTTCATCTCCGGCCTCACCGGGCAGTTCTATCGCCAGTTCGCCCTGACCATCGCCATCTCCACGGTGATCTCGGCCTTCAACTCCCTGACCCTGTCGCCGGCCCTGGCCGCAGTGCTGCTCAAGGGCCACGACGCGCCCAAGGACCGCTTCTCGCGGCTGCTCGACCGACTGTTCGGTGGCTGGCTGTTCGCCCCCTTCAACCGCTTCTTCGACAAGGCCAGCCACGGCTACGTCGGCGCCGTGCGCCGGGTGCTGCGCGGCGGCTCCATCGTGCTGGTGCTCTATGTGGTGCTCCTGGGCCTGACCGGCCTGGGCCTGGTGAAGACGCCGACCGGCTTCGTGCCGCCCCAGGACAAGCAGTACCTGGTGGCCTTCGCCCAGTTGCCCGACGCCGCCACCCTGGATCGCAGCGAGGACGTCATCCGCCGCATGTCGGCCATCGCCCTCAAGCACCCCGGCGTGGAAAGCACCGTGGCCTTCCCCGGCCTGTCCATCAACGGCTTCACCAACAGCCCCAACAGCGGCATCGTCTTCGTGACCCTGAAGCCCTTCGAGGAGCGCCGCGATCCCTCGCTGTCGGCCGGCGCCATCGCCGCGCAGTTGAACGGTGAATTCGCCGCCATCCAGGAATCCATCATCGCCATCTTCCCGCCGCCACCGGTCCAGGGCCTTGGCAGCATCGGCGGTTTCCGCCTGCAGGTGGAAGACCGCGGCAACCTGGGTTACGAGGAACTCTACGCCCAGACCCAGAGTGTGCTGGCCAAGGCGCGGCAGTTGCCGGAGCTGGCGCCGGAGTCGCTGTTCACCAGCTACCAGGTCAACGTGCCGCAGATCGATGCCCACATCGATCGCGAGAAGGCCAAGACCCACGGGGTGCCCATCGACGCCATCTTCGACACCCTGCAGGCCTACCTGGGCTCGGTCTACGCCAACGACTTCAACCGCTTCGGCCGTACCTTCCAGGTCAACGTCCAGGCCGACCAGCGCTTCCGCCTGGAGCCCGAGCAGATCGGCCAGCTCAAGGTGCGCAACGACCGCGGCGAGATGGTGCCCCTGTCCACCTTCGTCAAGATCAGCGACACCGCCGGCCCCGACCGGGTGATGCACTACAACGGCTTCCTGACCGCCGAGATCAACGGCGCGCCGGCCCCGGGCTACAGCTCCGGCCAGGCCCAGGCGGCCATCGAGCGGCTGCTCAAGCAGGAGTTGCCCAACGGCATGACCTTCGAATGGACCGAGCTGACCTACCAGCAGATCCTCTCCGGCAATACCGCCCTGCTGGTGTTCCCGCTCTGCGTGCTCCTGGCCTTCCTGGTGCTGGCCGCCCAGTACGAGAGCTGGAGCCTGCCGCTGGCGGTGATCCTGATCGTGCCCATGACCCTGCTCTCGGCCATCACCGGGGTGATCCTGGCCGGCAGCGACAACAACATCTTCACCCAGATCGGCCTGATCGTGCTGGTGGGCCTGGCGTGCAAGAACGCCATCCTCATCGTCGAGTTCGCCAAGGACCAGCAGGCCACCGGCAAGGACCGCGTCGCCGCGGTGCTGGAGGCCTGCCGCCTGCGCCTGAGGCCCATCCTGATGACCAGCTTCGCCTTCATCATGGGGGTGGTACCCCTGGTGACCTCCACCGGCGCCGGCGCCGAGATGCGCCACGCCATGGGCGTCGCGGTGTTCTCCGGGATGCTCGGGGTGACCTTCTTCGGCTTGCTGCTCACACCGCTCTTCTATGTTCTGGTGCGCGCCTTCGTGGAGCGTCGCCAGGCCCGCTCCGCCGTTGCCCAGGAGGCCCAGGCATGAAGGCTTTCGCTCCCCTGCTGCTGGCGCTGGTGGTCTCCGCCTGCGCCGTCGGCCCGCACTACCAGGCGCCTGAGCAGGCACCCGCCCAGCTCAAGGCCAGCCAGCAGCCCAGCGCCTACGACCAGGGCCGCTTCGAGGCGCTCTGGTGGCGCCAGTTCGAGGACCCGACCCTCAACGCCCTGGTGGCAAGCAGCCTGGACGGCAACCGCGAGTTGCGCGCCGCCTTCGCCCGGCTGCGGGCCGCCCGTGCCCTGCGCGACGACGATGCCAACGATCTCTATCCGACCGTCACCAGCCGTGCCAGCAGCCAGCTGGGCAAGGCCCAGCAACCCGGTTTCACCGAGGAGCGGGTCAACAGCGATCGCTACGACCTGGGCCTGGACATGGCTTGGGAGCTGGACCTGTTCGGACGCGTGCGCCACACCCTGGAAGCCAGCGATGCACGCGCCGAAGCCGCCGCCGCCGACCTCGCCGGCCTGCAGGTCAGCCTGATCGCCGAGCTGGTGGATGCCTATGGCGACCTGCGCGGCGCCCAGCTGCGCGAACGCATTGCCCGCGACAACCTGGGCAACCAGCGCGAAGCGCGCCGCCTGACCGTGACCCTCAGGGACGAAGGCCTGGGCAGCGATCTGGACGTGCAGCGCAGCGAGGCACGGCTGGCGGCCACCGAAGCCAGCCTGCCGGAATTCCAGGCCCAGGCCACCCGCGCCCGCAATCGCATCGCCACCCTGCTCGGCCAGCGCCCGGATGCCCTGAGCGTGGATCTCGCGCCCAAGGCCCTGCCGGCCATCGCCAAGCGCCTGCCCATCGGCGATCCCGGCGAATTGCTGCGCCGCCGTCCGGACGTGGCCGCCGCCGAACGCCGGCTGGCCGCCGCCACCGCCGACGTCGGGGTGGCCACCGCCGATCTGTTCCCGCGGGTCAGTCTCTCGGGCTTTCTCGGCTTCACCGCCGGGCGCGGTTCGCAGATCGGCAGCAGCGCCGCCCGTGCTTGGGGCCTTGGCCCGAGCATCAGCTGGGCGGCCTTCGACCTAGGCAGCGTCCGCGCCCGCTTGCGCGGCGCCCGTGCCGGCTCCGACGAGGCCCTGGCCAACTATGAGCAGCAGGTGCTGACCGCCCTGGAAGAAAGCGCCAATGCCTTCAGCGACTACGGCCGTCGCCAGGAGCGCCTGCAGGCGCTGATCCGCCAGTCGGTGGCCAGCCGCGCCGCCGCCGACCAGGCCGAGATCCGCTATCGCGAAGGGGGCACCGACTTCCTGGTGCTGCTCGACGCCCAGCGCGAACGCCTGGCCGCGGAAGATCAGCAGGCCCAGGGCGAGATCGAGCTCTATCGCGGCATCGTCGCCCTCTACAAGGCCCTGGGTGGCGGCTGGGACGTGCAACCCGCCCGTCTCGCCCAAGGCAACGCTTCCCCCGCGCCGGCGCGCTAACCGCCGGCGCTTACCCCCGACACGCGTGTTCTCTTGCTCCTTTGGCGTGTCGGGTTTTTTCTTCCCGCTATCCGGTGCGGCGCGCCTGGCGCGGCACCGGGTCCCGCCCTTCCTGCGGGCCTGAGCAAAAGCCCGCTCCAGAGGTCTCAGAGAGACCTGGAGCGCCGCTGCCCGGCGGATATATCCCAGACTGGACGCCTCGCGGCTGTTTCCTAATATTTTGTAAGGGAGACAGGCCTAGGAATCTGTGGTCTCTCTTTTATTATCACCGTAGGTTATTAAACCGTCGGTTCTTGTACGAAACTCAGAGATCGATCCGCGTGCCCCTTGTCGTCCTGGCAAGCTTCCCGGCGCGGGGATCGAATGCCACTCGAGGCCTCTAGGGAGCCCCATCTACCAACCGCCGTGAGGCGGCTCAGCTAAAGGATGCAGGCATGGTATTGGCGCTGATCATCGCGTTGCCCTTCCTGGGAACACTGCTGTCGCTGGCGACCGATCGCTTCGGCCGGCGCGCCTGCGCCCTGGGCACCGCCGTGGCCCCCGCCCTGGCCCTGGCCCTGCTGGCGACGCAACTGCCGGCGGTCCTGGACGGCGCCGTGCTGCTGCACCGGGTCGACTGGCTGCCCGCCCTGGGCCTGAATCTCAGCCTGCGCCTGGACGGCCTGGGGCTGATGTTCGCCCTGATGATCCTGGTCATCGGCCTGCTGGTGATCCTCTACGCCACCTATTACCTGAGCAAGGACGAAAAGGTCGGGCGCTTCTTCGCCTACCTGCTGCTGTTCATGGGCGCCATGCTGGGCGTGGTGCTGGCGGAAAACCTGCTGCTGCTGATGGTGTTCTGGGAGCTGACCAGCCTGTCGTCCTTCCTGCTGATCGGCTTCTGGAGCCACAGCAAGGAAGCCCGCCAGGGCGCGCGCATGGCCCTGACCGTCACCGGCGGCGGTGGCCTGGCCCTGCTCGCCGGCATCCTGCTGCTCGGCCATATCGTCGGCAGCTTCGAGTTGACCGACGTGCTCGCCGCCGGCCCGCTGATCACCGGCCATGCCCTCTATCCGCTGGCGCTGATCCTGGTGCTGCTCGGCGTCTTCACCAAGTCCGCGCAATTCCCCTTCCACTTCTGGCTGCCCCAGGCCATGGCCGCGCCGACGCCGGTCTCGGCCTATCTGCACTCGGCGACCATGGTCAAGGCCGGGGTCTTCCTGCTGGCACGGCTCTATCCGGCACTGGCCGATTCCGAGTGGTGGTTCTACATCGTCACCCTCACCGGCCTCACCACCCTGGTGGTGGGCGCCATCCTGGCGCTGTTCCAGCACGACCTCAAGGGCCTGCTGGCCTACTCCACCATCAGCCACCTCGGCCTGATCACCCTGCTGTTCGGTCTCGACACCCAGCTGTCCACCGTGGCAGCGGTGTTCCATATCCTCAACCACGCCACCTTCAAGGCCTCGCTGTTCATGGCCGCCGGCATCATCGACCACGAGACCGGCAGCCGCGACATGCGCCGCCTGGCGGGACTCTGGCGCTACATGCCGCATACCGCGGTGCTGGCCATGGTCGCCGCCGCGGCCATGGGCGGGGTGCCGCTGCTCAACGGCTTCCTGAGCAAGGAGATGTTCTTCAACGAGACCCTCAACCACGGCCTGTTCGGCAGCTTCAGCTGGATCGTGCCGGCGGTGGCGGTGCTCTACGGGGTCTTCTCGGTGGCCTATTCGCTGCGCTTCATCCACGACGTCTTCTTCAACGGCGAGCCGCGCGACCTGCCCCATTACCCGCCTCACGAGCCGCCGCGCTACATGAAGATCCCGGTGGAGATCCTGGTCCTGTTGTGCCTGCTGGTGGGCGTGGTGCCGGGCTACACCGTGGCGCCGCTGCTGGCCGCCGGCGCCAGCGCCGCCCTCGGCGGCAGCCTGCCCGACTACAGCCTGGCCATCTGGCACGGCTTCAACACCGCCCTGGTGATGAGCCTCGTTGCCATGGTCGGCGGCGTGCTGGTCTATGCCTTCCGCCAGCCGCTGTTCCGCTGGCAGGCCGGCCTGCCCGACGTCGACACCCGGCTGGTCTTCGAGCACAGCCTCAATCGCCTGATCGGCTTCGCCCAGCGGCTCACCGGGCGCCTGGAAAGCGGCTCGCTGCAGGGCTATATCGCGCTGATGCTGGCGGCCACCCTGGTGCTGCTGGTGGCGGCGCTGTCCGGGCTGGACAGCCTCGCAGGCCCAGTGGCCCTGTCGCCCTTCGATCCGCTCACCGCCCTGGGGCTGGGCATCCTGATGCTGACCGCGGTGCTGACGGTGTTCTTCCACCGCAATAGACTCAAGGCGCTGATGACCCTGAGCACCGTGGGCCTGATCGTCTCCCTGCTGTTCGCCCGCTACTCGGCGCCGGACCTGGCCCTGACCCAGCTGTCGGTGGAGGTGGTGACCATCATCCTGCTGGTGCTGGCGCTGTTCTTCATGCCCGATCGCACCCCCATCGAATCCAGCAGCCTGCGCGGCCTGCGCGACGTCCTGCTGGCCGGCGGCCTGGGGCTGCTGGTGGCCCTGCTGGCCTATGCCGCGCTCACCCGGCCCTATACCGGTATCGGCGACTTCTTCCTGGCCAACTCGGTGTCCGGCGGCGGTGGCTACAACGTGGTCAACGTCATCCTGGTGGACTTCCGCGGCTTCGACACCCTCGGCGAGATCACCGTGCTGGCCATCGCCGCGGCGGGCGTCTATGGCCTGCTCAAGCACCTGCACCTGCCGCATCCGCTGGTCGACCCCAAGGGTACGCCCTGGTCGCGCGACAGCCATCCGATGATCCTCAACAACGTGGCCCGGGTGCTGCTGCCGCTGGCGCTGCTGGTATCGGCCTTCATCTTCGTGCGCGGCCACAACCTGCCCGGTGGCGGCTTCATCGCCGGCCTGATCACCGCCATCGCCCTGATCCTGCAGTACGTGGCCCATGGCGTGACCTGGACCCAGCGCCGCCTGCCGATCAGCTACCACGCCCTCTGCGGCCTCGGGGTGCTGATCGCCGCCCTCACCGGGCTGGGCTCGCTGGCGTTCGGCCGGCCCTTCCTCACCACCGCCTTCGACTACTTCGCCATCCCGCTGATCGGCAAGACCGAACTGGCCACCGCGCTGATCTTCGATCTCGGGGTCTACCTCGCCGTCGTCGGCGCCACCCTCCTGATCCTCTCCAACCTGGGCCACGTCAGCCGGGACGAGAAGGACACGGACGGCTCCAGCCAGGAGGTGCTCTAGCATGGAAATCCTGTTCTGCACGGCCCTCGGGGTGCTCACCGCCAGCGGCGTCTACCTGCTGCTACGGGCACGACTCTATCCGGTGGTGCTCGGCCTGACCCTGCTTTCCTACGCGGTCAATCTCTTCCTGTTCGCCATGGGGCGCCTGCGCACCGGCGTGCCGGCGGTCATCGGCAAGGCCGCCGAGCAGGCCGACCCGGTGCCGCAGGCGCTGGTGCTCACCGCCATCGTCATAGGTTTCGCCATGACCGCCTTCGTGGTCGCCCTGTCGCTGCGTGCCCTGGGCGAATTGCGCACCGACCACGTGGATGGCGAGGAGCCGCGCCGATGAAACACCTGATCATCCTGCCGATCCTCGTGCCGCTGTTCATGGGCGCTCTCCTGCTCATGCGCCCGCGGCTGTCCGCCCGCACCGCGCGTGGGCTGTCGCTGCTGGCCACCGAGACCCTGCTGCCGCTGGCGCTGCTGCTCCTGCAGCGGGCCAGCAGCGGCCAGTTGGAGGTCTATGCCCTGGGCGACTGGCCGGCGCCCTTCGGCATCGTTCTGCTGCTGGATCGCCTGGCCGCGCTGATGCTGGTCACCGTGGCGGTACTGGCCGCTGGCGCGGCGCTCTACGCCTGCCGCGGCGACGACGCGCGCGGTCCGGATTTCCATGCGCTGTTCCAGTTCCAGTTGCTCGGCATCAACGGCGCCTTCCTCACCGGCGACCTGTTCAACCTCTTCGTTTTCTTCGAGATCCTGCTGATCGCCTCCTATGCCCTGCTGGTGCACGGTGGCGGCCCCGCGCGGGTGCGCGCCGGCCTGCACTACGTGGTGCTCAACCTGGTGGGCTCGGCACTGTTCCTCGTCGGCATCGGCCTGCTCTACGGCCTGCTCGGCACCCTGAACCTGGCCGACCTCGGCCTGAGGGTCGCCAACGCCGATCCCGCGCAGGCGCCGCTGCTGGCGGCGGCAGGCTTCCTGCTGCTGGTGGTGTTCGGCCTCAAGGGAGCCATCCTGCCGCTGTACTTCTGGCTGCCCAGTGCCTATTCGGCGGCCAGCGCGCCGGTCGCCGCCCTGTTCGCCATCATGACCAAGGTCGGGCTCTACGCCATCGTCCGCGTCTTCCTGCTGGTGTTCGGTGCTGCCGCCGGACCGCTGGCCCACTACGTCCTGCCCTGGCTCTGGCCACTGGCGGCCGTCACCCTCGCCGCCGGGGTGTTCGGCGCCCTGGCCGCCCACCACCTCAAGGCGCTGCTCGGCTATCTGGTGGTCATCTCGGTCGGCATGCTGCTGACCGGCGTGGCCCTGGGCAACGTCGCCGGGCTCGCTGCCAGCCTCTTCTATCTGGTCCACAGCACCTGGATCGCCGGTGCCCTGTTCCTGCTGGCGGATCTCATCGCCCAGCAACGCGGCTCCCAGGGCGACACCCTCAACAGTGGTCCGCCGCTGGCGCACGCACGACTGCTCGGCGGGCTGTTCTTCCTCGGCGCGGTATCCGTCGCCGGCCTGCCGCCCTTCCCCGGCTTTCTCGGCAAGGTGATGCTGCTGCAGGCCACCGGCACCGCCTGGCCGGCGCTGATCATCTGGCCGGTGGTGCTGCTCGGCGGACTGGGCATGATCATCGCCCTGTCCCGCGCCGGGACCACGCTGTTCTGGCGCGGCAAGGGCGCGGCCCTGGACGTGCGCCTCGATCCCGTCCAGCTCGCCGCCACCCTCGGCCTGCTGCTGGGCAGCCCGCTGCTGATGGCGCTGGCGGCGCCGCTGCATGGCTACGTCTTGGAGACTGCCCGGCAACTGCTGGACGTCGCACCCTACTTCGACATCGTCCGGGGGGTTGGCCCATGAAGCGCTGGCGCCTGCTGCCACACCCGCTGCTCACCGTCCTGCTGACCCTGACCTGGCTGCTGCTCAACAACAGCCTGAGTCTCGGCCAGTTGCTGCTGGGCTTGCTGCTCGGCTGGGGCATCCCGCTGCTCTGCCAGGATTTCCTGCTGCACGCGCCCCGGCTGCGCCGCCCGGCTCTCCTGCTGCGCTACATGCTGATGGTGGTGTACGACATCGTCGTCGCCAACCTGCACGTCGCGCGCCTGGTGCTGGGCCGTACCGAGGCGCTCAGGCCCGCCTTCATCGAGGTGCCTATCGACATCGAGGACGAATTCCTCCTCACCCTGCTGGCCTGCGTGGTATCCCTCACCCCCGGCACCGTCTCGTCCGGCCTCAGCGGCGATCGCAAGACCCTGCTGCTGCACGGCCTCGATGTCGCGGACAAGGACGCGGTGATCCGCCAGGTCAAGACGCGCTATGAAGCCCCGCTCAAGGAGATCTTCGAATGCTCACCTACGTGACCCTGCTGTGCCTGGGGATGATGGGCGTGGCCGCCGTGCTCAACGTCTATCGTCTGGTGAAGGGACCGGACATCCCGGATCGGGTGCTGGCGTTGGATACGCTCTACATCAACGTCCTGGCGATCATCATCCTGTTCGGCATCTGGCTGGCCACCGACGTCTTCTTCGAAGCGGCGCTGCTCATCGCCGTGACCGGCTTCGTCGGCACCGTAGCGCTGGGCAAGCACATGCTGCATGGCGAAATCATCGACTAACGGAGTGCTATCCCATGCCCTTCTGGCTCGAACTCCTGATCTGCGCCCTGCTGCTCATCGGCAGCAGCTTCGCCCTCATCGGCGCCATCGGCCTGTACCGGCTGCCGGACTTCTTCATGCGCCTGCACGGCCCGACCAAGGCCACCACCCTGGGCGTGGGCAGCACCATCGTCGCCTCGATGCTGTTCTTCAGCGTCCAGGGCGAGGGCCTCAGCCTGCACGAACTGCTGATCGCCCTGTTCATCTTCATCACCGCGCCGGTCAGCGCCCATATGCTGGCGCGCGCCGCCATCCAGCAGAAGGTCAAGCAGGTCGAGCGCACCGACGGCCAGCCCTGGCGATAGTGTGGTGTTTCAGAAGTTATCTACACAATTTTGGCGGCGCTTTTTTGGCCTGGGCGTTGTTGCCACTCCTCGCCATAGCCCTGCTATGACTCGTCGCGGCGCCTAGCCCAGGTCAAAAAATCACTCGCCAATTCTTGCGCGAACTTCTGAAACACCACACTAGCGCGCCTTCGAAAAAGGCGCGCGAGCCCGATCGTCATCAGCGGCCACCGCTGACCTCGCTGAAGTCCTGGCGACCGAAGGGGCTGGGCTGGTAGCCCTGCACGCCGCTTCTGGTCAGCACCGTCACCGTCGGGTGCGCCAGCGGCAGCCACAGCGCCTGGTCGTGGATGATGCGCTGCGCCTGATGATAGACCGTAGCCCGGGCCATCTGGTCGGAGAGGGTCTTGCCCTTGGCGATGGCGCTGTCGAGGGTCTTGTCGCAGTAGCGGGCGAAGTTGAGGCCCGACTGCACCGAGGCGCAGGAGAATTGCGGGGTCAGGTAGTTGTCCGGATCGCCGTTATCACCGGCCCAGCCCATGAACAGCAGGTCATGCTCGCCGGTCTTGGCGCGGCGGATCAGCTCGCCCCATTCGATCACCTGGATCTGGGCGTCGACGCCGATCTTCTTCAGGTCCGCCTGCAGCATCTGGGCCCCCAGTTGCGGATTGGGGTTGAGCAGGCTGCCGCTGGGCCGCGTCCAGATGGTGGTCTTGAAACCGTCCTTGAGGCCCGCCTGGGCCAGCAGCGCCTTGGCCTTGGCCGGGTCGTAGGGATAGGCCGGCACGTCCTTGGCATAGCCCCAGGTGGTGGGCGGATAGACGTTGTCGGCAGCCACCGCGGTGTCCTGGAACACCGCCTTGAGGTAGTTCTGCTTGTCGAACGCCAGGTTGATGGCCTGGCGCACCTTGATGTTGTCCAGCGGCGGGTGGGTGGTGTTGATGCCGACGAAGGCGGTCATGAAGGCCGGGGTCTGCAGGACCTGCAGGTTCTTGTCCTCCCGGGCGCTCTGTAGGTCCTGGGGTTTGGGCGACAGGGCGATCTGGCACTCGCCACGCTTGAGCCGCTGCAGGCGAACCGCCGAATCCGGGGTGATGGCATAGATCAGGCCGTCGAGCCTGGGCTTGCCGCCGAAGTAGTCCGGATTGGCCGCGTAACGCACCACGGCATCCTTCTGGTAGCGCTTGAAGACGAAGGGGCCGGTGCCGACGGGTTCGTCGTTGAGCTGGGCGGTCTTGCCCGCCTTGAACAGCTGGTCGGCGTACTCGGCGGAATAGATGGACGCGAAGCCCATGCTCAGGGTCGGCAGGAAGGTGGCGTCTGGGGTGTTGAGCACGATACGCACACCCAGGTCGCCGGTCTTCTCCACGCTCTTGATCAGCTTGGGCCACTGCATCGACTGGGCATGGGGATAGCCGCTCTTGGCCACCGCGTGCCAGGGATGGTTCTTGTCCAGCATGCGCTGGAAGCTGAACACCACGTCGTCGGCGTTCAGGGTGCGACTCGGGGTGAAGTAGTCGGTCCGGTGGAATTTCACATCCGGACGCAGGGCGAAATCGTAGGTCAGGCCGTCGCTCGACACCGTCCAGCTCTGCGCCAGGCTCGGTACCAGCTTGCCTTCGCTGGCGTCATACTCCACCAGGCGATTCATCAGCACGTCGGCCGAGGCATTGGTGGTGGTCAGCGAGTTGTATTGCACCACGTCGAAACCGTCCGGACTCGCTTCGGTACAGACGCTGAGCGTGGCAGCCTGGGCCAGCAGGGGCGCGAAGAGCAGAGGCAAGGCAGCGAAGCGCATGGACGTTTCCTTGTAAATCTGGGGTGGGCAGACGTTCGGCTGAGTCCTAAACTAGTGCGGTATTTCAGAAGTCAGCTGCACAATTTTGGCGGCGCTTTTTCCGCCGCAGCGGCGGACTGTCCTGCCGGCGTTGCCACTCCTCGCCATAGCCCTGCCATGACTCGTCGCGGCGCCTGGCCAGGTCGGAACGCCGAACCGCCAAAAAATCACTCGCCAATTCTTGCGCGAACCTCTGAAACACCACACTAGACCACCCGTCCGTCCGTCACAATGCTTCCGACCGACGAACGGTCCACATCCCGGCGCCTGTCGCGCAAGCTGCTGTTTCCGGGCATTTCATCCGTCGCCCTATCTTGTGGTCACGGAGCGCTTCTGGTATAAAACAGCGCTCTTTTTTCGGGGTATGGCCGCTTCCGGCCCCCGGCTTTGGCCGGCTCTCCCCGTCAAAACAGGAATCAATACAGTACAAGCGGCCAACCCATGCCGGGTTTGGCATGAGGTTTATGAGGGCTGAGCCATGTCGAGAGTTTGCCAAGTAACCGGTAAGGGTCCGATTACTGGGAATAACATTTCCCACGCTAACAACAAAACCCGTCGTCGTTTCCTGCCGAATCTGCAGCATCACCGTTTCTGGGTAGAATCCGAGAAGCGCTTCGTGCGTCTGCGCGTTTCTGCCAAGGGCATGCGTATCATCGACAAGCGCGGTATCGAAACCGTCCTGTCCGAGCTGCGTAGCCGCGGCGAAAAATTCTAAGGGGATTCGTCATGCGTGAATTGATCCGTTTGATTTCCAGTGCCGGTACCGGTCACTTCTACACCACTGACAAGAACAAGCGCACCAAGCCCGAAAAGATCGAGATCAAGAAGTTCGATCCGGTCGTGCGCAAGCATGTCATGTACAAGGAAGGCAAGATCAAGTAATTGATCTGTCCCTTGACGAAAAACCCGCCTCGGCGGGTTTTTTGTTGTCCGGCGTTCGGCCAGCCCCGAGCGTCCGGCCCTGTCTGGACCAGGCGCTCAGGCGGTCTTCACTTGAACTGGCCGGTCAGTTCGCGCAGGGCGGCTTCCGCGCCGAGGATCTTCTGCATGCACTCCCGCGCCTTGGCCGGATCGATGTTCAGGTGGGCATAGAGGTCGTCGGGAATCGGCTGCGCCGGGTCGTTGCCGATGCCCTCGCGGCGCAGCAACTGCACGGCGAGGAAGATCAGGTTCGGATAGACGGCCTGGGCGCCGCGGTAGTCCGGATCGCCCTGGAAACGCAGGGCGCTCACCACCTCCTCGGGCATCTCCCAGCAGCGCATCAGGGCCGCGCCGATCTGTTCGCGGGTGATACCCAGCAGATGGTGCTCGATCACCTGGTGATCCAGCTGGCGGTTGGCCTCCAGATGGCGGCAGATCAGCGAGAAGTGCGGCGGGAAGACATGTGCCAGCACCAGATAGCCGAAGTTGTGCAGCAGGCCGCCGAGGTAGGCCAGGCCCATCTCCGGGCGCTCGGCGCGCGGCATGGCGCGCGCCAGGCCCTCGATCAGGGCAGCGGTGTAGATGGCCTGTTTCCAGTAGGGCGTTTCCTGCTGCGGCTGGTCACTGGGCAGACTGAGGGTCTTGCCCAGAGCCAGGCCGAGCGCCAGGTTGATCACCAGGTCGAAGCCCAGTACCCGCACGATGGCGTCTTCCACCGAGCGGATCTTGCCGGGGGCAGCGTAGTAGGGCGACGCGGCCCAGCTGATCACCTGGGCCGCCAGCGCCGGATCGGTCTCCACCACGTTGGCCAGCTCGTCCACCGTGGCGTCGGGGTCGACCCGCAGCTTGATGACCTTTTCCGCGGTCTTCGACAGCGGCGGGATTTCCAGGGTCTCTTCCAGGCGCTGGCGAATGCGGCGCGCGGTGAAGGCCGTGGCGGCGTGCAGGACTTCCGCCTCGTCGCGCTCGGGATGACGCAGGTTCGGCTGGATGCCGGCGACCGGAATGCCGAAGCGGCCGGCGGTCGCCTGGCTCAGCAGCCGGCGATAGTCGGCGGTCTCCACCTCCAGCAACAGCGCACGCTCGCCGGACTCCAGTAGCAGTTGCGGTACGTCCAGCAGACGCTCATCGAAGAGGCAGGGCGAATTGGTCAGCGAGGGCAGACCTGGCAGCACGTCCAGCTCGTAGCGCTCCAGCGTGCGCATCAGGCGCTCCGGCGCCACCACTTCCAGCTGGCGACCGGTGAACTCCACCAGGCGCCGCAGATCCAGCAGTTGATCCTGGGGCAGCAGCACCAGCAACATGCCGACGCTGTCGCTCAGCAGTACCGTATGCACCCGGTTCGCCTCCAGCTGGGCAGTCGATGCCGGGAGTGGACGGTAGGGCAGCCCCAACTGGGTGAGCAACTGCTGGATAGAAGGGGGGACTTCCGGAAGGGGCGAAGCGAGCGCTGCATCGGTCATGGCATTTTTCCTCACGTACGTCCGTGAGTATAACCATTCAGCTCCGCAGGTACCGTCGTCTGTATAGGTGTTGTCAAACCTGACCGTATTGCTGCCCGTGGCGCAACCAGCGCTCCAGCAGCGGCCCGGCATGGCTCGGCCAGCGTGCCAGCAGCTCCTGGGCGGCGTCGCGCACCGCCGGCAGCCAGTGGGCGTCACGCATCAGGTCGGCCACCTTGAACTGCAGCAGCCCGGTCTGCCGGGTGCCGAGCATCTCGCCGGGACCGCGCAGCTCCAGGTCCTTCTCGGCGATGATGAAGCCGTCGTTGGTCTCGCGCATGATGGCCAGGCGCTCGCGGCCGATCTGCGACAGCGGTGGATGGAACAGCAGCACGCAGTGGCTGACCGCACTGCCCCGCCCGACCCGGCCGCGCAACTGGTGCAGTTGGGCCAGGCCCAGGCGCTCGGGATTCTCGATGATCATCAGGCTGGCGTTGGGCACGTCCACCCCTACCTCGATCACCGTGGTGGCCACCAGCAGTTGCAGGTGGCCGGCCTTGAACTCGGCCATCACCGCGGCTTTCTCCGCCGGCTTCATGCGGCCATGGATCAGGCCCACGCGCAACTCGGCCAGGGCCAGTTGCAATTCCTCGTAGGTGGTCTCGGCGGCCTGGCAGGTGAGTTCCTCTGACTCCTCGATCAGGGTGCAGACCCAATAGGCCTGGCGCCCTTCGTGACAGGCGGCGCGCACCCGCTCCACCACTTCCTCGCGACGGCTGTCGGTCACGCTGACGGTGTTTACCGGCGTCCGTCCCGGCGGCAGTTCGTCGAGCACCGAGGTGTCCAGGTCGGCATAGGCGCTCATGGCCAGGGTGCGTGGAATGGGGGTGGCGGTCATGATCAGCTGGTGCGGCGCCAGACGGCCATCGACGCCCTTCTGGCGCAGGGCCAGGCGCTGCTGCACGCCGAAACGGTGCTGTTCGTCGATCACCACCAGTGCCAGACGGGCGAAGCGCACCTCGTCCTGGAACAGCGCATGGGTGCCCACCACCATGGGCGCCCCGGCGGCGATGCGCTCCAGGGAGGCGGCGCGGGCCTTGCCCTTGAGCTTGCCGGCCAGCCAGGCCACCTCGATATCCAGGGCGGCGAACCAGCGTTGGAAGTTGAGGAAATGCTGTTCTGCGAGGATTTCGGTGGGCGCCATCAGCGCCACCTGGTAGCCGGCCTCGATGGCCTGCAAGGCGGCCAGGGCGGCGACCACCGTCTTGCCCGCGCCCACGTCGCCCTGCACCAGCCGCAGCATGGGCTCGGACTGGGCCAGGTCGAAGGCGATCTCACGGCCGACCCGCTGCTGGGCGCCGGTGGGGGTGAAGCCGAGGTTGGCCAGGTAGCGGCCGGGCAGGCGTTGGGCGGCCGGCAGGGGTACGGCACGCTGCGCGCGCAGGGTCTCGCGCAGCCGCTGCAGGGACAGCTGGTGGGTCAGCAATTCCTCGAAGACCAACCGCTCCTGGGCCCAGTGGCGACCTTCGGCCAGCTCTTCCAGGTCCGCATCCGGCGGCGGTCGGTGCAGATAGCGCAGGGCGTCGGCCAGGGGGCCCAGGCGGTAGTGCTCGGCCATCTCCGGTGGCAGCCAGTCCGGCAGCGAGGTCGGCCCCAGGCGCTCCAGCGCCTGGGCGCTGAGCTGGCGCAGGCGCAACTGGGTGAGGCCTTCGGTGGTCGGGTAGATGGGCGTCAGGGTCTGCTCGACCGGCGCCGGGGCGCTTTCGTCCTGGGCACGGTATTCCGGGTGGTAGATCTCGAGCCCCGAGGCGCCGGGGCGAACCTCGCCATAGCAGCGCAGCAGGGTGCCGCGCTTGAGGCCGTCCTTCTGCGCCTGGCTGAAGTGGAAGAATCTCAGCGACAGGGTGCCGCTGCCGTCCTGCAGGCGCACCAGCAGGCTGCGGCGGCGGCCCATGATCACCTCGGCGGAGGCGACCATGCCTTCCACCACGGCGTCCTGGCCGGGCCTCAGGGCACCGATGGGCACGATGCGGGTGCGATCCTGGTAGCGCAGCGGCAGGTGGAAGAGCACGTCCTGCAGGGTTTCCAGCCCCACTCGTGCCAGTTTCTCCTGCAGCGCCGCGCCGACGCCCTTGAGGGCGGTGACCGGCGTCGCGGCCAATTCACTCATGCCGGCTGTACGACGCCCTTGGCCTCGGGTCGCGCCACTGAACACAGCCGGACCGAATCGGCCAGCACCTCGATGGCCTTGGGCCGCGGGAAGCTGGCGCGCCAGGCGATGGCCACGGTGCGATAGGGCACCGGCCGCTCGAAGGGGCGGACCTCGATGATCCCCGGCGCATAGTGGTGACTTTCCACCGCCGAGAACGGCAGTACCGAGACGCCCAGCCCCGAGGCCACCATGTGGCGAATGGTTTCCAGGGACGAGGATTCCACCGTGGAGTTCTTGTTCTCCTCGTGCTTGCGCACCGTCGGACAGGCTTCGAGGACCTGGTCGCGGAAGCAGTGACCCTCGCCCAGCAGCAACAGGCTCTTGTCGCTGAGCTGGTTCTGCGGGATGGCCTTGAGCTGGGTCCAGGGGTGCCGCGCCGGCATCATCACGTAGAAAGGCTCGTCGTACAGTGGCAGGGTCAGGACGTCCGGCTCGCTGAACGGCAGGGCGAGGATGACGGCGTCCAGTTCACCCGTGCGCAGCTTGTCGCGCAGCAGATGGGTGAAGTTTTCCTCGATGTACAGCGGCATCTCCGGCGCCACCCGGTTGAGTTGCGGGATGAGATGCGGGAAGAGATAGGGCCCGATGGTATAGATGGCACCGATCTTCAGCGGGGCGCTGAGCTGGTTCTTGCCGGCCTGGGCCAGCTCGCGAATGCCCTGGGCCTGCTCCAGCACCTTCTGCGCCTGGGCGACGATGCCCTCGCCGGTGGGGGTGAGGCGCACGGCACTCTTGCTGCGCTCGAAGATCAGAATGCCCAGCTCGTCCTCGAGCTTCTTGACGCCGACCGACAGCGTCGGCTGGCTGACGTGGCAACGCTCGGCGGCTCGGCCAAAGTGCTGTTCCTGGGCGAGCGTGACGATATAGCGCAGTTCAGTCAGGGTCATAGTCAAATTCCATGGGTTGCCGGCCAATCTTAGCGGCTGTCTCTATCAACGGCCAAGCGCGACGGACACGCAGCCGGCCTATCCGGTTGGACCCCGGCCGCGCTCGGGCTACCCTGGCCATTCGTCCAGGCCTTTTCCAGGTTCTGTACGAAAAGTGCCTGCGCTCGGTAATGCTTCGTTGAAAAAGGCCTCGGAATGCTCATTTACCGTTCGTAAACTCCGCTTCCTCAGCCTTTTGATTCGCTAGCGCTTACCCTCCGGGCCAGCCTTTGGCTGTTACTCCCGTTGGTCGTTTCGCCTCGCCTGACCTTCGCTCGGCGACTTTTCGTACAGAACCAGAGGAAGGAAACACGATGAGCACCATCCTGATCGCCGGCTGCGGCGATGTCGGCAGCCGCCTAGGCCGGCAACTGGTCGCCCAGGGCCACCAGGTCTTCGGCCTCAGACGCAACGTTGCCGCCCTCCCCGGCGAGCTGCTGCCGGTCGCGGGCGATCTCGCCGACGCCATGCCACCGGCCGCCTGGCCGCGGGAACCCCTCGACCAGATAGTCTATGCCACCGCCGCCACCGACCATGACGAAGCCGGCTACCGCGCCGCCTACGTCGACGGCCTGCGTCACCTGCTGGGTTGGCTGAGCGCCTGCGGGCAGCGTCCGCAGCGGCTGCTGTTCGTCTCCAGCAGCGGCGTCTATGCCCAGCAGGACGGCGCCTGGATCGACGAGACCGCACCGGCCGAACCCCAGCGCTTTTCCGGGCGCCTCCTGCGCGAGGCGGAAGACCTGGCGCTCGGCAGCGGCATCCCCGCCACGGTGGTGCGCCTGACCGGCATCTACGGCCCCGGACGCGAGGCGCTGCTGCGCCAGGTCCGTGCCGGCGCGCGGGTCACTCGCGAGCCGCCGCTGTACGGCAACCGCATCCATGTCGAGGACGCTGCCGGCCTGCTGGCGCTGTTGCTGCAGCGAGATCGCGAAGGCGTCGCCCTGGACGAACTCTACCTGGGCGTGGACGACGATCCGGCGCCGCTGGACGAGGTGGTCGACTGGCTGCGCGCCCGCCTGGACATCGGCTTCTGGTCGGACGACGCCGAACTGCGCCGCGCCGGCAGCAAGAGGTGCCGCAACGCCCGCGCCCGGGCGCTGGGCTGGGCGCCCCGCTATCCCAGCTATCGCGAGGGCTACGCGGCCATTCTCGACCGCTGAAACGACAGCGCCTGACGATGTGTGGTGCTTGAGAAGTTGACTGCACAATTTTGGCGGCGCTTTTTCGGCCTGGGCGGCGTTGCCACTCCTTGCCATAGCTCTGCTATGACTCGTCGCGGCGCCTGGCCCAGACCAAAAAATCACTCACCAATTCTTGCGCGAACTTCTCAAACACCACACCGGCCGGGCTCTGGACGCGAAAGGCGATGCCCTTAGTCGCGCAGGGCTTCACCGCGCGTGGCCTGAGGACGTTCCTTGACCTTGGCGGTGCTCTTCAGGTGCGGCAGGGCCGCCCAGTAGGCGGCGCCCTTCTCGGCGTCGTAGAGCCCTTCCCACTTGGCGATGACCAGTGCGGCCAGGGCGTTGCCGATCACGTTCAGGGCGGTACGCGCCATGTCCATGATGCGATCCACGCCGGCGATGAAGGCCAGGCCTTCCAGCGGGATGCCGACACTGCCAAGGGTGGCCAGCAAGACCACGAAGGAGACGCCCGGCACCCCGGCGATGCCCTTGGAGGTGACCATCAGGGTCAGCACCAGTAGCAGCTGCTGGCTCAGCGACAGGTCGATGCCATAGAGCTGGGCGATGAACAGCGCCGCGATGCTCTGGTAGAGGGTCGAACCATCCAGGTTGAAGGAATAGCCGGTGGGCACCACGAAGCTGGTGATGGACTTGGGCGCGCCATAGGCCTCCATCTTCTCGATGATGCGCGGCAGCACGGTTTCCGAGCTGGCGGTGGAATAGGCCAGGATCAGCTCGTCCTTGAGGATGCGGATGATGCGGAAGATCGAGAAGCCGAACAGCTTGGCCACCAGGCCCAGTACGCCGAGGGCGAAGAAGCCGATGGCGACGTAGACCAGCACCACCAGCTTGGCCAGCGGCAGCAGGGAGGCGAAGCCGAAGTTGGCCACGGTCACCGCGATCAGCGCGAAGACGCCGATGGGGGCGTAGTTCATGATCATGTGGGTAACCTTGAACATGGCCTCGGAGATGCCCTGGAACACGCGCACCACCGGCTCGCGGGTGGCTTCCGGCAGAGCGCCCAGGCCCAGGCCGAACATCACGGCGAAGAAGATGATCGGCAGCATCTCGCCGCGGGCGACGGCGGCGAAGACGTTGGACGGGATCAGGTTGAGGATGGTCGCGATGAAGGCATGGTCATGCTGCACTTCCGCGGTGGTCTTCTGGTACTGGGAAATGTCGGTGGTGCCCAGGGTGCTCATGTCGATGCCGGCACCGGGCTGGACGCTGTCGGCGAAGAACAGGCCGACGACGATGGCCAGGGTGGTGACGATCTCGAAATAGAGGATCGTCTTCAGCCCGATGCGGCCCAGCTTCTTGGAGTCGCCGACGCCGGCGATGCCGACCACCAGGGTGGCGATGACGATGGGCACCACGATCATCTTGATCAGCCGGATGAAGATGTCACCCGCCGGCTTCAGGACGTTCGAGATCCACCAGGCCTTCTCGGCGCTGAAGTGGTTGAGCAGTGCGCCGACGGCGATCCCCAGCACGAGGCCGATGAGGATCTGCCAGGCGAGGCTGAGCTTGGGCTTGGTCATGTACCGACACCTTTGTTCTAGTTGCTTGAGTTCGGGACGAACGTCACCGGGCCGGTACGAGATGCGCAAGGCGCATGCGATGCCAGCGGGAGGTCTGCGTTCAGGCTGCGGAAACGGCGCTCGAAAAGGACGAGGAGCGCCAAAGCGCTACACCTTTTGCCAGAGCGTTACCGGACGTGTCTAATGCCGCTGTGGCCTGCCCTATGCCGATCCGGCATGAGGCGTCCCGAAAGGGCTGCGCAGCATACAGGCACTGGCGCCTTGCGCGCCAGGCATACAGAGACGCCGCTCATCGCGGCGCCCCCGCGAACGTCAGCCGTTGAAGGTGGACGGGTCCGGACCGAGGCGCTTGTCCTCGTTGAGCCCGGCGATCTGTCGCAGGTCCTCGTCGTCCAGGGCGAAGTCGAAGATCTGCATGTTCTCTTCGATGCGCGCGGGCGTCTTGGACTTGGGGAAGATGATGTTGCCGAGCTGGATGTGCCAGCGCAGCACCACCTGCGCCGGGGTCTTGCCATGCTTGGCCGCCAGGCGCTGCAACACCGGGTTGCCCAGCAGCTCGCCACCCTGGGCCAGCGGGCTCCAGGCTTCGGTGGCGATGCCCTTGTAGGTGTTGAAGTCGCGCAGCTCTTGCTGCTGCAGCAGCGGATGGCATTCGATCTGGTTGACTACCGGCACCACGCCGGTCTCGGTCAGCAGCGTCTCGATGTCGGCCTGGCGGAAGTTGGACACGCCGATGGACTTCACCCGGCCCTGGTTGCGCAGCTCGATCAGCGCCTTCCAGCTGTCGAGGAACAGGCCTTTCTCCGGCAGCGGCCAGTGGATCAGGTAGAGGTCGACGTGGTCCAGGACCAGCTTGGCCAGGCTGGTGTCGAAGGCGCGCAAGGCACTGTCGTAGCCTTGGTCGGCATTCCACAACTTGGTGGTGATGAACAGCTCGTCGCGCGGCAGGCCAGCCTGGGCGATGGCCTTGCCGACCCCCTCTTCGTTGCCGTAGATGGCGGCGGTATCGATGTGGCGATAGCCCAGGTCGAGGGCGGTCCTGACCACCTGGGCGGTCTCTTCGGCAGGAGTCTGCCAGACACCCAGGCCGAATTGCGGAATATGGTGGCCGTCGTTGAGCTGGAGACGGGTGATGGCGGACATGCGTCGCTCCTCTGGAATGGATGGATGTCAGAGGTGTGACTGGCGCCGATGGCCTTTTGCTCCCGATCAGTCCAGCCGCATGGCCTCGGGGACGTTGTAGCTTTCCACCCAGCCCAACACGGTATGGCCATCCTGCTGCACCTCGACGCGCTTCCAGCGCTGGAAGGAGCGGGTCTCGATCACCCGTACCTGGGTGTCGCCGTCCAGACGCACCAGGGTATTGCGCGCACGCTCGCGGCTACGGTCGTAGACGAAGGGCCATTTGAGGACATTCACCGGACCACGCAACAGCCAGCCCTGCCCTTCTTCGGCGAAGCGAAAGGACACGCCTCCTTCGGCACGGGCAGCGGTGCTACCGAGCAGCAGAAAGAGCGTTACCAGCAGCGCGGGGACGATACGGGAGACGGCGGAAAGGGCTTTCGGGATCATGCGGGCCTCGTTCGACACACCGGGAGAAGGCAGCACCTGGGTTGGCGCTGCCGAGGTAGACACTCCGGCATGGCAAACGACTGCACGCCTCGCCCGAGAAATGCCAAACAGCCAGCATTCCGGGCGAAACGTTCAGTCCGTCACTCAGGCGGCGCTGAACAGCCGATGCGGATCGATGACGAATTTCTTCGGGACACCCGAATCGAATTCGCTGTAGCCGCGCGGTGCCTCGTCGAGGGTGATCACCTGCACGCCGACGATGTCGGCGATCTTGATGCGATCCCACATGATCGCCTGCATCAGCTGGCGGTTGTACTTCATCACCGGGGTCTGGCCGGTGTGGAAGCTGTGGGACTTGGCCCAACCCAGGCCGAAGCGGATGCTCAGGGCACCCTGCTTGGCAGCGGCGTCGACGGCGCCCGGATCGTCGGTGACGTAGAGACCGGGGATGCCGATCTTGCCGGCCACGCGAACGATGCCCATCAGCGAGTTCAGCACCGTGGCCGGGGCTTCGCTCTTGGCGCCTTCGTGACCGTGACCGCGGGCCTCGAAGCCAACGGCGTCGACGGCGCAATCCACCTCCGGAGTACCCAACAGCGCGGCGATCTGCTCGTGCAGCGGAGTGTCCTGGGACAGGTCGGCGATCTCGAAGCCCTGGGCCTTGGCATGGGCCAGGCGGACCGGATTGACGTCGCCGACGATGACCACGGCGGCGCCCAGCAGGCGGGCCGAAGCCGCGGCGGCCAGGCCAACGGGACCGGCACCGGCCACGTAGACGCTGGTACCCGGACCGACGCCGGCGGTGACGGCGCCATGGTAGCCGGTGGGCAGAATGTCGGACAGGCAGGTCAGGTCACGGATCTTCTCCATGGCCGCGTCGCGATTCGGCAGTTTCAGCAGGTTGAAGTCGGCGTAGGGAACCAGCACGTATTCGGCCTGGCCGCCGACCCAGCCGCCCATGTCGACGTAGCCGTAGGCGCCACCGGCGCGGGAGGGGTTGACGGTCAGGCAGACGCCGGTGTCCTGCTCCTTGCAGGTCCGGCAGCGCCCGCAGGCGACGTTGAAGGGCACGGAAACCAGGTCACCGACCTTGAGGGTTTCGACGTCGCGGCCCGCCTCGATCACCTCGCCGGTGATCTCGTGGCCGAGCACCAGGCCTTCGGGCGCGGTGGTCCGACCGCGCACCATGTGCTGGTCGGAGCCGCAGATGTTGGTGGAGACCACGCGCAGGATGACGCCGTGGTCGATACGCTTGCCTTGCGGGGTTTCCATCTTGGGATAGGGGATGGTCTGCACCTCGACCTTGCCCGCGCCCAGATAGACGACGCCACGATTACCGGACATGTTGCACCTCGCTCTTATTATTGGACTGGCTCTGGGCTTTGCCCGAAAAGTGCCTGCGCCTCGGCGATGCTGCGTTAAAAATCAGCTCGGAATGCTCATTTACCACTCGTAAACTCCGCTTCCTCGCTGATTTTTGCCTTGCCTCACCTTCGCTCGGCGACTTTTCAAGCAAGCCTTAGCGCTTCGAGCCTAGTCCTCGCGAGGCGGGACGTCTGTGGGGATGACGTTTTTGGCGATGCCGAGGTCGCCCAGGCCGCCACGACCGGCGGCCTGGGCGTCGCGATCAGGCAGTGGCCAGGGCGGCAGCGCGACGCTCGCGGCCGAGCAGGTAGAAACCGATGCCCACGCCCAGCAGCGCCAGGCCCGTGACGTACCAGGCCGGGCCCAGCGGGTGCTGCTTGAGCATCAGGGTGACGACCATGGGCGTCAGGCCGCCGAAGATGGCGTAGGCGACGTTGTAGGAGAACGACAGGCCGGAGAAGCGCACCTTGGGCGGGAAGGCCAGCACCATCACCCGCGGTACCCCCCCGATCACGCCCACCGCGGCCCCGGCGAAGGCATAGAGCGGGAACAGCCACTCCGGATAGGTCTTGAGACCGGCGTAGAGCGCCCAGCTCGCCACCGCCAGGATCAGCCCGCCGACGATGAACACCGGGCCGCTGCCGAAGCGATCGGACAGGGCGCCGGAGAGGATGCAGCCGAGGGTCAGGAAGACGATCGCCAGGCTGTTGGCCTTGAGCGCCAGGGCGGCGGAGAAGCCGTACTGGGTCTGCAGCAGGGTCGGGGTCATGAGGATGACCACGACGATGCCGGCGGTGAGCATCCAGGTCAGCAGCATGGACAGCACCACGCTGCCGGGGTGGTCGCGCAGCACGGCCTTGAGCGGCACTTCCTCGGCCAGGGACTTGTGGATCGCCAACTCGGCGAACACCGGCGTCTCGTGCAGCCAGCGGCGCAGGTAGACCGAGAACAGGCCGAAGATGCCGCCCACCAGGAAGGGCAGGCGCCAGGCGTAGTCGGCCACTTCCAACGGGGTGAAGACGGTATTGATCAGGGTCGCCATCAGCGAGCCGAGCAGGATGCCGAAGGTGAGGCCGGCGGTGAGGGTGCCGCAGGCATAGCCGACGTGCTTGCCGGGGACGTGTTCGGAGACGAACACCCAGGCGCCGGGCACCTCGCCACCGATGGCCGCGCCCTGGATGATCCGCAGCACCAGCAGCAGGATGGGCGCGGCCACGCCGATCTGGGCGTAGGTGGGCATCAGGCCCATGCCCAGGGTGGGCAGGGCCATCATGAAGATGCTCAGGGTGAACATCTTCTTGCGCCCGAGCAGGTCGCCGAAGTGGGCCATGACGATACCGCCCAGGGGACGCGCCAGGTAGCCGGCGGCGAAGATGCCGAAGGTCTGCAGCTGCCGCAGCCATTCGGGCATGTCGGTGGGGAAGAACAGCTTCCCCACCACGGCGGCGAAGAAGACGAAGATGACGAAGTCGTAGAATTCCAGGGCGCCACCCAGGGCGGACAGCGACAGGGTCTTGTAGTCGCTACGGCCCAGGGGGCGCGACGTGAGGGGCGCGGCGGCGGATTGCAGTTTCATCGGAGATCCCGGACAGAAAAGAAGCGCAAAGGAAGTTCGGCCTCTGGCATCCCTCCGGGTGTAGCGGACAAGACGCGGCCCCGAGTGACGTTCCGCCTGGGACGGATGGGGTGAGGATCGGGCGGGCTGCCGGATGGGCGCCGGACCTGCACCACACCGCACGTGCCCTTGTGGAGCCGCGCGGCAGCAGGTCTGACCGATCGTTACCTGATCACCGGACGTGCTCGACCCTCTGGATTGCCTGGCCGGGCACGGACACCACGATAGCAAATCTGCAAGGAATTTCCGCTATAGATTCAGCCGGCATTCAGCCGTCATCTGCCGAGATATCTCGCCCTCGCTCGCGGCGAAAGCGGTCGAGCGGCTCTGCCACAGGCGTTATACTTTAGCCTCCTAACGATTCCCGCCGCAGGGATTGGCAGCATTCTTGCGTGTGGATGCTGAACGTTACCTACCTATCCGGGCTCCCGAGGGCCCTGTCATGATCGAAGAGCTCGAACAAGAAGATCCCATCCCCCAAGGCGACCTGGCCATGCAGATCACCGCCCTACCCCGCGAGACCAACGGTTTCGGCGATATCTACGGCGGTTGGCTGGTGGCCCAGATGGACCTGGCCGGCAGCGCCATGGCCAGCCGGCTGGCCGCTGGCCGCGTCGCGACCGTGGCCATCGACCGCATGGCCTTCATGACGCCGGTGCCCGTGGGCGCACAGCTCTCCTTCTATACCAACACCCTGGAGATCGGCCGCAGTTCCATCCAGATCCTCATCGAGGTCTGGAGCGACGATCCGCTTTCCAGCGAGTGGCGCAAGGTGACCGAGGCGGTGTTCGTCTTCGTCGCCATCGACGGTAGCGGACGCACCCGCCCGGTGCCGGCGCGGCGCTAGTGCGGTGTTTCAGAAATTGACTGCACAATTTTAGCCGCGCTTTTTTTGCCCGGGCGGCGTTGCCACTCCTCGCCATAGCCCTGCTATGGCTCGTCGCGGCGCCTGGCCCGAGCAAAAAAATCACTCGCCAATGCTTGCGCGAACGTCTGAAACACCACACCAGGCTTTGTCTGAAAAATGCCTGCGCTCGGTCATGCGGCGTTAAAAATCAGCTGGATCGCCAGCCCGGTCAGGGTGGCCCCGTCGGAATGCTCATTTACCACTCGTAAACTTCGCTTCCTCGCTGATTTCCGCCTTGCCTGACCTTCGCTCGGCGACTTTTCAGACAAGCCCTAGTCGCTACCTGGCTGCCCCGTTTTCGCTGGCCCGGGGCTCCTGGGCCAGCGGCATCTCCTGCACCCTCATGGGGCGACCCTGCTGGATCTTCTCGACCTGGCCGAGCGCCTGCCGGACCGCCGCGGCGCTGGGTAGCAGGCGATACTCCAGGGTGAAGTCGCGGGTGCCCCCGGCTTCGATACGCGGCACCAGCCCCAAGGCGCGCTGCAGGCTGCGGTTGTAGGAGAAGCTGGTGCCCGGTTCCAGCCCGGTGACGTAGCCCTGCGCCTTGCCATCGGTGTTCTTCCACAGGGTGAAGACCGGCAGCTCGTGCACGTTGAAGGCCAGGGCCACGCCCTGGTGGGCGCTGCGATCATGCAGCACCGCCAGGCTGCGCCCCTGGTCGTCACTGTAGGGATAGAGGTTGTAGACCGTCTCGCCGTAACCCGGCGTGGGCGCACGATAGGTCTGCCACTCGCCCAGCTCCTGGCGTGCCCGCGCATCGAAGGGTGACACCTCGCGCACCGGCGCGGCGAAACGGCTGCCCTCGCCGAGCAACGGCGGGCCGAAGTTGCTGTGGTAGAGCACCTGGTACTCGGCAGCCTGATCGCCCTGATTGGTCAGGCGGTCGTGCAGGGTGAAGCTGCTGGCGCCGGCCTGGGTGACCAGTTCGGTATCGATGCGGAAATTGGCCTGCTTGAAGGCCTCCTCGTGGAGCACACCCTTGAGACTGATGCGATGGGGCGGCTGCTCGTCGATGGTCAGCACCACCTGGCTCGCCGGCAGGTAGCTGGCCCGGCCATGCAGGGTCAGCAGTTGCCCGCGATCCATGCCCGGATGGCCGACCCACTCGAAGCCGGCGCGGGCCACTAGCTCGTTGAAGCCCTCCAGCCAGCCCAGGCCGCCGCGGCTCTCCAAATTGACGAAGGCTGGATTGACTACCTCGCGCACCGGCGAATCCCAGCCCAGCCGTAGAGTACCGGCCTGGGCGCGCAGGACATTCATGCCGCGGGTGGCGACCACGGTGAGTTGCAGGGTGCCGGTATCGATCTCGATCAACACGCTGCCTTCCTGGCGTCCGCCACTCAGGCGATGCACCCCGACGGAGAAGTCTAGTCCATCGCGCAGGCCTAACCGGTCGCTGCTGATGCTCCAGTTCTGTACCGGCTTGTCGGGGGCGATGAGGGTGTATTCCCAGGCCTGGGCGGCGGGCAGGACGCCCGCCAGCAGACAGCCGAACAGCAAACGCGCCTGGATCATGGGGTCCCCTTGCCGATGCCAACGGCCGGCGCTTGCGCACCGGTAGCTCCCAGTCTAGACCAGCGCAACGGTCCTGGCAGCGTCTGTGAAAAGCCTTCGCTGGCCAGGGCGCAAAGCCGCTGAGACCGGCCCATGAGGTAAGGGTTTCTTCAGCGAAATCAAAGGAATGGGTAAAGACAACCTTTACCTTTCAAACGACCGTTCGGTGCTTGCCAGGGCAGCGATTTTTACCGAGGATCGGCTCGTCTCTACCACGGAGTGGACTCCATGAAACCTTCAGCCCTGTTCTTGTTGCTGGCCCTGGCGGGCGTTGCCCCGGCCTATGCGGGCAATACCGAAGCCGGACTCGGCGGCGCCGTGGGTGGCGTACTCGGTACCCTGGTCGGCCAGCAGGTCGGCGGCAGCACCGGTGCCGCCATTGGTGCCGGCGTCGGTGGTGCAGCAGGTGGTGTACTGGGCGCGGACCGTCGCAATCGTACCGAGGCCGCTATCGGCGGTGGCCTGGGCGCCGCGGGCGGCAACGTGATCGGCAATCGGGTCGGCGGCAGCACCGGCGGCCTGGTCGGCGCGGCCCTGGGTGGCGGCGCCGGTAGCGCCCTGGGCAACAACCTGGGCGACGACGGTCGCGACGACCGCCGCTACCGTGACCATCCCGGCAAGGGCTGGAAGCATGCCAAGCATCGTCATCATCGCCATCGCTGAGCGATAGACAAAAAACGCCCGGCACTGCCGGGCGTTCTCGTTTCTGGAGCCAGGCTACCTGCGGCGGCGACCTTGTAGGAGATCAAGAGCCAGCCAGGCGTCCATCTCTCAAGGTCCCACCGTGGTGTAGGGGATCGGCGCCCACCAGCTGCCGTAGGGCACGCCATACTTGGCGACATAGGCCTTCACCACCGGAGACAGCGGGCGGTACTTGCCGCCCGACTTGCCACCATAAGGCCCCTTGGGCTCGATCTCGGCTTGCAGGGTCAGGACTTCGATGGGGTCCAGGCAGGGGCCTTTTATCCATACCTTGACGACGCCACCCGGCGCTAGGCCGATGGTGAGGGACTCGCGGTAATCGAACGTACGACCGCTAGGACACTTGGCAGGAAGGCGTTCGACCATCTTCTCCCGCGCCCACTGGGGGATAAGGAACGCCGCATGGTAGGTCTGGGGCTCGACCATGGATTGCCAACGCAGCGAAACCACATAGGGCAGATCCAGGCCGGTCATGGAGCGGCCTTTGCCCGAGCCGATTCGCTTGGGCCAACCTTTGGCGGTAGCCGATAGACTCTCGGGCTGGCCCATGGCGATCACGCCCCCCATGGCCTTGGGAAAGATGAGGCCGTTGACGTCGCTGATGTCGGCTCGTTCCAGCCAGACCTCCATGTAGTTGGGTGCCAGGAAGCCCAGGTACCAGGCAGCGTAGGGCAGCTTGGGGTTGGTCGCGGCACTGGACTGACAGCCGGTCAGTCCCAGCACCAGGATGAGGCAAAGCAGCCAGCGGCTCATTGTGGATAACCTGCCTGGGGAAGGTTTGGATAGACGTAGCGCCGACCGTCGGGCGTGGGGGCATGGACGAAGACCGCGTCCACGTTACCCAGGCCGCGGCCGATCTGGGCCTGCCAATGGGCGGATAGATGCACGTAGTGCCCGAACAGCAGGCGGGTTTCGGCTTGGTCGAGCTTTAGCTCGCCACCCTGAGCATGGACCTGAAGCTTGGTGGCTATCGCCTGGAGTTCATCCGGCAGGCGTAATTCAGGATCGTCGTCATCGATGGCCGACAGCGGCACCCCTTGGAGGCTGGCCAGGCGCTGCATCACCCGCAGATAGACCAGGGACAAGTCGCCCCGCACCCGTCGTTCCAAGCGCACGGCGGCGAAGACCTCGGATTCCGGCCGGTCGCCGCGAGCAGCGGGCAGCCTGATGCGCCACGTATCGAGGGTCAGCCTGGCCTGATCCGGATCGAACCAGGCTTCCTGCTGGATATGCGCCAGCTCGATCTGGGCCTGGCGATAACTCCAGGCGGTATGGCTGTCGGTGCCATAGCGTTCGCGCGAGGCGCGCGGTCGGGTCAGCAGCAGGCGCTCGGTCATCTCGGCCGGATAGCCGCCACCCAGGTCGGCATGGGCGCCGGGCAGGACGATTTCCTCGTGCTGGGGCGCGACGCGGGTGAGGGCGAAATTGCGCCGCTGCT
>NZ_LNUP01000011.1:186325-430368 GCF_001512295.1 Pseudomonas sp. EpS/L25 | reverse complement strand
GCTGGGACGTCAGAGGTCAGCAGGGGGCGGGACCGGCTCCTACACGTGCTCGAAACACTGCGGCCCTACAGCCTGCCCCCTGCTGCTCTCACCTCCATCCTAACGGCAAGCCAAGACACAAGCGGCCATGGCTGCGATACGTGATCAAGACAGTTGCTCCTACAGGCGAGCCTCGTACCCGTAGGAGCGGCCACCGCGACGGCCCGCCATGGTCGCGCAAGGACAGTTGCTCCAAGGTGGCGGCACGATGATCGATCATGATCTTGCCGGTGCTGCTGGAGATGAATGCCTGCTCGGCTCGCACCCTCTCCCCTTGGAAGAAGGTTGGGGTGAGGGCGTGCCGCAGGGCCCCAGTGGAAAAGGCTGCGCCGTTTTCCACGCTACGGTTACGGCGACACCTACCGAGTGGGGGACCGCCGTGGCGATCCAAGGCATGTGCAACGCCGCTTGGCCGACGCGCAGCAGATCGTGAACGGATGCTTAGAGCACCACCGTCCTTCCGCCATTGAGGAAGACCCGACGATCCAGGTGGAAGCCCACGGCCCGGGCCAGGGTCAGGCACTCGATGTCGCGGCCCTTGGCGACCAGGTCCTCGGCATAGTGGGCGTGGTCCACCGGCTCGACGCCCTGGGCGATGATGGGGCCTTCGTCCAGGTCGTTGTTGATGTAGTGCGCGGTGGCGCCCACCAGCTTGACGCCCTTGGCATAGGCCTGGTGATAGGGCCGCGCGCCCTTGAAGCCAGGCAGCAGCGAATGGTGGATGTTGATCGCCCAGCCATCCAGGCGGCGGCACAGCTCGGGCGACAGCACCTGCATGTAGCGCGCGAGGATCACCAGCTCCGCACCGGTCTCCTGCAACACCTGCCAGACCCTGGCTTCCTGGGCCGGCTTGTCCTGGGGATCGAGGGGGAAATGGTGGTAGGGAATACCGTGCCAGGCCGCCAGGGGCTCCAGGTCCGGGTGGTTGGAAATGACCGCCACCACGTCCATGGGCAGCTGGCCGATGCGCTGGCGATAGAGCAGGTCGTTGAGGCAGTGATCGGCCTTGGAGACCAGGATGGCGACCTTGGCGCGATAGCCGGGCGGTACCGGTTCGAATGTCATGTCGAAGGGCGTGAAGCGCAGGTCCAGCCCGACCCGGAACAGGCCTTCGTTGAAGTCCGCCGGCACCTGGAATTCCACGCGGATGAAGAAACGCTGGGCTTCACGGTCATCGAAACTGTGGTGCTGGGTGACGTAGCAGCCCTGCTCGAACAGGTAGCGGGTGACCACGTCCACGGTGCCGAGGCGACTCGGGCTCTGGGCGGTGAGAATCCAGGTATCGGGCGTGCGGCTCATGGTGAATTCCTTTGCATGAAGATGAAGCCAAAACCACAAAACCCGACCTGCGCCTCACGCAGGTCGGGTTCGCTGGAGCGCGACTGGAGGCAGCGACCGATCAGGCCTCGATGCGCAGTCCGTACTCGGCGCTCGCGTCCTGCAGCCACAGCCAGACGTAGTCGGCGAAGCTGCGGCGCACCACCAGCTCCCAGGTATCTTCGGTTACGTGGCGAATCACCAGCTGCGACTTGGCGAACACCGTACCCACCGCCTTGCCCACCGGGAAGTTGCGCGGGTGGACATCGTAGGAGGTGGACTTCATCAGCACCTCACGCACCTTGGGGCCCTTCAGCTCGACCAGGGTCTGGCCACCGCCGACGTTGACGATGGCCACGTGGCGCTCGCCCAGGGCCTGGCGCAGGGCCTGCTCGGTGGCGAATTCGCTGCCACCGGGCACTACCAGCAGCCACTCGTCCGGGCCGAGCCACTGCAGCGAGCTCTCACCCTTCTGGGTCAGGGCCAGCGGGCCGGGCACTTCCAGGCCGACCACGCTCTGCACAGCGCCGGTGAAGCCTTCGTCATGGGCGTCGCCACGGATCACCAGGTGGCCCAGCAGGGCCCGCTCGCGCAGGGTCACCCCGGCGGTGGCCGGGCCCCGGCCGCCGAGCTTGTTCAGCTCGGCGTGGAACAGCGGGGACTCGGCGCGCGCCGTGGCGGAGTATTGGTCGTACACATTGATGTCGTTCATGGGGCGCTATCCTCGTTAGGCGACGTTCTGCCGCTCACCCTTGGGGTCGTAGAACACCGGCGAGACGATCTCGGCAGCGATGTAGCGGCCATCGGCCAGCGGGGCGTAGACGGTCTGCCCGATGCGGCCCAGACCACCCTTGACCATCGCCATGGCGAAGCCATAACCCAGGGTCGCGCTGTAGTAGCTGGAGGTCACGTGGCCCACCATGTCCATGGGGATCGGCTGATTGCGCTCGAACACCAGTTGCGCGCCTTCCGGCAGCACGTCGCGGGCATCCAGGGGCTTGAGGCCGACCAGTTGCTTGCGGTTCTCGCGCACGCAGTCCTGGCGATGCATGCCGCGCTTGCCGATGAAGGAGAAACTCTTGTTCAGGCTCACCGCCCAACCCATGCCCAGGTCCTGGGGCGTGACCGAACCATCGGTGTCCTGACCGATGATGATGAAGCCCTTCTCCGCCCGCAGCACGTGCATGGTCTCGGTGCCGTAGGGGGTGAGGTCGAATTCCTTGCCCGCGGCGACCACCTGCTCCAGTACGCCCATGGCGTAGTTGGCCGGCACGTTGATCTCGTAGGAAAGCTCGCCGGTGAAGGAGATACGGAACACCCGCGCCGGCACGCCTCCCACCTGGCCTTCCTTCCAGGCCATGAAGGGGAAGGCGGCGTTGTCCAGGTCGATGTCGGTCAGCTTGGCCAACAGCTTGCGGCTGTTGGGACCGGACAGGGTCAGGGTCGCCCAGTGGTCGGTGACCGAGGTGAAGTACACCTCCAGCTCCGGCCATTCGGTCTGGTGATACAGCTCCAGCCATTCGAAGACGCGCGCGGCGCCACCGGTGGTGGTGGTCATCAGGAAGTGGTTGTCGGCGAGACAGGCGGTGACGCCGTCGTCGAAGACCATGCCGTCTTCCTTGCACATCAGGCCGTAGCGGGCCTTGCCGATGTCCAGCTTGGTCCAGGCATTGGTATAGACGCGGTTGAGGAATTCCCGCGCATCCTTGCCCTGGATGTCGATCTTGCCAAGGGTGGAAGCATCCAGCAGGCCGACGCTACGGCGTACGGCCAGGCACTCGCGGTTGACCGCAGCGTGCAGGTCCTCGCCCGCCTTGGGGAAATACCAGGGGCGCTTCCACTGGCCGACGTCTTCGAACAGGGCGCCCTGCTTGAGGTGCCAGGCGTGCAGCGCGGTGTAGCGCTTGGGCTCGAACAGGGCACCGCAGTGGCGTCCGGCGATGGCGCCGAAGGTCACCGGGGTGTAGTTCGGGCGGAACATGGTGGTGCCGACTTCCGGGATGGCCTTGCTCTGCACCCGGGCAGCGATGGCCAGGCCGTTGATGTTGCCCAGCTTGCCCTGGTCGGTGCCGAAGCCCATGGCGGTGTAGCGCTTGACGTGCTCGATGGACTCGAAGCCCTCGCGGCAGGCCAGCTCGATGCCGGCGGCGGTCACGTCGTTCTGGAGGTCGACGAACTGCTTGGGGGCCCGCGACGACGGCTTGTCGTGGGGCACCTGGAACAGCGCGAGGCTCGGCTCTTCCTGGCGGAATTCGGCCTGGGGCAGCTCGCCGCTGACCACCTTGGCACCGGCTTCGGCCGCGGCGGTCGCACCGGCTTCGAAACCATCGGCCAGCACATCGCCCAGGGCGAAGACGCCGTTCACGCCGCCGGCGCAGACGCGCTTCTGCGGCGCCGGGCCGGGCACGAAGGCCTGGATGTCATCGCGCCACTGCGGGCGACCGCCCAGGTGCGAGGCCAGGTGGACCACCGGGCTGTAGCCGCCGGAGGTGGCGATCAGGTCGCAGTCCAGCCACTCGCCGCCACCCAGGGTGCGGAAGGCGGTCAGGTCGATGGTGGCGATCTTGGCGCCGGTCACCCGGGTGTTGCCACGGGCTTCGCTCACGGCGGTACCGCCCATGACCCGCACGCCACGCTTGCGTACTTCCTCGACCCAGGCGCCGCGCGGATTGGGCCGCGCATCGGCCACGGCCACTACCTGGCGACCGGCTTCGAGCCAGTCCAGGGCCACGCGGTAGGCGTAGTCGTTGTTGGTGGACAGCACCAGGCGCTGGCCCGGCGCCACGGCGTAACGGCGGATGTAGGTGGAGACGGCGCCGGCCACCATGTTGCCCGGCAGATCGTTGTTGGCGTACACCAGCGGCCGCTCGTGGGCACCGGTGGCCAGCACCACGCGGGTGGCCCGGACGCGGTGCAGGCGCTGACGTACCTGGCCATGGGGCGCGCGATCGCCGAGGTGATCGGTGAGCCGCTCGTGGATGGTCAGGAAGTTGTGGTCGTGGTAGCCGTTGACCGTGGCACGCGGCAGCAAGACCACGTTGTCCAGGCCCTGCAGCTCGGCCACGGCCTTGGCCACCCAGTCGGCCGCCGGGGCGCCATCGAGACGCTCGCGGCTGTCCAGCAGGCTGCCACCGAATTCTTCCTGCTCATCGGCCAGGATCACCCGGGCGCCGCTGCGACCGGCGGCCAGGGCCGCGGCCAGACCGGCAGCGCCACCGCCCACCACCAGGACATCGCAGTGCTGGTTGAAGTTGTCGTAGGTGTCCGGATCGACCTGGGTCGGCGCACGGCCGAGGCCGGCCGCCTTGCGGATGTACTTCTCGTAGGTCATCCACAGGTTCTGCGGATACATGAAGGTCTTGTAATAGAACCCGGGCGGCATCATCTTGCCGCCGACCTTGCCGAGAATACCCATGAGGTCGTTGTTGACGCTCGGCCAGCCGTTGGTGCTGGCGGAGACCAGGCCCTGGTACAGCGCCTGCTGGGTGGCCCGCACGTTGGGCACCTGGGTGGCCTCGGTGGCGCCGATCTGCATGATGGCATTGGGCTCTTCGGCACCGGCGGCGACGATGCCACGCGGCCGGGAGTACTTGAAGCTGCGGCCGACCACGTCCACGCCGTTGGCCAGCAGCGCCGAGGCCAGGGTGTCACCCTTGAAGCCCTGGTAGGTCTGGCCGTTGAAGGTGAAGGTGATGGCCTGGCTGCGGTCCAGGCGACCGCCCTGGGTGAGTCGATGGACCTGGCTCATGTGCGCTCTCCTCGCTCGGCGGTGAAGCGGGGTTGCTCGCCGATCGGATAGGTTTCGAGAATTTCGTAGGTCTCGGTGTTGCGGGTCGCGTTGAAGTACTGGCGGCAACCCGACGCGTGGACCCACAGCTCGTGACGCAGACCGCGCGGGTTGTCACGGAAGAACATGTAGTCGCCCCACTCGGCGTCGCTGCAGGCTTCGGGGTCGAGGGGACGCGGGATATGCGCCTCGCCAGCGGCGTGGAATTCTTCTTCGGAGCGCAATTCCCCGCAGTGGGGGCAATGGATGTACAACATGCTCGTGCTCCTTAGTGCGCGACGGCCGCTGCGCCGTGTTCGTCGATCAGCGCGCCGGTGTGGAAACGGTCGATGGAGAAAGGCTTGGCCAGCGGGTGCATCTCACCGGAGGCGAGCGAGGCCGCGAAGACGTTGCCCGAGCCGGGCGTGGCCTTGAAGCCGCCGGTACCCCAGCCGCAGTTGAAGAACAGGTTTTCCACCGGGGTCTTGGAAATGATCGGGCAGGCATCGGGCGAGGTATCGACGATGCCGCCCCACTGACGGTTCATGCGCACCCGCGAAAGGATCGGGAACATCTCGACGATGGCCTGCAGGGTGTGCTCGATCACCGGATAGGAGCCGCGCTGGCCGTAGCCGACCCAGCTGTCGATGCCGGCACCGATCACCAGGTCGCCCTTGTCGGACTGGCTGATGTAGCCGTGCACCGCGTTGGACATGATGACGCTGTCGATGATGGGCTTGATCGGCTCGGACACCAGCGCCTGCAGCGGGTGGGATTCCAGCGGCAGGCGGAAGCCCGCGAGCTTGGCCATGTGCCCGGAGTTACCGGCGGTGACCACGCCGACGCGCCGGGCGCCGATGAAGCCGCGGTTGGTTTCCACGCCGATCACCTTGCCGTCCTGCTTGCGGAAGCCGGTGACCTCGGTCTGCTGGATCAGGTCGACGCCCAGGGCGTCGGCGGCGCGGGCGAAGCCCCAGGCCACGGCGTCGTGTCGGGCCACGCCACCGCGGCGCTGCACGGTGGCACCGAAGATCGGGTAGCGGGTGTTCTTGCTGCAATCCAGGTAGGGGATCTCCTCGGCCACCTGGCGGGTGTCGAGCAGTTCGCCGTCCACGCCGTTCAGGCGGTTGGCGCTGACCCGGCGCTCGGAATCGCGCATGTCCTGCAGGGTGTGGCAGAGGTTGTAGACGCCACGCTGGGAGAACATGACGTTGTAGTTGAGGTCCTGGGACAGGCCTTCCCACAGCTTCATGGCATGTTCGTAGAGGTGCGCCGACTCGTCCCACAGATAATTGGAGCGGACGATGGTGGTGTTACGGGCGGTGTTGCCGCCACCCAGCCAGCCCTTCTCGATCACCGCGACGTTCTTCACGCCGAACTGCTTGGCGAGGTAGTAGGCCGTGGCCAGGCCATGACCGCCACCGCCGACGATGACCACGTCGTACACCGGCTTGGGCGTCGGAGTGCGCCACATGCGCTGCCAGTTCTCGTGGTGGCTCAGGGAGTGCTTGAAGAGGCCGAAGCCGGAATAGCGTTGCATCTGGAGACTCCTGCAGACGACTCCCCTTTCCCGCGACCGGGCAAGGGGTTGGATGGGGTTGCGCCAGGATCGGAGCGGTTAGCGATACACCGGGTAGTCACGGCACAGGTCGGCCACCTGGCGCGCCACCTGGGCTTCCACGTCGGCATCGCCGAGGTGGTCGAGGATGTCGCAGATCCAACCCGCCACGCGCTCGCTCTCGCTCACGCCCAGGCCACGGGTGGTCAGGGCCGGGGTGCCGATGCGCAGACCCGAGGTCACGAAGGGCGACTGGGGATCGTTGGGCACGGCGTTCTTGTTCACGGTGATGCAGGCGCGGCCCAGGGCGGCGTCCGCATCCTTGCCGGTGATGCCCTGCTTGATCAGGCTGACCAGGAACAGGTGGTTGTCGGTGCCACCGGAAACCACGTCGAAACCGCGCGCCTTGAATACCCCGGCCATGGCCTGGGCGTTCCTGATCACCTGCTGCTGGTAGGTCTTGAAGCCCGGCTCCAGGGCTTCCTTGAAGCAGACCGCCTTGCCGGCGATGACGTGCATCAGCGGACCGCCCTGGGCGCCCGGGAAGACGGCAGCGCTGAGCTTCTTCTCGATGTCGGCGTTGGCCTTGCACAGGATCAGGCCGCCACGGGGGCCGCGCAGGGTCTTGTGGGTGGTGGTGGTGACCACGTCGGCGAAGGGCACCGGATTCGGGTAGACACCGGCGGCGACCAGACCGGCCACGTGGGCCATGTCGACGAACAGGTAGGCACCCACGCTGTCGGCGATGTCGCGGAAGCGCTGGAAGTCCAGGGTCTTGGAATAGGCGGAGAAGCCCGCCACGATCATCTTGGGCTTGTGCTCTTCGGCCAGACGCTGGATCTCGTCATAGTCGATCAGTCCAGTGTCGGTGTTGATGCCGTACTGCACCGCGTTGTACAGCTTGCCGGAGGAGCTGACCTTGGCGCCGTGGGTCAGGTGGCCGCCATGGGCCAGGCTCATGCCCAGGATGGTGTCGCCGGCCTGCAGCAGCGCCAGGTAGACGGCGGCGTTGGCCTGGGAACCGGAATGCGGCTGGACGTTGGCGTAGTCGGCGCCGAACAGCTGCTTGGCGCGCTCGATGGCCAGTTGCTCGACCTTGTCGACATGCTCGCAACCACCGTAGTAGCGCTTGCCCGGATAGCCTTCGGCGTACTTGTTGGTCAGCACGCTGCCCTGGGCTTCCATGACGCGCTGGCTGGTGTAGTTCTCGGATGCGATCAACTCCAGGTGATGCTCCTGGCGCCGCGCTTCCTCGCCCATGGCGGCGAACAACGCATCATCGTAGCCCTGGATTCGGTCCTGCTTGCTGAACATCGCGGCGCTCCTAAAATTTTGTTGGCGGTGAAAACCACCCCCTTGGCCGCGATGGTAGGCCTGGGAACTTCCCCCAAGATGCCTGTTTACGCCCCGGGCCGGCGCGTTTGCGACAGCCGCTGGGCGCTCCGTTTCTACCGCTCTTCAGCGCCGATAAAGTCTTTCAAATGGAGGTCGATAAGGGCGGTTACACCCCGCGAACGCCGAGGCGTCCCATGTTCAACGCACACTACAAAAAGACTATTGCCCAGTTGCAAGAGGAACTTGCCGCGAGCCGTGGCCTGATCCAGGCGATGGAACGCTCCATGGCGGTCATCGAATTCGATCTGGGCGGTGTGATCCTGAGCGCCAACGACACCTTCTTGCGCCTGACCGGCTATAGCGCCGCGACCCTGATCGGCCAGCATCACCGCCGTCTCTGTCCGCCCGCGCTGGTGCAGAGTCGCGACTACGGCGACCTCTGGGCACGCCTGGGGCGCGGCGATTTCGTCTCCGGCACCTTCCAGCGGCTCGACGCCCAGGGGCGGACGCTCTGGCTGGAGGCCAGCTATACCCCGGTGCTCGATGCCAGCGGTCGCCCGGCCAAGGTGGTGAAATACGCCCTGGACGTCACCCGCCAGGTCGAGCGCGACCATGAAGCCCAGAGCAAGCTCAAGGCGCTGGACCGCGCCCTCGCCTGCATCGAGTTCGCCCTCGACGGCCGCATCCTCACCGCCAACGACAACTTCCTCGCCACCCTCGGCTACAGCCTTGGCGAGATCCAGGGGCAGCACCATCGGCTGTTCTGCGAGCCCAGCCTGGTCAACAGCAGCGAATACGCCGACTTCTGGCGGCGCCTGAATGCCGGCGAGTTCTTCCGCGGCCAGTTCAAGCGCCTGGGCAAGCATGGCCGGGTGGTCTGGCTGGAGGCGAGCTACAACCCGGTGTACGACGCGACCGGACGCCTGTGCAAGGTGGTCAAGTACGCCAGCGACATCAGCGAGCGGGTCGAGAAGCACGAGAGCGACGGGCGCAGTGCCTCGCGGGCCTATCACATCTCCGCCGAAACCGAGAAAGTCGCCGAGCACGGCACCCAGATCATCCAGGCCGCCACCAGCGAGATGCGCGAGATCGCCCAGAACGTCAGTGCCTCGGCCCGGGTGATCGGCCAGCTCGGCGAGCGTTCCGAACAGATCACCGCCATCGTCAACACCATCCGCGGCATCGCCGACCAGACCAACCTGCTGGCGCTCAACGCCGCCATCGAGGCCGCCCGGGCGGGCGACCAGGGCCGCGGCTTCGCCGTGGTGGCCGACGAGGTTCGCCAGTTGGCGGGGCGAACCAGCAGCGCCACGGCGGAAATCGCCGACATGATCGGCAAGATCCTCGGCGAAACCCAGGAAGCCGTCGCCAGCATGGAAAGCACCCAGGAGCGGGTAGCCAAGGGCGTGGAACTGGCCGACCAGGCCGGGGCGGTGATCGTGCAGATCCGCGACGGCGCCAGCGACGCCGTGGAAGCCGTCAGCATGTTCGCCACCAAGCTCGATGAATCGGAGGTGATTCCGAAAGGCGCGCGCAACTGGGTGGGCCATTGAGCAGTGGCTGGCGCTTGACCTGAATCAAGCGACCCTGGCGTCAGCGGTCTAGCATGAAGGCATACCCCTCTCGTGGAGATGCCCCATGCACAATGTCCTGGTCGCCTACGATGGTTCCCCCAGCGCCGACAATGCCCTGCGCTATGTGCTCGACCTGGTGAAGGCGGGCCTGCCGCTGGAACTGCACCTGCTCAACGTCCAGAACGAGCCGGAGATCTACGGTGCGCCCTTCGACGAGCGCATCCTGCGCGAATGGCGCGGCAGCCTGCAGGACAAGGCCGAGGACATCCTGGCCAGGGCACGTCCGGCCTTGCTGGAAGTCGGCATCGAGGCCCAGACCCACACTGGCTTCGGCGGCATCGCCGAGACCATCGGCGAGATGGCGCGGCAGCTCCAGGTGGATACCGTGGTGATGGGTACTCGCGGCCTGGGCTCGCTCAGCGGACTGCTGCTCGGTTCGGTGGCCCATCGCGTGGTGCACCAGGTGCCGCTGCCGGTCATCCTGGTGAAATAGCCGCCCAACAAAAAACCAGCCCGCGGGCTGGTTTTTGGCGTTTCAGGACCCGGCTCAGATGCTCAGGGTCCAGTCGTAGTCGACGATCAGGGGCGCGTGCTGGGAGAAGCGCGGTTGCCGCGGCAGGCGCGCCGAGCGCACGAAACGGCGCAGGCCCGGGGTGAGGATGTTGTAGTCGAAACGCCAGCCCAGGTTCAGGTGCTCGGCCTGGTCGCTGTCGGGCCACCAGCTGAACTGGTCGCCTTCGCGGCTGACTTCGCGCAGGGCATCGACGTAACCCATGTTGCCGATCACCTCGTCCATCCAGGCCCGTTCCGGGGCGAGGAAGCCGGGGATCTGCTGGCAGTCGCGCCAGTTCTTCACGTCCTGCTTCTGATGCGCCACGTACAGCGAGCCACAATAGATGTACTCGCGACGCTTGCGCCGCTGCTTGTTCAGGTAGTGGGTGAAGTCGTCCATGAACTTGAACTTCATGTTCAGATCCTCGTCGCCGCGCTTGCCCGAGGGCAACAGCAGGGTGGCGATGCTGACCTTGTCGAAGTCCGCCTGCAGGTAGCGGCCGAAGCGATCGCAGGACTCGAAGCCCAGACCGCTGATCACCGCTTTCGGCTGGACCCGGGTATAGAGCGCCACCCCGCCCTGGGACGGCACCTCGGCATCGCAGGCATAGAGGATGTAACCATCCAGGGCGTAGGCCGGATCGTCCATGTCGTAGGAAGAGGCGCGGGTATCCTGCAGGCAGATCACGTCGGCATTCTGCGCCTTCAACCAGGGCAACAGGCCCCGCTCGACAGCGTCCTGAATACCATTGACGTTCAAGCTGATGATCCGCATAAATGGCCCCCAAAAAATCGTGGATGTATGATACCCGAGCTAAACCGGTTTAGCTAAATACAAGCCGCGCAAGGACTTATATGCAGGCGTATCAGCGTAATTTCATTCGTTTCGCCATCGAGCGCGGAGTTCTGCGTTTCGGCGAATTCACCCTGAAATCGGGTCGCATCAGCCCCTATTTCTTCAATGCCGGCCTGTTCCACAGCGGCTCGGCCCTGGCCGAGCTCGGGCGCTGCTACGCGGATGCACTGGTCGCGGCCAAGCTGCCCTTCGACGTGCTGTTCGGCCCGGCCTATAAAGGCATCCCGCTGGCGGCCGCCACGGCGGTGGCCCTGGCCGAACACCACGGCCAGGACACGCCCTGGTGCTTCAACCGCAAGGAAGCCAAGGACCACGGCGAAGGCGGCCTGCTGGTGGGCGCCCCGCTGACCGGCCGCGCGCTGATCATCGACGACGTCATCACCGCCGGCACCGCCATCCGCGAGGTCATGCAGATCATCCAGGCCCAGGGCGCCAGCGCAGCCGGGGTGCTCATCGCCCTCAACCGCCAGGAACGTGGCCGGGGCGAGCTGTCGGCCATCCAGGAAGTCGAGCGTGACTACGGCATCCCGGTGCTGAGCATCGTCGCCCTGGACCAGGTGCTCGAATACCTGGCGGAAGACGCCGAGCTCAAGCGCCATCTGCCCGCCGTGCAGGACTACCGCGCCCAATACGGGATCTAGTGTGGTGTTTCAGAAGTTATCTGCACAATTTTGGCGGCGCTTTTTGTCCCTGGACGTTGTTGCCACTCCTCGCCATAGCCCTGCTATGACTCGTCGCGACGCCTAGCCCATGAACAAAAACCACTCGCCAATTCTTGCGCGAACTTCTGAAACACCACACTAGACCCAGGAGAGACGGTCATGGTCGTACGTCGCGCTGCCGCCAGCCTCGTGCTGCTCGCCCTGCCGCTGGCCAGCCAGGGTGCCGAGTTGTATCGCTACCTGGACCGCAACGGGACCCTGGTCATCGACCGCCAGGGCGTGCCCCCGGAATATGCCGGCAAGGGCTACGACGTGCTCAACGAGCAGGGCCGGGTGATCCGCAAGGTGGCGCCGGCGCTGCCCGCGGAAGAGCTCGAGCGGCGTGAGCGAGCCCGGCAGCAGGCGCTGGCCGACGAGCAGTTGCGCAAGCTCTACAGCAGCGTCGAGGACGTCGATCGGGCCAAGGCCCGCAAGCTCTCCGAGCTGGAAGGCCTGATGCAGATCAAGAAGGCCAACCTGGAATCCGCCCGGCAGGTGCAGGCGCAGCTGATGGAGCAGGCGGCGGTGCTGCAGCGCAATGGCCAGGCCCTGCCCACGGACATCCAGGCGCGGCTGGACGCGGCAGCGGCCGACCAGGTACGGCTGCAGGCCGACCTGGACCGCTACGAGACCATCAGGCGCAAGACGACCGCGGCCTTCGACAGCGATCGGGCGCGGATGCAGGAGCTCGACGGACAACCATGAGGCAGGCCCCGGCGACGGCTAGACCGCCGCAGGGGTGACCGCTCAACCGCGCTTGCGGTTGGTGATCAGGGTACCGACGCCGACGTCGGTGAAGATTTCCAGCAGCACCGCGTTGGGCACCCGGCCATCGATGATGTGGGCGCTCTGCACGCCACCCTGCACCGCTTCCAGCGCGCAACGGATCTTCGGCAGCATGCCGCCGTAGATGGTGCCGTCGGCGATCAGGCCATTGACCTGCTCGGTGGACAGCCCGGTCAGCACCTGGCCCTGCTTGTCCATCAGGCCGGCGATGTTGGTCAGCAGCATCAGCTTCTCGGCCTTGAGCGCCTCGGCTACCTTGCCCGCCACCAGGTCGGCGTTGATGTTGTAGGACTCACCGTCCGGACCCACGCCGATGGGCGCGATGACCGGGATGAAGTCGCCCCGCACCAGCATGTTGATCAGGTCGATGTTGACCCCGGTGACCTCGCCGACGTGGCCGATGTCGATGATCTCCGGCTTGGTCATCTCCGGCGTCTGCCGGCTGACCTTGAGCTTGGTGGCGCGGATCAGGCCCGCGTCCTTGCCGGTCAGGCCGATGGCCTTGCCGCCATGGCGGTTGATCAGGTTGACGATGTCCTTGTTCACCTGGCCGCCCAGCACCATCTCCACCACGTCCATGGTCTGGGCGTCGGTGACGCGCATGCCATCGATGAAGTGGCTCTCGATGGACAGCCGCTTGAGCAGGTCGCCGATCTGCGGGCCACCGCCATGCACCACCACCGGATTGATGCCCACCGCCTTCATCAGCACGATGTCACGGGCGAAACCGGCCTTGAGTTCGTCGCTCTCCATGGCGTTGCCGCCGTACTTGATCACCAGCGTCTTGCCGACGAACCGGCGGATATAGGGCAGCGCCTCGGACAGCACCTCGGCGACGTGCGAGGCATCCTCGCGGCTCAGGGTCATGGCTCACCTCTCAAGGTCGACATAGAAAAGACAAAGGGCGCCTCAGGCGCCCTCCGCTCTACCGCTGACGCAAGGTCAGAACGGCAGGTTCAGATCCGGTTGCACCGCCAGCAACTGCTTGCGGAACACCGTCTTGATGCGCTCCAGCTCTTCGAGGGTTTCCGCCTCGAAGCGCAGCACCAGCACCGGCGTGGTGTTGGACGCACGCACCAGGCCCCAGCCGTTCTGGTAATCGACGCGGACGCCGTCCAGGGTGGTGATCTGGGCATCGCCCCACTGGGCGTCGCGCTGCAGGGTCTCGATGATGCCGAACTTGTTCTCTTCGGTCACCTGGATATTGATCTCCGGGGTGGAGATGTCTACCGGGAAGGTATCGAACACCTGTTGGGCGCTGCCCTTCTCCTGGCTGAGGATCTCCAGCAGGCGCACGGCACTGTAGATGCCATCGTCGAAGCCGAACCAGCGCTCCTTGAAGAACACATGGCCGCTCATCTCGCCGGCCAGCAGGGCGCCGGTTTCCTTCATCTTCTTCTTGATCAGCGAGTGGCCGGTCTTCCACATGATGGGACGACCGCCGTAGCCGGCGATGAGGTTGTTCAGGCGGCGGGTGCACTTGACGTCGAAGATGATGTCGGCGCCCGGGTTACGGGAGACCACGTCCTTGGCGAACAGCATCAGCAGTTGGTCGGGATAGATGATCTTGCCTTCGTTGGTCACCACGCCGACACGGTCGCCGTCGCCGTCGAAGGCCAGGCCCAGGTCGGCCCCGGTTTCCTTGACCTTGGCGATGAGGTCTTCCAGGTTCTCGGGCTTGCCCGGGTCCGGATGGTGGTTGGGGAAGTTGCCATCCACCTCGCAGAACAGCGGGATGACCTCGCAGCCCAGGGACTCGATCAGCTGGGGCGCGTTGACCGCGGCCACGCCGTTGCCGGCGTCCACCACCACCTTCAGCTTCCTGGCCAGCACCACGTCGTTGCGGATGTAGTCGGCGTAGCTCTTGAGCACGTCGACCTGCTTGATCTGGCCCTGGCCGCTGGCCACGTCGCCGGTCTCGATGCGCTGGCGCAGGCGCTGGATGGATTCGTTGGCCAGGGTCTCGCCGGCGATGACGATCTTGAAGCCGTTGTAGTCCGGCGGGTTGTGGCTGCCGGTGAGCATGACGCCGGACTTGCCTTCGAGCACGTTGGCCGCGTAGTAGAGCACCGGGGTCGGCACCATGCCGACGTCACTGACATTGGCGCCGCTGTCGGCCACGCCCTTGATCAGTTGGGCGACCAGCTCGGGGCCGGACAGACGGCCATCACGGCCGACGGCCACGTTGGGCTCGCCACGCGCCAGGCTCTCCGAGCCGATGGCGCGCCCGATCCAGTAGGCGGCTTCGGCGGTCAGGGAGTCACCCACCACGCCACGGATGTCGTAGGCGCGGAAGATGCTGGCGTTGAGTTGGGGGGCTTGCGGGGTAGTGCTCATCGGGGGTTTCTCCAATCCCAGGAGATCCTGGTCTTCGTCGAGGATACTGATGTCGAGGATGTCGGTGGTCTGGAACAGTGGCTCGCTCTGGGGTGAGCGGCCTCTGTCGGCAAACTCCGCCAGGGTCTTGGCCACGGCCGCACTCGGCGCCACGGCGTAGAGGTCCGGCGACGATCCGGTCGAAGGGTTGACCGACCGGGCCGTCGCCCTGGCCAGGGGTTCCATTACCGCCAGGCGCAAGGCCGGGCTTTTGGCTGCCGGATTGGTTTCAAGTTCCTCGGCATAGGCGACCAGACTGCGGACGTCGTCACGGAGCCGTCGTGACAGCTCCCGGGAAAACAGCCAAAAGCCGGCCAGCAGGCCGAACAGGGCGAGCAGCAGGGCCATCAGCGGGGCCAGCAGGGGCGTGTCCGCCGCGGCGCTGGCGGCAGGCGCGAGTTCCAGCGTCCACAGGGTGCTGCCGGTGGGCAGGCGCCGGGCCAGGGTTGCGTCACCGGGGCTGCCGCCCTGACTCAGCACCTGGACCTGGCCACCGGGAAACTGCTGCAGCAGGCGCCAATGGCCGAGTTCCGGGGGCGATACCGTCCATCCCTGCAGCACCGTCGAGAGTTCTTCCACCAGTACGGCGCTACCCAGCAGTTGATCACCGCGGCGGATCGGCTGGGCACTGTAGACCAGCCAGCGATCGCCCAGGCGATAGGCTTCCGGCGGGGTGCGCTGGCCGCTCTCCACGCGCTTGAGCAGATCGAGGGCGGCGTAGTTGAGAGGTCCGGGACGGTCATCTTCGATCTGGCGCATGCCAGCCGGCACCACCAGTACGTCGACCACCCCGAGGCGCTCGCGCAGTTGCGTCTCCGCTGCCTGGCGGGCCGTGGGGTCGTCGCCCTGCAGGGCTTGCAGCACCAGGGCATCACCGGCGACGCCCTGCAGCCGCCGGGTCAGGCCGACCAGCAACTGGTCGAGGGACGCGGCCTGGCTTTGCAGGGCGCGTTCGGCCTGCTGCTGCTGGGTACGCATGCCCTGCGGCTCCAGCACCAGGAACCAGAGCAGCGCTGCGGCCAATAACCAACCGGCGAGCGCCAGCAGCAGACCGCCACCCAGGCCGGGCAAGGGCGCGCTCTTCAGCCTGTGCTTGCGTTCTTCCTTGCCGTTGCTAGCCATGCCGTTCCTCTCCTTTATGTCACGGCGCGCCCTGAATGCCTTAGGCGTCAGCGGGTACCGGAATGACCGAAGCCGCCGGTACCGCGTTCGGTCTCGGTGAAGCTCTCGACGATATCGAAGTGCGCCTGTACCACAGGGACGAGCATCAGCTGGGCGATACGCTCGCCGACGCTGACGGTGAAGGTGCTCTGACCACGATTCCAGCAAGACACCATCAGCTCGCCCTGGTAATCCGAATCGATCAGGCCGACCAGGTTGCCGAGCACGATGCCGTGCTTATGACCCAGGCCCGAGCGCGGCAGGATCAACGCCGCCAGTCCGGGATCGGCAACGTGGATGGCGAGACCGGTGGGGATCAGCGCGGTCTGCCCCGGCTCCAGCACCAGCTCCGCCTGCAGCATGGCGCGCAGGTCGAGACCGGCCGAGCCGGGCGTGGCGTAGGTCGGCAGCGGGAAATCGCGCCCCAGGCGCGGGTCGAGGATCTTGGCTTGAAGGCTATGCATGGGTCTGGACGGTGTCTTTCAAGTGGGTGGAAATCAGCGCGATGAGCTGCCGGGCGATCTTGCCCTTGCTGGTCTGCTCGAAGCGGATCTCGTGCAGGCCCCGGTCGATCACGGTGACCGCGTTGTCTTCGCTGTTGAAGCCGATGGCCGGATTGGCCACGTCGTTGGCGACGATGAGATCGAGGTTCTTGTCGCGCAGCTTGCGCTGGGCGTATTCCAGCAGATTCTGGGTTTCCGCGGCGAAGCCGACGCTGAAGGGCCGATCCGGGCGCTGCGCCAGGGTGGCGAGGATGTCGGGGTTGCGCACCAGCTCCAGCAGCAGGCCGTCACCACGGGTGGGGTCCTTCTTCAGCTTGTGCGGAGCGATGACTTCTGGGCGATAGTCCGCCACCGCCGCCGAGGCGATCAGCACGTCGCAAGGCATCAGCGCCTCGCAGGCGGCCAGCATGTCGCGGGCGCTGACCACGTCGATGCGCTCGACGCGATCGGGGGTCGCCAGATGCACCGGGCCGCTCACCAGGCTGACGCGTGCGCCCGCCTCCGCCGCCGCCTCCGCCAGGGCGAAGCCCATGCGGCCGGAGCTGTGGTTGGTGATGTAGCGCACCGGGTCGATGTTTTCCTGGGTCGGCCCGGCGGTGATGACCACGTGGCGACCGGTCAGGTCCAGGCGCTGGAAGCAGTCGGCGGCGAGCTGGGCCAGGTCGGTGGCTTCCAGCATCCGGCCGGGGCCGACGTCGCCACAGGCCTGGCTGCCACTGGCCGGGCCGAACAGCTCAATGCCGCGACGGCGCAGCACTTCGGCATTGGCCTGGGTGGCCGGATCGCGCCACATGGCCTGGTTCATGGCGGGGGCCAGGGCAACCCGGGCATCGGTGGCCAGCACCAGGGTGGTGAGCAGATCGTCCGCTACACCCTGGGCCAGGCGCGCCATGACATCGGCGGTGGCCGGGGCGACCAGGACCAGATCGGCCCAGCGGGCCAGTTCGATATGACCCATGGCCGCTTCGGCGGCCGAGTCCAGCAGGTCGAGGTGCACGGGCAGCCCGGAGAGGGCCTGGAGGGTCAGCGGCGTGATGAATTCGCGCCCGCCGCGGGTCAGTACCACCCGCACCTCGGCGCCCTGGTCCTTGAGTCGGCGCACCAGCTCGGCGCTCTTGTAAGCGGCGATGCCACCTCCGACGCCCAGCACGATGCGTTTACGATGGAGCCGCTGCATACAGTCTTCCGCTTCGAAACCGTCTAGAACGGGCCTCGCCGACGCTCTAAGCTGGCGCAAACCCGCGAATCATCCGGTTAAGATAGCACAGCGCCTGCAGGACGCAGGCGCCAGCCCAAACAAGGAGCGTCCCATGAGCATCAAGGACTGGCCGGCCCAGGAGCGGCCGCGGGAAAAACTGCTGGAACGAGGGGCCCAGACCCTCACCGACGCCGAGCTGCTGGCAATCTTCCTGCGCACGGGTGTCGCCGGGCGCAGCGCCGTGGACCTCGCCCGTCAGTTGCTCGGTGAATTCGGCAGCCTGCGGGCTTTGCTGGAGGCGGACCTGGCATCCTTCAGCGCCCACCTCGGCTTGGGCCCGGCCAAGTACAGCCAGTTGCAGGCGGTGCTGGAAATGGGCCGGCGCCATCTGGCCGAAGGTCTCAGGCGCGACTCGGCGCTGGAAAGCCCCCAGCAGGTCCGCGACTATCTCAAGGCCCGCCTGCGCCACGAACCCCACGAGATCTTCGGCTGCCTGTTCCTCGATACCCGCCACCGGGTGCTGGCCTTCGAGGCCCTGTTCCACGGCACCATCGACGGCGCCAGCGTCTACCCCCGGCAGGTGGTCAAGCGGGCCCTCGCCCACAACGCGGCGGCCGTCATCCTGACGCATAACCATCCCTCCGGCGTCGCCGAACCCAGCCAGGCCGATCGCCTGCTCACCGGTCGACTGAAGGAGGCGCTGGCTCTGGTGGATGTACGGGTACTGGATCATTTCATCGTCGGCGATGGAGAACCGCTATCGATGGCGGAATATGGTTGGCTCTAACGTTGGTTACTTCAATGTAGGGCCTATACAGGTGCCATATTTTTCTCGTCAAAATCATCACGCCCGGACAACTGACAATGAGGGTCACTCTCCCAGGCTTAATTAGGACAAAATTTGTCACCTCATTTAAAACTCTGATTTTTTAGTTATCGTCTTTGGCAAAAAATCAGCTGTCGATCACGTTTTTCAGGCTACCCGATCCCACCAAACCGCTTTAGGATGCGCCTCATAGCGTCGCTGCGCCATTAGCTGCCCAGCGATGAGCGATAACTATGACAGCAACTTCTCGTGCCGCGAAGTTCAAGGACTAGAACTTTTCGCCTTGTGAGGTCATGGATGACTTTATTGCCCCCGCTCGCCTCCAGCTATATAACCATCGCTGAGCTAGCCATTAAAGAAGACAACTTCGCCGGTGAAGATTGCCGGTACAGTCCGGAATTCGAACACCTCGAAAAGGCCTGCCATAACAGCCAGGCGCTGCATCGCGACATCACCCCCGATTGGGCCGACATCGCCGCGCAGGCCACGGTCTTTCTGCGTGAGCAATCCAAGGATCTGCGGGTCGCCGGCTGGCTGACCTGGGCACTGCAGCGGACCCAGGGCTGGTCCGGTCTTCAGGCCGGGCTGACGCTGCTCGAACGTCTGATCGAGGTGCATTGGGACGTCCTGCATCCCCGCAAGGAGCGCACCCGTGCCGCAGCCTGCAGCTGGCTCTGCGGACGGCTTGACGGCCTCTTCGACAGCACCACCCTGAACACTCTGGAACTTTCCTGGCTGCAGACCTTCAGCGTCCAGCTGGCCAGGCTGGAAAGCCTGCTGCAACCGCGCCTGGGCAACGCCGCACCCCTGCTGCTGCCCCTGGTGCGCCGCCTGGATGAGCAGCAGCGGCGCCAGGCCCAGCCGAGCGCGGCGGCCCTGTTCACGACCGCTGCCGGCGCGGCCACCGCCACCATGACCAGCACCACCCAGCCAATGCCCCAGGGCCCGCTGGAATCGGACAAGGATGCCCATCGTCTGCTGCGCCAACTGCAGGAGGGCGCTCGCAGCCTGAGCTCCTGGTGGCTACGCCAGCGCGCCGGCGATCCGCGCGCGTTGCGGCTGAATCGCGCCTTGCTGTGGAGTGGCATCGACAGCCTGCCCGCCCACGATGCCCAGGGGATCACCGGCTTGCGCGGCCTGCCGGCCGATCGCCTGAAGCTCTTCCAGGAGCGCCAGTCTGCCGACGAGGCCGCGCCCCTGCTCGTCGAACTGGAAACCAGTCTGGCCCGCGCGCCCTTCTGGCTGGACGGCCAGCGCCTGGTCTGGGAATGCCTGCAGAACCTCGGCGCCGAGGTCGCCTGCCGGGAAATCGAATGGCCACTGGTGTTGCTGCTGCAGCGCCTGCCCGGCCTCGAAGCCCTCGCCTTCCATGACGGCCAACCCTTCGCCGATGCCCAGACCCGCCTCTGGCTGGCCGGCCTGGCGACCCGGGGCGCACCTCAGCCTGCCACCCCCACTGGCGGCGACAGCCCGCAGGAAGACTGGCGCGCGATCCTGGCCGCGGCCCTCGCGGAGCTGCGCGGCAGCGGGCTCAAGAGCGCCGTGCGTCTCCTGCAGGCCGGGCGCCTCGGCGCCCAGGGCGAGCGCCAGCGCCTGCTTTGGGACCTGGCCAGCGCCCAGTTGTTGATCCACGCCCGCCAGTTCGAGCTGGCCCACTGCCAACTCGCCGAGCTGGACGCCGAACACGGTGCCCTGCTGGTGCGCTGGGAGCCATCGCTGGCGCTGGACATCCTCCAGGCGCGGCGCCAGTGCCTGGAAGCGCTGCCCGTCACCGCCGACAGCCGGGCACAGCTGCAACAGCTGCGCCCAAGACTCTGCCGACTCGACCTCGAAGCGGCACTCGACTGAGGCTCGCCCTCACCCATCAGGAGAAAGATATGGCCAAAGAAGGCTCGGTTGCGCTGAAAGAACGCATCAACGTCACGGTACGGCCCGCCACCGGCGGGGCCGAAGAAGAACTGGAGCTGCCCCTCAAGCTCATGGTGCTGGGCGATTTCACCCAGCGCGCCGACGACCGCAAGCTCGAAGACCGCAAACCGGTGGCCATCGACAAGGACAACTTCGACGAGGTGATGGCCAAGCAGCAGCTGGGCCTGACCCTGGCGGTGCCCAATCGCCTGCAGGAAGGCGGCGAAGACGACCTCGCGGTACAGCTCGACATCAAGGCCATGGCCGACTTCAGTCCGGCGCGGCTGGTGCAGCAGGTGCCCGAACTCAAGCAACTGATGGATCTGCGCGACGCCCTGGTGGCGCTCAAGGGCCCGCTCGGCAACGCCCCGGCCTTCCGCAAGGCCATCGAGCAGGTGCTCGCCGATCCGCTCGCCCGCGAGCAGGTGCTCGGCGAGCTCGGCTTGCCCCAACAAGACGTCTGACCAGGAGGCTCATCATGACCGCTACCCTGCTCCAGCATAGCCCAGCCGCCGTCGCCGACGACAGCGGCATCCTCGGGCGCATCATCGCCGAGACCCGCCTGGCGCCCCAGGACGAAGGCTATGGCGCGGCCAAGCGCGGCGTCTGCGCCTTCATCGAGGAATTGCTCAAGCCGCACAACGCCCAGCAGCCGGTAAAGAAGGCGCTAGTCGACCGCATGATCGCCGAGATCGACGAGAAGCTCAGCCGCCAGGTGGACGAGATCCTGCACCACGCCGAATTCCAGTCCCTGGAAGCGGCCTGGCGCGGCCTACGACTGCTGGTGGAGCGCACCGATTTCCGCGAGAACAACAAGATCGAGCTACTCAACGTCTCCAAGCAGGACCTGCTGGAAGACTTCGAGGACGCGCCGGAGATCGTCCAGTCCGGTCTCTACAAACACGTCTATACCGCCGAGTTCGGCCAGTTCGGCGGCGAACCGGTCGGTGCCATCATCGCCAACTACGACTTCGATCCCACCGCGCCGGACATCCGCACCCTGCAGCAGGTAGCGGCGGTCTCGGCCATGGCCCATGCGCCCTTCATCGCCGCCGCCGGGCCGCGCTTCTTCGGCCTGGAGAGCTTCACCGGCCTGCCCGATCTCAAGGACCTCAAGGATCACTTCGACGGCCCGCAATTCGCCAAGTGGCAGAGCTTCCGTGAACAGGAGGACGCCCGCTACGTCGGCCTGACCCTACCGCGCTTCCTGCTGCGCACGCCCTACGATCCGGAAGAGAATCCGGTGAAGACCTTCACCTATCGCGAGAACGTCAGCCAGAGCCACGGTCACTACCTCTGGGGCAACACCGCTTACGCCTTCGCCACCCGCCTGACCCACAGCTTCGCCAAATACCGCTGGTGCCCGAACATCGTCGGCCCGCAGAGCGGCGGCGCGGTGGAAGACCTGCCGTTGCACCACTTCGAAAGCATGGGTGAGATCGAGACCAAGATCCCCACCGAGGTGCTGATTTCCGATCGCCGCGAATACGAACTGGCCGACGCCGGCTTCATCGCCCTGACCATGCGCAAGGGCAGCGACAACGCCGCCTTCTTCTCCGCCTGCTCGACGCAGAAGCCCAAGTTCTTCGGCACCAGCGAGGAAGGCCGCGCCGCCGAGCTGAACTACAGGCTGGGCACCCAGCTGCCCTATCTGTTCATCGTCAGCCGCCTGGCGCACTACCTCAAGGTGCTGCAGCGCGAGCAACTGGGCGGGACCAAGGAGCGTACCGACCTCGAACTGGAACTCAACAAGTGGATCCGCCAGTTCGTCGCCGACCAGGAGAACCCCAGCGCCGAGGTCCGCGGCCGGCGGCCGTTGCGGGCGGCCAGCATCCGCGTCAGCGACGTGGAGGGTAATCCGGGCTGGTTCCGCGTCGGTCTGAGCGTGCGCCCGCACTTCAAGTACCAGGGCGCCGACTTCACCCTGTCGTTGGTCGGCAAGCTGGATAAGGAGTAAGTCGCGATGAGCCACGGCAGTCTGTTCGAACGCCTGGCCGGCACCCGCAACGCGCGCGGCCAGGGCTCGCCCTTCGAGGTGCTGAGCGCCTCGGTGGCCGCGCACCTGGCGAAGATGCTCAGCACCCGCGCCGGCAGCGTGCCGATCCAGGCCGACTACGGGTTACCCGATCTCAACGACCTGCGCCTGTCGCTGCACGACTCGCTGCAGCGGGCGCGCCTGGCCATCGAGCACTTCGTCGCCCGCTACGAGCCACGCCTGTCGGGAGTGAAGGTGCTACCGCTGCCGCGGGAGGGTACCGCTCTGGCCTTCGCCCTCGAAGGCGAGCTCGAACTCGACGGCCAGCGGCGTCCCATTCGCTTCACCGCGAGCCTGGATGGCAGCGGTCAGGTCAAGGTCAGCCAGGGATAGGTGCATGTCCTTCAATCACTACTACCAGAGCGAGCTGGCGGAATTGCGTCAGTTGGGCGCGCGCTTCGCCGAGCGCAACCCGGCCCTCGCCCCCTTCCTCGGCCAGGGCGGCCAGGACCCGGATGTCGAGCGTCTGCTGGAAGGCTTCGCCTTCCTCACCGGCCGGCTGCGGCAGAAGCTCGACGACGAGTTGCCGGAACTGACCCATTCGCTGCTCAACCTGCTCTGGCCGCACTACCTGCGCCCGCTGCCGAGCTGCGCCATCCTGGAGTTCGACCCGCTACCCGCGCCGGGTGCGGCGCTCGAGGTTCCACGTGGAACGGAGGTGGAATCCCGCCCGCTGGACGAGGTGAGCTGCCGCTTCCGCACCTGTTTCGCCGCCGAGATCCTGCCGCTGCGGGTGGCCGAGGTGGGCTTCGCGCCTCAGGGCGATGGCGCCCGCCTGACCCTGCGACTGGAAGTCACCGGCAACGGCACCCTGGCCGCGCTGGACCTGCGCCAGCTACCGCTGCACCTGGCCGGCGACCGTACTCTCTGCCAGGACCTCTACCTGGCGCTGCTGCACAGCCTGGCTGGCTTGAGTCTCGTGCCGCTGGACGCCCAGGGCGAGCCGCTGACCGACGTCACGGGACGCGAGCGCGTCCTGCCACTGGCAGCCGACCTGGTCCAGCCGCTCGGCTTCGGCAAAGAGGAAGCGCTGCTGCCCTATCCGCCTAATGCCTTCCGCGGCTATCGGCATCTGCAGGAATACTTCGCCTTCCCGGAGAAATTCCTCTTCGTGACGGTACAGGGGCTGACCGCGCTGCAGCGGTTCCCCGAAGAGGTACGCCGCCAGGCCCGCGGGCTGGAGCTGCGTTTCGCGATCAAGCGCATCGCCCGCCAGCCGCTCCTACCCGGGCGCGACAACCTGCGGCTGCACTGCGTGCCGGTGGTCAACCTGTTCCGCCACGACGCCCTGCCGATCCGCCTGGACGGCAAGCGCGACGAGTACCCGCTGTTCCCCGCCGGCCACGGGCGCGAGCACCTGGGCGTGTTCGCCGTGGAGCGGGTGACCGGCTGGAAACCCGGTGGCCTCGGCCATCGCGACTACCTACCCTTCGAATCCTTTGCCCATGACCTGAGTTTCGGCGGCCAGGGTGGCCGGCCCCACTACAGCGTGCGCCAGCGCAGCGCCCTGCTGCATGGCGGCATCGATACCTACCTGGCCTTCGGCGATCCGGGCAACGACCAGGACACCCTGTCCATCGAGTTGACCTGCACCAACCAGAATCTGCCACGGCGCCTGCGCGCCGGCGACCTCTGCCTGCCTACCGAGAACACCCCCGGCGGGCTGGGCTTTCGCAACCTGGCCGCTCCCACCGCCAGCCATGCGCCAGTGCTCTCCGGGGATCGGCTCTGGCAGCTGGTCTCCAACCTGTCGCTCAACTACCTGTCGCTGACCGACGTGGATGCCCTGCGCACGGTGCTGGCCAGCTACGACCTGCCGCGCCAGCACGACCGCCAGGCCGAGCGGGTCAGCCGCCAGCGCCTGGCCGCGCTACAGGCCATCAGCCATCGCCCGGTGGATCGCCTCTATCGCGGCCTGCCGATCCGCGGCATTGCCACCCAGTTGGTCATGGATGCCAGCGGCTTTCGCAGCGAGGGCGAGCTGTACCTGTTCGCCAGCGTGCTCAACGAGTTCTTCGCGCTCTACGCCAGCCTGAATTCCTTCCATCAACTCAGCGTTCGCAGCCTGCAGGGAGAGGTGTACCTATGGACACCGCGCATGGGTCAGCAGCCGCTGATCTGAACCGCTCGGCGCTGTGCCGGGAGATTCGCGAGTACTCGTTGTTCCAAGGCATCCAGCAGGTGCTCAAGAGATTGCACGCCCTGGAACCCGGGCTGACCGAAGACGAGCTGTACGAGCGGCTGGAATTCCATGCCAACCCGAGTCTGGCCTTTCCCGGCAGTGACATCGAGCGGCTGGAATTCGTCGCGGATGGCGGCGGCCTGCGCGCCCGGCTGCAACTCAACCTGGGCTCCCTGATGGGCAGTGGCTCGCCGCTGCCTGCCTTCTACAGCGAGCAGGCCCTGGGCGACGGCGAGCAGCATCGCACCACCCGCGACTTCCTCGACCTCTTCAACCACCGGCTGCATCGACTGCTGCTGCCGATCTGGCGCAAATACCGCTACCACGCCCGCTTCCGCGAGGGCGCCAGTGACGAGCTGTCGGCGCGGCTGTTCAGCCTCATCGGCCTAGGCGCCAGCAGCCTGCGCCAGGCCCCCGAGCTGAACTGGAAGCGCCTGCTGCCCTACCTGGGCCTACTCAGCCTCAAGGTGCACTCGGCAGCGCTGATCGAGGCGGTGCTGCGCTACTACTTCGCGCAGTACGCCCTGCGCCTGGAGCAGTGTCTGGAGCGGCGCGTCGCCATTCCCGCCGAGCAGCAATCCCGGCTCGGTCAGGCCACCGCTCAGCTCGGCCAGACGGCGGTGCTGGGTGTGCAGGTGCGGGATCGGGGCGGCAAGTTCCGCCTGCACCTGCTGGAGCTGGACTGGGAGGCCTTCCATGCCTTCCTGCCGGCGGGCGTCCAGCACGCCGCCCTGCGCGCCCTGCTGCGCTTCACCCTGCGCGACCAGCTGGACTACGACCTGCGCCTGCACCTGCGCCGCGATGAGTTGCGCGAATGGCGCCTCGGCGCCGCCAGCCCCTGCCGCCTGGGCTGGACCACCTGGCTCGGCCTCACCCAGGCCGACGGTCAGGTCACCCTGGCCTGCCACCGTTAATCAAGGACGATCGACATGCTCACCCTGGACCTGCAACACCTCATCGACAGCCTGGCCGCCGCGACGCGTCAGGACCTGGAACAGGCCGCCCAGCGCTGCGTGCGCCGGGGCGGGCGGCAGATCCTCATCGAGGACCTGCTCGCCGTGCTGCTGGACACCCCCGATGGCCTGCTCGGCCGCGCCCTGAGCGCCGCCGAAGTCGACCACCAGGCCTTCGCCGCCACCCTGCAGCCGCGCCCGGGCACTGGCGAAGGTGGCGATCCGGTGTTCAGCCCGGACTTGCTGCTGTGGCTGCAGGACGCCGTGTTGCTGGCGCGCCTGGAGCTGGGACAACCAGCAGTGGACAGCGCCGCCCTGCTGCTGGCGCTGCTGCGCCACCCCGAGCGGCACCTGGGTACCCGCTACGGGCGCCTGCTGGCGCAGGTGGACGCCGCCCAGTTGCTGGATTACGTGCAGGCCCAGCAGCCGTCAGCTCCGGACACCACCAACGATTCGCCATTGAGCCGCTTCACCCATGACCTCAGCGCCCAGGCCCGCGCTGGACAGCTGGACCCGGTGCTGGGTCGCGATGCCGAGATCCGCCAGCTGGTGGACATCCTCTCGCGACGGCGCAAGAACAATCCCCTGGTGGTGGGCGAGGCCGGGGTCGGCAAGACCGCCCTAGTCGAGGGCCTGGCGCTGCGCATCGCCGCTGGCGAGGTGCCGGACAGCCTGCGCCGGGTAGAGGTGCGCACCCTCGACCTCGGCTTGCTGCAGGCCGGTGCCAGCGTCAAGGGCGAGTTCGAGCGCCGCCTGCAGGGGGTGATCGATGCCGTGCGCCAGGCGCTCCAGCCTATCGTCCTGTTCATCGACGAGGCCCACACCCTGATCGGCGCCGGCGGGCCGGTCGGCGGTTCCGATGCCGCCAACCTGCTCAAGCCGGCGCTAGCTCGCGGCGAGCTGCGCACCATCGCCGCCGCCACCTGGGGCGAGTACAAGAAGTACTTCGAGAAGGACCCGGCCCTGGCGCGGCGCTTCCAACCAGTGAAGCTGGACGAATTCGACGTTCCCACTGCCATCGCCGTGCTGCGCGGCCTGGCACCGACCTATGCCGAGAGCCATGGCGTCTATCTGCGCGACGACGCCGTGGTCGCCGCCGCCGAGCTGGCCGCCCGCTACCTCAGCGGGCGCCAGCTGCCCGACAAGGCGGTGGACGTGCTCGACACCTGCTGCGCCCAGGTGCGCATCAGCCTGGCCTGTCCGCCCGCCGCGCTGGAACAACTGCGCGAGCGTCTGGCCGCTACTGAGCGCGCCCTGAGCGCCGCCCAGCGCGATGCCGACCATGGCCTATCGATCGAGGCGGCCACCCTGGATGAGCTGGCCGCCAGCCTGGATACCGATCGTCGGGCGGCCACCGTCTTGCAGCAGGCCTGGGAGCAGCAGCGCGCCCTCGCCGAGCGCATCCTGGCCCTGCGCACGGTCGGCAGCCACGCAGAACTGATCGCTACCCAGACCGAACTGGCGCAACTGCAAGCCCAGGGCGAGCGCCTGGTCAGCCTGGAGGTCTGCCCGCAGCTAGTGGCCGAGGTGATCAGCGTCTGGACTGGCATCCCGGCGAGCCAGCTCGCCCGCCGCCATGACCAACGCCTCGCCCGCTTCGCCGGCGACCTGCGTGCCCGCCTGCGTGGCCAGGAGCAGGCGGTGCTGGCCCTGGATCGCGCCCTGCGCGCCGCGGCCGTGGGCCTCAACGCCCCCGAGGCGCCGGTGGGCGTCTTCCTGCTGGTCGGCCCCAGCGGCGTCGGCAAGACCGAAACCGCCCTGGCGCTGGCCGAGCTGCTCTATGGCGGCGAACGCTTCCTCACCACGATCAATCTCTCGGAATTCGCCGAGAAGCACAGCGTCTCCCGGCTGATCGGCGCCCCGCCCGGCTACGTCGGCTACGGCGAAGGTGGCCTGCTCACCGAGGCGGTCCGCCGCCAACCCTATTCGGTGGTGCTGCTGGACGAGGTGGAAAAGGCCGACCCGGAGGTGCTCAACCTCTTCTACCAGATCTTCGACCGCGGCCAGGCCACCGATAGCGAAGGTCGGCAGGTGGATTTTCGCAACGTGCTCTTCCTGCTCACCTCCAACCTGGCCAGTGGCGAGATCCAGCGCCTCTGCGCCGAGGGCCGCCCGGACGTGGCCAGCCTCACGGAGGCGATCCGCCCCACCCTCTCCCGGCACTTCAAGCCGGCGCTGCTGGCGCGACTGCGCGTGGTGCCCTACTACCCACTGGATGACGCGCTGCTGCGCGAGCTGATCGTGCTCAGGCTCGACCGCCTCGGCGTCCGGCTGGCCACCCGCCGGATCGCCTTCAGCTATGCCCCGGCCCTACTGGACGAACTGGCGATGCATTGCCTGGACGCCGACAGCGGCGCCCGCCGGATCGATCTGCTGCTGGAGCAACGGGTGCTGCCGTTGCTCACCGACCGCCTGCTCGCTGCCTTGGCCGAAGGCCGCACGCCACGCCAGTTGCACCTCGCCTGCAGCGACCAGGGCGAGTTTCTCTGCGAGGTGACGGCATGACCCTGTCCAGCGCTCCAGAAGCGCTCCTGCCGCTGTTCATCGAACTCGGCCAGCACGACGATCCCGCCCGGCTCGCCCTTGGCCTGGTCGAGGGGATCCAGCACCTGCTCGAGCTCGACCTGGTGCAGTACTACCGCCTGGACGCCACCCATACCCAGCTGGTGCGCCTGGCCCAGAGCCTGGACGGCACGGCCACCTTGACCGGCGACAGTCTGCCGCTGGAGCAGGAGAGCCTGCTGCACTATTGCCTCTCGCAGAATCGGAGCCTGCACCTGCGCGAACTGGACCCGCTGCTGCACACCACCCCCTTCCTGCCCGGCGACGGTTGGCGCAGCCTCGGCTGCCTGCCGCTGTGCGGTCCGGGCGGTGGCGTCGAAGGCCTGCTGGTCCAGGCCAGCCGCACCCGCCGCGACCTGGAAGCCGACGCCGACCGGCTGGCCCCGCTCGGACGCTTTGCCCTGGCGCAGGGCCAGTTGCTGGAGCGTGCCCAGGCCCAGCCGCTGGGCGCCGCCACGCCCAGGCCGACGGCACCGGCAGCGGGCGAAGGCTTCGGCATGATCGGCGATGGCGGTGCCATGCGGCAGGTGCACCGGCTGATCGGCAAGGTGCTGCACACTCCCATCACCGTGCTGCTCACCGGCGAGACCGGCACCGGCAAGGAACTGGTGGCCCGCGCCATCCACGAACGCGGCTCACGGCGCACCCAGCCCTTCGTGGTGCAGAACTGCGCGGCGCTGCCCGAGCACCTGCTGGAGAGCGAACTCTTCGGCTACCGCAAGGGCGCCTTCACCGGTGCCGAGCGCGATCGTGCCGGCCTGTTCGATGCGGCCAACGGTGGCACCCTGTTCCTCGACGAGATCGGCGACATGCCGCTGCCCCTGCAGGCCAAGCTGCTGCGGGTGCTGCAGGAAGGCGAGGTGCGTCCCCTGGGCAGCGCCGAGACCCATAAAGTCGACGTGCGCATCGTCGCGGCCACCCACCGCAACCTGCTGCGCCTGGTGGAACAAGGCACCTTCCGCGAAGACCTCTACTACCGCCTCACCCATTTCCCCATCCAGCTGCCGCCCCTGCGCGAACGCGGCGAAGACCTGCCGCTGTTGGCCCGCCACTTCGCCGACCAGGCCTGCGCCTACCTGCAGCGTTCGCGCTGCCGCTGGTCCAGCGCCGCCCTGGACCTGCTGGCCGGCTACGCCTTTCCCGGCAACGTCCGCGAACTCAAGGGCCTGGTGGAGCGCGCCGTGCTGCTGTGCGACGGCAACGAACTGCTGCCCGAGCACTTCGCCATCCGCCCCACTACCCTCGCCACGCCCACCAACGGCCTGACCCTACGCGAGCGGCTGGACCAGCTCGAACGCGGCCTGCTGGTGGACTGCCTGCGCAAGAACCGCGGCAACCAGACCCAGGCCGCACAGGAGCTGGGCCTGCCGCGCCGCACCCTGCTCTATCGCCTGCAGCGACTGAGCATCCGCAGCACCGATCTGCAACTTTCCTGAAGAGGAGTCGCCATGACCTCGTTACTTCGCCCCTTGCTGCTGCTGAGCCTGCTGACCCTGGCGGCCTGCCATGCAGCGCCCAAGGACCTGCAGGACTATCGCCCGCTTGGCGAGCCCCAGACACCCCATCGCCTCACCTAGGACAGGACGTCACCATGGAACTGGTATTCGACCTGGTCGGCAGCCGTCAGCAGCTGCCCGGACTGCTCAGCCAAAAGACCTTTCGCCACGTCGGCGGACTCATCGGCCGTAGCGAGGACTGCGACTGGTACCTGCCCGATCCGCAGCGGGTGCTGTCCGGTCAGCATGCCCGCATCAGCTACAGCGAGGGGGACTATTTCCTCACCGACCTGAGCAGCAACGGCGTCCAGCTCGCCGACGGCCAGCGTCTGAACAAGGGCGAGCCCTGGCGCATCCAGCATGGCCAGACCTTCATCCTGGGCGGCTTCACCCTCGCCGCCCGGCTGATCCGCGATCCCGCCGGCTTCGCCGACGACTTCAGTGTCCCCAGCGGCCACCAGGGACTGATCCCGGACGACGCCTTCCTCGAACTGGACCCGCTGCAGGCCCTGGAGCGCCGCGACCCCCACGGCCTCGACGAACTCGAGGGTCACGATCCCTTCGCCAGCGACGCCACCCGCAGCGACTATGCCCGGGTGGACCTGGACAGCCTGGGCATTCCTGCCCTGGTACCGGAGGCAGCGGCCCCGGCGGTGGAACGTCCGACGAAGCCCCAACGCCAGGCGCCGGCCTTCTGGCAGGGCTTCGGCGAGGCCCTCGGCCTGGACCTGACCCACCTCGACGACGGCGCGCGCGAGGCCCTGGCCCTGGAGGCTGCCCGCCTGCTGCGCCTGGCCACCCAGGGCCTGCATGGCTGCCTGCGAACCCGCAACGAGACGCGCAACGAATTGCGCCTGCCGCTCACCACGGTGCAGAGCAATGGCAACAATCCGCTCACCTTCGCCGCCGATGGCGATGCCGCCCTGGCCCAACTGCTGCGCCCCAATATCGTCGGTCAACTGCCGGCCGATCAGGCGCTGCTGCGCGCCTGTCGCGAACTCCAGGCCCATCAGGTCGGCCTGGTCGCCGCCAGTCGCCAGGCGGTGCTGGCCACCCTCGAACAGCTGGCGCCAGCCCAGTGCGAAGCCCGCCTGGAGCGCGAGGGCCGCCGCCCGCGCTGGGGCCGCGATGCCACCCTCTGGCGCGCCTGGCAACGCCAGTACCGCGAACTGCGCCAGGACGACGACTGGCGCGAGCGGCTGTTCGCCAAGGACTTCGCCCAGGCCTATACCGACCAGGTTCGCCTGATCGCCACCCTCGACCCCACCCGGCAAGGACGCTGACATGACCCTCCTCCTACGCCTATGCGCCTTCGGCCTTACCCTACTGCTGGGCGCCTGCACCAGCCCAAAGACCGCGGACCCGACCCTGCTCGACCTGACCCTGAACGGCGGCGACGACCTCAATCCCGATCTCAACGGGCGGCCCTCGCCACTGGTGGTGCGGCTGATCGAGCTGAAGAATCCGGTGGGCTTCGAGAACGCCGACTTCTTCCCGCTCTACGAGAACGCCAAGCAGATCCTCGCCCCGGACTGGGTGGCCGAGGAAGAGCTCGAACTGCGCCCCGGCGAAGCCCGCGAACTCAAGCTCAAGGTGCAAGGCGACAGCCGCTACGTCGGCATCTACGGCGCCTATCGCAACCTCGGCGGCAGCCAGTGGCGCCAGGTCATCCAGCTCAAGCCCAACGCCCTGGCCCGGGTGCGCCTGCAGCTCACGGCCGCGGGCATCCAGCCTGCCCCGGCGGCCAAGGAGTAGGTCATGCAGCAACTCAAGGTGATCTGGCAGGAAGGCATGTTGCTGCGCCCGCAGCACTTCCAGCAGAACGACCGCTACCACGCCCAGCAATTGCAGACCCGCACCCGGCGCCTGGGCGAACCGGCCTGGGGCTTCTTCGAACTGGCCCTCGACCGGCAATTCCTCGCCATGGGCAAGCTGGTGGTGAGCCAGGCCAGCGGCATCCTGCCCGACGGCACCCTGTTCGAGCTGGGCGCCGACAGCGAACCCCTGGCTCTCGACGTCCCGGCCAACACCTGCGACAGCGCGGTCTGGCTGGCCCTGCCGCTCGCCAGCGGCCAGCACGTGGAAAGCCGCCCGGCGGACCAGGACGAGATCATCGCCCGCTACCTGAGCGTCGACCGCGAGATCCCCGACTCCCATGCCGGCTTCGGCGAGCTCGGCGCGGTCACCTGTGGCCGGCCCGATTTCCGCCTGCTACTGGACGACCATCCCCGTCTGGACGCCTACGTCCGCCTGCAGGTCTGCCAGATCCTGGAGGCCGCCCCGGACGGCAGCCTGGGCACCGCGGAGATCGGCGACTTCCTGCTGCTGCAACTGGTCAATCGCCACGAGGCGGTCCTGCGCCACTGCCTGGACTACGAACAGCTGCATCCACGCAGCCTGTTCCGCGAACTGCTCGCCCTGCACGGCGAACTGGCCACCTTCGCCGCCGCCGACAAGCGTCCCGCCCAGGCGCTGCACTATCGCCACTCCGACCAGGGTGGCAGCTTCGAGCCGCTGTTCCAGGCCCTGCGCCAGGCGCTGTCCATGGTGCTCGAACAGCACGCCCTGCCGTTGCCGCTGCAACAGCGCCAGTACGGCATCCAGGTCGCGCCCTTGCAGGATCACGGCCTGCTGGCCACTGCCAGCTTCGTGCTCATCGCCGGGGCCGACTGCAGCAGCGAGGAACTGCGCCAGCGCCTGCCGGCGCATCTCAAGGTGGGCCCGGTGGAGCGCATCCGCCAGTTGGTCAACCTGCATCTGCCAGGGCTGACGCTCAAGGCGTTGCCGGTGGCGCCACGGCAACTGCCGTTCCATGCCGACAAGGCCTACTTCGCCCTCGAACTCACCCCCGCCGACCTCGCCCTGCTCGAACAGTCCGGCGGCTTCGCCTTCCATGTCTCCGGCACCTTCCCGAGCCTCGACCTCGCTTTCTGGGCGATCAGGAGCTAAGCATGCATACCGCCACCGACTACGGCCGGGACGACAAGACCGTGGTGCTCAGCCGCCACGGCCACGGCCCGGATGCCCCGCGCAGTCCGCTCACCGACTTCAGCGAGCCACCGCGCTACGCCCAGCTGGAAGAACGCATGGTCCAGGCCGCCCGCCTGCGTCCAGGCGAGGCCCTGAACCTGAGCATCAACCCGCTGGTGGGCGCCGCGGCGCCGCTGCTCTCCGAGGTGGTGCGCCTGCGCCAGAGCTACACCGCCGAAGACCTGCACGTACTCAAGGAACGCCTGGCCGCCACCCTGCGACTGTTCGAGCAGCGCGCCCTGGCCGACGGCATGGACAGCGGCGAAGTCATGGCGGCGCGCTACGCCCTCTGCACCACGGTCGACGAAGCCGTGGTCACCACTCCCTGGGGCAACGCCGGCGACTGGTCACAACTCAGCCTGCTCAGCAGCTTCCACAACGAAACCTTCGGCGGCGAGAAATTCTTCCTGCTGCTGGAACGCCTCAGCCGCAACCCGGCCAAGCACCTGGCGCTGCTGGAACTGCTCTACCTCTGCCTGGCGCTGGGTTTCGAAGGCAAGTACCGCGTGCTGCCGCGCGGCACGCTCGAGCTGGAGGCCATCCGCGACAGCCTCTACCGGCAGATCCGCCAGCTGCGCGGCGACGTCCCCCGCGAGCTGTCGCCGCACTGGCAGGGCCTGGACGCCAAGCCGCGGCGGCTGGTGCGCCTGGTGCCCTGGTGGCTGGTCGGGCTGTTCACCCTGATCTGCCTGGGCAGCCTCTACGGTGGCTTCCGCCTGGTGCTGGACCAGCAGCGCGACAGCCTGCTGGAGCACTATCCGGGTCGCCCCGCCGCCGCGACCTCCCCCACCGCTCCCCACGCCTGACACGGATCGCCGTCATGAAAGGACTCATCATCGCACTCGGGCGCAGCCTGCGCCGTCCCTGGGCCTGGACCCTACTCGTAACCCTCGGCCTGGGCAGCCTGGTCTGGACCCTCGGCCCACTGCTGGCCTTCGCCGGCCACAGCCCCTGGGCCTCGATCACCCACCGCCTGGCCACCCTCTGCGGCCTGTTCCTGGCCTGGGGCCTAGGCATGGTCGTGCTGCAGGGCTGGCAGAACCGCAAGCGTCGGCAGCGCCTCGCCACCGAGGAAGGCCAGCAAGACCAGCTGCGCGCCGAACGCATCAACGACGAGGCCCACGAACTGCAGGCCCGCGCCCGCGACGCCCAGCGCACCCTGCACGGCGCTGGTCTCTATCGCGGTCGCAGCCAGCGCTGGCGCCGCGAATTGCCGCACTACCTGCTGCTGGGGCCGGAAGGCGCCGGCAAGACCGCCCTGCTGGACTTCTCCGGCCTGGACTTCCCGCTCAATGGCGAGAAATCGCGGCTGACCCGGGACGTCAGCGGCACCCGCTACTGCGACTGGTACTTCGCCGAACAAGGCGTGCTGCTGGATACCGCCGGCCGCTACCTGACCCAGGGTGATGCCCCGGTGGACAGCAGCGCCTGGCTGACCCTGTTGCGGCTTTTGCGCCGCCAGCGCCGCACCCGCCCGCTCAACGGCATCCTCGTCGCCCTGCCGGTGGAGCGGCTGGCGAGCGGCAACGAGGTCGAACTGGAAATCCTGGCCCGCCAGGTCCGCGCCCGGCTACATGACGTCACTCGCGAACTCAGGGTGGAGGTCCCCGTCTACCTGGTGCTGACCCAGGCCGACCGCCTGTCCGGCTTCGGCGCCTTCTTCGACGGCCTCTCCCGCGAGGAGAGCGAACAGGTCCTCGGCACCACCTTCCGCGAGGCCCAGAACGGCACCGACACCACGATCCTGCGCCAGGAATTCGAGGAACTGCTGCGTCGCCTCAATAGCCAGGTCATCCCGCGCATCCACCAGGAGCGCGACGGCCAGCGGCGCGGCCAGATCCTCGACTTCCCGCACCAGCTCGGTCGTCTGGCCGACGGTCTAACCCTGTTCGTCGAACTGGCCTTCTCCGGCAATCGCTACCAGCGCGCCGCCCAGCTGCGCGGCTTCTACCTGACCAGCACCCCGGCGCTGACCCAGACGCTCGACGCCCAGACCCAGGGCATCGGCGACCAGCTCGGCCTGCCCAGCACCCTGCTGCCCCAGTACCGTAGCGGCCAGCCGCGCTTCATCCGCCAGCTGTTCAGTCGGGTGATCTTCCCCGAGGCCAGCCTGGCCGGTCTCGACCAGCGCGAGGTACGGCGGCTGAGCTGGGGGCAGCGCGGTCTCTACGCCGCAGCCCTTGCCGGCCTGGCCCTGAGCGCGGCACTCTGGACCAGCAGCTTCGGCAACAACCACGAGCGCCTGGAACGCCTGCGCGACCTGGCGCAGCACGGCCAGCAGGCGCGCAGCCAGCTCAAGCCCGGCGCCGATGCCCGCGCCCTGCTGCCGCTGCTGGACAACGCCTACGCCGGCACCCAGGTCTTTCCCGCCGCCGGCGCCACGCCACTGCGCGAGCGCACCGGGCTCTACCAGGGCGACGCGGTGCGTCCCACCACCGACGCCGCCTACCGTCAGGCGCTGGAAAGCTACCTGCTGCCGCGCCTCAAGGCGCAGCTGGAAGAACGCATCCGCGGCAGCCTCGGCGACCGCGAACGGCTGATCGGCCATCTGCGCGCCTACCTCATGCTGCAGCTACCCGAGCGCCGCGACGCCCGTGCCCTGCGCGACTGGGCCACGGCCGACTGGTCGCAGCGCTATCCCGGCGATGCCCTGACCCAGAACAGTCTCGACACCCACCTGGCCCGGCTGCTGGAACAAGGCTTCGCCGCTTACGCGGTGGACGCCCAGCTGGTCAGTCAGGCGCGCCAGGTACTGCGCAGCGAATCCCTCGCCACGGTGGTGTATCGCATCCTGCGCGACCAGGCCAGCGGCCTGCCGGTCTATCGCCTGAGCCAGCACCTGGGACCCCAGGCCCTGGCCTTCGAAGGCGCCGACTACCCCATCCCCGGCTTCTATACCCGCCAGGGCTACGAGCAGACCTTCTCCACCCACGGTCTCGCCGTGATCCGCGATCTGGCCGCCGACAACTGGGTGCTGGGCGATGGCGACGGCATCACCGGCATGGACCTGCGCCACCTGCAGGTGGAACTGGAACAGCTCTACTTCCGCGACTACGCCAATCTCTGGAGCGAAGCCCTCGCCCGGGTGACCCTGCAACCGGTGGGCGATGCCAACCAGGGTGCCCTGCTGCTGGCCGGGCTGACCTCGGCCAACTCGCCCCTGCTGCAGCTGCTGCTGGAGGTGCGCAACAACACCCGCCTGACCGCCGTCGCCAGCGACGCCACCGGCCAGGGTGACCCTCTGCCGGATACCGCGCGGCGCAGCCTACAGACCCGCTTCGAGAACCTGCACCAACTGCTCGACGGCCAGGGCACCGCCGTGGCCGATCTCGCGCCCACCATGGCCGCCCTCAACGACCTGCAGCAGCAACTGGCCGGCCTGGCCCACGCCAGCGCCCCGGAACAGGCCGCCTTCGACCTGGCCAAGGCGCGCATGGCCGGCAACCGCGATGCCCTGAACAGCCTGCGCACCGCCGCCAGCCGCCTGCCGGTCCCGGTCAACAGTTGGCTCGGCCTGCTGGCGGACGACAGCTGGAACCTCATCCTGGCCGGCGCCTACGACTACCTCAACGACCGCTACCAGAGCGAGTTGCTGGCGAGCTACCGCAACGGCCTGGACAAGCGCTATCCGTTCAAGGCCGATAGCGAGAGCGACGTCTCCCTGGCCGACTTCCGCGAGTTCTTCAAGGCCCAGGGGACCGCCGACACCTTCTTCGATACCTACCTCAAGCCCTTCGTGATTCGCAGCGACAATGCCTATCGCCTCCGTGCCATCGATGGCCACAGCCTGCCGCTGTCGCGCGAGCTCCTCATCCAGATGGGCCGCACCCAGCAGATCCGCCGCGGCTTCTTCGCCGAGAATCCGGCCGAGCCGGGCATCGTCTTCAAGCTCGAACCCTACTCCCTGGACCCGAGCCTGACCCGCGCCGACCTCGCCATCGGCAAGGAGCGCCTGGAATATCGCCATGGTCCCATCGTCGCCGCCACCTTCCGCTGGCCGCAGAGCGACGCCCTGAGAACCACCCTGGTGCTGGAAGAGCTGGGCGGTCGCCGCGTGGGCCTGCAGCAGGACGGCAGCGCCTGGTCGCTGTTCCGCCTGCTGGATCGGCTGAAGCTGCAACAGCACAGCGCCCGCGACGTCATGCTCGTCCAGGCCGATCTCGAAGGACGCCATGCCGGCTACCTGCTGTCCAGCCAGCGCTCGCCCAACCCCTTCGACCTGGCCACCCTGCGCGGCTTCAAGCTGCCGGAGCGGCTGTGATGAGCCTGGCCCTGAGCAGCGCCCGCAGCCATCCCGGCAAGGTCCGGGCGCGGAACGAGGACGCCCTGCTGGAGCGCGCCGCCGAGGGGCTCTGGGCCGTCGCCGACGGCATGGGCGGCCATCAGGAAGGCGCCCGTGCCAGTCGCCTGGTGGTGGAGCGCCTCGCCGAACTGGCGCTGGGCGGCAGCCTCGACGAGCGGCTGGAGCAGGTCCGCCTGGTGCTGCACGAGGTGAATCGACGCCTCACCCAGGACCTCACGGTGCTCGCCGACAGCGCCGAGCGCCTGATCGGCACCACCGTGGTGGCGCTGCTGCTGGCGGACGGCGAAGCCGCCTGCGTCTGGGCGGGCGACAGCCGCGCCTATCTCTGGCGCGGCAACCAGCTCTACCAGCTGACCCGCGATCACAGCCTGCTGGAGCGGCTGGTCGAGGTCGAAGGCCTGACGCCGCAACAGGCCACCCGTCATCCCAGCGCCCGCGCCCTGACCCGCGCCCTGGGCGCCCAGGATGAGCTGGCGCTGGACATCGTCCGCTTCGAACTGCTGGCCGGTGATCGCCTGCTGCTCAGCAGCGACGGCCTGCACGGCGCCCTGGAAGAACGCACCCTGGGCGCCGCCCTCTCGCTACCCACGCCAGCGGTGGCCCTGGAGCGGTTGCTCGATGGCGTCCTGCAAGGGCCGGCGCGGGACAACCTCACCGCCATCGTCATCCATCCCCTGGAGGCCGCATGAACGACCAGGCGCTTTCCCTCGACGAAGGCCTCACCCATTTCGCCTTCGCCCAACCCACCGCGGTGCCCGTCACCCGTCAGCTGGCGCCCCTGCCGGAATTGCTCGGCGGACGCTATCAGCTGGAAACCCTGCTGGGGGTCGGCGGCATGGGCGCCGTCTATCGCGCCCGCGATCTCTTGCGCGAACAGTACGGCGATCCGGCGCCCCAGGTGGCGGTCAAGGTGCTCAACGACGACTTCGCCGAATACAGCGATGCCAACGCCCTGCTCTACGGCGAATTCGCCCGCACGGTGCGGCTGCGTCACCCCCACATCGTGCGGCTGCATGGTTTCGAGGTGGATCGCGACAGCGAGCGCGCCTTCATCACCCTCGAACTGCTGCGCGGGCCGACCCTCGACGCCCTGCTCTGCGACCGTCCCGATGGTCTTTCCTGGCCGGAGCTGCAGGAGATCGCCCTGCCGCTGCTGGATGCCCTGCACTTCGCCCATACCCAGGGCGTGCTGCACGGCGACCTCAAGCCCAGCAACGTGATCCTTACCGACAGCGGTCTGCGCCTGTTCGACTTCGGTCTCGGCCAGCCCTGCGAAGACCTGCTACCCGGCCTACCACGCCTGAGTCGCGGCCGCTTCAACGCCTGGACGGTGCGCTATGCCTCCCTCGAATTGCTCGAAGAGGGCCTGCTGACACCGGCAGGCGACCTCTACGCCTGCGCCTGCGTGCTCTATGAACTGGCCACCGGCAAGCACCCCTATCGCCGCCTCAGCGCCAAGCAGGCCCGCAGTATGCAGATCGAACCCGAGCGGCCGCAGGACATGCCACTCCCCGCCTGGCAGGTGCTGCGCCGGGCGTTGGCAATCGATCCTGCCCAGCGCCAGCAGCATCTCGGCGAATGGCGCGCCCTGTGGCAGACCGCCGCTCAACCGGCGCGGCGCTGGTGGCAGCGGCTGGCGCCACGTTCCACGTGAAACCCTTACCACGTCAGGAAGACTCGTCATGTTCAACCCTGCCACTACACCCGGCTTCACTCTTACCCTGCCGGGCCTCACCCACGATTTCCAGGTGTTGGCCTTCCACGGGCAGGAAGCCCTCAACCAGCCCTATCGCTTCGAGCTGGAACTGGTCAGCGAAAAGGCCGACTGGCCCCTGGAGCAGCTGCTGCATCGCCCAGCCTGGCTGAGCCTGGCACCCAGCGGTCCGGGTATCCACGGCCTGCTCGGCGCCGTCACCCAGGGCGACTCGGGCAGGCGGCTGACCCGCTATCGCGTGGAGCTGGTCCCGCGCCTGACCTACCTGGCCCAGCGCACCAATTCGCGCATCTTCCAGCATCTCACGGTGCCACAGATCCTCGCGCGCCTGCTCGAAGAGCACGGCATCCTGGAAGGTGCCTATCGCCTGGCCCTCGGCCCGACACCCTATCCCGCCCGTGACTACTGCGTGCAATACGGCGAGAGCGACCTGCACTTCCTCGACCGACTCTGCGAGGAAGAAGGCATCCACTACCACTTCGAACACCAGCCGGAGGGCGCCGTGCTGGTCTTCGGCGACGACGCCACCGGCTTTCCGCGCCTGGCCGCCACGGCCTATCACCCCGGCAGCGGCCAGGTCGCCGAGCGCCCGGTCATTCGCCGCTTGCAAGTGGGCCTGCAGACCCGCAGCAGCCAGCTCACCCTGCGCGACCAAGACCCGCTGCAACCCCGGCTGCGCCTGGAAAGCCGCAGCGACGCCGAGCAACAGCCGGTGCTGGAACACTACACCTTTCCCGCCGGCTTCCACGACCGCACCCGCGGCAAGCAACTCAGCAGCCGCGGCCTGGAAGCCCTGCGCGCCGACAGCCAGGCAGCCGAGGGCCACGGCGACCAACCCAGCCTGAGCAGCGGCCATTTCCTGCCGCTGACCGAGCACCCCCGCGCGGACTGGAATCAGCTGTGGCTACTCACCCGCATCGACCACGAGGGTCGCCAACCCCAGGTGCTGGAAGAAGGCCTCGGCACGCCTGACCTGTTGCCCCCCAGCGACGACGGCTGGACCCAGGGCTATCGCAACCGCTTCACCGCCATTCCCTGGCAACTGCCTTTTCGCCCGGAGCGCCGCCACGCCAAGCCGCGGCTGCTCGGCCAGCAGAGCGCCGTGGTCACCGGCCCGGCCGGCGAAGAGATCCATTGCGACGCCCTGGGTCGGGTCAAGGTGCAATTCCATTGGGACCGCGAAGGCCAGGCCGACGAGCGCACCAGTTGCTGGCTAAGAGTCGCCAGCGGCTGGGCCGGCAATGGCCACGGCGCCCTGGCCGTACCGCGGATCGGCATGGAAGTGCTGGTGGGCTTTCTCGAAGGCGATCCCGACCAGCCCCTGGTCACCGGCTGCCTGTACCACGCCGAGCATCGGCCGCCTCTGGATCTGCCCAAGGACAAGACCCGCAGCTCTTTCAAGACCCTGAGCAGCCCGGGCGGTGGCGGCTACAACGAAGTACGCATCGAGGATCGCCAGGGCCAGGAAGAAATCCACGTCCACGCCCAACGCGACTGGGACGAACACATCCGCCACGACCACCGCAGCGAGATCGGCCACGAGCGCCACCAACGCATTCGCGGCAACAGCTACAGCGAACTGCACGCCGAAGAGCACCGCCTGGTCCACGGCGCGCGCAAGGCCGAGGTCAAGGCCAGCGACCACTTGCTGATCGGCGGCAGCCAGCACCTCAAGCTGGGGGCGGGCCAGTACCTCGAAGCCGGCCAGGAAATCCACCTCAAGGCCGGCGACAAGGTCGTCCTCGAAGCCGGCACCGAACTGACCCTCACCGCCGGCGGCAGCTTCATCAAGCTCGACCCCAGCGGCATCACCCTGGTCGGCCCCCTCGCCCGCCTCAACGCCGGCGGCTCACCGGGCAATGGCTCCGGCATCGCCCTGCAACTGCCACGGCCGCCGGGCAGCGCCCACGAGGACGAAGCCGGGAAAACGAACCAACTGGCCCTGGCCAACGATCCCGTAGAGCCCAAGAAAAGCGTCAAGGACTACCCGCTTTCGCTCTGAACCTTGACGAACACAAAAGGACCTAGGTAAGCACTATGTTGATTAGCCCCCCATTCCTCCCCGCTCCTATAAGCGAGGAAAGCGACGAAGCTTTCGTCAACCGAGCCATGCAAGGCGGAGTGCCTGGAGACGGCGGCTTCCCCTTGAGTTTCGATTTGAACTGGCACGGCGGTATCCATTTGACCGCCCCTCAGGAAGGAACCAAGCGTCTTCCTGTCAGAGCCATAGCTGATGGCACCCTGGTTTATTGCCGCCAACCAACCGATGAAGCTTCTGCCCCAACAGATCACGGGCTGCGCTACCGCGATCAATGGACCGACAACGGTTGTATCGTGCTCAAGCATGAAACGGAGATCGGCGAGGGAGCAGGCGCCTCGGTAGTGTTCTACTCCATTTACCTGCATCTCTCGAAAATTACCCTCGCCACCCCTACCAAAGGGAGCAAGATCTACCGCAAGGATGCACTGGGAGAAGCTGGAAAAATCTATGGCCAGAATCACCGTATTCATTTTGAAATCATTGCCGACCAGAGCCAAATCGCCAATCTAGTAGGGCGTAGCGAGCGCCTGCTCGACCATCAGTCCGGCAATGGCAGAACCGATAGCTGCTGGGGAGACATGTATTTTTTCGTTCCCCCCGAGGTACTTATCTACGAAGCCGCTCCTACTGACCGACTACAAAGCGAAAACAGCGCTCCCATTGCCTATCGCTGCCCCGCTATGCCTACCGGAGTGCCCCCTGTCGTAGAGGGCGGATCTGGGCAAGCGGAGCCCACTCCCCCGGTCCAAGGCTATGAATGGGCCATCGCCCAGCAACTACAGGATGGCATCTTCGTTCGCATGAACTACGAGCGTGGCCAATGCAGCCTGACTTCCTTCCTCATATCAGGAGAAGAAATCGGTACTCATCAGGAAGAGATCGATTACGAGTACGACCTGTACAAAACCGCAACCAAGCTTTATCCACAGCGGCCCAGTGCTGGATACGAGCTGCTTCGCTTCGGACGGGTCTTGGGGCCAGATACTTTGCAACCCACTGATGCCGCCCATTGGCGCCAGATAGCCCTGCCTACTCGCTCAGGAGAGCGGCCAGGAACAGGTTGGGTAAACCTCAATGCGGCCACCATTACGAAGTTCAGCGATGCAGATTTCCCGCACTGGCAAGGCTGGCAACTGATCAACGATGACAGCGATTCAGATAGCCATTGTCAGTCACCGTTCATTCGTAGTTTGTTACGTCTGAATGACGGCAAGGTAGTGTCCGATCAGGTGGATGCAGTGAGCATTGCGCTCTCGCCTGCTTATGCAGCCCTCTCTGAAGAGAAGAGACTTAAGCTTTCTGAGCGCTACGAACGTGAACGCACTCAAAACGAAGCAGCCCTACGAGATGCAACTGCCCAAAAGCAGCTCAAACGCCTAATTTGCAAATTCCCTAGTGAATGGAGCAAAAGTGATTTCGACACTCGCTACGGCTGGCTGAAAAAAGTAGCACCGGGAGGTCCGCTGTCCGAGGAAGACTACAACCGTTTCCGCCTACATCATCAAGAATTGGCATTTTGGGAAGAGGCTGAGTTGGAAGGGATTGCCTCCACGCACTGGCATTTCTCACCAAAAGAGATTATCGGCCATTTTCGAAAATGCGCTTGGTTATCACCCAATGAATTTAAAGGCATCTATCCCAATGTACAACCTGAGAAAACCCAGTCTTACCTAAAACTAATCAACAAAACAATAATTAAATATTTGATAAATGGAACTGTCCGTCGGGCGCATTTTTTTGGACAAGCCGGAGTAGAAACAAATCAACTTCGGTGGATGTCTGAACTTTACAACGGAGATCCATATGACTATTTCCGGCGCTATGCGAATGCCCAGAATTTTGTTGGATGGCTAGGCAACATAAAATGGAATGATGGCGGTGACTTTCGCGGGCGTGGAATGAAGCAACTGACTGGACGAGCCAATTATGCCGATTACTGGGTTTACAGAGGGTGGCTGGCCAAAAGTTCATTCTCGGATCGTTGGTGGCGTAATTCTCAATGGTGGGGTATCGCGAATAATAATATTACCCGCCGCCAATATACTATTTTACCGATACAAGACGCAGCCACAGTTGCAAGACTGGAGTCGGAAATGCTTCCACCGCAAATTACAAATCCAGAAAGGGTTAACTCTGACCCGGCTACGTCTATTGATACAGCAGGATGGTTCTGGGCAAAAAATAGCCTACTTAGGATCGCAGATAGCAACAGTGTAGAAGAGATGACTAGAAAGATCCGTGGCGATGGGTCGAGAGTTGGGATTGAAGTGCCGTGGCCCGCAGCAGCCAACTTTCCACAGAGACAAAAAATGACCACGGATGCCTTAAAACACCTTGGAGACAAAAAAGATGAACAATAGATACTCAACATTTTTCTTATGTCTTTTGAGCGTCTGTGCTTGTGCTAGCGGCAAGGAAGCAAGCCTCAAATGTAAAGAGGCAGATAGTGGCAATGCGAAAGACATTTCACTTTATGCAAATGACATAGAGTTTACCATAAGGAATTCCAAGCGAACATGTGACTCAGATTTTATTTATGAGGAAGTTATTCTTCCGAGTAAAAAATGGATGATTACGTCCTGGCCTACAAGCGAGGAGCTAGGGCTTAATGCTCAGCGCGACCTGTTCATTGCACCTTCCAAAAAATCAGAGGCTACATACATAGGATCCATACCTGTCGATGCAACCCCCATCGGCACAAACACATATCGCAATATTGCTCAGTCAGGCGGATCAATATACGAAACCGTATACCAAATTAGCGAGTCCTCTGTAGAAACCAAAACCCCAAGCATGGAGTTAGTTATTTCGGATTCACTATGTGCCTACAAAAAAGAAAATGATTCCGTATGCCAAACCGTTACGGGAACTTTTGACAAACCACTATGCATCTACACCGATGGCAAAAAAAAGGTCCTGCTGGAGTTATCTAGCTGCTCAGAGTTAATTCAAAATAGCAATTAATACTAAACACAGAGCCCGACAATTCGACAAACAGAACAATATTTTCGGCGTCGGCATCTATGGAAAATACTTCTAACGCGAACGATTGCCGTCAAAGAAGCTTTTTATCCTACCCTCCAACAACCCCGGAAATCTCGCATACCAAGTCTGATTCAACAGAGACGGATGCGGCAGAGGATAGAGTGTCAACGTCTTGCGCTTACCCTCCTCCGTTTCCAAGGTGACTTGGATGTTACTGTCGAAGCAGTCTTCGCACTTCCAGAAGGCTTCCAGGTGGGCGCATTTGTCTATGGGGTGGTCTGCCGAACCAGTGGGATGCTTCATGGCCAAGGGTGATGAGTAGGGTGCCGTGCCAGCGCTCTACAAGCAGGCGGCGCATCAGGGGATGCACGATTTCTCCGTCTGACTACGCCCTTTCAAGGAACCGGCCGTCTCACGGCGGGTTCAGCCAAAGACAGCAGCATGACTACCACTCCCACTGCACAACCACCCAAGGTGGAAAACTGGGCCTACCCCTTCAAGGCCAAGGACGGTCAGGACGACACCGATCCCCGGCTCTACCAGCAGGCTCTGGCCCACGCTCGCGGCGGTACCTACCTGTTGGGCAGTAACGACCTCTGGCACGGCGGCGTGCACTTCGACGAGGGCACCGCCGCCTACTTGGACCAATCCTGCATCCACTGCATCGCCGACGGCGAGGTGGTGGCCTATCGCATCGACGACAAGGTCCATCGCTTCGCGCCCGAGGAGGGCCTGACGCCGGAGAGCAAGACCTACTCCACCAGCTTCGTCCTGGTCCGTCATCGCCTGGAAGCGCCGCGACTGCCCAACAATCCCGAAGTCCCGCCTTCACTGGTGTTCTTCAGTCTTTACATGCACCTGCTCGACTGGGCTGGCTACGAAGCCAACCCCGCCCTGCCACGCCCAGCCTTCTGGGGCAACGATCATTTCCGTGTCAGTACCCAGGGCGGTAAGCTCAATGTCCGCCAGAAGCCCAGCAGCCAAGCCCTCGTCCAGGCTGAGCTGAACAACGGCAGTCAGGTCCGCATCTCGGGTACAGGCGACTGGTGTCAGCTGAGCGAAATACTGGACAAAGGCTTGAGGCCCCTACCGGGGCGGTCGCAAGTCGGTCTCGGCTACGTCGCCCGCCGCTACCTCAAACCGGAAGCGACACCCAAGTCGCAGAACACGGTGGTGGTCCTGGACCAACCCTTCCCCATCAAAGCTGGCGAGCTACTCGGCCATCCGGGCCTTTACGAAGGCCAGCAGCAGATCCACCTGGAAACCTTCAGCTGCGACGACCTCCCCGTCTTCATCGAACGCAGCCGCGCCTGGGCTGCCCACCTGCCGGAAAGCGACAGGACCCTGCTGAAGATCCACGCCGGTGCCAGCAAGCTGATCACCCACAGGCCCGACATCGACGCCAGCCATCCCCCGCGGATCAGCGACCCCGGCGTTCAGGTGGGGGTGGATCTCATCCTTAGTCAGACGCAACTGGATGCTCTGCCTACTGACGACAAGATCGTCGTTCCCGCACGAAACAAAGGCGGCATTTGCACGCCAGAACTGCGCTGGTGGCATTTGAAAGGTCTGCTGGCTGATGACGAAGGAATGCCTATTGATGGGTGGCTTTGTGAGCAGGAGCTAATCACCAGCCGGCACAGTCCATGGGAGTGGGTTGATTATGAGCTAGTTGATGACCCAACTCACCCCAAAGCACGCCTCACTTATCATTTAGAGGCTTTGAATCTTCTAACCCAAGATGAAAGTACCGCCTACAAATCCGAAATCACCGAATGTAGCCAAAGCCCTATAATCTCTAGATTCTACAGCGTAATTGACGAAAACAAAGATAAATTACTGAGCATTCACAAGTTGCAAAAATTCCTTTCGAAACCCTGGCTAGCTCAGAAACTAGAGAAAACCTCAACATTATCTAAAAGCGAATGGGCTTGGGACCCTAGCACCTGGAATTCTTTAGATAAAATCTTAACTCCTGAGGTGGGAAAAGAAAACGAAAAGTGGGCAGATGAAAAGAGGAAAATAGAAACTCTATCTTGGTGGAAACAAACTCACCCAATAGAGCACCTTTCTATGTCTTCAATCTTTTGGCATATCCATCCTCTAGATTTAGAAAATATCTTTTCGAGACAGAGCATTCACCCCATTGTAAATTTCTTTGGAGAGAGAATAGAGCTCAAATTTCTACTAAAATATCAGAGAAAAAAGCTAGAAGACAAAGACATCAGAGAAGCTGCCGCTGAATTGGAGTGTGAGCCTGGATTGGTGTATGCAATTGCAAAACAGGAATCCTCTCACTCTTCCTTCATTGAAATAGATGGAGAAAAAATTCCTTCAATTCTGTACGAGCGTCATCACTTTAGAAAACTGGTTCGCAATGAGGCTCTCGAAAGCACCCATAGTGACATATATGGAAGCCCTTATAGAAGAGCTAAAAAACTAAAAGACGGGTCTTACGTAGACATCAGGACAAAAGAAAAGATACAGTTGGCAGATACCTATGGGCCTTCAGGACGTTTTCAATACGATCGTCTTATCCGCGCATACTGCTTGAACGAAGACGCCGCACTTCAGGCTGCATCCTGGGGTAAATTCCAGATCATGGGATTTAATTATAAGCCAGCGGGCTACAATACCGTTAAAGAGTTCACACAGGCTATGTCCAAGGGCGACAGTGAACACATCAAAGCCTTTTTAAAATTTGCAAAAAGGCAATCTTATTCTTCTGAAAGGACTCAGGACAAAAAACTTTGAGATGATTGCACAAGGACACAATGGAAAAAATTGGAGAGAGATAAATCCGGATTACGCAAAAAATATAGAGAGCTTCTACAATGAATATAAAGCCAATTGAAAAATCGATAGCCATTTTACTTTTATTTATATGCAGCTACTCATTTGCGAAAGAACAACCTGATTATCTTGAAAGCAGCCTCTGCCTGCCAAAAGAAAATATTGCCTTTTCGTTCAAGACGGACCCAAAGGAAAAAATCGCATCTATTTGCATAGGTCCTCAAAGAAGTTATCTCGTATATAGATACGGAACCCAAAACCATATAGAACTAAACTATCCTACCGACCCTAATTCCAGCTCATGGGAAAAATTTTCTTTCAATAGCTATGTGAGAGCAGGAGGAGAACTCAACGACCCTAAGGGAGCGCGCGAAATCTCATTCGACAATAGCGGCACTGATTACTCAGTCTATCAAAACTGGGGATCAGAAAATGACTATGAGATTGGCATCTTGATCATAAACAAGGGTAAGAATTATAAAATATCTGGAATTCCCAAAAGCCAAATAGGATCGCTTTCCCGCTTAGAGAACTCCAGAGACCTACTGGAAACAAGAGAATAGATAAATTTAAATCCGTTAATAGTGAGGATGCACGACAAAAAAAGCGTCAAATAGACAATGACCTTTTTATCCATCACATAATAAATAGTTACCGTCACATAGAACTACTACTGTCGGACCGTTATTCTCGCCCAAGCAATACCTTTACTCTGTTCTCCAACAACCCCGGAAACCTCGTATACCAGGTCTGATTCAACGGCGACGGATGGGGTAGCGGATAGAGCGTCAGCGTCTTGCACGTACCCTCCTCCGTTTCCAGAGTGACCTCGATGCTGCTTTCGAAGCGGTCTTCGCGCTTCCAGAAAGCTTCCAGGCGAGCGCGTTCGGTCTTGGGTTGGTCGATACCGAACCAGAGGAAGGCTTCGCGGCCGAAGGTGATGAGCTGGGTGCCGTGCCAGTGGTCCACCAGCAAGCGGCGCATCAAGGGGTGGAAGGTTTTCTTCACCCGTTCCGACCAGGCTTTGTTGCCCAGGGGTTTGTAGGGCACGGTATTGGCCCAGAAGAACTGCTGGCTCAGGCTGCGGGTGGCGTCGAAGTCGGCCGGGGGCTGGCCGTGCAGGTGCTGGTAGAGGATCTTGCGGGCGATCTGGCCGCCGCTGCCGATGAAGGGTTCGCCGTACTTGACCTCGTCCCGCCCTGGGTCGCGGCCGAAGAAGCCCAGGGGTGCGTCGGGATCGCCCAGGCCGATGATGGGGTCCAGTGGGTCCTTGGCGAAGTGTTCGTAGACCGGAAGATCGATACCCGGAAGATCGGCGGCGAGTTGGCGAAAGGCCTCGCGCTCTGCGGAAGACAGCGGCATGCAACAGGTCCCCATCGAGGAATTAATCCCCCTGTAGAGCCCTGCCTGGCGGGTGACGTTCCGTAACGACTGGCGGAACGGCAGCCTGGAGGCGATAGGGTAAACTGGCTGGCTCGAACGACCTTCAAGGTGAATCCCGTTGATCAATCTGCTACGCAACGGCCTCGGCCAGGTGATCGTCGGCCTGGATCTGGTGACCCGGCCGCGCAAGCTCAAGCGCAGCGAGCAGGCCCAGGCTGCCATCGAGGCGGAGCTGGCGCATCTGTCGCTCTATCAGTTCCAGGCCTGCCCCTTCTGCGTGAAGACGCGCCGGGCGCTGCATCGGCTGAACCTGCCGATCCGCCTCAAGGACATCAAGAAGGACCCGCAGCTGCGCGCCGAGCTGGAACAGGGCGGTGGCCGGGTGAAGGTACCTTGTCTGCGTATCGACGAAGGCAGCCAGAGCGTGTGGATGTACGAGTCAGACGACATCATCGCCTACCTGGAGCAGCGGTACGGCGAGCGGCAACCGGCCTAGGGTTTGCGGTGAGTGGTGGTAGACAAGGCTGCGCCGTTGTCCACGCTACGTGTCTGTCTTGGGTTTGTTGGGCTGCGACGGTTGAGCCGTCCTGGCCCAGCCTACGATCGCTATAGATCGCTTTCCTCGACCTTGCGAACCTTGCTGGCATCCAGGGTATAGGAGGCCTCGGCCAGGTCGTTATCGACCGACTCGGTGTGCAGGGTGCCGATGACCCAGTAGGGCTCGTAGATGTCGGGGAGCGGCACGCCCTTGGGATAGCGCACCAGCACGATCTGGTTCGGCGGTGGCGGCGGGACGTGGATGCAGGCGCCCGGATAGGGCACCAGGAAGAATTCGCGGAAGTTGCCCTTGGCGTCGGTCTCCAGGGGCACGGGGAATCCACCTAGACGGATGGTCTTGCCATTCAGGGCGGCCACGGTGCGGGTGGAGTGCATCACCTCAGGCAGGCGACTGTCTTTCTGTTTGAGTCCACCCGGTGAGCCGAAGCCGCCCGGTGCCTCGGGACTGTCGTGGCTGATCTCGGGCATGGTTTCCAGCGCCCGGCGATCCTCGGCAGTGAGCAGGTCGAGCCAGTTGGTTTCCGGGGGTTCGCCCTGGGCGGCGTGGGTCAGCAGCGGCAGGCTGGCGAGCAGCAGGGTGATGAGCAGTCTGGGCATGGTCGGCAGGTCGGACGCAAAAGCCCGAGTGTGCGGCGCCCCGGTCCAGGGGTCCAGTCTCCAGGCCGCAAAGCAGAGCCTCTTCCATGAAAAAGCCCCTGGGTCGACGGGCGACACCAGGGGCGGAAACGCTGTGCTACTTGGCCTCGCCGAGGCGAAGCGGCGTCTTAGCGACGCTTGGTCACCATGCCGTAGATGAACAGCACGATGATGGCGCCGACCACGGCACCGATGAAACCTGCGCCTTCACCGGCACGGTAGATGCCCAGTGCCTGGCCCAGATAGGTGGCGACCACGGAGCCGACGATGCCCAGGATGATGGTCATGATCCAGCCCATGCTGTCGTCGCCCGGCTTGAGAAAGCGGGCAACCAGGCCGACGATGAGACCGATGATGATGGTTGCGATGATGCCCATGTGAAGAATCCCCTGTTTAAGTGCTGGTAAAACAACGCCGGTCAGCAGGCGTCGTTGTACTCTCCGACCACCGGTGATCCTTCGAGGTTCAGGGGAAAACGGCTTCCGTGTGCGGAAGCCGTCTGGCATCAATCCTGGATCAGGGCTTCCAGGGCGGCGATGCGGGTCTGCAGGGTCGCGGCATCGGCGCTGCGCAGGGTGGCGTGACCGACCTTGCGCCCGGCCTTGAAGGCCTTGCCGTAGTGGTGCAGGTGGCAGTCTTCCAGGGCGGTGACGGCCGCTACCGGCGGGACCGAGCCGATGAAGTTGACCATGGCGCTCTCGCCCACCTTGGCGGTGGAGCCCAGCGGCAGGCCGGCTACGGCGCGCAGGTGGTTCTCGAACTGGCTGCACTCGGCGCCTTCGATGGTCCAGTGCCCGGAGTTGTGTACCCGCGGGGCAATCTCGTTGGCCTTGAGGCCGCCCTCGACCTCGAAGAATTCGAAGGCCAGCACGCCAACGTAGTCGAGCTGTTCCAGCACGCGGCGGGCGTAGTCTTCGGCCAGCGCCTGCAGCGGATGGCCCGAGCTGGCCACCGACAACCGCAGGATGCCGCTCTCGTGGGTATTGTGCACCAGCGGATAGCAGGCCACCTCACCGTCGCGACCGCGTACGCTCACCAGGGAGACTTCACCGGTGAAGGGCACGAAGCCCTCCAGCAGCAACGGCACGCTGCCCAGCTCGGCGAAGGCGCCCGCGACGTCCTCGGGCTGGCGGAGAACCTTCTGGCCCTTGCCGTCGTAGCCGAGGGTGCGGGTCTTGAGCACGGCCGGCAGGCCAATGCGCGCCACGGCGGCGTCCAGGTCGGCCTGGGAGAGCACGTCGGCGAAGGCCGGGGTGGGGATGCCCAGGTCGCGGAACATGGACTTCTCGAACAGGCGGTCGCGAGCGATGCGCAGGGCTTCGGCGGATGGATAGACCGGCACGAATTGCGACAGGAAGGCCACGGTCTCGGCTGGGACGCTTTCGAATTCGAAGGTGACCAGGTCGACCTCGTCGGCCAGTTGGCGCAGGTGGTCCTGGTCACCGTAGTCGGCGCGCAGGTGCTCGCCCAGGGCGGCGGCGCAGGCGTCCGGCGCCGGATCGAGAAAGGCGAAGTTCATGCCCAGCGGCGTGCCGGCCAGGGCGAGCATGCGGCCCAGCTGGCCGCCACCGATGACGCCGATCTTCATGCCTGCTCCCTCGGGTCGGGATTGTCCAGCACGGTGCGGGTCTGCTCTTCGCGGAAGGCGTTCAGCCGCTCGTGGTACTCGGGGTACTTGCCGCCGAGGATGCTGGCGGAGAGCAGCGCCGCATTGATGGCGCCCGCCTTGCCGATGGCCAGGGTGGCGACCGGCACACCGGCAGGCATCTGCACGATGGACAGCAGGGAGTCGACGCCCGAGAGCATGGAGGACTGCACGGGCACGCCCAGCACCGGCAGGTGGGTCTTGGCGGCGCACATCCCCGGCAGGTGGGCGGCGCCACCGGCGCCGGCGATGATCACCTCGATACCGCGGCCGGCCGCCTCTTCGGCGTACTGGAACAGCAGGTCGGGGGTGCGGTGGGCGGAGACCACCTTCACTTCGTGGGGAATGCCCAGCTTGTCCAGCATGTCGGCGGTGTGGCTCAGGGTGGACCAGTCGGACTTGGAGCCCATGATCACGCCTACGAGTGCGCTCATCGTCGTGCCTCTGAAATGAAGAAGCCACGCGGAGGTAGGGCATACGAAAGCGTCGCGAGCGAAGGACGAGCCAGGCGAAAATCGTCGAAAAAGCGCAGTTTACGCCGAGTAAATGAGCATTTTGAGACGATTTTCAACGCCGCTCGGCCGAGCGCAGTAGCTTTCGTGCGTTCTACCACGTGGCTTGGGAAATGAGCGGCATAGTATAGACGAAAGCGGGGCGGAGCGTGCTCCTGCGCCGGGTATCGCCTGTCGGTTGGAGGACAGGCCATGGCGCCCTTGGGATGGGGGCTGGTGTGGGATGAAAGGTACGGGCCAGAGGGTTGGGTGATTCGGGTGGGATCGCCCTAGAGAGCGCCCTCACCCCAGCCCTCTCCCGCAAGCGGGAGAGGGGGTGGATTGGCGTAGCTTGAGAGCTCGGGTGTTCCGGTTCCCTGGGGCGACAAGTCATGCTGAAGCCTTGTGTTTATCGCGGCCATGGGCCGCTCCTACAGGTTCAGACACGACTGTAGGAGCGGTCGCTACGGCGCACCGGCATGGCCGCGATTAAGGCAGAGCGGTCGCAGCGGCGAACCACCATAGCCGCGATAAGCCCAGCCTCAGATCCCCACGTCCGGCAGTTGCGGACGGGTTTCCAGGGCCTTGGCCATCAGCCGTTCGACGAAGGCACGGTCCGCGTCGGGCAGGGCCAGGCGTGGCGGACGGGTCAGGGCGCTGCCGCGGCCGGCGAGTTCTTCGCAGAGCTTGATGCACTGCACCAGGTCCGGGCGGGCGTCCAGGTGCAGCAGCGGCATGAACCACTCGTAGAGCGGCATGGCGTCGGCGAAGCGACCGGCCTTGGCCAGGCGGAAGATGGTTTCGCCTTCGGTGGGGAAGATGTTGGACATGCCCGAGACCCAGCCCTCGGCACCCACGGCGATGCTTTCCAGCACGACGTCGTCGAGCCCGGCGAAGAGTACGAAGCGGTCACCCACCTCGTTGCGCACGTCGATGAAGCGGCGGGTGTCGCCGGAGGAGTCCTTGAAGCAGACGATGTTGTCGACGTCGGCCAGGGAGATGAGGATGTCCGGGGTGACGTCGTTCTTGTAGATGGGCGGGTTGTTGTAGACCATCAGCGGCAAATCGAGGGCGCTGGCCACGCTGCGGAAGTGGGCAGCGGTCTCGTGGGGCTTGGCCGAGTAGACCAGCGCCGGCATGAGCATGATGCCGTCGGCGCCGGCGCGCCCCACCGCCTGGGCGGTGCGGCTGGCATTGAGGCTGGTGAATTCGGCCACGCCGCAGATCACCGGTACGCGACCGCCGGCGGCGTCCTTGGCCACTTCCACCAGGGAGATCTTCTCGTCCAGGGTCAGGGAGGTGTTCTCGCCCACGGTGCCGCACATCACCAGACCGGAGACGCCATCGCGCACCAGGTTGCTGATCACGCCATGGGTCTTTTCCAGGTTGACCGAGAAGTCGTCGTTGAATTGGGTGGTGACGGCGGGAAAGACGCCGCTCCAGTTGACGCGGGGAGTGCTCATGCGGGGGTTTCCTCCAGACGGGAACGGGGCTTGAGAGAGTCGCGGTATTGCCGGGGCGACAGGCCGGTGAGACGGCGGAACTGGCGGCTGAAGGCGCTGTGGTCGGTGTAGCCACAGGCCAGGGCCACTTCGGTGACGGGCAGGTCGCGGGCCAGCAGGCGCGAGGCGGCATCGAGCCGAGCCTTGTGCAGCAGTTGCTGGGGCGTGAGGCGCAGGATGCGTTTGCACTGGCGCTCGAGCTGGGAGACCGACAGGCCCACCCGCTGGCTGAGTTCGCCCACCGACAGCGGCTGGGCGTAGTGCTCACGCAGATAGCGATCGACCTCGGCCACCTTGGCGTGGGCCGGATGATCGGCGGCCGGCGCCTGGAGATCGTGGGAGATGCCGGCCATGCCCATCAGCCGGCCCTGGGCATCGTGCAGCGGCAGCTTGCGGGTCAGGCACCAGCCCGGGGTACGTCCGGCATAGAGGTGCAATTCCAGCTGGTCGTCCAGCGCCAGGCCCTCGCGCAGCACCCGGCGATCCTGCTCGGCGTAGGCGCCGCCCAGGGGCGCGGGAAAGACCTCCTCGGCGGTCTTGCCGAGCAGTTCGGCAACGCTTTCAAAGCCGCAGCGCTGGGCCAGGGTCAGGTTGACCAGCACATAGCGCGTCTCCAGGTCCTTGACGAAGAACACCACGCCGGGGATGGCGTCGAGCAGCGGCGCCACCAGGCTCAGGCTGGCGAGCAGCGCGGGCAGGTCGGCAGGCCGGGCGCGGCTCAGGGCGTCCAGGTGGGCGGCGGCATTCATCTCTCGTCCTCGGTCAGGGCCAGCAGGCTGTCGATACGGGTGGGTTGCAGGGGAAAGCGGGGCGCCGGGGGCGTCCAGCCGAGCAAGACGCGGGTGGCCTGGCCACAGATGCGGCCCTGGCAGGCGCCCATGCCGCAGCGGCTGCGCAGCTTGGCCTGGGTCCAGTCGGCATGGCCGACCAGGGCGCCGAGGGTGACGTCTTCGCAGCGGCAGACCAGGGTATCCGGCTGGGCCAGGCGGGCGATGGCCGGATTCAAGGCGAAGGTGCGGGCCAGTTGCGCGGCGAAGCGGCGCCAGGCACGGGCCTCGGCCTGCACGCTGGCGACGGCATCGAGCTGAACGCTGGCGACCAGGCCGGCGAGGCGGCCGGTGGCCTGGGCCAGCTCGTTGCCGCCGATGCCGGTGCATTCGCCGGCGGCCAGGATGTGCGGCTGGCTGGTGCGCTGGTGGTCGTCCACCGCCACCGCGCCGTCCAGGGTCGCGCAGCCCAGGCTCTGGGCCAGTTCGACATTGGGCACCAGGCCGTAGCCACAGGCCAGGCGGTCGCAGGCCACCTCCCAGTGACGGTCGCCCTGGCGCAGGCGCACGCCTTCGAGACGATCGGTGCCGAGCGCGGCCTCGACCCAGGTGCCGGGGCGATAGACCGGGGTCGCCAGTTGCACGGCCTGGCGCAGTTTGTTGGGCCAGCGCCAGAGCCCCAGGCCGAAATCGAGTACGGCACGACGGTCAGCCTGTTCGGCGACCAGGGCGATGCGTCCGCCGGCCTGTCGTGCGGTGACAGCACTGGCCAGTAGCAGCGGACCGGTGCCGGCGACGACGATGCGCTCATTGGCGACTTCGACGCCGCCTTTGATCAATGCCTGAAGGCCGCCGGCACCGGTCACCCCGGGCAGGGTCCAGCCGGGGAACGGCAGCAGCAGCTCGCGAGCACCGGTGCAGAGGATGAGGGTGTCGAACGTCAGGGTGCGGCTGCCCGTGGCGTCCTCCAGCAGCAGCTGGTGCGACCCCAGGACCGCGGCGACGCGGGTCTGGGTAAGCAGGTCGACGTCTGCCGGCAGGCTGCCGACTTCGGTGACTACCTGGCCCGCCCGGGCGCGCCAGATCTGGCCACCGGGCAAGGGATTGTCATCCAGCAGCACCAGCTTCAGGCCACGGCCACTGGCGGCTCGGGCGGCGGCAAGACCTGCCGGTCCGGCGCCGACGATGAGCAGGTCGCAATGATCGGGCGTCATGGCAGTCGCTCCACCTGCATGCCGTCCTGGCAGGGAGTCTGGCAGGCCAGGCGCCGGACGCCATCGACCTGCACCCGGCATTCCTGGCAGACGCCCATGCCGCAGAAGGGCGCGCGGGCTTCGCCGGTCACCGAGCGGCGTGCCGTCGGGTTATGGCTCTTGGCCAGGGCCGCGGTGAGCAGGCTGCCCGCGCGGATGTCCAGGCGCTCGCCATCGATGAACAGGGTCAGCATGCCTGGCTTCTCGATAGGGTCGCGAAACGCGACGGGGCGAAGGGTTCCACGTGGAACGTGGGCTGCTCGCCGAACAGGCCAGCGACGAGTGCCTCGGCGGTGGCCGGCGCGGTGGTGACGCCCAGGCCTTCGTGACCGACCGCCAGCCACAGACCGGGCTGGTCGGGATGAGCGCCGATCAGCGGCAGACCATCGGGGCTGGCGGCGCGTTGGCCGGTCCAGCCACGGATCAGGCTGGTGTGGGTCAGGCCCGGCAGATAGTCCAGGGCACGGCGCAGCAGCTGGCCGACCACCGCGGGTTCAACGGCCGAATCCGGGCGCTCGAACTGCCGCGAGGAACCGATCAAGAGTTGTCCGGTGGGTCGCGGCTGGACATTGAAGGCCACCGAGGCACCGCTGCTGGCGTGGGCGCTGGCGCCATAGCCGATCTCCACCAGCTGGTGGCGAACCTGCTCGGGATAGCGATCGGTGATCAGCAGATGGCCCTTCTTGGGCACCAGCGGCAGGTCCGGGCAGAGACTGGCGGCCTGCAGGCCGGCGGCGAGTACCACGGCGTCGGCGCTCAGCCAGCGCCCGTCGTCCAGGCGCACGCGCCGGCCTTCGACAGTGCTCACCCGGGCGCGTTGGAATTCGATCAGCGGCGAGCGTTGCAGCAACCAGGCAGCGACTACCGGGGCATAGAGCAGACCGTCGCCCGGCACCTCCAGGCTGCCGGCCAGGGCAGTCAGCGCCGGTTCGGCGGCAGCGGTGGCGGCCGCGTTCAGTGGCCGATTGGCGACGCCCTGGGCGTCCAGGCGCTGGCGCTTCTGTTCGACGAGATCGAGTTCGGCGGCGTCGCCGGCCAGCCAGAGAGTGCCGCAGTTGCGGTAGTCGGCGGCGCTCGGCAACTGGGGCACCAGCTCGCGCCAGAGCGCCAGGGAGCGGGCGCTCAGGGTCAGTTCGGCGGGGTCGTCGTCCATCACCACCAGGTGGCCCATGCCGGCAGCGGAGGCGCCGGGCAGGCCGGCGTCCAGCACCCGCACGCGGCAGCCGCGCGCGGCCAGGGCCGCGGCGCAACTGGCCCCGACGATGCCGCCACCGACGACGAGGACGTCCGCCACGGCCTTCACCCCGGGATACCCCAGGCGAAGGGATCGTCGTCGGCCAGCAGCAGGGTCGCCTCGGCCATGACGTGGGCGCGACCGCGGATCACCGGCAGGATACGGCCCTCGTCGCCCGGCTGGTAATGCGCCTCGAAGCGACTGCCGATGACACTGGCCTGCTGCCAGACGGCGCCAGGCGCGAGGTCGCCGTCGGCGGCGAGACACGCCAGCTTGGCGCTGGTACCGGTGCCACAGGGCGAGCGGTCATAGGCGCGGCCCGGGCAGAGCACATAGCTGCGACTGTCGGCGCCGTCCGGGTCGTCGGCGAAGAGTTCGATGTGATCGATATGGCCGCCCTGCTCGCCGGTGATACCCACGGCCTCCAGGGCGCCCCGCAGGGCCAGACTGAAGGTGAGCAGGCCATCGAGGTTGTCGGCGGCGATGCGCTGGCTGTGATCGGCACAGAGAAAGAACCAGTTGCCACCCCAGGCGATGTCGCCGCTGACCAGGCCATGGCCGGGAATGTCCACCTGCACGCCCTGGCGATAGCGATAGGCCGGGACGTTGCGCACGCTGACGCTGCCGTCGTCATGCAGGGTGGCGGTGACGTCACCCACCGGCGTCTCGATCAGGTGATCGCCAGGGCCGATGCGGCCCAGATGGGCCAGGGAGACCACCAGGCCGATGGTGCCGTGGCCACACATGCCGAGGTAGCCGACCTCGTTGAAGAACACCACGCCAGCGCTGGCCTTGGGCGAGACTGGCGCGCAGAGCAGCGCGCCGACCAGTACCTCGTTGCCGCGTGGTTCGCGCATGCAGGCCCGGCGGAAGGCGTCGTGCTCGCTGGCCAGACGGCTGCGGCGGTCGGCCATGTTGCCGTGGCCGAGATCGGGAAAACCGTCCAGCACCAGGCGGGTGGGTTCGCCGCCGGTATGGGAGTCGATGACGCGGATGCGCTGCATGGCTGACCTCCGTGAGAGAGCTCCCAGTGTCGCGGAGAAACGTGGGAAAAGCTTGCAGGACGTCGGCTAGCGAAATGCCGAAATCAGCATAATCCAATAGCGCCGGTCAGCCGCCGTGGCTCTGGTTCTCAAGATGCCGCCAGACCTGCTGCACCAACCGCTTGCGCAACAGGGCACAGCGATAGAGGCGGATCTCCAGGCCGACCTGCCAGGCCGAATCGCCACAGATGGCCAGCTCACCGCGAGCCAGTTCGGCCGCCACCGACAGCTGTGGCACCCAGGCCACGCCCAGCCCCTGCAGTGCCATGGTCTTGAGGCTGTCGGCCATGGCGGTTTCGTAGAGGGTCACGGCACGCAGCTTGCGCTGGCGCAACAGCAGATTCACCGAGCGACCGAGGAAGGCGCCGGCGCTGTAGGCCAGCAGCGGCACGCTGCCCTCTCCGTCCAGCTGGAACAGCGGACGGCCTTCGCCATCGGTGGCGCAGACCGGCAGCATGGCGGTGTGCGCTAGGTGCAGCGAAGGGAACAGTTCCGGGTCCATCTGCAACGCCGCATCGGGATCGTGGAAGGCCAGCATCAGGTCGCAGGCGCCGTCGCGCAGGGCATGGATGGCGTCGCCGACGTTGGTGGCCACCAGCCGACTGGCCAGCGCCAGCCCCTGGCCGCGCAGACCGGCGATCCACTGCGGGAAGAAGCCCAGGGCCAGGGAGTGGGCGGCGGCGAATTGCAGCACCTCGCCCTGCCCGCCTTCCAGGTGGTGCAAATGGCGTACCGTCTCGCCCAGTTGCTCCACCACGCTGCGCGCCGTGACCAGGAACAGTTGGCCGGCCTCGGTAAGGCTGACCGGGGTGTGGGATCGGTCCACCAGGGTCAGGCCGACGCTTTCCTCCAGCGCGCGGATGCGCCGGCTGAAGGCGGGCTGGGTGACGAAGCGCTTTTCGGCGGCCTGGGAAAAACTGTAGGTGGCCGCCAGGGCGACGAAGTCTTCCAGCCATTTGAATTCGATGTTCATGGCACCCATACGTCGTCGGATCTCACGAGGTCACAACGGAAGTTATGCCGATCCGGCATGAGGCTTGGCGGATCGGCATTGGCCGAGAGCGGCTGGCAGGCCTAGATTCTAGGGCATCGCGGCGCCTGCCGCTCGATCGAAGCCTAACGCTATCATGTCAGACTCTGCATCATCCGTCCGCCTCGAAAAAGATCTCCTCGGTACCCTCGACGTCCCCGCCGATGCCTACTACGGCATCCAGACCCTGCGCGCCGTACAGAACTTCCGCCTCTCCGGCGTACCCCTCGGTCACTACCCCAAGCTGGTGGTGGCCCTGGCCATGGTCAAGCAGGCGGCAGCCGACGCCAACCACCGCCTCGGTCACCTGCCAGCGGCGAAGCACCAGGCGATCAACGAGGCCTGCTCGCGCATCATTCGCGGCGAATTCCACGATCAGTTCGTGGTGGACATGATCCAGGGGGGCGCCGGCACCTCGACCAACATGAACGCCAACGAGGTGATCGCCAACGTGGCCCTGGAGATCCTCGGCCACGCCAAGGGCGACTATCGCCACCTGCACCCGAACAATGACGTGAACATGGCGCAGTCGACCAACGACGCCTACCCCACCGCCATCCGCCTGGGCCTGCTGCTCGGTCACGACGCCCTGCTCGACAGCCTCGACAGCCTGATCACCGCCTTCGCCGCCAAGGGCGTGGAATTCGCCGAGGTGCTGAAGATGGGTCGCACCCAGCTGCAGGACGCGGTACCCATGACCCTCGGTCAGGAATTCCATGCCTTCGCCACCACCCTGGGCGAAGACCTGGCGCGGCTGAAGAGCCTGGCGCCGGAGCTGCTCACCGAGGTCAACCTGGGCGGGACCGCCATCGGCACCGGCATCAATGCCGACCCCGGCTACCAGCTGCTGGCCGTGCAACGCCTGGCGGAGATCAGCGGCCAGCCGCTCAAGCCCGCCGCCGACCTGATCGAGGCCACCTCGGACATGGGCGCCTTCGTGCTGTTCTCCGGCATGCTCAAGCGCACCGCGGTGAAGCTGTCGAAGATCTGCAACGACCTGCGCCTGCTCTCCAGCGGCCCGCGCACCGGCATCAACGAGATCAACCTGCCGCCGCGCCAGCCGGGCAGCTCCATCATGCCGGGCAAGGTCAATCCGGTGATCCCCGAGGCGGTCAACCAGGTGGCCTTCGAGATCATCGGCAACGACTTGGCCCTGACCCTGGCGGCCGAGGGTGGCCAGCTGCAACTCAACGTCATGGAGCCTTTGATCGCCTACAAGATCTTCGACTCCATCCGCCTGCTGCAGCGCGCCATGGACATGCTGCGCGAGCATTGCATCAGCGGCATCACCGCCAACGTCGAGCACTGCCGCCGCCAGGTGGAACACTCCATCGGCCTGGTCACCGCGCTCAACCCCTACCTGGGCTACGAGACCTCCACCCGCATCGCCAAGACGGCGCTGGAAACAGGACGCGGCGTGCTGGAGCTGGTGCGCGAGGAAAATCTGCTGGACGAGGCGACCCTGGACGACATCCTGCGCCCGGAAAACATGATCGCGCCGCGGTTGGTGCCCTTGAAGGCCAAGGTCTGAGCCCCTTACACCAGACCTGAGCGGTAACCGGCGGCAACGCCCCGCGGGCGCGGTATCCTTCTTGCTTGGAAGGCTGCCACCGCCCCGGGGAATTTGCCCATGCGTCAGTCCGGCCTGATCAACCTCAACCTGGTGTCCCTGGTGCTCCAGCAACTGGGGGCCGACACCTCCGCCCGGGCGGCGCCCCTGCTGGCCGGCAGCGGCCTGCAACTGGCCGACCTCGAACAGCCCCATCGGCTCATCACCCTGGCCCAGGAACAGCGGGTCATCGCCAACGCCCTACCGGTCGCACCGCCCGAACTGGGGCTGCTGCTGGGCTGGCGGCTACGGGTCTCCGGCTACGGCCTGCTCGGCTATGCCCTGCTCAGCGCCCCGACCCTGGGCGCGGCGCTGCAGGCGGCGCTGGCCCACCAGGGCCTGCTGGGTGCCTATTTCACCCTGCGTCTGCAGCGTCACGGCGAGCTGGCCTGGCTCAGGGCCGACGATCATCCCTTCGCGCCGGAGCTGGAGCGCTGCAACGCCGAGTGCTGCCTGGCCTCGCTCCTGGCGATCTGCTGTGACCTTCTGGGTACGCCCCTGCCGCTGACCCAGGTGGTCCTCCGCCATCCAGTACCAGCCCATCGCGCTCGCTATGCCGACTGCTTCGGCGCCACGCCCCTGGCCTTCGAGGCTCCCTTCAACGGCCTGGCCTTTCCCGCCGCCTGGCTGGAGCGGCCGCTGCCCCTGGCGGACGCCGTGACCCACCGCGATGCCCTCCAGCAGTGCGAGCGCCTGGCCCCGGAGCAGGATCGCCAGCGCGCCCTGCTCGCCCGCACCCGCACCCTGCTCAGCGCCGAACTGGCCGCGCCACCTTCCTTCGAAGCCCTGGCGCGCCGGCTCGGCATGGCCCCGCGCAGCCTGCGCCGGCACCTGCAGGCCGCCGGCAGCGGCTACCAGCTCTTGCTCGACGAGCTGCGTTTCGAGCGGGCGCGCGACCTGCTGGCCCAGGAGCGGCTGCCCATCTACCGCATCGCCGAGGTCATGGGCTTCAGCGAAACCGCCAGTTTCCGCCATGCCTTTCGCCGCTGGAGCGGGCAATCGCCGCGGGGTTATCGACTCTAGCGGCCGGCGTATGCTGAGCGCTTCCCATACCCAAGGAGGATCTTCCATGCCCTCGCTGAAGCTGCTCGAAGCACGCGGCCAACCCACCGACCAATACCACCTGCCGGCGGAAAAGCGCCTGGAGGGCGATCCGTTGCAGAGCCTCTGGCTCGAGTACGAGGATGGCAGCGGCGTCTTCGCCGTCGGCCACTGGCACAGCGAGGTGGGTAAATGGCGGGTGAACTACACCGAGGAAGAGTACTGCCAGATCCTCGAAGGTCTGAGTCTGGTCACCGATGACCAGGGCCACGCCACCCGCCTCGGTCCCGGCAGCAGCTTCGTCGTACCGCGCGGCTTCCAGGGCACCTGGGAGGTGCTGGAGCCTACCCTGAAGCGCTTCGTGGTCTACGAAGCCAGGGGCGGCTGAGGACCGGCGTTCCACCGGATCTGGCCGGATCCATCCCCTTTTGGCCGCTGCGCCTCTCGTCCAGGGGCACCGGGCTGGCAAGAATCGACCGGGAAGCCCGCTGCCCGGAGTCGCCATGCGCATTCACCACAGTCCCGATCACGCCCTGCACCACGGTCGCTGCGAATTGATCGATGGCCAGTTGCAGCCCTGTTTCGAAAAACCTCAGCGCGTCGAATTCATCCTCGCCGAGTGCTACCGGCGGCAGCTCGGCGAGCTGGTGGCGCCCCAGGACTTCGGCCGGGCACCGCTGGCGCGCATCCATACCGACGCCTATCTCGACTTCCTCGCCGGCGCCTGGGACGAATGGGCCGCCCGCGGCGAGACCGTGGATCTGCTGCCCTATACCTGGCCGGCGCGTACCCTGCGCCAGGTGCTGCCACCCACCAGCCTGCACGGACGCCTGGGCTACTACAGCTTCGACGGCGGCGCGCCCATCACCGCCGGGACCTGGCAGGCCGCCTACAGCGCCGCCCAGGTGGCACTGAGCGCCGCGGCCGAGATCGCCAGCGGCGCGCGCAGCGCCTTCGCCCTGTGCCGGCCACCGGGCCACCACGCCGCAGCCGATGTCATGGGTGGCTACTGCTATCTGAACAACGCTGCCATCGCCGCCCAGGCCGCCCTCGACGGTGGCGCCCGGCGGGTGGCCATCCTCGACGTGGACTACCACCACGGCAACGGCACCCAGGACATCTTCTATGCACGCGACGATGTGCTGTTCCTCTCGCTGCACGGCGATCCGGGTTTCGAATTCCCCTTCTTCCTCGGCTATGCCGACGAGACCGGCAGCGGCGCGGGCCAGGGCTTCAACCTCAATCTGCCGCTGCCCGCCGGTAGCGCCTGGGACAGCTGGAGCGCCGCCCTGGAGCTGGCGCTGGCGCGGTTGCCGGCCTACGGCCCCGATCTGCTGCTGGTCTCCCTGGGGGTGGATACCTTCAAGGCCGACCCGATTTCCCGGTTCAAGCTGGAGAGCGACGACTACCTGCGCCTGGGCGAACGCCTGGCGCGGCTCGGCCTGCCGACGCTGTTCGTCATGGAAGGCGGTTACGCCGTGGCGGAGATCGGCATCAACACGGTGAACGTCCTGGCCGCCTTCGACGGCGCCTGATCCCTATCGCGAGGAATCCGACCATGCACAGCCTCCTGCGTCCGCTCGCCGCCCTGCTCGGTGGCACCCTGCTCGCCACCGCCGTCCAGGCCGCCGACCCCGGTGAACTGCGGGTCTACAACTGGGCCGACTACATCCTGCCCGAGACGCCCAAGGACTTCGCCCAGCAGACCGGCATCCGCGTCACCTGGGACACCTTCGACAGCAACGAGTCGCTGGAGGCCAAGCTGCTCACCGGCCACTCCGGCTACGACCTGGTGATCCCCTCCAACCAGTTCCTGGAAACCCAGATCAAGGCCGGGGTCTTCCAGAAGCTGGACAGGAGCAAGCTGCCCAAGTGGCAGAATCTCGATCCCGGGTTGCTCAAGCTGCTGGAGGTCAACGACCCGGGCAACCAGTACGGCGTGCCCTACATGTACGGCACCATCCTCATCGGCTTCAACCCGGCCAAGGTCAAGGCGGCACTGGGCGCGGATGCGCCGGTGGACAGCTGGGACCTGGTGTTCAAGCCGGAGAACATGGCCAAGCTCAAGAGCTGCGGGGTAGCCATGCTCGACTCGCCCTCGGACATCCTGCCGGTGGTGTTGCACTACCTGGGCCTGGACCCCAACAGCACAAATGCGAAGGACTACGAAAAGGCCACGGCGCTGATGCTGAAGATCCGCCCCTACCTGGCCTACTTCAATTCCACCAAGTACATGACCGACATCGCCAACGGCGACATCTGCGTGGCGGTGGGCTATTCGGGCAGCTTCTACCAGTTCGGCAACCGCGCCAAGGAAGCTGGCAACGGCGTGGCGGTGGACTGGCGCCTGCCGCGCGAGGGCGCGCCCATCTGGTTCGACACCTGGGCCATTCCGGCCAGCGCCAAGAACGTCGACCAGGCCCACGCCTTCCTCAACTACCTGCTCGAACCCAAGGTGATCGCCGGGATCAGCGACTACCTCGGCTATCCCAACGCCAACAAGCCCGGCATGCCACTGGTGACCGCCGCCATCCGCGACAATCCCGACCTGGTACCCACCGCCGAGATGCGCAAGAACCTCTATGTGGTGCAGCCGCTGCCGCAGCCCATCGAGCGGGTACGCACCCGGGCCTGGAGCCGGATCAAGGCCGGCGGTTGAATGCCAGGAGGTCCATAACGGACCGAATGGTAGCCATTGGCTACCATTCGGCGCCTGCGCGGCTCCATTTGGGAACCATCCTTATTACCAAGGGCCTGACTGTGCTCAAGTGAGCCACCGGATCACTGCGCCAGGTACGGCACCATGTCCCTCAGCTTCCCCCTCGACCGGGCGCTGGCCCGCCCCTTCTGGGCACTGGGCTTCGAGCCGGTACTGGAACGGCACTACCAACTCGAGATCGCCCGTTCGCGCCGCCGTCATCTGCGTATCAGTCTCGCGGTCGCCATGCTGGCCTATGCCAGCTTCTCGATCTGGGACTGGATCCTGATGACCAACGCCTTCTGGGTCATCACCCTGCTCACCAGCCTGGTGCTGATCGGTGGCGGCGCGGTGCTGCTGGCGCTCAAGCTCATGCCGGCCGAGCACCCGGCGCGCGAATGGCTGGGTATCCTGCCCAGCCTGCTGGCCTACGGTCCGCCGCTGTTCGAGGTGGATACCACCGACGCCGCGCACCGCGCGCTCTGGTTGGCCACCCTACCGCTGCTGACCCTCTACACCAACAGCTGCATCGCTCCGCCCCTGCGCCAGGCCACGGTGCACAGCCTGGTCGGCCTGCTGGCCATCGCCCTGGCGACGCAGATGCACGGCCTGCCCACCGTGGAGGCCTCGCTGGTGCTGACGCTGGCTTTCGCCACCATCGCCTTCACCCTGCTCGCCAATTTCTGGATGGAAAGCGCGCGGCGCCGGGGCTATCTGCTGATCCTGCGCGACCGGCTGCGCAACGAGGAGCTGGCCGCCGCCAATCGCTTCCTGGAACAGCAGTCCACCACCGATCCGCTGACCGGCGTGGCCAATCGCCGGGCGCTGATGCAGGTGCTCGCCACGGCCTTGCCGCGGCGGCAGGACCAACGGCTGATCCTGCTGATGATCGATGTCGACCACTTCAAGGCCTTCAACGACCGCTACGGCCATCCGGCCGGCGACCGCTGCCTGAAGCAGGTCGCCACCGCCCTCGCCGGCCCCTTGCGCGCCGGTGACTGCCTGGCGCGCTACGGCGGTGAGGAATTCGCCATCCTCCATACCTCTGCCGCCGATGAGGACCAGGGCCAGATCGTCCAGCAACTGCTCGATGCGGTCCGCGAGCTGGAGATTCCCAATCCGGGCAATGCCGGTGCCGGGCGACGGGTTACGGTCAGCATCGGCGGAGCCTGCGCCGGACCACGCCATGCCACTGCCGAGGCCCTCCTCGAGGCGGCCGACCGGCAGCTCTACTGGGCCAAGCAGGCAGGGCGCGACCAGGGGCGGCTGGAGCGCTGCAACGACCACCTGGTGCTCGCCGACGAGCGCCCTTAACCCAGGCGATAGACCCGGTCGACCAGGATGGTGCTGGCCAGGCGCTGGCGCAAGTCGTCGTCCAGCTGCGGGTCCTGCCAGTCGTACAGGCCGATCCGGCCGTAGGCCAGGCCACGCCGTGGCCGGTCACCCAGGTATTCCCAGACCACCCGGGTGCAGGCCGGCTCGCGGCGGTCGGAGGCGCTGACGCCCAGCTTGAGACCATTGAGACGGTCGATGCGATTGCGCGCGCTGGGCAGCAGCACGGTCTGCGACAGCTCGTTGCCGGTGAGGGATTCGTAGTCGGTGAAGAACAGCCGGCTTTCCAGGCTCATGGCCAGGCCTAGGTAGCGAAAGCGCGCCTGGCTGACCCTCTCGCCCTGCCGCCGCAGGCGCTCGAAGCGTACGTAGCGGAACACCTCCTGCTCCTCGAACAACCGCACCAGGCCACAGAGCACCACGCCGGGCGTGGACAGCGACGGGTAGTACTCGTGGTAGTAGCCCTGGTAGCGCGCCAAGCCCTCCTGGCGACCGGCGAACAGCGCCAGGGCCTGCCCTGCCCAGCCACTCTCCTGATTCGCCGGCGCACCCAGGCGGGCCTCGAACTGGCGGTGGGGCAGCAGCAGCTCGGCCACCGGCAGGGCGAAGAAATCGGCCAGGCGTTGCAGGTTGTAGGCCGACGGACGGCTCTGGCCATTAAGGTAGCGATTGAACTGGGCGCGGTTGATGCCGACGGCGCGACAGACGGCCGCAATCGAGCGGTGGTGCCGGCAGAGCAGCTGCAGATTGGCGGAAAAGTCGCTCATGACGGGCGCCCGAACTTGACAGACGGCCGGAAAACTAGCATCAAGTCGCGCCATTTTGAAGCGAGGCGCGGAATTGTCCACGTCGTTGGGATAGCCGAATCTAGGCGCCCGGTCCTATTCACTGCCCGATCCGCCCGGACCGACGCGTTCCAGAGCCTGCTCCCGGTCATCTCCGCATGACCGGGCGCGCGAACTGGCAACGGTATATCCCACAATAATAGCCCCACGGCGTGCGAGCCGGCCCTGGGGCATCACTAGCATGCTCGAGGATCCTCCATGCACTACCTAGAAATGCTCAACGACTTCCTGTCCGGCCACGTGCTGATCGTGCTGATCGTCGGCCTGGGCAGCTATTTCACCCTGCGTTCGCGATTCGTGCAGGTCCGTCATTTCCCGCACATGTTCACCGTCTTCAAGGAATCCCTGCGCAACAGCGGTGACGGCCTGAGCTCCTTCCAGGCGCTGATGCTCAGCCTGGCCGGCCGCGTGGGTGCCGGCAACATCGCCGGCGTGGGCCTGGCCGTGACCCTGGGTGGTCCCGGCGCGGTGTTCTGGATGTGGGTGACCGCCCTGGTCGGCATGGCCAGCAGCTTCTTCGAGTGCACCCTGGCGCAGGTCTACAAGCGCGCCGATGGCGAAGGCCTCTACATCGGTGGCCCGGCCTATTACATCCAGCACGGCCTCGACAAGCGCTGGATGGCCCTGATCTTCTCGGGCCTGTTGCTGGTGACCTACGGCTTCGCCTTCGTCGGTCTGCAGTCCTTCACCGTGACCCACTCGCTGGAAAACGCCTTCGGCCTGCCGGTGCAGTACACCGGGATCGCCCTGGCCATCCTGCTGGGCCTGGTGTTCATCGGCGGCATCAAGCGCATCGCCGCGGTGTCCGACGTTCTGGTGCCGGTCAAGACCCTGGCCTACATCGCCGTCACCCTCTATGTGATCATCACCCAGATCGACCTGGTCCCCGGCACCCTGCTGACCATCGTCAAGAGCGCCTTCGGCCTGGAGCCGGCCTTTGCCGGCCTGCTGGGCGCTGCCATCACCATGGGCGTGAAGCGTGGCGTCTTCGCCAACGAAGCCGGCCTGGGCGCCGCGCCCAACGTCGCTGCCGTGGCAGCGGTCAAGCACCCGGCCGCCCAGGGCGTGGTGCAGGCCTTCAGCGTCTTCCTCGACACCTTCGTCATCTGCACCTGCACCGCCCTGCTGATCCTGCTGTCGGGCTTCTACACCCCGGGCTTCGAAGGCGACGGCATCGTGCTGACGCAGAACTCCCTGGCCGCGGTGGTCGGTGACTGGGGCCGCATCTTCATCAGCGTCGCCCTGTCGCTGTTCGTCTTCACCTGCATCCTCTACAACATCTACCTGGGCGAGAACGGCCTGCGCTACCTGCTCGGCCGTGGCAAGGCCGTGCTGTTCGGCTATCGTGGGCTGGTGCTGGTGCTGATCTGCTGGGGTTCGATGCAGAACCTGGCCACGGTGTTCGCCTTCGCCGACATCACCATGACCTGCCTGGCCTTCGTCAACCTGATCGCCCTGGCCATGCTGATCAAGGTCGGCATGCGCGTGCTCAACGACTACGACGCCCAGCGCCGTGCCGGGGTCGACCAGCCGGTATTCGACGCCGACCAGTTCCGCGACCTGGACCTGGATCGCCAGGCCTGGCCGGCGCTGGAGCGTCTGGAAGAGACCGTCGCCGAAGCCCGCGCGGCCCAGCCGCGCCAGGCGCACTGACCGCCGCTGCCGGGTCGCGCTGACCCGGACCGCGACCGTTTTCCTGCCCCCACCCCGTGTGGGGGCAGTCTTATCAGGATGTCCCCCATGAGCTCACCCTACCTACACATCCTCTACACCGGCGGCACCATCGGCATGCAGCAGACCGCCGCAGGCCTGGCTCCGGCCGCCGGTTTCGAGGCGCGCATCGACGCCCTGCTGGCCAGCCGTCCGGAGCTGGGCAGTCCGGCCTGGCGGCTGCAGGAGCTGCTGCCGCTGATCGACAGCGCCAACATGACCCCCGCCGCCTGGGCGCGCATGGCCGAGGCCATCCTCGCCGCCGCTGCGGACCCGGCCTGCCGCGGCGTACTGGTGCTGCACGGCACCGACACCCTGGCCTACAGCGCCGCCGCCCTGGCCTTCCGTCTGCTGGGCCTGGCCATTCCGGTGCTGCTGACCGGCTCCATGCTGCCGGCCGGGGTGGCGGACAGCGATGCCGACGACAACCTGGCCGACAGCTTCGCCGCCTTCGCCAGCGGCCTGGCGCCGGGGGTGCAGGTGCAATTCCATGGTGAACGCCTACCGGCCGCGCGCTGCACCAAGCAGGCCAGCAGCGGCTGGAAGGCCTTCGTGGAAAGCGCCCGGCCGCGCAGTGGTGAGGCCTTGGTCGCCGTGCCAGCGGCGCTGCGCTTCGACCAGCCACGCCAGCCAGTGCGGGTGGCGGTGCTGCCGCTGTTTCCGGGCGTCGACGGCGCCACCCTGCGCGGTCTGGCGGGCAGCGGCCTGCACGGCCTGGTCCTGGAGTGCTACGGCAGCGGTACCGGTCCGGCGGACGACGCCGACTTCCTCGCCGCCCTGGCCGAACTGCGCGACGCCGGTACCCTGGTGGTCGCCCTCAGCCAGGGCGCGCGCGGTACTGTGGAACTGGGTACCTATGCCGCCGGCAGCGGCCTGGCCGACGCCGGGGTGATCTCCGGCCGCGGCATGACCCGCGAGGCCGCCCTGGGCAAGCTGCATGCGCTGCTCGGCGCCGGCCTGGACCGCGCGGCGGCGGTCGAGTGGATCGGGCGCAATCTGTGCGAGGAATTGTGAGCGTCGGCTGATGGGCCGGCTGCTCCCTCACCCCGGCCCTCTCCCAAGGGGAGGGGGCGTTTGGGTGGGCTTGGTGCGGGATCCTTCAGGCCCTCTGCGACCCGTGCAACAGCGTCTCTCAAAGCATCCCCTCTCCCTCCGAAGGAGGGCTGGGGTGAGAGCATGCCCGACGCCTGACAGCCGCGCCCTCCGTGCCGGAATCCCGCCTAGCGCCTCCTCTCCCTCCGGGAGAGGGTCGGGGTGAGGGCCACTCCTAGGCTCTGTACGAAAAATGCCTGCGCTCGGTGATGCTTCGTTGAAAAAGGCTTCGGAATGCTCATTTACCACTCGTAAACTCCGCTTCCTCAGCCTTTTTCGCCTCGCCTAACCTTCGCTCGGCGACTTTTCGTACAAAACCTAATGCCCCTTCAGTCCTTACAACGCTTCGCGCCACAGGCTCACCGCCATTTCGGTCGAGGCGCCCGGCGCCACGGTCAGGACGTCGTCCATCACCCGGGCGGTCTCGATGCACAGCATGCCGGTCCAGGCGTCGTCGGCGAACTGGCTCAGGCGCGCGGCCTTGTCGATCCAGGGATTCCACAGCACCGCCGAATGGCTGTTGCGGGTCTCCACGAACAGCCGGCGCTGCCACTGCGGATCGCGGATCGCCAGGCGGGCCGGCAGGCCGACATAGACCCGGTCGGTCTCGGCGGTGATGGTCGGCTCGCCGTTCTGCCGCTTGCGGGTCCAGCCGTCCAGGCAGTCGTAGTAGTCGGCGTTGGCCAGGCCCTCGATACCCACTTCGCGCACGTCGCTCACGGCGAAATAGGTATGCAGCGCCTGGCTCAGCACCAGTGGGTGATCTTCCAGATTGCGCACGCTCAGGGTCAGTTCCAGGCGCTCACCGACGCTCAGGCTCAGGGTCAGCTCGGTGGCCTGGGGCCAGCCCGGGGTGGTCTCGGCGGAGGTGCGGTGGTGGAAGTCCAGGCGCACCCGGTCGGTATCCACCTCGACACCCCCGGCCTGCCAGGCGACCTGGCGCGCCAGGCCATGGGCCGGGGCGTCCGCGGTGGTGGTGCACATGGCCTGGACCGCGGCCGGATTCTTCAGCAGGTCGCCGAACCAGGGCCAGCAGACCGGGATGCCGCCGCGGATCGGGGTGCCGGGCTCGAACACGGCCTCCGGATTACCCCAGACGATGTCCGGCTCGCCGTCGAAGCCGTAGCGCAGCACGTGGGCGCCCTGGCAGGCCACCAAGGCTTCGGCCTGGCCGACGCGGATGCGCCAGACGGGCAACTGGCCCAGTTGGATCTGTTCGACGAGGGGGGCAGCGGACATGGGGCGACTCCTGAAAGAGGGAAAGGGCGACTGTAGTCCAGTCCATGACCGGGCTCCAGCCAGCCATGGACAGCACCAGCCGCAAAATCTTCCAACGTCGCCTGCGTCTCATCCCCAGGCAGCGACGGTCGACTAGACTCCTGGCCTCCCCCCAGGAACAGATCCTCCCATGTCGGCTTTCCCGCGCCTGCCCACTCTGCTCGGCCTCACCCTGGGCCTGACCCTGCCGCTCCTGGCCGAGGCCGCCACGCGCCTCGACGACGAGGTCCGCGCCGCCGCCCACGAGGTGATGGCCGCGCAGGACATCCCCGGCCTGGCAATCGGCGTCAGCGCGCCTGGCCTGCGCCGGTTCTACTACTTCGGCACCACCGACCGCCGCACCGGCCAGCCGGTGGACGCCGCCACCCTGTTCGAGATCGGCTCCCTGAGCAAGACCTACACCGCCACCCTGGGCGCCTATGCCGCGGTCACCGGCCACCTGCGCCTTGACGAACCGGCGGCGCAGGTCCGCCCGGCCCTGGCCGGCAGCGCCATCGGCCAGGCCAGCCTGCTGCAACTGGCCACCTACAGCGCTGGCGGTCTGCCGCTGCAATTTCCCGACAGCGTCACCACGGAAGATCAGGCCTCGGCCTTCTACCGCGCCTTCCAGCCGCCCTTCCCCGCCGGCAGTCACCGCCTCTATTCCAATCCCAGCATCGGCCTGTTCGGCGCCCTGACGGCCCAGCGCCTCGACGAGCCCTTCGCCACGGCGCTGCAACGCCTGGTGCTGACACCTCTGGGTCTCAGTCACACCTATCTGCAAGTGCCGGCGACGGAGCAGGCTCACTACGCCTGGGGCCATGGCAAGAACGACCAGCCGCTAAGGGTCAATCCGGGCGTCTATGCCGAAGAGAGCTATGGCATCAAGACCACCACGGGCGATCTGCTGCGCTTCGTCGAGGCGAACCTCAACCCTGGCCGGCTGCCAGCGCCCCTGGCCAAGGCGATCACCACCACCCAGCAGGGCTACTATCGCAGCGGCCCCATGACCCAGGGCCTGGGTTGGGAGGCCTACGCCTATCCCCTGCCCAAGGCCCAGTTGCTGGCCGGCAACACCCCGGCGATGGCCCTGGAGCCACAGCCGGTGGACTGGCAGCACCCGCCACTGCCAGCCAGCGGCGCCCGCCTGCTGAACAAGACGGGCTCCACCAACGGCTTTGGCGCCTATGCGCTGTTCATCCCCGAGCGCCAGCTCGGCCTGGTGATCCTGGCCAACCGCAACTACCCGATTCCGGCACGGATCGAGACGGCCTGGCGGATTCTGCAGCGGCTCGATAGCGGGCTGTAGACAAACCCGTTATCGCGGCCATGGGCCGCTCCTACAGAGGGCGATGCTTTTGTAGGAGCGGCCCATGGCCGCGATGGACCGTAGTCGTAAGACAAGGATGGCTGACGGCGCAGCCTCATCCACGAAACCCAACCTCAACCCTCGCCCGCCTCCTGCCGCCCCTCCACCGGCAGTTCGTGCTCGGTGGCGTAGCCGGCGTCGGCCGCCTCCAGCACGCCGTGGGCGATGCTGCAGAACAGCGAATTGACCCGGCGCATGTCGCTGAGCAGGCCCAGGTGCAGGGCGCTGGTCTCGAAGCTTTCCACCACCTGCTGGTGCAGCCGCTCGACGTGGGCATGGGCATAGCGCCGCTCCAGCAGGCGGAAGCGCTGCTTGAGCCGGCGCAGGCGGCGTGCGGCGTCGAGGTCGCCGGACAGGTAGACCGACAGGCACAGCCGCAGGCTGTCCACCAGCAGCCGGTGCAGCGCGGTGAGTTCGTCCACCCCGGAGGCCGAGAAGGAACGGCGGGCAGCGATCTTCTTGCTGTCCACGTCGCTGGCCATGCGCTCGATGAGATCGCCGGCCTGTTCCAGGTTGATGGCCAGTTCGATGGTCTCGGCCCAGCGGCGGCTGTCGCGCTCGTCGAGGTCGTCGCGCGGCATGCGGGCCAGGTACAGCTTGATCGCCGTGTAGAGGGCATCGACGTCGTCGTCCAGACGCCGTACTTCCCGGGCCAGCTGCTTGTCGCCGGCGTTGATCAGCACCAGCAGGTGCTGCAGCATCTGCTCGATGACGTCGCCCATGCGCAGCACCTCGCGCGAGGCGTTGGTCAGCGCCAGGGCCGGGGTATCCAGGGCGGCGGTATCCAGGTGGCGTGGCCGCAGGATGGTCTCGGCGCTTTCCCGTGCCGGCAGCAGGGCGGTGCAGAAGCGCGCCAGCGGACCGGTCAGCGGCAGGAACAACAGGCAGCGCACCAGGTTGTAGGCGACGTGGAAGCCGATCACCACCTCGGCCTCGTTGAAGTCGTAGCCCTGCAGCCAATCGGCCAGGTGGCCGATCCAGGGCAGCACCAGGATGCAGCCGGCGAGCTTGAACAGCAGGCTGCCCAGGGCCACCCGGCGCGCTTCCACGCCCTGCTTGGCGGCGCCGATCATGGCCAGCACGCCACTACCCAGGTTGGCGCCCACCACCAGGCACAGCGCCACCTTGAGCGAGATGACCCCGGAGCCGGCCAGGGTAGCGGTGAGCAGTACCGCCGCCAGACTGGAGTAGGAGACCATGGCGAAGACGGCCCCGGTCAGGGCATCGAGCAGTTCGTCGCCGGTCAGCGAAGAGAACAGCACCTTGACCCCGGCGGCGTGGGTCATGGGCGAGGCCGCCTCGACGATCAGCTGCAGCGCCAGGATGATCAGCCCCAGACCGATGGCGACCCGGCCGAGCTGGCCGGCGCGGGTCTGCTTGCGGCCGAGGAAGAACACCACGCCGAGGAAGATCAGCAGCGGCGATAGCCAGGACAGGTCGAAGGTCAGCACCCGTGCCATCAGCGCGGTGCCCACGTCGGCGCCGAGCATGATGGCCAGCGCCGGGGTGAGCGGCACCAGGCCCTGGGCGACGAAGGAGGTCACCAGCAGCGCGGTGGCGTTGCTGCTCTGCACCAGGGCGGTGACGGCGATGCCGGAGAGAAAGGCCAGCGGCATGCGCTGCATGCTGCGGCTGAGTACCCGGCGCAGGCTGGCGCCGTACACCCGCAGGATGCCGGTGCGCACGATATGGGTGCCCCACACCAGCAGGGACACGGCGGATAGCAGATTGAGCAGTGTCAGCATCGTGGCGCCCTCCCGGCGCGTGTCCAAGAGCTCCTGGCGAGCTTGTCACAAAATTGTAACGACCATTCTGCACAGACGCACGAGCCCGAAGGTGAGGCACCTTCGGGCTCGCGGAGACCTGCTGGGTTAGGCGGTACCAACCCCGCCGGGTTCAACCGTCGCGGTCAGATCTGTTCCTTGCGCAGCTTCACCGCTTCGCGCGCCCTGGCCTTGCCGCGCAGGCGGATGTTGATGGCTTCCACCGCCAGCGAGAAGGCCATGGCGAAGTAGACGTAGCCCTTGGGCACATGGACTTCGAAGGCTTCGGCGATGAGCACGGTACCGACCACGATCAGGAAGGACAGCGCCAGCATCTTCAGGCTCGGGTGCTTGTCGATGAAATTGCTGATGGCACCGGCCGCCAGCATCATCACCAGCACCGCGACGATGATGGCCGCGACCATGACCGGCACGTGGCTGACCATGCCCACCGCGGTGATCACCGAGTCCAGCGAGAAGACGATGTCGATGATGGCGATCTGGATGATGGTGCCGACGAAGCCGCTGCCCTTCTTCGCCGGCGCGTCCTCGTCCTGCTCTTCCTCGCCTTCCAGGCCGTGGTAGATCTCGGCGCTGCTCTTCCACAACAGGAACAGGCCGCCGAAGAAGAGGATGAGGTCACGCCCGGAGATGCCCTGGCCGAAGACGAAGAACAGATCGGCGGTGAGGCGCATCACCCAGGTGATGGACAGCAGCAGCAGGATACGGGTGACCATGGCCAGCGCCAGGCCGAAGAAGCGGGTCCGCGCCTGCATGTGCTTGGGCATGCGGCTGACCAGGATGGAGATCATGATGATGTTGTCGATCCCCAGGACGATCTCCAGGGCCGTCAGGGTAAAGAAGGCGACCCAGATTTCCGGGTTGGTCAACCACTCCATTGCAAATCCTCTCATCGCGAAGGCGCGTCTGGCAGCGCGCTTTAAAGGAAAAGGCGCGCCGGACGACGCGCCGTTTTCGAACAGCCGGCAAGGCTAGTCGTACAGTTGGTAAAACTCTAGCGGCTGTACAGCGGAAACACACCCAGTAACAAAGCACCGACCAGCAGGAACATGCAGGTCACGGTGGCCCATTTCAGGGTGAAGCGCTGGTGGTCGCCGAATTCCACCTTGGCCAGGCCCACCAGCAGGTAGGTCGAGGGCACCAGGGGGCTGAGCAGGTGCACGGGTTGGCCGACGATGGAGGCCCGGGCGATCTCCACCGGGCTGATGCCATAGGCCGCGGCGGCCTCGGCCAGCACCGGCAGCACGCCGAAGTAGAAGGCGTCGTTGGAGATGAAGAAGGTGAACGGCAGGCTGACCAGGGCGGTGATCACCGCCATGTACGGGCCCAGGGCGTCCGGAATCACCGCCAGCAGCCCCTTGGACATGGCGTCGACCATGCCGGTACCCGAGAGGATGCCGGTGAAGATGCCGGCGGCGAAGATCAGCGAGACCACCGCCAGCACGTTCTCGGCATGGGCGGCGATGCGCTGTTTCTGCATGTTCAGGCAGCGGTAGTTGACGATCATGGCGATGCCGAAGGCGATCATGAACAGCACCGGCATCGGCAGCACGCCGACGATCAGCGCGGCCATCAGGGCCAGGGTCAGCAGGCCGTTGAACCAGCGCAGGTGCGGGCGGCGGGCCTCGGCGCACTGGGAGACGGTGACGTCGGCGCCTTCGGTCTCGCCGATCTGCAGGATGCCCAGGCGGGCGCGCTCACTGCGGCCATAGAGGTAGGCGAGGAAGAACAGCCAGGCGATGGCCAGCAGCATGGGCGCGATCATGGGTACGAAGACGTCGGCCGGGTCCACGTGCAGGGCGCTGGCGGCGCGAGCGGTCGGACCGCCCCAGGGGGTCAGGTTCATCACCCCGCTGGAGAGCAGCATCAGGCAGGTCATGATCAAGGGATTCATGCCCAGGCGCTTGTACAGCGGGAACATGGCGGCCACGCAGATCATGTAGGTGGTCGAGCCGTCGCCGTCCAGGGAGACCACCAGGGTCAGGAAGACGGTGCCCATGGCCACCTTGAGCGGATCGCCCTTGACCAGCTTGAGGATCCAGCGCACCGCCGGATCGAACAGGCCGGTATCGATCATCACGGCGAAGTAGAGGATCGCGAACAGCAGCATCACGCCGGTGGGCGCCAGCTTGCGGATGCCGTCGAGCATCATCGGGCCGAGGGCGTCGAGCTTGACGTGGCCGAGGCTGGCGAATTCGCTGGACAGCGCCCAGGCCAGTACGGCGAAGGCGATCGGCACCATGGTCAGGGCGATCAGCGGGGACAGGCGCTTGGTCATGATCAGGTACATGAAGGTCATGACCATGGCGAAGCCGAGGAAAGTCAGCATGGGAGGTACCTCTGGATATTCGCGAAAAGGAAGGTTCAGCCGCGGCGAAGGGGCGCGGTGAAGGCGAAGATCCAAGGAACGGTGGCGCGCAGGGACGCCGGGGAGGACAGATACGACATGGCAAGAATCCTGGTTATTTTTGTAGGCACGTCGCCCGCTCACGGGGGCGGGTCTTGAGCGGATCCTAAGCCGTCAACCTTTCGCCAGCCTTGCGTGGCGGAAGGCGGATGTTGCGGGATGTCACGAAGCGGACGGGGAGCTCGCCTGCCAGCCGGGACTGGTCAGATGCTCGAGGAAGAAATCCAGAAGCACCTGGATCTTGGTCGGTCGACTGCGCGCCGAGGGGGTCACGAAGTAGAGGCCGCCACGGGTCAGGTGCCAGTCCGGTAGCAGTCTTATCAGGCGGCCATCGGCCAGATACTCGGCGGCGATGAATTCCGGCAGCTCGGCGATGGCCAGGCCTTCCAGCAGCACCGGCAGCAGGGCTTCGGAATTGGTGACGCGCAGGGGGCCACGCGGCAGCACGCTTTCCTCGCGCCCATCGTCCTGGGTGAAGCGCCACACCTGGCTGCGCGCCCGGTAGGCGTAGCTCAGGCAGGCGTGTTCGGTCAGCTCCTGCGGATGGCTTGGGGAGCCGTGGCGTTCGACATAGTCCGGCGCGGCCACCAGTAGCTGGCTGACCGCGCAGAGGCGCCGGGCGACCAGCGAAGAGTCGGGCAAGGCGGCGATACGCAGCGCGGCGTCGAAACCCTCCGCCACCAAGTCAACGGTGGCATCGGACAGGTGCAGATCCACCGTCAGCTGCGGATAGCGGCGCAGCAGCTCGGGCAGCAGCGGCGCCACCCAGCGCAGGCCGAAGGCCATGGGCACCGCCAGCCGTACCTGGCCGCGCGGCTGCACGGCGCGAGCCTGGGCGGCGCTTTCGGTGGCCTCCGCCTGGCGATAGAGATCGCCGGCCTGGGCGGCCAGCTCGCGGCCGAATTCGGTCAGCGCCAGCTGCCGCGAGGTGCGATTGAACAGCCGCCCGCCGAGGCGTTCCTCCAGGCGCGTCACCGCCCGCGATACGGTGGCCACCGACACGCCCAGCACCCGCGCCGCAGCAGCGAAGGAGCCTTCCTCGGCAACCTTGGCGAACATCGCCAAGCCTTCGAAATCCGGCAATCTGCTCATTTCATTTCTGCAATGATGGCTTGCCAATCATTCTATTTTGCAAGATCACCCTGGTCGATAGGCTGACTCCACCTGATCACAACCTCTCGGAGATTCAGCCATGACCCTCAAGCTCGCAGACAAGATCGCCCTGGTCACCGGCGCCACCAGCGGCATCGGCCTGGCCGCCGCCAAGCTCTTCGCCCAGCAGGGTGCCCACGTCATCCTCACCGGACGGCGGCAGGCCGCGCTGGAAACCGCCGTCGCCCAGGTCGGCAACGCCACCGGCATCGCCGTGGACTCCTCGCGCCTGGACCAGCTCGATGCCCTCTATGAGCGCATCCGCCGCGAACACGGGCGCCTCGATGTGCTCTTCGCCAATGCCGGCGGTGGCAGCATGCTGCCCCTCGCCGAGGTGACCGAAGCCCACTACCACGACACCTTCGACCGCAACGTCAAAGGCACGCTGTTCACCGTACAGAAGGCCCTGCCGCTGTTGGCGGACCAGGCCTCGGTAATCCTCACCGGCTCCACCGCCGCCAGCACCGGCACCCCGGCCTTCAGCGTCTACGGCGCTTCCAAGGCCGCGGTGCGCGCCTTCGCCCGCAACTGGATCCTGGAGCTGCAGGGCCGCGGTATCCGCGTCAACATCCTGAGTCCGGGCGCCACCCGCACCCCGGGCCTGGTGGAGCTGGCCGGCCCGGATGCCGCCCAGCAACAGGGCCTGCTGGACCACCTGGCCAGCCAGATCCCCCTGGGCCGGGTCGGCGAGCCGGAGGAGATCGCCAAGGTCGCGCTGTTCCTGGCCTCCAGCGACTCCAGTTTCGTCAACGGCGCCGAGCTGTTCGCCGATGGTGGCCAGGCGCAGGTCTAGACAGCCGTTGCGATGAACAAGGCGGACGGTGCCAAGGGCACGGTCCGCCTTGTTGCCGACTGCAATCAGCCACGCAGCCGCTGATTCAGCATCGCGATATGCTCCGGACCGATGCCGCAGCAGCCGCCGATCAGGCTCGCGCCGCGCGCCTGCCAGTCCTGGGCGAAGCTCAGGTAGCCGGGCGGATCCAGGTCCGGGCGCAGAAGGTCGAGGCCGTCGTTGGCGGTGGCCTCTTCCGGCTGGGGCGGGAAGGCGTTGGCATAGGCGCCGAAGGGAATCGCGATACCTGCCGCAGCGAAGGTTTCACGCGCGGTATCCAGCGCCGCGGCCATCACCTCGGGCTGGCTGCAATTGAACAGCAAGGCCCCGGCGCCCAGCTCCACCGCCAGCTGCGCGGCGGCGGCCACCGGCTCACCGGATCTCAGCCGTGGGATCTCGTCGACGTCTTCGTCCTTCAGGGTGAAGGACAGCCACAGCGGCTTGCCATCGTCGGGCAGCCCGGCGGCGATGGCACGCACCTCGGCCAGGGCGCTCTGGGTTTCCGCCAGCCAGAGATCGACATGGGGCGCCAGGCCACGGATCAGCGGTTGCAGCACCTCGTCGACCCGCGCCGGCTCGAACAGATCGGGGCGATAGGAGCCGAACAGCGGCGGCAGGGAGCCCGCCACCCGCACCTGTTGCCCGCTGGCCCTCACGGCACGACGCGCCAATTCGCCGGCCCGCGCGGCCAAGGCCTCGCCTTCGGTGGCGAAACGCGCCTCGCCGATATGGAAGGGCACTACCGCATAGCTGTTGCTGGTGATCACCTGGGCGCCGGCCTCGATATAGGCACGGTGCACGGCTTCCACCTGCTCCGGCGCCTCGCTCAGGGCCAGGGCCGACCACTCCGGCTGGCGGAAAGGCGCGCCGCGGCGCTGTAGCTCGCGGCCCATGCCGCCGTCGAGAAGAACGAGATTCATATCGGCCATATAGCTATTTCACTTTCCCTTATAACCAAAACAGAGTTCAATATCGGTTCTCATATCTCTCTAATACCAGGCCCTCTTACCCTTTGCAAAGGATGCCCTCCATGAGAACCGCTCTGCTATCGGCCCTCGGCCTGACCCTGGCGCTGGTCGCCACCTCGGCCTCGGCCGGCGCCACCCTGGATCGAATCAAGGCCAAGGGCGAGCTGGTCAATGTGCTCATGGAGAGCTATCCGCCCTTCTCCCAACTCAACGCCCAGAACCAGCTGGAGGGCTTCGACGTCGACGTGGCCAAGGCGGTGGCCGACAAGCTGGGCGTGAAGCTGCGCCTGGAAACACCGTCCTGGGACGTGATCGCCGCCGGGCGCTGGAGCGGTCGCTACGACGTCTGCATCTGCTCCATGACGCCGAGCCAGGCGCGCGCCCAGGTGTTCGACTTCCCGGTCGACTACTACGCCTCGCCGGCGGTGATCGTGGTCAACGCCGGTGACGACCGCATCCACGGCGCCAAGGACCTCTCCGGCAAGAAGGTCGGCGTCACCAGCGCCTCGTCCTACGAGAGCTACCTGAACAAGGACCTCACCATCGAAGGCCAGGAAGACAAGCCCCTGAGCTATCCCTTCGACGACGTCCAGGTGGTGCCCTTCCCCGACGACAACGTCGCCTTCCAGGACCTGGCCCTGGGCGCCGGCAAGCGCCTGGACGCGGTGCTGACCAACCTGGTGACCGCCCAGCCGCGTATCGCCCAGGACGCCAAGTTCAAGCTGGCCGGTGCGCCGCTCTATGCCGAGCCCAACGCCGTGGCCATCGAGAAGGGCGATCCGGAATTCGCCGCCAAGCTGCGCGAGATCATCGAGGGCCTGCGCCAGGACGGTACCCTGAAGCGCCTCTCCGAGAAGTGGATCGGCGCCGACATCACCCAAGCCAAATGAGTGAGCTTCCGCCTCCTGCCCAACAGCGCCCCTGGCTGAGCTTTCGTACCCGCGTCTGGCTGACCTGGCTGGCGCTGCTGGCCGGGGGCGTGGTCTTCGTACTCGGCTTCGATCTCAAGTTCGCCAGCGTCTGGCCACGCCTACCCAATCTGGTGGGCTGGCGCCTGGGGCCCAATGGCTTCCTGCAGGGCGCGGCCCTGACGCTGTTCCTCAGCCTCTGCTCCATCGCCGTATCGGTGCTGCTGGGCTTCGCCGCGGCGCTGGGACGGCTGTCGTCCAGCGCCCTGGCCTATGGCGTGGCGACCTTCTATGCCTCCTTCTTTCGCGGCACCCCGCTGCTGATCCAGATCCTGCTGATCTACCTGGGCCTGCCGCAGATCGGTGTGGTGCCCGGCGCCATCAGCGCCGGCATCCTCGCCCTGTCGCTGAACTACGGCGCCTACCTCAGCGAGATCTTCCGTGCCGGCCTGCTCGGCGTTCCCGCCGGTCAGCGCGAGGCGGCCCTGGCTCTGGGTCTGGCACCGCGGGTGATCTTCTGGCGCGTGACCCTGCCCCAGGCCATGCGCAGCATCATCCCGCCCACCACCAGCCAGTTCATCTCCATGCTCAAGGACTCCTCCCTGGTCTCGGTGATGGGCGTCTGGGAAGTGATGTTCCTCGCCCAGTCCTACGGCCGCTCCAGCTATCGCTACCTGGAGATGCTCACCACCGCGGCGGTGCTCTACTGGCTGCTGTCGCTGGCCATGGAATTCGCCCAGTCGCGCCTGGAGCGGCATTATGGGAAAGCGTATCGGGGACGTTAGGGCTCGCCACCTTTCGCTAGGCACTGACACCGCCCAGATCGCGCCGGGCGCAGCAGCCGGAAACTCAGTAACGCGAAACCGCAGGCGCAGGCCGCGGCATAGCTGGTCACCCAACCGACTCCCTGACCGAGCGCGGCGCGCGCCAGCGATAGGTCGACCCCCTGGACCTGCGCCACTCCGAGGTTACCGGCGGCAATGGCCTCGGCCAGCGACTCAAGTCCGCTGCCATCCAGCGTTGTCGCCGCCGTATCCAAGTGTGCCGCGACGCCACCCAGCAGGATGGCGCCCATGAGCGCGATATTCAGCGCCAGGGCAATGATCCGCGTGCTCATGTCCAGCCCCGAAGCCATGCCGCTCCGTTCTACGGGCAAAGCCGCCGTGGCCGTGTTGGTCACCGGGGTATTGGTCAGACCCACACCGATACCGGCCAGCAGGCAGCCGGGCACCAACGCGGGCACCTGGTCAGCCCCCTGGGTCACCGCCAGACTGAGCAGGGCGAAGCCCAGGCCGATCAGACCGAGCCCCAGGGGAATGACCAGACCGGGGCCATGACGCAACAGCAGGCGCTCCGCCAGTGGCGGTACCAGGACGGTGGGCAGGGTGTAGGCCAGCACCATCCCACCCGTGGCCAGGGCGTCCAGGCCCAGCACGGCTTGCAGATAGAGCGGCAGATAGACGACGAAGGGCCAGAAACTGAAATTCATGCCACTGGCGCCCAGCAGCGCGCCACTGAAACGCCGGACGCGCAACACGGCGAAATCGAACATGGGCTGGGTCTGGCGTCGCTCGATGACGACGAAGAGCAACAGGCACCCCAGGCTCAGGCCCCACCCCAGCCACCCGACGGCAGCTGTGGCCGGCCCCTGGATGATCAGATAGACGCCGCCGAACACCGCCAGTGACAGGGTGAGCATGCCCGCAAGGTCCAGGGGCTGCGCCGCGGGATTGGCCGACTCCTCAAGGCCACCCAGGGCGCAGGCGACGGTGACCGCGGCGAGACCGACGTGGATCAGGAACACCCAGTTCCAGCTCGCCAGGGTCGCGAGGGCACCTCCGACCAGCGGCCCGAACCCGAGGCCGGCGCCGAAGACGATCCCCCAATAGCCGAACGCCCGGCCGCGCTCGGCGCCCGAGGGGAATTGCTGTGACAACAAGGCGATCTGGCAGGCCAGCATCGCCGCCGCGGCCAGGCCCTGCAGGAAGCGCGCGCCGATCAGCGCCGGTGCCGAGGGCGCCAGACCACAGGCCAGGGACGCCAGCCCGAAGACCAGGGTACCCGCGATGAAGACGCGCTTGCGACCACAGCGATCGCCCAGGGTACCCATGGCCATCAGCACCGCACTCATGGCCAGGGTGTAGGCGTTCATGATCCATTGCAGTTGCCGGAAGTCGGCCGGCAGCGCGCCCTCCAACAGCGGCAGGATGGCGGGGATGCTGGTGATCTCCAGGCCGAGCATCAGCGCCGACAGGCAGATGGCGACCAAGGCCAGGTTCTTGCGGGACGGAGAAGGTGACGGCATCGCGGGAGACCTCCGGACAATTGTCGGCCAGGGCGCGGGCCGACGCCGAACAATTAGAGGTTGCGAACATGCCGGGCGACGGTTTATTTAACAATCGTATAGCTGGATATTTCAGTGACAACAAAAGTGGATGGATACATGAAGAGTCTCGATGTCGACGCGGTACAGGCCTTCGTCACCATCGCCGAGCTGCGTAGTTTCACCCGGGCAGCGGACCTACTCGGCTCGACCCAAGGCGCCCTCAGCGTCAAGCTCAAGCGACTGGAGAATCGCCTGGGCGAGCGGCTGCTCGAGCGCACGCCGCGCCAGGTGCGCCTGTCGGTCGGCGGGGAGCGCTTCCTACCGCGGGCGCGGGATTTCCTCTTCGCCCACGAGCAGGCCCTGGCGGCCTTGAGCGACCAGCCGCATCGGCGCTTCACCCTGGGCATCGCCATCCACCTCTTCGGTCCCGAGGTGCCTACCCTGCTGGCCCGGCTCAAGGCCCTCGATCCGTGCCTGACCCTGGAGGTCTCGGTAGACGATGCCCCCGCCTTGTTGAGCGCCTACGACCAGGGCGAATTCGACGCCGTCATCATCCGCAGCGACGACGACCGTCGGCAGGGCGAAGTGCTCGGCCCCGAGCACTTCGGCTGGTACGCCGCGGCGGACTTCGCGCCGCGCCCCGGCGAGCCCCTGCGCCTCGCCAGCTACCTGACCCAGTGCGCCGTGCGGGATCCGGCCAACCGGCTATTGGACGCGGCCGGCATTCCCTGGACCAGCGTCTTCGTCGGTGGCACCTCGGCGGTCGCCGCGGCCCTCGCCGCCGGTCTCGCCGTGGCCGCCTTTCCGCGCCGGCTCGCAACGGCCAACCTGGTGGACGTCGGCCCGGCACTGGGCTTGCCCGCCATCCCCTCCCAGGCCATCGAGCTGCATTCGTCGCTCACCGATCCCCGTACCCGGGCGACCCTCAGGGCCATTACCGCGGCCTTCGGGGAGCATCGGCGGCAGGGCTAGCGACTCAAGTCCAGGCCCCCCGCAACCTCGCCAGCGCCTCGGCGATCCGCACCTCCGGCACCGCCGCAAAGCCCAGTACCAAACCAGCGCGGGTGTCGGGCGGAGTTGGGCCTTCGGGTAGCCAGTAGCGCGACAGGGGATTGAGCTCCACCTCGACCGCTGCCGCCTGGGCCACCAGCTCGGCTTCTCGGGCCAGGCTCGCCACCGGCAGGCAGAGGTGCAAGCCGGCCACCGGGACGTCCGGCGCGGCGCAGCCGGTGACCTGGGGCCAGCCGGCCAGCAGGGCATCGCGCCGACTGCGCGCGGCGCGTCTCATGCGGCGGATATGGCGCTGGAAATGGCCCTGCTCGATGAAGTCGGCCACGACCGTCTGGGTGGCGCTGTCCAGGTGGCGAATGCCGGCCCGTTGCAAGGCCAGCAGCGCCGGCACCAGCGCGGGCGGCGCCACCAGATAGCCCAGGCGCAGGCCGGGAAAAGCGATCTTGGAGAAGGTACCGACATAGAGCACCCGGCCATGGCGATCCAGCGCGGCCAGGGGCGCCAGCGGCGCGCCCTGGTAGCGATACTCGCCGTCGTAGTCGTCCTCGACGATCCAGCCGTCTGCCTGCCGCGCCCAGTCGAGCAGCGCCAGCCGCCTTGGCAGGGAGAGCACGGCGCCGGTGGGATACTGGTGCGAGGGCGTGACATAGACCAGCCGGCAGTCTCGCTGCTCGGCCAGTTGCTCGACCCTGAGCCCGGCGCCATCCACCGCGACCCCTTGCAAGCGCGCGCCACCGCTCTGCAGCGCCAGGCCCGCCGCGCGATAGCCTGGGTCTTCCATCGCCGCCAGGGCGCCAGGGGCCAGCAGCAGCCGGGCGCACAGTTCGATGGCCTGCTGCGCCCCGCTGGTGATGAGGATCTGCTCGGGCGCGCAGACCAGTCCCCGTGCTTGGCGCAGATAGGCACTCAGCAGCCGGCGTAGACGCGGCTCGCCGCCGGGCTCCCGATAGCCCAGCAGCGCCGCATCCGGCTGGCGCCAGAAGCGCTGCTGCAAGCGTGCCCAGGTGGCGAAGGGAAACAGGTCCACCGCCGGCAACCCGACGCGGAAGGCACGCGGCGCGCCAGGGGGGACGCTGGCAAGGGCCTGCGGCGCCGTCGGTACGGCGTCCGTCTGACGTGCCAGCGCCTGGGCCGTGCCGGCCACGTAGGTGCCATCGCCCAGATGACTATCGAGAAAGCCTTCGGCCAGCAGCTGTTCGTAGGCGGCGGTCACGGTGTTGCGCGAGATACCCAGCAATCGCGCCATTTCACGGCTGGCCGGCAGCCTTACCCCGGCCGCGAGTTCGCCGGCCAGGATGCGCCCGCGCAAGCCTTGATAGAGCTGGCGGGCCAGGCCCTGGCCCGGTTCCAGCAGCAGACCCGAGGGATCGAATCCCAGCATGATTGGCACCCTCGAAGTCGCAGGAAGTGGCTCTTACAGGGAGCCAAAGCCGACCTTAGCATGGTGAGACGCCGCTGGAGACCTCCCCCATGTACCCCAATCCCGCTTTCCGTCTCGACGACCTGCCCAGCCTGCATCGGCAGCTAGAGGCCCAGGCCCTGGCGCTGCTGGTCAGCCAGAGCGCCAGCGGTCCGCTGGTCAGCCACCTGCCCCTCTGGCTGGACCCAGACGAGGGCCCCTACGGCACCCTCTATGGCCATTTGGCACGCAGCAATCCCCAGGCCGCAGCGATGGTCGAGGATGGGCGGGTGCTGGCGGTTTTCCAGGGGCCGCAAGCCTATGTCAGCCCGGCCCTCTATCCGAGCAAGGCCGAGCACGGGCGGGTCGTCCCGACCTGGAACTACCAGGCGGTGCACGCCCGCGGCACGGTCGAGGTCTTCGATGACCCCGAGCGCCTGCTGCCCTTGCTGGAGCGCCTCACCGACCAGCACGAAGGCGGACGGTCCGTGCCCTGGCGGGTAGCGGATGCACCCACGGATTACCTGCAGGGCATGCTGCGCGCCATCCGCGGCCTGCGCCTGCCCATCGACCGTCTTCACGGCATCGCCAAACTCAGCCAGAACCGCAACGCCGCCGACCGCGAAGGCGTCCGCCGGGGCCTGGCCGCCAGTATCGATCCAAGCGCCCAGGCCCTTGCCGGACTGATGACCGCCCTATCCTGACCCCGGACCCCCCATGACCATTCGCCCTCTCACCCCGGCCGACCACGGCGTCTGGCACGACCTCTGGCAGGCCTATCTGGCCTTCTACGAGACCGTCCTCCCGGAAGCCACTTATGCCCGCACCTGGCAGCGCCTGCTCGACCCCAGCGAACCCATGCATGGCGCCCTGGCCTGGGAGGGTGATCGCGCCCTGGGGCTGGTGCATTTCATCTACCACCGCTCCTGCTGGACCGAAGCCGACTACTGCTACCTGCAGGATCTCTATGTCGCCGAGGGCCATCGCGGCGGCGGCCTGGGGCGCGCCCTGATCGAGCATGTCTACGCCCGTGCCGCGGCCGCTGGCTGCGATCGGGTGCACTGGCTGACCCAGGAAACCAACTACCCGGGGCGCCAGCTCTATGACCGCATCGCCGCCCGCTCCGGGTTCATCCAGTACCGCCACCTGTTGGGAGACCGCCCATGACCACCCTCGCCTGGACCCCTGCCCGCGTGCCCCAACCTCGCCTGCTGCCCGGGCACCATGTGCGCCTGGAGCCCCTCGATCCGGCGCGCCACGGTGCCGACCTCTGGCAAACCCTGCACGCCGACGACCCGGCGCTCTGGGACTTCCTGCCCTACGGCCCCTTCACCGAGCGGGTTGCCTTCGACGCCTGGCTGGCCAACCTGGCCCAGGGCCGCGATCCGCTGTTCTATGCGGTGGTGGACCCGCGTGACGGCCGCGCCCTGGGGCAACTCAGCCTGATGAGCATCGTCCCGGAGCACGGCAGCATCGAGATCGGCCACGTCGCCTTCGGTGGCCGCCTGCAGCGCACGCCCCTGGCCACCGAAGCCTTGTATCTGCTGATGCAGGAAGCCTTCGCCCTGGGCTATCGCCGACTGGAATGGAAATGCGACAACGCCAACGCCCGCTCGAAGCGAGCCGCCGAACGGTTGGGCCTGAGCTACGAAGGCCTTTTCCGCCAGCATCGGGTGGTCAAGGGCCGCAATCGCGACACTGCCTGGTTCAGCTTGCTGGACGGGGAATGGCCGCAGGTAAAGGCCGGCTTCGAACGTTGGCTGGCGGCGGACAACTTCGCGGCCGACGGGCGTCAACTCAGCGTCCTGGCAGTCGCATCCGGCAAATGAGAAGCAATACCAAGGACGGTGGCAAAGCGCTATCCTAGAGCGGTTGCTACCACCAGCCCGATCGCCGTGACCGCCATCCACGTCCTGCTCGTCGACGACCACCGCAAGCTGCGCGAACCCCTGGCCCTCTATCTGCGGCGCCAGGGTCTCGAAGCCACCACCGCGGCCGACGCCGCACGAATGCAGGCGCTGCTCGCCGAGCAGCGCTTCGACGTCATCGTCCTCGACGTGATGCTGCCGGACGGCGACGGCTTCAGCCTCTGCCGCGAGCTGCGCGAACGCAGCGCAACGCCAGTGATCCTGCTGACCGCCCGGGGCGAGGTGGACGACCGCGTACTCGGCCTGGAACAGGGCGCCGACGACTACCTGACCAAGCCCTTCGAGCCACGCGAACTGGTGGCGCGGATCCGTACCCTGCACCGGCGCTACCAGGCGACCGCCCCGGCGGTCCCGAGCGAGCCCGCACCCGCGGCAACCTATCGCTTCGCCGACTGGCACTACGTCCCCCTCACCCAATGCCTGTGCCACTCCGACGGCAGCGCCCGCCGCCTGGGCCAGGCCGAGGCCCGGCTGCTGCTGGCCTTCCTGCGTCAGCCCCAGGCCGTACTGCATCGTGATCGGCTACTGGCCCAGGTGCGAGCGCCCGATCGCGAGCTGGAAGACCGCTCCCTGGATCGCCAGGTCAGTCGCCTGCGGCTGCGCCTGGCCAGTGCATCCGGCGAGTCGCCCCTGCGTACCGTCTGGGGCCGCGGCTATCTGCTGGATTGTCCGGTAGAGGCGCTGGACTAGCCGTGGTCACGCCCTGGCGGAGCTGGTTGCAGGGCATCACGCCGCGCCTCTGCCTGCTGTTCTGCGCCACCCTGCTGCTGGCGCACGCCGCCGCGGCACTGGTGCTGCACCAGACCGGTTCGCTGGTCCACCCGTTGTCCTACGGCCAGGCCCTGGAGCGCCTGGCGGTCGCTCGGACAGCGGTCGACCGCCTGCCCGCGGCGCAGGCGGACGCCCTGCTGCGGGTGCTGGCCGAACCACCGGCGCGACTTTGGGTGGCCGCGACGCCCGAGGTGGCCCCCTTCCCCATGCTCACCGAAGAACGCCGCCTGGCCCGCGATCTGGCGCGGCGCCTGGGGCAACTCGAAGACGGCCTGGTGATGCAACTGGAAAGCACCGCCGGCGAGGCCGCCCGTGCCTCGCCGCTGACCGCCGCCGGCTGGGCGCCCCTGCAGCTGCGCAGTAGCCTGGCCCTGCCCGACGGCCGCTGGCTCAATGCCGTGCAGTATCCGGCGCGCAGCGATGGCTGGCTGACCGCCCTGGGCTGGTCGCTGCTACTGGGCGCCGTACCGGTGCTGCTGCTCGGCTGGCTGCTGATCGGGCAACTGGTGCGTCCGCTACGGCAACTCACCCGCGCCGCCGAGGGACTCAGCCGGGGCGAGCGCAGTCGCCTGGACGTCCGCCGGGGGCCGCGCGAGGCACGGGAGCTGGCGGCGGCCTTCGAGCTGATGCAGGAGCGGCTGCTGCGCCACCTGGACGACCGGGTGCGCATGCTGGCCGCCATCAGCCATGACTTCAATACCCCGCTGGCCGCGCTGCGGGTTCAGCTGGCCCTGCTGGAACCCTCGGCCGAACGGGACGATATGGAGGAAAGCCTGGGCGAGCTGGACGCCATGGTGCAGGAGACCCTGGATTTCATCCGTGGCGAGCGCCAGACCGAGGTCCACCAGGATATCGACCTGAGCGCCCTGCTGCAGGACTTGCGCGAGCGCTACCAGGCGCTGGACCAGCCGGTGACCTGGCCGGAGGACGGACCGTTCCCGCTCCGGGGTCGCCCACTGGCGCTCAAGCGTGCCCTGGGCAATCTGCTCGACAATGCCCTGCAACACGGCGGCAGCGCTACGCTCGAGCTGTCGCGTCCCGCGCCACAGCTACTCCGGCTAGACATCCTCGATGACGGTCCCGGCCTGCCGGAGGACCAGCTGGAACGGGTCTTCGAACCCTTCTACCGGCCTCCGGGCCAGGACTCCACCCGCGGGCTCGGCCTGGGCCTTGCCATCGCCCGGGCCTGCATCCTCGCCCATGGCGGCGAGCTGCAGCTGCACAACCGTCCAGAGGGCAGCCTGTGCGCGCGGGTGATCCTGCCGCTAGCGATTTGATTTAGATCAGCCCAACCAAAATCGCGGCCATGGGCCGCTCCTACAAGGGTCGGATGCGCCTGTAGGAGCGGCCCATGGCCGCGATCAAGGGGTTACGTCAAAGGACAGTTGCTCAGCTAAACCCAACACTCATCCAGTTAGAAACTCATAGTCGCACTCACCCACAGATGCCGGCCGTAGTTCACCGTGCCATAGGTCTCGTCGTCCAGGCGGCGGTCGTTCAGGTTGCGGATCGCCGCATTGAAGCTCAGGTTGCGCGTCGCCACGAAGCCGCCGCCAACGTCCCAGGTGGTGTAGGCCGGCGCCGCTTCGGCAGTCAGGGTGGCGTCGTACTCCTCGCCGTAGTAGTCCAGCGCCGTCCACAGGTTGAGCCGGTCCGTCAGGGTCCAGTCCAGGCGCAGATTGGCCTTGCGCTCGGGGGTCAGCGACAGGGGCGCACCCTTGTTGGGGCCGCTACGCTGCTCGGAGTCCAGGTAGGTGAAGTTGCCGCCCAGGCGCAGGGCCTTGGTGATGTCCCAACCGCCGCTCAGCTCCACGCCACGGATCACCGCCTCGTCGACGTTGATGCGATCCATGCGGATATAGCCGTTCCAGCGCTCGGTGGTGGTGACGGTGGAGAGCTTGTCCTGGAAGTCGTTGTAGAACAGCGTCGCCGCGGCCTCGAGGTTGCGGCGGTTGGACCAGAGCGCCGCCACCTCGTAGTTGGTGCTGGTTTCCGGCTTGAGGTCCGGGTTGCCGAGCATGACGAAGCGATTGCGCCGCAGATAGGCGTAGCCGGGCACCACGGCGCGGATCTCCGGTGCCTTGAAGCCACGCGAGACGCCGCCCTTGAAGGTCCACTGGGGCGTGGCGTGCCAGACGCCATAGAGCCGCGGGCTCCAGTGCTTGCCGTACTGTTCGTGGTCGTCGAGGCGCAGCCCGCCGGTGAGGGCGAAGCTGTCGGTGATGGCCCACTCGTCCTCGGCGAACAGCGCCCGCTGGGTCACCGAGAAGGAGTACTGGCGACGGTCGTTCAGCCCCTGGTTCCAGTCCTGCACCTCGCCGTGGTTGTACTGCAGACCGGTGGTGAGCAGGTGATCGTCCAGCGGGGTCACCAGCTTGGCATCCAGTACGGTGTTGTTCACCTGCGGCTTGCGTCCGAAGACGTCGGTCTGCGCCGGCGTGGCCAGGCCTTCACGCGAGGTTTCCTCGTGCGCCAGGGAGACGTCCGAGCGCATCCCGCCCTGCCAGTGCCCGGTATGGCTCACCGACCAGTGATCGCGGTCGTTGTCCTGCTGGCGGGTGGCCCAGTCATTGCTCAGGCCATCGCCATTGCGCAGGCGCGTCTGGCCGGCTTCCAGCAGGATCTCGTGATCCTCGTTCGGGGTGAACACCAGGCGCCCGGTCAGGTCGCGGTGGCGCGCCTTGCTGAAACCCCGGGTCTGCTGGACGTCGTCGTCGGCCTGGCGATCCAGGTAGCGGCCCCAGAGTTGCAGGCCGAGCAGGTCGGCATGCAGCGGACCGCCGAGGAAGAACTGGCCCTGCCGCGAATTGCCCTGCTCCTTGTGCTGCTGGGCGATATAGTCGGTGGTCAGGGAGCCATGCCACTGCGCGACATTCTTCTTGGTGATGATGTTGATCACCCCACCGATGGCATCGGAGCCATATAGCGACGACATCGGCCCGCGCACCACTTCGATCCGCTCGATGGCGGCCGCTGGCGGAATGAAGCTCTGCTCGTAGCCGCGGTTGCCGTTGACCCGCGACTCCCGGGCGCTCTGGCGCTTGCCGTCGACCAGGATCAGGGTGTAATCACCAGGCATGCCGCGGATGGAGATATCGGTCTCGTTGGCCGAACCGTTGACCACCACGCCCTCGACGTCGCGCAGGGCATCGCCCAGGTCACGGATCGGACGCTTGCGCAGGGTTTCGGCATCGATCACCGTGACCGACGCCGGGGCGTCCTCCAGCCGCTGTTCGAAGCCGGATGCGGTGACCACCGTGGTATCGAGTTCAGTGATCTCCTCGGCGCCGGCCGCCAGGCTGGCCAGCGCCAGGCCCAGAGCCAAAGGTGTGAGGATGAACGGGTGCGACCTTGCCATACAACGTGCCCTCCAGACGAGAAAGGACACGGATGGTAATGATTGTCGTTACGGAATTTGGGACAGGTTGAGACAGCCGCCTTCACTCGCCGCGGATGTAGCCTTCCAGCTGGCGGATCAGCGCGGCCTGTTCGACCATGATTTCCTTGACCAGGTCACCAATGGACAGCAGGCCGATCAGTTGGCCGTTCCCCATTACCGGTAGGTGACGCAGGCGATGTTCGGTCATCAGCGCCAGGCACTCGGCGACACTCTGCGACGGCAGGATGATGATCACCGCGGCGGTCATGATGGCGCTCACCGGGGTGGCGTAGGAGGAACGCCCCTGCAGCACCATCTTGCGGGCGTAGTCACGCTCGCTGACGATGCCCACCAATTCGCCACCGCGCATCACCGGCAGTGCCCCGACGTTCTTGTCGGCCATCAGTTGCAGCGCTTCGAGCACCGAGGCTTCCGGCGTGGTGGTGTAGACGTCCTGCTGGGCTTTGGCGGCGAGTAACTGGGCAACGGTTTTCATGATGGTTCTCCTGAGGGAAGGCGAGCGTGACCGGGAGCGCCTGGCCAGGCCAGTCAACCGATTACATCAGGCCGATTGAACGCCCTTATCGCCCGAGCGACGTCCATCCCGCCACAGGCGCCATGCCAGGGCGAGCAGGAAGCCGGCGGTCAGCAACACCACCATGGTCGGCGCCGGTGCGCTGTCCCAGGCCAGGCTCAGCAGCACGCCGCCCAGGGCCGCCGTCACCGCCAGCGCCGTGGCTACCAGCAGCATCATGCCAAAGGAGCGGGTGAGCAGAAAGGCCGTTGCCCCCGGGGCGATCAGCAATGCCACCACCGGTACCATGCCCACGGCCTGCAGGGCGCCGACCACGGTCAGGGCGATGAGGCCGAGCAGGCCGTAGTGCAGCAGGTCCACCCGCAGTCCCAGCGCCCGCGCCTGGGCGGCATCGAAGGCCAGCACCAGCAGATCGCGCCAGCGGCAGACGAGGACCAGCACCACCACGGCCGCGATCACCACCATCTGCCAGAAGGCTTCTGGAGTGACCCCCAGCAGATCGCCGAGCAGGATGTGGTCCAGGTGCAATTCGGTAGGCAGCCTGGCGTGCAGCACCAGGCCCAGGCCGAACATCCCGGAAAAGACCACGCCCATCAGGGTGTCCTGCTTTACCCGGCTGTGGCGCCTGAGATAGCCGGTCGCCAGGGCGCAGCCCAGCCCGGCGATGAAGGCACCCGCCACCAGCGGTGCGCCCAGCGCCGAAGCCAGCACCAGGCCGGGAAACACCGCGTGGGCGATGGCATCGCCCAGCAACGCCCAGCCCCTGAGCACCAGGAAACACGACAACAGCGCCGTCGGGATCGCTACCAGCACGGCCATCAGCAGCGCCTGGCGCATGAAGTCGACCTCGACGGTCAGCCGCAACCAGTCCATCAGCCCGCCTCCGCCGTCTGCCGCGCCCGCCGGCGGTTGGCCAGCAGGCCGTGACGCGGCGCCAGGACGAAGGCCAGCAGGAAGATTAGGGTCTGCAAGACCACCACGCAGCCACCGGTGGCGCCGTCGAGGAAGTAGCTGAGATAGGTGCCCAGCAGTCCGCTGCCGACCCCAATGGCCACACTGATCAGCACCACCCGCGAGAAGCGATCACTGAGCAGATAGGCCGTCGCCCCCGGCGTCACTACCAGGGCGATGACCAGAAAGGCGCCCACCGTCTGCATGGCCGCCACGGTGCTCAGCGCCAGCAGGGTAAAGAACAGCAGCTTGTAGCCGGTGGGATTGAGGCCGCAGGCGCGCGCCTGGCCCTCGTCGAAGAACACCAGCAGCAGGTCGCGCCACTTCAGCAGCAAAACCAGCAGGGAGATGGCGGCGATGATCAGCAGCTGGCGACTGGCCTCGGGGGTGATGGCCAGGATGTTGCCGAAGACGATGGTCTGGATGTCCACCGCGACCGGCGCCAACGAGACGAGGAACAGCCCGCCACCGAAGAAGGCGCTGAAGATCAGGCCGATGATGACGTCTTCCTTGAGCCGCGTGTACTGCCGTAGGCCGAGCATGGCCCCGGCCGCCGCGCCGCCGGCGAGAAAGGCGCCGAGGGCCAGCGGCAGGCCGAGCAGATAGGCGCCGGCCACGCCAGGCACCACGGCATGGGACAGGGCATCGCCGATCAGCGACCAGCCCTTGAGCATCAGGTAGGCGGAAAGGAAGGCGCACAGTCCGCCCACCAGCGCCGCTGCGCCCAGGGCGTTTCTCATGTAGCCGTAGGCCAGGGGTTCCAGCAGCCCTTCCATCAGGCACGCTCCCGGCGCCGCGGCGCCGCCTGGCCAGCCTCGAACAGGCGCAGGGCGCCGCCAAAGGTGCGTTCCAGGTTCTCGCGGGTAAAGACCTCGGCCGTCGGCCCCTGGGCCAGCACGGTGCGATCGAGCAATACGGTGCGGTCGCAGAAGCGCTCGATGCTGGCCAGATCATGGGTCGACACCAGCATCGAACGCCCTTCGGCGCGCAGGGCCTGGAGCAATTCGATGATGGCGCGCTCGGAGGTGGCGTCCACCCCGGTGAAGGGTTCGTCCAGCAGGATCACCCGGCTGTTCTGGGCCAGGGCGCGCGCGAGGAAGACCCGCTTCTTCTGGCCACCGGAAAGTTCGCCGATCTGCCGCTTGCGCAACTCGGTCAGCCCTACCCGGGCCAGGGCGGCGCCCACCGCCTGGTGATCGGCGGCGCGGGCCAGGCGCAGGAAATTCATCCGGCCATAGCGGCCCATGAGCACCACGTCTTCCACCCGCACCGGAAAGTCCCAGTCCACGTCTTCGCTCTGGGGCACGTAGGCGACCAGGTTGCGCTTGAGCGCCTGCGCCACCGGCAGGTCATCGACCCGTACCTGGCCGCTGCGCAGGGGCACGAAGCCCATGATCGCCTTGAACAGGGTGGACTTGCCGCTGCCATTGACCCCCACCAGGGCGGTGATGGAACCGCCAGGCACCACCAGGCTGGCGTCGCACAGGGCGGTGTGGCCATTGCGATAGGTCACGCTGACCCCGTCGAGGGCGATCATGGCGCCAGCCCCTTGACCAGGGTTTCGGTAGTGACCCGCAGCAGGTCGAGATAGGTGGGCACCGGCCCATCGGCGGCGCTCAGGGAATCCACATAGAGCACTCCGCCATAGCGGGCGCCGCTCTCCCGCGCCACCTGCTCGGCCGGCGCGGCGGAAACGGTACTCTCGCTGAACACCGCCGGAATCCGCTCGGCGCGCACCGTCTCGATCACCCGGCGGACCTGCTGCGGCGTGCCCTGGGCATCGGCGTTGATCGGCCAGAGATAGAGCTCCTTGAGCCCCAGGTCGCGGGCCAGGTAGCTGAAGGCACCCTCGCTGGACACCAGCCAGCGGCGCTGTTCGGGAATCGCCCGCAATTGCTGGCGCAGAGGGTCGAGGGTGGTCGTGATGCGTGCCTTGTAGGCCTCGGCGTTACGCCGGTAGGTCTCGGCATTGGCCGGATCGTGCTGCACCAGGGCCTCGCGGATGTTGTCGACGTAGACCAGCGCTGCCTGCGGCGACATCCAGGCATGGGGATTGGGCTTGCCGGCATAGGGGCCCTGGGCGATGGCGATGGGCGCGACGCCCTGGGAAACCACCGCACTGGGCACGTCCTTCATGCGGCTGAAGAAGCGCTCGAACCAGAGCTCCAGATTCAGGCCGTTCCACAGCACCAGTTGGGCATCGCGCGTCTTGAGCAGATCGCCCGGGGTGGGCTGGTAGTTGTGGATCTCGGCGCCGGGCTTGGTGATGGATTCCACCTGGGCGGCATCCCCCGCCACGTTGCTCGCCATGTCGGCGATCACCGTGAAGGTGGTAACCACCTTGAACGGCTCGGCGGCCTGGGCGGCATTGCCGAGCAACAACCCCAGCAGTCCCGCCAGCGCCCAGCGTCTCGTCTTCTTCAGCATCTGCCGCCCCACGAATTCATAGCCTTGGCTATATTAGATAGCACAACCTATCGAACGTGCACCGGGACTTTGTAACCTTGGATGAAGAGGGCGAATGAAGGAGACAAGTAGAGGAAAAGCGCCTCGGCCAGGACGCAACGGAGGCGCTGATGAGCGGCGCAGAGGCGCAGCGGTCTCCGCCAGATCAGCAGGGATCAGTGAGCAGTGTGGGCCGACAGATCGCGCGAGCGCTCGGGCTGCACAGCCAGCGGGCGACGTTCGACGGGCTGGTCCAGCAGCTTGTCCAGCAGGCCACGCAGGGCGCGTCTTTTGAGATCTTTCAGCATCGCGAATCCTCCCGGGATCGTTATAGCCTTGGCTATATTAAATAGCAGACCCTATCGAAAGGTGTTAGTGCTTTTTATCAATCGAATGGATAGCGAATGCCCATAAAAAAAGGGGGCCTATCGGCCCCCAAGGGAAATCGAAGTGATCTCAGCCTTCGATTTCGATCAACACCTCGCCCGGATTGACCCGATCGCCCTTGGCCACCCGCACCGCGGTGACGGTACCGGCGATGGGGGACTGGATCTCGGTCTCCATCTTCATGGCTTCGGTGACCAGCACGCCCTGCCCGGCCTTGACCTGGTCGCCCTCCTTGACCAGCACCTCGACGATGTTGCCCGGCATGGTGGTGCTGACGTCGCCCGACCGCTCCGCCTGGCGCCGCCGCTGCCCACCCTCGGCGACGAAGTCGCCACTGGCTTCGAACACCACCTCTTCCGGCACCCCGTCGATGGACAGGTAGAAGTGCCGCTTGCCCTCGCTCTTGAGGCCGATGCCGGTGATGTCCACCTGGTAGGTCTCGCCGTGCACGTCGACGCTGAAGGCGGTCGGCACGCCCTGGCCGCCCACCGCCGCCACGCCATCGGCCGACGGCACGGGCAGCAGGGCTTCCGGCACCAGGGTGCCGGCGGCGCGCTCTTCGAGGAACTTGCGCCCGATGTCGGGGAACATGGCGAAGGTCATCACGTCCTCTTCGCGCTTGGCCAGGTCACCGATCTCGGCGCGCAGCCGTGCCAGCTCGGGGCTGAGCAGATCGGCCGGACGCACCTCGATCACCTCTTCCTGGCCGATGGCCTGCTTGCGCAGCTGCTCGCAGATGGCGCCCGGCGCCTTGCCGTAGCGACCCTGCAGATAGAGCTTCACCTCGTTGGTGATGGTCTTGTAGCGCTCGCCGGCCAGCACGTTGAAGAAGGCCTGGGTACCGACGATCTGCGAGGTCGGGGTCACCAGGGGCGGATAGCCCAGGTCCTGGCGCACCCGCGGGATCTCTTCCAGCACCTCGTTCATGCGATTGAGGGCGCCCTGCTCGCGCAACTGGTTGGCCAGGTTGGAGATCATGCCGCCCGGCACCTGGTTGACCTGCACCCGGGTGTCGACCCCGGTGAATTCGCTCTCGAACTGGTGGTACTTCTTGCGCACCGCATGGAAGTACAGGCCGATCTCCTGCAGCAGTTCCAGATCCAGCCCGGTGTCGTAGGGGGTATCACGCAGGGCGGCGACCATGGATTCGGTGCCCGGATGGCTGGTACCCCAGGCCAGGCTGGAGATGGCCGTGTCGATGCGGTCGGCGCCGTTCTCCACCGCCTTGAGCTGGCACATGGCGGCCACCCCGGCGGTGTCGTGGGAGTGCACCACCACATCGAGGCTCAGGGCCTCCTTGAGCGCCTTGACCAGCTCGCCGGTGGCATAGGGCGTGAGCAAGCCGGCCATGTCCTTGATGGCGATGGAATCCACGCCCAGGTCGGCCATGCGCCTGGCCTGGTCGACGAAGGCGCTCACGGTGTGCACCGGGCTGGTGGTGTAGCAGAGGGTGCCCTGGGCGTGCTTGCCGCTGGCCTTGACCGCACGGATGGCGGTCTCCAGGTTACGCACATCGTTCATGGCATCGAAGATGCGAAAGACGTCGATGCCATTGGCCGCGGCCCGCTCGACGAAGGCCTCGACCACATCGTCGCTGTAGTGCCGGTAGCCGAGCAGATTCTGGCCGCGCAGGAGCATCTGCAGACGGGTATTCGGCAGCGCCTGGCGCAGCTGGCGCAGGCGCTCCCAGGGATCTTCCTTGAGGAAGCGCACGCAGGCGTCGAAGGTCGCCCCGCCCCAGACTTCCAGCGACCAGTAGCCGACCTGGTCGAGCTTGGCGCAGATCGGCAGCATGTCTTCGGTGCGCATGCGGGTCGCCAGCAGCGATTGGTGGGCGTCGCGCAGGATGGTGTCGGTGATCTGGATGCTTTTCATTGTTCTGTCCTTACAGACCGGCATGGGCGGCGATGGCGGCGGCGATGGCGATGGCCAGGTGCGTCGGATTGCGCTTGATCGAGTACTGGGTCAGCTCCGGATGGCTTTCCACGAAGCTGGTGTTGAAGCGCCCGCTGCGAAATTCCGCATCACGCAGGATGGCTTCGTAATAGGGCGCGGTGGTCTTCACCCCCTGCACGCGCATGTCGTCCAGGGCGCGCAGGCCACGATCCATGGCTTCTTCCCAGGTCAGCGCCCAGACGATCAGCTTGAGGCACATGGAGTCGTAGTACGGCGGGATCACATAGCCGGTGTAGATGGCGGTGTCGGTGCGCACCCCCGGTCCGCCCGGGGCGTAGTAGCGGGTGATCTTGCCGAAGCTCGGCAGGAAGTTGTTCTTCGGGTCTTCGGCGTTGATGCGGAACTGCAGGGCGAAACCGCGGTGCAGAACATCTTCCTGGGCGAAGGACAGCGGCAGGCCGGAAGCGATGCGGATCTGCTCGCGAACGATGTCGATGCCGGTGATCTCCTCGGTGATGGTGTGCTCCACCTGCACCCGGGTGTTCATCTCCATGAAATACACCTCGCCCTCGGCGAGCAGGAATTCCACGGTACCGGCGTTCTCGTAGCCCACCGCCTTGGCCGCGCGTACCGCCAGGTCGCCGATGTAGGCGCGCTGCTCGGGGGTGAGCTGGGGGCTGGGCGCGATCTCGATCAGCTTCTGGTTACGCCGCTGGATGGAACAGTCGCGCTCGAACAGGTGCACGGTGTTGCCGTGACTGTCGGCGAGGATCTGCGCCTCGATGTGCTTGGGATTGACAATGCACTTCTCGAGGAACACTTCGGCCGAGCCGAAGGCCTTGGTCGCCTCGGAGATCACCCGCGGATAGGCCTGTTCCAGCTCCTCGCGGGAGTTGCAGCGGCGGATACCGCGACCGCCTCCACCGGAGGTGGCCTTGAGCATCACCGGGTAGCCGATGCGATCGCCTTCGCGCAGGGCTTCGGCGAGATCCGCCACGTTGCCTTCGGTGCCCGGGGTGCAGGGTACGCCGGCGGCGATCATGCTGCGTCGAGCCTCGGTCTTGTCACCCATGCGGCGGATGACCTCGGCGGACGGCCCGATGAAGCGAATGCCACGCTGGGCGCAGATTTCCGCCAGCTCGGCGTTCTCGGAGAGGAAGCCATAGCCGGGATGCAGGGCATCGCAGCCGGTTTCCACGGCGAGGTTCACCAGCTTGCGCGGATTGAGATAACCCTCGAGCGGATCGCTGCCGATCCCATGGGCTTCATCGGCACGTTTCACGTGGAGCGCCTGACGATCGGCGTCGGAGTAGACCGCTACCGAGCGGATGCCCATCTCGGCACAGGCCCGCACGATGCGGACCGCGATCTCGCCCCGGTTGGCGATGAGTATCTTCTTGATCACACCTGGCTCCTTGTCTGCTGCGGTTTGCAGCCCTTGTTATTGCCGGTGATTCGAAGCTACGCCAGGGTCTCTCTTATGGAAAATAAATAATTGTTGGATACTTCATAAGGAATCACTTATGGATCTCGTCGATGCCCATGCGCAAGCCACTGATGCGGCTCACCTTTCGCCAATTGCAGGTGTTCGAGGCCGTCTGCGAGGCGCGCTCCTACAGTCGCGCGGCCGACATCATGGCGCTGACCCAGCCGGCGGTGAGCCTGCAGGTACGCCAGCTCGAAGAGGTGGTGGGCGCCGCGCTGTTCAACTACGTCAATCGCACCCTTTACCTCACCGAGGCCGGCGAGGCCCTGCGCCAGACCGGTCGCGATCTCTTCGCCCGGCTGGGCAGCCTGGACATGCAGCTGTCGAACCTGCGCGGGGCCCTGCACGGCCAGCTGCGGCTGGGGGTGGAGAGCAGCGCCCAATACCTGGCGCCCCACCTGTTCAGCCAGTTCCGCAGCAGCCATCCCCAGGTCGACCTGGCGCTGACCGTGGGCAACCATGCCCGGGTGCTGCGGCGATTGACGGAGAATCGCGAGGACGTGGCGCTGATGTCCGGAGTGCCAAGCAACGCGGACCTGGAGTTCCTGCCGCTGCTGGACAATGCCATCGTCGCCGTGGCGCGTCCGGGCCATGTCCTGGCCGGACGCAACGGTCTCAGTCTGCGCGACCTGACGGCCTATCCGCTGCTGGTACGCGAAGTCGGCTCAGGCACGCGCCAGGCCTGCGAGGACTATCTCAAGCAGAAACGTGCCCACTTCGCCGAGCAACTGGAGATCGGCGCCTTCGAGGCGCAACGCGAAGCGGTCCGTGCCGGCCTCGGCCTGGCGCTGCTGCCGCGCCAGGCCATTCGCAGCGATCTCGCCGCCGGCAGCCTGGTGGAGCTGGAAGTCGCCGAGTTGCCGCTGCGGCGCTCCTGGTGCGTGGTCCATTCGCGCGGCAAGCCGCTGTCGCCGGTGGCCCGGGCCTTCGTCGACTATCTGCGCAGTCAGCGCAGCCTGATCAATGCGTTAGGTATTGCGCTGGAACCTGCTGTCGGCGCTGGGCCTGGCGCTCGTCCAGCAGCTGATTGAGAAACAGCAGCTCATCGAGCTCGACCGCGAGGCGCTGTTCTTCGGCGCGGGCTTCGATGGCGCGGCGAAACTTCATCCGCCGTTGATCCTGTAGCTTTCTGCGAGTCTTGCTGTCGAGACGAAGGCTGGATTCCTGGACGAGAGCGGTCATGCCTATTCCTCCGGGCTGGGATCGGAATGGGCAGCTTCCCCCTTGCAGGTGACCGTTTGGCGACAGTAAGACGACTATTGGGTGTCGCTGTGCTTGGTCGACTTCGACGACAGCCGCAGGCTGCGCAGACTGCGCTTGACGCCCTTGAGATGTTCGACCAGTGCCGGCCCGCGCGACATGGCCACGCCCATGGCCAGGACATCGATCACCACCAGGTGGGCGATGCGCGAGGTCAGGGGCACATAGATGTCGGTGTCCTCGTGCACGTCGATGGCGATGTTCACCGTGGCCAGGTCGGCCAGCGGCGTCTGCCCCGGGCAGATGGTGATCAGCGCGGCGCCGTTGTCACGAACCAGATTGGCGGTGATCAACAGGTCCTTGGAGCGCCCCGACTGGGAGATGCAGATGGCGGCGTCGGAAGGCGTCAGGGTCGCCGCCGACATGGCCTGCATGTGCGGATCGGAATAGGCGGTAGCGCTCAATTGCAGGCGAAAGAACTTGTGCTGGGCGTCGTTGGCCACCGAACCCGAGGCACCGAAGCCGTAGAACATCACCCGCTGCGCCCTGGCGATGGCCTCGATGGCCGTCTCCAGCGCCCGCATGTCCAGCCGCTCGCGCACGTCCATCAGGGTATGCAGGGTGGTGTCGAAGATCTTCAGGCTGAAGTCCTCCACCGCATCGTTCTCATGGATGGCGAACTGGCCGAAACTGGCCCCCGCCGCCAGGCTCTGCGCCAGGCGCAGCTTGAGATCCTGGAAGCCATCGCAACCGATGGCGCGGCAGAAGCGCACGATGGTGGGCTCGCTCACGCCGACGTTATGGGCCAGATCGGCCATGGAGCTGTGCATGACCGCTGCCGGATCCACCATCACCTGCTCGGCGACCTTGAGCTCCGACTTGCGCAGCAGGTGGCGGGATTGAGCAATGTGTTGCATGAGGTTCACAGGCGTATCTCGTCTAGCAGAGGGGATGTAGTGCGTGGCACTTATACTACATAACGTCTGCCAAGGCTCTTGCTCATTACGATTCAGCACGGCCGCACGGGGCGTCGCGCCAGGCTTTGCGTAGCCTTCGCCAGGCCGGACTACCGACCGCAGGACAACTTTTTTCCAGCCGCGCGCAAGCTTCTGCGCAACTCCTTGAGCACCCGCGCACAGTCGCCCTGCCCTGACGCCGCGTATTTTCTCCAAGTCGCTGATTGAAAAGGATTTTCATTAGCTGGCATGGCGTTTGTTCGGTAACGGGTCACCCGGGCCATGAAGCCCATCAACCAGGCAAGGAGAGCATCATGCCAACACCCGCGTATCTGTCCCTCGAAGGCACCAAGCAAGGCCTGATCACCGCCGGCACCTTCACCGAGGATTCGGTCGGCAACATCTTCCAGGAAGGTCACGAAGACCAGATCCTGGTCCAGGCCTTCAACCACCAGGTGATCATCCCGCGCGATCCCCAGTCCGGCCAGCCCACCGGCCAGCGCGTGCACAAGCCGCTGATGATCACCAAGGTCTTCGACAAGGCCTCGCCGCTGATCTTCAACGCCCTGACCTCCGGCGAACGCCTGAACAAGTGCCGCCTGGAGTGGTACCGCACCTCGGCCACCGGCACCCAGGAGCATTACTTCACCATCGAACTGGAAGACGCCATCATCGTCGACGTCCAGTCGCGCATGCCCAACTGCCAGGACCCGAGCATGGCCCACTTCACCCACCTGGAAGACGTCTACTTCACCTACCGCAAGATCGTCTGGACCCACGAAGTCTCCGGTACCTCCGGCTCCGACGACTGGCGTTCGCCGATCGCTGCCTGATAGCGCGCCCGCGGCCGTCCTGCTTCAGCCTCCGTCCAGCCTGCTGGACGGAGATTCAAAGACCCTGCCCTACCCCTCCCATCCGTCTGGTTTGGCGCTCCTTTCCCCGCGTCGGTAGAATGCGGCGATGAACGACGACATCTCGCTGCTGCTCAACTCCCTCAACGATGCCCAACGCCAAGCCGTGGCCGCGCCCCTGGGGCGCCAACTGGTCCTGGCCGGTGCCGGCTCGGGCAAGACCCGGGTGCTGGTGCATCGCATCGCCTGGCTGATCCAGGTCGAGCGCGCCTCGCCGCACTCCATCCTCTCGGTGACCTTCACCAACAAGGCCGCCGCCGAGATGCGCCATCGCATCGAGCAGCTGCTGGGCATGAGTCCGCAGGGCATGTGGGTCGGCACCTTCCACGGCCTCGCTCACCGCCTGCTGCGCGCCCACTGGCAGGAAGCGGGGCTGGCGCAGAATTTCCAGATCCTCGACAGCGACGACCAGCAGCGCATCGTCAAGCGGGTGATCCGCGAGCTGGGCCTCGACGAGCAGCGCTGGCCGGCGCGCCAGGCGCAGTGGTTCATCAACGGCCAGAAGGACGAGGGCCTGCGTCCGCAGCATATCCAGGCCGCGGGAGACCTCTTCCTCAGCACCATGCGCAGCATCTACGAGGCCTATGAAGCGGCCTGCGCTCGCGCCGGGGTGATCGACTTCTCCGAGTTGCTGCTGCGCGCCCTGGATCTCTGGCGCAACAGCCCCAGCCTGCTGGAGCACTACCAGCGGCGCTTCCAGCACCTGTTGGTGGACGAATTCCAGGACACCAACGCCGTCCAGTACGCCTGGCTCAAGCTGCTCGCCCAGAACGGCGCCAGCCTCATGGTGGTGGGCGACGACGACCAGTCCATCTATGGCTGGCGCGGCGCCAAGATCGAGAACATCCAGCAGTTCAACGAGGACTTCTCCGCGGAGATCATCCGCCTGGAGCAGAACTATCGCTCTACCGACACCATCCTCAAGGCTGCCAACGGCCTGATCGCCCATAACTTCGGCCGCCTCGGCAAGGAGCTGTGGACCGATACCGGCGAAGGCGAGGCCATCACCCTCTACGCCGGCTTCAACGAACACGACGAAGCGCGCTACATCGTCGAGACCATCGAGAGCGAATTCAAGAAGGGCACCACGCGCCGCGAAATGGCCATCCTCTATAGATCCAACGCCCAGTCGCGGGTGCTGGAAGAGGCACTGCTGCGCGAGAAGATCCCCTATCGCATCTACGGTGGCCTGAGATTCTTCGAGCGTGCCGAGATCAAGAACGCCATGGCCTACCTGCGGCTGATCCAGCATCGCCACGACGACGCCGCCCTGGAGCGGGTGATCAACGTACCGCCACGGGGCATCGGCGAGAAGACCGTGGAAGCCCTGCGCAGCGCCGCGCGGGCCCAGAACACCTCGCTGTGGCAGGCGTTGCACGACCTGGTCGGCGCCCGCGCGGTCTCCGGTCGCGCCGCTGCGGCGCTCAACGCCTTCGTCGAACTGGTCGACACCCTGGCGCTCAAGGCCGAGGACCTGTCCCTGCACAACCTCGTGCAGCAGATCATCGAGCAGACCGGCCTGGTCACCTTCCACAAGGAAGAGAAGGGCGAAAAGGGCCAGGCCCGGGTAGAGAACCTGGAAGAACTGGTCAGTGCCGCCCGCTCCTTCGACTTCAGCGGTGACGAGGAGATGACGCCCCTGGCGGCCTTCCTCGACCACGCCGCCCTGGAGTCCGGAGACACCCAGGCCGACAGCCACGAAGACAGCGTTCAGCTGATGACCCTGCACAGTGCCAAGGGCCTGGAATTTCCCCTGGTGTTCCTCGCCGGCATGGAGGAAGGCCTGTTCCCGCACAAGATGAGCCTGGAAGAACCCGGCCGTCTGGAAGAGGAGCGTCGCCTGGCCTACGTGGGCATCACCCGCGCCATGCGCCGGCTGGTGATGAGCTATGCGGAGACCCGTCGCCTCTATGGCAGCGAGACCTACAACAAGGTCTCGCGCTTCGTCCGCGAGGTGCCGGATGGCCTGATCCAAGAGGTGCGGTTGTCCAATGCGGTCAAGCAGCCCTTCGCCGGCAGCCGCCCCAGTCCCTTCGCCCAGGCGCCGGTCCCGGAAACCACCTTCAGCCTCGGCCAGCCGGTGCGCCACGCGCTGTTCGGCGAAGGGGTCATCCTCAACTACGAAGGCTCCGGCGCCCATGCCCGGGTACAGGTGAACTTCAAGGACGAAGGCAGCAAGTGGCTCATGGTGAGCTACGCCAAGCTCGAGCCTCTCTAGTCATGACCAGCTCCTGGCTGTTCTGGGCCCTGCTGGCGGCGGCCTTCGCCGCCCTCACCGCCATCTTCGGCAAGCTGGGCGTGGAGCACGTCAACGCCGACTTCGCCACCCTGCTGCGCACCCTGGTGGTGGTCGTGGTCCTGGCGGCCATCGTCGCAGCCACCGGTCAGGCGCAGCCCCTGGCCAGCATCACCGGCCGTACCTATCTGTTCCTGCTGCTCTCGGGCGTGGCGACCGGCCTGTCCTGGCTGTGCTATTACCGGGCGCTCAAGCTCGGTCCGGCTTCGCTGGTAGCGCCGGTGGACAAGTTGAGCGTGGTACTGGTGGCCATCTTCGGTGTGGCGCTGCTCGGTGAGCGCCTGGACCTGCGCCAGTGGTGCGGCATCGCCGCCATCGGCGGCGGCGTATTACTCCTCGCCTGGAGGCCCTGAAAGGGCGCAGGAAACAGGCCTGACCACCGGTGGGAGATTGCCGGATGGCAGAAGGCGGCCAAGCCCATTTCCTGCATTGTGCAATCCTTTGCCATCGGCACGCCTATTCAAACGACCGACTTAGAGCGATTCTGCCCCGTCGATCCCCGGGCGGCAATGCCTGCGAACGGGAAATACGCCCTAGTGTTGACCGCCCTTGTCCTGCTCCAGCGTCTCGATGAAGGCGATCTGCAACCGCGAATGCACGCGGATGAACCAGCGCCACAGCAGGGCGATCACCCCCACCGCCACCACCGCGATCAGCAGCAGCCACTCGCCGCGTGGCAGGATGTTGCTGCTCAGGGCGGCGAGCAGCACCAGGATGGCAGCCAGCGACAGCAGCGGGATAAGCTCGCTGACCAGCCGTCGCACCGGCTGGGTGTAGCGTCCGGCCTGGGTCTGGCGCACGCTGAGTTCGGCCATCAGCATGGCCAGTGCCTTGAGCTTGCGGTAGGCGGCGATCAGGCAGGGCAGCGAAAGCAGCAGCGCGCCACCCCAGATGCAGGCCTTCTGCATGTCGGCATCGGTGATCCAGGTGCTCAGCCAGCCGGCCAGGCCGCCGGCGAAATAGGTGCCGCCGAGGAAGATGGCGATGACCAACGATAGGTTGATACCGACCTGCAGCAGGATGCGTCTCATCATCCCGGCCAGTATCGCCTTCTCCCCCTGGGGCTGGATGCTGCGCAACCACTCGCCATAGACCCCCAGTACCCGCTGCAGCGGCTGCGGCAACCAGCTGCCGATCCACAGGGCCAACGGATCGGCCGCCTTGATCAGATAGGGCGTGAGCAGGGTGGTGACCGCCGAGACAGCCACCGCCACCGGATAGAGGAAATGGCTGGTGACGCCCAGGGTGATGCCCAGGGTGGCGATGATGAAGGAGAACTCGCCGATCTGCGCCAGGCCCATGCCTACCCGCAGCGAGGTACGGCCATCGTTGCCGGCGATCAGGGTGCCCAGGCTGCAGGCGAGGATCTTGCCCAGTACCACGACGACGCTGATCACGGTGATCGGCCACGCGTACTCGACCAGTACCTTGGGATCGAGCAGCAGGCCGATGGCGACGAAGAAGATGGCGCTGAACATGTCGCGCAGGGGCTCCACCAGCTTCTCGATCTTCAGCAACTGGCGTGACTCGGCCATGATGGCGCCGATCAGGAAGGCGCCCAGCACCACGCTGTACTCCAGCTTGGCCACCAGCAGGCAGAAGCCGAAGCACAGTCCCAGCACCGTGATCAGCAGCATCTCGTTGCTATCGAAGGTGGCCACGTAGGCCAGCAGGCGCGGTACCAGCAGGATGCCGATGACCAGGGCCACGATCATGAACAGGCTCAGCTTGCCCAGGGTCGCGGCCACTGCTCCCGGTTCCACCGAGCCACTCACCGCCAGGCCCGACAGCAGGGCGATGATGCCGATGCCGAGGATATCCTCGACGATCAGCACGCCGAAGATCTGCTGGGCGAAGCGCTCGTGCTTCATCTTCAGCTCGTTGAGCGCTTTGACGATGATGGTGGTCGAGGAGATGGCCAGGATGGCGCCGAGGAACAGCGAATCCATGTGCGACCAGCCGAAGAGTTGCCCCACCTGGTAGCCCAGCCAGAGCATCAGGCTGATCTCCAGGAAGGCGGCGATGAAGGCGGTGGCGCCGACGCGGAACAGCTTGCGCAGGGAGAACTCCAGGCCAAGGCTGAACATCAGGAAGATCACCCCCACTTCGGCGAGGGTCTTGATGCTTTCTTCGTCGTGGATCAGACCGAAGGGCGGGGTGTGGGGTCCGATGATGAAGCCGGCGAGGATGTAGCCCAGTACCACGGGCTGCTTGAAGCGGTGGAAGAGGATGGTCACCACGCCGGCCACCAGCATGATGACCGCCATGTCCTGGATGAAAGCTAGAGCGTGCATCGGCCGGGCCCTCCTTTGACGGGCCGGGCATTCTCCCGACACCTGCGCTGACTGGAGTTCAAGACTAGCACCTGCAACCTCTTGTGACGGATGCTGCAAAAATCTGTAATAGATTGATGTGCCTGGAGATTTCCGCCAGGAGCGGCCCGCTTCGGCCGCAGTGCCGGAAAACCGACAGGGCAAAATACCGAAACAATTCACGCTGGCTGTACTTGACCGGGCAGCGCAAGATGTATCCAACACCAGACTCTTCACTGAGAGAACACCACATGCAACGCCTGATGAGCTTCTTCATGATCCTCTGCCTGGGCCTCACGCTCAGCCTGGACGCCAACGCCAAACGCATGGGCGGCGGTAAGTCCGCTGGCGCCGCGCCCATCCACCAGACCCGCCAGGCTGCGCCGCCGCAGCAACCTGGCATGGCTGCACCCGCCGCCGGTGCCGGCGCTGCCGCCGCCGCCCGTCCGGCCAGTGGCGCTTCCCGCTGGCTCGGCCCGCTGGCCGGCATCGCTGCCGGTGGTCTGCTGGCCTCCATGTTCATGGGTGACGGCTTCGAAGGCTTCCAGTTCTTCGACTTCCTGATCCTGGCGCTCATCGCCTTCGTGATCTTCCGCCTGATCGCCCGTCGCAAGCAGCAGGCCGGCCCGCAACCCGCCGTTGCCGGCCATGCCCCGCTGCAGCGTGAGATGCCGACTCAGCCCACCAACGGTGGTCTGTTCGGTGGCGCCGCTGCCGGTGCCGCTCCGGTGATCGATGCGCCGAGCTGGTTCAATGCCGAGCGCTTCGTGGCCGCGGGTCGTGAGCACTTCATGAGCCTGCAGCAGCACTGGGATGCCAACGAGATGGACAAGATCGCCGAGTTCGTCACCCCGCAGATGCTGCAGTGGCTGCGTGACGAGCGCGCTGCCCTGGGTGAAGGCTTCCAGTCCACCTACATCGAGAACCTCAACGCCACCCTGGACGGGGTCGAGGATCTGCAGGGCAAGACCATCGCCACCATCACCTTCAATGGCGTTTCCAAGGAGTCGCGCTTCGACCAGGGCCAGCCGTTCAGCGAGAGCTGGCGCATGGAGCGCATGGCCGGTGAGAACCAGCCCTGGCTGCTGGCCGGTATCCGCCAGAACGCCTAAGCGAACGCGGTATCGAGAAGCCCGGCTCTACGCCGGGCTTTTTCATGGCCTCGCGACGCCGACCATCTCTCGAAAACGCTATCAAGTCCGCAGGGAAACTGCCGTTATCCCGGACTGAACTGCTAACCTTGCGCGCCTCTTCCCTATTCCATCCGGTGCGCATTTCGAGAGAGGCCTGCTATGGAAGACGTCATCGAACGCCTGCGTGAAGAAAACGAACCCGTCCCGGTGCCCCTGGAGCTGCCCGATGAAGACCTGCTGGTCGAGATCGAGGAAGAACTGCTCATCAGCCTGCCGCCGGAATTCCGCGAATTCCTGCTGACCGTCAGCGACGTGGTCTATGGCCGCATCGAGCCGGTGACCGTTACCGATCCCCAGTCCCACACCTATCTGCCGGAAGTCGCCGCCACCGCCTGGGACGAAGGCCTGCCGCGAGAGTACATTCCTCTCTGCGCCAGCGACGACGGCTACTACTGCGTCAGCCAGGAAGGCGAGGTACTGCTGTGGGAAGACGGCGACCTGACCGACGAATCCTGGGATTCGGTGTGGGTCTGGGCACGCGACGTCTGGCTGGAAAGCTGACGAGACCGGCACTGAACGACCCTGCCCTGCGCAGGTCTGGATAAGGCCATCACTTCCGGAGGATGCGTCATGAGCACTCCCGTCGTCCTGATCACCGGCGCCGCTGGCGGCCTCGGCCGCGCCCTGGCGCAGCGTTTCGCCCAGAGTCGCTGGCGCGTCGCCGCGGCCGACCGCGATGCCGAGGGCCTGCACGGACTGAACGGCATCGTCGGCCTGGACTCCAGCGTGACCGCCGACATTTCCAGTGCCGAGGGATGCCGTAGCCTGGTCAGCAAGGTGATGGCCCGCACCGGGCGGCTGGATGCCCTGATCAACGCCGCCGGCATCTGGCGCGAAGGCGAGGTGGAAACCTTCGGCGAAGAGGACTACGACCTGGTGATGGCGGTCAATCTCAAGGCCACCTTCTTCATGTGCTCGGCCGCCATTCCCTTCCTCAAGGAAAATCGCGGCGTCATCATCAACGTGGCCAGCGGCGCCGGTCGCCAACCGATCGCTGGAGCGGCCGCCTACGGCGCAGCCAAGGCCGCTGTGCGCTTCTTCAGCCAGAATCTGGCGGTGGAGCTCGCCCGCGATGGGGTACGGGTCAATGCCGTCTCCCCCGGCGACATCGACACCCCCATGCTGGACTTCCAGGCTGCCCACTATGGCAGCGGCGATCCCGCGGGCTACCGCCGCAACCTGCTCAATCGCTATCCCCAGGGCGATACCGCTCGCTTCATCCAGCCCGAGGAAGTGGCCGAGTTCGTCTACTTCCTCTGCCAGCCCCAGGCGGCAGCGATTTCCGGAGCCGATCTGCCGATCGACTTCGGTCTTTCCGCCGGTCGCTGAAAGGCGTGTGACAGACGGCGCCAGCGCGCCGTCTACAGAATTTCCCCCTCGAGGATTCGCCCTTGGAAGCCGGCAACCACCAGTTGAGCATGACCATCCTGATGACCCCGGACCTGGCCAACTTCTCGGGCAAGGTCCACGGGGGCGCCCTGCTCAAGTATCTCGACGAAGTGGCCTACGCCTGCGCCAGCCGCTATGCCGGTCGCTACGTGGTCACCCTGTCAGTGGACCAGGTGATCTTTCGCGAACCCATCCACGTGGGTGAGTTGGTGACCTTCATGGCGTCGGTGAACTACACCGGTACCACGTCCATGGAAATCGGCATCAAGGTCATCACCGAAAATATCCAGCAGCGCTCGGTACGCCATACCAACAGCTGTTTCTTCACCATGGTCGCAGTGGACGAAGACGGCAAGTCCTGCCCGGTTCCCCAACTCGAACCCGCAACGGCGGACGAGAAGCGGCGCTGTGTGCAAGCCCAGCAGCGGCGGCAGATTCGTCGGGAACTTCAGGAGCGCTATCAGGCACTCAAGGACACCCTTTGAGTTTTGCCGGCTAGGTCGCCGTCGTTCGACGGCAGCGGCTCCAGGATCTGGCAACTCCCCTCCCGGAGCCTGCCATGCCGCACGACACCCCTCTGCTCTCCACCCTGGCGATCGGCCTGGTCCTGGCTTTCGCCTTCGGCACCCTGGCCACCCGGCTGCGACTGCCACCGATCGCCGGCTATCTGCTGGCCGGCGTCGCTGCCGGCCCCTTCACCCCCGGCTTCGTCGCCGATCCCGAGTTGTCCAAGGAACTGAGCGAGATCGGCGTCATCCTGCTGATGTTCGGCGTGGGCCTGCATTTTTCCATCAGGGATCTGCTGGCGGTCAGGCGCATCGCCGTCCCCGGTGCCATCGTCCAGATCGCGGTCGCCACCCTCATGGGCATGGGCGTCAGCCATTTCCTCGGCTGGAGCCTGGGCAGCGGTCTGATCTTCGGCCTGTCGCTGTCGGTCGCCAGTACCGTGGTACTGCTGCGGGCGTTGGAAGAACGCCAGATGGTGGAAAGCCGTCGCGGCCGTATCGCCGTGGGTTGGCTGATCGTCGAAGACCTGCTGATGGTACTGGCGCTGGTGGTCCTGCCGGCACTGGCCGGGCCGCTGGGCGGGGAGGCCGGGGCGCAGGGAGAGAACAGCCTGGTACTCGAACTGGGCCTCACCGCCCTCAAGGTGGGGGCCTTCATTGCCCTGATGCTGGTGGTGGGTCGGCGGGCCATTCCCTGGCTGCTGGCCCGGGTGGTCCGCACCGGCTCGCGAGAGTTGTTCACCCTGGCGACCCTGGCCATCGCCATGGGTATCGCCTACGGCTCGGCGGCGCTGTTCGGCGTGTCCTTCGCCCTGGGCGCCTTCTTCGCCGGGGTGGTACTCAACGAATCGGAACTCAGCCATGATGCCGCGGAAAATTCACTGCCGTTGCGCGAAGCCTTCGCCGTGCTGTTCTTCTTCTCGGTGGGCAGCCTCTTCGATCCAGCGATCCTGCTGGAGCAACCCTGGGCGGTGCTGGCCACGGTGGCAGTGATCGTCTTCGGCAAATCCATCGCCGCGGCGCTGATTGTCCTCGCCTATCGTCGACCGCTGAGCGTGGCCCTGACCATCGCCGCGAGCCTGGCCCAGATCGGTGAATTCTCCTTCATCCTCGCCAGCCTCGGCCTGTCGCTGAAGCTGCTCGACCAGGGCGCCCACGATCTCATCCTGGCCGCGGCGATCATCTCCATCATCCTCAATCCGCTGCTGTTCCATGGCATCGATCTGCTGCAGCCCTGGATGGAGCGTCGTGAGGGGCGTCGACTGGTCAACGTCAAGGGCAAGCATGCGCCGGAACTGGACGACGACCAGCCTGACACCGTCGTGCAACAGGGGCACTTGGTACTGGTGGGCTACGGCCGGGTCGGCCGCTACATCTGCGAGCGCCTGGATGACGCGGGGCCGCCGCTGATCGTCATCGCCGACGAGCCCGAGCATGTCACGGCGCTACGCCAGAAGGGCTTCAGGGCGATCCTGGGCAATGCGACCCGGGAAAAGGTGCTGGCACGGGCGAAGCTCCAGGAAGCCCGGGCGCTGCTGCTGGCCATTCCCAACGGCTTCGAAGCCGCGGAGATCGCCCGCCGGGCACGGGAGCTGGCGCCAGGCCTGCACATCCTCGCCCGCGCTCATCACGATGACGAGATTCGTCACCTGGAAAACCACGGCGTGGACGAAGTCATCATGGGGGAACGTGAGATCGCCCATGGCATGTTCCGCTACCTGGGCCTGGAGCGACCTGGTGAACACGAAGCGGAGCCCCACAGGGCTCCGCAACCTAGCGGCGCTGGATCTTGAAGTTGAAGGTCTTGGTGGCCTTGCGCGGCACGATCTGACCGCCGGAGACGCTGGGAGCGAAGCGCCACTCGCCGAGCACCTCCAGTACCGCACGCTCCAGCTGCTTGTTGGAGGCTTCCAGCACCTGAATATCGGCCAGCCGGCCCTCGGCGGTGACGGTGAACATCACCCTTACCTCGCCACCCACGCCGCGACGACGCAGCATCTCCGGATACTCAGGCGGCGTCATCTTGATCGGCCGGATATCGGCATCGTCGATGCTGCCGGTAGGAATACCCGCGGTCTTCGGCGGACCGGAAGGAGCGGCGGCCGGGGAAGGCTGGCTGGATGCGGCCGCGGCGGCAGGTGCAGGCGTCGGTGCCGGCGCGGGTGCGGTTGTCGCCACCGGTTCAGGAGCGGGCTCGACCCTCTTCGGCAACGGCTTCTGCTGGCTGTGCTCGATCGGCTTGGGTTTAGGCTTCGGTTTGGGCTTTTCCACCACCGGCTTGGGTGGTTCCACCGGTTTTGGTGGTTCCACGGGCTTGGGCGGCTCCGGTGCTGGTGGCTCGGGCTGAGGCGGCGGCGGTGCCGGTGGTGCCGGGGTGGGCGCCGGCGGCTCGGGAGTCGGTTTGGGGAGCTGGATGAAGCTGACCTGCATCGGCTCGTCGCCCTTGGCGATCTTCAGCTCCGGCGGTGCCTGGACTACCAGGAACAGTGCTGCCGCCATGCTGGCATGCATCAGTAGCGACAGCACCGAGGCAACGCCCCAGCCACGACCGCGCGGTGGCTGCTCGCTCGGTTCGGCAGCGCCTACCGGAGTCAGTACCGGGGTGAGGATCTCTTCGTTACGTTCCGGCATCCGGAACGACAGGATGGTGGCCGAGGGTTCGCTACGCTTGGCATTGACCCCTGCCACGGGCTCCACGTCGCCGGCCAAGGCGGCCCTGACGGGGCCCTGGACGGATTCCACTTCATCACCATCGGCACGCGCAGCGACTACGAGAGGTTCAGGCTTGGCAAGAGACGTCGGAGCCATGGGAGCAATACGCAGAGGAAGTAAATTTAATAATCATTATCATTGGCTGAACAAATTTGGCAACCTCAAATGTCGCGAATGGTCCCGCGCAGGCCTTTTTCGAGGGCCTCTAGGTCCGGCATCTGCTCCAAGATCAATTCCAGCCGATTATCGCGCCGCCACAGAGTAGGCTCCCAGCTAGCCTGTTTTGCCAGACCGTTGTAGGCCTGCCAGCCGTCCTCCAGTTGCAGGACGGCTTTCAGCCTGAGCAGACCGGGAAGTCCGGCCAGAAGAGCCGACAGCGCCGGTCCATCGAAGCTGTGCCGGGGATGCCAGCGCCAACCGACGGCATGACGTCCCTCCTGGGTATGGCTGAAGCGCAGCGGGCGATTGGGCAGTACCAGCGCCTGCGGACTGGGTGCGGCAACCGGCTCGGGCAATTCACCGCTGCGCGGTAGCTCATCGGTAGTCTGGGGCAGCTCGGCCAGGGTGACTCGACCCCCATCGGTCCAATACAGCGATCTGTCGCCCAGCAGTGGAGGCAAGAGCGTTCGGTCCAGGCCCGCGCTCTTGTTGAGCACGATCAGTCCGGCCTGCTCCAGTGCCTGTTGCTGGGCATCGGGCACGGGCTGACCCTCGAGCAGTTGCCCGGCATCCACCACCCAAATCAGGGGTTGCAGGGTCAGCACCCCGTCCCAGGGCGGCGCCTGGAGCTGGCGGTAGAGACTGGCGGGATGGCCCAGGCCGGAGGGTTCGATGAACAGGCGATGAGGTCTTGCACGTCTGAGCAATCGCGTCAGGGCCACCTGCAGGGGCACGCCCTGGATGCAACAGAGGCAACCACCGGGGACTTCCGCGATGCTCAGCTCCTCGTCGTCCTGGGCCATGAGCGCCGCATCGAGGCCCACCTGGCCGAACTCGTTGACCAGGATCGCCCACCGCTCGTCGCTCGGCCGTTGGGCGAACAGCTGGCGGATCAGGGTGGTCTTGCCGGCCCCCAGGGGACCGGCGATCACATGGGTCTTGATATTGGCGAGGCGCATGGCGGGAGGTCGAATGCTAGAGTGGCGATTTTGCGTGGGAGGATGGATGGAATGCGGCGGTTGCTGATCACCCTGGTGCTGTTGCCGTCATTGGCGCTGGCCGACGCCTGCGTGATTCGCAGCCGTCAGGGCAGTTTGGACGTGCAGATCTGCCAGAGCAACATCGACATCCCCGCCAAGCTGTTCCGCGAAGGTTTCTGCCAGCCGCAGCTGCCGGGCCAGCAGACAGAGGTGAGCTTCGTCGACCGCTGCCCAGTGGGCGAGATCGGCATCTGCCAGGGCGCACGCAGCCCCGGCGTGCCCTATCGGCAAGACATCCACTACTACGGCGAACCCGGCGACGGCCGCTTCCTGGCCGTCGCCTGTCGCCAGCAGAACCAGGGCAACTGGCGCGTGCCCTGAACGAATCCTGCCAGGAGAAGTGAACCTCTGCCCGATGCTCAGGCGACCTTGGCTTGAACGGTGAACAGGCTTGTCCCCAGCGCCACGAACGAAGCGCCGAACAGCCGGTTCAGCAACCGTACACGATTGGGTGCGGCAAGCGTGCGCCGTAGCACCTGAGCCAGGATCACATAGAAGAGGTGGGAAAGCACCGAGCAGGCTGCAAAGGTCAGTACCAGAATGCCCAACTGCGTGTGCGAGTCACTACCCGGGCGGATGAATTGCGGCAGGAACGCAGCAAAGAACAGGATCGCCTTGGGGTTGGTCAGCGCCACGATCGTGCCGTTGAAGAGCAGTCTATGGTTGGTGAGGACACGCCTTCCCGGCTGATCGAGGGTGTCGAAGGCGCTGCTGCGACTTTTCCATTGCTTGATACCCAGGTAGATCAGATAGCTCGCGCCAAGCACCTTTAGCAGCAGGAAGGCCGTAGCCGAGGCCTGCAGTATTACCCCCAACCCAGCACTGGTCGCGGTCGAGATCACCAGCAAGCCGCAGGCATTGCCGACCGAGCCGAGCATTGCCCGCCGCGGCCCGTAGGCTACCGAATTGGATAGCGCCATGATCACCCCAGGACCGGGGGTCAGGGTAACCAGCATGGCTACTGCGACAAAACCGAACCAATCGTGGAGCAACATCCTCGGACCTCACCTTGAGACGCCAGCCAGCAGCGGGCAGCAACCGTCCACTATTCTGCTGATACATGGTCGGCAAATCGCCGACCCAATTTTTCTTCCAGACCCGCTCCACCAGTGGGCGAGCCCCAGTCAAGCAGCGCTGGAGATCGCTCAGCAGCCGTGCAGAAAGGGACAGCCAATCCTATCCATTCCTGCGACGGCGTCTTCTTCTACCAGCAACAAGGTTCCACGTGAAACCTGTTACTCCACCGTCACCGACTTGGCCAGGTTGCGCGGCTGATCCACATCGGTACCCTTAAACACGGCCACGTGATAGGACAGCAACTGCAACGGGATCGTGTAAAGGATCGGCGACAGGGCGTCGTGGATATGCGGCATGGTCACGATGCGCGTGCCCTCGCCATCCTCGAAGCCGGCACGCTCGTCGGCGAAGACGATCAGTTGGCCACCCCGCGCCCGCACTTCCTGCAGGTTCGACTTGAGCTTCTCCAGAAGTTCGTTGTTCGGCGCCACGGTCACTACCGGCATGTCGGCATCCACCAGCGCCAGGGGACCATGCTTGAGCTCGCCGGCCGGATAGGCCTCGGCGTGGATGTAGGAGATCTCCTTGAGCTTGAGTGCCCCTTCCATCGCCACCGGATATTGCTCGCCACGCCCCAGGAACAGGGTGTGGTGCTTCTCCGCGAAGGACTCCGCCAGCTTCTCCACGGTCTTGTCCATGGCCAGGGCTTCATCCAGGCGCGCCGGCAGGCGACGCATCTCGGCCACCAGTTCGGCTTCGACAGCGACATCCAGGCGCTGCTGGCAACGGCCAAGGCTCAGGGTCAGCAGCAGCAAAGAGACCAGCTGGGTGGTGAAGGCCTTGGTCGAGGCCACGCCGATCTCCGGACCGGCCTGGGTCAGAAAGCTCAGCTGGGATTCGCGCACCAGGGAACTGGTCGCCACGTTGCAGATCGCCAGGCTGCCCAGATAGCCGGATTGCTTGGCCATGCGTAGCGCGGCCAGGGTATCGGCGGTCTCGCCGGACTGGGAGATGGTGACGAACAGGGTGTCCGGGCTGACAGCGACGCGGCGATAGCGGAACTCGCTGGCCACCTCCACCTGGCAGGGAATGCCCACGTACTCCTCGATCCAGTAGCGCGCCACCGAACCGGCATGGAAGCTGGTACCACAGGCGACGATCTGTACCTGGCGTACCTTGGCGAACAACTCGGACGCCGCCGGCCCGAAGGCCTCGGGCAGCACCTGCCCGTCACCCAGGCGCCCTTCCAGGGTGCGCTGGACCACGCTGGGCTGCTCGTGGATCTCCTTGAGCATGAAGTGACGATAGGCGCCCTTGTCGGCCGCCTCGCTGCCTTCGTGGTACTGCACCGTCTCGCGCTGGACCGGCATGCCGTTCACGTCCCAGAGGCGGACCTGATCCAGGCGGATCTCGGCCACGTCGCCCTCTTCCAGGTAGACGAAGCGATCGGTCACCTGACGCAGCGCCAGTTGGTCGGAAGCCAGGTAGTTCTCGCCCAGGCCCAGGCCGATCACCAGGGGACTGCCACTGCGGGTCGCCACCAGGCGATCCGGCTGCTGGCGCCAGACCGCCGCCAAGCCATAGGCACCATGCAATTCCTTGACCGCCGACTGGAGCGCCGCGGTCAGGTCGCCGCTTTCCTGCAGCTTGAGGTGCAGCAGGTGGACGATGACCTCGGTATCGGTCTGGGAGGTGAAGACGTAGCCACGCTCCTTGAGCTGGGAGCGCAGCGCTTCATAGTTTTCGATGATGCCATTGTGCACCACCGCCACGTCACCCCGGGAGAAATGCGGGTGAGCATTGGCTTCGGTGGGTGCGCCATGGGTGGCCCAGCGGGTATGGGCGATGCCCAGGCGACCAGCCAGGGGATCGGCGAGCAGACCTGCTTCCAGTTCGCTGACCTTGCCGATGCGGCGCAGGCGCTGCAACTCGCCCTGGGCATCCAGCAGCGCCAGGCCGGCGCTGTCGTAGCCGCGATATTCCAGGCGCTTGAGGCCCTCGACCAGAATGGCGGTGATGTTACGCTCGGCAATGGCGCCGACGATTCCACACATGCTTACCTCCCGTTGCCTGTCTTATCCACAGCGACTTTCCAGCGCCCACTGTGGATGACTCGATTGTCTAGTGTTCCACAGCGGCGCGGACGACCTGCACACCGCGCCTTTCGATTGCCTGTGCCGCCTCGGGCGACAGGCGTTCATCGGTGATGAGGACGTCCACCTTTTCCCACGGTAGTTCCAGATTGGGAATTCGCCTGCCCAATTTGTCCGCTTCGGCCATGACCACCACCTCCCGCGCGACCTCGGCCATCACTCGCGACAGCGACAGATGCTCGTTGAAGGTGGTGGTGCCGCGCTCCGGATCGAGGCCATCGGCACCGATGAACAGTTGGTCGAAGTCATAGGATCGGAGCACCTGCTCGGCGATCTGACCCTGGAAGGATTCCGAATGCGGATCCCAGGTGCCGCCGGTCATCAGCAGCATGGGCTCCTGCTCCAGCTCGCGCAGGGCCATGGCCACCTGCAGGGAATTGGTCATGACCACCAGACCGGGACGCCGATCGAGCTGCGGAATCAGCGCCGCCGTGGTGCTGCCACAGTCGACGATGATCCGCGCATGTTCACGCAGACGCTGGGCGGCGGCCCGTGCGATGGCCTGCTTGAAAGGTGACGCCTGGGGCGGTGCCTCGGCCAGCAGTTCCTGGGGCATGGCCACCGCGCCGCCATAGCGACGCAGCAGCAGGCCGTTCCGCTCCAGGGCGGCCAGATCCTTGCGGATGGTCACCTCGGACGTCTCCAGCTGGCGGGCCAGCTCATCGACACTCACCTCGCCCAGCGCCTGGAGTTGGGCGAGGATGGCATGGCGACGCTGGGCGGTATTGCGGCGAGTCATAAATTTCGATTCGAAAGATAATGGATCGAATCAAAACCTAATCTGCGCCCGACGTCAAGTCTTGAGGGTCTTTTTCGGACGCTGCCAGCCACTCTTGTTGATCTGGCGTGCACGGCCCAGCGCCAAAGTGGCCGCTGGCACATCTTCAGTGATGACCGAACCCGCAGCCGTGGTCGCCCCTGCACCCAGGGTAACCGGCGCCACCAGGGAACTGTTGGAACCGACGAAGACGTCCGCACCAATTTCGGTTCGAAACTTATTGGCGCCGTCATAGTTGCAGGTGATGGTGCCCGCGCCTATGTTGCTGCCCGGTCCTATGCTGGCATCCCCCAGGTAGGTGAGATGGCCGGCCTTGGCGCCATCCTGCAGATGAGCATTCTTCAGCTCGACGAAGTTGCCCACGTGGGCCTTGGCACCCAGTTCGCTCCCGGGACGCAGTCGGGCGAAGGGACCGACGTCGGCGCCCTCACCCACCACCACGCCATCCAGATGGCTGTTGGCCTTGATGATGGCGCCGCGCTTGAGCAGGCTATCCTTAATCACGCAATTCGGACCGATACTCACGCCGTCTTCCAGTACCACCCGTCCTTCGAGAATGACATTGATGTCGATGGACACGTCGCGGCCGGCCTCGACCTGGCCACGCTGATCGAAGCGCAAAGGGTCCAGCAGGGTCACCCCCTGCAACATCAGGCGTTCGGCGGCGCGCAGCTGGAAGTGCCGTTCCAACTGCGCCAGTTGCCGGCGATCGTTGGCGCCCTGGACTTCCATGGCATCCGCCGGTTGGCTGGTGGCGATGGTCAGGCCGTCCGCCACCGCCAGGGCGATGACGTCGGTCAGGTAGTACTCGCCCTGGGCATTGCTGTTGGATAGCCGGCCCAGCCAGTCGGCCAAACGCCGGCCCGGTACCGCGAGGATGCCGGTGTTGCCTTCGCGGATGGCGCGCTGTGCATCGCTGGCATCCTTGTGCTCGACGATGGCGGTCACCCGTCCCTGGTCGTCACGGAGGATGCGGCCATAGCCGGTGGGATCTTCCAGCTCCACGGTCAGCAGCGCCAGATGAGCATCATCCACCTGCTGCAGCAGGCGCTCCAGGGTCTCGGTCTGGATCAGGGGTACATCGCCATAGAGGATCAGTACCCGCTCCGCCGTCAGCGCCGGCGCCGCCTGGGCCACGGCATGACCGGTACCCAGTTGCTCGGCCTGGACCACGAAGCTCACGTCGTCGGCGGCCAGCTGGCTGCGGACCTGGTCGGCACCGTGACCGATGACGACGTGGATGCCGGCCGGCTGCAGTTCACGGGCGCGGTCGAGGACATGCCCCAGCATGCTGCGACCGGCTACGGGATGCAGCACCTTGGGTAGAGCGGATCTCATGCGGGTGCCCTGGCCAGCAGCCAGGATGACGATTTCCAGGGACATCGGAACCTCGGAGACAGGAGGAAGAGACGGGTCGCAGACCGAAGACAACGGGTACCTTCAAGTCCGACCACATGGAATTGCTCGCCGCGCTTTTCGGGCGACAAAAGAAAAGGGTAGCCGAAGCTACCCTTGTCGTTACAGCCTGACCTGGCGCTTAGCGCTTGGCCTGCCGCTTGAGCTGCTGGATGGTGCGCAGCTGGGCGGCGGCTTCGGCGAGCTGTGTCGCGGCAGCGGTGTAGTCGAACTCCGTGCCCTTGTCGCTCAGGGCTGCCTCGGCGCGCTGCTTGGCTTCCAGAGCGGCAGCTTCGTCGATGTCACCGGCGCGGCTGGCGGTATCGGCCAGTACTTCGACGACATTCGGCTGCACTTCCAGAAAACCGCCGGAGATGTAGAACACCTCCTCGGCGCCCCCGGCCTTGACCAGGCGGATGGGGCCCGGTTTCAGATCGGTGAGCAGCGGCGCATGGCCCGGGGCGATACCCAGATCACCCAGGTGGCCGTGGGCGATGATCATCTCCACCGCGCCGGAGAAGATTTCCCCTTCCGCGCTGACGATGTCGCATTGGACTGTCTTGGCCATAGCATGCCTCTAAGAGCGCCCGTCGCCGGGCGCGGCAGTTACAGTTTCTTGGCTTTCTCGATGGCTTCGTCGATGCCGCCGACCATGTAGAACGCCTGCTCGGGCAGGTGATCGTAGTCGCCACGCAGGATCCCGGAGAAGCCGGCGATGGTGTCCTTGAGGGACACGTACTTGCCGGGCGAACCGGTGAAGACCTCGGCCACGAAGAACGGCTGGGACAGGAAGCGCTGGATCTTACGAGCACGGGATACCAGCTGCTTGTCGGACTCGGACAGTTCGTCCATGCCCAGGATCGCGATGATGTCCTTCAGCTCCTTGTAGCGCTGCAGCACGTACTGGACGCCGCGAGCGGTATCGTAGTGCTCCTGGCCGATCACGTTCGGGTCCAGCTGGCGCGAGGTGGAGTCCAGGGGATCGACCGCCGGGTAGATACCCAGGGAGGCGATGTCACGGGACAGAACCACGGTGGCGTCCAGGTGGGCGAAGGTGGTCGCCGGGGACGGGTCGGTCAAGTCATCCGCAGGGACGTAGACGGCCTGTACGGAAGTGATCGAACCCAGCTTGGTGGAGGTGATGCGCTCCTGCAGGACACCCATTTCCTCGGCCAGGGTCGGCTGATAGCCCACCGCGGACGGCATACGACCCAGCAGCGCGGACACTTCGGTGCCGGCCAGGGTGTAGCGGTAGATGTTGTCGACGAACAGCAGGACGTCACGGCCTTCGTCACGGAATTTCTCGGCCATGGTCAGGCCGGTCAGGGCCACGCGCAGACGGTTGCCCGGCGGCTCGTTCATCTGGCCATAGACCAGGGCGACCTTGTCCAGAACGTTGGAGTCCTTCATCTCGTGGTAGAAGTCGTTCCCTTCACGGGTACGCTCGCCCACGCCGGCGAACACGGAATAACCGCTGTGCTCGATGGCGATGTTACGGATGAGTTCCATCATGTTGACGGTCTTGCCCACGCCGGCGCCGCCGAACAGGCCGACCTTGCCGCCCTTGGCGAAGGGGCAGACCAGGTCGATGACCTTGATGCCGGTTTCCAGCAGATCGTTACCACCGGCCTGCTCCGCATAGGACGGGGCCTTGCGGTGGATTTCCCAGCGCTCTTCCTCGCCGATGGGGCCGGCTTCGTCGATGGGGTTGCCCAGCACGTCCATGATGCGGCCGAGGGTCTTGACGCCGACCGGGACCTTGATGGCCTCGCCGGTGTTGCCCACGTTCAGGCCACGCTTGAGGCCTTCGGTGCTACCCATGGCGATGGTCCGGACCACGCCGTCGCCCAGCTGCTGCTGGACTTCCAGGGTGGTTTCGGCACCCTGCACCTTGAGGGCGTCATAGACGCGCGGTACCGCGTCGCGCGGGAATTCCACGTCGATCACGGCGCCGATGATTTGTACGATACGTCCGCTACTCATTTCGCGTTCCTCGAATGTTTAAGCTGTCCGTCAGACCGCGGCGGCGCCGCCGACGATTTCCGAAATTTCCTGGGTGATCGCAGCCTGGCGAGCCTTGTTGTAGACCAGCTGCAGCTCCTTGATGAGATCGCCGGCGTTGTCGGTGGCGTTCTTCATCGCGATCATCCGCGCGGCCTGTTCGCTGGCAGCGTTCTCGACCACGGCCTGGTACACCTGGGATTCCACGTAGCGCACCAGCAGACCGTCGAGCAGGGTCTTGGCGTCGGGCTCGTAGAGGTAGTCCCAATGCTTGCCCTGCAGCTCACCGCCCTCGGTCGGTACCAGGGGTACCAGCTGCTGGATGGTCGGCTTCTGGGTCATGGTGTTGACGAAGACGTTGGACACCACGTACAGACGGTCGATACGGCCGTCCAGGTAGGCATCCAGCATCACCTTGATGCTGCCGATCAGGTCGCCGATCGCCGGGGCTTCGCCAAGGTGGCTGATGGCCGCGACCACGTTGCCGCCGAAGCTGCGGAAGAAGGAGGCACCCTTGGCCCCGATCACCGCCAGATCGATTTCCACACCCTTGCCGCGCTGGTCGCTCATGTCGCGGACCAGAGCCTTGAACAGGTTGGTGTTCAGACCACCGGCCAGACCCCGATCGGAGCTGACCACGATGTAACCGACGCGCTTGACCTCGCGTTCCACCATGAAGGCATGGCGGTACTCGGGGTTGGCATTGGCCAGGTGGCCGATCACAGCGCGGATGCGCTCGGCATAAGGTTTGCTGGCAGCCATGCGGGCCTGAGCCTTACGCATCTTGCTGACCGCAACCTTTTCCATGGCGCTGGTGATCTTCTGTGTGCTTTTGATGCTCGCGATCTTGCCGCGAATCTCTTTTGCGCCTGCCATGTGACACCTATCGGGTTGGCAAACGGGGGCTGGCGCCCCCGTCGCGGCTTACCAGGTTTGCGTGGCCTTGAACTTCTCGATTCCCGCCTTGATGCCGGCGTCGATCTCGTCGTTGAAGTCGCCCTTCACGTTGATCTTGGCCATCAGGTCGGCGTGATCGCGGTTGAAGTAGGCGATCAGGGCCTGCTCGAAGCTACCGATCTTGTCCAGGGACACATCGCTCAGGAAACCACGCTCGGCGGCGTACAGGCTCAGGGACATCTCGGCGATGGACATGGGCGCGTACTGCTTCTGCTTCATCAGCTCGGTGACGCGCTGACCATGCTCGAGCTGCTTGCGGGTGGCTTCGTCCAGGTCCGAGGCGAACTGGGCGAAGGCCGCCAGTTCACGGTACTGGGCCAGCGCGGTACGGATACCGCCGGACAGCTTCTTGATGATCTTGGTCTGGGCCGCACCACCCACACGGGATACCGAGACACCGGCGTTGACCGCCGGGCGGATGCCCGAGTTGAACAGGCCGGCTTCCAGGAAGATCTGGCCGTCGGTGATGGAGATCACGTTGGTCGGAACGAAGGCGGACACGTCGCCGGCCTGGGTCTCGATGATCGGCAGCGCGGTCAGCGAGCCGGTCTTGCCGGTTACGGCGCCGTTGGTGAACTTCTCGACGTAGTCGGCGGAGACGCGGGAAGCGCGCTCGAGCAGACGGCTGTGGAGATAGAACACGTCGCCGGGATAGGCTTCACGGCCCGGCGGACGACGCAGCAGCAGGGATATCTGGCGATAGGCCACGGCCTGCTTGGACAGATCGTCATAGACGATCAGGGCGTCTTCACCGCGGTCGCGGAAGTATTCGCCCATGGTGCAACCCGAGTAGGGCGCGAGGAACTGCAGGGCAGCCGATTCGGACGCACTGGCTGCCACCACGATGGTGTTGTGCAGAGCGCCGTTCTCTTCCAGCTTGCGCACCACGTTGGCGATGGTCGACTGCTTCTGACCAATGGCGACGTAGACGCAGCGGATGCCGCTGTTCTTCTGGTTGATGATGGCATCGATCGCCATGGCGGTCTTGCCGATCTGACGGTCACCAATGATCAGCTCACGCTGACCGCGGCCGACCGGGATCATGGCATCGACGGCCTTGTAGCCGGTCTGCACCGGCTGGTCGACCGACTGACGCCAGATCACGCCCGGTGCGACCTTCTCGACGGCGTCGGTGGCGCTGGCGTTCAGCGGACCCTTGCCATCGATGGGGTTGCCCAGGGCGTCGACGACGCGCCCCAGCAGTTCCGGACCGACCGGGACTTCCAGGATGCGGCCGGTGCACTTGGCACTCATGCCTTCGGCCAGACCCAGGTAGCTACCCAGGACCACGGCGCCGACGGAGTCCTGCTCCAGGTTCAGTGCCATGCCATAGATGCCGCCGGGGAATTCGATCATTTCGCCGTACATGACGTCGGCCAGACCGAAAATGCGCACGATACCGTCGGAGACGCTGACGATGGTGCCTTCGTTGCGGGCTTGCGAGGTCACGTCGAGCTTGTCGATGCGACCCTTGATGATTTCACTAATTTCGGAAGGATTGAGTTGCTGCATGCTACTGCCCCTTCAAACTCAAGGTTTCAACGCTTCGGCCAGTTGCGCGAGCTTGCCGCGAACGGAGCCATCGATTACCAAGTCGCCGGCGCGGATAACCACACCACCGATCAGGCTCGCATCCTCGGATGCATTTAGTCGCACTTGTCGACCTAGCCTTGCGCTGAGAGCCTTGGCGAGTTTGTCTTGCTGTTCGTCGCTCAAGGCGAAAGCACTGGTGACTTCCGCCTCAATGGATTTTTCCTGTTCGGCCTTGTACGCCTCGTAGATCTCGGCGATGGCCGGGAACAGGTCGATCCGGTCGTTTTCTGCCACGGTCCGAACGAAGTTCTGGGACTGTGCATCCAGCTGATCGCCACATACGTCGATGAGCAATCCGGCCTTGGCGTCCGCGGTCAACTGCGGCTGCTGAAGCAGCTGGCGCACGGTCCCGTCCTGGGATACCGCGGCGAGCAGCCCGAGCGCTGCCGACCATTGGGTCAGCTGCTGCTGGGCCTGTGCGAACTCGAAAGCCGCCTTGGCATAGGGCCGGGCCAGCGTGTTCAGTTCTGCCATTGGTGGCCTCGCTTAGATTTCCGCTGCCAGTCGGTCGACCAACTGGGCATGAGCATTGGCATCAACGGTCGATCCGAGGATCTTCTCGGCGCCGGCCACGGCCAGCAGACCGACGCGAGCACGCAGGGCGTCCTTCGCGCTGTTGATTTCCTGCTCGATTTCAGCCTGAGCCTGCGCCTTGATCCGCTCGCCTTCGACACGGGCCTTGGCCTGTGCGTCCTCGACGATCTGGGCGGCACGCTTGTTGGCTTGCTCGATGATCTCGGCTGCCTGGCCCTTGGCTTCGCTCACTTTCTGGTTGGCTTGCTGCTGTGCCACTTCCAGATCACGAGCCGCGCGGTTGGCAGCGTCAAGGCCATCGGCAATCTTCTTCTCACGCTCACGCAGCGCCGAGATGATCGGCGGCCACACGTACTTCATGCAGAAGAGCACGAAGATGAAGAAGGCAACGGACTGGCCTATCAGGGTTGCATTAATGTTCACGCCAACACCTCGCTCGTTCGTTGTCCATCAGTCCTGCCTGCACCCCGAAGGGTGATCAGCCGGCGATCTGACCAACGAAGGGGTTAGCGAAGGTGAAGAACAGGGCGATACCAACACCGATCATGGTCACGGCGTCGAGCAGACCGGCGACGATGAACATCTTGACTTGCAGCATCGGAACCATTTCCGGCTGACGAGCGGCGCCTTCGAGGAACTTGCCACCCAGCAGACCAAAGCCAATGGCGGTACCCAGAGCGCCCAGGCCAATCAGCAGAGCAACGGCGATCGCGGTCAGACCAACTACAGTTTCCATCTTTCCTCCCGACTTTTTTAGTCGTCTTGGTTAAGGTTGAAGCGAAAAAGTTTTCCCAAGTTACCCGGCGGACAAGGCCCCCCGGGACTCACGGCAGAACCGCCTCCGGACGCCGTCAGCAGCGTCCAGGGGCCATTCCTTAGTGACTTTCTTCGTGCGCCATCGACAGGTAGACGATGGTCAGCATCATGAAGATGAAGGCCTGCAAGGTGATGATCAGGATGTGGAACACCGCCCAGGCCCAATGCAGCACGATACCCAGACCACCCAGTGCCAGACCGTTGGCGAACATGATGGCGATCAGGATGAAGATCAGCTCGCCAGCATACATGTTGCCGAACAGTCGCAGTGCCAGCGAAATCGGCTTGGCGATCAGGGTGACGAATTCGAGCAGGAAGTTGATCGGGACCAGGATGATCTGCAGCAGCATGTTCTTGCTGCTGAAGGGGTGCAGGGTCAACTCGCCGAAGAAGCCGCCGATACCCTTCATCTTGATGCTGTAGAAGATGATCAGGGCGAACACCGACAGGGCCATGCCCAGGGTGGCATTCGGATCGGTAGTGGGCACGACGCGGAAGTAGGTGTGGTCACCGCCGATGGCCATGGCCAGCATCGGCAGCCAGTCCACCGGTACCAGGTCCATCAGGTTCATCAGGAAGATCCAGACGAAGATGGTCAGGGCCAGGGGTGCGATCAGGGCATTCTTGCCGTGGAAGGTGTCACGGACGCTGCCATCGACGAACTCGACCAGGATCTCGACCAGATTCTGCACACGACCGGGCTGGCCGCTGGTGGCCTTCTTGGCGATGCTGCGGAAAATGAACAGGAAGATCAGGCCAAGGGCGACCGACCAACCCAGGGTATCCAGGTTGAAGGCCCAGAAGCCCATGGCCTTGGCCTCGGCGGGGGTATGGGCGAAGCTCCAGCCGTTCACCGGGTGCAGGCCATAGGTCATGTTCTGCAGGTGGTGCTGGATATAAGCCGAAGCGGAGTCTGCTGCCATGTGTGCCTCGAATGCCTTTAAGGTCTAGTCGGTTTTTTCAGTAGCAGGGGGGCGCCGGCATTGACCATCAGCGTCAACAGGTAGACGCCGAACAGTGCAGGAGCCGAAAGCGGTTTTACCCCGGCAAACGCCAGTGCAAAGAGCACTGCCGTGAGAATCAGTTTGCCCGCCTCGCCCGAGTAGAAAGAACGGACGATGTCTTGGGCGGCATGGGCGCCGCGATAGCGGAACGCCTTGAACGAAAAATACAGATTGGGCAGCCAGGCAATCAGCCCGCCCAACAATCCGGAATAACCGGCGACCTTACCGACGAAGCAAAACAAGACAACGGCGGCACACGACGCGACAGCCAGTTGGACGAGCAGCAGGCGAAAGGCAGGCTGGTGATGGAAAGGCAGGCGTTTGGGCGTGCGGCGGTCCATCGGCTCGAAGTCCTCTGGTGTCGGCTTAATAGTTGTTTTCACTGGCATGCTTTGTGCCGACAAAAAGCGGGCAAAGTATAGGGGCGTGCCAGGGGTGGTTCAAGCCACCCCGGACAGATTGCCGCCCAGGCTGACAGCCATTTGTGTCAGCGAATGTGCGCCAGTACGCCTTGAAGTTCGTCCAAAGAGGTGTAGCGGATCACCAACTGGCCCTTGCCCTTCTCGCCGTGGCGGATCTGGACGCTAGCCCCCAAACGCTCGGCCAGCCGCTGCTCCAGACGGCTGATGTCGGGATCGACGACCGCCGGCTTCTCGGTGGGTTCGGCTCCGCTCAGCCACTGGCGGACCAGGGCCTCGGTCTGGCGTACCGTCAAACCCCGTGCGACAACGTGCCGCGCCCCTTCGGCCTGGCGTTTCGCTGGCAGTCCCAACAGGGCGCGGGCATGCCCCATTTCCAGTTCGCCCTTGGCCAGCAGCTCCTTGGCCTCGTCGGCCAGAGCCAGCAGGCGTAGCAGGTTGGTGACCCCCGAACGCGACTTGCCGACGGCCTCGGCCACCTGGGCCTGGGTCAGTTCGAATTCGTCCTGCAACCGCTGCAGGGCTATGGCCTCTTCCAGCGGATTGAGGTTCTGCCGCTGGATGTTCTCGATCAGCGCCAGGGCGATGGCCACCTGGTCGGGCACGTCGCGCACCAGCGCCGGGATACGGTCCAGGCCAGCCTGCTGGCTGGCACGCCAGCGGCGCTCGCCGGCGATGATCTCGTAGCGACCCTCGCCGATGGCGCGTACCACGATGGGTTGCATCAGCCCCTGGACGCGGATGGAGTTGGCCAACTCTTCCAGAGCGACCGGATCCATGTGCCGACGCGGCTGATACTTGCCACGCTGGATGATGTCCAGCGGCAGCGATTGCAGTTCGCTGACCGGTGCGGCGGCGGCCTGCTCCTGCAGGACCTTGACGCTGGCGCCACCGAGCAGGGCATCGAGGCCGCGGCCCAGTCCTCGTTTCTTCACAGCCATGGGGATTCCTTAGGCGGTCTTGGCGGTACGAGCCGCCTTGCGCTGACGTTTGACCAGCTCGCTGGCCAGCTCCAGATAGGCCACGGCGCCCTTCGAACTCTTGTCGTAGACCAGGGCGGGCATACCGTAGCTGGGCGCTTCGGCCAGACGGACGTTGCGTGGAATGATGGTTTCGTACAGCTGGTCGCCGAAATGCTGCTTGAGCTGGGCGGCGACGTCGTTGGCCAGGCCGATGCGCGGATCGAACATGGTGCGCAGCAGGCCTTCGATCTTCAGTTGCGGATTGAGCCGCTGGGCGATGTGCTGGATGCTGCCCATCAGGTCGGTCAGGCCTTCCAGGGCGAAATATTCGCACTGCATGGGGATGATCACGCCATCGGCGGCTACCAGGCCGTTGATGGTCAGCATGGACAGCGACGGCGGGCAGTCGATGAGCACGAAGTCGTAGTTGTCCCGCACCGGTGCCAGGGCGTCGCGCAGGCGACTCTCGCGGCCGGGCAGTTCCAGCAGCTCGACTTCCGCAGCGGTGACATCGCGGTTCGAGGGCAGCAGCTGGTAGCCACCGTGCTCCGAGAAGTGCATGGCGTCGATCAGGCCACAGGCGCCGGTGAGGACGTCCAGCACCGAATGCTCCAGGGCGTGCTTGTCCACCCCGCTGCCCATGGTGGCGTTACCCTGGGGATCGAGGTCGATCAACAGCACCTTGCGCCGGTTGGTGGCGGCCAGGGAAGCGGCGAGATTGATGCACGTGGTGGTCTTGCCCACTCCGCCCTTCTGGTTGGCTATCGCGTAAACCTTGGCCATGTCCCCGCCTTACCCCTCTCCAATCGTGCGGCGCAGTATCAGCAAGTGCCGCTGGCCTTGGCAACCGGGAACCGCGAGGACGTGCGCCGCCGCAACCCGGAAATCCGCTGGTAGCTTGGCCAGCTCGTCGTCGGGGTGCAGCCCCTTCATCGCCAGCCACTGTGTCTGGTCGTCACCGAGGTGGCGCGTCCAGCTGGCGAAGTCGTCGATGGCGCTGAACGCCCGCGAGACGATGCCGGTGAAGGGCGCGTCGGGCTGGTAGGCCTCGACGCGGGCATGCACCACCTCGAGATTGGCCAGGCCCAGCTCGATCTTGGCCTGGGTCAGGAAGCGGGTCTTCTTGCCGTTGCTGTCGAGCAGGGTGAAGCGCGACTCGGGATAGAGGATCGCCAAGGGGATGCCTGGCATGCCACCGCCGCTGCCCACGTCCAGCCAATTTCCTTCGGTAACGTAGGGGACGATGCTGAGACTGTCGAGCAGGTGCCGCGAGACCATCTCGTTGGGATCGCGCACCGCGGTGAGGTTGTAGGCCTTGTTCCACTTGACCAGCAGGTCCAGGTAGCCCAGCAGTCGCTCTTCCACCGTGGCGGAGAGCGTGACGCCCAGGGTCGCGGCGCCCTGGCGCAGTTCGTTGGCTTGGATCGCGCTGGCCATCAGGCACTGTGCTCCAGGCTGCGACCGGCGCTGCGCTTCTTCAGGTGGATCAGCAGCAGCGAGACCGCCGCCGGCGTGACCCCGGGGATGCGCGAAGCCTGCCCAAGGGTCTCGGGACGGGCCTGGGCCAGCTTGTGCTGGATCTCCTTGGACAGGCCGGAGATGCTGGCGTAGTCGAGCTCGGCGGGCAGGACCACGGCATCGCTGGCGCGCAGGCGCTGGATTTCGTCCTGCTGGCGATCGATGTAGCCGGCGTACTTGGTCTTGATCTCGATCTGCTCGGCGACCTGGGTCTCGGCCGGCGTCTCGCCCACCGCGGCCATCAGACCGGCATAGTCGATCTCCGGCCGGGCCAGCAGATTCTGCAGGTTGTATTCGTGGTTGAGCGGCGTGCCGAAGCGCTCGGCCACCGCCGTGCCCTGGGGTGTGCCCGGACGAATCCAGGTGGCCTTGAGGCGCTGCTCTTCCAGGGCGATGCCCTCGCGCTTGGCCTCGAACAGTGCCCAGCGCTGGTCGTCCACCAGGCCCAGTTCCCGACCCTTCTCGGTCAGGCGCAGGTCGGCGTTGTCCTCGCGCAGGATCAGCCGGTATTCGGCGCGCGAGGTGAACATCCGATAGGGCTCCTGGGTGCCCAGGGTGATGAGGTCGTCCACCAGCACGCCGAGGTAGGCCTCGTCACGGCGCGGACACCAGGCCTCACGACCCTGGGCGCGCAACGCGGCGTTGGCACCGGCCAGGAGGCCCTGGGCGCCGGCTTCTTCGTAACCGGTGGTGCCGTTGATCTGGCCGGCGAAGAACAGCCCGGCGATGACCTTGGTCTCCAGGCTATACCTGAGATCCCGCGGATCGAAGAAATCGTATTCGATGGCGTAGCCGGGTCGCAGGATGTGGGCGTTCTCCATGCCGCGCATGGAGCGCACCACCTCGAGCTGCACGTCGAAGGGCAGCGAGGTGGAGATGCCGTTGGGATAGAGCTCATGGGTGGTCAGGCCTTCTGGCTCGAGGAAGACCTGGTGGCTGTCCTTGTCGGCGAAACGATGGATCTTGTCCTCGATGGACGGACAGTAGCGCGGCCCTACCCCTTCGATCACCCCCGAGTACATGGGCGAACGGTCCAGGTTGGCGCGGATGATGTCGTGGGTACGGGCGTTGGTATGGGTGATCCAGCAGCTGACCTGAGCCGGATGCTGCTCGCGATTGCCAAGGAAGGACATCACCGGCAGCGGGGTATCCCCGGGCTGCTCGGTCATCACCGAGAAGTCCACCGAGCGACCGTCGATACGCGGCGGCGTGCCGGTCTTCAGGCGCGAGACCCGCAGCGGCAATTCTCTCAGGCGTTGGGCCAGGGCGATGGCCGGCGGATCCCCGGCTCGTCCACCGCTGTGGTTCTGCAGGCCGATGTGGATAAGACCGCCGAGGAAGGTCCCGGCGGTCAGCACCACGTTGTCGGCATGGAATTTCAGGCCCATCTGGGTGATCACGCCAGCGACACGATCGCCCTCGACGATGAGGTCATCGCAGGCCTGCTGGAATATCCACAGGTTCGGCTGGTTTTCCAGGGTGTAGCGAATCGCCGCCTTGTACAGCACGCGGTCGGCCTGGGCGCGAGTGGCGCGCACGGCAGGTCCCTTGCGGCTGTTGAGAATACGGAACTGGATACCGGCCAGGTCAGTGGCCGCGGCCATGGCGCCGCCCAGGGCATCGATCTCCTTGACCAGATGGCTCTTGCCGATGCCGCCGATGGCGGGGTTGCAGCTCATCTGGCCGAGAGTTTCCACATTATGCGTGAGCAGCAGGGTGCGCACACCCATGCGGGCGGCCGCCAGGGCCGCTTCGGTACCGGCATGGCCGCCACCGATCACGATGACGTCGAAACGGGAAGGAAAGTCCACCACGCACCTCGTGCCTGTTGGCAGGAATTCGAAGGAAAGCCGGCAAGTATAAGGCCTGGGCTTAGCTTGCAGAAGGGCTCTGGCCAAAAAATGATCAGGTACCGCTGTAGCGACTCAATATAAACAATAGGGAAGAAATGTTTAAAAGGACTGATATAGAGCTTATGTATATGCAGGCCCTTCGCTGTGGATAAGCTTGTCCAACCCTTTGCAGGCCTGGGCTGGGGAAAACCTGAACCCCGTGCGCGTCTTGTGCGGTGGGTGATCACAAGCTCTCAGCATCCTGTGGATCCTTTGCCTGCTTATCCACAACGCAGGTCATGGACAGGTCGTGCACCGATTTATGGGCAGACCTCAGGCGGGTTTATCAACAGGGCTCTGGAAGGGGGAAGTGAGGACGGACAAGGCCTGCATTGCACAGGCCTGATACAGCGGAGAGGGACTTACTTGCCGATGCAGAAGCTGGAGAAGATGCGGCCGAGCAAGTCGTCGGAGCTGAAGGCGCCAGTGATCTCGCCAAGCACCTGCTGGGCCTGGCGCAGATCCTCGGCCAGCAGTTCGCCCGAGCCAGCCAGGGTGAGCTGCCGATAGCCGTGATCCAGGGCACTGGCGGCACGCTGCAGGGCGTCCAGATGGCGGCGCCGGGCGCTGAAGCCGCCCTCAGTGGTCTGCTCGAAGCCCATGCAGGCCTTGAGGTGTTCGCGCAGGGCCTCGACACCCTGGCCATCGGTGGCGCTGAGGGCGATCTCGACCGTCTCGTCGTGGGCGACAAGGCCAGTCGCCTCGCCGGTAAGGTCGGCCTTGTTGCGGATCACCGTCAGCTTGTCCAGCGGCGGCCGGGTACTGAGCAATTCCGGCCAGAGCGCCTGGGGATCCCGGGCTTCCGGAGCGCTGGCGTCCACCACCAGCAGCACGCGATCGGCGCTGGCGATGGCGTCCAGGGCGCGCTGGACCCCAATCTGCTCGACCCGGTCGTCGGTATCGCGCAGACCGGCGGTATCGACCACATGCAGCGGCATGCCATCGAGGTGGATATGTTCGCGCAGGACATCCCGCGTGGTACCGGCGATGTCGGTGACGATGGCCGCCTCGCGCCCGGCCAGGGCATTGAGCAGGCTGGACTTGCCGGCGTTGGGTCGACCGGCGATCACCACGGTCATGCCGTCGCGCAAGAGGGCACCGCGATTGGCCTCGCGCTGGACGTCGCACAGTTCCGCCTGGACGTCCTCCAGTAGGCCCTGCACCTTGCCATCGGCGAGGAAGTCGATCTCCTCCTCGGGGAAGTCGATGGCGGCCTCGACGTAGATGCGCAGGCGGATGAGCTGCTCGACCAGGCTTTCCACCCGCCGGGAGAATTCACCCTGCAGCGACCTCAGGGCATTGCGTGCGGCCTGTTCGGTGCTGGCCTCGATGAGGTCGGCGATGGCCTCTGCCTGGGCCAGGTCGAGCTTGTCGTTGAGGAAGGCGCGCTCGCTGAATTCACCCGGCCGGGCCAGACGCGCCCCCTCTTCCAGGGTGCGGCGCAGCAGCAGGTCGAGGATCACCGGGCCGCCATGGCCCTGCAGCTCCAGCACGTCTTCGCCGGTGAAGGAATTCGGCCCGGGAAAGAACAGCGCGATGCCGGCATCCAGCACGCTGCCGTCGGCGGCGAGGAAGTTGCCGTAGTGGGCATGTCGCGGGGGCAGCTCGCGGCCGCAGATCGCCCGCGCCAGGGGGGCGGCCAGGGGCCCGGAGACGCGGACGATGCCGACGCCACCACGACCGGTGGCAGTGGCGATGGCCGCGATGCTGTCGGAAGGCAGAGCCATGACGATCCTCCAGAAAGCACGACGCCCCAATCAAGGGGCGTCGTGTGGATAGGTGAGCGAGATCAGGCCTTCTTGCTGGCCGCCTCGATCTTCCGGGTAATGTACCACTGCTGCAGGATCGACAGGCAGTTGTTGACGATCCAGTACAGCACCAGGCCGGCCGGGAACCACAGGAAGAAGAAGGTGAAGACGATGGGCATCATCTTCATCACCCGTGCCTGCATGGGATCCGGCGGTGCCGGGTTCAGCATCTGCTGTACCAGCATGGTGCCGCCCATGATGATCGGCAGGATGAAGTAGGGATCCTTGGCCGACAGGTCGGTGATCCAGAACATCCAGGGCGACTGGCGCATCTCGACGCTTTCCAGCAGCACCCAGTACAGCGCCAGGAACACCGGCATCTGTACCACGATGGGCAGGCAGCCACCGAGCGGATTGATCTTCTCCTTGCGGTACAACTCCATCATCGCCTGGGACATCTTCTGGCGATCGTCACCATGCTGTTCCTTCAGCGCCTGCAGTCGCGGGCCGACGGCACGCATGCGCGCCATGGAGCGGTAGCTGGCGGCGGACAGCGGGAAGAACAGCAGCTTGATGATGATGGTCAGGACGATGATCGACCAGCCCCAGTTACCCAGGATGCTGTGGATATGTTGCAGCAGCCAGAAGATCGGCTGGGCGATGAACCACAGGAAGCCGTAGTCGACGGTCAGTTCCAGACCGTGGGACAGGGTCTTCAGGTGTTCCTGGATCTTCGGACCGGCGTAGAGGGTGACCGAGGTCTCGCCCTTGCCACCCGCCGGTACGCTGAATTGCGGACCGGTGAAGCCGACGATGTAGTTGCCCTGGCCGTCCTTGCGGGTATAGAGCTGGTCCTGCTGGTCCTGGTTCGGCACCCAGGCGGTGACGAAGTAGTGCTGCAGCCAGCCGACCCAGCCACCCTGCACGGTTTCCTGCAGGCGGTGCTTGTCCATGTCGCTCATGGACACCTTGCGATAGGGCTCGGCGGGAGTACCGACCGCGGCGCCCAGGTAGGTGGACACGCCGGTGGCGGTGGTGGCCGAGGGATCGCCGCTGTTGTCACGCTTGAGCTGGGCGTAGAGCACGCCGTTCCAGGCCTTGGCGCTCTGGTTGTCGACCAGGTAGCTGACCTGGATCTGGTAGGCGTCCGGGTTGATGCAGGTGATCTTCTTCTGCGCCTTCTCGGCATCCGAGCAGTCGACCTTCAGCCCACGGTGGAAGGTGAATCTCTTGATGTAATCCACGCCATTGGCCTGGTACTTCAGATCCACCACCAGCTGCTGCTGGCCATCGGCGAGCACATAGCTGGACTGCGCCGAGGAGTACAGTGGCCGACCGGCGCTGTTGGCGTCGGGACCGTCGGTACCGGTCAGGCCACTCTGGGCCAGGTAGAGGCGCTCGTTGCCGTTGTCGAACAGCGCGAAGGGCACATCGGGGTGGTCCTGGCGACGCGGGTATTGCACCAGTCCGAGCTGGACGATGTCGCCGCCACGGGGGTCGATGGCCAGGTCCAGGACGTCGGTGCGTACCTTGATGAGCGCAGTGCTCGGCTTGGCGGTCGCGTTATCCACCGGAGCGGCGGCCTTGGCATCGGCCGGTACGTCGGTGGGCACGTTGGGGGTATCGCCCGGCAGGACGCTGGTCTGCGTCTTGGCCGTGGGCAATTCGGCCTGGCCGTAATCCTTGTTCCACTGGAAAACCAGGGTGTAGGACACGATCGCCAGGGCGGCAATGAGTAGCGGGCGCTTGATATCCATGTTTACTCGGCCATCGAAGAGGTCGGGGCTGGGTTCTTTGCGGGAGGAACGGGATCGTATCCGCCTGGATGCCAGGGATGGCACCGGCACAGACGCCTTGTGGTCAGCCAGCCACCACGCAGCAGCCCGTGGCGCTCGATGGCTTCGAGGGCGTAACCGGAACAGGTCGGATAGAAACGACAGTGACTGGCCATCATGGGGCTGATGGCATAACGGTATAAGCGAATCAGCAGCAGGGCCGGTTTACGCATGAGCACCGTCGGGACTGTCGGTTGGGTGGACAACAGCCTTGGTCGCTTGGCGATTCAGACGTTTCCACAGTTGCAGCAGTTGGTCGTGCAATTCGGGATTGCCGACTTCGCCAAGCCCTTTCCGGGCGACGAAGACCAGATCGAAACTGCCGAGGCGGTCCTGATTCAGACGGAAGGAATCTCGGATGACCCGCTTGATGCGATTGCGCTCGACGGAAAGCTTGACGCTTTTCTTGCCGATGACCAGCCCCAGGCGGGAATGGTCGAGCCCATTGGCATGGGCGAGCAGCAGCAGGTGCTTGCCGGATGCCTTGTGGGTGGGAGAGTCAAAGACCGCTTGGAACTGTTGGGAGCTCAGTAAGCGCCTGTCCCGACCGAAACCCTGACTCACCACCTGACCGGGCAATCAGATCGCCAGACGCTTGCGGCCTTTGGCACGGCGACGGGCGAGAACCTGACGGCCGTTCTTGGTTGCCATACGAGCACGGAAACCGTGGACACGGGCGCGCTTCAGGGTGCTGGGTTGGAAGGTGCGTTTCATGGACTTTTACCTAGGTGAAAGCGGCAAGGCATGAGCGCCCCGCGCAAAGAGACCGGGGATTCTAGAGAAAGCCGCGGTGCAGGTCAATTTCCAACCAACGCCGGCTGACGGACCAGGGCGTAAACAAAATCAACAGGTCAGAAGGTTTTAAAGGACTGTTGAAGTGAATATGTATGGATAAGTCGATTTCTGTGGATAGATCCTTGAATGGCAGATGCTGCCTGAGCCGAGCGGGAGCGGGAAGGCTGTTTCCAACAGGTGTGGTAGCCGTGCTTAGCCTGAACAGAGCCTGTGGATAAAGGAGCAGGTTACGCACACCCGGATTATCCACAGCGTAAACCCGGTAGATGTCCAGAGAGGCCAGGCGGCGTTATCCACAGAGCCCAGGGTTGCCGAGGGGATGCCTGACTGACCAGCCCCCATTCGCTGGGAAACCATGCAGCCGTGTGGATAACCTGGGTGGGGAGGGATACAATGGGCGTTTGCTCATGGCCCGCACGGGCCGCGAAAGTCCCGGGAGACGCTGTGTCGGTCGAACTCTGGCAACGTTGCGTGGATGTGCTGCGCGACGAATTGCCCTCGCAACAATTCAATACCTGGATCCGGCCACTGCAGGTGGAAGCGGAAGGGGATGAGCTGCGGGTGTTCGCGCCCAACCGCTTCGTGCTCGATTGGGTCAACGAAAAGTACCTGAGCCGGATTCTCGAATTGCTCGAGGAGCACGCCGACGATGGCATCGCGCCGGTGCTTTCCTTGTTGATCGGCAGCAAGCGCAGCAACAAGCCGCGGGCCGCCCAGACGCCCAGTAGCCCGAGCGTGCCCCTGCCGCCACCGGTGCAGGCACCGCAACCGATCCAGTCGGACATCGTCACCGCAGGCGTGGCCCTGGAAGACGTGACCGCGGAACTGGCCGAGGCCGACGAGCCAGCGGTGAAGACCGAGCGTACCGTACAGGTGGAGGGCGCGCTCAAGCACACCAGCTATCTCAACCGTACCTTCACCTTCGAGAACTTCGTCGAGGGTAAATCCAACCAGCTGGCCCGCGCCGCGGCCTGGCAGGTGGCGGACAACCCCAAGCATGGCTACAACCCGCTCTTCCTTTATGGAGGCGTGGGTCTGGGTAAGACCCACCTGATGCATGCGGTGGGCAACCACTTGCTCAAGCGCAATCCGAACGCCAAGATCGTCTACCTGCATTCGGAGCGCTTCGTCGCCGACATGGTCAAGGCGCTGCAGCTCAACGCCATCAACGAATTCAAGCGCTTCTACCGTTCGGTGGATGCGCTGCTGATCGACGATATCCAGTTCTTCGCCCGCAAGGAGCGTTCGCAGGAGGAGTTTTTCCACACCTTCAATGCCCTGCTCGAAGGTGGACAACAGGTGATCCTCACCAGCGACCGTTATCCCAAGGAGATCGATGGCCTGGAGGAGCGGCTCAAGTCGCGCTTCGGCTGGGGTCTCACCGTGGCGGTGGAGCCGCCGGAGCTGGAGACGCGGGTGGCGATCCTGATGAAGAAGGCCGATCAGGCCAAGGTCGACCTGCCCCACGATGCGGCCTTCTTCATCGCCCAGCGCATCCGCTCCAATGTCCGTGAGCTGGAAGGCGCGCTCAAGCGGGTGATCGCCCATGCCCACTTCATGGGCCGCGACATCACCATCGAGCTGATCCGCGAATCGCTCAAGGATCTCTTGGCGTTGCAGGACAAGCTGGTCAGCATCGACAACATCCAGCGCACCGCGGCCGAGTACTACAAGATCAAGATCGCCGATCTGCTGTCGAAACGCCGCTCGCGCTCGGTGGCCCGACCGCGGCAGGTCGCCATGGCGCTGTCCAAGGAATTGACCAACCATAGCCTGCCGGAAATCGGCGACGCCTTTGGCGGACGCGATCATACGACGGTGTTGCACGCCTGTCGCAAGATCGCCGAACTTCGGGAATCCGACGCGGATATTCGCGAGGATTACAAGAACCTGCTGCGTACCCTGACCACCTGACGGACGCGGCCCTGGCAAGGACCTGACCATGCATTTCACCATTCAACGCGAAGCCCTGTTGAAACCGCTGCAGCTGGTGGCCGGTGTCGTGGAACGTCGGCAAACGCTGCCGGTGCTGTCCAACGTACTCCTGGTCGTGGAAGGCCAGCGGTTGTCCCTCACCGGTACCGACCTGGAAGTCGAGCTGGTGGGCCGGGTCGAGCTGGAAGAAGCCGCCGAGGCCGGCGAGATCACCGTGCCGGCGCGCAAGCTGATGGACATCTGCAAGAGCCTGCAACCTGATGCGCTGATCGACATCCGCACCGAGGAGCAGAAGCTGCTGATCCGTTCCGGGCGCAGCCGCTTCACCCTGTCCACCCTGCCGGCCAATGACTTCCCCACCGTGGAGGAAGGTCCGGGTTCGCTGAAGTTCAGCATTCCCCAGGGTCGCCTGCGTCGCCTGATCGAACGCACCGGCTTCGCCATGGCCCAGCAGGACGTGCGCTACTACCTCAACGGCATGCTGCTGGAAGCCAGCACCGGGCGCCTGCGCGCCGTGGCCACCGACGGTCACCGCCTGGCCATGTGCATGCTGGAGGCCGATGTCGAGCAGGCCGAGAAGCACCAGGTCATCGTGCCGCGCAAGGGTATTCTGGAGCTGTCGCGCCTGCTCACCGAACCGGAAGAGCCGGTCAATGTGGTCCTTGGCCAGCACCACATCCGCGCCACCACCGGCGACTTCACCTTCACCTCCAAGCTGGTGGACGGCAAGTTCCCCGACTACGAGCGCGTGCTGCCGCGCCACGGCGACAAGCTGGTCCTCGGTGAGCGCCAGCATCTGCGCGAGGCCTTCAGCCGTACCGCCATTCTCTCCAACGAGAAATACCGCGGCATCCGCCTGCAGCTGGAAAACGGCTTCATGAAGATCCAGGCCAACAACCCGGAGCAGGAAGAGGCCGAGGAAGAACTGCAGGTCGACTACGACGGCGGCAGTCTGGAGATCGGCTTCAACGTCAGCTACCTGCTCGATGTCCTGGGCGTGATGACCACCGACCAGGTGCGCATCACCCTGTCCGATTCCAGCAGCAGCGCGCTGTTGCAGGAGGCGGGCAACGATGACTCCTCCTACGTCGTGATGCCGATGCGCCTCTGATCGCCACTCGATGACGCTGATCCGCTTCACTGCCGACCGCCTGCGCAACCTGCAGGCGGTCGCGCTTCAGCCCTCGCCGCGGGTCAACCTGTTGCACGGTGCCAACGGCAGTGGCAAGACCAGCCTGCTGGAAGCCATCCACCTGCTGGGGCTGGCACGTTCCTTTCGCAGTACCAAGCTGGCGCCGGTCATCCAGCACGAGCAGGCCAGTTGCACGGTATTCGGCCAGGTACGGCTGCCCGGTGGCCAGGACTGCAACCTGGGTATCCAGCGTGAGCGTGGCGGCGACTACCAGATCCGCATCAATGGCGAGAATGCCCGTAGCGCGGCGCAGTTGGCTGAGGTACTGCCACTGCAGCTGATCAACCCGGATGGCTTCCGCCTGCTCGAAGGCAGTCCCAAGATCAGACGGCAGTTTCTCGACTGGGGCGTGTTCCACGAAGAACAGCGTTTCCTGCCGCTGTGGCAACGCCTGCAAAAGGCGCTCAGGCAGCGAAATCACTGGCTCAGACGTGGTAAAATCGACCCTGCGGCGCAGGCCGCCTGGGATCAGGAACTGGCCCTGGCCAGCGGCGAGATCGATGGCTTTCGCCAGGCCTATATCCAGCGCCTGAAGCCGGAGTTCACCGCGGTGCTGGCCGAGCTGATCCAGCTCGACGGCCTGACCTTGAGTTACTACCGCGGCTGGGACCGCGAGCGCGATCTGCGCGAGGTGCTGGCGGACAGTCTGCCGCGGGATCTACAGCTGGGGCATACCCAGGCCGGTCCGCAGCGCGCCGACCTGCGGATCCGCATCGGCAATCACAACGCGGCGGACATCCTGTCGCGCGGCCAGCAGAAGCTGGTGGTGTGCGCACTGCGCATCGCCCAGGGGCGGCTGGTCAACCAGGTCAAGCGAGGCCAGTGCGTCTATCTCATTGACGACCTGCCTTCGGAGCTGGACGAGGGACACCGGCTGGCCCTGTGCCGGCTGCTGGAGGCACTGGAGTGCCAAGTATTCATCACCTGTGTCGAGCGCGAGACGCTACAGGCCGCCTGGCGGCCGGAGACAGAGGTCAGCGTGTTCCACGTGGAACACGGCCATATCAAGCAGACCCACACTAGCGGGAGCCAAGCATGAGCGAGACCAATACCTACGACTCTTCCAGCATCAAGGTGCTGAAGGGACTGGATGCCGTGCGCAAGCGCCCCGGCATGTACATCGGTGACACCGATGACGGCACGGGCCTGCACCACATGGTCTTCGAGGTGGTGGACAACTCCATCGACGAGGCGCTGGCGGGCTTCTGCAGCGAGATCAGCATCACCATCCACATGGACGAGTCCATCACCGTACGCGACAACGGTCGCGGCATCCCGGTGGATATCCACAAGGAAGAAGGCGTTTCGGCGGCCGAGGTCATCATGACCGTGCTGCACGCCGGTGGTAAGTTCGACGACAACACCTACAAGGTGTCCGGCGGCCTGCACGGCGTGGGCGTCTCGGTGGTGAATGCCCTGTCCAAGGAGCTGCGGCTGACCATTCGCCGCGCCGGCCAGGTGTGGGAACAGGTCTATGTGCACGGTGTGCCCCAGGCGCCGCTGGCGGTGATCGGCGAGACCGATACCACCGGTACCCAGGTGCACTTCAAGCCGTCGGCCGAGACCTTCAACAACATCCAGTTCAGCTGGGACATCCTGGCCAAGCGCATCCGCGAGCTATCCTTCCTCAACTCCGGCGTCGGCATCCTGCTGCGTGACGAGCGCACTGGCAAGGAAGAGCTGTTCAAGTACGAAGGTGGCCTGCGTGCCTTCGTCGACTACCTGAACACCAACAAGAGTGCGGTGAACCAGGTGTTCCACTTCCAGGTACAGCGCGAGGACGATGGTGTCGGCGTGGAAGTGGCGCTGCAGTGGAACGACAGCTTCAACGAGAACATCCTCTGCTTCACCAACAACATTCCGCAGCGCGATGGCGGTACCCACCTGGCGGGCTTCCGCTCGGCGCTGACGCGCAACCTGAACAACTACATCGAGGCCGAGGGCCTGGCGAAGAAGTTCAAGGTCGCTACCACCGGTGACGATGCCCGCGAAGGCCTGACCGCCATCATCTCGGTCAAGGTGCCGGATCCCAAGTTCTCCTCCCAGACCAAGGACAAGCTGGTCTCCTCCGAGGTGAAGACCGCGGTGGAACAGGAGATGGGCAAGCACTTCTCCGACTTCCTGCTGGAGAATCCCAACGAAGCCAAGGCGGTGGTCGGCAAGATGATCGACGCCGCCCGGGCTCGGGAAGCGGCGCGCAAGGCGCGTGAGATGACCCGCCGCAAGGGCGCCCTGGACATCGCCGGACTGCCCGGCAAACTGGCGGATTGCCAGGAAAAGGATCCGGCGCTGTCCGAACTCTACATCGTGGAGGGTGACTCCGCCGGTGGTTCGGCCAAGCAGGGCCGCAACCGGCGCACCCAGGCGATCCTGCCGCTCAAGGGCAAGATCCTCAACGTCGAAAAGGCACGTTTCGACAAGATGCTTTCCTCCCAGGAAGTGGGCACCCTGATCACCGCCCTGGGCTGCGGCATCGGTCGCGAAGAGTTCAACATCGACAAGCTGCGCTACCACAACATCATCATCATGACCGATGCCGATGTCGACGGTTCGCACATCCGCACCCTGTTGCTGACCTTCTTCTTCCGCCAGATGCCGCTGCTGATCGAACGGGGCTACATCTACATCGCCCAGCCGCCGCTGTACAAGGTGAAGCGTGGCAAGCAGGAGCAGTACATCAAGGACGACGAGGCGATGGAGGAATACCTGACCCAGACCGCCCTCGAGGAAGCCAGCCTGCACGTCAACGAGAACGCCCCGGGGCTGTCCGGCGTCGAACTCGAGAAGCTGGTGAACAGCTATCGCCAGGTGATGAAGACCTTCAAGCGACTGTCACGGCTGTATCCGGCCGACGTCAGCGAACACCTGCTGTACCTGCCCCGCGTCGGCGTGGAGCAGCTGGGTGACGAGGCGGCCATGCGCCAGTGGCTGACCGGTCTGGAAGCGCGCCTGAAGGCCGCCGAGCGCAATGGCACCACCTACACCCTGAGCCTGCGTGAAGATCGCGAGCGTAGCCTGTGGCTGCCGGAAGTCGAGACCCGTGCTCATGGCCTGTCCAGCTACGTCACCTTCAACCGGGACTTCTTCGGCAGCAACGATTACCGCCTGGTGACCGAACTGGCCGCCCAGCTGGACAACCTGCTGGAAGAAGGCGCCTATGCCAAGCGCGGCGAACGCCGGCGCCCGGTGAGCACCTTCAAGGAAGCCTGGGAATGGCTGATGAACGAGACGAGCAAGAGATTCAACATCCAGCGCTACAAGGGGCTGGGTGAGATGAATCCGGATCAGCTGTGGGAAACCACCATGGACCCGAACGTGCGTCGCATGCTGCAGGTGACCATCGAGGACGCCATCGCCGCCGACCAGATCTTCAATACCCTGATGGGCGATCAGGTGGAACCGCGCCGCGACTTCATCGAGAGCAACGCCCTGGCGGTATCCAACCTCGACGTCTGATCGGACTCGGTTATGCACAAGCCCCGCCATGCGGGGCTTTTTTGTGGAAAACATTCTGGCTAGAGAGGACGGCACTTTCGTTCCCAGACCGGAACACCGCTCATCTTATAGCCAGATGTTTTGTGGATAGTTTTGCTCAGTGCCTTTTCGCCAGTCTGCCGAAAACGGGCAAAGAGGCCGTGCCATGCGGCATAGAGACACAGGCTATAACGGCGGGTCCTGTGGATAAGCCTGGGAATAAGCTTGTAGGTACTTGTGGAACGCCATCCGTTCGGAGTAGGCAGTCTTTCGCTAGGGCTCTGCCGAGCTGGGTGGAGCCTGTGGATAAGTCTGTGGGCAAACGGAGGAAAACAAGGGGGATCGGCAGGCCACGGGGGCCTGGCGGTCAGGCCACGCAGCGCTGCGCCTGGCTGGCATCGGGCCTGGGGGTGAGGGCCTGTTCGATGAAGGCGAAGCAGCGAGCGTTGAGGTCGACGATGGCACGCGGATCCTGGCCCTGGGGATAGAGCAGCGGGCCGATGCGGACCTTGATGGTCCCCGGCGACTTGATCCAGGAGCGATTTGGCCAGTAGGCGCCGGCATCGTGGGCGATGGGCAGGATGGGCACGTTCAGGCTGCAGGCCAGGGCCGCACCCCCGCGGGAGAACTTGCCCATCTGGCCGTGATCGACCCGGGTGCCCTGGGGAAAGATCAGTACCCAGCAACCCTGGGCCAGATAGCGGCCGCCCTGCTCGGTCAACTGCTGCAAGGCCAGCTTGCCGTTGTCGCGGTCGATGGCGATGGGCTTGAGCAGGGAAAAGGCCCAGCCGAAGAAGGGAATCCGTAGCAATTCGCGCTTGATCACCTGAGAGGTGGGGTCGAACTGGGCGGAGAGGAAGAAGGTCTCCCAGGTACTCTGGTGGTTGGCCACGATCACGCAGGGCTGCGCCGGGACGTGCTCCAGGCCTTCGATTTCATAGCGGATGCCGCAGACGACCTTGGCCAGCCAGACGGCGAAGCCGGTCCAGGCCTTGACTACCAGGCGGTAGCGGGCGCGATAGGCCAGGAAGGGTGCGATCAGCAGGCTGACGCAGGACCAGAGGATGCCGCTGGTGCCCAGCAGCAGGTAGAACAGCAGGGTACGCAAGAGCCGCATCAGGGCGCTTCCTCCAGCAGGTGATCGACCACCGCAGCCAGATCGGCGAAGACCCGGGTACCGGATGGCAAAGGCTTGGCCAGGGTGCGCTCGCCCTTGCCGGTCCGCACCAGGTAGGGCGTACAGCCCAGGGCCAGGCCGGCTTCCAGGTCGCGCAGGCTATCGCCGACCACGGGAATGCCGGCGAGATCGCTGCGACCATAATGGGTGGCGATGGCACGAAACAGACCGGGTAGTGGCTTGCGGCAGTCGCATGCCGCTTCCGGGCCATGGGGACAGTGCAGGATCAGATCGACCCGACCGCCCTCCTCCGCCAGCAGGCGCTGCAGCTTCTCGTGCATGGCCGCCAGGTCGTCTTCGGTAAAGTAACCGCGCGCCAGGCCGGACTGGTTGGTGGCCACGGCCACCTGCCAGCCGGCCCGCTTCAGCCGGGCTATGGCGGCGAGGCTGCCGGGCAACGGTTGCCACTGCTCGGCGCTGCGCACGTAGTCATCGGAATCGACATTGATGACGCCGTCGCGGTCCAGCACGATCAACTTCATGCCTTAGCCCAGCACCGAGATGTCGGCGATGCCGAGGAACAGGCCGCGCAGGTGGGCAAGCAGCGCATAGCGATTGGCGCGTACGCGCTCGTCCTCGGCGTTGACCAGCACCTCGTCGAAGAAAGCATCCACCGGGGCACGCAGGTTGGCCAGGCGCTCCAGGGCTTCGCGATAGCGCCGGGCTGTGGCCAGGGGCGCCGCATCGCGCTCTGCAGCAGCGATGGCCGCGGCCAGGGTGCGCTCGGCATCGGTCTCGAACAGATCGGCATCGGCCTGGGCCGCGACCCGGCCTTCGAACTTCGCCAGCAGGTTGGAGACGCGCTTGTTGGCGGCGGCCAGGGCTTCGGCTTCGGGCAGACGTCGGAAGGCCTGCACGGCCTGGACACGCTGGTCGAAGTCCAGCGCGGAGGCCGGACGCAGGGCGCGCACCGCGAGATAGGCGGCAGTGTCGACGCCTTCATCTTCGTAGCGCGCCCGCAGGCGATCGAAGATGAAGTCCAGTACCTGTTCCTGCAGGCCCTCTGCCTTGACCCGCTCGCCATAACCGGCGATGGCGAAGGCGACGGCGGCTGGCAGATCCAGCTCCAGTTGCTTCTCGATGAGGATGCGCAGCACGCCCAGGGCCTGGCGGCGCAGGGCGAAGGGATCCTTGCTGCCGGTGGGCAGCATGCCGATGCCGAAGATGCCGACCAGGGTGTCGAGCTTGTCGGCCAGGGCCACGGCGGCACCGGTCAGGGTCTGCGGCAGCTCGGCGCCGGCACCACGCGGCATGTACTGCTCGTTGAGCGCCAGGGCCACGTCATCGGCCTCGCCGCCCTTCCTGGCGTAGTAGTAGCCGGCGATGCCCTGCATCTCGGGAAACTCGCCGACCATCTCGGTGGCCAGGTCGCACTTGGCCAGGATGCCGGCACGGCGGGCGCGCTCGGCATCACCGCCGATGGGTTCGGCGATGAAGGCGGCCAGGGCGGCAACGCGCTGGGCCTTGTCGTAGACGCTGCCGAGCTGGGCCTGGAAGACCACGTTCTTGAGGCGCTCGTTGAAGCTCTCCAGTGGCTGCTTCTGGTCCTGCTTGAAGAAGAACTCGGCGTCGGTGAGACGGGGACGGACCACCTTCTCGTTACCGCTGACGATCTGCGCCGGATCCTTGCTCTCCAGGTTGGCCACGGTGATGAAGCGCGGCAGCAGCTTGCCCTGGGCATCCAGCAGGCAGAAGTACTTCTGGTTGTCCTGCATGGTGGTGATCAGGGCTTCCTGGGGTACTTCGAGGAAGCGTTCCTCGAAGGCGCAGACCAGGGGCACCGGCCATTCCACCAGGGCGGTCACCTCGTCCAGCAGCGCGGGCGGCACCACGGCGCTGCCCTGCTCCGCCGCAGCCAGTTCGGCCACGCGGGACTCGATCAACTGGCGGCGCTCGGCGAAGTCGGCCAGTACATGGGCGGCACGCAGGTCGGCGAGGTAGCTGGCCGGGGCGTTGATGCGCACGGCGTCGGGGTGATGGAAGCGATGGCCACGGGAGTCACGGCCGGCGCGGCGGGTGAGGATCTCGCAATCGATCACCTGGTCACCGAGCAGCATCACCAGCCACTGGGTCGGACGGACGAATTCCTCGCGGCGGGCCGCCCAGCGCATGCGCTTGGGAATCGGCAGCTCGGCCAGCGACGCCTCGACGATGCCGGGCAATAGGGTAGCGGCCGGCTGCCCGGGGATGCTCTGGGAGAATCTCAGTTTGGGCCCGCTGCGGTCGATGGCGCTGATGTCGACGCCACACTTGCGGGCGAATCCCAGGGCGGCCTGGGTCGGCTGACCGTCGGTGCCAAAGGCGGCCTGGAGCGGCGGGCCGTCCAGGTTGACGCTACGCTCGGGCTGCTGGGTCTGCAGGGCTTCGATCAGCACCGCCAGGCGGCGCGGGGCGGCATAGGCGCGGGCGCTGGTGTAGCCGAGGCCGGCCTGCCTGAGGCCCTTCTCGATGCCGGCGAGGAAGCTGTCGCCAAGGGTCTTGAGCGCCTTGGGCGGCAGTTCTTCGGTCCCCAGTTCGACCAGGAAATCCAGATGGGTGCTCATCATTCGCCCTCCTTGAGCAGCGCCTGGACATCGTCGCGGCCCAGGACCTCGTCACGCAGCGCGGCGGTGGCCAGGGGGAAACCCAGGCGGGCGCGCGCCTTGAAGTAGCCCTGGGCGACGCTGCGCGCCAGGGTGCGTACGCGCAGGATGTAACGCTGGCGCTCGGTCACCGAGATGGCGCGACGGGCGTCCAGCAGGTTGAAGGTGTGGGAGGCCTTGAGCACCATCTCGTAAGTAGGCAGCGGCAGGTCCAGGGCGATCAGGCGATTGGCCTCGGACTCATAGAAGTCGAACAGCTCGAACAGCTTGGGCACGTTGGCGTGCTCGAAGTTGTAGGTGCTCTGCTCCACCTCGTTCTGGTGGAAGACGTCGCCGTAGGTCACGGTACCGAAGGGACCGTCGGCCCAGATCAGGTCATAGACCGAGTCCACGCCCTGCAGGTACATGGCCAGGCGCTCCAGGCCATAGGTGATCTCGCCGGTCACCGGGTAGCACTCGAGACCACCCGCCTGCTGGAAGTAGGTGAACTGGGTGACTTCCATGCCATTGAGCCAGACTTCCCAGCCCAGGCCCCAGGCGCCCAGGGTGGGCGATTCCCAGTTGTCCTCGACGAAGCGCACGTCGTGCACCAGCGGGTCCAGGCCTATGGCGGCCAGGGAACCCAGGTAGAGTTCCTGGAAGTTGTCCGGGTTGGGCTTCAACACCACCTGGAACTGGTAGTAATGCTGCAGGCGATTGGGATTTTCGCCGTAGCGGCCGTCGGTGGGACGGCGGCTGGGCTGCACGTAGGCGGCGTTCCAGGTCTCGGGACCGATGGCGCGCAGGAAGGTGGCGGTGTGGAAGGTACCGGCGCCGACTTCCATGTCATAGGGCTGGAGTACCACGCAGCCCTGCTCGGCCCAGTATTGCTGCAAGGCCAGGATCAAGTCTTGGAAGGTGCGCACGGTGGGCTTGGACTGGCTCACGAAAAATACCCGTTCGGCTGCGACGAAAAGCCGGGGAGTATAGCTGAAAGCCAGGGGTGACCGCATGGGCTCGTAGGGCTGTCCGGCGGTATTAGGCACCTGCCGGGGCCGCTGGTCGTAGGAGCAACTGTCTTATCGCCTGAGTCACTGAAGACGAGCGTCCGCTCCAAGCGCCCCCTCTCCCTTCGGGAGAGGGCTGGGGTGAGGGAATCCTTCGCGGCGAACTCACCCGTGGAAAAGGCTGCGCCGTTTTCCACACTACGGTCTGTAACTGTCTTATCGCGGCCATGGGCCGCTCCTGCGAGGTCCGGCGGGCCTGTCGTCTCCTCTGCCGGGCGATTGCGGTAAGGTGGCGGTTCCCCGTCCGCTGGATTTGTCGCCATGCCGCGTTGCTTCTGGTGCACCGCCGATCCGCTGTACATCGACTACCACGACCGTGAATGGGGCACGCCCCAGCGCGATCCGGCGGTGCTCTTCGAATTCCTCTTGCTGGAGGGCTTCCAGGCGGGTCTGTCGTGGATCACCATCCTCAAGAAGCGCGAACGCTATCGCGAGGTGTTGTACCGCTTCGATCCCGAGCGCCTGGCCCGGCTCACCGATGTGGAGATCGAAGACCTCATGCAGGATCCGGGCATCATCCGCAATCGCGCCAAGTTGCGCGCCGCCCGGCAGAATGCCCAGGCCTGGCTGAAACTGGACGACCCTGCCGGCTGGCTGTGGTCCTTCGTCGGCGATACGCCGCGCATCAATCATTTCCGCGATCGCAGCGAGGTGCCGGCCATCACCCCGGAGGCCGAGGCCATGAGCAAGGCACTCAAGAAGGCTGGCTTCACCTTCGTCGGCCCGACCATCTGCTACGCCTTCATGCAAGCCATGGGCCTGGTGATGGACCACACCCTCGACTGCGACCGTCATGCCGAACTGGCCCACTCGTCAGCATGAGTGCATCAAAAGTCGAATGTATCGTCGCTAACAGGGGCGAACCTTAAGCTTTCTTAACGTTTCCGGGGCCTGTAGAAGTTAGACTGTCCGTGCATTCAGACAGGAGCCCCTCTTTTGGAAAGATTCAAAGGCGCGCTGATGATCGCCTTCCTGCGCCTTTTCGCCCTGCTGCCCTGGCCGCTGGTCCAGCGTCTGGGCGGATTCATCGGCTGGTGCATGTGGAAGCTGCCGACCCGCGCCAGCAAGGTCACCCGCATCAATCTCGCCCACTGCTTCCCCGAACTCGACGCCGAGCCGCTCGAGCGGCTGTCGCGCGAGTGCCTGCGCGGCATCGGCAAGACACTGACCGAGAGCGCCTGCGCCTGGATCTGGTCGCCCCAGCGCTCCCTGCGCCTGGTGCGCGAGGTGGAAGGCATGGACGTACTGCAGGAGGCCCTGGCTTCGGGTGATGGCGTGGTGGGCATCACCAGCCACCTGGGCAACTGGGAGTTGCTCAATCACTTCTATTGCTCCCATGCCAAGCCGATCATCTTCTACCGGCCACCCAAGCTGAAGGCGGTGGACGAGTTGCTCAAGCGCCAGCGGGTGCAGTTGGGCAATCGCGTGGCGCCGTCCACTCCAGAAGGCATCATCAGCGTGATCAAGGAAGTCCGTCGCGGTGGTGCCGTAGGCATCCCGGCCGATCCCGAACCGAGTCGCAGCGCCGGCCTCTTCGTGCCCTTTCTCGGCACCACCGCCCTGACCAGCAAGTTCGTGCCTTCGCTGCTGGCGCGGGGCAAGGCGCGCGGGGTGTTCTTCCACGCGGTGCGCCTGGAGGACGGCAGCGGCTACAAGGTGATCCTGGAGGCGGCGCCCCCGGCCATGTACGACCCGGACCCGGAAGTGTCGGTCGCTGCCATGAGCGAGGTACTGGCCGGCTACGTACGCCGCTATCCCACCCAGTACATGTGGAGCATGAAGAGGTTCAAGAATCGCCCGGATGGCGAAGAGAAGTGGTACTGAGTCGCTGGCGGCGGGCCGACTGATCGCTCGGCTGCCCGTCGGGACCGTTCGGCTGTTGCGGGGCTGACAGCCGCTGGGCTTTGCCGGAAGCTGCGACGACCCAAGGAAGTGCCTAGCCAGGGAGTCAGGCGATGAATTCGCGCGACCAACGCCAGCATACCCGTACCCCCCTCAAGTGCCGGCTCTGGATCGCCTATCCGGATGGCGAGATCGTGGGCGAGACGCGCGACCTGTCCGACGGCGGCGTCTATGTGGTGCATCCCGAGCTGACCCGACTGGCGCGGGGTACGCGGGTCATCGGCCAGGTGCTCGACCTGCCGATGGAGGCGCCCAAGGTGACCATGGAAGTCATGCGCACCGATGGTCAGGGGGCGGGCTTGAGATTCCTGCGCGATCAGGACTGAGCACGGCGCGCCAGACGCTTGAGGAACACCGTCATTTCCTTTTCGGCTTGCTTGTCGCCCTTGGCCTGGGCGGCGCTCAGCCCTTGGGTCCAGGCCGCCTCGGCCGCGGTCAGGTCGCCCTGCCCTTCATGGGCCTTGCCCAGCAGTTTCCACGCCGCCGAATACGCCGGATCGAATTCCACGCAGCGTGCCAGATGGGTGACGGCCCGTCCCGGTTCTCCGGCATCCAGGTACCCCTTGCCCAGACCGAATCTCAGCAGGGCGTTGTCCTGGCCGCGGGCGAGCATCTTCTCCAGGGATTCGAGCATGGTGGGTTCCGTCAGGCAGATTAGGGAAGGCTGAGGTGAGCCCCTGAGCAAGACATTCTGCCTGGCGCCATGGCGGACTGGCGAGCGGGCGCTCAGATGCCATATGTCCGGTGGACGGTCGAGTTGGTCCGGAATAGGCCATTTCCCTGGCAATTTGTGATGGATTTCACCTTAAGCTGTTCGATCTTTCGGCGTTCAGGATGGCCGCAGGATCTCGATGAAACTCTTCTCTTCCTCCAGTCGCAAGCTCGTGCGCGATGGTGCTTGCGTCGTCTATCCGCAGCGTGCACGGGGTTCGCTGCTGTTGCTGCTGGTGGCGAGCTGCCTGGCGACCTTCGCCCTGGGCTGCTGGTTCGGCGGGCGACTGCCGCTGGACGGCCCGGCGATTGCGCCGGTCGCGTTGCCAGCGAGTGCCACGAGCGAGCCACTGGCCCTTGAGCGGATGGGGACACTGGTCGGCCGACTGCAATCCCTGGAGGCCGACACCCAGGCCCTGCAGCGCATGCTGGAACAGAACCAGGCCCTGCGCGACCAGGTGACGGCGGTCGATCCCTCGCTGTTGCCCGCACTGCTCGCGGAGCCCCAGGCCCATGGCGCCCAAGGCGGCGCCTGGTTGCCTCCCCGCGCCTGCAATGCCAGCGCGGCCAGCGAGGGTCTACCCGTGCGGATGCTCGGCACCAGCGAGCAGGTGGCGCTGTGCCTGCGCCAGCAGCTGGATCTACTGCTGAACCGGGTGGCCAGCCGCAATGCCGCGCTGATGGCGGTTCCTTCGCAGCGTCCGGTGGTGCAGGCCCGCCTGGGCTCCTTGTTCGGCAATCGGGTCGATCCGTTCAATGGTCACCTGGCCTTCCACTCCGGCGTCGATTTCGCCGCGCCCACCGGAACCCAGGTGCGGGCCGCTGCGGGCGGCCGGGTCCAGGCCACGGGCGCCCTGGGCGGCTATGGCTATCGGGTGGAGGTCGACCACGGCAACGGCCTGGTCACCCGCTATGCCCACCTGAGTCGCACCTTCGTCAAGGAAGGCCAGGTGGTCACGCCCGGACAGCTCCTGGGCGCCGTCGGCTCCACCGGGCGCTCCACCGGGCCGCACCTGCATTTCGAGATCCTGCGCGAGGGTCAGTTCGTCGATCCCCAGCGCTTCCTCGCCCTGGGCCAGCTGGAGCGTGACAGCGATGGCCCGGCGCGCGACTAGTCGGTCGTCGAGCCGGGACCTGCTGCGCGGCGAGGTGCGCCTGGAGTTGGGGCCGCGGCGACGCCTGCTGGCGCGGCTGGGGCTAGCCCTGCTCCTGTTGCTGCCACTGGTGCTGCTGGCCGTCGGCTACCGGCTCCAGCTGGCGCACCAGGCCGAACTGCAGCAGTTACAGGTCGAGAATCAGCGGTTGAGCGACAGCCTGACACGGCGGGCGCTGGATCTGCAGCTGGGCACGGCCACCGAGCGCCAGCTGACCGAGCGCAACGCCGCCTTGCTGGCGCAGATCGAGCGTCTGAGCGCGGAGCTGGCCTTCTTCCGCCGCCAGAATCAGAAACCCTAGCCGGAGAGCAGCACGGATGTTCAATAGAAAGAAGGCGGCCCCCCGCCCCGCGGTGAATGGCTTTTCCAGCCTCATCGCCGACAACCTGTCGATCCAGGGTGATCTGGAATTCAGCGAGGGCCTGAAGGTGGATGGCCGGGTCCGCGGCAGCGTCAGCTTCAAGGTCGGCACCACCAGCCTGCTGGCGATCAGCGCCAACGGTGTGGTGGAAGGCAACGTGAGCAGCTACGACGCCTTGATCGACGGCACCATCGTCGGCGATCTGCGGGTCGAGCACCTGCTCGAATTGCATTCCAACGCCCGGGTACGGGGCAACATCACCTACCGCCAGCTGAGCATGGAGAATGGTGCGGTGGTGGAAGGTACCCTGCGCCGCCTCGACCAAGAGGCGCCGGTGTTGGAACTGCCCAAGCCGGAAGCGCCGGCGCAGTTGTCGCAGCCGCGGCAGGAGGCGGATCAGCCGCCCACCACCGAGACTAGCGAGCGATCTTGATCAGCTTGGCGTAGTAGAAGCCGTCGTGGCCTTCGGGCTGCGGCAGCAGCTGGCGGCCGTGTGGCTGGGCCAGGCCCCAGGGCGCGGGGATGTCCAGCTCGCGGGCACCCGGGGTGCGGGCGAGGAAGGCGGCGAGGTTGTCGCTGTTCTCTTCGGGCAATACCGAACAGGTGGCGTAGACCAGGATGCCGCCCACCTCCAGCGTCGGCCAGAGGGCGTCCAGCAATTCGCCCTGCAACTGCACCAAAGGCGCGATATCGCCGGCCTGGCGGGTCAGCTTGATGTCCGGATGGCGCCGGATCACCCCGGTGGCGCTGCAGGGCGCGTCCAGCAGGATGCGCTGGAAGGGCGTGCCGTCCCACCAGTCGGCCACGGCGCGACCATCGGCGGCCAGGGTGCGGGCGGTGAGCCCCAGGCGGGCGAGATTCTGCTGGACCCGCTCCAGACGGCCGGCATCGGCGTCCAGCGCCACCACCTCGGCCAGTTTCGGTTCACGCTCCAGCAGATGGCAGGTCTTGCCACCGGGCGCGGCGCAGGCGTCCAGCACCCGCTGGCCGGGCGCCAGCTCCAGCAGCTCGGCGGCCAGCTGGGCGGCTTCGTCCTGCACGCTCAGGCGCCCGGCGGCGAAGCCCGGCAGGGCGGTGACGTCCTGGGGCGCTAGCAGGCGGATGCCATCGGCGCTGAAGGCGCAGGGCACGGCCTCGATGCCGGCGGCGGCCAGGTCGGCCAGATAGGCATCGCGACTGCCCTGGCGCCGATTGACCCGCAGGATCAACGGCGGGTGCAGGTTATTGGCGGTGGCGATGGCTTCCCACTGTTCCGGCCAGCGCGCCTTGAGCGCCTTTTGCAGCCAGCGCGGATGAGCCAGGCGCGCAGCGGGGTCATGCTCCAGGGCCGGCAGCAGGCTGTCGTATTCGCGCTGGGCGCGACGCAGCACGGCGTTGAGCAGGCCCTTGGCCGAGGATTTCTTCAGCTTGTCGACGCAGCCCACCGTCTCGCCAATGGCGGCGTGGGCCGGGATGCGGGTGTGGAACAGTTGGTAGAGACCGATCAGCAGCAGGGCTTCGAGATCCCGGTCGCTGGCCTTGAACGGCTTCTGCAGCAGCTTCTCCGCCAGTAGCGACAGCCGCGGTTGCCAGCGGGCGGTGCCGAAGGCCAGGTCCTGGGCCAGGGCGCGGTCGCGTGGCTCGACCTTGGCCAATTGTTCGGGCAGGCTGCTGCCCAGGGAGGCACGACCGGCGAGCACCGCCGCCAGGGCGCGGGTCGCCGCCAGCCGCGGATTCATAGGCCCAGTACCTGGCCAGGCGCGAAGCGCTCGCGGCGGGCGTTGTAGAGGTCGGCGAAGCCCAGCGGCTTGCCACCGGGCAGTTGCAGCCGGGTCAGGCGCAAGGCGCCCTCGCCGCAGGCCACCAGCAGACCGTGGCGATCGGCATCCAGCACCATGCCGGGGACGCCCTGGCCTTCGGCCAGCTCGGCGGACCAGACCTTGAGCGGTTCACCGGCCAGGGCGGTGTGGCACAGCGGCCAGGGATCGAAGGCGCGGATGCGGCGTTCCAGCTCCGCGGCCGGACGCTCCCAGTCCAGCCGGGCCTCGTCCTTGTTCAGCTTGTGGGCATAGGTGGCCAGGTTATCGTCCTGCACCTCGCCTGCCAGGCTGCCATCGGCCAGCCCCGGCAGCGCCTGGACCACGGCGGCGGCGCCCAGGGCGGCCAGGCGATCGTGCAGGCTGCCGCCGGTATCTTCGGCGGTCAGGGGCGTGGTGACCTTGCTCAGCATGGGTCCGGTATCCAGACCGGCTTCCATGCGCATCACCGTGACCCCGGACTCGGCATCGCCGGCCTCCAGGGCGCGCTGGATGGGCGCGGCGCCGCGCCAGCGCGGCAGTAGCGAGGCGTGGCTGTTGATGCAGCCCAGGCGGGGGATGTCCAGCACCACCTGGGGCAGGATCAGGCCGTAGGCCACTACCACCAGCAGATCGGGTTCCAGCGCGGCCAGGGTGGCCTGGGCGGCGGGATCGCGCAGGGTCGGCGGCTGTTGCACGGGAATGCCGTGGGCCAGCGCCAACTGCTTGACCGGACTCATGGCCAGTTTCTGGCCGCGCCCGGCGGGGCGGTCCGGCTGGGTGTAGACGGCGGCGATGGGGTAGCCGGCATCGATCAGCGCCTGCAGGTGCACGGCGGCGAATTCCGGGGTTCCGGCGAAGACGAGGCGAAGGGATCTGGACATGGCGGACCTGGCGGAAAGGGCGAGCGGCGGACGCCGGTCATGCCGTCCGCCAGGGCGATCAGGCCTTGTGGCGCTGCTGCTTTTCGAGCTTCTTCTTGATGCGGTCGCGCTTGAGCGGCGACAGGTAGTCGACGAACAGCTTGCCGTCGAGGTGATCGATCTCGTGCTGGATGCACACCGCCAGGAGGCCGTCGCATTCCAGCTCGAAGGGCTTGCCGTCGCGGTCGAGGGCTTTCACCCGGACGCGCTCGGGGCGGCAGACCTTCTCGTAGAAACCGGGAATCGACAGGCAGCCTTCCTGGTACTCGCCCAGCTCCTGGGTGAGTGGCTCGGCTTCCGGGTTGATGAAGACCAGGGGTTCGCTCTTGTCTTCGCTGACGTCGATCACCACCAGGCGGCGGTGGACGTTGACCTGGGTGGCGGCCAGACCGATGCCGGGCGCTTCGTACATGGTCTCGAACATGTCGTCGATGGTCTGGCGCAGGGCGTCGTCGACCGTGTCGATGGGCTTGGCGACGGTGCGCAGGCGGGGATCGGGAAATTCGAGGATGTCTAGGATCGCCATGGCGTTGAGGGCACTTGTGGAATACAGTCAAGGGGCGCTGCTAAGATGCGGCAGCGTTGCATCCACCAGGCCCGGGCTGGACCCGGAGGGCGGATGACGTCGGTCGACGGGGCTTTGGCGACTGCGCTGCCCAGTGCCGACGTAAGGTGGCGATCAGGGCACGACAGGGGCGATTCCCCGACGTTTGCGTGAAGACGGTTCTTCAAGGCTCAGAGTGTAAAGGGATTCGGCACATGAGGAAATCTTTGTTCGCCCTGCTGGTGGTTGCAGCGGGCGCCCTGCAGTCGGCGTATGCAGCTGTGACCCTGCGCCAGGATCATCCACAAAGCTACACGGTGGTGCGCGGCGATACCCTTTGGGACATCTCCGGCAAGTTCCTGAGCAAACCCTGGGAATGGCCCGAGATCTGGCAGGCCAATCCGCAGATCAAGAATCCCCATCTCATCTATCCCGGCGATACCCTGGTACTGAGCTACGTCGACGGCCAGCCGCGCCTGCAGCTCAACCGCGGAGCCTCGCGCGGCACGGTCAAGCTGTCGCCCACGGTGCGCAGCACGCCCATCGCCGAAGCCATCCCGACCATTCCGCTGGAAGCGGTGAACAGCTTCCTGCTGCAGAACCGCGCCTTCGATGCGGCGGAACAGTTCCAGACGGCGCCCTATGTGGTGGCCGGCAACGCCGAGCGCGTGGTGAGTGGCGCTGGCGATCGCATCTATGTGCGCGGCAAGCTGCAGCCGGATGTCTCGGCCTTCGGCATCTACCGTCAGGGCAAGACCTACGTCGATCCCAAGACCGGCGCCTTCCTCGGCATCAACGGCGACTTCATCGGCAGCGCCGACCTGGTCGCCCAGGAGGGTGACATCAGTACCCTCAGGCTGACGCGCACCAATCAGGAGGTGCGCCTCGGCGACCGGCTGTTCCCCACCGAGGAGCGGCTGGTGAACTCCACCTTCATGCCCAGTGCCCCGGCGCGCGACATCGCCGGGCTGATCCTCGACGTGCCCCGCGGTGTCACCCAGGTCGGCCAGTTCGATGTGGTGACCCTCAACAAGGGGGCCCGCGACGGCCTCACCGAAGGCAACGTGCTGGCGGTGTACAAGACCGGCGAGACGGTACGTGATCGCATCACCGGCGAGTCGGTGAAGATCCCCGACGAGCGCGCCGGTCTGCTCATGGTGTTCCGCACCTACGACAAGATCAGCTACGGCCTGATCCTGACCGCCACCCGCCAGCTGGAGCTGATGGATAAGGTGCGCAACCCCTAACATCACTACCCCGGTCGCCAGGAGGGCGACCGCCGACCTTCAAGGACGATCCCATGGCCAGCCTCTCTCCCGCCGAGCAGGAAGCTCGGCTCCGTCTGCATGCCCTGCCGGAAATCGGCGCCGTGCGCCAGCGCCTGCTGCTGGACGCCTTCGGCAGCGCCGCCGCGGCCCTCAGCGCCCCGGCATCCGCCTGGCGTGCCCTAGGCCTGCCGGCGGTGGCCGCCGACGCCCGCCGCAGTGCCGAAACCCGTGAACGCGCCGCCCGCGCCCTGGCCTGGCTCGAGGCGCCCGAGCGCCATCTGCTCTGCCTGGGAACGGACGGCTATCCAGCCCTGCTCGCCGAAATCGCCGATCCGCCACCGCTGCTGTTCGTCGCGGGACGCCTCGCCGCGCTGGAGCGACCCCAGCTGGCCCTGGTCGGTAGCCGTCAGGCCAGTGCCCAGGGCCTGGACAACGCTCGCCGCTTCGCCCACAGCCTGGCCGCTGCCGGCTTCTGCGTGACCAGTGGGCTGGCGCTGGGCATCGATGGCGCGGCGCACCAGGGCGCCCTGGACGCCGCGGGTACCACCGTGGCCGTGCTGGGCACCGGCCTGGAACACCTCTATCCGCGGCGACACCTGGGCCTGGCGCGGCGGCTGCTGGCCGGCGGCGGCGCGCTGGTCTCCGAATTGCCGCTGGACTGCACGCCCCAGGCGGCCAATTTTCCCCGGCGCAACCGCATCATCAGCGGCCTCAGCCTGGGCACCCTGGTGGTGGAGGCCAGCCCCTCCAGCGGCTCCTTGATCACCGCGCGGCTGGCCGCCGAACAGGGCCGCGAGGTGTTCGCCCTGCCCGGCTCCATCCATCATCCCGGTGCCCGCGGCTGTCATCAGCTGATCCGCGAAGGTGCGCAACTGGTGGAGAGCGTGGAGCACATCCTCGACGCCCTGCGCGGCTGGCAAGCCCTGCCGGTGACCATGGCGCCGGCCGCGGTGGAGGACGATCCCCTGCTGCGCCACCTCGCGGCCGGCCCGCTGAACAGCGAGGAGCTGGCGCAGCTCAGCGGCCAGCCGCTGCCCGAGGTACTGGTACGCCTGACCGAGCTGGAGCTGGAAGGCCGGGTGGCAGCCTTGCACGGCAGCTGGACGCGCCTGGGCTGAGAGCCTGTTCAAAGTCTGCTGCGCGTCGGCCAAACGGCGTTGAAAAGGCCTTCGGAATGCTCATTTACCACTCGTAAACTCCGCTTCCTCAGGCCTTTTCGCCTTGTTTGGCTCTAGCTCGCGAGATTTTGAACAGGCTCTGAGCGGACGACTGGCATCGCGGCCGCGCTCGGGTAGACTTCAGGGATTTGGCGGAGGCAAGGCGATGCACAACAGCTGGCGAGTGCGGCAGGCGGCGCGGATCGTACGCGAGGGGGGCGTGCTGGCCTATCCCACCGAGGCCGTCTGGGGCCTGGGGTGCGATCCCTGGGACCAGGCCGCGGTCCATCGCCTGCTGATGCTCAAGCGGCGGCCGCTGGAGAAGGGCCTGATCCTGGTCGCCGACAACATCCGTCAGTTCGACTTCCTGCTCCACGACCTGTCGGAGGAATCCCTGGCCAAGCTGGCCAGCACCTGGCCGGGGCCGAACACCTGGCTGGTGCCCCATCACAACCGCCTGCCCGGCTGGGTCACCGGGGCCCACGCCACCGTGGCGCTGCGGGTCTCCGAGCATCCGCTGGTAGGCGAACTCTGCGCCCTCACCGGGCCGCTGATCTCCACCTCGGCCAATCCGGCCGGGCGGCCGGCGGCGCGCTCGCGGCTGCGCGTCCAGCAGTACTTCCCGGGCACCCTGGACGGCATCCTCACCGGTGAACTGGGCGGGCGCAAGAATCCCAGCGTCATCCGCGACCTGGTCACGGGCAAGGTGTTCCGGCCTTAGCGGTCAGTCCAGCAACTGGCGCAGCCGCCGCGCCAGGGCATCGATCTGGAATGGCTTGGCCAGTGACGGCTCACCGTTCGGAGTCGGGCGCTCGGCGTGGCCGCTGACGAAGAGTACCGGCAGGCTGGGCCAGCGCTCGCGCAGCCGGGCCGCCAGTTCGCCGCCATCCAGATCCGGCAGGCCGACATCGGTGATCAGCAGGTCACAGCGCAGGTCGCCGTCGACCAGTGACAGCGCCGCCGAGGCGGTGGCCGCCGTGCGCACGCGATAGCCCAGCTCGCCGAGCATCTCCCGCAGCAGCAGCCGCACCGAGACATCGTCTTCCACCAGCAGCAGGCGTTCGCCACGACTCTGGGCGATGGCCGCCTGGGGTTCGTTGGCCGGTGCCTGGATGGCTGGCTCGGCGCAGGGCAGCCAGAGATTGACGCGGGTGCCGGCACCGGGTGCGCTCTCCAGGCTGACGTGACCGCCCGACTGCTTGATGAAGCCATAGAGCATCGACAGGCCCAGACCGGTGCCCTGGCCGATGGGCTTGGTGGTGAAGAAGGGATCGAAGGCCCGATCCACCACCTCGGCCGGCATGCCGCTGCCGGTGTCGGCGATGGTCAGGCGCACATAGTCGCCAGCGGGCAGCTCATGCTCGGCGGCCAGCTCGTCGAGGTGGTCGAGGGCGGTTTCCAGGGCCAGGCGACCGCCTTCGGGCATGGCGTCGCGAGCATTGATCACCAGGTTCAGCAGGGCGTTCTCCAGCTGGTTGGTGTCGGTCCGGGCCGGCGGCAGGTTGGGCGCGAGGCTGCTGCGCAGGCCGATGCGCTCGCCCAGGGTGCGCTGGAAGAGTTCTTCCAGGGACAGGATCAGGGCGTTGACGTCCACCGGACGCGGGTCCAGGGTCTGCCGACGGGCGAAGGCCAGGAGCCGATGGGTCAGGGCCGCGGCGCGGGTGGCGGACTGCTCGGCGGTGTCCAGGTAGCGCTGCAGGTTGTCGTGGCGGCCCTGGTCCAGGCGCCGCCGGAGCAATTCCAGGGAGCCGCTGATACCGGTGAGCAGGTTGTTGAAGTCGTGGGCGATACCGCCGGTGAGATGGCCGATGGCTTCCATCTTCTGTGCCTGGCGCAGCGCCGCCTCGGCGTTCTGCAGGGCCAGGGAAGCCTCGTGCTCGGTGGTGATGTCGCGGCCGAAGATGTAGATGCGGCCGTCGTGATCGGCAGTGGCCTTCCACATCATGTGCCGCCAGTGACCGTCACGGGTTCGCAGGCGACCGGGCAGGTCGCTGAGCACCTCGCCCTGACGCAGGGCAGCCAGCCGGGGGAACACCGGCTCATCCTCGGGATGCTCCAGGGCGGTGGTCGGCTGATGCCGCAGTTCCTCGTCGTCCCAGCCCAGGGCGCGGCCCCAGGCCGGGTTGCGACTCAGCCAGCGCTGGCCCTGGATCACCCCGAGCAGGTCGTCGGCCACCCGCCACATGCGGTCGCGCTCCACGGTGCGCTCGTGGACCCGCTGTTCCAGCAACTCGGCCAGCCGACGCAGGCGGTGCTCGGCCATGCGGATCTCGCTGACGTCGGTGTGGACGCCCACCCATTCGCGCACCACCCCGCCTTCGCGCACCGGCAGGGCACGGACGCTGAAGGTGCGCCACTGGCCGTCGCGGCAGCGCAGCCGGTGTTCGTCGTGGAAATCCAGCTGCTGCTGCACGGCCAGGCGCCAGCGCCGCAGGGTGCGCGGGGCGTCGTCGGGATGCACGGCGTCGACCCAGCCTTCCTGCTGGTACTGGGCATAGCTCTGCCCGGTGAGGGTGCTCCAGGCGTGTTGCTCACCCAGGAGGTGGCCATTGGCATTGGTGGTCCAGACCACCCCCTGCACCGCTTCCACGGCGTTACGGAAGCGCTGGTTGGACAGGTGCAGCGCGGCCTCGGCCTGCTTGCGCTGGGTGAGGTCGACCACCACCAGGCTCACCGTCAGCGGCTGGCCGACTTCCGATTGCAGGGGCGAGCCGTGCAGGCTGACCCAGACCACCGAGCCGTCCGGGCGCTCGAAGCGCTGGTCCAGCTTGAAGCTCTCGCCGCGCTGGCGCAGCACGTCGAGGCTGTGTTCGAGGGCGGTACGGTCATCGGGATGGGTCTGGGCCTGCAAGGTTTGCTCCAGCACCCCGACCTCGTTGCGACCGAGCAGCTCGCAGTAGCGCCGGTTGGCCAGCAGCAGGCGGCCATGGGCGTCGGTCTGGCAGATGCCCACGGCCGCCTGGTTGATCAGGCTGGCCAGGCGCGCGCTGTGCTCGCGCAGGGCGTTTTCCGCGTCGACCCGCTGCTGGACGTCGTCGAACAGGGTGACCGAGGCGATCACCTCGCCGCTGGCCGAGCGCACGGGCGCGCTGGACACCTCCAGCAGACGGATACTGCCGTCCGGGCGGCGATAGCGCATCAACTCGGGCGGCACCGCTTGGCCACTGCGCAGCACCCGTACGGTGGGATAGTCGTCCACCGCATAGGGCTGGCCGTTGTCGTGCAGGGCTCCCACCGCCTGGTAGCGTTGTTCCAGCGTCTCCCCTTCCGGGCATTTGCCGAGCAGCACGCTGACGCGGTCGTTGAGCATGACCGCCTTCTCGCTGCCCGCTTCGGTGATGGAGATGCCCAGGGGCGCCTGCTGCAGCACACTGGCCAGCAGGCCTTGCTCCAGCGACAGGCGTTGCTCGAGCTGGCGGACCTGTTCCTGCTGGCGCTGGCGTTCGATCAGGGTGGCGAGCAACGGGGCCAACTGGTCGAGCAGCAGGCGGGTATCGGCGTCCACCGCGGCACTGCCCAGTTGCAGATGGCCCAGGGGTTGCGCCGCCGGGCCGAGCGCGAGCCGTAGACCCTTCGGGGGCGGATCCCCGACCTCGGCGCCCAGCAGCAGTCGCGCCTGGGGATCGTTGGCCAGCTCGCGCAGCGCCTGGGTGGCACAGAGGCGCAGGGCGGCCAGGTCCGGGGCGCCGCTGAGCCGGCGCGACCACTCGCCCAATGCCCGCAGACGTTGCGGCAGATCCCGTTCGGCGCCCCGCCAGGTGGCGAAGCGGCTCCGGCTCGGCGGCGCCTGCCAGACGTGCAGTAGCCAGCCCACGGTGACGCTGGCCCGCCGCAGGGGCACCAGGTGCAGGTCGAGACGAACCCGTTGGCCGTCGCGATGGCGCAGGCCCTGGGCCTGGCAGCGCTCCAGCAGCGCCAGCCACTGATCGGCGGGCGGCTCCGGCACCAGCAGGCCGGCGATGGCCTCACCGAGCTTGTCCTCGGCCGTCCAGCCGAGCAGCCGGGCGACCTCCGGACACCACTGCGCGATCCGGCCCTCGGCGGTCAGGGTGATCAGCGCCGTGTCCGTGGCGGTGTCGAGCAGGCTGGCGATGGGGCTGGAAGTAGGCATGGCAAGAGCAGCGATCCGGCCGAGTCATGGCAAGGCGTCGAGTTCGAAGCGACTCGACTGTCCGAGATAGACCGATGTTTACCCCTGACGTGCCGCTTTGCTCGCGGAAACTTAATGGCCGTCACGATTTCCCCGGGATGGATTCGCCGATGACGGCCAGCTAGGCGGTCAGGGCAGGAGGATGGTCGAGCCGCTGGTCTCCCGACCGGATAGCGCCCGGTGCGCCTCCTGCACCTCGGCCAGCGGATAGCGCCGGCCGATGTCCACCTGGATGCGGCCGTCGGTGATCAGCTCGAACAGCTGGTCGGCCATGTCCTGCAGGGCTTCGGGCGAGGCAGCGTAGGTGGCCAGGGTCGGCCGGGTGACGTAGAGCGAGCCCTTCTGCGAGAGGATGCCCAGGTTGACTCCGGTGACCGCGCCCGAGGCGTTGCCGAAGCTGACCAGCAGGCCGCGCGGCGCCAGGCAGTCTAGCGACATCTCCCAGGTATCCTTGCCGACGCCGTCGTAGACCACCGGCACCTTGGCCCCGTCGGTCAGTTCGCGGACCCGCGCCGGGACGTCTTCCTTTCGATAGTCGATCACCGCCCAGGCCCCCAGCGCCTTGGCCTTCTCCAGCTTCTCCGGTGAGCCGGCGGTGCCGATCAGGCGTACGCCCAGGGCCTTGGCCCACTGGCAGGCCAGGGAGCCGACGCCGCCGGCCGCGGCGTGGAACAGCACGGTGTCGCCGGCCTGCAGCGGATAGGTCTGGCGCAACAGATACTGCACGGTCAGCCCCTTGAGCATGACCGCGGCGCCCTGCTCGAAGGACACCGCCTCCGGCAGGTGCACCAGATGGCGCTCGGGCAGCACATGGACCTCGCCATAGGCACCCAGCGGCCCGGTGGCGTAGGCCACGCGGTCGCCGGCCTTGAAGCGGCTGACGGCGCTGCCCACCGCCTCCACCACCCCGGCGCCCTCGGTACCCAGGCCCGACGGTAGCGAGGGTGGCGGATAGAGGCCGCTGCGGTAGTAGGTCTCGATGAAATTGAGGCCGATGGCGTGGTTGCGCACGCGCACCTCGTCGGGGCCGGGTGCGGCGGGTGCGAAATCCACGAGTTCGAGTACTTCGGGACCACCGGTGCGGCTGAACTGGATGCGCTGGGCCATGCTGCCTCTCTCCTTGTTAGAGTGATCCTTCATCCAAGCCGCAACCGGGGGCCACGTCAACCGGTCGGATACGGATGTTATGCTCTGCCCTCCCCGCCGTTGTGGAAAATGCTTGCGATGAATCCGTCCCTGGAGGCCGTCAAGGCCTATCTGCTCGACCTGCAGGAGCGCATCTGCGCCGCACTGGAAGCCGAGGATGGCGCGGCGCGTTTCGTCGAAGACGCCTGGACCCGGCCGACCGGTGGTGGCGGTCGTACCCGGGTGATCGCCGAGGGCGCCGTGCTGGAAAAGGGCGGCGTGAATTTCTCCCACGTGCATGGCGACAGCCTGCCCCCTTCCGCCAGTGCCCATCGGCCGGAACTGGCCGGGCGCAGCTTCGAGGCCATGGGCGTCTCCCTGGTCATGCACCCGCGCAATCCCCATATCCCTACCGCCCACGCCAACGTGCGCTTCTTTCTCGCCGAGAAGCCCGGCGAGGCGCCGGTCTGGTGGTTCGGCGGCGGTCTCGACCTGACGCCCTACTATGGCGACGAGGCCGACTGCGTGCACTGGCACCAGGTCTGCCATGACGCCTGCGCGCCCTTCGGCACCGACGTCTATCCGCGCTACAAGGCATGGTGCGACCGCTATTTCCACCTCAAGCACCGGGGCGAACCGCGCGGCATCGGCGGTCTGTTCTTCGACGATCTGAACGACTGGGACTTCGCCACCTGCTTCGCCTTCCAGCGCGCCATCGGCGATGCCTTCGTCGAGGCTTACCTGCCCATCGTCCAGCGCCGCCGCGACCAGTCCTATGGCCAGGCCGAGCGGGAGTTCCAGGCCTATCGTCGCGGGCGCTACGTCGAATTCAACCTGGTCTACGACCGTGGCACCCTGTTCGGCCTGCAATCCGGCGGGCGTACCGAGTCCATCCTCATGTCACTGCCGCCCGAGGTGCGCTGGGGCTACGACTGGAAGCCCGCGCCCGGTTCGCCCGAGGCGCGGCTGACCGATTTCTTCCTCACCGACCGCGATTGGCTCGCCCTCGCCCCCACGCCCGCAGGATAGTCCTCATGGATCGCTACGCCGTCTTCGGCAATCCCATCGCCCACAGCAAGTCGCCGCTGATCCACAGCCTGTTCGCCGACCAGACCGGCCAGCGGCTGCACTACGGCCCGCTGCTGGCGCCGCTGGACGGCTTCGCCGAAAGCGCGCGCAGCTTCTTCCAGAGCGGTCTGGGGGCCAACGTCACGGTGCCCTTCAAGGAAGAGGCCTACCGCCTGTGCGACGAACTCACCCCCCGCGCGCGCCGCGCCGGGGCGGTGAACACCCTGAAGCGCCTGGTGGATGGCCGCCTGTTGGGCGACAACACCGACGGCGCCGGCCTGGTGCGGGATCTCACCGTCAATGCCGGCCTGCAGCTGGAAGGCCGGCGCGTCCTGGTGCTCGGCGCCGGTGGTGCCGTGCGCGGGGTGCTGGAGCCCCTGCTGGCCTGTAAGCCGGGGCAACTGGTGCTGGCCAATCGCACCGAGCTCAAGGCGGTACAGCTGGCGCGAGAGTTCGTCGAACTGGGCGTCATCGAGGTGGCGGCCTTCTCCACCCTGCGCGAGCCCTTCGACGTCATCATCAACGGCACCTCGGCCAGCCTCGGCGGGGGGCGTCCGCCGCTGTCGGAAGCGGTGATCGGTCCGCAGACGGTGACCTACGACATGATGTACGGCAAGGACCTCACCCCCTTCAACCGCTGGGCCCTGGACGAAGGCGCCTTCCATAGCCTGGATGGCCTGGGCATGCTGGTGGAGCAGGCTGCCGAGGCCTTCGAACTCTGGCGCGGTGTGCGCCCCGATAGCGCCCCGGTGCTGGCGGAGTTGCGGCGGCAGCTGGGGTGAGATTCGGGTCTGGCGGTGTCGGCGGCCGTGACAGTTCCTCGCTACAACGGGACTTCAATCGCGGCCACGGGCCGCTCCTACAGTTGCGTCGGAGCCTGTAGGAGCGGCCCATGGCCGCGATCAGGCGCTCGCGCTGTGGGCTGAGGCGACTCTGTCTCCGAAGCCAACGAACGCGGACACCTAGGCGTCCGCGCTAAGCCCCCTCCTCCCCATACCCCTCGGCCAGATGCTGGTCCTTGAGCTTCACGTAGTTGCCGGCGCTGTAGGTGAAGAAGGCGCGTTCCTTGTCTTCCAGCGGGCGGATCTGCTTGACCGGGCGGCCGACGTAGAGATGCCCCCCTGCCAGCCGCTTGCCCGGCGGGACCAGGCTGCCGGCGCCGATCACCACGTCATCCTCCACCACCGCGCCGTCCATGACGATGCTGCCCATGCCCACCAGTACCCGGTCGCCGATGGTGCAGCCGTGCAGGGTCACCTGGTGGCCAACGGTGACGTCGGTGCCGATCAGCAAGGGATAGCCGTCCGGATTGAAGGGGCCGGCGTGGGTGATGTGCAGCACGCTGCCGTCCTGGATGCTGGTACGAGCGCCGATGCGGATGAGGTGCATGTCGCCGCGGATCACCGTCAGCGGCCATATCGAACTGTCTGCGCCGAGCTCCACATCGCCGATCACCACGGCGGTGGCGTCGACGAAGGCGCGTTCGCCCAGTTGCGGGGTCTTACCCTGGAAGGTCCTTATGGTCACGATAGATACCTTTTCTCGTCGGAAGGGTCTTGAGACCTATTAGGATGGGCTCCATATATACCTGTCAAAGCCATCGCCCCGAGGGGAACGCCGTGAGCGCCAGCAATCCGCTGCTTCAGTCCTACGACCTGCCGCCCTTTTCCGCCATCAAGCCCGAGCACGTCGAGCCGGCCATCGACACCATCCTGGCCGAGAACCGCGCTACCCTGGCCAAGCTGCTGGAGACCCAGAAGGAGCACCCCACCTGGGCCGGCCTGGTGCTGGCGATGGACGAGTTGAACGATCGGCTGGGCCAGGCCTGGAGCCCCATCGGGCACCTCAATGCCGTATGCAACAGCGCCGAGCTGCGCGCCGCCTACGAGGCCTGCCTGCCCAAGCTGTCGGCCTACTCCACCGAGATCGGCCAGAACAAGGACCTCTTCCAGGCCTACAGCCGCCTGGCCGAGAGCGAGGAAGCCAAGGGCTTCGACGTCGGCCAGAAGACCACCCTGGAGCACGCCCTGCGCGACTTCCGGCTGTCCGGCATCGACCTGCCGCCGGCCGATCAGCAGCGCTACGCCGCCATCCAGGCGCGCAAGTCCGAGCTGGGCAGCAGGTTCTCCAACCAGCTGCTCGATGCCACCCAGGCCTGGACCAAGCACCTCACCGACGACGCGGCCCTGGCCGGCCTGCCCGAATCGGCCAAGGCCCAGCTGGCCGCCGCGGCCCAGGCCAAGGAGCTGGACGGCTGGCTGGTGACCCTGGAATTCCCCAGCTACTACGCGGTGATGACCTATGCCGACGACCGCGCCCTGCGCGAAGAGGTCTACGCCGCCTATGCCACCCGCGCTTCCGAGATGGGTCCCAATGCCGGTGAGTTCGACAACGGCCCGGTGATGGAAGAACTGCTCGACCTGCGCCAGGAACTGGCCCGCCTGCTGGGCTATGCCAACTACGCCGAGCTGTCCCTGGCCACCAAGATGGCCGAGAGCAGCGACCAGGTGCTGGGCTTCCTGCGTGATCTCGCCGTGCGCTCCAAGCCCTTCGCCCAGCGCGACCTGGAAGAACTGCGCGCCTTCGCCGCCGAACAGGGTGTGCAGGATCTGCAGAGCTGGGACACCGGCTATTTCGCCGAGAAGCTGCGCCAGCAGCGCTATTCGCTGTCCCAGGAGGAGGTCCGTGCCTGGTTCCCGGTGGACAAGGTGCTCTCGGGTCTCTTCGCCACGGTGCAGAAGCTCTATGGCATCGAGATCGCCGAGCTGCGCGACTTCGAGAAGTGGCACCCCGACGTACGGCTGTTCGAGATCAAGGAAAACGGCACTTCCATCGGTCGCTTCTACTTCGATCTCTATGCCCGCGCCAACAAGCGCGGCGGTGCCTGGATGGACGGTGCCCGCGACAAGCGTCGCGATGCCCAGGGCCGGCTGATCGATCCGGTGGCCTACCTGGTGTGCAACTTCACCCCGGCCAGCCCCGGCAAGCCGGCGCTGCTCACCCATGACGAGGTGACCACCCTCTTCCACGAATTCGGCCATGGCCTGCACCACCTGCTGACCCGCGTCGAGCATGCCAGCGTCTCCGGCATCAACGGCGTGGCCTGGGATGCGGTGGAGCTGCCCAGCCAGTTCATGGAAAACTGGTGCTGGGAGCCCGAGGGCCTGGCGCTGATTTCCGGCCACTACGAAACCGGCGAGCCATTGCCCCAGGAGCTGCTCGACAAGATGCTGGCGGCGAAGAACTTCCAGTCCGGCCTGATGATGTTGCGCCAGCTGGAATTCTCGCTGTTCGACTTCGAGCTGCACGCTACCCATGGCGATGGTCGCAGCGTGCGTGACGTGCTGGAAGGCATCCGCGACGAGATTTCGGTGGTCCGCCCGCCGGCCTACAATCGCTTCCCCAACAGCTTCGCCCACATCTTCGCCGGCGGTTACGCGGCGGGCTACTACAGCTACAAGTGGGCCGAGGTGCTCTCCGCCGATGCCTTCGCCAAGTTCGAGGAAGAAGGTGTCTTCAACCCGCAAACCGGGCGGGCCTTCCGCGAGGCCATCCTGGCTCGTGGCGGCTCCCAGGCACCCATGGTGCTGTTCGTCGACTTCCGCGGTCGCGAGCCCAGCATCGACGCCCTGCTCCGCCATTCCGGGCTGAGCGAGGAGGCGGCGTGAGCGAGCCGATCCGCAAGAGGTTCATCGCCGGGGCCGTGTGCCCGGCGTGCCAGGCGCAGGACACCCTGAAGATGTGGACCCAGGAGGGCACGCCCCACCGTGAGTGCCTGTCCTGCGGCTACAGCGACACCCTGGACGAGCGCGGCAATTCCGTCCCCAAGGAATTGCCGACGCGGGTCAACATCAGTGCGCTCAAGCCCAAGAAGCCCGATCCCAAGGTCCAGGCCGTGCAGTTCTTTCCCAATCCCAAGCTGAAGAAGCCGGACTAGTCGGGGATCAGCTGCAGAAGACCGCGCCGGGCGAAACAGCTGGCGCGGTTTTTTATGTCTTCGCGGGTCGAGTTTCGTCTATTGGAGCCTTGGTGGAGGTCTGGAAAATGCTGCCCAGGGGAGGGGGTCCTAAAGGTTATCCACAAAAGCGTAATTCGATAGCCAGCCGATCATCTTTTTAATTTATTGATATAAAAGGATTTTTTTGTAGTTATCGGACGAGATTCGATTTTTTCCGGCGACTTATACCGATTTTATCCCGGATTTATCCACAGGCCTGAGGTCCGGAAATGACTCGGGAGTCTTCGGTACGATTCGCGATCCAACGCATACCCGAATCGCTTCGATCATCGCTCGAGGAGACGCCATGCGTACGCTGCTGTCCATCGCGACGCTCTGCCTGTTCAGCAACCTGGCCCTGGCGGCTCCTCCGGGCGGCGGTCCGGGTGGGCCCGACGATCATGGTCCGCACGGGTCGGCGTGGCAGGACGCGGGCAAGCCACCTGGCCATGGCCAGGGTCATGGCCCCGATCAGCGTCCACCGGAACGACCCGGTGCCGGTCCGGCGGCGGGTGGTCCCGGTGATCTGGGTCCAGCCCGAGAACGTATCCGGGCACTGCGCGGCCAGATCGGCCCGGGCGGCGAGCTGCCGCCGGGGCTGCGCCTGGAGCGGGGGGCGTCCGCTACCGCCGGGCTATGGCCGGCCCTTGCCGCCCGGCATCGTCAGGCAGCTGCCGGACTATCCCGGCTACCAATGGCGGCAGCTGGGTACCGACGTGGTACTGATCGCCGTTGGCACCGGCCTGGTCTATGCCATTCTGCAGGGCGTGCTGGACTAGGTTCTGTACGAAAAGTCGCCGAGCGAAGGTTAGGCGAGGCGAAAAAGGCTGAGGAAGCCGATCGGGCCGACGGGCGGAAAACCGCTCTGCCTTGGGCGTCCCGCGTTGGCCTGGGCGATCGATGGCTGTCGGCGGCCCGGCTCGGGACATGTACGGAAACCTCCCTGGCACAGTGCCAGCGTGGTTTTCAGTAGAATGGCGCCCGCGCGTATCCGGCCAGCCGCCTGGCTGGGCACGAAACCGGACCCTCTTCCATCGGTCTCAACGCCAATCGCTCGTCAAGGATGTCCCATGAGAACCCTGCCCCGTCTGCTGCCGCTGGCCCTGTTCGCCTTGCTCATCGGGCAAGGGACGTCCGCCCGCGCCGAACCCGGCCTGTTCAACCTGCTGGTCGGCAGCTACACCGGCGGCGGCAGTCAGGGGCTGTACGTCTATCGCTTCAACAGCCGCAACGGCCAGATCGACGGCCCGCTGCGTATCGTCAAGGCGTCCAATCCCTCTTTCCTCACCCTGTCGCGGGACGGTCGCACCCTGTTCGCGGTCAATGAGAATGGTCGCGGCTCGACCGGCGACACCATCGGCCGGGTCACCTCCTATCGCTTCGAGCCGGGCAATGGCCGGTTGCAGCAGGTCAGCCAGGTGAAGAGCCTGGGCGACGAGCCGACCCATTCCAGCCTGAGCAACGACGGCAAGTACCTCTTCGTGGCCAACTACTCCAGCCTGCCGGAAGGCTCCCTGGCGGTGCTGCCGATCCAGGACGGCGGCGTGCTCAGTCCGGTGGCGCAGATCGAATTCCACCAGCCCAGCGAGCAGCATGCCCGCCAGCAGTCCAGCCATGTGCACGCGGCGGTGACCACTCCGGATGGGCGCTTCGTCTTCGCTCCCGACCTGGGTGCCGACAAGGTCTTCGTCTATCGCTACGTCCCGCAGCAGCCGGAGCGGCCGCTGGTGGCCGCCGAGACGCCCTTCGTGCCGGTGCCGGAAGGCAGCGGGCCGCGCCACCTGGTGTTCAGCGCCGATGGCCGCTACGCCTACCTGACCCTGGAGCTGGCCGGCCAGGTGATGGCCTTCGCGCACCAGGACGGCATGCTGCGCCAATTGCAGACCTACAGCCTGGCGCCCCAGGAATTCACCGGCGAGCGGGATGCCGGTGCGCTGCACCTGTCCGGCGACGGGCGCTTCCTCTATGTGGCCAGCCGCGGCACCGACAACCAGCTGGCAGTATTCTCGGTGAATCCCGACGGCACCCTCAGCTTCGTCGAGCGGCACCCGGTCAACGGCCTGGCGCCGCGAGAGTTCGCCATCGATCCGTCCGGCCGCTTCCTGCTGGTGGCCAACCAGAAGTCCAATCAGCTCAAGGTCTTCGCCCGCGATCCCGACAGCGGCAAGCTCGGCGACGAATTGCAGAGTCTGGACGTCGGGGCGCCGGCCGACCTCAAATTCGTCGCGGTACCCTGAGAAGCTGTTCGCGATCTGCTGCGCGTCGGCCAACCTGCGTTGAAAATGTCCTGGATCGCCAGCCCGGTCAGAATGCTCATTTACCCTACGTAAACTCCGCTTCTTCAGCCATTTTCGCCTTGTTTGGCTCTAGCCCGCGAGATCGTGAACAACTTCTTATGACCCCCTTTGACCGTCTGCATCATGTGGCGCTGATCTGCGCCGATTACGAGCGCTCCCGGCGCTTCTACACCGAGATCCTCGGCCTGCCGGTGATCGCCGAGACCTATCGCGAAGCCCGGCGCTCCTGGAAGCTGGACCTGGCGGTGGGCGAGCATGCCCAGCTGGAGCTGTTCTCCTTTCCCGATGCGCCGCCCAGGCCCTCGCGCCCGGAGGCCCAGGGGCTGCGCCACCTGGCCTTCGCCGTGGCCGACCTGGATGCCACCATCGCCCACCTGCAGGGCCATGGCGTGGTCACCGAGCCGATCCGCACCGACGAGCTGACCGGCAAGAGATTCACCTTCTTTGCCGACCCCGACGACCTGCCGCTGGAAGTCTACGAGCGCTGAGTACCACTCAGGTCGCCAGCCGTGCGCCGGCCAACGACTCGCGCGGGGTCTCCAGCTCTTCCAGCAGCCAGTCGAGAAAGCGCTGCACCAATCGTTGGCGCCGCTTGCGCTCGGGCAGGATGGCGTAATAGCCGTAGCGTGACGTGGCCATCCCGGCGCAGGGGCGACAGAGCAGTTCCTGCTGCAGCAGGTCGTCCACCAGGTGGCGCCAGCCGATCGCCAGGCCCTGGCCGGCGATGGCGGCCTGGACCACCAGGGTATAGTTGTCGAAGCTCAGCACCGCACCGGATGGCGTGGCGGGCAGGGGCGCCAGGTCCAGCGCCGGCAACAGGGTCTTCCAGTCGTACCAGCGGCTGTTGGGGGCCGCCTTGAGGTGCAGCAGCGGCCAGTGGCCCAGTTCCGTAGCGGGCAGCGGCGGCTGCCGGCCCTGGAGCAATCGCGGACTGCATACCGGGAAGACTTCCTCGCGAAACAGCGGCCAGGCCTCGCCATGCTTGAAGCGACCGTCGCCGAAGCCCAGGGTGATGTCGATTTCCGGGCCGGGCAGGGGGACGCGGTCGCTGGTGACCAGGCTCACGTCCAGCGCCGGATGGCGGGCATGGAAGCGCGGCAGACGCGGTAGCAGCCAGTAGGAAGCGAAGGCGAAGTCGGTGGCCACCCGCAGGATCTCGTGAGCGGGACGGGCGGTGACCTGGCGCACACCCTCGTCCAGGGTGGCGAGGCCTGCCTCGACGTATTCCTGCAGCAGCCGACCGGCCTCGGTGAGCAGGATGCCGCGGTGCACCCGGTCGAACAGGCGCACCTGCAACTGGGCTTCCAGGCGCTTGATCTGCTGGCTGATGGCCGGCTGAGTGGTACCCAGCTCGCCCGCTGCCGCTGTAAAGCTCAAACGGCGCGCCACCACCTCGAAGGTGCGCAAGCTGTCCAGCGCTAGGGCAGGGCGGTCGGCAGGGGTGGTGGCGTCCAAGAGAGTGTTCCCATGGCGATCTGACATAAGCCTAGCTTATCCGAAACATCATCGCGGATGGCCTTCACGCCGATTTTTCAGCGTCGGATGATGGGCCGTCCATAAGCAACCCTGATCCTAGCGGAGGCGCTCTTGTCCAAGCCGATGAACATCCTCTTCCTCATGGCCGACCAGATGGCGGCGCCCATTCTGCCGCTGTACGACGCCGACTCGCCGATCAAGCTGCCGAATCTGCAGCGCCTGGCCGAGCGCGCCGTGGTGTTCGATTCGGCCTATTGCAACAGCCCGCTATGCGCCCCCTCGCGCTTCACCCTGGTAAGCGGCCAGTTGCCGTCGAAGATCGGCGCCTACGACAACGCCGCCGATTTCGCCGCCGACATTCCCACCTATGCCCATCACTTGCGCGGCCTTGGCTATCGCACCGCGCTGTCGGGCAAGATGCACTTCTGCGGCCCGGATCAGTTGCACGGCTACGAGGAGCGCCTGACCAGCGACATCTATCCCGCCGACTACGGCTGGGCGGTGAACTGGGACGCACCGGACGTGCGCCCGAGCTGGTACCACAACATGTCCTCGGTGCTGCAGGCCGGACCCTGCGTGCGTACCAACCAGCTGGACTTCGACGAGGAGGTGGTCTTCAAGGCGCGCCAGTACCTCTACGATCACGTGCGTCGCGGCGATGACCAGCCGTTCTGCCTGACCGTGTCCCTGACCCATCCCCACGATCCCTACACCATCCCGCGGGAGTTCTGGGATCTGTACGCAGGGGTCGACATCCCCCTGCCCGACGATGCCATTCCCCAGGCCGAGCAGGACCCCCACAGCCAGCGACTGCTCAAGGTGATCGACCTCTGGGACAAGCCCCTGCCCGCGGCCAAGATCCGCGACGCCCGCCAGGCCTACTACGGGGCCTGCAGCTACGTCGACGCCCAGGTCGGCCACCTGCTCAAGACCCTGGAGGAGTGCGGCCTCGCCGAGGACACCGTGATCGTCTTCTCCGGCGACCATGGCGACATGCTCGGGGAGCGTGGGCTCTGGTACAAGATGCACTGGTTCGAGATGGCCGCGCGGGTGCCCTTGTTGATCCATGCCCCGACGCGCTTCGCCCCGGCGCGGGTGTCGGCTTCGGTGTCGACGATGGATCTGCTGCCGACCTTCGTCGAGCTGGCCGGCGGTAGCCTGCCCGAGGACCTGCCACTGGACGGGCGCTCGCTGCTGCCGCACCTGGAAGGACGCGGCGGGCACGACGAGGTCATCGGCGAATACCTGGCCGAGGGCACCGTGAGTCCGCTGCTGATGATCCGTCGCGGTGCCTACAAGTACATCCACTGCGAACTGGACCCGCCGCTGCTGTTCGACCTGCAGAACGATCCACTGGAGCAGGAGACCCTGGCCGGCAGCGCCGACTACGCCGAGCTGCTCGCCAGCTTCCAGCAGGAAGTCCGCCAGCGCTGGGATCTGCCGCGCCTGCACGAGGAGGTGCTGGCCAGCCAGCGGCGGCGCCGCTTCGTCGCGACGGCCCTGGCGCAGGGCGCGCGGACCAGCTGGGACCACCAGCCCTTCGTCGATGCCAGCCAGCAATACATGCGCAACCACATCGATCTCGACGACCTGGAGCGTCGCGCCCGCTACCCTCAACCTTGAACCGCTAACTGGAGCACGGCCATGAAACACGGAATCATCGCTACCTTCACGCTGGCCCTGGTCAGCCTGTCGGCCCAGGCCGAGGACCAGACCTGCGGAACGGTTCGCCTGGCCGATCCGGGCTGGAGCGACATCGCCGCCACCAACGCCCTTACCGGAGTGGTGCTGCAAGCCCTGGGCTATGGCAGCAAGGTCGAGACCCTGGCCGTCCCCATCATCTATGGCGGCCTGGCCAACGGCCAGGTGGACGCCTTCCTCGGCAACTGGATGCCCGCGCAGCAGGCGCACTACGACCAGTTCGTGAAGAGCGGCCAGGTGACCGAGCTGGCGCGGAACCTCAGCGGTACCGAGTTCACCCTGGCGGTGCCCACCTACGTCTGGGAGGCCGGGGTGAAGACCTTCGCCGACCTCGCCAAGAACGCCGACCAGTTCGACAAGAAGATCTACGGCATCGGCGCCGGCGCCCCGGCCAACCAGTCCCTGCAGAAGATCATCCAGGGCGATGAATACGGCCTGGGCGGCTGGCAGCTGGTGGAATCCAGCGAACAGGCCATGCTGTCCCAGGTGGGGCGGGCGGTGAAGCGTGACAAGTGGATCGTGTTCCTCGGCTGGACACCCCATCCCATGAACGTCGACTACCCGATCAGGTACCTCAGCGGTGGCGAGAAATACTTCGGTACCGCCGGCACGGTGAATACCCTGACCCGCAAGGGCTATGCCGAGCAGTGTCCCAACCCGGCGCGGTTGCTGACCAACATGAAGTTCATCCTCGACATGGAAAACGCCATCATGAGCGCCGCGCGGGACAAGGGCGGCAGCTATCCGGCGGCGGCCAAGGCCTGGCTCCAGGCCCATCCCCAGGTGCTGGAGCCCTGGCTGCAGGGCGTGACCACCCGCGACGGCCAGCCGGGCCTGGCGGCGGTCCAGGGCGTCCTCTGATGATGGCCTTCGACCGGTGACGGCTGCCATGCAAGGTTCGCCGTGGCCTGAAAATCCATGCCAAGCGCTCTAGGACAAGCCGATGGACGTAGGCATTTGGGTGGCGAACCGGCTTGAGCTGGGAGACGAATCGGTTCCTAATTAAAGGTGTTAACTAATAGGCAAGATTAACCATCGAGCTTTCATCTCCCTTGCCGCTCGGGCGGTCGCGAGGCTTTCCCATGGAATGGTTTTCCCATCTGCGGTTGGGGCTGAAGCTACAGATCGCCTTCGTCAGTTGTGCGCTCATCACCCTGATCATCGGGGGGTTGGGTAGTCTGGGGACTACGCGGCTGTCCAATAGCCTGCAGCAGGTGTTCGCCCACGACCTGATGTCCTATGCCAAGGTCGCCGAGGCCAAGGCCGCGGCCATTTCCCACAACCGCGACGTCTACGTGGTGCTGTCGATGACCTTCGGCGGAGCGCCCAAGAGCGAGATCGCGGAGACCTTGACCGAGCTGGAGAGCTACCGGCGGACCAGCGAACAGACCATCGCCAGCTATCGCGCCCTGCCGCTGCAGGCGGACGAGCGCGCGCTGGGTGCACCGCTCGAAGCCCAGTGGTCGGCCTACCAGGCCAGTTCGGCGAAGGTCCTCGCGGCACTGGCCGCGAACGACCTGGCGGGGGTGCCCGACATCTTGCGTGACGAGTTCTTTCCCCTCTATCTGCAAGTGATGGACACCTTCGACAAGCTGAGCGCGCTCAAGAACCAGCAGATCGGTGCCGGTGCCGAGCAGGCGGCCATCACCGCCGACAGCGTCAAGTCCGAGCTCTATACCGGGATCGGCATCGCCTTCGTCGTGGCGATCGGTCTGGGGCTGCTGATCACCCGCTCCATCACGGCGCCCATCGGCGTCGCCGTGACGACCGCGCGCCGCATCGCCGAAGGCGATCTGAGCGGGGTGATCCGCAGTTCCCGCCGTGATGAACCAGGGCAATTGCTGCAGGCGCTGGAGCGCATGCAGGAGCAGCTCAAGCTCACCCTGCAGGAAATCACCGGCGCCGCCAAACGCCTGGCGACGGCGGCTGGCGGCCTCGATAGCGTCACCGACGAGAGCGTCCAGGGGCTGGAGCGGCAGCATGATGAAATCCAGCAGGCAGCCACGGCCGTGACCGAGATGACCACTGCGGTGGAAGAGGTCGCCCGCAATGCGGTGTCCACCTCCGAAGCCACGCGCAATGCCAATCAGGGTGCCGAGACCGGGCGGGCTCGGGTGCAGGAGGCTGTCGGGGCCATCGACGGCCTGAGTCAGGCCCTGGGGTCGTCCAGTGCCACGGTCGAGCAACTCGCCGGGCAGGTGGACAGCATCGGCAGCGTGGTGGACGTCATCCGTAGCATCGCCGAGCAGACCAATCTCCTGGCCCTGAACGCGGCCATCGAGGCGGCCCGGGCCGGTGATCAGGGCCGGGGCTTCGCCGTGGTGGCCGATGAAGTCCGGGCCCTGGCCGCCCGGACCCAGGCGTCCACCGGGGAGATCGAGCGGATGATCGGCGGTGTGCAGCAGAGCGCCGTGCAGGCTGTCCGCGCCATGGGCGACAGCCAGGGGCTGATCCAGGAGACCCAGGGGGCTGCGCAATTGGCGGATCAGGCGCTGGCACAAATCACCCAGATGGTGAGTGACATCAACGAGCGCAATCTGGTCATCGCCAGCGCTGCGGAGGAGCAGGCGCAGGTGGCGCACGAAGTGGATCGCAACCTGAACAACATCCAGCAACTCTCGAACCAGACCGCGACGGTTGCCCAGCAGACGCGACAGGCCAGCAAGGAGCTGCTGCAGGTGACCGCTGTCTTTACCGGACTGGTAGCGCGGTTCCGCCTCTAGGAGCCTGTGCAAAATCTGCTGCGCGTCGGCCAAACGGCGTTGAAAAGGCCCTGGGTCGCCAGCCCTGCCTGGGCGGCCCCGACGCAATGCTCATTTACCACTCGTAAAATCCGCCTTCTCAGCCATCTGATTCGCTGGCGCTCGCCCTGCGGGCCAGCCGTTGGCTGTCACTCCCGTTGGTCGTTGCGCCTGGTTTGGCTCCAGCTCGCGAGACTTTGCACAGGCTTCAAGTCCTCATCTCAGCCCCAGCCGCTTCGCCAGCCGGGCGAGGTTGGCGCGGTCAAGCCCCAGGGCCGCGGCGGTCAGCGTCCAGTTCTGCTGGTGCTGTTCCAGGGCCAGGGTGATGGTCTGGCGCTGGAAGGCGTCGGTGGCATCGCGCAAGGTGGTGCCGCTGTCCTGCTCGTCGGCCACGGGCAGGGCCGCGGTGGCCACCGGCAGGCCGAGCTGATCGTTGTCCAGGGTCAGGATGCCGCCGACTTCCGGGCGCTCGGCGTTGGCCTTGAGCGCCGCGCGGCTGATCAGGTGGGACAGCTCGCGTACGTTGCCCGGCCAGGCGTAGGCCAGTAGCGTCCGCTGCGCCGCCGGGGCCAGCCGCAGGCCGCGCAGCCCCAGGCGCGCGCGATTCTGCTCCAGGTAGAAGCCGGCCAGCAGCAGCACGTCGCGGCCACGCTCGCGCAGCGGTGGTACCAGCAGCGGATAGACGCTCAGGCGGTGATAGAGATCGGCGCGGAAGCGCCCGGCGCGCACCGCCTCGGCCAGGTCGCGATTGGTCGCCGCCACGATGCGTACATCGACGATGAATTCGCGATCCGTGCCCAGGCGTTGCAGCTGACCGCTCTGCAGCACCCGCAGCAGCTTGGCCTGGGCGGCGAGAGACAACTCGCCCACTTCGTCGAGGAACAGGGTGCCGCCATCGGCCAGCTCGAAGCGGCCGCGGCGTTCGCTGACCGCGCCGGAAAAGGCGCCCCGGGCATGGCCGAACAGCTCGCTTTCCACCAGGGCCTCGGGCAGGGCCGCGCAATTGAGGCTGATCAGCGGCCGCTGTTGACGCCGCGAGCGGGCGTGGACCGCCTCGGCCACCAGCTCCTTGCCAACGCCGGTCTCGCCGGTGATGAGTACCGTCAGGTCGCTGGCCGCCACCGTCTCGATCTCCTGGCGCAGGCGCTGGCTGGCCGGACTCTGGCCGATCAGTTCCCGGGGTCGCTGGTGCCCCACCGATTGCTGGTAGGCCAGGGCCAGTTCGTGCTCGCTGACCAGGCGCGCGGAGAGCTGACGGATACGCTCGGCGGCCGCCACGGTGGCCGCCGCCAGGCCGGCGAAGGCGGCGAGGGTGGTGAGATCCTGGGGCTGGGCGTTCTGCGCCTGCAGCGAATCCAGGGTCAGCAGACCCCAGAGCTGGTCCTGCACATAGAGCGGACAGCCCAGGCAGTCATGGACCACCAGTTGCCCATGCAGGCCTTCCACCAGGCCGTCATAGGGATCGGGCAGGTCGCAGTCGGCGGCGAAGCGGGTAGGGGTGCGACTCGCCAGCAGCAACGCCAGGCGCGGATGCTCGGCGACCTTGAAGCGTCGGCCCAGGGTATCGGCATTGAGGCCATGTACCGCCAGGGGGACCAGTACCTCGCCTTCCAGGCGCAGCAGGGCTACGGCATCGAAGGGCAGGATCTTGCGCAGCGCCGCCAGCAAGGTGGCATAGCGCTGCTGATCGGGCAGGTCGCGGGCCAGATCGGCGACCAGCGGGATCATCACTTCGAGCAGGGTAGGGATAGTCAATTTGACCTCGGGGAGTCACGGGGACCTGGTCATTATGACCTGGCACCCAGGTAAAAGCCTGTATTGGCGCGACTTTTCACCTGGCATGACTCATGAAAAGAGCAGCGCAGTCCTGTTTGGAGATTCCTGCCATGCTGTCATCCGACCAAAGAGCCATCATCAAGGCCACCATCCCGCTGCTGGAAACGGGCGGTGAGGACCTGACCCGACATTTCTACGACAAGCTGCTCGGCCACAATCCCGAGATCCGCCCGTTGTTCAATGACGCCCACCAGACCAGCGGTGCCCAAGCCCGGGCGCTGGCGCGGGCGGTCCTGATGTATGCCCGGAACATCGAGCGACTGGATACCCTGGGGCCGCTGGTCGAGCAGATCGTCAACAAGCATGTCTCGCTGCAGGTCCAGCCGGATCACTATCCGCTGGTAGGTATCGCCCTGCTGCAGAGTATCCGCGAGGTGCTGGGGGCCGACGTCGCCACCGACGCGGTGATCGATGCCTGGGCCGCTGCCTATGGCCAGCTGGCCAATATCCTGATCGGGGCCGAGGAGCGGAAATACGCCGCCCAGGCCGAGGCCACCGGTGGCTGGCGCGGCGGCCGGCCGTTCCGCATCGCGCGGATCGAACCGGAAAGCGAGGAGATCAGCTCCTTCTACCTGGAACCGGTGGACGGCTTGGCGACCAGCATTGCCCAACCCGGCCAGTACCTGGGGCTGAGCATCGCCCTGGAGGGCGTCGAATACCGCCGCAACTATTCGATCTCGGCGGCCAGCAGCGGTCAGGGCTATCGAATCAGCGTCAAGCACCAGCCAGGTGGCGTGGTCTCGCGCTTCCTGCACAGCGAGGCCCATGAAGGCACTGTGCTGCAGGTCTTCGCACCAGCCGGGGAGTTCGTCCTGCAGGAGTCGACCAAGCCGCTGCTGCTGATCGCCGGCGGCGTCGGTATCACGCCCCTGCTGCCGATGGTCTCGGCGGCGCTGCCCAGCGGGCGGCCGATCCAGGTCATCCACTGCACGCGCCATCCGGGGGTGCAGGCCTTCGCTCACTGGCTGGAAGAGCTGGCCGCCCATCATCCGCAACTGCAGCTGTATTTCTGCTACAGCCAGCCGCTGGCCGGCGAAGCCCTGGTGTCACGCCTGGATCTGCTGCGCCTGCAGCGCTGGCTGCCCAAGGAGCCTGACCTGGACGCCTATGTCCTGGGCCCGCAGCCCTTCATGGCCCAGGTGCGCCGCGATCTGCTCGAACTGGGGGTGCCGGCAGGGCAGATCCGCCACGAGTTCTTCGGGCCCGCGACGGATCTCTGAACACGGATCTCTGCAAAGAAAACGCCCGCGACCTGAAGGTAGCGGGCGTTTCATCGGCTGACGAAGAGCACCGCTGGGCGGCGGCGCCTTCGACCAGGCACTAGCGGCGCTGGTAGACGATGTCCTTGCTACCGGCCTCACAGCTACCCACCACCTTGGCGGATGCCGCGGCACTGCCCTTGTCCACCACCTCGAGGCTGTAGTTCGCCACGTGCTTGGCTTGCAGCTTGGCATCGATATCGGCCTTGACCGTGTCGCACGAGGTGCCTGCGGCAAAGGCGCCGCCACTCAGGGCCAACAAACCGAGGGTCATCACGAGTCTACGCATCTTGCCTGTCCTTTTGCGGGGGAGGGAGGGATTACGGCTCAGCTGGCTTCGATACGGAAGCCGATCTTCAGGGTGACCTGATAATGCGCCACCTTGGCGTCCTGAATATGACCACGAATCTCGCCGACTTCGAACCATTCCAGATTCTTCACCGACTTGGCGGTTTCGGCCAGGGCGTTGTTGATGGCGTCTTCGACGCTGGTAGTGGAGGAGCCGACGATTTCCAGCTTCTTGTAGGTGTGGTGATCGGACATGAACTGTCTCCTTAAGTCAGCAATGACGGGCGTCGCAGCCGGCGGCTGGCAACGCGTTGACCGGTGTCGCGGTCGACTCGCCGGGAAAGGTGCCGCTGTCATTTCAGGCCGCGGAAAGCCCCGATAAGTTCATTGCCCGGGCTCTCGCGCAGGGCTTTGCTGCACTTTCAAGCGGCCCGGCAGTCACATTTCATGAATCTGTCCACCTCAGGAGGTTGTCATGGCCCGCAATACCGATTACCAGGCGTCCATCGCCAGCATCGAGAACGAAATCAGCAGCCTGCTCGACTCGCTGGCGTCCCTGAAGAAGAGTGCGGCCCGCGAATCCCGCAGCGGCCTGCACTCGCTCAAGAGCACTGCCCGCGAAGCCCTGCATCACTCGGGTGATTCCCTGGAAGAAGTCTACGACGACGTACGCCGCCTGACCCGCCAGTATGGTCGTGCCGCCACTGGCGTCGCTCGTGAGCATCCCTGGGCCACCGTCGGCATCGCCGCTGGCGTGACCATCCTGGTCGGTTGGGCGCTCTTGCGCGGCGACCACTGATGGCCTGAGAGCCTGTTCGAAATCTGCTGCGCGTCGGCCAAACGGCGTTGAAAATGGCCTGGAAGGCCAGCCCCTTCGGAATGCTCATTTACCACTCGTAAATCCGAGCGCGGGTCCGATCCGCTTCCTCAGCCCTTTTCGCGGGGCCGCCTAGGCCTTGTTTGGCTCTAGCTCGCTAGATTATGAACAGGCTCTGAGCGAAGGCATCCCCCGGGATGCCTTCCGCCTGTTCGCTCAGGCTTCGGCCAGCTCCATCCTGAGCCAGGCCGCCAAGCGCTCCACGCGCTCATCCGCCAACCGGCCAGGTGCCCACAGCGCCAGCTCCGCGCCGGTCGCGGCAAAGCCCCAGGGCGCCACCAGCCGCCCCGCCTTGAGATCCGCCGCCACCAGAGTTTCCGGCGCGATCGCCACGCCCAGTCCCGACAGCGCCGCCTCCAGCAGGTAATAGAGGTGCTCGAAGCCTTGCCCGTAATGCAGCTCGGGCGCAGCCACGCCCTGCAAGGCGAACCATTGCGGCCAGGCCTGGGGGCGCGACAGGGTGTGCAGCAGCCGCTCCGCCCGCAGTGCCGACAGCTTGCCTTCCTTGAGTCGCAGATAGGCCGGGCAGTAGGGGCTCAGCACCGGCCCGATGCGCTCAGGCGCCAGATGATAGGCGCGGACCTCCGCCGGAGGGTCGCTCTCGGCGAACAGCAGGGTGGCGTCCTGGCCGGCAGCGTGCAGCTCGGTATCGTCGGTGCGGGTGGACAGGTGCAGACGCAGTTCGGGCAGATCGCGATTGAGGCGATCCAGCCGCGGGATGAACCAGCGGGCGACCAGGCTGCCCGGGCAACCCAGCACGAAGGGTCCCTGGCGACTGCCGGCCTTGAGTTCCGCGCACACCTCGCGCAGCCGGGCGAAGGTCTCGGCGCTCACCTCACGCAGTCGCTGGCCGGCCTCGGTCAGGGCCAGACCCCGACCTTCGCGGCGGAACAAGGCCACGCCGAGCTGTTCCTCCAGGACACGTATCTGCCGACTCACGGCACCATGTGTCACGTGCAGCTCGTCACCGGCGCGGCTCATGCCGCCCAGGCGTGCAGTGGCCTCGAAGGCCCGTAGGGCATTCAGAGGGGGGAGGTCACGGGGATCGCTCATCTGTGAGATTTCCTGACGGATCGTCGCGATCTTATCGATTTATCACCGGCATTCAAGCGGGTAAGGTAGAGCCATCTTCGCAGGAGAACCCCATGAATCAGTTCGCTTATCGCCAGGGCCCCGACGCCCAAGGCATGTTCGGCCAGTTCGGTGGCCGCTATGTCGCCGAGACCCTGATGCCGCTGATCCTCGATCTGCAGCGCGAATACGAGACCGCCATGTACGACCCGGCGTTCCTCGAAGAGCTGGCCTACTTCCAGCGTGACTACGTCGGCAGGCCCAATCCGCTGTACTTCGCCGAGCGCCTCACCGAGCATTTCGGCGGCGCCAAGATCTATCTCAAGCGCGAAGAGCTGAACCACACCGGCGCGCACAAGATCAACAACTGCATCGGCCAGATCCTCCTGGCCAAGCGCATGGGCAAGACCCGCATCATCGCCGAGACCGGCGCCGGCATGCACGGCGTGGCCACTGCCACCGTGGCCGCGCGCTTCGGCCTGCCCTGCGTCATCTACATGGGCAGCACCGACATCGATCGCCAGCAGGCCAACGTCTTCCGCATGAAGCTGCTGGGCGCCGAGGTGATCCCGGTCACCGCCGGCACCGGCACCCTGAAGGACGCCATGAACGAGGCCCTGCGCGACTGGGTGACCAACGTCGCCGATACCTTCTACCTGATCGGTACCGTGGCCGGTCCGCACCCCTATCCGGCCATGGTCCGTGACTTCCAGGCGGTGATCGGCCGCGAGACCCGCGCCCAGATCCTGGAGAAGGAAGGGCGCCTGCCCGACAGCCTGATCGCCTGCGTCGGCGGTGGCTCCAACGCCATGGGCCTGTTCCATGAATTCCTCGACGATCCCGAGGTGGCCATCGTCGGTGTCGAAGCCGGCGGCCACGGTGTGGATACCGACAAGCACGCTTCCAGTCTCAACGGTGGCGTGCCGGGGGTGCTGCACGGCAACCGGACCTTCCTGCTGCAGGACGACGACGGCCAGATCATCGATGCCCATTCCATTTCCGCCGGCCTGGACTATCCCGGCATCGGCCCGGAGCACGCCCATCTACACGACGTGAAGCGGGTGGAATACGTGCCGATCAACGATGACGAGGCCCTCAAGGCCTTCCACCAGACCTGCCGTCTGGAAGGCATCATCCCGGCGCTGGAGTCCGCCCATGCCCTGGCCGAGGCCTACAAGCGCGCTCCGCACCTGCCCAAGGACCACCTCATGGTGATCTGCCTCTCGGGCCGCGGCGACAAGGACATGCAAACCGTGATGAGCCACCTGGGAGACGCGCTATGAGCCGCCTGGAAACCCGCTTCGCCGCGCTGAAGGCCGAGGGCCGCGCGGCCCTGGTCACCTATACCACCGCCGGCGATCCGGACTACGCCACCTCCCTGGCGATCCTCAAGGGCCTGCCGGCCGCGGGGGCCGACGTGATCGAGCTGGGCATGCCTTTCACCGATCCCATGGCCGATGGCCCGGCCATCCAGGCCGCTGCCCTGCGCGCCCTGCACGGCGGCCAGAACCTGGCCAAGACCCTGGAGATGGTGCGCGACTTCCGTCGCGAGGAAGGGGAGACGCCGTTGGTGCTGATGGGCTACTACAACCCCATCCACCGTTATGGCGTGGAGCGCTTCCTGGCCGAGGCCGCCGAAGCCGGCGTGGACGGCCTGATCGTGGTCGACTTGCCACCGGAGCACGACGCCGAGCTGGCGCTGCCGGCCCAGGCCGCTGGCATCGACTTCATCCGCCTGACCACCCCGACCACCGACGACGCTCGCCTGCCGCGGGTACTCAACACCAGCTCGGGCTTCGTCTACTACGTCTCCGTCGCTGGCGTGACCGGTGCGGGCTCGGCCACCACCGAGCACGTCGAGGCTGCGGTGGCGCGCCTGCGCCGCTTCACCGACCTGCCACTGGCAGTGGGCTTCGGCATCCGTACGCCGGAGCAGGCCCGCGTCATCGCGCGGCTGGCCGACGGTGTGGTGGTGGGCTCGGCCCTGGTGGACCAGATCGCCAAGGCCGAATCCAGCGGCGCTGCCATCGACGGCGTGTTGGGCCTGTGCCGGCAGTTGTCGGAAAGCGTACGCACCGCGCGCTGAGACAGGCGTGGCTTCAACAAAAAGGACCGATCCGCGGTCCTTTTTTTATGCCCATAGCCGTGCAAGCTGTGCATAACCCTGTGAACAGTGTGTTCGTCATCGGCGCAAAGCCTTGCTGCAGAAGGCTTTTATCGTTTTCCCCCTTGTTGATCGATTATCGCGAAAGCGACGTCATCGACCCCTGACTCGCTTTTTTGTCCTTGCCTGAGAGGTAAAGGCTGTGGATAAGCCGGGGGCAAGTTGTCGGCAAGTCTGTCCGGGCGCCTTCCTGGGATTTTGTGCAAGAAATGATCGATTTCCACGAACAGCCCAAGACCGCTTCCTCCGTCGAGGACCGGGTGGTTTTCCCACATCTACTGTGCGCGGGCTTGTGGAAAAGATGTGGGACCTACTGCCGATGCCAGGTCCGGCAAGGCCTGTAGAGGATCGTACAAAAAATGATCAGCGACATTTTTCTATTTTTCCACAACCCACAATAGAACTGCATAGGGCTGTGGATAGGGTGTTTGCTCCAGGCTGGAGGCCAGTCGCCATGGGCCTTGCAGAGTAGTGGTCAAATTTTGATCGATATTTGGGGATAACTGCGCGTCAAGGACTTTTTCTTGGTATTGCAAGGAGTTATCCACGCTTGCTCAGCGCTCAAGGGAGCTTTCGTCGCTAACCCAGGCTGTGGATAACTCTGTGGGTTTTCTGTTTGGAAGCCTGTGCATGACGGCGATGGCTAACGCAGGGTCACCTGCTGCCGTAGGCCTTCCGCCGGCAGGATGAAGGCGCATTCCTCGAAGGTGGCCATGCGCATGCGCAACGGGGGATTGTTGCTGTAGCCGTATTGTTCGGTCGGCATGCCGATGAAGTTGGTATCCAGCTGCTGGTTGTCATTGCTGTCATGGATCACCGAGACGGCATAGCGTCCGGGCGGCAGCTCGAAGCGCTGCTCCTGGGCGCCCGGCCGAGCCGCGACATGAGCTTGGGCGACCGGTGACTTGTGTTCCTTCCAGGCGTCTTCGCTGGCGAACACGGCTAGCAGCAGGTGGCCACCGGAGCCATCCACCGTTTCCACCCGCACCTGCAATTCGGCCGCCTGCAGCAGACCGCTCAGGCAGAGACCAGACACCAGCAACAGAGACTTCATAGGCTTTCCTTCAGGAGGGTGAGGACGTCAGCCGCAGCAGGTCGGCCGGTCGTTCGAAGAAGAGATCCGGTGCCTGGGCGCGCAGCGTCGCTGGGCAGCCATAGCCCCAGGCCACGGCCGCACAGGCGAGACCGGCGCGGCGCGCGGCTGCGAGGTCGCGCAACTCATCGCCGACATAGAGCGAATCGCGCGCGGCGATACCCTGCCGCCGGAGCAGGCGGGTCAGGCGCCGGGCCTTGCCGAGCAGGGGAATATCGTATTCGCCATCGCTGAAAAGCCGCGCTGCCTCGGGCAGCACCTGATGCACGCTGGTGGCGGAATTGGAGGTCGCCAGGCCCAGGTGCAGACCGGCGGCGCTCAGGCGTTCGAGGGCGGCGGGAATCTCGGCGAAGGGGGCGACGGCGCCACCGCGCCGGGCCAGCAGGCGACGATAATGGCGCGCGATGTGGGGTACCTTCCACCAGGGGATGCGCAGGCTGTCCAGCAGGCCGGGGAGGGAGGCGGCGCGCAGCCGGGGCAGTTCGTCCACGGCCGGCTCGCGAAAGCCGTGGCAGCGTGCCAGTTCGCCGAGGCAGCTCAGCAGGAAGGGCAGGCTGTCCGCCAGGGTGCCGTCGAAGTCGAAGATGACGTAGCGGTAGCTCATGCAAGGAGGACGCGGCTGGCGAAGGCGCCAGCGTAGCGGGCGCCTCGGGCTTTTGCTACCGCAGCAGGGGCAGGGGCGGGCGCCCCTGCCGGGTGGATCACACGCGGAAGCGACGAATCTGGCCGTTGAGGTCCACCGCCAGCTCGGAGAGCTGCTGGCTGGCGGCGCGGGTCTGCTCGGCACCGGCCGCGGTCTGCACCGAGAGGTCGCGGATGCGTACCAGGTTGCGATCCACTTCACGGGCTACCTGGGCCTGTTCCTCGGCGGCACTGGCGATCACCAGGTTGCGCTCATCGATGCCGGAGACCGACTGGGCAATGGCGGCCAGGGCAGCGTTGGCGGATTGCGCCTGTTCGCGGGTCTGACGGGCCTGGTCGGCGCTGGTCAGCAGCGCGTCGACGGTCTGGCCGGTGCCCTGCTGGATGCTGCCAATCATGCCTTCGATCTCGCGGGTGGACTCGCCGGTGCGATGGGCCAGGGCCCGCACCTCGTCGGCCACCACGGCGAAGCCCCGACCGGCATCGCCGGCGCGAGCCGCTTCGATGGCGGCGTTGAGCGCCAGCAGGTTGGTCTGCTCGGCGACCGAGCGGATGACGTCCAGCACCTGGCTGATGTTGCGGGTCTGCTCGGCCAGCTGACGCGCCTGCTCGCTGGCGCCCAACACGTTTTCGGTCAGTACCTCGATGGCGCCCAGGGTATCGCCCAGCTGGCGCTGCCCCTGGCGGGCGGTATCGGCGGCCTGGCGCGATTCGGAGGAGGTGGAGGTCGCGTTGCCGGCCACCTCGTCCACCGCCTGGCTCATCTCGGTGACGGCGGTGGCCGCCATCTCGATCTCGCTGTTCTGCTGCTGCAGACCGGTGGCGCTTTCCTGCATCACCGCGGTCATCTCCTCGGCAGCCGAGGCCAGCTGCACGGCGGAATGGCCCAGGTGCGCCAGGGTATCGCGCAGGTTGGTCTGCATCTGCTGCATGGCCTGCAGCAACTGGGCGGCTTCGTCGTGACCGCGGGTATCCAGGGTTTGGGTCAGGTCACCGCTGGCGATGGTCTTGGCGGCGTCGACGGCCTCGGCGATGGGCCGGGTCATGCTCAGGGTCAGGCGCCAGGCCAGCAGCACGGTGAGGCCCAGGGCCAGGGCGATGACGATCCAGGTGATGGATTGCGCCTGGCCGTAGGTGGCGCTGGACTGCCGGGACGCGGCCTGAATATCGGACTGGTTGATCTTGCGCAGGGCTTCGGTGCGCTCGTTCATCTGGCTGCCGAGCTGGGCCATGCTGGATTGGATCAGGGCGCGCGCCTCGTCCAGTTTGCCCACGTTGATGAGGTCGGCGAGCTGGCCGATGTAGCGCCCGTAGTCGCGATGGATCTGGCGCAGGGCGTCGAAGGCCTGGCGTTCCTCGTCGGTGCTGACCAGTTGCTGATAGCGGTTGAAACCGGCTTCGACCTCGGTGCTGATGCCGTCGATCTTCTTGCGCGTGGCCGCGACGGTCGCGGCATCGGGAATGGCCAGCAGACGCAGCACCTCGACCCGGGTACGAGCCAGCTGCAGGGCCAGGTTGTCGGCCTCGACGATACTGGGGACGTTGTTGGTCTCGATGACGAGGCCCTGGTGGCGGATCTGCGAGAGTTGCAGCAGCCCGAACAGGCCCAGGCTGGCCACGAGCACGGCGAGCAGGCCGAAGCAGAGCAGACTGCGGACGGCGATGGAGAAGGATCGGAAGGTCATGGCGGCAGCCCCTTAGGAAATTGAGGCTTCCTATAACGGCTATCGCCCGCGTGACTTGACGGTCATTTGTCAGAAAGCTGATCAATGACCGTCATTGGCGAGGCGCATCCGCAGTGCCCTCTGCAGGCCATGGCGAGGCAACCACGCTCAGAGCCTGTTCCACGTCGCGCGAGCTAGAGCCGAACAAGGCCTAGACGGCCCCGCGAAAAGGGCTGAGGAAGCGGATTGGACTCGCGCACGGGTTTGCGAGTGGTAAAGGAGCAGGGCGACGGGGCCGCTCAGACGGGGCTGGCGACCCAGGCCATTTTCAACGCCACTTGGCCGACGCGCAGCAGAGGTTGAACAGGCTCTCAGAACTGGAAACGCTGCACCTGGCCGCTCAAGGTCGTGGCCAGATTCGCCAATTGCTGGCTGGCGCCGCGGGTCTGATCGGCGCCAGCGGCAGTCTGTACCGACAGATCGCGGATGCGTACCAGGTTGCGGTCCACCTCGCGGGCCACCTGGGCCTGTTCCTCGGCGGCACTGGCGATCACCAGGTTGCGCTCGTCGATGCCGGAGACCGACTGGGCGATGGCGGCCAGGGCGGCGTTGGCGGATTGCGCCTGCTCGCGGGTCTGGCGTGCCTGGTCGGCGCTGGTGAGCAAGGCATCGACGGTCTGGCCGGTACCCTGCTGGATGTTGCCGATCATCTTCTCTATCTCGCTGGTGGAGTCCCCGGTGCGCTTGGCCAGGGCGCGGACCTCGTCGGCTACCACGGCGAAGCCGCGGCCCGCCTCACCGGCCCGGGCGGCTTCGATGGCGGCGTTGAGCGCCAGCAGATTGGTCTGCTCGGCCACCGCGCGGATCACGTCCAGCACCTGGCTGATGTCGCGGGTCTGGCTTTCCAGCTCACGGGCCTGGGCACTGGCGCCGAGGACCTGCTCGGTGAGGGCTTCGATGGCGTCGAGGGTGTCGCCCAACTGGCGCTGGCCCTGGCGCGCGGTATCGGCGGCCTGGCGCGATGCGGTGGAGGTCGAGCTGGCGTTGCCGGCGACCTCCTCGACCGCCTGGCTCATCTCGGTGACGGCGGTGGCGGCCAGTTCGATCTCGCTGTTCTGCTGCTGCAGGCCGGCGGCGCTTTCCTGCATGACCGTGGTCATCTCCTCGGCAGCGGAGGCCAACTGGGTGGCCGAATCGCCGATGTGCGCGAGGGTCTCGCGCAACTGGCCCTGCATCTGCTGCATGGCCTGCAGCAACTGGGCCGCCTCGTCGCGCCCGCGGGTTTCCAGCGGCTGGGTGAGGTCGCCGGAGGCGATGGTACGGGCTGCCGCCACCGCCTGGGCGATGGGGATGGCGACGCTACGAGTCAGACGCCAGGCGAGCAGGCCGGTGAGCGCCAGGGCCAGCAGGATCGCCAGCCAGGTCACGTTCGTGGAGCTCGTATAGGACTCGTCCGCCTCGGTGCTGGCGGTGTGGATATCCTCCGCCACGGCGGCGCGGAGCGTATCGACACCGACGTTCATCCGGATGCCCAACTGCGTCAAGCTCCGGACCGACTGGCGCGCTTCGTCGAGTTGGCCGGCCGTGACCAGATCGGTCAGCTGACGTACGCCCTGCATGTACTGGCCGAGCACCTGGCGCAGATCGTTCAGCGCCTGCCGGCGCTGCGGGGAGAGCGGCCGTCGCTGATAGCTATCGAAGAGGGCCACGACCTGCTGGTTCAGGCTGTCCAGCTTCTTGCGAGTGGTGGCCAAGGTATCGGGATCGGGCATGGCCAGCAGGCGCAGGGTCTCGCTGCGGATTCGGGCCAGCCCCAGGCCGAGATCGTCAGCTTCGACGAGGGCGGGAACATGCTGTTGCTCCACCTGGTGCCCCAACTGGCGGATCTGGGCCAGCTGATACCAGCCGAACAGTCCGAGGGCGGCGACGAGCAGCACCAGGATGCCGAAGCAGAGCAGGTTGCGGGTAGCGATGGAGAGCGAGCGGAGAGTCATGACGGCCTGCAAAGGATGAATTAATGAGAGCAGGGTCACAAATCTAGAGGATGTGCTGGCTAAAAAACTCGGCACCGAGGTGCGTCAAAAAGTCGCACAAAGTGAAAAGACAGCTTATTGACAAATGCCCCGGAGTCGTTGTGACCCCGGGGGCAGCAGCGGAGTCTGGTATCAGTCGCCGCTCACCTGGCGCAGATGCGCTGCCGGCGCCTCTTCGCCGAGGTTGGCGAGCAGCCGCTCGCTGTACCAGTCGATGAAGTTGATCACGCCGAATTCGTAAGTCTTTGAGTAAGGCCCGGGCTGGTAGGCCTTGGAGTTGATGCCGCGCTGGTTTTCCTCGGCCAGGCGCCGATCCTGGTCGTTGGTGGCGTCCCAGACCTTGCGCAGGTTGTTCGGGTCGTAGTCGACGCCTTCCACGGCATCCTTGTGCACCAGCCACTTGGTGGTCACCACGGTCTCGGTCGGACCCAGGGGCCAGACGGTGAAGACGATCATGTGATCGCCCATGCAGTGGTTCCAGGAATGCGGCAGGTGCAGGATGCGCATGGAGCCCAGGTCCGGATCGGTGATGCGCCCCATGAGTTTCTTGCAGCCCGGCTTGCCGTCCATGGTCATGGACACGGTGCCGGCGAGCAGCGGCATGCGCACGATACGGTTGCGCAGGCCGAAGCTGGCATGGGCATAGGGGATCTTGTCGGCGTCCCAGCGCGTGGTGCAGGCGGCGACCTGATCCTTGAACGCCTGGGAGGCGCGCGGATCGGTGACGTCGTCCCATTCCAGCAGGGTGTTCAGCAATTCGGGGTGGGAGCCGCTGCAGTGGTAGCACTCGCGGTTGTTCTCCAGCACCAGCTTCCAGTTGGCCTGCTCGACCAGGTCGGTGCGCACCGCGACCTTGGCGTTCTCCATGTCGTACGGCTCCATGTAGTGCTCGAGCGTACGCAGGAAGTCGTCGATGGCCGGCGGTTCGTCGGCCAGGGAGATGAAGATGTAGCCGCCGGCGGTCTTGACGTGGATCGGCTTGAGGTTGAAGTCGGCCATGTTGAAGTCGGCGCCCATCTCGGTGCCGGCGAACAGCAGGCGGCCGTCCAGCTCGTAGGTCCACTGGTGGTAGGGGCAGACCAGCTTGGCGACCTTGCCCTTGTCGCTCACGCACAGGCGCGAACCGCGGTGGCGGCAGACGTTGTGGAAGGCGTGGACCTTGCCTTCGGCGCCACGGACCACCAGGATCGGATTGTCACCGAGTTGCAGGGTGATGAAGTTGCCCTTGGTGGGGATCTCGCAGGTCATGCCGGCGATCAGCCATTCCTTGCCGAAGATCTCCTGCATGTCGATCTGGAACAGGCGCTCGTCGTTGTAGAACGGCTGGGGCAGGGAATAGGTGCGCTCGCGGGTGCGCAGCATCTCGGCCGTGGCCTTGCGGGCCGGATCGAGAGGGTCGCCCAAACTCAAGGTGCTGACGTCCATCGTACATCCTCGTGGCCACCCGGCGGGTGGCGAAAAGTGGTTGGTCACGGTATTGCAAGGCTGTTGGCTGACGGGGCAGGGCCGCCGAATGACCCGGTGCTTCGCCCGTCGCGCGCTGTTCAGGTTCGGCTTGGGGCGGAGTGTGGGGCCGGAGCCGGGAGGGGGCCTTGCTCATGGGCGACATGGCCGACGCTGTTCACGACGCCCCAGCCCTCGTCATTGCTGGGCCGGTCGCCATCGGCATGTGGATGTCGCGATTGGGAAAGTGACGGTCGTGGGGCCCTCACAGAATCGCCGCCAATAGCCCGAGCGGCAGTCGAGGTGCGCCATGAATACCTTCATCAACCCCGTTACCACCCAGACCTGGACCAATGGCCGCCACCCCGTGCGCTGCGTCAAGGTGATCCAGGAAACCTGGGACGTGCGCACCTTCTGCTTCACCGCGGAAATCCCGCTGATGTACTTCTTCAAGCCCGGGCAGTTCGTCACCCTGGAGCTGGAGATCAACGGCCAGCAGGTGATGCGCTCCTACACCATCTCCAGCTCGCCCTCGGTGCCCTACAGCTTCTCCATCACCGTCAAGCGCGTGCCGGGTGGCCAGGTGTCCAACTGGCTGCACGACAACCTGAAGGTCGGCGACACCCTGGCCGTGCATGGCCCGGTGGGCCTGTTCAACGCCATCGACTTCCCCGCCGACAAGGTGCTCTATCTCTCCGGCGGGGTGGGCATCACCCCGGTGATGTCCATGGCGCGCTGGTTCTACGACACCAACGCCAACGTCGACATGGTCTTCGTGCACAGCGCCCGTACCCCGCGCGACATCATCTACCGCCACGAGCTGGAGCACATGGCCGCGCGGATCGACAATTTCGTGCTCAACATGGTGTGCGAACGCACCGAGCACGGCGAGTCCTGGGCCGGCTACCGCGGCTATTTCGACCGCCGCATGCTGGAGCTGATGGCGCCCGACTTCCGCGAGCGCGAGATCTTCTGCTGCGGTCCCACCCCCTACATGAACGCGGTCAAGACCATGCTCCGCGAGCAGGGCTTCGACATGGCGCGCTATCACGAGGAATCCTTCGGCGCGACGCCACCGGAAGCCAAGGTGGAGGCGGCGGAACAGGCCGAGGCCGCGGCGGACCTGCCACCGATCCCGCTGGAAGCCCAGTGCCTGATCTCCTTCACCGAGAGCGGCAAGAGCGTCAACATCGGCCCCGGCGAAACCATCCACGGCGCCGCTGCCAAGCTCGGCCTGCACATCCCCAAGGCCTGCGGCATGGGCATCTGCGGCACCTGCAAGGTGCTCAAGAAGAGCGGTGAGGTGGTCATGGACCACAACGGCGGCATCACCGAGGAAGACGAAGCCGAAGGCTACATCCTGTCCTGCTGCAGCATCCCGCAGGGGGATGTGCAGATCGAGTTCTGAGGCCGTGATGCCCGTGGAGCCTCGTAGCCTGGAAAACCGCGCAGCGTTTTCCACAGGTGCCTGACGTTGGTTTCGGCGGACAAGGCTGCGCCGTTGTCCGCCCTACGCCAACTACGCCAACTACGCCAACTACGCCAGCTACGCGTCGATCGCGGCCATGGGCCGCTCCTACAGGTCGTAGTGTGGAAAACGGCGCAGCCTTTTCCACGGGTGAGTTCGTCGCGAAGGATTCCCTCACCCCAGCCCTCTCCCTAAGGGAGAGGGGGCTTGGAGTGGATGCTCGTCTTCAGTGACTCAGGCGATAAGACAGTTGCTCCTACAGAGGTTCGATGTCCTGTAGGAGCGGCCGCATCGGCGGACCGTCATGGCCGCGATCCAGCCGCGTAGCCGTAGCCTGGAAAACCGCGTCAGCGTTTTCCAGGGGGTGAGGAGCTACCGGGCCTGGCCCGGCTACCTCGATGGCAACCGATAGACGTCCACCCGGACTTCGTTCCGCCCCGGATAGCGACACTGGGCGATGAACACCTCCCGTGCCAGCCAGCCCAGCGGTCCGTCACCCACTTCGAATTCCGGCGTGCCGTGGCAGCGGTAGTCGGCTTCCGGCAACGGCCAGTGGCCTTCGTCCATCCGCTGCCGTCCCGCTGCCGTCACGTTCAGCCAGCCGCGGTTGCGCACGTTGATCAGCACGCCCCCGGTGGTCCTCAGGCTGTAGCGGGCATCCAACCGATCCAGGCCATCGGCACCTTCCAGGAAGCGGTCCTCGCCGCCCGGCAGCACTTCGCCCTCGGCGCTCGGACGACCGCTCTCGAACACGGCGAAGCAGCCGCCGAGGATCGGATAGTTGATGCGCACCCCGGCGCCACCCGGCAAGCGGCCGAGCAGCTGGCCTTCCCCGATCCGCACCAGGAGCGTCAGGCAGCGCTCCAGGCTCAGACCAGGAGCGGCGCTCAGCCGGGCAAGGGTGTCACTGGCCATTGCGGATGGTCGTCCAGACGCGGGTTCTCAGGCGATCCAATGCCAGGTCCGCAGGTTCCTGCACGAAGAGTTCTGCCTGGCGCGCGACTGGAACGAAAACGTTAGGATCGTCGCGCAGGCGGGCGTCGATCAGTGGCTGCGAGGGCAGGTTGGGGTTGGGGTATTCCAAGGCGTTGCTGATCCGCGCGATGACCTCGGGGCGCAGCAGGAAGTCGATGAAGGCATGGGCTTCCACGGGATGGCGCACGCCCTGGGGGATGGCGATGACATCCGCCCATTGCAAGGTGCCGCCCCGGGGCAGGCTCATGGCGATCTCGATGCCCTTGCCGGCAGCCTTGGCCATGTTCCGCGCCTGGGTAAAGGCACCGGACCAGCCCACCGCCACGCAGATGTCGCCGTTGGCCAGGTCGACGGGAAACTTGGAGGAGCTGAAGTACAGGACGTAGGGACGGATGCTCAGCATCAGCGCCTGGGCCTTGGCGTAGTCCTCGCGCTTGCTGCTGTTGGGCGGCAGGCCCAGGTAGTGCAGGGCGATGGGCAGGATCTCTTCCGGGGCGTCGAGGAAGGCGACGCCGCACTGCTTCAGCTTGGCGATGTTTTCCGGTTTGAAGATGAAGTCCCAGCTGTCGAACTGTACCTCGGGCCCGAAGATCTCGTGGATCTTGGCGACGTTGTAGCCGATCAGGGTGGTGCCCCAGAGATAGGGCACCGCATAGCGGTTGTCGGCATCGTTCACCGCCAGCCGTTGCATGAAGGCCGGATCGAGATTCTTCCAGTTCGGCAGCTGTGCCCGGTCCAGCGGCTCCAGCGCCTTGGCCTTGATCAGCTTGCCCAGCTGGCTGGCGGAGGGGAAGACCACGTCGTAGCCGGAGTTGCCGGTGAGCAACTTGGACTCCATGGTCTGGACGTTGTCGAAGACGTCGTACTGGACGTGGATGCCGGTCTGCTGCTCGAAATCCTTGATGACGTCCTTGGGCAGGTACTCGATCCAGTTGTAGACACGCACCTCGCGTTGTTCGGCCAACGCCGGATCGAGGCGGAGCAGGGTGCAGAGCAGCAGCAACAGCAGGGAGAAATGGCGCATAAGGCCTCCGAAAAGAGAGGAGCGGCTAGAGTCTTGGTCACGACCTGCTGCGCATCGACCAAACGGCGTCGAAAATGCCCTGGAGGGCCGACCACCTGGGCGGCTCGCCGGAATGCCCATCGACGAATCGTGAACTCGAGCGCGAGTTCGATCCGCTTCGCAGGCATTCCGCTGGGCCTGGTTTTTCTCTGGCTCGCGAGGTCTTGAACAGGTTTTCAGAACTTGTAGGTGATGTTGGTTTCCAGGGCGCTGATCCGATCCTCCCCCAGGACCTCGCGCGCCGCCTGCTTGGCCTGGACCCAGTTGTAGGCGACGGCGGCATACAGCGACGGTGTGGGCGTCCATTCCAGGTACAGGGTGGTCTCGTCGGCGAAGCGGCGATCGCTGACCGGGCGGCCCTGGAAGTTCTTCTGGTCCAGGCTGAAGGCATGGTACAGCGCGCCCACCGCCCAGCTCTCGTTGAGCCGCGTCTTGAGGTGCAGGCTGTGCACGTTCTCGTTGCTGTTGAAGAGCAGGTAGTTGCCTACCACGTCACCGATCAGCCAGGTGCCCCAGTCGGTGTAGCCCTTGGTCAGCGGGTCCCAGCCGGATAGGCGGGTATCGCTGGGATTCGGGTCGCCGGAGAAGTGCGCATAGCGGTAGGTGAGCTGCGGCTGCAGCGGCAGGTCCTTGAACTGGTACTGGGCCTGGGCATACCAGGCATTGGCATCGTAGGTCAGGCCATTGCCCGAGCCACGTTGCCAGGCGTATTCGCCGCTGAGGGCGAGATCCGGCAAGCCGGCTGGCGTGGCGTTGAGCCAGCGCAGGTTGTAGACGCGCATGCCATCGCGAGGGACCGCGTTGCGGGTGTTGGCGCTGACGCCGAAGGCCAGGGCGCCGAGGACGCCGTAGCCGGTGTCGTAGTCGAGATTGCCGCCGTTCAGCCGGTAGTCGCCGCCGAAGGAATCGGCCACGCCCAAGGTGAAGCCTTGCGCCTTCCAGGCGTCGTGACCCCAGCCCAGCACGCCGGCGCGATCGAAGGCGGTGCGCGGGGCGAGCCAGTAGGCGCCGTCGCGGCCCAGGTCGACGCGACCGTCCTGGACGATGAAGCCACTGCCCACCAGGTAGTTCTGCCGACCCACGGTGAAGCGCCAGTCCCCCACCTGGGCGCCGACGAAGGATTCTTCGAGGTGCACGCGCTGGTCGCCGCTGCGGGTGAAGCCGGCCGGATCGCCATCGCCCCGGGTGGCTGCCCCGGTGGCCGAGATGCCGGCCAGCAGGCGCAGGTCCTCGTTCACCTGATAGCCGAGGTTGACCCCTGGCTTGAGGAAGAACTCCTGCCAGTCCAGGCGGGTGGCGCCGGTGTTGGGCTGACCCTGGCCGAACTGGGCTCCGCGTACATTGATGGAGGCGGCGCCCGCATGGAGGAACGGCGTGACCTCGAGGTCACCGTATTGATAGGTCTCGCCGGCAATGGCAAGGGATTGCCCGCTCAAAGGCAGGATAAGTGCGAGGGCACCGTATCGCTTCTTCATGTATCGCTCCTGTCGTTTGCTTTTTTTGTCGCAGGGCAGTTCGAGCGCCAGTGGGCGCCAAGCCGCCGGACCAGGGTCACGGCGGAAGTATTTCTGTGGTTTTAATCAGCGAAGTGCTCGCCAAGGCTGCGCAGCAGGCGCACCGTGTCGATATCGGCCGCGGTATTGGCACTGGGTAGCGAGGATTGCTTGACCACCACCAAGTGCGCCGCCGGATCGATATAGAGGTACTGGCCATGGACGCCGCCGGCTATTAGCGCCGGGCGACCGTCACGGAACACGTACCACTGGCTGCGATAGGAGGCGCCGGGGGTCCACTCGGCGAAGTCGGGGACCTGGGCATAGAGCGCCGCATCGCCGCCGGCGGACAGGGCGTCGATCACCGCCGGGTCGAGCAGGGTCCGGCCATCGGGCAGGGCACCGCGATTGGCGAGCAGTCGGCCGAAGCGGGCCATGTCCTGCAGAGTCGCGGCGAATCCGGCGCCGGCCACCGCCCGGCCCCAGGGATCGGCGACGAAGAAGCCGTCGCGACGACAGCCGAGCTGCAGCCAGAGCTCTTCCAGCAGGGTGGCGCAGGAGCGGCCACCGGCGCGTTCCAGGGTCCAGGCCAGCACCTCGGTGCAGGCGGTGACATAGTGGAAGGCGGCACCGTGTTCGCCGCGCTTTTTCAGGCTGGGCAGGTATTCGTAAAGCGAGGCGTGCTGCCCATGCCCGGGAGGCGCCGGCTCGAAGCCGCAGGCGTAGCCATAGCGCGAACTGGCGGAATCAGGGTCGTCGTAGACCTCGTCGTAGTCGATGCCCACGGTCATGTCCAGCAACTGCCGCACGCTGGCGTCGGCGAAGGCGCTGCCGGCCAGCTCCGGGACGAGGTCACCGGCCAGGGCCTCGGCCGACAGCACCCCTTGGAGCAGCGCCTGTTCCGCCAGCGTGCCGATCACGGACTTGGTGACCGAGAACATGCTGTGGCGGCTGTCCGGCGTCTGGCCGTTGAAATAGCGTTCGCAGAGGACCTGATTGCCCTTGAGCACCAGAAAGGCATCGGTGTAGCTGTCCTGCAGGTGCTGCGCCAGATCGAGCGAATCACCCTGCACACCTGTGAAACGGTAATCCAGCAGTTGGTCAGGCCCGGCGGCCAGGGGGGACAGGGCACCCTGCCCGGCGCGCACGGCGAGGGTCGGTCGCAACTGGTCGAGATGCTGGAGACCCCAGCGGTTGAAGGGCGGGCGTAGCCAGTTGCTCCAGGTCACCCGCTGCGCCGGTGGCGGCGGAAAACCCTGCATCAATTCAAGAGTAGTAGGGTGTTGGCTGGACGAGTCCATATGGCTTCTCCTTGCGCGGGCAAAGCCAATTTGTCTCCATTAAATTTTTTAGTCAATAAAATATTTAAGCGTAGAATATTTTTGCCTCTCACTATTGTCTGACTAGAATAGAGACTTCGGCCAAAGAGGCGGACCATGTCGCAATTACGTAGCCAACAAAAAGCCAGGCGCCGGCAACAGATCAGCGACGCGGCGCTGCAGCTGTTCGTCGACCAGGGCTTCCAGGAAACCACCATCGAGCAGATCGCCCGTGAGGCGCAGGTCTCGCCGCCGACGGTGTTCAACTACTTCGGCTCCAAGCAGGAGATCCTGCTGGAGTTGCTGGTCCAGGCCGATGGCCGCGCCGTGCAGGAGAGTCGCGAACGCCTGGCGAGCTACGCCGATCCGCTGGACGCCCTGTGCGACCTGGAAAGCCGACTGGTGGGCTATGCACTCGACGCCATGCCGCCCGAGTTGTGGCGGCAGTTGCTGCCGGCGGTGCTACGCGGCGGCGACGAGGGCGTGGCGGCCAAGTACCAGACGCTCAACAGACGCCTGCAACGAGAGATCGCCCTGATCCTGCGCGAGCTGCAACGGCTGGGGAAGCTGCGCCAGGATCTGGACATCGAACTGGCGGCCTTCCTGCTCAACGACTATTCCCACCTGCAGTTGCTGCGCCTGGTCAATCAGTCGCCGTTGGACCTGGCCGCCCACCGTGAACAGGTGCGCCGTACCAGTCGGTTGATCCTGGAAGGCATGCTGCCCAGGGCCTAGCGTGGTGTTTCAGAAGTTGACTGCACAATTTTGGCGGCGCTTTTTTTGCCCGGGCGGCGTTGCCACTCCTCGCCATAGCCCTGCCATGACTCGTCGCTGCGCCTGGCCCGAGCAGAAGAATCACTCGCCAATTCTTGCGCGAACCTCTGAAACACCACACTAGCTCAGGCGCAGCGGCAATCTCAGGATGATGACCACCTCGCCGTCGCCATTGGCGAAGCGCGCCTCGCCACCGAAGCTTTCGCTGAGCGCCTTGACGATGGGCAGGCCCAGGCCCCAGCCGCGCTTGTCGCTGCGGGTGGAGATGAAATAGGGCGTGGCCAGGTTCGCCAGGACATCGTCCGGGAACTGGCCGCGGTTGCGCAGCTCCAGCAGCACCCCATCATCGGCCAGACGCTGGTGCACCCAGATCAGCGTGCCGGCCTGGCCGTGCTTGGCAGCATTGAGCACCAGGTTGTCGAGGATGCGCAGGAAGGCGTATCTGTCCCAGCGCACTTCCAGCTCCGGGGTGTCCAGGCGTAGCTCGAGCGGGTTGGCGAACTGCAGGCGCAGATTGGCCGCGGCATCCGTCAGCAGGGGCCCGAGCAGCAGCGGCTCGCCGCTCAGGCGCACCCCGCCGCCCAGGCTCATGTGGGTGATGTCGAGCACGTCGGTGATCATCTGGTTCATGCGCTGCAGGTTGTCGTGCAGGGTCTGCAGCAGGTCGTCGGTGCGCCGCGCCGGGTTGCGCTGCATGAGGTTCACCACCATGGTGGCGGCGGTGAGGGGCGAGCGCAGGTCGTGGTTGAGCGATCTCATGAAGCGTTCGAGCATCACCTTCTCCGCCTGCAGGTTCTCGCTGCGGGCGATGGCCGAATTGCGCTGCTGCTCCATGTGCCCGACCTGGGAGCTGGCCTTGAGCAGGGCGGCGACGGTGGCCAGTACCTCGTCCGGGTTGATCGGGTGAGTGAGGTAGGCCTGGGCACCGGTATTGAAGCCGCGCGCCTTGTCCTGGCCGGAGACGAAGGTGGCCGAGATATTGATGATGGCCGGCAGGCGGCCCCGCCCGCGCTGGCGCTCGATGGCCTGGATCAGCTCGAAGCCGGTCATGTCGGGCAGGTTGACGTCGATGATCACCAGTTGCACGTCGTCTTCGATCAGCGCCAGCCCGGCCGTGCCGCTGGCGGCTTCGCAGACCTGGTACTGCGCCTGGCTTTCCAGGATCTTGCGCAGCACGTAGCGATTGGCCTCGGTGTCGTCGATGATGACGATGCGCTGCGCGGCGCTATTCATGGCTCAGACTCCGCGCCAGGGCATAGACCTCCGCGAGCAGGCGCTCGGCATGGTCGGGCTGGTGCTTGGACAGGATGGCATGGCAGCTCTCCTGCAGCCGCTCGCGCCGGGTGTCGTCCAGCGGCTGGGCGGTGTTGATCAGCACCCGGCGATGCATGCTCCAGTCCATGCTGGCGAGCAGGTCCTCGCCGTTGATGTCGGGCAGGTCGAGGTCGAGGATGATGATGTCGGGCCGCACCGCGTTGAGGCGGTCCAGGCTGCTGCGGGCGCTGTCGGCCTCCAGCAGCACCGGGTTGGCGACCTCGAGGGTGCGCCGGACCAGGTAGCGATCGCCTTCGTTGTCCTCGATCACCAGCACCGTGAGACCGCTCAGGTCGAGCGGCTCCTCGGCGGCGCCGGAGGTCAGGTAGCGGCGGGGCAGGCGCAGGATGAAGCGGCTGCCGCGGCCGACCTCGCTATCCAGGGACAGCTCGCCCCTGAGCAGCACCGCCAGGCGCTGGGCCAGGGGCAGGCCGAGCCCGGTACCCTCGATGTGGGTCAGGTGCGGCGAGCGGATGCGCTCGAATTCCTCGAAAATCTTCTGCTGGTCCGCCGCGGCGATGCCCACGCCGCTGTCTTCCACCAGGAATTCCAGATGGTCGTCGTCGGGCTGGAACACCTGGATGCGTACCCGGCCCTGGGGGGTGTACTTGAAGGCGTTGGAGATCAGGTTGCGCAGGATCTGGAACAGCCGCGTCTCGTCGGTCTCCAGCGTCGTGGCGTCCGGTGCCGGCACGATCTCGCAGCTGACCTGGGGATAGCGTGGCGCCAGGGCCGCGGCGAACTGGGCGAGGCGCTCCATGAAGTCACCCAGCAGGAAGGGCTGGGGCACGATGGTCAGGCGCCCGGATTGTACCTCGGCCAGGGCGAGCAGTTCGCTGACCAGGTTGGCCAGCTCCAGCGCCGCGTCGCTGATGAAGCGCACCTGGCGCTGCTGTTCGGCGTTGAGGGCGCCGTCCACCCCGCTGGCCAGCAACTTGGCCACGTTCTCGATGATGTTGATCGGGGTGCGGAATTCGTGGGTCATGTTGGAGAAGAAGCGCGCCTTGGCCTCGCTCGCCTCCTTGAGTTCCTGGGTCGCCTTCTCCAGCTCGGAGTAGAGCGCCACCACGCCCTGGTTGGTGTTCTCCAGCTCCTTGTTGGTGGCCTCCAGCTCCGTTTGCTTGGATTGCAACTCGGTGTTGGTCACCAGCAATTCCTCGCTCTGCAGGCGAATCTGCTGGTAGGGATCGGGAGCTGGCGCGCCCTGCAGTTCGCTGACCAGGGCGGCGAGGGCGGCCGGGTCGGGCGACGGGCGGGGCGCCTGGTACTTGCAGGCGATGATGCGGGTGCCGGCGGGGGAGGTGTGCAGGTCGAAGTCGTCGAACAGCCGCTGGGCGCCGCGCAGGCCGATGCCCATGCCGGTCGCGGAGCGATAGCTGCCGTCGCGGATGGCCTCTATCGCGGCGATGCCCGGACCCTGGTCGAGGGCGCGAATCTGCAGGCCGCGCAGCACCTGGCCCTCGCCGGGCAGCAGGACGAATTCGAAGCGGCCTTGGCCGGCGTACTGGTGGATGTTGCGGGCCAGCTCGGAGACGGCAGTGGCCAGGCGGATCTGCTCCAGCGGCGGCCAGTCCAGGGCCGCGGCGAGACGCTTGGCCGCCTGGCGGCAATGCACCACGTCCTGCTCGCTGCGCAGCGTGAGGGTCAGCAGGGGCGGGGCATCAGACATGCTTGAGTACCAGAACGGTGGCGTCGTCGGCGGGACGACGGAAGTCGCGGTGCAGCAGCGCGGCGATCAGCGCCGGATGACGCCCGGCCAGGCCCGAGTGCTCGCCCAGGCTTACCTTGGACGTCAGGCCGTCGGAGTTGAGCACCAGCAGGGTGCCCGGCGTCCAGGGGTAGGTGAAGGTCTGGATGCGGCCGATCCGATAGCCCAGGGTGCCGTTGTTGGACACCAGGCTGCGCGTACCGTTGCCGAACAGGCGCCCGGCGATGTTGCCGATGCCACAGAAGCTCACCTGGCCCTGGTCGGCATCCAGCTCGGCCAGCGCCAGGGCAGCGCCACGGGTTTCCATCAGCGCCTGGTGCAGATTCTCCATCAGCTGCTGCAACGGCAGATGGGCGGCCTGGCGCAGGAACAGCTCGCGGGCGCGACGACTGGCCGCCGCGGCCTGCTGGCCGTGGCCGAGGCCGTCGCACACCAGCAGGCGCCGCCCGCTCACCGCCCAGGTGTCGCCACAGACCTGCTCCTCGGGGTGCGGGGTACAGAGGGCGCCGAGTTGCAGCCGGCTATTCGGCGCGCCGACCAGGTGGAAGCGCGCCAGCACCAAGGTGCCCTGGCCTGGACGCGAATGGATGTCGAAGACGTCGGACTGCCGGCGGATCGCGCCCAGCCCGGCGCCCAGGGTGGCCGCCGTGCTGTAGTGATCGGTCAGGCAGCGGGCGACGTCCTGCATGCCCGGGCCGCGATCCACCGCCAGCACATCGAGCACGCCGGCGTCGCCGAGGGTGGCGCACAGCTCGCCATGGCCGGCATGGCGGACCAGGTTGTAGCCCAGTTCCTGGGCGACGATGGTCAGGCGGCCGAGCAGGGTTTCGTCCTGGGTGACGTTGCCGGCCAGGCGCACCAGGGCGCGCCGGGCGGCATCCACGTGCACCGCGGTACTCACCGGCAGCACCAGGCTGGACGGCTGACCGCTCAGCGCCATTTCCACAGCTCCACGGTGGTGCCCTGACCGGGTTGGCTTTCGATGCGGAAGTCGTCCACCAGCCGGCGCGAGCCGGACAGCCCCAGCCCCAGCCCCTTGCCCGAGGTATAGCCGTCGACCATGGCACGGTCGAGGTCGGCGATCCCCGGACCGTTGTCACGGATCACCAGGCGGATCGCCGGCCTGCCGGCCCGCACCGTCTCCTCGATCAGGCATTCGCCGCCCAGGCCGTAGACCAGGCCGTTACGGGCGATCTCGCTGGCCGCGGTGACGATCTTGGTCTGGGAGATCAGGCCCAGGCGAAGGGCTTCGGCGACCTTGCGCACCTGCTGACGGATCAGCACGATGTCAGTCTCCTGGCGGAGTGGAAGCGTCTGCATCTTCGCCACCCTCTGACTCCCCCGGCAGTTCGTCCGCGGCCACCATGGCCTCGAGTCGGCGCATGCCCTTTTCCATGTTCAGCGCCGTGGCGATGCCCTCCAGCGACAGCCCCAGTTCCACCAGGGTGATGGCCACCGCCGGCTGCATGCCGACCACGATGACCTTGGCATCGAGGATGCGCGAGACCTGGGCGATATGGGACAGCATCCGGCCAATGAAGGAATCGACGATCTCCAGCGCCGAGATGTCGATGAGCACGCCCTTGGCCTTGTGACGGACGATCTGCTCGGTGAGGTCTTCCTGCAGGTCCAGCGCCAGCTGGTCGTGCATGTCCACCTGGATGCTCAGCAGCAGGAAGGGGCCGAGCTTGAGGATCGGGATCCTGTCGATCATGTCTGGTCCTCAGCCCTTGGCCGGCGCGGCCAGGCGCACGCCCTGCTGGCGCAACGCCAGGCGGAAGGCATCGGCGAGGGAAGCCTTGGTGATGACGTCGCCCAGGTCCACGCCGAGGTGGACGATGGTGGCGGCGATCTGCGGACGGATGCCGCTGATGATGCACTGGGCGCCCATCAGCCGCGCGGCGGTCACCGTCTTGAGCAGGTGCTGGGCGACCATGGTGTCCACCGTGGGTACGCCGGTGATGTCGATGATGGCGATGTCCGACTCGGTCTGGACGATCTTCTCCAGCAGCGACTCCATCACCACCTGGGTGCGGTTGCTGTCCAGGGCGCCGATCAGCGGGATGGCGAGGATGCCGTCCCACAGCTCCACCACCGGGGTCGACAACTCCAGCAGGCTCTCCTGCTGCTCGCGGATCACCGTCTCGCGGCCGCTCACGTAGCTCTCGATGCTGTAGAGGCCCAGGGCGTCGATCAGTCGGGTAGCGGCCCACATCTCGGCGAGGGGATCGTCGCATTCGTTCTGGATCAGGGTGAACAGCGGCTCCTTCAGCGAGAAGACGAAGGTGGCGGTCTGCGAGGGCGTGAGGCCCGCGCGGCTCTGGTCGAAGGAGAAGCGCTCCAGCAGGGCGCGCACCGGTTGCCAATGGGGTTCGCGCAGGTCGCCGATGCCCTGGGCGCTGGCCACGGTGATGCGCCGCAGCAATTCGGCGGAATTGGCCAGGATGGTGGTTTCGTCGAGCAGGTCGACGCGCATGCCGGCGGCGCGCTGGGCTCCGATCCAGGCGTCGAGCAGGGTGCGCTCATGGGTGCGCAGCAGCTCGACCAAAGCGGTACTGTACATGGGAATTCCTAGGGAGAAGGCAGGCGACCCGGGAGGGGGCGATCTGGCGTAGCGAGAGGCGGAGGGACGCGGGAGACCGGGCACCGAGACCCGGTCTCCAGGTGATCACATGTCCATCTTTTCCTTGGTGATCTTGCCGGTCTTGGCGTCGGCATGGAAGTCATACTTCATGCCGTCCTTCTTCAGGCCCTCGCCTTCCCATTGGCCGTCATCGGCTTCGATCTTGGTGATCGAGGTGTAACCCTGTTCCATGAGCTTGGTCTTGACCTCGTTCATCGGCATCCAGTCGGCACCGGGCTGGTCGGCCAGGGCCGCACCGCTGGCCAGGACGGAACAGGCAAACAGGGAAGCGAGCAGCTTGGATTTCATCGCGAGACCTCGTCGTGGTGGTATGTCCCCGCTTGGACCACCACGACGCGCGACAAATCCCGTAGTACCCAGGCCTCAGGTATCGGCCTGGTCCACCAGGTGCGGCAGCAGCCCCAGCGGCGCGGTCCTGTCCTTAGCCTTGCTCTTGCGCGGGCTGTGGGGCCGGCTGGCCAGGCGCCAAAGATCGCGCCAACGCTCGGCCAGCGCCGTGGGTTTGTCGAGGTACAGCCGGCGGCCGAGGGTGAAGGCCTTGGTCTGCAGCACCTCCCGCTGGCGGGCGAGGCTCTCGGCGATGGCCTGGCGGGTGTTGCTGGCACCGAACAGCGTGGGCTCGCTGTCCAGCAGTTGCTGCATCACCGCCAGGTCGTGGTCGTCGCCCAGGTACTCGGAGAGCCGCTTGAGGCTCTTCTGGCGGGTCTTGAACTCCGTCGGCCAGGCGGCGGCGAGCAGCTGGGTGTGGTACCAGTGGTCCTTCACCCGCTTGCGCCAATCGTGCAGGGTCTCGTCGGTGGGCTTGTCGCGAGCGGTCTTGAGCGCCTGGCGACCGGCCTTGTAGTTGTCTTCCAGGCCGCGGATGAAAAGACCGAAGCCTTGGCCGGCGAGTTTCCAGCCGGGTACGTCCTGGCGCAGGGCGACGAGCTCGGCGAGCAGCTCGGGATGGCTGCTGGCCGCGGCGGTCTGCTGGTCGGCGCGTTCCTGCAGGCGCTGGCGTACCCGCTTCATGGCCGGCGAGGCGAATCTCTTGCGATCGGTCTCGCCGAGCTTGTCCCAGCTTTCCACCAGGGCGGCGCTGTCGCGCAGCGACGACAGTTCGCGGCCCAGGTCACGCAGGCGGCGATTGCGGCTGGCGAAGGCGCGCTTGCCCAGCGCGGCCTGCAACAGGCGCAGCAGGGCGCGCAATTCCTTGAGTCGCTTGCGGGTTTCATGCACCCCCTTGGGGGTACCGCTCGCCAGTGACGCCTCAGCCTGAACCAGACGATCCGTCACCACACGGCGTACTTCTTCGTCTGCCGGTTGCCGCGCATCGAAACGAAAGGCCATCGAACTCTCCTCAATAGGTGGACTGCAGCGCCCGCTGGCGCGGGAGCGTAACGGTAAGGAAGACCTCTACAACAGCGGTTGATGCCAAATTTCATTTAATCGTCATATTGCCGTCATGCAACTCCACTTCTGGCACCGCCTGCCGCGCAATGGGTCAGAAGGGCTATAGTTGCCCCCACCACGCTAGCGAGGAGATCCGGATGTTCGAAGCCGCCGAGAACGAACACCTGCTCGACGAGGCCACCTACGAGGCCAAGCTGCCGAAGTTGCGCGAGGCATTGCTCGCCGCCCAGTACGAGCTCAAGGCGCAGGGACGTTTCCCGGTGATTGTGCTGATCAACGGCATCGAAGGCGCCGGCAAGGGCGAGACCGTCAAGCTGCTCAACGAATGGATGGACCCGCGCCTGATCCGCGTCGAGACCTTCCTGCAGCCCACCGCCGAAGAGCGCCAGCACCCGCCGGCCTGGCGCTACTGGCAGCGCCTGCCGGGCAAGGGAAGCATCGGCGTCTTCTTCGGTAACTGGTACAGCCAGATGCTGCACGCCCGGGTCAACAAGGAGCTGTCCAGGCTCGAGCTGGACGCCGCCATCGACCAGGCCGAGCGTTTCGAACGCATGCTCGCCGACGAAGGCGCGCTGATCCTCAAGTTCTGGTTCCACCTCTCCAAGCCCCAGCTCAAGCAGCGGCTCAAGCACCTCAAGAACGATCCGCGCCTGGGTTGGAAGCTCAGCCCGCTGGACTGGCGCCAGGCCAAGGTCTATGACCGCTTCGTCAAGCAGGGCGAGCGGGTACTGCGCCGCACCCATCACGACTACGCGCCCTGGCACGTGGTGCCCGGCTTCGACGAGCGCTTTCGCAGCCTGACCGTGGGTACCGTGCTGCTCAAGGCGCTGCAGCGCGCCCTGGCCAGCAAGCCGCGCAAGCCACGCAAGGCTGCTGCCGTGAGTCCGCCGCCAGTGGATGGGCGGGGCGTGCTGGCAGCGCTGGACCTGAGCCAGCACCTGGACAAGGCCGACTACGAGGACCAGTTGCTCGCCCAGCAGGCCCGCCTGGCCAAGCTGCTGCGCGACAAGAAGTATCGCCGGCACGCCCTGGTGGCGGCCTTCGAGGGTAACGACGCGGCGGGCAAAGGTAGCGCCATCCGCCGCGTCACCGGTGCGCTGGACCCACGTCAGTACCGTATCGTCCCGGTCGCCGCACCCAGCGACGAGGAACTGGCCCAGCCCTATCTCTGGCGTTTCTGGCGGCACATCCCGCGGCAGGGTGACTTCACCATCTTCGACAGGTCCTGGTACGGCCGGGTGCTGGTGGAGCGGGTAGAGGAGCTGACCCCGGTGGCCGACTGGCAGCGCGCCTATGGCGAGATCAACGAATTCGAAGAGCAGCTCAGCGATGCCGGCATCGTGCTGGCCAAGTTCTGGCTGGCCATCGACCAGGACACCCAGCTGGAACGCTTCAAGGCCCGCGAGGAGACGCCCTTCAAGAGATTCAAGATCACCGAGGACGACTGGCGCAATCGCGACAAGTGGGATCTCTACAGCCAGGCGGTCGACGACATGGTGGGGCAGACCAGCACCGCCGTGGCGCCCTGGACGCTGGTGGAGGCCAACGACAAGAGGTTCGCGCGGGTGAAGGTGTTGCGGACGCTCAATGAGGCATTGGAGCGGGTATACGATAAGGGCTAGGCGCTTCGCTTCATTCCTAGGCTGCGACCTTACCGGGGACGATCAGGCGCGGAGGTTACGCCCCTTCCAGAAGGGTGAGCGGAATCGTTGCGTAGGGGGTCGAGCGGCATGGATGCCGCGAGAGTCGCGAGGGCCAAGGATGGCCCTTCGCGGCGTGCCCCTGGAGCGGCGATGGAGCGAACGAACCCCGGCGCAGCCGGGGCCGATGGCGGGGCAAGCGTTTTTGGTTACTTTTGCCGCGACTGGCAAAAGTGACTCGCCCGGGAGGGCGAAACAAATGTCGCCGGCAAACGCGATAATCAGCTAAGCGACGAAATCCCAGGCAATCGCCAAATCCCAGAAACGAAAAAGCCCCGCCGAAGCGGGGCCTTTCTGCAACCGGATCAGTCGTTAGACGACTTGAACCTGGTCAGCTTGCATACCCTTCTGGCCTTTGACAGCCACGAAAGTGACCTTCTGGCCTTCGCTCAGGCTCTTGAAGCCGGCGCTTTCGATGGAGCGGTAGTGCACGAACAGGTCGGCGCCGCTTTCCGGGGTGATGAAGCCGTAGCCTTTCTCATCGTTGAACCACTTGACGGTGCCATTTTCACGATTGGACATGAGTATCTCCAGGATGTAGGGGGAACAACCACGTTAGCGAGACATTCGCCACCGGGACTGTAATGCGAGAGTGAGACGAGCCAGGAGATGAAAATGAAGCAACATCAAGCAGGTATCGAGTAACTATTGCAGTAGCAGTGCCCACACCATACTCGCTTTCGCGAGCTTGTATAGTCCTGATTCGCATATTTGTTGACCAATGACGCTGCTTGCGCTGCCAGAGCGTCTCACTCAGGCTACGGATTCCCCTGCTCGAAAGAGACTCCGCATGGACAAGCTGCACCGGATCAAGGGGGCCTGGCCCTACCTGATCGCCGTCTTTCTCAACGCCTTCGTCGATCTTGGCCACAAGATCGTCATCCAGAATACCGTGTTCAAGGTCTACGACGGCTCCACCCAGGTAGTGCTGACGTCCCTGGTCAACGGCATGATGCTGTTACCCTTCATCCTGCTGTTCAGTCCCTCCGGCCATGTGGCCGATCGCTTCGCCAAGGTGCGGGTGCTGCGCCTCGGGGCCTGGGCGGCGGTGGCCATCACCCTCGGCATCACCCTGGCCTACTACGCCGGGCTGTTCGAGCTGGCCTTCGCCATGACGCTCCTGCTGGCCACCCAGGCGACCTTCTACTCGCCGGCCAAGTACGGCTACATCAAGGCGCTGTTCGGCAAGCAGCGGCTGGCCGAGGGCAACGGCCTGGTGCAGGCCAATTCCATCATCGCCATCCTCGCCGGCACCGTGGTCTTCACCGCCTTCTTCCAGCTGCACCTGGGCGAGGGCCATGCCACGCCCCACGCCATCCTGCAGGACATCGCCCCGCTGGGCTGGCTGCTGGTGCTGTGCAGCCTGGCCGAGGTGGCGCTGCTCTATCGCCTGCCGTTCCTCGAAGAGCCCAAGCCGCGCGAACCCTTCGACTGGCATGCCTATGTGCGCCTGCGCAGCGCCCGGCGCAACCTGGCGGTGATCGGCGAGAATCCGGTGATCCGCCTGTCGATCGTTGGCCTGGCGGTGTTCTGGTCGGTGGGCCAGGTGCTGCTGGCGAGCTTTCCGGCCTACGCCAAGGACCATCTGGGCATCGACAACGTGCTGGTGCTGCAGGGCATCCTGGCCTGCGCCGGGATCGGCATCGCCATCGGCTCGGCGCTGGCCAGCCGCGCCTCGCGCGGACGCATCGAGACCGGGCTGATCCCGGTGGGTGCCCTGGGCATCGCGCTCGGCCTATGGTGGTTGCCGGCGCCCAGCTCGGCCTGGGTGCATGCGCTCAACTTCATCTTCATCGGCCTGATGGGCGGCCTGTTCATCGTGCCGCTCAACGCCCTGATCCAGTTCCATGCCCGCGAGGACCAGCTCGGCACGGTACTGGCCGCCAACAACTGGGTGCAGAACGTTGCCATGCTGGGCTTCCTGGTGCTCACCGCGGTGATCGCCCTGCTCGGCCTGGACAGCCGCTGGTTGCTCCTGCTGATCGCCGCCGTGGCGCTGATCGGCGGCGCCTACACGGTGTGGAAGCTGCCGCAGAGTCTGGTGCGCTTCCTGCTCGGCCTGATGGTGACCCGCCACTATCGCATCCAGGTACAGGGCCTGCAGAATCTGCCGGCCCAGGGCGGGGTGCTGCTGCTGGGCAACCACATCAGCTGGGTGGACTGGGCCATGGTGCAGATCGCCAGCCCGCGCCCGGTGCGCTTCGTGATGCTCAGGTCGATCTATGAGCGGTGGTACCTCAAGCCCTTCCTCAAGGCCATGGGTTGCCTGCCCATCGCCCAGGGCAGCGGCGCCGGTTCGGCGCTGGAACAGGTGGCCGGCCTGCTCCAGGCCGGCGAGGTGGTCTGCCTGTTCCCGGAAGGGGCGATCAGCCGCACCGGCCAGCTCGGCGAATTCCGCCGCGGCTACGAGAAGGCCTGCCAGCAGGTCGGCCCCGAGGTGCAGATCGTGCCCTTCTATCTGCGCGGCCTCTGGGGCAGCCAGTTCTCGCGTTCGTCGAGCAAGCTCAAGGAGTTGCGCGACAGTCCGCTGCACCGCGAGGTGGTGGTGGCCTTCGGCAGGCCGTTGGCCAAGGATACCCCGGCCGACGTCCTCAAGCGGCGCATCTTCGAGCTGTCGATCCGCTCCTGGGAGCGCTACATGCAAGGACTGCCGTCGCTGGCCGATGCCTGGGTCGCCAGCGTGAAGCGTCGGCCCAATGGCCTGGCCCTGGTGGATGACCTGGGCGCGCCGCTCAAGGCCGCCCAGGCGCTCACCGGTGCCGCCTGCCTGGCCCGGCGGATGCGTAAGCGGCCCGAGCAGAATCTCGGCCTGCTGCTGCCCACCAGCAGTGGCGGCATGCTGGCCAACATGGCGGTGCTGCTGGCCGGCAAGACCCTGGTCAACCTCAACTACACGGCTACCCCCGAGGCGCTACGCTCCGGCCTGGACCAGGCGGGCATCCGTACCGTCTACACCTCCAATCGCTTTCTCGAGCGCCTGCGCAAGCGCGGTCTGCCGGTGGACGAGTTGCTCGCCGGGCGTGAGGTAATCGATCTGGAGAGCCTGCGCGCCGGCATCGGCAAGGCCGAGTTGCTGGCCAACTGGCTGGCGGTCTGGCTGCTGCCCACCGCCATGCTGCAGGTGCTGGTAAGTCGTGCCCACGACCCTGAGGCCACCGCCGCCATCCTCTTCTCCAGTGGCAGCGAGGGCACGCCCAAGGGGGTGATGCTCAGCCATCGCAATCTCATGGCCAACCTCAAGCAGACCTCGGACGTGCTCAACACCCAGGACGACGACGTCTTCATGGCGTCCTTGCCGCTGTTCCACGCCTTCGGTCTCACCGTGACCCAGTTCCTGCCGCTGATCGAGGGCCTGCCGGTGGTTTGCCAGGCCGACCCCACCGACGTGGCCGGCATCGCCAAGGCCGTGGCTACCCATCGCGCCACGGTGCTCTGCGGCACCTCGACCTTCCTGCGGCTGTTCGTGCGCAACCAGAAGGTGCATCCGCTGATGCTGGAGAGCCTGCGCATCGTGGTGGCCGGTGCCGAGCGCCTGGACCCGGCGGTGCGCGAGGCCTTCAAGCTCAAGTTCAACCAGGACATCTACGAAGGCTACGGCGCCACCGAGACGGCGCCGGTGGCCTCGGTCAACCTGCCCGATGCCCTGGACGTCAGCTACCTGCAGGTGCAGCGCGGTGGCAAGTTGGGCACCGTGGGCATGCCGTTGCCGGGGACCGGCCTGAAGATCGTCGATCCCCAGACCTTCGCCGAGCTGCCCACCGGCGAAGCCGGCATGGTGCTGATCGGTGGTCCGCAACTGATGCAGGGCTATCTGAACGATCCCGAGCGCACCGCCAAGGTCATCCGCGAGCTGGACGGCGAGCGCTGGTACGTGACCGGCGACCAGGGCCGGCTGGACGAAGACGGCTTTCTCACCATCGTCGACCGCTATTCACGCTTCGCCAAGATCGGCGGCGAGATGGTCAGCCTGGGCGCCGTGGAGCAGGCCCTGGCCAAGGCGGTGGCCGATCCGGAGATCGAACTGCTGGCGGTCAACCTGCCGGATGCCAGGAAGGGCGAGCGCATCGTGGTGCTGCATACCGGCACCCTGGACGGCGACGACGTGGAGAAGACCCTGCTGGCCCAGGGCGTGAGTGGGCTGCTGTTGCCCTCGGCGTGGCTGGCGGTGGAGGCACTACCGAAACTGGGCACCGGCAAGGCCGACGTGGCCGGTGCGAAGCGCCTGGCACAGGAGCGACTGGCGGCGGAGGTGTCTAGCTGAGGCGATACATCGCAGGACTGTCGTCAGAAGAGCGCTAAAGCCTGACGCTGTCCTGCCGATCATGAGGGGGCTATTCATTTTTCCGAGGAGTCTCCGGTGAAGCTTCGCTCCCTCAACATCGCTCCGCGCGCCCTGGTCGCCTTTGGCTTCTTCGCCTTGCTGGTGACCGGCTTCGGCCTGTTTTCCCTCGGCCAGAGCCGCGTCATCAAGGAGGGCGAAGAGCAGATCGTCGGCAACGTGATTCCCAGCGTACGCATCATCGGCGAGATCCGCGCCGACCTGCTGACCGTGCGGCTGTACAACCAGGGGCTGATGCTGGCCACCTCGAACGCCGAAACCCAGGCGGTGCACAGGAACCTCGACGAGGCCAGGGTCATCCTGGAAAAGCATGTGCGCCAGTTCGAGACGCTGCTGGTCACCGACAAGGGCCGTGAAGTCTATGCCCGGCTGACGAGCCAGCTGGCTACCTACCTGAACAACCAGGCCCGTTATCTCAAGGCGCTGGACGACCAGAACGACGCCGAGTTGCTCAAGCTCACCGGCCAGGAGGGCGAGATGGCGCGCAGCGGCAATGCCCTGAGCGCCACCGTCACCGAACTCGCCGGCCTGGTCGACGGCAAGGTCAGTGAGCTCACCGCGGCGTCCACGGACAGCTACCGCACCGTCATCGCCATTACCGTGGCAGTGATGCTGGCGGCCCTGGCCGGCACCCTGTTGCTGGCCTGGCGCTTCACCCGCAGCCTGACCGGGCCGCTGGCCAAGGCGCTGGCGGTGGCCGAGCGCATCGCCGCCAACGACCTCAGCCGGCCGGTCGAGCGCGACGGCAACGACGAGCCCGGCCGGCTGCTGGCCGCCATGGCGCGGATGCAGGACAACCTGCGTGGCACCCTGGAGCGGCTGAGCCAGTCCTCCACCACCCTGGCCGCCACCTCCGAGGAGATGTCGACGGTGACCGAGGTGGGGCTGCGCGGCATCCAGCGGCAGAACGACGAGCTGGCCCAGGCCGCCACGGCGGTCAACCAGATGACCGCCGCGGTGGAGGAGGTGGCGCGCAATGCCGCCGCCGCCAGTGCCGCCGCCCAGGACTCCCGTGTCTCCACCGATCTCGGTCAGCGCCGGGTGGGCGAGACCCTGCAGACCATCCATGCCCTGCACGCCGCCGTCACCAGCAGCAGCGAGGAGATCGATGGCCTGGCCGCCCAGGTCCAGCGCATCAGCGGGGTGCTCGACGTCATCCGTGGCATCGCCGAACAGACCAACCTGCTGGCCCTCAATGCCGCCATCGAGGCCGCGCGCGCCGGCGAAGCGGGGCGGGGCTTCGCCGTGGTGGCCGACGAGGTGCGGGCCCTGGCGGCCCGGACCCAGCAGTCCACCGGTGAGATCGAGAACATGATCGGTGCCATCCAGGGCGGGACGGGCAAGGCGGTGAACGCCATGCTCACCAGCACCGAGCAGGCCGGTGCCTGTCTGACCGTGGCCGGTGCGGCGGGCGAGGCCCTCGCCGAGATTGGCCGGCACATCGTGCAGATCACCGAGCGTAACCTGAGCATCTCCGCGGCGACCGAGGAGCAGGCCCAGGTGGCGCGCGAGGTGGATCGCAATCTCACCAGCATCCGCGATCTCTCCACCCAGAACGCCGCCGGGGCCGGGCAGACCGCCGCCGCCAGCAACGACCTGGCCCGCCTGGCCGGGGATCTGCACGGCACGGTGCGGCAATTCCACCTCTGAGCCGCGTTCGGGAAGCCGCGGCTTCCCGGGTCGAATCAGCTGCGCGGCAGGCTCAGGGCACCAGGGCCAGCGCGGTGCGCAGATCGATCACCAGCACATCCAGGTAGCCGCCCTGCAGGGCGCCGCGGATGGCGTTGACCTTGCGTAGGCCACCGGCGAGACCGACGACGCGGTCGATCTCGAGCAGTTGCGGCAGGTCCACCGAGACCACGGTTTCCTCGCTCTCGTCCAGCACCGGGCGGCCCTGGGCGTCGAAGTACCTCAGGCAGATGTCCCCCACCGCGCCACGGGCGGCGAGCACTTCCAGCATGGCTTCACCGTGGTAGTTGCCACTGTTGCGCAGCAGCTGCGAAGGCTCCAGCTCGCCGATGCCGACCAGGGCCACGGTGAGCCGGGCGAAGCGCTCGGTGACCTCGCGGACCTCGTCCAGCCGCAGGATGCGCTGGCGACTCTCCGGGGACTGCTCGATGCTCTGCGACGGCAGCAGATAGGCCGGGCAACCCAGCAGGTTGGCCAGTTGCTGGGTCAGCAGGGTGGCCTCGAAGGCGCCCTTGTTGCCGACCCCGCCGAGCAGTTGCACCACCTCGGTCGCGCCCTGGCGGCTGCTGCCGCGATGCATGTGGCCGACCATGGCGCGGATGGTGGAGCTCCAGGAAGAGATCCCGATGTGGTCCTTTTCGGTGACGCTGGTTTCCAGGTAGTGGGCGGCGGCCGAGCCGATGGCCTGCTTGATGGCCTCTTCGTCGTCGCCGGTGGGCTCGACGACGATGGCCTGGCGAATGCCGTAGCGCTGCTGCAGCTGGCGCTCCAGTTCCAGATGGAAGTTGCGCGGTCGCTGCACCGAGATGCGGACGATGCCTTCCTTGAGCGCCCGGCTCAGGGCGCGGCTGACGAAGGATTGCGACAGGTCGAGTTGTTCGGAGATCTGCGACTGCTTGAGCCCTTCTTCGTAGTAGAGGGAGGCGATCTTGGTCAGCAGGCGTTGTTCTTCGAGGTTACTCATCCAGATTCCCGGTACCAGCGGCTAGGTTGCGCCCAGGGTCGCCGGGCCGGCCTGGCCATGACGAAGTGCGAAAAAGCGGGCACTTACCTGTTAGAAAGACGCATTTTCCCGCTATTTTCCCTCAGCCTCCGCTGGACGCCAAGGCTTTTGCGGCCTGGCGTCCCGGGGTGGCGATCAAGACATGATCAGGCCACCGTCCACATTGATCGCCTGGCCGGTGATATAGGCGGCGTCCGCCGAGGCGAGGAAGGCCACCAGGCCGGCCACGTCGGCGGGGGTGCCGGCGCGCTTCATGGGGATGTTGCCGACCCATTCGCGCATCAGTTCGCCCTGGCCGTAGCGCTTTTCCGGAGTGGAAAGGATCTCGCCCCAGACCCGGTCGTTGTAGTCCCACATCTCGCTTTCGATGATGCCGGGGCAGAAGGCGTTGACCGTGATGCCGTGGCGCGCCAGTTCGTGGGCCAGACTCTGGGTGATGCCGATGACGCCCATCTTGCTCGCCGCATAGTGCGGCGTGTAGATGAAGCCCTGGCGACCCTGGCCGGAGCTGGTGTTGATCAGGCGTCCGCCACGTCCGGCGGCGACCATGCGCTTGGCCGCCTCGCGGCAGCACAGCCAGACGCCGGTGGTGTTGACCTGCAGGATGCGATCGAAGTCCTCGCGTGGCATGCGGTCGAAGGCGTCGATGGTGATGATCCCGGCGTTCTGCACCGAGACGTCGATGCGACCGAAGCGCGCCTCGGCCTGGGCATAGAGGTCGGCCACCGCCGCCTCATCGGTGATGTCCACCACCAGCGGCAGCACCTCGGCGCCGGTGTCTGCAGCCAGGCGTGCAGCGGTGGCGTACACCCGCTCGGCGTTGGATACCAGCACCAGGTTGGCGCCCTCACGACCGAAGCGCTCGGCGATCCCTTCGCCGATACCCCGGCAGCCGCCGGTGATGACCACGGTTTGACCTGCGAAGCGACGTTCCACGTGAAACCTCCTAGAGCGGTTGGCGATCCGGCGCGCGTGATCGCCAGCGGGTTGTTACCAGCAGACGAAACCACCATCGACGATCAGATCGACCCCGGTGCAGAAGGACGCGGCCGGGCTGCAGAGGAAGATCGCCGGACCGACCATTTCCTCCACCTCAGCCATGCGGCCCAGCGGGGTGGTCTGCTCGAAGATCTTCACTTGCTCGGCCACCTCGGGGCGGGTGTTCATGGGCGTGGCGGTGTAGCCGGGGCTGATGCAATTGACCCGGATGCCGCGCTCGGCCCACTCCATCGCCAGGCTCTTGGTCAGGTGGATGACCCCGGCCTTGGAGGTGTTGTAGTGCGCCTGCAGGAGGCCGCGGTTGACGATGCTGCCGGACATGGAGGCGATGTTGACGATGGCGCCGCGACCACGCGGCAGCATGACCCTGGCCTGGGCCTGGCAGCTGAGCATCACCCCGGTGAGGTTGATGTCGAGCATGCGCTGCCAGCGCTCCAGCTCCAGCTCTTCGGCGGCCTGGGCGTTGGCGATGCCGGCGCTGTTGACGGCCAGGCTCAGGGGGCCAAGTTCGGCCTCGGTGCGGGCCACGGCGGCCTCGAGATCGGCGGCGCTGGTCACCGAGCCTTCCAGGGCCAGGGCACGGCGGCCGTGGGCCTGGATACGCTCGACGGTACCGGCCAGGTCGCGGCTCCCGGGCAGGTCGAAGCAGGCCACCTGGGCACCGGCCTCGGCGAGACCGACGGCGATGGCCTGGCCGATGCCGCTGCCGGCACCGGTGACGAAGGCGGTCTGGCCGCCGAGATCGAAGAGACGCATGGGAAAACTCCTAGTCAGGCGGTAGCCAATTCCATCACGGCCACCGGAGTGGCCTGTTCACGTTCCAGAATGCCCATCTGCCGGCCACGGCTCATCACCATGACCCGGTGCGACAGGCCGAGGACCTCGTCGAGATCCGAGCTGACCACGATCACCGCCATGCCGGTGGCCGCCAGTTCGGCGATCACCTGGTAGATGGCGGCGCGGGCGCCGACGTCGATGCCGCGGGTGGGCTCGTCGAGGATGAAGACCTTGGGATTGCGCGCCAGCCACTTGGCGATGATCACCTTCTGCTGGTTGCCACCCGAGAGGGCGGCGATGGCCTGTTCCGGCTGGCCCTTCACGCCGAGCCGCGCCACCGCCTTGCGGGCGAAGGCGCGCAGGCCGCCGGGGGAGACCCAGCCACCGGCGGCGAGCAGGTCGGTGTTGCCATAGATGAGGTTTTCCTCGATAGCATGGTCGACCACCACACCCTGCTGCTTGCGATCCTCGGGGACCAGCACGATGCCGGCGTGGATGGCGTCGTAGGGACTGGCGAAGCGACAGGCCTGGCCCTCCAGCACCAGTTCGCCGGTGACCTGCTCGGCGGCGCCGGCGATGGCGCGGACCAGCTCGGTACGCCCCGCGCCGACCACCCCGGCCACGCCGAACACTTCGCCCGCGCGCACGCTGAAGTCGATGTCCTTGAGCGGCATCTCGCGACAGTTGAGGCCCCGGACCCTGAGCACCTCACGGGCGGCGGGGGCGGCCATGGCCGGGAAGATGCGCTCCACGCTGCGGCCGACCATCTCTTCCACCAGTTGCCGCACCGGCACCTGGGCGGTGGCGTGCAGGGCGATCTGGCGACCGTCGCGCAGGACCAGCACCCGGTCGGCGATCCGTGCGATCTCTTCCAGGCGATGGCTGATGTAGATGAAGGAGACGCCCTCGGCCTTGAGGCGCTCGACCTGGGCGAACAGCAACTCGGTTTCTTCCCCGCCGAGGGCCGCGGTGGGCTCGTCGAGGATCAGGAGGCGCGCCTTGAGGGTCAGCGCCTTGGCGATCTCCACCAGCTGCTGGGCGGCCACGCTGAGGCCGGCCACGGTGCGCGTGGCGGGTACCTTCAGGCCCAGGCGATCCAGCTGGCGCTGGGCCTCGGTTTCCATGAAGGTGCGATCGATACGGCCGCCGCGCATGGGCAGGCGACCGACGAACATGTTCTCGGCGATGGTCAGCTCCGGCAGCAGGCGGATTTCCTGGTGGATCAGGCCGATGCCGGCGGCCAGGGCGGCGCCGGGGGAATCCGGGGCGTAGTCCCGTCCCAGCCAGGTCATGCGCCCGCCGGCTTCGGGCGGTACCAGGCCGGCGATGATCGACGAGAGGGTGGACTTGCCGGCGCCGTTCTCGCCGAGCAGGGCCAGGACCTCACCCGGCTGGATGTCGACGTCCACGCCGGCCAGCACCTCGATGCCGGCGTATTTCTTGCCGATGTTTCTCAGGCTGAGGGCTGCGGGCTGTTCCAGGGGCATGACGACGGACATGGGGCCTCCGAGGGAGAGCTTGAACGATGCCTCCCACGCGGGAAGCACCTGATGCGGGAGCCGACACGATCTCGCGAGCTGGAGCCAACCCAGTCGAACCCCTCTGAGGACGCGGCGTTTACACGTAGTAAACGAGCAGTCCGCAGCGGGGTTCAACGCCGGTTGGCCGACGGGCAGCAGATCGTGGTTACGGGTGGTTCTCGATGAAGGGGGCGACATTCTCCTTGGTGGTCAGGATCGCCTCCTGCAGCTGCTCCTTGGGCAGTTGCTTGCCTTCCTTGAGCGCCACGGCCGATTCCAGGGCCATGCGGCCCATCTTGCGGGTCTGCTGGGTCATGGTGGCGGACAGGGTGCCGGCAGCCACGGCCTTGAGCCCGGCCACGTCGCCGTCGAAGCCGACGACGGTCACCGGATGATCGAGGTTGGCCACCTTGACCGCCTGGGCGGCGCCCAGGGCCATGGCGTCGGCGCGACCGAAGAAGACAGTGATGTTGGGATCGCGCTGGAGCATGTCCTGGGCCACGGCGAAGCCCTTGTCCTGGGCCCATTCGGCGGGCTGCTGGGCCACTACCTTCAGCTCGGGAAAGGTGGCCAGGCCTTCGGCGAAGCCCTTGGCGCGGTCGTTCTCCGGAGTGGTGCCGATCTGGCCCTGGAGGATGGCGACGCGGCCCTTGCCGCCGGTGACCTTGCCGACGTACTCGGCCAGGGTGCGGGCGGCGGCGACGCTGTCGCTGGCGATGAAGGTGTCACCCGGCGCATCGGGGGCGTTGCGGTCCACCGCCACCACCGGGATGCCGGCGGCCTTGGCCGCCTTCACCGGGACACCGGCGGCGGTGGCGCCGGCCGGGATGTAGATCAGGGCGTCGACCTGGCGGGTGATCAGGTCCTGGATCTGGTTGACCTGGGTCGCCGAGTTGCCCTGGGCGTCCACGGTGATGACCTTGATGCCCTTGGCCTTGCCCTCGGCCTCGACGGCCTGCTTGATCTGGTTGAAGAAGTCGGCCTGCAGGTTGGCCACGGCCAGGCCCACGGTGAGTTCCTTGGCCTGGGCATTGAGGGCGCCGGTGCAGGTGATGGCGGCGAACAGGGTACTGAGCAACAGCTTCTTGGGGGTCAGCATGGATGGCACTCCGTTGTTATTGTTGTACTGCGGTGACGAGACGAAGCGGATCGGACCTAGCGCTGCCCGTTACGGCGGCGCAGGGTGTCCAGGGTGACGGCGAGGGCGATGACGATGCCGATGACCACTTGCTGCACGAAGGGCGAGACCCCTAGCAGGTTCAGGCCGTTGCGCAGCACGCCGATGATGAGCACGCCCACCAGGGTACCGCCGACGCTGCCGACGCCACCGCTGAGGCTGGCGCCGCCGATCACCACCGCGGCGATGGCATCCAGCTCCATGGACAGGCCGGCGCTGGGCTGGGACGAGTCCAGGCGCGCTGCCATGGCCACCGCGGCCAGGCCCGCCAGGGCGCCGCTCAGGGCATAGATCCAGACGGTGAGGGTGCGCACCTTGATGCCCGACAACCGCGCCACCTCGGCGCTGCCGCCCATGGCGTAGAGGTTGCGGCCACCGGCGCGAAAGCGCAGGAACACCCAGGCCACCAGCAGCATCAGCAGGAACAGCCCGACGGTGACCGAGAGGAAGCCGAAGTGGCGCACCGTGGCCAGGCTGGTGAACCAGTCCGGGAAGCCGACGATCTGGCGTCCATCGGTGAGGATGTTGGCCAGGCCGCGGGCCACCGACATCATGGTCAGGGTGGCGATGAAGGCGGGTAGCCGCGCCCTGGCGATGAGCAGTCCCGAGACCAGGCCGCAGACCAGGCCGCCGAGGATGGCGGCCGGAATCGCCAGCCCCAGGGGCCAGCCGATGTCCTGGTAGAGCCAGCCGAGCAGCATCATGGCGAAGGCCAACACCGAGCCCACCGAGAGGTCGATGCCGCCGATGACGATGACCAGGGTCATGCCAATGGCGAGGATGCCGAGCACCGTCACCTGATCGAGGATGTTGAGGGCGTTGCGCACGGAGAAGAAGTACTCCGAGGCGAAGGAGAACACGGCGATCAGCAGCGCCAGCCCGATCAGCGGGCCGCCGATGTTGCGCGGCAGGCGCAAGGCCAGACGGGCGAGGGGCTTGGCGGGTGGCGAGGCGGTCGGGGCTTTGGCGTCCACGAGCTTCTCCTGGGGTTATTGTTTTTGTAGTGAGTGTTCTTGTGACGGCTCGCCTGAATATTTATGCGTGCCTGATTTTTAATTCAGACTCCGCCTGTTCCGAATGGAAGTCAAGCGCCTTTTGGTTACGTCCTCCGGAAGGCGATGCGTTCGGCAATCCTTTTGCCAGCCGCCCATCCTACCCGCTCGAGCAGCCGAACGAGGTCCGTCGATGGCTATTGACGACCTCCCGGAATGGGGTCTAAATGATAAATATATTTTCAGTGACGAATAAATATTCATAAGACGCCCACTGAAACCTCGGCAGGCGTCTGCTCCATCGCAGCTTCGGATACCCGAGGGGGTCGCCTGATGAATCCGTTCCAGTACGACGTCGCGCAGATTCGCGAGAAGGCCCGGCTGATCCGCCGGCGCGTCATCCAGCTCAACGCCGCCTCGCCCGCCGGCGGCCACACCGGGGCCGATCTGTCGGAGACCGACATCCTCGCCACCCTCTACTTTCGCCTGCTCGACGTCGCACCGGAACGCCTCGCCGATCCCCGGCGCGACATCTACATCCAGAGCAAGGGCCATGGCGTGGGCGGCCTCTACTGCTGCCTGGCCGAAGCCGGCTATTTCCCGCCGGAATGGCTCGACACCTACCAGCACTTCGACTCCCACCTGCCGGGCCATCCGGTGCGGCAGAAGACCCCCGGCATCGAGCTCAATACCGGCGCCCTGGGCCACGGCCTGCCCGTGGCCACCGGCATCGCCCTGGCCGCCCAGCGTGATGGCAGCCCGCGCCGCGTCTATGTGCTGACCGGCGATGGCGAACTGGGCGAAGGCTCCAACTGGGAGTCGGCCCTCACCGCCGCCAAGTACCGGCTGGACAATCTCACGGTGATCGTCGACCACAACCGCCTGCAACTGGCCGGCCCCACCGCGGAGATCCTGCCGCTGGAGCCCCTGGCCGAGAAATGGCGCGCCTTCGGCTTCCATGTGGTCGAGTGCGACGGCAACGACGTCGCCCAACTGGTGGAAACCCTGGAGGCGCTGCGCGAACACCGCGGCCAGCCCCAGGTGCTGATCGCCAACACCGTGAAAGGCAAGGGGGTTTCCTTCATCGAGGGCAAACCCGAATGGCACCACCGGGTGCCCAAGGGCGACGAGATCGCCGCTGCACTGGAGGAGCTCGACCATGGCCACTGATACCCAGACCCCGGGCGAAGCCCATCTCGCCAGCGTCATGGTCGAGGCCTTCATCGCCGCGGTGGACGCCGGCGTCGACCTGGTGCCGGTGGTGAGCGATTCCACCTCCACGGCCAAGATCGGCCCCTTCGTCAAACGCTTCCCCGAGCGCCTGGTCAACGTCGGCATCGCCGAACAGACCCTGGTCGGGGTGGCCGCCGGCCTGGGCCTCGCCGGCAAGGTGGCGGTGACCTGCAACGCCGCGCCCTTCCTGATCTCCCGGGCCAATGAACAGGTCAAGGTGGACGTCTGCTACAACAGGTCCAACGTCAAGATGTTCGGCCTCAACGCCGGGGCCAGCTACGGTCCCCTGGCCAGCACCCACCACAGCCTGGACGACATCGCCGTGATGCGCGGCTTCGGCAACGTGGAAATCTATGCGCCGGCCGATGGCAGCGAGTGTCGGCAGATCGTCGAGCACGCCCTGGCCCATGACGGCCCGGTCTATGTCCGCCTGGACGGCAAGGCGCTGCCCGATCTGCACGGTCCCGACTACCGCTTCGTCCCCGGTCAGGTCGACGTGCTGCGCCAGGGTCATGACGTCAGCCTGGTGGCCCTGGGCTCGGTGGTCCACGAGGCGGTGGACGCCGCCCGACTGCTGGCCGAGCAGGGCATCAGCGCCCAGGTGATCAATCTGTCGTCGATCCGTCCGCTGCAGCGCCAGGTGCTGCTGGAAGCCCTCTGCGCCGCTCGCGGTGGGGTGGTCACGGTGGAAGAGCACAACGCCAACGGCGGGGTGGGCAGCCTGGTCGCCGAGGTCATGGCCGAGGCCGCGCTGGGCGTGCCACTGATCCGCCTGGGCATCGCCGATGGCGAGTATGCGTCCGCCGGTGCCCGCGGACCGACCCGCGCCAAGCACGGCATCGATGCCGCCGGTATCGTCGCCGCGGTGCAGCGGCTGCGCTGAGCCGCAGGACTACAAGAACCTGTTCACGATCTCGCGAGCTAGAGACAAACAAGGCGAAAAAGCCTGAGGAAGCGGAGTTTACAAGTGGTAAATGAGCATTCCGAAGGCATTTTCAACGCCGTTTGGCCGACGCGCAGCAGATCGTGAGCAGGTTCTAAGAACAACAGGAGCTGCCATGGCCGCCGAACCGCTGATCCTCGCCCTCGACGAGGGCACCACCAATGCCAAGGCGATCCTGGTGGATCGCGCCGGCCGCGTCGTGGCCCGTGGTTCCCGGCCGCTCAGCGTCCAGCATCCGCGAGCGGGTTATGCCGAGCAGGACCCCCTGGCCATCTGGCAGGCCCTGCAGGGCGCCATCGGCGACTGCCTGGCCCAGACGGACGCACCCTTGGCGGCCATCGCCATCAGCAACCAGCGCGAGTCCGCCCTGGCCTGGGAGCGCAGCAGCGGCCAGTTGCTCGGTCCGCTGGTGAGCTGGCAGTGCAAGAGATCCCAGCCGCAGTGCGAGGCCCTGCATGCCGCCGGCCACGACGAGCTGATCCGCGAGCGCAGCGGCCTGGCGCTGGACCCGATGTTCTCCGCCGGCAAATGGCGCTGGCTGCTCGACCACATCCCCAACGGCTCGGCTCGCGCCGCTGCCGGCGAGATCTGCCTGGGCACCGTGGACAGCTGGCTGCTCTGGCAGCTCAGCGGCGGCGCCCATTTCCTCATCGATGCGGCCAACGCCGCCCGTACCCAGCTGCTCGACCTGCGCGGTGGCGCCTGGGACGAGCAACTGCTCAAGCTGTTCGACATTCCCCGTGCGGCGCTGCCGGAAATCCGGCCCAGCGCCGGCTGCTTCGGCGAGACCCGTGCCCAGGGCACCTTACCGGGCGGCCTGCCGATCCTGGCCATGCTCGGCGACTCCCACGCGGCCCTGTTCGGCCAGGGCGGTTTCGTCCCGGGCAAGGTCAAGGCCACCCTGGGTACCGGCTCTTCGCTGATGACCCCCATCGCCGAACCGGTCGTTTCTGCTCACGGCCTGGCCACCACCCTGGCCTGGCGCCTGGGCGACACCCCGACCTACGCCCTGGAAGGCAACATCGTCCACACCGGCGCTGCCGTGGGCTGGACGGCGCGGCTGCTGGGCGACGCTGGCGAGCTGGATGTCCTGGCCGCCGAGGCCGCGGCGCTGCCGGACAACGGCGGCGTCTACTTCGTCCCGGCCCTGGGTGGCCTTGGGGCGCCGCACTGGCGGGCCGAAGCCCGTGGATTGTTCTGCGGTCTCACCGAGAATTGTGGCCGGGCGCACCTGATGCGCGCGGCGCTGGAGGCCATCGCCTACCAGATCCGCGACGTCTTCGACGCCATGCGGCAGGACAGCCCCACGCCCCTGGACGAACTCTGGGTGGACGGCGGGGCGACGCGCAACGAATGGTTGCTGCAGTTCCAGGCCGATCTGCTGCAGCGCCCGGTGATCTGCAGCCTGTCGCCGGAAGTCTCGGCGCTGGGCGCCGCGCACCTGGCCGGCCATGCCCTGGGCTGGTGGCAGGACGCGACGGCCCTGGCCGATCTCGACCGCCCACGGCGCCGCTACGAGCCCCGCGCCAATGCCGTCCCCGAGCTGTACGCCGGCTGGCGCCAGGCCCTGACGCGGACGCTGCTGTAAACCAGGAGCTGTCTTTATCGCGGCCATGGCGGTCCGCCGATGCGGCCGCTCCTACAGTGGCATCTGTACCTGTAGGAGCAACTGTCTTATCGCCTGAGCCACCGGAGACGAACATCCGCTCGAAGCGCCCCCTCTCCCTTTGGGAGAGGGCTGGGGTGAGGGAACACCCAGTTTCGCACTCCCCGTGGAAAAGGCTGCGCCGTTTTCCACGCTACGGCGATGACCGCGGCCAGGGGGGTCCGCCGATGCGGTCGCTCCTACAGACACCGATTCAGCCTGTAGGAGCAACTGTCCTATCGCTGTGGGGATACCTCACGTAGCGTGGAAAACGGCGTAGCCTTTTCCACTGGAGACTTGGTGGCGAGGAGGCCCTCACCCCAACCCTCTCCCGAGGGGAGAGGGGGCTGTCCGAGCGGGCGTTGATCGCCATCAGCCCAGGCAAGCTCGCGATCAGCCGGCGATTCCGCCTGGCTCAGGTCGGCAGGGTCATGAAGATCTGGGTGCCCTGGCCGGGGCGGGAGACCACGCCGATGCGGCCCCCGTGCTGGCGGATGATTTCCTTGCACAGCGCCAGGCCCAGGCCGGCGCCGCCCTTCTGGCTGCCGATCTGCACGAAGGGCTCGAACACCCGGCCCTGCTGGGCGTAGGCGATGCCTTCGCCATTATCCTGTACCGCCATCAGCAACTGGTCGTTCTGGCGCAGTGCCTGGATGACGATACGGCCCCCCGCCGGGGTATGGCGCAAGGCGTTGCTCAGCAGGTTGTCGAACACCCGGGCCAGCTGCCTGGGGTCCAGGCTGACCCGCGGCAGCGGCGTGTGCAGCAACTCCACGGTCAATTCGACATCGCGCTCGCGGGCTTCGTCGGCATGGCGGGCGCGGGCCTCTTCGAGCAGGTCGCCGATCTCGCTCGGCAGCTTTTCCGGGCGCTGTAGGCCGCTCTGGTGACGGGAGTAGTCCAGCAGGTCGTTGATCAGTTGCACCAGGCGATGGGTTTCCTCGTCCACCGTCTGCAGCAGATAGGCCTCGCGGGACTCCGGCGCCACCTTGAGTCTTTCGCGCAACAGCCCGAAGGCCATGTGCATGCCGGTGACCGGGGTGCGCAGCTCATGGGAAGCGCGCAGGACGAATTCGTTGCGTACCCGGTCGAAGGCACGCTGTTCGGTGACGTCGCGCAGCACCATGAGCGCACCGACGCTGCGGCCATCGGCATGGTTGACCGGGGTCAGACTCCAGGCCAGCAGCCGCACCTCGTCGTCGACCCGGATCTCCAGGTCTTCGGGCGCCGCATTCAGGGCGCCACCTTCGAGCACGCGCTGCAGGCTCGCCTCGATCTCCGGGCGTTCCAGGGCAGCGATCAGGGATTCGCCCAGGTGATTCTCGTTCCAGCCGAGCTGGCGACAGGCCACCGGGTTGGCGTGCTCGATATTGCCCTGGGGATCGAGGATCACCAGGCCGTAGTCGATGCTGTCGAGCACCGCCTGCAGGCGTCGCTGGCCGGCCACCAGGGCCTCGACGTTGGTCTGGCTGAGACGATGCAGGGCCTGGGCCATGTTGCCGAAGCGTCGGCTCAGCAGGGTGAATTCGGCGATCTGCGAGGTGGGCAACTGGACGTCGAAGTTGCCCTGGCTGATGCGCTCGGCGGCCTTGGCCAGGCCATCGATGGGGCCGGTGAAGCGCTTGGCGATGCCGTTGGCGGTCACTACCCCGGTGACCAGGATGGCCACGCCGATCAGCGCCAGCAGCAGCGCGATGATCACGGCCCGGTCATGGGCCTCGTCCTGCATGCGCTCCAGGGTCACCACGTAGCTGCGCTGCAGATCGTAGATGCGGGTACGGAGCGCATTGAGGGTTTGCTGGAAGCCCTGATCGGCGCGCAGCTCGCCATAGCCCGTGGGCGGAGACCGCAGGTAGTCGGCAAAGCGCTGGTAGCGCTGCTTGACGTCTTCCAGGATGGCCAACTGCTCGGGCTTGCGCATCTGGCCCTCGACCATATGCAGGTACTGCTCGAAGCGTTGCTGGGCCGCCGCCAGCGACCGGGGATCGGGCGCCCCGTCGAGCATCTGGAACAGACTGTTGCTCAGCTCCTGGCGCATGTTCAGCGTCAGGTTGATGAAGTCCAGGTTGCTGCGCGTCTGGACGCTCTGCTCCCGGGCCAGGTGCAGGACGCTCACCAGTCCTACCAGCAGCCCGATGAGGGCCACGGCGATCAGGGCGGAAATACTGAGGAACAGGCGGGTGTGCAGCTTGATCGGCAGTTTCATAGCCCGTACTGCTTGCGTTTCCGATAGAGCGTGGAGGCATCGATGCCCAGGGTCTTGGCGGCCTGGTCGAGGGTTTCGCTGGTGGCCATCACCGCGGCGATATGGGCGCGTTCCAGCGCCTCCAGACTCAGCGCCTCGCCGACCCGCGGTGCGCTGGCAGCGCCGCTGGGGGTCGGACCGTCGCCCAGGCCCAGGTGGTTGACGTCCACCAGGTCCTGGCCGCAGATGATGCTGGCCCGCTCAATGACATTGCGCAGCTCGCGGACGTTGCCCGGCCAGCCATAGGTACGCAGGGCCTCCAGCGCCGCCTCGCTGAAGCCATGGGCCGGTCGGTTGTAGTCCTTGACGAAGCGCGCAAGGAAGCGCTCGGCCAGGTCGACGATGTCTTCCTTGCGTTCGCGCAGCGGCGGCAGGGTGAGCACGATGACGTTGAGGCGGTAGAGCAGGTCTTCGCGGAATTCGTTTTCTGCCACCATCTGTTCCAGGTTGCGGTTGGTGGCGGCAAGGATGCGTACGTCGGCGCGGCGAGTCACCGGATCGCCGACGCGCTCGTATTCCTTGTCCTGGATGAAGCGCAGCAGCTTGGGTTGCAGGGCGAGGGGAAAGTCGCCGATCTCGTCGAGGAAGAGGGTGCCACCGTCGGCCTGGCTGACCCGGCCCAGGGTGCTCTCGCTGGCGCCGGTGAAGGCACCGCGGGTATGGCCGAACATCTCGCTTTCCATCAGGTCCGCGGACAGCGACGGACAGTTGATGGTGACGAAGGTCTTCTTGGCGCGGCGGCTCCAGGCGTGGATGGCGCGGGCCAGTTCGCCCTTGCCGGAGCCGGATTCGCCGAGGATCAGTACGTTGGCGTCGGTGGTGGCGACCTGCCGCGCGGTCTCGAGGATGCTCATCATCGCCGGGCTGCGCGAGTCGAGGCCGGCGCTGGACTTGCGCACCTCGCCTTCGAGGGCCTCCAGGCGCGCCGAGAGCTGGCGGAATTCCAGCTGCTTGGCCGCAGCCATGCGCAGTTGGTCCGGGCTACAGGGTTTCACCAGGTAGTCGGCGGCACCGGCCTGCATGGCGTCCACCGCGGTGTCGATGGCCGAGTGGGCGGTGACGATCACCACCCGCATCCAGGGCGCCTGGATGCGCATCTGCTGCAGGACGTCCAGACCGTTGTCCGCGCCCAGGCGCAGATCGAGGAAGCAGAGGTCGTAGACCTGGCGTAGCAACAGGGCTTCGGCCTGGGCGGCGCTGTTGGCGGTGGCGACGCTGTAGCCGGCGTCCTCCAGGCAGAAGCGGAAGGTACGCAGGATGGCGGCTTCGTCGTCCACGAGCAGGATGCGACCGCTGGTTTGTTCCATGACGGGAAAGACTCCGGGCCCGCAGGCCGACACGCGCGAAAGGACAGAGCTGGCAGTTAGTCCATGATACATCGTGCAAGTTGCAATCCGCTGGACCGGCGGAGATCGGGAGAGTCCGTTGGTGAAGGTCGTGCAGAACGCAATCCTCACGCGATGAAGGCCAACGAAAGGGCGTTCAAGACAGAAAAAGGCCACTTTCCGCCCCGCGTCTTCGAGCCTGAGTGTCGAGTCCGACTGCTGACAGGCCAGCCAGGGCCGCCAGGCATCATGCAAAACGCAATGCTCCAGGCGTTGCACCTTGCAAGGTGCAAGTTCCCAGTACTCGCTAAAAAGTATTAAGTTATTGATTTTTATAGATTATTTTATTTAGAAAAAGCTGGCACGCAGTCTGCAGTCTCCTTGGCAAGCCGGCCCCAAGAGGGCCAACGCAATGCAGGAGAGACCCGATGATCAGCCAGACCCTTCGCAAGCACTTGGTAGGTACTGCGCTCTTCGCTTGCTTCGCCAGCGCCGCCGTCGCCGCTCCCCAGGGGCAGGACGTCAGCCGCGAACAGGCACTCATCGACTCCACCCGCATCGCCGCCCAGGCCATGGTGCCCGCTGCCAAACCGCTGGCGAGCCAAGGTCGTGGGGAACTCAAGGCCATCCCTGCACAGTCCAACGGTGACCGTCTGGTAAAGCAGACCCGCTGGGTGTTCTGAGGAGATGGCCATGACCTGGATGCTGCTATTGATTTCGTTGTTCGTCGCAGCTGCGGTCGTGAGTGTCGGGATGTTGCTCAGCGCCTTGATGATGGGTCGCGCGCTCAACCAGACGCACAACCTCAACGGTATAGATCTTGAAGTAACCGATGTGGAACCACGGATGGCGAGTCTGGACACCCAGGATATCGCTACTACAACCACTGCTCGCTGGACAGGTGCTGTCGTCCGCTGAGTGCACTTGCAATACATAGGAGAAACACCATGCTGAGCTGGGCTATCACTTTCCTGATCATCGCCATCATCGCGGGCGTCCTGGGCTTCGGTGGCATCGCCGGTACCGCTACCAGTATCGCCAAGATCCTCTTCGTGCTGTTCCTGGTGCTGTTCGTGGTGTCCTTCTTCATGGGTCGCCGGCGTCCCTGACGCCAGACCCCGGAAGGCTGGACAGGCTACCGGTCGTGACGACCGGTAGCCGAGGCGCTGTCATCGAACTGCAGCTTTAAGCCGGTTCAATGAACAACCTCGAAGCCGTCTTACCCGAGGAGACGCAAGGGCCACAAGGTCGGGACGCTCTGCAGTAAGAGCGCGTTCCAAGGGTACAGGGAGTACCTTCGCACGCGTAGCGGACTGGGCTGGATACGACTACACCCCTGAACTCGACCGAATTCGGCTATTGCCGAGGTCTGTCGATGTCAGGGGTGTTGTCGTTTCAGGCACCTGGAAAGCGTGACGCGCAGTGAACCGCTCAGCCCTGCCAGAAGGCATCCCACCAGGAACGCTCGCCGCGGGCGTCTTCCAGTACCACCGTACAGGTGGTACCGGCGGCCAGCAGCACGCCGTCCGCCACTGGGTCCAGGGCAATGCGTACCGGTACCCGCTGGGCCAGGCGCACCCAGTTGAAGGTGGGATTGACGTCCGCGGTGAGTTCACGGCTTTGTGGATTGTCGCGGTCGTAGATGCCACGGGCGATGCTTTCCACGTGGCCATGCAGGACCTGACCGCTCATCAGGCGCATCTCGGCGGCGGCGCCCACCTGCACGTGGGGCAGCTTGGTTTCCTCGAAGTAGCCATAGACCCAGAACGAATGGGCGTCGATGACGGCCAGCTTGGGTGCACCGGCGGCGGCATAGTCGCCCTTGAACACCGACAGGTTGGTGACGTAGCCGTCGACCGGCGCCAGCACCCGGGTGCGCTTGAGATTGAGGCGAGCAGCTTCCAGCTGGGCCAGGGCCTGGCGCAGATCGGCCTCGGCGGCGAGGGCGGCGGCGCTGGCATCCTCGCGGTTCTCGCGGGAAACCACCAGGCTGTCGATGTCGGCGCGGCGGCGGGCATTCTGCTGCCGCATGGCCAGGGTGGCCTTGCGCGCGGCGACCGTGGCTTCGGCCTGGTGGACGGCGATCTCGTAGTGTTCCGGATCGATCTGCAGCAGCAGGTCACCCTTGTTCACCCACTGGTTGTCGCGCACGGCGATCTCGGTGACCAGCCCGGCGACGTCGGGGGCGATGGTGATGACCTCGGCGCGCACCCGGCCGTCACGGGTCCAGGGATCGGTCATGTAGTGCACCCAGAGCAGCCGCCCGAGGATCAGGGCCAGGCAGACCACCAGCAGGGTGAAAAGCACGCCGAAGAGTTTCTTGAGGATCATGGCAAAAGTCCTAGCGATAGACGCACAGCGCCAGGGCGCAGTAGAGGCAGGTGAAGAGGGCCAGGCGCAGCAGCGCCGGATGCCAGACGAGGCGATAGAGCCCCACCGCGGCGAGCAGCCGGTCCAGCGCCCAGGCGAGCAGGGCGGCGACCAGGAACAGCACCGTCACGGTGGGCAGGTAGAGGCCATGGAAGGCGATTTCACGCGGCATGGGGGATCTCGAGGTAGCGGGCCAGCGGTCCCTGGGGATCGAGCAGGGCGCTGCGGATGAAGTGCAGGTCGCTCTGCACCTGGCGCAGGGGCGAGTCGTCGTAGGGCAATTCGGGCGGCTCGGTCACTGTGCTCACGGCCGTCATGGCCGCTTCCACCGCCGCCAGGGCGCGGCGCAGGTTCTCCGCGTCGGGCTTGAGGAAGAGCCGCACCAGGGCGCGCCCGAGCACGCGGATGGCCTGGCGCCAGGGGCTGCGCTCGGCATAGTGCGGCGCAGCGGGCAGCCGCGCCTGTAACTGGCGCAGCTCGATCACCGCGTGGCCGATCTCCAGCACGCTGAAGGCCCAGCCGATCAGCCGCCGCTGGGCTTCGTCCCGACCCGCGCTGACGCCATAGGCCTGGTTGAGCAGGTCGCGGGTCTGGCCTTCGAAGGTGGGCGCCAGGTGCGGCAGCGGTGCGCTCACCGCCCGCACCAGCTGCTGGCGCAGGTCGCGCTCCAGGCGGCGCCACAGCCAGGGACTATTGGGCGGCAGCAACACCGCCGAGACCGCCGCGGTGATCACCATCGACAGCACCACGGCGATGCCGTTGTTGATGAAGGCGTAGGCATCGTAGACCGGTGGATTGTCGGGGATCGAAGTGAAGCAGAAGAACACCAGGCAGCCGAGGCCGTAGCCCAGCCAGCCCGGGCGCAGAGAGAGCCAGGTGCCGAGCATGAACACCGGCGCCAGGGTCAGCAGCAAGAGTGGCAGGCCGGCGATCCAGGGAAAGACGAAGAAGGTCAGGAAGAAGCCCAGCAGCACGCCGCCGCTGGCGCCGACGGCCATCTGCAGGGCGGTGCGCTTGGGATCGGGCGAGGCCGAGGCCAGCGCCGAGACGGCCGCCGCGTTGAGTGCCAGCATGCCGCCGCTGGGATAGGCGCTGGCGATCCAGAAGGCACCGAGCACCAGCACCAGGAAGGCACTGCGAATTCCGGTGACCGCCGCGCCGAAGGCATTGGCCTTGGCCACGAAGCGCGGCTTCCACAGCTCGCGACTGTGCCGCGGCGCCGCGAGGGAGGCGTGGGTCTGCAGATAGGCGTGCCATTGGCCGATGAAGCGGAAGAGCAGCTCCACCGCGGTCTCGAAATCCCGCCGGTCCAGCTCGCTCAGTGGGGGCAACTCGGCGCGCAGGGCGCGGATGCGGGGGCGCAGGGCCTGGTGCAGGGCGTCCAGCCGCGCGGCTGCCGCCGGTGCCGCGCGATCGCTGATGGACTGGCCGCGCCATTCCTCAAGGCATTCGAGCAGCGGCGCCCAGAGGCGTTCCAGCGCCTGCAACGGCACCTCGGCCTCGCGTTCGCGCAGGCGCATCAGTAGCCGGCTCAAGGCATGCAGGCGAGTGGTGAGCCCCATGAATTCGGCATTGAGGCGCGCCAACCGCCCGCTGCGCATGCGCATGTGCGGGTCCTCGAAAGCGGTGGCACTGCGCAGGCTCTCCAGCCCCACCGCTTCGGCGGCCAGGCGCACCCCGGCGGCTTCCAGGGTGGTGCGGTCGAGGCGCCGGCGCAGGACATCGGCGGCCAGCCCGGCGAAGCCGCCCATGCGCCGATGGAGCGCCGCGCGCATGGCCGTGGTGCTGGTCTGCGGAAAGACCGCCGCGCTCACCGCGCCGCTGCAGAGCACCCCCAGGGTGATGGCCAGCACCCGCATCACCGCCGACATGAAGGCGGTATCGGCGTTCAGCGCCGCAGGAATGCCGATCAGGGCGGCGGTGTAGCCGGCCAGCATGCAGGCGTAGCTGCGAAAGTCGCGGTAGCGCGCCGAGCCGGCCACGCAGAGACCTATCCACAGCGCCAGGAAGATCAGGAAGGGCACCCGCTCCTGGGCGAACAGGGCGATCAGCACCAGCATCACCGCCAGTCCCAACAGGGTACCCAGTACCCGGTAGAAACTCTTGGCCAGGACCTGGCCGCTCTGCGGCTGCATGACGATGAACACGGTGATCACCGCCGAGCTGGGATGCGGCAGCTGCAGGCGCATGGCCAGCCAAAGGGTCAGGCTGGCGGCGAGCAGCACCTTGGCCTGGTACAGCCAGAGGCTGCCGTCGCTGCGCGCCCAGGCGACCAGGGCCTGGCGCAGTGGCGTGGCGGTGGCGGCGCTGGCGCTCATCGAGCCGCCCGCTCGACGGCCACGCGGGCCGGTACCAGGTCCTGGTCGGCCGGACTGGGTTCCAGCGCCGCGCCACCGCCCAGGGCGACCAGGGCGTCGGCCTGGGCGGCCAGGCGCAGGGCGTGCACCTGGACGGTGACGCGCTGCTGGGCGAACAGCCGGGTCTGGGCATCGAGTACGTGCAGGTAGTCGGTCAGGCCACGGCGGAAGGCCTCGCGGGCGATGTCGTAGGTGCGCTGGGCCTCCTGGCTGGCCTGGTCGGCGAGGGTGGCCTGCCTGGCGGTCGAGTCGGCCTTGATCAGGGCGTCGGAGACGTCCTTGAGCGCGTCCACCAGGGTCTGGTTGTAGGCGCTGACGGCCAGGTCGTAGGTTGCCGATTCCGCGCCGAGGTGACTGCGCAGGGCACCGCCATCATAGATAGGCAAGGAGAACGCGGGACCTATGAAGGAGCCGGTCTTGGCGTGGGTCAGCATTTCGCTGAGCCGGCCCAGGGTGAGGAACTGGCCGACGTTGGCCACCAGGTCGACGTTGGGATAGAAGCTGGCGCGGGCGACGTCCACGCCCTTGGCCGCCGCGGCGATCTGCCAGCGGCGCGCCACCACGTCGGGGCGCTTGCCGATCAGCTCCAGCGGCAGGGCACTGGGCAGCCGCGGCGCCGCACCCAGGGTCAGGCGTGGCCGTTGCAGGCCGGCACCGGCACCCGGGCCCTTGCCGGCCAGGGCGGCGAGCTGGTTGCGATCCAGCGCCAGGGTCTCGTCCAGGGCTTCCAGCTGGCGCTCGGTCTCGGGCAACAGGGCGCGGGCCTGGCTCACCTCGAACTGGGTACCGAGGCCGCCGTCCAGCTGCCGCTGGGCCAGGGCGGCCAGTTGGCGTTGCTGCTCCAGGGTGGCGGCGAGGATATCGCGCTGGTCGTGGTGCAGGGCAAAGCCGATGTAGGTACGGACGATGTTGCCGGCCAGCTCCAGCTCGGCGGCGCGTACCTCGGCGGCGGCCTGGTGGGCCTGGTCCAGGGCCTGGGCGCTGGCATCGCGCTCGCGGCCCCAGAAGTCCAGGGCGTAGCTCAGCCCCAGCTCGGCGTTGTTGTTCCAGGTGGTGCGGTCGGCCAGCTCACCGGGGCCGTAGAAGCCATCGGTGGGCCAGCTGTAGCGCTTGAAGGCGCCCTTGGCCTCGATCTGCAGGGCCTCGCGGGATTCCGCCAGACCGGCCAGGGACTCGGCGCGGCGTACCCGGGCGGCGGCGGTGGCCAAACGGGGGTTGTCGGCCAGGGCGCTGACGATCCAGTCATCCAGCTGGGCATCGCCATAGGCGCGCCACCACTGGCGCTCGGGCCAGGCCGCCTGGCGCGCGGCGGCCTGGATGGCGGCATCGGTGGCCAGGGCCTGATCGTCGAGACGCTGCGCCTGGGGCGCGTTATGACCGGTACTGATGCACCCGGCCAGCAGGGTCGCCAGAGCGACCACCGCCAGCGCGGGCCATCCTCTGCAAGGGGAAGGCGGCACGTGGGGGTCCGTTTGCAACGAGGCCGTCCCTGGGGTGGCGCCGGCGGCGCGGGCAGGACGGCGGAATGGGCTGGAACGAGAAGCGGGCATCCCTCAGGGCGAACGGCCGGGCGGGGTTACCATTAGGATGCTAACGATTCTATAAAATTCTCTGTAGAGCGATTAGGGCATCAGCCAGCGAATCTTTGTTTCACATACTGAAATAATGTGGAAAATGGCACTTTCGTCAGACTGTCGAGGCGGCATGGATACCCTGCACAACATGCGCGTTTTCGTCGCCGTGGTGGAAAGCGGCAGCTTCACCGGGGCGGCCCAGACCCTGCAGACCACCACGGCCCACGTCTCCCGGGCGGTGGCCCACCTGGAGACCCACCTGCGCACCCGCTTGCTGCACCGGACGACAAGACGCATCGCCCTGACCGAGGCCGGCCAGCGCTACCTGGCGCGCTGCGAGCAGATCCTCGCCTACGTCGAGGAGGCCGAGGCCGAGGCGGGCCATGCCCAGGCCCGGCCGGAAGGCCGGCTGCGGGTGCACAGCATGACCGGTATCGGCCAGCATTACGTGATCCGCACCGTTGCCGGCTATCGCCAGCTGCATCCCGAGGTGCGCTTCGACCTGACCATGGCCAATCGCATCCCCGACCTGCTGGAAGAGGGCTTCGACCTGGCCATCGTGGTCGCCGCCGAGCTGCCCGATTCCGGTTTCGTCTCCCAGCAGATCGGCCAGACCTACAGCATCCTCTGCGCTTCGCCCGCCTACCTGGCGGAGCACGGCCAGCCGCAGACCCCGGCGGAACTGGCAGGCCATGCTTGCCTGAGATTCATCAGCCCGGTGGTGTCCTTCGACCGCTGGAACTTCGAGGGACCCAACGGACTGGAAACCTTCCGCCTCGGCGAGACGCCTTTCCAGGTCAACGTGGGCGACGCCATGACCGAGGCCCTGCGCCAGGGCCTGGGCATCGGCGTGCTGCCGATCTATTCGGCGGTGGACGGTCTGCGCGACGGCAGCCTGGTACGGGTGCTGCCGGCCTATCGCCTGCAACGTCTCAACGCCTACGCCCTCTATGCCTCGCGGCAATACCTGGATGCCAAGATCAAGACCTGGGTCGCTTACCTGCGCGAGCAGATCCCCCAGGCGCTGGCGGCGGACGAAGCCGTGGTGCGTGCTGCCAGCGGACTTGTCTGACAATCGCATTGAGCTTCGCGGGGCGGTTGGACTAAGCTCGGGGAGACGGCGGCGAGGCCGCGGTCATAGTTAGTAAGCTATTGAAATATCGCCCGGTATCGCGGTCCTGGGGGGCGACAGGACGGCTTCCTCGCGGCACGCTTCGCGGTCGTCGAGGTCCATGTCCCGAGTCGGCGCTCTCGCCGACGGACCGCCGTGCAGGACGGCCGGATCATGTAGGTGGTCGCAAACCGCCGACGAGTTTGTTCGATGTCTCGCGAGCCGGAGACAAACAAGGCCTGGGTGGCCCCAGGAAAATGGCTGAGGAAGCGGGCCGGGCTCGCGCTCGAGTTTACGAGGGGTAAATGAGCATTCCGAAGGCATCTTCAACGCCGTGTGACCGACGCGCAGCAGACTTTGAACAGACTCCAAGCGCCACGGGAGTCCAATGAGCGCCCCAGCAGGACCCACTCTGAGATTCGCCGACCAGCCGCTCAAGGGTATCGCCCTGATCTGCCTGGCGGTCTGGCTGTTCGCTTCCCACGATGCCCTCTCCAAGTACCTGTCCGGTTTCTATCCGGTGGTCATGGTGGTCTGGGCCCGCTACCTGTCCCACACCCTGCTGATGATGGGCATCTTCATCCCCCGCTCGGGCCTGGCGGTGATCCGCACCAAGCGCCCCGGATTGCAGGTGCTGCGGGCGCTGTGCCTGATCGGCTGCAGCCTGTTCTTCACCACCGGGCTGCGCTATCTGCCGATGGCCGAGGCCACGGCGGTCAACTTCCTCGCACCGCTGATGGTAACGGCGCTGTCGGTGCCGCTGCTCAAGGAGAGGGTCACCCGCAGCCAGTGGGCCGCGGTACTGGCCGGCTTCGTCGGGGTGTTGATCATCGTCCGGCCGGGTGGCCAGTTGTTCACCCCGGCGGTGCTCTTGCCGGTCTGCTCGGCGGTGTGCTTCGGCCTCTACCAGTTGCTGACCCGGCTGCTCAGCGGCATCGATAGCCCCACCACCAGCAACTTCCTCACCGGCATCATCAATACCCTGGTGCTGAGCAGCGTGGTGCCCTTCTTCTGGGAGATCCCCACGCTGACCCATGGCTTCATGCTGGCGCTGCTCGGCTTCTTCGGCATGTCCGGCCACCTGCTGCTGACCCAGGCCTTCCGCTATGCGCCGCCGGCGCTGCTGGCGCCCTTCAGCTACGGCCAGATCGTCACCGCCGGCATCATCGGCTACTTCGTCTTCGGCCACGTGCCGGATGGCGGCGCGCTGATCGGCATCCTCATCATCTGTGCCAGTGGCCTGGCGGTGGCCTGGCAGCAGAGTCGCAAGCGGCCCAAGGCCAAGCCGGTCCCGGCACCGCAACCCGAGGCGTCGCCGGAAGTGGTGGCCGACGCCGCCGAGGGCTCGCCGGCTCAGCGTAGCCCGTAGTCGGCGATGATCCCCAAGAGGATCGCCAGGCCCGCCCAGTGGTTGTGCAGGAAGGCCTTGAAGCACACCAGCGGCTCACGATGGCGGGTGGCGTGGAACTCCCAGGCGAAGCAACCGGCCGCCACCACCAGGCTCAGGTAGAACGGCAGCCCCAGGCCGAAGCGGCCGCCGGCCAACGCCAGGCAGAGCAGGGTCAGGCCCTGCAGGATGGCGATGATCACCCGGTCGGCGTCACCGAACAAGATGGCGGTGGATTTCACGCCGATCTTCAGGTCGTCCTCGCGATCGGCCATGGCGTAGTAGGTGTCGTAGCCCACCGTCCAGATCACGTTGGCGACGAACAGCAGCCAGGCGGCTGCCGGTAACTGGCCGGTCTCGGCGGTGAAGGCCATGGGCATGCCCCAGGAAAAGGCCGCACCCAGTACCGCCTGCGGGTAGTAGGTATATCTCTTCATGAAGGGATAGAGCGCCGCCACGCCAAGGGCGCCAAAGGACAGCCAGACGGTGGTGGCATTGGTGCAGAGCACCAGGCCGAAGCTGAGCAGCACCAGCACGGCAAAGAACAGCAGGGCTTCCTTGGGCGAGATGCGCCCGGTGGCCAGGGGACGATTCTTGGTGCGGGCGACGTGGCCGTCGAAGTTGCGGTCGGCAAAGTCGTTGATCACGCAGCCGGCCGAGCGCATCAGCACCACGCCGAGCACGAAGATCAGCAGATTCTTCAGACTCGGCACGCCCTCGGCGGCGATCCACAGCGCCCAGAGGGTGGGCCAGAGCAGCAGATAGATACCGATGGGTCGGTCCAGCCGGGTCAGTTGGACAAAGTCGCGGATGCGCTCGCGGCGCGGACGCGTGGCGATCACCCGGGCGCTGGGCTCGGGGCCGCGGGGCGCGGCAGGACGGCGATCACGGGGACGGGAGGCGTTCTTTTTCATCGGGCGACTGCGTGGCGAAGGGCCCGGCGATTATAAGGGCCCTGCCGCGGCAATGGAGCGCTCAGGACTCGCGTTCGGCGTGGAGCCAGAACGCCGGCAGGAACACCTCGCCTACCAGGATCGCCAGGGGCGCGCGGCGGAACACCGAGCGGCGGGCCCAGCAGGCCGTGGCCTCCGTACCCTCGGGCAGCCAGGCCTGAGGATAGCGACAGGCCTGCAGCGGCCCGCGGACGAAGGCCGGCGCCTGGAACAGCCAGTGGCCGAGCGGGCGATCGCCCAGCGCCGCCAGGTCGAAGTCGGCCGCCTCCAGGGCCTCGCGCGCCGCCACGCTGCGAGCGAACACCCAAGGCTCGCCAGCACCCAGCAGCCAGACCTCGCGTACCCAGCCGGGGCTGGCCGACGGCACGTCCAGCGCCTGGCATTCGTCCGGGCGCAGGGGCTGCCAGCCCTGGGCTAGCACCTCCACGGCGAAGTGCCCCCCACTCAGGGCGGTCAAGCGTTCGGTGAGGGAGCCCCGGTCGGCGTAGAGCCAGCCGAGAGGCGCCTCGGCATAGTCCGGCTCCGTGCCTGCCGCTGCGCGGGTCAGCCAGCGCGGTGAGCCGTCACAGGCCCCAGACATTGCCCAGGGTACTCAGCAGGGAGGGTTGGGTGCCCTGCTTGCCGAGATAACCCAGGATGACCTGGGCGAACTGGGTGCTCATGCCACTGTTCATGCCCAGGGCATTGAAGGTCTTGTTGACGTCCTGACGGCTGTCGGCGTTGCCCAGCAGGCTGCCCAGCGGACTCTGCTTGGCATCCTGGCCACCGCCGCCGAGTAGATTGCCCAGGCCGCCGAGTTGCGCCAGACCGCCCGCGGCGTTGGCGCCGGCGAGCTGGTCCAGCCCCGGCACGGCCTTGGCCAGCTGGCTGTAGTCGTTGCCCACCAGCTGGTTCTTGGCCAGGCCGAGCAGCGCGCCGGTGCCGCCCACCGCCTGTTGCGGGGTGACGTTGAGCTGGGTGGTCAGGGCCTGCAGCAGGCCCTGGGCCTGGGGCGTGGCGGCCGCGGCGGCGGTGGCCTTGGCGTTGTTGTTGCCATTGGCACCGTTATAGGCGTTGACGGCGTCGTTGAGATTGAAGGCGAACACCGGGCTGGCGGCGAGTACCAGCGGCAGGGCGAGAAGGGGCAGACGCATGAGCGGACTCCAGCGATTTTCCTGAAAGATCACAGGATAACCCGGCGGCGATGACCGCAGACTGAACGGCTTCCCGGCGCGGACCCGACGCTGCGGTTATCATCGCCGTTTTGCCGGGAGAACACCGATGCTCAACGGGTTGTGGCTGAGCTTCTTCATCGTCGCCGGGATCAGCGCCTTCGGGCAGTGGCTGGTGGCCGGCAACGCCGGGGTCTTCGCCGCCATGGTGGAGAGCCTGTTCGCCATGGCCAAGCTGTCGGTGGAGGTCATGGTGCTCCTGTTCGGCACCCTCACCCTCTGGCTCGGCATCCTGCGCATCGCCGAAAAGGCCGGCTTGGTGGACGCCCTGGCGCGGCTGCTCGGCCCGCTGTTCGCCCGCCTGATGCCCGAGGTGCCGCGCGGTCATCCGGCGCTGGGGCTGATCACCCTCAACTTCGCCGCCAACGGCCTGGGCCTGGACAACGCCGCCACGCCCATCGGCCTCAAGGCCATGCGCGCCCTGCAGGAGCTCAACCCGAGCAGCACCACGGCGAGCAATGCGCAGATCCTCTTCCTGGTGCTCAACGCCTCCTCGCTGACACTGCTACCGGTGACGGTGTTCATGTACCGCGCCCAGCAGGGCGCGCCGGACCCGACCCTGGTGTTCCTGCCGATCCTGCTCGCGCACACCTGCGCCAACCTGGTGGGTCTGCTGTCGGTGGCCTTCATGCAGCGCCTGAAGCTCTGGGATCCGGTGGTGCTGGCCTGGATCGGCGGCGGCGCCCTGGCCTTCGGCGCCTTCGTCGCCTTCCTCTTCACCCTCACCGCCACGGCGCTGGCCGGGCTGTCGTCGCTGCTCGGCAACCTCACCCTGTTCGGCATCATCCTGGCCTTCATGATCCTCGGCGCCCTGCGCAAGGTGCAGGTCTACGAGGCCTTCGTCGAAGGCGCCAAGGAAGGCTTCGACGTCGCCAAGTCGCTGCTGCCCTATCTGGTGGCCATGCTCTGCGCGGTAGGGGTGCTGCGTGCTTCCGGTGCCCTGGAGGCCATCCTCGAAGGCATCCGCCACGCGGTGACCTTTCTCGGCTGGGACACTCGTTTCGTCGAGGCCCTGCCCACCGCCCTGGTCAAGCCCTTCTCCGGCAGCGCCGCCCGCGCCCTGCTCATCGAGACCATGCAGACCCATGGCGTGGACAGCTTCCCGGCGCTGGTGGCGGCCACCATCCAGGGCAGCACCGAGACCACCTTCTATGTGCTGGCGGTGTACTTCGGCGCGGTGGGCATCCAGCGTGCCCGCCACGCGGTGGGCTGCGCCCTGCTGGCTGAGTTCACCGGGGTGACGGCCTCGATCCTGGTCTGCTACTGGTTCTTCGGCTGAGAGCAGCTAATAAAACTACTGCGCGTTCGCCAAACGGGCGCGTGCAGTGCTCGGAATCCTCACGTACCACTCGTACACTCGTGCGCGAGCCCGGTGCGGTTCCTGCGCGCCGCGCGCGCCCGTCTGACAACCGCTCGCTACGTTTTCTTAGCCGCTCTGATCCTTGTGCTCCGGCTCGAGCATCCAGACGTCCTGCACCATGCGTCGCTGACGACGGGAGGTCAGCTGCTGGGTCTGCCAGTCTTCGGCGATCAGGGCGCAGTAGGTGCCGTCGTGCTGGCCCAGGCGAAAGCGTCGGCGTACCCCGATGGGATCATGATCCGAACCGTAGAAGGCCACGGCGCGGATCTCCAGGCCCTCGAACACCCAGCCCTCGGGCGGCCGATGGTTTTCCAAGGCCAGGCCGTTGTGCTCGGCGGCGCGGCGGATCAGCCCCTGAAAGGTACCGATATGGGTGAAATCACCGGTATTGAGCGGGCCCTGGTGGGTCGCCTCGCCCAGCACCAGATCGGGATCGAAGTCATCCTGGCCACTCTCGCGGATGTCGGTGACGTCGGTGAACAGCGTTCCTCTATTGGTCTTGAGGATCACCGTGAGCTGGTTGATGAACACCGGTTCGGCGCTCATGTTCGACAGCAGGCAGAGGGCGCCCACGCCCTTGCCGGCGCCGCGGTTGATGATCAGCCGCGGCTGGCGCTGGCGCTTGTAGTTGTTGAGCAGCAACTGGGCGTAGAGAATCCAGACGGCCAGGGTGCAGCACTGGGCGAACAGCGTGAGCACCTGGGAATTGTCTTTCAACCACTGGAACATGGTGGGGGTACTTCGCGGATGAGGAACCTCATCGGAAAGAACGTTCGGGTGGCTGGTTCCACCGCTTCGCTGGCCGATGAACAGGCCTGAGAACGTCGCCACAGCTCAGGCGTCCAAGCCTTAGAACCTGTTCATGATCTGCTGCGCGTCGGCCAAACGGCGTTTAAAAGCCCTTGGGTCGCCAGCCCGGCCTGGGCGGCCCCGTCGCCATGCTCATTTACCCCTCGTAGACTCGAGCGCGAGTCCGGTCCGCTTCCTCAGGTCTTTGATTCGCTGGCGCTCACCCTGCGGGCCAGCCGTTGGCTGTTACTCCCGTTGGTCGTTGCGCCCTGTTTGGCTCTGGCTCGCGAGGGTCTGAACAGGTTCTGAGGTCATCCCACCAAGGAAAATCGCCATGCTGCGTCTATCGCTGATCTGCTGTACCGCTCTGCTGAGCACCTCGGTGCTGGCCGAACCCCTGTCCTGCGAACAGCTCAAGGCGGACATCGAGGTCAAGATCCAGTCGGCCGGGGTGACCGCCTATACCCTGGAAGCGGTACCCAACGCCGAAGTCCGTGATCCCAACATGGTGGTGGGCAGCTGCGCCAACGGTACCTACAAGATCATCTACCAGCGCAACGACTGAGCCTCCGAGCAGAAGGCGGACCGTTCATCAGCTGGATGCTTGTACAGTTTCGCTTGGCTTAGTACTGTTTGCGCATACAGTATCTAGCCAAGAGGGTAATGCCATGTCGCTGTTCGCCCGGATTCGCCAAGCTCTGTCCCTTGCCCAACCCGCTCCGCGCTGGATGGAGCGCGAGGATTTCCTGCGCCTGAGCCGTCAACTGCGCGAGCAGAAGCCACGCGCTATGGCCGTCCGCACACTGGATCACAGCCAGGACGATTGGCTCAGCGTACCGGCCTGAGCGCCGGGACCAAGGCGTTTGATTCAGATAGGGGTACAGATGCCCCGCTCCGAACTCACCAGCTCCCGCTGGCCGTCGTAGAGGGTAATCTCCCCGCGACCGAAGGTGTGCCGGCCTTCCAGGCGATAGCGTTTGCCGGCCTGGAAGTCGGGGTAGTCCAGCTCCAGGTAGCACTGGAATCGCAGCGGTTCGTTCCAGCCGAAACGTGGGCCGAAGCCACCGCCGCCATAGAGTTCGTAGCTGTAGCTCACCTTGAGGCTATGGGCGCCCGGGCTGAGCTGGAAGTAACGGCCATCGTCCAGGCGCCGGCCATCCTGGGATTCCGCCAGCAGCGAGGCGCCAACGGCGGGTTCGCGCAGCTGGAGATCGACCCAGGCCTGGTTCGGATCGACGGGAGGCAGCGGCGTGGTACAGCCGCTGAGCAGCAGCAGGGGGGCCAACAACCGCAGGCGCATGGTCGACGACTCGTGACAGGAAGGACGAATCCAGTCTACACGTCGCCACAGCGGCTGGCATTGCTGCGCGCCACTTCCTGGTTGCGTTCGTCATAGAGCCGCGCCCAGGGCCGCCAGCCGGTCTGGCCGGCTTCCAGGCGATAGCGCTCGCCGGCGGCGAACTGCTTGTAGTTGAGGGTCACCAGGCAGGTGCGCGCCTGTGGATCGGCGACCTGAGCGCCGATGTTGGTGGGCTGCACCTCGAACTGATAGCGTACCTGCAGGTCATGGCTTCCCGGCCAGACCTGGAAGTAGCGCTTGTCCTCGAGTTCCTTGCGGTCGGCCCGCAGGGCCTCGAGCTTGGCCTTGCCGTCGCTGTCCAGATCGATCCAGGCCTGCGCCGGATCGGGTTTCGGCAGCGGCCAGAGGGAACAGGCGCTGAGGAACAGCACAGGTAACAGCAGGCACAGTCTACGCATGACGGCTACAACTCCAGGCAGGGAAGGGCGCGATGCCCAATCCAGCATCCTGCCTGCGCGACGCGCGGGCCGTTGGCTGGCGTGGCTGTCCCTGGCCATCGGACTGGGCGGCTGTACCTCGGTCGGGTACTACGGTCAGATGGTACAGGGCCAGTGGGCGCTGATCCGTGATCGCGAGCCCATTGCGACAGTCGTCGCGGACCCGGTGCGTCCCGCCGCCTTGCGCGAGCGCCTCGCCGCCGCGGCCGCTGCTCGGCGCTTCGCCAGTGCCCAACTGGCGCTGCCGGACAATGCCAGCTACCGCAGCTTCGTCGAGCTGCATCGGCCCTTCGTGCTGTGGAACGTCTTCGCCACCGCCGAATTCTCTACCCAGCCCACCACCCACTGCTTTCCCATCGCCGGTTGCGTGGCCTATCGCGGCTACTACCGGGAGGCCGCGGCCCGCGCCGCTGCCCTGGCGTTGCAGCAGCAGGGCCTCGACACCTATGTCGGCGGCGTACCGGCCTATTCCACCCTGGGCTGGTTCAGCGATCCGCTGCTGAGCAGCATGCTGCGCTGGGACGACGACCAGGTGGCGGCGACCATCTTCCACGAGCTGGCCCACCAGCGTTTCTACCTGCCGGGCGATACGGCCTTCAACGAGTCCTACGCCACCTTCGTCGAGCAGGAAGGCCTGCGCCAGTGGCGTGTCAGTCGTGGCCTGCCGCCCCCGGACCCGGGGCGGGAAGCGCGCTACCAGCAATTCCGCGACCTGCTGCTGACCACCCGCGCGGACCTGGCCAGGCTCTATGCCCAGCCGCTCAGTCCGGCCGCCATGCGCGCGGCCAAGGCCGAGCGTTTCGCGCGATTGCGCGCCGACTACCAGCGTCTGCGCGCCACCCTGGCCTGGCGAGAAGATCGGCGCTTCGATGGCTGGATGAGCCAGCCGCTCAACAATGCACGGCTGGTACCTTACGGCCTCTACGAACAGTGGGTACCGGCCTTCGCCGCCCTCTATGCCCAACATCCGGGCAACTGGCCAGCGTTCTTCCATCGGGTCCAGCTGCTCGGCGAGCGCCCGGCCGCCGAGCGGGAGCAGGTGCTCAAGGCACTGCTTGGCCAGTCCAGCGCGCCCTGAATGCCCGAGCGGTTTTCGCCTTGAAGCAGCGGTGTCTTCCTGAGGGCCCGAGAGCGACAGGCTCGCCCACCGTAGGCGACCAGGGGCTCGATGGGGGCGAGGCGCCCCACATCGTTTCGACCCGAGCGTTCCTTGGCTCGGCCGGTGGCTCCCTGCTGCTCTTTCGTCTTGGTCCTTCCGACAGGTGGTGTCAAGCCAGGAGGATCTCGCCGGTCGCCGGCACCCCTCAAGGTCCCACCGTAGTGTAGGGGATCGGTGCCCACCAGCTGCCATAGGGGACGCCGTACTTGGCGATATAGGCCTGGGTGACCTCGGTCAGTGGCAGGGCGTATTGGCCTTTCATCTTTCCCTGATAGGGCCCCTGGGGTTCGATCTCGGCCTGGAGGGTCAGGACCTCGATGGGGTCCAGGCAGGGCCCCATGATCCAGACCTTGACCACACCACCGGGCGCCAAGCCGATGGTGAGATCCTTGCGATAATCCGAGGTACGACCACTGACGGGGCATTCTGCCGGCAGACGCTCGACCATCTTCTTCCGCGCCCAGTCGGGGATAAGGAACGCCGCATGGTAGGTCTGGGGCTCGACCAGGGATTGCCAACGCAGCGAAACCACATAGGGTAGATCCAAGCCGGTCATAGAGCGGCCTTTGCCCGAGCCGATTCGCTTGGGCCAGCCCTTGGCGGTGGCCGATAGACTGGCAGGCTCACCCATGGCGACCACGCCCCCCATGGCATTGGGAAAGATGAGACCGTTGATGTCGCTGATGTCGGCCCGCTCCAGCCAGACCTGCATATAGTTGGGGGCCAGGAAGCCCAGGTACCAAGCAGCATAGGGCAGCTTGGCTTTGGGCACGGCGCTGGATTGGCAGCCGGCCAGGCCCAGCGCCAGGATGAGGCAGAGCAGCCAGCGGCTCATTGCGGATAGCCTGCCTGAGGACGATTGGGATAGACGTAACGCCGACCATCGGGCGTGGGGGCATGGACGAAGACCGCGTCCACATTGCCCAGGCCGCGGCCGATCTGGGCCTGCCAATGGGCGGAGAGGTGCACGTAGCGCCCGAACAGCAGCCGGGTTTCGGCCTGGTCGAGCTTTAGCGCGCCACCCTGAGCATGGGCCTGGAGCTTGGCGGCGATACCTTGCAACTCGTCGGGAATGGCCAGGTCCGGTGTGCCAGGAATGGGGGAGAAGGGCACCCCGTGGGCACTGGCTAGGCGCTGCATCACCCGCAGATAGACCAGGGACAACTCACCCCGCACCTGGCGCTCCAGGCGTACGGCGGCGAAGATCTCGGACTCCGGCAGTTCGCCGCGAGTGGCTGGCAGCCTGGTGCGCCAAGTGTCTAGGGTCAGCCGGGCCTGGCCTGGATCGAACCAGGATTCCTGCTGGATGCGCGCCAGCTCGACCTGGGCCTGGCGATAGCTCCAGGCAGCGTGACTGTCGGTGCCATAGCGCTCGCGCGAGACGAGCGGCCGGGTCAGCAGCAGGCGCTCGGTCATCTCGGCCGGATAGCCGCCACCCAGGTCGGCATGGGCGCCGGGCAGGACGATTTCCTCGTGCTGGGGCGCGACGCGGGTGAGGGCGAAATTGCGCCGCTGCTCGACGCTACCAAGACCTGCGCCAGCGTGGAAAACCCGCCAAGGTAGCCCTGATCGCCTGCCTACGCGTCTTGCTGATTCGGCTCAATGCCATGCTCAGGGACGGTACTCCTTGGCGATCTGAGCCCGATTGAGAAGACAGTTGCTCCTACAGGGGGTGAGGCTTTTGTAGGAGCGGCCCATGGCCGCGATAGTCCAAGCCAGAGCGGTCGCTACGGCGCACCGGCATGACCGCGACAAGACAGTTGCTCCTACGGGTCGATCATGTGGCAAGAGCCAGGGGGTGGGGTGGTGACCGTAGGGCGTGGCAGTGGGCGCGGGAGCATGGCTGTGGTGGCGGCCAGCGGGAGAGAGGGCCCGGCACCCGCGCCTTTCCAGTAGACGGGGTGCCGGGGCGTGGTATCAGCCCGCCTGGGACAGCGGGGAGTGGACCGCGGGCGGTTCGATGTCTTCGCCGGCCTTTTCCAGATTCTTGCCCAGCAGGGCGTGGTAGAGCTCCTTGTCGCCGAGGATGCCCACGGCATGGCCGTCGGTTTCCAGCACCAGCTTGTGCCCGGTGTGATAGCGGATTTCCAGGGCATCGCGCATGCGGATATCGGCCGGGGCCAGGGTCGGTTGGCGTTGCAGGCTGGTGACCGGCATGCCCGGGGTCCAGCGTTGCAGGGACAGGCTCTCGCCGCCACGGCGCAGCGCCTTGACCTTCTGGCCATCCAGTGCCAGCCAGATGTCGTGGCTGCGCTCCAGGCAGATCTCGTTGCCCTCGCGGCCGCACTTGTCCATGCCGCGCATCAGGCTGTAGCCGCTGAGCACGTTGAGCGGGTTGGTATGGGCGACGAAGGTGCGCACGTACTCGTCGGCCGGGTTGAGGACGATGTCCTCGGGGCGACCGTGCTGGATGATGCGGCCGTCCTTCATGATGGCGATGTTGGTGCCGATCTTCAGCGCCTCGTCCAGGTCGTGGCTGACGAAGACGATGGTCTTGTTGACCTTGGCCTGCAGCTGCAGCAGTTCATCCTGCAGCTGCTGGCGGATCAGCGGATCGAGGGCGGAGAACGGCTCGTCCATCAGCAGGATGTCGGCATCCATCGCCAGGGCGCGAGCCAGCCCGACGCGCTGCTGCATGCCGCCGGAGAGGGAATCGGGCTTCTTGTTGCGCCACTGCGTCAGCCCCACCAGCTCCAGCTTCTCGTCGACCAGCTTCTTGCGCTCGGCCGCGGAGCGGCCCTGCATTTCCAGGCCGAAGCCGACGTTCTCGGCCACGGTCAGCCAGGGCATCAGGGCGAACTTCTGGAACACCATGGCGATGCGGGTGGTGCGCATGTCCTTGAGCACCGCAGGCGAGCAGTTGGCGATATCCACCTCGCTGCCCTGGTGCTCGATGAGCAGCTTGCCACGGCTCACGGTGTTCAGGCCGTTGATGCAGCGCAGCAGGCTGGACTTGCCGGAACCGGACAGGCCCATGAGCACGCAGATCTCGCCCTTCTGGACCTCCAGGCAGGCGTCCTCGACGCCCAGCACCTGGCCGGTCTCCTGCAGGATCTCGCTGCGGCCCTTGCCTTGGTCGAGCAGCTCCAGGGCACGCTTGCTCTGCTTGCCGAAGATGACGTCGACGTGTTCGAAACGAATGGCGGTCATGACTTATTTAACCTCGCGTGGGGCGGGTTGCTTGCACACCCGGTCGAGCAGGATGGCGATCAGGACGATGGACAGGCCGGCTTCGAAGCCCAGGGCGATATCCGCGGTATTGAGGGCGTTCACCACCGGTTTGCCCAGGCCGTCGGCACCCACCAGGGCGGCGATCACCACCATCGATAGCGAGAGCATGATGCACTGGGTGATACCGGCGCCGATGCTGGGCATGGCGTGGGGCAACTCGATGCGGGTCAGCAGTTGCCAGCGCGAGCAGCCGAAGGCCTTGCCGGCGTCCATCAGCTCCGCCGGGACGTCCTGGATGCCCAGGCAGGTCAGGCGGATCGGCGCGGCGACGGCGAACACCACCGTGGAGATCAGGCCGGGCACCACGCCCAGGCCGAACAGGGTCAGGGTGGGGATCAGGTAGACGAAGGTGGGGACCGTCTGCATCAGGTCCAGTACCGGGCGCAGGCCGGTGTAGAACCAGGGCTTGTGCGCTGCGACGATGCCCAGCGGCACGCCGACGGCGATGCAGACCAGGGTGGCGAACACCACCTGGGCCAGGGTTTCCATGGTCTCCTGCCAGTAACCCAGGTTGAGGATCAGCAGCAGCGATGCGAGGGCGAACAGCGTGAGGCCGATGCTGCGTTGCAACAGATAGACACCGACCACGACCAGGGCGATGAAGGCCAGGGGGTTGAACCACATCAGGCCGGCGGTCAGGCCATGGATCAGGCCGGACAGGACGTCGGAGATCTTGTCGAAGACGCCGGCGCCGTGCAGCGTCAGCCAGTCGATGAAGTCAGCGATCTGCTGGCCGAGAGGAAGTTTGTGGTCTGTTATCAACATAACGGTGCCCGTCAGCTAGGAGTGGACAGGTCGACGCACGAGATCCAGAGAATTCGTGCGGCGGCTGCGGCAAAACCCGCCCGAACCGGCGCGAGTCAGTCTGATGTTCTGGTCTACTAGGGTGCCAGAGTGGCCTTGGCCACCTGTGCAGCAGGTTCGCCATTGCGTGAGGTCACGCCGGCCAGCCATTGGTCCAGCACCTGCGGATGCGCCTTGAGCCACACCTTGGCCGCCGCATTCGCGTTCTGCTTCTCGTTGAGGACCTTGTCCATCAACTGGTTTTCCATATCCAGGGTGAAGGACAGGTTGGTCAGCAACTTGCCCACGTTCGGGCATTCCTGCACGTAGCCCTTGCGCACGTTGGTGTAGATGGTGGCGCCGCCGTAGTTGGGGCCGAAGACGTCGTCGCCGCCCG
>NZ_LNUP01000011.1:0-186225 GCF_001512295.1 Pseudomonas sp. EpS/L25 | reverse complement strand
CGGCGTTTTCGTCCTGCTCGATGGCGCGCTGGGTATCGTCCCGGTAGAGCCGATACAACCGCGCGATATTCGTCTCCGCATTGGCGTAACTGCTGTCGTCCTTCAGCATGAATTTTTCGCAGTGCAGTGCGATGCTCTCGGCCTGGTCCTGCCGAAAACCCTGAGCTTCCGCTCGGCAGGTTGCACCCGTGGCGGCGTTGAAGAGGTTGTTGCCGGTGCCATCGAAGAAGACGCCGATGCGCAGGGTGATGCGCTGCTCCACGGGGCGTTCAGACTCGCGGGCGGGTTTTTCTTGGTCTAACGGGGCGCTCAGCGGGTGATCGGAAAAAGCGCCCGGCCCCGGCCGCTCCCGACCGCGCAGCCCCAGAGGTGCGGCCTGTCCCGGCACCAGGCGCGCAGACTCTCCGCTCGACGCGCAGGCGCCACTGGCCACACTGCCAGTGCTCGCTCCATCGCCCTGGGTACCGATGACGACGGTGCCCGAGCCGCCGATGACCACACCGCCATGACTGGTGACGCTGCCGAGTACGGCAGCAGGCTGGCCGTTGATGAAGACGTTGGGGATGACGGCGGCACTCACCGTCGCACCACAGCCACAGGCGTGGCCGAGGGTGGCGGCGGGCAGGCCGTCGAAGAAGACGTTGGGCGAGCCCTGGACCAGGGCGGTGGTCCCGCATTTGGGACAGGCGATGGCGTCGCCGAGACGTGCGGCAGGCGTTCCAGACATGACCGATCTCCCTATCGGTAACTGCAGGGTCCGAAAAGTGCCGTAGGAAAGGCTCTAGGGCAAGGTTTTCACGCCCGTGCTGTGCAGTCCTTCACGGCCTTGAGCCCACGGCGAGCTACCCCAGTCCTAACGCGGCGCCCGCCAGTTGGACCAGGCGGCGACCAGCCCCAGGGCCGCCGCCAGGGCCAATCCCAGCCGTGGCGCCAGGCTGCCATCCAGATGCAGCAGCAGCGCCAGGGCCGCGGCGCCCAGGGCCATGCCGGTCTGGCGGGCGGTGGCCTGGACGCCGCCGGTGGCGCCGTTGCGTCCTGCCGGGGCGGCGGTCAGCATGATCCTGTTGTTGGGCACCTGGAAGAAACCGAAGCCGATACCACCGATCACCAGGCAGGGAATCAGCAGGGCGGTGGAGTGCGCCAGCGGCATGCCGGCGGCGGCCGCCAGGCCCAGGGCGATGCCCAGGCCGCCCAGCATGCACAGGCGCTGCGGCGGATAGCGATCGGCGAGGCGCCCCGCCACCTGCGCGGACACCGCCACCGTGAGCGGCCAGCTCAGCATCAGCAAGGCGATCTGCAGGGGCACCAACCCCAGCTGGTGCTGCAGGTAGAAGGGCAGGGCGAGGAAGCAGAGCATCTGCGCGGCGAAGGAGCAGACCGAGGCCAGCACGGCATGGCGCATCACCGGCAGCCCCAGCAGGTCGACCGGCAGCAGCGGCGCCGGTAATCCACGTTCACGGCGCACCAGCAGCACCAGGCTGGCACTGGCGAGCAGGAGCAGGGCCAGCCCTTGCAGTGGCGCAGCGCCCAGGCGTTCGAGTCCACCGATGCCCGCGCAGAACAGCAGGGCGTTGAGCAGCACGCTGAGGGGATCGAGGCGACGTTGCGCGCGCGGGCTGTCGGGCAGATTGCGCACCAGCGCCGCGATCAGCAGGGCGACCGGAACATTGACCGCGAACAGCCAGGGCCAGCCGCCCACGGCCAGGATGGCGGCGCCCAGGCTGGGAGCGGCGGCCGACCCCAGGGCCACGCAGAGGGCATTGATGGCGATGCCACGCCCCAGGCGCGCACGGGGATAGGACAGCCGCACGATGCCGGCGCTGACGCACATGATGGCGGCGGCGCCCACACCCTGGAGCGCGCGGGCGGCCACCAGGCTGCCGAGGCCCGGCGCCAGGGCGCAGCCCAGGGAGGCCACCCCGAAGATGCCGACCCCGGCGGCGAATACCGGCCGTAGTCCCTGGCGTTCGGCTACCGCGGCCAGGGGAAACAGCAGGGCGACGAGGCTCAGCTGGTAGGCACTGACTATCCACACCGCGGCGGCTGCCGAGACATCGAGGGCTTCGGCGATGCTGGGCAGGGCCAGGTTGGCGATGCCGCTGTCCAGCACCGTCATGCTGATGGCGAGCAGCAGGGCGGCGACCGCCCGATAGCGGCGTGGCCGGGGCAGGCCGTCGGCGACGGCGCTGGTGCTCAATCCTCGACCTTCACGTGCTGGTCGCTCTCGCCCAGCTTCCAGTAGCCGGCGGCCTTGACCCAGTCTTTCGGCAAGCCCTTGGCCAGCAGGGCCTGGCGCGCGGCCCGGGCCTGGCTGGCTTCTCCGGCGATCCAGGCATAGCCCTCGCCGGTGGGCAGCTCCAGGGCTTCCAGGGTCTGCACCAGGGCAGCGGGCAGGAGGTCGCGATAGACCCAGCGGATCTCGGCGTCAGCGGCCGTGGGCAGGGCGATCTCCAGGCCTGCGCGGGCTACCTCGGCGATCACCAGCACCCGCGCCCCGGCCGCCAGCTGTTCGAGGCGGCGGGCGATGGCGGGCAGGGCGGTTTCGTCACCGGCCAGCAGATACCAGTCGAAATCCTCCGGCGGCACCAGGGCGCCCTTGGGCCCACCGATGACCAGCTCGGCACCGGGCTGCGCCTGGCGCGCCCAGGAGGTCAGCACCCCCGCCTCGTGCAGATAGAAGTCGATGGCCAGTTCGCCCCGTGCGGCATCGTAATGACGGGGCGTGTAGTGCCGGCCGACCAGTTGCTCGGGGCTGGCGGTGCGGATCGGGGTGGCGTCGGCGGGGACGAACAGCTTCACGTGCTCGTCGAAGGCCGCGCTTTGGAAGTCGGCCAGGTCAGGGCCACCGAAGGTCAGGCGCAGCAGGTCGCCGCCCAGCTCTTCCCGGCGGACCACGGTCGCCCAGCGCCGCTTGAGTTCGAAGCGCACACGTTGGAAAAGGTGACGGGCACTGGCATCGCCCGCGTGGCTGTGAAAAGATGTCGCCATTGTGGAGGTACCATTCATTGAGGTTCCTCACTATATTCGAGGGAAGCATTGCTCATGTCAACCGCCGCCGCCATTGCCGAAGCTCTGATGGACCTGAAACGGCAGATGCGTCAACAACTGGATGAGACCCTCAAGGCATCCGGTCTCTCCTTCGCCCGCTACAAGGTGCTGAAGGTGCTTGAGCAACGAGGCCCCTGCCGTCCCGGCGAGGTCGCCGAGGAGCTGCGCCATGCGCCGCGCACCCTGACCGACGCCTTCGACGCCCTGGAGCGCGATGGCCTGGTTCGTCGCGAGCCGCATCCCCAGGATCGCCGCGCCCTGCTGGTGCATCTCACCGAGCAGGGCCATCAGGCCCTGGACCAGGCCCAGGTGCCCCGGCGTCGGGCGCTGGAAGCCGTCTTTGCCCCGCTGGACGCAGCCGAGCAGGCGCAGCTGTTGGCCTACCTCGAGCGGGTTCGACGGCCATCCTGAGTGGTGGGAGAACTCCGTGGCCGTCGCCGGGTTCGAAGTTGAGAATCCAGCGAGGAGATGTTCCATGAGCAATCAGCGTTCCGATGCCCATCTGGGCAAGACGCCACCCAACGAACCCGCACGCGATGAAGCGGGCCGCCCTGTGGACGTGGTGAAGAAGGACATCCAGCAGCCGGAATCGACGCCGACCGATGGTATCGACAAGGTGATCACCCCGACCGACATCAAGACCAAGGAGCAGGAGGCGGAGGAACTGCCGAGGTGGAACGCAAGCTCCAATCCTGATGCTCCACGTGGAACCTTGGTTTCCCGCACGATAAGCCGCCGGTCCAATCGCGTCGGTGACTGATCGGTGCGGGCCTCATAGAGCCGGCCAGGGACCGCCATAGAGGCGTTTGACTGGTCGCCAGGCCCGTCCAGCCGTAGGGTTGCGCCTACCCTTCGCCTCATGCAGGACCTGCCATGGACAAAGCCACCTTTCTCGCCCAGCTCGCCCACGACGGCTTCCAGCCACCGGTGCTGGTGGAGCGCGAGCCCCATGACCGCCTGGATGTCCACAGCCATCCCTTCGAAGCCAGGGCGCTGGTCATCGATGGCGAGTTGTGGCTGCGTACTGCGGAGGGTGAGCAGCTTTACCAGGCTGGCGACATCTTCCACCTCGGCGCCCATGAGCCACACACGGAAGGCTTCGGGCCCGAGGGCGTACGCTACCTGGCGGGACGACGTTCGGCCTGAGTCAACCGTCGCTGTCGTTCTTTTCGATATCGCGGCGCTGGCGATTGAGGATCACGCAGCCGTAGATACCGCCGCCGAGCAGCAGCAAGGAAAGAAGCGAGAAAAGTGCCATGAAGATGGAATCGTTCATCGAGGACTCCTTGAGCGTGAGCCAAGGAGTCTAACGATTCACCCCGTCCCTTGCGGACGGCCTTTATGACGCGGTGTTGCCGGTGCCCGAGTGGCACCGGCAAGCGCGCTGGGCGGTCAGCCTTCGAGGGTGGCGTGCAGGTTGATCTTGGCGCCCTTGAGCACCTTGGACACCGGGCAGCCTTCCTTCGCCTGGTTGGCGATGGTGGTGAACTGTTCCTGGGTAGCGCCTGGAATCTTGGCTTTCATGGTCAGATCGATGGTGGTGATCTCGAAACCTTCGCCGACCTTGTCCAGGGTGACGTCGGCCTTGGTCTCGATGCGTTCGGGGGTGAGACCCTGCTGGCCCAGCAGCATGGAGAAGGCCATGGAGAAGCAACCGGCATGGGCCGCGCCGATCAGCTCTTCGGGGTTGGTACCCGGCGTGCCTTCGAAACGGGTGTTGAAGCCATAGGCGTTGTCCTTGAGCGCACCGCTCTCGGTAGTGATATGGCCCTTGCCATCCTTCAGACCGCCTTGCCAGACCGCGGAAGCATATTTCTTCATGGAGCGTCTCCGGTTGTAGGTACGAATCCATCTAGAACCTGGCGGCAGTCGGTAAGTTCGTTGCAGTCGATCCGGGAACGGCGTGGTCAACCCCTTTCGACCACTCCTGGAGGCCCTCATGGACTACCGCAATCTAGGCCGCACCGGTCTGAAGATCTCGCCCCTCTGCCTCGGCTGCATGACCTATGGCGTGCCCGAGCGCGGCAATCATCCCTGGACCCTGCCGGAAGACCAGAGCCAGCCGCTACTGAAGAAGGCGCTGGACCTGGGCATCAACTTCTTCGATACCGCCAACAGCTATTCCGATGGCACCAGCGAAGAGATCGTCGGTGGCTTTCTCAAGGCCAATGCCGTGCGGGAGGAGATCGTGCTGGCGACCAAGGTGTATTTCCCGCTGCGGGACCAGCCCAACGTCGGCGGCCTGTCGCGCAAGGCCATCTTCGCGGCCATCGACGCCAGCCTGCGGCGGCTGGGCACCGACTATGTCGACCTCTACCAGATCCATCGCTGGGACTACCAGACGCCCATCGAGGAGACCCTGGAAGCCCTGCACGACGTGGTCAAGGCCGGCAAGGCGCTGCACCTCGGTGCCAGCAGCATGTACGCCTGGCAATTCGCCAAGGCGCTGCACACCGCCGAACGCCATGGCTGGACCAGATTCGCCACCATGCAGAACCACGTGAATCTGCTCGCTCGCGAAGAGGAGCGGGAGATGCTGCCGCTGTGTCGCGATGCCGGTATCGGGGTGATTCCCTGGAGTCCCCTGGCCCGTGGACGCCTGACCCGCGACTGGGATGCCAGCACGGCGCGCACCGAGAGCGATGCCTACGGCAAGACGCTCTACCGGGCGAGCGAGGAGTCGGATCGCCAGATCGTCGAGGCGGTGGCCCGCATCGCCGCCGACCGTGGCGTACCCCGTGCCCAGGTAGCCCTGGCCTGGCTGCTGCAGAAACCGGGAATCGATGCGCCCATCGTGGGGGCGTCCAAGCCGCAGCATCTGGAGGATGCGGTGGCGGCCTTGGCGCTACGGTTGAGCGAAGAAGAGATCGCTGCCCTGGAAGCGCCCTATGTGCCGCATCCGGTGGTGGGGTTCAGCTGAGGTATGGCCTTGCCCTCACCCCAACCCTCTCCCTCTGGGAGAGGGGCCGGGGGTGAGGGTGCCCGAACCTAAGCGTACTGCTCGGCGATCTGCCGCTCGGCGCTGGCCAGGGCGGCACCCTTGGCGTCATCGCCATAGGCCAGGCCTTCGGCGCGGACGATCTGGATGTCGGTGATGCCGAGGAAGCCCAGCAGCAGCTTCAGGTAGTCCTCGTGGGCGATGCCGGTGGGTTTGCCGGCATGGATGCCGCCGGCGGTGGAGACGATGATCGCCTTCTTGCCCGCGCAGAGGCCTTCCGGGCCGCTTTCGGTGTAGCGGAAGGTGGTACCGGCCACGGTAATGCGGTCGATCCAGGCCTTGAGCTGGGTCGGGATGGTGAAGTTGTACATGGGCGCGCCCAGCACCAGCACGTCGGCCGCGAGGAATTCCTGCAGGGCGCGGGCATTGCGCTCGGTCTCGGCGCGTTGTTCGGCGGTGCGCTGTTCGGCGGGCGTGGCGCCAGCGGCAAGGCTGGCACCGGAGAAGTGACCGAGGGCGTCATGGGCCAGATCGTGATAGGTGACATCCAGGGCCGGATTGGCCGCTTTCAGGGCCGTGACCACCTTGGCGCCCAGGGCGCGGGAAGCGGAATGATCGCCGAGGATGCTGGAGTCGATGTGCAGTAGGTTCATGGCGCCTGTCCTGTGGAGGTCGAGAAGATGAGTTCAGGCTACAGATAAGCCGAATGATCGATTAGTACCCTAGAATGCGATGCATCGTCCCATAGGCAGGACAATTCGCCATGCAAGACCTCAATGATCTCGCCTACTTCGCCAAGGTGGTGGAAGCCGGTGGTTTCGCTGCTGCCGGGCGCCTGCTGGGCATTCCCAAGTCACGGCTGTCGCGGCGCATCGCCGAGCTGGAGACGCGCCTGGGCGCCCGCCTGCTGCAGCGCACCACCCGTACCCTCACCCTCACCACCCTCGGCGAGCGCTATCTGGTGCACTGTCAGGCGCTGCTGCGCGAGGCGGAGAGCGCCGCCGAAACGGCGGCCAGCCTGTCCAGCGAACCCCGAGGACCGCTGCGCGTGTCCTGCCCGGTGGCCCTGGCCCAGGATTACCTACCCGACGTCGTCACTCGCTTCCTGCAGCGCTATCCCCAGGTTCAGCTGGAGATGGTGCTGGTCAATCGGCGGGTGGACGTGGTCAACGAGGGCCTCGACGTGGCCCTGCGGGTAAGAGACGTCGACGACGTGGAACCGGGGCTGATCGTGCGCCGCTTGCGCCAGGCCTCCGGGGTGCTGGTGGCCGCACCCGCCTTTCTCGTCGGTCGCCAGCTGGATGCGCCGGAAGCCCTGCTGGGCGTCCCGCTGCTCGGCGCCCTGGAGCTGGATCGCCGGGTGCACCTGCGCATGGTCGGTCCCGACGGCCAGCGCCGCGAACTGGTACTGGAAGCCCGGCTGGGCATCGACGACTTCAGCGTACGCAAGACCGCCGCCCTGGCGGGTCTCGGCTACACGATGCTGCCGCTGCTCTATTGCGAGTCCGAACTGGCCGAGGGTCGCCTGCAGCGCCTGCTGCCGGACTGGTCGCTGCCCGGCGGCCATCTGCAGGCCGCCTATGCCCACAGACGCGGCCAATTGCCGGCGGTACGCGCCTGGCTGGAGCACCTGGAGGAGAGCTTTCGCGATCAGGGCGGGATGCCGGTGTGATCGATAGGCCTGCTTGGTCTTTATTTAGTCTGTATTTGGTTTTCGCGGTGCGTCCCGGTAAGCTGACAGCCATGCAATGACGCCTGTGTCTTCCCTAGAAGGGACACCCAGGCATTCGGCCCAGGAGGACATCCGATGAAAACCGAAACCATCAGCTACTTGAAGCGCCACGCGGCCAGTCTCGATCTCGATGAGCCCATGATCGTGACCCAGAACGGGGTACCGGCCTATGTCATCGAGTCCTATGAAGAGCGCAAGCGTCGCGACGAGGCCATTGCCTTGGTCAAGCTGCTGGCCATGAGCTCGCGAGAGGATGACGAGGGGCAGCATCAAACCGCTGCGCAGATCAAAGATCGCTTGGCCGGGCGTTTCTCTGGAGATTGAATGAGCCTAGCTCTGCGTTTTACCGAATGCGCTGCGCTGAGCATCGAGGATCAGGTTCATCATCTGGCCGATCACAGCAGCCGGCAGAATGCGCTCGCCAGGATCACCGGGCTGATCGACGCTATCGAGAGCCAGCTGCCAGCAGCGCCCCCGGCTTTTCCCATCAGCCGCCAGGCCAGTGAATTAGGCGTCCTGCATTACCGCGAATTCAACCATGACGGCTTCCGGGTCTTTTACGAGATCAAGACTGCAGAGCGGGCGGTAGTGGTACTGCTCGTGCTCAGACAGAAGCAGAGCGTGGAAAAGGCGCTGATCCGCTACTGCCTGTTGCGCTAGACCACCGTCGCCCAGGCCGAGGCCAGCAGCAACGCCGCCATCCCCAGGTTGAAGCCGCGCCAGGCGCGGGTCGATTTCAGGCTGTGCGCCGCGACTCGGCCGAGCAGCGCCCAAAGGGCCAGGCAGGGTACGGACACCAGCAGGAACACCAGGGCCAGCACCAGCACCTGTTGCCAGAGATCGGCACCGGGTTCGGCATAGACGGTCACCACCGCCAGCGCCATGCTCCAGCTCTTGGGATTGAGCACCTGCAGCCCGGCGGTACCCCCAAAGCCCAGGCGGGCGCTGTCATCCGTCACCGCGGGCGCTCCGGCGCGGGCCAATTGCCAGGCCAGCCAGCTGAGCCAGAGCACCCCGGCCCAGGCCAGGCCGCGCTGCCAGTCGGGATGTCGCGCCAGGGTCTGGCCGAGACCGAAGCCCACCAGCAGCACCAGGGCCACCGCGCCCAGGCTGCCGCCCAGTACCAGGGGCAGGCTGGCACGGGCGCCATGGCGGGCGCTGTGGCCGAGGATGAGCACATTGGTCGGTCCGGGGGTGATGGAGGCCACCAGGGCGAACAGCAGGAAGGGCAGCAGGGACATGGGGAGACTCCTGGAAGGACTGGACCTCCAGGGTGGCAACCTTGCCGCTAGCGGTCTGGAAGATTCGAGCAGCGGGCGCGGTATGCGGCCGGGGTCAGGCCATAGGCGCGGCGGAACCAGCGCCCGAGATGGCTCTGGTCGGCGAAGCCCAGGGCGGCGGCGGTCTCTGCCGGCGACAGGCCGTCGGCCAGCAGGCGGCGCGCGCGCGACAGCCGCAGCTGCACCAGATAGGCATGGGGTGCCAGGCCAAAGGCCGCCTTGAAGGCACGGGTCAGGCGGAATCGGTCCACCCCGCAAGCCTGGGCCAGCTCTTCCAGACCGAGGTCCTCCTGGAGATGGGCATGCAGGAAGTCCCGCGCGCGCAGGGCCACCTGGGGTAGCCGTGGATCGCCGGCCTGGGGCGCCCGCCATTGCAGTTGCGGCAGGAGGCGCAGCAGCAGGGCGTCCAGGGCACTCTGGCGGACGATGCGCAGTTCCGGGCGGCTCAGGACCTCGTGGGCCCAGGCCACGGCGCGATGCAGCTCGGCCTGCTCCACCAGGGTTCGGGCGAAGCCGGGTTCGCCGAGGGGCAGGGCGTCGCCGTGCAAGCCCTGCAGCTCGCGCGCCAGCCACTGGGGATCGAGATAGAGCATGGAGTAGGTGAAGCCCTCGGCCTCCGGCGCCTGGCCGTCGTGCAGCTCGCCGGGCTCCAGCAGGAATACCTGCCCCGGAGTGCTCAGGTGGCGCTGGCCCCGGCAGTGGAATTGCTGCAGGCCCTGCTCGGTGTAGCCGACCAGATAGGCGTCGTGCCAGTGCGGGTCATAGGCATGGCCCTCGAAATGGGCGCGCAGGGTCTCGATGCCGGTCTCGGCGTCCTGCTGCAGCTGGATCCAGTGATCGTCGGCCATGGCGAGAAGAGGGGGCTCTGCGGGCTATCCAGTCTAGGGTGAGATCCCGCGGCGGTCTGGAAGATTCGTGCAACCTAGTGTGGTGTTTCAGAAGTTAACTGCACAATTTTGGCGGCGCTTTTTTTGGCGGCGCTTTTTCGGCTTGAGCGGCGTTGCCACTCCTCGCCATAGCCCTGCTATGACTCGTCGCGGCGCCTAGCCCGAGTCAAAAATCACCTGCCAATTCTCGCGCGAACCTCTGAAACACCACACTAGCGTCCCAGCCGTGCGGGCAGCTCCCGCGCCAGATGGCGGATCAGTTCGGAGATCCGCCGTGGCACGTGGCGCTGCTGGCGATAGACCGCGTAGATGGCCGCCGCTGGCGCCTGGTGATCGGCCAGCACCTGTACCAGGGCGCCACTGGCGATCAACTCGGCGACATCCCATTCCGATCTCAGGATCAGGCCATGGCCGTCCAGCGCCAGGCGCACCACCACCTCGCCGTCGTTGCTGCTCAGGCTGCCACGCACCTTCTGCGCAAAGTGCTGGCCATCCCTGGTGAAGCGCCAGACGGCGTAATCCCCTGCGTCCTGGCGCAACACCAGGCAATTGTGCCGCGCCAGGTCGGCCACGCTTTCCGGGATGCCAGCCTTAGCCAGGTAGGCCGGCGCGGCACAGAGCAGGCGGCGGTTGTCCAGCAGGCGATGGGCGATGACCCGGGCATCCGGCGGCTCGCCGACGCGGATGTCCAGGTCGAAGGGGCCGTCCAGCAGATTCACCGGATGGCTGGAGAGGTGCAGGTTGAGCTCCAGCCCGGGGTGACGGCGGGCGAAGTCCGACAGCAGCGGTGCCAGGTGGCGGCGACCGAAGCCAAAGGTGGCGTTGAGATTGAGCGTTCCACTCAGGGGCGCATCGGGCCGACCGACCGCGGCTTCCAGGTCTTCCAGCTGGGTCAGCAGCGGACGGGCGCCTTCCAGATAGCGCAGGCCTTCCGGGGTCAGGTCCAGGCGTCGCGTGGTGCGGCGGATCAGCTGCACGCCCAGCCGGCGCTCCAGGGCGGTGAGTCTCTTGCTCACCGCCGCCAGCGACAGGCCCAGTTCCCGGGCGGCGGCGGTCAGGCTGGGGTGGCCAGCCAGGCGGACGAAGAAGGCAAGCTCATCGACGGACAAGATTCTTGATCCCAGGTTAAGAATGGCTTTCTCTAGAGCGGGATTGTACGCCTCCGACGCAGGACTACACTGGGTCCATTCCACCCAGATTGCCGGAGAAGGCCCATGCAAACGTCCAAGCCCCACAAGATCGCGGTCATCGCCGGTGACGGCATCGGCAAGGAAGTCATGCCCGAAGGCATCCGCGTGCTGGACGCCGCCGCCCGCCGATTCGGCATCGATTTGCAGTGGGACCACTTCGACTTCGCCAGCGCCGAGTACTACCAGGCCCACGGCAAGATGCTGCCGGATGACTGGTTCGAGACGCTCAAGGGCTACGATGCCCTCTACTTCGGCGCCGTCGGCTGGCCGGACGTGGTGCCCGACCATATCTCGCTCTGGGGTTCGCTGCTGCAATTCCGCCGCCGCTTCGACCAGTACGTCAACCTGCGGCCCTGCCGGCTGATGCCTGGGGTCAAGGCGCCCCTGGCCAATCGTCAGCCGGGCGACATCGACTTCTATGTGGTGCGCGAGAACACCGAGGGCGAGTATTCCAGCGTCGGCGGCATCATGTTCGAGGGCACCGAACGCGAGGTGGTGATCCAGGAAACGGTGATGACCCGTCACGGTACCGACCGCATCCTCAAGTTCGCCTTCGACCTGGCCCAGCAGCGGCCGCGCAAGAAGCTGACCTCGGCCACCAAGTCCAACGGCATCGCCATCACCATGCCCTGGTGGGACAGGCGCGTGGAAGAGATGGGCAAGGCCTATCCGGACGTGGCGCTGGACAAGTTCCACATCGACATCCTCACCGCCAACTTCGTCCTGCACCCGGACTGGTTCGATGTGGTGGTGGCCAGCAATCTGTTCGGCGACATCCTTTCCGACCTGGGCCCGGCCTGCACCGGCACCATCGGCATCGCGCCCTCGGCCAACATCAATCCGGAGCGCACCTTCCCCAGCCTGTTCGAGCCGGTGCACGGTTCGGCGCCGGACATCGCCGGCCGGGGCATCGCCAATCCCATCGGCCAGATCTGGTGCGGCGCCATGATGCTGGAGCACCTCGGCCATGCCGAGGCCGGCGCTGCCGTGGTGGCGGCCATCGAGGCCGTGCTGCGCCAGGGGCCCGACCAGGCGCCCCTGACCCGCGACCTCGGCGGCCAGGGCACCACCGAGAGTCTGGGTCGGGCCATCGCCGCGGTCCTGGCCTGAGATGGACGGCCTGTTTCCGGGGTTCGCCCAGCACCGCCTGAGCGTTGACGGCGTCGAGTTGAATTGCCGCGTTGGCGGCAGCGGGCCGGCGTTGCTCTTGCTCCATGGCCATCCCCAGACCCATGTCATGTGGCACCGGGTGGCGCCGCGGCTGGCCGAGCGCTTCACCCTGGTAGCCGCCGACCTGCGCGGCTATGGCGATAGCGCCAAGCCGGAAGCGGGAGCGGAGGCCTACAGCAAGCGCACCCTGGCGCGGGACAACGTCGCGCTGATGCGCCTGCTCGGCCACGAGCGCTTCGCCGTGCTGGCCCACGACCGCGGCGCCCGGGTCGCCCATCGGCTGGCGCTGGATCATCCGGAGGCGGTGGAGCGGCTGCTGCTGCTGGACATCGCCCCGACCCTGGCCATGTATCGGCAGACCGACGAGGCCTTCGCCCGCGCCTACTGGCACTGGTTCTTCCTGATCCGTCCGGCGCCGCTGCCGGAGCGGTTGATCGAGGGCGATCCGGAAGGCTATCTCAAGGGCGTGATGGGTACGCGCAGCGCGGGTCTGGCGCCCTTTCCGCCGGAGGTGCTGGCCGAATACCTGCGCTGCCTGAGCCTGCCCGGGACCGCCCGCGGCATCTGCGAGGACTATCGGGCCAGCGCCGGGATCGACCTGGAGCACGACCAGGCCGATCTGGACGCCGGCCGCCGGCTGGAATTGCCGCTGCGAATACTCTGGGGCGCGGAAGGCACCGTGGGGCGCTGTTTCGATCCGCTGGACGAATGGCGTCAGGTGGCTACCCAGGTCAGCGGTCGCGCGCTGCCGGGCGGTCATTATCTGGCAGAGGAGTTGCCGGAGCTGGTTGCGGACGAAGCCCTGGCATTCTTCGGTTGAATCAGCAGCCGCAAAGGTCTGTTGCGTCATCTGGCTGTAACAAAGTGTGACGTTATTGAGATCGAGCGGGTCTATTCGTGAAATTTTCGTGAAACGAGGACCCGATGAACGCTCCACTCTTCACTTCCGCCTGGCAATGGCGCCGCCTGGCGCTGTGCCAGGGCCTGGCCTTTGGCCTGCTGCTGCTCTGGCTCATTCCTGTCGTTCGTAGTCAGTTGCTGGCGTTCGACGCCGGCCTGTTCCACGCCCTCAATACGCCGCTGGCGCAGTCCACCGCCTGGCTCTATCTCTGGACCTTCTTCAGCCTGAGACCGGTGGATGCCCTGGTCGGTATGATCCTTCTGGCACTCCTGGTGCGCGGTGGCTGGGCCTATCCAGCCCAGCAGGTGCGCCCCGCGCTGGCGGCCTTCGTCGGTCTGCTGGTGGTTCTGCTGATCGTGCGGACGTTGCTGACCAAGGCCATCGAGGCCCACGGCCTGCAACATGCCAGTCCGTCCGATGTGCTCTCCGGCGCCTATCTGCTCAGCGACCGCTTTCCCGGGCTGGAGCACGGCTGGGAGTTGAAGGACAGATCCGGCGCCAGCTTTCCCGGCGACCATGCCTCGGTGCTGCTGCTTTGGGCGCTGTTCATGGCGCATTTCACCCGCGGCGGGCGCCGCCTGGTAGTGGCCGCGCTGGCCGTGCTGTTCATGCTGCCGCGCCTGGTGGCCGGTGCCCACTGGGGATCGGATGACTACATCGGCGGCGTGGCCCTGGCCCTGGGCGTCATCAGCCTGGGCCTGCATACGCCGCTGGCTGCCTGGCTCGCCCGCCAGGGTGAGCGCCTGCTGACGCCGCCGCTGTGCTGGTTGGGACGGCTGCCAGTGGTCGGCCGTTTGAGTTTGCTACGGCGTTAACGCGCGGCGACCAAGGCCGGCAGCAATTGCTGGTCGATGGCCTGGCGCACGGCCGGCAGCAGCGCTGCGCTGCCGGAAAGCAGCTCTTGGATCAACTGGCGCAGGGCGACGGCGCGCTCCTGGGTGAGGGCGGTCAGCGCCTGGCGACAGGCGTCGTCCGCCGAGGCTTCAGGGGTGACGTTGAAGCCCAGCGCGCGCAGGCGGTCGCGGAAGTCATCCTGGTCGATCAAGTCGGCGATCATCATGGCTCTGCCCTCTCGTGTCTTTGGTCGGATTCTCGCATTGGCGCCGTCGACGACAAGCCAGGCTGGCGTCGGCACGCAGCCCGATGTCGTTTTTGGATAGGAGGCCGTACCCAGATCAGGCGATGTAGTTTTATTACGAAAATCGGCTCGGACAATCTGCCGCAGGGGCAATTACCGAGATCAGCGGTAGAATGGCGCCATTCCTCGGATTTTTCAGGTCGTTCGCCTCCAGAGGCGAGCAATCTCCAGTTACACACTGAGGCCCATCAGGGCGTTTGAACCTCTTCCGTCTCCAGCGGTTGAGGTTTTTTTTTGCCTCAGCGACGGCCTGGAGGCTGCGCCATCAAGCTGAACGGACCAGGGCCCGAGCGAGGCTGGATTCCAGTGCCCGGCGCAAGGCCTCGGCGCGCGTACCCGGCGCTCGCAGGGCGCCATGCAGCAGGCCGGCGCCTTCCCAGATCCGACAGGGCGTACCTGCCGCGCACAGGGCGCGGGCATAGGCATGGCCATGATCGCGCAGGGGATCGCGGCCGGCCACGGCGATGAAGGCCGGAGCCAGTCCAGCATAGTCGCTAGCCTGCAGCGGCAGGGCCAGCGGCTCGGCGCGATCGAGCCGTGCCGGCAGGTAGCTCTCCAGGCAGGCACGCCAGTCGGCCGCGCTCAACAGCGGCGCCTGGGCCTGATGGCGTTCGCTGGGCAGCAGCCGATCCGTCAGCGCCGGATAGATCAGCGCCTGCAGGCGCGGTTGCTGGCGACCCAGGGTGCGCAGCGCCAGGCACAGGGCCGCGGCCAGGTTGCCGCCAGCGCTGTCACCGGCTACCGCCAGCCGGGTCTCGTCCAGCCCCAGCCGAGAGGCTTCGTCGCCCAGCCAATTCCAGGCCCGGAGGGCGTCCTCCAAGGCGGCGGGATAGGGATGCTCAGGCGCCAGCCGATAGTCCACCAGCAACACCGCCAGTCCCAGCCGTCGCGCCAGACGGGCGGCGAGAAAGCCATGGGAATCCAGGTCGCCGAGCATCCAGCCACCGCCGTGCAGATAGAGCAGGGCGGGGCGGTTAGCGGCGGGCTCTCGTGGCGCCACCAGCCGCAACGGCACGTCGCCGACGCGGTGATCGTCGACCGCCAGGCCTTGATAGTCAGCCGGTGCCAGGGCGGCGCAGAGCCGGGCATAGGCCTGGCGCTGGGCGCCGATAGCCGGATCGTTCGTGGCGAAGGCCTGGCTGGCCGCGACGAAGGCGGCCATGTCCGCCGACAGCGGCGGCTGGCTCATCGCTGTGGCAGCGGCTGCGGCGGTGGTCGCGGAATGAGGTCGGTTCATCGTTGCAGCACGCGAATCCTGGAGTGCAGTTCATCTCTGTCGACATAGCATCCCTGGAAGTGGCGGGCGCCGCTGGTGGGGTCGAATTCATCCCGGGCATGCAGGGCGCGTCTATTGTCGAAACACCACAGCTGGCCCGCTTCAAGTCGGTGTCGATAGCGGAAGCGCTCATCCCGGGTCAGGGCGATGAAGCAACGGTAGGCGCGGTAGAGGCGCGGCATGGTGTCAGGGGCGGTGCTGAAGGGGCCGCGCAAGAAATTCGCCATGCGAATTTCCGTCACCTCGTGGTTTTCGTCCAGGACAATGATGGGAGCCTGGTAGCGATAATCCGAAGACTTCCCCCGATTGCGGAATTCGATGGGGATCGAGGTGAGTAGCTCGAAGGACTGCGGATCCTCTTCCTTCAGGACTTCAGCCAGTTGGAAACCGTCGACGAAGGTGCTGCTTCCCCCGGTTGCCTCGTTGACCAGGCAATGCAGGAATTGCAGTCCTGGCTGCAGCTCACGGGTAGGCAGATCGGTGTGTAGCGGCAGGTTGAAGGCGGTATAGGCGTTGCTGTCGGCATCGACTTTGGACTGGACGTCGAACAGGGTGCCGAAGTTGGTTTCGCGGATGAACGAAATCCGTTGCGCCACCGACGCAAGAGCGCCGGTTGCCACAGGCACGCCGTGAAGCAACGACAGGCCGGTGTCTCTGACGTCGAGCAACCAGGCCAGTAGCGCCGCCTCGTCGGTCATTATCTCGGCGTAATGGAAGGACGGGACAGCCAGGCTGCTGTCCCAGAGCTTTTTCCTCGGCTTCAGCCTTTCCCGTTCAGCCAAGGAGGCTTCGTCATAGGCATGGGCGCGTAACCAACCCGCGTCGTACGTACTGGCATGTCCATCCTGCCAGAAGATCTCCAGGTTACCGTCGTCCTTGAGGGTTACCCGGGAGGCCTGAAGGTCTTCGGGGATATCCACGATCTCGACGATCTGCTCCCGGGTAACAGGATAGACGCAATGCGGGCAGGGGCAATTGTCTCTGAGCCAGAGCAGATGGTAGGGACTGGTCCGGCCATCCATCCAGTGAACGGTGACATGGGTGTCATCGCCTAGGGCACTGCGTATTGGGCTGATGACCTTGTAGGTACTGAAGTCGGCGATGGCGCTCATGTCAGGGTGACTCCGCTCGATCCTTAAGGATTGCTCGTCATTTTCTCGCGGGCGGCAGGCCAATGACCCGCCCGACATGCTCCGGCCAGGGCTCGCCCTGCTGCGCCGCCAGCTGGGTCGCCAGCCAGTCGTACACCGCGGGGGCGAAGGGCGCGGACTTAGGACCGGCCAGGTCGACATGCAGCAGCAACTGCTCCGAGGCCGCCAGCAGCTCGGTATCGCCTTCGCGATACAGCCCGAAATGCAGCTGCAGGCGCTTGGCATCCAGGGCCAGCAACCTCGCCCACACCTCCAGCCGGGTATCCACCTTCACCTCGTGGAGGAAATTGAGGTGGCACTCGAGGGTGAACAGCGAGTGCCCACTGGCGGCGCGGCCGGCGGCGTCCAGGCCCATGGCGTCCATCAGGGCGTCGGTGGCGTGGCTGAAGATCAGCAGGTAATAGGCATCGCGCAGATGGCCGTTGTAGTCGACCCACTCGGGGGCGACGGTGGTGCTATGGATGAGCATGCTGTCCTCCTAGTCCCGGATGCCGTGGCGCGCCTTGCAGTCGGCGATGGCCGCCTGCACCGCCAGCAGGCAGTCGTCGCGATAGCGTTCCAGGGCGGCCAGCTCCAGATCGCCTTGTTGCGCCTGGGTACCCTCGACCACGGCGTCGATCAGGCCATCGGTCAGCTCCGGGGCTTCCAGATAGGTCCAGGGCAGCTTCAGCGCCGGGCCGAATTGCTGCATGAAGTGGCGCATGCCCGACGGGCCGCCGGCCAGGGTGTAGGTGAGGAAGGTGCCCATGAACGACCAGCGCAGGCCGGCGCCGTAGCGGATGGCATCGTCGATCTCGCCGGTGGTGGCGACGCCATCGTTGACCAGGTGCAGGGCCTCGCGCCACAGGGCTTCCAGCAGGCGATCGGCGATGAAGCCGGGTACCTCCTTGCGTACTCGCAGCGGCCGCATGCCCAGCTCGCGATAGAAGGCCTCGGCGCGGGCCAGATTGGCTGCCGAGGTCTGGGCCCCGCCGACCACCTCCACCAGCGGCAGCAGATAGACCGGATTGAACGGATGGCCCACCAGGCAGCGCTCGGGATGCTGGGCATCGGCATAGAAGTCGCTGGGCAGCAGACCCGAGGTACTGGAGCAGATCAGGGCGTCGGCCCGCGCCGCCCGGCTGACCCGGGCGTGCAGGTCGCGCTTGAGATCCAGGCGCTCGGGCGCGCTTTCCTGAATGACGTCGGCATCGGCCACCGCCGCTTCCAAGTCAGTATGGAAACTCAGGCGTTCCAGGCTGGCGCCCGGCGCCAGGCCCTGGGCTTCCAGCGCCGGCCAGGCATTGGCCAGGCGGGTGCGCAGGGCGGCCTCGGCGCCGGGCGCCGGGTCCCAGGCACGGACGTCCAGGCCCCGGGCCAGGGCCCGGGCGATCCAGCCGGCACCGATCACACCCGTGCCGAGGGCGGCGAAGACGGCGCTCATCGGGCACCTCCTAGCTTCATCTTCTGACGCCCTTCGGCGGGGCTGAGGGCTCGCCCGCCCAGTCGCTCGATGATCTGGATGACCCGCTCCACCAGGCTGCCGTTGGTGGCGTGGACGCCGCGGTCCAGCCAGAGATTGTCCTCCAGGCCAACCCGGACGTTACCGCCCAGCAGCATGGCCTGGGCGGCCATGGGCATCTGCATCCGGCCGATGCCGAAGCCGGCCCAGCAGGCGCCCGGCGGCAGGTTGTCGACCATGGCCTTCATGGTCGTGGTGTCGGCGGGCGCACCCCAGGGAATGCCCAGGCAGATCTGGAACAGCGGGTCCTCCAGCAGGCCTTCCTTGAGCAACTGCTTGGCGAACCAGAGGTGGCCGGTATCGAAGATCTCCAGCTCGGCCTTCACGCCCAGCTCGGTGATGCGCTTGGCCCCGGCACGCAACTGCGCGGGGGTGGAGACATAGATGAAGTCGCCGTCGCCGAAGTTGAGGGTGCCGCAGTCCAGGGTACAGATGTCCGGGCGCAGTTCCTCGATATGCAGCAGGCGGGTGAGGGGACCGACCAGGTCCGAACCAGCACCGAATTCGGTGGGCGTCTCGCCCGGCCCTATCTCCAGGTCACCCCCCATGCCGGCGGTCAGGTTGACGATGATGTCCACATCCGCCTCGCGGATGCGCTCGACCACTTCGCGGTAGAGGGCCACGTCGCGACTCGGCTTGCCGGTGGCCGGGTCACGCACGTGGGCGTGCACCACGGTGGCGCCGGCGCGGGCGGCTTCCAGGGCGGCCTCGGCGATCTGCGCCGGGGTAACGGGGACATGGGGATTGCGGCCTACGGTATCACCGGCACCGGTAAGGGCGCAGGTAATGATGACATCGGTATTCATGGGTCTGTCCTTGGCGATCAGAGCTTGACGGCGGCGGGCTGGCCGTCGCGGGTGGTGACGCCCTGCAGGAAGGCATCGAGGCGTTGCGGGTTATCCTTGAGCCAGGCACGGGCGGCGTCCTTGGGCGCGGTGCGCTCCAGGATGGGCGCCATCACGGAGCTGACCTCGGCGCTATCGAGGTGCAGATTGCCGAGCAGGCGCTGGACATTGGGGCAGCGCTGCGGGTAGTCCGCGGCGGTCACCACCGACACCGTGGCCTTGCCTTCGTCGGGCCCGAAGATGTCCTCGCTGCCGGTGAGGTAGCGCATCTTGATCTGCAGGTTCATCGGGTGCGGCTTCCAGCCGAAGAAGACGATCCACTCCTGGCGCTTCTCGGCTCGGCGCACGGCGCTGAGCATGCCCGCCTCGCTGGACTCCACCAGCTGGAAGTCCTTGAGGCCGAAGCGGTTGGTCTTGATCATCTCGGCGGTGGCGCGGTTGGCGCCGCTGCCCGGCTCGATGCCGTAGATCTTGCCGCCGAGCTTGTCCTTGAAGCGGGCGATGTCGGCGAAGGTCTTCAAGCCGCCTTCGTAGACGTACTCGGGCACCGCATAGGTGGACTGGGCATCGGCCAGCAACGGCGGGGCCAGCACCTTGACCTGGCCCTTGTCGACGAAGGGCTGCACCACCGGCTGCATGGTCGGCTGCCAGTAGCCGAGGAAGACGTCCAGGTCCTTGTTGCCCATGCCCGCCATGATGATCTGCTGGGAGGCGGTGGTCGGCTTGACCCCATAGCCGAGGCTTTCGAGCATGACCTCGGCCAGGGCACTGGTGGCGACCACATCGGTCCAGCCGACGAGACCCAGGCGCACGGTCTGACAACTGTCGGGATCGGCGGCGCGAGCGCTGCTGCCCAGGGTGGCGGCCAGCAGGCCGCAGGCGAGGAGGGTGGAACTGAGCGTCTTGAAGGGCATGGCGAACTCCTGGTGGTGGCTGGCCGAGGATGACTGCCGGTGCCTTCTACCCTAGGCGTCTCGCTGATCATCCATGCGCAGTCCGACGACCGGAATTTGCACCCTGGCGACCTTCTTGCTTGCCAGAGCAAACCGTTACCGAGGACGCCCCACCCATGCCGCAGTCCTTTGCCTTTCTCCTGCTGCCCGGTTTTTCCGCCCTGGGCTTCATCGCCACCCTGGAACCCCTGCGGGTGGCCAATCGCTTTCGGCCGGGCAGCTACGCCTGGCGCATCCTCGGGCGCGATGGCGCGGCGGTGACCGCCAGCAACGGCATGTCGGTCAACGTCGACGGCGGCCTGGAATCCCTGGCGCCGGGCACTACCCTGTTCGTGGTGGCCGGCTTCGAACCCCTGGCCCACTACGACGACGGCCTCGCCAGCTGGCTGCGCCAGGTCGCCCGCCAGGGGCATCCCCTGGGCGGCATCGATACCGGCGCCCTGATCCTGGCCAGGGCCGGCCTGTTGGACGGCTACCGTGTCACCCTGCATTGGGAGGCGGTGGCGGCCTTCCGCGAGGCCTGGCCGCACCTGGCGGTGACCGGCGAGTTGTTCGAGATCGACCGCGGGCGCATCACCTGCGCTGGCGGCACCGCCAGCCTCGACCTGCTGTTGGAGCTGATCGGCTGCAGCCATGGCAGCGAATTGGCGGTGCAGGTCTCCGAGCAGTTCGTGCTGGGGCGCATCCGCCCGCCGCGCGAGCACCAGCGGCTGCAGGTAGCGCACCGCTATGGCATCGCCAACCGCAAGCTGATCCGGGTGGTGGAGCGCATGGAGCGCCACACCGAGACGCCCCTGGGCACCTTGGAGCTGGCCGCTGGCATCCAGGTGACCCGCCGCCAGCTGGAACGGCTGTTCCGCCTCCACCTGGACACGACTCCCTCCACCTTCTATCTGCAACTGCGCCTGGATCGGGCCCGCCAGCTGCTGCAGCAGGGCGACGCCAGTGTGCTGGAGGTCGCCCTGGCCTGCGGTTTCGAGTCCGCCTCCTACTTTTCCCGCTGCTACCGGCAGCGCTTCGGCCTGAGTCCGCGGGAGGATCGACCGCACCGGTCATCGGTGCCGGAGGCCGCCGTGGTGGTCGCGGCCTTGCCGCCACCCTAGGCCGACCTAGCCGCTGACGCTTCTGGGGATTCCCCTGTCGTTTTTGCATCCGGTCGCCGGGAACCCCGGGGCTATGCTGGCCTCGAATCGCCGGCACTCGTTCCGGCGCAAGACTTTCGCCGGAGCCCGTCATGAATGCCACCGAACTCCACGCCGACAGCATCGTCATCGACGGGCTGATCATCGCCAAGTGGAACCGCGAACTCTTCGAAGACATGCGCAAGGGTGGCCTGACCGCCGCCAACTGCACCGTCTCGGTATGGGAGGGCTTCCAGGCCACGGTCAACAACATCACGGCGAGCCAGAAGCTGATCCGCGAGTGCAGCGACCTGGTGGTCCAGGTACGCACCACCGCCGAGATCCGCCAGGCCAAGGCCCAGGGCAAGACCGGTATCCTGTTCGGCTTCCAGAACGCCCATGCCTTCGAAGACCAGCTCGGCTACGTCGAGATCTTCAAGCAGCTCGGCGTCGGCATCGTGCAGCTGTGCTACAACACCCAGAACCTGGTGGGCACCGGCTGCTACGAGCGTGACGGCGGCCTGTCCGGCTTCGGGCGCGAGATCGTCGCCGAGATGAACCGCGTCGGCATCATGTGCGATCTGTCCCACGTCGGCTCCAAGACCAGCGAGGAAGTCATCCTCGAGTCGAAGAAGCCGGTGTGCTACTCCCACTGCCTGCCGTCCGGCCTGAAAGAGCATCCGCGCAACAAGTCGGATGCGGAGCTCAAGTTCATCGCCGACCACGGCGGCTTCGTTGGCGTGACCATGTTCGCGCCCTTCCTGGCCAAGGGCATCGATTCGACCATCGACGACTACGCCGAGGCCATCGAGTACGTGATGAACCTGGTGGGCGAAGACGCCATCGGCATCGGTACCGACTTCACCCAGGGCCACGGCCATGACTTCTTCGAGTGGCTGACCCACGACAAGGGCTACGCTCGCCGCCTGACCAGCTTCGGCAAGATCGTCAACCCGCTGGGCATCCGCACCGTGGGCGAATTCCCCAACCTGACCGAGACCCTGCTCAAGCGCGGCATGCCCGAGCGCACCGTGCGCAAGGTCATGGGCGAGAACTGGATGCGCATCCTCGGCGAAGTCTGGGGCGAATAGTGAGTACCTCCGGAGCCTACTGCGCACCCCGCTAGCGGCGTCGCGTCCTCGCGCCAGGTTCGCCGTACCTCGGTACTGCTCTCAACTGGCGCTGCGGTTCTCCTCGTCAGCCGGGCTCCACAGGCCTTCACCCACACCCTTTTTATATACGTATTAGCGAATCGGAGCCCCACACATGGCCAGCCACGCCCCCGAAATGCCCATCCAGGTCGACGACGAAACCGGCGTCTGGACCACCGACGCCCTGCCGATGCTGTACGTACCCCGGCACTTCTTCGTCAACAACCACATGGGCATCGAAGAAGTCCTGGGCGCCGACAAGTACGCCGAGATCCTCTACAAGGCCGGCTACAAGTCCGCCTGGCACTGGTGCGAGAAAGAGGCCGAGTGCCATGGCATCCAGGGCGCCGCGGTGTTCGAGCACTACATGAAGCGCCTGTCGCAACGTGGCTGGGGCCTGTTCGAGACCCAGAAGCTCGACCTGGACACCGGCCATGCCGAGGTCAAGCTCAAGCATTCGGCCTTCGTCTACGTCTACGGCAAGGTCAATCGCAAGGTGGACTACATGTTCACCGGCTGGTTCTCCGGTGCCATCGACCAGATCCTGGCGGCCAAGGGCAGTGCCATCCGCACCGTCACCGTGCAGGAATACAGCGGTTCCGAAGAAGGCCACGACGACGGCCTGTTCGTGACCCGTCCGCTGTAACGCGATTTCGTCAGGTGGCGCCGCCACCCTAGCGACACCTAGAGCAAGAGCGCGGCTCCAGACCGCGCACCAGCCGATCGAGGAGAAGGTCATGGCCTTCGAAGCAATGTTCCAGCCGATCCAGATCGGCAAGCTCACCATCCGCAACCGCGTACTCTCCACGGCCCATGCCGAGGTCTATGCCACCGACGGCGGCATGACCACCGAGCGTTACGTCAAGTATTACGAAGAGAAGGCCAAGGGCGGTATCGGCCTGGCTATCTGCGGGGGTTCCTCGGTGGTCGCCATCGACAGCCCCCAGCACTGGTGGAGTTCGGTCAACCTCTCCACCGACCGCATCATTCCGCACTTCCAGAATCTGGCCGACGCCATGCACAAGCACGGCGCCAAGATCATGATCCAGATCACCCACATGGGCCGGCGTTCGCGCTGGGATGGCGGCCATTGGCCGACCCTGATGTCGCCGTCGGGCATCCGCGAGCCGGTGCACCGCGCCACCTGCAAGACCATCGAGCCGGAAGAGATCTGGCGGGTGATCGGCAACTTCGCCCAGGCCGCGCGCCGGGCCAAGGCCGGCGGCCTGGACGGCGTCGAGTTGTCCGCCGTGCACCAGCACATGATCGACCAGTTCTGGTCGCCGCGGGTCAACAAGCGTACCGACGAATGGGGCGGCAGCTTCGAGAACCGCATGAGATTCGGCATGGAAGTGCTCAAGGCCGTGCGCGCCGAGGTCGGCGACGACTTCTGCGTCGGCATGCGCATCACCGGGGACGAATTCCACCCGGATGGCCTGTCCCACGACGACATGAAGCAGATCGCCAAGTACTACGCCGACACCGGTATGCTCGACTTCATCGGCGTGGTCGGCTCGGGCTGCGACACCCACAACACCCTGGCCAACGTCATCCCCAACATGACCTATCCGCCGGAGCCCTTCCTGCACTTGGCCGCGGGCATCAAGGAAGTGGTCAACGTCCCGGTGCTGCACGCCCAGAACATCAAGGATCCCAACCAGGCCACCCGCATCCTGGAGGGCGGTTACGTCGACATGGTCGGCATGACCCGCGCCCACATCGCCGACCCGCACCTGATCACCAAGATCAAGATGGGCCAGGTCGACCAGATCCGGCAGTGCGTCGGTGCCAACTACTGCATCGACCGCCAGTACCAGGGCCTGGACGTGCTGTGCATCCAGAACGCCGCTACCAGCCGCGAATACATGGGCCTGCCGCACATCATCGAGAAGTCCACCGGGCCCAAGCGCAAGGTGGTCATCGTCGGCGGTGGCCCGGCCGGCATGGAGGCCGCGCGCGTCTCGGCCGAGCGCGGCCATGACGTCACCCTGTTCGAGAAGCAGGAGCAACTCGGCGGCCAGATCACCCTGGCTGCCCGCGCCCCGCAACGGGACCAGATCGCCGGTATCACCCGCTGGTACCAGCTGGAGCTGGCGCGCCTGGGCATTGACCTGCGCCTGGGCACCGCCGCCGATCCGGCGACCATCCTCGACCTGCGGCCGGACATCGTCATCCTGGCCAACGGCGGGCATCCCTTCCTCGAGCAGGTGGAGCACTGGCATGCCGCCGACGGCCTGGTCGTCAGCAGCTGGGACATCCTCTCGGGCAAGGTCGAGCCGGGCAAGAACGTGCTGGTCTACGACACCATCTGCGAATTCACCGGCATGTCGGTAGCCGACTACCTGGCCGACAAGGGCTGCCAGGTGGAGATCGTCACCGACGACATCAAGCCGGGCGTCGCCATCGGCGGCACCACCTTCCCGACCTACTACCGCAGCATGTATCCCAAGGAAGTGATCATGACCGGCGACCTGATGCTGGAAAAGGTCTACGCCGAGGGCGACAAGAAGGTCGCGGTACTGGAAAACGAATACACCGGCGCCCGCGAAGAGCGCGTGGTCGACCAGGTCGTCATCGAGAACGGTGTGCGTCCCGACGAGGGCCTCTACTACGCCCTCAAGGAAGACTCGCGCAACAAGGGCCAGATGGACATCGAGGCGCTGTTCGCCATCGAGCCGCAGCCGGCGCTGGGCGAGACGGGCAACGGCTACCTGCTCTACCGGATCGGCGACTGCGTGGCCCAGCGCAACACCCACGCCGCCATCTACGACGCCCTGCGCCTGTGCAAGGACTTCTAAGACGGCTTGACCGATCGCGGCCATGGGCCGCTCCTACACTTGCTCGATATTTCCGTAGGAGCGGCCCATGGCCGCGATAAGCCCACCTCTTGCGGCCACCCCGGCCGCGCCTGCGGGGCCCGCCCTGTGAGGATAGATCGATGTTGAACACCATCCTCCCCATCCTGCTCTTCGCCGCCCTGGCCCTCACCGTGATCGGTGCCGTGCGGCGCTTCAGTCTCTGGCGGCAGGGCCGCCCGGCCGAGGTCGACTGGATCGGCGGCCTACTGAAGATGCCACGGCGCTACCTGGTGGATCTGCACCACGTGGTCGACCGCGACAAGTACATCTCCAAGACCCACGTGGCCACGGCCGGCGGGTTCGTCCTGGCGGCGCTGCTGGCCATCCTGGTACACGGCTTCGGCCTGCACAGCCGCATCCTCGGCTGGGCCTTGCTGGCGGCCACCGCCTGCATGTTCACCGGTGCCCTGTTCGTCGCCAAGCGTCGTCGCGATCCGCCGGCGCGGCTGTCCAAGGGCCCCTGGATGCGCCTGCCCAAGAGCCTGCTGGCCTTCGCCGCGAGCTTCTTCATCGCCACCCTGCCGGTCGCCGGCATCCTGCCGCCGGACTTCGGTGGCTGGATTCTGGCCGCGGTGCTGGCGGTGGGCGTGGCCTGGGGCGTGTCCGAGCTGTTCCTCGGCATGACCTGGGGCGGTCCCATCAAGCACGCCTTCGCCGGCGCCCTGCACCTGGCCTGGCACCGTCGCGCCGAGCGCTTCAGCACCCCGCACAACGCCAGCGCCGCCCGCTCCAGCGGCCTCAAGGCCCTGGACCTGCACGATCCCAAGGCGCCGCTGGGCGTGGAAAAGCCCGCCGACTTCACCTGGAACCAGCTGCTCGGCTTCGACGCCTGCGTCCAGTGCGGTCGCTGCGAAGCCATGTGCCCGGCTTTCGCCGCCGGCCAGCCGCTCAATCCCAAGAAGCTGATCCAGGACATGGTCGTCGGCCTCAAGGGCGGCAGCGATGCCCGCTACTTCGGCTCGCCCTATCCGGGCAAGCCGGTCGGCGAGCACGCCGGCGGTCCGCACCTGCCCATCGTCGCCCGCCAGGGCAAGGCCCTGGTGGACGCCGAGACCCTCTGGTCCTGCACCACCTGCCGTGCCTGCGTCGAGGAATGCCCGATGATGATCGAGCACGTCGATGCCATCGTCGACATGCGTCGGCACCTGACCCTGGAACGCGGCGAGACGCCGAACAAGGGCGCCGAGGTGCTGGAGAATCTCATCGCCACCGACAATCCCGGCGGCTTCGCTCCCGGTGGCCGCCTGAACTGGGCCGCCGACCTGGACCTGCCGCTGATGCAGGACAAGGGCCAGGCCGAGGTGCTGTTCTGGGTCGGCGTCGGCGCCTTCGACATGCGCAACCAGCGCACCCTGCGCGCCTTCGTCAAGGTGCTCAAGGCGGCCAAGGTGGACTTCGCCGTGCTCGGCCTGGAAGAACGCGACAGCGGTGACGTGGCCCGCCGCCTGGGTGACGAGGCGACCTTCCAGCAACTGGCCAGGCGCAACATCGAGACGCTGAGCCGGTATCGCTTCCAGACCATCGTCTCCTGCGATCCGCACAGCTTCCACGTGCTCAAGAACGAGTACGGCGCCCTGGGTGGCCACTACCAGGTGCAGCACCACAGCACCTTCATCGAGACCCTGCTCAGCCGCGGTACCCTGCACCTGGGCCAGCACGTGCTGGCCGAACAGGGCGCCACCATCACCTACCACGATCCCTGCTACCTGGGTCGCTACAACGGCGAGTACGAGGCGCCGCGCGCGGTGCTCAAGGCGCTGGGCATCGCGGTCAAGGAGATGGAACGTTCCGGCTTCCGTTCGCGCTGCTGCGGCGGTGGCGGCGGGGCGCCCATCACCGACATCCCCGGCAAGCAGCGGATTCCCGACATGCGCATGGCCGACATCCAGGAAACCGGCGCCGAGCTGGTGGCCGTGGGCTGCCCCCAGTGCACCCTGATGCTGGAAGGCGTGGTCGCCCCGCGCCCGGAGATCAAGGACATCGCCGAACTGGTCGCCGAGGCCATCGTCGAGGCGCCGGTGGACAGCAAGCCTGCAGCCGCGCGGCGGCCGGTGGCGGAGGCGTTGTCGTGAGTGGGCGTCTTGCCCCCCTCACCCTAACCCTCTCCCCGCGGGGAGAGGGGATGGCTATCTGCGTCCGGGCAGTCCAGTCGCTTTTCACCCCCTCTCCCCTCGGGGGAGAGGGCTGGGGTGAGGGGGCCACCACGCCCATCGCCCAACATTCCTATACGGAGCGCCCAGCATGAGCATCATCCGTCGCGATCCGCGCCGCGAGTGGATCGCGCGCAACCGTCTGCATCCCCTGCACGCGAGCCTCGCCAGCAGTGCCGATGCCGAAGCCCGCTGGATGGGCCCCAATGGCCTGGTCCGCAAGAATCCCCATGCCGCGGCTGCCGGCTTCCTTGGCCCCCAGGGCGTCAAGCGTATCGACCGCAGCGGCGCCCAGCAGGGCGGTGGTCGCCGGGGCGCGGCCCAGGTCGTGGAAGAGCAGCTGCCGCTGCACCGGATCGCCGAACCGGCCTTCTACATCGCCGTGGTCCCCGATCTGGTCAGCGGTCGTCTGACCGCCCATGACCGTGACCTGCTGGGCCTGGCCCGGCAACTGGCTGGTGCCGAGGGCGCCGTGCTGGCGGTGGTCTTTGGCGAGGTCAAGGAAACCGCCTTCGATACCGCCGGGGTGGATCGTCTGCTGCATCTGGAAGGCGAGCAATTCCAGGGCTATGCCCCCGAACAGCGGGTGCTGGCGTTGCGTGCGGTGAACAACGAGCTGCAACCGCGTCACTGGCTGCTGCCCGACAGCCGCAGCGGTGGCGGTGAACTGGGTCGGCGCCTGGGCGCGGCCCTGCACGAGCGTCCCGCCACCCGCGTCTGGCAGGTCAAGGACGGCCTGGCCACCGGCCGCGCCGGTGCCGGTCGCCAGGATCTACAGCAGCCGCTGCCGCGCCTGGTCCTGGCCCTGCCGGAATGCGCGGAGCCGGTCGGCGAGAGCCGCCATGAAGTGCTGCCCGTGCAGCTGGATGGCAATGTCGCCCGCCATCTGCCGCGCATCGAGGACCTGGGCCCGGTCGCGGTCGACCCCATGCAGATTCCCCTGGGCGAAGCCGAATTCATTCTCTCCGGTGGCAACGGCATCAACGACTGGGACCTGTTCCACAGCACCGCCGCGCTGCTGGGCGCCACCGAAGGCGCTTCGCGGGTGGCGGTGGACGACGGCCATATGCCGCGCAACCGCCAGGTCGGGGCCACCGGTACCTGGGTCACCGCGCGGGTCTATCTGGCCGTGGGCATCTCCGGCGCCGTGCAGCACCTGCAGGGCATCGCCAGTTGCGACAAGGTCATCGCCATCAACACCAATCCGGGCTGCGACATGGTCAAGCGCGCCGACCTGTCGGTGATCGGCGACGGCGACGCCATCCTGGCCGCCCTGGCGCGCCTGGTCGAACAACAGCGGGCGGAGGGATTGCAGGATGTCGCCTGAGCAGAAGCTGCCATCGCTGAATGGCGTCAATGTCGTCGCCCTGGTGTCCGTCGGCGCCCATCCCACGTCCGGTCGCGCACGACGCGCGGAACAGGATGCCCGCGCCGTGGAACTGGGCCTGCGCCTGGTCGGCGAGCGCCTGCGCGTGCTGCACGCCGGTGATCCCGCCGAAGAGGCCCTGCGCGGCTACCTCGGCATGGGTGTGCCGGCGCTGCATATACTGGAACAACCGACGGGTGCCGATGCCCTGCCGGCGCTGGGCGATACCCTACGTGATGTCGGCGCCGGTCTGGTGCTGACCGGCAGCCAGGCGGAAACCGGCGAAGGCTCCGGCCTGTTGCCCTATCTGCTGGCCGAGACCCTCGGCTGGCCGCTGGTGGTTGGCCTTGCCGCGGTGGAAGCCGTGGAAGGCGGCCAGGCGACCGTACTGCAGGCCCTGCCACGTGGCCAGCGCCGTCGGCTACGGGTACGGCTGCCCTTCGTCGCCAGCGTCGACAGCGCCGCCCCGGCACCCCGCCAAAGCGCCTTCGGCCCCGCCCGCCGTGGCGAGCTGCAGGTGGAGACCACCGAGGTGGTACAGGACAGCCTGTTCGACAGCGGTGAATTGCAGCCGGCCAAGGCGCGCCCCAAGCGCCTCAAGGTGATCAAGGCCAAGACCGCCGCCGACCGCTTCAAGGCCGCTACGGCCAAGGCGTCCGGCGATGGTGGCCAGGTGCTGAAGGACCTGGCCCCGGAAGCTGCTGCCGCCGCGATTCTCAAGGTATTGCGCGAGGAAGGCGTGGTGCGCTGAAGCTTAAACCCCCTCTCCCCTTGGGAGAGGGTCGGGGTGAGGGTAGCCCTTGGCACCCAAGCCTCAGGTGGAAAAGGCTGCGCCGTTTTCCACGCTACGGTGCTGATTGTTCTTTTATCGCGGCCATGGGCCGCCCCTACAGATTCCCGATACACCCCGTAGGAGCGACCCATGGCCGCGATAAGAGGCTGTGAGGAACTCCCTCAGTGCGCCTCGTCCCAATTCCCACCCACCCCCGACTCCACCAGCAGCGGCACGTCCAACTGGCCGGCGCCGCTCATCAGAGGTAGCAGGCCTTCGCGCAGACGCCCCACCTGGTCTTCACGCACTTCCAGTACCAGTTCGTCATGCACCTGCAGGATCACCCGGGCGTCCAGCTCCGGGGTCGCCTGCAGCCAGCCGTCCACCGCGATCATGGCGCGCTTGATGATGTCCGCCGCGGTGCCCTGCATGGGTGCGTTGATCGCCGCGCGCTCGGCTGCCCGACGCAGGCCCTGGTTCTTGGAGTGGATATCCGGCAGGTACAGCCGGCGACCGTAGAGGGTCTCCACGTAGCCCTGGTCCACCACCTGGGCGCGGGTCCGCTCCATGTAGGCCAGCACGCCTGGGTAGCGTTGGAAATAACGATCGATGTAGGCCTGGGCCTCGGCGCGGCCGACGCCGATCTGCTTGGCCAGGCCGAAGGCGCTCATGCCGTAGATCAGGCCGAAGTTGATGGCCTTGGCGCGCCGCCGGTGTTCGTTGCTGACCTCTTCCAGGGGCACGCCCATCACCTCGGCGGCGGTGGCGCGGTGCACGTCCAGGTCGTTCTGGAAGGCGTGCAGCAGGCCTTCGTCCTGGGCCAGGTGGGCCATGATGCGCAGCTCGATCTGCGAGTAGTCCGCCGCCAGCAGGCGATAGCCCTGGGGCGCGACGAAGGCCTGGCGGATGCGGCGGCCCTCGGCGGTGCGGATCGGGATGTTCTGCAGGTTCGGGTCGCTGGAAGACAGCCGGCCAGTCGCCGTCACCGCCTGGTGATAGCTGGTGTGGATGCGCCCGGTGCGCGGATTGACCTGCTGCGGCAGCTTGTCGGTATAGGTGCTCTTGAGCTTGCTCAGCTGCCGGTACTGCATCAGTACCTTGGGCAGCGGGAAGTCCTGGTCGGCCAGTTCCTGCAGCACCGCCTCGGCGGTGGAGGGCTGGCCGGAGGCGGTCTTGCTGACCACCGGCAGGCCCAGCTTGACGAAGAGGATCTCGCCCAGCTGCTTGGGCGAACCCAGGTTGAATTCCTGGCCGGCCAGTTCATAGGCTTCCTTTTCCAGGGCGATCATCTTTTCGCCCAGCTCGCGGCTCTGCACCCCGAGCAGCGCCGAATCCACCAGGGCGCCGTTACGCTCGATGCGCGCCAAGGCAGGGACCAGCGGCATCTCGATGTCGCGCAGCACCGCCGCCAGGCCAGGCACGGCTTCCAGCTTGGGCCAGAGGGTCTGGTGCAGACGCAGGGTGACGTCGGCATCCTCGGCGGCGTAGGGGCCGGCCTGCTCGATGGCGATCTGGTCGAAGGTCAGCTGCTTGGCGCCTTTGCCGGCGATGTCCTCGAAACGGATGGTGCTATGCCCCAGGTACTTGAGCGCCAGGCTGTCCATGTCGTGACGGGTGGCGGTAGCGTCCAGTACATAGGATTCGAGCATGGTGTCGAAGGCGATGCCCTGGATCCGGATGTCGTAGCGATCCAGCACATTGAGGTCGTACTTGCCGTGCTGCATGACCTTGAGCTTGGCCGGGTCTTCCAGCAGCGGCTTGAGCGCAGCCAGTATCTCGTGCAGATCGAGCTGGGTCGGCGCGCCCATGTAGCTGTGGGCCAGGGGCACATAGGCGGCCTGGCCCGGCGCCACGGCGAAGGACAGGCCCACCAGGTCGGCGCGCTGGGCGTCGATGCTGGTGGTCTCGGTGTCGAAGGCGAAGCAGTCGACTTGCTGCAGGCGAGCCAGCCAGGCGTCGAACTCGGCCTGTTCCAGCACCGTGTCGTACTGGGTCTCCACCTGGGTGGCGGTGCTGTCCTCGGCCAGCGGCAGCGGTGCGCCCTTGGCCTTGGTGTCGCGGATCAGGTCGTCCAGCCAGGACTTGAATTCCAGCTCCTGGTAGAGCGCCATCAGGGCTTCCACATGGGGCTCGCCGACCTTGAGCTCGTCGAAGCTCAGCTCCAGCGGCACGTCCAGCTTGATGGTCGCCAACTGGTAGGACAGATAGGCCTGCTCGCGATGCTGGTCCAGCTTGGCGGCCAGCGACTTGGCGCCGCGCAGGGGCAGGGCGGCCACGGCGTCGAGGTTGGCGTAGAGGGTATCCAGGCCACCGCCGATGCCGTTGAGCAGGCCGGCGGCGGTCTTCTCGCCCACCCCGGGCACCCCGGGGATGTTGTCGATCTTGTCGCCCATCAGCGCCAGGTAGTCGATGATCAGCTCCGGACCCACGCCGAACTTGGTCTTGACTCCCTCCACGTCCAGCACGCTGCCGCTCATGGTGTTGACCAGGGTGACGTAGGGGCAGACCAACTGGGCCATGTCCTTGTCGCCGGTGGAGATCACCACCGGGCGTTCGGCGCTGGCGCAGTGGCGGGCGAGGGTGCCGATGACGTCGTCGGCTTCCACCCCTTCGACGGCCAGCAGTGGCAGGCCCAGGGCGCGGATGCAGGCGTGCAGCGGCTCGACCTGGCCGCGCAGGTCGTCGGGCATGGACGGGCGCTGGGCCTTGTAGTCGGCGAAGAGTGCGTCGCGGAAGGTCGGGCCCTTGGCGTCGAAGACCACGGCGAAGAGGCTATCCGGATACTGGCGGCGCAGCGAGAGCAGCATGTTGAGCACGCCCTTCACCGCGCCGGTCGGCTTGCCGGTGGAGGTCATCAGCGGCGGCAGGGCATGGAAGGCGCGATAGAGATAGGAGGAACCGTCCACCAGGACGAGAGGGGCGTGGCTCATGGTCTGGACCTTTGTCGTGGCGTGTGCGGCGTCTGTCCGGTCAGTCTCAATGACGACTGGGCCGGGTTCCAGGCGCTGTACGAAAAGTGTCTGCGCTCGGTGATGCTTCGTTGAAAAAGCCTTCGGAATGCTCATTTACCACTCGTAAACTCTGCTTCCTCAGTCTTTTTCGCCTCGCCTGACCTTCGCTCGACGACTTTTCGTACAGGGCCTAGAATCGACCACTCGCTCCGTTCAAAAGGTCAAAGGTTACCATGGGTGCTCGTCGCTTCCTCTTCGCCGCGTTGCTGCTAGCCCCGCTGGTCCAGGCCGCGGAACCGCTGCCGCCGGGGGAAAAGCCCCTGCCTGACGAGATCAAGGTGATCCGCTACCAGGCCGGCGACCAGACCATCGAGGAGACGCGCATCCGCGGCGTGCTGCAGTCCACCCGGGTCATTCCCAAGCATGGCGCGCCCTACGAGCTGGTGCCCGCCGATGGCAGCAGTACCGCGTCCAACGACAAGCCGACCCTGCACGTGCCCAGCTGGCGGCTGTTCAGCTGGTAGGCGCAGGGCGTCTGGACCGGTAAACTGCGCGCCGCTCGCACACTCTCCCGCCAGGCCCTGTCATGTCCGTCTTCACGCCCCTCGATCGTCCCACCCTCGAAGCCTTTCTCGCGCCCTATGGCCTGGGGCGACTGCGGGATTTCCGGGGCATCGCCGAGGGTTCGGAAAACACCAACTACTTCATCAGCCTGGAAGGCGGCGAATTCGTCCTGACCCTGGTGGAACGTGGACCGGTGGCGGAGATGCCGTTCTTCATCGAGCTGCTCGATGTCCTCCACGACGCCGAGCTGCCGGTGCCCTATGCGGTGCGTACCCAGGATGGCCAGGCCCTGCGCCAGCTGGCCGGCAAGCCGGCGCTGCTGCAACCGCGCCTGGCCGGGCGCCATGAGCGCACGCCCAATCCCCATCATTGCAGCGAAGTCGGCCACCTGCTGGGTCATTTGCACCAGGCCACCGCTGGCGAGCGCCGCATCGAGCGCGCCAGCGACCGGGGCCTGGCCTGGATGCTGGCCGAAGGCGAGCGCCTGGTGCCGACCCTGGACGCAAACGCCCGGCCGCTGCTGGAGCGCACCCTGGCGGAGATCCGTGAGCTGCTGAGCGAGCGCCCGCCGCTGCCCGAGGCCAACCTGCACGGCGACCTGTTCCGCGACAACGTGATGTTCGACGGCCCCCGGCTGTCGGGTGTCATCGACTTCTACAACGCCAGTTCCGGCTGGATGCTCTATGACCTCGCCATCACGGTGAACGACTGGTGCTCCACCGATAGTGGCGCGCTGGACCTGCCCCGGGCGCGCGCCCTGCTGGCCGCCTATGCCGCCGATCGCCATTTCACGCCGCGCGAGGCCGAGCTGTGGCCGGTGCTGCTGCGCGTGGCCTGCGTGCGTTTCTGGCTGTCGCGCCTGATCGCCGCCGAGGCCTTCGCCGGCCAGGACGTACTGATCCACGATCCAGCCGAATTCCAGCAGCGCCTGGCGGCGCGGCAGCAGTCCGTGCTGGAATTGCCATTGACTCTGTAAGCACCTGTTCACGATCAGCTGCGCGTCGGCCAAACGGCGTTGAACATGCCCTGGAAGGCCAGCCCCATCTGGGCGTCCCCCTCGCAATGCTCATCAGCCATTTTCGCGGGGCCGCCTAGGCCTTGTTTGGCTCTAGCTCGCGAGAGCTTGAACAGGTTCTAGGGACCCGGGTTCCACGTGGAACCCGTCGGCTGACCCTTCGCGTTACAACTGCAACAGACGCTCGATGACGGGCTGCACCTGGCCCTGGCGCTGCCAGGTCAGGGTCGCCCGGAGCAGGCTGCCCGGCGTCACGCCGAATCGACTGAGCACCGGGCACCCATCGCCCCTGGCTTCACCGGCTTGCCGCGTACGGGCGACGCCCGCCGGCCCCCGCATTTCCAGCAGCAACTCATAACTGACCGATGTGGCCTCGCCAGGGAAGCACAGCCGTACCTGGGCGCCCCCGGCCTGGGGCTGCAGCTCCAGCTCGACGCTGCCGAAGGCGCCGCCCGCCAGGGGCAGGAGAGCCGTCAGTAGCCAGGCAGCGCGGTTCACCGCTGGTTGATGGTGGCGCTGTTGCCGAAGCCGTTCTGCGAGATTCGGGCGCTGTCGTTGAAGCCGTTGAAGTTGGCCGAGCTCTGCAGGATGCTCGCGCGATTGCTGTCGCCGACCTGGCTGATGCTGGCGGTGCTGATGGCGCTGGTGGTGTCGAGGCGCGCCTCGTTGCCGTTGCCGGTCTGGACGATGCTGGTCTGGTTGCTGTCGCCCCGGACGGTGGCGCTGGCCAGGTTGTCATCGCCGGTGGAGCTACCGCTGAAGCGGTTGCCGCGGCCAGCCTGGTCGACGTTCAGCTCGTTGCGGTTGCCGTCCTGGGTGAAGGTCAGTTCGTTGAACTTGCCGGATGAGGTGACCGTAGCGACATTGGCCTGGCCGCGCTGGGTCAGTTCCACGCTGTCGACCGAATAGCCCTGCTGGGTCAGAAGGACGCGGTTGTCGCTACCGAGCTGGGTGAGGGTGGCCATGGCGCTGTCGCCGCTCTGGTCGACCCGCACCTGGTTGTTGTCGCCGTTCTGCTCCAGGGTCAGCTGGGCATTCGAGGCCACCTGGGTCAGGGTACCGCTGTTGCTGCCCACGGAGCTGATGGTGGCCTGGTTGCCGAAGCCATCCTGGATCAGGCTGTGGACGCTGCTGCCGGCTTCCTGGCGCAGGGTCGCGACGTTGCCTACGGCGTAGCCGTAGACGTCGCCGCCCTGGGTGATGGTGGCGCTGCTGGCGCCGGTCTGGACCACGCTGAGCTCGTTGTTCTCGCCCTGCAGCTGATAGAGGGCCGCGTTGTTGCCGGCGCCGCTCTGGTCCAGGGTGATGGTGCCGTTGGTGCCGTCCTGCTGGAGGGCGGCGGTGTTGTTCTGGGCGATGGCGCTGCCGGCGACGAGGGCCAGGGTCAGGGCCGCCAGGGGCCTGAGTAGAAACATCTGTCTGATCTCCATGAATGCCATCAGCGGTACTGCCGTACCACCGTGTGCTGGTTGTTTCCGTACTGGACGATGCGGCTGGAGAGCCCCGAGCCGTACTGTTCGATGCGGGCGTCACCCTGGACGCCGAACTGGCGGATGTCCGCGCGGTTGTCACTGCCGACCTGCTCGATACTGGCGACGTTGCCATAGCCAGCCTGCAGGATGACGGCGCTAAGGTCGTTGCCTTCCTGCAGCAGGCGAGCTTCCTGGGCGGCGCCACTCTGGGCGATGTAGCCTCGCAGCGCGGTGCCGCGCTGCTCGATGAGCGCCTGGTTGCCGGCGCCGACCTGCAGGATGGCAGCGTCGCGCTGGGCCGCCGGTGCGGCGCCCAGGTCACCGGTCTCCATGAGGTCGGCGGCGAAGGCGGGAGCGGCCAGGCCCATCATCAGGGCGAGGCGGGCGGCGAGGCTGCTGGCAGAGCTGCGCATGGCTATCACCGTCATGGCGTGGATGTTGTCGCGGAGCATTGTCCGGAGCCGCCTGGCCCCTCGCTATCGCTCCAGGGAGCGAAACCAACCGGGTGGGCGGCTTAATGCCTAGCGGCGGGTCGGCTCCAGGTACTTGGTCAGCGCCGGATCGCGGGCATCGCGCCCATCGGCCACCAGCCACAGGCGGCGCTCGACGCCCTGGGCGATAAGATGGGCGACCGCCGCCTCGATGGCCGAGAGCACGCATAGCTGTGCCGGCTCGTTGGTGGTGTAGCCGGACTCGGCTTCGAGCAGCTTCTTGAATTCGATGAACTTGAAGACCCCGGCCTGGCGCCCGATGGAGTAGATGGTCTTGGAGGTCATGACGTTGGCCAGCACCCGGCCGCTGCGGGTGTCGATGGCGCGCAGGTTCACCGTCACCTGGTCGACCCGGTATTCCTCGGACAGGCCGATGCCCAGGTAGCGGGCGCCTTCGCCGCCGCTGCGCACGTTGGTGTCGTAGGCCACCACGCCGCCTTCGAGCAGCAGGTTGGCCGCCTGCAGCGAGGGCAGGGCCTGCTGCAGATTCTCCGGCTGGTCGGGTTTGCTCTGGGTGGCGCGGATGATCTTGCGCTCGGTCAGCAGGTTCTGCAGGCCCTCGCGTTCGAGCACCACGAACCAGCCGCTGGCCTGCAGGGCGTCCACCAGCATGCTGCCGGCGCCCTGGGTGACGGCGGTGGAGAAGGAGCTGGCCGGATTGGGCTTGTACTGGCCGGTCTGGTCGCGAAAGCCATAGACGGCGGCCACCAGCGGGCCCTTGGGTGGCGGCAGGGCGAGCAGGTCGTAATAGGTGGAAGCCCGTGGCGTCAGGGTCGGGGCGGCGTTCTGTTCGGCAGGCATGGGGTCGCGCACGCAGCCGGTCAGGACGAGGGCGGCGATCAGGGCTGCCACCAGGGAAAAGGCGTTCATGGCAGGCATCCGTGCTCAGGGTTGGTTGAAACCGTTGACGGAGATTTCCGAAATCTCCCCGGTACTGCGGTCGGTGATCTGCACGGTCAGGTTGCCGGAGTCGTCGACGATGTTGACGATGAACTGGTCGGTGGAAAGCGTGCCGGAGTTGCCGTCCTGGATGTTGGTCAGCACCTGGGACAGCAGCCGCGATTCCAGCTGGCTGGTGAAGCGCTCGAGGGGCGACTGGCTGTTGCTGCTGCGCAGATCGGGATCCTTGTGGCGATCCTGGGCGGTGGCGTTGTTCAGCAGGTAGGTACCGTTGAGCGGGTTGCCGCCGAAGGACGGATTCACCGGCGAATAGACCAGCTCGGTCGCCATGGCCGAGGCGACGCCCAGGGTCCAGAGCAGGAACAGGGCCTTCCAGGCGTGCGCGTTCATAACTCGTCCTTATCCATGTCGAAAGTGTCCTGCAGCAGGTTCTCCAGGCGCCGCCGGGTGATGCCCTCGTGGACCTGGTCCGCCGCGGCATAGGCGGCATCCTTGAGTTCGCTGTTGTTCGGCGGAATGAACTGGCGATAGAGCAGCCGCTGCTCGTACTCGACCCAGACCAGGCTGCCCCAGCGCGCCGAGGGTCGCTCGCGCACCACCAGGTTGAAGTCCAGTTCGGTGGTGTCAGTCAGCCGGTCGGCGAAGTGGCGATAGAAGTCGTGGCCGAAGCGCGAGATGGTGTTGTCCATCAGCAGGCCCTGGATCAGCTCGCCCTCGGCGCGCACCGTGCCGGTCATGAGCAGGCCGAACAGCAGCCAGGCCGCCTTCATCCCGGCAGATCCTGGCCCGCATGGAAGCGCAGCGCCGCCTCGGCGCGGTTGGCGGCGCCGGTCTTGCGCAGCAGGTTGTGCATGTGGCTCTTGACCGTATGGGTGCTCAGGCAGAGCGCCTCGCCGATGGCGGCGTTGGATAGGCCGCGGCCGACCAGCCGCAGGATCTCCCGCTCGCGGCGGGTCAGGCCGTCGGCGGCGATGCTCGGCCGCTCGCGCGAACGGCGCAGCAGGTGGGCGAGGATGGCGCGCGGCAGCCAGTCCTCGCCGGCCAGCAGGGCACCCAGGCCCTGCAGCAGTTGTTCGGGGCTGGCTTGCGGGGCGAACACGCCCTGGATCGCGGGAAAGCGCTCGACCCAGGGCAAGGCCTGCTCGGGCGTGGCGTTGAGGAAGGCCACGGTGGCGACCGGCGGCTGGCCTTCCAGCCAGCGCTCGAGCTGCGCCACCGGCACGCTGCCGAGATCGACCAGCACCAGGCTGGCGTCACCGACGTCATCCAGTTCGCGGGCCAGGATCAGCTCGATGCCGTGGCGTTCGTGCAGGAAGGGTTTGAGCAATTCCGCCAGCAGGACGTTCGCCGTCGTCAGGCGGACCTTTCTCGCAGGGTCCGTGCGCATGTCCATATGTGCTGCCTCATCATCCGTTGCGCGAACGCTGAGACAAATCGACCCGCACGACAAGCGAAAACTGACTGATTTCCAGCGACTTAACGGCTCTGTGGACCGTTTGGCAGATTGTTGCCGTGCTGGCTTCCGGCCGCTAGATCCAAAGGATTAGGCCGGAGGATGGAGCGGCGAACGAGGTACCGGCAGCTGACAGTGCCTCTCGGCCTCAGCGGGTGAGGGTGACCTTGCGCAGGTGCCGCGGCTGGTCCGGGTCCTGGCCGCGGGCCTCGGCCAGCAGTGCGGCCATGCGGTAGAAACTCTGGATCGCCAGCAGGCCGTCCAGGTCGGGATGAGCGGCGGTGACCAGGGGCAGATCACGTTCGGCGATGTCTTCCGGGGCGGCCAGCAGCACCCGGGCGCCGCGACCGCGGAGGTCGCGGGCCAGTTGCAACAGGCCGGCCTGTTCCGGGCCGCGCAGGGCGAAGATCAGCAGCGGATAGCCGCGCTCCACCAGTGCCAGGGGACCATGTTGCAGCTCGGCGCCACTGAAGGCCTCGCCTTGCAGCGCCGAGGTCTCCTTGAGCTTGAGTGCGGCTTCCTGGGCGATGGCGAAGCCCGGCCCCCGGCCGACCACCATGCAGCGCTCGGCGTCGCGCAGCACTGGCAGTGCTGGCGCCCAGCTCAACTCGGCAGCGTGATCCAGGGCCTCCGGCAGGGCCGTCCCGGCGGCGAGCAGGGTCTCGTCCTGCTGCCAGTGGGCGATTAGCCGCGCCGCGGCGGCCAGGGTGGCGATGAAGCTCTTGGTGGCGGCGATGCTGTGTTCCGGTCCCGCCTGTACGCCCAGGGCGTGGCGGCAGGCCAGCGCCAACGGCGAGTCGATCTCGTTGACCAGCGCCGCGGTGCGGGCGCCGTAGCGATCCAGGGCGGTGAGGGTCTCGATCAGATCGGGGCTGCGGCCGGACTGGGAAAAGCCCAGGGCGAGCTGGCCTTCGACGCGCAGCGGCGCCTGGCGCAGGGTCACCAGGGACGGTGGCAAGGACAGCACCGGCAGACCCAGGTGGGCCATGGCCAGGTAGGCGAAGTAGCTCGCCGCATGATCCGAACTGCCACGGGCCACGGTGAGCGCCAGCTGGGGCGGATTGGCCCTGAGATCGGCAGCCAAGTCCGCCAGAGCCTGGTCGATGGTCTCCAGTTGGCGGGCGACGGCCGCCCCGCTGGCGGCGGCTTCTGCGAGCATGAGCGAGGTCAAGAGGGTCTCCTTGGGCGAACGCCTAGGGTCGCACTCTGCCATTCCTGGGCAGGCGCGGCCAGCCGCCCTTAGTCGCCCTCGTCCGCCGCGCCGCCGGTGAATTGCAAATCGTGCTTGCGCAGCTTGTCGGACAGCGTCTTGCGCGGCAGGCCCAAGGCTTCGGCCAGGCTGCGCAGGGAGGCATGGGGGCGGGCCAGTTCGCGCTGGATGAGCTCGCGTTCGAAGGCCTCGACCTGCTCGCCCAGCCCGGCTGCGAGGGCGACGGCGGGCGTTGCCGCCACCGTGGAAGCGGCTACGGGCGCCGCCGTCATGGGCGCCAGGGGCGTATAGGCACTGTTGTCCAGGGCCAGGTCCAGCCCCAGGGCGAAGCGTTCGGCGGCGTTCTGCAATTCGCGTACGTTGCCCGGCCAGCTGTGGGCGATCAAGGCGGCGCGCTGCTCGGCATCGGGCTCGCGCACCGGCGTGCCATGGCGCTCGGCGGCGGCCAGGGCGAAGTGGCGGAATAGCGGCAGGATGTCTTCGCTGCGCTCACGCAGGGCGGGAATGCGCAGGGTGGCGACGTTCAGCCGGTAGTAGAGGTCGGCGCGGAAGCGGCCCTGGTCGGCGGCCTGGCGCAGGTCTTCCTTGGTCGCGGCGACCACCCGGATGTCCAGCGGGATCTGCTGGTTGGAGCCCAGCCGCTCGACCTTGCGCTCCTGCAGCAGGCGGAGCAGCTTGACCTGGACGTCCAGGCTCATGCTCTCGATCTCGTCGAGGAAGAGGGTGCCGCCGCTGGCGTATTCGAACTTGCCGATGCGGCGCTTCTGGGCACCAGTGAAGGCGCCCTGTTCGTGACCGAAGAGTTCGCTCTCCACCACGGACTCGGCCAGTGCACCGGCGTTGATGGCGACGAAGGGGCCGTCGCGACGGTTCGACAGGTCGTGCAGGGCGCGAGCCACCACTTCCTTGCCGGCACCGGTCTCGCCATGGATCAGTACGTCTGCCTGGGTCGCCGCCAGGGCGCCGATCTGGTCGCGCAGGCGCGCCATGCCCGGGGTCTGGCCGATCAGGCGCGTCTGCAATTCCTGGCGCTCGGCCAGGGCCAGGCGCAGGCTGCGGTTCTCCAGCACCAGATGGCGGGCGCCCAGGGCGCGGCGCACGCTGTCGATCAGAGCGTCGTTGGCGAAGGGTTTCTCCAGGAAGTCGTAGGCACCGGCGCGCATGGCCTGCACCGCCAGGGGCACGTCGCCGTGGCCGGTGATGAGCACCACCGGCAATTCGGCGTCGCGCTGGTGCAGCTGGGCCAGCAGCTCCAGGCCATCGATGCCGGGCATGCGGATGTCGCTGACCACCACGCCGGGCCAGTCGCGCACGGCGACCATGTCCAGGTCACGGGCATCGGCCAGGGTGGTCACCTTGAAGCCGGCCAGGTCCAGGGTCTGGCTCAGGGCCAGGCGCAGATGGGCGTCGTCGTCGATCAGCAGGATCTGGCTGGCGGGATCGAAGGGGGGCAGGGTGTTCATGACAAGGACCTGAATGTGGGGGCGACGCGGTCAACCGCGGACTTCTTCCTGGGGCACCGCGGCGACGCCGGGCTTGCCGTGCAGCAGATAGAGGCGCACCTCGGCACCGCCATCGGCATGGTTGGACAGGTGCAGGTGGCCACCCAGGGTCCGCAACAGGTTATCGCAGATCGCCAGGCCCAGGCCGAGCCCTTGGGCGGTGGCCTTGGTGGTGAAGAAGGGTTCGTGGGCGCGGGCCAGGGCCTCGCTGGAGAAGCCGGGGCCGTTGTCCCTCAGGACCAGCGTCACGCCGCGCTCGTCGATACGCGTCGTCAGCCACAGCCGGCGGGTGCTGGTCTTTTCCGCCAGGGCATCGAGGGCATTGCTCAGCAGGTTGCTGATGATCTGCCGCAGGCGGGTTTCCCCGGCCTGCACCCACAGCGGTGCATCGGGCAGGTCACGGATCAGCTCCACCTGCATGGCCCGGCGGCGTGCGGCGACCAGCGCCAGGGCGTCTTCCAGGGCGCCCTGCAGCACCACGCTCTCCGGCGCCCGCCGGGCGCCGCGGGCATAGGCCTTGAGATGGGCGATGATATTGGCCATGCGCGTGGTCAGTTCGCCGATCAGCTTGAGATTGCCGCGGGCGTCGTCCAGCCGGCCATGGTCGAGCAGCACGGCGGCGTTTTCCGTGTAGCTGCGGATGGCCGCCAGGGGCTGGTTGAGTTCGTGGCTGATGCTGGCCGACATGGTCCCCAGGGCCGACAGCTTGCCGGCCTGGACGGCTTCGTCCTGGGCGCGCATCAATTCGCGCTGGGCCTGTTCGCGGTCGTGTACCTCCTGCTGCAAGCGCGCGTTGAGCGTCTGCAGGTCGCGGGTACGTTCCTCCACGTTCAGCTCCAGGTCGCGCTTGGCCCGGGCATCCAGCGCCAGGCGCTCGATGAAGTGGCGGCGTCTCAGGGTCATCACCACCAGCAGCAGGAGCAGCGCCAGCAGCGTCGCCGCGCCGATGTAGAGCGCACTGCGTACCTGGCGCTCGACCATCTCCCGCGGTGCCAGGATCTGTGCGGTCCAGCCCACCTCGTCGAGATTGCGGGTTTGGGTCAGCCAGTCGCCGGGTACCAGGGTCAGGGGTGCAGGATTGGTGGTGGGGTAGGGCCGGTTGGCGTTGACCTGCTCGCGCTGGCGCTCGTCCAGCGGATGGGTGGCGCGGAAGCGCCAGGCGTCGTGGGAGGTGAGGATGACCACGCCCAGGTCATCGGTCACCAGCAACTGCTCGGGCGCATTGCCCCAGAGCTGTTCCGCACTGTCCAGATCGACCTTGACCACCACCACGCCGATGGCACCCGCGCCATCGCGTACCGCGGCGGCGAAATAGTAGCCGCGTTTGCTGGAGGTGGTGCCGAGGCCGAAGAACCGCCCGGGCTGCCCCTGCATGGCCGCCTTGAAATAGGGGCGGAAGGAGAAATCGCGGCCGATGAAGCTGTCCGGTTGGCGATAGTTGGAGCTGGCCAGGCAGGTGCCGTCGTCCTGCATCAGGTAGATGACGTCCGCACCGGTGCGCTGGCGGATGTCTTCCAGCATGCGACTGGCGGCGTCCTGGGACGCCTCGTCACCCTGGTGCGCAAGGGCGTTGCGCAGCACCGGGAGATCGCCAAGCAGGTCCGGCAGCACCTCGTAGCGCCTCAGGGTGCCGAGCAGGTTGGCCACGTAGAGATCCAGGGTCTGACCGTTCTGCTCGGCCAGCTGCGCCTCGTAGTAGTGCTGGGCCGCATAGCGCAGTGGAATCAGCAGCAGCGTCAGGCCCAGGGCCAGCAGCAGCAGGCTGCTCCAGCGCGGGCGCTTGGGAAGATCGGGGCTCTTGGACATGGACGGGCACGATGGGGGACTCCCGGCATTATGCCCAAGGCCAAGGCGCTGCGAACGCCTCGTCGGACTGTTAACGCCTTGGCAGTCGACGGAAATATCTTGTTACCTATTGGCTCGACTGTGGACGCGAACACGCTTTTGCCGGGCGAAAGCCGGCTAACTGAACCGGCAATCAGCCACCGAAGGAGTGACTTCCATGAAAAGCACCACCCTCTGCCTGACCCTCGCCGGCCTCCTGGCCACCTCTGCCGCCTTCGCCCAGACGGCGCCCGCCGATCCCGCGGCGACGCCGAGCGCCACCACCAGCAGTCCCGCCAAGAGCGGCAAGCAGGCCACCACCCATCACAAGAAGGTGGCCCACAAGAAGGTCCACAAGGCCAGCACCAGCGGCAGCTGACCCACGGTGTGGCACCTCCCTGCGCGGGAGGTGCCTAAACGGGAGTGAATCCGTCCAGAGGAATCCTCCCATGCGCAAGTCCCTGCTGCTTCCCACCTTGATCCTGGGCCTGGGTCTGTCCGGCGCCGCCCTGGCCCAGACCAGCCCGACCAATCCCCCGGCCACCCCCGCGCGACCCGATCCCACCAGTACCCATGGCATGGAAAAGGCGCCCAGCACCGGCGTCGGCGCGGCCGACAACGGCTCCAGCGGCGGTTCGGGCAGCGATATCGGTGCCGATCACGTGAAGAAGCCCAAGGCCCAGCACAAGGATCACTAGGGCAGCAGCTACCGGTGCGCCCATTCCCCGGGGGAATGATCCAATGAGCAAAGATCGCTTGAGCAGCGCGCGGCGGCGTGTCGAAATCGACGTCTAGCCTGAGCCAGGAGCCGCTCCCATGACCGCCCCGCCGCTGCTTTCCCCGGACGCCATCCGCACCCGTTTTTCCCAGGCCATGTCCGCGATGTATCGCCAGGAAGTGCCGCAGTACGGCACCCTGCTGGAACTGGTCGCCGAGGTGAACGCCGGACAGCCGGGTTTCGCCCAGGACTCCGCGGAGCGCCTGGATCTGGAGCGCCATGGTGCCATCCGGGTCGGCACCGCGGCCGAGCTGGCCACCCTGCGGCGACTGTTCGCGGTGATGGGCATGCAGCCGGTCGGCTACTACGACCTGAGCGTGGCGGGCGTGCCGGTACACTCCACGGCTTTCCGCCCGGTGGACCCGGTCGCCCTGCAGCGCAATCCCTTCCGCGTCTTCACCTCGCTGCTGCGTTTGGAACTGATCGAAAACGCCGAACTGCGCCAGCTGGCCGAGCGGGTGCTGGCCGGGCGCCGTATCTTCACCCCTGGTGCGCTGGAATTGATCGAGCGCGCCGAGACCCAGGGTGGCCTGACCGACCCCGAGGCCGATGCCTTCGTCCAGGAAGCCCTGGAGACCTTCCGCTGGCACCGTGAGGCCAATGTCGACGCCGGCCTCTACCAGCGGCTGCACGACGCCCATCGGCTGATTGCCGACGTGGTCTGCTTCAAGGGCCCCCACATCAACCACCTGACCCCGCGCACCCTCGACATCGACGCCGTCCAGGCCAGGATGCCCGCCCGCGGTATCGCGCCCAAGGAAACCATCGAAGGCCCGCCGCGTCGCCGGTGCCCCATCCTGCTGCGTCAGACCAGCTTCAAGGCGCTGGAAGAGCCCATCCTGTTCCAGGGCGAAGTCCAGGGCTCGCATACCGCGCGCTTTGGCGAGATCGAACAGCGCGGCGTGGCCCTCACCCCGGCTGGCCGGCAGCGCTACGACGAACTGCTGCAGGAGGTTCGCCAGCGCAGCAAGGTTGCCGGTAGCGACTACGCCAGCGTGCTGGCGCAGGTGTTCGAGGCTCTACCGGACGACTGGGACGAACTGCGCCGCCAGGGCCTGGCCTGGTTCCGCTACCGCGTCGGCACGGGCAGTCGCCCAGGTATCGATACCACCGATCCCGAAGCCCTGATCACCGCCGGCCAGTTGATCGCCGATCCCATCACCTACGAAGACTTCCTGCCGGTCAGCGCCGCCGGCATCTTCCAGTCCAACCTGGGGGCCGGTAGCCAGCGCGAATACGGGAGCGGCGGCAATCGTGCGGCTTTCGAAGCCGCCCTCGGCGCGCCGGTGCTTGACGAGATGACGCTCTACCAACGGCAACAGCGTGAATCCCTGGACGCCGCCCTGGCTGCCCTCGGTCGCTCTGCCTAGAATGAGGCTCCCGCATCGGCGGTCCGTGCCGTCGATGCCCGCCCCTGGCCGGGAGCCATGATGTTCAGCAAACTCGATCCAACCGACTGGCAGCTCATCCACCTGCTGCAACAGAACGCCCGCGCCTCCAACGCCACCCTGGCCCGCCAGCTGGGCCTCGCCCGTACCACCGTGGTCACGCGCCTGGCGCGCCTGGAGCGCGAGGGCATCATCCAGGGCTACGGCCTGCGCCTGGGCTCCGCACTGGAACAGGCCGCCGTCCGCGCCTATTGCGCCATCAGCGTCCTGCCCCGCAGCACCGCCAGCGTCATCCGCGCCCTGGAAAAGATGATCGAAGTGGAGGAAGTCTCCTCCGTCAGCGGCCAGTTCGACTACCTGGCCTTCCTGCGCTGCACCACCCACGAAAAGCTCGACGACCTGCTGGACCGCATCGGCAACCTCGAGGGAGTGAAGCAGACGCAGACGTCGATCATCCTCAATCGGAAGATCGATCGGCGCGGCGGGGGGCGCGGCCTTTGAAGGTCAGGCCTGCCTTGAGCGGTACTCGGCGCTGCTTTTGATTGCCGTCAGGACATCATCCAGCGTCATAACCCCATTGGTCACCTGAGTAGCCCAGCTACTGAGTCCTGGAGAATCCGCGTCGCGACCCAGATAGCGCTGGTAAAGCTGTCTGATCTGCGCCCGGGTATAGGCTAGACACTCGGCACTCCCTGAGATTGCCAATTTAACTTCAGCAATCGTCATGCTGTTGCCCGCGATCTGCTGTGTCCAATACGAAAGGCCGGTTTGATCGGCATCGCGCCCCAGGTAGGAGATATAGAGCTGATTTACCGTCGTGGAAATATTGCCTCGGTATTCGCTGCTGCCGATAAGCGCTGCCGCAATGGCGTTGACCGTCATCGTGCCGCTGTTCAGCTGACTTGCCCAATAGTTCAGGCCGGCGGCGTCCGCACTGCGTCCCAGATAATTCTGGTAGAGACGCTCAACAGCCGCACGATTCTGGTACTCGACGCTGCCCATGATCGCGTTGATCACGGCCGCCAAGGTCATGTTCCCGCTGGCAAGCTGGGTCGTCCAGTAGGTCAGTCCTGCCGGATCGGCTGGGCGGCCAAGATAGTCCTGGTAGACGCTGGCCACGGTCTTGGACGCGTCGACGCTTGATGTGCTGGCAGCACTTTCAGTGGCCGTGGTGGCAGGGCCTACGGCCGAACAGCTCGTATCGTTCAGGTTGGCTTTCAAGGTCGCCCACTGCGGGCGGTCCACCCCGTTCACCGGTTCCACCGACAGGTTGTAGTTCCCCCATCCTGGTCCTGCCGCCCAATACGTAGCGGGAATGCAGTTTTGCCGAAGATAGGCAAGCATCCGATCCATGATGGTATTCCAGCGTGGATCACTGTCCGGCACGCCGAACTCACCGATCATGCCCCGCTTGCCGTTTTTCTTGAGCCACTCGACGAAGGGACGGACTCGCTCGATTCCATAGTCGTCGCCGTAGCCGCTGGCGCTGGTATTGGCATAGTTACCGCCGCCGCCAACCCCATCGAAGTACACATGGGCCTGATAGACGAGATTGTTGGCAGGGTCCTTCAGCGACAGCAAGGAGTCGTTCCACTGGGGCCAGCGGGTCGCCTCGGCCCAGCCATTGCCCTCGATCATGATCGGCCTGGTGGAGTCGTAAGTGCGTACGCCGTTGATACCGTACTGAGCCGCAACCTGCCACTGACTGACCGCATCGTGGGGTTCGTTCATCAGATCGTAGGCATAAAGCGAAGGGCGTGAGCTCCACCGTTGCGCAATACGCGTCATGACATCCTGATAGTGAGCGTAAGCCACGTTACCAGTACCGATTACCACTCCGCGGTAGCGCATATAGTTATGCAGATCCAGGATCACCTGCATGCCGTATTGGTCGGCGTAGCCGAAGGTACGGTCGATCAGGGCAGCATAGGTGGGATCAAGGGCGCCACCCAATGTCGGCTGGAGTCTTTCCCACAAGATGGGGAAGCGGATCAGCTTGACGCCACGCTCACTCCACTGCTTGAAGTAGGCTTCCACCGGAAAGATGAAGTGTGTTCCATTGACGCCTGGCAGCACCTGGGGAGCGAAGCCTGCGCCGGACAGGTTCAGGCCGAGAAGATGCACGGGGGCTGCCTGGGCCTTCGCGCCCAGCAGGCCAAGCGACAGGGCAAGGACCAGGCTGTAACACAGGGATCGAAGATAGAGGGTCATAATCGCCATACGAAGACCGATGACAAGCAGCCGGCAAGGCCAGGCTGAGCTGAACGCGGCGACGCCACGTGATTTGTCTAGGTATCTGTATCGACGAGGGATTCTTTAGTGCCTCACGATGAGTGGCGTGTCGTGTGTCCTTGAGCAGGAAGGTGAGGGGCCCGATCGTCAACGACCAATGCCAGGAGCCGGGGGCGTGAAGCCCGTGCTTGGCATGACTGGGCCGCGCACCGAGGGATGAGCGGACTGCAAGGCAGTCCTATCAAAGGCGCCTTTTTCCAGCTCGAGTCCTAATGCGCCTTTCCCCTATCCTTGCGGTTTGTCTCTCGGCAAGCCTGGACGCCACGCGCCTATCCTGCGAGTCTGCCGGGCCACGATACGGTCCGCGGAATGTCTATGGCGTTCACTTGCGGCCGATCGGGTTGTGTATGATAAGTGCGGCTCCTGAAGGAGCTCAGGCTCGGCGTTCTCATGCCGCGAAAAGCAGGCGCAGTGTATTGTTGAAGGATGACGTTTAGAGACCTGCCCTTGGCAGGTACGAGGCAAAAAGACCTATCGCCCTTCTGGCCCCATCCCAGGCTGGCTGGAAGATGCAAGAAAAACCCTACGCATCTGTACTGGCACGAGTGACATGACCCCAGCTGAACGTGTAAGTGTTGTCTACAACATCCATCCCTATGCCATGCACCTTCCCGGCGGAGGTGAGGTTCAGCTGCTGAAGTACAAAGAGTACTTGCCCAGTCACGGTTGTGACGTAATCCTGCACGATATCTGGGAACCTAGACTCCATAGCGCAGCACTATTTCATCATTTCCACCTGGTCTCCGGCGGTATTCCTTTCGTCGACTACGTGCGACGTCTGGGACTCAAGACTCTGCTCAGTCCAAATCTTTGGATAAACGAGACAAACCAAGCCAATCTCAACACCACCGAACTGCAAACCTATTATGGGTTGGCTGATCGTATTATCTGCAACTCAATGGCAGAAATCGATAACTTGGAGCAATACTCCGGCTTGCCACGCGCCAAGGCGTGTGTCGTGCACAATGGTGTCGATTCGTGGTTTAGCGAGCCGGTAGATCCCACGGCTTTCAGGGCGTGGTCAGGCATCCAAGGCCCCTTCTTGCTCAATGTGGCCAACGTCGAGCCGCGGAAGAATCAGGTCGCTGCAATTCAGGCAGCCGCTGCTGTCGGGCTGCCTCTGGTCTCGATCGGTCGCGTTCGGGATGCGGAATACCATGCCCGTTGTGTCGAGGCGGGCAGGGGGGGGCACTTCGTCCACCTGGGGCCCCTGGCCCAAACTGACGAGCGCCTTCGGTCTGCCTATCAGGAATGCTCGGCCTTCGTAATGCCAAGCACACTGGAAACCCCTGGCATCGCTGCACTGGAAGCCGCTGCCGCTGGTGCACCTGTAGTGATTACGTCGGAAGGCAGTGCCTACGAATACTTCGGAGGCCATGCTTACTATGTGCATCCAAACGATCAGGAAGGCATAGTCAATGCCGTGAATTTAGCTATTAATAATCCAGCGAACGACCTGCTCCAAAAACGGATTCTCGAAAATTTCTCGTGGCCTCAGGTGACATCAAGTCTGATGAGCTGTTACGCGGGACTGAGTGCAAGCAGTTGCGCATAGAAGGATAAATTAAAAGATGAAGAAGGTTTTCGTCTACGTCGAACACACGTCGCAGTCACCTGCCAATTCGGGCGTTCAGCGGGTAGTGCGTGGGCTAAGCAGGGCGCTGCAAGAGCTGGTCGCGGAAGTGGTATTCGTTCGCTGGTGTCCCACTTCACTGGCACTGGTTCGCCTGGATGAGGCACAACTTGTCCATCTTGGCCAGTGGGAGGGACCGGCGCTCATACCTGAAGCGGCTGGTAATGATCAGGCTATTCATCTCGACCCGCGCGACAAGTCGACCCTGGAAGACACCTGGCTGCTGATCCCTGAGGTGACTCACCTCACGTTCCAGCCCTCGCCGCCTACAGAGTCACTGCTGCTCTATGCGCGTCGCTTTAACATCAAGACTGCTGCGCTTGTCTATGACCTTATTCCGCTTAAGCGCGATGAGTATGCCTCCGTACGAGAAACGCACTCATCTTATATTCAGCATCTGTCGCTGGCTGACATACTGCTGCCGATAAGCTTCAGCGCTGCAGAAGATACCCGACATTTCTTGAAGAATACGGCGAAGGCTGCCGAGTTTGTGCAACCGTTGGTTCGGCATGTGCTATTGCCGCATGAACTACCTGGTTTGCCCCGCCAGCGCTTCGGTGCTCCTGCAGCCAAGGATACGGTGCGAATCTTGAGCGTGGGCACCGTAGAGCCACGGAAAAATCAGCTGCAGCTCATTGAAGCCTTCGCCCGTTTTCAAACGAATCATCCAGATATTTCCTGCGAACTTAGCATCGTGGGTAACGTTCACCCTATGGTGCACGAAGAGCTGAATGTCCTGGTACGCCAGACTCCGGGTGTATCAGTCCTGAATTACCTACCGGACGAGCAGGTCGTCGACCTATATCGTCAGGCAGACTTTTCGGTGTTTCCGTCGATAGAAGAGGGGTTTGGCCTGCCAATCGCTGAAAGCCTGTGGCTGGGCGTTCCCTGTCTATGCGCGAGTTTTGGCTCTATGGCGGAAATCGCCGAGGGCGGTGGAACCCTGCGAGTGGACACCCGAAATGCAGATGAACTGTATTCGGGGCTCGAGCGGCTGATTCTCGATACCGAGTTACGCCTGACGCTACGTGACGAGGCAGCGAAACGGGAGCTTTCCACGTGGAAAGACTACGCGAGCGCTGTCCTGGGACGCCTCCAGCAGGCACCCGGTGTAGCGCGTGCCCTCGTATGGGTGAACTCGACGGTCGCCTACCATGGCAACAGCGGCGTTCAGCGCGTCGTTCGCCAGATGAGTGCGTCGCTTGAGAAAATAGGCGTCGCGCTGTCGTACGTTGCGTGGGATGTGGAAAGAGGGGATTTCCGGCTGATCACCCACGACGAAGAGCAGCATCTGTCACTGTGGCATGGCCCTACCCATAACCACGCCATATCGCTCTCGCAAGATCTGTCCGATGCCTGGTTGATCATTCCGGAGCTGGTACTGCCGAATCCGAACGCGGAACAGGTAATCCTCGCTGCGAAAAATCGCGGTATGCGTGTTGCAACCATTTTTTACGATCTTATTCCTGTAACGCTGACGGACATCTATCCGCCGGAAGCTCAAGCAGGCTATCACTTCTTCTTCAAAATGATTTCGCAGTCGGACCTGTTGATCCCGATCTCGCGCACCATGAGCGAAGAGCTGTGGGACTACTACTGCAGCACGATGGATAGGCTGACGACCATAAAGTCGCGTATTCATGCTCTTCCTTTGCCAGGAGAGATGCGTACCTTCCCCCGCAACAGTGAAATCAAAAGTCAGGCACGCGATACCTCCTCTGTATCGATACTGATGGTCGGTACGATGGAACCGCGGAAGAACCACCTCACCGCGATCCATGGCTTCCGTGTCGCGCAACGTAAACTGCGCGAACAAGGGAGCAGCATCCAGCTCAAGCTGACCTTTGCCGGCTCGACGAAAGATCACTCACAGTACGCACGGGACATCATCGCCGAGATAGCGGAAGACGCGGATATCCATGTCAAAGAGCTGCCATCGGACGAGCAACTGGCGCAACTATATCGAGATTGCGATTTCACCCTGTTCCCATCACTACTGGAGGGCTTTGGACTACCCGTCCTGGAAAGCCTCTGGCACGGCCGTCCATGCATCTGCAGCAATGCAGGCGCGGTAGCCGAAGTGGCAGAAGGAGGTGGTTGCCTTACCTTTGATGCCCACAACGGTGACGAGCTAGGTGACCATATTGCCAGACTGGCGAGCGATGCCGCTGCTCTCCATGCCTTGTCAGAGCAGGCCGTCAGTCGTACTCTGGGTACCTGGGACGATTATGCACGAGACCTGACTTGGCTCATGCGTAGAGGGCAGCCGACGTTTCCAAATACCCTGGAAAAATATTTCCCGGTTTGGCAACGACCTGCTGCCAAGTCCGAGGGACGTCCAAAACTATCAGTCTGCGTGTCGACCTATAACAGGGCCGAATGGCTGCGACATTCGCTGCGCGGGATAGTCGAAAGCGTTCAGCTGTGTTCGGAGAATGTTGAAATACTGGTGGTCGACAATGCCTCAACCGATCATACCCCCGACGTTATGCAGGCCTTCCTATCGGTCCCGAATCTCAGATACCACCGCAACGAAGTCAATGTCGGGATGCTGGGCAATCTGGCTGTAACCAGTAAGCTCGCATCAGGTGAATACGTATGGATATTGGGAGACGATGATCTTATACGGGAAGGTGTAGTGCAACGTATTATGGATGTTATAAATGAGCATCCAAGATCGGAAATAATCTATATCAATTATGCCTATACGCACTTCAATCAGCCGGAAGAGCTGGATGATATTGACGAAATCATCCACAAGGCCACGCCGATAGCCACTCCCTCTCGAAGTCACTTTTGTGAAGAGATCAGGAGTTTCGCTGGCTACAACGAGAATCTCTTCACGGCTATCTATGCCTGTGTGTTTAGACGCGATCATGCGATAGGGGCTTATACACAGGACACATCAGGTCCGCCGTTTTCTGATTTGATGACCTGCATTCCCACGTCAGTCTATGTGCTCAAGCATATGATCAATCGGCCCGGTTATTGGATTGGCGATCCCTACGTTATTGTCAATATGAACGTGTCGTGGCGAAAATGGGCGCTGATCTGGCATCTTGAAAGAATGCCGGATCTATTCGATCTGGCTGAAAAGCAGGGGGTCGATAAAAACCTTATTGCTCCTTATCGACGCAATCATTGTGCCGATGTGGCGAATTGGGCAAGAAATGTTTACTTCGGTGAGGATGAAGAGTTGGCGCGCCTGTTTTCGATGGAGCGACTTCTCGAGCGCTGTAAGCATATTCCTGAGTTCCGTGCGCAGTTGGACGCGTTACGACAGGTATATGAATTGGCATTTATTCAGCATAGAGTATTGGTCGATCAGATTCCCCCGTGGCGACTCTTCCAACGTTTCAATCTGCTGAATTTGGCCGACCACTCTGTATGAAATGGATTCCATTACTACGCTCGCGGATGTTGTTTCCATTAGCCGAGAGGCTATCGGGACGCAACGTCAACAGCAGGCTTGCTTGGTTGCAAAGCGCGTTCAATGACGAATGGGAGCAGCGTAAGCGGTTGAATAGACTGCGTCTAATCGACGTCCTGCAGAACGCCAAGTATGAAATCCCTTTCTACAAGGATCTTTTTCGGCAGGTCAAATTCGATCCTCTCCTCCTGTTGAAAGATGTACGTTATTTTCAGAGGCTTCCAGTACTGACCAAGGAGGATATCCGCGAGGCAGGGGCTCGCTTATTGCACCCGGACTGCCAGCGCTATTTGCCGGTTCATGTCAGCAGAACGAACGGCTCGACTGGAAGTGCATTGCCCATTTATTACACGCCCGCCGCAAAAGATTACTCGGCTGCGGTTACTCGCCTCAGCCAGCACTGGGTAGGATTTTCCGCCGACCAACGCCAGCTTCACATTTCCTCCGCGTTCCCGGGGCAAACACCCCAGGTTGCGAAGCGACAGGAGTGGTGGCGTCAGCAGGCGACAAACCGGATCAGTATAGAGTGCGAGGCATGGACGGAAGACTGTTTTGCCGCTCTTTGGAAGAAGATTTGTAAAGCCAAACCGTATATCGTTCAGGGACACCCGTCTACGCTATATGCATTAGCGCGGCATGTGATGAACGCCTTAGGGCCCCAACGGGGCTACTTTGCGGTCTTCGTTTCTACCGGCGAAACTTTAACCGTTCAACAACGTAGAAGTATCGAGGAAACGTTTGGTTGTCGCGTGGCGAACCGCTATGGGAATGCAGAGTTCGGTATCATGGCCCACGAACGGTTTGTAATGAACGAAGCTGCCGACGATCCTGACCTCTTGGATGCCCATGAGGCCAGCAAGAATCATTTTATGCAGGTTGTAGATCCTTATGTTTGGATGGAGTGCCTTGGCGCGAGTGCAGAAGGTGCAGGATCTTTAGTGGTCACGGACCTCACCAATTACTCCTCGCCCTTGATCCGGTACGCTACCGGAGATGAGGGGGCGCTTGAGTCTGGAGTTGACGGTCTGTATCTCAAAACAGTGACTGGCCGCGTACATGACAAAATAGAAATTGCGCAGCGCTCTTACCCTACTCACTGGTTCCAAGACTTCTTTACCAGATTGGGAGTCGTCGACGATTTTCAGTTTCTCAGGAAGCCTGGAAAACAGCTGGAACTACGTATCTGCCTGCTTGATCCACGTGCTGAAATGGTCGTAAGAAACAAGCTGGCCGAGAGCTTTTCGGAAATCGCCTTCGATGTGAGCTTTGTAGAAAGGTCGCAATTTGTTCGCGTAGGCCAACAACAGAAGTTCCGCTACCTGGTTGAACTAGGCGAAGAGCCTGGGGCGGCGATTGCGTCTAAGAGTCCGCTTTCGATTTTTTCCGGCAAGAACCATGGCAAGGATTTCCTCTACCTGGAAGGTTGGTATTCAGAGGAAAAGTATGCGACTGGAAGCTTCCGTTGGATGCGTAGGCAGGCAGAGATACTACTTAATGCTGAAAAGTCAATAACGTCTATTTCTGTAACGTGCGACTGTCCTGCAGATACCAAGAAGCTGCCTGTGTTGTCGGTAAGAGAGTCAGGGCAGGTTTTATATAGTGAGAAACTGAAGTCCGGTGCTCAGCGCATTTCTTTGAATTTGCCAAGCACTGCTCAGTCTGTACCAAGAACGATTGTTTTTGAAGTTTCGGAAGCATATCAAGTTGAAGGAGATACAAGGGAGCTTGGGCTTAAAGTCCATGACATTGCCATTAGTTAGGGGGCGTACGACGCTACGCATGGCATCGATTTGATAATGAACAGGCGGAAGCTCCAATAGTCCGTAAATTCGTAGAGTTAACATGATCCATCTTATTGCCGACGGCTACACCGATTGTTCCGCTGCCATAAATCGTATGATCAGCCTCCTTCCGAAAGGTGGCGGAGAAATTGTATTGCCGCCAGGCGATATTTTTTTGCGCAATACTATCCGTATCGAAAATGGACCTATTAGTGTAAGAGGCGCAGGGCGCGAGGTGACTCGATTAATAGTCGATTCACCACAAGGGTGTGCATTTGAAGTGGGTAGCCCTAATGGCCAGGTATCCCGTATTGATATATCGAACCTGTCTATCAATACTCGAAAAACATTGCATGGCGGTGCTGGGATAAGGCTAAGCCGTGGCTACGATGTAAGAATATCGAACTGCTTGATTGCGAACATGCATTGCGGTATCGATGCCTATGATTCGAGTTTTCTATACATCACCGATTGCGAGATTCTGGATCCGGCAGCGGTTACCGGTATCGGTATTCTTATCCACGGTAATGGGATCCATAACGATCAGTACCTGCAGCGCGTATTCGTACAAAGCCGAAAGCAAATTGCACCCTGCGAAGTAGGCGTTCGTATTGCAAATTCACAGGGTTTCTGGATCGATCAGTGCGGAATATTTCATTGTAAGACAGGTCTGCACTTGTTGGCTCTCGACAATATGACTTTGGAACATGGATTTCTATGCAATAACGCGATCGATAATTGCGTAGGGCATGGAATACTAATAGATTCAGGGTCTAGTGGGACTGTACGGCGCATCCAGTCTTCCGGCGACTGGTCATGTAGCAACCAAGGTCATGGAATTCTTGCCAACGCCAGCGGTGAAAGCAGCGCTGTTGATGATATAAAATTCATTGGTACGCGTCTCTACGGGAATGGTGGAGACGGTGTGTTCATTGGCAGAGTTTCTATGATTAGTTTTGACAGCTGCAGTATCGCTGGAAATGGCAGGGATGGAGTGTCTTCCGGTATTTCGATCCAAGACGCCTGTGACATGTTGGCTGTTCGTAATAGCACGATCGGTGCATTTTCGGGATATCAAAATACTCAGTCGTATGGTTTGACCGGGTTAGAGAATTCAAAACGGGCCATTATCGTTGGAAATGCATTTGAACCTAATCGTCAAGGTGCAATAAAGTCTCGTCCGCAACAGGCCTTTATTGTGAATAACCTAGAGGTTTGAATGAAAAGCTTACCATTGCTCAGTATCAAAGACTTGACCCTTAAATTTCCAAGACCTTCCACAGCCTTTTGGGATTGGATGGCAAGCAAGCTGAAGATGCTTGGTAATCGAGATGGATTTCTTCCTGCGCGTGAAGGATTGATCTGTGAATTTAGAAATCTCTCTTTGCAGGAAGCCCAGTGTTACGCCATCTGCGGGCGTGACAGTTTTGTGGGGTTAGGTCTTTTAAATGCCATAGAAGCCCGTTCAAAGATCGCATCCGGTATCATAATAAAAAGCGATGGACTGATATCAACACAGCGGTGCTTTGAGAAAAAAACTGGCGCTACAATCGAACGTGCTTATCGCCATCGGCCAGACTTTGAAGCGCTGATGTCTTTTTCTGACCTTTTCGCACAGGCGAATATTGCTCCTAATGACCTTTCGTGGGTTGAAAAGACCCGACTTTCTATTGCTGAAGTGCTATTTTCCAGCGAAAAGATAGTTCTGATTGACGAGCGCCTATTCGGCTGCGATAAAGAATTCATAGAAAAAGTATTGGAAAAGATAAAGCTAGAGAAATCTAAAGGCCGTTCGTTTATCCTGGTCGCGCCTGAGTGGGATGCCGTAAAATCCGTCGCCGACAAGGCGATTCCGTTTAAAGTTACCTTGAAATAACATCTCGGAGTGTGCAATGAGTTCCTATAAGAGAATCTCGAAGTGTCGAGTTGGGCAAGATGAAAATCTGGTCTCCGTCTTGAACCTAGGGCACCAAGCTCTCACCGGCGTATTTCCGCGATCTGTGAATGAGCCGGTCACGGTTGGCCCGCTGGAGCTGGTATGGTCCCCCAAGAGCGGTTTGCTGCAGCTAGCGCACTCCTATGAGCCGTCCGAAATGTACGGTGACAATTACGGCTATCGATCGGGCCTTAATCAGTCGATGGTAAACCATCTGACTGACAAGATAGCCTATCTTGAGCGTCTGAACCCACTATCGAGTGGCGATGTTGTGCTGGACATCGGTAGTAATGACTGCACGACGTTGAAGGCTTACAAAAGTCAAGGCATACGCCGTATTGGTATCGACCCAACCGGTAAGAAGTTCAGTGAGTACTACCCGTCCGATGTGACGTTGGTTCCCGACTTTTTCTCCGCTGATGCGTATCGCTCGGTTGAGAAAAAGTCTGCAAAGATCGTTACCTCAATCGCAATGTTTTATGATCTTGAGGCGCCGATTGAGTTTGCGCGTCAAATCGAGTCGATCCTTGCAGAGGACGGTATCTGGCATTTTGAGCAAAGCTATATGCCATCGATGCTACGTCTAAATTCTTACGATACAATCTGCCATGAGCACCTAGAATATTATTCGCTGCAAGTTGTTAAAACGATCCTGGAGGCAGCTGGTCTGAGGCTCGTGGATGTCGTAATGAACGCAGTGAACGGTGGTAGTTTCGCTGTCACCGCCGCGAGAAAAACCAACAAGACGCTCCGCTCGAATCAGCCAGTTATCGACTGGTTGCTGGAACAAGAAGAGCGGATGGGCCTGAATACCCCCCGTCCCTATCGCGAGTTTGAAGAGCGTGTGTTCCGCCACCGCGATGATTTGACACGACTGATTCGTAGCCTGACAGCAGATGGTAAAAAGGTCTTTGGCTATGGTGCTTCCACCAAAGGCAACGTGGTGTTGCAATTTTGCGGCCTGACCGCGAGCGACATTCCTTATGTTGCTGAAATCAATACTGAAAAGTTTGGCCGCTTCACGCCGGGCAGTCATATTCCGATCATATCGGAAGAAGAGGCACGAGCAATGAAGCCGGATTATTTCCTTGTTCTACCTTGGCACTTTAAAGATGGCATCCTGCGTCGTGAGAAAGAGTATCTTGCGTCTGGCGGTAGGTTCATCTTCCCATTTCCTGAAATAGAAATTGTCTAATTAGCCAAGGGGGGAATAATTTATGAAAAGAACAGCGCTCGTTACTGGTATTACAGGACAAGATGGTGCTTATCTTGCTTCACTCCTTTTGAGCAAAGGGTACAAGGTCGTTGGTACCTATCGCCGCACGGCATCTACCAACTTTTGGCGTATCGCCGAACTCAAAATTGATAACCATCCGTCGTTGGAATTGGTTGAGTACGATCTTACGGACCTGGGCTCGACTATCCGGCTGCTTGATCGGACGAAGCCAGATGAAGTCTATAATCTGGCCGCACAAAGCTTTGTTGCGGTATCCTTCGATCAGCCCAGCACCACGTCCCAGATCACTGGACTGGGTGTGGTCAATATTCTCGAAGCGATTCGTATCGTTAACCCTAAGATTCGTTTCTATCAAGCAAGTACTTCAGAGATGTTCGGGAAGGTACAGGCTGTTCCACAGATCGAGACGACACCCTTCTATCCGCGTAGTCCTTATGGTGTGGCAAAGCTATTTGCACATTGGATGACGATAAACTACAGAGAAAGTTACGATATTTTCGCTACGAGCGGAATTTTGTTCAATCATGAATCGCCACTACGGGGTTTAGAGTTCGTCACTCGGAAAATCACCAACGGCGTAGCTTGCATCAAGCTAGGCAAGCAAGAGCACCTAGAACTCGGCAATCTAGATGCAAAGCGGGATTGGGGTTTTGCACAGGATTATGTCGAGGGTATGTGGAAAATGCTGCAGGTCGACATTCCTGACACCTTCGTACTCGCCACTGGACGCACCGAAACGGTCAGAGATTTCATAAAAATGGCATTCAAGGCAGCTGATATAGAAATTGCCTTTGAAGGTCAGGGAGATCAGGAGTTCGGAATCGATACGAAGTCTGGAAAGACATTGGTCCGTATCAACCCGAAATACCATCGCCCTGCAGAGGTCGACCTTTTAGTTGGCGATCCTGAAAAGGCCAAGCGAGAACTAAACTGGGCGCCGAAAACGACACTGGAGCAACTCTGCTCTATGATGGTCGAAGCCGATCTGAGTCGTGTAGCTTCAGGATACTCGTTTTAATATGAATCGTCAGCGCCGTGCCTTGATTACCGGTATCGAGGGCTTCACAGGACAGTACCTGCGTTCAGAAATGGAAGCTGCTGGCTGGGAGGTGTTCGGTATAGGAACGCGAGATAAACGCGGCGATCCGACCTACAGGAAAGTCGATCTGCTCGATACCAGTGCGTTATCGGCTTGGATTGACTTGGTTTCTCCCAATGTTGTCATACATTTGGCTGGGATCGCTTTTGTAGGGCATGGCAATGCAGATGCTATTTATAAGATTAACCTTATTGGTAGTCGAAATCTGCTAGCGGCGCTGGCTGCTTCTCCAAGGATTCCCGATGCGATCCTGTTAGCTAGTAGTTCCAACGTTTATGGAAATCTAGAAGGCGGTGTGCTTAAGGAGTCTACCGCTCCATGCCCAGCGAATGACTATGCGGTCAGCAAGTTGGCTATGGAGCATATGGCTAGGCTTTGGCTAGATCAACTACCTATCATCATCGCACGACCATTTAACTATACAGGTGTAGGTCAAAAGGAAACCTTCCTTTTACCGAAGATAGTAGGTCATTTCAGGCAAAAAGCATCAGTTATCGAATTAGGCAATATAGATGTCTACCGAGATTTTTCTGATGTTCGATCGGTGGTTCATGCCTATCGTAGATTGATCGAGGAAAAGCCGATCGGTGAGACCGTTAATATTTGTTCTGGAAAGACTTTTTCTCTCCGAGAAGTTTTAGACATGGTTGAGGGCCTGACCGGTCATAGACTAACTGTGAAAATAAATCCCGACTTTGTCCGAAAAAACGAAGTAAGATCTTTGTCGGGAAGCTCAGAGAAGCTCAAAGGTATCATTGGGGATTGGCATACGCCGCCATTGGAAAAGACTTTGCAATGGATGCTCGAAAGTTAGAGTGCAAAGATAAGCGTGCTGGAATTTAAAGCCCCTAATCAAAATAAATCTATGTTTCTCTAGACAGGTTAAGGCTCTGGCTCTATGCCATTCAGATGGATCTGGGGCTTAATCTTCGACAAGGTGCTCCAACATCTTTCGGGTCCTGTCACGCCACGTATTCTTCCCTATTATCTCCAATGCGTTTTCCGGAGATATTTTTCCTGCTTTTAGTTGTGTCTCAATAGCCTGGCAGAAAGACTTAGCGCTATCGCCAAACTCGAGTGCTGAAGGACGGTGTTGCAAAAGGGCATCCAGTGAAGTGGATACGACGGGCAGGCCTGCCGCAATGTACTCGAAAAATTTCATCGGGAACATTGATTTGGTATAGTCGTTGACAAGAGTTGGTAACAATCCCACGCTCGAGTGGTTTAAGTAGCGCGGAATCTCTGCATAGGATCGATAGCCTAAAAAGTATACGTTTGGAAGTTTTTTTAATCGCTCCACTTCTTTACTGCTCTGCCCTTCACGCTGCTCTCCAATAAAAATCCAGCTCCAGTCAGGCCTCGCCTGGGCGCTTTCGTGTAGCAGAGAGAAATTAATTTTAAAGTCAGACAACACGCCATGATAAATAAGGCGTGGTAACGGAATGTGGACGAGGTCGGCTGGAAGAGCGCTCTTGCTCGTGGTGCTATTAAAATGCTCGAAGTCGACGACGTTTGGGAGATAATAGACGCTATCATTATAAGGTTGGCAACGCTCAACAAGAGCAGGTGCCGTAGCGAAGATAACTTTCGCGCTCTTTAGGAGCTCAAGCTCGGCGCTTCTGAACGAAACAGGATCAATTCCTGGCACTGCACTGAGATCGTCTACACAGTGATACAGCAAATATTTATATTGCTCTCTACTAAAGATGTCCATCATGAACGGATGATACGTCCATATTAAAGGGGACATCAACGAATGAGCGGATAGTGATCGACTGATAGCAAGACGCAAAAGAAATTTATTTATCTTCCTTAAAAAGGGATGTCGATAGCCAGCAGGTACTAGCAGAGGTGAAAGAACATATACATTAGCTTCTCGCTGGACTGCCCCCTTCAGAAGAGAACTGATTCCTTTCAATAACCGGCTTTTTAGACGCTGCCAATCTCTTCTGCTATTACCTTTTGGTGCTCTTAGGCCGACACTTTCAACATACAACACGCGCACACCCAAATTGGCCAAGGCCTTGGCAGTATGTTGTTTATTTGTCCAATACGGCTCATCCCAATCCGCTGTCGAAAATAAAATGCAGCTATAGTCAGATTGCACCATGACCTCAGTCGTCGAAGGAAGGTGTGAGGTTGTGAATTAGCGACTCTGCTATCCTTTTAGCAGCATGCCCATCCCCATAAGGGTTTGGGAGCGCCTGTAGACGTTTCCGAGCCGCTGGATCGCTCAGCCACTGATGAACCGCAGCTTCTATCGTTTTTGGCTCTTGGCCTGCTAGGGTGGCAAAACCAGCCCCAATGCCTTCCCGGCGCTCCGTATGCTCGCGCATCACTACAACGGGTGTACCAAAGCTAGGCGCCTCTTCTTGAATCCCGCCCGAGTCGCTGAGCACCAGGGACGCTTTACTGATAAGGAAAAGACTAGTCACGTAGTCGACAGGCTCGATCAGCTTTAGATTCGGAATATTTCCCAATATACGCATGACCGGCTCGCGTACATTTGGATTCAAATGAACTGGAAACAGCCATTGATGATTTGGATAGCGCTTGCAAAGCCTCGCTAGCATCTCGCAAATATTTTCTAGGACGCTTCCAAAGTTCTCTCGCCTGTGACAGGTGATAATCACCAACGGCAAGTGTTCATCAAATAGCTTCTTGCCGGCCTCAACATTACTGTCATGCATCAGCCGTGGTTTCATCAGCTCAATGGCATCGACTACAGTATTGCCTGTAACTTTAATCTTTTCGGAAGGTATTCCTTCAGTCCGCAGGGCTGCAGCTGCTGATTCGGTTGGCGCGAAATGTAAATTTGCGATTCTCGCGATAAGATTTCTGTTCGCCTCTTCTGGAAAAGGACTTTTGAGGTCCCCCGTTCTCAATCCTGCTTCGACGTGCCCGATTTTTATGCTTCTGTGAAATGCCGCAATACTGGCACAAAGCGCAGTGGTCGTGTCCCCTTGAACCAATACCCAATCGGGTTTGTGTGAGGCAAGCACCGCATCCAAAAGCTCCAGTTGCCGCGAGGCCAGGATGTTCAACGATTGTCCCGGTGTCATGGTATCCAAGACGACATCTGGTTTTAGCGAGAATATGCTCAAAGCTTGCGCCAGCATTTCCCTATGCTGGCCTGTGGTGCAGACGGTAACCTTGGCCACAGAGACCAACGCTGCAATTACTGGAGCCATTTTTATAACTTCGGGGCGCGTGCCGACTACGATGAAAATATTCAAACTAGAATTGCTCCAGACTCAAATCGAGAAAGCGTACCCCGATACTCAATCGTGAAACGTAGCGCGCCGAGTTGGTCGTCTCCGGACAGCTCGAAGCCTCTTTGGGTTTTAATAATACTCAGCGCCGATTTTCTGGCTTGAAAATCTAATGCAGTATTCTCATCTAGAAATATTGGATTTACTGCCGCTTTTCTAATGTATTCGATCAGTTTGCGGTGCTGTTGAATGCGCGTGTGCTCGTCTTGCCAACCATATTGATATCGCGGAGAGAAGGGGTGGTCGAGAAAACCGAAAAAACTGCGTGTACATACGGCGAGATCGACTGCCTCTTTGTAAACTCTCAGGGGATCTCCATCGGTAAGCAGACAGTCTCCGTGCAGCATGCACTGCTGGCTATGCCCGATGAAGCCGCGAGGCAATCCTGCTAGCTCTCCGCCCCTTGCTAAAATAAACTCAGGGTCATTGCAGATAATCCCCCCTACGCAACCCTTATAGCCAAGATCACACAGTGCAGCTAAGGCGTAAGGTGGAGATTGGTGAAATGGCGACACCGCATAGCGGACATCTTCACCACATGCCTTTCGTATGGCATCACGTGAAACTGAACCTTCACCCAGCGCATTCTCGTAGTTTTCTCCCCAGCGAGGGGCGTGAGTCGCGGTGTGGGAAAGGATTGCCTGTTTGGCAGATGTAAACTCTTTCAAGAAGCTCGCATGCTGGTCTGTTAGCAAATTCATGGTATGAATGGCTAGCGAAAGTGGAACCTGCATTTCATTGTATGCTTCCCACAATGGTCTGGCAGAAGAAATGTCCTCATCACAGTCCAAACGCATTGTGATTGCTGCGTCATGTCCATCGGGAATGTCCCCAAGGACTGGGCGGCAAGGGATCCCTTCATCATGTCGCCATTGACTGATAAAATTTTCCACCAGTCGCCATTCAAAGGAATCGATTGTTCCAACGGGACGATTTATCCAGAGTGTGGAATACGTAGGCTCGTCGAACAGTGCGCTATAAGTCGCCCACGTCTCACTGTTCGCTTCTATAACAGCAATTTCATTTGCTGTCGGAGCATGAAGTGGCGAAGCCGCTGCCCATTCCGAATCATCCATTCGAACAGCACCGTAGCCGAGGTTGTTCCATTCGGCTGCGAAGTCGTAGCGCTCCAGTGGGCGGCTCCAGTTCTGGGCGCCTAGCGCTTGGGCTGTGGGTAGATAGCGAACTTTAGCAGCACTTTCCGCGGTGTGCCCTTTAACAGCCTGTGGACTATGTGCCAGGCTTTCATATGAAGCGGGCCATTCACCTACGGATAAATTTAGTGCTATTTGAAGCTCTTTGGAGACACGTCCCAGTAAAATCAGCTTTTTATGAGAGGTCTTTATCCAGCGACATAACGCATGACTTTGTAGGGCATCTGGATTTATGGCCACTACAAAATCAACGTCATCCAGTTTTGCCAGACTGATGCTCTCAACCATTGGATAGCTGACCGAGCGCCGGAGCGCCGCCTGTACTCGCTCTACGGCTGATCTGAAGGGATCTGAAGCTAGAATGCTGATCATGTGTTCATCTCTAGTGAAAGGCAGCTAACGTCAGTACCAAATGCCGTGTCTCCGGATAAGCTTTTTCAAAGCTGCAGGACGTATTCCTTCGCTTGTACGTACGTCTCTACCCGTTGTGATCATTTAACCTTGACATCGAGTACAGCTTTTGCAGCAAGCATTACTATCGGTCAGTTACTATGGCGCCTCATTTGGCGTGCCAGTAGATGTCTGAACTGTTGCTTCCTAGCAGGGTTTATTCTTCTAGGCGTCCCTATCTGCTAACAGCTCGTCCCTGATGATTTTTCCGTGCTCAAGGTGTATTACACGAGTACAGATTCGCTCAATAAGCTCCTGGCTATGGGAGGCTATGACTAAAATTCCAGCACCATGGATGAGCTTTTCGAGACGCTGCTCTGCCTTGGCACTAAATGATGAATCACCTACGCTCAGCCACTCGTCCATTATCAGAATATCTGCTTCCACGCTCGTGGAAATGGCGAATGCCAGGCGTAGCATCATTCCACTCGAGTAGGTGCGAACGGGCAGGTTCAAGTAGTCGCCAAGCTCCGTGAACTCGGCAATCTCCTCCACTTTCGACTTTATTACTGACGGCTTGAGGCCGTCCATGATGCCTCTGAGGTAGATGTTTTCGAAACCTGTAGCATCAGGATCTAAACCCATCGAAACATCTAATAAGGATGCAACGCGACCCTGTACCGACAGGTGACCTCTAACGGGCGAGTAAACGCCAGAAAGAGCTCTTAGTAAGGTGGTTTTGCCCGAGCCGTTGTGACCAATTAAGCCAACTCGTTCGCCATGTTTGAATTCAAAGTTCAAATCGTCCAGCGCACATACAATCGTGTGTTTGGAAGCGTCCTTGCCGATACGACCACCTGTCGTCAGGTTGATCATTTTTTTCTTCAGGGAGCGATGGGAGTTTTCATAAATAGGAAACTCAATCGCCATGCTGCGGGATAGGATATGTGCATTCATGAGCTTCAACACCATTAAAGCCAGTAAGGTAGTCTGTTTCGAGTGCGTTTCATCAAGTAGTGTGCGATGCAGAAGCCGACTATAACCATGGCGATGGCCCAGATCCACGATGCCAATTCCATTGGTTTACCAATAAGCGGAGCTCTCACTATTTCAATCAGGTGGTAGAACGGATTGATTTCCGCGATCCAACGACGGTCTTTAAGAAGATCGACTACCCACATGACCGGTGTAAAGAAAAATGCGACCTGAGTTAAGTTGCCTACAATGGGCAAAAGATCTCTATAACGAGCACATAAGATCGCCAGAACCAGCCCTATCCAGACGCTATTCAGCAGCAAGATAAAAAGGCCTGGTATCACGAGAAGTATTTCGAAGCCAGGGCGATGACCAAAAGCCAGTAGAAACAAGAGTACGACGGGCAGGCTATGCATCATGATAATGAAGTTACGCCATGCCATTCTTGCGATATGGATAGTAAGCGGCATGCGTATCTGTTTTATGAGGTATCCAGCACTGATCAGTGTGCTGGCGCCCTCAATAGCGCAAGTGCTGATGAATTGCCAGGCTACCAGCCCTGTGCCTAGATATGGCAAGTATTCATGTATGTCTTGATTAAGGATGCTGGAATAAAGTATTCCCAGAACTCCAACCATCACCAGAGTACTAAGGGTAAACCAAAAAGGCCCTATCACCGACCTTCGGTAGCGTTGTCTTATGTCATGCCATCCCAGTGTTTGCCATACATGATAAGCACTGAGTCCAACCCAGATATCAGTTGCCCCGGTATGGGATGCCCATGAGGTGTTAGAGGTTTTTTCAGCTGAGCCCATGATTTTAAGATCGCTTCGTATTGGTAGTGATCAATCTAAATTGCAGCGCGTTCATTATACCTAGTGGTCAGTTTTGTATAGGTCTCTTGAGTACACCTTTTCCCTCACATCATCGAGTTCGTCTGATAATCTGTTTGCGATGATAAGATCAGCGACTTGCTTGAGTTTATCCAAGCATTTGATAACTTTTAAGTTCATGAAGGTTTCGTCTGTGAGTAGCGGCTCATAAATTACTACCGTGATGCCTTTCCTTGTGAGCTGCTCGATGATTTCCGTAATGCTTGTCTCCCGGAAATTATCCGAGTTGGCTTTCATTGCCAGTCGGTAAACACCGACAACTTTCGGTCCTCGGCTAATGATATCAGAGGCTAGAAACAGCTTTCTCGTCGCGTTTGACTCTATGACAGCCCGTACAAGATGCTGGGGTACATCGCCATAGTTGGCCAGTAATTGGCGAGTGTCTTTCGGAAGGCAGTATCCACCATAGCCAAACGAGGGGTTGTTGTAATGCTTTCCAATTCTCGGGTCCAGGCTAACGCCTTCGATGATCTGCCGGGTATTTAAGCTATGGCTTTTGGCGTAAGTGTCCAGTTCATTGAAATAAGCAATACGTAAGGCAAGATAAGTATTGGAGAATAACTTTATAGCCTCGGCTTCGGTGTTTTCTGTGAAAAGCACAGGTATATTTTTTTTGAAAGCACCTTGCTGTAATAGCGAGGCGAAGAGCTGTGCGCGATCAGAATTGCTACCTATGACTATTCTGGAAGGATACAGGTTGTCATGCAGAGCCGTGCCTTCCCTCAGGAACTCGGGGGAAAATATAATATTGGCGTTCTTGAAGTAGTCTATGGCAGAGCGTGTGTAGCCCAGTGGTACGGTTGATTTTATTATGATCGTCGCTTTTTTATTGATTGATAAGATGTCCCTGATACAGGATTCAACGGACGTGGTGTCGAACTCGTTGGTTTCTGAATTATAATCCGTAGGGGTTGCCACGATGACAAAGTCTGCGTCGGCATAAGCGTCGTGGGGGTTCGTGGTAGCTCGTAGTTGTAACGCTTTTTCGCTTAAAAATTCCTGAAGACAAGAATCTTCAAATGGCGTCTTTCGTGAGTTTATTGATTCAACCCGTTGCGGGTTGATGTCGAAAGCTACAACTTTGTTATGCTGAGCCAGCAGCACGGCGTTAGATAATCCAACATATCCTATGCCAGACACGGCTATATTCATCCGATCAGTGTCCTTTTTATGAAGGTTTTTGCATTAAGTTAAAGGCTTCGGACAAAGTTGCGATCTCCGGCATTATACATTTTTATACTGAAGGCAACAAGTCTGCCCTTTTATTGGCTGGGGCGCGAATTTGCACGTTGCCCGCGGCGCAATAGTTACATTTGTCTTGCCAGGCTTCATGGGGCGAACACTTTTTACCTATCGTTGGATTTAGTCCTGGGAGCTTGATGCAGGGCTATTTTTTGGTTAATTAGACATATTCAAGCTGTCGTATATGGGAGAGGATGTCCGGGATGCATCGGGGCGCATCAATGTAGCTTCCGCTAGATACGTACTGGCAATCAAGGACATCCACCACCGCCATGCCACTAGTCCGAATGCCTTTGGGGTACCGCTGATCGCCACGGGACATCCCTACTGCCATGCAGGCCTGATCCTGTCAATTTTTTCTATACAGGTGTAAAGTCTGTTGTGGTCGTAACCGAGGGTTCAGCGTGATCAGGGTTCTTCATTTCTTCAAAACATACATACCCGACAATCTCGGAGGTATAGAGCAAGTCATTTTTCAGCTGTGTGAGGGTGGATTTGATCACGGTATAGAATCAGAGGTTTTGTATTTGAGCCCCAGGGGCGGCGAGCGTAATGAGAAGGTAGGTAAGCACCTAGCACACCGATCTAGCCAATCTTTTCAATTTGCGTCCACCCCCTTTTCCATTCGGGGTTTTAAAGATTTCCGTGAGCTATCTGAATCAGTAGATATTGTGCACTATCATTTTCCATGGCCCTATATGGACCTGGCGCATTTTATGGCGCGGGTGAAAAGGCCGTCAGTTGTCACTTATCATTCGGACATCGTTAAGCAAAAGAACTTAATGAAGCTCTACGAGCCCCTGATGAATCGCTTTCTCAGTAAGGTAGATGCAATTGTGGCGTCGTCGAATGCCTATGCTGATAGCAGTCCGGTGCTCCGGGAGTTTTCTGATAAGGTCTCTGTCATTCCATTCGGTCTTGATCGGGCTTCCTATCCTGTTGTGGATTCGCAACGGGAAGACTATTGGCGTGCCCGCTTGGGTGGCCGTTTTTTCCTGTTTGTAGGCGCTCTGAGATATTACAAAGGCCTTACCTATTTGCTGCGTGCCTTGCAGGGTACCGGAATTCCGCTGGTCGTACTTGGGGATGGTCTATTGGCAGCAGAGCTCAAGAGTGAAGCGGATCAACTAGGCCTTTCGAATGTGCATTTTCTCGGGCGTCTACCCGATACTGAAAAAGTAGTCTTGTTGAAATTGTGTTATGGATTCGTTTTCCCTTCTCACCTGCGATCCGAGGCCTTTGGCGTATCTCTTCTAGAGGCAGCTATGTTTGGTAAGCCAATGATCTCGTGCGAGATCGGCTCTGGAATGAGCGATATCAATATCGATGGAGTGACCGGTTATGCTATTAGCCCTGCTGATCCGCTTGCGCTACGGGAAGCACTACTCCGCTTATGGCGGGACCCAATAAGGGCCCAGAAGATGGGTGAGCAAGCGTTACGACATTATGAGGCGAATTTTCAGAGCAGTACGATGCTGGAAAAATATGCAAATTTATACCGGCGGATCATTTGAATTATTGTGAGCGAGCGCTTACATGGCTTCGAGGTGGCGTTTTGTCGAGTAGATCACCCTTATGTTGCGAAGAGACACAGGTGACGCAGGGCTTTTAGATCTTTACAGGTTGCATATAATTTCAATCACGTGACACAGGAGTACTGTTCACCCTGACGTCCGATCTGCATGGGCGTCCGCAGTCGCCGCCTGGTCGATATTTCACTGCTGGGATCATCGAGAGCCTCCTCTTCGCTCGTCTGCTTGGCGTCAGCAGGTCCAATCGCGATCCTCGGGCCCGGATATTTCTGCTCAATGGACTTGTTTAGAGGCTCGTTGGTATGTAAAGGCGTTAAGCGCTGTTTTATGCTACCCACGTGCGAACCGGTCTCGCTGTTTGCTCGATTTCATTTATAGGCGAGGTGTTTATAGATGTGGCTGAAAACTTATGTTTCTTTTCGATGAAGGTTCAGAAATAGGTCGTGCCCTGAAGCAGTGTCGACGTAGTTTCATGGCCGTTGGCTTCTTTAGTTTGTTCACGAATGTGCTACTGCTGGTTCCATCATTTTATATGTTGGAAGTCTATGATCGTGTGGTTAGCAGTAGAAGCGTCGTGACGCTAACCATGCTGACATTGATCATGGTGATTTTGATGGTCACCTACGGCGCTCTGGAGTGGATCAGGTCTCGTATATTAATTCGGATTTCTACGCGCTTGGAGTTGCTTCTGAGTGAACGAGTTTTCAATGCCAGCTTCAAGCGTGCCCTGTACTCCAATGGTAATGCCTCATCCACCCAGCCTATGAGCGATCTTTCAGGGCTGCGGCAGTTTTTGACCGGAAATGGCTTATTTGCATTCTTCGATGCACCTTGGATGCCAATCTATATCGGTATCATGTTTTTCTTCCATCCGTGGTTTGGAGTGCTGACCGTGTTTGGCGCCGCTGTCGCTCTGATGCTGGCTTTTGCTAATGAAAAAATGACCGGAAGTCGATTGGCGGAAGCTAACCGTGAGCATGCCTCTGCACTCAGCTTTGCAGAGAAAAGCCTGCGTAATTCCGAGGTCGTTGAGTCGATGGGCATGCTTCCCAATCTATTGAAGGGTTGGAAGACCTTCGGCTATCGCGTTCTGGCACTACAAGGCCGTGCGAGTGAGCTAGGCGGAGCGATTAGCAATATCTCGCGTACGTGGAGGCTCCTGCTACAGTCGTTCATGCTGGGTCTTGGGGCTTATCTGGTGATCAACAACGAAGTGACGCCGGGTGTCATGACGGCTGCCTCATTGTTAACCAGTCGCGCTTTGGCGCCCATCGATCAAATGATCGCTAACTGGAAGGGATTTATCACGGCACGCGGTCAGTACGCCCGACTCAACAACGTACTTCAGCAGATTCCCATCGACCCTCCTCGTATGCCGCTGCCCGAGCCCAAAGGAGACTTGCTCGTCGAGCAACTGGTGGTGACGCCGCCAGCTGGACAGTTACCAGTGATTAGAGGAATCAGTTTCAGAGCTCCTCCTGGCGCCTCCGTAGGGGTGCTTGGTCCAAGCGCCTCGGGCAAATCAACGTTGGCGCGTGCCTTGCTGGGTGTCTGGCCGGCCCAAGCCGGTAAGGTGAGATTGGACGGTGCCGATATCACTCAATTGGATCGTGCGGCGATCGGCTGTTCGATTGGATATCTTCCCCAAGATATCGAACTTTTTGAGGGGTCCGTCGCGGCGAATATCGCTCGTTTCAGCGAAGTGGACTCGCAGAAGGTAGTCGCTGCAGCAAAGTTGGCCGGTGTGCATGAGATGATATTACGACTACCGCAGGGGTATGACACCGTTTTAGGGGCACAGGCAGGTGTCTTGTCGGGCGGGCAGCGACAGCGTATCGGGCTGGCCAGGGCCGTATATGGCGATCCTAAATTAGTGATCCTTGACGAGCCCAACTCCAACCTCGATGACGTTGGTGAACAGGCGCTGGGCCAGGCGCTTTTGCAATTGAAGCGTAACGGGACAACCTTGTTTGTCGTGACTCACAGGGCGAACGTGCTGGCCTACGTGGATAACCTGTTGGTCCTTAGCGAGGGGCAGATATCTATGTCCGGCCCACGAGATCAGGTCCTGGCGCAGCTCCAGGCAAAACATGGCGTACCTTCACCCTCCTTGGCAGGATCGGGCAGCTTACCGTCCAAATCTGGAGAAGCTGGAGAGACTAGGGCATGAGCAGTCTTGATAGCGAGGCGGAGGCAGCGGGAATCAAGGTCGACGATAGGCCTATCTGCCGCTTGGGCTTCATCATCTTGTTTGTCGTATTTGGTCTTGGTGGAGGTTGGGCCGCGATTGCGCCTTTGAATAGTGCCGCCTTCACCTCTGGAACAGTTTCGGTCGATAGCCATCGCAAGACCGTCCAGCATCTGGAGGGCGGCATTGTTCGGGAAATTCGGGTTCGCGATGGGGACCGTGTCAAGGCGGGCGAGGTTCTCCTCGTGTTGGACAATACTCAGGTCAGTGCCGAGCGGGAGGCTGCTCGCAGCCAGCTCATCGCGGCACAAGCTCAGGAGGCGAGGTTGATCGCCGAGCGGGACGATGCCGATGATGTGGCGTTCATCGATAGTGATTTTTCCGCCCAGGATCGCCGGGTCCAAGAGGCGAGGGGGAGTGAGCGCCAGATTTTTCTAGCAGGACGTGCTGCGCGGCGTGGCGAGATAGAGGTGTTGCGGAACAAGGCGGCCGAGCTGGAGCAACAGATCAAGGGTTACCGCGAAGTCATCGTCAGCAAGGAGAGCCTTGTGAAGTCATATTCCAACGAGATCACGGATCTTCGCTCTCTATTGAAGGACGGTTTCGTCAGTAACGAGCGTTTGCGTGATCAGGAACGGAATCTGGCACGGCTGCAGGCTGAGATTGTTGATCAACGCTCATCCGTGGCCCGCGCCAACGTGCAGATCAGCGACATCCGCCTGCAGATCCTACAAAACACTCAACGCTTCAAATCCGAAGTTGCCAACAAGCTGGCGGACGTCCGTACTCATGTATATGAAGCGAGGGAGCGACTGAGCGCGTTGCAGGATCGGCTTGATCGCACCTTGGTAAGAGCCCCGGTAGACGGCATGGTGATGGGGCTAGCTGTGCATACGTTGGGTGGCGTAGTACAACCCGGAACGAATTTGCTCGATATTGTTCCCGAAGACGCCAATTTGGTAGTGGAGGTACATATCGATCCCAAGGATATCGATCGGATCGCTCTCGGTACCAAAGCGGAGATACGTTTCACTGCCTTCAGCAACGCGACTACTCCGATTCTCGAAGGCGAGTTGATCTACGTATCGGCTGATCGCCTCATCAATGATCGCGACGGCACGGCATATTATCTGGGGAGAGTGAGGCTCACGGAGCAGGGAATGAAGGATCTAGGCGTGCGGGAGCTGGTTCCTGGAATGCCGGCAGAAGTGTTGATCAATACAGGGTCGCGCACGATGTTGCAGTATCTGCTCAAGCCCGCTCGCAATGCCATGGCGCGCTCCATGATCGAGGAGTAGTGGATGAGGAACGTTCAGCGGGCGGTCCTGTGCCTATTGGTCTTCGGCCCGTTCCCAGCCTGGGTGCAGGCTGCCGAAATTGATAATCAGGCAGATAGCATCGACCTGTGGCACCTGTATCAAGAAAGCGTGCACTCTGATCCGCGTCTACAAGGCGCTGAGGCTCAGGTTCGAACCGGCGAGGGCCAGGAGCGTGCTTCTTTCGGGCAGCTTTTACCACAGCTAAGCGCCGGAGCCTCCAGCAGCCGCGTCAGGCGCGAAGAGGCTTTTCAAAATCAAAGGTACAATGGTGAGAACTATAGTCTTTCCCTTAGTCAGGCTCTTTACAATCCTGCTGCATGGAGAGGTTTCAAACGCTACAGCCAGCTAACTCAGCAGTACCGTGCACAGTATGACGATGCCAAAACCCAGTCAGCCGCAGACTTGGTACAGCGATATTTTGCGGCTTTGGCGGCGGACGACGGACTGGATCTTATCATTGCTCAGCGTATTGCAACGCAGCGCAGCCTGGACCGTATGCAGGCTCTTTTCGACAGACATATGTCGACTATCACAGATGTTCTTCAGTTGTCGGCCAAGGTTGACAGTTTGAAAACACAGGAGATCGAAGCGCGCAACCAAACCGTTGTCGCTCGTGAATCTCTTGCTGAACTGGTAGGCCGGTCTGTATACCAGTCGTTAAAGCGTCTCGATGAGAAAGCCCCTTTAGCCATGCCTCAGGGAACCGAAGAGCAGTGGGTCGGGTTGGCTGTTTCACGCAATCCGGCGCTGCAATCGAAACAACATGCGGTAGAGGCGGCCAATTCAGGTATTGCGGAAGCCAAGGCCGGGCATTTGCCAACCTTGAGTTTCAACCTGGGTGCGCAGCGCAGTGACTTTGTTTACGATAACGTGTTGGCGTCGTCGGCGATTAATACTTATTCCGCTACCATTAGTCTGCAAATACCACTTTACAGTGGAGGCTCTACGGCGGCTCGAGTTGCTAGCTCCTATGGTTCGCGTGACAGCGCTGAACAAGACTACGAAGCGATTCGACGCCAAGTGATAAAGGAAACACGCATGGCATACCTGAGGAGTAGAGCGGATTTGGCGAAAATCGCATCTTCGCGCTACGCTCTGGAGTCTGCGGTCAAATCACGCGAGGCCAGTGAGCGTGCACTCAGCCTAGGCGTTGCGACAGCGGTAGATGTGCTCAATGCCGTTCAACAGGAGTATTCCGCCAAAAGAGACTACCTACAGGCACGGTATGATTTCATAACAAATCAACTGGTGTTGCTGCGTTGGAGTGGCGGTTTCGAAGACATTGATGTTCAGAGGATCAATGGCTGGTTGAGTGTCTCGCATCCAGACGATAAGTCTGGTCAGAAGGCAACTGGGAAAGGGTAGAAGCGAGGAGAGTCTGAGCTCTTGGTACAAAAAAGACCCGCAGGCGCGGGTCTTTTGCTTCAGTGGCGTATCATACCCAGTCGCTATTACCGACTAGTTGAATGAAGCCGTCTTGACCTTCGGTACGGTTATGGTTTTCCTGCGAATCGGTAAAGGCAATCATGGCGTCTCCTCGGCTCAGGCCATTATCGAGCTGCGCTTTCCAATTGGCCAGGCCTGCCGCTTCTCCTTCTCTTCCAAGAATAGTGCTATACAGCTGTTTGGCAAAACCCAGGTTGTCGACAGCATTATAACGATTGGCAAATTCCTGTGATCTCGAAAAGCTATCTGCAATATCGTGGAATGCCATCCCATTTTTTTCTGCTTGAAACCAATTTTGTAGCCCTTGCACATCGGGGTTTCTACCAAATACGGTATATAGCCTGGCAATTTGGGCTTGATCAGCGTCCAAGATGAAAACATTTTTATCTTGGAAGCTCAAGACGTTCATGTCATGCAGTTCCAGCCTTTCGCTTCCGCTAACGGTATTGACGTAGACTTTATTGTCACTTGCGGAATCGGTAGAGCGTTGGTAGCTTTGAGACGTTCCAGTGAAGTAAAGAGTATCGACTCCGCCACCACCTAGCACAGTGCTTTGATTGCCATCCAGCACCAGTTGATTCTCGGCGATGCCGTCAGCATAACCGCTACCAAACACTACGCCCTTGATGATCGAGATGTCGGCGTCAGTCCAAGCACTGTGATTAGCTATTTGGACGAAGCCCGAGCTACCCTCGGTGCGAATCTTGTTTTCTGCCGAGTTGGTAAACTCGATCATCGCCTCGCCACGACTCATCCCGTGATCAAGCGCGTTTTTCCAGTTCGCGACCCCGCTGGAATCAGCGGTTCTACCCAGGATAATATTATAAAGTTGGTTGATAAAGCCGGTGTTGTCTACCGCGTTATACTTTATCGCAAACTCTTGGGACTGCGAGAAGGAATTGGCGATCTGCTTGAAGGTCATGCCGTGATCATGGGCATTTATCCAGTTTGCCAGTCCTTGATAGTCGGGTGTCCTATTGAAAACGGTGTACAGCCGCGCTATCTGAGCTTGATCTTCGGTCAGGACAAAAAGGGTTTTGTCATTAAAGAATAGCGCGTTGATATCGTGCAGGTAGGAGGTGTTTCCTGTCACTTTGTTAAACACTTTGAGAGAGCCATCAGTGGCTTGAGTGGTGAGCGTATAGCTCCCGTAATTTCCACTCATTATCAAGGAGTCTGCGTCTTGATAGCCGTATAACTGAGTGACTTTCCTATTGAAGCCCAGCTGGTATTCAAAGAATACGTCTCCGAGCGTGGTACCGCTGGAAACGCCGGCGCCCGTCGGACGATAGATGCTATCCGCAAGCAGGTCATCGTTGGCGGTCAACTGCTGATTCAGCCAGGTGGCGTTATCGCCCGTCAGCGCGGCATACCACGAGAACGTATCGTTTGCGTCACCGGCAGACAGCACGCCGCGGATTTGTCCATTTGCATCCAGCAGCGGGCCTCCGGATGCCCCGGAACCCAGGCCTCCATTCACCTCGTAGAGCGGGTAGCGCGAAAAGTAGGTTGAGTTTCCTACGTCCATCATGAGCCCGGTACCACTCGCGGGATAACCGAGCATCGTACCCGAGAAGCCCGAGGCGGTTGACGATGAGTAACCTAGCGAACCCGTGACGTTGCCGAGGTTCACCTCCAGACCTATCAGCGCGAGGTCATGACCCGATTCCTCCGGGCTTGGTGAACCATTACCGTCGGTATCCCAGTTGCCCGAATAGCCAATGACCCTGCTAGCCCCATAGGTGCCTAGTTCAGCAGAGAAGGCTCCCGTATGATCATCAACATCAGCGGCTGGCGTGACGACGATTTTTTTCGCCCAGCCGCCATATTTGGCGTCATACACCACATGTAGTGCGGTTAGGACGTCATTGGCACCGACAACGGTGCCGGAGCCGCGCAACACGGTGCCATCGGGAAAGTAGGTCTGGATGTAGCAAACCTGCTTGTAAGGGGATACGTTACGAACGTTTATCTCGATCATCCTGAAATACCAAAGAGCCCTTTGTGTCAGGAATGATACATAAGCAGATGTGACAGAGCGCACAAATCGGGAGCTGCCTATCGCAGCTTTTCGACCGTTTGCCGCTAGAGGTGAAGCGGAAAAGCCGACGCTAGATGGCTTTCGAGTGATGGTGCCGGCACCAGGAGTCGAACCCGGGACCTACTGATTACAAGTCAGTTGCTCTACCAGCTGAGCTATACCGGCAAGGGGAGGCCATTATAGCCATGGAAAAGCCCTTGTAAACCAAGGATGTGCGCTGGTTAAGCCAGGCATAAGTGCGGGGCGGTAAAATGGAAGCTGAAGCTGCAAGGAGCCTTTGATGAGAGCCAAGACCCTGGCCGTACTGGCCGCTGCACTGGCGGGTTGCACCAGCCAGGCGAATCTGGAGCGCAATCCGCCGATGGAGCTGCGCACGGGCAAGAGTGCCGAGGATTACCGGAGCTGTCTGGTTGTCGGGCTGGAGAAGGATGGGCGCCACGTGGAGGTCCAGCCGCAGGGCAACAGCCAGCGGGTGCTGGTGGACAGCAAGGTGCCTGGGGCGACCGCGGCAATCATCGATATCGGGTCGGCATCGCGCGGGACGCGGATCCAGCTGCGTGAGCAGATGGCGAACAATCCGCTGCGGCCGCGGACTATTTTGACGGCGGTGAAGGATTGTCTGTGAGGTGAGCGTTCGGACTACCCTTACCCCGGCCCTCTCCCGGAGGGAGAGGGGGAAGAGCGTGAGGAATGAGCTAAGGTAGTCTGAAAACCGAAAAACCAGCTACAAGAAGGGCGCCCATGAGCGCCCTTCCTGCGTTCACGCCTGAAGTCAGGCAGCCGGCTGTTCGCGGCGCTGCGGGACCGGCTCGGCGGCACGCTGACCGTTGACGTCACGCAGCGGGGTACCGCGCACCGGGGCGCCGTTGGCGACGTAGTAGGCAGCATTGCTGCGCGGCAGCGGGGCGCGGCCGCGGATTTTGTCGGCGATCTTCTCGGCGATCATGATGGTCGGGGCGTTGAGATTGCCCGTGGCGATGATCGGCATGATGGAGGCGTCCACCACGCGCAGGCCTTCCAGGCCGTGGACACGACCGGCACCGTCGACCACCGCCATGTCGTCGGTACCCATCTTGTTGGAGCAGGACGGGTGATAGGCGGTCTCGGCGTGGGAGCGCACGAAGGCATCCAGCTGGGCATCGGTCACGCAGTCACGGCCCGGGTTGATCTCTTCGCCGCGGTAGGGGTCCAGCGCCGGCTGTTGCATGATCTCGCGGGTGAGGCGGATGCCGTCGCGGAATTCACGCCAGTCCTGCTCGGTGCTCATGTAGTTGAACAGGATGCTGGGATGCTGGCGCGGATCGCGCGAGGTCAGTTCGATGCGGCCGCGGCTGGGCGATCTCATGGAGCCGACGTGGGCCTGGAAGCCATGGGCCTCGATGGCGTTGGTGCCGTTGTAATTGATGGCGATCGGCAGGAAGTGGTACTGGATGTTGGGCCAGTCGAATTCCTCGCTGGAGCGGATGAAGGCGCCCGCCTCGAAGTGGTTGGTGGCGCCCAGGCCGGTACCCTTGAGCATCCATTCCAGGCCGATCTGCGGCTGGTTGTACCACTTCAGCGCCGGGTAGAGGGAGACCGGCTGCTTGCATTCGTACTGCAGGTACATCTCCAGGTGATCCTGCAGATTCTGGCCAACGCCGGGCAGATCCAGCACCAGCGGGATGTCGAAGCGCCGCAGTAGCGGCGCGGGGCCGACGCCGGAGCGCTGCAGGATCTGCGGCGAGGCGATGGCGCCGGCGCAGAGCAGCACTTCATGGCGGGCACGCACGGTGATGGCTTCCAGGGAATCGCCCTTCATGTAGGCGACACCGCTGGCGCGCTTGCCGTCGAAGAGGATGCGATCGGTGGTGGCGTGGGTGACGATGGTCAGGTTCGGGCGACCCTTGGCCTGGTCCAGGTAGCCACGCGCGGTGCTGGAACGACGACCGTCGGGGGTGACGAAGCGGTCCATCGGGCCGAAGCCTTCCTGCTGGTAGCCATTGAGGTCTTCGGTGCGCGGATAGCCGGCCTGGACCCCGGCCTCGACCATGGCTTCGAACAGCGGATTGGTGTTCGGCTTGGCGGTGGTCACCGAGACCGGGCCGTCGCCGCCATGCCAGTCGTTGGCGCCGACGTCGCGGCGCTCGGCCTTGCGGAAGTAGGGCAGGCAGTCGAGATAGGTCCAGTCCTCCAGGCCGTCGAGTTGGGCCCAGTTATCGTAGTCCAGGGCGTTGCCGCGGATGTAGCACATGCCGTTGATCAGCGAAGAGCCACCCAGGCCCTTGCCACGGCCGCATTCCATCCGGCGGTTGTCCATGTGCGGCTCGGGTTCGGTCTGGTAGGCCCAGTTGTATCTCTTGCCCTGCAGTGGATAGGCCAGGGCCGCGGGCATCTGGGTGCGGAAGTCCAGGCGATAGTCGGGGCCGCCGGCTTCCAGCAGCAGGACGGTGACGTCCTGGTCTTCGGTCAGCCGGGTGGCCAGGACGTTGCCGGCCGAGCCGGCGCCGATGACGATGTAGTCGAATTCGTGTGCCATGAAGTTTCTCCTCCTGACGGTGGGTGGGACGGTGGCCCCATCCCCGGACCCCCTCCTGGCGGAGAGGGGAGAAAAGCGCTGCCTGGGGCGGCTCAGAAGATCGAGGCGTAGTCGCCCAGCTCGACCTGCACCGACTTGATGCGGGTGTAGTGGCCGAGGGTGGAGATGCCGTTCTCGCGACCGACGCCGGACTGCTTGTAGCCACCGACGGGCATCTCGGCAGGGGATTCGCCCCAGGTGTTGATCCAGCAGATGCCGGCTTCCAGGCGATGGATCAGGCGATGGGCGCGGGCCAGGTCGCGGGTCACGACGCCAGCGGCCAGACCGAACTCGGTAGCGTTGGCGCGACGGACGACTTCGTCCTCGTCGCGGTAGGCCAGGATGCTCATGACCGGGCCGAAGATCTCTTCACGGACGATGGTCATGTCGTCGCGGCAGTCGGTGAAGACGGTGGGGGTGATGAAGGCACCCTTGGCCAGGGCACCGTCGGTGGCCCGCTCGCCGCCGGTCAGCAGGCGGGCGCCCTCGGCGCGGCCCTTGGCGATGTAGTCGAGCACGCTTTCCATGTGGGCGAAGCTGACCATGGGGCCGAAGTTGGTCTCGGCGGCCAGCGGGTCGCCCAGGCGGATGCGCTTGACGCGTTCGAGGATCTTGGCTTCGAACTCGGCCTTGAGCGTCTGGGGTACGAAGACACGGGTACCGTTGGTGCAGACCTGGCCGGAGCTGAAGAAGTTGGCCATGACGGCGATATCGGCGGCGCGCTCGAGGTCGGCGTCGGCGCAGACGATCAGCGGCGACTTGCCCCCCAGTTCCATGGTGACTTCCTTGAGCGTCGAACCAGCGGCGCTGGCCATGACCTTCTTGCCGGTGTCCACGCCGCCGGTGAAGGAGACCTTCTCGATGCCGGGATGCTCGGTGATGGCAGCGCCGACCTCACGGCCCTGGCCATTGACGACGTTGAACACGCCAGCGGGCAGCCCGGCCTCGGTGTAGATCTCGGCGAGCTTCAGGGCGCTCAGCGGGGTGACTTCGCTGGGCTTGAAGATCATGGCGTTGCCGGCGGCCAGGGCTGGGGCGGATTTCCACAGGGCGATCTGGATCGGGTAGTTCCAGGCGCCGATACCGGCGACCACGCCCAGCGGCTCGCGGCGGGTATAGATGAAGGAGGTCTCGCGTAGCGGGATCTGCTCGCCTTCCAGGGCGGGGATCAGGCCGGCGTAATACTCGAGCACGTCGGCACCGGTGACGATGTCGACGGCCTGGGTCTCGGACAGGGCCTTGCCGGTATCCAGGGTTTCCAGCAGGGCCAGTTCGTCGTTGCGCTCACGGAGGATGTCCACGGCCTTGCGCAGGATGCGCGAGCGCTGCATGGCGGTCATCGCGGCCCAGACCTTCTGACCGGCAGCGGCGGCTTCGACTGCCTTGTCGACGTCGGCGCGGCTGGCGCGCTGGACGTTGGCGAGGACTTCGCCGGTGGCCGGATTGATGGTTTCGAAGGTGACGCCGCTGGTGGCGGCGACGTAACGGCCACCGATGTAGAGCTGCTGTTCGGCGAAACGGGCCATGACGATCTCCCAAGCTGGGCGGGCGCCGTGGCACCCGCGAGGAACACAGGGGGAGCGAGAGGCGAGGCCTTTCTGCTCCAGCGATGAATCCAGTCTACTTAATTTTTATTGAACGTTCAATCAATGAAAAATTCGCGGTCGTGCGGAGACGGCTCGATGGGCGGTCTAGATAGGCTTGGGCGCGACGGCAGCGGATCGGCAGAAAGGGATGCAGCGGGCGGGAGACAGGGGCGGAGCACCCTGCCATCGATGACGGCAGGGGTGGGGGCGGTCAGGCCTTGGCCAGTTGCAGATCCAGGTAATCGTAGGCGATCTGCAGGGCTTGCTGGGTATTGAAGGTGTCGCCTGAGAGGGCGCCACGCAGCCAGAGGCCGTCGATGATGGCGGCCAGGCCGCGGGCGGCGGCGCGGGCCTGGTCGCGAGGCAGCAGGCGGCGGAATTGCCAGCAGAGGTTGGAGTAGAGGCGCAGGTCGTTGATGCGTTGCAGCCGACGCAGGTTGGGCTGGTGCATGCTGGTGGCCCAGAAGGCCAGCCAGGTCTTCATGGCCGGCCCGCTGACCTGGGTATCGTCGAAGTTGCCCTGGATGATGGCACGCAGGTTGGCAGTGGGATCGTCATCGGGAAGAACTGCCCGCCGTTCGCGCACGGCCTGGCGCAGGGCATTCATCAGGTGCCGCATGGTGGCTTCGAGCAGACCGTTCTTGTCTTGGAAGTAGTGGCTGATGATGCCGTTGGAGACGCCGGCCTTACGGGCGATGAAGGCGATACTGGCATCGCCCATGCCGACTTCGTCGACGGCTTCGAGGGTCGCGGCGATCAGCTGCGAGCGGCGGATGGGTTGCATCCCGACCTTGGGCACGGAGCGTCTCCTTAAATGGAGCGGAAGGAGCCTCCGAGGGTAACTATTTTTTATTGAACGTTCAATCAATAAAAAACACTACGATCTTCTGGATTGTGCCTTGGCTAAGGTCCCAGCACCAGCCCTGACGGGTGGTTACTTTTAATAACCGCCTGAAAGGCGTAGGCTGGAGTCAGTTCTGCTTCGAGGATCGTCATGGACGCCGTGGTCAGTCGTATCTCCAGTCGCCGTCGTTTGCATGCCCATGCCTGTCCGATCCGGGATGTGCTGGATCGGATCGGCGATGCCTGGTCCCTGCTCACGTTGTTCACCCTGGAGGCCGGTCCGCTGCGCTTCAACGAATTGCGCCGGCGCGTCGACGGTATTTCCCAGCGCATGCTCAGTGTCACCCTGCGCCAGCTGGAGCGCGATGGCCTGATCTCGCGCACCGTGACGCCGAGCAAGCCGCCCCAGGTGGAGTATGCCCTCACTGCGCTGGGCCAGAGCCTGATGGTGCCGGTAGGCGCCCTGGCCGCCTGGGCGTCCGCGAAGCAGCCTCTCATTCAGCGCCACAGGGCGGCCTACGACCAGGCCGCCGAGGAGATCCCTGATGACTCGTCTCTCTAAGACCGCCCTGTCGGTCCTCGACCTCGTCCCCATCCGCGACGATGGCGATGCGACCCAGGCGCTGCACAATGCCCTGACCCTGGCGCGGCATGTCGAACAGCTCGATTTTTCCCGCTATTGGGTGGCGGAGCACCACAACATGGATGGTATCGCCAGCTCCGCGACCAGCGTGTTGCTGGGCTATCTGGCCGCCGGCACCAGTACCCTGCGCCTGGGCTCGGGCGGCATCATGCTGCCCAACCATGCGCCGCTGGTGGTGGCCGAGCAGTTCGGCACCCTGGCATCGTTGTATCCGGGGCGGATCGAACTGGGCCTCGGCCGCGCACCGGGTTCGGACCAGCGCACCGCCTACGCCCTGCGCCGCGACCGTCTGGGCAGTTCCGACGACTTCCCGCGGGATGTGGAAGAACTGCAGCATTATTTTGGCCCGCAGCAGCCCGGCCAGGGCGTGATCGCCATGCCCGGCGTGGGCACCGAGGTGCCGATCTGGTTGCTGGGTTCGAGTCTGTTCAGTGCCCAATTGGCGGCGGCCAAGGGCCTGCCCTATGCCTTCGCCTCGCACTTCGCACCGCGCTACGTGCACGAGGCGATCCGCCTGTACCGGGAGAATTTCCAGCCGTCCAAGACGCTCGACCGCCCCTATGTGATGCTCGGCGTGCCCCTGGTGGCGGCCGACAGCGACGACGAAGCCAATTACCTGGCCACCACCGTCTACCAGCGCATCCTCGCCCTGTTCCGCGGCGATAGCCTGCGTCTGCAACCGCCGGTGCGCAGCATGGAGGGCGTCTGGTTGCCCCACGAGAAGGAGTCGGTGTCGAGTTTCCTCGGCATGGCGGTGATCGGCGGACCGGACAGGGTACGGGAGCGCCTGGAGCTGCTGCTGGAGAAGACCGATGCCGACGAGCTGATCTTCACTTGCGACGTCTATGAGCAGGCGGATCGCTTGCGGGCGTTTTCGATCCTGGCGGATTTGAAGGGCGGTTGATGGCAGCGATTAGCCTTGGGTTTGGCTGTGCTCAGCCAACCAAGGTTCATCGAGGCCACTCCGGTTTATAGCTCGACCTTTCTATCGCGGCCATGGGCCGCTCCTACAAAAACATCGCCCCTGTAGGAGCGGCCCATGGCCGCGATGGCCCAGAAACAGAAGCCGAGCGTCTTGCGACGGTCGGCTTTTTTATACGTACAGCGTGGTAATGCTTTATTGGGCTTCGTTGGGCTCAGCCCAACCGACACGAGCCGCGTCTCGTAGCGTGGAAAACCGCGCAGCGTTTTCCACTGGCTGGTACTGGCGGGAATTGTGGATAAGGCTGCGCCGTTATCCACGCTACGGGGCTCTGCGTTTACAGGAAGGTGAAGACCTGCTTGCGGGGCAGGCGGGACTTGGGCAGGACGGCGTTGAAGTCGCTTTCGCCACGATAGCCCAGGCCGACCACCACCAGGGCGGTGTAGCCCTGCTCGCGCAGACCCAGTTCCTGGTCCAGGCTGTTGGCGTCGAAGCCTTCCATCGGGGTGGCATCGATGCCCAGCGCGGCGGCGCCCAGCAGCAGGGTGCCCAGGGCCAGGTAGGTCTGCTTCTCCATCCAGTGCTGCACGTCCTGGCGCTCATGGCGATGCAGATCGACGAAGTGGCGGCGGGTACCGTCCTGGGTGGCGCGGGCCTCGGGCTTGGCGAAGCGGCCGTCCCGGGCTTCCTGCTCCAGCACCTGGGCCAGATGGCCCTCGGTCATCTCCAGGCGGGTGCAGAGCACGATGACGTGGGAGGCCGGCAGCACCTTGGGTTCGTTGTAGGGGCTCTGCATGCCCCGGGCGATACGGGCCTTGGCCTCGGCGCTGGCCGCGACCACGAAGTGCCAGGGCTGGGAGTTGACCGACGACGGCGCCTGGCGCAGCAGCTCAAGCAACTCCTCGACCTGTTCGGCGGGGATGCTGCGGGAGCCATCGAAGGCCTTGGTGGTGTAGCGGGTACGGGCGATCTGGGACAGCTGCATGGATAACTCCTGATCGGATCAGTGGGTAGGGGCCGGCTGGGCGCCGATCTTGACGCGGAACAGGCTGTAAGGCTTCTGGCGCAGGTCCTCGCCGCCGTGGAATTGGGCCTGGCGATGAAGCTGGTTGGCGGTGAAATAGAGGTAGCCGTCCGGACCGATGCTGAAGGTGTCGGGCCAGAGCACGCGGGGATCGTGGACCAGGGTCTTCCAGCTGCCGTCGGCCTGGCGCTGGCGCACGGCGTTGTGCTCGTAGTCGCCGGCATAGACACGACCCTGGGCATCGGCTTCGAGTCCGTCGGACGCGCCCTTCTCGCCGAGATCCTGCACCCCGGCGCGCACCTGGGCCTCGCTTGCCTTGGGATCACGCAGCAGGGCGGTGGGCACGGCATAGAGATGACGGCTGGACAGCGGACTGAAGTAGAGGGTGCCGCCGTCCGGCGACAGGGCGATGCCGTCGCTGGCGATGGCCGGGCGGACCTTGCTGCCATCGGGACGCTGCATCAGTAGCGGCTCGCCTTCCACCACCGGGACAAAGCTAGGATCGACGTTGGCCTGGGGCGCGCCGGTCAGGCGCCGCTGGGCCTGGCCGGTGGCGAGGTCGAGGATGATCAGGCCACCGGGAGGCGCCGAGTCGGTGACATAGGCCACCCCGGCGCGACCGACGCGAAAGTCGAAGCGCACGTCGTTGACGTAGCTGTTGGGTTCGAGCACCGTCGCGGGGAAGACCAGCGTCCTGGCGACCTTGTTGGTCTTGAGGTCGATGGCCACCAGCTTGACGCCGCTGGCCTTGGGCGCGGCGAAGCCGGGTGCGGCGGTGTCCAGCACCCAGAGGTGCCCGCGACCATCGGCCACGACGCTCTGCACGCTGATGAAGCCCTTGCCTGGCTGGCCTGGGGTTTCCACGTTCAACGCGGCATCCGGGTAGGGCACCGCCCTGCCGTCCTTGAGTTCGGCAACGGTGAAGGGCACCTCGTCGCCCCAGCGGGGATAGTTGACGAAGATCCGACCGGTCTCGCTGACGGTGACCCCGGTGGGCATGGCGTCCTGGAAGGCGAAGACCTGCTCCAGCTCGCCAAGGGTGCGCTCCTGGGGCAGCGGCGCGGCCTGGGCGGTCAGGCTACCCACGGCGAGGGCGACGGTGAGGGTCAGGGCACTGAAGCGAGGCATCAGAAACCCTCCAGCACGAGCTTGCCGCGGGCCTGATGGCTCTCCAGCAAGGCGTGGGCGCGACGCAGGTTGGCGGCGTCGATGCGGCCGAGATGTTCGCCCAGGGTGGTCTTGAGGGTGCCCTGGTCGACCAACTGGGCGACCCGTTCGAGGATCTCGTGCTGGCGCACCTTGTCCGGGGTCTGGAACAGCGAGCGGGTGAACATCAGCTCCCAGTGCAGCGACAGGGACTTGAGCTTCATCGGCACGGCATCGAGTCGTTCGGGATCGTCGATCACCGCCAGGCGGCCCTGGGGCCGCAGCACGTCCACCAACTGGAGGTAGTGCTGGTCGGTGTGGGTGAGGCTGGCGACCAGGGTCACGCCGTCCAGGCCGAGAGCTTCCAGTTGCGGACGCAGCGGCCGGTGGTGGTCGATGACGTGGTGGGCACCGAGTTCGCGTACCCAGTTCTGGGTCTCGGCGCGGGAGGCGGTGCCGATCACGGTCAGCTCGGTGAGCTGGCGGGCCAGCTGGACCAGCACGGAGCCAACGCCCCCCGCGGCACCCATCACCAGCAGTTGCTGACCGGCGCCACCGCCTTCGGCGACACCTAGGCGATCGAACAGCAGCTCCCAGGCGGTGACGGCGGTCAGCGGCAGGGCGGCGGCCTGGGCATGGTCGAGGCTCTTGGGCTTGTGTCCGGCCAGGTGCTCGTCCACCAGGTGCAGCTCGCTGTTGCAGCCGGGGCGGAACAGCTCGCCGGCATAGTAGACCTCGTCACCCACGGCGAAGCGGCTGACGGCGCTGCCCACCTCGCGCACCACGCCGGAGACGTCCCAGCCCAGTACCTTGGATTCGCGCTCCACCAGGCCCTGGCGCACCTTGGTGTCGACCGGATTGACCGACACGGCGCGAACTTCCACCAGCAGGTCATGGGCCTCGGGCGTGGGATCGGTCAGCACGGCGTCCTGCAGGGCGCGTGGATCGCTGGCGGGGAGGGTGGTGTCACCGTAGATGATGGCTTTCATGGGCGGATTCCTTTGTACGATAAGAAGACATGGGCCCATGGTCGTCTTCATGCTCGATCGGAAAAAGCGGCAGAATCGGATAGCACCTTCACTGCAGGAGTGAAAATGATCCGCTTCGACGACCTCGGCCTCTTCGTGCGCTCCGCCGCCCAGGGCAGCTTTTCCCGCGCCGCCCGCGAGGCAGACCTGTTGCCGGGTCAGGTGAGCGCGGCGATCGGCCGGCTGGAGCGCGAGCTGGGCATCCGCCTGTTCGCCCGCTCGACCCGCAGTCTGAGACTCACCGCCGAGGGCGAGGCCTATCTGCCCTATGCCCGGGAGGTGCTGGAGACCCTGCGCGAGGGACGCGAGCGGCTGCAGAGCGAGAGTCCCGAGTTGCGTGGCGTGCTGCAGGTGGCCGCGCCGTCCGATCTGGGGCGCAATCTGCTGTTGCCCTGGCTGACCGAATTCCGCCAGCGACATCCGGGGCTGACGCTACGGCTGTATGTATCGGACCAGCAGGCGGACGTCTATCGCGATCCGGTGGACATCGCCATTCGTTACGGCCGCAGTCAGGACGACAGCCTGGTGGCCCTGCCGCTGGTACCGGACAACCGCCGGTTGCTGGCCGCGGCGCCGGCCTATCTGGCGCGCCACGGCCCGCCGCGCAGTCTGGACGAGTTGGCCGGGCATGCCTGCCTGCTCTATCAGCTGCATGGCCGGATCCATGACAAGTGGAGCTTCGTGCTGCCCGAGGGTGGCCTGCGCCAGGTAGGGGTGAGCGGGCCGCTGCAGAGCGACGATGCCGAGGTGGTGCATCGCTGGGCCCTGGCCGGCGAAGGCATCCTCTACAAGTCCTGGCTGGAGCTGCGCGAGGACTTCCAGACCGGGCGGCTGGTGCGACTGCTGCCCGAGCTGTCCGGCGAGCCCTTGCCGCTGCAACTGTTCTGTCCGCATCGCCGGCAATTCTCGCCGGCGGTACGGCAACTGCACGACTGGTTGGCGGAGCGCTTCGCCGCCCTAGGCGAGCCGGGCTGAAACGAAAAGGGGCGCCATCGCTGGCGCCCCTTTGGGACTCGCGGCGAACCTTACTGCAGGTGCTGCTTGAGCAACTGGCCGGCCTGGGTCAGGGCGGCCTGGACCTCGGAGACCTTGGACAGGGCGTTGAGCAGGCCATAGTCGTGGATCATGCCGTCGTACCGAACCTGGACCACGTCGACACCGGCGGCGTTGAGTTTGCGGGCATAGGCCTCGCCTTCGTCACGCAGCACGTCGTTCTCGGCGGTCTGCACCAGTGCCGGCGGCAGGCCCTTGAGCTGCTCTTCGCTGGCGCGCAGCGGCGAGGCGTAGATGTTGGCGCGGTCGGCTTCGCTGGTGGTGTAGTTGTCCCAGAACCACTTCATCATGTTGCGGGTGAGGAAACGACCTTCGGCATAGGTCTGGTAGGACTCGGTGTCGAAGTTGGCGTCGGTCACCGGCCACAGCAGGGCCTGGTAGCGCAGCTTGGGCGTGCCCTTGTCCTTGGCCATCAGGCTGACCACCGCGGCCATGTTGCCGCCGACGCTGTTGCCGGCCACGGCCAGGCGACTGCCGTCGACATTGATGTCCTTGCCGTGCTCGGCGACCCATAGAGTCGCGGCATAGGCCTGGTTGATGGCCACCGGGAAGTGGGCTTCCGGGCTCGGGGTGTAGTTGACGAACACCGCCGTGGCGCCGGAGGCCACCACTAGGTCCCGTACCAGGCGCTGGTGGGTGGGAAAGTCGCCCAGGACCCAGCCGCCGCCATGGAAGAACATGAAGGCCGCGGTCTGGCCCTTGGCATTCGCCGGGCGCACGATGGTCAGTTGCAGCGGCTTACCGTCGACCTGGATGGTCTTTTCACTGGTCTTGACGCCGGAGAGGTCGACCTTGACGCTGGCCTGGGCGCCGGTCAGGACGGCACGGGCGTCTTTCGGCGGCAGGGTTTCCAGGGGCTTGCCGCCGCTGGCATTCAGGCTGTCGACGAAGGCCTGGGTGGTGCGCTCCAGGTGCGGATCGGGCTGGGGCGCGGCGAAGGCGCTGCCCATGGCCAGGGTGAGGGTGGAAAGACCGAGCAGACGAGAGAAGGTGCGCATGACGGATGACTCCTCGAAGCTGAAGGACCAGGCGCCTCGGCGGCGCCCGGTAGGGGGCGTGACGCTTAGAGCCTGTTCAAAATCTGCTGCGCGTCAGCCAAACCGCGTTGAAAATGGCTTCGGAATGCTCATTTACCACTCGTAAACTCCGCTTCCTCAGCCATTCTCGCCTTGTTTGGCTCTAGCTCGCGAGATTATGAATAGGCTCTTAGGCCAGGATCAGACGTACATCCACGTTGCCGCGGGTGGCGTTGGAGTAGGGGCAGACCTGGTGGGCTTTCTCGATCAGGTCCTCGGCTACGGCGCGCTCCAGGCCCGGCAGGCTGATGGTCAGCTCGACGTCGATGGCGAAGCCGGTGGGGATGGGACCGATGCCGACCTGGGCGCTCACGCTGACGTCAGCCGGAACGGCGATCTTTTCCTTGGCGCCGACGAACTTCAGGGCGCCGATGAAGCAGGCCGAGTAGCCGGCGGCGAAGAGTTGCTCGGGGTTGGTGCCCGCACCACCGGCGCCACCCAGTTCCTTGGGCGTGGACAGCTGCACGTCCAGGGCCTTGTCGCTGCTGATGGAGCGGCCGTCACGGCCACCGGTGCTGGTTGCGGAAGCGGTATAGAGGATGTTCATGGCGTGCTCCTGGTTGGGTATCGCGATAACTGTTTGGTCGGGACTCGCCGAAGGGGAAGGCCCGGGTACGGATTTAAGTTATCGTGATATTTGTTATCGCGCAAATATATTTTCTGAGAGACGACCAACGGCCGTTCGCGGTCTCAGCGCTCCAGCTTGGCGCGCAGGGCGGTAAGGTGCTCACGCAGTTCGGTCATCTCCTGGTCGCCCAGGGCGCAGTAGCTGCCGATGGTGCCGTTGATGTCGCGGGCCCGCTCGCGCAGGGCACGGCCGGCCGGGGTGAGCTCGATGGACAGGTTGCGCTCGTCGTCGACGTTGCGCTGGCGGGTCACGTAGCCCTCGGCTTCCAGGCGCTTGAGCACCGGGGTCAGGGCGCCGGAATCCTGGTGCAGCCGGCGGGCCAGTTCCTTGAGGGGGAGGCGGTCGTTTTCCCAGAGCACCAGCATCATCAGGTACTGCGGATAGGTGAGGCCCACTTCTTCGAGCAGCGGCTTGTACACCTTGGTCATCGCCAGCGAGGTGGAGTACAGGGCGAAGCACAGTTGCTGATCGAGTAGGAGGGGATCTTTGGTGGTCATGGTGGCCTCGCCCTGGCAAATGAGAAATGATTCTACCCCGAGCCTTTGGGTAGCATGTTCCTTTCGTTCTCAGACCCCAGGGCTTCAATGCGTATCCATGTATCGTTCATCGATCGCGTCGGCATCACCCAGGAAGTCCTGGCACTGCTCGGTGCGCGCAATCTCAACCTCGATGCCGTGGAGATGGTGCCACCCAACGTCTACATCGATGCGCCGACCCTGAGCGCGGCGGTGCTGGAGGAATTGCGCGACGCCCTGCTGACCGTGGTGGGCGTGGAGGCGGTGCGGGTGGTGGACATCCTGCCCGGCCAGCGGCGCAGCCTGCAGCTCGATGCCCTGCTCGCCGCCATGGCCGATCCGGTACTGGCGGTGGACGGCGAGGGCCGCATTCTGCTGGCCAACCCGGCCTTCGCCGCCCTGGCCGGCGAGGATGCCGGCACGACCCTGGCCGAACTCTTCAACGACGCCGAATTGCCTGCCGAATTGCTGGACCAGGGCTTTCGCCTGCCCCTGCGCGAGGTGGTGTTGCGCGGCCAGGCGCTGCTGCTCGACGCCACTCCCATCGGCGAGCCGGTGGGCGGGTTGGCGGGCGGCCTGCTGACCCTCTATGCCCCCAGTCGCATCGGTGGTCGCCTTTCGGCGCTGCGCCATGACACCCCCGAGGGCTTCGATTCGCTGCTGGGCGACTGCGCCGCCATCCGTACCCTCAAGGCCCGTGCCCAGCGGCTGGCCGCCCTGGAGGCGCCGCTGCTGATCCTCGGCGAAACCGGTACCGGCAAGGAGCTGGTGGCCCGCGCCTGCCATGCCGCCAGCGCCCGGCGCGACGCACCCTTCCTGGCGCTGAACTGCGCTGCCCTGCCGGAGAGCCTGGCCGAGAGCGAACTGTTCGGCTATGCCCCGGGCGCCTTCACCGGTGCCCAGCGCGGCGGCAAGCCGGGGCTGCTGGAGCTGGCCGACCAGGGCACGGTGTTCCTCGACGAGGTGGGGGAGATGTCGCCCTATCTGCAGGCCAAGCTGCTGCGCTTTCTCTCCGATGGCACCTTCCGCCGGGTCGGTGGGGCCCAGGAGACCCGGGTCAACGTGCGCATCCTCGCCGCCACCCATCGCGACCTCCAGGCCATGGTGGCCGCCGGCACCTTTCGCGAGGACCTCTTCTACCGCCTCAACGTGCTGAGCCTGCAGGTGCCGGCGCTGCGCGAGCGCGGCCAGGACATCCTGCTGCTGGCACGGCACTTCCTGCAGCAGGCCTGCGCCCAGATCGGCCGCCCGCCGTGCCGCCTGGCGCCGGCCACCTACGGGGTGCTGCTGGGCAACGCCTGGCCGGGCAACGTCCGCCAGCTGCAGAACATCCTCTTCCGCGCCGCCGCCATCAGCGAGAGCGGTCAGATCGACGTCGACGACCTCGACCTGGCCGGCACCGCGGTGGCCGGGCACGTCGAGACCGAGGTCAGCACGCTGGAAGCCGCCGTGCAGGGCTTCGAAGCAGCGCTACTGGAGCGGCTCTATCCCCAGTACCCTTCCAGCCGCCAACTGGCCGCGCGGTTACAGACCTCCCACTCGGCCATCGCCATGCGCCTGCGGCGCTACGGTATTCCGCGGCGGGACTAATGTAGTGTTTCAGAAGTTGACTACACAATTTGGGCGTCGCCTTTTCGGCCGCAGCGGCGGACCGTCTGGGCGGCGTTGCCACTCCTCGCCCTAGCCCTGCCATGACTCGCCGCGACGCCTGGCCCAGTCGGAGCGCCGAACCGCCCAAGAATCACGCGCCAATTCCTGCGCGGACTTCTGGAACACCACACGAGCGCCACGCTTCAAGTTTCGTCATTGCAGCCCGATAACGTCCAGATCACGTCATGCTCGGACGGGGAGGGCTTCGTGACGAGCAAACTCCTGAGATGTCTACTTTTCGGTCTGGTGCTGGTCGGCACGGGCGTCCGTGCGACCGCCTTGCAGGTGGTGACCGAGGACTATCCACCCTTCAGCCAAGTCCAGCCGGATGGTCGGGTGACCGGATTTTCGATCGAGCTGGTGCGGTTGCTGTTGGCCCGTGCCGGGCTGGTCGCCGAGCCCCAGGTCATGCCCTGGGCCCGTGCCTTCGCCCAGGCCCAGGGCGGGCCCGACGTGCTGATCTTTTCCCTGGCGCGTCTGCCCGAACGAGAGGCGCTGTTCAACTGGGTGGTACCCCTCACCGAGACCAATCTCTGTCTGTTCAGCTGGCAAGGGCGCGTTCGGCCGCTGGCCAACCTGGAGGCGGCCCGCGGCCTGCAAATCGCCACGGTCAATGGTGACGCCGGCGAACGCATCCTGGTGGAGCAGGGCTTCGTCATCGGCCGCGACTTGCAACCCAGCGCGCACTACAGCCTCAACCTGGAGAAGCTGCGAGCCGGGCGGGTCGATCTATGGATCGCCAATCGGGTCATGGTCAATCACATGGCCCGCCAGGCGGGCTACGATCCTCGGCGCGATCTGGTGCAGGTCTATTGCGCGCCGCCCTATCCTCTCTACCTGGCGGCCAGCCTGGGTACCTCTCCCGAGGTGATGACGCGGCTGCGCGCCGCCTTCGCGACCCTGCAACAGGACGGCACGCTGGCCGAGCTCCAGCGCCGCTGGCTATGAATGGCGTCCTGAAGCGCCACTCGCTCGGCCACCGCCTGGCGCTGCTGATGGTGCTGTTCTGCCTGCTGTTTTCCGTGCTTACGGCGGGGCTGCGCACCTGGAATATCTGGGAGCAGAATCGCGTCAGAATGGATGCCGAGCTGCAACTGCTGGAGCAGGTGTACCAGTCGACCCTGGCCAAGGCCATCTGGGAGCTGGACAAGCCCGCGGTGCAGGCGCACCTGGACGGCGCGCTGCGCATCGCCTCGGTCGGCCGCATCGAGCTGCGTCTCGCCGGTCATGGCCAGGAGCCGGAGGTCCAGTCCCGTCAGCGGGCCGACTGGGCGCCCTCGAGCCTGGCACCGAGCCGGTACTGCGAGCTGGCCTACAGCCCCTATCCCGGCGGTCGCGAGGTGCTCGGCGAACTCCTCATCCAAGGCAGCGAACCCCTGCTCTGGCGCGAGTTGCGCGACAGCGTGGCCGGGACCCTGCTGACCCAGCTCGTGCTCGCCCTGCTGCTCGCCGGCCTGGTCAGCCTGGCGTTCAATCGGCTGGTGACCCTGCATGTCCGCCGGATCGCCCGACACCTGTCACGGCTGTCGGCTGCCACCCTCGCCGAACCCCTCCGTCTGCAGCGCCCCGCCCGGCAGGATGAACTGGATCTGCTGGTGAGCGGTATCAATACGTTGCAGGGCAACCTGGCGGACCACCTCGCCCGGCAGCATCGGCATGAAGAGGAGCTGGCCGCGCATCGTGATCGTCTGGCGGACCGGGTTCGCGAGCGTACGGCAGAGCTCGAAGCGCTGGCGACCGCGCAGCAAACCATTCTCGGGCTGTCCAACCAGCTGATCCATGCCCCTTACGAACGGTTCGATCAGCATTGCCAGCTCTGCCTGCGGGAGGTGGCGCAACGCCTACGCGCGCGTCAGGCCTGCTGGTTCAAGCGGCATGCCCAGGATGCGCCCTATCGCCTGTACCAGGGCTGGTTCGGCGGGGCCGAGCCGGCCCTGGGCGTGATGACCCTGCCGACCGCTTGCGCTCAGGTGCTGGAGGCCCTGCTGGAACCCGAGGTGCCTTCCACCTTCGCCACGCGCGAGGCGCTCCTGGCCGCTTTCGGTGACGCGGCCGAGCCCCTGTTGGCCCTGGGCAACGAGGCCCTGGCGCTGGTCCATCTGCGGATCGCCGACGACGAATACGGGTTGCTGCTGTTCGGCTGTGCACAGGGGGGGCGAGTGGCGCACCGACGAGCGTGCCCTGATCAACATGACCACCCAGCTGCTGCTGCATGCGTCCCACCACCAGGCGCAATTGCGCGATCTGCTGACCTCCCAGGAGGCGCTGCGCAGCGCCAATGCGCGACTGGAAGAACTGTCGCTCAGCGACCCACTCACGGGCCTGGCCAACCGACGCTGCTTCGATGAGGCCGAGCACCAGGAGTTTCGCCGCGCCCGGCGCTCCGGGCTGGCGCTCTCGCTGCTGCTCTGTGATGTCGACTTCTTCAAGCGCTACAACGATACCTACGGGCATGCCCAGGGCGACCTCTGCCTGCAGCGGGTGGCGACCGCCATGCAGCAGGTCGTCACGCGCTCCGGCGATCTGCTGGCGCGAATCGGCGGCGAGGAGTTCGCGGTCTTGCTGCCCATGACCGATCTGGCGGGCGCGGCTGAGATGGCCGAGCGCCTGCGTCGGGCCGTGAGCGCGCTGGGGATCGCCCATGCCGGCTCGGAGATCGCCGACCATGTCACCCTGAGCATCGGCTACGCCTCGCTGAGCGCCGAGATGCCGGATTTCGCTGCCCTCATGGATCAGGCCGACCGAGCGCTCTACCGTGCCAAGAGCCTGGGTCGCCATCGCAGTTGTCAGTTGCAGGAGGAGCCACCGCTATGAAGCATCGTCTGCTGTTGGCCATGCTGTTGGTCCTGCTGGGGCAGGGCGTGGAGGCCGCCACGGTCCGCGCCGTGACGGAAGAGACCTCCTTTACCTGGAGCGTCGACGACCGAGTGGAGGGGCCGGCCGCCGCGGTGGTGGAGCGCACCCTGGCGCTGGCGGGTATCGCCGACTATCGCATGGAGCTCTACCCCTGGGCCCGCGCCTATGACCTGGCATTGCACGAACCGGGGGTGCTGATCTATCTCATCGCCCGTACGCCGGCCCGTGAGGCCCAGTTCCTGTGGGTCGGGGAGGTCATGCGCCTGCGCTACTACTTCTATCGGCTGGCCAGCCGCGACGACGTGCGTATCGAGCGGCTCGACGATGCGCGTGCCTATCGTCTCGGGGTGATGCGCGATGACGTGCGCCACCAGTATCTGCAGACGCTAGGCTTCCAGCGGCTGGTGGTGTCGGGCCAGCAGAAGGACAACTTCAGCCGCCTGCTCAACGGCCAGGTGGACGCCCTGCTGCTTCCGGAGAAGGATGCGAGCCGCTTCTGCCAGGATGCGGCCAGCACCTGCCCGGGATTGCGCCGTCTGGCCGTCCTGGAGGATCTCGATACCCCGCTGTACATGGCGTTCAGCCCGACCACGCCGGCGCCTTTGGTGGCGCGATTGCGCGAGGCTTTCGCGCAGCTCGAGGCCAGCGGCGAACTCGCCCGGCTGCTGGAGCAGTCGGGCGGGCGTTAGAGCCCGTTCAAGGCCTCGCGAGCTAGAGCCAAACCAGGCGCAACGACCAACGGGAGTAACAGCCAACGGCTTGCCCGTAGGGTGAGCGCCAGCGAATCAAATGGCTGAGGAAGCGGATCGGACTCGCGCTCGAGTTTACGAGCAGTAAATGAGCATGGCGACGGGGCCGCCCAGGCCGGGCTGGCGACCCACGCCATTTTCAGCGCCGTTTGGCCGACGCGCAGCAGCCTTTGAACAGGCGCTCAGCCTTCAGCGCAGCACGTTGGTCTTGGCCAGGTCCAGCACCTCGCTGCCCCGGCCGCTCATCACCGCGCGCAGCATGTAGAGGCTGAAGCCCTTGGCCTGGGCGGCCTCGATCTTCGGTGGCAGCGACAGCTCCTGCTTGGCGATGCGCACGTCCACCAACGCCGGGCCGGGGTGGGCGAAGGCTTCTGCCAGGGTCGCATCGAGCAGGCTGGCCGACTCCACCTTCCAGCCCCGTACGCCGCAGGCCTCGGCCACCTGGGCGAAGTCGACGGCGGCGAGATCGGTGGTCTCGTCGAGCATGCCGGCCGCCTTCATCTCCATGGCGACGAAGCCCAGGGTAGCGTTGTCGTAGACGATGACCTTGACCGGCAGTCGCTCGCTGGCCAGGGTCGCCAGTTCGCCGAGCAACATGGACAGCCCGCCGTCACCGGCCAGGGCCACCACCTGACGATCGGGGAAGGCCGCCTGCAGGCCCATGGCCTGGGGCAGGGCATTGGCCATGGAGCCATGGCTGAAGGAACCGGCCAGCTTGCGCTCGAAGTTCATCGCCAGGTAACGCGCCGCCCAGACGGTGGGGGTGCCCACGTCGCAGGTGAAGAGGGCGTCCGGCGCGGCCAGTTCGCTGACGCGGGTGGTCAGGTACTGCGGATGCAGTGGGGTGCCATCCGGGGTCGGGGTGGCCAGCTCGTCCAGCTCGGCGCGGGTCTTGCGGTAATGCTCCTGGGCCTTTTCCAGGAAGCGGCCGTGGCCGTTGGGTTTGAGGCGCGGCAACAGGGCGTCGAGGGTGGCGCGGACGTCACCTACCAGGCCCTTGAGCAGCGGGGTACGTACACCCAGGTGCGCGCCGCGCAGATCGATCTGCACCACCCGGCCATGATCCGGGAAGAAATTGCGATAGGGGAAGTTGCTACCCAGCATCAGCAGCAGGTCGCATTCCTTGAGCGCGTGGTAGCCGGAGGAAAAGCCGATCAGTCCGGTCATGCCCACGCCGTAGGGATTGGCATACTCGATATGGGCCTTGCCTCTCAGGGCATGCACCACGGGCGCCTGCAGGCGCTCGGCCAGGGCCACCACCTGGGCATGGGCGCCCGCGCAGCCGGCGCCGCAGAGCAGGGTGATGCGCTGCTCGCCGGCCAGCAGCTCGGCCAGGGCGTCCAGCTCGGCCTCCGGCGGCACTACCACCGGGCGCACCGGCTCGCTCCACTGCACGGTCTTGGTCGGTGCCTCGGCCAGGGCCACGTCGCCGGAGATCACCACCACCGACACCGAGCGATTGAGGATGGCCGAGCGCATGGCGGTTTCGAGGATGCGCGGCAGCTGTTCGGGGTGGGAGACCACTTCGCAATAGTCGCTGCAGTCGCGGAACAGCCGCTCCGGGTGGGTCTCCTGGAAGTAGCCCAGGCCGATCTCGCTGGAGGGAATCTGGGCAGCGATGGCCAGGACGGGCGCGCCGCTGCGCTGGGCGTCGAACAGGCCGTTGATCAGGTGCAGGTTGCCCGGGCCACAGGAGCCGGCGCAGACGCTGAGGCGACCGCTGATGTCGGCGGCGGCGCTGGCGGCGAAGGCCGCGGCTTCTTCATGCCGCACGCCGCGCCAGCGGATGCGCTCGCGCTTGCGCAGGCTTTCGGTGAGGCCGTTGAGCGAATCGCCCGGCAGGCCCCAGATGGTGTCCACGCCGGCGGCCTCGAGGGTGGCGACGAGTAGATCGGCAACGGTTTTCACAGCCATGACAGGGATCTCCAGACAAGAAGGGTGGGAAAGGTCTAGAGCCGCTTGGTAGAGGTCTTTTTGTGCTCTCTTGGTCCCATGAAAAAGACGGAAGTTCGCGACCGTCTCGCCGTTTCGCCCGGTGAACGGTCGGCGCAGAGCCCGTGCGGGCGGCGATAATCGCGCTCGGCTCTTCATCGACAAGGAACGTCTCTCGTGCTTGCCGCCTACCTCAGCGGGTTTTCCGCCTTCCTGCTCTATCTGCTGCTGTCCCTGGCTCTGCTCGGGCTGTTCTGCGTGCTCTACGCCTGGCTCACGCCCCATCGCGAATGGCAGCTGATCCGCGCCAACGTGCCGGCGGCGGCCCTGGCCTTCGGTGGCAGCCTGCTCGGCTTCGTGCTGCCGCTGGCCGGCGCCATGCGCGTGGCGGTCAGCCTCACCGACTTCCTGATCTGGGCGGTGATCGCTCTGGTCACCCAGTTGCTGGCCTTCCAGCTGCTGCGCCTGGGCCTGCCCGGACTGCCGCAGCGGCTGGCGGCCAACGAGATGGCCAGCGGCATCCTCGCCGCCTGCTTCGCCATCGCCGTGGGCGTGCTCAACGCGGCCGCCATCACCGGTTGAGGAGGTGCCATGAAACGCAGCAAGCGCCTGCGCCTGGTACTGTTGGGCGCCACGCCCCTGATCGTGACCGGCTGCAACGATAAGCCGGAGACGGGCTATCTGTATCGGGACCCGGTCGACTGTCAGAGTGCCGGGGTGTTCAAGGCAGGGTTATGCGAGCAGGAATATGCCCGGGTGGTGGTACTGCACAGCCAGATCGCCCCGCGCTATCGCTCCCGAGTCGATTGCGAGGCCGATTTCGGTATCGGTCGCTGTCAGGCGGTCGATCAAACGTTCAGCGCCTACGCCCCGCCGATCTCTGGTTATCTGCTGGGCACGGTGCCGGTCACCACTACCGGTTCTCAGGGGCAACGGCTGGAATGGCTGGAGCAGCGTTTCCCCAGCGCGCCGCTTTACCAGGCGCTGGGTGACGACCATTTGCGCAGCAACTGCAACGAATATGTCGGGCGCCGCTCCGGGCCACTGCTCGTCAGCACCGCCTTGACCCGGATCAGGCCGGCTCCCTCCGTTCAACGTGGTGGTTTCGGGCTCAAGGCCTCGGCGCTCTGCTCCCAAGGAGGCTAGCCATGCAACGCGTCTCCCTCACCGAACGTCCCGACTGGCGCCCGCAGGCCGAAGCTCTGGGCTTCGCCTTCCATACCTTCGACGGCGAACCCTACTGGGACGAGACCGCCGCCTATCGCTTCAGCCTGCGGCAGATCGAGGACGACCTCGAGGCGCCCACCGCCGAGTTGCACGAGCTGTGCCTGGCCTTGGTGGATCTCATCGTCGAGCGTGAAGAGCTGCTGGAGCGGCTGCAGATCCCACGCTTCTTCTGGGAGCACCTACGCATCAGCTGGCGCCGGCGCGAGCCCTCGCTCTATGGCCGCATGGATTTCTGCTACAGCGGCCAGGGGCCGGCCAAGCTGTTCGAACTCAACTACGACACCCCTACCTCGCTCTACGAAGCGGCCTATTTCCAGTGGCTATGGCTGGAGCAGCAGCGTGAACGCGGAGCCCTGCCGCCCGCCGCCGACCAGTACAACCTGATCCAGGAGCGGCTGATCGAGACCTTGGCGGAACTGGGCGTGCCGCAGCCGCTGTACCTGGCCGCGGTGCGCGACTCCCTGGAGGACCGCGGTACCGTCGACTACCTGCGCGACTGCGCCGTCCAGGCCGGCCTGGATACCCGTTTCCTGGCCATCGAGGACATCGGCCTGGAACGCTCGGGCACCTTCGTCGACCTCAACGGCCATTCGATCTTCAGCCTGTTCAAGCTCTATCCCTGGGAACAGTTGCTGGAAGATCCCTTTGGCGCGGCCATTCCGGCCAGTGGTACCCGCTTCGTCGAGCCACCGTGGAAGGCGCTGCTGAGCAACAAGGGCATCCTGGCGCTACTCTGGGAGCAGCATCCGGGGCATCCCAACCTGTTGCCGACCTATTTCGACGCCCGCCCCGGTGCGCACCTGGCGCCGGGCTGGGTGCGCAAGCCGCTGTTCTCCCGCGAGGGTGCCAACGTCAGCCTGCACGCCGCCGATGGTCGTCGGGCCGCGGTGGCCGGTCCCTATGGCGGAGCGACCATTCGCCAGGCCTGCCAGCCGCTACCTTGCTTCGACGGTCACTACCCGGTACTGGGCAGCTGGGTGGTGGGTGACCGCGCCTGCGGCCTGGGTATCCGCGAGGATCGTTCGCTGATCACCCAGGACAGCTCGCGCTTCCTGCCGCATTTCATCCTCGACTGAGAGCCTGTTCAAAATCTACTGCGCGTCGGCCAAACCGCGTTGAAAATGGCCTGGGTCGCCAGCCCGGCCTGGGCGGCCCCGTCGCAATGCTCATTTACCACTCGTAAACTCGAGCGCGGGTCCCGATCCGCTTCCTCAGCCATTTGATTCGCTGGCGCTCACCCTACGGGCCAGCCGTTGGTCGTTGCGCCTGGTTTGGCTCTAGCTCGCGAGATTATGAACAGGCTCTGACAGCCAGTCCGTCTGGATCGTGCAGCTTGGCTGTCGGACCCAGGAGCAGCGCTATATCTGTATCGAATTGGATACGGCGTTCGAAAATCGTTACGCAGAAGAGTGGCATCCTGTCCAATCGTAACGTTTTCGCTACGACCAGGCAGCGGTGTGCAGACCAAAGCCTTGAAAACCCAGGCTTTCGCGTCTGGCATTGGCCTTGCACAGGTCACTCCCATCTATCCACCGGGACGAACGTCCGCAGGAGTCTGCAATGGGTCTGCGCTACACCGAAGAACACGAATGGCTGCGTCAGGAAGCCGATGGCGGCATCACCGTCGGCATCACCGACTATGCTCAGGACTCGCTCGGCGACCTGGTCTTCGTGCAACTGCCGGAACTGCGCAGCTACGCCCAAGGCGATGAGGTGGCGGTGCTGGAATCGGTCAAGGCCGCCAGCAACATCACCATGCCGCTGGACGGCGAGGTACTGGCGGTCAACGAGGCGCTCAACGAGGCGCCCGAGACCATCAACAGCGATCCGCTGAATGCCGGCTGGTTCTTCCGTTTCCAGCCCGCCAATGCCGAAGCCTTCGCCGCCCTGCTCGACGAAGCCGCCTATCAGCAACTGATCAAGGGGTAAGACCGCCATGTCGCTGCACGACACCTTCAGCACCGCCGACGAATTCGTCCCGCGCCACATCGGTCCGCGCGAGCTGGACGAGATCGCCATGCTGAACCTGCTCGGCTACGAATCCCTGGACGCCATGACCGCCCAGGTGATCCCCGAGAGCATCAAGGGCACCAGCGTGCTGGACCTGCCCGCCGGCCTCTCCGAAGCCGACGCCCTGGCCGAGCTGCGCGCCATCGCCGGCAAGAACCGCCTGCTCAAGAGCCTGATCGGCCAGGGCTACTACAACACCCACACCCCGGCGCCGATCCTGCGCAACCTGCTGGAAAATCCGGCCTGGTACACCGCCTACACCCCCTACCAGCCGGAGATCTCCCAGGGTCGTCTGGAGGCCCTGCTCAATTTCCAGACACTGATCGGCGACCTCACCGGCATGCCAGTGGCCAACGCCTCGCTGCTGGACGAGGGCACGGCCGCCGCCGAGGCCATGACCTTCTGCAAGCGCCTGGCGAAGAACAAGGCCACTGCCTTCTTCGCCTCCGTGCACTGCCATCCGCAGACCCTGGACGTGCTGCGTACCCGCGCCGAGCCGCTGGGCATCGAGGTGGTGGTGGGCGTGGAAACCGAGCTCGAGGACCACGGCCGCTTCTTCGGCGCGCTGTTCCAGTATCCGATGACCACCGGCGAGATCCGTGACTACCGCGAGAGCATCCAGGCCTTCCAGGCCGCCGGTGCCCTGGTGGCCATGGCCGCCGACCTGCTGGCCCTGACCCTGCTCACCCCGCCCGGTGAACTGGGCGCGGACGTCGCCATCGGCACCGCCCAGCGCTTCGGCGTACCGCTCGGTTTCGGCGGCCCGCACGCGGCGTACTTCGCGACGCAAGACAAGTACAAGCGCGACATGCCCGGTCGCGTCGTCGGCGTCTCCATCGACCGCCACGGCAACCCGGCCTATCGCCTGGCCTTGCAGACCCGCGAGCAGCATATCCGTCGCGAGAAGGCCACCAGCAACATCTGCACCGCCCAGGTCCTGCTGGCCAACATCGCCAGCATGTACGCGGTCTACCACGGTCCCGAAGGCCTGACCCGTATCGCCACCCGGGTGCAGCGCCTCACCAGCCTGCTGGCCGCCGGCCTGCAGCGCCTGGGCCATGAAACCCAGCACACCGCCTTCGACACCCTGACCCTGGTGTTCGGCGAACGCACCGCCGCCCTGCACGAGACCGCCCGTACCCGAGGCTACAACCTGCGCGACGTCAGCGCCGAGGCCCTGGGCGTGTCCCTGGACGAGACCAGCACCCTGGCCGACGTCCAGGCGCTGCTGGAGATCTTGGCGGACGGCAAGGCCGCGCCCCAGGTCGCCGAGCTGGGCGATGCCCAGGGCGTGGAACTGCCCGCGGCGCTGCGGCGCCAGTCGGCCTTCCTGACCCACCCGGTGTTCGCCAGCCATCGCTCGGAGACCGAGCTGATGCGCTACCTGCGCAAGCTGGCGGACAAGGACCTGGCGCTGGATCGCACCATGATCCCGCTGGGTTCCTGCACCATGAAGCTCAACGCCGCCAGCGAGATGATCCCGGTCACCTGGGCTGAGTTCGGCGGTATCCACCCCTTCGCCCCGGCCGACCAGGCCCAGGGCTATGCCCAGCTCACCACCGAGCTGGAGGCTATGCTCTGCGCCGCCACCGGCTATGACGCCGTCTCCCTGCAGCCCAACGCCGGCTCCCAGGGCGAGTACGCGGGCCTCCTGGCCATCCGTGCCTATCACGCGAGCCGTGGCCAGGGTGAACGCGACGTCTGCCTGATCCCGGCGTCGGCCCACGGCACCAACCCGGCCACCGCGAGCATGGTCGACATGCGCGTGGTGGTTGTGGCCTGCGACAAGCGCGGCAACGTCGACCTCGACGACCTGCGCGCCAAGGCCGAGCAGCACAGCGACCGCCTGGCCGCGCTGATGATCACCTACCCGTCCACCCACGGGGTGTTCGAAGAGGCCATCCGCGAGATCTGCCAGGTCGTCCATGACCACGGTGGCCAGGTTTATATCGACGGCGCCAACATGAACGCCATGGTCGGTCTCTGCGCCCCGGGCCAGTTCGGCGGCGACGTCTCCCACCTCAACCTGCACAAGACCTTCTGCATTCCCCACGGCGGCGGCGGTCCGGGCGTCGGCCCCATCGGCGTCAAGGCGCACCTGGCACCCTTCCTGCCCGGCCATGCCCGGCTGAAACGCAAGGAGGGCGCGGTCTGCGCGGCGCCCTACGGCAGCGCCAGCATCCTGCCGATCTCCTGGATGTACCTGAAGATGATGGGCAGCGCCGGTCTGACCCGCGCCTCGCAGATCGCCATCCTCAGCGCCAACTACATCGCCCGCCGGCTGGAAGAGCACTACCCGGTGCTCTACAGCGGTACCGGTGGCCTGGTGGCCCATGAGTGCATCCTCGACCTGCGCCCGCTCAAGGACAGCAGCGGCGTGACCGTGGACGACGTGGCCAAGCGCCTGATCGACTTCGGCTTCCATGCCCCGACCATGTCCTTCCCAGTGGCCGGCACCCTGATGATCGAGCCCACCGAAAGCGAGTCGAAGGCCGAGCTGGATCGCTTCTGCGACGCCATGATCGCCATCCGTGACGAGATCCGCGCCCTGGAAGCCGGCACCCTGGACCCCCAGGACAATCCGCTGAAGAACGCGCCGCATACCGCCCGCGAACTGGCCGGGGAGTGGACCCACCCCTACAGCCGCGAGCAGGCGGTCTTCCCGCTGCCCAGCCTGGTGGATGGCAAGTACTGGCCGCCGGTGGCGCGCATCGACAACGTCTACGGCGATCGCAACCTGGTCTGCTCCTGCCCGCCGATCGAAGCCTACGGGGAGGCCTGACCCTCACCCGCGGTCCCTCTCCCGGAGGGAGAGGGGAGCAGAGCCGCTCTTCCCCTCTCCCCCTGGGAGAGGGCCGGGGTGAGGGATGACCCGAATCACCCAAAGTTGCGACCCAACAGCCCAGCGCTGTCGCGCTCCTCCTGCCAGGAGCGCGACAGCCGCCACCCGACAGGAGCCCCACCATGTCCCTGCTCAAGACTTCGCTGCACGCCCTGCACCTGGAACTCGGCGCCCGCATGGTGCCCTTCGCCGGCTACGAGATGCCGGTGCAATACCCGCTCGGCGTGCTCAAGGAGCACCAGCACACCCGCGCCCAGGCCGGGCTGTTCGACGTTTCCCACATGGGGCAGGTGCTGCTCGAAGGCGACGCCGCCGCCGAAGCCCTGGAGACCCTGGTTCCGGTCGACATCATCGACCTGCCCAGCGGCATGCAGCGCTACGCCCTGCTGACCGACGACAACGGCGGCATCCTCGACGACCTCATGGTCGCCAACCTGGGTGACTGCCTTTACCTGGTGGTCAACGCCGCCTGCAAGGAAGCCGACCTCGCCCACCTGGAAAAGCACCTGGGCGATCGCTGCCAGGTGCTGCCGCAGTTCGATCGCGCCCTGCTGGCGCTGCAAGGGCCCGCCGCCGCCGCGGTGCTCGCGCGCCTGGCGCCGGAAGTGGCCGAGATGACCTTCATGCAGGTGCGCCGCGTGAAGCTGCTGGACCAGCCCTGCATCGTCAGCCGCAGCGGCTATACCGGTGAAGATGGCTACGAGATCTCGGTGCCCAGCGCGGCCGCCGAGGCCCTGGCCCGCCGCCTGCTGGCCGAGCCGGAAGTCGAGGCCATCGGCCTGGGCGCCCGTGACTCCCTGCGCTTGGAAGCCGGTCTGTGCCTCTATGGCCACGACATGGACGCCGGCACCACGCCGGTGATGGCCAACCTCGGCTGGGCGCTGTCCAAGGTGCGGCGTGAAGGCAACGGCCGCGCCGGCGGTTTCCCCGGTGCCGAGCGCATCTTCGCCGAGCAGCGCGACGGCGTGAGCCGCAAGCGCGTCGGTCTGCTGGTGCAGGAGCGCGTACCGGTGCGGGAGGGCGCGGAACTGGTGGATGCCAACGGCGCCAGCATCGGCCGGGTCACCAGTGGCGGCTTCGGCCCGACCCTGGGTGCGCCGGTGGCCATGGGCTACGTCGACAGCGCCTTCGCCGTCCTCGATACCGAGCTGTTCGCCGTGGTGCGTGGCAAGCAGGTGCCGGTCAAGGTCGCCAAGACACCCTTCGTGCCGCAGCGCTATTACCGCGGGTAAATAGTCGCCAAGAGCATCGCGGCCATGGGCAGCTCCTACAGGGGCCCGTAGGAGCGGCCCATGGCCGCGATGCTTTTGCCGTCACACCGCCGGATAATCCCGAAATACCGACAAGGCCTCCGCCTCGGCGGCAAGCGCCTCCAGCGTTGGATAATTACGCGGTTCGATCAGCCCGGGCAGGGCATGGTGCAGGAAGGTCCAGGCCACTGCCGTGTCGATGGCGTCCTGGCCGATGCTGTCTTCCCCCAGCGGCGGGCGCGGGCCCAGCCAGGCCTTGTCCAGGGCGCCACAGGCCGCTCTCAGCTGACCCTCCACCCGCTGCCGCCAGGGCTCGTGGCGCTTCTCTTCCGGGCGCAGGTCGCGTTCGTACACCAATTGCACCGCCTTTTCGCACAGCGCCAGCGCCAGGCCGCTACGGCCCAGGGCGGTCGCTCGGGCGGCGTGGCCATTGGGCAGCAACTGCCGGCTGCCGCAGGCGAGATGCTGGGCATAGTCCAGGATCAGCGATGAATCCATCAGCCGCTGGCCATCCAGGCAGATGAGGGTTGGCGCCTTGATCACCGGATTGAAGCTGCGAAACCGTTCGACATCGCGGAAGACCGACAACTGGCGCAGTTCGAAAGGCAGCACCAGCAGGCGAAGGGAGATCGCGACCCGCCGGACGTAGGGCGAGTCGAGCATGCCGATGAGTTGCATGAGAGCATCCTGTCAGAAAGGGTGAATCCTGTTTCACGTGGAACGTCATCCAGCCGACTTGTTTTACAGCGAATGTCGCTCTGGACAAGACATTAAGGATTCGATGAAGCTGTTTCCAGCGAGAAAAACTGACTGGATCGTTAAGGAAAGCTTACATGTCACGAGTGCCGCCGCTGAATGCCCTGCGCTGTTTCGAGGCCGTGGCCCGGCTGAGCAGCGTGACCCGCGCCGCTAACGAATTGCACCTGACCCACGCGGCGGTCAGCCAGCAGGTGAAGGGGCTGGAGCATCAACTGGGCATGGTGCTGTTCGAGCGCCAGGGGCGCGGCATCGAGGTCACTGGCGACGGGCGCGTCTATGCCGAACAGGTGCGGCAATTGCTCGCCGAGCTGGGCGAGGCGACCCGTCGGCTGCAGGCTCGACCACGGCGCAACGAGCTGGTAGTCGCTACCTTCCCTTCCTTCGCCGCTCATTGGCTGTTGCCGCGGCTACCGCGTTTTCGCGCCCGGTATCCGGAGTACCGTATCCGCATCCAGACCAGCATGGATTTCCAGGACCTGCGCCAGGGCATGGTGGACATCGGGGTACGCATGGGCGAGGGACAGTGGGATGGCCTGACGGCGCAACGGCTGTTCCAGGACGACGTCCTGCTGGTTGCGGCGCCCGGGTACAACGGCGGGCACCTGCCCCGTACCCTGGACGAGGCCCTGGCGCAGCCGCTGATGCACACCGAGGAAACCTGGCGGCACTGGGGCGAAGCGGCCGGTGTGGGGGAGGCCATGCCCAGTTGCGCCATCAGCGTGAACGACTCCAACCTGGTGCTGGAGGCGCTACGCCTCGGGCAGATTCTGGCACTGGAAAGACGCAGCCTGGTGCAAACCGCGCTGGAGGAGGGACGGCTGGTCCAGCTCAGCCCGGTGGTGGCGCCCTATCCCTACGCCTACTGGCTGGTCTGGCCGGAGCGGGCGGAGTCGGCGGAAAAGCAGGAGCGCTTCGGCGCCTGGCTGCAGGCCGAGGCGGCGACCTATCTGGCGGGACTCGACGCCTCGACAGCGGTCTGAGGCGATGGGTCGACGCTCCAGAGCCTGGGCAACGGCTCGCAGGCTAGGGCCAAACAGGGCCTGTGCGGCCCCGTGAAAACATCCAGGCAGGCGGATCGGATTCGCGCCCGGGTTTACGAGCGGTAAAGGAGCGATCCGTCGGCCTGTTCAACGCCGTTTGGCCGACGCGCAGCAGTCTTTGGACAGGCTCTCAGCGCAACAGCAGCTTGCGCCGGCCATCCGGCCAGACTTCCCAGAGTTGATCGTTGATACGTTGCACCTGGCTGGTGGTACGCCGCATGGTGCCGATGGCGGCCCGCAGCGCCTGGCTGCTGGCGGTGTCCACGATATTTCCGGCGCCGGTGCTCTCGGCCTTGGCGCGGTCCATAGCTACAGTATTCATTGACGCCTCCCAGAGCTCGGCTAAAGACGGCGAAAGTGCCGTAGCCCAAGGACTGCCCAGCAGCGGCAAGATTCCGCGTCCTGAGCCGTCGCCATTCAAGCTGTGATCCACGTCCTGAGCGCGCTGTGGCCTGCTGAACGAATTTGCGCAAAGGCGGCTTTCTGTACGGATATACAGATTAGTCCTTGCGCTGGCCGTTGCGGCTTTGCATCCTGTCGCCATCCCCCGTTGCGCGACGCTCGCCATGCAGCTGTATCTCTGCGAAAAACCCTCCCAGGCCAAGGACATCGCCCGCGTCCTCGGCGCCACTCGGCGTGGCGATGGCTGCCTGCTGGGGCAGGGCGTGACCGTCACCTGGTGCATCGGCCATCTCCTGGAAACGGCGCCACCGGACGCCTATGACGACCGCTACAAACGCTGGTCGCTGGACGACCTGCCCATCGTCCCTGCGCAGTGGAAATTGCAGGTGAAGAAAACCACTGGCAGCCAGTTCAAGGCGGTCAAGCGCCTGCTCGGCGAGGCCAGCGAACTGGTGATCGCCACCGACGCCGACCGCGAGGGCGAGATGATCGCCCGCGAGCTGGTGGAGCACTGCCGCTATCGTGGACCCGTCCGCCGGCTGTGGCTGTCGGCGCTGGACGACGTCTCCATCCGCCGCGCCCTGGCCGCGCTCAAGCCCGGCGCCGAGACCTACGGCCTCTATCAGTCCGCGCTGGGGCGCTCGCGCGCCGACTGGCTGATCGGCATGAACATGAGTCGGCTGTTCACCCTGCTGGGGCGCCGCTCGGGCTATCAGGGCGTGCTCTCGGTCGGGCGGGTGCAGACCCCGACCCTGCGCCTGGTGGTGGACCGCGACCGCGCCATCGCCGCCTTCGTGCCGGTGCCCTTCTGGACCGTGGAGGCGACCCTGGACGCCTCGGGCACTCGTTTCCAGGCCCAGTGGCAGCCACCGGAGGCCGTCTGCGATGACCAGGGGCGCTGCCTCAAGCCCGAGGTGGCCCAGGCGGCGGCGAAGGCCATCGAAGCGGCCGGCCAGGCGCGACTGGTGAAGCTCAAGACCGAACGCATCTGCGAGGCGGCGCCCTTGCCTTTCGACCTGGGTACCCTGCAGGAGGTCTGCTCCAAGCGGCTGAACCTGGGCGCCCAGCGGACCCTGGACGTGGCCCAGGCGCTCTACGAAACCCACAAGCTGATCACCTATCCGCGCAGTGATTGCGGCTACCTGCCGCTGTCCCAGCACGCCGAGGCGCCGGCGCTGCTGGCGGCCTTGCTGGGCGCCGACAGCAGTCTCGCCCCCCTGCGCGACCATCTGGACGCCAGTCGTCGCTCGCGGGCCTGGAACGACGCCAAGGTCAGCGCCCACCACGGCATCATCCCGACCCTGGCGACCCGCGACCTGGACCGATTGAACTCCCAGGAACGTAGCGTCTACGGCCTGATCCGCGCCCGCTACCTGGCGCAGTTCCTGCCGCAGCACGAATTCGACCGTACCCAGGCCGACTTCGAGGCCGGCGGCGAGCGCTTGCGGGCCACCGGCAAGTGCCTGGTGGAGCCGGGCTGGCGCCGCGCCCTGCCCGAAGCCCTGACCCCGGCCAAGGGGCGCGAGGCGCCGCCGGCCCAGGCGCTGCCCGGCTTGCGCGAGGGCGAGCACTATCCGGTGGTCGAGGTGCGTTGCAAGGATCAGCTGACCCAGCCGCCCAAGCCCTTCACCGAGGGCGATCTGATCAAGGCGATGAAGAACGTCGCCAAGCTGGTGGAAGACCCGGCGCTCAAGCAGAAGCTCAAGGACACCACCGGCATCGGCACCGAGGCGACCCGCGCCAGCATCATCCAGGGCCTGCTGGATCGTGGCTACCTGATCAAGCAGGGCAAGGCCCTGGCGGCGACGCCCGCGGCCTTCGGTCTGATCGATGCCGTACCACGGGCCATCGCCGACCCGGGCACCACGGCGCTCTGGGAGCAGGCGCTGGATCGGGTGCAGGAGGGCGAACTCAGTCTGGCCGAGTTCGTCGCCAAGCAATCGGCCTGGATGGGCAAGCAGGTGGAGCGCTGCCTGGGCCTGACCCTGACCATCAGCGGTCCGCCGCCCGCAGGCAAGGGCGCGCCCTGGAAGAAGAAGCGGCGTACGGGTGGGAGCAAGGCCAAGGCGAAGTCGGGCAGCGCGCCGACGCGGGCGCGCAAGCCCAAGGTCAAGCCGGGCTGAGGGCGGCGCAGAGACGTTCGAGTACGGCCTCTGGCTGGGTCAGGACCCCGTGGTTCCAGAAGCGCAGCGTCTGAAAGTCCTGAGCACCTAGCCAGACATCACGCTCGCGGTCGGCTGGGCTGTCCTGGTGCTGGCCACCATCCAGTTCGACTACCAGACGCGCTTCCAGGCAGACGAAATCCAGGATGTAACGGCCATATGGATGCTGGCGACGGAATTTGAATCCTTGGAAACGCTTGCCGCGCAGGTGCTGCCAGAGGGCGCGTTCGGCGTCGGTTTGGTTGCGACGCAGGCTGCGGGCGTGGGTGATGAGGGGCATGGGAATCCGTTCCCTTGAGATTCTTGGTTTGGGCTTACCCTCACCCCAACCCTCTCCCGGAGGGAGAGAGGGCGGTATGGAGCGAGAGGTGATTTTTTGAGTATTGCCGGGTGTTCTGCGTTTGGCGAGAGCCCTGGGACGCAGTTTTGAGCGTTTGTGTGTGGAGGTAGCGCTCGGCAGGGAGCGGTACTGAACGAAGAGGGGGCTATTGGAATGTCTTCTGACGCTATGGCCGACAAACCGCTAGAGCAGCGACTTCAAAAACGCTGGCGGTGCCTGCCTCTGGCGAAGAGAGCCACCGCCGCTCCAGACAACCCCCTCTCCCTTGGGAGAGGCTTGGGGAGAGGGCGGGGTACTGAGCGAAGGGGGCTATGGAGTGTCTTCTGACGCTATGGCCGACAAACCGCTAGCGCAGTGACTTCAAAAACGCTGGCGGTGCTTGCTCCTGGAGAAGAAGCCCGCCACCGCTCCAGACCGCCCCCTCTCCCTTTGGGAGAGGGTTGGGGTGAGGGCGCACGCCAGGCCCTGGGCGGCTTACTTCTTGTCGAACGCCGCCGCGGCAGTGGCATAGGCCGCTTCGTGATAGTCGAACTCGGCCGACTGCACCAGCAGGGTTTCCTCGTCCTCGGTGAAGGCGATCACCGGGCGATAGGAGAGGCCGTCGGCCTTGATCTCGGCTTCGTCGATGAGCTTGGAGAGGTCGAAGGCGAAGTCGCCGCAGATGGCCTTGGCCTGGGCGTCGGTGATGCCGTGTTTTTTCAGGGCATCGCGCAGTAGGGTGCTCCACTGGTATTGGAACTGGAGACCCAGTTTGGCGTAGCTGGGACCGTAGTCGATTTCCATGAGTGTGTAACCGGGGCTTGGGAGGAGGGGGCGAACTCGCCACATTGGCCGGGAAGAACGGCCGATGCGACGGCTGCCGGTGGCGCTACCATGGCGCGCCGGAAAGCCCAGGCAAAGAGGGGCGGGCCGGACGGACGAATCTTGCGACCGAGAGGCCCGCACCCCGGGACGAGCGGTTATTCGTGGACGATGCGCGAGTGGTCGCGGGTATCCTTCATGAAGACGTAGACCAGCAGCGAGCAGGCGATGCAGCCGGTCACGTACCAGTAGTAGCCGCTCTCCAGGCCGATGCTCTTGAACCACAGGGCCACGTACTCGGCGGTGCCGCCGAAGATGGACACGGTCAGGGCGTAGGGCAGGCCGACGCCGAGGGCGCGGATCTCGGTGGGGAACAGTTCGGCCTTCACCACGGCGTTGATCGAGGTGTAGAAGCTGACGATCACCAGCGCCGCCATGATCAGCCAGAAGGCGCCCCACCAGGTGGTGACGCTGCCCAGGGCGGTCAGGATCGGATAGGTGAACAGGGTACCCAGCACGCCGAAGGCGATCAGCACCGGACGGCGGCCGATCTTGTCGGAGAGGGCGCCGACGACGGGCTGCAGCAGCATGAAGATGAACAGGGTGGCCGCCGAGATGGAGGTGGCGTCGGTCTTGCTCATGCCCACCGAGTTGACCAGGTACTTCTGCATGTAGGTGGTGTAGGTGTAGAAGGCCAGGGTGCCGCCCATGGTCAGGCCGACCACGGTGAAGAGCTCCTTGGGATGCCGCGCCAGGGTGCGCATCAGGGATTCCTTGGGCTTCTCGGCCTTGGTGAAGGAGCTGGTCTCTTCCATGCCGCGGCGCAGGTAGAGGGCGGTCACGGCGCAGGCGGCGCCGATGACGAAGGGGATGCGCCAGCCCCAGCTTTCCAGCTGCTCGACGGTGAGGGTCTGCTGCAGCACGATCAGGGTGGCCAGGGCCAGCAGCTGACCGGAGATCAGGGTCACGTACTGGAAGCTGGAGTAGAAGCCGCGGCTTTCCTTGGTGGCCATCTCGCTCAGGTAGGTGGCGGAGGTGCCGTACTCACCGCCCACGGAGAGGCCCTGCAGCAGGCGCGCCAGCACCAGCATGACCGGCGCGGCGACGCCGATGGTGGCGTAGCTGGGGGTGAGGGCGATGATCAGGGAGCCGGCGCACATCATGACCACCGAGACCATCAGCGCGGCCTTGCGTCCGGCCTTGTCGGCGTAGAGGCCCATCAGCCAGCCGCCGATGGGGCGCATGAGGAAACCCACGGCGAAGATGGCGGCGACGTTGAGCAGCTGGGCGGTCTGGTCGCCCTGGGGGAAGAAGGCCTTGGCGAAATACAGCGAGAAGGCTGCGTAGACGTACCAGTCGAACCATTCGACCAGGTTGCCGACGGAACCGCTGAAGATGGACTTGATGCGTTGCGAGGTGGTCTTGGGCGCGGCCTGGCCGGTCGTGAGGGTAGCGGTGCTATCCACAGGGTAGTCCTCTTGTCGTTGTTATTGGTGCGCTCGAGGCGTCGACAAGGGCTATTGCAGCGGGCGTGCCAAGCCGCGAAGGGGCGTCCTGGCTGGATTTGCGGTGATTGGATAGGCGGAAGTCCGCCAGGTCGACTACATCGATAAGCGGATTTCCGCCTATCGCGGGTCAGTCGCCCTCGGGGCCGTCGAGGAAGTCGGCGCGGATCAGGCCATGGCGTTGCATCTTCTCGTTGAGGGTGCGCCGCGGCAGTTGCAGCTCGTCCATCACCGCCTTGATCTCGCCGCCGTGGCGGGCCAGGGCGGCGCGCAGGCACTGGGCCTCGAAGGCTTCCAACTGGTCGGCCAGGGAATGGCTGGGGGCCGCGCTGGCGGGGGCGCCCAGGCCGAGGACTTCGCGCTCGGCGGCATTGGCCAGTTCGCGGACGTTGCCTGGCCAGCCGTGGCCGAGCAGCTGGGCCAATCGCGCCGCGCTGGGCGGTGCGGCCGGACGGCCCAGGCGGGCGCCGGCCTCGACGAGGAAGTGGTCGAACAGCAGCGGGATGTCTTCGCGCCGGGCGCGCAGTGGTGGCAGCTGCAGTTCGGCGACATTGAGGCGGTAGGCCAGGTCTTCGCGGAAGCGCCCGGCACGGGCTTCTTCGAGCAGGTCCGGCTTGGTCGCGGCAACGATGCGCAGGTCCAGGGCGATACTCTGGTTGGAGCCCAGCCGTTCCAGGCGTTGCTCCTGCAGCACCCTGAGCAGCTTGACCTGCTGCGCCAGGGGCATGCTCTCGATCTCGTCGAGGAACAGGGTGCCGCCATTGGCGTATTCCAGCTTGCCGATGCGCTTGCCCTGGGCACCGGTGAAGGCACCGCTCTCGTGGCCGAACAACTCGCTCTCGAACAGCTGCTCGGGAATGGCCGCGCAGTTGAGGGCGACGAAGGCCTTGCCGGCGCGCGGGCCGAAGTCGTGCAGGCAGCGGGCGACCAGTTCCTTGCCGCTGCCGGTCTCGCCGCGCAGCAGGACGTTCACCGGGGTCGGCGCCAGGTCGAGGATCTGCCGGCGCAGGCGGACGATGCCGGGGGAGACGCCCAGCAGGCGCCGGGCGAGGGCGCTCTGGTCGTCGGCGCGGCGATGCAGCTGGCGGTTCTCCTGCACCAGGCGGCGCTTCTCCAGGGCGCGGCCAAGACCGCCCAGCAGGGCTTCGGGGCTGAAGGGCTTTTCCAGGAAGTCGTAGGCGCCCTGGCGCATGGCGGTCACCGCCAGGGCTACATCGCCATGGGCGGTGAGCAGGATCACCGGCAGGTCGCGATCCAGCGCCTGCAGGCGCTCCAGCAGGACCAGGCCGTCCATGCCGGGCATGCGCACGTCGCTGACCACTACCCCGGCGAAGTCCGGGGTCACCGCCGCCAGGCAGTCCTCGGCGCGGGCGAACAGTCGCACCTGCAGCCCGGACAGTTCCAGCCACTGGCGCACCGCTTCGCGGATGCTGGCTTCGTCATCGACCAGATAGACCTGATGTTCCATGGCTGTCCCCTATCGCCCGTGGCCATCACCTTGCCGGAACGGCGGGTGCAGGTCGAGTGCTCAGGCGCCAGCGGCAGGCAGCAGCGGCAGGCCGAGGCGGGCGCAGGCGCCGCCGTCCGGCTGGTTGCCCAGTTCGATACGGCCGTTCAGGTGCTGGGCCACGGTCTGCACGATGGACAGGCCCAGGCCGGCGCCGTTGGCCGCGCCGCTGCTGTAGAAGCGTTCGAACAGCCGCGGCAGTACCGTGGCGGGGATACCAGGCCCCTGGTCGAGGATGAGGATGTCCGCCCAGTCGTCACCGACGTCCAGGCGGACCTGGATTTCACCGCCGGGGGGCGAGACGTTGACCGCGTTGGTCAGCAGGTTCTGCAGGGCGATGCCGAGCATGGCGCTGTCGCCCCGGACCCGGGCCTGGGTGGGCGGCGCCTCGAAGCTGAGGTCGAAGCCCTTGTCGAGAATCCAGGGCCCCAGCTCTTCAAGGGTAGCGCCGACGGCGGTACGCAGGTCGAAGCGCTGTTCGTCGCTCCAGCTCGGCCGGGGTTCCAGGCGGGCGAGGATCAGCAACTGGTTGACCACCCGGGTCAGGCGATCGGTGCCGCTGACGACGAACTTCAAGGCTTCGTCGCGAGCGCCGCCCGTTTGCGCGGACAGGGCGTTCTGGGCGTGCAGGCGCAGCACTGCCAGCGGAGTGCGCAGCTCATGGGCGGCATCGGCGATGAACCGGCGCTCGCGTTGTAGCAGCTGTTCGATCTGCAGGAGCAGGCGGTTGAGCGCGGCCTGCATGGGTTCGAGTTCGCGCGGCAGCGGATCGAGGCGTAGCGGTTGCAGGGATTCCGGATCACGGTGGCGGATCAGCGCCGCCATGCGCCGCAGCGGTCGCAGCCCCCAGCCGATCGCCAGCCAGGCCAGCAGCGAGAGCAGCACCAGGCCGATCAGGTGCGGGGTGAGGGTATGGCGCAGGATGCGGCGGACCAGGTCGGCACGTACTTCGTCGCGCTCGCCGACCCAGAGCATCAGGTCGTGGTCGGGATCGGGCAGCAGGAAGCCGTACCAGCCTTCGCCGTCCAGGATCAGCTCGGTGAAGCCGGGGGTGGTCGGCAGGGCGAAGGCCGGGGCGTTGGGCGAACGCATCAGCGGCGCCCCGCTGGCGTTCCAGGCCTGGAAGGCCATCTTGGCCTCGTAGCGATGGCCGTAGGGGCTGTCGGTGGCTTCGGCGAGCGCCGCGGTGACGCTTTCGTGCAGCGCCTGGCGGCCCTCGGCGCGGGGCGCGGCGCGCAGCATGCCCTGGAGGATGCGGGCGCTCTGCGCCAGCTGGGCGTCGTAGATCTCGCCGATCTCGCGCTGGCTGTCGTGAATGTTGGTGAGGGCGATCAGCAGGGTGCCGATCAAGAGTAGCGTCAATACCAGGCCGACGGTGCGGCGGCGGATGGAGGTCATGGGCATTCGAGCCGATAGCCGATGCCCCGGACGGTGCGGATCAGGTCGGCGCGCAGTTTCTTGCGCAGGTTGTAGATGTGGACTTCCAGGGTGTTGCTCTCCACGCCTTCGTCCCAGCCGTAGAGCAGGCCCATAAGGCGATCACGGCTGAAGATCTTGCCGGGATTGGCCAGCAGTTCGTGCAGGAGCTGGTATTCGCGCGGGGTGAGGTTGATCGGTTGGCCTTCGAAGGTGACCCGGCGGGTGGCCGGGTCGAGGAGGATGCCACCGCCTTCGAGCTGGAGCTGCGAGGGCCCGTTGCGGCGGCGCAGCAGGGCGCGCAGGCGGGCCTTGAGTTCCTTGATGTCGAAGGGCTTGACCAGGTAGTCGTCGGCGCCGGCGTCCAGGCCGGCGACCCGGTCTTCGGTGTCGTCGCGGGCGGTGAGGATCAGCACCGGGGTGGTGAGACCATTCGCCCTGCTCTGGCGCAGCACCTGGATGCCGTCCAGGCGCGGCAGCCCGAGGTCGAGCACCACCAGGTCGAAGCCTTCCTCGCGCAGGGCGTGGACGGCGCTTTCGCCATCCTTGAGCCAGTCCAGGGTATAGCCTTCTTCCCGCAGACTGGAGCGGATGCCCGCGCCGAGGTCGGGATCGTCTTCGATGAGCAGGACGCGCATGGGCCCCTCGTCAGTTCAGCTTTTGGTCGACGTCCTTGAGCAGGGCCGCGATCTCGCCCTGCCGGCCCTGGTCGGCCAGTTCGCGGCCGGGGCGCGGCGCCGCCTGCTGCGCCTGGAGCAGGGCGGTGCGCGCCTCGGCGTAGCGCTTCTGGCGATACAGGTGGTCGCCCCAGAAGTATAGGGTATCGATGCCGCTGGGGTTGCGGGCGAGTGCCTGCTGCAACAGCCGGTCGGCTTCGCTGGCGTCGCCGAAGCCGATGGGCCAGCCGGGTACCCGGTCGTAGAGCGCGGCGAGACTGGTGTAGGCCGAGCCCTGCAGGGCGTTGGGATCGAGCTTGAGCGCCTGTTCCAGGTCGGTCCGGGCTTCCTTGACCTTGCCGAGGGCGCCGAGGCCGCCCTGGGCGCCGGCCCAGCTGCTGAGCACGATGCCCTGCCAGATCCAGGCTGGCGCCGACTGGGGTTCGGCCTGGGTGAAGGCGCGGGCCTGTCCGGCCAGCTGCGCGAAGGCGGCGGTCTTCTCGCCAGCCGGCAGGCGGTACTGGATCTCGGCCCAGCGCTGCTGGATCTGCGCCAGTCGCTGTGCGTCCTCGGCCAGGGCGAAGGGGCTGGCGAGCAGGGCGGTGAGCAGCAGGCCGAGGGCCTGGCGGGGGAACTTCATGGACGTTTCTCCGGGACGAGGGGGGTATCGGTGAAGCGCCGGATGACCGGCAACTGGCGGCGCAGCGCTCGATCCACCAGGCCGGGCAGCAGGCCGTTGAGGCGCACGAAGAGCTTTTCCGGCCAGCCTAGGTAGAGCTCCTGGCGGTCCTCGACCAGCGCGCGGATCACTGCGCTGGCGACCACGGCAGGCTCGTCCACCGGACTCTTGAGCGCCTGGTTCAGGGCCATGGCGGCTGGGCTGTTCATCGCCGTGCGGGTGGCGCGCGGGGCGACGTAGAGCACCCGGATACGGGTATCGGCCAGCTCGCGGCGCAGCGCCTGGGTGAAGCCGCGCAAGGCGAACTTGCTGGCGCAATAGGGCGCATAGCCCGGATAGCCGATGGAGCCCAGGGTGGAGCCGATGTGGGCGACCACCGCGCGCGGCTGGCGCCGCAGCAGCGGCAGCAGCAGGCGGGTCAGCTGGATGGCGGCGCCGATGTTGACCGCCAGCATGGCGTCGATGGCGTCTTCGTCGAGGGCTTCGAGCAGGGCGAAGCTGTTGCTGCCGGCCGCGTTGAGCAACACGTTGACGCCCTGGCCGCGGCTGGCTTCGGCCAGTACCGCCTGGCGGTCAGGGCGCTGGGTGAGGTCGGCGCCCTGCAGGCGCAACCGCGTGCCGAAGCGCTCGACCAGGGGCTGCAGGGCGCCCGTGTCACGCGCCACCGCCAGGACCTGGGCACCGCCGGTACAGAGCTGTTCCACCAGCGGCAGGCCGATGCCGCCACTGGCGCCGGTGAGCAGGATGCGGCAATCAGGCAGCTGCATGGCGCTGCTCCGGCTGCTGACCGGCTCCTGGCAAGTTGCGGAACATGTCGGCGTAGAGGCGATAGACCACCTTGGCGACGTGGATCACCGCGGCCTGGTCGGTCGGGTCGTCCAGGCGATCCATCAGCTGGCGGTAGGTCGCCATGTGTTCCTGGTCGAGGCTGCCGTGGGAGTCCAGGTAGCTGAAGGCAGTGGCCGGCAGACCCAGGCCGCTGCGGATGGCACCGGCGGCCTGGGTGGCCAGGGCGATGCTGGTGCCTTCGAGCACGTTGACCATGCCGAACAGCCCGACCGGGTTGTCGCGGGCGATGAAGTCGTAGAGATAGGCGACCATCAACTCGATGGGCAGGTCGGGGCGACCGGTACGCACCGCCTCGACATCGCCGCCGCAGGCCGCGATGTCGTTGAGGATCCACCGGTCGTGGCCGTATTCCTCCTCGATGTATTCGCAGACCGCACCGCGCAGCCATTCCAGGCGTGCCGGCAGCCGGGCGCCGCAGGCCATCATCAGCGGCGCGGTGTGGCGCACGTGGTAAAAGGCCTGGCCGAGGAAGGCGATATAGCTCTCCAGGGAGACGTCACCGCTCAGGGCGGCGCGAATGATGGGCACCTCGAACAACGCCTGGCGTTCCGCGGCGGTTGCGGCTTGCAGGGTGGCGAAGAAACTCATGGGTATACCTCCAGAAGATCCGAGAGCAGGGCCGCGTATTGCGCCTGGATGGCGTCGCGGCGTAGGCGTCCGGTCGCGGTGAGCAGGCCGTTGGCGGGGGTGAAGGGTGCGGCGAGGCGCTGCCAGGCGCCGATGCGGGCGTAGTCGGGCAGGCGCCGGTTGAGGCAGGCGACCTGGTCGGCGAGAAAACTGTCGGGCAGGTCCGGCTGCCGCGGCCAGAGCAGCGCCACCAGGTGCCGGGCGCCTTCGCCCTGGACATAGGCCTGGGCGATGGGGCCGCCCTGGGTGAGCTCGGCCTCGATCCAGCCCGGATCGACGTTGCGTCCAGAGGCCAGGCTGAACTGGTGTTTCTTGCGCCCGCGCAGATAGAGGTAGCCGTCGGCGTCGAATTCGCCGAGATCGCCGGTGGCCACCTCGTCGGAGGCGCTGCCGGGCTCGCCCAGGTAGCCGGCGAAATCGACGCCGCCGACCAGCACCTCACCGTCGGCGGCCAGGCGCAGGCGGACGTGGGGCAGGGGCTGGCCGACGCTGCCCGGGCGGTTGGCGTCAGGGCGATTGAGGGCCACCACCGAGGCGCACTCCGACAGGCCGTAGCCCTGGAACACCGGTAGGTCGAGCGCGGCGGCGCGCGTCTGTAGGGCTTCGCTCAGCGGCGCTCCGCCGACGGCGGCGAAGCTCAGTTCGTCCAGCCGCAGCAGACCGCGCTCACCCAGTTCCACCAGCCCCTGCAACAGCTGCGGCATGAGGATCAGACTGTGCGGCTGGCGCTGCTGCAGACAACCGGCCAGGCGCGCCCAGTCGATACTGGTGGAGCCGGTGATGCCCTGGTCGGCGTCATCCAGGACCAGCACCTCGGCACCGGCCAGCAGGGCGGCGTAGACGCCAAGGTTCTCCAGCAGGATGCCTAGGGACAGCAGCACCTGATGACGCCGCGGCGCCAAGGGGCGGCTGGCGCCCTCCAGGTTGGTCGCGACCCGCAGCAGGGCCGCTGCCCTGAGGCAGACGCCCTTGGGCGTGCCGGTGGTGCCGGAGGTGTAGGTGAGCTTGGCGGTCCGGGCCGGTAGTGGGATGGACTCGGCGATGGGCCGGCGCCAGGCGCCGTCGGCCTCGGTGAAGCCGGCGGCGGTCCACTCCGCGCTGCGTTCGGCGCGGCCCAACAAGAAGTCGGCGTCGCTGTCCCGTAGTACGTGGGCGCGCTGCTCGGCGCTGAAGAAGTCCGGCAGCAGCACGCAGGGAATGCCGACGTGCAGGGCGGCCAGATCCCAGCCCAGCAGCTCCGGGCCGTTGGGCAGATCCAGTGCCAGGCGCTGCACCCCGTGCTCGCGCAGCCAGACGGCGCGCGCCTTGAGTTCCTGTAGCAGCCGGGCGTAGCTCCAGGTCTCGCGGCTGCCGACCAACGCCGGGCGCAAGGTCTCCCAGGCATGGGCTTCGAGGGTGGCGAAGAAGGCGGCGACGGGGTTGGCTTCAGGCGACATGGCAGTTCTCCGCCGTAAGGGTAGGCAGGCCCAGGCGGGCGAAGATGCCGGCGTGCAGCAGTTGGCGGTAACCCTGCTGGATGTCACCGGCGCAGACCTGGGGGGCGCTGGCGTAGTAGGAGCCCCAGCTCTCGCGTTCGTCGCCCAGGCAGGCCGGATCGGCCGCGCCCAGTACCTGGGGCGCCAGACCGAGGCGATGAAAGCTGTTGATCAGGCGGGTGGGACCGGTGAAGGTGACCCAGCGCCGGCCGCTGCGGGCCAGCAGCCAGGTGGTGGTGACGATCAGCAGGCGCGCCTGGCCAGGACCCAGCGCCGCCAGATTGCCGACCTCCACCACCTCCGCGCGATTGATCGGCCGGTCGAGCGCCGCCGCCACGTGGGTCTCCACCGGCTGCGGCAGATAGCGTTCGAGAAACAGCGGCTGGTCGAGGGCGGGGCGGATGCCCACCGCTGCCTGCAGCACGCCTTCGGCATCGCGCAGGGCGAGCAGCAGCGGCAGGAAGTGGCTGATGCGGGCGCCATGCTCCAGGGCGAAACGGGCGCCGATGAAGGCCTCGGTTGCCTGGCGGCCGGGCGCCTCGAGCGGCTCCAGGCGGGCCAGCAGCGAACCGCTGCGATCGGCCAGGGTAAAACCTTGCGAGGACTGCCAAGTCACGTCGAGCATCGCGACCTCTCCGGGGGAATGCGAGGTGCAGTCTTGGCGGTCAAGCTGAAGGCAATCTGAAGCGCTGCTTCATCGCAGCTTCAGGTTGCCTAGCTAGGGTCGCGCTCTGTATTCCCCGGCGGAACCCTGCCATGTCCGAAGAAGAGACCCTTGCTGCCGCTCCCGAGGAGTCGGTCGACAGCCACTGGCCGCTGGTCAAGATCCTCGCCGGTATCCTGGCCGGTGCCCTCATCGGCGGCGTCGGCTTGCCGCTGCTGGATGCCACGCGCGGTGCCTGGGATGGCGCCACCCTGCTGGTAATCGGCGTGCTGGGCTGGGGCTTTGCCCTGCTGGTGACCCTCTGCGTGCGTTAGCTCGCTTCGGTCGTGGCAGGCAGCCTCAACCGGAAGACGGCGCCCTCGACGCCATTGGCGACGGTCAGGGTGCCGCCCTGGGCCTGGACGATGGCCGAGGACACTGCCAGCCCCAGGCCGAGACCTTCGCCCACCGGCTTGGTGGTGAAGAAAGGGTCGAACACCTGCCCCAGGTGCTCCTCGGCGATGCCACCGCCGTTGTCCGCCACGTCCACTTGCCAGCTGTCGCCGTCGCGCCTCAGGCTGACCGTGACCCTTGGCATCGGCCGTCCGGCCACGGCGTCCAGGGCGTTGCGCAGCAGATTCACCAGCACCTGTTCCAGGCGGATCGGATCGCCAAGCAGCCAGGCCGGGCGCGGGAGCTCCAGCAGCAGTTCGACGTTCACCTCGCTGCGGCGCGCTTCCAGCAATTCCAGTGCCTGATCCACCACCCGCGCCAGGTCGACTCTTTCGCGCAGGCCGGCGGGGGTCTTGCGCGCATAGGTCTTGAGGTGGCTGGTGAGGCCGCTCATGCGGGTGAACAGGCCATCGAGACGCTCCAGGGCGGCGCGGGCCTCGTCCAGCCGGCCGTGGTCCAGCAACAGGCGCAGACTCGCCAGGTGCATGCGCTGGGCGGTGAGTGGCTGGTTGAGTTCATGCACCAGGGCCGCCGACATCTGCCCCAGGGCAGCCAGCTTGGCGGCCTGCACCAGGCCATCCTGGGCGGTACGCAATTCGGCGGTGCGGGCTTCCACCAGGCGTTCCAGTTCCAGCCGGCTGCGCTGGCGCAGGCGTTGCAGCCGTCGCCTTTGCGCCCACAGCAGGCCGGCGCAGACCAGCAGCAGCCAGACACAGACGGCGGCCAGCGCCGCACCCAGCCCACCGGACTGCAGGTCCTGGGTCGGCCGCAGCAGGTGCAGGGTCCAGCCCTCGCTGGGCAGCGGCAGGCTATCCCAGAGGTAGTCGGCCGGGCCCTCTGGCGCGTCGATATGGGCCACTCGGCGCTGGTCGCCCAGGAGGGTGCGTTCTTGATAGGGCAGCGGCTGCAACGGGCGCCGGTCGTATTGGCGGGTGGCGGCCAGTTCGGCGCGATCCGCCGGGAGCAGGTCGCGCAGCAGGCGATAGCGCCAGGCCGGGCGATTGGCGGCGAACACCACGCCGCGGGCATCGCTGATCAGCAGGATCTCGGGATGCTCGCCCCAGCGCGCCTCGATGGCGGGAAACTCCAGCTTGACCACCACCGCGCCGAGAAAGCGCCCCTGGGCGTCCAGCACGGCGTGGGAGAGGAAATAGCCGGGGATGCCGGTGGTGACCCCCACGGCATAGAAGCGCCCGCTGCCACCGGCGAGGGTTTCGCGGAAATAGGGGCGGAAGGCGTAGTTGTGGCCGACGTAGCTGGTGGGCAGCCGCCAGTTGCTGGCGCCGATGGCCAGGCCGGTGCTATCCAACAGCTCCAGGGTCGAGGATTGCGCCGCCGTGTTCAGGCGCTCCAGCTTGAGATTCAGGCGTTCGGTGGCGGCGGCGTCTGGCGCGGTGGTCAGGGCGGCGATCAGCTCGGGGTCCTGGGCCAGCACCGCCGGCAGGGCGCGAAAGCGGTCGATCAGGGTCTGCAGGCCGCTGGCGTGCAGGCGCAACTGCTCCTGGCCGAGCAGGCTGGCCTCGGCCAGGGTCGCCTGTTCGGCGCGGTGCCAGGCCTGGCTGCCGAGCAGCAGGCCGCCGATCAGGGCGAGCAGCAGGACCGGCAGCAGGCGCAGGGCGGGGGGCATGGGGCGAGACCGTGGCAGGGATGGCCGGACGATAGCACGGCCACGGAGAGCTGACTCAGGCCGAGGCGGCGGCGCGTTGGGCGATCTGCTCGGGCTGGAAATGGCAGGTGAAGCGACTGCCCTCGCCGGGCACGCTGTGGATGTCGAGGCCACCGCGGTGGCGGATCAGCACGTGCTTGACGATGGCCAGGCCCAGCCCGGTGCCGCCGGTGCTGGAGGCGCGGCTGGCGTCGATGCGATAGAAGCGCTCGGTGAGCCGCGGCAGGTGGCGGGCGTCGATGCCGGGGCCGGTGTCCTGCACGGCGACGTGGGCACCCTCGGCGTCCTGCCAGGCCCGCACCCGCACCTCGCCGCCCTCGGGGCTGTACTTGACCGCGTTGAACACCAGGTTGGAGAAGCAGCTGCGCAATTCGGTCTCGCTGCCCAGGAGCGCCAGGCCCGGCTCGCACTCCAGGCTCAGGCGATGGCCGACGGCGCCGGACAGCGCCCGGCCGTCCTGCAGGATGGAGCCGAGCAGCGGCTCCAGGGGCACCGGGCGGTTGTCGGCGGGGTAGTCGGTGGCTTCCAGGCGCGCCAGCAGCAGCAGGTCGTCGATGGTGTGCTGCATGCGCCCGGCCTGTTGCTGCATCTGCCCCAGCGCCCGCCGCCAGCGCGGGGTGGCGTGCTCGGCGTTGTCCAGCAGGGTTTCCAGGTAGCCGGTGATCACCGTCAGCGGGGTGCGCAGTTCGTGGGAGACGTTGGCGACGAAGTCCTTGCGCATCTGTTCCAACTGGTGGACACGGGTCACGTCGCGCACCAGCAGCAGGCGATCGCCTTCGCCGAAGCGGGTGACCAGGATGTGCAGGTACTGGTTGTCGTTGAGCGGCGAGGCCAGTTCCAGCGGCTCGCCGTAGTCGCCGCCGAGGAAGTAGTCGGCGAAGCGCGGATGGCGCACCAGGTTGGTGATGGGCTGGCCGAGATCCTGGGGCTGGCGCAGGCCCAGCAGCGTCTCCGCGGCACGGTTCCACCATTCCAGGTTGCCATGGCGATCCACCAGGATGATGGCGTCGCGCAGGGCCTCGGTGGAGGCCTGGGCCCGGCCGATGACCGCGAGCAATTCCTCGCGTTGGCGCAGCTCATGGCGCTGGCGGCGATAGAGGCGATCCAGCACGTCGCCCCACAGCCCCTCGGCCTCGGGCGGTTCGCCGGCTGCCTCGCTGGCCAGCCAGGCATGCAGGCGCAACAGGTGCCGCAGCGTAATGGCGAGGTATACCGCCAGTCCCAGCGCCACCGCCAGGCCGACATGGCCGAAGGGCCAGCCGGCCAGGGCGCAGCCGCCGACCACGATCGACAGCTGGGTGGCCAAGCGGGAGCGCCAGTTGATGTTCACGGCGGCGGTGGCCTGCGCGGTCAGAGCTTGGTGGAGAAGCGATACCCGGTGCCGCGCACCGTCTGTACCAGGTTTTCGTAGGTCTCGCCGAGGGCCTTGCGCAGGCGGCGGATGTGTACGTCGACGGTACGCTCCTCGACGTAGACGTTGCCGCCCCACACTTGGTCGAGCAACTGGCCGCGGGTGTAGGCACGCTCCTGGTGGGTCATGAAGAACTGCAGCAGGCGGTACTCGGTGGGTCCCATCTCGGCCGGCGTGCCGTCGATGGTCACCCGGTGGCTGACCGGGTCCAGCACCAGGCCGTTGACCTCCAGCGGACCGTCGTTCTCCAAGTGCCCGGTGCGGCGCAGCACGGCTTTCAACCGCGCCACCAGCTCGCGGGGCGAGAAGGGCTTGGTGATGTAGTCGTCGGCACCGGTTTCCAGTCCCTGGACCTTGTTGTCCTCGTCGCCCTTGGCGGTGAGCATGATGATGGGGATGGCGTCGGTCAGCTCGTCGCGCTTGAGGCGGCGGGCCAGTTCCAGGCCGGAGGTGCCGGGCAGCATCCAGTCGAGCAGGATGAGATCGGGCTTGCGGTCGACGATCAGGGCATGGGCGTCCTTGCTGTTGTCCGCCTCCAGGCATTCATAGCCCGCCATTTCCAGGGCCACGGCGATCATCTCGCGAATGGGGGCCTCATCGTCGACGATCAGGATGGATTTACCCGTCATGGAGCGCTCTGCCTCTCGAGTCCTTGCAATGTGCCGTGCATTAGATAGCGCCAATATTGCAGCTATGTGACAAGGCTGTCATATCTACTTTTAATCCCACAATATGGGATGGTGTGTCACATATTGAGATTTCCTGGTGAGGCTTCTAGAGTGAAGGCCATGAACGACAACAATTCCAACAAGGGCGAAGCGCCCAGCGGGGCCCAGGCGCTGTTTCGCGGACTCGCGGTACTCGACGCCGTGGCCGCTGGCGCCGACAGCCTGGCCCAGGTCGGCGCCGCCATCGGCTGCACTCGCAGCACCACCCATCGCCTGGTCGCCGCCCTGAGCCAGGCCGGCTATCTGCGTAGCGATGGCGGGCGGTTGATCCTCGGCAGCCATCTCATCGCCCTTGGCTACCAGGCCCGCGAACAGCTGCCGCTGAGCGCCGTCGCCCGTCCCCATCTGCAACGCCTGGCGCAGCACTGCGGCGACACCGTGCACCTCGGCGTGCGCGAAGGTGGCGACGTGCTCTATCTGGACAAGCTGGCCGGCAGTCGCGGCCTGGAGATGAGATCCCGCGTCGGCCTGCGCATGCCGCTGGCGCTGACCGGGGTCGGCAAGGCGCTGATGCTGGATCTCGCCGAAAACGAGTGGGAAGCCCTCTATGGCGAAGGCATGGCGCGGCGAGCCGGCCAGCCCGGCCTGCGCGAGGACTTCCTACCGTGGGCGGACTACCGCGCGCGGCTGCGCGGCTACGCCGCCGAGGGCTATGCGCTGGACCTGGAAGAGAACGAACTGGGCATCCGTTGCGTGGCCGCCCCCATCCGCGGCGCCGACGGCGCCATCGTCGCGGCCCTGAGCGTGGCCAGTGCCATTCCCTACATGCCCGAGGCGCGGCTGCACGAGTTGCAGCCCGAGGTCAGTGCCTGCGCCCGGGCCATTTCCCGCGAACTCGGCTGGAGTCCTGCATGACCGCCATCCCGCACCTCATCGGCCTCGACTGGGGCACCTCGTCCCTGCGGGCCCAGCTGTTCGACGCCCAGGGCGCCGTGCTGGAAACCCGCAGCCGGCCCTGGGGCATCATGCATGTCCCGAATGGTGACTTCGCCGCGGCCTATCGCACCCTGGTGGGCGACTGGCGCGAAGCCCAGCCGGACCTGCCCGCCATCGCCTGCGGCATGGTCGGCAGTCGCGGCGGCTGGCGCGAGGTGCCCTATGCCGACTGCCCGGCCGACGTCCACAGCCTGGCCGCCGGCCTGTTGCGCCTGGACACGGGTTGCGGCGAGCTCCATCTGGTCCCTGGGGTGATGCAGCGTGGCGCCTTGCCCAACGTCCTGCGTGGCGAGGAGACCCAGGTGTTCGGCGCCCTCGAACTGGAGCCGGACCTGGCCGCCGCAGCCCTGCTGGTACTGCCCGGCACCCACAGCAAGTGGGTGCGGGTGCGTGACGGTCGCCTGACCGACTTCGCCACCTACATGACCGGCGAGCTGTTCGCCGTGCTGCGCGACCATTCCATCCTGGGGCGTCCGGCCAGCGAAGCGGAGCCCGCCGCCAGTGCCGAGGCCTTCCGCCTGGGCCTGGTCACCGCCCGCGATGCCGGCGCCGAGGGGCTGTTCGGCCGCCTCTTCACCGTGCGCAGCCGGGTGCTGGCCGGCGAGCTGGGCGCGGCGCACAGCCTCGACTACCTCTCCGGCCTGCTGATCGGCGAAGAGCTGCGTAGCCAGGTCGCCGCCCTCGCCGGCACCACCTGTCCACCCCTGGTGCTGATCGGCGACGCGGCGCTCTGCCAGCGCTATCGCGACGCCCTGGCGCTGTTCGATATCCACCAGGTCCGCCTGCTGGAGCAGGCCACCCGGGCCGGGCTCTGGCGCCTGGCCCAGGCCGCCGGCCTGCTCCCCACCTCTGGAGGCTCCCATGCTTGATACCTATCTCAAGGACCTGCCGCTGATCGCCATCCTGCGCGGCGTCACCCCGGACGAGATCGTCGCGGTCGGCCGCGCCCTCTATGAGGCCGGCTTTCGCGTCATCGAGATTCCGCTCAACTCGCAGCAGCCCTTCGACAGCATCCGTCGGCTGACCGCCGAGCTGGACGAAGACTGCCTGATCGGCGCCGGCACCGTGCTCACCGAAGCCCAGGTGGCCGAGGTGGACGCCGCCGGTGGCCGGCTGATCGTCTCGCCCAACGCCAACCTGGCGGTGATCCGCGCCAGCAAGGCCGCCGGCCTGGTCAGCGCGCCAGGCGTGGCCACTCCTTCGGAAGGCTTCGCCGCCCTCGACGCCGGCGCCGACAGCCTCAAGCTGTTTCCCGCCGAGCAACTCGGCCCGGCGGTGGTCAAGGCCTGGCGCGCGGTGTTTCCCAAGGAGCTCGCGCTGCTGCCGGTGGGCGGCATCACCCCGGACAACATGGGCGCCTACGTGGCCGCCGGCGCCAACGGCTTCGGCCTTGGCTCGGCGCTGTACAAGCCAGGCCTGAGCGCCGCCCAGGTAAGTGCCAATGCCCAGGCCTTCGCGGCGGGGTGGCGGGCGGCGAAGAACGCTTAAAGCTCGCGGTCATGGACCGCTCCTACAGATATCCGTAGGAGCGGTCCATGACCGCGATTTGCCCAATCCCTCGATTCCAATAATTACCGTCGAGATTCCCACACCATGAAGATCACCAAACTCACCACCTATGTCGTCCCGCCGCGCTGGTGCTTTCTCAAGATCGAGACCGACGAGGGCATCCACGGCTGGGGCGAACCCGTGCTGGAAGGTCGCGCCCACAGCGTGGCGGCGGCGGTCGAGGAACTGGCCGACTACCTGATCGGCAAGGACCCGCGCAACATCGAGGACCACTGGACGGTGCTCTACCGCGGCGGCTTCTATCGCGGTGGCGGCATCCACATGAGCGCCCTGGCCGGCATCGACCAGGCCTTGTGGGATATCAAGGGCAAGGCCCTGGGCGTACCGGTGCACGAGCTGCTCGGTGGCCAGGTGCGCGACAGCATCCGTGTCTACTCCTGGATCGGTGGCGACCGTCCGGCCGAGACCGCGGCCCAGGCCCTGGAACGCCAGGCCAAGGGCTTCACCGCGATCAAGATGAATGCCAGCGAAGAGATGCAGTTCGTCGACACCTACGACAAGGTCGACCAGGTGATCGCCAACGTCGCCGCCATCCGCGACGCCTGCGGGCCGCACTTCGGCATCGGCGTGGACTTCCATGGCCGGGTGCACAAGCCCATGGCCAAGGTGCTGGTCAAGGAGCTGGAGCAGTTCCGCCTGATGTTCATCGAGGAGCCGGTGCTCAGCGAGCACCACGAGGCGCTCAAGGAAATCGCCCTGATGAGCAACACGCCCATCGCCCTGGGCGAGCGACTGTACTCGCGCTGGGACTTCAAGCGCATTCTCCAGGAAGGCTACGTCGACATCCTGCAACCCGATCCGTCCCATGCCGGCGGCATCACCGAGACGCGCAAGATCGCCAACATGGCCGAGGCCTACGACGTCGCCATCGCCCTGCATTGCCCACTCGGCCCCATCGCCCTGGCGGTCAACCTGCAGCTGGACGCCAACTGCTACAACGCCTTCATCCAGGAGCAGAGCCTGGGCATCCACTACAACCAGGGCAACGACCTGCTGGACTACATCAAGAATCCCGAGGTGTTCGACTACGGCGACGGCCACGTGAAGATCCCCCAGGGACCGGGGCTGGGCGTCGAGGTCAACGAGGAATTCGTCAAGGAGCGCGCCGCCATCGGTCATCGCTGGCGCAACCCGGTGTGGCGGCACAAGGACGGCAGTTTCGCCGAATGGTGAGAGACACCCTCACCCCAACCCTCTCCCAGGGAGGGGGCAAGAGCAGGAGCGCGGAGCTTAGCTCTCGTTCGGACCATCCCCTCTCCCGCTGGGAGAGGGCTAGGGAGAGGGCCGCCGCGGCGCCCTGACCCCCAGATACCCACAACGCTCGCCACAACGCCAACTACAGGACCCGAGCCATGCCCACTCCCACCCACGCCGCCCCGGCGGCGGCCACGGCCGCGCCGACGCTGGCCAAGCCCAGTCGGGCGCGCTTCTTCATCATGACGCTGCTGTTCGTCACCGTGGTGATCAACTACCTCGACCGCAGCAACCTCTCCATCGCCGCGCCGCACCTGGCGCAGGACCTGGGCATCGAGCCGGTGCACATGGGGCTGATCCTCTCCGCCTTCGGCTGGACCTACGCCGCCATGCAGATCCCCGGCGGCTGGCTGGTGGACAAGGTCGCCCCGCGCATCCTCTATCCGGTGGCCATTGCGCTCTGGTCGCTGGCCACCATCGGCCTCGGCTTCGTCGGCAGCTTCATCGGCCTGATCATCCTGCGCCTGGCGGTAGGTGCCCTGGAAGCACCGGCCTACCCGATCAACAACCGGGTGGTCACCACCTGGTTTCCCGAGCGCGAGCGGGCTACCGCCATCGGCTTCTACACCTCCGGCCAGTTCGTTGGCCTGGCCTTTCTCACCCCGGTGCTGATCTACCTGCAGCAGACCTTTGGCTGGCACATGGTCTTCGTCGTCACCGGTGGCGTCGGCATCCTCTGGGCGGCCATCTGGTACCTGGTCTATCGCGAACCCAAGGACTTCCGCGGCGCCAATGCCGCCGAAGTCGCGCTGATCCAGGAGGGCGGTGGCCTGGTCGACCTGGAGCAGAAGAACCGCAATCGCGCCGCCTTCCAGTGGCGTGACCTCTGGAGCGTGCTCAACAAGCGCAAGCTCTGGGGTATCTACATCGGCCAGTTCTGCCTCAATTCCACCCTCTGGTTCTTCCTCACCTGGTTCCCCACCTACCTAGTGAAATACCGTGGCATGGACTTCATCAAGGCCGGCTTCCTCGCCTCGCTGCCGTTCCTGGCTGCCTTCCTCGGCGTGATCTGCTCGGGGCTGCTGTCGGACTGGCTGATCCGCCGCGGCGCCTCCGTGGGCCTGGCGCGCAAGCTGCCGATCATCGGTGGCCTGCTGATCTCCACCAGCATCGTCGGCGCCAACTTCGTCGACTCCCCCGCCCTGATCATCGCCTGCCTGGCGCTGGCCTTCTTCGGCAACGGCCTGGCCTCCATCACCTGGTCGATGGTCTCGGCCATGGCGCCGGAGCGGCTGATCGGCCTCACCGGCGGGATGTTCAACTTCATCGGCAACCTCTCGGCCATCTGCGTGCCCATCGTCATCGGCTTCCTGGTCAAGGACGGCAGCTTCGCCCCGGCCATCGCCTTCATCGGCGTGACCGCGCTGATCGGCGCCCTCTGCTACGGCCTGGTGGTGGGCAAGGTGGAACGTCTGCCCGAGTAGGGGCGACTAAAGAGGCGCTCGCAGGAGGCGCCTCCAGGCCTGTCAGGGCCAGGGAGGCGCTCTGACAAGGCCTAATCGCGCTCATAACGACAACAAAGGAGTCTCTCCATGCCGCTCGCCCGTCGCACCTTCATTGGCGTCTCCCTCGCTGCCTCGGCCGGCCTGGTCGCCAGCCGCGCCCTGGCCGAAGACCAGTTCGGTCTCACCCGCAACTGGGAAGGCAAGCCGCCCATCGTCATGCCCGATCCCGCCTGGGAGATCCACGACCAGGCCTTTAAGGGTCGCCTGGGCAATGCCTTCGTCGAGCGGCTCTGGTCCGGCGGTCTCTGGACCGAGGGGCCGGTGTGGATGGCCGACTGGCGCTGCCTGCTGTTCAGCGACATCCCCAATGCCCGGGTCATGCGCTGGAGCGCCGACGATGGCCACGTCAGCGTCTACGACGACCAGTCCCACAACGCCAATGGCCACACCCGCGACCGCGAGGGCCGGCTGATCAGCTGCGAACACGACACCCGCCGCGTCACCCGCCGCGAATTGAATGGCAGCGTCACCGTGCTGCTCGACCGCTTCGACGGCAAGCCGCTGAACGCGCCCAACGACGTGGTGGTCGGTGCCGATGGCGCCATCTGGTTCACCGATCCGGGCTACGGCATCCTCGGCGCCTACGAAGGCCACAAGGCCGAATTCGAGCTACCCACCAACGTCTATCGCATCGATCCCCAGGGCAAGGCCACGGTGGCGGCGGGCGACTTCGGCCGGCCCAACGGCCTGGCCTTCGCCCCCGACGGCAAGCGCCTCTACATCAGCGACACCGCCGGAGGCGGCAATCCCGGCAAGCCCAATCACGTACGGGCGTTCACCCTGAGGGACGACGGCACCCTCGACGGTGGCGAGGTGCTGATCGACGCCAAGGACCAGGGCGTGATCGATGGCTTCCGCGTCGACAGCGACGGCAACCTCTGGTGCAGCTGGGCCGGCGCCGCTGCGCAGAACAGCGTGCGGATCTTCAATCCGAGTGGCCAGCCGCTGGCTACCCTGCACCTGCCGGAAACCGTCTCCAACGTCGAATTCGGTGGTCCCAAGGGCAATCGCCTGTTCATCACTGGCGGTGGCTCGCTCTATGCCACCTATGTGAACGCCCAGGCCGCACGGCTCTGGTAAGGGCTTCTTACCGGCCGAACCAAGGTTCGTTAGACAGGTCTGTAACAAACGGATACGGAACGACCCGCGACAACAAGATCGCCCATAAGGCGAGCGAGGAGCATCTGCCATGAGCAACACCACTACCAATGCCGACGGTCACGTCACCGAGAAGGCCCAGCCTAAAGCCATCTTCGCCTGCCTGATGGCGGCCCTGGCCGGTCTCATGTTCGGCCTCGACATCGGCGTCATCTCCGGTGCCACCAAGTTCATCCAACAGGAATTCCAGATCTCCGACCAGGTGATCGAATGGATCGTCTCCAGCATGATGGCCGGTGCCGCCCTGGGCGCCCTCGGCGCGGGTTCGCTGTCGGCCAAGCTGGGTCGCAAGAAGTCGCTGATGCTGGGCGCCATCCTGTTCGTCATCGGTTCGGTGCTGTGCGGCCTGGCCACCTCGCCGACCATGCTGATCTTCGCTCGCTTCCTGCTCGGCCTGGCCATCGGCATCGCCTCCTTCACCGCGCCGCTGTACCTGGCCGAGGTCGCCCCGGAAAACATCCGCGGTTCCATGATCTCGCTGTACCAGCTGATGATCACCGCCGGCATCCTGATCGCCTTCCTCTCCAATACCGCCTTCAGCTACTACGAGGCCTGGCGCTGGATGCTCGGCATCATCGCCGTCCCCGGCGTGCTGTTCCTGATCGGCGTCTTCGCCCTGCCGGACAGTCCGCGCTGGCTGATCATGGCCGGTCGCAAGCAGGAGGCCATCAAGGTCCTGCACAAGCTGCGCGGTGACGAAAAGGTCATCCAGCAGGAGGTCGCGGAGATCGAAGAGCAGCTCAAGGTGCCGCAGAAGGGCTGGTCGCTGTTCAAGGAGAACCCCAACTTCCGCCGCTCGGTTGGCCTGGGTGTGCTGCTGCAGGTGGTGCAGCAGTTCACCGGCATGAACGTGGTGATGTACTACGCACCGCGCATCTTCGAGGGCATGGGCTACGATACCGCCGCTCAGATGTGGTTCACCGCCGCGGTCGGCCTGACCAACGTGCTGGCTACCTTCATCGCCATCTTCCTGGTCGACAAGTGGGGCCGCAAACCCATCCTCTATACTGGTTTCGTGGTCATGGCCGTGGGCCTGGGCGTGGTCGGCACCATGCTCGGCATGGGCAACCTGAGCCACGGCCAGCAGACCTTCACCGTGGTCATGCTGCTGATCTTCATCGTCGGCTTCGCCATGTCGGCCGGCCCGCTGATCTGGACCCTGTGCTCTGAAGTCCAACCGCTCAAGGGTCGCGACTTCGGCATCGGCTGCTCCACCTTCACCAACTGGATCGCCAACATGATCGTCGGCGCCACCTTCCTGACCATGCTGGGTACCCTGGGCCAGGGCACCACCTTCTGGATCTACGCCGGTCTGAACGTGGTGTTCATCTTCCTGGTGTTCCTGCTGGTGCCGGAGACCAAGGGCGTCACCCTGGAGCGCATCGAGCGCAACCTGATGCAGGGCAAGCGCCTGCGCGACCTGGGCCAGTAAGGGTCAGGGCGTTCTCGTCCGTGTTGGCCATGCCCGGGTGCGCTCCACCGCGATTGCGCTTTTGTGATGGTGGGCGTAAACCCGCGCTAAAGCCTTGTTCTAGAGCCTTTCCTGCGGCATTTTTCAGCACCTGCAGTTACCGATAGGGAGATCGGTCATGTCTGGAAAACCCGCGGCGCGCCTGGGTGACGCCGTCACCTGCCCCAAGTGCGGGGCCACGGTCCTGGTCCAGGGCTCGGCCAACGTCTTCTTCGACGGCCTGCCCGCCGCCACCCTGGGCCACGCCTGTGGCTGTGGTGCGAAGCTGGGCGCGGCCGTCATCCCCAACGTCCTGATCAACGGCCAGCCTGCTGCCGTGCTCGGCAGCGTCACCAGCCATGGCGGGGTAGTGATCGGTGGTTCGGGGACCGTCATCATCGGTACCCAGGGCGGCGGGACGAGTGGCGGTAGCCTGGCTCCGGGTGCCTGCGCAGCGAACGGGGAATCCACGCGCCTGGCACCGGGACGGGCCGCACCTCTGGGGCTACGGGGGAGGGAGCGGCCGGGGCCGGGCGCTTTTTCCGATCACCCGCTGAGCGCCCCGTTAGACCAAGAAAAACCCGCCCGCGAGTCTGAACGCCCCGTGGAGCAGCGCATCACCCTGCGCATCGGCGTCTTCTTCGATGGCACCGGCAACAACCTCTTCAACGCCGCCACGGGTGCAACCTGCCGAGCGGAAGCTCAGGGTTTTCGGCAGGACCAGGCCGAGAGCATCGCACTGCACTGCGAAAAATTCATGCTGAAGGACGACAGCAGTTACGCCAATGCGGAGACGAATATCGCGCGGTTGTATCGGCTCTACCGGGACGATACCCAGCGCGCCATCGAGCAGGACGAAAACGCCGGCTTTCAGCCCCCGTCAGGTAGCGAGAAAAGGCGTCACTGAACTGGTCCCGCGAATAGCCCTTCTTGGTGACCGCTCCCATCCGCACGGTGCCGGACTTGATGCCGAAGTCATTTCGCTATTCACGAGCGTTTTTCCGGCACTTCCGGTTCCGGTTCCGCTTTGGTCGCCAGGCCGCGCCAGCTCTAGTGTTTCCCCTTCTAAACAACCGGAAGCGGGTCGCCGCCGACGGGCTGATAGAGCCAAGCCGGGCGCTATGGTCGACCAGCGAGTGCCGGGTTGGTCTTTTCGATGCCCTGGTTGGTGTATTTTTGGCGCGAAACCCAGCAATGGCGCGGGCTCCAGTGCGACGACAATATAACAACCAACCCCCCGAAAATTCTCACACATGGCTTTCAAGCGGGGCCCGAATTACCCCCAACCGGGCCGGGGGTAGGAAGGACCCAAGACGGGGAGGTATGGCGCAATGCTGTCTAGATCAGGGATCTCAAGGCCGACCGTCCTGCTAGACCGGCCCAATATCGGACTGGGCGTGCGTTGTGATTGATGATCGAGCAGGATGGAGACAGTATGGCCAGTAGCAACATCGAGCGATTCGACCAACTCGTCGGCGAGGTTTTTGCCTCTCTGTACGACTCGTTTCCGGTTAGCAAAAAGCTTCATGCTGCAGACTTCGCAAGAGCAATAGCGGGCTCAAGTGACACCGATGATGAGGAGCTGGACAGAGTATTCGAGATTGATGATTTCTTCGAAGCATCGATAAGCTGGCTCCGTCAGAGCGGCTATATCTACTTCGATGGTCAGCAATCGTGTCCCACGGCCTTCTATGGATGTGTGTTGACTGCCAAAACGCTTGCTGTATTGAAAAAGGAGCCAAGTAGCTTGGCAGCGGGTACCAGCCTGGGTTCCGCGCTCAAAAAGGCCACTACGGATGGAGTCTCTTCCACGATAAAGACACTGACGTCTGAAGCGCTCGAAAGAGGAGCCCGCCTGGCATATGCAAGTGCTGTGACCTGGGCGGGCTTGTAGAGCATGGATTAGGCAGCGAGCTCAATCGCCAGCAGACACGCCCAGCAGGTTGAGCAGTACCGCGTCTACGTCGGGCAAGCGGTAGTCGCCGTGCTGCTGGACCAGGTAGAGCAGCACGGCCTTGGCCTCGTCCCGATTGCGTGGCCGGATCTCGCCCAGCAGGTCGCGCACGAACCATTCCCTGGCGATGCTCTCGAACGGTCCGTCGCCCCAATCGATGACGGCGTGTCGCAGCCAGTACAGGCGGGACCAGAAGTTCAGCTCGTGCAGGCAGTCGGTCAGGGTGTAGGGCATCAGCTCCGGCCTGGACCGGAATCGGTCGGACACCTCGGCCTTGTCGTACTTCACCAGGTCGCCGGTGATGCCGTGCAGGGCCTCCTCACAGAACTGCTCAGCGTCGGTCAGGGCCTCGACCTGATCGCCGAACCTGGCGCGGGCCTCGAGCTGCTTCGCCCGGCGATCCTTGGCGGTGCGGGCCAGGCCGTCCAGATTGGCGAAGTTGAACGACGACAAGGCTGCGAACAGGTTGCCGGGGTGGGTACGTTGCAGCCAGGCGGTATAGCGCTGCTCTACCTCGGCCAGTGAGGTAGCGATGCAGGTCGCCGCTTCTAGCGCTCGATCAATCAGCGCCGGTTCGCCCGTGTTGATGACCTCCCGCAGCCACAGCAGGGCGTCGACCTCGGTGTCACCTGTCACCCGCTGCTGCCTAGGCATCTCCGGCACCATGGGCAGCGTCTCCCGGCTCTCCTGCATGGGCGGCAGGGTGAAGAGCGCCCGGTGCCGTTCGTTGTCGCGGAAGGCGCCAGAGCGAGACACCAGCGTTTTGACCGTGCCCAAGGGCAGGCCGGTCAGCTCCGCCACCTGGCGCAGCGAGTGCCGCCGGCGCAGTTCGAGCACCTGGGCACGCTGTTCATCTGAAACCCGCTGTTTCGTCATGGCTGCACCTCCGCGCCCGGCCAGCGAGCGCCAGCATCGGCCAGCGCCTCGGCATGGGTGATCGGCTCGCCAATCATGGTGAAAGGTCGGTAGCCAGGTACCAGCACCGTCCAGGCGCAGCGGCGCTCCACCCCATCGTTCGCCGCCAGCTCGGCCAGCAGCGCCAGGCGATGGGTCTTCACGTACTTGCGAACGTCGTCGGTGATCATGGCTTTGGGGCCGATGACGACCCTCATGCCCACTCGGCGAACGCTCAGACCTTGATCGCGGAGGTAATCGACTGCTGCCATCACAGCCCCTCCTCATCGTCGGTGATGGGGCGCTGGCCCGGACCGCCTTCCCACTGTCCATGGTCTCTATCCGCGACAACGCTACAACCCGCGCCATTGCTGGGCTCTAGAGCTTTTTTATCCGCTACACTCTGAGTCTTTGTCGCGGATAGATTCCCGCTGGAAGCCGCGCCATTGCTGGTTTGTAGCGTTGTCGCGGATGTAGTGGTCGCCCTTGGGGAGTGCTGGCGCTGGTTCATGCCCGCTTTCGGCTGTAGGGGGGCTCTATCCGTTACACCGTTACAACCCGCGCCACTACTGGGTTTCAGGCTCTTTTTATCCGTCACACTATGAGTCGATGTGACGGATTGATAATCGCTGGAAGCCGCGCTGTTACTGGGTTGTGCCGGTGTGACGCTTTCAGCCCCCGTCAGGTAGCGAGAAAAGGCGTCACTGAACTGGTCCCGCGAATAGCCCTTCTTGGTGACCGCTCCCATCCGCACGGTGCCGGACTTGATGCCGAAGTCATTGAGCTTTGCGGAGAGCTGCCGAGGCGACATGGGCTTGCCACGATTCCACGTTGCCCAGGGTGCCTCGTCATCCAGCAGAAGCGCCTCAAGGAGTTCGGTACTGAACACCTTGGTCGCCCGCTTGTTGTCGAAAACCGCCTTGATATCCGCGAGCAGCTCGGCGCCGACGCTGGGCGCTTCGCCTTCCAGGCCGTGCAGCACAATGGCGGCTTGGCGGGCCTGACGTGGCCACTCGCCGCCGGCGGCCTCGGCAATTGCCAGCAGCGGCTCCCAGCAGTCATTCGCCCGATCGTTAAGGCCTAGGATAGGTGCCGGCTTTGCTTGGCCGATCTGCTCGGCGTGGTCGGCAGCAAAACGTGCCAGTTTGGAACGCAGAGTCTCCCAGAGCGCGGGGTCGGAGTGCCTGAGCAGCGCCACGGACTCACCTGCTACCCGGCGGCGCAGGCGTAGCGGCACGCTCCGGTCGGCCAGGGTGTCCGCGATCTTGCCGATGCCGCATAGGGCCTTGGCGCCCCAGACGTTGAAGGGTGTCGGCATGTGGTCGTCGCCCACGCAACGGATAACGACCGCGCTGTCTCGGGTGAAGCCAGAATTGAGAATGCCCCGAGTATCTTCGTGCGCCGCCAGGAAGGCATCCACCTCATCGATGAGCAGGGTAGGCGCCCACAGCTCTATGGCCCGGAACAACGCCGCTGGTGCGATGTTGCTCACCTGTAGGGGGCGATAGGCTAGCTTGCCGAGGGCGGTGAGCAGGATCGATTTCCCGCATCGCTTCTCCGGTGCCGTGATGTTGGCGATGGGCGCCACCTGGACCACGTCGACCAGCCAGGTAAAGGCCGACCAGAGTGCAGCGGCCCGGATCGTCTCTTTGTCGGCAATGACGTGCAGGGTGAGCGCGGACACGATGTCATCCAGTAGGGCGGAGCCGTCGACCGGGTAGGCCCAGGCCTCCACCTCTCCGAAGATGCTCGCGTTCGCCGCTTCACGGTTGTCAATGGCGGGAGCGGTCAGGCGGTCGAACTCGGTCATGCTCAGCACGCCGGAGTCCTTGACCTGTTTCCTGATCCTGGCGAAGCGGTCTGGCGCACCTTCCCGCCACTTGCGCAGCTCGGCGAGGATGGCGGGCTCGTAGATGGCGCCAGCGTCCTGCTTGAGGCGTTGCACAGCGGTATCGATGGGATCGCTTGCTTTCATGGGGATAACGTTCTCACTCATGGCGGGCGCTCCATACGGCTAGGTCGTTGAAGTCGCTAAGGTGATCAGGTGCGCCCTCGGGCCAGTCTGGGAAGACGACCTTGGCGCCATTAGCCAGGGCAGCCGCGTTTGCTGCTGTGCGGCCTGGGTTGCCGTCGGTTTGGCGGTCGTCGTCGCCGGCGATCACCAGCTCGAAGGTCTGGCCGTAACGCTCGCGCAAGGCGGTGGCCACCGGGAGCAGGTTGCCGGCGTTCATGGCGCAGGCCACTGGCTGGCCGGTGTGCTGGTGCAGGGTGGCGCCGGTCGCATAGCCCTCGCAGATGTAGAGCTGGCTGGCGTTCTCCCGCCGGCCAATGGCGGCATAGGCGCCTTTCACCCGCCCACCGGACAGGAAGCGTTTACCCCCGTCTGGGGTGATCATCTGCAGGTTGATCAGGGCGCCATTCAAGAACAGGGGCACCAGCAGCTCAGAGCCCCGCTGATGCAGTGCCATGGGCGCCAGGCGCTTGAGGCGGAGATAGCCGTGCTCTGGATCTGCTCGCCGGGCATCGCGCCACAGGCATTGCGCTTTCTCGGCGGCTGCCTGCTGGCGCTCCTGCATCTGGCGGACGTGCTCCAGGGTGCGGGCCTCGCTCTCGCGGGTGGCGTTCTGGAGCTGGCGCTGCAAGTCAGCGTCGGTTGCCCCAGGCCGGCCCTCCAGCTCTGGCAGATCCAGACCCAGGCGACGGGCGATCCAGATCGCCGCATCGGTCTGGCTGCTGCCCAGCACGAAGGCCGCGAGGCTGACCAGATCGCCGCCCCGGTCCCCGCTGGAAAAATCGTTCCACCTGCCATCCTTGAGCGAGACGGAGAAGCTGCCAAGGTTGCGGTCAGCCCGGGTCGGGTTGCGGCTCCACCACTCCCCACCCTGGCGCCGTCCCTCTGGGAGCAGTTCGGGCACCAAGGACGGGGCGAAGCGCACGGAGAAACTTGCGACTAGGCGGATGGCTTCAACGGACATGAGCCACCCCCTGGGCGAAGGCCCGGCAGATGGCGCCGTTGTTCTGGGCGTGCCAGCGAGCCACGTCGTCGAGCGGGGCTGTGCGGGCTTCCACCTGAGCGCCAGCACTACGCATGACCGTGACCCCGTGCAGGGCGTCAGCCTCACTCAGGAACGGGCCCAGCAGCGGGCGGGACGCCTTTGGGTGGGTGACATAGAACAGGGTGCCCACTTTTTCCAAGCAAGCCGATCCCGTCAGCGCTACGGGGCGCTGTTTGAAGTTCGTCATGATTAGGCCCTCGGCGGCTTGGGCTTGGCGGACTGGCTCAGAGCATCGAGACGATGCTGTATGAGGCCCTGGGTGTCGTTCATGGTGGCGAGCAGGCGCCCGAGGCTATCCAGCATCCAGCCGACGCTCTCGACCGCCTCCTCGCTCAGGCCGGAGTCTTTGTTGCTGGCGGCGCAGGCCATGAGGTTGCCCAGGCCGGAGATGCCCAGCGCCAGAGTGGCAGTCTCGCCGTCGGCCATCCGGTGGGCCCGCTCCAGTTGCTCAGACGCGAGCTGCTGGATAGAGGCGTCGCTGACCATCAGGTCGTACCAGGAGGGTGCGTTGCTCATTGCTGCGCCTCCTCAAGGCCTTGTCCGACCGAATCAATCAGCGCGTGGACAGTCTCCAGCGTGTGCAGCACCAAACAGGCGGAGTTTCCTTGCAGGCCTTGGTCGTTGTTGCCGGCCATGCCGGCGTCATGCAGGAGGTCGAACGTGGCCTGGAGCATTGCCGAGGCCGTCTCCAAGGCGTCCACAGCATCGATGTCACCGTTGACGCTCAGTAGGCGCTGGTGCTTGTCGACGTGCCCGGTGGACATGAAAGCAGAGCCCTGGCGGGTGGTCAGCTTGGTGGGGATGGCATTAGCGCGCGCCATGGGACACCTCCAGGGCTTCCAGGTCGCGGGCGATCGCCATGTGAGCGTTGTAGCGGCGGAGGCGGGTACCCAGCGAGGAATCAGCGTGCAGGGCGGACAGAGCCATCTGGCGGTGCGCGGCGGCACGGACGCGTATGGCAGACGGATTGCGGGTAGGGATCATGGGGTGAAGCTCCTTTTGCTGGTAGGAGCTGCCGCCATCGTCGCCAAACGAAGGGAGGCAGCCGTGCGCAGGTTGGCGAACCGGGGCAAAAGGAACCCGGCAGACCTTTCGGTCTCCCACGCACGACCGCCATAACACGGACTTACGGGCACAAAAAAAGCGCCTGCAATCGGTATGGGCGCCTGTGCGCCTTTTGCTACTCGGGTCGCCAAACCCGGTCGCTGAATTGGCAGCGACGGGGAAACGATAGCCGACCCCCTTCGGTGAAACAAGGGGTTTCAGTACACAGGCAGAGCCGTTTATCGGCAGTCGAGCGGAGAGCTTGAGGGCCATCATGCTGCCACCTCGACGGGGTTAGCGTGCAGGGTGTAGAGCGCCACGCCCTTGTGCCAGACACCCTGCTCGTCGGCCAGGCTGACGCGGGTGGTCGAGATGTTGTAGCCCAGGTCGCGCAGTTCCTTGATCCGCGCGGCGGGCATCAGCACGCACAGCTCGCGACGGAGGGTCAGGGTATCTACGGGGCCTTGCTGCAAGCGCTTGAGGGAGCGACGACGCTGGGCGCCATTGCTGGTATCGTGCAGGTGCGAATTGTTGGGGCTGCTCTCTTGGGGGTGGCCTTTTTTTTCGTCCATTAGGCAGCCACTCCCTGCGCTGCATCGCGTTCGGCGACCTTGCGCTGCAACCAGGCCTCAACCTCGGCCACGACGTAATAGGCGGCTGCCTGGCGGCTTTCGCTGTCTTTGATGGGCTTGGGAAAGGAGGGGTCGCGCTTCTTGAGCTTGTCCAGACCGCCCGAGGTGATCCCGAGTTGCTGGCAGAGCTTTACCTTGCGGATAAGGCCTTGGGTGATGATGGGTTCGTGGTGCATGTGTATGGCTCCGAGTGAGTACGGAGCCAGTCTCGCTACTGGCTGGATAGCCAGTCATCCCAATTGGGATAGCGTTTTTCCTAATTAGGATTGCAGGTCTGAATTGGCATCGTGCCTAGCCGCCTGCAGCGACTTGCGGACCTCGGAGAACAGGTTGGTTGCCGTCTTCTTGCCCAGCCCCCGGACGCTGCCGAACCTCTCCTGTATCTCGGTCGCCAGGCTGTCCTGATTCCAGCGTCTGGCCTCCGAGCTGGTAACGATCTCCACCAGTGCCGCCAGCACAAGGTTCTTAGATGGCGGTTCTTTCGCCGGCGGCTCGATCTGCTCTTTGGCTGGCCGCGGCGTGTCTACCAATGGCGGGAGGTTGTAGAGCTGGACGGCGCTAATGCACCAGGTACTTGCCCGGGGTATGTACTGACGTTGGGGAAGCGTCCCTTCGTCGTTGGCCATCGCCGCTATATCGAAGATATCGAAGGGCTCGACCACAAGGCGCTCAGGGTCGTCGACATGCTCATACGCGGGGCCTATGAACTCATCGTCGGCGTTGTCCTTGAGGGCGTAGAAGTTTCCCTCGTCATCCCGCATCGAGAAGGCGTGCATTCCGTTGACGAAGACGATATCGCAAGGCATTTGCAGGCCTGAGCAAAACCCTGCGGTTTCCTCTGGCTCCATGAAATAGCGGCCATCAGCGACGTAGTTTTCGTGGATATCAGGCTGGAATTGCGGCCGAAGCCTGTAGAGCGTCGCATGGACCGGGAGGACGGCAGGCAGCCAGTCCGCGCAGTACAGCGTAAATATGTCATCAGTGGTCAGGTCTTCACCTATGAGCCTTGATAGGAGTTCTGCTGCCTGCTTGAGCTTCAGCCCGGGTTTGAATTTGGTGAGCTTGCTCACTGGGCAACCCTCCGTAACCCGACCACGTTATCCCCGGCCGGCCTGGCGTACTCGAACGGCGTCACAGGCGCTACCCGGTTGGCGTCCATGAAATTGCCCCACCAGTTCAGCATCAGCCGTCGCTCTTCCAGGTGCTCGGCCCGGTGGATGTAGGCCGCTCGCACGCTATTGCGCTCCTTGTGGCTCATCTGGCGCTCTACGGCGTCCTCAGACCATAGGCCAGACTCAACCAGGGCAGAGCAGGCCATCGTGCGGAAGCCGTGCCCGCACACGTCGTTCTGGGTGTCGTAGCCCATGCGGCGGAGGGCGGCGTTAACCGTGTTCTCGCTCATCGGCTTACTGGCGTAGGCGTCACTGGGAAAGACCAGCTCGCCTTGGCCGGTCATGGCGTGGATCTGCTCCAACGTGGCGATGGCTTGGGGCGAGAGCGGCACCAGGTGGTCATCCCTCATCTTGCTTCCACGGGTGGAGTGCTTGACGCCCTCCAGGGCCTCCCGCTCGCCTGGGATGATCCACAGCGCCCGCTTGAGGTCGAACTCCGCCCAGCGGGCAAAGCGCAGCTCACTCGACCGGACGAACACCTGCAGGGTGAGCAGCAACGCCAGGCGGGTCAGCGGCCGGCCCGGGTACTGCTCAATACGCTGCGCCAGCTCGCCAAGGCGATCTAGGGGCAGGGCGGGGCGATGCTTCGTCTTGCGCGTGGAGATGGCACCGCCGAGGTCCTGGGCCGGGTTGTAATCGAGCTTGCCGGTTTGGGTGGCGTGGCGCATCACAGAGCACAACCGTTGCTTGAGGCGAGCAGCCATGTCCAGGGCGTCGCGGGCCTCGATGGCGTGCAGGGGCGCCAGCAGGTCGCGGGTCTTCAGCTGCTCAATCGGACGTTTGCCCAGCATGGGGAACAGATCCGCCTGCATCTCGCGCAGAACACGCTCCGCATGGCCGGCAGACCACTTGCCGCGTTTCACCTGAGAGGCGTGCCACTCTCGGGCGATTACCTCGAAGGTGGTCGCGTTCTGCGATTTGGCCTCCTCAAGCTTGGCGTGCTCAGCAGGGTCGACGCCCTGGGCGATGAGGTTACGAGCGTCCTGGCGGGCCTGCCGGGCCTTTGCCAGTGTGATGCCCTTACGACCGTACTCGCCCACGGTGAGCGTGTTCTCCTGGCCGTTGGGTCGGTTGTACTTGATCCGCCAGACCTTGCTGCCGGAAGGGCGCACCAGAAGGTAAAGACCTTGGCCATCGGCCAGCTTGTAAGGCTTGTCCTTGGCCTTGGCGGCCTCGCACTTGGAATCGCTCAGAGGCGTGATGGGGCGTGCCATAGCGTCACTTTTAGGGGTACGGGTTAAATCGAATCGGGTCGTACCCCCATTCATACCCCTAAAACCCAGGTTTGTATATCGCTATACGGAACCATACGGGCACAAAAAAACCGGCTCAAGGGCCGGTTTCTCTGGGTTCCGAGGTCATACAGGACCATTCGGATTTATGTTCTTGGTGCCCAGGGACGGAATCGAACCGCCGACACGGGGATTTTCAATCCCCTGCTCTACCAACTGAGCTACCTGGGCAACGGGGCGCATTAAAAGCGTTTCTCGGTCTTGTGTCAACAGCGAGCCCAAAAAAATTTAGATTTTTCGGGCGCTTAGACGCTGTTCACGATCTCGCGAGCGAGAGAAAAACAAGGCGAAAGCGGTTGAGGAAGCGGATCGGACCCGCGCTCGGGTTTACGAGTGGTCAATGAGCATTCCGAAGCCGTTTTCAACGCGGTTTGGCCGACGCGCAGCAGATCGTGACCAGCTTCTTAGCTGTCGGTCAGGGGCTTGGCGGCACGTAGCCCTCGGCCTGGGCGTAGTCTTCGCCGGAGAGAAACTTGTCCATCTCCGCCTGGAGAAACTTGCGATCATCGGCGTTCATCATGTTCAGCCGACGTTCGTTGATCAGCATGGTCTGGTGCTTCTGCCATTCTTCCCAGGCCTGCCTGGAGACGTGCTGGTAGATGTCTTCGCCCTTGGCGCCGGGGTAGGGCGGACGGTCGAGGCCGGGCAGCTCCTGCTTGTGCTTGCGGCACATCACGGTGCGGGTCATGCGGATTCTCCTTTGAGCGCCTGCTCGGCGCGCTTGAGCAGTTTCTGCACCGGGGCGGCGAGGCCCAGGCGCGGCGGGGAGGCGAGGTTATACCAAAGCCAGTCACCCTCGGCCACGGCGTGGCGGCGATGGTCCACCTGCACCAGCCAGGGTTCGATGGCCAGCTGGAAGTGGCTGAAGGTATGCACCAGACCGGGCAGCGCCTGGCGTTCGTCGACGCTCAGGCCCTGGCGTTGGGCGAGGGCCAGGAGCTCGGCTTCGTCGGCCACTTCCGGTGGCCCCCAGAGGCCGCCCCAGAGACCGGTGGAAGGTCGGCGCTGCAGCAGCACGGCGTTGTCGTCGTTGACGAACAGCGGCATCAGCGTATGCCGCTGCGGCAGGGTCTTGCGTGGCTTGGACGCGGGGAAGTCGGTCTCCTGGCCCAGCAGATGGGCGCGGCAACCCGGCTTGACCGGGCACAGCAGGCAACTGGGCTTGCTGCGGGTGCAGAGGGTGGCACCCAGGTCCATCATCGCCTGGGTGTAGTGGCCGACCCGCTCGCGAGGCATCAACCGCTCGGCCACGTCCCATAGCCGCCGGGCCACGGCGGGTTCGCCCGGGTAGCCGGGCGTGGCGGTATAGCGGGCCAGGACGCGCTTGACGTTGCCGTCGAGGATGGGCGCGCGGATGCCCATGCTCAGGCTGGCGATGGCGCCGGCGGTGGAGCGACCGATGCCGGGCAGCTCGGCCAGGGCCTCGACGCTGCGCGGGAATTCGCCGCCATGGCGCTCGACCACGGTCTTGGCGGCCTTGTGCAGGTTGCGCGCGCGGCTGTAGTAGCCCAGTCCGGTCCAGAGGTGCAGCACCTCGTCCTCGGAGGCGGCAGCCAGGGCCTCGACGGTGGGCAGTGCCTGCATGAAGCGATCGAAGTAGCCCAGCACGGTGGCGACCTGGGTCTGCTGGAGCATGATCTCCGAGACCCAGACGCGATAGGGGGTCACGGCTTGCTGCCAGGGCAGGTCCTTGCGCCCGTGCAGGTCGTACCAGGCCAGTACGGCGGTACCAAAGGCGTCGTCAGTCATCGGCGTTGCAGCAGCCCTCGGATGGCGTTCTGGATGTCGGGGCTGATTTTATCACCGAGCTTCTCTTCGATTTTTTCGTTCAGACGATTGCCGGCGGCGCGGGCGATGATCTGGCCCATGGCCTCGCGGTCCAGGCGGCAGGCCTTGGCGCCCAGCTCCATGGGGCCGCGGCAGTGCAGGGGCCATTCGATGTCGGCATAGCGCGCGCCGACCTGGCAGCCAGGATCGGCGGCGGCGTTGGTGTCGCCCTGTACGGTGATGCCCAGGCGATAGTCGAGACCCAGGGTGCGCAGGTCGACGTCGCCCGTGCCCTTCACCGCCAGGCCCGGCACGCTGACGCTCAGGTCCTGGTTGCGCGCCACGCCATTGACGATGGTGAGGCTGCCACTCAGCTGGCGGAAGGGGGTGTTCTGGCCGCCGTGGGGCAGCTCCAGCGGCTTGCGGTTGAGCAGGGCGATGCCCTGGCACAGCTGGCTTTCGACGTTGGCGTCGATCAATTGCCCGTTGCGCAGGGCGAAGTGGGCGGTGCCACCCAGGTTATCGATCAGGGCACGTTGGCTGGCGCCACTGCTGCGCAGGTCGGCGTCCAGGTCGAGCAGGCCTTCCACCGGCGGCTTCTGCCCCTGGGCCTGGAGGATGCGCTCCACCGGCACGCCCTTGATGCGCTCCTGGGCGGTGAGTTGCGGCTGCGCGCCGCGCACGTCGAGGGCGCCATTGGCCTGGAAGTGGCCACCGAAGAGTTCACCTTCCAGGGCGCTGAGCTGCAGCTGGCCAGCGGCGGCCTTGGCCTTGAGGCTGGCGTTCTCGAAGGGCAGGCGGTTGAGGGTCAGGCGCTGCAGGCTCAGGTCGACGTCGGCATCCAGGCTGCGCAGGCGCTCCACCGGCAGCAGCGTCTCCTGGCTCCAGGCATGCTGGGTGGGGGCTTCCGGCAGTGGGAAGTTGCCCTGGGTGGCGGTGGCATCGACCTGGGCGACTTCCTCTTCCCGTGCCTGGTTGGCCTGGCGCGCGGCGGCGGCCTTGGCCGGCAGGTAGCGGTCCAGATCCAGGCTGTCGCCACTGAGCTGGACGCGCAGGGCGCGGCGGGCGATGTCGTCCAGGGCGACGCGACCCTTGAGGGTGCTGTCGTCCAGGTTGAAGTTGAAGTCGTTCAGCGCCAGGGCGTTGCGACTGGCCTGCACCTGGGCGTTCATCTCGAAGCGTTGCAGGGTCTTGTCATCGGCCATGGCCGGCAGCTCGACGCCGATGCCGGTGAGGAAGGCGCGCAGGTCAAGACGGGCGATGGAGAGGCCGCCGGTCAATTGGGGAGCTGTCTCGAGCCCGCTCAGCTTGAGGTCGCCCAGGGCCTTGAGCTCGTTGGCGGTGAGCTTGAGGCTGGTCCATTCGGCGGTCTGGGCGCGGCGGTCGACGGCCAACTGGCCGCTGGCGGAATAGTTGACCAGCTTGCCGTTGAAGGGCTCGCCCGTGGCGTCGCCGGTCAACTGGAGATTGTCCAGGGCGTACTGCTGGCTGGCCGGATCGAAGCGGAATTCGCCGCTGAGCTGGACGGTGGCGTTCACCGGCGGCTGGGTGGTGCTGGCGGTGCCGGCCAGCTTGAGCGGGATGGGCGTGCCGGCGTAGATGGCGCCGGTTTCCAGGTCGATGCCTTCGAAGGCATAGCGGGCGCCGCTCTGGGCATCGCTGTAATCGATGCGCGAGTTGCGCACAGTGAGGCTCTCGACATTGAGCTTGAGCGGTTGTCGCGCGGTCGTCGGGGCGGCGGGCGCCTGGCCGTCGGCCGGGGCGTTGGCTGGCGTCTCGTGCTGGCCGGGCTGGGGAGCGGGGCGGCCGATCTCGGCCCAGTTGCTACGGCCCTGGTCATCGCGGCTGGCGGTGAGGTCCAGGCCATCGATCTTGATGTCGCTCATCTCCAGGTCGCGGCGCAGCAGCAGCGGCAACAGGCGTACCGAGAGGATCAGGCGCTGTACCTGGGCCAGCTGGCGGTCCGGGGTGGCGGCGCTGGCCAGGGTGGCGTCGTGCAGTTCGACGCCCAGCCAGGGGAACAGGCTCCAGCCGATGTCGCCCTTGAGCTGCAGGTCGACGTTGGCCTTGTCGCGCGCCAGCTGGCGGATCTCGTCCTTGTAGTCGTTTGGATCGACCAGGTGGGTGAGGGCGAAGCCTACGGCGACCAGCAGGAGCAGCAGGCCGACGAGAACGATACCCAGCACTTTGGCGAAAGCTTTCATGGCGAGGAAATTCCTGTTCCGACGGGCGATGGCGCGACTGGCCAGTATAAGGGCTTGGGCTGGCCTGGATGTCATCGAGGTGTCGGGCCTGTGACAGCCGTGGTGATCACCCGTTTCGTCGGACAACTGATGCCGCCCGTACCTTGCCAAATGAGAAAGGCTGGCAGGTGGCCAGGGGTGCGCTTTAATGTCGCGCACCTACGGTCGGTTGACGCCTTTTCTTTGACTCTTTCCCGAGGAGACGTGCAAGGAATGTCTGCCGGCTTGCAGCTATACACTCGAAAAGGGCTATACCCATGAGCAGTACTCTCACCGCTGGTGCCGGCGCTTCGCCGCAACCGGCCTTCCTGTCCAAGGAGCGCATCGTCGCCAAGCCCGGCTTCAACCGCTGGCTGGTACCGCCGGCGGCGTTGGCCATCCACCTGTGCATCGGCATGGCCTACGGCTTCTCGGTGTTCTGGCTGCCGCTGTCCAAGGCCATCGGCATCACCGCCGCCGTGGCCTGCCCGGTGGAAATGGGCTTCTTCGAGCAGATCTTCAGCGCTACCTGCGACTGGAAGATCTCCCAGCTCGGCTGGATCTACACCCTGTTCTTCATCTTCCTCGGCTGCTCGGCCGCTCTGTTCGGTGGCTGGCTGGAGCACGCCGGTCCGCGCAAGGCCGGTGTCGTCTCGGCACTGTGCTGGTGCGGTGGTCTGCTGATCTCCGCGCTGGGCATCTATACCCACCAGATCTGGATGCTGTGGCTGGGCTCCGGCGTCATCGGCGGTATCGGTCTGGGCCTGGGCTACATCTCGCCGGTGTCGACCCTGATCAAGTGGTTCCCGGACAAGCGCGGCATGGCCACCGGCATGGCGATCATGGGCTTCGGTGGTGGCGCCATGGTGGGTGCCCCCCTGGCCGACCTGCTGATGCGCCACTTCGCCTCCGCCACCGAAGTCGGTGTCTGGCAGGCCTTCCTGGTCATGGCGGTGATCTACTTCGTCTTCATGATGAGTGGCGCCCTGGGCTACCGCGTACCCCCGACCGGCTGGAAACCCGCCGGCTGGACGCCTTCGACCAAGAAGGCGCAGAACGCCATGATCACCAACCGCCACGTCCACGTGAGCAAGATCTGGGGTATCCCGCAGTTCTGGCTGGTCTGGGCCGTGCTCTGCCTGAACGTGACCGCTGGTATCGGCATCCTCGGCATGGCCTCGCCGCTGCTGCAGGAAGTCTTCGGTGGTCGTCTGCTGGGCAACGGCCTGACCTACGGTGAACTCAGCGCCGACCAGCTCAAGCAGATCGCCGCCATCGCCGCCGGCTTCACCGGCCTGCTGAGCCTGTTCAACATCGGCGGTCGCTTCTTCTGGGCATCCTTCTCCGATTACATCGGCCGCAAGATGACCTACTTCGTCTTCTTCACCCTGGGTTTCGTGCTCTACGCCATCGTGCCCTGGACCGGTCACCTGGGCAGCGTGGCGCTGTTCGTCTTCGCCTTCTGCCTGATCCTGTCCATGTACGGCGGCGGTTTCGCCACCGTGCCGGCCTACCTCGCCGACCTGTTCGGTACCCAGATGGTCGGCGCCATCCACGGTCGTCTGCTCACCGCCTGGGCCGCGGCGGGCGTCTTCGGTCCGGTGCTGGTCAACTACCTGCGCGAGTACCAGCTGAGCATGGGTATCCCCCGCGCCCAGGTGTACGACATCACCCTGTACATCCTGGCCGGCCTGCTGGTGCTGGGCTTCATCTGCAACCTGCTGGTGCGCCCGGTGGCCGACAAGCACTTCATGACCGAGGCCGAACTCGCCGTCGAGCGCGCCAAGAGCCATGACAGCAGCGCCGGCAGTGCCCAGGTACTGGAGTGGAGCGCCGATCCCAAGACCAAGCCGCTGGCCATCGCCGCCTGGCTGGCCGTGGGCATCCCGCTGGCCTGGGGTATCTGGATCACCCTGCAGAAAACTGCTGCCCTCTTCAGCTAAGCGGCAGCGGGCGCCCGACGAGGGCGCCCCTTGCGGCGGGACGCCTCGTCCCGCCGCGCTTTCGATCCCGCCCCCGCGCGCCTATAATATCGGCCCTTTCGCCCACCGATTTTCGCGGAGCAGGCTATGGCCGAACGCAAGGCAACCGTCGAGCGCAACACCCTGGAAACCCAGGTCAAGGTATCCCTGGACCTGGACGGCACGGGCGCAGCGCGCTTCGACACCGGGGTTCCCTTCCTCGAGCACATGCTCGACCAGATCGCCCGCCACGGGCTGATCGACCTCGATATCCACTGCCGCGGCGACCTGCACATCGACGACCACCACACGGTGGAGGACATCGGCATCACCCTCGGCCAGGCCTTCGCCAAGGCCGTCGGCGACAAGAAGGGCATCCAGCGCTACGGCCATGCCTATGTGCCCCTGGACGAAGCCCTGTCGCGGGTGGTCATCGACTTTTCCGGCCGGCCCGGGCTGCACTGGAACGTGCCCTTCACCCGCGCCACCGTGGGCCGCATGGACGTCGACCTGTTCCTCGAATTCTTCCAGGGCTTCACCAATCACGCCCAGGTGACCCTGCACGTCGACAACCTGCGCGGCGTCAACAGCCACCACCAGATCGAGACGGTGTTCAAGGCCTTCGGCCGCGCCCTGCGCATGGCCCTCAGCGAAGATCCGCGCATGGCCGGTGTCATGCCCTCCACCAAGGGGTGCCTGTGATGCAGACGGTAGCCGTCATCGACTATGGCATGGGCAACCTGCACTCCGTGGCCAAGGCCCTGGAGCACGCCGGTAGCCACCAGGTGCTGGTGACCGGCGATCCCTCGGTGATCCGCGAGGCGGACCGCATCGTCCTGCCCGGCGTCGGCGCCATCCGCGACTGCATGGCCGAGATCCGCCGCCAGGGCATCGATGAACTGGTCCGCGAAGTCAGCCAGGACCGGCCCTTCCTCGGCGTCTGCGTCGGCATGCAGGCGCTGATGCAACGCAGCGAAGAGAACGGCGGCGTGGACTGCATCGGCCTGTTCCCCGGCGCCGTGCGCCGCTTCCCGGGCGGCATGCAAGAAGAGGGCGAGACCCTCAAGGTGCCGCACATGGGTTGGAACGAGGTCAGCCATGTGCTCGACCATCCGCTCTGGCACAGCATTCCTGATCGCGCCCGCTTCTATTTCGTGCACAGCTTCTATGTCGAGGCCGGTAATCCACGCCAGGTGGTCGGCCGCGGTCGCTACGGCCTGGACTTCGCCGCGGCGCTGGCCGATGGCTCGCGCTTCGCCACCCAGTTCCACCCCGAGAAGAGCGCCGACTGCGGTCTGCAACTCTATGCCAACTTCCTCGCCTGGGACGGCCGCTGGTAATGGCGCGCAAGCCGCCCGCGCCGCTGGTTACGCTAGAACCCGAGCAGAGCCAGCGCCTGGTCACGGCCTTGCAGACCCTGCTGGACGATCGCTTCGAGGTCCGCCTGGGGCGCTTCGAAGTCGAGGAACTGCTGGATTTCTTCGCCCGCGAGTGCGGGCCGCTGTACTACAACAAGGCGGTTGCCGACGTGCAGGCCCTGCTCAGGGAGCGCGTCGACAGCCTGGAAAGCGACATCTGGGCGCTGGAAAAGCCCTAGATCGCCCTCACCCCGAGAGCCAAGGTATTGCCATGCTGATCATCCCCGCCATCGACCTCAAGGACGGCGCCTGCGTCCGCCTGCGCCAGGGGCGCATGGAAGACTCCACCGTGTTCTCCGACGATCCCGTGGCCATGGCCGCCCAGTGGGTCGATGGCGGTTGCCGCCGGCTGCACCTGGTGGACCTCAACGGCGCCTTCGAAGGCCAGCCGGTCAACGGCGAGGTGGTCACCGCCATCGCCAAGCGCTATCCCGGCCTGCCGATCCAGATCGGGGGTGGCATCCGTTCGCTGGAGACCATCGAGCACTATGTCCGCGCCGGTGTCGGCTACGTGATCATCGGCACCAAGGCGGTCAAGCAGCCGGAGTTCGTCGCCGAAGCCTGCCGCGCCTTCCCGGGCAAGGTCATCGTCGGCCTGGACGCCAAGGACGGCTTCGTCGCCACCGATGGCTGGGCCGAGGTCAGCGAGCTGCAGGTCACCGACCTGGCGCGGCGCTTCGAGGCCGATGGCGTCAGCGCCATCGTCTACACCGACATCGCCCGCGACGGCATGATGCAGGGCTGCAACGTCCCGGCCACCCGTGCCCTGGCCGAAGCCACCAGCATCCCGGTGATCGCCTCCGGCGGCATCCACAACCTGGGTGACATCCAGAACCTGCTCGACGCCCGCAGCCCGGGCATCATCGGCGCCATCACCGGCCGGGCGATCTACGAGGGTACCCTCGATGTCGCCGAGGCCCAGGCGCTGTGCGACAACTTCAAGGTCTGAGGACGCAGTCATGGCGCTGGCGAAACGCATCATCCCCTGCCTCGACGTGGACAATGGCCGCGTGGTCAAGGGCGTCAAGTTCGAGAACATCCGCGATGCCGGCGATCCGGTGGAAATCGCTCGCCGCTACAACGAGCAGGGCGCCGACGAGATCACCTTTCTCGACATCACCGCCAGCCACCAGGGCCGCGATACCACCCTGCACACCGTGGAACGCATGGCCAGCCAGGTGTTCATCCCGCTGACCGTGGGCGGTGGCGTGCGCACCGTGCAGGACATCCGCAACTTGCTCAACGCCGGCGCCGACAAGGTCTCGATCAACACCGCGGCGGTCTTCACCCCGGAATTCGTCGGTGAAGCCGCGGCGCGCTTCGGTTCCCAGTGCATCGTGGTGGCCATCGACGCCAAGCGCGTCAGCGGCCCCGGCGAAACCCCGCGCTGGGAAATCTTCACCCATGGCGGACGCAAGCCCACCGGCCTCGACGCCGTGGCCTGGGCGCAGAAGATGGAAGGCCTGGGCGCCGGCGAGATCCTGCTCACCAGCATGGACCAGGATGGCATGAAGAACGGCTTCGACCTGGGCGTGACCCGCGCCGTGAGCGAGGCCGTGGGTATCCCGGTGATCGCCTCCGGCGGCGTCGGCAACCTGCAGCACCTGGCCGATGGCATCCTCGAAGGCAAGGCCTCCGCGGTGCTCGCCGCGAGTATCTTCCATTTCGGCGAATGCACCATTCCCGAGGCTAAACGGTACCTGGCCGAAAAAGGGATTGTGATACGCTCCGCAAAATCTTGATTACCGGCGGTGCCGGCGGGGAGTTGGGGGCGTGCGCAAGGGATTCTGGGCCGGCTTGGCAGGGCTACTGCTGTTGACGATGACGGCCAGGGCGGAGCTTCCCGCCGGCTACCAGCTGACGTTGCTGACCGAGAACTTCCCGCCCTACAACTTCGCGGTGGATGGCAAGAACTTCGCCCGCGAGGAAAATCTCAAGGGTATCGCCGTCGACATGGTCCGCGAGATGTGCCAGCGCGCCGGCATCTCCTATAGCCTGACCCTGAGATTCCCCTGGGAGCGCATCTACGGCACGGCGCTCAACCAGGCCGACCATGGCGTTTTCGTCACCGCCCGCCTGCCCGAGCGCGAGGCCCTGTTCAAGTGGGTCGGTCCCATCGGACCGGACGACTGGGTGCTGCTCGGCCGTCCCGACAGCCATCTGCAGGTGCGCAGCCTGGACGATGCCCGCAAGCAGCAACTCAAGATCGGCGCCTACAAGGGCGATGCCATCGCCGACAGCCTCGTGCAGCAAGGCTTCACGCCGGAGCTGGCGCTGCGCGACCAGGAAAACGTCCAGCGTCTGCTCAAGGGGCAGATCGACGTCTGGGCCACGGGTGATCCCGCGGGTCGCTACCTGGCCCGCCAGGAAGACGTCAGCGGACTCAAGACCCTGCTGCGCTTCAACAGTGGCGAGCTGTTCCTCGCCCTGAACAAGCAGACCCCCGACGAAGTGGTGCAGAAACTGCAGAAGGCGCTCGACGAAATGCGCCAGACGGGCGAAGTCCAGAACATCTTCAATCGTTATCTGTAAGGTCGCCCGGTCGGGCCGGCCTGGGATCGAGCGGTCGCTCAAGGAGAGGGAAATGCGCAAGTCGTGGTTGAGTATCGCGGGTGCTCTGCTGAGTTGCACCCTGGCACTGAGTACGGCCCGGGCGGAATTGCCGCCGGGATATCGCGTCGTTCTGCTGACCGAGAACTTCCCACCGTTCAACATGGCGGTGGACGACAAGAATTTCGCGCGGGACGAGGCCATCGACGGGATAAGCACCGACCTGGTGCGCGAAATGTTCAAGCGCGCCAAGATCGACTACAACCTGTCGCTGCGCTTTCCCTGGGATCGTATCTACAACCTGACCCTGGACAGCCCCAACTATGCGCTCTTCTCCGTCTCGCGTACCGAGGCGCGGATACCGCTGTTCAAGTGGGTCGGCCCCCTGGGCAAGACGCGCAAGGTATTCATGGCGCTGCCGGGCAGCACCGTCAAGGTGCCTGATATGGCCGCTGCGGCCAAGCTGCGCGTGGGCGCCTACAAGAACTCCGCGGTGAGCCTGATGATCCAGGAGAAGGGGATCGTCCCCATCGATGCCCTGCGTGATCAGGAGAACATCGCCAAGTTGCAGAAGGGCGAGATCGATATCTGGGCCACCACCGACATCGTTGGGCGCTACCTGGCCAAGGAACAGGGCGTGAGCAATCTGCAGACACTGCTGAGCTTCCAGGAATCCGACCTCTACCTGGCGCTGAACAAGGATACCCCCGACGAGGTGGTGACCCGCCTGCAGCAGGCCCTCGACGCCATGCGCAAGGAGGGGGTGGTCGATAGCGTCACCAACAACTACCTCTGAGCCACCGGCGACCATCGGTCGCGCCAGGGCGGCAGCAAGTCGTCCTGCGCCGGGCTGGGGCCAGGGCCAGGCTAATGATGGCACTTGGCTTGCTTCCTGGCCTACGCAGGGCCGAACAGGGGCTCGCAGAGGGCTCGGTCGTCGGATCGAGCGGGATAGGCAACGACCGTGGCGGCCGCATCGGGACGGGGTAGTGGTCCTGGGGCCGGCTGGCTCGCGGCGAAGAATCGACCTTCGAGGCGATTAGGGAGTAGCGATGCGAACGTGGTGGTTGCGTCTGGCCGCTGTACTGCTCGGTGGCGTCCTGGGCACGACCCAGGTCCACGCCGAGCTGCCGGAAGGCTATCGGGTGGTACTCTTCACCGAGAACTTCCCGCCGTTCAACATGGCGGTGGACGAGAAGAACTTCGCGCGTGACGAGGCCATCGATGGCATCAGCACCGACCTGGTGCGCGAGATGTTCAAGCGCGCCAAGATCGATTACAACCTGTCGCTGCGCTTTCCCTGGGATCGTATCTACAACCTGACGCTGGAGAACGCCAATTACGGCATCTTCTCCACCACCCGCACGCCCGAACGCGAGGGCCTGTTCAAGTGGGTGGGTCCCCTGGCGACCAGCTCCTGGGTGGTGATGGCGCCGCAGAACAGCAACATCACTGTCAGCGACGTCAAGGCCCTGGGCAAGTACCGGGTGGGCGCCTACAAGAACGACGCCGTCAGCCTCTTCCTCGAAGGGCAGGGCCTCATGCCCATCAATGCCCTGCGCGACCAGGAAAACGTGGCCAAGCTGCAGTCGGGGCAACTGGACCTCTGGGCCACCACCGATCCGGTCGGCCGCTATCTGGCCAAGCAGGCCGGCGTCAGCAATCTCAAGATCGTACTGCGCATGCGCGAGGCGACGCTGTACCTGGCGCTGAACAAGGACACTCCCGACGAGGTGGTGAATCGCCTGCAGCAGGCGCTGGATGCCATGCGCCGGGAAGGGGTGGTCGATCGCATCACCAAGAACTACCTCTGATCGCTAGCGATAGCGCCCGTCGCGACCATGGCTGGCCATGGCGCGATTGGCGCGCAGGGCGATCATCTGCGGCAGATCGATGATCTCCACGCCCTGGGCCTTGAGGCCGGGCAACTGCTGGGCCAGCACGGCCAGGGTCGCCGGATGCGGATGGCCGATCAGCACGGCGCTGCCCTGGCGCCGTGCCAGGCGCACCCCTTCGGCCAGCTGCGCGGCGACCGCCGCCGGCGTCGCTTCGTTATCCAGGAAGACATCGCGCGAGGCGCTGGCCAGGCCGATCTTCTGGGCTTCCGCCGCGGCGACCGTAGCGGCGCTGGTGCGGCTGTCGAGAAACAGCAGATGACGCTCCTGCAGGACCTGCATCAGCTCGGCCATGGCCGGTCGGTCGGCGGTCATGCGGCTGCCTTCGTGATTGTTCACGCCATCCGCCTCGGGTACCCGTTCCAGGGCCCGATCCAGGCGTTGCAGGCGCTCGGCCGACGCCATTTCCGGATGCCAGGCATAGGGTCCGCCTGCCGGGTCCATGGGCAGGTGCAGCAGCACCGTGCGGCCGGCGCGGTGGGCCTCGGCGGCCAGCTCCGCGGCGTGCTGGGTCTCGGGAATGATCGCCAGCACCACGGGCGCCGGGAGTGCCAGCACCTGACGATCCCGCGCCAGATTCTGGCCGAGATCATCGATGACGATGGTCAGGCGGGCGGGGTCGGCAGAGGCGAAGCTGCTGGCCGCGAGGACCACGGCCAGCAGCCAGGAGCGCAGCCTCACGGCGTATGGGTGACGTTCAGTCCCTTGAGCAGCGACAGCGCCTGGGACAGCTGGAAGTCGTCATCCTGCGGCCGCGGGCTCTGGTTGGGTGCCTTGCTGCCGGTAGGCCGGTCGGCGCCACCGTTGCCGTTGCCCAGGTGGCCGGCGAGGTCCGCTTCGCGGAAGTACTCGTCGCCACCGCTCTGCGGCGTGACCTTGGCCGGCGCCACGGCGATGTCCGGGGTGATGCCCTGGGCCTGGATGGAGCGTCCGCTCGGCGTGTAGTAGAGCGCCGTGGTGAGCTTGAGGGCGCGGTCGTTGTTGAGCGGCAGCACCGTCTGTACCGAGCCCTTGCCGAAGCTGTCGGTGCCCATGAGGATGCCGCGCTTGGAGTCCTGCAGGGCGCCGGCGACGATCTCCGCTGCCGAGGCGCTGCCGCCGTTGATCAGCACCACCAGCGGGACCTTCTCGCTGGGGTCGGCGGCATCCGCCGAGAAGCGCAGCTCGGAATTGGGCAGGCGGCCCTTGGTGTAGACGATCAGGCCGTGGGTCATGAAGGCGTCGGCCACCTCGACCGCCGCTTGCAGCACGCCGCCCGGGTTGTTTCTCAGGTCGAGAACCAGGCCCTTGAGCTTGCCCTTGTTCTCCTGGCGTAGCTTGTTCAGCGCCTTGACCGTCTCCTCGCCGGTGTTGACCTGGAACTGCGAGATGCGCAGCAGGCCGTAGCCGGACTCGAGCAGTTGGCTCTTGACGCTGTTGACCTTGATCACCGCCCGCGCCAGCTTGACGTCGAACGGTTGGCCGCCGCCGCGGACGATGGTCAGCACGATGGGGCTGCCCGGCTTGCCGCGCATCTTGTCGACGGCCTCGTTGATGGCCTGGCCCTTGGTCGGCTGGCCATCGATCTTGACGATCAGGTCGCCGGGCTGCAGGCGCGCCTTGGCCGCCGGGGTGTCGTCGATGGGCGAGACCACCTTGATGAAGCCGTTTTCCTGACCGACTTCCAGGCCCAGGCCACCGAATTCACCACTGGTGGTTTCCTGCAGTTCGGCGAAGTCCTTGGGTTCGAGGTAGGCCGAGTGCGGATCCAGGTTGCTGAGCATGCCCTTGATGGCATTCTCCAGCAGGACCTTGTCCGAGACCGGCTCCACGTAGGCGGCCTTGATGCGATCGAACACCTCGGCGAAGGTACGCAGCTCGTCCAGGGGCAGCGGAGCGCTGGCCGGGGCATCGCTGGCGGTGCCCGGGGCGACCGGGGTCACGGCCGCCGGCGTACTCTGCGGCGATTGCGCCTGGACGACTCCGACGCCACCGAACAACAGGGCGAGAACCAGGACGGTGGGACGAAAGCGATGCGGCATGTGCAGCTCCTAAACCGGGGTGTGTCGCGCTATCCCTGAGCACGACACCAGATGACCGGGTCCGTCGGGCGACCCTGTTGGCGAATGGCGAAATACAAGGCGGAGGCTTCCTGACCGCCGCTGGCACCGACGGTCGCGATGGCGTCTCCAGCCTTGACCACGTCACCCGCAGACTTCAGCAGGCTCTGATTATGTCCGTACAGGCTGAGATAGCCATTCCCATGATCGATGATAACCAGCTGGCCGGCGCCCCTTAGCCAGTCGGCGAAGACCACCCGGCCATCGTGCACCGCCTTGACCCGGGTCCCCGCGCCGGCGGCGATCAGCACGCCGTCCCATTTCGCCCGGGGATCGTCGCCGCGGGCGCTGCCGAAGCGCGCCACCAGGCGGCCGTCGACCGGCCAGGGCAGCTTGCCACGGGCATTGGCGAAGGCACCGCCAAAGGCAGGTGCTGCACTAGACACCGCTATCTCCGGGGCGTTCGAGCTGCGCGGGGCTTTCGTGTCGCTTTCCGCCTGGCGCCGCGCGGCATCCCGAGCGGCCAGCGCCCGGGCTTCGGCCAGTTGGCGCTGGCGGGCTTCCTCCGCCTCGCGGGCCTGGCGAGCGAGGGTTTCCTCGATGGTCTTGAGCACCTTGTTCAGCGCCGCCTGATCCTGCTCTCGGGCCTGGATCTCACGGCTCTTGTCGCGGTAGTCGTCGTTGATCTTGGCCAACGCCGCCTGGCGCTCCTTGCGCACCTCGGCCAGCTCCGCCTGGCGCTTCTCCAGGTCCTCGCGGCGGGCGACCAGTTCGCCCTGCTCCTGCTGGATGCCCTGTTCCACCTCGCGCAATTCGCGCAGGGTATCGTTGAAGGTGGCGAGCTGATCCAGCCGGGTGCGGTTCAGGTAGTTGTAGTAGGTGAGGGTGCGACTGACCTTCTCGGGATGCTCCTGGTTGAGCAACAGCTTCAGGTATTCCTGGCGACCGCTCTGGTAGGCGGCGCGGATCTGCACGGCGATCAGCTGCTGTTGTTCAGCGCGGGACTGGTCGAGCTTCTTCTTGCGCCCGTCCAGCTCCTGCAGCTTTTTTTCGCCGTTCTCCAGCTGCTTCTGCAGCGCGTCCACCTGCTTTTCCAGCTCGCCCAGCTGAGTCTCGGTACCCTGCAACTGCTTCTGCACGCCGGACTTCTCGGCCTGTACCTGCTTGAGCACCTTCTGCATCTCCTGGATTTCCCGGCGAGTCTGCTCGATCTGCCGCTGGGTTTCGGCGCGATCGTCGGCCAGGGCAGGGGCGAGGAGACTGGCTAACAGGAGAAAGGCGAGAACACGGCGCATGCGAGGTCGTACATTGCGAGGGCGAAGCCCCTAGTATGCCCGTCACATCCGGCAAAAAAAACGGCAAGGAGCGCCGTTCAGCGTTCACGGCCCGACCAGGCGGCCGGGCTGCGAACGAGGGGGCATTTCCGTTTCAGTAACCGACGGTGAAGCGGGTGCGGTGGTGAGCGGGGCGTTCGACCTCGTCCAGCAGGGCCACGGCGTAGTCCTCGTAGGAGATATGGCTGTTGCCGGCGGCATCGAACAGCAGGGCGTCGCGGCCCAGGCGGAACTGGCCGGTACGCTCGCCGGCGGCGAAGACCATCTGCGGGCTGACGAAGACCCAGTCGAGGTCCTGGACGTCGCGGAGCGCCTCCAGGGTGGCGATGCCGGCGCCGGCCTCGGTCCGGTACTCGGCGGGGAAGGCGGGAGCGTCGAACAGCCGTGAGCCGTCCGGCAGGTTCAGGCTGGCGGCGCCGCCGACCACCAGCAGGCGCGGAATGCCTGAGGCGCGGGCGAAGGCGACCAGGGTGGCCGGGGGGACGTCGGCGAATCTCAGGCTGCTGATCAGCACCTCGCAACCGGCCAGGGCGCGGGCGGTTTCCGGGTTGGCGACATCGCCGGCCGCGACGCTCAGGCCATGCCGGGGGGCCAGGCGGGCGGGGTCGCGGACCAAGGCGGTGACCTGATGACCGCGGGAAAGGGCTTCGGCGAGCAGACGGCTGCCGACGTTACCGGTGGCGCCGAGCAGAGCGATGGAGGTCATGGCGGGATCCTGATGATGAACGGAATCCCAGCCTAGCCAGAGCGCTGCGACTGGCCAAGAAGGCAGTTCGCGGTGTGCTGGTTACCCGGCGATAACCCACGGCTTCGAGGGTATGGCGCCACCGGGGGGCTGTGTATACTGGCCGGCATTTTAGCCCTTCTTGGATAGCTCCTTCATCATGGAATTTCTCGGTCGGGTGGTCGAATTCGCCACCCATCATCCGCTGCTCATCGCCGCCTTCCTCGCCATCGTCGCCCTGATGCTGTTCAACGAGACCCGCCGGGGCGGTCGCAGCCTGTCCACCAGCGAGCTCACCAACCTACTCAACCGCGAAGAGGGCGTGGTGCTCGACATCCGTCCGAGCAAGGACTTCGCCGCCGGGCATATCGTCGGCGCGCTGAACATCGCTCAGGAGAAAGTCGCCACCAGCCTGTCTCTACTGGAGAAGCACAAGGCCAAGACCCTGATCGTGGTGGACAGCGCCGGCCAGCAGGCCGGTGCCGTGTGCGGCGACCTGCAGAAGGCCGGCTTCACCGCCGCTCGGCTGAATGGCGGCATCGCCACCTGGCGCGCAGAGAATCTGCCCCTGGTGAAGTGACCCCTTGCGTGGCCGGAGCCTCGGCCACTGGAGACCACGTATGACCGACGTCGTCATCTATACCAGTGCCTGGTGCCCCTATTGCCATCGTGCCAAGCACCTGCTCGATCGCAAGAACGTGGCGTACCGGGAAATCTCCATCGATGGCCAACCTGCCCTGCGTAGCGAAATGGCCCGCAAGGCCGGCCGCACCAGCGTGCCGCAGATCTGGATCGGCACCACCCACGTCGGCGGTTGCGACGATCTCTATGCCCTAGACCGAAGCGGACGCCTCGATCCGCTGCTGTTCGCCTGACCAACACTCACGTCATCACTCAAGGCCCTACCATGACCGACCAAGCCAACGGCGCCCAGGAAGACGGCGCTCAGTTCTCCCTCCAGCGCATCTACATCCGCGACCTGTCCTTCGAGGCGCCCAAGAGCCCGGAAATCTTCCGCCAGGACTGGCAGCCCAACGTCAACCTGGACCTGGCCACCCGCCAGAAGACCCTGGGCGACGACTTCCACGAAGTGGTGTTGACCCTGACCGTGACCGTCAAGAACAAGGAAGAGACCGCCTTCATCGCCGAAGTGCAGCAGGGTGGCATCTTCCTGATCAAGGGCCTGGACGCCGCTTCCATGGCCCACGCCCTGGGTGCCTTCTGCCCCAACATCCTGTTCCCCTACGCCCGCGAGGCGCTGGACAACATGGTGGTGCGCGGCTCCTTCCCGGCGCTGATGCTGCAGCCGGTGAACTTCGACGCCCTGTACGCCCAGGAACTGGCGCGCATGCAGACCGCCGGCGAAGCCTGAGCGGCTCACTGCGGTATCGAACGCCCCTTGCCAGGGGCGTTCTGCTATCTGGCCTTCACAGGGCTCTGAGCTTGCGGCTGGCGCGCCACAGATCGAAGCTGAACACCGCCAGCCCGGTCCAGATGCAGAGGAAGGCGAACAGACGCTCGCGCGGGAAGGGTTCGCCATAGAGCCAGACGGCCTGGACCAGCACCAGGGTCGGGGCGATGTACTGCAGGAAGCCCAGGGTCGAATAGGGCAGCTTGCGCGCCGCGGCGTTGAAGCACAGCAGCGGAATCAGGGTGATAGGTCCGCAGAGCACCACCAGCAGGCCCAGCGACGACTGCCAGGTCGACGCCTGCAGACTCACTCCCTGGGTCAGTAGCGGCAAGGCGATCAGGGCGACCGGCACCAGCATCCAGCTCTCCACCACCATGCCCGGCAGGGCGGCTACCGGTGTCTGCCGCCGGACCAGGCCATAGAAGGCGAAGGTCAGCGCCAGCGCCAGGGAGACCCAGGGCAACTGGCCCAGCGTCCACAGCTGTTGCGCCACGCCCAGTACCGCCAGGCCGACGGCGAGCCATTGCAGAGGGCGCAGCCGCTCGCGCAGGATCACCAGGGCGAGGAGGATATTGACCAGCGGGTTGATGTAGTAACCCAGGCTGGCCTCGACCACATGGGCGTTGTTCACGGCCCAGATGTAGACCAGCCAGTTGCAGGCCACCAGGGCGCCGGACAGCGCCAGCCAGGCCAGCCGTCGCGGATGGGCGCGTAGTTCGGCCCACCAGCCGCGGTGCCGCCAGACCATCAGCAGCAGAGCGCTGAACAGGGCGGACCAGAGGATGCGCTGGAACAGGATCTCGAGGGACGGCAGCGCCGCCAGCAGCTTGAAGAACAGCGGGAACAAGCCCCATAGCCCGTAGGCGGTGAGGCCCAGGGCATAACCCTGGCGCAAGGCAGACATGGAAGGTCCTTAGGCAGGCAACGTTCTTGTGCAGGCAGGATAGCGCAAGGGGCGACGGGATGTCGGGTGAGGTGGTGCGCTTGCAGTCTGATCGTTGCCAGGCTCAATCGGGGCCATGGGCCGCTCCTACGGATCAGGAGCGGTCGCATCGGCGGACCGCCATGGCCGCGATAAACGCGCTACGACTAGAACAACCGCAACGGCGCCTCGTCCAGGGCCGCGCGCTGTTCGCGCAAGGTGAGGATCTGGTCGCCCCAGTAGCGCTCGCTGCCGAACCAGGGAAAGCTCTTGGGAAAGGCCGGGTCGTCCCAGCGGCGCGCCAGCCAGGCGCTGTAGTGCATCAGCCGCAGGCTGCGCAGGCCCTCGATCAGCGCCAGCTCGCGCGGTTGGAAGTCATGGAATTCCTCGTAGCCGTCCATGAGTTCGGAGAGCTGCGTCAGCCGCTCCTGGCGATCACCCGCCAGCAGCATCCACAGGTCCTGTATGGCCGGGCCGTGGCGGCAGTCGTCGAGGTCGACGATGTGGTAGGCGTCGTCGCGGCAGAGCAGGTTGCCCGGATGGCAGTCGCCGTGCAGGCGGATGACGTCGTAGCTGACGCCCTCGAAGAGTTCGTCGAGGCGCAGCAGCAGGTCACGCGCCACCGACTCGTAGGCGGGCAGCAGGCTCTTGGGGATGAAGTTGCCGGTCAGCAGGGTATCCAGGGAGGCATGGCCATAGCTCTGGACGTCCAGCGTCTCGCGGTGCTGGAAGGGGCGGCTGGCGCCTACCGCGTGCAGCCGGCCGAGCAACTGGCCGAGACGATGCAACTGGTTGAGATCGCCTGGCTCGGGCGCCCGGCCGCCGCGGCGGGGGAAGAGGGCGAAGCGGAAACCGGCGTGCTCGAACAGCGTGCGGCCCTCGCGCTGCAGCGGCGCCACCACCGGCACCTCGCGCTCTTCCAGCTCGGCGGAAAAGGCATGCTCTTCGAGGATGGCCGCGTCGGTCCAGCGGTCCGGACGATAGAACTTGGCGATCAGCGGGGTCTCGCCCTCGATGCCGATCTGATAGACACGGTTTTCGTAGCTGTTGAGGGCCAGGACGCGGGCATCGCTGAGATAGCCCAGGCTTTCGATGGCGTCGATGACCAGATCGGGACTCAGATTGTCGAACGGATGGGACATGGCGCGCTCCTCGGTCACGGGGGACGATGGCGATTGCCACCCTGCATCCGGGAGATGCTAGCGCATGCCCGAGCCCGATGGCGAAGGCTCGGGTGCTATCCGCTCGCCGGTCAGGCGCCGATCACCCCGCCGTCTTCCCGGGTGATGACCATCACCGAGGAGCGCGGCTGGCCGTTCGGCTGGGCTTCGGGGAAGGTCGAGCCGCCTTCCTCGCCCGGGTGCTGGATGCCGACGAACATCGTCCTGTAGTCCGGCGAGAAGGCCAGGCCGGTGACCTCGCAACCGACCGGGCCGACCAGGAAGCGCCGCAATTCGCCATTGCGCGGATCGGCGCAGAGCATCTGGTTGTTGCCCATGCCCTCGTAGTCGCCCTTGTTGCTGTACTTGCCGTCGGTGAGCACCCACAGCCGGCCGGCGTCATCGAAGCCCAGGCCATCGGGGCTGTTGAACATGTTCTCGGCGTTGATCTGCGAGGAGCCGGCTTCGGGCTTGCCCGGGTGCACCTTGGGATTGCCGGCGATGACGAACAGATCCCAGTCGAAGGCCAGGGCGGCGGCATCGTCGCCGTCTTCGCGCCAGCGCACGATCTGGCCGTAGAGGTTGTTGGCGCGGGGGTTGGGGCCGCCCACCGGCTGGCCGTCCTCGCCGCGCTTGGTGTTGTTGGTCAGGGTGCAATAGACCTGGCCGTCCTTGGGGCTGACGGCGATCCACTCGGGTCGGTCCATGCGCGTGGCACCGACCTGGCTGCCGGCCTGGCGAGCGTGGATCAGTACCTCGGCCTGACCGGCGAAGCCGTTGGCAGCGGTCAGGCCGTGCTCGCCATGGACCAGCGGCAACCATTGGCCGCGACCCTTGGGTCGATTCGGATCGCGGTCGCCGTCGTCGAAGCGGGCGACGTAGAGGATGCCGTGGTCGAGCAGGTCGCGATTGGCCTTGGGATCGTCCTGCAGGCGGTCGCGGCTGACGAACTTGTAGATGAATTCGCCACGCTCGTCGTCGCCCATGTAGACCACCACGCGGCCGTCACGAGTACGGGCGAGGGCGGCATTCTCGTGCTTGAAGCGACCCAGGGCGGTGCGCTTGACCGGCTTGGCCTGGGGATCGAAGGGGTCGATCTCGGTGATCCAGCCGTGGCGATTGAGCTCGTTGGGATTCTGCGCCAGGTCGAAGCGGTCGTCGTGCAGGTGCCAGTCGTTCTCCACGCTGGCGTGCTTGACGCTGTAGCGCTTCTGGGCGGCATCGAATCTGAGGGTGGCGTCGCGGCTGCCGAAGACGTCGGTGAAGTTCTCTTCGCAGGTCAGGTAGGTGTGCCAGAGCGTGGCACCACTGGAGCAATTCTGGAAGGTGCCCAGCACCTCGCGTCCATCCGGATCGGCGGCGGTCTTGAGCAGGTCATGGCCGGCCGCCGGACCGCTGACGGCGATGGGCGTGTTGCCATGCACGCGTCTGTTGTAGGGCGAGCCCTGGACGAAATGCCACTGGCCGTCCTTACGGCGCACCTCGATCACCGAGACGCCCTCGGCGGCCTGGGCCTTGCGGGTATCTTCCAGCGACTTGGGCGGGGTGCCGTGGCTGAGCAGATAGCGATAGTTGGTGTACTCGTTGTTGATCGCCATCAGCGCCCGGTCCGGGTCGTCCGGGAAGGGATAGAAGGCCATGCCGTCGTTGTTGTCGCCGAACTGGACTTCCTGGTCGGCAGCAGTGTGGCTGCCATCGGGGCGGAAGTCCGGGCCATCGGCGTGCAGCGGCTGGCCCCAGCTGATGAGCACGCTGGCGCGGTAGCCGGGTGGCACCACCAGGGTGTCGGCGGTGGAGGCCGGTATGTTGGCGAAACCGATCAGCGGATTACCGTTGGCAGCGCTGACGGCGTCGGCCAGGGCGCTGCGCCCGAGCAGGCCGCCGCCGAGGAACAGGGCCGCGCCCGCCAGGGCGCCCGCGCCGATGAAGCGTCGGCGACTGAGATGGACGATACGTTCGAGGTCGGTCTGCTCGGCATGCATGGTCATGGCTCCTCACGGGTATGGGGCGAGGCTAGTCAGCGCGGATGACGGTTTGGTGACAGTCGCCTAGGGTGGTGTTTCAGTAGTTCGCGCAAGAATTGGCGAGTGATTTTTTGGCGGTTCGGCGTTCCGACGATTCGGCGCCCCGATGGGCCAGGCGCCGCGACGAGTCATGGCAGGGCTATGGCGAGGAGTGGCAACGCAGTGCCGGAGGTCCGCCTCTGCGGCGAAAAAGCGCCGCCAAAATTGTGTAGATAACTTCTGAAACACCACACTAGTCACCGGGCGGCGGCGTTCGCGCCAGGCAGTAGACATCGACCCGGCGGGCACCGGCACGTTTGAGCAGCCGTGCCAGGCTGTCGGCGGTGGCGCCGGTGGTCAGGACGTCGTCCACCAGGGCCAGATGGCGACCGGTCAGCTCGGCCTCGTTCACCAGGGCGAAGGCCTGCTTGAGATTGCGTCGCCGCTCGCTGGCCGTGAGGCCCTGCTGGCTGTGTTGTTCCTGTACCCGCTGCAGGAGCTTGGCGTTCACCGGCAGTCGCAGCGGCTTGCCGAGCCAGTCGGCCAGCAGCGCGGCCTGGTTGAAGCCGCGCTGGCGCAGCCTCTGGGGTGACAGCGGAACCGGCAATAACAGCGCCGGCCGCGGCTGGCCTTCGTCGAACAGGTGCTGCAGATGGCGGGCCAGCAGAGCCCCGGCCAGCCGTCCGAGGCTGCCCTGGTCGCGGTGCTTGAAGGCGTTGATCAGGCTGTCGACCGGAAAGGCATAGCGCCAGGGCGCCAGCACCTGGTCGAAGGCCGGCGAGTCGGCCAGGCAGCCGCCGCAGATGACCCCGTCCACCGGTAGGGGCAGGGCGCAGCGCTGGCAGTGGGGGCCGAGCCACGGCAGCTCGGTCTCGCAGCTTTCGCACAGGGCGAGGCCGGGCGGCAGCCAGCTGGCGCAGAGGGCGCAGGAGGTTCCAGGCCGTAGGCGCTGCCAGTGACGCCGCAGATAGCGATGGACGGAAGTGGGCATATCGGCATCCATGCCGAGAACAGGCCCCTACTGTGCCAGGCCGAGGGCCTGGTCACCAGTCAGCCGCGGATCAGCCAGCTCATCACCATCAGGCCGAGGATCAGCCAGATGACGCCGCCGACAATCGAGCGGGCCATGAAGGCCCGCACCGCGGCATAGAGCAGCAGCAGGCCGATGGCGAGGACGACGAAGCTGATGTAGGAGTCGTCCATGCCGATGGAGCGGGCCATGCCATGGAGAAAGTCGTGCACGGCGTCGGCGATACCACCGAGAACCGAGCCGAAGAGGTCGATGATGAAGCGGATGACCTGGCCGAGCGCCGCGCCGAGCCAGTCGAAGAAGCCTTCAGTACGCATGGATGTTTCCGAATCCTTGGCAATGTCCCTTGGAACCCGCAAAGCCCGCCGGGTTCGCCAGCGATCCGCGCTACACTGCGCGTTTTCCGTCGTACCCTTCAAGTCCCTGCGAAATGACAACCACCCCTGCCTTGCCCCTGGTCCTGCTCCCTGGCCTGCTCTGTGACGAGCGTCTCTGGGCCACCCAGGCTGCCGACCTGGCCGCCATCTGCCCCGTGCTCATCCCCGATCTCACCCGCGACGCCAGCATCGCCGCCATGGCCCGGCGGGTGTTGGCCGAAGCACCGCCGCGCTTCGCCCTGGGCGCGCTGTCCATGGGTGGCTACGTCGCCTTCGAGATCCTGCGCCAGGCACCGGAGCGAGTGGCGCGGCTGGCCCTGTTCGACACCATGGCCAGCCCGGATGGCGAAGCACGTGCCGCCCAGCGCCGGGCCATGCTCGAACTGGCCGAGCGCGGCCGTTTCCTCGGCATCAGCCCACAGCTGCTGCCGCGGCTTATCCATGCCTCGCGCCTGGACAGCCCGGTCGCCGATACCGTGGTGGCCATGGGCAAGGCCGTGGGCAAGGAGGCCTTCCTGCGCCAGCAACGGGCGATCATCGACCGGCCCGACTCGCGCCCGACCTTGGCCACCATCCAGGTGCCGACCCTGGTCGTGGTCGGCGCCCAGGACCAGCTCACCCCGCCTGCCGAAGCCGAGCTGATGCACCAGGGCATCCAGGGTTCGCGCCTGGTGGTGCTGGACGAGTGCGGTCACCTGCCACCGCTGGAATTGCCCGAGCGGACCACGACGCTGCTGCGGGAGTGGTTGGCTTAGCCTTGCACTTCTGTCGGTTCAAGCAGTGCGGCTAGCTGCGCGCCCGGTATAGCCTCCTGGGCGTAACTGAAAGTGCCCTGGGTGCGTACCTCCTGGGCCGCCCTCAGCAGCGCGCCGAAGGCGGCGCGGGCGAAGGAGCCGCCCACGCTGATCCGCCGGACCCCCGCTGCGGCGAGCTCCGCGACCGAAAAGGTCGGGCCGGCGAGACCCATGACCACGTTCACCGGCTTGTCGACAGCCGCACAGACCGTTTTTATCGACTCCAGATCCGGCAATCCCGGTGCGTAGAGTACATCCGCTCCCGCCGCGGAGAAGGCCTGCAGGCGTCTGATGGTGTCATCCAGATCCGGGCGGCCGCACAGGTAGTTCTCGGCGCGCGCGGTCAAGAGAAAAGGACGTCCCCGCGCGGCTTCCGCAGCGGCCTGGATACGCTCCACCGCCAAGGAAAAATCATAGAGCGGGCTGGCCGGATCGCCGGTCGCATCCTCGACGGAGCCGCCCACCAGTCCCACGTTACAGGCCAGGCGGATGGTTTCGGCGCAGGTTTCCGGGGCCGTACCGAACCCCGCTTCCAGGTCAGCCGATACCGGTAGGTGGGTGGCGGCGACGATTTCCGCGGCGTTGGCCAGCAGTTCTTCACGGCTGAGCGTGGCGCTGGAGTCGCGCTTGCCCTTGGCGAAGGCGTAGCCGGCACTGCTGGTAGCCAGGGCCTCGAAGCCTAGACTAGTCAGCAGTCGTGCGGAGCCGGCATCCCAAGGGTTGGGAATGACGAAGGCTCCCTGCATGGCATGCAGATGCTGGAAACGAGCGAATTTTTGTCGTTGATCCGTCATGGGCGTTCCCTCTGGATGGCGAAGCAACTATAGCCAGGCAGAGCTAGTGTGGTGTTTCAGACGTTACCTACACAATTTTGGCGGCGCTTTTTGTCCGCAGCGGCGGACCGCCCTGGACGTCGTTGCCACTCCTCGCCATAGCCCTGCTATGACTCGTCGCGGCGCCTAGCCCATTCGGGGCGCCGAACCGAACAAAAAACACTCGCCAATTCTTGCGCGAACTACTGAAACACCACACTAGGTTTCGTCCAGCGCCAGGAACCCGGACTCGCCCAGCCTCTCCACTGGACGAACCCTGTCGAGGAATCGCCATGCGTCGTCACCAACCCCTGTCCATCCTGTCCCTGGTGCTGGGCCTCGCGCCCAGCGTTCTGGCCCTGGCCGCTCCAGCCACCGGCAACGAGCCCGAGCGACTGTACTTCGCCGATGACGGCATCATTCCCAACAGCCGCCTGCCGGTGTTGCTCTATCGCCAACTGCCCCTGCAGGGGAGCGACCGGGCGGCAGCGCTGGAGCGGTTGTTCGCCGAGCACGACTGGCCGCCGCAGTGGCGCTACGGCGTCTACGATTACCACCACTATCACCCCAACGCCCATGAAGTGCTCGGTGTGGCCCAGGGCGAGGCGACCCTGCGCCTGGGTGGCGAGCAGGGGCAGGACGTGAGCGTGGCAGCGGGCGACGTGGTGGTGCTCCCGGCGGGGACCGGCCATCGCAGTCTGGCGTCCAGCGCGGATTTTCTGGTGATAGGGGCTTATCCGCCCGGCCAGGAAGCGTTCATCACCCAGCGCGCCGATCCGGCGGCCCATGCCCGGTCACTGGAGCTGATCGCCCAGGTGCCCTTGCCGGCGACCGATCCCGTGACTGGCCGCGAGGGACTCTGGCGTTAGAACCTGTTCACGATCTGCTGCGCGTCGGCCAAACGGCGTTGAAAATGCCCTGGAAGGCCAGCCCCACCTGGGCGGTCCCGTCGCAATGCTCATTTACCACTCGTAAACCCGAGCGCGGGTCCGATCCGCTTCCTCAGGCATTTGATTCGCTAGCGCTCACCCTTCGGGCCAGCCGTTGGCTGTTACTCCCGATGGTCGTTGCGCCTTGTTTGTCTCTAGCTCGCGAGATCGTGAACAGGTTCTTAGCAGAGTCGCTCCAGGGTCGCCTCGTCCGGCTGGCCGGCGAAGAAGGTCTTCAGGGCCTGGCGAAAGGGCTCGGGGTCCTCGGCCACGGCGGCGAAGAGGGTCAGGCTGGAGTGGAACTTGAGGTCGTCCGGCTGCCCGAACAGCGCCATGGCGGTTAGCTCGGGATGCTCCAGCGCCGCCGTGGTGATCTCGCGCAGCCGTGGTCCCAACAGGGGATGCGCCAGGTAGGCGCTGGCCTCTTCGCGGGAGGCGATGGCGTAGCGCTGCGCCGTCTCGCTGCGACCGAGCCCCTGGATCTGCGGGAAGACGAACCACATCCAGTGGCTGCGCTTGCGGCCGGCGCGAATCTCCGCCAGGGCGGTCGCGTAGGTGCCGGCCTGGGCGTCGATGAAGCGTTGCAGATCATGAGCGGCGGGCATGGCGGAAACTCCTGGCCTTTTGCCTATCGGCAGGCCGTCCCGGAGGAAGTGCCACCGATGGGACGAGCGGTCAGCCGCGTACCGCGCGATAGCCGGGCTCGCGGCCGTCGGGGATCTCGTCCAGATCGATCCGCGAGGTCTCGGGCAGGCTCAGGCCACCGACCAGGCCGAGCAGGGCGACCAGAATCAGGTAGAGCGCCGGCGAGAGATTGCTGCCGGTGGCGCCGATCAGCCAGGTCGCCATCAGCGGCGCGGTGCCACCGAAGATGGTGTAGGCCAGGTTGTAGGTGATGGCCCCGGCGGTGTAGCGGGTACGGGTCGGGAACACCTCGCTGAGCAGCGGCGCCGTCACCACATTGCACAGCACCGCGCCCGCGCCCAGCAGCAGGCAACCCAGCAGGGCCGAGCCGAACTGGCCGCTGCTGGCCAGTAGCAGCGCCGGATAGACGCCGACGGCCAGTACCAGGCTGGCCAGCACCGTGGTCAGGCGGCGGCCGATGCGGTCGGTGACCCGCCCCAGCAGCGGGCAGGCGCTGGCGGCGGCGAACAGGGTGATCAGGCTGATGGCCAGGGCCGCGGCCCGGTCGAAGCCGCCGGCGACCTGCAGGTAGGTCGAGAAATAGGTGGTGAACATGTAGAAGGACAATGCCGTCAGCGAGATGAAGGCGCCCAGACGCAGGATGGAACGGCCTTGCAGGCGCAGCGTCTCGCCCAGCGGCGAATGACTGACCTCATGGCCGGCTTCCAGGGCCTGGAAGGCCGGGGTCTCGTCGAGCTTCAGGCGCAGGTAGAGGCCGATCAGGCCCAGTGGGGCAGCGGCCAGGAAGGGTATGCGCCAGCCCCAGTCGGCCATGGCCGTGGCACCCAGCAGGCGCTCCAGTCCCCAGGCGGTGAGGGCCGCGCTGGCGAAGGCGAGGAAGGTGGAGACCGGTACGAAGCTGCCGTAGCGGCCACGGCGATCGTGCGGCGAATGCTCCATCACGTAGGCGCAGGCCCCGGCATATTCGCCGCCCGCGGAAAAGCCCTGGGCACAGCGGATAGCCGTCAGCAGGATCGGTGCCCAGATGCCGATAGTGGCGTAGCTGGGCAGGATGCCGATCAGCGCGGTGGCGCCGGCCATGATCAGGATGGTCAGCGCCAGGGTGCGCTTGCGGCCGATGCGATCGCCGAGCAGTCCGAAAACGATGCCGCCCAGCGGCCGGAAGGCGAAGGCCACGGCGAAAACGGCGAAGGTCTTGAGGAGCCCGGCGGTGGCATCGCCACTGGGAAAGAAGTGCGCGGCGAGCAGGGTGGCGAGAAAGCCGTAGAGGGCGAAATCGAACCACTCGACGAAGTTGCCGATGGAGGCGGCGGAGATGACCTTGCGCAGGGTGGCGGGGGAAACGGACGTCGCTGTCTGACTCATGGCGGGCCTCAGGGAAAAGAAGGATACGGAGGCAGAACGGGGGCGCCTTGTTTATGGTGGTGGAAGCGGGGCGTACCGCAGGATCGACGCTAGTGTGGTGTTTCAGAAGTTCGCGCAAGAATTGGCGAGTGATTTTTGGGCGGTTCGGCGTTCCGACTGGGCTAGGCGCCGCGACGAGTCATAGCAGGGCTATGGCGAGGAGTGACAACAAAGCCCAGGCCGAAAAAGCGCCACCAAAATTGTGTAGGTAACTTCTGAAAAACCACACTAGTCCTTTTCCCGCCTGCGGGCAGTCCCCGCAGCGACTTTTCCACCGTTGGAACCGACTTCAGGAGCCGCCCATGTCCATGACCACCGCCTATGCCGCCCAGGAACCCACGCGGACCGAGGTCGATGCCCTGCCGGGGGTGACCCTGCTGGAGTTCGGCGCGCCCTGGTGCGGTCACTGCCGCGCCGTTCAGCCACCGCTCGCCACCGTCCTGGCGGAGCGCCCGGCCGTGCGCCATCTCAAGATCGAGGACGGCTCCGGGCGCCGTCTGGGACGCAGCTTCCGCATCAAGCTCTGGCCGACGCTGATCCTGCTGCGGGACGGCCAGGAACTGGCGCGGCTGGTGCGGCCGCGTGATGGCCAGGCGCTGGACGAAATGCTGGCGCTGGCGGACTGACCGGTCGCCCGTCGCCGCTTGACAAGGACAGGGCTAGAACATAAGTTTCAAACAACTGTTTAAACGCTCGCGGGCAGCGGCCCGCCTTCCTCGACAACAAGCATTCGCCAAGAGGTAACAGTCATGCCCGAATACAAGGCCCCCCTGCGGGACATCCGCTTCGTTCGCGACGAACTGCTGGGTTATGACGCGCACTACCAGAGCCTGCCCGGCTGCGGCGACGCCACTCCCGACATGGTCTCCGCCATTCTCGAAGAAGGCGCCAAGTTCTGCGAGCAGGTGCTGGCACCCCTCAATCGTATCGGCGACCAGCAGGGCTGCACCTGGAGCGAGGAAGGCGTGAAGACGCCCGACGGCTTCAAGGAGGCCTATGCCCAGTTCGTCGAAGGGGGCTGGCCGAGCCTGGCGCACAACCCGGCCCACGGTGGCCAGGGCCTGCCCGAATCCCTCGGCATTTCCCTGTCGGAAATGGTCGGCCAGGCCAACTGGTCCTGGGGCATGTACCCCGGCCTGTCCCACGGTGCCATGAACACCCTGGAACAGCACGGCACCGACGAGCAGAAGCACACCTATCTGGAGAAGCTGGTGACCGGCGAATGGACCGGCACTATGTGCCTGACCGAGCCCCACTGCGGTTCCGACCTGGGCATGCTGCGCACCAAGGCCGAGCCGCGTCCTGACGGCAGCTACGCCATCACCGGCACCAAGATCTTCATCTCCGCCGGTGAGCACGACATGGCCGAGAACATCGTCCACATCGTCCTGGCCCGCCTGCCCGACGCCCCCGCCGGCACCAAGGGCATCTCGCTGTTCATCGTGCCCAAGCGCCTGCCCGACGCCAGCGGTGCCGCCGGCGAGCGCAACGCCGTGCACTGCGGTTCCCTGGAACACAAGATGGGCATCCACGGCAACGCCACCTGCGTGATGAACTTCGATGGCGCCACCGGCTTCCTGATAGGCCCGCCGAATCGCGGCCTGAACTGCATGTTCACCTTCATGAACTTCGCCCGCATCGGCACCGCCCTGCAGGGCCTGGCCCATGCCGAGGTGGCCTTCCAGGGTGGCCTGAAGTACGCCCGCGAGCGTCTGCAGATGAGGTCCCTGACCGGGCCCAAGGCGCCGGATAAGCCCGCCGATCCCATCATCGTGCACCCCGATGTGCGCCGCATGCTGCTGACCATGAAGGCCTTCGCCGAAGGCAGCCGGGCGATGATCTACTACACCGCCAAGCTGGTGGACATTCTCAAGTACAGCCAGGACGAGGAGCAGAAGCAGCAGGTCGAGACCCAGCTGGCTTTCCTGACGCCCATCGCCAAGGCCTTCATGACCGAGGTCGGCTTCGAAGCGGCCAGCCACGGCGTGCAGATCTACGGTGGCCACGGCTACATCGCCGAGTGGGGCATGGAGCAGAACCTGCGCGATGCCCGTATCGCCATGCTCTACGAGGGCACCACGGGCATCCAGGCCATCGACCTGCTGGGTCGCAAGGTGCTGATGACCCAGGGCGAATCGCTCAAGGCCTTCACCAAGGTGGTGCACAAGTTCTGCCAGGCCAATGCCGAGAACGCCGAACTCAAGGCCTTCGTCGAACCGCTGGCGAAGCTGAACAAGGAGTGGGGCGAGATCACCCTCAAGGTCGGCATGGCCGCCATGAAGGATCGCGAGGAAGTGGGGGCCGCCGCCGTCGACTACCTGATGTACTCCGGCTACTGCTGCCTGGCGTACTTCTGGGCCGATATGGCCCGGGTCGCCGCCGAGCAGCTGGCCGCCGGTACCGACGAGGCCGCCTTCTACCAGGCCAAGCTGGCCACCGCGCGCTTCTACTACCAGCGCCTGCTGCCCCGTACCCGCGCCCATGCCGAAGCGTTGCTGGCCGGCCCCGGCAGCCTGATGGCCCTGGCCGAGGAGGACTTCGCCCTCGGTTACTAAGCCGTCGCAGCGCCACTGAAAACCCCGCTCCGGCGGGGTTTTCGCCTTTTCGCGGCCGCGAAAATCCAGCCGGTGCAGACCTCCGATCGGCTGACCGTCGGGTCAGTTCATGAACCTATGTCTCCCTTCCGGTTCGGTCTTACACTCGGGTCATACCGACAAGAACATCTTCCGAGGAGACTCGACATGGCTGATTACACCCCGCCGCTTCGCGACATCCGTTTCGTGCTGGATGCCGTCCTCAAGGTCAAGGAGCGCTGGAGCCAGTGGCCCGCGCTGGCCGAGGTGGTCGACGGCGAGACCGCCGATGCCATCCTCGAGGAAGCCGGCAAGCTGTGCGCCCAGGAGCTGGCGCCGCTCAATCGCAATTCCGACGAGGAAGGCTGTCACTGGAAAGACGGCGAGGTGACCACGCCCCAGGGCTTCCGCGCGGCCTACCAGGCCTTCGCCGAGGGCGGCTGGGTCGGCGTCGGTGGTGATCCCGAATACGGCGGCATGGGCATGCCCAAGGTGCTTACCGCGCAGGTCGAAGAGATGATGCACGCCAGCTGCCTGGCCTTCGGGCTCTACCCGATGCTCAGCGCCGGTGCCTGCCTCGCCCTGCACGCCCATGGCAGCGAAGAACTGAAGCAGGCCTACCTGCCCAATCTCTACAGCGGCCAGTGGTCCGGCTCCATGTGCCTGACCGAGCCCCATGCCGGTACCGACCTGGGCCTGATCCGCACCCGTGCCGAGCCCCAGGCCGACGGCAGCTACCGCGTCACCGGCACCAAGATCTTCATCACCGCCGGTGAGCACGACCTCACCGAGAACATCATCCACCTGGTGCTGGCCAAGCTGCCCGATGCCCCCGCCGGTTCCAAGGGCATCTCGCTGTTCCTGGTGCCCAAGATCCTGGTGGACGAGGCGGGTAACCTCGGTGAGCGCAACGCCGTGGCCTGCGGCTCCCTGGAGCACAAGATGGGCATCAAGGGCGCGGCCACCTGCGTGATGAACTTCGACGGCGCGGTCGGCTACCTGGTGGGCGAGGTCAATAAGGGCCTGGCCGCCATGTTCACCATGATGAACTACGAGCGCCTGGGTGTCGGCATCCAGGGCCTGGGGTCGAGCGAACGCTCCTACCAGAACGCCCTGGCCTATGCCCGCGAGCGCCTGCAGAGCCGTTCGCCCGCCGGCGTCCAGCAGCCGGCCAAGAGCGCCGATCCCATCATCGTCCATCCCGACGTGCGGCGCATGCTGCTGACCATGAAGGCGCTCAACGAAGGTGGCCGCCTGTTCTCCAGCTACGTCGCCTTGCAACTGGACACCGCCAAGTACAGCCCGGAGCTGGCCGAGCGCGAACGCGCCGAGGCCCTGGTGGCGCTACTCACCCCGGTGGCCAAGGGCTTCCTCACCGATCTCGGCCTGGAGCTGTGCGTGGCCGGGCAGCAGGTGTTCGGCGGCCATGGCTACATCCGCGAATGGGGCCAGGAGCAACTGGTGCGCGACGTGCGTATCACCCAGATCTACGAGGGCACCAACGGTATCCAGGCCCTCGACCTGGTGGGTCGCAAGCTGGCGGGGAGCCGCGGTGCCCTCTATCGGCCCTTCAGCGAAGAGGTACACCAGTATCTCACCGGCCTGCCGGCGGACGATGAATTCGCCGCGCCCCTGCGCCAGGCGCTGGATCAGCTGGACGGCGTGACCGAATGGCTGCTGCAGGCCGGCGCTGCCGATGCCCAGCAGCTGGGTGCCGCCTCGGTGGATTACCTGCATCTGTTCGGCTATGTCGCCTATGGCTATCTATGGGCGCGGGCCGCGGCGGCGGCCACGGGAGAGGAGGCGTCCTTCGCCGCGGCCAAGCTGGCTACCGCACGCTTCTATTTCGCCCGGCTGTTACCGCGCACCCTGAGCCTGGCGGCCGCCGTGCGCAGTGGCTCGCAGCCGCTCTACGCCCTGGCTGAGGAGGCTTTCTAAGCTGTTGACCGGCAAGGCAAAAAGCGTAGCGGTGTAAGCCACGGCGTACATCATGTCGCCGCGATAAGCCATCGCCCAGGCGCGGGAGGCTGCGTAATCTACACCCATCGGATCGCGGTACAGGATGTACCCAGCGCTCCAGATGACTTCAAGGAAATGTGGCCAGGATGGCCCCCCGGCAAGGATGTCGGGCAGAGACTCTCAGGGATAGATGGCCAAGGATTGGCGGCCCGACAAGGATGTCGGGTTAAGTCTGCGAAACCCCGCTTCGGCGGGGTTTTTTATTGCCTGCCGGAACCTGATTCAGGCCGTACCAGTCTTAGAGGCATCTTCTCGTCCGCCCTGTACTGGAGCCTGAAATGGACCTCATCCGCCTGATCTTCGCCATCATCCTGCCGCCCGTGGGTGTCTTCCTCCAGGTCGGCTTCGGCGGCGCCTTCTGGCTGAACATCCTGCTGACACTGCTGGGCTACATTCCGGGTATCATCCACGCGGTCTGGGTGATTGCCCGTCGCTGATACGAGGCGCCAAGGCTCTCGTCCCGCCTGGAGCCTGCCGCTGGCCTGCGAGTCGGACCTAGCCGAGATGAAGGCGCCGACGGTCGCCAGGGCTGTGACTGCTACAGCGAGGCGCCTGAGTTCGTTCGTCGCGTGTTGATCCTGCCGGGCAGGACCGTTGCGCAGCTTTGGATCGCGCTCCGATCGGTGACGGCACACTCCCGCAGGTGGAGGCTTTGCCGTCGCCGCTCGTTTCGTCCTGTACAAGGCTTTCAGACCCCATGAATCGCGAGTCGCTTCTCGATCAGACGCACTTCAGCAAGATCCTCAAACGCAACCTGACCCTGCCCCTGAGTATCGGCGTCTTCAGCGCGATCTTCTTCATCGCCATCATCCTTTATCTGCTGCGGGTGACCCAGTGGGTCGAGCATACCGACCGAGTCATCAGCCAGGCCAACGCCAATTTCCGCCTGGTGGTCGACCTGGAAACCGGCATGCGCGGCTACCTGCTCAGCGGCAACACGAGCTTCCTGCAGCCCTACGAACGGGCCCTGCCCCAGGTCGAGCCGCAGCTCGAGGAGCTCAAGGATCTGGTCAGCGACAGCGCGGTGCAGGTGCGGCGCCTGGAGCGCATCCAGGCCACCCACCGCGACTGGCAGCAGTACGCCGCGCAGGTCATAGACGCGCGCCGCACCGGTGGCGACTTCCAGACCTCGCTGAACGATGGCCAGGGCAAGAACCGCATCGACAGCATCCGTCGCGACTACACCGATTTCATCGCCTACGAAGAGCAGATGCGCGCCGAGCGTACCGAGACGGCCAGCCGGATGACGGTAGTCTTCGTCGTCGCCTTCCTGGTGGTCAGCCTGCTGCTCTCGGCGGTCATGGCCTTCTTCGGCCGGCGCGAACTGCTGAGGCTGTCCGCGACCTACAACCGCCTGCTCGACCAGCAGGCCGAGCACACCGAGAATCTGGAGCGGCAGAGCTGGTTCCGCTCGGGACAGAATCAATTGTCGGAGGCCGTCATCGGCCAGACGGCGCTGGGGACCCTGGGGCAGAGCATCCTGCAATTCCTCGCGCGCTACCTGGGCGCCGCTGCGGGCGCGCTCTATGTGCGCCTCGACGACGGCAGTCTCGAACGGGTCGCCGACTATGCCCTGGACGACGAGGGCCGGCGGCGTCGCCAGCGCCTGGCACCGGGCGAGGGGCTCGCCGGGCAGGCGGTGCTTGAGGGGCGCACCGTGGCGCTGGACCGGTTGCCGGCCGACTATCTCAAGGTCAACTCGGCACTGGGCGACCGCGAAGCCAGCGCCGCGCTCATCGTGCCCATCGAGAACGATGGCCGGGTCAATGGCGTGATCGAGTTGGGCTTCCTGCGCGCCCTGCGGCCGCAGGACGAAGAGCTGCTCACGCTGATCGCCGACTCCATCGGTTCCTCGGTGGAGGCCGCGCGCTATCGCGAGCGGCTGCAGCAGGTGCTGGCGGAAACCCAGCAGCTCAACGAGGAATTGCAGGTGCAGCAGGAAGAATTGCGCACCGCCAACGAAGAGCTGGAAGAACAGTCCCAGGCGCTCAAGGAGTCCCAGGTCCATCTGGAGCAGCAGCAGGCGGAGCTGGAGCAGACCAACGAGCAGCTGTCGGAGCAGGCCCAGGAGCTGCTGCAGCAGCGCGACGTACTGGATGACCGCAACAGCCGGCTCAACGAAGCCCAGGAGATGCTCGAAGAGCGCGCCCGTGAGCTGGAGCGCGCCAGCCAGTACAAGTCCGAATTCCTGGCGAACATGTCCCACGAGCTGCGCACCCCGCTGAACAGCTCGCTGATCCTGTCCAAGCTGCTGGCGGACAACCCCGCCGGCAACCTGAGCGACGAGCAGGTGCGCTACGCCGAGTCCATCTATTCGGCGGGCAACGACCTGCTCACCCTGATCAACGACATCCTCGACATCTCCAAGGTCGAGGCCGGCATGCTGGAGATCCGTCCGGAGCAGGTTTCCCTGCGCCGCCTGGTGGAGAGCCTGAAGACCGCCTTCGAGCCGGTGGCCCAGAACAAGGGTGTCGCCTTCGTGGTTGAGCTGGATGCGCGCATGCCGCCGTCCTTCTACAGCGACCGCCAGCGGGTCGAGCAGATCCTCAAGAACCTGCTGTCCAATGCCTTCAAGTTCACCGAGCACGGCCAGGTCACCTTGCGCCTCTCGCTAGAGGATGGCCAGCCCAGCTTCGCAGTGAGCGATACCGGCATCGGCATCGCCGCCGAGCAGCAGGAGCTGATCTTCGAGGCCTTCCGCCAGGCCGATGGCGCCATTACCCGGCGTTACGGCGGTACCGGACTGGGGCTGTCGATCTCCCGCGATCTGGCGCTGCTGCTGGGCGGCACCCTGAGCGTCACCAGCCAGCCGGGGGAAGGCAGTACCTTCATCCTGCGCCTGCCGCTGGAGTACCAGGAGGCCGCTGCGCCCAGTCTGCCGGTGACGCCGGACAGCGCTCCGACCGCGGTTGCCGCGCCTGCCTCTGTGCCGGCGGTGACCGCCGCGCCGCGTCCGCAACCGGCACCTCCGATCACCGAGGCGGCGGCGCCGGTCGGCACGGCCTTCGCCGACGACCGCGACAGCTGGCCCTATCCGGATCGCCGGGTACTGGTGATCGAGGACGAGGTGCCCTTCGCGCAGATCCTTTTCGATCTCGCCCATGAGCTGAAGTACAGCTGCCTGGTGGCCCATCGCGCCGAGGAAGGCTTCGCTGCCGCCCTGGAATACCGGCCCGACGCCATCCTGCTGGACATGGGCCTGCCGGATCATTCCGGCCTCACGGTGCTGGAGCGGCTCAAGGAGAATCCATTGACCCGGCACATCCCGGTGCACGTGGTCTCGGCCTCGGATCGCATCGAGACCGCCATGCACATGGGCGCGGTCGGCTATGCCATCAAGCCCACCACCCGCGACGAGCTCAGGGAAGCCTTCAATCGCCTGGAAGCCAAGTTCGCCGCCGGCCTCAAGCGGGTGCTGCTGGTGGAGGACGACGCCTTGCAGCGCGACAGCATCGCCAAGCTGATCGGCGACGTCGACGTGGAGATCACCGCGGTGGAGATGGGCAGCCAGGCGCTGGAATTGCTGCGCAACGAGGTCTACGACTGCATGGTCATCGACCTCAAGCTGCCCGACATGGAAGGTGGCGAACTGCTCCAGCGCATGGCCAGTGAAGACATCTGCTCCTTCCCGCCGGTGATCGTCTACACCGGGCGCAGCCTGACCCGCGACGAAGAAGCCGCGCTGCTCAAGTATTCGCGCTCCATCATCATCAAGGGCGCGCGCTCACCGGAGCGGCTACTCGACGAGGTGACGCTGTTCCTGCACAAGATCGAAGCCGACATGCCGCTGGATCGCCAGCGCATGCTGGAAAGCGCCCGTAGCCGCGAGAAGGCCTTCGACGGCCGCACCCTGCTGCTGGTGGACGACGACGTGCGCAACATCTTCGCCCTCACCAGCGCCCTGGAGCAGAAGGGCGCCAAGGTGGAGATCGCCCGCAATGGCCTGGAGGCGCTGGAGAAGCTCGACAACAGCGACACCATCGACCTGGTGCTGATGGACATCATGATGCCGATGATGGATGGCTACGAGGCCATGCGCGAGATCCGCAAGCGGCCGCACATGAAGAAGCTGCCGATCATCGCCATCACCGCCAAGGCCATGAAGGACGATCAGGAGCGTTGCCTCGCCGCCGGGGCCAGCGACTACCTGGCCAAGCCCATCGACCTGGATCGACTGTTCTCGCTGATCCGCGTCTGGATGCCGTCGCTGGAGCGCCTGTAGGTCATGAGCGAAAGGTTGCAGGACATCGAGCTGAGGTTGCTGCTGGAAGGCATCTTCCTGAGGTACAGCCACGACTTCCGCAACTACTCCAAGGCCTCGCTCAAGCGCCGGGTGCTGCAGGCGCTGACGCGCTTCGACTGTCCGAGCATCTCGGCGCTGCAGGAGCGGGTGCTGCGCGATCCGGCGCTGTTCGCCGAGTTGCTGCAGTTCATCACCATCCCGGTGAGCGAGATGTTCCGCGATCCGGGCTACTTCCTCGCCCTGCGCGAGCAGGTGGTGCCGGTGCTGCGCACCTATCCCTCGCTCAAGGTGTGGATCGCTGGCTGCAGCACCGGCGAAGAAGTCTTCTCCATGGCCATCCTCTTCAAGGAAGAGGGATTGCTCGAGCGCACCCTGTTCTACGCCACCGACATCAATCCCCGCTCCATGGAGAAGGCCCGCCAGGGCATCTTCCCGCTGGAGAAGATGCGCGCCTATACCGCCAGCTACCAGAAAGCCGGCGGCACCCAGGCCTTTTCCGACTACTACACCGCGGCCTACGACGGCGCCCTGTTCGACAAGTCGCTGATCGCCAACGTGACCTTCGCCGACCACAGCCTGGCCACCGACAGCGTCTTCTCCGAGACGCAACTGGTGTCCTGCCGCAACGTGCTCATCTACTTCAACAAGCAACTGCAGAATCGGGCGCTCGGGTTGTTCCACGAGTCCCTGAGTCACCGCGGCTTTCTCGGCCTGGGCAGCAAGGAGTCGCTGGACTTCTCCGCCTATGCCAACCACTTCGAGCCGGTGGTGAAGCAGGAACGACTGTTCCGCAGGCTCTAGCATGTTCCCTCCCGTGAAGCCCTTGCGCCTGATCGTCATCGGCGCCTCCGCCGGTGGCCTGCAGGTGCTGTTGCGTCTGTTCAGCGGGCTGCCGGCCAGCTATCGCCTGCCGATCGCCGTGGTGCTGCACCTACCGGACGACCGCGCCTCACGGCTGGCCGAGCTGTTCCAGGCCCGGCTCGCCTTGCGCGTCCGTGAAGCCGAGGACAAGGAGGCTATACTGCCGGGCAGCCTGTATTTCGCGCCCCCGGGCTATCACCTGCTGGTGGAGGACGACCTGACCCTCTCGCTGTCGCGCGACGAGCCGGTGCAGTTTTCCCGGCCGTCCATCGACGTGCTGTTCGACAGCGCCGCCGATGCCCTGGGCGAGCAGGTCTGCGGCATCCTGCTGACCGGTGCCAACCACGATGGCGCCAGCGGCCTGCACGCCCTGGCCAAGGCCGGTGGCGTGACGGTGGTCCAGTCGCCGCAATCGGCCGAGGTGCCGACCATGCCCGAGGCGGCGTTGAAGAGATTCCACCCGGATTTCGTGCTGGATGTGCCGGGCATCCATCTAATGCTCATCGAGCTGGAACGCGACCATGGCTGATGTACCCGTCGAACAGGCGAAGCTCCTGCTCGTAGACGACCTGCCGGAGAATCTCCTGGCACTGGAAGCCTTGCTGCGCAGCGAGGAGCTGGAGATCTTCCAGGCCACCTCCGCCGAGGCGGCGCTGGAACTGCTACTGATGCACGAATTCGCCCTGGCGATCCTCGATGTGCAGATGCCGGGCATGAACGGCTTCGAACTGGCGGAAATGATGCGGGGCCTGGAAAAGACCCGGCATATCCCCATCGTCTTCGTCAGCGCCGCCGGTCGCGACCTGAACTATGCCTTCAAGGGCTACGAGAGCGGCGCGGTGGACTTCCTGCACAAGCCCCTCGACGTCCATGCGGTCAAGAGCAAGACCCGGGTGTTCGTCGACCTCTACTGGCACCGCAAGCGCCTGGCCGAGCAGCTGGTGGCCCTGGAGCAGAGCCGCCAGGAGCAGGAGGTGCTGCTCGCCGAGTTGCGCCAGACCCAGGTGGAACTGCAGCAGGCGGTGCGGACCCGCGACGACTTCATGTCCATGGTCTCCCACGAACTCAAGACGCCGCTCAACACCCTGATGCTCGAAGCCCAGCTGCGCCGCATGTACCTGGACAAGGGCAAGCTGGAGGCTTTCACCCCCGACAAGCTGGCTGGCATGGCCGAGCGCGACGAACGCCAGATCCAGCGCCTGGTGCACCTGATCGATGACATGCTCGACATCTCGCGCATCCGCACCGGCAAGCTGTCCATCCGGCCCTCGCAGTGCGATCTGGCCGCCCTGGTCAAGACCGTGGTGGACAGTTTCACCTCGCAATTCGCCGCCGCCGGCTGCCCGGTCGAGCTGCACGCGGAAGGCCCGGCACCGGGGTTCTGGGACGAATTCCGCATCGAACAGGTGATCACCAACCTGCTGACCAACGCCATGCGTTATGGCGCGGGCCGCCCGGTGCAAATCAGCCTGCGCAGTGACGGTGCCGAGGTGGAGTTGAGCGTCAAGGACCAGGGCATCGGTATTCCGGTGGAGCACCAGGCGCTGATCTTCCGTCAGTTCGAACGAGCTACCGGCACCGAGAACATTGCCGGTCTGGGCCTCGGTCTTTACATCGCCGACCAGATCGTCAAGGCGCACCGCGGCAGTCTGCACGTGGAAAGCATCGCCGGGCAGGGGGCGACCTTCCGCCTGCGGCTGCCCTGTCTGCCTGCATCGGTGAGCGTCGCCTGAGTCTGGGGTGACGTAATACTCGCCTGGGGCCGAGCGTGGCTTGACTGCCTCGGCCGAGCGTTGGGCGGCATTGACAGGATACCGGGCAGCCGCGAGAATCCAGAAAAGAGGTGGGATGTCGTACCTCTTGCCAGATAACTCCATAAGAAGGCGCCCGTCATGTCCGAAGTCCAGTCGTCACCCTTCCATCGTCTGCTGCTGACCGGTGCCGCTGGCGGTCTGGGCAAGGAGCTGCGCCAGCGGCTCAAGCCCCACGCCGAGATCCTGCGCCTGTCCGACATCGCCCCGATGGAACCCGCTCAAGATGCGGCGGAAGAGGTGGTCACCTGCGACCTGGCGGACAAGGCCGGCGTCCATGCCCTGGTGGAAGGCGTCGATGCCATCCTGCATTTCGGTGGCATCTCCACCGAGCACGCCTTCGAGCCCATTCTCGAAGCCAACATCCGCGGCACCTTCAACCTCTATGAGGCCGCGCGCCGCCATGGCGTGAAGCGCATCGTCTTCGCCAGCTCCAACCACGTCATCGGCTTTTACCGGCAGGACCAGCGCATCGACGCCAGCGTGCCCCAGCGCCCGGACAGCTACTACGGCCTGTCCAAGGCCTTCGGCGAAGACCTGGCCAGCTTCTATTTCGACCGCCATGGCATCGAAACGGTGAGCATCCGCATCGGCTCCTCCTTTCCCGAGGCGCAGAACCGCCGCATGCTCGCCACCTGGCTGAGCTACGCAGACCTCACCGACCTCATCCTGCGCAGCCTGACCACCCCCGACGTCGGCCACACCATCGTCTACGGCGCCTCCAACAACCGCGACAGCTGGTGGGACAACCGCCTGGCCGCGCACCTGGGCTTCCAGCCCAAGGACAGCTCCGAACAATTCCGCGCCAAGGTCGAGGCCCAGCCCCTGCCGGCGGCGGATGATCCGTCGCGGGTGTACCAGGGCGGTGCCTTCGTCGCCACCGGCCCCTTCGACGACTGAGATGCCTGCAATGACTGCCGAACTGCTCGTCGATGCCCGCAACGCCACCGGCGAGTGCCCGGTCTGGCAGGTCGCCGAACAGGCGCTCTACTGGGTCGACATCCCCGCCAAGCGCCTGCACCGCTGGACCCCGGCCGGTGCCCTGGACAGCTGGAGCGCGCCGGAAATGCTCGCCTGCATCGCTGCCCGCGTCGGCGGTGGCTGGCTCGCTGGCCTGGAAAGCGGCCTGTTCGCCCTGCAGCCCGAAGCCTCCGGCGAGCTGAGTGGCGAACGGCTGGTCACCCTCGACCATGCCCAGTCGGCGATGCGATGCAACGACGGTCGCTGCGACCGCCAGGGCCGCTTCCTGGTGGGCACCATGGTGCAGGACATGGCCCGGGGTATTGCGGCTGGCCGTCTCTACAGCCATTCGGCAGGCGAGGGCGCCCGGCTGTTGCTGGACGACCTCATCGTCCCCAATGGCGTGGCTCTGAGTCCCGACGGCCGCACCCTCTACCTGTCCGACTCCCATCCCAGCCGCCAGCTGATCTGGGCCTTCGACTACGACCCCGATTCGGGCACGCCCAGCAACCGGCGACTGTTCGTCGACATGAATGCCCATCCCGGCCGGCCCGATGGCGCGGCGGTGGACGTCGACGGCTGCTACTGGATCTGTGGCAACGACGCCGGCCTTATCCATCGCTTCACCCCGGATGGCCGCCTGGATCGCTCCCTGGCCGTGCCGGTCAAGAAGCCCGCCATGTGCGCCTTCGGCGGGCGCAACCTGGACACCCTGTTCGTCACCTCCATCCGCCCAAGTGGTGACCTCAGCGACCAGCCACTGGCGGGCGGTCTGTTCGCCCTCGACCCTGGGATACAGGGTCTGGCGGAGCCGGCTTTCGCTGGTTAGCGGGAAGGACGAAACCGCGTCCTGATCGGTGTCCGGTAACGTCGGGACACCGATTGTCATGGTTTTGTCATCTCCTGTGCCAGGTTCGGCGCCTGGGCGGCTTATAATCAGGCTTTACCGCCGTACTGCCCGCCATGACGATTCCCGCCGCCCTGCGCCCTACTGTCCGTTACTACGGCCTGGAATGGCTGAGATTCCTCATGGCGCTGTATATGGTCGTCTACCACCTGGGTGGGCTCTACAGCGATCTACCGGATGCCTTCCGCCGCCTGGCCGGCATGGGCTTCTTCGCCACCAGCACCTTCTTCCTGCTCTCCGGCTTCCTGCTGGCCCACGTCAGTCTGGATCGCCAGGGCGCACTCAAGGGCAGCTCCCGCGGCTTCGTGCTGCGCCGCCTGTGCAATCTCTATCCGATCCATCTGCTCACCCTGCTGGTCGCGCTGGGGCTGGCCTATTGGCTGTCCCAGGATTCCTGGCTGGAGCACGGGGTGCCGGTCTACTACAACCAGCACCCCTACCTGCACCTGGAGGAGGGCAACGAGCTGGAGGAGATGCTGCCGCTGTCCTGGCTGGCCGCCACTACCCATGTGCTCTTGCAACTGCTCCTGCTGCAGTCCTGGGAGCCGCGCTTCCTCTGGCTCAACGGCGCCGCCTGGTCGATCTCGGCTCTGCTGTTCTTCTACCTGCTGTTCCCATTGCTCGGCCCGCGACTGATGCGCCTGCGTCGCTGGGCCTTGGCGGCCGCCACGCTCTGGGGGCTCTATCTGCTCGGTCCGCTGCTGGCCACCTGGGCCCAGGCCTTCGACACCGTCACCGTGGGCGTCATCCACCGCAATCCGCTGATCCGCCTGCCGGAATTCCTGCTCGGCATCCTGCTCTATCGCGCCATGCAGGAGCCCTGGGTGGCCGAGACGACCCAGCGCCTGCGCGTACCCCTGCTGCTATTCGGCCTCACCGGCCTGTGGCTCGGCGCCCTGCTGCTGGAGGGCGATGGCCGTCGCTGGTTCTACCTGGTCCACAACGGCTTGCTGACGCCCTTCCAGGCCGCGGTACTGCTGGCCTGCGCCACCTTCGGCGAGCCCGGCCGCGCCGGTGTGCGCCGCCTGGCCCAGCGCCTCGGCGAGGCCTCGCTGTGCATCTTCGCCGTCCATACCCCGCTGATCGCCGTGCTCGAACCCTGGACCCGCACCCTGCTGGGCTGGATGCACCTGGCCGGCGACAGCCTCGAAGACCTGGCCGAAGACGTCGGCGAGGCCCTGGCACTGCCCATCCCCATTCCCGGCTGGATGCTGCCGCTGCACCTGGTACTCATCGTCCTGCTCGGCTTGGCCATGCAGCGCTGGGTGGCCGGTCCGCTACGCCGCTGGCTACAGGCGCGCCTGCCCAACTCTTAAGAAGGCCTTAAGCCAGCCCGGCTAGCCTCGCCGCAGGAATCCGCAGCGGAGCTGAGCCTTGTCCAGCGAATACGAAGTCCATGGCCCCCACGACCACGAAGTGGAGCACGCCGCCCACGGCGCTCATCGCCGCGACAGCCTCACCGGCCGCATCGCCGTCACCACCGCCATCCTGGCGACGCTAGGCGCCCTCTGCGCCTACCAGGGCGGCAACGCCGAGAGCCTGGCGCTCTACTACAAGAACGAAGAAGCCATCGCCAAGACCGAATCCGCCAACCAGTGGGGCTACTACCAGGCCAAGGGCGAAAAACAGAATCTCGCCGACCTAGGCGCCGCCCTCGCCAGCGATCCCGCTACCGCCCAACGCTTCACCCAGGACAGCCAACGCTACGCCCAGCAAAAGGCCGAGATCCGCACCAAGGCCGAAGCCCTGGAAGTGAAGGTACAAGCCAACGAATCCCTGAGCGAAACCCAACTCCACCGCCACCACCGCTGGGCCCAAGCCACCATGCTGATGCAGGTCGCCATCTCCCTGGCCGCCATCACCTTGCTGACGCGGCGGCGGTGGTTGCAGGTGGCTGTGTATGGGGTGGCGGGGGCAGGGGTGGTGGTTGGGGTATTGGCGCTTTTGCATGTCTAGCCATCAAGGTATTGCAGATAGCGACCGTCAGGCGGCCCTCGAAGAGAAGAGCCTGCTACGAGCGATAGAATTAGCTTTACCAGGCTTTCGGGTTTCGTATACGTTACAAGTCATCGACTTTGTTACGTATGCAGAACATGGACAGCGAGCTGATCGGCCAACGCCTCGGCAGCCAACTCCGCCAGCGTCGCCTTAATCGAGGCTTGACCCAGGCAAACCTCGCCGAACTGGCAGGGCTTACCCGCCAGAAAATCATCGCCGTGGAGCGGGGAGACCCTCGTGTCGGTATGGCCGCCTATGCGCGTGCGCTCGCAGCCTTGGATTGCGAGCTGGCGGTAGTCCCCGCCGCCTTGCCGACATTGGACGAGATCCAAGGGGTGTTCGACTGATGAAGACCCGGCTGCGCGTCGCAACCCCGTCAGGCGAGAGCGGAGCGCTCGTATCTCAGGATGGCGATTACCTATTCCGTTACCAAGATGAAGCCTCTGCGCAGGCCGCCGTCAGTTTGCTGATGCCGGTGCGCCTGGATGACTATCGCCGCCGCGAGCTGCATCCGATCTTCCAGATGAATTTACCGGAAGGTTACGTACTTGAGCAGCTACGTAACCGGCTGGCCAAGTTGGTCCCTCTCGATCCCATGGCCCTGCTGGCGCTCACCGGCAGTAGCTCGCCCATCGGCCGCGTGACGGTCGCTTCTCCCGAGATCGATGCCTTGCTGGAGCGCCAGCGCTTTCCAGGCGAACGGCTTAGCGAGATCCTCGCCTGGGATGGCACGGAAGACCTGTTCGTCGAATTGGTGGATCGCTACATCCTGCGCGCCGGTATCTCCGGCGTGCAGCCCAAGGTCTTGGTACCTGAGCGGGAGGATGCCCGCTTCACGTCGAGAACCGCCGAGTTGATCATCAAGAGTGGCCGCGACGAGTTTCCGGGCCTGGCGATCAACGAATACCTCTGCATGTCCGTGGCGCGGGAAGCGGGCATTCCGGTGCCCGAATTCCATCTTTCCAGCAATGCCAAGCTCTTCGTCATGCGCCGTTTCGACCGCGACGAACATCTCGAACCTATCGGCTTCGAAGACATGGCCGCGCTGATGGGCTTGGCGGCAGAGCAGAAATACAGCAAGAGCTACTCGGCCATCGCCAAGGCCATTCGCCTGTTTTGCGCACCCGAACACGTCCGCCCCTCGTTGGCCCAACTCTTCGCCATGGTGAGCCTGAGCTGCATCCTCGGTAATGGCGATGCTCATCTGAAGAACTTCGGATTGCTCTACGCCGATCCTGCCCAGCGTGATGCCCGGCTGGCGCCCGCCTATGACATCGTCAACACCACTGCCTACATTCCTGAGGATGTGCTGGCGTTGGAGCTGATGGGTAACAAGTCTTTGTTCGCCTCACGTCAGGGTTTGCTGGATTTCGCTCATGTCTGTGACGTTGAACGACCGGTCGAGGTGATCCGCGCCCAGCTGGAAGCGCTGGAGCGAGTTCTGCAGTGTTCGACTGAGCTTTGCAGCCAGGCGCCACAGGTCTTCGCTGCCATCCGGCACAGCGCCGCGCCCTTCGTGCAGACGTTCGGCTAAAGCAGTAAGGAGTCGGAAAAGACAGGGCAAAAGCCCAAAACCCAGGCACAAAAAAGCCGCGCAACGCGCGGCTCTTGAAGCTAGTGGGCCTACACGGACTCGAACCGTGGACCCAAAGGATTCTGAGTTAACTAGAAACGTTGCAAGCCCAGCGAAACCATTTGTAGCCTAGGGTATGTATAGTTAGCTGAAAATAGCACTGTAGGGTGTTCTAAGCGTAATTTAGTAAAATCTGTATACTGTACTGCCAACGCACTGCTTTTTTCCGATAAACGGTAGTCAGGCTGTTATTCATGACTCAGCAGCTAGATGCGTGCTCTCACAGTAAATTTCTCTTCACCAATTAGGCAGTTTTACATGGGAAACTTAAACTGCCATTATGTTAACGGTATCTATATGAATCTCTTGGTGCTTGTCGAGAGGCTGAGAAAGGAAGCTGCGTTCTAATTTTCCCTCTCCAATGTAGATAAGCTTAGAGTTTTCAGGGAAATAAATTTCTTTGATTTCGCCAGCTTTAATTCTTTCCATGGGATTTGAAGTTTCATCAGGACAAGTTTCTTCCTTGATGTGCTCAGATACAGAAATGAAAGCCTGCGTATCCGAAGGTAGACTCTTGCCGATGAATGATAGGATGATGTTGAGGTTGGTTTCGTCAATGTCCTCTTTGAGGATCGCATCTAGCAAAAATGGTAATCTGTGGGCCGATTTTGAGTTCGCGATTAAAGAGTTCAGTGCAAAGTGATAAGCCATTATTGTCTTGTGAAGCTCAACACCTTGCCGAGGGAAAGAGCTAATTTTGTAAAGATCTAGATACCTGCTGTCGGTTAGCGGTTTTAGTTCCAGTAATGACATGTATTTCACAAAAATTCTTTTAAACTCAGCTTCTTTACTGTTTCGCTTTGTTAAGGTTTCTTGTTCTGTGGTCATTGAGTCAAGGGAAAATTTTATCCTCTTTAGTTCACTCTCAAGCGTTTCAATATCGGCTTGCATTTTTCTGTATAGCGCAGCGTTAGCTTTGTTCGACAGCCATTGGTCAAAAGTAACTCCATCAATGGCTTTGCTTATTAGGGTGCCGTAGTTTTTATATATTTCACTAGTTATGTTATTAATTTTCTTGCTGGATGTATGGATTTCTGATTTTTTATCTGTTAATTGCTCTGTGATGTGTGACTCAAGCTCTACGGTGTCGTTGTATTTTTGATAGTGGCTGTATAAGCCTTCTAGGGAATAAGTGAGAACTTGTGTGCAGGCTGGGCAGCGATCCACATCGTTATAGTTTTGTTTCTTGATATTGCTTTTGGTTTTTTTGAGGATTTTGTGGTGGTTTTGTAATAAGGAAAGCTTGTTGCAGAGGTTTATGTGCTTTCTTCTTTCTTCATTAAGTGAGTTTGATATTTTTATATATCCATCTACGTACTCCTTTGCCTGTGCCCCCGAACGTTTCGTCGACGAGTTTGGCAAATTGGAATTCAGCTTTTTTCCCGTACCGCCTGAGATTGTTAATATCGGCCGATAGGTTGTCTCTTCTTTGTGTGAGCTGTCTGTGCTCAACGCGATCAAAGCTATTACTTACGCCTAAGTAGTAGTTTAGGTAGTCGTCTTTAAAGCCTTTGTAGTATTGAAGATTGGAAAACGACTCACGCAAATACACCCAGCCTACAGACTGCGAAATATAATATGGCAGGAACATGCTTTCGAGAGGGGCTGGTTTTAGCTCACCTTTTTGCTCAAGCTGCAGAGTGAATCCAACTAGGTCTCGCACGTATTCCTTCAATGCGATGTGCTCAGCACTATTGTCGGCATTAATGCCGTGAAAAGGTACAACTTTTCCGGTCGGCTCTTTAATGTAGATCGACTTTTGTGTTCTTATAATAGAGTATTTATCTTCTTGGTCCTCAGTTGTCTTAGAAAAGTCCACTCTGAATGTTGGCTGGTAGCTTAGGATCTCAGCCAGGCTCTCTTTGATATCATTAATGCCAAAGGTATAAATCAAGCTTAATATTAGTGAGCTCTTTCCCGAAGTGTTGCGCCCGCTAATTATGTTTGCGCCTGGCGAGAACTCACAGTAGAAGCAAACTTTATTTGATTCGGAGCTGACAAATAGCCGATTAAATTTAAGTATTGCTCTCATTTCAATTTCTCACCGTGGTATTCTACAAACGCACAGAGCGCAGCAAATAAAATATCTATATCATTTAGATTTATGTTATTGCTATTTTTGATGTCGGTTATGTACGCTTCAAGCATTTCCTCGCAAGAATAGAAATTGAGAGTATAGTCGTTTGCTTTAATAAATGTTTTAATTGTTTGGTGTTCGTTGTTGCTCATGTCTTTCAGAAGTTCAAAGCTATTTCTGATATGATTTTCGTGATCGAATTGAACTCCTAGGCTCTGTACGAAAAATACTGGCGCAGACAGCGCAGCGTGCAAGCGAGCGTGACCATCGCCGCGAAACTTTTTGCCAGCTTGTCGTAGCGAGTGCCGATCCTGCGACTCTCCTTCAGCCAGCCGAACATC
>NZ_LNUP01000010.1 GCF_001512295.1 Pseudomonas sp. EpS/L25 | reverse complement strand
CTGCCGTTGTCGGCATAGGGCTTGATGTCGGCCGCCATGCTGGGCATCCAGTTGCCGAGAAAGACGTCGATGTCCTTGTTCTGCATGGACTTGTAGGTGACCGGCACGGAAATCATGTTGGTCGTGGGCTGGTAGCCGAGCGCCTTGAGGATCTCGCTGGTCACCGCCGTGGTCACGGTGATGTCGGTCCAGCCCACATCGGCGAAGCGCACCTTCCCGCAGGACTCCGGTTCGGCCGCAAAGGCCGCCAAGGGAGCCAGCAGCGCGATACCCAGCAATCGACGCGAAACACCCTTCATGAGCAAATCTCCAAACGATTATTGATTGATTGTTCAATTAACATTGGCAGAAGCCAGCTTGTAGCAAATCCGGGCCGAAGCCGACTATCGCCAGTGTCGTGGTCGATACCGGGGACGTCGCTGCCGGAAATAATATCGTCGTTTTGAAGCTGTCAGCGACCAACTTCGCAGCAGGCACGCTGCGCCGATGAAACGCAGTACTCAACGGCAGTCGACTAGGACAGCCCGGGTGGGAAGGTCGGCCGCCATCGCCAGGATGAGCGAGCGGCCGCTGCGTCCGGCTACCGGTCAGGACGCGGGCTCGTCGTCATTCGCTGTCGGCGGCAGGGGTCTGGGCGATTGCCAGGCGGGTTTCTCGTGGCCGCGTTGGTCGAAGGCGCGGCGCGCCGCGCGAAAGTCCTCGACGTTCTCGACGGCCCAGGTCCAGATGGGCGTCATGCGCAGCAGCAGCTCCAGGCCCAAGGGTGTCAACTCGTACTCGACCCGGGGCGGCACCTCGTCGAAATCGCGCCGCAGCAGGAGACCGTCACGCTCCAGCGCCCGTAAGGTCTTGGTCAGCATGCGTTGGGTGATACCCGTCAGTTGCCGCGCCAGTTCGGCGTGTCTCATTCGACCGTACACGCCCAGCGCATGGAGGATGCCCAGCGACCAGCGACTGCCCGCATGGGCGAGCACCTCGCGGCGTACCCCGTCGTCGTCCCGCCTGAGTGTCTGGCAGATGGCTTCCGACTGTCGGAGGATTTCCAGTTCGGTCGACTCGTCCCCTGGTATCACGCGTGTGCCTTCTTCTTGAGTACCGCTGGCGTCTGCCAGCATCGGTTCATCTTACACCTGACTTCAGGAGTCATGATGACTGCCCAATTCCCTACCGCTACCCAATCAATCCTCGTGCTCGGCGCCGGCGAACTCGGCCTTCCGGTGCTGCGCAACCTCGCCCGGCTCGCCAAGCAAAGGCCCGGTTCCAAGGTCAGCGTGCTGCTGCGCCAGGCCACCCTCGACAGCCAGGAACCTGGCAAGAAAAAGGAGATGGACGAGCTGCGCGCGCTCGGCGTCGCGCTGGTGGCCGGCGACCTGGTCAAGGATTCCATCGACAACCTGGCGGCGGTCTTCGCACGATTCGATACCGTCATTGGCTGCGCCGGCATGGTCGCGGGGCGGGAAACGCCCATGAAACTGGCCCGCGCTGCGCTGCAGTCCGGGGTGAAGCGCTACTTCCCCTGGCAGTTCGGCGTTGACTTCGAGGCCATCGGGCGTGGCAGCCCCCAGGACCTGTTCGATGCGCAACTCGATGTCCGTGAGCTCCTGCGCGCCCAGGACCGCACCGAGTGGGTGATCATCTCCACCGGCATGTTCACCAGCTTCCTGTTCGAGCCCGTGTTCGGGGTGGTCGATCTGGAAATGGATAGGGTCAATGCCCTGGGCAGTCTGGACACCTGCGTCACCCTGACCACCCCTGACGACATCGGCAAGTTGACGGCCGAGATCGTCTTCTTCGAGCCGCGCTTCCGTAATGAAATCCTCTACCTCGCCGGCGATACCCTGGCCTATGGCGAGGTAGCGAGTCTATTGGAGCGCGTGCTGAAGCGCCCCTTCGAAACCGACGTCTGGCCGGTTGCCGACCTGTTGGAGGAAATGGCGAAAGAGACCGACGAGCATGCCAAGCACATCAAGAAGTACCGCGCGGTCTTTGCCCAGGGCCGCGGCGTCGCCTGGCCGAAGGAGGCCACCTTCAATGCACGGCAGGGGATCGCGGTGACTAGTGCGGAGCAGTGGACGCGGGGGCATCTGGCGGAAGAACAGCGCCACTACTGAGTCATCCAGGACGGCTGGCAGGCCGCGGTCGTTGATTGGTGCCTGCTGGCGATCGCTGGCGTTCGAGAATTGACAGAGTCCACCTCTAGCTCATCGGTGATCGGCGCGGGGCTCTGCTCACGCCAAGATGAAAAGCGCGTTCCGCTCCTAGCGATCGGCGCCATTCATTCCCAACATCCCGCATGCCCGCCTGATCGCCGTCGCTCACTCCAGCCTTGGAGGCTACTAGGTATCGTTGCTGGTATTGATATTTCTTCTACTTGTTCTTGAGTCTTCAGTTCCGCGAGCAAATACATATCCGGCGATGGTTCCAAGCAAAGTTCCTAGAATTTCCTTGCTTAATTTTTCGCCTGTGCCCAGGATAATGATTGTGATCAGCATGAATGCCATGCCAACCACCTCGACGAGAGACCTGTTGACTATTAAAGACTTGGCTACGTCCTCTTGGAGGACTTTGAGTCCGAGGAATAAAAATAGGAGCACCCCTATCATTCCGTAAACTGCATAAACTAATCTGATATCTGTGCTTTCTCGACGAGCTTCATCTCGTTTTTCTAATGTTTTGAATTCTATTATAAAGCTAGATAGTGCTTTTCTTTTGTCGTCTAGATTTTCTTTTTCTCGTGTGCGGATGCTTTTTAAAGCTTGCTCCGCTGCGTTTTTTCCATTGACTGCTGCTTCAAAGTATCCTTCTTGAATGGATGTGTATACTGCATCATAGCCTTTTGAGATTAAAGATTTTAATTCGCTGACTCTTGTGGCTAGCTCGCTTTCTTCTAAGTCTTCCATTTCGCTCAGAAAAATTCGACTATTAGGCAGTATCCTCTCAATTATAAAGCTTGAGTTGCCGTTGCTTGACTTAACGGCTGCCAAGTAATTTTTTAGAGCGTCATTAGCGGCGTTGCTTGCGATGCGTAAATATTTGGAGTCTGGTGTTGTGTCTTGGTCTATGTAAAATTCCAATACTGAACGATTCCAAAAGTTTCCTTTTAAATCAACGGCTCCTTCTAGTGACTGAGTTATAAGCTCTAATGATTGGCGGTAATCCTTCTGGCCTACTTTTCCCGTTTTATTGTTTTCAATAATGGCTTTTCCTTTTTCCCAGCTGTTTTCCGAATTGGCGTCTTTCGGTTTTTTTTGGAGTTGGGTGTTTTGGATTCTTGTTAATAGTTCATCTATAGATTTAATGTTGCGCTCATACGTTCTTACGTCAGCCTTGGCTTGTCTTAGATCGTCTTCAACTAAAGGCGCTACAATGTTTTCGTCCGCAAATACTGCTGAGCTCAATAGAAGGCTAAAAAACAACAGTAATCTCTTCTTATTCATAAAAATCCTTTTATTAATAAAGTGGCTTTGCGATCAAGGTTTGGTTTTATGTGTCGCAAAATATATGTTTTGGAAATATTTAACTTGGTCATGGTGCTAGGGTTTCTGAATTAGGATGGTGATATTTTTGTATGGCGCTTGACGTTTGTTTCATGATGCCTTGGATTTCATATGTGTATGGCTGAATTCTATCAGAGCTTGTGTTGACTGTCTCGTCCGCTCTCGTATATCTGAAGTGAGAAGCTCATATTTCTGTCTTGGGCAGGCCGATAGTTGTCAAATTTGTTCGGTCGGTATATTGTTTTTGCTAGATGTATTCGGGTGGCTTAAATTATATTTTCGCGCATATTAATTATTTTGACGGTATAAAGAGGGCGGAAAATGTCAGCTTTGGAAAGGGGAGTAACATAGTCAATTGATTGGGGTTTAGCTGGCGCCACCTTGGATGTTAAGGGGCGAAGCAATAACCATCTAAATTTTTCTGGGCATTTTTTGACGATTCCCCAACGCCCACCTAGCGTCAAGAGGTTGCGCATTCGTCTGACGATTGTGCTCCATCGGAATACCAACCTAGGCAATGGGAGTGTCAGATGTCTTTTGCTCGTTCGGCTTTGGCCAACCGCTTTTCCGTACTCGTGTTCACCGCTGCGACCGCCACCCTGGCGTTGCCCCTGGCCGCCGCGCCGGGCGTCGAGGGTTCCCTGTCCGCCGTACAGGGCGATGCCCGGGTGACCAAGGCCCTGGAGGCGCTGCGCGCCGATGATGGGCGTACCTTCGAGGAACAGAAACGCATCGCCCAGATCCCGGCGCCGCCGTTCAAGGAGCAGGTGCGCGCCGAGTACTACCTCAAGCGTTTCCAGGAGCTGGGTCTCAAGGATGCCAGCATCGCCCAGGAAGGCTATGTGATCGCCACCCGCAAGGGCAGTGGCCAGGGGCCGCAGTTGGTGGTCTCGGCGCACCTGGATACGGTGTTTCCCGAGGGCACTGACCTGACTCTCAAGGAACAGGATGGCAAGACCTTCGGCCCCGGCATCGGCGATGACGCCCGCGGCCTGGCCGCGCTGCTGTCGGTGATTGACGCTCTCAACAGGAGCGGCATCGAGACGGTGGGTGACCTGACTTTCGTCGGTACCGTGGGCGAGGAAGAGCTGGGCAACCTGCGCGGGGTGAAGGCGCTGTTCAAGGATCGCCAGGGCATCGACGGCTTCATCTCGGTGGATGGCATCGACGTGCGCCGGGTGGTCAATCGCGGCACCGGCAGCCATCGCTACGAGATCACCTTCAAGGGACCCGGTGGCCACAGCTTCGCCGAATTCGGGCGGCCCAGCGCCATCCATGCCATGGGCCGGGCCATCGCCAAGATCGCCGAGGTGCGGCCGCCCAAGGAGCCCAAGACCACCTTCACCGTCGGTACCGTCCAGGGCGGCACCTCGGTCAATGCCATCGCCGCCGAGGCCCGGCTGACCCTGGACATGAGATCCAACGAAGAGACCGCGCTGCTGGCCGAGGAGAAGGAGATCCTGGCCCTGGTGCAGGACGCGGTGAAGGAAGAGAATCAGCGCTGGGAGACCGACCAGATCTCGGTGGACATCAAGCTGATCGGGGATCGTCCGGCCGGTGGCACGCCGGAGGATTCGCCCATGGTGCAGACGGCGCAGCGCTCCATCGCCGCCGTCACCAACGGCGCCAAGGTCACCCTGAGCGGTGGCAGTACCGATTCCAACACCGCCATGGCCCTGGGCGTACCGGCCATGACCGTCAGCGGTGGCGGGGAGGGTGGCAGCGCCCATTCACTGGCGGAGTGGTACAAGCCAACCAATGCCTACCAGGGCCCGCAGAACGTGCTGCTCACCAGCCTGACTCTGGTCGGCATCAAGGGTGTCAGCGAGCCGGTGCTGCCGGTCAAGCGCTAGTGTGGTGTTTCAGAAGTTACCTACACAATTTTGGCGGCGCTTTTTGTCCGCAGCGGCGGACCGCCCTGGACGTCGTTGCCACTCCTCGCCATAGCCCTGCTATGACTCGTCGCGGCGCCTAGCCCATTCGGGGCGCCGAACCGAACAAAAATCACTCGCCAATTCTTGCGCGAACTTCTGAAACACCACACTAGGCTCTGTACGAAAAATCCGAGCGAGTAGAATTGGCACCATGAGGGGCTGGAGGGCCGCATGGCAAAGCGTTACGAACTCCCGGATGAAGCGTGGGAGCTGATTGCAGATGTTGTTTCGCCTGAGCAGAAGAGGGGGCGGCCACGCAGTGATGACCGGCTGATGCTCAATGGCATCTTCTGGATCCTGTGTTCAGGTGCTGCCTGGCGCGACCTGCCAGAGCGGTTCGGCCCCTGGTCGACGGTGTATCAGCGGTTTCGTGACTGGCGAGATGACGGCACCTTTGATCGAGTTCTCGAGCGCCTAC
>NZ_LNUP01000009.1 GCF_001512295.1 Pseudomonas sp. EpS/L25 | reverse complement strand
GATGTTCGGCTGGCTGAAGGAGAGTCGCAGGATCGGCACTCGCTACGACAAGCTGGCAAAAAGTTTCGCGGCGATGGTCACGCTCGCTTGCACGCTGCGCTGTCTGCGCCAGTATTTTTCGTACAGAACCTAGAAGACCTGTAGCAACACCTAACACCACCCAGAGGGGCTTACTGACCCTCTGAGCAGCTCTTCGTCCGAGGAGCTGCACATGAACACCGATTCGACTTCCGCCACTCACGCCATCTCCGAATACAGCGGCCTGGTGGCCGTCCTGGCCGACCTGCAGCTTCAAGGGTGGCACTCAACATCCCTCTGGGATGGCGAGCAATGGTTTTCTATCCCTACCACCTGGTCCGACGACGAAATCGTCGAGCGTGCTGCATATACCGAGCTAGGTAATCTACGGTTTTCGCAACAAAGCGACTCCTTCAGCGAAGGCGTAGTACAGCTTGTCCGGGGCAACTGCCCCATCGAACTGATCGCAGACATGACAATGGCCAATGGCTTCGATGAGGCAGTCGAAAGGGCTCAGCGTACCGTTTGGTCAGACTACCCTAAGATGTAGAGATTTACCCAGGCGACATGGGAAACGGTCGGGGGCCAACCGTCTAATATAGTCATACTACTAATCATTGAAACGAAGCTAAAGGCACCATCGAAGAGTACTTTAGGGCTTTAATTACGCGTTCAGACAGGAGGTATCAAGGCGGTTGGATCTAAGCCGATAGCTTGACCATTCAATCCCCCGCCAGCGAGTCCTGCCATGTTCAATGCGAACCACAAGAAGACCATCGCTCGGCTGGAAGCCGAGGTGCAGGCCACCCAGGGCCTGACCCAGGCGCTGGAACGCTCCATGGCGGTGATCGAGTTCGATCTCGGTGGCGTGATCCTGCGTGCCAACGACAACTTCCTCAGGCTGACCGGCTACCGCGCCGAGACCCTGGTGGGCCAGCAGCATCGCCACCTGTGCCCGAACGCCGTGGTACAGAAGCGCGATTACCCCGAGTTCTGGGCCCGCCTGGGGCGGGGCGACTTCGTCTCCGGCACCTTCCAGCGCCTCGACACCCAGGGCCGTACGCTCTGGCTCGAGGCCAGCTACAATCCGGTGGCCGATGCCAGTGGCAAGATCGTCAAGGTGGTGAAGTACGCCCTCGACGTCACCCGACAGGTCGAGCGCGACAGCGAAGCCCAGAGCAAACTTAAGGCCCTGGACCGCGCCCTGGTGCGGATCGAGTTCGACCTGGACGGGCGCATCCTCACCGCCAACGACAACTTCCTGGCGACCCTGGGCTACAGCCTGAAGGAGATCCAGGGCCAGCCGCATCGACTGCTATGCGAGCCCAGCCTGGTCAACAGCAGCGAATACGGCGACTTCTGGCGCCGCCTCAATGCCGGCGAATTCTTTCGCGGCCAGTTCAAGCGCCTGGGCAAGCACGGCCGGGTGGTCTGGCTCGAAGCGAGCTACAACCCGGTGTACGACGCGAGCGGCCAGCTGTACAAGGTGGTCAAGTACGCCAGCGACATCAGCGAGCGGGTCGAGAAGCACGAAAGCGATGGTCGCAGCGCGTCGCGGGCCTATCACATCTCCGCCGAGACCGAGAAGGTCGCCGAGCATGGCACCCGGATCATCCAGGCCGCCGCCAGCGAGATGCGCGAGATCGCGCAAAACGTCAGCCAGTCCGCCGAGGTGATCGGCCAACTGGGCCAGCGCTCGGAACAGATCACCGCCATCGTCAACACCATCCGCGGGATCGCCGACCAGACCAATCTGCTGGCGCTCAACGCCGCCATCGAGGCCGCCCGCGCCGGTGATCAGGGCCGTGGTTTCGCCGTGGTCGCCGACGAAGTCCGCCAACTGGCGGGACGTACCAGCAGCGCCACGGCGGAAATCGCCGAGATGATCGGCCGGATCCTGAGCGAAACCCAACAGGCCGTCGCCAGCATGGAAAGCACCCAGGGCCGGGCCGACAAGGGCGTCGAGCTGGCGGACCAGGCCGGCGCGGTAATCGTGCAGATCCGCGATGGCGCCAGCGACGCCGTGGAGGCGGTCAGCATGTTCGCCAGCAAGCTGGACGAGTCCGAGGTGATTCCCAAGGCGGCGCTGAACTGGGTGGGTCACTGATCAAAGAGGTAGCGGCATTAGGTTGCGCGCGCTATTTAGCTGACAGCGCATTTTTTACCTAGAAATAAATGGTCCAAAGCTACTGCGGCTGATCTTTCTCTCGGCTTGGGCCGCGACACGGCCGTCCAGGAGTTTCTGGCCAGGCTTACTTTGGGACGCAGCAACGGCGGCCTCGAGCAATTCCACCTGATCCAGAGCGGCCGGAGTCTGCAGGTCTTCCCGTACGCTGAGCGGCTAGAGAAGCGCACGACCCGCCAGCTGCGCGGCAGCCTGCTTCACGTCTGGCTGTTCGATGGGCGCTGCGCAGTACCGGATCGCGCCAATCACCTGGCCTACGCCCTGGTGCGGGACGGCGTTGACCCCCTGACCAGCCTCTGGGGGGCAGTTCCGGCTGAGGGCGAAATGACACTCTAAGCAGTCGTCCTAGGTGCGGCGATCATCCCCAAGATATAGGCTCACCAGCCGAACAAGTTCACTCTGCATCGCCAGGTCGTCGATGTTACCCCGTCGCGCCGCATTGTGGATCACCCCGTCGATTGCGTCCGAAATCACGCGGCCGGCAGCATAATCGGCCGCGCTGGGAGGGCGCTTTCGATATGTAGCGACGGCCTGGGCATAGTAGGAGAGATATTCGTTCTCAAATTCGCTGTGGGGGTTTCGATACTCTTCAGAGCTGGGAGCTTCGTCTAGCAGGACACGATGCAGGCCGGGATAGATGCTATGGGCCGCGACCACGGCCTCGACTAGCTGCGCCGTGAACTCTGCTGGTGATACCCCGTCCGCGCGCACTCGCCGCATCACCTCCATGCTGTCATCCAGATGACGATGGCGGATTGCATCGACCAGGGAGAGCTTGTCAGGAAAATACTGGTAGAGGGAACCGATGCTGACACCGGCCACCTCCGCTATCCTGTTCGTCGTGAACCCCGCCCATCCCTCATCACTTAGAATGCGAGCACCAGCCTGGACGATCGTTTCAACTGTTGCGCGGGATCGGGCCTGTCGCGGCTCCTTGCGCATCACGGACCGCTGTTTTGCAATGCGAGTAGACAAGAAACCTGCCCCGTAGAAAATGTGAAAGACTTGCTCACATTTCTAACCCTCGAAAGGATCGGTGGCAATGGACACCTTGCTCCAAACGCTCTACGGCTATCACGCCTGGGCCAATATCGATTTGTTCAACAAACTGGAAAGCATCGACCTCACAAAACACGGAACAGAGCTGCAAACCGCTCTTCGGTTGATCAGCCATTACTACGTGGTCTCACGGATATTCGCCGGCCACCTGCAAGGCGTTCCGCATGGCTTCGCGTCCGATAATCTCGAAGAAACTCCGGCGCTGGATGATCTCAGGGCCGCCGTCACATCCTCTGACCAATGGTATCTTGATTACATCAGCACGGTCTCTCCCGCGGCCCTTTCCGAGGCCGTAGCCTTCACCTTCACCGATGGCGACAAGGGCTATATGACCCGAGAGGAAATGCTGACCCATGTTGCTCTGCACGGAGGCTATCATCGGGGTGAGGTGGGCCGTATTCTCTGGCAACTCTCCATAACCCCGCCATGGGATACCTTCGCGGTCTATCTTCATCAAGCCGAGCCTGCGCGGCGACTACAGGATGAGCGGAAACCTATATTGGCTAATTGAGGAAACACTTTCCGCAGTTGCGCCTCATGCGTTTTCCGCGAGGTTCCGCTTTGCGATATCTGCGACTGTATTCTTGCTGATTCCAAGATCGCGAGCGATCCAACGGTAGCTGCAGCCCTCGGCGATCAGAGCCATGACTTTCGGCGCGAGCCGATCAGACTTGGGTCGCTCTCCGGTTTGGCGGCCGAGTCTCTTACCGCGTGCCTTGGCGGCGGCGAGCCCGGACTTGACGCGCTCACTGATTAGGTCGCGCTCGAACTCTGCGATGCCGGAGAGAAAGGTCGCCAGCATCCGGCCGTGCGGAGACGAGAGATCGAACGCCATGCCGTTCATTGCAATGACTGACACTTTCCAACCTTCCAATTCGCGAAGGGTGTGGAGAAGATCGACTGTGGAGCGGCCCCAGCGAGACAATTCGGTGACTAGGGTTTGTCTGAAAAGTCGACACGCCAACAGCGATCGATGCAGGTTAGAGTGACCATCGCCTTGAAGCTGCTGGCCAGCTTGTCGAACCGGGTGCAGAGCCGACGTTTTTCCTTAAGCCAACTGAACAGGCGCTCGATCGCATTGCGCTGGCGGTACGTGGGTTGATCGAAGAGCCGAGGCAAGCCAGGACGGGGCTTACGACGCATCTTTCGTCGAGCAATCACCGGTTGGATACCGACACGGTCGCAATTTCGCCGGAGTGTTTCGCTGTCGTATCCCTTATCTGCCACGATCCGGCGACAACGCTTGCGAGGTCTGCCTCTGGTGCCTGGCAGACGCACCTGTTCGAGCAGGGAATGAAATGCTGTGAGTCGGCCCGCTGCCCTGGCGACAGCGTAAAGGTCAATGGAAACCCCCGGGCGTCACAGAGCAGATGCAGCTTGGTACCTAGCCCACCGCGGCTACGGGCCAGCGCATGATCTAGCGGTTCGTCCGGCCCCCTTTTTTCCGCCTCCCGAGGCGGCTCGTGTCGCGCGGATCGTGGTGGAGTCGATGATCCAGGTATCCAGATCCAGATAGCCATCCTGGCGCAGTTTCAGATGCAGACGCGCCAGGATGCGTTCGAAGATACCGTCGTCGCGTCAGTGTCGGAAGCGCTGGTAGACCGTCTTCCAGGGACCATAGCGCTCGGGAAGGTCACGCCATTTGGCGCCCGAGCACAGGATCCAGAAGAGGCCATCGAGCATTTGCCTATCATCACGGCGTGGACATCCCATCCTCTGGGGAGGGGAAACGATGTCTTCGATCAACGCCCAATGCTGATTCGAAAGCTCGTAACGCCCAGTCATGCCTGTCTCCACTGCTATCACAGGGGCAGACTAGTAAACACGACTTTTCAGACAAACCCTAGAACGACGCGCCGTGAAAATGCGTTGAGCTGGCGCAAGGATTGGCCGATCCACCATCATGGCCCGTCCGGCTGACCGGGGAGGCGCGCTATGATGACGACGATTGCGATGGAGGGTCCCGATGATCCGTTTGCCCGTGCCGCCCTCAAGCGGCTTATCCGACTCCTTCTGCCCAGAGGCATGACCGCCATGCCACGCCTGCTCGCCCCCGTCGCTTTGGCGGTCGCCACCTGCTGCTCGCCGGCGCCGGTGCAAGCCACCGGCGCGGACTGGACCACGCTCGCCACCGCCGCCCGCCAGTCGCCCGCGCAGGGCGCCGGGCTGCGCCGGCAATGGACCGGCGCCGACGGGCGCCCGGTCGCGCTCGCGGTGGTCGCGCCGCGCGTCGCGGGGCATCCGGTGATCGATCTCAGCCCCGCCGGCGGCGACAATGCGCCCGCGATCATGGCGGCGCTGGCGCGGCTGCGCGCGGCGGGCGGCGGCACGCTACGGCTCGCGCCGGGCACCTGGCCGATCGCGGGCGGCCCGCCGGCGCTCAAGCTCGACGGGCTCAGCGACGTGCTCATCGACGGCCCGGGCGCGACGCTGGTCTTCGCCAACTGGGGCGACGGCATCCTCATCAGCAACGCCGCGCGCGTCGCGCTGCGCGGGCTGTCGGTCGGCTATACGCGCCCGCCGGTGGTGGCGGCGCGCATCGCGAACGGGCGGCTCGCCTTCGCCGGCGTTGCCCCGCCGCCGGGCACGCCGGTCTACCAGGTTTCCGCCACGACGCCGTCGGGCGCCCGCGCGCTGTTCGGCAAGCAGGGGCGGACGCTCCAGCCGGGCGGCGCGCTGGCGGGCGGGCTCGGCGATTTCGCGCCGGGGCAGGCGGTGCAGGTGAAGCTGAGCTGGTACAAGGGCGGCGCGATCCGCATCGCCGATCCGGGCGACAAGCCGGTGTCGCACGACATCACGCTCGACGGGGTCACGATCCGCGATTCGGGGGGCGGCGGTGTCGTCGCCGACCTGATGGGGCGCGGACTCGCCATCGTTGGCGCGCATTTCGGCGGCAGCGGTGACAGCGCGATCGCCTTCGACGCGTTCCACGTCACCGCCGCCACCGGCGACATCCTCGTCGAGAACAGCGACTTCACCGGCAGCGGCGACGATTCGGTCAACATCGCCAGCCCGATCTTCACCGCGGCGCTCGATGCGGGCGGGCGTACCGGCACGATCGGCGACGCGGGCGCGCGCATCTATCCGGGCGCGCAGCTCGCGCTGTTCGACGCCTCGCTCCAACTGGTCGGCACCGCGCAGGTGGCGCAGCGCGCGCCCCGCGATTCGTCGGGCGCGATGCGCACCACCTTCACCGCGCCGGTATCGGCAGGCGGGGTGCGCTACGCGCGCAACATGGATCTGCTGGCGCAGCGCTATGCGATCGTCGACAATCGCTTCACCAACAGCATCGGGCATGGCGTGCTGGCGCAGGCGCCCGACGGCCTCGTACGCGACAACCAGTTTTCGGGGCTGCGCTACAATGCGATCCGCCTGCTCACCAGCGCGATGTGGATGGAGGGCGCCGGCGCGCTGAACGTCGTCGTCGCGGGCAACCGCATCAGCGACACCGGGCAGGACACGCGTCCCGGCCGCGTGTGGGCCGCGATCACGGTCTTCGGCGAACTGGGCGGGGGCGGCGCGAACGGCGACGCACCGCTCGCGCCCGTGCCGCTGAACGCGCGGCTGCTGATCCGCGACAACCAGATCGACGGGGTCGACCAGGGCTGCATCGCGGTCTCCAACGCCACCGACGTGACGCTGACGAACAATAGCTGCACCGCGTTCGGGCGCCAGCCGGGACGCGTGCGGATGCTGGCCGATCGCGCCGACCTGCGCGCCGGGCTGGCGCAACTGCCCGCCAAGGGCGCGTATCTGGCCAGCGGCGACGGTGTGTGGATCGATCCCACCACCACCGCGCGCGTCACCGCCGATCCGCCGCGCTGAGCGCCGCGCGCGGCGTTCGGCGCTTGCGCCCGGCGGAACCGCGCGGCTACAAGCCGCCGCATGCGATCGTGCTGCCCGAGCGAGCGGCCATGCTCATGATACGGCGGGAGACTTGATCGGGTGCCACGGGTTACGGGCCAGCAGGCGACGTCGGACGCGGCGGACGGTGGCCGCGCATCCGCACGAACGACGGATGGCGACCCCACGGGCGTGACCACCGGCCCGATGCGCATCTGCCTGGTGATCGAGGCGGGCGGCGGCGCCAGCCGCCACGTCATGGACCTTGCCGCCGCCTTCCGGCAACCCTGCTCCGTTGGCATCGGTTTGCGCAGGACATACGGGGGTGGAAGACGCTGGCGCCAGGGTGATCATTCCGCTTCGGGCCGGATCGCTATCAGCCGGCGAGCTTCTGCAGGAGGAGATCGGCTTTCTAGGTACGAAGGCCTTCTGCGCCGGAATCCCATCCAACCTCGCCGCAATGACCACAGCCGACTGTCGCACGCTCAAGCACGACGATTTCCACATCTTGGGGCGGGTGGTAATGACCGATGAGCTACAAGAGAAGGTCCAGAACCTAGTGGCCGGCAAAGCCGGAGCCACGATCAGCTCCGACGCCAATTGGCTGAGGTCTCGCAGCAGGAAGATCGCCGGCGCAGAGGAGATGCTGAGTGGCACACCGGACTTGCTGCAGACCCGCCGCACCCGCGCGGTGAAGGCGCTGCTGAAGTTGGATGCGTTTGGAAGCCTGGAGCCGTTGGCGCCGCGGTAGAGGGCTAGCGCCGCGACGAACAGGATAGTCCTGCGCGTCGCTAGGCTTCAGCCAGTATGAGGGTACCAGTCAACGCGCCGCCAGGCCGCGTCCAGCGCCCGACCGCACCGTCTCATAGGCGATCAGACAGTAGCCGTCGGCTTCGGCGCGAACGTCCGCCTTCTACCCTAATGTCGAGGTCACATGACATCTCCAGAACCACTATGCCTATTCCTTTCCCGGGCCGATGCGGAGCAATTCAAGCCAGCGGCCGGAGGGCACCTGGTTTCTATCTCAGATGGCCCCGAAGACCTGGCTGCGATCGACGAAACCCGGTGGGAGAGCGTCAGCTACCACTACTTCATCGACGCAGCAGGCTTCGATGAGGAGACCATCGCGCTGTACGGCGCCAATTTCGAACGCACCTTTCGCGACTACCTGCTGATGCCTAGGCTCCGTACGAAAAATACTGGCGTAGACAGCGCAGCGTGCAAGCGAGCGTTACCATCGCCGCGAAACTTTTTGCCAGCTTGTCGTAGCGAGCGCCAATCCTGCGACTTTCCTCCAGCCAGCCGAACATGCGCTCGATGATGTTGCGCTGCCGGTACTTTGGACGGTCGAACAGACTCGACAATCCCGGCTTGGGCTTGCGTTTCATCGTTCGCAGCGGAATCACAGGCCGCATCCGGTAACGGTCGCAGTACTGGCGCAAGTGCTCAGCATCCAGGTCAATTAGCCCTTCCTGATTCAGGCGAACGTGTAGGCGCTCGAGAACTCGATCAAAGGTGCCGTCATCTCGCCAGTCACGAAACCGCTGATACACCGTCGACCAGGGGCCGAACCGCTCTGGCAGGTCGCGCCAGGCAGCACCTGAACACAGGATCCAGAAGATGCCATTGAGCATCAGCCGGTCATCACTGCGTGGCCGCCCCCTCTTCTGCTCGGGCGAAACAACATCTGCAATCAGCTCCCATGCTTCATCTGGGAGTTCGTAACGCTTTGCCATGCGGCCCTCCAGCCCCTCATGGCGCCAATTCTACTCGCTCGGATTTTTCGTACAGAGCCTAAGTCAGCCCAGATAATTGGGTAGTGCATTTTCCCAGATGTCATAGGGCCTCCATGGCCGTCTCGTTTGAAAACAAGACGGTAGCCGGAAGAGGTCTTCTGTTGCCACATTATCGGCCCGAGCAATGCATTCCGGTGCCAACCCCATCGGAGAAACGAATGACCGTTACCCTCAAGGACTTGGGCGACACGCTGACGATTGCCCAGAAGCAATTGGCCGAGATGGTTGCCGCGCAAGCCCCGACTCCAACGCCGACGCCCGAGCCCCCTGCAGCAAGCCTGCCGCTGAATACCGTCATTCGGGACTACGCCGAAAAGATGCTGGTGGTGTCGGCGAATCCGCTGATCGTTGCCGGTAAGGTGGTGGTCCAGCTCGCAAACGGTCAGGCCGTGAACGTGACCCAGGTCGCCGATGCCAGCCCGCTTGGCGGGTCCATGGTGCTGATCATTGATCAAGCCATGGGAAGCCAGCGATTGTTCGGGAGCGCTACGCCAAGCCTGAGACAGCGCCGGTGCCCGAGACGCCAGTGGTAACGCTGCCGCCGGGGATGACTGATCCGGTGCCCGGCGTGGCGGTGCTCAAGAGCATCCCGTTCCTCGGCATCAACTTGGCGGCCCACGCCAACGCGAACCAGGTGCTGCCGGGCGAGGCGGGTCCCTACTTCAAATGGCCTAGCCGTGCAGACGTTCGTCTCTACGTGGGCGACCTGGGTAATCCGGCTGATCCGGTTCCCCTATGCGCTCCAGCGCGCCACGTTGCTGACCTCGACCGGTCTGCCGGCCAAGGGCGGCCAGCTCGATCCGACCTTCGTTGCCAAGATGCAGGCCGTCCTCGGTTGGATCCGCGAGGACTTGAACAGCGAGGCTCTGGTCATCTTCGACCCGCACCACTACTGGCGCATGTACCGCAACCAGACGCCCTGGTGGATGGCGTGCGCAAGCAGACCGAAGCGCTGCTGCCGGCCGGGGAGGCAGGCGGGCAGGGTGGCCGCTGGAAGCGCCAGGAGCAGGTCTTCATCGATGACGCCAACGGCTGGGGCGCTGCGGACCTGGGCGAGCACATCGCCTCGATGGTCACGACCTTCGATGAACCGATGGTCCTGGGCTATGGCCTGGGTAATGAGTCCTATGCCTCGGGCGGCGCGCTGGATAGCCTCACGGTCACCGCCATGGAGGCCAAGGTGGTCGCCGACGTGAACATCATGCTGCCGATCATCCGCAAGGTGACGAGCAAGCCGGTCTTCATCTGCAGCAACCAGTGGGCCTCGGCGCGCAACTGGGCCAGCGTCAACGGCTCATTCGCTGCTGGCATCAAGGACCCGGCGAACAACTGGATCCCCGAGGTGCACGGCTACGGCGATCTCGATGGCGGATCGAGCGGAATGTATAACAGCGGCAACCTGAATGCCTTCCCGGTAGATCAGGTGGTCCGGCCGGCCTATAGCTACTTCGCTGCCAAGGGTCTGCGCGGTTTCGTCGGCGAGACCGACATCCCGCCCACCGACTCGGCGCGTGCTGCACTGGCTCTGGCGCTGGATGAGGCCAAGGCCAACGGTGTACCGGTCACCCTGTGGATTGCCGGCGGTGATGGCGCCATCGTCATCAACAGCGATGGAGGTACCGACGTATCCAAATACCCCGGGTCTGGAGCAGTTCGGCAAGGAGATGGGGCGGATCGCGGAGGCGAAGTATCGGAAGAGTATCGGAAGATGGAAGCCAAGTCTCTTGGCTCCCAGGGCAACATCCGCTGGGCTATCAGTGGCCGGGTTTAGAGGCGCTCCTTCACTCGCTGGATGGCAATCTTTTCCACCTGGCTGAACGTCAGGTCGCGAGGGGTAGGGTGCTCGAAACTGATTCCAATGTTGGCGCCAATTTTGTCTTCACCTTCCTTGAAGATCACCGTGAGGTCGGCACCGATGGTCTCCGGCTCACCCTCCAAAAATGCCTCCTGAACGCTGAAGTACTTGAGCTTTAGCTCCATGACAACTCTCCGTTTTAGTGAGCCGCAAACATGGCATAGAGGAGATGTTCATGCCAGAGACTTTCACCTGGCGCCCGGACAGCCGTGCCTCTGCCGCCTTCCAGCAGCAGCGCACCCGGTCGGCTAAGTTCGGCGATGGGTACGCCCAAGAGGCTGGAGACGGGCTCAACACCGAGACTCAGGACTGGCTCCTGACCTTCACCGGCAGTAAGGCTCGCATCATCGAGATCCTGACCTTCCTCCGCGCTCGCCAGGGCTACCAGTCCTTCTACTGGCCGACTCCGTTCGGTGAGGTGAACAGCTGCTGTTCAAGTGCAAGGCCTAGCCTCAAGCACCGCCGGTACCTCCGGCAGCATGCTGGTGGGCAGGTAGCCACAGTCGGTCCTTGGGTAGGTGGTGGCCTTGTGCGTCTCGTACAGCGCCTGGGCGACGTTCAAGGTCTCTTGGGCCCCGAGACCGAGCTTCTTCGAGCAGATCTCCTGCAGCGTACCCAGATCGAAGGGCAGGGGCGCCACCTCCTTGACTCGCTCGGTCTCGACCGAGATAGCGATGGCGATGGCGATGGCGATGGCCGTGGATTCGGCGGTGAAGCGAGCCTGAGCAGCCTGGGCGTGTCGCTGGTCCAGGCAGCGGCCCTCGTCATCCGTGATGTCGCGACCGGGTCGCCACTGCGCGGTAAAGGTCTGGCCGTTAGCGGCCAGTAGGACGTCCAGGCTCCAGAAGGGCACCGGGACGAACTGTGCGATCTCCCGGTCGCGGTCGACCACCAGGCGCAGCGTGGGGGTCTACACCCGACCCACCGACAGAACGCCACTGTAGCCGGCTTGGCGCCCCAGGAGGGTGAACAGCCGGGTGAAATTCATGCCGATCAGCCAGTCCGCTCGGGACCGCGCCAGCGCAGAATGGTACAGGGGAAAGTTCTCGGCGCCCGGCTTGAGGCTGGCCAACGCCTGGCAAATCGAGGCGTCGTTGAGCGCCGACAGCCACAGGCGCTGGACGGGCCCCCGATAGCCACAGTGCTCCAGCAGCTCACGGGCGATCATCTCCCCCTCGCGGTCGGCATCGGTTGCGATCACCAGCTCGGTCGCTTTCTTTAGCAGCGCCTTGACCACCTTGAACTGGCCGGTGGTCTTGGGCTTCACCTCGACTTTCCACTGCGTCGGCAGGATCGGTAGCGACTCCAGCGTCCAGGATTTCAGCTGGGGATCGTAGGCATCGGGTTGGGCCTGCTCCAGAAGATGGCCAATTCCCCAAGTGACGACCACGCCCTGGCCGCGAATGCAGCCCTCACCGCGCCCGGTAGCGCCGAGCACCCGGGCAATGTCCTTGCCCTGGCTGGGCTTCTCGCACAAAAACACACGCATGGAATTCCCCCCCTGTCGATGGCCGGATGGCCTGCAGGGGGACGGTGCCAGGATGTGCCATGGCATTCATTGGCTAACCGCTATCGGCGGCGGTACGGTTAGGCGTCCGAAGCAGCGATGCTCAACGGTAAGCGACCGCGGTGCCCGTCGGTACAGCGGCTGGTAGCATGACACCACTTGCGCCGCCGGTAGCGCTGACCAGTTGGCCCCCCGAGGGGTAACCAACCGCCAGCGATTATGTGAGCTCGGCCAGTTCAGTGACCATACCATTGGGCGGAGAGGCATAGAAGGTGTAGCTCGAGCCGCCCTGGATATAGCCGGTGACCCCCGGCGCATGTATCCACCAGCTCGGTAGAGCCAGCACCGAATCCGCTGGGGTGCCGGTCGCGCTTGGGTGGTTGTAAGCGTACTACGCCAAGGCGTTGCGATAGACCAGCAGGTTGTGGGCTAGGGCCGAAAGGTCGACAGCCTCGCTGCGATTCTCGCCACGGCGCGCCCAGGTTCAGCATTGCCTATCTCTCCGGGAGCGAAGAGCTCTAGGTTGCCAACCTTGGGGCTTCCTCGGTCTATACCAGTACCCGCAGGGACTACGGCCGCAAATTTCCCAACGTGGGGCGCCTCCTGGCGAGTATGCAATTCACCATCACCATGGAAAACGAACTGTCATCCCGGGTGCTTGACGAAAAGATCAATCCCCGCCGGGCGGTACGAGACTTTCTGAGGGCAACGGAGCCGTCCTGGAAAGATGGCTAGATGGCCTGCAATCCGTTTCCGGCATCCTTGGCACCGCGGCGATTAAGGCTGCCATGGCACGTTGAAGAGCGCCCTTCCGAACTGCTTGATATAGCTAATCCCGCGGTGACTTTTCTTCACAGTAAGAAGATATATTTTCGATTGCATGCCGGGCACCAGATTTCTACTCTCTAACACTTGGCCGCCACGTGCGCATAACAAGAGAGATCCCAATGAAGGTCGAAGATCAGAAAGTCGCTGTCGTTACTGGCGGTGCCATGGGCATCGGTGCTGAAGCCGCATTTGCTCTGGCAAAGGACGGGCATCGGATAGTCATCTGCGATATCAACATCGACGCGGCGGAACACTTCGTCATGCTGCTTAAAGAGCAGGGCCATTTCGCACATGCCCGCCAAGTCGATGTCAGTTCTCGGGCCTCTGTAACCGAGGCGTTCGACTGGATCGAGCGGGAATTGGGCAGGTGCGACGTGCTGGTCAACTCTGCCGGCATCGCGAAGACGATGCCGTTCCTCGACTTCGATCTCGAGGTGTTCACTAAAACCCTGCACATCAACGTGACGGGTACCTTCCTATGTTGCCAGCTGGCCGCTCGACTCATGAGCAAACACGGCTTTGGCAGGATCATCAACATCGCGTCCGTTGCCGGCATGCGCGCGGTCGGTAAGGGAAGGACGGCGTACGGCACCTCGAAGGGTGCTGTGATCGCCCTGACTCGGCAAATGGCGGTCGAGTTGATCGACTATGGGATTACCGCCAACGCGATCGCCCCCGGGCCGGTTGATACTCCCATGACCAAGGAATTGCACAGCGACAGCTTCCGCGAGGCCTATAGCAAGGCGATTCCCGCAAAGCGGTATGGCACGACGCAGGAAATTGCCGGCGCCGTCAGTTACCTGGCGTCGGATGTTTCAGCATACGTGAATGGCGTTGTCTTGCCAGTCGATGGAGGCTTCATGGCGTGGGGTGCGGGAGATATCTGATTGCAGGCGCTGAGGGGCGATCATCATAGTCGCTCCTCAACTTTTGGCCATTTCCTCTCGGAGCCATCGCGCCAGGTTCTCCGTGTCGTTCCGTTGCATCGCGCTTGGAGAAACCCAGAGCACCAGACGGGCAGGGCCCTCGACGAAGCCGAAGGGTGCCACCAACTCGCCCTTCTCAAGCTCTTCTTGAACCAGGATACGCGGTACGCAGGCCAGTCCAAGCCCCACCTTCGCCGCCTGTATGAGCAGATAAAAATGCTCGAAGAATTCTAGGTTCATGTTTTCTATTGGCTCATGTGCCATCGCCGAATACCAGTCCGCCCAAGCATGGGGACGAGTCTTGGTCGCCAGTAGGCGTTCCATGCCCAGGTGGCTGACCGCACTCAGTCCAGAGGTGCTCTCGTAGGCGGGCGAGCAAACCACGCCTATCCATTCATTGGTCAGTGGAATGGGAACCGTGCCCGTGGGCGGTTGGATACTGTCAAGGCGGATCGCCAGGCTGACGCCTTCCTCAATGAAATCGATGGGGCCGTGTCCCGTTTTCAGCCCCAACTCCATTTTGGGAAAGGCGCTATGCAGCTTCGCCAGGCGAGGTAGCAACCAATGCATCATGATCGATGCCGAGCAAGAAAGCTCCAGCGGACGTGGTCTGACCTGCTCGACGCTTTCTTGGATCAACGCGAATCCACGACTAAGACCTGCAGCCAACTTGGCACCCTCTGGAGTGAGGGTGGTGCCATGGGCGTTACGCGTTAGCAGAACCACCCCTAGCGAGTCTTCGAGACTTCGAATGTGCCGGCTGATGGCGCCGTGAGTGACCGACAGGGCGTCCGCCGCCTCGCTGAACGTTCCCTTCCGAGCCGTCATTTCGAAGGCCCTTAGCGCATTGAGAGAAGGCCGTGGAGGAGAAGACATCTTGTAGGTACCTCGCTAGCTACCCAAGCGCCCAGCCATCGTGTGTGGCGAGATGTGAATGTGAGTTTTTATCACAGTCGGAGGAAATCATATCGATTGGCCCGGCCATTGGTCAATGTATATTGGAACTTAAGGCGCTGGCAGTTTAGGCAGCAGTTTTACAAAAATAATTAGTGCGAGGCATTTCCATGTCCGATTTCTCCTCAGGTAGAGAAGAGTTTACCGCGCGTTTTTTCGTCGAAAGTAGATTTTCGATTGAGAAAGTTGCTGAAGTTATCGCCGGTGAACAGTCGAGTGGCACCTTTATCTCCTTGCCGGGCGAATCGGCTGAGTTGAAGGAGCGGTCTCGAGCACGAGTTGTATCTATTAAATCGCTGTCACCTGTCGACGAAGCTTCCTTGCACAGTGCCTATCTCGACAGGCAGAGCCTGTGCGGCGACTATTATCGTGGTGAAGTCACCATCGCCTTTCCGCTCGCCAACATCGGCGCCAACATTCCCGCATTGTTGACGACCATTGCAGGTAATCTCTTCGAACTCGGCGAGGTCAGCGGTTTAAGGGTGCTCGACCTGGATCTGCCCGAGTCTTTCGCCGCGAAATTCCTGGTGCCTCAGTTCGGAATCGAGGGCACGCGAGCGTTATGCGGTGTTCAGGGGCGTCCTATCATAGGCACGATCATCAAGCCCAGCATCGGCTTGACCCCTGAACAGACCGCCGAGGTGGTCGACGCGCTCTGCCTGGGTGGCATTGAATTTTTCAAGGACGATGAGCTGCTCATCGATCCGACCTATGCATCCTTCGATGCCCGGCTTGACGCCGTCATGCCGGTACTGCACCGCCATGCTGATCGGCTGGGGCGGATGCCGATGTATGCCATCAACATCTCGGGCAGCGTGGATGAGATGCTGCGACGTCAAGACGCCGTGCGCGAGGCAGGCGGAACGTGCGTGATGCTCTGCCTTAATTGGGTGGGGCACTCTGCCGTCGAATACATCCGCAAACATTCACAACTGCCTATTCATGGCCATCGCAACGGCTGGGGTGCTTTCACCCGGTGCCCGCAGCTGGGCTTTTCCTTCGATGTTTACCAAAAGGTATGGCGTCTTGCCGGCATCGACCACCTGCATGTCAACGGCATCCAGAGCAAGTTCTGGGAGCCGGATGAGTCGGTCATCTCTTCGGCTCGCAGCTGTTTGCGTCCCTTCGCTGGCGTAAGGCCACTGCTGCCGGTGTTCTCCTCCGGCCAGTGGGCTGCGCAGGCGCCGCGTCTTTACGACCAGTTGAAGTCGGTGGACCTCATGCATCTGGCGGGTGGCGGCATCATCGGCCATCCGCAAGGCATCGCGGCCGGAGTACAGAGCATGCGTGAGGGGTGGGAGGCAGCGGTACAGGGTGTGCCACTTGATCGCTATGCCGAAGGTCGTCCAGCGTTGGCCGCCGCCCTACAGAAGTTCGGAGAGGTATGAAGATGACCGTACAGAGCGATCCGACGCTTCAAATGGTCTTCTATGGCGACGACTTCACCGGTTCTACCGATGCCTTGGAAGTGTTGACCGCAGCAGGTCTCAAATGCGCGTTGTTTCTCCAACCCCCGTCGGCCCAACTGATCGCCGAGCTGGGTGGTTTCGATGCCATTGGCATCGCCGGGGATAGTCGTGCCTTGTCCAACGCTGAAATGGACGCGGCTTTGCCTGAGGTGTTTCGAGCGATCAGGGACCTGTCACCGTCCCTCGTGCACTACAAGGTCTGCTCCACGTTCGATAGTTCCACGAACGTCGGTAGCATCGGCCACGTGATCAGCTTGGCTTCCGAGATCTTCGCCGTGACAGGCGTTCCGATTATCGCCGGCAATCCCAAATTGGGTCGTTACTGTGCCTTCGGCAACCTGTTCGCACTATCCAAAACCGATCATCAAGTCCATCGGATTGATCGGCACCCGATCATGCGGGCCCATCCGATCACTCCTATGCGAGAAGCCGACCTCAGCGTGCACATCGGCCAGCAGTCGGATCTGAAGATAGCCAAGATCAACCTGCGGCAAATCGAGGAAAGAGAGGATCTCGCGGCGTTGGCACGGAATGTGGGCAGTCAATACGATGCGGTGCTGTTCGATGGCACCACCGACGACCATCTCACGGCCGCGGGACGTGTTCTGAGCGAGCTTTCCACTGGCAGCAACCCGGTGTTCGTAGTTGGTTCGTCCGGCGTGGAACACGGCTTGACGCAGTACTGGCGGAAGGCTGGCCTAGCGAACGGGCACAAGGCGTCGGTAGTGCCTTTGCGCCCTGTCGGACAAGTGCTGGTGGTATCGGGAAGCGCCTCATCTTTGAGCCAGGAACAGATAGAGGCCGCCCTTGCCAATGGCTTCGTCGAACTAGCGGTAGATGCGACCGCTTTGATGATCGATTCCAGCCGTAGCGCCGTGCTGCGGGATCTAGCGAAAGCAGCGGTCGCTCATCTCGAAGCCGGCAGATCGGTCGTCATGCATACCGCCAAAGGGCCTGCTGATCAACGCATCGAGCAGTTGATCGATGCCATGGTCGGCAAAGGATTTAACCGCGACGAGGCGCGGGCTCAGGGCGGCAAGCAACTGGCCTTCGAAATGGGCCACGTAGTCGTAAACATTCTCAAGGCGTTTCCGCTGAAGCGCCTCGTGGTCTCTGGCGGGGACACCTCCAGCCAGATCACCAAACGTTTGGATCCGGATGCGCTGGTCATCAAATCCTATCTTTCGCCCGGTGCACCGCTGTGCCAGATGCATTCGGAAAAGCCTTACCTGAAGGGTGTGGAAATCGCTCTCAAAGGCGGGCAGATGGGTGATCGAGATTACTTCATCAAGGCGTTGAGAGGGCAATAACCGATCACCGTCTGGAACAATCCTGGCACCTCTACAATAACAATAGGTGAAACCATGCAGACCTCTATCTCCAGTATCAATGAAACAGACCTGGAACACGTGGACGCGGAAAAGCAAAAGTCCATGAAAAACGTGGTAGCAGGAAGTCTTTTCGGTACCGCGCTTGAAACGTACGATCTTTATCTTTATGGCACTGCTGCCGCATTGATTTTCGCGCCGCTTTTCTTTCCGGGACACGATGAAGCTGTTTCCCGCCTGGCCTCTCTGGCATCCTTCGCCATTTCCTTCATCGCTCGACCGTTGGGGTCGCTCGTGCTCGGCCATTTCGGTGATCGCATCGGTCGAAAGAAGCTGCTGTACCTGACTCTCATCATCATGGGGCTGAGTACCGTAGGCATAGGTCTTTTGCCGACCTACGCAAGTGCTGGCATCTGGGCACCCGTCATGCTGTGCGTTCTTCGCTTCATTCAGGGCTTCGCCTTCGCCGGAGAATACAGCGGCGCCGTTCTCATGCTTCTCGAACACGCACCGAGGCAAAAACGTGGTCTATACGCCGCGATCAACAATATCGGACCCGTCTTCGGATTCATTGCCTCGGCTGGTTTGCTCTTGATTGTCAGCAGCGTATTGTCTAAGGAGGATTTCTATTCCTGGGGATGGCGCATCCCGTTTGTAGCCAGCCTCGTGCTGTTGATCGTAGGTGTCTTCGTTCGCTCGAAGGTGCCTGAATCCCCGGTATTCGAGAAGACCGCTGCGAAGCGATCCGCAAGCGCCACACGCGGCCAATCGCCTGCCATGCGCCTCTTCACCCGCTACCCTAAGCAGCTGCTGCTGGTTGCTGGTGCCAACATCTGCCACTTCTCCACGTTTTACCTTTTCACGGTGTTCGCCCTGAGCTATGGCCAGCGAGAGCTTGGGCTTTCGAACGCCTTTGTGCTGTCGGTCGCCATGGTTGCCGTTTGCACTCACCTGGTGGTCGTACCTTGCGCAGGAGCCCTGGCTGACCGGATAGGGCGACGGACCATGATGCTCATCGGTTTCGCGTTTACGGCGATGGTCGCCTTTCCCTTCTGGTATCTGTTCTCCATGGGCCAGTTTCTACCGATGGTAGTGGGTTCATGCCTCTTCATGACTGGCTATGGATTGGTGTATGGCGCAGTTCCTTCTTTTACCGGTGAAGCCTTCGGTCCCAGTGCCCGGTTCACTGGCTTCGCGATGGCAACAAACGTTGGGGGTATCGTCGGCGGTGGAACGGCTCCTATCCTAGGAGCCTTCTTGTTGAATTACTACGGCTCACCATACGCCATTTCCATTCTGACGATCTGTCTCGCTGCGATATCGGCACTCTGCGTGTACTTCTCCGCCGAAACACGAGACATCGACATCGTGAATGAATGATCGAAAGTGTGCGGCATGAGGTATTTCCATGCCGCACATTTAGGGAAAATTTATCTAGCCTAGCTAAGGCACTCTTACTTCCGTTGTTAGCGACACTCAGATTTAGCTGAAAAAACGGTAGACTGCCTAAAAAATTCACTTACGAAGTCCATGAAGACAGCAGCCCGCTTGGGTAGAAGCCTATCTGCAGGGTAAACAATCTGGACGGGTACTGCAGGCGCTACGAAATCGCTGAGCAACAGCCTGAGATTATCGTTCTTCAGTCCTTCTTCATACTGTAGTGGTCTACTCACGCCGGACACCTTTTTAGGCGAAGATGATCGCCACACAGAGGTGTTCAATGAGCAGACAACGTCGTTCCTTTACGCCCGAGTTCAAGCGCGAGGCTGCAAGCCTCGTGCTTGACCAGGGTTACAGCTGCATCGAGGCGGCCCGTTCGCTGGGGCTGGTCGAGTCGGCGCTGCGCCGCTGGGTCAATCAGTTGCAGGCCGAGCGCGGCGGAGTCACGCCGGTGAGCAAGGTGCTGACGCCTGAGCAACAGAGGATCCAGGAGCTGGAAGCGCGGATCAATCGGTTGGAACGGGAGAAATCGATCTTAAAAAAGGCTACCGCGCTCTTGATGGCCGAGGAACACGAGCGCTCGCGTTGATCGATCAGTTTCGCAGCGAAGCGCCTGTCGAACTGCTGTGCTCGGTATTTGACGTGCCCCGCTCGTGCTATTACGCCCACCGTCGCAAGCAGCGATCACCGGACGTTGCCCGGTTGGCGTTACGGGTACGGGTCAGCGAACTCTTCACCCAGTTTGCCCGTCGCGTGGTGGGCTGGGCGTTTTCCGCCAAACCCGACGCCGATCTGGTCATCCAGGCCTTGGACAGGGCGTACGAGCAGCGTGGGCGCCCTCGAGTTCACGCAGAGCATGAGTAGGCGGGGTAACTGTCTGGACAATGCACCCATGGAGCGGCTGTTCCGCAGTCTTAGGCTCTGTACGAAAAATACTGGCGCAGACAGCGCAGCGTGCAAGCGAGCGTGACCATCGCCGCGAAACTTTTTGCCAGCTTGTCGTAGCGAGTGCCGATCCTGCGACTCTCCTTCAGCCAGCCGAACATC
>NZ_LNUP01000008.1 GCF_001512295.1 Pseudomonas sp. EpS/L25 | reverse complement strand
GTAGGCGCTCGAGAACTCGATCAAAGGTGCCGTCATCTCGCCAGTCACGAAACCGCTGATACACCGTCGACCAGGGGCCGAACCGCTCTGGCAGGTCGCGCCAGGCAGCACCTGAACACAGGATCCAGAAGATGCCATTGAGCATCAGCCGGTCATCACTGCGTGGCCGCCCCCTCTTCTGCTCAGGCGAAACAACATCTGCAATCAGCTCCCACGCTTCATCCGGGAGTTCGTAACGCTTTGCCATGCGGCCCTCCAGCCCCTCATGGTGCCAATTCTACTCGCTCGGATTTTTCGTACAGAGCCTAGGTCCTGAAGCCTACCTGCTACCAAGTGCAGGACCCCATCGCGGTTTCCATCGTCCCGTCTACCCGCAGTAATTTAGACGCCACCAGCTCTCGCCGCTGGCGCTCCGCCAAGGTACGCCACACCACCACGTTTACCATCCCGTACTCGTCCTCGAGCGTTACGAAGGTCACGCCGCTAGCGGTACCAGGCCGCTGTCGGCCAACCACCAGACCGGCAATTCGGGCTGGTTGGCCGTGGCGCCGTTCCTTCAGCTCCAGCGAACTCATCAGCCGCCGGGCCGACAGCTCCGGGCGCAGCAGGGTGCGGCCCCAGTGTGGTTCCCAAGGAGGCGTAGTCAGAGTAGAGGTCCTCGCCCACGGTAGGTGCGATCAGATCCTGGATTTCCTTCTCAAATACCGCGCCCTCAGCAAAGAGGGGTAGCTGCGGCTCGATTGCGGCCATTGCCCAGCGGGCCTGAAACCGGTGCCCGGCCAACCCCTTCAAGGCTCCCGCATCCGCCAGACACTTCCGGGCCTTGGCATCCAGGCCAGCGCGCAGGCACAAATCGGTGACATCCGGGAATGGCCGCGCAATTGGTCCCAGGTCGCCCGATCGAGACGAGATAGCCGGTCCACCGCTTCCACCAGCAGCACGTCCCCCGGCTCGGCGTCGGCCAACAGGCGCAGTAGCTCGCGACGATCCAGCAAAGTGCCCGAAGCGTTTTCGACATAGGTCGCGGCAATCCTCGTCCCGTGTTCGGCGGCGAAGGTGCGGAGGGCCTCCCGGGCGCCTGTAGCGTCCTGGTCGTCGGTCGAGGCTCTGAGATAGGCGCGAACGAACATGGCGGGCTCCGGTGTAGTCGTTTGGCGTCTCGAAATATAACCGTAGTCGTTTGGGTCTGCTGGACTACTTTTCGCCACATCCTGAGCCCTGGCGATAGGTGTAGCGCGTGAGGTACAGGCAAAAGCGCTCAGTCAAATCGGTAGAAGCGGACTAAGATGAAGGGGCGATTTCGGCCGATTCTGTTGAAAAAGTAGGTTCTGCGGCAGGCAGCCGGTCAGCTGTGCCTGCTGTCGAAGTGGCTGCAAGCCACTTCAAGTTGTCTTTCGGCGTTTCACTGAGCGTCCTTGCTCAGGTTGAAGGTTAATCCGAGGGTTTCTGCTCTACGCAGGCGTATCTATCCCGTGAGCGGTGGCCCTTGAGGCAACAGCTTGGCCATGCGGCGTAGGTTCTGCACCGTCGCGGCCAAGGTGAATTCGTCAGTGGCACCCGTCAGGCCACGCAGTCGTAAACGGTCGAGTTTCATGATCCGCTTGAGGTGGGCGAAAAGCATCTCCACCTTCTTCCGTTCGCAACGAGAGACGAGGTATTCCGGTGTCTTCGCGATGCCTCGAGCCAAGTCACGGGCAGCCTCATGGATGCTACGAACGATCTTCCGAATCGGCGTGTTGGGGCAGCACTTCGCTTTTAACGGGCAGGTAGCGCAGTCGATTTAGCTGGAGCGGTAGATGATGGTGTTGGTCTTGGTCACCCGCGATCTTTTCTGGGTGAAGGCACGCCACTCACTGCGTAGCGGATTGCCGGCAGGGCAGCGGTATTCATTGGCCTCCGGATTCCAGTGGAAGTCGTTACTGGAGAGGCTGTCGTCCTTGCGCTCGGTCTTGTCCCAGACTGGGACATGCGGCTCGATGTTCTTTTCTTCGACCATCCAGGCCAGCATCGGAGCCGTGCCATAGGCGGTATCACCGATGAGGCGCTCTGGTGTGAGATCGAACTGCGCTTCGACTCGCTCCACCATCGTTTTGGTCGAATCAACTTCGGCAGTGCGGTGCGCCGGTGTCGCTTCCACATCCATGATCACGCCGTGCTCAGTGTCGATCAGGTAATTCGTGGAGTAGGCAAAGTAGGCTGGGCCGCCTGGCGCTGCAGTCCAGCGAGCCAGCGGGTCGGTGAGGGAAATCTTCTTAGGGAGGGCTTCAGCCAACGCCTCTTCATCGAGGGCTTCGAGGTACTCACGTACGGAGCGGCTGCTGAGCTTTGGATCGCTCCAATCGACCTCATCACCCGCCACCCCACGTTGCCGGCTGGCATCCGCCTTGATGATGCTGGCGTCGACAGCGAAACCTTCACCTTTTACCAGGCCTGCCGCCATGCAGCGGCGCAACACCTCATTGAACAACCAGCGAAAAAGATCGCTGTCACGGAAACGGCCATGGCGATTCTTCGAGAAGGTCGAGTGGTTGGGTACTTCGTCTTCCAACCCCAGCCGGCAGAACCAGCGATAGGCCAGGTTCAGGTGCACCTCTTCGCACAATCGCCGCTCGGAGCGGATGCCATAGCAGTAGCCGACGACCAGCATGCGCACCATTAATTCCGGGTCAATCGAGGGGCGTCCGATGGGGCTATAGAAATCCGCCAGGTAGCTGCGCAAGTTACTGAGATCCAGACACTGGTCGATGCTGCGCAGGAGATGTTGGGCTGGGACGTGATCCTCCAGATTGAACGAGTAGAACAGGCGCTGCTGTCCTCCCGGTAGCTGTCCCATCATGCTGTTCGCCCCCCTCGCTCGCTGACAGAGCAATTCTGCCGACGGCATGGGGACGCAGCTACTTTTTCAACAGAATCGGCCGGTAGCGGATAGTCGTACAAGCCGTGAATACTGTTTAGATGGCGCATGGTCTCGACTTGATGAGCTGCGCCTAGGTGCCCAAGCCTATCCCCCGATCAATGGTTTAGGCCCTAGCCTGTGATCAACCTTCGCACTGCGTGGTATTGTCGATACTGAGCCAACAGGACTTGGAGGCAGTCCTATTTGTCCGGTTGATGCTGCAGGTCACTAGGCTGGCTTTTGAAATCAGGACGATAGACGAGATGCATCAAGCCAATCATGAGTGACGACGAAGCCGGTACAGAACCAATTGCAATCGACAAACTTCGAGCATCAAAGGCGGGTCATGCCTTCCATGAAGCTTGGGCCGCGCGCACCGCTCTTGAACTCCTGCCGCCGTCGACCGACCTTACCGCGATCACGCTCGAGGGTTTCGATGAACGAGACGAAGAGAGCTTGGGAACCGGCGCGATCGAGATTGCTGATCTTGTCCGGTACCACGGCGCCACCGGTGTTGCACGGGCGCATCGAGTCACGGTCGTTCAGTTCAAATATTCGATCGCAAGCGCCGACACGGCAGTGCGAGCTGCTGACCTGGCATCAACTCTTACCAAGTTTGCCCTGAGCGATGCTGAGCTTCGAGCAACGCATGGCGATGATCATGTTCTCACCGTGGTCCGGTATGAATTTGCGACAAACAGGCCCATACACGAGAACTTAGGGAAGGCGATCTCAGCGGTCGTCGCAGGCACGCAAGAAGCCGGTGATATTGCCCGCCAAGCAGGTCAGCTTGAGCAAGCTCTAAAAGACTATCCCCATCCCTTTGTTGACCTGTTACGGCGACTGGAATTAGTCGGCAGCAAGGGAAGCTTGACCGAGGCTGAGCGTGCGATTTCAACAACTCTCGCGTCATGGAGTGAACCAGGGGATCCGGATGCGGAGAAACGCCTGCTCAAGTTGCAGAATCTCATCAGGATCAAGGCAGGTCCCGGTAGCGAGACGGACAAACGAATTGATCGGGTAGCGGTCCTAGCTGAGCTGGAGGTGGAGCACGAGGACCGCCTGTATCCCACGCCTGACGCGTTCCCTGAAGTTGAGATCGTCATTCAGCGCGACGTTCTTGGCGACATTACAACCCTCGCCCGCGAAGCTGCTCTTCCTCTCGTTGTCCATGCTGCGGGCGGGATGGGCAAGACTGTCTTAATGCGAGGCCTCGCCGACCTATTGCGAGCCGATGGCCCCGTGGTGCTCTTCGATGGCTTCGGCGCGGGTCGCTGGCGTGATCCCGCCGACGCACGGCACCTCCCAGAGAGGACACTTGTCCACCTTGCTAATCTCATGGCCGGGCAAGGTCTGTGCGACATTCTGTTGCCAGTGGCGGACGTAACGAGCTTGCTGAGGGCGTTCCGCCGACGGCTCGCCCAGTCGGTAGAAACGGCTCGGCGAACTCGCAGCGATGCATGTGTTTCACTGGTACTTGACGCGATCGACCACGCCGGGCTGGCCGCGCGGGATACCGGGACATCATCGTTCGCACACCTTCTCATGCGCAGCATCAGCGTCGATCCAATCGATGGTGTTCGCATCGTCGCATCGTGCCGGACTGAACGGCTCGCGCTGGCAACCGGCGATGCCTCGCATCGTCCCTTCTCGGTTCCACTGTTCACTGACGTGGAAGTACGTTCCCTCGTTGAGCGACGTGTACCGGATGCTTCGGCCGACGAGATTGCCGCTCTGCAAACACGGTCAGGTCGCAATCCACGCTGTCTTGACAACCTGATTACGACCGGACGGCCATTTGATCCCGTGTCCTTCCCTGACGCCCCGCAAGAGCCGCAAGATCTGCTCGACGTGCTGCTTCGCAAGCGTCTTACTGAAGCGCGCGAATCTACACGCGCTCGCGGTGCAAGCGATGCGGACATTGACCTCCTGCTCACAGGCATCGCCTTGCTGGTGCCCCCAGTTCCCATTGAAGAGCTTGCTGCGGCACACGGCTTGATCGCGGAGCAGGTTGAAAGCTTCGCGGCTGACCTCGCCCCCTTGCTTGAGCGAACGCCACACGGCCTGATGTTCCGCGATGAACCGACCGAGACCTTGATCCGATCGAGCTACGGCGCGAGCCAAGCCGGTCGCGATCGCGTTACCGCCGCTCTCCAAGAACGCCAGCTCTCCTCAAACTATGCAGCCCGGGCACTGCCAGCGTTGCTCACCTCGCTACGCGATGCCGATCAGCTCATCCAACTGGCCTACGACCTGCGTGTTCCCCGAGGCGCTTCACAAGTAAGCGCACGCGACATCCGTCTATCGCGGATCACTGCCGCGATAGCACTGGTGGGAGAGCTGAACCGACGTGACGATCTTCTGCGCCTACTTCTGGAAGCGTCGCTCGTTGCCGCAGGCCACGAGCGATCCGACCGTTTTCTATATGAGCACCCTGATCTCACCGCAGTAGCCGGTGACCCCGAAGCCTTGCGACGGCTTTCCGCTACTAATGTTGGCTGGCCTGGGGGAAAACACGCCGCACTTGCACTTGCGAACGCCTTCGCAGGCGACCGAGACGAGGCTCGTCGTCACGCCCGCCGATCAATCGATTGGCACAATTGGGCTGCGCAGGCCAAAAGCAACACGCGCTTTAACGAATCGAGCACCTCAAGGCAGTGGGACGATATTGGCTTCGCCTATGTGGAGATGCTGGCGGGCAATGACGTGCGCGTTGCGGAGTTCTTCGCTCGTCGAGAAGACGGTACGGCCTTCGCTAAGTTTTTGGACTTATTCGATCTTCTGGATCGACACCAGCATTCGGCACATCCACCCAAGACGCGCATCGCAAGGCGGCTGTTGCGTTGCCGAATACCATCTCGCGCGCTCTACGCCGCCGCGCTTCCATTCGTCGGTCGTGATCCATCTCACGCCAGAAGACTTGTCGCGGCACTTGCTGCCGCATCTTCTGCGAATGGCAAAAGCGACGACTTGGCGATGGCCAGTATGCTGGCATCGGCGCTGGCTATAGAGCTCGGCATGGAGAGAGAGGCAGCGAGCATCCTCGCTGGAACTGCATTTACACCGCCAAGCATCTATGACTATTCCAGTCAGTATCTGAGCGACCGCGCGATCCATGTGACCGTAATGGCCGCCGGCGTTCGAGCTGCATTGAAGCGGAAGCGCGCCGCCTTGATTGACATGGCGCCGGCGGAATTCATCGGATTGGTGCCTGCAAGTGCTCGATTGCGGGGGGCAGCGACCTTCAGTCGAGCGCTTAACCAGAAGCTGGCGGCTCCGAAGTTCGATGGAAGTCGGTGCCGGCGGAAAAGGCGTGGCGGACTCGATGAGGAGAAGCGATCGGACTACTCGCGTGCGCTTGGCAGCCGGATCTTGCCGTTGCTGAACTATGCGCAGGATGTTGCTGACATCATTCGTCCGCCAAGTGGGAAGTCACGGGACGAGATGGTATCCGCAGCCTTTGACCGGCTTGTCCATGATGTCGAGCAGTCATCCAACTATCCATACCGGGACGGGAAGGCGTATCTCGCGCGAACTGGTTTCCGAGTGATCTTCGATCTTGCCAATGCGTTGGGTGCGCTCAATGCCCCGCTTGCGAAACGCATGGCCGAGTGGGCCGCGAGTGCACCGGGCCTATTCACGCCGGAGCTTATCAATACGGTTGCTCGACTATCGCGCATCCCCCAGTGCCATGATGCTGCGCTCCTCCTTGCCGGCCATATCGAGCGCAAGATCCAACTCGATACCGATGTCGGAACCAGGATTTCATCCTACGGTGACCTCGCTCGCGCAGCGTGGCGAGTGAGCACCGAAGAAGCAGCAGCCTATTTTCGCCGTGCGCTCGATCTTGCCGAGGCAATTGGATCGGATGACTTCGATCGTACCAATCACTTGCTGGAGCTGACCGGCCACTATTCGGGGCCCGAACTTTCGCCGGCGGCGGCGCACACTCTGGCTCGTATCCTCGAACTGAATCAAAACGAGGATGGCAAATTCCCCTGGACTGAATACGCGAAAACGATGGTGCCGATTGCTGGTCGGGCGACGTTGGCTACGCTGGCACGGCTGGACGATCGTGACGCTGCTCGACTCGGACTGTCACTCGGCCCAGCGCTAACTATCCTCGTTCGTGACTCGAAGCTTTCTGTTGAAGTCGCCGTCGCTCTATTTGGTTTGGCTGCTCCGGTCGAAACGTGGACGTGGCACATCTCGGGCTTCGCGTCAGAGGTCATTTGCCGTCTACCTCATGAGCGACGGGAATGGTTCTTCGATCTCCTTCTGGTCGAGATTGATCGCGGGGATCAATTGTCTCCCGCACGAGAAACGATCGAACGACTACATCACCTCGCTGAGCGCAGTCTTCCCGCCGCTTCTCAGGCTCGAACACGAATCGAGGGCCTGCTTACTCGCCTTGGCCCCCGATCCGAATCGCGAACGGCCATACCCTCCTCGACCGCGTCGGAGCCACTACCCGTCTTCCCAGTGGATCTCGCGGACTCAGACGATATTGACCGTCAGATCCTCAGCGAGGAGATTGACCAGTCAGGGAGGCGCTGGCCGGTTTGGACACTGATTGATTTGGCCAAGCGAGCAAACTCTCCCGCCGAGCGCCTCGGGTTCGTCCGCGCAGTCGTTGAAGCAACGGCCGCCACGCTTGCCGACAAAATCCACGCGCTGGACGACTACTTGGAGGCGTGGGGTAGGTCGTCGGCAGCTATGCGTGATGCTCTGCCTGACTTGGGACTGCGTCTTGCCACCAAGCACGCCGCCGAACTTGCCAGTTCAAGCACCGACGCGTGGGGTAACTGGCGGGGGCTGGAGCAGCATTTTCATGCCGACCGTGCAGCACTTGTTGAGCATGTACTAGCAGCACTCCGGAGCACCGCGGACAGTCTTGGTGGTAATGCCTGGCTCGCACTCGCCGCGAGACTGGCACCTGACGTCAGTGCCAGCTCCATTGCGGAAGGCCTCGAACGGTTTCTGGCTAACACAGATGAAAAGCTGCCGCCCGAAGTTGGGGACGGGCCGTGGGACGCGCGTTTTATGATTCCGTCTGATGAGGCGACATTCGTGGCGGGACTCGTGTGGGCGAGGCTCGGCCATGCTATCGCAGCAATGCGCTGGCGCGCAGCCCATGCGGTGCGGCACCTGGTGGTGGCCGGACGTTTCGATGTCATTGAAGGACTGATCGAGCGTTTCGGGTCTGCTTCGAGCTTACCTTTCGGCGATGCGAAGCTGCCTTTCTACGTAATGCATGCGCAGCTCTGGCTTTTGATAGCGCTCGCTCGCGTAGCGAAAGACGCTGCTCCCGCATTTGCCCCCCACCGCGCGTTCTTTGAGCGGATCGCCTTTTCCGCTGAGTTTCCGCACGTCGTCATGCGTGCGTTCGCGATATATACACTTCGCGAGCTTGCGCATGCACTGGCACCCGAAGAGCGTGAAGCTCTTATCGCCAAGCTTGGCCCGGCAAACCAATCGCCCTTTCCATCTGCTCCCCGAGCCGACTATCGCGAGTTCCGGTATGCCCCCAGGCCAGATACCTCGCCGCGACCAGAGGATGACTTCCACCTCGACTACGACTTCAACAAGTACCAGGTCGAGCGCTTGTGCCATGTCTTCGCTTGTCCAGGCTGGGAGGTGGAAGACCGTATCAACGCATGGGTGCGGAGTTGGGACACAGCCGTCCGAGGAATGCACGATTGCCCACGTAGCAGAAGCGATGACGCATCTTGGTCGTCGGGATATGTTCCGGACCGAGATCGGTACGGGGGATATCTCGGATGGCATGCACTCATGCTTGTTGCTGGTGAGTTGCTGGCGACACGGGCGGTTGTCGGCGAGGACTGGAGCGGTGATGCTTGGGCTGCGTTCCTGAGGGAATACACGCTATCAAGAAACGACGGTCTCTGGCTTGCCGATCTCACCGATCCGTTTCCGCTCGACCTTACCAAGGAGGCGGACATGCATATGCCGGAGAGCGGTAAGAGAGGCACCGCCCGCGAAGACAGCAATCTGCTTGCACCGTTGCTCGGCTTGCTGGACGGAAAGGTTGCGAAGGATTGGCTTCCGGTCGCAGGACGTTGGTCGATCGGACGCGACACAACTGTCACACTTCAAACCGTACTGGCGAATGCTAACGATGCGCGAGCGGCGGTCATGACGTTGCTGTCAGACGAAGAATTTTTTAGATGGCTGCCCGACGATCAAGATGAGATTACCCGTCAATTCGGCGGTGACGGCCATACGGCCCAACCATGGATCGAGAAGGCATCGAACACCGAATACCAGCTTGATCGGCATGATCCCTACGGTGCGGCTACCGCGCTCGACAGACCTTATCCATCGAGTTGGACGCAGAACCTGTTGGGGACAGTCACTGATGATGCAGTAGGTCGGAGCTGGTCAAACGGCGGTACGGCAGCATATCGCGCTGAAGCCTGGGGGGCAGAGGGTGGACGGGGTGAGTACGCTTGGAGTGAAACCGGGTACCGATTGTTCGCCACCCGTTCCGCATTGCTTTCATTACTCAAGCAAACCGTCCGTAGTCTTGTTGTTGTGCTCAAGGTCCAAAAATATCATAGAGGTAAGTCGAGCGGACGCAGCGGTGACACTAGCGCCTTTACGCATCGGTCGCTTGTGGTCGTAATAAACGAACGCGGCCAGATTTGGTCACCGCGACGCATCTCTCGGCTAGCCAAAGAAGCCCTCACGAAGCTCGATCCTGATCACCGCCAAGATTTTTATTCGAGGTTCCGCGCGATTGCTGGCCTGCCAGATGAAAGGCTGTCTCGGCGCAAAGATCTACCTAATTACGATGAGCTGTATCGTTCCTTTCTCAAAAGACTCTCGCCCGATCAGGCAGATGAGGGGCTTTGATCCTCTCTTAAATCTCAATGGATTTTTGGGAAGCATTAATTGGTATAGGTATATTTAAGTTAGGAGAATGGCCGTTTACTGCAGTGCCAGATGAGCAGTACGCTCTGTGTTGGAGTGAATGTCCGCTTGGGCCGGTAGCTGCCCACCGCCAACGGCAGCTTTGGGTTGTGGATTCAACCGGTCGACGCAACAGCGTGGTTAAAACACTCGGCGGGAGTCGAGTACCCCAGGGTCTTTCTGGGACGCTCGTTTAACTGCCGAGCCACTTCATCCAGTTCGTCCTGCGAATAGA
>NZ_LNUP01000007.1 GCF_001512295.1 Pseudomonas sp. EpS/L25 | reverse complement strand
GCGTGGAAAACCCGCCAAGGTAGCCCTGATCGCCTGCCTACGCGTCTTGCTGATTCGGCTCAATGCCATGCTCAGGGACGGTACTCCTTGGCGATCTGAGCCCGCTTGAGAAGACAGTTGCTCCTACAGGTACAGCATGCTTTTGTAGGAGCGGCCCATGGCCGCGATCAGCGAACCCCAAGGCCAGTTTCAGATCCAGTCACCGCTGGCCAGGCACCAACCTGGCGACTCATCGCGCCAGGCCCGCTCGGAGCGCCGAACCAGGCAAGGTTCTAGTCGATTCCGCGGCGAACGTCTGCAACACCAGACTAGGCACCCAGGGCGAAGGCCCCAGGCGTCGCCCCGAATTGCCGGCGAAAGGCCGCGATGAAGGCCGATGGCGAGTTGTAGCCGCAGTCCAGCGCGACTTCGGTCACCGCGACGCCGCGCTCCAACCGCTCCAGGGCACTGATGAGGCGCAGTCGCTGGCGCCAGCTCCTGAAAGTCAGCTGGGTATCGCGCAGGAAGGCGCGGCTCAGGGTTTTCTCCGAGGCCCCCAGCACCCGTGACCACTGGGCCAGGGTACGGTCGTCGGACGGGTTGGCCGCCAGGGCTTCGCACAGCAGGCGCAGCCGCCCATCCTGGGGCGCCGGCAACGACAGTCCGACCTCCGGCGCCGTCCGCAGCTGGTCGAGCATCACCGACACCAGCCGCCCTTCCGGCCCCGCCTCGTCGTACTCCCGAGCGAAGCCGCTGAACGTCTTGATCAACTCGCGAAACAAGGCGCTTACCGCTACCACCCGGCACTGGCTTCCCACATAGGGCGCCGCCTCGGCGCTGACGTAGAGGCTGCGCATCTCCGCACCGGACGACGACCTGACCTGATGCGCCACGTCCGCGGCGATCCATACCGCCCGCTGCGGCGGCGCCACGTAGCTGCCCTCGGCGGTGGTGACCGTGAGTACCCCCTTGATGGCGTAGGACAGTTGCCCCCACGGGTGCCGGTGCCAGGGCGTCCAGGCTGGTTGCGCCAGGGACTCGACCCGCGCGTAGAGCCGTCGTGGCAGGGCGAGCAGCTCAGGGACCGGACGCTCGACTGCAGCCTGTCCGTTTGACGACATCATTGAGGCCTTTCGCGTTAGTCGGATCGATCCTGGGACGATAGCCTTGAAGGCTATTCGTACACAACCCGAGAAAGACCATGGCTCGACCCCGCCTGCTGCCCGACAACTTCACCCTGCTGCTGGTCGCCACGGTGATCCTTGCCAGCCTGTTGCCCTGCCAGGGCCTCGCTGCCCAGATCGCCAACGTGGTGACCAACATCGCCATCGCGCTGCTGTTCTTCCTGCACGGCGCCAAGCTGTCGCGCCAGGCGCTGGTAGCCGGCGTCACCCATTGGCGCCTGCACCTGCTGGTCTTCACCTTCACCTTCGTCAGCTTTCCGCTGCTCGGCTGGGCGCTCCAGCCGCTGCTGGCGCCCCTGGTGACGCCTGAGCTCTACCTGGGCGTGCTGTTCATGTGCGCCCTGCCGGCCACAGTGCAGTCGTCCATCGCCTTCGTCTCCATGGCCCGCGGGAACGTCCCGGCCGCAGTCTGCAGCGCCTCGCTATCCAGCCTGATCGGCATCTTCCTCACTCCGTTGCTGGTGCGGCTGCTGCTCGACGCCCACGGCGGCTCCGACGGCCAGAGCACCCTGGATGCCATCGTCAAGATCTGCGTCCAGCTGCTGCTGCCCTTCGTCGCTGGCCAGCTGCTGCGCCCGGTGATCGGCCACTGGGTGGACCGCCACAAGGGCAAGCTGAAGTTCGTCGACCAGGGTTCCATCCTGCTGGTGGTCTATACCGCCTTCAGCGCAGCGGTCATCGAAGGGCTGTGGCAGGAAACCCCGGTGCTGTCGCTGGTGGGCCTGGTGTTCATCTGCGCCACCCTGCTCACCCTGGTCCTGCTGGCGACGCGCTATGCCGCGCGCCTGCTGGGCATGAGCAAGGAAGATGAAATCACCGTGGTCTTCTGCGGTTCCAAGAAGAGTCTGGCCACGGGCGTACCCATGGCCAAGGTGCTGTTCGCGGGGAGCACCATGGGCCCGGTGCTGCTGCCCATCATGCTGTTCCACCAGATCCAGCTGATGGTCTGTGCAGTACTGGCCCAGCGCTATGCCAAGCGCGAAGTAGTGGAAGCCGCGCCTGCGGCGGGGGTTCCCCTGCCCAAATGATCCGATCCGTGAGCGAGGCGCCTGCTCAGCGCGCCTCGTCTTCGTGGATCGGCTTGCGCATTGTGACCCACTCTTCCGCGGCCGTGGGATGGATGCCCAGGGTGTCGTCGAAACAGGCCTTGGTGGCCCCTGCCTTGAGGGCGATGGCCAGGCACTGGATCTGCTCGCCCGCATCCGGACCTACCATGTGGCAACCCAGCACCTGATCGCTGTCGGCATCCACCACCAGCTTCATCAGCGTTCTTTCCTGGACGTCGGTCAGGCTGAGCTTGGTTGGCCGGAAGCTGCTCTGGAAGATCTTCAGCCGATGACCGCGGCTGCGCGCCTCTTCCTCGCTCAGGCCGATGCTGGCCAGGTTGGGCAGGCTGAACACCGCGCTGGCGATCAGATCGTAGTTCAACGGCCGGTAGCTTTCCGGGTTGAACAGATGGCGTGCCAGGGTCATGCCTTCGGCCAGGGCCACCGGGGTTAGCTGCACCCGTCCGATCACGTCACCGATAGCGTAGATCGACGGCTCCGCGGTCTGGAAGGTCTCGCCAACCTGCACGAAGCCGCGCTCGTCCAGGGCCACGGCAGTGTTCTCCAGCCCCAGGCCGTCCAGCATCGGCCGGCGACCGGTGGCATAGAAGACGCAGTCGGCTTCCAGGGTGCGACCGTCCTTGAGCGTCACCTGCAGGCTGCCATCGGCGGCCTTGTCGATCCGCGCCACGTCGGCGTTGAATTGCAGGTCATGGCCGCGCTTCTGCATCTCGTCGCGCAGATGCTCGCGCACGCCCCGATCGAAGCCGCGCAGGAACAGCTCCCGGCGATACAGCAGCGTGGTCCGCGCGCCCAGCCCTTGGAAGATGGAGGCGAATTCCACGGCGATGTAGCCACCGCCGACCACCACTACCCGCCGGGGTAGCTCTGATAGGTAGAAGGCCTCGTTGGACGTGATGGCGTGTTCGCGCCCCGGGAACTCGGGCACGTCCGGCCAGCCACCGGTGGCGATGAGGATGCGCTCGCAGCGATAGCGCTTGCCTTCGACTTCCACGGTGTGGGCGTCGAGGATCCGGGCATGGGCTTCCAGCAGGGTCACCCCGCTGTTCACCAGCAGCGCCCGGTAGATGCCGTTCAGGCGGCGGATCTCGTGGTCCTTGCTGGCGACCAGGGTGTTCCAGTCGAACGCCGGTACCTCGGCGTCCCAGCCGTAGCCCCGCGCCTGGCGGAATTCATCGCGAAAGGACGCGCCGTAGATGAAATATTTCTTGGGCATGCAGCCCACGTTGACGCAGGTGCCACCGAGGTAGCGGCTTTCCGCTATCGCCACCCGGGCACCGAAGTCGGCGGCGAAACGCGCGGCACGTACCCCGCCCGAACCGGCACCTATCACGAAGAGGTCGAAATCATAGGTCGTCATGGAACACTCTCTTGGTTTCTGCTGACGTCAGCATAACGCAAGCCGCTGGCGGTCAAGGTCGCCGGGGCCAATCGCCAGAAACGACAAGGCCACCCGCAGGTGGCCTTGTCGACTGCACGAGGCGGCTTACAGCGCCTTGTACAGGTGCTCGAAGCAGAAGTTGGTGGCTTCGACGAAGCCTTCTGCGCTACCGCAGTCGAAACGCTGGCCCTTGAACTTGTACGCCAGTACGCAACCGTCCTGCGCCTGCTTCATCAGGGCGTCGGTGATCTGGATCTCGCCACCCTTGCCCGGCTCGGTCTGTTCGATCAGGTCGAAGATGTCCGGGGTCAGGATGTAGCGGCCGATGATCGCCAGGTTGGAGGGAGCGTCCTCCGGCTTGGGCTTCTCGACCATGTTGTTCACCCGGTAGATGTCGTCACGGATCATCTCGCCGGCGATCACGCCGTACTTGTTGGTCTCGTTGGCCGGTACTTCCTGGATGGCCACGATGGAGCAGCGGAACTGGTTGTACAGCTTGACCATCTGCTTGAGGACGCTGTCGCCTTCCAGGTTCAGGCAGAGGTCGTCCGCCAGCACCACGGCGAAGGGCTCGTCACCGATCAGCGGGCGGCCGGTCAAAATGGCGTGGCCCAGGCCTTTCATCTCCACCTGACGGGTGTAGGAGAAGGTGCAGTTGTCGATCAGGTTACGAATGCCGACCAGGTACTTTTCCTTGTCGGTGTTCTTGATCTGGCTTTCCAGCTCGTAGCTGATGTCGAAATGGTCTTCCAGCGAACGCTTGCCACGACCGGTAACGATCCCGATCTGATGCAGACCCGCTTCCAACGCTTCCTCCACGGCGTACTGCACCAGAGGCTTGTTCACGATGGGCAGCATTTCCTTGGGCATGGCCTTGGTCGCGGGGAGAAAACGAGTGCCATAGCCGGCTGCCGGAAACAGACATTTGGTGATCATGGGAGTCCTTTGATCTGACGTGAAGGCAAAACGAACGGCGGTCTATCCAGCCGCTTGTCGCATACAATGCCCGAAGCGCGCGGCGCTGGAAATAGCCAGACAAGGGCGCTCACTGGACGTGCGGGTAGGACTCCAGGAATCCCGTCCGGTTCTGCGCAAAGCGTCAAAGAACTGCTATCGTCCAAAGTTTGGAACCAGCGTCACGACTCCGCGGATAGATCTCGACATGAAGAAATGGATGCTCCCGTTGCTGTGTGTTTCCCTTGCCGGCTGCTCGTTGGGCGGCCATCACGAGGCAGCCGAAACGCGCCCGCTCAGCGAGGAACAGACCACCCTGCTGCGCCAGAACGACCTGCTGCAGGCCAAATTGCTGGTGCTGGGAGGGAGTGAAGAACAGCTCCGCCTCGCCGATGCTCTGCTGCTGCGCAATGGTGGCCAGAGCGCCGATGGCGAAGTGGAGTTCTACCGTGCGGTGATAGCCATCAAGCAGGGCCCGCAGACCGACGATGTCCTGGACCTGCTCAATCGCTCGGCCGACCGTCGCTATCCGCTGGCCTATGCCCTGCTCTATCGGCTGTACGCCGACCCCTTCCTGATCGTCGAGGCCGATCCCATCCAGGCGCAGACCTACAAGAGCGCCTATGCGGACCTGGCGGTGGCCAAGAGCGGCTATCCGTCCTTCGAGAAAGCCGTCGAAGTGACCCGTCAGCTGGCACCCTGAGGCCAGAGCCGCCCCTCTAGTACGACCTTTTGCGGCCGGTCACACTCTGACGACGGCAAATGAGACGAGGTTCGGGCTTTAGCGGCAGGAATGATATCAATTGGCCGCATGACGATAGCATCGCGCTACCTCGTCATGCAGCCAAGAGTCACGTCCATGTCCATGCCCACGCTTGGCAAGACCGCTACCGACATCGCTGCCGCTCGCCAGGCGATTCGCCGCCTGGTCCTGGCCCTGACGGCCATTCTGACCCTGACCCTCCTGCTCACCCAGCTACCGACCTTCATCAACGCCTCCAGCGGCGAGACCTGGCAGTTGCGCGGCGGCCCGATCCCGCTCATGCAGAACCCCTCCATGCCCGAGCGCAGTGTGCTGGCCAACCGGCAGCGGGTCGCCATACTCGAACCGGGGGATCGTGTCCTGGTGCTGGAAAGCCTGCCCTTTCGTCCGTGGAAGAAGGTGATGGTGGTAGGCGCGGACAACCCCATCGGCTGGATCCGCGTCGCGCCAGCGCTGGGCGCGGTCAGGGTGGAGTGACGCCACCCACGGGCCGTGTCGAAAGAACCTGCGCAACCCGGGTGACATGCCAGAGATACCAGCATTCGCGTCCCAGGCGCTGAGCCTCGCGGTGTTCCGGATGGGCCCCCCAGGCCGCGGCGGCGGCCTGATCTACCCAGTAGGACAGCGTGATGCCCAACCCATCGCTGCCCCGCGCCGACTCCACGCCGATAAACCCGGGCTGCTCGGCTGCCAACGCCAGCATGCGCTCGGCCATCCGGGCATAACCCTGATCTTCCGCTGAGCGCTGCGAGATGAAGGCGATCACCACGCAACCTTCGGGTAGTTCCAGCCGGCTCATAGCGCCCATCCCCGCCGGGCGACGGCCGCCTCCAACCAGGCGCGTACCGCCACCGGAGCCCGGCCGTCGAGCGCCTCGCGCTCGGGCTGGTACAGGGTGCCAAAATGGCAGGCCTGGCCTTCCAGTTCGAAGGCAACCGGCAGCCCCTCATCGTCCCACGCCAGGATTCGCCAGCCCGCCGCGAGCAGTGCCGGCAGGTAATCGGGATTCACGCCGAAACGGCAGTGATAGGCGGCCTCCTCTTGACCATCCTCCCCTATCAGTCGCGAGCCGGATAGCAGCCTGAGTCGATTGCGAAACTCGACGCGCGCGCAGCTCAAGGGCGTCAGCAGTGCCCGCTGCGCCGCGGGGTCGTCCTCGGCGTGGGCCACGTCAGCCCATCCCGGCAGCGTCCGCGCCTGTTCCAGCAGGGCGTGCTGCAATCCGCCGCAGGTCCCCAGGAAGGGGATGTCTCGCTCGCGAACCGTGCGAATCACGGCCAGCACGCCCTCGGGGTTCCGGTAAGGGCTGCCAGGTACGCACCAGAGTCCGTCGCACGCGGAAAGGGCGCCGTCAGCCACCACGGTGGGCAACCAGTGCGTCCGCAGCGAAATATCCAGCTCCGCGGCGGCAAGCGCCAGCGCCCTGGGGATAGCCTGGTGCGCGACGATGGCGAGGTCCTGGTCACCCAGGAGCACGATTTCATACGATGACATGGAGTACACCTGCAGTAGCGAGTCGAGGTCCGCGCCACCTTAGAATGGCGGGTGCAGGTGATTAATAGGCGTTGCGGTCATGAGGACAGGCATCCATGCATTATCAGTTGGAGCAGAGCGATCTCACCCTCGTCCTGGCACTGTCCCGCGGCACGACCCTCGCTCGGGCGGCCGCCCTGCTGGCGCAGGACACCTCATCGGTCCACCGTGCCCTGGGACGGCTGGAACGTCGACTCGGCGGGCATTGTTCGAGCGCGACCGTTGGGGATGCCGCCCACTGCCAGCTGTCGTAGCGCTGATTCAGGCTGCGGAAACGGCCGAGGAGGCCTTGCTGGAAGCCCGGGCGCAGGTAGCGGACAGCGAAGCGCCGCCCAGCGGCCTGGTTCGCCTGAGCACTACCGATGCGGTGCTCGAAGGCCTGTTACTGCCTTTGCTGGCCGACCTGCTGCAGCGTCACCCCCGGATTCAGTTGGAACTCAGTACGGACAACGCCTTCCTCAACCTGAGTCGCCACGACGCCGACCTGGCGCTACGCCTGACCGCCAGTCCACCGGCCCATCTGGTGGGACGGTGCCTGCGTGCCGTGCATTATCGGCTCTGCGCCACACCTGGATACCTGGCGACCGCGGGAGATCAACCCGCCCACTGGCGCTGGATAGCCCCTGACGACCTGTTGCCGGACCACCCCAGCGTGCTCTGGCGGCGCAAGCACTATCCCGGCATTCAGCCAGAGGTGCGTTGCGACACCATCCTCGGAGTGGCGCGTCTGGTCCGGGCGGGCCTCGGCGTCGCGCTGTTACCCGACTACCTGATCGACCCCGCCTGGTCGGTACTCGCGGCCCCTCGGGATCTGCCAGCGGCTGACCTCTGGCTCTTGATGCGGCCAGGCTGCCGGGCGATACGCCCGGTACAGGCGCTGTACCAGGCACTGGGAGAGGCCCTCGCGAGCGCCTAGCTCAGGGCGCCGGATTCGGCTGGGCGACGTGGACGGCCTCGATGGCCTTGAGCGTCTCGGCATCCAGCTCCAGTTCGCTGCTCGCCAGGTTGCTTTCCAGCTGGGCGCGCGTGGTGGCGCCGATGATGTTGCTGGTCACGAATGGTCGGCTGGTGACGAAGGCCAGGGCCATCTGCGCCGGGTCCAGTCCGCGCTCACGGGCCAGTTCGACATAGGCCTGGGCCGCACGTTGCGCCTGGGGATTGCTGTAGCGCTGGAAGCGCTCGAACAGCGTCAGCCGGGCACCTGCTGGTCGTGCGCCATCCAGGTACTTGCCGGCCAGCACGCCGAAGGCCAGCGGCGAATAGGCCAGCAGCCCGACCTGCTCGCGAATGGCCTGCTCGGCCAGACCCACCTCGAAGCTGCGATTGAGCAGGTTGTAGGGATTCTGGATCGAGACGACCCGCGGCCAGCCGCGCGTTTCGCTCAGATGCAGGAATTGCTGCACGCCCCAGGGCGTCTCATTGGATAGCCCTATATGACGTACCTTGCCCGCCCGGACGAAGCCGTCCAGGGCTTCCAGCGTTTCCTCGAAAGGCGTGAAGGCGGCGTCGCTATGCTCATAGCCCAATTGGCCGAAGAAGTTGGTGCGGCGGTCCGGCCAGTGCAACTGGTAGAGGTCCAGGTAATCGGTATTCAGGCGCCGCAGACTGGCATCCAGGGCGGCAGTGAGATTGGCCTTGGTGAACGCCAGGCCGCCATCGCGGATGTAGTCCATGTCACGGCCGGGACCGGCGGCCTTGCTCGCCAGGACCCAGTCGGCGCGCTCGCCGTGCTGGCGAAAATAGTTGCCGATGATGGTCTCGGTGCGGGTATAGGTCTCGGCGCGCGGCGGCACCGGATACATCTCGGCGGTATCCAGCAGATTGACGCCAGCCGCCTTGGCGACCCGAATCTGCTCGAAGGCTTCTGCCTCGGTGTTCTGCTCGCCCCAGGTCATGGTGCCGAGGGCGACGGCGCTCACCTTGAGGTCGGTACGACCCAGCGATCGAAAGTGCATGAGTTGGCTCTCTGTTCGGACGGAAGTCGGACAAGTTAGCAGGCACGTGGCCGGTCTGCCCATCCACCGAGGACCTTCGTCGCCGTGGATTCGCCACTCGCCGCGGGAATCCGTACAATAATGCCCCGCAATCGCGCCCTGGGTTCCCTCACCCCAGGTAACCAAAAAAGGACCGCCCATGCCCGCCTTGCTCGCCGCGCCCCAGCGCGCCCTGGTAGCCGCCCTCGTCGGCTTCCACATCCTCATCATCATCGCCAGCAACTACCTGGTGCAGCTACCGTTGCAATTGTTCGGCTGGCACACCACCTGGGGCGCCTTCAGCTTCCCCTTCATCTTCCTTGCCACCGACCTCACCGTGCGGGTGATGGGCAAGGCGCCGGCGCGCCAGGTCATCACCCGGGTGATGATCCCGGCGCTGCTGGTGTCCTACGTCGTGTCGGTACTGTTCCAGGACGGCCATTTCCAGGGCTGGGCCGCGCTGGCCACGGTCAACGTCTTCGTCCTGCGCATCTCGCTGGCGAGCTTCTGCGCCTATGTGCTGGGCCAACTGCTCGATATCCAGGTATTCGATCGCCTGCGTCGCTCGCGCCACTGGTGGCTCGCACCCACCGTCTCGACGCTGTTCGGCAATGCGCTCGACACCCTCGCCTTCTTCTCCGTCGCCTTCTGGCGCAGCGGCAATCCCTTCATGGCCGCCCACTGGCCGGAGATCGCCCTGGTCGACTACGGGGTGAAACTGGGCGTCAGCCTGCTGCTCTTCGTACCGCTCTACGGGGTGCTGTTGCGCTCGCTGCTGCCCCAGGCCCTGGCGCGCCGACCGGACCTGGCCTGAGGCCATCGAGATTGCTGGTGGCGCAGGCTCTGGCCTAGAGTGATGCCTCGAGTCACTCGGCAGATCCCATCATGCTCGCCACCGCCCTCGCCCGCTTTCCTCGCCTGGAATTGCAGCTCTCCGTCACCTCGCTGGACCTCCTGCCACGGTTGTCGGCTGAGCTGGGACGAACGGTCTACTGCAAACGGGATGACACCACCAGCCTGGCCCTGGGCGGCAACAAGGTGCGCAAACTGGAGTATCTGGTCGCTGAAGCCCTGGCCGAAGGCGCCGACACCCTGGTCACCGCGGGCGCCATCCAGTCCAACCACGTCCGCCAGACCGCCGCGGTCGCCGCCCAGCAAGGGCTGGCCTGCGTCGCCCTGCTGGAGAATCCCATCGCCACCCAGGATGAGGATTATCTCCACGGCGGTAATCGCCTGTTGCTCGACCTCTTTGGCGTCGAAGTCAGGCCAGTGGCCGCCCTCGACGATCCGCACCACCAGCTGCAAGCCGAGGCCCAGCGCCTGCGCCAACAGGGTCGTACGCCCAAGGTGATTCCCGTCGGCGGCTCCAATGCCCTGGGCGCCCTTGGCTACGTCCGCACGGGTCTGGAACTGGCCGACCAGCTCGACGCCCTGGCGTTGCAGCCGGCTGCCGTCATCGTCGCCTCCGGCAGTGCCGGGACCCAGGCCGGTCTGGACCTCGCCTTCAATGAGAGGTGCCCTGCCGTCCCGGTAATCGGCATCACGGTTTCCCGGACCGTCGACGAGCAATTACCCAAGGTCGCGGCATTGCGACAACAGCTGGCCGCACTGCTCGGCCTCGCCGATCCTGCGATAGCTCCGCGGTTGCACGACGGCTACCAGGGCCCCCGCTACGGCGAGCCCAACCCCGGCACCCTGGCGGCCATCCGCCGGCTCGCTCGCCTGGAGGGGCTGGTGCTGGACCCGGTCTACACCGGCAAGGCCATGGCCGGCCTGCTGGACCTGGTCGCCCGCGACGAACTCCCGCCCGGCCCGCTGGTGTTCCTGCATACCGGCGGCACTCCTGGCACCTTCGCCTATCGACACTGGTTCACCAGTTAGATGCAACCGCCAGTGGTGGCATAACGTCAGCATTTTTTCGACTAAGGTTGTCTTACCGGACACCTTCATAGTGGCGCCCCCATACCTACGAGGATCCCCTCCATGCGCAAGCCCCTCTCCCACCGTCTGTTCCGCAGCGCTGCCCTGCTGCTCGCCCTGGGCCTGGCCCATCAGGCCACCGCCCAGGCGGAAGACCTGTTGCAGACCGTCAAGCAACGCGGTGAATTGGTCGTCGGCCTGGAAGGCACCTACCCGCCCTTCAGCTTCCAGGACGAGCAGGGCCAGCTGGCCGGCTTCGAGGTGGACTTCGCCAAGGCGCTGGCCAAGGAGCTGGGGGTGAAAGCCAAGATCGAACCCGGCAAGTGGGATGGTCTGCTGGCTGCTCTTGAGTCCCGCCGCCTGGATGTGGTGATCAACCAGGTGACCATCAGCGAGGAGCGCAAGAAGAAATACGACTTCTCCACCCCCTACACCGTGTCCGGCATCCAGGCCCTGGTGCGCAAGGACGACGCCAGCACCATCAAGACCGCCGCCGACCTCGCCGGCAAGAAGGTCGGTGTCGGCCTGGGCACCAACTACGAGCAATGGCTGCGCCAGAACGTGCCCCAGGCCGACGTGCGCACCTACGAAGACGACCCCACCAAGTACCAGGACCTGCGCGTGGGCCGTATCGATGCCATCCTCGTCGACCGCCTGGCCGCCCTGGAATTGCTGGCCAAGACCAAGGACCGCCTGGCCCTGGCCGGCGAGCCCTTCAGCCGTCAGGAGTCGGGCATCGCCGAACGCAAGGGTGATCCGGAATTCCACGCCGCCATCGACCAGGCCATCGCCAAGCTGCGCGCCGATGGCACCCTGGCCAAGATCTCCGAGAAGTGGTTCAAGGCCGACGTTACCCAATGAGCGGTACCCTGCAACTCCTCCTCGATTCGCTGCCCTTCCTGCTGAAGGGCGCGATCTGGACGGTGGTCCTCAGCCTCGGCGGCATGTTCTTCGGACTGCTGCTGGGCTTCGGCCTGGCGCTGTTGCGGCGCTCGTCCAACATGGCGCTGCGCAGCCTCGCGCGGCTGTACATCTCCTTCTTCCGCGGCACTCCGCTGCTGGTGCAGCTGTTCGTCATCTACTACGGGCTGCCCGAGCTGGGCCTGCAGCTCGATCCGCTACCCGCGGCGCTGATCGGCTTCTCGCTGAACATGGCCGCCTATACCGCCGAGATCATCCGTGCTGCCATCGGTGCCATCGACCGCGGCCAATGGGAAGCCGCCGCCAGTATCGGCATGACGCCGCTGCAGACCCTGAGGCGCGCCATCCTGCCCCAGGCCCTGCGCATCGCCCTGCCGCCGCTGGGCAACAGCTTCATCGCCCTGGTGAAGGACACCTCCCTGGCGGCCACCATCCAGGTACCGGAACTCTTCCGTCAGGCCCAACTGATCACCGCCCGCACCTTCGAGATCTTCAGCCTCTACCTGGCCGCAGCGCTGCTCTATTGGATGCTGGCCAGCCTGCTGTCCACGCTGCAGAACCGCCTGGAGCGGCACTACGGCCGCCACATCAACGAACGGGGTCAGTCATGATCGAAGTGCAGGGGCTGTCCAAGTCATTCCGGCAGCAGACCGTGCTGCAGGGCATCGACCTCAGCGTGGCCCAGGGCGAGGTGGTCGCCATCATCGGCCCCAGCGGCTCGGGCAAGACCACCCTGCTGCGCTGCCTGAACCTGCTGGAGACACCCGACGCCGGCACCATCCACGTCGGCGATCTGAGCATCGATGCGGCGCGCCCCCTGAGAGCCCAGCAGGCGGCGATTCGCCGGCTGCGCCAGAGCGTCGGTTTCGTCTTCCAGAACTTCAACCTGTTTCCCCATCGCACCGCACTGGAGAACGTCATCGAGGGGCCGATCATCGTCCAGGGGGAAAGCCGCGATACGGCCCTCGCCCATGGTCGCGAACTCCTGGCCAAGGTCGGCCTGGCGGACAAGGCCGACGCCTATCCGGGTCAGCTCTCGGGCGGTCAGCAGCAGCGCGTTGCCATCGCCCGGGCGCTGGCCATGCGACCCCAGGCTATCCTCTTCGACGAACCCACGTCGGCGCTCGACCCGGAACGGGTGGGCGAGGTGCTGGAGACCATCCGCGCCCTGGCCCGGGAAGGACGTACCCTGCTCATCGTCACCCATGAGATGGCCTTCGCCCGCGACGTCGCGCACCGGGTGCTGTTCATGGACGGCGGACGCATCGTCGAGCAAGGTAGCGCGGCCGAGGTCTTCAACCAGCCGCGCGAAGAAAGAACCCGGCGCTTTCTCGCCAAGTTCGTACGCGATCAGGCCGCCGACTACTCCTGAGCCAAGCCGGCGCAGCCCTGCAGGCTGGCCTGACTCACGTTGCTGTTGGCCGGCACGCCATGGGTCAGCCAGACGTTGCCGCCGATGGTCGAACCCTGGCCGATGGTAATGCGACCGAGGATGGTGGCACCTGCATAGATCACCACGTCGTCCTCCACGATAGGATGCCGCGGATGCCCCTTCTTGAGGCTGCCATCGGCGTCCGCCGGGAAGCGCTTGGCGCCGAGGGTCACGGCCTGATAGATGCGCACCCGGTCACCGATGATGCAGGTCTCGCCGATCACCACGCCCGTACCATGATCGATGAAGAAACCCTCGCCGATCTGGGCGCCGGGGTGGATATCGATGCCCGTCGCCGAATGCGCCCGCTCGCTGACCATCCGCGCCAGTAGTGGCAAACCGCTGCGGTAGAAGTGATGCGCGATGCGATGATGGATCATGGCGTAGATGCCCGGATAGCAGAGCAACACCTCGTCCACGCTGCGCGCCGCCGGGTCGCCCTGGTAGGCGGCGATGACATCGGTATCGAGCAATCGGCGCAGATCCGGCAAGGCCAGGGCGAAGGCCTGTACCAGACGCCGGGCCTCATCCGTGCGATTGGCGCCGTTCTCGCCCCGCTGCTTGGCGAAATAGTCGAGTTCCAGCTTCGCCTGGATCATCAGGGCGTTCAGCGCCCGCTCCAGCTCGAAGCCCACGTAGAAGTCCTCGCTCTCCTGCCGCAGCTGATCCGGGCCGAGGCGCAAGGGAAAGAGCGCCCCGCTGAGGGATTCGATCACCGTCGCCATCACGCTGCGGGAAGGTAGCTCGCGGCCACTGAATTCGCGGAAGCGCCCGTGCGTTTCGCGCCACTGACTACGGGCGGCATGCAGCTCGTCGACGATGCGACCCAGCTGCCAATCATTGCCACCGGTGGATTGCCCGTTAAATTCGTTCATGAGTCATCTATCCAATTGCCAGACTGCCGAGGATAAAGTATCCGGTCATCCCTGACAGCCCACGCCGCCCAACGCGCGGTAAGCTGTCGCCCCTCGCCAACCAAGGAGCGCCCCATGCTCGCCTCCCCCCTGGTCACCCCCACCTGGCTGCAGGAACAACTGAGCCGTACGGACCTCATGATCCTCGATGCCAGCCTCTACCTGCCCAACGAGCCCCAGGTCGCCGATGAAATCTATCGGCAACAGCATCTGCCCGGCGCCCTGCGCTTCGATATCGAACACTTCTCCGACCCGGATACCTCGTTGCCGCACATGGTGCCCAGCGTCGGTCGCTTCGCTCGCCTGGCCGGCGAGCTGGGGGTCACCCCGGATACCTTCATCGTCGTCTACGACCAGAAAGGCCTGTTCTCCGCGGCCAGGGCCTGGTGGCTGTTCCGCCTGTTCGGTCACGAGCGCATCGCCGTGCTCGACGGCGGTCTGCCACTCTGGCGCAACCTGGGCCTGCCGCTCGAAGCCGGCGAGAACCACGCCGAACCCCAGCCAGCGTACCCCACCGCCCTGAACTACCGCCTGCTTTGCGGACTGGGCGACGTCCAGACCGCCCTCAGCGTTGGCCAGACCCAGGTGCTCGATGCTCGCGGCGCCAAGCGCTTCGCCGGCGAAGTCGCCGAGCCCCGTCCGGGTGTGGCCCCGGGGCACATGCCCGGCAGTCTCAATCTGCCCTATGACAGTCTGCTGAACGCCGACGGTACCCTGCTGCTGCCGCAGGAGCTGCGCCAGCGCTTCCAGGCCCTCGGCGTCGACGGCCTGCACCCGGTCATCGCCAGTTGCGGCAGTGGCGTCACGGCAGCGGTGCTATTGCTGGCCCTCAACGTTGCCGGCCTGCCGGATGGCAGACTCTACGACGGTTCCTGGAGCGAATGGGGCCAGCACCCCAGCACGACCAAGGCGCTGGGCCATGACCAGATCAGCTCCGGAAGCTCCTAAGTCACTGATTTGCAATAAACGCTGTAGTATTCGATAGAGACACCCAATCGCTGACATCGCCTTTAACAATGAGGCGAATCGTCAAAAGGCGATTAGTATGCGTCCTATCGATTTCAACCCTTACCTTCCAACCCTCAAGGAGTCATCAATGTCCCTGATCAACACCGAAGTGAAGCCCTTCACCGCGACCGCCTACCACAATGGCAAGTTCGTCCAGGTGACCGAGGCCGATCTGAAGGGCAAATGGTCCGCCATCGTGTTCTACCCGGCTGACTTCACCTTCGTGTGCCCCACCGAACTGGAAGACCTTGCTGACCTGTACCCCGAGTTCCAGAAGCTGGGCGTCGAGATCTACGGCGTGTCCTGCGACACCCACTTCGCTCACAAGGCCTGGCACGACACCTCCGAAGCCATCAAGAAGGTCAACTACCCGCTGGTAGGCGACCCCACCGCTCGTCTCGCCCGTAACTTCGAAGTCCTGATCGAAGAAGAAGGCCTGGCCCTGCGTGGCACCTTCCTGATCAACCCGGAAGGTCAGATCAAGCTGTGCGAAATCCACGACAACGGCATCGGCCGTGACGCCAGCGAGCTGCTGCGCAAGGTCCGCGCTGCTCAGTACGTCGCCAACCACCCGGGTGAAGTCTGCCCCGCCAAGTGGAAAGAAGGCGAAGCGACCCTGACCCCCTCGCTGGACCTGGTCGGCAAGATCTAACGCCAGCCTGATCTAGCCCGAGCGCCCGGGCGCCTTGCCCGCGCGCTCTTTTTTTGCCCATTTTTTACGGAAGCCACGTCGCCATGTTGGACGCCAACCTGAAAGCCCAGCTCAAGACCTACCTCGAACGCGTCACGCGCCCCATCGAGATCGTCGCGTCCCTCGACGATGGCGCGAAATCCCGTGAAATGCTCAGTCTGCTGCAGGACATCGCCGGTTTGTCCGACCAGGTCAGCCTCAGCACCGACGGCAGCGATGCCCGTCGCCCCTCCTTCGCCCTGCTGACCCCCGGCCAGAACATCGACCTGCGCTTCGCCGGTCTGCCCATGGGCCACGAATTCACCTCCCTGGTCCTGGCCCTGCTGCAGGTAGGCGGCCATCCGTCCAAGGCCAGCCAGGACGTCATCGAGCAGGTCAAGGCGCTCGACGGCGACTACCAGTTCGAAACCTACTTCTCGCTGTCCTGCCAGAACTGCCCGGACGTGGTCCAGGCCCTGAACCTCATGGCCGTGCTCAATCCCCGGGTCAAGCACGTCGCCGTCGACGGTGCCCTGTTCCAGGAGGAAGTCGAACGCCGCCAGGTCATGGCCGTACCCAGTGTCTACCTCAACGGCGAACCCTTCGGCCAGGGTCGCATGGGCCTGGAAGAGATCGTCGCCAAGCTCGACACCGGCGCTGCCGCCCGCTCCGCCGACAAGCTCAACGCCAAGGACGCCTTCGACGTCCTGGTCATCGGGGGTGGCCCGGCCGGTGCCGCGGCAGCCGTCTATGCCGCGCGCAAGGGCATCCGTACCGGCGTAGCCGCCGAGCGCTTCGGCGGTCAGGTGCTGGACACCCTGGCCATCGAGAACTTCATCTCCATCAAGGAGACCGAAGGCCCGAAACTCGCCATGGCCCTGGAAGAGCACGTCAAGCAGTACGAAGTCGACATCATGAACCTGCAGCGTGCCCAACAGCTGATTCCGGCCCACGATGCCAGCGGCCTGCACGAAGTCCGCTTCGCCGATGGCGGCTCGCTCAAGGCCAAGACGCTGATCCTCGCCACCGGCGCCCGCTGGCGTGAAATGAACGTGCCGGGTGAGCAGGAATACCGCAATCGCGGCGTCGCCTACTGCCCGCACTGCGACGGCCCCCTGTTCAAGGGCAAACGCGTCGCCGTCATCGGGGGTGGCAACTCGGGCGTCGAAGCTGCCATCGATCTCGCCGGCATCGTCGCCCAGGTCACCTTGATCGAGTACGACGGCCAGTTGCGTGCCGATGCCGTACTTCAGCGCAAGCTGTTCAGCCTGCCCAACGTGACCGTCATCACCAGCGCCCTCACCAGCGAAGTCAAGGGCGATGGCCAGAAGCTCAACGGCCTGGTCTACAAGGATCGCAACTCCAGCGAGTTCCATCACCTCGACCTCGAAGGCGTCTTCGTCCAGATCGGCCTGGTACCCAATACCGACTGGCTCAAGGGCACCGTGGAGCTGTCGCCCCGCGGCGAGATCGAAGTGGACGCCCGTTGCCAGACCTCGCTGCCCGGCGTCTTCGCCGCTGGCGACGTCACCACCGTGCCCTACAAGCAGATCATCATCGCCCTGGGCGAAGGTGCCAAAGCCTCCCTGGCTGCCTTCGATCACCTGATCCGCACCAGCGCCTGATCCACCACACCTGAACAAGCCCGGCCTTTGCCGGGCTTTTTTTCGCCCGACGGTTCTCCGCCTTGGCATGCTTCTGGCCGCCCTCTAACCAAGCGTCATAAAGATGGGCATGAACGGTCTATGGGTTCCCAGCATACTTTCGTTAGGATCTCATGACCGAGCCCTCAGACTCGGCAGCTTTTGCGGTTGAGGATCAGGCACCCTATGCATAGTCAGAGTTCTTCCCACGTTTTCGACTCCTACCCACCCAAGCTCGCGCCTGCCACTCCTCTCACCCATCCGGAACTGGTCGCTTCCCTGGAGGCCACCCTGGAGCAACGCCAACCCGGCCCCGTCTGGCTGTTCGCCTATGGCTCGCTGATCTGGCGTCCGGAGTGCCCGGCGGTCGCGGTCCGGCGCGCACGGGTCCACGGCTATCACCGCGGCCTCTATCTCTGGTCCCAGCTGCACCGAGGTACGCCCGAGCAGCCAGGACTGGTACTGGGCCTGGACCGCGGCGGCTCCTGCTCCGGCTTCGCCTACCAGTTACCGGACGAGCAGTTGGACGACCACCTGCTGGCCTTGTGGAAACGCGAGATGCCGGATGGCTCCTACCGCCCGCGCTGGCTCAATTGCCACTTGGAAGACGGCAGCAAGGTCCAGGCGCTCGGCTTCGTCCTCAAGCGTAACCTACCCTGCTACGCCGGCAGTCTTCCCGACGACATCCTCAACCGCGTCCTGACCGAAGCCTGTGGCCATTTCGGCAGCACCCTGGAGTACGTCGAGCGCACCATCACGGCGCTCAGGGCCCACGCCATGCCCGATCGCAACCTCGAGGCCCTGCTGCAGCGCTATCGTCGTGCCCCCCTGCTGGAAGCCATCCCGGGATGAGTGGTAGACGCATCAATCCCCACAAGCTGCTGAACAGCAAATGGACGGCAATTCAGCCCCGCGAACGCCAGCGGCACTTCATCGTCACCCGCGTGCATCTACCCGAAATCGATACCGCCCCCATCAAGCTGATAGATCTACAAGCCGTTCTCACTCGGCGCACCTGGACGCTGGACTGGCACGAGTTGCTGGATGCAGAATGCTGGTTGCAAGGCTGGCAATGAAATCCCGAACGCAGGGCTGTGATTTGCGACTAGCATCGCTATAAGACAGCACTCCTCTGCAAAGGTGAAACCCTGTAGCAGCCAATGCTGTCACAGTGCCATCTTTGAACAGGAAGCTTTTTCGGATGACCCTCTATGTGGAACTCGCCAGCGCCTTCAATACCCTGAAAGGCGGCTTCGAGCCGTTGCGCTGCGTGATTTCGACCCGGGATCAGCGCGCCTACGACGTCGAAGTCTTCTCTCGTAGCGGTCAATCCGTCCTCAAACGCCCCATCGCCCGCACCGAGCTGCTGGACGCTGCCATGCTAGAAGCCTTCATCCTCGACAGCCGCTCACGCATCGAGCGAGACGCCGACGAAACACCCTACTGGACGATCCCCTCCTGAACGAAAAAGGCCACTCACGCAAGCGTGAGTGGCCTTTTCCTATGGATGGTGCCCGAGGCCGGAATCGAACCGGCACGACCGTTAAGCCGAGGGATTTTAAGTCCCTTGTGTCTACCAGTTTCACCACTCGGGCATAACCGAACCCTCATCTTTTGGGCTCGTACAGCCTAGTCCAGTATTCACAGATCCCTGGATGATGAAAAGCCCCGTAGACCTAGGATCTACGGGGCTCTCAATAGTGGAGGCCGAGGTCGGAATCGAACCGGCGTACACGGATTTGCAATCCGCTGCATGACCACTCTGCCACCCGGCCTCAAACCTGAATGTCTTGCGACACTCACGTAAAACATGGAGCGGGAAACGAGACTCGAACTCGCGACCCCGACCTTGGCAAGGTCGTGCTCTACCAACTGAGCTATTCCCGCTTGGTGACGGGCGCCATTCTATATCAGCCACCCAGCATGTCAACCTATTGATTCAAAAACTTATTTTTTTTTCTCGGCGTTCATCAGGTGTGGCCAGGCGGCCATCAGATAGGTGCACATCGACCATAGCGTCAGAGCCGCGGCGACGATGAGCAAGGCGTACCCGCTGATCACCCAGAAGGTCAGTTGCGGCGGATTGGCCAGCAGGATGACCAGGGCCAACATTTGCGCGGCAGTCTTCCATTTACCCAGGCTGGATACCGCGACCTGGGCCCGGGCACCGAGCTCCGCCATCCACTCACGCAGCGCCGATACCACGATCTCGCGACCGACGATGATCACCGCCGGGAGGGTCAACCAGGCATTGGCGTGCTCCTGTACCAGCAATACCAGCGCCACTGCCACGATGAGCTTGTCAGCCACAGGATCGAGAAAGGCCCCGAAGGGAGTGCTCTGCCCCAGCCGACGAGCCAGGTAGCCATCCAGCCAATCGGTAGCACAGGCAATTGCGAAGACGGTACTGGCGGTCCAATAGCTCCAATGCACCGGCAGGTAGAAGAGGACAACGAAAAGGGGGATGAGGAAGACGCGCAGTACGGTGAGCAGATTTGGGATATTCATTGGCGCGGCTATTGATGAACGTGGGGCGATTCTACTCGCTGTGCAGGGCGGCATAAATCTGCTCGGCCAGCTTTTTGCTGATGCTGGGAGACTTGGCGATCTCCTCGATACTCGCACGCTGCAATTCTCGCAGGCCGCCAAAATGCTTCAGCAGCTCCTGCCGGCGCTTGGGCCCTATACCGGCCACCTCTTCCAGGGAAGAGGTTCTACGCGCCTTGCCCCTACGAGCTCGGTGCCCGGTGATGGCGAAGCGATGCGCCTCATCGCGGATCTGCTGGATGAGATGCAACGCGGGCGAATGCGCCGGCAGGGTGAACTCATTGGAGGGATCGTCCAGGTATAGGGTCTCGAGACCGGGCTTGCGGGTGACGCCCTTGGCAACGCCAAGCAGCACCAAGTCGGGCACGGCCAGCTCGCGCAGTACTTCCCGCGCCATGGCCAGCTGCCCCTTGCCACCGTCTACCAACAGGATATCCGGCAGCTTGCCCTCACCCGCCCTCAGGCGACTGAAACGTCGGGTGAGGGCCTGATGCATGGCGGCATAATCATCACCCGCCGTCACGCCTTCAATGTTGTAGCGTCGGTAATCGGACTTGAGCGGTCCCTCGGGCCCGAAGACCACGCAGGATGCCACTGTCGCCTCGCCGCTGGAATGGCTGATGTCGAAGCACTCCAGCCGCTGTGGCGGCTCTGGTAGGTCGAGGGCCTGCACCAGGGCATCGAAACGCAGCCCCATGTGCTGACGATTGGCCAGACGGGTGTTCAGCGCCTGCTCTGCATTCGTCACCGCCAGTTGCTGCCAGCGTGCCCTGGTACCTCGCACGCGGTGGGTGATGACCAGCTGGCGCTTGTGGACCTCGGCGAAGGCATCGATCAGGGTAGCGAAGTCTTCGTGAAGCGAATTCACGATGATCTCTTCGGGCAAGTCTCGCTCCAGGTAGGCCAGGTAGTACTGCTCGAGGAAAGCGGCCAGCACCTCGCTGGAGTCCTCCTCGATACCCACCTCCGGAAAGAAGTTCTTGCTACCCAGCACCCGTCCGCCACGAACGGTGACCAGATGCACACAGGCTCCACCAGGGTTGACCATGGCGGCGATGACATCGACATCGCCACTGCCGCCCTCGATGCTCTGCTGGTCCTGCACACGCCGGACCAGGGCCACCTGATCCCGCAGCTCGGCCGCCCGCTCGAATTCCAGATTGATGGATGCCTTTTCCATCTTGGCCTGCAGCTCTTCAGCCAAGGCGTTGCTGCGCCCTTCCAGAAACATGGCGGAGTGGCGAACGTCCTCGGCGTACTCCTGCTCACTGACCAGGGCGACGCAAGGTCCTTTGCATCTCTTGATCTGATATTGCAGGCAGGGCCGGGTCCGGTTACGGAAATAGCTATCATCGCACTGCCTGACCAGAAAGGCTTTTTGCAACAGATTGAGACTTTCGCGAATAGCGCCGGCGCTGGGATAAGGTCCGAAGTAACGCCCCTTCCCTCTTTTATCGCCGCGGTGGATGGTAAGCCGAGGGTACTGATCCTCGGTCGAGAGATAAACGTAGGGGTAGGATTTATCGTCTCGGAGCAGAATATTGTAAGGCGGACGCCACTGCTTGATGAGGTTCTGCTCGAGCAGTAGGGCTTCGGTTTCGTTGCCGGTAATGGTCGTCTCGACCTGGGCAATCTTCGAGACCATCGAAGCCGTCTTGGGCGCCAAACCGGTCTTTCTGAAGTAGCTGGAAAGCCTATTCTTTAGATTCTTGGCCTTGCCGACGTAAAGCAGCTTACCAGCCTCGTCGAACATCCGGTAAACACCGGGACGTCCGCTGCAGCCGGCAAGAAAGGCTGCAGCATCGAAAGATGAATTCATATCAACTCGTGGCGTCTACCATGCCGTGACGAACGGCCAACATGGCCAATTCGACATCGCTGGTAATCGATAATTTCTCGAAGATCCTATAACGGTAGGTATTCACGGTCTTGGGCGACAGGCAAAGTTTGTCGGATATGACCTGGACCTTCTGACAGCCGGCGATCATCAAGGCGATCTGGATCTCACGTTCGGATAACTGATCAAAAGGTGACGCCTCGGCCTTCGACTGGAAAGGTTTCAAGGCGAGTTGCTGAGCGATCTGGGCACTGATGTAGCGGCGACCAGCGAATGCCTGCTTGATGGCCGTGATCATCTCTTCGATGTCGGCGCCCTTGGTCAGGTAGCCAGATGCGCCAGCCTGCAGGAGGCGGGTTGGAAAGGGATCCTCCTCGCAAGCGGTAACGACGACGACCTTCATATCGGGTTGGCTACGCAGAAGCTTGCGAGTGGCTTCGAGCCCACCGATACCGGGCATCCTGACGTCCATCAGCACTACATCAGGATTCAGTTCTCTGGCTAGCTTGAGTGCGCTTTCCCCGCTGTCTGCCTGGCCAACGACCTGAATTCCCGCTACATCCGCCAGCATCCTGACGATGCCGGTACGGACAAGATCGTGATCGTCGACAACCAGCACTTTGATCAAAATCGCATCCTCTTCACAAACGTTGTCAACGCCTGTATTCACCCAAACGAAATATCCAGGAACCTTACCGACCCGCGAGATAAGATCCTAGGGCCCAAGGTAAATTTTGCCAGTATCGCAAAAAAAAAGGGGTACGACGCTGCGCACCCCTTGCCTATCAGCCCCAAGGCTGCTGGTCATTGTATACCTAAAAAACGCAGAAGAATGAAGTGCATCCAGCGTCTCACCGGCAAAGGAGATGTCTTGGCTTACCAGCGGTACGCCACTGCCTTGGTACTGACGATTCGTCGCTTTCGCCCTGCTTTCAGACGACCCGCAATACCCTGGTGGTAGTCATCCCGCAGCCCCTCTCTTGCACTGCTCTTCACCTCCGAGAAAGGGCGAGGGTGAAGGCACGGCTGGCCATTGCGTCAGGAGAGCTGCCTGATCGCGGCCATACCGCTCCTACGGTATAACGCCTGTAGGAACGCCCCCCATCGGTAGACCCAATCCTCGGCTGGCCAGATCTCCCTTCCTAACCCGGAAACACAACAGCCCGGCGTAGCCGGGCTGTTGTCGCTCTCGCTTTGCATTCAGACGACCCGCAGCACCTTACTGGCAGAGACCCCGCCAGCCTCTCTATCGAATGGCTCTTCATCCCCTCTCCCTCTGGGAGAGGGCTAGGGTGAAGACACTGCCGATCTCAGAGTTTCAGAAGAGAGTGAGAAAAGGGAATGAAGAAAACCGGCACTTACCCGGCAGACGTTCCGTCCGTGGCCGGCCCGCTCTCCAGCACATCGCGCGTCTATCCGTTCGCCAAGTATCCAAGCAGGCTGCGGGACTGTAGAGCGACAGACTGGACTCGGCCTATCAAGCTTTTTCCCACCCCAAAGACAACACCCCCGCCAGAGTGAACTGAGCGGGGGTGCTGGGTGTTAGGCGCTTGACGATGACCTACTCTCACATGGGGAAACCCCACACTACCATCGGCGATGCATCGTTTCACTTCTGAGTTCGGGAAGGGATCAGGTGGTTCCAATGCTCTATGTTCGTCAAGCAATT
>NZ_LNUP01000006.1 GCF_001512295.1 Pseudomonas sp. EpS/L25 | reverse complement strand
GATGTTCGGCTGGCTGAAGGAGAGTCGCAGGATCGGCACTCGCTACGACAAGCTGGCAAAAAGTTTCGCGGCGATGGTCACGCTCGCTTGCACGCTGCGCTGTCTGCGCCAGTATTTTTCGTACAGAGCCTAGCAGCGTTGAGATACCTTACCTGACTCACACTCCGGGAATCCGCAGGCAAACCTTTTTTCAACCTCCAGCGGCCTGGATATGGTTTCCCGCTGACCGAGCCCACCTGATCGCGTTTCCTGTACCAGCCATTCCTTATGCCTGGTACTGCGCATCCCCCTTTTTCCTTCCTACCTGTCTGGCTAGCAGCTTCAAAGCAATGGTCTCTCTAGTCTGTATAGATCGCTGCTAGCGCGTCAGCTTTCGGACAAGCTCTTTATAACTTCCGCCAGACGGGCTTCATAACCCAAGCATACATTTTTATCCTGCGCATTAATCACGCTGAGGATTTCCTATGAGGAGACCTCGAGCCTTAGGTTCTGTACGAAAAGTGCCTGCGCTCGGTAATGCTTCGTTGAAAAAGGCCTCGGAATGCTCATTTACCGTTCGTAAACTCCGCTTCCTCAGCCTTTTGATTCGCTAGCGCTTACCCTCCGGGCCAGCCTTTGGCTGTTACTCCCGTTGGTCGTTTCGCCTCGCCTGACCTTCGCTCGGCGACTTTTCGTACAGAACCTAATATTTATGTCACATTTCTGAAATAGTAAGACTATAAAGAAAAATTTAAAATCCGTATTCGCCAACCTTTTTCGCAGCTATATTAGGTCAAACGCCGTGGGTTGATCGCACCGCACAACCCGCGCAAAGTTTGTCTTACTATAAATTTTTCTTATTTATGCACCTAAATTGGGGCGCGTGATCCGAAAGTAAAGCTTGATTTTGGTTTATAAAAAATCAAAACTAAGTACCTGATAAATTGAGCGTAAAAATCACAACACTATCCAAAGCGGGCTGGAGTCATGATTGTTATCTGATTTGAAGTGGCACAATGACTGAGAAGCCATCCTTTACAATTCTTCCTGCTAGCAACCATATAGCAATGCTCACTAAAAATCATTGAATCAGTTGTGAAAGACCATATCACTTGAGTCAAAAAATCATTTAAAAATCATTTAAAAATCGTCCTTTGGCCTTCTTATTATCGCACTGGCTGATTTCAACCCATCATCAAGAGTCAGACACTTACTTGTTAGTTGTCGCAAAAATTTTGCATATTGCTGCCTGACATAAAACCAAGGAAAGCCAATTACCAAAGATATGGTTTTCTAGTAGACAGATTTTAGTAAACGGCTGTTTCGGCAGCTTAACATGGCGGACCTGTAATGGCCGTCTAAATAGGAGCAATATTATGAGCGTTCGAAGCAAGCTAATGTCGACCATCGCTGTGATCGTAGTATCGTTCATAATATTGGCCGTTTTTTTGGCTAATCAGCTGCGGGCATCCACCGAGAATGCTGGCTATTTATTCAATCAAGACTTTCTTCCTACCAATACGATAAACCAGATCGATGGCACGCTGACGCGTATCGATATTAATATTTTGCGTATGATAGCCATTGGCGATCCAAAGAGCGTCGCCCGCTGGAAAACTGAAAATGAAGCAGCTTTCAAGCGGGTAGAGGAATCCCTGAGGGTGCTGGACAGACAGCTAATGGAATCGCCCCAACATCCGATGATTAAGGATCTACAGGCAACATACGAACTATTGCGCGATGGCATGCGCCAACAGACTGCGGTCATCGAGCAGGGGGATCTGACTCAAGCTGCCCTTGTAAATCGGGAACTGGTGAAGCCCAATGCAGACCGTATTTTCCCCGCGCTTGAACAACTACGTAGTACCAGTGTCGCCCGAGCGGAGATGCGCCTTAACGATCAGATAGAAGAAACTCGTAATCGCCTCTACTCAGCTATGTGTGCTATCGGCATCATTACATTGCTAAGCTGTATTTTAGGATGGCTGATCGTTCGCCACATTATGTCTCAAATAGGTGGTGAGCCAAGCGTTGTAGCAAACCTTACACGTTCTATTGCCGCTGGCGATCTGACAAATGCGATTCAAGTACGCAGGGGCGCCGAACGAAGCGTCATGGCAGCCGTAAGTGAGATGCAGCAACAGTTGCGCGTAACCCTTACCCAGATATCCACATCAGCTCATGCTGTTGCAGAATCGTCCATTACCCTTAGCCGCATCACCGACCTCAATGCCAAGGACCTTACACAACAAGGAAATGAGGTCGATCAAGCGGTAACCGCCGTTACGCAAATGAGTAGCGCGGTAGAAGAAGTAGCGCGCAATGCCGAACATACCTCCCGCTCTTCACAACAGGCGGCTTTTTCAGTGAAGGAAGGCGAGTCACAGGTTCATCTCACCAGCGAGGCAATTCGCGATATGAGCGACGGGGTGCGTAACACAGCCCTGTTAATTGAGCGTCTCGCACAGCAGGCCCACGGCGTGGGTCGAGTGGTCGACGTTATCCGCGGATTGGCCGATCAGACCAACTTGCTAGCGCTAAATGCAGCTATCGAAGCGGCACGTGCGGGAGAGGCAGGGCGAGGTTTCGCTGTGGTAGCTGATGAGGTACGTGCGTTGGCTCATCGGACCCAAGCTTCTACTCAGGAGATTGAACAATTGATCAGCAGCATCCAAGAAGGTAGTTCTCAGGCAGAAAACGCCATGGATGCAGCCGTAGACCTAGCCGGGACCACATTGGACGCAGCGGCAAAGGCCAACGCTGCGCTACAACTTATTAACCGCTCGGTAGGTGAAATCAGTGAGCTTAATCTGGTGATCGCCAGCGCAGCCCAGGAGCAGGCGCAGGTCTCCCGCGAAGTTGATCAAAACCTGCTGAACATTCGCAACCTATCTGTCCAATCGAATGAGTCTGCGCTAGAGGTCACCCGTTCCAGCGAGGCACTCAATCAGCTGGCGAGCCAATTGAACGGCGTCGTCGCAAACTTTCGGATCCGATAGAAATCTGAGCACTTGTATGTTACTAGTTAGTAACATGGGGGCGCGCCGGATCTCGACCAATATGTAGTATCGACGACTCGCGACGACAATACCTACTGAAGATTCTAAAACTCGATATCTTGGACGGACTTGCTGCCGGCGAGTCCATCCATTTTGTACTGGCGCGAGCTAGTGGCGAAAGAGCAATCGGATAGCAAGGGCGCTTTATAGGAGCTCTTACACATGATGAAGTGCGTGATCGCACTTTTCGACGAGGCAGACAGAAATCTTAAGCACCCACAGGATAATAATTCAGTAACATCGGGACGTCTTCGATATCATGAAAGATCAGCGGGACGCTTGGGAATTTCAAAAGCATTTATTTTTAGGGCAGTTCCTGACAACACTATTGGCTGGTACTTATTTTAGCATTAGAGCTGGCCGGGACTTTAGGGGTTTTCAGTTATAAATCCACAATCGCAAATCAGGAAAAGGATATCTAGGCTTGTCTGAAAAGTCGACGCGCCAACGGCGATCGATACAGGCCAGAGTGACCACCGCCTTGAGGCTGCCGGCCAGCTTGGCGAACCGGACGCAGAGCCGACGTTTTTCCTTGCCAGCTGAACAGGCGTTCGATCACATTAGGCGGGTGGTACGTAGGTTGAGCGAAGAGCCGTGGCAAGCCTGGGCGGGGCTTACGATACATCTTGCGTCGAGCGATGACCGGGTGAATGCCGACACGGTCGCAATGACGCCGGAGTGTTTCGCTGTCGTACCCCTTATCTGCCACGACCCCCGGGCATCACAGAGCAGATGGAGCTTGGTACCTAGCCCACCATGGCTACGCGGCCCAGCGCCTGTTCTAGCGGCTCGTCCGGGCCCCTTTTTTCCGCCTCCCGAGGCGGCTCGTGTAGCGCGGATCATGGTGGAATCGATCATCCTGGTATCCATGGTCGGCGAACGTATTTAACTTTCGGCAGAATTAGATGCGTACTCGGTTGCCGCACAGAATGACTTTGTTAACGTCTCGTGCCATGTCTGTCTTCTTGGGAGCTACGTTGTACAGCGGCTCATATCTCCCTGATAGACTGCGGCCAATTCGGCGTAATTCCTTGCCCAAATCGCGGCGCAGCGGCAATTGCATCAGTCGAAAATCCTCTTCGACTCCTTAGAAAGGATCGGCACGACGATCTAAACTGGCAGTGGCATCACCTGCCGCCGTCCCTGCACGACGAAGCGGCCCAAAACGCACCTCCGATGATCAATCCTGCTGACATCCCTCTCCTCTCGGCGACTGGCGTTTCCCTGAAGCCCAAGATCGTCTTCGAAGCCGGCAGTGCCCTTCCCCGATCAAGCTGGCACAGATCACCCACAAATCACGTCACCAGTGGCTCTTCCGGGTAGGCGCCTACGAGCATCAAGAACCCTACGATAGTGAGCGCGAGGCGATGGAGTCGGCCAAGCGGCTACTCTTCACCCTCTTTCGGGACATCGCCAATGAACATCAGCTGATGGCCCTTCGCCAGTGGATACGGCCTTGGCGGTGCGATTTTCCGAGCAGCGGAGGCTATCGGCAGGGGCGCCAAGAGGAGAAACACCTGCGCCAAGTCGCTCTAGCCTAAACCCTGCCACGGCATAGCTCCGCCCGATGAAACTACCCTGGAACTCCAGGGCCCAGTGGTCCGTGACGAAGTAGCTAATATCTAATCCCGGCCGGGTCTTATCCGGTGATTGAATCTACCCGCCTATGACGGGAATATCGGTGGACTGGGTAAGGGAGCGGACGCTTAAGAGCGATCCGCGCAAGAGCAAATCGCCGACTAACAGTCCCCGAGGTCCGTTGCCCATGTTGGCTGCAACTACCATTTGGGGATTGAACAGAAGAAGGAATGCCCCGAACAGCAGTTGCTGGGCTTTCCAACCGCCCCACCACCTAAAACCCATCATTATACGACAAATTAACGTCCAACCAGCATCATCAGTAGAGCTACGCAGTTGGCCGTCATATTGCCGCCTATATTGCGAAACGTACCGAACTATTCGTTTCTCGCACCGACGATCTGTCTGACGGCATTGGAAGGGCGCTGAACGGTAGGCGCTCTAACTCGGCGGTTATACCTCTGAAAGGAATGTCTGAGGAAATGCCGAAGAGGCGCATGGGCCATTTTTAGTGCCAGCAAGAGCCCGAACAGGGACACACGGAGGTCGGCACGATCCCGGCGGCCAACTGGCGCGCCAGGCTGCGCAGGTCGATGGCGAAGAGCTCATTGAGGCGTCGGCCACTCCCGGCAACTCTGCCATCCACTTCGATCCGAGCGGACAGCGGCCACCGCTAGCGGGCATAGACCCTAGCGCTGGCGGTGGCACGGGGCCAGCGTCTCTCGAACCAGGCGTCAGGGCTTGACCGCCAGCGGCGGTCGCGTCTGGCTGCGTTCCAGCCAGCCACCGCCGAGGGCCTTGTACAGGGTGACCTCGCTGTTGAGCTGGTTGAGGCGGTCGGTGATCAGCTGCTGCTGGGCGCTGTACAGCGAGCGCTGGGCGTCGAGCACCGTGAGGTAGTTGTCGATGCCCTGGC
>NZ_LNUP01000005.1 GCF_001512295.1 Pseudomonas sp. EpS/L25 | reverse complement strand
GTAGGCGCTCGAGAACTCGATCAAAGGTGCCGTCATCTCGCCAGTCACGAAACCGCTGATACACCGTCGACCAGGGGCCGAACCGCTCTGGCAGGTCGCGCCAGGCAGCACCTGAACACAGGATCCAGAAGATGCCATTGAGCATCAGCCGGTCATCACTGCGTGGCCGCCCCCTCTTCTGCTCAGGCGAAACAACATCTGCAATCAGCTCCCACGCTTCATCCGGGAGTTCGTAACGCTTTGCCATGCGGCCCTCCAGCCCCTCATGGTGCCAATTCTACTCGCTCGGATTTTTCGTACAGAGCCTAGGGCGATCCGGTTACCGGAAGCTGGGCGTAGGCAGTTCCGGTGCACTCGATTCACTCGCGGTGCAGGTTGGCAATGTTTTGCTGGGGAACGGCGCAGATGCGCCCTCCATTGAGATGCTGCTCTTCCCTATAGAAGTACGGTTTCAGGCAAGTCATTCATTCGCTGTGACGGGCAATACTGGCAAAATCTTTCTTGACGGTAAGGAGCTTCCCCCCTGGTGGAGAGCAACTGGACATGAGGGACAGATACTCCGGATTGAGTCTAGCTCTGAAGGAGGCATTGGATACCTCACCATTGGCGGAAAGATAGATATCGAGTCAGTGTTGAGATCTGCCAGCACTGACCTGAAAGGCGGATTTGGAGGGCACCAAGGCAGGATGCTTAAAGCAGGAGATTTGCTCAATATACGATCTGATAAATCATCGGCCACCCATTATAGTTTTGGTGCCTCGCCACCTGGTGAACTTGATAGCGGCATCATCCGGTTTCTCCCGGGGTTCGAAATAGATCAGCTGGCAAAGGAGCATGCTCGCGCTTTCTATGAATCTGTTTGGACCGTTTCTCGGCAGAGCAGCAGAATAGGTTTCAAGCTGGAGGGACCACAACTCCAGTTTTCTGACCCCATTGAACTGCTCTCGTACGGAGTACTGCCTGGTTTGATCCAACTACCACCGGGTGGACAGCCGATAGTGCTGCTTGCTGACGCCCAAACATCGGGTGGCTATCCTCGGCTGGGGTCAGTCATTTCAAGCGATCTGCGGCTGGTCGCCCAGTCTTCTCCCGGAAAAGCCATACAGTTCCGACAGTGCTCATTTGCGGAAGCAGCCGAGGCGGAGGCCGATGAGCAAGACTATTTAGACCGACTTTCCAATCTTCGCGAGGTCATATGCCCATGAAATTTATGGAGATTAGAGATCTATGTCTAGCGTTCTCGGCCAGTCAGATGAACGAACTTGAGCTGGAAAGTACGACATCCAGAATTCGCTTCTTTAAGGGGTCAACCCATTCCAAGGGACCCTCGCCTAGAGTGTCACCAGACCTATCACAAGAGCTACTCGCCGGCGCAATTGGCATACCAGACTCTGTTGTGACCAGTCCAGGGGTTGGAAGGTTTTTACCTTGCCATCCCGCCAGACGCGATGATGTCTACGGACCAGATCGCTCTGTTTCGAGCGGTGAAACAGTAGGATTTATCCAGGTAGGTTTCCTGCTTTTCCCCGTCGAGAGTCGGTTTGATGGAGTGATCCATGAGATTCTGGTGGATCCCGGCGCTTCCGTAGAGTACGACACTGCTCTGTTCAAGATTCGCTGCCAAGGAGCAGAGGAATGAAGTTTATAGATTTGAATTCAGATATGGGTGAGAGCTACGGCCCATACACCATGGGGAATGATGCCGCGCTTCTGGAAATCGTGACGTCTGCCAATGTGGCGTGTGGTTTTCACGCTGGTGATCCGCTGGTGATGAGAGACACTGTCACCAAAGCTCTAAAAGAAAACGTGGGAATCGGCGCACACCCAGGGTTCATGGACCTCTGGGGCTTCGGCCGCCGTCAGATACCTGGACAATCGCCTGCAGACGTAGAGCAAATCATTGCATATCAGATCGGAGCACTGCAGGCGGTCACGAAACTCCACGGAGGTCGGGTAACGCATTTCAAAGCACATGGTGCGCTTGGAAACATGGCAGCCGTGGACGAGGAGCTTTCTCAGGCTATCGTCAATGCTGTTAAAGCAGTGGACCCTGACATGATATTTGTCATCCCTCCCTATAGTCTCACAGAGCGGGTGGCTGAACGGGCCGGCTTGAGAGTTGCGCGAGAGATCTTCGCGGACAGGGCTTATGACGACAGTGGATACCTTCTGTCACGCAAGCATCCGGGAGCGGTCATTCATGATCCTGATGTTGCTGCGCAACGCGTACTGGAGATGGTCGAGACCAATCACATTACAACTGTGAGTGGGGCCCGTTTGCCAGTGCATATCGACAGCATTTGCGTACACGGAGATTCGCCGGAGTCCGTAAAGATGGCCGCTACTATCAAGCGTTGTTTGCAAGCAAATGGTTGGACCCTCCAAGCACTCACCAACCGAGACGGTTTGTAGCATTACCTACAGCAGCGTGTAGCGCTTCGCCCATGAAGCGCTACACGCTGCTGTAGGAGGCGTGTTTGGAGGGTTAGGCCGCAATAACTGCAATTTCAATCAGCATATTTTCATAGCGCAAATTCGCTTCTACGGTTGCGCGTGCAGGCACATGTCCCTGTGGGACCCATGCCGCCCAAACCGCGTTCATGGCATCAAAGTCCCGGCCTATGTGCTTCACCCAGACCTGAGCCGATACGATCCGTTTTTTATCCAGACCTACTGACTCAAGGTAATGGTCGATTTTCTTCAGTACCTGAGCAGTCTGCCCCGCCATGTCTTGGGTAAGATCGTCGGGGGTCTGGCCGCCAACAAAAGCAAAGCCGTTGGCCCGAACAACACGAGCGTTGATAGTGTTTTGCTCAAAGCGTTCGATCGTGGACATGCACAAGCTTCCTAGTTCGCCGAATGACTAAAGCGGTTGTAGTCGAAAGGTTTGATATCAATTGGTGGCTCGCGCCCGTCGATGAGTGATGACACACACTGTGCGGTTATAGCCGAAGTTGTCAGACCGTTGTGCGCGTGGCCGAACGCATAAAACAGGCCTGGTTGGCTGGCTACCTTGCCGATCGCCGGCAGTCCGTCCGGTAGCGAAGGCCTGACACCCATCCAAGGCTGTCCGGGGGCAGCGGTGAGTCCCGGAATGTACTGCTTCGCCAATTGCTGGAGCATGTGTGAGCGCTGCATGTTTGGCGGTGCGTCGGGACGGCAGAACTCTGCGGTTCCCGCGAAGCGCAGTCCTTTATCCATTGGGGTGGCCGCGAAGTAGGCCTCTCCGAAAACCACCGGGCGGCTCAGACTCACGCCTGGCTCCGACATCATTAGGTGATACCCACGTTCAGCAACCAGCGCCGATTTGAAACCATGCCTCTGGAGCAACCTGTCGGTAGAATGCCCTGTCGCCATAACCACCTTGGCAGCTGATAATCGCTGACCTGGCAGCACAACCTGAAGGATGCTATTCAAGTCCGTCTCTACCCCTAGAAAGGCAGATTGCAAGAATTGGGCGCCGTTCTGGAGCAAATATCTGAAATAGTGCAGACCTAGCTCTTTAGGGTCACTGCACCGTCCAGACTCAGGAAAATACAACCCGCCTATAACGTTGTCCGCAAGCGCTGGTTCCAAAGCCCGCGCGTCCGCGCCATTCAAAATTTTTACCGAGATCCCATGCTTTTCCCAGTAAGGCAAAGCCTGGAGCTTTGCCTTGAATGCCGCCTCGGAACGGTACACATGCAATCCACCGTTACGTGTAATGAGATGGGCTGCCCCGGTGGCACCGGCAAGCTGATTGATACTGTCTTGGGACCGTATGATGAGGCTGGAAAGCGCGCTCATGACCTTCGCGTAAGGAGCTGGTTTTAGTACGTTCACTGCCCGCATTGACCAGGGGATCATCCGATTTAGGTAGGCGGGCTTAATGACGAGCGGTCCATCTTTCGAAAAGAGTAATTTAGGGAGCTGGCGAAGGAGATCCGGAGTCGCAGGAGGAAATATATTGGCTTCCGAGAAATAACCAGCATTTCCCGCAGAACAGCCAGTCATAGGGTCGTTTTGATCAATCAGAGTGATTTGATAGCCCTCAAGCTGAAGGCGCAGAGCTATGGATAAGCCCACAATGCCAGCGCCTACCACCACAATTCGTCTGCTATCCGATCCGGATGTAACACTCATTAGGTAGCTCTCAATGGCTTCGCAAATCTGAAATAAAGGCTTGGGCGCGCGCATGCTGGGGCGCCGAGAAGAAGGCAGAAGGCTCGGCCTCTTCCAAAATCGCCCCTTTGTCCATGAACCAAATTCGGTCTGCTACTTCTCGGGCAAAATTCATCTCATGGGTTACACACACCATGGTCATTCCTTCTCTGGCCAGCTCCTTCATCACAGCCAGTACTTCTCCCACCATTTCGGGGTCGAGCGCGCTAGTAGGCTCATCGAAGAGCATTACCGGAGGATCCATTGCCAGCGCCCGGGCGATTGCGACACGCTGTTGCTGTCCGCCCGACAGTTGCTGTGGATATGCTTCGGCCTTGTGAGCCAGGCCCACTCGATCCAGAAGGGACATCGCTTTAGACTTCGCTTCAGCTTTGCTTTGATGCCGCACCGTAAGAGGTGCCAAGCAAATATTCTCCACCACGGACAAATGAGGGAAGAGATTGAACTGCTGAAAAACAAAACCTACTTGGGCTCGGAAACTATTGAGATCCATCCCTTTGGCATGAACATCTTGACCATTCAAATGAATGGTTCCGCCCTGGATTTCCTCGAGGCGATTGACCGTCCGGATTAGCGTCGACTTGCCAGAACCTGACGGACCGCACACCACCACAACCTCACCCTGAGCAACCTGCGCAGTGACCTCCACAAGCGCTTGGTATTCCCCGTACCACTTATTGACTTTCGAGAATTTGATCATTTACTTTATTCCCCTTCGGAGATTTCAAGCCTAGGCGTTTGCGCGTGATTTGCCGTTCGGCAAGTTTGGCAAGTTGTGTTAGGCAGAAGCACAAGATGTAATAGGTGAGGGCCAGGATCGCAAATACTTCAAAAGGCTTTGTGAGCAGCTGGGTGTTGATCTGGTTCGCAGAGAAAGTCATTTCCTGAACGCTGATAACGTAACCAATCGAGGTTTCTTTAATCAGGGAAACAAACTGGCTGATCAAGCTAGGAACCATGTTGTATAACGCTTGTGGCAATACAACCTTGATCATCGTTTTTCTATAGCTCATCCCCAAAGAACGTGCGGCTTCGATTTGTCCTGCAGGTACAGACTCGATACCTGCCCTGACCACCTCTGAAAGATAAGCCGCCTCATAGATCACCAGCGTACAAATCAATGCGGTAAACCCGCTCACATTCTGGCCTACTAATACTGGTACGAGGAAATAGCTCCAGAATACGAGCATGACCAGCGGTAAGCCGCGAACGACATAGACTAAAACTGTCGATGGAATGTTTAATATTTTATAAGGGGAAATCCTGCAAAACGCCAATACGACGCTTAATGGAAACGCTATAACCAGTCCCAGAATCGATAGGATCAGCGTCAGTGCAAGCCCACCTAAGGCCCCCTGAGGGTATTGGCCGACTAAAAGTTGCTGCCAGTTACTGGCAATAATCTCGAACATACCTACCTCGTCGGAATACGGGTTCGGTGGGCGACGTAGCTTCCCAGCGACATGAGCGCGAGCGACACAACCAGATAGAAAAGGGTCGCAATAGAGTAAGACTGAAAGGTTAGGAATGTCTGGTTTTCAATGTCCCTAACCGCATACGTCATCTCGGCTGCGCCCACTGCCATCGCCAAGCTAGTATTCTTGAATAGGAGCACGGTGTGGTTGATAAACGGTGGTGCGCACATTCTCAGGGCTTGAGGGATGATCACGTATCGCATGGATTTAAAGTAACTCAAACCAAGTGAGCGGGAGGCCTCATGTTGACCATGAGGTATAGCTCGTAGTCCGCTGCGAATATCCTCGGAGTAATAAGCGGCCATGCATAATCCAATCGCAATGGCGGGGTAGATAAATTCTGATCCAAAATAATTCAAAGAATGCTGCATGAAGCCTGGAAGGACATTTGAGACGCCGAAGTACCAAAGCAGTATATGAACTAGCATTGGAACGTTTTGTTGATAGGAGACATACGCGGCGACCAAACGCTCACAGACTTTATTTCCGGAAACCCGCAGCATTGCAAGGCAAATTCCAAGAATCACCGCCAAGGCAAAGCTAAACAGCGTCAGCCATGTCGTCAGCAACAATCCTTGAAGTAAAATGTCTCCATAGGGTTCAGTAAATAACGTTAGGACAGATTTAAAAAAATCAGGCACAGGGATTCTCCGAGCACGGGGCTTACGCCCCGGCTACGCAATCTACAGGAGATCAGAGTTTGATCGGCTCGACTTTGAAAGTCCGGTCCATGTGGTAGACACTGTCCTTGCCGAGCCACTTGTCGAAAATGGTCTGAGCTTCGCCTGTACTTTCCATTTCGTTCAGCGCTTTGTTTACAGCGGCTAACAACTGGGGCTCATCCTTTTTGAGGCCGAGACCCCATTGTTCCTGACCCAAGGGAGCATCAATCACCTTCAATGTAGCTTCCGTACCCAGCTTGACGATGAACCGACGTAGCATCGCTTCGGTTAATCCAAATCCGTCAACTTTACGCTGCGTCAGAGCCATGAAAGCGGAAGGAGCATCGTCATAGCTAACGATTTTTGCGCCGGGAATCGTCGCCCTAACAAAATTCTGCGTGCTGGAACCTTTGATCGAGCTAATCCGCTTGTCGTTTAAGTCAGCCAACGAATCCAAACCGCTATCCTGTTGGACGGCGAGTTTTTGCAGGGACAGAAAGTACGAATCTGAGAAGGCAATCTGTGTGGCACGGGCGGGGGTGTACCCGAGTACCGCCGCTAGTATGTCTACGCGTCCTTGGTTGAGCTCCGGGATACGCGCGTCGAGAGACAGCTGACGGAGCTCCGCCTTCACACCCAGCTGCTTCGCAACACCTTTGCAGAAGTCGACATCGTAGCCCACCACCTCACGAGTCTTCGGATCTATGGAGCCAAACGGATCCAAAGTACTCAACACCCCACATACAAGGGTTCCGCGAGTTTTGATGTCAGCAAGCTGGTCGGCATGAACCGCAGCGCTAAAGGTTGATGCGAGCAATGCGAATGCGGCGACTCGGCCAAATGTGACAATTTTCATTGTGAACCCTCGTATTTGTGTTGAGCAGATGAAAGATCTTTTGCTCGAGCTTTTTTATCGTGGGGTGCTCGGTGAGACATTTGTACCGCCGAAAATAAAGTAGACAAAGGGATATTTTATGAAGTAAAACTATTCCAAAATAGTATGAGTCACCCTATGGCCACCTTGAAACAGCTCCGGGCGCTGGTCACAATTGTTGACCTAGGTACGTTTGAAGCGGCTGCGCAGCGGCTGGGCATCGCGCAATCAGCGATATCAAGACAAATTCAAGACCTAGAAGAATGGTTCGGTTTCGCGCTTTTTGATCGATCGGGACGGGCAGCTAGAACCACGCTTGAGGCCGGTGAGGTGATAGACCAGGCACGGCGAGTACTTCTGCAATATGACGCGCTCGAAAGCACCCTTATGAACGACGAGGTACTTAGACGAAATCTGCGCATTGGAATCACGGAGCTGAGCGCGTTGACATGGTTGCCACGCTTTGTCGCTACGATGGCTGAGAGATACCCGAAGGTTCGGGTAGAGCCTGAGGTAGAGCTGAGTGTTCGGCTCAAAGACAATCTGATCAACGGGCAGCTCGATCTGATCGTCGTGCCTGATGCTTTTAGCCATAACGGGGTGATCAAGTCCCCCTTGGGCGAGGTGGTAAACGGATGGTATGCAGCACCGTCCCTTGAACCGCCTAGTGGCATTGTTGAGTTAAAGGATCTTAGTAGTTTCACATTATTGGCGCAGGGAACCCTCTCAGGCTCAGGTGTGCTGATGGAGGAATGGCTGTCCACTCAGCAACTTAAGCCCGCTAGCTCGATACCCAGCAATAGTCTGGTTGCGCTGATCGGGCTCACAGTCTCAGGCTTAGGCATAAGCTACCTCCCTCACTGTATTGCTTCGGGGTTTGTCGAGGGAGGAAGGCTATGCGAGATCCGAACTGAACCACCACTACCGTCGGTAAACTACGTGTCTTTGATTCGCGCTGATGTCTACAGCCCTTTCTATCGTGCAGTGGTCCAGATAGCTAAAGCGGCATGCCAATTCTCTGAGCCGTTTATGGGCGCAACATCTTGCGCTCATCAGCGAGGACATGTTGATGCCTAACATTAAGCAAATTGAGACGTTCTACTGGACCACAAAACTGGGGACACTTAACCGAGCCGCTAGCCGACTTTTTATTACCCAGTCGGCAGCGACGAAACGTCTGCAGGAGTTAGAACGCCAGTCGTCATCTCCTCTTTTTGAGGCGAATGGTCAAAAAAACAACTTAACGGCTAAAGGTCGGGAAGTACTGGCTAGCTGCGAGGCTTTGTTGCAGGCCGTCAACAAATTAAATGATTTGCGCAAGTCAGCACCTCATGTAGCTCGGACAGTCCGAATGGGCATTACAGAGCTAGCCACGCTTACATGGTTCACTTCATTCGTAGAGCGTGTCAAAGCCGTTTATCCTGATGTCGCGGTACACCCCGAAGTTGATATGTCTGCCACACTTCAGGAAAAACTCCTAAGTGGTCAGCTTGACATCGTGGTGCTAACGGAAGAGTACCTAACTCCCGCGATGGCCTCTCTTTACCTGCAAAACGTGGAGTTTGCCTGGTTGACGACGCCTGGTAGCCCGCTTTCAGGAAGGACAGTTACCATCCCAGAGCTCGCCAAAGTGCCCATCATTTTGCAGGGGCCTCTTTCAGCGCTAACCATCCGCTGTGAATCGATACTCGCCGAAGCCGGGGTAGACTTTGATCGCGTATATGGTAGCAACAGCTTGTTTGCGCTGAAGGGCTTGGTGCGTGCAGGCCTGGGTACGAGTTGTATGCCCAAAGAGCTATTTCAGTCTGAAATCGATTCAGGGAAACTGGAGACGGTCATGACTGATCCACCAACTCCATCGGTCAAATATTACGCAGCATTCATGCGACAAAATCATGCAGCACTAGGCTATGCAATCGCAGACTTAGCAAAAAAATGCTGTTGAGTACGATTCGCAATAATGATCGCCTGCCATCTTACAGGTTGAGCTCAACGCGCTCGACCGCCTGTCCGAAGCTGGATAAGGGCTAAGGTAGCTAATCCTCCGATAGTCACAGCCAGTAAAGAGACCCCAAACTCCATCCCCCAGAAATCAATCAAATATCCCGCCATCACTGGGATGGCGCCGGCAGGTACGTAGCCCCCTATATTGAATACTGCGTTAGCTTCAGCCCTGCGGGATGCGGGAACATTTTCAGCGATGAGTGTCAGTCCGCCTAGTTGACCTAAGCCCTGACCAGCCCCGGCGAGCAGAGCTGAAAGCACAAGCCAGACGGCTGACCCCATCTCCAATGAAGTTAATACAAATATCATCGAGAGTACGGTTGCGACACCGCTGCCAATAAAAACATCATGGCTGGCGAACCTCTTAGCTGCGAATTGCACACCCATCGCTGTCAGAAACATAGCGAACGCCATGCAGCCGGAGATGAGGGGGTTGTTAGTACCTACAAATGTACCTATCAGCTTGGGCCCAAGAGAAAGAATGAAGGATGTAGATGTAATACCTGGTCCGAAAAATGTAACGCCCACTATCACGAGGGCGACATTCGGCTTAGGAATACTTGGCAGGCGCAGCTTGATAGGTCCAAACCCAGTTCTATTATTCCCCTGAAAGAGCAACACGATAAACGCGAGGCATAACACCCCGATCTCAATTCGAAAGACAATATGAATCGGAGACGGAAAATACTGGGCGACGACCCCCGCTAGAAGTGGTCCAGTTCCTGCTCCTGCTACCATCGCAACGGACGCCATAAGTGATGCAAACTGCTTTTGGTGCGGCAGGGCGTGTTCGACCACATTCGCCATCCCTCCCGAGACTACTAGACCGACTGATACGCCAGTAAGGAAGCGTGCCAGCAGGAGCGCGCCAATACTGGAGGCATTGTCGAACAGAACAGCGGCAATGATAGCGAGGCCTACACAGGGTACCAAGAGGGCTTTTCGGCCGAAATGGTCAGACAACTGCCCAGCAATTGTTAAGGTCATTAGCAAGCCTGCTATATAACAGGCAAAGATCACTGTGAGCACGCCAGAAGTGAAGCCAAGTGACTGCTGCCACATACCGTAAAGGGGAGTGGCGGCATTCGAAAGCATGAAAATTGCGGTTACGATCCAAGCCGTGCGATACACGGCGAGCGAGCTTCCGACAGATAATTCGCTGTTCATCTAATGAGTCTCTCTGCGGCATAAATCAGATGACGTCAGAGTAGAGTAAGGCATCGCGAGTGGATATTAGTGAGTTGTGCAAATGGGCTGTGCAAAAATTCACATCTCAATCAGTTCAGCGCGCCCCTCAATAACAAAATCTAGAACCGCCCTGATTTTCGAGGAATTTCTGAGGTCTTCATGGAACGCTAGCCAGACTGGGAGATCTAGTGGTTTGCTTTCCATCAAAACCTTAGAAAGCCCATACTCCTTGCCAAGGAAATCTGGTAACAATACCAAGCCGGCATGGCTTGTAGCGGCTAAGGCCTGAATGCGTAGGTCATTACTAGTGACTGCAAGCTTCCTGCCGTTGAGGTGGTTGAGGATCCATTGCTGTTGCTCAGAATCTTTCATACTACGGTCGTAGCCGATGAACTCATGTTCATTGGCGGTATGGCTAGTGAGGTAGAATGCGCTTCCGTAAAATGAAAACTGCAAAGAACCTAGATTTTTAGCTACAACATTTTGCTCATGCGGCTTGACAAATGTAATAGCTATATCGGTTTCTTTTCGTGCTAATGAACCCGTTGATTTAGCCCCAACCAGTTTAAGTTCTAAGAGAGGATGCCTTTGGCGCAACAAGCCAAGCCTCCTTGCTACGAAATAACCGAGATACGCTGGCGGCGCAGAGAGTATGACCTCTCCTTCAATTCGATTATCCTCTCCAGCGGCGAAGCGCTTCAGGGCGAGCGATGCTGACTCCATCTGTGCTGCGTATTCGCAGACTCTGCGGCCATCATCTGTAAGCTCGTAGAAACGTCCTCTCCTGTCAACGAGTTTCAACTTAAGAGATGCCTCAAGTGTCGCGATTCGCCGAGCGACAGTTGCATGCTCAACGCCTAGGGATCTCGCAGCCAAAGCTAGGGACCCTTTGCGGGCGAAGGCAGAGAAAAATCGAAGACTGTCCCAATCAAGCATGATTAACCTTCAGAGATCGGCATGGTAGATGAAAATGCTCGAACCACTAGCTTACCGAATTGAGAGCGGTTCGCGACCAGTTGCTATTGATAGCAGCCATTGAAGGTAGTTTAGCAAAGAGGATATTCGTTGAGGTACCGAGGCGTTTCAACCACCAAGCTATGCCTCGCCACTACGTGCTGGTGTTTCGCGCGAGCTTCTAGGCGACAAATTAAATTGCTTTGGGCGTAATATGCCCATTCGCGAAGGTTTTCAAAAATAGGCCTCCTTGATTGCTATGCAACGCTCCAGCACCGAACACCGTGGTCGCCTGAGTCGAGTGTACGGTGTCCCGGCTGCTTCGGTCTGGCACCGAGTTCCAATTTGATTCCGTTGCCTCTACAGCGTAAGCGTGGAGGTGGATGACCCCGCGAAGCTACGAAGGGTTCCATAGCGAGAAAAGGTTCGCTATGGACATTGTTGTACCCACTGTCCATGAAACCTAATCTTCATCATGGACATCACCCATCCCCCTTCGAGGTCCCGTAGTCCGGGGCCTTTAAAAAATGTCCATAAAAAGCTTGTGCCGTGTACCCCTGTGGAAACGAGGAGTGCTCGCGTCGCTGATTACGACGGAGTGTCCATTTACAGCGCCTGCTACTAATCGTCTAATCGTCATTGGCTTACCTTTAAAACCCTGTGGTGGCCCGCGTCGCAGTTCCGATGACCGCAGCCACAAGAAAAGTGATTCTGCCGTCGGCTTTGCTAACAGTCCGCAGGCAGCTTGGTACGACATGCGTTGACGGCGGCCCAGCTTCTTTTCGAGCAGTCGCTGGAGTCCAAAAAGAGCAGTCGACCGCTCGTTAACCTCCAGCTCAATGTCAGCCGACAGGCTTTTTCTGGGCTTCATAGCTGTTCACAAATTGCGGCGACATTGCCTTCAACCTGTCCATGTCGATCCGACCGGACCTCGAGATGTAGCTCATGGCAAAGTCCCAAGTGGGCATTTTTAGGTGCTCTTCAAATTCCTCGTACCAACCTGAGCTACGGCGGGATGCCTTGAGCAATTTGTCCACAATGGGTTTTCTTCCCGCCTCGAATGCACTCAATGCATCTGCGATGCTCGTAGGGATCAGTGTTTTGTCCTGGCCGGTATGAAGCTTTACGACTGTATTTCTTTGTTATCTAGGATTCGTGTGCCAGGCAGCCAGAACTTTATTCCTGTGATTCGCGAAGTAGGACTTTGGCGCTCGCACGGTCTAGCGTTTCGTATAGTTTCAGTGGGTCTATTGGGCTAGCTTCTGCGAAATCGTTGAGCTTGGAATTAAAGTTGACCATTAAAACATCCCTTCCTGACTTACTAGGATACCAAGCACTGACTACGGGATGAGCAGGTCTGGTATCGCGTTGCGATGCTCGGCATCCCTGCCTGATTAATGACCTAACCTGCCGTGCGAGACAGCGGTTTGCCATGGTGGCCGCCTAGGTCGCGATAGTTGGCGCTTAAGTAGGGGGGGCAGTGGGGTGATAGCCTGGAGATGTGTCAATCTTCGAGGGGTGGTGCGCTCGGTACGGGGGGCGGAAGATGTCAATCCTACGGTACCCAGATGCCGTTTTTTGTCAATGAGCCGCAGGAAGGTTGACTGTCAATGCCTTATGCGGGAAATCGAGCACTAGCACCGATTTTGCTAAGGTCTCCGGTGTCAACACGTCACAGCGGTAGGTGATAGCAACCACTACTGGCCGGACGATCCGCTGGTCGCCGAACCGACCGCGCGGGCCAAGCCGCGCGGTCGGTGACCACAGCTTGGCGCCGCCAGGTGCTACGTTCGGCGTTGCGGATCGAGTGGATCGGCGACTCCGTGCTGTCGACCGGCCGTTTTGACTAGCGCTTGACGACCCGTCGATGACAATCGGCCGGGGTCAGCACCTTGCCCGGCTTGGAGCGTACGGCGATGGTTTCTACCGGCTCCGATGAATCATTGTCGAGCAGCACCGAGTAGCTCTCGCCTTTTTTGAACAGGTAACGCTCCCCCCACTGGCGCATGCTGACGACGATGGGAAACACCGCACGCCCCATATCCGTCAGCACATATTCCTTGTAGGCACTGCCGTCGGATGCCGGCTGGATGTCGAATATGCCCAACTCGACGAGCATTTTGAGCTTGACCGAGAGGATGTTCTTGGCAAGCCCAAGACGCTTCTGAAAGTCACTGAAGCGGCGAACGTCGTCGAACGCATCGCGGATGATCATCAGTACCCAGCGATCTCCGATTGCTTCAAGCGTGCGGGCGACCGGGCATTCACTCTGCGCCAGTAATTGCTGTTTGGCCATGGGGCTCCTGGAGGCGGGTCAGTATTCGGTAGGCAGAGGGACGGGTTCTAACGTCAGACAAAAATGCTTGGTGCATGTGGTTGTATTTCACAACCTCCTTTGATAAAAAGAAATCAGCTGGTTTTATTTTGAAACCAGATTTCTAAGGATGGAGTGATGTCATTCAAGCCCCATGCCCCGGTAAAGATGGACAGCGAAGCCGAAAAATTCAGCGGTGGGCACCCGCAAGTCCCTCAAGCCCGGGGCACCTCCAACCTTAGTCGCTACCAGACTTTTCTGTTTGCCATTACCTGCGCCATGGCGGTCGCAAACATCTATTTCGCCCAGCCATTGCTGGAATCGATGGCTGTCAGTCTGGCGGTTTCGCCGGGCACGATAGGTGTCGTAGTGACCGCGACACAAGCGGGTTACGCCATCGGCTTGTTGTTCATCGTTCCGCTGGGGGACTTGCTCAATCGCAAGAAGCTTATCCTTACCCAAATGCTGCTGTCGGCTCTGGCCTTGGGTGCAGTTGGCTTGTCGCAAGATTGGGGCATGTTGCTCGGCGCGATGGTGCTCGTGGGCCTGATGGCGGTCGTGGTGCAAGTGGTCGTTGCCTATGCCGCTGCGCTGGCGAGTCCGGAGCAGCGTGGCGAAGCCGTCGGCACCGTGACCAGTGGCGTGGTGTTGGGAATTCTGCTGGCCCGCTTTGTCTCCGGTGCACTGGCTGATCTGGCCGGCTGGCGCGGCGTTTACCTTGTCTCAGCCGTCCTGATGGTAGGCATGGCATTGGTGCTTATGCGCACCATGCCTGCCTCCACCACGCCATCGGCAAAGGGCAGCTACTGGCAATTGCTGCGATCAGTGTTCCAGTTGTACCTGACCGAACGCACCTTGCGTGTCCGGGGCACCTTCGCTCTGCTGATCTTCGCCGCGTTCAGTGTGTTGTGGACATCGATGGTACTGCCGCTCAGCGCGCCACCCTTGTCGCTGTCACATACCCAGATTGGTTTGTTCGGCCTCGCCGGGGTGGCCGGCGCGTTGGCAGCGGCACGGGCCGGACGGCTCGCTGATCAAGGGTTCGGCAACCGCACCACGGGCTTCGCATTGGCACTGTTGACGTTGTCCTGGCTGCCAACGGCGCTCGTTGAGCACTCATTATTAGGCTTGGTGGTGGGTGTAGTGTTATTGGATTTCGCCGTGCAAGCCGTCCATGTAACTAATCAGAGCCTGATCTTTGCCGCACGACCCGGTGCGCAAAGCCGATTGTTGGGCGCATACATGTGCTTCTATTCGGTGGGTAGTGGCTTGGGAGCAATAGTCGCTACCTATACTTATGCGCACTTTGGCTGGGTCGCCGTTTGTATGTTGGGCGCCGCCATTAGTGGAACCGCCTTGCTGTACTGGCTCTACCTGGGGCTGACGTCAAAATAACTGTCCAGTATTAGATGTTCACGATCGTACGTAAACGAGTTGGCGTGAGTCAGCTGGGCTGTCACGCATTTTTTAATATCAGCTGAGGTCAATATGGCGTTGCATACACTCATTATTGAGTCGCATCAACTTGAGTTTCAATTGCCGGTCAACTCGCCTATTACCGATATCGAGTGGGAAGTCGGTGGCAAGAATGTGATCCCGCTAGGCTGTCGCGTCGGGGCCTGCGGCGCCTGTTTGATAAAAGTCACATCGGGTCTAGAGGCGTTAAATTCGAGGGGTGATGATGAAGAAGCGTTTATCGAAGTGCTGGGCTACACCGGTGAAGAGTACCGTCTGGCGTGCCAGTGCTTGATAAGAGGTGAGTTAGCCATTGAAGTTGTTGGCTGATGGCTACAGTTGATGTCGGTTGATTTATTAATGCGTTAAAAATAACCCAAGACAGAGGCATAGATTATGCTTAACCGTGTAAAAAATGTTGGCTATGGTGATCGCACTCCTTTCCTCAATGCTGCCGCGTCGTTGAATCTGCGTGGGGAAATCGACCGGCTTATCGATACACAAGTGGAGCAATGGTACGCAACCGTGCCTCAAGCCGCTCACTTGGAAGGTAAAAAGGTCGACAGCGCTTACTACAAACGTCATCTGATCGAAACCGCCTGGCGCATTCGCTTGCTGCGCGTGGCTGAAGCGAAAGCCCTAGTCGATGTAGCCAAAGTCAGCCCGGAGGCTGCACAGATCTGGGCCCACTACGAACAGGAGGAAATGCTCCATGACGACCTGTTCATTCAGGATCTGGAGCGTGTCGGCGTCAGTCGCGAAGAGTTCCTGGCCACCGAACCGTACCTGTCCACCAAATTGCTGGCGGGCTTCTTTTCCTACCTGCTGGACCACGAAGGCCCACTGGGCGTGATTGCCTATTCCTATCTGGTCGAGTACGTGAACGTGAAGCTAGAACCACGCAAGCTCGAAGCCCTCAAGGCGTCGGTTGGCGAGAAAAACATAGTCGGTCAGGTTTCCCATTCTCACACGGATATCAACGATGACCATCCGGGTGAAGTCTGGGCCGCTCTACGCTTCCTGATCAAAGGTGAGCAGGACATCGAAGCCTTGAAACGCTATCTGGCCGAGCATCAGAAAATTCTCGCCATGTACTTCAGCGAGCTGTACGTCGACACCCTGGCCAAGCCGCAAGGCAAGGCGGCGTAAGCCATGGAGCAGGCAATGAATTCAAATCGACCCGGAGTTCTTATCCTGAGCCACTGCGGCTTTTCTTTCCTGGAGGACTTGAAGGAGGAGCTGCAGCGTCGCCAGCTCCGGTGTTTCGTACTGACTTCATTGCCGCTTCCGGAACACGTGCCGGTCCGTTTGGAACAGATTCAGAGCTGGGCGGACCGACTCTACATCGCAGACTCTCATCAATTGAAACGGGATGATGTAAACAATGCACTCCAGACGCTGCACAAGTCCGGCGAGCAAGTCACCTGCTGCATCAGTGTTTGGGAGGGTTATCGACACCTGATGGCCTCAGCCAACGCAGCGCTCGGAACGTATGACATGGTTGCCCGACAGGCATTTGCATTACGCAACAAGCTTGAAGTGCGCAACCAACTCGCCGAGGCAGGCTTATCGCAAGCCAATGCCTATGCATTGACTGCACCGGCGCTAAAAATGCTGCAGGCGCAGCACCAGCGCTACTTCATCAAACCAATCCACGGAATCGCTTCGTATGCGGCGTTTCCCATGCGTAAGGACACCACCTGGAAATCACTCGAGGAGCTGCGCAAGGATTCGTTCGAGGACACGGTGTATGCCTCGGCATTCAACGACGGCTTGCAGTTCATGGCTGAGAATTACATTACCGGCCAGGAATTCAGTTTCGAGACGCTATTAGTCGATGGCCAGGCGTATGTCGTGGCCGTCCATGAAAAATACGAAGTGACCGAGACCGCTGACACGGTGCTGGAAGACAGCTGCACCACGCCACCGGCGAGCCTTGATCAGGCGCAAATTGCGGCGGGCTTGCAGTGGCTGAAGAACGTGTTGAGTTGCCTGGATCTCAAGTGGGGCTGCTACCATATTGAAGCGCGTTTCACCGGGCAATACTGGGACCTGATCGAGATCAATCCGCGCGTTGGCGGGAGCTTGATTTCCCATAGTGTCGAAGTAGTCACCCATGCTCTCTCTGTGGCTGGATCTTCTCCTGGCGAGCCAGGACGACGCCTTGCCCCGCGAAGCGCTCGTGCAACGTCTGACCCAAGTTGGCTGGCAGGCGGACGGCAGCAGTGCTCAGACTGGAGCGACTTTCTTCCGGGTTTATTTCGCCAACCCGGGAACGCTGAGTTCAGTCACCCTCAACGATCAGTGCCTGGCGCCTGTGGTGAAACATATCCTGCTCAAAGCAGGCGATGTGATTCCTGCGCATGCCCGCGAAGTGTTTTTGGGCCAATTGCTTTGGACATTCGACCGACGCCATCAGGCAACCGAGCTTGAGCGTCTGGCGCATCTTTCCGCTACGGCGTTGGACATCCGGTACGACGCTGAAAGCCATTGAAATCCCTAGGCTCTGTACGAAAAATACTGGCGCAGACAGCGCAGCGTGCAAGCGAGCGTGACCATCGCCGCGAAACTTTTTGCCAGCTTGTCGTAGCGAGTGCCGATCCTGCGACTCTCCTTCAGCCAGCCGAACATC
>NZ_LNUP01000004.1 GCF_001512295.1 Pseudomonas sp. EpS/L25 | reverse complement strand
GTAGGCGCTCGAGAACTCGATCAAAGGTGCCGTCATCTCGCCAGTCACGAAACCGCTGATACACCGTCGACCAGGGGCCGAACCGCTCTGGCAGGTCGCGCCAGGCAGCACCTGAACACAGGATCCAGAAGATGCCATTGAGCATCAGCCGGTCATCACTGCGTGGCCGCCCCCTCTTCTGCTCAGGCGAAACAACATCTGCAATCAGCTCCCACGCTTCATCCGGGAGTTCGTAACGCTTTGCCATGCGGCCCTCCAGCCCCTCATGGTGCCAATTCTACTCGCTCGGATTTTTCGTACAGAGCCTAGCATTGCTGCGAATGCTCTGGTCGCAAAGCTGCGGGCTGAGGGCCGCGACATAGTGAATTTCACTGTCGGTGAACCTGATCTCGACACCCCCGCGCATATCTTAGACGCTGCATCGAAAGCGATGGCCAGTGGCGATACTCATTACACGAGCACTCTGGGCACTCCCGCTCTTCGCGAGGCCATTGTGACCAAGCTGTCACGGGACAACGGCCTGGACTACTCCGTCGATGAGGTTGTCGCCGGCACGGGCGGCAAGCAGATCATCTTTGAAGCCTTAGCGGCCACCTTGAATCCAGGTGACGAGGTCATCGTACATACCCCTTACTGGGTGTCCTATCCGGACATCACCAAACTCAGCGGTGGTACCCCGGTAGTCATTCAAGGTCGTGAGGAAAACGGCTTTAAGCTGACCGCAGCGGAGCTTGATCAGGCGATTACACCGAAAACGAAATGGCTCATTCTCAACAGCCCGAACAATCCCAGCGGTGCGGTTTATACCCTTGATGAGCTCAAAGCCATCGCTCAAGTCCTTCGCGATCACCCGCACGTCCTGATGATGTCGGACGAGATCTATGAGCACTTTGTCTACGGCGGCAGGAGCCACATTTCATTCGTCACTGCAGCCCCTGATCTCAAAGATCGTATTCTGATCATCAATGGTGCGTCGAAAGGTTACGCCATGACCGGATGGCGGCTGGGCTTTGGCGCTGGCCCGAAGTGGTTGATCGCTGCCATTGGCAAATTGCTTTCGCAAAGCACGACCTGCCCGAGCTCGATCAGCCAAGCTGCAGCAGTTGCCGCTTTTGCAGGTGACCAGACCCCGGTCAAAGCAATGGCCAGCCTCTATGAAGCACGGCGCGACCTGATGACCGGTTTGCTCAGTGAAGTGCCAGGCCTTTCGTTCACCTCACCCGACGGCGCCTTCTACGTGTTCGTGAACGTTGAAGGGCTCCTTGGCAAGAAAATCCCAAGTGGATCGCTGCTCTCAACGGAGGCGGACGTCGTGCGCTTCTGGCTTGAAGATGCCGGCGTCGCCACCGTATTGGGCGAGGCATACGGCATTAGCCCTTACGTCCGCTTGTCATTTGCCAGTGGCGAACAGGTTATCCAGGAAGGATGTGCACGGCTTCGCAAAGCGTGTGAGTGCCTGTCCTAAGCGTTACCCATAACTACAATTATGAGTGCAGGGAGGCGCTCAGGTTACTTACAAAAAGATCCTGCCGCTTAATCTGTGAGACGGACATGCATAAGCCAAGAATTCCACTCGTTGCTCAAATTCTTATCGGCCTCGTTGCCGGCATCATCGTAGGCGCCATCCTTAACCATTACCCGGACGCTCGACCCTGGTTGGTCGATAACATCCTACAACCCGCTGGTGACCTCTTCATCAAATTGATGAAAATGATCGTCGTCCCAATCGTTTTCTGCTGCATGGTGGTCGGCGTAGCTGGCCACGGCGATGGTAAGGCCCTAGGGAGGACGGGTGCCAAGACACTGCTGTACTTCTTCTGCGTAACCACGACGGCGATCATTTTCGGATTGGTTATCGGCAACGTCTTGCAACCGGGGGCGGGGACAGACCTTAATAGCCTCAAGGCCGTGAGCGTCAACCTCCCAAGCTCTGGCTCCAGCAGCCATGGCGTAGCTGGCCTACTTCTCGGGATCGTGCCGGACAACATTGTTAATGCGATGGCGACCGGAAACCTGCTGCCTATCCTGTTCTTCGCTGTGATGTTTGGTTTGGGATTGTCGAGCCTGCCTCAAGAGCGCAAGAAACCGGTGCTGGATGTTTTCCGTGGGGTCAGTGACGCCATGTTCCGGGTAACCTCGATGGTTATGGCCTACTCGCCTATTGGCGTCTTCGGGATGATTGCCGTGACAGTCGCCAACTTCGGCTTCTCTTCACTGCTTCCTCTGGGGAAACTGATCGTTGTCACCTACCTAGCCTATGTTCTCTTCGCAGTGTTTGTGCTCGGGACGATTGCAAAGCTTGCAGGCATCAACCTGATTGCTCTGATCAAACACATCAAGGACGAACTCGTTCTCGCCTTTTCTACTGCCAGTTCCGCTGCGGTAATGCCACAGCTAATGGACAAGCTTGAGAAGTTCGGTGCGCCTCGGCAACTGATCAGCTTCGTGGTACCAGTGGGTTATTCCTTCAACCTTGATGGCGCATCCCTCTTCCTGGGCATCGGGACGCTCTTCGTCGCCCAGCTGTACGGAATTGAACTGGATCTGACACAGCAGGCACTTCTGGTTGTCACCATGGTGCTTACCTCAAAAGGAGCCGCTGGCGTTCCTGGTTTCATGTTTGTGATCCTGTCAGCGACCTTGGCGAGTGCGGGCCTGCCACTCGAAGGCATCGCCTTCATCGCCGGTGTCTACCGTATCATGGACATGGGCACCACAACGCTGAACGTACTGGGCAACGCGCTCGCCCCGCTGGTAATTGCTAAATGGGAAAGCAAGCAGGGGGGCACTCAGGAAAATTTTAAGCTTCAAGAGGACGCAACTGGTCACCCCGCCCAGGTCTCAACCGACAAGTAACAGCTTGATCGAGTCCTACGGAATCACTCAGTGCTGTGATTCCGTGCTGTTTAGCGTGTTTGAGCGATTGAACCGCTGACAGGGGATGGCACTGTAGCGATTGAACCGCTGACAGGGGATGGCACTGTTCTGACGGAGCTCAGTGTCGAGGGCCGCTACAGAGATGTGGCGGCCCTTTTATTGAGAACGCTGGAACCATGGACGAATACCTTTTTGGATCAATCGCAACGCATCGGCCCTTTCTGGAAGAGGTGCGACAGGCAGAGCGCTGTGACCTCCGTCACGCCAAGCAGACCCATGTCACGCCTGAGTTCGTCACAAACCAGCTTGATGGCATGTGCTACCCCCTCTTCGCCTGCCACCGTTGCTGCATAGTTGAATGGCCGGCCAATGAACACCGCCTTCGCTCCCAAGGCCATAGCCTTCATAACGTCAGTACCGCGCCTGATCCCGCTATCGAGCATAACCAAGCTTTCAGGAACTGCTTCGATGATACGAGGCAGAATTCGCAGAGGTGCAACGCTCCCGTCCAGCTGCCGCCCGCCATGGTTGGATACGATGATCCCTTCAGCACCTACCGCGATAGCTTTGACTGCGTCAGCTGGGTTCAGAATGCCCTTAATGATCAAGCGGCCCTTCCATCGGCTGCGAATCGCTCGCACATGATCCCAGCTCAAATGTCCCCGATCAGAGAAGTCCCGGAGAACGTTCTTTGCAACGATGGGAGTACCACGGGTTGCGTAGTTATTCTCAAAGTGCGGCATGCCGTGTTTCACCAACGTCTTCAAAAAAGTGCGGCACAACCATTCGGGGTGAGTGATGCCTTCAAACGCCAGCTTCAGGCTTGGCCTCAACGGCGTTGAGAAGCCTGCGCGGACGTTGTTCTCGCGATTAGCGGCAACCGGAGTGTCCACCGTCAATACCAAGGTTTCGACCTTTGCGGCGGCAACTCTGTCTATCAACGCGTTGATTTGGGAGTCGTCACCTGGGAGGTACGCTTGAAACCATGTTCCTGGTGCAGCCTCCATGACCTCCTCAAGGCGAATCAGCGATGAGCCGCTCATGATGCACGGTACATTCGCCGCCGCAGCAGCGCAGGCCATTGTCACATCACCTCGGTAGCTGGTGATCGCGGCGATACCCATAGGCGCAATGCCAATCGGTGCCGCGAACGATAGGCCATCGAGATCGACGCCGATATTGACCTTCGAAACATTTACCAATGCGCTGGGTAAAAAACTGTAATCCTGATAACAAGTGCGGTTATCGGTGACCGACGCCTCGTCCTCTACGGCACCGGATACGTATGCGTATAACGGTTTGGGCAGCTTTCGGCGGGCGATTCTTTCAAAATCGTGCAGCGAAAGACATTGGCGCAGTACGCGTTGCATGGTTCTGTCTCTTCTCGTTGTGGGGCCTAGTATCGATACCATAAACAAATGGACTGGCACCCTAAAGCGAATAAAATTATAATCTTGGCTTCGCTTTTTTCGAAGTTAGATCATCATGACCCTCAAACAGTTGGAAGCGTTTTACTTAGCAGCGACTTGCGCAAGCTTCGCTGTTGCAGCCAGTAGGCTAAACATCTCCGTTTCCTCCCTTTCAAAAAGAATCTCTGAGCTTGAGGCCTCTTTAAACGCAGAGCTGTTCAATCGTAGCGGTCGGGCAGCAGCGCTCACAGCTGCAGGCCAGCAGCTGGTGCCACATGCAAGAGACCTGCTTTCTCACGCAGGGCGATTCCTTTCCCTGGCCAAAAGCAACTCAGCCCTTGAAGGCCGCTGCCGATTTGGGGTGGGGGAGCTCACAGGACTTACTTGGCTACCACGCATGGTGGAGAAACTGCAGCAGGCGCATCCCCAGTTGTTGGTCGAGCCAAGCGTAGGAGTTGGGCAGACGATTGAGGAGCGTTTAGCCGAGGGGGAATTAGACTTCGCGCTTATCGCGGGCCCCTCCACGAGAACCAGCATCTCCTCCCAGATCATCGGCCAAGCGGAGTTCGTGTGGGTGAGTCGTCCTGATCTGCTGGCCTCGACCGACGTCAGCACGCTACAACCTGAGAACCTAGTCGAAACGGTACTTATCAGCCTGCCAGCTACCGCAGGCACCGTCCGGATTCTCGACGACTGGCTGGCTGATCAGCACATCAGCCCGAGACGCTTACTTCCTTGTGAAAACTGGGGTGCCACAGCCGGATTAATCGTCCAAGGGCTCGGGGTCGGCTTTCTTCCCAAAGCGTGGGCGCTGTCGCTGGTCGCGCGCGGCTTACTGGTAGAATTGCCCCGATTCCCGGCTCTTCGTCCTCTCTCATACACCTTTCAATGGAGACGAGATGACAACCGACCATTGATTGAGCAGTGCCGCCATATCGCCAGCCAATGCATCGAATTTCACGCGCCGGTTACGCTCCTCTAGGCAGATCAGTGCGCTACCCCTCACGAAATATTCCTTTTTTCGAATAAACCGCATTCAAAAAAATCGCTTTTTTCCACCTTGCCATAGCTACCAAAATCCCAGTTAACAAAAACAATTACTGGTACAACCGCTATGTCCCGATCCCACCTTGGTTCGCCAAAAGACGAAAAGCCTAGCAAATTCCGCTGGGTGGTCGTCGGCATGATATTTCTTGTCTACACAATCGCCGCCGCAGATCGCGCGAACATCGGCGTAGCCTTGCCGTTCATTCGCAAAGAGTTCGAGATGAGCAACACCGAGGCCGGCGCGCTCATCAGTCTGTTTCTACTTGCCTACGCGCTTGCTCAGTTGCCTTCCGGGTTTGCCTCAAGTCGTTTCGGTGTACGGAAAATATTACCAGCTGCGATGATCGCGACTTCAGTGTTTACAGGCCTAATCGGGACAATCCATAGCATTGTCGCCTTGAAGCTTTACCGAGTAGGTCTCGGTATCGCGGAGGGGCCCCTACCAATCGGCATGACCACCACAATCAACAACTGGTTTCCAGCGAAAGAGAAAGGCACCGCCACTGGAATATTCCTGTCAGCGGTGAAATTCGGCCCGGTCATCGTGCCTCCCATCTGCGCCGTGATTATTGCAGTGTGGGGATGGCGTGAAATTTTCTACTTCTTCGCGATTCCCGGCATCATCCTCGCTTTCGCATGGTACTGGCTGGTAACCGATCACCCTAACCAAAGCCGCTTCGTCAACAAAGCCGAACTCGACTACATCACTGCGGATTCTTCGCAGCCGAGAACAGAAACGCAGGCGCCCACCCGTCCAGCTCGAAACTTCAAGACTCTCGACCGTTTTATCCGTGCCCGGCGCGTTCCGGAACTGGACACCAACCGCAAAATCTTTACCTCTTGGAACATATGGGGGTGTGCACTTGGCTACTGCTTCCAACTGGGTATTTCCAGCGTCTTACTGGCTTGGATTCCTACATACCTGATAACGGTTAAAAACTACTCCCTCGTGAACATGGGTTTGGTTTCCGCAGCCCCTTGGGTAGGCGCTGTGATTGGCAACGTGCTCGGCGGTTTCCTGTCAGACCGTGTTCTCCGGAAGCGCCGTAAACCAGGAATGATGCTGTCGGCGCTTGCGACCGCTGGGATGATGTACCTGTTGATCAACTCACCGGCTGACCCACTCCAGTACGGCCTGCTTCTGCTCTTAACAGGTGTCCTGCTCTCTGTTGGCTACTCCTCCTACATGGTCTATCCGATGGCCCTGGCCTCGAAGAGCAAATTTCCTATTTCCAGTGCGGTAGTAAACATGGGTGGGCAGCTTGGTGGAGCGGCTACGCCATTCATCACGGGACTGCTACTCGATAGCCTGGGCTGGAACTACGTCTTCATGTTCATGGCTATCAGCTCGCTCTTCAGCTTCGTGATCTTGCTCACGATTGCCGAACCCCTAGGGCTTGAAGAACCGCAATCCACCACCTCTGCCAACTGATTGTCCTTCGCCTCAGCCAGGCGCCTACAACGCCTGGCCCTCTAACATTTCGTCAGGAGAGCTTCCCTATGTCCTTGCCAGGTCTACGGATCAACCCAGCGGTGCCCCCCGTGAGCGCTGAAATCGCTGAAGCATTTCAATCCGTCGTCACGCCGCACATCAGCGACAACCTTTCACGTCATATTGGGGTAAACGGCCTAACGCGCTATAACCACCGGGGCAAACTGGTGGGTACGGCATTGACCATAAAAACGCGCCCCGGCGACAACCTTTTCATCTACAAAGCGCTGCCTATGATCCAACCCGGACACATCCTGGTCATCGATGCTCAAGGCGACACGACCAACGCGGTGCTCGGCGAGCTGATCAAGCTTTACGCTGACTCCAAGGGCTGCGTCGGTTACATCGTGAATGGCGCGATCCGTGATGTCGCGGCTTTTGCGTCGACGCCTCTGTACGCCTGCGGCGTGACCCATCGAGGCCCGTACAAATCAGGCCCTGGGGAAATTAATGTCCCGGTGACCATTGGTGGGCAAATCATTAACCCAGGTGACATCATTATCGGAGATGAGGATGGGGTCGTGAGTTTCGCCCAGGATCAAGCATCGGAGATCCTCGCTCTAGCTCGTAGAACCAACGAGATGGAGCTTGCGATCCAAGCAGAGATCGCCAGTGGGAGAGATAAGCAGAGCTGGTTGGAGAAGTATCTCTAAACAACGCTCATGGTCAGCGCAGTCGCTGAGTCTCAAAAATTCTCCGAGCTGAGTCTGATGAGGGACTCCTTGAGAAAGATGGAATGGCCGATCAGACTATGTCTCAGTGTCAGCTCGGAAAATCATAGAGACCCAGAGCATTCGCGCAGGATGCGATTCCGCTCCACTTCGGATGGTGCCCACTCCAGTAGCAGATCTGCCAGCTGAGCATCGCTGGCAGCCTGTCCCTTTCGGTCACGTGTGGCCTATCAGAACCCCATACCAGCCTATCTGGTCGCTGGGCGATGGAAGCCTTGGCAATCTGACCTGCATCACCATAGGTTCCCCACGTCTATCAGTATGCGTCCGGCCAAGTCATCTGCCCAATTCGGAAAAGTCAGGACATGGCGTGCACATAAGTTTAGGTGGACACCAGTTCTAGCTCTTTTAGGCGGGTATTTCATGCAGCCAAGACGCCGTTCGTATTCAAAGCCCAGGTCATCTAAGAGTGTGTCCAGCCCGGCGTCTCAATCGCCAGCCTAGCCCTCAGCCACAGCCTCAACGCAAACCTCGTCTACAAATGGATGCGAGTGCACACGCAGAAAAGCGCGGCGCTTCAACCTGCATTCATCCCGTTGCGTCTAAAAACAACGGTGCCAGTATCCTCGTCAAATACTAGGCTCTGTACGAAAAATCCGAGCGAGTAGAATTGGCACCATGAGGGGCTGGAGGGCCGCATGGCAAAGCGTTACGAACTCCCGGATGAAGCGTGGGAGCTGATTGCAGATGTTGTTTCGCCTGAGCAGAAGAGGGGGCGGCCACGCAGTGATGACCGGCTGATGCTCAATGGCATCTTCTGGATCCTGTGTTCAGGTGCTGCCTGGCGCGACCTGCCAGAGCGGTTCGGCCCCTGGTCGACGGTGTATCAGCGGTTTCGTGACTGGCGAGATGACGGCACCTTTGATCGAGTTCTCGAGCGCCTAC
>NZ_LNUP01000003.1 GCF_001512295.1 Pseudomonas sp. EpS/L25 | reverse complement strand
TTCGACTTCTATCTGCAGGACAACGGCGGCATTGGCCACGAGGCGCTCATGGCCGCGCGCAATCAGTTGCTCGGCATGGCTGCGCAGAATCCCAAGCTGATGCAGACCCGGCCCAATGGTCTCAACGACGAGCCGCAGTTCAAGCTCATCGTCGACGACGAAAAGGTGCGGGCGCTCGGTTTGTCGCAGAGCGATGTCAATCAGACGCTGTCCAGCGGCTGGGCCTCCAGTTACATCAACGACTTCATCGACCGTGGTCGGGTGAAGAAGGTGTACATGCAGGGCGAAGCCAGCGCGCGGATGAATCCCGAGGACTTCAACAAGTGGTATGTGCGCAACAGCGCTGGCGACATGGTGCCGGTATCGGCCTTCGCCCGCGGCGAGTGGGTCTATGGCTCGCCCAAGCTGGAGCGCTACAACGGCATCTCCTCTCTGGAGATCCTGGGATCCGCCGCGCCTGGCTACAGTACCGGTGATGCCATGGCCGAGATCGAGCGCATGGCCAAGGAGCTGCCGCAGGGCGTGGGTATCGCCTGGACCGGTCTGTCCTACGAGGAGCGGCTGTCGGGCTCCCAGGCACCGGCGCTCTATGCCTTGTCGATGCTGGTGGTGTTCCTTTGCCTGGCGGCGCTGTACGAGAGTTGGTCGATTCCGATCGCGGTGCTCCTGGTCGTGCCACTGGGCGTCATCGGTGCGCTGTTGGCCACCTATTTCCGCGGCCTCGCCAACGACGTGTTCTTCCAGGTCGGTCTACTCACCACCATTGGCCTCGCGGCGAAGAACGCCATCCTGATCGTGGAATTCGCCAAGGAGCTGCACGAGGGCGGCAAGAACATCGTCGATGCGGCGGTGGAAGCCTCGCGCATGCGCTTGCGCCCCATCATCATGACCTCCATGGCCTTCATCCTGGGCGTGGTGCCCCTGGCGGTGTCCTCGGGCGCCAGCTCCGGCAGCCAGCACGCGGTCGGTACCGGCGTGATCGGCGGCATGCTCACCGCCACGGTGCTGGCGATCTTCTGGATTCCCATGTTCTACGTGGTGGTCAGCAGCCTGTTCAAGGACAAGGCCACCAAGGACCAGGAAGCCCATGGCAAGGAAGGACACTGATATGAAGAAGTCTGTCTTGGCGGTGATCGTGGGCATGCTGGCCGTCTCCGGCTGCAGCCTGATCCCCGACTACCAGCGGCCCAATGCGCCGGTGGAGAACGCCTGGCCCCATGGCCAGGCCTACGATGCCCTGACGGTCAATCGCGACCAGCAGGCGGCCGACATCGGCTGGCGCGATTTCTATCGCGACCCGACGCTGCAGCGGCTGATCCAGCTGTCGCTGGACAACAACCGCGACCTGCGCCAGGCCGCGCTGAACGTACGCCTCTACCAGGCGCAATATCGCGTGCAGCGCGCCGAGCTGTTTCCCGACATCGGGGTTACGGGTACTGGTACCCGGACCCGGACGCCGGAAGACCTGAGCCAGACCGCTGCCATCCAGCAACTGCTGGCGGGCAATGGCGGCAACGCCGGGGGTGGCGGGGGTGGCAGCATCAGCAGCCAGTACAGCGTCACCCTGGGCTTCACCTCCTATGAGCTGGACCTGTTCGGTCGTCTGCGCAGCCTCAGCGAGCAGGCACTGCTCAACTACTTCGCCACCAGCGAAGGGCGCCGCAGCACCCAGATCTCGCTGGTCTCGCAAGTGGCCAACGCCTACTACGCCTGGCTCACCGACCAGCGCATGCTGCAGCTGACCCGCGAGACCCTCGCCGCCTACCAGCGCTCCTACGACCTGACCCGCCAGACCGTGGAGAACGGCGTGGCCAGTGGCCTGGACCTGCGCCAGTCGCGTACCGCCCTGGAAGGGGCGCGGGCGAACCTGGCCCAGTACACTCGCCAGGTGGCCCAGGATCGCAACGCCCTGACCCTGTTGTTGGGCACCTCGATCCCGGCGGACCTGCCGCAAGGCAAGGGCCTGGATGGGAACGATCTGCTCGCCGACCTGCCGGCCAACCTGCCGTCGGACCTGCTGCAGAAGCGCCCGGACATCCTCCAGTCCGAACTGCAACTGCGCGCGGCCAACGCCAACATCGGCGCGGCACGGGCAGCCTTCTTCCCGCGCATCAGCCTGACCGCCCAGGGCGGCACGGCCAGTCGCGACCTGAACGGCCTGTTCGACGCCGGCTCCGGCTACTGGACCTTCTCGCCGAGCATCAACATCCCCATCTTCACCGCCGGCAGCCTCAAGGCCAGCCTGGATGCGGCCAAGATCCAGAAGGACATCAACGTCGCCACCTACGAGAAGTCGATCCAGACCGCCTTCCGCGAAGTGGCCGATGCCCTGGCCGCGAAGGGCACCTACGACGACCAGCTCAAGGCCCAGCAGGACCTGGTGCAGGCCAGCCAGGAGTACTACGACCTGGCCAACCTGCGCTATCGCCAGGGCATCGACAACTACCTCACGGTGCTCGACGCCCAGCGCTCGCTGTACAGCGCCCAGCAGCAGCTGATCACCGACCGCCTCAACCAGCTCAACAGCGAGGTCACCCTGTACAAGGCCCTCGG
>NZ_LNUP01000002.1:1553545-1664566 GCF_001512295.1 Pseudomonas sp. EpS/L25 | reverse complement strand
GATGTTCGGCTGGCTGAAGGAGAGTCGCAGGATCGGCACTCGCTACGACAAGCTGGCAAAAAGTTTCGCGGCGATGGTCACGCTCGCTTGCACGCTGCGCTGTCTGCGCCAGTATTTTTCGTACAGAGCCTAGGTTCTGTACGACAAGTCGCCGAGCGACGGTTAGGCGAGGCGAAAAAGGCTGAGGAAGCGGATCGGACCCGCGCTCGGGTTTACGAGTGGTAAATGAGCATTCCGACCGGGCTGGCGACCCAGGCCTTTTTCAACGAAGCATCACCGAGGGCAGGCATTTTTCGTACAGACCCTAGTCCGGAACGCGCGGCGCTGGTATCTACGCCGGCGTCCGCGCGATCTGCCGACAGGCCAGGGCACTGGCCAGGATGGCGAGACCGGCGAGCGGATAGACCCAGGCGGGTGACAGCAGCGGCAGCAGGACACCGGCCAGCAACGGACCGAGGCCCGCTCCCACGTCGCGCCAGACGGCATTGGCGGCCAGCGCCTGCACCCGTGCCTGGCCAGGATGACGCGCCGCTACGAGGGTCACCACCAGCGGCAGCTGCAGTGCCCGCAGGATCAGCACGCTGCCGCCCCCTAGCACCAACCAGTGCCAGCCGAAGGCGCTCAGTGCCAGGGCCGTGAGAGCAGAAAAGGCCACCAGCATGGCCGCCGCACCGTAGCGCTCGGCGGCCCAGCCACCCAGGGGACTCAGGCTCATCTCCGAGGCGTAGCGCAGGGCCATCAGCAGCCCGGCGATCAGCACCGCGTTGCCACCGAGGGCGGCCTGGGCGAAGACCGAGAGACCGAAGATGAACAGGCCATCCAGGGCAACGCCCTCGATGAAGGACCAGATGGCGATACGGTCGGGCCATCGGAAACGCCGACCCGTGCTGGCGAGTCGATGGGGCTGCGTCGGCAGCCGGCTGGCCACCAGCAGGCCCATCAGGCAGAAGCCGGCGAGCAGGAGGAAGATCAACCGCGGACCGAAGTGCAGGGTGATCCAGGCGCCTAGGGGCAGCGCCAGCATGGGGCCGATGGCGATCAGGGCGCGAGAGGTACCCGAGCGGCGTGCGGCGCCGCCTGGCTCGGCGGTGGCCAGTACCTGGGTGGAGAGGTTGAGCACCGCGAAGCACAGGCCCCAGGCCAGCCGCAGCAGGATCAGCCACCAGAAGCCCGAGAGTGTCGCGTTGCCCAGGGCGCACAGCGCTGCCACCCCGGCGGCGAGCATGAGGCTGTGGCGGTCGCCGAAGCGGGCATAGCCCTGTACCACGTAGCGGTAGCCGAAGATGCGCACCAGGCGATTGGCGGCGAGCAGTATGCCGGCTTCGGTCAGGCCGATGCCGAAGGCCTCGGCATTCATCGGCAGGATGAGATAGAGCAGGACGTCGCTGGGCAAGCAGAGCGCGAGAACGATCGCCGCCCGCCGGGAGTCGCGGTCGACGGGATGGATGCTGACCATGGGCAAGCTGTCTTGTAATAAAACTGACTTTTATCACGAATGGCCCGACCGCCAGCCAGTCTTTTGCAAGAGGTGTCCGCCAGGCGAAACGGCTGAACTAACCCGGCGCGTGGGCAATCCCTTTCAGTGCGTCCTTCTCGCCGCGCTGGCTGTATGGCCCGCGGCGCCCGTCATGAAAAGGAGTCGTCCGTGACCGTAGCTGCTCATCGTTCCTATCCCGTTCGGCCCGGCCCGCTGCATGCGCTGTTGCTGGCCGGTTCCATCCCGCTGTTCATCGGTGCGCTGATCAGCGACATCGCCTACTACCAGACCTACCAGATCCAGTGGGCCAACTTCGCCGCCTGGCTGATCGCCGGGGCGCTGTTGCTCTCCGGCCTGGCGTTGCTGTTCGCCCTGGGCAATCTGTTCGGCGCGCGTTTCCGCGGTCGCCGGCCGGCGGCCTATTTTCTCCTGCTGCTGCTGGCCTGGGTGCTGGGGCTGGTCAACGCCTTCGAACACGCCAAGGATGCCTGGGCGGTAATGCCTGCTGGGCTGATCCTCTCGGTAGTGGTCTCGGTGCTGAGCCTGGTGGCTGCCTGGATCGGTCTGTCCAACCTGCGTTCGGAGGTAGTCCGATGAGCACTCCAAGAGCCTTGAGCATCCTCGGTCTGGCCGTGCTGCTGGCCGCCTGCGGCAACGAGGGTGGCGCCGACACCCAGGCCCGCGGCCCCGATCCCAAGCTGCCCGAACCCCAGCGCGGCCTCTTGCCGAGCATGAAAATCGCCGAACCGGCCCCCTGGGGCGATCGCACGCCCACCGTGCCCCAGGGCTACACCATCACCGCCATCGCTACCGACCTGCGCATTCCGCGGCAGATGCTGGTGCTGCCCAATGGCGACATCCTGGTGGCCGAGGGCCGTGGTGGGAACGCGCCCAAGCTGAAGCCCAAGGACGTCATCGCCGGCTACATCAAGGCCCAGGGCAACACCCAGGTGAAGGGCGGCAATCGCCTGACCCTGCTGCGCGACGCCGACGGCGACGGCAAATACGAACTCAAGACGGTGTTCGCCGAGAATCTCAACGCGCCCTATGGCCTGGCCTTCGCCAATGGCCGCATCTACGTGGCCAACCAGGATGCCCTGGTGAGTTTCCCCTACCAGGATGGTCAGACCCAGGCCAGCGCCGCGCCCGACAAGCTGGTGGACCTGCCGGCGGCGATCAACCACCACTGGACCAAGGCGCTCACCGTCAGCCCCGATGGCCGTTATCTGTACGTGGGCATCGGCTCCAACAGCAACGTCGGCGAGCGCGGCATGGAGGTGGAGGTGGATCGCGCGGTGATCTGGCAGATCGATGCCCAGAGCGGCGCCCACAAGACCTACGCCACCGGGGTGCGCAACCCCACGGCCCTGGCCATGCAGCCCGGTAGCGGCCAGCTGTGGGCGGTGGCCAACGAGCGCGACGAAATCGGCCCGGACCTGGTGCCGGATTACCTGACCTCCATCCGCGAAGGGGGCTTCTACGGCTGGCCCTACAGCTACTGGGGGCAGAACGTCGATACCCGCGCCCAGCCGCAGGACCCGGCCAAGGTGGCCGCGGCCATCAAGCCCGACTACAGCCTGGGCTCCCATGTCGCTGCCCTGGGCGTGGCCTTTTCCACCGCGGCGGTGGGCGGGCAATTCACCGATGGGGTCTTCGTCGGTGAACACGGCAGCTGGAACCGCGACAAGCCGGTAGGCTACCGGGTGGTCTTCGTGCCCTTCCAGCAGGGACGTCCGGCCGGCGAGCCCATCGACTTCGCCACCGGATTCTTCGGCGACGATGGCAAGACCCGCGGCCGACCGGTCGGGGTGGCGGTGGATCAGCGCGGCGGCGTCATCATCGCCGACGACCTGGCCAATACCGTCTGGCGGGTGACGCGCACCCAGTAAGAACCTTTTCACGATCTGCTGCGCGTCGGCCAAACGGCGTTGAAAATGCCTTCGGAATGCTCATTTACCACTCGTAAACTCCGCTTCCTCAGGCATTTTCGCCTTGTTTGTCTCTAGCTCGCGAGATCGTGAACAGGTTCTAAGGTGCAAAGAGATCGGCTTGCCGCGCACCTGGGCGGCAAGCCGATCAATGCATGCGGTGCTGCAGATCACCCAGCACCACCAGGCTGCCCACCACCATCAGCACCAGGATCAGGCTGGTGAACAGCAGCAGATAGAGGTCGTGGCGGTGCGAGCGGCCCAGGCTGACGTGCAGGAAGCAGCGCAGGTGTACCAGGATCTGCAGCAGGCCCAGGCCGAAGACGATGGCCAGGGTCGTCCCCCGTGGCCAGGTCGGGAAAAGCACCAGGCCGATGGGGACCAGGCTCAGCGTCACGGCCAATCCCAGGCCGATCACATAGCTCGTCAGCTCCCGACGATAGTCATCCCGCTTCATGGCAGCAGCCCCTGCAGGTAGACCACCGAGAGGATGGCCACCCAGACGATATCGAGAAAATGCCAGAACAGGCCCAGGCGCATCAGCCGGGTCTTCACCGACGTATCCAGGCCGAACACCTTGAGCTGCACCAGCATCACCACCAGCCACAGACAGCCACTGGCGACGTGGACGCCGTGCATGCACACCAGGGCGAAGAAGGCCGAGAGAAAGGCGCTGCGCTGGGGCAGGGCGCCCTGGTCCGCCATGCCGAGGAAGTCGTGCAGTTCCAGGCCGAGAAAGACCAGGCCCAGGGCCAGGGTCACCAGCAGCCAGATCACCAGGGGCCGCAGGCGACCCTCGTGGTACTTCATCGCCAGTGACGCCAGGCCGTAGGTGAAGCTGCTGGCCAGCAGCGCCAGGGTCTGCAGGGTCACGCTACCGATCTCGAAGACGTCCCGGGCGACCGGTCCCCCGGCAGTGGCGTGCTGCAGCGTCGCGTAGATCGCGAACAGCAGCGCGAACACCAGGGCGTCACTCATCAGGAAGATCCAGAAGCCGAACAGCGAGTACTCGGCCTCGGCGTGGGTGGCGTGGTCGGTGGCGCCGACGTTGAGGCCGGCGTGGTTCATATCGCGCGGACTCATGGCCCCAGCTCCGCCAGGCCGCGATTGCTCGGCCCGGTTTCCTCGTCACGGTTGACCGCCCGCGTCGCGGCGACCTCATCCAGCCAGGCCTCGTGTTCGCGCCGGATGTCCGCCGCCGAGATCAGTCGCTCGGTATCGCGCTGGAAACTGCGGGCGATCACTGCGCCCCAGGCTACCAGCAGGCCCAGTACCGCCATCCAGCCGATATGCCAGACCAGGCCGAAGGCGCAGGCGAAGCCCGCCGCGCCGACGATGGCCGGGACGGCACTGTTCTTCGGCAGGACGATGTCGGCATAGGTGCGCGGCCGGTCGTAGGCCAGGCCGTGTTCCTTGAGCCAGGTGAAGGGATCGCGGTCGTTGATCGGCAGCGGCACGGCGAAGTTGTACTCCGGCGGCGGCGCGGCGACCGCCCATTCCAGAGTGCGGCCGTTCCAGGGGTCGCCCGCCGGTACCCGCGCACCGTCGCGGCGGCGGATGCTCACCACCAGCTGGATCACCAGGCTGGCCGTGGCGGCCAGCAGCACCATAGCGCCGAGTTCGGCGACCCACAGCAGCGGGGCGAAATCGGGGTTGTGGATGGCCTGGCTGCGCCGCGGCAGGCCGGAGACACCCAGCACGTACAACGGCATGAAGGCGAGGATGAAGCCCAGGCCGAAATTCAGGGCAGCGATGCGGCCCCAGCGCTCGTCGAGGCGAAAGCCGAAGGCCTTGGGAAACCAGAAGTGATAGCCCGCCAGCATGCCGAACAGCATTCCGGGGATCAGCATGTTGTGGAAGTGGGCGACCAGGTAGACGGTGTTGTGCACCTGGTAGTCCACCGGCGGCGTGGCCAGGGTGATGCCGGTGAGGCCGCCGATGACGAACAGCATGATGAACATCACCGCATAGATCAGCGGCGTGGTCAGGCGGATGCGGCCGCGGAACATGGTCGCCATCCAGTCGTAGATCTTCACCCCGGTGGGGATGCCGATGAGCATGGTGGCGATGCCGAAGGCGGCATTGATCTTCGGGCTCTGGCCCATGGTGAAGAAGTGGTGCAGCCAGACGGTAAAGGACAGCACGGCGATCACCAGGGTGGCCCAGACCAGCGAGTGATAGCCATAGAGCCGCTTGGTGGAGAAGGTGGCGAAGACCTCGGAGAACACCCCGAAGGCCGGCAGGATCAGGATGTACACCTCCGGGTGGCCGAACAGCCAGAAGAGGTTGATGTAGTTCATCAGGTTGCCGCCCTGGGTATTGGTGAAGAAATGGAAGTCCAGGTAGCGGTCCAGGGCCAGCAGCAGGGTGGCCACGGTCAGCGGCGGCATGGCGAAGATCATCAGGATGCTGGTGCACAGCGCTGTCCAGCTGAACAGCGACATCTGGAACAGGCGCATCCCCGGCGCTCTTTCCTTGTAGAGGGTGACCGCGAAGTTGAGGCCGGTGAGGGTGCTGCCCAGGGAGCTCAGGGTCAGCGCCCAGATCCAGTAGTCCGGGCCGACGCCGGGCTGGTATTGGACGCCGGTATAGGGCGGGTAGCCGCTCCAGCCACCGGTGGAAAAACGCCCCAGCACCAGCGAGACCATCACCAGGGCGGCACCGGCCACGGTCAGCCAGAGGCTGATGGCGTTGAGCAGCGGAAAGCGCACGTCGCGAGCGCCGATCTGCAGCGGCATGACGAAGTTGATCAGCCCGGTGAGAAAGGGCATGGCGACGAAGAACACCATGATGGTGCCGTGGGTGCTGAACAGCTGGCCGAAGTGCTCCGGTGGCAGATAGCCCGGCGCATCGATGGCCAGGGCCTGCTGGGTGCGCATCATCACGCCTTCCACTACGCCGCGGCTGAACATGACCAGGGCCAGCACCACATACAGGATGCCGATGCGCTTGTGGTCCAGGCTGGTGAACCATTCCCGCCAGAGATAGCGCCACTTGCCGAGCCAGGTGATCGCCCCGGCGGCGGCGAGGGCGCCGAGGATCACCACGCTGGCGCCGCAGGTGGCGATCAGGCTGTAGAAGGGCAGGGCGTCATAACCCAGGCGGCCGAACAGGAACTGCCAGAGGGCCGAGGATTCAGTCATGGGTGGCTCTCTGGAAGGTGTCGCAGGCGGGTACCGGATGCTGGCGATAGCGGGCCAGCACCCAGGCGAAGAGGGCGGGTTGGGTCAGGCGCAACCGGGCGGCCTGCTCCAGGGTGCCGGGGCGCGCCAGCACCTGGTAATGGGCGCAGTCCAGGGCTTCGCGGGCCTGAGTGCCGTTCTCGGTCCAGGCCTGGAAGTCCTTCGCATCCAGCACCCGGATCGGGAAATGCTGGTCCTGGAAGCCCTCGCCGCTGTACTGGGCGTTGCGGCCCTCGAATTGGCCGGGCGCCGGAATCTGCAGATAGCGCTGGGTCTGCATGCCGGCCATGGCGTAGATCTGGCCGCCCAGGCGCGGCAACAGCAGGGATTGCATCACCGTATCGCTGGTGAGCCTGAGCTGTACCGGCCGCCCCGCCGGCAAGACCAGCTCATTGACCGTGGCGATGCGCTGGTCGGGATAGAGAAACAGCCACTTCCAGTCCAGGCCGATCACCTGGACCTCCAGCGGCGCCACGTTGGGCGTTGGCGAGCGATAGGGATCGAGGCTGTGGGTGCGGGTCCAGACCAGTACCGCCAGGACCGCGACGATCAGCGCCGGCACGCCCCAGGCGAAGAGGTCCAGCAGCCAGGAGAATTCCCTGCGCGGCCGGTAGGCGGCGCGGTCATTGCCGTGGCGATAGCGCCAGACGATCAGCGGGGTGAGCAGGATTACCGGCAGGACCACCACCAGCGCCAGGCCGACGATCCACAGCAGCAGGTCGCGTTCGCCACTGGCGGCGAGACCGGCCGGGGCGAGAAAGCCGTGCTGCAGCGGCGAACATCCGCTGAGCGAAGCGGCCAGCAGCAGGCCAGCGATGGACCCGGCCGCCAGTCGGTGCCTCGAGGTACTCCCCGGACAGGAAGAAGAACGACGCGACTTTCGCGCAAAGGACATAAGCGGACCCGACCGTAACCAGTTGTTGCAGCCAACAGACCGCCCGACCGGGCGCGACGTTCACTGGATACTGGCGCTTGGCCGCCCCGGCGCAAGCCGTGCCGGGGCGCAGGCCCGGGCTAGGGCCGTTCGGTCTGCCACTGGCCGAGCAGGATGGCGACGAATTTTTCCGCGGCGGGCGACAGCGAGGCGCCACGGCGCGAGACCAGGCCGAGGGTCCGCGTCACTTCCGGATCGCTGAGGGGCACGCTGACCAGGGTCGGGTGGTCGGCATCCGGCATGGCCAGGCTGGGCATGGCCGAGACGCCGAGGCCGGCTTCCACCATGCCCAGGGAGGTGGACAGGTGCTGCACCTCATAGAACCACTTGGGGCGGATGCCCCGTGCGGAGAGGGCATGGTCGAGCAGCACCCGGTTACCGCTCAGGCGCCCCACGCCGATCAGGCGGTGCTCGACCAGCTCGGCCCAACTGATCGACGGGCGTCCGGCCAGTTCGTGGTCACGCCGACAGGCCAGTACGAATTGCTCCTGCACCAGAGGCACGAATTCGATGTCCGGGTGCTGGCCGCTGAGCATGTTGATGCCGAAGTCGGCCTCGCCGCGCAACACGGCTTCCAGGCCGTCGTTGGCACTGAGGTCCAGCAGCCGGATGCGGATCTTGGGGTATTGCTCGTTGTACTGGCGGATCACCGAGGGCAGGAAGTAGAAGGCCGCGGTGGGAATGCAGGCCAGGGTGACCTGGCCGGTCTGGCGCTCGGCCAGTTCGCGGATGCTGAGGATGGAATCCTCGAAATCGTCCAGCAGCCGGCGCGCCTTGGGCAGGAAATCGCGCCCGACGCTGGTGAGGCCGACGCGACGAGTGGTGCGTTCGAGCAGGGGCGTGCCCAGGCCGTCTTCCAGCTTCTTGATGCGCCGACTCAAGGCCGGCTGCGACAGGTGCAGAGCATCGGCCGCCTCATGGAAGCTGCCCAGTTCGGCGATTTTCACGAAAGATCGAATGTCTTGCAGCTCGTAGTCCATGAACGCCCTGTCCCGGAAACCCAGTTTATTGATTATCCAAGTGGAATAATAGCGCTGATATTTGCATTGGATAGATTTATCTCTGGCTGCCAATCTTGCTCCTAGAACATCAATAACCGCTATTGATCAACAAGAGTCAGAAGTCATGCAACGTATTCCCTGCGTTCTCATGCGAGGCGGCACCTCCAAGGGCCCCTTCTTTCACGCCAGCGACCTGCCCAGTGATCCCGTCCAGCGCGACGAGATGCTGATCGATCTCATGGGTGCCGGCCACGAGCTGGAAATCGACGGCATCGGTGGCGGCAGTCCCCAGACCAGCAAGGTCGCCATCATCAGCCCGTCCAGTCATCCCGATGCCGACGTCGACTATCTCTTCGTCCAGGTGATGGTCGCCGAGCGGCGCGTCGATACCGCACCCAACTGCGGCAACATGCTCTGCGCCGTGGGTCCCTTCGCCGTGGAGCAGGGGCTGGTCGCCGCCAGAGACGGCAAGACCCTGGTGCGCATCCGTAACCTCAACACCGACAGCTTCGTCGATTCCCTGGTGCACACGCCCGGCGGCGTGGTGCGCTATGAGGGCGACACCGCCATCGACGGCGTGCCCGGCACCGCCGCGCCGGTGCAGCTGACCTTTCTCGACGCCGTGGGCAGCAAGACCGGCAAGCTGTTTCCCACCGGCCGGGCCACCGATGTCTTCGACGGCGTGCCAGTGACCTGCATCGACATGGCCATGCCGATGATGATCGTCGACGCCCGCCACCTGGGCGTGACCGGCAGCGAGCGGCCGGCCGAGCTGGACGCCAACGCGACGTTGCTGGCGCGGCTCGAAGCCCTGCGTCTGCAGGCGGGTCGGGCCATGGGCCTGGGCGATGTCAGCGGCAAGGTGATCCCCAAGCCGGTGCTGATCTCCCCGCCGCAGCAGGGTGGCACCCTACAGGTGCGCTACTTCATGCCGCACAGCTGTCACCGGGCGCTGGCCATCACCGGCTCCATCGGCCTGGCCACCGCCTGCGTCACCCCGGAGACCGTGGTGATGGCGTTGCTCGGCGAGTCGGCGCGTGATCTGACCAATGTCCGTCTGGAGCATCCCAGCGGTGGTATCGACGTGGTGCTGTCGCGCGGCGGCGCGGACGGCACTACCATCCAGGCCTCGGTCGTCCGGACCGCGCGCCGACTGTTCGCCGGCCACGTGTACGCGCCCATCGCACGAAGGCTCGCCGGCTGACGCAAGAGCCTGTTCAAGATCTGCTGCGCGTCGGCCAAACCGCGTTGAAAATGGCCTGGGTCGCCAGCCCGGTCCGCTTCCTCAGCCATTTTCGCCTTGTTTGGCTCTAGCTCGCGAGATTGTGAACAGGCTCCAAGACCCCACCCACCAGCGCATCCACACAACTTCAATAAAGGGTGATGCCTCATGAAACTCGCCAAATCGCTGTACTTCCAGATCCTCTGCGCCGTGGTCCTCGGGGTGCTGGTCGGTCACTTCTGGGCGCAACAGGCCGTTGCGCTCAAGCCCCTGGGTGACGCCTTCATCAAGCTGATCAAGATGATGATCGCCCCAGTGGTGTTCTGCACCATCGTCACCGGCATCGCCGGCATGACCGACAAGAGCACCCTGGGTCGCCTGATGGGCAAGACCCTGCTGCTGTTCCTGGTGCTGACCGTCATCAGCCTGTTCATCGGCCTCGGCGCCGTGTATCTGTTCCAGCCGGGCGTGGGCATGAACATCGACCCGGCGACCCTCAGCACCGCCGGCATCGCCCAGTACACGGCATCGGCGGCCAAGCTCAGCGTGGTCGACTTCTTCATGCACATCATCCCGGACACCTTCATGGGGGCGTTCAACAAGGGTGAGGTGCTGCCGGTGCTGTTCATCGCCGTGCTCTGCGGTTTCGCGCTGTCCGCCATGGGCGAGCGTGGCCGACCGGTGCTGGAGGTGCTGGAGTCGGCATCGCAGATGGTCTTTCGCATCTTCGGCTACCTGATGCGCTTCGCGCCGGTGGGCGCCTTCGGCGCCCTGGCCTTCACCGTGGGCCAGTACGGCATCACCTCGCTGGGCTCCCTGGCCAAGCTGATCGCCACCCTCTACATCGCCTGCGCCTTCTTCGTCTTCGTGGTACTGGGCGCGCTGTGCCGCTCGCGTGGCTTCAGCCTGTGGAAGCTGTTGCGCTACTTCCGCGAGGAATTCCTGGTGGTACTGGGCACCTCGTCCACCGAGCCGGTGCTGCCGCGCATGCTGCAGAAGCTCGAAGGCCTGGGCTGCAAGAAGGGCGTGGTCGGCCTGGTGCTGCCCACCGGCTACTCCTTCAACCTGGACGGCACCGCCATCTACCTGTCGCTGGCCGCGGTGTTCATCGCCCAGGCCTGTAACATCGACCTCACCGTCGGCCAGACCCTGACCATGCTGGCGATCATGCTGCTGTCCTCCAAGGGCGCGGCCGGGGTCACCGGCAGCGGCTTCGTCGCCCTGGCCTCGACCCTCACCGTGATCCACGACATCCCGCTGGCGGGGCTGGCACTGCTGATCGGCATCGACCGCTTCATGTCCGAAGCCCGCGCCCTCACCAGCCTGGCCAGCAACGCCGTGGCCACCGTGGTGATCTCCCTGGCCGAAGACGCCTGCGACCGCGAGAAACTGATGCGCGCCCTGGAAACCGGCAAGGCCCAACCCCTGGCCGTGACCGAAGCGCCCGAGTGGCCCGCGCCGGAAGCCCGTCCCCACGCCTGATCGCTATTCGCTAACGAGTTGCACCGCTGTAGCCCCACCTCCGCGCCGTCAGCTGGCCGGGGGGCGGGGTCGGCTGCGCCGCGTGCAGCCGCTCTTCCGATAAGAACACAACAAGAATCAAGGGATACGCTCATGCTCGCACTCCTCGGTTTGATCATGGTGGTGACCTTCACCTACCTGATCATGAGTAAACGTCTGTCGCCCATCGTGGCGCTCACCGTGGTGCCCATCGTCTTCGCCCTCATCGGTGGCTTCGCCCCGACCACGGGCAAGATGATGCTCGACGGCCTGAAGATGGTGGCCCCCTCGGCGGCGCTGCTGCTGTTCGCCATCCTCTTCTTCGGCCTGATGATCGACGCCGGGCTGTTCGATCCCCTGATCCGCAAGATCCTCAAGAGAGTCAACGGCGATCCGGTGAAGATCGCCATCGGCACCGCGCTGCTGTCGCTGCTGGTGGCCCTGGACGGCGACGGCACCACCACCTACATGATCACCTGCGCGGCCATGCTGCCGTTGTACAGGCGCATCGGCATGGACCCCATGGTGCTGGCGACCGTCTCCATGCTCTCGCTGAGCATCATGAGCGGCATGAGTCCCTGGGGCGGCCCGGCCACCCGCGCCATCGCGGCGCTGGGGCTGGATGCCACCGCCTACTTCATCCCCATGCTGCCCACGGTGATCGGCGGCGCGGCCTGGGTGGTGTTCACCGCCTTCCTGCTGGGCCGCCGTGAACGCGCGCGCATCGGCAATGTCGCCCTGGAAAGCGGCGGGGCTGCGGGCGGCAAGTGCTACATCGAGGAGATCCTCGGCGATTCGCCGACCAAGCGGCCGCGCCTGGCCTACGTCAACCTGGTGCTGGTGATCGCGGTGATGACCGCCCTGGTCATGGGCGTGATGCACGCGGCCATCCTGTTCATGATCGGCTTCGTGCTGGCGCTGATGATCAACTATCCGCAGCTGGAGCTGCAGAAGGAGCGCATCCTGGCGCATTCCGGCAATGCCATGACCGTGGTGCTGCTGGTGTTCGCCGCCGGCATCTTCGCCGGCATCTTCTCCGGCACCAAGATGGTCGATGCCCTGGCCCAGACCCTGGTCGACTGGATTCCGCCGGCCTGGGGCCACTGGTTCCCGCTGGTGGTGGCCATTACCAGCATGCCGCTGACCTTCGTGCTGTCCAACGATGCCTACTACTTCGGCGTGGTGCCCATCCTGGCCAACGCCGCCGCGGCCTACGGCATCGATCCGGTGGAGATCGCCCGCGCCTCGGTGCTGGGGCAGCCGGTGCACCTGATGAGCCCGCTGGTGGCGTCCACCCTGTTGCTGGTGGGCATGGTCGACCGCGACATCGGCGACTTCCAGAAGGCCACCGTCAAATGGGCGGTGCTGACTTCCCTGGTCATCACCGCGCTCGCGCTGCTCACCGGCGCCATCTCCTTCTTCGTCTGATCGCCCGGGGAGCCGGTCCGCGCCTGCGTGCCGGCTCCCCAGCGCCCTCGCTTCGCCAACAACAAGAGAACGCCAATGTCCCAACTTCTCAAGAGGGGCGCGGGTTGTGCCGCCCTGTGCGCCTGCGTGCCCTTCGCCGATGCCGCCGGCTTCCTCGAAGACAGCAAGCTCAAGCTGCAACTGCGCAACGTCTACTTCAACGAGAACTTCCGCGATGAACAGGGCCTGAGTGCCCGCGCTGCCGCCACGGCCAAGAGCGAGCGCACCGAATGGGCCCAGGGCTTGCTGCTGGATTACCGCTCGGGCTTCACCCAGGGCACCGTCGGTTTTGGCCTGGACGCCATCGGCCTGCTCGGGCTGCGCCTGGACTCCGGGCGTGGGCGCAGCGGCACCGGCCTCTTGCCGGTGCACAGCGATGGGCGCGCGGCGGCGGAGGCCAGTTCCTTCGGCGCCACCGCCAAGGCGCGGCTGGGCAAGACGGTGGTCAAGCACGGCACCTTGCTGCCCAAGACCCCGGTGCTGGTCTACAACGACGCCCGGCTGCTGCCCCAGACCTACCAGGGTACCCAGCTGACCAGCGACGACATCGCCGGCCTGACCCTGACCCTGGCCCACCTGGACAAATTCAAGCTGCGCGATTCCACCGACAGCAACGGCCTCTTCGCCGATGGCTACAACGGGGGACAGTCAGGCGATTTCAGCTATGCCGGGGCCGACTACCGGGTCGGCAAGACCCTGCGCCTGAGCTACTTCCATGGCGAGCTGGACAACTTCTACCGCCAGGACTTCGCCGGTATCCAGCACGACCTGCCGCTGGCGGGGGGTGTGCTGACCAGCGACCTGCGGTATTTCAAGAGTCGCGACAGCGGCGCGGCCTACGCGGGCAAGATCGATAACGCCATGCTCAGCGGCCAGCTGACCTACGCCCACAGCGGCCACACCCTTGGCGCGGGGCTGCAGAAGCTGAGTGGCGACGCCGGCCTGCCATACATCAGCGGCGCCACCGTCTATTCCTTCAGCAACGTCGGCATCGGCAAGTTCATCGAGGAAGACGAGAAGAGCTGGCTGCTCAGCTATGCCTACGACTTCAAGTCCGTTGGCTTGCCCGGGCTGACCTTCATGACGCGCTACATCAGCGGCGACAACGGCCGCTCCGGCAATGCAGGCCTGCACGAGTGGGAGCGCGACGTGGAGCTGGCCTACGTGGTGCCCAAGGGAGCGCTCAAGGGCTTTGGCGTCAAGCTGCGCAACTACGTCTATCGCGCGGACTTCGCTCGGGGCCGGGACAGCAATCGCCTGTACCTGACCTACGACCTGGCGCTCTGGTAGCCAGGGGGGAGGGGGAGTCGCCGCATGGGCGACTCCCCGGGGCTCACTGGGCGGGGATGGGCTTGAGACCACTGTCCTCGATGGCCTTGGCGGCGTCCTTCGAGGCCAGGTACTTGAGCAGGGCACGGGCGGCATCGGGGTGCGGGCTCTTGCTGACCACGGCGCCGGAGTAGAGGGTCATCTTCTGTGCCTGGTCGGGGATCAGGCCGACGATGTCGATGCCTTGCACGGGCTTGAGTTCGCTCAGCTGCTGGAAGCCCAGCTGGGCTTCGCCACGGGCCACCACCTCGCCCACCGGTACGGCGGGGATCATGCGCGCCTTGGCCTTGAAGGCCTCGCCCAGCTGCAGGCGCGGAAAGAGGATGTGTGACAGGTAGACGCCGCTGGCGCTGTCGGAATAGGCCACCGACTGGGCGTTTTCGAGGGTCTTCTTGAAGGCGTCCATGGTCGAGATGTCCGGCTTGGGCGCACCCTTGCGCACCGCCAGGGCGATGAACGACTGGCCGAGGTCGACGCGGCTGTCCTTCACCGCCTGGCCATCGGCGATCAGCTTGTCCAGCGCCGAACCCACCATCAGCACCACGTCGGCCGGCTCGTTGCGCGCCAGGCGATTGGGGATGGCCTGGGGCGTATCGCCCATGGACGGCGCGGCAGCGATCTCCAGTTTCACCCCGGTGGCCTTCTCGTAGGCTGGAGCCACCTCGCGGATGGCGCCCATGATGCCGCCCGAGCTCAGGATGGTGAGGGTGGTGGGCTGCGCGGCGAGCAGCGGGGTGGTGGAGGCCAGCAGCAGGGCGCCCAGGGCGAGGGAGGGTAGACGTCGGAACATGGCAAGGACTCTCGATGGAAAAGACCGACGATAGACCTCGCGCGCCTGTTTGGCGCGTGAGTCCGGATGAAAAAAAATTTAGTTTACCGGCCCTGGGGTTTTCCCTAGGGTGTGCGGTCCGCTGAACCGGGGACGACATCGAGAGGCAACCATGACCCAGGCTTTGGTCATCGAGGACGATGAGGTGACCGCCCAGTCCATCGCCAGCGCCTTGCGCGCGCAGGACTACCAGGTGCGCTGGGAAAGCACCGGACGCGACGGCCTGGCCGCCGCCATCGCCGGCGGCCACGACATCATCACCCTCGACCGCATGTTGCCGGACTTCGACGGCCTGACCATCGTCAGTACCCTGCGCGGCCTCGGCATCGCCACGCCGGTGCTGATGGTCAGCGCCCTGTCCGACGTCGACGAGCGGGTCCGCGGCCTGAGGTGCGGCGGCGACGACTACCTGACCAAGCCGTTTTCCCTGGTGGAAATGGTGGCGCGCCTGGAGGCCCTGCTGCGGCGGCCGGCGGTCCAGTCCGCCAGCCACCAGCTCAAGGTGGGCGAGCTGACCCTGGATCTGATCGACAACACCCTGACCCGCGGCGGGGAAGCCATCGCCCTGCTGCCCACCGAGTTCAAGATCCTCACCTACCTGATGCGCAACGCCGGGCAACTGGTGACCCGCACCATGCTCTTCGAGCAGGTCTGGGGTTATCACTTCGACCCCGGCACCAACATCATCGATGTCCACATGGGCCGCCTGAGACGCAAGATCGAACCGGCCGGACGGCCGCTGGTGCACACGGTACGGGGAGCGGGTTATGTCCTCGTCGTCCCGGACTAAAGCCCCGGCCAGGCGCTGGCGCTCCGGCAGCAGCCGCCTGCTGGCCCTCTCCGCGCTGTTCTTCGCCGCCTGGGGCGCGGTGTTCACCGGGGTGCTCTATTGGCAGATCTCCGGCTACCTGGGCGCGGTGGCGGAACGTACCCTGCTGCAGCGGGCGCACTACTATCGCAAGGTGGCCGACGCCGACCTGCTGGCGGAACTGCAGGCCAGCGAGAGCTATTCCATTCCGGGCATCGACGCCTACGGCCTGTTCGAGGCCGACGGCCGCTACCTCGCCGGCAATCTGGTGAAGCTCTTGCGCAGCCTGCCCGACGATGGCCGGGTGCACTATCTGCAGCGCGGTCTGAAGACCGCCGACGCCCTGGACGAAACCCGCAGCAGCCATGCCTTCCTGCAACGCCGCCCGGACGGTCGCATCCTGGTGCTGGCCCGCGACGGCGGCTCCATTTCGGCGGTGGGCGGCATCATCGGGCAGGCGTTGTTCTGGGGCCTGTCGCTGACCCTGATCCCGGGCCTGATCGGCTGGCACCTGCTGCGTCGGCGACCCTTGCGGCGGGTGGAGCGGCTGCAGAGCAGCCTGGAACTCATCGTCGCCGGCCACCTGGAAGAGCGGCTGCCGTTGTCACCGCGCCACGACGAACTGGACATGCTGGCCGATGCGGTCAACACCACCCTGGCCCAGTTGGAGCGCTCGATGCACGAGGTGAAGGGCGTGTGCGACGGCATCGCCCATGACCTGCGCACCCCGTTGACGCGGCTGCGCGCGCGACTGCATCAGCTCCAGCAGTTGCCCTTGGCCGAGCCCCAGGCCGAGAGGCTGGGCGAGGCGCTGGCCGAGACCGAGGCCATCATGTCGCGCTTCCAGGGGCTGCTGCGCATCTCCGAGCTGGAGGACACCCGGCGGCGCATCGCCTTCGCCCCGCTGGAGCTGGCCGCGCTGTTGCGCCAGGCCCATGAGTTCTATGAGCCGATGGCCCAGGAAAAGGCCCAGACCCTGACCCTGGAACTGGCCGCTGACCTGCCGGCGGTGCAGGGCGACGCGGAGTTGCTGTTCGAGGCGCTGGTCAACCTGCTGGACAACGCGGTCAAGTTCGCCCCGGTGGGTGGCCGGGTGCGGCTGGTCGCCTACGCCGCCGGGGCCGGACTGCGCATCGAGGTCATCGACGACGGCCCCGGCATCCCCGAAGCCGAGCGCGAGAGCGTGCTGCGCAGGCTCTATCGCGGCGATGCCAGTCGCCAGCAGCCCGGCTACGGCCTGGGGCTGTCGCTGGTCGCCGCCATCGTGCGCTTGCATGGCTTTAGCCTGAGCATCGAAGCCGCCGAGCCGACCGGCGCGCGGGTAGTGATCGCCAGCGCTGGCTGAGGCGCCGGCTCCCTAAATTTTTCTTCATTTTCCTTCATTTGCGCCTGGGGCAGGGCTTTCCTAGGGTGGCGGGCCTTACCGTTGAACTGGATGCGCCGCTCGTGAAACACCCCTTCCTCCGCCTGGGCCTTGCCGCCCTCTGCCTCGCCTGGCTCGGCCAGGCGGACGCCGTGCCCACCGCCGATGCCCTGATTCCCTCGCCACCCCAGCTCTCGGCCAAGGCCTGGGTGCTGCTGGATGCCACCACCGGCCAGGTGATCGCCGAGGAGGATTCCCACGAGCACCTGCCGCCGGCCAGCCTGACCAAGCTGATGACCGTCTATGTGGCGACCCGCGACATCCAGGCCGGGCGGCTCAAGGTGGACGACCAGGTCACCGTCAGCGAGCACGCCTGGCGCACCGAGGGTTCGCGGATGTTCCTCGATCCGCGCAGCCAGGTCTCGATCCACGACCTCCTGCAGGGCATCGTCATCGATTCGGGCAACGATGCCAGCGTGGCCCTGGCCGAGCACATCGCCGGCAGCGAGGAGAGCTTCGCCAGCCTGATGAACGCCACCGCCCAGCGCCTCGGCCTGCACGACAGCCATTTCATGAATCCCACCGGGCTGCCCGATCCCGAGCACTTTTCCTCGCCCTACGACATGGCGTTGCTGGCTCGCGCCATCATCCAGGACGAGTCGGCCTACTACGAGCTCTATGCCAAGAAGTACTTCACCTGGAACGGCATCCGCCAGCCCAACCGCAACCTGCTGCTCTGGCGTGACCACACCGTGGATGGTCTCAAGACCGGCCACACCGAGGCGGCGGGCTATTGCATGGTGACCTCGGCGCAGCGCGATGGGCGCCGGCTGATCACTGCGGTGTTCGGTTCCACCTCGCTGAACAACAGGGCCGCCGATACGCAGAAACTGCTCACCTACGGCTTCCGCTTCTTCGACAACCAGACCTTCGACAAGGCCGGTGTCGCCCTGGGTACCCCGACGGTGTGGGAAGGCGCACGCGCGACCCTGCCGGTGGGGGTGAGCCAGGACGTGGTGCTGACCCGCCCCAAGGGCCAGCACCAACCAGAGCAGCGCCTGGTGCTGGACGAACCCCTGGTGGCGCCCATCGCCCAGGGGGACGTGGTCGGGCGCCTGGAGCTGGTGGATGGCGAGCGTATCCTGCAGACCCGCCCGCTGGTGGCCCTGGCGGCGGTGGAGCAGGGCGGCTGGTGGTCGCGCTGGCCGCAGCACCTCTATCGCCTGGTGCTGCACTGGTTGGGGCGGATCTAGTAAAGGCATTCAGCTGAGCGAGCCAGTCAGCGAGATGAAACGCCTCGCTGACATTCATTAGCGGCCTGTCTCTAGGTGCCTGCCTTTCGGTGAATAGGCCACCTACGGTACTGACGCGATAAGTACGGCAGGACGCTGCTACATCACCGCCTGAACCATGTCCTGGGCGGGCTTGGCTTTGTGAGCGAAGACCTGCTGCATGGATTCAGATTGTCTCTCTCTCGTTCTGAACAAGTCCATTGACGTCCAAGAGCGAGACGCGAGCCCGTGCCTCCTGACGATCTACCCGCTCTTGAATCATGGCCTCCACCAGCCTGTTGGCGACGCCTACCCCGGCTGAGCCCACACCCGCAAAGAAATGGCGCTGATCGATCAGCCGCTCTCCTTTGATTTGCAACGCGGTCAAGAGGCCGGCGAGCACGGCGCTGGCCGTGCCCTGAATATCGTCGTTATAGACCAGACACTGGTCTTGGTAGCGATCGAGGAAGTGAGTTGCATCTCGCCGCTTCCAGTCAGACGATACGCAGATGACGCCTACCTCGCGCTCGGGCCAATTACGCAGGCTGTTGGCCAAACGTCCCTCCATGTGCTTCGTGGTACAGGGTGCCATAAGTGAGACAGGTATCGGCAATGGTGGGATCTTAGGCAATGGGATGAAACGCTCCGGGTCGGACATCAGTGTCGCGTAGAGGAGCCTTTGGTTCGTGTTCGCAGAGCGACTGCAGATAAACGAGGCGCTCTGGATCATTGGGTTTGGCATCGAGGTGGCCATACAGGCTCCAGTTGTCGTTCTAGTGAGTCGACGCAGCTCGGTAGCAGGCCTTCCAGATGATGGGTTGGCGCTCCTTTTCGGAGAAGGCGGTACCTCTGTTCAATGCGGTCTGACTAGGCATCAATAATGCCGCTTTGACCTTGTTCGTTACGCAATCTTCTCAGGAAGTCAGATCGTGAACAGGTGTTTAGCGCCTTGATCGCAGGCGTGAGTCTTCACGGCAAGAGCGTTAGTGCAGTGGCAGCATACCGGCTTCAAGCGGAGGAACGGTTTCATCGGTTTGGTTAGGCGTTGTACAAAATTTTCACATCAAAACGCTTAGAATTTTTGCTTATGATTGGCCTGATGGGTAGGCAATAAAACCTAGGGTTCGATGTTGAAGAACGCTCGTATTTCTGCGGTGTAAATGGCACGCTGAACAGGGCAGGCCAAAGTGCTTATTTCCTTGGGGCAAGAGAAGTACTGATCGCTCAATCGATTTGAGACCGTTATCAGAAGCACCTCTTCGGTTAGGCGCGGCACAACCAGGCACATCAGGGGGCGTAACTCCTTAATCAGAGCGTCAACGATGTGATGGTAGTCTGTCTTTCGGGTATTCATTCGTACTGATCTCCGGCAAACAGGTGGAGAAGAAAACGCAATAACGTTTGGGTAGCGCTTTCAAGTGGCCAGCCAGCACCCTCAGACAGAGGTGCTGGCAGAGATTCCTAGGTCAGCGTAAAAGAAAACGAATGATTTCGTTTTGCTGAATAAGGGCTTCGCTTTATGAATTTTGAATAGTGACTGCGACAGGTCCGGCCGTTGAGCGGGACACCTCAGGGTTCTTGCCAGAGGCAAGAGGAACTGACTCTGTTTCATATCCGATGTGAGGATGCTTTAGAAATGGATTCGAGGATTTCTACGGTAACGATTAAAAACGAAGAGGAACTCCAGGCGCACTACACTAGATGCGGACTCGCTCCGGACATCATCTTGCCAAAGGCAAGGTCGATCGAGTATCGGAAGACCATCTATCTTATCAATGACCTGTTCTTGTGCTCGACCCAGAGTCCAAGTGGTTGGGGTTTTCGGAAACAGCAGGAGACCAATGTTTACTTTCTGTCTTTCACCACCGAAGGAATGTCGGAATGGCGGATGCAGGACGCCGATGCGGTGCGATGCGCAAGGCAGCTATGCGTAGTTGATAGCAGTCGCTTGATTACCGGCCACTTTCAACCGGATACGATGACCGAGACCATAATGGTTCCGGGGGACCTTTTGCATGGCGAAATGGGCGTGTTACAGGGTTTTCCTTGCCAACAACGCCTGGATTTTTCACCGATGATCATCGTGGGTTCCGATGCGTGGTATGGAATCGCAAGCGTGGCCCAAGCCTTGCGGGCCAATATCGGTCAATCCGAATTCACTTCTCCGATCGCCATAGCCCATTTGCGCCAGGCTCTGCTTAGCATCGTTCTCGAACGAGTTCCTCATAATTATACCGAAAGGTTACGTAAAAAAAGATTGGAAGTGCTTCCCGGGGCGATGCGCCGCGCGTTGGATTTTATGGTGTCGGAAGCCGATACGCCCATTGGGCTGACTGAAATCGCTTTGGCTGCCGGTACCAGTGGCCGGAACCTTCAGCTTTTGTTCAAGGCCTACCGTGGCATGACTCCACTTGCGGTACTTCGAGATATCCGACTCCAACGCTGCCATGATGCCCTGCTTGGATCCGACGAATCGGATTCAGTCACAGAGATAGCCTTGCGCTGGGGATTTACCAATCGCTATTTATTCATGCGTTACTACGGGAATAGATTTGGTGAATCGCCACAGGAAACCCTTCTTAGACGACGCAAGTATTGAACAGGCAGGGTACTCTCAGCTTAAAAGGATGGTAGTGATGCCTTGATAAAGGCGTTGTTCTTCCTTTCTTTTTTGGTAAGGGATTTTATTGTCCTGACGTGGGTTATCAAAAGAGGTGCAGGCAGTTCATGATGGCTCAGGCCGGAAAGCGGGTAAAAAATGATAGGCTGCTAATTATCTTCAAAAAAAACGAAACCTTTGGAAAAAAAGCGCAACGCTCGTTATCAAGGGACCACTTGTCGGATGACAGGCCAGGCGTCAGGTGCTAATTTTTCTTGACGCTTGGTAGCTACCTTGCAGCTCTTCGTGTTTAAGAGGTCTGGCAGCTTGAAAGGCTTGCGATGAGGAGAGCTGGAAATCTAGACGGGTGGCTAAGTTCATTCCTGCCATTTGATCAGTGGTCCGTGATGCTTGGTCCTCGCCGAGGTTTCGCCGTTATATTTTATCGTTGTCGTTATCAGGCCGTGAATAATATTGTCCCGATGTCAAAGAATGGGTTCTATGACAGATAGTCTGTTCTTCAGCGGCTACGTGCGAACATGGCAGTAAAAAGAAGATGATGAATAATGATGAAGAGTCGGTGAGGAACGCCCTGCTTGATCTGCATAGGGGGTTGCTGAATCAGCAAGATAAACTGCAGCAAATAAATTGTACCGATGAAAGCTTTTGTGAGCTTATTCTTGCAATCCAGCTCTTGCTTGATAAGAGTGCAGAACTCGTGGCGGAAACCGCAACGGTATATCTTCCCCTGTCTTGCTATAAAGGCCATCGCTACTAGGTAGTCCCTGGGCCAGTAGTAGGCTGATTCAGCCTCTGGCGCCTTAGCGCGCAGGGAGCGCTTGTCTCAGCTAAAGTTCTCAATCAGTCGGCAGGCGAGTCATTTCCACGGGCAAGGCATTCGTGCTAGGGGCCTGCCATGGCCTGAGATTGGCGCGTGACGATTTCAATACGGTTCAAACTTTAACTGCCACAGCGTGCCTGATTACGTTACGAGAGGATGGCCATGTTCAATGCGCATTATAAGAAAACGATCGCTCGGCTCGAAGCCGAGGCGAGCGCTAACCGAAGTCTGATCCAAACTCTCGAGCGCTCAATGGCAGTCATTGAATTTGATATCGCTGGCACGATACTCCGCGTCAATGAGAATTTTCTCAAGCTGACGGGTTACCGTGCCGAGACCCTGGTTGGCGAGCACGAGCGGTGTCTATGCCCAGGCGTAGTGGCTCAAGATCGCGACTATGGGGAATTCTGGGCGCGCTTGGGACGCGGTGAGTTCGTGTCCGGCACTTTTCAGCGACTCGATGCCCAGGGCCGAAGCCTTTGGCTGGAGGCGAGCTATAATCCGGTTTGCAATACTGGCGGCGAGATCGTCAAGGTGGTGGCATACGCACTTGATATTACCCGACAAGTCGAGCGCGACCGCGAAGCCCAAAGCAAACTCCAGGCGTTGGATCATGCTCTTGCACGTATCGAATTCGATTTGGAAGGGCACATTCTGACCGCGAACAATAACTTTCTGAAAACAATGAAATATAGCCTTGGCGAGATCCAAGGCCAGCACCATCGACTTTTCTGCGAACCTGGCTGGATCGACAGCGATGAATACGATCATTTCTGGCAGCGACTCAACTCGGGCGAATTCTTCCAGGGCCAGTTCAAGCGTGTTGGAAAAAATGGCCAGGTGGTTTGGCTGGAAGCGAGCTACAACCCTGTCAACGATGTGACTGGTCGTCCGTACAAAGTAGTCAAGTATGCCAGTGATGTCAGTGAGCAAGTTGAAAAGCACGATAGCGATGGGCGTAGTGCTTCACGGGCGTACCACATTTCTGCGGAAACTGAAAAGGTGGCCGAGCACGGCACTCAGATCATTCAAGCGGCCGCGACTGAAATGCGCGACATTGCGGAGAGTGTCAGCGTTTCCGCCCAGGAAATCGCTCGGCTCGGACAACGCTCAGAGCAGATCACCATCATCGTTAAGACCATCCGCGGAATCGCCGATCAGACTAATTTGCTGGCGCTCAACGCGGCCATCGAGGCAGCCAGAGCTGGTGAACAAGGCCGCGGTTTTGCCGTTGTCGCCGACGAAGTTCGCCAGTTGGCGGCTCGTACCAGCTCGGCCACGGCAGAAATTGCCGAGATGATTGGCAAGATCCTCAACGAAACCCGGCTCGCTATCATCAGCATGGAGAATACCCGGGGCCGTGCGCTAAAAGGCGTGGAGCTGGCGGATCAGGCCGGTGCGGTGATCGTGCAGATTCGCGACGGGGCCAGCGATGCTTTACGAGCCGTGAGCAGGTTCGCCAGTAAAATGGATGAGTCGGAAGCCGTTCAACCGTTAGCCGCGAGCTGGCGCAAGCCATGATCTCGGAGCCTGGATATAGTCGAACTGTATGTTTGCCTGCTCCGAGTCGTCGCCACTTTCAATCAAGGAGAGTTGCCTAGAGGAATACCTTTCTATGGGTTAAGTTTGCCGCCTGAAATCTCAAATCCCGCGTAAGCTTGATTGGAAAGAAAGGACATATACCAACAAATGGAAGAAGCTATTGATATTCTGATAACCGCATTTCCCGCCTATTCTTGCCTTGCCGTACCACGCCGTTCCTTTAATTCGCTGAGCTTTATCTTGGTGAATGGGGCAAATGGAGCATACATCAGTCGCTCTATTCCGCTTGGCGAGCTCAACTGCAAAGTCGCCCTGGCTCGCATCATCAAAGATTTATATTCGGATCTCTCACGCCACTGGATGGTATATGGCTGACTTCCCTGCCCAAGAGGCCAATAGACGACAGGGCACTGTGCCAGCCGGAGCCCAGGGCTCCTAGGGCAAAAGCCGTATCCCGTTGTGAAGCGACTGGCGTCATGAAATACGGACTAACTTATACGTCCGATGGATGGGCCTATGGAAGGACTTTCAAGAGTTCCATTTTTTCCTGCCAAGGTGCCAATTTCGCCGTCGAATCTTGATGGATGTCATGGGATGTCAAGTTATGAAGGGGTTACGGAGATTCGAGGTCGCCTACCGAAAGCGTCTTGACAGCGCGGATTTTGAGGCTGAGTAATGGATGCAGCGGAAGCGGTCAGGCGAATCAAGGTTGCTAATGTGCAACCCCGGTCAACACCGTGCCTCCATGGCCTATGCAGGGAAAAACGCGGCTTTCTTGATTGCGAGCGAAGCTCCGCTGCCGGTCTTTGAAACAGGGCAATTGGTTTCGATGGAAACAGATTGTTATTCACTGGCTTTCTAGTGTGGTGTTTCAGACGTTGCCTACACCATTTTGGCGGCGCTTTTTCGGCCGCAGCGGCGGACCGTCTGGGCGGTGTTGCCACTCCTCGCCGTAGCCCTGCCAGGACTCGTCGCGGCGCCTGGTCCAGTCGGAACCCCGAACCGCCCAAGAATCACTCGTCAATTCTTGCCCGAACTTCTGAAACACCACACTAGGCTCTGTACGAAAAATACTGGCGCAGACAGCGCAGCGTGCAAGCGAGCGTGACCATCGCCGCGAAACTTTTTGCCAGCTTGTCGTAGCGAGTGCCGATCCTGCGACTCTCCTTCAGCCAGCCGAACATCGCGTGGAAAACCCGCCAAGGTAGCCCTGATCGCCTGCCTACGCGTCTTGCTGATTCGGCTCAATGCCATGCTCAGGGACGGTACTCCTTGGCGATCTGAGCCCGCTTGAGAAGACAGTTGCTCCTACAGGAGGTGATGCTTTTGTAGGAGCGGCCCATGGCCGCGATAGGACAGTCGCGTCAGCCGTAGCGTGGAAAACGGCGCAGCCTTTTCCACCGGGAACGTCGTTGCAAGGAGCGCCCTCACCCCAACCCTCTCCCGAGGGAGAGGGGGCTATCCGAGCAGGACTTCATCTCCATTGGTCCCGACAGGCTCGCATGCGGTCCTTACCTCCATTCGTAGCAGCGGTCACAACCGCTACAGCGGCAGCACGGCCAGCAGGCGCTCGCGTCTCAGCGCTTGCAGACGAGCGATCAGCTCGCTCGGCGGCGTGCCCGCGCCCGCGGCGAAATGCAGCAGCCGCTGACCGGCGACCGAGCCGAGCCATTCCAGCTCGTGGGTGCCATCCGGCTCGACCACCAGCAGCAGGCAGTCACTACCCAGCCGGCCCAGCAGGCTCGCGGCCCGGCTGTGCGGCCCGCGCGTGGTCCAGTCCTCGTGCAGGGCGGCGACGTCCTCCAGCGGCAGCACCGGGAGTTCGCTGCAGCTGGGCAGGCCGGCGCGCAGGTCAGCCGTGACGGCAGCGTCGAGGCCGCCGTGCAGGATGACCAGCGCCACGGCCGGTCGGAGGTCGTCTATCGCTGCCCAGGGTTGAATCGACATGCTGGACCTCCTCGTGACCGGACGTGACCCGGGCTCAGGCGAAGGCGTTGTGGTAGGCGTTGAGCGCTGGTGCACCGCCGAGGTGGACGTAGAGCACGCGGCTGCCCTTGGCGATCTCGCCGCTGCGGGCCATGGCGATCAGGCCGGCCATGGATTTTCCCTCGTAGACCGGATCGGTGAGCATGCCTTCCATCTGCGCCGTGTAGCGGATGGCCTCGACGGTGGGGCCGTCCGGCAAGCCGTAGTCCGGACCGCAGAAGCGCGGCTCGATGATGACATCCTCGTCACGAATTTCCCGCTTCAGGCCGATCATCTCGGCGGTGTTGCGGGCGATCTTGGTGACGGCGGCGCGGGTCATCTCGGCATTGGCGGCGGTGTCCATGCCGATCAGCCGGCGCTCGCGGTCCTGGGCGCGGAAGCCCACCACCATGCCGCCCTGGGTGGAGCCGGTGCAGGTGGCGGTGACCACGGTGTCGAAGAAGATGCCCTGGTCGCGTTCCTGGGCCGCCAGCTCATCGGCGAAATGAGCATAGCCCAGGCCACCCAGCGGATGGTCCGAAGCCCCGGCCGGAATGGCGTAGGGCTTGCCGCCCTCGCGGCGCACCTCGTCCAGGGCCCGCTCCCAGGTGGCCTTCACCGCGGTGGAATAGCCTTCACCTTCGAGCAACGTCTGGGCGCCCATCAGGCGGGACAGCAGGATGTTGCCGACCTTGTCGTACACCGGGTCTTCCCACTTGGTCCATTCCTCCTGGACCAGCCGGCACTTGAGGCCCAGTACCGCAGCGACCGCCGCGACCTGGCGCGTGTGGTTGGACTGGATGTTACCGATGGAGACCAGGGTGTCGCAGCCCTGCGCCAGGGCATCGGCGGCCAGCCACTCCAGCTTGCGCACCTTGTTGCCACCATAGGCGAGACCGGACGAGACATCATCGCGCTTGGCCCAGAGTTCGATGCCGAGATCCTTCGACATACGCTCGAGCCTGTGCAGGGGGGACGGGAAATAACCGAGCTTGACGCGGGGAAAGCGCTTTTCGAGATCCAGGGACATGGCGGCGACTCCAGTGATGAAAGAACGCCGTCCATGCTAGGCAAAGTCATGGAAAAGGTGCTTTCGAATAGGCGGTACGAAACCTGCTTTGCTTTTCAGAATAATGACCTGGTCACCAGGACATTCAGAAAATACCCGCCACTTGAGGAGAATCTTTCGATGAGCGAAACCCCGGAGCTCACCCCCGTCGAACGCAAGATCCTGAGGGCGCTGCAGCAGGATGGACGCCTGAGCAATGCCGAGCTGGCGCGCCAGGTGTCCCTGAGCCCGAGCGCCTGCTGGAACCACACCCGCAAGCTGTTCGACAGCGGCGTCATCACTGGCGTCAGGGCCCAGGTGGACCCCAAGGCCGTGCAGCGGGAGACCGCGGTACTGGTGGGTGTGGTGCTGGACAGATCCACTCCGGAATCCTTCCAGGCCTTCGAGGCGGCGGCCCGGGCCCTGCCCCCGGTGCTCGAGTGCTACCTGGTGGCCGGTGACGTCGACTACTTCATCAAGCTCAGGGTCAAGGACATCGCGGCCTTCAATCGCCTGCACAGCGAGCGGCTGATCGCCCTGCCCGGGGTCCGCCAGGTGCGCACCTTTTTCGTGCTGAACGAGATCAAGACAGATGGGTTGTTGCCCATCTAGTACGGGGCGGCAGGGCACCGTAGGAGGGATTTTGCTCCAAGGGCTCGCGAGTCAAATGCTCTTTTCTTAATGGACTGATTCCTTATTCAATCCATGTGCTATGCGGACTGAATTTTTTGCCTATTGAAGGCCAGATGCTTAGGAAAAAAGAACTAAATCCTTATATAAGGGAGCCAACCCAAACCTCCAGCTTACTCGCGCAATGTTATCTAAAAACGGCAAGAGCGGTCGTTACTGCTTTCGACACTTGACATGAAAAAATGTCAGAGCAATCTATTGCTTGAGTCGGCCGTTTGGGGCCGTGCAACGGAGGGCATTGAGATGAAAACGTGTAAGTGGGCTTTCATAGCAGCAGGAGCACTGGCCGGTTGCGGCTCATTACCGACAGTTGAGTATAAGAAGCTAGATGGGTGGGATCCAGAAGGACGGATGCGCTACGCCTTGCCCAAGTCAATCATCGTAATTGATTATCCGAAAGACAAAAACGGGGAGCGCATAAGCTCAGGTGAGTCGGGAATAGAGCTGACCGCCGTTCCTGCAGAATCGAAGACGTTTCTCGCAGTCGCAGCCGATGATCCCTGGGGGCTCAAAACCACACTGCAATGGACTAAAATTTCCAATACTGAGCTTCTTGCAAGCGTAGGGACTGAGGTGGTGGATAATCGAAAAATTGTCATCTCAGCAATTGGGGCCGCCGCGGTGGATGGGCTAAGCATTGTGAAAAGCCCCTTCTGGGGTGCCACTCTTGAGGGCAACGTGCTTGGAGCCATCTCGGCTGATCCGGTAGCTACACCGCCACAGGAACCCTATCCAGTAGCCTTCGATCCGTATGATTTTCCTAGGGTAAAGATCAACCAGGAGTTTGTGCTCAAATCTGGAAAATCCTCCATAACTCTAGTTGTCAATTTTCTTGAAGACGCCCCGCCAGGGGCAGCGCTCTTCAGAGACAAAGAATCGCAAGGAGAGCTCAACCAGATGCGCCACGTATTGCTCACTTCTGCCTGCCGGACCATCAATGTAGAAATTCGAAGCGGGAAGTTTAGAGGGAAATCGTTCACTACAAAAGTTGCAGACCCTAATTACGTTCAAACCATTCCGCTACCGAAGAAGGGCACCATAAGTTTTCACTCAGTATGCGGTGCCAACCTAGCGGCAACCGCTACCACGGACACGACAGGCATTGAATTGGTTGCTGCCACTGTTGCGCAATCGAAGTCGCTGCTTGAGGCTTGGAGCAAAACGAAAATTAATAAATAAAGTCAGCGCAAGCCGGCCTTCAGTTACATATCATCCTAACTTCACTCTTCAACCTGCTTAATATTTTTTGATAGTTAATAATCTACTGGCGTTGATTACGCTGTAGGGGATTAACCCTTTCGGATGGACCTCTATGACATCGTTGGTCACAAGCGGCCTTGAGTTGGTTCAGTGTGTAGTAGCGACTGTGTCCGACCATACACGCCTCGGTAATTCTGTAGACATTGAGCGCCAGATGAACAGCGGAGCTAGAGGGTGACGTCTTCAATTTAAATAGGATCTCGTACCGGTCGTCCACCGTATCAAACTCCTGCATCGTTGCGCGAGGCTTCGCGTCAGCGTTGAAGAAGCGGTCATCGCTCGCGTCCTATGCTCCAGCTGCGGCGCCACCGAGGCGTCTCCTTGGCATTGATCTCAAAGATCAGGCCCTTGCAGCCAGCGCCAGGATGGTCGCCACTAGCGCCTGGGTGCGCGGGACCAGGGTGTCGAGCACCAGGAATTCGGCATCTGTATGCACCTTGCCGCCCACCGGGCCCAGGCCGCAGAGGGTGAGTACGCCAAGGCTGGCGGTGAAACCGGAATCGGCGCAGCCGCCGGTGAATTCGCCGTCCACGGTGAAACCCAGCGCCTGCGCCTCGCGCTGGTAGAGCGCCAGCAGGTCGCGGCTGAGGTGCTCTTCCATCGGCAGGAACAGGCTGGTGGGCACGACGCTGGCGTGGGTCCCCGGTAGATCTTGCTCGGCGACGATGGCCGTGATGCGCGCCTGCAACTCGGGCCAGTCGGCCAGGGCCACGAAGCGCACGTCCAGCCGCGCGGTGGCGCTGGGGGCGACGGTGTTGCTGGAGGTGCCCCCCTCGATGAGACCGACGTTGGTGGTGATGCCGCGCTCGTAGTCGGTCAGGGCATGCAGCTTGACGATCTTGAGCGCCAGGGCCTGGATGGCGCTGGCACCTTCGGCGTGGTTGACCCCGGCGTGGGCGGCGCGACCGCTGACGGTGATGGTCAGACTGGCGCCGCCCTTGCGCGCCTTGACCACATTGCCGCTGATCCGACCCGGTTCGCAATTGAGCACCGCCCGTGCCTGGCGTGCCGCTGCTTCCAAGTGCGGGCGCGCGGTGCCGGAACCGATTTCCTCGTCGCCGGTGTAGAGCACCCGTACCGGAAAGGGCAATTGCCCGGCGCGCTTCAGGGCACGCAGCGCGAAGCAGCTCGCCACCAGGCCACCCTTCATGTCGGCGACGCCGGGTCCGAAGGCCATCTTCTCGTCGCGGGTGAAGCCGCGAGCGGCCACGGTACCCGGGGGGAAGACGGTATCGCGGTGGCCGAGCAGCAGCACGCCGGTGCCCTCTGCCGGGCCGACCTGGGCGGCGAGCACGTCGCCGAAGTCGGCCACCGGCGTCCGGGCGACCTCGATGTCGTCCTCGGCCAGGGACGCGGCCAGCACCGCGCCGACGGCATCCACGCCGACCTTGTCATAGCTGTTGGAGTCGGTATCGACCAGGCGTTGCAGGAGGCTGAGCATCGGCTCGTGCTGGGTGGCGAGCCAGTCCAGGGCGGCGGTCTTGGCGGAGGTCATCAGTTGCGGCTCCAACGATCGCCCAGGTCCCAGAACAGCCCGGCCATGAGCTGCAGTCCCTGACGGGCGACCGGGGCCAGCAGGTGCTCGTTGGGCGCGTGCTGGGAGCAGGCGGGATAGGAATGGGGTACCCACAGGGTGGGCAGGCCAAGGATGTCGGCAAAGATGTCGTTGGGCAAGCCGCCGCCGAAATTGGGCAGCAGCGCGGGCTTCGCACCCAGGGTGCGGGTCAGGGAGGTCATGGCCCAGTCCACCCAGGGATTCTCCGGGTCCAGCCGCGAGGCGTGGAGGATCTCGTCCTTGGCGCGGGTGACGCGCACCGCGGCGAAGCCCTGCTCGGCGAGATGCGCCTCGATCAGCGGGATGAAGGTGCGGCAATCGCAACCGGCGACGAAGCGGATCTGGCAATGGGCGCGGGCGCTGGGAGGAATGGCATTGACCGGCGCCTCGGGATTGCCGGTGGTGAAGGCCAGCAACTCGAAGGTATTCCAGCCATAGACGCGCTCGGCCGGCGTCAGCCCCGGTTCGCCCCAGCCCGGATCGATTTGCGGATCACCCGGCGCGCCGCCGACCTCGATGTCGGCCAGGGCGCGGCGTACCGGCGCGGGCAGTTCGGCGGGCTTGAGCCCCGGCACGCGGATCTGTCCGCGGGCGTCCACCAGGCTGGCCAGGGCATGGGCGAGGATGATGCCCGGGTTGGCCAGCAGGCCGCCCCAGTTGCCGGAATGATGGCCGCCCTCGCGCAGGTCCAGGTGCAGGTCGAAATTGAAGGTGCCACGTGCACCGAGGAACAGCGTCGGGCGCTGCGCCGATACGCGGGGGCCATCGGAGGCGATGAAGAGGTCGGCGGCCAGCGCCTGGCGCTGCTCCTGGCAGAAGGCGCGCAGCCCCACCGAGCCGATCTCCTCCCCCATCTCCAGCAGCAGCTTGACGTTGTAGCCGAGGCGCCCGCCGCGGGCGGCGATGACCTGTTCCAGTGCCGCCAGGTTGATCAGATGCTGGCCCTTGTTGTCGGCGGTCCCACGGCCGTACCAGCGCTCGCCCTCCTCCACCAGGGTCCAGGGCGCCAGGCCCGTGCGCCAGCGTCCGCCGTCGCCGCGCACCACGTCGCCATGACCGTAGCTGAGCAGGGTCGGCAAGGCCGGGTCTTCGATGCGCTCGGCGATCAGCAGCGGCCCCTTGCCGGGCACCGGGTTGTCCAGCCGCCGGCTGGTGAAGCCGAGACTGGCCGCATAGGGGGCGATGAACTCATCCAGGTAGCGCTGCAGCTCCGCCTGGCGCTCGGGCGCCTGACTTTCGGTGGGATGGGCCACGGCCGTGGCGAGTCGGGCACGGAAGGCGCCGCTGTCGAAGTGCGCGGCGGCGAGCTCGAGGGCATGGGTACGGCTGGTCATGGCGGACTCCGAGGTCAGGCGGGTTCGGGCAGGTGGCAGCGCTTGCTGCCGCCGGGGATGGTTTCGCGCTCCGGATAGCGTTCGGCGCAGGGGCCGAAGCAGCGCGGGCAGCGGGGATGGAAGGCGCAGCCGCTGGGCGGCGAGATGGGATTGGGAAAGCTGCCGCCGAGGCCCAGGGCGGGAAGCCCCAGCGCCGGATCGGGGGTGAGCACCGCATCCAATAGCGCCCGGGTATAGGGATGCGCCGGCTGGGCGAACAGCGCCGCCCGCTCGCGTTCCTCGACGATCTTGCCCAGGTACATCACCGCCACCCGGTCGGCCAGGTGCTCCACCACCGCCAGGTTGTGGCTGATGAGCAGATAGGTCAGGCCGAATTCACGCTTGAGCTCCAGCAGCAGGTTGAGGATCTGCGCCTGCACCGAGACGTCCAGCGCCGAAGTGGGTTCGTCGCAGATCAGCACGTCCGGGCGCATCACCAGGGCACGGGCGATGGCCACCCGCTGGCGCTGGCCGCCACTGAGCTGGCCGGGATAGCTGTCGGCGGCGCGGCGCGGCAAGCCCACCACATCGAGCATCTCGGCGACCCGCCGTTGCTGCTCGGCGGGCGTGCCCAGGCCATGCACCTGGAGCGGCAGGCCGACGATCTGGCGCACCGTCTTGCGCGGATTGAGCGACGAGTAAGGGTCCTGGAAGATCGGTTGGATATGCCGGGCCATGCGCTTGCGATCCACCCCGCGCAGGTGCTCGCCACCGACCAGGATGTCACCGCTGGTGGGCGCCAGCAGCCCCAGCAGCAGCTTGGCCAGGGTGCTCTTGCCGCAGCCCGACTCGCCCACCAAGCCGAGGGTTTCGCCGCGATAGAGGCGCAGGGAGATGCCGTCCACCGCCTTGAGGGTGGCCGGCGGCCGGAACAGGCCGCGGCCCAGGGTGAACTCCCGGCGGATGTCGCACAGCTCCAGGGCGATCTCGCGGCTCATCGCACACCTCCGACCAGCCGCAGGGGTTCGCTACGTACGGCGAAATGGCAGCGCACCAGGTGCGCCTCCTCCTCCACCAGCGGCACGCTGTCGGCACAGGCGGCCACCGCCTGGGGGCAGCGATTGCGGAAGGCGCAGCCGTGCTGCTCGCCGACCAGGCTCGGTACCAGGCCGGGAATGGCGCCCAGCGGCTGCCCGGGCCGGGTCCGACCGGGTACCGGGATGCTCGCCAGCAGGCCGCGGGTGTAGGGATGCCGGGGCTCGGCGAAAAGCTCGGCGGCGGGTGCCTGCTCGACGATCTGGCCGGCGTACATCACCGCCACCCGGTCGGCGATGCGCGCCACCAGGCCCAGGTCGTGGGTGATGAAGACAATGGCCGTGCCGAATTCGCGCTGCAGGTCGCGCAGCAGGTGCAGGATCTGCGCCTGGATGGTGACGTCCAGCGCGGTGGTGGGTTCGTCGGCGATGATGAGGTCCGGCTCGCAGAGCAGCGCCATGGCGATGACCACCCGCTGACGCAGGCCGCCGCTGAGCTGGTGGGGGTACTGCCGCAGGCGCTCGGTGGCGTTGCTGATGCCGACCTTTTCCAGCATGGCCTCGGCCCGCGCCCAGGCGGTCTTGCGGTCCAGCTTGCGGTGGCGGCGCAGCACCTCGGCGAGCTGGTCGCCGATGCTGTAGGCCGGATTGAGGGCGGTCATGGGCTCCTGGAAGATCATCGCCAGGCGATTGCCACGCAGGTCGCGCATCCCCTTCTCGCCCACGGCCAGCAGATCGTGCTCGCCCAGGCTGAGCCGCGCCGCCTGGCGCCGGGCCCGGTGTGGCAGCAGGTCCATCAGCGCCAGGGAAGTGAGCGACTTGCCGCAACCGGATTCGCCCACCAGGCAGAGCATCTCGCCCCGCTCCACCTGCAGGTCCAGGCCGCGCACGGCGTGCAGGGTGTCGTCCCCCAGGGGGATGTCGATGCGCAGGTCTCTTACGTCGAGCAGTGCCATGTCAGACCTCCAGTCAGTTGCGGCCGTCGGGCGCGGCCAGGTCGCGGATGCCGTCGCCGACCAGGTTGATGGCCAGCACCAGCAGCATCAGGGCAACGCCGGGAATGGCGATCACCCAGGGCGAAAAGAACATGTAGGGCTTGCCTTCGGCGATCATCAGCCCCCAGGACGGCAGCGGCGGCTGCACCCCTACGCCGAGGAAGGACAGGGTCGCTTCCAGCAGGATGGCGTGGGCCATCTCCAGGGTGATCACCACGATCAGCGCCCCCAGCACGTTGGGCAGGATCTCGCCGACGACGACTCGCCAGGTGGAGCAGCCCAGGGCCTGGGCCGCGGCGACGTATTCGGCATCGCGGATCTGCTGCACCGCGGCGCGCACCACCACGGCGAAACGATCCCACAGCAGGCAACCGAGCAGGATCACCACCACCTGTAGCGAACCGCCCACCAGGGAGGCGGCGGCCAGGGCCACCATCACTACCGGCAGCGCCAGGCGGGTGGTCACCAGGTAGCTCACCAGGGCATCGACCTTGCCGCCGTAGTAGCCGGCCAGTACCCCGAGCAGGGTGCCGATGGCGCCGGAGATGAGCGCCGCGGCCAGGCCGATGAACAGCGAGATACGGGCGCCATAGAGCAAGCGGGACAGGTAGTCGCGGCCGAGCTTGTCGGTACCCAGTGGATGGGCCCAGGTACCCTTGTCCATCCACACTGGCGGCTTCATCCGCTGCATCACGTCCTGGGCGTAGGGATCGTGGGGCGCCAGCAGCGGCGCGGCCAGGGCGGCCAGTACGATGAGCGCGAGCAGCACGGTGCCCAGGGCGAAGCCGCGGTGGCCGAACCAGCGGCGCAGCTGGCGTGCGAAGGTCGGGCGCGGCGGCAGGTAGTCGTCGAGCACGAAGGGATTGGCAACGGTCATGGAGCCTCCTAGCGCACGCGAATGCGCGGATCGAGCAAGGCGTTGAGCAGATCGGCCAGCAGCGTCAGCACGATGTAGATCAACGCGATCAAGAGGACGATGGCCTGGACCACCGGGAAGTCGTTGCGGGCGATGGCATCCCAGGCCAGCTGGCCGATGCCCTGCAGGGAGAACACCGCCTCGATCACCACCGAGCCACCCAGCATGAAGCCGAACTCCACCGCGGCCAGGGCCACCACCGGGATCAGCGCATTGCGCAGGGCATGCTTGAACAGCACCCGCGCCGGGCTCAGGCCCTTGGCCCGGGCGGTGCGGATGTAGTCGGCGCCGAGCACGTCGAGCATGCCGGCGCGGGTCAGGCGCATCAGCGAAGGGGTGGCGTAGTAGCCCAGGGCGACCGCCGGCAGGATGAAGTGCTGCCAGGTGGTGTTGCCGGATACCGGTAGCCACTTCAGGGTCACCGAAAAGATGACGATCAGCACCAGGGCGAACCAGAAGCTGGGCATGGCCTGGCCGAAGGTCGCCAGGGTCAGCGCCAGCCGGTCGATCCAGGTGTCGCGCTTGACCGCGGCCAGCACCCCCAGGGGGATGGCGATGAGCAGGGCCACCGCCAGGGCGATGGCGCCCAGGGTCAGGGTGATGGGCAGCCGGGTGGCGATGAGGTCGCGCACCGATTCCTGGAAGAAGAACGACTGCCCGAGGTCCAGGCGCAGCAACTGCCCGACCCACTCGACGTATTGCGTCGCCAGGGGCTTGTCGAGTCCATGTTGATGGCGCACCACCTCGATCTGTTCGGCGGTGGCTTCCGGTCCGGCGATGGCGGTGGCCAGGTCGCCGGACAGGTGCAGCAGGAAGAAGCTGATCAGGGAAACGGTGAAGGCCACGGCCAGGGCGATACCCAGGCGGCGCAGAAGATAGGCGGACATGTTCGGCTCCTCGACTTAAGACGCCCCTAGCGAGGGGCGCCGGGACGGGTCAGTTCCAGTGCGCCAGGGCGAAGCGGGGCAGCTCGTCCGGATAGGGCTGAAAGGCCAGGTCCGAGGTGAAGGCGTAGTTGATGGAGTAGTTGAACACCGGCGCCCAGTAGGCCTGCTCGACGATCCGCTGCAGCGCCTTGCGGTAGTTCTCCTTGCGCACCTCCGGGTCCATGGCGGTATCGGCCACCTTGAGCCAGTCGATCACCTGCGGGTCCTTCGCCACGTCGTCGGCATTGCCCTTGAAGTAGACACCGGTGGCCGCCGAGGCATCGGCGATGGAGAAGGAACCCCAGGCGAGGAAGGCCATGGGCACCTTGCCGGCGCGCTGCTGGTCACGCAGGGCGGCATATTTCAGGTAGCGCAGCTTGGCGTCGATGCCCACTGCACGCAGGTCGCCGATGATGGCCTCGACCACGTCGCGATCGCGGTAGGCGAAGATCTCGGTGCTGAAGCCGTCGGGATAGCCGGCGGCCTTGAGCAGCGCCTTGGCCTTGGCCGGGTCGTAGGCATAGCCCGGCACCGCCTTGGCATCGCAACCGAACTGGCCGGGATAGCAGGCCACCTGCAATGGCTGGCTGCCGCCACCCATGAGCTGGCTGGCGATGGCCTGGCGGTTGATAGCGTAGTTGACCGCCTGGCGCACCTGCACCTTGGCGAAGGGCGAGTCCGGCGAGGAAGCGCCCTGGGCGTCCATGCTGAGGAAGCCGATGCGCATGCTGGCGCCGCTTTCCACGGTCAGATTGGGTGCGGCCTTGAGCTGTTCGGCCTGGTCCGGCGCCACGCGCCAGATCCAGTCGACGCCGCCGGTCATGAGTTCGGCCAGGCGCGTCTCGGCATCGGGGATGACGCGGAATTCGATGTGGCCGATGCGCGGCTGTCCCTGGGGGCTGTCCTTGAAGTAGTTGGGATTGCGCTCCAGCTTGACCCCCTGCCCGCTGGTGACCGAGACGATGCGATAGGGACCGGTACCCACCGGCTTCTGTGCGAAGCCCGCCAGGCCCACCTGCTGGAAGTACTTGGCGGGATAGATGGGCAAGGGATTGGCGAGGTATTCCAGGGCCGCGGGAAAGGGCTGCTTGAGGTGCAGGCGCACCCTGTAGTCATCCAGTTTCTCGGCGCTCTTGATCCAGTTGACGTTCTGCTGGGTGACCACCTTGCCCTCGGGCGAGGCGACGTAGTTGAAGGTGAAGACCACGTCGTCGGCGGTGAAGGGATCGCCGTTGTGGAAGGTCACGCCCTTGCGCAGATCGAAGTCAAGGGTCAGGGGATCGACCTGCTGCCAGTGGGTGGCCAGCATCGGCCGGTACTCGCCGGTCTGGGGGTCGCGGTAGATCAGGGTGTCCCAGGCCAAGTGGGCGAGGATGACGCCTTCACGGGCATCGTTGTGATAGGGGCTGACGTTCTCGGGTTCGGTGTCGGAGGCGTAGACCAGGGTGTCGTTGGCCTTGCCGGCGAAGGCCTGGCCCTGGGCCAGGAAGAGGGAAAACGCGATGCCACAAGCGAAACCTTTGAGTCCCATGCCGTCTGTCTCCGGGGCGGTGGTCGGTCAAAGGCAGGTCCGCGAAGCGCGGGAAAAGGATGACTATTGCTACCTGTTATTGGTCTCTTGACCCGACTCTAGGTCTTGCCATCCCATGCCACAAGCAGAATATTTAGATGCAAGCCATGCCTTTTCGGCAAAGGAGACGCCATGCATTTGCACGGGATTCAGTCCACCGCCCTGCGCTATTTCCTCGAGGTGGTGCGCTGCGGTTCCATCAGCGAAGCCTCCCAGCGCCTCAACGTCGCGGCCAGCGCCGTGAGCCGGCAGATCGCCAAGCTGGAGCGTGAGCTGGAGACGCCGCTGCTGGAGCGCCGGGCTCGTGGCGTGGTGCCCAGCGCCGCCGGCGAACGCCTGGCCGTGCATGCGCGCAAGGCGCAGCTGGCCAGCGAGCAACTGGCCGCCGAGCTGCGCGGCCTGGCCGACCTGCATCGTGGCCAGGTGCGCCTGGCGACCACCGAGGGCTTCTCGCTGGACTTCCTGCCCGAGGTCATCGCCGTCTTTCGCCAGGGCTATGCCGGCATCCACTTTTCCCTGGAGGTCTGCTCCCCGGCGGTAGCGACCCGCCGCGTCCAGGAAGGCGAGGCCGACCTGGGCCTGACCTTCAGTCTCAGGCCCGAGCCGGACATTCGCGTCGAGGCCATCCTCAGTGGTGCCATCGAGGCGGTGATGCACCCTGCCCATCCCCTGGCCAGCCGCAGCGGCCTGCGCCTGGCCGATCTCCAGGGTCATCCCCTGGCGGTATCCATGCCGGACACCACGGTCCGCCAGCTGTTCGACATCTGCTGCGGCGTCCAGGGCCTTTCCTTCGAGCCGGTACTGGTGAGCAACAACATGCAGGCGCTCTATCGCTTCGCGGCGCTGGGTGGCGGCGTTACCCTGTCCAGCGAACTCAGCCTGCGCAGTCGCCTGCACCAGGGCCAACTGGTGGCCCTGCCGCTGCTGGACGAGGGCATGGCGGCGCGGCGCATCGAATTGCAGAGCATGGCGGGTCGCGAATTGCCGCCGGCGGTGGAAGTCTTCCGCGATGCGCTGGTGGCGGCCCTGGCGCCGCCGTGCGCCGAACCGGACTAGGGCCCGAACAGCACCCCGAGCAGGGTACCCCCCGCCAACAGCCACAGCGGATGCCGGCGGGTGAACAGCGAGCCCAGCGCCGCGGCGATCAGCACCAGCACCCAGAGCGGCGCCGTGGCCACGCTGCTGCCCACCAGCCAGGCGCTGGCCGCCACCAGGCCCACGGTGACGGGCACCAGGCCGGCCTGCAGATGGCGCCGCCAGGGGCGGTCGGCGAAGCGCTGCCAGAGGTGCAGCACGCCAAGGGTCAGCAGCGAGGACGGCACGAACTTGGCCAGGGAGGTGACCAGCAGTCCGGGCCAGCCGGCCACGTGCCAGCCAATCAGCGGCACGATCATCAGATTGGGACCGGGCGCCGCCTGGGCCAGGGCGAAGAGTGCGGCGAAGTCGGCGGCGCTCATCCAGCCGTGCACCGTCACCACCTGGCGCTGCATCTCCGGGAGCACCGAATTGCCACCGCCGAAGGCCAGCAGCGACAGCTGGGTGAAGATCAGCGCCAGGGTCAGCAGGGTCGCGCTCATAGGCCCTGCCGATAGCTGAACAGCACGCTGATGGGCGTGAGCACCAGCATGGTCCAGAGCAGCGGCAGCTTGAGCAGTGCCAGGGCAACGAAGGCCAGCGCGGCGACGCCCAGGGCCAGCCAGCGCCCACGCAATGGCTGCAGCAGCTTGACCGCCATGGCCACCAGCAGGCCGGCCGCCGCGGCGGCGAGACCGGCGAAGGCGCGGCCCACCACCGGATGATCGTGAAAGCGGTCGTACAGTACGCCCAGCCCTACCACCACCAGCGTCGGGCCGATCAGCAGGCCGGCCGCGGCGGCCAGGGCTCCCCGCCAGCCGGCGAATCTCATGCCCACCGCTACCGACAGGTTGATGATGTTGCCGCCGGGCAGGAACTGGCAGAGGCCGAGCAGCTCGGTGAATTCCGCCGCCGACAGCCAGCGGCGCTTCTCCACCAGGTAGCGGCGCGCCAGCGGCAATACCCCGCCGAAGGCCGTGATGCCCAGGCCGAAGAAGCCCAGGAACAGATCGCGGCGGCGGGGACGGATAGTGGCGGGGGGAGCGTCCATCGGCGGTCCTCGATTAGAAGCTGTTCACGATCTCGCGAGCTAGAGCCAAACAAGGCGAAAAGGCCTGAGGAAGCAGAGTTTACGAGTGGTAAATGAGCATTCCGAAGGCCTTTTCAACGCAGTTTGGCCGACGCGCAGCAGCTCGTGAACAGCTTCTTAGAGCCAGAGCGACAACAATAGCGTACCCGCAAGACCGGTGACGGACACCAGCGTCTGCAGCACCGACCAGACCCACAGGGTCTGCTTGAGCTCCAGGCCGAAGTACTCGCGCACCATCCAGAAGCCGGCGTCGTTGACGTGGCAGAAGAACACCGAGCCGGCGCCGATGGCCAGGGCGATCAGCGAGGCCTGGGGGCCGGCGAGCCCAGCCACCACCGGTGCCAGGATGCCCGCCGTGGTGGTGGTCGCCACCGTCGCCGAACCCGTCGCCTGGCGCAGCGCCACGGCGATCAGCCAGGCCAGCAGGATGTAGGGCAGATGGGCGCCCTCCGCCACCTTGGCCACGGTCTGGCTGACCCCGGCATCCAGCAGCGTCTGCTTGAGTCCACCACCGGCGCCGATGGTGAGCAGCAGCGCGGCGATGGGCGCCAGGCTCTTGCGCAGCACCCCGCCGACCCGCTCGCGCGGCATGCCGCTGGCCCAGCCGAGCAGCACCGTGGCCGCCAGCACGGCAAGGCCCAGGGCGATCAGCGGTTCGCCGAGGAATTTTAGGCCTTCCGCCAAGCCGCTGCGCGGGTCGAGCGCCACCTTGGCGAAGGTACTGCCGAGCATCAGCAGCACCGGCAGCAGGATCACCAGCAGAGACAGGCCGAAGCTCGGCTGACGCGCGCCGTGGTCTCGGGCGCTGAACAATTCGCCCAACTCCGCCGGTGGCTGGATCACCAGGCGTCTGGACAGCCAGCCGCCATACAGCGGTCCGGCGAGGATCACCGCCGGGATGGCGATCACCAGCCCCAGCAACATGGTCAGGCCGAGATCCGCGTGCAGCGCCCCCACCGCGATCAATGGCCCGGGATGCGGTGGCAGCAGCGCATGCAGGGTAGTCATGCCCGCCAGTGCCGGGATGGCGATACGCAGCAACGGCTGACCCGAACGCTGGGCCATGACGAAGATGATGGGCACCATCAGTACCAGCCCGACCTCGAAGAACAACGGCAGGCCGATCACCATGGCCACCAGCGCCATCACCCAGGGCAGGCTGCGCCCCTTGCCCAGACCCAGCAGGGTACTGGCGATGCGGTCGGCGGCGCCGGACTCCGCCATCAGCGCGCCGAGCATGGAGCCCAGGGCGATGATGATGCCCGCCTCGCCAAGGATGCCGCCCGCGCCCTTGCTGAACGCCTTGGCCACCGCCTCGGCCGGCAGGCCAGCGCCCAGGCCGGCGATGAAGGTCCCTATGAGAATGGACAGGAAGGGTGGCAGACGGGTGACACCGATCAGCACCACGATGGCCAGGATGGCGGCCAGACAACAGAAGATCAGCCGAGTGTCATGAGCGACCCAGGCGAGAACGGCGGGCTCCACAGCGAATTCCTTGTAACTTATTGTTTCAGGCACACCTTAACCGAAAGCTCCGCAGAGGTACGACAGGAATCGAAGTAAAGCCTCGGTAAACCCTTTCGCTTAGTGCACTTAGCGTGCGAACCTCGGCCGTTTCGTACGATCAAATAGCCGTCGGTCGTGACCGAATCCCCTTCCCTTTTGCTTGCAGGCGGTTGGCATGAACGAAACCTCTACTCTCTGGCAGCAGACCCTCGCCCAATTCCGCGATGGCACCGGCTCCATCCTGCCGACCCCGGGCAGCGGCGCCGCGGCCACGGTGGCGGCGTCCCTGGGCGTCGCCCTGATCCTCAAGGGCCTCAAGCTCAGCCAGCAGCGGCAACCGGTGACCCGGCATGGCGAGCTGATCGCGGTGGGCGAACGCCTGCAGGAGGCCCTGGCCACCTGCGCCGATGCCGACGTCCAGGCGTTCGCCAACTACCTGGAAGCCGATCGTCAGGCCAGTGGCGCCACCGAAGAGGGTGAGCGGCGCCAGCAGGCGCTCAACCTGGCGGCCGCCAACGCCGTGCAGATCCCCATCGCCACCGCCCAGCTGTGCCTGGAGGCACTGGACCTCGCCGTCACCGCCACGCCGCTCACCGTCGAGCCGCTGCGCAGCGATACCCTGGCCGGCGGCCGCCTGCTGCACGGTGCCCTGGGCGCCGTGCTGACCACCGTCGATGCCGACCGCAATGGCCTGAAATCCGGCGACGCCCGGGAGGCCGCCCGGCAGATGCGCGACAAGCTCCAGCAACAGGCCGACCAGCGTCTCGCCCAACTGCGCGCCACCCCCGTGCCTCAGGCCATGGGCTGACCAGCCGGTGCTGACCCGCCTGGGCTGGGTGTTGCGCGGGCTGCAGCGCCGCCTCTGGTTCCGCGCGACCCTGTTCTCGGTCGTCGGCGTGGCGACCGCCCTCCTCGCCCTGCTGCTGCGCGATCACATTCCGGCGACGCTACCGGCCAAGGTCGGCGCCGATGCCGTCGACAAGATCCTCACCATCATCGCCAGCAGCATGCTGGCGGTGACCACCTTCTCCCTGAGCACCATGGTCTCGGCCTACAACGCCGCGGCCAGCGGCGTGACGCCGCGGGCCTATCCGCTGCTGCTGGAAGACAGCACCACCCAGAACGCCCTGGCCACCTTTCTCGGCTCCTTCCTGTTCAGCCTGGTCGGCATCATCGCCCTGAGCACCGGCCTCTATGGCGACAACGGCCGGGTGGTGCTCTTCGCCGTCACCCTGGTGGTGATCCTGCTGATCGTCTTCACCCTGCTGCGCTGGATCGACCACCTCTCGCGTCTCGGTCAGCTCGATGCCACCAGCGACAGCATCGAAGCCGCTGCCCAGCGCAGCCTGGAGCGTTGGCTGGCCGATCCCCACCTAGGCGGCAGCGCCATTCCCCTGGACGAGCCGCCGCCCGGCCGCCCGCTGCTGGCCACGCGCACCGGCTATCTGCAACGAGTGGACATGGCGCTGCTGGCCGAGCTTTGCGGCGAACGGGGCCGTCTGCGCCTGGCGGTGCTACCCGGCGCCTTCGTCGACCCGGCGCAGCCGTTGCTGTGGGTCGCGGGCCTGCCGCCCGAACAGGACGACCGCCTGCGCAGTGCCTTCACCCTGGACGTCCGCCGCCTGCACGACCAGGACCCGCGCTTCGGCCTCACGGTGCTGGGCGAGATCGCCACCGGCGCCCTGGTGCCCTCGCGTAGTGACGCGGGCACCGCCATCGCCATCCTCGGCCGCGCGCAGCGGTTGCTGACCCTGCTCACCGAAGCGCGCGAGGCGGTCGAACCCCGCTATCCGCGGATCGAGGTACCGGCGCTGGAACTGGACGACCTCTTCGACGACTTCTTCCTGCCGGTGGGCCGCGACGCCGCGCCCCTGGTGGAGGTGGGCATGCGCCTGCAGAAGGCCCTGGCCCGCCTGGCGGTGCAAGGCGATGGACGGATCAAGCGCGAGTGCCTGCGCCACTCCCGGCTGGCACTGGCCCGCGCCGAGAGTGCCCTCGGCCAGGCCGAAGACCGCGCCCTGCTCCAGCCACTCGCGGCGGACGTCGAGCGCCTCTGCGCGCCGAGCCGTGCCGGCGTCGCACCGGTGACCTGATCCGTCGCTCCCGGCCACCGCGGTCCCCGTGCCCCTGCCGGCCGAGCCGGCTATCATGACGCGCTAGATGAATTCTCCTACGGCGACTGACCATGATCGAAGTAACCGAACGCTCCATTGCCGAGTTGCGCGCCGCCCTGGAATCCGGCCAGGTCACCGCGGTGCAACTGGTCCAGGCCTACCTGGCCCGGATCGACGCCTATGACGCCCCCGGCACCGCCACCGCCCTCAACGCCGTGGTGGTGCGCAATCCCGACGCCCTGGCCGAAGCCGCCGAGTCCGATCGTCGCCGCGCCCGTGGCGAGACCCTGGGTCCGCTGGACGGCATTCCCTACACCGCCAAGGACAGCTACCTGGTCAAGGGCCTCACCGCCGCCTCCGGCAGCCCGGCCTTCAAGGACCTGGTGGCCCAGCGCGACGCCTTCACCATCGAACGCCTGCGCGCCGCCGGCGCCATCTGCCTGGGCAAGACCAACATGCCGCCCATGGCCAACGGCGGCATGCAGCGGGGTGTCTACGGCCGCGCCGAGAGCCCCTACAACGCCGACTACCTCACCGCTCCCTTCGCCTCCGGCTCCTCCAATGGCGCCGGCACCGCGACCGCCGCCAGCTTCGCCGCCTTCGGCCTGGCCGAGGAAACCTGGTCCAGCGGTCGTGGGCCGGCCTCCAACAACGGACTCTGCGCCTATACCCCGTCGCGGGGGGTCATCTCGGTGCGCGGCAACTGGCCGCTGACGCCGACCATGGACGTGGTGGTGCCCTATGCGCGGACCATGGCCGACCTGCTGGAAGTGCTCGACGTGGTGGTGGCGGACGACCCCGACACCTCCGGCGACCTCTGGCGCCTGCAACCCTGGGTGCCGCTGCCGCTGGCGTCGGCGGTACGCCCGGCGTCCTACCAGGCCCTGGTCGCCGGTCCCAATGCGCTGGCCGGCAAGCGCCTCGGCGTGCCGCGCATGTTCATCAACCAGGACCCGGACGCAGGGACCAGCGAGAATCCCGGCATCGGCGGCCCCACCGGCCAGCGCATCCAGACCCGCGCCTCGGTCATCGCCCTCTGGGAACAGGCGCGCGCCGCGCTGGAAGCCGCCGGCGCCACGGTGATCGAGGTGGACTTCCCGCTGGTCTCCAACTGCGAAGGCGACCGCCCCGGCGCGCCCACGGTGTTCAACCGCGGCATCGTCTCCAAGGAATTCCTCCACGACGAACTCTGGGACCTGTCCGCCTGGGGCTTCGATGCCTTTCTGCGCGATAACGGCGATCCCAAGCTGAATCGCCTGGTCGACGTCGAGGGCGAGCTGATCTTCCCCCACGAACCCGGCACCCTGCCCAATCGCGAGGGCGACCTGGCGGCCGGCATGGCCGAATACGTGCGCATGGCCGAACGCGGCCTCAAGTCCTGGGAGCAGATCGCCACCCTCCCCGACGGCCTGCGCGGCCTGGAGCTCACCCGCAAGCTCGACCTGGAAGACTGGCTGCAGGCCCTGGGCCTGGATGCCGTGCTCTTTCCCACCGTGGCCGACGTGGCGCCCGCCGATGCCGACATCAACCCCGCCTCCGCCGACATCGCCTGGAGCAACGGCGTCTGGGTGGCCAACGGCAACCTGGCCATCCGCCACCTCGGCGTACCCACCGTCACCGTGCCCATGGGCCTGATGGCCGACATCGGCATGCCGGTGGGCCTGACCTTCGCCGGCCGCGCCTATGACGACTCCAACCTGTTGCGCCTGGCGGCAGCCTTCGAGGCGACCGGATCGAGGCGGATGGTGCCGCCGCGGACGCCTGGGTTGATGGGCTGAGCAGTCTCTAGGCGCCCCGCGTCTCGACCTTTGCCCCATCCGGCAGGCCCGCGGTTCCGCCGGGCTGTCTGCCCCGTATCGACGTCCGCACCGCCCTACCTGTCCCTCCCGAACGAATCCCAAGCGTCGCTCGTGGCTACCCTGTCATGGCCCCAGGGCAGGACGCTCGCGGGCTGCATCGGGGCCAGCCGCGTCCAGCATCCATCCTGCACCCTGCAGGATGATCCGGGCCTGCCCATGGCGATCCCCTCCTGCCCTATTGCCTGGTTGGCTTTTTTACCTATACTTGTATATACATGCTCTATCATCCAAACTCTCGCAGGACCCGCCATGACCGACGCCACCCGCCATCGCTCCGTGACCATCCGCGCCCCCCGCGGCACCCAGCTCAACACCCGTAGCTGGCTCACCGAAGCGCCCCTGCGCATGCTGATGAACAACCTGGATCCCGAGGTCGCGGAAAATCCCGAGGAGTTGGTCGTCTACGGGGGCATTGGCCGGGCAGCACGCAACTGGGAGTGCTATGACGCCATCGTCGCCAGCCTGAAGACGCTGGGCGATGACGAGACGCTGCTGGTGCAGTCGGGTAAGCCGGTCGGGGTGTTCAAGACCCACAGCAACGCGCCGCGCGTGCTGATCGCCAACTCCAACCTGGTGCCGCACTGGGCCAGTTGGGAGCACTTCAACGAGCTGGATGCCAAGGGCCTGGCCATGTACGGCCAGATGACCGCTGGCAGCTGGATCTACATCGGCAGCCAGGGCATCGTCCAGGGCACCTACGAGACCTTCGTCGAGGCTGGGCGCCAGCACTACGCGGGTAACCTCAAGGGTCGCTGGGTGCTGACCGCCGGCCTGGGCGGCATGGGCGGGGCCCAGCCCCTGGCCGCGACCCTGGCCGGTGCCTGTTCGCTGAACATCGAATGCCAGCAGAGCCGGATCGATTTCCGCCTCAAGACCCGCTACGTCGACGAGCAGGCCAAGGATCTGGACGATGCCCTGGCCCGCCTCGACCGCTACACCCGCGAAGGCCGCGCCATCTCCATCGCCCTGCAGGGCAACGCCGCGGAAATTCTTCCCGAGCTGGTCCGGCGCGGCGTCCGCCCGGACATGGTCACCGACCAGACCAGCGCCCACGACCCGCTCAATGGCTATCTACCGGCCGGCTGGACCTGGGACGCCTATCGCGCACGCGCCCTCACCGAGCCGGCCGCGGTGGTCAAGGCGGCCAAGGCCTCCATGGCGCAGCACGTGCGCGCCATGCTCGACTTCCAGCGCCAGGGCGTGCCCACCTTCGACTATGGCAACAACATCCGCCAGATGGCCAAGGAGGAAGGCGTGAGCGACGCCTTCGCCTTCCCCGGCTTCGTCCCGGCCTACATCCGCCCGCTGTTCTGCCGGGGCATCGGACCGTTCCGCTGGGCGGCGCTGTCCGGTGAAGCCGAGGACATCTATCGCACCGATGCCAAGGTCAAGGAGCTCATCCCCGATGACGCCCACTTGCACAACTGGCTGGACATGGCTCGCGAGCGTATCGCCTTCCAAGGCCTGCCGGCGCGCATCTGCTGGGTCGGCCTGGGCCAGCGTGCCAAACTGGGGCTGGCCTTCAACGAGATGGTGCGTAGCGGTGAACTCAAGGCGCCCATCGTCATCGGCCGCGACCACCTGGACTCCGGCTCGGTGGCCAGCCCCAACCGCGAGACCGAGGCGATGCGCGATGGCTCCGACGCCGTCTCCGACTGGCCGCTGCTCAACGCCCTGCTCAACACCGCCAGCGGCGCCACCTGGGTGTCCCTGCATCATGGTGGCGGCGTGGGCATGGGCTTCTCGCAGCACTCGGGCATGGTCATCGTCTGCGATGGCTCCGATGAGGCGGCCGAACGCATTGCCCGGGTGCTGACCAATGACCCGGCCACCGGAGTGATGCGTCACGCCGACGCCGGCTACGAGATCGCCATCGAGTGCGCGCACGAGCAGGGCTTGAACCTGCCGATGATCACCAAGCATCAGGCGTAATGAGTCGCGCGGTGGCGGCCGTGCTGCCGCCACCGGCGCGTTTCCGCGTTCCTGCCTCCCCGGCTGTCCGCGATGGGCACTGGCAGAGGCCCCTCACCGCGCAGGTCCAGCATGTCAGAGTCCGCTTCCTCGCCGTCGCTGATCGAACGGCGCTCCATCGACTACATTCCGCCCCATGAACGCCATGGCCGACTGTACAGCCAGTTCACCCTCTGGCTAGGGGCCAATCTACAGATCACCGCCATCGTCACCGGCGCCCTCGCCGTGGTGCTGGGCGGCGATGTCTTCTGGTCGCTCTGGGGGCTGTTGCTCGGCCAGTTGCTCGGCGGCGCGGTGATGGCACTGCACGCCGCCCAGGGTCCGCGGCTGGGGTTGCCGCAGATGATCTCCAGTCGCGTGCAGTTCGGCGTCCAGGGCGCGGCCGTGCCCCTGGTGCTGGTCTGCCTGATGTACCTGGGCTTCACCGCGACCGGCACGGTGCTCTCGGGCCAGGCACTCGGCCAGTTGTTCAAGGTCAGCGACAGCCTGGGCATCCTGATCTTCGCCGCGGTCATCGTGTTGGTCACGGTGCTAGGCTATCGCGCCATTCACCTGCTGGGCCGGCTGGCCAGCGTGCTGGGGGTGATCGCCTTCTGCTACCTCTTCAACCGGGTGCTCAGCGTCGGCGACGTACCGGCGCTGTTGCAGAATCGGCATTTCAGCTGGAGCGGTTTCCTGCTCGCCGTCTCGCTGGCCGCCTCCTGGCAGATCGCCTATGGCCCCTATGTGGCCGACTACTCGCGCTACCTGCCGGCCCGGACCTCCGCTATCAAGACCTTTCTCGCCGTGGGTGCCGGCTCGGTGCTGGGTGCCCAGACGGCCATGGTACTGGGAGTCTTCGCCGCGGCCATGGCCAATGGCAAGTTCGTCGGTCACGAGGTCGCCTTCATCGTCGGCCTGGGCGGCAGCGGCGCCATGGCGGCGTTGCTCTACTTCAGCATCGCCTTCGGCAAGGTGACCATCTCCACCCTGAACTCCTATGGCAGCTTCATGTGCATCGCCACCCTGATCAGTGGCTTCCGTGGCGAACTCAGGGTCAGCCCGCGGCAGCGGCTGCTGTTCGTCCTGGTCATCGTCGGGACGGCCACGCTGATCGCGCTGCTCGGCCAGGGCGCGTTCTTGCTGGCGTTCAAGTCCTTCATCCTGTTCCTGCTGACGTTCTTCACGCCCTGGAGCGCGATCAACCTGGTCGACTACTACTGCATCACCCGTGAGCGCTACGACCTGGCAGCCCTCGCCGACCCGGATGGCCGCTACGGCCGCTGGAACCGTACCGGCCTGACCGTCTACGTCATCGGCGTGCTGATCCAGCTGCCCTTCCTGTCGACCAAGCTCTATACCGGTCCGCTGGTCGAGCCCCTGGGTGGGGTCGACATCTCCTGGGTCATCGGCCTGCTGGTCCCGGCCCTGCTCTACTGGCTGCTGGCCCGCCGTCACGCGGTCGCATCGGCCTCCCCCATGCGCGAGGACACGCCATGAAGCTCTGGTACAACTGCCAGGCCGCCACCCTGGTCGATGGGGTCTATGCCGCCCTGGAAAACGCCGCCCTGCTGGTCGATGGCGAGCGGCTGCACTGGGTCGGCCCGCTGGACGAACTGCCGTCGGTAGCGATCGGTGAACGCCATGACCTGGCGGGCGCCTGGGTCACGCCCGGCTTGATCGATTGCCACACCCACCTGGTCTTCGGCGGCGATCGCAGTGGTGAATTCGAGCAGCGTCTGCAGGGGGTCAGCTATGCCGAGATCGCCGCCGCCGGAGGCGGCATCGCCAGCAGCGTCCGCGCCACCCGCGCCGCCAGCGAGGACGAATTGCTGGCCAGCGCCTTGCGCCGGGCTCGCCCCTTGCTAGCGGAAGGCGTCACCGTCTTGGAAGTGAAATCCGGCTACGGTCTGGACCTGGCGAGCGAACGCAAGATGCTGCGGGTGGCACGCAGGCTGGGCGAGGAATTGCCGGTCACGGTGCGCACCACCTGCCTGGCGGCCCATGCCCTGCCCCCGGAGTTCGCCGGCCGTGCCGATGACTACATCACCGCCCTCTGCGACGACTGGCTCCCGCGACTGGCCGCCGAGGGCCTGGTGGATGCGGTGGACGCCTTCTGCGAACACCTGGCCTTTTCTCCGGCCCAGGTCGAGCGCGTCTTCCAGGCCGCCACCCGGCTCGGCCTGCCGGTCAAGCTGCACGCCGAGCAGCTGTCGGTACAGCACGGCGCGGCGCTCGCGGCCCGCTACGGCGCGCTGTCGGCCGACCACCTCGAGTACCTGGTCGAGGAAGACGTGATGGCCATGGCCGCCGCCGGTACCGTCGCGGTCCTGCTACCGGGTGCCTTCCTCACCCTGCGCGAGACGCAGTTGCCACCGGTGGCCGCCCTGCGCGCCCATGGCGTGCCCATCGCCCTGGCCAGCGACGCCAATCCGGGTACCTCGCCAGTGCTGTCGTTGCGGCTGATGCTCAACCTGGGCTGCACCCTGTTCGGCCTCACCCCGGAAGAAGCCCTGGCCGGCGTCACCCTCAACGCCGCCCGGGCGCTCGGCCTCGCGGAAAGCTACGGCAGTCTGGAGGCAGGCAAGTACGCCGACTTCATCGCCTGGGACATCGCCCGCCCCGCCGAGCTGGCCTACTGGCTCGGTGGCCAACTCGACACCCGCATCATCCGCCACGGCAAGGAGCTCACCCGTGTCTGACACCCTGACGTTCACCCGCGGCCAGGTGCCGCTGCTGATCAGCATGCCGCATCCCGGCACCCGCCTCACCCGCGCCGTCGAGCAGGGCCTGGTGCCCGCTGGCCATGCCCTCGCCGACACCGACTGGCACATTCCCCGGCTCTATGCCATGGCCGAGGAACTGGGCGCCAGCCGCCTGGAAGCGCTCTACTCGCGCTACGTCGTCGACCTCAACCGACCCGACGATGACGTACCCCTCTACAGCAGCGCCACCACCGGGCTCTTTCCCAACGTGCTCTTCGACGGCAGCCCCCTGTTCCTCGATGGCCAGGCGCCGGACGCCAAGACGCGCCAGCAGGCACTGGAGGAAATCTGGCGGCCCTATCACCAGACCCTAGTGATGGAGTTACAGCGGCTGAGGGAGACCTTCGGTTATGCGCTGCTGTGGGATGCCCATTCCATCTGTTCGCGCGTACCGCGGTTGTTCGACGGCCAACTGCCGGATCTCAACTTCGGTACCTTCGACGGTGCCAGCTGTGATCCAGCACTGACCAGCCGCCTGCAGGCGGTCGCCAGTGGCCAGCAGCGCCTGACCCACGTCTTCAACGGGCGCTTCAAGGGCGGCTTCATCACGCGACACTACGGCGCCCCCGACCAGCACATCCATGCGGTACAGCTTGAGCTGGCGCAATGCACCTACATGGACGAGGCGCCGCCCTTCGACTATCGCGAAGACCGCGCCGCGCCTACCCAGGACGTCCTGCGCCAGCTGCTCGAGGCGGCGCTGGCTTGGGGACGCGAGCGTTACGGCCGCTGATCCCAAGGGTCCCCGACGCGGTCGGGGACCTTCTTCCCGTCAAGCGAGCAGGGTTCGCAGCACCTGGGCGAAGGCCTCGGTACTGGCCGCCTCGTCAGGGTGCCGCCCCTCCTGCACGACCCAGCGCCCCCCGACCATCACATCCCGTACCTGGCGATCGCCGCCAGCGAACAGCCAGCGGTTGAGTACGGCCTCCGCAGGTGCGCTGGCGAGGTAGGGATCGGCGCCTTCCAGCACCACCCAGTCGGCACGCCGACCGGACTCCAGCGCGCCAATCTCCTGGCCCAGGGCCGCGGCGCCACCCTGCAATGCCTGCTCGAAGAGATGGTGGCCGACATTGGGCTGGCGCGCACCGACCAGGCGGTTGCGCTGCTGGTCGCGCAGGCGCTGGCCGTACTCCAGCCAACGCAGCTCCTCGACCGGGCTGACACTCACATGGCTGTCCGAGCCAATGCCGAAGCGCCCGCCCGCCGCGAGAAAATCCGTCGCCGGAAAGAGCCCGTCGCCCAGGTTGGCCTCGGTGGTCGGGCAAAGGCCGGCGATGGCCCGGCTCTGGGCCATCAGGGCGACTTCGTTGGGCAGGGCATGGGTGGCGTGGACCAGGCACCAGCGCTCATCCACCGCCACCTGGTCGTACAGCCACTCGAGGGGCCGGCGCCCGCTCCAGGCCAGGCAATCGTCCACCTCCTTCTGCTGCTCGGCGATATGGATGTGCACCGGCCAGCGGGCATCCGTCGCCGCCAGTACCGTGGCGAGTTGCTCGCCGCTGACGGCGCGTAACGAGTGAAAGCACAGGCCCAGGCGCTGCCGGTCATCCAGTACCGCCGCCAGGCGGGGCAGGAGCTTCAGGTAGCTGTCGGTGGTATGGAGGAAGCGCCGCTGGCCCGCGGTCGGTGCCTGGGCGCCGAAGCCGCTGTAGCTGTAGAGCACCGGTAGCAGGGTCAGGCCGATGCCCGCGCTGCGTGCCGCCTGGGCAATGCGCCCCCCCAGTTCGGCGGGATCGGCGTAAGGAATGCCTTGAGTGTCGTGGTGCACGTAGTGGAATTCGGCAACGGCGGTGTAGCCAGCCTTGAGCATCTCGATATACAGCTGCCGCGCCACCACCTGCACCTGCTCCGGCTCGAGCCGGCCCACCAGGCGATACATCAGGTCGCGCCAGGTCCAGAAGCTGTCCTGGGTGGCACCCGCCACCTCCGCCAGGCCGGCCATGGCGCGTTGGAAGGCATGGGAATGCAGATTGGGCATACCCGGCAGCAGCGGGCCCTGCAGTCGCTCGGCGCCCTCTGCCGTGGCTCGCGGCTGGACGCTCCGCAGATAGCCTCGCGCGTCCACCTCCAGGCGCACATCCGTCGCCCACCCCTCGGGTAACAGCGCCCTTTCCGCAAAAAAAGCCGGCATAATCGACCTCACACTAGCCATGTCTAACATGTATATACATATACAGACATAAATCACGACGGTAAACTGCTGGTGTGGCGCTTCAGGAGTTCGCGCAAGAATCGGCGAGTGATTTTTTGGCGGTTCGGCGCTCCGACTGGGCCAGGCGTCGCGACGAGTCATAGCGGAGCTATGCGAGGAGTGGCAACGCCGCACGGGCGGTCCGCCGTTGCCGCCGAAAAAGCGCCGCCAACATTGTGCAATTAACGTCTGAAACACCACACCAGTCTTTCCAAGGGGCCTTTCATGCCTTCATCGCCGAACCCTGCACCTTTGCCCAAGGCCGCTCCCGCACCTTTCTACGAGCAGGTCAAACAACTCATCCTGAGGCAAATCCATTCGGGCGCCTGGCCACCGCACCAGAAGATCCCGTCCGAAGCGGAATTGGTCGCACAACTGGGCTTCAGCCGCATGACCGTGCACCGGGCCCTGCGTGAACTCACCAGCGACGGCTTGTTGGTGCGGATGCAGGGGGTGGGCACCTTCGTCGCCGAACCCAAGGGCCAGGCCGCCCTCTTCGAGGTGCACAACATCGCCGACGAGATAGCCTCCCGCGGCCACCGGCACCGTCTCGAAGTCATCCGGATGCAGAGTGAAACGGCGAACGGCGAACGTTCCGTGGCGCTGGGCGTGCGCGAGGGCCAGCCGGTCTTCCATTCGCTGATCGTGCACTACGAAAACGACGTGCCGGTGCAAATAGAAGATCGCTACGTCAATCCGGCGGTAGCGCCCGAGTATCTCGACCAGGATTTCAGCAGCGAAACACCCTACGTCTACCTGAACCGCCTCGCGCCCTTGACCGAAGGCGAGCACGTGGTCGAAGCCGTGCTCCCCTCCGCCGAAGAGCAGAAGTTACTGCACATCCCCGCCACCGAGCCGTGCCTGCTGATTCGGCGGCGCACCTGGTCGGGACGCCGCGCCGTCACCAGCGCCAGGCTGCTGTATCCCGGCAGTCGCTATCGGCTGGAAGGGCATTTCGGCTCATGAGCAGGCTCGCTCTCCTTCCCGCGGCAGGGCACCGGCGCATGCCCTGGCGTAACGGCCTGGGCAGTACCCTCGAGATCGCGCGCGATACCGCCACCACGGCTACCGACTTCGGCTGGCGCGTGTCGCTGGCCGACGTGACGCAATCCGGAGCCTTTTCCCCTTTCGCCGGCATGACGCGGATCATCAGCGTGATCGAGGGTACGGGGATGCGGCTACACGTCGACGGCGAGATCACCGCGCCCCTGGGCTGCTGGCAGGCATTCGTTTTCTCCGGTGATGCCCAGGTCGAGTGCGAGCTGCTCGATGGCCCCATCCGTGACTTCAACCTGATCTATCGCGCTGATCGCTATGCAGCCGAACTCGACTGGGTAGCGATCGATGGCGCCTGGGAGCTGGATGATTCGCGAGCGCTGCTGCTGTTTTGCGCCGGGGGGTCGCTGGAAGTCCGTCATGAGGGTACCCGCCTGGGACTCGAGCCACTGGATGCCCTGCATGTCTCGCCAGGGCCATCGCCCACCAGGTTGACTATACAAGGCAAGGCTCAGCTTGGCGTGATCCGCCTGAACGCCCTGGCACTGCAACCTTGAAGCCCTGGGTTGTCCGCCGTGCGTTACCGAGCTGTTACCGAAAGTAGCCAGGAGAAGATCGGAGCCAGCGCCAGAGCGCCCTGGAATGGTGCGGAAAAAGAGAGGGCGCACCTTGATTGCGCTCGAGATGCTCTTCTATCGACCTCATCCCCCTTTCGAACCTGGACCAAAGCTGCAACGAACCAACTGGCCCTACATTTGCTTATGCTTGTACATACATGTGTCGGTAACCGAAGATCCAGAGCTTCATCCAGACAGCGCCAAGGAGCAGAGATGGGAAAGATGCGAGGTTTGAATATGCTGGCGGCAGGCATGGCCCTGGTACTGACCGGGGGGCTGGTACAGGCCAAGGAATGGACCAGCGTGAAGATCGCCACCGAGGGTGCCTATGAGCCCTGGAACCTCACGCTGCCAGGCGGCAAGCTCGGCGGCTTCGAGATTGATCTGATGGACAAGCTCTGCCCGCAGATGCAGCTCAAGTGCACCTACGTCGTGCAGAACTGGGACGGCATGATCGCCAGTCTCAACGCCGGCAAGGTCGATGTGCTCATGGACGCCATCGTGGTGACCGACGAACGCAAGCAGGCTGTGGCCTTCTCGATACCCTACGCCCGCACGCCGGCCAGCTTCGCCGCACTCAAGGCCGACCTGCTGCCCGGTGACACGGGTGCCAAGGACGTACGGACCCTGAGCACCGCGCCGGCAGACATCGCGGCCGGGGTCGCCGACCTGCAGAAGGCCCTGGCCGGCAAGACCATCGGCATCGCCTCGGGCACCGTCTACACCGATTTCATCGACACCTATTTCGGCAAGATCGCCACGATCCGCGAATACACCACCTCCGCAGACGCGATACTGGACTTGACGGCCGGACGCATCGATGCGGTTTTCGATGACGTGACCTTCCTCAATTCCATCATGGCGCAGCCGGGCAACCAGCAGGTGGTGTTCACCGGGCCTGAGCTGGCCGGCCCCATCTGGGGCGAGGGTGAGGCCCTGGCGTTCCGTCACGGCGATCCCGAGCTCAAGGCCAAATTCGACGCCGCGCTCAAGGCGGCGATCGCCGATGGCACCGTCAAGCAGCTCAGCGAGAAATGGTTCAAGGTCGACCTGACGCCTTGATTTCGAGGCGAGGCGGCCCGTGCCGCCTCGCCATCCGTCACGTCACTGCAGGATTCCCGGATGAATGTCCTAGTACTTCTAGGGTTCGGTGAGCGGGGCTGGGGCGCCTCCCTGCTCGCAGCCATGGGCACCACGCTGCTGGTCACCCTCACTGCCTTGTTGATCGGCGCCCTGTTCGGGGCGCTGGTCGCCAGCGCCAAACTCTCCCGGCATCGCTCATTGCGGCTGCTGGGCGAGGCCTATTCGCTGCTGTTCCGGGGCGTACCCGAGCTGTTGATCATCTACCTGTTCTTCTTCGGCGGCGCGACCCTGGTGACCGCCATTGGCTACTGGTTCGGTGGCGAGGGCTATATAGACCTGCCGCCCTTCTGGGTCGGCGCCCTCACCGTGGGCCTGATCTCCGGCTCCTACCAGGCCGAGGTCTATCGTGGCGCCTACCTGGCCATCGCGCCCGGTGAGATCGAGGCGGGGCAGGCGATCGGCATGTCGCGATCGCTGCTGCTACGCCGCATCGTCATTCCCCTGGTGTGGCGCTTCGCCCTGCCCGGACTGGGCAACGTCTGGCAGATGAGCCTCAAGGATTCCGCCCTGGTGTCGGTCATCGGGCTGGTAGAGCTGATGCGTGCCAGCCAGGTAGCCGCTGGCTCGACCCGCCAGTACTTCACCTTCTACATCATTGCCGGGATCGGCTACCTCCTGCTGACCGGCCTGTCGAGCCGCCTGTTTCATATCGCCGAAGCCCGGGTACGTCGTACCCAGCGCCCCCTGCATAGCGGAGCCTAGCGCATGCCTGATTTCGCCTTTCTCGCCTATGTCATGGGCCGACTGCTGACCGCGCTGCCCACCACCCTGGCGCTGTTCAGCCTCTCGCTCATCTGCGGCGTCATCCTGGCGGTGTTGGTCGTGGCGCTCAGGGTCAATCGCCGCCCCTGGGTGAGCCTGCCCGCGCGCGCCTACATAGCGCTGTTCCGGGGCACGCCGCTCCTGGTGCAGATGTTCCTCATCTACTACGGCCTGGGCCAACTGAGCGTGATCCGGGACAGTTTCGCCTGGCCGCTGCTGCGCTCCCCCTTCGGCTGCGCGGTGCTGTCGCTGGCGCTGTGCACCGCGGCCTACACCGCCGAGATCATCCGTGGCGGCCTGCTGGCGGTCCCGCGCGGCCAGATCGAAGCCGCAATGGCGGTGGGCATGACCCGCTGGCAGGTGCTGCGCACGGTCATAGCGCCCATCACCCTGCGCCAGGCACTGCCCGCCTACTCCACCGAAGCCATCCTGCTGGTCAAGTCCACGGCGCTGGCCAGCCTGGTGACGGTCTGGGACGTGACCGGCGTGGCCCAGCAGATCATCCAGCGGACCTATCGCACCATGGAAGTCTTCGTTTGCGCCGCGGCCATCTACCTCGTGCTCAACTTCCTGCTGGTACGCATCCTGGCCTGGCTGGAGCGATTGCTGACGCCGCCCCGCCGGGCACCGTCCGCCCAGGCCGCCACCCCCCTTGCCCAACCTTCCGCCGACCTATGATTCGCCCCTGGAGCCCGCTATGAGTCAACAAGCCGCGGCGACGCTCGTCGTCCAAGACATCCGCAAGGCCTTCGGCAGTCTGGAGGTACTCAAGGGCATCTCGCTGGAGGCGCACCCGGGTGACGTGATCTCCATCCTGGGTGCCAGTGGATCGGGCAAGAGTACCTTCCTGCGCTGCATCAACCTGCTGGAAACGCCGGACCAGGGCAGCATCAGCCTGGAAGGCCAGACCATCGCCCTGCAGCGCGGCCGCGACGGCACGCTCAAGGCGACCAACCAGCGCCAGGTCGAGTGGTTGCGTACCCGTCTGGGCATGGTGTTCCAGAGCTTCAACCTTTGGTCGCACCGCAGCGTGCTGCAAAACGTCATGGAAGGGCCGCTGCGGGTGCTCAAGCGCTCGCCAGCCGAATGCCGCGAGCAGGCCGAACGCCTCTTGCAGCGCGTCGGCCTCTACGAACGCAAGGACTACTACCCGGCCCATCTCTCCGGCGGTCAGCAACAGCGGGTCGCCATCGCCCGGGCCCTGGCCATGGAGCCCGGCGCGCTGCTGTTCGACGAGCCGACGTCGGCGCTGGACCCGGAGCTGGTGGGCGAAGTGCTCAAGGTAATGCGTTCGCTCGCCGACGAGGGCATGACGATGCTGGTGGTCACCCACGAGATGGGCTTTGCCCGCCACGTATCCAATCGGGTGGTGTTCATGCACCAGGGGCAGATCGATGCCCAGGGCACCCCGGAAGAGCTGTTCGAGCATTTGCCGAGCGAACGTTTCCGGCAGTTCGTGTCCAGCCATCAACTGCGGAGCGGTGAGTGATGCCCATGACCCAAGCCTCACCCCCCACCCTGGCGGCCGCTACCGTCATTCGCGGCAGCACCTCGCTGAGCTGGCAGGAAATCGTCGCGGTGGCGCGGGATGGCGCCCTGCTGGAGTTGACCGCAGACACCTGGCATCGCATCGATGAAGCGCGCGCTATCGTCCTGGGGATCGTGGCCCGAGGCGAACGCGCCTATGGCATCAGCACCGGCCTCGGCGCCCTGTGCAATGTGTTGCTCGAAGGACCGCAACTGGCCGAGTTGTCCCGCAATACGCTGCTCAGCCACGCCTGCGGGATCGGCGAGCCGCTCAGCGACGAGCAGACCCGCGCCATCATCTGCGTGGCCATCAACAACTACGCCCATGGCTATTCGGGCATCAGCCGCGAGGTCGTCGAGGCTCTCCTGGCGCTGCTCAACCTAGGTATCACGCCCCTGGTCCCTCGCGATGGTTCGGTGGGCTATCTCACGCATATGGCCCATGTGGGCGTGGCCTTGCTGGGTTACGGCGAAGTCCGCTGGGGCGGACGCATCCTCAGCGCCAGCGACGCCCTGCAGACGGCCCAGCTGCCGCCGCTGGCGCTGGGCGCCAAGGATGGCCTGAGCCTGGTCAATGGCACCCCCTGCATGACCGGCCTGAGCTGCCTGGCGTTGGCCGACGCCCACAACCTGGTGGAATGGGCCGACTGCATCGCGGCCATGAGCTTCGAGGCCCTCGGCGGCCAACTCGATGCCTTCGACGAACAGGTACTGGCGCTCAAACCTCATCCGGGCATGCAGCAGGTCGGTGCCAACCTGCGCGCCCAGCTGGCGAACAGCGAGGTGCTGGCCAGCTTCCAAGGCGTGCGCACCCAGGATGCCTTGAGTATCCGCTCGATTCCCCAGGTGCATGGTGCCTGTCGCGATCAACTCCGGCATGTCGCGCAGCAGATCGATCTCGAATTGGCCGGTGCCACCGACAATCCGCTGGTGCTGGGCACGCCGGAGGACTACCGGGTGGTCTCCCAGGCCAATCCGCATGGCGAGTCCGTGGCCATGGCGGCCGACCTGCTGGCCATCGCCCTGGTCGAGCTGGGCGGTATCGCCGAACGGCGCCTCGATCGCCTGGTCAACCCCTTGGTGAGCGGTCTGCCGCCGTTCCTGGTCGCTCATCCCGGGGTCAATTCGGGGATGATGATCGCCCAGTACGTGGCAGCCTCCCACGCCGGGGAAAATCGCCAGTTGGCGCAGCCCGCCGTCGTGGACAACTTCGTCACCTCGGCGCTACAGGAAGACCACCTGAGCATGGGCACTGGCGCCGCGCTCAAACTTCTACGGGTGATCGAGAACAGCACGCGCATCCTGGCCATCGAGTATCTGCTGGCCGCGCAAGCATTCGAATTTCTCAAGGCACGGCGCTTCGGAGAAGGCACCGCGGTCACCTGGCAGCGGCTACGCGCCGTGGTACCGCCCTACGAACAGGATCGTTGGTTGGCTCCCGATATCGCCAAGGCGGTCGAGATCCTGCGTGGAGGAGCCTGATCGCAGCGATCAAGCCGCCTTCCCCGGTCAGCACCCGCCCGGTCACGCGTCAGAGCCCTGCTGCTGGCGTGCAGCTACGCCCTTGAGCGTAAGCCGCCTGGGCGCCACGCCAGCCGGGGCTGCGCTCGCGGCGTAACGGACCTAGGCTCTGTACGAAAAATGCCTGCGCTCGGTGATGCTTCGTTGAAAAAGGCTTCGGAATGATCATTTACCACTCGTAAACCCGAGCGCGGGTCCGATCCGCTTCCTCAGCCTTTTTCGCCTCGCCTAACCTTCGCTCGGCGACTTTTCGTACAAAACCTAACGCGACGCGGCGTAACGCTGGCAGGCATCCCGGAACGCGTTCAACAGCGTCAGGGATTCGGGCGTGTCGCGGAAATTCCATTCGGGATGCCACTGCACGCCGACGACGAAACCGGGCGCGTCGGCCAGCGAGACGCCCTCCACTAGGCCATCCGGCGCCACGGCCTCGATGCGCAACCCGCTGGCCAGGCGATCGATGCCCTGGCTGTGCAGGGAATTCACCTGGAAGCTCGCCGGCAAGCCGAGGCGCTCGAATACCCCGCCCGGAGGCACCGCGACCGGATGCCTGGGCGCGTACTGCTCGGCCAGCACTTCGCTCTGGGGCTCGCGATGATCGTCATGACCGGGCAGCTCCTGCACGCGCTGGTGCAGGCTGCCGCCCAGGGCCACGTTGAGTTCCTGGAAGCCACGGCAGATGCAGAACAGTGGGATGCCGCGGTCGATGGCCAGGCGCAGCAGCGGCAGGGTGTTGGCGTCGCGCTGGGCATCGTGATGGGTGCCGGCGAGACTTTCCGGCCCCTGGTAGCGCCAGGGCTCGATGTTGGACGGCGAGCCGGTGAACAACAGCCCATCCAGGTGCTCCAGCAGCGCCAGCGGATCGCTCGGCACGCTGCGCGCCGGCAACACCACCGGCAAGCCGGCATGGGCGGCGGCCTCGACGTACTTGTCACCGACGGTATGGGAATCGTATTTGCCGAGCGTCTGCCGGCAAGCGGTCACGCCGATCAGGGGCATGCGAGACATGGTCTTCCTCCAGAGGGTCCGCCCGCGCGCTGCGCGAGCGGACACGGTCAAATACCCAGGCGATCGCGCAACTGGTAGTAGGTCGCGCCGAGGGCGGTGAGAGGGACGCGCAGCAGCCGCCCGCCCGGGAAGGGATAGTGCGGCAGGCTGGCGAAGGCATCGAAGCGCTCGGCCTGGCCACGCAGGGCCTCGGCCAGCACCTTGCCCGCCAGGTGGGTGTAGGTGATGCCATGGCCGCTGCAGCCCTGGGAGTAGTAGATGTTGTCCCCCAGGCGGCCGACCTGCGGCAGGCGCGACAGGGTCAGCAGGAAGTTGCCGGTCCAGGAGAAGTCGATCTTCACGTCCCGGAGCTGCGGGAAGGTCTGCAGCATCTTCGGCCGGATGATGGCCTCGATATCCGCCGGGTCCCGCGCCCCGTAGACCACGCCACCGCCGTAGATCAGCCGGCGATCGGCGCTGAGGCGGAAGTAGTCGAGCAGGTAGTTGCAGTCCTCCACGCAGTAGTCCTGGGGCAACAGGCTGCGCGCCAGCTCTTCCGACAGTGGCTCGGTGGTGAGCACCTGGCTGCCGCAGGGCATGGACTTGGCCGCCAGTTCCGGCACCAGGCCTCCCAGATAGGCATTGCCGGCGACCACGACGAAGCGCGCCTTCACCTGGCCATTGGCCGTGTGCACCACGGGATGCGCCCCGCGCTCGATGCGGATCGCCGCACTCTGCTCGTGGATCTTGCCGCCAAGGGCGGCGACCGCCGCCGCTTCGCCCAGGGCCAGGTTGAGGGAATGGAAGTGACCACCGCTCAGGTCCAGCAGGCCGCCGACGTAACGCTCGGTGCCCACCACACCACGGATGCCATGCTCGTCGAGCAATTGCAGCTGGGTGTGGCCGTAGCGCTCCCAGAGCCGCTGCTGGGCTTCCAGATGGCCCATCTGCTTGCTGGTGAGGGCCGCGAAGACGCCGCCATCCTTGAGGTCGCACTGGATGTTGTAGCGGGCGATGCGGTCACGGATGATGCGGCCGCCCTCGAAGGCCATCTGGCCCAGCAGCTGCGCCTGCCTGGCCGGCACTTGCCGCTCGATGACGTCGATGTCGCGACTATAGCTGTTGACGATCTGGCCACCGTTGCGCCCCGAGGCGCCGAAGCCGACCCGCGCCGCTTCCAGCACCGTCACGCTGAAGCCGTGCTCCAGCAGGAACAGCGCGGTGGAAAGGCCGGTGTAGCCGGCACCGATGACGCAGACGTCGCTCTCGACGCCGCCTTGCAGCGCCGGGTATTCAACGTGGAGATTGCGTGAGGCCGCGTAATAGCTGCCGACATGTTGCTGCATGGTGTGATTCCTCTACCTGCGAACCCCGCGCGGGCGCCGGATCCGCCGTGGTGGCTCAGAGCTTGATCCAGGTCGCCTTGAGTTCGGTGTATTTGTCGAAGGCATGGAGCGACTTGTCGCGCCCATTGCCGGACTGCTTGAAGCCGCCGAAGGGCGCCGTCATGTCGCCGCCGTCGTACTGGTTGACCCAGACGCTGCCGGCGCGCAAGGCCCGGGCCACGCGGTGGACACGGGACAGATCGCGGGTCCAGACCGCCGCCGCCAGGCCATAGGGGGTATCGTTGGCGATACGTACGGCCTCCTCCTCGCTGTCGAATTCGATCACCGCGAGCACCGGCCCGAAGATCTCCTCCCGGGCGATGCGCATGGCGTTGTCCACGCCGGCGAAGATCGTCGGGGTGACGTAGCTGCCACCGGTCTCGGCCAGGGCCCGCTCGCCGCCGCTCACCAGGCGCGCCCCTTCGGCACGGCCGGCCTCGATATAGCCGAGCACGGTACGCAGATGGCCGTCGTCCACCAGGGCGCCGACCCGGGTGGCGGGGTCCAGCGCATGGCCGGGCGTCCAGCCGCGCAGGGCCTCTACCACCAGTTCGAGGAAGCGCTCCTTGATCGAGCGCTCGACCAGCAGCCGCGAGCCGGCGACGCAGACTTCGCCCTGGTTGAAGGCGATGGCCGCCGCGGCCGCTTCGGCAGCGGCAGTGAGATCCGGGGCATCGGCGAAGACGATGTTGGGGCTCTTGCCGCCCGCCTCCAGCCAGACCCGCTTCATGTTGGACTCGCCGGCATGGATCAGCAACTGCTTGGCGATGCGGGTGGAGCCGGTGAACACCAGGGTATCGACGTCCGGGTGCAGCGCCAGCGCCTGGCCGACGGTATGGCCGTAACCAGGCAGCACGTTGAACACCCCGGCGGGAATGCCGGCCTGCAGTGCCAGGCCGGCGATGCGGATGGCGGTCAGCGGCGACTTCTCGGAGGGCTTGAGGATCACCGAGTTACCGGTGGCCAGGGCCGGGCCGAGCTTCCAGCAGGCCATCATCAAGGGGAAATTCCAGGGCACGATGGCCGCGACCACGCCGACGGGTTCGCGCGTCACCAGGCCGAGCTGATCGCGCGGCGTGGGGGCCACCTCGTCGTAGACCTTGTCGATGGCCTCGGCGCTCCAGCGGATGGCATTGGCCGCCCCGGGGACATCGATGCTCAGCGAGTCGCTGATCGGCTTGCCCATGTCCAGGGTTTCCAGCAGGGCCAGTTCTTCGGCATTGGCCAACAGCAAGTCGGCGAAGGCGATGAGCCCCCGCTTGCGCTGCGCCGGCGCCAACTGCGCCCAGTCACCCCGCGCGAAGCTGGCACGCGCGGCGCGCACGGCAGCATCGGCATCCGCGGCCATGCAGCTGGCGACCTTGGCGAGATGCCGGCCATCCACCGGGCTCAGGTCGTCGAAGGTCTCGCCGCACAGGGCGTCACGGTAGCTGCCGTCGATGAAGGCGCGGGCCTCCAGGGTCAAGCTCTGGTAGCGCTGCTCCCACTCCTGTTGCGTCAACTTCTTCATGAACAGACTCCTTAGACGGTATGCAGGTACCAGTTGTATTCGAGATCGGAGATGGTGGTTTCGAATTCCTCCAGCTCGGCTTCCTTGCAGGCGACGAAGATGTCGATGTATTCCGGGCTGATGTACTGGTTCATCACCGGGCTATCGTCCAGCTCGCGCAGGGCATCGCGCAGGTTGTTCGGCAGGCTCTGTTCGAGTTGTTCGTAGGAGTTGCCGCTGACCGGCGCACCGGGGTCCAGTTGCTGGGTCAGGCCGTGGTGGATGCCCGCCAGGATCGAGGCCAGCATCAGATAGGGATTGGCGTCGGCGCCGGCCACCCGGTGCTCGATGCGAATGGCCTCGCTATTGCCGGTCGGCACGCGCACCGCCACCGTGCGGTTGTCCAGGCCCCAGCTCGGCGCGTTCGGCACATAGAACTGGGCACCGAAGCGCCGGTAGGAGTTCACGTTCGGGCAGAGGAAGGCCATCGACGCCGGCAGGGTGTCGAGGATGCCGGCGATGGCATGTCGCAGCGGCCCGTGGTGCTCAGGATCGTCGCTGGCGAAGATGTTCTGCCCGGTCGCCTTGTCCAGCAGCGAGATGTGCACGTGCAGGCCATTGCCGGCCTGACCGGGATAGGGCTTGGCCATGAAGGTGGAGTCCATCTCATGGTCGTAGGCGATGTTCTTGATCAGCCGCTTGAGCAGCACCGCATGGTCGCAGGCCTTGATGGCGTCCTCGACGTGGTGCAGGTTGACCTCGAACTGCGCCGGTGCGGACTCCTTGACGATGGCGTCGGCCGGCAGGCCCTGCTCCTTGGCGGCTTCGAGCATGTCCTGCAGGCAGTCCACGTATTCGTCGAGGTCGTCGATCAGATAGACCTGGGTGGACACCGGCCGCTTGCCGGAGATCGGCGAACGCGGCGGCTGCGGACGGCCATTCACGTTCTCCTGGTCGATCAGATAGAACTCCAGCTCGAAGGCGGCGCAGAGGGTCAGGCCCAGGTCGTCGAATTTCTGCACCACCCGGCGCAGTACCTCGCGCGGATCGGCGAAGAACGGCGAGCCATCCAGCTCGTGCATGGTCATCAGCAGCTGCGCGGTCGGGCGCTTCTGCCAGGGCTCGGGGCTCAGGGTACCGGGAATGGGAAAGCAGGTGCGGTCGGCGTCGCCGATGTGCAGCCCCAGTCCGGTGCTTTCCACCGTGGAGCCGTTGATATCCAGGGCGAACAGCGAGGCCGGCAGGTTGATACCGCGCTCATAGACCTTGGACAGGCTGGCCCGCTCGACGCGCTTGCCCCGCACCACGCCATTCATGTCGGTGATCAACAGATCGACGTACTGGATCTCGGGGTGCTCCTTGAGAAAGCTGTTGGCTTCGGTGAGCTGAACGACGCGGGGAGATAGCGAATTCATGGAGAGGCATCCTTGACGCTGCTCCGCTGGATCGGCGGGGCCGGGGCGGGTCGGCAGCGTTGCTGTGAGTGGTGGTTCCTGTGGGCGCCGACCTCGCCTGGCGAAGCCCGCCCTTCCACCTGATTGCCCTGGATAGGCAGGCCCAGTATAAGTTGGCGCGAGCGCAACCAATATCGGCAATATGGCAAAGGAAGAATGCACGAATGCAATATCAGATCAGCCACGCCGACCTCAAGCTGGTCCTGGCCCTGGTTCGGGGCAGGACGCTGGCCAGGGCCGCCGAGCAGTTGCAGGTAGACGTTTCCACCGTCTTTCGCGCCATTCGCAAGCTCGAAGCCAGCCTGCAGCTCGCCCTTTTCGACAAGAATCGCCGCGGCTACACCCCGACCCAGAGCGCCAAGGCCCTGGCCGAACAGGCCGAGCGCGCAGAACAGGCGCTGGAGGCGGCTCGGATCGCGCTCATCCAGGGCGAGAACGTCATCAGCGGTACCGTCCGCCTGACCTGTACCGATGCGGTGCTGCGCAGCCTGCTGCTGCCCGGTCTCGCCGAACTCATGTCGCGTTATCCCGCGGTGGCCCTGGAAGTCGCCACCTCCAACACCTTCGCCAGCCTGAGCCGACGGGATGCGGACATCGCCATACGGCTGTCGAACTCTCCGCCCGAGCATCTGGTCGGCCGCCGGCTCGGCCGCAGTGCCTATTTCGTCTGCGGCCAGGAGCGCTATCGCCCTGGCTATGCGCAAGCGCCCACCGAGCTACCCTGGATCGCCCCCGATGACTCCCTGGCGGATCACGTCTCCGTCACCTGGCTCAGGCAGGCCTACCCCAGTCTCACCCCACGCTACCGCTGCAGCAGCATGTCCGCGGTGGGCGGACTGGTAGGCGCCGGTCTCGGCGTGGCGGCCCTGCCCGACTTCATGATCAGCAGCCTGGAGGGCGTCGAGCGCCTGAGCGCGGCCCTGGATGGTTGCGAAACCGACATCTGGCTGCTGACCCGCCCGGACAATCTGTCGCTGCGCTCCGTGCAGATCCTCTTCGAGCAGTTGGCGGACCTGCTCAGGGCGCGCATAGCCACTGCCTGCCAGGCTTGAGCCATCCGTCCCGGGTCGTTGGACAAGCACCGTACTGGCGGCTGGACTTTCCATCGGAAAATATTTTATTGACTAAAATATTTTACAGAGCTAATCATTTTATAGCTGTTCGATGCAGGTCCATTTTCAGGAAAAGTCAGATGACCCAGATCCTCGACCGCTCCCTGGTTTCCCAAATCCTGGAAGTCAGCGAGATGTACGACCAACAAGAACGGGAGCCCTCGCTGATGCAGGGTTTCCCTGCAGAGCCGGAACGGCGCGTGACCTGGGCCAACTGGATGTCGCCGCCCTTCAACCGCTGGGGCTTCCGCAATCTGGCGCGCCTGCGCCCCACCATCGAGGTCGCCGCCGGGTCGCGTACCGGCGCGGTGCTGGAACAGGCGCCGCTAGCCTTGGAAGAACTGAGGTTCGAGAGCACCTGTGGCCGTACCGTCAGCACCCTTGACCACCTGCGAGCCAGCAAGACCGACGGCTTCCTGGTGTTGCACAGGGGGCGCGTGGTGTACGAGCGCTACTTCAACGGCCAGGCCGCCGGTGACCGCCACATCATGTTCTCGGTCACCAAGTCCTTGATCGGAGTACTGGGCGAGCAGCTGGTCCAGCAGGGCATGCTCGATCCCCAGGCGCCGACGCGGCACTACGTGCCGGAACTGGCCGGCAGCGCCTTTGGCGACGCCACCGTGCGCCAGCTCTTCGACATGGCGGTCGGCGTGCACTACAGCGAGGTCTACGACGACCCCACCTCGGAAAGCTCCCAGTACGGCTATGCCTGCGGCTTCAAGCCGGCACCGCCCGACTACGCGCGCTATGAATCGCTGTACCAGTACCTGCCGTCGCTGCGCAAACGCTGCGAGCACGGCGGCCTCTTTCACTACGTGACGGCTACCACCGAGGTACTGGCCTGGGTGATGGAACGCGCCAGCGGCGTAGCCTGCGCCGAGCAGTTACAGGCGGTGTGGCAGCAACTGGGCTGCGAACGCGATGGCTACTTCCTGGCCGATCCCTGGGGCCGCAGTGTCGCCGGAGCCGGCTTCAGCGCCACGCTGCGCGACCTGGGCCGCTTCGGCCTGATGCTGGCCCACGGCGGTCAGGTCGAGGGTCGCCAGGTCATCGATCGGGCAGCGATCGAGGCCATCGCGGCCGGCGCGGACCCGGCCCTCTACGCTGCCTGCAAGGACTTCTCCGAGTGGACGCCGGGCGCCTCCTACCGCAGCCAGTGGTACGTCTTCAACGATCACAGCCCGGCCATCATGGCCAGTGGCATTCATGGCCAGTACCTGTTCGTCGACGCCAAGGCCGACGTGGTGATCGTCAAGCAGTCCTCGCTGCCCGCTGCGGTCACCGCGCTGGACGCCGACACCGTGCGGCTGTTGCGGGCCATCACCGCCCATCTGCACGACTGATCCGATAACGACAAGATCCGAGAGCACCGCTGCGCCGGTGCTCCTGCCGGCGAAGGAAGGCTGACAAAACCTAGCGCGCGCCCGCCTGGCGGACGTGCAGCAGGCTCGTTAGTCGCTCCAGCCAGGTATTCGGTAGGCACCTTGGCCACCGCTCACTGCCCTGTAACAAAAAGATCAAACACAGGAGCTGCATATGCACATGTCCACGCGCGTTCTCGACGCGCTGCCCGCACCCGGGTGCCCGCTGACGGACCATCGGTTCGAACACGCCCATCTCGCGGGTACGCCTTCCGGCGCCACGCGCCACATCGCGAGCGACGGCATCCGACTTCGCCAGCAGGCACTGCCTCCCCCGCCCGGATTCCGCCTCCAATCCTCACACCGCCCGACTACCGCTCCGCTCGCCAGCGGTCCATCGCGGGACCATCGCGCGAGCGGCTGACCCATGCCGTCGACCAGGCCATCCCTCCTGGCCAGACATTCGCTTGATGGGCAGCCCCTGCCCTAGTCCTGAACTTCACTGAAGCGGTAGGCCCCCGTGGCCGAGCCGGCGGGTAACGACTATGAACATCGCCAATCAAAATCTGGTACGGGCCGCGTGCATCCTCATCGCTGCGGCCTCGATCCTCGTCATCGGCGTGCAACCGATCTTCATCGGACTGCTAACCGATCGCCTGGGCCTGACCCTGGCCCAGCAAAGCTGGGCCATGTCCGCCGAAATGTGCGGCTCCATCATCGGCACCCTGTTGTACCTACCGATGATCCGCTATCTCGGTCCACGCGCCATTACCCTGAGCAGCGCCCTGTTGCTGCTAGTCGCCAATGCCGCGACCGCCAGCGTCACCCAGCTCGACCCGTTGCTGGTGCTGCGCGGCCTCTCGGGCCTCAGCTCGGGCATCCTGTATTCCTACGCCGTCTATTGGCTGGGCAGCATGAGCGGGCAGGATCGCTCCTTCGGCATCCTGTTGCTCGTGCAGAATGCGCTGTTCTCCAGTAACGCGGTGATTCTGCCGATGATGGCCGAGTGGCAGGGCTTCTCAGGGGCGATCTACTACCTGACGGCCTGGTTCGTGCTGGTTTGCTGCCTGTGCTTCTGCCTGCCGGCCAAGCACCGCGAGGAACGCCAGCCCCTCACCAACGAGCCGTGGCTGTCCGGGCTCTCGCTGGTCGGCGTCGGCTCGCTGCTCGGCATGCTGTTCATGCAACTGTCGATCTATTCGCTGTGGGGCTTCGTCGAAGGCATCGGCAGCGACGCGGGCGTGACGCCGGTGAACATCGGCTGGGCGATCAGCATCGGCCTGCTCGGCGGTCTGCCCGGTGCCGCCCTGCCCAGCGTGGCGGGTCGCCATCTGGGCCGCGTGCCGATGATCCTCACCGGTTCGCTGGCGGTGCTCGGGGCCATCTATATGCTGGCTATGCGCATCCACTCGGCCGCGGACCTGATGATCGCGGTATTCCTGATGAATTTCGGTTGGAACCTGGCCCTGTCCTACTACATGTCCTCGGTGGTGGCGAACGACCCAAGCGGCCGCTTGACCAAGCTGGTCGGCGTGGTGCAGGTCGCCTCAGCGGCCGCCGCCCCGACCTTGCTGAGCCTGCTCATCCAAGGCAACGACCGCCACAGCCTCTTCGTCCTGTCCTCGGGCGCCATCCTGCTGGGCTGCGGACTGGTGCTGAGCATGCTGGCCTGCGAGCGGCGTAAGGTGCATGGCAAGCCGTTGGACTATACGGTCTGAGAACGTAGGTCGCGCCTGGGCGTCCGTGCGCCAGGACGGCATACCGGCCGTGTTGCCTCGGCAGGTCCTGGTCGGTGCGCTGCCCGGCCGCGCGGCCAGTGGGCGTCGCGCCGGAACGAGCAGCGGCGATGGCGAGTCCAGTGTTTTCCATGGCCGCAGAAGGGTTTCGCGCTGGCTCGCTCGCCAACGAAGCATGGGGCACAACGGCGCGTCCGCCTCGGGGCCGGGCGCCTTAACAGTCTTTCACAAGAGACCTACAGTCCTTTACAGGCGGGAGCGCGCAGGGCGTCTACCATGGCGTTCTCCAGGAGGACAGCCGATGCATCGCTCGCCACCCGCCCCCTACCGCCCCTCGGGAAAACGCCCGGCCGCCCTCCTCGCGGCCGCAGCCACCAGACCCGTTCCGCGCGCATCCACACCGCTCGCCACACAGCGATTCGTCATGGTCGCGGGCACCCTCTTGGTTATCGGCAGCCTGCTCGCAGGCTGCTCCCTGGCCCCGCAACATCAACGCCCCTCCGCCCCCGTGCCGGAGCGCTACCCCGTCGTCAGCAGCTCCTGGAATGCCAGGCGTTGTTCGCCGACCCCCGCCTGCGCGCTCTGGTAGATCAGGCCCTGGGCGGCAACCGCGACCTGCGGCTGGCGGCCCTGGACATCCAGCAAGCGCGGACGCGCTATCGCATCAGCCGCGCTGATCTCGGCGTCGAGTTGAACGCCACGGCCAGCCGCACCCGCGAGCGAAGCCAGGCTGGCGCCGGCGCCTCGCCAGCCGGCGAGGCGCCGGCCGACGTGCGGATCACCGACCGCTACAGCGTCGGGCTCGGTACCAGCGCCTATGAGCTGGATCTGTTCGGCCGCCTGCGTGACCTTCGGCATGCCGCCCTCGACGACTATCTGGCACAACGGGAGACCCGCCTCGGCGTGGAACTGTCGCTGATAGCGGAAGTAGCCACCGCCTACCTGAATCAGCTCGCGCTGGACGAACGCCTGGCCTTGAGCCGCAGCGTCCTGGCGAGTCGCCAGCGGGCGCTCGCTCTCATCGCCCAACGACGGGAGGCCGGGGTGAGTTCTGCGCTGGATCTGGCCCAGGCCCACACCAGCGTGGAAATCGCCGCCGCCGACGTGGCCATCCTCGAACGGACCCGTGCCCAGGCGGATAACGGCCTACGCTTGCTGCTCGGTGGCGATCCGGCAAGGGAATTACCGCCACCCCTACCCCTCGCCCGCCAGGGTCTCGACCACGCGCTACCCGCGGGTCTGCCAGCCGAGTTGGTGGCTCGACGGCCCGACATTCGCGCCGCTGAATATCGCCTGCGCGCTGCCAACGCCAACATAGGGGCCGCGCGCGCCGCCTTCTTTCCGCGCATCACCCTGACCGCCACTGCCGGTTACGTCAGTTCCGACCTGACCGGCCTGTTCGAGGCAGGCAATCGGTCCTGGAGTTTCGTGCCTCAGTTGCAGGTGCCCCTCTTCGACGGCGGGCGCACCCGCGCCAACCTGGAGCTGGCGGAGGTACGCCGGGACCAGGACGTCGTGCGCTATGAAAGGAGCATCCAGCTCGCCTTCCGCGAGGTGGCCGATCAGCTGGTAGCCGAGGGCCCCCTGACTCGACAGCTCGCCGCCCAACAGCGTCTGCATGACGCCACCGCCCGCAGCCTGGAACTGGCGACGGATCTCTACGTGCGGGGGCTGGACAACTACCTGACGGTACTAGACAGCCAGCGCAGCCTCCATGCGGCGGACAACGCTCTGATCGAAACCCGTCTGCAGCTGATGATCTCCCGCGTGGAGCTGTTCCGCGCACTCGGCGGCGAGTGGCGACCGAGCGACGCGCGGACATGAAGGGAGCAACGCAGACCCTCGTGCAGAGGAAGGCGCCGCAGCGCACTCAGCTCGAGCCGAGCGCGGCCTGCCTCCCAAAGACCAGTGTCTCTGCTTCGACAAGGCGCTACCAACCTTCAAGGAGTTCGATATGGGCGACCTGACGGCTCGATATTATAAAACCAATACCATTGCCGCCCCGCATTGCTCGCGCCTGGGAAGTTCGTCGTGAAACACGCCATAAAGCACCTAGGCTTGGCGGCCATGGCAATGGGCCTGGCAGCCATATTCATCGGCTGGCTTATAGACCCCTCCCTCTCTCTCGGGAATGGAGTCAGACTAATTCTACTCAAGCATGACTTGCTGCAAACCGACTTCTTTCTTTGGGGCGCGATATTGTTCGCTGCCGGATTCAATGGCTATTCGCTCCACACCGATCCTTGATATGGATTTCAACCCCGTTGAAATTGGCTACCCCGCTAACTACCCCATGCGCCTGTTCGGCGCGTCCTGGTGTTGATCCTGACGTCCTCGTCGCCCCTGATAGCCCTGACCGACGTCGACGAGCCCGATGTAATCCGCATTGTCGTCTATCGCGGACCTGCCGCCTGCGATGGCTGCGCCGAAACGGTGAAAGACGCGACAGAGCGCCTCGGCAGGCATTAACACGTCGACCTCCTGGGCCCCAACGAATCGCTCGATGTCTCCACCCCGACGTTGGCGCGCTACTCCGCCCAGGTCCGACCCGGCGGCGGCCAATACCTCGGCCCTTGTAAGGGGGCCTGTCTCGCGGGATGTCGACAGCATCGGCCTGATCGATACCGCGCTGGATTCGAAGCGGGCGCATCCTGGCTCCAGGAGCAGGACATCCCGCCACAGCTGCGCCCCCGAGGCGATCCTTTCCGGGTCCTGTTCGACGTTCTGGACTCCTGAGCGTTCTGCAGCGCCCTTCGGGGCCGGAGCGGCGAAGGCCACCTGAAGAAATCAGGCGGACGCTCCCACCGTGGGCCTCAGCCCTGGGGCAAGGGCTGCCACCCGGCGCCGGTGCGGCATTCGAGACGCGCCGGCTTCCCATCCAGGCGCAGCAGTTGCAGCCAGCCGTTGCGCACCAGGTCGCGCACCACGGCGTGGTTCGCCAGCACCTGGTCGATCATGGCCCGCGGCGCCTCGATCACCACGTGCAGGCGCAGCGGGCGATGCAGCCACCGCTCGCCGTCGTGCACCGACTGGCGCGCCAGGCCGATGCGCAGGTCGCCACCGTTGCCCTCGAACACCCCGATATGGCCGCCCACCACGTTGTGCAGCAGTTTGTTGCCGCTGCCGAAGCGCAGGTTGTCGGTGGTCGAGGTGAAGTACTGCAGGTTGATCCAGTGCGCCACCACCATGGGGGCGGTCATGATGGCTTCCAGGACCTGGCCGTCCTCGTCCTGCGGCCAGTCGTAGTCGTGCAGGAAGGCGCGGCCCTGCAGGTCCACCCCGCGAGTGCGGGCACGAGGCGCGGCGATGAAGGCGGCATTGCCGGCCAGGCCCCACTCCGGCCGGGTCTGCGCCCAGTCGCGGGCACGCCGCCGCAGCCGACCGAGCAGTCTGGCCGGCTGCTCCTGGAGCGGCGCCAGGCCCAGCTTCGCGGCGCGCTCGCGGCGCACCGCGGCGCCGGCGCTGTCCAGCGCTGCGCGCAGGCGTTGCCAGATCGGCTGGAGCGTGGCGGGGAGCGCCTCATGATCGAAGACCTGCACCTCGTCGGTGGTGGTGTTGTGCAGCCCGGCGAGGACCTGGCAGTGCGGCGGCAGTTCGAGGCCGCGCGCGCGCAGGCCGGTGCGGACCTCGGCGTCATTGAGCAGGCCGGCCAGCAGCCGCGCATTGATCTCGCCACTCTGGCCGCAGCAGGCACCGCAGTCGAGCCCCGCCGCCTGCGGGTTGTTGGCGCTCTGGCTGCCATGGCCGAGTAGCACCAGCAGCGCCGGCACCGGCCCGCCGAGCCCCATGGCCTTGAGGATGCGCGCGGCCAGGTCGATCTTGCGTTCCAGCGCCATGGCCGGCAGCCGCGGGTGCAGTCGTTGCCATTCGTTGCGGCGCCAGGCGCTCTGGTCTGGCAGGCCCACGCCGCCGCTCAGCCCGTAGGTACGCCCCAGCAGCGCCCCGGCGTAGCCCAGACCGATACTCTCGACCAGGGTGAAGGTCGAGGCCGGCAGCCGCTCGAACAGGCGCCACCGGCCCTGACGCGCGAGGCGCTGCTGGCGCCGCTCGGCCAATTGCCGATCCTGATCGGCATCGCCACAGCTCTCGCTGACCTGCAATTGCGGCGCCAGCAGGCCGGGCAACTGCGGGCGCGTGGCGTTCGTACCCAGCGGGGTGTAGGCGATGGGCAGGCCGAAGAAGCCGGCGAAACCTCCGGTTTCCAGCTCGGGACAGGCCAGCTCCAGGGTGCGTCGCAGCGGTTCGGAGCGCACGTCGATGCAGAAGAACAGCTTGGCCAGCGGCGCCGCGGGCAAGGCGGCGGGGGTGCTCTGGCACAGGCTCCCTTGCAACTGCTCCTGCCAGGCCAGTTCCTCGGCACGCTGCCACAGCTGCAGCGCTTGCCAGCTGGCTGACGGGGGTTGCCGCCGCCGCGCCTGCCAGGCCGTACGCCAGCATTGCCAGCGGCTGTCGGCATCGCGCCGGCGATCGTCCACCAACCATTCCCAGGCCGCGCGTATGGCCAGCAGCTCCAGCAGCGTCTGGTCGTCCTCGCCCTGCAACCTGGCCTGCCAGCGCCGGTAGGCGCACCAGGACGCCCAGCCCAGGTTGCGCAGCAGCAGGCAGTCGAACCAGGGCGCCCAGTCCGCTTCCGGCAGGCCGAGATGCCGCACCGCGGCTTCCAGGGCCGCCTCGGGTTCCAGGGGCAGCGCGGCGATCCGCTGGTGCAGGTCGCGGCAGGCACTGAGGACGCTAATCCCCCGGTCCGCCAGCAGGCTCTCACGCCAGGCCCGGTACAGCCCGACGCTAGCGTCCGGCCGCCAGTCCGCCTGTTCGCGATCGAACCAGGCGGCGCAGCTCTGGCCGATCTGCTGGGTGATCAGCGCCGGCCAGCCCGGCAGCGGCAGGCCCGGCTCGGCCAGGTCTTCCAGCAGCGGCAGGACCAAAGCGGCTTCTTCTTGCGCATCCAGGGCCTGCAGGAGTTGCTCCGGCGTCCAGGCCCCGCCCTGCTCGGCCAGTGCTTGGCGCAGGTGGCGCCTGGCGATGGTGCCGTCCTGCCAGGCCTGGCGATAGTCGGCGGCGCCCAGGGTCAGGCGGCTGCCCGCCCGTTGCCAGAGCTGCGTGGCGACGTCTCGCCAGGGTTGCTCGCGTCTTTCCCACAGCGGGTTGACCGCGATCATGCTCTCCAGCGGCCAGGTCGGCGCGATGCGGGCACAGGCCTGGCGCGCGACGTCGTGCAGGGCCCGTTGTTCCAGGCTGGAAAGGGGTTCGAAGGCGGTCATGAGCGGTCTCCGAGGGATGCGATGAAGGGCTGCGGCGCACGCGCCGGTCACAGGCGGAAGGTCAGCCGGGTGAAGTGCTCGTCCAGGTGGAAGCCGGCGAAGGCCAGGGGATACAGGCGTCGCGCCAGGGCACCGCGAGGGCGGGCCAGGAGCACGGCCTGCAGCAGGTAGAGGCCGAGCAGCAGCGCGATGGCCAGGGCGGTCAGCGGTAGCGGTGCCTCCGCGAGGCTCTGGTCGAGCAGCCAGCCGGCCGCCTGGTGCCACAGCAGGTAGGCGCCCAGCAGCAGGCCGAACGTGAGCGGACCGGTGGCCCGCTGCCCGCCACCCAGGCACCAGGGCGCCAGGCCGATGGCGAGGATCGTCAGGGCGACCCAGGGCAGCCCCTGCCCCGGCAGCGCCCAGGTCCAGAGGCCCTCGAGCAGGAGCAGTGCCACGGCCGCCAGCAACAGCGCCCGCAGCAGCCCGCCCAACTCGGGCGCGGGCATTCGCGGCAGCAGTGCCTGCTGGCGGGCGTGGGCCACCGTCTCGCCCGCCGCCAGGAAGGCATGGGCCTTGTACAGCGAGTGGGCCAGCAGATGCGCCAGAGCCAGCTCGTACAGCCCCAGGCCACACTCCAGCAGCATCAGGCCCATCTGCGCGCAGGTCGACCAGGCCAGGCGCACCTTGATGCTGATGCGGGTCATCATTACCAGGGCCGCGAGCACCGCCGTCACCCCACCCACCAGCACCAGCAGACTCTGCGCCGGGACGCCGGCGGACAACAGCGGGGCGAAGCGCAGCAGCAGGAAGCCGCCCAGGTTGACCACCCCGGCATGCAGCAGCGCCGAGACCGGCGTCGGGGCTTCCATCACCTGGATCAGCCAGCCATGCACCGGCAACTGTGCCGACTTGAGGATCACCGCCAGGGCCAGCAGCAGTGCCGCCCCCTGCAGCTCCCAGCCGAGTCCAGCGCTGGCCTGCAGGCGGCCGTTCACGGCGTCGAGCATGGCGGCGAGCTGGCTGTCGCCGGTGGCCCGCACCAGCAGCAGGGTGGCCAGCAACAGGCTGGCATCGGCGAGGCGACTGGCAAGAAACTTCTTGTGGGCGGCCACCACCGCCTGGGGACGGTCACGGTAGAAGGTGAGCAACTGGTGCAGGGACAGGCTGGACAGGATCCAGGCTCCCACCAGCAGGAAGAGATCACCCGTGGTGACCACCGTGGCTACGGCGGCCAGGGTGGCGAGCAGCGCGAGTACATAGCGCCGCTGCCCCGGCTCGCCCTCCAGGTAGCGCTGGGAGTACTCGATGATCACCAGGGCCAGCAGGCTGATCAGCCCGGCCATGGCCAGGCCGAGGCGGTCGTGCGGCTGGTCGACGAAGACGGCCTGCAGCCAGGCGGCCAGGACCAGCACGACGCCGAGGTAACCGGCGACCCGGGCTGGCCACCAGAAGCGACGCGGTGAGGCGAGCAAGGCGACCGGCACCAGGGCCATGGCATAGGCCCAGGGCAACAGGGGGGCCAGGGGAAACAGCAGGCTGGACATCGTGCACGCTCCTTGAACACCAGATGACGCCAGTGTCGAAGAGCGCTTGAACTATGTGAAATAGATAGATATGAATCTAACGTTCACTTTAAAAGAACGAATCATGCGCCGACTGAATTTCCATCATCTGCATTACTTCTGGGCCGTGGCCAAGGAAGGCAACCTCACCCGCGCCGCCGAGGCGCTGCACGTCTCCCAGTCCGCCCTCTCCACCCAGATCCGCGTGCTGGAGGATCAGCTCGGCCATTCCCTGTTCATCCGCTCTGGGCGTAGCCTGCGGCTGACGGAGGCCGGACAGCTGGTGCTGGACTACGCCGAGACCATCTTCGCCCTCGGCAGCGAGCTGCAGAACACCCTGCACAACGCGCGCGAAGCGAATCAGACGCTACGCATCGGCGCCGTCGCCACCCTCTCGCGCAACTTCCAGGAAAACCTGCTGCGGCCGTTGCTCGGGCGTGACGACCTGGTGCTCGTGCTGGAATCCGGCAGCGTGGACGAACTGCTGGAACGCCTGGCGCTGCACAAGCTGGACGTGGTGCTGACCAACCAGGCGGTGAGCGCCGACAGCCAGCGCACCTGGCAATGTCGCCTGCTCCATCGCCAGCCGGTGTGCCTGATCGGCCCACCGCGCCAGGACAGCCGCCCCTTCGACCTGCACCGCGACCTGCAGCAGGCGCGGCTGATCGTGCCCGGGCGCAGCAGCGACGTGCGCAGTCAGTTCGAGGTCTATTGCACCGGCCACGGGCTGAGCCCACGGATCTGCGCCGAGGTCGACGACATGGCCATGCTGCGCCTGCTCGCCCGCGACTCCGGCGACCTGGCGCTGCTGCCGGCGGTGGTGGTGCAGGACGAGTTGCGCAGCGGCACCCTGCAACTCTATGCCGAGGTACCGGAGATCGCCGAGCGCTTCTATGCGGTCACCCTGCAGCGCCAGTTCCGGCTGGGCATCCTGGATGAATTGCTCGGCCAGCCAACGGCTCTGGCTGAATCCCCCGACCCCGCCGTTGCAGCGGGGTCGGGGGATTCAGTGCTCTAGAAGCGCCAGCTGAGGCGAGCGTTGAGATCCTGATCCTTGCTGCGACCGCTCAGTTGGCCATCGTAGCCCAGTCCCAGCGACACCCTCTCGGTCAACTGCATGTCCAGCGCGCCCTGTACCACCGCTGCTTCCCGCGCGATGGGCGCGCCCACCAGCTTGAAGTCCGGTCCGCCGGCGAAGGCCGCCTCGTGCTCGGGGGTGGTGTCGCCGAAGGCATGCCGCCAGCCGAGGGTGGCACTGGGGACCACCTTCCAGTCACCCAGCGGCTTGCTCGCCAGGCGCAGGCCGAGGGTGCTGAAGGTCACGTCGGTGTTCTGCCGGGGATTGTCCAGCTCCAGCGCCCCGCTGCGCTCGTGGAAGCCGTCAGTCTGCAGATGCACATGGGCCAGGTTGGCGAAGGGCGAAAGGCTCAGGCTGCCCGCGTCGATCCGGTAGGCCAGCTCGCCGAAGGCCTGGGTGGTACCGGCATCGTAGTCGGGCGCCAGGTGCTGGTTGGCACCCAGGATCGCCAGATCACGGCGTGCTTCCACCGAATGCCAGGTATGGGCCAGGCCAAGCTCGAGGCTCAGCGCATCCCACTGGTTACCGGCGTAGAGACCCAGGTGGTAGTCGGTGCTGGTGGCCGAGCCCGACTCGTCACGCAGGTCGAGATCGCTGTGGCCGAAGCCCACCAGGCCACCGGCACGCCAGCCGCTGTCCAGCGGGAGGTCGGCGCCGATCAGCAGGCCATGGCTATGGCTGTCCAGGCTGCTGGCGTCATGGCTGCCATCGTTGCGGCCCCAGGCGCCGAGGGCCTGGGTCCAGACCAGGCCGCGTTCGGGAGTACCGGCCAGGCCCTGGATACCGGAGCCGGACGGCGCTTCGTCCTGGGCGTCGTGCAGGCGCTCGGTCATGGCGTTGCGGACCAGGCGGCTGTCTTCCACCAGCGCGGTCTTGGTCGAGGCATGCAGTTCGTTGCCCAGGCTCTGGAAGGTGCCGCGGGCACCGGCAGCGTTGGTTGCGGCCACCTGGTTCCACAGCGCATTGCCGGCACCGGCGCTATCCAGCCCTGCCGCGGCGGCACGAGCGTTGCGGCCGCCGGCCAGGTCGGCGAAGGCCACGCCATTGCGCGGCAGGCTCAGGGTCGCCTGGTTGGCGCCGTAGCTCAGGGTCGGCGTGAGGAAGGCGAAGTCGGACTGGACCTGCCCGAAGCTGCCGCTCAGGCCGTTGCCCGCGCTCAGCAGTTGATAGCTGCCCAGCGGCTGCCAGTAGGAGCTGGAGACCAGCACCAGGGTAGCGCCGTTGACCGCGATGTTGCCGGAGGCGACCAGGCGGTCGGCGCGGCCGGTGGCATCGGTCTCGACCTGATAGATCGAGCCCTGGTCGAGAGTCACGTTGCCGTTGACGTTGAGCTGGCCCACCGAATTGCCGGGCGCGAGGATACCGCCCTGGGCCACACGCAGGCTGCCGAGGCTGCCGTTGCCGCCGAGGGTGGCACCCGAGTTGACGGTGACCGCCGAACTGCCGAGGTTGCCGTTGATGGCCAGGCGGCCCTGGTCGACGCTGGTGGTACCGGAGAAATCGCTGTTGCCGGTCAGGCTCAGGGAGCCGACCCCGGTCTTCACCAGACTGCCGTTGCCGTGCAGGTTGTTGGTCAGGCTGTCGTTGACCGACTGGTCCAGCACCAGGGTGGCGTTGTCGGTGATGTCGCCGCTACCGAAGGCCTGGGCATAACCGCGCAGGGTGCCGCCGTTGATGATCGTCCCGCCACTGTAGGTGTTGAAGCCACTGAGGATGAGTTCGCCACTGCCGTTCTTGGTCAGGCTGCCGCTGCCGCCGATGTCGTTGCGCCAGGCGTCGCGCGCGTTGAAGCCACCTTGGCTGGCATCCATGGTGACGCTGACGTTGCCGTTGAAGGCCGCGTAGCCATCGGCCGCGGCCATCAGGTTGAGGCGACCATAGCCGTTGGATTCGTCGATCACCACGTAGCCGGAGGACAGCTCGGTACTGGCCAGCACATCGCGACGCTGGCTGGCGCTCAGGTAGGGGAAGCGCGTCTCCAGCAACACCTCGGCATTGACCGGCACCACCGGCGCCAGGTTGGTCGGACCGACGGGGGCGAAGCCGTAGGTCATGCGGGCGGTATACAGCGCCTTGTCCTGGGCGTGCTGGGACTGCCGGTCGGTGGCCGGATCGATCTTGTCCATGCAGTTGTTGATGTCGCCGCCGCACTGCTGGGCGAAATAGGCCTGGGCCTGGGCGAAGGCATCGCTGCGTAGCTGGGCGTTGTTGACCAGGTTGTCGATGGCGAAATAGGTGGCGGTGATGCGCCCACCGATCACATCCAGCGGCGAATGCATGCCGGCGAGGATGCGGTTGTTGCCCAGGTCCGAAGCGCGGAAGAGTTCTTCGCTCAAGCGCTGGGGCACGGCGTAGCCGTAGCCGATGGCAGACAGGTAGGCGGCGTTGGTATGGCCACTGGGAAAGCCACCGTCGCTCTGCGGCGTGGTGCTGAGCGCTGGACGCAACGACAGCGGCACGATGTCCACGCTGGCCTGCCGCCAGGGGCGCGGGTACTGGTAGGCGTTCTTGGCCGGGGTGGTGGAGGCGTCGTTGCGGATCGCCTGGACCAGTTGCACCACCTTGCCCAGCTGCGAGTTGGCGTCGCCGGCGCCATTGCCGTTGTCGTTGTACTTGGTGGTCTGGGTGGAGGCATCGAACACCGGGATGGTGGTGAAGGCACCCGAGCCGGCCAGGTAGGCATTGGCCAGGGAGCCCAGGCCGCTGATCAGGCTGTAGCTCTGGTCGCGGCGATCGTCGTAATAGGCCGCTATTTCCTGGGCCTGGGTGCGGGTCTTCGACAGGTCGACCACGTACTGGATATTGCGCTGCAGGATGGGCGCCCCCAGCGCGGTAGGCGTGCCGGTGTTCCAGGTCGCGCCTGGCGTCCAGAGCTTGTTGTAGCCGGACAGCAGATCGACGCCATTGATGGCGTTGTTGCCCGAGCGACTGGCGGCCTGTACCGACACCGCCAACAGCGATGCCGTGAACACGGCCGTGATTACCGCGGGTTTATTGCCTGAACGTTTCACCGACGCTTCCCCTTAGCTAGGTAGATACAACTTGTTACACGTTGCTACAGGGCGGCGAAGCTAGAGCGGTTGTGTGACGTTATGAGGTCGGTTGGATTGCACTTTCCGTAGCGCGAGGACTGGCTGTGGATGCGGGCACTGCTGGCGGCCCTACGGCGACCAAATTCGCGGCACCGGAAACGCCCCCGCAGCAACCTTGCACCGGAAGGGAAGGTACACTGGCAATCCGCGTTGCCGGTCCCTCGCCCCCGTGACGCTGCGCCCCAAGCCCGCTATCCGACCCAAGAGTGCCAAAGTGACGACCGTCATCCACATCGCCGCCGCCCTCCTCCTGAACGAGCACCGGCAATTGCTGCTGGTCCGCAAGCGCGGCACCACCGCCTTCATGCAGCCCGGCGGCAAGGTGGATCATGGCGAGCAGCCGCTCGAGGCACTGGTACGGGAACTGAATGAAGAACTGGGCCTGATCGTGGCGCCAGAGGACGCGACCTTCGTCGGGCACTACCAGGCACCGGCAGCCAACGAGCCGGGCTGCACCGTCGATTGCGCGCTCTATCGGGTCGAGATGCAGCCAGGAGATCGGGCAATTGCGGCGGCTGAGATCGAAGAGGCGGTGTGGGTGTCGGTCGCTGAGGCGGACGCGCTGGAGTTGGCGCCGCTGACGCGGGAGGTGGTGTTGCCGCTGGTGAAGTGTTTACTTTCTAACTAGACTTGCTATTTTCCAAGCTTTCTGCAAGGAAAGATCACATGACCGCAGAAAAGGTTTGACATAGCATTGAAAGAGACCTATCACTCTGCGAACGACAAAAGGAGCTTGACGTGTCGCTTTCTGTAGACAGCAAAATAATTAAGCAAATAAATTCGCTACATAATACAGACAAAGAATATTGGTCATTTTCTCGCAGATCGAAGCGAACCCATTGCCATGGATTCATTAAATACCCCGCAATGATGGTTCCTGAAATGCAAGGCGAGCTGATAGATATCTTTCTAAATCATCAATCTAAAATAAAGTCCATCTTCGACCCGTTTGTTGGATCAGGAACAACAATGGGCGAAGCAATGATGAGAGGGCTAAACTTTCAAGGGGTAGACATTAATCCGCTAGCTATTCTCGCCTGCGAAACGAAGTCAGACGCATTTTATATTCCCTCGCTCAAGCATAAAATCCTAGAGCTCAACAACCGCTTACACAGGGACACTCTAGACTCTATAGAGGTTAACTTTCCAAAGATAGAAAAGTGGTTTATACCTCGAGTTCAGATTGAGCTGAGCAAAATCAGACGTGCCATAGTGGCTGAGCCTAGCAAATGGGCCAGAAGATTTTTCTGGGTTGCATTCAGTGACACAGTGAGAGGGTGCTGCAACTCTCGCAGCTCCACCTACAAACTTCATATGAAACCTCAAGATGAGATAGACAAAATAGGGTCTTGCCTTGAGATTTTTAAAAATAAAATTCAATTCAACTTTGAGCTCAAGAAAGAACAAATGGATCTCTTGGCAGGACAAGGGCTACTATCGGGCTCCACCCTTCTGAGCGACATCAATCTTTCCATATCAGATATCCAGACTCAACCCAAGAAAAGCGAGCACAATCTGCATGACATGCTGATTACCTCCCCACCATATGGTGACAATTCTACTACTGTACCTTATGGGCAATTTTCTTATCTTCCTCTGATGTGGATCGACACGGCCGATTTGCGAAACAAAGTGCCAAGCAAATTGTTATCGAACGCCTCTGCGATTGACAGAGCCAGTCTTGGCGGATCACATACTAAGGAAGTTAAAGGCATAGACCAACTAAGAGGCATGTCAAAAAGCTTTTCAACAAGCCTAGATCACTTACTTAGGTACGAAAACAGTGGGCCAGTGCGTTTATATTCCTTTATCAGGGACTTGAATAACTCACTAGACAATATGCTTTTTAGAATAAAACCAAAAGGCTATCTCATTTGGACACTAGGAAACAGGCACATTTCTGGACAAAAAATTCCATTAAACAATATCTTAAGGGAATTATTAGAGGCTCGTGGCTGTAAATTTTTAATAGAAATAGATCGCAATATACCCCATAAAAGAATGGCCAACAGAAACAGCCGCTCCCAAACCATGACCGAAGAACAAGTCCTGATAATGAAAAAGGGCTGAGCCCAAAATTAAACACCCAAATCTTTAAGTTACTCACGGAAGGGAATCTTACATGCCACAAGCATCCTTGAAATTTGGCGGAAAAATAATAGAAGAGCTATCGCAAAAAATCCCATCATCTTTATTTGCTTTAAATGAATTAATAAAAAACGCCTATGATGCTTTTTCGCCAAATATAAAAATAAAAATCTCTAGCTCCCAAGAGACAATAACCATTTCAGACACTGGAAATGGAATGAGCATAGCAGAAATAGAAAATCTATTTCACATATCATATAGTTCCAAAAAATATGGCCAAATCATTGAGCAAGACGGGATCCAGAGAATAACTCAAGGTTCCAAAGGGCTGGGTTTTCTAGCTGCATTCAAATTTGGCCATAGAGTAGAATGGACAACTACAAAAAATGGTGTTGAAAGTAAGTTTTCTCTTGAAAAATCTGCCCTAGTATCTAAAACAGATCTCACAGGGACAGCCATACCCATAACGACAAATCCAAGCGAAAAAAAGGGGACCACAATTGTTATCTATTCAAACCAGAGGGATCTTGAGGAGCTACAAGCCGACCTAGAGGACGAGAGAGTTTCGGAGAAACTCGCTGCTGCAATCGAAGACGAAACATTCAATATAGAAGTGGATATCGAAAATAATTCATCCTACTCAACTCAGAAAATAAAGGACTTTCGCCAGGAGAGCGAAAGCAATCAACTCTTTTACGTGACGTACAACTCAGAGCAAAATATTTTAAACTTCTATCATCGTGGCGAGCCAGTACGCTCCATTCCTGGCTTAGACACTCCCATAAACTTAAAAGACTACCACATAGACTTAAAGCTAGTAATATTTAGCTTAAAGCAAGGCAAAAAATACGGATCCATATCTAAACTTAACAGAAGAACACATGACAATGCCTTATACCCTTTAGTCTACTTTAATCGCAACCTTTTCAACAATACGACCATATTTGATCCAGATATCCTTAGAAAATCTAAATCCAGCAACTCACTCCCCCAAATGATTGGGCGAGTAAACCTAACAAGCCAAAGCGAGGAACTAGAATTCAATTCGGACAGAACAAATTTTGTAGAAAACTCCCTAACAAAAGGGCTAATGAAAAACCTAAGGAAACTTAATGAGCGCATTCAGAGCATTGGCTCTGAGTTAAAAAGAGAACTGCAGTCACAGACATCAGAAAACAAGATCCCTACCGGAAAAGCTGCTCCAACAGAAAATTCTGACACTGCCAAGAAAAAGGTAGCGCAGGTGCTAATTGATAGAGGCCTGCCTGTTGAACTGAATGTACCATCAAGCCAAATTTACTTGGCTGATTATATTTTTTCAGTAAAAAATAGTCTTGGTGAAGACGTCTCCAAAAATGAGGTACAAGTCACAATTGATGGCGACGTTTCTGATAGCGGGATTTTACAGTCGGTAGAAACCCCATGCGAAAAAGCAATTGGCTTTCGATATCATGACCCTCATACGAGCCTAGCCCTTAACGAGATAATTTTAAAATTCGTCAAGAAGACATCCAGCATTACTGGGGTACCTCAGAAGAAATCCCTCTTTACAATTGAGTCAGAGACAGGATACCGCATTAGCCACAATACAATTTCGAGCCTAATAAACGGCATAGATATTGCCTATCAGTCGCGCGACAGAGAAAGTTACCTTCCGCTCATAGCTTGCTCAATGAGATGCATACTCGAAATCTCTTCGAAAAAGATACTCCAAAAGAAGAATCGATTCTTCGCAAAGATAAATACAAAGACATTGAACCAAAGGCTGCAAAACGAGCTAAAATCCGACTTGATGTTCGAAGTCATGTACATATTAATTTTATTAAAGAAAAATCAAAACCTCTTAAGAGTAGTATCCGAAGCCAGCGGAATCAGCTTTAAAATATTTAATAGTCTTCTGGATTTAGAGGCATTTGGAAGTGCAGTTAAGCTATCCAACGTAGGAGCTCACTCATCATCTGGCTACCTATCTAAACCCAAAATCGAAGAGTGCGCAAACAAATGCGGACTGTTTGCGGTCATATGCGACATCTTGATAAACCTAGATAGCAATACCGAAAGTTCTCTAGCGATAATAAAATTAGACGAGACTGATTTTTCGTCTTACATTGGACCATAACTCTACGTATGGGCTATAGAATTTTAGCCTATACCGATTATGCCGCACTCCTACTCTTTATTGCAGTGGAAAAATTTGTGCACAACAAAATAGTTACACTCTGATCACATTGGAAATCCCATCCCACTTTAACAGACCCCTGTTTTATTAAATTCGGAAATATATTATATTCGGAATGAGCGGAGCTTTCTTATAGCTTTTCAAATCCTCAATCAACATAACGCCTTTACTACCACAATCAATTCAACTTAAACGATGGAAGAAACCTTTTTTTGCAAAGCTAATAAACACCCAGTACCTCAGGCGTACCCTACCTCTCTTCCCCCCCCGCTACAATACCCACCCTGCCGTGCCCCACCTGATCGAGAAGAACCGCCATGTCCCTGCCCAAGCACCATCTGGAATTGCTCAGCCCTGCCCGCGATGTCGGTATCGCGCGGGAGGCCATCCTGCATGGGGCGGATGCCGTCTACATCGGCGGGCCGAGCTTTGGGGCGCGGCACAATGCCTGCAACGAGGTCAGCGAGATCGCTGAGTTGGTGACCTTCGCCCGGCGCTACCACGCGCGGGTGTTCACCACCCTCAACACCATCCTGCATGACGATGAGCTGGAGCCGGCGCGCAGGCTGATCCATCAGCTGTACGACGCCGGCGTGGATGCGCTGATCGTGCAGGACATGGGCGTGCTGGAGCTGGATATCCCGCCGATCGAGCTGCACGCCAGTACCCAGACCGACATCCGCACCCTGGGCCGGGCCAGGTTTCTCGACCAGGCCGGCTTTTCCCAGTTGGTGCTGGCCCGCGAGCTGAACCTCAAGGAAATCGCGGCTATCGCCGCCGAGACCGAGGCGGCCATCGAATTCTTCATCCATGGCGCCCTGTGCGTGGCCTTCTCCGGCCAGTGCAACATCTCCCATGCCCAGACCGGGCGCAGCGCCAACCGCGGCGACTGCTCCCAGGCCTGTCGCCTGCCCTACACCCTCAAGGACGAAAAAGGCGGGGTCATCGCCTACGAGAAACACCTGCTGTCGATGAAGGACAACAACCAGAGCGCCAACCTGCGCGCCCTGGTCGAGGCAGGGGTCCGCTCCTTCAAGATCGAGGGGCGCTACAAGGACGTGGGCTACGTGAAGAACATCACCGCCTACTACCGCCAGTTGCTCGACGAGATTCTCGAAGACCGCAGCGACCTGGCCCGCGCCTCCAGCGGTCGTACGGCGCACTTCTTCGTGCCTGATCCGGACAAGACCTTTCACCGCGGCAGCACCGACTACTTCGTCACCGAGCGCAAGGTGGACATCGGCGCCTTCGACTCGCCGACCTTCACCGGGCTGCCGGTGGGTCAGGTGGAGAAGGTCAACAAGCGCGACTTCATCGCCGTCACCCAGGAGCCGCTGTCCAACGGCGACGGCCTCAATGTGCTGGTCAAGCGCGAGGTGGTGGGCTTCCGCGCCAACGTCGCCGAGCTGAAGAGCGAATTCGAGGAAGACGGCGCGAAGCGCTACCGCTATCGCGTCGAGCCCAACGAGATGCCCGAGGGGCTGTTCCGCCTGCGGCCGAACCATCCGCTATCACGCAACCTGGACCACAACTGGCAGCAGGCGCTGCTCAAGACCAGCGCCGAGCGGCGTATCGGGGTGCGCTGGCAGGCCGAGCTGCGCGAAGAGCGCCTGCGACTGACCGCCACCAGCGAGGAAGGCGTGAGCGTCCAGGTCGCCCTGGACGGTCCCTTCGGTGCGGCCAACAAGCCGGAACAGGCGCTGGACGGTCTGCGCGATCTACTGACCCAGCTGGGCACCACCGAGTATCACGCCCTGGACGTGGCCCTGGACGCATCCCAGGCCTTCTTCGTGCCCAACTCGCAACTCAAGGCGCTGCGCCGCGAGGCCATCGAACAGCTGACCGCGGCCCGCGTCGCCGCCCATCCGCGTGGCCGTCGCAAGGCCGAGACCACTCCGCCGCCGGTCTACCCCGAGGCGCACCTGTCGTTCCTCTACAACGTCTACAACCAGAAGGCGCGCGACTTCTATCACCGCCATGGCGTACAACTGATCGACGCCGCCTACGAGGCCCACGAAGAGCTGGGCGAGGTGCCGGTGATGATCACCAAGCACTGCCTGCGCTTCTCCTTCAACCTCTGCCCCAAGCAGGCCAAGGGCGTCACCGGCGTGCGCACCAAGGTCGCACCCATGCAGCTGGTGCATGGCGACGAGGTGCTGACCCTGAAGTTCGACTGCAAACCCTGCGAGATGCACGTGGTGGGCAAGATGAAGGGCCACATCCTCGACCTGCCGCTACCGGGCAGCCAGGCCGCCGCCAAGGCACTCGCCAGCATCAGCCCGGAAGACCTGCTCAAGACCATCCGCAACAAGCCGACCGGCTATAGCCACTGACAGGCGGGCCTAGCGCCCGGCCTGGGCGATGTAGCCAATGAACAGCCGGAACAGCTCGGCATGGCTGGAAATCTCCAGCCGCTGGTAGAGGTTGTGCTTGTGCACCTTCACCGTGCCTTCGGAGATACCGAGCTGGCACGCGATGGAAGCGTTGCTGTGGCCTTGCAGCAGCAACTTGGCGATATGGCGCTGGGCCTCGGTCAGTTGCCCCAGGGCGCCGACGAAGGCGCTTTCCAGCTGGCTGTCCGCGCCCGCGGTCTCCAGGTGGCGCGGCAAGTGGCGACCGTGCTGTTCCAGGGTGGCGCTGACCAGGGGCGTCAGCCGCTGCAGATAGGCGACCTCCGCTTCGTCGAAGGCCCCGTGCTCCTGCGCTTTCATCAGGCTGAACACCAGGGCGGTGCGCGTCTGTAGATGGACGATGTAGCCGATCTCGTCGATCTGGGTGCCATGGGTGGACGACACGCAGGGGTGCAGGTCGGGCGAGATGGCGAAGCCGGACGAGAAGAAACTGTCCGGGGCCAGTTCGCTCATGTGCCACAGGCCGCCGGGATGGCGGTTCATGCTGGCGACGTAGAAGGGATCGAGCAGGTAGCCACCGCGGCTGTAGGCGTCCAGGGTACGGACGGCGACCTGCCCCCGATAGCCATCGTGCAGCAGCTCGGCCGGCTGGTCGAAGCGGAACAGGTAGAGGCAACTCATATCGTAGCCGACCACGCCATCCAGCAGTCCACAGAGGTACGGCCCCAGGGTGGCACTGCCGATGGCGGCGATCAACCGGGCCACGGCATCGACGTCTTGTGTATTCATCACGGCACTCCGGTGCGAGATCGCCAGGTGGAGGGGCGCGCTCGGGCCGCTCACCGGGGATTCGCCTTAGAACCTGTTCACGATCTCGCGAGCTGGAGCCAAACAAGACGAAAATGGCTGAGGAAGCGGAGTTTACAAGTGGTAAATGAGCATTGCGACGGGGCCGCCCAGGCCGGGCTGGCGACCCAGGCCATTTTCAACGCGGTTGGCCGACGCCCAGCAGATCGTGAACAGGTTCTTGGCGTCGAATCCCGCGAGCAGGCTTGGCTAACCCTGCAACATACCAAAACCGTGCCAGCCTGGTCCTTCGTGAGGGTGCTGGTCGGTCATCCTTCCCCTGCCGCCGGCAGCGGCAAGTCCCCTCCCCGTCGGCCCGGATGCTGTTAGGCGCGCTCCAGGGAAGCTACCGGGGCCGCAGCGGGCCGGACGCTTTCGAAGGGTGTCAGGTGCAGTTGCTTGTGACGATTGGCGAGGTAGTACAGCACCCCGGGCACGACCAGGGCGGGTAGCCAGGAGATGTCCGTGCCGACCAGGGCGGCGATCGGCCCCTTGTAGAACGACAGCTCCATGAAGGGGATCTGCACCACTACCGCGAAGGCGTAGATCGACAGGGTGTTCCAGTTCACCTTGCCGTAGATGCCATTGACGTCGTACATGGCCGCCACGCTGTAGCGTCCCTTGCGAATCCAGTAGTAGTCGGCGAGGTTGATGGCGCTCCAGGGCACCAGCACATAGACCTGGCCGATCAGGATGTCGCTGAAGTAGGCGCTGAAGTTGTATTGGGCGGCGATGGCGATCCAGGTCACGATGACGGCGACGATGGCCATGATGACGAACTTGGTCAGCAGGCCGATCCGGACCTTACCGTTGAAGCCGGTGAAGATGGTGGTGGTGGACATGTAGGAGCTGTACAGATTCATCACGTTCCATTCCAGCACCCCGACGATGATCACGCCGTACACCAGCGTCTCGTAACCCGGGAAGAGCCTGGCGATGGCACTGCCGGGATCGGTGGTGACGTCCATGGCGGAAGCGGCCATGAGGGCGCCGAGCAGCATCAGCAGCGTCGAGCCGACCATGATGCCCAGGTAGCTGTACCAGAAGGTCGAGCGCGTGGAGATGCTGCTGGGCAGATAGCGTGAGTAGTCGGCGACGTAGGGGCCGAAGCCCAGCGTCCAGGAGGCGGCCTGGGTCACCACCAGGCAGAAGACGGCGAACTTGAAGGTGCTCGCCGAGACGTCCCAGGCTCCGGCCGGCAAGCCGTGCTGCAGTACGGCATAGGCCGCCAGGGCGAAGACGAGGCTGGAAAGCGCACTCATCCAGGCGCCGATGCGATGGATCAGCTCGTAGCCCACGAAGCCGACGACCAGGGTGAGCACGCCGAACAGGATGATGGCGTCGTTATCCGAGACCGGCGCCACCGCCTTGATCGAATCGCGCATCACCACGCCATTGGCCGCGGTGAAGAGGATGTAGGCCAGCACCACGATGGCCAGCGGCACGCCGGCGCCGATCACCCCGAACTGCGCCCGGCTCTGGATCATCTGTGGAATGCCCAGGTGTGGCCCCTGGGCGGAATGCGCCGCCATGAACACGGAGCCGATCAGATTGCCCAGGATCAGCCCGATGAAGGTCCAGCCCAGGTTCAGCCCGGCCACCACGCCCAGGGCCCCGATGACCAGGGTGGTGACCTGCATGTTGGCGCTGCACCAGAGGGTGAACAGCCGTTTGGGCGAGCCATAACGTTCGTGCTCGGGAATGAATTCGACGCTGCGATTCTCGATTTCCATGTATGGCTCCCTCTCGCCAAGAGTGTTCTAGGTTTTTGGTTTGGCAGTGTCAGGTGCTGGGGAGCCGTGCCTTGTTATAAGCGGGGGCGCGGGCTCGCTGCGGTCGGCGTCCGAACGGATGCTCAGGCCGCGGTGTAGGCGTTATCGACGAACAAATGGGTGCCGTTGACGAAGCTGGAATCATCGCTGGCCAGGAACAGCGCGGCCGACGCCACTTCCGCCGGATCGCACAGGCGACCTTGCATCCCCGCCAGGGTCGCGTCGGACACCTCAGTGCCATGCTCGCGCAACAGGTCGAGTTCACGGCGACCATGGGCGGTACCGATGAAGCCGGGACAGATGGCGTTGCTGCGGATGTTGCGGTCGCGAAACTCCACCGCCAGGGCCCGGGCGAACATGTGGCAGGCCCCCTTGGTGGTGCAATAGAGCACCTCCATCGGCGTGCCGACCACCCCGGAGATCGAAGACGTGCAGATCACGCTGCCACCGCCGGCGGCGATCATGCCTGGCAACACCGCGCGCGACACCAGGAACATGCTCTTGACGTTGATCGCCATCAGTCGGTCCCAGTCGTCCTCCGTGGTGTCCAGGAAGGGGCCCACCTGGATGGTGCCGGCGTGGTTCATCAGCACGGTGATCGGACCGAAGCGCTGCTCCACCTGGATGACGGCGGCCTGGACCTGGTCGGCCTTGGAAACGTCGGCGGCGATGAAGCAGGCGCTACCGCCCGCGGCACGGATACCTTCGGCCACGGCGGCGCCGTCGCTGCTGGAAAGGTCAAGGATGGCGACCTTGGCCCCCTCGCGGGCGAACAGCTCGGACGCGGAGAGGCCACAGCCCCCAGCGCCCCCGGTGATCAAAGCGACTTTCCCTGCAAGGCGTCCCATGAGTGCGCTCCCGATAGTCCAAGGCTGAGCCGTTGGAGCAAAAGCTAGGGACGGCGAGCGGGAGCGTCCATATGCCGAGGGATATAGGGCCGACCAACCTGCTGATCCAAAAGGAAATATTTATTCAATCGGCGTTGCGCGAGGGGACTGGCGAGAGCTTCGGGTGCCGGGAAGGATGGCGACGGGCAGTGACCTATCCAGCCGGTACGGCAAGGGGCAACGATAATGTCTTCTGCCAGGACGGCCCCCTAGTGAGAAGGCAATTGCTCCTACAGGGCATGAGCTTTTTGTAGGAGCGGCCGCATCGGCGGACCGCCATGGCCGCGATAAGACAGTTACAGACCGTAGTGTGGAAAACGGCGCAGCCTTTTCCACGGGGAGTTCGCCACGAGGGGTCCCCTCACCCCAGCCCTCTCCCAAAGGGAGAGGGGGCGCTTCGAGCGGATGTTCGTCTTCGGTGGCTCAGGCGATAAGACAGTTGCTCCTACAGGGAGTGATGCTTTTGTAGGAGCGGTCGCATCAGCGGACCGCCATGGCCGCGAATAAGAAGCTGTTCATGATCTGCTGCGCGTCGACCAAAATGGCCTGGGTCGCCGGCGGCCCCATTGCAACGCTCATTTACCACTCGCGAATTCGCGCACGAGCCCGGTCCGCTTCCTCGGGTGTTTTCGTGAGACCTGTCTCTAGCTCGCGAGACTTTGCACAGTTTCTTGGGCAGATGGAAACGAATTCACATCCAGGCATATCAGTCGACCCGATGTTCTTCGTACCGAACGACTCTGCAATGGACCGCTCTAGCACAGCAACTCCCAATCTTATTCGTCACACCAACCACAGAATAAGCGCCTCCGCGATTTATCGCTTCAAATCCTTTACAACATCGACATGACGATACTTTCCGCCAAACTCACGCTCAACTAATCATGCTGTAAAAGCGCTGACCTAAAGTCTTTGCTCTACGATTAAACGGGCAAACAACCTTGCCCTATCCGCCACGGCGATCAGCACAGAAGCCACACCCACCGGGCCTTTCAGGGATCATTCCAACGCCAGTCCGCTGAAGCCTCGAGCGTTTCGTTGAACCTTGATCGCTATCGCGACAATCTTTGTTGGAGCAATTCAGGACAACTTCGATAAGCGTTTGCCATTCATCCCCATGGCCCGTGGCCACTATAAATTTAAAACCTCTCAATCCGAAAGACTGGCTATTGATGCCATTACCTCGGCTGGTCCTGAACACTAGCCTTTCTCAATAGGAGCACCCAATGTTCAAGAATTTCCGGATTGGCACTCGCCTTATCGTGTCCTTTATCGCCGTCGCCGCCATCAGCTTGGTGGTTGGTGTCGTCGGACTCAATAACAGCGGCCAGATCAACGACCTGGCGACCCAGCTCTATGAGCGCGAGTTGCTCGGGCTGTCCTACATCAAGGAAGCCAACCTCAACCTCGTCTTCATCGGCCGCGCCCGCAGCAACTACCTGCTGGCGACCTCCGAGGAAGATCGCAGCCACGCCCAGGCGGAAGTCAAGCTGGGCCTCGCCAACGTCCGGGAAAACCTGGCCAAGGCCCGCCCGCTGTTCACCAGCGAAGCCTCGGCGACCAGTTTCCGCCAGATCGACGAGCTGCTCACCGGCTATACCTCGCAACTGGACAAGGCCATGGCGATCGCCCATGACAGAGCCGTGCGCGAGGCCGATCCCGAGCTGGACAGCCAGCTGGTCAGCGTTCGCCGTTATGGTGACCAGGTGGGTACGCTGATGACCGAGCTGTCCAAGCGCAAGGAACAGAACGCCAGCGACGCCAACGATCTCACCGACCAGCTCTATGCGCGCAGCCGGGTGATGCTGATGGGGATCATCGCCATCGGCGTGGCGTTCGGCGTATTGCTGGGCTTCCTGATGAGTCGCAGCATCACCCGGCCGCTGCGCGCTGCCGTCGCTGTCGCCGATCGTCTCGCCGCCGGTGACCTGACCCAGCGTATCCAGGCCGAAGGCCGCGACGAGACCGCCGCGCTGCTGCGCGCCATGGATGGCATGAGCCAGCGTCTGGCGCAGATCATCAGTGATGTGCGCAGCGCCTCCGATGGCCTGGCCAGCGCTTCCGAAGAGATCTCCGCCACAGCCCAGAGCATCAGCCAGGCGAGTACCGAGCAGGCGGCTTCCGTGGAGGAAACCAGCGCCAGCGTCGAGCAGATGTCGGCCTCCATCGCCCAGAACACCGAGAACGCCAAGGTCACCGACGGCATGGCCGGCAAGGCCAACCGCGAGGCGAACGAGGGTGGCCAGGCGGTACGCGACACCCTGGTCGCCATGAAGACCATCGCCGCCAAGATCGGCATCATCGACGACATCGCCTACCAGACCAACCTGCTGGCCCTCAATGCCGCCATCGAGGCCGCCCGCGCGGGCGAACACGGCAAGGGCTTCGCCGTGGTGGCTTCCGAGGTCCGCAAGCTGGCCGAGCGCAGCCAGGTCGCCGCCCAGGAAATCAGCAATGTGGCCCAGGGCAGTGTGGCCCTAGCCGAGCGGGCCGGCTCGCTGCTGGATGCGATGGTGCCCTCCATCAGCAAGACGTCCGATCTGGTGCAGGAAATCACCTCCGCGTCGGAAGAGCAGAGCTCCGGCGTGGAGCAGATCAATAGCGCCATGCTGCAGCTCAGCCAGGTGACCCAGCAGAACGCCTCGGCCTCCGAGGAGCTGGCCGGTACCGCCGAAGAGATGAGCAGCCAGGCCGAGCAGCTCCAGCAACTGATGGAGTTCTTCACACTCAGCAGCGCCTCGGCAGCACCGCGGACGGCAACGCCCGCGGCCGGTCGGTCGGGCTCCGGGCTGGCCGAGCGCGCCTCGGCGCTGATCGACGGCACCCGCCGCGCGTCCCTGGGTGGCGTACCCGCCGGCTTCGCTCGCTTCGAGGAGCACGCCTGATACTGGCCCGCCAGTTCCTCATCGTTCAGCTCGCCGGCGAACGCTACGGCATGCCGACCTGCGGCGTGCGCGAAGTCATCGAGTACGCCGCGGTGACCAGCGTGCCCCTGCTGCCACCGGCGTTGCGTGGCGTCATCAATCTGCGTGGCGCCGCCGTGCCGGTGCTGGACCTGGGCATGCGGCTGCCGGCCAATCCCATACGTGGAACGAAAGCGTCCGAGGAGAGGCCCGCCGCCAACGGCGGCCCTTCTTCGGGTGCAGGCCGACTCATCCATCCCCTCGGATAGGGTAAGCCAATCCAGGAAGGTCCATTGCTCAGCGTCAGCGACCGCAGCGCGTGCCGGATAACGTCGCCGTCGTGAGGCAGCCCCCGCGCGCCCGAGGCGCTGCTCCTCGACGCGCGGCGTGAAGCGGCTTTACCTGGCCGCGGGCAACGGTGACGAGCATGACGCCTGCAACTGACGGGATTGGTGGTAGCTCCCAAACCGGCAGCGACTTCCGTCATCGTGGCCCGACGCTATGTGTGCCAGCAGACAGACGCCGCCCATCCAGACTTCCACACTGAATGGGCTCCCCCTCAAGGTGTCGTGCCCGCGGCAATAGCGTGAAAGGCATCTCCGCGTCGTTGTCTACGTTTCGCGTTGAATGCTAAGGAAAACATGGATAGGCAATGGCTTCGAGCAATCCGCCGGTTGTGGCATCCCGCGCCGCGCACCTTCCAGTACGAGCCGGCCTTGCGCGCGGAACTGTTCAGTCTGGAGCAGATGGCCGCCCACGGCGCTCATCTCGCCCGACAACATCAACTGAGTTCCCATACCACCTCGGACGCTCTGCTTCACCGCCTTGCCGAGAATGCCGCGGTACTGGCCAGCAGTGGCCAGGCGATGGCCGTGGCCGCGCTGTCCAAGCAACGCGCCACGCCCGCGGCCGCCTGGCTACTCGACAATTTCTATCTGGTCGAAGAGCAGATACGCACCGCCCAGAAACACCTGCCCAAAGGCTACTGCCGTGAGCTGCCCGGCCTGGAAGACGGGCCCTCGCGCACCTTTCCACGGGTGTATGACATCGCGCTGGAAACCATCGCTCACGGCGACGGCCGCGTCGATAGCGATAATCTGAGCCGTTTCGTCACCGCTTATCAGGCGGTGACGCCCCTGACCCTGGGCGAGCTGTGGGCCATTCCCATCATGTTGCGCCTGGCGTTGATCGAAAATCTTCGGCGTGTCGCGTCACAGGTGATGGCTAGCTGGACCGATCGTAATCTCGCCAACGACTGGGCCGACCGTTTCATTTCCACCGCCGAGCACGACGCCAAGAGCGTAGTGCTGCTGGTGGCCGACCTCGCACGCTCTGCGCCGCCGATGACCAGCGCCTTCGTTGCGGAGCTCTCGCGACGTTTGCAGGGCCAGAGTACGTCACTGGTTCTGCCGATGACCTGGGTCGAACAGGTCCTGGCGGAGTCCGGCCAAAGTGTCGAACGCCTTATTCATCTCGATGGCCAACTGCAGGCCACGGAGCAGGTGTCGATCAGTAACAGCATCAACAGCTTGCGGCTGCTATCGGCGGCGGACTGGCGCGAGTTCGTCGAGCGCCTGAGCGGCGTCGAACAGGCGCTGGCCAAGGACCCGGCTGACATCTACCGCCGCATGGATTTCGCCACTCGCGATCACTACCGCCACGCCATCGAGCGCCTGGCGCGCAGCTGCTCGCATTCCGAGATCGACATCGCCCAGGCGGCCATCGGTCTCTGCGACGCCGCGGCCGAACAGGACCCGCTGAAGAGGCACGTCGGTTTCTACCTGGTGGGAGCGGGACTGGCCACCCTGGAAATACAGCTGGGCGCCCGGCGCTCCCTGGTGGAGCGCTGCCGGCGGATACTGCGCGGCGCGCCCCTGGCGTTCTTCATCGTGCCCGTCGTGGCGCTCAGCCTGCTGTTGGCCTGGCCCTTCTTCACCTGGTCGAGAGCGGACGGCTGGGGACTCTGGACGATGGTGCTGCTTGGCGGGCCGATAATGGTAATGACCAGCCAGCTGGCCATCGCGCTGGTCAACCGCCTGGTGACCCTGACGCTGCGGCCGGACATTCTGCCTCGCCTGGATTTCAGCGCCGGTATTCCCTCCGATGCACGCACACTGGTCGTGGTGCCAACGCTGATCGGTAGCGTTCAGGATGTGGAAGAACTGATCGATGGCATGGAGGTACGCTTTCTCGCCAACCGTGACGCCAACCTGCATTTCGCCCTGCTCACCGATTTCATGGATGCCCAGAGCGAAGTCATCGAGAGTGACGCGGCGGTGCTGCACTACGCGAGCCAGGCTATCGAAGCCCTGAACCTGAAGTACCCGGAAACCGGCGCGGCGCGGTTCTTCCTGCTGCATCGCCCGCGACGCTGGAATCCTACCGAACAGCGCTGGATAGGCCACGAGCGCAAGCGCGGCAAGCTAGCGGACCTCAATGCGCTGCTACGAGGGCATGGCGCTGGACGTTTCTCCCTGGTGGTCGGCAATATCTCGGCGCTGCCCAGGATCAGCTACGTCATCACGCTGGATACCGACACCCAATTGCCGCGCGACGTGGCGCGTCAGCTCTTGGGTGCGATCTGCCACCCGCTCAACCAACCGCGCTTCGATGGGCGCCAGAAACGCATCACCAGCGGCTACGCGATCCTGCAACCTCGTGTCGGCATCAGCCTGCCGAGCATCACCCGTTCCACGTACGCTCAGCTGTTCGGCAGCGACGCTGGCGTGGACCCCTATACGCGTTCCGTCTCCGACGTCTACCAGGACTTGTTCGGCAACGGCTCATTCATCGGCAAAGGGATCTATGCCGTGGATGCCTTCGAGCATGCCCTAAAGGACCGCTTTCCCGAGAACCGTATTCTCAGCCACGACTTGATCGAAGGCTGTTACGCCCACTCCGGCCTGATCAGTGACGTACAGCTCTATGAAGAGCATCCGGCGCGCTACAGCGCCGACGCCAAGCGCCGTCATCGCTGGATCCGCGGCGACTGGCAGTTGCTGCCGTGGCTGATGCCCTGGACACCGAAATCCGATGGCGGTCTGGAGCCGAATCGGCTGACGCACCTGGCCTATTGGAAGATCATCGACAACCTGCGTCGTAGCCTGGAGCCGGCCGCCTTTCTCGGGGTACTGCTATGGGGGTGGTTGGCCAGCGCTCACCCACTGGCGTGGAGCCTGGGCGTATTGCTGCTAGTGATCACCCACCCCCTGATCAGCGCCTCGCTGGAGCTGCTGCACAAGGCCCCGGACATCCAGCTCGGTCAGCACCTGAAGGTGGTCCTTCGCAGTGCGACCCAGCAGTTCACGCGGGCGCTGCTGAGCCTGGTGTGGCTACCCTTCGAAGCCTTCAGCAGCCTGGACGCCATCGGTCGCACACTGTGGCGCCTGGCCATCAGCCACCGCCATCTGCTGCAATGGAATTCGTCCCGCGAAGTGGAGCGCAGCAGCCACAACGACCTGTCCGGTCTGTATCGGTTGATGTGGGTGGCGCCACTGCTGGCCAGCGGCGTGGCCGTCCTGCTGCTGGGTGACCTCTGGGCCTTGGCAAGCGCCGCGCCCTTCCTGCTGGCCTGGCTGCTGGCACCCGCCGTCGCCTATCGGTTGAGCCAGCCAAGCGGCCAATCGGTATTCACACCTTCACCCGTGGAGCAGCAATTTCTGCGCTGCCTGACGCGCAAGACCTGGGCCTTCTTCGATGACCAGGTGGGCCCCGGCGATAACTGGCTGCCACCGGACAACATTCAGGAGCAGCCAACGGCGGTGACCGCGCACCGAACCTCGCCGACCAACATGGGCATGGCACTGCTGTCCCACCTGGCGGCCCATGACTTCGCCTACCTGAGCGGGGGCCGCCTGCTCACACGACTGGACAAGACCCTGGCCAGCATGTCGCGGCTGGAGCGTCATCGCCGCCACTTCTACAACTGGTACGACACCCAGACCCTGCAACCGCTGCCACCGCGCTACGTGTCGACAGTGGACAGCGGCAATCTGGCGGGCCTGTTACTGACCCTGAGATCCGGGCTTTATGAATTGCCGCACGCGCCAGTGCTCAACGCTCACTGGTGCGGCGGCCTGGTGGACTGCCTTGCCGTGCTGCAGGAAGCAATAGTGGCGAGTGGACTGGATGAGCACCTGCTCGACGGTGCACACAGCGAATTGGCGTCAGCCCATACGCTTGAAGGTCTGCACGAGATCAGTACCGTCCTGCAGCGCCTGATCGTTCGGGCCCAGGCTCTGGCGCCCATCCTGAGGATGGCCCCCGAAGCCGACCACTGGCGCCAGGCGTTGCTCACTCAATGCCAGGATCTCCACGGCGAGTTGGCCAGCCTGACCCTGCCCGGCTCCCCCCTGGCGTCGGCCAGCTGGCATGAGCTGGCGCAGCTGGAGGTCACCCAGTGGCCCCTTGCCGAACAGCCTCAGGTACGAGCGGTGATCGCCCAGGCCAGCGAGCGCATCGCCACCGCGCTGCGTCTGGCGGATATCACGGCCGACCTGGCCGACATGGACTTCACCTTTCTCTACAACCCGCAACGCGAGCTGCTGACCATTGGCTACAACGTCGAGGAACAACGCCTGGATGGCGGCTACTATGATCTCCTGGCATCGGAAGTGCGCCTGACCGTTTTCCTGGCCATCGCGCAGGGACAACTGCCGCAGGAAAGCTGGTTCACCCTCGGCCGGCTGTTGACGAGCAACGGCGGGAATCCCGTGTTGCTGTCCTGGACCGGTTCGATGTTCGAATATCTGATGCCGATGCTGGTCATGCCCACCTATGCCGGCACCCTGCTCGACCAGACCTGCCGCGCGGCCGTGGCGAGGCAGATCGAATACGGCCAGCAGCTGGACCTGCCGTGGGGCGTATCCGAGTCCGGCTACTGCACCCTGGACGCACAACTGAACTATCAGTACCGGGCCTTCGGCGTGCCCGGCCTGGGTCTCAAGCGCGGGCTTGGCGAAGACCTGGTGATGGCACCCTATGCGTCGGTACTGGCGCTGATGGTAGCGCCAGAAGCCGCCTGCAAGAATCTCCAACGCCTGGCCGGCATGGGCATGACTGGCCGCTATGGCCTGTATGAAGCCATCGACTTCACCAGCGCCCGCCTCCCGCCAGGGCAGCACGCCGGACTCATCCAGTCGTTCATGGCGCACCACCAGGGCATGAGCCTGCTGTCGCTGACCCAGGTGTTGCTCGAACGGCCCATGCAGCGCCGCTTCGAAGCCAATCCGCAGTTCCAGGCCACGTCCCTGCTGCTGCAGGAACGGGCGCCGAAAAGTGCCACGCAGTACCTGCACACCGCCAATGCCTCGCTGGAGGACCAGGTCTCACGTGCCAGTGAGAACAAGCTGCGGGTCTACACCGACCCTTGCCGTCGGCACCCGGCGGTGCAGTTACTTTCCAACGGCCGCTACCATGTAATGATCAGCAATGCCGGCGGCGGTTACAGCCGCCGCGATAACCTTGCCGTCACTCGCTGGCAGGAAGACATCACCTGCGATAACACCGGCACCTTCTGTTACCTCCGCGAGGTGGACAGCGGCTATTTCTGGTCCTCGGCGCACCAGCCCACCTTACGCAAGACGGAGGGCTTCGAGGCGATCTTCACCGATGCCAGGGCCGAGTTTCGGGTCCGCGAACGTGATTTCGACGTCCATACCGAAATCGTCGTCTCGCCGGAGGACGACATCGAATTGCGGCGCCTGCACATCAGCAACCGCAGTGGGCGGCGCCGAACCCTGGAGCTCACCAGTTATGCGGAAGTGGTCCTGGCCCCTGCCTTGAGCGACGCCTTGCACCCGGCATTCAGCAAACTGTTCGTGCAAAGCGAGCTGCTCCTCCCTCTGCAGGCCATTCTGTGCAGCCGGCGGCCGCGCTCCAGTGACGAAAAGGTGCCGTGGTTGTGTCACCTCCTGGCCGTCCACGATGCGGACATCGTGGCGATCTCCTACGAGACCGACCGAGCCCGCTTCATCGGTCGCGGGCGCAACCTGACGCACCCCGCCGCCATGGATGCCGAGGCACTTTCCGGTACCGCCGGCGCAGTGCTCGATCCCATCGTGGCCATCCGCTGCCGGATCACCTTCGACCCAGGCCAGATCGCCACCATCGACCTGGTGACCGGCGTGAGCGACAACCGTGAGGGTTGCCTCCAGCTGATCAACAAGTACCGCGACCGCCGCCTCGCTGATCGCGTCTTCGACCTGAGCTGGACCCACAGCCAGGTGCTGCTGCGCCAGCTCAACACCTCCCACGCCGAGGCGCGGCTGTTCGAGCAGATGGCTGCGTCCATCATCTACACCAATCCCTCACTGCGGGCCGCACCGAATATCCTCGCGGCCAATCAGCGCAATCAAAGCGGCCTCTGGGGCCAGGCGATCTCGGGCGACCGACCCATAGTGCTGCTGCAGATTTCCACGGCTATCCATATCGATCTGGTGCGCAAGCTGGTGCAGGCTCACGCCTACTGGCGACACAAAGGGCTCAGTGTCGACCTGGTGATCTGGAACGAAGACCAAGCGGGCTATCGGCAGGATCTGCAGGACTCGATCATGGAGCTGGTCACCTCGGGTAGCGAGGCGCACTTGATCGATCGGCCAGGTGGCATCTTCGTGCGTCCGGCGCAACAGCTCTCCCATGAGGATCGCGTGCTGATGCTGGCGGTCGCTCACCTGGTGCTCAGCGATGAGCGCGGCAGTCTCGCCGAACAGGTCCACCGGCGCCGCGCGGAACCGAGGCTACCGGCTTTCGATGCCAAGCTATTGCCCAGCGTCGTTCCGACCGCTGCGACTCCGCTAGCCGATGCCTCCCTGATCCTCGGCAACCCCCATGGCGGCTTCAGCGCCGATGGCAAGGAATACGTCATTCACTCGCATGCCGGACAGCGCACACCAGCGCCCTGGGTGAACGTGCTGGCAAACCCCAGCTTCGGCAGCGTGATTTCGGAAAGCGGCAACGCCTACACCTGGTACGAAAATGCCCACGAGTTCCGCCTGACCCCGTGGCGCAACGATCCGGTCAGCGATCCAGGCGACGAGACCCTCTACCTCCGTGACGAGGACAGCGGCCACTACTGGTCGCCCACGCCCTTGCCCCGCCCTGGCAAGGGTACCTACGTGACCCGGCACGGCTTTGGCTATAGCGTGTTCGAACACGAAGAAGACGGTATCCGCAGCGAACTGTGGGTCTACGTATCGCTGCAGGATCCGGTCAAGTTCTCACACCTGAAAATCCATAACACTTCAGATCGACCCCGGCGACTGTCGATCACCGGCTACGTGGCCTGGGTCCTCGGGGATCTTCGCGAGAAATCCTGCATGCACGTGGTCAGCGAGGCCGACCCGAACAGCGGCGCGCTCCTGGCACGCAACAGCTACTCCATCGAGTTCCCAGGCCGCGTGGCCTTCTTCGATGTCGATATGCCGATCGCCAGCAGTACCGCCGGCCGCTGTGACTTCATCGGCCGCAACGGACATCTCGCGGCGCCGGCAGCGATGGCACAGCCCCACCTGTCCGGGCGCAGCGGCCCAGGGCTCGATCCTTGCGCTGCCCTGCGGGTGGATATGCAACTGGCGCCTGACGAGAAGCGTAGCGTCACCTTCCGGCTCGGCGCCGCGCAGGATGCCACCTCCGCGTCGCGTCTGGTGCTGCGCATGCGGGGTAACGTCACCGCAGAAGCGGAATTGCAAGGCGTACGCACGCACTGGCACGACACGCTGGGCAAGCTGCAGATCACTACGCCGGAGCCGGCCGTGGACGTATTGGTCAACGGCTGGCTGATGTATCAGGTGATCGCCTGTCGCTTCTGGGCCCGCAGTGGCTATTACCAATCCGGCGGGGCGTTCGGTTTCCGCGATCAGTTGCAGGACAGCATGGCCATGCTGCATGCCGACCCGGCCGCGGTTCGCCAGCACCTGCTGCTGTGCGCTGCCCATCAATTCATCGAAGGCGACGTGCAGCATTGGTGGCACCCGCCCCTGGATCGGGGTGTGCGTACCCGCTGCTCCGACGACTATCTCTGGCTGGCATGGGCGACCAGCCGCTACGTCAAGGTCACCGGTGATGCCAGTGTCCTCTCGGAAAGCGTGGGTTACCTGGAAGGACGCGCGCTCAACAGTGGTGAACAGTCCTATTACGACCTGCCGACCCACTCCTCCTTACGAGAGACGCTGTACCAGCATTGCGTGAGGGCCATCGAGCACAGCCTGGCGCGTGGCGCTCACGGCTTGCCGCTGATGGGTGACGGCGACTGGAACGATGGCATGAATCGCGTCGGCGAAGGGGGCAAGGGTGAAAGCGTCTGGCTCGGTTTCTTTGGCTACGACGTGCTCCGCCGCTTCGCCACCACCGCCCTGCTCCATGACGATGCCGCCTTTGCCAAGCGCTGCGAGGAAGAGGCCGAGACCTTGCGCCTCAGCCTCGATGCGCACGCGTGGGACGGAGACTGGTATCGCCGCGCCTACTTCGACGATGGTACGCCCCTGGGCTCTACCAGCAATGATGAATGCCGCATCGACTCCATCGCCCAGAGCTGGTCGGTGCTGTCGGGCGCGGCGCCGGAGCCACGCCAACGTGTGGCCATGGCGTCTCTGGAGCAGCACCTCATGCGTCGTGATATCGGCCTGGTGCAGTTGCTTGATCCGCCCTTCGACCAGGGTGTACTCGATCCTGGCTACATCAAGGGCTATGTACCCGGTGTTCGCGAGAACGGTGGGCAGTACACCCATGCGGCGGTGTGGGCGGGCATGGCGTTTGCCGAGTTGGGAGACAGTGCCCGGGCATGGGAGCTACTGCGGATGATCAATCCAGTCGGCCACGGGAACGATGCCACCGCCACCTACAAGGTCGAGCCCTATGTCGTGGCTGCCGATGTCTATGGCATGCCGCCCCACGAAGGACGGGGCGGTTGGAGCTGGTACACCGGCTCGGCCGGCTGGATGTATCAGCTGATCGTCGAGTCGCTGCTCGGCGTGCAACGCAGCGGCACCCAGTTGCGCATCCGCCCGGTACTGCCGGCGGAGTGGACGACCTTCAGCCTGGACTACCGGTTCGGCACCACCCTCTACCGCATCGCGCTCTCCCGCGGCGACCTGCCCCAGCCGACCATCCAACTGGACGGCACGATGGTGCAAGGTGACAGCTTCGGTTTGATCGACGATGGCCTGGAGCATCAGGTCGAGGTGCGCTGGCCGGACAACTAGAGCTGCGCAATGACAGCGCGCTCCGAGCACTTCGCAGGGGCGCGCGAGGCGGAGGGACAGGACTTGACGACGAAGGGCCGGTGAACAGCCGCATCGTGCAAAGGTATCAACGATATTCACGACTGAGGTGGGGGCCATCCGAACGAACGGCTGGTCTTCGGACACAAGCACGGCGACCAGCTTCGCGAACTCCCCGGAGCGCGCCACACCGCAAGATCGCTCAGACAGCCAAGAGGAAGTCGTCATGCTCGCCTATTTCGTCGTTTCACAGGGTTCGGGCAACATCATCCGGGTCACCAGGCGCGACGTCCGCCCGCCGGATTCCGCAACCGTCACCTTCGTCGAGGCTTCGCCCAACGAGCTGGCCCGCTACGAGTCTGCGCGCGCCCGCGGTCAGGACCTGATCAACATCGTCGATACGGCGAGCCAATCCAGCAGCACCTGACGCCAAGGGAGCATGCGCGGGTGACGCCAGGCGTATAGTGACGGGTCGATCCGACCGCACCGCCGAAGAGAAGCCATGCCCGAAGACTCCAAGCTGCAGCGCAATAGCCTGTTGGCTGCGCTACCTGGCGACGTCCAACAACGGCTCTCTTCGCATCTGGAGCTCGTCCAGCTGTCGCTGGGCCAGGTGCTCTATGAATCTGGCGAGCCCGTACGCCACGTGTACTTCCCCACCGACGCGATCGTTTCGCTGCTCAATGTGATGGAAAACGGCGCCTCTGCGGAAATCGCCGTGGTGGGTAACGAAGGGCTGGTAGGTATCTCGCTGTTCATGGGCGGCGAGAGCACACCTAGCCGTGCCGTAGTGCAAAGCGGTGGCTATGCGTATCGGCTGCAAGGTCAGCGCCTGACGGAAGAATTCGATCGACATGGCGACATGCTGGTGCTGATGCTGCGATATACCCAGGCACTGATCACCCAGATGTCGCAGACCGCCGTTTGCAACCGCCACCATTCGATCGACCAGCAGCTGTGTCGTTGGCTGTTGTTGTCGCTGGATCGTCTGCCTGGGAATCAGCTGAACATGACCCAGGAATTGATCGCCAACATGCTCGGCGTGCGTCGCGAAGGGGTTACCGAGGCGGCGGGCAAACTGCAGCGCAAGGGCGCGATCGAATACAGCCGCGGCCACATCACGGTGCTCAACCGTAAGCACCTCGAACAGCTGAGTTGTGAATGCTATGCCGTGGTGAAAAAGGAAACCGATCGTTTGCTGTCGTATCTGCCGATACGCCGCTAAGACGCGTGCGGCCCTTGAAGCGTGGAGGGATCGTCAACCTATCCGTAGGCCAAAGGCGCACCGAACATCCAGCTTACTTTTCCGAGCCAATGCCACGACCCTAGGCATCCTGCAAGGCGCCCTATCAGGGAAACTAGCCGGTAGTCAGGCGCTGCTGGCTAAGGAAACAGGGCATATCCATGGCTTCCAAGGGTTTACTAAAGAAAAAGCCTTGCGCCTGATCGCATCCGCCATTAATAAAAAACTCTGCCTCAGCCGAGGTCTCTATACCTTCAGCTATCACCGTGAGGCCGAGACTTTTTGCCATCGAGAGCATGGCACCCACCACCGCCACCTTCCCGCCATCCAATTCGATATCATGAACAAACGATCTGTCTATCTTTAAAAAATCAAAGGGCATACTGGTCAAGTATGAAAAGCTCGAATAACCGGTACCAAAGTCATCGAGCGCCAGTGAAACACCTGCTTTCTTCAGAACTTCCAACCTCATCAAGCACTTGCTGAAATCCTTTATGAACACCGTCTCAGTCACTTCCAATTGCAGGAGGCCCGGGTCCAGCTTACAGTCGCTCAACACCGTGAAGACATAGTCTGCATAGGCGTCGTCCTCCAACTCCAAGGCCGACACATTGACGGCGATTTTGATCTCCCCCAAACCAAGCGACCTCCACTGCCCTATTTGAGTACAGGCTTCCTTTATGGCCCATCGACCTAGCGCCACCACCAGTCTCGTCGCCTCAGCGACGGGAATGAAGCTATTCGGCGCCACCTCTCCCAGGACGTGGTTGGTCCATCGCATCAATGCCTCAACCCCCACTACCGCACCACTCGAAAGATCAATTTTAGGCTGATAAACGAGCCTGACCTCGTCAAGATCGATACATTGACGAAGGCCCTCCTCGATTCTCTGACGCTCCTGGGCTTGAGCACCTATCTCATTGCTAAAGAAGGTATAACCGTTTCGGCCATTCTGCTTCGTCCGGTACATGGCCGTGTCAGCCTGAGCAATAAGCGAATCTATATCGACATGCTCTTGCGGAGAAAACCCTACACCCATGCTGATCGTAATATGAATTTCTTGGTCATCTATGAAATGAGGCTCACTGCAACTGGATATAATTTTTTTCGCGACTTTTTCGGCAGCTTCGCGACTCTTGAGTCCTGCGAGCAACACTAAAAACTCATCGCCGCCCTGCCTGCTTACCGTATCCTCTTCCCGCACACACCCCGACAATCGAGCAGCAACCGAAACCAGAAGCTTATCGCCTAACGAGTGCCCAAAGGAATCGTTTATCCCCTTGAAGTTATCCAAGTCCAGAAAGATTATCGCGACGTTTGAATGGTTCCTAACGGCAGATCGCAATGATTGCGCTGCCCTGTCGCGGAACAACAGGCGATTGGGCAGATGGGTCAATTGATCATGCTCCGCCAGATAAGTCATCTTGGCTTTCATGGCGCGCTCCATCGAGACATCATGGAATACGATGACCGCCCCCGTTACCGCCCCTTTTTCATCGATCATCGGCGCGGTGGAGTCCTCGATGTCTATTGCTCCACCGTTACGCCTCAGGAGGACAGCGCCTGCACTCAATCCTGTAGGTGCACGCTTGCTCAGCGCCAGTTCTACCGGATGAGGTATATCGCCAAATGCCCCATCGAGCTTGACTTTCATGACATCGCTGACAGGTTTCCCTTGTGCCAGCTCTTTCGGCCATCCCGTCAGCTTCTCGGCGGCGGGATTGATATATTCAACCTTTCCTGCACCGTCAGTACCTATGACTCCGTCACTGATGGAATCCAGGGTGATCCTTGCTCTCGACAGAGCGCTATCGCGTACGCGGTATCCTTCAGAACCTGTCCAGACGTCCTGTAGGGCTTGTACCAAGACGTGGGGATCGGAATCCTCGTCGCTTAGGTAGATGTGCGCGCCTTGTTGAATGGCGACCTTTGCTTTCGCTCGAAGTGACTCCGCCCCTACCAGCACAACAGGGATGGGAGGAATGTTTGCAGCGGCAACACTCAAGAGGTCCGGGATCTCGGCAGTCTTCAGAACGCCCCTTGTCAACACCAGAACGATGACATCGGGTGCCCCTTGCCCCTTGAGCGCCGCTAATGCGGAGCTCACGCCAGTAAAATGAGAAACGGCAAATACCTTGGACGTCGAACCAATATGTTTTATGAATCCAAAGGCTCGCGCCTTCGTAGCAACCACCATCAGATTAACGTCCATCACCACCTCTGCCCAGCCCATGTCAACTGTGGCTATCACGAAATGGCATCATGGACCCGTAGCGCTTTCGCCTAGCATCCACGTATCAAATAATAGCCATCAGATTATGGCAACAACCAAACCAGGCCTTCGCGACCTGCAATATATTCCAGGCCCTATCAACACCCCGCTGTTGCGCCAAGAGCACCGTCGGGTCGAATACCTCTTCAAACCAAGCATCCCGCTTATTTCAAAATCGAGTGACCCGTAAGATCAAAGGCACCACTACCAGACGACCAACCCATGCCCTCGCGTGCGCGACTCACCGTCTTCAAGGCACCGGCCCCCTAGACAGCGGGGCAGTCAAAACGGGATATGACCTGAGCGCTTTCCAAACACGGCATTCACTCACAAATTCAAGAGCCTTCAATCACCACCAACGGTGGAAAATCCATTCTCTTCCTGGGAGGCATATAAGCAGGCCACCCAAGATGATCGCTTACCAAGAATCGAAAACCAGACTGGACAGCAACACCAACAAGACCACGCCGATCAGCAAGAAATACAACAGACCTTTTATAAACGCTGAATCTTTTAGCATGGCACCTCCAAACACCTATGCGTGTGCCACCAGCACAGCAGGTAGGCACAAAACCACGAAATTCGAAAAGGTCGCACTACGACATGGCCTCCACAATCCACTCAGGACCGCGTAACCCTCAGGCAACCACGACGACTAAACCATGGCATCCAAAGCGACGCCATTGACACCGGCCATTTGCGAGCAAAAGCACACTCTTGCGGGTAAGCCCCCACGAACCCAATCATGCTCAGGTAAAAAGCATCAAGGGCTCCAGGCGAACGATATGTCGATATCCACATCCCTACCAACCAACCTGGCTATTGATCCCCTCTCTTCTTGAGCAAATAAGCTTTTCCAAACTTCGCATTCGACCTATGGATATACACTCGCGGTATTTTTGAGCTGCTTTATAAACGCAGAAAAGGAGAGGTTGCGCTATGCGTATTTCCCTGCGCTCAGTGACGTAAGCGGCAATTCTGGATGCAGCGTCCAGCGCCCGGATCGTTGGCATTGGTAGTCGGTTCGCCCGGCGCAGGTCATTACGACAAGCGGCGGAATACCGCGCCTTCACAACGAAGCGCCTCGGCAAGTGGTCAAGCGCCAGACGGAGCTGGATTGCCGACCTGCTCCATCCTCGGTGATCGCCGTCTCGACCAGACTCAAGGGGACCGAAGCGGTCGGAAAGCGCCAGGCGCCGGTGCTGAGCGGATCAGTTACCTTCGCCTATAGGGCGCGCCGGGTAAAAGAGCGAGCCCACTGGAAAATCGAAGCCATCTGCGCAGTGAAAAAGATGAACAGCAAAGCAGAGCAACTCCTCAGTACCCATATAAGCCCTACGTGAAGGGGCACACCACCGGTAAAGAAGCGGCTGATCCAGGGCAATCGTAAGATCAGGGAACCAACTTGTCGTTCCTGTCCGCTGTTATCGAAAGATCCGAACGTTCCCGCTGGCGCTGTTTTGCCATTTTTTCCAAACGTAGCGCTGCATTCCTGGCCTGCGTTTCTTCCAGTGTAGGCGGTAGATCTTCCCGCCGCGCTCCTGCATCTATCCGGGTTTTAGCTTCGTCAGACATCTGTGCTCTCCTGTAAATGACATTCGCCTAATGTCAGAAGCACTACGACGGCCTCCGTTCAATGGCCACTATTACCAGCGATCTAAAACACGGCGGGACGGGCGACCGGATATCTTCCCGGGACACCCTCCCGGGTCCGGGACCTGCACATGAGCAAGCCCTGGCAAGCGCCACGCGCTATCTGGGCGGCCAACGGGGATTCACGGGATGCGATACTGCCGTAGCGCGTTCGCCCACGAACGTCCCCTCGCGAGGGCGCTGCAGGGGTCTCGGTCCAAGATCCGTTGGCAGGCCAGGACAGCCGGGAAGGCCGCCGATCAAGGGTAAAACGGATCCGGAACGTGTCGCTCCGTCGCTTATTAAAGCGCATCGACTCTCGGTAGCCCGTTCACCCCGCCCCTGGCGACAGCGGCTTCCGTAATCTTTCTGAAGAACGGGAACGAGATGATGGCAACGCCCTCAGGATGGCCTATCGGTCAGGAGCCTCGATGCCCGTGTTGGCGTCGGACCTGACGCTTTCCAGGTAAGAACTTCGGGCGTCGCAGCCTTGTCATCCCCACGACTTGCCAGGCCCTGGCTTGTCCGCGTCGGTCGACGATGCGGGGACGGATAGCCTGCTCGGCGTCTATCTGCTCGCGACTGGGCGCCTGAGCCCAACCTGTTCCCGCTACAGGCGACAGGTCATCCAACCGCTTGGAATGGCAGGCGCCGGCTAAACCGCGTGCAAACTCGCCAATCTTACGGTTTCGGCACTGAACGCTGTCGGATGGCGATTCACGATAGCTTCGAAGATACCCCGCAGCACCGCATCGGACTCAAAATCGGTGCGGCACCGTAGCAGACCGCAATGGGAGACGCTGCGCTGCACCGCGGCGATGAGCCCGCCAGCGCCTAGGCTCTTGATGATGTCGTGTGGTAAGCGACCCGAGCGCCGCAACGTCGTTACGGCTTCGGCGAGGGCATCGAGAATCTCTTCCTCCGCGGCCGAGAAGGGCCCCGCACCCAGCCGGCCCTTTTTCATCAGGTAGCGACGTGCCAGGTTGAGCGCATGGTGATCCAACTCAGCCTGGATCTTTGTGTTCATGACACCACGCGCGTTGAGGCTGCTTTCCAGTGCGATGAGATAATCCCAGCTCAGAGACTGGGAGATCTGGGCGACGACACGATCCATAGTGGCTATCCCTGCAAGAGCTACCCTCGATGGCAGTCTGATAGCACCTGGTAGGCATCGTTCCCCACCGTCCGTCTCAATGCACGGTAGCCGTCATAACCGGCGCGCACCGAGGTTTGACTTCGCCTCCGGGCAGAATCCCTTAGGCTTCTCTGCCTCCCCAACACGGGTCAGCTCAGCGGAGCAGCGGGACCGAAGCGGACGAACCTGGGGCTTTTTCTGAAAAGCCGCCGGGCGAAGGCACGGTGACAGCGCTGTCGATCGGATCGATGCGCGCCCGAACGCCTGGGCCTGGGCTGCTCAGCCCTTGAAACCCTTGCCCACCAGATAGACCTCGCGCGAACGCGGGCGCGAGGCTTCGGGCTTGCGGATCGAGACCTTCTCGAAGGAGGTACGCACGTCTTTCAGGAAGACGTCGGAGCCTTCGCCCTGGAAGACCTTGACCACGTAGTTGCCGCCGGGCTTGAGCACCTGGCGCACCATGTCGAGGGTCAGTTCCACCAGGTACATGGCGGCGGCCTGGTCGGCGGCCGCGACGCCACTGATGTTGGGGGCGATGTCGGAGACGATCAGATCGGGCTTGCGGCCATCGAGCACGCCGAGGATCTTCTGGAAGACGGCATCGTCGGTGAAGTCGCCTTGGACGAAGTCGACGTTGTCCAGGGCGCCCATGGGCAGGATGTCGGTCGCCACCACCCGCCCCTGCTCGCCGACGATGCCACCGGCCACCTGCGACCAGCCGCCGGGAGCCGAGCCCAGGTCCATGACCAGCATGCCGGGGCGGATCAGCTTGTCCTTCTCGTTGAGCTCGATCAGCTTGTAGCTGGAGCGCGAGCGCAGGCCGTCTTTCTGAGCGCGTTTGACGAAGGGATCGTTGACGTGTTCATCCAGCCAGCGCCGGCTGCTTTTGGATCTTTTCATGTTGGAGCTACCACGGGAAAGCGGGTGAGGAGCGGACGCACGCCAAGCCTGGCCGGCCGCGAAGTGGCGGCGATTATAAGCCGATAACGTCGCGGGACGAATCAGCGATCGCCAGGACGACCGCTGGCCGGCCCGCCCGAGCGCCCATCGCCTCGGCCTGACAGCGCCGGGGCCGGCGGGTACAATCGCCGCCCTACCCCTCCTCGTCCCTTCCTTTGCCGGAGTCACCGGCCAGGATCCTTGTCATGATTCGCATCAACGAACTGTCCCTGCCGCTCGACCACACCCCCGCCGAGCTGCGCCAGGCCATCCTGGATCGCCTGAAGCTGCGCGACGCCGATCTGCTCGACTTCACCGTGTTCAAGCGCAGCTACGATGCGCGCAAGAAGAACAGCGTCATCCTGTTCATCTACATCATCGATCTGGAAGTACGCGACGAGGCGGCGGTGCTGGCGCGCTTCGCCAACGACCTGCAGGTGCGCCCGGCGCCGGATACCGGCTACTACCCGGTCGGCCAGGCGCCGGCGACGCTGACCGAGCGCCCGCTGGTGGTGGGTTTCGGTCCCTGCGGCCTGTTCGCCGCCCTGCTGCTGGCCCAGATGGGCTTCAAGCCCATCGTGCTGGAGCGCGGCAAGGATGTGCGCAGCCGCACCAAGGACACCTGGGCCCTCTGGCGCAAGAAGGTGCTGACGCCCGAGTCCAACGTGCAATTCGGGGAAGGCGGTGCCGGGCTGTTTTCCGACGGCAAGCTCTACAGCCAAATCAAGGACCCGAAGTTCTACGCCCGCAAGGTGATGCATGAATTCGTCCGCGCCGGTGCGCCGGAGGAGATCCTCTACGTCAGCAAGCCGCACATCGGCACCTTCCGTCTCACCGGCGTGGTGGCGGCCATGCGCGAGGAAATCATCGTGCTGGGTGGCGAGGTCCGCTTCGAGAGCAAGGTGACCGATCTGCTGATCGATGGCGACCAGCTCGAAGGCGTGGTGCTCGCCAGCGGCGAGACCCTGCGCAGCCGCCATGTGGTGCTCGCGCTGGGCCACAGTTCCCGTGACACCTTCCGCATGCTGCAGCGCCAGGGCGTGTTCATCGAGGCCAAGCCCTTCGCCATCGGTTTCCGCATCGAACACCCCCAGGGCATGATCGACGAGGCCCGCCTGGGCAAATACGCGGGCCACCCGGAGCTCGGCGCCGCCGACTACAAGGTGGTCCATCACGCCAAGAATGGCCGCGCCGTGTACAGCTTCTGCATGTGCCCGGGCGGTACCGTGGTGGCCGCCACCTCCGAGCCGGGCCGGGTCGTCACCAACGGCATGAGCCAGTACTCGCGCAACGAGCGCAACGCCAACTCCGGCATCGTGGTGGGCATCAATCCCGAGCAGGACTTCCCCGGCGATCCGCTGGCCGGTGTCGAGTTGCAGGAACGCCTGGAATCGCGCGCCTTCGAACTGGGGGGTAGCGACTACTGCGCGCCCGGCCAGCTGGTCGGCGATTTCATTCGCGGCGTGCCCTCCACCGCCTTCGGTGACGTCGAGCCCTCCTACAAGCCCGGCGTGCGCCTGGGCGACCTGGCGCCATCGCTACCCGCCTACGCCATCGAGGCCATCCGCGAGGCGCTGCCCGCCTTCGGCAAGCAGATCCGCGGCTTCGATCGCCATGACGCCATCCTGACCGGCATCGAGACTCGCACCTCTTCGCCGGTGCGCATCACCCGTGACAACGCCAGCCTGCAGAGCCTGAACCTGCGCGGCCTCTATCCGGCCGGTGAAGGCGCCGGTTATGCCGGCGGCATCCTCTCCGCCGGCGTGGATGGCATCAAGGTGGCCGAGGCCCTGGCCAGGTCGATGCTCGCCGATGCCGACGCGCTGCACGCCCCGCTCGACCGGGCCGCTGGCTGATGAAGCTCGACGACATCAAGAAACTCCATCAGAAGAAGTACCGCGCCGAATTCGGACACTTCCTGGTGGAGGGCGAGCACCTGGCGCTGGAGCTGCAAAAGGCCGCGCTGGGTAATCCCCAGTTGCAGCGCGCCGAACTCTATGTCACGAGCGCCTACGAGCACTGGCAGAGTCCGTTCCGGACGCACCTGGTCAGCGACCGGCAGATGGCGCAAATCGCCGATACCAAGACGCCGCAGGGCATCATCGCCGTGGTGCCCATGCCTGCGCCCGAGCAGGCCCTAGCCGCCTCGGCCGACGGCGAGCGCGCCCTCTACCTGCACGAGATCCAGGACCCCGGCAACCTGGGCACCATCCTGCGCACCCTGGCCTGGTTCGGCCGCTTCCGCTGCCTGCTCAGTCCGGGCAGCGTCGACCCTTACAATCCCAAGGTCGTCCGCGCCAGCATGGGCGCCATCTTCCACACCCCGCTGGAGCTCGACGTCGAACTCGCCGGCCTGCCCGCGCGTTTCCCGCGCATCGCCTGCCTGGACATGCAGGGCGCGCCGATCCAGTCGGCCGGGTTCCAGACCTTCGACTGCTATCTGTTCGGCAACGAAGCCCGCGGCGTCCCCCGGGAGCAGCTCACGGCCCTGAACGCCCAGCCCTTCACCATCGCCGGCTCAGGCGCCATCGAATCCCTGAACCTGGCGGCCTCGGTGAACCTGTGCGTCTATGAGTTGAGTCGGTAGGCTCAAGACCTTCAGCCCAGGTCGGTCAGTCCGGATTGCCGGTCATGCCGTGTGGCCTTGAACCCAGGGTCATGGGGCGCGGCCGGACCTGAGCCCTTCCCAAAAGGTTGGCGCGGAGGCCACCACAGGCTCGGGCCGTTTCAGCGCCGGCGGCAGTATCGATGCCGCCGGCCAAGAGCCCCTCGGCGCGATCGAGTGGTATCGATCGCCGATCCGCCCCTCCCGGCGAGCGCCATCCAAGATGGCGTCGCGAGACTTTGCCCAGCCTCGGCGAGGTTGGCCAGCGAAAGCGTGCCCACTGCGGTAGCTGTTGCACGACCCGGGGATGCGCTAGCGACCCTAATGCATGATGAACTTGCCGAAGTCACAGGTTGCCAACGCGATCTCCATGATCCCGCCGAGGAAGGGGTCCGTCTCCGCTGGGCGGTAGATCACCTGGTATTGCAAGGGCGGCAAGGCCGGAGTCACGTCCAGGGCTACCAGTTGGCCGCCATCGATCATTCGTTGCAGTGAACGACGCGGCAGGTAGGAAGTGGCGAGACCGCTGACGGCCAAACCGATTTGCGCCAACAGGTTGTTGCAGAAGATCGCCCGGCTCACGTCCAGGCCTTGTTCGCGAAACCACTGCCCGTATGCCCGCCCCATGCCCGACTGTCCGCTTTGTAGTGTGGATTCAACCGGTGAACGCAACACACTAAATCCTGCGTAAGCAGGAGGGTGTTGCAGATGAAACAAAGACCTCGGATCTACTACACCGAAAGCCAGAAAGCGTTGATGTGGGATCGCTGGAAGG
>NZ_LNUP01000002.1:746262-1553445 GCF_001512295.1 Pseudomonas sp. EpS/L25 | reverse complement strand
GCTGGGACGTCAGAGGTCAGCAGGGGGCGGGACCGGCTCCTACACGTGCTCGAAACACTGCGGCCCTACAGCCTGCCCCCTGCTGCTCTCACCTCCATCCTAACGGCAAGCCAAGACACAAGCGGCCCATGGCCGCGATAAGGTGCGATAAAGACAGTTGCTCCTGCTGTTGCATCTGTACCTGTCGGAGCGGCTGCATCGGCGGACCGCCATGGCTGCGACAGGGGTGGCAAGAGCTCCGATAAGACTCCGGGAAACCGCTCCTAAAGCACCGCCACGATCTCCTGCCGGTGCACCCTGCCCTCCACTGTCACTTCCACCTCATCACCCTCCTCCCGACCGAGCAATGCCTGACCCAGGGGCGCCCGGGAGGAAATCACCAGCACGTCATGGCCATCGAGCCGTACCTTGAGCCCTGCCGCATCCGGGCCAAGGAATAGCCAGCGGCTGCCCGTTGGCGTGGCCAGTTCGACCAGGGCGCCAACGCGAATGCCATCGGTCATGGCGGTGGGCGTCAGGGCGCGATAGGCGGCTAGCGCCAGTTCGATCTCGTGCAGCCGCCGCCGCTGGCCATCGGCGAGATAGGCCGCCTCCAGCCCACGGGTGTCGTACTTGTTCTCGGCCTTGCTCTCGCTGTGGGTGGCCGCCTCATGGCTGGCCGCCAGCTGCTGGCTGAGCACCTCGCGGTCGGCTTCCAGCGCTTTAAGAATGAGGGTGAGCAGTCGTGCTTTGTCCATGAACCGGTCGCCAGGGTAAAGGGTGCGAGCCTAAGGCCTAACGCCGCGTCCCGCCAGCATCCTGGTGCGCCTGTCCGCCCGCCAGAACCCGTAAGCGGGTCGCCGGTCAGTACAAGGCAGGATGTAACAGGACATAACAGATGCGCACCCGTACCGGACTTACCCTCCTGGCCCGCGGCGGCTATGCCGCCCGTGGTCTCGTCTATCTCATCATCGGCGTGCTGGCGCTGCTGGCTGCACGCGGCTCCGGTCAGCCGGCGGACAGCCATGACAGTCTGGAAGCCCTGCTCACCCAACCCTTCGGGCACTTCCTGGTCGGTCTGGTGGTGGTCGGCCTGGTCGCCTTCGCCGCCTGGCGTATCCTCCAGGCCATACGCGATGTGGATGACCATGGCACCAAACCCAAGGGCCTGGTCATCCGCGCCGGCCTGCTGGTCGGTGGCCTCACCTATGGCGCCCTGGCCTTCTTCGCCCTGGGCCTGCTGGTCAGCGGTCTGCGCCAGGACGGCGGCTCGGGCGGAGAAACCAACGATCTGCTGCAGACAATCCTGGGCTGGCGCTACTCCAACCTGCTGGTGTACGTCGCTGCGCTGATCCCACTGGGCGTAGGCCTGGCGCACTTCGTAAAGGGCTGGAAGGCCAGTTTCGAGCGTTATCTCGAAGCCAGCCCCGAGCAACTGCGCCTGATCCGACCCATCGGCCGCTTCGGTCTGATCGCCCGCGGCGTGGCCTTCGTCGAGATCGCCGTCCTGCTGGTCGTCAGCGGCTCGCGCTACCAGGCCCTGCATCCGCCGGGCATGAAGGATGCCCTGAACGGCCTGCAGAACCTCCCCTTCGGCGGCCTGATCCTGTCGGTCGTGGGCCTCGGGTTGATCGCCTTCGCCTTCTACAGCTTCGCCGAAGGCTATTGGCGGCGCATCGACATGGATCTGCCGGACGTGAGCGGGTCGCTGCGCCAGGTGTTGCCGCGCTAGACCAGGGCCAGCCGCTCGCGCATGGCGCGCCAGTGGCTGCCTTCCCAGAACAGCTTGTCGCACTGTGGACAGCTCAGGAAACACAGGTGGCGCTCCCGCACCCGCGGCGGGAGCCGCTCGGCGACCTCCTCCAGGCTCACGGCCCGCAGGGGCGAATTGCAGGCCAGGCAGCGCGAGAACGGTGCGGCCCAGGTACGTAGACCCAGGCGCTGGTAGAGCTCATGCAACTGCGCCTCGGGACGCAAGGCATGCACGTAGCAGCCGTAGACCACCTGCCGGCGCTTGAGCAGTTCGCGATCCCGAGTGAGCAGGATGCGCTCCTCGCGCCGGGCAAGATCGGCCAGGGCGGGATCGGCGTAGGCGTTGTCGTAGAGCGTATCGAAGCCAGCCATGCGCAATCGCCGCGCCAGGGCACCCAGGTGAGCATCGGCGACGAAGCGCGGTCGCCCTGGCGGCTGGTTGCGGATCAGACCGGAGGCTCCGGCGCATTCGAACGCCAGGGCGGGATGAACGATTACCTCGTCGCCCTCACCCAGCCGTCGCGTCAACTCGGCGGGTTCGCCGTTGACCAGCAGCAGTCCGACCTCGGTATGGGGTACGCCGAGGGCCTCGATCTGATGCTTGGCGCTCGCTACCGCGGCGCACTCGACCCAGGTCGCCCGTCCCCGGTGGGCCGGGGCCAGGAAGCGTTCGAGCGTGCCATGGAAGCGGAAACGGGCCTGGGTCATGCCCTCACTATGCCAGCGCCCGACCCGGCCTGGCGTCGCGTCCGATGGATGACCCGAGTCAGGCCTCCACCAGGCTCCACTGCTTGTTCAGCCGCTTGTCCGACACCGGCATCCGCGTGCCCAGTTGCTGGGCCCAGAGGGATACCCGGTACTCCTCCAGCATCCAGCGATAGAGTTCCAGGCTGGCGTCGCGCTTGCCCTCCTGACCGTGCTTGGCGGCGCGGGCGCGGTACTGCTCCCAGAGGCCGGCCAGCTCACCACTCCAGACGCGGTCGCGCTGCACCTGGCCGCCGAGCTTGTCGAAGCGCTGCTCGATGGCCTTGAGGTAGCGCGGATACTCCTTGAGCCATTCCAGCGGGGTATCACGGACGAAACCGGGATAGACCAGATTGCCCAGCTGCGCCTTGATGTCGTTCAAGGCCACCGCCTGGGCCAGGTCGATGCGCCCCTTGAATTTCTTCTGCAGACCGTGCCAGAGCTTGAGGATTTCCAGGGTCAAGCGTGCCAGGCGCTCGGCCTGTTCGGTCCAGCCACCCTTGCGCCGCTCGGCCAGCGAGGCCAGGCCGGCGCCATCACGGGGCAGCTCGGCCTCGTCGGCGAGGATGGCCGCGTCCAGGCTGGCCAGCAGGATGTCTTCCACCAGGGCTTCCGGGCGACCCAGTTCGCGATGCAGCAGTCCCAGCTCGGTAAGACCAGGCAGCTTGCCACGCAGGAACTTGGCCTGCTCCGCCAACTGCTGCAAGAGCAGCCGCTGCAGCGCACGCCGATGTTGATAGGCGGCCTCGGCCGCCGTCGAGAAGCGGCTTTCGCGGACCGTGCCCTGCTCGTCGACCAGCGCCGGATAGACCGTCATCGACAGCCCGGCCACCTGCTGCTGGGTCTTGGCCGCCACCTCGGCGAAGGCCTTGGCCTCCACCGGGCGCTGCTCCTGGCGTTTCTGCGTCGGCAGGGCCAGGGCCGCCTGGCTTTGCTGGGCGAAGCGCGCCGTGACCTCGGCCAGGTCGCGGCCTTCGCCCAGGGGCTTACCCTGGGCATCGACCACTTCCAGGTTCATGCGCAGATGGGGGTCGAGTCCGGCCTCGGCTTCCGGCCAGGCTTCGTCGGGGATACGTGCTCCGGTCATGCGTTGCAGCTCGCGCCCGAGGGCCTCGTGCAGCGAGCCTTCGCCGAAGGGGATCTTGTCCAGGGCGGCGCGGACGAAATCCGGCACCGGCACGAAGTTCTTGCGCAGCGCCTTGGGCAGGTTGCGCACCAGGGCCACGCAGCGGTCATAGAGCAGGCCCGGTACCAGCCAGTCCAGCCGCTGCGGGGGCAACTGCGGCAACAGCGGCGCCGGTACCCGCAGGGTGACGCCATCGCGCGGATGGGTCGGATCGAATTCGTAGGATAGCGGCAGCGTCAGCTCGCCCAGGCGCAGGGTGTCCGGGTACTGGGCGGCGGTGACCTCGCTGGCTTCGCGGGCGAGGACGTCTTCCTCGCGCATGATCAGCAGGTCGGGCTGCTTGGCGCTCTCGCGGCGGTACCAGCTGTCGAAGGTGGCGGTCTGGTAGACGTCCGCCGGCAGGCGCGCGGCGTAGTAGTCGAACAGCGTCTCCTCGTCGGCGAGGATGTCGCGCCGACGGGCCTTGGCTTCCAGCTCGTCGAGCCGTTCCAGCAAGGTCCGGTTGGCGGCCAGGCACTTGGCACGGCTGTTGATCTCGCCGCGCACCAGGCCCTCGCGGATGAACAGCTCGCGGGCGGCGGGCGGATCTATGGGGCCGAAATGCACCGGACGGCGCCCGACCACGATCAGGCCGTAGAGGCTGATCTGCTCATAGGCCACCACCTGGCCACGCTTCTTCTCCCAGTGCGGTTCCAGATGGGTCTTCTTGACCAGGTGCCCGGCCACCGGCTCGATCCAGTCAGGCTCGATCTTGGCCACCATGCGGGCGAACAGCTTGGTGGTCTCCACCAGTTCGGCGGCCATGATCCAGGTGGGCTTCTTGCGGCCGATGACGCTGCTGGGATGAATCCAGAAACGGCGCTGGCGGGCACCGAGGTAATCGCCGTCTTCGCTCTTCTGGCCGATCTGGCTCAGCAAACCGGCAAGGATGGCCTTGTGCAGCGCCGCATAGCCCCGCGCCCGCAGCGCCGCCTCGCTGGCCTCGGCCTGTTGCTGGGCCTTGGCGTTGACGTGCTTGTCGGTGGTGGGGGCGGGCTTGTCGGCAGCTTCCACTGGTGCCGGCAACGGCGTTTCGGACTTGCGCGCCTTGAGCCCCAGTTCGCGACAGAGCAGATTGAGCTGGCGATGGGCATCGCGCCATTCACGCAGCCGCAGGTAGTTGAGGAAATGCTTGCGGCACCAGCTGCGCAGGGCATTGGAACCCAGCGCCTGGCGCTGTTCTTCGAAGCCGTGCCAGAGATTGACCAGGGCGGCGAAGTCCGAGTCCGGGTCCTTCCACTGGGCATGGGCCTGGTCGGCCTGGGTCTGGCGATCCGCCGGACGCTCCCTTGGGTCCTGCACCGACAGGGCACTGGTGACGATCAGTACCTCATTGAGACTGCCCTGCTCCGCCGCTTCCAGCAACATGCGGCCCAGCCGCGGATCGATGGGCAGACGCGCCAGTTGCCGACCGAGCGGCAGCAGGCGGCCCTCGCCGTCCACCGCCGAGAGTTCCTGCAACAGGGTGAAGCCGTCCTTGATCGCCTTGCCATCCGGCGGCTCGATGAAGGGGAAATCCTCGATGCGGCCCAGGCGCAGGTGCAGCATCTGCAGGATGACCGCCGCCAAATTGGTGCGCAGGATCTCCGGATCGGTAAAGGTCGGTCGACCGAGGAAGTCCTCCTCGCTGTAGAGGCGAATGCAGATACCCGGCTCCACCCGCCCGCAACGGCCCTTGCGCTGGTTGGCGCTGGCCTGGGAGATGGCCTCGATGGGCAGCCGCTGGACCTTGGCACGGTAGCTGTAGCGACTGATGCGCGCCGTGCCGCTGTCGATCACGTAGCGGATGCCCGGCACGGTCAGCGAGGTCTCGGCGACGTTGGTGGCCAGCACGATCTTGCGGCCGGGGCGCGGCTGGAAGATCTTCTGCTGCTCGGCCGGCGTCAGCCGTGCATAGAGCGGCAACACCTCGGTGAACCTGAGCTGGGCCTTGCGCAGCACCTCGGCGCAGTCGCGGATCTCGCGCTCGCCGGGCAGGAAGACCAGTACATCGCCGGGGCGCTGGCCAACACTACGTTCGTGGGCTTCGATTTCGTCCAGCGCCTGGAGAATGCCCTGGTCCACGGAGAGGTCGTCCACCAGCCGCTCACCGTCTTCGTCCACCTCGGCACTCAGAGGGCGGTACCAGGTTTCCACCGGATAGGTCCGCCCGGATACCTCAACGATGGGTGCGCCGTCGAAATGCTGCGAGAAGCGCTCCAGGTCGATGGTGGCCGAGGTGATGATCAGCTTGAGATCGGGGCGGCGCGGCAGCAGGGTCTTGAGGAAGCCCAGCAGGAAGTCGATGTTGAGGCTGCGCTCGTGAGCCTCGTCGACGATGAGGGTGTCGTAGCGTTCGAGGAAGCGATCATGCTGGGTCTCGGCCAGCAGGATGCCGTCGGTCATCAGCTTGATCAGGCTGGCGTCGGTACTCTGGTCCTCGAAGCGTACCTGATAGCCCACCAGCTCGCCCAAGGGCGAGCCGAGCTCCTCCGCCACCCGGGCCGCCACGCTGCGCGCCGCCAGCCGGCGTGGCTGGGTGTGGCCGATCAGCCCGTGCACCCCCCTGCCCAGTTCCAGACAGATCTTAGGCAACTGGGTGGTCTTGCCCGAGCCGGTCTCGCCGGCGATCACCACCACCTGATGGCCTTCGATGGCGCGCTTGATCTCCTCGCGCTTGGCGGCGATGGGCAGGGCGTCGTCGTAGCGGATGCTCGGCACGCTGGCGCGCCGCGCCGCGACCTTGGCGCAGGAGGCCTGGAAACGCTCCAGCCACTGGGCTTCACGGGCAGGATCGGGCTGTTTCCGCAGGGCCTGGAGCTGGCGTCTCAGGCGATGGCGATCGGCGTTGAAGGCCTGATCCAGGTTGGCGGCGAGACGGGCAATGGCAGGGGTATCAGTCATGAAACTCTTTCGACGGCGGTCGCTTGGACCGGTAAGTGTAAAAGAGTTGGGGGGCACGGCGGGGCTTTACAAGAACGGCGGGCGGAAAACAGCGGGGTTACCCGCCCTTGCGCGACGCCTGGCCGCGCACGGGCGGTGCAGCCTCAGCGCTTGGCCTGAGCGCTGGCCATGTTCAACGCGGCTGGCGGCGTGCGCAGGGCCATGTCCAGGGACTGCAGGGCCTTCCAGGCATCCTGCTGCAGATCGGCCGGATCGGCATGATCGAACTTGATGTTTTCGGCGGCAGCGGGCAGCGGCGGACGGCTACCGTAGATCAGCGCATAGAACACCGAAGCGGCCAGGTAGGTGCCGGTAAAGGACGGATGGCTGCCGTCGGGCAGGAACAGCCCGGGTTGCGGCTGGTCCGCCAGCGCCTTCTGCCAGGCCTGCCCTACCGGAGCCAGCAGCGCGCCGGTCTCCTTGGCCAGGGGGGTATAGACGCTGTCCAACTGGGCCTGCATGGTCGAGTTGTTCTGCCGTGCCCAGGTCAGATAAAGAATGGGCTGGGCACCGTCCTTGCGGGCAAGGTCGGCGATCAGGCGGACATACTGACGGGTGAGGTCAGGATTCTTCACCGGCATCATGCTGTGATCCTGAATCACCACGTAGTCGTAGTCGGCCCTGGCCAGCTCGTCCTGGACGTCATGACGCTTCCAGTGCTCCTCGAGGCTGGCACCACCAAAGGTCACGTGCTTGACCGCCAGCGGACGCGGCTGACCCGCATCGACGGACATTTGACGGACCATCGCCGGCAGGTCGTTGACGAAGGTATAGCTGTTACCCACGAACAGGACGCGGATGGGCTCGCCGGCCTGTGCCTGACCGAGTACGGTGGAACCTAGCAGCAGAAGGCCCAGTACGGCCTGGCGGACGCGAATTCGCATGGTGAGTCCTCAAGGAAAGAGGTCGGATAGATGACGGCAAAGTGCCGCCTGCGGTTTATACCCGAACCTCTTGCGAAAACCATGCTCGCGGCGTCGGCGCAGGGCTACCAGTCGACGAGAGGTAGCCCTGCGCCAGCTTGGGGGTAGCGCGGTTACGCCTTCTTGAGCTCGGCGTCACGCAACTCGCGACGCAGTATCTTGCCGACGTTGGTGGTCGGCAGGCTATCGCGGAATTCCACCAGCTTGGGCCGCTTGTAGCCGGTGACGTGGTCATGCATGTGCTTGAGCACCTGCTCGGTGGTCAGGGAGGCACCGGGCTTGGGCACCACGAACACCTTGATCTTCTCCCCCGCCACCTCGTCGGGAATGCCGATGGCCGCACACTGCAACACGCCGGGCAACTGCGAGAGCACCTCTTCCAGCTCGTTGGGATAGACGTTGAAGCCGGACACCAGAATCATGTCCTTCTTGCGATCGACGATGCGCAGGTAGCCGTCCGGCTCGATCACCGCGATATCACCGGTACGCAGCCAGCCCTCGGCATCCAGCACCTCGGCGGTGGCCTCGGGGCGCTGCCAGTAGCCCTTCATCACCTGCGGACCCTTGACGCACAGCTCGCCCGGGGTATCGAAACCCAGGGTCTCGCCATCGGCGTCCACCACCTTGCAGTCGGTACCCGGCACCGGTACGCCGATGGTGCCCAGGCGCAGGCGCTCCAAGGGATTGAAACTCACCACCGGACTGGTCTCGGTCATGCCGTAGCCTTCGCAGATGCCGCAGCCGGTGACCTCCTGCCAGCGTTGCGCCACGGTCTGCTGCAGCGGCATGCCACCGGAAAAGGTGACCTTGAGCCCGGAGAAGTCCAGCTGGCGGAACTCTTCGTTGTTGCACAGCGCGGCGAACAGGGTATTGAGGCCGACGAAGCCGTTGAAGCGCCACCGCTTGAGTTCCTTGACCATGGCCGGCAGGTCGCGCGGATTGGTGATCAGGACGTTGTGATGGCCGAGGATGAACATGGCCATGCAGTGAATGGTGAAGGCATAGATGTGGTAGAGCGGCAGGGGCGCGATCATCACCTGGGCACCCTCGCCCAGGTACTTGGTCATCAGCACCTGGCACTGCAGCATGTTGGCCACCAGGTTCCCGTGGGTCAGCATGGCACCCTTGGCGATGCCGGTGGTGCCACCGGTGTACTGCAGCACCGCCACCTCGTCACTGGCCGGATCGGCTTCGGTGAAGGCGACGTGCTCGCCCTTGGTCATGGCATCGACGAAGCGAATCGCCTGAGGGATACGGTAAGGCGGCACCATCTTCTTGACGTGGCGCACCACGGCATTGACCAGCAGCCGCTTGAAGGTCGGCAGCAGGTCACCGACCTCGGTAACGATGACATGGCGGATGTCGGTCTGCGGCAGCACCTGTTCGGCCAGGTGGGCCATGTTGGCCAGGCAGACCAGCGCGCGCGCGCCGGAATCCTTGAACTGGTGCTGCATCTCGCGGGCGGTGTACAGCGGGTTGGTATTGACCACCACCAGCCCGGCACGCATGGCGCCGAAGACCACGACCGGGTACTGCAGCACGTTGGGCATCTGCACGGCGATGCGGTCACCCGGCTGCAGATCGGTATGCTTTTGCAGGTAGGCGGCGAACTGACCGGACAGTTCATAGAGTTCGCGGTAGCTCAGGGTGCGGCCCAGGTTGCTGAAGGCCGGGCGGTCGGCATAGTTCTGGCAGGCCTCGCGAAATACCGCCAGGACGTTGCGATAGCGCCCGGGGTCTATGTCTGTCTGGATGCCCTCGGGATATTTGTCACTCCAGAAATTCGGCATCATGCAGCCCGCTCCTGCTCTTTGGTTATTGTTCGTGGGAGAGTGCCAGGTCAGCGCTGATCCGGCCCTGCGAGCCTAGCAGTTTTGCCCAGGCCGCAACAGCATCAATATCCGCCCTAACCGTCACGCAATGACCGTCCGGTCTACTCCGGTCACGGTATCCCGGCGCTTTTCGTGGCGATGATTAGCCTCGCAGCCCAGGCATGCGTAGAATGCCCGGCTTCGCGGCGTTCGCCGCTTCGCCACTGCTGCCGGAGAGCGTCATGAGCCTGACCGAAAACATTCCTTATGAAGCCCTCGAGATCGGCCAGAAGGTGACGGTCACCCGTACCATCGAACAGCGCGATGTGCTGCTGTTCGCGGCCCTCTCCGGCGATTGCAATCCGCTGCACCTGGACGCCGAATTCGCCGCCAAGACGCTGTTCCGCGAGCCCATCGCCCACGGCATGCTCAGCGGTGCCCTGATCAGCGCGGCGGTGGCCTGCAACCTGCCAGGCCCGGGTACGCTCTACGTCGACCAGACCATGACCTTCGAGAAGCCGGTGAAGTTGGGCGATACCCTCACCGTGGAAATCGAGGTGCTGGAGAAGCTGCCGAAGTTTCGCGTGAACCTGGCCACCCGCGTCTTCAACCAGCACGGTGACAAGGTGGTGGATGGCGTCGCCAAGGTCGTCGCCCCGCGCAAGACCGTACAGGTACAGCAGGTCGAGCTACCCCCCGTCACGGTCGGCTAAGAAGCTGTTCGCGATCTCGCGAGCTAGAGGCAAACAAGGCGAAAGTGCCTGAAAAGCACAGTTTACGAGTGGTAAATGAGCATTTTGAAGGTACTTTCAACGCAGGTTGGCCGACGCGCCGCCGATCAGGGATAGCTTCTGAGCAACACCCTCCCCGCTTCAGCTCAGATCGGCCAGCCCCCGCTGCTGGGGGGGCTGCAGGCTGAAGTCGCTGAAGGCTACCTCCATGCCCCCCCGCTCGGGCGTGCCGCATACCGGACCCACGCGATACTCGGCGGCGGCCGGCAGGCTCGCCAGGCGCAGCAACGGCCAGCGCTGACCATCCAGCGAGACCTGCACCCGCAGGGTGCCCTGGGTCAGGGTGATGCGCAGCCAGAGGTCCTCGCGCTCGCCCAGCGGCATGCCCAGGGCGAGATCCGAGCGGCCCAGGGTCAGGACGCTCAGCAACTGCGGAGTCTCGTCGAAGTAGCCGATGCCGGCGCGCAACCAGTGTTGTCCGTCGAGGTGGACCATGAGACCGGCGTGGTCGCCCTGGTTCTTGCAGCGCGCCACCACGCGCACCTGGGCGGTGAAGCCGCTGGTGACCCGCGCGCCGAAGAAATGCCCGCTGTGTCGCTCGGCGCCGTCGTGGGTATGGCGCCAGAAGTCACTGTGCCGATCGGTGATGACCCTTAGCCGGTCGGCTTCGGCCAGCCAGGTCTCCGGCTCGTTGGTCCAGTGGCAGATGTCGAACATGGGGCTCTCCTTCCGTGCTGGCGCTTGGAGTGTCGCGGGCCCTGCAAGTTCGTCTAGTACCCGGCTTTGAGAATGGCCGCCGCTATCTGCCCGAGGCCGATTTCCTGTTCCACCGCGCCGAGCTTCATGGCTTCCTTGGGCATGCCGTAGACCACGCAGCTGTCCTCGTCCTGGCCGAGGGTACGACCGCCGGCCTCGCGCAGCTCCTTGAGTCCCCGGGCGCCGTCGTCGCCCATCCCGGTCATGATGATGCCCAGGGCGTTGCTGCCGGCAGCCCGGGCCACCGAGCGGAACAGCACGTCCACCGAAGGCCGGTGCCGACTCACCGGCGGGCCGTCGATGACGTCCACCAGATACTGGGCACCGCTGCGCTTGAGCAGCATGTGGCGACCACCCGGGGCGATGAGTACCCGTCCGGGCAGCACCCGATCGCCATGGCGGGCTTCCCGCACCTCCAGCTCGCAGAGACGGTCCAGACGCTCGGCGAAGGCAGCGGTGAAGCGTTCGGGCATGTGCTGGACCACCACGATGCCAGGGCAGACCCGCGGCAGGGTGGTGAGCACCGCTTCCAGCGCCTGGGTACCGCCGGTGGAGGTACCCAGGGCGACGATGCGTTCGGTGGTACGCGCCATGGCCACGGCGCCGGCGGCCGGCAGGATGGCGTCGGCACTGAGCTTGGGCGGCGGCGCCACCGGTGCGGCGCGTGGTGCGAGTCGCTTGAGGTTGGCCCGCGCGGCGGCCTTAACCGCGCTGACCAGGTCGTCCGAGGCATCCTTGAGGAACTGCTTGAGGTTGGCCTGGGGCTTGGTGACGATGCTCACCGCGCCGGCCGCCATGGCCTGCAGGGTAGTGGCGGCGCCCTTTTCGGTGAGGGTCGAGCAGATCACCACCGGCGTGGGGCGCTCGGCCATGATCTTCTTGAGGAAGGTGATGCCGTCCATGCGCGGCATCTCCACGTCCAGCACCAGGACGTCGGGCCACTGCTTGCGCATCTTGTCCTGGGCGAACACCGGATCGGCGGCGACACCTATGACCTCGATGGCAGGGTCCTCGGCGAGACTCTGGGCGAGCACCTGACGCACCACCGCGGAGTCGTCGACGATGAGGACCTTGATCTTGTTCATGGAGTGATTCTCGTGAGCGGCGGAGTGTAGGTCACCTCCACCTGTTGTATGAGTACCCGGCCATCGACGAGGCTGAGGGACAGTTTGCGATGGCCGTCGCCCCTGACGTGCGTACGGACGGAGCGCAGGCCCAGGCGGGCGAGCTGGGCCAGCGCGGCGTCGACGTTGAGGTCACCGATGTTCTTGACCCGCCCGCGCAGGATCTGCGGAAACATGTTGCCACCGCCGTACAGGTGCACCTGATACCCCTGCAGATCACCGCCATGACGGGCGATGGCGGCCAGTATCAGGTCCAGCGACTCGTCGACGTAGTGACCGTCGGGCGCCACGCCCGGTACGGGACGCTGGCGAGAGGGTAGCAGCGAATGAGTCATGCCACCCAGGCGACGCCCCGGATGCCAGAACACGAAGGACACGCAGGAGCCCAGGATGGTACGCACCAGCCTGTCGCCCTGGCCGAAATACCATTCGCCAGGGCGGAGGAACAGCTCCGGCGGGCTCGACATCGCCTCAGACCGGTCGCTGGTAGATGGAAGGACTGACCATTTTCAAGGCATCGGTTACACCATTCAGACTTTCCGAATGGCTGATGAAGAAGTATCCCCCGGGTCGCAGCGTCCGTACCAGCCGCTCCACCACCTGGCGCTTGGTGGGGATGTCGAAATAGATCATGACGTTGCGCAGGAAGATGATGTCGAAGGTGCCCAGCTCGGGTAGCGAGTTGTTGAGGTTGATCTGCCGGAAGGAAATTCGCGAGGCAAGGCGCGGGTCCACGAGGAAGGTTCCTTCGTTTTCCCCAACGCCCTTGAAGCAATGGCGACGGAGCAGCGCCGGTGGAATGCCTTCGGCTTCCGTCAGCGGATACTGCCCCTTGCGTGCCGTGGCCAGCACCCGGGTGCTGAGGTCGGACGCGAGAATTTCCCAGGGCCGCTCGCCCAGTCCTTCGGCCAGGGTCATGGCCAGCGTATAGGGCTCCTCGCCCGAGGAACAGGCACCGCTCCAGAGCCGCAGCGGTTGCCGGCGGTCCCAGTTCGGCAGCACCTTCTCACGCAGGAAGTCGAAGTGCTTGGGTTCGCGAAAGAAGTAGGTCTCGTTGGTTGTCAGCAGGTCCACGGCCATCTGGCATTCCGCCTGGTCGCGCTGGATCAGCTGGAAGTAGGCGTCGTAGCTCGGCGTGCCTCGCTGGCGCACCCGCTTGGCGAGACGACCGCTCACCAGCGGGCGCTTGGCATCGGACATGCTGATGCCGGCGACCTTGAAGATGAAGCTGCGGAATTGCCGGAATTCGCTGTCACTGAGGGCGGGAAGGTCCATCTCGTCCTCGCTCAGGCGGCGGACATGTCGGCGAGCCGGGCGAGGTCGTCTTCACCCAGGACACGATCCATGTCGAGCAGGATGATGAAGCCCGCATCCTGCTTGGCCATACCCAGGATGAAGTCGGTACGGATCGTGGCGCCGAAGCGGGGCGCCGGCTCAACGACCTCGGCGGCCAGTTCGAGCACCTCGCACACGGCGTCGACCACGATACCGAACACCTGGGAGCGCTCGCCGACCTGGATCTCCAGGACCACGATGCAGCTGCGACGGGAGGTCTCGGTCAATCGCTGGTGGAAGCGCATGCCAAGGTCCACCACCGGGACGGCGGCGCCGCGCAGGTTGATGACGCCGCGCATCGCCGGCGGCAGCATGGGCACCGCCGTGACGGCGCCGTACTCGATGATCTCCCGGACGCAACCGGTGGGTACGCCATAGAGATCGCCAGCCAGCTGGAAGGTCAGGAATTGCCGGGACAGCTCAAGAGTGGTCATCAGGCATGCTCCTCGAAACGAACGAAGCCGTCCGGTGCGGTCGCACCGCGCGACGCCTTGCGCGGGCGCGACGAGGTATGCTCGACCGCCGCCAGCGCGGCTTTCTTGAGGGTACGACGAGGTCCCGCCGAGCTGGTCGTGGCGGCGTCGCTCAGGGTGAAGTATTCCATCAGCTGCTGCAGCTGCTCGGCCTGGCCGCTCATCTCCTCGGAGGTAGCCGCCAGCTCTTCGGAAGCCGAGGCGTTCTGCTGGGTGATCTGGCTCAGCTGCATCATGGCGCTGTTGATCTGCTCCACCCCGGCGGTCTGCTCTTCGGAGGCCGCGGTGATTTCCTGGACCAGGTCAGAGGTCTTGTTGATGGAGGGGACCATCTCGTCGAGCAGGGACCCGGCGCGCTCGGCCAGCGCCACGCTGCTCTTGGCCACCGTGCCGATCTCCTGGGCCGCCACCTGGCTGCGCTCGGCCAGCTTGCGCACCTCGGCAGCCACCACCGCGAAGCCCTTGCCGTGCTCGCCGGCGCGGGCCGCCTCGATGGCCGCGTTCAGCGCCAGCAGGTTGGTCTGGTAGGCGATGTCGTCGACGATGCCGATCTTGTCGGCGATGGTCTTCATGGCCACCAGGGTGTCCCGCACCGACTGACCACCCTCGACCGCCTCGCGGGCGGCCTTGCCGGCCATGCCGTCGGTGACCTTGGCGTTCTCGGTGTTCTGGGCGATGGAGGCCGACATCTGCTCGATGCTGGCGCTGGTTTCCTCGACCGACGCCGCCTGCTCGGTGCTGGCCTGGCTCATGCTCTGGGCGGTGGCGGAGACTTCCTCGGAAGCGCTGGCCAGGCCGTCGGCCGAGCTGCGTACGTCGCTGATGATCTGCGCCAGGGTCGTGGTCATGGTGCGGACCGAGGCCAGCATGCTGGTGGTGTCGCCTTCGCGGGTAATCACTTCGACGGTCAGGTCGCCCTTGGCGACGCGCTGCACCACCTCGGCGGCGTAGGCCGGCTCGCCACCCAGCTGGCGAATCAGGCTGCGGGTGATCAGGTAGCCGAGCAGGATGGAAACGAGCACGGCGACGGCGCCAATGACGATCATCATGTTGCGGGCGGACAGGTAGGCGGCGGTGGCGGCATCGCCCGCCTCGTCCATGCGCTGGGCCTGGAGGTCGTTCAGCGCATTGAGTGCAGTCACCAACTCGTTGTTGTTGGGCGCGAACACGTTCAGCAGGTAGTCCCGCGCGGCACCGCGATCGACGTCCAGCAGGCGGAAGAGCTCGGCATATTTACCCTGTAAACGCTCGCGTGCATCGGTGGCCGCGGCCAACTTCTGCTTGCCTTCATCGCTGGCGATCTTCTTCTGCAGATCGGCCAGGATGTCGGCGTTGGCTGCGCGCAGCTTGGCGATGTCGCCCATCGTCTTGACCTTGAACGGCTCGTCTTCCACCAGCAGCAGGTTACGTACGAGACGGCCAGCATCCAGGGTATTGCGCACCAGGGTGTTGGCCTGGACCGTCATGGGGAAGCGAAATTCGGCCATGTTGTCGGCCGAATCCTTCATCGTGATCATGTTCAGGAGCGCGACCCCCATGACCAGCAGCAGCATGAAGATGGCTACGCCGAAACCGACTGCCAGCTTGGTAGAGACGCGAAGATTGTTGAGCATAGGTTAAGCGCCTCCGGCGCCGGGTCCAACTGAATCGAGAGGCACCACGGCGGGCGCCCATTGTTATTTTAGGGGATGAGACCAGGGGTCAAGCCCTGGGCAACAGTCGCCAACTCCGTGACATCCAGTACCCGTTGTACATCGAGCACGATCAGGAAGCCCTCGCCCAGCTTGACCATGCCGGCGATGAAGTGGGGTTCCAGACGGCTGCCGAAGGCCGGCGCCGGACGGATCTGCGTCGGCTCGATTTCCAAGACCTCGCTCACCGCGTCCACCACCACACCCAGCACCTGGGTGTCTTCGGCATCGACCACCTCGAGGATGACGATGCAGGTCCGGGGACCGACACGGGTCGGCGTCCCGCCGAAGCGTGCCTCCAGGTCGATGACGGGCACCACGGCGCCACGCAGGTTGATCACGCCGCGGATGCACGGCGGCATCAGCGGCACCTGGGTCAGTTGGCCGAATTCGAGGATCTCGCGTACCACCAGGGTGTCCACGGCGTAGGTTTCACCGGCCACCACGAAGGTCAGGTGCTGGTGCCCCAGGGTATCCTGGGCGATGTCTTCAAGGGTCAAGGCGGTCATGCTCTATTACTCCGGGAAGCGGACGTAACCGTCCGGCGTAGCGCCAGCGGCAACCTTGGGACGCCGCACCGGCTGGGCGGCCCGGGCCGGACGTACCTGTTCGATGGCGCGCTCGAGGTCCTGGACGGCACGGCCCTCTCCGGTATGGAAGAAGCCCATCAGGCGTTGCAGTTGTTCGGCCTGGCCGCTCATTTCCTCGGCGGTGGCTGCCAGTTCCTCGGAGGCCGAGGCGTTCTGCTGGGTGATCTGGCTCAGTTGCATCATGGCGCTGTTGATCTGCTCTACTCCGCTACTCTGTTCTTCGGACGCGGAGGCGATTTCTTGCACCAGATCAGAGGTCTTGCTGATGGACGGTACGATTTCGTCGAGCAGTGACCCGGCGCGCTCGGCCAGCGCCACGCTGCTCTTGGCCACGGTGCCGATCTCCTGGGCCGCCACCTGGCTGCGCTCGGCCAGTTTGCGCACCTCGGCGGCCACCACCGCGAAGCCCTTGCCATGCTCGCCGGCACGCGCGGCTTCGATGGCCGCGTTCAGCGCCAGCAGGTTGGTCTGGTAGGCGATGTCGTCGACGATGCCGATCTTGTCGGCGATGGTCTTCATGGCCACCAGGGTATCGCTCACTGCCTGGCCACCCTCGCCCGCCTCGCGCGCGGCCTTGCCGGCCATGCCATCGGTCACCTTGGCGTTCTCGGTGTTCTGGGCGATGGACGCCGACATCTGCTCGACACTGGCGCTGGTCTCTTCGACCGACGCCGCCTGCTCGGTGCTGGCCTGGCTCATGCTCTGGGCGGTGGCGGAAATCTCTTCCGAGGCACTGGCCAGGGCATCCGCCGACAGGCGCACATCGCCGATGATCTGGCTCAGCTTGCCGACGGTGCCATTGACGGAGTTCTTCAGCTCCAGCAGTTGGCCCTGGTAGTCGCCGTTCACGGTGCGGCTCAGGTCGCCCTGGGCCAGGCCGGACATGACGCCCATGGCCTCGTTGACCGGTGCCACGATAGCGTCGAGGGTGCCGTTGATGCCGGCGACGATGCGGCGGAAATCGCCCTGGTGGGCGCTGGCATCGGCGCGGGTGTCCAGGCGACCGGCCATGGCGGCCTGGCTCAGCTGGTTGGCGTCCTCGACCAGGCGCTGGATGTTGCTGCGCACCTGTTCGAGGTTGTCGTTGATCACCGCCTTCTGGCCGGGGAAACGCTCCAGGGTGACCGACAGATCGCCCTCGCCAAAGCTCTTCACGCAGGCCATGGCCTTGCGCGAGTCGTCCAGGTGGCCGGCGACCATGGCGTTGACGCCTTCGGCCATGCTGCGGAAGGTGCCCTGGAAGCGCTCCGCCGGAATACGGACATCGGTGTCACCGCGGTCATGGGCGTTGGCCACCGTGGTCATTTCCGCCACCAGCCCGCGCAGGGTATCGACCATGTTCTGCATGGCCGCCATCAGGCTGGTCCTGTCGCCGGCGCGCAGCTTGAGGTCATCCGGTAGATCGCCCGCGGACACGCGAGCGGCGACCGCTGCCACCGTGGCCGGCTCGCCGCCCAGTTGGCGCAGCAGGTTGCGGGTAATGAAGAAGCCCAGCAGACCAATTGCCAGCAGGGTGGCCGCGGCAATGATCATCGCCAGCCAGGTCGCCTGGCTCTTGGTCTTCACCGCCAGTTGCACCCCTTGCTGGGCGAGGCCCTGGTTGTAGGCGACATGGGCGTCGATGGCGCTGTTGACGGCATTGAGCACCTGCATCTGGCTACGTATCAGCGCCTGGGCCTCGTCGTTGCGATTCTGCCGCGACAGGGCCACCACCTGCTGGCCGAGCGTAAAGAGGGCGTTGACGGCGGTGCGGTCGGTCGCCAGCAAGGCGCGATCGCGATCGTCCGAAAGCAAGGTTTCGTACTTGGTCAGGCTCTGCTCCAGGCGCTGCTTGGCGTCGGCGATGTCCTGCTCGACCTCGGTCATCCGCTGCTCATCGGTCGAGAGCACGTGGCGGTAGATGCCAGCGACATAGTCGGAGCGGCTGTCATTGATCTCGCCAAGTGCCTTCAGGCTGGGCACCGTGTTGTCGTTGCCATAGTTGGCCGCGTCGAAGACCTGCTCGATCTCGTATTGTCCGACCCCCGCCAGCAGCAGGACGCCCAACAGCGCGGAAAGGACCAACAACAGCATTTTCTTGATTACAGTCATGTGGCGATCTCGAGGAGGCCGCGCGGGCGCAGCCGGAGGTCAAAAATTCAGGAGCTGAACGCGGTGTAGCCGTCCGGGATATGGGTTTGGGCGCCATTGCGCCGCATCTGGCCCGCCGACAAGGTCGGTTTGGACCGGGCAGCCCCGAGGGCACGATCCAGGTCCTGTCCCACACGGCTCTCGCCGGCATGGAAGAAGCCCATCAGCCGTTGCAGTTGTTCGGCCTGGCCGCTCATTTCCTCGGCGGTGGCCGCCAGTTCCTCGGAGGCCGAGGCGTTCTGCTGGGTGATCTGATTCAGTTGCAGCATGGCCTGGTTGATCTGGCTGGCGCCGCTGCTCTGCTCTTCGCTGGCCGCGGCAATTTCCTGCACCAGCTCCGAGGTCTTGCCGATGGAGGGCACGATCTGGTCCAGCAGGGTGCCGGCGCGCTCGGCCAGGGCCACACTGCCCTTGGCCACGGTGCCGATCTCCTGGGCCGCCACCTGGCTGCGTTCGGCCAGTTTGCGCACCTCGGCGGCCACCACCGCGAAGCCCTTGCCGTGCTCGCCGGCACGCGCCGCTTCGATGGCCGCGTTCAGCGCCAGCAGGTTGGTCTGGTAGGCGATGTCGTCGACGATGCCGATCTTGTCGGCGATGGTCTTCATGGCCACCAGGGTATCGCCCACTGCCTGGCCACCCTCGCCCGCCTCGCGCGCGGCCTTGCCGGCCATGCCATCGGTCACCTTGGCGTTCTCGGTGTTCTGGGCGATGGAGGCCGACATCTGCTCGATGCTGGAGGAGGTCTCCTCCACCGACGCCGCCTGCTCGGTGGTGGCCTGGCTCATGCTCTGGGCCGTGGCGGAGATTTGCTCGGCGGCACTGGCCAGGGCATCGGCCGACAGCCGCACGTCACCGATGATCTGGTTCAGCTTGCCGACGGTGCCATTGACGGAGTTCTTCAGCTCCAGCAGTTGACCCTGGTAGTCGCCGTCCACGGTACGGCTCAGGTCACCCTGGGCCAGGCCGGACATGACACCCATGGCCTCGTTGACCGGTGCCACGATGGCGTCCAGGGTGCCATTGATACCGATGACGATCCGGCGGAAGTCGCCCTGGTGGGCGCTGGCATCGGCGCGGGTGTCCAGGCGGCCGGCAATGGCCGCTTCGCTCAGGTGCTGAGCATCGTCGATCAGCCGTTGGATGTTGATCCGCACCTGCTCGATGTTGTCGTTGATGAAGGCCTTCTTGCCGGGGAAGCGCTCCAGCGGCGCCGAAAGATCACCCTCGCCGAAGCTCTTCACGCAGGCCATGGCCTTGGCCGAATCGCTCAGGTGGCCGGCGACCATGGCGTTGACGCCTTCGGCCATGCTGCGGAAGGTGCCCTGGAAGCGCTCCACCGGAATGCGGGCATCGGTCTCGCCGCGGTCGTGGGCCTCGGAGAGCAGAGTCATCTCCACCACCAGGGTCTGGATGTTGCCCCGTACCTGCTCGAGGTTGTCGTTGATCACCGCCTTCTGGCCGGGGAAACGCTCCAGGGTGACCGACAGATCGCCCTCGCCGAAGCTCTTCACGCAGGCCATGGCCTTGGCCGAATCGCTCAGGTGGCCGGCGACCATGGCGTTGACGCCCTCGGCCATGTTGCGGAAGGTGCCCTGGAAGTTCTCCACCTGGATGCGCGCATCGGTTTCGCCACGATCATGCTCGGTGGACATCCGCGACATCTCTGCCACCAGCCCGCGCAGGGTCACCACCATGCGCTGCATGGCGGCCATCAGGCTGGAATCGTCACCTTGCCGCAGCTTCAGGTCGTCGGGCAGATCGCCCGCCGCCACCCGGGTGGCGACCGCGGCAACGGCGGTCGGTTCGCCACCCAGTTGACGCAGCAGGTTGCGGGTGATGAAGAAACCCAGCAGACCGATACCCAGGAGCGTCGCCAGGGCGATGCCGATGGACAGCAGCGTGGCCTGATCGCGGGTTTTTTCGGCCAGTTGCGCCTGCTCGTTGCCAATCTTCTGGTTGTAGAGACGGTGGGCATCCAGCGCGTTGCCGACCTGATCGACGACGTCGCGCCGCTCGCCAAGAATACGCTTGACCTCCTCGTCCTGGCTGGCTCGAGACAGCGGCAGGATGGTGGCGGCCAGCTTGTTGAGCTCGTCGATGGCCCGCTGATCGTCCTGCAGAAGCGCGCGATCCGTATCATCTGCGATCCACGACGCCTCGTAGGTCTTGAGGCTTTCCGCGGTCAGGTGCTGGGCTTCTGCCAGCTCCTTTTCTGCGGCTGCGGTGGCCGCTTCGCCATCGGCGGCCAGGTGACGATACATGCCGGTGATGATGTCCGCCGAATGAGCGTCGATGGCATCGATGGAGAGGATCGAGGGTACCGCGCTTTCGTTGCCGAAGTTGGCCCGCTCATAGACCGTGCCCAGTTGCAGATAACCCAGTCCGGCCAGCAGGACGATACCCAGCAAGGCCGAAACCACCAGCAACGCCATTTTCTTACTTACGGTCATGGTAGAGGTCCTTTCAGGAAAGTGCGGCCGCTGCGGCGGCGCGGGAGGTACCCTGGGAGACCTGGCCGATCAGCCCGGGAACGCTCAGGATCAGGGCCACGGCACCGCTGCCGAGGATGGTGAAGCCACCGAGGCTCCGGTTGTGGCCGAACAGCGGCCCCAGGGGTTTGATGACGGTCTGGAATTCGCCGAGCAACTGGTCCACCACCAGGCCGGCGCGGCGACCGGCGTAGTTCACCACCACCACATTCTGGCGCCGCGGCGGTGCCTGCTCGACGGCGAACAGCTGGCGCAGGCGCAATACCGGGAGGACCTCGCCACGCAGGTCGAGGTAATCGTTGCCGCGGCCCTGGGCACCCGTGGCGTCGGTGAGTTCGATGCACTCCTCCACCGCATCCAGGGGCACCACGTAGGTGGCATTGCCGACACCGATGAGGAAGCCATCGATGATCGCCAGGGTCAGCGGCAGGCGGATGGTGACGGTGGTCCCCCGACCTTCCTCGCTGGTGAGATCGACGCTGCCGCGCAGGGCGGTGATGTTGCGCTTGACCACGTCCATGCCAACGCCACGGCCGGACAGGTTGCTGATCTGCTCGGCGGTGGAGAAGCCGGGCTCGAAGATGAGGTTGAAGATATCGCGGTCCGCCAGCACCTGGCCCTCGGCGATCAGGCCACGCTCGGTGGCCTTGCGCAGGATGCGCTCGCGGGACAGACCGCCACCGTCGTCGGTGACTTCGATGACGATGCTGCTCGACTCGTGATAGGCGTTCAGGCCCACGGTGCCCTGGGCCGGTTTGCCGCGCGCCAGGCGCAACTCGGCGGATTCGATGCCGTGGTCCATGGCGTTGCGGATCAGGTGGGTCAGCGGATCGCCGATCTTCTCCACCACGGTCTTGTCCAGTTCGGTGTCGCCGCCGCTGATACGCAGGGCGATGTCCTTACCGATCTCCTTGGAGACGTCGCGCACCACTCGCTGGAAGCGGTTGAAGGTGGTGCCGATCTGGACCATGCGCAGGGTCAGGGCGGTGTCTCGTACCTCCTCGACCAGCCGCGACAGCACGCCGGTGGATTCCACCAGTTCGGCCAGGCCGCTCTGCTGGGCGATGAGCTGGGTGCCGGCACCAGCGATGATGAGCTCGCCGATCAGATCGATGAGCTGGTCGAGCTTGGTCGCATCGATGCGGATCAGTTGGCCATCGCCCGCGGGCGCATTGCGCTGTTCCTTGACCTTGCGCTGCTTGTCCAGCGCTGCGTCCACCACCGGGGGGTTGACCAGATTGGCCTCCACCAGCACCTCGCCGATGGGCTGCCGGGGCAGCGCCGGATCGGCCTGGCGGCGCAGCACCTCGTCCAGCTCGTGGGCGGTCAGGGTGCCGCAACGCACCAGGATCTCGCCCAGGCGCAGGTCTTCCTCGGGCAGCTCTTCGATCAGCTTGCAATAATCGCTGCTGCGGCTGTGCGGCGGCAGGATGCGAATGTCACTGTCTTCGCGGACGAACTCGAAGGCGCCTTCGATGGTTTCCTTGTCGGCGTCGCTGTCGAAGGCCACTTCGAAGCCCAGGTAGCAGGTCTCCGGGTCCATCTCGGCGGCGGCCGGGATGGCGTCGGTCAGGGTGACGATGTTGACGATGCGCCCGAAGCTGTTGAGGTAGCGGACGAAGGCCAGGGGGTCCATGCCGTTACGCAGCATGTCCGGCCCGAAGCGCAGCGACAGGTGCCAGTGGCCGGCGGCGACACCGTCGGTGGCGAGGATGGGCGCGCGGGTCGCAACGGCCGGGCCGCTGGCCTTAGCGCTCGGGGTGAGGTAGTGCTCCAGCCGCTGCACCAGGGCCGCGCCCGCAGCCTGGAAGTCGGCTTCGGGAGCGCTGCCGGAGTCCACCAGGGCGATCAGGCCGTTGAGGTGATCGCAGACTTCCAGGAACAGGGCGGACAGGGTTTCGTCGAAGGCCAGCTCGCCACCGCGGATGCGGTCGAGCACGCTCTCGGCGACATGGGTGAAGGCGACGACATGGTCCAGGCCGAACAGCCCCGCCGAGCCCTTGATGGTGTGGGCCGCGCGGAAGATGGCATTGATCAGCTCCATGTCTTCCGGCGCCTGCTCGATCTGCAGCAGGGCCGCCTCCATCTGCACCAGCAGTTCCTCGCTCTCGGCGATGAAGGTCTTGAGAATCTCGTCCATGTTCATGCGGCCACCTCCTGGGTCGGGATGGGCATGAAGAATTCGGTGAGACCCGCCAACTCCAGCAATTCGGTGATCGCCGGGCTGGGGTCGACCAGTTCCAGAGCGCCGCCCAGGCTGCGTGCTTCGCGCTGGGCCAGCAGGAGCAGCTGCAAGCCAGCCGAATCGAACTCGTCGACCTCGGCCAGCTCAAGTGCCAGGGTAACGCCGGCCGCCAGGGGCTCCATCAGCAGCGGCTTGCTGTCCGCCGCGGTGTAGATGGTCAGGGGCCCGGAGAGGGGTAAGCGAGTGCGAACGACGTCGTTCATGGGCAGCCTCCGCGGGCTATCAGGGCATGATCAGTTTGGAGACCGCCGCCAGCATCTGTGCTGGCTGGAACGGCTTGACCATCCAAGCCTTGGCCCCGGCGGCCTGGCCGGCGGCCTTCTTGGTGGCGTCGGATTCGGTGGTCAGCATGATCACCGGGGTGAACTTGTAGGCCGGCAGCTTCTTGGCCGCGGTGACGAAGGTGATGCCATCCATGTTGGGCATGTTCACGTCGCTGATGATCAGGTGGATCTTGCGGCCATCCAGCTTGGTGAGGGCGTCGCGGCCGTCACAGCCTTCGATGACGTCATAACCGGCGCCCTTGAGGGTCATGGCGACCACCTGGCGGATGGAGATGGAGTCGTCGACGATCAGAATGGTTTTGTTGCTCATGGCAGAACGTCCTGTCAGAAGAAGGTGATATCGGATTCGGCGGGGGCGGCAGCACGTTTGCCGTGGTGTACGGCGACCTGCTCGGCCATGGTGTAGGTGCGGGCCAGCTCGGCGAGCCAGGCCTTGGTATCCAAGGGGGGCAGCGCCTGACCGCTGGCCGCCAGGGCGCGTCGCTCGGCGACCAAGCGCTCGAGGCGAGCCTGGTCGTCACGCACGTGACCGAGCATCTGGCTGACCCGATCCTGGAACTGCAGGGCGACCAGTACCTCGGCGATGGCGCCGCCGACGGCCGAGGCGTTTTCCGCCAGGGCATCGCTGCGCTCGACCACCTCGCGGGTGGTGCCCCCAAAAGCCCCGATGACCTGCTCGATAGTCTCGCCGGACTGGTTCAGGGTGCCGGTATCGCGTTCAGCGTGGCGCTGCGACAGCTCCAGGGTGCGCGCGATGGCGCCGTTGACGGTTTCCACGGTCTCGCCGATCTTCTGGCCGGTATCGCCGGACAGGGTGGAGAGCTTGCGCACCTCGTCGGCGACCACGGCGAAGCCGCGACCGGCCTCACCGGCGCGCGCCGCTTCGATGGCGGCGTTGAGCGCCAACAGGTTGGTCTGGCGCGCCACGTCGCCGACGTCCTTGGCCATGCTCTTGAGCTGCTCGGTGAGCGAGGCCAGGCCGTTGACCTCGTTGAGCAGTGCGCCTTTGCTGGAGAGCGCTTCGCGCAAGGACTGCAGGATGCCGTCCAGCTGGTTCTGACTGGCGGCCATCAGGTTCACCAGGCGATCGCCGCCGCCCTGGTCGTTGCCCGCCACGTTCTCGATGCGGCCGGCCAGCTCGGCGAAGCGGCTGGTCAGGCTGACGATTTCCTGTTCGGTGTGAGCGCGCGCGGCCTCGATCTGTTCGGACCACACGGGAAGGACGGCGACACACAGATTCTCCAGGGCCTCGTCGCGCGCCAGGCTGAGTTCCTGGCCTGCGGCCTGGGCAGCCTCCAGCTCAGCCTGCAGGGTGGCGGCGCGCCGGTGTTGCCAGACGGCCGCTCCTGCCGCGAGGGCGACCTGGACGCCGCCGAGGGTAAGGGTCGTGGTAGAGAGACCGGCGACGCCGAAAAGCGAGCACACCGACGTTGCACCCAGAATGACTGGCGTCAGTAGGAAGGGAGGAACTATGATGTCTGATCTATGTATGGCCACTGTCAAGTACCGGTCTAGACGCGCAAAAGCGAGGTAGTGTGACCGGGTTATCACGGCTTGACGGCAAAAACTTTAGGACACCACGAAAATAAATTAGCGATATCAAAACGATATTGTTTCTAATTGATTCTAAAACTCATCGCGGCGCCTAGCGCGTGCCAACCGATGAGCCACCGCGCCCGCCTCCACCAGTACTTCCTGCACATAGGCAAGATGCCGATTGGCCGCCTCCCGTGCCGCCTCGGCGCGTCCATCGACGATGGCTGCGTAGAGCGCCCGATGCTGTTCCAGCAACCGCTCGCGGGTTTCGCCACGCTGGGCGTGCATGCCACCGATATTGGTCACCATGTGGTGCCGGAGCAGCTCGAAGAGACTGCGGATACTGTGTAGATAGACGGCATTGTGACTGGCCTCGGCGATGGCCAGGTGAAAGGCCGCATCGGCCTCCCCTTCCTCTTCCCGACTGATGGTCTCGCGTCGGCGATAGCAGTCCTCCAGGCGTTCCCAGGCCAGCTTCAGCCGCGCCAGATCCGGTTCGGTGGCGCGCTGCGCGGCGTAATAGGCGCAGGCACTTTCCAGGGTATGGCGAAACTCCAGCAGATCACGCCGGGTCTCCTCGCGACTTTCCAGCAGCGGCAGCAGCGGATCGGTGAAGGCGCTGTTCAGCGCCTGTGTGACATAGGTGCCCCCGCCCTGCCGACTGATCAGCAGTCCGCGCGCCACCAGTTTCTGGATCGCTTCCCGCAGCGACGGTCGCGATACCCCGAAGCGCTCGGCCAGGGCACGTTCGGCCGGCAGGCGCTCGCCCGGCCGCAGTGATCCTTCGGCGATCAGCGCTTCCAGGTGCTTGACGATGTCGTCCGACAGACGACGTTGCTTGACCGGTTCGAAACCCATGAAAAACCTCGGGAAATCCGCAAAGCGGTAGAGGACGCTCGCCAGCTGGAAAAGCTGGCCGACGAAAGTCGCACGGCAAGTTGTTTGACAGCGGGAAAGACCCCGCTTAACGTGCGTGAAGTCGCCCTTGTAAATTGGTCTTACCAATTTTTGTCACAGGTCGCGATGCCGTGCAACCCCGTCCTGCCGCCTCCCTACAAAAACAATCAAGGAGCACCCGATGGAAACCTGGCAACAGCTCTATCTCCCCCTTGGCAGCCTGGGCCTTTCGGCCTTCGTCGCTGCCCTGCCGATCCTGTTCTTCTTCGTCGCCCTCGCCGCTCTCAGGCTCAAGGGGCACGTAGCAGGCGCCCTGACCCTGGCGATCGCCCTGGTCATCGCCTTGTTCGTCTACCACATGCCGGTGGACAAGGCTCTGGCTGCCGCTGGCTACGGTTTCCTCTATGGCCTCTGGCCCATCGCCTGGATCATCGTCACGGCGGTGTTCCTCTACAAGCTGACGGTCAAGTGCGGCCAGTTCGACATCATCCGCAGCTCGGTGCTGTCCATCACCGATGACCAGCGCCTGCAGGTGCTGCTGATCGGCTTCTGCTTCGGCGCCTTCCTGGAAGGAGCGGCAGGCTTCGGCGCACCGGTGGCCATCACCGCCGCGTTGCTGGTGGGGCTGGGCCACAATCCGTTGAAGGCGGCCGGGCTCTGCCTGATCGCCAACACCGCGCCGGTGGCCTTCGGTGCCCTGGGCATCCCGACCATCGTCGCCGGCCAGGTGACCGGCATCGACGCGTTCAAGATCGGCGCCATGACCGGTCGCCAGCTGCCGTTGCTCTCGCTGCTGGTGCCGCTGTGGCTGATGTTCATGATGGACGGCATGCGTGGCCTGCGGGAAACCTGGAAGCCGGCGCTGATCTGCGGCGGCACCTTCGCCGTATTCCAGTACCTGACTTCCAACTTCATCGGCCCGGAACTGCCCGACATCACCTCGTCGCTGGCCGCCATGATCGCCCTCACCAGCTACCTCAAGCTGCGCCAGCCGCAGCAGGCCACCGCGGGCGCCACTGCCGTGGTCAGTGGCGGCGGTGCCGCCATGCTGGGTGGCGGGACCGGCTTCGGCAGCGGCGGTCGGCTGCCGCCGGAGCATTCCCTGGGTACCGTGATCAAGGCCTGGTCGCCGTTCCTGATCCTGACCGTGGTCGTCACGATCTGGACCACCAAGGCCTTCAAGGCGCTGTTCGCCACCGGCGGTGCCCTCTATGCCCTGGTGATCAACGTACCGGTGCCCTACCTGGACAAGCTGGTGCTCAAGGTGGCGCCCATCGTGGCCACCCCGACGCCCATGCCGGCGGTCTACAAGCTCGACCTGCTGTCCGCCTCAGGCACCGCCATCCTGCTCTCGGCGCTGATTTCCATGGCCATCTTCCGCATCAAGCCGTCGACCGGCTGGGCGGTGTTCAAGGAAACCCTGGTAGAGCTGCGCAAGCCGATCCTCTCCATCGGACTGGTGCTGGCCTTCGCCTTCGTCGTCAACTATTCGGGCATGTCCACCACCCTGGCCCTGCTGCTGGCCGGTACCGGCGCGCTGTTCCCCTTCTTCTCGCCGCTGCTGGGTTGGCTGGGGGTGTTCCTGACCGGTTCGGATACCTCGTCCAACGCCCTGTTCGGCTCGCTGCAGGCCACCACCGCACACCAGATCGGCGTCTCCGACACCCTGCTGGTGGCCGCCAACAGCTCCGGTGGCGTGACCGGCAAGATGATCTCGCCGCAGTCCATCGCCGTGGCCTGCGCCGCCACCGGCATGGTGGGCAAGGAATCCGACCTGTTCCGTTTCACCGTGCGCCACAGCATCGGCTTCGCCGTGCTGGTCGGGTTGATCACCCTGGCGCAGGCCTATGTGTTCACCGGCATGCTGGTGCACTGATCGTGCGATTCCCGGCGGCGGCTCCGGTCGCCGCCGGTTTTCTTCTAACCGGGCCAACCCGGAGTGACGCCTGATGAACGACCTCTTCCACAACGCCGCCCCCAACGCCGCCCCCAACACCACCCGCACCGCGCCACCCCTGGCGCCGCCGCGGATCTATCCGCAGCAGAAGCCGACCCAGGTCTATCTGTTCGGCACCTGCGTGGTGGACCTCTTCTATCCCGAAGCCGGCATGGACAGCATCCGCCTGCTGGAACGCGAAGGCATCCGCGTGCATTTCCCCCAGGCGCAGAGTTGCTGCGGCCAGCCCGCCTACACCTCGGGCTACACCGAGGAAGCCCGCGCCGTGGCCCGTACCCAGCTGGCGCTGTTCGCCGAGCCCTGGCCGGTGGTGGTGCCGTCCGGCTCCTGTGCCGGGATGCTGCGTCATCACTATGCCGAGCTGTTCGCCGACGAACCCGAGACCCTGCGTCAGGTACGGGATCTGGCCGAGCGCACCTACGAACTGGCGGAATTCCTGCTCCACGTCTGCCAGGTGGACTATCAGGATCGCGGCGCCCCGACCAAGGTGGCGCTGCACACCTCCTGCAGCGCCCGCCGCGAGATGCAGACCCACCTGCACGGCCGCGCCCTGCTCGGCCAGCTGCAGGCCGTGGAGCGCGTCGACCATGATCACGAGAGCGAATGCTGCGGTTTCGGCGGCACCTTCTCGGTGCGGATGCCGGACATTTCCGGCGCCATGGTGGCGGACAAGACCCGCGCCCTGCAGGACAGCGGCGCGGCCCAGGTAATCACCGCCGACTGCGGTTGCCTGATGAACATCAACGGCGCCCTGGAAAAGCAGCGCGCCGCCCTACGTGGCGAACACCTGGCGAGCTTTCTCTGGCGCCGTATCGGAGGTGCCGCATGAACGAGAGGCTGAAGATCCCCCTCACCGACGTCAGCGAGGCGCCCCCCTTCAAGACGCGGGCCCGCCAGGCCCTGGGCGACGACCAGCTCAGGCGCAACTTCCGCACCGCCATGGATTCGCTGATGACCAAGCGTCTGGCCAGCATGAGCGATGCCGACGAGCGCGAGCGGCTGCGCGAGCTGGGCAATCGCATCCGCGCCCGGGCGCTGTCCAAGTTGCCCGACCTGCTGGAACGCCTGGAGGCCAACCTGACGCGCAACGGCGTCCAGGTGCACTGGGCCGAGACCACGGCCGAGGCCAATGCCATCGTCCAGGGGATCGCCGAGCGCCATGCGGCCAAACTGCTGATCAAGGGCAAGTCCATGGTCAGCGAAGAGATGGACATGAACCACGTCCTCGGCGCCCAGGGCATCGACTGCCTGGAATCCGACATGGGCGAGTACATCATCCAGCTCGCCGGCGAGAAGCCGTCGCACATCATCATGCCGGCCATCCACCTCAACCGGCAGCAGGTGGGTACCCTCTTCCACGAGCACCTCGCCGAGCCCTACACCACCGACGTCGACGAACTCATCCAGACCGGTCGGCGAGTGCTGCGGCAGAAATTCTTCGAGGCTGACATCGGCATCTCCGGGGTCAACTTCGCGGTGGCCGAGACCGGCACCCTGCTGCTGGTGGAAAACGAGGGCAACGGGCGGATGTCCACCACGGTACCGCCGGTGCACATCGCCGTGACCGGTATCGAAAAGGTGGTGGAGAACCTGCGCGACGTGGTGCCGCTGCTGTCGCTGCTGACCCGTTCGGCCCTGGGCCAGCCGATCACCACCTACGTCAACCTGATCTCCGGGCCGCGCAAGGCCGAGGAGCTGGACGGACCGCGCGAGGTGCACCTGGTGCTGCTGGACAACGGCCGCAGCCAGGCCTTCGCCGACAGCGAATTGCGCCAGACCCTCAATTGCATCCGCTGCGGCGCCTGCATGAACCACTGCCCGGTCTATACCCGCATCGGCGGCCATGCCTATGGCGAGGTCTATCCCGGCCCCATCGGCGCCATCATCACCCCGCATCTGGTCGGCCTGGAGCGGGCGCCCGACCATCCCAGCGCCTCTTCGCTGTGCGGCGCCTGCGGAGAGGTCTGCCCGGTCAAGATCCCGATTCCGGCGCTCTTGCGGCGCCTGCGCGAAGAGAACGTCAAGGCGCCCAATGCCGAGCCGTACCTGCTGCGCGGCCAGGGCAGCAAGTTCTCCGCCCGGGAGCGCTGGACCTGGCATGCCTGGCAGAATCTCTACACCTCGCCGCTGCTCTATCGCGGCTTCAGCTACCTGGCCACCCGCTTCGGCCGCTTCACCCCCGGCCAGCTCGGCCCCTGGACGGAGCACCACAGCGCGCCCAGACCGGCAGCGCGCTCGCTGCATGAACTGGCCCGCGACCACCTGGAGAAACGCCCATGAGCGCCCGCGACAACATCCTCGCCAAGCTGCGCGGCAGTCTGCAGGGCACCCAGCCGCTGGCGGACACCTTCGACGAAGTCCTGGTGACCGAACCCTGGCGCTATCCGCCTGAAGAACGCGTCGCCCGCCTGCGCACCCTGATGGAGACGGTGCATACCGAAATCCACCTGACCACCGCGGCGGAATGGCCGGCGCTGGTCGAGCGCGTCCTCGCCGAACGGGGTCTGGATCAGCTATTGATCGCTCCCGGCACGGCCCACGGTGCGCGCCTGGTGGAGCGCTGGCAGGGCGACGGCCAGCCGCGCTGGAAGGCCTATGATCGCCCCGTAGAGGAGTGGAAGGCCGAACTGTTCAACGACACCCCGGCCAGCCTCACCGGCACCCTCGGCGCCCTGGCCGCCACCGGCAGTCTGGTGCTCTGGCCGGATCGCCAGGAACCGCGCCTGATGAGCCTGGTGCCCCCGCTGCACATCGCCCTGCTGCGGGCCAGCACCGTGGTGGACAACTTCTACGAGTTGCAGCAACAGCACCGCTGGCAGGACGGCATGCCGACCAACGCCCTGCTGATCTCGGGGCCGTCCAAGACCGCCGACATCGAGCAGGTGCTGGCCTATGGCGCCCACGGGCCCAAGGATCTGGTGGTGCTGATCGTCGAGGACGAGTGAAGCATCCGGCCGGGGGAGTCGGGATAGCCTGGCATTACCCTCGCGTGGAAAACGCTGCGCGGTTTTCCACCCTACGCCGTCAGGCTAGGCGTAGGGTGGACAACGGCGCAGCCTTGTCCACGAATTCGCCGATCTTCCGCGCGCAGCCGAGCCCAACGATCTCTACCTCATTCCAGCTGCCCAACCCGCTGCGGATCCGGCCAGAACAGCGCCGCCTGCCCCACGCGCATACCGTCGACATCGACCAGATTCCACACCATCCCCGCATGGATCTGGAATGCCTCCCCCGCCTTGTCCACCCGCCAGCCTTCGTAGCCCGAGGCATAGCCCTGGCGCCCCACCGCTTCCATCAGGCGCTGTCGCTCGTCCCTGTCCTTGGGTGAGGCGCTGAACCTTGAAGGCATGCCAATGAATTCGTCGCGGGGATAGCCGAAACAGCTCAGCGCCTGCCTGTTGGCGTAGCAGAACAGCGGATCGCTTTCGGTACCGTGCGCCAGCAGGGCATAGGGTGCCCACTCATGCAGCCAGACAGGAAGTTCAGGCTCAGGCAGTCCGGCGGGACGCGGCAGCGGCTCGCCGAGCCAGCGGCGGTAGGAGGCTTCCAGCAGTGGAAGCAGGCTGAGATCGGTGGCGGACAAAGCGGCAGCTCCTTGATGGTAGGACCCATGCATTCAAGAGCAAGCCGGTGGGCTTGGGAAGCCCGGGGCCACCGCAGCAGGACGCTGCGGCAGCCAGGGCGGCGCGGTTTACTTCACCGCGGAGAGGTCGATGCGCACCACGCTTTCCGGCGCGGTATTCATGTATTCCTTGTCGAAGGGCGTCTTCACCGTCGCATACAGTGTCTGGCCATCCGGGCTGACCAGCAGGCTGTTGGGATTGGGCTTGAGGTCGTAGGCCTTTTTCTCGGCGTAGGTGGTGGCGTCGAGGATCAACAGCCGACCGGTCTCGCGCTGGGTGATGTACAGCTCATTGCGTTTGGTATTGAGCTTGATGGCCAGGGCATCGCCCACTGGCAGCCGCTTGATCACCTTGCCGCTGCGGATATCGAAGACCAGCACGGTCTTGGCTTCGGAATTGTCGGTGACGAACAGCTGGTGATTGGCGCGATCCTCGGCCAGGTTCAGCAGCAGGTACTTGCCGCCATCGCCCGGGGTCCAGCGCTGCTCGATCTTGCGGGTGCGCGGATTGATCACCAGCACCTCGCCGCTGCCATTGGCCGCATAGAGGCGCCCGGTGTCCTCGGAGTACAGCAGGCCGGTCACCCACTTGCCGGCATTGGGGATGCGCGCCTTGAGGGTCAGGGTCTTGGCGTCCACCACCCAGATCACCCCCGGATCGCCGACGCCGCCGACGTACAGCAGGCCGTCGTGCAGGATGACCTGGCGCGGATTGACCGGATGGCCGTCCCGGCCCATCTCGTTGAATTTCAGGCGCTTCTCCACCTTGCCGGTACGCAGGTCGATGCGCGTCAGGCCGCCATCCAGGGAGTTGGTGACGAACAGGGTTTCGCCAGCGGCATCGGTGGTCAGGGCGAAGTTCTTCAGGTCGGTATGGATCTGCCCGGTGATGGCCAGGGTAGCCGGATCGAGCTGGTAGATCACCCCACCGGTGACGCCCTTGGTCAACTGGGCGGTCGCGGCATAGACCGCTTGCTTGGCCGGGCTGTAGGCCAGTTCGTAGAGGCCATAGCCCAGCTCGACGCGCTTGAGCTCGGCGGGTGCCTGGGGCATGGCCGGCGCGGCAGCGACCGGGACCGGAGCCGGAGGTGGCGGCGGCGCCTCTGCCTGGGTGGAGCAGGCAGCCACTGCCAGCGACAGCAGCGCCAGAGCGCCCAGCGTCGAAACCTTGTTCAAAGACACCACCATTTGCTTCTCCTAGGGACAGGTGCGAAGGGTCGAGGCGACCCTGAAATGATAAACGTTCGCACTATGCCCAAGGAAAACAGGTCGTTCAAGGGCGTGAGCACCCGCTCTGCCAGCTAGTGGTGTTCCCTTCTCCCCTCCCCGCCGCTCTGGTCCAGGGCTTTGAGCCGCCCCTGCCGATCCAGCCGAAACCGCGAAAAATCCTCGGCCAGGTGCAGCTCGCCCGAGTAGTGGGCCGCGGCTTCCTCGCCCAGCTCCTGAATGGACGGCGAACGCGCCGGATCGGCCTGATAGCGCGGACTGAAATGGGTGAGCAGCAGCGCCGGCAGTTGTTGGGCCTGGGCGAAACGGGCGATGCCGGCGGCGCTGCTGTGACCCCAGCTCTCGCCGGTCTTGTCGATATGCGCCTGGGCGTAGGTGGCCTCGTGGACCAGTAGCTGGGCGCCGCGACAGGCTTCGACGAGCAGCTCGGGACGATCGTTGTCGCCCGCCACCACCAGTCGTCGCTCGGCGTAAGCAGCCTGCAGGAAGTCGGCGCTGCGCAGCAGGCGTCCCTCATGCAGTACGTCCTCTCCGGCCTGCAGACGCCCCCACAGCGGCCCGCGGGGCACCCCTGCCGTGGCCAGGGCCGCTGGGTCCAGGCGCTGCGGTCGACGGGTTTCGCGAAAGCGGAAGGCGTGGCTGGGCACACGATGGGAAAGCGCAAAGGCGTCGATGTCCCAGGCGCCCAGAGCCAGGCCGGTAAAGTCCTCCAGGGCATGGAATCGTACCTCGAACGGTAGATGCAGGGCGGTCAGCGCCTGGGTAGCGCCGAGCCAGGCCTGTACCGCCCGGGGGGCAACCAGCGCCAGCGGCTGGCTGCGTCCGGTCATGGCGGCACTGGCCAGCAGCCCCGGCAGGCCATAGCAGTGATCGCCATGGATGTGGGTGATGCAGATGGCGCGCAGATCCGCTGCCGACAGCGGCGTACGCAGGAGTTGATGCTGGGTGGCCTCGCCGCAGTCGATCAGGAACCAGCCCTTGCCCTGGTCCTCGATCAAGGCAACGGCCGAGACGTTGCGCCGCCGGGTCGGCACGCCGGCGGAGGTGCCGAGAAAGAGGATGTCCATGGGCGCTCCGCAAAACCGGCAGTCTAGCGCGACCGGCCAGGTGTCGCCCTACCAACAGCGCCAGTACAGCCGTGCTGTCCCCAGGACAGCACGCGCGTGGAAAAGCCTGTCAGATCAGGCCCTGGAGGGCTGGCAACACTCTTGCAATGGCTCTGGCGTCGTCCTTTCCGTCCGCCGAGGATCATCATGAATCTGCCCGCTCGTCATCTGCCCCCTACCCGCACCGAGGCGCCCGACTACGAACCCCTGGTCGCCCGCTTCCGACCGATCTTCGTCCGTATCGCCGAGGGCGCCCTGGAGCGCGAACGCACTCGCACCCTGCCCTACGCCCCCGTCGCCTGGCTGAAGGAAGCCGGCTTCGGCGCCGTGCGAGTGCCGGTGGAGTTCGGCGGCAGCGGCGCCAGCCTGCCGCAGCTGGTGCGCCTGCTGATCGAACTGGCGGCCGCCGACAGCAACCTGCCCCAGGCCCTGCGCGGCCATTTCGCCTTCGTCGAGGATCGCCTCAACGCCCACGCCAGCACCTCCCAGCAGGCCTGGTTCGAGCGCTTCGTCGCCGGCGAGCTGGTGGGTAATGCCTGGACCGAAATCGGCACGGTCAAGCTCGGCGAAGTCATCACCCGCGTCAGCCAGAAAGACGGTCAGTGGCGCCTCAACGGCACCAAGTACTACAGCACCGGCAGCCTGTTCGCCGACTGGATCGACGTCTATGCGCAGCGTGATGACACCGGCGGCGACGTCATTGCCGCCATCCGCACCGACCAGCCGGGCGTGCGCCAGTCCGACGACTGGGACGGCTTCGGCCAGCGCACCACCGCCAGCGGCACTTCGGTGTTCGAGGACGTGCAGGTGGAGCCGGAAAACCTCATCGACTTCGCCACCCGCTTCAAATACCAGACCGCCTTCTACCAACTGGTGCTGCTCGCCGTGATCACCGGCAGCGGCCAGGCCGCCGTGCGCGACTTCGCCGAGGAGGTGAAGGCACGCAAGCGCGTCTACAGCCATGGCAATGCCGACGCCGCCAGCGCCGATCCCCAGGTACAGCAGGTGGTAGGCAAGGCTTCGGCCTTCGTCTATGCCGCCGAGGCGGCGACCCTGAGCGCGGCCGCGACGGCCCAGGCCGCCTATGAGGCGCGCCATGCCGGCGACGCTGCCGCCGAGCATCAGGCCAATGTAGCGGCCGAGCTGGAATCCGCCCAGGCACAGGCGGCCGTGGCAGATCTGGTACTGCGCGCCACCAGTGACCTGTTCAACGCCCTGGGCGCCTCGGCGACCAGCGTGAGCAAGGGACTGGACCGGCACTGGCGCAATGCCCGCACCGCCGCCTCGCACAATCCGCTGATCTACAAGGAGCGCATCATCGGCGCCTGGGAAATCGAGGGAACCGAGCCGCCCTACGTCTGGCAGATCGGCGGCGGCGGCAAGCAGGGCTGACGCCCAGCCGTCGTCCAAGGCAAACCGGCAACCCGCGGGTTGCCGTTGCCGCGGCCAGCCCCGTGCGGGATCAGCTCGACAGCTGCCGAGCGAACCGTCCCACCGCCCCGACCACCCGCTGGGCGCCATCCTGGATTTCCACGATCACCTGCCCGGCCTGGCCGGCTAGTTCCAGCCCCTGCTCGGCCTGGCGGCGTCCGTTCTCGATCACCGTCACTGCCTCGCTGGCCAGTTGCTGGTTCTGCTGCACCACCCCGACGATCTCCTCGGTGGCCTTGCTGGTGCGCGAGGCCAATTGTCGAACCTCGTCGGCCACCACGGCGAAGCCGCGGCCCTGTTCGCCGGCCCGCGCGGCCTCGATGGCGGCATTGAGCGCCAGCAGGTTGGTCTGCTCGGCGATACCGCTGATGGTCTTGATGATGGTGCCGATCACCTGGGACTGGTTGTCCAGCGCCTCGATGCCCTTCACCGCCTCCTGCATCTGGCTGGCCAGGACGCGCATCACGTCCACCGTCTGCTGTGCCACCACGGCGCCCTTGCGGGCGGTGTCGTCGGTCTGCTGGGACGTCTCGAAGGCCAGGCTGGCCGCCTCGGACACCGCCTGCTCCTGCTCGACCTGCTCGGTGATCACGGTGGCGAACTTGACGATCTTGTACAGCCGGTCGTGGGCATCGATCACCGGGTTGTAGGACGCCTCCAGCCAGACATCCCGGCCGTGGGCGTCCAGCCGCTTGAAGCGGTCGACCACGAACTCGCCACGGCGCAGCCGTGCCCAGAACTGGAGGTAGGCCTCGGAATTGGCCTCCGCCGGATCGCAGAACAGTCGATGGTGCTTGCCCTTGATCTGCACCAGCGAGTAGCCCATGGCCTGCAGGAAGCGGTCGTTGGCATCGAGCACCTCGCCCTCGAGGTTGAACTCGATGACCGCCGTGGAGCGGCGCAGCGCCTTGAGCAGGCTTTCATGCTCGCGGGACGTCTCGATGGTACGGGTCAGGTTGTTGCAGAACAGCCGGAAGCGATTCACCTGGCCCTGGCTGTCGTGGAAGGGATGCAGGATGCCGCGGAGCCAGGCCTCGCGCCCGTCGCCGCGCGTGAGGCGCAGAGCGCCACTGAAATGCTCGCCGCGACTCAGGCTCTGCTGCAGGCGACGGCTGTGCTCTTCGTTCTTGATGTGCGCCGGGATCAGGTCCGTCAGGGGCCGTCCCAACAGGTCGGCGGCCCGTACGCCCATTTCCCTTTCGAAATTGGCGTTCACCGAGGTGATGCAGCCGCGGCCATCCAGTTCGACACCGATCATCTCGGCATTCAGCTCCTCCTTCAGCCGCAAGAAGGAGTTCGACTGCTCGCGCAGGCGCTGCAGTTCCTGCTTTAGTTTCTTATAGAACATCGCGCGCACCTGCTCGGTGGATTGAGTAGCCGTTGTATCGCCTCACCTGGCCGATCCTTTAGTTGACTGAATGCAGTAAGGACCGAGCGGGCGCTTTACACGATGGGTGGCCAGCAGTGGGCAGACTATTACGTAATAACCAAAAAATATTTCATATCCAGGTTTGAGCGGCTTTAAGTTCTAACGCCTGCAGACCTGCCAACCTACAAGAATCGCCATGACCTATCCTGCGCTGGAAATCCTCACGCCGCTGCTATCCACCTTCGCCGCCACCGCCGTCGAGCGGGATCGCCGGGGCGGCACGCCCAAGGTCGAGCGGGACGCCTTGCGCCAGAGCGGCCTGCTGGCCCTGAGCATCCCATCCGAGCTAGGCGGGCTGGGCGCTCCCTGGAACGAAACCCTGGAAGCCGTGCGCCAGCTCGCCCGGGTCGATAGCTCCCTGGCCCATGTCTTCGGCTTCCACCATCTGCTGCTGGCGACTGCCCAACTGTTCGGCCAGCCGGAGCAGTGGCGGCCCTGGCTCGAACGTACCGCCCGAGAGGCGCTGTTCTGGGGTAACGCCCTCAACCCGCTGGACCGCCGCACCCTCGCCCGCCGCCAGGGCGACGCCTGGCAGGTGGACGGGCAGAAGAGCTTCTGCAGTGGCGCCCTGGATTCCGACCTGCTGCTGCTCTCGGCCCTGGAGCACGACGACCAGGGCCGGTTGCTGATCGCCGTGGTACCGACCGGGCGCGCGGGCATCCACCTGTTCGATGATTGGGACAACAACGGCCAGCGCCAGACCGACAGCGGCAGTGCCCGTTTCGACGCCGTACGCATCGAAGACCAGGAATGGCTGCGGGAGCCCGGTCCGCTCAGCACTCCCTTCGCCTGCCTGCGACCGCTGCTGGCCCAACTGATCTTCGCCAACATCTTCCTGGGCCTCGGCGAAGGCGCCTTCGCCGAGGCCCAGCGCTATACCCGCAACCAGGCTCGCCCCTGGTTCAAGTCCGCCGCCGCCAGCGCCAGCGAAGACCCCTATGTCCTGCGCCACTACGGCGAATTCTGGGTCGCCCTGGAGAGCACCCGCCTGCTGGTGGAGCGCGCCAATCTCGGCTTCGAACAGGCCTGGCGCCAGGGTACGGCGCTCACCGCGGAAACCCGGGGCGACCTGGCCATCGCCATTGCCACCGCGAAGGTCGCCGCCAGCCGCCATGGGCTGGATCTTGCCAGCCGGCTGTTCGAGGTCGGCGGCGCCCGCGCCACCGCTGGGGCGCTACGACTGGATCGCTACTGGCGCAACCTGCGCACCCAGACCCTGCACGACCCGCTCGACTACAAATTGCATGAACTGGGCGACTGGGCGCTGAACGAACGCCTGCCCACTCCCAGTTTCTACTCCTGAAGAGGACTCGCCCATGACCCTGCTGACCCTGACGCGCACCCCCGAGGTGCCTCGCTACCGGGCCACCGCTCAGGTCTTCACCGATCCGCGCTCCCGGGAGCTGCTCGCCCACCTGGAAAAGATCGCGCCCAGCGAAGCCAGCGTCCTGGTGATCGGCGAGACGGGCACCGGCAAGGAGCTGATCGCCCGCCACATCCATGCCCTGAGCCACCGCCACGCCGGCCCCTTCGTCGCCGTCAACTGCGGCGCCTTCGCCGAGAGCCTGGTGGAGTCCGAACTCTTCGGCCATGAGAAAGGCGCCTTCACCGGCGCCCTGGGCGCCCGTGCCGGCTGGTTCGAGGAGGCCAATGGGGGCACCCTGTTCCTCGACGAGATCGGCGACCTGCCGCTGTCGGTGCAGGTCAAGCTGCTGCGGGTGCTGCAGGAGCGCGAGGTGGTACGCCTCGGCTCCCGGCGCAGCATCCCGCTGGATGTCCGCATCATCGCCGCTACCAACGTCCCGCTGGAGCGGGCCGTGGCCGAGGGCACCTTCCGCGAGGACCTCTGGTATCGCCTCAACGTGGTCAGCCTGCCGCTGCTGCCGCTACGCCAGCGCCAGGGCGACATCCTGCCGCTGGCCCGGCACTTCCTCCATGTCTATGCCCAGGCCCCGGTAGCCTTGAGCCCGGCGGCGGAGCGGCGCCTGCTGGATCACCCCTGGCCCGGCAACATCCGCGAGCTGGAGAACACCCTGCAGCACGCCCTGCTGCTCAAGCCCCAGGGCGAGCTGCAGGCCGAGGACCTACACTTCGTCCAGCGCCCTACGCGTACGCCGAGCCAGCCCCAGCCGACCGCCCAGGCGCCCACCGAGGCCCTGCTCACCGAGGCCTTCGCGCAACTCTTCGAAGAGCAGCCCGAGGCCCTGCACGAACGCGTCGAGGATGCCCTGGTCCGCGCCGCCTATCGCTTCTGCCACCGCAACCAGGTCCATACGGCGCGGCTGCTGGGGTTGAGTCGCAACGTCACCCGCGCCCATCTGATCCGCATCGGCGAACTGGTGGTCAATCATCGACGCCCGCTGGCGCCCCGGCCGGAGCGTGAGGTGCAATTCTCCATCTGACCACCGCGGCAACGCCACCGGGGTACCCGCCCGGCGAGGGTATCCCTACACTGGCGTTTTAAGCCTGAGAGGTCCGCCATGACCGTCCGTACGCTGCTGCATCGTCATCCCGCCCGCCGCGATGACATCGGCGATCTCCACACCCGCCGTCCCCTGCCGGGGCCCGGCCTGCCCCATCTGGATCCCTTCCTCTTTCTCAACCACCACGGCCCCCAGGTCTATCCGCCGCACAACGCCGGCCTGCCCTTCGGCCCCCACCCGCACCGCGGCTTCGAAACGGTGACCTTCATCCTCGCCGGCTCCCTCGCTCACCGCGACAGCGGTGGCCACGAGAGCGTCATCGACGCGGGCGGCATCCAGTGGATGACGGCCGGCAGTGGCCTGGTGCACGCCGAGCTGTCGCCGGCCAGCTTCAAGCGCGACGGCGGCGAGCTGGAGATCCTGCAACTGTGGATCAACCTACCGGCGCGGCTCAAGTTCACCCGACCGGCCTATCACGGCGTATCGGCCGAAGCCATGCCGCTGATCGAGGCGGACGACGGCCGGGTGCACATCCGCTTGGCCTCCGGTACCTACCAGGGGATTCAGGGCGCCGTGGAGACGCCAACCCCCATCACCTTGATGACCGTGGAAATCGAGCCCGGCGGCACCGTGGTGCTACCCGCGCCGGCGGGTGAGGCGGTGTTCTGCTATGGCGTCCGCGGCGCGGTGCAGATCGCCGGCCACGATGAAGCCCCCTGGCAGCTGTTCGAGTTCGCCGCCGACGGTGATCGCGTGGAGCTGGCCAGCCGTGAAGGCGCCCTGCTGCTCTATGGCCACGCCGCCCCCTTCGCCGAGCCCATCGTCGCCCATGGCCCCTTCGTCATGAACAGCGCCGAGGAAATTCGTCAGGCGATTCGCGACTACCAGGCCGGCCTCTTCGGCGCCGTGCCGGAGTGAGCAGACAAGGCCACGCCGCGCCCGCTGCCGGACAGGCTAGACTCCGCCTTTTGGCTGGAGCGCGACGATGAGCGACGAGGTACGGATCGAGGATCTGGTTGAAGGCGACGGCAGGGCCGTGGTCAAGGGCGCCCTGATCACCACCCACTACGAAGGCTGGCTGGACGACGGCACCCTGTTCGATTCGTCCCGCGCCAAGGGGCGCCCGTTCCAATGCGTCATCGGCACCGGACGGGTGATCAAGGGTTGGGATCTGGGCCTGATGGGAATGCGGGTAGGCGGCAAGCGCCGGCTGGAAGTGCCAGCGCCCCTGGCCTATGGCGAACGCCAGGTCGGTGCGCTGATCAAGCCCAATGCCAATCTCACCTTCGAGATCGAATTGCTGGAAGTGCTGACCCGGGACGATTGAAGGCGGGCCACGGCCGAAGGGACGGCGGAAAGCGCCTCAGCCGGGGGCCTTGACGTTATTGCGCACCAGCTCCAACTGGGCTTCGAGCACGCTGAGCCGGGCGTATTTCTTGGTATAGATGACGAACTGTTCCTGGAAGCTCTGGCGGCTCCGGGCCAGCTCCTGACGGTGGTCGCGAATCTGTTCTTCCAGATTCTGCAGCCGCTGCTGGGTGGATTGCGTCATGGCACCTGCTCCTTGTGCGAGAAATATCGGATTCGACTCTACTCGCGGGTTTATAAGTCAAGCTATAGCCGTTCGTCGTCCGTACGGAGCCTGTTCCAGAGCCTCTGCTGCTGGCGTTCCGCCACCCGCTGACGCAGCCTTCGCTGCGCGGGATGAAGGAACGGCGACGACACCAGAGGTCTCGTCGCCGTCCATTTTCAGAGCGTCATTCTCAACGCGGTCCTATCGCAGTACAGCTGTTGCTCGCATCCACGTACTTCTTCAGCGTCGGCCATTGCGGCCGCTCGGCGCCGTTCACTGGCTCCACCGCCAGCGCATGGTTGCCCCAGCCCGGGCCAGCGGCCCAGTAGGTCAGCGGCATGCAGTTCTGCTGCAGATAGGCCAGCAGATTGTCAGTGGCTGCCAGCCAACGGCTGTCACCCGCCGGTACGCCGAACTCCGCGATCATGCCGCGCTTGCCATTGCGCTTGAGCCACTCGACGAAGGGCTTGACGCGATTGACCCCCACCTGCGGATCGAAGCCGGTCATGTCCTGCGCCGCGTAGTTGCCGCTGCCGTCCTGGTCCAGGTAGACGTTGGCCGCATAGATCAGGTTGTTGGCCGGGTCCTTCAGATTCAGCAAGGCGTTGCTGACGCCCGGCCAGTTGGCCGCGCTACCCCAGGCGTTGCCCTGGACGATCACCGGATGGATGCGATCCATGGTGCGGACGCCGTCGATCCCGGACTGCGCCGTTACCGGCCAGCCGCTGTCGGCGCCATTGGGCTTGCCCATGATGTCGTAGCCGTAGAGCGCGGCATGGTTGCCCCACTGGAAGGCCAGGCGATACATCAGATCCCAGTAATTGAAGTTGGTGACGGTCCCGGTACCGATCAGGGTGCCCTTGTAGCGACCACCATTGTCCAGCGCCAGGATCACCTTCATGTTGTACTTCTTGGCCAGCTCCAGCACCTGGGTGATCTGCTGGCTGTAACCCTGCTCCAGGCTGCCGAAGAAGCGCGTCTGCAGCCGTTCCCAGATCACCGGGAAGCGGATCAGCCGTACGCCCTTGGCGCTCCACTGCTGGAAATTCGCCTCGCCGGGCATGATGTAGCTGACGTTGACCACACCGGGCAGCACCTGGGGCGCGAAGGCGGCCCCCGAGAAGTTCAGGCCCACCAGGCTCAGCTTGCTGGCATTCGTCGCCGGCGTACTGGAACCCGTGGGCGTCGAGGACGATCCGCTGGGCGTCGGTACCGTGGTGGTCGGCGTGGTGCTGCCGGTGCTGGGGGCGGGTGTGGTCACGACCGGCAAGGTCACGGCCGGCGTCGCACTGCCCGCACTGCTGCCCGAGCCGGAACCCGAGGAGCTACCCGAGCTGCCGGTCGATCCCGTCGTACCGCTACTGCTGCCGGTACCCGGCACGCTGACGGCCGAGCCAGAGGTGGTAGCCCCGGTGCGCAGCGTCTTCGGATAGCCGAAGAGATTGCCATCCAGCTGCGGGCTCTCGATGAACACGCTCATGTTGCTGCCCACGACCTGGGCGTAGGTCACCTTGTAGCTCTTGCCATCCGCCGGGGTGATGAGGGCGCCGACCTTGAAGGCGTCCACGTTCACCGCCGATGCCGGAATGGAGAAGCCGGCAGCCTTGCGATAGACGCCGTGCAGCCAGTCTTCGTTGGTGAAGTCGTTGATCGAGGTGGTCACCCCGGTGGTGGTCGCGCCCCCCGCGCTGCCCGTCCCGGCTGCAGCCCCCGCGCCTGCCGTGCCGCCACTGGTGGAGCCGGAGCCGCCGGTGCCGCTGCCCGCACCACTGTTGTTGCTGGAACCGCCAGCCGTACCCGTCCCGCTGGCCGGCGTGGTCGCCGCGCCACTGCCCAGGGGGCCGATGGCGGTGCAGCTGCTGTCATCGATGTATTTGCGCAGGGTCGGCCACTGCGGGCGGTCGACGCCATTGATCGGCTCCACCGACAGGAAATAGTTGCCCCAGCCCGGGCCTGCGGCCCAATAGGTGGCCGGAATGCAGTTCTGCTTGAGGTAGGCCAGCATGCGATCCATCAGCGGCAGCCAACGGGGATCGTTATCCGGCACGCCGAACTCGCCGATCATGCCCTTCTTGTTGTTCTTCTTCAGCCACTCGACGAAGGGCCGCACGCGCTCCACGCCATAATCCTGGCTGAGCTTGCCCACGTCGATCCCGGTGTAGTTGCCGCCGGCGCTTTCGTCGAAATAGGAATGCGCCTGGAAGACCAGGTTGTCCGAAGGATCCTTGAGCGCCAGCAGGGCGTCGTTCCACAGCGGCCAGCGGGTTGCCTCCGACCAGCCATTGCCCTCGATCATGATGATCCGGGTCTTGTCCACCGCGCGCACGCCATTGATGCCGTACTGGGCCGCGATCGGCCACTGCGCCATGGAATCGTGGGGCTCGTTCATGATGTCGTAGGCGTACAGCGACGGCTGATTGCTCCAGCGCTGGGCGATACGGGTCATGATCTCCTGATAGCGGGTGTAGGGGACGGCAGCACTGCCGATCACCGAACCGCGATAGAAGGTGTAGTTGTGCAGGTCGAGGATGATGCGCATGCCGTACTTCTGCGCATTGGCGAAGGTCTCGTCCACCAGGGCGGCATAGGTCGGGTCCAGCGGACCGCCCAGCACCGGCTGCAGCCGCTCCCAGATCACCGGGAAACGGATCAACTTGATGCCCTTGGCGCTCCACTGCTTGAAGTAGGCCTCCACGGGGAAGATGTAGTGGGTACCGTTGACCCCTGGCAGCACCTGGCCGGCGAAGCCGGCGCCGGAAAGATTGAGCCCCACCAGGTTGACCTGTTCGGCCTTGGCGGTGGGCATGATCGCCAGAGCGGCGACGAAGGGCAGCGCACGCGCTGTCCAGCGGGGGAATTTCAGGAAAGATGGTTTCATCATCACCAGCTGCGCTAGATCGACCCGTGAACGCACTCCCTGAACAACGGCCGATATGAAGTGAGAGAAGGACCTCGCTGACACTCTTCAGCGAGACGACGCCTCCAGGCATGTCCACTCATTCAAGCGATATGCCAACTTCCTCTCCCGACTGCTGCGGCCATTATTTAGCCATTACTAAAATCAAATATAAGCAGTTGATTTTAAACAAATTAATAGAAAACCCGTTCGTCGGCACGATGAGCGAAGTAACACAGTAGCCACAATCGAAATGGAACTTTCGGTCGAATCGCCAATTTTTTTCCGGCAATTCAGCGTTAGCGGCCAAAAAGTTCCCTAAGGTGCCAAAAAAAGTAAGTCATCAAATAACGATAACCAGGTCACATATATCCTTACAGGGAACCGACGTCCCGGCCAGCCGGTCATGGCTACATCCCCCGCTCAGGAACCCACCATGGCCGCCCTTACCCTCGCCACCTACAACGTCAACGGTATCCGGGCGCGACTTCCCATCCTCCTCCAGTGGCTGGAGCGGGAGCAGCCGGATATCGTCTGCCTGCAGGAACTCAAGGCCAAGAGCCCCGACTTTCCCGAAGCGGAGCTGGCGGCGGCCGGCTACGGCGCGCTCTGGGAGGGCCAGCCGTCCTGGAACGGCGTCGCCATCCTCGCGCGTGGCGACCAGCCACTGGAGATCCGTCGCGGCCTGCCCGGCCTGGCGGACGATCCCCAGCGGCGCTATCTGGAAGCGGCGGTGAAGGGCATCGTGGTCGGCTGCCTCTATCTCCCCAACGGCAATCCCTGGCCGGGCCCCAAGTTCGAGTACAAGCTGGCCTGGTTCGCGCGCCTGCTCGAGCATGCCCAGGGGCTACTGGACAGCGGCCATCCGGTGGTCATGGCCGGCGACTACAACGTCGTCCCCACCGACCGCGATATCTACGATCCGAAGTCCTGGCGCAAGGACGCCCTGCTGCAGCCGGAGAGCCGCGCCTGTTTCCAGCGCCTGCTCGACCAGGGCTGGCTGGATGCCCTACGCGCCCGGCATCCCGACGAGGCGATCTACACCTACTGGGATTACTTCCGTCAGCGCTGGCAACGCAATGCCGGGCTGCGCATCGACCACCTTCTGCTCAGTCCGTCGCTCGCGCCCGGCCTGCTGGATGCCGGTGTGCATCGCTGGGTGAGGGATCTGGAGAAGACCAGCGACCATGCGCCGACCTGGATCAGCGTCGCAGCGCCGGCCTGACGAGTGTCAGGCGTCGCGGAGCAGGTCGTTGGCGTTGAGCAGGGCGTAGAGGATTTCCGGACGCTGCGTCAGGCCACGGCGAATGGCGGCCGGGATTGACTGATGCAGCTTGCGACACAACCCCGGACGTGGCTGCAGCTTGATCGACAGGCCCCGGGCGCTGCGCACCTCTCCGGGCCCCGGCGCGATCTCCAGGCAAATGCCCAGTTGCTCCTGCAACCGCTGTTGCAGCCGCCGCAGATCGGCCAGGCTGCCGACCGCCTCGAGTCGCTGGAGCAGGCGCTGCTCCTCCTGGCGATTGAGCAGCAAGGGCCGCGCATCGCGAGTCGGGTCGGCCAATACGCCATCCCGATCACAACTACAGACACCGGGCGGGCAGGGAGCACGCAGAGAGATCATCGCAACCTCCGCCGCGCTAGGCGCGGTACGCCCAATGGACCAGGCCGAAGCCCAAGGCCGTCATCGCCAGCGAACCGCTCAGATGGGCCCCGACGGTGGCCAGCGCCCAACCGGGCTTGCCCTCCTGTAGCAGGGTGATGACTTCCGCGGAGAAACTGGAGAAGGTCGTCAGGCCGCCACAGAACCCCGTGGTGATGAGAGTACGCCACACCGGTTCCATGTCTGGCACCTTGGCGAACCAGGCCAGGGCCAGGCCGATGACCAGGCAGCCAATGAGATTGACCGCCAGGGTACCCAGGGGCAGCGAAGGAAAGAGACCATTCAACTTCAAGGCGAACAACCAGCGCAGCACGCACCCCAGGGCGCCACCGATGATCACCGCCAGCAGGGAAAAAGCCAAAGCAGCGCCTCTTAGCCTAAGGATCGATCGGCAGGAACGGGAGCACGAAGCTCCGGCGTTCCTGGTCAGGCCAAGATTCTATACCGCCGCCTGCCGGATGGCCCTCATTTCAAATAGCCAAATACGATAAGCGAATAAAAAATACTTATTTTTAGCTATAAATCAGCACCGCTATCATGGGACTTTGCGTTGCAGTGATACCGGCATGCCTACCACCTCTTCCGACCTGTTGATCGTTCCCGCGGAGCAGCAGAGCAACCTGACCATCCGCGCCAAGGCGCTGGCCTTCGCCGATCCCCGCTCACGGCACCTGCTCACGCAGCTCGATGAGCTGGCCCCCCAGGTGCAGCCCGTGGTGCTGGCCGGCGAATGGGGGACGGGCCGCGAATTGCTGGCCCGCCGACTGCACGAGCGTAGCGGCCGTACCGGCCTGTTCAGCAGCCTGAACTGCGCCTCCCTGAGCCGGCGCCATGGTGCCGCCGAGTTGTTCGGCTATGTTCCGCGCGCCTATGCCGGCACCTCGGGCAGTCGCGTGGGCTGGTTCGGCACCGCCAATGGTGGCAGCCTCTATCTGGATGAAATCGCCGACCTGCCCAGGGAGCTGCAGCAGGAACTGGCGAGGGTTCTGCAGGAAGGCAGCATCCTGCGCCTGGGCAGCAGTCAACGCACCGAGGTCGATGTGCGCCTGATCGCCGGCTCCAGCGTGGAGTTGGCACAAGCGGTCGAGGCCGGGCATTTCGAGGTCCGGCTGTGGGAGTTCATCGGTCCGGGGCTTGTCTCCATCCCGCCGCTGCGTGAGCGACCGGCCGACCTGCTGCCCCTCGCCCGACATTTTCTCGCTCAGCACGCTGAACGTCTTGGCTGCGCGCCCCCTGCCCTGACGTCCGACGACGAAGCCGCCCTGATCGACTATCCCTGGCCGGGAAACATCCGCGAACTTGAACAGGTTCTCCATACCGCTCTGCTGACCACCTCGACGGCAGGGCTGCAGCTTGGCAAGCTGCTCACGCGCCTGCACCGGCGCTGAACTACACCGACGAACGGCAGTCCTAGCCGCATATCCAGTCCACCGGGTGAACCATGACCGCCACGTCCGCCAAATCGATGCCCACTCCGCCATAGACAGCGGCCGTCAGTCTTCTCCAGGAAGACGATTGGAACCGAGCAGTTGTCGCCGATGGCGGCAGGTTTCGTTTCGCATGGGAAAAGCCCAGGGCTTTTCGAGCATCGATTTCAGGACGAACGCCTTCCGCTGAAGGCGTCCAGGCAAGCTTTCATGAATATTGTGATCACCGGCCGTTCCGGCCAGGTTTCGCGCGCCCTGCAGCGCGAATTCGGCAACACCCATTCGCTGACCGTCATCGGTCAGGCAGAACTCGATCTGAGCCAGACCCATCGGCTGCGTGCCACCTTCGATCGACTGACTCCGGACCTCATCATCAACGCAGCGGCCTATACCGCTGTCGATCAGGCCGAAAAGGATGTCGACCGTGCCGCCGCCATCAACGCCCATGCGCCGCAGATCCTGGCCGAGTGGGCTTGCGAACGGGATATCCCCTTCGTGCACTACTCGACCGACTACGTCTTCGACGGTAGCCGTGGCCGCCCCTATAGCGAGAACTGCGCACCCGCGCCCCTGAGCGTCTACGGTCGCTCCAAGTTGGCCGGGGAGCAGGCCGTGCTGGCGGCCGGGGGGCGAGCCCTGGTGCTGCGGACCTCCTGGGTCTACTCCCATGACGGTCCCTGCTTCTTCAACACCATGCGGCAGTTGCTCGCCGAACGCGATGAGCTGCACGTAGTGGACGATCAACTGGGCGCGCCTACCTGGGCCCCCACCATCGCCCGGGCGACGCGCCACCTGGTCGAGCGCCTGCTCGAACGACGGGACAGCAGCGGGCTCTACCACCTGACCAACGCCGGCCAGACCTCCTGGCACGGATTCGCCCATGCCATCGCCGAACGCCTGGCGGAGCGCGGCGAGCTGCGGGCCCGCCTCTATCCCACCTCCACCGACAACTATCCTACTCCCGCGACCCGGCCTCGCGACTCGCGCCTGGATTGCAGCAAGGTCCAGGCGCTGCTGCCCTTCGCCCTGCCCGACTGGCGCGAGGATTTCGAGCGTTGCTGGGCATGCGTCGCGGACGAGGCTTCCGGGCGTTGACCACCAGCGGCGGCCGGCCCGCGTCCGGCGAGCTAACCGGTGATGCCAGGCGCAGGCGCTTCCGCTAGCCCCCCCTGGCAGGCCTCGGCCGGGACATCTTCGTGGGGTGCCGGATGCGTCGGCAGATTCGGCAGCGCCTTGACCCGTTCCAGATCGACGCTGGCATCCTGGGCCACCCGAATCCCTTGGCCTGCCCGGTTTCGGCGAAAACGTTCGAGGGATTACCATCCAGCACCAGGCATCCTGCCAGCAGCAACGGAAACCGATCCTCCAGCCAGCGCTTGACGTCGTCCAGGGGATCGAGGGCAGTTCGTCATGCACCTCGCCCATCATGCTCTGCCCGCACATCTCCCATTCCGGATAGTCGTCGCGGTCGAGGGCATCCTGGAGGTCGCGAGTGGCGTGGCCCACGCCGTACTGCTGGATCTCTCCCGCCTGTTCGCTGGCGATTGCTGCCGCCCTGCCTGGGCTCGGCGGAAAGGGCACAGGACCGCCACGCCTTGGTTGTCGACCAGCGCTTGGGTGCTCACGCTCGCCACCTGCGGGTGCCTATGGTTCGCCAGGAAGCCAGCATCCAAGTCACCAGGTGCAGGGTTTCCGGTGATGCTGAACGAAATCTATCTGGCGATTGGTGATGGGGCGCGGAGGAAGAACACCTTCGATGTAGTCGCCCACCAGCCGTCGCTCAATTAAACGATGTCCCCGCTTCCAGCGACCATCCGTGGCGCTAGCGAGTACCTCTCGTCCGTCCGCCGGAAAAAGGCGCTGACCGCGCTATCGATCCCCTCCAGACTCCCCATAAGCAGTCGATAAGACACTTGGCGATAATCTCGAACAAGAAGCCATCCGGAGGCCCCAATGCCCGAAGAAGACTACGACAGCGAACCGCTCCCCGCCGCTCGGCGTGTACCGGCCGCCGACCTGAATGAAATGGCCGTCGCCGTCGCGGCGGCAATCTCGATGTGGGCGCTCGCCACTCTGATCACCTTGGGCGCCGGCCATCACGGCAGTGGCCCCACGGATAGAGTGAACCTCCTGACACTGGTAGCTGGCCTGCTGGGTTTCGCCATTCGACGCTGGCAACTGAAGCCGCGGCAGCGCCGGCCGAGCAGGCGCAGACTGCCGTCCTAGAGCGAATAATCCGCCTACCAGTTCTCATACCGAACGGAACTGGCTATCATCCAGCCCTTGAAATCATGGCAAGGATGCTCATGTCTTATCTGGTCTTGACGCGCCGCACTGGTGAAATCATCAACCTCTCCCTAAAACCAGGAGCCGATGAAGAACAGGTGCTGGATCAGTTGTTCAATGGCGGCATCAACGTACGCATCCTGAAAGTTCAGGGCGATCGCGTACAGGTCGGCATCCAGGCACCGGCCGACATCAGCATCATGCGCCAGGAGCTGCTGCCCTTCTGACCTGGTATTCAGACCGGCCTGGGGTTATGGGCATACTCGAAGCGCCCTTCCAGCCCTCGCCATTCCACGCCCTGCCAGAGTTCGGGTGCCAGCGTGCCGTCCGCTCGCAGGTCCGCCCGATAATGGGCGAAGAACGGCTGGCCGTCGCGCAGCACGATGACGTTGTGGCGCTCCTCGATCTGGGCAATGAGATCCAGGACGGCCTCCGACGCCCGACCACCGCTCAGGCAATAGCAGCTACCGTACTGATGCAGCATGCTCTGGAAGCGGTAGCGATAGAGCGTGCAGCGATCGGTCTCGAGGTGCACGCTTTGCCCCCTGGCATCCTGCAGCGCATGGTGGACGCAATGCTCGCAGTCCTCGAATTCCTGGCGAGACTCGACCCACTCGCCGAGGAACTGCTTCTTCCACCGCCAGACCAACAGCCCACGATCTTCAGGCCGTGAATACACGCTGACCTTGTAGAACATCGCTCGACTCCTCTTTTATTGTTATTCGCCGAAGCCACCCCTGGAAGCTAGGCGTGCAGGCCCGCCAGCGGGTCGTAGCCTGTGCTCGGATGCACGTTTCCAGCATCGCTCCATTTCAGCGGGCCGTCCAGCTATCGCGCAATCCTGCGCCCGCCATCCGGCGGCGCCGGTCTCGTGCGCGGACGCAGCATGTCTCGCTGCGTAGAACGGCGCGCATCGCCAAGAGCTCGCTCAGCGCCACTGCGACTGATCGCGCCCGACAGCAGTCCGGAGCGGCCGGGCAGACAGCGGTGGAGCCATGACCGAGCCGAATTCCGGCCAATAAAAACCCCGAGGTGCCTGGCACGCTCGGGGTTTTCGGATATGGCGGAGAGATAGGGATTTGAACCCTAGGAGCCATTGCTGACTCAACGGATTTCGAATCCGTCCCGTTCGACCACTCCGGCATCTCTCCAACGCGGCGCATCATACCAGCCATGATTGCAAAAGCGAACATGCAATTGCAAAAAAAGCTCTGGTATCAGCGGCTTGCGTTCAGAACCTGCTCACGATCTCGCGAGCTAGAGCCAAACAAGGCCTGGGCGGCCCCACGAAAACACCTGAGGAAGCGGAGTTTACGAGGGGTAAATGAGCATTCCGAATGGCTTTTCAACGCCGTTTGGCCGACGCGCAGCGGATCGTGAACAGATTCTTAGAGCGGGACGCCCAGGCGCTGGGCGACCTCTTCATAGGCTTCGATCACGCCGCCCAGGCCCTGCCGGAAGCGATCCTTGTCCATCTTCTTGCGGGTAGCCTTGTCCCACAGGCGACTGCCGTCCGGGCTGAATTCGTCGCCCAGGACGACCTTGCCGTGGAACAGACCGAATTCCAGTTTGAAATCCACCAGCAGCAGGCCGGCGTCATCGAACAGCTGCTTGAGGATGTCGTTGATGCGAAAGGTCAGCGCCTTCATCTCGGCCAGTTGGTCGAGGGTGGCCCAGCCGAAGGCCTGGACGTGGCTTTCATTGACCATGGGGTCGTGCAGGGCATCGTTCTTCAGGAAGAGTTCGAAGGTCGGCGGAGTGAGTTCCAGGCCCTCCTCCACGCCCAGGCGACGCACCAGGCTGCCAGCGGCGAAGTTACGAACCACACATTCCACCGGGATCATGTCGAGCTTCTTGACCAGGCATTCGTTGTCGCCCAGCAGCTGCTCGAACTGGGTCGGAATGCCCGCGGCTTCGAGCTTCTGCATGACGAAGGCGTTGAACTTGTTGTTCACCATGCCCTTGCGCTCGAGCTGTTCGATGCGCTCGCCATCGAAGGCAGAGGTGTCGTTGCGGAACAACAGGACCAGGCGATCGGGATCGTCGGTGGTGAATACCGACTTGGCCTTGCCACGGTAGAGTTCTGCGCGTTTTTCCATCTTGGACTCCGGTTCGAATGGCTTGCAGGCTGTGGACGAACGCAGGTGAAACGAGCGGTTCGGGACGAGTACAGCCGGGAAGCGCAGTTTACATAGGATCGTGGATCTTTTGGCCGTGCAGCGAGGCGCAGCCGCCAAAGAAAACTCGACTGGCGCCTCAGGCGATGGCCTGCCACTCCAGCCCCTGCTGCTGGTCGGCGATCCGCAGCCAATCCGCGTCGCAACCCAGTACCCTGCTGAAGCAGGCGCGAGCCAGCCAGGGATTGTTGTTCTTCTCGCTCAGGTGAGCGAGCACCAGATGCTGCAGGCCCGGACAGGCCAGGTCCAGCACCAGATCGGCCGACTGCCGGTTGTTGAGATGCCCGCGCACCCCACCAACCCTTGCCTTGAGATGATAGGGATAGGGTCCGTTGGCCAGCATGGCACTGTCATGATTGGCCTCGATCACCAGGGCATCGAGCCCGCGGTAATGCTCGAGCACGCCCGGCGTGGCTTCACCGAGATCGGTGAGCACGCCCAGGCGCTTGCGACCATCGTCGAAGACGAACTGCGTCGGCTCCAGGGCGTCATGGGAAACCTGCACCACAGTCACCTCCAGCGCATCCAGCACCAGGCGCTCGCCATCCGCCAGCAGGCCCTGGGCCGCCACCGGCTTGCGCAGGCCACGCCCGGTGCCGGCGCTGTAGTAAACCGGTACCCCGTGTTTGCGCGCCAGCAGCTCGACGCCCTGGACGTGATCGGAATGTTCGTGGGTGACCAGGACGGCATCCAGCTGGGCAGGTACCACGCCCAGCCGGGCCAGGCGACGCTCGGCTTCCCGCAGGGAGAAGCCGCAGTCGATCAGGACGTAGCTGTTATGGCTGTGCACCAGGGTCGAGTTGCCCCGACTGCCGCTGCCCAGGATTGCGAAGCGCATACTGCATGCTCGTCTGAAGCTTTTTCAGCACGCCTTCGGCGATATCCTGGGGTGCTGCGGTGTTGATGGTCTTGTCCAGGGTGACCTGAACGGTGTTGCCGACCGAGGTCAGGCGTACCTGGAAGCGCCGTGCCCGGGCATCTTCCTCTTCCTTGGTCTCACCTTTGCCGAACAGACGGCCAAAGAAGCCCGGCTTGCGCTCTTCCGGCTTCTGCGCACCCTCGGCGAGGTTGACGTAGTACACGCCCAGGCTACGATCCATGTCGTCGACACGAATATCGGCGCCTTCGATGGCGCGGCCGACGCTGGACCAGGCGCGGTTCAGGTCGCTTTCCAGCACCAGCATGGGCACACCGCTACCGTCCACCTCGTAGGTGACGCGCTCGGGGGTGTCGTAGCCGCCCGCGGCCAGCAGGGATACCGAACCGCCCCCTTCGGCGCTGCGATCCAGACCGGCCAGCACCTGGTTCAGCAGGGCATCGTCGAGCGCCGAGCTGTTCTGGCTGCTGGACCAGGACGGATCGCTGGAGCTGCCCTGGCTGCGGGTCTGGGTCTGGACGAAGATTTCGCTGCTGCCGGACTGCACGCCCGGCTCGATGCGCAGCCGCGCTCGCAGCTCCTTGCCGGGCTCCAGGCGACCATTGGTGCTCAGGGCACGGGCCAGCGGCGTGGTCAGCTCGGTGGGCGACTGCCAGGCAGTGACCAGTTCGCCAGTCTGCGGACGCTCCTCGGCGATGCGGAAGCCGTTGTCGGTGAAGTACTGACGGGCCGTCGGCCAGAGGGTGGCCGGGACCTTCTGCGCGGCCAGCCAGCGGGCATTGCCGCTGCGCTGGACGCTGAATTGCTCGCTGCCACTGCCCTGGACGCTCAGCGCCTGGGGCCGCGGCACCTCGAAGCCGTAGGAACGGTTCTGGGTGTCGGCCACGTTGGCCGGAACCGGCAGCAGCGGATCCAGCGGCTTGGCCTGCAGATCGGTCGGCACCTGCATCGGACCGGTCTCGCGGGATTCGAGGTAGTCGTTGCCGCGATCACGGAAATAGCCGTGTTCGCCCCACAACCAGCTGCAACCACTGGCGCTGGCCACGGCCAGGCTCAGCGTCGTCAATCCGAGAATACGTTTCATCGCCTGCTTCCTAATCACGCCAGCACTCCCGCCTGACGCAGGGCCTGACGTACCACTTCATGGCAGCGCGAGCTGAGCCAGGTCAGGGGCAGACGGATACCGGCGTCGATCATGCCCATTTCATGCAGGGCCCACTTCACCGGGATCGGATTCGATTCGATGAACAGATTCTTGTGCAGCGGCATCAGCTTTTCGTTGAGCGCGCGTGCGGTGTCGGCATCGCCCCGCATGGCGGCGGCGCAGAGGTCGCTCATCGCCCTGGGGGCGACGTTGGCGGTCACCGAGATGTTGCCCTTGCCGCCCAGCAGCATGAGCTCGGCCGCGGTAGCGTCGTCACCGGAGTAGACCAGGAAATCCTTGCTCACCCGGGAGAGGATGTCGCGGGCACGGGCCAGGTCGCCGGTGGCTTCCTTGATGCCGATGATGTTCGGCACCTTGGCCAGGCGCTCGACGGTCTCGGCCAGCATGTCGCAGGCGGTACGGCCCGGCACGTTGTAGAGGATCTGCGGGATGGCGACGGTTTCGGCGATCATGCGGAAGTGCTGATAGAGCCCTTCCTGGGTCGGCTTGTTGTAATAGGGCACGACCAGCAGACAGGCATCGGCCCCGGCGTCCTTGGCGGCGCGCGTCAGGTCGATGGCCTCGCGGGTGGAATTGCCACCGGTGCCGGCGATGACCGGGATACGGCCCTTGACCTGTTCGACCACATGACGGATCACGGCGACGTGCTCGTCGACATCGACCGTCGCCGACTCACCCGAGGTGCCCACCGCGACGATGGCGTCGGTGCCTTCGGCGAGATGGAAGTCCACCAGCTTGGTCAGGCTATCCCAATCGATACGCCCCTGGGCGTCCATGGGGGTGACCAGCGCCACCATACTCCCCGCAATCATGCAACCGCTCCTGCCGGAAAAAGAGAGCGGTAATGGTACTGACGCCTCTGCGCCAGCACAAGCAACGCTCCCCGACGGGCATTCCCCCCGCGAGCGCTTTTCGCTACCCTTTCGCCTTTGCCAGGTTCTGTACGAAAAGTTGGTGAGCGAAGGTCAGGCGAAGCCTTTGTCAACGAAGCATCTCCGAGCGTAGCCACTTTTCGTACAGAACCCAGTCGTATCTCCCCTGCCAGGAACCCCAATGTCCGCTACCCCCCCGATCCGCGAACAATTTCTCGTCATCAGTGCCATGGGCGCCAATCCCATGGAACTGACCAACGTGCTCTTTCGCAGCTGCATGGACAATCGCTGCGCCGTGGTCAGCAGCCGTCTGAGCCGGCATGGGGAATACAGCGCCCTGATCCTTCAGGTGTCGGGCAACTGGGACGGCCTGGCCCGCCTGGAAAACAGCCTGGCCGGGATCGGCAAGCGCCATGGCTTCACCGTCGGCGTTACCCGCAGCGCCTCCCTGGAAAGCCGACCTCAGGCCCTGCCGTACGTCGTCTACGTCAGCGCCGCCTATCGCCCGGACATCCTCAACGAACTCTGCCAGTTCTTCGCCGACCACAAGATCGAGGTGGAGAATCTGGTGTGCGACTCCTACCAGGCGCCTCAGACCGGCGGCACCATGCTCAACGCCACCATCACCGTGACCCTGCCCGCTGGCACCCAGATCAGTTGGCTGCGCGACCAGTTCCTGGACTTCGCCGATGCCCTGAACCTCGACGCCCTGATCGAGCCCTGGCGGCCGCAGAACAACTGAACCACTGGAGGACCTGTCCATGAGCGTGACCCTCGACCAGCCGCTTCCCACCTTCCAGGCCCAGGCCACCAGTGGCCTCGAGGTCTCGCCAGACAGCCTGCGCGGTCGCCAGGCGGTGTTGTACTTCTATCCCAAGGACAACACCCCGGGTTGCACCACCCAGGGCCAGGGCTTTCGCGACCTGCACGAGCAGTTCGCCGCGGCGAATACCCAGATTCTGGGGGTTTCCCGCGACAGCCTGCGCACCCATGAGAACTTTCGCGCCAAGCAGGGCTTTCCCTTCGAGCTGATCAGCGACAAGGACGAGACGCTATGCAATCTCTTCGCGGTGCTGCAGCCGAAGAAGCTCTATGGCAAGGAGTACATCGGCGTCGATCGCAGCACCTTCCTGGTGGATCGTGACGGCGTGGTGCGCAAGATCTGGCGCAACGTGAAGGTGCCTGGCCACGTCGCCGAGGTACTGGCCGCCGCCCAGGCACTGAACGAGGCCTGATCAGGCCTTGCGCAGCCAGTAGCGGAAGGTTTCTCCCGCTACCTCTTCGCCCACCAGGGCATGACCCGACAGCTTGGCGAAGGTGCGGAAATCCCGTTGCGAGCCGGCATCGGTAGCGATCACCGCGAGTACATCACCCGGCGCCAGACGATTGAGCTCCAGCTTGGCCTTGAGCAGCGGCATGGGGCAGCTCAGACCGCTGGCGTCCAGCTGGGCGGTCACGGCGCCGGTGTAGGGTTGGCTCATCTCGGCCATGGGTTTCTCCGGTACGGGGTACGACAACGCCCGCGCTTGCTAGGCACTCGGACGGCGGGCCGCTAAAGTAGCCCTTTTGCGACCATGAGTCATGCCATGAAAGTCCTGCGCCCCGCCCTGCTGTCCCTGGCGCTGCTTACCGCGCCGTTCCTGGCGCACGGCGCGAACGAGCTACCCTCGCTGGGCGACGCCAGTTCTTCGATCGTTTCGCCCGAGCAGGAGTTTCAGATGGGCCGCGCCTGGCTGAGCATGTTGCGCGCCCAGGTACCGACCATCAACGATCCGCAACTCAAGCAATTCGTCGAACAGACCGTCTACAAGCTGGCCGAGACCAGCGACCTGCAGGACCACCGCCTGGTCTTCATCCTGATCAAGGACCCCGAGATCAACGCCTTCGCCGCTCCCGGTGGGGTGATCGGGGTGAATGGTGGGCTGTTCCTCAAATCGGAAACCGAAGCCGAGTACGCGGCGGTCATGGCCCACGAGCTGGGTCACCTGATCCAGCGCCACTTCGCCCGCGGGGTGGAAAACCAGCAACGCATGCAGCTGCCGCTGATGGCGGCCCTGCTCGCCGGGATCGTGGCGGCCGCAGCAGGCGGGGGCGATGCGGGAATCGCCGCCATCGCCTCGACCCAGGCGGCGGCGATCCAGAGCCAGTTGCGCTTCTCCCGGCTCAACGAGCAGGAGGCCGACCGCGTCGGCATCGTCAATCTGGAGCGCGCCGGCTACGATCCGCGCGCCATGCCGGAGATGTTCGGTCGGCTCGCCCGTCAGTATCGCTATGACCGTACCCCGCCGGAGTTCCTGCTGACTCACCCGGTCACAGACAGCCGGATCGCGGATACCCAGGCGCGCGCCGAGCGTTTTCCCAGGGGCGGCGTCGAGGACAGCAAGCGCTTCCAACTGATGAAGGTGCGCGCTCAGATGTATTTCGAGGAAACCGCCGGTCTGCTGGTGAAGCGCTATCGCGCCCAGCTGCAGGACAATCCGGACAACGACGCCGTGCGCTATGGCCTGGCCATGGGCCTGACCCGCCAGGGGCAGCTCAACGAGGCCCGCGATACCCTGGCGCCGCTGCTGCGCAAGGCGCCGGACGACATCAGCTACAACCTTGCCCAGGTCGACCTGGACATCACCGCCAACCGCCTGTCTGAGGCGCAGAAGCGGGTCCAGCGGCTGGCGGAACTCTATCCGGGCGATCTGGCGGTCACCCTGGCTCAGGTGGACATGCTCAATCGTACCCAGAAAGCCAAGGATGCCAGCCAGTTGCTGGATAAGCTGCTCAAGCAGCGGCCGATCGATCCGGACATCTGGAACCTGGCCGCCGACATTCGTGGCCAGGCCGGTGATCTCATCGGGGTGCACCAGGCCCGCGCCGAATACTTCGCTCTCACCGGCGACTACAACCAGGCCATCCAGCAGCTGGGCTTCGCCAAGCAGCGTGCGGCCAGTAACTACCAGCTCGCGGCGCGGATCGACGCTCGCCAGCAGGAGATGATCGCCCAGCGCAAGCTGAGCGAAGAGATCCTGCGCTGAGTCCCAGGTTCTGTACGAAAAGTCGCCGAGCGAAGGTCGGCGAGGCCTAGTGTGGTGTTTCACACGTTCGCGCAAGAATTGGTTTCGGCGTTCCGACTGGGCCAGGCGCCGCGACGAGTCATAGCAGGGCTATGGCGAGGAGTGGCAACGCCGCCAGGGCAGTCCGCCGCTGCGGCCGAAAAAGCGCCGCCAACATTGTGTAGATAACCTCTGAAACACCACACTAGGCATTGCCCTTGACCCGTAGTTGCAGCGCCTGGGTGAAGTCGAGCATGCGCTTGAGCGGCTTGACCGCCCTGGGAATCAGCGCCGGATCGACCAGCACCTCGCCGGAGCCGTCGAGCAGGCAGTTGAGGGTGCGCTCGAGGGTGTTCATCGCCATCCAGGGGCAATGGGCACAACTGCGGCAGGCGGCGCCGTTACCGGCGGTCGGTGCCTCGATGAAGACCTTGTCCGGACAGGCCTGCTGCATCTTGTAGAAGATGCCGCGGTCGGTGGCGACGATGAACTGGCGATTGGGCAGCGTCTGGGCGGCCTTGATCATCTGGCTGGTGGAACCGACGTGGTCGGCCAGCTCGATCACCGCCTCGGGCGACTCCGGATGCACCAGGATGGCCGCCTCCGGATAGAGGCGCTTGAGATCTTCCAGCTGGCTGGCCTTGAATTCCTCGTGGACGATGCAGGAACCTTCCCAGAGCAGCATGTCGGCGCCGGTCTCCCGCTGGATGTAACGACCCAGGTGGCGATCGGGGGCCCAGAGGATGGTCTCGTCGTTGTCCATCAGGTGCTCGACGATATCCAGCGCGCAGCCGGAGGTGACCACCCAGTCGGCCCGGGCCTTCACGGCCGCGGAGGTGTTGGCGTAGACCACCACGGTGCGCTCGGGATGCTGGTCGCAGAAGGCGGAGAATTCGTCCACCGGACAGCCCAGATCCAGGGAGCACGTGGCTTCCAGGGTCGGCATCAGCACCCGCTTTTCCGGGTTGAGGATCTTGGCCGTCTCGCCCATGAACCTGACCCCGGCCACCACCACGGTGGACGCCGGATGACGATTGCCGAAGCGAGCCATCTCCAGGGAGTCGGCGACGCAGCCACCGGTTTCCTCGGCCAGGGCCTGGATCAGCGGATCGGTGTAGTAGTGGGCCAGCAGTACCGCGTTCTGCGCCTTGAGCTCGCGGGCGATGGCGGTCTTGTAGGCCGCGATCTCGTCCGGCCCGAGCGCCTTGGGCTGCTTGGCGGCCAGATGGGCCTGGACCAGGAGACGTTCGGAAATCTGCGCCATGGCGGGTACCTGAAAACGAGGGTCGTCAAGGGCGCGCATCATAGCAGCATCCGAGCCGACACCCTACGGTCGCTCGGGGCGACGATCGTCGAGCAGTGGCCAACGGCCACTCATGTCTGGCAACACTTGCCTTTTCACTTCTCGCGCGTCCATCGGTCCTAGACAGCAATGCCGGGCGAGTCGGTCGTCCGGCACCTGCCTGGAGACCTGCATCTTGCCGTCCCGCTCGACCTCGGCCTGCCGATCCGCCGACAAGGATCTTGCCGCCCTGCTCGATGAGCTGCGTACCCTGTACGCCAGTCTGGAGCAGGCCACCGCCGATCCGCGCCTGGACCGAGAGGCGCTCAATCCCGCCTATCTCGCCAGCGCCCACAACCTGCTCGCCTACCTGGCGCTGCGCCAGCGCGACCTGCAACCCTTGCAGTTGCAGCTCTCCGCGCTGGGGCTGTCGTCCCTGGGCCGCTCCGAAGCCGAAGTCCTGCCGGCGGTGGCCACCCTGATCGCTACCCTGGAGCGACTGCTGGGCCACACCCCTGAAACCGCGCCGCCGACCAGAGCCGCCAGCCCCCTGGCCCGCCATGCTCGCACCCTGTTCGGTACGGCGACGCGCGAGCGCGAGGTGCGCATCATGGTCACCCTGCCCCGCGAGGCGGCGGATAACTATTCCCTGGTGCGCGACCTGCTGGCGGCACGGATGGATTGCGTGCGCATCAATTGCGCCCATGACGAACCGGCCATCTGGTCGCGGATGATCGAACATACACGCCGGGCCGGTGCAGAGCTGGGGCGACCCTGCCAGGTATTCATGGATCTGCCGGGCCCCAAGCTGCGCACCGGCCCCATCGCGCCGGGGGCGGCGGTGCTCAAGGTGAAGCCCGAGCGGGATGGCCAGGGCCGCGTGCGTCATCCGGCGCGGATCTGGCTGAGCGGACGGCGCCAACCACGGCCGGCGCCCTCCCCCGCGGCGGCAGCGCTGCAGGTCGGCGACCGCTGGCTGAAGGGGCTGGAGGTTGGCGACGAGATCCACCTGGTGGATACGCGCAAGGCGACGCGACACCTGAAGGTGGTCGAGGTGGGGGCCAAGGGCTGCTGGGCGGAACTGCGCAAGACCGCCTACCTGGCACCCGGCCTGCGCCTGACCGTCGTCCGGAACGGCCGCAAGAAGCACAGCCGCCTTGGTGATTTCGCCCCGCAGCCGGGCGCCCTGCGCCTGGCGGAAGACGACCTGCTGATCCTCACCGCCGACCAGACACCCGGAAGACCCGCCAGCTACGACAGCGGCGGACGGCTGCTGACGCCGGCCACCCTGGATTGCACCCTGCCCCAGGTGTTCGAGGATGTCCGTGGTGGCGAGGCCGTCTGGTTCGACGACGGCAAGATCGGTGGCCTGGTGGAACGTGCCAGCACCGAAGCGCTGCTCGTCCGTATCACCCATGCCCCCGGAGGCGCCAAGCTCAAGGGCGACAAGGGCGTCAACTTCCCCCAGAGCAGCCTGAGCCTGCCGGCTCTGGGCGACCAGGATCTGCAAGCCCTGGCCTTCGCCGCGCGCCATGCCGATGCGGTGGAGCTGTCCTTCGTCAATACGGCAGAAGACGTCGGCGCCTTGCTGGCCGAGCTGGAGCGCCTGCAAGCGGACCAGTTGGGCGTGGTGCTGAAGATCGAGACGCGGCGCGGTTTCGACAATCTGCCGGCCCTGCTGCTCGCCGGCATGCGCCGGGGTGGCTTCGGCGTGATGATCGCCCGCGGCGACCTGGCGGTGGAAGGCGGCTTCGAACGCCTGGCGGCGCTGCAGGAAGACATCCTCTGCCTGTGCGAAGCCGCCCATGTCCCGGTGATCTGGGCGACCCAGGTGCTGGAGAATCTGGCCAAGAAAGGTTCGCCCTCGCGCGCCGAGATCACCGATGCCGCCACCGGGGTACGTGCCGAGTGCGTGATGCTGAACAAGGGCCCGCACATCCTCAAGGCGGTCGCCACCCTGGACGAGTTGCTGGCGCGGATGCAGGGTTACAACAGCAAGAAGCGGCAGATGCTGCGCAAGCTGGAGCTGGCCTCGCCCTGGGCGGACTGATCCGCCCAGGGCCGGTCAGGCCTAGGTTCCGTACGAAAAGTCGCCGAGCGCAGGTCAGGCGAGGCGCAACGACCAACGGGAGTAACGGCCAACGGCTGGCCCGAAGGGTGAGCGCCAGCGAATCAAATGGCCGAGGAAGCGGATCGGACCCGCGCTCGGGTTTACGAGTGGTAAATGAGCATTCCGACGGGGCTGGCCTTCCAGGCGTTTTCAACGAAGCCTCACCGAGCGTAGGCATTTTTCGTACAGAACCCAGTGTGGTGTTTCAGACGTTACCTACACGATCCTGGCGGCGTTTTTTGTCCGCAGCGGCGGACCGCCCTGGACGTTGTTGCCACTCCTCGCCATGGCCCTGCCATGACTCGTCGCGGCGCCTAGCCCATGCACAAAAACCACTCGCCAATTCTTGCGCGAACTTCTGAAACACCACGCTAGAGGACCTGCAGACGGTTGGCCTCCAGCCTCACCCGGGCACCATAGGGCCAGGCCTGGTTTTCCGGGCCATGCCCGCTGGGCAGACCGCGATAGAGAGCGATGCCCCGCGGGGCCAACCATTCGGCGAAGATCTCGTCCAGCGACTGCTCGACGTTGCGCTGCGGGCAATCGGTGAAGGTGCCCAGGCAGACCGCGCCGATGCGGTGCTCGGTCAGGCTGCCCAATACCTGGCACAGGCTGCGCTCCAGGCGATAGTAAGGCTCGCCGACGTCTTCGAGCATGAGGATGGCGCCGTCATGGGGACGCAGGGCGGCAGCGGTGCCGACCACACTGGCGAGGGTGGTCAGGTTGCCGCCGATCAGTTCGCCCGCGGGAACGTGGCCCGGCCCGGCCAGTCGCTCCAGGTTCCAGGCCGGGCGCGCGCCGGCGCACAGTTCCAGTACCGATTCCAGCGAGCGGGCCCGCGCCGCCTGGGCGACTGGGTCTTCCGCGATACGCCCCCAGTCCAGTGCACCAGGGCCATGAATGGCGGTGAGGCCACGGCGATGGAAGGCCTCCAGCAGCGCGGTCAGGTCCGAATAGCCAATCAGCGGGCGACCCTTGCTGCTGGACAGCCGCGACCAGTCCAGCCAGGGCAACAACTGGGCGGAGCCGTAGCCGCCGCGCAGGCACCAGACGGCGTCCACGTCGGCCTGACTGAAGGCCCAGTGCAGGTCCGCCGCCCGCGCCTCAGCGGTCCCGGCCAGGTAGCGATGCCGCTCGAGCGCATGCTCGCCGAGCAGCGGCTCGATGCCGGCGGCCTGCAACCGCGCCATCGCGGCCTCGACCAGTTCCTGCTTCACCGCGCCAGCCGGGCTGACCAGCGCCACCCGCCGCAGCGGGCTCATTCCAGCACCTCCACCGGCATGCCGGCTTCGATGACGCCGCGTCCCAGCGGGATGACGTTCATGCCGAAGAGCATGCGGTTGTCGACGAAGCGGTATTCACGCAGCGCCGTCAGTGGCTGACGATCAGTATCCTTCTCGCCGGTCAGCGGATCCTGGGTGACGACGATACAGCGCGAACAGGGACAGGCCACGGCGAAATCGACGCTGCCGATGCGCAGGCGCTTCCAGCCATCCTCGGCATAGGCAGCGGCGCCTTCCACCACCAGGTTGGGTCGAAAGCGCAGCATCTCCAAGGGTTTACCCACTCGCGCCACCAGGTCGGCCAGGGAGGCTTCGTTGGTCAGCAAAAGCGGAAAACCATCGGCGAAATGCACCTGCTGGCCAGGCTCGGCGAAGTCGGTATTGATCTGGCGGGCAAAAGGCTCGGCAATGTGCACCAGGCGGCAGCGCCGACCGAGGAAGTCGCTCAGCCAGGCGTCCGCCTCGGCAGCGACGGGCGCCTGCAGGGTGTCGCGCCAGATGGTCACGCCCAGGCGCTCGCCCTCGGCGTCGGGTACCGCCACCTCGAGCGGCTCACGGCCAGGCGCGCTCAAACGCAAGCGGTCGGTGCCCAGCCAGCGTGCTTCGATGCGATTCATCCGGGCCAGTTGGCGCAAGGTCAGGAAGCGACCGGTGTCGGCATCCACCACCATCCAGCGCCGGTCACCGACCAGGCCCAGGGCATCCACCTCGGCACGCACCAGGGTTTCCACGGCCGTCGACTTGACGGGATAACGGTAGAGGGCACTGAGGTGCGACATGGGCGCGGCTTCCTGGCGGCTGACGAGGGCCGCCAGTGTAAGGGAGGTGCCGGACCGGCGAAACCGCGGGGATCAGCTCTCTTCGGCCAGCGCGAGGCGCCGGCGGACTTCCTCGACCAACAGATCGGGCTGGAACTTGGACAGGAAGGCGTTGCAACCCACCTTCTTGACCATGGCTTCGTTGAAGCTGCCCGACAAGGACGTGTGCAGCACCACATAGAGGTCGGCGAGGCGTGGGTCCTGGCGGATCTCGGTGGTCAACCGATAGCCGTCCATTTCCGGCATCTCGGCATCGGTCAGCACCATCAAGAGCTTGTCGGTCAGCACCACGCCTTCGTCGGCCCAGGCCTTGAGCTTGCGCAGGGCTTGCAGGCCATCGGTGGCGACATGGAATTTCAGGTCCAGCTGCACCAGGGTGTCGCGCAGTTGGCCAATGGCGGTGCTGGAGTCGTCCACCAGCAGTACCTCGCGGCCACGCGCCTTGGCCAGCAGCGGGTCGGCCAGGCGCTCCCGGGAGACCTTGACGTTGTAGGGAACGATTTCGGCCAGCACCTTCTCGACATCGATGACCTCCACCAGCTTGTCTTCGATGCGGGTGATGGCGGTCAGGTAGTGCTGGCGCCCGGCGCCGCCCGGCGGCGGCTGGATGCTGTCCCAGTTGAGGTTGACGATGCGGTCGACGCCGCCCACCAGGAAGGCCTGCACCGAGCGGTTGTACTCGGTGACGATGATGGTGCTGTTTTCATCGGGGGTGATGGGTCGCATGCCGATCGCAGCCGCCAGGTCGATCACCGGCAGGGTCTGGCCGCGCAGATGGACGACCCCGCAGACCACCGGATGGCGCTTGGGCATCAGCGTCAGGCGCGGCAGCTTGAGCACCTCCTGCACCTTGAACACGTTGATGGCGAACATCTGCCGGCTGGACAGCTGGAACATGAGAATTTCCAGGCGGTTCTCGCCAACCAACTGGGTACGTTGATCGACGGTATCGAGAATGCTGGCCATGGAAACTCCACTCCAAAGATAGGTCAGGTGGAAGGCTATCGGCGGCGCTCGCCGGGTCTTTAGCCCCGAAAACGACGAAGCCGCCGGAAAAGGCGGCTTCGTCGACTCGCGATCCATCAGGCGCGCGGCAGGGTCACACCACGCTGGCCCTGATACTTGCCGCCGCGGTCCTTGTAGGAGACCTCGCAGGCCTCGTCGGACTGCAGGAACAGCATCTGCGCCACGCCCTCGTTGGCGTAGATCTTGGCCGGCAGGGTCGTGGTGTTGGAGAACTCCAGGGTCACGTGGCCTTCCCACTCGGGCTCCAGCGGGGTGACGTTGACGATGATGCCGCAGCGGGCATAGGTGCTCTTGCCCAGGCAGATGGTCAGGACGTCGCGCGGGATGCGGAAGTATTCCACGGTGCGCGCCAGGGCGAAGGAGTTCGGCGGAATGATGCAGACGTCGCTGACCACGTCGACGAAGCTCTTGTCATCGAAGTTCTTCGGGTCCACCACCGCGGAATGGATGTTGGTGAAGACCTTGAATTCGTTGGCGCAGCGCACGTCGTAGCCGTAGCTGGACACCCCGTAGGAGATCACCCGGCTGTCGTCCGCGCCGCGCATCTGGCGCTCGACGAAGGGCTCGATCATGCCGTGCTCCTGGGCCATGCGGCGAATCCACTTGTCCGATTTGATGCTCATGGCAGGTCTAGCTCCGGGGCGAAAAATTGACCGCGCATTGTATTGGATGATGGCGCGGTCTCAAAGGCGAATGGACGAAATCAGTCGTCGCTGACGGTGATGGTGGGCAGGCCACCACCGGCCTGGCCGCCCTGGGCGATGCGCGCGCCGACCTTGCGCGCCAGTTCCTGGTAGATCAGCGCGATCTGGCTGTCGGGATCGGCGATAGCGGTGGGACGACCGGCGTCGGCCTGCTCGCGGATGGCCATGGCCAGCGGCAGCGAGGCCAAGAGATCCACGCCGTACTGCTCGGCCAGCCGGCTGCCGCCGCCTTCGCCGAACAGGTGCTCGGCATGGCCGCAGTGGGAGCAGATGTGCACCGCCATGTTCTCCACCACCCCGAGTACCGGGATGTTGACCTTCTGGAACATCTCCACGCCCTTCCTGGCGTCCAGCAGGGCCAGGTCCTGGGGCGTGGTGACGATCACCGCACCGGCCACCGGGACCTTCTGCGCCAGGGTCAGCTGGATGTCGCCGGTGCCCGGGGGCATGTCGATCACCAGGTAGTCGAGGTCATTCCAGGCGGTTTGTGTAATCAGCTGGATCAGCGCGCCGGAAACCATCGGCCCGCGCCAGGCCACCGGGGTCTTGTCGTTGGTCAGGAAGGCCATGGACATGACCTCGACGCCATGGGCCTGCAGCGGGATGAACCACTTTTCGTCACGCACCTCGGGACGGGTACCCTCGGCGAAGCCGAACATGATGCCCTGGCTCGGACCGTAGATATCCGCGTCCAGCACGCCCACCCGCGCGCCTTCGCGGGCCAGTGCCAGAGCCAGGTTGGCGGCGGTGGTGGACTTGCCCACGCCGCCCTTGCCCGAGGCCACGGCGATGATGTTCTTGACGTTGCCCATGGCCTCCAGCTGCGGCTGGGCCGCGTGCGGGGCGATGGTGCAGTCGATCTGGATCTCGGCGGTCTCGACCCCGGGCACGTTCTCCAGCGCGGTCTTGAGCACCTGGGCCAGACCACCCTTGAACAGGCCGGCGGCATAGCCCAGCTCGAAGCGGGCGCGCACCCGGCCGCCATCCAGCGCGAGGTCGCGCAAGGCGCCGGCGCTGAGCAGGTCCTGTTCGAGATAGGGGTCGTGGTATTGGCGCAGCGCGGCCTCGATGGCCTCGCGGGTCGGAGCGGTCATGCAGACTCCCGGAAACAACGGATAGGAAAAAGCAGCTGCGGCCTATGCTACCCACTGTACTTGGTAAAGCCTATCCACGCGGCGCTACACTCCGAGCTTATTTCCCTCTCGCGGAGCCCCGTGTGAACACCCCTTCCCTGCACATCAGTTCCACCTTCGACAGCGGCGCCGTGGAGGTGCTGTCCCTGGCCGACCCTGCCGACATCCGCTTGCGCATCCGCCCCGACAATGCCTCGCCCTTCACCCAGTGGTTCCATTTCCGCCTGGAAGGCGCCCGTGGTCTGCCCTGCGGCCTGACCTTCGACAATGCCGGTGAGTGCGCCTACCCCGAGGGCTGGCGCGATTACGGCGTGGTGGCCAGCTACGACGGCCAAGACTGGTTCCGCATCCCCAGCCGTTACGACGGCAAGACCCTGAGCTGGACGGTCACCCCGGAGCACGACAGCCTGTTTTTCGCCTATTTCGAGCCCTATCCGGAAAGTCGTCACCTGGCGTTCATGGGCGAGGCGCAACGACATCCCGCCGTCCGTCTGGAAACCGTCGGCCGCTCGCTGCTGGGACGCTCGCTGGACCTGCTGCGCATCGGCACGCCGAGCGCCGAGAAAAAGCATCTCTGGATCATCGCCCGTCAGCATCCTGGGGAGCCCATGGCCGAATGGTTCGTCGAAGGGCTGCTGCGCCGCCTGCTGGGTATGGGCGAGCACCAGGGCGATCCGGTTGGCGCCAAGCTGCTGGAGCACGCGGTCCTGCACGTGGTACCGAACATGAATCCAGACGGCTCGGCCCTGGGTAATCTGCGCACCAACGCCGCCGGTGCCAACCTCAACCGCGAGTGGCTCGAACCGGACGAGCAGCGCAGTCCCGAGGTGCTGGCGGTGCGCCGTGCCATCGCCGCGAGCGGCTGCGATCTGTTCCTGGACATCCATGGCGACGAGGCCCTGCCCTATGTCTTCGTCGACGGCTGCAACGGCCTGCCCACCTTCGGCGAGCGCGAAGAAGCCGAGCAAGAGGCCTTCCTGCAACGCTTCCTGCGCGCCAGCCCGGATTTCCAGACCCAGTATGGTTATCCCCGCGGCCACTTCGGCAGCGAGACCCTCAAGCTCGCCACCAAGTACGTCGGCCATACCCACGGCTGCCTGGCCCTGACCCTGGAACTGCCATTCAAGGACAACGCCAACGACCCGCGCCCGGACGTCGGCTGGAACGGTGCCCGCAGCGCCGCCCTGGGCGCTGCCATGGTCAGCGCCCTGTACTGGCAGTTGGCGGACCTCTGAGTCCAGACCTGCCCCTGCCATCCCCCCACGGATGAAACCGACCGGCCATTTCGCTATGATGGTCGGTCACCTTATCAGCGTCGCGATCCAGCCAAGACCATGACCGAGCCCCGCAAGATTCTCGTCACCAGTGCCCTGCCCTACGCCAACGGTTCCATTCATCTCGGCCACATGGTCGAGTACATCCAGACCGACATCTGGGCCCGCTTCCAGCGGCTGCGCGGCAACCAGTGCACTTACGTCTGCGCCGACGACGCCCACGGTTCGGCCATCATGCTGCGCGCCGAGCGCGAAGGCATCACGCCCGAGCAGCTGATCGACAACGTCAAGCGCGAGCACAGCGCCGACTTCGCCGACTTCGGCGTGGCCTTCGACAACTTCCACTCCACCCATGCGGAGGAGAACCGGGAGCTGTCGCGCGCCATCTACCTGAAGTTGCGCGAGAACGGCCACATCGCCACCCGTCCGGTCACCCAGTACTTCGACCCGGACAAGCAGATGTTCCTGGCCGACCGCTTCATCAAGGGCACCTGCCCCAAGTGCGGCAGCCCCGACCAGTACGGCGACAACTGCGAGAAGTGCGGCGCCACCTACGCGCCCACCGAGCTGAAGGACCCCAAGTCGGCCATCTCCGGCGCGACCCCGGTGCTGCGCGAGTCCGAGCATTTTTTCTTCAAGCTCCCCGACTTCAGCGCCATGCTCAAGGGCTGGACCCGTGGTGGCGCCCTGCAGGAATCGGTAGCCAACAAGATCGCCGAATGGCTGGACGCTGGCCTGCAGCAGTGGGACATCTCCCGGGATGCGCCCTACTTCGGTTTCGAGATCCCCGACGCCCCGGGCAAGTACTTCTACGTCTGGCTGGATGCGCCCATTGGCTACATGGCCAGCTTCAAGAATCTCTGCGACCGCCGCGACGACCTGGACTTCGACGCCTACTGGAACAAGGACAGCACCGCTGAGCTGTACCACTTCATCGGCAAGGACATCGTCAACTTCCACGCGCTGTTCTGGCCGGCCATGCTCGAGGGCGCCGGCTACCGCAAGCCCACGGCGCTCAACGTTCACGGCTTCCTCACCGTCGACGGCCAGAAGATGTCCAAGTCCCGTGGCACCTTCATCAAGGCGCGCACCTACCTGGACCACCTGAATCCCGAGTACCTGCGCTACTACTTCGCCGCCAAGCTCTCGCGTCACGTCGAGGACATCGACCTGAACCTCGAGGACTTCGTGCAGAAGGTCAATTCCGACCTGGTGGGCAAGGTGGTCAACATCGCCAGCCGTTGCGCCGGCTTCATCCACAAGGGCAATGCCGGCCTGCTGGTGGACGCCCAGGCCGCGCCCGAGCTGGAAGCTGCCTTCCGCGCCGCCGCACCGAGCATCGCCGAGGCCTACGAGACCCGCGACTTCGGCCGCGCCATGCGCGAGATCATGGCCCTGGCCGACCGGGCCAACGCCTGGATCGCCGAGCAGGCGCCCTGGAGCCTGGCCAAGCAGGACGGCAAGGCCGACGAGGTCCAGTCCATTTGCGCCCAGGGCATCGAGCTGTTCCGCCAACTGGTGATCCTGCTCAAGCCCGTGCTGCCCAAGCTGGCCGCCGACGCCGAGGCCTTCCTCAACGTCGCGCCCCTCACCTGGGCCGACCTCGATACCCGCCTGGCCAACCATCAGCTCAATGCCTTCCAGCCCCTGCTCACCCGCATCGAACCCGCCAAGGTGCAGACCATGATCGACGCTTCCAAGGAAGACCTGGCCGCCCAGGCCGCGCCCCAGCCCGACGGCAACGGCGAACTGACCAAGGCCCCGCTGGCCGAGACCATCGACTTCGACACCTTCGCCAAGGTCGATCTGCGCATCGCCCTGATCGAGAAGGCCGAATTCGTCGAAGGCGCCGACAAGCTGCTGCGCCTGACCCTGGACATCGGCGATGCCAAGCGCAACGTCTTCTCCGGCATCAAGAGCGCCTATCCCGAGCCGAGCCAGCTCGAAGGCCGCCTGACCCTCTACGTCGCCAACCTGGCGCCGCGCAAGATGAAGTTCGGCGTCTCCGAAGGCATGGTGCTGGCCGCCGGCCCCGGTGGCAGCGAGATCCACCTGCTCAGCCCCGACAGCGGCGCCAAGCCCGGCCAGCGGGTGATGTGACAGCGACGGCGCCTTAGAGCCTGTTCAAAGGCTCGCGAGCTAGCGACAAACAAGGCGAAAATGGCTAGGGAAGTGGAATTTACAAGGCGTAAACGAGCATTCCGAAGCCATTTCCAAAGCAGTTTGTCCGACGCGCAGCAGCCTTTGAGCAAGCTCTCAGGGCGCCGTTCTTCTCTCAATCAAGACCATGAACGCTCAAGCCCAGCTCATCACCGCCATCGACGCCCTGCTGCCCCAGACCCAGTGCGGCAAGTGCGGCCATCCCGGTTGCCAGCCCTATGCGGTCGGCATCGCCGCGGGCGAGGCGCACAACAAGTGTCCGCCCGGGGGCGCGGCCACCATCCACGAGCTGTCCGCCCTGCTCCAACGGCCAGCGCTGCCGCTGGACTCACCCTATCCGGTCACGCCGAGCCAGCGCGCGGTGATCCGCGAGGACGAGTGCATCGGCTGCACCAAGTGCATCCAGGTCTGCCCGACCGACGCCATCCTCGGCGCGGCCAAGCTGATGCACACGGTCATCGAAAGCGAATGCAGCGGTTGCGAGCTGTGCCTGGCGCCCTGTCCGGTGGACTGCATCGATCTGGTCCCAGTGGCGGAGCCTGCGGATCGAGAAGCGGCGCGCCAGCGCGCGCGCTACTATCGCCGCCGTTTCGACGCTCGCCAAGCGCGCCTGCAGCGGGAGCGCGAGCGGCTGGAGACCGAGCGCCAACGGCGCCAGGCACCGGCAGCCGCTATCGCCGCATCCCCGGCGGCGGCCGCCGCGGAGGCCCCGCTCAAGTCCCTGAAGATCGCCGCCGCCATGGCCCGTGTCGCCCAGCAGAAGGCCGAGCGGCAACTGGCCCAGTACGGTACGCCAGCCCTGGCGGCCCAGGTTCGGCAGTTGCGTGAGGCCGCCCGACAGGCCCAGGAAGCGCTGGATCAGGCCCAGCAGGCGCCGGTCGATCCGGCGGCGACTGCACGGACGCCTTCAGTCCCGGCCCCCGCCGCCCTCAAGCAGGCCCGCATCGCCGCCACCCTGGCCCGCGCCCGGCTGACCAAGGCCGAGCGCGCCTTCGGTGTCCTGCCTACGCCCGACCAAGCCGCCCAACTGGAAGCGCTACGAGACGCTGCCGAGCAGGCCGCCCACCATCTCGTCGCCCTGGAAGACCGGACCACCCCATGAACGCCGCCAAACGCCTGGAGATCTTCCGTCGCCTGCACGAGGACAATCCCGATCCCAAGACGGAGCTGTCCTACGCCTCGCCCTTCGAGCTGCTGATCGCGGTGATCCTGTCCGCCCAGGCCACCGACGTCAGCGTCAACAAGGCCACCGCGCGACTCTATCCGGTGGCCAACACGCCCCAGGCCATCCATGACCTGGGCGTGGAGGGCCTGTCGGAGTACATCAAGACCATCGGCCTCTACAACAGCAAGGCCAAGAACGTCATCGAGACCTGCCGGCTGCTGCTGGAGCGTCATGGCGGTGAGGTGCCCCAGACGCGCGAGGAACTGGAGGCTCTGCCCGGCGTGGGTCGCAAGACCGCCAACGTGGTGCTCAACACCGCGTTTCGCCAGGTCGCCATGGCGGTGGACACCCATATCTTCCGGGTCAGCAACCGCACCAACCTCGCCCCCGGCAAGAACGTGGTGGAGGTCGAACAGAAGCTGCTCAAGGTGGTACCCAAGGACTACCTGCTGGATGCCCACCATTGGCTGATCCTTCACGGACGCTACGTTTGCCAGGCGCGCAAACCACGCTGCGGCAGCTGTCGCATCGAAGATCTTTGCGAATACAGGGCGAAAACATCGGACGATTGAAAAAGGGCGTACCAAAGCCCTTCGCCGATTGAAAAAATCTTTTTTACCGGTTCCTGCTTTGCCGCTATAAGGTCGGCGAAAAGGTCCCGCGGCTCTGTCGATGACTGGCGTGTGACCCTGTTCAGCCTTGCAGGAGTTACCCATGGCCGAAGACAAAAGCGATATCGATGTAGACGAGGATTTCGAGATTGAAGGCGAGGCGCCCGAGGCCGTCGAGCCCGTCGTCAGCAAGACCAACCTGACCAAACGCCGGCTGATCGACAACATGCTCGAAGAGCGCCGCCTGAAGAAGCAGATCTCCGAATACGACTTCGACTTTTGAGCCAAGAAAAAACCCCAGCCTAGGCTGGGGTTTTTGCATTGCGACGCCACCCTTACAGCAGGGTACGGCCCTTGCCTGCGGCAATGCGCATGCGCAGGGCGTTGAGCTTGATGAAGCCCGCTGCGTCCGCCTGGTTGTAGGCACCACCGTCCTCTTCGAAGGTGGCGATGTTGGCGTCGAACAGCGACTCGTCGGACTTGCGACCGACGACGATGACGTTACCCTTGTACAGCTTCAGCCGCACCACGCCGTTCACGTTGGCCTGGGAAGCGTCGATCATCTGCTGCAGCATCAGGCGCTCGGGGCTCCACCAGTAGCCGGTGTAGATCAGGCTGGCGTACCTGGGCATCAGCTCGTCCTTGAGGTGGGCTACCTCGCGGTCGAGGGTGATGGACTCGATGGCGCGGTGCGCCTTGAGCATGATGGTGCCGCCGGGGGTCTCGTAGCAGCCACGGGACTTCATGCCCACGTAGCGGTTCTCGACGATGTCCAGGCGACCGATGCCGTTCTCACCGCCGATGCGGTTGAGTTCGGCCAGCACCGTGGCCGGGCTCAGCTCCTTGCCGTCGATGGCGACGATGTCACCATTGCGGTAGGTCAGTTCCAGGTAGGTGGGGGTGTCCGGCGCGGCTTCCGGGGACTTGGTCCAGCGCCACATGTCCTCTTCGTGCTCGGTCCAGGTGTCTTCCAGCACGCCACCCTCGTAGGAGATGTGCAGCAGGTTGGCATCCATGGAGTACGGCGACTTCTTCTTGCCGTGGCGCTCGATCGGGATCTGGTGCTTCTCGGCGTAGTCCATCAGCTTCTCGCGGGAGAGCAGATCCCACTCGCGCCAGGGCGCGATCACCTTGACGCCCGGCTTGAGCGCATAGGCGCCCAGTTCGAAACGCACCTGGTCGTTGCCCTTGCCGGTGGCACCATGGGAGATGGCGTCGGCGCCGGTCTCGTTGGCGATATCGATCAGGCGCTTGGCGATCAGCGGACGGGCGATGGAGGTGCCCAGCAGGTACTCGCCTTCGTAGAGGGTGTTGGCACGGAACATCGGGTAGACGAAGTCGCGGACGAATTCTTCGCGCAGGTCGTCGATGTAGATTTCCTTGACGCCCATGGCCTTGGCCTTGGCGCGAGCCGGCTCGACTTCCTCGCCCTGGCCGAGGTCAGCGGTGAAGGTCACCACTTCGCAGTTATAGGTATCCTGCAGCCACTTGAGGATCACCGAGGTGTCCAGGCCGCCGGAATACGCCAGGACAACCTTCTTCACATCCGCCATGCCGTTCGCTCCCGTGCGTTGCGTTGAGTCGGAAAGCGGCAATTCTACTGGTCGTGGCGCGCCTTTTACAGGGGTGCGACCCAGTCAGATGTCTGAGCGACATCCGCGCCCAGGTCGCTAGTGCGGTGTTGCAGAAGTTCGCGCAAGAATTGGCGAGTGATTTTTGGGCGGTTCGCCGCTACGGCCGAAAAACGCCGCCAAATTGTGCAGTCAACTTCTGAAACACCACACTAGCCCTTGGGCTTGGCCGGCGGTGCCGGGGTGGGCGCCGGCGGCTCGGCGGGATTGGCCGCCGTGCTGGTAGGGGTCGCCGGCGCCGGGGCACTGCTCGGCGGGACACGGGAGAACACCAGGGTCACCCGGCGGTTCGCCGCCCGATTGGCCTTGCTGTTGTTGGGCGCCACCGGATACTGCTCGCCGAAGAAGCGCAATTCGATCTGCTCGGCGGCGAAGCCCTTGGCCTTGAGGTACTCCATCACCGCGATGGCACGCAGGCGCGATTCCTGGCGATTGTCCAGACGCGTGCCCTGGTTGTCGCTGTAGCCGGAGACAATGACGTGGTTGACCGTCGGATCGGCGTTCAGATAGTCGTCGATGAGGTCGAGCTTGGCCTTGGCCACGTCGTCCAGGGTATCGCCGCCACCGGGGAAATTGATCTGGGAACGGCGGATCTGCTCGAAGTTGACCGCCAGCAGCTTCTGGGTGCAGGCCTGGAACTGCTGGTAGGCCGGTTCGAAGCGCACTGGCAGCAGCCGCACCTCGACCCGGTCGTCCAGGGTGCCTGAGCGACTCACCTGCGGCATACGCCCTTCCATCAATCCCGCCAGCAGCCGCTGAGCCTGCTGTGCGCTGGTCGCCAGGGCCTGCTCGCCCTCCACCACCTGCACCGAGCCGAGACTGATGTCGCCCAACCCCGGCTTCCAGGGCACCGCCGCCGCCTTGAGACTGGCGCTGCCGGTCGGCAGCCACTGCCCGCTCGGGCGCAGTTCGAACACCGTGGCCTCACCGGCGCGGCGCAGGAAGCCGCCACTGCCGAAGCGTGGTATAGGCTGTACCAGCCGACAGGCGAAGATATCGCCCTCCACCTTCCATTCCACGCTCTCGAGCCGGCTCTGGAAGGTCGTTCCCCAGGCCGGTACGGCGAGCAGTAGCGTGGTGAGGATGAGGGAGTGCGGGCGCACGGCGAGGCTCCGGGAGCTAAAGGTACTTGGGCTTCTTATCGGTCGGGCAGGCGGAAAACTTGAGTATCGATAGGCCTCACGGGTGCCGGCTATCCGCCTTTTCCGGTAGCATTTCCCTACTTTCCCGCAGCCTGGAATCCCGCATGACCGACCGGATCACCCTCGCCCGTCCCGACGACTGGCACATTCACCTGCGCGACGGCGCCGCCCTGCAGCAGACCGTCGCCGACGCCGCCCGCGAATTCGGTCGCGCCATCGTCATGCCCAACCTGGTGCCGCCGGTGCGCAATGCCGAGCAGGCCGCCGCCTATCGCGAGCGCATCCTCGCCGCCCGCCCGGCCGGCAGCCGCTTCGAGCCGCTGATGGTGCTCTACCTCACCGACCGTACCAGTCCGGAAGACGTCCGCACGGCCAAGGCCAGTGGCTTCGTGCATGCCGCCAAGCTCTATCCGGCCGGCGCCACCACCAATTCCGATTCCGGCGTCACCTCCCTGGACAACCTCTTCCCCACCCTGGAAGCCATGGCCGAGGTTGGCCTGCCCCTGCTGGTGCATGGCGAGGTCACCCACGCCGAAGTGGACGTCTTCGACCGCGAGAAGAAGTTCATCGACGAGCACCTGGTGCGCATCGTCCAGCGCTTCCCGACGCTGAAGGTGGTCTTCGAGCACATCACCACCGGCGACGCCGCCGCCTTCGTGCGCGAGGCCCCGGCCAACGTGGGCGCCACCATCACCGTCCACCACCTGCTGTACAACCGCAACCACATGCTGGTGGGCGGTATCCGGCCGCACTTCTATTGCCTGCCGATCCTCAAGCGCAACACCCACCAGCGCGCCCTGCTGGACGCCGCCACCAGCGGCAATCCCAAGTTCTTCCTCGGCACCGACTCAGCGCCCCACGCCCGCCATGCCAAGGAAGCGGCCTGCGGCTGCGCCGGCTGCTACACCGCCTACGGCGCCCTGGAGCTCTATGCCGAGGCCTTCGAGAGCCGCAATGCCCTGGAGCGCCTGGAAGGCTTCGCCAGCCACTTCGGCGCGGACTTCTACGGCCTGCCGCGCAACACCGAGACCGTCACCCTGGTGCGTGAGGACTGGCAGGCGCCCGCGTCCCTGCCCTTCGGCGATCACGAGGTGATTCCCCTGCGCGCCGGCGAGACCCTGCGCTGGCGCCTGGAGGTGGGCGCATGAGCATGGACGAGACCTTCAACGAAGAACTGGACGCCGGCCAGCCGATGTCCGATTCGCGCATCCCCATGGCGCGACGCTTCCGCGGCTATCTGCCGGTGGTGGTGGATGTCGAGACCGGCGGCTTCAACGCCGCCACCGATGCCCTGCTGGAAATCGCCGCCACCACCGTGGCCATGGACGACGAAGGTGTGCTCTACCCGGACCACACCTACTTCTTCCGCGTCGAGCCCTTCGCCGGGGCCAACATCGAGGCGGCGGCGCTGGAATTCACCGGCATCAAGCTCGACCATCCGCTGCGCATGGCGGTCGGCGAAGAGCAGGCGCTCAGCGAGATCTTCAAGGGCGTGCGCAAGTCGCTCAAGGCCAGCGGCTGCAAGAGAGCCATCCTGGTCGGCCACAACAGCAGCTTCGACCTCGGCTTCCTCAACGCCGCGGTGCTACGCTGCGGCCTGAAGCGCAATCCCTTCCACCCCTTCTCCAGTTTCGATACCGCGACCCTCGCCGGCCTGGCCTATGGCCAGACGGTACTGGCGAAAGCCTGTCAGGCGGCCGGGATCGAGTTCGACAATCGCGAAGCCCACTCGGCTCGCTACGACACCGAGAAGACCGCCGAGCTGTTCTGCGGCATCGTCAACCGCTGGCGGGAGATGGGTGGCTGGGTCGATCTCGATTGACCACTCGTCGCCTGAGCGGCCTTTGATGAGATTTTGCCGCCTACAACTTTGACAATCATTCTCATTGTCATTAGCTTTGGCGGCACCTCCACTCATTCAGCAGGCGATCCATGTACGTGTGTCTTTGCCGTGGCGTGACCGACAAGCAGATCCGTGAAGCCATCTACGACGGCTGCTGCAGTTATCGGGAAGTTCGGGAAAGCACCGGTTGCGCCACCCAGTGCGGCAAGTGCGCCTGCCTGGCCAAGCAGGTGGTCAAGGAGACCCTCGGCGAGCTGCATGGCGCCCAGCAGCTTGCCTATGCTCTGGACGTCCCCCGCGTCTAAGCGTTTTTTTGTGAAAGAGCCGGACCTCGTGTCCGGCTTTTTTATTGTCTAATCAAACGTTTACGAAAAGGATGGAAAAGCTTTCGATTACCGTTCGATTTTCGTCGATTTTTCAACGACTTAAGCTTTTGACAAAGGCCTTTTCGACGCTCAGACTCGCGGCAATCCCATCCCCTTCGCAGGTCAGGCCATGAAAGGCGATATCACCGTCATCCAGCATTTGAACAAGATCCTCGGCAACGAACTGGTCGCCATCAACCAGTACTTCTTGCATTCGCGGATGTACAACGACTGGGGGATCCGCAAGCTCGGCCACCACGAGTACAAGGAATCCATCGACGAGATGAAGCACGCCGATCGCCTGATCGAGCGCATCCTGTTCCTGGAAGGCCTGCCCAACCTGCAGGACCTGGGCAAGCTGATGATCGGCGAAAACACCCAGGAGATGATCCAGTGCGACCTGCGCCTGGAGATCAGCGCCGTGGCCGACCTGCGCGAAGCCATCACCTACTGCGAAAGCGTGCGCGACTACGTGAGCCGCGACATGCTCAAGGACATCCTCGAGTCCGAGGAAGAGCACATCGATTGGCTGGAGACCCAGCTGACCCTGATCGCCAGCGTCGGCATCGAGAACTACATCCAGTCGCAGATGCACGACGACGATGACTGAGTGACTGACTGACTGAATCGTACCCATGAAAAAGCCCGCTCGATGCGGGCTTTTTCATGGGCGCAAGAGAAGGAATCAGGCGTCCTTCTGCTCCACGGCCTGCTTGATCAGGGTCTGCAGCTCGCCCTTCTCGTACAGCTCGGCCAGGATGTCGCTGCCGCCGACCAGTTCACCACCGACCCACAGCTGCGGGAAGGTCGGCCAGTTGGCGTACTTGGGCAGGTTGGCGCGGATTTCCGGGTTCTGCAGGATATCGACGTAGGCGAACTTCTCGCCACAGGCCATCAGCACCTGGGCGGCACGGGACGAGAAACCGCACTGAGGCGCGTTCGGCGAACCCTTCATGTAGAGCAGCACGGGGTTGTTGGCAATCTGGTCTTTGATGGTATCGATGATGTCCACGATGCACCTCGCTAATACGGTGGGACGATTGTAACGGAAAGGCCCGTCAAACGCCGGAATTTCCACGAGGGCGAGCCCTTGCCGGCGCGCCCCGAATGGGTAATCGACCACGCGCCTGCCAGGCCGTTCGCGACAGCGCATCCGATCGGCGACCGGCAAACTTTGCCGGCGGGCCTATGGTCAGGTTAAGGGTAGGCGCCGCTCGGTGCGCCTGTTTCATGATCCCAGGAGAACTCCATGAGCCTGTTCAGCAAGATCCTTTCCAAGCTCGGCATCGGCGAAGCTCAGGCGGACACCCCCGCCGCCGCCGCACCCGCCACCGGCGCGACCGACACTGGGGCGCCGGCTGGCAGCCCGGCTCCGGCCGGTGACGCAACGCCCATCAGCCAGGTGGACGTCACTGCCAAGCTCGATGCCCTGGCCGCCCAGAAGGGCGAACGGCTCAACTGGAAGACCTCCATCGTCGATCTGCTCAAGTTGCTCGACCTGGATAGCAGCCTCGCCGCCCGTCAGGAGCTGGCCAAGGAGCTGAACTGCCCGGCCGACAAGCTGGGCGACTCCGCCCAGATGAACATGTGGTTGCACAAGGCCGTCCTGCAGAAGCTCGCCGACAACGGCGGCAAGGTGCCAGCCGACCTGCTGTAAGGTCCAGCCCAGCAGCCAATGGGCTTCGGCCCGCCACCAGCGCACGTCCGGCAGGCCGGAAAAGCCCAGGCGTGCGATGGTGGTAAAATGCGACATGAACTTATACCATTTCGCCTTTGGTCTTTCCGCCGTTCGAAACGGCATGTTCTCAGGTTCGCCGCGCCCTTCACGGGCGGCCGTTACCTGGATGGGACGCTAGGGTAACGAAATGACGGTTCGCCATTTTCTTTCTTTCATGGACTGTTCCTCCGCGGAACTGCGCCAGCTCATCAATCGCGGCATCGAACTCAAGGCCCTGCGCAACCGGGGCGTCCTGCACGAGCCCCTGCGCAACCGTGTCCTGGGCATGATCTTCGAGAAGGCCTCGACCCGTACCCGCCTCTCCTTCGAGGCCGGCATGATCCAACTCGGCGGCCAGGCGATCTTCCTGTCCTCCCGCGACACCCAACTCGGCCGCGGTGAACCGGTACCGGACAGCGCCCGGGTCATGTCCAGCATGCTCGACGGGGTGATGATCCGTACCTTCGCCCACGAGATGCTCACCACCTTCGCTGCCAACTCCAAGGTGCCGGTGATCAACGGCCTGTCGGACGACCTGCATCCCTGTCAGCTGCTGGCCGACATGCAGACCTTCTTCGAATACCGGGGCGACATCCAGGGCAAGACGGTGGCCTGGATCGGCGACGGCAACAACATGTGCAACAGCTACATCGAGGCCGCCGAACAGCTGGACTTCCACCTGCGCATCGCCTGTCCGGAAGGCTACGAGCCCAATCCACGCTTCCTCGCCCGCGCGGGCGACCGGGTCCGCGTGGTTCGCGATCCGCGCGAGGCCGTGGCCCAGGCCCACCTGGTCAGCACCGACGTCTGGACCTCGATGGGCCAGGAGGAGGAAACCCGCTTGCGCCTGGCAGCCTTCAAGCCCTACCAGGTGACCGCGGAACTGCTCGACGGGGCGGCGCCCGATGTGCTCTTCATGCACTGCCTGCCAGCCCATCGCGGCGAGGAGATCAGCCATACCCTGCTCGATGATCCCCGTGCCGTCGTCTGGGACGAAGCCGAGAATCGCCTGCACGCGCAGAAGGCCCTGCTGGAATTCCTCATCAAGCCACCGCTGCAAGCCTGATCGCGGCAGAGGCTTCGGGCATAGCGAGTACCCGAAGCCTCCGGATCAGAGCAGCAGGCGCCCGCTGAACACCGTTACCGCCCGCCCGGCGATACTGACGCGATCCCCATCCAGACGACACCAGAGCTGCCCACCCCGGGCCGACAATTGCTGGGCGGTGAGCATCCGCTTGGCCAGTCGTCGCGACCAGTAGGGAATCAGGCTGCAATGCGCCGAGCCGGTGACCGGGTCTTCGGCCACCCCCACCGCCGGCGCGAAGAAGCGCGACACGAAATCGACCTCCTGGCCGCGAGCCGTGACGATGACGCCTTGCCAGGGCAGCCGGGCGATGGCGGCGAGGTCCGGTGTGCAGTCACGCACCGCCTGCTCGGACTCCAGCAGCACCAGCAACTTATCGGCGGCCAGGGCATCCACCGGCGACACCCGCAGTGCCCGCTCCAGCTCCGGCGTGACCCCCAGCTCCGAGGGCACCAGCGCGGGAAAATCCAGCGCCAGCAAGCCGTCCGGCTCTCGGAACACCCTCAGGGTGCCGGACTGGCTGATGAACTCCAGCCGATCACCCGCCTCCCCGTATATCTCGAACAGCACGTGCGCCGTGGCCAGGGTGGCGTGACCGCAGAGCGGTACTTCCACGCGCGGTGTGAACCAGCGAATCCGCCAGGTATCGCCCTCACGGACCACGAAGGCGGTTTCCGAAAGGTTGTGCTCGGCGGCGATGCGCTGCAGCAGCTCGTCGGCTGGCCAGCTCTCCAGTCGATACACGGCGGCGGGATTGCCACGGAAGGGCTGATCGGTGAAGGCATCGACCTGATGGAATTCTAGGGACATGCACGCTACCTGAGCAGAGAAAGATGAACGGCGAAAGTCGGCGTTACCCGCGCCCTCCCTGGGCTGGGCCGGCATCGACGGGCAGTACGTCAGACCTGGCAACGTGGAATTCGTCTCGCGGACCTACATGACCAAGGTAGCAGGCACCGTCGCATTGGCAATGAATTGTCGAACGTCGTCACTGTTTTTGCGCTCAGGGGCTTTGACAGTTTTCGAATTTGAAATTAGATTTTCGGTTGCGAACAAATAGCTATCCAGCTACCCCTTAATAAATACAACAACACGAGGCTCCTAAATGAGTACTCCCCTCGCTCCAACCTTACGCGGTCAATGTATCGCCGAGTTCCTCGGCACTGCCCTGCTCATCTTCTTCGGTACCGGTTGCGTGGCCGCGGCGAAGGTCGGCGGTGCGACGCTTGGCTTGTGGGAAATCAGCATCATCTGGGGCGTGGGTGTGAGCATGGCGGTCTATCTCGCCGCTGGCGTCTCCGGTGCGCACCTCAGCCCTGCCGTCACCATCGCCCTCTGGCTGTTCGGCGGCTTCGAAAGACGCAAGGTCCCGGCCTACATCCTGGCCCAGGTCGCTGGCGCCTTCTGCGGCGCGGCGCTGGTCTACGGACTCTACAGCAGCCTGTTTTTCGATTATGAACAGGCGCACCACATGATCCGCGGTAGCCAGGCGAGCCTGGAGTTGGCCGGCGTCTTCTCCACCTACGCCAACCCTTCCCTGTCGATCGGCCAGGCCTTCCTGGTGGAGACCGTCATCACCGCCATCCTGCTGGCGATGATCATGGCCCTCACCGACGACGGCAACGGTCTGCCCCGTGGCCCGCTCGCGCCCCTGCTGATCGGCCTGCTGATCGCCGTGATCGGCGGCTCCATGGGTCCGCTGACCGGCTTCGCCATGAACCCGGCGCGGGATTTCGGGCCGAAGCTGATGACCTTCTTCGCCGGCTGGGGTGAGATCGCCTTCACCGGAGGCCGGGACATCCCCTACTTCCTGGTGCCGATCTTCGCGCCCATCGTCGGGGCCTGCCTTGGCGCCGCCGGTTACAAGGCGCTGATCTGCCGCCATCTGCCCGGCCTGGCTTCGGGTGCCTGCGACGTCCCGGCCAAGACCGAGGACAGTGCCCGCACCGAAGTGACCTCCGCCTCCAAGGCGTCCTGATCGCCGCGAATCACAATAAGGAACAAGACCATGACCGACCAGAACAAGCAGTACATCGTCGCGCTCGACCAGGGCACCACCAGCTCGCGCGCCATCGTGCTGGACCGCAATGCCAACGTGGTGACCATCGCCCAGCGCGAATTCGCGCAGATCTACCCGCAGGCTGGCTGGGTCGAACACGACCCCATGGAGATCTGGGCCACCCAGAGCGCCGTCTTCGTCGAGGCGCTGGCCCAGGCCAGCATCAGCAACGAACAGATCGCGGCCATCGGTATCACCAACCAGCGTGAAACCGCCATCGTCTGGGACAAGACCACTGGTCGCCCCATCTACAATGCCATCGTCTGGCAGAGCCGCCAAAGCACCGCGATCTGCGACCAGCTCAAGCGCGACGGCCTGGAAGACCATATCCGCAAGACCACTGGCCTGGTGATCGACCCCTACTTCTCCGGTACCAAGATCAAGTGGATTCTCGACCACGTCGAGGGCAGCCGTGAACGTGCCCGTCGCGGCGAGCTGCTGTTCGGCACCGTGGACACCTGGCTGATCTGGAAGATGACCCAGGGCCAGGCCCATGTGACCGATTACACCAACGCCTCTCGCACCCTGCTGTTCGATATCCACAAGCGCGAGTGGGACGCCACTATGCTGGAAGTGCTGGATATCCCCCGCGAGATGCTGCCGGAGGTGAAGTCTTCCTCCGAGGTCTACGGCCAGGCGCATCTGGGCAGCGGCCAGACCACCGGCATCCCCATCGCCGGTATCGCCGGCGACCAGCAGGCGGCCCTGTTCGGCCAGATGTGCGTGGAGCCCGGCCAGGCCAAGAACACCTACGGCACCGGCTGCTTCCTGTTGATGAACACGGGTGAAAAAGCCGTGCAGTCCCAGCACGGCCTGCTCACCACCATCGCCTGTGGTCCCCGCGGCGAGGTCAACTATGCCCTGGAGGGCGCCATCTTCAACGGCGGCTCCACCGTGCAGTGGCTGCGTGACGAACTCAAGGTGATCAACGACTCCCTGGATTCGGAATACTTCGCCACCAAGGTGACCGACAGCAATGGCGTCTACCTGGTACCCGCCTTCACCGGTCTGGGCGCCCCCTACTGGGACCCCTATGCCCGCGGCGCGCTGTTCGGCCTGACTCGTGGCGTCAAGGTGGATCACATCATCCGTGCCACCCTGGAATCCATCGCCTTCCAGACCCGCGATGTGCTGGATGCCATGCAGCAGGATGCCGGCGAGGCGCTCAAGTCGCTGCGCGTGGACGGTGGTGCCACCGCCAACAACTTCCTCATGCAGTTCCAGGCGGACGTCCTCGGCACCCGCGTCGAGCGCCCGGAAATGAAGGAGACCACCGCCTTGGGCGCAGCCTACCTGGCGGGCCTGGCCACCGGCTTCTGGAGCAGCCTGGACGAATTGCGCAGCAAGAGCACCATCGAGCGCGTCTTCGAGCCGGCCTGCGACAACAGCAAGCGCGACCAGCTCTACAAAGGCTGGAAAAAGGCGGTCGAGCGTACCCGCGGTTGGGCACTTGACTGAGTCGAAGCCGATCCGAACGCCGCCGGCATCTGCCTGATGGCGTTCCTGACGACCCCCAACGAGACCGGCGTCTTCCGACGCCGGTCTTGCTTTGCGCGACAAGCGCTTTCCACGCTGAAAGACCTCCGGCATCCTCTGTGAATTTACTCGATCACCTCAAGGAAGCCGCAATGAGCCTGGCGCCTCGCCAACAGCAGATTCTCGAACTGGTCCGTGAGCGCGGCTACGTCAGCATCGAAGAACTGGCGCAACATTTCTCCGTCACCCCCCAGACGATCCGTCGTGACATCAACCAGCTCGCCGAAGGCGGACTGCTGCGGCGCTACCACGGCGGCGCCGCCCACGATTCCAGCGTAGAGAACACCGAGTACAGCATGAGGGCCGGCCAGATGCGCGAAGAAAAGCGCCTGATCGCCGAAGCCGTCGCCGCCGCGGTGCCGGACCACGCCTCGCTGTTCATCAATATCGGCACCACCACCGAGGCGATCGCCCACGCGCTGCTCGGGCATCGCAGCCTCAAGGTCATCACCAACAACCTGCATGTGGCGAACATCCTCAGCGCCAAGGACGACTTCGACGTCCTCATCGCCAGCGGCAAGGTGCGTAGCGACGGCGGCGTGGTGGGCCAGGCCACCGCCGACTTCATCAAGCAGTTCAAGGTCGACTACGCCCTGGTCGGTATCAGCGGCATCGACGAGGACGGCACGCTGCTCGACTTCGACTACCAGGAAGTCTGTGTCTCCCAGGCCATCATCCATAACGCCCGCCAGGTGTTTCTCGCCGCCGACTCCAGCAAGTTCGGCCGCAACGCCATGATTCGCCTGGGCAGCCTCGAGCAGATCGACCACCTCTTTACCGAACGAGAGCCCTCCCCCGCCTTTGCCCGCTGCCTGAAGGAGTGGCAGGTGAAGGTGGAAGTGGCACGCCCACGTTGACGTCCCTGGCGACGACCATTCGTCGCCAAACCTTCGCATATATTCGTTTTTTTTCGTTTTAGCGGTCTCAGAAGAGGAGCCCAGCTAGAACACCCCTTTTCTCTGGGCTATCATGTTCGAAACCGAATAATTATGTTCGTTTCACAGGAGGCACCATGGCCCAGGCATCCACCGTAACTCCCCGGACCTACGATCTCGCCGTCATCGGCGGTGGTATCAACGGCGTCGGCATCGCTGCCGACGCAGCGGGCCGGGGTCTGTCGGTGTTCCTTTGTGAGCGCGACGACCTGGCGAGCCATACCTCTTCCGCCAGCAGCAAGCTGATCCATGGTGGCCTGCGTTATCTGGAGCATCACGAATTCCGCCTGGTACGCGAAGCCCTGGCCGAACGCGAGGTGCTGCTGGCCAAGGCGCCGCATATCGTCAAGCCGATGCGTTTCGTGCTGCCCCATCGTCCGCATCTGCGTCCGGCCTGGATGATCCGCGCCGGCCTGTTCCTTTATGACCATCTGGGCAAGCGGGAAAAGCTGCCGGGCTCCCGTGGTCTGAAGTTCGACGCCCACGGTCCGCTCAAGGCCGAGATCAAGCGCGGCTTCGAATACTCCGACTGCTGGGTGGACGACGCCCGCCTGGTGGTGCTCAACGCCATGCAGGCACGGGAGAAGGGCGCCGAGATCGTCACCCGCACCCGCTGCGTCAGCGCCCGTCGAGTGGACGGCCAGTGGGAGGTGGACCTCGAAGGACCCGCAGGTCGCCAGCAGATTCGCGCCAAGGCCCTGGTGAACGCCGCCGGTCCCTGGGTAGCCAGCTTCATTCGCCAGGATCTGCAACAGAAATCGCCTTACGGCATTCGCCTGATCCAGGGTAGCCACGTCATCGTGCCCAAGCTGTACGAAGGCGAGCAGGCCTACATCATGCAGAACGAAGATCGTCGCATCGTCTTCGCCATTCCCTACCTGGGCCAGTACACCATGGTCGGCACCACGGATCGCGAATACCAGGGCGACCCGGCCAAGGTGACCATCACGGAGCAGGAAATCGACTACGTGCTGGGCGTGGCCAATGCGCATTTTCGCAAGCAGCTTAGCCGTGACGACGTGCTGCACAGCTTCTCTGGTGTTCGTCCGCTGTGCGACGACGAATCGGACAATCCCTCGGCCATCACCCGGGACTACACCCTGTCGCTGGCCGAAGAACAGGGGGCGCCCCTGCTGTCGGTATTCGGCGGCAAGTTGACCACTTATCGCAAGCTCGCCGAGTCGGCGATGGCTCAGTTGCAGCCTTACTTCCCAGCCCTGGGTGGCAGCTGGACGGCGGTAGAGCCACTGCCCGGCGGCGAGGCCATGACCACCCCCCAGGCCCTCACTCGCGAACTGCTGGAGAAGGTCAGCGGCCTGACACCCGCCCTGGCACAGCGTTGGGCGACTACCTACGGCAGCCGGGTCTGGACGCTGCTCGGCGATGCCCGCTCGGTGGACGAGCTAGGTACCGTCCTGGGTGCCGACCTGTACGTTCGCGAGGTGGAATACTTGCAGCGTCACGAATGGGTAACCAGCGCCGATGATATCCTCTGGCGCCGTACCAAGCTGGGCCTGACCTTCACTGCGGCCGAGCGGTCGGCGCTGGAGAATTTTCTCGCCCACTCCGCTCCGCTGATCCAGGCAGACAAGGGCAGCAACGCCGCTTGATCGCTGGCAGTACTGGCCGGGGCGTCCACCGACGTCCCGGACCGCTGCGCGATTGGCGTACCTGGGACGGTGGCACCCAGAGGGCATAGGCAGCAACATGAAAAGCGTTCATGATGGGCCTTTAGTGCCCGTGCCCCAGCCATGTTCGAACTCCGTCACCTGAAAACCCTGCACGCCCTGCGCGAATCCTCCAGCCTGGTGGAAGCTGCGGAACGCTTGCACCTGACACAGTCCGCCCTTTCCCACCAGTTCAAGGAACTGGAAGAGCGCCTGGGCACCCCGCTGTTCATCCGCAAAACCAAACCCATCCGCTTCACCAGTGCCGGCCTGCGCCTGCTGCAGACCGCCGATGCGGTACTACCGCACCTGCGCAGTGCGGAACGGGATCTGGCACGGCTGGTGGGGGGAACGGCGGGTCGGCTGCACATGGCCATCGAATGCCACAGCTGCTTTCAATGGCTGATGCCCACCATCGACCAATTCCGCGATTCCTGGCCGGAAGTGGAGTTGGACTTGGCGTCGGGCTTCTCCTTTGCCCCCCTGCCGGCGTTGGCGCGGGGCGATCTGGACCTGGTGGTCACAGCCGATCCGGTGGACCTCTCGGGCGTCACCTATGTACCGCTGTTCACCTACGAAGCCCTGTTGGCGGTGGCCAACCAGCATCCCCTGGCGCAGCGTCCCTATATCGTGCCCGAGGATCTCGCCCAGGAGACCCAGATCACCTATCCAGTGGAGCGCGACCGGTTGGATATCTTCACCCGCTTCCTCGATCCGGCGGACGTCGAACCGCTGTCGATACGCACGGCGGAGATGACGGTGATGATGCTGCAACTGGTAGCGTCGGGCCGTGGTGTCTGCTGCCTGCCCAACTGGGCGATCCACGAATACAGCTCGCGCGGCTACGTGACAGCGCGCCGACTGGGAGAGAAAGGGCTCTATGCGACGCTCTATGCGGCGATCCGTGAGGACATGCTGGAGGCGCCCTTCATGCAGGATTTCCTGCTGACGGCCAAGGACACCTCCTTCGCGACCCTGGAAGGGGTCAGCAGCGCGCGCTGAGCCGGCGCGCTGCCGTTGGGGCTTACTTGCTGTTGCCGCCCGGGAAGCCGGCGAACCTCTTGTTGAAGCTCGAGACGCGGCCTTCGACCTTCATCTGGCGCTGCTCGCCGGTGTAGATGGGGTGGGAGGCGCTGGACACGTCGAGACTGATGTAGGGGTAGGTCTGGCCTTCATACTCCTGGGTACGGTCGCTCTCGGCGGTGGAACGGATCAGGAAGTAGGTGTCCGAAGTGGTGTCGTGGAACAGCACCGGACGATAGTTGGGATGGATACCGGGTTTCATGTTGCGTCTCCTGCTTTGGGCACCTGTGACGGAATGTCCTCGGCGCACCCAATAAAGATACATTATAACATATATTTGAATCTCTTGCAGCCCGGGCTGTGACGTCTGCGACAGCCCTGGCCCGTGCCATGGAACCATCCGCCGCGCCAGGGGCTCGTAACCTGAGGCCCTGACTGGCGGCATCTCCACTTTCCATGAGACCCGTCGCCGATCGATGCGTGCGGCCAGGCCGATGGCTTCGGGCAGACTGCCCTCCTCCGGCCGCTGGCGGCACGCCAAAGCCCTGCATTGGCTTCTCAAGGACTCCGAGAAGTCCACACGCATTGGATGCGCACGCCGGATCCGGGACTGGATTCGATGCGCCGCATCCCAAGGATTCAAGAGGCACAGAACCATGTGCGGCATCGCCGGAGAGCTTCGTTTCGATCATCAACCCGCAGCCCTGAGCGCGGTGGAGCGCATCACCCATCGCCTGGACCAGCGTGGCCCCGACGCCTGGGGCTTCCACAGCCAGGGACCGGTCGCCCTGGGCCATCGGCGGCTGAAGATCATGGATCTGGCGGAAGCCTCGGGCCAACCCATGATCGAGCCGGAACTGGGCCTGGCCATGGTGTTCAACGGCGCCATCTACAACTATCCGGAGCTGCGTAGCGAGCTGGAAGCCAAGGGCTATCGCTTCCACTCTGGCGGCGACACCGAAATCCTGCTCAAGGCCTATCACGCCTGGGGGAAGGACATGCTGCCCAAGCTCAATGGCATGTTCGCCTTCGCCATCTGGGAACGTGACAGTGGCCAGCTGTTCATCGCCCGGGACCGGCTGGGGATCAAGCCGCTGTACCTATCCCTCACCGACCAGCGCCTGAGATTCGCCTCCAGCCTGCCCGCGCTGCTGGAAGCCGGCGACATCGATACCCGCATCGATCCGGTCGCTCTCAACCACTATTTGAACTTCCACGCCGTGGTCCCGGCCCCACGCACCATCCTGCAAGGGGTGCAGAAACTGCCACCGGCGACCTGGATGACCTTCGACGCCTCCGGCAAGCAGCAGCGGGAAACCTGGTGGACCCTCGACTACGGACCCCACGAGGATGAGCGCCGCTTCACCCTGGACGACTGGGCTGAGCGAGTCCTGCATGGCCTGAAGGATGCCGTGGCGATTCGTCAACGCGCCGCGCGGGAAGTAGGTGTACTGCTGTCCGGCGGCGTGGATTCCAGCCTGCTGGTCGGCTTGCTGCACGACTCGGGCGTCAAGGACCTGCTGACCTTCTCCATCGGCTTCGAGGATGCCGGCGGCGAGCGCGGTGACGAATTCCAGTATTCCGACCTGATCGCCAACCACTACGGCACTCGCCACCGCCAGTTGCGCATCGCCGAAGACGAGATCATCCAGCAGTTGCCGCGTGCCTTCTCCGCCATGAGCGAGCCGATGGTGAGCCATGACTGCATCGCCTTCTACCTGCTGTCGCGGGAAGTCTCCAAGCACTGCAAGGTGGTGCAGAGCGGCCAGGGCGCCGACGAACTCTTCGCCGGCTATCACTGGTATCCCCAGGTGCATGGCGCCGCCGACCCCTTCGCCGCCTATCGTGCCGCCTTCTTCGACCGGGACTACGCCCAGTACGCCGCCACGGTGCAGGCTGGCGTGCGGCTCGAGGAAGACGCGGCCGAGGCCTTCGTCCGCCAGCATTTCGCCAAGCCCGGCGCCAGCGCTGGAGTCGACAAGGCGCTGCGTCTCGACAGTACCGTGATGCTGGTGGACGACCCGGTCAAGCGGGTCGACAACATGACCATGGCCTGGGGGCTCGAAGCCCGGGTGCCCTTCCTCGACTATCGCCTGGCCGAGCTGTCGGCGCGCATCCCCGCCGAGTTCAAGCTGGGCGACGGCGGCAAGCAGGTGCTCAAGGCCGCGGCGCGCAAGGTCATTCCCCACGAAGTGATCGACCGGCCCAAGGGCTATTTCCCGGTGCCGGGCCTCAAGCACCTGGAAGGCAACACCCTCACCTGGGTGCGAGAACTGCTGCTGGACCCGAGCCAGGATCGCGGCCTGTTCGAGACCGCCGAGATCGATCGCCTGTTGACCAATCCGGCGGATCGCATCACGCCCCTGCGCGGCTCCAAGCTCTGGCAATTGGCAGCGCTCAACCTTTGGCTGAGCGAGCACGGACTGTAAGGGCGGAAGACGCATGAAAGCGACCAGCTACAACCAACGCCTCCAGCGCGCCCAGACGCCGTCCTACGAACGCCTGCAAGCACGCCTGGCGGAAGGCGACCACCCCGACTGCCAGCCGCTCTGCCTGCATTGCGGCTGGGGCCGGCTGCTGATTGGCCATACCTATCCCGATCCCGCCAGCCTGGCCAAGGAACTCTTGACCGAAACGCCGGGCGAGCGCGACATCGCCCTCTACGTCGCCGCGCCCCACCAGGTGCTGGCCCAGGCGCCCCAGCAGCTGTTCCTCGATCCCTCGGATACCCTGCGCCTCTGGTTCAGCGACTATCGCCCCGCCCGCCGGATCTATCGCGGCTTTCGTATACGCCGCGCCTGCTCCGAACAGGACTGGAGCGAGATCAACCGCCTCTACCAGCAGCGCCACATGCTGCCCGTCGATACCGAACGGCTGACGCCCCGACACAAGGGCGGGCCGGTCTACTGGCTGGCGGAAGACGACGACAGCGGCGCCATCATCGGCTCGGTGATGGGCCTCAACCATGTCAAGGCTTTCCAGGACCCCGATGGTGGTTCTTCGCTCTGGTGTCTGGCCGTCTCCCCCGAGTGCAGTCGCCCTGGCGTCGGCGAGGCGCTGGTCCGCCATCTGATCGAGCACTATGCCAGCCGTGGCCTGGCCTATCTGGATCTGTCGGTCCTGCATGACAACCAGCAGGCCAAGCGCCTCTACGACAAGTTGGGTTTCCGCCCGCTGCAGACCTTCGCCATCAAGTGCAAGAACGGCATCAACCAGACACTGTTCCTCGGCCCCGGACCGGGCGCCGATCTCAATCCCTACGCCCGGATCATCGTCGACGAAGCCCTGAGGCGCGGCATCGAGGTGCAGGTGGACGACGCCGAAGGCGGCCTCTTCACGCTGATCCAGGGCAACCGACGCATCCGCTGCCGCGAATCCCTCACCGACCTCACCTCCGCCGTCACCATGACCCTCTGCGCCGACAAGGTGCTGACCAGCCGCACCCTGGCCCGCGCCGGGCTGCGGGTGCCGGAGCAACGGCTGGCAGGCAGTGACGAAGAGAACGTCGCCTTCCTGGAGCAGCATGGCGCCCTGGTGGTCAAGCCGGTCAACGGTGAGCAAGGCAAGGGCGTGGCCGTGGATATCCGTGACGCCGAGCACCTCGCCGTCGCCATCCAGGCCGCTCGCCGCCATGATGACCGCGTTTTGCTGGAAAGCTTTCACCAGGGTCTCGACCTGCGGTTGGTGGTGATCGGCCACGAGGTAGTGGCGGCGGCTATCCGCCGGCCGGCGGAAATCGTCGGCGACGGCCAGCACAGCGTCAGGGAACTGATCGAAGCCCAGAGTCGTCGGCGCATGGCTGCTACCGGCGGCGAGTCGCGGATTCCCATGGACGAGGAAACCGAGCGGGCCATCCGTGGTGCCGGCCATGATTGGGACAGCGTGCTGCCCGCGGGTACCCACCTGGCGGTCCGCAAGACCGCCAACCTGCACACCGGCGGCATTCTCGAAGACGTCACCGACATTCTCCATCCGGTGCTGGCCGATGCCGCCATCCAGGCGGCCCGGGCACTGGACATCCCGGTCACCGGCATGGACCTGCTGGTCCCCGCCGCCGACTCGCCCGACTACGTCATCATCGAAGCCAACGAAAGGCCGGGCCTGGCCAATCATGAGCCCCGCCCCACTGCCGAACGCTTCATCGACCTGCTGTTCCCGCTGTCCCGGGAGGTTCCCCTATGACTCGACTACCCGAACCGGATCTGGATTACCTGCGCAAGGTCCTGCTGGACATGCTGGCGATCCCCAGTCCCACCGGCTTCACCGACACCATCGTCATGTACGTCGCCGAGCGGCTCAACGAACTGGACATTCCCTTCGAGCTGACCCGCCGCGGCACCATCCGCGCCACCCTCAAGGGCCACAAGGAAAGTCCGGATCGCGCGGTCTCCGCGCATCTGGACACCATCGGCGCCATCGTCCGCGAGATCAAGGACAACGGCCGCCTGGGCCTGGCGGCCGTGGGCCATTGGTCGAGCCGCTTCGCCGAAGGCAGCCGCGTCAGCCTGTTCACCGACGATGGCACCCTGAGGGGCAGCGTGCTGCCGTTACTGGCCTCAGGCCACGCCTTCAACACCGAGATCGACAAGATGCCGGTGAGCTGGGACCACATCGAATTGCGCCTGGACGCCGTGACCAAAAGTCGCCACGAGACGGAGAAACTGGGCGTGCAGATCGGCGATTTCGTCGCCTTCGATCCGCTGCCGGAATTCACCGACAGCGGCTACATCAGCTCGCGCCATCTCGATGACAAGGCCGGCGTCGCCGCCCTGCTCACCGCGCTGAAGATGCTCAAGGAATCCGGCCAGACGCCGCCGATCGACTGCCATCCGCTGTTCACCATCACCGAGGAAGTCGGCTCGGGCGCGGCCGGCGCCCTGCCCTGGGACGTCAGCGAATTCGTCGGCATCGACATCGCCCCGGTGGCCCCGGGGCAACGCTCCGACGAGCATCGCGTCAGCGTGGCCATGCAGGATTCCGCGGGGCCCTACGACTATCATCTGTCGCGGCACCTGCTGCGGCTGGCCGAGCGCAACGATATCCCGGTACGGCGCGACCTGTTCCGCTATTACTACAGCGATGCCCACTCGGCGATCAGCTCCGGGCAGGACGTACGGGTCGCCCTGCTGGCCTTCGGCTGCGACGCGACCCATGGTTACGAGCGCACCCATATCCTCAGTCTGGCCGCGCTGAGCCAGTTGTTGACCGGCTACATCCTCAGTCCGCCGGTGTTCGACAGCGATGCCCAGCCCGCCGACAGCTCCCTGGAGCGCTTCGGCCACCAATTGCTGCCCGAAGATACTCATCTGGACAATCAGACGCAGTTGCCGCCCTTGGAAGAGGTCGTCGGCGACGGTAGCAAATAGCGCTCGTATATGGCGCCTGGGGTATCCTGGGCGCCTTTTCCCAGGCTCCTCTCGATGATCATTCCCCACGACCAACTCGCCGCCGCCACCCTCGACAATCTGCTGGAAGACTTCGTCACCCGCGACGGTACGGACAACGGCGACGACACGCCTCTCGCGACCCGCACCCAACGCGCCCGTCGCGCCCTGGAAAGTGGTGAGGCGGTGATCCTCTTCGATCCGGACAGCGCCCTCTGCCAATTGGTCCTGCGCCGCGACGTGCCGCGGGAGTTGCTGGACGACTGAGAAGCGTCCTGACTAGGTGCTGCCACGCGGCACCAACAGGATCACCAGCGCTCCCGCCACGCACAACAGTCCGCCGGCCAGGTCCGTCCAGGTCGGCCGGGTGCGCTCGACGAGCGCCAACCAGCCCAGGGACGCCACCACATAGATACCGCCGTAGGCGGCATAGGCACGCCCGGCGTAGGCCGCCTCGATTCGCGTGAGCAGTAGGGCGAATAGCACCAGGCTGGCAAGACCCGGGGCTATCCACCAGGGGCTACGATCAAGCCGTAGCCAGAGCCAGAAGGCATAGCAGCCGGCGATCTCGAACAGCGCAGCCAACAGGAACCAGAGGTAGTTCAGCATGGGGTCGCGCCATCCTCCTGGCGATAGGGCAAGGCCTCGGCGGCCTGCCGCGCATAGGCCCGGACCCCGGCGCGCTCCTGGTCGAGAAACTCCGCCACCGCCGCTCGCAGGCCGGGATGCACCAGGTAGTGCCAGGAGCGGGTCAGGGTCGGCTCGAAGCCGCGGATCAGCTTGTGCTCGCCCTGGGCGCCAGCGTCGAAGCGCTGCAGCCCTTCGGCGATGGCGTATTCGATGCCCTGGTAGAAGCAGGTCTCGAAATGCAGGCAGTCGAATTCCTGCAGGAAACCCCAGTAACGGCCATAGAGGGTCGTGTCGTCCTTGAGATAGAAGGCCATGGCCACCGGCCGGCTGCCTTGCTGGACGAGCACCACGCGGATGGCCTGCGGCAGGCGTTCGGCCAGCAGGCTGAAGAAGGCCCGCGTCAGGTAGGGGTCCTGACCACGCACCTCGTAGGTATTGGCGTAGCAGGCATAGACGAAATCCCACTCCGCCTCGCTCAGCTCGCTCCCCGTGCGCCAGTCGAAGCTCACGCCCAGGCCAGCCACCTGATCGCGCTCCTTGCGCAACTGCTTGCGCTTGCGCGAGGTCAAGGCCGTGAGGAAATCGGCGTAATCGCGGTAGCCGCGATTGTGCCAGTGAAATTGACAGCCGATACGAGCCAGCCAGCCCTCGCGCGCCTGCAGCAGGGCATCAGCCTTCGGATCGGTGAAGTTGACGTGCAGGCTGGACAGCTCGAGATCGGCCAGGCTACCCGTAGTGGCGTCGAGCAGGGTCGCGCAGGCGCCCGGCTCGCCCAGTAGGCGCGCGCCCTGTACCGGCGAGAAAGGCACGGCGGCCAGCAGCTTGGGATAGTAGTCGATCCCGGCGCGGCGGCAGGCATCGGCCCAGGCCCAGTCGAAGACGTACTCGCCGTAGGAGTGCAGCTTGAGATAGGCCGGCATCGCGGCGAGCAGTCGGCCCTGGCCATCCTTGAGGATCTGGTGCGCCGGCTGCCAGCCAGTCCCCTGCCCCAGGCTGCCGCTCTCCTCAAGGGTGGCGAGGAATTCATGGCGCAGAAAAGGCTGGTCGTCCGCCAGCAAGCCGTTCCATTGTGCCGCAGGTACCTGGGCCAGGCTGTAGAGATATTCGACGATCATCCCACTCCCCTTGCTTGGACTCGGCATACAGGTCTAACACAGTTAAGCGCCGCGATGGGCACCTGGGAAAGACCCTGACGGCTGGCTTTCGTGCGGACGAAAAAAAACCGCCATGAGGCGGTTTCTTTCGATTGTGGCGTCCCCTAGGGGACTCGAACCCCTGTTACCGCCGTGAAAGGGCGGTGTCCTAGGCCACTAGACGAAGGGGACGTTACCCTGGTGCGATCCTTGCGAATCACGAATTTGGTGGAGCTAGACGGGATCGAACCGTCGACCTCTTGCATGCCATGCAAGCGCTCTCCCAGCTGAGCTATAGCCCCAAGTACAGCATCTTGCCACGCCTGGGCTGCGTGACCGATATGGCGTCCCCTAGGGGACTCGAACCCCTGTTACCGCCGTGAAAGGGCGGTGTCCTAGGCCACTAGACGAAGGGGACGTTACCCTGGTGCGACCCTTGCGGATCGCGAATTTGGTGGAGCTAGACGGGATCGAACCGTCGACCTCTTGCATGCCATGCAAGCGCTCTCCCAGCTGAGCTATAGCCCCGCGTACAACGTTCGCCACGCCTGGGATACGTGACTGATATGGCGTCCCCTAGGGGACTCGAACCCCTGTTACCGCCGTGAAAGGGCGGTGTCCTAGGCCACTAGACGAAGGGGACGAAACCTTCTACCGATTTCCCCCGCAGGCGAAACCGAAATTTGGTGGAGCTAGACGGGATCGAACCGTCGACCTCTTGCATGCCATGCAAGCGCTCTCCCAGCTGAGCTATAGCCCCGTCGGTCAGGACGGGGCGCATGTTAAGAGGCCTCGCCTTGACTGTCAACACCAAAAAGCAAAAAAGCTGCTAGTAACAGACACTTATGCCCCGCTCCGCTCAAATCGCCCGGGACAGGGCCGCACGTTGGGCACGGGCGGCCAACAGATAGGCGAACTTGCCGTCGCTCGCCGACAGCTTGCGCAGGACCTTCTTGTCCAAGGCGCGATAGGCACCCATTTCCAGCGCCGTCCGCCCCGAGCTGCCGATCACCATGCCGGGATTGGCCACCATCAGCCTGGCGGCCTGCTCCACGGCCCTGGCGTAGCTCTTGCGGTCGTTCAGGTCGTAGTCCTGCAGCGGCAGCAGCATGCGCAGCCACTCGGCCCAGTAGAACTCGAGGAATTCCGACGGTAGGACGCGGCCGTCGGGCGTGCGCGGCTTGTCGTAGCCGATCTGCCGGGTGAAATACACCAGGGCCCGGTAGGGATCGTTCGCCATGGCGGTGAGGCCGAGGGACAGCGGCAACTGCTCGGGGAGGATCGGTCGGCCCTGGGGATCCTTGAGCCAGGCCTTGCGCTCGTCGAGTAGGCGAATCCAGAACTCCGCCGGGCTGGCGCTCTGGCTGAAGTCGTCGGTCACCCGCACCCAGACCCAGGTGTCGGGACCACCCCCGGGCTGCTCCCAGAAGGCGGAAAAGGTGTGATGACCATCGGTGAGATAGGGCTGCTGCCCTGGCCCGATGACGACGGTCTTCATCTCGTCCGGATAGCTGCCGGGTGGCCGGGCGCCCAGGCTGTCATCCGCCGAGCGCAAGGTGGTGGCGGGCTGGAAGCCACCGCTCAGATGCTGGCCGTTGGCTTCGCAGTAGTCGTCGAACAGCTTGCGCCGGTCGCTGGCGTACTTGCCGAGCTTGTACAGCACCTGGTCGTGACCGATGGCGGGCTGGGTGGGGCGCAGCTGTCGCAGCTGTACCCTGAGCAGGTGTCCTGGCTGCACGTGGCCTCCCTATTTCTCGCAGACGTCTTCCCAGGTCCGACAACGGTCGGCCGGGAAGACTCCTGCCGCCGATCAGACCTTGCGCAATACCACGCTGCCGATGGAATAACCGGCGCCGAAGGAACTGAGCACCCCCAGGCTGCCGCTGGCCAGGTCCTCATGATGCAGATGCAGAGCGATGACGGAGCCGGCCGAGCTGGTATTGCCGTAGGCATCCAGGATGACCGGCGCCTCGCCGGCCTCGGGCTCGCGCCCCAGCAGACGCTTGACGATCAGGTGGTTCATCGCCAGGTTGGCCTGGTGCAGCCAGAAACGCGAGACCCGCTCCACCGGAATGTCCAGGTCGGCCAGGTGATTGGCGATCAACTCGGCTACCAGGGGGCAGACCTCCTTGAATACCTTGCGGCCTTCCTGGACGAACAGCTTGTCCGGATTGGTCATGCCCTCCTCCGCCGCCCGGTTGAGGAAGCCGAAGTTGTTGCGGATGTTGTTGGAGAACTGGGTGAAGAGGCGCGTGCCGAGGATCTCGAAGCGGTGCGTCGAGGTCGCCTGGTCGGCGCGCTCCACCACCAGGGCGGTGGCGGCGTCGCCGAAGATGAAGTGGCTGTCGCGGTCGCGAAAATTCAGGTGACCGGTGCAGATTTCCGGATCTATCACCAGCACTGCCCGGGCCTGACCCAGTTGCACGGCGTTGGCGGCGGTCTGCAGACCGAAGGTCGCCGAGGAACAGGCGACGTTCATGTCGAAGCCGTAGCCCTGGATGCCGAGGGCGGCCTGGACCTCGATGGCCACCGCCGGATAGGGGCGCTGCAGGTTGGAGCAGGCCACGATGACGCCGTCGATGTCGGCAGCGGTACGCCCGGCACGTGCCAGGGCCTCACGGGCCGCGGCGACGCCCATCTCGCAGAGGATCGAAGGCTCGTCGTTGCTGCGCTCGGGGATGCGCGGCACCATGCGCGCCGGGTCGAGGATGCCGGCCTTGTCGACCACATGGCGACTGCGGATGCCGGAGGCCTTCTCGATGAAGGCGGCACTGGACTCCGGCTGGGGGGCCAGGGTGCCCTGGGCGATGGCTTCGGCATGCTCGGCATTCCACTGGCCAGCCCACTGGTTGAAAGAGGCAACCAGTTCGTCGTTGGAGATGCTTTCGGACGGCGTATAGAGCCCACTACCGCTGATGACCGCGTGCTGCACGGCTATTCCTCTTGTTGTCAGGATGACGCCGTGCCAGTTTGCCGTAAATCGTGGGTGGACGCCCGTGCAATCTCAGCGCCGATTGGTCGCCTCGGCCGCCCGCAGCACATCGCTGCCCACCTCGCTTTCGTATCTCTTGATCAACGGCGCCACGGCCGCTCGCCAGGCTTCGCGCTCGGCCGGTGTCTGCACCAGGATCTTGCTGGTGTTGGCGGCCACCACGCGCTCGCGGGCCTTGGCGTTGATGGCTTCCGCATCGCGGTTCACCGAGAGCGTCACCTCGTCGAGGATGGCTTCCAGCTCCGCCCGAATCCCGAACGGCAAGCCATTCCAGAAGTTGGTATTGGTGATGACCATGTAGGTCAGGAAGCTGTGGTTGTCTTCGACGATATAGGGTTGGACGGTGTTGAGCTTCTGCCCCAGCAGATTGGACCAGGGATTCTCCGCGCCCTGCACCTTGCCACTCTGCAGCGCTCCGTAGACCTGGGCGAACGGCAGCTTGACCGCCTGAGCACCCAACTGCTGGAAATAGGCGGCGAGGACGTCGGAAGACTCGACGCGGAAGGCCAGTCCCTTGAGGTCGGCCGGGGTCCGGATGTCGCGGGTTGCGGAAAGCTGCCGACCGCCGTTGTTCCAATAACCGAGCCCGGTGATACCGTGTGCCACCAGGCTGCCGAGCAACTCGCGGCTCTTGTCGCGGCGCTGGAAGCGCTTGACCGCTTCCAGGTTGTCGAACAGATAGGGAAGATCGTAGACCTGCAGCCCCTTGGCCAGGCCATTGAGCTTGGACACCGAAGGCGCGAGCAACTGCACCTTGTTGGCTTTCAGGGCTTCGAGTTCGTCGGCATCGCCCACCAGGGTGGAGTTGGGATAGACCTCGATCTTCACCTGCCCACCCAGCCGCTCCTGCACGAGCTTCTGGAACTGCAGGGCGCCACGGCCCTTCGGAGTGTCGTCATTCACCACGTGGGCGAACTTGATGACGACGGGATCGGCCAGCACCGGCCAGGCGGCACCACCGAGCAGCACAGCGGCCAGGGTAGCGAAGAAGCGTTTGGTCATGGGAATCCCTGCGATTGACGGTCCATCAGGTCGCACGCCAGCACACGAGTGGTGCGGTTGCGACGCCTTCACCTTAGCAGCCGCAGGGCTGGCTGCTGATCACCGGGGCGGGCTCGTACGACGAATGTGCCGGAAAGCAGGATCAAGGGTAGAAAAAGCGCCGTGAGAACGGCGCCAAGAAATCATCAGGGTGAAATCGGATCGCTGGCAGGAAAGGTTTCCTCGACGGATTCGTCGAGCTGCTCTTCGCTCACCTCGTCTTCGTCGTCGACGGGCGGATCCTGGGGCTGTTGTTGGGCGAATACGGCGTTCATGGCGCTTCTCCGGGCGATGCTTGGCGAAATGACGAGGAAGGAAATCCTGCCCCTCTGATTAGTCCCGGCGATGCAGGCGGACGTTCAGCTCGTCGACGATCGGTGCCCAGTCGGCGTCCTCCATGATTTCGTCCTTCAGGAAGGCCTTCTGCGCGGGTGACCAGAAATCGGCCTCCGAGACCTTCACCTCTTGCGGCAGCGGGGAGTGGCTGGCGATGAAGGCATCGATGCTGGCAGGGTCCGAATCGAGGCCCAACTGTTCGAAAAGGGTCGTCAGGTCATGAACGGGCAATTCCATGGTGGTCTCCAGGCAGGTGGCGGTCGGTGAGGATTGGCATCTAGAAAGACGTCAGCCTCAAGGGGTTCCCCGGCCTTAATAATTCCTTCAGCGTCACGCCTTAAGGTTGGCCCACGTTCACCCCAACCAGGGCCTCTGCCATGTCGCTTGTCTCCTCCTCGATCCAGTTCACCCCCGCGCCGCGTCGCATCCTCGTCACCGGTGCTACCGGCTTTCTCGGCGGCGCCGTCACCCAGCGCCTACTGGAGCTGGGCCACGTCGAGGGGCTGAGGTTCCTGATCCGCGCGGCCAACCAGGCGGAAGGCCTGGAGCGCCTCCTGCAGAATCTGCGGATGCACGATGTCGACGAACGCCTGGCCGCGCTGCTGCAGCCCGAGCAGATCATCTGCGGCGACCTGCTGGACACCCGGTGGATCGAAGCGGCCCTGCCGCAGCTGACGGTGCTGGATGAGGTCATCAACTGCGCGGCAGTGGCCTCCTTCTCGCGTAACCCGAAGATCTGGCCAGTCAACGTCGATGGCACCTTCGCCCTCGCCGAGGCGTGCGCCCAGTCCAGGCGCCTGAAGCGCTTCCTGCACGTGAGCACCGCCATGGCCTGTGGCCCCCAGCGCCAGTCGCCGGTCGCCGAGACCTGGGACTTCCCGGAACCCGAGCAGCAGCTGGTGGACTACACCGCCTCCAAGGCCGCCATCGAGCTGAAGCTGCGCAACGAACTGCCGCACCTGCCGCTGGTGGTCGCCCGGCCGTCCATCGTGGTCGGCCATCGCCGCTCAGGCTGCAAGGCCTCGGGCAGCATCTTCTGGGTGTTCCGCATGGGCTTCGCCCTGGAGCGCTTCACCTGCGGCCTCGACGAGCAGATCGACGTCATCCCGGTGGACTATTGCGCCGAGGCGCTGGTGGAGCTGGCCCTGAAGCCCGCGCTCAACCATAGCCTCTATCACATCTCCGCCGGGCACGCCGGTGCCTGCACCTTCGGTGAGATCGACCAGGCCTATGCCGGCGCCATGGGCGATGCCCCGGTGGGCGAACGCTATCGCCAGGTGGACAGCGCCGACCTCAAGGAGCTTGCCGCGGACTTCAACGAGCGCATCGGCCCGGCCAACCCGCGCCTGGTGCTGCGTGCCCTGAAGCTCTACGGTGGCTTCGCCGACCTCAATTACCTGTTCGACAACCAGCGTCTGCTGGAGGAAGGCATCGCCGCCCCGCCCCGCTTCACCGACTACCTGGACGTCTGCGTGAACTCCTCGCGCGACATCAGCATTCCCGCCCAGATGCAATGGGACTTCAAGTGACGCCATCCGCCCCAAGAAACTTTTTGTAAAACCGTTCTAAAGCCCGCCCCAGAGCTGCCGATAGCCTGGTGGCGGGTTGTGTCCAGGGTAGGTCGATGGAAGCGACTGTAGCCGCTTTCTCGATCCGCTCGAATCCCGCGGACCTTTCACTCCGGGGATAACACAATGACAATCCTGCAACGTGTCGCCGGCGGTTTCGGCCTCTTGCTTCTGGTACTGCTCGGCATCGTCGCGGTCAGCTACCGCAGTACCGCCTCGATCCAGGATCGCCTCGCGGTCATCACCAACCAGTCCGCCCCTCTCGGCCGCACCACCAGTGAACTCGGGGTGCGCATTCTCAGCGCCAACCAGGCTATCCTCAGCCTACTGGCCGTCCGGAGCGAAGCTCAGGTAGCCGTCTCCCTCAAGACCTTCGATGAGCAGATCAAGCGCTACGAAGAGGCGCTCAGCCAGATTCCGGCGTTGCTCGAAGGCTATCCGCAACTGGCTGCTACCCTGCAACAGGAAAAACAACTGGGCCAGGCCTATGCAGACCAGGGCCGTCAACTGGCACGGTTGCAGCAGGAGGCCTTGGCGGCACAGGACAAGGTCCTGACACTGCAAGGCTATGCCACCGTCGAAGGTGATCGCCTGACGCGCTACCTGCAAGGTTATGCCGCGCGGCAGAAGGCTACCGAAGGTGCCGAAGCGGCGCGCCTGGCCGAACTGCTGCTGGTGGAAACGGCCAAGGCCTATGGTGGCTTCGCCACCCAGGCGACCAAGCCGGACCAGACCCAGCTGGATCGTACCCTCACCGGGCAGACCGACGTGATCCGCGACCGTCTCAAGGCTCTGGCCGTGGTCGACCCGCGGACGGCCCGCTATGTCGGGGTGATGGTCACCGGCCTGCTGCACGATCTCGAAGCCCCGGACGGGCTCTATCAGGCCTACCGCCAGCAGGACGCCATGCAGACCCGCCTGAACGCCCAGCGCCAGAGCACCGAGCAGGCACTGAACGCCGTGTTGGCAAAGCTGGGTGAACTCAGTACCCAGGCCGTGGACATGGCATCCCAGAGCAAGCAGGACACCGATGCGACCGTGCACAGCAGCCGCCTGGTGCTGCTGATCGCCAGCGCCGCCGCAGTGGCCGCGGCCCTGTTGATCGGCCTGTGGGTGGCGCGCGGCCTGCGTCGTCCGCTACGGCGCTTCCGCGAAGCCCTGCGCCAGGTCACCGCTGGCGATCTACGGGTTCGCTTCGATACCGGCAGCCGGGATGAATTCGGCGATTTGGGCGGCTATCTCAACGAACTCACCGAGATGCTGCGGGGTACCTTCGGCGAGCTGACCCGATCCGCCGATGACCTGGCGAGTACCGCCGACACGAACGCGGCCGTCAGCAGCCGCACCACGGCGGCGGTGGAGGCTCAGACCCAGCACCTGGAGTCGACGTCCTCGGCGATGACCCAGATGGAAAGCACCGTCCAGGAAGTCGCCCGGCGCGCCCACGAAACCCGCGAGGCGGTCGACCAGACGCTCGGCCTCACCCAGCGCGTACAGGCAGCGGTCAGCGATACCATCAGCGGCATCCAGCAGCAGGCTGAACAGATCCAGCGGGCGACCGGCGCCACCCATGAGCTGCAGGGGTATGGCCAGAGCATCGACGGCATCGTCGATGCCATTCGTACCATCGCCGAACAGACCAACCTGCTGGCCCTCAATGCCGCCATCGAGGCGGCCCGCGCCGGCGAGCAGGGCCGTGGCTTCGCTGTGGTGGCGGACGAGGTTCGTTCCCTGGCCAGCCGGACCCAGGGCTCCACCAGCGAGATCCAGCAGATGATCGAGCAAATGCAGCAGAAGATTCAGTCGGTGGTCAGCGTCATGGGAACCAGTCAGGCGCTGTCGGACGACTGCGTGCAGCGCGCCTCCGGCTCCCAGCAGGCACTACAGGTGATGAGCGAGGCGGTGGCGACCATCCGCGAGATGAACGTGCAGATCGCGACCGCCACCGAACAGCAGAGCACCACGGTGCAGGAAACCAGCCGCATGATGGTGCATATCAGCACCGCAGCCACCCAGGTGGCCCAGGGCGCGGACGACACCGCACGCAGCAGCGACGGTCTGGCGCGGATGGCCCAGGGACAACGCCAACTCCTGCATCGTTTCACTGTCTGAAGGGACCTCGCCATGACTCCTATCCGTTTCAGCTCCCTGCTCGTCGCCCTCTTCGCCAGTACCTGGCTGGTCCCGACCCTGGGGGCGACACCCCTGATCGGTATCGCCAGCGCCAAGAGCGACAACTTCCAGAACCTGTTGCGCAGCAGCATGGAACAGCATGCCAGCCAGCTCGGCGCCGATACCTTCGTGATGGATGCCAACAACGATCCAGTCCTGCAGCAGCGCCAGGTACGGAACCTGATCGCGGCCAAGGTCGATGCCCTGATCGTGGTGCCGACCGTCATCAAGGCCGCGCCGGACATCCTGCGCGAGGCGACGGCTGCCGGCATTCCCATCGTGTTGCTCAATCGCCAGTACCTGCCCGAGCAATGGCCAGCCAAGGCCGCCTATGTCGGTTCCAACGAGCTGGAATCCGGCACCCTGCAGATGGAAGAGCTGGCGCGGCGGGCGCACTACCGTGGCAAGGTCGCGATCCTGGTGGGCGATCCCGACAATCCCTCCTCGCGGATGCGTACCGAGGACGTGGAGAAGGTGGTGGCCAAGTATCCCGAGATGCAGGTGGTGCAGAAGACCACCGCCAACTGGGAGCGCAACCAGGCGACCGATGCCGTCACCGCTTGGCTGAAGAAGGGCATGGCCTTCGACATCATCGCCGCCAACAACGACGAGATGGCCCTGGGCGCCATTCGCGCACTCGAAAAGGCGGGCAAGAATCCCAAGGACGCGCTCATCGGTGGCATCGACGCCACCCCCGAGGCACTACAGGAGCTGCGCTCCGGCAAGCTGGCGGTGACCGTGCTGCAGGATGCCAAGGGCCAGGGTGGCACGGCCGTCGACGTGGCGCTCGCCATGGCCCAGGGTCAACCGGTATCGGAGCACGTCAGCTGGATTCCTTTTCGTCTGATAACGTCCGACAGTCTCGAACAATCTCAGTGACCGAGGCGTAGCCACCGCGGGCATCGCGCAGCATCGTCCGCAGATTGCCCTCGATGGTGGTGCAGATGGTGCCCATGGTGATCTGGTGGCGACTGCGCTGGAACGGGCTCTGCAGATCGGTGCCGACCTTCTCCAGGGCCAGGAACATGAAGCCCACCACGGTGGACGCCAGCGGCGTGTACCACTCCAGGCTCTCCACCAGGCCGATGGGCATCAGCACGCAGAACAGGAAGATGAACAATCGCGGGAAGTTGACGTAGGGATAGGGCAAGGGGGTGTTGGCGATACGTTCCATGCCGCCCTGCCAGTTGGACATGTCGACAAAGGTCGCCTCCAGGCGCTCCAGGCGGATGCTGTCCAGCCGCCCCGCGCGATACTCCAGGGCGATGAGGCTGGCCGAGCCACTCAGGATGGCGTTGGCGAAATTGTTGGTTTCCTTGCGCATCGCCCACTCCTCCTTGCCCAGGTAGTTGCGGACCTCCTTGGGCAGCGAATCGCCGCTGAGCTGGCAGGCCAGGCAGCGCACATAGGCGAGGTGGCGCTCGATCAGCACCGTCTTGAGGGCGTTGAATTCCTCGTCGCCATCGTCGATCAGCGTCAGCACCTGTCGGCCGAAGCTGCGCGAACTGTTGACCATGCCGCCCCAGAGGGTGCGCGCCTCCCACCAGCGCTGGTAGGCACTGGTGTTGCGGAAGCTGGTGAGCACGATGAGCGCCGAGCCGATCAGGGTCAGCGGGATACTGGGCAGCTGGGCGCGGTGATCGACGAAGATCATGTAGTCGACGGTCACGGCGATGTCCCAGAGCAGTAGCCAGAACACCGACCAGCCGACATAGGTAAAGGTCTGTCGAAGGAAGGTCACTTTGCGGTCGATGAAACCCACGTTGATATCCCTTATCGCCTGAAGGAAAAGCTGCCCGCATACGAACCCGAGGGCAGCCACAGGTTCAGCGGAGGTCTCTGGAACGAGGCTCGCCACGCATTCCCGGTAGCGGAGCCGGGCTTTTCTTTTCCGAATGTGAAGCCTTGCCGGGGGCGCCGGGACGCCAGCAGGAAGACACGCGCTTGGCACGGCAGGGATCTGTTCGGCGATCCGCTACGGATATCGCCCTATTCAGCGAACATCCACCCCGGATCGCGGTCGGACGACAGGATGCCCTCCCGGAGCACTGCCATGACCGCCACCCCGCGCGTTCGTCTGGATGTCTGGAGCGATTACGTCTGCCCCTTCTGCTACCTGGAACTCCCCCAGCTGGCGCGCCTGCAGGAGGAATTCGGCGACCGAATCGCCATCGAGTGGCATGCCTTCGAACTACGTCCCGAACCCACTCCGCCCCTCGATCCCGCAGGCGATTACCTGCGAAGGACCTGGGATCGCGCCGTCTATCCGCTGGCGGCCGAGTACGGCATGGTGCTGCGCCTGCCCCCGATACAGCCGCGCAGTCGCCTGGCCCTGGAAGCGGCGGAATTCGCCCGCGAGCACGACCGCTTCGAAGCCTTCCACCTCGCGGTGTTCCAGGCCTTCTTCGAAGAGGGACGGGATATCGGCGACCTGGCGGTGCTCACCGACCTGGCGCGTCGCGTCGGGCTGGATGCCCAGGACCTGGAGCACAGCCTCGTGGCGGGTGACTACAGTGACCTGGTGCTGCACGCCGAGGATCGCGCCGAGGCGCTGGGAATCACCGCAGTGCCGACCCTGTTGCTGCGCTCGGCCCAGGCGCCCATCGAAGACGCCGAGGCGCTGGATGGCGCCCTGCCCTTCGCCGACCTGGCCGCAGCCGTGCGTGGGTGGCTCGCCACCCAGGATGCTAGTGTGGTGTTTTAGAAGTTCACGCAAGAATTGGCGAGTGATTTTTTGGCGGTTCGGCGTTCCGACTGGGCCAGGCGCCGCGACGAGTCATAGCAGGGCTATGGCGAGGAGTGGCAACGCCGCCCAGGCCGAAAAAGCGCCGCCAGAATTGTGTAGATAACTTCTGAAACACCACACTAGCGTTGCGCAGCCGGCTCCAGTTCCGGAAACAGCACCTCAGTGAAGCCGAAACGGGCGAAGTCCTGGATCCGCGACGGATAGAGACGGCCGATCAGGTGATCGTACTCGTGCAGGACCACCCGCGCATGGAAGCCCTCGGCCTCCTGGTCCACCGGTCGACCGTCGCTGTCCACGCCCTGATAACGGATACGCCGCGCCCGTGGTACCTCGCCGCGTAGTCCGGGAATGGACAGGCAGCCTTCCCAGCCCAGCTCCTCCGTGGCGTCCAGCACCTCGATCCGCGGATTGAGCAGGGCCTGCCGGGGAACGGGTGGCGCTTCTGGATAGCGAGCGTTGCGCTCGAAGCCGAACACCATCAATTGCAGGTTCTCGCCGATCTGCGGCGCGGCCAGGCCCACGCCACCGGCAGCGGCCATGGTGTCGAACATGTCCTGGATCAGCTCTCGCAGCTCGGGCGAGCCGAGTCGCTCGGTGGCTACCGGCGGGGCGATCCGCAGCAGACGCGGATCGCCCATCTTCAAAATGTCGCGAATCATGCGAGGATTCCTCCTTTTGGCCGGTCTCGTGACCGGCGTTTGCCAGGAGCTTAAACCAGATGCCTTCCCTACTGCTCGCCAGTGCCCTGGGCCTGGGCCTCGGCGCCCCCCTCGCCCTGGCCGAGGATGCCGCTCTCGCCGCCCGCCTGGACCCGATCCTGGAGCGCGCCATCGCTCAGCAGCGTATCGTGGGTACGGTAGTGATGATCGCGCGCCATGGCCGGGTGGTGTATCGCCGAGCGGCGGGCTTCGCCGATCGTGAAGCCCAGCGCCCCATGCAGGAGGACCAGCTGTTCCGCTTCGCCTCCCTGACCAAGCCGGTGGTGGCCGTCACCACCCTGCGCCTGGCCGATCAGAACCGTCTGGATCTGCAGGCCCCGGTGAGTCGCTACCTGCCCTACTTCACCACGCGCCTGGCCGATGGCACCCCGGCCGTACCCACCCTGGCGCAACTGCTGAGCCACACCTCCGGGCTGCACTACGGCTTCAGCGAGGACGCGGACGGCCCCTACCATCGCGCCGGGGTATCCGACGGTCTCGACGGCGCCACCCTCACCCTGGAGGACAATCTGCGCCGCCTGGCCGGCGTCCCCCTGGACTTCCCACCAGGTAGCGCCTGGCGCTATTCCCTGGGTCTGGACGTGGTCGGCGGAGTATTGCAGGCCGCCAGCGGCGCGCCCCTTCCGGACGTGGTCCGGCGCGAGGTGGCCACGCCGCTCGACCTCCAGGACCTCACCTTCCAGGTGAGCGACGCTGCGCGCCTGGCGACGGCCTATCGCGACGGCTATCCGCGCCCGGAACCCATGAGCGAGCCCTATCTGCTGCCGTTGCCCAAGGGCGGCATCCTCTATTCGCCGGCACGCGCCCTCTCGGCCATGGCCTTCCCCTCCGGCGGGGGTGGCATGCAAGGTAGCGCGGGCGCCTATCTCGCCTTTCTGGAGGGGCTACGTCAGGGTCGCCTGCTGTCTCCTGCCAGCCAACGGCTGTTCATGGAAGATCAGATTCCGCAGCTGCAGCGCGAGGACGCCCCGGGCTGGGGCTTCAGCCTCGGGGCGGCGGTGTTGCGGGATGCGCGGGTGGCGAAGACGCCCCAGAGTCCCGGTACCCTGCAGTGGGGCGGGGTCTATGGCAATGCCTGGTTCATCGATCCCGTCCGCGAGTTGAGCGTGGTGATCCTCACCAACACGGCCATCGCCGGCATGACCGGGCCCTTCCCCGATGCCATCCGCGATGCCCTCTACGCCGACTAGGTTTTTACGAACAGTCGCCGAGCGAAGGTGGCGCCGCGTCGTTCAACGAAGCCTCAGCGTACGCAGGCAGTTTTCGTACGGAACCCAAGCCTGGCCCGCTCAGGGGCTGGCCAGCAGCCTATCAGCATCGACCGCCGTTTGAGGCGCCTGCTCTGACGCCTCGCCGGTCGGCGCGGGAACGGCTTGAACCAGCGGCAGCGGCACGTCCAAGGCGGCGCAGAACAGCCCGAGCAGTTCCAGTTCGAGGGTTTTCACTCTGAGGTCGGCCTCGATCAGCGCGAGCAGGCCCTCCAGGACCAGCAGGCGGGCGTCCGGGGTCAACCGCAGCAAACCCGAGAAGGCTCGCTCCAGCGCCGGGCGCCAGAGCCGCGGTGGGGCATAGTCGCAGTGCCGACCAGGGAAGGTCCTGGCGAGCGCCAGCAGAAAGGCCTGCTGCGCGGCCTGGCGACCGTCATGGGCCTGCGCGGCCACCGTGGCGTACAGCAGCACGACTGCCGCTTCGCCCTGCGCGAGGGTGAGCCGTCCGGCGGGACGCTGGCGCGTCGGCATCAGGCTGCCAACCAGTTGGCGCTGCACGACCCAGGCCAGGCAATAGCGGCTCAGATCGCTGCCGGCCTCGGGCTCCAGCCGGCGCTTGAGCGTCACCAGCACCTCGCGCAACGTCGCCCGGGGCAGGCGGCGCAGGGCGGGAAAGGTCAATTGGGCCAGGGGCAAGCGCAGGGCGGGATGCAGCGCGGCGAGAGCACTGGCGAGTGCCGGCGCCAGCGCCGGCGCGGGTGCACCAGCCAGCTGCAGCAACAGCGGCCAGGCCGCATCGGACTGGCGGGCTGCCGCACGCAACGCCGGAGGCAGCTCCGCGAGCAGCCCTGCGGCCGCCGCGATCGAGGGCAACTCCGCCACGGGCGCCGCGGCGGAAGGCGCGATCTCGCCCCTGGGCGGCGGCTCGCCCGCGACGTAGGCCTTGCCCACCGGAATGCTGGCTTCGACCCGCAGACGCTGCAGTTCGTCCGCCGAAAAGGACGGATCGAGCTGCTGGATGCGGTCGAGCAGCGGCGGATGGGTAGCGAACCAGGAGGCCCCGGCGTCACCCACCAGCATATGGGCAACGCTGCGCGCCCGCGGGTGGTAGAGCCGCCCCTGCAGGGGATGCGCGGCGATCTTTTGCAGGGCGCCGGCGAGCCCCTGCGGATAGCGGGTGAACTGCACCGCCGAGGCGTCGGCCAGTCGCTCCCGCGAACGGGATACCGCGGCCTGGATCAATAGCGCGCAGCCCAGGCCCAGGGAGCCGAAGGCATAGAGGGTCAGGCCGAAGACCACCTCGAACAGGGTGGAGGCCTGCAGCGATCTCTTGCCCGAGTGGCGGGAGCGAGTGACCAGCAGTTCGCGGCCCAGGTCGGCGAGCAGACTGATGCCGTGCAACCAGCCGACCAGGCGCAGATTGAGGCGCATGTCGCCATTGAGCAGATGGCTGAATTCATGGGCGACCAGGCCTTGCAGCTCGGCGCGATCCAACCGTTCCAGGGCGCCACGGGTCACGCAGAGCACGGCATCGGCCGGACCGTAGCCGGCCACCAGGGCGTTGATGGCCGGTTCGTCGGCCAGCAGGTAAAGACGCGGCACGGGTACGGCCGCTGCGATGGCCATCTCCTCCACCACGTTGCGCAGCCGCTGGGCGTCGGGGCCGGCGAGTTCGTCCAGGGCCGTGGCGCCCAGTGCCGTCACCACGGCCGCGCCACCCTGGCGGGCGAGCTGGCGGATTTTCCACAGCGAGGCGCCAGTCAGGACCAGCAGCAGGCCCAGGGCCGTGAGCAGTTGGGCCGATCCCACCCCGCCCAGGCGAGCCACCACGCCTGGCGACAAGGCCAGGGGTGCGACGCTGCCCCCTACCGCAGCGAGGCCGAGCAGAACCAGGGCGAACAGCAGGAAGCACAGCCGTGTCCGGCGGCGGGCGGTAGACTGGTCGAGGACGAAGCGCACCGGCTCAGCCCAGGCTGATGCGCGGTGCCTGCCGGGACACGCCCTCCTCCAGCGGCAGCGGCTGGGCCTGGAGGAAGGCGAAGCGGGCCGCGAGCAGATTGCCGGGGAAGGTCTCGCGGCGGTTGTTGTAGTCCATCACCGCATCGTTGTACGCCTGGCGCGCGTAGGCGATGCGATTCTCGGTGGACGCCAGCTCTTCGCTGAGCTGCTGGACGTTCTCGCTGGCCCGGAGTTCGGGATAGCTCTCGCTCACCGCGAGCAGCCGGCCAAGGGCTTGGCCCAGCTGGTTTTCACTGGCACCCAGGGCCTGCAGGGCGGCCGGATCGTCCGGGTGGGTCTTGGCCTTCTGCAGGCCGAATTCCGCCTGCTGGCGCGCGGCGATCACCGCCTGCAGGGTTTCGCGCTCATGGCGCAGATAGCCCTTCACCGCCTCCACCAGGTTGGGCACCAGGTCGTGGCGGCGGGTGAGCTGGACGTCGATCTGGGCGAAGGCGTTGCGGCAGGCGTTGCGTGCCGTGACCAGCGCATTGTAGAGGCTGACCGCGAACAGGCCGATGGCCACCAAGGCCGCCAGCAACAGCAGCAGTTTCATCGAATCATCCTTGAGCGAGGCCAGAAGCCCCCAGTCTAGGGATTTCTACCCCGCCGCAGTCGACAGGGCGACGGATGCGGCGGTTGAGCGGATGGCTGGCGCGACCGGCCGGCAAGCGGCGGATCAGGACGGAGTTGGCGTGTCGTTGTCGCTCGGCGTGCGCGGCGCCGAGCCCACCTTGCGACCGGACTGCAGCTCCGCCATCAGGGCATCCCGCTCCTGACGAATCTGCGCGAGGGTGGTCTGGGTCCGGGTCAATTCTTCCTGCAGGCGCTGGGCCTGGGCCTCGGACGCGCGCAGTTCGCGATTCTGCGCACGCAGTCCGGTCACCACCTTATGGGCACGGGTGAGCCGCATGACCATGTTGTCCACCTTGAGCTCCAGGGCTTCGCGGTGCGACAGCAGCTCTTCGACGTAGGGGTCGTCGCTCTTCTTCCAGTCGGGGTAGTTTTCGTCGTACACCTCCTCCGGGCCCTCATCGAAGAGGTCGACGTTACGACTCGATGCAGGGCCGGTGGGTGGCGACGGCGGGGCATCGGCCGGAGGGGCAGCAATCTCAGCCGGGCCCACCGGTAGCTGGTCCTCGTCCTCGCCCTCGACCTTGGCGGCGGCGTCATTGCCGAAATGACGCTGCCAGAGGAGGAACACGACGAGGGCGATCAGCAGGATGTTGCACAGAGTTATCAGGACGAATCCCCAATCCATCAGCTGTGCATGACTCATCTGCCGCTCCCTTCGTTGTGCCGGGAACCCCGGCCGGCCGGTCTGGTGACAATAGGCGCCGCTCGCACCCAGGATCGGCTGGCGCCCGGCCAGCCGGCGCCGGTCCATCCGGGACCCGCGCTGAAGACACTATGAATACAATTAGCGCCTCGAGTCATCCCCGCCAGCCAAGCGGAGGATTGGCGGGGACGATCTGTCTGTCAGCCGGTGGCCAGCCGGGACGCCTGGCTAGGGTGGAGCCAGGCGTCCGGGCTGGCGACGAACGCCGAGAGCTGGCGTTGCGAGGGATTGGACGACGGCACCGCCGCAGTCCCGGGCCCGACCGAGCAGGCGCACGGCGTCACGCCAGGCTCTTGCTCACCACCTCGTAGACATCACTGGACAGCTCGCCGCTGGCCAGGATGCGCTCCAGCTCGGCGCGCATCAGCGCCTGGCGCGCCGGGCCGTACTTCTTCCAGCGGGTCAAGGGCGTGAGCAGCCGCGAGGCGATCTGCGGATTGAGGCGGTTGAGGGTGATGATCTGGTCGGCCAGGAAGCGATAGCCGCTGCCATCCTCGGCGTGGAAATTGACCAGGTTGGCATTGGCGAAGGCGCCGATCAGCGCTCGTACCTTGTTGGGATTCTTCAGGGTGAAGACCGGGTGCTCCATCAGCGTCTGGACGCGCGCCAGGCCGCCCGGCAGCGGGCTGGATGCCTGAACGCTGAGCCAGGTGTCCATGACCAGCGGATCGTTCTTGAACTCCTCGAAGAAGCGCGCCAGCACCTCGGCCTTGTCCTGCTCGAAACCGGAGTTGACCAGGGCGCTCAACGCCGCCAGGCGTTCGGTCATGTTGTCGGCGTGCTCGAACTGATCCAGGGCGGCGTCGCGCACCTCCGGCTCTTCCAGCAGCATCAGGTAGCCCAGGGCGGCGTTCTGCAGACTGCGGCGGGCGATATGGTCGGCACTGGCCTGGTAGGGCGTGGCCCGCGACTCCTCGCGGGCACTACGGTAGCGCTGCCAGAGCACGTCACGCAGGGCCTCGGCGATGGTCCGGCGGGCCTGGCGACGGGCGTCATGGATGGCGATCGGATCGGCCTGCTCGGCCAGTTCCACCAGATAGGCCTCGGCCGGCAGCGAGAGCATCTCGGCGACCATGGCCGGATCGAGGGACTCATCCGCCGCCACGGTGCGCAGGGCCTCCACCAGCCGGGTGTCCAGCGGTTGGCCGGCGATCATGTCCTGCAGCACCTGGACGGCCAACTGCTGGCCGGCATCCCAGCGGTTGAAGCCATCGCTGTCGTGCTGCATGAGGAAGGTCAGCTGCTCGCGGCTGTAGGGGAAGCTGAGCTTGACCGGGGCGGAGAGGCCGCGCAGCAGCGAGGGCAGCGGCCGCTCGGGTACGTCGACGAAGGTGAAGGTCTGCTCGGCCTGGATGACCGACAGTACCCGGTCGGTACCCTGGGCCGCTTCCTCGCCTTCCAGGCGCAGGGGCAGTTCGCGACCCTGGCCATCCAGCAGGCCCAGCTGGACCGGGATGACGAAGGGTTCCTTGGTCGGCTGACCCGGAGTTGGCGGGCAGCTCTGGCTAAAGGTCAGACGATAGGTCTTGGCCGCGGCATCGTACTGCTCGCTGACCGCCAGGCGTGGCGTACCGGCCTGGCTGTACCAGCGCTTGAACTGACTGAAGTCGGCACCATTGGCGTCTTCCAGGGCCTTGACGAAGTCGTCGCAGGTCACTGCCTGGCCGTCGTGGCGCTCGAAATAGAGGTCGGTGCCCTTGCGGAAGCCCTCCGGGCCCAACAGGGTGTGCAGCATCCGCACCACCTCGGCGCCCTTCTCGTACACCGTCAGGGTGTAGAAGTTGGATATCTCGATGAAGTGATCCGGGCGTACCGGGTGGGCCATGGGGCCGGCGTCTTCGGCGAACTGGTTGGTGCGCAGGAAGGCCACGTCCTCGATGCGCTTGACCGTGGGCGAGTTCATGTCCGAGCTGAAGCCAGCATCGCGGAACACGGTGAAGCCTTCCTTGAGCGACAGCTGGAACCAGTCGCGGCAGGTCACGCGGTTGCCCGACCAGTTATGGAAGTATTCGTGGGCGACGATGGCCTCGACGCGCTGGTGGGCGGCGTCGGTGGCGGTGCGCGGGCTGGCCAGCACGGCGCTGGAGTTGAAGATGTTGAGCCCCTTGTTCTCCATGGCGCCCATGTTGAAGTCGTTCACCGCGACGATCATGAAGATGTCCAGATCGTATTCGCGGCCGTAGACCTCCTCGTCCCAGCGCATGGACTTCTTCAGGCTGTCCATGGCGTGTTGCAGCTTGCCGATGTTCTCCGGCTCGACATAGATGCGAAGGGCCACGTCGCGGCCACTGCCGGTGCAGTAACTGTCTTCCGCGCACCAGAGGTCTCCGGCCACCAGGGCGAACAGGTAGGCCGGCTTGGGGAAGGGATCTTCCCAGGTGGCCCAGTGGCGACCACCCTCGGCATCGCCGCTGGCCACCGGGTTGCCGTTGGAGAGCAGGATCGGATACTTCGCCTTGTCGGCCTCTACCGTGGTGGTGAAGACGCTCATCACGTCCGGCCGGTCCAGGTAGTAGGTGATCTTGCGGAAGCCTTCGGCTTCGCATTGGGTGCAGAACATCTTGCCGGAGACGTACAGCCCTTCCAGGGCGGTGTTGGTCTCCGGATGGATGCGTACCGAGGTCTTGAGCACGAAGGCCTCGCCCTGCGGCTGCAGGGTCAGGCTGCCCGCCTCGACCTGGTAGTCACCGGCGGCCAGGGCCTGGTCGTCCAGCGCCACCGCCAGCAGTTCCAGCTCCTCGCCGTGCAGCACCAGGGGCGGCAGACCCGCGCCACGCGCCGGGTTGCGCTGCAGGCGTAGTTCGGCGTGTACCTGGGTCTGGTCATCGTGCAGCTCGAATCTGAGGCGGGTTTCCTCGATGAGGTACTCGGGCGCCTGGTAGTCCTTCAGGTAGATGGTCTGGGGCTGGTCGGTGCGCATGGGCTTACATCCTTACTCGGAAACGGACACGGCCAGCTGATAGGCCGTGTACTTGCGAATGTTGATCACGCCGGTATCGAACATCAGGTATTGACCCTTGATGCCCAGCAGCGTGCCTTCCACCACCGGCGTCTTTTCCAGGTCCTGGCTGACCACCTTGGTGGGATAGACCGTCACCGGATAATGGATCTCGATGGGCGCCATGTCGACCACCGGCTGGATCGCCTGCAGGCCGAAGCGGCCCTGGAGATCGTCCAGGCCCTGGGCGCAGGCATCGAAGATGCGCTCGCGCAGCGCGACCAGGTCTTGCGGCGCGGCGACGCCCTTGAGCATGGCGCGCCAGTTGGTGCGATCACCCACCTGGCTGCGCAGCAGGTCTTCCACCAGGCCGGACTGCTGGCGGGTGGCGACCCTCAGGATCGGCAGCGCCTGGTAGGCCCCCTGGTCGATCCAGCGGGTGGGCAGCTGGGTGGCGCGGGTGATACCCACCTTGAGGCCCGAGGAATTGGCCAGGTAGACCACGTGGGGCACCATGCAGTAGGTCTCGCCCCATTCGGGTTCGCGGCAGGTGCCGTGTTCGTAGTGACATTTCTCCGGGCTGACGATGCAACTGTCGCACTGCGCCAGGGCAGTGAAGCAGGGATAGCAATAGCCCTGGCTGAAGCTCTTGCGGGTCTTGCGCCCGCAATGGGTGCAATGGATGGCGCCCAGGTATTCCAGCCTTACGCGGCGGCCGATCAGCGGATTGACCGGCACCTCGCGGTCATCGAGGCGGAAGGCGTAGTTAACGGGGTCGGCCAGGGTCACGGCCATCTTGCGCAGGGCGCCACGGCCCAGTTCGGTCTTCACGGTGGTGTTTCTCGGTTTCCAAGAGCCCGCTCAACGTCTCGCGAGCTAGCGACAAACAAGGCGCAACGACCAACGGGAGTAACAGCCAACGACTGGCCCGTAGGGTGAGCGCCAGCGAATCAAAGGCCTGAGGAAGCGGATCGGACTCGTGCTCGATTTTACGAATGGTAAATGAGCATTCCGACGGGGCTGGCCTTCCAGGGCCTTTTCAACGCCGTTTGGCCGACGCGCAGCAGACGTTGGGCGGGCTCTGATAAAGACGCGAGGTGCCTCTTCGTTCGAAGGACACCTCGTCGGGCAATGCTGGGACGATCAGTGAATGGCGTCGGACTTGAACAGGATGTTCTCGATGGGTACCGACTTGGAGGCGCATTCCTGGGGGCCCATGTAACCGGTGCGCTGATCCTCGGGCAGGTGCCTGGCCTCGTAGGCGATCACCGCCTGCAGGCAAAGCTCCACCTGATCACGGCTCAGCTTGCGGCCATCGGGCCATTTGCCGATTTCCACGGCCAGCTTGAGGCCCTCGTAGATATCGGGGGTGATGTTTTCCAGCATCTGGGCGAAGGACGTCGACATGGGTCGCTCCGGACTCTAGTGAATCGCCAGTTTACCGGGCTACCGGCGACGGTGCACCTTGCCTGGTTCAACGGGAGGCATAGGTGGTGTTTCCGCTTGCTGCCGCGATAGGACCCGCAAAGATCCCCTTACCCCCGCTGCAACGAATGCCCGACGGCGCCCTTCTCTGCCACCTTGGCGGCATCCCAGAGCTCATCCATCTCCTCCAGACTGGCTGCCTGGGGCGTGCGTCCCTGGGCTTTCAAGGCCTCCTCGATATAGCGGAAGCGCCGCTCGAACTTGGCGTTGGCCTGGCGCAGGGCATCTTCGGCATCGACCCGTAGATGGCGCGCCAAATTGACCATCACGAACAACAGGTCACCGACCTCTTCCGCCACCTGCGCGGCCTGGCCGCTGGCCATGGCCTCGCGCACCTCGTCCAGCTCTTCCTGGATCTTGGCCACCACCGGCGTCGCATCGGCCCAGTCGAAGCCGACATTGGCCGCGCGTTTCTGCAGCTTGGCCGCACGACTCAAAGCCGGCAGCGCGGCCGGCACGTCATCCAGCAGCGACAGCTGCTCGGGCGCCGCAGCCTTTTCCGCGCGCTCCTCGGCCTTGATCTCTTCCCAGCGCCGCTTGATGGTTGCCTCGTCGAGCCGTGGCAGGTCCAGCGGACCGTGCAAGTCGCCATCGGGAAAGACATGGGGATGGCGGCGCACCAGCTTGCGGGTGATGCCATCCACTACCTGGGCGAAGTCGAAATGGCCGTCCTCCCGGCCCAGCTGGCTGTAGTAGACGACCTGGAACAGCAGATCGCCCAGCTCGTCGCGTACCTGGGGGAAGTCGCGCCTGGCGATGGCATCGGCCACCTCGTAGGCCTCTTCCAGGGTATGGGGCACTATGCTGGCGTAGTCCTGCTGCAAATCCCAGGGGCAACCGTGCTGGGGATCGCGTAGCCGGGCCATGAGGTGCAGGAGATCGTCGAGCTGGTACATGGGTGAATCCTGTCGCACAAAAAAGCGAGGCGCCCGGAGCGCCTCGTGAGGATCGTCGTCGCGCCACTCAGGCAGCGCGGTTACGACGGGCTTCGATGATGTTGGGCAGCTGGGAAATGCGCCCGAGCAGGCGACCGAGGGCATCCAGACCGGGGATCTCGATGGTCAGCAGCATGTTGGCGGTGTTTTCCTCGCGATTGCTCCGGGTGTTCACCGCCAGCACGTTGATCCGCTCGTTGAGCAGGATCTGCGAGACGTCACGCAACAGGCCCGAGCGATCGAAGGCCTTGATCAGGATGTCGACCGGATAGGTCTGTACCGGCACCGGCCCCCAGCTCACCTGGATGGTCCGCTCCGGCTCGCGACTGGCCAGCTGCAGGGCGTTGGCGCAGTCCTGTCGGTGGATGGTCACGCCGCGGCCGAGGGTGATGTAGCCGACGATGGGATCGCCCGGCAGCGGCTGGCAGCAGCCGGCGATCTGGGTCAGCAGATTGCCCACGCCCTGGATCTGCACATCGCCGCGCTTGCCCGGCTTGTTGGTGGGCTTGCGCGGGATGAGGTCGAGGGTGTCCTGGCCCTTGTCCGGCTCTACCAGTTGCTGGGCCGCGTGCATCACGTGGGCCAGGCGCAGATCACCCGCGCCCAGGGCTGCCAGCATGTCCTCGGCGCCCTTGTAGTTGACCTTCTCGGCCAGCTTGTCGAAGTCCACCGGCGGCAGCGCCAGGCGACCCAGCTCGCGCTCGATCATGGCCTTGCCGGCGGCAACGTTCTGGTCGCGCGCCTGGAACTTGAACCAGTGGACGATCTTGGCCCGGGCCCGGGAGGTATTGACGTAACCCAGGTTGGGATTGAGCCAGTCGCGACTGGGCGAACCCTGCTTGCCGGTGATGATCTCCACCTGCTCGCCGGTCTGCAGCTGGTAATTCAGCGGCACGATGCGGCCGTTGATCTTGGCACCGCGGCAGTTGTGGCCGATCTCGGTATGCACCCGATAGGCGAAGTCCAGCGGCGTCGCGCCCTTGGGCAGGTCGATGGCGTGGCCGTCGGGGGTGAAGACGTAGACCCGGTCCGGCTCGATGTCGACCCGCAGTTGATCGGCCAGGCCGCCGATGTCGCCCAGCTCCTCGTGCCATTCCAGCACCTGGCGCAACCAGGAGATCTTCTCTTCGTAGTGATTGGACGCCGACTTGACGTCGGTACCCTTGTAGCGCCAGTGGGCGCACACCCCCAGCTCGGCCTCCTCGTGCATGGCGTGGGTGCGGATTTGCACCTCCAGCACCTTGCCCTCCGGGCCGATCACCGCGGTGTGCAGGGAACGGTAGCCGTTCTCCTTGGGATTGGCGATGTAGTCGTCGAACTCGCGGGGAATGTGTCGCCAGAGGGTATGCACGATGCCCAGCGCGGTATAACAGTCGCGCACCTCGGGCACCAGCACCCGCACGGCGCGGACGTCGTAGATCTGGCTGAATTCCAGGCCCTTGCGCTGCATCTTCCGCCAGATGGAATAGATGTGCTTGGCCCGGCCGCTGATGTCGGACTTGACGCCGGTGGCGGTCAGTTCGTCGCGCAGCTGCTGCATGACGTCGGCGATGTACTGCTCGCGATCCAGCCGCCGCTCGTGCAGCAGGGTGGCGATCTGCTTGTACTGCTGGGGTTCCAGGTAGCGGAAGGACAGGTCCTCCAGCTCCCACTTGATATGGCCGATGCCCAGCCGGTGGGCCAGGGGTGCATAGATGTCGGCGACCTCGCGGGCCACCCGGTTGCGGCGCTCCTCGGTGGCGTTCTTCACCGCGCGGATGGCGCAGGTACGCTCGGCCAGCTTGATCAGGGCGACGCGCACGTCGTCGACCATGGCCACCAGCATGCGCCTCAGGTTGTCCACCTGGGTCTGGCTGCCCAGCACCATGGACTTGCGCGGATTGAGACTCTCGCTGATGGCCGCCATGCGCAGCACACCTTCGATCAGCTTGGCCACCACCGGGCCGAAATGCTCGGCCGCGGCCTCCAGCGTCGCCTTGCCTTCGCGCACCGCACGATAGACGATGGCGGCGATCAGGCTGTCCTGGTCCAGCTTGAGATCGGCGAGAATCTCGGCCATCTCCAGACCGGTATGGAAACTGGAAGTCCCTTCGGCCCAGGTATGCTCGATCTGCCCCGAGTTCTCCTCCGCCGAGCGGGCGAAGCCGCAGGCATCCAGCAAGGCCTCGCGATCGAGATTCGGATCCACGCTCTGGATGTGATCCAGCCAGGCGTGGAGGTTGATGCTGCCATCGACGTTGACTGGCTGATGCGCTCTGACCTGTACCATCTACCCCTTCCTCACGGCGTAGCCTTCTCGCCGGATTGGCTCGCATCGGTTGGCGAGCCGTCGTTACCCGGGCATCCTGCCCGCTTCGAACAGCACCATGGCTTCCACATGGGCGGTCTGCGGGAACATGTCGAGAATCCCCGCTCTTGTCATGCGATAGCCCTGTCGGACCAGCTCTCCGGCATCCCGTGCCAAGGTGGCCGGATTGCAGGAGACATAGACCAGCCGCCCGATACCCAGGCCCCTGAGCTGCCGGACCACTTCCAGCGCACCGTCGCGCGGCGGATCCAGCAGGGCCAGCGAATGGCTGCCCAGATCGGCGGGTAGCGGGTTCGACAGGTCCACCTGTAGAAAGTGCGCGTTGCCGATGCCGTTGTCACGTGCATTTTGTATTGCCCGTGATGTCATCGCCGCGACCCCTTCGATACCGGTGACGGCCGCTGCCTGCCGCGCCAGCGGCAGGGCGAAGTTGCCCAGCCCGGAGAACAGATCGAGCACCCGGTCATCCGCCGCCGGCGCCAGCCAGTCCAGCGCCTGGGCGACCATGGCCTCGTTGATGGCGGCATTGACCTGGACGAAGTCGCCCGGCTGATAGGCCAGCGTCAGGCCCCAGGAAGCCAGCCGGAAGCCCAGGCTGGCGTCGGCCTGATCCGGCTGCGGCTCACCCTTGCCCTGCCACCAGAGCTGGACGCCGGCCGCCGCGCAGAAGTCGCGCAGGCGCGCCTGGTCACCCGGCAGCAGCGCCTGGGTATGGCGCACCAGCAAAGCCGTCGCCGTCCCCTGGAAGAGTTCGACATGACCGATCGCCTGGGGCCGTTCCAGCCCGCTCAGCAGGTCGGGCAGCGCCCGCAGCAGGGGCTGTAGTTCCGGCACCAGCACCAGGCAGTCGTCGGGAGTAACGATGTCCTGGCTGGCCTCGGCGCGAAAGCCTACTTCCAGGCGGCTCTGGCGCTCGTCCCAGCGCACCGCGATACGGGCGCGTCGGCGATAGCCGAATTCGGGACCGACCATGGGCGCGGCCCAGGCCAGCGGCTGCACCCCGGCCAGACGGCGGAACTGCTCGGCCAGGGCTTCCTGCTTGAGGGTCAGCTGATCGGCATGGGGCAGGTGCTGCAGGGTGCAACCGCCGCAGCGGTCGGCCACGCTGCAGGGCGGTGTACGCCGCAACGGACTGGCCTCCAGCACCCTGAGGGCACGGGCCTCGACCACCTGACTGCGCGCGCCGAGCACGCGCGCCTCCACCTGCTCGCCCGGCAGGGCGCCAGCGACGAACCAGGTCCGCCCGCCTTCGCGGGCAATGCCGCGCCCGTCATGGGACAGCCGCTCGATGGCCAGCAGCTGCCGCTTGCCGGTCGGTACCCCGGTCGCACGGGCGCCACCGGCTGGTTGGAAGCGCAGCCCGCCGCCTCGTTTAGCGCGGGTCATAGACGCCGGTCGACAGGTAGCGATCGCCTCGGTCACAGATGATCGCGACGATCACCGCATTGTCCACTTCCCGGGCGATGCGCAGGGCGCCCGCCACCGAACCACCGGACGACACACCACAGAAAATACCTTCTTCCCGCGCCAGGCGGCGCATGGTGTCCTCGGCTTCCTGCTGCCCCATGTCGATGATGCGATCCACGCGACTGGCGTCGTAGATCTTGGGCAGATAGGCCTCCGGCCAGCGGCGGATGCCGGGGATGGCCGCGCCCTCCTCCGGCTGCAGCCCGATGATCTGCACCTTGGGATTCTGTTCCTTGAGGTAGCGCGAGGTCCCCATGATGGTACCGGTGGTGCCCATGGAGCTGACGAAATGGGTGATGCTGCCGTGGGTCTGACGCCAGATTTCCGGCCCGGTCCCCAGGTAGTGGGCCACCGGATTGTCGCCATTGCCGAACTGGTCGAGCACCTTGCCGCGGCCTTCGGCCTGCAGGCGGGTGGCCAGATCGCGTGCGCCTTCCATGCCGTCTTCCTTGCTCACCAGGATCAGCTCGGCGCCATAGGCGGTCATGGCGGCCTTGCGCTCGGCGCTGGAGTTGTCGGGCATGATCAGGATCATGCGGTAGCCCATGATGGCGGCGGCCATGGCCAGGGCGATGCCGGTGTTGCCGGAGGTGGCCTCGATCAGCGTATCGCCGGGCTGGATGTCGCCGCGGGCCTCGGCCTGGCGGATCATCGACAGCGCCGGCCGGTCCTTCACCGACCCCGCCGGGTTGTTGCCTTCCAGCTTGAGCAGCACGGTACTGCGGGTATCGCTGGCCAGGCGCTGCAGGCGCACCAGCGGCGTGTTGCCGATGCAATCGGCGATGGTGGGATAGTGCAGACTCATGGATCAGCTCGTTTCGCCAGGGGTGAAAGCTGTCCATGATACCCCCAATCCCGCGCCGACCCTACCCATGAGGCGCCAGGCTACGGCCTGGGCGCGGTCGCTCCGTCGCTGGCCACTTCCAGGGCCGCAGGCAGGCTGAGCGACAGGATGGCTTCCGGCCCCAGGTTGGGGCGCACCTGGGACGTCACCTGCAACCCCGGCAGACTCGCCAGGCGCTCGGCCAGCCGCTTGGGCGCCTCGGGCGCGACCTTGCGGGTCATATCCTCGCTGCCGGAAAACAGCCAGAGGTGCACTGGCCGGGCACCCCCCACGCCCTGGAACTCCTGCGCCCGCTTGAGGATGAGGCCCTGCTGCCAGCCGAAGGCCACGTCGCTCGCCACGTAGCGCTGGAACGCCTGGGGCTGCCTAAAAAGGGTATCGAGCACGAACAGCCCGCCATAGCCATGGCCCCACAGCGTCTGGCGATTGGGGTCCACCGGCACGCTTTGGGTCAACAATGGTTTGATGCGCTGCTCGATCAGATCGAGGAAGGCGCGCGACCCGCCGGCTGGCCAGTCCTTGCGCACATCGTCGCGATTGCGCCCATTGCCCACCGCCGGGGTGTAGTCGTAGGTGCGCTCCTGGGTGGCGTCGGCCGCGTCGGCGTAACCGATGGCCACCAGCGCCGGCGGATTCTTCAGTTTATGGGGCGACAGCCAGACATCCTGCAACTGCGCCAGGGCGGCATCGCCATCGAGCAGGAACAGCGCCGGATAGCCCATCATCGGCGCCGGTTGCTTGGGTATGCCGATATAGACCCGATAACGGCGCTTGCCGTCCGCCGAGTCCAGCAGATGCGTCTCGAAGCTGTAGTACATCGAGCCCCGCTCCACCAGTGTGGCCTTGCGCGGCTCCTGGGCCTGGGCCTCCATGGTCCAGCCGGAACCCAGCGCCAGGGCGCCCATCAGCAACAGACTGCAACTCTTCTTCAAAGGATCTCCTCGAACGAACCACGCCGGAACGACCGGCAATCCCTACCAGACCACCTTCGGGAGCGATGGTTGTGCACCGCGGCAACGCGCCGTGGCATCGTTCGCGAATTTTCGCGGATCGACGTTCGCCGGGGTGCGACCTCTTTCGCAAAGACTCTCTTTACATTTGGTAAAGGGGGTAGACTTGCCAATTTTCCGAGGAATGAGCCGTGCTGGACGAATTGGGACTCAAGGGGCGCATTCTGCTGCTGAGCGTCCTCCCCACCTGCTGCATGGCAGCCCTGCTGGGGGTCTATTTCAGCTGGGTCCAGCTGTCCGACATGCGTAGCCAGCTGATCGAGCACGGCCAGCTGGTCGCCCAGCAGATGGCGCCGCTCATCGCGCCGGCCATGCGTACCGGCGACAACGACCAGCTCAACCGCATCGCCCAGCGCGCCCTCGATCAGGCCGACGTCCGCGCCATCAGCTTCCTGGATGCCGACGGCAACGTCCTGGCCCACGCCGGCCCCTCGATGACCCTCGAACTGAGCGGCCGGGACTTCCAGACCATCAGCATGAGGTCGGGGCTGGACATCACCCACTTCAACCTGCCGGTGCAGACCCACGACCTGCGCCTCACTCGCAGCGACGGCACTACCGCCACTCCCCAGACCCTGGGCTGGATCCAGCTCGAACTCTCCCATCACGCCACCCTGCTGCGCGGCTATCGCAACCTGGTGGCCGGACTGCTGCTGATTCTGCTGGGACTGGCCTTCACCGCCTTCGTCGCGGTACGCATGGGCCGCCGGATCAACCGCCCGCTGCAGGTGATCGCCCAGGGCGTCGGCCAGTTGCAGGAAGGCCGCCTGGAGACGCGCCTGCCCCTCCGGCTCGGCAGCCCCGAATTCGACGAACTGGCGACCGGCATCAATCGCATGGCCGAAGCCATGGAAAATGCCCAGTTCGAGATGCAGAACAACATCGACCAGGCCACCGAGGACGTCCGCCAGAACCTGGAAACCATCGAGATCCAGAACATCGAGCTGGACCTGGCGCGCAAGGCCGCCCTGGAAGCCAGCCGGATCAAGTCGGAATTCCTGGCCAACATGAGCCACGAGATCCGCACCCCGCTCAACGGCATCATCGGTTTCACCAACCTGATGCAGAAGAGCGAGCTGACCCCGCGCCAGCAGGACTACCTGAGCACCATCCAGAATTCCGCGGAAAGCCTGCTGGGCATCATCAACGAGATCCTCGACTTCTCGAAGATCGAGGCCGGCAAGCTGGTCCTGGAGAATCTGCCGTTCAACCTGCGCGACATGATCCAGGACACCCTGACCATCCTGGCGCCGTCCGCCCACGAAAAGCACCTGGAGCTGGTCTGCCTGGTCTATCGCGATACGCCGACCCACCTGGTGGGCGATCCGCAGCGCCTGCGCCAGGTCCTCACCAACCTGGTGAGCAACGCCATCAAGTTCACCCATTCCGGCACCATCGCCGTGCGCGCCATGGTCGAGGAAGAGACCGACGACCACGCCCAGTTGCGCATCAGCGTTCAGGACACCGGCGTCGGCCTCGCCGAGGAAGACCGCCAGCTGCTGTTCCAGGCCTTCTCCCAGGCCGACAACTCCCTGACCCGCCAGGCGGGTGGTACCGGCCTCGGCCTGGTCATCTCCAAGCGCCTGATCGAGCAGATGGGCGGCGAGATCGGCCTGGAAAGCGTGCCGGGCGAAGGCTCGGAATTCTGGATCACCCTCAATCTGCCCAAGGCCCACGGCAGCATCGACAGCCACAAGCGCATCGCCCTGGCCGGTCGCCGGGTCGGCCTGGTGGAGCCCCACCCCCTCACCCGCCAGGCGCTACAGCACCAATTGGAGGAGTGCGGGCTGAGTGTGGAGCTGTTCGAGACCCTGGAGCAGCTCAGCGAAGCGGTCGCCCACCCGGCCTCCGGCAAGCTGCCGGTCAGTCTGGCAGTGCTTGGCGTCAGTGCCCGCAGCATCCCGCCGGATCTGCTCACCGAGCGTATCTGGGAACTGGGTCGCCAGGACTGCAATACGCTGGTCTATTGCCCCACCACCGACCAGGCGGTGTTCCATGCCTCTTTGCCCGACGTCCATTGCCAGTTGCATTCCAAGCCGGCCTGCAGTCGCAAGCTGGAACAGGCGGTGGCCGAATTGCTCAACCAACGCCCGCAGCGTAACGAGAGCGGTGGCCTGGGCATCACCGATCGTCCACCGCGCCTGCTCTGCGTCGACGACAACCCGGCCAACCTGCTGTTGGTGGAAACCCTGCTGACCGACCTCGGCGCCCAGGTGACCGCCGTCGACAGTGGCTATGCCGCGGTGGAGGCAGTACAGCAGGACCGCTTCGACCTGGTGTTCATGGACGTACAGATGCCCGGCATGGACGGTCGCCAGGCCACCGAGGCGATCCGCGACTGGGAAGCCAGTGAAGGTGGCACCCCGGTACCCATCGTCGCCCTCACCGCCCACGCCATGGCCAACGAGAAGCGCGCCCTGCTGCAGAGTGGCATGGACGACTACCTCACCAAGCCCATCAGCGACCGGCAACTGGCCCAGGTCATTCTCAAGTGGACCGGCCTGCGCCTGCTGCACAGCTCGGCACCGGAGGTGACCAGCCTCAGCAGCGGCGGCCAGGACATTTCCACCCTGCCGGTGATGGACCCGGACGAAGGCCTGCGCCTGGCGGCCAACAAGCCGGACTTGGCCAAGGACCTGCTGAGCATGCTGCTCGCCTCCCTGGCAGCGGATCGCCAGGCCATCCGCCAGGCCCGCGAAGATGGCGACCGCATCGCCCTGATCGAGCGTGTCCACCGCCTGCACGGCGCCACCCGCTATTGCGGCGTACCGCAACTGCGCGCCGCCTGCCAGCACAGCGAAACCCTGCTCAAGCAGGGCGCGCCGACCTCCAGTCCGGCACTGGAGGAACTGGACGCCGCCATCGTCAACCTGTCCGCCCAGGCCAAGAGTCCGCTCTAGACGCCCTAGTCCTCGAACAGGCGCAGCTGCAGGGCGGCCTCGCGCAAATCCAGTAGGCGCACGCCCACGCCGAGCAGCCGCACCGGGCGGTTGCCGCGGCGATAGGCCTGCTCCAGCAGGCGGCGATAGCTGTCCAGGTCGCGCCCCGCGCCCTGCTGCTCCAGGGTGGTCTGGGTAAAGTCATGGAACTTGACCTTGATGAAGGGGCGCTCCGGACGATAGCGATCCGCCAGGCGCGTCAGCCGCTCCTCGAGCTTGGCCAGCAGTTCCGGCAGCTCCTTCACGCAGGCCGCGGCATCGGGCAGGTCCTGATCGTAGGTCCGCTCCACGCTGGCCGACTGCCGCTGGCTGTCCACCTTCACCTGGCGCTCGTCGATCCCGTGCGCAAGGGACCAGAGACGCTCGCCGAAGCCACCGAACTCGCGCAACAGGTCGAAGCGCGACCAGCTCTGCAGATCGCTGCACAGTACGATGCCGCGCCGCTTGAGCTTGTCCGCGGTGACCTTGCCCACACCGTGCAGCTTGGCCACCGGCAAGGCGGCGACGAAGTCGGCCACCTCGTGCGGCGCGATGACGAACAGCCCGTTGGGCTTCTTCCAGTCACTGGCGATCTTGGCGAGGAACTTGTTGGGCGCGACCCCGGCGGACACCGTGATATTCAGCTCCTCCCACACACGCCGGCGGATGTCGCGGGCGATGAGGGTGGCGCTGCCGTTGAACAGCTCGCAATGGGTGACGTCCAGGTAGGCCTCGTCGAGCGACAGCGGCTCGATCAGCTCGGTGTAGTCCTGAAAGATGCCATGGATCTGCCGCGATACCTCCTTGTAGACGTCGAAGCGCGGCTTGACGAAGATCAGGTCGGGACACAGCTTCTGCGCCTGGTGGGAAGACATGGCGGAGCGCACACCGAAGGCCCGCGCCTCGTAGTTGCAGGTGGCGACCACCCCACGTCGATCGGGCGTGCCGCCGACCGCCAGCGGCTTGCCGCCCAGGCGCGGGTCATCGCGCATCTCGATGGACGCATAGAAGCAGTCACAGTCGACATGGACGATCTTGCGCTGACGCCTGGGCGTGAGCTGGGCGGAGAAACTGTCCGGAGCCATGGTGAGAGATGCCGGGCCGGGCATGGCAGCTGATTATCCGTACAGTAAGCCAAGCCTGGGGATTTTGTCCACGGCGGACGACGAAGCGAATTCAGCCGACGTCCTGCAGCAACCGCTGGCGATGCAGCACCTCTTCGCGCAGCTCGTCCACCAGAGCCTTGAGATCGTGGGCGTGGTGCAATTGATCGTAGTACAGGTCGCGCTCGGCGATGACGCCATCCGGGGTGATGATCATCAGTCGTGCGAAATGCTCGCTTCGCTCGTGGAACTCGATCCGGCCCAGGCTACGGAGATGGTCGAGCAAGGTTTCCAGCAAGAGATTCATGATGGCCCCTTCGGACTGTCCTGGTCGAACCGCTTAGTCGCGCTGCCCATCGTCGAAGGGCGCATCCTCGTCGTTGCCGGCGGCGATGCGCTCATCCGGATGGTCCGGTCGCACGGGGCGGGAGGTCATATCCAGCAGCTCCTGCGCCGCGGCGCTGAGCGTCTTCATGTCATCGACGAGCAATTCGACTTTCTGCACGACCTGAAGTGCCATGGCGCCCGCACCTTTGGCACTGCTGCCCGTCAGGGCCAGGGAAAGGTTGCACAGGTGCGCGACGAGGGTCGCCACGTCCTGCTCCATCACACGCATGATGCGCTGATCCAGACAGCTCGATTCCTGGGAAGGCGTCATAGGGTTCTCCGTGCCACAGGCTACAAGATAGCAGATGGCCATTATTCGCCCTAAGCGTCGCGTGGCGTTTTGTTATCACCTTCTCACTTGGCGTGCAGGTGGACTCTCATCGGTTTTCCGGACTCTTTCCCTTCCCGCCCGGTCGACTGAGGACGTACAACTAGGAGACCTCTCATGAAACGCCCTCTGTTCCTCAGTTCCACCCTGCTCATCGCCCTGGCGCTCGGCGGCTGCTTCGACCGTGACCAGTCGGACCAGCAGAACCGCTCCAGTGGTGAAAAGGCCTCGGTCCAGATGCAGAAAAGCGACGGCGACAAGTGACCTTGCCCCATCCCCGCCAAATAACTCCTTGATGAATATTAAATTTTTCTTGACGATTTAGTTTTCGGCCCTATACTGGGCCCCATCGGACGCGGGATGGAGCAGTCTGGTAGCTCGTCGGGCTCATAACCCGAAGGTCGTTGGTTCAAATCCAGCTCCCGCAACCAATTCCGAAAAAACCACTCTCTTGAGTGGTTTTTTTTTGCGCGGAATTTGACCCCGCTGTCAGAACCCGCCGGTGCGAACTCTGCAGCCGGAACGGCTACAAAGATTGGAACAGAGCTTTTTTACCTGTACAAGGCTTGGCAAACCGCACGCGACCAGTAATCTGACGCGCGTTTCCCGTTCAGAGGAGTTTGCATGACTGCACCTGATCCAGCCAAAGAGGTCTCCTCGAAGCCGGCATCCCCTTCGGAGCATCCTGTTTCGCCGCCTCCCGCCCTGCCCTGGCGCCTTCTGGAGAAGCTGACTGCCTATCGGCAACCCATCGAACTGGGGGTCACCCTGGTGCTCTTCGCCTTGGCACTGGTGGTCTGCTGGCACCTGCTGAGCAGCATCGATGGCGAGGCACTGCACGATGCGCTGCGCGATATCCCGCATTCGGCGCTGATCGGTGCGCTGGTCGCCGCGGCCGCCGGCTTCACCATCCTGCTGGGCTACGAGTGGTCGGCCATGCGCTTCGCCGACGTCGAGTTGCCGGCCAAGACCTGGACCCTCGGTGGCTTCACGGCCTTCGCCATCGGCAACGCGGTCGGCCTGTCCATGCTGTCTGGCGGCTCGGTGCGTTATCGCCTCTATGCGCGCAAGGGCCTGAGTGCCCTGGAAGTGGCGCAGATGACGGTCTTCTCCAGCCTGGCGCTGGGCACCGCGCTGCCGCCCCTGGCCGCCATCGCTGCCCTCACCAACTTGGACGCCTCCACCCAGGCGTTGCGCGTTCCCGAAGCGGTGATCGTCACCGTGGCCGGGCTGATCCTGGCGGGCTACGCCGTGGGTATCCTGGCCCTGCGCCGCTGGCGCGCACCGGAACAGCCCTGCGCCCATGCCCTGCACTTCCGCATCGGCAAGCGCGCACTGCGCCTGCCAACGCTGCGGCTATCGGCCCTGCAGCTGGCCATCACCATCCTCGACGTCGTCGCCGCTTCGATGGTGCTCTATCTGCTGTTGCCGACGGCGCCGCCCTTCGGCGCCTTCCTGCTGGTCTACCTGCTGGCTCTGGCCGCCGGTGTGCTCAGCCACGTGCCGGGCGGCGTCGGCGTCTTCGAAGCCGTGCTACTGGCGGCCTTCGCCAACGAACTGGGCGCGGCCCAGCTGGCCGCGGCGCTGGTGGTATATCGGCTGTTCTACGTTCTGCTGCCCTTCGTGATCGCCTGCCTGGTGCTGCTGTTCAGCGAGGGCCGGCGTCTGCTGTCGAACAGTCCGGCAGTGCGTGTGGCCTCGGGCCTCGCCGCGCCCATCCTGGCCATCCTGGTTTTTCTCTCTGGGGTGGTCCTGCTTTTTTCTGGGGTCACCCCTGAAATAGATACCCGCCTGGAAGGCATGGACTTCCTGCTTCCCCAGCGGTTGATCGATGCCTCCCACCTGGGCGCGAGCCTGATCGGCGTCGTCTGTCTATTGCTGGCGCAGGGATTGCGCCGGCGCCTGTCCGCGGCTTGGGCGGTGACCCTGATCCTGTTGTTGCTCGGCTCCCTGCTGTCCCTGTTGAAAGGTTTCGACTGGGAGGAAGCCTCGATCCTGGCGATGACGGCCGCCCTGCTGGCCATCTTCCGCAAGTCCTTCTATCGGCGCAGCCGCCTGATGGAGCAGCCCTTCTCGCCGCTGTACGTCACCGCCAGCATCTGCGTGGTGGCGGCCTCGGTCTGGTTGCTGCTGTTCGCCTACCAGGACGTCCCCTACGAGACACGCCTCTGGTGGCAGTTCGCCCTGGACGCCGATGCGCCCCGCGGCCTGCGCGCCGCCCTGGGCAGCTCGGTGCTGCTGCTGATCATCGCCCTGGGTTGGCTGCTGCGGGCCGCCCCGCCAGCCATCGAAGCGCCCACCAGCGAAGACCTGCAGCGCGCCTTCGACATTGTCCGCAAGTCCAGCCAGCCGGATGGCGGCCTGGTGATGACCGGCGACAAGGCCCTGCTCTTCCACGAGAGCGATGCGGCCTTCCTGATGTACGGTCGTCGCGGCCGCAGCCTGATCGCCCTCTTCGATCCGATCGGTCGCTCCCAGCCACGCGCCGAGCTGATCTGGAAATTCCGCGACCTCTGCGACCTGCACCATGCCCGGCCGGTGTTCTACCAGGTCCGTGCCGAGAACCTGCCGTTCTATATGGACATCGGTCTCACCGCGCTCAAGCTCGGGGAAGAGGCGCGGGTCGACCTGCATGCCTTCGACCTCGACAGCAAGGGCAAGAAGGACCTGAGATACACCTGGAATCGCGGCCAGCGCGACGGCCTTTCCATCGAGTTCCATGCGCCGGGCGAAGCGCCCCTCGACGAACTCAAGGCCATCTCCGACGTCTGGCTGGAAAGCAAGCAGGTGCGCGAGAAGGGCTTTTCCCTCGGCCGCTTCGATCCGGACTACCTGCGCCACTTCCGTATCGCCGTGGTGCGCTTCCAGGACCGGGCGGTGGCCTTCGCCAACCTGCTGGAGACCGAGCGTACCGATCTCGCCAGCATCGACCTCATGCGGGTCACCGCGGATGCCCCCAAGCAGACCATGGAATTCCTCATGCTCGGGCTGATCCTGCACTTCAAGGCGGCGGGTTACGCACGCTTCTCCCTTGGCATGGTACCGCTGGCCGGCCTGCACCCGCGGCGCGGCGCGCCCATCACCCAACGGCTGGGTGCCATGGTGTTCAGACGCGGCGAACAGTTCTACAACTTCCAGGGACTGCGGCGCTTCAAGGACAAGTTCGATCCGGAGTGGGAGCCGCGCTACATGGCCGTGCCGGCAGGACTGGACCCGCTGGTCGCCTTCGCCGACACTGCAGCCCTTATCGCCGGGGGTTATACCGGCCTCGTCAAACGTTGAGATCCCTATGCTGAAACGCGTACTCGCGGTACTGCTCGTCGTCCTGCTGATCGCCGTGGGCCTCGGCTGGTGGTGGTTCCATCGCTGGCCGTCGGCGCCGGTGGTCAAGGTAGAGGCGCAGCCGGACGGCCGCCTGCTGACCATGGCGGCGCCCAAGGGCGAGCCCCATGCCCGGGTGGTCCTGGCCACCCCGCCCGAGCTGCAGCTGGCGGACGCCGATCTGCTGAGCCTCGCCACCAACACCGGTGCCGAGATCGTTCAGTACGAGATCAAGGTGCTCAACAGCTGCCAGGCCCAGGCCGACGATTTCGCCAGTGCGGCCAAGGAGCTCAGCGGCGCCCCCACCTTCGTCGGGGGCATCGGCCCCGGTGCGGCCCGCGCCTGGCGCTGGCTGGCGACCCAGAGCGACGCCAAGGCCGCCGCCCTCAGCGTCGGCTTCAACCTGGATACCCTGGATTGCCCGGACGCCCTGCCGCCCAAGGCTGCCGCGGGCCAGTGGCATATCGCCTGGAACGACCATCCCACCGATGAATCGGCGATCTTCGTGCGCCAGCAGAGCAATGCCGACCTCACCATCGCCGACTACGGCACCGCCCTGCCGGTGGTGCTGCGCGAGCAGTTGAAGACGCGCCTGCTGGGCCAGCACAATGACATCCCGACCATCGAGATGCCGGCCGATCCGGACGTCAAGCCCGGTCACCCGGACATCGTCACCATCTTCTACTCGGGTGACGGCGGCTGGCGCGACATCGACCGCCTCTCGGCCCAGGCCATGAACGAGGCCGGCTACCCGGTGGTGGGCGTCGATGCCCTGCGCTACTTCTGGCAGCACAAGAGCCCGGAACAGGTCGCCGCGGACCTGGCAAACCTGATGCAGCAATATCGCGAGAAATGGGGTGCCAAGCACTTCGTGCTGGCTGGCTACTCCTTCGGTGCCGACATCCTGCCGGCGGTCTACAACCGCCTGCCGAAGGCTGACCAGGACCAGATCTCGACCCTGCTGCTACTGGCCTACAGCCGCAAGAGCAACTTCGAGATCGCCGTGGAAGGCTGGCTCGGCAAACCGGGCGACGAGGCTGACACCCTGCCCGAGGCCAAGCTCATTCCCGCTGCGAAGCTTTACTGCGTCTATGGCGCCGAAGAAAAGGACGAGAGCGGCTGCACCGAGTCCGGCATGGCGGGTGAGAAGCTTGAGCGTCCGGGTGGCCACCACTTCGACGAGAACTACGACAACCTGGCCGACTTCATGGTCAAGGCCATCGAGGCCCGTACGCCGCAATAGCGTGCAGCGTCCGGGCCTAAAGCCTGTTCGAAGGCTAGCGAGCTAGAGACAAGCAAGGCCTAGGCGGCCCCGCGAAGATAGCTGAGAAAGAGGACCGGGCTCGCGGGCGAGTTTACGATTGGTAAATGAGCATTGCGACGGGGCCGCCTAGGTGGGGCTGGCCTTCCAGGCCATCTTCAACGCCGCTTGGCCGACGCGCAGCAGACTTTGGACTGGCTTGAGAGCCCGGACGAACGGCTGGAACAACCAGGCGGTCCCTGGCGGTCTATGGCTGCAATAGCCACGGAGACCCGCCATGACCACACCGCTTTCCGCCGATGCCGCCAGCAAGATCCTGGTAGACGCCTTTCAACCCCTGGGCTGCGTGGTGTCTTCCGGTGCGGACGGCCACGATCTCGCCCTGGGGGTGGTCGATGCCAAGGGCAAGACGCTCTACACCGAAGAACAGCTGAGCGAAGCCGATTACCGCGATCCCCTGCGCCTGGCGGGCTACATCGGCACGGTGCGCGCCGAGCTGGAAAGCCGTGGTCAGATCCTGGACAGCTGGCAGATGCCCTTCATCACCGATCCCGACGCCCTGCCCCCACCGGCCTTCAACTAGACCTGGAAAAGCCTTCCGCGCAAGCCATGCCGATCAGTTGCGCCTTCGCCCGGTGTGTCGGAAAGGCATGGGTGACCTTGTGCAAGGGTGAAGCCTGTAGCAGCCATCGCGATCCGCCGATGCGGCTGCGCCTACAGGCACCGATTTATACCGTAGACGTCACTGTCTTCATCGCACTCTATCGCGGCCATGGGCCGCTCCTACAGGATATCCAGCCGCTGTAGGAGCGGCCGCATCGGCGGACCGCCATGGCCGCGATAAGGCTTGAGCGGTAGAGAAAAAACGCCGCGTCTCGCGAAGAGAGCACGGCGTTTTTTGTGGTCATCAGGGCAGTTGGAAGTGCAGTGTGGACTGCGATCAAGGCTTAACTGACTGGCATTACTCCCTCGGGATTTTTTGCATGACACGCCCCATCAGATCTCGACCTGGGTACCCAGCTCGATCACCCGGTTCACCGGCAGCTTGAAGAATCTCAGGTTGCCGTTGGCGTTCTTCATCAGGAAGACGAACAGATTCTCCCGCCAGGGTGCCATGCCCAGGCGCTTGGAGGCGATCACCGTTTCCCGGCTGAGGAAGTAGGTGGTGCGCATCGGCGTGAAGTCCAGGCCTTCATGCGGGCAATGGCTGAGCGCCAGGGGAATGTCCGGCTCGTCCATGAAGCCGTAGTGCAGCACCACCCGGAAGAAGCCATCGCCGAAATCCTCGACCTCCATGCGCTCCCCACGTGATACCCGCGGCCGGTCCTCGTAGCGTACCGTGAGCAGCACCACTTGCTCGTGCAGCACCTGGTTGTGCAGCAGGTTGTGCAGCATGGCGTGGGGCACCACGTCGGTCCGGGCGGTGAGGAACACCGCGGTGCCCTTGGCGCGGAACGGCGGCTGGGCGCGGATGCTGCTGATGAAGATCGGCAGCGGCAGCGCACCATCGTCCAATCGCTCGACGACCAGCTTGCGCCCGCGCTTCCAGGTGGTCAGCAGGATGAAGATGACGATGCCGGCGATCACCGGGAAGGAGCCGCCGGAGAAGATCTTCGGCGCATTGGCGGAGAAGTACAGCAGGTCCACCAGCAGGAAGCCGATCAGCAGCGGCACCATGAGCCAGCGCGGCCACTTCCACAGCAGCAGGATCACCGCCGACACCAGGCAGCTGGTGATCAGCATGGTACCGGTCACGGCCACGCCGTAGGCCTCGGCCAGATTGGCGGAAGACTGGAAGGTGAGGATCAGGAAGATCACGCCCAGCATCAGCACCCAGTTCATCAACGGGATATAGATCTGCCCCTGTTCCTGGCTGGAAGTGTGCTGGATCTGCATGCGCGGGATGTAGCCCAGCTGGATGGCCTGGCGGGTCATGGAGAAGGCCCCGGTGATGACCGCCTGGGAGGCGATGACGGTCGCCAGGGTGGCCAGGCCGATCATCGGCAGCAGCAGCCATTCCGGCGCCAGCAGATAGAAGGGGTTGCGCACGGCGGCAGGGTCGGCGAGCAGCAGGGCGCCCTGGCCGAAGTAGTTGAGCACCAGCCCCGGCAGTACCAGCAGCAACCAGGCGCGGGCGATGGGCTTGCGGCCGAAGTGGCCCATGTCGGCGTAGAGCGCCTCGGCACCGGTCAGCGCCAGTACCGCTGCGCCGAGCACGATGAAGCCCTTCACCGGATTGGCCGCGAAGAATTCCACCGCCCAGTAGGGATTGAAGGCCTTGAGCACCTCGGGCTGCTGGACGATGCCATAGACGCCGAGGGCACCGAGCGAGGTGAACCAGAGCACCATCACCGGTCCGAAGAACTTGCCGATGGTGGCGGTGCCGCGCTTCTGGATGGCGAAGATGCCCACCAGGATGATCAAGGAGATGGGTACCACCCAGGCTTCCAGACCGTCGAAGGCCAGTTCCAGGCCCTCCACCGCCGAGAGCACCGAGACCGCCGGGGTGATCATGCTGTCGCCGTAGAACAGCGCCGCGCCGAACAGGCCGAGCAGGACCAGGGTGGTGGCCAGGCGCGGCGAACCCTGGGCGGCGCGGCGGGCCAGCGCGGTGAGGGCCATGATGCCGCCCTCGCCCTGGTTGTCGGCGCGCATCACGAAGGTGATGTACTTGAGGGTGACGACCCAGATCAGCGACCAGAAGATCAGCGACAGGATGCCGAGCACGCTGTCATGGTTCAGCGGCAAGCCGTAGTGCGGCGAGAAGACTTCCTTGAGGGTGTATAAAGGACTGGTCCCGATGTCGCCATACACCACACCGGTCGCGAGAACGATCATTCCCAGTGCCGAAGGGGCTTTACCTCCGTGCTCGTGTTCCGGACGGCTCATGCAGGGCTCCTAGAGTCGAAAATCGGCGCATCCTGCGCCGAAGCGGCGCCGGGATCAAGTTGAAAAGGCCAGGGACGCAGCCGGAGCAACCGCTCAGCGCAGCGCCTCACGCACCATAGACTCTCTGGTCGGCAAAAAGCTCTGTGCCGTCGATAGAGCCCGCCTGCCCCTTCCAAGCAGCGGCAGACATGGCTAGAATCGCGCGTTTTTTGATCAAGGCGCCTCCTGAGCGCCCGCCGAGGTTAGCCCATGTCCATCCAAACGTCCGCCCCCAAGGTCGGGTTCGTCAGCCTCGGCTGCCCCAAGGCCACCGTCGACTCCGAGCGCATCCTCACCCAGCTGCGTATGGAAGGCTACGAAATCGTACCGACCTATGAAGACGCCGACGTGGTGGTGGTCAACACCTGCGGCTTCATCGACAGCGCCAAGGCCGAGTCCCTGGACGCCATTGGCGAGGCCATCGCCGAGAACGGCAAGGTGATCGTCACCGGTTGCATGGGCGTGGACGAGGGCAACATCCGCGGCGTGCACCCCAGCGTGCTGGCGGTGACCGGCCCGCAGCAGTACGAACAGGTGGTCAGCGCCGTCCACGAGGTGGTCCCGCCGCAGCTGGAGCACAATCCGCTGATCGACCTGGTGCCGCCGCAAGGCATCAAGCTGACCCCGCGTCACTACGCCTACCTGAAGATTTCCGAAGGCTGCAACCACAGCTGCAGCTTCTGCATCATCCCCTCCATGCGCGGCAAGCTGGTCAGCCGGCCGGTGGGTGACGTGCTGTCCGAGGCCGAGCGACTGGTCAAGGCGGGCGTCAAGGAGCTGCTGGTGATCTCCCAGGACACCAGCGCCTATGGCGTCGACCTCAGGTACAAGCTGGACTTCTGGAACGGCCAGCCGGTCAAGACGCGCATGCTGGAGCTGTGCGAGGCGCTGTCGGGCATGGGCGTCTGGGTCCGTCTGCATTACGTCTACCCCTACCCCAACGTCGACGACGTCATCCCCCTGATGGCCGCCGGCAAGCTGCTGCCCTACCTGGACATCCCCTTCCAGCACGCCAGCCCCAGGGTACTTAAGTCCATGAAGCGCCCGGCGTTCGAGGACAAGACCCTGGCGCGCATCAAGCGCTGGCGGGAGATTTGTCCGGAGCTGACCATCCGCTCCACCTTCATCGTCGGCTTCCCCGGCGAGACCGAGGAAGACTTCCAGTACCTGCTGGACTGGCTCACCGAAGCCCAACTGGATCGCGTCGGCTGCTTCCAGTATTCGCCGGTCGAGGGCGCCCCGGCCAACGGGCTGGGTTTGGACGAAGTGCCGGACGAGGTCAAGCAGGACCGCTGGGAGCGTTTCATGGCGCACCAGCAGGCCATTTCCGCGGCGCGCCTGCAGCTCAAGATCGGTCGCGAGATCGAGGTACTGATCGACGAGGTGGACGAGCAAGGCGCCATCGGCCGCTCCTACGCCGATGCCCCGGAAATCGACGGCAACGTCTATGTCGACAGTGCGACGCCGCTGCAACCCGGCGACAAGGTCCGGGTGCGCGTCACCGATGCCGACGAATACGATCTCTGGGCGGAAGCCATCTAACCGTACAGGCGGTGTGTGCCGGGCACATGGGCATGCCCGGCCGCACTGCACTGGGCAGTCGTGGGTGACGGCGCCGCTGGCTGGCTGAGCTCGCGCAGGATGCCGCAGCGATCACCGGCCCCCTCCCCCTGGCACTGGCGGCGCAAGGTCACCAGTTGCTCGCGCAGTTGATTCAGCTCGCGGATGCGGACTTCCACGTGATGCAGGTGGGCGCCGATCAGGGCGTCGACCTGGTCGCAGCCGGGCTCACCGGTATCGCGCAGCGTCAGCAGCGCCCTTATCTCGCCCAAGGTCATATCCAACGATCGGCAGTGGCGGACGAACACCAGCCGATCGACGTGGCTCTGGTCGTAGCGGCGGTAGTTGCTGCTGCTGCGCGCGGCCGGACTCAGCAGGCCTTCCCGCTCGTAATAGCGAATGGTTTCGACGGCGCAGTCGGTACGACTGGCCAGCTCGCCGATTCTCATGCCTCTGCCTCGCTCGATAGCTTCACCGGAGATAGCCTGACGGGAGCGGCGGCGGGGATCAAGACGGGCGAGGCGATGGAATGAAGAGGCAGGAGCAATATGGTGCGGCGAGGGAGACGGGAGTGGATGATGGATAAGGCGACGCCCTGGCGACGAGTGGATCGCCAAGGGCGTCGTAGCAAGCGCCAGTATCAGTTGGCGTTGTTCTGGTAGAGCGCGGAGGCCCGTGCCTGGTGCTCGGACTGAAACTGGGCCTGAGCATTGGCACGGATCGACTTGTTGGACAGATCACGGCTGGCGGCGGATGCCGTGCCCGACAGCAGGCCCATGAAGACGATGGCAACGAGCGCCTGGATACCTAGGACTTTCATAGCGAATACCTCTTGGTTGTGCTGCGTCGATAGACACAGCGTACTACCGGTACCAATTCGCTAAAAAGTGACCTTTTTGAGAGTGATATTTACCTATCACGAAATAATACCCGGGAAACCTTTAAGCTCCTCATCAGCTGTTTCTGCTCCGCCAGGTGCTTTGGCCCGGACTACTGCCATTCAATCAGGTGCTTTTCCAGGCCCATGGGACCGCCCGCGCCGACGCTGGTCATGTGGAAGAAGCCATAGTCCTGCAGGTATACCCAGCGACTGCGGGGCCCGTCGCTCGCGTCCCCGTGACGACAATCGAGGACCTTGGCGCGACCGCTCAGCGACGCCAGGACCTGGCGCGCATCGCCTTCGCTTACCACCTGGCAGGACACCTTGAGTTCGCGGCGCTCGGTCTGCTTGAGGGTGCCACTCAGCGCCTGCCGTGCCTGGTAGCCGACCTGGCTGCCGACCGCGAGGGTGCGCCAATCACCGGTGAAGCTCAGTTGCTCGAGAACGGCCAGTTCCTCGACCGGCAGGTTGCCGTTGTCGACCCGAGTACGACGCACCAGGTCGAGCAGGCCGCGCCAATTCAGCGCATCCACCCGCGCCCGCTTGCCCGCTGCGGTGAGGCGCAGCAGGCCCGACGTACCCACCGCCTTGACCTGAACCTCCTCCCGATAGGGATGCGTCTGGCCGTCGTAGCGGCTTTCCCCTTCCTCCACATAGCGCTGCACGCCGCTTCGCGCAGGAGGGAGGATCAGGGCCTGGAGCGCCTGCATCGGCTGCGGCTGGACGGCGGGCAGCTCGGCCAGGGGCGCCGCGACGGCAGGCGTTACGGCCGGCGCGGTGACAGCGCGCAACCGCGGAGCGGCCAGCAGGGCGTCACGACGATCACAGGCGGTTTCCAGCAGGGTACGGCGTTCCGCCGGCGCAGCGGCGAAGGCCTCCTGGGTCAGATCTACCGACTGGCCGTCGGTGATCAGTCCGCCGTCATCGAGACCGTAACGGGCGAGCAGGACGTAACGCCGCGCGGTGCAGTCCGCAGCCAGGGACTCTCGCCACTGGCGCACGGGGGCGCCATAGCGCGGAGTCTGGATCGCCGCCGCCAGCTGTTGGCCACCCCAGAACCGGCGCACACCGCCGGCATCGACCAGGCTATTGCGATCCAGCACCAGGGCATCGCCCCCCGCCGCCGTGGCCAGGGTGCGCCAATCGGTATTGGCCGGCTGAGCACAGAGCGCCTGCACCCCGGGATTGCCCTTGAGGACCGCGACCTTGGCTGCGCTCAGGGATAGCGGCGCGGCATAGCCATTCACGCGCCCGGGATAGACGCGCTGGGCACCGTCCAGATAGAGCAGCCTGGCCTCGTCCCGGACGCAGTCGAGGGCCACCAGGGCACTGCCACCTTCCGGCAGGGCCAGCGCCACTTGCAGACGGGAGCCGTCGCGCAGGGCGCTCTCGGCGACCACCGGCCGGGCGAAGAGGCCATCGGCGTCGGGGGCGGTTTCAGGGGGCTGCTGGGCGGCGCAGCCGGCCAACAGGGAGAGCAGACAGAAGGCAAAAGGACGGCTCGGGGTCATGGATCCTCTCGGCAGGAACCGCGATGGTGGTCGCGAACGGCAAATTGACCTGAACGAAATGCGTCTGGCGCGGATCAATAGAGGAAGCATGCCGCTTGGCATGACCTCTTCCGTTTCCACAACACGAGGTGCATTCATGAATACCGATCAAATCATAGGCAATGCCAAGGACGCCACCGGCAAAGTCCAGGACAGTTTCGGCGCCGCCACCGGCAATGCCGACTGGCAAGCCGAGGGCAAGGCCCGGCAACTGGAAGGCAAACTGCAGCAGCAGTATGGCCAGGCCATTGACACTGCGCGCAACGTGACAGCCGACAAGCCCTTCACCGCCCTGGCCGTCGCCGGCGGCATCGGCTTCGTGCTCGGCGTACTGCTTTCGCGTTCCTGATAGGGGACGCGGGGCTGGCAACCATGCCAGCCCTCAATGCAAAAGGCCTGCGCGAGCAGGCCTTTTGCATTGAGGGCGCTTCACTCGTCCGTGGTCAGCAGGTGCTGGCGTACGGTGTCGACGATTTCCCCGATGTTGAAGGGCTTCTGGAAGACAGCGTCGAACAGCTCGGAGCTCTCCTGGGCCAGATGCGCCTGGGCACCGCTCATGAGGATGATCGGCAGATGTTGCAGGCCTTGCCGCTCGCGCAATGCTTCGGCCAATTCACGGCCATTCATGACCGGCATCATGAAGTCGGTGATGACCAGTGACGGTAGTTCGCGATCGAATACGTCCAGCGCCCGGCGACCGTTGCTCGCTTTGACCACCATGTAGCCTTCGTCCTCGAGGGCGAAGGCCAGGATGTCTGCTATCAGAAATTCGTCATCGACTACCAGTATCGTCGTCATGCGGAAACTCTCCCCTCCGACGCGATCATGGTTGCGCTGAGGGCATGGCTGAACCTGAAAGAACCTTCACCATGTCTTTGAACGCCTTTTTCAGTTCGATTCCCGAGTGGCCTATCACCAGTTCGCACAGCGAAGGGTCGTAGAGGCTGTCCCTCACCTTGAGGATGGACAGGACCCGCTTGATTTCCGCCTCAGCCTCGACGAAGCGCAGCAGAATCAGATTGTCCACCATGCTGGAAAGTTCGGGCGCCGGGGCCGAGATGTCGGCGCCAAACACGTCGCGCAGCTCCCAGGTGGCTAGAACTGTGACGCCTTGGGTGCGCAGCTCGTTCAGTAGGGCGCTGAAGTATTCGATGAGCCGTCCTTGCGGGATGGCGAAGCGAGCGATGGCGCCAAGGCTATCGATCACCAGACGCTTGATGCCATGCTGCTTGATCAGCGTCAGCAGCTGGTGACCGACGTCGTCGATACGCAGCTCCGTGGTGGGCTGCCAATGCAGATGCAGCGCCCCCTCGTCCACACGACCGGCCAGGTCGAGACCGAGCGAGCCAGCCTTGAGATGCAAGCGCTCCGGCGGCTCGTAGAAGCCGAACATCAGCCCTGGGGCCTCGGGGGTGCAGGCGGCGAGGAAATTCAGACAGAGGGAGGTCTTGCCGGCACCCGAGGGTCCTATCAGCAGCGTCGTCGAACTCTCCGGCAGCCCCTGGTCGACCATGGCGTCCAGGGAGGCGATGCCGCTGGTCACCCGGGCGTTGCTGACCCTGTAGGTGGCACCCGCCGAAGGGTCGCGATAGAGGGTTTCCAGGCGTGGGAACACGGTGATGCCGGCATCGGAGATGGTGAATTCGTGAAAGCCTGGCAGGGCGGCGCTGCCGCGGGTCTTGCGTAGCGCCAGGCGGCGGATGCTGCGACTGCCGATCTCTTCCTCGTGCAGGTCCAGCACCCCGTCGACCATGGTGTGTTCGGGGCTGCCGTCTTCCAGGCGGGCGCTGGTGAGGAAGATCACCGTGCAGCCGGCGAAGGCGGCATGGCCCTGGAGTTCGGCGATGAATTTCTTGGTATCGATGGGGGTTTCGGCGCGTGAACGGGCATTGAGCAGACCGTCCACCACCAGCAGGCTGGCCTTCTGCCGGCTGATTTCCCGGCGCAGCAAGCGGACCACCTCGTCCAGCCCCTCGCCTTCCATGGTATCGAAGGCACTGAGATACTGGACCTGGTCGCCGATGCAGGAGCGGTCGAAGAAATCCAGCGTGGAGAAGAACTGGAACATCCGCTCGTGGGTTTCCGACAACATGGTGGCAAAGAGCACCCGGCCGCCATTGCGCACGTGGTTGAAGGCGATCTGGTTGGCCATGATCGATTTGCCGGAGCCCGGTCGACCCTGGATGACATAGGACGCGCCTGCGACCAGGCCTCCTTTCAAGATCTCATCCAGCCCCTGGATACCGGTTACGACGCGCTCGAGTCGATTCAAGAACGATGCCTCAACTATAAGATGTGTCTGGACGCCCGGCGGACGGGCATCCGGTCCTTCAGGCAAGAGCCTATAAGCGTACCGCGTAAATAGCCAGCTAGACGGGTCGATCTCAACCACGCTTGCGAATCAGGCCTTCCTGGGCGACCGAGGCCACCAGCTGGCCGGCCCGATCGTAGATGCTGCCGCGGCAGAGGCCGCGGGCGCCGCCTGCCCAGGGACTGTCGATGGCGTACAACAGCCAGTCGTCGAGGCGGAAGTCGCGATGGAACCAGACCGCGTGATCGAGGCTGGCGATCTGCAGCGAACGATCCCAGAAGCTGGTGCCATGGGGCAACAGCGAGCTGGGCAACAGATTGAAATCCGAGGCGTAAGCCAGCAGGTAGCGGTGCAGGGCCGGCTGGTCGGGCAGGTCGCCGGTGGCGCGGAACCAGACGTGGCGGACCGGTTCGCTCGGCTCGGGCTTGAAGGGATCGGTGAAGACCACCGGCCGCATTTCGATCGGTCGCGGCCCCAGCAGTTTGTCGCGCAAGGGTGCAGGAATCAGCTCGGCGTACTTCTGCGCGTGGGCGATCTCCGATTGCAGGGTCTCGGGTGCCGGCACGTCCGGCATGGTCGTCTGGTGCTCGAAGCCCGGCTCTTCTATATGAAAGGAGGCGCTGCAGAAGAAGATCGGCTGCTCGCCCTGGAAGGCGGTGACGCGGCGCGTGGAGAAGCTGCCGCCGTCACGGATGCGATCCACCTGATAGGTGACCGGTTCCGCCGCCGAGCCGGCGCGCAGGAAGTAGCCGTGCAGGGAATGCACCCGCCGCTCCACCGCCATGGTCTGGCTGGCCGCCGATAGCGCCTGCCCCAGCACTTGCCCGCCGAATAGCTGTGGAAAGCCGAGGTCCTGGCTACCGCCCCGATACAGGTCGGGAGCCAGGGATTCGAGGGTCAGCAGATCGACCAGGTTGTCCAGCACCTTGCTCATGGGGAGGGTTCCTTGACAGAGAGCCGTCATCATACGCAAAACCGGTCAGGCCCAGGGCGATGGCCCCTCGATCGACGCGACGTGGTCATCGTATAACGACGATTGGTGGAGCATGTCGGCGGAATAATGGTCACAATGAAGGTATTGCTGTCCCATCGCAGGCGTCCTTTCATGACCGAAACCTCAGCCACCTCGTTTTCCGCCTCATCCGCGTCCTCGCTGATCACGGAACTGGGCAAGGGGCTCGGACACAACGACATCTTCTTCGCTGCGGTGAAGAAGACGCGGATGCCGATGATTGTGACGGACCCGCATCAGCCGGACAATCCCATCATCTTCGCCAACGAGGCCTTCCTGCGTACCACCGGTTATGCGCTGGAGGAGGTGCTGGGGCGCAACTGCCGCTTCCTGCAAGGCCCCGACACCCGCCAGGATCATCTCGCCGAGATTCGCCAGGCACTGCACGAGCAGCGCGATTGCAACGTCGAACTGCTGAACTATCGCAAGGACGGCACCACCTTCTGGAATGCGCTGTTCATTTCGCCGGTCCTCGATCCCCAGGGCGAGCTCATATACTACTTCGCCTCGCAATTGGACGTATCCCGGCGACGCGACGCCGAGGATGCCCTGCGCCAGGCGCAGAAGATGGAGGCACTCGGCCAACTGACCGGCGGTATCGCCCACGACTTCAATAACCTGCTGCAGGTCATGGTCGGCTACCTGGACATCCTCCGGATCAATCTGGATAGGGCGGAGCTCGATCGCGACAAGGCCAAGCGCCATGTCGACAATACCCGTGAGGCGGTGAATCGCGCCGCGACCCTGACGCAGCAATTGCTCGCCTTCGCGCGCAAGCAGCGCCTGACCGGTCGCGCGGTGGATCTCAACAAGCTCATCGAGGGTCGCCAGGGACGCCTGGCCCAGGCCCTGGGCGCGCCCTTCCGCTTCATCTTCCGCCCCGCACCGGCCCTATGGAACTGCCGTCTGGACCCTATCCAGCTGGAAACGGCGCTGCTCAACATCGTCGACAACGCGCGGCTGGCGATGCTGGAGCGGGGTACCGGCACCCTCACGCTGGAAACCCTGAACGTGGAGATCACCGGCCAGGACCTGGCCCACGGCGGGCTGTCGCAGGGACACTATGTCTGTATCGCCCTGACCGATACCGGCTGTGGAATGTCCACCGACATCCTCGGACGCGCCCTGGACCCCTTCTTCACCACCCGCGAAGAAGGCCAGGGCAGCGGTCTCGGGCTGTCCACGGTCTACGGTTTCCTCAAGCAGTCGGGCGGCCTGGTCCGGCTCTATTCCGAAGAAGGCGTCGGCACCTCGGTACGGCTGTATTTCCCGGTCTCGGAAGACGAGGCGCGCGAGCATCCGACGCCCCTGCCGACCCTGCACGAGGACAGCGGCGGCTCGGAGACCGTCCTGGTAGTGGATGACCGCCCCGACGTGGCGGCCCTCGCCCAGGCGATTCTCGAGGAGGCGGGCTACCAGGTGTACGTCGCCCACAACGGCCAGCAGGCGTTGGACCTGCTGGCACGGGAGACGTCCATCGACCTGCTGTTCAGCGACCTGATCATGCCGGGTGGCATGAACGGCGTGATGCTGGCCAAGGAGGCGCAACGGCGCCAGCCTACCCTGCGCATCCTGCTCACCACCGGCTATGCCAACAACGCCCTCGAACTCGAAGAGGGCAACGGCGAGCGCTTCCCCATCCTCAACAAGCCCTATGGCCGCCAGGACCTGACGCGCTCGGTCCGCCATCTGCTGGATGTCGCCCGTCCATGAAGGACGAGGCCCTGGAGCGCGAACCGGTCAGCTGCGATACCGGGCAGGATGGGCCGGTCGATCTGCAGAGCTTTCTCGCCTGCCTGGAACGGGTAGGCAACAGTCCCGAACAGGTGTCGGTGCATCACCTGATCGACGCCATCGGCAGTCGCTCCTTCGGTCCCATGATCCTGCTGCCCGGCGTGCTGGCCATCTCGCCACTCACCGGCATTCCGGGGATCGCCACGGCCATCGCCGTCTTCGTGATGCTGGTGAGTGGCCAGTTGCTGCTCGGGCGCGACCACTTCTGGCTGCCACGCTGGGTACTGCAACGCAACGTCTCGCGGCGCAAACTGCGCAAGTCGCTCCGACTGCTGCAGAAGCCCGCCCGCTGGGTGGACAAGGTGGTCAAGTCACGCATGCGGGTGCTCACCTCGCGGCCGGCGCACTTCGTCACCGCCCTGCTCTGCATCCTGATCGCGGCGACCATGCCGGTGCTGGACCTGGTGCCCTTCGCCAATACCACGGCGGGTCTGGCGCTGACTTCCTTCGCGCTGTCGCTGATCGCCCGTGACGGCCTGCTGTTCCTGCTGGCACTGGGCTTCTGCAGCGGTATCGTCTGGTTCATCCTGGAGCTGTTGGTGATTTGAGCGCCCGCCTGCCGCTGGTCTACCACGAGGACTACAGTCCGCCCTTCCCCGCCGGCCATCGCTTTCCGATGGAGAAATTCCGCCTGCTGCACGAGCACCTGAGCGCCAGCGGCCTCCTGGGCGCGGACAACTGGCACCGCCCCGAGCTCTGCCCGGACGAGCTGCTCGCCCTGGCCCATGCCCCTGACTACATCCGCGCCTTCCAGGCCGGCGAACTGGCGCCGCCGCTGCAGCGCCAGCTGGGCCTGCCCTGGAGCGAGCCGCTGGTGCGCCGGACCATCCGCGCCGTGGGCGGCTCCCTGCTGACCCTGGAACTGGCCCTGCGCCATGGCCTGGCCTGTCATCTCGCCGGGGGCACCCACCATGCCCACCACGACCATCCGGCCGGCTTCTGCATCTTCAACGATCTGGCGATCCTGGCCCTGTCGTTGCTGGAAAGCGGGCGCGCCGGACGAGTGCTGATCCTGGATTGCGATGTGCACCAGGGCGATGGCACGGCGCGCCTCCTCGCCGAGGTGCCGGACGCCGTGACCGTGTCGCTGCACTGCGCCTCCAACTATCCAGCGCGCAAGGCCAAGAGCGACTGGGACATCCCCCTGCCCCGCGGCCTCGACGACTCCGGTTACCTGCGGGTGCTCGACGATGCCCTGAACTACCTGTTGCCCCTCTATCAACCGGACGTGGTGCTCTATGACGCCGGCGTGGACGTCCATCGCGACGATGCCCTGGGCTATCTCGACCTGACCGATGCCGGTCTCGCCGCCCGCGACGGCCTCGTCTTGCGGCGCTGTCTGGCGGCGGATATACCGGTGGTAGGGGTGATTGGCGGTGGCTATTCGGCCGATCGTGCAGCCCTGGCCCGCCGCCACGGCATCCTCCATCACACCGCTACCCAGGTCTGGCAGGAGCTGGGACTGAACTGAACCGAACGGGAGTTTCCATGAACAAGAGCGTCAAACCTTCCGAATCCAGCCAGGCGCGCCTTGCCGTGCTGATCGATGCCGACAACGCCCCGGCCGCCATCGTCGACGGCCTCATGGCCGAGATCGCCCGCTTCGGGGTGGCCAGCGTCAAGCGCATCTACGGTGACTGGACCCAACCCCAGCTGAATAGCTGGAAGAAGGTGCTGCTGGACCACTCCATCCAACCGGTGCAGCAATTCGGCTACACCAAGGGCAAGAACGCTACCGACAGCGCCCTGATCATCGACGCCATGGACCTGCTCTACACCCGTCGCTTCGACGGTTTCTGCCTGGTCTCCAGCGACAGCGACTTCACTCGCCTGGCCGCGCGACTGCGTGAGGAAGGGCTGACGGTCTATGGCTTTGGCGAGGAGAAGACGCCGGATCCCTTCGTCTCGGCCTGCGACAGATTCATCTACACCGAGATCCTCAGGTCCAAGCCGCGCGAAGAGAGTCGCGAGACGGCACCGACCGAGAAGACCGCCACGAACAATAGAGGCAAGCCCAAGCTGAGCAGCATCCTCAAGCTGATCGAGCAGGCGGTGGAAGATGCCTCCGATGAGGCTGGCTGGGCCAACCTCGGATTGGTCGGCACCAACCTTGGCAAGGTCCGACCCGACTTCGACGCCCGTCTCTACGGTCATCGCAAATTCAGTGGCCTGGTGAAGGCCCATGGCGACCGTTTCGAGGTGCAGGAACGCGATCCGGCCGATGGCAGCTCCGGCAAGGCCGTCTATATCCGCAATCGCTAGCACCGCCCCGCCTGGTCGGCTCTAGCCCGGGTGATGGCGGCGAAAATCGTTGATCGGCGGCCATCAGGAGGCCATACCACCGGTCCGACGTCGCGGAACCGCTCGTCAAGCGGCGGCCTCCACCCTAGGTGAAACCTACCTGAGGGAGACCGCCATGCGAGCCTTGACCTACCACGGTGCCCACGATGTCCGCGTCGATACCGTGCCCGACCCGAGCATCCAGGACGCCGACGACATCGTCCTGCGGGTGACCGCCACGGCCATCTGCGGCTCGGACCTGCACCTGTATCGCGGCAAGATTCCCACCGTCGAGCACGGCGACATCTTCGGCCACGAATTCATGGGCATCGTCGAGGAAACCGGGCCAGCGGTCACCGCCGTACAGAAAGGCGATCGCGTGGTGATCCCCTTCGTCATCGCCTGCGGTAGTTGCTTCTTCTGCAACCAGGATCTCTACGCCGCCTGCGAGACCACCAACACCGGCCGTGGCGCCATTCTCAACAAGAAGCAGATTCCACCAGGCGCGGCCCTGTTCGGCTTCAGCCATCTCTACGGCGGCGTGCCAGGTGGCCAGGCCGAATACGTGCGCGTGCCCAAGGCCAACACCGGCCCCTTCAAGGTGCCCGGTACCCTGGCCGACGAAAAGGTACTCTTCCTCTCCGATATCCTGCCCACTGCCTGGCAGGCCGTGCTCAATGCCGGCATCGGCCAGGGCTCCAGCATCGCCATCTACGGGGCCGGACCGGTCGGCCTGCTGTCGGCGGCCTGCGCCCGGATGCTCGGCGCCGAGCGCATCTTCATGGTCGACCACCATCCCTATCGCCTGGCCTACGCCCAGCAGACCTATGGTGTCATCCCGATCAACTTCGACGAAGACGACGACCCGGCCGCGACCATCATCGAACAGACCCCCGGCAAGCGTGGGGTGGATGGCGTGGTGGATGCGGTGGGCTTCGAAGCGAAGGGCAGCACCACCGAGACCATCCTCGCCAACCTCAAGCTGGAAGGCAGCAGCGGCAAGGCCCTGCGCCAGTGCATCGCCGCCGTCCGCCGCGGCGGCAGCGTCAGCGTGCCGGGGGTCTATGCCGGTTTCATCCACGGCTTCCTGTTCGGCGACGCCTTCGACAAGGGCCTTACCTTCAAGATGGGCCAGACCCACGTGCAGCGCTATCTGCCGGAGCTGCTCGAACACATCGAGCGTGGCGATCTGTCACCGGAGGCCATCATCACCCATCGTCTGTCCCTGGAGCAGGCGGTCGAGGGCTACAAGATCTTCGACAAGAAACAGGAAGACTGCCGCAAGGTGATCCTCACGCCAGGGCGTAGCGAGCCGATCATTCCCGAGCGGTTGGAAGAGCCTCTGGCCGCACCCCTGGGGCAAGCCGGCGTGGTTTGACGGTGGTCTAGAAGCTGCAACGCCTCGGGGACCTTAGTCGAACAGCCCCGAGGCGTTCATCTTCTTTGCCAACCACCAGCATCTTGACTATCGGTGCTGATCATGGTCCTGGGAAGGCTTCCGGCACGAGATAGAGCTACCAGCCCATCACCCTTAGAACCGGTAGGCCGCCCGCAACGAGAACGCATCCGAGCGTGACTGCTCGCCAATCGCGCGCGTTCCCTGGTAACCGATCCCCGTACTGAGTCCCGAAGCCCACAGCAGATCGATACCGAGCGAGGTCGACAATCTGTTGTCGCCGAATCCCTCCGTAGTGATCGAATAGGTTGAATCACCGACGTCGAGATACCCCATCCGGGCGGTGGAGTCGGAGTTGAAGGTGTGGCTGAACTCCAGGCGCGAGCGCAAGGTGAGATAGGCCCAGCTCAGGGGTACACCGTACTGCCCTCTTACACCGGCCACACCCGAGACCAGCGAGAAACGTTGCTCGGCATAGTCGAGGTTGTAGCTGTCGGCATTCGATTCCTTGTACCCGCGCAACCAGGTGGTGGAGGTATCCAGACGACCATAGGGCGAGACCAGCCAATTGGGGCCTTTTACTTCATAGCCCGAGCTCAGGGAGCCGAACAACTGGTCACCATCACGCCTGCCCTTGGCGTACCGACCGTTATCGATGACGAAGCGCTCGCTGTCGAATTGCAGCCGGCTGTAGCCCAGCATGCCATCGAGGAACACCGCATTCGGGTGGTAACTGCCGTAGGCCGCCACGCTGTAGGAGGTGCCACGGCTGTTGCTACCGGACGACCCGATATCGCTCTTGTCGTTGCCGAGGCCGATGCCCACGCCAAGCGTGAGTGCATTACTCAGGCGAATGTCGATGCCACTGCTGATGCCAACGGTGGTGCTGCTGACTTTTTCACCGCTATTGCGCGTGCTGCCGAAGTCCACATAACCCCCGGTCCATACCGAGAGATTACCGTTGGGCAGCGGCTGGCTACCCTTTTCCGCGGAAGAGGCGTGCATTACCCGCTGCTGGTTATCCGTCAGCGCCTGGACGCTGGCGAGCGGGTCGAGCGCGGTCTGGTTGTCGTCGACGTCCGCGGGATTCCGCAGTGTCCGCGCCTGGGCCTGGGTGGGGTTGAAGCGCAGATTGAAGACATTGCGATGGCCATCGAGGCTATGCAGCTGCTCCAAACGGTCGGTGAAATTGCTGATTTGCGCCCGGGCGAATTGCTGCGCGCTCTGCGTCTGGGCGCTCAAGACCCCGGCGACTTCCGCATCGCGACTGGGATCGGTACGTGCATTGATCTGCAGCGTCAGGGTGGCTGGTTGAGAGGTGCCCCAGGCGTTCGCCAGGGTGAAGCGCAGGGCCACGGTGCCGCTGGCCCTGGCTGCCGCCGTGAACTCCAGCGCCGTGCCAGTCAAGCGCGCGCTGCCCAGCGCTTGTGCTGGCGTATCCAGCAGCGTCGCCGAAGTGAAGGGACCACCTGTGGCACCCGCGCTCAGGTCCAGGCTGACACTCTGCCCCGCCGCGACCGCGATGGTAGTGTCTGCCCCCTTGGGCGCTACACCGCTGGTGGTGAGCGAGTAACTGGCACTCGCCCGAGTACCGCTGGCATCGGTGACGGTGATCGAGAAGGACAAGCTGCCCATGCTAGTCGGTGTACCGGACAGACTACCGGAGCTCGCGTCCAGGCCAAACCCCGCCGGTAGCCCGGTGGCACTGAAGCGGTAAGGGCTGATGCCGCCATTGGCACTGAAGACCTGGCGGTAGGCGGTACCCACGCTGGCGGCAGGCAAGGCGCCGGCTGCCGGCGATAGCACGAGCGCGCTGGCAGTCACGGTGATCGAGACACTGGCGGCGGCCGAGCTACCGCTGGCATTGGTGGCGCTGTAGGTGAAACTGTCACTGCCCGAGAAGCCCGCGTTGGGGGTGTAGCGGATACTGGTCCCGCTGGCAACCGCCACGCCATGGCCCGGCGCGGACACGACGGCGACCGATGTCGCCGCGCCACCCGACAACGCCAGGGTCACCACATTGTTCGAGGAGTTGGCCGCGACCGTCGCGGAAGTCGCCGCAGCCACGGGGGCTGCGACCCCGATGATCAGGCTGTAGCCCGCCGAGCCGGTATTGCCGACGTTATCGGTCGCCGTGACCGACACACTGTAGGTACCCGCAGCGGTAGGTAGGCCACTGAGCTGCCCGCTCGAGGCATCTAGGTTCACGCCGACAGGCAGGCCGGTAGCGGCATACCGATAAGGTGCGGTACCGCCGGCGGCTTGGAGCGAGGTGCTGTAGCCGCTGCCGACCTGGCCGGCTGGTAGCGTCCCCGAGGCCGGAGTGAAGGTAAGTGCGACCGCAGAGACGCTCAAGGTGACAGTCGCCGCCGCCGACGTGCCCGAGGCGTTCGTCGCGGTGTAGCTGAAGCTGTCCGCTCCTGCGTAACCCGCGGCTGGTGTGTAGGTGATCGAAAGACCCGACGCCGTTGCCGTGCCATGTGCCGGCAAGCTGGCCACCGCAACACTGGTAGCGGCACCGCCCGACAGATTGAGCGTCACGGGATTGTTACTGCTGTTGGAGGCCACGCTCAGCGAGACCGGCCCTGCCACGGGAGGCTGCACCGCGATGGACAAGGTGTAGTTAGCGGTGCCGCTTGCACCAAAGGCGTCCGTGACAACGATGGAAAGCGTATAGCTGCCCGCGGCGGTCGGTGTACCGCTCAGCGTCCCCGATCCGCTCACCGAAAGTCCTGCAGGTAAGCCGGTGGCCGAATAGGTGTAAGGCGCAGTACCACCGGAACCTATGATCGTTTGGACATAGGGGGCACCGACTTGACCGCCCGGCAACGCCCCGGAAGCGGGTGTGACGGTCAATGTTGGGCGAGACACGGTCAGGGTGACCATGGCGGCCGCAGAGGTACCGGAGCCGTTGGACGCGGTATAGGTGAAGGAGTCGCTACCCGAGTAGCCCGCCGTCGGGGTGTAGGTGATGCTGGTTCCCGACGCGGTGGCCGTGCCGTGACTCGCCGCGGAGGCGACGGCGACGGACGTGGCCGTGCCGGCGATCGATAGCGTGATGCTGTTGTTGGAGCTGTTGGCGGCGACCGTGGCGGACACGTTGTTGGCCACCGGCGCGGCCTCGGCACGGGTCACGCTGACGGAATAGGACTTGGTGGTCTGGCCATCGGCGGCCGTGACCACGACCGACACACTGTTGGAGCCTACCGCCAAGCTGATCGGGGCGGAGTTGCTAGCCGAAGCGACTGCAGTCCCGTTGACGGTAATGGTGCTGCCACTGTCGGTCGCGGTAGGCCGTACGGTAATGGAGGTCGTGGCATTGCTGACGGAGGCCGTGTAGCTGGTCGTGTTGCTGGAGAAGCCGGGAGACAGCGTGCCGGCCGAAAGCGCTAGACCCGACAGCGTCGCATCGGTAGACACCTGAGAAGTGCTGGTGCAGTTGAATACCAGGTTGCTGATCTGGCCGTTTGAGGTGGTGGCTCGAACGGCGAGACCATTAGTCTCAAGACTTCCGCTGGGCACGGTGATGCTGACCGTATGCGGGGTATTACTCGACGAGTTTGCCGAATTGTAAGTCTGAAAACCCGAAAGATTAAAACGTGCCAGACCAACACTATCTGAGCTCGACGGGTTTCCGCCAGCAGCTGTACCGCTATCGGTAAACGTCAGCGTAAGGGCATCACCAGCCAAGAACTGTGAAGCGGGGTATTTATTGGTTTGAAACGAAAGGGATGTGGATCCCGACAAGCCATTAACGGCGGCACAGCCATTCGACAGCGCGAGCGCCGTAGGCAGGAAAAAGACTGTCGAGAGAAGTGTAGCCAGCCCGAGACAGAGCCGTTTCTGGAATATCATGCGCACCATTTATCACCCAAAAATCAAGAAACTGCTAATCAAACATCCTGACGAGTCCAGATCGGCCCAGCGAAATCCCTGAGTTACTCACGAACGAGCGCTTAGGGCGCTAGACATAAAAGCGTTAGGGTAAAAAATGGATAGCGCATCGAGAAAGTCCTTTTAAAAGCCGCTAAGTTCCTTGAGGAGGGTATCGGCGAGGCACCGCTGGATTTGAAGCCTATCAAGGTGAAGCCTCTAAGCCTGAGGCTCCAGTTGGCGCTGGACGACAAGCGGCCATCTATAGCGACTCAATGGAGAAGATCATTACTCCACCTGGCTTGGATGGCGAATATCTAGCGTGAGAGGTGCTGACGCTTGTTAACGCCGCATGCAGGGCGGATTGGTCTTTTTGCTTAACAAGGATAGGTTGTATGCCAACAATCCATCGATTGCCTTTTCCAGCGACGTGAGATTCTAAGCTACCTCACTACTATCGAACACTGCTAGAGGCTAAATCCAGGGACAGTTTTAGCACAGGACAGGCGAGCATTTGGGAAAAAGTAAAACAGTAGATAGCACGTGATTTCTCCTTACTCTCAGACGAACAAACAGTGACCCGACAAGATGCATGACAGGAGGCTGTCGAAACGGACAAAGCTCAAATAACGCACTCATGGCGAAAGAAAACAAAGATAGAAGAAACCCCTGGAAGATAAAAAACAGGGAAAACCACAAAAATGGTCAAATATTGCGACACAACAGAAAACAATTCTTGAAAGCATCGAGAGTGCCATAGACACTACAAACAAAGAAATCGCCCGAGATTAGCTCCCCTAGCTGCAAGAGCGGAGCAGACATTACGAAGCTCATCAGCACGCCTGATACATCGATTATAAATAGTCACAATTACTTGACCAACCACCAAGACGGCGACTGGAAAAGGCATATTTAAAAATGGATGGAAGAGCTGAAGCCAGTAAACACCATTCTTATAGAATTATCCGAATCCGTCCCGTTCAGGTTCGACCTATTCACACGCCTCTATAGGTATCCACTCAGGGAAAACACCGTTTACTACATAAAAAATACTCCAAAGGAATTTATTAGATTTCAGACACCGCATGATTCAACGAAATCAAGACACTATGGGGGTTGGAATGGGAACGACTCGCGGAATGAGTTATGAGCACCTCGCGTACAATGGCGGCTTTCCGTAGCTCCTGGATGTCGCCATGCCTCTCTCTTCCGCCCCCTCCACCGTCGCTGTCATCGGGGGTGGCCCTGCCGGTCTGATGGCGGCCGAGACCTTGGCCGTCGCTGGCCTTTCCGTCGAGCTCTTCGATGCCATGCCCTCGGTCGGCCGCAAGTTTTTGCTGGCCGGTGTAGGGGGCATGAATATCACCCACGCCGAGGGCCAGACCGCTTTTCGCCAGCGTTATCGCGAGCGTGAGGTGGAGGTCGGCGGGTGGCTCGATGGCTTCGACAGCGACGCTCTGCGTGCCTGGATCCATGAATTGGGGATCGAGACTTTCGTCGGCACCTCGGGACGGGTCTTTCCCACCGACATGAAAGCCGCCCCGCTACTGCGCGCCTGGCTGCACCGGCTGCGTGATCGAGGCGTGCGTATCCATACCCGTAGTCGCTGGCTGGGCTGGGACGCCGAAGGCGGCCTACGCCTGGCCACTCCCGAGGGGGAACGGTCCATCCAGCCAAAGGCTTGCGTCCTGGCCTTGGGCGGTGGTAGCTGGCCGCGACTGGGCTCGGATGGTACCTGGCAGCCCCTGCTGGCCGCGTGCGGTATCGAACTGCACCCGTTGGAACCGGCCAACTGTGGCTTCGAAGTCGCTGGCTGGAGCGACGTCCTGAAAGACCGCCACGCCGGTGCGCCCATCAAGCCCGCTTCGCTCGCCCTGCCTGGACTGCCGCCGCGCCAGGGTGAGTTCGTGCTGACCGAAACGGGGATCGAAGGCAGTCTGGTCTATGCCCTGTCGGCAGAGATCCGTGGCGCCATCGCCCGCGACGGCCAGGCGACCCTGACCCTGGACCTCGCCCCGCAGCGAGACCTGGTCGTTCTCGGTCGCGCCTTGGCCAAACCACGGGGCAGTCAGTCCCTCGCCAGTCATCTGCGGCGCCAGGCCGGGATCGACGGTCCCAAGGCCGCTCTATTACGCGAACTGGCACCGGCTGATGCCTTCCAGGACATGACCCGCCTGGCCCAGGCGTGCAAGGCCTTGCCTTTGACCGTGGTCCGACCGCGGCCCCTTGCCGAGGCCATCAGCAGCGCCGGTGGCGTGCCGTTGGAGGCACTGGACGATGGGCTGATGCTCAAACAACTGCCCGGCGTCTTCTGCGCCGGCGAGATGCTCGACTGGGAAGCGCCTACGGGTGGCTATCTGCTCACGGCCTGCTTCGCCAGCGGTCGCGCCGCAGGTCAGGGCGTGGCGCGCTGGCTGGCCGGCCGCTAGGCCTCGGACGAGCGCTCGACGAACTCGGTAGCCGGCGAGCCGTCGGCATTGTGCTGACGGATCACCGCCGGCCGCCCTTCTCCATCCAGCAGCACCTGGCCGATGCCGGCGCCATTCCACAGTCGTTCGCCGGCATCGCGGCGATCCGGCAGGCGCGGCTGCAGCTCCCAGCGACGGCGCTTGGTGAAGCCGTTGAGCGGCGACCAGGGCGCATAGAGCCAGCGGTTGAGGCGGTCGAGGGTCGCCAGCAGGCGTGGCGGGAATTCGTTCTTGATGCCGCTGCTGGTGATCTGCCAGAGCCGCGGTTCGCCGCGGCGGTCGCGGATGCGGATGTCGTAGACGAAGGAGTAATGCACGTCACCGGAGAGCACCACGTAGTTACCCGGGGTGCGGCGGTGGCGAAAGATGTTGAGCATGGTCTTGGCGGCGCCAGGATGAGCCATCCAGTTCTCGGCATCCACCATCAGCGGCTGGCCGAACCAGGTGAAGATCCGCTGTACCGCCTCGATCAGCTTGACGCCGAACATGGGCGCGGCCGAGACGATCACCGCCGAGGGATGGTCCAGCAGATCCTGCTGCAGCTCGCAGAGAGCCTCCCAGTCCATCAGACCCGAGGGGTGTTCCAAGCGGCGCTCGCTACGCCAGCGTCGGGTGCGGGTATCCAGCACGATCAGCGGCGGCTCGGTCGGCAGGACGTAGTGCCAGCCCTGGAAGCCCAGCAACTCATCGATACAGGCGTTCTGCACCGGGCAATCCAGCTTGCCATCGTCCCCCGCCGTCTCCAGCAGCCGGGCCGTAGCCGCCAGCGGCTCGGCCACCGATTCAGGCGCATTGCCCCAGGCCTGGCAGAGCAGATAGGCCAGCAGTGCATTGCCGATGATGCGGCGCGAGAAGGGATGACCGTAGGCGGTCTCTTCCCAGCGGGCGGAGAGGTTCCAGTCATCGGTGACGTCATGGTCGTCGAAGATCATCAGCGTCGGCACGCTGGCCAGCGCCCGCGCCGCCTGGGGCAAGGTCGCGGCGAAGGCGTCTATGCAGCGTGACTCTTGGGCATAGCGCTCGCGGTCCTGGCCGTCGAGCGCGGGAGACTCTACCTCGATCAGTGTCCAGGGCGTCGGCGACCAACAGAGCAGATAGAGCGCCAGCACCTCGCTCAGGGTCACCAGATGATTGTGGGCATTGGTGGAGGTGAAGATCGGCTTCTCCACCCCGCCGAAGAATCGCTCCCGCAGCGCCCGGTTGGACTTGAAGGCCGGCAGCAGATCCTCGCGATGATAGAGATTGGCGGCGTGGGCCATCAGGGCATCGCTGTCTGCCACCACCGCGCCTTCGAGAAACTCGCCATGGAGCCCGAGGCGGCGGATCAGTGCCTGCACGGCCAGCAGCATGGGGCCAGCCACGTCGTCGGCGTAGACCTGATCGCCGGTGAGCAACAGGGCTGCCGGCCGCTCCCCCGGCGTCGTGCAGTCCTGCAGCAGGCGATCGACCGTCACCAGGCCGTCGGCCGAGGCGTGATGGGGCTTGCGACAGGAGCCATGGAGCAGATGATCGAAACGGGCGCGCAGCACGAAACGTGGCAGGTCGCCGTCGGCACCGAGCAGATGCGGTGCCCAGTCGCGCACCCCGCCCGTGGGTAGCTGCAGGTCGTAGTGGATGAAGGTATCCACCGGCAACTCGGCGACCGGCCGCACCTCGAGCAACTGCAGATAGGCCCGCTCACCCAGGCGCAGGCATTGGATCTGACCCTGCACCGCCAGCTCCGCCTCCCCCTGCCAGAACCGCGGGACGGGCGCCTCGGCCGAACTGGTCACCAGCCAGAGCAGTACCCGGGAGCCTTCCGTGCGCCGCAGCAGCGGGCCGGCCAACACCGGAGGCAAGGGAGGCGTAGCGATCATGGATTCTCCTAGGGATGCAGGACAGACCACTATGCCGTGACGGGATTCCACGTGCAGCCGCCGCTTGGCTACAAAGTTTGAGCGCGCCTCACAGTCGGCCTAGAATTCGCTCCCTTTTCGTCGCCATCCGGGCCCGTCATGACCTTCGCCGACCTCGGCCTCATAGCTCCGCTGCTGCAGGCGCTCGCTGCCCTGGAGCACAGCTCCCCCACCCCCATCCAGCGCCAGGCCATCCCGGCGGTACTAGCGGGTCGCGACCTGCTGGCCGCCGCCCAGACCGGTACCGGCAAGACCGGCGCCTTCGGCCTGCCGGTGCTGCAGCGACTGGTGCAGGAAGGCCCGGCGGTGGCGCCCAACCACATTCGCGCCCTGATCCTCACCCCCACCCGCGAGCTGGCCGAACAGGTCCATGCCAGCCTGCAGGCCTATGCCCAGCACCTGCCGCTGCGCACTGCCGTGGCCTACGGCGGGGTGAGCATCAATCCGCAGATGATGAAACTGCGCAAGGGTGTGGACGTGCTGGTGGCGACGCCAGGCCGGCTGCTCGACCTGTTCAGCCAGAACGCCGTGCGCTTCGACCAGGTGCAGTTGCTGGTGCTGGACGAAGCCGACCGCATGCTCGACCTGGGTTTCTCGCGGCAATTGGGCGAGCTGTTCGTCATGCTGCCGCGCAAGCGCCAGACCCTGTTGTTCTCGGCGACCTTCTCCGACGCCGTGCGCCAGCTGGCCGCGCCCGTGCTGCGCGATCCCCAAACGATCGACGTGAGCCCGCGCAACACCGCCGCCGTCACCGTCAAGCAATGGGTGGTGCCGGTCGACAAGAAGCGCAAGGCCGAGCTCTTCCTGCATCTCTATCGCACCGGTCGCCACGGGCAGGTGCTGGTATTCGCCAAGACGCGCAAGGGCGTGGAGCAACTGGTTGAGGCGCTGCAGGCCGAGGGCCTGGCCGCGGAATCCATCCATGGCGACAAGCCCCAGCCCGCGCGGCTGCGCGCCCTCGCCCGCTTCAAGGCCGGCGAGGCGGACATCCTGGTGGCCACCGATGTGGCCGCCCGCGGCCTGGACATCCAGGACCTGCCGCTGGTGGTCAACCTGGACCTGCCCATCGTCGCCGAGGATTACGTCCACCGCATCGGCCGCACCGGGCGCGCCGGCAACCAGGGCCAGGCCGTGTCGCTGGTCTGCGCCGATGAAGTCGAGCAACTGGCGGCCATCGAGACGCTGATCGGCCAGGTCCTGCAGCGCCGCGATGAGCCGGACTTCGTTCCCGATCACCGCGTCCCGGAAACCCGGCCCAACGGGCTGGTGGTGAAGAAACCCAAGAAGCCGAAGAAACCCAAGGTCGGCGCGCCGGTATCGGACAAGCCCCTGGGCCGCTGGGTGGAAGACGGCAAGCCCAAGGTCAAGTCGGTACGCAAGTCGCCCGGATTCGGCAAGCCGCGCAAGAAGCCGTAAGGGCAGCGAGCTTCGTAGCCTGGAAAACCGCAAAGCGTTTTCCAGGGGAAGAGTTGCTCCGGGAGCCATGAGCGTGCGTGGACAAGGCTCCGCCGTTGTCCACACTACGATGCAACGTAGTAGCCTGGAAAACCGCGAAGCGTTTTCCGGGAATGCATAGCGAAACATTGCAAGTCGGGTGGCTGACGCAGAGCCGTCATCCACCCAACTGCAGGCTTACTCCGCCAGGCGCCAGGTAGTACCGCCCTTGCCGTCTTCCAGCACCACGCCCAGAGCGGTGAGCTGGTCACGGATGCGATCGGATTCCGCCCAGTTCTTCTCGGCCCTTGCGCTCAGGCGCGCCTGGATCAGCGCCTCGACCTCGGCCGCATCCACCCGGCCTGCCGCATCGGCGCGCAGGAAGGCTTCCGGCTCCAACTGCAGCACGCCGAGTACATCACCGAGCTCACGCAGACGCCCGGCCAGGCCAGCCGCCGCGGCGGGATCGCTCTCGCGCAGGCGGTTGATCTCGCGCGCCAGCTCGAACAGCACGCCGCAGGCACCGGCGGTGTTGAAGTCGTCGTCCATGCACTGGGCGAAGCGCTCGGCGTAGCTTTCGCCGCATCGCGCCGGTGCCTGGGGCAGGCCCTTGAGCGAGTGGTAGAAGCGCTCCAGGGCACCCTTGGCTTCGCGCAGGTTGTCTTCCGAATAGTTGATCGGACTGCGGTAGTGGCTGGCGATCAAGAGGTAGCGCACCACCTCGGGGTGGTACTTCTCCAGCACCTCGCGCAGGGTGAAGAAGTTGCCCAGGGACTTGGACATCTTCTCGCCATTGATGGTGATCATGCCGCAGTGCAGCCAGGCATTGGCGTAGGTCTTGCCGGTGGCCGCCTCGCTCTGGGCGATCTCGTTCTCGTGGTGCGGGAATTCCAGGTCGTTGCCGCCGCCGTGGATGTCGAAGGTCTCGCCCAGGCAGCAGGTGGACATCACCGAGCACTCGATATGCCAGCCCGGCCGCCCGGCGCCCCAGGGCGACGGCCAGCTCGGCTCGCCCGGCTTGGCGGCCTTCCACAGCACGAAGTCCAGCGGATCTTCCTTGGCCTCGCCCGGCTCGATGCGGGCGCCGATGCGCAGGTCCTCGATACGGCGCCGCGACAGCTTGCCGTAGCCGGCGAAGCGATTGACCCGGTAGTAGACGTCGCCATTGCCCGCGGCATAGGCGTAGCCCTTGTCGATCAGGGTCTGGATCATGGCGTGCATGCCGTCGATATGATCGGTGGCGCGCGGCTCCTGATCGGGCTTGCGGATATTCAGCCGCGCCTCGTCCTCGTGCATCGCCTCGATCATCCGCGCCACCAGGTCGGTGAAGGGCTCACCGTTGGCGTTGGCGCGATTGATGATCTTGTCGTCGATGTCGGTGATGTTGCGCACGTAGGTCAGGTCGTAGCCGCTATGGCGCAACCAGCGGGTGATGACGTCGAAGGCCACCATGCTGCGACCATGACCCAGGTGGCAGTAGTCGTAGACGGTCATGCCGCAGACGTACATCCGCACCTGCCCCGGCACCAGCGGCGTGAAGGCTTCCTTGGTCTTGGTCAGGGTGTTGTAGAGGTGCAGCGCCATCATTGCCCCCAGGAGTCGCGCAGGGTCACGGTGCGGTTGAACACCGGCTTGCCGGGCGCCGAATCCTTGGGATCGACGCAGAAGTAGCCTTCGCGCTCGAACTGGAAGCGGTCTTCCGGCTGCGCCTGGGCCAGCGACGGCTCGGCGCGGCAGCCCCGGAGCACCACCAGGGAATCGGGGTTGATGTTGTCGAGGAAGCTACCGCCCTCTTCGCTCTTCTCCGGCTGCGGCGAACGGAACAGGCGATCGTAGAGGCGTACCTCGCACTCCACACTGCCTGTGGCCGGCACCCAGTGGATCACGCCCTTGACCTTGCGACCCTCGGGGTTCTTGCCCAGGGTGTCCGGGTCGTAGCTGCAGCGCAGTTCGACGACCTTGCCGTCGGCATCCTTGATGGCTTCGTCGGCGCGGATCACGTAGCTGCCGCGCAGGCGCACCTCGCCACCCGGCTCCAGGCGCTTGTAGCCCTTGGGCGGATTCTCTTCGTAGTCACCCTGGTCGATGTACAGCTCGCGGGTGAAGGGCAGCTGGCGCACGCCCAGGTCCTGCTTGGGATGCCGCGCCAGTTCCAGGTTTTCCACCTGGCCCTCGGGGTAGTTGGTGATCACTACCTTTAGGGGTCTCAGCACGCACATGGCGCGCGGGGCGTTCTGGTCCAGGTCCTCGCGGATGGCGAATTCCAGCATGGCCACGTCGACCACGCCGTTGGAGCGGGTCACGCCGATCATCTCGCAGAAGTTGCGGATGGACGCAGGGGTGTAGCCGCGGCGGCGATAGCCCGACAGGGTCGACATGCGCGGGTCGTCCCAGCCATGCACATGGCCTTCGTCCACCAGTTGCTTGAGCTTGCGCTTGCTGGTGACGGTGTAGTTCAGGTTGAGGCGGGCGAATTCGTACTGGCGCGGCTGGGCCGGCACCGGCAGATGAGCCAGGAACCACTCGTACAGCGGACGATGGTCCTCGAACTCCAGGGTGCAGATGGAGTGGGTCACGCCTTCCAGGGCGTCGGACTGGCCATGGGTGAAGTCATAGCTCGGGTAGATGCACCAGGCATCCCCGGTCTGGTGGTGATGGGCATGGCGGATGCGATAGAGGATGGGATCGCGCAGGTTCATGTTGGGCGAGGCCATGTCGATCTTGGCGCGCAGCACCTTCTCGCCATCCTTGAACTCGCCGGCCTTCATGCGGGCGAACAGGTCCAGATTCTCGGCCACCGAACGGTCGCGGAAGGGGCTGTTGCGACCCGGCTCGGTGAGGCTGCCGCGGTATTCGCGGGCTTGCTCGGGGGTGAGGTCGCAGACATAGGCCAGGTCCTGCTCTACCAGGTGCACCGCCCAGGCATAGAGCTGGTCGAAGTAGGCGGAGGCATAGCGCACCTCGCCGGCCCAGTCGAAGCCCAGCCAGTGCACATCGCTCTTGATGGCGTCGATGTATTCCTGGTCTTCCTTGGCCGGGTTGGTGTCGTCGAAACGCAGATGGCAGTCGCCGCCGAATTCCTTGGCCAGGCCGAAGTTCACGCAGATCGACTTGGCGTGGCCGATGTGCAGGTAGCCGTTGGGTTCCGGGGGGAAACGGGTGACGATCTTGGCCTGCTTGCCGGTGTCCAGGTCGGCCTGGACGATCTGCCGCAGGAAATGCGCGGGGGCGGCTTTGGCGGCGGTGGACGAGTCGGAAGTCGGCTTGCTCATGGGATCCTTAAACTGGGCAGGCGCACGGCCAGGGTAGGCCGGGCAAAGGTAAACCCGTATCATAGCCCAACCCGTCAAGTCCCGGCGAAACCCTTGAGGCCCTCGCCGGGTCTGGATGCTGTCCCCCCTAAGCTTACGGATTCGCTGCCATGATCAAGCTGCACACCAACCACGGCGTCATCACCCTGGAACTGTTCGAGGACAAGGCGCCCGAAACCGCGGCCAACTTCAAGGAATACGTCAAGAGCGGTCACTACGACGGCACCATCTTCCACCGCGTGATCGGCAACTTCATGATCCAGGGCGGTGGTTTCGAGCCGGGCATGAAGCAGAAGCCGACCCGCGCCCCGATCAAGAACGAAGCCAACAATGGCGTTTCCAACGCGGTCGGCACCGTCGCCATGGCCCGTACCATGGACCCGCACTCCGCCTCGGCACAGTTCTTCATCAACGTGTCCGACAACACCTTCCTCAACCACACCGCTCCTACCAGTCAGGGCTGGGGTTATGCGGTGTTCGGCAAGGTCGTCGAGGGCATGGACGTGGTCAACGCCATCAAGGGCGTCGCCACCACCAGCAAAGCCGGTCACCAGGACGTGCCGAGCGAAGACGTCATCATCGAGAAGGCCGAGATCGTCGAGTGATACTGCTGGTTTCCGACCTGCATCTCGAACCGCAACGCCCGGATATCGTCCGGGCGTTTTTGCATCTTCTCGAAACGCAGGCCCGCGGCGCCGAGGCGCTCTACATCCTCGGTGACCTGTTCGAAGCCTGGATCGGCGACGATGCCATGGGCTCCTTCGAAAAAGAGATCGCCACCGCCCTGCGCCAGTTGGCCGATAGCGGCACGGCGATCTACCTGATGCATGGCAATCGCGACTTTCTCATCGGCAAGGCCTTCTGCCGCCAGGCCGGTTGCACGCTGCTGCCGGATCGCCATATCGCCGACCTCCACGGCCGGCGCGTGCTGCTGATGCACGGCGACACCCTCTGCACCCGCGACGAGGGTTATCAGAAGCTGCGCCGCATCCTGCGCAACCCCCTCACCCTCTTCGTCCTGCGCCACCTGCCGCTGGCCAGCCGCCAGCAGCTGGCGCGCAAGCTGCGCAGCGAGAGCCGCCAGCAGACCCGCGCCAAGGCGATGGACATCACCGACGTCACCGAGGCCGAGGTCGAGCGAGAAATGCAGGCGGCCCGGGTGACGACGCTGATCCATGGCCACACCCACAGACCTGCCACCCACGAGCTGCAGGTGAACGGCCAGGCCGCACAGCGGATCGTCCTGGGCGACTGGGACAGCCGTGGCTGGGTGCTGGAAGCCACTCCCGCAGGCCTGATTCAAAGAAATTTCGTACTCGACGAACGGTAATCGGACGTCCAGACGAGCACCATCGAATCGCGCTAAGCATCTGGTTTAAAAAGGTTTTTTTGACCTTTGAAAACCAGGCTCCAGCCCCCCTGCGACCGATCGTCACATAGCGATTACAGAAATCCACAAGAGCGACCGATGATGAGGATGTAAGGGGATATATCCATCTCTCGGAGACCGTTCATGCAACTCGAAACCCTGTTCGATCAGCTGCACAATCTGCCCAATGTTCCCGAGGTGGCGCAGATCCTCATCAAGCAATTCGACGACCCGAACACCAGCGTCGAAAAACTCGCGCGCACGGTAGCCCGCGACCCGGTCATCGCCGCCAAGGTGCTGCGCCTGGCCAACTCGGCGCGCTTCCGTGGCGCCCGCGAATCCACCAGCATCGAAGACGCCGCCATGCGCCTGGGCTTCAATACCCTGCGCACCCTGGTACTGGCCTCGGCCTTCACCGGCGGCTTCAAGGCCGCGCCCGGCTTCGACCTGCAGGCCTTCTGGTACAACAGCTTCCTGGTGGCCAGCCTGTGCAAGCCGCTGGCCAAGCAGGCCGGCCTGGACCAGGAAACCGCCTTCACCTGCGGCATGCTCCACGACATCGGTGAACTGCTGATCCAGAGCGGCGCTCCGGAACTGGCTCCGAGCCTGTCCGGCCCTGCCACCGCCAGCAGCCATCGCGCTGCCGACGAAACCCTGCAACTGGGCTTCGGCTATCCGGAAGTGGGTGCTGAACTCGCACGTCGCTGGCAGCTGCCCCAGGTCCTGCGTGACGCCATCGCCTTCCAGGCTCGCCCGCTGCAGGCGCCCGAAGGCAACGGCTATGCGCTGATCGTGGCCCAGGCAGTCGCCGTGGCCGAGGTGCTGCACGAGAGCGCCGGTGACAGCAAGGTGCTGGACCTGAGTGGCCCGCTGTTCGCCAGCATCGACCTCGAACAACTGGCCTCCACGCTGCCCAGCGCCCGGGATACCGCGGCGACCTTCTGCCAAGCCGCCTGAGCCGGTGGGGCCGGCAAACGCCGGGCAAGAAAAAACCCCTGGAGCTGGGCTCTCAGGGGTTCTCTCAGATCTGGCGGTGAGGGAGGGATTCGAACCCTCGATAAGATTTCTCCTATACACACTTTCCAGGCGTGCTCCTTCAACCGCTCGGACACCTCACCAGATTTGCTCGGCGGCTGCATCTGCATCACCGAGGCGCGCAACTATAGGCAAAGGTGTTTTCGATGGCAAGCTTTTTCTTCAATCGATTCATACATTTGCACGAAGAAACTGGAGAGAGGTCCAGCTGGGGCCGTTCACGGGATGACCGGTTGGTCGCTATCGCCTTTGGCAATGGCCGTTAAAGCCCCGACCAACGGTAGTGTCGCTCGCGAATCTGTAATCGCCTGAAATCATGGAAGAAATCAGGCGGAGCGACATTTTTGATAACCGACCGGTCGGGAACCGCCACAAAACTGAAATTTATGTTCTATAGCTACTGGATAGTGCTCAAGCCTGCGGGTATCAGTAGCTGCATGCCGTCCTTGCGCAAGCGCTCTACCCGGAAGACGTGAAGGCTGCAAACAGCTAACAATAAAGGCCCCCAAGTCATGTTCAAGAATCCCATTCCCAAGTGGCGCCAGGCGAGTTTCGTACTCATCGTCACCACCGTGGTGCTGGTCATCCCCAACCTGTCGCGGTTCTTCGGCTGATCCTTCAGCGCCAGTAATCGCCAGGCGGGGCCGGCAGGGCCGCGAGCAGGTCGCGCAGTCCCTCGCCCCAGCCCCGGCGCAGCTCCAGAAAATAGTCATCCTGCTCGTCGATGCGGTGGCTGTTCACCCGCTCGAGTCGATCCCGCGGCAGGACCACCAGGTCCAGCGGCAGACCAACGGAGAGATTGCTGCGGATCGTCGCGTCGAAGGACAGCAGCGCGCAGCGCAGTGCCTCTTCGAGTGGCGTATCGAAGGTCAGGGCGCGATCCAGGATGGGTTTGCCGTACTTGCTCTCACCGATCTGGAAAAAGGGAGTGTCCTCGGTGGCGCTGATGAAGTTACCGTGGGGATAGATGTTGAACAGCTCCGGCTCCGCCCCCTCGATCTGACCACCCAGCAGGAACGAGCAGCTCAGGTCGAGGCCATGGCCACTGGGCGCGTCCTGGGCTTCCCGCTGCAACACCTCTCTCAGGGTCTGCCCGAGCAACACGGCCGCGTGGTTCAGGGTGGGCACGTCGTGCAGGTTGGCGTGCGCGCCGTCCAGCCGCTGCCGTAACAGACTGATCACCGCCTGGGAGGTGGCCAGGTTGCCCGCCGACTGGATGGCGACCAGGCGTTCGCCGGGCACGTTGAACAGATGCAGCTTGCGAAAGGTGGCGATGTTGTCGACGCCGGCATTGGTTCGGGAGTCGGCGACGAACACCAGGCCGTCGTGCAGCTTCATGGCGACGCAATAAGTCATGCGAACCTCGGGCAGAAAGGACGGATTGCCGTAGCACTGACGGCGGCGAGCCGCACCACCAGACGACGAGGCCGCACGGTGGCGGCCTCGTCTCCTCGGGTGACTGTCGCAGATTATTGTTGCTGTTGCTGAACCTGCTGCAGGGGCTCGACCAGCACCTTGGCTTCCATCTGCTCCACTCCACCGCCGCGACGCATGCCACGCACCGGGCAGGCGTCTAGGTAGTCCAGGCCGATGGCCAGCCGCAAATGCCGCTCCGGACGAGCCAGGCGGTTGGTGACGTCGTAGCTGTACCAGGCGCCATCGTGCCAGGCCTCGGCCCAGGCATGGCTGGACAGGTGCTCGCTATCATCGGTGCACAGGTAGCCCGACACGTAGCGCGCCGGAATACCCAGGCTGCGCGCGCAGGCGAGGAAGGCATGGGCGTGGTCCTGGCAGACCCCGGCGCCCTTGGCGAAGGCCTGGGCGGCGTTGCCATCCACCTCGGTGGAGCCGGGGATGTAGACCATCCGCTCGTGCAGGCGCTCCATGAGCTGGATCAGCGTCGCCCGATCCCGCTTGGCATCACAGACCTCCCGAGCGAAGTCCGCCAGCGCCTCGTCAGCCTCGGTCAGCCGGGTCTGGCGCAGGAAGGGAAAGGGCGAGGCCTGGCAGGGCTCGGACTCGAAGTCTTCGTCGATTTCCACCTGGCCGCTGGCGGTGATGGTGATGGCGTCATGCGGGGTGTCCAGGGTCAGCACATGCAGGATATTGCCGAAGGGATCGCGCTGGGCCCGGGCCGGACGCGGCAGCGACAACTCCCAGTCGAGGATCGTCTGGCGCGCATCGCACTGGGGCGTGAGGCGCAGGTACTGGATGCTGGCGCGGACCTGGTCGGCGTAGCGATACAGCGTTTCATGATGGATCGCGAGTCTCATACAGCCTCCAGGTAGGCGGTGTTGATGGTGCTACCGAGCAGGCGGATATGGACGATGAAATCGCCGATCCAGGCGTGTAGCCCTTCTTCCAGAACTTCGTCGATGCTGGTGTAGCGTAGCCGCGCTTCGAGACCGGCGGCCAGGCGCTTGGCCTCACGACCGTTGTCGCCCGGCAGACTGGCCAGGACGCGGTGCAGTTCGATCACACAGGCCAGCAGCGAGCGCGGCAGGTCTTCCTGCAGGAGCAGCAGCTCGGCGCCGTTGCGCACGTTGAGCGAATGGCGATATAGCTCGGTATAGGCCTCGAAGGCACTCAGGGCGCGCAACAAGGCACTCCACTGATAGAAGCCGCGCGCCGAGGAGTCACTGATGGCTTCGGCCTCCTCTTCGCCCAGCACCTGGTAGCGGGCGTCGAGCATGCGCAGGGTGTTGTCGGCGCGCTCGACGAAGGTACCCAGGCGAATGAAGCGATAGGCATCGTTTCTCATGATGGTGCCGACGGTGGCACCGCGGAACAGGTGGGATCTTTCCTTGACCCATTCACAGAAGCGGCTGATACCGAAGCGGATCAGCCCGGTGACGGCGATCTCGCGCATCTCCAGCCAGGTGGCATTGACGTTCTCCCACATGTCGGCGGTGATGCGACCGCGCACGGCGTGGGCATTGGCGCGAGCGGCCTGCAGGCAGCAATAGATGCTGCCGGGATTGCGTTCGTCGAGGGCGAAGAAATGCAGCAATTGCTCGGGATGCAGGGCACCGTGTTTTTCCCGGTAGTCGTCCAGGGTACCGGTGATGAGCAGGGGCATGGCCAGTTCGTCCAGCCCTCCCCCCTGCCCGCTCTGCGGCATCATCGACAGTGAATAGCTGACGTCCAGCATCCGCGCGAGGTTCTCGGCGCGCTCCAGGTTGCGGGACATCCAGTACAGATCGGCAGCGGTACGACTCAACATGGTGGGGTCGCCTTTCGAAAGTCCTTACGAGGCCGCCTGCGCGGCCACTGATTCATGGCGGTCTAGTCCTGGACCACCCAGGTGTCCTTGGTGCCGCCGCCTTGGGACGAATTCACCACCAGGGAGCCTTCGCGCAGCGCGACCCGGGTCAGGCCGCCTGGGACCAGCCGCGTCTTGCGGCCAGAGAGCACGAAGGGGCGCAGATCGATATGCCGCGGGGCAATGCCGTTCTCGACGAAGGTCGGACAGGTGGACAGCGACAGCGTCGGCTGGGCGATATAGGCGCTGGGGTTGGCCTTGAGCCGGCCGCGGAAGAGCTCGATCTCGGCGGCGGTGGCCGCGGGACCGACCAGCATGCCGTAGCCGCCGGAGCCATGGACTTCCTTGACCACCAGCTCGGGCAGGTTGGCCAGCACGTGGGACAGCTCCTCCGGCTTGCGGCACTGCCAGGTGGGCACGTTGTAGAGGATGGGCTCTTCGCTCAGGTAGAAGCGGATCATCTCCGGCACATAGGGATAGATCGACTTGTCGTCGGCCACGCCGGTGCCGATGGCATTGGCCAGGATGACGTTGCCTGCCCGGTAGGCGGCCAGCAGTCCGGGGACGCCGAGCATGGAGTCCGGGTTGAAGGCCAACGGATCGAGGAAGGCGTCGTCCAGGCGGCGATAGATGACGTCGACCTTCTGGAAGCCCGAGGTGGTACGCATGAACACCTGCTCGTCACGCACCAGCAGGTCGGCACCTTCCACCAGCTCCACACCCATCTCGCGGGCGAGGAAGGCATGTTCGAAGTAGGCGCTGTTGAAGCGACCGGGGGTCAATACCGCCACGGTGGGATTGTTGACCGGCGTCGAGCTGCGCAGGGTATCCAGCAACAGGTTGGGATAGTGATCGATGGGGGCGATGCGCTCGAGGGTGAACAGCTCGGGGAACAACCGCATCATCATCTTGCGGTTCTCGAGCATGTAGGACACCCCGCTCGGGGTGCGCAGGTTGTCTTCGAGCACGTAGTAGGCGCCATCGCCATCGCGGACCAGATCGACCCCGGCGATGTGGGCATAGATGCCGTTAGGCAGGTCCAGCCCCTGCATCGCCAGCTGGTACTGATCGTTGGCCAGCACCTGTTCGGCCGGAATGACCCCGGCCTTGATGATGCGCTGTTCGTGATAGAGGTCGTGGAGGAACAGGTTCAGCGCCTGGACGCGCTGGACGCAGCCACGCTCGATAACCTGCCATTCGCTGGCGGGAATCGCCCGCGGCAGGGCGTCGAAGGGAATCAGGCGCTCCGTGCCCTGCTCGTCCCCGTAGAGGGTGAAGGTGATGCCGGCACGGTGGAACAGCAGGTCGGCTTCACGGCGCCGCTGGGCCAGGAGTTCAGGGGGGGTTTCACTCAGCCATTTGGCATAGCGACCATAATGCGGCCGACACTGCGCCTGGACGTCATACATCTCGTTATACAGTGGGCGGCTCATGCCGATCTCCTTATCACTCGCCTGGCGAGCGTCGCAAGCCGCGTGCCAGAGCGCAAGGTGTCAAACCCTGGCCTTTGCCAGCCCAGAGGTCCGACCCTGCACCAGATTCAAGCACACTGCATTGCCCGTGCACCGTTACGTTTCGGTATTGTGGCTAAGACGGTGCGCGCCAAGGAAAGTGCGATGCCAGGCGGGGGGAGGAGCGGCAAAAAGAAACCGGCGCTGCCTCGCGGCAGGCCGGTTGCGGAGGACGGATCAGGCGTGGGTACGGGTGACTTCCTGGGTGACACCCCAGCCGTCCAGCTGACCACCGAGCGGTAACACCACGGCTTCGAGGTCGCTTTCGAAATCGTCGATGGTGGCGTGGGTGGCGAACATCACCTTGCTGACCTGCAAATGCCAGCCACCGTCCTCATGGGGCATCACCTGGGTGTTGAGTGACTCACCTTGGAACTGGTCCGCCGCCAGGCGGGCCCTGCGTTCGTCGGCGAAGATGGCGAAGAAGTCGATCGGGTGAAAGCGGGCGAAATCGAAACCGCCCTCCTTCATCCGCTGCAGCAAGTTCAAGCTCACATCATCGGCAAACGACAAGGACATAGGACTTCCCTCCTCTGGTTCGGATGATCTTCTCGACGGAACGTCGTACCGGCGTCCGTCGAGTCGCGGCTGAGAACTCGAACGGTGCCGCGACCGCCAGGGCTTAGAAGCTTGTTAACGATCTCGCGAGCTAGCGCCAAACAAGGCGAAAAGGGCTGAGAAAGCGCAGTTTACGAGTGGTAAATGAGCATTTCGAAGGCCTTTTCAACGCCGTTTGGCCGACGCGCAGCAGATCGTGGACAGCTTCTTACGCCTTGCCGATGGCCTCCAGCACGTATCGAGGTAGAGCAAAGGCAGCAGCATGCAGCTCCGGGGTGTAATAGCGAGTCTGGATGCCTGTATCACTGTAGCGCTGCGCCAGGGTTTCGGCATTCTGCCGACGCAAGGTCGTGTCCTTGCTACCCCAGGCGAGGGTCATGACGCCCCCTATGTAGGTAGGCACCGCCGACAAGTAAAAGTGCCAGTCGGCGAACAGCCCGGCCATCCGGCTGGCGGTGGTCTTGACTTCGTCCAGTTGCAGGAAGGGCGTGCCGTTCTGCGCGACCATCACGCCGCCGTCGTTCAGACAGCGATGGCAGGCCTGGTAGAAGTTTTCCGAAAACAGCACTTCGGCCGGACCGATGGGATCGGTGGAGTCGGAGATGATGACGTCGTAGCGCTCGTGGGTGTTGGCGACGAAGTTCATGCCATCGTCGATCACCAGGTTCAGGCGCGGATCCTCGAAGGCACCGGCCGAATGCCCCGGGAAGAATTGCTTGCACATCTCTACCACCGAGCCGTCGATCTCGACCATGGTGATGTGCTCGACGCGCTGATGCTTGGCCACTTCGCGCAGGATGCCGCCGTCGCCGCCACCGATGATGAGCACCCGCTTGGGCGCCGGATGGGCCAGCAGCGGCACGTGGGTGAGCATCTCGTGGTAGATGAACTCGTCGGCCTCGGTGGTCTGGATGACACCGTCCAGGGCCATCACCTTGCCCAGCACGGCGTTCTGGAAGATCACCAGGTGCTGGTGCTCGGTGCGCACCTCGTGGAGCAGGCGTTCGACGGTGAATCTCTGGCCGTAGCCGTCGTAGAGGGTTTCCAGGTAGTCGCTCATGTCGCTCTCCGCAGGTGGCAGGCCGAGACGAACAATGCCCGACCAAAAGCCGGGCATTGTAAGAGCTGGATGTGACAGGCTCCAGCGTTGCGCGCTAGCCCTTGTGGGTAGGCGCGCTAGCCGAACGGTTGCCGCGCGGTCCGGCAGCGGCCCAGGCGATCAGACCGATCACCGGCAGCACGATGATGAGCACCGTCCAGCCGATCTTGGCGTTGTTGGTGCTGTCGCTGCGGATGACGTTGACGATGGCCCAGATGTCAAGCAGGAAGACGATGAAGCCCAGTACACCGCCGATGGTGGAATTGATCATGTCGCGACTCCCGTTACGAGGACACAGGTCTCGTCACTTGGGACTGGCGACGACGGCGTCGAGTTCGGCCGGCTCGCTTGGCAGCGTACCGGCCGCCGAGCTCAGCCGAAGCGGGTCAGGTCGATGTCGGTGAAGGACGCCACGCAGGGATGATCGCCCAGCTGGCCGCCAGCGCGGACCAGGCCGCAGGTCGGCAGGCCCGCCTGGCGCGCGGCGTCCAGCTCCTCCACCACGTCGGACAGGAACAGCAGCTCCGCCGGCTCATGGGTGGTCGCCGAAGCGATGCGCGCATAGGAGGCAGGCTCGCGCTTGCCGCCGGTCAGGGTATCGAAATATCCGGAAAACAACGGCGTGAGATCGCCATGTTCGGAGCAGCCGAAGATCAGCTTCTGCGCCTGCACCGAGCCGGAGGAATAGACGTACAGCGGCAGCCCGGCGGCGTGCCACTGGCGCAGCGCCTGGACAGCGTCGGGGTAGACGTGCCCCTTGAGCGCCCCGGCGCGATAGCCCTCCTCCCATACCTGGCCCTGCAGGGCCTTGAGTGGCGTGGCCTTGCGGTCGGCGGCGATCCACGCCAGCAGGATGGCGATCACCCGCTCCAGATCGGCGTCCAGCTCGCCGGCCTCGGCGCGCACGGCGTCGAGCTGTTCGGCCACCGCCGGTTCCTGGGCATGGGTGCGGACATAGGCCGGCAGATGCTCGCGGGCGTAGGGAAAGAGCACGTCGAAGACGAAGCTGACAGCGCTGGTGGTGCCCTCGATGTCGGTGAGGATGCCCTTGATGGTCACGCCTCGACCTCCAGACGCGGGAAGCGCCGGGCGATGTCGACCCCGGTGAAGTGGGCGACCCAGCCTTCGGGATTATCGAACAGGCGGATGGCGACGAAGGACGGCGACTCGCTCATGTCGAACCAGTGCGGAGTACCGGCCGGTACCGAGATGAGGTCGTTCTTCTCGCAGAGCACGGCGTAGACGTGGTCGTCGATGTGCAGGGTGAAGAGGCCCTGACCGGCGACGAAGAAGCGCACCTCGTCTTCGTTGTGGCGGTGCTCTTCGAGGAACTTGGCACGCAGCGCCTCCTTCTGCGGATGCTCGGGATGCATGCTGATGACATCGACGGTCTGGTAACCGCGCTCCTGGATAAGGCGATCGATCTCCGGCCGGTAGGCGGCGATCACCTCCTCCTGGCTGGCGCCGGGCGCTACCGGGGCGGTGGCCTGCCAGCGCTCGAAACGTACCCCGACCTCGGCCAGGGTGGCGGCGATGTGCTCGCCGTCGCTGATCACCTTCAGCGGCTGATTGGGTTCGGCATCGTGGTAGACGGTCAGTCGGCTCATGCTCGCAGGCTCCGGGTCTTGAGTTCGCACTCGAAGAGGAATTCGAAGGCTTCCACGTGACGCAGGGCATCGGCCATGCGCGGCCCCCAAGTATAGAGGCCGTGGCCGCGGATCAGGTACCCCACGCAGTCGGGATGCACGTCGAGCCAGGTCTGCACCTGGTCGGCCAGGCGCGGGATGTCCTGATCGTTGTCGAAGATCGGTACCTCCACCCGCACCTCATGGGTGGTGACGCCATGCAGGGCCTTCTGCAGCTCGTAACCGTCCAGCAGCAGGCGATCCCCCTGCAGCTCGCGGGAGAGCACGGTGGAGTTCACGGAATGGGTATGCAGCACGGCGCCGATCTCGGGTTGCCAGCGATAGAGCTGGGTGTGCAGCGCCGTCTCCGCGGAGGGCTTCTTCGCCTCCAGTGGGGTACCGTCGAGATCGGTGGCGAGGACGTCGTCCAGCTCGAGCTGGCCCTTGTGCTTGCCGGAGACGGTCAGCAGCAGACGACTGTCGGACAGCCGTACCGAATAGTTGCTGCTGGTAGCCGGCGACCAGCCGCGGCCATAGAGGAAGCGACCGGCGTCGATGATTTCCTGGGCCAGTTGCTCACGCTGCTGGATCATGGACGGTTCTCCTAGGTTCTGTACGAAAAGTCGCCGAGCGACGGTCAGGCGAGGCGCAACGACCAACGGGAGTAACAGCCAACGGCTGGCCCGAAGGGTGAGCGCCAGCGAATCAAAATGCTGAGGAAGCGGAGTTTACGACTGGTAAATGAGCATTCCGAAGCGTTTTTCAACGAAGCATCACCGAGCGCAGGCACTTTTCGTGCTGGACCTAACGGACAAGAGGATGAGGAAGGCGCCCACCAACGCCGCCAGGCTGGCGCCAACGAAGGCTGCGAGGGCGCCGGAACCTGCCAGGCATAGCCAGCATACAGGGCGCCGAGCGCACCGCCAGCCCCGGAAAGCGCCGCGTAGAGCGACTGCGCCTGCCCCTGGCGACGGCGATCGAAATGGGATTGCACGAACTGGATGGCGGCCGCGTGGAAGCAACCGAAGGTTGCCGCGTGCAACAACTGGGCGAACAGCAGTACCCCGAGCTGGTCGGCCAGGGCACCCAGCAGCAGCCAGCGTCCGGCAGCGATCAGGAAGGCGGCGATCAGCAGCCTGGGCAGGGCGATCCGCGCCAGCAACTGCGGCATGACGAGGAAGATCACCACCTCGGCGATCACGCCCAGCGACCAGAGCTGGCCGATGACGCCGCGGCCATAGCCCAATCCTTCCAGGTGCAGGGTGAAGACGGTGTAGTAAGGGCCGTGGGACAGCTGCATCAGTGCGGCCGCCACGAAGAAGGCCAGCACCCGCGGCTGGCGCAGGGTGGTGAGGAAGGGCTCGGCCGGTGGCTCGGGGCGCTGACCGGGATCGACCTTCACCCCGGGCACCACCAGGGAAGCCAGCAGGATGATCGCCATCACCAGCAGCAGGTAGGCGGGATAGAGGTCCAGGCTGACGAACTCGAAGGCCCAGCCAAGCCCCGCCACCGCGGCGATGAAGCCGACGGAACCCCACAGGCGGATCCGTGCGTAGCGCTGCGGCTGGTCGCGCAGATGGGCCAGGGTGATGGCTTCGAATTGCGGCAAGACGGCGTGCCAGAAGAAGGCATGGCCGGCCATGATCAGCGCCAGCCAGACGAATCCCTGGCCGAGGTAGATGCCGGAGAAACACAGCAGGGTGCAGGCGGCACCGAGGCGGACGATGCTCAGGCGGCGACCGCTACGATCGGCCAGCCAGCCCCAGAGATTGGGCGCCAGCACCCGCATCAGCATGGGAATGGCCACCAATTGTCCGATGGCGCTGCCGGAAAAGCCCAGGTGGTGGAAGTACAGCCCCAGGTAAGGCGCCGTAGCCCCCAGCAGGGCGAAGTAGGCGAAGTAGAAGCCTGACAGGCGCCAATAGGGAACCGGTATCGTCCGCCTGGCACCAGGCGCCCGTTCGGTATCTTGCGAGCCAGGGTCAGACAAGGCGCAACGACCAACGGAAGTCATAGCCAACGACCGGCCCGAAGGGTGAGCGCCAGCGAATCAAAGGCCTGAGCAACGAATCCAGCTCGCGCTCGAGTTCATTTGGGGTAAACCCGCGTTCTGCAGGCATTTTCAACGACGTTTGGCCGACGCGCAGCTGATCATGGACAGATGCTCAGAGCTGGGGCAGGACGGGCGTCTTGACCCGCACCTCGGCGTTCTGCGCGCGGTGACGCAGCAAGTGATCCATCAGCACCAGGGCCATCATGGCCTCGGCGATGGGCGTGGCGCGGATGCCCACGCAAGGATCGTGGCGGCCCTTGGTGATGACATCGACGGCATTGCCGTGCACGTCGATGGAGCGGCCCGGGGTGGTGATACTGGAGGTAGCCTTGAGTGCCAGGTGGGCGACCAGGGGCTGGCCGGAGGAGATACCGCCCAGTACGCCGCCGGCATTGTTGGTCAGGAAACCTTCCGGGGTCAGTTCGTCGCGGTGCTCGGTGCCGCGCTGGGCGACACTGGCGAAGCCGGCACCGATCTCCACGCCCTTCACGGCGTTGATGCTCATCAGCGCATAGGCCAGTTCGGCATCGAGGCGGTCGAAGATCGGCTCGCCCAGGCCCGGCGGCACGCCGTCGGCAACCACGCTGATGCGCGCACCTACCGAATCCTGGTCGCGGCGCAGCTGGTCCATGTAGGCCTCAAGCTCCGGCACCTTGCTGGGATCGGGGCTGAAGAAGGCATTCTCTTCCACGCTATCCCAGGTCTTGAAGGGGATCTCGATGGGGCCCAGCTGGCTCATGTAGCCGCGTACCTTGATCCCCTGAGTCTTGAGATACTTCTTGGCGATGGCGCCGGCGGCCACGCGCATGGCGGTCTCCCGCGCCGAGCTGCGACCGCCGCCGCGGTAGTCGCGCAGGCCGTACTTGTGGTGGTAGGCGTAGTCGGCGTGGGCCGGGCGGAACAGGTCCTTGATCGCCGAGTAGTCCTTGGACTTCTGGTCGGTGTTGCGGATCAGCAGGCCGATGGGGGTACCGGTGGTGGTGCCTTCGAAGACCCCGGAAAGGATCTCCACCTCGTCCGCTTCCTGGCGCTGGGTGGTGTGGCGGCTGGTACCGGGCTTGCGCCGGTCCAGGTCACGCTGCAGGTCGGCGGTGTCCAGCGGCAGTCCGGGGGGGCAACCATCGACGATGGCGACCAGCGCCGGACCATGGCTCTCGCCGGCGGTGGTGACGGTGAACAGCGTGCCGAAGGTATTGCCGGACATGCGAGGGCTCCGCGCTACGGATGAAAGGTATGGATGCAAATTGATTGGGCGATTTTACACGAGTCGTTGTCTTTTAAACGGATTGTGTGCGGGATAGGCCCCACACGCCCTGCTCTTCCGGTGCTCTCGTCCTCATGCGTCTGCTGTTTTCCATCCTGCTGAGTTTCGCCCTTCCCTCCCTCGCCAAGGCGGCCGATCCGGTGCTGTACCGTCCTATCCAGCTCGATACCGGCAGCGGCGTGCTCCAGGGCAGCCTGATCCTGCCGCGCAGCGAGCGGCCGCAACCTGTGGTGCTGTTCGTCTCCGGTTCGGGGCCTACCGACCGCGACGGCAATGGCCCCGGCGCCCGCAACGCCGCCCTGCAGCGGCTGGCCGAGGCGCTGGGCAAGCGACGCATCGCCAGCGTGCGCTTCGACAAGCGTGGCGTCGCCGCCAGCCGCGGGGCCGAGCCGGACGAAAGCCATCTCAGCGTGGAGCGCTATGTCGCCGACCTGGTCGCCTGGATCAGGTTGCTCGAGGCCGATCCACGCTTTTCCCGGGTGATCCTGCTCGGCCACAGCGAGGGCGCCCTGATCGCCAGTCTCGCTGCCGACCAGATACCGGTCGCCGGAGTGGTCACCCTGGCCGGCAGCGGGCGCCCCATCGACGTGGTACTGCGCGACCAACTGGCCGGCAAGCTGTCGCCCGCCGCCCTGGCCAGCGCCCAGTGGATCATCGACCAGTTGCTGCGCGGCACCCCGGTGCCCGAGGTGCCGCGCGAGCTGCTGGTGCTGCTGCGTCCCAGCGTGCAGCCCTACCTGATCTCATTGTTCCGCCAACATCCGGCCAGGGCCTTCGCGGCCATCCGGGCGCCGGCGTTGATCGTCCAGGGCACCCATGACGTCCAGGTGGACGTCGAGGATGCCCAGGCGCTCAAGCGCGCCAAGCCGGACGCCGAACTGGCCATCATCCCCGGCATGAATCACGTCCTGCGTATCGCTCCGGCGGGCTTCCGGGCGCAGTTGCCCACCTACGACGATCCCGACCGACCGCTGGCCCGTGAACTCATCGAACGGGTAGCCCACTTCGTCGAACGCTCAGGTTCCGCAGCCACCGGCCGATAAGCCGGCAAAGGCGCCCAGAAGGCGCGCTACCTGGAGCCTGCCTGTGGAAGCCCCCGAACCAGAAACCCCGGCCGTCGAGGCCGCTCCCCAAGAGCCCCATCCCTGGGCCACCTTGGCGCCCGAGCGCTTCCAGCTGCTGCGGCTGATGCCCTTGCCGGTGGATCGGCGGGTCGGCCCCCGCCCCCTGCGCTTCGTGCAACTCGGCCAGGTGGAGCGCCATGGCGTGGACGAGAGCCTGCTGCGACTGACGGTGCAGATTCCCGGGCAACTGCTGCACCGGGAAGTGAATGTCTTGGAAGTCTGGGTCGATCACCGGCTCGGCGAGATCCGCCTCGGCCCGGAACGCGGCCTGCAGATCGAACCCGAGGAGCGCGGCCTGGGTCGTTTCCTGCTCGCTCGGGCGGCGGCCTGGGCCAAGCCGCGCTGGGGCCACTACGGCGTGCACGACCTGCCGTTGGCACGCCGCGATGCCCTCGACGAAGAGAGCCGCACGCGCCGTGATCACGTTCTCACCAGCCAGGGCTTCGTCGTCGAGGCCGCGGAAGACGACGAGCGCCAGTCGCTCTGCCGGGCCGCCCGGGTCAGCCAATTGCGCGAGGACTGGAATACCGACAAGGTGCAGCTGCTGTCGCTGCTGGACGGCGCCACCCTGCTGGAGCAATGCGACCGGGTGATCGACGAGCGCGACGCCAGCCTGCGCCAGCTGGAGGATCGCATCGCCCTCTATCGCCGCGATGACGTCTCCCTGAGATTCGCCATCGGCTGCCTGGCGGTGTTCTGCCTGTTCCAGGCCGCCCTGCTGATCTGGATGGCATTGCGCTGAGCGCGCCCCAGGTTGGCCGGGCAAGCACGTTCATCGAGCCGGCCATAGCTACCGACCAGCGTCGGCGGACTTGCCCCCGACGTGGACCCTGCTAACGTAGCGCACCCTTGGTATCCACCCACCGGAGTGCCCGCTCTTCATGGTCTCGTCCCTTCGTCTTCGCCAGCGCGCCCCTCTGCGCCTCGCCACCCTCGGGCTGCTGGTCTCCCTCGCCGGCTGCCAGTATTTCGCCGAGGAATCGCCGACCCGTGGCCAGCCGCAACTCAAGGGTAGCCTGCCGCTGCGCGGCCTGGCGCAGACCGCCTCGGTGCGGCGCAATGCCGAAGGCCAGCCGCTGATCGAGACCACCACCTTCCACGACGCCCTGTTCGCCTTGGGCTACGTCCACGCCAGCGAGCGCCTGGCGCAGATGATCGAGCTGCGGTTGCTGGCCCAGGGCCGGCTGGCCGAGGCCTATGGCGACAGCCGGCTGGATACCGACCGCTTCATGCGTGCCGTGGACCTGCGCAAGGCGGCCCAGGTGGCCTATGCCAACGCCTCGCCGCGGTTGAAGACCTTCTTCGAGGTCTATGCCCGCGGCGTCAATGCCTATCTCTACCGGGCCGGCGAGCGGGTCGAACTGGGCGGGCACGACTATCGCGCCGAATACTGGAAACCCGAAGACAGCGCCCTGCTCTTCGAACTGCTGAACTTCGCCCAGGCCGTGGACCTGCGCAAGGAAACCGCGGCCCTGGCCCTGGCGGCCCAGGTCGGCCCCGAGCGCCTGGCCTGGCTGCTGCCCACCTACCCCGACGAACCCCTGCCCGAGGAAGAGACCGCCAAGCTGCGCGGCCTGAATCTGCGTGGCCAGGTCCCCGGTCTCGTTGCCCTACTGGACGTCCAGCGTCAGCTCGCCCAGCTCGCCCCCTTCGGCGGCCCCACCGGCACCGCCTGGGCGGCGACGCCCGGCCATACCCGTAGCGGCCGCAGCCTGCTGGGCGTGGACAAGGTCAGCGCCTTCAATGGCCAGTCGCCCTTCACCCTGGTGACCCTGCGCGCGCCGCGCTTCGAGGCGGTGGGTACCACCCTGCCCGGCCTGCCGCTGCTGCTGGATGGCTACAACGGCAAGCTGGCCTGGGGCGCTGCCACCCTGATGGGCGATAGCCAGGACCTCTACCTGGAACGCCTGCAACGCCAGGGCGGGCGCCTGCAGGTACAGAGCAACGGCCAGTGGCAGCCCGCCAGCGAGCGGGTGGAAACCTTCTTCATCCGCGGCGAGAAGCCGCGCCGGGAAACCCTCTACAGCAGTCCACGCGGCCCGTTGCTCAACCTCGCACTGGCGCCGGACGCCAATGGCTATGGCCTGGCCCTGCGCAGCAGTCGCCTGGAAGCCGACAAGAGCCTGGATGCCCTCTTCGACCTCTCGCGCGCCAAGGACGTCGAACGCGCCTTCGAACTGGCACGGGACCTGCGCGCCAGCGACTGGAACCTGGTGTTCGCCGATGCCGAGCACATCGGCTGGCAGGTGACCGGTCGCTACCCCAACCGGCGCAGCGGCCTCGGCCTGCTGCCTTCGCCCGGCTGGGATGAACGCTATGCCTGGGACGGCTACGCCGACCCCATGCTGCACCCCTACGACCAGGACCCTGCCCAAGGCTGGCTCGGCACCGCCAACAACCGGGTGGTGCCGCGTGGCTACGGTATGCAGCTGTCCAGCAGTTGGGCCGGCCCCGAGCGCCAGGAGCGCCTGGCGCAACTGGCCGGTCGCTCCGCACGCCTGGATTCCCGCGACGCCATGGCGCTGCAGCAGGACCAGACCACCACCCTGGCCGCCAAACTCAAGACACAACTCGGCGCCCCCGGCTTCGCCGCGCCACTGCGCCAGGCCATCGCCGCCCTGCCCGCCGACCAGCGTCGCGCGGCGGAAGAAGCCCTGAGCCGCCTGCTGGCCTTCGATGGTCGCCTGGCAGCCAGCTCGGCCGACGCGACGATCTACGAAACCTTCCTCCAGGTCCTGGCCGAGCAGACCTTCGCCAAGGCACTCGGGGGGACCGACAGCCCGGCCTGGCACGCCTTCACCACGCTGAGCGATACCGGCTACAACCCCGTCGTCGACCACCTGCTGGCCCGGGACGACAGTCCCTACTGGGGCGATGGCCCCCAGGCGGGCAAGCCCGCCGTCTTCGCCCGCGCGCTGGCCGCCACCATCGACCGCTGCGTGGCGCAGCTGGGCAGCGACCGTGCCGCCTGGCAGTGGGGTCGCCTGCATCGCTTGGCCGGTGCCGCCTCCGGCGGCGATGCGTCCACCCTGGACCTGACCGCCAGCCATTGGGGCGGCGACCAGCAGGCCTGGCTGGCGCCGGCCCTGCGCCTGGTAGTGGATTTCGGCCTGACCGAACCACTGCAGGCGAGCCAAGCCGGCACAACGGGCAACGGCTGGAGCAAGGGGCAGTACCAGAGTCTGCCGCTGCAGCCACAGAACCTCGAGCGGGTCTATGGCCGCGACCGGCTGCTGTTGCTTCCACAGCGGTGAAGACCGGTGATGGACCCGCGCCACGTCGCGGGTTCATCACTTCGCAGCGGACACTGGGCGAGACGACCGCTGCAAGACCTGGATAGCGCCCTCGTGGGGACCGCGCCTCTCACACAAGGCTTGACGCTGCCCGCGTGCCTGTCACCACAATGATCCACGAAAGGTCGCGTGAAGCCCCCAAGACAGCCGCCGGAGACCCCATGCCCGCCTCGTCCCCTTCTTCCGCCGCTCACCTCTGGGTCGCCGGTTCGGATGCCCCGGAGAAGCCCGAACTCAACCTGGGCTTCCTGCCGCTGAGCGACGCCGCCTCGCTGATCGTCGCCGCCACCCAGGGCTTCGGCGAACCCCACGGCCTGACCCTGCACCTGCACCGCCAGCCGTCCTGGTCCGCCCTGAGAGACAACCTGCTCGGCGGCCGCCTGGATGCCGCCCATAGCCTCTACGGCCTGGTGTATGGCATCCAGCTGGGCCTGGGCGGCGCTCCGGCGACCGACATGGCGGTGCTGATGGGCCTGGCGCAGAACGGCCAGAGCATCAACCTCGCCCGTAGCCTGGCGCTGGCGGGTGTACGGGACATCGCCTCCTTCGTCGCCCGTGTCCGCGACCCCCGCGCCCAGCCGCTGACACTGGCGCACACCTTCCCCACCGGCACCCACATCTTCTGGCTCTATTACTGGCTGGCCGCGCAAGGCATTCACCCCCTGCGCGACGTGCGCACCGTGCTGGTGCCGCCGCCGCAGATGCCCGAGCACCTGGCCGCCGGCCGGGTGGATGGCTACTGCGTGGGCGAACCCTGGGGGGCGGCTGCGGTGGCTGGTGAACAGGGCTTCACCCTGACCACCTCCCAGGCCATCTGGCCGGACCATCCGGAAAAGGTGCTGACCTGCACCCGCGCCTTCACCGAGCGCTATCCCAATACCGCCCGGGCGCTGATCCGTACCCTGCTCGATGCCAGCCGCTTCATCGAGGAAAACCCGGAGAACCGTGCCAGCACCGCCCAGCTCATCAGCGGCGCGGCCTACGTGAACGCCGAGCCGGCGCTGGTGGCCGAGCGCTTTCTCGGCCGCTATCAGGATGGCTTGGATCACCAATGGGAGGACGCCCACCCCCTGGCCTTCCATCGGCACGGCGCGGTCAACCCACCCTATCTCTCCGACGGCCTCTGGTTCCTCACCCAATTCCGTCGCTGGGGCCTGCTGCGCGAAGAGCCGGACTACCTGGCCATCGCCGAGGCGGTGCAGTGCACCGCGCTGTATCGTGACGCAGCCACCAGCCTGGGCCTGGAAGTGCCGGCCACCCGGCGCCACAGCGTCCTGCTCGATGGCCGCGCCTGGGACGGCAGCGATCCGGCCGGCTACGCCCGCAGCTTCGACCTCCACGCCCTCGCCGACCAATAGGGAGAACGACCTTGCGCATCCTGCTCATCGACGATACCCCCAAGAAGGTCGGGCGACTGAAGACCGCACTGATCGAAGCCGGCTTCGACGTCATCGAGGAGTCCGGCCTGACCATCGACCTGCCGGCGCGCATCGAGGCCTTGCGGCCGGACGTCATCCTGTTCGACACCCAATCCCCCGGCCGCGACGTCATGGAGCAGGTCTGCCTGGTCACCCGCGACCAGCCCCGGCCCATCGTCATGTTCACCGACGAGCACGATCCCCAGGTGATGCGCCGGGCCATCCAGTCCGGGGTGAGCGCCTACATCGTCGAAGGCATCCAGACCAGTCGCCTGCAAGCCATCATCGACGTGGCCCGTGCCCGTTTCGAGACCGACCAGGCTCTGCGCGCCGAACTCCAGGCTCGTGAGCAGCAGTTGCTGGAGCGCAAGAAGATCGACCAGGCCAAGGGCTTGCTGATGAAGATGCGCGGCTGCAGCGAGGACGAGGCCTACACCCTGATGCGCCGCCAGGCCATGAGCAAGCAGCAGAAGCTGATCCAGGTCGCCGACCAGATCATCGCCATGAGCGAATTGCTGGGCTGACACACCCTGTAACATTCTGGCAATCAGCGCCAAGGAAACTGGAGCAAAGCCTCACGGAGAGCGCTAGCATGCGCCTTGTCATCCTCACCCTTGCCGCTGGGCTGCTGCTCGCACCCCTGGCTCAGGCGGCCAGCACCCAACCCCAGGCCTTCCTCACCAGCCTGGAGCAGGCGGGCAAGACCGGGGCCTTCGCCCAGTTGCAACAGCGCCAGCGGGAATTGCTGGTGCAGCGACTGCGCCGAGCCGCCCAGCCCTTCGACCAGCAGGGCATCGATCACGTCCGCCAGGGCGTGCCCCTGGCCGACGACACCTGGCTGAGCGCCCAGGGCTACGACTTCGCCAAGGAGCAATTGCAACAGGCCGACATCCAGCTACTGGAGGGCTTCCGCACGCTGCCGCAGAGCCTGCTGACGGCCAGCACCGCCACCGTCGCCCGTATCAACCACGGCGCCTCGCCGGCACTGCAGGATCGCGCGGTGCTCGACGCCGACGGCATCGCCTTCCTCTACTACCTGGCCGATGCCCTGGGGCCGCGCCTGGGCCAGGCCTTTCTCGACGCCTACGAACGGGGCGATCTGGGCAAGGCGGTGGCGTTGATCAAGGCCTCGGAGGTGAGCACCGCGCCAGCCAAGAAGTACTTCGATTACCCACGGCCCTTCTTGCTGCCGGAAAAACCGGTGGCACTGGTGGCGGATCGTGTGGTGGTGGGCGATGGCAAGCCCTATACGGCCTCGGCGGGTGCCTTCCCCAGCGGCCATAGCACCGTAGGCTACACCGATACCCTGCTGCTCGCCGCCATGCTGCCCGAGCGGGCCCCGGCGCTGATTGCCCGCGGTGCCGGCTACGGCTATTCGCGGCAGGTGCTCGGGGTGCACTATCCGCTGGACGTCATCGGCGGACGCATGATCGCCCAGTACAACGTCGCCCACTACCTGGCCGACCCGGCCTACCGCCGCCTGTTCGACGAGGCGCGCGAGCAACTGCGCACGGCGCTGACCAGGGCCTGCGGTGTGGCGCTGGCCGAGTGCGCCAAGGCCGCTGGTGTCGACCAGGACCCCTGGAACGATCAGGCGGCCTTCGCCTTCAACCACTACACCCTGGCCTACGGCCTACCCGCCGCCGCTGCCGCCACCCAGCCGATCCAGGTCCCCGAAAACGCCACGGTCATGGCCGTGGCCATGACCCCGGGACTCGACGCCACCACCGCGCAAAAACGCCTGGCCAAGCCCCATGACGTCGCCGAACTCGGCCTGGCCCCGGCCCATGAGCAATGGCAGCGCCTGGATCTGCTGTCGGCCATCCATAAGCCCTGACCAGACCGTGTACGCCTCCGCCAGGGATGCCCGGGGCGAGACAGCCGCAACCCCTGGTCATCCAACGCTGCTCCAACCCCGAGCAAGCGGCGGTGCAGAGCGCTCCAAGGCAGGCCAAGCCGATCGAGCCTGGTGCAGCGGTAGCCGACGTCGATAGCCAGGCGCCATGACTGACGTGACTCCGGGGCCTTGGCAAAGGTATTGCTTGGCATGACCGGCACGGACAGCCACTCCAGCGTGGCCGCTCTTGGATACCGCCGCTAGTTGGAGTCGTCATGGCCGCATCGTCTTTCGCTAACGCTCCGCGCTCCACCATCGCGCCTCTTCCTCCTACCGCACGCTCAGCCATGGGACTCAGCCTGGGAGGCGGTGTCCTGCTGGCAATCCTGGCCACCGTGCTGGCGGCCAACGACCAGGTCTTCGCCGCCATCGGCAGCCTCGGCCTGTTGCTGTTGCTGGCCTGGCGCGGCCAGCTGGCGTTGAACCAGCGCTACCGCCAACAGCGCTTCTGGCACGCCGAACTCGCCCGGTTGCTCGAGACTCCAGCCGACCTTGATCCCGCCGCCCTGCTGGTGGCAGCGGCCGAACGGCTGGAGCATAGCGAACGCATTCGCAGCGAAACGGACTTCGCCGGCCAGGCCCTGGGACGGCTGAGCGAGCAATCCCGTCGCCAGGGCGACGAACAGGAGCGCGGCATCGCCATGATCGCCGCAGCGGCGGAGGAAATCGAACGCACCCTGGCCAGCATTCGCGCCCTAGCCGACGCCGCTGGCGAGGCCTTCGCCGACAACCATGAGCAGAGCCTCGTCGGCCACGCCAGCGCCGGTCAATTGGGTGACGGCATGGCCTCCATCCGCCACAGCCTGGACGCTACCTCCACCACGGTGAACACCCTGCTCGGCGGTACCCAGCACGTGGAGCAGGCCGTGGTCGCCATCCAGCAATTGGCGCAACAGACCCAGCTGCTGGCATTGAACGCCTCCATCGAAGCGGCCCGAGCCGGCGAACGGGGTCGGGGGTTCGCCGTGGTCGCCGACGAGGTGCGTCATCTCGCCCAGGCCACCGATCGGGCGACCCGCAGCATCACCGACGTCACCGTCACCATCGTGGCGGCGATCCGCCAGGTCGCCTGCCAGGTCGGCGAGCACGACGATCTGCTCGGCCGACAGCAGCGTCGCTGCGCCAGTCTGGCCAGCGAGCTGGACGCCATCGCCCAGCGCAGCCAGCGTAACCTCGAACAGCTCGACCAGATGCGCCGGGCACTGACCGAGCATGGCCAGGCCAACCACGCCCTGAGCGAACAACTGCACCAGTTGCATCTCGGCGCCCAGGCCTACGCCGAACAGCGCGAGGCCCTGCATGGCCTCACCGCCTATTTGCGCAACCTGACCGGGGGCGTACGGCCATGACAATGCTGACCACCCTGATCACCGCCGCCAGTCTGTCCGCCGGACTGGTGTTCGGCTGGAACCGGCTCGAACGCCGCCGCGACCAGGACGCCAGCCAGGCACTGATCCTGCGCCTGCAGGTGGGCCTGGACCTGCTACAGGGCGTCCAGCAGCACCGCGGACTGGGCGGCCAGGACAGCCGCGAGGCGCAGGAGCGCCGTGCTGCCCTGCAACGGCGGCTTAAGCCGCTGTGGCATCAGTGGGGCGACGCCGACCAGTACCGGCGCTGGCAGGAGGTATGCCAGACGCCGACCGACCTGGAAGCCCACTGCCAGTTGATCGAACGGCTGCTGCAACGCTGGCGACTGCTGGAGTTGCACCTGAGATCACTGCATCCGACCCGCCCTTCCCTGGTGGAGCGTTGCCAGGCCATCGAGAACCTGGGATTGATCCGCGGCCTGGGCGTGCGGGCGGCCCGTCATCCGCGCTGCCCCCTGGAGCTCCAGATTCGCCTGAAATATCTCTGCGAACAGTTGCACAGCGGCCAGGTGGAGCCCGCGCTGGCCCAGGCCTTGGAACGGCTGCGCCAGGAATTGCTCGATACGCCCCAGGTCAGCCTCGGCCCGGAAGCCTGCTTCGCCCTGTTCACGCCTCTGATCGATGCGCGGCTGGAGGCTTTGCGGCCCCTGGTGCAACTCGACATGACAAAAGTCTCGACAAGCGCAGCGGCCTGCGGCTAATGTCCCGGGCAGGTCACCTCCTGTGACCCACGTCGCTCGGACGGTTCCGGGCGCTTACGTACTCCGAGGAACGCATGACTGACTCCAGTCCCGTGCGCCGCTTTGCGCGCATCGATCGCCTGCCCCCCTACGTCTTCAACATCACCGCCGAACTCAAGATGGCCGCGCGCCGGCGCGGTGAGGACATCATCGACCTGTCCATGGGCAACCCGGACGGTGCCACTCCCCCGCACATCGTCGAGAAACTCTGCCAGGTGGCCCAGCGCGAGGACACCCACGGCTATTCCAGCTCCAAGGGCATCCCGCGGTTGAGGCGCGCCATCTCCCACTGGTACCGCGACCGCTACCAGGTGGAGATCGATGCCGACAGCGAAGCCATCGTCACCATCGGCTCCAAGGAAGGCCTGGCGCACCTGATGCTGGCTACCCTGGATGCCGGCGACACCGTGCTGGTGCCCAACCCGAGCTATCCGATCCACATCTACGGCGCGGTGATCGCTGGCGCCCAGGTACGTTCGGTGCCCCTGGTGCAGGGCATGGACTTCTTCGCCGAGCTGGAAAGAGCCATCCGCGAAAGCATTCCCAAGCCGAAGATGATGATCCTCGGCTTCCCCTCCAACCCCACCGCCCAATGCGTGGAGCTGGACTTCTTCGAGCGCGTGGTGGAACTGGCCAAGCGCTACAACGTGCTGGTGGTGCATGATCTGGCCTACGCCGACATCGTCTTCGACGGCTGGCAGGCGCCCTCCATCATGCAGGTGCCAGGCGCCAAGGACATCGCGGTGGAGTTCTTCACCCTGTCCAAGAGCTACAACATGGCCGGCTGGCGGATCGGCTTCATGGTCGGCAATCCCGAACTGGTCGCCGCCCTGGCGCGGATCAAGAGCTACCACGACTACGGCACCTTCACGCCGCTGCAGGTGGCGGCCATCGCTGCCCTGGAGGGCGACCAGCAGTGCGTGCGCGATATCGCCCAGCAGTACCAGCAGCGCCGCGACGTCCTGGTGCGCGGCCTGCACGAAGCCGGCTGGATGGTGGAGAATCCCAAGGCCTCCATGTACGTCTGGGCCAAGATTCCCGAGCCCTATGCCCACCTGGGCTCGCTGGAATTCGCCAAGAAGCTGCTGGCCGAGGCCAAGGTCTGTGTCTCGCCGGGGTTGGGCTTCGGCGACTACGGCGACGATCATGTGAGATTCGCCCTGATCGAGAACCAGGACCGCATCCGCCAGGCCGTGCGCGGCATCAAGCAGATGTTCCGCGCCGATGGCCTGCTGCCCAAGGCTGCGACCCGTAAAGCCAGCAACGAATCGGTCTGACACCCCGCCGCGTCGTCGACCGGCGGCGCGGCGAATTCTTGTCAGCCAGGGTGTTCCACGCTATAAGCGCTTAGAGCACCCTCAGGACAACACCATGCTGAAAGGCCTGTTCAACCTGCTCAAATCGCCCTCCGCGGACGAGCTCAAGTTGGCCGCGAGCATCAACAACACCTACAAATCCATGCGTGTCGTCGGTCGCGGTACCGTGCGCATCGATCCGGCGGAAGTCTTCGACTCCCCCGAGTTCAAGGAAGACCTGGCCCGCGCCCGGCGCCTCATCGAAGTCTGATGTTCCTGCTGCTGCTCCTGCCGATCCTGGTCAGCGGCTTCCTCGTGTGTCACAAGCATCCGCTCTATTTCTATCGCCTGCATCGCTACGAGGGCCAGTACCTCTATCTGCAGAGCGCGCGCTTCGGTCTGTTCTGCACCCTGCTCGCCGTTGGCCTGCATCTGGGCATCGCGCAACTGCTGCAAGAACGCAGCTGGTCGCTGGGCGGCTGGCGCTTCTCGCTCGATTATTTCGCCGGCCTGGCCGAACTCCTGCGCCGTACCGGCACCCTGGACGATTCGCTGCAAGCCGCCTGGATCCTGCTGGTGACGGTGACCGCCCTGCTGATTCCCGGCGCCTGGGCGGCGTTGGCGCGTTTCACCATCAAGCGCAAGTACGGCCTGAGCGAAGACAATTACCGCACCTTCATCCTCGCCGGCATCCTCAAGGACAGCCCGCTGGACGACCTGCTGATGACCGCGTCCATCAACAAGGAGACGCTGATGCTGACCCTGGAAGAGCGCAAGGTGTACGTCGGCCGCATCACCACCCTGGGCGAGCCAAGCGAAACGGAAGGTGCCGACCAGGACGTCTGCATCAAGCCGATCATGAGTGGCTACCGCGACAAGGACAAACTCTGGGTGACCTTCACCACCCATTACGCGGACAAGGGCAAGGACATCTACCTGACCCTGAAACAGAGCCAGATCGTCTCGGCGACGCGCTTCGACTTCGACGCCTATGAGGCGTTTCGCTCAAGCGTAAGCCGCGCCTGACGTGGCTTGCAGGAATTTTAAAGGGGAACGTATGACTTTTTAGGCAGGTCCCATCTGTAGGGCGGACACCGTCAGGTGGCGCCTTCCCTACTGCCTAGAAATCAGGAGCACCCCCATGACGCCCATGCTGAAGAAAGCTTCCAGCCTGTCCCTCGCCATCCTGCTGGCCGCCGGTGCCGGTCTGGCCCAGGCCGCCGACAAGCTGTCGCCGGCGCAATTCGTCGACGACGCCTCGGCCAAGGGGATCGCCGAAATCGAAGCGGGCAAGCTGGCCCTGGAAAAGAGTCAATCCCAGGACATCAAGACCTTCGCCCGGCAGATGATCGATGACCACACCAAGGCCAACGAGCAACTGAAGAGCCTGGCCCAGCAGAAGAAGCTGGAGGTCTCCAGCGACGCCGAGCTGATGGACAAGGCCAAGGCCATGATCCTGCAGGTGCGCGACGACTCCTTCGACCGCTCCTACGCCAACAACCAGGTCGTAGCTCATGAAAAAACTATCGAGATCTTCCGCACCGAAGCCCAGACCGGCAAAGATGCCGAACTGAAGGCCTTCGCCGAGAAGACCCTACCGGCACTGGAGCATCACCTGCAGGAAGCCAAGGCGCTGCAGACCAAGTACGCCAAGAAGGAGTAGTGGTAGCGGTAGCGACAGGGGCCGCTATAGGAGTAACTGTTTTATCGCCTAAGCCAGCGACGACGAGCATCCGCTCGAAGCGCCTCCTCTCCCTTCGGGAGAGGGCTTGGGTGAGTGAAACCCTCGCGGCGAGTTTCCCGTGGAAAAGGCTGCGCCGTTTTCCACACGACGGTCCAGCAAGACCGCAACGATCGTGATTGGGCGCTTTCTGAAAGGCCCTTATCGCGGCCTTGGGTCGCTCCTACCGATCTTGACCCTATCCGTAGGAGCAACTGTCTTATCGCTGTGGGGATACCTCACGTAGCGTGGAAAACGGCGCAGCCTTTTCCACTGGAGACTTGGTAGCGAGGAGGCCCTCATCCCAACCCTCTCCCGAGGGGAGAGGGTCTATCCGAGCAGGCGTTCAGTTTCATCAGCCGCGGCAAAGATCACTTAAATCGGCGTACCTCTTCCTGTAGGAGCGGCCCATGGCCGCGATCATAAACGCATCGGCGGAGCGCCGTTGCCGCGCTCGACTGGTCTCAGCCGCCGATTCAGGAGGCGCCAATAGGGGGCGGCTTCATGCTCGGTTGCCCAATCCTTGTGCAAGGCATCGCCTGGAATAGCCTGCTCCGTTGTCGCAGACCCTGGCCGGAACCGGGCTTCGTCGACTTGGCGTCGCTCTTGCAAAGCATCCGGTAGCGGTGGCCAACGGCGGTCACCCCAACCGACAAAGGCGTCAGTTCACCTCCCGGCAACGGGGCGGGTGACTGGCGCCTTTTTCATGCCTGCGATGTGCCCGAGGTGCCCCATGAGTCCCAGTTTCTGGAAAGCCGGCCATGCGCCGACCCTGTTCGCCGCCTTCCTCTACTTCGACCTGAGTTTCATGGTCTGGTACGTGCTCGGCCCGATGGCGGTGCAGATCGCCACCGACCTGCAGCTGACCACCCAGCAGCGCAGCATGATGGTGGCCACGCCCATCCTGGCCGGCGCCGTACTGCGGCTGATCCTCGGCTTCGTCGCCGATCGGCTGTCACCCAAGACCGCCGGCATCATCGGCCAGGTCGTGGTGATCCTGGCCCTCCTGGTGGCCTGGCAACTCGGCGTGCACAGCTACGAGCAGTCACTGCTGCTGGGTCTGTTCCTCGGTTTCGCTGGTGCCTCCTTCGCCGTGGCCCTGCCGCTGGCGTCCCAATGGTATCCGCCGCAGCATCAGGGCAAGGCCCTGGGCATCGCCGGTGCCGGCAACTCCGGCACGGTGTTCGCCGCCCTCTTCGCCCCGGCCCTGGCCAAGGCCTTTGGCTGGACCAATGTGTTCGGCTTCGCCCTGGTACCGCTGGTGCTGACCCTGGCGATCTTCGTGCTCTGCGCCCGCAATGCCCCGGAGCGGCCGGCACCCAAGACCCTGGGTGACTACGCCCGCGCCCTGGGTGATCGCGACAGCTGGTGGTTCATGTTCTTCTACAGCGTGACCTTCGGCGGCTTCCTGGGCCTGGCCAGCACCCTGCCCGGCTACTTCCACGACCAGTACGGCCTCGATCCGGTGGTGGCCGGCTACTACACCGCGGCCTGTGTCTTCGGCGGCAGCCTGATGCGGCCTTTGGGCGGTGCCCTGGCCGACCGTATCGGCGGCATCCGCGCCCTGCTCGGCATGTATACCGTGGCGGCCATCTGCATCGCCGCGGTGGGCTTCCACCTGCCCAGCGCCATGGCCGCGCTGGCCCTGTTCGTGGTCGCCATGCTCAGCCTGGGGGCCGGCAACGGCTCGGTGTTCCAGCTCGTACCGCAGCGCTTCCGCAAGGAAATCGGCGTCATGACCGGCCTGATCGGCATGGCGGGCGGTATCGGCGGTTTCGCCCTCACCGCCGGCCTGGGCGCGGTCAAGCAGGCCACCGGTGACTACCAGCTCGGCCTCTGGCTGTTCGCCGCTCTGGGTATCCTCGCCTGGTTCGGCCTGCTCAGCGTCAAGCGCCGCTGGCGCACCACCTGGGGCTCGGCTGCCGTCACCGCCGCGCGAGTTTAAATCTGAGGGAAATCCGGCGGCCAGGTGCCGCCGGTTTCGTTCAGGAAGCGGGACGTACGTAGCTGGTCAGCACGTGATCCCGCCAGACGCCATCGATTTCCAGGTAACGGCGCGCCAGCCCCTCGCGCTCGAAGCCAAGGCTCGTTAGCAGATGGGCACTGCGGGCGTTCTCCGGCAAGTGGTTGGCCATGATGCGATTCAGGCCAAGTTGGTCGATGACAAAGTCCCGCCCCAGCCGTACCGCGTTGCGCATCAGCCCCAGCCCCTGCCAGGTCTCGTCCAGGCCGTAGCCCAGGTAGCAGGCCTGGAAGCCACCGCGCACGATCTGGCTGAAGTTCACCGTGCCTATAACCAGTGGCCCGGCCCGCAGGACCAGGCGCAATTCGCTCAGCCCCGGTCCACCCGCGCGATAGGCCGCCCCCTGTCCCTGCCATTGCGCCAGGGTGTAGAAGGCCTCGGAGCGCCGGGGCATCGATTGCGCCAGGTGCCGGCGATTGCGCCGGTAGTAGTCGGCCACGGCAGCGGGATCGGCCAGGGTCAGGTCGAGCAGTTCCACCGCCTCGGTCACGGCGAAGCGCGGGGGATACTGCAGGGGCACGCTCAGGCTCATCGCGGGGTGTCCGGTGGAAGTTCGTAGACCCAGGTCGCGCAACGTCCGCCCTCGGGGCTCTCGCGATCATCTTGCACTATCCGCACCCGCCGAAACCCGACCCGCTCAGCCAGCCGTTGGCTGGGAGCATTGGCGGCCGAGGTAGTGAGATAGAGGCCCGCCGGGCCGCGCTGTTCGACGAAATGCCGCAGCGCAGCGGTCATGAAGCCCTGCCCGGCATGCAGGCTGTGCATCCAGTAGCCGATCTCGTAGCGCCGGCCGCCATCCAGGGGCGTGAGGCCCAGGCAGCCGAGCAACTCCTCGCCACGGACCAGGAAGTAACGTTTCTCGCCCTGGGCGAGGGTGAAGGCACCACGGGCGGCGAGCAGGCTGTCGCGGGCCTGGGCGACGGTGGTCTGTTCACGGGCCCAGCCGAGGAAGCGGCGGTGTTCGGCGTAGCTCCAGTTCAGCGCCTCGGCGAAGGCTGCGGCCAGGCGGGGCTGGGGCCAGACCAGGTCGAAATCGGCCAGGGCGATGCGTGGCGGAAAGTTCAAGGTGTGGTCCCGGCAGCGAGCCGCGGCACGGCGGCCAGCAGGCGCTGGGTCATGGCATGGCGCGGCGCGTGCAGCACCTGCTCGGCGCTGGCCAATTCGACGATACGGCCGCCGTCCATTACCGCGATGCGGTCGGCCAGGTATTCGACGACACCGAAGTTGTGGGTGATGAACAGATAAGCCAGGCCCATTTCCGCCTGGAGTTCGCGCAAGAGATCGAGGATCTGTGCCTGTACCGAGACGTCCAGCGCCGAGGTGGGCTCGTCACAGACCAGCACCCGGGGTTCGACGATCAGCGCCCGGGCGATGGCGATACGCTGGCGCTGGCCGCCGGAGAATTCGTGGGGGAAGCGCTGCAGGGTGTCACCCGGCAGCCCGACCCGCTCCACCAGGGCGGCGGCGCGGCGCTGACGCTCGTTAGCGTCCAGCTCCGGGCGCAGGGCCAGCAGCCCCTGCTCCAGGGTGGCGCCGATGCGCATGCGCGGATCGAGGGAAGCGAAGGGGTCCTGGAAGACGATCTGGATTTGCCGCCGCAGCCGTTGCAGGTTGCGGCGATCGGCGCCGAGCAGATCTTCACCACCCAGTTGCGCCCTGCCACGGATACGCGGGCCATCCAGCAGACGTAGCAGCGCCTTGCCGGTGGTGGTCTTGCCGCAGCCGGATTCGCCCAGCAGCGCCAGGGTCTCGCCGGCGTGCAGGTCGAAGGTCACGCCGTCCACTGCCTTGATCCAGTCGCGGGTCCGCCCCCAGGCGCCACGGCGGATCGGGTAGTGCACCGCCAGCTCGCGCACCTCCAGCAGCCGCTCGCCCAGCCGCCGCGCGGGCAAGGCGCGCGGCGTACCGGCCAGGGTCTGGTCGCGCTTGGCGAAGGTAGGAATGGCGGCGAACAGTTCGCGGGCATAGGGATGCCGGGGCGCCTGGAAGAATTCCGCCGCCGGGGCGCTCTCGACGATCTCGCCATGACGCATCAGGGCCACATGATGAGCGACCTGGCGCACCACTGCGAGATCATGGGTGATCAGCAAGATGGCCATGCCCAGCTCGCGCTGGATGTCAGCCAGCAGCGTCAGGATCTGCGCCTGGACGGTGACGTCCAGCGCCGTGGTGGGCTCGTCGGCGATCAGCAGGTCGGGCTCAGCGGCCAGCGCCAGGGCGATCATGACGCGCTGCTTCTGGCCGCCGGAGAACTGGAAGGGATAGTCGTCGATGCGCCGCTCCGGCTCGGGGATACCGACCCGGCGCAGCCACTCCACCACCTTGGCACGAGCGGCAGCACCGCGCAGCGCGGTGTGGGCGCGCAACGTCTCCTCGATCTGCTCGCCGATACGCATCACCGGATTCAGGCTGGTGGCGGGTTCCTGGAAGATGGTGCCGATGCGCCCACCGCGCAGTTCGCGCAGGCGGCGCTCCGGCAGGCGGTGCAGGTCGGTACCGGCCAGTAGCGCGGCGCCCCGGGTAATGCCCAGCGACGGGGGCAGCAGGCGCAGCAGCGAAAGCGCCGTGACGCTCTTGCCGCTGCCAGATTCGCCCACCAGGGCGAAGGTCTCCCCTTGGGCGATTGCCAGGGCCAGTCCCTTGACCGCCTGGCGGGTGCCCTCCTCGCCATCGACCAGGATCTCCAGGTCGCGAATCTCCAGCACCGGGTTCATGGCTGCACCTCCCCCTGCCCAGGACGGCGTCGGAGCCAGGCCGAGCGCAAGCGGCGACTGCGCGGATCGAAGGCGTCGCGTACCGCATCGGCGAACAGATTGGCCGCCAGCACCAGGGCCAGCATGAAGGCGAAGGCGCTGAACAGGTTCCACCAGATCATGGGGGTGCGGGACATCTCGGTGCGGGCATCGTTGATCATGGAGCCGAAGGAATTCATGGTCGGGTCGACGCCGATGCCCAGGTAGGACAGCACCGCCTCGTAGAGCACCAGGCTGGAGAATTCCAGGGTCAGGGTGATGAGCACCAGGTAGAAGACGTTGGGCAGCAGGTGCCGGCGCAGGATGTTGAAGTGGGAGACCCCGAAGGCCCGCGCCGCCTGGACGTATTCCAGCTCGCGCAACTTGAGCGCCTCGGCGCGCAGCAGGCGGCAGAGGCCGGCCCAGCCAGTGAGGCCAAGGATCAGGCAGAGCATGAACAGCCGCAGGTCGGCCCGCGCCGCGCCGGTGTCGAACAGCTCGGGGTGGCGGTCGATGAACACCTGCATCATCAGCACGCAGGCGGCCACCAGCAGCACCCCGGGGATGGAGGCCTGGGTGGTGTAGAGATAGGTGATGACGTCATCCACCCGCCCCTTGAAATAGCCGGCGGCCAGACCGAAGCCGATGGCCGGCGGCAGCATGGCCAGGGTGGTCAGGCTGCCGATGACGAAGGCGGTACGGATGCTCTTGAGCGACTGGTAGAGGACATCGTTACCGGTGCTGTCGGTACCCAGCACGTGGTAACCACTGGCCAGGCCGATCACGCTGCCGGCCGTCAGGCAGACGCCCAGCCAGGTCAGCAGGATGGCCCGCCAGGGCATGGCGGTATGGCCGCGCAGGATGAGTCCACTACGCGCGGCGAAGCTGCCCCCCTCGCGCAACCGCGCCGCCGCCAGGGCAGCGGTCGCCAGGGCCAGAGCCAGACCACCGAGCAGCCCGAGCGCCAGCCGCCCCAGCACGTCGCCCCGCCATTCCCGCACGGGATCGCCCAGGGTGGTGCCGGCGTGCTTGAGGCGCGGGAAATCGCGCAGGGGCTTGCCGTCGGCGGTGGTGCCCAGGGTTTCCTTGGTGAACTGGTGGGTGGCGAGCGGCGCGGAATAGGTCTTCTCGCGCTGGGTGAGGCTGGTGTCGGCGAGCAGGCCGTCGAGCGCCGAGAGCACCGTGGGTGAATAGACCGGCGCCGTGGCACCGGGCGCGGCCGGCAGTTGCGGGCGATAATGCACCGAATCCAGCAGGGCGATGGCGACGAAGCTGGCCAGTACCACGGCCGCGCTCATCGCTGGCGCATCCTGCAACACCCGGCGCCAACTGGCACGCAAGGCGGGTTGGCGCCGGGCACGCCAGGCATAGACCAGGGTACCGGCCACCAGCAGGTAGAGCGCGAGATCGGTCCAGAGCAAGACGAAGGTCGGCATGGTGGCTACTCGAAACGGACGCGCGGATCGGCGAGGGTATAGGACAGGTCCGCCAGGATCAGCCCGATGATGTAGAGCACCGAGCCAAGGAACACCATGGTGCGGACCACGGCGAAGTCCTGGCCATTGATGGCGTCGATGGTGTAGCTGCCCAGGCCCGGGATGCCGAAGAAGGATTCGGCGATCAGGCTGCCCATGATCAGCAGCGGAATGGCCGAGACCACCCCGGTGAGGATCGGCAGCGCCGCATTACGCAGCACATGGCGCCACAGCACCTGGCGTTCGGCCAGGCCCTTGGCGCGGGCGGTGCGCACATAGTCCTTGCCGATCTCCTCGAGGAACAGCGCGCGATAGAAGCGCGCCTGGCTGCCCAGGCCGGAAATCACCGCCACCAGCACCGGCAGGGCCAGGAAGCGCAGCAGGTTCCAGCCCTCCTCGTACCCCGAGTAGGGCACCAGGCGCAGGATCTTCGCGAACAGCCACTGGCCGGCGATGATGTAGAACAGCGAGGAGATCGACAGCAGCAGCACGCAGAGCACCACGCCCCAGAAGTCCAGGCGGGTGGCGCGGAAGAACACCAGCAGCAGGGCGAAGCCGACGCTGGCGACCAAGCCAAGGACAAAGGTTGGCAGGGCCAGCGCCAGGCTCGGCCCGGCGCGCTCGGCGATCTCCCGGCCGATGTCGCGACCGCTGTCGGAGGTGCCGAAGTCGAACACCAGCAGGCTGGCCGACCGCTCGAAGAAGAGCGTATCGGTGAAACGCTCCATCCCTTCGCGGGTGGCATTGATGAGCAATGGCTTGTCGTAGCCGTGTTCCGCCTTCCAATCCTCGATGGCTTCGGCGGTGACGTACTTGCCGCCGATGGCCAGGCGCGCCATGTCGTCCGGGGTGTTGACGGTGAAGAACAGCACGAAGGTCAGCAGGTTCACGCCGATCAGGATGAGCACGCCATAGGCCAGGCGCCGCAGCAGATAACCGATCATGGCCGCTCCTCCGCTGCCGAATCGCCAAAGGCGGTCTGGCGCTCACGGCGTTTGAGGATGCGCCAGGCCGGCCACACCAGCAGCAGCGCCAGGCCCAGCAGCAGCCACAGCGGCCAGAGCACCGGCTGGTTCCACTCCAGCACCTTGCGCTCGCGCAGGGCCGGGTCCAGGCGCAGGTAGCGCAGCTGGTCGCGCACCATCTGGGTTGGTTTGGCGTTGTAGACCCACTGCTGGTAGGCGCCACCGGAGAGCGGATTCCAACCGAACAGCCAGGGCGCGTCCTGCTGTACGATGGCCACCATGCGCCGGATCAGGGCGACCTTTTGCGGACCGTCGTCGAGGCTCTTCATCTGTTCGAACAGCCGGTCGAACTCAGGATTACTGTAATTGCCGGCATTTTCGCCGCCGTGCTTGGCCTTGCCCTGGGGGCCGTAGAAGAGGAAGAGGAAGTTCTCGGCATCGGGATAGTCCGCATTCCAGCCCCAGAAGAACAGCTGCGCCGCGCCCTTGCGCATCTTGTCCTGGAATCTGTTGTAGTCGGTGCCGCGCAGTTCCAGCTGGATGCCCAGCTTGGCGGTCTGCTGACGCATCCAGTCGAACATGGCGCTGTCGCCACTGCTCTGGGCATCGTACTGCAGGATCAGCGGCCGCCCGCTCTTGGCGTCGCGCCCATCGGGATAGCCCGCTTCGGCGAGCAGTCGCTTGGCGTCCTCGATCGGCCGGCGCTCGGGCTTGCCGTCCACCAGTCTATAGACCACCGGATTGCTGCCCGCCGGCGGCGCCTCGTAGCCCAGCACCCCGGGCGGCAGTGGGCCATTGGCGACCAGGCCGTTGCCGTTGAGGAAGACGGTGATGTAGCTCTCCCAGTCGAAGGCGATGGACAACGCCTGGCGCAGCTTGCGATTGCGTTCCTGCTGCCCGGGCGTGGCGCCCTGCCCCACCACCGGGTCCAGCCAGTTGAAGCCCAGGTACCAGTTGGAGGCCTCCACCGCCGTAGGCAGCTTGAGCCCGCGCTCGCGATAGAGTTCGGCGGAATCGGCCGAGTCGCCGGCACGGGTGCGCAGGGCCACGCCGTATTCGCCGCGTTCGATCTGGGGGGCGTCGTAGTAGCCCTGGATGAACTTGCCCATCAGCGGCACGCCTTCCTTTTCCAGGCTGAACACCGCCCGGTCGATCAGCGGCATGGGCTTGCCGCAGTCGTCCAAGCGTCCCTGTTCGCGATCACCGGGCTCACCCTCGCAGGGATAGGGATCGGCGTGGTAGTTGGGATTGCGCTCCAGCACGTGGCGACGGTTGGGAATGGACTCGGCCAGGCGATAGGGCCCGGTGCCCACCGGCCAGCTGTTGAGGCTGAGATTGTGCTCGGCCATGCCGGGCTGGCTGTAGAAGCGCTCCGCCTCCCAGGGAATGGGCGCGGCGAAGGTCATGGCCAGCCAATAGTTGAACTGGGGGTACTTGCCGATCACCCGCAGCCTCAGGGTGTGGTCGTCCAGCACCTCCACGCCGGGCAGGTCGCCCTGGCGCAGGTCCAGCCAGGGCAGCGGCGCGCCCTTGGGCAGGTTGGCACGCAGAGCCTTGTCGGCGGCGCGCAGGCGGTCGCCGAAGGCCTGCATGCCGACCAGGTGCTCGGCGAAGATGGCGTAGCTGGGCGAGACCAGGCGTGGACTGGCCAGCCGGCGCAGGCCGTAGGCGTAGTCGGCGGCAGTCAGGGCGCGACTGTCGGTCTCGGGGAAGTCGGGAATCCGGTAACGGTCGGCCAGATCCTCGGGCTTGATCGGGAAGTAGCGGTAGTTGCCCTGGGCATCGCGGGCGAAGGCTGGATGAGGGGCGTAGCGGGCGTCCCGGCGGATGGGGATGTCATAGACGCTCTGGGCGATCTGGTCCGCAGGCGCATCGTCCGGCAGCCGCTGGCCCTGGGCGTCCAGGTAATAGGGCGCCACCACTCGCTCGGCGCCGCGGGGGATCAGTTCGTAGGGTCGTTTGAAATAGTGGTAGCCGTAGAGCGGCTCATAGATGTTGTAGGTGAAGTTGGTCTCGTCGCCAGAATAGGAACTGGCCGGATCGAGGTACTTCGGCGAGCGGGTGGTAAAGGCGGTATAGAGAGTATTCTGCCCCTCCGCCCCGGCACGGTACGGGCTGTTGATCGGGGTATCGCTTGGCGAGCAGCCCCCGAGCAGCGCCAGGGTCAGCAGCGCGAGAAATGGTCTGGACAGTCTGGGCATCGCGTTCCTGCACCGATGGATACCTGAGGCGGCAGCAGCCGCCCAAGCGGCTAAGCTTGAGCTATTTTCCCGCGAGGCGCAGCACCCCATGCAATCCCGGAAAGATTTCGACAAGATCGTCCACTGGTCCCGGCTCCAGGCCCCCGACGGCCCCGGCTATCCCGACAGTGACGAACGCTTTTCCCTAGGCGCCGCCTTCGGCCGCCACTTCGGCTTCGCCCGCCTGGGCATCCACCATGAATGGCTGCCACCCGGCCGGCGCACCTCAAGACCCCATGCGGAAGCTACCGAGGACGAATTCATCTACGTGATCTCGGGGCGCCCCACCGCCTGGATCGACGGCCATGCCCATCGACTCAAGCCGGGTGACGGCGTGGGTTTCAAGGCCGGCGACGGCGTCGCCCACACCTTCATCAACGAGACCGACGAGCCGGTGGAATTGCTGGTGGTGGGTGATACGAGTCGTCCGGACAATCGGCTGCACTATCCCCTTCATCCGGCATTCACCGAGAGCCTGGGTGACAAGCAGTGGCGGGACTGTCCAGCGCGGGAACTGGGGCCACATCCAGGACATGCTCCCGAGCTTGAGGAATAGCCCGCCGTAACGGCTTTCGCGGGCAGCCTCCGCGTGGAAAACGCTGTGCGGTTTTCCACCCTACGCCCATAACGAAGAAGCCCCAGCACGGGGCTGGGGCTTCCTTGGGCAGGACGCCTGGACGATCAGTGGTCCAGGGCCGGGCGCTGGCCGGCAATGGCGATGCGCTTGGGCTTGGCTTCTTCCGGGACCACCCGTACCAGCTCGATGCTCAGCAGGCCATGCTTGAGATCGGCGCCCTTCACCTCGATATGGTCGGCGAGGCGGAAGGACAGCTTGAAGGCACGCTGGGCGATGCCCTGGTGCAGGAAGGTCACGCTCTCGGCGCTGTTTTCGCGCCGGCCACCCTTGACGGTGAGTACGCCGCGCTCGACTTCGATTTCCAGGTCATCTTCCTGGAGACCGGCGGCGGCGATCACGATGCGATACTGGTCGTCACCGTGCTTCTCGACGTTATAGGGCGGATAGGAGCTGCCAGCGTCGTTGCGCAGCGCGGATTCGAACAGGTCGTTGAACCGGTCGAAGCCGACGGAATGACGGAACAGCGGGGCCAGGGACAGTACATTGCTCATGGTGAATCTCCTGATAGGTTCAGCAAGTTTCGGTATTGCCTGCGGGACCCGACTTCGGCATCCCGCACGAACCTAGATAGGAATCCTCCAAAAAATTTCAAGGGCAAAACCCGACGAACGGTAGTGCCGCTATTTCTTCTTCGGCTTGCGCTTTTTCTTCCTGGCCGCGGTCAGCGGCAACGCCTGCTCGAAGGCCGAGCGCACCTCCTGCAGGCGGCGCTCCTTGAGGTCGTGGATGCGCTTGCCGCGCTCGGTGGTGAAGTCGATGAGATTGCTGTCGTCGCTCATGTCGCTATCCAGCGAAAGGTGAGATTCAGCCGCAACCCGCTGGCTTTGCGGGTCTTGGCGATCTGGTGCTGCCAATGATGCTGGGTCGCGCCGGCCATGACCAGCAGGCTGCCGTGACCCAGTTCCAGGGAATGGCCGATGCGGCTGGTGCCCTTGCGGCGGAAGTCGAAACGCCGGGCAGCGCCGAGGTTGAGCGAGGCGATCAGCGGATTGGCGCCGAGACTGGCTTCATCATCGCTGTGCCAGCCCATGGAGTCCTGGCCGTCGCGATAGCGATTGAGCAGCACGCCGTTGAAGCCCTGGCCGCAGGCCTCCTCGACTTCCGCGCGGATCTCCTGCAGCAGGGGTGTCCAGGGCAAGGCCGCGTGATCCAGGCCGGCATAGCCGTAGGCCACGCCGGGCTCGGCGTACCAGGCGACCTGTCGCGGCACCGGGTGCCAGCGGTTGAACACCCGCACCTGCGGCTGGCTCCAGGGAGTTTCGGCCTCCAACCGCTGCAGCCAGGCGTCGGCTCGTTCCGGCGGTAGCCACTGCGGGTAGAAGGCCAGCTCGGCATCGTCAAGCTCGGGGATATCGGCCATGGGCTAGACGCGCAGGTCCACCTGGGCGCCCACCTGCTCCGGCTCTTCCAGCGCCTGCGCACGCTCGGCACCGAGCCCCTGGCGCAGGGCTTCGCGCTGCCGGCGCCGCCGACGGGCTTCGCGATCCAGGGTGGCTTCGTCTTCCAGGGGCGCATGAGCCGTCTCGGCCGACGGTTCCACGGGCGCGACCGGGGCCACGGGCGGGCGTACCGGGGCCGGGTCCAGCTGGTTCGGCGGGGTCACGCCGGGCGGTGGAATTATAGGGATCACGACAAGCACCTCGAATTTAGCGAACTGAGAGCCTGTTCAAAATCTGCTGCGCGTCGGCCAAACCGCGTTGAAAATGCCTTCGGAATGCTCATTTACCACTCGTAAACTCCGCTTCCTCAGGCCTTTTCGCCTTGTTTGGCTCTAGCTCGCGAGATTTTGAACAGGCTCTGCGGCAAACAGCAGCTTGGGCTTATGACTCCGCTTTGGCTAAAATAGCCGGCTTTTTGATAGCAGGGGAGAAGCTTCTACATGGCGTCACATCAACCGGGACAACGCTGGATCAGTGACAGCGAGGCCGAACTGGGCCTGGGAACCATCCTGGCCCTGGACGGCCGCCTGCTCACGGTGCTCTATCCAGCCACCGGTGAGACGCGCCAGTATGCCCAGCGCAATGCGCCCCTGACCCGGGTGCGCTTCGCGCCGGGCGACGAGGTGACCCATTTCGAGGGCTGGAAGCTCACCGTGCGCGAGGTCTCTGAAGAGGACGGCCTGCTGACCTACCACGGCTTCACCGCCGAACGCGAAGCGCGTAGCGTGCCCGAGGCCCAGTTGTCGAACTTCATCCAGTTCCGCCTGGCCAGCGACCGCCTGTTCGCCGGGCAGATCGATCCCCTGCCCTGGTTCGGCCTGCGCTACCACACCCACGAGCACCGCAACCGCCTCTTGCAATCCAGCCTCTGGGGCCTCGGCGGCACCCGCGCCCAGCCGATCCCGCATCAGTTGCACATCGCCCGCAGCGTGGCCGACCGGGTAGCCCCGCGCGTCCTGCTGGCCGACGAAGTGGGTCTGGGCAAGACCATCGAAGCCGGCCTGGTGATTCATCGCCAGCTGCTCAGCGGTCGCGCCAGCCGCGTGCTGATCCTGGTCCCGGAAAATCTCCAGCACCAATGGCTGGTGGAGATGCGCCGCCGCTTCAACCTGGAAGTGGCGCTGTTCGACGCCGAGCGCTTCATGGCCAGCGAAGAGGGCAATCCCTTCGAGGATGCCCAGCTGGCGCTGGTCTCCCTGGACTGGCTGGTGCGCGACGAAAAGGCCCAGGATGCCGCCTTCGCCGCTGGCTGGGACCTGCTGGTGGTCGACGAAGCCCACCACCTGGTCTGGCACCCCGAGGGCGCCAGCCGCGAATACAGCCTGGTCGAGCAACTCGGCGAGGTCATCCCCGGCGTGCTGCTGCTCACCGCGACCCCCGAGCAACTGGGTCAGGACAGCCATTTCGCCCGCCTGCGCCTGCTCGATCCCAGCCGCTTCCACGACTTCGCCGCCTTCCAGCAGGAGTCCCAGCACTACCGCCCGGTGGCCGAAGCCGTGCAGGAACTGCTCGATGCCGGCGCCCTGAGCCCGGCCGCCCAGGACGCCATCGGCGGCTTCCTCGGCCAGGAAGGCGAGACCCTGCTGGCCGCCGCCGCGGCGGGTGATGCCGACGCCCGCGCCCGCCTGGTGCGCGAGCTGCTGGATCGCCACGGCACCGGCCGCGTGCTGTTCCGCAACACCCGCGCCGCGGTCAAGGGCTTCCCCGAGCGCGAGCTGCATGCGCACGCCCTGCCCTTCCCGGATGCCTATCTGGACGAAGGCGTCATGCCCGGCCAGTCGCTGCAGCCGGAAACCGAATTCGCCCCGGAAGACGACAACGACCGCTGGTGGCGCCACGACGGCCGCGTCGAGTGGCTGATCGACACCCTCAAGGCGCTCAAGCCGCACAAGGTGCTGGTCATCTGCGCCCGCATGGAAACCGCCCTGGACCTGGAAGATGCCCTGCGGCTGAAGTCCGGCATTCCCGCCACGACCTTCCACGAGGGCATGAGCATCCTCGAGCGCGACCGCGCCGCTGCCTACTTCGCCGACGAGGAATTCGGCGCCCAGGTGCTGATCTGCTCCGAGATCGGCAGTGAAGGCCGCAACTTCCAGTTCGCCCATCACCTGGTGCTGTTCGACCTGCCGGCCCACCCGGACCTGCTGGAGCAGCGCATCGGTCGTCTCGACCGGATCGGCCAGCGCCACACCATCCAGCTGCACGTACCCTATCTCGAAGGCAGCCGCCAGGAGCGGCAGTTCCAGTGGTACCACCAGGCGCTGAACGCCTTCCTCGCCACCTCGCCCACCGGCAGCGCCCTCCAGGCGCGCTTCGCCAGCGAACTCGACGAGCAGCTGGCCGGTGGCGACGACGCCACCTGGCAGGCGCTGCTGGAGCAAGGCGCCGAGGCCCGCGCGGCCCTGGAAGCCGAGCTGCACAATGGCCGTGACCGCCTGCTGGAGCTCAATTCCTCCGGTGCCGGCGCCGGCGAGCAACTGGTCGAGGACATCCTCGAACAGGACGACCAGTTCGCCCTGCCGATGTACATGGAAGAGCTGTTCAACGCCTTCGGCATCGACAGCGAAGATCATTCGGACAACGCCCTGATCCTCAAGCCCAGCGAGAAGATGCTCGACGCCGGCTTCCCCCTCGGCGACGACGAAGGCGTGACCATCACCTACGACCGCAACGTGGCCCTGGTTCGCGAAGACATGCAATTCCTGACCTGGGAGCACCCCATGGCCCAGGGTGGCATGGACCTGGTGGTGTCGGGCTCCATGGGCAACACCGCCGTGGCGCTGATCAAGAACAAGGCGCTCAAGCCGGGCACCGTGCTGCTGGAGCTGATCTACATCAGCGAGGCGGTGGCCCCGCGCGCCCTGCAACTGGGTCGCTACCTGCCGCCGCTGGCGATCCGCTGCCTGCTGGACGCCAACGGCAACGACCTGGCCGCCCGGGTGGCCTTCGAGACCCTCAACGACCAGTTGGAAAGCGTGCCGCGCACCAGTGCCAACAAGTTCGTCCAGGCCCAGCGCGACTCCCTGGCCAAGCTGATCGGCGGCGGCGAAGACAAGGCCCTGCCCCGTCATGAGGAACGCGTGGCCAAGGCGCGCCAGGCTTACCTGTCGGGCATGGACGAAGAGATCGCCCGCCTGGAAGCCCTGCGCGCGGTCAATTCCAGCGTCCGCCAGGACGAGATCGACCGCCTGCGCCAGCAACGCGAAGAAGGCCTGTCCTACCTGGACAAGGCCTCGTTGCGCCTGGAAGCCATTCGGGTGCTGGTGGCGGGCTAAGCTCGCTGCCAGTCCCAATCGCGGCCATGGGCCGCTCCTACAGCAGCCGGATATCCCGTAGGAGCGGACCGCCGTGGCCATGATCCCGATAAGCCGTAGCGTGGAAAACGGCGCAGCCTTTTCCACGGGAAGTTCGCCACTAGGGCTTCCCTCACCCAAGCCCTCTCCCGGAGGGAGAGGGAGCTAACCGCGCAGGCATCAGCTCCTTCAGCCCCGGCAAATCCCAAGCAGCAAACCCTTGTCGGTAGGTGCGTCCGCATTGGTGGACCGCCACGACCGCGGTCCGTTATACGTCCGCGAACTCCACCTGCGCCGGCCGGCGCTGCATCAGCACCTTGCCGTGGCGGATGGAGTACAGCGGCAGGCCCTGGCTGCGGACCATCTCGTAGTCGCTGTCGGCCGACAGCACCAGCAGGTTGGCCGGCCGCCCCTCCTCCAGGCCGTAGCGATCCCCCAGGGACAGTGCCTTGGCGCTGTTGACCGTGACCAGGTCCAGTGCCGATTGCAGGTTGCGATAGCCGAGCATGTGGCAGATGTGCAGCCCCGCCTCCAGCACCCGCAGGATGTTGCCGTTGCCCAGCGGATACCAGGGATCGACGATGGAATCCTGGGCGAAGCAGACGTTGAGCCCCGCCTCCAGCAACTCGTTGACCCGGGTCACCCCACGGCGCTTGGGAAAGCTGTCGAAGCGGCCCTGCAGGTGGATGCTCTCGGTCGGGCAGGAGATGAAGTTGATGCCGGCATGGGTCAGCAGGCGGAACAGCTTGGCGCAGTAGGCGTTGTCGTAGGAGCCCATGGCGGTGGTGTGGCTGGCGGTGACCCGGTCGCCCATGCCGCGGCTGCGGGCCTCTTCGGCCAGCACCTCGAGAAAGCGCGAGTGGGGATCGTCGGTCTCGTCGCAATGGACGTCCACCAGGCAGCCGCTGCGCTCGGCCAGATCCATGAGGAATTTCACCGAACTCACGCCCTGGTCGCGGGTGTATTCGAAGTGGGGAATGCCGCCGACCACGTCGGCGCCCAGGCGAATGGCCTCCTCCATCAACTCGCGCCCGTTCTTGAAGGACTCGATGCCCTCCTGGGGAAAGGCGACGATCTGCAGGTCGATCAGGTGGGCGGTCTCCTCGCGCACCTCGAGCATGGCCTTGAGCGCGGCCAGGGAGGGATCGGTGACGTCCACGTGGGTGCGCACGTGCTGGATGCCGTGGGCGGCCAGGGCCTGGATGGTGCGCTTGGCGCGGGTCTTGGTGTCTTCTTGGGTGATGGTGGCCTTGCGCTCGCCCCAGCATTCGATGCCTTCGAACAGCGTGCCGCTCATGTTCCAGCGCGGCTCGCCGGCGGTCAGGGTGGCGTCGAGATGGATATGCGGCTCGACGAAGGGCGGCGTCACCAGGTTGCCGGCGGCGTCGAGGTCGTCAGGACCCACCGCCGGCGGCATGAGCTGTTCGGCGATGGCGGCGATGCGCCCGCCTTCGAGGCGGATGTCGTACAGGCCTTTGCGGTCACGCAGGCGGGCGTTGAGGATGCGCATGGTGGAACTCCTAGAGCGAGGCAGGGGCAGTAGTGCGCCCCCGAGTCAGCCCATTGAACACGCCATAGGCCAGCGCCGCCACCCCGATGCCCACCAGGGGTGCCACCCAGGGCGAGCCGAAGGCAGCGACGGTGCCCAGACCATAGGCGGCCAGACCCGGCCAGTTGTAGTGCGGCAGACGGGCTTCGGCAAGCAGCGGATAGCGCCCGCGATGGCGCAGCCAGTAGTCGGCGACGATCACCCCGCCGATAGGTGGGATCACGGTGCCGAGCAGGACCAGATAGGGCACCAGCAGGTCGTACATGCCCAGCAGCGCCAGGGCGGTGCCGATCAGGGCGCCGGCGAGGGTCACCGTCTTGCGTCTGTCGGTACGCACCAGGTTGCAGCCGGCCACGGCGAAGTTGTAGATGGTGTTGTCCTGGGTGCTCCAGATGTTGAGCAGCAGCATGGCCAGGGCGGCGGTGGCGAAGCCCTGCAGCATCAACACCTCCACCACGTCGGGTTGCTGGTAGACGATGGCCCCATAGGCGCCGATCAGCACCATCAGGCCATTGCCGATGAAGAAGCCGATCAGGCTGGCCAGTACCGCTACCCGGGTGGAGCGGGCGAAGCGCGTCCAGTTGGTGGCCTGGGTGGCGCCACTGACGAAGGTGCCGAACACCAGGGTGATGGCAGTGGACAGGTCCAGGCTGGCACTGGGCGTGATCGCCAGCAGGCCGGCCAGGCCGCCGGCCTTGGCGGTGGTCACGCTCATGGACAGGATCAGCAGCAGCGCCATGGCCGGCACGGCGATCCAGGAAAGGATCTCCAGGCCGCGATAGCCGATGTAGGCGGTGGCGCAGAAGCCCAGGCCGAACACCGCCATCAGCGCCAGCACCGCGCCCTGCTCCAGGCCGAAGTACTTGCCCAGCACCACGGCAGCGATGGCCGTACCCCAGGCATACCAGCCGATCTGGGTGAAGCCGAGGATGAGGTCGCAGAGCTTGCTGCCGCGTTCGCCGAAGGCGAAGCGCCCCATCAGCACCGAATTGAGGCCGCTACGACAGGCGATATGGCCGAGGGCCGCGGCATAGAGTCCCAGCAGCAGATTGCCGATGGCGATCACCAGCAACAGGTCGGCGAAGCCGAAGGCCACGCCGAGCTTGCCGCCGGCGAACATGGTGGCGGTGAAGAAGGTGAAGCCCAGCAGCACCATGGCCAGGGAGGCCAGGCCCTTGCGGGCGTGGGGCGGGACTTCGCTCAGGGGATAGTCGTTACCTGGTGCTTCGCTCATGGCGCGTTCCTCGGAATGGGCATGGCTGTCTCCTAGCAGTGCCTGTGCCAGGCGGCGCGAGTCGGCATGCCAGACCGGTCCGGGTCGAGCGACGCAACGGCGCATGGCCCGCCTTTGGTGCACCCCGTTGCGCCCGTGCCTTGGCCGGGGGCGGTCAAGTGTGAGACGGTTGCCCCGGCTTTCTCTCAAGGATAAGGATCATGACCACGCCTCGCCTCGCCGTCCTCGGCTCCGGTCTCATGGGCATCGGCATCGCCGTGCACCTCGCTCGCCATGGCCATGCCGTGCGCCTGCAGGACGTCGACCCCGCCCGCCTCGCCGAGGTGCCGGCCACCGCCCGCACCCTGCTCGCCGAACTGGAAGAAGCGGGGATCACGGTGGACACCGAGGCCGTCATAGGCCGCCTCACGACGACCAGCGTCCTGGCGGACCTCGCCGACTGCGACCTGCTGTTCGAAGCCATACCCGAACGCCTGGAGCTCAAGCATCGCCTCTATGCCCAGCTCGAAGCCGTGCTGCGCGCCGATGCCCTGATCGCCAGCAACACCAGCGGCCTGCCACCGGACGAGCTGGCCGCGCAGCTGCGCCATCCCGAGCGGCTGCTGATCGCGCACTTCTGGAATCCACCGCATTTCATTCCCCTGGTGGAGCTGGTGCCCGGTACGGCCACCCTGCCCGCCCACCTGGAGTCCGTGCGCCAGCTCCTGGAAACCGCCGAGCTGGAAGCCGTGGTGTTGCAGCGAGCCATTCCCGGCTTCGTCGGCAATCGCCTGCAATTCGCCCTGTTGCGCGAGGCCCTGCACATCGTGCAGAGCGGCGCGGCCGATGCCGAGACGGTGGATCGGGTGATGCGTGCCTCCCTGGGCCGGCGCTATGCCATGGTCGGGCCGCTGGAGGCGGCGGACATGGGCGGGCTGGATACCTTTCGCGACATCGCCAGCCATCTCTGGCCAACCCTGGCGCGGAACGAAGCCCCGTTGCAGGTCTTGGCAGACCAGGTGGCCGCAGGCCGCACCGGGCTGCGCAGTGGCGCCGGTTTCTATGACTGGGACGCGGCGCGGCGCGAGCGTATCGTCCAGCGGCGCCTGCACCAGCTGCGCCATGCGTTGAAACCATGAGCAGCACGCCACCCGGCCTGCCAGGTCTGGAAGACTATGCCGGCATCCGCCAACGGGCGATCCGCTCGCTGTTCGAGATCATCGAGCAGACCAGCAACGGCACGGTGATCGTCGACCGCGAGGCGCGCATCGTCTGGATCAACCAGAGATACGCCCAGCACTTCGGCCTGCCGGATGCCGCCGCCGCCATCGGCCAGCCGGTGGAACAGATCATCCCGCACAGTCTGTTGCGCGAGGTGGCGCGCAACGGCCAGCCGATCCTGCTGGACATGCTGGAGACCCGCAGCGGGCCGCTGGTGGTGATGCGCCTGCCGATCCATACCGACGAGGGCGAGTTGATCGGCGCCATCGGCTTCGCCCTGTTCGACCAGTTGCAGCAACTGGCGCCGCTGGTGACCCGCTACCTGCGCATCCAGGAGGAGCTGGCCACCACCCGCCGCTCGCTGCAGCACGCGCGTACCGCCAAGTACGGCTTCGGCCACTTCGTCGGCAGCGGGCCGGCCAGCCTGGAGGTCAAGCGGCGTGCCCGCCGCGCAGCGGCCAGTGCGGCAGCGGTGCTGTTGCTCGGCGAGACCGGTACCGGCAAGGAGCTGCTGGCCCACGCCATCCACGGCGCCTCGCCACGCGCCGGGCGGCCCTTCGTCAGCATCAACGCCGCGGCCATTCCCGAGAGCCTATTGGAGGCGGAATTCTTCGGCACCGCACCGGGCGCCTTCACTGGTGCCGAGCGCCGGGCACGCCCGGGCAAGTTGCAGATCGCCCAGGGCGGCACCCTGTTTCTCGACGAGATCGGCGACATGCCGCTGGCCTTGCAGGCCAAGCTGCTACGGGTATTGCAGGAAAAGGAGTACGAGCCGCTGGGCTCCAACGAGGTGCTGGCCTGCGACGTGCGCATGATCGCCGCGACGTCCCGCGATCTGGACGTCGCCGTGGCCGAGGGACGCTTTCGCGCCGACCTCTACTATCGGCTCAACGTCTTGCCCATCCGCATCCCTCCGTTGCGCGAGCGGCTGGACGACCTGGCGGTGCTGGCCGAAGCCATCCTCGATGGGCTGCCCGCCGTGACCGGTCAGCCCACTCCCGAACTCACGGCCGACGGCCTGGCCCTGTTGCAACGCCAACCCTGGCCCGGCAACGTGCGCGAACTGCGCAATGTGCTGGAACGTGCCGTGTTGCTGGGTGACGACAGCCAGCTGGATGCCGCGGCATTGGCGGCGGCCCTGGGCGGCGGCCCTGCCATGCCGACGACTGCCGAGGCGATCGGTCAGCGAACCGGCGAAACCTATGCCGAAGCCCGCCAGCGCTTCGACCGGGAACTGTTCCGATCCACCCTGGCCGCCTGCGGTGGCAAGGTGGACGAAGCCGCCCGCCGCCTGGGCCTGGGGCGGTCTACGCTGTACAAGAAGTTGGTGACGCTGGGGTTGATGTCTCAAAATTGAGATGTATCCTAATATTGAGACATCCTGTAGGAGGGCCCATGGCCGCGATAAATCGTCAATCGCGGCCATGGGCCGCCCCTACAGGGTCCAGCTTTTGAGAAAACTTGCTGGCGATTGGCAGTCGGCAAAATAAAAATCCATATAAAACAATGATTTAAAAACCTGGCACGGTTCTGGCTCCCTCGCTCAGGCGATCCCTGTATCGCCCCTATAACAACAAGAACCGCTTCGCCACAGGCGAAGCTCTAGGAGAAGCCATGAGTGTCCTGATCGCACTCGCCGCCCTGGCGCTGCTGATGTTCGCCGCCTACCGGGGTTTCAGTGTCATCCTCTTCGCCCCCCTTGCCGCCCTTGGTGCCGTCCTGCTAACCGATCCGTCCGCCGTGGCGCCTGCCTTCACCGGGGTGTTCATGGACAAGATGGTGGGCTTTCTCAAACTCTATTTCCCGGTGTTCATGCTCGGTGCCCTGTTCGGCAAGCTGATCGAGCTATCGGGCTTCTCCCGCGCCATCGTCGCCGCGGCCATCCGCTTGCTCGGTCGCGAGCGGGCCATCCCGGTGATCGTCGCGGTCTGCGCCCTGCTCACCTACGGCGGCGTCTCGCTGTTCGTGGTGGTCTTCGCCGTCTATCCCTTCGCCGCCGAGATGTTTCGCCAGAGCGACATCCCCAAGCGACTGATCCCGGCGACCATCGCCCTGGGCGCCTTCTCCTTCACCATGGACGCTCTGCCCGGCACGCCGCAGATCCAGAACATCATTCCCACCAGCTTCTTCCAGACCACCGCCTGGGCCGCGCCCTGGCTGGGCCTGGCCGGCTCGCTGTTCGTCATCGCCGTGGGCCTGACCTACCTCGGCAGCGCCCGCCGCAAGGCCCGCACCGGTGGCGAAGGCTATGCCAGCGTACCGCTGCGCAACGAACCCGAGACCGCCGCCGACCTGCCGCTGCCCAATCCCTGGCTGGCCCTGGCGCCGCTGGTGCTGGTGGGGGTACTCAACGGGCTGCTGACCCGCTGGATTCCCGACTGGTATGGCGCCACCCATAACCTGGCCCTACCCGGCATGGCCAAGCCGGTGACCCAGGAGGTGGCCAAGCTGACCGGTATCTGGGCGGTGGAAGGCGCGCTGCTGGCAGGCATCCTGCTGGTGCTGGCCACCGGCTTCGGCGCCATCCGCGGGCGCCTGGCCGAGGGCAGCAAGACCGCCGTGTCCGGCGCCCTGCTGGCGGGGATGAATACGGCGTCGGAATACGGCTTCGGCGCGGTGATCGCCGCCCTGCCCGGCTTCGTGCTGTTCGCCCAGGGCCTCAAGGCCATCCCCGATCCGCTGATCAACGAAGCGGTGAGCGTGACCCTGCTGGCCGGTATCACCGGCTCGGCGTCAGGTGGCATGAGCATCGCCCTGGCCGCCATGAGCGACACCTTCATCGCCGCCGCCCACGCCGCCAATATCCCCCTGGAAGTGCTGCACCGGGTGGCGGCCATGGCCAGCGGCGGCATGGACACCCTGCCGCACAACGGCGCGGTCATCACCCTGCTGGCGGTGACCGGCCTGACCCATCGCGAAGCCTATGGCGGCGTGTTCAAGATCACCCTGATCAAGACCGTGGCGGTGTTCTTCGTCATCGCCCTCTACTACCTGACCGGCCTCGTCTAAGGAGACCACCATGGACCTCACCGGCAAGACCGCCCTGGTCACCGGCTCCACCAGCGGCATCGGCCTGGGCATCGCCCAGCGCCTGGCCGCCGCTGGCGCCACCCTCATCCTCAACGGCTTTGGCGATCCCGCTACGGCCCAGGCCAGCCTCGCCGCCCGGAGTGGCTTCCACGGCGCCGACCTGTCCAGGCCGGACGAGATCGAAGACCTCTTCGCCTACGCCCAGCGCGACTTCGGCGGCGTGGACATCCTGGTCAACAACGCCGGCATCCAGCACGTGGCGCCTGTGGAAGATTTCCCGGTGGAGCGCTGGGACGCGGTGATCGCCCTCAATCTCTCGGCCGTCTTCCACACCACCCGCCTGGCGCTGCCGGGCATGCGCGAGCGCGACTGGGGCCGCATCGTCAATATCTCCTCGGTGCACGGCCTGGTGGCCTCCACCGGTAAGGCCGCCTACGTCGCCGCCAAGCACGGCGTGGTGGGCCTGACCAAGGTCACCGCGCTGGAAACCGCCCGCACCGGTATCACCTGCAACGCACTCTGCCCGGGCTTCGTGCTCACCCCGCTGATCCAGCAGCAGCTGGACAGCCGTGGCAGCGACCCGGACCAGGCGCGTCGCGACCTGCTCAGCGAAAAGCAGCCGTCGCAGGATTTCGTTACCACCGCGCAGCTGGGCGAGCTGGCGCTGTTCCTGTGCAGCGATGCCGCCGCCCAGGTGCGCGGCGCCGCCTGGACCATGGACGGCGGCTGGACCGCCCAATAACGACAAGAGGATCTCCATCATGAACAAGCTCTATCCCAACGCCGCGGCCGCCCTCGACGGGCTGGTCAGCGACGGCATCACCCTGGCCGTGGGCGGCTTCGGCCTCTGCGGCATCCCCGAGGCGCTGATCGCCGCCCTGCGCGACACCGGCGCCCGCGAACTGACCGCCATCAGCAACAACGCCGGGGTGGACGGCTTCGGCCTCGGCCAACTGCTGGAGACGCGGCAGATCCGCAAGATGATTTCCTCCTACGTGGGCGAGAACAAGGAATTCGAGCGCCAGTACCTGGCCGGCGAACTGGAGCTGGAATTCACCCCCCAGGGCACCCTGGCCGAGAAGCTGCGTGCCGGCGGCGCGGGCATTCCGGCGTTCTACACCCGCACCGGCTACGGCACCCTGGTGGCCGAGGGCAAGGAGGTTCGCGACTTCAACGGCCAGCCCCATGTCATGGAACTGGCGCTGACCGCCGACGTGGCCCTGGTCAAGGCGCAACGCGCCGACAAGGCCGGCAACCTGGTCTTCAACAAGACCGCGCGCAACTTCAATCCGCTGTGCGCCATGGCCGGTCGCGTCTGCGTCGCCGAGGTGGAAGAGCTGGTGGAAGTCGGCGAGCTGGACCCCGACCAGATCCACCTGCCCGGCATCTTCGTGCAGCGCCTGGTGGTCAACGCCACCCCCGAGAAACGCATCGAGAAACGCACCCTGAGCGAGGAGAAGTAAGATGGCCTGGACCCGCGAACAGATGGCGCAACGCGCCGCCCGGGAGCTGCAGGACGGCTTCTACGTCAACCTCGGCATCGGCTTGCCGACCCTCGTCGCCAACTACATCCCCGCCGGCATGGACGTCTGGCTGCAGTCGGAGAACGGCCTGCTCGGCATCGGCCCCTTCCCCACCGCCGAGACGGTCGATCCGGACCTGATCAACGCCGGCAAGCAGACCGTCACCGCCCTGCCCGGCAGCAGCTATTTCGACAGCGCCGCCAGCTTCGGCATGATCCGCGGCGGTCACGTCAACCTGGCCATCCTTGGCGCCATGCAGGTGTCGGCACAAGGCGACCTAGCCAACTGGATGATTCCCGGCAAGATGGTCAAGGGCATGGGCGGCGCCATGGACCTGGTGGCCGGCGTGCAGCGCGTGGTGGTGCTCATGGAGCACACTGCCAAGGGCGCCCACAAGATTCTGCCGGCCTGTGACCTGCCACTGACCGGCGTCGGCGTGGTAGACCTGATCATCACCGACCTGGCCGTGCTGGAGGTGACCGAAGGCGGCCTGAAGCTGGTGGAGCTGGCCGAAGGCGTCAGCCTCGATGAACTGCGCGCCGCCACCGGCGCCCCCATCCAAGCCTGAGGAGACCCCTACCATGCAAGACGTCGTCATCGTCGCCGCCACCCGTACCGCAGTCGGCAGCTTCCAGGGCTCCCTGGCCAACGTACCCGCGGTGGAGCTCGGCGCGACCGTCATCCGCGCCCTGCTGGAGCAGACCGGCGTGGCGCCAGCGCAGGTGGATGAAGTCATCCTCGGCCAGGTGCTCACCGCCGGCGCCGGCCAGAATCCGGCGCGCCAGGCAGCGGTCAAGGCTGGCCTGCCCCATGAGGTACCGGCCCTGACCCTGAACAAGGTCTGTGGCTCCGGCCTCAAGGCGGTGCAGTTGGCCGTCCAGGCGATCCGTTGCGGCGACGCCGAGATCGTCGTCGCCGGCGGCATGGAGAACATGAGCCTGGCGCCCTATGTGCTGCCCAAGGTGCGCAGCGGCTTGCGCCTGGGCCATGCCGAGCTGGTCGACTCCATGATCAGCGATGGCCTCTGGGATGCCTTCAACGACTACCACATGGGCCAGACCGCGGAGAATCTGGTGCAGAAGTACGGCATCAGCCGCGAGGCCCAGGACGCCTTTGCCGCCCGCTCCCAGCAAAGAGCTGCGGCGGCGGTGGAGTCGGGGCGTTTCCGCGAGGAGATCACTCCGGTGTTCATCCCCCAGCGCAAGGGTGATCCTCTGGCGTTCGAGACCGACGAAGGCATTCGTGCCGATACCACCGCCGAGGGCCTGGCCCGGCTGCGACCGGCCTTCGCCAAGGACGGCAGCATCACCGCCGGCAACGCCTCCAGCCTCAACGACGGCGCCGCTGCGGTGCTGGTGATGAGTGCGGCCAGGGCTGCCGCCTTGGGCCTGACGCCGCTGGCCCATATCACCGCCTATGCCAGCGCCGGGGTGGACCCGGCGATCATGGGCATCGGCCCGGTGTCGGCCACCCGCAAGACCCTGGAAAAGGCCGGTTGGCAGCTGGCCGACCTGGACCTGATCGAGGCCAACGAAGCCTTCGCCGCCCAGGCCCTGGCGGTGGGTCAGGAGTTGGGTTGGGATGACGACAAGGTCAACGTCAACGGCGGCGCCATCGCCCTGGGCCACCCCATCGGCGCCTCGGGTTGCCGCGTGCTGGTGACCCTGCTCCACGAACTGCGCCGCCGTGACGGGCGTCGAGGCTTGGCGACCCTGTGCATCGGTGGCGGTCAGGGCGTGGCGCTCGCGGTGGAGCGGCGGTAGCCGATTGATGATTTTATCGCGGCCATGGGCCGCTCCTACAAAAGCATCAATCCCTGTAGGAGCGGCCCATGGCCACGATCAGACCCTCAACGTGAAAACCCGTGGAAAAGGCTTCGCCGTTTTCCACCCTACTGCCGATGTTTCCCAAAAAAACAACAACAAAAGGATCTCCCATGACCACCACCCCCTCCCGCGATTCGCGCAGCGCGCGCTTCGCCCTGGCCTGTTCCAACTGGGCCGAGCGCTGGTTTCCCGATTCCTGGGTGTTCGCCGTGCTCGCCGTGGCCGTGGTGGCCCTGGCCGCCCTCGGCATGGGCGCACCGGCCACCACCACGGCCAAGGCCTTCGGCGACGGTTTCTGGAGCCTGATTCCCTTCACCATGCAGATGGCCTTCGTGGTCATCGGCGGCTACGTGGTCGCCAGCTCCGGCCCGGCGGGGCGACTGATCGAACGCCTGGCGCAGGTGCCCCGTACCGGCCGTGGTGCGGTGTGCTGGGTGGCCCTGGTGGCCATGCTCGCCTCCCTGCTCAACTGGGGACTGAGCCTGGTGTTCGGCGGCCTGCTGGTGCGCGCCCTGGCCCGCCGCGAAGAACTCAAGATGGACTACCGCGCCGCCGGTGCCGCCGCCTACCTGGGCCTGGGCGCGGTCTGGGCGCTGGGACTGTCGTCTTCGGCGGCGCAACTGCAGGCCAACCCGGCCAGCCTGCCGCCGTCGATCCTCGCCATCACCGGAGTGATCCCCTTCAGCCAGACGCTATTCCTCTGGCAGTCCGGCGTCCTGCTGCTGGTGCTGCTGGTGGTCTCGGCGGTGATCGCCTACGTTACCGCGCCCGGGCCGGACAGCGCCCGGGATGCCCGCGCCTGCGGCGTCGACGTCTCCCCGGCGCCCAAGCCTGCGGCCAAGCCGACCCGTCCGGGCGAATGGCTGGAATACAGCCCGATCCTGATCGTGCTGCTGGTGCTATTGGCCGCAGGCTGGCTGGTGCAGGAATTCGCCAGCAAGCCGGCCATCGAGGCCATCTCCGGGCTGAACACCTACAACCTGCTGTTCATCACCCTGGGCGCCCTGCTGCACTGGCGGCCGCGGCATTTCCTCGACGCCGTGGCCCGCGCGGTGCCGGCGACCACCGGGGTGCTGATCCAGTTTCCGCTGTACGGCTCCATTGCCGCCATCCTGACCAAGGTCAACGGTACCGATGGCCAGACCCTGGCGCACCATATTGCGGCGTTCTTCACCCAGATCGCCACCCACGACACCTTCGCCCTGCTGATGGGCGTCTACTCGGCGCTGCTGGGGTTCTTCATTCCCTCGGGCGGGGGCAAGTGGATCATCGAGGCGCCCTATGTGATGCAGGTGGCCAACGACCTGCAGTATCACCTGGGCTGGGCCGTGCAGATCTACAACGCCGCCGAGGCACTGCCGAATCTGATCAATCCCTTCTACATGCTGCCGCTGCTGGGCGTGCTGGGGCTGAAGGCGCGCGATCTGGTCGGCTTTTCCTTCGTGCAGCTGCTGGTCCATGCACCTTTGGTGCTGGTCCTGCTGTGGCTGTTGGGGGGAACGTTGGCGTATCTGCCGCCGGTACACCCGTAGCTCGGGTGGGGCGCAGAAGGTAAGGCGAGAGGGGTAAAGCGGAAGCCGGCTGAATCTCAGCCGGCGATGGCCAGGCGGGTACTGTCGATGATGGCCTGCAGGCGGCTCGGGCTGCTGTATTCGTCGCGATAGATCCGGCGGGTGTGCTTGGCCACGCCATGCTCGTTGACGACGATGAAGGAAAAACCCCGCTTGCTGGGGGCGTCGATGACGCAGCTCATCGGCGCGAAAGCGGCGCTGAGGGCATGCATGGCGTTCTGGGCTTGGGCTTGTATGTTCATGACTTCAGTTGTAAACCTCGCGTGTGACGCTGCTATGACAAGGGTCTCGACCGATAGTGCCTAGTCCTTGAATTAATTGTTAGCAATAGACGTGCCGGAATGTAACAAGGCCTTCCGGCACGTCTCGATTTCCTACTTGCCAGCGTCCTGCTTACGGCGCTTGGCCCGCCGCGACAGCATGTTCAGGCCCTCGATCAGCGCCGAGAAGGCCATGGCCGCGTAGATGTAGCCCTTGGGCACATGGGCACCGAAGCCTTCAGCGATCAGGGTCATGCCGATCATGATCAGGAATCCCAGCGCCAGCATCACGACGGTGGGATTCCTGTCGATGAAGATGGCCAGGGGGTCGGCCGCCAGCAACATGACGGTCACCGCCACCACCACCGCGATCACCATCACCGGCAGGTGCTCGGTCATGCCTACCGCGGTGATGATGCTGTCCACCGAGAACACCAGGTCCAGCAGGAGGATCTGCACGATGGCCGAGCCAAAGCTCAGGGTAGCCACCTCGCCGCCCTTACTGAGGGCGCTGTCGGGCTCGGGATCGACGTTGTGGTGGATCTCCTTGGTCGCCTTCCACAAGAGGAACAGGCCACCGGCGATGAGGATGATGTCCTTCCAGGAGAAGCTCTTGCCGAACACCTCGATGACGGGTTCGGTAAGCTGGACGATCCAGGCCACGGTACCGAGCAGCCCCAGGCGCATGACCAGCGCCAGGCCGATGCCGATACGGCGGGCCTTCTGCTGTTGGTGGGCGGGCAGCTTGTTGGTGAGGATGGAGATGAAGATCAGGTTGTCGATGCCGAGCACCACTTCCATCACGATCAGGGTGGCCAGGGCGATCCAGACGGTGGGATCGGCGGCGAGCTGTAGCAGGTAGTCCATTGCGGCGCGGTTCCAGTAGTAGAGAAAAGGCCCAACGCGAGGTCAGGCCGCAGGTCTCACCATCAGAGCGCGTCTCTCGTGAAATGCTCGTGAAGGCCTCTAGCCTAATTGTTTCAAACTGTCGCAGCGCTGCGTCGCTGGACGAAGCGTGCCACATAGTCATCGGCCGGCTGGCCGAGGATGTCCCCGGGGGTACCCACCTGCACCAGACGCCCATCGCGCAGGATAGCGATGCGGTTGCCCAGGCGCAGGGCCTCGTCCAGGTCATGGGTGATGAAGACGATGGTCTTGTGCAGGCGCTGCTGCAATTCCAACAGCTGGTCCTGCATCTCGGCTCGGATCAGGGGATCGAGGGCGGAAAAGGCCTCGTCCATCAGAATGATCTCGGTGTCCGCCGCCAGGGCCCGCGCCAGGCCGACGCGCTGGCGCATGCCCCCGGAGAGCTGGTGCGGCCACTTGCGCTCGTAGCCGGCCAGACCCACTACCTCCAGCCAGTGCAGCGCCCGTTCGCGGCAGACCGCCTTGGGCTCGCCCCTCACCTTGAGCCCGTAGGCGACGTTGTCCAGCACCCGCCGATGCGGCAGCAGGCCGAAACTCTGGAACACCATGCTGATGCGCTGGCGGCGCAGCTCGCGCAGCGCCGGCAGGGGTAGTTGGAGAATATCCTGGCCATCGATGAGGATGCGCCCGCTGCTGGGGTCGATCAGCCGGTTCAGGTGGCGCACCAGGGTCGACTTGCCCGACCCGGAGAGGCCCATGATGACGAAGATCTCGCCCTCGGCGATCTCCAGTGACAGATCGTCCACGCCCACCACGCAACCCGTGCGGGCGAGGATAGCGGCCTTGTCGCGTCCCTCGCGAAGCAAGGCCAGGGCCGCCTGCTGGCGCTTGCCGAAGATCTTGGAGACCCGCTCGACGACGATCTTCATCGCTCCACCTCATGGCGCTGGCGACCATAGGCCTGGGTGATGCGGTCGATGACCACGGCGAGGATGACGATGGCCAGCCCCGCTTGCAGGCCCTTGCCCACGTCCAGGGTCTGGATGCCCACCAGCACCTCTTCGCCCAGGCCGCGGGCGCCGATCATGGAGGCGATCACCACCATGGACAGTGCCATCATGGTGGTCTGGTTGATACCGGCCATGATGCTCGGCAGGGCTAGCGGCAGCTGCACGCCGAACAGCTGCTGCCAGCGACTGGCACCGAAGGCGTTGACCGCTTCCATGACCTCGCGGTCGACCTGGCGGATGCCCAGGTCGGTGAGGCGAATCAGCGGTGGCGCGGCATAGATCACCGTGGCGAAGATCGCCGGCACCTTGCCCAGGCCGAACAGCATCAGCACCGGGATCAGGTACACGAAGCTGGGCATGGTCTGCATGATGTCCAGCAGTGGCATCAGCACCAGGCGCAGCCGGGCGCTGCGGGCGCAGAGGATACCCAGGGGCACGCCGATGACCACGGCGATGGCGGTGGCCACCAGCACCAAGGCCAGGGTCTGCATCAGCTTGTCCCATAGCCCCAGGGCGCCAACCAGGAACAAAAGGCCGGTGATCGCCAGGGTCGGCAGCACCCGGCGGGTGGCATGGCCGGCGAGGGCCGCGACGATCAGCAGGATGGCCCACCAGGGCGTGCCGCGCAGCAGCCCTTCGAGCCAGACGATGGCCTGTAGCAGGGTGTCGGAGATGGCGCGGAAGACATCGCCATACCGGGTCACCAGCCAGTCGACGCCGCGATTCACCGCATCGGCGAAGGAAAAGGTCAGGCTTTCGGGGAACATCCTAGAGCGCCGCCTGGATCTTGCTGCGCGCCCCGGCGTCGGTCACCCACGCTTGCCACAGCTCGGGATGGGCCTTGAGCAGCGCCTTGGCGGTAGCGGGTGCGTCCTGCTTGGCCTCGGCCTGCTCGGCCAGGGTGCGGTTGAGCAGCTCGATGGGCACGTTGACCCGGCTCAGCACGGCGACCAGTTCGGGGGCGCCATCGTGGAAGGGCTTGGAGAGGCCGGCCTGCACCTGGATGCGTTTTTCTTCGCCGTCGCGGGGCTTGAGCTGGACCATATCCACCCGGCCCAGCAGCGGCGTCGGCGACCAGTAGTAGGTGAGGATCGGCTGCTTGCGCTTGGTGGCTGAGACGATGGCCGCATCCAGCGCCGGGCCGGTGCCGGGGCGGAAGTTGGTGTATTTGTCGCTCAGGCCATAGCTCTGCAGCATCTGGGTGTTTTCCAGCTCGCAGGTCCAGCCGGCCGGACAGTTGTAGAAGCGGCCCTTGCCCGGCTCTTCCGGATCGCGGAACAGCGCGGCGTACTGGCCCAGGTCGGCGATGGTCTTGAGCTTGGGCGCCTTGGCGCCCTCGCCTTCCACCAGATAGCGCGGCACGTACCAGCCTTCGGTGGCGCCTTCGATGGGCGCGCCCACGCCGACCACCTTGCCGGCGGCGGCAGCTTTGTTCCAGGCCTCGCTGCGACCGATCCACTCCTCGGCGAACACCTGGATGTCGTCGTTGGCCAGCGCCTGTTCCAGGGTGATGGAGTTACCGGGGATGCTGTCGATCTTGCAGTCGTAGCCGTGCTGCAGGACGAAGCCCATCAGTTCGGTGAGCAGCATGCCGCTCTCCCAGTTCACCCCGGCGAACTTCACCGGCTTGCTGGCACACCAGTCGGCAGCATGGGCGGAGCCGGCGGCGAGCAGGCCGAGGGACAGGCCAGCGGCCAGGAGGGAACGGCGGGTAAAGGCTGGGGGCATGGAGAACTCCGTCTGCACTGGGCGGGCCAGGGCGGCAGGGCCGGTCCGCTGGCGATCCTAGCTTGGTCAGCGCAGCGGGCCCAGGGTTCAGCTCAAGGGCAGAGGACGACCCTCGACCGGTTCACGGGCGCTGAACAAGGCTACCCGGCCCACCTGGCGCAACTCGACCTGGGCGAAGTGCTTGCGCAGCTCGCCTTCGAGATCCGCCAGGCTGTCACCGGCGTTGCCGAAGATGCCCTTACGGTTGTAGAGGGCCATCAGGCGCCTGCCGAAGCCATTGTGCCCGGCGGCATCGCCCAGAATGGTGGCGCCGAACAGCACGCCGCCGGGGGCCAAGCCGGTTGCCAGTTGCGCGAAGACGCGCCCCTTCTGCGCCAGGCTGCCCGGCAGGCAGTGCAGCAGATAGAACAGGGCGATGGAGTCGAAGGGGCCAACGGTGGCGGGCAGCGGCTCCAGCACATCGTGGCGCAGGACCTGGGCGGGACGGCCAAGGCGCTGGCGGGCCGCAGCGAGACTGGCAGGGTTGAGATCCAGCAAGGTGACCTCGCTGTCTGCCGCCAGCTCCGCCTTGGCCAGGTAGTAGCCCGTGCCCACGCCCACCTCGAGATGACGCCGGCCGACGTGCTGGCGAAAGAACGGCAGCAGTACCTCGGCGGTCGGGCAGCCCCAGGCATAGCGATTGGAAATCCCCAGCACCCAGGCGTCGTAGAGGCGCAGGGTCAGCGGCGAATAGACGGCGGCGCCCGCCTGGCTGTCGTTATCCAAGAGTCGTGCTCCGGTCGATTGATCGTCGCCACCCTAGGCCTGCCCAAACCTCCTGGCAAGCCTTGACGTACGCGCGGACGACCGCTGCGCTCGAACTTTGCCGGTGCTTGCCTCTTCTACCGGAGGACACCCTCGCGGAGCCGATCATGCGTATCCATCACCTCAACTGCGGCTGCATGTGTCCCCTGGGCGGGGCGTTGTACGACGGTTTCAGCCGTGGACTCGCCGCCCACCTCGCCTGCCATTGCCTGCTGGTGGAAACCGACCAGTCCGGCCTGGTGCTGGTGGACACCGGCTTCGGCGAAGTCGATCTCAAGGAACGTGGGCGGCGGCTGAGTCCCTTCTTCCGGCTGATGAACCGCATCCAGTACGATCCCGAACTCAGTGCCCTGGCGCAGCTCCGCCGACTGGGCTTTCGGCCCGGCGATGTGCGCCACATCGTGCTGACCCACCTGGATTTCGATCACGCCGGCGGGCTGGACGACTTTCCCCAGGCCCAGGTCCATGTACTGCAGCGCGAATGGGAGGCCCAGCGGCAGCGCCACGGCTTCATCGGCCAGCGACGCTACAGCCCGAGGCAGTGGCAAGGCATCCGCCACTGGCAGTTCCATGAACCCCGGGGCGAGGCCTGGCAGGGCTTCGCCAGCGTGCGCGACCTGCCTGGCCTGCCGCCGGAAATCCTGATGATCCCGCTGCCCGGCCATACCCCGGGTCATGCCGGGATCGCCATCCAGCACGAGGGCGGCTGGTTGCTGCACGCGGGCGACGCCTACTTCTACCGTGGCGAGATGGGCCGCCCCGAACGCCACTGCACGCCGGGCCTGAGGTTCTATCAACGGCTGATGGAAACCGACCGAGCCAGCCGTCTGGAGAACCAGGCCCGGCTACGCGAGCTCTCCCTGCGCCAGGATCTGGGGCTGACGCTGTTCTGCAGTCATGATCTGGTGGAGTTGCGGCGGTTGCAGGAGGGGGCGCGGGTGTAGGTTGGATGCGTGCGGACCGACCGCGGTACAAGTACCTAATCGCGGCCATGGGCCGCTCCTACAGGGGGTGATGCTTTTGTAGGAGCGGCCCATGGCCGCGATAGTCCAGACCAGAGCGGTCGCTAGGGCGCACCGACATGGCCGCGATAAGACAGTTGCTCCTACAGTTCGGTTGAATGTAGGAGCAACTGCCTTAGCGTTATAGGGGGACATCAGTTGTGGAGCCGCAGCGTGGGAAATGGCGCAGCTGTTTCCGCTGGGGACTTCGTGGCAGGGGGCGCTCCTCCCCCCAACCCTCTCCCAAGGGGAGAGGGAGTAATCCGCGCAGGCGTTCATCTCCATTAGCCCCGGCAAGATCGCGGTCAGCCAGTGTGCCTACGTCCGTAGGAGCGGCCCATGGCCGCGATAGGTCTTATGCAATCACCGGATAACCTTTTTCCACCGCCTCTCGCCGCCAGTCCAGCAGCGGCAGGTAGGTCGCCTCGTCCACCGCCGTGACACCGTCGATGGCGAGAATGCTGGCCAGCTCGGGGTCAGCCGCGAGGCTAGCATTCAAGGCCGTCCGCAAGGCGTCCACTTCCGCCTCGGAGCGACTGGCCGCGGTGATGAAGGGCAGTGTCGGGCTCGGTCGGGTACGTTGCAACAGACGTAGGCCGGCGACGCGCCCGGGCTCGGCGCGTTGTAGATAGCCATAGGTCACGGCATCCACCGCGGCTACATCGGCATGCCCCTGCTGCAACAGCGCCAGGCTGTTGGCGTGGCTCTCGCTGACGATCACCTCGCCGAAGAAGCGTCCCCGCTCGGCCAGGGGTGCCACGGCGTGGCGCAACAGATTCATGCCGGTGTTGGAGTCCAGGCCGTTGAGGGCGACGCGCTTGCCGCGCAGGTCGGCCAGGCTCTGCACCTCCAGCGTTTCCGGCACCAGGATGAAAGCGCAGTGCTCGGCCTCGGCACAGCCTTCGAAGATATAGCGCGGCGCGGCGACCAGACAGACCTGACCGCGCAGGCGGGTCGCCCAGGGATAGCCGCAGGTCTGGGCCAGCAACAGCTCTGGATGAGTCCAGAGCGCCGGCAGTTCTTCCGGCGCCGGTTCGAGGGTCGCCCCCAGGCGTCGCGCCACGGCGTCGGTCAGCTGGCGATAGGCGTCGCGTACCTCGACAGGCTCGACGTACATGGTAAGGGCGGCGACGGTCATGGGCGGCTCCAACGCGGAAAACCGCCATTATCCCTCATGCGGCCCTCAGAGCGCCGCCTTCACCCGCGCGGCATTGTCCGCCGGCAGCCAGGTCGTCCAGACTTCCGGATGCTCCTTGAGGAAGCGCTTGGCCACGACCTGGGCGTCTTCGCGCTTCTCGGCCATGCCGGCAAGGATGCCGTTGAACTGGTCGAGGGGGAATTCGACCTTCTCGAACAGCGCCACCAGGGCCGGGGCCTTGTCGTGCAGGTCGCGGGAGACGCCGATGGTGATCTTGGCCGGTAGCGAACGCGAGGGCAACGGATTGGGATTCTTCGGGTCCGAGAGGGTTTCCCAGGCTTTCTCGCTGAAGGGCGGCTCTTCCAGCTGGACCAGCTTGTAGCGGCCCATCAGCGGCGTCGGCGACCAATAGTAGAAGAGCACCGGCTCGCCACGGCGCATGGCGGTGGCGATGGCGGCGTCCAGCGCAGGACCGGTACCGGTGCGGAAGTTGGTGTAGCTGTCGGTCAGCTTATAGGCCTTGAGCTTCTGGCTATTGACGATCTCGCAGGTCCAGCCGGTGGGGCAGTTGAGGAAGCGGCCCTTGCCCGGCTCCTCCGGGTCACGGAACAACTCCTTGTAGCGCGGCAGATCGGCCACGCTCTTGAGGTCCGGCGCCTTGGCCGCGATGCCGCGGGCAGGATCGCCCTTGACCAGGTATTCCGGTACCCACCAGCCCTCGGTGGCGCCCTTGACCGTCTCGCCCACGGCGAACACCTTGCCGGCCTTTTCCGCCGCCCGCCAGGCCGGGCTGCGCCCGGCCCACTGCTCGCCGGTGACCTGGATGTCGTTCTGCGCCAGGGCGTTCTCCAGGGTCACGGTGTTGCCCGGCACGCTGTCGGTCTGGCAGCCATAGCCCTTCTCCACCAGCAACCGCAGCACCTCGGTGGTGAACATGCCGCTCTCCCAGTTGGGACCGGCGAACTTCACCGTCTGCGGATAGGGACAGCCGCCCTCGGCGGCAAAAGCCAGCGGGGCGAGGGCGAAGGAGCTGGCGAGGGTCAGGGCGAGACGCAGGCGCATGGGCGATTCTCCAACGATGTCTGGGGCGACGAGGACGTGGGCCTTTCGACCCCCGCCGCCGTCAATCGTCACGCCGTGCATCCGCTATTTCACAGCGGACCGCCATCGGCCGTCTTGCGCAGGCCGGCGATCACGGTTTCACCGGTTTCCCGGGCCAGTTCGGCATACCAGGCCTGGGTCGCTTCGGGATCGTGGCCATGGGTGATCTCGCAGCGCTTGCGGGCCCGCTCGACGATGCCGGCGGCCCGCTCCAGCCGGGCCTTCTCGTAGGCCTGCAGGGCTGCCAGCGGCTCGGCCTCGGCTTCCAGGCAGCGCGCCAGCACCCAGGCGTCCTCCATGGCCTGGCAACCGCCCTGCCCCAGGTCCGGCGCCATGGCGTGGGCCGAATCACCCAGCAGCGCCACCCGGCCGCGGACGAGCTTAGCCAAGGGCCGGGTATCGTGGATCTCCACCCGGGCGACGCCCTGGGGATCCAGCCGCTCGATGAGCCGTTGCACCGGTGGCGCCCAGCCGGCGAAGTGTTCGGCCAATTCCGCGCGGTAACGCGCGCGGTCGTTGGGCGTGCCCTTGGGCAGGGGCACGTCGAAGAAGAAATAGAATTCGTCACCGCCCATGGGCATCAGCGAAACGCGCTGGTGATCGCCGACGAATTGCGCCCATTCGTGGGCATCGGCCAGATCAGGCGCGATCCGCACCCGGCCGTTCCAGTTGACGTAGCCACAGTAGTCGCGGGTGATCGCCTGCCCCACGACGCGATCCCGCAAGCGCGAGTGGGTACCGTCGGCAGCGATCAACAGGTCGGCGCGCTCCTGGCGGCCGTCGCTGAGCCGGACCGTCACCCCCTGCTCGTCCTGCTCGAAGTCTTCGCAGCCAACGCCGAGGGTCACCCACTCCATACCCACGGCGTCGAGCAGCAGTTGCTGCAGATGCGCCCGGGCGATGGGCCGTGCCGGCAGGCCGACCGCCTCGTAGAGCGGCAGCAGGCTGAAGCGCGTGAGCAACTGGCCCTGATGGTCGTGATAACTCATGGTGCGCATGTCGCCGCTCACGGCGGCGATGGCCGACCCCAGGCCCAGGCGTTCGAGTACCCGCACACCATTGGGCCAGATGGAAATGGCCGCGCCGATGGGGGCCAGTTCGCTGGCGCGCTCGTAGAGGCGTACCCGATGGCCGGCCTGGCGCAGTGCCAGGGCAGCGGAAAGACCGCCCATGCCGGCGCCGGCGATGATGATGTCGAAGGAAGGCATGGCGGCTCTCATGTGGAGGTAACAGTACTTTTGAACAAGCAAAATCCTGACCAACTGGTCAAGTATCGCTTTCTGGCCCGCTCTCGTCCGTTGTCGAGGCGGAAATTGCACCGAGCTGGTGCTGCGACGACCACTGGTCGCTTCGTTTCGACGCAGCCTGCCCTTCGTCGGCTCGCATGACGCATTCCAGAGCTTTTCTATACTCATAAGAGTGTCGCCAGATGCATTCCAGCTTTAGCGTTCGCCATCCCATGAAGGCCCGCTGCCGGCGACCACGGCGGGTGAGGAGCAGAATCATGATCAATCATGTCTGGGGCCTGCTGGCCCATCCCGATCGCGAGTGGCAACAGATTCGTCGTGAGGGGGAAACCGTCGGGCACTTCTTCGCCCACCATGTCGCCTTCCTGGCGGCCATTCCCGTGGTGGCGTCCCTGGTGGGTACCACTACCTTCGGCTGGCGTTTCGGCGGTGGCGAGGCCCATGTGCTGGATCTGCCCACTGCCGTGGTCCTGGCGGTGATCAGCTACGCGCTGATCATGGCCGCCGTGGTGGCCATGGGTCATGTGATCCACTGGCTGGCACGGCGCTATCCGGATCGGCCCAGCGCCAACCGCTGCATCCTCTTCGCCGGCTACGTGGCCACACCCATGCTGCTCAGCGGCCTGGTGGGCTTCTATCCGCTGGTGTGGCTGTGCGCCATGGCCGGGATCGTCGGCCTCGCCTACTCGGCGTACCTGCTCTATACCGGCATTCCCGGCTTCCTCAACATCGATCAGCGGGAAGGCTTCATCATGTCGGGTTCGACCCTGGCCATCGGGGTGCTGGTGCTCGAGGTACTGATGGCGACCACGGTGCTGATGTGGGGCTATGGGCCGGGACTGTTCGGCTGATGAAGTGAGCCGCCACTGAAGGCCCGAATGCGAAAAGGCCAGGTCGGTCACCGACCTGGCCTTTTGCCTATCAATGTCTCAACGCCTGTGCAAAGACTGCTGCGCGTCGGCCAAACTGCGTTAAAAGTGACCTGGAAGGCCAGCCCCACCTGGGCGGCCCCGTCGCCATGCTCGTTTACCCCTCGTAAACCCGAGCGCGGGTCCGATCCGCTTTCTCAGCTCTTAGATTCGCTGGCGCTCACCCTGCGGGCCAGCCGTTGGCTGTTACTCCCGTTGGTCGTTGCGCCTGGTTTGGCTCTAGCTCGCGAGACATTGAACAGGCTCTCGACGAGAGAAGCCGTAGACATCCATCGCCAGGACACGATGGGCGATGCCATCGTGGTGAATCCTGAATTCACCCTCGGCCGCCGCGGCGCCCAGGGCGACGAACAGCGGTAACAGGTGCTCGTCGGTAGGATGGGCCTGGCGGGCATGGGGTGCCCGCCGACGATAGTCCAGCAATGCCTCCAGATCGCGCTCGCGCAGCCGCTCCTGGATCCAGGCCTGGAATGCCGTGACGTAGTCGGGCGCGTCAGAGCCGCCACGGCGGAAGTCACCCAGGTTGTGGGTCAGGCTACCCGAACCGATCAGCAGGGTATCCGCTGGCAACAGCGGCGCCAGGGCCTGGCCCAGGGCGAAGTGGTAGTCCGGCCCGCGATCGGCGCTCATCGACAGGGGCACCACGGGAATCCGGGCGTCCGGATAGAGATAGCGCAGCGGCACCCAGGCGCCGTGATCCAACCCCTGCTCCGCGGTACGTGCTTCCCAACCCTGTTCGCGCAGCCCCTGCGCCAGGGTTTCGGCCAGCGCCGGCGCACCGGGCGCCGGGTAGCTCAGGCGGTAGAGCGCCTCGGGAAAGCCATAGAAGTCGTGGACGGTGGCGGGGCGTTCGGCGGTGCCGAACACCGGCACCGGGGTGTCGAAGTGCGCCGAGACCACCACGATGGCCGCCGGTGTCGGCAGGGTCTGGCCGAGGAGGCGCCAGGCCTGCCCTGCCGCACCTGCATCGAGCGCCTCCATGGGCGAGCCGTGGGAGATGAACAGCGTGGGAAGCGACATGGCGGTTACCTCGGCGACAGGGTGATCAGGCGTGCTTGCGGGCATCCCAGGACAGGTGGCCGGCACCCAGCAAGGCCAGGGCAGCGGCAGTCACGGCGAGAAACACTGGGTATTCCCAGCCACCATTGGGATTGGTGAACGACCAGCCATTGCCGAAATGCACGGTGGAGGCGACGAACAACTGGACGGCGGCCACCGCCGCGACGGGGCGCACCCAGGCGCCGAGGATCAGCAGCACGCCAGCGGCCAGCTCGAAGAAGGTGACCGGATAGGCGAGCCAGCCGGGGAAGCCCACCGAAGCGAAGAAACCCGCCGTGCCCGGCAGGGTGAAGACCAGCAACTTGGTCAGGCCGTGGGCGAGGAACATGACGCCCAAGGCGAGGCGCAGCAGGAGGGCGGCATAGGGAGCGGTAGAGGCAGTGGGTGCGGTCATGGCAAGGTCTCGCGGGAGGAAGGATGGATTCATTCTCCTGTTTCCAGAGCGCGAATAAAGTAGCAAGCTGCGAATGGACTGTGCACGCAATGGAAACAATACATGGACATCCTTCGCGCCTTGCAGGCCTTCGTGAAGATCGTCGAACTCGGCAGCCTGACCGCTGCCGCCGAGCGCCTGGAGCTGTCGCGCTCGGCACTGACCAAGCACCTGGCCGCCCTGGAACGCCACTACGGCACGCGGCTACTGCAGCGCACCACCCGTACCCTGAGCCTGACCGAAGCCGGACGCACGCTCCACGAGGGCATAGTGCCGCTGCTGGGCGATCTCGAGGCGCTGGAACATCGCCTGCAGGAAGGCCACGAGCGACCACGGGGACGCCTCCGGGTCAGTGCCCCCCTCACCTTCGGGGTGCGTCACCTCGCGCCGCTGGTGAGCAGCTTCTTGCACGAATACCCGGACGTGGCCATCGATCTGGAGCTGAGCGATCGCCAGGTCCGGCTGGTCGAGGAAGGCTTCGATCTCGCCGTGCGCATCGGCGACCTGAGCGACTCCAGCCTGGTGGCGCAACCGTTGGGCGCGGTGGAGCTGCATGTCTGCGCCGCGCCCGCCTATCTGCAACGTCATGGACGACCGGACCAGCCGAGCGATCTCGGCCAGCATCGCTGCCTGCTCTACAGCTACGCCAGCGACGGTGACACCTGGCTGTTCCAGCGCGGCGAGGAGCTTTTGCAGGTGAAGGTCGCCGGACACCTGCGAGCCAACAATGGCAGCGTCCTGCATCGGGCGGCGCTGGACGGGCACGGCATCATCCGCCAGCCGGACTTCCTGGTGGACGAGGACATCGCCGCCGGCCGCCTGGAACGGCTGTTCGCCGCCTGGCACACCCAGGCCATCACCATTCACGCGGTGTATCCGCATCGTCGCCTGGTGCCGGCCAAGGTCAGGGTGTTCATTGCCTGGCTGCAGCGACATCTGGTCGCATCAGGACATGGCGAAACACTGCCGTAGGTCGGCGCCGAACGGTCGTTGCCTGGGGCTTCGCAGCCTGCGGGCGCTTGCCTAGAATCAGCCCCTGTCCCGCCGGCACCGCCGGTTTCTGCGATGGCCTTCGTGCATGTCGACCGAGAATCCTTGCCTTAGCTGTGGTGCCTGCTGCGCCCATTTCCGCGTGTCTTTCTATTGGGGCGAATGCCAGTCGGCAGGCGGCCTGGTGCCCGATAACCTGACGGTGGCCGTGTCCCCGCACCTGGCGGCGATGCTGGGTACCGAGCAGAAACCCACGCGCTGCGCGGCTTTGCTGGGCGAGATCGGCTGCGGCACGCGCTGCACCATCTACGAAAATCGCTCCAGTACCTGCCGTGAATTCACCGCGGCCTGGGAAAACGGCGCGCCCAATCCACACTGCGATGCGGCCCGCGCGGCCTATGGCCTGCCGCCCCTGACACCACCCTTGCAGCCCCATCTTTCCCCGGACCGAGTCGCCTAAAGGAAACCAAACGGTCCTCGACGCTGCCCAAAAAGATGACGGCTGGGCTGTAAAGCTTGGAAAATGCAGTACGGATCAGGTTTTCATGCCCCTGCTTGATCGAATACCCTATCGTTCTTTCGTCCGCTATGCGTATCCTGTAGCGCCGAACAACAAGGCTGCTTCAACCGGCCACGTAGAGGCCCACAAAGGCTCTACGCAAGGCAAAGCTGCCGCTATACTGCCTGGCCAATACTCACACATGGAGTTTTTACATGAATAAAGCTGAGCTGATCGACGCCATTGCCGCGTCTGCCGACCTGCCCAAGGCCACCGCTGCCAAAGCCCTGGACGCCTTCACCACCGCGGTGACCGACGCCCTGAAGCAAGGCGACAGCGTTAGCCTGGTCGGTTTCGGAACTTTCGCAGTGAAAGAGCGCGCTGCTCGCGAAGGCCGCAACCCGCAGACCGGTGCCACCATCAAGATCGCCGCTGCCAAGCTGCCCGGCTTCAAGCCCGGCAAAGGCCTGAAAGACGCCGTCAGCTAAGACTGCGTGGTCGATTCTTGTCTTCCGGGCGCTCTCGGGCGCTCTGGAAGACAGTCCCTCCGCAAGTCCGCAAGTCCGCAAGTCCGCAAGTCCGCAAGAATATAGTCTCCCCGCGATACACCCTCCGCGCCACCTACCCCAGCCCCTCTCCTTCGTTCGCCGCTGCTTCGCTAATGGCTGTTTCACTAGTGAAAGTCCCGACTCGATACCAAAAGCTCGTCGAGCAGGGGACTCAGATCGGTCAGCCGACCGGCGATCAGGTGCTGTACCCCCGCCTCTCGTTCCAGATGCCCTTCGACCTGTAGCAACCGTGCCTGCAATAAAGGCCGCCGCTGCTGTTCACCTACCGCGCGCCAGACCACCACATTGAGCATGCCGTGCTCGTCTTCCAGGGTGACGAAGATCACGCCGCTGGCCGTGCCAGGTCGCTGTCGGCCACGCACCAGCCCCGCCACCCGCACCAGGCTGCCGGGCGAAATGTCCGCCAACTGACTGAAATCCCGGCAGCGACGTGTTTGGAGTTCGCCGCGCAGCAGGGCCAAGGGATGGGGTCCCAGGGTGGTGCCCAGGGTGCGGTAGTCGGCATGGACCTCCTCGGCGACGCTGGGTGCGGGCAAGGCCGGGCGCTCTTCCATCGCGCTGCTGGCCGCCTCGAACAGTGGCAGTTGCTGCTCCACCCCAGCCACGGCCCAACGCGCCTGATGCCGATCACCGACGAGATCCGTCAGGGCACCGGCGTCGGCCAGTTGCCCACGTGCCCGGGCATCCAGGTCCGCCCGTCGACAGAGTTCTTCCACATCGCGAAAGGGTTGCGCGCCGCGCACGGCGACCAGGCGTCGCCCGACCGCTTCCGCCAGCCCCTGCACCAGGCGCAGCCCCAGTCGGATCGCCGGCTGCTGGCCAGCGCCCGCCTCCAGCCGGCAATCCCAGTCGCTGGTCTGTACCGCCACGGGACGCACCTCGATGCCATGGCGCCGGGCGTCCTGGAGCACCTGGTCGGGACTGTAGAAGCCCATCGGCCAGCTGTTGACCAGGGCGCAGGCGAAGGCGGCCGGCTCATGGCACTTGAGCCAGGAACTGGCATAGGTCAGCAGGGCGAAACTGGCGGCGTGGGACTCGGGAAAGCCGTAGCTGCCAAAGCCCTTGATCTGTTCGAAGAGGCGCGCGGCGAATTCCGGGCGATAGCCACGGGCGACCATGCGGTCGTGCAGGCGCTGGCGATGGGGTTCGAGGCCACCATGGCGTTTCCAGGCGGCCATGGAGCGCCGCAACTGATCGGCTTCGCCTGGCGTGTATTCGGCGGCGATCATGGCGATCTGCATCACCTGCTCCTGGAACAGGGGCACTCCCAGGGTGCGCTCCAGTGCGGGGCGCAGTTCGTCATGGGGATAGTCCGCCTCCTCTTCCTTGTTACGGCGCCGCAGATAGGGATGCACCATGTCGCCCTGGATGGGGCCGGGACGCACGATGGCCACCTCGATCACCAGGTCGTAGAGCGTCCTGGGCCTGAGGCGCGGCAGCATGGCCATCTGGGCGCGGGACTCGATCTGGAACACCCCGACCGTATCGGCGCGGGAGATCATGGCGTAGGTGGGCGCATCTTCCTGGGGCAGGCTGGCCAGCGTCCAGCGCTGGCCGCGCCAGTCGGCGACCAGGTCGAAACAACGGCGCAGGGCACTGAGCATGCCCAGGGCGAGGATGTCCACCTTGAGCAGGCCCACGGCGTCGAGGTCGTCCTTGTCCCACTGGATCAGGGTACGCTCGGCCATGGCGGCGTTCTCCACCGGTACCAAGGTCGCCAGGGGCGCTGCGGAGATGACGAAGCCGCCGGGATGCTGGGAAAGGTGCCGGGGGAAGCCGATCAACTGGCCGGCGAGGATGAGCACCCGCTGCAGCAGCGGGCTGTCCGGATCGAAGCCGGCTTCGCGCAGCCGCGGCGGACCTGGGATCTCGTCGGTCCAGCGCCCGGCACAGCCGGACAGGGCATTGAGCTGGTCGAGCGGCAGGCCCAGGGCCTTACCCACGTCTCTCAGGGCCCCCGCGGCGTGATAGGTGCTGACCACCGCGGTGAGTGCGGCCCGCTCGCGACCATAGCGGCGGAAGACGTACTGGATGACCTCTTCACGGCGTTCGTGCTCGAAGTCGACGTCGATGTCCGGCGGTTCGTCGCGCTCGCGGGAGATGAAGCGCTCGAACAGCAGGTTGCCGGTGAGGGGATTCAGTTCGGTGATGCCCAGGACGTAACAGACCACCGAATTGGCCGCCGAGCCGCGGCCCTGGCAGAGGATATGCTGGCGGCGGGCATAGGCGACGATGTCGTGCACGGTGAGAAAGTAGTTCTCGTAGCCCTTCTCGGCGATCAGCGCCAACTCCAGGGCTACCTGCCGGGCGACCTTGTCCGGCACGCCGTCCGGCCAGCGCCAGGCCAGGCCCCGACGGGTCAGCTCCGCCAGCCAGGTACGGGCCGTCTGACCGGCGGGTATCACCTCCTGGGGATACTGGTAACGCAGTTCACCCAGGTCGAAGCGGCAGCGCGCGGCGATCTTCAAGGTTTCGGTGCGCAAGGCGGCGGGATAGAGCTCTGCGAGCGCCGCCAGCGGTCGCAGGTGACGCTCGCCATTGGGATACAGCCGATAGCCGGCCTCGGCCACCGGCAGATGATGGCGGATGGCGGTGAGCACGTCCTGCAGGGCGCGGCGACCGCGGCTGTGCATGTGTACGTCGCCGCAGGCTACCAACGGCAGCCCCAGGCGTTCGCCCAGCGCCTGGAGGTACGCCAGCCGGGCGGTGTCGTCGACCGAGCGCAGCATTTCAACGCCGATCCAGAGGCGCTCGGGAAAGCGACCCTGGAGCCAGGCGCCCTCCTCGACCGAGGGATTGCCCGCGGGCAGCCAGATCGCCAGTAATCCCGGCAGCGCCTGGTCTAGATCCTTGCGGCTCAGCCGATAACGCCCCTTGGGCGCCCGGCGCCGTGCCTGGGTAATCAGGGCGCAGAGCCTTTCGTATCCTGGCAGATCCTCCACCAGCAGTACCAGACGCAGGCCATCGTCCAGGGTCAGCTCGCTGCCGACGATGAGCGGCAGACCCAGGTCGTGGGCGGCCTGCCAGGCACGGACGATACCGCTCAGGGTGCATTCGTCGGTGATGGCCAGCGCCTCATAGCCCAGGACCTTGGCCCGCTCGAACAACTCGCGAGCGCTGGAGGCACCACGCTGGAAACTGAAGTTCGACAGGCAGTGCAGCTCGGCATAGCCGCTCATGCGAACCAGCCCTGGATCCACCAGGGCGTCTCCTCGCCGTAGTGGCGGAAGGCCCAGGCCTGGCGCCCATCGGTCACCTCGATGCGATAGTAGTCGCGGCGCTGATCGCCACCGTCCCACCAGCCACTCTCTATGCGTTCGGGACCGCTGAGGATGCGTCTGGGCTGGCCGTCGAGGGCACGCGGCTCGTGCAGCAGCCATCCCGGGCGCGGGCCGGGCAGTGCGCCCTCCGGCGGGCGCTCGGGCCGCCAGACCAGGGCGCGCTCGGGCCGGTGATCCGCCTGGATGCCGAGGCCGAGCACCGCCTCTTCACCCAGGCGTGCGCGCAGGCGCTCGCGCAGCACCTCCCAGCCCACCGCCTGGGCCGGGCGCTCGTCGAACAGCCCGTGGCGCTCGGGGACGAAGACCGGCAGTTCCTCGCTCTCCAGGCGCAGCGCCAGCACCGGTGCCACCACCTGCAACTGTTCCAGGCGACCCCGGGCGAATTCGAACAGCAGGGCCGCCTCGCGCTCGGGAGCCAGCAGCCCGACCGTGAGCGCGGTGGCCGGCCCCTGGCGATGCTCCAGCCAGAGCAGGAAGCGCTGCACGCCGCGATCACGACTGGCCAGCCAGGCGGCCAAATCGGCGGTGAGGCGGCGCAGGGGGAACAGCAGCGCCTGGTGCGACTCCACCTCGAAGTTGAGTTCCACCCGCGCCAGGAAGCGAGCGGGCGGGCGATAGCTGTCCAGCGCCAGGCTACGCTGGCCGTGCAGCAGGTCGAGTTGCTGCAGCAACTCGGGGGCGAAGCGCCGGGCCAGCTCGGCTCTTGGCAATGCCAGCAGTTGCGCCAGCCGGCGGATACCCATGCGCGCCAGGGCCTGGGCTTGCTGGGGGGGCGAGGCCGGCACGCTCCACCGGCAGGCGAGCGAGCAGCGCCGGCAGGTCGTCCAGGGAGGCGACCAGGCCATCGGCGACGTTGGTCAGCATCCGCGCCGCCACCGGATTCGGCGCCAGGGCCAGGCGATGGCGAAAACCCAGGGCCTGGAGCTCCTGGCGCAGGCGCCGCTCCAGGCGCGGCCAGGGCCCCAGCAACGGCAGGCTGGATTGCACCTCCAGCAGCAAGGCCCGCGGATAGTGGCGGCTCACCTGGGAACTGAAGCCGTAGCCCCAGGCAGCCAGCAGCGTCTCGGCGCTTTCGATGAGTGCCGGATCGTGCAGTTGCTGTTCGAAGTCGCGGGTCAGTGCCTGGGCAGCGGCCAGGGTCTGGCCGGGGCGCAGCCCCAGGGCCCGGGCGGCCGGATTGACCGCCTGCAACAGGCGCCGCTGGGGCGGGCCGGAGAGTAGTACCAGCGGCCGCTCCGGGTCCGGATGACGGCGCAGCACGGCATCGAGCGCCAGCTGTGGAAAGAGGATGCAGGCCCAGCGCATGGCCGCCTCAAGCGCCGTCGGCCAGGCTGAGGACGCCCGGCTGGCCGCCCCGGCACTTGAGGACGTGCACCCGCTCCAGGGGTGCCCGCAGTTGCAGGCGCAGGGCGGCGGGCGAAGGATTCTCCTGCGCGCCGGCCGGACGCAGGGCGAAGGCCAGGGTACGACCGCTCTCGGCGGCGACCTGCAGCCGCCGCAACTGGCGATCGTCGGCGCGTTCGGGCCAGCAGAGCACCGCGCCGAAGCAACCGGAACGCAGACACTGTTCAGCGGCCCACAGCACCTCGGCGCCCTTGGCGCGGACCACCACCAGGGCCTCCAGGGCGACGCCGGCCGCCTGCCAGGCCAGCGGATAGGGCGACAGCGGTGGACCGATCAGGGCGATGCGTTCGGCAGCCTGGCTCAGGCGGGCCAGGGTCGGCCAGAGCAGTTGCAACTCCCCCTGGCCAGGTCCGGCGAGCAGCAGTTCGGTGAGGGCCGCATCCGGCCAGCCCGCACCGGGCAGATGGGCATCGAGCGCCGCGACGCCCGTGGGCTGCTGGCTGCGCCGCGCCTCGGCGCTGGCCTGCCCCTTCCACAGCCGTCGCTCCTCGAACAGCCGGGCCAGGCTGGCGCCGCCGTTCATGCCACCGAACTCGCAAGGGTGTTGTCCATGGCCAATGCCTCTATCTGTATATTTATACAGTATTAGTATTGGCGGGGGACCTGCCCGAGGTCAAGTCGAACCGGCGAGTCGGCGGACGAACGTTCTCCGGTTCAGATCCAGAGGATCACGCCGACCAGGGCCGCCAGCAGCAGCCACTGCTCCAGATAGTAGCGAAAACGGTTGCGCTTCTTCAGTGCCTTGCCGCGCTGGCGGATACGATGGAGGTACTTGAACGCACGATTGAGGCCACCGGTCCTATCGCCGGCCTCGTTGGGCGAGGCGGCCGAGGCCAGCAAGGTACTGCTGACCCAGCGATTGAAGGCGTCGGCCCAGCGATAGCGCAACGGCCGCTCCACGTCGCAGAACAGGATGATGCGATCCCGCTCGGTGCCGTTCTCGGCGTAGTGGATGAAGGTTTCATCGAATACCACCGCCTGGCCATCGCGCCAGTGATAGCGCTGGCCATCCACCTCGATGAAGCAGCGCGGATCGTTGGGAGTCACCAGGCCCAGGTGATAGCGCAGCGAACCGCCATAGGGATCGCGATGCCGGACCAGCCGGGAACCGGGCGGCAGCTCGGCGAACATGGCGGCCTTGACCGTACCCAGACCCCTGAGCAGTTCGGTGGTCCGCGGGCAGAGCTGCATGGCGGAAGGATGGCTATCGCCGTACCACTTCAGGTAGAAGCGCTTCCAGCCACTCTTGAAGAAGGAATTGAAGCCGGCGTCGTTGGGCTCGGCGGATTTCTTGATCTGGCCGGCGCGCAGCAGAGTCAGGGCTTCGTCGCGGATGAGCTGCCAGTTGTCTTGCAGCACCTGGAGTTCAGGAAAACGCTCCACCTCGTGATAGGGCGCATTGGGCACCCGCGAGGTGAGGAACATGAAGGCATTGAGCGGTGCCAGGAAGGTGGAATGGTCACCGAGCTGGCGCAGGAAGGGATGGCGCACTCGTCCGCGGAAGTGCACCAGCAGCACGCAAAGGATGAACACGCCGATGACGAACCACTTCACGGGCCGTTGCCTCAGGACATCTGTATCGGGATGTTATACGCCGCACGCCCCGCCGAGCCTAGTCCTACAGTCAGACCTTTTCCTGAACGGCCGCTGACCAAGCCGCCGCGACGCTGGGAGGCCAATCGGCCATCTTGTATCCTCGAGGTGACAATTCTGGTACCCGGGGTGCCTCATCATGCGTTCGCTGCTGTTTGGACTGCTGCTCGCCAGTGGCGCTGTGGCGGCCCAGGACGTCTACAAATGCGTGGACGACCAGGGCCGCACGACCTATACCCAGAGCGCCTGCCCGGCCGCCAGCCAGGTCACCACCATCCCGCTGCAGAGTCTGCCCGACAGCAACGGTTTCACCCCGCCACCGCGCCAGGCGGTGGCACCGGCCCCGACGGCACCCCAGCAGATCACCGTGGTACCGGCGCCAGCTCCCAGTCGCCAGCGTCCGGTGGACGACATCACCATCGTGGGCGGTTCCTCTTCCTCCCGCAGCAGCCAGCAGACCGAGGTGCGCGGCCCGGGCGTCATCTATCAGCCCTACCCGGTCTATATCGATCGCCGGCCGCGCAACGAAACCTGGCACATGGTGCCGCATCCGCAGGCGCCCCGGCCGCCCGCCCCACCGCCTTCGCCACCGCTGCCGAACGGCATCCCGATCGACCGCTGAGTGCGGCGCGACCGGGCGCTCGGCTACAGCTTGTGCAGGAAGTTGACGACGAACTTATGCCCCTCGGTGCGGTTCTCGGCGTCCTGTTCGAAGTAGCTGTTGAAGGTGATCAGGTTCTGCTTGGAAAAGGCGTAGGTGAAACCCGGCCCCCAGGCCCAGACCTTTTCGCGGCGACCGCTCACGTCATGGCCATCCACCTGGGTATCGGTGATCTGCCTGAGCCAATAGCCGCTCAGGCCGAGGCTGAGCCGGTCGTTCAGCGCGTACTGGGTGGCGAAGTTAGCATGCAGCGCCTGTCCGGCCTGGGTATCGGAGACATCGCCGAAGCTGCGCAGCGGCTGGTCGTTCTTGCCGTTCCACAGGTACCAGAAGCGCCCGGTGACCGACCACTGGGGCGTCAGCCAGTAGGTGGTGGCGTAATAGGGATTGAAGGACCAGAAGTTGCTGCCCGGATTGATCGCCCGGTCGCGATCGTAGCGCCCGGTGGGAGCGACGACCTCGGCTTCGATGCGTTGCGCCCAGCGCGGACCTCCATCGGGTCGGGTGGTGGTGGGCAGTTGCAGGAAGACGCCCAGGGTCAGGTCCCCTACCCCTTCGCGGGCATCGAGGGCCTGGCCGCCGAGGCCATCGTCGACATCGGCATGAGCCAGCCAGGGCAGGATGGCGGTGAAGCCCGGCATGGCGCCGTTGGCCAGCGGCTGGCCTAGGTAGATGATCTGGCTGACCGGGGCGAAGGTGGTCAGCTCCTGCTTGGGCAAGGGCAGCTTGCGGCCGTCCTGGTCGTTGAAGCGACTGGTCTTGCCGTAGATCAGGTACTCCTCCCAGTACCAGCCGGGACCGTCCGGTGCCGGGGCACCGTCGTAGAAACTGGTGGAGCCGAGGTTGAGACTGGGCAGGTCGTAGGCCTGGGCCAGACTGGAGCCGAGGCTGGCCGCAGCCAGCAGACTGAAGCGAAGCGAGGTGCGCATGACGTCATCCTTGGATTGTTCTTGTTGTGGGAAAACGCAATCCCGCGCCCGGGCGGGCGCGGGATTGCGGGTCAGACGTAGCTGGCGGCCAGGCCGCCATCCACCGGCAGGTTGGCGCCGTTGATCCAGCGTGAGGCATCGCTGCAGAGGAAGGCGATCACCGCGGCCACCTCGTCGGCCAGCGCCGGACGCAGCATGCGCTGGCTGTCGCGGGCGACCCGTTCCTCGCCGAGCATGCTGACGAAGTCGCCGAGGATGGGGGTGAACACCGGGCCCGGCGCCACGCAATTCAGGCGTACGCCGAATTCGCGGAGCCAGCTCTGGGACTGGACGAAGCTCCAGACGATGAGCGCCTCCTTGAAATACTGGTAGCAGGTCGCCTGCTCGACCGGATGAGCCTCCAGCCAGGCCTGGGCCGCGGCGAAGTCGTGGATGTGCGCCAGTTCGCGATGCCGCTCCAGACGCTGCGGCCATTGCGCGCCGAGGATGGAGGCGACGTTGACGATGGCGCCGCCCTGCCCCAGCCGCGCGACCAGTTGCCGACTGAGCAGGCGCAGGCCGAGATAGTTGACCCGCGCCACGGTTGCCGCCGGTGCCGTACCCGGCACCCCGGCGATGTTGCAGAGGCCGTGCAGGCGCTCCGGCAAGCGGCTGACCAGGGTGGCGATGCTGTCCGGATCGCCCAGGTCGGCCTGGTGGAAGGCATCCAGGCTGAGCTGGGGTTGGTTGCGGTCGACACCGATCACGGTGGCGCCTTGGAAGCGCGCCAGGCGCGCCAGTTCGGCACCGATACCGGAGGCTACGCCAGTGATCACCAGGGTCTTGCCATTCAGGGTCATGGGACTTTCCTCTTGTTGTTATTGGGGGTGGAAAAAGGGGCTTGGAGCCTGTTCAAAGGCTCGCGAGCTAGAGCCAAACAAGGCGCAACGACCAACGGCTGGCCCGCAGGGTGAGCGCCAGCGAATCAAGGGGCTGAGGAAGCGGATCGGACTCGCGCTCGGGGTCACGAGTGGTAAATGAGCATTCCGATGGGGCCACCCTGGCCGGGCTGGCGACCCAGGTCATTTTCAACGCGGTTTGGCCGACGCGCAGCAGCCTTTGAGCAGGCTCTCAGAAGGGATAGCGTGGCGGCTCGATATGCTCGGTCACCCACTGCCACTGGCTGTAGTCGTCCCAGTTGCACAGGCCGCCGACGCTGCCGCCATTGCCGGACTGGCCGCGACCGCCGAAAGGGTTGACCACCTCGTCGTTCACCGTCTGGTCGTTGAGGTGCAGCATCCCGCAGTCCAGTCGCGCACCCAGGGCGCGGGCACGGGCCAGGGAGCCGGAGAGCACGCCAGCCGCCAGGCCGTAGGGGGTGCGATTGGCCAGCTCGACGGCCTCGTCTTCGTCGGCGAAGGTCGCCACGCTGGCCACCGGCCCGAAGATTTCCTCGTCGAAGGCGCGCATGCCGGGGCGGACGCCGCTGAGCACGGTCGGGGCATAGAACAGCCCTTCGTGACGACCGCCCTGCTCCAGGCGAGCCCCCGCGGCCAGGCTATCCGCGACGATGCCCTGGACGCGCTGCAATTGCTGGGCGTTGATCAGCGGACCGAGCTGGGTGGTGGGTTCCAGGGGATCGCCCAGACGCAGGGCCGCGGCGCGGGCCACCAGGCGCTCGGTGAAGGCCGCGGCAAGGCGTTCTTGCACCAGGATCAGGCCAGTGGCCATGCAGATCTGCCCCTGATGCAGGAAACTGCCCCAGGCGGCGCAACCGACGGCGAGGTCGAGATCGGCATCGTCCAGCACGATCAGCGGATTCTTGCCGCCCAGTTCCAGGGCCACCTTCTTCAAATGACGTCCGGCGGTTTCGGCCACCTGGCGCCCGGCCCGGGTCGAACCGGTGAAGGCGATCATTCGCACCTGGGGATGGGCGCAGAGCGCCGCCCCCGCCTCGGCGCGTCCGGGCAGCACCTGCAGCACGCCCTTGGGTAGTCCGACCGCCTCGAACAGCCGGGCGATCAGGATGCCGCCGCTCACCGGTGTCTGGTGATCCGGCTTGAGCACCACGGCGTTGCCGCAGGCCAGGGCCGGGGCCACGGCCCGTAGCGAGAGGATCAGCGGAAAGTTGAAGGGCGAGATCACCCCGACCACGCCGTGAGGTAGCCGGCGGGCATAGGACAGGGCACCCCGCTCGCTGGGCAAGAGCACGCCATGGGGTTGCAGCAACTGGCCGGCGACCTGCTGCAGGATGACGCCGGCTTCACGCAACTCCAGTTCGGCCTTGGGCAGGATGCCGCCCGTTTCCCGCGCGATCAGCGGCGCCAGCTCGGCACGATTCAGCTCGAGGTGCGCGGCAGCCGCCAGGAACAGGGTGGCCTTCTGCCGAGCCGTCCAGCCGGCCCAAGCCGGTTGCGCCCGGGCCGCCTTGCCGCAGGCCTGGTCGATGTCGGCGACGTTGGCGAGGCCCGTGCGATGCAGGGGCCGACCGCTGGCGGGTTCGCTGACCTCCAGGGTACCGCCTTGGGCGGAGATCCAGTTGCCATCGAAAATTCGCTCGCGCCAGGACGCACCGTCCAGGAATGGCGTGGGATGTTCGCTCATAGCCTTCTCCTTGTTGTTATCGAGCCTCGGTGGGCTCTAAGGAACGGAGCAAAGGCTGTGCCCAGCACCGGGCAGGAGAAAAAAGACCATTGCCATCAAGCGCTTGCTGCCGTGAACAGGCAACCGAGGCAGGCCATGCCGGCGAAAGCCTTACTCAAAAGATAAAGTTATGATGTATAACCATCTTCTCGATTGCGCATTTGCGTAGTTCTCCCGAGAGGTCGTGCCATGGCCCTGTCCGAACGTCTGTCCCTCAGCGATCTGCAACAGGTCGCCCCCGGCTTCCAGCGTGGCGACAGCTCGGCCTGGAACGACAGTGCCACCCCGACCCAGGCGGAACTGGCCGAGTGCCTGTTCTTCTCCCCCGGCGACGGTCGCATCTGGCTCAACGATCAGCGCATGCTGCTGATGCATGCCTCGTCATTCGGTGCGCTACGCCGGGAACTGATCGGCGCCCTGGGCCAGGAACGCGCCCGCGGCCTGCTGACCCGGGTCGGCTATCTCTCCGGGGTGCGCGACGCCGAGCTGGTGCGCAAGCGCTGGCCCCAGGCCGACGCGGCGGCCATCTTCGCCGCCGGGACCCGCCTGCACGGCCTGGAAGGCCTGGTGCGGGTCGAGCCGCTGCATTTCGAGTTCGACATCGAGCAGGGTCGCTACGGCGGCGAATTCCTCTGGCATCACTCGGCCGAATGCGACGAGCACCAGATCGCCCATGGCCAGGGCAGCGACCCGGCCTGCTGGATGGAAACCGGCTACGCCATCGGCTACGTCAGCAGCCTGTTCGGCCGCCTGGTGATCTTTCGCGAAGTGGAATGCCGGGCCATGGGTCACCACGTCTGCCGGGTGGAAGGCCGCAATGCCGAACGCTGGCCCGATGTGGAAGAGGACCTGCGCTATCTCAACGCCGCCGGCGCCGACACGCCCGACACCACCACGGCGCGGCTGCCTGCCCTACTGCCCCTGGCCGCCGCCGGTCAGCCGCTGGTGGGTGCCTCGGCCGCCTTCAACACGGCCTTCCGCGCCCTGCAGCGGGTGGCCCCCACGCCGGCCACGGTCCTGCTCACCGGCGAATCCGGCGCGGGCAAGGAACTGTTCGCCAGCCACCTGCACCGCCTGAGTCGGCGCGCGGACGGCCCCTTCGTCGCCCTCAACTGCGCGGCCATCCCGGAAAATCTCATCGAAGCCGAACTGTTCGGCGTGGAGCGTGGTGCCTTCACCGGTGCCAACCAATCCCGCGCCGGACGCTTCGAACGAGCCCAGGGCGGTACCCTGTTCCTCGACGAGATCGCCTGCCTGAGCCTGCCTGGCCAGGGCAAGCTGCTGCGCGCCCTCCAGGAGCGCGAGATCGAGCGGGTCGGTGGCAGCCGCACCCTCAAGGTGGACGTGCGGGTGATCGCCGCCACCAACCTGGACCTGCGCGAGGCGGTGCGCCGCGGCGACTTCCGCGAAGACCTCTTCTATAGACTCAACGTCTATCCCATCGGCATCCCGCCGCTACGGGATCGTCGCGACGACGTGCCCCTGCTGGTGGACCTTTTTCTGCGACGCTTCTGTGCCGCCTACGAACGCCCGCCGGTGGGCCTGACCATGCGCGCCCTCAAGGCGCTGCTGCGCTATGACTTTCCCGGCAACGTGCGGGAATTGCAGAACCTGGTGGAGCGCGGCGTGATCGCCAGCGACCCCGGTGAGCTGATCGACCTGCCGCATCTGTTTCGCGGTGAACCCCTGCCGGACGATCTCGCCGCCCCCGCGCCCGCGGTGGATTGGCTGACTCGCCTGGGCGTGGACGCCGACCGTCCGCTGCACCTGGGCCAGCTCGAAGCCGAACTGCTGGACGAAGCCCTGGCCCGCAGCCGTGGAAACGTGGCCGCCGCGGCGCGCCTGCTGGGCCTGAGCCGCGCCCAGTTCGCCTATCGCCATCAGCGCGCGAGGCGGCACGGAGCGCGGGAACTGGATTAGAATGATGCAGCTGTCTCCTCCCTTCGCCACCACCGACGGAAACCCTTCCCGCCGATGAGTTCGCCCAACGACGCCGTGCCTCGCGACACCGCCACCCCCTGGCTGGACACTGCCGTAGGCTATGCCCTGCGCCGCGCCCAGATGAAGATGTTCCAGCACCTGGTGGACAGCCTGGCCAGCTACGACCTGCGCCCCGCCCAGTTCACCGCCCTGGTGATCCTGGAACAGGAGCCGGGCCTGATGCAGGCCGACCTGGCCCGGCGCCTGGCCATCGAGCCACCGCAACTGGTCCTGCTGCTGAACAAGCTGGAACGCCAGGGCCTGGCCGAGCGCGTACGCGGCACCCAGGACCGCCGCGCCTATGCCCTGCACCTCACCGACCAGGGCCGCGCCCTGGTGGGCGAACTCAAGGACCGCGCCGCCGCCAGCGACCGCGCCGCCAGCGCCCCGCTGGACGATGCCGAACGCGCCGAGCTGTTGCGTCTGTTGCGCAAGCTCAACGGGGATCTGCAGTAGTACGCCACGCCTGTCCGGCCCCCTCTGCTCTGGCTATCGCCCAGGTAGGCGTACCCTATCGCGGTCATGGCGGTCCGCTGCTGCGACCGCTCCTACAAGAGCACTGCCCTCTGTAGGAGCGACTGTATTGTCGCTACAGGCCTACATCACGCAGCGTGGAAAACGGCGCAGCCTTTTCCATGGGAGACGTCGCGCCGAGGGGCTCCCTCACCCCAACCCTCTCCCAAGGGGAGAGGGGCTATCCAAGCAGGCGTTCAGTTACATCCACCCCGGCAAAATCACGATAAACCGTCATGCCTCCTTCGTTAGGAGCAGCCCGTCACCGCGATCAGTCAGACAGTTGCCTCCACCGGTGTCGAGGTGCTTTGCAGGCGCGGCCGCATCGACGGACCGCTGGATCAGGTTGGCATCCGAGCCTGATCCAGGCTCCCTGCTCCCCCCATTGCACCGCCCAGCTCGCCCGAGCGTCAAAAGCCATAAAGACTGACCGGGTTGTCACGCAGGATGGCGCTGCGCACCCTGTCATCGGGCGCCCAGTCGGCCAGCAAGTCGAAGATATGGCCATCGTCCGGCTTGTTGCCGACCGCCACCGTGGGATGCGGCCAGTCGCTGCCCCACAGCAGCCGCTCTGGATGACACCGCACCAGTTCCCGGGCCACGGCGCCGACATCCACATAGTCCGGCGCACCACTGCGCGATTTGATGTAGGGGCCCGACAGCTTCACCCAGGTGCGCTCGCCGTCCAGCAGACGAGTGATGACGCCGAAGGCAGCCGAATTGATCCCCTCCGGTTGCGGCACGTGGCCCATGTGATCGATCACCAGACGCGCCGGCAACCGTCGCAGCCGGCTCTCCAGCTCTATCAGCTGATTGCCTGGCGCCACCACCTGGACATTCCAGCCCAGCTCATCGACCCGCGCCGCCAGGGGCTCCAGATCGGCCAGGTCGGCGCCGCCGTAGCTGAGGTTGAAGCGGATACCGCGCACCCCGGCCTTGTGCAGCTCCTGCAACTCGGCATCGGTGATGCTCCGGTCGATGACCGCCACGCCGCGGGCCTGGCCCTGGCTGCGCGCCAGGCCGTCGAGCAGGCAGCGATTGTCGGTGCCATAGGTGGACGGCGTGACGATGACCATGCGCTGCAGCCCCAGCAGTGCCTGGAGCCGGTGGTAGTCGTCCAGGGAGGCATTGGGCGGGAGCAGCTTGGCTCCCGGGGCGGCCGGGTAGCGGTCATCGTAGAGATGCATGTGGCAGTCGACGCTGCCGGCCGGGGCCTTGAGTTTCGGTGCCATCTGGATACTGGAGAACGGGGTGGCGGCCTGGACGCCGAGGGCATCGAACAGGCACAGGGCGGCACTCGCTGTGGCGCTCGCTTTCAGGAAGCGCCGACGATTGAAGGTCATGATGGATTCCTTGAAAGGCTGCCGGCCCCAGCGGGCCGGCAGTGATAGGCGACTTTTTCAGACCAGCCGCTAGCCGGCGTTGGTGGCTACGGTCTGGGCGTCTGCCTTGGCACGCGCGGCCTTACGGCCCATGACCAGCACCAGCAGGCCGCTGATGGCGCACAGCGTGGCCAGCGGCAATACCGCCAGGGCGTGGCTATGGGTCGCCCCATGGATGGCACCATAGACATTGACCATCACCCCGCCCCCGATCAGGTTGGCCAGGGCGCCGATGGCAGCCAGGCCGGCGGCGGCGGTCGAGGACGACAACCAGCCCGAGGCCAGTGCCCAGAACGGGCCCTTCATCGAGTAGGCACCGATCAGCACCAGGCTCAGCAGGATCACCGTGGCGGCCAGCGACGAGGTGAACATGCCCGCCAACAGACCCACGGCGATCAACAGCATGGTGAGCGAGGTGTGCCAGCGACGCTCGCCGGTGCGATCCGAGCTGCGGCCCCAGAGGACCATCGCCACGGAGGCCAGGCCATAGGGAATGGCGTTGGTCAGGCCGACCTCCAGGTTGGACAGGCCAAAGGACTTGAGCAATTGCGGCGCCCAGACGCTCATGGTGCTACCGGCCGCCGAGGCGCCCGAATAGATCAGCGCCATGACCCAGATGTCCTTGTGCTTGAGCAGCTGCCACAGGGAGATATGGCCGATGCTGGTCTTGCGCCCGCGCTCCTCGGCCAGTTTGAGGGTCAGCCAGCTGCGCTGTTCGTCGCTCAGCCACCTGGCCTGCTCCGGGCGGTCGGTGAGTACGAACAGGCAGGCGATGCCCAGCAGCACCGCCGGGATGCCTTCCAGGATGAATAGCCAGTGCCAGCCACGCATGCCCAGCCAGCCATCCAGGCTCAGCAGCAGGCCCGAGAGCGGCGAGCCGAGGAAGTTGGCGCCGGGGATCGCCACCATGAAGATGGCGACCATGCGCGCCCGGTAGTTGGAGGGCAGCCAGTAGGTGAGGTACAGCAGCACGCCAGGGAAGAAGCCGGCCTCTGCGGCACCCAGCAGGAAGCGCATCACGTACAGCGAGTTGGCGCCCTGGACGAAGGCGGTACCGGCCGAGACCAGGCCCCAGGTGATCATGATCCGGGCGATCCAGAGGCGCGCGCCGAAGCGCTGCAACGCCAGGTTGCTCGGCACTTCCACCAGGAAATAGGAAAAGAAGAACAGGCTGCTGGCGAAGCCGAAGATTGCCGGCGTCAGGCCCAGATCCTGGTTCATCTGCAGCGAGGCCATGCCGATGTTGCCACGGTCGATGATGGCGATGAGGTAGCAGACGATCAGGAACGGCAGGATGCGCCAGGCGACGCGGCGCATGGTGCTGCGCTCCAGTTCGCTGATCTCGGGCGTGGAAGAGGTCATGCAGGCTCTCCGTCTTATTGTTGTGGAGATAGGCGTAGCGGGCGGGCCCGGAAGGAGACCGCCCGCACTGACGCAAGGATCAGGCAGCGATGAGGTGACGATTGACCACGGCACGCGACTCGACGTTCTTGCCGCTCCAGTGATCGAGCACCTGCTGCACCGCCACCAGTCCGACCCGGTCCCGGGCCTCGGTGGTGTTGGCGCCCACGTGAGGGGTGGCGACCAGGTTGGTCAGGCCCCAGAGGGCACTATCGGCCGGCGGCGGCTCGGGGTGGAAGGTATCCAGGCCGGCACCGCCGATCCGCCCCTCACGCAAGGCGGCCACCAGCGCCTGGGTGTCGATCAGTTCGCCACGGGCGGTATTGATCAGCAGGCTGCCGGGACGCATCCGGGCGAACTGGGCGGCACCGAACAGGTGGCGGTTGGCCTCGGTCAGCGGGCAATGCAGGCTGATGATGTCGCACTCGGCCAGCAGGTTGTCGAAGCTCTCCTCCCGCTGCACGTGATCCCGCGCCGGCAGGGTCTGGAGATAGGGATCGTAGACCCGCACCTGCATCCGCAGCGGCGCCACCAGGTCCATCAGCACGCTGCCGATGGACCCCAGGCCCACCAGGCCGAGGGTCTTGCCGAACAGCTCGGTGCCGTTGGCCTGGGCCTTGTCCCAGTGCCCGGCGTGCATCCGCGCATTCAGCCACGGCGTCTGCCGGGCCACGCTGAACATCAGGGCGAAGGCGTGCTCGGCCACCGACTGGGCGTTGGCGCCCAGGGCGATGGTGACCGGAATGTTTCGGTCGGCAGCGGCCTGCAGGTCGATGGTGTCGTAGCCGACGCCGTGCTTGGCGATGATCTCGAGCTTGGCCGAAGCCTCGATCATCTCGCGGGTCAGCTTGCCCTGGCGGACGATGATGGCGTCGGGCTGCTCCTGGCGGATCAGCGCGACCAGCTCGTCCTGGGGCATGTAGGGCTGGGTCGGCACGACGCGGATGCCATGGGCAGCGGCCAGGGCCATGGCGTCGGGAGCGAGTTCGGGGCCGGTGAGAAGCAGGGTGCGGGTCATGTGGGTAATCCCTTGTTGTTATGACGTCGTCCGTCGGGCGGACAGCCAGAAAGGCAGGATTTGACCTTAGCATAATGGAACAGCGTTGCAATACTGGACGTAACTACGAATTACATGCCGATCATCCGACCATTGAATGTTCAAAAAAGAAATGACATTCTGAAATTCGACACCCGCTCCAGCGGCATCCAACAAAGCCCACAAGAGAAATGCCCATGACCATCGGATTCAGAGTTCTCAATGCCCAGCGCAAGGTCGCAGCCGAATGGGTTGCACGCTACCGCGAAGTCCCGGTCGCCAACGTCAGCGATTCCATGAACCGCATGACCGCCGGCGGCTCGCGCCTGCGCCCCATGCATCGCCAGGGCGTGCTGGCCGGCCCGGCGCTGACCGTGAAGGCGCGCCCGGGCGACAACCTGATGCTGCACTACGCCCTGGACATCGCCCAGCCGGGTGACGTCATCGTGGTGGATGCCGGCGGCGACCTGACCAATGCCCTGATCGGCGAGATGATGGTGGCCTATGCGGTCAAGCGCGGCGTGGCCGGCATCGTCATCAACGGCGCCATCCGCGATGCCGCCAACATCGGCGCGGGCGACTTCCCCCTGTTCGCCGCCGGCATCTCCCACCGCGGTCCCTACAAGGACGGCCCGGGCGAGATCAACGTCCCCATCGCCATCGACGGCATGGTCATCGAGCCGGGCGACCTGATCATCGGTGACGACGACGGTCTGCTCTGCGTGCCCTACGACCAGGTCGCCGAGGTCTACGACCGCGCCACTGCCAAGCACGCCGCCGAAGAGAAACAGATGCGGCAGATCGCCGAAGGTACCAACGACCGCAGCTGGGTGCTGGAATCGCTCAAGAAGAAGGGCTGCGCCCTGCCCTAGTCGTCTTCCTGTCCAAGCCGGGGTGCAACACCCGCCGGGCTGGACCGCTGGACCAACAAACGCCCGCTGCCTGCAGCGGGCGTTTTACCGTTCAGGACTTGGTAACGCCGCACTGTGTGGTAACGGCGCTCGGACTCCGCGCGTCTCTTCCGTTACCTCTTGGCGGTTGCCTGGATAACCAGGCCTTGAAGACCTCCGCTGCGCTCGGCCCGGGCGTCCAGGTGGTCGTGCCAGCCCTCTTATCGAGCGCCGGTGCCTTCTCGTTCAGGCAGCAACAACTCTCGCCCTCGTCGCGGCTGGCGCCGGCAAACCCGCGCCCAGCACCGGTGATAGCGCCACCAAAGCAGAAGGCGGCTCGTGGCCGCCTTCTGTGTCGCTCAACCCGGGCTCAGGTCCGCAGCGGTGCCTCGCCACCGGTCTTGAGCGGCGCCCGACGACTCGGATCGCCCAGCCAGAGCATCAGGATGACACCCAGCGCCAGTACCGAGGCCACCACATAGAAGGGCCCGGAGTAACTCTGGGTCGCATCCTTGACCAGGCCGATGGCGAAGGGTCCGACGAAGCCCCCGAGGTTACCGATGGAGACGATCAGCGCCAGTCCACCCGCCGCGGCCCGACCGGTCAGGAAGCTGGAGGGAATGGCCCAGAAGGTCGCCTGGAAGGACAGGATGCTCGCCACCGTCACGCTCAGGCAGCTCATGCGCAGCAGCGGATCGGCCGACAGCGCGGCACCGACCAGGCCGCAGGCGGCCAACCCCAGGGCGCCCGCCACATAGGGCAGGCGGTGGGTGCTCTGGTTGGCCTGGCGCGCCCAGAGCGTCATGGCGACGGCACCCAGTATGTAGGGGATCGCAGCCACCAGGCCTACGGTGCTGTTCTGCATGCCCAGGCTCTTGATGATCTGCGGCATCCAGATGCCGATGCCCACGGAGCCGACGATGCCGCAGAAATTGATGGCGGCCAGCATGAACACCTTGGGATTGGTCAGGGCCGCGCGCAGGGTGGAGCCATGGGTCGCACCGATCTCACGCTGCTCACGAGCCAGCCGCTCGGTCAGCCAGGTCCGCTCGCGGGTGGACAGCCAGCGCGCCTTGGCCGGCGAATCGACCAGCACGAAGAGACAGACGATCCCCAGCAGCACCGCCGGCAGGGCCTCCACCACCAGCAGGAATTGCCAGTTCTTCAGCCCCATGAAGTCGTGGACGTCCAACAGGAAGCCCGACAGCGGCGAGCCGATGATGTTGGCGGTCGGGATGCCCAGCAGGAAGGCGGCGGTGGCCTTGGCGCGCCATTTCCCGGGGAACCAGTAGGTGAAATAGAGATAGACCCCCGGGGTGAAACCGGCCTCGGCCACCCCCAGCAGGAAGCGCAGGATGCTGAAGCTGACCGGGCCGCTGGCGAAGGCCGTGGCCACGGAGATCAAGCCCCAGGTGATCATGATCCGCGCGATCCAGATCCGCGCGCCGAAGCGCTGCATGAGCAGGTTGCTGGGAATCTCGAAGATGAAATAACCGAAGAAGAACAGGCCGGCCGCCCAGCCGAACATGGTCGCGGTCAGCCCCAGGTCCTTGTTCATGCTGATGGCGGCGAAGCCGACATTGGTGCGATCCAGATAGCTGATCACGTAGCAGGCGAAGATGAACGGCAGGATGCGCCACAGGGCGCGCTGCAGGACCTTCTCACCTTCGGCATCGGTCATGGGCGCCTCGGCGCCCGGCGGGATCTGACTCATGGGTAACCTCTGTTGTAATTGTTGTGGTGCTGACAGGGATGTCGATACGCGGCTGGCTAGAGGTGAGAGAACATCGGTAGCCCCCGGACGCCGGTCTCTGCGCGCAGGATGCTGCCGGTCTCGGATTCGGTGATGAACAGGCTGCGCCCCTCGGGACCGCCGAAGGCCAGGTTGGTATTACTGATGCCGGCGCAGGATTTCAGCCGGGCCAGCGGCTCGGCCACCGGCGACAGCTGCCAGACCGAACCGAAGCCGGTATGGGCGATATAGAGGTTGCTCTGCTCGTCCAGCGCCAGACCGTCCGGACCGCCGAGTCCGCCGTGCAACTGGGCGAAGACGCCGACCTTGCCGATCAGCGAGCCGTTGCCCAGCGGAATGCGCCAGATCTGTTGCGCCCGGGTCACCGCCACCAGCAGGTGATTGAGCCGCGGATCGAAGACGATGCCGTTGGGGCTGGGCACCGTGGCCAGCAGGCAGCTGAGCTGGCCATCGGCGCCCAGGCGATAGACTCGGCCGCTGGCGTCCTGCAGACCGGTCTGGCCCTGATCGGTGAAGTAGAGATCGCCAGCCGGCGAGAACACCAGGTCGTTGACCCCTCTGAAACCTTCCGAGCCTGCACTCCCCAGCACCGTCTCCACTTCGCCGCGTAGCGGGTCGAGCAGCAGGATGCCGCGCCTGTAGTCGGTGATGAAGATGCGCCCATCACGATGGATCTTCAGGCCGTTGGGCCAGCCATCGTATTCGCAGACCAGCTCCCATTCGCCCCGTGGATCGATGCGGAAGATGCGCCCATTGGGAATATCGGTGACGTAGAGATTGCCCTGGCGATCGAAGGACGGCCCCTCCAGGAAGGAATCGATGGCCCGGCCCTGGCGATTGGCATCGGCCCAGGCCGTTCGCTTGGACTGACGATAACGGTCGGGCAGGCGGGTGAAGAGGGTGGTTTCCAGCGTCGGCGGCGCGGCGAAGAAGCTCATGAACAAGCACCTGAGAGAGGTCGAAGTCGTCCCCGAGGAAACCGAGGTCTTCGAGATTTTGTTATTTGCGGAATGTCGTTCCAAAAATAAAACAGCCAAGGCCAATTGCAAGCGAAAGTTTCACTAATCTACCGCTTGCCTTGACAGCACTGGCTTTTCTCCATACTCATAAAAGAAACGGCATTTCAAAAATAACAAGGAGAACGCCATGCTGCAGCCCTTCGGCCGCCCATCCCGTCGTGCCCTGCGCCGACTCGTCCAGCTACTGGGCCTAACCACCAGCCTCACCCTCGGCAGCGCCCTGCCCGTCCAGGCCCAGACCGAACAGGCCCAGGTCACCCTGGCGATCCAGTATGGCTATGCCTATCTACCGGTGACCCTGGCCGACAAACTGGGCTTCTTCCGCGAGCAGGCCAAGGCGGCCGGCCAGCCCGACACCCAGTTCGACATCAAGCGCATCAGTGGCTCGCCCGCCATCAACGATGCTCTCATCAGCGGCAACATCGACATCGGCGGCTATGCACTGCCGGGCACCCTGGTGGCCTGGCAGAAGACCCAGAAATCCCTCGACATCCGCGCCCTCTGCGCCCTGGTCGCCGGCGACAATGCCCTGTTCGTCAACGACCCCTCGATCAAGACGCTCAAGGACTTCAAGCCCGACCAGAAGATAGCCGTGAGCTCCCCCACCGGCCAGCAGGCCCTGCTCTTGCAGATGGCCGCCGAGCGTACCTTCGGCCCGGGTCAGGCGCATCGACTGGACAACCTGATGGTCGCGCTGCCCCATCCGGACGCCACCGCCAGCCTGCTCAACAAGGCCGGGATCACCGGCTATATCGGCCCCAACCCCTACAGCTACCTGCTGGCCAAGGACCCGAAGGTCACCAAGCTCTTCGATTTTGCCAAGGAACTGGACATGCGCATGACCAGCGGGGTGCTCACCACCACCGGCAAGTTCGTCAAGCGCAATCCGGGACTGAGCGCCGCGGTGGTCGCCGCCATCGGCCAGGCCCAGGATTTCATCAGGGCCGAGCCGCGCAAGGCCGCCGAACTCTTCCTGCAGTCCGAGCCTTCCAGCCTGAGCCTCGACCAGGTGGAGGACATGCTGCGCGGCGTCAGTAGCGAGTGGTCGGTGCAGCCCATCGGCGTCATGGCGCTGGCCAACTTCATGGTCAGCACCGGCGCCCTCAAGGAAGCCCCCCAGCGCTGGCAACAGGTCTTCTTCGATCCCGTGGCCAAGGGCGAGGGCAACTGACATGAACACCGCAGCCAATCAGTCGCCCGTCGCCACCCCCGCCAACGCCGCCTGCCTGTTGCAGGTGGACGAGGTCACCCTCCAGTACAAGACCCGCGAACAGCTGATCACCGCCACCCATCAGGTGTCCTTCGAAGTCCGCGAATACGACAGGTTCATCCTGCTCGGCCCCTCGGGCTGTGGGAAATCCAGCCTGCTCAAGAGCGTCGCCGGCTTTCTCGAACCGGCGGCGGGCCATATCCGTCTCAACGGCCAGGACGTCCGCGAACCCGGCCCGGATCGCATGATGGTGTTCCAGGAGTTCGACCAGCTGATGCCCTGGAAGACGGTGCTGGGCAACATCCTCTTCCCGCTTCAGGAAACCCGTCGCTTCCCCGCCAAGGAACTGCGCGACCGCGCCCGGACCGCCGCGGTCAAGGTCGGCCTGGAGAAGTTCGTCGATGCCTATCCACACCAGCTCTCCGGCGGCATGAAGCAGCGCGTGGCCATCGCCCGCGCCCTGGCCATGGAGCCGGCCATCCTGCTGATGGACGAACCCTTCGCCGCCCTCGACGCCCTCACCCGGCGGCGCATGCAGGAGGAGTTGCTCGGACTCTGGGAGCAGTCACCCTTCACCCTGATGTTCGTCACCCACTCCATCGAGGAGGCCATCCTGCTCGGCTCGCGCATCCTGGTGCTCAGCCCCCATCCCGGCCAGGTCCGTGCCGAACTCGATGCCAGCCAGTACGGCTTCCGCCAGCAGGGCGCCGCCGGCTTCACCGCCTTCCACCAGCGCATCAGCCAGATGCTGTTCGGCCCCAATGCCAGCGAGACCGCCCATGACTAAGCCCGCCGTCATCCTGCAACCGCGCCCGGATATCGAGTACACCCCCATCGCCCCCGGCCAGGTCGGCGACATCGCCCGCCGCCTGGGCCTGGCCGAGCGTCTGTTCGCCCAGGCCGGCGTGCGCCGCACCCTGGTACTGGTCGCCCTGGCCATCATCTGGGAGGTCTATGCCCGCTATCTGGACAACGCCCTGATGTTCCCGACCTTCAGCGACACCGTCGTGGCGCTGTGGACCGATCTGCTCAATGGCGCCCTGCCCCTCGCCGTGCTCAGCTCGCTCAAGGTGTTGATGGTGAGCTATGGCCTGGCCATCGCCCTGGCCATGCTGCTGACCACCCTGGCGGTATCCACCCGGGTGGGTACCGACATCCTCGCCACCCTCACCGCCATGTTCAATCCGCTGCCGGCCATCGCCATCCTGCCGCTGGCCATGCTCTGGTTCGGCCTCGGCGTGCAGAGCCTGATGCTGGTCATCGTCCACTCGGTGCTCTGGGCGGTGGCGCTCAACACCTACTCGGGCTTCCTCTCGGTCAGCCAGACCCAGCGCATGGCCGGGCGCAACTACGGCCTGCGCGGCATTCGGCTGGTGGCTAAGGTACTGATCCCGGCGGCGGTGCCCTCGATCCTCGCCGGCCTGAAGATCGGCTGGGCCTTCGCCTGGCGTACCCTGATCGCCGCCGAACTGGTCTTCGGTGTCTCCGGCAACTCAGGCGGCCTGGGCTGGTACGTCTTCCAGCACCGCAACGCCCTGGAGACCTCCAATGTCTTCGCCGGCCTGCTGATGGTGATCATCATCGGCCTGGTGGTGGAAGGCCTGGTGTTCCGCAGCATAGAGGTGCTCACGGTGCGCCGCTGGGGCATGCAGAATTGAGCCGCCGCGTGCCAATCGCCAAGATTAGCACCAGGAGCCGTCGTCATGGCTGATGTCCCGGCTTCTCCTCACGCTCCGGTACGCGAGGCCTGGCTGGCCCAGGTCCAGGAGCAGATCCTGGAGCCCGAGCTGCCCATCGTCGATGCCCACCACCACCTCTGGGACCGCCCCGGCCAGCGCTATCTGCTGCCCGAGTACCTGGCGGATACCAGCGGTGGTCATCGCATCCTGGCCTCGGTCTATGTGCAGTGCCGGTCGATGTACAGCGCGGATCGCGCCGCACCCTTCGATGCCGTGGGCGAAGTGGAATTCGCCGCCGGGGTGGCGGCCCAGAGCGCCAGCGGTCTGTACGGCGAGAGCCGGCTCTGCGCCGCCGTCGTCGCCGGCGCCGATCTCTGCCAGGGCGAGGGCGTCATCCCGGTCCTGGAAGAGATGCAGGCGCGCAGTGGCGGGCGGCTACGCGGCATCCGCAACGCCACCGCCTGGCATGCCGATCCGCGGCTGGTGTCCAATCCGCGGCCACCGCCGGCGGGCATCCTCATGGATGAGCGCTTCCATGCTGGGGTGGCCTGTCTCGCCCGCCATGATCTGTCGCTGGACATCTGGGCATACCACACCCAGCTCGACGAGGTGCTCGCCCTCGCCCGGAAATTCCCCGACCAGCCCATGGTGCTCGATCATTTCGGCGGCCCCCTGGGCGCCGGCCCCTATGCACAGCAGCGCCGGGAGGTCTTCCAGACCTGGTCCCTGGCCATCCGGGAACTGGCACGCTGCAGCAACCTGCGCCTGAAGCTGGGCGGCCTGGGCATGAAGGTCGGCGGCTTCGCCTTGGATGAAAGGGCCATGCCGCCCACCTCGGCCGAACTGGCGGACCTGTGGCGACCCTATGTGCTGACCTGCGTGGAAGCCTTCGGCGCCGAGCGCTGCCTGTTCGAAAGCAACTTCCCCGTGGACAAGGGCATGTTCTCCTATGGGGTACTGTGGAATGCCTTCAAGCGCCTGACCCAGGGTTGGCGTCAGACCGACCGTGAAGCCCTGTTCAGTGGCACGGCGATGGACACCTACCGGCTTTCATTAAATAGCTGATCAGCCGTGGTTACCGCACGATCCTGAGGCTGTCGCGACGGACGGCGCCGGGACTCTGGATACCCAACAGCGCCATGTTGCGCGACAGCTCGGTGGCCAGGATGCCGATCGCATGCTTGATGCCCGGCTGGCCGCCCACGGCGCCGGCATAGTTCATCGGTCGACCGACGAACACGAAGGCGGCACCCAGGGCGAGGGCCATGAGGATGTCGCCGCCGCGGCGAAAGCCGCTGTCGATCATCACCGGATAGTCCGGCCCGACCGCCTTGACCACCTGCGGCAGGATGGCGAGGGGCGCGACGCTGCCGTCCAGCTGGCGCCCACCATGGTTGGAAACGATGACGCTCTCCGCGCCGACCTCCCTGGCGCGCACGGCATCTTCCGGCGCGAGGATGCCCTTGACCACCAGGGTGCCTGGCCAGTGGCGGCGGATCAGCTCCAGGTGCCGCCAACTCAGGTGATCGCGGGCGCCGAAATCGCGCATCACCTTGGCCGACACGATGGGCGCGCCGCGGCCCACGCCGGCGTTCTCGAAGTGCGGCATGCCCCGTCGCAGCAGGGTCCTCAGGGCGGTACCGAGCAACCAACGCGGATGGGTGAGGCCTTCCCAGGCCAGGTGCAGATCCGGCTTGAGCGGCGTGGAAAAGCCCGCCCTGATCAGATTCTCGCGATTGGCCGACACCGGCACATCGGCGGTGATGACCAGCGTCTTGAAGCCGGCGTGTCGCACGCGGTTGAGCAGGGCCAGGATCCTGGCATCCTCGCCGGGTACATAGGCCTGGAACCAGGCGTCCGGATTCTCCCGGATCACCGCCTCCATGGGCAGCAGGGAGGAACCGCTCATGATCGCCGGGATATTGGCTTCCCTGGCCGCCCGGGTCTGGATGAGGTCCCCCTCGAAGGCGGTGAGTGCGCTGATGCCCATGGGCGCGATCCCGAAGGGGGCGCCATAGCGCTGCCCCAGGAGGGTCGTTTCGAGGCTACGCGTCGAGGTATCAGTGAAGGCGCGGGGCACCCAGGCATAACGATCGAAGCCCGCGCGGTTGCCGTGCAACGACTTCTCCTGTTCCGCGCCGCCGCTGACATAGGCGAAGAGCGGCTTGGGGAGGTGGCGGCGGGCGGCCGCCTCGAAATCATCGAGGGACAGGATGGCGCGCAGGCGCCGGGGTATCCGGTAGCCACCACTGCCCTTGGGCAGCGTGTGGGACGCCAAGGGATAGTCTTGCAGTCTGCTCGTCTGGTTCATGCCACTGGCCTGGTCGTTTTGGCCATCCTAGGCGCTCGACCCGCCAAGAAAAGTTATTCTTCGTCGCTCCAAAGACGAGAAAAACTCATGAAGATCGAAGCCTTCCTGACTCTGCAGGCGGCGGTGGAGCGCGGCTCCTTCGCCGCCGCCGCGGAAGCGGTGAACCTGACCCCCAGTGCGGTCAGCCTGCAGATCAAGCAGCTCGAGGCTTACTTCGGCCAGTCACTGTTCGATCGGTCGGGTCGGGCGGTGCAGGCCACCGGCTTCGCCCGACGATTGCTCGACACCATGGCCCGGCCGCTGGCCGATCTTGAGAAGCTGCGCAATCAGCGCGCCCAGCCGCTGACCGGTCGCGTCCGTCTCGGGGTGACGGGTTCGATCCTGACCACGCTGCTGCCCAGGGCGGTCGCCGAACTGCAGCGGCGCGCCCCCGGCATCACCCTGCAACTGGAACGGCACAATACGCCCGAACTGATCGCCGCCCTGAAAGCGGACCGCCTGGATGCCGCCATCCTGGTCAGACCACCGGGCGGCGGCTCGGCCCGGCTGCATTGGCATGACCTGCTCCGCGAACCCCTGGTACTGGTGGTGCCAGCGCAGCTCGCTCCCCTGGCGCCCGAGGCTTATCTGCGGCGTTATCCCTGGATCAGGCTGGACCGCAAATTGGTGGTCGGTCGCCTGGCGGCCCGCTTCGTCGACGGCCTGGTGCCCCAGTGCGAGGCCTTGCTCGACGTCCCCAGCGCCGACGCCATCATCGCCATGGTCGGCCTGGGTCTGGGCGTCTCGGTGCTGCCGCGGCTGCGCCCGGAACACCTGGGTCCCTATGAGATACGGGAGGTCTCCCTCGGCGCCGCGGCGCCCACTCGCCAGCTCGCCCTGGCACGGCGCAAGCAGGACTCCGAGAACGCCTTGCTCGACACCATCGCCCAGGCCTTCGACGTCGCCTGCCGCTAGCGCCACGACAGGGGGCGAGCGCAGCCCGTCGCCCCCTCCCCGCTCAGGCCTCTTCCTCCTGGAAGGCTTCCTCCCGCTTCCGGCGAAAGGCCGGCAGCACCATCATCACCAGCAGGATGGCGGAGGCGGCGAACAGGGTAGCGCTGATCGGCCGCTGGACCAGCACGGCCGGATCACCCTGGGAGATCAGCAAGGCGCGCCTCAGGTTGGTTTCCAGCAAGGGCCCGAGGACGAAGCCCAGCAGCAGCGGGCCCGGTTCGCACCTGGCCTTGCGGAACAGATAGCCCAGCAGGCCGAAGATGATCACCAGGGCGACGTCGAAGCCACGGTTGTTGACGCTATAGACCCCGACGCAGCAGAACAGCAGGATGGCCGGGAACAGCAGCCGATAGGGCACCTGCAGCAGCCGCACCCAGACGCCGATGAGCGGCAGGTTGATGACCAGCAGCATCAGGTTGCCGATCCACATGCTGGCGATCAGCCCCCAGAACAACGCCGGCTGGTTGGTGATCACCGAAGGCCCGGGGGTGATGCCATGGATCATCATGGCGCCGAGCATCATGGCCATGATCGAGTTGGAGGGAATGCCCAGGGTCAGCAACGGGATGAAGGACGACTGGGCGCCCGCATTGTTGGCCGACTCCGGCGCGGCGACGCCCTCCACCATCCCGGTGCCGAACCGCTCCGGCGTCTTCGAGACCTTCTTTTCCAGCGAATAGGCACTGAAGGCGCTCAGGGTCGCACCGCCGCCGGGCAATACGCCCAGGAAGGTGCCCAGGGCCGTACCGCGCAAGGTGGCCGGCCAGGCCCTGCGGAAGTCCTCGCGGGTGGGCCACAACCGGGTGATCTTGCCGGCGAGGGTGCCACGGGCTTCGCGGGATTCGAGGTTGACGGCGATCTCGGCGATGCCGAACAGGCCCACCGCGATCACCACGAAATCGATGCCGTCGTAGAGGTCAGTGGAACCGAAGGTCAGGCGCGTGGTGCCACTGCTGACATCCATGCCCACCATGCCGAGCAGCAGTCCCAGGCAGACCATGCCGACCGCCTTGATCACCGAGCCGCTGGCCAGGATGGTCGCCGCCAGCAGACCGAACACGGTCAGCGCCACGTATTCCGCCGGCCCGAAGGACAGGGCGAAGCGCGACAGCACGGGCCCGGCCACCGCCAGGGCCACGGTGGCGACGGTTCCGGCGAAGAAGGACGCCAGGGCAGCGGTGGCGAGCGCTGCCCCCGCCCGCCCGCGCTTGGCCATGGCATGGCCGTCCAGCGCCGTGACCACGGCCGAGGCCTCACCCGGCAGATTGACCAGGATCGCCGTGGTCGAGCCACCATACTGGGCGCCGTAGAAGATGCCGGCCAGCATGATCAGGGCGGCCAGCGGTGGCAGGAAATAGGTGATCGGCAACAGGATCGCCACCGTGGCCGTGGGCCCGATGCCCGGCAGCACGCCGATCAGCGTCCCGAGCAGGGCCCCGATCAGGCAGAACGCCAGGTTGGTCGGACTCATGGCTTCGGAGAAGCCCAGGTAGAGCGCGTCGAAGATCTCCATCAGAAAGGCCCTACCCGCATTTGGACATCCAGCCCGTAGATGAAGACCAGCACGCCGAACAGGGTCAGCACCACGCTGGAGATCAATACCTCGCGCAGCCGCCACTCGCGGTCGGCCAGGCTGCCGAAGATCACCAGCCCGGCCGCCGCGACGATGAAGCCGGCATACTCGGCCGCCAGGGCGAAGCCCCCGACGGAGGCCAGCAGGATCAGCAAGGGTCTGAGCTGCACGGCGCCGATGGACTCCGCGTGCTGCCACAGGCCCAGCAGGCCGATGACGACGCCGAGGATGATCACCAGCGAGCCGACCAATACCGGCAGATAGCCTGGCCCCATCATGGCCGCGCTGCCGAACGGCAGGTCCTTCGACGACCAGAGCACCAGCGCCCCCAGGCCGATGAAGAGGGCACTGGCGAGCAAGTCGGGACGATTGCCGCGCGTCACTGCACCCATGGAGAGACGCTCCACAGCTTCTGGTAGCCCGCGAGCTGCGCCGGCATCTGGGCGGCCCAGTCCTCACCGGACAGATAGGCCAGCGGCAGCGACAGGTCCTGGGCCTGTTTGACGAAGGCCGGATCCTCGATGACCTCCTTCACCGCCTGCGCCATGCGCTGCTCGATGGCCTCGGGCACCCCGGACGGCGCGGCGATGCCCCGTTCGGAGGTCATAACCAAGTTGACGCCCTGCTCCTTGGCGGTGGGGAGATCGGGCTGCTGGGGCATGCGCTCGGCGGAAAACTGCGCGAGGACGCGGAAGTCGTCGTCCGCGTTCATCTCGCTGATGTTCTGGCCCGCCGCGCTGATATGGCCACCCATCAGGGCGGTGCGGGATTCGGAGGCGCCACTGAAGGGCACGTGGGTGAGCTTGATGTCGGTCAGCTGTTGCAGCTCCACCATCATCAGGTGGTCATCCGTGCCGACGCCGGAGGTGCCGACCGAGAACTTGCCAGGTGCGGCCTTGGCGGCCGCGGTGAAATCCGCCAGGGTCTTGTAGGTGGAATCCTTGGGGACCGCCAGCACCGTGGGATCATCGACGATGCGCGCCACCGGGCGGATCTTCGCCGGGTCGTAACCCACCTTGCGCTGGACCCGTGTGCTCAGGAAGCCGGGGGTATTGATGAAGGCGAAGGTGTAGCCATCGGGTTTCGCCTTGCTCAGCATGGTATAGGCGATCTCACCCGCCGCGCCGGGCCGGTTGACGATGACGATCTTCGCGCCCAGGCGCTTCTCGAGATAGGGCTGCATCGCGCGCGCCATGATATCGGTGCTGCCACCAGGGGCATAGGCGACCAGGAATTCGATGGGCCGATCTTCCGGCCAGGCGGCGTGTGCCGTGACGGGGTTTAGGGACAGCGCCAGGAAAGAGGCTACTAAAGCGCTCGCGGTCTTGGTCATGGATGGCTCTCTGTTGTTCTTCTTGGAATGGCGGGTCACCGCGTCGGGCACACCCGAGGCATCGGGCGCCCTGGCCAGCGGTGTCCCTGCGCGGATACGCCGACAAGGACTCTCCCTGCGAAACCAAGATAATGCAATGCCGTTTCATAAACGAGCCAACAGACCGGGCGATGCTCAGAGAAATCGTAACCAGAAAAGACAGATACTCGCTCAATAGGACTTCAGGCCCGGCGGAAGGCCGACCAGCCAAAAGGCTCCCTTAAATTTTCAGAATGTAATTTTCTTTTTATCGATAAAGCCAGATCGGGAGCGTCACCCAGGTGGAGCCTCGTTCGGTCGGCGCCTGAGCAGCCGAGCAACATCCAGACCCAATCGGGTGACGCGCCAGCAGGCAGCCCGAGCGGCTGACAGGTGCGACTCTCTATGCGCTGCACGGACGCTAGCGGATAATGTGCGGATAGCTGCCCATTCAGGAACTTGAGCTTGAACACCACCCGTCCTCGCCCAGGCGTTTCCGGCGTCGCTTCCGCTGACCGCGTCTTGACCGTTCTCACCGCCTTTCGCGTCGGCGACGCCGCCTTGAGCCTCGCCGAACTGGCCAGCCGCACCGGCTTGATCAAGAGCACCATCATGCGTCTGGTGGTGTCGCTGGAGAAATACGGCCTGGTCACCCGGCTCGCCGATGGCAACTACATCCTGGCCAGCGAGGTGGTACGCCTCAATGCCGTCTACCAGGATTCCCACGACGTCGGCCGCCACATCATGCCGCGTCTGCATCAGCTCACCGAGGAAAGCGGGGAAACCGCCTCCTACTACGTCAGGCACGGAGCCTACCGCCTCTGCCAGTACCGGGTGAATTCCCCGCACCGCCTGCGCCTGCACCTGCAGCCCGGCGACATGCGGCCGATGGACAAGGCAGCCGGCGCCCTGGCGCTGCAGACCCCCTACGAGGTGGCCAAGGCCGGGATCACCCCCTACTACTCCTGTGGCGCCACGGACCCGCACGCCTCTTCCCTGGCCCTGCCCATCTACGACGCCCAGGAAGAGCTGCTGGGCGCCATCGTGATATCGGGCCCGGCGAACCGCCTCAGCCTGGAACGCGCCGAAACCCTATACGAGGTGCTGCGCAAGGCCGCGGATGAACTGACCCGCAGCCTGGGCGGCAAACCCCTGTACGGCACCGGCGCGACGACCAAGTCACGCAAGGGTTGAGCACCCTTCCCCTCCTGGAAGAAGGTCGGGGAGAGCGGTGGTATCAGCCACCGCCCCCCTGGTTGGGCGCCGCACGCGACCACCACCTACGGCAGCCGCACCCGCTGTCAGGCACACGCCCTAGCGCTTCCTATCCCTCAGGGAGAGGGTTGGGGTGAGGGACACCCAACTCCCCCACTCACGCCCGAATCAACAGTGGCGCCGTGCCCTGGTAGCAGGCCGCGACCCGCTCCGCCCGATAGGTCAGAACGCTGCGCTGGTTGAGCGAGCCCTTGTCGGTGATCTCACCACGGTCGGCGGACGGCGGCTCTTCCTGCAGGGCGATCCATTCCAGGCGGCTGGCGTTGCCCGAGGCGTCGCGGTTGAGGCGCCCCAGCCAAGCGGCGAACCATTGCTGTACCGGCGCGCTGGCCAGTACCGTGGCGGCGTCGGCGCCGTCGTCGAGCCCGGCCAGTTGCCGGCAGTCCGCCAGGCGCGGGAAGACCAGCAGTCCCAGACACTCCCGATCCGGCGCGGCCACTACCACGTCCTGCACCAGCGGCGTCCCCTCCAGCACCGCCCGGTTACGCAGCGGACCGACGCTGACGAACACCCCGGACGACAACTTGAAGTCCTCGGCGATGCGGCCATCGAACATCAGGCCCAGCTGCGGATTGGCCGGGTCGACCAGCTTGAGCGCATCGCCCGAGCAGTAGAAACCTTCCTCGTCGAAGCAGGCGGCGGTCTGCACCGGATCGCGCCAGTAGCCGGGCATGATGTGTGGACCCCGAAAGCGCCCTTCCAGCTTGCCGTCCACCGGCACCAGCTTGAGTTCACAGCCCGGTGCCGGCACCCCGACGTAGCCGGCCACCGACAGTGGCCCGGTAGTGAAGGTGCAACTGGGCGAGGCCTCGGTCATGCCCAGGCCAGCCATCATGCGGATGCGTTCGCCGCAGTGGGCCTCGGCGATGCGGTCCAGGCGATCCCAGACGCTTTGCGACAGCCCCGCCGCGGCGAAGAAGAACAGCCGCATGCGGGCGAAGAAGCGCTCACGCAGCTCGGCGTCGCGCTCCAGGGCATTGGCCAGTTCTTCCCAGCCGCGCGGCACCGTCAGGTAGGCGGTGGGTGAAACCTCGCGCAGGTTGCGCAGGGTCTCGCCGAAGCCCTGGGACGTCGGCTTGCCTTCGTCCAGATAGAAGGTGCCGCCGTTGTAGAGCACGATCCCCAGGTTATGGCTGCCGCCGAAGGTGTGGCTCCAGGGCAGCCAGTCCACCAGCACCGGCGGTTCCTCGCTGAATACCGGGAAGGTCTGCAAGAGCATTTGCTGGTTGGCGCAGAGCATGCGCTGGGTGGTGGTCACGGCCTTGGGCAACTTGGTGGAGCCGGAGGTGAAGAGGAACTTGGCGATGCTGTCCGGCCCGGTGGCGGCGAAGGCGCGCTCGGCCGCCGCCAGTTCACCGCGGGCGAGCAGCGTCGCGAAGGCCAGGGTGCCGCGGCCCTGTACCTGGCCGCGGGTCGCGATCACCGGTACGTCGGCGGGCAGCACGGCATCCAGCGCCTTCTGGAAGGCCGGGCCGTCGCTGACGAACACCAGTCCTGGCTGCAGCAGGCCGCAGACATGGCGCAGCTTGGCGTGGTCCTGGGACAGCAGCGAGTAGCCGGGCGATACCGGGCAGAACGGAATGCCGGCATAGAGCGCCGCCATGGCCAGTTGCAGGTGTTCGGGATCGTTGCCGGAGAGAATCGCCAGCGGGCGCTCGGCACAGAGGCCGAACTCCAGCAGCGCGGCGGCCAGCTGGCGCACCCGCTGCAGCATCTCGCCGTAGGAGAATTCGCGCCAGGCGCCGCCGGCTTGCCGGGCAGCGAAGAAGGTCCGCGTGGGCGCCACGCTGGCCCAGTGCACCAGGCGATCCAACAGCCGGTCCGGCAAGGGCGCCAAGGCTTCCTGGGATGTCATGTAGAGCAATCCATCCCGCTCTTCCACCTGGACGCCGGGGTGCCCCAGGGCGACCGGTCGATAGCGCAGCGACCGATCCGCAGGCGCGCGGGTTTGCGTGACATGGCTCACCGTGAATTCTCCTCTGGGCTGGCGCCAGGAGGCGCCTCTTATTGTTGTCGCGACAGGAGCTAGTGTGGTGTTTCAGAAGTTATCTACACAATTTTGGCGGCGCTTTTTCGGCCCTGGCGGCGTTGCCACTCCTCGCCATAGCTCTGCTATGACTCGTCGCGGCGCCTAGCCAGGACCTAAAAATCACTCGCCAATTCTTGCGCGAACTTCTGAAACACCACACTAGGCTTTGTCTGAAAAGTGCCTGCGCATCGGTGATGCTGCGTTAAAAATCAGCTGGATCGCCAGCCCGGCCTGGGCGGCCCCGTCGCAATGCTCATTTACCATTCGTAAACTCGAGCGCGAGTCCGATCCGCCTCCTCGCTGATTTTTGCCCTGCCTAACCTTCGTTCGGCGACTTTTCAAACAAGCCTTAATTAAGGAAAACTAGATCGGGTAGTGGCGCGGCCCCGTCTGCAGCGTCACCCAGCGCAACTGGGTGAAATGGTCGATGGACGCCCGCGAGCCGAAGCTGCCATAACCGCTGGCCTTGACGCCGCCGAAGGGCATCTGCGCCTCGTCGTGCACCGTGGGGCCGTTGATGTGGCAGATGCCGCTCTCCACCCGCTGGGCCAGTGCCAGGGCACGGGCGGTGTCGCGGCTGAAGATGGCCGACGAGAGCCCGAATTCGGAATCGTTGGCCAGGCACAGCAGGGCTTCGTCACCCTCGGCACGGATCACCACCGCGACCGGTCCGAAGGATTCCTCGGCATAGAGCTTCATCTCGGCGGTGACGCCATCCAGCAGCGTCGGCTGCAGGATGCTGCCCTCCAGCTCGCCGCCGCAGACCAGGCGCGCGCCCTTGCCCAGGGCGTCATCGATCAGCGCCTTGATGCGCGTGCCGGCGCTGGCGTCGATCAGGGAGCCCAGCACCGAATCGGGTGCGTTGGGATCGCCCGCCTTGAGGGTGCGCACCTTGGCCGCCAGGCGTTCGACGAAGGCGTCGGCGATCCGGCCGTCCACCAGCAGGCGCTCGGTGGACATGCAGATCTGTCCCTGGTTGAAGTAGGCACCGAAGGCCGCCGCGGCGACCGCGGCATCCAGGTCGGCATCGTCCAGCACCAGCAGCGGCGCCTTGCCGCCCAGCTCCAGCACGGCCGGCTTGAGATGGCGCGCCGCCAGCTCGCCGACGATGCGGCCGACCCGGGTGGAGCCGGTGAAGTTGACCCGCCGCACCGCCGGGTTGGCGATCAGCCGCTCGACGATGGCCGGGGCATCTTCCGGGGCGTTGGTGACGACGTTGACCACGCCGTCACCCAGCCCGGCGTCCTGCAGCACCTGGCCGATCAGCCGGTGCACGCCCGGGCTTTGCTCGGATGCCTTGAGCACCACGGTGTTGCCACAGGCCAGGGGCATGGCCAGGGCACGGGTGCCGAGGATCACCGGGGCATTCCAGGGCGCGATACCGAGCACCACGCCGCAGGGCTGGCGCAGCGCCATGGCGAAGCTGCCGGGTACGTCGGACGGAATGACCTCACCCTGGATCTGGGTGGTCATGGCCGCCGCCTCGCGCAGCATGTTGGCCGCGAGGTGCACGTTGAAGCCGTACCAGTTGGCCATGGCGCCGGTCTCCCCGGCCAGGGCGACGAATTCGCCACTGCGCGCGGCCAAGCCGTCAGCCGCCGCCAGCAATCGGCGACGGCGCTCACCCGGCGGCAGCGCCGCCCAGGCAGGATAGGCGACCTGGGCCGCCGCCACCGCGGCATCGGCATCGTCCAGGGTGGCAGCGGCCACCGTGGAGACCACCGCGCCGGTCACCGGATGGCGACGTTGATAGCTACGACCGTCACCGGCCGGGCGGCTGGCGCCGCCGATGAGCAGGGATACCTCGACCATGACGCTACCTCTTGTTGTTGTACGTGTGGGCAGTGGCGCTTCAGCGCTTGTAGGTCTGTAGGCCCGGCTTGATGCTCTTCTCGTCGAGGAATTGCTTCATGCCCTGTTCGCGACCGCCCTCCGGATCTTGCAGGCGCGACTGGTCGAGCTTGGCATAGAGGTAGTCCTCGTTCTGCTCCCAGGTCAGTTCGCGGCAACGCTTGAAGCCGACCTTGGCGGCGCGCAGCACCACCGGATTCTTGTCCAGCAGCTCCCGCGCCAGGGCGATGGTCACCTCGCGCAACCGATCGCGCGGCACGCTCTGGTTGACCAGGCCCATGGCCGCCGCCTCGGGACCGCTGAAGGTCTTGCCGGTCATCACATAGTAGAGAGCGGTGCGATGGCCAACGGTGTCGGCCAGGGCCTTGCTCACCAGGTTGCCCGGCGGGATGCCCCAGTTGATCTCGGACAGGCCGAAGGTGGCCTCGTCGGCGGTGATGGCCAGGTCGCAGGCCACCAGCGGGCTGAAGCCACCGCCGAAGCACCAGCCATTGACCATGGCGATGGTCGGCTTGGCGTACATGCGCAACAGCTTCCACTGCCACTGAGAGGCGTCGCGGCGAATCTTCTCTTGCAGAATCTCGGGGCCGGCATCGGTCTCGCGGAAGTATTCCTTGAGGTCCATGCCCGCGGTCCAGGCATCGCCGGCACCGGTCAGCACCAGCACGCCGGCGCTGGCGTCCTGCTCCAGGGTCTCCAATACCTCGACCATCTCGCGGTTGAGGGTGGGACTCATGGCGTTGCGTTTCTCAGGGCGGTTGAGCGTCACCCAGGCGATACCGTCCTCGATGTCCACCTTGACCGTCTGCCAGCGTCCGTCGTAGCTGCTCATGGCGTGTGCCTCTTGTTGTTTGGGGTATGGAATAGAAGCTACGCCGAGCATTTAGTTATGTCAATTAACTATTTTGCCGAGCTTGAACGATAGCGATGAGCGATGGGGATGATCCGGCAGACAGGATCCAATAGCAGAGGAGATAGCGACGCCATTCGTCCTGATAGACGCCTTTGCCACAGAATCACATTGACAGGAAAGGTTAAGCCTCATAACTATTGGATCCAATGAACAACAACAAGAGGTCCCGCTCATGTACCCGAAGAACGCCTGGTACGTCGCCTGTACCCCCGACGAAGTGCAGGACAAACCCCTGGGTCGCCAGATCTGCGGCGAACCCCTGGTCTTCTGTCGTGATGCCAACGGCCAGGTGGTGGCCCTGGAAGACTTCTGCCCGCACCGTGGCGCGCCGCTGTCCCTGGGCTTCGTCCGCGACGGCACCCTGGTTTGCGGCTACCACGGCCTGGAGATGGGCTGCGGCGGCAAGACCCTCGGCATGCCGGGCCAGCGGGTCGGGGTCTTTCCCGCGGTGCGCCCCTATGCCGTCGTCGAACGCTACGGCTTCGTCTGGGTCTGGCCGGGCGACCAGGCCAAGGCCGAGCCCGCGCTGATCCCCCACCTGGAATGGGCCGAGAGCCCCGACTGGGCCTATGGCGGTGGCCTCTATCACATCCAGTGCGACTACCGGCTGATGATCGACAACCTCATGGATCTCACCCACGAGACCTATGTCCACGCTTCCAGCATCGGCCAGAAGGAGATCGACGAGGCGCCGCCGGCCACCCGCGTCGAAGGCGACGAGGTCATCACCAGCCGGCACATGGAAAACATCTCCGCCCCGCCCTTCTGGCGCATGGCCCTGCGCGGCAACGGCCTGGCCGACGACGTTCCGGTGGATCGCTGGCAGATCTGCCGCTTCACCCCGCCCAGCCACGTGATGATCGAGGTGGGCGTGGCCCATGCCGGTCATGGTGGCTACCACGCTCCGGCCGCGGTCAAGGCCGCCAGCGTGGTGGTGGACTTCATCACCCCCGAAACCGAGACCTCCATCTGGTACTTCTGGGGCATGGCGCGCAACTTCAAGCCGGAGGACGCCGAACTCACCGCCAGCATCCGCGAGGGCCAGGGCAGGATCTTCAGCGAAGACCTGGAAATGCTCGAACGCCAGCAGCAGAACCTGCTGCGCTATCCCGAGCGCGGCCTGCTCAAGCTCAACATCGATGCCGGCGGCGTGCAGTCGCGGCAGATCATCGACCGCCTGCTGGCCGCCGAACAGGCCGCCACCGGCATCCCGGTCCGGCAGATCGCCTAGGAGACTCCTCATGCTCGATCTGATCGTCACCGCCGTGCAGCGCGAGGCCCCCACCGTCCTGGCCTTCGACCTGGCCCGGGCCGACGGCGGCCCCCTACCCGGCTTCGCCGCCGGGGCCCATCTGGAGATCACCCTGGGCGACGGCCTGGTGCGCCACTACTCGCTCTGCAGCGCGCCCGAGCCCGCACCGACCCACTACCGCATCGCCGTGCTGCTCGTCGCCGACTCCCGCGGCGGCTCCCAGGCCATGCATCGGCTGCAGGTGGGTGACCACCTCCAGGCGAGCGAGCCGCGTAATCTCTTCGCCCTGGTCCCCACTGCGCGCCGCACCCAACTGCTGGCCGGCGGCATCGGCATCACGCCGATCCTGGCCATGGCCGAACAGCTCCATCGGCTAGGCGCTCACTTCCAGCTGCGCTACCTGGTGCGGGACCGCGAGCATGCGGCCTTCATCCCCTGGCTCAAGGCGCGGCCCTATGCCGATCGGGTCAAGGTGCACTTCGACCAGCACGATCCGGCGCTACGCCCCAACTTCCAGCACCTGCTCGGTCCGGCGGCACCGGACGACCACCTCTATGTCTGCGGGCCGGCCGGTTTCATGGCCGCGGTGGTGGACGCCGCCCAGGCCCAGGGCTGGCAACCCGGGCAGATCCATCGGGAGTACTTCGCCGCCGATCCCGCCGTTCAGGGCGAGCAAAGACCCTTCGAGGTGGAACTGGCGCGCAGCGGTCGCCGCGTGCAGGTACCGGCCGAACGCAGCGTGGTCGAGGTTCTGGCTGACCTGGGTGTCGTCCTGCCGGTCTCCTGTGGCCAGGGCCTCTGCGGCACCTGCCTGACCCCGGTGCTGGCCGGCGAACCCGAGCACCGCGACCTCTTTCTCTCCGCAGCCGAGCACGCCGCCAATGACCGCTTCACCCCCTGCTGCTCCCGCGCCAAGGGCGAGCGGTTGGTGCTGGATCTCTGACAAACCGAGCCCACCCTAGAACCTGTTCACGATCTCGCGAGCTAGAGCCAAACAAGGCCTAGGCGGCCCCACGAAAATAGCTGAGGAAGCGCAGTTACAAGTGGTAAATGAGCATTCCGAAGGCATTTTCAACGCCGTTTGGCCGACGCGCAGCAGATCGTGAACAGGTTCTTACTCCCCCTCTCCCCTTGGGAGAGGGCCGGGGTGAGGGTCCGCTCTACACCAGCACCTTCAGCGCCCCCGTCTCACCCTCTTCCCCACCAAACCACCGTGCATACCCCAGGGTCGCCTGGGCGTGCTCGCGCATGATGCCCTCGGCGCACGCGCCCTGGCCGCGCACCAGGGCGTCGAACACCGCATGGTGCTGCAGATGGGCGAAGTTGAAGCGGCGGTATTCACGGTCGAGATTTCCGGCATCCACCGCCAGGGCGCTCACCGAGGCGAAAGGCAGATGCTCATGACGCCCCAGGGCCAGGGCGATGGCCGGATTGCCGCTGGCCGCGACGATGGCCTGGTGAAAGGCCCGATTGAGCTCGTGGTATTCCTCCAGGTCCTCCAGCAGCACGCACCCCTTGGCGAACAGCCGATCACCCCGGCGCAGGCAGTCTTCCAGCGTAGCGCGCGTCACGGCGTCCAGGCCTCGTTCGGCGGCCTGGCGCGCGGCCAGGCCTTCCAGCACGCCGCGCACCTCTACCGCGCCTTCCAGATCCGCGCTCGTTAGCGCCCGCACCTGATAGCCACGGGCGCCACTACTTTCCAGCAATCCCTCTTGGGCCAGGGTGCGCAAGGCCAGGCGCACCGGCATGCGCGACACGGCGAAGCGTTCGGCGGTGGGGATCTCCGCCAGTCGCTCACCCGCCGCCAGTTCGCCGGAGAGAATCATCTGCCGCAGCGCGGCCAGTACCCGCTGTCCCGGCTTGCTCATGGCTGTCCCTCTCCTTCGTTGATCTCGGCCAGCAGCCACTGACGAAAGGCCTGCAGCGACGGCAGCCCTTCGTTGCGCGGCGGATAGACCAGGTAATAGCTGCGTCGGCTGACCAGCACCGGACCGCAGGCCAGCAACTCGCCTTGGGCCAGTTCCTCTTCCACCAGCACCCGCGGCACCAGGCCGATGCCGATGCCGGCGCGCACCGCCTGGATCAGGTGCGAGGTCAGCTCGAAACTCGGCCCCGGGCGCATGGCCCGGTGCGGTAGCTCGTGGTGCCGGAACCATTCGCCCCAGGCCTGGGGATTGTTGGCCACGCCCAACAGCAGTTGCCCGGCCAGGGTGGCGGGCGTAGCGTCCGGTAATTCCGCCAGGGTGGCCGGGCTGGCGATGACGACGAGCTGCTCGGCTTGCAAGGGATGGGCACAAAGCCCCGGCCACTCACCGCTGCCGACGCTGATGGCGGCGTCGATCTCGCTGGCGGCGAAGTCCACCGCCTGGATGCGCGAATGCAGGTGCACCAGCATGCCGGGGTGGGCGGCGTAGAAATCGCCCAGGCGCGGCAACAGCCACTTGGAGCCGAAGGTCGGCAGCACCGCCAGGCGCAGGGTGCCCTGGCCAGAGGCGAAGGCCATGGCCTGCAGGGTGGCACTGCGAATCTGTCCCAGGGCCAGGCCCAGTTCGCGGCTGTAGGCGCGCCCCACATCGGTCAGCACGATCTGCCGGCCCTCGCGGCGGAACAGCGTCAGCCCCAGCAACTGTTCCAGCGCCTGCACCTGGCGACCCACGGCGCTCTGGGTCAGGGACAGCTCCTCGGCCGCCCGGGTATAGCTCTCGTGGCGCGCCGCCGCCTCGAAGGCCAGCAGCAGCGACATGGAGGGTGTCAGGCGACGGTGATTCATTCAGGATCTTCCGGCATAGGCGACGGAATCTTCGGTTGTGGCCCCGGCGCGCTGTGGTGAGAATGCCTACTATAGCCAGAAAAGGTCGACGCCATTCCTTCGTTCGCTGAAGGAGACGGCCGTCCGCCGCCAGAGAGCCCGCCTGATGAACATGATCGCCCGCCTGCCGGCCCCGGCGCCCCTCGCCGCCGCCTACACCGACTTCCTCAGCGCCCTCGCCGCCAGCGGCTTCCAGGGTGAGATCGCACCGGACCATGCCAGCCGCACGGTCATGGCCACCGACAACTCCATCTACCAGCGCCTGCCGCAGGCCGCGGTCTTTCCCAAGGACAGCGCCGACGTCCAGCGCCTGGCCCAACTGATGGGCGAGTCGCGCTTCCAGGGTGTGGTCCTCACCCCGCGCGGCGGCGGCACCGGCACCAATGGCCAGTCGCTCACCCACGGCATCGTGGTCGACCTCTCCCGCCACCTGAACAAGATCCTCGAGATCAATGCCGCTGAGGGCTGGGTGCGGGTGCAGGCCGGGGTGGTCAAGGACCAGCTCAACGCCGCGCTCCGGCCCCATGGGCTGTTCTTCGCCCCGGAGTTGTCCACCTCCAACCGCGCCACCATCGGCGGGATGATCAACACCGACGCCAGCGGCCAGGGCAGCGTGACCTACGGCAAGACCCGCAACCACGTGCTGGAACTGGACGCCTACCTGATCGGTGGCGAGCGCCTGGAAAGTCGTCCGGTGGACGGCACCGAGCTGGACGCCCTCTGCGCCCGCCAAGACCGCACCGGGGCCGTCTACCGCTGCGCGCGGGACATCGCCGTAAACCAGGCCGAACTGATCGAGGCACGCTTTCCCAAGCTCAATCGCTGCCTCACCGGCTATGACCTGGCGCACCTGATCGAGCCCGACGGCCACTTCAATCTCAACAGCGTGCTCTGCGGCGCCGAGGGCTCCCTGGCGTTCATCGCCGAGGCCAAGCTCAATGTCCTGCCGATTCCCAAGTATTCGGTGCTGGTCAACGTCCGCTACGCCAGCTTCATGGACGCCCTGCGCGACGCCCGCGCCCTGATCGAACTCAAGCCGCTGTCCATCGAGACGGTGGATTCCAAGGTCCTGCTGCTGGCCATGCAGGACATCGTCTGGCACAGCGTGGCGGAGTATTTCCCAGAGGACGTCGAGCGTCCCACCCTGGGCATCAACCTGGTGGAATTCAGTGGCGACGATCCCGAGGTCGTGGATGCCCGCGTCCAGGGCTTCCTCGACCATCTGCGCCAGGACGCCACCGTCGAGCGGCTCGGCCACACCCTGGCCGTGGGTCGCAGCGCCGTGACCCGCGTCTACACCATGCGCAAGCGCGCGGTGGGCCTGCTGGGCAACGTCCAGGGCGAGATCCGTCCGCAGCCCTTCGTCGAGGACACCGCGGTACCGCCCGAGCGCCTGGCCGACTTCATCGCCGAATTCCGCGCCCTGCTCGACGGCCACAACCTGCAATACGGCATGTTCGGCCACGTCGACGCCGGGGTGCTGCACGTACGTCCGGCGCTGGATCTCAAGGACCCGCGCCAGGCGGCGCTGGTGCGGCCGATCTCCGACCAGGTGGCCGCGCTGACGCAGAAATACGGCGGCCTGCTGTGGGGCGAACACGGCAAGGGCGTGCGCTCGGAATACGCCCCGGCCTTCTTCGGCGACCTCTACCCTGCCCTGCAGGCACTCAAGGGCGCCTTCGATCCACACAACCAGCTCAATCCGGGCAAGATCGCCACCCCGCTCGCCAGCGGCGCCGAGCTGCTGAAGATCGACGGCGTGCCCCTGAGAGGCGAACTGGACCGCACCCTCGACGAGCGCGTCTGGCAGAGCTACGGCACCGCCATGCACTGCAACGGCAACGGTGCCTGCTACAACTACGATCCCGACGACGCCATGTGCCCGTCCTGGAAGGCCACCCGCCAACGCATCCATTCACCCAAGGGCCGCGCCGCCCTGATCCGCGAATGGTTGCGCCTCCAGGGCCAGGCCGGCATCGACGTCCTGGCTCCGGCTCCGCGCGGTGCGCTGAACTGGCTCAAGGCCCTGCCCCAGCGCTGGCGCAATGGCCGCCAGGCCGAGGCGGACTTCTCCCACGAGGTCTATGACGCCATGGCCGGCTGCCTGGCGTGCAAGTCCTGCGCGGGCCAGTGCCCGATCAAGGTCAACGTGCCGGAATTCCGTTCGCGCTTTCTCGAGCTCTATCATCGTCGCTACCTGCGCCCGCTGCGCGACTACCTGATCGGCTCCCTCGAATTCAGCCTGCCGCTGTTCGCCCGCGCCCCGGGTCTCTACAACGCCGTGATGGGTGCGACGCCGATCCAGCGGCTGTTCGCCGAACGCATCGGCATGGTCGACAGCCCCCTGCTCAGCCGTTTCGACCTGGTACCGGTCATGCAGCAGTGGCAGGTCCAGATCGCCACTCCGGAGCGGCTGCTGGCCCTGAGCGACGCAGAGCGCGCCAAGACCATCGTGCTGGTGCAGGACGCCTTCACCCGCTACTTCGAGACGCCGCTCACCGCCGCCTTCCTCGAACTGGCCGCACGGCTCGGCCAGCGGGTGTTCCTGGCGCCCTATCGCGCCAACGGCAAGCCACTGCAGGTGCAGGGTTTCCTCGGCGCCTTCGAGCGTACGGCGCGGCGCAATGCCGCCCAGCTCGCCAGCCTGGCCGGCTTCGGTGTCAAGCTGGTCGGTCTCGATCCGGCCATGACCCTGGTCTATCGCCAGGAATACCCCAAGGTCCCCGGTATCGCCCGGATGCCCGAGGTCCTGCTGCCCCAGGAGTGGCTACTGCAGGTGTTGCCGAAGGAGCAGCAGGTGGTCGGCGACAAGGTCTATCGCCTGCTCGGCCACTGCACCGAGAAGACCAACGCCCCGGCCAGCGTCGGCCAGTGGCAGCAGGTGTTCGAACGCCTGGGGCTGGGGCTCAAGCCGGAATGCACCGGGTGCTGCGGCATGTCCGGCACCTACGGCCACGAGGCACGCAACCTGGCGACCTCCAAGACCATCTACGATCTATCCTGGGCCCGCGCCGTGGCGGCTCCAGCGGAACAGGGCGAAGCCCTGGCCACCGGCTATTCCTGCCGCAGCCAGGTCAAGCGCATCGACGACCGCCGCCTGCGCCATCCGCTGGAAGCGGTGCTGGAGGCGGTAAGGGGCTGAACCCACCTCGCGTTCTGCCAGGCTATCGCGGCCATGGGCCGCTCCTACAGAGGTATCCGTGCCTGTAGGAGCGGCCCTTGGCCGCGATCAGAGCTCTATCATGGGAGCGTCCGCATCGGCGGACCGCCACGACCACGATCAACGCGTAGCGTTTTCCACGCGTAGGCGATCAGGCCGAGATGCAAACCCCTCGCCCCAAGCAATCTATATAAAGGAGGGTAAACCTCAAGAAAGCCCGACCAGAAAATCGCGCCCAAACGAAAAGGCGGCCACTAGGGCCGCTCTTCGATGGTTGCTGGCGTTCAGAACCAGACAACCTTTGAATGGCGCAGCGGACGGGACTCGAACCCGCGACCCCCGGCGTGACAGGCCGGTATTCTAACCGACTGAACTACCGCTGCGCATTACCTCGAGTGGTGGGTGATGACGGGATCGAACCGCCGACCCTCTGCTTGTAAGGCAGATGCTCTCCCAGCTGAGCTAATCACCCGTTTGCTCTCGAAGTGGGGCGCATTCTACGGACGGGTCCCCGACCTGGCAACCCCTTTTTGAAAAAAAATTTCCCAGCACTTCCAAAGGCTTAGCGCCGTCCTCCGGCGCAACCGAAGAAAGCGCGCATTCCCGACGACCACCGCGATCCGGGGTTGGCCTCCAGGCCGAGCGACGCGGATAATGCGCGCTTCGTTTTTGGGAGTGACACCATGTGGTTCCGTAATCTGCTCGTCTACCGTCTCACCCAGGAAGTCGCCTTCGAGACCGAAGCCCTCGAAGCGGCCCTCGCCGCCAAGCCCGCCCGCCCCTGCGCCAGCCAGGAGCTCTCCACCTATGGATTCGTCGCCCCCTTCGGCAAGGGCCCGGACCTGCCGCTGGTGCACGAAAGCCAGGGCTTCTTGCTGATCGCCGCGCGCAAGGAAGAACGCATCCTGCCCAGCAGCGTGGTCAAGGAGGCCGTGCAGGAGAAGGTCGACGAGATCGAGACCCAGCAGATGCGCAAGGTCTACAAGAAGGAGAAGGAGCAGATCAAGGACGAGATCGTCCAGGCCTTCCTGCCACGCGCCTTCATCCGTCGCCAGACCACCTATGCCGCCATCGATCCCAAGCAGGGCTGGATCCTGGTGGACGCCTCCAGCGCCAAACGCGCCGAAGATCTGCTCTCCACCCTGCGCGATGCGATGGGCTCGCTGCCGGTGCGCCCACTGGGCGTGAAGCAGGCCCCCATGGCCACCTTCACCGACTGGGTCAAGGCCGGTGACGCCACCCATGGCCTGTTCATCCTCGACGAGTGCGAATTGCGCGATGCCGGCGAAGACGGCGGCGTGGTGCGCTGCAAAGGGCAGGACCTCACCAGCGAAGAGATCCAGAACCACCTGGGTGCCGGCAAGCTGGTCACCAAGCTGGCGCTGGCCTGGCAGGACAAGCTGGCCCTGCTGCTGGACGACAAGGTCACCATCAAGAGACTCAAGTTCGAGGACCTCTTGCAGGACCAGGCCGAACAGGACGGTGGCGAAGACGCCCTCGGCCAGCAGGACGCCAGCTTCGTGCTGATGATGATGACCCTGGCGGAATTCCTGCCACAGCTGATCGAAGCCCTCGGCGGCGAAGAATTGCCCCAAGGGCTCTAAGCTCCACTAGAGCCTGCTCAAAGTCTCGCGAGCTAGAGACAAACAAGGCGCAACGACCAACGGGAGTAACAGCCAACGGCTGGCCCGCAGGGTGAGCGCCAGCGAATCAAATGCCTGAGGAAGCGGAGTTTACGAGTGGTAAATGAGCATTCCGAAGGCATTTTCAACGCCGTTTGGCCGATGCGCAGCAGACTTTGAGCAGGCTCCAAGGCCGGCGCAGACCGGCCTTTTTTCTGCCCACTAAAAAAGGAGTTTGCCATGCGCGCCCTCGCCGCCTTCAGCCGCTTCGTCGGCAATACCTTCGCCTTCTGGGTGCTGCTCGCCGCCCTGCTGGCCTTCTTCGCCCCCGCGGCGTTCAAGCCGCTGAGCGTGGCCATCGTGCCGCTCTTGGGGGTGATCATGTTCGGCATGGGCTTGACCCTCAAGGTCGAGGACTTCGCTGCCGTTGGCCGGCATCCCTGGCGGGTGCTGCTGGGCGTGGTGGCGCACTTCGTCATCATGCCGGGCGTGGCCTGGGGGCTGTGCCAGCTGTTCCACCTGCCACCGGAGATCGCCGTGGGCGTCATCCTGGTCGGCTGCTGCCCCAGCGGGACCGCGTCCAACGTCATGACCTGGCTGGCCAAGGGCGACCTGGCGCTGTCGGTGGCCATCGCCGCGGTGACCACCCTGCTCGCCCCGCTGCTGACCCCGGCGCTGATCTGGCTGCTGGCTTCCACCTGGCTACCGATCTCCTTCGGCGGCCTGTTCTGGTCGATCCTGCAGGTGGTGCTGCTGCCCATCGCCCTGGGCCTCGTCGCCCAGCGCCTGCTCGGCCACCGCGTCGGCGCGCTGGTGGAGGTGCTGCCGCTGGCCTCGGTGGTGAGCATCGTGGTGATCGTCGCTGCGGTGGTGGCTGCCAGCCAGGCGCGCATCGCCGAATCCGGGCTGCTGATCATGGCGGTGGTGATCCTGCACAACGGCTTCGGCTTCCTGCTCGGCTACCTCACCGGCAAGTGCTGCAAGCTGCCAGTGGCCCAGCGCAAATCCCTGGCCCTGGAGGTCGGCATGCAGAATTCCGGTCTCGGTGCCGCCCTGGCCACGGCGCACTTCTCGCCCCTGGCCGCGGTGCCCAGCGCGCTGTTCAGCGTCTGGCACAACATCTCCGGCGCGCTACTGGCTACCGTTTTTCGCCGCTTCAAGGACGACGACGCTCGCTCCTGACGACTCGCGCCACACCTGCCGGACCAGCGCCTGGCAGGTGGCTTCGGTGAAGGGCTGCGGCCGGGCGATGCCGTAACCCTGGGCGTAGTCGACGCCCATCTTCGCCAGCGCCGCCACCACGGCCTCGTCCTCGGCGAATTCGGCGATGGTCTTCTTGCCGGTGAGCTGGCCGAGCTGGTTGATCGCCTCGACCATGGCGGCGTCCACCGGATCTTCGAGCAGGTGGCGGACGAAGCTGCCATCGATCTTCAGGTAGTCCACCGGCAGGTGCTTGAGATAGGTGAAGGACGACATACCGGCACCGAAGTCGTCCAGGGAGAATCTCACCCCCAGGCCGCGCAACTCGTCCATGAAGAGCCGTGCCGCATCCAGGTTGGCCACGGCGCTGGTCTCGGTGATCTCGAAGCAGATCCATCCCGGCGCGATCCGCCAGCGTTGGAGCTGCTGCTTGACGAAAGCCGCCAGCCCCGGCTCGCCGAGCGAATGTCCCGAGAGGTTGATGGCCAGGGTATCCAGCAGGCCGGCGGGCAGCTCGGCGAAACGCGCCAGGGTCGCGGCGATCACCCAGCGATCCAGGTCCGGCATCAGGCCGTAGCGCTCCGCCGCCGGAATGAAGGCTCCCGGGGCGATCAGTTGGCCACTCTCCTCCAATCGCACCAGCACCTCGACGTGGCGATCCGCCGCCGTCCGCTCGCCCAGACCGAGAATCGGCTGGACATAGAGGCAGAACCTATCCTCGTCCAGCGCCCGGTGCAGGCGCTGCACCCAGGTCATCTCCTCGTGGCGCTGGCCGAGCTCCACATCGCCCGGCGCGAACACCTGGACGCGGTTGCGCCCCTTGTCCTTGGCCGCGTAGCAGGCCAGATCGGCCAGGCGCAGGGCCTCCTCCGGCGTCAGCGGATGGCCCCCCAGATGCACCACCCCGATGCTCAGGCCCACCCGGAAGCTCTGACCCGCCGCCTCGAACTGCTGCGCACCGACACAACCACGCAGCCGCTCCGCCAGCGCCTCGGCCTCGCCCGGGGTGCGCCTCTCCAACAGCACCCCGAATTCATCGCCCCCCAGCCGGGCGAGGCAGTCATCCTCGTCCAGCTGGGCGCCCAGCAAGGCGCACAGTTGCCGCAACAGCCGATCACCGTGGAAATGCCCGGAGGTATCGTTGACGATCTTGAACTGATCCAGATCGATGAACAGCAACGAGGCCTGGCTCAGGTCGTCCCGCGCCAGCAGGCGTTCCAGCCGGGTTTCGAATTCCCGGCGATTGAGCAGCCCGGTCAGGGCATCGTGGCTGGCCTGCCAGGCGAGATCGCGAAGGAAGGCGCGCTCCCGGGTCTGGTCATGCATCACCAGTACCACCCCGGCAGCGGATTCGCCAGCCGGCAGGGCGGTCACCGTCAGGGCCACGGGATGGCGCGAACCATCGGTCAGCACCAGTTGCTGCGCCAAGGGTTCGTTGCCCTGCAGCCATCTCTCGCTCAGCAGCCGATCGGCCAGGGGCTCGGTGGACCCCAGCTGGTCCTCGGTCTGGATATCGAACAGCTGGGTGACGGGCGTGCCGACGACGAGCATCGGCTGTCGCAACAGCCGCTCCGCGGCGGGATTGTGATAGAGCAGCCGCCCCTGGGCATTCACCGCGAGCACGGCATCGCCGATGGAGGCGAGGATCACCTGGACCCGCTGCTTTTCCGCCTGCAGGGCGCGCTCGGAGCGCCAGCGCTGCTGCACCAGGAGATGCATGCGCCAGACCGTCAGCAGCACCAGCAGGGCCCCGACCAGGACGTTGGCGACGAGCAACCCCCAGACCAGTTGGCGCGAGGCCAGGCCGAGCCGCTCCGAAAAGGCCACCGTCTCCGGCATCATCCGGTCGTGCAGGTCCAGCAGATGGCGCTTCAGCGGGATCAGCAGCGGCCCGGGCTCCTGCAGCTTGATCAGCTCGAAGCCGGTTCGCGCCAGCGCCTGGAATTCGTCCAGGTAGGGGTCGGTGGCCTGCCAGCGGGCGATCACCCCCTGGAACGGCTCGACGTGGCGGGCTAGCTGGAAGAGCCCGATGAGCCCCTCGATGTCGTCCGGGTCGTTGCCGGCCAGCCGCAGCAGCCGTGCGGCCCCCTCCCCGCTGCCGCCGGTATCCAGCTCGTAGCGAGCGGCGCGGTCGAGAGTATTGACGCTGATCGAAGCCAGGTACGCCTGGTAGGCCTCCGGACGCCCCTCGTCGAGATAGGCGCCCAGGGAGAGCATGGCATTGCCCAGGCTCTTGCTCCACAGGCTTTCCGCCGAGACGTAGGCGCGCACTGTCGACAGCAGTTGCAGGCTGACGATGGCGACCAGGGCCTGGCACGACAGGATGATGACGAAGGGCCAGACCACCCTGAGCGTACGCAGCGCAGAAGTAGGCGAGAGTGGAAACATGCAGCGTCCGCGGATGAGTGCAGGCGAATTCTTGCCATTGAGCAAGAATGTCGACCGCCCTGCGGAAAACTGATGGGTAGCTGACGACTACCGTTGGATTACCGGCGCCAAAGTCGCGACGTAGACCTGTCGTCCAGGCACCACCGCCAATCCGTCCCGACGAACGGTAGCGGAGCCCTGGCCGATCAGTTGAAGGAGGCCTCGAGGCGCGCCTTCACCTCGGGCCATTCGCGATCGGTGATGCTGTACATCACGGTGTCGTCCAGACGGCCGTCGGCCAGACGACGGTGGTTGCGCAACAAGCCTTCGCGCACGGCGCCGAGCTTCTCGATGGCGCCCTGGGACCTGAGGTTGGCGGCGGCGGTCTTGAGCTGCACCCGGACCAGTTGCCAGTGCTCGAAGGCGTGCCGGAGCATCAGGTACTTGAGGTTGCCGTTGAGGCCGCTGCCATGCTGCTCCTGGTCGAGCCAGGTCCAGCCGATCTCGGCAGCCGGCAAGGCCGGCAGGAAGTCGGCGAAACGGGTAGTACCCACCAGCCGATCGGCCACCCGCACGGCGAAGGGCAGCGACCGCCCTTCGCGCTGTTCGGCCAGCGCCTGGCGATACCAGTCCGGCCGCAGGGGGCCGCTCAGGTAGTGCAGCGCCTCGCGATTGCGCTCGGCCAGGCTGACCAGCTCCAGGACATCGGCCTCCGCCAGGGGGTCCAGGCGCAGCGCACCACGTTGCAGGGAAATGGGCTGCGCTTGGAACATGACGGTCTCTCTCGCTTGAATCAGCCCGCCAACCTAACAGGGCCAGCGGCTGGGCTCAACCCACTGTCGCCGTACAGAGCCTCGGAGCCTGTTCAAAGTCTGCTGCGCGTTGGCCAAACCGCGTTGAAAATGTCCTGGAAGGCCAGGCCCGCCTGGGCGGCCCCGTCGCCATGCTCGTTTACCCCTCGTAGACCCGAGCGCGGGTCCGATCCGCTTCCACAGCCCTTTGACTCGCTGGCACTCACCCTGCGGGCCAGCCGCTGGCTGTTACTCCCGTTGGTCGTTGCGCCTTGCTGGGCTCTAGCTCGCGAGCCTTTGAACAGGCTCTCAGACCTGACGTCTGGCGGCCCAAGGTGCGACACTTTGTCCGGGCGCGACGGGCGCCCGGAACGTTCGGAGTCGCCATGTCCCTGCCCAGTGGGCTGATCATCACCGTTACCCTTGGCTACCTGGCCCTGCTCTTCGGCATCGCTTTCTATGGCGACCGCCGCCCGCCACTCCGGCCGCGGATGCGCGCCTGGGTCTACAGCCTGTCGCTGGCGGTGTACTGCACCAGCTGGACCTTCTTCGGCGCCGTGGGCCAGGCCGCCAATCAGCTCTGGTCGTTCCTGCCCATCTACCTGGGCCCCATCCTCTTCCTACTGCTGGCACCGCAACTGGTGAAGAAGATGGTGCTGATCAGCAAGAAGGAGAACATCACCTCCATCGCCGACTTCATCGCCGCGCGCTACGGCAAATCCCAGACCCTGGCCATCGTGGTGGCACTGATCTGCCTGGTCGGCGTGCTGCCCTATCTGGCGCTGCAGCTCAAGGGCATCGTCATCGGCGTCAACCTGCTGACCGGCATCAATGCCGAGACCCAGGGCACCCGCGCCCAGGACACGGCACTGTTCGTCTCCCTGGTGCTGGCGCTGTTCGCCATTCTCTTCGGCACCCGCAACCTGGACGTCACCGAGCATCACCGCGGCATGATGCTGGCCATCGCCTTCGAATCCCTGGTCAAGCTCGCCGCCTTCCTCGCCGTGGGCCTCTGGGTCACCTACGGACTGCACCAGGGCTTCAGCGATCTGCTCGAGCGCTCGCAGCAGGCGCCGCAACTGCAGAACTACTGGCGGGAGACCCTCGACTGGCCCGGCCTGCTGATCCAGACCGGTGTGGCCTTCATCGCCGTGATGTGCCTGCCGCGCCAGTTCCACGTCACCGTGGTGGAAAACACCGACACCCGGGACGTCAACCTGGCGCGCTGGGTATTCCCCCTCTACCTGGCATTGGCGGCGCTGTTCGTCATCCCCATCGCCCTGGCCGGCCAGTTGCACCTGCCCGGCGGCGTGCTGCCCGACTCCTTCGTCATCAGCCTGCCGCTGGCCCAGGATCGTCCCTGGCTCGCGTTGCTGGCCTTCCTCGGTGGCGCCTCGGCCGCCACCGGCATGGTGATCGTCGCCTGCGTGGCGCTCTCCACCATGGTCTCCAACGACATCGTGCTGCCCTGGCTGCTCAAGCGCCGCGGCCAGGTGGAAAGCCCCCACGAGGTATTCAGCCACTGGATGCTCACGGTGCGCCGCGCCAGCATCGTGGTCATCCTCGTGCTGGCCTACTGCAGCTACCGCCTGTTGGGCTCCAGCGCCAGCCTCGCCACCATCGGCCAGATCGCCTTCGCCGCCATCGCCCAGCTCGGCCCGGCCATGGTCGGGGCGCTGTTCTGGAAGGCGGCCAATCGTCGCGGTGTCTTCGCCGGGCTCACCGCCGGCGCCCTGCTGTGGGGCTACCTGATGGTGCTGCCGGTGGTCGCCGTCAGCCTGCAATGGCCGCTGGACGGCTTCCCCGGTCTCGCCTGGTTCGAGCAGCCCAGCAATGGCTGGACCCTGCAGCCCACCACCGTCGGCGCCCTGGTCTCCCTGGCCGGCAATTTCCTGCTGTTCGCCCTGGTCTCCCTGCTGTCGCGTACCCGGGTCGCGGAATACTGGCAGGCCGGGCGCTTCATCGCCCAGTACGCCCTGCCCAAGCCACGCAACCGCGCCCTGCTGGCGGTCAAGCTGGAAGACCTGCGCCTACTCGCCGCCCGCTTCGTCGGCGACGAGCGCGCCCGCCTCAGCTTCAGTCGCTTCGCCGAGCAGAGTGGCCTGACCTATAGGCCCGGCAGCAATGCCAACAGCGAATGGATCGCCCACACCGAACGCCTGCTGGCGGGGGTGATCGGCGCGTCCTCCGCCCGGGCCGTGGTGAAGGCCGCCATCGAAGGCCGCGACATGCAGGTCGACGATGTGGTGCGCATCGCCGACGAAGCCTCGGAGGTGCTCGAATTCAACCGGGCGCTGCTACAGGGCGCCATCGAGAACATCTCCCAGGGCATCAGCGTGGTCGACCAGTCGTTGCGCCTGGTGGCCTGGAACCAGCGCTACCTGGAGCTGTTCGACTATCCCGAGGGCATGATCCAGGTCGGCCGGCCCATCGCCGAGATCATCCGCTACAACGCCCTGCGCGGCCTCTGCGGCCCGGGCGATCCCGACGAACACGTGGCACGGCGGGTGGAGCGGATGCGCCAGGGCATTCCCCACACCTCCGAGCGTACCTTTCCCAATGGCCGGGTGATCGAGCTGATCGGCAGCCCCATGCCCGGCCGCGGCTTCGTCATGAGCTTCACCGACATCACCGCCTTCCGCGAGGCCGAGCGCGCCCTGCGCGAAGCCAACGAAGGCCTGGAACAGCGTGTGGAGGAACGCACCCGCGAGCTGTCCCAGCTCAACCAGGCGCTAGTGGAAGCCAAGGCTCATGCGGAAGCGGCCAACCAGTCCAAGAGCCGCTTCCTCACCGCGGTCAGCCACGACCTGATGCAGCCGCTCAGCGCCGCCCGCCTGTTCACCGCCGCCCTCGCGCACCAGGACGGCCTGGCCCGTGAGGCCCAGGAGCTGGTGCGCAACATGGACAGCGCCCTGAGATCCAGCGAAGACCTGATCGCCGACCTGCTGGACATTTCGCGGCTGGAAAACGGCCGCATCCTCGCCAACCCGGCGCCCTTCGCCCTGGCCACGCTGTTCGACGCCCTCGGTGTCGAGTTCAAGGCCCTGGCCCAGGACCAGGGCACCAGTCTGCGGATCCGCAACAGCCGGCTGGTCGTCAACAGCGATAGCAAGCTGCTGCGTCGGGTATTGCAGAACTTCCTCACCAACGCCCTGAGATACGCCGATGGCCGGGTGTTGCTCGGCGTCCGCCGTCAGGCACAGCACGTGAGCCTGGAAGTCTGGGACAGCGGCCCCGGCATCCCGCCGGACAAGCTCGGCCTCATCTTCGAGGAGTTCAAGCGCCTGGACAGCCACCAGACCCGCGCGGAAAAGGGCCTGGGGCTGGGTCTGGCCATCGCCGATCGCCTGTGCCGGGTACTCGGCCACGAATTGTCGGTACGCTCCTGGCCGGGCCATGGCAGCGTCTTCAGCGTCAAGGTGCCCCTCGCACCGCCCCTGGCGGTCCAGGCGGCGGCAGCCAGCGAGGCCAGCCAACCGTTGCCGGGCGACCCGGTGCTGTGCATCGACAACGAAGACAGCATCCTGCTGGGCCTGCGCAGCCTGCTCGGACGCTGGGGCTGCCAGGTCTGGACCGCACGCAGCCGGGAAGAATGCGCGGCGCTGCTCGAACAGGGCGTGGTACCGCGACTGCTGATCGTCGACTACCACCTGAGCGACGCCGATACCGGCCCGGAGGTCGCCGAGTGGATTCGTCGGACCCTCCGCCGGGACATTCCCGGCATCGTCATCAGCGCGGACGGCCGCCCCGAGTGTCTGGCCAGGGTGCGCGCCGCGCGCCTGGACTTCCTGCCCAAGCCGGTCAAGCCAGCCTCGCTACGCGCACTGCTGAGTCGACAACTGGCGCTTTCCGGCTGAGATCGACCCCCGGAGCGAGCCGCCGCAGGCGCCTGCGCCAGGAGGCTTTCGTTCAGCACCGATTAAGGTTGCAGCACCCTTGCCCGGCGGAACAATCCACAGCTTCTGTTGATAACTTTGTTGAAAACATGGTGGAAAAGAACCCTGAGCCTTGCTCTGCGGGCCCCCGGAACAAGTTGATCATTTTTTGATCACTTTAATAAGTTCAACATTATCAATGACTTAATTCAAAAGACTGGATTTTTGCGCCAAGCACACGACTGTCGAAGGGGCTTGACAAGCGCAAGTACAGGTTGTGCACAACTCCGCAGGAACATGACCCATTGCGGTCATCGATCCGTCGCACCCTTGTCAAGTATTCGTGAAACAAATTTTATCATCCACGCCTTCGCAACTTCTCGACACCATGACCCTGGGCTAGAGCCCGTCAAGCCGTCGACGCACCGGCCAATCGCCAGCCTTGTCCTGTGCCGGTCATCGGGTAGACTGGCGCCTTTTGCCGAGGGCTGTCGTGGCGACGGCCAACCTGTCACCCCAGGCATGGACGCGCCAGCCCTTCTGGAATCGATCAGTACATGAATGTCTTCATCGCGGGTCAACACGGACAACTCTCTCAAGCCCTCCAGGCGCTGCTGGCCGAACAGGCCCAGGTCATCGTGGTCGGTCGTGCCCAGGTGGATTTCACCCGGCTGGACGAGCTTCGCCAACGGGTACTGGCAGCCCAACCCGACGTCATCATCAACGCCGCGGCCTATACCGCGGTGGATGCCGCCGAAAGCGACGCCGAGACGGCCACCCTGATCAACGAGCGCGTACCGCGCGTCTTCGCCGAGGCGGCCCAGCAACTGGGCGTACCGCTGGTGCACTATTCCACCGACTACGTCTTCGATGGCACCCAGGAAGGCCGCTATCGCGAGGACGACCCCACCTGCCCGCTCAATGTCTATGGCCGCACCAAACTGGCCGGCGAGAACGCCGTACGGGACGTCGCCGAACGCCACCTGATCCTCCGCACCAGCTGGGTGTATTCCTGGCAGGGCAACAACTTCCTGCGCACCATGGTGCGCCTGCTCAGCGAGCGGGACGAATTGAACATCGTCGCCGACCAGGTGGGCGCCCCGACCTGGACCCGCACCATCGCCGACGCTACCCAGCGTCTGCTGGCATGCAGCGAACAGCACCAACTGTGGGGGACCTACCACCTGACCTCCACCGGCGAGACCTCCTGGTTCGGCTTCGCCGAGAAGATCGCGCAACGACTGCGCGAGGAAGGCCTGCTCAAGGCCCGGCTCAATCCCATCCCCAGCAGCGCCTATCCCACGCCAGCCTATCGTCCGAAGAATTCGCGCCTGTCCAGCGACAAGCTGGCCAGGGTGCTGGGCCAGCCGCTGCCCGACTGGCAGAGCGCTTTCGACCAGTGCTGGGCGGAGCGGACGGGACAGGTGGGCGGCTGAAACGGGCCGTCGGTCATACTTCTGGATATCGTTCCAGAACTACGCCCGCCCAGCGAAGTCAATGGCTCTGATCCCGCTCATGCCAGTCAGGTACGCCATGGATAACCCTTTCCAACTCATCGCCGCGGCTTTCGAGCACGACTATCGGGTCAATTTCCGCATCGAGCGCCTCGACGGCAGCGTCAGCCTGACCCTGTCCGACGACACGGGCATCAAGGTGAAGCGCCTGATCAGCAAGCAACAGTTGCACGACCGGACGCGCCTGGCACGATTGATCGACAGCATCCGCCTCGGCATGGCCATAGACGCGGGCCAGGGTGTCACGGCGCTTCTCGCCAATGGTGGCAGTACCGCCAATCGCCTGTCCGTCGCGAACTGAACCAGGATGAGAGGCATACAAGCCATGGACGGTGCCAGTCTGCTGTACCCCTCTAACCCCGCCCCGCTGTTCGACGCGACCCTGCCCGGTGCAGACCCGGCCGAGGCCTCCGTCTACCAATTGACCTGCGCCCGACTCGATGAGCAGCTGGCGCCGTTGAAGGTCTGGCCGACCCTGCCGGATCGCTTCGGGCGCTTCTCCTTCACCCTGCTGGACAGGTGCGGACGCATCCTCTATCGCTCGCCGGCGTTGCGCCAGGCGCTGTATCGGGAAGAGGAATTGCTCAATGGGGTCATCGCCAATGCGCGACTGGCCGCTACGCAGGCAGGTCAGGGATTTCCCTCCTGGGGCGTGGTCGACATCGCCTGTCCCATGTACAGCATGCCCGCCGCACAGTTGCCTTGCGCGCACTGTCGTCTGCTGAAGTGCAAGAGCTAGGGCAATAACTCTTTGTGGGTCGCTCAACCACCGCCTGGTGGGAGCCCTACGTTCAGCATTCGAGACCAACGAATGCGGGCGCATCCGTACTGCAAGTCTCGATCTGAACCTTTTCTCGGCAGTTGTTACTCCGAATATCTCAGCATGTTGGCACCGGTGGCGCGCAGTACCGCCATCGATTGCGGAGCCAGCGCGCCGGCACGCAGGGAAACGTCCTTGCGCACTTCGTCTATCACTGTCTTGAGCAGCTGGCTTTCACCCAGCTGTCGGGCACTGATCACTCGATTGACGCGGGCGTCATCGCACTGCTGGTCTTGCACGGTCAACACGATGCTGCCGTCGGGACGCGGTGCCGTCACCGAGCATTTATAGGTACTGAAAGCGGCCGTGAGTCTATCAATGGCGTTTTCCATTCTTCCCCTCTTATTTGTCTAGAAGCGCATGGACGATCAAATACGACGCAACTGACAGTGATAAAAACAGCAAAGTTCTCACGGGGGACTTGAATAAGTCGACCAATGGCGCTAGCGCTTGAATTTGTGAGCCATGGCGGTTATTGAGTAAGTGTCCGGAACTTTCCCAGCGAGGCGCATCCTGGCCCTGCAGCGCGGGCCTGAAGCGCAGCGCTGCCGACAGTTGCCAGCCGCGGGGGGCTTTGGCGCGAGGAACCTTTGCTCCGGGCGCTCACTCGAAAGGGCTGAAACGGATACCCACTACCTGAAAGGAGCGTGCCATGACCGACAAAATCCCTCCCGTGATCAAAGACGAGCTCGGCGCCGACATCGACAAACAGGCGCACACGCACAACACCGAGCGGGTCCGTCGTCATCTTGGCGAGGCCGAGCAGGCGCTCACCGACGAATTCCACACCCTGTTGGCCGATGCCGAGCAACTGCTCAAGCACACCGCCAGTATCGCCGGCGAGCAGGCTGACGAGCTGCGTGCCAAGCTGAGCTCCAGCCTGGAGCGCTCGCGCGACGTGCTCAAGACCAAGCAGGAAGACCTCTATCGCCAGGGCGTCGCCGCCAAGGAGACGACCGAGGAGTACGTGGTCGACAATCCGTTCAAGGCACTGGGCATCGCGGCCGGCGTCGGCTTCTTGATCGGCCTGCTGGCTTCGCGCCGCTAGGCCTGGGGGATGTCCATGGATACCTCACCGCCACGCGAGCTACCGGACGAAGCGCCCAAGCCATCGGTCAAGCGCCTCGCGGGTGCCGTGGTCGGGTTGCTGCAGAGTCATCTCGAGTTGTTGGGAATCGAGGTTCAGGAAGAGAAGGTCCGTACCTTCCAGCTGTTCCTCTTCACCGGGCTCAGCCTGATCTTCGGGCTGCTGGTGCTGGTGGGTGTTTCCGCAGCGATCATCATCGCCTTCTGGGATACCCACCGCATGACCGCCACCCTGGCGCTGTGCGGCTTCTATGCCGTGGCGCTGGTGATATGCATCGTGCGGGCCCTGAGCCTGGTGAAGGGCGCAGCCCCCTTCCATGCCACCCTGGAAGAGTTGAATCGCAACCGGGAGCGTCTACTGCCATGAATCAGCCACTGACAGCCGCCACGAGTCGTGAGAAGCGCAAGGAGCTGGTAAGGCTACGCATGGAAATGTACCGCCAGCAGCTCATCTATAACGCTCAGCCGCTGCATAACCCCATCAGCCTCATCGGCGATCTGATTCGTCCCAACAAGGACAAGGTCGCCAGTTCCGCGAAGAAGCCGTTAGTGCTGGGGGCCACGGTGCTCCTCTCGCTGTTCGGCAAGCGTCTCGGTGCGGTAGGCCGCCTCGCCCGCATCGGGCTGGCGCTCTACCCCATCGTCAATCGCCTGCAGACGCGGCATCGCGAACAGCAGCAGACGGATCATCCGCTACCACCCCCGCGCTGATCGAACGGCTCCCTAGGGAGCCGTTTGGTTTTGTGGCATCCTTCTCGCATAGGTTCTCCCTTTACCCGGCGCGAGCATTGCTGCCGCAGATAAGGATTCCCTCGTGTTGCAAGGCCAGCCCGCTGCCTTCTTTCAACCCTTCATCGACACCGCCACCGGCCGTATCGCCGGCGTCGAAGCCCTCGGCCGCCTGCGCCAGGCCGACGGCTCCCATGCCTCGGTCGGCCCCTTGTTCGCCGACCCGAGCCTGGCGACCGGCGACCTGCTGCAGCTCGACCGCGTGCTGCGGGACGACGCCCTGCGACGCTTCGCAGCCGCACCGGACGACTGGTTCCTGAGCCTAAATCTCTCCCCACTCTGGATCAGCCAGCTGGAGCCAGGCGCCAACCTGCCCAGCCTCTCGCAGCTGGAGCGCTCCGGTATCGCCCCGCATCGTATCGTCTACGAGATCACCGAAGCCGCTGGCGACCTGCCGCGCCTGATCGAGGCCGTGGCACGCTATCGGGCCATGGGCATCCGCATCGCCATCGACGATTTCGGTTCCGGCTACTCGCAACTGGACCGGGTATTCGACCTGCAGCCCGACATCCTCAAGCTGGACATGCGCCTGTTCCAGGCCGCCGCCCGTGGCGGCCCCCGTGGCGATGCGGTAAAGGCCCTGGCCCAGATGGCCGAAAGGACCGGTTGCTGGCTGATCGCCGAGGGCGTCGAGACCGAGGCCGAGCTGGACTTCGCCTTGGAATGCGGGGCGCGCTACGTCCAGGGCTTTCTCTTCGCCGAGGCCACCGCCGAACTCGCTGCCAGCGAACAGTACCGGGAGCGCTTCGCCGCCCTGCGCACGCGTTTCGTCGACGCCAAGCTGGCCCAGCAGACCCGCATGCTGGAATTACGCCAGCGTCTGGCAGACTTCATGCTACGCCTGAAGCCCTGGGCAGAACTGGGCGGCCCGCTGAGCGCCCTCCCCGATCCCCATGAGTTTCCCAGCCTGCTGCGCATCTACCAGTGTGATCGCAGCGGTACCCAGATCACCCCCAACCTCGAATGGAACGGCATGTTCTGGCGCGAGAATCGGCGCTACCTCAACCACAACTGGTCCTGGCGGCCCTACTTCTACGCGCTGCTGGCCGAGGGCTGGAACGAGCGTCGCCTGACCCTCTCGACGGTCTATCGCGACGCCACCACCAACCAGTACTGCCTCACCGCCAGCCAGTTCATGGAAAGCGGCCAGCGCCTGCTACTCATCGACCTGGATGCCAGCCTGCTGCCCGGTTTTGCAAGTGAGGGGGGATGATCGTATGTTGCCGAGGTCAGAACGCAGAAGCGCTTAACGGCAATCGCCGGCGCTCCCCCTACCGGTGATAGCTCGAGGACGGCCTTGGACTGGCAGACACTTCTTACCCGCGAACGGCTGGGCAAACCCCTGCACAGCCCGGATGAACTGGGGCGCAGCCCCTTTCACAAGGACCATGACCGCATCATCTTCTCCGGCGCCTTCCGCCGGCTGGGCCGCAAGACCCAGGTGCACCCCGTCACCAGCAACGATCACATCCACACCCGCCTGACCCACAGCCTGGAAGTCAGTTGCGTCGGGCGGTCGCTGGGCATGCGCGTCGGCGAGAGCCTGAGGGGCGCCCTGCCCGACTGGTGCGACCCCAGCGATCTCGGCATGGTGGTGCAGTCCGCCTGCCTGGCCCACGACATCGGCAATCCGCCCTTCGGCCACTCCGGCGAGGATGCCATTCGCTACTGGTTCACCCAGGCCGCCGGCCGCGGCTGGCTGGACGACATGAGCGAGGCGGAGCGCCAGGACTTCCTGCACTTCGAGGGTAACGCCCAAGGCTTCCGGGTGTTGACGCAGCTCGAATACCACCAGTTCGACGGGGGCACCCGCCTGACCTACGCCACCCTCGGCACCTATCTCAAGTATCCCTGGACCTCGCGCTATGCGGCGGCCCCGGGCTACAAGAAGCACAAGTTCGGCTGTTACCAGAGCGAGCTGCCGCTGCTGGAGCAGATCGCCGAGAAACTCGAACTGCCGCTGCTGGGTCCGGAGCGCTGGGCGCGACATCCCCTGGTCTACCTGATGGAGGCTGCCGACGACATCTGCTACGGCCTCATCGACCTGGAAGACGGGCTGGAGATGGAGCTGCTGGACTATGCCGAAGTCGAGGCCCTGCTGCTGGGCCTGGTCGGGGACGATCTGCCGGAAACCTATCGGCAACTGGGCCCGCGGGATTCCCGCCGGCGCAAGCTGGCGATCCTGCGCGGCAAGGCCATCGAGCATCTGACCAATGCCACCGCCCGCGCCTTCGTCCAGCAGCAGGATGCCCTGCTCGCCGGTACCCTGGGCGATGACCTGGTCGAGCACATGGACGGTCCGGCCAAGCTCTGCGTGCAGCGGGCCAAGGCCCTGGCGCGGGAGAAGATCTTCCACGACAAGCGCAAGACCCTGCACGAGATCGGCGCCTACACCACCCTGGAGATTTTGCTCAATGCCTTCTGCGGCGCGGCCCTGGAACAACACCGCGGACGCGAACCTTCGTTCAAGAGCCGGCGCATCCTCGACCTGCTGGGCAATAGCGCACCCGATCCCTCCTGGACGCTGCACCAGGCCTTCATGCGGGTGATCGACTTCATCGCCGGCATGACCGACAGCTACGCCACCGCCATGGCGGGCGAGATGACCGGGCGCTCCAGCCCGGTCTAAGGAGCCTCGATATGGCTACCGCGACGCGGTCGCGCAAGGGCCCTGGCAGCCGCTGGCTGGCCACCCAGGGCTGGAAGGCCTTTCCCTTCCAGCGCGAGGTGGCTGGCGCCATTGCTGCCGGGGAATCCGGGCTGCTGCACGCCACCACTGGCTCGGGCAAGACCTATGCCGTCTGGCTCGCCGCCCTGGATGCCTTCGTGGCGCCCAAGGCCCTCACCGCCAAGGGCCTGCCCAGCAAGCGCAAGCAGGCACCGCCGCCGCTCACGGTCCTCTGGCTCACCCCCATGCGCGCCCTGGCCGCGGACACCCTGCGCGCCCTGGAGCGCCCGGTGCTCGATGAAGGCCTGGAGTGGACCCTCGGCCTGCGTACCGGCGATACCGGCAGCAGCGAGCGAGCCAGGCAGAATCGTCGCCTGCCGACGGCCCTGGTCACCACCCCGGAAAGTCTGTCCCTGCTGCTGTCCCGCGAGGATGCCCAGGAGGCCCTGGGGCAGGTCCGCCTGGTGGTCATCGATGAGTGGCACGAGCTGCTCGGCAACAAGCGCGGCACCCAGACGCAACTCGCCCTGGCGCGACTGCGGCGGTGGAATCCGGGCCTGCTCACCTGGGGCCTGTCGGCCACCCTCGGCAACCAGGCCCATGCCCTCGACGTCCTGCTCGCCGGAGCCCCCGGTCATCTGGTGCAGGGCCGCCAGGACAAGCGCCTGCAGGTCGACACCCTCTTGCCCGAAGGCGGCGTCGAGCGCTTCGCCTGGGCCGGTCATCTGGGCATGCGCCTGCTGCAGCAGGTGATCCGCGAACTCGACGACAGCCCCACCACCCTGGTCTTCACCAATACCCGCGCCCAGACCGAACTCTGGTACCAGGCCCTGCTGCAGGCCCGTCCCGACTGGGCCGGCCTGATCGCCCTGCACCATGGTTCCATCGAGAAACAGGCCCGTGAATGGGTGGAAGCCGGGCTCAAGAACGGCCAGCTCAAGGCGGTGATCTGCACCTCCAGCCTGGACCTCGGCGTGGACTTCCTGCCGGTGGAGCGAGTGCTGCAGATCGGTTCGCCGAAGAGCATCGCCCGCCTGCTGCAACGCGCCGGCCGCAGCGGCCATGCACCAGGACGCGCCTCCCGCGCCACCCTGGTACCTACCTATAGCCTCGATCTGCTCGACGCCGCGGCCGCGCGCCGGGCGGTGGCCGCTGGAGAGATCGAAGCACGCAGCGCCCCGCTCAAGCCGCTGGACGTCCTGGTACAGCACCTGGTGACCGTGGCCCTCGGCGGCGGCTTCAGACCAGACGACCTGCTGCCGGAGATCCGCAGTACCTGGGCCTACCGCGAGCTCGGTGACGGCGAATTCGCCTGGGCCCTGGCCTTCGTCCGTACCGGCGGTGCCTCGCTGTCGGCCTATCCCGATTACCGCCGTGCCGAGCCGGATGCCGAGGGGATCTGGCGCGTCCCCGACAAACAGCTGGCCAAACGGCATCGCCTCGGCATCGGCACCATCGTCAGCGAGACCAGCCTCAACGTGCAGTTCTGGTCCAAAGGCGGCGGCGGCAATCGCCTGGGCAACATCGAGGAAGGCTTCATCGCCCGCCTGCGCCCCGGCGATCACTTTCTCTTCGCCGGCCGGACCCTGGAACTGGTGCGGGTAGAGAACATGACGGTCTATGTGCGCCGGGCCAGTGGCCGCAAGGCGGCCATTCCACGCTGGAGCGGCAGCCGCATGCCGCTATCGGGTACCCTGGCCAAGCATGTCCTGGCGCTGCTGGAAGAAGCCGAGGCCGATCGCTACGACAGTCCGGAAATGCGCCTGCTGCAGCCACTGCTAGACATCCAGCGGCAATGGTCGGCCCTGCCCAGCGCCCACTACCTGCTCGCCGAAACCCTGGAGTCCCGCGAGGGCTCGCATCTGTTCCTCTATCCCTTCGCCGGTCGCCACGCCCACCTGGGGCTCGCCAGCCTGCTGGCCTGGCGGTTGGCCCAGCGACGACCTTGCACCTTCTCCATCGCCGTCAACGACTACGGCCTGGAGCTGGTCTCGCCAGTCAGCCTGGACTGGCCTCAGTTGCTCGACACCAGCCTCTTCACCACCGACGACCTGCTCGGTGACATCCTCGCCAGCCTCAACGCCGCCGAACTGGCCCAGCGCCGCTTCCGCGAGATCGCTCGCATTTCCGGCCTGATCTTTTCCGGCTATCCCGGTGCCCACAAGAGCAATCGCCAGCTGCAGGCCAGCAGCAGCCTGTTCTACCAGGTGTTCCGCCAGTACGACCCGGACAATTTGCTGCTCGGCCAGGCGCAGAGTGAAGTGCTGCGCCAGGAACTGGATGCCGACCGCCTGCAGCAGACGCTGATCCGCACCGGTGCCCTGCCGCTACGCCTGGTCGCTCTGGAGCGGCCCTCGCCTTTCGCCCTGCCGCTCATGGTGGAGCGGCTGCGCGAGAGCCTGAGTTCGGAAAAGCTGGCCGACCGCATCACCCGCCTGGTCGGCGACCTCGAACGCGAAGCCGGACCGGATGAGCGCGCCCGCGCCTTCGACCCCGAATCCCTGGTTCAGCCGCACCATGACAGCGACCTGACACCACGTCGCTCCGCTAGTCCGCGGCGTCCTCGCGAACGGAAATCCGGTCGTCCTCGATGACGATGCGGCCCTGGCGATAGAGATGGCCGATGGCCTTCTTGAAGTTGCCCTTGCTGACACCGAACAGCTGATGGATCAGCGCCGGCGGACTGGCATCGCTGACCTCCAGCACGCCACCCCGGGCCTTCGCCAGATCGACGATCTGCTCGGCCAGATCGGCGCCGGCCGCGGCGCCCTGGGGCTGCAGCGTCAGGCTGATCTTGCCGTCCGCCCGCACCTCACGGATGAAGCCGCGCTCGCGCTGCCCCGATCGCAGCGGCTTGAACGCCTCGTTGCGATGCACCAGGCCCCAGTGCTTGTTGTCGACGATGACCTTGTGACCCAGGTCGGTCTGTTCGACCACCAGCAGCGGCACCGGCTGGCCGACCTTGTAGCGTGGCGGTTCGCGATCCAGGTAGCGATCCAGGCGCGCCGTGGCGACGATCCGCCGGGTACGGGCGTCCAGGTGCACGTGCACCACGCAGTGATCGCCGACCTGCAGCGGCCGCCTTTCCTCGGAATGGGGCAGCAGCAGGTCCTTGGGCAACCCCCAGTCGAGGAAGATACCGACCCGCTCCACCGCCACCACGCGCAGGCTGGCGAAGCCGCCGACCTGCACCCGCGGCTTCTCGGTGGTGGCGATCAGGCGATCCTCGCTGTCCAGATAAAGGAAGACATTGAGCCAGTCGCCTTCGGCGCAGGACTCGTCGCGCGGCGCATAGCGACGGGGCAGCAAAACCTCGCCATCGCTGCCGGCATCGAGGAACAGGCCGATGGGAGTGTTACGCAAGATCTGCAAGCTGTTGAAGCGACCCAGCAAGGCCATGAGTGGAGACTCCTGTAGAAAACGAACCATTTTACCGCGCCCATCAAAGCCGCTGTCTTGATAGGTAAAATTCACCGAAAAACAGTCGCACGGGGCAACGGAAAGGGTTAGAGTGCCCGCACTGTGTTGCTTGTGTACCGAAAATCGACCTGGTTCGTCTCGATCCACTTTACGGCTCGGTTCTTTGACTCTTTGCACTCAGTCGCGGCCTGGGCGGTCCAGTGCCGTTGTCCAACTTTGTTCAAGGAGAAATCCATGTCTACTCGCCAAACTGGCACCGTCAAGTGGTTCAACGACGAGAAAGGCTTCGGCTTCATCACCCCCCAGAGCGGCCCGGACGTCTTCGTTCACTACCGCTCCATCCAGGGCAACGGTTTCAAGAGCCTGCAAGAAGGCCAAGCCGTTTCCTTCCTGGTCGTGCAAGGCCAGAAAGGTCTGCAGGCCGATGAGGTGCAGGTGATCTGATCACCCGCCCCGTCGAAAAAAGCCCAACCCTCGGTTGGGCTTTTTTTTGGTCCATCGGTAGCTGCGCTACCTTTCGTTATCGGCTCTTAGGGATGAGGTGCGTTTCGTGAAGACTCCAGCCGCTCTGCTCTGCCTCCTGCTACTCGCCGGTTGCGCCGCCTTTCCCGGCGACGAACTCCCGTCCCAGCCGTTCCGCGCCCCCGCGAACGAGCAACAGCATCGCCCCAACGTTCTGGTGGAGTTCAACTTCTACCGTGGCGAAGCCCAGGACAAGGACGCTACCTCCATCGCCGTGGCCCGTGAAGGCCTGAAGCCTAAGCTGCGCGAGGTGCTGGAGCGCTCCGGCCTGTTCGAGCGCATCACCCTGGTGCCCGAGCCCGGCAGACCCGACGACGCCCTGTTGCGCCTCAAGCTCTACAACAGCACCTCCTACGCCGCGGCCATCGCCAGCGGCCTGATCACCGGCGCTACCTTCTTCCTGGTCCCGGGGACCGCCAAGGACGACTATGTGCTGACCGCCGAATGGCTGGCACCCGGCAGCCAGGCACCCGAGCGCGCGAGGAACGCGGCCTCGGTACGTACCTGGATGGGCGTCTGGTTCCTGCCGCTGGCCGCCAGCCATTCGGCCGGCACCGCCATCGAGGAAACCTTCGCTCGCCAGGTCAACGACGCTCTCAAGCAGTTGCAGGCCAGTAGTGCCTTCGCCGACCACTCCTCGCCCCGGGGGAACGGCGCTGCGCCGGCACAGGTCACACCTTGACCGGCAACCACGCAGACGAGGATCCCATGGCCGAAGAACAGCGCAAAGCCGACGAACGCAAGCTGCCCAAGGATGAGAAGCCCCTGCGCAGCGAGCACGCCAAGACCGATGACGGACGCGATCCGCCGTCGCCCAACAGCCCGGACCGTACCAAGGACGCCACGGGCTACAACTGATACTGCACTTTTGCGAAACGACCGCCGCGGCGGTCGTTTCTTTGTCCGCGCCACGTCCTCCGGGGTTGGCTCGTTCCTCCCTCCTTACTGCATAATGCCCACACTTCGACGTCTACCGGCCCCTTTCCTCTCCATCTCGGCCGGTACCCTGCAAAGGTGTGTGTTCCCATGCGAAATCCCTTCCGCTCCCTGGGCCTGCTGCTGAGCTGCTGCGCCCTGGGCTTTTCCCTGCCCGTCAACGCCGATACCTCCTTCCTGCCCCCGCGGATCGAGAAGGCCATGCAGACCAACAAGATCCCCGGTAGCGATCTGTCGCTGGTGATGCTGCCCCTCGATGGGCCGGGCGAGAACGACTACTACAACGCCGACGTCTCCGTGAATCCGGCGTCGACCATGAAGCTGATCACCACCTATGCCGCCCTGGAACTGCTCGGCCCCACCTACCAGTGGAAGACCGAGTTCTACACCGACGGCACCCTCAAGGACGGCATCCTCAACGGCAACCTCTATCTCAAGGGCGGTGGCGATCCCAAGCTGAACATGGAGCGGCTCTGGCTGCTCATGCGCGACCTGCGCGCCAACGGCGTGCTGGAGGTCACCGGTGACCTGGTGCTCGATCGCGGGCGCTTCGTGAAGCCCGAGTTGCCGGCCTTCAACGACGATGGCGAAGACGAGAACAAGACCTTCCTGGTCGGACCGGACTCGCTGCTGGTGAACCTGAAATCGGTGCGCATGGTGGTGCGCTCGGCGGATGGCCGGGTCAGCGTCTCCATGGACCCACCACTGACCAACGTCAACATCGACAACCAGATGCGCGCCACCGCCAAGAGCGGCTGCCCGGCCTGGCCGGACGTGCGCTTCAACCCGGTGCCCCAGGCCGATGGCAGTACCAGCCTGGTGGTCAGTGGCCAGTTGCCGGACGGCTGCAACGCCCAGAGCTATCTCTCCCTGCTGGATCATCCCGCCTATACCGCCGGTGCCGTACGGGCCATCTGGCAGGAACTGGGCGGCAGCATCAAGGGCCGCACCCGTGAGGGCAGCGTGCCGCGCAACGCCGAGCTGCTGGCGCGGGCTTTCTCCCCGGACGTGGTGGAGATCATTCGCGACATCAACAAGTACAGCAACAACACCATGGCCCAGCAGCTGTTCCTCTCCATCGGCGCGCAATTCCGCACCTCGGCGGATGCGGACGACGGCAAGGCGGCACTCCGGGTGATTCGCCAATGGCTGGCGCGCAAGGGCATCAATGCCAGCCACCTGATCATGGAGAACGGCTCGGGGTTGTCGCGCACCGAGCGGGTGAGTGCCCGGGAGATGGCCGAGATCCTCAGATCGGCCTGGCAGAGTCCCTATGCGCCGGAATTCATCGCCTCGCTACCGCTGGCCGGCATGGATGGCACCCTGCGCAAGCGCATGAAGAACTCGCCGCTGACCGGCCAGGCGCATATGAAGACCGGCACCCTGAACAACGTAAGGGCCCTGGCGGGCTTCGTGCGGGACGCCAACGCCCGCAGCTGGGTGGTGGTGGCCATTCTCAACAGCAACCGCCCCTGGGGCGCCTCCTCGATCCTGGACGAGGTGGTGCTGGACCTCTATCTGCGCAGTCGCCAGGATGGCACCGTCGCCAACTAAGAACCCGTTCAAAGTCTGCTGCGCGTCGGCCAAACGGCGTTGAAATGGCCTGGAAGGCCAGCCCCATCCGGGCGGCCCCGTCGCCATGCTCATTTACCCCTCGTAAACCCGAGCGCGGGTACGATCCGCTTCCTCAGCCATTTTCGCAGGGCCGCTTAGGCCCTGTGTGTCTCTAGCTCGTGAAAGGTTGAGCAGGTTCTGAGGCGCAAAACAAAACGGGAGCCTGTGCGAACAGGCTCCCGTTTTGTCTACAACACTCGGCAAGGCAGGCCGGAACGCTGACGTTACCGCGATGCACCGCTATGGGCAAGAACTTTGTCTAAAGCACCATTTCGGGGCATTTCCTGACCTGCCTCGACGCTAGATCATGCCAAGCAACAGCAGCACCAGCAGGACGACCAGAATGGCGCCCACGATGCCGGACGGGCCGTAACCCCAGCTACGCGAGTGCGGAAACACCGGAAGTCCGCCGATGAGCAGGACCAGCAGCACCAGAACCAGGATGGTCGAGAGAGTCATCTGCCATTCTCCAAGAAGTCCAGGAATCGGCCATCGTCGCAATATCAGGATACGGAGCGATGGGCTTATTCCATGGACCCCAGCGGGCCACTGAAAAATCCCGTTGCGGGTGGCCAGACTGCGGATTTGCGGTCCAGGACCAGTCATCCGCCCATGAAAAAGCCCGGATCGATAGCTCGATCCGGGCTTCGGCCTAACCGGGCAGACCATCAGTGGGTGACGGCACCGCTGGAACCCAGGCCGGTCTGGGATCTGACGAACTGCGGGTAAAAGCGCGCCCGCTCTTCCTCGGCCGCCGCCGACTTGTCGGTGATGGAGAAGAACCAGATACCGATGAAGGCCACGGCGATGGAGAACAGTGCCGGGTACTCATAGGGGTAGATCGGCTTGGCGTGACCAAGGATGGTCACCCAGATGGTCGGGCCGAGCACCATCAGAGCCACTGCGGTGATCAGGCCGAGCCAGCCACCGATCATGGCACCGCGGGTGGTCAGCCGCTTCCAGTACATCGAGAGCAGCAGGATGGGGAAGTTGCAGCTGGCGGCGATGGAGAACGCCAGGCCCACCATGAAGGCGATGTTCTGCTTCTCGAAGAGGATACCCAGGGCGATGGCGACCACGCCCAGGGCGACGGTGGTCATCTTGGAGACGCGGATCTCGTCCTTCTCGTTGGCCTTGCCCTGCTTGATCACGCTGGCGTAGAGGTCATGGGAGACCGCCGAGGCACCGGCCAGGGTCAGGCCGGCCACCACCGCCAGGATGGTGGCGAAGGCCACCGCCGAGATGAAGCCGAGGAAGATGCTGCCGCCCACGGCGTTGGCCAGGTGCACCGCGGCCATGTTGCTGCCGCCCAGCAGGGCGCCGGCGGCGTCCTTGAAGGCCGGATTGGTACTGACCAGCAGGATGGCGCCGAAGCCGATGATGAAGGTCAGGATGTAGAAGTAGCCGATGAAGCCGGTGGCGTAGAACACGCTCTTGCGGGCTTCCTTGGCGTCGCTGACGGTGAAGAAGCGCATCAGGATGTGCGGCAGGCCAGCGGTGCCGAACATCAGCGCCAGGCCCAGGGAGAAGGCCGAGATCGGGTCCTTCACCAGGCCGCCGGGGCTCATGATGGCCTCGCCCTTGGGGTGCACGGCGATGGCTTCGGCGAACAGTCGGTTGAAGTCGAAGCCGACGTGCTTCATCACCATGAAGGCCATGAAGCTGGCACCGGACAGCAGCAGCACCGCCTTGATGATCTGTACCCAGGTGGTGGCCAGCATGCCGCCGAAGAGGACATAGAGCACCATGAGGATACCCACCAGCACCACGGCGATGCTGTAGTCCAGGCCGAACAGCAGCTGGATCAGCTTGCCGGCGCCGACCATCTGGGCGATCAGGTAGAGGGCGACCACCACCAAGGAGCCGCAGGCGGACAGGGTACGGATGTCCTTTTGCTTGAGGCGATAGGAGGCCACGTCGGCGAAGGTGTACTTGCCCAGGTTGCGCAGGCGCTCGGCGATCAGGAACAGGATGATCGGCCAGCCCACCAGGAAGCCGATGGAGTAGATCAGGCCGTCGTAGCCGGAGGTGAACACCAGGGCGGAAATGCCCAGGAAGGAGGCGGCCGACATGTAGTCACCGGCGATCGCCAGGCCGTTCTGGAAACCGGTGATGCGCCCACCGGCGGCGTAGTAGTCGGCGGCGGAGCGATTGCGTTTGGAGGCCCAGTAGGTGATGCCCAGGGTGGCGCCGACGAAGGCCACGAACATCAGGATGGCGGAGACGTTCAGGGGTTGGCGCTGGACTGCGCCGCTGATGGCATCGGCGGCCCAGAGCGAAGGCGAAAGGGCCAGCAGTGTGGCAGCCAGGGAAAGACGTCTCATGGCTGCACCTCCCGGAGGATTTCCGCGTTGAGACGATCGAATTCGCCATTGGCCCGGCGGACGTAGATGCCGGTCAGGATGAAGGCCGAAAGGATCAGGCCGACGCCCAGGGGAATGCCCCAGGTCATGGCGGTCTCCGCATGGATACGGGTGCCGAGGACCTTGGGGGCGAAGGCGATCAGGAGGATGAAGGCGGAATAGAGTCCGAGCATGATGGCGGAGAGCGTCCAGGCGAAGCGTCCGCGCTTGGTCACCAGCTCTTGGAAACGCGGACTGGCTTCAATCCGCCGGTAGGTGCTGTCATTCATTATTGTTGTTCCTTACAGCATGACGGGAGCGTCGAGCTCTACTCTAGGCGCGCCCGGTAAGGCTTCCAGACGACTTTAGTCGTACTGAAAAGGGCATGCGCTCGGCCATGCCGCGTTGCAAATTCGCTCGGAATGCTCATTTACCACTCGTAGACTCGAACGCGAGCCCGGTCCGCTTCCTCGCGAATCTGATTCGCTGGCGCTCACCCTAAGGGCCAGCCACTGGCCGTTACTCCCGTTGGTCGTCGCGCCTTGCCTGGCCTTCGCTCGGCGACTTTTCAGCCCATTCGAGACTTTCAGTAGTCCCAGAGCCCGCGCCAGCCCTGCAGCGGATGATGACCCTCGTCATCGAGCACCGATACGCTGGCGGTCATGCCGGCGCTGAGGTGGATCTCGGCCGGCACATCCAGCAATTCGATGCGTACCGGGATGCGCTGCGCCAGGCGTACCCAGTTGAAGGTGGGCTCGACGTTGGCCAGCAGTTGCGCATCGTTGGCCGCGTTACGATCGGTGATTCCGCTGCTGATGCTCGCCACCCGGCCCTGCAGCGGTGCGGCGTGATTCATCAGCCGTACCCGCACCGCGTCACCCGGATGGATGTGGGGAATCTTGGTTTCCTCGAAATAGGCCATGACGTAGAAGGACCGGGTATCCACCAGGGCCATCACCGCCTGGCCGGTCTGCACGTAGTTGCCCTCGGCGAATCTGAGGTTGGTGATGCGACCTTCACGCGGCGCCAGCACCCGGCTGCGGTCCAGGTTGATCTGGGCCAGGTTGACGTCGCTCAGGGCCTCCTGATACTGGCTGCGGGCCACGGCGACATTGACCTGGGCCGTCTCGCGATCCTCGGCGCTGATGGCGCTGGTGCCCAGCCGCTGACGGCGCGCGGCCTCGCTCTCGCGCAGACGCAGTTGTTGCTGGCGCGTCTCGGCCACCGCCTTGGCATGCTCCAGATTGGCCTGGTAGCGCTGCTGGTCGATCTGCATCAGCAGGTCCCCGGGCTTCACCAGTTGGTTGTCCACCACCGCCAGGCGGGTGACCCAGCCCGACACGTCGGGCGCCACCACCACCACGTCGGCGCGGACCCGCGCATCTCGGGTCCAGGGTGTATAGAGATAGAAGTGCCACAGCCAGGTGCCGGCCAGTACCGCGAGCAGTACCACGACCAGGGTTATCGCCACACGCAGGGTCTTGTGCATCGCCGTCTCGATCCTCTTGTCGATAGAGCTCAGGTAGCCAGGACGGCGACGATGCCGGCCAGCCAGAGCACGAACAGGGCGCAGCCGAACAGGGCGCTGTGCCACAGGTAGCGCCCCAGCCCGCTGCGCTGCAGCAGCCACAGGGACAGCGCGGTCAGGACCAGGGCCAGGACGCCATAGACGAACAGCGGTCCGAGATAGACCCCGCCGATCGCCCACTCATGCAGATTCATAGGCACCCTCCTCCTGCTCCACCTTCGGACAACAGCCGCGCCAGGTCTGCTGGAGTTGACCGATGGCGCCGCGCGCGAGCCGATGGGGCTCGTCGTCCGGCGCCCCGTCCAGGGCCAGGCGCAGGCGACTCGCGGCCTCGTCCAGGGCGCTTGGTTGCAGCGCGCCGAAGCCTACGGCCAACCGCTCGGCGAAGAGGGCCAGAAAGGCATCCCGGGCCCGTGCCACCTCGCCCTGGGCACCGGCCAGGCAGGCGCGCAGGTGCAGCAGCTCGTTGCCCAGGTCCAGCGCCAGCAGCCCCTGCTCCCAACGCCTGCGCTCGCCTGGCGGCAGTTGCTCGATATGGCGCGCGAGCAGCAACAGGCGATCCGCCATGCGCCCACCGAACCAGGTCTCGGCGTTGGCCAGGGGGACGGCGGTCAGCCGCTGCAGGTCGTAGGTGGTGGCCTCCAGGATGCGGCGGCTGGTACGCCGCGGCGTGCGCAGGCTGATCAGGCGGAACATCAGCACCGCGAAGCCGACGCCGATCAGCAGACTCTGCAACTGATTGAGCAAGGCCGCCATGCCCACCTGTCCCTGGTTGCTCGGAGAGACCAGTACCAGCAGATGAATGGCGAAGGCCGTCGCCGTGCCCACCACCGCCGGCGGTCCGGCCATCCCCAGGGCGGCGAAGAACAGCGGCACACCCAGCACCAGGCAGAGCAAGGGATAGCCGGAAATCTGCGGCAGCAGCACCTGGCTGATGACGATGGCGACCGGTGCGGCATAGAGGATGCCGCGCAGGAAGCCGAAGCCGATGGTGACGGCATTGTCGCGGTTGGCGAACAGGCTGCAGATCACCCCGGCCATGAGCATGGCTCCGGGCGCCGAGGGCCAGGCGCTGGCCAGCCAGAACACCCCCACACCGAGCAGCGCGCCGGCGCTGCGCAGACCGTAGAGCAGCGCTGTCTGCAGATCACGATGGCGGGCCAGGGCCGAGGGTGCCACGGCGCTGAGCTGCGCCGTATGGACGCTGTCCAGGGCGCGCCCGGCGAGCAGGATCTTGTCCAGCAGGATGGCGAAGCGAGCGAGCAGGTAGCGCTGATCGTTGTCGAGCAAGGGGTCGGCACCCGCCGCCTCGCGCAAACGCTGCAGCAGGGCCTCCAGGGCCGGCGGACGGGGGTCGGCCAGGGTGGCGAGCAGTTCCTCGCGCCAGCCCTGCACCGCGGCGCGCCGGGGCGCATCCAGGGCCCGCCACTGGCGCATGGCACCCCGGGCCGTGCGCAGCAGGCTGAGCAGGTCGCGCGAGAGCAGACGCAACGCCCTGGCGCGTTGCCGACCGCGCTGGCCCTCGAACCAGGTGTGGTCACGCTGGGCATCCACCGCCACCACCTGGCCGAGCATGGCGAGCAGGCCCTGGGTGGCATCCTCGGCCTCAGCCAGCTCCGCCCGCGCCGCTGCCACGCCCTGCTCCCAGGTACGGCGCGCCTGGGCGGCCAGGGTCTGCTCGACGCGCTGCGGCCAGATCAGGGCGCTTACCGCCGAGGCCACCACGATCCCCAGACAGATCTCGGTGCAGCGGGCTACCGCCTGGTCGAACACCGTCAGCGGATGGGCGATGGCCGGCAGGCCGATGATGGCGACCGTATAGCCGGCCAGGACGAAGCCGTAGGAGAGGTGATTGCGCAGCAGCGTGGAGGCAGCCGTACAGAGCGCCATCCAGCTGGCCAGGGCCAGCAGGAACAGCCAGGGCGTCTGGGCGAACAGCCCCATGAGCACCACCGCCATGCAGGTACCGGCCAGGGTACCGAGCAGGCGGAACAGTCCCTTGGCCACCACCATGCCCGACAGCGGCTGGGACACGATCATCACCGTCATGCAGGCCCAGACCGGCTGCTCGAGATTGAAGCGAAAGGCCAGCCACAGTGCCAGTCCGGCGGCGAACAGGGTCTTGCCGGCGAAGGCGAGCGCCGCGGGCGAAGGTGCCAGAAAGACGGTCCAGGGTAGGCGCACTTAGGTTCTAGGATTGCCGGAGGTCCAGCATAGGCCGCGCTGCGCAGGCTAAGTTCCGACCGGTGCAGCAGACGAAAAAAAGGCGACCCGGGGTCGCCTGAAGTGCCTTGCGTGCTCGCGGCGACGACGCTCCGCCGTCACCACCCTTGGCAGCCTAGACGACCGGCGAGGACGCGTATTGATCGAGGTCAAGGTTGGCCGGGCTGGGGCCGTTCAGACCGAGCAGACGATCGATCAGGGCGCAATCGGACTCCCGCCGCACCTGGGCGAACAGCGCTGCGGCCTCGGGATAGCTGCGCGTCAGCATCCCCAGCCACTGCTTGAGTCGACCTGGCGCGTAGCGCGGTGCCAGCTTGCGCTGGGCCATCAGCCAGAACCGCTGCACCAGCGGCAGGATCTCGGCCCAGCCAAGGGGGCGCGCCTCCTCACCGCGCACGGCAGCGGCGATCTGCACCGCCAGGTCCGGGCGCGAGACCAGGCCACGACCCAGCATCACCGAGGCCTGGCCACTGACACTACGGCAACGCCAGTAATCGTCCAGGGTCCAGATCTCGCCATTGGCCAGCACCGGCACGGCTACCCGGTCGGCGACCCGCGCCACCCATTCCCAATGGGCCGGCGGGCGATAGCCCTCCACCTTGGTGCGCGCATGGACCACCAACTGCGCCGCGCCTCCGGCCGCCAGGGCCTCGGCGCAGGCCAGGGCGCTGTCCGGACTGTCATAGCCCAGGCGCATCTTGGCGGTCACCGGAATGGCCGCTGGCACGGCCTGGCGGACGCTCTCGACGATGCGGTTGAGCAGTTCGGGCTCCTTGAGCAACACCGCCCCGCCACGGGACTTGTTGACGGTCTTGGCCGGGCAGCCGAAGTTGAGATCGATCACCGGTGCGCCCTGGGTGCAGGCGAAGGCGGCGTTGTCGGCGAGGCAGGCCGGGTCCGAGCCCAGCAGTTGCACCCGCATGGGCGTGCCCGACGGCGTCCGCGCGCCCTGCGCCAGCTCCGGCGCCAGCTTGGCGAAGGCCGCCGCGGGCAACAGGCGATCGCAGACGCGAATGAATTCGCTCACGCACCAGTCGAGTCCACCGACCTCGGTCAGCAACTCGCGCAGGATGTCGTCGACGAGGCCCTCCATGGGCGCCAGGGCGATCTCCATGTTCAGACGCCCTCCCCTGGCAAGGCCTGGCCGTAACCGGCCAGGAACTCGGGTGGCATGCGCTTGGGCTTGCCGGACGACAGTTCGATGCAGACGAAGGTTGTCCGGGCGCGCAGCAGGGTCACGCCATCGACTGGACGCAGCAGTTGGAACTGGCGAGTCATGCGGAGGCGGTGATCCCAGTCCACCAGCCAGGTGCCCAGCAGCAACTCGTCATCCTGGCGGCCACTGACGAGATAGTCGATCTCGTGGCGGACGACGGCCATCGCCCGATCCAGCCGCCGGAAGGTAGCGAGGTCCAGGCCCAGGGCGCTGGAGTGCTGCCAGGCGCATCGCTCCAGCCAGGTGACGTAGGCCGCGTTGTTGGCGTGCCCCAGGCCGTCGATGTGCTCGGCACCGATCCGCAGCGGCATGACATGGGGAGCCGGTCTGTCCCATTGCATGTTGCGACCCTCTCGCTGGCAATATTCGAAAAACTGAGACCGGGCCTAGGCAGAACCTCGGCAAGGTGATTGACCCCAGATATCTTTATGGAGCCACGGGCAATAAGCACGAATCCATGGGCAATGACCATGAATTCCTGGAGCAATAAACATGAATCCACGGGCAATAAAAAAGGGCCTGCATCGCTGCAGGCCCTTCTTCATGTTTGGCGCACTCGGGAGGATTCGAACCTCCGACCGCTCGGTTCGTAGCCGAGTACTCTATCCAGCTGAGCTACGAGTGCGTTTCGGTGCGTTTAGCCAGAACACCGCTGGTACTGCTGAAGCCAGAGGCTTCGTCGATTTGGCGCACTCGGGAGGATTCGAACCTCCGACCGCTCGGTTCGTAGCCGAGTACTCTATCCAGCTGAGCTACGAGTGCGTTGAAGCCGTGTATTCTAGCCACCGTTTCTGACGTGTCAAGCGAATTTGCTTGTTTATCAGGTACTTACCTTCGAGGTCAGTACAGCGGAGCCAGGTCTTGCAAATGGCGGTGAGGGAGGGATTCGAACCCTCGACACCCTTTTGAGGTGTACTCCCTTAGCAGGGGAGCGCCTTCGGCCACTCGGCCACCTCACCGCAACGGGGCGAAACTATATCGAAGGTTTGCCCATTTGCAAAGAGAAAAATTCAAAAAAAATCAGTGGTTTGGTTCTTGGTCCTTTTCCTTCTGGATGCGCTGGTAGATTTCCTCGCGATGAACCGCGACTTCCTTGGGCGCGTTGACACCGATCCGGACTTGGTTGCCCTTGACTCCCAGCACCGTCACGGTGACTTCGTCACCTACCATCAGGGTCTCACCAACCCGACGAGTCAAAATAAGCATTCCATTCTCCTTAAGCTTTAACCCAGTCTGCACGAATAACCCGGAACGATCCCTGAATGGACCCTCTAGTCGCTATTGACCTGCATTCATGCAAGGAAAGTTCCGCAGCCCGGGCGATAGATGAAGCCCCTGTGGCAGGGGCCTCGCTTCACGATCACTCGGCGCCGCGTGCCGGGGCGTCGAGTTCGAAGGCGGTGTGCAATGCGCGCACGGCCAGCTCGAGGTATTTCTCCTCGATGACCACCGACACCTTGATCTCGGAGGTGGAGATCATCTGGATGTTGATGCTCTCCTTGGCCAGGGCTTCGAACATCTGGCTGGCCACACCGGCATGGGATCTCATGCCGACGCCGACGATGGACACCTTGGCGATCTTGGTGTCGCCCACCGACTCCCGCGCGCCGATCTCGACGCCGGTGCGCTTGAGGATCTCCAGGGCGCTCTGGTAGTCGTTGCGGTGCACGGTGAAGGTGAAGTCGGTGGTGTTATCGTGCGCCACGTTCTGCACGATCATGTCGACTTCGATGTTGGCCGCGCTGATCGGGCCGAGGATCTTGAAGGCCACGCCGGGGGTATCCGGCACACCGCGAATGGTCAGCTTGGCTTCGTCACGGTTGAAGGCGATGCCGGAGATGATCGGCTGTTCCATGGATTCCTCTTCATCAAGGGTAATGAGGGTGCCCGGACCCTCCTGGAAGCTGTGCAGCACGCGCAGCGGCACGTTGTACTTGCCGGCGAATTCCACCGAGCGGATCTGCAGCACCTTGGAGCCGAGGCTGGCCATTTCCAGCATCTCCTCGAAGGTGATCTTGTCCAGGCGCTGGGCCTGGGGCACCACGCGGGGGTCGGTGGTGTAGACGCCATCGACGTCGGTATAGATCTGGCACTCGTCGGCCTTCAGCGCGGCCGCCAGGGCCACGCCGGTGGTGTCGGAGCCACCCCGGCCAAGGGTAGTGATGTTGCCCTGCTCGTCGACGCCCTGGAAGCCGGCCACGACCACCACCTTGCGCGCCTTGAGGTCGGCACGGATGCGGGCGTCGTCGATCTGCTGGATGCGCGCCTTGGTGTGGGCGCTGTCGGTGAGGATGCGCACCTGGCTGCCGGTATAGGACACCGCCTGGACGCCGCGCTTGAGCAGCGCCATGGCGAGCAGGCCGATGGTGACCTGCTCGCCGGTGGAGACCATGACGTCCAGCTCACGCGGATCGGGTTGCTCCATGATCTGCTTGGCCAGGCCGATCAGGCGGTTGGTCTCGCCACTCATGGCCGACACCACCACCACGATCTCGTCACCCGCTTCATGGAAGCGTTTCACCTTGTCGGCGACCTGCTCGATACGCTCCACCGTACCCACCGAGGTACCGCCGAATTTCTGTACGATCAATGCCATTGCTTGCTGCCCGTCCGCAGAAAAATCTGATTTACATTGTTGGATGAGGTTTCGGGTCGCCCTCCCCTGGCAACCCGCACCCGCTTAGCAGCTGTTCACGATCTCGCGAGCTAGAGCCAAACAAGGCGCAACGACCACCGGGAGTAACAGCCAACGGCTGGCCCGAAGGGTGAGCGCTAGCGAATCAGATGCCTGAGGAAGCGGATCGGACCCGCGATCGGGTTTACGCAGGGTAAATGAGCATTCCGAAGGCATTTTCAACGCAGTTTGGCCGACGCGCAGCAGATAGTGAACAGCTTCTTAGAGGCTTTCCTCGGCGTATTGACCAGCACAAGCCAGGGCCGCTTCGAGCTGGCTGGCGTCGGTGCCGCCGCCCTGGGCCATGTCCGGCCGACCGCCACCCTTGCCCCCGACCACGGCCGCGGCGCGCTTCATCAGCTCGCCGGCCTTGAGCTTGGCGGTCAGGTCAGCGGTGACGCCGGCTACCAGCACTACCTTGCCGTCGGCTTCGCCGCCCAGCAGGATCATGCCGCTGCCGAGCTTGTTCTTGAGCTGGTCGACCAGCGCCAGCAGTGCCTTGCCGTCGAGGCCGTCCAGGCGCGCGGCCAGGACCTTGGCGCCCCGGACGTCCACCGCCTGATTGACCAGGTCACCGGCCGAGGCGCTGGCGGCCTTGGCCTTCAGCTGCTCGACTTCCTTTTCCAGCTGGCGATTGCGTTCGATCAGCGCGGCCAGCTTGTCCAGCACGTTGTCGCGGCTGCCCTTGAGCAGGCTGGCGGCTTCGCGCAGTTGCTCCTCGGCGCCATTGAGATAGGCCAGGGCCGCGGTACCGGTGATGGCTTCCACGCGGCGCACGCCGGAGGCCACGCCGCCCTCGCTGACCAGCTTGAGCAGGCCGATGTCGCCGGTCTGGGCCACATGGGTGCCACCGCACAGCTCGACGGAGAAATCACCGCCCATGCCGACCACGCGCACCACGTCGCCGTACTTCTCGCCGAACAGCGCCATGGCGCCACGGGCCTTGGCCTCGTCGATGGCCATGACCTCGGTAGTCACGGCGCTGTTCTTGCGGATCTCTTCGTTGACGATGGCCTCGATGCGCTTGAGCTCTTCGGGCTTGATGGCCTCGAAGTGGCTGAAGTCGAATCTCAGGCGCTGGTCGTTGACCAGGGAGCCCTTCTGGTGGACGTGATCGCCCAGCACCTGGCGCAGCGCCGCGTGCAGCAGGTGGGTGCCGGAGTGGTTCAGGGCGATGCCCTGGCGGCGGCCGGCGTCGACCTGGGCCATGAGTGAGGTGCCGACGTTGAGGCTGCCCTTGGTCACCACGCCGTGGTGCAGGAAGGCGCCCTGGGTCTTGGTGGTGTCACGCACGGCGAAGCCGACGCCGGCGCTCTCCAGGGTACCGGTATCACCGACCTGGCCACCGGACTCGCCGTAGAACGGCGTCTGGTCGAGGATGACCACGCCCTCCTCGCCTTCGGCCAGGCTGTCCACCGGCTGGCCGGCGCGGTACAGGGCGACGATGGTGCCCGAGGCACTGGTGGTGTCGTAGCCGAGGAAACGGGTCTCACCCTCGACCTTGACCAGGCTGTTGTAGTCCACGCCGAAGGCACTGGCGGAACGAGCCCGCTCGCGCTGGGCCTCCATCTCGCGCTCGAAGCCTTCCTCGTCGAGGCTCAGGTTGCGCTCGCGGGCGATGTCGTTGGTCAGGTCCACCGGGAAGCCGTAGGTGTCGTAGAGCTTGAACACCACGTCACCGGGAATGGTGTCTCCCTGGAGTTGTGCCAGATCCTGCTCGAGGATCTTCAGGCCCTGCTCCAGGGTCTTGGCGAACTGTTCTTCCTCGGTGCGCAGCACGCGCTCGATGTGCGCCTGCTGCTGCACTAGCTCGGGATAGGCCTGACCCATCTCGGCCACCAGGGCCGCGACGATCTGGTGGAAGAAGGTGCCCTGGGCGCCCAGCTTGTTGCCGTGACGGCAGGCGCGACGAATGATGCGGCGCAGCACGTAGCCGCGGCCTTCGTTGGACGGCAGCACGCCATCAGCGATCAGGAAGCTGCAGGAACGGATGTGGTCGGCCACCACCTTGAGCGACGGGGCGTCGTCGTTGGCGCAGCCGATGGCTGCGGCCGAGGCCGCCAGCAGGTTCTGGAACAGGTCGATCTCGTAGTTCGAGTGTACGTGCTGCAGTACGGCGCTCACCCGCTCCAGGCCCATGCCGGTGTCGACGCTGGGCGCGGGCAGCGGATGCAGGACGCCATCGGCGGTACGGTTGAACTGCATGAAGACGTTGTTCCAGATCTCGATGTAGCGATCGCCGTCTTCTTCCGGGGAGCCGGGCGGGCCGCCCCAGATCTCGGGACCGTGGTCGAAGAAGATCTCGGTGCAGGGGCCGCAGGGACCGGTGTCACCCATGGTCCAGAAGTTGTCCGACGCGTAGGGCGCGCCCTTGTTGTCGCCGATGCGCACCATCTGCGCCTCGGGCACCCCGACTTCCTTGGTCCAGATGTCGTAGGCCTCGTCATCGGTGGCATAGACGGTGACCCAGAGCTTTTCCCGGGGCAGGCCCAGCCAGTTCGGCGAGGTGAGGAATTCCCAGGCGAAGTGGATGGCGTCGCGCTTGAAGTAGTCGCCGAAGCTGAAGTTGCCCAGCATCTCGAAGAAGGTGTGGTGGCGCGCCGTGTAGCCGACGTTTTCCAGGTCGTTGTGCTTGCCGCCGGCACGCACGCACTTCTGGCTGGTGGCGGCGCGGGTATAGCTGCGCTTTTCCATGCCCAGGAAGCAGTCCTTGAACTGGTTCATCCCGGCATTGGTGAACAGCAGGGTCGGATCGTTCGCGGGGATCAGCGAACTGGAGGCGACGCGGGTGTGCCCCTTCTCTTCGAAGAAGCGGAGGAAGGCTTCGCGGATTTCGGCGCTTTTCATATTCATTCCAGACAATGGGCTTTTCGACGCGCGTGACGGGCATCCGACCTGGATCGCAGACGAGACGAACGAAGCGGGCGCCGCAGACGCGGCACGTGCGGAAAACGGACACGCATGCCTGGGAGTATATCGACGCCCGCGCCCCGGTGTCGCCCCGGTTGCGCAGGAAAAACGTCGTCGGAAGACTTAGCGGTGGAGGTAGGCGGCGAAAGCGGCGATGACGGTCTCGATATCGACGGCGCTGACGTCCAGATGGGTGACCAGCCGCAGCCGCGGTGCCGGGCTGATGCGGATGCCGCGTTCGGCGAGGAAAGCCTGCAGGGCGGGTGCCCCGTCGCCCATGGCGAGATAGACCATGTTGGTCTGCACCGGCTCCACTGAGTAGCCGAGTTCGGCCAGGGCGGTGCCGAGTTGCGCGGCGTGGGCGTGGTCCTCGGCCAAACGCTCGACGTGATGATCGAGGGCATGGAGACCCGCCGCCGCCAGCAGGCCGGCCTGGCGCATGCCGCCGCCGACCACCTTGCGCCAGCGCCGCGCCTTGGCGATGAGCGCGGCATCCCCGCAGAGTACCGAGCCGACCGGGGCGCCGAGGCCTTTGGAGAGGCAGACCGATACCGAATCGAAATACTGGCTGATCTCGCGCACGGGCACGCCCAGCTTGACCGCGGCGTTGTACAGTCGGGCGCCATCCAGGTGCAGCGCCAGGCCGTGCGTGCGGGTGAAAGCGTGCGCGGCGGCCAGATAGGCCAGCGGCAGCACCTTGCCGTGCATGGTGTTTTCCAGCGCCAGCAGGCGGGTGCGGGCGAAATGGAAGTCGTCGGCCTTGATATAGCTGCGCACCCGCTCGAGATCCAGGCTGCCATCGGCGGCCATCTCGATGGGCTGCGGCTGGATGGAGCCGAGCACCGCGGCGCCACCACCTTCGTACTTGTAGGTGTGGGCCTGCTGCCCTACCAGGTATTCGTCGCCCCGCTCGCAATGCGCCAGCAGACCCAGCAGGTTGCTCATGGTGCCACTGGGTACGAAAAGGCCGGCGGCCAAGCCGAGATCGCCCGCGAGGCGTTGCTCCAGGCGCGTGACGGTGGGGTCTTCGCCGTAGACGTCGTCGCCGAGCTCGGCGTCCAGCATGGCCTGGCGCATGGCCGGCGTGGGCTGGGTGACGGTATCGCTACGCAGGTCGATCATGGCTACCTCTATGCTGGGACCACGATGAGTCCAGCGCGCAGGCCGACGGCGACCTTGGGATTGGGGAAGATGATGCGCGCATCGGCTTCGTCAACGATCCAGCGCTCGCTGCCGTCCTCGGCCAGCAGCGAGCCCTGCCGCAGGGGCGAGAAGTTGGCTACATCGTCCGCCAGGTGCAGCTGGAAGCGCGGGCTGGACTTGTATACCTGCCGCGCCACGCGAAAGCGCAGCAACGACGAATCGGGTGGCGGCAATTCGGCTTCACGGCCTTCGATCAGGGCTTCGAGCATCAGCCGCAGGCGGCTCAGGTCAAGCTCGCTGTTCTCGCCGAAGGGGCGGGCCTGACCCAGCTCCAGGGTCAGGGCCTCGGCCTGGCACTCGGCGTAGGTGTAGGCGCTGAAGGTGATACCGGGTTTGTCGTAGAGCAGCACGGCTTCGATGCCGGCCGCTTCGAGGCGCTGCAGTTCGGCTTCCGAGTGTTCGCGCCCAGCGCTCCAGGGATAGAGGGCGAAGCGCGGCAGCGCCGAGGCGCGCAAGGCGGTGTGCAGGTCGTAGTGCAGCCGGGCGCGGTCGGGTTTGCTGAAGAATTGCGCGGACAGGCGCTCCAGATCGTTGGCGCGTTGCGCCTCGGGGCCTTCGGCCTGGGCATGGCGACCGTTGAACAGGCGGTTGAGATCCTGTTCCAGATAGCGGGTCCCCCGCCGCATGGCGTCGGGATTGCCGAACATGAACAGCAGGCGACTGGCCGGGCGCAGGGCTCCACTGGCGATGGCACCGAGCAGGTCGTCCAGCAGCTCCATGGGCGCCGTTTCGTTGCCATGGATGCCAGCCGAGAGCAGCAGGTCCATGCCATTGTCCCGAGCCACCGGCGGCGTCACTTCCAGGACGCCCTCGGTCAGCCAGTGGAGACGGGTACCGTCGGCGGTCAATTGAATCTTCTCGGTCGGCTCGCGGCCGGCCAGGGTCAGGTCCAGCAGGCGGCCAAGGGCCAACCGATAACGTTCAGGTGCAGCCATGCTCTACTCCGCTGAGCGATCTGTGCCTAGATACTCAATGATCGTGGCCGCAACCGCAATCGGCGTCATGGACATGATTCTCATCGCCGTCGTCGGCGAAGGTCTCGAAGGCGATGGACAGGCCAAGGGCATTCAGGGCCTGGGGCCGCAACACCAGTACCGGGGTCTGGTCTTCGTCATCCTGGGAGTCGGCGAAGATATTGAGGCCACCGGCACCGTCGGCCTCCAGCCAGAGGTCGCGGCCGGCCAGGCGGATGGCCAGGCGCTGGACCTGCAGTTCCTGCTGCTGGTCGGCGGTGGATTCGAGGATGAGGTCGAGACGATGGCTCATGGACACTCCGGGCATCAGGGCAATTGGAAGGGATAGACCGAGCCGAGGCCGAGCAACAGGGTCAGCTCGTCCAGGGCGGTACGGACCTCGCCCAGCAGCTGCGGATCGGCGAGGTCGGCCGGGTCCAGGCGATCACGGTAGTGGCGATCCACCCAGTCCAGCAACTGGGCGTGCAGCGCCGGGGTGAAGCGTACCCCGGGATTAACCGCCGCCAGTTCCTCGGCCTTGAGTGCCACCCGCAGCCGCAGGCAGGCGGGCCCCCCGCCGTTCTGCATGCTCTGCTTCAGATCGAAGACCTTGACCTCGCCCAGCGGACCCTGGCCGTTCACCTGGGCCTGCAGGTAGTCCCAGACCGCGGCGTTCTGCCGGCATTCGTCGGGTACCACCAGCAGCGCACCCTGGCCGGGCCGATCCAGCAACTGGCTGTTGAACAGGTAGGAGCGTACCGCATCGCCGACGCTGATCTCGCTGCGGCGCACGCAGAGCCGCTGCAACTCGCCGCCGCGCCGCGCCAGTTTCTCGCTCAGCTCGTCGAGGATGCGCGGACTGTCGAGGAAGGCGTCCTCGTGGTGGAACAGGACCTGGGCGTTGCCCACCGAGATCACATCGTTGTGGAAGACCCCCTGGTCCACCACCACGGGATTCTGCTGGGCGAAGACCACGCCCTCCTCGCTCAGGCCGTGCAGCCGGGCGATGGCCTGGGAAGCTTCCAGGGTCTGCCGCGCGGGGTAGCGGTGGGGCTCGGGATAGCGGGGATCGAAGGCGCTGCGGCCGAAGACGAAGAACTCCACGCCCGGGGCGCCGTGATCGCGACTGAAGCGGGTGTGGTTGGCCGCACCTTCATCGCCGAACTGGGCCACCGAAGGCAGCGGCGCATGGTGCTGGAAATGCGCAGGATCAGGGAACATCGCCTGGAGGATGCGCGCCGTGGTGGCCGGCTCCAGGCTGCGGTGGAACTTGCAGGCCAGGTTGGCCGGCGTGAAGTGGACGCGGCCATCCCGGGTGTCGGCGCTGGGGCTGACGGTGGCAGCGTTGGCCGTCCACATGGCCGAGGCGGAGCTGGCGGACAGCAGCAACGGCAGGGCTTCGCGCGCGGCGCTTGCCAGCACCTGGGCATCACTGCCGGCGAAGCCGAGACGGCGCAGCGAGGCGATGTCGGGCCGTTCGTGGGGTGCCAGAACCCCCTGCTCGAAGCCCAGCTCCATCAGTGCCTGCATCTTCGCCAGGCCCTGGCGCGCCGCTTCACGCGGATTGGAACGCAGCTGCTTGCTGGCCTGGGACGCCACGTTGCCGTAGGACAGGCCGGCATAGTTGTGGGTCGGGCCGACCAGGCCGTCGAAGTTGACCTCCCGAGCAGCGCAAGCGACGTGACTCATAGCTGTAGTCCTGGGGGCAGTTGGTTGGGCAGGTGCAAGGCGGCGCTCTCCAGCGAGGCAACCGGGAAGGCGCAGTAGTCCGCGGCGTAGTAGGCGCTGGGCCGGTGGTTACCGGAGGCGCCGACGCCACCGAAGGGCGCCGCGCTGGCCGCGCCGGTAAGGGGACGGTTCCAATTGACGATGCCCGCCCGCACGCCCTGCCAGAAGGTTTCGTAGGTGACGGGGTCGTCAGCCAGCAGCCCGGCGGCGAGGCCGAAACGGGTGGCGTTGGCCAGCGCCAGGGCTTCGGCGAAAGCGCCATAGCGCTGGACCTGCAGCAGCGGGCCGAAGACCTCTTCGTCGGGCAACCCGGCGACCCCGGATACCTCGAGGATCCCCGGCGTGAGCAATGCGCGACCCGCTTCCGGCTGACGCATCTCCAGCAAGGCGCGCGCGCCCTGGGCCAGGCGCTGGGCCTGGGTGCGCAGCAGGGCCTCGGCCGCGGCCAGGGAGATCACCGTGCCCATGAAGGGCGCGGGGTCGGCGTCGAAGCGACCGGCGGTGAGCTGGCTGCTCACGGTCACCAGGCGTTCCAGCAGGGCATCGCCCCAGGCACCCGCGGGCACGATCAGGCGGCGGGCGCAGGTGCAGCGCTGCCCGGCGGATAGAAAGGCCGACTGGACGATGGTCACCACGGCCGCGTCCAGGTCGGCCACGGGCGCCACCACCAGCGGATTGTTGCCGCCCATCTCCAGGGCCAGCAGCCGCTGGGGACGCTCGGCATTGAGCCGATGCAGGGCGGCGCCAGTGCTGCTGGAGCCGGTGAAGAGGATGCCGTCCAGGCCGGCATGGCCAGCCAGGGCTTCCCCGGTGGTGCGACCGCCCTGGACCAGGTTGAGCACACCGGCCGGCAGCCCGGCGGCGATCCAGCATTCCAGGGTCAGGGCAGCGAAGCGTGGCGTCAGCTCGCTGGGCTTGAACACCAGCGTATTGCCGGCCAGCAGCGCCGGCACGATGTGGCCGTTGGGCAGATGGCCCGGAAAATTGTAGGGTCCCAACACCGCCAGGACCCCGTGCGGCCGATGGCGGGTCACACTGCGGGCATCGGCCAGGGCGGTGGAACGCTCGCCGCCGCGGGCCTCTTCGGCCTGGGCGGAGATGGCCACCTTGGCGATCATGCTGCCGATCTCGGTATCGGCCTCCCAGAGTGGCTTGCCGGTTTCCTCGCCCAAGGCACGCGCCAGCTCCGCACGGCGTTGCTGCAGCACCTGGGCGAAGGCCTGCAGGATATCCAGGCGCGCGGACCGGCCGCGGCCTTCCCAGGCGGGAAAGGCTTGGCGCGCGGCCGCGATGGCCTGATCGACATCCGCGGCACTCGCCGCGGCACCCTGCCAGAGCACCGAGCCGGCATAGGGATCGAGCGAGGTGAAGGTCTCGCCCTGGCCGGGGCGCCACTGGCCAGCGAGGTACAGGCTATCCATGACGTCTCCTCAGGGCATCAGCCGCACGGCGCGCACCTGGGCACCCGCCATCAGCCGCAATTCGCGGGCGGTCGCAAGATCCACCACGAGGGTGCCGGCGGCCAATCGCGCCCGGGCGCTGGTGATGCGGCAGTCCTGGCACTTGCGGTTGTGGATCAGGTAGACCTCGGCATCGTCGCCCGGCGTGCCCACCGCCAGCACCAGGCGCTGGCTGTCGCGGATCGCCCGGACCTTGGCGGTCTCGGCTTCCAGGGTGGGGCCGGCGTCGAAGATGTCGACATAGCCCTGGTAGTTGAAGCCCTCGGCCTCCAGCAGTCGGCGGGCGGCCTCGGTGTCGGGATGGACCCGGCCGATCACCTGGCGGGCCTCGGGCGCGAGGAAGCAGGTGTAGAGCGGGAAGCGCGGCATCAGTTCGGCGATGAAGCCGCGATTGCCGATGCCGGTGAGGTAATCCGCCTGGGAGAATTCCATCTTGAAGAAGTGCCGGCCCAGGCCCTCCCAGAAGGGCGACTGGCCGTTGCCGTCGGACATGCCGCGCAATTCGGCGATGATCCGCTCGGCGAACAGCTCGCGGAATTCGGCGATGAACAGGAAGCGTGACTTGGACAGCAGTCGCCCGGCCGCGCCGCCCCGGCGATCGGCACGCAGGAACAGCGAGCACAGCTCGGAGCTGCCGGTCATGTCGTTGGCGAGGAACAGCGTGGGGATCTGCCGGTGGATGTCCAGCTCGCGGGAGGCGCTCACCGTCAGGCCGACGCGGTAGTTGTACCAGGGCTCGCGCAGGCCGAGGGCGGCGGCGATACCGGCGATGCCGATGACTTCGCCGTCGTCTTCCAGGGCGAAGAGATAGTCCGCATCGGCGGGCTGGGCCTGCTGCAGGAAGCTGCGCTCGGCGTTCTCGACGCGCTGCAGCAGGCGTTCCTCGCTGGCCGGCAGGGTGGTGAGACCGGCGCCGGCCGCTTGCGCCAGTTGCAACAGCGCGGGGACATCGGCACGGGTGACGGGACGGACGATCATCGGACCTCCAAAGACGCTAGGGTCGGCTACAGCGCTACCAGACGAACCCGGTCGCCTTCGGCGATCTCCAGGGCGGCGATCTGCTCGGTGGAAAGGGTGACGGCTGCGCCTGGCACCCAGTGCAGCGGCGCGGCCAGCGCCCGGAAGTTTTCCAGGCCATCGTTGGCGACGAGGAACCAGGGCGCGTCGTCGCGCGTGGCCGGGCCCTCCTGCACCGGTGCCAGGCGGCTCTCGACGATGGAGCGAATGGCCGTGGTGCGGGCGTGCAGCGTCGGGCCGCCATCGAAGATATCGATGTAGTTGTCGGTCTCGAAGCCTTCGCGACTGAGGATGTCGAAGGTGATCTGCGCCCGCGGGTGCACCTGGCCCATGGCCTCCTGGGCGCTGTCCGGCAACAGGGGCACATAGAGCGGATAGGTCGGCATCAGCTCGGCGAGGAAGGTACGGCTCTTCTGGCCGGACAGGCGTTCGGCGGAGGCGTAGTCGAGGTCGAAGAAGTTGCGCCCTACCCCGTTCCAGAACGGCGATTCGCCGGCCTCGTCCGACAGGCCGACGATCTCCACCACCACGGACTCGGCGAAGCGCTCCGGATGGGCGGCCATGAACAGCAGCCGGGCACGGGAATTGAGTTCGGCATGGGGCGTGTCCAGCAGCGGTCGCTGGACGTAGAAGCTGCTGAGGACGCTGTTGCCGGTGAGATCGTGGCAGAGCGACAGCACATGGACCTTGTTGTGGATCTTCAGCTCGCGCGAGGCGTGGATGAAGGTCTCGTTGCGGAAACTGTAGAAGGGCTCGGAGAAGCCGGCCGAGGCGACGATGGCCGAGCAGCCCAGCAGCTCGCCACTGGCGCTGTCTTCGAGCACGAAGAAATAGCTCTCCTCGCCATGGAAGCCCACCTCGGCCGCCAGCGACGCCTCGGAGGTGCGGATCTTGTCGCGCAGCCGCTCGGGGTTGTCGGGCAGCGAGGTGACGCCGACCGGGCTATCCGCGGCGAGCCGCTGGACCAGGGGCAGATCCGCGGCCCGCGCAGGGCGCATTACCAGCATGAGAACTCCTTGTGTACGGATCCATCCCTGGATGCCAGCGGTACGCGTCCCGCGTCCGGAGATTAGCCTTGGGTGAGGCGCGCCAGGGCGCGATCCAGCCGCGCCAGGCCTTCGTCGATGTCCGCCTCGGGGATGATCAGGCTCGGCGCTATACGCAGCACGTCCGGACCGGCCTGGAGGATCATCAGGCCCTCTTCGTTGGCAGCGGTGACGATATCCTTGGCGCGCCCCTTCCAGGCGTCGTTGAGCACGGCCCCGAGCAGCAGACCCAGGCCCCGTACCTGCTGGAACAGGCCATAGCGGGCGTTGAGGCGCTCGAGGCCGGCGACGAAGCGCTCGTGGCGGGCGGCGACGCCGGCCAGGGTATCCGGCGTGGCGACGATGTCGAGCAGCGCGGCGCCCACGGCGCACCCCAGCGGATTGCCACCGTAGGTACTGCCGTGCACGCCAGCGCTGAAGTGTTGGGCGACCTTCTCGGTGGTCAGCATCGCCGCCAGCGGGAAACCACCGCCGAGGCTCTTGGCGCTGGTGAGGATGTCCGGTACCACGCCGTAGTGCTGGTAGGCATAGAGGTGGCCGCTGCGGCCCACCCCGCTCTGCACCTCGTCGAAGATCAGCAGGGCGCCATGGGCGTCGCACAGGCGCCGAGCGCCTTCGAGGTAGGCCTGGTCGGCCGGCAGCACGCCGCCCTCGCCCTGGATGGGTTCGAGGATGACCGCGCAGGTCTTGTCCGAGACCACGGCTTCGAGGGCGGCCAGGTCGTTGTAGGGCACATGGCGGATGCCTTCGATCTTGGGACCGAAGCCATCGGAATACTTGGGCTGGCCACCGACGCTGACGGTGAACAGGGTCCGCCCGTGGAAGCTGTTGGTGGCGGCGACGATCTCGTAGCGGCTGCCGCCGCTGACGTCGTGGCCGTAGCGCCGGGCCAGCTTGCAGGCCGCCTCGTTGGCTTCGGCGCCGGAGTTGGCGAAGAAGACGCGGTCGGCGAAGGTATGGTCCACCAGCTTGCGCGCCAGGCGCAGGGCGGGTTCGTTGGTGTAGATGTTGGACACGTGCCAGAGCTTGTTGGCTTGCTCGGTCAGCGCCTGGACGAGCGCGGCGTGACCGTGCCCCAGGGCGCTGACGGCGATGCCGCCGGCGAAGTCGACGTATTCACGCCCGGCCTGGTCCCAGACACGAGAGCCCTCTCCTCGCACCGGAATGAACGCGGCAGGGGCGTAGGTCGGAACCATCACCTCATCGAAGGCGGCGCGTTGCACATTGGGTTGAGAAGCGGACATCGAGGTTTCTCCTGCCGATCACGGCGGTCGCTGAAAGGGATTGTAGGACGAGCCTCGGGTGCGGCATTGCGCCCAGGCGACAACTATTTACGGGCGAACACGCAAACGGGCGTCCGACTCGCAGTCTAGCGATTCGGACGCCCGCTCTGGAAGGGCAAGGGACGTACCCGGACGGCTACGTCCGCGACTTCGTCTGGAAGGTGACGACCTGGGTCAACCCCGCAGACCGGCCCAGGGCTCAGTTGGGCGCGACGCGGCTGGTGCCGTTGACGGTCATGATGCGTACCCGTTCGCCGACGCGGAACATCTCGCCCTTGTTCACCGCCTGCACATAGGCACGGGTGCCGCCATCGTCTTCCTTCACGGTGATCTCGACGCCGTTGGCCTTGGTGAAGCCCTCTTCGGTCGCCGCACCCAGCAGGCCACCGGCCACGGCACCGATGATGGCGGTGACGAAGCTGCCGCGGCCGCCACCGATGGCACTGCCGCCGATGCCACCCACCACGGCACCGGCACCGGCGCCGACGGGCGACTTGGTGCCCTCGATGGTGACCGGGCGCAGGGCGGTGATGGTGCCGGTGCGTACGGTCTGGACCTGGCGGGCCTCGTCGCGCGAATAGACGTCGCCGGACTGGTCGGAGGCGCAACCGGCCAGCAGGGCGACGGCGGTCAGGGAGGCGGCAAGTTGAAGGATTCTGTTCATGGAGCTACTCCGAAGGCAGTTGAAAGACCGAAAGCCGCGCCCGACGAGTCTGGGCCGCGGATCGCTACTATCCTTGACCCAGGGCACCCGGGGAGGTTTCCGGCGACTGTAGCTAGGGTACCTTGCGAACGCCTTAAGGTGCCAAGCGCTGGCGATGCCACTCATTGCCGACGCGCTGGTAGTCCAGTCGATCGTGGAGTCGGCTGGAGCGGCCCTGCCAGAATTCGATGCGCTGGGGCTTGAGGCGATAGCCCCCCCAGAACGGTGGCCGGCTGGGCTCGCCGTCGGCGAAGCGCTGCTGCACCTCGGCCAGGCGTTGCTCCAGTGCATGGCGATCGGCGATGGCCTCGCTCTGCGGCGACGCCCAGGCGCCCAGGCGGCTGCCCAGCGGTCTTACCCGGTAGTAGGCGTCGGATTCCTCGGCGGATACCCGCTCCACCAGCCCCTCGATGCGTACCTGGCGCTCCAGCGCCGGCCAGAAGAAGGTCATGGCGGCACGCGGCTGGCTGGCCAGTTGCTGGCCCTTGGCGCTGTCGTAGTTGGTGTAGAAGACGAAGCCCTGGGCATCGACGCCCTTGAGCAGCAGTACGCGGCAGTGGGGTTGCCCTTCGTCATCGACGGTGGCGAGCCAGCAGGCATTGGCTTCGACGGGGGGCTGCTCGGTGCGTACCGCCTCTTCGAACCACTGGCCGAAGAGGGCATAGGGATCGGCGGGTGCCTGCTGTTCGGTCAGGCCGTCGCGGGTGTAGTCGCGACGCATATCGGCGAGGGACGGTGACATGGTGGTCTCCAACGTGGATCGTCAGCGACCTAGCTTAACCAAGTCCCGCCCCGCTCGCCTGCTCCAGGACAAGCTTTGCCGATCTATCGCTGGGCCAAGGACTGCAGGCTGGCCAGCACGGTGGCGCGCGGCTGGATCAGTACCTCGACGCGACGATTGGCGGCACGGCCTGCGGCGGTGGCGTTGTCGGCGCGCGGATGGGCGGCGGCCAGGCCCCGCACGATCAGGCGATTGCCGCTGTAGCCGCTGAGACGGAAGATCGCCGCCACCGCCTGGGCACGCTGCAGGCTGATCTTGTCGTTGAGCGCCGCGGCGCCGCTGCTGTCGCTGAAGCCGAGCACGATCACCGCGCTGTCCTCGTCGACGCTGACCGACTTGGCCGAACGGGACAGCGGGCCGAGCATCACCGGCAGCAGCATCTCGGCGCGATCCGGGTTGAAGGAGCCGTCCACCGGCGTCACCAGCACCAGCGCATCGTCGCGGCGTTCGACCTTGACGTTGCTGCCGGCCACGGCGACGCGCAGCTTCTGCTCGTGCTCGTCCAGCCAGGCCTTGCTGACCTTGACCGGCACCGGCTTGAGTTCCTCGGCCTTGGCGACCGGCTTGGCATCCTCGCTCCCGAACGGCCACCACCAATGGGTGGCTTTCTCGTCGGCGGCAGTGGCAGGCGCGGGCTTGGCCGCCGTTGCCTTGGCCAAGGCCTTGGGTTCAGGCTTGGCTTCGACCGTGTTGGCGACCGGCTTGGCCGGCTCGGCAGGCTTGTCGTCAGCGCCGAAGGGCCACCACCAGTGACCGCCGCTGGCAGCGGTGGTGGAGTGGGCATCGCCCGGCTTGGCGGCGGCCTGGGTCTGGGCGTCCTGGCCTTGGAACGAACTGCAGGCGGACACGCCCAGGCAGAGAATCAGGGTGGTGGATTTGATCAGCTTCATGCAAAGTTTCCCATCGGCGAACCGGAGGACGGAGGAATCCGGCGCCCCGGCCAGAGCCAGAGACGCGAGTGAACTTAAAGTAGTTTCGAGATTGTGGCCGCAAAGCTACGGCCGGCAAAGCGGTGGCGTCACGAATTTTGCAAATTCGCCGACCAGCGGCAGCCCTTTGTAGTCATATCATTTAGCCATGAGCGCCATAGACGGAGGCGCCTGGCGGCACCGTTCGTGACCTCCGGGAGTCCACGCCCCTCCCTCCCCGAGTCCAATACCCCAAGGAAATCGCGCTCCTGGCCGTCCAGGCCGGCTGTCCATCGGTAATCTGCCGGTATGGGGATTTCTCGCGGGTGCCTTCATCGCCCTCGGCTTCCAGCACGTGTTGGCGAACATGTTCATCCTGCCCACCGCGGTCTTCGCCGGCACACTCGGCTGGGCGCAGCTGCTGCCCAACCCTGCCGCGGTGTTCCTCGGCAATCTGGTCGGCGGCGCAGTGTTCGTCGGCCTGGGGTATCACTCGGCCTATCGGCCGGGCATGCGGGGGGATGAGCGCTAGGGCGCCTCAGTGCCGCTGTAGCAATGAGTGGGGCGCGACCCCAAAGGCTTTGCGAAAGGCACGGCTGAAATGTGAGAAGTCGGAAAAGCCGAAATCCAGTGCCGCCTGGGACACGCTGCGGCAACGTCCCTGCTCCATGGCCTGGCGGCTGGCCAGGAGCCGCTCCTGGAGAATCACGCTCATCAGGGTTTTCTGGTGACGGGCGAAAGCGCGGGTAACGGTGCGGGTGGAGACGTGGTGCGCCTGGGCAACGCTCTCCAGGCTGAGTTGCGGGTCGCTCAGATGCCGCAGGACATGGTTCATCAGGCGAGGATAGAGATCCCGCTCGGCCACGGCCCGCTCCGAACCCTGCAGTTCGAGGCTCAGCACCAGCAAGTCGAGCAGGGTTTGGGAGAAACGCAGGGCGTAGGTTTCGTCTTCCAGTGCCGGCGAGCCATCGGCGGCCTGGCGCAGCATTTCCCGCAGCGGCACGATGCCCGGGCGCGCTTCGTCGAGCACCGTGGCAGTGAGCCGCTCCACGCCCGGTAACCGGGTACTGAGCAGGTAGCGCGGAATACGCACCAGGCGGTTGTCGCCGCCAAGGCTGAAATCGAAGGCCTGATCGGCGTCGTAGAGAAACAGGCGATTCGGTGCCAATACCGCCTGCCGTCCGCCCTGTTCCAATTGCCCATGCCCGGCCTGGCTGAAGCCGAGCCAGAGGTCGTCATCGGGACCGTTGCGCAGGTGATTGGCGCTCCGGCGCCAATGATGCAAGGGTGCGGACAGCGTACAGACGTCCAGCAAACCCAGCGGCGTGACCTGGAGCCGGGCGTCGAAGTCCAGACCGGAGTCGGGCCGGCTGGACGCCGGGATGCAATGCCGGCAGACCACTTCCTTCCAGTATTCGAAGCGCCGTTCGACGGAAACGACCAGAGTGGAGTAGCTCGTGCTAGCCATGCTGCTCATCCTCGTTGTGACCAACCGATCCTTTGCTGACGAGATTGGGCAACAACCATGCCACGCTCAGGCTAGACAGCTCGGCGCTGTTGCCTCGGCGCACCGCGCTCCGCCGGCAGCGCGGTCGGCACGCTGCCAGGCGGACCGGCAATCGACTCTGGCGTCCGTCCAGCCACGACTGGCGCCGCACCCAATGCATGCAGGGCCCCTCTCCGCCGTTCCGCGCTGGTGCAGACCACCGCTGCTCCTCATCGCTGTCCCTCCCAGTCAAGCACCTGTCCAGCTGGAACAAGCCGGACAGACGGCTGCGCCTTACCTTGGCTACCAAGCGAAGCCCAGCGCCGCAGGTACCGAGATGATCAACACCGCTCCCGTTCTTTCCACCGCCGAATGGGCCGCTGCCCATCCCGGTGAACCGGTGGCTGAAGAAGCCCTGGCGCTACTGATCGTAACGGCCTGGCAGCACCTGGTGCTGTGCCTGAGTTGCCGAGCAAGCCTTCGCCGGTAACACCCCGTCCAGCCGTGTTTCGAGGAGTTCGCCATGGAATCCGCCATCGCCAAGCACCTGCAGTGCCCCCGTACCCTGAGTCGTCGCGTGCATGATGAATACGAACCGCCCTACCCCATGTTCGTCGCCCGTGCCAACGAGGATCTCACCCAGGTCGTCATGGCCTACCTCGGCGTGCAGTTCCGCCCGGAGCGGCGCGCCGCGGCACTAGAAGCACTACGGACCCTGGTCGCCAGCTTCGCGGGCACCGAAGGCCCCGGCAATCACGACCTCACCTATCACGAAGATGCCCAGGGCTATGGCAACTTCATCGTGGTGGGCTACTGGCGCGATCCCGCAGCCTACTGTCGCTGGCTGCGTTCGCCCGCGATAGCCGACTGGTGGGCCGCCGATGCACGGCTGCACGAGGACCTGGGCTACTTCCGCGAGGTGATAGCGCCGCGGGCCGAGCAATTCGAGACGCTGTATGCCTTCACGGAGGAGCTGCCCGGCGTCGGCGCCCTCATGGATGGCATCAGCGGCGATATCCAGGAGCACGGCTACTGGGGCTCGGCGCGGGATCGCTTCCCGGTCTCCCAGACCAGCTGGATGCAGCCCGACGCCGAGTTGCAGGTGATCTCCGGCGATCCCCAGCAGGGCGGCCGGGTGGTGATCCGCGGCCACGACAACCTGACGCTGATCCGCTCCGGCCAGGACTGGGTCGAGGCCGGCCAGGAGGAGCGCGATATCTACTTCAACGAATTGCTGCCGCCACTGCAGGCGGGCATGGATTTCCTGCGCGATGAAGGCCAGGCGCTCGGCTGCTACAGCAACAGGTTCGTGCGCAACATCGACCTGGACGGCAACCTGCTGGACATCGCCTACGACATCGGCCACTGGCGCTCACTGGACAAGCTGGAGCGCTGGGCGGAATCCCATCCGACCCACCTGCGCATCTTCACCACCTTCTTCCGGGTGATCGGCGGCCTTTCCAAGCTGCGGCTGTACCACGAGGTGTCGGTCTCGGACGGCAATAGCCAGCAATTCGAGTACATCAACTGTCACCCCGCCACGGGAATGCTGCGCGACGCCAAGCGCCCGACGCCTTAACGAAAACCCTGACGCCTTGAGCCCCGTCTGCCTCGTGCAGACGAGGGACTCCCTTGCCCGAAAAAGGAACTTCGCCATGAAAGCCGTCCGTTATTCCCTGACTCTCGCCAGCGTACTGACGTCGCTGTCCGCCACTGCGGTAGAGGTGGCACCGGGAGACTACGAACAGTATCCCAGCGGCGCCACCATTGGCGTCCTCTATTACCAGTACGCAACGACGGATGCCCTCTATGCGAAGGGACACAAGACGAGTTCGGACTTCGACCTGACGTCGAACGTGAGCATCCTGCGCCTATTGCACGTCTACCAACTGACCGACCGTATCACCGTCGACCCCCAGTTCCTGCTGCCCTTCGGCCACCTGCAAGGGCGCGGTGACGCCTCGGCGCTGGGCAGTACCACGGGTATCGGCGATCTGATCCTGACCGCGCCCATCAAGTATCGCCTGAACGACGCACGAGACACGCTCAGCGCCACCGCCTACCTCTATGTACCGGTCGGCAGCTACGACCGGAACGATGGCCTCAACTTCGGCGAGAACCGCTGGAAGGTCGACCTGCAGGCCGCCTACATCAAGCACTTCAACGAGCACTGGGCCGTCGACCTAGTCGGCGACAGCATCTGGTATGGCGACAACGATGACTACGGTAGCGCCTCGGTACGCCGCGAGCAGGACGTCTCCTACGGCGCCCAGGCCATGGTGCGTTACATGCCCGATGCGACCTCGTCGCTCGCCGTGGGCCTCGGCCACAACTGGGGTGGTGAGAACCGCATCGCTGGCGTGGACCAGGACGATCGGCAAGAGACCACCAACGCCCGCTTCACCGCCACCAAGTTCTTCACGGCGAAGGACCAGCTCCAGCTGCAGCTGGGTCGCGATCTCAAGGTGGAGAACGGGACTCGCGAGGACTTCCGTCTGAATCTGCGCTACGCCCGTGTGTTCTAGCGCCGGGCTGACGGCAACAGACGGCCCGTGCTCGCCACCACGCCAGGGTGACTGATCTCAGCCAGCCTGGCCTCAACACCCAGCCGCTTCGGTGGTTCGACAAAGGAAATCCTTCCATGGCCATAGCCCGCCCCACTCCCGCCCAACTCCAGGCCCTCGCCGGCCGCCTGCACATGCAGTTGAGCGCCGACCAGGCGCAGGATTACCTGGCGCTGATGCAGGCCAGTTTCGACGCCTACGACCTGATCGACGACCTGCCCGACGAGATACCGCCGGTGCGTTTCCCCCGTGGGGCCGGGCATCGCCCCAGCGCGGCGGCAAATCCACTCAACGCCTGGTACTACCGGGCCGAAGTCGAGGGTGCCGCCGAGGGCAAGCTGGCCGGACGCACTGTGGCGCTCAAGGACAACATCGCCCTGGCCGGGGTGCCGATGATGAACGGCTCCACCACCCTCGAAGGCTTCGTACCGAGCCATGACGCCACCGTGGTGACCCGCCTGCTGGAAGCCGGCGCCACCATCCTGGGCAAGGCCACCTGCGAACACTTCTGCCTGTCCGGCGGCAGCCACACCTCGGACCCGGCGCCGGTGCACAACCCACGCCGACATGGCTACAGTGCCGGCGGCTCTTCCTCCGGCAGCGCCGCCCTGGTGGCCGCCGGGATGGTGGACCTGGCCATCGGTGGCGACCAGGGGGGCTCCATCCGTATCCCCTCGGCCTTCTGCGGCACCTATGGCATGAAGCCTACCCATGGCCTGGTGCCCTACACCGGGGCGATGCCCATCGAGGCGACCGTGGATCACCTCGGCCCCATCACCGCCAACGTGGCCGACAACGCCCTGATGCTGGAGGTGATCGCCGGGGCCGATGGCCTCGATCCGCGCCAATATGCTCCCCAGGTGACACCCTATACCCAGGCACTGGGACGTGGGGTGGAAGGCCTGCGCATCGGGCTGCTCGGCGAGGGCTTCGAGCTGGCCAACATGGACCCACGGGTAGCGGCCAAGGTGCGTGATGCCGCCGTTCGGCTGGAAGGCCTGGGGGCCAGGATCGAGGAAGTCTCGATACCCGAGCACCTGCTGGCCGGCGCGCTCTGGCAGCCCATCGGCTGCGAGGGGCTCACCGCCCAGATGATGCATGGGAATGGCATGGGCTTTAACTGGAAGGGCCTCTACGACGTCGGCCTGCTGGATGCCCACGGCGCCTGGCGCGAACAGGCCGATGCCCTGTCGCCGACCCTCAAGCTGTGCATGTTCGTTGGTCAGTACGGGATCGAGCGCTATCGCGGGCGTTTCTATGCCAAGGCGCAGAACCTGGCCCGCCGGGCCCGGGCTGGCTACGACCGGGTGCTGGAGCGCTACGACCTGTTGCTGCTGCCCACCCTGCCCATCGTCGCCCAACCGCTGCCGGCACCGGACGCTCCCCTGGCCGAGTATGTCGCCCGTGCCTTCGAGATGATCGGCAACACCACCCCCCAAGACATCACCGGACATCCGGCCCTGTCGCTGCCCTGCGGCACCGTGGACGGCCTGCCGGTGGGCGCGATGCTGGTGGGGCGGCACTACGCCGAGAGCATCCTCTACCAGGCCGCCGCGGCCTTCGAGGCCAGCGTGGATTGGCAAACCCTGTGAGACGGATCCGTTCTACCGAGGAGGAAATCGCATGAGTCATGACCATCATCACGACCACGACCACGACCACGACCACACCGAGCCGCCGGAAGAGGTCGCGCTGCGCGTCAAGGCGCTGGAGTCGCTACTACTGGAAAAGGGCTTGATCGATCCGGTCGCCATGGACGCTTTGATCGATACCTACGAGCACCAGATTGGCCCGCGCAACGGTGCCCAGGTGGTGGCCAAGGCCTGGGCCGATCCTGAATACCGCCGCCGCTTGCTGGAGGATGCCACCGCCGCCATCGCCGAGCTGGGCTTTTCCGGCGTGCAGGGCGAGGACATGGTGGTGGTGGAGAACACTCCGGCGGTGCACAACGTGACCGTCTGCACCCTCTGCTCCTGCTATCCCTGGCCGACCCTGGGATTGCCGCCCGCCTGGTACAAGTCCGCGCCCTATCGCTCGCGCATCGTCATGGACCCGCGCGGGGTGCTGGCCGAGTTCGGTCTGAACATCGCCGCGGACCGCGAGATCCGCGTCTGGGACAGCAGCGCCGAACTGCGCTACCTGGTGCTGCCGCAGCGCCCGGAGGGCACCGCGGACTGGAGCGAGGAACAACTGGCCACCCTGGTCACCCGCGATTCCATGATCGGTACCGGGCTGGCGCTGACGCCAGCGACCGCCTAGCAGAGGAGCCTTGCCCATGAACGGTATCCACGATCTCGGCGGCATGCATGGCCTCGGTCCCGTCGCCCCGCCCGCCCACGAACCGGTGTTTCACGCCGAATGGGAGCGACGGGTATTCGCCCTCTTTCCTTCGCTGTTCGTTGGCGGCTATTTCAACGTCGACGAATTCCGCCACGCCATCGAGCGCATGGCGCCCGGCGAATACCTGGAATCGAGCTACTACGAGCACTGGCTGCACGCCTTCGAAACCCTGCTGGTGGAAAAGGGCGTAATCAGCACCGAGGAGCTGCAGGGCCTGGTACAGCCGACGCCACCGTCCCAATCCGTCACGGTGCTGACGCCCGAGCTGGTCCAGCCGGTGGTATTGGGCGGCGCCTCGGCCCGCACCACCCACGGCGAGCCGGGACGCTTCCAACGCGGCGATCAGGTGCGCACCCGCAACCTCAATCCCGCAGGCCACACCCGGCTACCGCGCTATGCCCGCGGCAAGCTCGGCACCATCGAGCGGGTGCAGGGGCTGTTCATCACGCCGGACACCGCCGCCCATGGGCTGGGCGAACAGCCGCAACAGGTCTATGCGGTGCGCTTCAGCGCCCGGGAGCTGTGGGGCAGCGAGAGCCCGGACTCCATTTGCATCGATCTCTGGGACAGCTATCTGGAGGCGGTATGACGACGCTCGTACCCGTATGGCCATTATCGCCCAGCAACGAGGGCCCGGCCTTCGACAGCCCCTGGCAGGCCCAGGCCTTTTCCCTGGTGGTCCATCTGCACCGTAGCGGGCTCTTCGCCTGGCAGGACTGGGTGGCGATCTTCAGCGCCGTGATCCAGGAGGCGCCGGCGACCCCCAGCGAAAGCGTCAACGACGCCTACTACCGGCAATGGTTGCTGGCCACGGAACGCCTGGTGGAAAGCCTGGGCCTGACCACGGCCGCGGCCATCGCCGAGCGCACCGAAGCATGGCGCCAGGCCTATCTCAATACGCCCCATGGCCAGGCGGTGGCCCTGAGCCATGCCAGCTGCCCGCCCCATGCCGAACACCACCACCACCCTCGTCGCGCGCCGGTAGCCGTCAGCCAGGCGCGCTAGCCCTCACGCCCTCAACCCTTGTGCCGCCCCTGGGCGGCCTGGAGATCGTCATGCATATCGAACCTGGACTCGTGGATGCCGGCAAGATCGGCCTGAGCTACCTGACCGCCGCCGGTGCCGGCGCCTATGGCCTGAAATTATCGGGAGAGGCGTGGCGCGAACGCGGCCTGGGCTCGCTACTGGCCCGCACCCTGGCGACCACCGCCCTGGTGTTCGCCTTCTTCGAGGTGCTCCCCCATTACCCCGTCGGCGTCTCCGAGGTCCATCTCATCCTCGGCTCGACACTGTTCCTGCTCTTCGGCGCCGCCCCCGCCGCCCTGGGCCTGGCCTTGGGCCTGTTGCTGCAGGGACTGTTCTTCGCCCCCTTCGACCTGCCGCAGTACGGCATGAACGTCACTACCCTGCTGGTGCCCCTGTTCGCTACGGCAGCGCTGGCCAAACGCCTGATCGCCCCCGGCACGCCTTACGTCGCGCTCAGGTATCGACAGGCGCTGGCGCTGTCCACCGCCTTCCAGGCCGGCATCGTCGCCTGGGTGGCCTTCTGGGCGCTCTACGGCCAGGGCTTCAGCAGCAGCAACCTGATCGCCATTTTCAGCTTCGGCGGTGCCTACCTGGGCGTCATCCTGCTCGAACCGCTGGTCGACCTGGGGGTGCTGGCTCTGGCCAGACGCGCCACCCGCCTCCACGGCCATGCCGGGCTCGAACGGCGCCTCTATCAAGCCGCCTGAACTCGGGACTACTTGCCCGGCGCCACGGTTGGCGCCGCGGCGTATCGCAAAGGAGTGATCGATGGACCTGTTCAGTCGCACCTTCAATCACCAGCTCGATCTCGTCATCGACGCCCTGGAGACTGGCACGCAGCCAGCACCGCTCGCGACGGCAAACACCCGGCTGAAGCGCCTGGAAGGTGCCCTCGCACGGCAGCTTGCCGAGCGGACCGACCTTGTCCAGCACGTCAACGACCTACAGCGGCACACCGGGCAACTGGACGACCGACTCCAGGACCTGCAACGGCAACTGTCCTTGGCCGAGCAACGCTGGCAAGGCCTGGCCCCTGCCAAGGGCGCCTGCTGGGAGTTCAGGCCGCCGCTTGCGGGTCAGACGCCAACGCTGCGCTGGTCCGCCGAGCTCCCTGGCCTGGGTGCCCTGCCGACGCGGTTGCACGCCTGGTTGGAGCTGGTCCATCCAGAGGAACGCGCGGACGTTCGCCAGGCCCTGCTCACGCCCCACGGACCGGGCGAGTTCAGCTACGCCCTGCGCCTGGCAGACGGTACCGGCGCCTATCGTGGCTTCACCCTGCACGGCCGGCGCCTGGCTGGCAGCGCCGGGCAACCGCCGCTGCTGCTGGGTACGCTGCAGGACGATCACGAGCGGCGCAGCCGCGAGCACGCCCATGCCCTGCTCGAAACACGCTTCGACATCGCCCGCGACTGCATCCAGGATGCCTTGTGGGACATCGACATCAAGAACGGCGATCCGGCCAATCCCGCCAATGTCATCTGGTTCTCCCCGCAGATGCGGCACCTGCTCGGGTACGAGTCGGTGGCGGAATTTCCCGACGTGCTCAACAGCTGGCTTTCCCATCTCCATCCGGAAGACAGCGACCGCGCCGTACAGGCCTTCGTCGATCATGTCGGCGACCGCAGCGGCAAGACGCCCTTCGACGTCTCCTATCGACTGCGGTTGCGCACGGGTGACTATCGCTGGTTCCGCGGGCGTGGTGACAGCCAGCGCGCAACGGATGGCACCGCGCTGCGCACGGTTGGCGCCATCAGCGACATCCAGAGTCAGGAAGAAGAACGCTGGTTGCGGCAGGAGTACGAACAGCAGAGCGCCGGGGCCCAGGCTACCCTGCAGCGCCTGACGGGGATCGTCAGCACCATCCAGGGCATCACCCAGCAAACCAACCTGCTCGCGCTCAATGCGGCTATCGAGGCGGCCCGGGCTGGCAGCGCCGGGCGCGGTTTCGCGGTGGTCGCCGACGAAGTGCGCAAACTGGCGATCCGGGCCAGCGAAGCCACCCGTACCGCGGTCGAGATGCTCGAAGGTCAGAAGCAGGCCAAGGCACCTGGCACAGTCCATTCCTGAAGCGGTGGCGGGAAGATCTAAGAACCTGCTCACGATCTGCTACGCGTCGGCCAAACCGCGTTGAAAATGTCCTGGGTCGCCAGCCCGGCCTAGGCGGGTCGCAATGCTCATTTACCACTGGTAAACCCGAGCGCGGGTCCGATCCGCTTCCTCAGCCCTTTTCGTGGGGCCGCCTAGGCCTTGTCTGTCTCTAGCTCGCGAGATCGTGAACAGGTTCTAGCGGCGCACTAGCGCCGCGACCAAGCCAGCCAGGGCTGCTACCTGCTCGGTAGTCGCCACGGCGGCATCGGCCTGTGACTGGGCCATGGCCCGCAATAGCTGGGCCAGGGCGCCCAGCGCCATGCCCGGGTCATGACGAACACCGCCGAGTGCCTGGCTGAAGGCCTGCACCTGCTGCTGCCGGAGCGCGCCAATGCGCGCCCGCTGCCTGGAACTCAAGTGGCGAAACTCGTGCTGCGCCACCTGGGCGGACGCCCACTGCCGCTGGACCAGCACCAGGTAATCCTCGAGCAGAGCCGAGGGTGTCAGGGCGGACCGCCGCCCCCGCCCTGCATTCCTGAACAGCTGTAGGACGTCCAGCTCGTAGTCCTCGATCAACTCGAACAGCAGGTCCTGCTTGCCTTCGAAATAGTGGTAGAGCGAGCCGGGCAGCAGGCCGACGACATTCGCCAGGCGGCGCAGGCTGACGCCGTGATAGCCGTCCCTGCTGAACAACTCCAGGGCGGCCTGACGCAGGCGCTCGCCGCTGCCGTCGCCGGCCGGGTGCGACGCGACGGCGACCACCGGCTAGTCCCCCAGATGACGCGCGATGACCAGCCGCTGGATATCGCTGGTGCCTTCGTAGATCTGGCAGATGCGGGCGTCGCGATAGATCCGCTCCAGCGGATAGTCGTTCAGGTAGCCGTAGCCGCCCAGGGTCTGCAAGGCTGCGGAACAGACCCGCTCGGCCATTTCCGAGGCGAACAGCTTGGCCATGGACGCCTCCACCAGCGCCGGCCGCCCGGCATCGCGCAGCGCTGCGGCGTGCAGCACCATCTGCCGGGCCACGGCGATCTCGGTGGCCATGTCGGCCAGGCGGAAGGCTACCGCCTGGTGCTCGACGATGGGCTTGCCGAAGGTCTGCCGCTCGTGGGCATAGCCCCTGGCATAGTCGAACGCCGCGCGGGCCATGCCGACCGCCTGGGCGGCGATGCCGATGCGCCCGCCTTCAAGGTTGGCTAGGGCGATGCGATAACCCTCGCCTTCGGCGCCCAGGCGATAGGCCGCGGGCACCCGTACGTCATCGAGCTGGATCTGGCAGGTGTCGGAAGCGTGCAGCCCGAGCTTGTGCTCGACGCGCACCACCTGGTAGCCAGGGCTGTCGGTGGGCACCAGGAAGGCGGATATGCCCTTCTTGCCCGCTGCCGGATCGGTGACCGCGAAGACCAGCACCACCCCGGCCTGGCTGCCGGAGGTGATGAATTGCTTGGCGCCGCTGATGATGTAGTGGTCGCCGTCGCGCCGCGCCCGGGTGCGCAGGTCGCTGGCATCGGAGCCCGCCTGGGGTTCGGTGAGGGCGAAGGCGCCGATCATCTCGCCACTGGCCAGGGGCGTGAGGAAGCGCGCCTTCTGCTCATCACTGCCGAAGCGGTCGATGGGCACGCAGCCCACTGAATTGTGCACGCTCATGATGGTGGAGCAGGCGCCATCACCTGCGGCGATTTCTTCCAGGGCCAGGGAATAGGCCACGTAGCCGGTATCGCAGCCGCCCCAGGTATCCGGCACCAGCATCCCCATGAAGCCCAGCTCCCCCATCTCGCGCAAGGCTTGGCGGGGAAAGCTGCCGGTGCGGTCCCAGTCGGCGGACTGCGGTTGCAAGCGCTCCTGGGCGAAGCGGCGGGCCATGTCGACGATGCCCTGTTGTTCTTCGGTGATCAGCATGGAGGGTCTCCTCGCGAGGCTAGTGTGGTGTTTCAGAAGTTCGCGCAAGAATTGGCGAGTGATTTTTTGGCGGTTCGGCGTTCCGACTTGGCCAGGCGCCGCGACGAGTCATAGCAGGGCTATGGCGAGGAGTGGCAACGCCGCCCAGGCCAAAAAAGCGCCGCCAAAATTGTGTAGGTAACTTCTGAAACACCACACTATAGGGCTAGGCACTTTGCCGGGACGGCTCGGCCCTGGCGATTTCCTGGTTGCGCAGGATGAAACGCTGCAGCTTGCCGCTGGGCGTCTTGGGTAGCTCGGTGACGAATTCGATCTCCCGCGGATAGGCGTGGGCGGCCTGGCGCTGGCGCACGTGCAGCCGCAGTTCCTCGGCCAGCGCCGGGCTCGGCGGGTAGCCGGGCTGCAGCACCACGAAGGCCTTGATGATCTCGGTGCGCTCCGGGTCCGGCTTGCCGATCACCGCCGCCTCGACCACTGCCGGATGCTCGATGAGCGCACTTTCCAGCTCGAAGGGACCGACGCGATAGCCGGAGGTGGTGATGACGTCGTCGGCGCGGCCGACGAAGCTGATGCTGCCGTCGGCATTCAGCTCGCAGGTGTCGCCGGTCAGGTAGTAGTGGTCGACGAAGGCCTGGGTCGGGCCGCCCAGGTAGCCGCCGAACCAACACAGCGGCGAGCGTTCGAGATCCAGCGCCAGGATGCCGGGGACCCCCGCCGGCACTTCCTTCCGCGTCCCCTCGTCCAGCACTACCACGCGGTGACCGGGACTGGCGAAGCCGGCCGTTCCCGGCTGTACCGGATGGCGCAGGGCGTGATGGTTGCACAGCACCATGCCCAGCTCGGTCTGGCCGTAGTGATCGTGAATGGGCGCCTGCAGTTGCTCGGCGAACCAGCGGATGACCTCCGGGTTGAGCGGTTCGCCGGCACTGCTCACCACCCGTAGCCGTCCGCGCAGACTCTTACCGACCGCCTCGCCGCCCGCGATGAGCAGGCGGTAGGCGGTGGGCGAACCGGCCAGGTTGGTGATGCCATGCTCCCGTACCAGGCGACAGGTGCTGTCCGCCGAAAAGGGGCCGTCGTAGAAGAGCGTGGGATGCCCCAGCGCCAGGGGGCCAGTGACCGCATAGTAGAGGCCATAGGCCCAGCCCGGATCGGCCAGGTTCCAGAAGGCATCGCTGGGTCGCAGGTCGACGGCCTCCGTCATATAGCCCATGAAGGCGGCGATGGCCTTGAGCGGCACCGCCAGCGGCTTGGCCGGTCCGGTGGTGCCCGAGGTACACATCAAGAGGAAGGGATCGTCTGCGGTACGCAGCACGGGCTCGAAAAGGGTCGGCTGGCGCTCCAGCTCGTGCCAAAAGCTGAAATCGCCACGCTCGATGCCCTGGCCGCGCCGCTGGCACACGGTGAGGATCATGGGGCAGCCAAGCACCTCGGCCAGCTTGCCGCGATTGCCGGCATCGGTCACCACCAGTCGCGCCTGGGAGACCGCCAGGCGGTGCTCGATGGCCTTGGGCCCGAAGGCGGTGAACAGCGGCTGATAGACCGCGCCGATCCGCCAGGTGCCGAGAATGGCGATCAGCAGCTCCGGGGTCCGCGGCAACAGGCCGGCCACCCGATCCCCCGGGCCTATGCCCTGGCTGGCGAGAAAACCGGCGAATTGCGCGGCGCGCTGCTGTAGCTCGAGGAAGGTCCAGGACTCCCGCCGGCCATCGCGGCCTTCCCAGAAGAGGGCGATCCGGCCTGGCAGCGCATGGCGATCGCAGCACTCGACGCAGGCGTTGAGGGCCGCGAGCGAGCCACTCAGGCGCGCCGCGACGGTGGCGCGGTAATCGAACCGGGCATAGACGTCGGCGTAGTCCTGCATGATCCCTTCCTCGATCTTGTTGTTATCGAACGAGATCGACTCTAGCGCGCGCCTTGCGCCAGACAATGACCTTTAGCTACAACCGGGTTGAGCGGTTTGGACAGTCAGGCCGGAACGGCACCGGCCAGGATCAGTTGGCGGTAGTGGCCGGGATTGGTCCCGGTCCATTTGCGAAAGCCCTTGTAGAAGGCGCGCACGTCGGAAAAGCCCAGGGCCTCGGCGATGTCGTCCAGGCTGCGGCTCCGATCGGCCAGCCAGGCGATGGCGCGTTCGTGGCGGACGCTGTCCTTGAGCGCCTGATAGGACTGCCCCTGCTCCGCCAGGCGGCGCCTAAGGGTGGCCGAAGACAGGTGCAGCGCCTGCGCCATGACCTCGCCGGTCGGCCACTGGTCACCGGGCAGCGCCCGCAGCCGCGCCTTGAGGCGCTCGGCGAGGCTTTCGGGGTCGCGGTAGCGCTGCAGGATGTTGTTCGGTGCCCCGGCAAGGAAGCGTGCCACGTCCGCTGGCGTCCGGCGAACCGGGGCATCGAGCACCTCGGCGGCGAAGATCAGCCGGGTCTGTGGCTGGCCGAATCTGAGATTGTCGGAAAACAGCACCCGGTAGTCGTCGGTGAAGGCCGGCTCGGGGCAGCGCAGCTCCACCGCCAACAAGGGGATGCGGCGCCCGATCAACCAGCAGGCCAGGCCATGCACGATCAGCCAGTAGGTGAAACAGGTGAAGGCCCGTGTCTGCTGTCCCTCGGGCTCGCGCAGCTGAATGGACGCCAGGCTGCGTTGGCGGACCAGGTGCGCCTCCCGCTGCTCGAAGCCAAGGTTCAGGAAGTCCAGGACCAGCTCCAGGGCGTCGCCCAGGCGGGTCTGGGTCAGGCTCAGGCGGCAGAGAAAGGCGAAGCTGCCGGAGCGCAGGCGACGCGGGTCCATGCCGAAGAATTCGTCATCGAAGCGCAGTGCCAGGCGGCGCCAGAGCCGGCCGTAGAGCGCCACCGGCACCCGTGGCTCGGCCAGGCTGGCGGGACTCAGGCCCAGTTCGATGAGCAGGTCCGCCGCCGAGCGCTCTGCGGTGACGTAGGCCGCCAGGGCCTCGTGCAGCAGTTCGGTGGCGATGGTGCCGCGCGCCAGCGCGCCAGAGGTCATGGCAGACTCCCTTCGGAAGGTTGGTGGCACCGGCGCCGCTACCCGGCCGGTCCCGACAGCCGGTCAGCTAAGCACAACCGGGCGGCTGGCGCCAAAGGTCGAGGCGACCGCCAGACCTCAGAACCTGTTCACGATCTGCTGCGCGTCGGCCAAACGGCGTTGAAATTGGCCTGGGTCGCCAGCCCGGCCTGGGCGGCCCCGTCGCCATGCTCATTTACCACTCGTAAACCCAAGCGCGGGTCCGATCCGCTTCCTCAGCCGTTTGATTCGCTAGCGCTCACCCTTCGGGCCAGCCGCTGGCTGTTACTCCCTTTGGTCGTTGCGCCTTGTTTGTCTCTAGCGCGCGAGATCGTGGAAAGGTTCTCAGAGGCAGTCCTTCACCGCCTTGGCCAGGGCCTGGGCGCGCGGGTCCATCAGCACATAGGGCCCCAGGGTGTTGGTGACGAAGCCGAAGGCCACCTCGCGCTCGGGATCGGCGAAGCCGGTCGAGCCACCTGCGCCCGGATGACCGAAGGCCTGGGGACCGAGGCCGTAGCTGGCATTGGCCTGGTCCGGCTGGTCAAGCATGAAGCCCAGGCCGAAACGGGTCGGGGTCAGCAGGGTGCGGTCCTCGCCCTGGCTGTGTTCGCGCAGGGCTTCTGCGAGGGTTTCCCACTCCAGCAGGTCGCCTGCCAGCAGCCCGGCATAAAAGCCCGCCAGGCTGCGCGCATGACCGTGACCGTTGGCCGCTGGCTGCTCGAAGCGGCGCCATTCGGGTTTGTTGGTGCTGGTGAGCACCCCGGACGGATTGCCGAAGGCCAGGGTCGGCAAGGCTGTGGGATCGCTCATGGTGGTCTTGAGCAGGCGCTGCGCCGCGGCATCGCCCAGCACGCCCTTGCCACGGACGATGTGGGCGACGCGCGGCTCTTCACTCGCCGGCAGGCCGATGTGGAAGTCCAGGTCGAGCCGTCCCGCGGTGCGCGCCACGATGGCCTCACCGGGCGCGCGACCGTCGGCGCGCCGAATCAGCTCGCCGAGCAACCAACCGAAGGTGATGGGGGCATAGCCGTGGGCGGTGCCAGGTGTCCACCAGGGCGCCTCGGCGGCGACCGCGGCGGTCATCGTGGCCCAGTCGTAGAGGGCATCGCCTGCCAGGCGCTCACGTAGCGCCGAGACACCCGAGCGATGGCTGAGCAACTGGCGCAGGGTGATCGCGGCCTTGCCGGCGGCGGCGAATTCCGGCCAGTGCTCGGCCACCGGCGCATCCAGGGCCAGCTTGCCCTCCTCCACCAGTTGCAGGGCCGCCACCGTGGTGAAGGCCTTGGTGCAGGAGAACAGGTTGAGCAGGGTGTCGGTATGCCAGGGCGTCTGGCCATCCTTGTCGGCCAGGCCACCCCAGAGATCCAGCACCGTTTCCCCGCCGACCTGGACGCACAGGGCCGCACCCCGGGTCTGGCCGGCTGCGAGCAGGTCGGCGAAGGCGTCGCGGACGGATTCGAAGCGCAGATCGTGATAGCCGTGGACGGTCATGGGGGCTCCTGAGTGGATGAGGTGTCCGGCACTAGGTTCGACGCTGATCGCGGCCATGGGCCGCTCCTACGGTCGAGACTACCTGTAGGAGCGGCCCATGGCCGCGATATACGCCTGGCGTTCAGCGCTACTGAATCTCCCGCCGAAACGGCGGCAGGGCGTTGAGAATGGCCTTGCCGTAGCGCTGGGTGACCAGGCGGCGATCCAGCAGTGAGATGGTGCCGCTGTCCTGCTCGGTACGCAGCAACCGGCCACAGGCCTGGATCAGCCGCAGCGAGGCATCGGGCACGGCGATCTCCATGAAGGGATTGCCGCCGCGCGCCTCGATCCACTCGGCCAGGGCGGCTTCCACCGGATCGTCCGGCACGGCGAAGGGGATCTTGGCGATGACCACGTGCTCGCAATAGGCACCGGGCAGGTCGACGCCCTCGGCGAAGCTGGCCAGGCCGAACAGCACGCTGGCCTCGCCGTCGTCGACGCGGCTCTTGTGCTTGTTGAGGGTCTCCTGCTTGGACAGGTTGCCCTGGATCAGCACCCGCTTGCGCCAGTCGCGTTCCAGGCCGTCGAAGACGTCCTGCATCTGCCGTCGCGAGGAAAACAGCACCAGGGCACCGCGGGCGCCTTCGAGCATGGCTGGCAATTCGCGGACGATGGCGGCGGTGTGCTCGGCGGCGTTGCGCGGATCGGCCTTCAGATCCGGCACCCGCAGCACGCCGGCTTCGGCATGACGGAACGGACTGGGTACGATGGCGGTGGCCGCCGAACGCGGCAGGCCGGATCTCATGCGGAAGCGATCGAAGGTGCCGAGGGCGGTCAGGGTCGCCGAGGTCACCAGGGCGCCGTAGGCAACGTTCCACAGGTGCCGACGCAGCATTTCCGCCGCCAGGATGGGGCTGGCGTTGACCTCGATGTCGTACAGCGACCCCGTTTCCGCCAGGGTCATCCAGCGCGCCATGGGCGGGCTGTCTTCCGGGTCTTCGCAGGTGAAGGCGGTCCACAGCTCCCAGTTGCCCTGGGCGCGGGCCAGCAGGCTGCCGAACAGCGGATACCATTCCTCGGCCTGGTAGCTGGCCAGGCCGATGCTGGACTCGCCGTCCATGGCCTGCTTGAGCATCTCGGTCAGGCGGGTGAAGAGGTCGGTGAGCTTGGCGAAGCCCTTCTTCAGCTCGATGCCCATCTCGCGCAGGTCGTCGGGGATCACACCGCCGACGAATCTGTGCCGCGGCCGCTCGCGGCCTTCCATGTCCTCGCCGGCGCGGAAATCGGCCAGGGCCTCGCAGGCGCTGAACATGAATTGCTGCTGGGTACGGATCTCCCGCGCCAGCTCCGGCACCTGCTCCACCAGGCGACCGAGATCGCCCGGCAAGGGATGCTGGGCCAGCAGCTTGGTGAGGTTCTTGGCGATCTGCTCGAGCCACTCGGCGGTGGATCTCAGCCGGGTGAAATGGGCGAAGTGGCCGATGGCCTTGTCCGGCAGGTGGTGGCCTTCGTCGAACACATAGAGGGTGTCGCGCGGATCGGGCAGGATGGCGCCGCCGCCGAGGGCCAGGTCGGCCAGCACCAGGTCGTGGTTGGTGACGATGACATCGACCTTGGTCATGCCTTCGCGTGCCTTGTAGAAGGCGCACTGCTGGAAGTTGGGGCAGTGGCGATTGGTGCACTGGCTGTGATCGGTGGTGATGCGCGACCACTGGACGTCCTCGATGGCTTCCGGCCAGCTGTCGCGATCGCCGTCCCAGCGATTGCCGGCCAGACGCTCGATCATCTTGCCGAACAGCTCGTTGGCCGATTCGTCCACGTCGATCTTGAAACCGTCCTCGGCGAACAGCTGGGCGGTGGCGTTCTGCGCCTGGCCTTCCTGCAGGAGCATGTCCAGCTTGGACAGGCAGAGGTAGCGCCCCCGACCCTTGGCCAGGGCGAAGCTGAAGGACAGCCCGCTGTTGCGCAGGATGTCCGGCAGATCCTTGTGGACGATCTGCTCCTGCAGCGCCACCGTCGCCGTGGCGATCACCAGGCGCTTGCCGGCGGCCTTGGCCGCGGGAATGGCGGCCAGGGCATAGGCCACGGTCTTGCCGGTACCGGTGCCCGCCTCCACCGCCACCACCGCCGGCTCGCCTTCGCGATGGCCTTCCTCGTCCTGGGCGATGGCACCCAGGCCCTTGGCGGTTTCCGCGATCATCAGCCGCTGGCCGTAGCGCGGCTTGAGCGACTTGGCTTCGAGGAGACGCGTGTAGGCGCCCTGGATCTGGGTCTTGAGTTCAGTGCTGAGCATGCCTGGTTCCGGGCGATGGCAAAGCAGCGCCGCGTCCGGCGGACGAGCGCTGTATGCATCTACAGTAATGGATCTTGGGCGCTATGATAACGCGCCTGTCGTCAGGATGCGCCCGGCGTTGTGCCCACAGGCCTAATCAGGCACCCGGCAACTGCGGCGGCAGGCGATGAAAGGCACCGAAGATCAACAGGCTCAGACGGTCTAGCCAGGGATGGCGGCGCAGGCGCAGGGCACGGCGGCTGGCGAAGAGTTCTCCCAGGTGCAACAGCAGCAGGGCCAGGGCGACCAGGGCGAGCAATTGGGGGAAGGGACGCGCGAGGGGCAAGGCAAGAGCGGCGGCTGCAGCGAGCCAGAACAGCAGGAGAAGGATTTTGCCGGTAAGGGACAGGGTTTTCATGGATTCCAGCAGGAGAACGAGATGGATCGGACCATAACGCCTGTGGCTGGAAAAAGTAAAGGCGGCGGACCCAAGTCCGCCGCCTTTGCATCACTCGCGGTCGATCTGGATTTCGACGCGGCGGTTCTCGGCACGCCCTTCGGCGGTCTCGTTGGTGGCGACCGGGTTGGATTCACCCAGGCCTTTCACCGAGACAATGCTGGCGGCAGGCACGCCGGCCTGGATCAGGTACTCGCTGACCGACTTGGCACGACGCTCGGACAACCGCTGGTTGTAGGCGTTGGTACCGACGCTGTCGGTATAGCCCGTGATGGACAGGCGGGTACTGGCCGCCTCGCCACGCAGACGTCCGGCGATGCCATCGAGCTGAGCCTGGTCACGCGGATTGATCTTCGCGGAGTCGAAGGCGAAGTGCAGGTCACGCGCGGTGATCACTTCCTGCTTGGGCAGCGGCGCCGGAGCGGGAGCCGGTGCGGGCGCCGGCGCCGGGGCGGGAGCGGGTTCCATGCGAGCGACCTGCTCGTTGCCCTTGCCATGTACCCAGCAATAGGCGCCGGCGGTGGTGCCGAAGCCCAGGGCCGCCATGCCCGCGACGTTGCCGTTCTGGGTGGCACCCGCCGCGCCGCCTACCAGGGCGCCAACGGCCGCACAGACGGGCCAATCGGATTTCTGTACGCCGCCCGCGCAACCGGCCAGCACAGTGCTCGCCAGAATGAGGGGTAAAGCTGTCCTTGCGATGCTCTTGCTCATGAAGGGGTCTCCTATAGACCAGGTACCGCGAGTTGTGCTCGTCTTTGGCTTTATTGCGCTGTCAGACTAATGGTGGCGTACACGTCTTGACAACGCTGGTTGCTTAGTCAACACAGATTTAATTAGGGTTCCCTTAATGGCAAATTTATTCTCGTCCCGCACGCCCCAACAGGCTCTGGCAAGCCTGTTGACGCATCATCAGCCGTCTCGCCTGCTCTGCGTGGCGCGTGCGCCCTTGCCCGCGCTGCAGGCCTATGTCGACGCCCACCCCCAATGCCGCCTGGTACAGGCCTCGGTGCCCCTGGACGATCCCGCCCTGCTGGCCGAGCGCTACGACCTGGTGATCGTCGCCGACTGTCTGGAGCACCTGCCGCTGCGCCAGGGCCGCGAGCTGCTCGGCGGCCTGCGCAATTTCAACACCTCGCGGCTGGCCGTGCTGGTGGACCTGGCGGCCAGCGAATGGCAGGCCACGGATTTCTACGCCCTTGCCCTCCAGGCCAGCGAGCGCTTCGCCCGCGACGGCCAGGTGGTCACCCTGTTCAGCTATGATCTGCACGACTACAAGCAGGTCCCTGACTGGCTCAATGCCAAGTTCTGGGCCAATCCGCAGAATTTCGGCAAGTACTGGTGGTGAGATGGATTCCTTGGCTCCCTGCCCCTGTGGCTCGGCACACGCATTGGGCGACTGTTGCGGCCGCTACCACGCCGGCATGCCAGCGCCCGATGCCGAACGGCTGATGCGCTCGCGCTACAGCGCCTACGTGCTGGGGCTGATCGACTACCTGGTGGCCACTACCGCTCCGGCGCTGCAGCAGCGGCTGGATCGGGAGGCCCTGACGGCCTGGAGCCTGGGCAGCCGCTGGCAGGGCCTGCAGGTGCTGGAGCACAGCGCCGAGCCCGGCGATCCGGCCCATGCGCGGGTCGCCTTCGTGGCGCGCTGGGAGGATGGCCGCGGCGCCCATCGGCACGAAGAGCGCTCGGGTTTCGTCCAGCGGAATGGGCGCTGGTACTTTCTCGACCCCACCGTGCGCCCCCTGCCCGGTCGCAACGACGCCTGCCTGTGCGGCAGCGGCGCCAAGTTCAAGAAGTGCTGCGCCGACTATCTCTAGCGTCGCTATTGCCTGACCAGCGTCAGGTGATCGGTATCCGGCACGGCCACCGGCAGGGCCTCGGTGGCCGGCCCAAGGTCGCTGCCCACTGGCGCCAGGCTCAGGTGAGCGGTATCGACCCGGGGAGCGGGCGCGGATTCAGCGGCGTCCTGGAGGTCGGCGCCGACCGGCGCCAGCCCGAAGTCAGGCGCCTGCACCTCGCTGAAGGCGGCCATCACCGCATCCCGTGGGGCGACATTCAGGGAGGTACGCTCGCCGGACACGGCAGCAGCCGGCGACGTGGCCGGCGTGCGCGTCTCGGCAGGTGCAGCAGGCGGCTCGCCCGTCTCGGCCATGGGCACCACCTCCACCACCGCTCCGGCCTGGGCCAGGGTGGCGCGGTAACGCTCGGCGGTGGTGGCATCCAGGCGGTTCTTGATGATCATGCGGCGACCGGAAAAGAGCACGGCGATGCGCTGTTCATCGGCCTGAAACAGGCGCATCAGATTCTGTCGCGTCTGCTGCGCGTCGGCGCCGGCGATCAGTTCACCCTGGAAGGCGATTTCGTAGAGAGCAGCGGACATGACGACCTCCTCGGTCACGGCGAGAAGCGCAGGATGCAATGCCGGGCGCGAGCGGTCCAGCCACGGCGTCGTCAGGAGCCGACGTTTTTTTGTTAGCCTGTGCCGAAGCGGCCCCGACTTGTGCAGCAAGCGGTGCTCGTTAAACTGCGTAGAAAACGGGAGTGCCGCATGCTTCGCCAGGCTTTGATTCTTACCCTGCTTGGGGTTCTGCTGAGCAGCGTCGGTGGTTGCACCTACATCGGGCGCAACTACGACGAACCCCAGGTGGAGCTCACCGGCGTGGAGCTGATCCGCGCGCGGCTGTGGAGTCAGGACTTCGTGCTGCAATTCCGCGTCCAGAATCCCAACGACCATGCCCTACCCATCCGCAGCCTGGCCTACACGGTCTACCTGAACGATCTGTTGCTGTCCCAGGGCACGGCCGGCCTGCATGCCTCGGTGCCGGCCCATGGCCAGCGCAGCTTCGCCGTGCCGGTGCAGACCAATCTGTGGCGCTACGTGAAGGACGTGGGACGCATGCTGGAAGACCCCGACCAGCCGATCAGCTATCGCCTGCGCGGCCTGATCAAGACCGGCTGGCTGTTCGGGCGCAGTGTCCATTTTTCTCGCCAGGGACAATTCGTGCCTGGCGCCTACATCCCCGGAGTCATGAAATGAATCAACACGTCCACGGTCCCGATTGCAATCACGACCACGATCACGACCATGGCCATGCACACCACGTCCACGGCCCGCATTGCAACCACGGCCACGCCCAGGAGCCGGTGCGCAATCCGCTGAAGGAGGTCGGCCGCAACGATCCCTGTCCTTGCGGCAGCGAGAAGAAGTTCAAGAAGTGCCACGGTGCCTGATCGCGCCCCGAATGACGGGTGAGGCCCGCTCCTCACCCGTCTCACGACCCTGGCGCGTTACCAGGGCTGTCCGCCGCGTTGCGATTCCAGGCGCCGGATGAACTCCTCCAGTACCAGGGCATAGAGGTCGTCCTTGAGTACCAGGTCCTCCACCCCGCAATCGATGTTGGGGTTGTCGTTGACCTCGATCACCGCCAGCTTGTCGCCCGCCTGCTTCAGATCCACACCATAGAGCCCATCGCCGATCAGGTTGGCGGTGCGCACCGCCAGCTCCACCACCGCATGGGGCGCGTCCTGCACCGCGAGGGTGCGGAAATCGCCGCTGACTTCGGCAGCGCTGGCGCTGTGGTCGTAGATCTGCCAGTGGCCCTTGGACATGAAGTACTGACAGGCGAAGATCGGCTCCTGGTTCAGCACGCCGATGCGCCAATCATATTCGGTGTAGAAGAATTCCTGGGCGAGCAGCAATACCGAACGCTCGAACAGTTCGGCGCTGGCCTTGCGCAGCTGCGCCTGGTCCTCGACCTTGATCACGCCGCGGGAAAAGGAGCCATCGGGAATCTTCAGCACCAGCGGAAAGCCCAGGCGTTCGCCCAGGCCTTCGAGCTGGGCGGGATTGTCCTTGTAGAGGATCTCGGTGGCCGGCATGTCCAGTTTGTGGGCGCGCAGCAGGTCGGCCAGGTAGACCTTGTTGGTGCACCTGAGAATGGAACGCGGATCGTCCATGACCACCAGGCCCTCGCTCTCGGCCTTCTTGGCGAAGCGATAGGTGTGGTGATCGATGGCGGTGGTCTCGCGGATGAACAGGGCGTCGAATTCGCTCAGCCGCGCATAGTCCTTCTTTTCGATCAGCTCGACGTCCAGCCCCAGGTGCTTGCCGACCCGCACGAAGTTCTTCAGTGCCTTGGCGTCGGACGGCGGGAAGGCTTCCCTGGGGTCATGCAGGATGGCCAGGTCGAAGCGGTACTTCTCGCGGCGACCGGGCTTGAGCCAGACGCGGCGACTGAAGCGATCGAGGGCGTTGGCGAAGAGGTCTTCCTGGGTCTCGTGCAGCTTGTGGATACTGCCCAGCTTGAGGCCACCGATGTGCCAGCCGGCACGGTCGCGGCGGAATTCCACCAGCAGCAGCGGACAGGGAAAGGCCTCGAACAGCTGGCGCGCCAGGTCCTGCAAGGGTTCGATGTCGGTGGTGCCGAAGTAGAGCGTGAGGGTGAAGCCATCGGCGCTGCCATAGGGATGGCCGGCCAGCGCCTTGGTCAGCAGCTTGTCGAGATCCTCCAGCGCCAGGCCATAGAGGGCCTTGCGCGCCAGCTCGCTGATGGTGCGGACCGAGGGAATGACCTTGTGCCCACGGGCTTCGGCCAGCAGCGAGCAATAATAGCCGTGGCCGAGGTACTTCTGGCTACGGCAGAGGTTGATGACCTGCACCCGCTTGCCGTTGTCCTGCTCGTTGGATTGCTCCAGGTATTCCTGGGCGGTGATGACATCTTCGCTGGGATAGTAGGACGACCAGTCTTCCTTGCGCTCCACGACGATATACAGCTTGCTCACTGGACCTCCTGGTTGCGATACGGGGTGCCGACGGAAACCTGAATGCCGCCGACCACTCAAAGGTTGTAACGCGGGCGCTATTAACCATTGCTTAACCATGGCAGGCTGCCCGCTCCGCTCCAGGAGAATCCTTCGCGATGAGTTTCATGCTCAGGGCCGCCGACGTCGACGATCTGGCGGCGCTGGTCGATCTGGAAGCCCGCTGCTTCAGCTATGACCGCCTTTCCCGCCGCAATTTCCACTGGATGCTCACCCGGGCGAACGCCGTGCTGATCCTGGCGGAGAGCGGAACGCAGGTGGCCGGCTACGCCCTGGTGCTGTTCCACCAGAACACCTCCCTCGCCCGTCTCTACTCCATCGCCGTGGACCCAGCCGCCCGTGGCCATCGCCTGGGCCAGCGGCTGCTGGACGCGGCCGAGGCCGAAGCGGTGGAACGCGATTGTGCCTATTTGCGGCTGGAGGTCCGGCCGGACAACGCCGCCGCCATCGCCCTCTACGAGCGCAACGGCTACCTGCCGTTCGCCACGGTGGAGGACTACTACGAGGACCACAGCCAGGCATTGCGCTTCGAGAAGCGCATCCGCCAGCCCCGCGCAGGCCAGGCACGCCCGGTGCCCTTCTACCGCCAGACCACCGATTTCACCTGCGGCCCGGCCAGCCTGCTGATGGCCATGGGTGCCCTACAGCCCGGACGTCCGCTGGAGCGTCGCGAGGAGCTGCGGCTATGGCGCGAGGCCACCACCATCTACATGACCGCCGGCCATGGCGGTTGCGGTCCCCATGGCCTCGCCCTGGCGGCCCTGCGGCGGGGCTTCAAGGTGACGCTGCAGGTGAATACCCGTGGGCCCCTGTTCCTCGACGGGGTGCGCAGCGAGGAGAAGAAGGAGGTGATGCGCCTGGTCCACGAGGACTTCAGCGCCGAGGTCAAGCAGTCGCCCATCGAGCGGCTCTACCGGACACGCCTGGACATCGCCCACTGGGTCAACCAGGGCGCCTTCCCGCTGGTGCTGATCAGCTCCTTCCGGCTGACCAGGGCCAAAGGACCGCATTGGGTGTTGGTCACCGATTGCGACGAGGACTTCGTCTACCTGCACGACCCCGACGTGGATCACAGCCAGCACCGGCGCGAGCTGGATTGCCAGCACATTCCGGTTTCCCATGCCGAATTCGACAGGATGAGTCGCTTCGGCCGCGGCAAGCTGCGCGCGGCGGTGATCCTAGGTCCTGTACGAAAAGTCGCCGAGCGAAGGTCAGGCGAGGCGAAAAAGGCTGAGGAAGCGGATCGGACCCGCACTCGGGTTTACGAGTGGTAAATGAGCATTGCGACCGGGCTGGCGATCCAGGCCTTTTTCAACGAAGCATCACCGAGCGCAGGCACTTTTCGTACAGGACCGAGGGGCCGGCTGAACCCGGGGTTGTACTGGACGTCGAACAGGGCCACGATCAAGGCCAACAAGAACGATGGGTCGACCCATGAGTCAGTCCTTACGCAAGAGCAGCCCCTCCTATGAATTGATGGAGGACCTGAGCGGCCACTCGGTGATCTATCGGGAGCACGGCTTCCCCTGCCCGCTGGTGCGCTGGCACTTCCACAAGGAATACGAGCTGCACCTGATCGTGGCCAGTTCCGGCACGGCCTTCATCGGCGACTACATCGGCAACTTCTACCCCGGCAGCCTGTTCCTCACCGGCCCCAACCTGCCGCACAACTGGATCAGTCGCATCGCCGAGGGCGAGGTGGTGGTCAAGCGCGACATGCTGGTCAACTTCACCGACGAGACGGTGGACAACGCCACCGCGGTGTTTCCCGAGCTCAGCGGCCTGGCTCCCCTGCTGGAACGGGCGCGCTATGGGATCGAATTCCACGACCCCGAGTTGATCGGGCGTGCCGGGGAGCTGTTGCAACACATCGCCGACAGCGGCGGCGCCACCCGTCTCGGCCATTTCCTGGTACTGATGGAGGCGGTAGCCACCTCGGAGCGCTACCAGCTGCTGTCCGGCGCGGTGGAACCCGGAACCGCCAGTGAACAGGCGGTGGATCGCACCAACCGGGCGCTGAATTTCATCTTCGATCACTATCAGCGCGACTTCAGCCAGGAGGAAGCGGCCGAGCATCTGGGCATGACGCCCACCTATTTCTCGCGATTCTTTCGCCAGGCCACGGGGCGCACCTTCGTCGAATTCGTCAACAGCCTGCGCATCAGCAAGGCCTGCGAGATGCTGTCCCACAGCCGCATGCCGGTGACGGACATCTGTTTCGAGGCCGGCTTCAACAACATCTCCAACTTCAATCGGCGTTTTCATCAGCTCAAGGGCATGACGCCACGTCAGTATCGGAGCCTCACGGCGCAAAGACTCACCGAACAGAACGCCTGAACCGAGCCCTGGGAACGCAATGTTCGGTTATGATCGAACGACCGATCTATATCGACCGAGGACAGAGCCATCATGAGCGATTCCTACACTCCCCCGCGCGTCTGGGCCCCCACCACCTCCGGTGGCAATTTCGCCAGCATCAACCGGCCGGTGGCCGGTGCGACCCACGAGAAGGAGCTACCGGTGGGGGAGCATCCCTTCCAGCTCTATTCTCTGGGCACGCCCAATGGCATGAAGGTGACCATCCTGCTGGAGGAATTGCTGGCAGCTGGATATACCGACGCCGAGTACGACGCCTGGCTGATCCGCATCGGCGAGGGCGAGCAGTTCTCCAGTGGCTTCGTCGCGATCAATCCCAACTCCAAGATCCCGGCCCTGGTGGATCGCCGCGGCGCCGAGCCGTTGCGGGTGTTCGAGTCCGGCGCCATCCTGCTCTACCTCGCCGACAGCTTCGGTGCCTTCATCCCCCAGGATCATGCCGGCCGTACCGAGACGCTGAACTGGCTGTTCTGGCAGATGGGCTCGGCGCCCTTCCTCGGCGGTGGCTTCGGGCATTTCTACGCCTATGCGCCGGAAAAGCTCGAATACCCGATCAACCGCTACGCCATGGAAGCCAAGCGCCAACTCGATGTGCTCGACCGCCTGCTGGCCGAGCGCAGCTATGTAGCCGGCGAGGAATACGGCATCGCCGACATCGCCATCTGGAGCTGGTACGGCAACCTGGTACTGGGCCAGCTGTACAACGCCGCGGAATTCCTTTCCGTGCAGGACTATACCCATGTGCAGCGCTGGGCCAAGGCCATCGCCGCACGACCGGCGGTGCAACGCGGCCGCCGCGTCAATCGCACCTGGGGCGAGCCGGACGAGCAACTGGCCGAGCGGCATTCGGCAGCGGATCTGGACTGACGCTTCTTCGGACGCGGCGGGGCCGTGGGGCTGCGTTCAACGTTAGGGCGGTGTCTGGTCGCGGGTTCCCGGCCCCGAAGCAGGTCTTGGGTTCCTGATCGCGGCCATGGGCCGCTCCTACAGGAAGAGGTACGCCGGTTTGACGTGATCTTTGCCGTGGCTGATGGAAACTGAACGCCTGCTCGGCTAGCCCCCTCTCCCCTCGGGAGAGGGTTGGGGTGAGGGCCTCCTCGCCACCAAGTCTCCAGTGGAAAAGGCTGCGCCGTTTTCCACGCTACGTGAGGTATCCCCACAGCGACAAGGCAGTTGCTCCTACAGTTACATCGAGCCTGTAGGAGCGGCCGCATAGGCGGACCGCCATGGCCGCGATTGGAAGGCCGATCTCGTGCGGTGTTGCAGAAGTTATCTACATAGTTCTGGCGGCGCTTTTTCCGGCAACGGCGGACCGCCGGCCTGCGTTGTCGCTCCTCAGACCCTGGCCCGCGCTAAGTAGCGAACCGGCAAAAAGCGCCCGCCAACTCCTGCGCGAGCGTCTGAAACACTTCCTCAGCAGGCGCTGGAAGCCCTTTCCATATTTCCTGCACATTTGCCCAGCAGCCTGACACCTATCTCAGTCAGGTCTGGCAGGCATGAGCAGGAAATCCCGCATTATCGTCGTCGTTATCTTGGTCGGTGCCGCCGTGGCGCTAGGCCTCAGGCTGCATGAACGTTCGGGCGACGCTGGCAATGCCGCACACGGCAGCCATGGCGGTCGGGCCTGGAACGCGGCCGCCGGGCAAGGGCAGCCGATCACCGTCGCGGTGGGCCAGGCCGGGCATGCCGACGTACCCGTCACCCTCACCGCCCTGGGCACCGTGGTCGCCAACGCCAGCGTGACGGTGACCACTCGGGTGGCCGGCCAGCTGGAGCAGGTGTTCTTCACCGAAGGCCAGCGGGTGAAGAGGGGCCAGCTGTTGGCGCAGATCGATCCGCGCCCCTACCAGGCGACGCTGGACCAGTATCGCGGCGACCTGGCGCAGAACCAGGCGCAACTCAAGAGCGCCCAGCTGACCCTGGAACGCTATCGCCGGCTGGTGGCCAAGGATTCCCTGGCCAAACAGGAGCTGGATACCCAGGTCGCCACCGTGGGCCAGTACCAGGGCGCGGTACAGGCGGACCAGGCGCAGATCGCCGCTGCCCAGTTGAACCTGCAGTACGCGCGTATCACGGCACCGCTGGATGGCTACGTCGGCCTGCGCCTCGTGGACCCGGGCAACTACCTGGCGGCTGGCGACACCACTGGCATCGTCAGCATCACCCAGACCGACCCCATCGCCGTGACCTTCAGCCTGCCCCAGGCGACGCTCGCCAGCCTGCTGCCCAAGGTCCGCCAGGGCCAGGCACTGCCGGTTACCGCACTCGGCCAATTGGACAACACGACGCTGGCCGAAGGTACGCTGAAGTTCATCAGCAACGAGATCGATACCAGCACCGGCAGCCTCAAGCTCAAGGCGGTTTTCGCCAACCCGGACGAGAAGCTCTACCCCAACCAATTCGTCAACGTGCGCCTGCAGACCGACACCCTCAAGAACGCCGTGGTGGTCCCCGCCGCCGCGGTGCAGCTGGGCAGCGACGGCAGCTTCGTCTATGTGGTGGGCGCCGACGACAAGGTGGAGAGACGCGGCATCACCACCGGCCCGGCGCTGGGCGACCGGGTGGCCGTCACCCAGGGGCTCACGGGCGATGAACGGGTGGTCATCCGAGGTATCGACCACCTGCGCGACGGTGCCCAGGTCCGGGTGGAAGGCGCACCGGCGGCGGATGCCCGCCGATGAATCCGTCGCGGCTGTTCATCCAGCGGCCGGTGGCCACGGTGCTGCTGATGGTGGCGGTGCTGTTCGCCGGCATCCTCGGCTATCGTCTGCTGCCCATCTCGGCGCTGCCCGAAGTGGACTATCCCATCATCCAGGTGACCACCCTCTACCCCGGTGCCAGCGCCAAGGTACTGGCCACCGCGGTGACCGCGCCCCTGGAACGCCAACTGGGGCAGATGGCCGGCCTCGCGCAGCAGTACTCCACCAGCTCGGCCGGCGCCTCGGTGATCACCCTGAAGTTCGACCTGAGTCTGTCGCTGGACGTCGCCGAACAGGAGGTACAGGCCGCGATCAATGCCGCCAACAGTTTCCTGCCCAACGACCTGCCCAATCCGCCCACCTACAAGAAGGTCAATCCCGCCGACGCCCCGGTACTGACCCTGGCCGCCACCTCCGACAGCCTGCCGCTGACCCAGGTGCAGGACCTGGTGAACACCCGCCTGGCGCTGAAGCTGTCGCAGATCTCCGGGGTCGGCCTGGTGAGCCTGGCCGGCGGCCAGCAGCCGGCAGTACGCATCGACGTCAACCCCAAGGCCCTGGCCGCCCACGGCCTGACCCTGGAAGACGTCTACACGGTGGTCAACGCCGCCAACGTCAATGGCTCCAAGGGCGGCTTCGACGGCCCCGACCACTCCATCACCATCGACGCCAACGACCAGTTGCGTAGCGCCGCCGAGTACGGCGAGCTGGTGCTCAGCTACGAGAATGGCGCCGCCCTGCGCCTCAAGGACGTAGCCACCACCGCGGAGGCGCCGGAGAACGCCTACCTGGCGGCCACGGCCAACGGCCGGCCGGCCATCGTCATCAACATCCAGCGCCAGCCGGGGGCCAACGTCATCGGCGTGGTCGACGCCATCCAGGCGCAACTCCCCAAGCTGCGCGCGGCCCTGCCCGACAATGTCCAGCTGACGGTGCTGGCCGACCGCACCCAGACCATCCGCGCCTCGCTGGCGGACGTGCAGTTCGAACTGCTGCTGTCCATCGCCCTGGTGGTGATGGTGACCTTCCTGTTCCTGCGCAACCTCACCGCCACCCTGATTCCCAGCCTGGCGGTACCGCTGTCGCTGGTGGGTACCTTCGGCGTCATGTACCTGGCGGGTTTCTCGCTGAACAACCTGACCTTGATGGCCCTGACCGTCGCCACCGGCTTCGTCATCGACGATGCCATCGTGGTGGTGGAGAACATCGCCCGCCACCTGGAAGACGGCGAGCCGCCGCTGCAGGCGGCGCTGCGGGGTTCACGGGAGATCGGCTTCACCATCATCTCCCTGACCTTCTCGTTGATCGCCGTGCTGATCCCGCTACTGTTCATGGGCGACGTGGTGGGTCGCCTGTTCCGCGAATTCGCCATCACCCTGGCGGTGGCCATCCTGGTCTCCATGTTCGTGTCCCTGACGCTCACGCCGATGCTCTGTGGCCGGCTGCTGCAGCACGTGCCGCCGGAGCGCCAGAGCCGCTTCGCGCGCTGGGGCGAACGGCAATTCGAGCGCCTGGTGGCGGGTTACGATCGCACCCTGAGCGTGGTGCTGGACCATCAGCGGCTGACCCTGCTGGTGGCCGTGGCCACCGTGGCGCTGACCGCCCTGCTCTATCTGCTGGTGCCCAAGGGCTTCTTTCCCAGCGAAGACACCGGACTGATCGTCGGCTTCACCCGCGCCTCCCAGGATGTCTCCTTCGACGCCATGGCCCGCCGCCAGCAGGCGCTGGTGCAAAGGGTGCTGGCCGATCCGACGGTGGCCACGGTGACCTCGACCATCGGTGTCGACGGCAGCAACGCCACCCTCAACCAGGGGCGCCTGCAGATCCAGCTCAAGCCCTTCGACGAGCGCAGCGAGCGGGCGCCGGCCATCATCCAGCGCCTCAAGCAGGCCGCCGCAGGCGTCGCCGGCATTCGCCTGGACCTGGTGGCCAACCAGGAGCTGACGGTGGACGACCAGCTCACGCCCAGCCAGTACCAGTTCACCCTCGACGACGCCGACGGCACCCGGCTGGCCGCCCTGCTGCCGCGGCTGATGCCGCGACTGCAGGCACGGCCGGAGCTGCGTGACGTGCTCGACGACCTGGAAGACCAGGGCCTCACCGCCCAGGTGGAGCTGGACCGCGCCGCCGCCGCGCGCTTCGGCATCACCGCCGCCGATGTGGACACGGCTCTGTACAACGCCTTCGGCCAGCGGCTGATCTCCACCATCTTCACCCAGGCCAACCAGTACCGGGTGGTGCTGCAGGTGCCCGGTGCCTTCCGGCAGACCCTGGCGGCCTTCGGCGACATCTATCTGGCGCCCGCGACAACCGCCAACACCAGCGGCACCAGCACCAGCACCAGCACCAGCACCAGCACCAGTACGGCAACCACCAGCAGCAGTCCCAAGGGCCTGGTGCGCCTCACCGACATCGCCCGCATCGAGCAGCGCCCCGGCGCCCTGTCCCTGACGCGCCTGGGGCAATTTCCGGCGGTGACGCTGTCCTTCAACCTGGCCGATGGCTATTCCCTGGAGCAGGCGCAGCAGGCCATCGCCCAGTGCCTGGCCGAGGCCCAGGCGCCGAGCAGCGTCACCCTGAGGTACCAGGGCGCGGCCCAGGCCTTCCAGCAGGCGGCCGGCAATACCCTGTGGCTGATCCTGGCCGCGGTGGTGGTGATGTACATCGTGCTGGGGGTGCTCTACGAGAGCTTCATCCACCCGGTGACCATCCTCTCCACCCTGCCCTCGGCGGCCATCGGCGCCCTGGCGCTCCTGTTGCTGACCGGCACCGAGTTCACCCTGATCGCCCTGATCGGCGTGGTGCTGCTGATCGGCATCGTCAAGAAGAACGCCATCATGATGGTGGACTTCGCCCTGGAGGGGCGCCAGCAGCTGCACCTGGCGCCACGGGAAGCCATCCACCGCGCCTGCCTACTGCGCCTGAGACCCATCCTGATGACCACCCTGGCCGCCCTGCTCGGCGCCCTGCCGCTGATGTTCGCCAGTGGCTCCGGCGCCGAGCTGCGCCGGCCGCTGGGGCTGGTGATCGTCGGCGGGCTGCTGGTCAGCCAGGTGCTGACGCTCTACACCACGCCGGTGATCTACCTGGTCTTCGATAGCCTCGGCGAGCGGCTGGGACGGCGTTGGCAGCGGAGCGGCGGACGATGAATCCCATCCGCCTGTTCGTGCTCAAGCCGGTCGCCACCCTGTTGCTGAGCCTGGCGGTGCTGCTGCTCGGCCTGCTCGGCTACGCCCAGTTGCCGGTAGCGCCACTGCCCAAGGTGGACTTCCCCACCATCGTGGTCACCGCCAGCCTGCCGGGAGCCAGCCCCGAGACCATGGCCGCCACCGTGGCCACGCCGCTGGAGCGCAGCCTCGGCCAGATCGCCGGGATCACCGAACTGACCTCCAGCAGCAGCCAGGGCTCCACCACCCTGATCCTGCAGTTCGACCTGTCGCGCAACATCGACGGCGCCGCCCGCGACGTCCAGGCCGGCATCAACGCCGCCCGCAGCCTGCTGCCCAGCGGCATGCCCAGCCTGCCCACCTATCGCAAGGCCAACCCCACGGAATCGCCGATCCTGATGCTGGCGCTGACGTCCAAGACGCGCAGTCCGGGCGAACTCTACGACCTGGCGTCGAGCATCCTGCAGCAGAAGATCGCCCAAGTGCAGGGCGTCGGCCAGGTGTCGATCCGCGGGAGTTCGCTGCCGGCGATCCGCATCGACCTGCAGCCCCAGCAACTGGCCCATGCCGGCATCACCCTGGACAGCGTGCGCGCGGCCATCGCCAACGCCACCACCCATGGCGCCAAGGGCGTGCTGCACGCCGAGGGCCAGACCTGGTCCATCGAGAGCAACGGCCAGCTGGAGCAGGCGGCGGACTATGCGCAGCTGATCGTCGGTTACCAGCAAGGTGCCGCGGTGCGGCTGAGCGACGTGGCGCGGGTCTACGCCACGGTCGAGGACGTCTACGTCAGCGGCTCGCTGAACGGCCAGCCCTCGGTGACCCTGGGCGTCACCCGCCAGGCCGGCGCCAACATGCTGCAGACCCTGGACGCCATCAAGGCCCAGCTGCCGGCCCTGCAGGCCCTGGTGCCGGGCGACGTGGACCTGGTGCCGGTGATCGATCGCTCCGCCAGCATTCGCGCCTCGCTGCACTCCACCGAGGAAACCCTGCTGGTGGCGGTGCTGCTGGTGATCGCCGTGGTGTTCGTCTTCCTGCGTGACCTGCGCGCCACCCTGGTCCCCGCCGTGGCCCTGCCGCTGTCGCTGATCGGCACCTGCGCGATCATGTACCTGCTCGATTACAGCCTGGACAACCTGTCGCTGATGGCGCTGATCATCGCCACCGGCTTCGTGGTGGACGACGCCATCGTGGTGCTGGAGAACGTCACCCGCCACCGCGAGCTGGGCCGCGGGCCGCTGCGCGCGGCGCTGATCGGTGGCCGCGAGGTGGCCTTCACCGTGCTGTCGATGACGCTGTCACTGATCGCCGTGTTCATCCCGCTGCTGCTCATGGGCGGCATCGTCGGCCGGCTGTTCCGCGAATTCGCCGTCACCCTCAGCGTGGCCCTGGTCATCTCCATGCTGCTGTCGCTGACCCTCACGCCCATGCTCTGCGCGCGGGTACTGCGCGAGCGCTCACCCACAGCGCCAGTGCCAGCCCTCTATCGGTGGATCGAGAACGGCCTGGCGCGCCTGCAAGCCGGCTATCTGCGCGGCCTGGACTGGGTCCTGCGGCACCCGCTGCTGACCCTGGCGAGCCTGGCGCTGACCGTGGTGCTCAACGTCTACCTCTATGTGGTGGTGCCCAAGGGCTTCTTCCCGGACCAGGACACCGGGGTGGTGCTCGGCGCCATCCGCGCCGACCAGAGCATCTCCTACCAGGCCCTGGCGCCCTATGTGAAGGAAATCGCCGCCCGGTTGCGCCGCGATCCCGACGTGGCGGCGGTGATGGCCTCCACCGGCGGCGGCATGTTCGGCTCGCGCAACTCGGCGCAGTTCTTCATCCGCCTCAAGGACTACAGCGAGCGTCAGGACAGTGCCCAACAGATCGCCAATCGCCTGAGCCAACTGGGCAGTCGCCACGCCGGCATCCAGCTGTTCCTCATGCCGGCCCAGGATCTGCGCGTCGGGGGGCGCAGCGCCAACGCCACCTATCAATTCAGCCTGCAGGCCGACGATCTCGACGAATTGCGCAGCTGGACCCCGAAGGTGGAAGCCGCCTTCAAGACCCTGCCGGAACTCACCGGCGTGGATTCCGATGCCCAGAACGGCGGCCAGGAGGTGCGCCTGGAGATCGACCGCGCCGCGGCCAGTCGCCTGGGGGTGAGCGTCAAGGACCTCGACACCCTGCTGGACAACGCCTTCAGCCAGCGGCAGGTGGCCACCCTCTATCGCACCCTCAACCAGTACCACGTGGTGCTGGGGCTGGCGCCGAGCTACACCCAGGACCCAGAGGTGCTCAAGCAGCTGTACGTGGTGACCGGCAGTGGCGCCCAGGTCCCGCTGGCCGCCTTCGCCCGCTTCACCGGCGGCAATGCCCCCCTGGCGGTGGCGCACCAGGGTCAGATGGCCACCAGCACCCTGGCCTTCAACCTGGCCGACGGCGTCTCCCTGGAACAGGCCCAGGCGGCGATCCAGGCGGTGCTGGTCAAGGTCGGCCTGCCACGGGAGATCCAGTCCGGCTTCCAGGGCACCGCCCAGGCCTTCGCAACCCTGGTCGCCCAGATTCCCTGGCTGGTGGCCGCGGCCCTGGCGGCCATCTACCTGGTGCTGGGCATGCTCTACGAGAGCTACATCCATCCGCTGACCATCCTCTCCACCCTGCCCTCGGCCGGGGTCGGCGCCCTGTTGCTGCTGCTGGCCACCGGCACCCAGCTGACCCTCATCGCCCTGATCGGCATCCTGCTGCTGATCGGCATCGTCAAGAAGAACGCCATCCTGCTGGTGGACTTCGCCCTGGTGGCCGAGCGCGACCGCGGCCTCTCACCCGAGGCCGCCATCCGCGAGGCCTGCCGCCTGAGATTCCGGCCGATCCTGATGACCACCCTGGCAGCCTTCTTCGGCGCCCTGCCGCTGGCCCTGGGCAGCGGCGGCGACGACGCCCTGCGTCGCCCCCTGGGCCTGGCCATCGCTGGCGGCCTGGCCCTGAGCCAGGTGCTGACGCTCTTCACCACCCCGGTGGTGTTCCTCTGTCTCGACCGCCTGAGCCGCGCCAGCCGCCGGTTCTGGCGCCAGCATCTGCGCCGCGCCGCGGCCTGAAGGTGACGACCATGCCCCTCCTGCGCCTCCTGCCCCCGCTGCTCCTGCTGACCCTGCTCACCGGCTGCACCGTCGGGCCCGACTATCAGAGACCCAGCGCCCCCGTCTCGACCCAGTTCAAGGAGGCGGCCGGCTGGAAGGCCGCCAGTCCGCGCGACGACCAGGCCAAGGGCGCCTGGTGGCAACGCTACGACGACCCCCAGCTCAGCGCCCTGGTGGCGCAGGTGGCGGTCTCCAACCAGAACGTCGCCCAGTACCAGGCGCTCTATCGCCAGGCCCGCGCCCTGGTCCGCGAAAGCCGCGCCGAGACCCTGCCCAGCGCCACCCTGGACGCCAAGGCGACCCGCAGCGAGAACGCCAGCAGTTCCAGCGGCTCCAGCAGTTCCACTGCCGGCGGCGCCACGGTCAGGAACGCCGAAAGCCTGAGTCTCGGCCTGAGCTGGGACCTGGACCTCTGGGGCAGGCTACGCCGCACCCTGGAAGAGGACCGCGCCAGTGCCCAGGCCAGCGCCGCCGAGCTGGCCAATGCCACCCTCAGCGCCCAGGCGGAACTGGCCCAGGACTACTTCCAGCTGCGCGTGCTGGATCGGCGCCTGGCGCTTTACGACCAGACCCTGGCCGATTACCGGCGCTATCTCGCAGTGATCCAGAACAAGTACGACGAACAGCTCGCCTCCCGTGCCGATCTCGCCCAGGCACGGACCCAGCTGGAGAGCGCCGACGCCAATCGGCTGGCCCTGACCACCCAGCGCGCCCAGCTGGAACACGCCATCGCCCTGCTGCTGGGCAAGCCGCCGGCGGACTTCGCCCTGGCCGCCGATCCCCAGTGGCAGGCGCGGCTGCCAGACATTCCTGCCGGCCTGCCCACCGCCTTGCTGGAGCGCCGCCCCGACATCGCCCAGGCCGAGCGCCAGGTGGCCGCCGCCAATGCCGCCATCGGCGTGGCCACCGCCGCCTATTACCCCGACCTGACCCTGAGCGCCAGCGGCGGCTACCAGAGCAGCCTGCTCGGCGAGCTGTTCAAGACGCCGAGCCGCTTCTGGTCGCTGGGCCCGACGCTCTCCGGCACCCTGTTCGACTTCGGTGCCACCCGCGCGAGTGTCGACCAGGCCCGCGCCGCCTACGACGCCAAGGTGGCCAGCTACCGGCAGACGGTGCTCACCGCCCTGGGCGAAGTGGAAGACGACCTGGTGGCGCTGCACGTGCTCGGCCCCGAACTCGCCGCCCAGCGCCGCGCCGTGGCCGCCGCCCGCGACTCGGCCGACGTGACCCGCGACCAGTACGAGGCCGGCATCATCGACTACCTGGACGTGGCCACCACCCAGGCGACCCAGCTCAGCCAGGAGCAGAGCCTGCTGCAGCTGGAATCCAGCCAGCTGGTGACCAGCGTCCAGCTACAGATGGCTCTGGGTGGCGACTGGCAGGCCGCGCGCCTGGCCGACGCCCCCTGACAGCCACCCGTGGAGCTGCTAGCGTGCCACTACCTTCCGCCGTCGAGATCCGCATGGGCCTGCTGCGTCTGTCCCTGTCCGCCAAGGTCTTTCTCGCCGCCCTGGCGCTCTGCGCCTTCGCCGTGCTGGGCATGGCCTGGGCCTCTTACCTGAGTTTCTCGCGGGACTTCCTCGGCTATCTCAACGGCCAGGCCGAACAGCGCCTGGACGCCCTGGTGCCGCGCTTCGAGCACGCCTATGCCGAGCATGGCAGCTGGGATTTCCTGCTCAACCAGCATCCGCCGGAAGCCTGGATCCAGCTGCTGCGACCGGAATTGCCAGCGAACACCACCACGCGCCCCTCCCCACCGGTGTCGGATCTCACCGGGGCCTTTTTGCGCTTCTCGCTACTGGATACCGAGCATCGCTACCTGATCGGCTTTCGCGACCTGCCGCCCGTCCCCCTGCTGCGCGCCATCCACTGGCAGGGCCGGGTGGTCGGTTGGCTGGCATTGACCCCTTTCGAGGCGGTCATCAGCGACGGCGACCGCCGCTTCCAGCAGAGCCAGATCCGCTCCAGCCTGGTGATCGCCTTCGTCTGCCTGCTGCTGGCCGCCGCCCTGGCCTGGTGGATCGCCCGCACCCTGCTGCGCCCGATCCGTACCGTGGCCGCCGCCACCCATCGCCTGGCGGCCGGCGACTACGGCATCCAGTTGCCCGTCCGTTCCGCCGATGAAGCCGGCCAACTGGCCCAGGACTTCAACCGCCTGGCCAGCGTCCTGGCCAGCAACGAACGCCAGCGCCGCGCCTTCATGGCCGATATTTCCCACGAGTTGCGCACCCCCCTGGCGGTGCTCAGGGGCGAACTGGAAGCCATGGAAGACGGTATCCGCCCGCTGGATGTCGGCGGCCTGAAGTCGCTGCAGACCGAGGTCGGTTCGCTGAACAAACTGGTGGACGACCTCTTCGAGCTCTCCCTCGCCGAGGTGGGCGGCCCCACCTATCGTCACGAGCCGGTGGACCTCACGACCCTGCTGGCGCTGACCGCCGATGCCTGGCGCCCGCGCTATCGCCAGGCCGGCCTGGAACTGCGCTTGGAGCTGCCGGACGGGCCCCTGATGATCCGCGGCGACGAGGCGCGCCTCAGCCAGCTGTTCTACAACCTGCTGGAGAACAGCCTGAGATACACCGAGGCCCCTGGGCAGGTACACCTCGCCGCGCGCCAGGTCGGCAACCTGCTGCAGGTCGACCTGCAGGACTCCGCCCCCGGCGTGCCCACCACCGACCGCGAGCGACTGTTCGAGCGCTTCTACCGCGTCGAGGGTTCGCGCAGCCGGCGCAGCGGCGGTGCCGGCCTGGGCCTGGCCATCTGCCGCGGCATCGCCGAGGTGCACGGCGGACAGCTGCAGGCCCAGGCCTCTCCGCTTGGCGGCCTCCGGCTCGAACTCCAACTGCCCGCCCTCATTGATCGGAGCCCGGCATGAGCCAGACCATCCTGCTGGTGGAAGACGAACCCAAACTCGCCGCCCTGCTGGGTGACTACCTCAAGGCCGCCGGCTTCACCTGCGACTGGCACGCCGACGGTGAACAAGCCCTGGCGACCATCCGCGCCACGCCGCCCGACCTGGTGCTGCTCGACCTGATGCTGCCCGGCCTGGACGGCCTGGAGGTCTGCCGCGCGGTACGCGCCTTCAGCGCCCTGCCGATCGTCATGGTCACCGCCCGGGTCGACGAGATCGACCGCCTGCTCGGCCTGGAACTGGGCGCCGACGACTACATCTGCAAACCCTTCAGCCCGCGCGAGGTGGTGGCCCGGGTCAAGGCCGTGCTGCGCCGCAGCAGCACGCCGGGAGCCCTGCCCGCCCCCAGCGGCCTGCAACTGGACGCCGAGACCTACCAGGCCAGCTTCAACGGCCAGCCCCTGGAGCTGACCCCGGTGGAATTCCGCCTGCTGGCGACCCTGGCCAAGCACCCCGGCAAGGTGCTCTCCCGCGACCAATTGCTCAACCACCTGCACACCGACTACCGCATCCTCACCGACCGCACCGTCGACAGCCACGTACGCAACGTCCGCCGCAAGCTGCACCGCCTCGATCCGGACTGCGAGTTGATCCGCTCCATCTATGGCGTGGGCTACTGCCTGGAACCCTGACCCGCTCAGCCTGCCGTCGACCAGGCCGCACGTGCTGAACCCAGTTGGGTCGCCGGCCGCTCCCACTGCAGGCGCAGGTCGCCGATCTGCAGCGGCGGGCGCAACCGCAGCGCTGGCCCCCAGGCGGTAGGCTCGGGTGCGCTGTCGAAGTCGACGTTCTGCACGCCCCTGTAGAGCGGCTCACGAGCGATGGCCGGACGCTCGGTCAGCAGGCAGGCGGTGCGCGCCAGCGACAGGCGTGCCCTGAGGATACGGCCCTCACGCAGGCGGCCGGTGAGGCCCCGGATGACCGCGGCCGCCATCAGGTAGCCGGTGGCATGGTCGAGGGCCTGGACCGGTAGCGGCACCGGCTGCTCCGCCTGCCGCCAGTCGCGCCCGGCCGCCGCGATGCCAGCAGACAGCTGCACCAGGCTGTCGTAGCCGCGCCGCAGGGCCCAAGGCCCGGTCCAGCCATAGGCGCACAGGGACACGTCGATCAGCGCGGGATTCAGGGCCCGGCGCTCGGCGCTGCCATAGCCGAGCCGCTCCAGGGCGTCGGCGCGATAGCCGTGGACCAGGACGTCCGCCTCGGCCAGCAGCCCCTCGACTACCAGACGATCGGCCGGACGTCGCAAGTCCAGTCGCGCACACCTCTTGCCCAGCGTCACCTCCGGCGCCTGGGCTGGCTCGTCCCACCCAGGCGGATCGATGCGCAATACCTCGGCGCCCAGGCCGGCCAGCAGGCGCGTGGCGATGGGGCCGGCGAGGATGCGGGTGAGGTCGAGCACGCGGATGCCCTGCAAGGGACGTTGTGGATCGGGATGCCAATTGCGTGCGCTAGCAACGGCTGTCCATTCCTGGGCGATCAGCGGTTCGGCGCGGACGGCCTGCCCCTGGGGATGCGCCTGCCACTCCGCCTGGGTACGCAGCCTTGCCGCACAGCCACCCGCAGCGACGATGGCCGTCTCCAGGGCTTCGCCAGACCAGCCCGCCATGGCCTGTGCCACGGCTTCATGGCTATTGGCACAGCCCAGCACGGCCAGGGCACGCTCCCGGTGATGAGGCGCGTTGGCGTGCAGTCGCAGCCAGCCATCGCGGGTGCGATAGTCCCCCGTGACCGGGTCCCAGATCTCTGGCAATGCCCAACCCAGCGGGCGCAGAGTCGTCTTGAACCAGGCAGCGGCGAGGTGGCGATCCACCCGCACCGGGGCCGACGAGGCACCGTCGCCCAGCAGATCGGCGGTAGCCAGACCGGCTGCCGCGATGGCCGCCGCGGCGAGATCGCTGACCGGGAAGCAGGAGGAAAGGCTGTCGTCGCCCTGGACCTGAACGTCGGTTGCCAGGGGCGAGTGCAGCCCAAGGGCCGTGATGATGTCGCCGAGCAGGGAGTCCAGGACGGCCGGTGCGTGGGTAGGGTCGGACAAGGACGAATCCTCCGAGGCTGAACGCTGCCCCCACCATAGCCCTACTGGCCATGCCCGGACACCGACGTTCATCCGGCGACCGTCCAGCCCGCCAAGGGGACAAAGCAGCGGCTGCCAGGGTCTCCCCCTTCATCCCCAGTCAATAATCACCGGGAGTCCCCATGACCGAACGACAGCTACTCATCGCCGGCGCCAGCGGCATCATCGGCCAGGCCGTGCTGGAGGCCTTCGCCCAGGCCGGCTGGTCCATCACCACCGTGGGCCGCTCGAAGGATGCGCCGAGTCGCTTCCCCCATGTGACCGCCGACCTGCTGGACATCGGCAGCCTGGCCGCCGCCAAGGACAGCTTCGCCGGCGTTACCCACCTCTTCTACAGCGCCCTCAAGCCCGACCCGGACCCCGGCGTGGAGGCCGACGAGAACGCCGCCATGCTGGAGAACCTGGTGGCCGCGGTACGTAGCGCGGGAGCGCCCCTGGCGCGCATCACCTTCGTCCAGGGCGGCAAGATCTATGGCGCCCATCTCGGCGTCTACAAGACGCCGGCACGGGAAGACGACAGCCGCCACTTCCCGCCCAACCTCTACTTTCGCCACGAGGACTTCGTCCGCAGCCTGGCAGCCGAGGGTATCCGCTGGACCGCCCTGCGGCCCGACATCGTCATCGGCCACTCCCTCGGCTCAGCGATGAACCTGGGCAATCTGATCGGCCTCTATGGCGCGCTCTGCCAGGAAACCGGCACCGCCATGCAATTCCCCGGGCCGGAGCAGGCCTATCGCGGCGCCCTGGTCAACGTCACCGCCGCGCCGCTGCTGGGCGAAGCGGCCGTCTGGGCGGCTGAAGAGGAAAGGGACGGTGCCTTCAACCTCACCAATGGCGATGTCTTCCGCTGGAGCCATGTCTGGCCCAGGCTGGCCGACTGGTTCGGCGTCGAGGTCGGCGAGCCGCAACCCATCTCCCTGGCCCAGCGGCTGACCGCGCTCAAGCCGGTCTGGCAGGCGGTGGCCCAGCGTGAACAGCTGGTCGAAACCGATCCCGAACGGATCGCCCCGGGCGCCTTCGGCGACTTCATCTTCCACGTCGAGAAGGACGCCATCTTCGATGTCACCAAGGCCCGGCAAGCGGGCTTCCAACGGATGATCCTGAGGTCCGACGAAGTCCTGCTGGCGCACCTGGAGGACATGCGTCGACGGCGGCTGATTCCCTGAGCCTTGCACGGGGAAAACGCCAGGGACGGCGCGCGGTCTCATCCCGGTCGCTTCGCTCACCCTTATCAGGAGTCCTGGATGTACGTAGATACCCTCAGCTGGGGCCATGGCCCCCGCAGCTTCGAAGTCTTTCTCGAACCCACCTGCCCCTTCTCGGTCAAGGCCTTCAACAAGCTCGACGACCTGCTGGCCCTGGCCGGTCCGGAGCGGATCACCCTGAAGATCCGCCTGCAATCCCAGCCCTGGCACCTGTTTTCCGGGGTGGTGGTGCGCTGCGTCCTGGCCGCCGCTACCCTGGAAGGTGGCAAGGAGAGTGCCAAGGCGGTGCTGGCCGCGGTCGCCGCACATCGCGAGGAATTCGAGTTCCAGGACCACGCCACCGGGCCCAACCGCGACGCGACGCCCAACGACGTCATCGCGCGACTGGAAGGCTACAGCGGCCTGGCGCTAGCCGAGGCCTTCGCCGATCCGGACCTGCAGCACGCCATCAAGTGGCACTGCAGGTACGCCCGGCAGAACGGCATCCACGTGTCGCCCACCTTCATGATCGACGGCCTGGTGCAGCCGGATATCGGTAGCGGCGATTCGGTAGCGGACTGGGTCGCTCGGCTGGACTGAGCGGTGCAGTGTCCGTCCAGGGAGAAGACGCTCGCGTTCCTGGACGGCACGTTATGCCTGGCGGCTTCGTCCAGCCTGAAGAGCCAACCACCATGGCCGTTCCACCCGGTGCCCTCCCCTGGGAGCCCTGGGCGTCTACCTCAGGCTAGTCGCCCTCGCCTTCGGCGCCGCCACCCTGCTACCGCTGCAATCGGAAGCGGCCCTGGCCGGGCTGCTGCTGACCGAGCGCCATGCAACGACGGCGCTGCTGCTTGGCGCGACCCTGGGCAACGTCGCCGGCTCGACGCTGAACGGGGGGCTGGGTCGTCATCTCGAACGCTTTCGCCAGCGGCGCTGGTTTCCGCTCACCCCGGAGCGTCTGGCGCGTATCCAGAGCGTCTATCGGCGCCATGGCTGGTGGTCCCTGCTGCTGAGCTGGACACCGGTGATCGGCGATCCCCTGTGGCGCTTCCTGCTGGTGGTGACCCTGGTTCAAGGCGATCCGCTACGGCATAGTCGCCTGGCTCGCCCTGGGCTGGAGTTGACACCGGCAGCCCTTCATCCTTGGCGATGGAGAGGCCTAGCCGGCCTGACGCCTGCCGCGTGCCAGCCACCTGGCCTCGATGGCGGCGAGGTCGACGCGGGGAACGAGCTCGGCGGGAATACGGCTGCGGGTCGATAGATTGAACACTCGGCGACCGGCCGCCTGCATCACCGTCTGCATGATCTGCAGGCCCGGCAGGATGCGACTGTGCAGATGCTGCTCCAGGCCACAGGGCGACGCCGGACTGCGGCCGTCCTCGTAGAAGCGCGGCGCCTGGGTGTCGAGATCGACTCCAGCCAGGTAGATCTCGCTGAAGCCCAGGTGATAGGCCAGCTGCAAGGCGATGAAGGCCACGGTACGGACATCGAAGATGCCGTAGTCCAGGTCACGACTGAAGCCGATGTCCCGGGCGCGGCGACTGAACAGCGTGGACGCCCGCTGCGCCTGCTCCTGCTCGGCGCCCAGGTGATGCTCCAGGCGGGTCGCCGGGGCACGGTGCAGGGCATGGGCCTTGGCCGCCAGGTCCGCTGGTAGCGCCTGGATGGCTTCCGGCCAGAGCGCCAGACGCGTCGAGCGTTCGAGCCCTTGCCGGTAGAGGTCGGGTTGCTGCGCGGCGAAACTCAGGTCGCTGCAGACATAGAACAGCGGGCGCAAGGCGCTGTCCGCCAGCTTGGCGATGGCGCCGTTCATGGTGATGAGCGGAATGTCCTGCCAGGCCGCCAGGTCGAGCGCTCCCGCGGAGGGCCCCGAGGCGAGCAGCAGGACCGGGCCGCGATACCGGTTGCGCCAGGCGGCGAAGGAGCCAGAGGCCGAACTCACCGGCCTGGCCGACCGGAAAGAGAGGGGCGACAGGTACAAGACGCGAGACTCCAGACCAGAGAATGACGATGCGCACTCGGCAGCGACGAGGCCGAGCGCGCCCTGGCGACGGCTGCAGGCGGGGCACCGCTTCGGCCGCACACCCGGCCCGAGCTGTCACCCGGCCATTGTGCGCGCGCTGGGTTGGCCGGAATTCGAGCCAAGGTAAAAGTTTGTCGCGATCTTGTATCCACCGATATACAAATCACAGCACCGTGCCAGTATCGGCTTGCCTTCCCGTGCCAGGCCGTCGTTACAGGCGGTCTTCCAGCACTAGGAACCGCGGTAGGTACTGAAGCCGTAGGGACTGAGCAACAGCGGAATGTGGTAGTGCTGCTCCGGCTGGGTCACGTCGAAGACCACGGGGATCTCGGGGAAAAAGGCGCTGCGGCCCTGCTGGCGATAGTAGTCACCGGTCTTGAAGACCACGCGGTATTCCCCCTTCTCGAAGGTCTTTTCCTTGGGAAACAGCGCCGGCACCCGGCCCTGCTCGTTGGTGACTTCTTCCGCCAACGGCTGCCAGCCCTGTCCTACCTGACGCTCCAGGGTCACATGGACTCCCGCCGATGGCTTGCCGTCTTCCAGGTTGAGCACATGGACACTCAGGGGATTGGGTGCGGCGACCGCGAAGCCGGACAGGGCCAGGCCCGACAACAGCACGAACGTCTTCATGGATATCTCCTTCAAGGATGGGAGGTGAGGTTGAGGTGTTCAGCGGCCGCCAGCGCACAGCGCTCGTCCGCCCCGCCACCGCCGGCACCGGCGATGCCCAGGGCACCGACCAGGTGGTCGCCTTCGTAGAGGGGGATGCCACCGCCGAGCAGCAGCAATTCGGGTAGGGTGACGAGGTTGGCCGCATCCGGGTTCTGCCGGGCACGCTCGGCCAGCGCCTGCGAGGGGGTGCGGGTGGACAGCGCGGTGAAGGCCTTGCGCCGCGCCGCTTCGGCGTTGTGCGGCCCGACGCGGGTATCGCGTTGCAGGAGGATCAGTTGACCGCTGCGGTCGAGCACCGCGAGGGCGGCGCTGCAGGGCGCGGCTTGTGCCAGCCGATGAGCGGCAGCGAGGTCGAGATCAGGGTGCTGCGGCAGGGCCGCCTGCGCCTGACCGAGCAAGGTGGCGCCCAGCAGCGCGCCGGTTAGGGAAGAAAGAAAGCGCGACATGATTCGAGGTCCAGGAGATGACCCCGCCAACCTATCCTGATCGTTCGGTCAGGAATTGGTACTGCAGGATGACAATTTTGTCAGAAGGATCAGTGGGATAGCTGTCCCGACCCGACTGCGTCACCCCTCGCCCGCAGCATTAACATTCCTGCCTCGCGGCGCGTGGTTAACGCGCCGAGGCTCCCGTTGCCTTTATCCCTCTCTATTGCCAGCGACCGGAGCCGACAGTGGCCTCACAAAGGGCCGTTGCTTTCCAGAGGTGCACAGGCCCATCGAGCACGCAAAACCATCGGGCCGCTATTGATCGATTAGATCAAAACATGCTTTATTGTGATCAGAACAATCACAAGGTAGGCATGACCATGAAATTCCGCGGCATCGTTCCCGCCCTCGTTACCCCCTTCGACGCCCAACAGCGTGTCGATGAAAGCGCTTTGCGCGGTTTGATCGAAAACCTAATCGGCGCTGGCGTCCACGGCCTGTTCGTACTGGGCACCAACGGCGAGTTCTTCGCCCTGTCCGAAGCCGAGAAGCTGCGTATCGCCGAGCTCACGGTGGACGCCGCGGGCGGCCGGGTCCCGGTCGTGGCCGGTACCGGCGCCTTCGCCACGCACGAAGTGATCGAACTGAACAAAAAAATGGCCGATCGCGGCGTCGATGCTCTGTCGGTGATCACGCCCTACTTCAATGCCGTCAGCCAGAAAGAGCTGATCACGCATTACGAAGCCATCGGTGATGCCTCCAGCCTGCCGCTGATGCTCTACAACATTCCGGCCAAGACCGGCATGTCCATCGGCATCGGCGCCGTCGCGGCCCTGAGTCAGCACCCGCAGATCAAGGGCATCAAGGACAGCGCCGGCAATTTCGATGCGCTGGTACAGATGATGAAGTACCGCAGTGACGACTTCGCCGTCTTCGCCGGTACCGACTCCCTCATCTACTGGAACCTGCTGGCCGGCGGCGATGGCGCGGTGGCGGCCACGGCCAATGCCGTGCCCCAGGTCGTCATGACCATCTGGAATGCCTTCCAGGCCGGCGATCACGCCACCGCGCGCGCGGCCCAGGAAAAGCTGCGACCCCTACGCGACGCCTTCGCCCTGGGCACCATGCCGTCGGTGCTGAAGAAGGCCGCCGACCTGCTCAACGTCCCGGTCGGCCCCTGCCGGGCCCCGGTCGCGCCGCTGGACGAAGCCACGGTGCACAAGCTCGAAGGCCTGCTGGCCATCTACCGCGACTGATCCGGAGCGCCCATGTCCCTCTATCATTTCCAGACCGTCAAACACCTGGTCCACGGCGCCGGCGCCCTGGATCAGCTCGGCGACAAGCTCGCCCTCCTCGACGTCCCGCTGCGCCGCGTGGTGCTGGTCACCCAGCACGCCATGCACGGCCTGGGCGTGACCGAGCGCGTGAAGGCGCAACTGGCCGCCCGCGACATCGACGTGGCCGTGATCGACAACGTCGAGATCGAGCCGACCCTCGAGAACATCGAGCAGGTGTTCCGCGAGCAGGTCGCGCCGCGCCAACCGGACGCCCTGCTCGCCATCGGCGGCGGCTCGGTGCTGGATGCCGCCAAGCTGTTCGCGGTCATGCTCACCAACGAGCAGTCGCTCAAGTCCATGCTCGGCATCGACCAGGTCGCCCGCGCCGGGCTGCCCACCGTGCTGGTACCGACCACCGCCGGCACCGGCTCGGAAGTCACGCCCAATGCCATCGTCACCCTGCCCGACGAAGAGCTGAAGGTAGGCGTGGTCAGCCGCCACCTGCTGCCGGCCCTGGTGCTGCTCGATCCGCTGCTGACCCTGAGCCTGCCCAAGGCCATCACCGCGGCTACCGGGATGGACGCCTTCACCCATTCCCTGGAGTCCTTCATCTCCAACAAGGCCAATCCGGTCAGCGATACCTTCGCCCTGGAGTCCATGCGCCTGATCGCCGGCAGCATCGTCGAGGCCTACCAGCAACCGGACTCGGTGCGCGCCCGCAGCGACATGCTGCTCGGCTCCACCTATGGCGGCGTGGCCCTCACCGCAGCCGGTACGGCCGCGGTCCATGCGCTGGCCTATCCCCTCGGTGGCAAGTTCCACGTCACCCACGGCGTGGCCAACGCCATGCTGCTGCCCCATGTCATGGCCTTCAACCTGGACAGTTGCGCGCCGCGCCTGAAGCGCGCCGCCGTGGTCTGCGGCCTGGCCCGCGCGGAAGACAGCGACGAAGCCGCCGCACATAAGCTGATCGAGCAGATCGCCGCCTGGACCGCCACCCTGGAAATCCCTCAGGACCTGGCCGCCTTCGGCGTGCGCGAGGAGCACCTGCCAGACATGGCAGTGGCGGCGTCCAAGGTCACCCGGCTGATGGTCAACAATCCCAAGCCGCTGAGCCTGGACGACATCCAGGCGCTCTACCGGCGCCTGCTGCCATGACCCGCCTGCTGATCCTGGCCGACGACCTGAGCGGCGCCGCCGATTGTGCCCTGGGCTTTGCCAAGGCCCAGGCGACCCGGGTGCTGCTCGACGCCAGTGCCCTGGATGCCCGGGCGCCGGTGACGGCACTGGATCTGGACAGTCGTCGACTGGACGCGCGTGCGGCGGCCGCGCGCCACGCCGCACTGCTCGAGCATCCGGCGTTGGCTGGCGCCGCGCTGTACAAGAAGATCGACTCCACCCTGCGCGGCAATGTCGCCGCCGAGGTAGCGGCCCTCGCCCCGCGCGGCCTGGCCCTGGTCGCACCGGCCTACCCGGCACTGGGCCGCACGACCCAGGGTGGTATCCAGTACCTGGACGGCGTCCCGGTCGATCAGACCGACGTCTGGCGCAACGAGGGTCTGACCGGCAGTGCCGATCTGGTCACTCAACTGACCGATCACGGCATCAGCTGCGCGCGGCTGGACCTCGCCACACTGCGTCAACCGGTAGCCCTGGCCGCCGCCCTGCGCCGCGCCCTGGACAGCGGATTGCCCGCCCTGGTCTGCGATGCCGAGCGCCAGTCCGATCTGGAAGCTCTGGCGCGGGCCTCCGCGCCCCTAGCGCAACAGCTGTTCTGGGTCGGCTCGGCGGGCTTGGCCGAGGCGCTGCCCGCAGCGCTGGGCCTGACCGGCCACACCGCACTCCGCCCCCAGGGCACCGGCCCGATCCTCACGGTGGTGGGCAGCATGTCACGGCACTCCCAGGCCCAGGCCGAGCGTCTGGTGACTGGGAGCGGCCAACACTGGCAGCGGCTGGCCCCTGCCTGGCTGCTGGCTCCGCAGCGCGCCGCCGAGCGTACCGCGCTGGCCGCAGCCCTCGCTCAGCAGCTCGCCCGCGGCGAAGACGTCCTGGTCAGCCTCGACCAGCAGGCTCGTGATCCGCGCCAGGCCGCGGCCTTGAGCCAGGCCCTGGCCGAACTGCTGCAGCCCGCCCTGCAGGAGGCCGCCGCCCTCATGGCCACCGGCGGCGAGACCGCTCGCGCCCTGCTCGCCCAGGCCGGCATCACGGCGCTGGAGCTGCACGGCGCCCTCGCCCCGGGCGTGGCCCTGGCCAGTACCCGCTGGCGTGGTCGCGCCTTGCGGGTAGTGACCAAGGCCGGCGGCTTCGGCCAACCCGACACCCTCCTCGACGCCTGGCGCCAGTTGCGCGCCGACCTATCCGCACCGGCCGCACCGGCCGGCCTGCACAAGGAAGCCCACCATGTCTGAACGTCCCGTCATCGGCATCACCATGGGCGACGCCAGCGGCGTCGGTCCCGAGATCATCATGAAGTCCCTGGCCCACGCCGCGGTCTACGACAGCTGCCGGCCGCTGGTCATCGGCGATGCCGGTCGCCTGGAGGATGCCAATCGCATCGTCGGCGGTCGCCTGCAGATCAACGCCATCGAGCGCCCCGACCAGGCGCGCTTCCAACCCGGCGTGGTGGATTGCATCGACCTCGGGCTGATTCCGGCCGACCTGCCCTACGGCAAGCTGTCCGCCCTGGCCGGCGACGCCGCCTATCGCTACATCGAACGCACCGTGCAGCTCACCTCGGCCGGTGAACTCGATGCCATCTGCACCGCGCCGCTGAACAAGGAAGCCCTGCACGCCGGCGGCCATGTCTTCCCCGGCCACACCGAGCTGCTGGCGCACCTCACCGGCACCGAGGAGGTATCGATGATGCTGATGACGCCGATCCTCAAGGTCATCCACGTCACCACCCACATCGGCATCATCGATGCCATCGCGCGCATCGAGCCGGGCCTGGTCAAGCGCACCATCGAGCGCGCCCACGCCACCCTGCAGCGGGCCGGCATCCAGGATCCCCTGATCGCCGTCTGCGGCATCAATCCCCACGCCGGCGAGAACGGCCTGTTCGGCTACGGCGAGGAGGAAACCAAGATCCAGCCGGCCATCGACGAACTGCGCGCCCGTGGCTGGCGCGTGGAAGGGCCGCTGCCTGCCGACACCCTGTTCTTCCGCGCCGGGCGCGGCGACTTCGACTGCGTGGTGGCCATGTATCACGACCAGGGCCACGGGCCGGTCAAGGTCATGGGCCTGGAGGCCGGGGTCAACGTCACCGTCGGCCTGCCGGTGATCCGCACCTCGGTGGACCATGGCACCGCCTTCGACATCGCCGGCAAGGGCATCGCCGACGAGCGCAGCCTCATCGAGGCGCTGCGCCAGGCCACCGAACTCGCCAGCCGGCATCGCGCCAGCCAGGCCGCCTGAGGAGCTCGACCATGAAAGTCGTCTGCACTTCGCCGTCCTTCGCCAAGTACTCCCGGGAACCGCTCGACCTGCTGGCCCGCCACGGCATCGGGGTGGTGGTGGTCCCCGCCGACATCGACGCCCAAGGCTTCATCACGGCGGCCAGGGACTGCCAGGCCGCGATCACCGCCTTCAATGTCTTCGACGCCAACACCTTCGCGGCCCTGCCGCAGCTGCGCCTGGTGTGCAAGCACGGCGTCGGGGTCGACAACATCGACCTGGACGCGGCCCGCGCCAGCGGCGTGACGGTGTGCAATGTGCCCAACTCCAACCGCCACGCGGTGGCCGACTACACCTTCGCCCTGCTGCTGGCCTCGGCCCGCCAGGTGGCCCGCGCCGACCGTGAAACCCGTGCCGGCGAGTGGCCACGGCTGTTCGGCGCGGATGTCCACGGCAAGACCCTGGGCATCGTCGGCCTCGGCAGCATCGGCAAGGAAGTCGCCCGGCGCGCCAGTGGCTTCGCCATGCGCGTCATCGCCCATGACCCCTATCCCGACCAGGCCTTCGCCGACCGCGAGCGCATCGAATTCCGCGCCCTGGACGACCTGCTCGCCGAAGCCGACTTCGTCACCCTGCACATCGGCCTGTCCGACGCCACTCGCCATCTGCTGGACGCACGGCGACTAGGCCTGATGAAGCCGGGTGCCCACCTGATCAACGCCGCTCGCGGCGGCATCGTCGATGAAGAGGCGCTCTACCAGGCACTGTACAGCGGCCACCTGGGCGGTGCGGCCCTGGACGTGTTCGAGGACGAGCCGGCCAGCCAGCACCCGCTGTACGAACTGCCCACCGTGGTGGTGTCACCGCACATCGCCGGCTATACCCCGGGCGCGCTGGACATCCTCAGCCTCACCTGCGCCCGCAACGTGGTCGCCGCCCTCACCGGCAGCACCACCCTGGAGTCCGTCGTCGTCGCCCCCTGACCCCCAACCCTTTTCGGAACCTGATCATGGATAACAACAACAAGGCCACCAGGATTCGCTGGATCATCGCCGGACTGATGTGGACGGCGATCGCCATCAACTACATCGACCGCGTGGTGCTCTCCGCCGCCGCGCCCTTCATCAGCAAGGAATTCGCCCTCAACGCGACCGAGATGGGGCTGATCATGTCGGCCTTCTTCTGGTCGTACGCCCTGCTGCAGCTGCCCGCGGGCTGGCTGGCCGACCGCTTCGGCCAGAAGGCCACCCTCGGCGGCGCGGTGCTCTGGTGGTCGCTGGCGACCGCCCTGACCGGCCTTGCCACCGGCTTCAAGTCGCTGTTCGCCTTGCGCATCGGCCTGGGCATCGGCGAGGCGGCGGCCTACCCGAGCAACGCCGGCATCACCTCACGCTGGTTTCCCGACAAGGAGCGCGCCACCGTCTCGGGTATCTTCGACAGCGGTTCCAAGTTCGGCGGCGCGGTGGCCATGCCGTTGATCGTCGGTCTGATCGCGCTGTTCGGCTGGAAGCTGACCTTCGTCATCAGCGGCGCCCTCGGCATCCTCTGGGCCCTGGCCTGGTTCGCCTTCTACCGCAACGATCCGGAAGACCATCCGCGCATCAACCAGGCCGAACTCAATTACATCCGCGAGGGTCAGCGCCGCCGCGAAGGCAATGGCGAGAAGCCGGCCATGCGCTGGTACGAGTTGCTGCGCTATCGCAACGTCTGGGCCATGTGCCTGGGCTTCTTCTTCATCAACTACAACTCCTATTTCTTCATCACCTGGCTGCCCACCTACCTGGTCAAGGAAAAGGGCATGGACCTCATCTCCATGGGCTTCATGGCGGCGCTGCCGCTGCTGATCGCCATGGTGGTGGAAGTCTTCGCCGGCTGGCTGTCGGATCGCATCTACCGCAGCGGTCGCTATTCGCTGACCACCATCCGCAAGACCTTCCTGGTGGCAGGCCTGCTGATGGCCTCCTGCATCGGCCTGGCCGCCTTCGCCGAGTCGGCCTGGGTCGCCATCGTGCTGCTGTGCATCGCCAAGTCCGGCACCACGGTGGCCGCCACCCAGGTCTGGGCCATGCCCGGGGACATCGCCCCGCGCGGCATGACCTCGATGCTGGCCGGCCTGCAGAACTCGGTCTCCAACATGGGCGGCGTGGTCGGCCCCATCGTCACCGGGTTCATCGTCGCCACCACCGGCTCCTTCAACATCGCCCTGCTGTTCTCGGCGGCGCTGATCGTGGTCGCCATCCTCAACTACCTGTTCCTGCTCGGTCGGGTGGAACCCATCGTCAACGAGGATGACCCGGAGGCGGACGTGCTGGGCGTCGGCCAACCCAGCCACTGACGTTTCTCGCCCAGGGCGTCGGCGGCCTGCCGATGCCCTGTGAAAAAGCTCGTACAACAACAACACGGAGCGATTTCCATGCAGACGTTCGACGTGCAAAGCACCGCCATCATCGTCGGGATGGTGGTGGTCTACATCCTCTTCACCACCTGGCTCAGCATCCGCCTGCGCAGCCGCACCAGCGGCGAATTCATGGTGGCCGCGCGCAGCATGCCAGCCTTCGTGGTGGGTATCCTGATGATGTCGGAATTCATCGGCGCCAAGTCCACGGTGGGCACCGCCCAGGCGGCCTTCGAAAGCGGTTTCGCCGCCTCCTGGTCGGTGATCGCCGCGGCCATCGGCTTTCCGCTGTTCGGCCTGCTGATGGCGCGCAAGCTCTACGCCTCCGGCGAATTCACCATCTCCGGTTTCATCGCCCAGAAGTACGGGCTGTCCACCAAGCTGATGGTGTCGATCATCATGATCTACGCCCTCCTGCTGGTGAACGTGGGCAACTACGTCAGTGGCGCCGCCGCCATCGCCACGGTGCTCAAGATCAACCTGCCCACCGCGGCCTTCATCACCGCCATCGTCAGTACCCTGTACTACGCGTTCGGCGGACTGAAGAGCGTGGCCTATGTCAGTGTCCTGCACACCGCGGTCAAGTACGTGGGCGTGTTCATCGTCCTGGGCGTGGCCCTGCACCTGACCGGTGGCTTCACCCCGGTCATGCAGCAGATGCCGGAGCACTACTTCACCTGGGACGGCGCCATCGGCGGCAGCAAGATCTTCGCCTGGATCATCGGGACCGTCGGCGCCATCTTCTCTACCCAGTTCATCATCCAGGCGATCTCCTCCACCAAGGACGCCCGCGCCGCCCAGCGTTCCACCTTCCACGCCTCGCTGCTGTGCATCCCCATCTCCCTGGCGCTGGGCTTCATCGGGGTCGCCTCCAAGTACCTGCATCCGGAAATGAGCAGCCTCTACGCCCTGCCGGTCTTCCTGCAGTCGATGCACCCGGTACTGGCCGGGGTGGTGACCATTTCCCTGGTCGCCTCCATCTTCGTCAGCGTCAGCACCGTGGCCCTAGCCATCGCCTCGCTGGTGGTCCGCGACTTCTATGTACCGCTGCGCAAGCCCACGCCTGAGCGTGAATTCAAGGCCACCCGGGTGATCTCCCTGATCATCGGCTTCGTGCCGCTGTTCTTCGTGTTCTTCGTGCCCGAGATCCTCAACCTGTCGTTCTTCACCCGGGCGCTGCGCCTGTCCATCGCGGTGATCGCCACGATCGCCATCTACCTGCCGCTGTTCGCCACCAACCGCGGGGCGACCCTGGGCCTGCTGGCCTCGACCATCACCACCAGCGTCTGGTATCTGCTGGGCAACCCCTATGGCATCGACAACATGTACGTTGCCCTGGCGACCCCCGCCATTGTGGTGGTCATCGAACGTCTGTTTCCCCAGTCCGCCGCCAAAGCCGCTCCTGCCGAGGTCCCCCATGTCCACCACTGAAATCGCCATCGCCGGCCGCCAGGACAGCTTCCTGCCGACGCCCTATCCGCAGAACCACGCCGCCAACCTGCTGGCTCAGCCTGACGGCACCCTGCTATGCACCTGGTTCGCCGGGACCCAGGAAGGCAAGGCCGACATCTCGGTGCTGCTGAGCCGCCGCGATCCATCGAGCGGGACCTGGAGCGAACCGGTGCAATTGTCGGACGACCCGACCCGCTCCGAGCAGAATCCCATCCTGTTCCAGGCGCCGAACGGCCCGCTATGGCTGCTGTGGACGGCCCAGGTGGCCGGCAATCAGGACACCGCCATCGTCCGTCGTCGCCTCTCCACCGATGGCGGCCATAGCTGGGGCGCCATCGAGACCCTGATCGACACCCCCGGGACCTTCGTCCGTCAGCCGCCGGTGGTACTGGCCAACGGCGACTGGCTACTGCCGATCTTCCACTGCATCGCCCGCCCCGGCGAGAAATGGGTGGGCAGCCACGACACCAGCGCCGTGCTGATTTCCAGCGACCAGGGCCGCAGCTGGACCGAACATGCGGTACCGGAGAGCACCGGCTGCGTGCACATGAATATCCAGCCGCTGGGTGACGGCAGCCTGCTGGCGCTGTTCCGCAGTCGCTGGGCCGACTTCATCCACGCCAGCCGCTCCCAGGACGGCGGTCGCAGCTGGAGCGCCCCCACCCCGACGGCCCTGCCCAACAACAACTCCTCCATCCAGTTCGTGCGCCTCGCCAGCGGCGAACTGGTGGTGGCCTACAACCCCACCAGCGCCGCCGACTACAGCGAACGCCGCGCCTCGCTCTACGACGAGATCGACGATGGCGACAGCCGCGTCGATCCGGTGGCCCGGGACGGCGAGCGCAGCGCCATCTGGGGCGTGCCGCGCGGCCCCATGAGCCTTGCTGTCTCCACCGACGACGGGCAAAGCTGGCGGCGCCTGGATGTCGAGGCTGGCGATGGCTACTGCCTGACCAACAACTCCACCGAGAAGCTCAACCGCGAGTACTCCTATCCCAGCTTGGTACAGGCGCCTGATGGAGACCTGCACCTGGCCTTCACCTACTTTCGCCAGCGCATCAAGCACGTCCGCCTGCCCCTAGCGGCGCTGCGGTGAAGGAGACGGCGATGACAACTCAGCCTCATGCCCTGGTGACCGGCGTCAGCTCCGGCATCGGCGCCGCCATCGCCCAGCGCCTGCTCGCCGAGGGCTGGCGGGTGACCGGCCTCAGCCGCCGCCCGCCCGAGCACAAACATCCGGCGCTGACCTGGATCGGCGTCGACCTGGCCGATGATCAGGCGCTGGATGCCGTGCTGGCGGACATCGGCCCGCTGGACGCCATCGTCCATGCGGCCGGCTTCATGCGTACCGCGCCCCTGGGCGCGCTGGACCCGGCCGATGGCGACGCCATGTGGCACCTGCACGTCGCCGTGGCCAGCCGGCTGGTGGATCGCCTGATCGAGCGCCTCGCCGCAGGCGGTCGTATCGTGCTGATCGGCAGCCGCACCATGCAAGGCGCCGCTGGACGCAGCCAGTACGCCGCCACCAAGGCGGCCCTGGTGGGTCTGGTGCGTTCCTGGGCGCTGGAGTTGGCCGCGCGTGGCGTCACCGTGAACCTGTTGGCGCCCGGGGCGACCGAGACGCCTATGCTGCGTGATCCGGGTCGTGCCGGCACGCCGCCGCGGCTGCCGCCGCTGGGCCGCTATGTGCAGCCTGAGGAGATCGCGGGCCTGACCGCCTTCCTGCTCGGTCCGGATGCCGGTGCCCTCACCGGCCAGACGCTGACGGTCTGCGGCGGCGCCTCGCTGTGATGTGGGGGAAGCACGACTGCGCTAGAGTAGCGCGGTCTTTCCCGATGGATTCCCCATGAAGGTCGCCAAACGTCGCCAGGCCATCCTCGAGCTGGTTCTGGCCGGTCACACCAACGTCGAAACCCTGTGCCGGCATCTGGAGGTGTCGGAAGCCACGGTCCGCCGCGACCTGACCGCCCTCGCGGAAGAAGGCCAGATCCTGCGCACCTACGGTGGGGCGACCCATATCGGCACCCGTGAGCCGGAGCCGTCGCTGGAGCAACGCAGCAACCAGTCCGGTCCCGAAAAGGCCCTGCTCGCCCGCGCCGCCCTGGCTCATATCAACGACCACGACACCCTGGTGCTGGACGGCGGCACCACCACCGCCGCCCTGGCCAAGCTGCTCAACGAAAGACGCGGCCTGCACGTCATCACCAACAACCTGCTGGCGGTGCCGCTGCTGCGCGACCTGCCCGAAGGCCATGTGACGTTGCTCGGTGGCGACCTCCGCCCCGGCAGCATGTCCACCTTTGGCCCGGCGGCCTTCACCATGCTGGAGCGACTGTCGGCCGACAAGGTCTTCCTCAGCGCCGATGGCGTGGTCGCCGGCCGCGGCCTCTGCGAGGCCAGCACCGAGCAGGCCTACCTCAAGGAGCTGATGATCCAGCAGGCCGCCGAAGTCTTCGTCCTCGCCGACTCGACCAAGCTCGGCCGTGATCGCCAGCAACACTGGACGCCGCTGAAGACGGACTGGACGTTGATTACCGATGCGACGGCGAGCGAGGTCCTGGCGCCGTTCCGGCAGCAAGGGTTGGTGCGGGTCGAAGTGGTGTCCTGACGGCTCAAGCTTACAAAGTACGTAAGCTAGGCCCCTATTCAGGCAGATCGCAAAAGAGTTTGCGATTCAGCTTGCTCGCACCCGCCGACATCAAGGCAGAAGCTGCCAGATGATGACCACGAGCTACAGCCGGATACATCAGCGCGGACAGGACAAGGAACTATCAGCGGGGCCAAGGGGCTGGGCCGAACGCTATCCAAGAAACGTATATCAGCAAGATCGCGAGCTGATTTTGCCTAAATTTTGATTGAAGCCTTGAAACGAAAAAGGCCCAAGCCACTAAGTGCTTGAGCCTTTCCGTTAATTTGGTCGGGACGGAGTGATTCGAACACTCGCCCCCTTGCACCCCATGCGCTTATTTTTTGGATTCCCATGGATGTCCATAGACACTGACGGAGCACCTTAAACCTAGCAAACACGCGGATTACAGGCTAGATTAGCGTCCATTGCAGTCCACGAACATCCACCGACAGCCAAGCGATTCGGTGGGGCAAAAGTGGGGCAAAATTCCAGGGCGACCGAATCGAGCAAGGGGTAGGAAGTGGCCAAACTGACGGCGAAGCAATTGGAAGCGCTCACCTCGGCCGATGACGGCAAGACGCTGCGCGAAGACGGCGGGCTTGTTGCCAAGGTTCGCGCAGGGGTACGCGGTGTCACCGTCCTGTTTCGCTACGAGTTCAAGCTCGATGGAGCCAAGCGCGATCACCGCCTGGGTAGCTGGCCCAAGAAATCGCTGGCGCAGATCCGCGCTGAGCGCGACGAAGTGAAAGCGACCGTAACCAAGGGCATCGACCCTACTATCGCCCGTAAGGCCGCCAAGATAGAGGCCCAGGCTGCCATCGCCGCCACCATTGCCGAGGCCGAGCGCCAGGCTGCAGAGAACAAGACAGTCGCCGACCTTTTCGAAGAGTGGGTGCATGACGGCGTATCTCGCCAGGACGGCAACGCCGAACTGCGCCGGAGCTTCGCAAAGGACGTGCTACCGCTCATTGGCAAGAAGCCGTTGCGCAACCTCACCGAGAAAGACCTGCTCGCCGTCCTGCGCTTGATCAAAGCGCGCGGACTGAACCGTACCGTCGTAATCCGCAACAACGACATCGGCCAGATGCTGCGCTGGGCGGAGAAGCGAAGACCCTGGCGTGCTCTCATGGCCGACGGCAACCCGGCCGACCTAGTAGACGTTAACAAGCTCCTTGACCACGACTACCAGGAACAGCGCGACCGCCTTCTGTCACCCGACGAAATTCGCGAACTACGTGACATCTTTGCCCGCCTCGAACGCGACTACGACGCCCTCCCCACTGGCCAAAAATACTCCGGCATTCGCCCGGTCAACACACGTGTGCAATGCGCCGTCTGGATCTGCTTGAGCACCCTCTGCCGTATTGGTGAACTGCTCAAATCCGAATGGCGTCATGTGGATCTGGAAAAAGGCACCTGGTTTATCCCAGCCGAAGCTACCAAGGGCCATAAGGGTAAGCGCCAGGATCATCACGTGTTCTTGTCGCCGTTCGCGCTGGATCAGTTCAAGAGCCTGAAAGAGGAAACCGGCCATACCCTATTCTGCTTCCCAAGCAAGGACGAAAGCAGTCACGTCGACACCAAGACTGTCAGCAAGCTCATTGGTGACCGGCAGTGCCGGTTCAAGAACCGTAGCAAACCTCTAACAGGTCGCCACCATGATGACTCACTGGTGCTAAGCAAGGGCGCAAAAGGAGAATGGACACCGCATGATTTACGTCGTACAGGAGCGACCATGATGCAGGAGCTGGGCGTTACGCTGGAGATAATTGACCGCTGCCAGAATCACCTACTTGGCGGCTCAAAAGTACGCCGGCATTACTTACATCATGATTATGCTAAAGAAAAAACCGAAGCCTGGAGACTTCTGGGGCAGCAGCTTCTGAACATACTTGGTTCCTCTTGGCGCTCAATCAGCTGAGCATTTGGTAGATAGCTTCGCCCGACTCGGCCAATGCGGCCTGCTCAATGACATCCTGCCAATCGTCATAAAGGCGGTATAGCAAGATCGGTATACTAACCACCAGCAACGCTTAGTTTCTGCCCGACACGCACACCCATTTCATATCGCCACAGCCACCTGGTCCTGGTAGGCAAAGTAGATCGGCAGAGACGCAGCATCGATTGGATCGTCCTCTGCCGCAAGGCCGAGGAAGAGAAGCTGGTGCTGGCTCAGATCCAGCTATTGCATTCGCGCTCAGCGCTCTAACATGGCTGGGAAAACTTCCGTACCTCCCGACAATTAGACACCGACGCTGACCTACTCAAGAACCGACAGGTCCACAAAGCCTGGCAGCCTTGGCGACCGCACGCCCGTGCACTGCTAAGCTCTCGATATCACCCATACCAAACAGGTGACACCGCCCCCTGGGGCGGTGTCACCTGGACAGATGAACAGTCGAAAAGAGTTATCGGCATTTCAAGCGAAGCAACGCGTCGAAGACCTCACACCGAGACCCATACTATTGTTAAAATTAGCTGGCTCAGCTAACGTTGGGATGTTAATTTTTGCCGCCTATAATTGCTTACTTGAGAATCCGCCATTATTCATCGTTTCTAATAGCCCCTTCCGGGATATCTGTCAGCCACTAGAGTTAGCAGCAAAAATAATGAACCTTTTTATCACCCCACTAATTACACTTCTAGATCAAGGCCTAAACGAATCAAAAGGCGCAGTAAACGCTGAGATACAAGAACTCGAACTATTCGAGAAAATTGATATATTTTTACTCCGCCAAGTTATGCCGGAAGACCGGCACAGGAACATAAACCCTACAGCTCTTAAGCTTATGATACATTCTCGAAACTTATGGACGGCCAGTATTCGCATGACATTGAGTGGTCAGCCATATGCGGTGCCATCTATCGTGCGGACGGCTCTTGAAGCGAGCTGCTACGCCTTTTTGATCGCAAACGATGCTTCGCTTGCGCAAATATGGCAGGACCGTCACATCGACCAAGCGTCGATGAAAGCTTCCCGCAAGGCGTTTGGCAATGCTGTCGATGACGTAAAAAAATTGCTTAAAAACAAAGATTCTAGACTTAGCGAGCAGGTTTCTGACACATATCAGATCTGCATAGATGGCGGCGCCCATCCTAACATTAAAGGAATACCGTGCACTCCAAAACTAGCTATAGGCCCTAACAACTTTTATCAAGAACACGACGAAACAACTGACTTCTATGGCATTCCCTCCATTAAGTCTCGCGATGCCTTATGCCTAACAGCACACGTAGGGATACTTGTGGGGAAAATACTGAACCTTTCACTTAGCTCCTTTCAAAACTTACCCAGCAACCTCCTTGACGAGATAATAACAGAGTTAAAATCCATCATTCCTAACACTAGCGCTTCATCTATAGACTTTCCATCAATCATTTGATTAATTATATCACCCATCAACTAAAACCAGATGACCGATGAAGCTTTAATTTACAGGTGCAAAAACCCAAAACCACTCCAGCCTCATCTAGATCATAAAAGAAATTCATCGAAGACTATTATCTCCTGTGTATTTTCATCTCAATGCCCGGCTATTGACCTAGCGTTGAGACACCTTCAAATTAATCTTAAATGCAGCTGACGTTACCAGCCATGCCCAGGCGGTATGGATATCGAGACCACAGCACTAATTCTGTAACTTATCCTACCCCTCGGCCGTCGCTGCATAGGTACGCAAGATCCTATTATTGCCCAATCAACCATAATCCCCACGCCTCTAGGGAGGCTTGCCCCGAAATGCGCACCAGGGGGCTTTATGCCCAACGGTTCTCGAACTACGAATTAGAGGTGCCGATCTAGGTGAACGGAGGCGCAGTCATAGCTCGTGCGCTCTGAACCAGAACCAAACACTTTCCTTTCGCTCGCGTGATCGCATTGTAAAGAAGTCGCCTTTTTTGGATCTCGTCGCCCCCAATTGATGCGGGCCAGAGTACAAGCACCAAATCAAACTCACGATTTTTTGCGCCATGTACCGTAAGGGCTCGAATCCCAGCACCATCATTGCCTGCAAACCGACGCTGATTAGAAAACGCCTGGCGGATCGTTTCTTCCATTTCATGGCGGGAAAATGTGGTCCGCCCTTTGGTTCTTCGTTGCCGATTGACCCAGCGGGTAAAATCTTGAGCAATGCCTCGCGGCTTCCCATCCATCAACGCTAGGCTCTGTACGAAAAATACTGGCGCAGACAGCGCAGCGTGCAAGCGAGCGTGACCATCGCCGCGAAACTTTTTGCCAGCTTGTCGTAGCGAGTGCCGATCCTGCGACTCTCCTTCAGCCAGCCGAACATCGTAGGCGCTCGAGAACTCGATCAAAGGTGCCGTCATCTCGCCAGTCACGAAACCGCTGATACACCGTCGACCAGGGGCCGAACCGCTCTGGCAGGTCGCGCCAGGCAGCACCTGAACACAGGATCCAGAAGATGCCATTGAGCATCAGCCGGTCATCACTGCGTGGCCGCCCCCTCTTCTGCTCAGGCGAAACAACATCTGCAATCAGCTCCCACGCTTCATCCGGGAGTTCGTAACGCTTTGCCATGCGGCCCTCCAGCCCCTCATGGTGCCAATTCTACTCGCTCGGATTTTTCGTACAGAGCCTAGAGGGTATGCACGCTCCACTACAGGTGCGGCGCGAGCTGAGGCAGCTTTTCGGGCGCTGGCTATCGTTTTCAGGCCGCTCGCACTTCAACGCCGACCAGGAGGACGTAGTCGACGAGCTGAGCATTCTTAACTTGTGTCAATACTATCGATTAGAGTACCAAGGCGGCACCGATGATGTTGCCAAACTGTGGGATGAATCAGAGCAGCGTCTTGAAGACAACGGCCCAACGTTTGGCGAGCTCCAGTGCATGGGCTGGGTGTCGTACGACGGCGGTCGCTGGATTATGCCTAAAGCTCCTATCGGTACTTGGTCATACATCACCTATCCAAGCCCAAATACAAAGGTGTTTCTGAAAAAACTGGGCGAAGCCCGCCTCGTTGCTAAGTCCGATAGCCCTCCTCCTGATCTTAAAGCTCTCGTAGAAAAAATAATTGAGAAGCGTTGGTTAGAGCTAAAAATACCAACAAAGAGCCCGAATTGGCTTGCAGGACGACTGTGGGAGCAGTTATGCCCTAAGCAGCATAGCGCCACGGACGATACCAGCACTACTGCAAAGGTAGCAGTCCAGCTCGAAAGCGACACTGATCACGTGTCGCCGTTATTAGATGCGGAAGAAGAAGCAATCGATAGAGCTTTCTTGGAGTGGTCTGCGTGGTGCGACATCCTCGGCAGCTACAGTAGATGGGACACGAGCTGGAGCCCCCTTGAAATGCGCTACTGCCGTGAGGCAGCTATGAGGGCACTACAGCGGCAGACCCTCTGGGGCACATGGAAAAACGATACCACTCAGTACTATTCGCTTCTCAAGAATACATTTAAGATTCCGCGAGATCAACTACATTATCGACCGCCATCCTATATTTTTTCGAATGAAGCTTTGGTATTTAAAATCGACTTTCTCCAGCGCCCTGATTTCGAACACCTTGTGATGGAACGACTAATCGGATTTGACACGGCAAACTTTTCATTTGCTCTACTTTGCTCCGAGCTCGAACAAACCGATATTGCACATAACATTCTGGACACAGCAACATCAGTTTTATCAATCGCTGCTGAGCACCCAGTGGCATTGCAGCAGCTTCTGCTGCAGGTCCGTTCTGCGCCTGGGCTACTAGTGGATATGTTGATGCATCCTCATATGTCATGCCTGGCAACCAGACTTTTAGTCGAGTGGTGCCAAGAGTCTACAAGGCATGACGACCGAAGTTTAAGTCGTGAAGCCCAGACTAAGGATTTCGCAATCCAGGATGCTCTATCCCTTGTTGCTTACTATCTTCCTAGAGGCGCTATTCATCTAGCAGAATACGCCTCACTGATAACCTGGTGTCATACCGAAGCCTACACTCGCAGAAGGTCGCCTTCGGACTCACGCAGACCTATAGGCCGGACACTTTTGCAGTTATTGGCGAGAGAAAACGAAGAGCTACAAACCGCATTACTAAAAAATCTAGTAGACCTTGCATCATATAATGACAATGCCCCACGGGCTTGTTTTAATGCAGTGCTTGAGGGGTTAAACAATCTTCCAAAAGCATCGGTTTCCGTCGCCTTCCCAATCGTGACGCTGTATTCAAAATTTGCACGCGAACTCAATCTAGACTGGACGGATGCGCCTAATCTATCTGCAAACCTCGCAGCGCAGCTTATCAAGACTGCATTTGCGCACGATGCAGTCGAACGAGATAAATTGCTAATTCCATTCGATAGTTTAAAGTTATTACGAAATACACCGACCGAAGAAAAACCATCCTTACGCCATTCAATTGCCAAAACTTTAAGAGAACACGTGAGACTGCTAGCGCGGGCGGTTGCCTCTTGGCCAGACGAAGCCATTCCGCCAGAGCTAGCCACCACACTTCAAACGCTTATATCGCGCACTGTTATTGAGCATGATGAGAAAGGACGCATCGGTGCTCTAACAGACAGATATAAGCCTGCCAGTTTTCTTAAGCGTGAAGAGGCATCGCCTGCAGAAGATATTGCAGCCGCTTGGCGTCGGCTAAGCGGCAGCTATCAAGAGGATATCCTCCAAACGCTTTCAATATCCGATGATCCGGTGCTACTAGCGGAACTCTCCCAACACCTACCTGCTGTGGCAAAATCTACTATTAGGAAAAGATTGCAGCAGCTCAAGCCGGATGAAGCATCAGAATTTTGGACGTGGCCTGAGCTGCAACATCGCATTGAATCCTTAATACTTGCAGATGAAACAGACCTTGCCCGAGAGCATCTAGATGCTGCTGATCAAGACCTAAATCGTGCACCACCGCAGTTTCGGCTGGCATTTTTCGATCTTGAGCTACGATTACTTCTGAAAGAGAAAAATTGGCCTACCCTCGATGAAGCCATTATTCCCCTATCACTAGACCAACCTACAACGAGACAAGCACACGAAAAATTAGCTTTCTATAAAGCGACCTCTCAGTTATTACGCCCAAATGGAAACCTTAAAGAAGCCAGAGCAACCCTGCAGCGTCTTGCCGCACGTCCAGGAGCAGCAAGCGCATATAGAGAGAATATTTTTGCAGTTGCAATTCAACAGCTTCTCGGACCCACCTTGCAGCCGTTGGAAGGCGATGCCAAAATAACTGGCATAGATCTGATGACAGAAATAAATTCTGTTATTGCTACCAATGAGAACTCAGCCAGCAATAGCTTAATTGCTAATCGCGCCCTACTTATGCTGGCATTGCAACAGCCTGAAAATGCCTTAGAGGGAATCGCTACGTATCGCCAAGAGAGGCGAAGTCTAGATCTTGAAGTCATTGCGGTACTTTCTAAGCAGGAAATGGGACTTCATACAGACGCGATGGCAATATTAGATGCAGCCATTATTGAGTTCGGCCCTGATGATCGGCTAACTACGCTCAAGCATGACCTTCAATCTGGCAACTCTACTCCAAGCGTTGCTCAAGCATCGGTGGTTCAGGATTCGATTTCATCGATTCGGGCTGCATTGCAAATCCTGACTGAGCTTCAGCCTTCACAAGTAGGCGATATTCTTGGCCCTCTGGGTGGTGGGGTTCGCGGCTATCTCATCCGACAGGTGTCACGCGCCGTAGCTTCGCTACAACACATGACAGCGATGCTTCGTGACCGAAAAAATCCTGGTGAAGAGGCAAGGTTTGAAAACGATCTTAATACTGCATTTCGAGAAGTGCTAGCCGCACGGCTTGCAGTCACCAAATGGGATGTAGCAGATCAGTCCCTCGGAGGATCAACTGCAAATGGCAATCCTGGAGAGCGCGATGCAGTAATTCGTGTTTCCGGCCAGGAGATATCTATTTTCGAAGCACTCGTATGTACCTCAGTCGATCGAAGAAATATTAAGGCCCACTTTGACAAGCTATTATCTTACGGCGTCTGCGACCTATATTTCCATGTAATCTACTCATACACAAATCGCATAGGCGCCATCCTCGAATACATCGAAAAAATGATAGAACATGACCCTCCCATTCATCTCACGCACCTTGATTGCGAGCTTCTGGGACCTCCTGATTCTGAAATAGCTGGATACGTAGCAACCTATCGCATTGATCGTCGTGAGATTGCAGTGGCATTCATGGTTGTGGATCTCAAACACTAACTTGGCAAGTACGAGTTTCGCAAAACAGTTAGCAATTATTTTATTAGATGGAGAGTATACGGAGAGAAAGGCCGTGGCAGCGCACGGAATAGCAATTCAGTATCAGCGTCAGTGCTGGCAAAAAGAAGGACGGAAGCACTGTGCGGCCGACGATCCCGTGCTCCGCGGCAGTGAGGCTGACCTCTTCAACCTGCACTCTGTGGTAGGTGAAGTAAATGGACATCAAGCCAATCTCAACTAAGGTATTGCTTAGTTAAGCAACCACAGTACGGTCAGTGCTCAACGATGATGGACGTCCTAGACCGTACGGCTGAGCCGCGCGAGCTACGTAGGCACAACAGGACATCGGCATATTCCTGATGCAGCACTACAACTGGCAGCGGCCGCATCAATTCAATGGTGGGCTACCGCCCGCCATTGCCGAGGAAAGACTTAAACCAGTGTCCGGGATTAGTTGACCACTACAGCGCGCCAACGAGCGGAATGGAAGAATCCACCTACCTACCTACCTACCTACCGCGCTTAAGCGCTTGACCGGAAGGACTCGTCGCGGCCCTACCGGCCCTTTCCAAACAACCTCTAACTATTACTTGCCAACTCAATCGCACGTGACAGTCGCAGCCGGCTTGAGGCACTGAGCTTCTGTACTCCCAACTCTCGAGCCATACCGTAGAGTAATGCCTCTCCTGCAACCATTTGATTATCTAGCAGCTCACGTGCAAGCGACGCCAGCTCATCCAGGCAGATCTCATCTGCAGGACGACCTCCAGTCTCTGGACAGGCACGCCGGCAAATAACCTGCCTATTCAAGACCAAGCCGCTTGGCCAGAAGAACTCCCCTACCTGCTCTTCGTGGCTGCGGTGGTGACGCCGGGCAATATCTATCACTCGATCCCGAATTCGAGCGCCTGTCCGTGTCCAGCCATGAGCACGCGCAATACGTCGGGCCAGCGTCTGATCCAGCAAGGGCCCCTCGGCCTCGACGACATGAGCCACAAGCTGACTCAGAACCTGATCGTAGTCGGCATGTAGGAACGCATCTGCGTCAATGCCTTCAACCCAATCCTCCGGCGTGGACTCCCGGTAAATTGGCTTAGTTTGGCTGGAAGCTTGGTCTTCAGCCGCATGAGCGATAGGTACCGGTTCTAACGAGTGGGCGTAGCTAATCTGAACTGCCGCATTACCCGCAACGTGAGCCACCACAGGATCTTGCGCAGCGGGCACCTCGCTGGTTGCAGCCTGCTGCGCAGTCGCAAGAGCCTCTGCCGCCTGCTTCGCAGCTTGTCGCGCTTCCTCTCTTGCCTCCCGCTCCTGGCGGTTGGTTCGCGAAAGGGCTAACAAAGCTTCGAGTCGAGAATGCACTCGTGAAGCGGTTTCCTGAGCATCGATCCACCAGTCAGTAGACCAAATTCGCAGGATTTCCCAGCCCAAACCACGCAGCACCTGCTCGCGTAACTTGTCACGGTCACGCGCCGTTGCGCTGCGATGGTACGTCGCGCCGTCGCACTCGATACCCGCTAGATAACGACCGGGGGCATCTGGATCTACCACGCCCAAATCAATGCGGAAACCCGATACCCCAACTTGGGTGTGGACATGCCAGCCTTTTTTAGCAAGCGCTGCCGCCACGGCTTGCTCGAAGGGACTGTCGAAGCCACCTACACTACCGTTAACGGCTTCAGATAGAGCACGGGGACCGCGCTCGGCAAACTCCAAGAAGTGCTTGAGATCTCTTACTCCAACCGACTGGGTCCGAGAAAGATCGATGTGCTCAGGGCGGAGGCTAGAGAAAACCAGGAGCTCTTGACGCGCGCGAGTTACGGCCACGTTCAGTCGGCGCTCGCCTCCTTGCCGGTTCAGAGGACCGAAGTTCATCGACAGGTTTCCTACCTGGTCTTTGGCATAGGTGGTTGAGAAATAGATGATGTCACGCTCGTCACCCTGCACACTCTCCAGGTTTTTCACGAAGACAGGCTCAATTTGGTTTTCAGCAAAGAAGGTTTCTAGCACCGGATCAGTGCGGCGCTCATGGTCGAGCAGATCCTCGATCAGTCTCTGCTGTTCACCATTGAAGGTCACTACCCCGATTGTCTGACCGCTCTCGCGGAAACCTGAAGCTTTGAGACGGGCAACCAGATCCGCCACGACTGCGTGCGCCTCGATCGGATTCGTACGCGACAGACCTTTCTCGTAGACCCCCGACACCGCACAGAGGCGTACCGCGGTATCTGTCGTGACAGGCGACGGAAAGGTGATCAACTTCGAGTCATAATAGCGCTGGTTGGAGAAGGCAATCAGGCTTTCATGGCGACTACGATAGTGCCACCGTAGATTACGGGTGGGCAGATTCGCGCTAATGCACTCATCCAGGATGCTTTCAAGGTCCGTCTCGACATCGTCATCTTCGACACTGGATTCGGCTCGGTCGAAAAAGGAGGTTGGCGGCAGCTGCTTGGGATCACCCACCATGACGACCTGACGACCACGTGCCATAGCTCCAATAGCATCCCAAACTGGGATCTGTGAAGCCTCATCAAAGACCACCAAATCAAAGGGTGTGGCGCTCGGAGCCAAATACTGGGCGATCGATAGAGGACTCATGAGCAGGCAAGGCGTGAGCTTCATCAGGGCCTCCGGCGCCCGGGACATCAACTCGCGCAGCGGTAGATGGCGGGTCTTCTTACCCATCTCATGCCGTAGCAGTCCCCACTCAGAGGAACGGCTGACAGATTCCTGGTTGGGTAGATCGGCACACAGCCGTGCCCGCAGCCAGTCACGGGTCAAGGCGGTGAAACGCTCGTCCAAGGCGCGGAAGTCACGGATGCGTTGATCATGTTCGGCACTAACAAAGGTCCGGATCACCGACTCCTGATCAACAACGGTGTCCAGCCACCAACGTGCATAATTGACGCTAAAGGTCGTAAGTGTCATACCCGGTACTACCTGCTCTGCTTCCAGGGCCTCCACGAGTGGCATAAGGCCAACGCCCGCCGCCTCATCGCGGACCTTCTGCCAAGCGCACCAAGCCTTCAGACGCGGCTCGGCGCGAACTAGTCCGTCACACTGGGCCCGCAAGGCATCGAGGGTAAGATCGGACGACAGCGGCGATGCCGCTGAGAAATGCCCAGCGGTCGCCATCGCTTCGCGCTGCCGGCTAAAAATAACCAGTGCCTGCTGCAGTGCCACACCTGCTAGCGTTACAGAGCCCTGAGGTTCGAGGAGCGAATTTCCATCGCCTAGCAGAAGACCCAAGGCTGCTTTGCATGCCACTAGTTCCTCTGCCTGCGTGGCTAGCCGGGTAATCGCTCCGGCTAGTGCCGCCTGGAAGGCAATGACCTTTTGCACATTATCCGTGCGGGTTCGTAGCCCATTCCAAAGGCCTGCAGTGGCCTCGTGCAAATCATCGAGCTCTACCAATTTACGTTCTAGACCAGCACGCTGTTTGAGCAACTGGTAATCCTGCTGCATGCCCTTACCGCACTGACCAACTGCGACAAGATCATGGGCCTCCGACACTGCCCCATGCTCGCTAATCGACAGGCGCGCCCGCTGGAAAATAAGTGCAGCCTTAAGTGGCTCGACGGTGGTGGTAAGCCCCTGCCAGAGCCCGTCGGTGGCGACCTGCAGATCTTGGAAAGCCATCAGATCCTGCGTCATCTGCGCAACACTACGTAGCCTGTGAAGATCGGCCCGCAAAGATTCACCCAATGCCCCCTGCTCAATGGGCTCAAATCCACTGTCTGCCCAGATGCTGTCGCTCTTCTGTAGCTCTAGGGTCTGCTGCATACGAATACCGGCGGACAAGTGGGCGGGGTTAGATCGCCACCCTTGCCATACCGGACCGATCCTGTCTCCCAAAGCAAGGTCATCGATTTGCTTACGGACAACACGGATGTTGATCCAAGTAGAGAGATCCTTGGCCACATCCGTAGCGGCATGACCGCTTGCGGTCTTCCCGAAGGTTTCTCGGATCTTGCGCATACCAAAAAAGGATTTTGGCCAGAAAGACTGCTCTGCTTTACGCCAATGCTCCAGCAGTTGCTGGACATCGAGCGCTTCGACAGCGTCGGTATAGCTCACCGTCAGCTGTCGCCGTAGATCAGCGAGTTGCTCAAGCAAACCAATCGCCTGACTGGTCGCCGCTAACACCTCGGCTGTCCAGGTGGGCCCAAACACGGCTTGGGTTTCGCGTCGGCGCTGCAAAAGCGCCAGAGCTTCGTCCGCTTTGTTCAAGAGCATTGAAGGCCAAGCAGGCGTCAACTTTGCGTTAAGCGCTTGATGCTGAGCGATTAGCTCACATCCCTCCCCAAGTCTCTGGACCAACTTACGCGCATCTGGGCGTAGGACGAAACGCCAGTCATGACCCGCAGCTCGAGGCAAAACGGTCGACAGCATCGCCAAGCTGTCCAAAGCGGAACCGGTCAGGGCAACTGGAGGCAACTGAATCGTCTCAAAGAAACGGTCGGCGTTGCGCTGCATTGCATCAATCAGAGGGAGTAGATCACGTGTTACCTGGACGAGTTCGGACGCCCATTTGGGCGACCAGTCGGTCTGCCCGACCCCCATTAAGGCATGCGTTCTGAGATGGCCGTACCCCACTGCATCGGCATTCACCTCTATCCGTTTGGCTAGATCCTCCAGCGCCAGAAGTCCCGCCCGGTCATGGTGATGCGGCGATGACCAAAACAGCCTGATCGGACTCACCTCACGATTGGCAGTCACGACGCCGATGGCACCGAAGATCGACATACCATTTGGATAGCGGTGATGCAGACGCTCGACATACAAGTTGAGACTGTCGCGTAGGCCTTTGAGACGCTCTGCCTCTGCACGCCACAAAGCAGGATCGGTCTGCCCTTTGGCTTCCCATGCGGTTTGTAACTGAGCCAGGACGTCTACCTTGCTTGCCTTGCTGGAATGAACCTCCAGGCAGAATTCACCTAACCCGATTTCACGTAGCCGGCGATACACAACGTCTAGCGCAGCGATCTTCTCCGAGACGAACAGGACTCGCTTGCCCTGGGCAATAGACTGTGAAATCAGATTGGCAATGGTCTGGCTCTTACCAGTGCCTGGCGGCCCAATCAATACGAAGTTTTTACCTTTGGATCCGGCCATGACGGCGGCCAACTGAGACGAGTCCGACGGCAACGGGCAGAACACCTCCTCTGGACCATACTCAAGATCCAAGCGTTCGGCCTCAGGGAAGTCGACTTCCGAAGTAAAGGCGTCACGGGGAGTGTCCAGCAGATGGCGCACCACAGGGCTGTCCCGCAAATGATCCGCATGCTGGGACAGGTCTTGCCACATGAGGAATTTGGCAAAGGAAAAGGTCGAGAGGTAGATGTCTTCGCTCACCTCCCAGCCTGCGATGTCCTTGATGACCGTGGCTACCGTTTTCCAGATCAGTTCGACATTGAGCCCGGAGTCGTCCCTGGGTAACTCATGTTCGAGCTTGCCTAGGCTTAGCTCGAAATCTTCACGCAGCATCTCGATAAGCGTGGGATTGAAGCGAGGCTCGTCATCGTGCAGGTGAAGCGTGAATCCGGAGCGAGCGCTACGCCGCTCAAGGCGCACTGGAACAAGCACTAATGGAGCCCGGTATCTCTTGTCTTTACGGTCCTCAGGCGTCCAACTCAAGAAGCCCAATGCCAAGAATAGGGTATTAGCTCCGCCTTCCTGCAGCGCAGCGCGCGCTCCCCGGTAAAGCTCCGTCAGTCGGGTATCCAGCTCCATAGACGTTAGGCCAATAAATACCTCTTTGCGCTTGAGACCATCCAGTGCATGAGCACGACGCACGTCCTGACGTTCTCGTTGCTCATACAAGGCCCGCTCACGCGGATCAGCGCCATCCATGAAGTCCGGTCGCGACAGCATCTTTAGCGACTGCCCGGTAGCCAACACGTCTTCGAGCGCACCAGCATCAGGCGCCTCCAGCTTCAAGGAACGCTTGCCCGCCTTGAAATTGAGCAGATTGTTACGCATCGACAGGTCTAGCAGCTTGCGCTGCCAGCGCCCAAGGCGGTCTTGGGGATCCAGCTTTGACAGGTCTTCGATCTCAACCATATCGAGCTCTTCCGGAAGCGTCGGCGCATCCTCTACCAGGAGCTCACCATCTTGCTCGTATTCTAAGGCCGCATCGGCCTTAAGGTGCTGGGCATCAGCACTCGCCAGCGGTTTAATACGCTGCAATCGTGCCCGGCGAATATCGAGCACCATCTCGAATTGATGCTCTTGTTCTTCCGCGACCTGAGCAGCGCCACGCTCCACGGCATAGGCGAACGGTGAAACAGGCGCTTGGGTAATGAGCGTGGTTTCAAACAAGATAATCTCGCTCAATTTCAGCCGCTTGCGCAGAGCGGTCACGTCATCAATGAGCGTTGCGGAAAACTCTTCGGCTTTGAGCCAGACGCCCGCAAAAGCATGGCCCCGGGTGAAGACCAAAACAGGATTCAGGCCTGCCTGCTCAAGGGCTGCACAAAAGAACAACGCTAAATCAAAACAGGTGGCAAGGCCGGTGTCGGCTATGTGACTGGGGCTTCTGACCTTTTGGCCGTACAGCTCGAAACTGGCTGGCGGAAGGCTATAGACCAGCTTCATCCCAGCCATGGCGCCCCAAATCGCCGAGGCAATTTCCCACGCCCGTCTGGCGCCTCCGTTGTAACCATCCAGAGCTGGACTTTTGCCGCTCTTGCGCAACACCTCGGCGGCCTGGCGCAGTAGGTGTTCAACCGCCAGATCGTTGGGCTGTACGAAGGCAGCAGTCATATCCGGGATATGAGAGAGGCCGCCCCATTGCATACGAGGTAAAAGTTCAAGGACCGATTCGGCCGTCGCTATTTCTTCACCAGAAGCTCGAAGGCTGAACGTCAAAGTTGCTTTCTCCGCCTCGACGAGCCGAGCCAGCAAGGCACCATCAAGCACAAGATCTAGCCCTGAGATCTGTTGCTGCGCTTCAGCGCCTAAGGAGTCGATGTGCCATGTGGTTGGCTTGAAAACTTCTGGAGAAGAAGTCAGTGTCAGTACAAGCTCACGAAAACGCTGCGAGGTCTCATTGACAATCTTGAGCTCACGAATGACTGGTACGGCATTCTGGTAGTCCGCAAGGTTCAGCTTGGCAACGATGCTGTGTCGAATACCAATCACCGGCTCAGGCTGGGGCGACACGCTTGGCGACGTTTTTTCCAGGCTGTCGTCAAGTGACAATTGATTAGATTCGTCCATGAAAATACTCCATACACTAAAAAGGGCAATAATCCTGCTCACGCCATGATGGCGTCTTTAGCCAAACAGATCGGCACAGCTTTTAGATTCTTAAAAAAATTGATCCATTTACCGACCAGCGGTAACTCTAGCTGCCAAACGTCAAAGCCAGAGGCGTCGCTGAAATTACGACGATAGTAGCGCAGCTACCAACGTAGGAGCACGAGCGTGATAAAAGGATTGCCTTGGTGACATGCCACAGCATCCCATTCGTTGCAAGTAAGCAGCGTTGGATGCCTGCTCAAAAGCCCGTCGGTGACGACTTCGCGAGTTGTTACTGACACCTAAATCGGCGACGGTAGCACCTACTCAAATCAGTAACCTTGTGCCCTCCAGTCAGGGACTGATCCTCTGCAATCGCGGCAGTCATGTCTATCATCTCTCTGGAGGCTGCCAAGCTACGCTGAGGTGCTACCCTAGAATCAGGTTAGATTCGCTTCTGACTAACAGCAAGACGGCAGTATTCAGCAATTCGGGAAACTGCCGACTAGACTAGTAAGCCTCCAGCTAATTAACGCAGTTATCAATTATCAAAAGATTTGTGTATAGGGAATAACAGCTTTACGTATGGCTACTTCGGCCAGGAGACAGATCGAGCACAGTGAGAGTGCAAAAAGAGGATAGAGTGATGAGCATTCGTGGAATGAGCATATTTTTTGATTACGACCTTGAGTCACGTTGATGGAAAACTAATCATTCGCTGAAACGAAGGATTGCACATGGACATTATGGGTGGGCTGAAGGCTCTTGGCAGTGGATATCAATGGCTCAAAAGTCGCGTCAATCCAGCCCGCCAGCTATCCAGCCGTATGCTTGATGTCTTCGATGCACACGGCGTACCCCGGTCTCGGATCAATTCTCTTTTTCCCGAGTCGCTACAACTGCCGGTGATGGCCTGGTCCGATGCTGATCACCTCAAGATGGTCGTCCAACAAGGTCACATAGACTGGCTCATTGCACGGTTTGAGCTTCAGCGAGAATGGCTCGAAGGCAGCAGCCCGTCAGCAAATACGCACCTGTTCTGCTACAAGCAACCAAAGCTCCTCGAGGAATGGCTCGTCAGTCGCTCTGCTACCAACGACTCCGACTGTTTGCGGCTTCACGTCGTTGTCCCCGATGATTACGACATTCAACAGCCGAACGGATACTTCGCAATCGTGCTCGAGGTAATCCCAGCAGACGGCATCGATGATGCGTCGCGCTTCTATCACCTCGGCGAAGGTACGCATTTCGATCATCGTCCGAGCCTAATACACCTCGTTCAAGTGCAGGCCATAGCCTACTGCCATGGAGCAATCATGTGGCGCTCTACACTTAGGCAACGAGCGCTGAATAAGCTCAGCTGTAATGACGGGCTGATCCCCTTTTGGCTAGACAAAAGACGGTCTCATCGCCACACAGCCGACCATGAGCTGTGGTCTCACTTTTCCGGGTCTGCGCCCTGGTTGACGACGTTGCGGCAAGACGCAATGCATGGATTACACACCGCAGGCCTTGGCGGAATTGTCGAGCGAATCGAACTCGATCAAGCTCGCTACCTTTCCCAACGCAGATCGCCAAGGTAGAAAGTAAGACCTACAACGCAACGGCTTACGGAGCACCCTGGACACCCTTTCAATAGTTCAGCTGTCGCTCATCAGAGGGCGGATAGCTAAAGTAAGCCAAGTATCTCTTGCTGCACTGGGTGACCGAGGTGAAGCTGCCGGCAACCGCCATCTCCGGCACTGACAGAGCAGAATGCGGCAGTAGGCGGCGGCCTCCGTTGATGCGCAGTTCCAGGTAGTAACGTGTGGCCGCGGCGTAGAGATGTTTGTGAAACAGCCACTCGACCTGGCCCGCGATCGGCCGACCTAGTCGCGCAGCTGCTCGATGGTAAGAGGCGCTTCGACATTGGCGTTCATCTGGGTTCACCACCTCGAGCAGCGGCAGGATCATCTGCACCTTCTACGTTGGATTGAACTGGCGAAGCGCAATTTCTCATTACTGCCCCGTAGACGCGTTAGGCAGTCAATTCAACGCTTCGCGAGCCGGTCGACCAAAACTCGCCAATCGAAAGGCTCAGCATAAGGGATGTCCAGGTCCGCCATGCGCTCCACCAGATCACGCTGAGCCGCACTGATCGCCAGACTCATGCGCGGCTCCAGGCCCGCATCGGCGACGGTCTTGGCAACCCCTTCCATTTCTTCGGACCGGCGCCGACCATGCTCCGCCACGCGGCTGATCAGGTAGTGCGGTTGGCGAGCATCCCAGCCCATGTGCGGGAAGCTCGCGTGCAGTGACGTGAGCACCCTCTCTTCCGCGCCATAATGGCGGGCGGCCGACAGACATTCAGTCGTAAGCGCTTCCAGTCCTTTGATCATCACGCTGCGGCACATCTTGATGGCGGAAGCCACGCCTACCTCTTCGGCCACGACCTTCACGTTGAAGCCAAGCTCGCCCAGCGTTTCAGCCAGGGCGGCAGCGTCGGTGCCGCCCAGGAGCAGCGGCGTAGCCAGGCGCTGAGGTGGCACTGGTGCCATGACGGCAACATCCAGGTAGGAGGCGCCACCCCTAGTTACAGCGCTTTCCCCCGCCTTCTTGGTTGCTGGCGCGACAGAGTTTAGATCAAGAAAGTACTGTCTAGGTTTCAGCTGCCCCCCTGCTTCCGTTGCGACCTTCAACGCTGATCCGGCAGTCACCGTGGAGAACACCAAGTCAGTGTCAGCCAGAGCGTCACTGAGCGTGCGGCACAGTTCGACCCCGGCCTAGACAAGCGCTCAATGGTGTCTCCTAGCCGAAATGTGCGTCGCCGAAAACTGCAAGCATTACCAGGCCCTTCGGCGGTATCTGGTTGGCTCAACGAACTCTTCGATACAGTCTAAGAGAACGGTTGCTTTCAAGCCTTCGGAATCAAGAAGCCGACCGCCCTCATGCTTCGCAGCGCCCGGCATTCACACTGCGTTATTGCGCTGCTCTCCCAATCTCCAGACTGTGACTACAAGTTTGCCCTATTGCCGCTTGAACGCGCCCTTACGCAAACAGCGAGCCCCTTCCGGCTTTAGACACAGTTGCTGCTTATCCTTCACCAAATATCTCACTACCTCGTAGATATTAAATCGAGCTGACTGATCACTTCTAAGAATACGACCGACTCCTAGCTTTTCTCCAAGTTGCTCGTAATGATGGTTACTGCTATGGGCGAATCCCCGACCACATGTAACCTCTTGCCACAATTGGCAAATTCTTGTCGCCTTGTATATATCTCGACATGTCATATTGCCGTTGAAAAAGTACAACGCGTGAATATGGTAACCGCTCCCACCCTTGCGATCCCCCTGCTCCACTGCATAAGCGTAGCCAATTAGACGCTCGAATATCGGGTGACGACGCTGCTTGGCAATCAAGGCATCTGAATCTTCGAAAACATGCTCGATTCTTAACCTAGCTTGGCATTCAGCATGATATTTGAGATTCACTCTCACTAAGAGAGTCCTGGAATAGTGATCCATCACAGCGTCGGCGTACTCCGTAAGTTCTTGCTCTTGCTGCTTAACTATCTGTCGGCGAACCGTCTTGCTGCGACGATACCAGTGCTGCCGAGTCAGGTAACGGATCTGCGCAACAAGAAGATTCATACTCTGGTGGTAATCCAAATAGGCGGTACCACTTTCATTGAGACAAACAGGACCTTCAATGGAGCGCTCAAGGCCAATGTCTTGGCACGCACTACGAAACGCCTGCAGATATTCGCAGTAATCGTAGGGAACTCGATCATCGAAAAAATCGAACATCGGCTTAATTTGGTTAAAGTAATGGGAAAGCCGGGTACTCTTTACGCGCTCTGAGCCTAGCCGGCTTGGCTCGACCCAAAATGCGGGTCCATGGCCACTTTCGATCGCTTGAACTAAAGATTTAATCTGGAGTGCTGTGTCAGCTTGGGAAAGTTTGGCATGGCGAACTTTGTTATGCATGGCAGGTACCTGATGGATTCATTCTACATATCAGGTAACTGAGCATTTATTTTTAAACATCCCTACCACTGAACATGCATTGATAACACCACGTACACAACCCGCAACTGATACTCTAGATTTGCCCTCTACGAGTCCATTTAATTACCATTACGATTGCTATATCAATAGATGCATCTCAAACGCTTGAAGGCCACCCCGAAGATGTCGAGTAATCTGGAGCAGGATTGCCGTAATTCTTGAGAAATTCTCATCAAAACATGCTGACAGAGTTAACTGACATTACAACCTTTTTGAATAAAGCATAAACGCCACGATCAGCTTCAGCTGATCGTGGCGTTTATGCTTGTGATTCGAGATGCCAGATCACCAATTAAGACCGTGGCAGACCTCTAGGAAACATCGCGCTCTTCGATTTTGGCCAAGATCCAGTCCTGCACCTCACTATCAACCCAACCTACACACCGATCACCTAGAGAGACGGATTTTGGGAAAGTACCCTCCCCTATATATTTATAAATGGTCGACCGTGCCAATCCCGTTGAGTCCATGACTTCTTTCAAGCGGATAATCCTCATGAACGGGCTCCTCATATTCGTTCAGAGGATTGGCAGGATTCATAAATAAAAACTGTTCTAGCTGGCTGCTGGGGCAGCAGGCAGCAGGCAGCAGGCAGCAGGCAGCAGGCAGCAGGCAGCAGGCAGCAGGCAGCAGGCAGCAGGCAGCAGGAGCCTCCGTGACTGCCAAACCTATCGCTGCAAAAATTTCGTGAAAACTGATTTTTTTCTGCTAATTTCGCTAGCTATAGCCAAAATAGCTGTTTCACAGCAAGGTGGACTGAAATGGATGTACGAATGAGTAGCGGCGTTTCCGTGGCAGATGACGAATGGCCACGATTTAGGGAGCACAGCACTCTTGACGCCGCTGTCAGGGAGGCGGTCAGAGAACTGCAGATTTCCAGCGAGATGGCATATATGTGCGCTTTAGGTGCAATTACTACGGCCTGCCACGGGCGCATCGATCTAGAGATGCCTCCTGGCTATCAAACACCCACATCCCTGATGCTTCTTACAATCGCTGATTCAGGCGAGCGCAAAACAGCAACCCAAGACTATTTCTTTTCACGCATACACGAACTGGATAATTCTGCACGTAGAGCCGATGAAAGCGCTGCCAATGACTATCGAATAAAGCTCCAAATTTGGCACACAAAAAAGCGCCAACTAGAACGCGAATACAACAAATTTACATCGAAAGACAAAACTATTGCTCAGATAGCATTAACTACATTAGAAGAGCATCTTAAATCAGAGCCTAAGCTTGAACGTTCCGGTGCATTTCTTTATGAGGATACGACACCACAAGCTCTCGTCCAGATGCTCGATAGCCATAACCCCTACGGATGCCTGCTAACGAGCGAAGCCAACAGTATCTTTAACGGTAAAGCCCTTGGCGAACTCGATAAATTAAACACGCTGTGGGATGGTGGGACTGTAAACATAGGCCGAATCACCCGAGGCAACATTAACCTCGAAGGTGCACGCTTAACACTATCAATAATGGCTCAGCCAAGCGTCATTTCCCGCTTTATGGCTAAGCGCGGCGAAGAAGCTCGAGGCACCGGATTTCTTGCCCGATTTTTAGTTGCAAAGCCACGATCAATGGCCGGCAATCGCATTAGCAAGACCAATCAAAAACAAGAAAAAATTCGACATCAACAATTTAATAATAAAATAGAAAATTGCATTCAATCATCAACGAAAACGAACCGCCAAGTATTAAGATTTTCAGAGCCTGCTGTAGATTTTTGGCACAAGTGCGAAGAGCAGCTGGAAGAGGAAATGCGTGAAAATGGACTACATCAATTTTCTAAAGATCATGCGTCCAAATTGTTAGAAAATGCTAGCCGCCTATCTGCCAATCTGCATGCCTTCGAGCGTGACCGTGACGAGGACATTGAGATAGAGCTCGCTACTTTAGAGTTTTGCTGGAAGTTTGCACGCATATGCTCCAAGCACTTTCTTAAACATCTTGCTGGCGAACCCCAACTTGTAACAGATACTGAAAGCCTCGTTCAGCACCTCATTAAGAATTTTCCTCTAAGAGTCTATAGACAGGAATCTTACGATTCTAACCAAAATCAATCGGTTTCGATGCCCGAGCAGCCCCCTCCATACCTTGAGAATGGTGAGAGATACACATTCAGCCTAAGTGACATAAAGCAGAAAGGACCAAGCAAGCTTAGAGGAATAGCGGGCAATGATCGCCTGGAAGCGGCACTATCGTTATTGACAAAGCTTGGACATCTAAAAAGAGAACGAAATCGCTATACATTCAAAGAAACAATACTCCTAAAATCGGAACCAGAAATGAAAAACGGAGAAGCTATAACAATCAAATCTTTACCCTTATTTAAGGAACAAGAATATTGGAGACCAAAAAGACAAACCGGACTACTTGACAACTCCGGATATTACTTTATAAAAAGTAATCGTTAAATTAAAACATAAGGAAAAGCAGACGGTTTTGGGCAGAAGCTTTAGTCGTGTGGTCGTCAAGCTGAAAGCTTCGCTGCGAGGTGCATGCTCAATGAGGGCGATACGGAGATATGGAACCTGACGTTAGGCCTTCAGCACTCATTTGCCTCCATTGCATCTCACTGGAACAGTAATCCAATTGAAGCCTTTACTATCAAGTCATTCTTTCGAAACCAATCGTATCAACTATTGGCAGACTGGCGCCGATAGTCTTTGGGCGTACATGCGAAGCGCTTGCGGAAAGCACGGCTGAAATGGGCCGAATCGGTGAAGCCCCAGCGATAGGCAATCTCCGTGATGGAGGCGCTTTGGAGCATAGGGCTGCTGAGGTCGGCGGCGCTGCGCTCCAGCCGGGCGCGCATGATGGACTGGCAGATGCTGTCGCCCTCCTCGAAGGCTCGGTAGAGATTACGGACCGAGACGCCCAGTTCCTGGGCCAGCCAGTTGGGTGACAGCAGTGGCTGTCCCAGCGAGGCGTCGATCATGGCTAGGGCGTTGCGCTTGAGGCCACTCAGGGCCTGGTGTTCATTGCTCTCAAGCGGAAGATCACGTCGCTGATCGAGGGCTGGAATCAGCAGCGCGTGCAGGGCCTCGCTCAGGGCAGCGCCTTCTTCTGGGGTAGCGGCCTGCGCGTCGAGATGCGTGACCTGGCTGACCAGAGAGCGCAGCAGCAGAGTGGTCAGACCTGAGGTCGGCAGCTTGCCGAAGCGCGGATCGCCGCCGGCCAGCCGTCTTCCAAGCGCCTGGCGATCCAGATGGAAGGAGGTATGGCGGATCAGTCCGCAGGGCAGGATGTCACAATCAAACTCCGGGCACATCAGCGCCATGTCCCCGGGGCGCAACTCCACCGCCTCGCCCTGATGGCGCAGAACCGAGTGCCCGGCTTCTTGGACGATGAGAAAGCAGGTACGGTCATCCACCTGATCGCCCGGCGGCCGCTCGCAGGCGATGCGCCCGGCATTGGTGCTGATGGTGGTGTATTCGAAGCCGCCTATGTCGTGGTGCAGGATCTCGCCGATGAACAATGAGTGCTCGGGCGCCAGCCAGGACTGGAAGCGGCCGCAGACCGATTGCAGAGCCTGTGTCCAGTTGGCGAAATCCTGCATCAGGGCCTGTTGGGTCATCTCACTCTCCTCTGTTCGCGTGCGCTCGGGTTGCCGGGATCGGGCGTTACCCGCAGTAACCTGGCCGTTCAGAACGCAATAAGCACACCGGCGCACTATCCATATTCGGCACTTAACTTGGCACTACTTCCGGGGCGATCCAGGCCTGCAGGCGCGCGAGCACCTGCAAGGCGGCCTGGGCCTGGTCGGGCAGAAGCCGCAGGTAGCGGCGATAGGCAGGAAAGCGGCTCACCACCTCGCTGGCCGCAAAGGGCTCCAGCACAAGGCGCCACTGTCCTCCCCGGCGTTCAAGTTCTAGATGCCGGAAATCCAGTACCTGCAGCGCCTTGATTAGCGCCACATCCCGTACCAGTTCAACGCACCATTGCTCCAGCGCAGGATCGCGCCCTTCAAGGATGCGGAAAGCCAATCCCGTCCGCCGCCACCAGCCCCTATGCGTCAATCGGATACGAACAGGCGCAATGGCGCAGGTCGGCCGCTGCAACTGGAAGCGACAGGTCACTAGGTGCATGAGAAACAGCGCCTGAGGTCGCTCCTGGATCTCGAAGGTCCAGCCCCGGTCCTCCTGGCCCACCTGCAGGTGGTCGACGGCCAGTTCCGTTACCTTGAGACCGGGCAGATCACGTACTACGCGTGTCAGCGTAGCACCGGGACGATAGCCGGCCGGCTGCTTCCAAATTTGCCACATGTCAGACTGCACCACGCAGCACGGGCTCGATGGTGGGCAACTGCAGGGCGACCTCGCGGTTGAATTCTTTTTCAAGCGCCTCTTCCACCGGTACCGGGCGGAACGGGTGAACGCGCTGGACCACGAGCGTCCAGAACAACGCGAAGGCCGCCGTCAAAGCGAGCATGGCGCTAAAAGGGCGATAGATGTCCGCCGCGTTCATGCCTGGCGGGGTGATGAACCACATGCCCAGCAGCAGGCCAGCACTGGCGATGATCTGCGGCAGCGGGAACAGTGGTGAACGATAGGCACGCGGCAGGTCGGGCCGACGTATGCGCAACAGCACCACTGAGAGATTGACCAGCAGGTAGGCGGTACTCCAGGCACAGACCGCGGCGAGGATCAGCGGGACGATCCGGTCGGCATTGCCGCCCAGCCACCAGGCATGCAGGCAGGGAATGGCGGCGACCACCGCGATGCACACCACCGGTGTCTTGAAGCGCGGATGCAGGTAGGTAAAGACTCGCGGTAGGGCGCCATCCACAGCCATGCCGTAGAGAATGCGCGGCACACCCGCCATCAGGGTGTTGATGGTGGCCGCGCCGGCGAACAGTAGGCCAATGCCCAGCCAGATCCGGCCGAAGGGGCCCATCACCTGTTCGGCAAATTTGGGAATGGCCATGGGCGTGTCCAGCAGATGGATATTAGCTGCGGGATCGATCAGGACGTTCTCTACCTGCCGGCGCATGGCGGCGCCATATATGAACATGCAGCCCGCTACACCCAGCAGCCCAAGCAACATGGCGCGCGGGAGAGTCCGCGAAGCATTACGCACCTCGGGGGCCTGGGGGGTGACAAATTCGCAGCCGACAAACATGAACATCGCCATGCCGATCAAGGACAGCAGCGTGGTGAGGTCATCGCCTACCAGGGAGGCGCCGAAGGGACCGTCCAGAGCCACCGCGGGCGTCTTGAGCAAGCCGGCGATGCCAAAGATCATCAGGGTGGTCCACATGCCGAAGGTCAGGATGACTTCGGCCTTGCCGAACACCGTAACGCCCAAAACGTTGAGCACAGCGAAGCCGAGCACCAGGCCAACACCGACAAGCCAGGCCTGACCACCTGGTTCGGTCAGGACATTCAAGGATTCAAAATTGACCAGGGCCATAGTGCCGCTGAGGATGGTTTCTGCCGTGCCGGCAAAGACATGTACGATCAGGTAGGCGGACAGCGTGCCGGTGATGGCGAAGAAGCGGCCCAGGCCGCAGGCCAGGTAGTCGTAGACCGAACCGTTCGTGGGCAACAGGCAGGCGGCTTCGGCGAACGTGGTGGATTGCGCCAGCATCATGATTAGGGCGATACCCATGGCCAGGGCGAACAACCCACCGCCCAGGCCGAAGCCAGTGGTGGCCGTGAGGATCACCGGGCTGGCCATGATCAGGCGTCGGCAGTGCCCTCGCTCGCGCCTCGCGCTGGAACACCGTGCCCGACTACCTGAATCGTGCCGAGGAGCAACTCTGCCTGCTGGTGCAGGTGGAGAACCGCGCGGGCCTTGCCGCCCTGCCGGAGATCCTGGCGGTCGAGGGGGTCGACGGCGTCTTTATCGGCCCCGCCGATCTCAGCGCCGCCCTGGGCCATAGGAGCAATCCGGGGCATCCCGAGGTGCAGGCCGCAATAGAGACAGCCATCGGCCAGATCGTCGCCAGCGGCAAGGCAGCCGGCATCCTAAGCGCCGACCAGGGGCTGGCCCGGCGCTACCTGGAACTGGGCGCGACCTTCGTCGCCGTGGGCGTGGACACCAGCGTGCTGGTTAAGGGCTTACAGGCCTTATTGGCGAACTTCAAAGACGTAAAGCCGGTGGCAGGTGGTGGCGTCTACTAGGCGTCTAGGCGTCCTGCTCGGATCCAGAGGCCGGCGCCACCCCATCCTCTGGCTCGATCCGCTTGAGCTCTTCAAGCAGACCGATCAGCGTCCCGAGTTTCTCTTCGCCGAATTGCTCAAGGATGCGCTGATAGTTGGCTTCCATGCCGCCGGCCATGGCGGCAAAGCAAGCCTCGCCCTGGTCGGTCAGCTTGACGTGCACCCGCCTCGCATCCCGGGCATTGCGATAGCGCGTCACATAGCCCGTCTGCTCCATGCGCACCAGCACCCCGGACATGCTTGGTTTAAGGATGCAGGCCTGGTTGGCAAGCTCGTGCATCTCCGTATCTCCGCGCTGCTTGAGCAGCCGGATCACCCGCCACTGCTGCTCGGTTAGGCCATGCTGATTGAGCAACGGCCGGAAAAAGGCCATGGCAGCTTCGCGTGCTTGCAGCAATGATAAAGTCAGGGAAACGCGGGGGGTGAGCATCGAAAAACCAGGATCGGTGAAGGTTACTAATCGTACACCCTAGCCGACCGCTACATTGCTTTTGAGGCCTTTAGCTCGTTCAGACTAGCGATGATGGCGGATGGACCGCCGCTACCCAGTCTCGTGGGGATACAGGCAAAAACAGCTTGTTCAGAAGCAGCTTGCATAAGACTGGGCTTACCGCAATGCCCGGAATCGCCTCTACCTGAATCTGCAGCCAGTGTAAGCCGGGAGTCAGACAGCATCCCAGGCCAGCCCGGCAGTAAACGGCCATGGGCTGCTCGCTTTGTTGGTGACCGATTACTGCATTGCCTGCACTGAACGTGTCCAGGCCCTGCAGTGCGCCAGCCTAGCTTTAGACCTCTACCTGATAGCAATTAAAGCGACGATGCCAAATCCGCACTACCACGACCGGCAGCCATCGCCGCAGCGCTGATTAAATCTTGCCCCATGGGCCAAAGCTCCGACCAGATCCTGCAGGACGCCCGGCAGCACCTATTGCAGACCCTGACTGTGGAGGTAACCTGCAGCGTCTGGGTGCAGCCTTGAGGCTGTCGCAGGTAGCTGACGGCCAGCCATCCAAATGGGACTGCGGATTTCGAAGGGCCTGGCGGAGAAAGCCACACGTGCAGTAGTGGCTGGCGGAACGATCACACCGTCGGCGCCCATCAAACTAGCAGGCACCGTTTCAACACCTTTGAATCGCCTCTTTTGAGGCGTGATGAAAACAGGTGGGGCAAAAAGTGGGGCAAAATTTGAAAGATCGCGAAAACTATCAGGCATAAAAAAATCCAGTCACCGCTAAGTGACTGGATTTCTCGGAGTTTTTTGGTCGGGACGGAGTGATTCGAACACTCGACCCCTTGCACCCCATGCAAGTGCGCTACCAGGCTGCGCTACGCCCCGACTGTGTTCCCCTAGGGAACGGCGTGCATCTTACTGCAACACTTTGATTAATGGAAGCTTTTTTTCACTTTTTCAGTACGACGAGGACTTCTTCGAGTTCGCTGATCATCTGGCGGATGAGCTGGTGGTACTGCGAACCCTCGTCGCGGGTCTCGTCGCCTTGGGTGAGACGCTGGCGCGCCCCGCCGATGGTGAAGCCTTCGTTGTACAGCAGGGAGCGGATCTGGCGGATCATCAGCACGTCGTGGCGCTGGTAATAGCGCCGGTTGCCGCGGCGCTTCACCGGGTTCAGCTGGGGAAATTCCTGCTCCCAGTAGCGCAGCACGTGCGGCTTGACCAGGCAGAGATCGCTCACCTCACCGATGGTGAAGTAGCGCTTGCCCGGTATGACCGGCAGTTCGTCGTTATGACTTGGTTCCAGCATAGGCCTCGACCCTGGCTTTCAGTTTCTGCCCGGGGCGGAAGGTCACCACACGGCGCGCCGTGATGGGTATCTCCTCCCCTGTCTTGGGATTGCGTCCGGGGCGCTGGCGCTTGTCGCGCAGGTCGAAGTTGCCGAAACCGGACAACTTGACCTGCTCGTTGCTTTCGAGCGCATGACGAATTTCTTCGAAGAACAGTTCGACCAATTCCTTGGCTTCACGTTTGTTCAGACCGAGCTCTTCAAACAGACGTTCGGCCATCTCAGCTTTCGTCAGGGCCCCCATGCGCTATTTCCTTAACGTGGCGTTGAACCTTCTTTCCAGAGAAACGAGGATTTTCTGCGTCGTTTCGTTGACTTCTTCATCGGTTAATGTGCGCGATGGATGTTGCAAGGTCAAGCCGATGGCGACGCTTTTTCTATGTGGATCAATACCTTTGCCCTGGTAGACGTCGAACAGACGCAGCTCCTTGAGGCCTTCTCCGGCGTTTTCGCGGATGTCGGCCAGCAGGTCGCCTGCGGCTACGGTTTCGTCCACCACCAGCGCCAGGTCACGACGCACTTCCGGGAAGCGCGACAGTTCGCCGAAGCGCGGCAGGCTGCCGGTGGTCAGGGCATCCAGGGCCAGCTCGAAGAGGAACAGCGGACGATCCACGTCCAACTCGCGCGCCACTTCCGGGTGCAGGGCGCCCAGGTAGCCGACCGGCTGACCTGCCCGCTCGATCAGCGCGGATTGTCCCGGATGCAACGCCGGGTGCTCGCCCGCGACGAAGCGGAAGTCGCTACCTGCGCCAGCCTGGAACAGCAGCGCCTCGACATCGGCCTTGACGTCGAAGAAGTCCACCGCCTCACGCCCGGACGACCAGCTCTCCGGCAGACGCAAACCGCAAACGGCGCCAGCCAGGACGTTTTCCTGCACCAGGTTGTCCAGCTGGCCGACGAATCTCAGCCCCGATTCGAACAGCCTGACGCGGTCCTGCTGACGATTGAGGTTGTGCTGCACGGCCTTGACCAGACCCGGCCATAGCGACGAGCGCATGGCCGCCATGTCGGTGGAGATGGGGTTGGCCAGCATCACCGGCTGCGCCTCAGGCGCGAACAGCCGGAAAGTCTTTTCGTCGATGAAGCTGTAGGTGATGGCTTCCTGGTAACCGCGGGCCACCAGCAGGCGACGCAGCTGGCTCAGCTCGCCCTTGCTCTCGGGCAGGGGCTGCGGCGCCAGGCGCGCCTGGGGGAAGCGGATCGGCAACTGGTTGTAGCCATAGAGGCGCGCCAGTTCTTCGATCAGGTCCACTTCGATGCTGATGTCGAAACGATGGCTGGGTACGCCCACCTGCCAACGACCGGCTTCCAGGGGCGCCACGGCCAGACCCAGGCCACTGAGCAGACGCTCGACCTGGGCATCGTCCAGGGTAAGACCCAGGACGCGCTCGATGCGCTCGGCGCGCAGCAGGATCGGCTCGACCTGCGGCAGGTGCTCGGCACTGACCGCCTCGATCACCGGGCCCGGTTCGCCGCCGACGATATCCAGCAGCAGGTGGGTCGCCCGCTCCATGGCCTTGCGCGCCAGTTCGAAGTCCACGCCCCGCTCGAAGCGGTGGGAGGAATCGGTGTGCAGGCCATAGGAACGAGCCTTGCCGGCCACGGCGATGGTGTCGAAGAAGGCGCTTTCCAGGAAGAGATCACGGGTACCGGTGGCCACGCCACTGTACTCGCCACCCATGACGCCGGCGATGGCCAGGGCGCGTTCGTGGTCGGCGATCACCAGGGTGTCGTTGCGCAGTTCGATGTCCTGGCCGTCCAGCAGCACCAGGCGCTCGCCGGCATCGGCCAGGCGTACGCGGATGCCGCCCTTGATCTGGTCCAGATCGAAGGCATGCATGGGCTGACCGAGTTCGAGCATCACGTAGTTGGTGACGTCGACGGCGGCGTCGATGCTGCGCACGCCGCTACGGCGCAGGCGCTCGACCATCCAGTCCGGCGTCGGGCGGGACAGGTCGACGTTCCTGACCACACGACCCAGGTAGCGCGGGCAGGCCTGGGGGGCCAGCACCTCGACCGGACGGGTCTCCTGGTGCACGGGCGCTACCGGCTCGACCTGCAGCGGCTCGACGGTGGTGTTGTACAGGGCACCTACTTCCCGCGCCAGACCGGCGATGGACAGGCAGTCGCCGCGGTTGGGCGTCAGGTCGACATCGATGATGGCGTCGTCCAGCTGCAGGTAGCGGCGGATGCTCTCACCGACCGGAGCCGCGGCAGGCAGCTCCAGCAGGCCGCTGTTATCGTCGCTGATCTGCAGTTCGCTGGCCGAGCAGAGCATGCCGTGGGATTCCACGCCGCGCAGCTTGGCCTTCTTGATGGTGAAGTCACCGGGCAGGATGGCGCCGACGGTGGCGAAAGGCACCTTGAGGCCGGCGCGCACATTGGGCGCCCCACAGACTACCTGGAAGGACTCCTGGCCGTTGCTGACCTGGCAGACATTGAGCTTGTCGGCATCGGGATGGCGCTCGACGGAGACCACCTCGCCGACGATGACGCCCTGGAAGCTCCCGGCCGCCGCTTCGACGCCGTCCACTTCCAGGCCGGCCATGGACAGCCGGGCAACCAGATCCTCGTGCGTAGCCGCAGGGTTCACCCAGCTACGCAGCCATTGTTCACTGAATTTCATAGGACTCCCGTCTGGCAGCTAGCGGAATTGCGCCAGGAAGCGCAGATCGTTGTCGAAGAAGAGGCGCAGGTCGTTGACCCCGTAGCGCAGCATGGCCAGGCGCTCGGCGCCCATGCCGAAGGCGAAGCCCTGGTACTTCTCCGGATCGATGCCGGCCATGCGCAGGACGTTCGGGTGGACCATGCCGCAGCCCAGCACCTCGAGCCAGCGCGAGGCCGGTTCGCCGTCGCGGCTCGGGCGGCGGATGTCCACCTCGGCCGACGGCTCGGTGAAGGGGAAGTAGGAGGGACGGAAGCGCACTTCCAGCTCTTCCTCGAAGAATTCGCGCAGGAAACTCACCAGGGTGCTCTTGAGATCGGCGAAGCTGACTTCCTCGTCGATCACCAGGCCTTCGACCTGATGGAACATGGGCGAATGGGTCTGATCGCTGTCGCAGCGATAGACACGACCCGGGCAGATGATGCGGATCGGTGGTTGCTGGCTCTCCATGGTGCGGATCTGCACCGGCGAGGTGTGGGTGCGCAGCAGCATGTTGGCGTTGAAGTAGAAGGTGTCGTGCATCGCCCGCGCCGGGTGGTGGCCGGGAATGTTGAGCGCCTCGAAGTTGTGGTAGTCGTCTTCGATCTCGGGACCGGTGGCGACACCATAGCCGATGTTGGCGAACAGGCGCTCGATACGTTCCAGGGTGCGGGTAACCGGGTGCAGGCCACCGGAGGTCTGACCGCGCCCGGGGAGGGTCACGTCAATACGCTCTGCGGCAAGGCGAGCGGCCAAGGCGGCCTGCTCCAGCGTCGCCTTGCGGCTGTTGATCGCGTCCTGGACACGTTCCTTGGCGGCATTGATCAGGGCGCCGACCTGGGGCCGCTCCTCCGCCGAAAGGTTGCCCAGGGTCTTCATGATCTGGGTCAGCTCACCCTTCTTGCCCAGGTAATTGACCCGGAGCTGTTCCAGGGCATTGGTGTCTTCGGTGTGCCGCACGGCCTCCAGGGCTTGGGAGACCAGCGCATCCAGGTTTTCCATCTAGGGACTCCAGATACAAAATAGGGGAAGAGCTATGAGGCTCTTCCCCTATCGATAACGTTGCTTCGCGTCGGAGACGCGAGATTGCCGGGGGGCTTAAGCCAGCGAAGCTTTAGCTTTCTCGACAATCGCAGCAAACGCCGCTTTTTCGTTCACGGCCAGATCGGCCAGTACCTTACGGTCGATCTCGATGGCCGCTTTTTTCAGGCCGGCGATCAGACGGCTGTAGGACAGACCGTTGATACGAGCACCAGCGTTGATACGAGCGATCCACAGAGCGCGGAACTGACGCTTACGCTGACGACGGTCACGGTAGGCGTATTGGCCTGCCTTGATTACCGCTTGCTTAGCGACGCGGAAGACGCGCGAACGGGCACCGTAGTAGCCTTTGGCGAGCTTCAGGATTTTCTTGTGACGGCGACGAGCGATGACGCCACGCTTAACACGAGCCATGAGTAACTTCCTCTAGATTCTTGACCAGGATTAACGAAGGCGCAGCATGCGCTCGACCTTTTGCACGTCGGATGCATGCATCAGCGACGTACCGCGCAGCTGACGCTTACGCTTGGTGGTCATCTTGGTCAGGATGTGGCTCTTGAAGGCGTGCTTGTGCTTGATGCCGCCAGCAGTCTTCTTGAAGCGCTTCGCAGCGCCGCTTTTGGTTTTCATCTTTGGCATGTTCGGATACTCCGCATTGAGTGATTACGCATAACCGCAAGGCCTGCCAGTGCCCTGGTGGTTACTTTTTCTTCTTGGGGGCGATGACCATGATGAGTTGGCGTCCTTCCATCTTAGGATGCTGCTCAACGGCGCCATGTTCGGCGAGGTCGGCTTCGACCCGCTTCAACAGCTCCATGCCCAGCTCCTGGTGGGCCATCTCCCGGCCGCGGAATCTCAACGAGACCTTGGCCTTGTCCCCCTCGGTTAGGAAACGTACCAGGTTGCGTAGTTTTACCTGGTAATCCCCTTCTTCCGTCCCTGGACGAAACTTGATTTCTTTGACCTGAGCCTGCTTCTGGTTCTTCTTCGCCGCCGCGACTTGCTTCTTCTTCTCGAAGACGTGCTTGCCGTAGTCCATGATCCGACAGACCGGAGGTATGGCATCGGCGGTGATTTCCACCAGATCCAGCTTGGCGTCTTCGGCAGCCTGCATGGCCTCCTGGATGGAGACGATGCCTACTTGCTGACCATCGGCGCCAATAAGGCGAACTTCCCGGGCGGTGATATTTTCATTGATCGGTGCCCGAGGTGCGGCTCGCTTGTCTTGTCTCATGTCACGCTGCTTGATAGTGATTACTCCGATTCTTGCCGGCCACGCCGGGAAACCGCTTGCGTGAGCAGCTCGCGGAAACGCTCGACGGGCATCGAGCCCAGGTCTACGCCTTCGCGGGTACGCACGGCAACGGATCGTGTCTCAACCTCCCGGTCTCCAATAACCAGGAGATAGGGAACCTTGAGCAAAGTATGCTCGCGGATTTTAAAGCCGATCTTCTCGTTTCTCAAGTCGGCCTTCGCGCGGAAGCCCTCGGCGTTCAATTCGCCGACGACCTGCTGAGCGAAATCGGCCTGCTTGTCGGTGATATTGAGCACCACCGCCTGGGTCGGCGCGAGCCAGGCCGGGAACTGGCCGGCATAGTGCTCGATGAGCATGCCGATGAAGCGCTCGAAGGAACCGAGGATGGCGCGATGCAGCATCACCGGGCGCTGCCGGCTGTTGTCTTCGGAGACGTAGCTGGCGTCGAGGCGCTCCGGCAGGTTGGGATCGTACTGCAGGGTACCACACTGCCAGTTGCGACCCAGGCAATCCTTGAGGGTGAATTCGATCTTCGGCCCATAGAAGGCCCCCTCGCCCGGCTGGTATTCCCAGTCCAGGCCCGAGGCATTCAGGGCATCGGCCAGTGCCTTCTCGGCGCGATCCCACAGTTCTTCCGAGCCAACGCGCTTGGCGGGCCGGGTCGAGAGCTTCATGGCCACGTCGGTGAAACCGAAGTCGGCGTAGACCTGCAGGGTCAGCTTGATGAAGTCGGCCGCTTCCTTCTCCACCTGCTCCTCGGTGCAGAAGATGTGGGCATCGTCCTGGGTGAAGCCGCGCACGCGCATGATGCCGTGCAGGGCGCCGGACGGCTCGTTGCGGTGACAGGCACCGAATTCGGCCAGGCGCAGCGGCAGGTCGCGGTAGGACTTCAGGCCCTGGTTGAACACCTGCACGTGGCAGGGGCAGTTCATCGGCTTGACCGCGAAGTCGCGGTTTTCCGAAGCCGTGGTGAACATGTTCTCGGCGTAGTTGGACCAGTGCCCGGAACGCTCCCAGAGGATGCGGTCGACCACCTGGGGCGTCTTGATCTCCTGGTAGCCATGCTCGCGCTGGACCTTGCGCATGTACTGCTCGAGCACCTGATAGACGGTCCAGCCGTTGGCGTGCCAGAACACCATGCCGGGTGCCTCTTCCTGCAGGTGGAAGAGATCGAGCTGCTTGCCGATGCGGCGATGATCGCGCTTCTCGGCTTCCTCGATGCGCTGGATGTAGGCGGCCAGCTGCTTCTTGTCGGCCCAGGCAGTGCCATAGATGCGCTGCAGCTGCTCGTTCTTGGCGTCGCCGCGCCAGTAGGCGCCGGACAGCTTGGTCAGCTTGAAGGCCTTGAGGAAGCGGGTGTTCGGGACGTGCGGGCCCCGGCACATGTCGACGTATTCCTCGTGGTAGTACAGGCCCATGGCCTGCTCCTCGGGCATGTCGTCGATCAGGCGCAGCTTGTAGTCTTCACCCCGGGCCTTGAACACCTCGATGACCTCGGCACGCGGCGTCATCTTCTTGATGACGTCGTAGTCCTTGTCGATCAGCTCGCGCATCCGCGCCTCGATGGCCGAGAGGTCGTCGAGGGTGAAGGGACGCTCGAAGGCGATGTCGTAGTAGAAACCTTCGTCGATCACCGGACCGATGACCATCTTGGCGGTCGGGAACAGCTGCTTGACCGCATGACCCACCAGGTGGGCACAGGAGTGGCGAATGATCTCCAGCCCGTCCTCGTCCTTGGCGGTGATGATCTGCAGGTTGGCGTCCTGCTCGATGAGATCGCTGGCATCGCGCAACTGGCCGTCGACGCGACCGGCGATGGTGGCCTTGGCGAGACCGGCCCCGATGGACTGGGCGACTTCGGCTACGGTGACGGGCTTGTCGAATGGACGTTGGCTACCGTCGGGGAGAGTAATGACAGGCATGGCGCCTCCTCAACTCAGTGGTGACCCATACCAAGGGCCACATGGTGGGATTGGCCAGTAAGCAGCCGCACCGCTGGAAATCCCGCCGCACAGTGGCAGGGCCGCAAGGCATTCCGAGGCGACGCGAAAGGATCACTGGAAGTTTGGAACGGAAATCCTTTCAGAAACGGCCACCTGGCGCAACTGCGCGAAGGCGGCCAGGCAGATCAGCGCGGGGCGTCGGGATACTTCTTGAGGAATTGCTTCTGCATTTCCTGGCAGTTTTCCATCAGCGCCTGGCGATCGGCCGGCGAGGTATCCGGGGCGTCGGCGCGCGCCAGGCATTGGTCGATGGCCTGCTGCTCGTTGGCACGATTGGTGGGCGTCGCATTGTGGCGATAGACGTAGATGATGGAGCCGAACACCACCACCGCGAACAGGATCGACAGCAGGATCAAGCCCAGGCAGCCGCCCTTGCCGATCTGCCGCCCTTCACCCACTTGAGACATCTTCCCCTCCTCGTCGCTGCGGACCGCCATGCGCCGCTGTCACGGATCAACTGGCGGCCTCGGAAAAATCATCCGCCAGTCTACGTGAAAACGTCTGGCGCCACGAAGGAGGCAAGAGGTCACATCCCGGCAGCGCAGCCTCCACCCGCAACGACATTCAATCTTCGACCAGGCGTCAAGCACCCTATAACTTAATGCCTAGCCCCGGAACACTTGCCTTATTTAATCTCAAGATTAAATAAGGCAGACCAACACCCTCAATAAACCTGTTCAGCGCGCATTCAAGAAACTACCCAAAAGTGTTAATCCAGACTTAAGACGCCAGGCGGAGTATCGATCCCAGGCACTACAGAACCCAACCATGAAGAACCAGGTTCTGGTACCTGAGCGATAAACTTACTTCAATTGCATATCCCGCTGGAGGCAGCAAATGAACGTCAAGAACAAACTGGCAAAGAGCATGCTGGTCGTCGCCATCGTAGCCGCCTGCTCGTCCGCTGCAGTGTACGCCGCCACCGAAACGCCCGCCGCGAACGAGCTGAGCAGCTTCCAGGCCCTGTCCACCGAAGGCCAGAAGGCTTTTGCGGATATCTCCACTGCCCGCGTCGAGCTGTTCCAAGGCCATCCGAAGAAGGCCGAGGAGCAAGTCAAGGCAGCCCAACATGCGCTTAAACTCGCCCAAACGGACAATACGTCTTTCATCAAGGCCGCCAAGGACCTGAATGCCAAAGACAGCCAGGGCACAGCCGATATGGATACTACCGGAAAGGCCTGGCTACCCATCTGGGGTGACACCATTATCCAGGACAATTACTTGGCCAGCCCGCAGAAGGTGAAGGCAGTTGCCGACGCCAACCAGAAACTCAAACAGGGTGATGCCAAAGGAGCCGCGGAAGTTCTGCGCCTGGCCAACGTGAACGTCGATACTTCCATTGCCCTGGCGCCGCTCAAGCAGACCATCGCCGATGTCGATCAGGCAGCGCAACAATTGAGCAGCAACAAGTACTACGAGGCCAATCTGACGCTCAAACAGGCCCAGGACGAGGTACGTTTCGCCTCGACGGACGTGAATTTCGCCCCGCACGGCAAAGGCCTGCAGCCCGTTGGCTCCTTCACCGAGACGGTCACCCCGACCACCAGCCCGTCCAAGTAGCGGCTCGAGCTTCCGGCGCTCCCGGCGACGCCGGAGGCGAGAACCGACCAACCTCGAGAGAGGCCAGCCAACCGGATCGCCTCTCGGTTCCTGGATAGGGACCCGAGGCATTCGGGTAAGACAGGCAAACGAAAAAGGGCGACCCCTTCGGATCGCCCTTTTTCGTTACCCGCCAGCAGTGCGGGTTTTGTTTGGTAGGCACGATTGGATTCGAACCAACGACCCCCACCATGTCAAGGTGGTGCTCTAACCAACTGAGCTACGTGCCTGCTGTGGGTGCGCATTCTACAGACAGGCACCGGAGCGTCAAGCCCTTTTTCCAGCTAAACACCTGAAAACGTGAATTTTTTTCCGAGGCCTAGGAAATCCGCCGCGCCGGTCGCCTGGGGTAGAGCAGGATCGAAAGCCACAGGGCGAGGGTTTCCATGATCACCGCCAGAGCCAGGCCGAGGCCGACGCCCCAGGCGATGGCGGCGGGAGTGAGTACTACCTGATAGCGGTACTGCGCCAGGGTTTCGTCACGCAGTTCGGGGTTGGGACGCACCAGGATGCGCCAGGCCTTCTCGTACCAGGGCCCCTGCAACGCCTGCCACTCTTCGTTGAACAGGGCATTGCGGCGCATCAATATCCCGAGGCTGTCGGCATCGCTGCGGAAGACCGGGTCTTCGCTGGCCTGGTAGTGGGCCAACAGGCGCTCGAGACTACCCTCGAAGTATTGGTCCGCGGTGCGCCGGAAGCCGCCCAGGGATTGCTCGGACTCCAGCCGATGGGCATCCACCCGCTGCTCGTAGTCGAGCATGAACCCAGGCACCTGAACCCCGACCAGCAGGGCCAGGGAGAACAACAGCATTCGGATATAGCTACGCAACATCGCCGGTGAGATTCCTGTTCAGACGCGGCCCTGGGTGACGATCTCGCCATTCCACCAGAGATGCCATTCGCCAGGCTGGTGCAGGGTCCAGACCTCGTCGGAGGTCAGGGGTTCGGTAGCGACGATGGTGACCACGTCGTCGGGGGTGGTCTCGGCCTTGAAGTCGACGTGGACTTCGGCGTCGCGCAGGTGAGCCGGCCCGAAGGGTGCACGGCGGGTGATGTGGCCCAGCTTGGTGGTGCAGAAGCTGAACAGCCAGTCACCGTCGCTGAGCAGGCAATTGAAGACGCCCTTCCGGCGAAAGCCGTCGCAGGCATTCACCAGCTGAGGCAGCAGCATCTCCACCGGCACCGGCTCGGGGAAGCGTTCGCGGACCTGATCCAGCAGGCTGCAGAAGGCCGCCTCGCTATCGGTATCCCCGACCGGGCGGTAGAAGCGGGGTTCGGGGTGAAAATCCTGCAACTGGCCGTTGTGGGCGAAGCTCCAGTAGCGGCCACCCAGCTCGCGCACGAAGGGATGGGTGTTGGCCAGGTTGACGCCGCCGACGTTGGCATGACGGATATGGCCGATCACGGTGTGGCTCTTGATCGGATAGCCCTGGACCAGCTTGGCCACCTCGGAGTCGGCGCCCGGCAGAGCGTCCTTGAACAGGTGCAGCCCCCTACCCTCGTAGAAGGCCACGCCCCAGCCGTCGCGGTGCGGACCGGTGCGGCCGCCGCGCTGCATCAAGCCCTGGAGACTGAAGACCAGATCCGTGGGCACGTTGGCACTCATGCCCAGCAATTCGCACATGTCCGTCCCTCCGGGGTGGCCGCCTGGTTCGATCGCGGCTGCAGCCGCTGCCCATGGCAATCATGCTGAATGGGTGACGCCCCGGGCGCAAGCCTGGATTACAGCCGGGGTTCGACACGCTCGCCACGGCCACGGGGTTCGCGGCGCTCGACGGGCGCGGGGGCTCCGCGCCGCGCGGCGGACGCTTCCGGCAGCGGGTCGTCCACAGGGTCGGTCGTGGAGACGGCGGTCGGCTGCGGCCGTGAACGCCAGTACAGCCAGCGAACGATGACGAAGACCAGGTAGAGCACCAGGGCGAGGGCCCCGACGACGGAGAGGTCCGCCACCGCCGACCAGGCACTGTTGCCCACCTTGAACACCAGGTCGAGCACGGTCACGGCGATGGCCGGCGCATAGAAGCTGTGCTCCGGGTCGGCGATGGTCGGGGTCAGCAGGAGCACCGCCGCGACCAGGCGAATGGGCTCGCGCAGCCAGCGCCAGAGCCAGCCGGTGGCCTTGAAGGTCACCACCAACAGCAGCAGCGCGGCGATGGCGTAGACGGCCCAGGCGATCAGGTACTCTTGCTCGGTCATTGCGATCCATGGCGATAGCGGGAAGGGGAAGCCTATGATAACGGTTTTGCCCCGACCGCGTGCTTCCACGCGGCGCACAAGGAGCCCGCATGACCCAAGCCCCCACCGCTCGCCGCGCCCCTGGTGACGACCCCTACGCCTGGCTGGAACAGCGCGACGCTCCCGAGGTGCTGGCGCACCTGGAGGCGGAGAACGCCTACCTGGAAGCCCAGCTGGCACCCGAGGCCGCCCTGCGCGAGCAACTGTTCGAAGAGATCCGCGCGCGCATCCGCGAAACGGACCTGTCGCTGCCGGTCCCGCGTGGCGACTATCTCTATTACCAGCGCACCCAGGCCGGCGACGAATACGGCCGCAATTACCGCTGCCGCCGCCCGGCCGCTGGCGACCTGACGCCGGATGCCGCGAGCGAGGAACTGCTGTTCGATGGCAACGCCATCGCCGATGGGGGATTCCTGTCCGTGGGCCGCTTCACCGTCAGCCCGGATCAGAGCAAGCTCGCCTACAGCCTGGATCAGGTCGGCGACGAGACCTATCGGCTCTATGTGAAGGACCTGGTCACCGGCACGGTGACCGAACTGCCCTTCGACGAATGCGACGGCAGCCTGACCTGGGCCAACGACAGTCGCACCCTGTTCTTCGGCGAGCGGGACGACGCCCATCGCCCGCACAAGCTCTATCGCTATCATCTGGGCGATGCCGAACCGCAGTTGGTCTTCCACGAAACCGACGGCCGCTTCTTCCTCGGCTGCTATCGTTCGAGCTCCGAACGGAAGCTGTTGCTGCTGTCCCACAGCAAGACCACCAGCGAGGCCTGGGTGCTGGATGCGGATCGGCCGGACGAGGCCTTCGTCTGCCTGGCGCCGCGCGAGGAAGGGCACGAATACTTCCCCGACCATGGCGTCGATGGCTGGTACGTGCGCAGCAACCAGGACGGCATCAACTTCGCGCTGTACCGGGCTGCCGAAGAGAGCCCCACGCGGGCGCATTGGGAGTTGCTGGTGCCCCATGATCCGGAGGTGATGCTGGAGGATGCGAGCCTGGGCGCCCATGCCCTGGTACTGAGCCTGCGCGCCGCCGGCCTGCCGATCCTGGAGGTCCGTCCCTACGGCCGGGCGCCCTATCGCGTCGAGCTGCCGGACGAGGTCTACAGCCTGGATGCGATGGACGTGCTGGAATTCCACAGTCCGGTCATGCGCCTGCGCTACGAGGCGCTCAATCGCCCGGCGGAGATTCGCGAACTGGACCTGGCCAGCGGTACCCAGCGGGTGCTCAAGCAGGTGCCGGTGGAAGGCTCCTTCGACGCCGACGCCTACGAGAGTCGCCGCCTGTGGGCCACTGCCGCCGATGGCACCCGCATCCCCATCAGCCTGGTCGGTCGACGCGACCTGCCGCAGAGTGCCCCACTCTACCTCTATGGCTACGGCGCCTATGGCCATAGCCTCGATCCCTGGTTCTCCCATGCCCGCCTGAGTCTGCTGGACCGTGGCGTGCGCTTCGCCATCGCCCATGTGCGCGGCGGCGGCGAGTTGGGCGAGGCCTGGTATCGCAGGGGCAAGCTGGAGCACAAGCAGAACACCTTCGATGACTTCATCGCCTGCACCGAGCATTTGCTGGCCGAAGGCCTGAGCACTCCGCAACAAGTGGTCATCAGCGGCGGCAGTGCCGGCGGCCTGCTGATCGGGGCCGTGCTCAACCAGCGGCCCGACCTCTATGCCGCGGCCATCGCCGAGGTGCCCTTCGTCGACGTGCTCAACACCATGCTCAAGCCGGACCTGCCGCTGACCGTCACCGAATACGACGAGTGGGGCGATCCGAACGAGCCGGAGGTGCGCGCGCGCATCGCCAGCTACGCACCCTATGAGAACGTCAAGGCCCAGGCCTATCCGGCGATCCTGGCGGTGGCGGGTTATCACGACACCCGGGTGCAGTATTGGGAAGCCGCCAAATGGGTGGCGCGACTGCGCGAGCGGCGCACCGATCAGGCGCCTTTGCTGCTGCTCAAGACCGAGTTCGGCGCCGGCCACGGCGGCATGAGCGGGCGCTACCAGGCCCTGCGCGACGTGGCCCTGGAATACGCCTTCGTGTTTCGGGTGCTGGGCCTGAGCGGCTAGGGAACGGCGGGGGCTCTGGACAGGTCTTTCCCACAGTTGAAGGAGAATCTGCCATGCACCTAGACGCCCCCACTCCCCCTCTTGCTCCCCCAACCCGTGACGACGCCGCCGTGCGCGGCGTGGAACGCCTGGCCTCGCTGGCGGGCGGTGGCCTGCTGCTCAGTCGCGGCCTGGCGCGGGGCGGTCTGCTCGGCCTGCTCAGCGGGGCGACCGGCGCCTGGCTGCTGACCCGCGGCTTGCGTGGCCGCTGCCCGGTGCGCCGGGTGGTGGCCAACACCCGCTTCGAACGCGACGTGCGCCGCTCGCTGGCCTGGCGCTCGGCCGCCTCCCAGACCCGTCGGATCGTCATCGCCCGACCGCGCGACGAGCTGTATCGCTTCTGGCGGGACTTCTCCAATCTGCCGATCTTCATGCGCCATATCGAACGGGTGGACGTGCTCAACGACCGCTACTCCCATTGGGTGGTCAAGGCGCCCATGGGACGTTTCGAATGGGACGCGGAGGTCACCGACGACATCCCCGGCCAGTTGATCGGCTGGCGCTCCTGCGGCTATGCCGGCCTGAACAACCTGGGCTGGGTCAGCTTCGCCGAAGTGCCGGGCGGCACCGAGGTGACGGCAGTGATGGCCTACGAACCTCCGGCCGGTCGCCTGGGCCATCTCTTCGCCCGCCTGCTGCGCCGCGATCCCGGCACCCGCATCGCCCAGGACCTGGCTGAGCTCAAGGTGCTGCTGGAACGGGCCCACGCGGTGAGCGATCGCTACGGCGCGGTGGAGCGCACCTCGCACATGGAGTCGCCGCTGGGCTGACGCCAATGGCGGCGTCTCGGCCGAGACGCCGCTGCCCACCCCTGCTGCTTCGCGCTTGTCTCCAAGCGACACCTCTCCCCTGTTTACGACACTCCGATGACAGTCGGCTTCCCGCCACTTGCGACGCCTGGAAAGGCGATGTTAGCTTGAGAACAACAGAGCACTAAATGACAGATCGATAACATCGCAGGCCGCGGCGTGACCAAACCTCTCTTCTTCCAAGCCCTCGAAGGTGCCTTCGCCGACCTCACGCCCACCGGCAAGCGAGTCGCAGGCTACCTGTTGGCCAATCCGGAGAAGCTGCCCTTCGAGACCGCCGACAGCATCGCCCAGCGTACCAACACCACCGGCATTTCCGTGGGCCGGCTCCTACGCTCGCTGGGCTATCGCAACCTCGACGACGTCAAGCAGAGCCTGAGAGACGAAGGCCTGGAAGCCTGGCGCATCACCGATCGCTTCAGCGCCTTTCGCCAGCAGAGCGGACGCAGCGATGCCCTGGATCGCTCCCTGGCCGCCGAGCTCGCCGCCATCGAGGACGTCTATCAGCTGGCCCGCGGTCCGGTGTTCGAGCAGGTGGTGCAGCAGCTGACCGACGCCGATGCCGTGTTCATCGCTGGCATCCAGACCACCCGTGGCGTGCTCGGCAGTTTCCACAGCCTGCTGGAATACATCCGCCCCAAGGCCTTCTACGTCGACGGCCTGTCCGGCACCTACGCCGACATCTTCAACAGTGGCTTCGCCCGGCCCTATCTGGTGGTGGCCGACTTCCGCGCCTACTCCAGCGTGACCCGCAAGCTATGCGAAGCCGCCCGCGACGCCGAGCTACCCATGGCGCTGATCACCGACTACCACTGCCCCTGGGCCCGGGACTATCCGGCCGACCTGCTGCAACTGCGCCTGGAGGTCGGCCAGTTCTGGGACTCCGTGGCGCCCCTGGCCTGCCTGCTGAACCTGCTGGTGTCGGCGGTGGCGGATCGCTCCGGCGACGACCTGGAACAGCGCCTGGCGAGCAACCGCGCCTTGCAGCAGCGCTTCGGGCAATTCGAATGAGCCCCGGCATCTCTCTTTACTCCAAGGAAGCATCCCGTACCGTGAATCATCCGGAACTCGTCGAGATCGACGCCGACCACTATGGCGTAGCCATCCACCTGGTCTATGCGACCGCCGACAACCTGGCCGGCCGCGTGCTCTACCAGGACGCCCACTGCCTGCTGCACCGGGACGCCGCGGCCCGCCTGCAACGCGCCAGCGAACTGGCGCAACAGGCCGGTCTGCGCCTGCAGGTGCTGGATGCCTATCGTCCGCCCTATGCCCAGCAACTGCTGTGGCGGGTGCTGCCCGACGCCCAGTACGTGAGCGATCCGGCGCAGGGTTCGCACCACAGCCGCGGCGTGGCCGTGGACGTGACCCTACTCGACGAGGCCGGTGAGCCGCTGGACATGGGTACCGGCTTCGACGACATGCGCGAGCTGTCGCACCTGTTCAATCCGACGCTGCCCGCCGCCGCCCAGCGCAACCGCCTGCTGCTGCTGGGCATCATGCAGAGCGCCGGCTTCACCTTCATCCCCAGCGAGTGGTGGCACTTCGAATTGCCCGACGCCCGTCGTTATGCGCTGATCGACTACCACCATCTCAGTCAGGAGGAGCTCGCCGCCCTGCTGAACTGATCCTGCTGGCGACCGGGTCGTTCGAATCCGGCGCCGCGAGCTCTTCGCTCGACCGCCTTGCCCACTGCCGAAACACCCTTAGGCCTGCCCAAAGGCTGCTGCGCGTCGGCCAAACCGCGTTGAAAATGGCTTCGGAATGCTCATTTACCACTCGTAAACTCCGCTTCCTCAGCCATTTTCGCCTTGTTTGGCTCTAGCTCGCGAGACTTTGAACAGGCTCTTACAAACCCAAACAATCCGAGGTACCGGCATGTTCTCGTCTTCGCGCACTCACGTTTCATCGGCGTCCCGCCTGCTCGCCCTGGTTTCCCTGCTGGGCCTCGGCGCCTGGCAACCGGCCAGCGCCACCGCTACCGACACCCTGGTCATCGGCAAGCCGGCGGATCTGCAGACCGTCGACCCGGGCGTGACCTTCGACAACAACGATTGGACCGTGACCTACCCGGCCTACCAGCGCCTGATGCGCTACAAGGTGGAAGACGGCAAGGGCAGCACCGACGTGGAGGGCGACCTGGCCAGCGGCTGGACCGTATCCCCGGACAACCTGGTCTGGACCTTTACCCTCAAGCCCGGCAACAAGTTCGATGACGGCAGCGAGGTCACCGCCGAGGCGGTCAAGTTCTCCATCGAACGCCTGATGAAGCTCAAGCAGGGCCCGTCCAGCATCTTCCCGGCGGACATGACGGTCACCGTGGTGGACCCGCAGACGGTGAAGTTCACCCTGCAGAAACCCTTCGCCCCCTTCCTCTTCGCCCTGGCCCACGACGGTGCCAGCGTGATCAACCCCAAGGTGGCCAGCACCCATGGCAAGGACGTGGACGCCTGGCTGGCCGGCCACACCGCCGGCTCCGGTGCCTATCGCCTGGCCGCCTGGCAGAAGGGCCAGTCGCTGACCCTGGAGCCCAACCCGCACTACGCCGGCCAGACACCGACGCTCAAGCAGGTCGTGATCCGCATCATCGCCGAGCCCTCGGTGCGGCGCCTGCAGCTGGAACAGGGCGACCTGGACATCATCGAGGACCTGCCCGAAGACCAGGTCAAGGCCCTGGCGCAGAAGTCCGGTTTCGTCACCACCGCCTATCCTTCGCTGCGGGTGACCTACCTCTATCTCAACAACAGGCGCGCGCCCCTGAACGACGTCAACGCGCGCAAGGCGGTGGTCGACTCCCTGGACTACCAGGGCATCGTCGAAGGCATCGCCATGGGCAAGGCCAAGCTCATGAACGGTCCGATCCCGGACGGCATGTGGGGCCACGATCCGAGCCTGCCGCTGCCCAAGCAGGACCTGGAAGCCGCCCAGGCCGCCCTGGGCAAGGCGCCCAAGGTGCGGGAGCTACAGTTCCTCTACTCGGACAAGGACCCGGCCTGGGAGCCCATCGGCCTGACCCTGCAGGCGGGCCTGAGCACCCTCGGCGTCAACCTCAAGATGGAGAAGCTGGCCAACGCCACCTTCCGCGAACGTCTGGGCAAGGGCGACTTCGACGTCGCCATCGGCAACTGGAGTCCGGACTTCGCCGATCCCTACATGTTCATGAATTTCTGGTTCGACAGCAGCAATGCCGGCCTGGCGGGCAACCGCTCCTTCTACAGCAATCCCAAGGTGGACCAGCTGCTGCGCGACGCCGCCAGCGTCAGCGACGTGGCCCAGCGCAAGGCGCTGTACCAGGAAGCCCAGAAGATCGTGGTGGGCGACGCCGCCTACGCCTATCTCTACCAGAAGGCCTACACGGTGCCGATGCGCGCCACGGTCAAGGGGTACGTGTTCAACCCCATGCTCGAGCAGGTCTTCGATTTCGCTGCGATGTCCAAGTAAGGGCGACGGGTGCCGGCGCGCTCCGGCACCCGCCTCGCGAGGTGTGCCATGGCCTTCTTCCATCTGCTGCGCAAGCAGCTGACCGATATCCTCATCGTGGTGATCGGGGTGTCCCTGATCACCTTCGTCATCTCCCACCTGATCCCGGGCGATCCGGCACGGCTGATCGCCGGCGAGCGTGCCAGCGATGAAATCGTCGCCGGCATCCGTCAGCAGCTGGGCCTGGACCTGCCGCTCTACCAGCAATACTTCCGCTACATGGGGGACCTGCTGCAGGGCGATCTGGGCCAGTCGATCCGCACCCATCGCCCGGTGCTCGAAGACCTGCAGCTGTTCTTCCCGGCCACCCTGGAGCTGGCCCTGGCCGCGCTGCTGCTGTCGATCCTGATCGGTGTGCCGCTAGGCGTGCTCTCGGCGGTCTACAACAACCGCTGGATCGATCACATCAGCCGTACCCTGGCGGTGGCCGGCATCTCCACCCCGGCCTTTTGGCTGGGTCTGGGGCTGATCGTGCTGTTCTACGGGCACCTCGGCTGGCTGCCCGGCGGCGGGCGCCTGGACCAGGGACTGACGCCACCACCGACGGTGACCGGCTTCTACCTCATCGACACCCTGCTGGCGGGGGATCTCACCGGCTTCGTCAGCGCGGCCAGGCACCTGTTGCTGCCGGCGTTGACCCTGGCCTTCGTCAACCTGGGCGTCATCACCCGGCAGATCCGCGGCGCCATGCTCGAACAGCTGGGCGAGGACTACATCCGCACCGCCCGCGCCTATGGTCTGTCGCAGACCACCGTGGTGCTGCGCCATGCGCTGCCCAACGCGCTGATTCCCTCCATCACGGTGATCGGCCTGGCCTTAGGCGACCTGCTCTATGGCGCGGTGCTCACCGAGACCGTGTTCGCCTGGCCGGGCATGGGCGCCTATGTGGTCAAGTCGATCCAGGCGCTGGATTTCCCGGCGGTCATGGGCTTCGCCATCGTGGTGTCCTTCATCTACGTCCTGCTCAACCGCTTCATCGATCTGCTCTACCGGCTGGTCGATCCCCGCATCGGCAAGGTGAACTAGCATGACGACCCTGACCGCTTCGCGCCCCGGCTGGCGGGAGCAACTCGCCTGGCTGGCCTGGCGCATCCGCCGCAATCCGCTGATGCTCACCGGCCTGCTGATCACCCTGCTGGTGCTGCTGTGCATGGTCGCCGCGCCCTGGCTGGCGCCCTATCAGCCCAACGCCTTGAAACTCACCGCCCGCCTGCAGGCGCCCAGCGCCCTGCACTGGTTCGGTACCGACGAGGTGGGCCGTGACCTGCTCAGTCGGGTGATCTACGGCAGTCGCCAGTCGGTGGGCGTCGGCCTCTTCGTGGCCTTCGCCGCCTGCGCCCTTGGCGGCCTGCTCGGTTGCCTGTCGGGCATCGTCGGCGGCGCCTTCGACCGCCTGATGATGCGCCTGATGGACATCATCCTCTCGGTGCCGTCGCTGGTGCTGATCATGGCGCTGGCGGCCGCCCTCGGGCCGAGCCTGTTCAATGCCATGCTGGCCATCACCCTGGTGCGCATCCCCTTCTATGTCCGTCTGGCGCGCGGTCAGACCCTGAGCATCCGCCAACTGGCCTATGTGCAGGCGGCGCGCACCTTCGGTGCCGGCAAGTGGCACCTGGTGCACTGGCACGTGGCGCGCAACGCAATGCCGCCGCTGCTGGTGCAGTTCAGCCTGGACATCGGCAACGCCATCCTCATGGCCTCGGCACTGGGCTTCATCGGCCTGGGCGCCCAGCCACCCACCGCGGAATGGGGGGTGATGGTCGCCAGCGGCCGCAATTTCATCCTCGACCAGTGGTGGTACTCGACCTTCCCGGGCCTGGCGATCCTGGTCACCGCCATCGGTTTCAACCTGCTGGGCGATGGCATCCGCGATCTGCTCGATCCTCGCCAAAAGGGCAAATGACATGGGCCAGCCCGTACTGCACATCGACCAGTTGAACCTGGAGTTCCCCGGCTTTCGCAGCAGCGCCAAGGCGCTCAACGGCGTCAGCCTGAGCGTGGCCCCCGGCGAGATCGTCGGCGTGGTGGGTGAGTCCGGCTCCGGAAAGTCGGTCACCGCCATGCTCACCCTGGGCCTGTTACCACTCGGCAGCTACCGGGTCACCGGCGGCAGCGTCAACCTGGTGGGCCACGACATGCTCGCCTTAAGCGAGCGCCAACTGATGGAGGTCCGCGGCCGCGAGGCGGCGATGATCTTCCAGGAGCCGATGACCGCGCTCAATCCAACGCGGCGCATCGGTCGCCAGTTGCTGGACGTGATTCGCCGCCATACCGCGCTGGATGCCGCCCAGGCCCGCGCCAAGGCGATCGAGTTGCTCAAGGACATGCACATCGCCGACCCCGAGCAGATCCTCGAGCGCTATCCCTTCGAGCTCTCCGGCGGCATGCGCCAGCGCATCATGATCGCCCTGGCCTTCTCCTGCGATCCACATCTGCTGATCGCCGACGAGCCGACCACGGCGCTGGACGTCACGGTGCAACGCCAGGTGCTGCTCCTGCTACGCGAGAAGGCCCGGGCCCGGGGCACCGCCATCCTGCTGATCACCCATGACATGGCCCTGGTCGCGCAATTCTGCGACCGCGTCTATGTGATGTACGCCGGCGGCATCGTCGAACAGGGGGCTACCGCGGCAGTCATGCAGGCACCCCGGCACCCCTATACCCAGGGCCTGATGGCCTGCCTGCCGGAAAAGGCGATACCGGGCAGCGACCTCGCCAGCATCCCCGGACAGGTGCCCAACCTGGCCCAGTTGCCCAGCGGCTGCAGCTTCAAGGATCGCTGCAGTCGCCGCCATGAGCGCTGCGAGACGCGCCCCGCGCTGCTAGCGACGGACACCCCCGATCACCTGAGCGCCTGCTGGCTGCAGGCGGAGGACGCCCCGGCATGAACACCCTTGCTCCGCCCGCCGTACCGCTGCTGGAACTCAGCGGCGTCGAAGTTCGCTATCCAGTGGGCCGCGACTGGCTCGGACGCACCAAGGGCCAGGCCCATGTCCTCAACGGCATCGACCTGCGGCTCTTTTCCGGCGAGACCCTGGGTGTGCTCGGTGAATCCGGCTGCGGCAAGAGCACCCTGGCCCAGGTGCTGATGGGGCTGGTCGAGCCGGTGAGCGGCACCCTCGCCGGCACGGCCCGTGGCGAGCGCAACATCCAGATCGTCTTCCAGGACCCGCAATCCTCGCTAGATCCGCGGCTGCCGGTGTGGAAGCTGATCACCGAGCCGCTGGTGGTACGGGGTCGCCGCTCCACCAGGGAACTGCGCACCGTCGCCGAACGCCTGGCGGTGCAGGTCGGTATCCGTCCCGAATACCTGGATCGCTACCCGCACCAGTTCTCCGGCGGCCAGCGCCAGCGCATCGCCATCGCCCGGGCGCTGTCATCGGACCCGGACGTCATCATTCTCGACGAGCCCACCTCGGCCCTGGACATCTCGGTGCAGGCCCAGATCCTCAACCTGCTGGCCCAGCTGCAACGCGAACGCGGCCTGACCTTCGTGCTGATCTCCCACAACGTCTCGGTGGTGCGCCACCTGGCCGACCGGGTGGCGGTGATGTACCTGGGACAGATCGTCGAATTGGGGGCGGCGGCAGAGGTGCTGGAGCACCCCAGCCATCCCTATACCCGGCTCTTGCTGGAAGCGGTGCCGCGGCTGGATCAGCCGCTCACGGGCGATGTCGCCGCCCAGCGTACCGAGTTGCCGGGCAACCGGGTACTGCCGAGTGGCTGCTTCTTTCGGGATCGCTGTCCGCAGGCAGGCGCCGGTTGCGAAAGGCCCCAGGCCTTACTGCCGGCATCCCAGGTGGAGGTGCGCTGTCATCGCGCGGCCGGTCTGGCGTCGCCGTTGATGCTGAGTGTCGCGCAGGCCTGAGCCGCCAGTGGCGCTTAGCCGGCGCGGAAGATCAGATAGTCTTCCCAATCATCCTCGGCCACCTGGGTCTCGCTGAGCATGCGGCCGGACTGGGAGATGCCGGCCTTGTGCACTGCCTCGCGGTCATCGCAGATCAGCGGGTGCCACTCGGGCAGGTCCTTGCCCTCGGCCACCAGGCGATAGCCGCAGGTGGGTGGCAGCCAGGCGAACTGGTCGGCCTGGGCCGGGGTGAGCTGGATGCAGTCGGGTACGAAGCGGGTACGCTCGGCATAGCGGCTGCATTGGCAGGTCTTGAGATCCAGCAGCTTGCAGGCGATGCGCGTGTAGTAGACGGCGCCGTCGTCTTCGTCTTCCAGTTTCTGCAGGCAGCACAGGCCACAGCCGTCGCACAGCGACTCCCATTCCTGGGCATCGAGCTGGTCGAGGGTCTTGCGCTTCCAGAACGGCTGGGTGATGGCGGCCATGGCAGAGATCGTGGCAAGGAAAGGGGGCGCGCAGTCTAGTGCCGCACGCCGCGAGCGCCAAGCACCGTTCGCGCCCTTGTCGACTCCGCCCGGCCGGATTACCGTGCAGGGCTAACCTTTGTCCCACCCGGTGATCCCATGACCAGCACCAGCCGTACCCCGCAATACCCCGTCGATGAGCAATTCGTGCAGCGCTGGTCGCCACGCGCCTTCGCGCCGGTCGAAATCGACGAACAGACGCTGCTCGGTTTCATCGAAGCCGCCCGCTGGGCGCCCTCGGCCTTCAATGCCCAGCCCTGGCGCTTCCTCTACGCCCGCCGCGGCGATGCGCATTGGGAGCTGTTCCTGAGCCTGCTGGCCGAATTCAATCGCGGTTGGGCCCAGCACGCCTCGGCCCTGGTGATCATCCTGTCGAAGACCACCCATACCCGCGCCGGCAGCGGCGAGGAAGTGCCCTTCCCCAGCCACAGCTTCGATGCGGGTGCGGCCTGGGCCTATCTGGCGCTGCAGGCGACCAACGCCGGCTGGCACGCCCACGGCATGGCCGGGATCGACCGCGAAGGCATCCAGCGCGAACTCAAGGTGCCGGCCTCGTTCAAGGTCGAGCTGGCGGTGGCCATCGGCAAGCTGGGCGACAAGACCAGCCTGCCGGAGTCCTTGCAGGGGCGCGAGCTGCCCAGCCCACGCCTGACCGTCGAGGAGCTGGCGGTGGCCGGCCCCTACACCTTCGGCTGAGCGGCGAGCTCGACGGCGCCGCGCAGGGGTTGCCCCTGTCGCAGGCGCTGGAGATTGTCGAGGAACAACCGGACAGCCGCCGCGGGCGGCGTGGGTCCGGCGACATGGGCGGTGAGGTGCAGGTTGGGCGTCTGCCAGAAGGGATGCTCGGCCGGCAGCGGCTCCTGGCGGAACACGTCCAGCACCGCCCCGGCCAACTGGCCGCTTTCCAACGCCGTGATCAAGGCGGCGTCCACCACACTGGTGCCACGCCCGGCGTTGATGAACAGGGCTCCCTCGGGCAGGGCCGCGAAGAAGTCCGCGTCATAGAGATCCCGAGTGCTGGCGCTGTCCGGCAGCAGGTTGACCACGAAATCCGCGTCGGCCGCTGCTTCCTGCAAGGCCGTCAGCGGTACGACCCGCGCGAAACCCGGGATCGTCCGCGCACTGCGGGCGACGCCGGTGATGCTCAGGCCGAAGGGCGCGAACAGCCGAGCGATGTCCTGGCCGATGTCGCCGGCGCCTACCAGCAACAGCCGGCGTCCAGCCAGGGTACCTGGCGCCCGGGTGTCCCAGTGACGCTCGCGCTGGCTGAGCTGACGCGCAGCCACTTGGCGCTCATGCTGCAACAGATAGGTCAGGACGTATTCGCCGATGCTTTGGCCGAACAGCCCCACGGCGCGGCTGAAGCGGTAGTCGCACGGCAGGTCCGCCGCCAGCAGCGGCGCATAGCCGGCCCAGGTCGACTGCAGCCAGGCCGGCTTGGCGCCACGGCGCAGCAAGTCCGCCGCCCGGTCAGGCTGCCCCAACCAATAGCACGCTCCGCCAGCCAGGCGCTCGGCCTCGACCTGATCCCGGGCCACCCGCAGGTCGAGGCCGGGTGCCAATGCCTGCCAGGCGTCGAGATAGCCGGCTGGCTCGTGCTCCAGCAGCAGGACGGCCGTCATAGCGGATCGTTGAGCCGCAGCAGTTCTTCGGGCAGATGCTCGACGTAGTCATCGCTCTCGGGAGGCGGCGGCATCTGCAGATGGTAGCCCTGCTGCTCGATGTTCTCGAGGACCTTGGCGACGTCTTCCCGCGCCAGCTTGCGCTCCGGGGTCAGCACGAACTCGAAGGCCAGAGCCGGGGGGCCGAAGGCCGTGAGCAGCCCCTCGGGGACAAGTTTCAGGCCCTTGAGCTTGTCGACATAGAGGTACATTTCCGGCTTGCGCGGGCTGCGGTAGATGGAGCAGAGCAGTTTCATGGGGTGTCTTCCAGGGGCGCATCCGTGGTGCGTTGCGCCTGCAGGTGATCGAGAAGGGCCTGGCCGAAGCGCTCGCGACGCCAGCCACGGAGGTTGTCGGGCAGGCGGTATTCGCCATCGGGCCAACCGGTGCGCAGCAGGGCTTCGAGCACCTTCTTGCGCAGCATCAGCTCGGGTGCCATGCCGAGCGCCTCGGCGTCACGCTCGCCGATGGCGCGCAGGGCCTTGAGCAGCGGCGACACTTCATGGGGCAAGGGCTCGCCTTGCAGCTCCGGCCACTGCTCGGCGGGTGTGGCAGCGCCCTCGGCGATCAATTGCAGGAGGGTATCGCCATCCTGGCGCACGGTGCGCGGATGCATGTCGTCGATACGTGCCAGGGCCTGTTTGTCCGTGGGCTGGAAACGCGCCAGGGGCCACAGCGAGCGCTCGCGCAGCACATGGTTACGGGGCTGGTCGCGCTCGCGGGCGGTGACCTCGCGCCAGTGGCAGAGCACCCGCAACACCGCCAGTTGCTGGCGCGACAGCCGCCAGGCCAGCTTGACCTCGCGATAGGCCTCCCAGGGATCGCTGGTGCGACGCAGGTTGGCCACCAGCTCGGCACCGTCTTCCAGCAGCCAGGTGCGGCGCTGGTCATCCAGGCGCGCGTCCAGGTAGTGGTAGACGTCGACCAGATAGGTCACATCGGCCGCGGCGTAGCGTTCCTGCAGGGGCGTCAGGGGTCGTTGCAGCCAGTCGGAGCGAGTCTCGTCCTTGGGCAGATCGATCTGCAGCACCTCGGCGACCAGCCGCGAATAGCCCATGGAGTGCGCCAGGCCCAGGTAGGCCGCTGCCAACTGGGTGTCGTACAGCGGCTGCGGCAGGCTGCCGGTCAAACGCAGCAACACTTCCAGGTCTTCACCGCAGGCGTGCAGCACCTTCACCACAGCGGCGTCTTCCAGCAACCCAGCGAAGGGCGTCCAGTCATCGATGCACAGGGGATCGACCAGGTAGGCCTGCTCACCGTCGCCGATCTGGATCAGGCCGGCCTTGGGATAGAAGGTGTCGACCCGCATGAATTCGGTGTCGAGGGCGATGAAGGGCAAGGTCAGGCAACGCTGGCAGAGCGCAGCCAGCGAGGCGTCGTCGCGAATCCAGTGGGGGGTGGAAGTCAAGGGCTCACTCCAGGCAAGAGAGCCGACAGTATAAGCCACCCAGCCGGCCGGCATCGGCCTCCATCGTGGGCTTCGCCTGAGCCAGCGCGCCGGGCCTTTCGGCGTCTTTCCGGGCGGGTTCGTCGGATGAACGCGCGATGAACCCACCGGACCAAACGTGACCGAATAGTTTTTTTTGTATTCGTAAGCGGGGCCTGCTAAAAGCAGAGTGTGCGCAAGTACTCACTCGGACTTGGGAATCCGCGGAGGCAAGCGCTTCTCGCCTTTCAATGGAGCTGCAAGAGCATGAAAACAATAAAACTCACCCTACTTGCATTGGCCGTCTCGAGCGCTTCCGGCTATGCACTGGCCAACGGCCTGGCCATCAACGAACAAAGCGTCAGCGGCATGGGCACCTCCTTCGCCGGACGCTCTTCTTCCGCGCAGGACGCCTCCACCATCTATGGCAACCCGGCCGGCATGTCGCGCCTGGGTCGTGAGGTGTCCGTGGGCGGCGCCTACATCCATGCCAAGGTGGACATCAAGGACGTCAACGCCCGCTACGCCAATGGTCAGCAGGTGCCTGGCAGCAACGATGGCGACATGGTGCCCAACTCGGTGGTGCCCTTCGGCTACTTCGTGACCCCGGTCGACGACCGCCTGCACTTCGGCCTGGGCGTCTATGTGCCCTATGCGCTGATCAGCAACTACGAACACGCCTTCCAGGGTCGCTACCAGGGCCAGGCGAGCAAGGTGGAAGTCATCACCGTGCAGCCCACCGTCAGCTACAAGATCACCGACAAGGTCTCGGTCGGCTTCGGCCCGACCATCAACCGCATCGAAGGCAAGCTGAACAGCAACCTGAGCGCCGGCGCCTTCGGTGGCGGCGATGCCCAGGTCAAGGTCGAGGGCGACGACACCGCCTATGGCTACAACGTGGGCGTCCTGGCCGACCTGACCGACGACCTGACCTTCGGCCTGACCTACCACTCCAAGGTCAGCTACAAGCTCAAGGGCCATACCGAAGTCAGCGGCGCCGGCAGCGCCGTCCCGGCCTTCAACTCCATCCTCAGCCGGCTCAACGGCAAGTACGATGGCGGCCTGGACCTGACCCTGCCGGAAAGCACCGACGCCTCCTTCACCTATCGGCTGAACAACGACTGGACCCTTTATGCCGGTGCCACCTGGACGCGCTGGAGTCGTCTGGACGCCATCACCGTCGAGAACGAAGGTACCCCCTCCCTGCCAGCTCCAATCGGCAATCGCCTGGGCGAGATCACCGAGGAATTCAACTGGAAGGACACCTGGTCCTACGCCGTGGGTGCCGCCTACCAGTTGAATCCGCAGTGGGTGCTGCGCGCCGGCATGGCCCTCGACCCGTCCCCGGTGGACAACGCCGACCGCAACGTGCGCGTCCCGGTGGGCGATCGCAAGACCTTCTCCCTGGGCGCGGGCTGGTCCCCGACCAAGGAGATGACCATCGACGTGGCCTACGCCTACCTGTGGGAAGACAACGTCAAGGTCAACCGGGCGCCCGACGCCCTGCGCGGTGGCTACAACGCCAAGTACGACAACAGCGCCCATGGCCTGGGTGCCCAGCTGACCTACCGCTTCTAAGCACCGGGGTCCGCCGCCACGAGGCCGCCGCGAGGCGGCTTCGTGCTGTTCGGCTCACGCCATCCGCACCACCACCTTGCCGAAGGCGCCGCGGGCCAGATGCGCCAGGGCCGCAGGTAGATCGGCCAGGGCGTATTCGGCCCCCACCACGGGCGTGATGCCTGCCTGGTCGATCCAGCGCACCAGGTCTTCCAGTCCCCGACGGCTACCCACGCCGACGCCCTGGATGCGAGCCCGCTTGGCGAACAGCGTCGCGCAGGACCTGCAGCTGGAAGCCGTCCAGCACTCCGACCATGGCGATCACTCCGCCCGGCGCCAGGGCTCCAGCGTCAGGCCCAGATCACCGCTGGCGACCGCCACGGCGACATCCCTACACGGCCGCCGGTGGCCTGCCCTGGCGGAGCAGCGGTCAGCCAGCCCTGAGCGCTGTCAGGCGGGCACCGCCCAGCGCCCCTGGTGCGCGGCGTACCAGGCCTCGAAGGTCTCCCAGGGCATGGGGCCGGCCACCAGCAGGCCCTGCAACTGGTCGCAGCCCAAGGCCGCCAGCAAGGCAGCAGCCTCCGGTGTCTCCACCCCTTCTGCCACCACTCGCAGCCCGCGCAGCTGACCCAGCTGGACCAGCAGGCGAATGACTTCCTGATCGCCCGGCAGCTGGGAGTGCTCGATGAATTGCCTGTCGATCTTCAATTCGTCGATGGGAAAGCTGCTCAGGCAGGCCAGCGAGGAATGGCCCGCGCCGAAGTCGTCCAGGGCCAGTTCGAAGCCCATCGCCTTGAGTTGCCGCAGGCAGTCGAGCACCTGGACCGGATTGCTCATGGCACGCGACTCGGTGATCTCCAGGCAGAAGCTCTGGGCGATGGCGCCGGTATCGTCGAGCAGGCGGCCGATGCGGCCGATGAAGGCCGGATGCTCGAGATCCAGCAGCGACAGGTTGACGTTGAGCGTGAGCGAGCCCAGCGGCCAAGCGCGCTGCAGCCGCATGCAGCGCTCCAGTATCCAGAGGGTGATGTCGCAGATCTTGCGGCTCTGCTCGGCGATGCCGACGAAGACGTCCGGCCCGAGCAGGCCGAGTTCCGGGTGCTGCCAGCGGATCAATACCTCGGCACCGGCGATGCGACCGTCCGCCAGCGAGATCTTCGGCTGTAGGTAGAGGCGCAACTGATCGTGATCCACGGCCAGGTCCAGGGCATCGAGCAGGGCGATGCCGAGCTGGCGCTGGCGCTCCTGGTCCGGGTCGTGGAAGGCATAGGGGAGCTGTCGCCGCCGGGCTTCCTGCAGGGCGGTCTCGGCATTGGCCAGCAGCGCCTCGGCACCCTCGCCATGCTCGGGATAGCAGGCGATGCCGAAGGTGATGCGCAGGGAAAGGCGCTGGTTGCCGCTGATGACCGGTTTTTCCACCAGGTTGCGCAGGGAGAGCAGCGCCGCCTCGGCGGAGCCGGCATCGAACCAGGGCAACAGGAGCACGAAGGTATCGGCGCCGATCCGGGCCACACCGTTCTCCTCCGGCGCGGCTACCCTGAGACGCCGGGCCAGATGACGCAGGATCTTGTCGCCGCCCTCCTGGCCGAGCAGTTCGTTGATATTGCGGAAGTTGGCGACATCCAGCAGCAGCACGGCGAAGCGCCCCGCAGGCGCCTGCTCGATGCGCTGGCGGATCTCCAGCACCAGGCGCGTCTGGTTGGGCAGCCGGGTCAGCATGTCGCGGAACGCCAGCTGGCTGATGCGGCGCTCCCGGGCGGCCAGGGCGGCGCCCATCTGGTTCATGGCGCGCCCCAGGCGGCCCACCGGATCTCGCCCTTCCTTGAGACCGAGCTGGTAGTCGCCGTCGGCGATGCGCTCGGTGGCCTGTCCGAGGCGCAACAGGTAGCGATTGAGCGCTCCCGCCAGGATGCGCGCGACCAGCGCACCCAGGGCGAAGATGAGCACCCCGATGAGCAGCGATTCCAGCAGCGCCGAGCGCTCCGCCGCTGCTATGCCTTCCATGAACATGTCCGCCCCTATGACGACTACTTGCCCGTCCCGGCCGGGAACGGCCAGGAACAGCGAACGAAAGTTACCGAAACCATCCTGGTATTCGGCGAACCGGGGTTGGTGATCGGTGAATACCGCGCGCAGCTCCGGCGGCGCCTGGTCGTAGACCTGGCGATAGTTGCCGTAGTAGCCGATGCGGATATCCTCTTCGCTGGCCGAATCCATGATGAAGCGGAACTCGTCGCCGTCCTCGACGAAGGCGTAGAGCGCCGCCAGGCCAGCCTTCTGCGCATAGCGATCGAGGGTCACCAGGGTACGGTGATAGCGCTGCGGGTCGGCCTGCGTGGGGTCCTGCAATTGTGCCAGGTAGTCCTCGCCGAGGATCTCGGGCAATGCCAGGGCTGCGCTCATCAACCGGTAGTCGATGCTCTGGCTGCTGGCGTCGCGTGCCTGACGATAGCTGTGCAGGGTGAACAGCGTGGTGCCCAGGGCATCCACCAGGATGAAGGCCAAAAGAAACTTGGCGAACAGGCTGCGAGGCTTGAAACGAAAGCGGGGCTCGGCGGCAATCTCCGTGGCCGAATCCGCGCGCGAATACGCACCGGGCATTAGGGCTCCTTGTCCTGCTGACGACGACTCCCTCTGGACCCGCGCGTGTCTGGGTGGCGGTCGCACGAGGGCGATACCACAGGCCTTCTTAGCGGTAAAGGCGGCAACCTTCAAGGCGCAAGGCCGCAAACTTCCCGCCATCTCACAGTTACGCCGGCTATTTCACCGCACCACCAGGGCCAGCATGACCAGTACCCCGGTTTCACATAGCTCCAGCAGGGCCCCAGCGGTGTCGCCGGTGGTGCCGCCCAGGCGCTGGCGGAGGGCCCGGCGACCAAGCAGCGCAACCGCGGCGGTGGCGATCAATGCGAATCCGCCGAGGGGCAACGCCAGCAGCAGCGCCACGCCGCCGAGCAATACCCCGCGCAGGGTCGCCCGCGGCAGGTGGCGACTGAGCAGTTCACCGAGTCCGCCCGGGCGGACGTAGGGTGTGGTCAACAGCAGCCAGGGCAGCGCCAGGCGCCCGGCCAGGGCGGCCAGCCACAGGCTGGCGGACGACTGTGGCAGTAGCACGACCAGGGCGCTCCATTTGAGCAGCAGGGTCAGCAGCAGCGCCAGCACGCCCATGGGGCCACAGGCGGGATCCTTCATGATCGCCAGGGTGCGCTCGCGGTCGCCATAGCCGCCGACCCAGGCATCGGCGGTATCGGCCAGGCCGTCCAGGTGCGGGCCGCCGGTAAGCATTACCGAACCGGCCAGCGCGAGCGTCGCCTGCAGGAAAACCCCACCCGCCGCCCCCGACCAGGCGATCAGGCTCAGCAGTCCCCCCAGCAGCAGGCCCACCACCGGATACCAGAGCACGGAGCGGCCCACGGCCTCCGGCGGCGGCAGCCCCGGCAGGCGAACCGGCAGGCGGGTGAGGAATTGCACGGCGATCAGCAATGGCAAGGGCATCAGCAGGGCTCCAGCGTCAGCGCTTGGAGAGTCGCGTAAGGGGCCTCGACCTGCAGCAGGTCCCTGGGCGCGAGACCGCGCTGGCGGGCCAACAGCAGGCGGATCACGCCGCCGTGGGTGACGATCAGGCTACGCCGCCCGTGCAGCCGCGGCCGCCAGCGCGCCACGGCGCCCAGCACCCGTTCGGCGAAGGCGGCCACCGGCTCGCCCCCGGGCGGGGTATGGGCATAGGGATCGGCCCAGAACAGTCCGAGGGACTCGGCCTGGTCTTGCATCAGGTCGGCGGCGCTACGCCCTTCCCACTCGCCGAAATCCAGCTCGCGCAGATCGGTCTCCAGCACCAGGTCGGCGCCCTGCTCCGCCGCCAGCCACTCGGCGAAGCGTGCGCAGCGCTGCTGGGGTGAACTCAGGATCAGGGCGAACGGCGGCTGCAGGGCAACGGCCTCGCGCAACTGCGCCCAGCCCTGCTGCGACAACGGCGGATCGAGGCGGCCGCGAAAGCCCTCCGGACCTTCGGTGACGCCATGGCGCAGCAGCCAGCAGTCAGTCATGGGCACGGTCGGAGACGCTGGCTTCGGCGAAGGTGGCCATCTCGCTGTGCAGGCGACAGGACAGTTGCAACAGCGGCACCGCCAGGGCCGCGCCGCTGCCCTCGCCCAGGCGCAGACCCAGGTCCAGCATGGGCTCGCCGCCCAGGGCCAGCAGCACGGCGGCATGGCCGGGTTCGGCGCCACAGTGGGCGAAGAGCAGCCAGTCGCGGGTATCGGGTTGCAGTCGCAGGGCGCAGAGCGCCGCCACCGAGCAGATGAAGCCGTCCACCAGGGTCGGCAGACCCTGCTGGGCGCAGGTCAGGTAGGCACCGGTCAGGGCCGCCAGCTCGAAGCCGCCCAACCGGCGGAGCAATTCATAAGGGTCCTGCAGGGCCTCGCCGTGCCGCAGCAGGGCGCGCTGGATAACCGCGACCTTGCGCGCCACGCCGCTGGCGTCCAGGCCGGTCCCCGGGCCAGCCAGGGCCTGGGGCGAGGTATCCAGCAGCACGCTGGCCAGGGCGCTGGCGGCAGTGGTGTTGCCGATGCCCATCTCGCCGCCGATGAACAGGTCGGCGCCGTGCGCCCGGGCGCGCAGCACGGCATCGCGGCCGGCCTGCAGCGCGGCCTGGCACTGCTCGTGGGTCATGGCGGCGGTCAGGGTGAAGTTGGCGGTGCCGGGACCCAACGGCAGGTCGATCACTCCCGGCAGCGCTTCCAGGGGCGTAACGGTACCCAGGTTGACCACTTCCAGGGTAGCGTCGAGTTGCCGGGCCAGCACGCTGATGGCTGCCCCGCCGCGGACGAAGTTGCGCACCATCTCGGCGGTGACGGCCTGCGGATAGGCCGAAACGCCCTCCTCCACCACCCCGTGGTCGCCGGCGAAGACGGCGATGGCGGTGCGCTCCAGCACGGGCCGGGGGGTACCCTGCAGGGCCGCCATCTGGATGGCCAGCGCCTCCAGGTCGCCAAGCGAGCCGCTCGGCTTGGTCAGGACCGCCTGCCGCTGGCGCGCAGCCTCGGCGGCGGCGGTATCGGGTTGGCGGCAGGGTCCTTGCCACCAGGGCATGCTCATAGCGGGGTTCCTTTGAGGGTGAGGGGTAGCCCGGCCACGGTCAGGACCATGCGGTCGCAACGCGCGGCCAGGGCTTGGTGCAATTCGCCGGCGGCATCGACGTAGCGCCGCGTCAGCTCGCCCAGCGGGACGACGCCCAGGCCGGTCTCGTTGCTGACGAAGATCAGTCGGCCAGGCAACTGCGGCACGGCATCGAGCAATTCCGCACAGGCGCGGTCGAGGCGCTGGGGATCGTCGAGCAACAGCAGGTTGGTCAGCCAGAGGGTGAGGCAATCCACCAGCAGGCAGGCGTCCGGCGCGGCCAGGGCGCGCAACCGTTCGGCCAGCGCCAGCGGCTCTTCCACCAGCGCCCAGTGCGCAGGGCGACGCGCCGCATGACGCGCGATGCGGCGGGCCAGTTCGGCGTCGCTGCCGCCGGCGGTGGCGATGTAGGTGACGGCAAGGCCGGACTCGGTGGCCAGGCGCTCGGCCAGGGCGCTCTTGCCGGAACGAGCGCCACCGAGGATGAGTTCGCGCATCTAGAGCTCGCAGAGGGCGCGCAGGCGCCCGGTGTCCAAGTGGTGGTCGACCAGATCGGCCAGACGCTCGAGATCGCGCTCGCGCAGGGCGTGGTAGTCCAGTTGCTCGGGTTCGGCCAGACCGGCCCAGCGCAGCAGGGCGACACTGGCGGCCGGCGACTCGAACAGGCCATGCAGATAGGTACCCAGCACCTGGCCGTCGTCGCTGAGGCTGCCGTCGGCCCGGCCATCGGCGAAGCGCAGCACCGGGCGCTCCAGCGCCGGGCCCTGGCTGACGCCAGCATGGATCTCGTAACCGACGACCGCGGCCCCGCCGTCGCACAGCCAGCCACCCACGTTGCGCAGCTGCTTTTCCGCCGCCAGTTCGGTGGTCATGGCCAAGAGCCCCAGACCGGTACTATCACCCGGTGCACCTTCCAGGCCAAGGGGATCGGCGATGTTTTCGCCAAGCATCTGGAAACCGCCGCAGATGCCCAGTACCCGGCCGCCGTATCGCAGATGGCGGGCGATGGCCGTGTCCCAGCCCTGGGCCCGCAGGAAGGCCAGGTCGCTGCGCACGCTCTTGGAGCCGCCGAGGATGATCAGGTCTGCCGCCGGCAGGTCTTCGCCCTGGCGCACGAACAGCAGCTCCACCTGGGGATGCAGGCGCAGCGGGTCGAAATCGGTGTGGTTGCTCAGCCGCGGCATCACCGGCACGGCCACCCGCAGGCGCGGGCCCTGCTTGGCGACCTGGCCGGTAGCCAGGCGATCCTCGGCCTCCAGGTGCAGGTCGTGCAGATAGGGCAGCACGCCGAGCACCGGCTTGCCGGTACGGGCTTCCAGCCAGTCCAGGCCCGGTTGCAGCAGGGCCAGGTCGCCGCGGAAGCGATTGATGACGAAGCCGGCGACGCGCGCCTGCTCGCTGGGTTCGAGCAGATCGAGGGTGCCGACCAGATGGGCGAAGACGCCGCCGCGGTCGATGTCGGCCACCAGCAGCACGGGGCAATCCACCGCCTCGGCGAAGCCCATGTTGGCGATGTCGCCCTGGCGCAGGTTGATCTCGGCCGGCGAGCCGGCGCCTTCTACCAGCACCACCCGATACTGCGCCGCCAGCCGTGCATGGGAAGCCAGCACCGCTTCACGGGCTATCGGCTTGTAGGCGTGGTAGGCCTTGGCGTCCATGCTGGTGACGGCGCGACCATGGATGATCACCTGGGCGCCGACGTCGGTGTTGGGCTTGAGCAGCACCGGATTCATGTCGGTGTGCGCGGCGAGTCCGCAGGCCTGGGCCTGGACGGCCTGGGCCCGCCCGATCTCACCACCATCGGCGGTCACGGCACTGTTCAGCGCCATATTCTGTGGCTTGAAGGGCGCCACGCTCACGCCCTGGCGATACAGCCAGCGGCACAGCGCAGCCACCAGGGTGCTCTTGCCGGCGTCGGAGGTGGTGCCCTGCACCATCAAGGTACTCATGAGGAACTCCGGTAGCGGGCCAGGCCCTGGTCCAGCCGCTGCCAGCCGCACTCGTCGGCCGGCAGGCCGAATCTCAGGGCACTCAGGTCGGGAAACAGCCGGGTGAAGATCGCTCGGCGCGCCAGGTGTTCATGCAGCGCGGCGGCGTCCGGGCGGCGCAGCAGCTGGAACAGGGCACACCCGCCGCTGGGCGGCAGGTGGTGGGCAGCGAGCAGCGTCGCCAGCCGCTCGCCGGCCTGGAGCAACGCCGCGCGTTGACGCTCGTGAGCCGCGATATCCGCCAGCACCTGCCGGGCGAGATGACGACTCGGGCCGTTCACCGTCCAGGGACCGAGGTGTTCGTCGAGGCGTGCCAGGAGATCGGACGTAGCGAGCACGAAGCCCAGGCGCAGGCCGGCCAGGCCGAAGAACTTGCCGAAGGAGCGCAGCACGACCAGGCCCGGCAGATCGCTGTAGGGGGCCAGACTCAGGCCAGGCGTCGGGTCCATGAAGGCCTCGTCCACCACCAGCCAACCACCGCGGCGTTCGAGTCGGCCATGCCAGTCCAGCAGCCGCGCGGGCGTCAGTCGCTGTCCGGTGGGATTGTTGGGATTGACCACCACCAGGACGTCGAGCGAATCGAGTCCGGCCGCGATCTGCTCCTCATCCAGCTCCAGTACCTCGTGCCCGGCGTGACGCCAGGCCAGGGCGTGCTCGGCGTAACAGGGCGCCAGCACCGCGACGCGCGCGTGCGCACGCAGGGTCGGCAGGGCCTGGATGGCGGCCTGGGAGCCCGCCACCGGCAAGGCGGCGCGCGCGCGGTAGTAGGCGCAGGCGGCGTCGACAAGCCCATCGTCGGGCTCCGGCAGCCGTGCCCAGGCGCTCACCGGGATCTCTGGCAGCGGCCAGGGCCAGGGCGCCAGGCCGGTGGACAGGTCGAGCCAGTCGCCCAAGGGGATGTCATAGGTATGCGCCGCCCGGCGCAATCGACCGCCGTGCTCAAGCAAGCAGCAACCCTCCCAGGGCGATCAGCGCGGTCCACAACCAGGCACCACGGCGGACCAGCTTGAGCGCCCGTGTGATGGCCAGGAAGGTCGGCGCGGGGCCACGGCCCAGCAATGGGCGCTCGTGCCACTCACCGTGGTAGCGCGCCGCGCCGCCCAGGCTCACGCCCAGCGCACCGGCACCGGCCGCCATCACCGGACCGGCGTTGGGGCTGTCCCACAGCGGCGCCTGGGTGCGCCAGCATTCGATGGCGTTCCAGAAACGGCCGAGTCCGGCGTAGGTCAGGGCGACCAGACGCGCCGGGATATAGTTGAGAATGTCGTCGAGGCGCGCCGCAGCCCAGCCGAAGCGCTCCAGGCGCGGGGTGCGATAGCCCCACATGGCATCCAGGGTATTGGCCAGGCGATAGAGCACCACGCCCGGCGCGCCGAGCAGGGCGAACCAGAACAGCGCGGCGAAGACGGCATCGCTGCCATTCTCCAACACCGATTCGGTGGCGGCGCGAGCCACGGCGGTCTGATCCAGCTCGGCGGTCTCGCGGCTGACCAGATAGCCGACCCGGCGCTGCGCCTCGGGCAGGTTGTTGCGCTGCAGGGCGCGTGCCACCGGCTCGGCGTGCTCGCCCAGGCTGCGCAGCCCGATGGCCAGGTAGAGCGCCAGCGGCTGGATGATCCAGGCCAGCCAGCCCAGCTGGCAGAGCAAGGCGGTGAACAGCACCCAGGGCAGCACGGCGAGGCTCCAGGCCATCACCCCGTGACTGCGCCAGCCACGGCCACCGGGATTGAAGCGCGCTTCCAGGCCTTCGGCGAAGCGCCCGAACAGCACCAGCGGATGAGCACGGCGCGGCTCCCCGAGCAGGAAGTCGAGCAACATGCCGACCACCACCGCGAAGGCCAGCATCATGGCTTCCGGCCCCAGCGATTCTCGAAGACCAGTTCTTCCAGGGGACGGCCCTGACGCCAGCCCTCTTCTTCCAGCATCGGCCGCTCATAGAAGGCCTCGACCGGTCCGAGGCAGAGAATGGCCGCCGGCTGGGAGCCCTCGGGCATCCCCAGCAGGTTGCGCACGGCGTCGGGCTCGAACAGCGAGACCCAGCCCATGCCGAGGCCTTCGCAACGCGCCGCCAGCCAGAGATTCTGGATGGCGCAGGACAACGAGGCCAGGTCCATCTCCGGCAGGGTACGGCGGCCGAAGACGTGGGCTTCGCGTCCGTCCATGAGGGCGGCCACCAGCACCTCGGCGCAGTCGAGAATGCCCTGCACCTTGAGCTTCATGAAGTCGTCGCTACGCTCGCCGAGGGCCTCGGCGGTCGCACGACGCTCCTCTTCCACCAGCTCGTGCAACCGCTGGCGCAGCGTCGGATCGGTGATGCGCAGGAAGCGCCAGGGCTGCATCAGCCCCACGCTGGGCGCGTGATGAGCCGCGCTCAGCAGGCGCGCCAGTTGTTCGGCGGGCACCTCGCCACCGCAGAAATGGCGCATGTCGCGGCGCTCGGCGATGGCTCGGTAGACAGCGGCTCGTTCGGCGGGGGTATAGGGCGTCGTGGTCACGGCTTGAACATCGCGGCGGCCGCGGCGGGTGCCGACGGCAGGTAGAAGTGAATATAGCTGGCGATAAGGCGACCGTCGCGGTAGACCGCCTCGGCGACCGCCTTGCCATTGGGGCACAGCCCGCGCGCCCAGGGCGCCTCCGGGGACTCCAAGGCGGAATGGTGATAGGTGTGGCCGCGCAGGGTGCCCTGCTCGAATTCCACCGACTGCAACGCCAGGGCGGTCAACCGCGCCTGCATCCGCGCGCTGCCCGGCAACAGGCCGAGCATGGCGGCGGACTCACCGGCCTTGTCGGTCAGTTCATCGAGCAGATAGAGCATGCCACCGCACTCGGCCAGGATCGGCTTGCCGGCGGCGTGGTGAGCGCGGATGGCCGCGCGCATGCCCAGGTTGTTGGACAGCGCCTGCAGATGCAGCTCGGGATAGCCTCCGGGCAGATAGAGGCTATCCACCGCTGGCAAGGTGGTGTCCGTCAACGCGGAGAAGAAGGTCAGCTCGGCGCCCAGGGCGCGCAGAAGATCCAGATTGGCCTGATAAAGGAAGGCCAGGGCCGCGTCCCGCGCCACGCCGATACGTACGCCGGCCAACAGTGGCGCCACGGCGGTCGGCTCCGGCGCGGCAAAAGCCACCGGCGGCGGCAGCTCGATGTCGGAGCTGGCGCCCAGGGCATCGGCGGCCATGTCGAGGCGGCGATCCAGGTCGGTGACCTCATCGGCCTGGATCAGCCCGAGATGACGACTGGGCAGTTCGATGCCGGCATCCCGCGGCAGGCTGCCGAAGAAGGTCATACCCTCCGGCAGGCTGCCGCGGATCAACTGGGTCTGCCGTGGACTGCCACTGCGATTGGCCAGCACCCCGGCGAAGGGCAGGCTCGGCCGGTAGTGGGCCAGGCCATAGGCCAGGGCACCAAAGGTCTGCGCCAGGCCGGCGGCATCTATCACCCCCAGCACCGGTACGCCGAAGCGCTCGGCCAGGTCCGCCGCCGAGGGCTGACCGTCGAACAGGCCCATGACCCCTTCGATGAGGATGAGATCGGCCTCCCCCGCCGCTTCCCACAGCAGCCGCCGACTCTCGGCTTCGCCGATCATCCACAGATCGAGCTGGTAGACCGGCGCGCCGCTGGCGCGCGCGAGGATCATCGGATCGAGGAAATCCGGACCGCACTTGAACACCCGCACCCGTCGGCCCTGACGGGCATGCAGCCGGGCCAGGGCGGCGGTGACGCTGGTCTTGCCCTGGCCGGACGCCGGGGCGGCGATCAGCAATGCCGGACACTGCCGCGCTGCGCCTACCATTCGATGCCCTGCTGGGCACGGACGCCGGCCTGGAAGGCATGCTTGACCAGGCTCATGTCGGTCACGGTATCGGCGGCCTCGACCAACGCCGGCGGGGCGCCGCGTCCGGTGACCACCACGTGCTGATGGGCCGGACGCCCAGCCAGGTCGGCCAGCACCTGGTCGACGTCCAGATAACCATGTTTGAAGGCGATGTTGAGTTCATCCAGCAGCACCAGGCCAATGGCCGGATCACGCAGGAGTTCCACCGCCACCGCCCAGGCCGCAGCGGCCGACTGCAGGTCACGGGCACGGTCCTGGGTGTCCCAGGTGAAGCCTTCGCCCATGACGTGGTAGCGCACCTCCTCGGGGAAGCGCTTGAAGAAGAGTTGCTCGCCGGTGTCACGACGGCCCTTGATGAACTGCACCACCCCCACCTTCATGCCGTGGCCGAGGGCGCGTGCCGCCATGCCGAAGGCCGAGCTGCTCTTGCCCTTGCCGATGCCGGTATGCACCAACAGCAGACCACGTTCATCCTGGGCGTCGGCGATGCGGGCGTCGATGACCGCCTTCTTGCGCACCATGCGCGCCCGGTGGCGCTCATCGCGCTCATCGCTGGAGGTATCGGGGGTATCGGTCATGGCGGTTCTCCGGATGCGGGCGCGGCGGAGAAACGGGCAGAGACGCCCCCGCACAAGGCAGGTGACGACGCCGCGCGACGCCCTCCGCATCGCCGAGATGAACGCAAGCGTGGCCGGTCTCCGGGCTGGTGAGTCGATACCCTGGGGGGCATCCGCTGCGCCCCTTCCCGACCGAGGCCAGTGGGTGTCGCGCAGCCACTACTCAACTACCGTTGCGGGGGCAGCGCCGGCTCGACCGGCTTCCCTGTTTCACCCCGGCTCAAGCGGGGCACCACGTGCAAGGGCGCAGGGTACGGACTAGCCAGGAGAGCGTCAATCGATCACACCAGCCGAACTCGGCGCCTGGCGACCGGGTCCACCCTAGGCACCCCACGCCAGGAGATACCGGATGACCGATTCCACCCTCGCTGCCTGCATCAAGGCCTGCCTCGACTGTGCCGCCGCCTGTGAAACCTGTGCCAGCGCCTGCCTGGGCGAAGCCAACCTGGACATGATGCGCGACTGTGTCCGCCTGGACCGCGACTGCGCCGATGCCTGCCGCCTGGCCGCCACCTTCATGCAGCGCAATAGCGACCGCATCGCCGAAGTCTGCGCCCTGTGCCTGGCCACCTGCCGCGCCTGCGCTGCCGAATGCGGCAAGCACAAGGCCGATCACTGCCAGGCCTGCGCCCGGGCTTGCGAAGCCTGCGCCGATGCCTGCGCGGCCATGGCGGCCTGAGCGCGCTCAACCTGATGGTGCGCGTTCTGGTCGCAGCCAAAAGGTGCCTGCCGACCTGCCGCTGAAGCGGTCGGCATTGGCATTACGCACCAACGCCAGGGATAATGCCCGCCCTTTCATCGACATCCAGGCCTTCGCCATGACCGATACCAACCAAGATCCCCGTTTGAGCCGCATGAAGCGTCGCCTGCGCAAGAAGCAGTACCTGGGCGAATTCCAGGAACTGGCCTTTGAAATCAAGGTGAGCTTCAAGAACGAGCTCAGCGAAGACGATCTGGACACCTTCCTGGGCGACTTCATCGACTACGTCGAAGAGCGCAAGCTGGACTACATCGGCGGCTTCGACAACGCCTGGGTCGAAGGCACCATCATGGCCAACAAGCGTTACACCTCGCCCACCGCGGAAGACCGTACCGCGCTGCTGGATTGGCTGAAGGCCCGCGCCGAGGTCGGTGAAGCCAGCGCCTCCGAGCTGCATGACGCCTGGCACCACGACGGCGAAGTCTAAGAGACTATCCAAGGCTGCTGCGCGTCGGCCAAACGGCGTTGAAAATAGCTTCGGAATGCTCAAACTCCGCTTCCTCGGCTATTTTCGCGGGGCCGCCTAGGCCTTGTTTGGCTCCAGCTCGCGAGCCTTGGAACAGCCTCTAGGCGACCCTCGCCGGATAGCTTGGCGTCCGTTGCGGTCGTAAAGGGGAATCCGTTGGAAACCAGGTCCTCATGACGACCCTCCTGCAAATCTCCGATACCCACTTCGGCACCGAGCAACCCGCTGTGGTCGCGGCCCTGGAGGCCCATGTCCGCGAACACGGCGCCGATGTCCTCATTCTCTCCGGGGACATCACCCAACGCGCCCGCCGCGAGCAATTCGCCGCCGCCAGGACCTTCGTCGAACGCCTGGAAGGCTACGGCATTCCCCGTACCCTGGTGATCCCGGGCAATCACGACCTGCCGCTGTACAACGTCTTCGCCCGTTTCCTCGCCCCCTACGGCAACTATCGCCGGCATTTCGGCGACGACCTCGAACCCAGCTTCGAAAGCGACGAGCTGCTGCTGGTCGGCCTCAACACCACCGCCCCGCAACGCCACAAGGACGGCGCGGTGAGCCCTGAGCAGATCGAGCGCGTGGCCGAACGCCTGCGCCGGGCTGGACCTGCCAAGCTGCGCATCGTCATTGCCCATCAGCCCTTCGGCGCCCTCGAACTCAGCGACCTGAGCAACCTGCAGCACAACGCCGACCAGGCCCTGGCCACCTGGGCCGATGCCGGACTGGACCTGGTGATGGGTGGGCACATCCACCTGCCCTATGTCCTGCCGCTGAGCCGCCAGTATCCCGCTCTGCCCCGCGAGGTCTGGATCGTCCAGGCCGGCACCGCCCTCTCTTCCCGCGTACGCGGCACCTCGCCCAACTCCTTCAATCGCCTGCTGGTCGGTGACGGCGCGGAAAAGACCGTGGACGTGGAGCGCTGGGATTTCCAGGGCGACCGCTTCGTGGTCGGCGAACGCCACGAATTGCACTGGCAGGCGGCCAAAGACGCCTTGGCCGCGACCTAAGGGACTTGCCTGGGCCCGTCTATTGCGGGCCCCTACGCACTTTCAGCAATGGAAATTGATTCAAGCTGTTGAAACGGCTGGCAGACTCCAGGCGCCACGTAGTCTTAGAGACTATTCATAAGCTCGCGAGCTACAGCCAAACAACGCGCAACGACCAACGGGAGTAACAGCCAACGGCTGGCCCGTAGGGTGAGCGCCAGCGAATCAAAGGCTGAAGAAGCGGATCGGACTCGCGCTCGAGTTTACGTGCGGTACATGAGCATTCCGACGGGGCAGCCCAGGCCGGGCTGGCGGCCCAGGGGCTTTTCAACGCGGCTTGGCCGACGCGCAGCAGCTTATGAGCAGACTCTTAGACTTTCGGCAGGAGAGGCCACCCATGGAATCCTTGACTCAATCGCTGCTCGATTTCATCGAAACCCACCAGGCCTGGGCGCCGCTGATCGTCGGTCTGCTCGCCTTTGGCGAGTCCCTCGTGCTGCTCGGCGTCTTCATCCCGGCTACGGCACTCATGCTGGTCGTCGGGGGGCTGGCCGGTTCGGGCGTGCTGGCGCCGTTACCTCTGGTGCTGGCCGCCATCATCGGCGCCATCGTCGGCGACATCTGCTCCTACATCATCGGGCGCTGGCTCGGTCCCAGCATCGTCCACCGCCCGCCGTTCCGCCGCTATCGCAAGCAGGTGGCCAGGACCCGGTTGTTCTTCCGGCGCTATGGCTTCTTCGCGGTATTTGGCGGGCGCTTCCTGACCATGATCCGCAACACCGTGCCCCTGGTGGCCGGGATGATGGCCATGAACCAGCTGCGCTTCCAGTCGGCCAACGTGCTCTCGGCCATCGTCTGGGCGCCGCTGATGATGGCGCCGGGGTATCTGGCAGCCAAGGGCGTCGACCACTTCAGCTTCGCCGGCAACGAAACGCTGTGGATCGGCGCCGGCGTGGTGGCCTTGCTGGGCGCGGGCGGGGTGCTGCTCTTCAAGCAGCGGCTCAGACGCGCCTAGTGTGGTGTTTCAGACGTTATCTACACAATTTTGGCGGCGCTTTTTCGGCCTAGGCGGCGTTGCCACTCCTCGCCATAGCCCTGCTATGACTCGTCGCGGCGCCTGGCCCAGTCGGAACGCCGAACCGCCAAAAAAATCACTCGCCAATTCTTGCGCGAACGTCTGAAACACCACACTAGCTGTCGGCCAGCGCCGCGAGCAGGCGCGCCCGGGTCAGGGGTACCTCGCGCAGACGCACGCCGGTCGCGGCAGCTACCGCGTTGGCGATGGCCGCCGGGATCGCCGCCGTGGTGGCCTCCCCGGCGCCTACCGAGGGCTCTCCCGGGCGGTCGAGCAATTCCAGTTCCAGCTCGGGCAACTCGCTGAAGGTCAGCGGTGGATAGGCGCCCCACTCCAGGCTGGTCACCCCCTGATGATCGTACTGCACCGCCTGCTTGAGGGTGCGGGCGATGCCCTGCACCACGCAGCCTTCCAACTGGTTGCGCAGGCCATCGGGATTCACGATCAGCCCGCAATCATGGGCCACCACCACCCGGGTGACGCGGATACCGGCTGGCCGACTCACCGCCACCTCCACCACCGCCGCCACATAGGCGTTCTCGTTTTCGTAGTGCAGGAAAGCCAGGCCCTGTCCGGTTGCGGAAGTGCCGTCCCAGGCGGACTTGCGCGCCGGCGCCGGTTGCCAACCGGCCTTGGCCGTGGCGGCCTGCAGCACCGCCCGCGCCCGCGGGTCCTGCAGATAGCGCAGGCGGAATTCGAGGGGATCGACGCCCGCGGCCAACGCCAGCTCGTCCATGAAGGATTCGTTGGCGAAGGTATTGCCGACCGCTCCCAGGGCACGCAGGGCCGAGGGCCGTAGCGGCGAATCGCCAGCCTCCAGCCAGTGGGTCGCCACCTGGACGTTGACCAGGTCGTAGTCCAGCGGCGCATTGCGGTTGCCACCACCACGACCCCCCTTGAGCGGCAGGTTGTAGGCCAGTTGCCCGGCGAGCAGCGCTGCCGCGCCGGTCTGGCCATTCGGCCGGGTCAGATGGGTAGGCGTCCAGTTGGCGAAGCGCCAGGCGAGCAGATCGCCTGCGGCGCTCAGGCCACCGGCCAGGCGCATCAGCATCGCCGGGCCCTTTGGATTCCAGCCATGCTCGTCGGCGCGACTCCACTGCACCCGCACCGGGCGACCGCACAGTTTGGACAGCAGCGCCGCATCGGCCGCCGCGTCGTCCGCACCATTGTGACCGTAGCAACCTGAGGCCTGCTGGTAGATGACGTGGATGCTGTCTTCCGGCAGCCGCAGGAGTTCGGCCAACGCCGCGCGCAGCTGATAGACGCCCTGGGTGCCGCTCCAGACGGTGGCACCGTCGGCGCGCACGTCCGCGACCGCACAGGAGGGGCCGATGGAGTCGTGGTTCTGGTAGGGCCAGCGGTACTCCGCCGTCAGCCGCTGCGCCGCGTTCTGCAGCTCCTGCTCGACGTCGCCCACCTCCTGCTGGACGTCCGCCGGGCCACCTTTGGCTTCCAGATGCCCATAGAGCTCGCCCGGTAGCGGCATGTCCGGCACCAGGCTCCAATCCACCCGCAATGCTGCCGCCCCCTGCCGCGCCAGCCACGGCTGTTCCGCCAGCACCGCGACGAAGGCGCCCTCGTAGACCAATTGCGCCCCGGCGGGCAGCGCGCTGGCGTCGAGACCACGAATGCTCACCCCCGCCAGGCGCGCCGAGCCGGTGCACGGCGGTCGCACCACACAGCCTTGCAGCATGCCGGGCAGGCGCAGGTCATGGACGTAGTCGAAGGTGCCGAACAGCTTGGCGGGGATATCCTCGCGCGGCACCGAAGTGCCGACCAGGCGATAATCCTTCACGGCGCGGGTCCGCACGGCCTGGTTGACCAGCCGTCCCAAGGGCCGCCCACCGACCAGTTCGCCATAGCTGACGAAGCGCCCAGTGGGATCGCCGCGATACACCACACGCCCGTCCACCGTATCCACCACCGCCAGGTCCAGTCCCAGCCGACGTGAGCCCTCCAGGAACAGGAACTGCCGGGCGCTGGCCGCGGCCTTGCGCAGCTGGGCGCCCCCCACCTGCAGACTCTTGCTGCCCGCGGTGATGCCCTGATCGGGGGTCAGGCGGGTATCGCCCTGGATCAAGCGGGTGGCCGCGAAGGCGACGCACAGCTCCTCGGCCACGATCTGCCGTAGCGCCGTGCTGACCCCGGTGCCCAGCTCCACCTTGCCGCTGTAGACGGTAACCTGGCCCTGGGCGTCCACCGCCAGCCAGGCGTCCAGCTGACGCTCGTCGAGGGTCTTGCCCAGGCTGGCGGCATCGCTGGGCGCAGGCAGTATCTGAGCAGCGACCGGCCGTTGCAGACTGAAACCCAGCAGCAGCACGGCGCTGCCGCCGAGAAAGCGCCGGCGCGACAGCCTCATGCGGGGTCCTTCCTGTCGCGCAAGAGCAGCGCCGCCCGCTTGACCGCCCTCAGGATGCGATAGTGCGTGCCGCAACCGCAGAAGTTGGCCGACAGCGCCTGGCGAATCTGGGTATCGCTCGGCTCGGGGACTCGTTCGAGCAAGGCCCGGGCGGTCATCGCCATGCCCGGGATGCAATAGCCGCACTGGGCCGCCTGCTCCTCGATGAAGGCCTGCTGCAGCGCATGGGGCGCTTCCGGTGTCCCCAAACCTTCCAAGGTGAGCAACTCCCGCCCAACGAAAGAGGTGGCAGGCAACAGGCAGGCGCGCACCGGCTTGCCATCCGCCAGCACCGTGCAGGCACCGCATTCGCCCAGGCCGCAGCCGAATTTAGGCCCCTTGAGCCCCAGCTCGTCACGCAGGGCTTCCAGCAGGGGCATGCGCGGATCGACATCGAGTTGACGTGTCTCGCCGTTGACCCTGAGTTCGATGGTCGCCACCGCTATTTCTCCCGTTCCCGCGCCGCCGCCACATCCGCGGGACGGACGTCGGCAGCCTGGCCGCCGAAGTGGCGGCCGATGTAGTTGGCCAGGTCGGCGAGCTGCTGGTCACTGAGCAGATCGCGATAGGCCGGCATGAAGGCATGCTCGGTGCGACCCTGACGGTCGATCCCGTCGAGCAGCACCCGCACCAGGTTGGTCCCCGCCGGGTCGCGCACTGCCGAATAGTTGCCGAAGGATCTTGGATAGGGCCCCGCCGGTCCCTGGTCGTCTGGCGCATGGCAACTGGCACAGGCCGACTGCAACAGGGCGGCGCTTTCCACCTCGGCAGCGCTGAGTGATCCGCCCTCCCCGAGCGGCTGTACCTCGGCGCGCGCCGGCACCGCGCCGGGCTTGGCCGGCAGCGTTCGCAGGTAGGCGACCAGGGCGCCGAGATCGGCATCGCTCAGATAGCGGGTACCGCCACTCACCACCTCGGCCATGGGCCCCGCCGCCACCGCCTCGCCCCGCTGATGGCCTTCGCGCAGGTAACTCGAGAGCTTGGCGTCGCTCCAGCCACCGAGGCCGCGCTGATCGCTGGTGAGATTCCAGGCGGTCCAGCCCTGCTGGGTCGCCCCGGCATAGGCGCGATCTCTGTCCAGGCCCTGGCTCCAGGTGCGCGGCGTATGGCACTCCTGGCAATGTCCGACCGCCTCGGCCAGGTAGGCACCGCGCGCCACCTTGGCATCCGCCAGGGCGGGCAGCGGACCCGGTGTGAAATTCAACCATTTCCAGCCGCGGATCAGCGCGCGCTGATCGAAGGGAAAGCGCAAGGCATTGGCTGGCGGCGCATAGGTTACCGGCCGCTGCACCCGCAGGAAGGCGAAGATGGCCGCCACATCCTCATCGCTCAGGCGGGTATAGGCCGTATAGGGAAAGGCCGGATAGAGCTGCTCGCCATTCCGGCCGAAGCCTTCCTGCAACGCACGGCGAAACTCCTCTACCGTCCAGTCACCCAATCCCTGCTGCCGATCCGGGGTGATATTGCTCGAATAGAGCCGGCCAAAGGGGGTGTCGAAGGCGACCCCACCGGCGAAGGGCGCACCGTCGGGCCGGGTATGACAGCCCTGGCAATTGCCCTGGCGGGTAAGGTACTCACCACGCGCCAACGTCGTCTCGTCCGCCCGCGCCAGGCTGACTATAGACAGAAACAGGGCCCCTGCCAGGCACGACAGGGCAAGGGATCTCATCGGCTTTCCTTCTGAGCGCGAACCGGGTACCCGATTCCGTCTGGTTTTCCCCCATCCTAATCGGCGAGCCAGCCGCCTGCGGTACTCGAGCCCGGAGGTGAGATGCAGGCGACAGTTTGCGCATAGGCCGTGAGGTCAGACTTTACAAACCCAGGCGATGCTCTCCCTCCAGGTACCCGCCTGGAGGCCTGGCATCTCGCTCCTGCGACTGTCCGCCCGCGAGCGCCGCGCGGCGCGGCGCAAACACCGAGCAGGACGGGACAGGGCCATGGCCCAATCCATAGGGGTGGTATTATCTAGCGCTTGGGCACGAAGCCATCGGGCTTGGCCGCCAGCCAGTCGACGAACTGGCGAATGCGGGCGTCGCTCAGCAGCAGCTCGCGACTGTTGTATTCCAGCGCCAGGGTCTTTTCGTCGAAGGTCTGATGGATGTGGTTGTGGCAGGGCCGGCAGACCCAGAGGGTGGCGGTGATGCGGCTGACGCGGTCGAATCTCTTGCGCACGTAGGCCTTGTCGTGCAGCGAGCGAGGGATCAGGTGATGGCGGGTGAGCGGCGCCGCCCGACCGCACAGCTCGCAACGAGCCGGCTGGGGCGGCAGACGTATCGCCTGGGGCATGCTGGGCTCCGCTCGGGCTGGATGCTCATTCGAGCGACCCGGGCGGAACGGGGTTCAATAGCCGCCGGCGAGACTCGGCGTGACCAGCACCCGCTTGGCCTGCAGATAGCTCTTCTGCCAGTAGGGCTTGGCCAGGCTGTCCAGCCGCACCGTACCGCCCGTACGCGGCGCATGGACGAAGCGCCCCTCGCCCACGTAGATGCCGGCGTGGCTCACTTCGCGTCCGCCCGCCGTGGCGAAGAACACCAGATCGCCCGGCTGCAGGGCGTTGCGCGCCACGTTGGGCGAGCCCAGGGTGATCATCTCACGGGTCGAGCGCGGCAGGGTGACACCCGCCGCGTCGCGGTAGACATAGCCGATCAGGCCGCTGCAGTCGAAGCCGCCGGCCGGGGTGTTGCCGCCATAGCGATAGGGCGTCCCGACCAGGCCGATGGCCCGGAAGAGCACGTCGTTGGCCGCCTGGGCCTGGCTTTCGAGCAGCGGACGGGAGACCACCGGCGCGATCGGCGCCGCGGGCTGGGGCGGGCTACCGGCGCAGGCGGCCAGTAGCAGAAAGACGCAATACAATCCTAGGCGAGCCGCCTGCGGCATGGATGAGATCCTTAGTTGTCCATCGATCGCCGTCGGCCTGCCACGCAGCACCAACGGGTCCTCGCGGCCTACCGGGCGAACATCGCGACAGTAAACCTCAGCGCAGTACGCGCTTGCCTTCCAGGAAACTCACCTTCCAGTACTGGTCGTCCAGGCTGTCCACCCGCACTCCCCCGCTTCGACGGCTGGAGGAATGGATGAACTTGCCTTCGCCCATGTAGATACCAGTGTGACTGACCCGGCCACGGCCGTTGCTATTGAACAGCAACAGATCGCCGGGTTCCAGATCGTTCTTGCTGACTACCGGTACCTGGAGGTCGATGATTTCGCGCGTGGAACGCGGCAGCTTCATGCCGGCCCGCTCGCGGAATACGTAATTGACGAAGCCACTGCAATCGAAACCGGCCAGGGTGCTGCCACCCTTGCGATAGGGCGTACCGACCAGTTGGGTGGCGCGGTTGAGAATCTGATCCGCCAGATTCGGCAGTGCCTGGCGTGGGCCGATCTCACGATCCCAGTCGAGCTGACGCGGCGAATGGCTGTGGGGGAACGGCGGGCGTGGCTGCGCACCTTCGGCTTCCGTGGCCGCCGGCTCCAGGCCGGTCGAAGTGCCGAGCGAGCCATGCAGCGCGGCGGTCTGCAGAGGCTGCGAGGCGGTGGAACGAGCTTGGTCAACGACGGCGTCGGAGGGCTGCGGGGCACTCGCGCAAGCGGCGAGCAGGCAGACCAGCGTCAGGGGCACGAGGGGTGCGAGGCGATTCCTTGGCATGGGCACGACCGTGTCGTTTTTTCAAAGTTTCGACACCTTGCCGACCTGAGTCACAGTTGGCAAGTTTTTTTAGCCGTTGATGTGACTCAAAAGCCGAGGAAGGACGTCTACGGCCCTTTTTCTCACCTGAACGGTCGCCAGGCCGCTCAGCGCCGAGCGGTCGGGATTGACCTCGATGAGGTCCCCGCCCTGAGCCAGGGTCCGCCCCACCGGCGCTTGGATGTAGGCGAAGGCCGCTGTCGTGCCCACCGCGATCACCAGGTCGAAACCCTGATCCACCGCCGCCTGCAACCGCTGCAATTCGGCACCCGGCAGCGCCTCCTCGAACAGCACCACCGGTGGTCGCAGGATACCGTCACAATCCGGACACCGCGGCGGTAGCGATCCCGCCAGGCAGGCCCCGGCATCCGCCACCGGCCGCGCGCAAGCCATGCAGGCCAGCGGCTCCAGCTGGCCATGGATCTCGATCAGCCGCTCAGGCGGAAAACCCGAGCGGCGATGGAAACCGTCGATGTTCTGGGTCAGTACCCAGCTCCCGGCCTCACGTCGGCCGAAGTCGGCGATCGCCTGGTGCGCCGCATTGGGCGCCGCCGCGGCGCAGGCCCGCCCCAGTTGAGCGAGATAGCGCCAGCAGATCTCGGGACGCTGCCGCAGCATGCTGCCCGACAGCGCCATCTCGATGGGGAAGCCTTCGTCGGTGAGACCGTTGTACAACCCGCCCAGGCCGCGGTAGGTCGGCAGACCGGAATCGGCGGACAGCCCCGCCCCAGTGACGAACAGCACCCGCTCGGCGCGCTCGAGCAGTCGCCGGGCCCGCGTCAGGGCGTCGATCAATGATTCACCGTGTGGGCGAGCATCACCGACAGCTGGCACAGCGGCCGCCCGCTCTGTTCCCGCCAGAGGTTGAAGGCTTCCTGCATCTTCTGCCGGTCGCGCTTGGCGGTGGGCGCCTTGTCGAGGATGTTCTGCGCCTTGAGCGCCGCCACCACGTCATCGGTGGCGACGAAGGTGTCCTTGCCGGCCATGCGCAGGAAGCGCTGCGCCGACAGGCCGCCCAGCTGGTTGCCACGCCTGGTCAGCAGCTCCCACAGTCCGACGATGTCCTGTTCAGGCCACTCGGCCAGCAGACCGCCGAAGCTGCCATGGGTACGCTGCAGGTCGAGGATCATCTGGGCGTTGAGCGGCACGCTGCGCAGCTTGCCCAGGTGCCGGATCAGCCGGGCGTCCTGCATCAGCCGCTCCAGGCGCTCGCCGCCCATGAGCACCACCTTTTCCGGATCGAAGCCGAAGAACACCTCCTCAAAGGCCGGCCACTTGGCGTCCACCAGGCTGTGCTTGAGACCGGCACGGAAGATGCGCCGGGTCAGCAGCGACAGGTAGCGATCATCGCCCAGTCCCCTCAGGGTAGCGGCGTCCACCGGTTGCGGCAGGCGCGCCTCCAGGGCGGCCGGTGAGCCGAATCTATTGACACAGTATTCCAGCAGCCAGGCGTAATCCCGCATCAGAGATTCATCACCTGGACGAAGCGCGGCGTGGCGCTGTCGTCGACCTTGAGGCTGGCGAAGTCGAACAGCTCGCGATCCGCCAGTTGCGACGGCACCACGTTCTGCAACGCACGGAACATGATCTCGGTACGACCCGGGGTCTTGCGTTCCCACTCCAGCAGCATCTCCTTGACCACCTTGCGCTGCAGGTTTTCCTGGGAGCCGCAGAGGTTGCAGGGAATGATGGGGAATTCGCGCAGCACGGCATAGGCCTCGATGTCCTTCTCGCTGCAATAGGCCAGCGGGCGGATCACCACGTTGCGGCCATCGTCGGCACGCAGCTTGGGTGGCATGGACTTGAGCGTGCCGCCATGGAACAAATTGAGGAAGAAGGTTTCTACCATGTCATCGCGATGATGGCCGAGCGCCATCTTCGTGGCGCCGATCTCGTCGGCGAAGGTGTAGAGAATGCCTCGGCGCAGGCGCGAGCACAGTGAGCAGGTGGTCTTGCCCTCCGGGATCTTCTCCTTCACCACGGAATAGGTATCGCGTTCCAGAATATGGTACTCGATCCCCAGCTCCGCCAGGTACTGAGGTAAAACGTGTTCAGGAAAGCCCGGCTGCTTCTGGTCGAGGTTGACCGCCACTATCTCGAAACGGATCGGCGCGACCTTCTGCAGATAGAGCAGCATGTCGAGCAGGGTGTAGCTGTCCTTGCCGCCGGACAGACAGACCATCACCTTGTCGCCGTCCTCGATCATGTTGTAGTCGGCGATGGCTTCGCCGGTGAGACGGCGCAGGCGTTTCTGCAGCTTGTTCTGGTTGACCGAAAGGGTGCCCATGGATGAATCCGTGAAAGGAAAAAACGAAAGGCCGGCATTTTACGCGCAAAGCGCTCCGCGCCCTACCCCGAACGTCAGCCGGGAGCGACCAGCGACCATGAACGAGGCGCTGGAACTGAAGGCGGCCCTACATCGCGAGTTGCTGCGCGCCGGGACCTGCCTGTCGGAATACGAGCTGCTGCAGGCGTTGCGTAGATCCGGCTCGCCCTTCGTGCCACCGCGCCCGGTCACCGACAACTACGAGCTCTTCCAGCTGCACTTCCGCGTCTTCAACGCCCTCTATCTCCTGCGCGATGAATTGCGTGCCGAACAACGCGCCGAGCTGGTCATCAGTGCCTTGCGCATCGAGTTGCGGCCCTATCTCAGCGCCCGCCCCGGCCTGGTGGTGGCCGACCCGCTGCGCGCCTATTACCTGGACCTCAGCCAGCTGGATACCACCACGCCGGAAGACGTGGCCAATCTGCTCAATCACTTCTGGGCGCTGGTGAATGGCGAGTCCGATCTGCTGGAGGCCCTGCGTCTGCTTGGTCTGGACCGCTCGGCGGACTACGGCCAGATTCGCCGGCGCTATCGACAACTCGCCAGCCGACATCATCCCGACCATGGCGGCAGCACCGGCCGTCTGCAGGCCATCAATGCCGCCATGGATACGCTAAGACGCCACTACGGTCATCAGCCGACCGCGGACGCTAGGGCACAGGCACGGGCTTCGGCATAATCGACGGCCGCGCCAGAGGTTACCCATGCCTGAACAACTCCATGCCCGGGTCGAAGACTGCTATCGGCAGGCCGAGGCCTTCTTCAAACGCCGCTTCCCTCGTCCCGACGTCAGCATGGCCTTGCGCGGCCAGCGCGCAGGCGTTGCCCATCTCACCGAGAATCGACTGAGATTCAACAAGCTGCTCTACCAGCAGAATCCTGACCACTTCCTCGAACAGACCGTGGCCCACGAGGTGGCCCATCTGGTGGCGCACCAGCTGTTCGGTGGCGCCATCCGTCCGCACGGCGAAGAGTGGCAACTGATCATGCGAGGGGTCTACGGACTGCCGCCGGATCGCTGCCACACCTACGAACTGCCGCAGCGGGCGCGCACCCTCTACCTGTATCGCTGCAGTTGTCCGGATGGTCGCTTCGAATTCACCGCCCAACGTCACGCCCTGGTGCGCAAGGGACGTCGCTATCTCTGCCGGCGCTGCCGGGCACCGCTGGACTTCACCCAGGAAGTCATCCAGGGCTGATACCTGCCGGATCCTGGAACGGCTCCGGCTGTATCAGACCAAGGCTCAACCCTGGGCGAAGACCTCGTCGAACAGATTGTGCATCGCCAGGAAGGCGCGCTTGGCCACCACGGGATGGTACTGCTGCTTGCCGGGGTTATTGGCTTCGGGGTCGGTGAAGGAATGTACCGCGCCGCCATAGCTCAGCAGTTGCCAATCCACCTGAGCGGCATCCATCTCCTGGCGGAAACCGGTGAGTTGCTCGTCCGGCACCAGCGGATCGGAGGCACCGTGCAGGATCAGCACCGGACCGGTGATACGGGCAGCATCGGCTGGCGTCGGGGTATCCAGATTGGCGTGGAAGGTCACCACGGCGCTCAGAGCCGCACCATCGCGGGCCAGTTCCAGGGCCGCGCAGCCACCGAAGCAGAAGCCGATGGCGGCGATCTGGTGGACGTCCACCGCGGCGGTTTCAGCCTGGGCGATCAGCGCGGCATAGGCTGCCTGCATGCGCTGGCGCAGCAGGGCGCGATCACTGCGGATCGGCGTCATGGCCGCCAGGGCTTCGTCGGCATTCTGCGGACGAACATCACGGCCATAGAAGTCGACCACCAGATAGGCCAGGCCATCGGCCTCGGCCAGGCGCTTGGCCTGCTCCACGGCGCCGTGGGAAACCCCCATCCAGTTCGGCGCAAGCAGCACGCCCGGTCGGGTGGGCGTGCCGCTGGTGGCATACACCAGATGGCTCTCGAACGTCTGGCCATCGATCTCGTAGGAAACGGGTTTTACAGTGACATCGACCATGGGGTCCTCCAGAGGATGAAAAGAGAGAAGCCCGCCTAAGCTCCTGTTCAAAGCCTGCTGCGCGTCGGCCAAACGGCGTTGAAAAGACCTTCGGAATGCTCATTTACCCTGCGTAAACTCCGCTTCCTCAGGTCTTTTCGCCTTGTTTGTCTCTAGCTCGCGAGGCTTTGAACAGGCCCTAAGCGGGCTTCTGCATCTTTAAGCGGACAATTCCACCAGCAGTTTGTTTAACCGGCGGACATAGGCGGCCGGGTCCTTGAGGCTGTCGCCCGCGGCCAGCGCAGCCTGATCGAACAGGATGTGCGACAGGTCGGCGAAACGCTCCTCGTCCGGCTCGCCATCGAGCTTCTCGATCAGCGGATGCTGCGGATTGATCTCGAAGATCGGCTTGGAATCCGGAGCCTTCTGGCCGCTGGCTTCCAGGATACGGCGCATCTGCAGGCCGAGGTCCTGCTCGCCGATGGCCAGGATCGCCGGTGAGTCGGTCAGGCGATGGGAGACACGCACCTCGCTGACCTGGGCATCCAGGGCCTGCTTGAGGCGTTCCACCAACCCTTCCTTGGTCTTGGCGACCTCTTCCTGGGCTTGCTTGTCTTCTTCACTATCCAGCTTGCCGAGATCCAGATCGCCACGGGCGACATCGACGAAGTGCTTGCCGTCGAATTCCGTGAGGTAGCTCATCAGCCATTCGTCGATGCGATCAGTCAGCAGCAGCACCTCGACACCCTTCTTGCGGAAGACTTCCAGGTGCGGGCTGTTCTTGATCTGGGCGTGGCTCTCGCCGGTCAGGTAGTAGATCTTGTCCTGGCCTTCCTTCATCCGGCCAAGGTAGTCGGCCAGGGAAACGTTCTGGGCATCATCGCTGTTGTGAGTCGAGGCGAAGCGCAGCAGACCGGCGATCTTCTCGCGATTGGCGAAGTCTTCCGCCGGACCTTCCTTGAGCACCTGGCCGAAGTGGCCCCAGAACGACTGGTACTTCTCCGGCTCGCTCTTGGCCAGCTTCTCCAGCATGTCCAGCACGCGCTTGGTCAGGGCCGACTTCATGGAGTCGATCACCGGATCCTTCTGCAGGATCTCGCGGGAGACGTTCAGCGACAGGTCGTTGGAGTCCACCACACCCTTGATGAATCTCAGGTACAGCGGCAGGAACTGGTCGGCCTGGTCCATGATGAAGACGCGCTGCACATAGAGCTTGAGGCCCTTGGGCGCTTCGCGCTGGTAGAGATCGAAAGGCGCACGGGCCGGCACGTACAGCAGCGAGGTGTACTCGAGCTTGCCCTCGACCTTGTTGTGGCTCCAGGTCAGGGGATTCTCGAAGTCATGACCGACGTGCTTGTAGAACTCCTGATAGTCCTCGTCCTTGAGTTCGGTACGCGGACGGGTCCAGAGTGCGCTGGCGCGGTTGACGGTCTCCCATTCGGTCTCGGCCGGCTGCTCCTCGTCGCTGCCGTGGTGCTCCTTGGGCAGCTCGATGGGCAGGCCGATGTGGTCGGAGTACTTCTTGACCACGTTGCGCAGGCGCCAGCCGTCGGCGAATTCGGTTTCCTCGGGCTTGAGGTGCAGCACGATGCGGGTACCGCGCTCGGCCTTGTCGATGGTGGCCACCTCGAACTCCCCTTCACCCTTGGACGACCAGTGCACGCCCTCACTGGCGGGCTGGCCGGCGCGACGGGTGTAGACGTCGACCTGGTCGGCGACGATAAAGGCCGAGTAGAAGCCCACACCGAACTGGCCGATAAGGTTGGAATCCTTCTTCTGGTCGCCGCTGAGGTTCTTCAGGAAGTCGGCGGTGCCGGACTTGGCGATGGTGCCGAGGTGGGCGATGACCTCTTCCCGGCTCATGCCGATGCCGTTGTCTTCGAGGGTGACCGTGCCGGCCTCCTTGTCGAAGCTCAGGCGAATCTTCAGCGTATCCCCGCCTTCGAGCAGTTCGGGCTTGGACAGCGCCTCGAATCTGAGCTTGTCGGCCGCATCGGAGGCGTTGGAAATCAATTCGCGCAGGAAGATTTCCTTATTGGAATACAGCGAATGAATCATCAGGTGAAGCAGCTGCTTCACCTCGGTCTGGAAGCCTAGGGTTTCCTTTTGAGTCTCCACACTCATGCTACGAACTCCGCTATCGATAGATACGCACCAGTGGGTCTGGCGATGTCACGGAGATGGGGGCTGCCAGCGGTATTTCAAGCCTGGCGCCCGGCGGGAGGCTGCCGTTCGTGGCCCATTTCCCATTCCTGCCGCGAAGGGTCCAGCGCCTCGCACGAGCGGCGCATAAGCCAACTTTCCCGGCAAGGCAATAGCGAATCTGACCGATTGCGCTCGCCTGGCTACCGGCCGATGGTGCCGCTCGATAGCCGCCCCAGGAGCCACCATGCCGCAGCCTTCCGTGCCCACCACCCTGCTTCTCGCGACCACCCTGGCCCTGGTGGCCTGCGACCCGCCCGCGGAGCCAGCCAAGACCGCTCCCCGAGCCGCCGAAGCGCCCCAGGCGAACAACGCCGCCATCAGCGCCCTGCCCGCTCTCCATGTCGTCCTCACCTGGGAATCGCTTCCCAATGGTGAAAACATGGTGCTCAAGAACTATCGGGCGAAGCTCGAAGCCTGCCAGGGCGCCGGCTGGCCCACTCGGGCACTGTCCGCTGATGAGGAAGCCAAGCTCGGCAAGGGCCAGGTCGACATTGCCATCGATGCCCGCCGCCAGGTCGCGCGCCAGATCCAGTGGACCTTCGGCACCACTAGCGACGACGACCGCAGCACCTGCCTGATCACGCTGGAAGCGCACGAGGACCAGGACGAGATCGAGGACAAGGATGGTCTTTACGAAGCCATCGACGACAGCACCCGTAACCAGGCGCGGCTGACCTACCAGGCCGCTGGCTGGACCTTGCTGGGTGAAGCCGAGGTCCAGGGGCAGCCCTGTACCCGCTGGCGGAACGAGCGCCAGGAAGTCTGCATGTGGTCCGGCGGCCTGAAGTGGGGCTTCAGCGAAGCGCCGGCCGATGTAGCGGGCTGCACCATCGATGGCGCCGGCAACTATCTGACCGACATTCCGCTGCTGGGCGAGCCCCGGGAGGGTGGCGGCGGCTGCCGCTTGCAGGTCAAGACGTTCAGCCTTGGCCAGGGGCTGCTACCGACGAGCCAGTGAGGCGTCGGACCCAGGCCGAAGGCGCTCTCTACGCCGTGAAGCCCCAGGTAGACGCCTGCCTTCGTTAGTGAAGCCGCGCGTAATTCTGCGGATCAAAGCGACAAGGCGAGGAACTTAACTTTTGACCCGGCGCTCGAACGGGCTGTCGTGTAGTTCTATAAGGAGAAAACACATGAAAAAGCCCTTCGCTATTGCCCTGCTGTTCACTGCCGCCTTCGGCCTCGCCGCCTGTGACAAGCCTTCCGAAAACAAGGCTCAGGATGCTGCCAAGACCGAACAGAAAGCCCAGGAAAACCTGAACAAAGCCGCTGAGCAGAGCAACAAGGCTGCCGAGCAGCGCAACGAAGCCGCCAACGAGGCCGCCAAGGAGCAATCCAAAGGCGAAGCCACCTCGGTCAATCCGGCCACCGGCACCACCAACAGCACCGCGCCGGCTACCCAGCCCAAGCCGTAAGCTGATCGGATACGAAAAAAGCCCGCTGTTGCGGGCTTTTTTGTGTCTAGCCGGAATCAGGAGCGCGAGGGGCGCCCCTCGACTTCCGGCTCTTCCACCGGCCCCTTGCTTCTCAGGCTTTCCAGAACCAGGGCGACGAGCCCTACCCCTGCCGCTGGCAACAGCCAGCCCAGCCCCGAGTCGGCCAGGGGGAGCCAGAGTACCGCGGCATTCAGATAGGGCACCGTCAGGTGTGCGGCCTGCAGGCCATCGAGGATACCGAAGGCCAGGGCCACCAGCAGTACCGGACCGATGATGCGCCCGGGCGCCACCCAGCGTGCGCTGAAGAAGCTCAGCACCACCAGGGCGATACAGGGCGGATAGATGGCGGTGAGGATGGGTACCGAGACCTGGATCAGCTGGGTGAGGCCCAGGTTGGACACCAGCAGCGAGAAGGCGGCCAGCAGGACCACCAGGCTGCGATAGCTGAACGGCAGGAACTCACTGAAGAACTCCGCACAGGCACAGGTCAGGCCCACCGCCGTCACCAGGCAGGCCAGGGTGATCAGCACCGCGAGGAAGTCACTACCGACGCTGCCGAAGGTGTGCTGCACATAGGCATGCAGGACCTCGGCCCCATTGCCGGCGTGCGGCACCAGGGCGCCACTGCCAGCGCCGAGCTGGAACAGGCTCAGATAGACCAGTACCAGGCCTACCCCGGCGATCAGCCCGGCGATGACAGTGTAGCGCGTCAGCAGCTCGGGCGCGGTCACGCCCCGGGCGCGGATGGCGTTGACGATGACGATGCCGAATACCAGGGCGCCGAGGGTATCCATGGTCAGGTAGCCGTTGACGAACCCCTGGGACAGCGCGCGCGACGCGTATTCGGGCGCCGCGGTTGCCGGGCCGCCGGCCGGCCAGAACAGCGCTGCACCGCCCAGCACCGCCAGCGCCAGGATCTTCAGTGGCCCGAGGAAACGTCCCACCGTATCGAGCAGTCGCCCCGGATAAAGAGACACCAGCAGCACCACCAGGAAGTAGGCCAGGCTGTACAGGAACAGCGGGACCGGGCCGTTGCCCAGCAGCGGCGCGACGCCGACCTCGAAGGACACGGTCGCGGTCCGCGGCGTGGCGAACAGCGGTCCTACCGAGAGATAGCAGACGATGGCCAGCGCCCGGGCCGCCGTGCGGCCGAGGGGCTTGCTCAGGGCATCCATGCCGCCGCCGACTCGCGCCAGGGCGATCAGGGTCAGCACCGGCAGACCGACCGCGGTCAGCAGGAAGCCCAGGGCTGCGCTCCAGACATGCTCACCGGCCTGCAGGCCGACGATCGGGGGAAAGATGATGTTGCCCGCGCCGACGAACAACGCGAACGTCATGAATCCAAGGGCCAGGACGTCCCGGCTTTGCAAAGCTTTCATGGAAGGCAGTACCAGCAATGAGGAAAACGAGGCAGCCCGCCCTCGTGGGAGCAGGTCTTGGTAGAGCCACGGCGTGGCCGTTGGAGCGGAAAGGTTGTCATCCTAACGAATTAGCGGCGAAAAGGCAGCTGGCAGGCGATGAGGCGTAAGAGCCTGTGCAAAGTCTCGCGAGCTAGAGCCAAACCAGGCGCAACGACCAATGGGAGTAACAGCCAACGGCTGGCCCGTAGGGTGAGCGCCAGCGAATCAAAGGGCTAAGGAAGCGGATCGGACCCGCGCTCGGGTTTACGAGTGGTAAATGAGCATTGCGACGGGGCCGCCCAGGCCGGGCTGGCGGCCCAGGCCATTTCAAAGCGGTTTGGCCGACACGCAGCAGATTTCGAACAGGCGCTAAGGCGGTCCACAACGAAAAAGGCCGCCCGAAGGCGGCCTCTTTCCAGTCAGTCAGGCTCAGGCCTTCTTGACTTCCCAACCGGTCAGCTCGGCCAGGGCCTTGCCGATGTCAGCCAGGGAACGCACGGTCTTCACACCAGCGTCCTGCAGGGCGGCGAACTTCTCGTCCGCAGTGCCCTTGCCGCCGGAGATGATGGCGCCGGCGTGGCCCATGCGCTTGCCGGGCGGTGCGGTTACGCCCGCGATGTAGGACACCACCGGCTTGGTCACGTTGGCCTTGATGTAGGCCGCGGCTTCTTCCTCGGCGCTGCCGCCGATCTCGCCGATCATCACGATGGCTTCGGTCTTCGGATCGTCCTGGAACAGCTTCAGGATATCGATGAAGTTCGAGCCCGGGATGGGGTCGCCGCCGATGCCCACGCAGGTGGACTGGCCGAAGCCGGCATCGGTGGTCTGCTTCACGGCTTCATAGGTCAGGGTGCCGGAACGCGAAACGATACCGACCTTGCCCGGCAGGTGGATGTGACCGGGCATGATGCCGATCTTGCACTCGCCGGGGGTGATGACGCCGGGGCAGTTCGGGCCGATCAGGCGTACACCCAGTTCGTCGCACTTCACCTTGGCATCCAGCATGTCGAGGGTAGGGATGCCCTCGGTGATGCAGACGATCAGCTTGATGCCACCGAAGGCGGCTTCCAGGATGGAGTCCTTGCAGAACGGGGCCGGCACGTAGATCACCGAGGCGTCGGCGCCGGTGGCTTCCACGGCTTCGCGCACGGTGTTGAACACCGGCAGACCGAGGTGAGTGGAGCCGCCCTTGCCGGGAGTCACGCCGCCAACCATCTGGGTGCCATAGGCGATGGCCTGCTCGGAGTGGAAGGTACCCTGGCTACCGGTGAAGCCCTGGCAGATGACCTTGGTGTCTTTGTTGATCAGGACGCTCATTACTTACCCTCCGCGGCCTTGACGACCTGCTGGGCAGCGTCGGTCAGGCTGGTTGCCGCGATGATGTTCAGGCCGCTTTCGGCCAGGACCTTGGCACCGAGTTCGGCGTTGTTGCCTTCCAGGCGAACCACGACCGGCACCTTCACGCCGACTTCCTTCACGGCACCGATGATGCCTTCGGCGATCATGTCGCAGCGCACGATGCCGCCGAAGATGTTCACCAGAACGGCCTTCACGTTGCTGTCGGACAGGATGATCTTGAACGCTTCGGTCACGCGCTCTTTGGTCGCGCCGCCGCCGACGTCCAGGAAGTTGGCCGGCTTGCCGCCGTGCAGGTTGACGATGTCCATGGTACCCATGGCCAGACCGGCACCGTTGACCATGCAGCCGATGCTGCCTTCCAGGGCCACGTAGTTCAGTTCCCACTTCTGCGCATGGGCTTCACGGGCGTCGTCCTGCGACGGGTCGTGGAAGGCGCGCAGCTTGGGCTGACGGTAGATGGCGTTGCTGTCGATATTGAGCTTGGCATCCAGGCAGTGCAGGTTGCCGTCCTTCTTGATCACCAGCGGGTTCACTTCCAGCAGCGCCAGGTCGTAGTCCTGGAACAGCTTCGCCAGACCGACGAAGATCTGGGTGAACTGCTTGATCTGGTCACCTTTCAGGCCCAGCTGGAAAGCCAGGTCGCGACCCTGGTAGGGCTGAGCGCCCACCAGCGGATCGACGGTGGCCTTGAGGATCTTCTCCGGAGTGTCGTGCGCGACCTTCTCGATGTCCACGCCACCTTCGGTGGAGGCCATGAACACGATGCGGCGGCTGGAACGATCGACCACGGCGCCCAGATAGAGCTCCTTGTCGATGTCGGTGCAGGATTCGACCAGGATCTTGCTAACCGGCTGACCGTTGGCGTCGGTCTGGTAGGTCACCAGACGCTGGCCCAGCCACTTGGCGGCGAACTCCTTGGCTTCTTCCTTGCTCTTGACCAGCTTCACGCCACCGGCCTTGCCGCGGCCACCGGCGTGGACCTGGGCCTTGACGACCCACTCGTCGCCGCCGATACGGCCGCAAGCCTCGTAGGCCTCCTGGGGGGTGTCGACAGCGTAGCCTTTGGAAACGGGCAGGCCGTATTCAGCGAACAGCTGCTTACCCTGATACTCGTGGAGATTCATGCTTGTCTACCGTCTTCGTTGGGTATTGCGCATTCGACGCTGTGCGTTCTCCGAGCCGTCCTCCGGACGGTCGCGGGCACCGCGCCACCTGTGACCCCTGCCTGGCAAGAGTCCGAGGCGCCTTCCAGCGGTAGAGCCCTAAGGCTCAACGGCGGTCGGCCACCCCGTGGTTCTGTCAATCTCTTAACGCTTCTTGCGATTCACCGCGTGGATCGCATGACCGTTCACCGCCAGAGCCGCTTCGTGCAGCGCCTCGGACAGGGTCGGGTGCGAGAACACCATCATGCCCAGGTCTTCGGCGCTGGAGCCGAATTCCATGGCGATGGCGCCCTGCTGGACCAGTTCTGCCGCGCTCGGGCCGACCACGTGGACACCCAGGACGCGATCGGTCTTGGCATCGGCCACGACCTTGACGAAACCGGCGGTGTCGTTGGCTGCCAGGGCACGACCGCTGACGGCGAAGGGGAAGGTGCCGACGTTGACTTCGACGCCTTCGGCCTTCAGGGCCTGTTCGGTCTTGCCGACCCACGCGATTTCCGGGTGGGTGTAGATCACCGACGGCACCAGGTCGTAGTTCATCTGCGCCTTGTGACCGGCGATGCGCTCGGCGACCATCACGCCCTCTTCCGAGGCCTTGTGCGCCAGCATCAGACCGCGTACGCAGTCGCCGATGGCGAAGACGCCCGGCACGCTGGTGGCACAGTAGTCGTCGACATAGATGTAGCCGCGCTCGTCGCTTTCCACACCGCTGTCGGACGCCAGCAGGTCGGTGGTGACCGGACGGCGGCCCACGGCGACGATCAGGCGATCGAAGGTGATCTGCTTCTCTTCACCGCCTTCGGTGTAGTTGACGGTGACTTCCTCACCCTTGACCTCGGAACCGGTCACGCGAGCGCCCAGACGGATGTCCAGACCCTGCTTGGAGAGGATCTTGTAGGCTTCCTTGGACACCTGGTCATCGGCGGCGACCAGGAACTTGTCCAGGGCTTCCAGCACGGTGACTTCGGCACCCAGGCGCGCCCAGACCGAACCCAATTCCAGACCGATGACACCGGCACCGATCACCCCCAGACGCTTGGGCACGCTCTGGAATTCCAGGGCGCCGGTGGAGTCGACGATGACCTTCTGGTCCACCGGAGCCGGCGGGATGTCGATGGGACGCGAGCCGGACGCCAGGATGACGTTCTCGGCCTCGACCACCTGGACGTTGCCGTCCAGACCGGTGACTTCGACCTTCTTGCCGGACAGCAGCTTGCCGTTGCCTTCCAGCAGGGTCACGCCGTTGGCCTTGAACAGCGTGGCCACGCCGCCGGTGAGGTTCTTCACAATCTGGTCCTTGCGGCCGATCATGGTGGGCACGTCGATGGTGACGTTCGGCGCGTCGATGCCGTGGACCTTAAAGCCCTCGTGGGCTTCGTGGTACTTGTAGGAGCTGTCCAGCAGCGCCTTGGACGGAATGCAACCCACGTTCAGGCAGGTACCGCCCAGGGCGATCTTGCCTTCCTTGCCCTTGTAGCGCTCGACACAGGCCGTCTTCAGACCCAGCTGCGCGGCGCGGATGGCGGCCACATAGCCGCCAGGGCCGGCGCCGATCACCACTACGTCGAATTTGTCGCTCATACACTAATCCCCTTGGAGCAGCTTCAGGCATGAAAACTGGAGCGGTGCGTGGCCCCTGCCCCGCACCGCGAGAGCCGGATCAGATGTCCAGCAGCAGACGCGCCGGATCTTCCAGCAGGTCCTTCATGGTGACCAGGAAGGTCACGGCTTCCTTGCCATCGATCAGGCGATGGTCGTAGGACAGCGCAAGATACATCATCGGCAGGATCACTACCTGGCCGTTCACCGCCATCGGACGCTCCTGGATCTTGTGCATGCCCAGGATCGCGGTCTGCGGCGGGTTGACGATGGGGGTGGACAGCAGCGAACCGAAGACACCACCGTTGGAGATGGTGAAGGTACCACCCTGCATGTCTTCCAGGGTCAGCTTGCCGGCCTTGGCCTTCTTGCCGAACTCGGCGATGGTGCCTTCCACTTCCGCCAGGCTCATGAACTCGGCGTTGCGCAGGACCGGAACCACCAGGCCACGATCGCTGGACACGGCGACGCCGATGTCCTGGTAGCCGTGATAGACGATGTCGTTGCCATCGATGGACGCATTGACGCCCGGCTGACGCTTGAGCGCCTCGGTGGCGGCCTTGACGAAGAAGGACATGAAGCCCAGGCGCACGCCATTGTGCTTCTTCTCGAACAGGTCCTTGTACTTGGAGCGCAGGTCCATGATCGGCTTCATGTTGACCTCGTTGAAGGTCGTCAGCATGGCCATGCTGGACTGGGCTTCGACCAGGCGCTCGGCGACCTTGGCCCGCAGGCGGGTCATGGGCACGCGCTTCTCGGTACGGTCGCCAGCGGCGGTCACCACCGGAGCGGCGGCAGCGGCCGGCTTGGCAGCCGGAGCGGCGGCGCCGGATTTCTTGGCTTCGACGGCAGCGACGGCGTCTTCCTTGGTGACGCGACCGCCCTTGCCGGTCCCGACCAGGGTAGCCGGATCGATACCGTTCTCTTCGGCGATCTTGCGTGCGGCGGGAGCCAGGATCGGGTCCTCGTCGCTACCGGCGGCAGCGGGTGCAGCGGCAGGGGCACTGGCAGCAGCCGGCTGGGCAGCCGGTGCGGCCGCGGTAGCGCCCTCTTCCACGCGAGCGATGACTTCTTCGCTCAGCACGGTGTCGCCTTCGTTCTTGATGACCTCGGCCAGGACGCCGTCGGCAGGTGCCACGACTTCCAGCACGACCTTGTCGGTTTCGATGTCGACCAGCAGTTCGTCACGCTTGACCGCTTCACCGGGCTTCTTGTGCCAGGTGGCGACGGTGCCGTCAGCGACCGATTCCGGGAAGGTAGGGGCTTTGATCTCGATAGCCATTCTATGAATTTCCTTAGTGATCTCTAGTAGTCGCGTGGCGAATCAAACGGAGAACGCATCTTGCAGCAGTTTTTCCTGCTGCTCGGCGTGCATGGAGGCATAGCCGCAGGCCGGAGCGGCGGACGCATCGCGACCGGCGTATTCCAGACCCAGGCCCTGCTTGTAACCGGACACGGCGCGGCGCATGTGATGCTGGCTGCAGTACCAGGCGCCCTGGTTCATCGGCTCTTCCTGGCACCAGACCACACGCTCCAGATTCGGGTAGCCGGCCAGCACCTCGGCCAGGTCGTCTTCCGGGAACGGATAGAGCTGCTCCAGACGGACGATGGCGATGTCCTGGCGATTCTCGCTGCGGCGCTTCTCCAGCAGGTCGTAGTAGACCTTGCCGCTGCACAGCACCAGGCGCTTGACCTGCTGGGCATCGATGGGGTCCAGCTCGTTGATCACGGTCTGGAAGGAGCCGTGGGCCAGGTCTTCCAGGGTCGAGATGGCCAGCTTGTGGCGCAGCAGCGACTTGGGCGTGAGCACCACCAGCGGCTTGCGCAGCGGGCGGATCACCTGGCGACGCAGCAGATGGTAGATCTGCGCCGGAGTGGTCGGTACGCAGACCTGGATGTTCTGCTCGGCGCACAGCTGCAGGTAACGCTCCAGACGGGCCGAGGAGTGCTCCGGCCCCTGGCCTTCGTAGCCATGGGGCAGCAGCATGGTCAGGCCGCAGAGACGACCCCACTTGATCTCGCCGCTGGTGATGAACTGGTCGATGACGACCTGGGCACCGTTGGCGAAATCACCGAACTGGGCTTCCCAGACCACCAGCGCATTGGGCGTAGTGGTGGCGTAGCCGTATTCGAAGCCGAGCACCGCTTCCTCGGAGAGGAAGGAGTCGTAGATCTCGAACGACGGCTGGTTTTCCGCCAGATGCTGCAAGGGCACGTAGGGCACGGCATCCTTCTGGTTGTGCAGCACCGCATGGCGGTGGGAGAAGGTGCCACGACCGACGTCCTGACCGGTGATGCGGATCGGATGGCCTTCGTGCAGCAGGGTGGCGTAGGCCATGGTTTCGGCGAAGCCCCAGTTCAGCGGCAAGCCGCCGGCGGTCATCTTCTGCCGATCCTCATAGATCTTGCCGACCTGGCGCTGGATGACGAAACCCTCGGGGGTCTCCAGCAACTTGTTGGCCAGTTCCTGCAGGGTCTTCAGGTCGAAGCCGGTGTCGTGACGCGCGGTCCAGGCATGGCCCAGGTAGGGTTTCCAGTCGACGAACAGGTCGCGATTGGGTTCCTTGACCAGGCTGGCCACCACGTGACGACCCTCGTCGAGGGCGCCGCGGTAGGCTTCGAATTGCGCCTGGACCTGCTCGGCACTGACCACGCCGGCCTGGGTCAGGGCATCGGCGTAGAGATCGCGAGTGGTGCGCTGCTTGGCGATCTGCTGGTACATCAGCGGCTGGGTGCCGCTCGGCTCGTCGGCCTCGTTGTGGCCACGACGGCGGTAGCAGACCAGGTCGATGACGATGTCACGCTTGAACTGCATGCGGTAGTCGACCGCCAGCTGGGTAACGAACAGCACCGCCTCGGGATCGTCGCCGTTCACATGGAAGATCGGCGCCTGGATCATCTTGGCGACGTCGGTGGCGTACTCGGTGGAGCGCGCATCTTCCTGGCGGTTGGTGGTGAAGCCCACCTGGTTGTTGATGACGATGTGCAGGGTGCCGCCGGTCTTGTAGGCCCGGGTCTGCGACATCTGGAAGGTTTCCATGACCACGCCCTGGCCAGCGAAGGCGGCGTCGCCGTGGATGGCCACGGGTATGACCTTGTCGCCGGAGCGATCGCCGCGGCGATCCTGGCGGGCACGTACCGAGCCTTCCACCACCGGAGAGACGATCTCCAGGTGCGAGGGGTTGAACGCCAGCGCCAGATGGACTTCGCCACCCTGGGTCATGACGTTGGACGAGAAGCCCTGGTGGTACTTCACGTCACCGGAGCCCAGCTCGACCAGCTTCTTGCCTTCGAACTCGTCGAACAGGTCGCGCGGGTTCTTGCCCAGGGTGTTGACCAGGACGTTCAGGCGACCCCGGTGGGCCATGCCGATCACCAGTTCCTTCACGCCATAGGAGCCGGAACGCTGAATGATCTCGTCGATCAGCGGGATCAGGCTCTCGCCGCCTTCCAGACCGAACCTCTTGGTGCCCGGGTATTTGGTGCCCAGGTACTTCTCCAGGCCCTCGGCGGCGGTCAGACGCTCCAGCAGATGGGTGCGGACTTCGGCGGAATATTGCGGGCGGCCACGGACGCTTTCCAGGCGCTGGAGGAACCAGCGGCGCTCTTCGGAATCGACGATGTGCATGAACTCTGCACCGACCGTGCGGCAATATGTCTCTTGCAGCGCATCCCGGATTTCGCGGAGAGTTGCCTCCTCTTTGCCGATGAACAATTCACCGGTACGGAAGGTGGTATCCAGGTCGGCGTCGGTCAAGCCGTAGTGGTTGAGCAACAGATCGGCAGGCGGTTGACGCTTCCACAGGCCTAGCGGATCGAGCTGGGCGGCCTGGTGGCCCTGCAGACGGAACGCCTGGATCAGCCGCAGCACTTCGACCTGCTTCTTCTCGTGTTCGGAGCTCACGGTACCGGCCGATACCGGTTGCGCCCGCCGCTGGTTCTTGCCCAGCAGGACGAAGTGGTCGCGGATCGCGGAGTGCGCGACGTCCGGCGAATTGCCGGTTACCGCGGGCAGCTTCTGGAAGTAGGTACGCCATTCTTCCGGCACTGCGTTGGCATCGTGCAGAAACAGCTCATAGAGCTCTTCCACGTAGGCAGCGTTGCCGCCGGACAGGTGAGCGCTGTCCCACAGTTGCTGCATCTGACTTTCGTGCATCTAGTTCACCCCTTCGGCAGAGATAGCATCAGCCGATGACCTAACCCATACCTGGGGCCTGGTCGCCTTGCGGCTGCGCCGATGCCCGGATGACATTCCGGGTATCCCTGAATGGACGTTGGTTGAATCAAGCTATCAAGGTCACTAACGAACCCGCCCGGCACAACTGGCCGGGCGGGACGTGGATCAGGTACCGCTCTGCAGCAGCATCGCCCGAACGTGGCCGATGGCCTTGGTCGGGTTCAGCCCCTTGGGACAGACCGCCACGCAGTTCATGATCGAACGGCAGCGGAACACGCTGAACGGATCATCCATGGCGGCCAGACGTTCCTCGGTCTTGGTGTCGCGGCTGTCGGCCAGGAAACGATAGGCTTGCAGCAGCGCGGCCGGGCCGAGGAACTTGTCGGGATTCCACCAGAAGGACGGGCAGGACGTCGAGCAGCAGGCGCACAGGATGCACTCGTAGAGGCCGTCGATCTTCTCGCGATCTTCCGGGCTCTGCAGGCGCTCGATGGCCGGGGCCGGCGTCTCGTTCTGCAGGAAGGGTTTCACCTTCTCGTACTGCTTGTAGAAGATGCTCATGTCCACGACCAGGTCGCGGATGACCGGCAGGCCGGGCAGCGGGCGCACCACCAGCTTGTCGTTCTTGACCACGGCCGACAGCGGGGTGATGCACGCCAGGCCGTTCTTGCCGTTGATGTTCATGCCGTCGGAGCCGCACACGCCTTCGCGGCAGGAACGACGGTAGGAGAAGCCTTCATCCTGCTCTTTGATCAGAGCCAGGACGTCCAGCACCATGAGGTCCTTCCCACCGGTATCGACCTGGAACTCCTGCATGGACGGCAGGCCGTCCTGATCCGGGTTGTAACGATATACGCTGACTTTCAACATGGTGGTCACCTTTAGTAAGTCCGAACCTTGGGTTCGAACATCGGTACGGTCTTGGGCGCGAAATTGACTCCACGCTTGGAGACCCGCTTTTCACCGGGGAAATAGAGGGTGTGGCACAGCCAGTTCTCGTCGTCGCGCTCTTCGAAGTCTTCGCGAGCGTGGGCGCCGCGGGACTCCTTGCGGTTCTCGGCGGCGATGGCGGTCGCCTCGGCCACTTCGAGCAGGTTCTGCAGCTCGAGGGCTTCGACGCGGGCGGTGTTGAAGCCCTGGCTCTTATCGTTGATCTTGACCTTGGCGATGCGCTCGCGCAGATCGGCCAGCTCGGCGATGCCCTTCTGCATGTACTCGCCGGTGCGGAACACCCCGAAGTAGTTCTGCATGCAGGTCTGCAGTTGCTTGCGCAGCGTGGCGACGTCTTCACCGGTGGTGCGCTCGTTGACGCCGGACAGGCGCTGCAGCGAGGCTTCCAGGTCGCTTTCCGAAGCGCCGCGATGCTCGATGCCGTCCTTGAGCGCCTTCTCCAGGTGCAGGCCGGCCGCGCGACCGAAGACCACCAGGTCGAGCAGCGAGTTGCCACCCAGGCGGTTGGCACCGTGCACGGACACGCAGGCCACTTCGCCCACGGCGAACAGGCCTTCGATGATCTTGTCGTTGCCGTTGGCGTCCTGGGTGATGGCCTGGCCATGAATGTTGGTGGCGATGCCGCCCATCATATAGTGGCAGGTGGGGATCACGGGGACCGGTGCGACGACCGGATCGACATGGGCGAAGGTCTTGGACAGCTCGCAGATACCCGGCAGGCGGCTGTGCAGCACCTCTTCGCCCAGGTGGTCCAGCTTCAGCAGGACGTGGTCGCCATCGGGGCCGCAGCCATTGCCGGCCAGTACTTCCTTGACCATGGAACGGGCGACCACGTCGCGACCGGCCAGGTCCTTGGCGTTGGGCGCATAGCGCTCCATGAAACGCTCGCCGTGCTTGTTGATCAGGTAACCACCTTCACCACGGCAACCCTCGGTGACCAGCACCCCGGCGCCGGCGATGCCGGTCGGGTGGAACTGCCACATCTCGATGTCCTGCACCGGCACGCCGGCGCGCAGGGCCATGCCGACACCGTCACCGGTGTTGATCAGGGCATTGGTGGTGGAGGCGTAGATACGACCCGCACCGCCGGTGGCCAGCACGGTAGCCTTGGCCTTGACGTAGACGGTCTCGCCGGTTTCGATGCAGATGGCGATGACGCCGACGACGACGCCGTCCTGGTTCTTCACTAGGTCCACGGCGTACCACTCGTTCAGGAACACCGTGTTGTTCTTCAGGTTGCCCTGATAGAGAGTGTGCAGCAGGGCGTGACCGGTACGGTCGGCAGCAGCGCAGGTACGCGCGGCCTGGCCACCCTTGCCGTAGTCCTTGGACTGGCCACCGAAGGGACGCTGATAGATGCGGCCCTGTTCGGTACGGGAGAACGGCAGCCCCATGTGCTCGAGTTCGAACACCGCTTCCGGGCCCACGGAGCACATGTATTCGATGGCGTCCTGGTCACCGATGTAGTCGGAGCCCTTGACGGTGTCGTACATGTGCCAGCGCCAGTCGTCGTTCGGGTCGGCCGAGGCGATGGCGCAGGTGATGCCGCCCTGGGCGGACACGGTGTGGGAGCGAGTCGGGAAGACCTTGGTGATCACCGCGGTCTTGTGACCGGACTGGGCCAGTTGCAGGGCAGCGCGCATACCGGCGCCGCCGCCACCTACGATGATGGCATCAAACGAAATATGACGAATCGTGGACATTGATCAAACACCCCAAAAGATCTGCACGCCCCAGACGAAGAACGCGAACATCGCGAACCCGCATACCGCCTGGAAGAGGAAACGCACGGCGGTCGCACCCTTGCCGATCGCCATGGTGGTCAGGTAGTCGGTGGAGATGGTCCACATACCGACCCAGGCATGAACGCAGATGGACACCAGCGCCAGCAGGCTGAAGATGCGCATCAGGGTGTGGGAGAACAGGCCATGCCATTGCTCGAAGGTGAGCCCTGGATGAAGGATCAGGTAGCCGATGATGAAGAGGAAGTAGACCGCGAGGACGACTGCCGAGACCCGTTGCGCCATCCAGTCGTAGAGACCGGAACGCGAAAGATTGGTGACGTTGGTTACCATACCCAAACCCCTGCCAGAATGATCAGAACTGCGGAAATGACCAGCACTAGCTGCGCGCCCAACTTGCCACCCTGCAGGGTTTCACCGGCACCACCATCCATGATCAGGTGCCGAATGCCGGCGACCAGGTGGTAGAGCAACGCGGACAGCAGACCCCAAATCACCAGCTTGACCAGCGGATGCGCCAGAAAAGCTTTCACCTGACCGAAGCCTTCCTCGCTGCCCAGCGACAGGTGCAGCCCATAGAGCATTACCGCGATGCCGAGGAACAGGATGACGCCGGAGATACGGTGAAGGATCGAGGTATAAGCTGTGATAGGAAGTTTGATGGTCCTGAGATCTAGGTTTACAGGTCGTTTGCTATTCACGGCTTCTTTCACACTGAGGGCCCAATTGCGGTCGGGCTAGTTATAGGAGATCCCACATCTGCTAAGCGCTTCTGGATGGAAGCGCCGACCGCTCGGCGTCAGCTCACCGACCCGGTACGGTCGGGCGAGAATTATAGACAGTTAGCCTACTCATGACAAACGCGGATGCCCGATTCCGACGTCGCCAGCTGATATTCAAAAGCCTGCGTGTTAATGTCTTTTCGCCGCACAATCCGGCCATAAAGCCCCTCTAGGCGGATATTTTCGTAAATTGACTTTCAAATTTATCCCTCTATAGTGGGCGAGGCCCTGAGTGGAGGGTTTATTGATGATTTCAAAGCAAAATAAGGAGGCCTAATGGCTGACAAGAAAGCGCAGTTGATCATCTCGGGAGCGGATCCGGTTGACCTGCCCGTTATGTCCGGCACGCTTGGCCCGGACGTGATCGATGTTCGCAACCTCACCTCCACCGGTGTGTTCACCTTCGACCCGGGCTTCATGTCCACCGCGTCCTGCGAGTCCAAGATCACCTACATCGATGGTGACAAGGGCATCCTGCTGCACCGCGGCTATCCCATCGAGCAATTGGCGGAGAAATCCGACTACCTCGAGACCTGTTACCTGCTGCTCAAGGGTGAATTGCCGAACACGCAAGAAAAGGCGCAGTTCGTCGACACCATCAAGAACCACACCATGGTTCACGAGCAACTGAAGAACTTCTTCAACGGCTTCCGTCGCGACGCGCACCCCATGGCCATCATGTGCGGTGTGGTCGGCGCCCTCTCGGCCTTCTACCACGACTCCCTGGACATCACCGATCCGCAGCACCGCGAGATCTCGGCGATGCGTTTGATCGCCAAGATGCCGACCCTGGCCGCCATGGTGCACAAGTACTCCATGGGCCAGCCGATGATGTACCCCCGCAACAACCTGGGGTATTCGGAAAACTTCCTGCACATGATGTTCAACACCCCGTGCGAGGAAAAGCCGATCAGCCCGGTGCTGGCGCGCGCCATGGATCGCATCTTCATCCTGCACGCCGATCACGAGCAGAATGCCTCCACCTCCACCGTCCGCCTGGCCGGTTCTTCGGGTGCCAACCCCTTCGCCTGTATCGCCGCGGGCATCGCCGCCCTTTGGGGCCCGGCGCACGGTGGCGCCAACGAGGCGGTGCTGAAGATGCTGGACGAGATCGGCGATGTCGCCAACATCGACAAGTTCGTCGCCAAGGCCAAGGACAAGAACGATCCCTTCAAGCTGATGGGCTTTGGCCATCGCGTGTACAAGAACTTTGATCCGCGCGCCACGGTGATGAAGCAGACCTGCGACGAGGTCCTGGCCGAGCTGGGCATCAACGATCCGCAGCTGGAACTGGCCATGCGCCTGGAAGAGCTGGCCCGGAAGGATTCCTACTTCGTCGAGCGCAACCTCTACCCGAACGTGGACTTCTACTCCGGCATCATCCTCAAGGCGATCGGCATCCCCACCAGCATGTTCACGGTGATCTTCGCCATGGCCCGCACCGTCGGCTGGATCTCGCACTGGCAGGAAATGCTGTCCGGTCCGTACAAGATCGGCCGGCCGCGCCAGCTGTACACCGGCGTGACCCAACGCGACATCCCGGACGATCGCGACTGATTCAGTCGCGCCTCGAAGAACCCCGCCTCGGCGGGGTTTTTTATGGCTGCTATCCGCCTGACCGAGAAGAGGAATCGGCAGGCACAAAAAAGCCCGCACGAGGCGGGCTTTCTTGCATCTAGATCAGGCTGCTTACTTGGCCTGAGCTTCGACTTCGGCTTCTACGCGACGGTTAACGGCGCGGCCAGCTTCGGTGGAGTTGTCCGCAACCGGACGGGACTCACCGTAACCAACGGCGTTAACACGGCTGCCTTGCACGCCGTACTGGTTGACCAGCACGTTACGCACGGCATTGGCACGACGCTCGGACAGCTTCTGGTTGTAGGCGTCGGTGCCGACGGAGTCGGTGTGGCCTTCAACGGTGGTGCTGGTCTGCGGGTACTGCTGCATGAAGTCAGCCAGGTTCTTGATGTCGGCGTAGCTGTTGGGCTTGACCACGGCCTTGTCGAAATCGAATTTCACGTCCAGCTCGACGCGAACGGTTTCGGCGGCAGCCGGGCAGCCGGTAGCGTCAACGGTGACGTTGGCCGGGGTGTTCGGGCACTTGTCGACGTTGTCGCAGACGCCGTCGTTGTCGGAGTCGGTGCAGACATCGGCAACCGGAGCCGGAGCCGGGGCAACGGCTTTCTTGGTGGAACCACCGAAGTTCAGACCAACACCCACAGCAGCGCTCCACTCGGTGTCGCCGTAGTCGATGTTGTAGTTGGCTTGCACGCCGGTACGGGCGTACAGGTTCTCGGTGAAGTAGTACTTCAGACCGGCACCGACATTGGCGTAGGTGGAACGGTCACGACCACCTTCGTTGATGTCGCGGTTGCTGATGGACTGGTGAGCGAAGCCACCGGACACGTAGGGACGCAGGCCTACACCCGGCTGACCGAAGTGGTAGTAAGCGTCCAGAGCGGCCAGGCTGCCCTTGATGTTCTTGTGGCCCAGGTCACGGTCGCCACGGGCGTTGTGGTACTCACCGTAGGACAGCGCCAGCTCGACGTCGTCGGTCAGGAAGTAGCCTACGGAACCACCGTAGAGGTCAGCGTTGGTCATGTTGCGCTGGCTGTCGGTGAACAGACGGCTGCCGAACAGCTCAGTCTCGACGGCGCCTTGACCTTGTGCCAGGGCGCTCAGCGAGGCGCTTGCCAGCAGGGAGCCGATCACGACGCCCAAGGTGCTCTTCAGTTTCATCCTTTGTATCCCCATTGTAGTGGTACTAATTCCGGCAATCTCCGGAGGCTTCGACAACAAGTTTTCGTGAAGTTCAAAAACTTACGGCAGACTCATTCCGTCAGCTCTCAACTTCAGCTGCGAACCTGTCACGCAGTTTGTCGAGTGCCCGCTTGTATCGCATCTTGGTGGCGCTGAGACCCATGTGCATGATATCGGCGATCTCCTGGAACTCCAGTTCGGCGACGAAGCGCAGCACCAGAATCTCCCGATCGACCTGCCCCACATGCACCAGCCAGCGATCCATCCCTCCCTTTTCTTCCAGCTTCGGCGCCCGTTCTTCCGAGGCTTCTTCCATCGGATCCAGGCTTAATGCCTCCACCAGTCGCCGCTTGCGGCGCTCCTTGCGGTACTGAGTGATGCACTCGTTGTACGTGATGCTGTACAGCCAGGTCTTGAATTTCGATTTCCCCTCGAAATTCTTCAAACCGTAAAGCACCTTCAGCATGATCTCCTGGCAGACATCGTCCGCATCCCGGTCGTTCCCCAGGTAACGGGCGCAGACGTTGAACAGGGTGCGCTGGTAACGGCGCATGAGTTCTTCGTAGGCTCGCGTCACGTGGAAGAGTTCACCATGCGCACGCTGCACCAGCTCTTCGTCGCTGAGCGTGGTCGGGTCGTAGGCATGGGGGGCGGACTTGTTCAAGACGAGAGATGACTACCAAAAATTGGCGGGCATGATAGCCATCTCCGCAGCGCCTGTCAGCGGCTGCGCACCTGAGCCTCCAGTAATAGACGGTTCGGCAGCGAAACGATATCCCCCTCCTCGGTCAGGATGAGGGTTTTCGCGGTACCGATTTCCTCGATCTCACCTTCGACGTCCGCCAGGGTCACCCACTGCCCCACTTCATAGAGTTCGCGCACGTAGATGCCCGCCAGAATCTGCGAGACCAGCCCCCGGCTACCGAGTCCCAACGCCAGGGCCGCGGCCAGGGCGAAGGCGGTGAGCACGATGGCGATGACCATGTTCAGCAGTTCGGTCTTGATCTCCAGCTGGCCGACGGCGACCGAGATCGAGATGATGATCACCAGGCCCTGGGCCAGACGCCCCAGGCCCGCGGCATAGTCCAGCCCGACGCCTTCGGCCGCGCCATGGACCAGGCCGCTGACCAGTTGCGCCAGCAGCACGCCGACGATGAGCACCAGGGCGGCGCCGAAGATCTTCGGCACATAGAGTGCCATGACGTCCAGGGTGGAGGAGACGCGCTGCAGCCCCAGGGACTCGGCGGCCGAGACCAGGAACACCAGCAGCACGAACCAGTAGACGATACGGCCGATCAGGGTAGTGACCGGCATGCGCATGCCGATCTTGGCCAGTTGCTTGGTGACCCCGGCGCCGGCGAGTACCCGGTCCAGGCCGAGCTTGGCCAGCACCTTGGAGAGCACGGTATCGAGGATCTTGGCGACGGCGAAACCGGCCAGGATCACCACCAGGGCACCGAACACGTTGGGAATGAAGCCCGCCACCTTGCTCCACAGGGTGGTCATGGCGGACAACAGGCTTTGGGTCCAGATATCGAATTCCATCTACTTCAGGATCTCCGCGAAGAAGGATCGGTCCGCCCGGTACGACGGGACCGCGGCTTCAGATGAGGGGCGCCGTTGCCCAGCGCCATCAGCAGCGCCGACATCCAGTGGCGGCCGATCAGGTCGAAGAGCGCGCCGGCACCGACCTGGCGGTTGGCGGTCTTGAGCACCCGGTGCAATCTGGCCTGGTCATCGCCCTCCTCGTCCTGGGCTTGCGCCGGGGTATTGAGGAGCGCCTTGAGGGACGCTTCGAAGGGATCGTGCATAGGCACCTCGCTGGTCGTGTTCTCTTGACGCAACGAGGTGGAAGCGGGTCACAGCCAACGTAGCCGCCGGAACAGCCAGACCTGGAAGACCGCCACCGCGCCGATCACCAGGCAGGCGGCCACGAAGCCGAAGGCCGAGGACGAACCCGGCATGCCGCCCATGTTCATCCCCAGCAGACCGGTGATGAAGCTGATGGGCAGGAAGAAGCCGGTGATGATGGCGAGCAGATAGAGGGTGCGATTGGTTCTTTCGGTGGTCGCCCGCTGTTCGGCGTCCTGCAGCAGCGCGACCCGCTCGCGCATGACCTCGAGCTCTTCCAGGTTGCGCACCAGGCTGTTGTGCAGTTCGCTCCAGTAGCCTTGGCTGGCCGCCTCGACGAACCAGGCGGGCTTGCCGCGGGCGAGATCGGCATAGATGTCGCGTTGCGGGGCGAGGTAGCGCCGCAGTCCGGTCGCGCGGCGCCTGAGGGTCAGCACCTGGGCGTGATCGGGCAGGCTGCTCTCGTCCTGATCGACCTGCTCTTCGAGGCCATCGAGTTGATCGGAGAGACCACGGACCAGATCGTCGACCCGACTGGTCATGTAGCTGGCGAGGTAGAGCACCAGGTCTTCGGCGCTCTGGGCGCCGATGCCCGCCTCCAGGTCTTCCTGGACTTCGGCAGCGGCCTTCATGGGTCTCATGCGCAGGGAGATCACCCGGCGTCTGTCGACGAACACCCGCAGCGAGACCATGTCTTCGGGGACGGCACCGGGGTTGAGGTTCACCCCGCGCAGGAACAGCAGCAGGCTGTCGTCGGGCTGGTTCACCAGGCGTGGACGGGTCGCCTCCTCGAGCAGCAGGTCGCAGGCGAATTCGCTCAGACCACTGGACTGGCGCAGCCAGGCCTGGGCCTCGGGGACGCTGCGGTCCCAGTGCAGCCACAAGACTTCATTGGGCGAGGGTTCGACGTCGGCCAGTTCGCGCCGGCTCAGGCGGCGACCGCCGCCACGGCCATCGAGGAGGTAGCCGTAGATCAGGCCCTGTTCCACATCGCTGTCGTACTGCTGCATCTAGCGTCTCTTGCAGGGATCGCGACCGTTCCGGTCAGGCGATCCGGCGAAGGCGGCCCGGCGAGTGCAGCGGCCGCGTTCGGGGGAAATGAATGGCTTGATCCCGGGAAAGGGCCACCCCGCGCTTGGCCGGCGGGGTGGCCTTGGGGATCAGGCGTTGCCTTCAGCCAGGAAGAACCAGGTGTCGAGCACGGAGTCGGGGTTCAGCGAGACGCTCTCGATGCCCTGCTCCATCAGCCACTTGGCCAGGTCGGGGTGATCCGAAGGGCCTTGACCGCAGATGCCGATGTACTTGCCGGCCCGGTTGCAGGCGGCAATGGCATTGGCCAGCAGCTTCTTGACCGCCGGATTACGCTCGTCGAACAGGTGGGCGATGATGCCGGAGTCGCGGTCCAGGCCCAGGGTGAGCTGGGTCAGGTCGTTGGAGCCGATGGAGAAGCCGTCGAAGTGCTCGAGGAACTCATCCGCCAGCAGGGCGTTGGAAGGCAGCTCGCACATCATGATGATGCGCAGGTCGTTCTCGCCGCGCTTGAGGCCGTTCTCGCCGAGCAGTTCGACCACCCGCGCCGCCTCGTCCAGGGTACGGACGAAAGGCACCATGAGTTCGACGTTGGTCAGGCCCATCTCCTCGCGCACCTTCTTCATGGCGCGGCATTCCAGCTCGAAGCAGTCGCGGAAGTTCTCGCTGATATAGCGGGAGGCGCCGCGGAAGCCCAGCATGGGGTTCTCTTCCTCGGGCTCGTAGAGCTTGCCGCCGATGAGGTTGGCGTACTCGTTGGACTTGAAGTCCGACAGGCGCACGATGACCTTCTTCGGCCAGAAGGCGGCGGCCAGGGTGGACACCCCTTCCACCAGCTTCTCGACATAGAAGCCGACCGGATCCGAGTAGCCGGCGATGCGTTTGTCGACGCTTTCCTTCACCTCGAAGGGCAGGCTGTCGTAGTTGAGCAGCGCCTTGGGGTGGACGCCGATCATACGGTTGATGATGAATTCGAGGCGGGCCAGGCCCACGCCAGCATTGGGCAGCTGAGCGAAGTCGAAGGCGCGGTCCGGGTTGCCGACGTTCATCATGATCTTGAACGGCAGCTCCGGCATGGCATCGACCGAACTCTTGCGGATGTCGAAATCCAGTTCGCCTTCGTAGATCAGGCCGGTGTCACCCTCGGCGCAGGAGACGGTGACGGTCTGGCCGTCCTTGAGCAGGCTGGTGGCGTTACCGCAACCGACCACCGCCGGGATGCCCAGCTCGCGGGCGATGATGGCGGCGTGACAGGTCCGGCCGCCCCGGTTGGTGACGATGGCACTGGCGCGCTTCATCACCGGCTCCCAGTCGGGATCGGTCATGTCGGAGACCAGGACGTCGCCGGGCTGGACGCGGTCCATCTCGCTGACGTCGCGGATGATCTTGACCTTGCCGGCACCGATGCGCTGGCCAATGGCCCGGCCCTCCACCAGCACCTGCCCCTTGTCCTTGAGCAGGTAACGCTCCATGACGGTGGCGCTGGCGCGGCTCTTCACGGTCTCGGGGCGGGCCTGGACGATGTAGAGCTTGCCGTCGTCGCCGTCCTTGGCCCACTCGATGTCCATGGGGCGGCCGTAGTGGCGTTCGATGATCAGCGCCTGCTTGGCCAGCTCGGTGACCTCGGCGTCGGTGATGGAGAAGCGAGCACGGTCCGCGGGCTCGACGTCGACGGTACGGACGGAGCGACCAGCCTTGGCCTCTTCGCCGTAGACCATCTTGATCGCCTTGCTGCCCAGGTTGCGTCTGAGGATGGCCGGGCGACCGGCTTCCAGGGTGGGCTTGTGGACATAGAATTCGTCCGGGTTCACCGCGCCCTGCACCACGGTCTCGCCCAGGCCATAGGCGGCGGTGACGAAGACCGCATCGCGGAAGCCGGATTCGGTATCCAGGGTGAAGAGCACGCCGGCGGCGCCGGTTTCCGAACGCACCATGCGCTGCACACCGGCGGACAGGGCGACCAGCTTGTGATCGAAGCCCTGGTGGACGCGGTAGGCGATGGCGCGATCATTGAAGAGGGAGGCGAAGACTTCCTTGGCCGCGCGAATGACGTTGTCGACGCCGCGGATATTGAGGAAGGTTTCCTGCTGGCCGGCGAAGGAGGCATCCGGCAGGTCCTCGGCGGTGGCCGAGGAGCGCACGGCAACGGCCAGGTTGGGGTTGCCGGCGGAGATCTCGGCGAAGGCCTTGCGGATCTCGCTATCCAAACGCTCCGGGAAGGGGGCGTCCATCACCCACTGGCGGATCTGGGCGCCGGTCTTGGCCAGGGCGACGACGTCGTCGACATCGAGGGCGTCGAGCGCGGCGTGGATGCGATCATTCAAGCCGCTCTGCTCGAGGAAATCGCGGTAGGCCTGGGCCGTGGTGGCGAACCCACCCGGAACGGAGACGCCCGCGCCGGCCAGGTTGGCGATCATCTCGCCGAGGGATGCGTTCTTGCCGCCCACACGCTCGACGTCATGCACGCCGAGCTGCTCCAGTGAAATCACATACTCGTCCAAGGTCTTCTCTCCATCTTGTGTCTTTGTGGGAAAGCAGTACGCCTCGGCGCTCGTCCCATGGACAGTGGACGGCGGTAGGTTACAGTGCAGCGATCCCTGCCCTGCACGCCACCTGGACGTCCATCCCATGCAACGAACCGCCTTCTTCATCTCCGACGGTACCGGCATCACCGCCGAAACCCTCGGGCAGAGCCTCCTGGCCCAGTTCGGGGACATCACCTTCAGGAAGGTCACGCGCCCCTACGTGGATACGCTGGACAAGGCCAGGGCCATGGTACAGCAGATCAATGCCGCGGCCGTGCAGGACGGCGCGCGGCCCATCATCTTCGATACCATCGTCAACCGTGACATCCGGGCCATCCTGGACCAGTCGAACGGGTTCATGATCGACATCTTCTCGACCTTTTTATCCCCGCTCGAACGGGAACTTTCCGCCGAATCTTCGTATTCGGTAGGGAAGTCACATTCGATCATGCACAACAGCCACTACATGGAGCGCATCGAGGCCGTCAACTTCGCACTCGAAAACGACGACGGCGCCCGCACTACCCACTATGCGCAGGCCGATCTCATCCTGGTGGGGGTCTCGCGCTGCGGCAAGACGCCGACCTGTCTCTACATGGCACTGCAATACGGCATCCGTGCGGCCAACTATCCGCTGACCGAAGAGGACATGGAGCGCCTGCAACTGCCCGCCTCGCTCAAGACCTATCGCGACAAGCTGTTCGGCCTGACCATCGACGCCGAGCGTCTGGCCGCGATCCGTCACGAACGCCGGCCGAACAGTCGCTATGCGAGCTTCGCCCAGTGCGAGTTCGAACTGCGTGAGGTGGAGAGTCTGTTCCGCCGCGAGAACATCCCCTTCATCAACACCACGCATTTTTCCGTGGAGGAAATCTCGGCGAAGATTCTGGTGGAGAAAGGCGTGGAAAGGCGGTTTAAATAGCGCACCATCCTCATCTTCCGCGCCTGCATGGCGCACCAGGCGACCGCCATGAACCTCGTCGATGCCCTGCTGTTCTTTCCGGTCGCCCTGCTCATCGCCCTGACGCCCGGCCCGAACAATTTCTGCTCGCTGAGCAACGGCATCCGCCATGGCGCCGTCACCGCGGGGCTGGCGGCCCTCGGGCGCGACGTGGCCTTCGTGGTGTTCCTGGTGATCTCGGCGGTGGGGCTGGGCGCCATGCTGCTGGCCTCGGAGATGGCCTTCACGGTGATCAAGTGGATCGGCGCGCTCTATCTGCTCTACCTGGGCGTGAAGAGCTGGCGCAGCCGGGCCTTCGACGGCCTGGACCTGGACGAGACGGGCACTGCGCAGCCGCGCCCGCTGCACCGGCTGATGCTCCAGGAATTCCTCATCGGCATCAGCAATCCCAAGGCGATCCTGCTGTTCGCCGCGGTCTTTCCGCAGTTCATCGATCCCAACCAACCCACCACCCAACAGTTCGTCTACCTGGGTGGAACCCATCTGTTCGCGGAGCTGGTCGCAGCTTTCGTCTATGGGCTGTTCGGGCGGCAGATCCGCCGCTTCATCCGCGGCCCCCGCGGCGTCCGTCGCCTCAACCAGGCCACCGGGGCTTTCTTCGCCAGCGCGGGTGGGCTGCTGCTGACGGCCCACCGCTAGCGAGCTCGCCGTCCTCAGTGAGAGGCGAGTCCGGCCTGGGCGCCCAGTTTCGCCAGGGCCGCCTCTATCGCTGACCAGCTTCTGTCCTCGTTGCCCGCCACTGCCGGCTTGGCTTCGGCAGCTGTGCGGGCAGCCCGGACCAGCTCTCCGAATGCCGCTTCCGCCGTCGTCGACCACGCCTGGTCGGGTGCCAGCCACAGGCGCTCCTTGAGACGCTCGCCTGCCTGGCGGGCGAACTGCAACCGGCGTTCCCCGGCGCGGGTGTCCGCGTCGTGCTGCTCGATCAGGCCAAGGGACAGTGTCTTGTAGGCCGGCAGGCGGTCGAGGAGACCTTGCTGGGCCTGGACCGTCGTGGGCCAGTCGACGTGCAGGCCCTCGACCGGCAGGCCGGTCGCCAGTCCCAGGTTGTCGCTCAGTTCACCCCCACGCACGGCCAGGAGCTTCTTGAGCGGCTCGCGCTGCAGCAGGTTGTAGGCCCGCTCGAAGGCGGTACGCCAGGCGAGCGGCAGCTCCAGGCTGAGAAGGGGTTCGTCGATGTGGACCCATTCCACGCCCTGAGCGGCCAGACGGGCGAAGATTTCACCGTAGACCGGCAGCAGCCGTTCGAGCAGCTCCAGCCGGTCGAAGGCGGAATCAAGGGCCTGACCGAGCCATAGGTAGCTCAGCGGCCCCAGGATCGCCGGCTTGACGGCAAGGCCCAAGGCACGGGCCTCGGCCACCTCGACGAACAGCTGATCCCAACCGAGCGCGAAGGCCTGGTCACGGCTGAATTCCGGAATCCGGTAGGTCAGCTCGCCTGAGAACCAGGGCGCCCGGGCCTGACGAACCTGGCTAGCCTCTTCGAGCGCTTCGCCCCCGGCCACCTGGCCGACCAGATAGGAATGGGCGAGGACGCGATCACCCCAGCCGACGTCAGCGACGCCGATCAGCTCGATGCCCGCCGCTTGCTGGGCGCGCCAGGCCCGCTGACGTTGCTGGCGGCCGGCGGCGACAGGATCAGCCAGGGAGCGACCGGGATGCGGCCTGGTCGCCAAGGCGCCTTCGCCATCGCGTTCGAACCAAGCGGAACCCTGGGAATGAAGCCTGACCATCGCACACCTCCAACTGATGAGATGCCGATTGTCCTATCACCGACTGCATGAGACAAACTCAGGTTTCTTGTATAGAACTCAAGTTTTTCTCATACATAACCTTGTCAGGATTTGAAACGCGCCATGCTGTAGCAATCGACGAAGACGCCATCGCGCAACGCATAGCGGCGCAGCAGGCCCTCCTTCTCGAAGCCGAACTTGCGGTACAGCGCCAGGGCCGGCTCGTTGTCGCTGAAGACGGTCAGCTCCACTCGCTGCAGATTCATCCAGTTGTCGGCGAGGTCGAGCAGCGCGGTCAGCAACTGGCTACCTATGCCCTGCCCCTGGCAATCCTGGGCGACCCCCATCCCGAGGGCGCCACAATGCTGGCGCCGGATGCGTGGCTGCTGTTCGAGACTGGCGCTGCCCACTAGTCGGCCCTGCTGCAAGGCGACCAGTCCTATCCGCCCTTCGCGTTCGCCGCTCAGACGCTGGCGCCATTGTTCGGCGCTCTGATAGGGCAGCTGCAACACCTGACGGGCCACGGCCGGGTCGCCATAGAGGGCAGCGAGGCCCTCGGCATGGCGATCGGCATAGCGTTCCAAGTGGACGATCGAACTGGACATGGGCGGCACTCCTTCGCAGAAGTCCGCAGCTTCGCCCAGGTCCGGGGGATCGGACAAGGGCGACACCAGGGTCGGCTAGGCCGGTAGCTGGATCAGAGAGTCCACTTCAAGCTGACCATGACGTTGCGGGGATCGCCGTAGACGCCCGTGCCAGTGCCACTAGGAATACCCTGCCAGTACTTCTCGTCGAAGATGTTGTTGAAGTTGACGCGGCCATCCCAATGCTTGTTGAAGCGATAGCCCGCCATCAGGCCGACCACGGAGTAGCTGTCCTGCTTGGCTTCGCCGTTACCTACCCGCTTGAAGGTCTCGCTCTGGGCCAGGACATCGGCGCCGATGCGCCAGTTGCTCAGGTTACCGGTCAGCTGATAGCTGGTGGCGGCCTTGAACAGGTGCTTGGGCTGCTCCGGCGCGAAGCGGCGGTCTTCGTAGGTGACATCCTTGGTGTACTGGCTCAGCACCAGGGTATAGGCCGCCGAGGCCTGCCAGTTGGGCGCCAGCTGACCGGAGATCTCCGCATCGACGCCGCGGCTGCGGACTTCGCCGGCGGTGTCGTAACAGGTGCGGCTCTGTTGCGTACACTCGATCGGTTGAGGAGACAGCTCATAGGCACGGCCCTCCTGAATGGTTTCGAACAGCGCCATGGAGGCATTCAGCGTCCCGTCGAAATAGGCGCCTTTCAAACCGATCTCGTAACTCTTGCCCGTCATGGGCGCAAGGACCGAGTTACCAGTGCTCTGCTGGCTTTGGGGCTTGAAGATATCGGTGTAACTGGCATAGACCGAATAGGTGTCGTTCAGGTCGTAGATGATGCCGGCATAGGGCGTGAATTCACGCGTGGCCTTGTAATCGTCATCGCTATAAAGATTGTCGAAGTCATACCAGCTGACGCGGCCGCCGACGATGACGTGCAGGGGATCGATCGGATTGAGACGCGCAGCGGCGTAAATCGCTTCCTCGGTGGTGGTGTTCTTGCTGGCGTAAGGCGACAGGCTGTCCTTGGCCGGCTTGGGGATGCTGCTTGGCCGAAAGTTGTAGATGTCGATCGGCGTTGGCGCGGAGTAGCCGCCACGTTGATAGAACTTCTCCTGACGGCGACTTACCCCCGCCATCAGCTCGTGCTCACGACCCAGCAACTGGAAGGGACCACTGACCGACGCGTCGATGTTGAGCTGGTCGGAATCGGTACGGTAGGCACCGGAAGCAGTACCGAGATCTGCCACAGTGTTATAGGCGTAGTTGTTGCTTGGCAGGGTGGTGACGTAGTTGGAATAGGTATCGGAATTCGCCCAGATCTGTTGCGCCGCCAGCTTGGCCTTCCAGCCATTGTCGAAGGTATGGGTGATGTCCGAGAACAGGGTGTAGGTGTCCTGATCCCAGTAGGCCCAGTCGCCGCTCAGGAAGGTGGAGCGCGACAGGTGCAGGTCTTCGCCGTTGGGGCCGCTGGGCAGGCTGCCCCAGTCGGAGGTCTTGTCCTCGCGCTGCTTGGACGCGCCGATGGTCCAGGTGGTGGTATCGGAGAGATCGGCTTCGAGCACGCCGTAGAAGGTCTGCCGTTGGCGCTCGCGGACGTCCTGGAAGCTGTGACCGTCCTCGTAGGCCGCAACGGCTCGGCCGCGCAGGGTACCGGCTTCGTTCAGCTTGTTGGAGGCGTCGACCTCGGTGCGGTAGCGATCCCAGCTGCCGGCGCTGGTGGTGACGCTGACCTGCGGGAAGGCGGTCGGCCGCTTGCGCACCAGGTTCAGGGTGGCCGACGGATCGCCCGCGCCGGTCATCAGGCCGGTAGCGCCGCGCACCACCTCGACGCGATCGTAGATGGAGAGGTCCGCCGAGGACAGGGTGTCCAGGGTGAAGGTCCCGGCCGTGGTGGGCAGGCCGTCGTACATGATGTTGTCGATACGGAAGCCGCGGGAGAGGAATTCCTGACGGTCGCCACCGAACTTGTTCAGCGTCACCCCCGGCGCATAGCGCACGACGTCATTGAGGTCGGTCATGCCCTGGTCTTCCATGCGCTGCCGGGTGATGACGCTCACCGACTGGGGCGTCTCGCGGATGGACAGCGGCAGGCCGGTGGAGGTGCTCATGGCCCCGGTGGTGTAGGAATGGGTGCCCTCGGTGGTCGCACGGCCACTGAGCGAGCCATCGTCGGCGGTGATGGTGGTGGCGTCGAGGGCCAGGCTCCCCGTCGCCGCCCGGTTGGCCACCGGGGCGACAGTGGCGACGTTGCCCGTGACCGAGGCGGCCAGGCCACTGCCGGCCAGCAGGCGCTGCAGGGCGAGTTCCGGCTCCAGCCAACCCGACAGTGCCGGCGCACGTTTGCCCACCAAAGCGGCAGGATCGTAGTTCACCTTCAGGCCACTGGCTCGCGCGAAGCTTTGCAAGGCATCGGCGAGCGGCTGCGCGGGTTGCGACAGCATCACTGATGCAGCCTGCGCTGAGGCCATGACGCCCAGGGAAACGGAAAGCGCCAGGGCGCGAAGGGTGAAATGCTGCATTAAGGTTCGTCCTCAGAATGGACTCGATCCGTCCATACCCCACGTAAGGACTCGACAGACCCAGCTCCCGGGTCCGTGGACCGACGTCCTGCGCCGACAGCGGCGGGCTGAAAGACTATGAGATGACGTCATATCTGTAAATGCAAATTAGTATCATAAATATACGCAAACCCTACTCATTGACTTTAATCCGCTCTAGGCTTCGGTTCAGAGCCTGTTAGGCTCTGTACGAAAAATCCGAGCGAGTAGAATTGGCACCATGAGGGGCTGGAGGGCCGCATGGCAAAGCGTTACGAACTCCCGGATGAAGCGTGGGAGCTGATTGCAGATGTTGTTTCGCCTGAGCAGAAGAGGGGGCGGCCACGCAGTGATGACCGGCTGATGCTCAATGGCATCTTCTGGATCCTGTGTTCAGGTGCTGCCTGGCGCGACCTGCCAGAGCGGTTCGGCCCCTGGTCGACGGTGTATCAGCGGTTTCGTGACTGGCGAGATGACGGCACCTTTGATCGAGTTCTCGAGCGCCTACGTAGGCGCTCGAGAACTCGATCAAAGGTGCCGTCATCTCGCCAGTCACGAAACCGCTGATACACCGTCGACCAGGGGCCGAACCGCTCTGGCAGGTCGCGCCAGGCAGCACCTGAACACAGGATCCATAAGATGCCATTGAGCATCAGCCGGTCATCACTGCGTGGCCGCCCCCTCGTCTGCTCGGGCGAAACAACATCTGCAATCAGCTCCCATGCTTCATCCGGGAGTTCGTAACGCTTTGCCATGCGGCCCTCCAGCCCCTCATGGCGCCAATTCTACTCGCTCGGATTTTTCGTACAGAGCCTAGTAGCGAGCAGTATAACTGCGGGCGGTTCGAGTGCTACAGGCTACGGCGCAGTCACCATAGCTCTAGCGGGGATTACGCTAGGGACTCTGTACCAAAAGAAATTTCTAGGCGGAATTGACCTATGGGTGGGCTGTTTTGTTCAGATGGTAACGGCTAGCTTGGTTATGTTCGTCTTGGCCTATACCACCGAAACAATGAAGATAACAGCCGCACTGCCGTTTGCTGCATCGGTAGCCTGGATTACGCTGATGAACTCAGTGGGTGCTTTGACAATACTGTATGTAATGATTAGAAGAGGCGAAGCGAGCAAAGCGACAAACCTCTTTCATCTAATCCCGGCCACAACTGCAATCATGGCATCCATCACACTTGGAGAAACACCCACACCGCTCGCCATAGTTGGCTTTATTGTTTCAGGTGCTGGCGTATTCCTCATGAACAACTACAGACAAAAATAGCCAACACCAATTTAAACTGGAGATCACCATGAATCACGGAACGACTATTACCGATCTTTTTTCTGCAGCTACTACCGAGCCAAACATTAAAGATGCATTTAGCATCTCACACCTAGCCTTTACAGCATATCAAGTCGAAGGTCGGAAAGGGGTTTCAGTATATCCGCTTTACGATACTAGAGATGAATGCGAAGACGGATCGTCAGCTGCGCTAGTTCGTTATGCAAGCGGTGCAAAGACTCCAAGGCACATGCATCCAAGCTGGGAACTGGTGCTAGTGCTCGAAGGGGAGCTCATTGATGATCGTGGGCGCCATGGCCCTGGCGTCTTACAAGTCTATCCGCCCAAGTCCACCCATGAACTATCCTCAGAAACAGGCTGTACATTTTTGGTGATATGGGAGAAACCGGTAAAACCTGTACAGCCAATCTTATAACCTCATTTGTTTGGGAAGAGCTAGATATGAGGGTGATCAAAGACTTTCAAGCAGCGCAACTCATTAACGACGGATGGACGATCGTACCGGGAGGTTTTGGTAGCTGCGGGCATCCGGAATCATTAACAAAAGCTTTAGAAGATAGATTTAAAAGTGAAGGAAAGCCAAGGAATCTGAAGCTTTTATTTGCGTCGGCATCGGGCGACCGGAATGGAAGTGGAGTAGATAGACTTGCACACCCTGGTTTGATTAGCTCTGCGATAGGAGGGTTTTGGGGACTGACCCCGAAATTAGGCAGAATGGCGATGCAGGGTGTTATTGAGGGGCATAACTGGCCTCAAGGCATTGTAAGCCAACTATACAGAGCCATTGCTGCCGGTAAACCAGGCGTATGGTCATCTATTGGCCTTGAAACCTTTTTTGATCCCGACGTAGAAGGCGCATGCATTAAAAACGGCGCGAATAAAACAATGATAAAAAAGTCGGAAGAAGGAGGAAATCCAATACTTTTCTACCCATCGGTACAAGTTAATTGCGCACTTTTGAGAGGCACCAGTAGCGACCCTGAAGGCAACATATCCATGAACAAAGAAGTTTCGTATAGCGATGCATTGGCACAGGCGATGGCTGCGCGAAACTGTGGCGGTATTGTTATCGTTCAAGTAGAGAAGCTGGTCGATAAACACTCAATTAGCCCACAGGACGTTCGCATTCCAGGAATTCTTGTAGATTATGTTGTGGTAGCGAATCATGGAGAGCACGACCAGACGTATGGCGCCCCCTATGACTCGGCATATCTATCAGCCGGATACGGTATCCCCCCAGCTGTAAGCATGTCGTACGCAGAACAAATCATCACCAGACGCGCGTTACAGGAAATAGATTCACTCAACGCACGAATAATAAGTCTAGGCATCGGAATTCCGGCACTAATTGCGCAAGCGGCAAGGAGCTCCTCATGTCACCAAAGCTTAACGTTCACTGTTGAGTCTGGACAAATTGGAGGATGTCCGGCACCGGGTTTATCCTTTGGAGCTAGCTACCATCCTGCCGCCTTGATCGAACAATCAGCATTGTTCGACTTCTACGAAGGTGGCGGCCTGGACCTTTCTTGCCTCGGATTCGCGGAAGTAGATGGACTCGGAAATGTAAATGTATCCAGGTTCAATGATCAACTATATGGCGCTGGCGGATTTATAAATATATCTCAATCAACTGACACGTTACTATTCTGCGGAACCTTCACTGCCAGTGGTCTGGAAGTAGGCCAAAAAGGAGCCGGAATTTGCATCAAAAAGGAAGGGGAAATACGAAAATTTGTACAAAAGGTTTCCCAGATAACATTTAGTGCGAAAAACGCAAAGCGAAAAGGACAGGTGGTAAAATTCATCACTGAACGAGCTGTCTTGTCTCTGAAAGACGGGGTTATATATCTAGAGGAGATTGCTCCAGAGATTACTTTAGAGAGGGACATCATCCCAAACATTGAAGGAAATTTTGCAATCTCAGCAGATTGTAAATACATGGACGAAGCCCTGTTTGTGCATAACACCATTTATACGTGAGTCTTCCAAACCATAATCAGCAGCTACGGAAGGTAAGTCATGTCTGGCAAAGTAATCACAATTGTAGGCAGTGGTGCATCTAGCGTCTCCTTTATTGATGCGCTCCTGGAAAATCTATGCGTGGAAAACAACATCTTATCAGACCTCACTATTTTTCTACTGGACAAACGGCCACAATTCGGACGCGGCCTTGCATATGCTGACGACACGTCTACAAGCCTGCTTAATACGCGCGCTAGCTTCATTTCTCCTTTTTCAGACAAACCTGGACACTTTTATAATTGGCTTTTACAGAACAAATCCATTTGGGAAGATGACTTCCCTGACCTTATTCTATCTCCTGATGCCTTTCTACCAAGATCTCTTTTCGGAAACTATCTAACCCACATGCTTCAATCACTTTCCAAGAAAGCGGTAGAAATTGGATGCCGTGTGATAACAGTAAATGATGAGGCTTACAGGATTACCTTTGCACATGATGGAAAGATAGTGATATCCACGAGGGGGAACCTATCATTTCCGAGCGATCACGTTGTACTAAGCTGCGGTAACGGTGGAAGCCTTGAATATAAAAATCTTGAAGATACGCCAGGATTTTTTTCAAGCCCCTACCCGATCAAGCATACCACCAGAGTCATTCCCAAAGAGGCAAGAGTAGCAATTATCGGCTCTAGACTGAGTGCAATCGATATGGCTATAGGATTGAAAGCGAGCGGTCATACTGGACCCATTGTATTTCACTCACGTACTGGTTCCTTACCAGCTGTACGAGGCATCCAAGGGCGCTATAAGCCAGAATACCTTACACCTCAACGAATAAAATAACACATATTCAATCACGGCAAACTACCGTTGAACGAGCTACTTAATATTATAATGAAAGAGTTAGCAGCAGCTGGTCAAGTAATAGTACCTACGATTGACGAGCTTACCGAAAGATGTAGGCAGCTGCCACCGCTCCAATATCTGGAGCATGAAATTAATTCAGCTCAAGTTGCTAGACCTTGGCAAGCAGTCCTGTATGCAACAAATAGCATTATGGATCTCGTATGGCCAGCCATGCCCATGGAAGACAAGTTACGATTCTGGCCGTATATGAGCTGGTGGCTAAGCTACCGCGTATCTATTCCGATCGAAAACGCTCAAAGGATCTACTCGCTCCTAAAGTCGGGCCAGCTAAACATCATCACTGGAGAACTAACACTGGAAGCCCTACCCGACTCCGAGCTATGTGTTCGAGTAACAGGCAGAGGCGAAATAGAAGAATACAAATATGATGCAGTAGTTGTAGCTACTGGAACGCCTCGAGATCCATCGCTTCTGGACAATGAGCTGATACAAAACATGCTCATGCAAGGAATGGCGATAGCGGATCCTTTTGGCGGAATTCAAGTATCAGCCGACCGCGGATCACTACGAGGCTCCTCTGGAAGATTTGATGACAGGATCACCGTACTTGGCGAACTTACCAGCGGAACGTATTTCTTCACCAGCGCACTTGAGATTAATGCTAGGCACGCGGCCAATCGAGCAACCATCGTAATCGAGAAACTAGGCAATACCGGCAGACTGCCTGTAGAAGCACATGGCCATCATGCACCTGGATGGCAAGCAAAAAATTTCGGTCTAGACGCTTTCGCAACGTAGAACATGGTGGTAAAAGACGAATGAAGGAATGACGTTTCTGCGGAAATGCTGGCAGGTAGCTAATGAGAGTAAATCTAGATATTCAGGCGCTTCGGGTTTTCATAAAAATAAGCGAGTTACGCAGTTTTACTCGTGCTGCAGAAGCGCTTTACGTTACTCAACCAGCTATCAGCCAGCAGATCCGCCGTCTCGAAGAATCTCTTGAGGCTCAGCTTTTTATCCGAGACAACAAGCAGGCCTTATTAACTCTGGAAGGCGAAAAGCTTCTGAAATACGCACGAGAAATTGTGACATCCAACGATAAAATTGGAGAGATATTTGGTGAAAAACCTATTAAGCAAACAGTCACTATAGGCATGCCTGAACATTTCTGCGAACAGGTACTTCCCCAGATCATATCGGGAATGGCGTCACTGCTTCCATCTATTCAACTTATCGTCAAGGTCGCGCGATCAGTATTTCTTTCGGAGCTTGTCAACGATGGAAAGGTAGACGTCGGCTTAATAATTGATGAAATGGAACATATGCCTGAGACAATCTGGCATTCTCTGGCTGTGACGTGGTTTTCTAGTGAAAATCTTTCGCTTACTCAGGAAGGTCACATCCCACTGGCTTTATTTAAAGCGCCATGTGGCTTCCGTAGCCTAGCTATTCGCAAATTGGAAGAAAGCGGAATTCGCTGGCAATGCGCTTACGAATCGGAGGACCTAATTTCACTACGCTCGGCAGTACAAGCTGGCGTAGGAATCACGGTCCTACCTGATCTTTCCGACTCAAAGGGCTTGAGAAAACTGGATAACAGCGAGACACTGCCACAGCTTCCAAAATTCGCGGTAGGCCTTAAACAAAGAGACGGATGGAATCCGCCTTATAAACAAGATCTAATAAATATTATTCGTAGCGTCTGGACCAGCGAAAAAAATCTTCAGGCATAAGTTTTAGTAATTACCTACCCGACTGCAAAATCATCCTCGTCTCTATCGATATCTAGTTCGCCGGAAAACCCGCCAGTCCAGGAAGGGTCTTAAGTCAGCTATTTCTGCCGCTAAGCCCGCAGCACAAAAGGAAATCCTGGTGCCACTGAAGTCTGCTTCAAACAAGCTCGAATCACTCTGCCACATCCAAGATCTATATGTTTTCGAGCACAGCATTGGTAATCGACGAGAGATAATACCCATAATAACCGAGTACTCCGGCGCCACGCTGGACTTCGGCAAAGAGGGCCAATATGAATTCTTTAGGGTCAGGGGGGCAACGCGCGCTAGTAATAATTCCGCATTTCATCCGTGGCACAATCAGGTTTCCGTAACCATCTGCCACCTGACGCAGAAAATTAGAATTGGCCCAACTGGACAGCTCGTCATGAGGACAAAAGGTGTCGGATTAGGGCCATCCTTGATGGGCCATGTACTTTCATGGCTGGAGCTTAAAAATATTTCGGGATATCAGATTGATCCGGGGCAACTGTCATCGGTTGATGCAGCTACGGCTGCAGCGAGAGAGCAGCGAAACCGATTTTATATGGCTTTCGGATTTGAATTAAGCAATTACGATGGCACACAGACTGGCCTCGACGTTGTTGAAGGGTCTTTTACTGCTAAAAATGTTGGAGCGCTTTCCGTTCCTGATCGCTATAAAAATAGACTTAGGCCTTGGTTTGAATTTGCACCCCACCTCAAGGACGAACGTGAGACAGGGGTAAGAAGCCTTGCAAGCTTAAAAAAAATCGATAGATGGACGTATCAACTGTCTTGTCTTTCGAAAAAGTTTTTATCTCTTATGGGATGGCCGGAGCCATTCGAGACTAGACATATGCACAAGAAAAAACCATGGGAACCTGATTAACGCTGCAACGTTAATCCGATTCGATCTAAGTCGCGGGCGTCAACCGCAGGAGATTGAATTAGAGTCCACCTGGCAATGGCCCCTCACTCGCGCCAACGCTGGTGGGCCCATCGCACCGGGGCCGTCCATGCCCCCTCCCACGGACTAGAGATCGTCGTCTAAGCCCTGAAGATCCGGCAGAACTACCTCCTCCCCATCGTTGCGCCACCCGAGTAGCAAGCCACCCAGGCCGAAGCCTGGTCTGCAGCGGTCGCCTACTGCGTCCTCCATGACCTCGGCAAGATCGCCGTCGACATCGAAGTCGTCTTCGAGAACGGCACAGCCTGGCATCCCTGGGCATGGCCGCCTCGCCAAGCCCTACCACTTTCGCTATGTCATAGGTCGCGGCTACCAGCTTCATGGTGCTGCCTCAGGCCTCGTCTATGGCCAGATGCTGCCACTCCACGTCCTGGACTGGCTCAGCGCGTATCGTGAGCTTTGGTCATCACTGATCTTCGTGCTGGTAGGTCAGTACCTGCACGCCGGCGTCCTGGGCGAGATGGTCATCCAGGCCGAGCAGGCGAGCGTGACCTAGGAGCTGGGTGCGAATCCACGCCAGGCAATGAAGGCGCCGAAGAACACGATCCAACGCCAGTTGCGCCGACGGACTGCGTACCCTGGTCACCGAGAAATTCAAGCTGAACCAGCCCGATGGCCCTTTGGATGGATGGCTGACCCAGGAGGCGCTATGGTATCTCGAGATCAGGCGCCCTTAGGCCCTAAGTCAAAGCATACGCAATTTGACATCATCGAAACGCAGGGCTAGGTTCCGCCCCAGACGGCTGCTTTTCTTGGCTACGAGAAACGCAAAAACCCTCCTTGCGGAGGGTTTCTGGTGAAGATGGTGGGTCGTGTGGGATTCGAACCTACGACCAATTGGTTAAAAGCCAACTGCTCTACCGACTGAGCTAACGACCCGTTAGTGGGCGCCATTCTAGCGATTTTCTCAGGAGAATCAACACCCTAGATTAATTTTTTTATTGGTAGCGAGTGGGGTCGGCGATTCCGGCGGTCTTGAAGCCGTCGGCGCGCAGGCGGCAGCTGTCGCAACGGCCGCAGGCTTGGCCTTCGTCGTTGGCCTGATAGCAGGACACCGTCAAGCCATAGTCGACGCCCAGTTGCGTTCCAGTCTCGACGATCTGGGCCTTGGACATGAACTGCAAGGGCGCCTCGATCTTGAAGGCATCGCCTTCCACGCCGGCCTTGGTGGCGAGATTGGCCAGGCGTTCGAAGGCTTCGACGAACTCCGGTCGGCAATCCGGATAGCCGGAATAGTCCACGGCATTCACGCCGATGAACAGATGCCTTGCGCCGAGCACCTCGGCCCAACCCAGGGCGAGGGAGAGGAATACCGTATTGCGCGCTGGCACATAGGTGACCGGAATGCCCTCCCCCGGCGTTTCCGGCACGGCGATGTTCGGATCGGTAAGCGCCGAGCCACCGATGCCGTCGAGATTCAGACCGATCACCTTGTGCTCGACGACGCCCAACTGGCACGCTACCCGCTCAGCGGCGTGCAATTCGGCTCTATGGCGTTGGCCGTAGTCGAAACTCATGGTGTAGCAGGCGAAGCCCTGGGCCTTGGCCATGGCGACCACGGTGGCGGAATCGAGACCGCCGGAAAGAAGGATGACGGCTTTTGGCTGGTTCATGCTCAGTGTCCCGGTTCGTCGTTCCAGAGGAGCTTGTGCAACTGCAGTTGAAAGCGCACCGGCAGGTTGTCGGCCACGATCCACTCCGCCAGCTCCCGCGGTACGACCTGGCCATGGCTGGGCGAGAACAGTACCTCGCCGGCCCGCTGCTCCAGGCGATACTCGATCAGCTTGGAAACCGCCCACTCGTAGTCCTCACGGGAGCAGATGACGAATTTCACCTGATCGTTGGGCGTGAGATGGGCGATGTTGCTGTAGAGGTTGCGCCCCATCTCGCCCGATCCCGGCGTCTTGAGATCGACGACCTTGCTGACGCGCACATCGACGCCGCTGACGTCCAGCGCACCGCTGGTTTCCAGGGAAACCTGGTAACCGGCATCGCACAGCTGCTCGAGCAGCTTGAGGCAGTTGGGTTGTGCCAGGGGTTCGCCCCCCGTCACGCAGATGTGCCGCGGACGATAACTCGCGACCTGCCCCAGGATGGCGTCGAGGTGATGGATTTCACCGCCGGTGAAGGCATAGGCCGTGTCGCAGTACTGGCAACGCAGCGGGCAACCGGTGAGACGAATGAAGACGGTAGGCAGGCCGGCGGTGCGTGCCTCGCCCTGCAGCGAATAGAAGATCTCGGTAAGACGTAGGGTATCTTTTTGCATGGAAGCCACGGGCGTGACGGCTGAACAGGCCATCCGCCTCCGTTGCGGTAGATGAAAGAAAAAAGCCTGCGCTAGGGCAGGCTTTTCAGATCCCGCTGCGCCAGCTGCGCAGCGGATGTCCCGGGGTACTGGCTGATGACCTGCTGGTACATGCCCTTGGCCCGGTCGGTACGGCCGAGCTTCTGCTCGACCCCACCCAACTTGTACAGCGAATCCGGCACCTTGTTGCTGGTGGGATAGGCCTGACTGACCCTGGCGAACGCCTGACCTGCGGCCTGCAGATCGCCTTTGGCCAGATTCACCTCGCCCAGCCAGTACTGGGCATTACCGGCGTACTGACTGTTGGGATACTTGCGCAGGAAGGCATTGAATGCCTGACTGGCCTTGTCGAAATCCTTGGCTTTGATCAGGTCGAAGGCAGCGTCGTAGTACAGCTTTTCCTTCGCCGGATCGCCCGGCTCGTTGCTGGCAGCCGGAGCACCGGCCGGAGCGGGCGGTGTTGGCGTGGTATTGGCTGCGATGGCACCGTTCGGGGTGGCACCCGCAGCGGCTCCTGCACCTGCAGCAGGAGCGGAAGAAAGCTGGGATATTCGGCCATCCAGATCCTGGTAACGATCCAATCCTTCCTGCTTGAGCTGGCGGATTTCGTTTTCCTGGACCTCGACCTGGCCCCGCAGGCGCGCGATGTCGTCCTGCATCTGTTGCAACTGCATGAAGAGTTGACCCATGCCGGAAACGGGAGACCCGTTCCCGGCACTGGCCGCGCCTGCGTTGCCATAACCCTGCCCGGCGGACTGGGCGGGGGCATAGCTACCATCCTGTACGGGAACCTGAGCCCCGGCGACAACCGGTACACCGAGGGTCAGGGCGATCAAGAACTGCAGGCGCTTGGACATCGTTTATTACTTCTTCAGCTCAACGCGACGGTTCTGAGCCCAGGAAGCTTCGTCGTGACCGACGGCAACCGGACGCTCTTTACCGTAGGACACCACTTCCAGCTGGGCCGGGGAAACGCCTTGCAGGACCAGGTAACGCTGAACGGCCTTGGCACGACGCTCACCCAGAGCCAAGTTGTACTCGCGGGTGCCGCGCTCGTCGGTGTTACCTTCCAGAACGACGCGCTGGCCGCTGGCTTTCAGGTCACGGGCGTGGACGTCCAGAGCGCGCATGGCTTCCGGCTTCAGGTCGGAGCTGTCGTACTCGAAGTAGAAGACGGTGATGGCACGCAGGGCGGCTTCGTCGCCCATGCTGCCGTCGACGGCACCGGCGTTGGCACCGTAGCCAGCGTTCGGGTCGACAGCACCGGCGCCAGCGCCAGCGCCTTCACCGGAGGCGTCGCCACCCTTGGAGGAACAGCCCACGGCAACGGCCATAGCCAGAGCCAGTGCAGCGAACTTGCCGAATTTCAGCATTTCCATCATGTAACTCCTAAAAGAACCGCAATGTTGGTGTAACCAGGGACTTTTCTAATTGGCCGTCAGTTCAGGTAAGGAGACCAGGAAGGCTCGCGCACGTCACCTTGGGCGGTGGGAATAGGAATCCGAACGCGACCATTGATGGAGACAAGCATCAGTACGCCTCGGTCCTGCTGGCGGGTGGCGTAGATTAGCATGGTGCCATTGGGCGCGACAGTAGGCGAGTCGTTCAGGCTGGTGTTGGAAAGCACCCGTACAGAGCCGCGTTGCAGATCCTGCGCCGCGATCTGGAAATTGGTGAAACCTTCCTGGCGATGCACCATGACCAGGGTTTTTTCGTCCGCCGAAAGTTTCGGGTTGGCGTTGTAGTTACCGACGAAAGTGACGCGCTCAGCGCCTCCGCCATTGGCACTGGTTTTATAGATTTGCGGTTTGCCGGAACGGTCGGAGGTGAAGTAAATGGTCTGGCCGTCCTTACCCCAGAAAGGCTCGGTATCGATGGCCGAGTCATTCGTCACTCGACGAATGGCGCGCGAGCCCAGATCCATCACATAGATCTCGGGGTTGCCATCCTTGGAAAGGACGAAGGCCAGACGATTACCGTCGGGCGAAAACGCCGGGGCGCCATTCAGGCCTTCGAAGTTGGTCAGTTGCTCGCGGCGACCGGTGTCGATGTACTGCATGAAGATGCGTGGACGCTGCTGCTCGAAGGAGACGTAGGCGATACGCTTGCCGTCCGGGGCGAAGCGCGGCGACAGGATCGGCTCGCGGGACTGCAGCAGGGTCACCGAGCGGGCACCGTCGTAGTCGGCGCGCTGCAGGGTGTAGCGGGTGTTGGTGGCGGAGAAGCGCTCGGCGGTGACGTAGAGGATGCGCGTGGAGAAGGCACCCTTGACGCCGGTCAGCTTCTCGTAGGCCTGGTCCGAGATGAAGTGCGCCATGTCGCGCAGCTGATCGGTACCCCCCCCGACATTGCCGGTCATGACCTGCTGCTCGGTGGCGACGTTGAACAGGGCGTAGGTGATCTGCAGACGGCCGCCGTTGGGCACGACGTTGCCGACCAGTACGTAGTTGGCGCCCAGGGCCTTCCAGTCACGGAAGATCACTTCGCTGGCCTGGGTCGGCTGGCTGAGCATGTTCTGCCGCGGAATGGGCGAGAACACCCCGGAGTTGCGCATGTCGTCGCTGACGATGTTGGCGATGTCCTCCGGCAGCGGCTGACCACCCTGCCAACCGAACGGCACGACGGCGATCGGGATGGCGCGATCACTACCGCTGGAGATCACCAGCGGATCGGCCGCCTGGGCGGAGCCCACCACCAGGACCAAGCCCAGCAGGATGTAACGGATCAGGGTGTTCACAGACTCAGGTCCTCCGGTTTGAAGATCATGCGGCGCTGACGGTACAGCTGATCGAAGGTCTTGCGATCCAGCTGCTGCAGCTCGCGGATGCGACCGACGTTACGCACGGCCGATACCGCTGAATTATCGAATTCCTTGTTGCCACTGGAGCGCGTCACCGTAGCGCTGGTGATGGTGCCATCCGGCAGCATGTTGATCTGCACCTCGACGCTCATGCCGTTGCGCGCCGATTGCGGGCGGGTCCACTGCTCGCTGACCAGACGCACGATCAGGTCATCGAAGCTGGACGCCACTTCATCGCCCTGCTCATCGGCCAGGGCCTGCTGCCGCTGGGTGTCTTCCGACAACAGCTCGGCCAGGGCCTGGGCCTTCTTGTCTTCCGCCGCTTTGCGCGCAGCCGCCTGAGCGGCCTTCTTCTTGGCGTCGTCAGCCGCCTTCTTCTTCGCCGCTTCCGCAGCGGCTTCCTTCTTGGCCGCATCGGCAGCGGCTTTCTGCTTGGCTTCTTCCGCGGCCTTCTGCTTGGCCGCCTCGGCTGCCTTAGCCTTGGCCGCTTCGTCGGCTGCCTTCTGCTTGGCGGCTTCGTCGGCCTTCTTCTTGGCGATGTCCGCCTGCTTCTTCTGCTCGGCGGCCTGCTTGGCTTCCGCGGCCGCCTTGGCGGCATCCGCCTGTTTCTCGGCTTCAGCCTTGGCTTCGGCGGCCTTGGCCGCCGCTTCCGCTTGCTGCGCCTTTCGAGCGTCGTCGGCTTTCTTTTGTTCCGCGGCCTGCTGCTGGGCTTCCTTCTGCTCGGCCGCCTTGGCGGCCGCTGCTTCACGCTGGGCTTCCTGTTGCTGGCGACGCTGCTCCAGCTGCTCCTGCTCGTACTGCTTGGCAGCGGTCTTCTTCGCCTCACCCGCTAGTTTCTGCTCGGTCTGGACCTGGGCCGAGCTCTTGGATTTGAGCTGGACCAAGGTCGCCTGGACGACCGGGCGGGACTGGGGCAATTCAGGCGTGAAGGCGAAGCTGACGAACAGCAGGCCGAAGATCAGCACATGCAGGGCGACCGCCCAGATGACCGGCCAGAAATAACTCTCGGACGACGAAGGCTCGCGGTGTCGCATCAAGGCGCCTCGGTAATCAACCCGACGTTGGGTACGCCGGCCTGTTGCAAGGCCCCCATGGCGCCGGCGACGACCCCATAGTTGGCGGCCTTGTCACCGCGGATGAACACCTGGGTGTCCGCACGTTGACGCATGATGGCACCGACCTGCTGACTCAGTTGTGACAGGGATACCGCGGTCTCGGACTTGGCTTTCTGATCGGTATCCACCTCGGAACCGACGTTCCAGTAGTAGGTGCCGTCGGCCTTCACCGAAACGGTGAGGATCTGCTTGTCGTTGTCCTGCGGCAGGGCTTGGCTGTCGACCTTGGGCAGGTCGACCTTGACGCCCTGGTTGAGCATGGGCGCCGTCACCATGAAGATGACGAGGAGCACCAACATCACGTCGATGTAGGGCACCACGTTCATCTCGGCGACGGGCTTGCGTTTCTTGCGGCGAGGGACCATGGGATACCTCTTTATTCGTCGCTGGTGTGGACTTTGCGGTGCAGGATGGCCTGGAATTCGTCCGCAAAGGTGTAGTAGCGGTTGATCAGCATTTCCGAGCGGGCGGCGAAGCGGTTGTAGGCCACGACAGCGGGAATGGCGGCGAACAGGCCGATGGCGGTGGCGATCAGGGCTTCGGCGATGCCGGGGGCCACGGTGGCCAGGGTCGCCTGCTGGGCGGTGGACAGGCCCCGGAAGGAGTTCATGATGCCCCAGACGGTACCGAACAGACCCACATAGGGGCTGGTGGAACCGACGGTGGCCAGGAACGGCAGGGCCTGCTCGAGCTTTTCTTCCTCACGGGAGATGGCGACGCGCATGGCGCGCGAGACGCCTTCCATCACGGCATCGGGATCGACACCGGGCTGCTGGCGGAGGCGGGAGAATTCCTTGAAGCCGGCACGGAAGATCTGCTCGACGCCGGAGTCCGGATCGGGGTTGCTGCCGGCCTGGCGATAGAGCTTGGACAGGTCGATGCCCGACCAGAACTTCTCTTCGAAGGCGTCCAGCGAACGCTTGGCGGCGCGCATGGCGTTGCCGCGCTGGATGATCATGATCCAGGACGTGACGGAGGCTGCGACCAAGATGAGCATCACCAGCTGTACCACCAGACTGGCGTTGGCGATGAGGCTCCACATGGACGTATGGTCGACGTTGGGTTGCACGCTTAATCTCCTGATTGAATTGACGCCGGATTTCCGGCAAGAACCGTTCGCATGGCTTCGGGCATCGCCCTGGGCCTGAAGCTGTCAGCACGCACGCAGGCGACCGTCACCCACCCTTCACAGAGCAGGACAGCGTCCCTGGCGCGCCGGACCTCCTGGTGAAACCTGAGGCTGGCGCGCTTCGCCTCGACCACCTCGGCACCGATCAGCAACTCGTCATCCAGCCGCGCGGGCGCATGGTAGCGCGCTTCGCTGCTGTGGACGACGAAGAGCAGACCGTCCCGAGCGAGTTCGGACTGGGCATAGCCCAGCGCGCGCAGTCGCTCGGTGCGGGCGCGTTCCATGAATTTGAGGTAGTTGACGTAGTAGACGATGCCGCCGGCATCGGTATCTTCGTAGTAGACACGACACCTGAGGACGGGCGACGACGGGCTCCGCGGTTGCGCGTGCATACTCTAGAACCTAGCCTCGCCGTTGCCAATCAGAAATGTTCGCAACTGCATTTAGTTACCATTGACCTCGAACAGATCGGGCGTACCGCCCTGGGCCAGGCGCGATGGCAGGTTCAGCCCGAAATGCAGATAGGCGTGCCGGGTCACCACCCGCCCGCGCGGCGTGCGCATGATATAGCCTTGCTGGATCAGATAGGGTTCCAGGACGTCTTCGATGGTGTGACGCTCTTCGCTGATGGCAGCGGCGAGGCTGTCCACCCCGACCGGCCCGCCGTCGAACTTGTCGATCATGGTCAGCAGCAGGCGGCGATCCTGGTGATCGAAGCCCTGGGCATCTACGTCCAGCAGGTCCAAGGCACGACCGGCGATGTCGTGGCTGATGTGCCCCTGCCCGCGCACCTCGGCGAAGTCGCGGACCCTGCGCAACAGCCGATTGGCGATCCGCGGCGTACCACGCGCGCGACGGGCGATTTCCAGGGCGCCTTCGGCTTCGATGGCCAGCCCCAGGATGCCGGCAGAGCGGGTGACGATGGTGGCCAGGTCCGCGGTGCCGTAGAACTCCAGACGCTGGACGATCCCGAAGCGGTCGCGCAGCGGATTGGTCAGCATGCCGGCACGGGTGGTGGCCCCCACCAGGGTGAAGGGCGGCAGGTCCAGCTTGATGGAACGGGCCGCCGGGCCTTCGCCGATCATGATGTCGAGCTGGTAGTCCTCCATCGCCGGATAGAGCACTTCCTCGACGATGGGCGACAGCCGATGGATCTCGTCGATGAAGAGTACATCGCCCGCTTCCAGGTTGGTCAGCAGCGCGGCGAGATCGCCCGGGCGCTCCAGCACGGGCCCCGAGGTGCTCTTCAGGGAAACCTGCATTTCCTGGGCAATGATGTTGGCCAGGGTGGTCTTGCCCAGTCCGGGGGGGCCGAAGATCAGGGTATGGTCGAGCGCCTCGCCCCTGCCCTTCGCGGCCTGAATGAACAGCCCCATCTGGTCGCGCACCACCGGCTGGCCGATATAGTCCGCCAGGCGCACCGGACGGATGGCGCGATCCTGGAAATCTTCACGGTCGCGACCACTGCCCGAGATGAGACGATCGGTTTCTATCATGGGATCAGACCATGCCCTTCAGGGCGCGACGGATGAGTTCCTCGCTGGAAAGGTCTTCCCCTTCCACGGCGGCGACGGCGCGACTGGCTTCCTGGGGTTTGAAACCCAGGGCGACCAGGGCGCTGACCGCATCGGCCTCGGCACTGGCGACGACCGGCGTCTGGTTCGGCAACACCAGCGGCGCGATGGTGGGCAGGTTTTCCCAGGCCTTGAATCTGTCCTTCAGTTCGACCAGCAGACGCTCGGCGGTCTTCTTGCCCACCCCCGGCACCTTGACCAGGACGGAGGTGTCCTGGGCCTGAACACAGCGAACCAATTCATCCACCTCGAGACTGGACATCAACGCCAGGGCCAGCTTGGGGCCGACACCATTGAGTCGGATCAGCTCGCGAAACAGCTCGCGCTCGCGTTTTTCCCCGAACCCATACAGCAGGTGCGCATCTTCCCGTACCACGAGGTGGGTATGCAATGTGACGACTTCACCTTGGGCCGGCAGCCGATAAAGGGTCGTCATGGGCACCTCGACCTCATAGCCGACTCCGCCCACGTCGAGCAGGAGATGCGGCGGCTGCTTTTCCGCCAGGGTGCCACGTAGACGACCGATCACAGGGATACCTTCCTAACGTTGGAGCGAGAGGGTTGAGCGGATAGCACTAGAGCCGCAGACGACCGCCACGGCGGCGGGTCGCCAGCAGGCCATGGGGGACCAGGCTCTGCCGGGTATGGGCGTGGCAGAGGGCGATGGCCAGGGCGTCGGAGGCGTCGATCTGCGGCTTCTCGGTCAGGCGCAGCAGGTGCATGACCATCAGCATCACCTGCTGCTTGTCCGCGCCGCCGCTACCGACCACCGCCTGCTTGACCTGGCTCGCGGTGTACTCGGAGATCTCCAGGCCACCCTCGGCACCAGCGACGATGGCCGCACCGCGCGCCTGGCCCAGCTTGAGCGCCGAGTCGGCATTGCGCGCCATGAACACCTGCTCGATGCCCATGGTCACCGGCCCGTATTGGGCGATGACATCGCGCACGCCGCGATAGACGATCTGCAACCGCTCCGGCAAGGGACCGTTGCCGGTGCGGATGCAGCCCGAGGCGACGTATTCGCAGCCGCGCCCGGTGTCGCGCACCACGCCGAAGCCGGTCAGCCGCGAACCCGGGTCGATGCCCAGCACCAGGGTACCGGGCGCATCGGGCGGCAGGCGCTCGTAGAGGGACATCAGCCGAGCTGCGCCATGACGTCGTCGGGGATGTCGGCGTTGGAGTAGACGTTCTGCACGTCATCCAGATCTTCGAGCATGTCGATCAGCTTGAGTACCTTCTGCGCGGTCTCCAGATCCAGGGTCGCGGAGGTCGAGGGGATCATGGTCACCTCGGCTTCGTCGGCCTTGTAGCCGGCCGCGGTCAGGGCTTCGTTGACGGCGATGAAATCGGCGAAGCTGGTGAAGACGTCGATGGAGCCATCGTCGTTGGCCACCACGTCATCGGCACCCGCTTCCAAAGCCGCTTCCATCAGGGCGTCTTCGTCCAGACCGGGAGCGTAGCTGATCTGGCCCTTGCGCTCGAACAGATAGGCCACCGAACCATCGGTGCCCAGGTTGCCGCCGCACTTGTTGAAGGCATGGCGAACCTCGGCCGCGGTGCGGTTGCGGTTGTCGGTCATGGCTTCGACGATGATGGCGACGCCGCTCGGGGCGTAGCCTTCATAGGTCAGTTCCTCGACGTTCTCGCCCTCACCGGCACCCACGCCACGGGCGATGGCCCGGTCGATGGTGTCGCGGGTCATGTTGGCGGTAAGTGCCTTGTCCACCGCCAGACGCAGACGGGGGTTGTCGGCCGGGACGCCGCCACCCTGGCGCGCGGCCACGGTCAGCTCGCGGATGATCTTGGTGAAGATCTTGCCTTTCTTGGCATCCTGGCGTTCTTTGCGGTGCTTGATGTTGGCCCATTTGGAATGACCGGCCATGAGCTACTCCACTGTCTTGAAGATGGCTGCGCCCGGCGACGAGGACCGCGGCGCAGCGAAAACGAAGATAACGGAGGACGTCCGCAGCGGCCGCCCTCCTCCGGTACGACTCATTCCGCCTTGGGCTGCTCGCGCAGGCGGATGTGCAACTCGCGCAGGGCCTTGGCGTCGACCGCGCCGGGCGCCTGGGTCATGACGTCGGCAGCACTCTGGGTCTTCGGGAAGGCGATGACTTCACGAATGGATGAGGCGCCGGTCATCAGCATCACCAGGCGATCCAGGCCGAAGGCCAGGCCACCATGGGGCGGCGCGCCGAACTTCAGGGCATCGAGCAGGAAGCCGAACTTCTCTTCCTGTTCCTCCGCGCTGATCCCCAGCACCTCGAAGACGGCCTGCTGCATCTTCTTGTCGTGGATACGGATGGAACCGCCGCCCAGTTCGGTGCCGTTGAGCACCATGTCATAGGCACGCGACAGCGCGGTACCGGGGTTGGCCTTGAGCTCGTCCGGGCTGCACTTGGGCGAGGTGAAGGGATGGTGCATGGCGGTCAGGCTGCCGTCGTCGTTTTCCTCGAACATCGGGAAGTCGACGACCCACAGCGGCGCCCACTGGCAGGTCAGCAGGTTCAGGTCGTGACCGAGCTTGATACGCAGGGCGCCGAGGGCCTCGGAGACGATCCTGGTCTTGTCCGCGCCGAAGAAGACGATGTCGCCATCCACCGCGCCGACGCGGTCGAGGATGACGTTGATGTTGTCCAGCGGGATGTTCTTGACGATGGGCGATTGCAGGCCCTCGACGCCGGCGGCGCGCTCGTTGACCTTGATGTAGGCCAGGCCCTTGGCGCCATAGATGCCGACGAACTTGGTGTAGTCGTCGATCTGCTTGCGCGGCATGCTCGCCCCGCCCGGTACGCGCAGGGCGGCGACGCGGCACTTGGGATCGTTGGCCGGACCGGCGAAGACCTTGAAGTCCACGTCCTTGAGCTGGTCTTCCACGTCCACCAGCTCCAGCGGGATGCGCAGGTCCGGCTTGTCGGAGCCGAAGCGACGCATGGCTTCGGCCAGGGTCATGTGCGGAAGCGTACCGAACTCGACGTCCAGCACTTCCTTGAACAGGTTGCGCACCATGGTCTCGGTGATGTCCATGATGTCTTTTTCATCGAGGAAGCTGGTCTCGATGTCGATCTGGGTGAATTCCGGCTGGCGGTCGGCCCGCAGGTCCTCGTCACGGAAGCACTTGGCGATCTGGTAGTAGCGATCGAAGCCGGCGACCATCAGCAGCTGCTTGAACAGCTGGGGCGACTGCGGCAGGGCGAAGAAGCTGCCGGGATGGGTGCGGCTGGGCACCAGGTAGTCGCGGGCCCCCTCGGGGGTGGCACGGGTCAGGATCGGGGTTTCCACGTCGAGGAAACCGTTTTCGTCCAGATAGCGGCGGATGCTGGAGGTGATGCGTGAACGCAGCTTCAGCTTCTCGGCCATCTCCGGGCGGCGCAGATCGATGAAGCGATAGCGCAGGCGGGTCTCTTCGCCGACATCGGTGTATTCGTTGAGCGGGAACGGCGGGGTCTCAGCTTCGTTGAGCACCTCCAGCTCGTAGCCCAGCACCTCAATGGCGCCGGACGCCATGTTGGCGTTGCGCGCGCCTTCGGGACGCAGGCGCACCTTGCCGGTGAGCTTGACCACGTATTCGCTGCGCACGCGGTCGGCCTTGGCGAAGGTCTCGGCGCGATCCGGATCGAACACCACCTGAGCCAGGCCTTCGCGATCGCGGATGTCGAGGAAGATGACCCCGCCGTGGTCACGGCGGCGGTGGACCCAACCGCAGAGGGTGATTTCCTGGCCGTCCAGGCTCTCGTTCAACTGGCCGCAATAGTGGCTGCGCATCATGGTCGTGGTTTCGCTTCTCTAGAACAGGCTGAATGCGTGGAGGCGCCAGGCCGGCAAGGCCAGGCGCTCGACTGAACGGGAGATTCTATATCATTCCATATCATTGTATCGAACATCACGGTGGCGCTCACGGCTCAACCACTGGCTAAACGGCCAGCGGTTCTGTGGTAGCCTCGGGGCCTTTCGCAACCGACCGCAAAGGAGCTGTCAGCATGGAAATCAATATCGGAATCGCCGAACAGGATCGCGCCCAGATCGCCGAGGGCCTGTCGCGCCTGTTGGCCGATACCTACACCCTGTATCTGAAGACCCACAACTTCCACTGGAACGTGACCGGGCCGATGTTCAATACCCTGCACCTGATGTTCGAGACCCAGTACACCGAGCTGGCCGTGGCGGTGGACGACATCGCCGAGCGCATCCGCGCCCTGGGTTTCCCGGCGCCGGGCACCTATGCCGCCTATGCCCGCCTGTCGAGCATCAAGGAAGAGGAAGGCATTCCGGACGCCCAGGAGATGATCCGCCTGCTGGTGCAGGGCCAGGAAGCCGTGGTGCGTACCGCCCGGGGCATCTTCCCGCTGCTGGACAAGGTCAGCGACGAGCCCACCGCCGACCTGCTAACCCAGCGCATGCAGATCCACGAGAAGACCGCCTGGATGCTGCGCAGCCTGCTGGCCGCCTGAAGCGACACTCCGCCGCGGGCACGCGTCCGCGGCGGTGCCACGATTGAGCGACCTTCACCTTTTGGGTTTAATAAGGACGCGCGTTCCGCGCCGGGTCACGCCGCTGCCGTGCATCGCCACAGCAGTTTCGGCAGATCCGAGTTCTTGACCCCAAGGTGATTTCACATTGAACACGTTATCTACTGTCCATGTCGTGGTGGGCGCTGCCGCGCTCCTGTTATCGGCCATTCCCGGACTGCAGTCCGATACCTCTTCCTTCGATCAACCCGAGTCCATCCATCTGGCCCTGCTGGGTCTTGCCACCCTCCTCTTCACACCCTTCTCCCGTAGCCGCAGCAGCGGCGCGCAGAAACTCGCCAGCGCCCTGTTGGTGATTGCCGTGGTGGTGCAGACCTTCATCCTCCTGGCACCGCTCACCCACATCGGCGGCCTTACCGCCGAACTGCTGCCCCTGGGGCTGACCCTGGTCGCGGCCCTGGCCAGCCTGCCGGAGAAGTTTCGCGCACCGGCTGGCAGCGCTGTCGCGACCGAAACGGAAAGCCGGCCGCGCCCGGTCGCCCGCCCTGCAGCGGCCGCGCCCGCACGCCCGCTGGCCGATGACCGCGAGCGGGGCACGGTGAAGTGGTTCAACACCTCCAAGGGCTTCGGCTTCATCTCCCGGGATACCGGCGACGACATCTTCGTGCACTTCCGCGCGATCCGTGGCGAAGGCCACCGCGTGCTGATGGAAGGCCAGCGGGTGGAGTTCTCGGTGATCCAGCGGGACAAGGGCCTGCAGGCCGAAGACGTGGTCATCGCCGCCTGATCGCTGCCGACCAAAGCAAAGGCCGCCCTTGGGCGGCCTTTTTCATGGGGCGAGGATTACTGCCGCTGGGCAGCGGCAGCCTTGCTGTCGGTCATGCCGGTGGTGTTGCCCAGCAGGCTGGCGGTGGCGGTCTGGATGAAGGCCTCCAGGCGCTTCTGCAGCGCGGGCACGCTGGCATCGCCCTTGAGCACCTCGCCACCCGCCTCGGTGCCCAGGTGATAGCGATAGAGCACGGCGTCGCGGTCGCGCGGCTTGACCAGGATGCGGTCGCCGGTCACCAGTGCCACGGTCTGGTCGCTGCCCGAGGGCTTGATCACCGCCACGCCCGGATCGCCCTGGGGCAGACCGAGCAGGTCGCGGCCCCAGCATTGGTGCTGGGTCGGCTGGCCGAAGCGGGCCAGGACGGTGGGCACCACGTCGATCTGGCTGCCGACGGTGTCACGGCGGGCACCGAAGGTTTCCTGCACGCCCGGACCGATCAGCAGCAGCGGCACGTTGAAGCGCGACAGATCCATCTCGGTGATCTGCTCGTTGTTGCCGAAGCCGTGGTCGCCGAGGATGACGAACAGGGTGTCCTGGTACCAGGGCTCGTTCTTGACCTTGGCGAAGAACTGACCCAGAGACCAGTCGGCGTAGCGCATGGCGGTAAGGTGCTCGTCGAGCGAGCCGTGCCCGGTGACCGGGGTGACCGGCAGGTCCTTGGGCAGCGCATAGGGCGTATGGTTGGACAGCGTCTGCAGCAGCGCATAGAAGGGCTTGCCGTCCGGCGCCTTGGCCAGCTTGTCCAGCTCCTGCACCGAACGGTCGAACATGTCCTGGTCGGAAACGCCCCAGGTCGGGTCCATGAACACCGGATTGACGAAGTCCTCACGACCGACGAAGCGGGTCATGCCCTGGTTGCTGAAGAAGCCGGACTGGTTGTCCCACTGGAAATTGCCGTTGTAGACGTAGACGTCGTCGAAGCCACGGGTGCTGAGCAGTTGCGGCAGACCGGAGAACTGGTGGGCCCCCTCGGGCATGCGCATCAGGTACTCGAAGGCCGGCAGGTTGGGGAAGCAGGCCATGGTGGCGAACATGCCCTGGTGGGTATGGGTGCCATTGGAGAAGAAGCGGGTGAACAGGGTGCCCTGCTTGGCCAGGGCATCGAAGTTCGGGGTGATGCCGTCCTGGTTGCCCAGGGCGCCTATGTAGCGACCGGCCATGCTCTCCATGAGGATGACCACCACGTTGCGCACCTGGGGCAGTTGACCTTCGGCCGGCGGGGTATAGATCCGGCGGACGGCGGCCTTGTCGGCGTCGATCAGTTCGTCGCGCGGGGTCAGCAGCAGTTGCCGGGTGGTGGCCAGGGCTTCGGCAGCCGGCATGGTGGCCTTCCAGCTGTTGTCGCGGTGATCGGAAAAGCTGTTCTCGGCGGCGTCGATCAGGGTCAGGGTGCCGTTCAGGCCGAGGTGGTTGGCGAACATCGAGTCGGTGGTGTAGGCGTCGCCCCAGCGCAGCGGCGGACCGGATCTCAGGGTGCCACGGGCGGCGATGACGGCCACCACCAGGCAGAGCATGAACACCGCGCCCCGGCGATACCAGGCGGCCGGCCGCGGCGCGGCATGACGCCGGGTGGCTCGCTCGATGCCGAAGAACACCAGGCCCAGCAACAGGGTCGCCACCGCCCAGGCCAGGAGCAGCCGCACCACCGGGAAGCCGTTCCAGATCATGCTGGTCACGGTGTGCAGGTCTTCCTGCATGTATTGGAACACCAGGCTGTTCAGGCGCTGGTGGAATTCCCGGTAGAAGTTCAGCTCGCCAACGCCCAACAGCAGGCAGAGGCTGGCGGCGAGGGTGAACCAGCCGGCCTGCAGTCGGCGCGCGGCCATGGCTCGCAGGCTGAACAGGCAGAACAGCGAGGGCGCACAGATATAGACCACCAGGCGCAGATCGAAGCGGGCACCGTTGAAGAAGGCTTCGGCAAAGGTAGAGAAGGGCGAATTGCCGATCAGGTCGGTGTTGTAGCCCAGCAGCGCCAGGCGCAACAGGGTGAACATGACCATCAGCGCCAGGGCGCAGCCGAGCACGAAGCTCAGGTGGCTACCCAGCGTCGGCAGCGGTCGCCGGCCGGCGCGGCGGGGGGATTGCGGGACATCCATTTGCGACATGTAAACACCTTGTCAAAGGAAGCGAGGATTCGCGGCGCGTGGCCGGCGACTCGGGACCGCCCACGCAGAGGCCTGGGGCGCGGTCGGCAGGCCGAGGAGTTTAGTCATCCGCGGTCGCACCGTCAGCATCGAGGAGTGCCTGACAGGCGAAGTGCGACGACGGTCGCGCCGGCAAACGCCCAGCCTGACGCAGGCGTCGTCAAATTTTCGTCAAGCCGTTGCCTGGCAACGACCTCCGCGCAGGCATGGGCGTCAGCCGCCGCTTGCAGTAAAATTGCGCACCTTTCATCGCTCCCGCGCCGTATTCAGGATGCCCCATGGCTCACCGTGACGCTCTGCAGGTGCTTCGCACCTATCTGACCAGCCAGATCCTCGGCCAGGAAGCCCTGGTGGAGCGGCTGCTCATCGCAGTGCTGGCGGATGGACATCTGCTGGTGGAGGGCGCCCCGGGGCTGGCCAAGACCAAGGCCATCAAGGACCTGGCGGAAGGCCTCGAGGCGGACTTCCATCGCATCCAGTTCACTCCCGATCTGCTGCCCGCCGATATCACCGGCACCGAGATCTATCGCCCGGATACGGCGACCTTCTCCTTTCAGCAAGGGCCGATCTTCCACAACCTGGTATTGGCCGACGAGATCAACCGGGCTCCCGCCAAGGTCCAGTCGGCGCTACTGGAAGCCATGGCCGAGCGCCAGGTGAGCATCGGCCGCACCTCCTATGCCCTGCCCGAGCTGTTCCTGGTGATGGCCACCCAGAACCCCATCGAACAGGAGGGCACCTATCCCCTGCCCGAGGCCCAACTCGACCGTTTCCTCATGCACGTCAAGATCGGCTACCCGGATGCGTCGGTGGAACGCCGCATCCTGGCCCAGGCCCGCGGCGAAGCCCTGGACGGCGAGACCCTGCCCACCGAGCGGGTCAGCCAGGCGGCCATCGCCGCAGCGCGGCGCGAGGTGCTGGGGCTGTACATGGCCGATGCCGTGGAGGAATACCTGGTGCAACTGATCATGGCGACCCGCACGCCGGGCCGCTTCGACCAGGACATGGCGCACTGGATCACCTATGGCGCCAGCCCACGCGGCTCCATCGCCCTGGATCGCTGCGCCCGGGCCCATGCCTGGCTGGCCGGCCGGGATTTCGTCAGCCCGGAAGACATCCAGGCGGTGGTCTTCGACGTCCTGCGGCACCGGATCATCCTCTCCTTCGAGGCGGAGGCTGCCGGCATCGATCACGACCGGGTGGTGCAGCGCATCCTCGACCTGGTGGCCGTGGCCTGAGATGCCCGAGCGCAGCGGCGTGACCTTGGGCCTGGCCGAGCTCATCGAGATGCGCCACCGGGTGGTCGAGGTGCAGCTGTTTTCCGCCGCCGGCCGCCGCAGCCCGTTGATCGGCCTGCATCACTCGCGCCTGCGCGGCCGGGGCGTGGACTTCGACCAGGTGCGGGCCTACCAGCCCGGTGACGATGTCCGGGCGATCGACTGGCGCGTCACCGCCCGTACCCGTGAGCCCCACACCAAGCTGTTCCACGAAGAGCGCGAGCGACCGGTCTATCTGCTCCTGGAGCAGAGTCCACGCACCTTCTTCGGCACCCGCGAGCAATTCAAGTCGGTGCTGGGCGGACGCCTGGCCGCCCTGATCGGCTGGGCGGTGCTGGAGCATAACGACCGCATCGGCGGCATGATCTTCGGTGGCGAGCGATTGCACGAGGTACGTCCAAGGCGCAGCAAGCAGAACCTGCTGCGCTTCTTCGATCATCTGATCAACGCCAATCGAGCCCTGCAGGACCCGGCGCTGGCCCAGGCGCCGCGGATCACCTTCAACCAGGTGCTGCGGCGGGCCCGGGAGGTGCTGCGCCCCGGCAGTCTGGCGCTGGTGATCTGCGACGAGCGCAGCCTCGACGTGGCGACCGAGCAGCATCTCACCTTGCTTTCCCGGCACAGCGACCTGGTGCTGCTGCCGCTCTCCGACCCCCTCGACCACGAACTGCCCCAAGCCGGTCTGCTGCGCTTCACCAGCGGCGGCGCCGAGGTCGAACTGGATACCGATCGCGCGGACGTGCGCCAGGGCTACGCCGACCAGGCCGCGCAACGCCGCGAGCGCTGGACCGAACTCAGCCTGCGCCTGGGCGTTCCGCTGCTTCCTTTGTCCACCGCCGCCGACCTGGTGGAACAACTGCGCCACCAGTTGCGCCAGCACCGTCCGGGGTATACCTCGTGAATCCCGGCCTCGCCAATCTGGAACCGTTGCGGCTGCCGCCGGAGGTCCCCTTCTGGCCACCCGCGCCGGGTTGGTGGCTGCTGGTGCTGGTCGCGCTGGCCCTGGGCTTCTTCCTGCGCCATCGCCACGGCCGGCGCCCGCTGGTCTCGGCACCAGTCGCCGAGCAGACCAGCGAAGCGGACCTGCGCACCACCGCGCTGGCCGAGCTGGCACGCCTGCCCCGTCCCTATGGTGCCCCGGCCGGCCCCTGGTTGCAGGCGCTGAACGCCCTGCTCAAGCGACTGTGCCGCGCCAGCTATCCGGACCAGATCAGCCAGACCCTGAGCGGTCGCGATTGGCTGGCCTTTCTCGACTCGCGCTGCCCGGCGGCGGGGCTGACGCGTTACATGATCCTGGTGGACGGCGGCTACCGCCCCGACTGCCGACTGGAAGACCGTACCATCGACGGGCTGCAGGACGCAGTCGCCACCTGGATCCGCAAACATGTTTGAGTTCGCCTGGCCCTGGCTCTGGCTGCTGGCGCCCCTGCCCTGGCTGCTGCGGCAACTGCTGCCCGCCGCGGACAGCGGCCAGGCGGCGCTGCGCGTGGACTTCCTCGGCGAACTCCAGCACCTCGGCGGCCGCTCGACCCGTCCCGGCAGCCTGACCGGCGTCCGTCGCCTGCTGCCCTTCCTGCTGGGCTGGTTGCTGATCCTGGCGGCGGCGGCACGCCCGCAATGGGTCGGACCGCCCCAGCCGCTGGACGTGAGCGGCCGCGACCTGCTGCTGGCGGTGGACGTTTCCGGCTCCATGGACACACCCGACATGCAGCTGGGCGACGAGAACGTCAGCCGCCTGACGCTGGTCAAGCAACTGCTCGGTCGCTTCATCGACAGTCGCCAGGGGGATCGCGTCGGTCTCATCCTGTTCGGCTCCCAGGCCTATCTGCAGGCACCACTGACCGCCGACCGCCGCACCGTCCATGCCCTGCTGGAAGAAGCCCAGATCGGACTGGCCGGGCGCAATACCGCGGTGGGCGACGCCGTAGGGCTGGCGGTCAAGCACCTGCGCAAGCGCCCGGACAACAGCCGTACCCTGATCCTGGTCACCGATGGCGCCAGCAACGGTGGCGTAGTGACGCCGGAGGTGGCCGCCACCCTGGCGGCGAGCGAGCGGGTGCGGGTCTATACCCTGGGCATCGGCGCGGAACCCGACACCCTCGCCGGCGGCCCGAGCTCGAGCGATCTCGACGAGCCCATGCTGCGGCACCTCGCCGAACTCACCAACGGCGCCTACTTCCGGGTGCGCTCCAGCGCAGAGCTCGCCGCGGTGTCGCGCCAGCTGGACCGTCTCGAGCCGATCCGCCAGCAGCCCGACCAGGCGCGTCCCACCAAGGAACTCTACCCCTGGCCGCTGGCCCTGGCGCTGCTGCTCGGCCTGGCCCTGACCCTCGCCCGCCTGCCCTTGCCCGACCACTGGCGCCGTCTGGGACGCCGGCCATGAGCGACTGGCTGCCGCTGTTCCTCCGCCCGGCCTGGCTGCTGGCATTGCTGCCGGTCGCCCTGGCGCTCTGGGCGCTGCGCCGTCGTCGCCATAGACACGGCAACTGGCAGGCCCTGCTGCCCCCGGCGCTGCAGCCCTGGCTGCTCAGCGACAGCGACCGGCAACGCTCGCCACTCGGCCTCGGCCTGCTCGGCGCCGCTGGCGTCCTGGCTTGCCTCGCCCTGGCCGGGCCCAGTTGGCAGGAAGGTGAACAGCAGAACTTTCGCCGCGATGACGCCCTGGTGGTGGTGCTGGCGCTGACCCCGGAGCTGCTCGCCACTGACGTACCGCCCACCCGCCTGCTGGCCGTGCAGCGCAAGCTGCAGGATCTGCTGAAGGCCCGCCAGGATGGCGAGACCGCCATCGTCGTCTACGCCGGTAGTGCCCACACCCTGGTGCCCCTGACCGATGACCTGCCGACCATCGACAACCTGCTGACGGCCCTGCGGCCCTCGATCATGCCGGTGCCCGGTCAGCGCGCCGACCTGGGCATCGCCCAGGCCCTGGCATTGCTCGGCCCGGCGCCGAGCGCCAGTGCCCGGCTGCTGCTCATCGCCAGCGAACTCGACAGCCGCGAACGCCAGGGTATCGAACGGCTGTTGCAGGGTCGCCTGCGCCAGCTGGCGATCCTCGGCCCCGGGACGCCCCAGGGTGCCCCGGTAGCCGCCGAGACCGGCAATTACCTGAGCGATGCCGCCGGCGGTATCCGCATCGCCCGCCTGGATGAGGGGCAGTTGCAGGACTTCGCCCGCGAACTGGGTGGGCGCTATCAGCGCCTGCAACGCGACGACCAGGACCTGCGCCGGCTGGGCCTGCTGGACCGCCCCGACGAGGTCCGCCTCAGCGCCGGCCAGGGTCCCACCGGCTGGCGCGACCAGGGCTACCTGCTGCTCCTGCCGCTACTGGTGCTGGTCGCCTGCGGGGCAAGGCGGGGCTGGCTGCTCTGCCTGCCCTTCTGCCTGCTGCTGACGCCGCCACCGGCCCAGGCCGGCGGCTGGGACGACCTCTGGCATCGACGCGACCAGCAGGCCATGCAGTTGCTGAGCGACGACCAGGCTGCCGCGGCCGCCGAACGCTTCAGCGATGACCGCTGGCGCGGCGTGGCGCTCTATCGCAGCGGCGACTACGCCGGCGCCGCCGCGGCCTTCGCCCGCGATCCGTCGGCGGACGGTCACTACAATCGCGGCAACGCCCTGGCCATGGCCGGTCGCTACGACGAAGCCCTGAAGGCCTATGCCGCCGCCCTGGTACTGCGCCCGGACCTGACGGCGGCCCTGCGCAATCGTAATCGCCTGGAGCGCCTGCTCGCCCAGCGTGCCGCCGCCCAGGCCGAAGCGGCGGCGCGGCGCCAGAAAGCCCAGGCCGCCGCCACCAACGCCAAGGCCGACGAGCCGAGCAGCGCCAGCAGCACACCCGAGACCTCCGCCGCGGCCAGCCCCCAATTCCAGGCCCAGGCCGGCGCGGATTGGCTGGTCAGCCCCAGCGCGGTCGACGATCCCCAGCAGGAAGAACAGCGCCAGGCCGCCGAGCAATGGTTGCGGGAGATCCCCGACAATCCCGCCGAGCTGCTGCGCCGCAAATTCTGGTACCAGCAGCAACAACGCGAGGAGACCGCGCTGCAATGAAGCCCTATCCGTTGCTCGTGGCGCTCGTCCTCACGGCGCCGGTCGCCCAGGCCGCAGATCTCAGCGCCCGCCTGGAGCGCAGCCAGCTCAGCGAGAACGAGACCCTCGAACTCATCCTGGAAACCACCGACCCCGCCCAGTTCGGCAAGCCCGACCTCGCCCCGCTGGACCAGGACTTCAAGGTACTGGGCGTCCGCCAGAACAGCCTGCCGCCCGGAGAACGGGTGACCACCCGCTGGAACGTCACCCTGCAGCCCAAGACCAGCGGCGCCCTGACCATTCCCGCCCTGACCCTCGACGGTGCCCGCAGCCAACCCCTGAGCGTCACCGTCGCAGCGCCTTCCGCCAAGCGCCACAGCCGCGAGCCCGTGTACCTGGAAGCGGCGGTGGACAAACCGCGGCTGTACGTCCAGGCGGAAACCATCCTGACCATTCGCCTCTACCATGCGGTGGCGCTCTACGACGACCACGTGCTCACGCCGCCCAATCCCAGCGACGCCCGCGTCGACCTGCTGGGGACGCCGCAGGTCTACGAACGTGACGTCGACGGCGTGCGGCACGGGGTGATCGAATGGCGCTACGCCATCCATCCGCTGCAGAGTGGTGCCGTGGTCCTGCCACCCCAGACCTTCAGCGCGACCCTCGCCGGCGGCATCGACGACAGCTCGAGGGCTGGTCAGCCGATCCAGCTGCGCACCCCGCCGCTGACCCTGGACGTCCAGCCGCAACCCGCCAGCTATCCAGCGCAGACACCCTGGGTCCCCGCGCGCAGCCTCAGCCTCACCCAGCAGTGGAATCCCGCACCCGACAGCGCCCGCGAAGGCAGCGCCCTGACCCGGACGCTGCAGGTCCGCGCCGAAGGCCTGGCGCCGAGTCAGTTGCCGCCCCTGGTGCTGCCCGAGGTGGAAGGCATCAAGCGCTATGCCGAGCAACCACGCCTCACGACGCAAACCCAGGCCCGTGGCCTGGTCGGCCTGCGCGAGGAACGCATCGCCCTGATCCCCACGTCCACGGGCGACAAGGCACTGCCGCCCGTGGAGGTCGTCTGGTGGAACACCGAGACCGATACCCTGGAGCGTGCGACCCTGCCGGCACAGACCCTGGCAGTGGCGGAAGACCCCGCCCTGCAGAGTGCCAAGGTGGCGCCCCAGGGCAAGGCCAGTCCCGTCGCGTCCGGCCTGTGGCGCTGGCAGCTGGCGACGGCCTTCCTCGCCCTGACCACCCTGCTCGGCTTCGGCCTCTGGTGGCGCGCCCGACGTCAACCGGCGGTACTGCCGACCGTGCCGGACGTGGACAGCCGCCTACAGCGCGAGGAACTGCGCCGCGCCTGCCAGAGCAACGATCCCCATGCCACCCGCCATGCACTGGACGCCTGGGCCCGGCAGCAGCCGGAGACCCTGGCGGCCATGGGCGCTCGCTTCGAGCCCCTGGCCGCGGCCCTCGATGACCTCAACGGCGCGCTCTACAGCGAAGCCGGCCAGCGCTGGCAGGGCGAAACGCTCTGGCAGGCGATCAATGCCCTGCCGCCGCTGACGCCCGAAGCCATCCACGACAAGCTACCGCCGCTCTATCCGCGCTGAGCGCCCTCCTCCAAGCGCGCCAGGCGCTCTTCGAGGGCCGCGATTCGGGCTTCCAGCGCGTCCAGTCGCCCTTCGCGACCGCCCGCGGCCGTCCCGCCCTCACCGGCGCTGCCCAGCTGGGCGACCTGGGCATCGCGCTCCGCCGGCGTGCCGAACAGATGCAGATAGCGCTCTTCGCGCTGCCCGGGTTGGCGCCCGAGACCAGTGGCCAGCCCTCGGGCGATCAGGCGCTCCAGGTGATGGCGCACCTGCTCGATATCGTCGAAGGCGTGCAGGCGGTTGCTACGGGCGAGCAACTCTCCCAGGGTCTGGGGACCGCGCAGGAACAGCAGCGCGCAGAGCACCCACTGGGGCGGCGGCAGCTCCAGGGCCTTGTCCAGCCGCTGCTCCCAGCGATCGGCACGACTGCCCATGACCAGGCGCGCCAGGCCGCGCTCTTCCAGGCGCCGCAGGGCCTGGCCCACCTCGCCCGGGGTGAGGTTCAGCACGGGTTCACGACTGGTCTTCTGATTGCAGGCCAGCACCAGCGCATTGAGCGTCAGGGGATAGGTTTCCGGCGTGGTCAGCTGCTTTTCGATCAGGCTGCCGAGCACACGGGTCTCGGCGATCTCGAGCGGTTCTTCGGCGAAGGCTGGGGTGGCGTCTTGGCTCATGGCGAACTCCGCAAGGATGACGCGCCAGCCTAGCCTGCCCTCAGAACCTGTTCAACGTCTCGCGAGCCAGAGCCAAAAACGGCCCGGGCGGCCCCACGAAAATGGCTGAGGAAGCGAATCGGACCCGCGCTCGGGTTTACGCGTGGTAAATGAGCATGGCGACGGGGCCGCCCAGGCCGGGCCGGCGACCCAGGGCATTTTCAACGTAGTTCGACCGACGCACAGCGGCCTTTGAACAGGCTCTCAGTGGCGTCGCCACTGCGGCACAGCGATCAGCACCACGGCGCCGACGATGACCAGCATCGCCAGCAGCTCCGCCAGGCCGATCCGCTCGCCGGCGAACAGCGTCCCCAGCAGCACCGCCACCACCGGATTGACATAGGCGTAACTGGTAGCCGCCGCCGGCCGCACCCGACCCAGCAGATAGAGATAGGCGCTGAAGGCGATCAGCGAGCCGAACACCACCAGGTAGCCCAGTGCCAGCCACCCCCCCAGCGCCGGCCAGTGCTGCAGGCGCTCGCCACTGAACCAGCTGACCAACAGCAGTCCGGCGCCCGCCACCAGCATCTCCACGGCACTGGCCATGGCGCCCTTGGGCAACGGCAGGTAGCGGCTCCAGATCGAACCGAAGGCCCAGGCCGCTGCCGCGAGCAGGATCACCGCCGCGCCCAGGGGCGTCGCGCTCATGGTCTCGCCCAGGTTCAGCAAGGCGATACCGAGCAGGCCGAGGGCGATGCCGGCCCATTCCAGCCCGGTGTTGCGCTGGCCCCAGCACAGGCCGAACAACAGGGTGAACAGGGGCACCGTGGCGATGGACAGGGCCGCGACTCCCGAGGTCACGCCCCAGTGCTCGGCCAGGGTCACGCCGCCGTTGCCGAAGCCGAGCAGGAGGATACCGATCACTCCGGCGGCGACGGTCTCCCGCAACGTCGGCCAGGGCGCGCCGCGCCAACGGAGCCAGCCCAGCATGAGCAGGCCAGCCACCAGGAATCTCAGACCCGCCATCAGCAACGGCGGCCAGTGCACCACCCCGAGGCGGATCACCAGGTAGGTGGAGCCCCAGATCACATAGAGCGCGAAGAACGCCGCGAGCAAGGGCAGCCAGGTGGGCAGGCGGGGCGAGGCGGTCGAGGGTAAAGCGGAGGTATCCATGCGCGAGAAGGTCCCGGGGTATCAGGTTGACATTGTAGGAGCGCGCCTCGAGACGACTAAGATAGAGTCACCGGAGAAAGGGCCCGGGTCGGCTTGGGTTCTGTGGCATTTTAGGGAAAAGCCCTTCGATTCGAAGGCCAAGGAGCAGAGAGTGGACCACATCGATCGACGCCTCATCGACCTGCTGCTGGTCGATGGCCGCGCCAGCTACGCCGAGCTGGGCCGGCGCCTGGGGCTCTCCGCCCCGGCCATCGCCGAACGGGTCGCCAAGCTGGAGGACGCCGGCATCATCACCGGCTACGGGGCGCGCATCGACCGCCGCGCCCTGGGCTACGGTACCGAGTGTCTGATCTCGCTGCGACTGCACAGCACCAGCCATGGCCAGGTATTCAAGAAGCTGGAGGCCATTCCGCAACTGATCGCCTGCCACCGGGTCACTGGCGAAGACTGCGCCATGCTGCGTGCGGCGGTACGCGACATGGTCGAGCTGGAGGTGCTGCTCGACCAACTGATGAGCTTCGGCATGAGTCATACCGTGGTGGTGCTGTCGACGCCCTTCGAACGCCCGCTACCGCCCGCGCCCAGCTGACCGCGCCGATGCAAAAGCCCTGGACCTCGCGGCGCCAGGGCTGGTCGGACAGGACGCCTCAGATGAAGGAGTCGTCGTCGCCGCTGTCGTCGAAGAAGCCACCGCCGCCAGTGTCGCCATAGTCGGCGGTATCCTGGAAGCCACCGTTGTCCGGGAAGTTACCGGCGTCCTGGAAACCACCGCCATTGTCATAGCTGGCGTTGTCGGCCCAGGCATCCTGAGCACCGCCGCCAGCGAGACCAGGATCGGTGGCTGGTGTCTCGTTGATGACGTTGACGATCTCCTCGGGCTGCGAATGATGGAACAGCCCCGAAATGGCTTGGGCAGCCAGTACGCCGCCCGCCACGCCAGCGGCGGTCTGCAGCGCTCCCCCCATGAACCCACCCATGCGCGACGGCGCGGCCTGGGGTGCGGCATAACCCGGTGCCGGCTGGCCATAGCCGGGTGCCGGCTGGGCATACCCGGGGTTGGGCTGGCCGTAGCCGGGACGAGGCGCTGCCGGACCAGGGTCGTTCCAGCCACGCGACGGCGCAGCATTGTTCGCCGGCACCTGGGCGCTGGACGACTGGCCACCGCCGAACAGGCTGGAAAGAAAGCCACCGCTGCTGGGTCGATTCTGCTGGACCTGGGCCATCTGGCTCTCCAATTCCTTGACGCGCTGGTCCAGCCGCTTGATGGCGGCCTCCTGGATCAGCATCGCCTGGGCCATGTAGTAGGGCGCGGACGGCTGCTCGCGCAGGCGCTGCTGGATCAGTGCCTCGGCTTCCCGGTCACGGGGTGCGGTCTGGGCTTCCGTGGTCTTGAGACGGTCGAACAGACCCTCGATCAGCTGGCTTTCTTCGCGTTGCATGGTGACCCTCCCGCAGACGGTCTACTGGATGGCGTTCCTCTCGCGGAACGGCCTGGATGTCGAAAGGCGCAAACACCGGCGCCACCGTTCCAGATAATGGCGGACCAGAGCCTTTTCAAGGCCGACCGCCGGTGCGTTCAGCGCGGATTCAGCCTGGCCCGGGTCGGTGTCCACTTCGCATCTGAAATGAGCCCACACCCTGGAGTTCCTGAGCACCGTCGCGCCTGGACAATCGGCCGGTGCTGAGGGACGCTGGCGGCTTTGCGCGAGGCCTGACCATGCCCCCGCTGCTCCTCCTGATCGACCAGCAACAGGGCATCCGCTCGCCGCACCTGGGACCGCGCAACCACCCCGACGCCGAACGGCGCATGGCCGAGCTGTTGGCAGCCTGGCGCCTGGCGCGTGCGCCGCGGATTCACGTCCGCCATCTGTCGCGCAATCCGCACTCGGTGTTCTGGCCCGGTCAGCCCGGCATCGAATTCCAGCCGGAGTTGGCGCCCCGGCCCGGAGAGACGGTGTTCGACAAGCAGGTGCCCGGTGCCTTCACCCACAGCGGCCTGGAGCGCTGGCTGCTGCAACGCGGCATCGAGGAACTGGTCATCTGCGGCGTAGCCAGCGAGAACTCGGTGGAAGCCACGGCGCGCAGCGCCGGCAACCTGGGCTTTCGCACCTGGGTCGCGGAAGACGCCTGCTACACCTTCGCCAAGGTCGACTTCGCCGGACGCGCTCGCAGCGCCGAGGAGGTCCACGCGATGGCCATGGCCAACCTGCACGGCGAATACGCCACCGTCACCACCGCCACCGCGCTGCTCGAACGCCTGCGGGCAGAGGGGTCCGCCTGCTAGACTGCCGCCCTGCCCGTCTGGAATAGCTGCATGAACCCCGTCGATATCCTGCGCGACTCGCTGGTCTTCTTCGCTCGCAACCTGCGTCCCCTGGCTGTCCTCACCCTGCCCTGGCTGCTGCTCGAATCCCTGTTGCGCTACCAGGTGCTGGAGCGTTTCGGCGTCAGCAACGGCCTCTGGGACATGCTGGTCAGCCTGCTGTGCTATCCGCTGTACACCGCGTCGCTGCTGATCTTTCTGGAGGCGCGTACCCAGGGCAACACACCGCGCCTGAGTGGCGTCTGGGGGGCGGCCCTGCTGCTCTGGCCACGCTTCGCCATCCTCGCGGCCCTGACCTCGGGGCTGGTGATGCTGGGCTTTTCGCTGCTGATCGTCCCCGGCTTCCTGATCATGACCGTGCTGGCCTTCGCCGAGAACCTGCTGGTGCTGAAAGGACGCGCACCACTGGACGCCTTGCGCGGCAGCCTGCGCATGACCCGCGGTCATTTCTTCACACTGCTGGCCTGTATCCTGGTCACGGTATTGCCGGCCTGGCTGATAGACGCCTGGATCGCCCAGCACTTCGCCAAGGCAGCGCTCCCGGAGATCATCCTGCAGACCCTCTCGGGCCTGCTGCAGCTGATCCCCAGCATCGCCGTCTATCGTGTGTACATGCTGGTCAGGCCCAAGGCCTGAGCGCTAGTTGAAAGTCTGCTGCGCGGCGGCCAAACGGCGTTGAACAGACCTTCGGAATGCTCATTTACACTCGTAAACTCGCACGCGGGCCCGGTCGAGCGCGACGCCGATCCGCTTCCTCAGGTCTGTTCGCCTTGTTTCGCCCTGGCTCGCGAGACGTTGCACAGGCTCTGCCCCCCATCACCACATGAGGTCGTCAGGGACCTGGTAGGCGGCGTAGGGATCGTCCGGGTCCGGCTCGCCGCTCTGCACGTTGAGCAGCACCACCCGCTTGGGATCGCGCTCCTGGATGCGCTCGGCAGTGGCGCGCGGCACCACCTCGTAGCGCCCTTCGTAGCGCACGATGGCCAAGCTGCCCTTGCTGAGCTTGTCTCTCATCATGACGTTGACCGACAGGCGCTTGACCTTCTTGTCGTCGACGAAGTTGTAGTAATCCTCGGTGGTCAGCTTGGGTAGCCGGCTCGTCTCGATCAACTGCTTGATCTGCGCCTGCTCGGCCTTGCGCTTCTTCTTGTCTTCCTGGGCGCGATTGAGCTCCTGGTCCCTGGCCAGTTTTTCCGCCTGGGCCTGCTGGACGGCCAACTCCTGAGAGCGATCCTTTTCCGCCTGCCCGCGATGCTCCATGCGGTTCTGCTTCTGCTTCTGCTTGACGGCCTGCTTGGCCTGCTTTTCATTGACCAACCCGGCTTTCAGCAGCTGGTCGCGTAGGGACATGCTCATCGATACGACTCGTCTAGATCATCCAAGAGGGCGCAGCCTCGGAGTGGCCGCGCGCCAGGGTGTCCATCCTGCGCAGCCGACGAACCGAGTGCAAGCCTTTCACGGGGGTGAAATAATGTTCCTATTACCTATCCGCCCCTGGTTCGGGCGCTGCCGATCAGAATTCTGCCCATGATTACTCTCGCGATCGTCCTGCTCTTCGTCGCCAGCGTGCTCTTCGTCCACCTTCGCGGACGCGCACGGCTGCCCTTCCTGCGCCAGTTGGTCAACCACTCGGCGGTCTTCGCCCCCTACAACGCGCTGATGTACCTGTTCTCCGGCGTGCCCTCCAAGCCCTACCTGGATCGCAGCCGCTTTCCGGAGCTGGACGTGCTCAAGGACAATTGGCAGGAGATTCGCGTCGAGGCGCTGCGCCTGTTCGACGAGGGCTACATCCGCGCGGCGGAAAAGGACAATGACGCCGGCTTCGGCTCCTTCTTCAAGAAGGGCTGGAAGCGCTTCTATCTGACTTGGTACGGCGAGCCCCTGCCCTCCGCCCAGACCCTCTGCCCCCGCACCGTGGAACTGGTCCGCCAGATACCCAACGTCAAGGGTGCCATGTTCGCCCTGCTGCCGGGTGGTAGCCATCTGAATCCGCACCGCGACCCCTTCGGCGGTTCGCTGCGCTATCACCTGGGCCTGGCCACCCCCAACTCGGACGCCTGCCGCATCTATGTCGACGGCCAGCCCTACGCCTGGCGTGACGGCGAAGACGTGATGTTCGACGAGACCTATGTGCACTGGGTGAAGAACGAGACCGACCAGACCCGCGTCATCCTCTTCTGCGACGTCGAGCGGCCGCTGCGCAATCGCTTCCTGACCCGCGTCAACCAGGCGGTCAGCCGCTTCCTCGGCAGCGCCACGGCGCCGCAGAACGTCGAGGGCGAGCGCGTCGGCGGCATCAACCAGGCCTATGCCTTCAGCAAGAGATTCGGCGATCGCATCGGCGGTGGCGTGAAGAAGTTCAAGCGTCGCCACCCCAAGGCCTACCGCATCGCCAAGCCGATACTCGCGGTGCTGGTGGTGATCGCGCTGTATCACTGGATCGTCAGTTGAGGCTGATGGTCCTGCGCAAGAGAGGTCGAGAGGCTGACTGAGCGTAGCGAGGGGTTGTCCGGCGGGTGCGCACGACGCGCCGGATGGTCACCCGGCTCGCAGCGGGGGGGGTAGTGGCGGCCGAGCAATGCAGCGCGCCTAGCGGGTAGCGCCGCTGGTCGCTCTCAGCCGGAACGCTGCTGACGCTGCTTGTGCAGTCGCGTCACCAGCTCGGCCTCGGCCTGGGACAGTCCGCAGGCCTGGGTGAGATCGTCGGCGCTGGCGCCGAGCCCCACCAGACGGGCGGCCTGGGAGAACGACAGGCTGGTGGGATCGCTTTGCTCGATCTGGGTCAGGCGATCGGGCAAGGGCGCCACCATCTGCGCCAGGCCCTGGACCTGCTCGCCCATCCGTACCTGCCCCGCCTGGTAGGTTTCCAGGCGCTTGAGCAGGATCTGCATACGCTTGTCGACCAGGACATCCCGCTCCGCCTGTTTCGCCAGTTGCTGGCGCTGGCGTTGCCAGAGCAGCCAGCAACAGCCGCCGAGACCGGCACAGGCCAGTCCCAGCGCGACGCTGAGCAGGATGAGCCCGACGAGCATCAGATGCTTTCCAGCTCCGACCACTCTTCTTCGGTCATCAGCTTGTCCAGCTCGACCAGGATGAGCAGCTCGCCATTCTTGTTGCACACACCCTGGATGAACTTGGCGGACTCGTCGTTACCCACGCTCGGCGCGGTTTCGATCTCGGATTGCCGCAGGTAGACCACCTCGGCCACGCTGTCCACCAGGATGCCGACGACCTGTTTGTCGGCTTCGATGATGACGATGCGAGTGTTGTCGGTGACCTCGGTGGGCAGCAGGCCGAAGCGCTGGCGGGTGTCGATCACCGTCACCACGTTACCGCGCAGGTTGATGATGCCCAGCACGTAGCTAGGAGCACCCGGGACCGGGGCGATCTCGGTGTAGCGCAGGACTTCCTGGACCTGCATCACGTTGATGCCGTAGGTCTCGTTGTCCAGGCGGAAGGTGACCCATTGCAGGACCGGATCTTCGGAACCCTGTGCGGACGTTTTTTTCATGTTCCCTAGCCTCGTCAATTACCGCACGTGCGGCGAAGCGGGCGAACCCGCTGGTTAGTTGCGGCTGGCAGGCGCCTTACCGACGGCTGCCAACCACCTGTTCCGCGAGCGCCGCCACATCCAGCAGCGCGCACATCTGATCGATCACCGTACCCGCCAGCCAGGGGCGGTTGGCTCGGTGATTCCGCCATTTGACCTCGGCGGGGTCCAGGCGTATCGAATGGCTGACCCCGTGCACCGCCAGTCCCCAGTCCAGGCCTTGCAGCGATATCACGAATTTCAAGCCTTCGCGATAGTCGTCGCGATAGCGCTCGGGCATCACCCAGCGCGCCGTGTCGAGCACGCGCAGGTTACCGGCCTGGCAGGGCAGCAGTCCCAGGAACCAGTCTGGCTGACCGAACAGCGGCGTCAACTCTTCGTCGGTAAGCGGATAGATGGAGCCCAGGCAGACCAGGGGCGCAGCCAGGGTCAGACCGGCCACGTCGAACAGCAGGCATTCGAAGGGCTCCTCGCCCCACTCGGGACGCTCGTCCAGGCGCACCGCACTGGGCGGCAGGCCCTCTGCCAGAGCGGGCTGAACCGGCGCGTCGACACCCAGGGCGATGCCTTCCACCACCGGACGGGCCGGTTCGACGGCTGGTGCCAGCTCGGGCACGCGCCAGTCCAGCTCGATGTCGGTCTCTGGCGCAGCGGTGGGCAGGACCGGAGGCAGCACCACGTCCGGCAGGCTCCGCTCGGCCAGGGCGACGGCGGGACGGCGGGGAGCCAGCGGCACGACCCGGGGCTGCCGCGCGGCATCGCGCTCGAGCTCCTCGCGCACCGCTGCGGCGAATTCGTCTTCGCTGACGCTGGCGGCCGGCTCGGCGGGCGCCGCGACCGGCACGCTCTCGGCGGTCGGCAGCTCCAGGAACGCGTCCAGCAGCAGGGCATCGAGATAGCCCTGGAGGACACGCTGAGGACGGTTGTCGAGGGACGTCGGTTGGCTCATGGCGATCTACGTGGGTTGATTGTCCAGCCTATCGGCCGGCACGAGGGAAAACTTGAATCAGGCGACCTGGGTACTGGGCGCTCCATCGAGCAGATGCCGCAGCAGCGCTCGATAGGCGATCACGCCCCGGCTGTTGGCCTCGTAACGCGACGGCACCTGTCCGGACCGACTGGCATCGCGCAGGCGGGTATCGATGGGAATGAATGCCTGCCATAGCTGCTGCGGATAGGTATTGCGCAGCACCTTTAGGGTTCCGATGGACGCCTGGGTGCGCCGGTCGAACAGGGTCGGGACGATGGTGTACGGCAGCGCCTGCTTACGCGAGCGGTTGATCATGGTCAGGGTATTGACCATGCGCTCCAGGCCCTTGAGCGCGAGGAACTCGGTCTGGGTCGGGATCACCAGGTGCTGACTCGCCGCGAGGGCGTTGACCATCAACACACCGAGCAGCGGCGGGCTGTCGATCAGTACATGATCGAAGTCGTTCCACAGCTGCGCCAGGCTCTTGGAGATCACCAGGCCCAGGCCGCTCTGGCCGGGCGATTGACGCTCCAGGGTCGCCAGGGCGGTGCTGGACGGCAGCAGCGACAGCTGCGGATGGCTGGTGGGCAGCAGCAGCCGCTTCGGCAGTCCCTCGGGCACCTGGCCACCGTGCAGGAACAGATCGAAGACGCTGTGCTCGAGGCTATCCGGATCCTGGCCGAAATAACTGGTCAGCGAGCCGTGGGGATCGAGGTCCACCAGCAAGACGCGCTTGCCTTCATCGCCGAGCAGCCCGGCGAGGGCAACGGTGGTGGTGGTCTTGCCCACCCCACCCTTCTGATTGGCGACAGCCCAGACTCTCATGTGCAGACTTCCTCCCGACGACACGACCAGCCGGGTCAAGGTACCGGCTTAGCGGCCGGCGACGAAGATTTGACGGGCGCCGCCACAGGCGCCGACTCTCCAGGGGATGCTGCAGATTGTGTGCCAGTCGACGAATTTTGCAAGGTGCTCTGCGGGCGGAACAGGTTGAGATTGCGCGAAATTAGCAGGACCACCCGTCGATTGCGCGCCCGGCTGGCTTCGCTGTCGTTGGCGACCACCGGCTGGTAGGCGCCGTAGCCCACCACGGCCAGCCGCTGCGGGGCGATGCCGTTGCCGATCAGCAGCCGTACGATGCTGGCCGCCCGGGCCGCGGAAAGCTCCCAGTTGGTGGGATAGAGCGCCGTGCTGATGGGCCGGTCGTCGGTATAGCCCTGCACCTGGATTGGATTGCTGAAGGGCGCCAGGATCTTGGCCACCTTCTCCAGCAGGCCGAAGGCCGGATTGCTCGGCAGGGCATCGCCACTGGCGAAGAGCAGGTTGGAGCTGAGTTCGATCTCCAGCCACATCTCGCTGGCCTTGATGTTCAACTGATCCCCGGCGATGAGATCGCCGAAGGTGGCACGCACGCTGTCGGCGATCTGCTGCAAGGGGTCGCTCGGCGGTTTGATGCTGTTGTGCTCGGGCGTGGCAGTGGCCTCCATGACGGCGGGCGACAGTCCGGCTGGGCGCTGCTCGCCGATGGGAATGGGTTTGAGCGAGCGCTCCGGCTGGCTGAAGATGCCCGACAGGCTGTCCGAGAGCACCTTGTACTTGCTCTCGTTCAGCGAGGAGATGGAATACATCACCACGAAGAAGGCGAACAACAGGGTGATGAAGTCCGCATAGGAAACCAGCCAGCGTTCGTGGTTCTCGTGCTCTTCATGACGACGGCGGCGAGGCATGCGACGTCCTCTAGTGTGGTGTATCAGAAGTTCGCACAAGAATTGGCGAGTGATTTTTTGGCGGTTCGGCGTTCCGACTGGGCCAGGCGCCGCGACGTGTCATAGCAGGGCTATGGCGAGGAGTGGCAACGCCGCCCAGGCTAAAAAAGCGCCGCCAAAATTGTGTAGATAACTTCTGATACACCACACTAGTCCAGGAAACCTTGCAGCTTCATTTCGATGGAACGGGGATTCTCGCCTTCGCCGATGGACATCAGTCCCTCCAGCAACATCTCCCGATAGCGCGACTGTTGCAGCGTCAGCGCCTTGAGCTTGTTGCCGATGGGGAGCAGCAACAGGTTGGCGAAGCCGACGCCGTAGATGGTGGCGACGAAGGCCACGGCGATGCCACTGCCCAGCTGGGAGGGATCGGCCAGGTTCTGCATGACGTGGATCAAGCCCATGACCGCACCGATGATGCCGACGGTAGGCGAATAGCCGCCCATCGCTTCGAACACCTTGGCGGCCGCGAGGTCGCGATCCTCCTGGCCGTAGAGATCCACCTCCAGGATGCTGCGCAGGGCTTCCGGCTCGGTGCCGTCCACCAGCAATTGCAGGCCCTTGGCGGCGTAGGGATCGCCTTCCCGAGCAACCAGCGGCTCCAGCCCCAACAGGCCTTCCTTACGCGCCACGGTACTCCAGTTGACCACCTTGCGGATACCGCCGGTCATGTCCAGGGGCGGCGGCGTGAAGACCCATACCAGCATGGTCAGGGCGCGGCGCAGTACCGGTAGACGGGTCTGCAGCAGGACCGCCCCCAGGGTGCCACCCACCACGATCAGCGCCGCCGGGGCATTGGCCAGGGCACCGAAGGACCCGCCCTCGAGCAGGTTGCCACCCATGATGGCGGTGAAGGCCAGCAGGATGCCGATCAGACTCAAGACGTCCACGCTCAATCGCCTTCTCGCGAGCGCAGGCCTGCCTTCACGAACAGGCCTCGCTCAGGTACTTGCCGATGTCATCCAGGCCATAGATGGCGTCGGCCAGGTTGGCCTTGGCGATGGCCATGGGCATGCCGTAGATGACGCAACTGGCTTCGTCCTGGGCCCAGACCTGGCTGCCGGCCTGCTTGAGCATCCGCGCACCTTCGCGGCCATCGGCGCCCATGCCGGTCAGCACTACGGCCAGCACCTTGTCGGCGTAGGCCTTGGCCGCGGAACCGAAGGTCACGTCGACGCAGGGTTTGTAGTTCAGGCGTTCGTCGCCGGGCAGGATCTTCACCACACCCCGACCGTCCACCATCATCTGCTTGCCACCGGGTGCCAGGAGCGCCAGGCCCGGGCGCAGCTGGTCGCCGTCCTCGGCTTCCTTGACGCTGATGCGACAGAGCTTGTCCAGGCGTTCGGCGAAGGCCTTGGTGAAGGCGGCCGGCATGTGCTGGATAAGCACCAGGGGCGCCGGGAAATTGGCTGGCAGTTGCGTGAGCACCCGTTGCAGCGCCACCGGGCCACCGGTGGAGGTGCCGATGGCCACCAGCCGATAGTGCTTGCGCTTGGGCGGGGGCGACGCAGGACTGGCCGCCTGGGCGGCACCCGTGGGAGCCGGTGCCGGACGCGCGGCCGGACGCGTGCTGGCCGGCGCGTTCGCCGCCGGAGTCGGCGTGACGGGCGCGACACTGGGCGCTACGGCGAAGCGCCGATTGGAGCGAGCGATATGGTGGATCTTCTCGCACAGCAGCTTCTGCACGCTGGCCGGATTGCGCGAGATGTCCTCGAAGTTCTTCGGCAGGTAGTCCACCGCACCGGCATCCAGGGCATCCAGGGTGACCCGGGCGCCTTCATGGGTAAGCGAGGAGAACATCAGGACCGGCGTCGGACACTTCTGCATGATGTGGCGGACGGCGGTGATGCCATCCATCATCGGCATCTCGTAGTCCATGGTGATGACATCGGGGCGCAGCGCCAGGGCCTGGTCGACCCCTTCACGTCCGTTGCTGGCCGTGCCCACCACCGAGATGTTGGGATCGGCCGCCAGGATTTCCTTGAGCCGACGCCGGAAGAAGCCGGAATCGTCCACCACCAGTACTTTTACCGGCATACGTTGAAACTCCTAACCTGGGGCGGCGCAGGCCACCCGGAGGCATCGGCCCTCAGGGACCGGCGCCGCTCGTGCCGTGTCGGCTCAAAGCCCGCGACGGGCGTAACGCTTGAGCATGCTGGGCACATCGAGGATGAGCGCGATGCGGCCATCGCCGGTGATGGTGGCGCCGGACATGCCGGGCGTGCCTTGCAGCATCTTGCCCAGCGGCTTGATGACGACCTCTTCCTGGCCCACCAGTTGATCGACCACGAAGCCGATCCGCTGAGTACCGACCGAGAGGATCACCACGTGCCCCTCGCCCTGCTCGACATGGTCCGCATCGGGCACCAGCCAGCGCTTGAGGTAGAACAGCGGCAGCGCCTTGTCGCGCACCACCACCACTTCCTGACCGTCCACCACGTTGGTGCGGGACAGGTCGAGATGGAAGATCTCGTTGACGTTGACCAGCGGGAAGGCGAAGGCCTGGTTGCCCAGCATCACCATCAGCGTCGGCATGATCGCCAGGGTCAGAGGCACCTTGATGACGATCTTGGAGCCCTGGCCCTTGGTGGAGTAGACGTTGAGGGTGCCGTTGAGCTGGCTGATCTTGGTCTTGACCACGTCCATGCCCACACCGCGCCCGGAGATGTCGGAAATCTCGGCCTTGGTGGAGAAGCCCGGGGCGAAGATCAGGTTGAAGCACTCCGTCTCGGTCAGGCGATCGGCCGCGTCGCGATCGAGCAGGCCCTTTTCCACCGCCTTGTTGCGCAGCAGGTCCGCGTCCATGCCCTTGCCGTCGTCGGAGATCGACAGGAGGATGTGATCGCCTTCCTGCTCGGCGGAGAGCACCACGCGACCGGCGCGGGACTTGCCATTCTCTTCACGCTCGGCTGGACCTTCGATGCCATGGTCGACGGCGTTGCGCACCAAGTGGACCAGCGGATCGGCCAAGGCCTCGACCAGGTTCTTGTCCAGGTCGGTCTCTTCCCCGACCAGTTCCAGGTTGATCTCTTTCTTCAGGCTGCGTGCCAGGTCGCGGACCAGGCGCGGGAAGCGGCCGAACACCTTCTTGATCGGCTGCATCCGGGTCTTCATGACCGAGGTCTGCAAATCGGCGGTGACCACGTCGAGGTTGGACACGGCCTTGGCCATGGCCTCGTCGCCACTGTTCAGGCCCAGGCGCACCAGGCGGTTACGCACCAGCACCAGCTCGCCGACCATGTTCATGATCTCGTCCAGCCGTGCGGTATCGACCCGGACGGTGGTTTCCGCCTCGCTGGTGGGGCGCTCCCCGGCCGCCGCGGCAGGCGCCGGTGCGGCAGGCTTGGGCGGCTCGGCGCGGATAGGGGCGGCTTCGGCCGCGACCGGTGCCGGTTTCGCCACGGGGGCGGGAGCCGGCGTCGGCTTGGGCGCGGCAGCGGCCACGGGTGGCGCTACCGGCTCTGCGGCCACGGCGGGGCCACTGAACTTGCCCTTGCCGTGCAATTCGTCGAGCAAAGATTCGAATTCGTCATCGGTGATCTCGTCACCGGAAGCCGCGGCTGGCGTGGCCGTCGCCGCTGGCGCAGGCGCCTCGGCAGTAGCGAACTTGCCCTTGCCATGCAATTCGTCGAGCAGGGCTTCGAATTCATCGTCGGAGATGTCGTCGCCAGCGGCGGCAGCGGGTGCTGGCGCAGCCGCGGTCGCGGCAGGCGCAGGAGCCGGCGCTTCGCTGAACTTGCCCTTGCCGTGCAGCTGATCGAGGAGGGCTTCGAATTCGTCGTCGGTGATGTCTTCACCACCGGCGGCGCTGGGCGCTGCCACGTCGGGCGCACGCTCGGCGCTCGGCTCGTCGCCCAGGGCGTCGAGCAGATTCTGGAAGTCGGCGTCGCTCAGTTCCGGCTCGGCAGCCTCGGCTGCCACGGGCGGAGGTGCCGGCGCCACGACGGGAGCGGCGGCCACCGGCTCAGGCGCGGCAGCGGGCGCACTGCCCGCTGGCTCGGCCAGACGAGCCAGGGCAGCGAGCAACTCGGGCGAAGCCGGCTGGGGCTCCTCCCGCTCACGCACTCGACTGAACATTTCGTTGACGGAATCCAGGGCTTGCAGCACCACGTCCATCAGCTCGGCATCCACGCGGCGTTCGCCCTTGCGCAGGATGTCGAATACGTTTTCCGCGATATGGCAGCACTCGACCAGCGTATGGAGCTGCAGGAATCCGGCACCGCCTTTGACGGTATGGAAGCCACGGAAGATGGCGTTCAGCAAATCCATGTCGTCCGGGCGGCTTTCCAGCTCGACCAATTGTTCAGACAACTGTTCGAGAATCTCGCCGGCCTCAACCAGGAAATCCTGGAGGATTTCTTCATCGGCGTCGAAGCTCATTCCTGCACTCCCCAAGAGGGTCTGGGTCAGAAGCCCAGACTGGATAGAAGATCGTCGACGTCGACCTGAGCGGCCACGACGTCTTCACGCTTATCGGCATGAATCTGCGGACCTTCACCCTTCATCGTCTTTTCTTTTCGGTTTTGCTCGATCAATGCGGTGTGATCGTGGCTGAAGCCGGTGTAGCGGTCGACCTGGCTGGCCATCATCACCAGCTTGACCAGGTCTTTCTCGATCTGCCCGACGAGATTGACCACCCGCTTGATCACCTGCCCAGTGAGATCTTGGTAGTCCTGCGCGAGGAGGATGTCGTTGAGCTTGGCCGACAATTGTTCGGCACTGCTCTCGCTGTGGCTGAGGAAGGCGTCCACCCGCTTGGCGAGCTCGCGGAATTCGTCCGGGCCCATCTCACGGCGCATGAACTTCTTCCACTCGGCGTGGACCGCCCGCGCCTCGTCGCCGAAGTTGCCCACCAGCGGCGCGCTCTCCTCCACCAGATCCATGGTCCGGTTGGCGGCGTTCTCGGTCATCTTCACGACGTAGGAGAGACGATCGGTGGCATCGCTGATCTGGGAGACTTCCTCGCCGGCCATGCCGCGCGGATCGATCTCGAAGTTGACGATGGCGTTGTGCAGTTCGCGGGTCAGCTTGCCGACTTCCTGGTAAAGACCACGGTCGCGAAGCTGATTGAGTTCATTGATGAGGTGCACGGCCTGGGCGAAATCACCGCTCTCCAGGCATTTCACCAATTCTTGGGCGTGCTGTTTTAGATTCGACTCGAAGTCGCTGAAGCTGTTGGTGCCAAGCTGATCCATAACGTCCCCGCGGCTTTCTTCAGCCGTTCACCCGCTCGAAGATCTTGTCGATCTTTTCTTTCAGCACCTGGGCGGTGAAAGGCTTCACGACGTAGCCGTTCACTCCGGCCTGAGCGGCCTCGATGATCTGCTCGCGTTTGGCTTCGGCGGTTACCATCAGCACCGGCAGCGTCTTCAGGCGTGCATCGGCACGGACGTGACGCAGCAGGTCGATGCCGGTCATGCCGGGCATGTTCCAGTCGGTGACGAGAAAATCGAAGTTGCCACTCTGCAGCATCGGCAGTGCGGTGTTGCCGTCGTCTGCTTCGGCGGTATTGGTGAATCCCAGATCACGCAGCAAATTCTTGATGATCCGTCTCATCGTGGAAAAATCGTCCACGATGAGGATTTTCATGTTCTTGTCCAAGTCGACCTCCGTCCTAATCCGCACACACGCCCTAAAGCGCGCCTAAGCAATCGTAGTAGCCTGAGTACCAGCCCGTTAACGCGAACGCCACTCCGCCAGCCGAGCCCGCAGGCGCGCCGCGCATTGACTATGTAGCTGGCAGACCCGGGACTCGCTCACCCCCAGTACCTCGCCGATTTCCTTGAGGTTGAGTTCCTCGTCGTAATACAGCGAGAGCACCAGACGTTCGCGTTCCGGAAGATTGGCGATGGCGTCGGCCAGGGCCTTGCGGAAGCGCTGGTCTTCCAAGCCGCGACCGGGTTCGAGTTCATGCGAACCGCTCTCCTCGAGTCCATGCTCACCACCCTCCATGAGGTCGTCGAAGCTGAACAGGCGACTCCCCATGGTGTCGCCAAGGATGCCGTAGTACTCATCCAGACTCAATTTAAGTTCGGCCGCGACTTCGGAATCTTTAGCGTCGCGACCGGTGCGCGCTTCTACCGCACGAATGGCGTCGGTGACCATGCGCGTGTTGCGATGGACCGAACGCGGCGCCCAGTCGCCTTTGCGCACCTCGTCGAGCATGGCGCCGCGGATGCGGATGCCGGCGTAGGTCTCGAAGCTCGCCCCCTTGCCGGAGTCGTATTTGCGTGAGGCCTCCAGCAGGCCGATCATGCCGGCCTGCATCAGGTCTTCGACCTGCACGCTGGCGGGCAACCGTGCCAGGAGGTGGTAGGCGATGCGTTTCACCAACGGCGCGTAGCGGTTGATGAGTTGCTCCTGCTCGGTCCGTTCGGAAGTTTTGCTGTACATGCGAAGCCCGCTGGATGCTGTCATGCGTGGGTACCGGTGGCTGGTTGCACGAGGCGCTCGACGAAAAACTCGAGGTGTCCGCGCGGGTTGGCCGGCAGCGGCCAGCCATCGACTTTCTGTGCGACCGCGCGGAAGGCCAGCGAGGCCTTGGCACGGGGGAACGCTTCGAACACGGGGCGCTGTTTCTGTACGGCCTTGCGCACCGCTTCATCGAACGGAATGGCGCCCACGTATTGCAGGGCGACATCCAGGAACCTGTCGGTCACCTTGGTCAGCTTAGCAAAGAGATTGCGACCTTCCTGGGGCGTCAGCGCCATGTTCGCCAGCACCCGGAAACGGGTGACGCCATGGTCGCGATTGAGCAGCTTGATCAGGGCGTAGGCATCGGTGATGGAGGTGGGTTCGTCGCACACCACCACCAGGACTTCCTGGGCAGCGCGAACGAAGCTGACCACCTGGTCGCCGATGCCGGCAGCGGTATCGACGATGAGCACGTCGAGGTTCTCGCTGATGTCGCTGAAGGCCTGGATCAGACCGGCGTGCTGGGCCGGCGTGAGGTTGACCATCGCCTGGGTGCCCGAGGCCGCCGGGACGATGCGAATGCCACCGGGACCTTGCAGCAGCACGTCGCGCAGCTCGCACTCGCCGGAGATGACATCGGCCAGGGTACGCTTGGGCGACAGGCCCAGGAGAACGTCGATGTTGGCAAGGCCCAGGTCGGCGTCGAGCAGCATGACGCGCCGCCCGATATCGGCCAGGGCCAAGGCCAGGTTGACCGACACGTTGGTCTTGCCGACACCGCCTTTACCGCCCGTGACCGCTATGACTTGGACGGGATGCATGCTACCCATTGCCTGATACCTTTGATTGAAATCCGTCACACTTTAGACCAAGTGCATTTGGCGTGCCCAGGCATGCGATGCACGTATACCGTTCGTCTGCGCTAGCCGGCGCGGCGGGCGGCGTTTTGATACAGGCCGGCGAACATGCCCGCCATGGTTTCTTCGCTCGGCTCCTCGGGCGCCTGCAGGCTCACCGCACGGCTCACCAGCTGGTGGCTGCGCGCCGGATGCAGGTCGTCCGGGATACGCGGACCGTCGGCGATGTAGGCCACCGGCAGGCGCTGGCTGATGGCCAGGCCCAAGGCCTCGCCGAGGCTGGCGGCTTCGTCCAGCTTGGTCAGCACGCAGCCGCTGAGGCCGCACCGGCGATAGCTGTGGTAGGCCGCCTTGAGTACCTGGCTCTGGCTGGTGACGCCGAGTACCAGGTAGTTGCGAATCTTCAGCTGACGGTTTGCCAGCGCTTCGAGCTGCACCTTGAGCGCCGGATCGTTGGCGGGCATGCCCGCGGTATCGATCAGCACCAGGCGCTTGCGCGCCAGCGGAGCCAGCGCCTGGGCCAGGGACTGGCCCGGGTCGACCAGGGTCACCGGCACGTCGAGGATACGGCCCAGGGTCTTGATCTGCTCCTGGGCACCGATGCGGAAGCTGTCCATGCTGACCAGCGCCAGGCTTTGCGGACCGTACTTGAGCACGTAGCTGGCGGCGAGCTTGGCGAGGGAGGTGGTCTTGCCCATGCCGGCCGGACCGACGAAGGCGACGATGCCGCCCTCCTCCAGGATCTTGGCGTCGGTGGTCTTCGCCAACTGGGCGAAGTTGGCCAGCAACATGCGCCAGGCATGGCGCGGGTCCTGGATCTTGGCCACGCTGTCGAGCAGGTGGCGGGCCAGTTCGGCCGGCAGGCCCATGCGCTGCAGACGGCGCCAGAGGCCGGCCTGCTGCGGACGGGTGGACTGCACCTGGGTCCAGGCCATGGAACCGAGCTGGACTTCCAGCAGTTCACGCAGGCCGCTGAGCTCGCTGCGCATGGCATCCAGGGCGCGACGATCGTCCGGCGCGGCGCTGGCGGCCGGAGCGGCGGCTGCGGGCTGGGGCGTGCGCGGCGACGCGATCACCGGCTCGCGACGGCTGTCGGCGGCACTGATGGCACCGAGCAGCTGCTTGTCCTTGGGCGCGGTGGTGGGTACCCCCGGCGCGCGGATGCTGAGGTCGGCATGGGCCTGGGCGATCTTCGCATGGGTCTTGCGCAGCTCCGCCTGCAACTCGGCGTTGGGCGCAGCCGGTGCCGGGGCCTGGTAATCCAACGCGGCGGTCAGCTCGACCCCGCCGGCGACCCGACGATTGCTGAGGATGGCGGCGTCCGGGCCCAGCTCGTCGCGTACCAGCTTCATGGCTTGACGCATATCGGCGGCGAAGAAACGTTTGACTTGCATGATCTAGACCTCAGCCATTCTGGCCAACGGTAGCGACGATGGTGACCTGCTTGTTGTCCGGAATTTCCTGGTAGGCCAGTACACTCATGTTCGGTGCAGCCATCCGGGCGAAGCGGGACATCATCCCGCGGATCGCACCAGCAACCAGCAGCACCACTGGCTTACCCATCATTTCCTGACGCTGCGCCGCCTCGATGAGGGAACGCTGCAGTTTTTCCGCCATGCCAGGTTCGAGGAACATGCCGTCCTCAGCGCCTTGACCGGCCTTCTGCATACTACTTAGCAACATCTGTTCCAACCTTGGCTCAAGGGTGATAACAGGCAGCTCAGGCTCCATTCCTACGATGTTCTGGACGATTGCACGGGACAGCGCGACCCGCACGGCACCCGCGATGGCGGCGGGATCTTGACTCCGCGGACCGACGTTGGCGATGGCTTCGGCGATGGTGCGGATGTCACGGACCGGTACCTGCTCCTGCAGCAGTTGCTGGAGGATCTTGAGCAGGGTCGACAGGGACACGATGCCAGGTACCAGCTCCTCGGCCAGCTTGGGCGAACTCTTGGCCAGCACCTGCAGCAATTGCTGGACTTCCTCGTGGCCGATCAGCTCGTGGGCGTGCTTGAAGAGGATCTGGTTGAGGTGGGTGGCGACCACGGTGCTGGCGTCCACCACGGTATAGCCGAGGGACTGGGCCTGATCGCGCTGGGTGACGTCGATCCAGACGGCCTCCAGACCGAATGCCGGATCCTTGGCGGCCACACCATTGAGGGTGCCATAGACCTGACCGGGGTTGATGGCCAGCTCACGGTCGGGATAGATCTCGGCCTCGGCCACGCTCACACCCATCAAAGTCAGACGATAGGCGTTGGGCAGCAGATCCAGGTTGTCGCGGATGTGGACCGAGGGCATCAGGAAGCCCAGGTCCTGGGAGAGCTTCTTGCGCACGCCCTTGATCCGCGCCAGCAGCTGGCCACCCTGGTTGCGATCGACCATGGGGATCAGCCGGTAGCCGACTTCCAGACCGACCATGTCCACCGGGGTCACGTCGTCCCAACCCAGCTCCTTGGCTTCGGCGGGACGCTGCACGGGGGCCAGGTCCTGCTGCTTCTTGGCTTCGACCTCGGCGGTCTGCTTGGCCTGGCGCTGACGCTTGTGGATCAGCCAGGCGCCGGCGGCGGCAGCGCCACCCAGGCCGAGGAACGGCAGGTGCGGCATGCCCGGCACCAGACCCATGGCGATGATGATGAAGGCCGAGACTGCCAGCGCCTTGGGCGAGGCAAACATCTGACGATTGACCTGCTGCCCCATGTCCTCGGAAGAAGACACACGAGTCACCATGATGGCCGCGGCGACCGACAGCAGCAGCGACGGGACCTGGGCGACCAGGCCATCACCGATGGTCAGCAGGGCGTAGATGCGCGCCGCTTCGCCGAACGGCAGACCGTGCTGGGCCATGCCGATGGCCATGCCGCCGATGAGGTTGATGAAGAGGATCAGCAGGCCGGCGATGGCATCACCGCGAACGAACTTGCTGGCACCGTCCATGGAGCCGTAGAAGTCGGCTTCCTGGCCGACTTCGGTCCGGCGCTTCTTGGCTTCGGCCTGGTCGATGATGCCGGCGTTGAGGTCGGCGTCGATGGCCATCTGCTTGCCGGGCATGGCATCCAGGGTGAAACGGGCCGACACCTCGGAGATACGGCCGGCACCCTTGGTCACCACCACGAAGTTGATGATCATGAGGATGGCGAAGACCACCGCACCGACCACGTAGTTGCCGCCGACCACCACCTCGCCGAAGGCCTGGATGACCTTGCCCGCGGCGTCGTGGCCGTCCTGACCGTGCAGCAGCACCACGCGGCTGGAGGCCACGTTCAGCGCCAGGCGCAGCAGGGTCGAGACCAGCAGGATGGTCGGGAAGACGGCGAAATCCAGCGGCCGCAAGGCGTAGACGCTGACCAGCAGGACCACGATCGACAGGGCGATGTTGAAGGTGAACAGCACGTCCAGCAGGAACGGCGGCATCGGCAGGGTCATCATGGCGAGCATCGCCAGGACGGCCAGCGGCACGCCCAGGTTGCCACGCGCCAGACCGCGCATGTTGCCCATCATCAGGGATTTGTCGACTTTCACGCCCATTCCTCGTTTGCCGGTGCCGTCGTCACGGAAAGTTGACGCAGCGCACTGTTCGCAAGGGCTTGAGCAAGCTCCGGGCCAACTGCTCAACGCCTTGAAAAAGCGAGGTTTTCGACGCGGGCCGACAGGCCCGGTAACGGATCGCCGGGACGCTGCGGTGAACCGCACGAGAAAGGCACTGGTCTGTCTAGGGACCGCGCTAGCGCGCCTATCCGAGGAACAAGACCATGAAAACAATCTGGACCGCGACGCTGTTGGCCACCTGCCTGGCAGGCACTGCCCAGGCCGCCGAATCCCTGACCATCCCGCTGAACAAGGTCACCACCGAAGGCGTGGGTGAAAGCGTCGGCAGCGTACAGGTGACCCGCTCCAAGTACGGCCTGGTCTTCACGCCCGACCTCAAGGGCCTGGAGCCCGGCATCCATGGCTTCCACGTGCACACCAAGCCCAACTGCGGTCCGGCCGAGGTGAATGGCACCCTGACTGCGGGGGGCGCCGCGGGGGGCCACCTCGATCCGCGCAACACTGGCAAGCACAGTGCCCCTTGGTCGGACGATGGCCACCTGGGTGAGCTACCGGCGCTCTATGTGACCGCCGACGGCCAGGCCACCCAACCGGTACTGGCACCGCGCCTGAAGCGCCTGGAAGAGCTCAAGGGCCACGCCCTGATGGTCCATGCCGGTGGCGACAACTACTCCGACCAGCCCAAGCCCCTGGGCGGTGGCGGCGCGCGCGTCGCCTGCGGCGTGATCAAGTAGCCGGCTTGCCCTGCTCGTCCCGTCGCAGGTCCGACGGGATGGGCAGATCGGCCAGCTTGGGCTTGCGTCCGCGCCCGGCGCGGAACTGCCTGAGCTGGTAGACGTAGGCCAGTACCTGGGCCACGGCCACGTAGAGACCGGCCGGGATCTCTTGGTCCACCTCGGTGGAGAAGTACACCGCCCGGGCCAGGCCCGGCGACTCCAGCAGCGACACCTTGTGCTCCTGGGCGATCTCGCGGATCTTCAGGGCGGTGAAGTCGCTGCCCTTGGCCACCAGGATCGGCGCCCCGCCCTTGGCCGCGTCGTACTTGAGCGCCACGGCGAAGTGGGTCGGGTTGGTGATGACCACGTCGGCGTTGGGTACCTCCGCCATCATCCGCCGCTGGGCCATCTGTCGCTGCATCTGGCGGATCTTGCCCTTGACCTCGGGCTTGCCTTCGGCGTCCTTGTACTCGTCCTTGATCTCCTGCTTGGTCATCATCAGCTTCTTGCGGTTGCTGAAGATCTGGAAGGGCACGTCCACGGCGGCGATGATCAGCAGCCCCAGGGCCAACAACAGGGTGGCATGCCCGACCACCTGCATGCTGTGCAGCAGCGCCTGCTCCAGCGGCAGCTTGGCGATCTGCAGCAGGGCCGTGCGCTCGCTCATCAGCACCAGCACGGATACCCCGAGGATGATGCAGAACTTGCCCAGGGCCTTGAGCAATTCCACCAGGGAATTCTTGGAAAACATCCGGGCGATGCCGGACAGGGGGTTCATCCGGCTCGCCTTGGGTGCCAGCACCTTGCCGGAAAACAGGAAGCCGCCCAGGGCGATGTGGCCGACGATGGCGGCGATCACCACCAGGACGATCATCGGCACCATGCCCAGCATGGCCGCCTTGCCCGAGGCCAGCAGGAAGGTACCCATGAAGCGCTCGTCCATCACCTCTTCCCGGCGCAGGGAGAAATTGGCGCGCATCACCTCCAGCAGCTTGCCGCCGAGAAAGGCGCCATACATCAGCAGGCCGCCCACCCCCGAGAGCATGACAGCCACGGTGCCGAGTTCGCGTGAGCGCGGGAGTTGACCCTCCTCCCGGGACTCACGCTTGCGTTTGTCGGTTGGGTCTTCTGTGCGGTCTTCGCCATCGGATTCAGCCATGCGGCATACCTCCTAGCGGGCTCGGGCGAGTTCGCGCAGCCATTGCAGCGCCTCGCTGGCGAGACTTTCGTAGTGGGAGAGGATGTCGGCGGTGCCGAGCCAGACGATGACCATGCCCAGCACCACGATCAGCGGCATGCCGACGGAGAAGATATTCAACTGGGGCGCCGCGCGGGTCATGATGCCAAAGGCGATGTTGACCACCAGCAACGCGGTGATCGCCGGCAATACCAGCAGGATACCCGCACCCAGTACCCAACCCAGGCGCCCGGCCACCTGGCGGAAATGCTCGACGCTCAGGGTGTCGCCCACCGGCAGGGTGATGAAGCTTTCCGCGAGGATCTCGAAGACCACCAGGTGACCGTTCATGGCGAGGAACAGCAGGGTCACCAGCATGGTGAAGAACTGCCCCATCACTGGCGCCGAGGCACCGTTGACCGGATCGATCATGGACGCGAAGCTCAGGCCCGCCTGGGTCGAGATGATCTGCCCCGCCACCACGAAGACGTGGAAGAACAGCTGCAGGCTGAAGCCCATCACCGCCCCGATGAGGATCTGCTCGACGATCAGCGGCAAGGCCTGGACGCTGATGGCGTCCACCTGGGGCATGGGCGGCAGCGTGGGAACTAGCACCAGGCTCAGCGCCAGCGCCAGGTACATCCGCACCCGCACCGGGACCAGGGTGGTGCTGATGATCGGCATGGTCATCAGCAGCGCGGCGATGCGGAACAGCGGAAAAAGGAAGCTGCCGACCCAGCCGCCGATCTGGGCGTTGCTGAGCTCGAGCATCGCTCAGCCGATCAGCCGTGGGATGTTGGTCACCGTGACCTGGATGAACTCCATCAGTTGCCGCACCATCCAGGGCCCGAGCACGATCAGCGTCAGCAGGGTGACGATCAGGCGCGGCAGGAAGCTCAGGGTCTGTTCGTTGATCTGGGTGGCGGCCTGGAAGATGGAGACGATCAGGCCGACGATCAGACTGGGTACCACCAGTACGGTTACCAGCAGTGCGGTGAGCCAGAGACCCTGGCGAAACAGATCGACGGCGACTTCAGGGGTCATTTCGCTTCTCCACGCGAGGGAGCACCGCTAGACGGTGCCGAAACTGCTGGCCAGGGTACCCATGATCAGCGCCCAGCCATCCACCAGGACGAACAGCATCAGCTTGAACGGCAGGGAGATGATCATCGGCGAGAGCATCATCATCCCCATGGCCATCAGCACGCTGGCGATCACCAGGTCGATGACCAGGAAGGGAATGAAGATCATGAAGCCGATCTGGAAGGCGGTCTTGAGTTCGGAGGTGACGAAGGCCGGCACCAGGATCGACAGCGGCGCCTGGTCGGCGCTGGGGATGTCGGTACGCTTGGACAGCCGCATGAACAGCTCCAGGTCCGACTGCCGGGTCTGCGCCAGCATGAAGTCCTTCATCGGCACCTGCGCCCGGCCGATGGCGTCCTGGGCGCTGAGCTGCTCGTTGAGATAGGGCTGCACGGCGGTGGTATTGATACGGTCGAACACCGGCGCCATGATGAACAACGTCAGGAACAGCGCCATGCCCACCAGCACCTGGTTGGACGGCGTGGTCTGCAGCCCGAGCGCCTGGCGCAGGATGGCGAAGACGATGACGATGCGGGTGAAGCTGGTCATCAGCATGACGAACGCCGGGATGAAGCTCAGCGCCGTCATGATCAGCAGGATCTGCAGGCTGACCGAATATTCCTGCTGGCCCTGGGCGTTGGTGCTCAGGGTGATGGCGGGGACGGACAGTGGATTGCCCTGCCCCGCCTGCTGCGCCAGCGCCAGGGGCGCGAACAGCAGCACGGCGAATCCCAGCAGCCAGCCCAGGGTGCGCCCGAGACCGGCCGGTAGTCGCAGCCTGGTCATGGTTTCGCCTTGGGATCGCGGCTGATGAGTTCCAGCAGGCGCTGGGCGAATTCCGGTGCCGACGGGTCGGCCTCGCCCAGTCGTACCGGTTCGCGCAGGGTATGCAGTGGCGTGATGCGCCCGCCCGCGACCCCGATCAGGATCTGTTCCTGGCCGACCTGGACCAGCACCAGCCGCTCGCGCGGCCCCAGGTGCTGGATCGAGACCACCTTGATCGCCTGCTGGCCACGCGACCCCTGCAGTTGCACCCGGCGCACCAACCAGGCCAGGCCGAGGATCAGGCCTATCACCAGCAGCAGGCCGAGCAACAGCTGCCCGAGCTGGGCACCCACGTCCAGCCCCGGATGAGTGGCTTCGGCGGCGCTCGCGGTCAGGGGCAGGAGGCCCAGCGGCAATAGCAGACTCTTCATGGATCACCGCAGCTTCTTGATGCGTTCCGTGGGGCTGATGACGTCGGTCAGGCGGATCCCGAACTTCTCGTTCACCACCACCACTTCACCGTGGGCGATCAGGGTACCATTCACCAGCACGTCCAGCGGCTCGCCAGCCAGGCGGTCGAGTTCGATGACCGAACCCTGGTTGAGCTGCAGCAGGTTGCGGATGGAGATGTCGGTATGGCCGACCTCCATGGAAATGGTCACCGGGATGTCGAGGATCACGTCCAGGTTGGGTCCTTCCATGCCGCTCACCGTCAAACCGCCGCTGCTCTGGCCGAACTCCTCGACCGGCGCCTTGGGTGGCTTGGGCGCCTCGGGTGCCGCCGGTGAGGTGCCCTGGGCCATCAGGGCATCGATGTCGTCCTGGCTGGCATCGCCGGCTTCGGCCAGGGCCGCAGCCCATTCGTCCGCCAGGGCTTGTTCTTCGGGGTTTTCTGCCATCGTTCGTGTCTCGTGCAACGCCGGACCGCGGCCCGGACGGGAAAAACGGGTATCGTTCAGCGGCTACGGCTGACCGGTTCGAGAATCTGCAGGGCCAGGTTGCCCTTGCGCGCGCCCATCTTGACCTTGAAGGTGGGCATGCCGTTGGCTCTCATGAGCATCTCCTCGGGCATTTCCACCGGGATCACGTCACCGGGCTGCATATTGAGAATATCGCGGAGTTTGAGTTGGCGCCGGACAACCGTCGCCTCCAGCGGCACCCGTACATCCAACAGGTCCTCGCGCAGCGCCTTGACCCAGCGTTCGTCCTGGTCGTCCACGTCGGACTGGAAGCCGGCGTCGAGCATCTCGCGGATCGGCTCGATCATCGAATAGGGCATGGTCACGTGCAGTTCGCCGCCGCCGCCATCCAGCTCGATGTTGAAGGTGCTCACCACCACCACTTCGCTGGGGCTAACGATGTTGGCCAGCGCCGGGTTGACCTCCGAATTCATGTACTCGAACTGGCAGTCGAGCATGGCACCCCAGGCTTCCTTGAGATCGATGAAGCACTGGTCCAGCACCATGCGCACCACCCGCAGCTCGGTGGGGGTGAATTCGCGGCCTTCGATCTTGGCATGGCGGCCGTCACCACCGAAGAAGTTGTCCACCAGCTTGAACACCAGCCGAGCGTCGAGGATGAACAGCGCCGTACCGCGCAGCGGCTTCATCTTGACCATGTTCAGGCTGGTCGGCACGTACAGCGAATGGATGTACTCGCCGAACTTGGTGACCTGCACGCCACCCACGGACACGTCCGCGGAGCGCCGCAGCAGGTTGAACATGCTGACCCGGGTGTAGCGGGCGAAACGCTCGTTGATCATCTCCAGGGTCGGCATGCGACCGCGGACGATGCGATCCTGGCTGGTGAGGTCGTACCCCTTGATCGCGCCCGGCTCGACGTCGGTCTCGGTCTCGACGATGCCATCGTCGACCCCGTGCAGGAGGGCATCGATTTCATCCTGGGAGAGCAGATCTTGCACGGCCATGGCGGTACCTATTGCAGGACGAGATTGGTGAACAGTACCTGTTCGATAACGGTCTGGCCGGTCAGTTTCTTCGCCAGCTCCTGAACCTTGCTGGTCGCCTGCTGGCGTAGCATCTCCTTGCCCACCGGGGTGACCAGACTAGCGAAGTCCTGGCCGGAAAACAGCATGACCAACTGGTTGCGTACCTGCGGCAGTTGCGCCTTGAGCGCATCCATCTGCGCCTGGTCGCGCCCCATCAGGGTCACCGTCACCTGCATGTAGCGCTGCCGCCCCTCGGCGTTGTAGTTGACCACGAAGGCCGGCAGCAACGGCTGGTAGACCGCCGCCAGGTGCACCGGCGCCGCAGGTGCGGCCGCCGCGGCGTGCTCGGGCTCGGCGCTCTTCTTGCCGAGCAGGAACCAGGTCGCCCCCACCGAGGCGCCGATCACCAGCAGCAGGGCCACGACGATGATGATGATGAGTTTGAGCTTGCCCTTGCCCTTGCCTTCCGCGGCTGCACCCTCTGCCGCAGGCGCCTGCTTCTTCGCCATATACGCTCGACCGACCCTTGTCCGGAGCGCCACCCTTGCCGGGCAGCGCGGCTAACTTATTGATGCGAAGGGGATATAGCAGGTGCAGCCGAGGCTGTCACCTGCCGGCCGGTGGCCGCCATCACGCGTAGTAGTCGACCAGGCTGCGCGCAGCCAGGGTCGCGGAGCCACGGGTTTCGCCGACGCTCGCCAGCGGCTCCTCCTCGCCACCGCTCGCCGCATCCCCGCGGCCACGGCGTGAACCATCGCTCTGGCCGCCCTGTTGCGACTGCTGCCAGGCCTGCCCGGAGGATTGGTCGGAGACGTTCACGTTGGCCAGATTCATGCCCTGCTGGGCGAAGAGTTCCCGCAGCCGCTGGCTGCCATTGTCCAGGGCCTCGCGCACATCCGCATGGGGACTGGCGAAGGTCACCTGGGTCTGGTCCTGGGTCATGTCGATGCGTACCTCCAGCTTGCCCAATTGCGCCGGCTCCATCTGGATGTCGGCGGTCTTGAGGTTCTGGCTGGACATCCACATAACCTTGTCGACCACGGCCTCGCTGAAGTTGCCGGCCTGGGGATTGAGCGCCTGGCCGGGAACGGTGGCGCTGACGGGGCGAGCGGTCTGCGCCGGCGTGCTCAGCGATTGCGACAGCGCGGTGAGCTTGTCGGCGAAGGCATCCGCCTTGCTCGGGACCGCCGCATCCTTGGCATCCCCCTGCTCCAGCGTCGCGGCCAGGGACGCCGCGGCGGCCTGGTCCGCACCAGGCGGCGGAGCGGACGGGTCCGGCACCAGGGTATTGAGTTGCGCCGCCAGGTTGTTGGCGGTGGTGGCCGCCTTGTTGGCATCCCCCTGTCCCTGCTGCGGAGCCTGGCCAAGCAGCTGCGCCAGACCCTCGTCCTGGATCGCGGTGTCACCGGGCTTGGCGGCACCGGGCAGCGCCGCGCTCGGCAGGCCCGTGGCGGATGTCTGGGTCCCCAGGGCTGTCGCCGCGCCAAGAATGGCAGCCGGATCGAGTGCCTGGGAGGTGGTCGCGGTGGTCTGGGTGGCTGCCGTCGGGGTGCTCGTCGCCACCGGAGTCGTCGGGACGGGGGTCACGGCCGGGGTCGGGAACTGGCCAGTCATGCCGAGCAGGAACAGTGGATCCAGCTGCGTGGCGCCTGGCTCCTGGCTGTCCTGCTCCTGGGCGACCGGCAAGGTCTTGCCGTCGCCGTCGGCAGCGGTTGCCGGCTGCTCATCAGTCTTTGCCGCCGGGTCCGTCGGCTTGGCATCGGCGGCACGGTCATCGTCGGCGGAGCGCTTCGCCCGATCATCCCCCTCGCGCGCCCGCGCCGGCTCGTTCTTGCGCGCCTGGCTGGTGGACCTGGTGTCGCCGGTATCGCGCGGCTTCTCGCTGCGAGCCGCTTCGCGCGGCTGTTCCTGGGCGAAGACGTCGGCGAAACGCTCCGACGCCACGGAGCGATCCTGGACAGGAGGAGTCTTGACCACGGGCCTTCCGGCGGTGGCGGACGAAGTCGCGGTATTCAGTAGAAAATCGGGCACGACGGCCATGGAATGCTCCGAATGACGGGTTTTCCGATACCTAGCAAGTTACGCGCCAGCTGCAAACGCCAGCGCTTTGACGAGGCTCAGGTCGCGTAGCGCTGACGTTCGACCTTGAAGAGGATGCGGACGATGGCGAACTCGCGCTCGATCGCCGCCAGCCCCATGGCCAGCTCGGCCGTCGAGGCACGGCGGCGGGCGCCCTCCTCCACGTCCTTGCACAGTTGCGCCAGGGGACCAGCGCCCATGTTGCCCGCGCTGCCCTTGAAGCTATGGGCCAGCTGGCGAACCTGCTCGGCGTCGCCACCGATCACGCTGCGCTTGAGCGCCGCGATACGCTCGTCGCAGTCGGCGAGGAAGGTGTCGATAAGTCCGACGTACTCCTCCTCCATGCAATCGCGCAGGGTGGCGAGCGTGTCCGGATCGAGATGAGTGGAAAACATCAGGGTCTCACTGAGCGGAGGACGAGGAGCGCGAACGGCCCCTTCTAAAGATAGGCCGAGCGCGCGCGTTGAGCGTACTCGTCCATCTGTTTCTGTTCGCGCTTGTCTTCCACCACCCGCTGTTCCTGCCGATAGCGCTCGACCAGCTTGCGCAAGCCTTCCAGGCGCGCATAACGTTCCTGCCATTGGGTGCGAGCCTTGGCCACCACGTCGCGATGCCACTGGGCATTGCGCTCCTGCTGGCCGATGGCTTCTTCCAACTGGCTGAGAAAGCGTTGATAGCCGATCAGCCACTGACCGGTGACGCCGCGGCTGCCATTGACCACCAGGCGCTGCTGGTAGTCCTCGCGGTAGCGCTGCAACTCACCAAGCTTGAATTCGGCCTGGGCCAGCTGCTGCTGGCACTGCCCCAGGCGCTGGGCCGCGTCGCGCTCCTCGCGCTCGCTCATGTCCACCACGGGTGCCAGGCGTTCAGCTCTGCCTTTCATGATCTATCAGCCTCCCAACACAGCTTGAAGATTGGCGGCGCTCTGTTCCAACGACTCGCTTTCGCGCAACCCCTGGCGCAGGAACTGCTGCATGGGGGCGTAGCGGGCGATCGCCAGATCGGTTTCGGCATTACCACCGGGCACATAGGCACCGACGCTGATCAGGTCCTTGGTCTGCTGGTAGAGCGACCAGAGCTGCTTGACGCGCTGGGCGCTGCGCAGATGTTCGGGACTGACCACCTGGGGCATGACCCGGCTGATGGACGCCTCGATGTCGATGGCGGGATAGTGCCCCTCCTCGGCCAGCCTGCGCGACAGCACGAAGTGACCATCCAGCACACCCCGCGCCGAGTCGGCGATGGGGTCCTGCTGGTCGTCGCCTTCCGACAATACAGTATAGAACGCCGTGATCGAACCCCCACCCTTTTCGGCGTTGCCGGCCCGCTCCACCAGCCGCGGCAGCTTGGCGAACACCGATGGCGGATAACCCTTGGTGGCCGGCGGCTCGCCGATGGCCAGGGCGATCTCGCGCTGGGCCTGGGCATAGCGGGTCAGGGAATCCATCAGCAGCAGGACGTTCTTGCCCTTGTCGCGAAAGTATTCGGCGATCCGGGTGCAGTACATGGCCGCCCGCAGGCGCAGCAGCGGTGCATCGTCCGCTGGCGAGGCCACGACCACCGCGCGCTTGATGCCCTCCTCGCCGAGGATGTGCTCGATGAATTCCTTCACCTCGCGACCCCGCTCGCCGATCAGCCCGACCACGATGATCTCGGCCTTGGTCAGGCGGGTCATCATGCCGAGCAGCACGCTCTTGCCGACACCGGTACCGGCGAACAGGCCAAGGCGCTGACCGCGCCCCACCGTCAACAAACCGTTGATGCTGCGAATGCCCACGTCCAGCGGTTCGGAAATGGGTTCGCGCTTGAGCGGGTTGATGGTCGGCCCATCCATCGGCACCCAGTCTTCGGCGCGCATGCGGCCCTTGCCGTCCAGGGCATTGCCCAGGCCATCCAGCACACGACCGAGCATGGACATGCCCATCGGCAGGCGCCCGGTGTCCGGCACGGGCACCACCCGGGCCCCCGGCGCTATGCCTGCCAGACTGCCCACCGGCATGAGAAAGGTCTTGTCGCCATTGAAGCCCATCACCTCGGCCTCGACCTCCACCGGTTGGTAGCCGCCACCATTGATCAGGCGGCAACGACTGCCCACGGCCGCGCGCAGGCCTTCGGCTTCCAGGGTCAGGCCGACCATGCGCAGCAGGCGGCCTTCGATCACCGGCTGCTGCTCGACCCGGATGGCTTCTTCATAGCCGCCCAGGCGCCGTTCGAAACTCAAGCGGTCAAGACGCATGGGGCGGCTCCTGGATATCGATGTGCAAGTCGGGGTCCTGGGGCTGGGTGGCCTGCTGCCGCTGCTGTTCGGCCAGCTGCGTCAGCGCCTGCGCGAGACGGGTCTCGATACTGGCATCGATGACGCTGCTCTCGGTCTCGATCCGGCAACCGCCGGGCATGAGCGCCTCGTCTTCGAGGATGCGCCATTTTTCCTCGTGCCGATCCCGCAAGGCCTTCATCAGCTCGAAGTCCTGGGGGCTGACGTGGATACGGATGTTCTCGGCGCCCATCGGCAGAAGTTTGAGCGAGGTCCGTACTACCTGCGCGAGCTGGCTGGAATCGAGCTTGAGTTCACGCTGGATGACTTCGCGGACGATGTGACGCACCAGCTGGACCATCCCCGCTTCCAGGGCCTGGTCCTGTTCGCCGATGGGATCGAGCAGATGCCCCATCAGGGTTTCCAGACTGGCCAGTCGGGTCCCCAGGGCGGCTTCGACTTCCTGGCGCGCCTTGAGCTGCCCGGCATGATAGCCATCGCGCTCGCCGGTCACGAAGCCCTCGTTATAGGCCTCCTGGCGGATCGCCTCCAGTTCTTCGAGGGTGATCGGCTGGACTTCCTCGACCGGCACCTCCTCGATCGAGGCCTCCGGTTGCGGCTCCGGTTCGGGGGCGGGCGCAGGCGTCTGCGCAGGCTCGTCGAAGCTGTCGAAGGCCGGCAGTCGCCAGACGTCGAAGGCCTCCAGGTCCCGCGCCCTGATCAGTTCGCTCGCCGATTCTTTGCTCATCACCTATCCGTCAGAAAACCGCTACTGACAGGGCATTAGCAAAGCACAGGCCAACCCCTGAGAACCTGTTCAAAGTCTGCTGCGCGTCGGCCAAACGGCGTTGAAAATGGCTTCGGAATGCTCATTTACTACCTGTAAACCCGAGCGCGGGTCCGATCCGCTTCCTCAGCTATTTTCGTGGGGCCGCCTAGGCCTTGTTTGTCTCTAGCTCGCGAGACGTTGAAAAGGCCCTGAGAAGGGTCAGACCATTTCCTCGCCACCCTTGCCGCCCAGCACGATCTCGCCAGCATCGGCCATGCGCCGGGCGACCGCCAGAACTTCCTTCTGCGCCCCTTCCACCTCGGACAGCCGGACCGGCCCCTTGGCTTCCAGATCGTCGCGCAGCAGCTCGGCCGCGCGCTTGGACATATTGCGGAAGAACTTCTCCCTGATGCCCTCGTCGGCGCCCTTCAGCGCCAGCACCAGGACATCGGAGGACACTTCGCGCAGCAGTGCCTGGATGCCGCGGTCGTCCACGTCCGAGAGGTTGTCGAAGACGAACATCAGGTCCTCGATCTGCCCCGACAGGTCCTGGTCCGCATCGCGGATCGCGTCCATGAGCGGCCCTTCGACCGAGCTGTCCAGGTAGTTCATGATGTCGGCCGCGCGCTTGACGCCGCCGAGAGCCGTACGGGTGGTACTGGCGCTGCCGGAGAACTGCTTCTCCAGGATCAGGTTCAGCTCCTTCAGGGCCGCCGGCTGTACGGTGTTCAGCGACGAGACGCGCAGCACGATGTCGAGACGCACCTTGTGATCGAAGTGGCTGAGCACCTCGGCCGCCTGGTCGGGATCGAGGTAGGCCACCACGATGGCCTGGATCTGCGGGTGCTCGTAGCGGATCACGTCCGCCACCGCCCGCGGTTCCATCCACTTCAGGCTGTCCAGGCCGCTGGTATTGCCGCCCAGCAGGATCCGGTCGATCAGGCCACTGGCCTTGTCCTCGCCCAGCGCCTGGGTGAGCATCTTGCGGATGTAGCCATCGGCGCCGACGCCCAGGCTGGTCTGGTCGCCGACCACCTCTATGAAATCGCCCAGCACCCGCTCGACCTGCTCGCGGTTGACGTTGCGCATCTGCGCCATGGCCGTGCCGACCTTCTGCACTTCCTTGGGCCCCATGTGCCGAAGGATCTGCGCGGCATCGGCTTCGCCCAGCGACAGGAGGAAGATGGCGGCCTTCTCGACCTTGGAGAGTTGCGCTTCATTCGTCGCCATTGATCCAATCCTTCACTACCTGGGCTACACGGCCCGGATCATCGTTGACCAGTTGCTTGATGGCCGTCAGCTGGGCGTCGTAGCCCTCGCTCGGGCTCGGCAGCAGCAGCGGTGCCGGTCCCCCCAGGCTCACCTTGTCGTCGGCCAGATCGTCCGACAGGCCATCCAGGCCACCAGCACCCAGGGCGCCGGCACCACCGGCAGCGGCCAGCGCGGCGGCGTCCTTGGCATTGCCACCGGACAGGTTCTTCAGCACCGGCCGCAGTACCCCAAAGACTAGCACCAGGATGAACAGCACACCCAGCGCCTGCTTCACCACGCCCCAGAACCACGACTGCTGGTAGAAGGGAATGCTTTCGATCTCTTCCGGCTGCACCGGCGCGAAGGGCGCATTGATCACGCTCACGCTGTCACCACGGCTGGCGTCGAAGCCTACGGCGTCCTGCACCAGGCGGGTGAAGCGAGCCAGGTCTTCGGTGGACCAGGGCGTATGGGTCAGCTTGCCAGCCGCATCGACCTTGACCTGGTCATCCAGCACCACCGCGACGGAAAGCCGACGCAGGCGGCCCTGCTGCTGACGGGTATAGCTGATGCTGCGGTCCAGCTCGTAGTTGCGGGTGTTCTGCTCACGCTTGTCGGTCGGGTACGGCAGGGTGGCCGGGAGATTGGTCTTGCTGTCGTAGATGTACTGGTCGTTGGCATCCCGCAGCGGCTGGCCCGGCGCGATGTAGTTCGCTCCACCACCGGCAGCCCCGGCATTGGCCCGCTCTGGAGTGCTGGAGGGACCGGGCGGCTGGTTGGACAGCGCACCGGGCACGCCCTGGGCACCGCCGCCGGACGTCTGGCGTTGCTCACTGTTCTGCTGCTCACTGCGCAGCGCCGGCTGGTCGGGGTTGAACTGCTCGGAGGTCGACTCGACCGCGTTGAAGTCGACGTCTGCCGCCACTTCGGCCTTGAAGCGACCGCTGCCCACTACCGGCTGCATAATGTTCTGCACGCGCTGGGTCAGGGAGCCTTCCATCTTGCGGGTGTAGTCCAGCTGCTTGCCGGCGATGGACAGCTCGGACATGTTCTGCTGGTCGGACAGCAACTGGCCTTTCTGGTCGACGATGGTGACCTGGGACTTGTCCAGCTCCGGCACGCTGGTGGCGACCAGGTTGATGATGGCCATGACCTGGCCGGCATCCAGAGTACGGCCAGGGTACATTTCCACCAGCACGGACGCGCTCGGCTTGCGTTCGTCACGAACGAACACGGAGCTTTTCGGAATCGCCAGGTGTACCCGGGCACCCTTGATGTTGTTCAGGCTGGAAATGGTGCGGGCCAGTTCGCCCTCGAGGCCGCGTCGGTAATTCGCCGCTTCCATGAACTGGCTGGTGCCCAGCGGCTGCTCCTTGTCCAGCAGCTCGAAGCCGACGTTACCATCGGAGGCGGTGATGCCGGCAGCCGCCATCTTCATGCGCGCACGCCCCAGGTCATCGGCCTTGACCAGCAAGGCGCCGGAGTTCGGGTCGACCTTGTAGCCGATGTCGGCAGCGCCCAGGGCCTGCAGGACCTGGTTGGCGTCCAGGCCGTTCATGCTGGTGTACAGCGGCCGATAGTCAGGCTGCTGGGTCCAGAGCACCACAGCGAAACCCAGGGCGACACTGGCCGCCAGACCGATGAGCAGGCCCAGTTGGCGCAGCAGCGGCATCTCGGACAGGTTGTCGAGAAAGCTCAGGCCCAGCAGCGGCTTCTTGGCTTTGTCCTCGGCCTCGGGTTTGGCGGTGGGGACGGGAGCGTTGGTAAGAGCGTCAGCCATGATCTAGACCGTCCTCAAATCGACATTTGCATGATGTCTTGGTACGCCTGCACGAACTTGTTGCGTACCTGGGTCAAGGCCTGCACGGAAACGCTGGCCTTCTGCGAAGCGATCATGACTTGAGTGAGGTCGACACCGCCCTGTCCCAGTTCGAAGGCCTTGGCCATCTCGCTGGCGGTCTGCTGGGTCTCGGCAACGGAGCCCACGGCCTTGCTGAGCATGTCGGCGAAGCTCGGGCCCTGGACCTGTTCGGTGCTGGCGGGTGCAGCCACGGCTTTCGACCGGGCCATGGCCTCGGTCTGCATGGAACGCATTTCCAGCATCAACCGATTGAACTCGACACCTTGAACCATTTGCTCTGCTCCTCTGGTACGGGAAATTGACGCCGTACCCGCTCGTGCCAGAGATAGAGCAATGCCTGTGCCAGAACTTAGAATTCCAGCTAAAACAAGAAGTTGAGTATTCCCTAAGAAAAGCCGATTAAAGTTCGACAGGAATCAGTCGACGGTCAGCAGCGCACGATTGCGTTGCAGGAGGCCCTTGCCGATTCCCTTGACCTCGAGCAACTCGTCCACCGAAGCGAAGGCGCCGTGGACCTGACGATGATCGACGATGGCCTGGGCCTTGACCGCACCGATACCACTCAAGCGCTGCAGCTCGGTGACATCGGCGACATTGATGTTCAGCGGTGCCTGCACGGCACTGGCGGATGGCTTGGCGTGACCGCCGACGGCAGGCTCGCAGGCATAGGCCTGGGACTGCAGGACAACGAGAAAGAAGAGGATCCAGACGAATCTCATAGGGGAACCTCCCTGTTCCACCGTGAAATGCGAAAAGCTTATCGCGCTCCGTCAGGCTGTCAACTGACCAAGGATCCGGCGCGCTCGCGCTCGGTCTTGAGCGCGGCCAGGGTCTGCCGCACCCCCTGTCGCCAGTCGCTCGGCGCGATGCCGAAGGCGCTCTGCAGCGCGCTCGAATCCAACATCGAATAGGCGGGCCGCATGGCCAGGGTGGGAAACTCGGAGGTGGTGATCCCGGTGATGAGGGGTGCGCGCTGCAGCATGCCGACTTCCTGACCGGCATCGATGATGTACCGCGCGAAGTCGCACCAGCTCAATCCGCTGTCGCCGGCGTAATGGTAGAGCCCATAGGCCGCCTGCGCAGGACCTGCCTGGATCTGGCCAGCGATCTCCAGCAGCGCATCGGCGATGTGACCGGCATAGGTCGGGCAGCCGACCTGGTCGCCGACCACGCGCAGTTCGTCGCGATCGGCGGCCAGGCGCAGCATGGTCTTGAGGAAGTTGTTGCAGTGCTCGCTGAAGACCCAGGCCGTTCGCAGGATCACGGCCCGCGGGCACGCCGAGAGGATGCGATTCTCACCCTCCAGCTTGGTCATCCCATAGACCCCGGCGGGACTGACCGGGTCGCTCACCTGGTAGGGCTGGGTGGCCGTCCCGTCGAACACGTAGTCGGTGGACAAGTGCAACAGGGCGATACCGGCTGCACCACAGGCCTGCGCCAGGACCGCGGGGCCTTCGATGTTGCCGCGCGCGGCAATCTCCGGCTCCTGCTCGGCCTTGTCGACCGCCGTATAGGCGGCCGCGTTGACCACGACGTCTGGAGCGAATCGCTCGAGATGGCTGGTTACCGAGCCTTCGTCAGCGATGTCCAGAGTGGCACGTCCATGGGCCTCCCATGCCAGTTCTGAACGCTGAAGACGATCGGTCAGACAACGCCCGACCTGACCGTTCGCGCCGGTAACCAGTATCTTCATCTATACAGCTCCGCCAATCGAAGTCCTTGTGCATCTTTGGCGGACAGGATGGGATCCGTTACCCGCCAGTCGATATTCAGATCCGGATCATTCCAGATCAAAGACCCTTCATCAGAGGGATCGTAATAATCTGTGCACTTGTATTCAAAATCAGCGGTTTCGGACAGCACCACGAAGCCGTGGGCCAGGCCCGGCGGTATCCAGAGCTGGCGCTTGTTGTCTTCCGAGAGGATCTCGGCGACCACGTTGCCGAAGGTGGGTGAGCCGCGACGGATGTCGACGGCCACGTCCAGCACCTCGCCGCGCACGACGCGCACCAGCTTGCCTTGCGGCTTGCTGCGCTGGAAATGCAGACCGCGCAGCACGTTCCTGGCGGAACGCGAGTGGTTGTCCTGCACGAACGGCAGGGTGATCCCCGCCTGCTGGGCATAGCGCTCCGCCTGAAAGGACTCCAGGAAGAAGCCGCGGTCGTCACCGAAGACCTTGGGTTCGATCAGCTTGACGTCCGGGATCGCGGTTTCGAAGACCTGCATCAGTCCTGCTCCTTGCACAGCCGCGCCAGGTACTGGCCATAACCAGTCTTGCTCAGGGCTTCGGCCTGCAGCGCCATCTGCTCGCAGGTGATCCAACCTTTCTGGAAGGCGATCTCTTCGAGGCAAGCGACCTTCAGACCCTGGCGCTTCTCGATGGTCTGCACGAAATGCCCGGCTTCCAGCAGGGCATCGTGGGTACCGGTATCCAGCCAGGCGAAACCACGACCCAGCAAGGAGACGTTCAGCGAGCCGCGACGCAGGTACTCGTTGTTGACGTCGGTGATTTCCAGCTCGCCCCGGGGCGATGGCTTGATGTTGGCGGCGATGTCCAGCACGTCGTTGTCGTAGAAATACAGACCGGTGACGGCATAGTTGGATTTCGGCTTCTTGGGCTTCTCTTCGATGCTCAGGGCCTTGCCCTGTTCGTCGAACTCGACCACGCCGAAACGCTCGGGATCGGCGACGTAGTAGCCGAAGACGGTGGCGCCCTTCTCCACGCTCGCCGCCTTGAGCAGTGTCTCGCTGAAGTGCTGGCCGTAGAAGATGTTGTCGCCCAGCACCAGGCAGACGTTGTCATCGCCGACGAATTCGCGACCGATGATGAAAGCCTGGGCGAGGCCGTCCGGGCTGGGCTGCTCGGCATAGCTCAGTTGCATGCCGAAGTGGCTGCCGTCGCCCAGCATGCGCTGGAAGCCGGGCAGGTCGGCTGGTGTCGAGATGATCAGGACTTCCTGGATACCGGCCAGCATCAGCACGGACAACGGATAGTAGATCATGGGTTTGTCGTAGATCGGCAGTGACTGCTTGGACACACCCAGGGTAATGGGGTGCAAACGAGTACCGGAGCCACCGGCCAGCAGGATTCCCTTGTATTTGCTCATGGCAATCGTCCTCTGAAAATTGACTGTTGCTGTCGGTCGGACACGCCCTGGAGCCTGTCCGCGCCAGGATCGTTAAACGGCTTCGCCGAGGCGCTCGAGGCGATAGGCACCGGACAGTACCCGCTGCCACCACTCACGATTGTTCAGGTACCAGGTGACGGTCTTGCGCATGCCGGTCTCGAAGGTCTCTTCCGGCGTCCAACCCAGCTCGCGACCGATCTTGCTGGCATCGATGGCGTATCTCATGTCGTGGCCGGGACGATCCTTGACGAAGGTGATGAGGTCGCGATAACGCTCCACACCCGCCGGCTTCTCGGGTGCCAGCTCTTCGAGCAGGTCACAGATGGTCTCGACGACCTGCAGGTTGCGCTTCTCGTTGTGACCACCGATGTTGTAGGTCTCACCGACCTCGCCCTGGGTCACTACTGTGTAGAGGGCACGGGCATGGTCTTCGACGAACAGCCAGTCACGCACCTGGGAACCGTCGCCATAGACCGGCAGCGGCTTGCCATGGATGGCATTGAGAATGACGTGGGGAATCAGCTTCTCGGGGAAGTGATAGGGACCGTAGTTGTTCGAGCAGTTGGTCACCAGCACCGGGAGACCGTAGGTCCGGCCCCAGGCGCGCACCAGGTGGTCGCTGCCGGCCTTGCTGGCCGAATAGGGCGAGCTCGGCGCATAGGGGGTGGTCTCGGTGAAGAGGTCGTCGGTGCCGTGCAGGTCGCCATAGACTTCATCGGTGGAGATGTGGTGGAAACGGAAGGCCGCCTTGGCCTCCGGCTCCAGGCCGTTCCAGTAGGCGCGGGTGACTTCCAGCATCACGCCGGTGCCGACGACGTTGGTCTGGATGAAGTCGGCAGGCCCCTCGATGGAACGATCCACATGGGACTCGGCAGCCAGGTGCATCACCACGTCGGGCTGGAAGGTGGCGAATACCTTCTGCAGGGCGCCGAAGTCGCAGATATCCACCTGGTGAAACTCATAGCGCTCGGACGCCGCGACGTCTGCCAGCGAATCCACGTTACCGGCGTAGGTCAGCTTGTCGACGTTGGCGACCTTGCATGGGGTTTCGTTGATAAGAAAACGTACTACGGCGGAACCAATGAAACCCGCGCCACCCGTTACCAGTACCTTCATCCTGAATCCTGCCTATATCGATTTGCACATCATCCTGCCCGAACCGGCGCGCAGGACATCGGAGGACGGCGCAGCCATCCCTGGCTCGGGCCGCGGCCTACGCCGCACGCCCAAAGACCTGAGTTAAACAGTGGCAGAAAAGGAAAGTTCAGCTCAGCGACGAGAGGGTGCCGCTTCTGTGCTCGGCTTCAAATACAGGATTTGAGACAGTGCCCAAGGTCAATCGATGGACCGGTTGGTGTGCAACCAGTCGACGATATCGCCTTCCGGTGTATAACCGGCAACAATGTCGCGCAGCAGCTGGCGCACCCGGACATAGTCGCCGGCATCGACCGAGCGACTCAACTCGACGAGGGCGGACCGGAAAAGGTCCCAGGCAAGGAAGTCTTCGCTGGCACGCATGATCTTGGGATGCGAGGTGGGACTGACGTCATCGCCGATGAGCAATTCTTCGTAGAGCTTCTCGCCAGGCCGCAGACCGGTGAATTCGATGGCCACATCGCCATGGGGATTGGCAGGAGAACGCACGCTGAGGCCCGACAGCTTGATCATCTGCTCAGCCAGCTCGACGATGCGCACCGGCTCGCCCATGTCCAGAACGAAGACATCGCCCCCCTCGCCCATGGCCCCGGCCTGGATCACCAGTTGTGCCGCTTCGGTGATGGTCATGAAGAAGCGGGTGATCTTGGGGTGGGTCACGGTGACCGGCCCACCCTTGCGGATTTGCGTACGGAACAGCGGGATGACCGAGCCGGACGAGCCCAGGACGTTGCCGAATCTGACCATGGTGAAGCGGGTACGATTGACCTGGTGAATGCCGTCGGCCTGGCCATGGAGTATGGGCGCCGCTTCGCGGCTGAGCGCCTGCAGGACCATCTCGGCCAGGCGTTTGGTACTCCCCATGATATTGGTCGGCCGCACCGCCTTGTCGGTGGAAATCAGCACGAAGCTGGTCACGCCCGCCTGGATCGCCGCCTGGGCGGCGTTCAGTGTACCCAGCACATTGTTGCCGAATCCCTCGGCGATATTGTGCTCGACCATGGGCACGTGCTTGTAGGCTGCCGCATGGTACAGGGTCGCCACCTTCCAGTGGCGCATCACCTGCAGCAGCAGCGCAGCGTTACGAATCGATCCCAGGACGGGCACCAGGGTGATCGGCAGGGCTTCACGCTGGATATGGGCGTCCAGCTCCCGATGGATGCTGTAGAGATTGAATTCGGCATGATCGAGCAGGATCAGCACCCGCGGCCGCTGCCCGATGATCTGCCGGCACAGCTCGGAACCGATGGAGCCACCCGCGCCCGTCACCATCACCACCTGCTGGCTGATGCAGCGACTGAACAGTTCGGGTCGAGGCGCTACCGGATCTCGCCCCAGGAGGTCGGCGATATCGACCTCCTGCAGGTCGTCGACCTGCACCTTGCCACAGGCAAGATCGCTGATCCGCGGGACGGTACGGACATGCAAGGGATAGGGCTCGAGCAGACTCAGGACTTCCCGGCGCCGGGCACGGGTGGCGGACGGGATGGCCAGGAGGATTTCCTCGGCCCCGGTCTCTTCGATCATCTGCTGGATGTGCTTGGGGGTGTAGACCTTGAGGCCAGCGATGATGCGATTGGCGATGCTCTTGTCATCGTCGATGAAGGCCACCGGCCGCATCGCCCGCCCCATGCGCAGCGCTGCGATCAGCTGATTGCCCGCCGAACCGGCGCCATAGATGGCGACACGGGGCAGTTCGTCCGGCTGCTTGATGAAGGGTACGGTGATGGCACGATACCAGTCGCCCAGGAAGTACTGGCGCAGCGCCAGACGCAAACCGCCGATGAGGATCAGGCTGACGATCCAATAGTTGAAGATCATCGAACGCGGCACGATCTCCGGCAGGTCGCGATACCAGTAGATGACCACGGACAGCAGCAGGGTCGAGAGCGTCACCGCCTTGGCGATGGCGATCAGCGCATCGTTGCCCAGGTAACGCATGACCGCACGGTACATGCCGATGCGGATGAACAGGGGAATGGCGATGGCCGGGGCAGTGAGAAACAACCAGGCGTGGCCACTGAAGGGCTCGATCATCTGCGCGGAGCCCAGCCGCAGATAGAAGGCGAGCCACAGTGAAATCCAGATCAATACCAGATCGACCGCGACCTGGATGACTCGCTTGGTACGCCGGTTCAGCTTGACCAGACGGTCACGCAACATAGCAGTGTTCCTACTCCCTGAACCCGGTGGACGGCACAGCCGAGGCTGTCTCATCGGTCCCAGCATTGTATCCAAGGGCCAGACCCAACAGAGGTCCATAAGCAAGCAACAGCCCCAGTATGGCACCTAAATGTCCGGTGCCTACCAGCAATGCGATGGGCAGCAGCCAGCAGAGGTTGATGCAGAGCACTGCCAGGGTCACCGCCCTATGGCTGCGATGGCGCCGCGAGGCCCACTGATAGGCATGGGTACGGTGAGCCTCGTAGGGTTTCTTGCCGCGTGCCAGACGGCGCAGCAAGGTCCAGGTGGCATCGACGATGAAGACGCCCAGCAGGATCACCCAGGCCCAGAACAGTGAAAGCTCGGTCAGGGCCGCCTGCAGCGACAGCATGCCCAGGACGAGACCGAGAAAGCCGCTGCCGACATCGCCCATGAAGATTCGCGCAGGCGGGAAGTTCCATAGCAGAAAACCCAAGACCGCCGCCGCGAGCAGCAAGGGGGCTCCCAGCAACTGCGAATATCCTGCGAGACCATAGAGCAGCGCCATGCCCAGGCAGGCGCTCAAGGCCTCCACCGCGGCGATGCCATCGATGCCGTCCATGAAATTATAGAGATTCAACAGCCAGACCAGGTAGAGGGCGCCAAGGGCCAGGATCATCGCGATCGGCAAACCCAGCGCCTGCGCCAGGCTTCCGGGCAGCACCCCATACCCACCGAGCCACAGCAAGGCCAGGAAAGCCGCGAGAAAATGCCCGAGCAAGCGCCAGCCGGCGCCGACATGCCGATGATCGTCGATGAAGCCCAGCACCGCCACCAGCAGCCCTGCCCCGACCAGGACGGTGCCGGTCGCCGTATCGAGCCATCCCAGCATCTGCAAGGCGAGGCAACCGATCACGAACACCACCACGAAAGCCAGACCACCCCCGCGAGGGGTCGCTACCTGATGCGAGCTACGCGCATTGGGCTCATCGAGCAGACCACCGGACAGGGCATAGCGGCGCAACGCCGCCGTCCCCAGCCAACTGCCGACCAGCGCCGCGACCAGCACGAGAATCAGCATGTCGCCTGCGCCCGTTGCGCACCCAAGGCCCGCAAGGCGCTGCGGCCCGAGTATGGTGGCCGCCAATCCAGCAGGGTCTTGGTGGGCTGGATGTCCACCTGCAACGAGCCACAGAGTCGCTGCGCCAGCTCGCCACGCCCCAGTAGCCGGGCGCCTCTTTCGAGCCAGACGCTGGGAATCGGGACCAATCTGGCCTTCCTGCCCAAGCCCTCGCTCAGCAGCTCGAGCAATTCAACGGTAGACAGATCCTCATCGTCGCTGACCAGCAAGGTGGCGCCCACCGCCTGCGGCGCCGAGATGCACAGTGTCAGCAGGTCGACCAGGTTTTCCACGGCGACCAGGCTGCGCCGGTTGTGCCTTACCCCGCCCAGGGGCAGGGGTACGCCGCGAGCCAACACATCCAGCAAGCGGGCGACATTGGCTTTCACGCCTGGGCCATAGACCAGCGGTGGTCGGATGATGACCACCTCCAGGCCGGTCTCCGCCATGAGCGCCAGCAACTGCTGCTCGGCAACGGCCTTGGAGCGGGCGTAGGCATCGGTGGGAGCGGGCGGATCGTCCGCACGGAAGGGACGTCCTGGCCGTGTCCAGTCGCCATTGACCTTGATGCTGCTGACGAAGATGAAACGGCGGACACCGGCAAGGACGGCGTCCCGCGCCAGCCTCAAGGTAGCGGCCCGATTCACCTCGTCATATCGCCCGTCGCTGAGCGCGCCGGGTTGCTCACCCAGCTGATGGACGCGTGCGGCCAGATGGATGACGGTATCGACACCCACCAGCGCCGCCAACCAGTCGGTATCGGCCGCGAGCTCACGACTCACGAAGGCAAGGCCATTTCGCGGAGTGGCAGTTGACGCCTGGCGTAGCGCAGCGACTACGGGAAAACCCTCGTCGAGCAGATGCCGGACCAGGCAACTCCCCACGAATCCTCCCGCCCCCGTCACCAGAATACTGCCTTCCATCGATGCCAAGCGCCCTTCCAGCAGCCAAATCGGCGCCCATGGTAAGACATTGCTCGACGAGCACCTAGCGATGCAAAAACACTGGCCATAAAAAAACCCACCAGGCCAGGCCTGGTGGGCTATGAAAACGAGTTGGCTTAGAGCGTCTTGGCCGCAACGGGCACGTTGACGACCTGCTGGGCGACATAGTGGCGCGAGAAGGTCTCGACGCGCTGGGTGGGCTGCAGGAAGAGAGCAACCAGCCAGCTACCGGCCAGGGCGGCTACCGCCAGGAAGGGGTGTCCGAGTTGCATGCTGGTGAAGCAGGCGGCGATACCGATCCAGATGAAAAGATAGTGGCGCATGACAACTTCCTCACTCGGAGTGGACTACGAGGTCAACCAGGACCTTATGTGAGCGAAGTCTCATACAAAAAACGGAACCCGTCTACAAAAATATCAAAAAGACTTGACTTTTTTTGTAAACGTCAAAATACCGATATCACCTACAATAACAACGCTTTTTTGACGAGCCAACCGAGCGAAAAAAATGCTCTTCAATCAAAAGGTTGCAGGACATCAAAAGAAAGGGCCGACCTGAGTGTCGACTTTATGGCTCCAGCTCGTTTACGCGATCTCGTAGCTCCTTGCCAGGCTTGAAGTGCGGCACGAACTTGCCATCCAGCAGGACCGACTCCCCGGTCTTGGGATTGCGCCCGGTGCGAGGCGCACGATAATGCAGAGAGAAGCTGCCGAATCCCCTGATCTCGATACGATCACCGGTGGAAAGGGCCTGGGCCATCTGTTCCAGCATGGTCTTGATCGCCAGCTCGACGTCCTTGGACGACAGCTGCCCCTGGTAGGCAACGATACGCTCGATCAACTCCGACTTGGTCATGGATTTTTCCTTCGTTATCAAGCGGCTAGATCACCTCCGAGCACTTTTAGCACGCTGGCCGATTTTTGAAAAGTCAAGCGACCGGCTTTGCCGCCCTCACCTTTTTACTTGCCGCTACCGCCCACCTTTTTTCGCCGGGCAAGAAAAAGGCGACCCGGAGGTCGCCTTTTCATTCAAGCGAGAACTTAGTTCTGGCTTTCCATCTGGGCCTTGATCAGGTCACCGATGGTGGTGGGGCCGGCAGCAGGCTCTTGCTTGCTACGCAGGGAGCTCATGGCTTCCTTCTCGTCATCGACGTCCTTGGACTTGACGGAGAGGCTGATCACGCGGCTCTTGCGATCGATGCTGATGATCTTGGCTTCGACTTCGTCGCCTTCCTTCAGCACGTTGCGAGCGTCTTCGACGCGGTCACGGCTGATTTCGGACGCCTTCAGGACGCCTTCGATCTCGTTGGCCAGGGTGATGACAGCGCCCTTGGCATCGACTTCCTTGACGGTACCGCGCACGATGGTGCCTTTCTCGTTCAGGGAGGCGTAGTTGGAGAACGGATCGTCTTCTAGCTGCTTGATGCCCAGGGAGATGCGCTCGCGCTCCGGGTCAACGGACAGGATCACGGTATCCAGCTCGTCACCCTTCTTGAAGCGACGCACGGCTTCTTCGCCGGTTTCGTTCCAGGAGATGTCGGACAGGTGTACCAGACCGTCGATGCCGCCTTCCAGACCAATGAAGATACCGAAATCGGTGATCGACTTGATGGTGCCGGAGATGCGGTCGCCCTTGTTGAACTGACCCGAGAACTCTTCCCACGGGTTGGCACGGCACTGCTTGATGCCCAGGGAGATACGACGACGCTCTTCGTCGATATCCAGGACCATGACTTCCACTTCGTCGCCGACCTGAACGACCTTGGACGGGTGGATGTTCTTGTTGGTCCAGTCCATTTCGGACACGTGCACCAGGCCTTCCACGCCCTCTTCCAGCTCGGCGAAGCAGCCGTAGTCGGTGAGGTTGGTGACGCGCGCCTGAACGCGGGTGCCTTCCGGGTAACGGGCCTTGATGGCGACCCACGGATCTTCGCCCAGCTGCTTCAGACCCAGGGAGACGCGGTTGCGCTCGCGGTCGAACTTCAGCACCTTGACGTCGATCTCGTCGCCGACGTTGACGATTTCCGACGGATGCTTGATGCGCTTCCAGGCCATGTCGGTGATGTGCAGCAGGCCGTCTACGCCGCCCAGGTCGACGAACGCACCGTAGTCGGTGAGGTTCTTGACGATACCCTTGACTTGCTGGCCTTCCTGCAGGGATTCCAGCAGGGCTTCGCGCTCGGCGCTGTTCTCGGCTTCCAGGACGCTACGACGGGAAACGACAACGTTGTTGCGCTTCTGGTCCAGCTTGATGACCTTGAACTCGAGTTCCTTGCCTTCCAGGTGGGTGGTGTCACGCACCGGACGGACATCGACCAGGGAGCCCGGCAGGAACGCGCGGATGCCGCTGACGTCGACGGTGAAACCGCCCTTGACCTTGCCGTTGATGACACCCTTGACCACTTCGTCGGCGCTGAACGCGGCTTCCAGGACCAGCCAGGATTCGGCGCGCTTGGCCTTTTCGCGAGACACTTTGGTTTCGCCGAAACCGTCTTCGACGGCATCCAGGGCTACGTGGACTTCGTCACCCACGTTGATGGTCAGCTCGCCTTGTTCGTTGTAGAACTGCTCGAGCGGAACCAGGCCTTCGGATTTCAGGCCGGTATCGACCACAACCCAGTCACCATCGATCGACACCACGGTACCGGTGATGATGGCACCCGGCTGCATGTCGAGGGATTTCAGACTTTCTTCAAAGAGTTCTGCGAAGCTTTCGCTCATGTTCATACCTGTTGTATGGATACTCGATGTATCCGGCTACCGCATGACCAGCCCATGCGGGGTGAGTGGTTACCATCCGGCTACCGGGATGCGACTGGTTCCCGGCAGCTTTCACCGACGACTCGGATGAGCCTCGGCCTTCATCCCGCCAGGTCGCGCTCGGCGGCCAGGGTCAGGATGCGTTCCAATACCTGTTGTATGGAGAGATGCGTGGAATCCAGCTCGACGGCGTCGTCGGCGGGCTTGAGCGGAGCAACGCTACGCTGACTATCGCGGGCGTCCCGCTCACGGATCTCTTCCAGGAGGGCAGGCAAGCTAACATTTTCGCCCTTCTGCTTCAACTGAAGATAACGTCTCTGCGCGCGTTCCTCGGCACCGGCGGTCAGAAAGATCTTCAGTTCGGCGTCCGGAAACACCACGGTGCCCATGTCACGCCCGTCGGCGACCAGGCCAGGGGCCTCGCGGAAGGCCTGCTGGCGCTGCAGCAGCGCATCGCGCACGGCCGGCAGGGTGGCGACCTGGGAAGCGCCGGCACCGACTTCCTCGGTGCGGATGACGTCGGTGACATCCTCGCCTTCGAGGATGATGCGCTGACCGTGCTCGTGGCCAGCCAGGAACTGGACGTCCAGGTGGGCCGCCAACAGCTTGAGCGACTCCTCGTTGGTGTAGTCGACGCCATGGTTGCGGGCGGCGAAGGCCAGCAGGCGATAGAGTGCGCCGGAATCCAGCAGATTCCAGCCGAGCTGACGGGCGACCAGCGCCGCGATGGTGCCCTTCCCCGAACCGCCTGGGCCGTCGAGGGTGATGATGGGTGCGGTACTGCTCATGAGTGCCCCTCCGTGATGGGATGATTGGCGACGACCTGGGCGCCGGCCTGGGTACGGCTGGCAAGGATGTGACCGAAATACTCGCGCGCACCGCGAGCATGGGTCAGCACCCCCATGAGGAACTGACCATCGCCGGCCTGGATGGCGCCACGCAGCTCGTCGAGATCGGCGCGATAGGTGTCCAGCGCTTGTAGCACGGCTTCGCGATTGGCGATGAAGATGTCGTGCCACATGGTCGGATCGCTGCCGGCGATGCGGGTGAAGTCGCGGAAACCACCGGCGGCGTAATGGAAGATCTCGCGGTTCTCGCTGCGCTTGGCCAGGGAGTCCACCAGATTGAAGGCCAACAGATGCGGCAGGTGGCTGGTGGCGGCGAGGACCTGGTCGTGATGCTCCACGGTCATGTGCTCGACATCGGCACCGATGGCGCGCCAGAGCCGATCGACCTTGTCCAGGTCGGCCGGCAGGGTTTCGTCCAGTGGCGTGAGGATGACCTTGTGGCGATTGAACAACGCTGCATTGGCCGCCGTGATACCGCTGCGCTCGGAGCCGGCGATGGGGTGACCCGGCACGAAACGCAGCGACTGGCCGGCGAAGGCCTGGCGCGCGGCACGCACCACGTTGCCCTTGGCGCTGCCGACATCGGTGAGGATGGCATCCTGCAGCGGCAAGGCGGCGAGATCGGCCAGGACCCGCTCCATGGCCAGGATGGGCACCGCGAGCTGGATGACGTCGGCGCCCGGGCAGGCGTCGGCGAGTTCGGCGACGCAACGGTCGGCGACCCCCAGCTCGACGGCCAGCCGGCGGGTCTCGGGATCGCGATCGACCCCGACCACTTCACGGCAGAGCCCACTGGCGCGGGCACCCTTGGCGAAGGAGCCGCCAATCAGGCCGAGGCCGACAACGACCAGGCGTTCGATCAGGGGAGTGGCCACTTCAGCCACGACCCAGGACCTTGGCCAGGGCTACCAGGAAGCGGGTGTTTTCCGCTTCGGTGCCGATGGAGACGCGCAGGAAGGTGGGCATGCCATAGCCGGCGACGGGACGCACGATGACGCCCTCTTGCAGCAGTCCCTGGTTGATCGGTGCGGCATCGCAGCCCAGGTCGACGGCGATGAAATTGCCGCGCGAGGGAATCCACTGCAGGTCCAGTTCGCGGAAACCGGCTTCCAGCTGGGCCATGCCGGCGTCATTGAGGGCGCGGCTGCGGGCCAGGTAGTCGCTATCGGCCAGGGCCGCACAGGCCGCCGCCTGGGCCAGGCTGTTGACGTTGAACGGCTGACGCACCCGGTTGAGGACGTCGGCCACGGTCGGCGAGGAGAAGGCATAGCCCACCCGCAGGGCGGCCAGGCCATAGGCCTTGGAGAAGGTCCGCGACACGATCAGGTTCGGGTACTGTGCCAGGAACGCCAGGCCGTCCGGCAGTTCATCGCCCTCGGCGTATTCGATGTAGGCCTCGTCCAGCACCACCAGGACGTGCTCGGGGACGCGGGCGAGGAAGCGCGCCAGGGCCTCGCTGTCGAACCAGGTGCCGGTAGGGTTGTTGGGGTTGGCGACGAAGACCACGCGGGTGTCGGCATCGATGGCGGCGAGCATGGCGTCGAGGTCATGGCCATAGGCCTTGGCCGGGACGCTACGTCCTTCGGCACCGATGGCCAGGGTCACCAGCGGGTAGACGGCGAAGGCATGCTCGCTGAACACGGCGTTGTAGCCGGGCGCCAGGTAGGCCCGGGCGACCAGTTCGAGGATGTCGTTGGAGCCGTTGCCCAGGGTGATGCCGCTGGGCGCCACGCCGAACCTCTGGCTCAGGGCCTGCTTGAGATCGAAGGCGTTGCCATCGGGATAGCGGGTCAGTTCGGCCAGCTCGGCGCGGATGGCCTCGAGCGCCTTGACGCTCGGGCCGAGGGGGTTCTCGTTGCTGGCGAGCTTGACGATGCTCGCCGGTGCGATACCCAGTTCGCGGGCCAGTTCATCGACGGGCTTGCCGGGCACGTAGGGCGAGAGTTTCTGTACGCCGGGAAGGGCTTGTGCCAGGAAATCGCAGCTCATGGAGACCTCTTCAACTTGCGATGACGACAGCCGTGGCCGTCGAAAATGGGCGCCATCTTAAAGCCAAGGCGGGTCGCGGACCAATCGAAGTTGCGCTGGCGCGACGGAAAGCTCCTAGCTGATGGCGCTGTAGCGACCGGGGCGATGGTTGATCGCCAGGGTGAGATTGAGGATGACGGCACCGAGGATGGAGGTGAGGATGGCGCCCGGCGCGACGACGAACAGCGCCAGCAGGACGATCAGGCAATCGATGCCCATCTGCACCTTGCCCGCACGCCAGCCGTAGCGATGCTGCAGATAGAGCACGGCGATGTTGATGCCGCCGAGACTGGCCTGGTGGCGGAACAGGATCAGCAGGCCCACGCCCATCAGCACGCCGCCGAGCACCGCGGCGTAGAGCGGCTGCAGCGCGGTGAAGCCGATGAAGCGCGGCGTCAGCTCGGTGAGCAGCGAGACCAGGGTCACCGCGGCCAGGGTACGCAGGGTGAAGGCCCAGCCCATGCGCCGCACGGCCAGCCAGTAGAACGGCAGGTTGATGAGGAAGAACGCCTGGCCGAAGGACAGCCGCGTGCCGTACTGGGCGAGAAAAGCCAACCCGGCGGTACCGCCGGTGAGCAGGCCGGCGTGGCGATAGAGGTTCACCGCCAGGGCGATCATCAAGGTGGCGCTGAGCAGCGCCAGCACATCTTCGAGCAGATTGTGCCGTTGGGGAGTCAGGGTCGTCATGATGGCCATCCTGGCGCAGGAACGAGGAGCCGGCCCCGGATACAGGGCCGGCCGGGAGGGCGTCAGCCGAGTTCGGCCAGCAGCTTCTCCCACTCCTTGGTTTCCTTCTTGGAGGGGGCCCCCAGCAATTCGACCGCCTGGCGCAGACGAAAGCGGGTGAGGTCCGGACCGAGGATCTCCATGGCGTCCAGCACCGAGACCGAGCTGGCCTGGCCGGTGATGGCGGCGAACAGCAGCGGCATGACGTCGCGCAGCTTGAGTTGCTGGTGCTCGGCAACGGTCTGGATCACCGCGGTGATGCGCTCCTTGTCCCACGTCCGCAGGGCTTCGAGCTTCCACAGCAACAATTGCATGACCAGCCGCACCTGGTCGGCGGACAGTTTCTTGTGCTGGAACAGCGCCGGGTCCAGGTTGAGGGCGCCGCTGAAGAAGAAGCCGGCCAGCGGGGCGATCTGGCTGAAGGTCTCGACCCGCTGCTGCACCAGCGGGGCGATCTTGAGCAGGTACTCGGGATTGAGCGCCCACTGCTGTACCTCGGCGGCGAAGCGCTCGGGGCTCAGCTCGCGCAGCCACTGGCCGTTGAGCCAGGACAGCTTCTCGACGTCGAAGATGGGGCCGCCCAGGGATACGCGCTGCAGGTCGAAATGCTCGACCATCTCGGCCAGGGTGAACTTCTCGCGCTCATCGGGCATGGACCAGCCCATGCGCCCCAGGTAGTTGAGCATGGCCTCGGGCAGGTAACCCATGCGCTGGTAGAAGGTCACCGAGGTGGGATTCTTGCGCTTGGAGAGCTTGCTCTTGTCGGGGTTGCGCAGCAGCGGCATGTAGCAGAGCTGGGGCTGCTCCCAGCCGAAGTACTCGTAGAGCTTGATCAGCTTGGGCGCCGAGGGCAGCCACTCCTCGCCACGCAGGACGTGCGTGATGCCCATCAGGTGGTCGTCGACCACGTTGGCGAGGAAATAGGTGGGCAGGCCATCGGCCTTCATCAGCACCTGCATGTCCATGCGATCCCAGGGGATCTCGACATCGCCGCGCAGCAGGTCGGGGACGACGCAGACACCCTCCTCCGGCACCTTCATGCGGATGACATAGGGCTGGCCGGCATCCAGGCGCTGCTGCACCTCTTCCTTCGACAGGCGCAGGCCGCGACCGTCGTAGCGCGGAGTCTCACCGCGCGCCTGCTGTTCGGCGCGCATCTGGTCGAGTTCTTCCGGGGTGGCGAAGCAATAGAAGGCGTGGCCCTTCTCCACCAGTTCGCGGGCGTACTTCCAGTAGATCTCGCCGCGTTCGCTCTGCCGGTAGGGACCATGGGGGCCGCCGACGTCCGGCCCCTCGTCCCACTCGATACCCAGCCAGCGCAGGGCGTCGTAGATCTGCTGTTCGGATTCGCGGGTCGAGCGGACCTGGTCGGTATCCTCGATGCGCAGGATGAACTGACCGCCGTGCTGACGGGCGAAGCAGAGGTTGAACAGGGCGATATAGGCGGTACCGACATGCGGGTCGCCGGTGGGCGACGGCGCGATGCGCGTGCGAACGGTGGTCATCGGCTTTCTCGAGAAACGCGAAGGGACAAAGGCGGAATGGTAGCAGCGCCAGCCCTGGCGCTGCCAGTTGACGGGTCGGTAGAGCCTGTTCACGTTCTCGCGAGCTAGAGCAAAGCAAGGCGAAAATAGCTGAGGAAGCGGAGTTTACGAGTGGTAAATGAGCATTCCGAAGCTATTTTCAACGCAGCTTGGCCGACGCGCAGCAGAACGTGTACAGGCTCTCAGACCTGGACCAGGCGCTCGCGCAAGGCCTGGATCTCGTCGCGCAGCTGGGCAGCGGACTCGAACTGCAGGTCGCGCGCCAGTTGCAGCATCTTTTCTTCGAGCTGGCGGATGCGCTTGCCGATCTCGCTGGGCGAGCGCAACTCGGCGGCGTATTCGCCCTGGTCCTCGGCAGCCTTGGCCGCGCGGCGCTTGCCCTTAGCACCCGGCGCCGCGGCCCCTTCCATGATGTCGCGGATGTCCTTCTTGATACCCTGGGGCACGATGCCGTGTTCTTCGTTGAAGGCCAGCTGCTTGTTGCGCCGGCGCTCGGTCTCGTCGATGGCGCGCTGCATGGAGCCGGTGATGCTGTCGGCGTAGAGGATGGCCTTGCCGTTCAGGTTACGTGCCGCCCGGCCGATGGTCTGGATCAGCGAGCGCTCGGAGCGCAGGAAGCCTTCCTTGTCGGCGTCAAGCACCGCCACCAGGGACACCTCGGGCATGTCCAGGCCCTCACGCAGCAGGTTGATGCCCACCAAGACGTCGAAGGTGCCCAGGCGCAGGTCACGGATGATCTCCACCCGCTCCACGGTGTCGATGTCGGAGTGCAGGTAACGCACCCGCACGTCGTGATCGGCCAGGTAGTCGGTGAGGTCCTCGGCCATGCGCTTGGTCAGGGTGGTGCAGAGCACCCGCTCTTCCTGGGCCACCCGTAGGCGGATCTCGGAGAGCAGGTCGTCCACCTGGGTGGTGGCCGGACGGATCTCGATGATCGGGTCGACCAGGCCGGTGGGTCGTACCACCTGCTCGATCACGCGGCCGGCGTGTTCTTCCTCGTAAGGACCGGGGGTGGCCGAGACGAAGATGGTCTGGGGCGCGCCAGCTTCCCACTCCTCGAACTTGAGCGGCCGGTTGTCCAGTGCCGAAGGCAAGCGGAAGCCGTATTCCACCAAGGTTTCCTTGCGCGAGCGGTCGCCCTTGAACATGGCGCCGATCTGCGGAACGGTGACGTGGGATTCGTCGATCACCAGCAGGGCATTGCTCGGCAGGTAGTCGTAGAGGGTCGGCGGCGGCTCGCCGGGACCACGGCCGGACAGATAGCGGCTGTAGTTCTCGATGCCGTTGCAGTAGCCCAGCTCGAGGATCATCTCCAGGTCGAAGCGGGTACGCTGCTCCAGGCGCTGGGCTTCGAGCAGGCGATTCTGGCTGCGTAGCCATTCGAGGCGCTCGGCCAGCTCCAGCTTGATGTTCTCGATGGCGCCCAGCAGGGTTTCGCGCGGCGTGGCGTAGTGGGTCTTGGGGTAGAAGGTGAAGCGCGGCAACTTGCGGATCACCTCGCCGGTGAGGGGATCGAAGGCCGACAGGCTTTCCACCTCGTCGTCGAACAGCTCGATGCGCACCGCCTCCAGGTCGGATTCCGCCGGGAAGACGTCGATGACATCGCCGCGCACCCGGAAGGTGGCGCGGGCGAATTCCATGTCGTTGCGGCTGTACTGCAACTCGGCCAGCCGACGCAGGATGGTGCGCTGATCGATACGTTCGCCGCGATCCAGGTGCAGGACCATCTTCAGGTAGGCTTCGGGACTACCCAGGCCGTAGATCGAGGACACCGAGGCGACAATGATGGCGTCCTTGCGCTCCAGCAGCGCCTTGGTGGCGGACAGGCGCATCTGCTCGATGTGGTCGTTGATGGACGAGTCCTTCTCGATGAAGGTGTCCGACGAGGGCACATAGGCTTCCGGCTGGTAATAGTCGTAGTAGGAGACGAAGTACTCCACCGAGTTGTTCGGGAAGAAGGCCTTGAATTCGCCGTAGAGCTGGGCGGCCAGGGTCTTGTTCGGCGCCAGCACCATGGTCGGGCGCTGCACCTGGGCGATGACGTTGGCGATGCTGAAGGTCTTGCCCGAGCCGGTCACGCCGAGCAGGGTCTGGTGCGACAGGCCCGCTTCCAGGCCTTCCACCATCTGGCGAATGGCTTCGGGCTGGTCGCCGGCCGGGGTATAGCGAGTGGAGAGCTGGAATGCGGACATGGCTGCCTCAGTAGCACGGGAATGCAGGAACGTCATCGCCGCGACGTGGGCGTCGAGGCAAAGCGAGCGAGGGAAATGCTGGAACGCCCTAGATGAGGCCGCAAGCCTCTCTTTGCAATCTTCCGCCACTGCCACACGTCAGGAAATCCTCGACTGAGGTTGGGTCGCGATGGCGGTTGCAGGGGGCTATACTCCTGGCTCCAGGCGTTCCGCCCTTTCCTTCACCCCTCATTCGAGCCCCTGCCCCATGAGTTTGTTCTCCGCCGTCGAAATGGCACCCCGCGACCCCATCCTTGGCCTGAACGAGGCCTACAACGCCGATGCCCGTCCGCACAAGGTCAATCTGGGCGTGGGGGTCTACTACGACGAGCAGGGCCGCATCCCGCTGTTGCGCGCCGTGGCCGAGGCCGAGAAGCAGCGCGTAGCCGCCCAGGCGCCGCGTGGCTACCTGCCCATCGAGGGTATCGCTGCCTATGACCAGGCCGTGCAACACCTGCTGTTCGGTGCCGAATCGAGCCTGATAAAGGAAGGCCGGGCCATCACCGTCCAGGCCGTCGGGGGCACCGGTGCCCTGAAGATCGGTGCCGACTTCCTCAAGCGGCTGCTGCCCGATGCCGTGGTCGCCATCAGCGATCCGAGCTGGGAAAACCACCGCGCCCTGTTCGAGGGTGCCGGCTTTCCCGTGCAGACCTACCGCTACTACGACGCTGCCAGCAATGGCCTGAATCGCGAAGGCTTCCTGGCTGATCTCCAGGCGCTGCCGGAGCGTTCGGTGGTGGTGCTGCATGCCTGCTGCCACAACCCCACCGGGGTGGACTTGCAGCCGGCCGATTGGCAGGCGGTGCTGGACGTGGTCAAGGCGCGCAATCTGGTGCCCTTCCTCGACATCGCCTACCAGGGCTTCGGCGACGGCATCGACGAGGACGCCCAGGCCGTACGACTGTTCGCCGATTCCGGCCTGACCTTCCTGGTCTCCAGTTCCTTCTCCAAGTCCTTCTCGCTGTACGGCGAGCGAGTCGGTGCCCTGACCCTGGTCAGCGAGAGCCGCGAGGAAAGCGCCCGGGTGCTGTCCCAGGTCAAGCGGGTGATCCGCACCAACTATTCCAACCCGCCGACCCATGGCGCCACCATCGTCGCCACGGTCCTGAGCAACCCCGAACTGCGCGCCCTCTGGGAAGCCGAGCTGGGCGAAATGCGCCAGCGCATCCGTACCATGCGCAACGCCCTGGTGGAAGGCCTGGCCGCTGCCGGTGCGACTCGCGACTTCGCCTTCGTCAACGCCCAGCGCGGCATGTTTTCCTACTCGGGCCTGACCGCCGAGCAGGTGGAGCGGCTGAAAACCGATTTCGGCATCTACGCCGTGAGCACCGGTCGTATCTGCGTGGCGGCCCTGAACGGCCACAACCTGCAGCCGACCATCCAGGCGATCGCAGCGGTCCTCGAGGGGTGACGGCGCCCTTCCCGGCGGCGCCTTTTCCAGGTGCCGCCGAGGGTTGACTTCCTGTTAGTTATCAGTAAGATGCGCTCCGTTATTCCGCGATAGCTCAGTCGGTAGAGCAAATGACTGTTAATCATTGGGTCCCTGGTTCGAGTCCAGGTCGCGGAGCCAGAATCTGAAAAGCCCGTAGCGGGTCTCCTGCTACGGGCTTTTTGCTTTGTATCGCCGAAGGTTTCTTTCAGAAAGCGGCTCGCCCCTCAGGCGTAGCGCCGCTGTCCGACCGGCACGGGACAGCGCTCCAGCAGGGTCTGCAGGTCCCAGGGCTTGGGCAGGAACACGGCCTGAATGGCGGATGACGGTTGCTCGTCGTAATAGCCAGAGGTGATGACGATGGGCAAGCCCGCCTGCCAACGGCGTGCCTGCAGTGCCAGGTCGATGCCGCTGAGCACGCCGGGCATCCTGACATCGGTGAAGAGCAGATCCAGGTGCGGTCGTGCGTCGCGCATGAAGCTGCAGGCCGAATCGGCGCTCTGGAAGGCGTGTACCTCGCAGCCCCAATCTTCGAACAATTCCTGCAACAGTCCCAGTAGGACAGGCTCGTCTTCAGCGACCAGCACACGCGGGCGATTCATGGGGCAGGTCCTGTCCAGGTAAAGGCAATAGGTTCGACCGTACCGCCGTCACGCCCTCCCACCCTGTACGACGAAGCGCCCCTTTGTACAAGAAATGCACGAGCCAGAGCAGTCGCTGGCAGCGCTCGGTCGATCGAGTTCAATAGTTGTACAGTTTGCCGCCGTCGGCTCCGATAAAGACGCCATTGGCCCTCTGGCCAGCGCCAGCGGAACGGCCTTGCGTTAGACTCCGGCGGCCTTCCATCTTGCAGGTTAGAGCCTTGAAGCCGTCGCCTAGCCGTGCCTGGATCAGCGATTTGAGCAGTGCGATCAGAGCCCGGAAGACGCTCGCGTATGGATTGGCCATCCTGGCGTTCGCGCTGGCCCTGGTGGCGCGGTTCGCCCTGGTGGATGTCCTGGCCCGAGGGTTTCCCTATCTCACCTTCTTTCCCGCCGTCATTCTCACCGCCTTCTTCTGCGGCACCGGTGCCGGCATTCTCTGCGCCGTGCTTTCCGGGCTGGCCGCCTGGTACTTCTTCATTCCCGACCAGTGGTCCTTCGTGATCAATGGTCAGGGTGTGCTGGCGCTGGCCTTCTACGTGGTCATCGTCGGCGTGGACATCGCCCTGATCCACCACATGCACACGGCGAGCGCCCGACTGCGCGCCGAGCAGCAGCTGATCCATGGTCTCTACCGCCAGCAGAACACCATGTTCCAGGAACTGCAGCACCGGGTCGCCAACAACATCCAGTTCATCGCCTCGCTGTTGATGCTGCAGCAACTCAAGCTGCCCGATGACAGCGAGGCTTCCCGGGCGCTGGAGGAGGCCCGCTCTCGCCTGGAGAGCATCTCGCGCATCCATCGGCGCCTGCACGATCCGGCCGACGCCGACCAGCCGGTGGCGCATCACCTGCATCTGCTGACCAGCGACCTGCTGGAGGCCACGGGGCTCAGCCAGGTGTCCTGCACCATCAGCGCCGAACCGCTGAACTTCGATCTGTCGCGCCTGACGACCCTGTCGATGCTGGTCGCCGAGGTGGTGACCAATTCGCTCAAGCACGCCTTCGAGGGCGACCAGCGCGGCCTGATCAGCATCAGCCTGCAGCGTCTCGATGACCAGCGGCTGCTGCTGCGCGTCGCCGACAATGGCAAGGGCATGCCGCGGCATTTCAATCCACGGACCAGCCAGCGCCTGGGCTTCAAGATCATCAATGGCCTGGCGGAGCAGCTCGGCGGCGAGGCGCTCTACAGCAACGACAATGGCACGGTGATCGAGGTGGAGTTCGCCGCCTAGGGCGGGGCTGGCGAACTCACCCGAACGGGCTAAAACCCTATACAATGCGCGGCCTTTCCAGCCAGGTGCCTCGCCATGACCGCTCTCCCCCCTTGCCCCCAGTGCGCTTCCGAATACACCTATGCGGATGGCAGCCAACTGATCTGCCCGGAATGCGCCCATGAGTGGACGCCGGGTGAAGCGGGCACCGCCGACGAGGCGAAGGTGATCCGCGATGCCGTCGGCAATCCCCTGCAGGATGGCGACACCGTCAGCGTGATCAAGGACCTCAAGGTCAAGGGCTCGTCCCTGGTGGTCAAGGTGGGCACCAAGGTGAAGAACATCCGCCTGGTCGACGGCGATCACGACATCGATTGCAAGATCGACGGTATCGGTGCGATGAAGCTCAAATCCGAGTTCGTCAAGAAGGTCTGATCGTCGTGGCGGGGTGTTCCCTCGCGGAGCGATGGCCTACCCTTGGCGTCTTTCCCTCCTGCCAAGGACTTTCCATGTCTCATCGGTTCCTCCGCCCGGCCCTGTTCCTCGCACCCCTGCTGCTCGCCGGCCAGGCCTTCGCCCAGTCGGCGCCGCCCGCGCAGCAGGAGCCGCAGCCCTCGGTCACGGAAAAGTACGGCGACTGGCAGGTGATCTGCCGTATCGCCCGTAATGGGGAGCGCTCGGCACAGCTGTGCTCCATCACCCAGCAGAAGGACAGCGCCAAGGGCCAGCGCATGCTGGTCACCGAGCTGCGGCCCAATCGCGAAGGCGTGGACGGTATCCTGGTGCTGCCCTTCGGCGTGGCGGTGACCAAGCCGATCTCGCTGCAGGTGGACAAGCGCAGCCTGGAGAGTCGCCCCTTCCACACCTGCATTCCCCAGGGCTGCGTGGTGCCGGTGGAGTTCGTCGGCGACGCCTTCAAGCAGATGCAGCGCGGCAGCCGCCTGACCGTGACCACCCCGGTCGCCAACGGCGAGACCGCCAGCGAGAGCCTGTCGCTCAAGGGCTTTTCCAAGGCCTACGACCGCGCCAAGGAACTGACCAAGCCGCTGTAAGCGCCTGTGCAAAGTCTGCTGCGCGTCGGCAAGATGGCGTTGAAAAGGCCCTGGAAGGCCAGCCCCGCCCGGGTGGCCCCGTCGCAATGCTCATTTACCACTCGTACACTCGTGCGCGAGTCCGATCCGCTTCCTCGGCCGCTTTCGCGGTACCGCCTAGGTCTTGCTTGTCTCTAGCTCGCGAGACGTTCAACAGGCTCCAAGGGTTGCTAGCCGGGCACGGGTGCTTGCGGGCGCTGCGCCGTGCCGCTTTCGGCGGCGCGCTCGACGGCGGCCACCAGCGCCAGGGTACGGGCCGCATCTTCGGCACTGACCAGCGGGGCCTCCTCTCCCCGTGCGACGCGCACGAAATGCTCCAGTTGCAGCCGCAAGGCTTCGTCCCTGGTCGGCGCCTGGACCTGGGCGTCGAGGGGCTGGTGCCAGCCAGCGCCGCGTTCGGCATAGCGCCAGAGGCGGAGCTGCGGCACGCTCAGGGCACCCTCGGCACCGGCGAACAGGTAGCACGGCTGGTCCGGCTGGTGGGGATAGACCGGATTCTCGCCACTGGTGAGTTCCCAGCTCCAGGGCGCCGCCACACCGTCGCTGGCGGTCAGGCTGCCCAGGGCGCCACTGTCGAACTGCAGATTGATCACGGCGCTGTCGGCATTGGCGTAGCCGCGCAGGGCGTTGTCGGTGAAGGCCTGGACCTGGCGTACCTCGCCGCAGAGATGACGCAGCAGGTCGAGGTCATGGATCAGGTTGGTGAGCAGCATCCCAGCCCCGGCTTCGCGACGCCAGGCACTTTCGAAGTAGCTATCAGGCTTCTGCAGTTGCCAGAGCGCGGTAACGGTCACCAGGCGGCCGATGGCGCCCTGGCGCAGCAGCTCGCGGGTCCGCGCGATCAGCGGATTGTGGCGACGATGGTGACCTACCAGCAAGGGTACCCGCAGGTTACGCTGGGCGTGCAGCAGCTGAGCCACTTCGTCCGGCGTGGTCCCCACGGGCTTTTCCAGCAGCACCGGGATGCCGAGGGCCAGGCAATCGAGCGTGGTCGCGACGTGCAGGGCGTTGGGATTGGCGACGATCACCGCTTCAGGGCGCACGGTTTCGAGCAGTTGGCGGTGATCAGCGAACGACGGCACGGCCCACTGCGCCGCCAACTCGGCCGCCGCCGGATCGGGATCGGCCAGGGCGCACAGCTGGGCGCCGGAGACGTGCTGCAGGTGGTGCAGGTGCTGGCGACCCATGTTGCCGGCACCGATGAGGGCGATGCGCAAGGCAGCGACCATGGAAGACCCCTTGTTGTGGTTATCGAGGTCCCTCGACTCTAAGGCGCCCCCAGCGAAGGCGCTACTGCACCGGCAGGAAATTGATGAACAGCAGGCTCTGGGCGTAGTTGACGCCAATGCGCCGGTAGCGCTCGTCCAGCAATTGGGCGAGCAGGTCCAGGCGGGCGACGATCTTGCCGAACTCGGTGGCGAAGCTGAGGTTGCTGCCCTCCTCCGAGATCTCGTTGGCGAACAGCAGGGGCTCGCCCGCGGCGTTCTTGCGCTGGTTGAGCAGCCAGGTGGCCTTCTCGATGTTGCGCGCGGCATTGTTGACGAAGCGCGCATCCACCACGTCGGTGATGTAGAACTCGGTGCGATTGCCATGGGCGGCGATGATCATGCTGCCGATGGCGTAGATGAAGGCACCGACCCGGTCGCCGTGATAGTCGTCGCCGAGCACATAGCTCAGGGCCGCCACGTCCTTGCGTCCGCCCAGCGCCGGCAGGCTGCGTCTCTGCTCGATGGCCGTGCGGATCTCGCGTTCGGCACTGGCGGCATCGGGCAGGCCGGTCTTCTTCCACTCGGCCGGGTTGCGCAGGTAGAGCTTGTTCATCAGCAGATAGAGGCTCTGCAGATTGGCCTGCATGGCGAGGGTGGCCAGGCGGTCGGAGCTGGTCTGCAGGAATTCGCTGGGGCGGGTCTTGCCGAATTGCCGGGCGATGTCCTGGGCGGACTGGCTGGTGCAGCCGGGCAGGCTCGCGAGGAGGCCAATCACACACCCGAGACGGGCGACGGCTGTGAAGGTAGGGGCAGGCATGGGGGCTTCGGCGGCTGAGTACCACCGAAGGGTAAGGCCTTCCCTGGCCGGCCTGCTGTGCGGCAGGCCAAGGAATGGGCTTCCTAGCGCTCAGCCGTTGCTGGGGAAAGCGAACTGCGAAGCCTCCTGGGTCTCGCGCTGTGGCCAGCGTTGGGTGATGGTCTTGCGGCGGGTGTAGAAGCGCACGCCGTCGGGGCCGTAGGCATGGAGGTCGCCAAACAGCGACCTCTTCCAGCCGCCGAAGCTGTGGTAGGCCACCGGCACCGGCAGGGGTACGTTGATGCCGACCATGCCCACCTCGATCTGGTCGGCGAACAACCTAGCCGCTTCGCCGTCGCGGGTGAATATGCAGGTGCCGTTGCCGTACTCGTGAGCATTGATCAGGGCGATGCCCTCTTCCAGGCTCTTGACCCGCACCACGCAGAGCACCGGACCGAAGATCTCCTCCTTGTAGATGCGCATCTCCGGGGTGACCTGGTCGAACAGGCAGCCGCCGAGGAAGAAGCCGTCTGCGTGGTCGGCGACCTTGAGGCTGCGGCCATCCACCACCAGTTTGGCGCCGGCCGCCACGCCATCGGCGACATAGCCGGTGACCTTGTCCAAATGCGCGCCAGTCACCAGCGGGCCCATGTCCAGGCCGCACTGGGTGCCAGGACCGACTTTCAGTTTTTCGATCTCCGGCACCAGTCGGGCGATGAGGGCATCGGCGACCTGGTCACCGACGCAGACCGCCACCGAGATGGCCATGCAGCGTTCGCCGCAGGAGCCGTAGGCGGCACCCATCAAGGCATTGACGGTGTTGCCCAGGTCGGCGTCGGGCATGACCACCGCGTGGTTCTTGGCGCCGCCCAGGGCTTGGACGCGCTTGCCCTTGGCGGTGCCACGGGCATAGATGTATTCGGCGATGGGGGTGGAGCCGACGAAGCTCAGCGCCTTGACCTCGGGGGCGTCGATCAGGCCGTCCACGGCTTCCTTGTCGCCATGCACCACGTTCAACACGCCCTTGGGCAGGCCGGCTTCCTCGAACAGCTGGGCGATGGCCAGGGTGGAACTGGGGTCGCGCTCGCTGGGCTTGAGGATGAAGGTGTTGCCGCAGGCGATGGCCAGCGGGTACATCCACAGCGGCACCATGGCCGGGAAGTTGAAGGGCGTGATGCCGGCCACCACGCCCAGGGGCTGGAAGTCGGACCAGGTGTCGATGCTCGGGCCGGCGTTGCGGTTGTATTCGCCCTTGAGCAGCTCGGGTGCGGCGGTGGCGTATTCGACGTTCTCGATGCCACGGCGCAATTCGCCGGCGGCGTCTTCCAGGGTCTTGCCGTGCTCTTCGCTGATCAGCTGCACCAGGCGCGCTTCGTTGCTTTCCAGCAGCTGCTTGAAGCGGAACAGCACCTGGGCGCGCTTGGCCGGCGGGGTGTTGCGCCAGGCCGGAAAGGCAGCCTGCGCGGCATCGATGGCCTGCTGCAGGGTGGCCGCATCGGCCAGGGGCACTTCGCGGATGACCGCGCCGGTGGAAGGGTTGTAGACCGGTGCGCGGCGGCTGCCACCGTCGACCAGCTGGCCGCCGATGAGATGCTTGAGGCTCATGAAGGGACTCCTTGTACGAGAGACAGGCGCTCCGCAAGGGAGCGCCGAAGGGAATCAGTCGAGGCGGTTGAGGACGTCGCCGACCGCGGCGAAGACGCGATCCAGGTCTTCGATTTTGGCGTTGAAGGTGGGCCCGAATTGCAGGGTGTCGCCACCGAAGCGGACATAGAAGCCGGCCTTCCACAGGGCGATGCCGGCCTCGAACGGGCGGATTACCGCATCGCCGTCACGCGGGGCGAGCTGGAGTGCGCCAGCCAGGCCGCAATTGCGGATGTCCACCACGTGCTTGGCGCCCTTGAGGCCATGCAGCGAGGCTTCGAACTTGGGTGCCAGCTCGGCGGCCTGTTGCACCAGGTTTTCCCGCTCCAGCAGCTCCAGCGCCGCCAGGCCTGCAGCGCAGGCGACGGGATGGGCCGAGTAGGTGTAGCCATGGGGAAACTCGACCATATGCTCGGGCGTGGCCTGGTTCATGAAGGTGTCGTAGATGGCGCTGCTGGCGATCACCGCGCCCAGGGGCACGGCACCATTGGTGACCTGCTTGGCCACGTTCATGATGTCCGGCGTCACACCGAAGAATTCGGCGCCGGTGTGACGACCCATGCGGCCGAAGGCGGTGATGACCTCGTCGAAGATCAAGAGGATGTCGTGCTGGGTGCAGATCTCGCGCAGGCGCTGCAGATAGCCCACCGGCGGTACGATCACCCCAGCCGAACCGGACATGGGCTCGACGATGACGGCCGCGATGTTGGAGGCATCGTGCAGCTCGATCAGCTTGAGCAGTTCGTTGGCCAGCTCCACCCCGCCGGTCTCGGCCATGCCCTTGGTAAAGGCCAGGCCGGGTTGCAGGGTATGGGGCAGATGGTCGACATCCATGAAGGAGCCATACAACTTCCGGTTGCCGCCGATGCCGCCCAGGCTGGTGCCGGCAATGTTGACGCCGTGGTAGCCGCGGGCCCGGCCGATCAGCTTGGTCTTGGCCGGTTGCCCCTTGATACGCCAATAGGCCCGCGCCAGCTTGACCGAGGTGTCGGCACTCTCGGAACCCGAGCCGGTGAAGAAGACATGGTCGAGACCGGCCGGGGTCAGCTCGGCCATCTTTTCGGCCAGCTGGAAGGACAGCGGATGGCCGTACTGGAAGCCCGGCGAATAGTCGAGGGTGCCCAGCTGACGCGCCACGGCCTCCTGGATTTCCTGGCGCGAGTGACCGGCGCCGCAGGTCCAGAGCCCGGAGAGGCTGTCGTAGATGCGACGGCCCTGGTCATCCGTCAACCAGCTGCCCTCGGCGGCCACCACGATGCGCGGGTCCTTCTGGAAGGCGCGATTGGCGGTGAAGGGCATCCAGTGGGCGCGCAGGTTGAGCTGCGCGGCGACGGGTGGGGAAACGGTCAGTGGCTGGTTCATGGCGGGGTCTCGGGCGGGGACGTAGAGCCCGCAGAGTGCGCCCAGTGTTGCGTGAGTTAAATAGGTTTTTTCTCGCGCCTATATTGGTAAATACTCAACCATCGCAGTCGTGCTGACGCGCGGCTAGCGTTGACCGTAGTGAGCATCCCGATGTGCCTCTGTCGCCCTCGGAAATCCCGGTCCCCGCGGCGGTAGGAAGCCGCCAGAAATCGCCAGCCATGTCGCCTTCGCCCAATAACCAGCGAGCAGGCAGCGCAATGGTCGAGGTCGCCAAAGGTGCGGGGCAGAGCCCATCCAGAATCAAACGAAATATGCTGAAATGAATAAATATGATTACCAATCAGTGACTTGCCTGAAAGACTTTAAGCTGGCCGCCTGCCACCGTAGTCCCGTGGCGCCGAGGCACCCTCGCCTCACCTCTTTTCCCGGCGCGTAGTCCAGCCGGGCGCGGTAGCCTGTCCGCCGTCTCTGCCGCGTAGCCCACTTTCCGCTTTTGCCAACCCGTGCCCCTCTCCCGAGGCAGAGCGCGCGGTTTAGCTATTCCTCAAGGAAACCTCCCCCATGCTGATTCAGCTCAACTGGATCCGCGGCCTAGCAGCCGTTCTCATCGTTTTCCACCACATGACCGTGGGCAGCTACCAGACCACCGAGCACCAGCAGATCGCCCTGAACCTGCTGTCGCTGGAAACCACCTGCATCTTCGTCGCCCTCTCCGGTTTCTTCTTTCGCTACAACCTCGGCAAGTACAGCTACCAGGTCTATCTGGGCAAGAAGCTGCAGAACGTCATCCTGCCCTATCTGCTGATCTCGATCCCCGCCGTGCTGCTCTATGTCTCCGGACTCAAGCAGGAACACGAGTGGATCGACATGAACGCCTTCCATGACTGGCCGCCCTTCGCCCAGACCGCGCTGCTGCTGGCCACTGGCGCCCACCTGGGTCCGCTGTGGTTCATTCCGGCGCTGACGCTGATCTTCCTGCTCGCACCCATCCTGGAGTGGCTGGTCAAGCGTGGCCTGCTACCGGCGGCGACCCTGGTCGGCCTGCTGTATTTCCTGGTCTCCGATCGCCCGGCCAATGACGCCGACCCGCTGCTGGCGGCACTGCATTTCCTGCCGATCTACCTCTGCGGCATGCTGGCCTGCGAACAGCGCGAGCGGCTGCAACGGCCCCAGGCGCGTTACTGGCTGCTGGCGGCCCTGGTGCTGCTGAGCGGCGCGGCAGTGCTCGACAGCGCCTGCTACGGGCTGCAGAAACTGGCGCTGTGCCTGCTGCTCTTCGCCGTCTTCAGCCAGCCGGTCAAGGCACCGGGACGTGCCGACAGCCGTCTGGCCAGGGGCATGGGTCTGCTCGGCGCCTACAGCTTCGCCATCTACTTCCTGCACGGCTATCTCGCCGGCGCCTATCGCGTGCTGGGCCGCCTGCTGGGTGAGCAGAACTTCGCCCAGTACCTGGGCACCCGCCTGTGCCTGACGCTGATCACCCTGCTCTGCTGCGTCGCCGCGGTCTGGCTGGTCAAGCAGGTCACCCAGCAGCGCAGTCGGGTGTTGATCGGCGCCTGAAAGCGATCGCTGGCGCCGTGCCAAGCGGCGCCTTATGCTGTCCCGCATTTGCGGTGCCATCCATGAAAGCGACGCGCAAGGCCCTGCTCGCCCAGGTCGGCGACTTCGAGATCCGTCTGTTGCGGCTGTTCAAGACGGTGGTGGAATGTGGCAGTTTCACCGCCGCCGAAGGCCGGCTGGGCATCACCCGCTCGGCCATCAGCCTGCACATGAACGACCTGGAAAAACGCCTGGGCATGCGACTCTGCCAGCGCGGGCGCGCCGGCTTCTCCCTGACCGACGAAGGCCGTGAGGTGCTCAAGGCCAGCCAGTCGCTGTTCGCCGCCCTGGAAGGCTTTCGCAGCGAGGTCAACCAGCTGCACCAGCACCTGCGTGGCGAGCTGAACCTGGGCATCATCAACAACCTGGTGACCCAGCCACGCATGCGCATCACCCATGCCCTGGCCGCGCTTAAGCGCGCCGCGCCGGGGGTGGTGGTCAACATCGGCATGACCCTGCCCGGCGAGATCGAGACCGGCGTGCTCGACGGCCACCTGCACCTGGGCGTGCTGCCGCTGATCAATGCCCTGGCCGGCCTGGAATACCTGCCGCTCTACGAAGAGCGCGCGCTGCTCTATTGCAGCCGCGCCCATCCGCTGTTCGAGATTGCCGATGCCGAGCTGGACGAGAGCGTCCTGGCCGCCCAGGACGCGGTCGGGCCCAACCACCTGCTCAACCAGGACGGCCATGAACGTCATGCCGAGCTGAATTGCACGGCGCGCGCCTCGGATCGTGAGGGCGTGGCCTTTCTCATCCTCACCGGCTGCTACATCGGCTACCTGCCCGACCACGTCGCCCAGCCCTGGGTGGCCCAGGGCCAGTTGCGCGCCCTCGATCCCGAGCGCTTCCACTTCGATACCACCCTGGCCGCCGTCACCCGCAAGGGCCGGCGACCGAACCTGGTGCTGGAGCGCTTTCTCGAAGCCCTGGCCGAAACGGTCTAGTTGGCGCTGCGGGTCGGACGGACGACGATCTCGTTGACGTCCACGTCGTCCGGCTGCTCGATGGCATAGCGCACCGCACGGCCGATGGCATCGGGTTGCAGGGCGATGGCGCGATAGTCGTCCATCATCGCCCGCGCCGCCGGATCGGTGATGGTGGAAGCCAACTCGCTTTCCACCACGCCCGGATGGATGCAGGTGACCCTTAGATCGTCGCGCTCCTGGCGCAGGCCTTCGGAGATCGCCCGCACCGCATGCTTGGTGGCGCAGTAGACCGCCGCCGTGGGCACCACCGACAGGGCGCCGATGGAGCCCAGGTTGATGACGTGGCCGGCGCCACGGGCGGTGAATTCCGGCAGCACCGCGGCGATGCCGTTGAGCACGCCCTTGATGTTGACGTCGACCATCTGCATCCACTCTTGGGTCTTGAGCGAGGCCAGGGGCGACAGCGGCATGATGCCGGCATTGTTGACGATGACGTCCACCCGCCCCCAGCGCTCGCGGGCCGCCTGGACGAAGGCGACCACGTCGGCGCTGTCGGTGACGTCCAGCCGACGGCAGGCGGCCTCGCCACCCGCGACGTTGATCTCGGCCGCCAGAGCCTCCAGCCGCTCACTACGACGGGCGCCGAGCAACAGCTTGCAGCCGGCCGCGCCCAGTTCGCGGGCGATGCCCGCGCCTATGCCACTGGAGGCACCGGTGATAAGTACGACCTTGTCGATAGCCATGAAATATTCCTCTTGCAGGGTTGGGATTACTGGGCGGTGTAGCCGCCGTCCACCAGCACCTCGGCGCCGGTGATAAAGCTCGCCGCGGGCGAGACGAGGAAGGCGATGACCTCGGCCACCTCCTCCGGTTGGCCGATGCGGCCGAGTGGATGCACCGGGCCATAGCTGCGCAGCAGGGCCCGGCCGTCGTCGGCCACGCCGTCCAGGATGTCGGTGTCGATCACCCCGGGCAGCACGGCGTTGGCCCGGATGCCGTGACGCCCCTGTTCCACCGCCACCACCCGCATGAGCTGGGCGGCGGCGGCCTTGGAGGCGGCATAGGCGGCCTGGGTGGCGAAGCCGACCCGCGCCGATACCGAGGACACCGCGACCATGGCTCCGCCGCCGGCCTCACGCATCGGCGCCAGGGCCGCCCGGGCGGCAAGAAAGACGCCGCGGGCATTGCTCTGCTGAATGCGCTCGTAGTCGGCGAGCTCGGTGGCGTCCAGCGGCTGATTGAGGGTGCGGCCGGCGTTGGCGACCAGGATGTCGAGGCGACCGAACCGCGCCAGGGCGGCTGCCACCGACTGCTCGGCGAAGGCCTCGTCGGCGACGTCACCGGCCAGCGCCAGGACATCGTCGTCGGCCAATTGGAGCACCGACTCGGACAGATCGCTGGCGACGATACAGGCGCCGCGACTACGCAGCAGTTCGGCGGTGGCGAGGCCGATGCCGCGAGCGGCCCCGGTGACCAAGGCGACCTTGCCGGAAAGATCGTAGGAGGTGGCGAAAGGGCTCATGACAGGCTCCTGCAGGTGGCGATAAGACTTGCCACCACCTTAGCGAGCGTCCATTGTCGTGATAACTCTGTAGCTCCTGACTACCTTGGTTAGCCAGACTTACCAATGCAAACGGATCTGAATCTGCTGAAGGTCTTCGTCGTAGTGGCGACGGCCGAGAATTTCCGCGTGGCCGCGGATCGCCTGGGCGTCAGTCGCTCGGCAGTGAGCCAGGCCATCCGCCGCCTGGAGGACGAGCTGGGCAGTTCGCTGGTCCAGCGCACCACGCGCAGCGTGCGCCTCACCGAGTCTGGCGAGCGCCTGCACCGTCAGGTCGCCGGGCCCCTGGGCGGCCTGCTCGGGGCCCTGGAAGACGCCAGTTCCGCCGGGCCGCCCCGTGGTCTCCTGCGGGTCGCGGTCACCTCCATCGCCGAACGCTTTCTCGATGGCCCGCTGCTGGCACGCTTCGTCGAGGCCTATCCCGAGGTGACCCTGGACATCACCGTCACCGACGAGGAATTCGATATCGTCGAGCGGGGCTTCGATGCCGGGGTACGGCTGGGCGAGGTGATCGAGCAGGACATGGTCGCCATCCCGGTGACCGGTCCACAGCGCGAAGTGGCGGTGGCGACCCCGGCCTACTTCGCCCGGCATGGGCGTCCGGCCCATCCACGGGAGCTGGCCGACCACCGTTGCATCGGTTGGCGCCCAGCGCCGGAGGTGGCGCCCTGGCGCTGGGAGTTCAGCGAGGCGGGCCGGGCCTTCGACGTGGCGGTATCACCGCGGATCACCACCAACGACATGCTGCTGATGATCCGCACGGCGCTAGCCGGTGGCGGCATCACCTTCGGCATGGAAGATACCTTCCGGCCCTATCTGGAACGCGGTGAGCTGGAGCAGGTGCTGGAGGACTATCTGCCGCCCTTCCCTGGCTTCTATCTCTATTATCCGAGCCGGCACAACCTGGCGCCCAAGCTGCGGGCGCTGGTGGAGCATGTGCGGGGGTATCGAGAGGAGAACGAGGGGTAGGCCGGAGTTTGGGCGGCCCTCACCCCGGCCCTCTCCCGGAGGGAGAAGGGGCACATCGTATGAGTTGAGGCGTAGAGTGGAAAACGGCGAAGCCTTTTCCACCTGATGAGAAGGCAGGCCATGTTGGCTTCGGCGATGGCGCCGCCTCAGCCCAATCTACGTGTCCTGTAGGTCGGGCTGAGCGCAGCGAAGCCCAACAGGCAAGACCCCTCAGCTCCCCAAAATCCACCGGTCGATGGCTACCGCAACACCGTCTTCCTGGTTGCTGGCGGTGACCTGGTCGGCGGCTTCGCGAACCGCCGCACCAGCCTGGCCCATGGCGATGGCCAGGCCGGCCTGGCGGAACATGGGGACGTCGTTGCTGCCATCACCGATGGCCGCCGTACGCGCCACGGGTACGCTTGCGGCCTGGGCCAGCTCGAGCAGGGCGTCGCCCTTGTTGGCCTTGGGGTGGGTGATGTCCAGGTAGTAGAGCTGGGAACGCAACACCGTGGCGCCCTCCCCCAGCCGCTCGCCCAACTCGCCTTCCAGGGCTTCGAGTCCGGCGTGATCGCTGCCGGCGGCGACGATCTTGTCGACCCGATCCAGATAGGGTTCGAAGGACTCCACCACGGTCGGTCCATAGCCCAGTGCCCGGGTTTCCCGTGGCACATAGGGGCCCTGGGGATCGCGGGTCAGCCAGAGGTCATCGGCGAACAGCCAGACCTCGAAGGCTTCGCGCTCCAGTCGTTCCAGCACCTGGCGCGTCACCTGCTCGGCCAGGCGGTGGGCGCGGATCAGCTTCCCGTCGGCATCCACCAGGTTGCCACCGTTGAAGCCGGCCACTGGCTGACGGATACCGAGCCGTCGCACCAGTGGCAGCAGCGCCCGCGGTGGGCGGCTGCTGACCAGGGTGATGGCCTTGCCGGCGGCCTGCAGTCGCTCCACCGCGGCGATCACCGCCTCGCTCAGGCTCTTGTCGTCGCGTACCAGGGTGCCGTCGATGTCCGACACCAGCAGGTCGATGGGGATCAGGTCAGCGGATGCCATGAGCGGCCGTCCTTCTGCAGCAGTTCATCGGCACCGGCGGGACCCGCACTGCCCGCGGCGTAGCTTTCCACCTCTCCACCCTGTTTCCAGGCGTCGAGGAAGGGTTGCACGGCGCGCCAGCCGTTCTCGATGTTGTCGGCGCGCTGGAACAGGGTCTGGTCGCCGATCAGGGAATCATAGATCAGGGTTTCGTAGCCCGTGGACGGCTGCATCTCGAAGAAATCGCTGTAGGCGAAGCCCATGCGGATGTTCTCCAGTTCCACCAGGGGCCCTGGGCGCTTGGCGTGGAAGTCGAACCACATGCCTTCGTCGGGCTGGATCTGGATGATCAGGTAATTGGGCCGCATCCGGTCGATCTTGGTATCGCGGAATTGCGCATAGGGCGCGTGCTTGAAGCAGATGGCGATCTCGGTGTCGCGCGCGGTCAGGCGCTTGCCGGTGCGCAGGTAGAAGGGCACCCCGGCCCAGCGCCAATTGTCGACGAACAGCTTGAGCGCCACGTAGGTTTCGGTCTGGCTCTCGGGATCGACCCGCTCTTCCTCGCGATAGCCCGGCACCGGCTTGCCGTTCAGGGTGCCGGCGGCATACTGGCCGCGCACCGAGTTGGCCAGGGCCTCTTCGGTGGTTTGCGGGCGAATGGCGCCGACCACCTTGGCCTTTTCGTCGCGTACCGAGGTGGCGTTGAAGGAGGCCGGCGGCTCCATGGCGACCATGGCCAGCAGCTGGAACAGATGGTTGGGCACCATATCCCTCAAGGTACCGGTCTTCTCGTAGAAGTCGCCTCGCGACTCCACGCCCACGGTCTCGGCCGCGGTGATCTGCACGTGATCGATGTAGTGGTTGTTCCAGAACGACTCGAACAGGGCGTTGGAGAAACGGCTGACCAGGATGTTCTGTACCGTCTCCTTGCCCAGGTAGTGGTCGATCCGATAGATCTGCTTTTCTTCCATGTTCGCCAGCAGGCGCTGGTTGAGTGCCTGGGCACTGGCGAGGTCGGCGCCGAAGGGCTTTTCCACGACCAGCCGGCGATAGGCGTCCTCACGTTCTTCCAGCAGCCCGGCCTGGCCGAGGCGCTCGGCTACGTCACCGAAGAAGCGCGCGGCGGTGGCCAGGTAGAAGACGGCATTGTCGGTCCCCGCCTGGGCGATGCGCTCGCCTACCGCCTGGTAGGTGGCGTCTTCGAGGAAGTCACCTTGCAGGTAGTGGATACGGCTGCGTAGTTGTCCCCAGAGATCGGCATCCAGGGCTTCGTCGCGGGACTTGCCCTTGGCCTCGGCCTGGTCGCGGATGAAGGTCTCCAACCGATCGGCGAAGCCTTGGTCGGTGTTGGGATTGTGGTCGACGCCGATGATCTGGGTACGGTCGTCGAGCAGCCCATCGCGCAGGAGGTTGTACAGCGAGGGGATCAGCAACCGCTTCACCAGATCGCCATTGGCCCCGAACAGGAAGAGCGTGGCCGGCGGTGCGGTGGGGGCTTTCGTGCAGGAACGTCGCTCCTGGGGAGCGGTACTGGGAGTGACGGCAGGAGAGTCGGTCATGACAGGGCCTTAGCCACGAGGGCGGCTGATACCGTCCCCCGCGACGCGGCCCGTGGCCGCTCCACAGGGAACGGCCGGGGGTTTACTGCGGGATTTCGACGTGACCGCCGAAGCCGAAGCGCATGGCCGACAGGAGCTTGTCGGCATAGGTGGCTTGCTGGCGGGAACGGAAGCGCGCATAGAGGGCGGCGGACAAGACATTGACCGGCACCGCCTCCTCGATGGCCGCCTCGATGGTCCAGCGACCTTCGCCGCTGTCGGCCACCGAACCGGAGAATTTCTCCAGGGCGACGTCACCAGCCAGGGCCTGGGCGGTCAGGTCCAGCAACCAGGAGGACACCACGCTGCCGCGGCGCCAGACCTCGGCGATGTCGGCCAGGTCCAGGTCGAAGCGCTCGTCTTCCGGCAGCTTGTCGCTGTTCTTCATCTTGAGGATGTCGAAGCCCTCGGCATAGGCCTGCATCAGCCCGTATTCGATGCCGTTGTGCACCATCTTGACGAAGTGGCCGGAGCCGGCCGGGCCGGTGAAGATGTAGCCCCGCTCGGCACGCTCGTCCGGGGCGTTGCGCCCCTTGGTACGCTCGATGCTGCCATAGCCGGGGGCCAGGGCTTCGAAGATGGGCTCCAGGCGCTCGACGGCTTCCGACTTGCCACCGATCATCATGCAGTAGCCGCGCTCCAGGCCCCAGACGCCACCGGAGGTACCGACGTCGACATAGTCGATGCCCTTCTCGGCCAGGGACTTGGCGCGCCGGATGTCGTCCTTGTAGTAGGTATTGCCGCCGTCGATGATGACGTCGCCCGGCGCCAGGCGGTCGGCCAGCTCGGCGATGGTCTGTTCGGTCGGCTCGCCCGCGGGCAGCATGACCCAGATCGCCCGCGGCTGCGCCAGGGCAGCGATGACGCCATCCAGGCCGTCGGTGGCGATGGCGCCTTCCTTGCCGAGGCCGGCTACGGTTTCGGCACTGCGGTCGTAGACCGCGACTTCATGCCCATGCTTCATCAAACGCCGTGCGATGTTGCCGCCCATGCGGCCCAGTCCGATGATTCCCAATTGCATGCTGATGACTCCTTGAGGTCAGGCGACCGCCGCCTCGACCAGTTCGACGATTTGTTGCAGGCCGGCGTGAATGTCGCCGCCCTTGATATGCACACGCAGGTAGCGCCGTCCCCGTTCGGCCAGCACCTCGAGGTCGCCTTTGGCCTGGGCGGCCTCGACGACACCAAAGCTCAGACTCCGCCCTGGAATCTTCAGGTCGTTCTGGGCATCGGCGGTAATCTGGATGAACACACCCGAGTTGGGGCCGCCCTTGTAGGCTTGCCCGGTGGAGTGCAAAAAGCGGGGGCCGAAGCCGCCGACGGTCGCTACGCGCTTGCTGTCGCGAATGCTATCACGCATGGCGCTCAAGGCCTCCCCGTGCACGGCATTGCGCTCGAGATAGGCCAGCACGGCGAGGTAGTCGCCAGGCTGCAATCGCGCCAGGTGCGCCTTGATCGCCGCGCGGGCGGTGTCCTGCCCCTGCAGGTCGGCATCGCCGAACAGCGCGAGATCACCCTCCTCCAGCAGCGGCTCGTCCCCGGCCAGCCGGCCGTCGCGCTCGTAGCCATCGGTGAGGGCGCGGGTCTTGACCTTGCTGGCCTCCACATCCGGCTGGTCGAAGGGGTTGATGCCGATGACGGCACCCGCCACCTCGGTGGCCACTTCCCAGCGGAAGAATTCCTGGCCGATCAGCTCGGCGCGGGCCAGACGGATATCAACGACCGGGTGCCCAGCCGCGGCCAGGGCCTGCAGGCGACTGTCGCGCTCGGCGTCGTCTTCACCCGCCAGCGCCAGGCTGACGAACACTCGATCCGTGCCATAGACAGCGGGCTCGCCAAGCGGCTCCAGGTCCACCGGGATGATGCCTTTGCCCTGCTTGCCGGTGCTCTCCGCCAGCAACTGCTCCAACCAGGCCCCTAGACTGGCGACGCCAGGCGAGGCGATCAGGGTGACCTTGTCACGTCCTGCGCGAACCGCCTCGCCGAGCACTACGCCTAGCCGAATGCCAGGGTTGATGGCCGGGGGAGCACTGGGGCTGCAGGCCAGCACCATGGGTTGGGTCACCTTGAAGAAGTCGGCCACCGAATGGCCGAGCAGCGCCAGGGGCACCATGCCGAACACCGACAGTACCGAGTAGCGCCCGCCGATATGGGGATCGCCCTGGAAGATGGCGCGGTAGCCCTCGGTGGTAGCGCTGGCTTCGAGCTTGGAACCCGGGTCGGTAATGGCGACGAAGCGTCGCTGTACCTCGTTCGCACCCAATGCCCGCTCGACGGCCTGGTGGAAATAGGCGCGCAGGATTTCCGGCTCCAGGGTGGAGCCGGATTTGCTGGAGACGAGGAACAGCGTCTTGGCGAGGTCCAGCTGCTCTTCGAGGGCGGCAATTTGCGCCGGATCGGTGGAGTCGAGCACCTTGAGGGGCAGGCCGGTGGCGGTAGTCCCCAAGGTATTGGCCAGCACTTCCGGCCCCAGGCTAGACCCCCCCATGCCCAGCAGCACCACGGTCTCCAAGCCTTCTTCACGGACGGCTTCAGCCAAGGCTTCCAGTGCGGCGGAATCGGCTTGACGACCCTGGGCCGCGGCCAGCCAACCGACCCACTGGTCCTCATCGCGACCGGTCCAGAGCGAGGCGTCGCCCTGCCACAGTCGGCGTGACCAGCCTTCACGGCGCGCTTCTTCGAGGCGTGTCTCTACCGCCTCGTGCAACGCCGCGGGCAAGCGGTACCCGGCGGTATTCAACCGCTCGCCGAGGAAGTCGAGGCGCTTCTGTCCTACCGCGCCCAGCAAGGCATCGGCGGCATCCTCGAACTGCCGGGCGCCATCCTTGACCAGCTGCTTGGCCACGCCAGCCAGATCCAGACCGAGTCGCGCGGCCTGATCGATCACCTGCTGCGCCGCCTCGATCCCCTTGTCCAAGGTGGACGCCACGGTGCCGTGATCACGGAAGGCATCCATGGTCTTGGGCGGCAGGGTGTTGACCGTATCCGGGCCGATCAGCTGATCCACGTAGAGGGTATCGGGATAGGCCGGGTCCTTGGAGCCGGTGGACGCCCATAGCAGACGCTGCGGCCGCGCACCCTTTGCTTCCAGCACCTTCCAGCGCGGCGACTGGATCAGCCGCAGGTAGTCCTGATAGGCCAGCTTGGCATTGGCGATGGCGATCTTGCCGCGTAGCGCCGCCAGGCCGCTGTCACTGGCCTTGCGCTCGTCGATCAACTTGTCCAGCACACCGTCGACACGGCTGATGAAGAAACTGGCCACGCTGGCCAGCCGACTGATGTCCTGGCCCTGATGCAACCGCGCTTCCAGACCGGCAATATAGGCTTCCGCCACCGCCAGGTAGGCGTCGCGATCGAACAGCAGGGTCACGTTGACGTTGATCCCCTCCTCGATCAATTTGCGGATGGCCACCGCCCCCTCGGGCGTACCGGGCACCTTGACCATGAGGTTGGGCCGATCCACCGCCTGCCAGAGGCGCCGCGCCTCCTCCAGGGTGGCACGGGTATCCAGGGCCAGGTAGGGCGAGACTTCCAGGCTCACGTAGCCATCACGCCCTTCGAGGCGGTCGTAGACCGGTCGCAGGATATCGGCCGCCTGCTGGATGTCCTCGATGGCCAGGTGTTCATAGACGTCCACCGGCTCGGCATCGGCCTTTTCGAGGAAGGCCTCGAGGCTGGCGTCGTAATCGCTGCCGTGGCCCATGGCCTTCTCGAAGATCGAGGGGTTGGAGGTAACGCCGGTCAGGCCATCTCGCTCGATTAGCGTCTGCAATTCGCCCTTGGCGAGGAATTCGCGGCTGACGAAGTCGAGCCAGACCGCCTGGCCCTGCTCCGTCAGCTGTTTGAGGGGATTGCTCATGCGGCGCTCCCGGAGCGTTGTGCCTGCTCCTTGGCCAGTTTGACGACGTTCTCCACGGTGTAGCCGTATTTGGCCTGCAGCTTGCCGATGGGCGCCGAGGCACCGAAGGTGCTCATGGTCACCGAGGCGCCCTTGCGGCCGATGTAGCGTTCCCAGCCCAGGGGCCCGGCCTGCTCGATGGCGACGCGCCCGAGCACCTCATCAGGCAACACGGACTGCTTGTAGGCCTCGTCCTGCTCCTCGAACAGCTCCCAGCACGGCATGGAAACCACCCGCGCCTTCACCCCTTCGCCCTTGAGCTGTTCATAGGCCTGCATCGCCAGGCCCAGCTCGCTGCCAGTGGCCATGAGGATCACCTGGGGTTTGCCGCCTTCGGCATCGGCCACCACGTAGGCACCCTGGGCGACCCCTTCGGCACTGGCGTACTGCGAGCGGTCCAGGGTCGGCAGCGGCTGCCGCGACAGCACCATGCAGGAGGGTCTATTGGTTTGCTGCAGGGCGATCTTCCAGGCCTGCACGGCTTCGTTGGCATCACCCGGCCGCAGGGTCAGCAAACCCGGCGTGGCGCGCAATTGCGCCAGGTGCTCGATGGGTTGGTGAGTGGGGCCGTCTTCGCCGACGCCAATGGAGTCGTGGGTGAAGACGAAGACTACCGGCAGCTCCATGATCGACGCCAGGCGGATCGGCGGCTTCATGTAGTCGCTGAACACCAGGAAGGTGGCGGTGAAGCTGCGCAGGTAGCAGAGCGCCATGCCGTTGGCGATGGAGCCCATGGCGTGCTCGCGAATGCCGAAGTGCAGATTGCGCCCGGATGGCTCGCGCGCCGAGAAGCTGCCAGCACCGTCGAACTTGAGATTGGTCTTGGTGGACGGCGCCAGGTCCGCCGCGCCACCGATCAACCAGGGGATCTGCTGGGCGAAGGCATTGAGCGCCTTGCCGCCGGATTCGCGGGAGGCCACACCCTTGGCGTCGGGCTCGAAGCTGGGCAGCTTGGCGTCCCAGCCATCCGGCATCTCGCCGGCGCGCATGCGCTGGAGTTCATCGGCACGGGTCGGATCGTCTTGGCGCAGGCGCTCGAAGGCCCGATTCCAGCTTTCGTAGAGACCGCTGGCGCGTTCCAGCAGGGCATCGCGCAGGTGATGACGGGCTGCGTCCGGCACCAGGAAGTCGGCGTCCTCGGGCCAGCCATAGGCCTTCTTCGCCAGCTTGATCTCGTCCGCGCCCAGGGGCTCGCCGTGGGCCGCCGCGGTGTTCTGCTTGTTGGGCGCGCCATAGCCGATCAGGCTGTCGACCACGATCAGGGTCGGTTTGCCGGTGTTGCCCTTGAAGCGATGCAAGGCGGCCGCCAGGGCCTCGGCATCGTTGGCGTCCTTGACGTGCAGGGTGTGCCAGCCATAGCCACGGAAGCGCTCCGCCACGTCTTCGCTGAAGGCCAGTTCGGTGTGGCCCTCGATGCTGATGGTGTTGTTGTCGTAGATCCAGCAGAGGTTGTCCAGGCCCAGATGACCGGCGACGGAAGCGGCCTCGCCGGACACGCCCTCCATCATGTCGCCATCGCCGCAGAGCACATAGACGTCATAGTCGAACAGGGTCACGTCGGGACGATTGAAGCGCGCCGCCAGCCACTTCTGCGCCAGCGCCATGCCGACGCTGTTGCCACAGCCCTGACCCAGGGGACCGGTGGTGGTCTCGATCCCGGTGGTCATGCGGTACTCGGGATGGCCCGGGGTCTTGGAATCCAGCTGGCGGAACTGCTTGATGTCCTCGAGGCTGACCGCCTCCTTGCCGGTGGCGGTGCCGTGTTCGTCGATTTCCTTCACGCCGGCCAGGTGCAGCAGCGAATAGAGCAGCATGGACGCGTGGCCGACGGAGAGCACGAAGCGGTCGCGGTTGGGCCAGTCCGGGTGCTCGGGGTGATAGCGGAGGAAGCGGCTCCACAGCGTATGGCCGACCGGGGCCAGGGCCATCGGGGTGCCGGGATGGCCCGAATTGGCCTTCTGCACCGCGTCCATGGACAGGGTACGGATGGTATCGATGGTCAGCTGATCGGCGTTGGAATTGGAAGGTGCGGTGGAACCCATGGCAAGCATCCTCGTGCTGGCAGGAACGCCACCCGCGACGAAAACGGAATGCACCGTCCGTGAAACCGTTTTCAGCTGAGGCAACGCCCAGGAGAAGAAAGCAAAGCGGCCGGAGCGAGTCCGGGGCGGCGGGGGCGAGCTTCCTCTGCGACCCCACGCCGCAGTCGCGATCCTTTCTCTAGAACAGCGCCTTAGACGGTTGGTTCCCTCTGGGTAGATAGCCGGCTATCGACTTGCGCGCTCATCAACCGGCGAGCAATTCCTGCTCCACGTCCAGCCCGGCATCACGCATCTGCGCCAGCTTGTATCTCAGGGTGCGGGCGCTGATGCCCAGGCGTTCGGCAGTCTCCTTGCGGCGACCGCGCTCGGCCTTCAGGGTATCGAGGATCACCTGGAACTCCCGGTCACGCAGATCGGCGTCCAGGGGGCGCGGCGCTTCGAGGTTCGCCGGCTGTGCCAGGGGCGTCGCCGTAGTGGGTGCGACAGGCGCAAGCGAAAGGCTCGTCACCAGCCATTGCAGGCCGAAATCCTCGGGCTGCACCTCGTGCCCCGCTTGCAGGATCAGCGCCCGCTGCACGGCATTGTCCAATTCCCGCACGTTGCCCGGCCAGGGGTGCTCGGCCAGGGCCTGGCGCGCGGCGGCGCTCAGGGTCGGCATGGGTCGATTCATCCGCGCGGCCTGTACCGCCAGCAGGCGCTCGGCGAGGGGCGCGATGTCGGCCGGCCGGTCGCGTAGCGGGAGCCAGGCCAGGGGAAACACCGACAGCCGATAGAAGAGGTCTTCGCGGAAACGCCCGGCGGCCACTTCCTCAGCCAGCTTGCGGTTGCTGGTAGCCACCACGCGGATGTCCAAGGCCAGCGGCTTGCGTGCACCGACCCGCTCCACCTCGCGCTCCTGCAATACCCGCAGCAGCTTGGCCTGCAGGCCCAGCGGCATCTCGGAAATCTCGTCCAGCAACAGGGTGCCGCCCTGGGCCAGCTCGAACTTGCCGGGCTGGGCGGCGATGGCACCGGTGAAGGCACCCTTCTCGTGACCGAAGAGGATGGCCTCGAGCAGGTGATCGGGAATGGCCGCGCAATTGACCGCCACGAAGGGGCCGTCCGCCCGCGCCGACTCGTCATGAATGAAGCGCGCCAGTACCTCCTTGCCGGTACCGGACTCGCCGGTGATCAGCACCGTGGCCTCGCTCTGGGCCACGCGGCGGGCCAGCTCCAGCAGCTGGCGGCTCTGGGGATCGACGGCGACCGGCTGGCGGGCATCGGGCTGCCGCCGCCCCTGGGGGGCGAAGCGCGCCAGCGCCTCCAGCAGCAGCCGCGGCTCGAAGGGCTTGACCAGGTAGTCCGCCGCGCCGCCACGCATGGCCGCCACGGCGCGCTCGATGCTGCCGAAGGCGGTCATCAACAATACCGGCAAGCTCGGATCGCGCAGGCGAATGCTGGCCAGCAACTGATGACCGTCGATGCCGGGCATGTTGACGTCGCTGACCACCAGGGCGAAGGGCTGCTCTGCCAGGGCCAGCAAGGCGGCTTCGCCGCTGTCCACGGCGCGATAGGCATAGCCGCCGATCTCGAGGGTATCGGCCAGGGCCTCGCGCAGGGCGCGATCGTCTTCCACCAACAGGATGGGCAGGGTCATGCCGGGGTCTCCAGGGTCGATAGCAGCGGCAGGCTGAAGGTCACCACCGTGCCGCGACCCAGCCGGGAGCGCACCACCAGCCGACCGCCATGGGCCTTGGCCATCGCCAGGGCAACGGGCAGCCCGAGGCCGGTGCCGGTGGTCTTGGTACTGAGGAAGGGTTCGCCCAGGCGCTGCAGTACCACCGGGGGAATGCCGGGGCCGGCATCGCTGATGCTCAGGCGCAACTCAGCGCCGCGACGATAGAGATGCACCTTGAGCCGCCCCGGACGACCGCTGCCGGCCAGCGCCTGCAGGGCGTTGTGGATCAGGTTGAGCGCCGCGCCCACCAGCATGTCGCGATTGCAGACCAGCAGACCGGCAATGGCATCGTCCTGCCAGCGCACCGGGTAACTTCCCAGATGGGGCGTCGCCGCCTCGCGCAAGGCCGCGAACAGCGCCGCCGGGCTCAGGCGGTCCTGCAGCGGCAGCTCGCCACGAGCGAACACCAGCATGTCGCGGACCTGATTCTCCAGTTCGTGCAGCCGCTCCTTCAGCCGACCGGCGAAGCGCTGTTGCTGCTCCGCCGCCAGCCCCCCCTCCTCCAGATGACTGGCATAGAGCAAGGCGGCGGTCAGCGGCGTGCGGATCTGGTGGGCCAGGGACGCCATGGTGCGTCCCAGCGCCGAGAGGCGTTCATGGCGTGCCAGCTGGCCTTGCAGCTGGCGCGTCTCGGTAAGGTCGTTGAGCAGCACCAATTGGCCCGGTTCGCCATCCAGCGAGCGGATGGCGATGGACAGCCGCCGACCATCGCGCAGCGACACCTCGTGGCCGTCGTCATGCCGTGGGGCGAAGGCCCGGGCGATCACCTCGCGCCACAGCTCTCCCACCAGCGGCTCGCCCAACAGGGCGCTGGCCACTGGATTGACATCCCGCACCCGGCCGCCGCCATCCAGCACCACGATGCCGGCCGGCAACACATCGAGCAGATTCTGTAGCCGACTGGCCAGGCGTTCCTTCTCCGCCAGCTCCTGCAGTCGCTGGGCGGACACCCACTCCAGCTCGCCCTGCAGCGAATGCATCCGCGCTTCCAGCAACTGGAAGGATTCGCTCAGCTGGCGCGACATCTGCCCCAGGGCCTCACGGGCCTGCGCCGAGGCGGAGGCGTCCGCAGGCGCGTCGGCGGCAACGGAGGGGGCTAGTGCTTGAGCAGGCATAGGCTTCGGCTCGCGACGGACAATTGACGTTATCCGGGGTGGAGCAAGACCCATGCCGGCCTGACGCCAAAACGCCGTAGCGTGGAAAACGGCGAAGCCTTTTCCACGTGCAGAGCCCAAACCAAAAGGTGGATGAGGCTACGCCGTCATCCACCCTACCCGCGAATCAGGCAAAGCCTCGTAACGTGGAAAACGGCACCGCCTTTTCCGCTTGCGGAACCCCCAAAAAAACGAAGATGGATGAGGCCATGCCGTCATCCACCTTGGGTCGCTACGTTCGACGCTGCAGGCGCGCTAGTGTGGTGTTTCAGAAGTTCGCGCAAGAATTGGCGAGTGATTTTCTGTTCATGGACTAGGCGCCGCGACGAGTCAGGGCAGGGCTATGGCGAGAAGTGGCAACAACGTCCAGGGCGGTCCGCCGCTGCGGACAAAAAGCGCCGCCAAAATTGTGTAGGTAACCTCTGAAACACCACACTAGATCTCTTCGTCGAACTCGTCGTCGCGACGACCCATGCCGTACTTGCGCATCTTCTCCACCAGGGTGGTCCGACGAATGCGCAGGCGCTCCGCGGCCCGCGCGACCACGCCCCCGGCATCGTCCAGCGCCTGCTGGATGAAGCTCTTCTCCAGGTTGGCCAGGTAATCCTTGAGGTCCAGGCCCTCGCTGGGCAGCAGCGCCGAGGACGACACCTCGAGGGTACCGATGCCGGCCATGGCCTCGCGCTCCTGGAGTTCCTCGCGCAGCGACTCGACCATGGGATCGGCCTCGTCCTCCACGTAGCGAAACTTGAGCGGCAATTCGGCCACGCCGATCACGCCATAGGGATGCATGATCGCCATGCGCTCCACCAGGTTGGCCAGTTCGCGGACGTTACCCGGCCATTCATGGCGGCAGAGCGACATGATGGCCGCCGAGTTGAAACGGATGGAACCGCGTTTCTCGTGCTCCATCCGCGCGATCAGCTCGTTGATCAGCAGCGGGATGTCCTCGGCACGTTCGCGCAGCGGCGCCATGTCGATGGGGAAGACGTTGAGGCGATAGTAGAGGTCTTCGCGGAAGGTGCCCGCGGCGATCATCTGCTCCAGATTCTTGTGGGTCGCGGCGATGATGCGCACGTCCACGCTCTGGGTCTTGTTGCTGCCCACCCGCTCGTAAGTGCGCTCCTGCAGTACCCGCAGCAGCTTGACCTGCATGGGCAGCGGCATGTCGCCGATCTCGTCGAGGAACAGGGTGCCGGTGTTGGCCAGCTCAAAGCGTCCAGCCCGGCTGGTGATGGCACCGGTGAAGGCACCCTTCTCATGACCGAACAGCTCGCTTTCCAGCAGCTCCGCCGGAATGGCGCCGCAGTTGACCGGCACGAAAGGCGCCTCGCGCCGCTTGGAGTGGAAGTGCAGGTTACGCGCCACCACCTCCTTGCCGGTGCCGGACTCGCCGAGGATGAGCACCGTAGCTTCGGTATCGGCCACCTGCTGCATCATCTTGCGTACGCCCTGGATGGCCCGGCTGGTGCCGACCAGGCTGCGGAACAGCTCCGGTTCGCGCTGGCGGCCACGGTCGCGGGCCTGGTCGTACATCTCGCGATAGACCTGGGCCCGGTGCAGGGAGTCGAGCAGCTTGTTGTAGGCCAGCGGGTATTCGAGGGAGACCAGCACGCGGCGGCGGACGTCGTCCGGCCAATCCGGCTGGGTCGCCTCGCCCAGCAGCAGCAAGGGCACCATCTCGTCCCAGGCGACCACCTGCTTGAGCAGCTCCACGCTGTTGCCGCGGCTGTCCACGCGGCCGACCAGCACGCAAGCGATCTGGCGGCTGGTGTCGAGGGCTTCGAGGGAGGACTGCCAATCGGCACTGGCGCAGGCGATATGAGCTTCGCCGAGAAAGTCGAGGATGATGGATACGGCCTGTCGCCGCTCGGTCTCATCGTCGATCAGAAGGATCTTGGTTTCACGCCACATGTCCCTGCCTCATCCGGCTTGTCGTCTCGCTACGCGCAGGTTTTCACCTGCTCCAAGTGCCAACTGGTCGGCATCTTGCGCAAGTTAAGACAATTAGTGAGGCGGGGTCAATTTTATGACGTTCGATTGTCCAAATTTTGCAGAAATGCCAGCCGAACGTTGATCAACTGAACAGTTGGTACACCTTGGCTGCCTGGCTCGACTTGTTGACCTTGGCCAACTCATCCCCCACGGCATCTCGCTCGGCCTTGCAGGTTTGCAGCATGGACGCATAGAGCGCCAGCAGTCGTTCGAGGCTGGCCCGCAAGGCCAGCGCATCGTCGCCGGTCGCGTACAGGGCTTCGTCGACGAACAGCCGGCAGTCCAGATCCAATTCGGCGATCCGCGTCCAGTCTCGGGCCTTGAGCGCAGCCGCCATCTGCTCATAGACGAGCTCGACGCGCTCTACCGGGGTCTTTTGCATGGCGACGTTCATCGGTCGACTCCAGATCAGGGGGCGATGGCATCCCAGCCGGATTTGATCTCACGGATCAGGCCGGATACTTCTTCGAGGATAGCAGGATCGTTCTCGCGATTGGCTTCGCTGAGGCGACGGATCATGTAGTCGTACAGTCGATCGAGGTTGACGGCGATGTCGCCGCCCTGCTCGAAATCCAGCACGTCCTTCAGACCGGCGATGATGGACACCGCCTTGCCGATCAGCTCGCCCTTCTCGGAGAGCCAACCGCGCTCCAGAGCGCCCTGTGCCTTGGCCAGACGGTCCAGCGCGCCCTGCATGAGCATCTGTATCAGTTGATGCGGGCTGGCTTCGAATACCTGCGCCTGCAGGCCGACCTGCTGGTATTGGCGCATGGCTGTCATTGCGTTCATGTCACGACCTCTGTGCGTTTCCGATACCCTCTTTATCGGTCGGAGCGCGGGGAACTTGACACCTTTCTCGAGCTAATTAGCCGAAGCCCGGCCCTCAGCTCTTGTTGGCGAACGGCATGGCCGCCAGCTGTTCGGAGAGCGAGGACGCGGTGCTCGACAACGACGAGTACAGCTGGTCCATGGCGTTGTATTGCTTGTAGAGGCGATCCGACAGCGCCGTCATGCGGGTATTGAGCGTGGCGGTCTGGGCGTCCACGCTCTTCAGGGTGTTGCTCAGGGAGGTGGAACGCTGCTCGAGGATGCCATTGGCCATGGTGTAGGGATCGAGCTTGCCCTTGAGGCGCGCCGCTATCCCCTGGTCGCCGGTGAAGAAGCCGGCCAGGTCGCTGAAATTGGAGCTCACCATGCTGCCCAGCTTGGTGTCATCGATGGCGAGGGTGCCATCCTTCTGGGTGGTGATGCCCAGGTCGGCCAAGGCCCTGACCGAGCCGGTGCCCTGTAGCGTACTGAGTTCGTTGCGGATGGTGGAGGTCAGGCCCCGCGCCGTGGCATCGCCGACCAGGGCGGCGGCGATGGGCGCGCTGTTGTCGCCCACCTTCGTCACCGAGGTCTGGGTCTTGATGACGCCCATGAGCTTGTTATAGGCATCGACGAAACCCTTGATGTTGCCCTTGACGCCAGCCTCGTCCTGGCTGACCCCCACGGTCATGGGGCTGCCTGCCGTGGTGGTGGCCTTCAAGGTGAAACTCAAGCCACCCACGGCGTTGCTAACGGTATTCGAATCGCTGGTGACCTTCAGGCCGTCGATGGTCATGGCGGCGCTCTTGGCGCGCGTCAGCATGCGGGCAGCGGAAGGATCGCTGGGAACCGGCGGATCGACCACGCTCGGATCGGTCGGCGCCGCCGACGGGCTGAACGCCAGCTTGGTCAGGCTCAGGGTGCCCGAGCCATCGTCGCCACTCACGCCAACGGAGATATCGTTGCCAGCACCGGTCTTGGTACTGCTGAGGACCAGACGCGCGCCGGAGTTGTCGTTGACGATGTTGGCACTGAGCCCCTGGCTCTGCCCGGCCTTGTTGATGGCATCGCGGATGCCACTCAGGGTGTTGTTGGTGGCATCGACCTGGATATCCGACAGCTTGGTGTCGCCGATCTTGATGCTCAACGTGCCCTTGCCGAAGGTGGAAGGAGACGTGGTGGTAGCGCCGGTGCTGGAAGTGGACGTAGAGGTGGCCGGCAAGGCCGCCAGGGCCACCTTGCTGCTGCTGGCCAGCTGCGTGACCTCGACCTGGTAGCTGCCGATGCTGGCGCTGGGGCTGGCAGTGGCCGTGAGGTAGTCACTTTTCGACAGCGTGACGGCACGCGCCTGGAAGCTGGTAGGACTGTTGAGCGTGGTCAGCGCGGTCTGGAAATCGCTGATGGCGCTCTTCAACGAACCCACAGCGGTGAGCTGCGCGGTCGCCTTGCTCTGCGTCGCGGTCAACTGATCCTGCTTGGGCGCCTTCTCCGCCGCCACCATCTTGCTGACGATGGAGTCGATGTCCAGCCCCGAGCCGCCAATCCCACTGATACCTGCCATTTCAGATCTCCTGCGCCAACGTTACGTCGCCGTCCCTACTCCCATTGATCCAATACAAGTTCCGCGCCAACTAGGCTTCGGCCTTGAACATCAGACTACGCATATCATCCAGCTGCTTGGCCAGCTTGAGCACTTCCTCACTGGGCATCTGCCGAATGAGCTTGCCGGATTCGCCGTCCAGCACCTTGACCACCACCTCACCAGTGGAGTCGTCGATACTGAAATCCAGATTGCGGTGATCTTCCTGGAACTTGGTCTTGAGCTTGGAAAGCGCATCGTCGACGTTGCCGTCCTCCGGCTTGTCGGCTTTCTCCTTTTCAGCCTGACCGACCTTGGCGTCTTCCGAAGAAGCCGAAGGGCTGACAGATGCCGGAGGGGTGACGGCCGTCGCGGCCTGGGAGCCGGATTGAGCGCCATAGGGGGTTGCAGCTGCGAAACCCGTGATCTTGACGATATCCATGATTATGTCCTCACAACGCGTGAAAGGGAGAAGAGGCGTCCCCCTTCTCCCTGCCTAGACCGACGCCCTGCCTTACTGCAGCAGGCTGAGCACCGATTGCGGCAATTGTTTGGCCTGGGCCAGGATCGCGGTACCGGCCTGTTGCAGCACCTGGTTCTTCGACAGGTTCGCGGTTTCCGCGGCGTAGTCGGTGTCCTTGATGCGGCTGCGGGCGGAGGTGGCGTTCTCCGAGATGTTGGTCAGGTTGCTGATGGTGTTGTCGAAGCGGTTCTGCACCGCACCGAGGTCGGCACGCTGGCTGTCGATGTTGGCCAGGGCCTGGTCGATCACCGACAGGGCTTTCTGGGCACCGTCAGCCGTGGAGATGTCGACGTCGGACACCTTGCTCAGCGAGGACGCGCTACTGCCGAAGATCGCCGTGGTACTGCCGGTCATGGCGAAGGTGGTCGGCGAGTCCAGCTTGACGTAGCCCATGGCCTGGCCACCGGTGGCCCGCACATCGACCGCGGTGCTGAAGGTACCGTCGGATTTCTGCGAGGCGACGTTGATGTTGCCCGTGGCACCGTTGGTATCGCTGCCGAAGGTGATGTTGTCACCGGTCGCCGAGGTGATGGTCAGCTTCTTGGCCTGGGTGTCGTAGTTGGCGGTCACGCCCAGCTTGGCAGCGTTGGCATTGATCTGGTCGGCCATGTCCTTGGTGCTGGTCACGCCCACCAGGCTCAGCGAGTTACCGCCGACGTTCATGGTCATGTTGGCCGAGCCGCTGGAGATGGTGTCGGTCACGGTGACGACGGTCCGCGCCGAGGCGGTGAGGCCCGGGATCTGGCCGTTCATGTTGCCGGCGATGGTCTTGGCGGAGTCACCGGAGGCGTAGGTCACCGCCGTGCTCTTGCCACCACCCACCAGGGTGATGCTGCCGCTGGCGGTCAGGGCGCCGCCGCTACCGGCCACTACGCTGCCGGCGGTGGTGCTGGCACCGCTGCCCACCTGGTTGGAGCCCAGGGCGGTGGCCGAGGTGTCCTTCAGGGTGACGTCGATGGTTTCGTAGGCATTGGCACCGATCTGGAAGCTGGTGGTACCGAAGGAGCCGTCCAGCAGCTTGCGGCCACCGAAGGTGGTGGTCTGGGCGATACGGGTCAGTTCGTTCTGCTGCGCGGTCACTTCCTTCTGCAGGGCAGCACGGTCGGCATCGCTGTTGGAGCCGTTGGCGGACTGCACGGCCAGGTCGCGGATACGCTGCAGGATGTTGGTGGACTGCTGCATGGCGCCTTCAGCGGTCTGCGACAGCGAGATACCGTCGTTGGCGTTGCGCGTCGCCTGGTTCAGGCCGTTGATCTGGTTGGTCAGACGGTTGGAAATCTGCAGGCCGGCGGCGTCGTCCTTGGCGCTGTTGATGCGGCTACCGGTGGACAGGCGCTGCATGGAAGTGGCCAGGGAGCTGGACGCGTTCTGCAGGTTGCGCTGGGTGTTCAGCGAAGGAATGTTGGTATTGACGGTAAGGGCCATGGTGGCGTCCTCCAGTAGAGCCTCGTTTGCCTGAACACGCTAGTTAGAGCGGTTGGTTCAAGCGTCCCTGTATTTCACACTCATGGAATGTATCGGCGTCATGCGTCGAAACTTTAGTTCTGCATGATGGCTTTTTGCCGGCCACCATCCTCGAACATCCGCGCTTGACGGCTCCACGGCTCGTCACCAGGCAACAGGCCAAGGTGCGTTTCGGCAGCTTTCCGCGAGGGATCAGGGCTTCGCTCGAAACATTGATGCCAAAAAGGGAGAAGGGGTTACCCCCTTCTCCCTGTGTCTACCGCCGCGCCTTACTGGAGCAGGCTGAGTACCGACTGCGGCAGCTGCTTGGCCTGGGCCAGGATCGCGGTACCGGCCTGTTGCAGCACCTGGTTCTTCGACAGGTTCGCGGTTTCCGCGGCGTAGTCGGTGTCCTTGATGCGGCTGCGGGCGGAGGTGGCGTTCTCCGAGATGTTGGTCAGGTTGCTGATGGTGTTGTCGAAGCGGTTCTGCACCGCACCGAGGTCGGCACGCTGGCTGTCGATGTTGGCCAGGGCCTGGTCGATCACCGACAGGGCTTTCTGGGCACCGTCAGCCGTGGAGATGTCGACGTCGGACACCTTGCTCAGCGAGGACGCGCTACTGCCGAAGATCGCCGTGGTACTGCCGGTCATGGCGAAGGTGGTCGGCGAGTCCAGCTTGACGTAGCCCATGGCCTGGCCACCGGTGGCCCGCACATCGACCGCGGTGCTGAAGGTACCGTCGGATTTCTGCGAGGCGACGTTGATGTTGCCCGTGGCACCGTTGGTATCGCTGCCGAAGGTGATGTTGTCACCGGTCGCCGAGGTGATGGTCAGCTTCTTGGCCTGGGTGTCGTAGTTGGCGGTCACGCCCAGCTTGGCAGCGTTGGCATTGATCTGGTCGGCCATGTCCTTGGTGCTGGTCACGCCCACCAGGCTCAGCGAGTTACCGCCGACGTTCATGGTCATGTTGGCCGAGCCGCTGGAGATGGTGTCGGTCACGGTGACGACGGTCCGCGCCGAGGCGGTGAGGCCCGGGATCTGGCCGTTCATGTTGCCGGCGATGGTCTTGGCGGAGTCACCGGAGGCGTAGGTCACCGCCGTGCTCTTGCCACCACCCACCAGGGTGATGCTGCCGCTGGCGGTCAGGGCGCCGCCGCTACCGGCCACTACGCTGCCGGCGGTGGTGCTGGCACCGCTGCCCACCTGGTTGGAGCCCAGGGCGGTGGCCGAGGTGTCCTTCAGGGTGACGTCGATGGTTTCGTAGGCATTGGCACCGATCTGGAAGCTGGTGGTACCGAAGGAGCCGTCCAGCAGCTTGCGGCCACCGAAGGTGGTGGTCTGGGCGATACGGGTCAGTTCGTTCTGCTGCGCGGTCACTTCCTTCTGCAGGGCAGCACGGTCGGCATCGCTGTTGGAGCCGTTGGCGGACTGCACGGCCAGGTCGCGGATACGCTGCAGGATGTTGGTGGACTGCTGCATGGCGCCTTCAGCGGTCTGCGACAGCGAGATACCGTCGTTGGCGTTGCGCGTCGCCTGGTTCAGGCCGTTGATCTGGTTGGTCAGACGGTTGGAAATCTGCAGGCCGGCGGCGTCGTCCTTGGCGCTGTTGATGCGGCTACCGGTGGACAGGCGCTGCATGGAAGTGGCCAGGGAGCTGGACGCATTCTGCAGGTTGCGCTGGGTGTTCAGAGACGGGATGTTGGTATTGACGGTAAGGGCCATGGTGGCGTCCTCCAGTAGAACCTTGTTTGCCTGAGCATGCGAGTGGGACCTGCTTGCTCAGGCGCCCCGGTAATTCGCATTCAAGATATTTATCGGTGCTTATCGTCAAACCTTTAGAATTTTTAGCGACTTTTTTCGCCAGAAGCTTGACAGCAAGCGATCTTCCGATCCGTGCAGAAGGGTTATCGACCGGAGTGGCGATTTATTTAGCCCGCACGAGACAATTTGCGCGAATCACAGACGCCGCCGCCTGCGGTGCGCGGTCGTGAGCGTCCGGTGAAATGAAAAGCGCCCGAAAGACGGGCGCTTGGCAGGTGGCAGGCAGGCGCGGACGGCAGCGCGCCGTGCTGCAGCGCGATCAGTCGGGTAACCAGGCTGCTCGCCACGCCAGCAAGTTGTCCCCCTCCAGCATCCAGTCGCGGTGAACGGCGGCGCGCAATTCGGCTCCCAGCGTCCGCGAGCCTTCTCGATCCGCCAGGTGCTCACGAATGGCATCCAGCCAATCCTTGTACTTGTTGCGGACCAGGGTCACTGGCAGACCACAGCGGTAAGGCTCGATATTGGTGGCCACGACGGGATAACCGCAGGCGCCGAGTTCCAGCAGCCTTAGATTGCTCTTGCACCGGTTGAAGGAATTGATTTCCAGGGGGGCGATGGCCAGATCCAGGTCCAGACTCGCGAGCTTGGCCGGGAAGGCTTCGATTTCGACGCCTTGATGGAATTCATGCGGCGGCGCACCGGGCGGACTCATGCCAAGAAACACCCAGTCCACCTCCCCCGCCAGCTCCTTCATCACGTCGACCACGATCCCGAGATCGCCTGCATGACTTGAACCTCCCGCCCAACCGACCCGGGGACGCCCCTCCCGTCGTCCACTCTGCAGGTCTCCCCACCACTGCACAGGCAAGCGATTGGGGACGACACGGATGTCCGGATGGAGTCCGCGCATTTCCTCTGCCAACGGCTCAGTGGACACCGTCAGACGATCCACGATCGACAGCGCCTGGCGTATCGCTCGGGTGACTTGCGGCGGCTGGAAGGATTCGCGATGGATGCTCTTGAGCGGGATATTCCCGAGCAGGTCGTCCAAGTCATAGACGAGAAAAGACGAGGTGTTGCGCTTGAGCGACTGCAAGGCCTCCAGCTGGGAATCGGTGATCTGGCGCTGGACGACGATGCTGTCCGCCTGGATGCGAGCCTGATTGACGGGCTCAAGATAGCGCTCCTGATGAATCCCATCGACCAACAAGGCGGATCGCATCGCCTGAAACGGCTGGATCATCCGGTAGTGCCCACATCCCCAACGGTCGCCGGGTAGAACCTGGATAACGGGCAAGGGGCGCCAGGACAGCGGACGCCACAAATTGTCGGCATCGAGTTCCATGGTGAAATCGGCTTGATCGAGTGCGAGGTTGGCGTTGTACGCCGGATCGCTCCCGAGCACTGGCGACCAGCGCTGATAAAGCCGTGTTTCCGCGCTCTTCAGGTCCGCTTCGTCGAAACCCTGCTGTGACTCCCAACCGAGCCGCGCATAGGGCGTCCAGACCACCAGGTAGCCGGCCTGGCCGACTTGCAGACAGAACTCGACATCGGCGAAGGGCTGGGTGGCGAAGGAACCGCAATCGGGGATGGCGTGGAATACCTCCGCCCGCACCAGCAGGCAACGGCCGCTGACGGCACTGAAGTTCTGCACCACCTGCTGCCGGTAGAGATAACCCGCGCGATCGTCAGGTTCACCCTGGAAGAGGCTGCTGGCCGGCCCGCGTAGACCGAGCACCAGCCCGGCCATGGCGACCTTGCCTTCACGATCCAGCAACTTGGCGCCAACCACGCCGACCTCCGGACGCCGCGCCTGGTTGACCAGCTCGTCCAGCCAGGACGCCTTGATGCTCAGGCAACCGGCACTGAGCCAGAGCAGGTACTCGCCCTTGGCAGCCTGGGCCAGCGGCCGGGGCCCATCGGCAGGGATGACCCTCAGTTGCTCCAGGCCCAGCGTCACCAGTTCATCGAGCCAGAGACAGATATCGGCCGCGACGTTCGCTGGGCGGCCGACGAGGATTTCGTAATGCGGATAGGCGGTGCCACCCAGGATGGATTCCAGGCAGCGGCCCAGTTCTTCCAGCGGCCCCTGAGCCTCGATCAGGATGGATACCAGCGGCTGGTGATCGCTCAGGTACTGAATACGGCTCACGCATGGCAGGGCACCCGCGCTGACCTCCGCCGGTACGCCCAGGCGCGCCAGGTGCGCGCGGACGATGCCATGGGTCGCCGCCGGTTCGCATTGCTGCAGCCAGTCGGGAAAGGTCTGCGACGAGTGATGCAACACGTCCGGCAGATGGGCAATGGCCGTGACACCGTGACGCTCGACCACCTGCAGCAGCAGGTCCTGGACCAGCGCCACGCCAGGCGCAGGGACGCTGGCGGTGGATGCCAGCAACGCCTCACGACTGATGGCCAGCAGCGGACCGGTATAGGGATAGCTGCGCAGCAGATCCAGATTGAAGGCCGCTTTGAAGATCGGACATTCAGGACCACTGTCGGCGAGGTGATCTTCATCGACATAGCACGCATGCACATTCCCGGATACCAGAATGCGCTCGGCTAGCCGCAACAGAGCTTCAGGTTCGAGGCGATCACCCGCGGCGATTTTCAAGGACCAAGCCGCTTCGCTGTTCGCCAATGCCGCCTGCCAGCTCGCCAAGTCGGCAATAGACTGTTCCAACCGGACCGTCGTGAAACGCGGGTAATGCTGCTCTTTCAACGAAGACAGCGTCACCTCCGCCAGCGATGCCTCGCCCACGATCACCACGAGAAAATGCAGTTGCGCATCCTGAATTATCGCCTGGTGGTAAACATCAAGACGGGTGGGGCTCGAGCGTCTGGCTGCGAGCCAGTCGGTATATTGAATGACCGGGGCTTCCTGGGCCGCAGCAGCAAAAGGCTGGGCGACAAAGGGCGCCACCTGCGAGGAAGCGTCCGTGGCGACGGGTGTCCCCTTGACGTAACGTCTGGACAAGTCGCCGGAATCCCTACCGGGTCGAGCGCGAATGAGAAACTGCAGACTGCACAGTTCGCCAACATCCTCTGGCTGCAAGTGCTGCAACGTCATGTTGCCGACCTGCAAGGTTACATCGTGCTTATCCTTGTTTTCGTAATAGGCTTGAGCGACACGACCATCGAGGAGATAATTTAGCGTTTCGGTGTGATAACCCGTTTCATAGAGAAAGCGCCGAAATTCAGCCAGGGTGAAGAAGCGAATGTGGGTGACATCAAGCAGACCCGAGCCTTCATATTTCCAATAGCCTTGTGCCAGTTCCGACATCAGCCAAAGGTTACGCACGTTGGGAATCGAGATCACCAGTTGCGCATCAGGCGACAACAGGGGCTGCAAGGCCTTCATCACCGCCCATGGATTGTAGAGATGCTCCAGGACATCCCCGAGGATCACCCCATCCAGCGTTCCGGCTTCTATGCCTTCGGCCTGGAGATCGAAGTCTTCGAACTTGCCGACCAGTACCCTGTCGAGCCGCTGACCCGCGATCTGCGCGGCGGATTCGTTGACTTCGATGCCCCAAACCCGCGAGTGAGGATGGCGCTGCTTGAATAGCCCACTGGTCGCCCCTGCTGCGCAACCCACGTCAAGCAGGAAACGGGGCGGCGTGGCGAACGCGCCGATCAGCTCTTCACGGGGCGCTTGGTGGTAGGCGGCCTCGACATCGCTGACGCTCACATCCAGATGGGTCTGCCACACATAGGATTCGACAGCCGCCGCTCCAGCGATCATCTCCTGCATGAGTGCCGCGACCCGGTCAGTTGCCAAGCCATCGACACCCAGGTTGTAGTAGCCCGCGCGGGCCTGCATTTCGGCAACCATGGCGCGACGTCGCTCGTTGTCGCCAAGCAAGGAGGCCAGGGCCGTAGCCAACTCCGACGGCTCGACCTCCAGAACCCCGGATGCCGCATCAAAACTCGGCCCAAGCAATACGCCAGGCTGGTTGACGAGATTGATGGCCGGCGTACCCGCCAACATGGCCTCTACGCTGTAGTTGGAGTCCATGGCGATCAGTACGTCAGCCGCCAGGAGCCACTCGCGGCCATTCTCGCTGGTATGCAAATAGTGCGCGGAGTTCGCCCCCAACTCGGCGAGAAGCTCCTCAACACGCTGTGTCCCAAAGTGGGCATTGGCAGGACGATCCTTGATGACTGCCGCGAAGTCCCAGCCTGCTCGACGCAGTTGTTCGCAGGCATCGATAAAGACCCGTAGCGTGTTGCCATACAGGTGCTCGTCGCCGAGCGCAGTCAGATTGGCGGCCCAGGTGCTACCGAAGACGACGATCGGACGATTGACGGGATAGCCATAGCGCTGACACAACATCTCGCGGGCCTGAGGCCGCTGACCGCGCCATTGCAGGTAACCGTCCCATGCCGGATTACCGGTTACCCTGATGCGCTCCGGAGGTATCCCTATGTCGAGATATCCTTCACAGCCTCGCTCTCCGTACACCGCCAAAACATCAGCCTGTAGATGGGCGTGGACGGTATAGGGCTCGGACAGGGCCAGTGCGTGGGCGAGATGGAGACTAGGAATATCTTTCTGTACGGCCCAATTGACTACCGTCTTGGCAGAAGCCTGCATATCCTCGTTGACCACTACCAACCCGATGGCATGCTGCTCTGCTGCACGATTCAGGGCGGCTGTCAGCAGGAGTACCGTCGGCAAATCAGCCTGAAGCGTTTCCAGGATGATCTTCGTCAAGCCCGGATGCGCCAAATCTCCCAACGCCTGCCGCAGGTGCTCGTGAGTGAGGCCGCTTTCCAGACTGCTCCAGTCCAGTTCAGCGTTCTGCAGGACATGCCGTTGCTGCTCCACATCCAGCAGCCCCACTAGGTCGACCACTTCGGAACCGGTTTCCGCCAGCGCTCGCTCGATATCTGCGTCGATCAGGGATGAAAGGCTGAAAACGGTCATTGGCCCTTGCGTTCTGACGAAACGAAGCAGGGCCTCGCGCTGGGCTCCCCACAGCAAACTGACGATTGCCTGGCGCATCATGTTCTCACTCCGCTGAAGCAGCCATAGTGCTGCCTAAGCAGCTGCTCAACCAGGTTGTATTGAGCACCGGCGGCTATTTCCCGCTGAAGCCCGGAAGGTACGGTAAGCCCATCGGCCCAATGGCGAGCGATCGAAAGCGCTTGCTGATCTATGTCCAAAGCGGACTGCCACTGAGTGAAAAGCTCTCTGATATCGGTCGGAAGCAAAGAAAACCAGTCCAATCCAGGCCAATGCTCGGCAAAACTTTTGAATACCTGAAACAGATAATGTTGGCAGCGTAACGTGGGCAGTAGCGCAGTCCAGGAGGCATGATAGTCGGCAATGCTCAATGGCAGCTTTGCCAGTAGCGAGGTATCGGCCTGCCCCTGCAAGCCTCTCTCAAGCTCACTGAAGTCTTCAATGAAAGCTTCGTTGGCTGACGGATCATGACGATTCTCCAGGACGACAAAGAGCCGCCCAGCCATCGAGGGAGCGAGATGTTCGATCAGCGCCTGCTCGATAAACAGATTGAGCTGAAACAGTGCAGAATCCTTGGCGATCCAACTTTGCAACCGTTGCCATCTGCGGTTCAGCTCAAGTGAACGCCATAATTTCCAGTTGACATTTCCTGCGGACAGAAAAGCACCATACGGATGAATACCGCGGACACACAGCTGGTGATCCGTTGCGAACTCGACGATCTCTTCGGCAGTGACCCGCATATTGAAATGCATGAAGTCTTTAGGGTCTGAGCTTCGCGTCAGGGGCTCCGGCCACGAAGCAGGATCCTGACCGAATGCATAATGAGCGTTGGCCAGGGAATGTATATCAAATAGAATCCGCCCCCCCGGCCGCACGACCCTCAGCCAGTCCGTCAGGGCTTCACGCCAATTGGGAAAATGCACCAGGACGTTGAGAGCGACCACGGTGTCGGCACTGCCGTCAGTACAGGGTAGCGCCAATAGGTCGCCCTGCCGAAGATCGAGGGTCAGTTCCTCGGCCAGACGGCGCGTTTCGTCCAGCATCGCCTGGGAGCTATCCACACCGGTCACCTGGTAACCGTCGCGCGCCAGGGCAATGGCCGCCCGGCCCGTACCCGTCCCCACATCGACGACCTGCTTTCCGCTGACGTTTCGCCGAATCAGATCGATCTCCAGCAGATGCTTGAGCTGATTGGTGCCGCTATTCTCGACCATTCGCTGCGAATACCAGGAAACCATCCCTGGATCAGTCCAGGCGTGGGTTTTCCAGTTGATCAGGGCAGCGTGCGGAGTATGGCCGGCAGCCTGGGTAGTGTTAGCACTCATTGCAGCAAGCTCCAAGCAAGAGGGGTACCACGAGGAATGGCCTGCCGCGCTCGCCGGCCTATCACCTCGTCTAGATGAGCAGGGGCGAGCCCGAGTCCCGGACGTATCGACCTGACGTGCCCGGGCGTAAGGATCTCGCCCGCCCCGAGATCCTTCACCACGTATAGCGAACGACGAAACTGCAGCGATGGTCGCTCGGCCGCCTGAACGCCATAACGGATTCCACCCAATGCCTGCCAGGCCCGTTCGGTCTCGGTAACCAAGCTACGAAGTTCATCGGGCTCCAGAGAAAAAGCCGCATCAACACCGCCGTCAGCGCGATCCAGGGTGAAGTGCTTCTCGATGACCGTAGCCCCGAGCGCGACTGCGGCGACGGCCGCACCGATACCGCCGGTATGATCGGAAAGTCCTACCTCACAGCCGAACAGATCTCGCAGATGCGGCAGGGTACGCAAATGGCTGTCAGCTGCAGAGGCTGGGTAGGTGCTGGTGCACTTGAGTAACACCAGGTCTTGGCATCCAGCCTGACGGGCCGTGGTGACGGCGGCATCCAATTCCGCGATTGAGGCCATGCCGGTGGAAATGATCAGTGGCTTGCCCGTAGCGGCTACCCGAGCGATCAGCGGGAGATCCGTATTTTCAAAGCTGGCAATCTTGTAGGCCGGTACCGAAAGACGCTCGAGAAAATCGACGGCGCTGGCATCGAAGGGCGTGGAAAACGCCAGCAACCCAAGTTCCGCCGCGCGCGCGAACAAGGGCTCATGCCACTCCCAGGGCGTGTATGCCTGCTCATACAGGCGATACAGGGAGGTGCCCTGCCAAAGACTATTCGGATCGGAAACGTGGAACTCCCCTTCGTCCAGATCCAGCGTCATGGTATCGGCAGTGTAGGTCTGCAGCTTGATGGCATGGGCACCCGCGGCAGCGGCTGCCTCGACGATGGCGAACGCACGCTCCAGAGATTGATTATGGTTGCCGCTCATTTCGGCAATTATGAAAGGGGGAGCTTCACGGCCGATTAGCCGCTCACCGATACGAAATTCACTCATCGACAGCCTCCCCGCAAAGGACGGTAGAGTTGATGAAGGCGCGGCTGATAGCCGGCCTGTTGAAAGAGTCGTAGCGAGGCAGGATTGTCGTTACGCACTCGCGCCTCGATCTCTTCGATCTCCCACCCATGGTTGGCGAGATAGTCTTCTCCGGTCTGCAAAAGCAGCATTCCCCATCCTGCACCTAGCCGCCCTTCCAGGAGATAGAGCGAGACCTCCGCGATCTTTGCAGAGCGTCGCTGGAAACGTATAACCCCAACAGGGGCGTCGAGAAAGGACGCGATCAGTAGCAGTTGTCCTTCGGTGTCGGCCAGGGTTCGGGTCAGCCAGCCAAGATGGTCATCCCAGGAGAGCGGGTTCGTGTTCAGGGAGGCTCGACGAACCACCTCGGCATTACGTCCATCGTAGAGCAGCCGGGCATCATCTGCAGTGGCCGGACGCAGTCGAAGATCCTGGCCAAGCATGGCCGTGGTCACGCGGATGGTTCCCCGCCCGTCCACCAGCGCCTTTGATTGCGCGGCGAGACTGCGCCGCAGCTCATTGCTCAGCAGAAGCGTACGTACGGCCGCACGATAATCGGCAACCTCGAGCGTTTCGGCCTCGCCGAGGTACAGATGAGCGCCGCGCTCCGCCAGCGACGCGGCATTGCCCTGCTGGTTCGGCGCGAGAGCCACACAGAGAGTCGGTCGCCCCAGGGCGGCACGCTCCCAGGTACTACTGCCGCCTGCCCCGATACAGAGATCGGCAGCGGCCATGAGCGCCGCGAAATCCTCTACATGTCGCTGCAAACGCCAGTGCGAGTGCTTCGCCGTGAGCTGTTGAAGTCTGTCGAACGCCGGGTTGGCCGAGCCAGCGACGATATCGACCTGCAACGTTGGAAAGTCGGCCAATGCCTCCAGGACCTTGAACGTCTCACCCTTGGCATCCACGCCACCGAAGTTCACCAGTACCCGCTCGACCGTCGATCTTAGGGGAGTTTCCCTTCCCAGGAATGCCGGCCGCAGCAATGCGAATCGCGGTCCGAACAATGTCCGTCCGCTTTCGCTCGAAGCCATTTCCGGTCGAGTGAAGGCAGTGAGATTCTGATCCAGCAGCAGATCCACCGCGTGCTGACGTCGTGGCAAGTCGTCTATCGCCAGGACGCGCCTCGCGCGACGCCTGATCGCGCGCTCCCAGTCCACCCCCAGGCCGTAGTGATCCACCACGCACCAGTCGAAATCGAGTTCGTCGGGCAAGACTCGTAGCAGACAATCCATGTCCTCTGCCCAGGGCAATGGTGATTCGGGATCGTCACGCTGATCCAGGACCGACAGTCCATGTACCGGATAGCCACGCGACTCGATTTCCGCGAGTGCATGACCTGGCCCCACACGACAAGCGAAATGCACCGCGCAGCCCATCGTCGCCAGCGCGTCCGCCAGCGTAAGACAACGCACGACGTGGCCGGTACCGATTCGCAGCGAAGCATCGGCCCTGATCAGGATGCGCATTCAGAAACCCTAGCTCGCCAAGCGGTATAGATCAGCTCCGCTCGGTACCAGTCATCCAGGGTATCGATATCCTGGACCTGGTAGCGCGGTAGGCGCAGGGGTAGCGACTTCACGCCATGCAAAGGCTCACCCCGCAACCAGGCCGAGGCTCTTCCCCAGTAGAACTGGCCAGCATCGTGAAAGGCGGGTTCGAGATCCTGAGAACGGGTCTCCCGATATTGCGGATAGAGCGACTCAAGACTGCCGTCTGTTGTCATTCGTAACGCACGCTGCACCGGGGCCGGAAAGTCCGCGACAGTGAAGGCATAAGCCTTGTCGACTCGCGTCTCGAGCAACGCCAGCCCTGCAGCCAGGTCGCTCACCTGGACAAAGGGGGCTGTGGCGTAGAGGCAGCAGGTGTAATCCGGATGGCAGCCTGCCTTCTGTAGCTCATTCAGCGCATGCTGGATGACCGCAAGGGTACCTGCGTAGTCATTGGCCAGCTCGGCAGGCCTTACAAAGGGAACTTCGGCCCCATAACGCAGGGCGACATCGGCAATCTCTGCATCATCGGTACTGACCACCACACGCCCGAACAAGCCACTTCGCAGAGCTGCTTCGATCGAATAGGCGATCATGGGACGACCGTGAAACAAGCGGATGTTCTTACGCGGAATGCGCTTGCTGCCGCCGCGAGCAGGAATAATCGCTACGGCTCTCATAGGTGCCCCCCGATGCACAGGCAGCGCCGGCAGGGGCACAGCAGAACCTCTCGCAGCTTCACCATCCGCATCGAGCCACCCCGCTATCGAGCAGGCCAGCCAAACGCTTCACCACCCTATCCTGCTGCTCCTCGCTGAGGTCGGCGTACAGCGGCAGGCTCATGGCCTGGGCGTAGTAGCGCTCAGCCTCGGGGAAATCGCCCTGCTGGAAACCCAGCGCCTGGTAATAGGGCTGCAGATGTACCGGAATGTAGTGCAGGTTGACGCCGATGCCGGCGGCTCGCATCCCGGCGAAGACCCGGTCGCGCTGGGTCTCGTCGACTCGGATGGGGAAGAGGTGCCAGGCGGACTCGGCCAGGGCCTGATCGGCGATGAGCCCCACCGGCAAGGCCGCCAGCCGATCACGGTAGCGCGCGACCAGAGCACGCCGGCGCGCGATGAAGGGCTCCAGGCGGTCGAGCTGCGACAACCCCAGGGCCGCCTGGATATCGGTCATGCGGTAGTTGAAGCCCAACTCCAACTGCTCGTAGTACCAGCCACCCTGCTCTCGGGCCTGCAGCAGCGCGGGATCCCGGGTGATGCCATGGCTACGCAGTCGTCGTAGGCGCTCGGCCAACTCCGCATCGTTGGTGGTCAGCAGGCCGCCCTCGCCCGTGGTGACGATCTTCACCGGATGGAAACTGAACACCGTGATGTCGGCCTGGGCGCCGCAGCCAACCGGTCGACCGGCATAGCGCGCACCTATGGCATGGGAGGCATCCTCGATCACCCTGAAGCCGTAACGACCCGCCAGCGCCCGAATCGCCGCCATGTCGCAGCTTTGCCCGGCGAAGGCCACGGGTACCAGGATCTTGGGCAGGCGCCCTGCCCGCTCGGCGCGTTCGAGCTTGGCCGCCAGCGCCGTGACACTGAGGTTCAGGGTGAGCGGATCGATGTCGATGAAATCGACCTCGGCGCCACAGTAACGTGCGCAGTTGGCACTGGCGACGAAGGTATTGGGCGAGGTCCAGAGCAGATCGCCCGGCCCCAGATCCAGCGCCAGGCAGGCGATATGCAACGCGGCTGTGGCATTGCACACGGCCACCCCATGGGCCGCCTCGCAACGTTGCGCCACCGCCTGCTCGAAGCGCTCGATCATCGGGCCTTGCGTCAACCAGTCCGAGCGCAATACCGCGGTAACCGCGGCGATGTCGTCCTCGCTGATGGATTGCCGGCCATAGGGAATGCCGCTCATGGGCAGCGCTCGACCAACTGGCGCAGGGCCGCGACATCCAGATACTGCGGGTTGCTATCGGACAGGTATTCGAAACCAGGCTCGACCGGCAGCCCCTGCTCACCCAGGCCGTCGCGGGAATAGTCGCAAGGCAGGTTGAAACTCATGGCCGGGGTGATGACATAGTGCCTGGAGAATTCCAGCGTATGAGGACTGTCGTCCCGCGAGATCATCATCTCGTGCAGCTTCTCGCCAGGGCGAATACCCACTTGGCGCTGCGCCAGCTCCGGCGCCAGCGCCGTGGCCAGATCGACGATGCGCGCCGAGGGAATCTTGGGTACGAACAGCTCGCCCCCCTGCATCCGCTCGAAGCTGCGCATCACGAAATCCACGCCTTCATCGAGGGTGATCCAGAAGCGCGTCATGCGCGCATCGGTGATGGGCAGCTCCGTGACGCCATTGGCGATCAGCTTGCGGAATAGCGGTAGCACCGAGCCTCGCGAGCCGACCACGTTGCCATAGCGCACCACGGCGAAGGAGGTATCACGACTGCCGGCGATGTTGTTGGCGGCGACGAACAGCTTGTCCGACAGCAACTTGGTCGCGCCATAGAGATTGATCGGGCTGGCCGCCTTGTCGGTGGACAGCGCAATGACCTTCTTCACCCCGTTCTGCAGCGCGGCGGCGATGATGTTCTCCGCGCCGTTGACATTGGTACGAATGCATTCGGTAGGGTTGTATTCAGCCGCCGGTACTTGCTTCAACGCCGCGGCATGCACCACCAGGTCGATACCGCGCATGGCCTGCTGCAGGCGCTGTTCGTCACGCACGTCACCCAGGAAGTAGCGCATGCAGGGCGCGTCGAATTCCTGGCTCATCTCGTACTGCTTGAGTTCGTCGCGGGAGAAGACCACTACCCGCTTGGGCCGGTAGTCGCTCAGCAGGCGCTTGACGAAGGCTCGACCGAAGGAGCCGGTGCCGCCCGAGATGAAGATCGACATGCCATCAAACATTTTGCTATCCCTTCGCGATGAATCGAGCGGCCAACCGGCGGAAAACCGTCACAGCGAGCCTAACGGAAGAGTAGCAGCAAGAAGCCGGCCAATTCAGTGGAAGCGGGAAGTCATCAGAGGTACTTGAACAGGCTCAGCTGGGCGATCTTCACGAAGCTCTGCTGCGACGCCTGCAGTACGGTGTTCTGCAGGGCGTAGCGCGACAGGGCTTCAGGATAGTCGAGATCCTCGAGGTCGGACTGCACCGACTTGTTGACCAGGGTGACGTTGGCGATGAAGTCGCTGGTGGAGTCGATCACGTTGAGACGCGCGCCGACCTTGCCACGGATGCCGTCGACCTGGGTATAGGCGGTGTCCAGGTTGCTCAGGGCCACGGCGGCGCTGTCGCGGATCTGGTAGACGCCCTCGGTACTGCCATCACCGTTCTCCAGGGCCTTGCGCAGGTCGGAGACGACGTTGAGCAGGCTGCGCTTTTCGTTGGCGGTGTCGCGGGTGATCTTGAATTCGTCTCCAGCCGCCGGGGCGCCATCCATTTGTACCTTGACGCCACCATAGGTCACGAAACGACTGGACTCCGCCGTGCTGCTCAGACTGTCGGCCTTGAGTTGGCCGGCGGGCGGGCTGGCTGGATCGTAGGCGGCCCACTGGGCGGCGGTAGGCGGATTCGCCAGGTCGTAGATGACGTATTTCTTGTCATCCAGAAAATGGATGCCGACCCCATCGGTGGCCACCGGCGGGCTGCTGGCCGGGAAGGTGGAGTCATAGGCGCCCTTGTCCTCCACCAGGCCGAGAGAGATCCGGCCGGTACCGGTATTGGTCGCCGACTTGGCGGTATCCACGCGGTTGGCGTTGAAGTTGTTCTCGAAGGCATCCTTGCCGCTGTCGCTGACCGGTACGAAGGTGGAGCTGGCGATCTGTACGCTGCGCTGGCCTTCGTCGCCGTTGTAGCTGTAGGTACCATCGGCATTGCGCACATAGGGCTGGGTATCGCCCATGGACCCGGAGAACAGGTACTTGCCACTGGCGTCCTTGCTGTTCATCAGGTTCATCAGTTCGTCCTCGCGCTGTCCGACCTCCTTGGCCAGGGAGGCCCGGTCGGTCGGGTCGAGGGCACCGTTGCCGGCCTGGACGGCGATCTCGCGGATGCGCGTCAGCACGGTCTCCACCGAGGTCAACATGGCTTCCTCGGTGTTCAGGCCGTTCTTGGCCGAGGTCATGCCGCTGTTGTACTGGTCGTTGAGCGCCCCCTCCTGGCTCAGTTGCAGCAGCTTGATCGAGGCCACCGGGTCGTCCGCCGGGGTGAGGATCTTCTTGCCGGTGCTGATCTGCTCCTGGGTACGGCTGACGTCGCCATAGTTGCTCTGCAGGCCGGTGATGCCGTTGTTGAAAGCCTGGACGGTGGAAATACGCATGGGCGGGTTCCTTATCTGAAGGCGCCGATCAGGGTGTCGAACAACGACTGGGCGATCTTGATGACCTGCGCCGAGGCGCCGTAGTACTGCTGGAACTGGACGAGCTTGGCCGCCTCTTCGTCCAGGTTCACGGCGGACAGGGAGTCGCGGTTGTCCTCGGATTGCTTGAGCACGGTCTCGCTGGCGGCGGAGTCCACGCGGACCTGGGCGGTCAGGGTGCCGACCCGCTCCACCAGACCGCCATAGGCGTTGTTGTAGGTGGTGCCGGTGGTACCGAAGCCACCCATGGTGTTCTTGGTCTGCAGCGCCACCAGGTTCAGGGCGTTGCGGTTATCGGAGACGGCGCCATTGTTGGTGCCGAGGGTGAAGCTGTCACCGTCCTGCGGCACGCCGCTGATGTTGAAGTCGTAGCTGTAGCTGTTGTTGGTGGTCGGATCGGTGTACTGCAGGCGCAGCGTGTTGGTCTGCCCCGAGGTCAGGCCGGTCGTCGACGGCGACACATAGCTCAGGGTCGCACCGGTGGGCAGGGTGCCGGTCAAGGTCCCGGTGGCGGAACCGAACGTCAACTTCAGACCCGAGCTGCCGAACAGCCGGCCGAAATCGGCGGTGTTCACCGGCGAGGGGGCGCTCTTCAGGTCGGGCTGGGTGATGGCACCGGTGCCACGGTTGTTGGTGGTGCTGGAGGCCTTGGCGGTGCCGGCGAAGCCCAGCTGGCTGGACTGGTCGAGGTCGACGCTCATCTGCGCCGCGCCGCGGCGGGTGGGCTGCAGACTGAAGACGTCGCCGGCCTGGGCCTGAGCCAGCTCCGCTGCGGTGAACTGCACCTTGAAGCCCTGATCGGTGCCGCTACCGTCGGCGAAGCTCAGGGTGACCGGATCGGTACCGCTGCGGGTCACGGTGATATTGGTGCTGTCGCTGATGCGCAGCGCCTTGAAGTTGGTGCCGTCGAAATCCAGGCGGTAGTCGCTGGGATTGAGCTTGGAGGTGTCGGTGATGCTCAGCGTCGCGGTCGCCGAACCGAAGTTGGTCGAGCGGCCGAGCACGCGCAGGCCGGTGCTCTGACCACCGTTCACATCGCTGAACAGGGGCGAACCGGCGTTGCCCGCCAGGTCCAGGCCCTGGCCGAGCTGCTTGTTCACGGTATCGGTCAGGGTCAGCGCCAGCTGCCCGAGGCTGTTGTAGGCATGGTCCAGGGCGGTATCGCGATAGGACAGCAACCCCCCCATCTCGCCGCCATTGAGCTGGGAGGTGACGATCTGCGAGGTGCTGCCGGCCGTCAGGGTGACCTGGTAGCGCGACGGATCATCGTTACCCGGCTGGGCGCTCAGCGACGAGACGTTGCTGCCGACCACCAGCGGCTGGCCGGTTCCGACGAAGAGGTTCAGCGAGCCGTCGTCCTGGCTGACCACCTGCAGGCCGACCAGGCTGGACAGCTGCTTGATGGCCTGCTCACGGGAATCGATGAGGTCGTTGGGCGCGGCGCCGGCCGCCTTGGAACGGGCGATGGCGTCGTTGAGGCTGCCGACGCTCTTGGCCAGCGAATTGATCTGGCCGGTGAGCGCCGTGAGCTGGTCGTTGATCTGGCCGTTCTGCTTGTCGATCTGGTCGTACAGGGTATTGAACGACTTGGTCAGCCCCTGGGCCTGGGCCAATACCGCCTCGCGCGCCGGTACCGAGGACGGGTCCTGGGCGGCGGTCTGCAGGGTGGCGAAGAACTTCTGCATGGCCGGCGTGATGCCGGTGGTGCTGTCCGACAGCAACCCGTCCAGCTGGGAGATCTGCGACTTGAAGGTCTGCAGCTCGCTGTTCTGGCTGTTGGCGGTACGCACCTGGCTGGTCAGGAAGTCGCTGGCCAGGCGCCGCACGTCCACCGTCTGGGAACCGGAGCCGATGTAGCCCGAGCCACTGAACTGGGCGATGTTGGTCTGCTGGATGGCTTCCTGGCGCGAATACCCCGGGGTATTGACGTTGGCGATGTTGTGACCGGTGACCGTCAGGGCATTCTGCGTGGATCTCAGGCCCGACAGACCGATGGAAAGAAGATCAGCCATGGTTCACCTCAACCGCGCGACGGACTGGTGCCCAGGGAGGCGACCGTCTGATAGGTGTTCATGTTGCGGGCGATCTGGATCACCTTGCGCGCGTACTGCGGATCGGTGGCGTAACCGGCCTGCTGCAGCCCCTGCATGAAGCGCTCGGAGTTGCCACTGGTGGACAGCGCCTTGTCATAGCGGTCGTTGCTCTGCAGGAAGTTCACGTAGTCGTGGAAGCTGTCGGCGAAGGAATCGTAGGTACGGAATTTCTCCGTCTCCTTCACCGCCTTGCCATTGACGAACTCCTGGGTCACGGCCGTGGCGCTACCGCCGTCCCAACCGTGGGACTTGATGCCGAACAGGTTGTTGCTGTTGCTGCCATCGGCCTGCTTGACCATGTGCTTGCCCCAGCCGGTTTCCAGCGCAGCCTGGGCTACCAGGTACTTGGGATCGACGCCCAGGCGCTTCGCCGCGGCCTCGGCCATCGGCATCATGGTGTCGACGAATTCCTGACGGGTGCGAAAGCGCGTCTTGCCGCTGGTGGCTGCGGTATTGTCGAGGACGGACACGGCGTCAGTGGCCGCCGCAGTTTTGCCGGTCGCCTGATTGGGGTTCTGGCGCCAGGCGCTCTGCGCTGCCGCCACGTCCTGGAAGCTCTGCTTGAGCGTGGCGCCCTGCTCGGCAGCGCCGGCAATATTGGCGGCCATGCGCTCGGCCACTCGGCCCGGCAGGGCCAGGCGGCGGGTGTTGAGGGCGGCGGAATCGTCCCGTCCGGAAGCGGCGGCGCCCGCGGCAGCCGGGGTCAGGCCACGGCTGCCGACCTCGTTGAGCTTGGCATTGCGCCCGGCGGCCAGCTGGCTTTCGCTTGGCGCGGCCTGGCCGACCTGGGCGAAGGGATTGGGCCGCGAGGAATGCTGGCCGGTCTTGCTCAGCTGGCGCTCGAGGACATTGGCCAGGCCGATGCCGCCGCCGTCCCGCGACAGGGATACGGCCAGCTGCTGGTCGTACATGTCCTGGTACTGCTTGGTGGTCTCGCTGGAAAAGGGGCTGTCCTTGTCCGCCAGCGCCTGGTTGGCGCTGCGCATGGACTTGAGCATCTGGTTCAGGAACAGCGACTCGAATTCGCCCGCGACCTTCTTGACGTTTTCCGCGCTGTCGCGATCCTTACCCTTCATCTGGGCCAACCGATTCAGGTCGGTGAAGGCCCCCGAATCCTTGACGTTGCCGTAGTTGCCACCCAGACGAGATTCCATCGCCCGCTCTCCTTAAATTACGATCAGATCGGCCTGCAAGGCGCCGGCCTGTTTCAACGCTTCGAGAATGGCGACCAGGTCGCTGGGCGCTGCGCCCACCTGATTCACCGCCCTCACGATCTCATCCAACGTGGTTCCCGGACCGAACTTGAACATCGGCTTGGCCTCCTGCTTGGCCTTGACGGTCGACTGGGGAGTCACCACCGTCTGCCCACCCGACAAGGGATTGGGCTGGCTCACCTGGGGGTCTTCGCTGATGGTCACGGTCAGGCTGCCCTGGGTCACCGCCGCCGGCGAGACCTTGACGTTCTGGCCGATGACGATGGTGCCGGTCCGGGAATTGACGATGACCTTGGCCACCGCCTGCCCCGGGTCCACTTCCATGTTCTCCAGGATCGAGATGTAGTCGACGCGCTGGCTGGGATCCACCGGCGCCGTGACGCGAATCGACCCGGCATCGAGAGCAGATGCAACACCCGCGCCAAGTGTCTCGTTGATCTTGTCGACGATGCGCTTGGCGGTGGTGAAGTCGCTGCGATTGAGGTCCAGCGTGATGCTGTTGCCCTGGTCGAAGCCGCTCGGCACCGGACGCTCGACGGTGGCCCCATTGGGAATGCGACCGGACGACGGAACGTTGACGGTGATCTTCGAGCCATCGCGGCCTTCGGCGTCAAAACCCCCGACAACCAAGTTGCCCTGGGCGATGGCGTAGACCTGGCCATCGATCCCCTTGAGCGGTGACAGCAGCAGGCTGCCGCCTCTCAGGCTCTTGGAGTTACCGATGGAGGACACGGTGATATCGATGGTCTGACCGGGCTTGGCGAAGGCCGGCAGATCGGCATGGATGGACACCGCCGCGACGTTCTTCAACTGCGCCGTGGTGCCCGGCGGTACCTTGATGCCGAACTGCGCCAGCATGTTGTTGAAGGTCTGCACGGTGAAGGGGGTCTGGGTGGTCTGGTCGCCGGTGCCGGGCAGGCCCACTACCAGGCCGTAGCCGATCAGCTGGTTGGTCCGCACGCCCTGGATGCTGGCGATGTCCTTCAGACGATCCGCCTGAGCCAGGGGCATCACCAGCACCAGCGCCGCCGCAGCGAAGAGAGACTTGAACATGGTGCTCATCCTCAGAACGGCATCAAGGGGCTGCCGAAGAACTGGCTCAACCAGCCCGGCTGACTGGCGTCGGCGAAGGCCCCGGTCCCCGAGTAGGTGATCCGTGCATCGGCCACGCGGGTCGAGGACACGGTGTTGTCGGTGGCGATGTCGTCGGCGCGGACCATGCCCTGGATGCGCATGAGCTCGTTACCGGTGTTGAGCGTGAGCCACTTCTCGCCGCGAACCACCAGGATGCCGTTGGGCAGTACCTCGGCGATGGTCACGGTCAGCGAGCCGGACAGGCTGTTGCCCTGGGCCGCCGTGGACTTGCCGGTGTTGGAACGGTTGCCGGAGAAACCGGCATCCAGGCTCAGGTCGCCATCGGCCAAGGGATTAGGGATCGATGGCTTGGCGCCGAACAGCGAGGTCAGCCCGAGGGTGGCCTTGGTGTTCTTGGCGATGTCGGAACTGGCATTCTTGCTGGCCTGGGTCTTCTCCTGCAGGGTGACGGTGATGATGTCACCCACGCGGAAGGCCTTGCGATCGGTATAGAGGTTCTGCTCGAACCCCGACTGGAAGATGGCGCCATTGTTCTGCGCCGCCGGCACCGGGGTACGCGGCAGCACCGGGGCGTAGTAGGGATCGTCCGGCTTGGCGGCCGGGGCTACGCATCCTGCGAGGACGAGCGCTCCCAGGAGCGGGGCGACGGCGAACAGAGGTTTCATGGAGCACTTCCTCACAGGGGATTAGAGCTGCTGGGTAACGAAGCCGAGCATCTGATCGGCGGTGGAAATGACCTTGGAATTCATCTCGTAGGCGCGCTGGGTGGTGATCATGTTCACCAGTTCCTCGACGGTGCTTACGTTGGAGTTCTCCAGGGTGCTCTGCAGCACGGTGCCCAGGCCGTTCAGGCCCGGGGTGCCGACCTGGGGCGCGCCGCTGGAAGCGGTCTCGGCGAACAGGTTCTGGCCCACGGCCTGGAGACCACCCGAGTTGACGAACTGGGCGATCTGCAGGTTGCCGACGATCTGCGGGGCGGCCTGGCCAGCGGTGGTGACCGATACCGTGCCGTCTTCGCCGACGGTGAAGGTCTTGGTGTCGGCCGGCAGCACGATGGCCGGCTGCAGCGGGAAGCCATTGGCGGTGACGACCTGGCCATCGGCGTTCAGGTGGAAGGTGCCGTCACGGGTGTAGTTGATGGTCCCGTCGGGCATGGTCACCTGGAAGAAACCATCGCCGTTGATGGCCATGTCCAGCGGCTGGTCGGTGGTCTGCAGCGAGCCTTCGGCGAAGTTCTTCTGGGTGCCGACGATGCGCACACCGGTACCCAGCTGCAGGCCGGAGGGCAGTTGGTTGTCCTGGGTGGACTGGGCACCCGGCTGGCGGCGGATCTGGTACAGCAGGTCCTGGAACTCGGCGCGATCGCGCTTGAAGCCGGTGGTGGACACGTTGGCCAGGTTGTTGGAAATGGTGGTGAGGTTCATGTCCTGGGCGGACAGACCGGTCTTGGCGACCCACAGTGACGACATCATGATGGTATTCCTCGAAGTGCCGGTTTTACGTCGGCGCTAGCCGTTATCAGGAGAATTGCAAAACCTTTGCCATCGCGGCGTCGTTGTCTTCCGCGCTGCGCATCATCTTCACTTGCAGCTCGAATTGGCGGGACAGCGACAGGATCGAGGTCATCTCCTCGGCGGCGTTGACGTTGCTCGACTCGACGAAGCCGGAGATCAGGGACACGTTGGCGTCCATGGGTGGCGCAGCCTGCCCCTGCTTCATGTGCAGCAAGCCGTCGAGGCCCTTTTCCATCTGCTTGGTGTCGGGATTGACCAGCTTGATCCGGTCGACCTGGGCCAGGGCGTTGGCCGCCTGACCCATGCCGCGCACGGTGATGCTGCCGTCCTGGCCGATCTCCACCTTGGAGGCCGGCGGCACGGCGATGGGACCGCCATTGCCGAGCACCGGCAAACCGTTGCCGGTGCGCAGCATGCCGAGGGCATCGATCTGCAGGCTGGAGGTACGGACATAGGCCTCCTTGCCGGCGGGGTCCTGAACGGCCACGAAGCCCGGCCCCTGGATGGCGACATCCAGGTCGCGACCGGTCTCCTGCAGGGAGCCCGCCGTGAAGTCCGTCGCCGGCCGCTCGCTCATGGAATAGACGCGCGACGGCATGGTCTCGCCGAACACTTGCATCGAGCGCGCCTGCTCGAGGTCCTTGCGAAATCCCGAGGTCGAGACGTTGGCCAGGTTGTTGGCGTGGGCGCGCTGGGCCATCTCGTTCTGGCTGGCGCCGGTCATGGCGACGTACAGCAGCTTGTCCATCTGATCCTCCGACGGCGGCAGATTACCGCCAAAACGTGCGTTCGGAGGTTTTATAGCAAGCGCCGTTCCAGAAAACGAAAAGACCTATGAATCAGTCACTTGAAAATGAAAAAGCCTCCCGAGGGAGGCTTTTTCCGGCGCTTGGCCGGCAGGCCGTCAGAGAAACGACATCAACGCAGGTTGATGATCGTCTGGGTGATGGCGTTCTCGGTCTCGATGGTCTTGGCGTTGGCCTGGTAGTTGCGCTGCGCCACGATCATGTCGACCAGCTCGGTGGAGATGTCCACGTTGGAGGCTTCCAGCGCCCCGGACTGCAGGGCACCCAGGGTGCCTGAGCGCGGCGTCCCCACCACCGGCTGGCCGGATTCGGCGGACTCGGTCCAGGAGGTCTTGCCCATGGGCGACAGGCCCTGGACGTTGGCGAAATTGGCCAGCACCACCTGCCCCTGCACCTTGGACTGGCCATTGGTGTAGCGCGCGAAGATCTGGCCGGTGTCGTCGATCTCCAGGCCCGACAGCTGGCCGGTGGTGTAGCCGTCCTGGTTGACACTGTTCACCGCGAAGGCGGTGGAAAACTGCGTCGACCCACGCGGATCGAAGGTGAAGCCGCCAGTGTTGCCGAGGGCGCCGTTCCAGCTGTAGTTGGCCGGATTGCCGCCATCGGAGATGGCCGGGATCCAGCCACTGCCACTGGAGCCGGTAGGATCGGCGGCGAAGGTGATGATATTGGTCGTCGGATCGACAGTGACCCCCGGGGACGAGGACGTCACGGTGCTCAGCTTGCCGGAGGCATCGAAGGTGACGCCGAAGCTCTGCGGTTGGGTGCCATAGGCGGCTACCGCGGCAGCCACCGAGGCTGCGGTGGCACCGGTCGCAGCGGCGGCGGTGTTCGCGATGGCCTTCACCTGGGGCGTCGCCCCGGCCATGCCATTGACCGCCGTGGCGACGCTCGCCGGCGTGGCGCCGGCCGCGGCCGCCGCGGTGTTGGCGGTCTTGGTGGCGATACCGGGATCCAGCGGATTGCGGCCGTCGATCAGTACCTGCATCGACCATTGGTTGGTCGCTGGCGCCGGTGCCTTGATGAAGTACTGCGACATGACGTGGGAGTTGCCCTGGCTGTCGTAGATGTTCAACGAGGTCGAGGAATTGTAGGTCTTCGGGTCCGAGGGATCGAAGGGCGTCAGCGTCGGCGGCGTGCTGGTCGAGTTCAGGTTGAACGCCTGGGAGATCTGCGTGGTGGACTTGGGCGCCTGGCTGGCGGTCTCGATGCGCAGGTCGCTCCGCACGCCAGGCTGCAGCAGGCCCTGGGCGTTGGTGGTATAGCCCTGCAACCGATAGCCATTGTTGTCGACGATATAGCCGCTCTTGTCGGTGCCGAAGTAGCCCGCCCGGGTGTACTGGATCGCACCGTTGTTGCTGGTCATGAAGAAGCCATTGCCATTGACCCCCATGTCCAGGGCGTTCTGGGTGTAGTCGATGGTACCCTGATTGAACAGCTGGCCGACGTTGCCGAGCAGCACACCGCTGCCCTGGGCGTTCTTGCCGGTCCCCAGCACCGAGGCGGCGTAGAGGTCCTGGAACTCCGCCCGCGACTGCTTGAAGCCGACGGTGCTGGCGTTGGCGATGTTGTTGCCGGTGATGTTGAGGTCACTGGACGCGGCCTTGATGCCGCTCAAACCGATATTGAAAGACATGCTGGATTCCTCTTTCGCGCCGCGCCTTACTGGCCGACCGCCTGGACTTTGGAGATGCCGATACTGCCGACGCCGGCAAGGTTGAGCGTCATTTCACCGCCGTTCTGTCCCAGCGTGACGCTGTCGACGTTGGCGGGCAGGCTGGTTTTCATGGCCTCGGTCTTGCCGTCGATGCTGGCCTGGGCCTCGAAGCGATAGGTCCCGGCGCCCAGCTTGTTGCCGTTGGCGTCGGTGCCATCCCAGGTGAAGTTCACCAGGCCACTGGTCTGCTGGCCAAGGTTGATCCGATTCACCTGGCTACCCGCGGTGTCGTAGACGTTGACCCAGACGTTGGAACTCGAGGCGGTCAGATTCAGGGCACCCTTGAAGTCGGCGCTGGTGTCCACCTTCACCTTGTCGGTATCGACGATCACCTTGCGTCCGACCAGCGTCGAGGCCTGCAGCGCCTGGGACGACTGGCTGCCGGACAGGATCGAGCTGACGCTGGTGTTGAGGTTGGTGATGCCCTCGACGGTACTGAACTGCGCCAGCTGCGCGATGAACTCGCCATTGCCCTGGGGCTCCAGCGGATTCTGGTTGTTCATCTGGGCGACCATCAGCTTGAGGAACTCGTCCTTGCCGAGCTGGCTGGTCTTCTTGGTGTCGCTGCCACTGCCGTCGCCCGTCGCACTCGTCTTGTTGAGCGAGTATTTGTCGAGCACCGATTGAGCGGTGGAATTGGTGGTACTTATGGCCATGGCGCCGGTTCCTTACTGACCGAGGGTCAGTACCTTCTGCATCATCTGTTTGGCGGTGTTCATCATTTCCGCATTGGTCTGGAACGCACGGCTGGCCGAGATCATGTCCGCCATTTCCTCCACCACGTTCACGTTCGGGTAGTAGACGTAGCCGTCCTTGTCCGCCATGGGGTGGTTGGGCTCGTAGCGCTTCTGCACCTCGCTCGGGTCCTCGACGATCCCCTTCACCTCCACTCCGACCCCGGCCTGGCTCTGGTCGTCGAACAGCGAGGCGCCACCCTGGGCGGCGTTGAGCTGGGTAGCGAACACCGGGTGCCGCGCCTTGTAGGTCTGGTCGACGCTGGAAGACACGGAATCGGCGTTGGCCATGTTGCTGGCCACGGTATTGAGGCGAACGTTCTGGGCGCTCATCCCGCTACCGGCGATGTTGAACAGCGAACTCAGGGACATGGCTATTCTCCGCGCAGGGCCGACATCAGCCCCTTGAACTTGCTATTGAGCAGGGTGAAGCTGGCCTGGAAATTCATGGCGTTCTCGGCGTAGTTGGCCTGCTCCACCTGGGCGTCCACGGTGTTCTGGTCCACCGAAGGCTGGGTGGGGATACGGTATTTCAGCGCCGCATCGCCCATACCCATGTCGAAACCCTCGGCCGCGATATGGCGACTGTTGGTGGTTTCCAGCTGATAATGGCCGGAAGCTCCGCTGGCGCTCTTGGCCGCCTGCTCCGCCATCACGGCGCTGAAGTCGAGATCCCGCGCCTTGTAGCCGGGGGTATCGGCGTTGGCGATGTTGTTGCCCAACACCTCGGCGCGCTGTGAACGGAAGTTCAGCGCCTGCTCGTGCAACCCGAGTGCCTTATCGAAACTGATGCTCATGTCGAGAGACCTTTGACGTGGCTTGCCTAAGATTTAGCAAGCCCCGTGCCAGACTCTCGAACCCTGTAAAATCAAGGGTTTATGCGGATGCAGCGGGGAGGAAGGCGGCAAGCGGCAAGGTTTTTCCGCCGTCTTTGCCGGTGTGGACGAAGCGGGCGGCAAAACTTTGGCGCAAAAGAAAGGCAGACCGAAGTCTGCCTCGTCATCCCTTGAGCCGGCTCACTTGGCCTTATAGATGATGCCCGGATTGCACTGCACCATCTGATAGAGATCCGGCAGCCCGTTAAGCGCCTCGGACGCGCCGAGGAACAGATAGCCACCCGGCTTGAGGGTGCCATGGATGCGCGTCAGGATGTCCTTCTTCACGTCGGCGGAGAAGTAGATCAGCACGTTGCGGCAGAACACCATGTCGAACTTGCCGAGGCTGGCGTAGCTGTCGAGCAGATTCAGCGCGCGGAATTCGATGCGGCTGCGGATCGCCGGCTTCACCGCCCAGCGTCCCGGCTGGAGGACATCGAAATAACGCTGCAGTCGCTCCTGGGAAAGCCCTCGACCGATGGCCAGCGAATCGTACTCGCCCGACTTGGCCGCGGTGAGAATGGCACCCGACAGGTCGGTCGCCACGATCTGCATGCCCCCACGGGCCTGCCCCGGCGCACTGCGCTCGAACTCGTCCATGGTCATGGACAGCGAATAGGGTTCCTGCCCGGACGAGCAGGCCGCCGACCAGACGCGCAGGCGCTGGCCGAAGGTGTTCTTGGTCAGTTCCGGCAGCAGGCGGTTCTTCAGCACCTCGAAGGGGTAGGTATCGCGGAACCAGAGGGTTTCGTTGGTCGTCATCGCATCGATGACCTTCTCCCGCAGACCGCCACGGGGTTGCATCTGGATGCGCTGGACCAACTCAGACAACGTCTTGATTCCCTCGGTCTCCATCAGCTTGTTCAGCCGACTGGAGACCAGGTACTGCTTGTTGTCGCCGAGCAGGATCCCGCTGGATTTCTCGAGGAAATCGCGAAAAAGCACAAAATCCGCGTTGACTGCTGACACTGCCGCTCCGCCTTCTGGATACCGGTATGGAGACGCCTTCACCTAGTGACTGTCGACCGCGTTGATGCGTTCGACCACCCGGGAGGCGAGATCATCGGGGCGGAACTTGGCCAGGAAGTCGTCCGCTCCAACCTTCTTGACCATCGCCTGGTTGAAGACACCGGACAAGGAGGTATGCAGCAGTATATGCACTTTCTGCATCCGCGAATCATGACGGATTTCCGCCGTGAGGGTGTAGCCATCCATTTCCGGCATCTCGATGTCGGAAATGATCATCAGCAACTCGTCTTCCGGACGCTTGCCCTCGCTCACCATCGTCTGCAGATAGTTCAGTGCCTGCCGACCGTCATTGAGTGCTATGACTTCCACACCGACGGTTTCCAGGCAGCGGCTCACCTGCTTGCGCGCCACCGAGGAGTCGTCGACGATCAGCACCCGCTTGGTGACGGCCTTGGCCTGCACCACCTCGCTGATCACGCCGGCCGAGATGGTTTCCACGGACGGGGCGACTTCGGAGAGGATCTTCTCCACGTCGATGATCTCGACCAGCTGGTTGTCGACCCGGGTGACCGCGGTGAGGTAATGGTCACGACCGGTGCCCTTGGGCGGCGGGTTGATGCCTTCCCAATTCATGTTGACGATCCGCTCCACCGAGCGCACCAGGAAACCCTGCACCTTGGTGTTGTACTCGGTGATGATCACGAAGCAGTTGTTGATGTCTTCCAGTCCACGACGACCGGTGGCCATGGCCAGGTCGATGATCGGAAAGGTGCCGCCACGGATGCTGGCCACGCCCCGTACGACCGGACTGGATTTCGGCATCACGGTGAGTTTGGGGCACTGCAGCACCTCCTTCACCTTGAAGACGTTGATGCCGTAGAGCTGCGAGCCATCCAGGCGGAATAACAGCAGTTCCAGACGGTTCTGGCCCACCAATTGGGTACGTTGGTTGACGGCGTCCAATACACCAGCCATTTGGCGACTCCTCTCGTTGCCGCGAGCCGGTCGGAAAACTCGGCACAGGGCTTGCTTAGGTTAAATCATGAAGACCGAAGCGACGTGTTTCCGACCTATGAAAACCTCCAGCCGTTGGGCAGCGAATCTCGTATTGATCCTGGCATGCCTGGGCGGAAAGGCCTTTGCAGAAGACGACTACACCTCATCTGACGAACTTATCGGCGCTGTCGAAAGTTTTCTTGAGGAGCGTGTGCAGGAATATTTGCTGGAAGCGGGTTTCAACGCCCGCCATGAAAATCAGATCAATGCCCTGGACCCACGGCTGCGCCTCGCTGCCTGCGACAAGCCGCTGACGCTGTCACAACAGGGTGCCCCCACGCCGGTGGGTCGAATCAGCGTCAAGGTGCGGTGCGAAGGCAGCAGCCCCTGGACGGTATTCGTGCCGGTGCAGGTGAAGCTATACCGCCCCGTGGTGGTCGCCGTCCAGCCATTGTTGCGCGGAACGGTGCTGGACGACCAGAACGTGGCGCTCATGGAACGGGATGTCGGGACTTTGACCCAGGGCTACCTCACCAGCCTGCAACAGGTGGTGGGGACCAAGCTCAAGCGCCAGGTGGTCAACGAGCAGATACTCGCCCCGGCCTTCATCGAACAGGCCGAGCTGATCCGCAAGGGTGAGCAGGTGGTCATCAACGCGCGCAGCGCCTCCTTCAATATACGCATGCAGGGCGAGGCCCTGGCCGACGGCGCCAAGGACGAAGAGATCCGCGTGCGCAACCTCAGCTCGAACCGGGTGATCCGGGGTCGCGTGGTCGATCAGGGGCAGGTGGAGGTAGCGCTTTAGTCACAGAGCCAAAAGGAGTACCTTGGAGCGTCCGCACCCTGAACCTCTGCGTCTCATCCTGTCGAAGGATGTGAACCGCCGCACAGGTCTATGGCTAAAGTTTCGGTCTATCACGCCGATAAGCCGGGTATGCGAACGAGACTACACGAGGATTTTCACTCATGGCTCTAGATATCAACCGCCTGAATCCGTCCTCCACTTCCGGCATGGGCGGCACCAAGGCTGCAAGCAACAAGGAAGCGGCTCCGGCTCAGACCAGCGATGTCAAGGCTACCGCCAGCACCGCCTCCGGCGAGTCGGTCAGCTTGAGCGCCCAGGCCCAGCAGCTGAGTTCCCTGACGGCAGGGCTGAAGGATTTGCCGGTGGTCGACAGCGACAAGGTCAGCCGCCTGAAACAGGCCATCGCCGATGGCTCCTACAAGGTCGACAGCCAGAAGGTGGCCGACAAACTGCTGGCGTTCGAGTCCTGACGCCCGGTTCCGGCATGGCCTTCCTGACGATCGCGACTCACGTTCCAAGGAAAAACGCGCCATGCCCAATGCCACCTTGCTCGAGATCACCCGTCACGACATCGACCTGAGCGAGCAGTTGCTGATCCTGATCGACCAGGAATTCCAGGCTCTCTCCGAGCGCCAGCTCGATGCCCTGGAGGCCCTGCTGGGCAGCAAGCAGATCCTGCTCAAGCAGCTCGACCAGCATGCCCAGCACCGTACCCAGCTGCTCCGCCACCATGGCCTGCAGGCCGATGTACAAGGTCTGCGCGCCTACGCCGCGACGCAACCCGATGGGGCGGAGCTGCTGGCCGCATCGAGCCAACTCGCGCAACTCATGGAACAGTGCAAGACCCGCAACGCGCGCAATGGCCAGGTAATCCAGGCCAACCGCTTCGTGGTGGGCAAACTGCTCAACGTCCTGCAGGGCACCTCGGCACCCACGCTGTACAACAGCCGCGGCAGCCAGACCGGCGGCGGCTATCAGCGACCGCTGAGTTCGGCCTGACGACCGTCGTTCGTCTGCCACTGCGTTTTAGCTGCATTGCTGGCAGGTAGCCATTATCCTTGCGTACCGCCATTTACAGGAGTTCCCAGGTGCGAGGCCCTTCCGTCAGCGACAACGCGCCCCAGCCGCCCCAGGTGTACCGCTCCATGGGAGAGATCCTGATGTGCCTGCGCCCGGCCGTCGAACAGCATCTGCCCCTGCGCATCACCTTCGGCCAGCAAGGTCCGCAATTCCAGAGCTTCATCGTCCAGCTCGACGAAGCCAAGGGACTGATCGCCCTGGACGAATTCGTCCCCAGCGAGGGCGAGCGCCTGCTGGAGCAAGGCCTGCCCTTCCTGGTGGACAGCTTCCACGATGGCATCAAGGTGACCTGGCGCAGTGAACAGCCTGCGCGACGGGGAGAGCTCAATGGCACGCGCTGCTATTGGATCGCGCTGCCCAGCGCCCTCACCTACCATCAGCGGCGCAATGCCTACCGCGTCAAGCTGCTGCTCAATCGTCCGGCGAAGGCCCAGCTGCTCCAGGGCAGTGATCAGCTGCAACTCCAGGGCCAGCTGATCGATCTGTCGGCCACCGGCTGCAAGCTGCGCTTCCCCGGCAACGTCACCCATCTGCTGCAACCCGGCCAATTGATCCAGCGCTTCACCGCCGAGCTACCCATAGGCACCATAGAAGCTGCGGTGAACATCCGTCACGTGGCCTGCCTGAGTCGCCTGGAGTACAGCGACGTGGGCGTCAGCTTCGATAATCTCAGTGGCGCGGACCAGCGCCAGATCGAGCGCTTCGTCTATCAGTTGCAGCGGGAAAATCGCCGCTTCGAATGAATGACGGCAGCGCGCCCGGTCGATCCGGGCGCAACGCGATCATGGCGTCGCCGGCTTGGCTGGCGTCTCGCCGCCCTCTTCTTCCGTGCCAGTGGGCACAGCCACCTCCTCCACCGCAGCTTCCGTCACCACCGGCTCGCCTTGCATCTGTTCCTGCACTACCTGGGTATCCACCCGCGGATCCAGGGCGGCGGCCAGGGGCGAGCTGGTGGAGCCCTCGGGCATGGGCACGTGGTTCAGCGGCGCCTCGTCCACCAGATGCTTGCCCGTGACGGCATCGGGCCGAATGCGCCAGATGAGGATGCCGCCGCAGAGTACGACGAAGGCATAGAGCATGTTCGGGCCGATCAGATTCATCAGGGCGCCCACCACCAGCGGACCGATACAGGCTCCCAAGCCAAAGGTCACCAGCAGCATGGCGCTCAGGGATACCCGCCGCTCGCCTTCGATATGGTCGTTGGAGAGGGCCACTGCCAGGGGGTAGAGCACGAATTGCAGCAGGCTGGCGATCAGGCCCAGTGGCAGCAGCACCACCGGCGGGACATGGGGCAGCACCGCCAGCGGCAGGGCCGCCACGGTGAGGGCGATGGCGACCACCCGGATCAGCCAGCTGCGATCATGACGATCCGACAGCCAGCCGATCGGCCACTGGGCGATCAGACCGGCGAAGATGCAGCAGGCCATGAACAGACCGATGCGTTCGGTCGGCAGGCCCTGGGCGCTGGCGTAGAGCGGTGCCAGGCCATAGAAGGCCCCGATCACCAGCCCGGCGACCAGGGTGGTGGTCAGGGACTGGGGAATGCGTCGAATGAAGAAGGCTGGCTCCAGCGGCGCCGGCTTGAGCGGTGCCGGGTGGATCTTGCCGGTGACGGCCACCGGTACCAGGCACAGGGCATAGCAGATGGCGACCAGCATCACCTTGTCGACGCCGAGATCGGGCGAGGCCACCAGCACCAGCTGACCCAGTGCGAGGCCGAGATAGGAGGCGGTCATGTAGCCGGAGAACACCTTGCCCCGCTCACCGGGGCCGGCCTGCTCGTTCAGCCAGCTCTCCAGCACCATGTACTGGCACATCATGCCCATGCCGATGAGAATCCTGAGCGCGACCCAGACCGGCAACCAGGGCAGCAGGCCGATGCCGAGCACCGCGGCGCCCGCGACCCCGGCGCAGGTGACATAGGCGCGGATGTGGCCGACCTTGGCGATCAGTCGATGTCCCAGCTTGCCGCCGATCACCAGTCCCAGGTAATAGGCGGCCGTCAGGGCACCTACCCAGAGTCCCTGTACCTGCTCGGCAGCCAGTCGCAGCCCCAGATAGGTACTCAAGAGACCGGTTCCGATCAACATCAACAGCGTCGCGAAATAAAGTCCACGAAACGCCGACAGCACACGCCCCATCACCTACTCCATCGTCTCTTGGAAGCTGTCTACGATCTCGCGAGCTAGCGCCAGACTAGGCCTGGACGGCCCCGCGAAAACACCCGAGAAAGCCCAGTTTACGAATGGTAAACGAGCATTTCGACGGCACCGCCTAGGCGAGGCCGGCCTTCCCGGGCCTTTTCAACGCCGTTTGGCCGACGCGCAGTAGATCGTGAACAGCTTCTTCCGCACCGGGCGAGCGCGACGGGATCAGCTTCGTCGTTGCGCCGCCAACTGGGCATCCGCGCCCAGGCGTGGATTGTACTGGCCTGCACAGGCCTTCATCAGCACCTGCAGCACCGAGAGATTACCTCTCACGCTGCTGATCTTGGTCGGTACCTCGCCCTTCGGATAGCGTCGCACGGTGGGGAGTTCCACGCAGCGGTAACCTAATTTCGGCACGCGATAGGACAGATAGGCGAGCAGCTCGTAGGTGGTGAACTCGTCGCGGAACGGCGCCACCCGGGGATCCAGCAGCATGGCCCGGCTGTAGGCGCGAAAACCCTGGGTGGTATCGGTCCAGTGGAAGCCCGACGCCAGGCTCAGCATGGGTGCATGGATGAAGCGAATGGCGAAGTCGCGGGACTTGGGAGTGTTCTCCGCCACGCCACCGGCGAGGAAGCGCGAGGCCTGCACGAAGTCGTAGCCCTGTTCGATGGCCGCGATGAAACGGGGGATGGCATCGGGATCGTCCTTGTCGTTGCCGTCGATGGTGACGATGCCGGTGTAACCCTCGTCGAGCACGAAGGCATAGGCGCAGCGCAACTGGGCGCTGAGCTTGCCGGGCGCCGTCTTCACCAGCAGCCCCCGTACGCCCAGCTCCTGCAGGCGCTGAGGCTCCAGCGAGCCATCGGTGCTGCCGCCGTCGACGATGATGACATCGGCGATGGCGGCGATGTCTATCGCCGCCATGCGCCGCAAGAGATTGAGGATGCGCTCGCCTTCGTTGATGACCGGAATCACCACGCAATGCGGGCGGCTACGGCCGTTCCAGAAGGTCGTCTGGTAGCTGGGTACCTGCCAGAGGGCACGCTCGGCGGCGGGAATTTGAGTAGTCATGAATCCTCCAGGGTCAACCGACACGGGCCGTGATGAGCGCCACACCGGCGATGATCAGCACGATCCCCGCCGCCGTGGTCCAGGGAAAGGCTTCGCGGAAGATCACCACCGACAGCAGGGCGACGCTGGCGATGGCCCCGGCGGTGAGCACCGGGTGCGCGACGTTCAGGGGCAGCTTCGCCAGGGCCGCGGCGTACAGCAGGAAGGCCAGGCCATACATGAACAGGCCCAGCCAGAAGGGCCAGTTGGACAGCGCGCCCAGGGGATCGCTCAGACTGGGAAAGCGCCGCGGCGGCAGCATGGCCATCTTCACCAGCACGCTGGCGGAGGCGTTCGAAGCGATGCCAAGAATCAGGATCAGCCACTTCATGCGGCCGTCTCCGGCAGATCGCGGTAGGCGCGGATCGCCACCTGCACGCCGCGCTCCAGCGCCGCCAGGTTGGAGCCCTGCTTGGCCGGCAGCATCTCGATACTGACGACCTGCTCCGGCAGGCGCCGGGTCAGGGCGAAGGCGATGCCGTCGTGGTTGGTCCCGCCCTCCCCCAGGGTCACCAGGTCCGGCTCGCTGGCATGGACATGGCCAATCAGCTCGGCGTGCTCTTCCAGCACCCGGGCGGCATCTTCCTCGTTGATGGTCAGGGCGCCGGTATCCAGCTGCATGCGGATCGCCGGGTGATCCACCGCCCGCACCACGGCGGCCGTGGAATCGCTGTCGATCATGAAATTGGCGCCGTAGCGCGGCGGATTGGGCTCCAGGCAGATCAGCACGCCACGGGCCGCGGCGACCTCGCCCAGACGTCGGAAGAAGTCGCTGGCCTGGGCCAGGGCCTGGTCGTCGCTCAGCCCGGAGCGATCCCGGTTGCGTGGCGAGCCGAACACCAGGCGCGTGGCGCCGAGGCCTTCGGCGACCCGACAGACACCCTCCAGCTGAGCGAGCAAGGCCTGCTGGACGTCAGCGTCGCCGAACACGTTGAGTCCCGAGGTACCGAACAGCAGCGCCTGCATGCCGGTGATCTCGATGCCCCGCGCCTGCCACGCCAGTCGTACCTGTTGGATCTCCTGGACGGTCGCGGTCTTGGGATCGGCGAAATACTTGCCGGGTGCGATGTCGATGGCGTCCACCCGGTATTGCTGCAGGATCTCGGCGACCATGGCGTCGTCGGCGGTTTCCCAGGCGATATTGGAAATGGCGACGCGCATCACTGGCCCTCCGCCTTGATCACCGGCGGCTCCGACTGCGCATAGGCACGAACCGCCAGCAGGGTGTCACGGGCGCTGTACTGGTAGCCGTCGCGGCCACCGAACACTTCCGCATGGACACTGCGGAAGTCGTAGCGCGCTGGCGCCCCGTCCAGGGTATTGTCGAATTCCCGCCCGAATCCCTGGCTGGCGATGTCCGCCACGCTGATGGGTTCGGCGGTCAGGTGGACGAGCTCCAGACCGGCCGCCTGGGCGGTCTGGATGTCGTAGCCGAGATTGACCATGGGATAGAACTGGAACACGCCGCGGCTTTCCACCGCCTGCAGGTTGTTGTCGTTGAGCAGGTCGTAGATCACGTTCTTGCGCAGCCCCGGACCGACCAGGCCGGGCAGGCGCACGATCAGGGCCTTGGCGAAGTGCTCGCGCACGAACCGCTCGAGGCGATAGCGGTTGGCGCCATAGGCATGCAGGCCCTCTTCATCCACCGGGGTGGTTTCGTCCACGCCGAGCGGGCGCTTGAAGACGTCCACGGTGCTGATCAGCACGAAGGAATCGCACTGGATGCGCGAAAGGTGGGCGATCAGGCCATCGATCTTCTGACGGTCCGCCTCGGGATCACGGTTGGCGATCCACTTCTGCGCGGGCGCACCGGCGCAGATGACCTGGCCATAGGGCTGGTCGCCGATCTGATCGATATTGGTGGAGCGAAACAGCGCACCGAAGGCCTTCTGCTTGAGCAGCGTCGACCCCACGAAGCCGCTGTACCCTATCAACGCGTCGGTCTTCATGTTGCTCACCCCTTGGTCTTGAATCTCAGGCAATAGTCCGGTTGGCACTCCTCGACGGGATAATGCTCGTCCAGGTAGGCCTTGAGTCGTGGAAACTTGTCGTGCATGGACAGGTTGTTCAGGTTGAACGACCAGAACGTCGTGGAATACACCACCGCCGGCGGATCGGCGTGCTGCAGATCGCTGAGCAGGTCCGCCTCGTAGGGCGGTGTGGCATAGACCGGATAGATGTACTTGGTGCAGGCCGGCAGGTCCGTCACGCCGTTGATCACGCCATTGTTGGCGAGGTCGAACACGCACTGGGCGCCGCTGTCCAGCAACCGCTGCGCGGCCCACTGCACGCCGGGCGTCGCCAGCGCCGCGTCGTCCGGCATGGCAGCCAGCTCGGGGACCCAGGCGAGTCCCTGGGCCCAGACCCGCTCGACCGGCGACTTGTAGAGATTGAACGCCGCCAGCAGCAGCACCAGGGCCGCCAGCGCCGGCAGCAGCAGGCGCCGGGTGAAGGCCAGCAGCGCCACCCCCAGCAGTACGGCGAAGAAAGGTGACGGATTGAGCCCTACCAGCCCGAGCAGCACCGCTGCCGCGACGAAGGCGTAGGCAGCACGCGGATGGGCCGAGAGGTCCCAGCCACCGTTGCGCGCCAGGCGCTGACGGCGCGCGGCGTAGAGCAGGCTCAGCAGGGGTACCCAGAAGCCCATCTGGATGTGCTGGAAGTCCGCACGGTTGACCCCGATCTTGAAGAAGATCGCGAGCAGTACCGCCAGGGCACCGATCAGCGGCAGATCCTCGCTCCAGCGCCACGGCCAGGGCAGGCAGCGGATCAGGGCAAAGGCCGCCAGCGCCGTCGGCACCGCCAGCAGCAGGCTGAGCGCCAGCGGACGGGCGCTCAGCCCATAGCCCCACTGGGAAGAGGTTTCGAGCAGGAAGGTCAGGTTCTTCACGTAGTCGGTCAGCGCGAAGAAGTCGGTTCCCAGCCCCAGCCAGGCGACGGTCACGCCGAAGGTCAGGATCGACAGCAGGTGGCGACGCTGCAGCAGCAGCGTCAGCAACACCGCCGAGCCGATCGCCAGTACCCCGGCGATACCGCGATCGTAGGACCAGAATACGTTGAAGCCGGCCGCCAGCCCCAGCAGCAGCTCGCAGCCCAGTCGCGCCGTGGGGGTTTCCACCTTGCGGTGCAAGCAGAACAGGAACAGCGACAGCAGCAGGAAGAGATCGCGGTAGCCCACCACCTGGGTGGCCAGCGCCCCCACGGCGACCAGCAGGATCAGCCGGCCGCGGCCGCTCGGCAGCGGGCAGAGCAACAGCGCCGTCCCCCAGAGCAGCAAGGCTGCCGCGGTATTGCACAGGCCATAGAGGAGCTGCGTCACCAGGAAGGTGTGCTGCGGCCCGAACCAGCTCTGCGCCAGCCACACCGGAACGAAGTCCAGTCCACCATGGATGGTGAAGGCATGGGCACCCGGCTGGCTGTGCAGCAGGGTCGGCAAGGTGGCGAAGTATTCGCCCTGATGGAAGGGATCGAGAATGACGCCCTTGCCGAACAGAAAGAAGTTGATGACGGAAAAGACCAGAACGGTGATGAAACCGGCAACGCTGGACGCCCCCCTGGGCGCCGCTTCAGTGGAAGGGTTCCGCATCGAGGCGCTCCAAGGCATCGAAAATGTTGTCGATCTTGCCGCCCAGCATCGAATAGCAGCCGGGCAATTGCGGATGCTGTTCGAAGAGAATGGGACGACCATCGTCCCCCTCGTTCTTCATCAGGATGGTCTTCACCTCGAAGAGCGAATCGTGGTACTCCACTCGTGCCACATCCGCCATGTACCGCGACACGTCACGCACCATCCAGTCGACCCGGGAGGCGCGATCGTAGTCGTCGAGCAGCCCGTAGGGATCCTTGCCGTTGACGTCCTCCCAGTTCAGGTGCGGCGTGTAGCGCACGTGGGACAGGGTGTGCAGACCACGTGCCGGGAACGGCATCATCGAGAAGAAGGGGCCGTCCATCACCGTGACGCCGAGATTGCGCAGCTCCGGCGGCATCTGCACCAGCGCCATCTCGGTGATCTCGTGGCGCAGGCGGGTGGCGGTACCGGGGAAATCTCCGCCGTACTGGTTGAGGCCGCTGTAGGTGCAGTTGAACAGATATCGTCCGTGCCGCTCCTGCTGGGCGCCGCCCTTCCCCTCCACCTCGACGCTCAGACCATCCGCCGTACCATGGATGGCGGTGACCCGGCTCTCGAACAGCAGCTCGACGCCGGCAGCCTCGAGCTCGCGCCCCACTTCGGCGGCGAGGATGGCCGAGTTGAACGCATATTCCTCGGTCAGATACACGGCTTCTATGAGTCGGTCGTCGAAGAGTCGGGAGAACTCTTCCGGCGCCGCCTGCAGCGACGCCTCGATACCCTGGCAAAAGCGTTCGAACTGCTTGGCAGTGACCTTGGAGTTGTTGCGAGCGATGGCATACAACTTGGTGAAGTCCTTCACCACGACATCGGGATAGTCCTGCAGAAAGCGCGGCAAGTTGACCCGACTGCGAAAGGCCGTGACGAAACTTCGCGGATAGTGGTAACCGTTATGGACCCGTGCCTGATTGTGATAAGAAGCACGCTTCAACAAACCCTGCTCGCGTTCGATCAAGGTGACTTTGGCGAAGCCTCTTACCCGCATCAGATACAGGGCGGTCATGGCCCCATAGAATCCGCCGCCTATGACGATCGCGTCTTTCATGATCGTCCTCAGGCCACGCCGGTCTGGGTGATAGGTCTCGCGCTACCGCCCTGCACTACTTCCACATTGAGCTTGTCCCGGCGCGTCATGACCGCGCTGGTGAACTCCTGGGCCACGTGATACAGCGGACCTTCATTGGCCCTGTGGGTCAATTGCAGGACATATTCGCCCAGGACCAGCAGCACCAGCGATATAAGAAAGAACATGCCCGACTGCTGTAACGAAATCGTCACCCAACCCGGTGCCACGTCATCCTTGAACAATCCGATGGCGATCACGTAAACGGAATAGAGCAGGTTCGACAAGGCGCCGACGATGGACAGGAAGCTGACCATCCGCATCGGCTTGCGCGTGGACGACACCAGCAACCGCGCGCCCCGGTCGAAGCTGCCGGACAGCCGCTTGGCTCGGACATTGCGCGGCGGCACGCTGTATTCCAGGTTGCTGCGGGAGAACCCCGCGGTGGCGGGCAGGTGACGATAGGTCAGCGCTGGCGCCGGATGGCGCAGGATGTAGTTGATGACCTTCTTGCTGAGCATGCGGTACTGGGGCGCATCCTTGGCGAGATCGACCCCGTTGAATCTCTTGTAGAGGCTGTTGAAGCCCTTGGCGCAGAGGCTGTACGAGAGTGTCTGCCGAACTTTCTGCTGGTTGTTGGCGAACACCACGTCGGTTCCTTCGGCGGCACGGCCCAGCATGTCGGGCAGGAAGCCGATGTCATCCGTTTCGGGATCTATAACTACCGCGAAGTCACCCAGCGCGTTCTCCAGGCCTACCCAGGCAGCGGTATCGGAGTCCACTTCCTTGGTCAGCGCATATACCTGCAAATTGGGAAGTCCATCGACACTGGTCAGTTGCTTCAATCGAGCTACGCTGTCATCAGCGGACGCGTTATCGACGATGATAAGTTCGTAGTCACTTACCAGAGGACCGACGACAGCCGCGGCACGCTCCAAGGCGCCCTGCAGCTCAGTTGCCTGATTACGAACGACGAACACGACTGAAAGTAGGACGGGATAAAAGGCCATGACGCGAACCTCCAGAGGCGTTCCAGATTCATGCAATGCAGACGGTTAGCCATCGGAGAGTACAGATAAATTCGTCAGGTTTTATTCCGCTGCGCTACGCTGTGACCATAGCCACAAATCGGTATCTGAAGAGCCTGGAAGTCGGACAGTGTCGCCGTTTTTATCCTATGCTGCCGAACTGCTGTAACGGTTCGGCAAGGCGATAGGGTTGGCGGAAAGCCAGGAAGAAGAGTGGAAAAGGAATCTGGTGTCCCAGAGTGGGGTCGAACCACCAACCTTCCCCTTAGGAGGGGGATGCTCTATCCAATTGAGCTACTGGGACAGGAAAGGGCGACCATGGTAGCGATCACCGGAAGGTTTGTCATGCCTCCGCTGACGCCGGCCAGATTCGCTGTAACGTCAACCGCCCTGCCGTTCGAGCTTATAGTTTTGCAATTTAGGCAGTACGTCGGTAAATTGACGTCAATAAAAACAGTTACCTAGGGAAGGGTGTTCTTAACGTCCCAGGTGCCCGTGAGTGCTAGCGGAACGAACGAGGGCTCGCGCCTTCACTGATTTTTGACTCCAGATGAAGTACCTCAATGACCCAGGCCATTAGATCCTACTCAAGCCGTACCGCTGACAAATTCGTCGTGCGCCTGCCCGAGGGCATGCGAGAGCGCATCGCGGATGTGGCCCGCAACCATCACCGCAGCATGAACTCCGAGATCATCGCGCGTCTCGAGCAGAGCCTGCAGCAGGAAGGCGCCCTGGGCGACGAACCTGGCTTACGCCTGGACAGCCCGGAGATCAACGCCAACGAGCGGGAATTGCTGCAGCGCTTTCGCCAGCTGTCCGGCCGACAGCAGAACGCGCTGATCTCGCTCATCGCCTACGACATCGACGCCGCTTCCTAGTCACGGCTAGGCTGCCCGGTGATCGGGCAGCCCCTTGCCTACATCAGGAACAGGGTGGCGAGTCCCAGGAAGATGAAGAAGCCACCGCTGTCGGTGACTGCAGTGATCAGCACGCTGGATCCCATCGCTGGATCGCGACCGAAGCGCTGCAGCGTCATGGGGATGAGTACTCCCATGAAGGCGGCGAGCAGCAGATTCAGGGTCATGGCCCCCATCATCACCAGTCCCAGCGACCAGCTGCTGTAGAGATAGAAGGCCACCAGGCCGATCACCCCACCCCAGATCACGCCATTGCACAGCGCCACGCCCATTTCCTTGCGTAGCAGGCGCGCGGTGCTGGTCACACTGATCTGCCCCAGGGCCATGGCCCTGACGATCATGGTGATGGCCTGGTTGCCCGAGTTGCCGCCGATCCCGGCCACGATGGGCATGAGCGCGGCCAGGGCCACCAGCTTCTCGATCGAGCCCTCGAACAGGCCAATGACCCGCGAGGCGATGAAGGCGGTGATGAGGTTGGTGGCCAGCCAGGTCCAGCGGTTGCCTACCGACTTCCACACCGAGGCGAAGACATCCTCGTCTTCGCGCAGACCGGCCATGCTGAGGACTTCGCTCTCGCTCTCCTCGCGGATCAGGTCGACCATCTCGTCGATGGTAAGACGGCCGATCAGCTTGCCGTTCTTGTCCACCACGGGCGCGGAGACCAGGTCGTAGCGCTCGAACGCCTGGGCAGCGTCGTAGGCATCCCCATCGGGATGGAAGGCGACCGCCTCCTTGGCCATGACGTCGGCCACCAGCTTTTCCGGGTCGTTGACCAGCAGCCGCTTGATCGGCAGCACGCCCTTGAGGATGCTGTCGGTATCGATGACGAAGAGCTTGTCGGTATGGTCCGGCAGCTCCTTGAGCCGCCGCAGATAGCGCAGCACCACCTCCAGGGCGACGTCGTCGCGGATGGTCACCATCTCGAAGTCCATCAGGGCACCGACCTGATCCTCGTCGTAGGACAGGGCGGAACGCACGCGCTCGCGCTGCTGGGCGTCGAGGGCGTCCATGAGCTCGTGGACCACATCGCGCGGCAGATCCGGCGCCAGATCGGCCAGCTCGTCGGCATCGAGCTGGCCGGCCACCGCGAGGATCTCCTGATCGTCCATGTCGGCGATCAGGGTTTCGCGTACGGCGTCCGAGACTTCCAGCAGGATTTCACCGTCGCGCTCGGTCTTGACCAGCCCCCAGACGGTCAGGCGATCTTCCTGCGGCAGGGCTTCCAGGATGAAGGCGACGTCGGCCGGGTGCAGCTCGTCCAGGCGCGCACGCAGCTCTTCGAGGCCTTCTTCGGGAATGTCGGCGGGGGAGACGGGGCCGCGGTCCTGGTCTTCACGCGCCTCGACGGCGAGGTCGTAGCGCTCCAGCAACTCGACGACCTGGGCGAGCCGCTCTTGCAGCGTCTCGTGGGGCTTTCTGATCTCTGCTTCGTTCACTACGGTCATAGCGCACTCCGGCCCGTCGGCGGAGCGCACCGACGAACCCTATCTCAACAACGGGACGAAAAAGGCGATTGAGTATTGACTGGGTAAGTCCATAGGGGATGACCACTGCCCCGGCGGGGCTGACGGCGGGGATGATACACCGGACCGGTTGCGGGTGCGAAGGCAAAAGGTTTTCAAAACAGCTATTTGCACGGCTTCCAAGCAGGTGGGAAGACAGCGCTCCAGCTCTCGTCGAGAGTCCCTCGCTCCGCTAAGCTTGAGCCCCTACGTCAAGGAGGACGCCCCATGAAGAAGCTGCTCGTGCTCGGCCTGCTGCTGGGCTGCACCACCGCGCCAGCGGCCACGGTGTATCGCTGCGAAGATGCCGCCGGCCATGTCACCTTTTCCGCCACGGGCTGCGCCCCGGACAGCGATGGCCACCTGCAGCGCGCGGACAACCCGCGCCCGGGCGGCGCCAAGCCCACCCTGATGGCGAAACCGAAAGCCGCGCCGCGCAAGCGCAAGCGCAAGGCACAGGAGCCGACGGTGGTCGCCACCAAGACGGATGGTTGCGGTGATCTGCTCACCGCCAGCGAAAGGCGCCAGGCGATCATTCGGGGGCAGGTGAAGGCCGGCATGAGCCGCGCGGACGTGGAGAACGCCCTGGGCCAACCGCGGCGGATCTCCCAGCTGGATACCCTGACGCGCTATCACTACGAGGCGCGCAACCGCAAGGAGCGCTCGCGCCTGGTGACCTTCGACGAGCACGGTTGCGTGCGTCGGCGCTGACGCACGTAGATCCTAATCAGAGCCTGTTCAATGTCTCGCGAGCCAGAGCCAAACGAGGCCTAGGCGGCCCCACGAAAATAGCTGAGGAAGCGGATCGGATTCGCGCTCGAGCTCACGAGTGGTAAATGAGCATGGCGACGGGGCTACCCCTACCCAGGCCGGACTGGCGACCCAGGCCATTTTCAACGCCGCCTGGCCGACGCGCAGCAGCCTTTGACAGGTTCTCAGAGCACGGCGCGTGGGTAGGAGCCGAGTACCTTCAGCGCCACGGCACTGCTGGACAACCGCTCCAGGACATCGCGGATCAGCGGATCGGCCTGGTGGCCGACGAAGTCGATGAAGAAGACATAGGTCCACTTGCCGCTGCGCGAGGGGCGCGTCTCGATGCGGCTGAGATCGATGTTGTTGGCATGGAACGGCAGCAGCAGCTCGTGCAGAGCGCCCGGCTTGTTCTGCATGGAGACGATGATGGAGGTCTTGTCGTCGCCACTGGGCGGCACGTCCTGGTTGCCGATGATGAGGAAGCGTGTGGAGTTGTCCGGCCGATCCTCGATCTTCTGCTGTACCGGGGTCAGGCCGTAGAGCGAGGCCGCCATGTCGCCGGCGATGGCCGCGCTGTTCCACTCCCCTTTCACCCGCCGCGCCGCTTCGGCGTTGCTGGCCACCGCCACCCGCTCGACGCTCGGGTAGTAGGAGTCCAGCCACTTGCGGCACTGGGCCAGCGACTGGGCATGGGAATAGATGCGGGTGATGCTGTCGGCTTTGGTGTTCTCGCCGATCAGCAGATGGTGATGGATACGCAGCTCCACCTCGCCGCAGATCGACAGGTTGTGCTCGAGGAAGCTGTCCAGGGTATGGTTGACCGCCCCCTCGGTGGAGTTTTCCACCGGCACCACGCCGAACTGGGAGGCACCGGCCGCGACCTCGCGGAACACCTCGTCGATGGCGGCCATGGGACGCGTCACCACGGCCTTGCCGAAGTGCTTGAGCGCGGCGGCCTGGGAGAAGGTGCCTTCCGGGCCGAGGTAGGCCACGTGCAGCGGTTCTTCCAGGGCCAGGCAACAGGACATGATCTCGCGGAACAGCCGCGCCATGTCCTCGTTGCCCACCGGACCACTGTTACGCTCCATCACCCGCTTGAGGACCTGGGCCTCGCGTTCGGGTCGATAGAACACGGGCTTCTCGCCCTCCGCCAGCGTCTTCATCTTGACCCGCGCCACGTCCTGAGCGCAGCGGGCGCGTTCGCTGATCAGCTCCTGGATGCGTTCGTCCAGACTATCGATCCGCAGGCGCAGGGCCTTGAGCTCGTGTTCCGACATGATCAGCCGTGCTCCTTCTCGAATTCGGCCAGGTAGGTCACCAGGGCCTGGACGGCCTCCAGGGTGACGGCGTTGTAGATGGAGGCGCGCATGCCGCCCACCGAGCGGTGCCCCTGCAGATACAGCAGCCCACGCTCGTCGGCACCCTTGAGGAAGGCCTTGTCCAGGCGCTCGTCGGCCAGGCGGAAGGGTACGTTCATCCAGGAGCGGTCGTTCTTGGCGATGGGGTTGCTGTAGAAGTCGCTGGCGTCGATGAAGCCATACAGCAGCTCCTTCTTCTGGCGATTCAGGCGCTCCATGGCGGGCAGGCCGCCCTGCTCCTTCAGCCACTTGAACACCAGGCCCGACAGGTACCAGGAGAAGGTCGCCGGGGTGTTGTACATGGAGCCGTTGTCGGCCTCGACCTTGTAGTCCAGCAGCGTCGGGCAGGCGGCGCGGGCGCGACCCAGCAGGTCTTCGCGGACGATCACCACCACCAGGCCGCTCGGGCCGATGTTCTTCTGGGCACCGGCGTAGATCAGGCCGAAGCGCGAGACGTCCAGCGGGCGCGAGAGGATGTCGGAAGAGGCATCCGCCACCAGGGGCACGTCACCGACCTCGGGAATCCAGTCGAACTCCAGGCCGCCGATGGTCTCGTTGGGCGTGTAGTGGACGTAGGCCGCGTCCTTGGACAGCTGCCACTCGTTCTGCCCGGGGATGGCGAAGTAGTCGTACTGCTTGGCGCTGGCGGCGACATTGACCGCACCGTAGTGCTGCGCCTGCTCGATGGCCTTGCGCGACCAGATGCCGGTGTCGATGTAGTCGGCCTTGCCGCCCTCGGGCATCAGGTTCATCGCCAACTGCGCGAATTGCAGGCTGGCACCGCCCTGCAGGAACAGCACCCTGTAGTTGTTGGGAATGACCAGCAACTCGCGCAGGTCGGCCTCGGCCTGGCTCGAGATGGCGGTGAAGTCTTCACCGCGGTGGCTCATCTCCATCACCGACAGGCCACGCCCCTGCCAATCCAGCAGATCGGCCTGGGCCTGGCGCAGTACCGCTTCGGGCAGGGCCGCCGGGCCGGCGCAGAAGTTGTAGGCACGCTTGCTCATCGCTCGTCATCCTCGTCGGGAAGGTCATCGCTCGGCACGTCGCTGGCGCCGGGAAGCACATCGTCCTGGTCCGGCTCGTGGCTGTCGACGGGCAATTCCTTGTCCAGCACCTCGCCGTCCAGTTCCGCCTCGTGGTCCAGCAGCTCTTCGTCCACCGAAGGCTCCTGCACCCGTTCCAGGCCCACCAGCTTCTCGCCCTTGCCGAGCTTGATCAGGGTCACGCCCTGGGTATTACGGCCGGTGCGGGAGATGCCTTCGACCGGGGTCCGCACCAGGGTACCTTGGTCGGAGATCAGCATGATCTCTTCGCCGTCCAGCACCTGGATGGCGCCGATCAGGGGACCATTGCGCTCGTTGATGACCATGGCGATCACGCCCTGGCCACCACGGCCGCGCTGCGGGTATTCGGCCATGGCGGTGCGCTTGCCGAAACCGTTGAGACTGGCGGTGAGGATCTCGGCGCCCGGCTCGGGGATCAGCATGGAGATCAACCGCTGGCCTTCGGCCAGGCGCATGCCGCGCACGCCGCGGGCGGTACGGCCCATGGTACGCACGTGGCGCTCCTTGAAGCGGATGACCTTGCCACCGTCGGAGAACAGCATGACTTCACGGGCGCCATCGGTGATGGCGGCGGCGATCAGGCTATCGCCCTCTTCCAGCTTCAGCGCGATCAGCCCGTTGCTACGCGGGCGGCTGAACTGCACCAGCGGGGTCTTCTTCACGGTGCCATTGCGGGTCGCCATGAAGATGTAGGCGCCGGTGGGTTCGTCCTGGCCTGCTTCGAGGAGCTCGCCCTCTTCGCCTTCGACCTCGGTCTCGACGTCGTCTTCCACCAGCACGGCGTCTTCGATGTCCAGGTTGTCGTCCTGCTCGCCCAGATCCTCGTCACCCGCCGGTGCCTGCTGGCGCACGGCTTCCAGGTCCACCGGCAGCATGGCGGTGATGCGCTCGCCTTCGGCCAGCGGCAGCAGGTTGACCAGTGGGCGACCACGGGCGGCGCGGGAGGCCTCGGGGATCTCGTAGGTACGCTTCCAGTAGACCTTGCCCAGGCTGGAGAACAGCAGCAGGGTGGTATGGCTGTTGGCGACCAGCAGGTGTTCGATGTAGTCCTCTTCCTTGACCGCCGAGGCCGAACGGCCGCGACCGCCGCGGCGCTGGGCCTGATAGGCATGCAGCGGCTGGGACTTGGCGTAGCCGCCATGGGAGATGGTGACGACGCGGTCTTCCTCGGTGATGAGGTCGGCGATGGTCAGGTCCACCTGGGAGGCGATGATCTCGGTACGACGCTTGTCGCCGAACTCGGCCTTGACCTTCTCCAGCTCTTCGCGGATGACTTCCATCAGCCGCTCGGGGTTGGTGAGGATGCGGATCAGCTCGCCGATCTGCTGCAGGATCTCCTGGTACTCGGCGATGAGCTTCTCGTGCTCCAGGCCGGTCAGGCGGTGCAGACGCAGGTCCAGGATCGCCTGGGCCTGCTCGGGCGAGAGGTGATACTTGCCTTCGTGCAGACCGTACTGCTCGGGCAGTTCGTCCGGACGGCAGGAATCGGCCCCGGCGCGCTCCACCATCTCGCGCACCGCGCTGGACTCCCAGGGCGTGGCGATCAGGCGTTCCTTGGCTTCGGCCGGCGTGGGCGAGGTCTTGATCAGCTCGATGACCGGATCGATGTTGGACAGGGCGACCGCCTGGCCTTCGAGGATGTGGCCACGCTCGCGCGCCTTGCGCAATTCGTAGACGGTCCGCCGGGTGACGACTTCGCGACGATGGCGAATGAAGGCTTCCAGCAGTTCCTTGAGGTTCAGGGTGCGCGGCTGGCCGTCGAGCAGGGCCACCACGTTGATGCCGAACACCGTCTGCAGCTGGGTCTGGGCGTAGAGGTTGTTGAGCACCACCTCGGGGGTTTCGCCGCGACGCAGCTCGATGACCACCCGCATGCCGTCCTTGTCGGACTCGTCGCGCAGCTCGGTGATGCCTTCGATCTTCTTCTCTTTCACCAGCTCGGCGATCTTCTCGATCAGCCGTGCCTTGTTGAGCTGGTAGGGCAGCTCGGTGATGACGATCTGCTGGCGATTGGCGCTCTTGTCGATGTCCTCGACCTCGGCGCGAGCCCGCACATAGATGCGCCCACGACCAGTGCGATAGGCCTCGATGATGCCGGCACGGCCGTTGATGATGCCCGCGGTCGGGAAGTCCGGACCGGGGATGTACTGCATCAGGTCGTCGACGGTCAGCTCGCTGTTCTCGATCAGCGCCAGGCAGCCGTCGATCACCTCGCCGAGGTTGTGCGGCGGGATGTTGGTGGCCATGCCGACCGCGATGCCGCTGGAACCGTTGACCAGCAGGTTGGGGATGCGCGTGGGCATCACCGCCGGGATCTGCTCGGTGCCGTCGTAGTTGGGCACCCAGTCGACGGTCTCCTTGTCCAGGTCGGCCAGCAGTTCGTGGGCGAGCTTGGACATCCGCACTTCGGTGTAACGCATGGCCGCGGCGTTGTCGCCGTCCACCGAACCGAAGTTGCCCTGGCCGTCCACCAGCATGTAGCGCAGCGAGAAGGGCTGCGCCATCCGCACGATGGTGTCGTAGACGGCGGTGTCGCCGTGGGGGTGGTATTTACCGATGACGTCACCCACCACACGGGCGGATTTCTTGTACGGCTTGTTCCAGTCGTTGCCCAGCTCGCTCATGGCGTAGAGCACGCGCCGGTGCACCGGCTTGAGGCCGTCGCGCACATCCGGCAGGGCCCGGCCGACGATGACGCTCATCGCGTAGTCGAGATACGACTGCCGCAGTTCGTCTTCGATATTGACCGGGAGGATTTCTTTGGCCAGTTCACCCATGAGAAGCCTGGTTCCTTCTGATCTGAAAAGCGCTAGGGCTCGTCCGCACGGCGGCCGAGCCTGATATTAGGAGAGGCGAAAGCCCCGTCTGGCGGCGGCTGCCACCGGTGGCGCGAAGGGCGTCCCGACCGGTTTTCGGCACTGCATCACCGCCTGCCGAGGGCTTTCGAACACAGCCTGTGCAAAGAGCGAAATTCTAACACATTCAGGGATGTATCCGCCCCTGGCGATCACCTCAATGCAGGCGTCGGCGATTCATCAGCTCGGCCATCTTCTTGGCGTCCGGCCGCTCCACCACACCGCGCTCGGTGACGATGGCGTCGATGAGATCGGCCGGAGTGACGTCGAACACCGGATTGAAGGCCTCCACGCCGGCGGCGATGCGCTGCCCACCCACTTCCAGCAACTCATGACCGGCGCGCTCCTCGATGGGGATGTCGTCGCCGGACGCGAGTTTCATGTCGATGGTGGAGCTGGGCGCCACCACCATGAAGCGCACCCCGTGGTGCATGGCGATGACCGCCAGGTTGTAGGTACCGATCTTGTTGGCGACGTCGCCATTGGCGGTGATGCGATCGGCGCCGACGATCACCCAGGCGACGTTGCGCGTCTTCATCAGGTGCGCGGCGGCGGCGTCGGCGTTGAGACTGACCGGGATGCCCTCCCCGACCAGTTCCCAGGCGGTCAGGCGCGAGCCCTGCAGCCAGGGACGGGTCTCGTCGGCGTGGACGCATTCCACCAGGCCGTCCAGGTGCGCCGCGCGCAGCACACCCAGGGCGGTGCCGAAGCCACCGGTGGCCAGGGCGCCAGTGTTGCAGTGGGTGAGGAAGGTCTGCTTGCTGGCGTCGTGCTTGCGGATCAGCTCGACGCCCAGCTGGGCCATGGTCAGGTTGGCTTCGCGGTCGCTCAGGTGGATGGCCACGGCCTCGGCCTCCAGCGCCGCCAGGGCACCTTCGCCGGACGCCCGTGCCAGCCGCTCGCGCATGCGATTGAGGGCCCAGAACAGGTTGACCGCGGTGGGGCGCGAGGCCGCCAGCAGCTCGAAGTCGGCGGTCAGGGTCTCTTCCCAGTCTTCACCTGCCGCCGCGCGTTGCCGCGCGCCCAGCACCACGCCGTAGGCGGCGCTGATGCCGATGGCCGGGGCGCCGCGCACCAGCATGTCGCGGATGGCCTGGGCCACCTCGGCGGCGCTGTGGCAGGCGACCCAGTGTTCGCGCAGCGGCAACAGGCGCTGGTCGAGCAGGTGCAGGGCACCGTCCCGCCAGTCGATCGCCTTGATCTTTTCCGCCGCCAGCAGACGCTCTCGCATGATCTCTCCTCGACCTGAATCTGTAGCCCGCCAGTATACCGGCATCGGCGTGCGGATTTAGCGGTAGCGCCGCAAGGACCGCTATACTGCCGATTCGCCCCTCTTGGAACCGCCGCAGATGCCCACCCCCGCGCCCCTGGACCTCTTGTTGCTCCCCAGCTGGATCGTGCCGGTGGAGCCCGCCGGAGTGGTCCTGAGCGACTACGCCCTGGGCGTGCGCGACGGCTGCATCGCCCTGCTCGCCCCGCGCGCCGACGCCCTGCGCCATCCAGCCAGGGAAACCCGGGAGCTGCCCGGCAAGGTACTGATCCCCGGGCTGATCAACGCCCACGGCCATGCTGCCATGACGCTGTTCCGTGGCATGGCCGACGACCTGCCGCTGCAGACCTGGCTGCAGGACCATATCTGGCCCGCCGAGGGCCGCTGGGTCGACGAGGACTTCATCCGCGACGGCACCACCCTGGCCATCGCCGAGCAGATCCGTGGCGGCATCACCTGCTTCTCGGACATGTACTTCTATCCCCAGGTGGCCTGCGAGGCGATCCATCGCACCGGGGTGCGCGCCCAGGTCTGCCTGCCGATCCTCGACTTCCCGATTCCCGGCGCCCGCACCGCGGACGACATGATCCGGCGTGGCCTGGAGTTGTTCGACGACATGAAGCTGCACGAGCGCATCAGCGTGGCCTTCGGTCCCCATGCGCCCTATACCGTGGCCGATGCCAAGCTCGAACAGATCCTGGTACTGGCCGAGCAGTTGCAGGCACCGATCCAGATGCACGTGCACGAGACCGCCTTCGAAGTGGAACAGGCGCTGGAGCAGACCGGCGAGCGGCCACTCAGCCGGCTGCGCCGCCTGGGCCTGCTGGGGCCGCGCTTCCAGGCCGTGCACATGACCCAGGTGGACGACGAGGATCTGGAAAATCTGGTCGAGACCAACAGCCACGTCATCCACAGCCCGGAATCCAATCTCAAGCTGGCCAGCGGCTTCTGCCCGGTGGAGCGCCTCCGGCAGGCCGGCGTCAACGTCGCCATCGGCACCGACGGCGCGGCCAGCAACAACGACCTCGATCTGCTCGGCGAGACCCGCACCGCCGCCCTGCTGGCCAAGGCCGTCGCTGGCTCGGCCACGGCCCTGGATGCCCATGGCGCCCTGCGCATGGCCACCCTCAATGGCGCCCGCGCCCTGGGCCTGGAGCGTTGCCTGGGCTCGCTGGAAGTCGGCAAGGCCGCCGACCTGACCGCCATCGACCTCAGCGGCCTCGCCCAGCAGCCACTCTACGACCCCGTTTCGCAACTCATCTATGCCACCGGCCGCGACCGCGTCAGCGACGTCTGGGTCGGCGGCGTGCCGCTGCTGCGCCAGGGCGAACTCGTGCGCCTGGACGAGGCCGAACTCATAGCCAATGCGCAGCAGTGGGCCACCCGTATCCAGCAGGGCGCCTGACGCGCCCCGCTTCCTTGCCTCTGGAGAACGCCATGTCCAACGTCGATAACGCCGAGATCGCCAAGTTCGAGGCCCTCGCCTACCGCTGGTGGGATCGCGAGAGCGAATTCAAGCCGCTGCACGACATCAATCCGCTGCGCGTCAACTGGATCGACCAGCACGCGGGCCTCGCCGGCAAGAAGGTGCTGGACGTGGGCTGCGGTGGCGGCATCCTCAGCGAGGCCATGGCCCAGCGCGGCGCCCAGGTGACCGGCATCGACATGGCCGAGGCCCCCCTGGCCGTCGCCCGCCTGCATCAGTTGGAGTCCGGCGTGCCGGTGGAATACATCCAGGAGACCACCGAGGACCACGCGCGCAAGCACGCCGGTAGCTACGACGTGGTGACCTGCCTGGAGATGCTCGAACACGTGCCGGACCCCGCCTCGGTGATCAAGGCCTGCCACGACCTGGTCAAGCCGGGCGGCCAGGTGTTCTTCTCCACCATCAACCGCAATCCCAAGGCCTATCTGTTCGCCATCGTCGGCGCCGAATACGTGCTGCGCCTGCTGCCGCGCGGCACCCACGATTTCCGCAAGTTCATCCGTCCCGCGGAACTGGGGGCCTGGGCGCGCGCCGCCGGCCTCACTGTGCGCGACATCATCGGCCTCACCTACAACCCGCTGACCAAGAGATACAAGCTCGAAGGCGACGTGACGGTGAACTACATGGTGCGCACCCAGCGCGAGGATTGATCCATGCGTCTGCAAGCGGTCCTCTTCGACATGGACGGCACCCTGCTGGACACGGCGCCGGACTTCATCGCCATCCTCCAGGCCATGCGCCAGGACCAGGGTCTCCCGCCGGCCGATGAAGCGCGCCTGCGCGGCGTCATCTCCGGTGGTGCCAAGGCCATGATCCTGGCCGGCTTCGAGGTCGATCCGCTGGGCACCGAGCTGGAGCCGTTGCGCCTGGAATTCCTCGAGCGCTACCAGGAGCACTGCGCGGTGCATACCCGGCTGTTCGAGGGCATGGACGAGATCCTGCGCGACCTGGAGGCTGCCCGGCTGCGCTGGGGCGTGGTGACCAACAAGCCGGTGCGCTTCGCCGAGCCGATCATGCAGCGCCTCGGCCTGGCCGAGCGCTCGGCCTGCCTGGTCTGCCCGGATCACGTCACCCGCAGCAAGCCGGACCCGGAGATGGTGCTGCTGGCCTGCCGGCAACTGGACGTCGATCCCCAGACCGCCCTGTTCATCGGCGACGACCTGCGCGACATCGAGTCCGGTCGCGCGGCGGGCAGCAAGACGGTCGCGGCGCGCTACGGCTACATCCACCCCGACGACCATCCGGAGCATTGGGGCGCCGATGCCATCATCGACCACCCACTGGACTTGCGCCCCCTGCTCGATCGCGCGCTGTGCGGTTGCTAGGAAATTCCATGTTCGACTACCACGTCCCAGCCGATCTGCTCAGAGACCGCGTCATCCTGATCACCGGCGCCAACCGCGGCATTGGTGCCGCTTTGGCCAAGGGCTGCGCCGCGCTAGGTGCGCAGGTGATCCTCCACGGCCGCGATGTGGCGGCGCTGGATCAGGTGCGTGACGAGATCCTCGCCGCCGGTGGCCAGCCCGCGGAAACCCTGGTGCTGGACCTGGAACAGGCCGATGTCGCCGCCTATGCCGCCGTGGCACAGCGCCTATCGCAGCGTTTCGGACGTCTCGATGGCCTGGTGCACAACGCCGGCCTGCTCGGCCCGCGCGTATCTCTGGAAGAAACCCCGGCTTCGGCACTGGCGCAGGTGCTGAACGTCAACGTCCAGGCGGGTTTCGCCCTGACGCAGGCACTGTTACCGCTGCTCAAGGCCTCGAGCGATGCCTCCGTGATCTTCACGTCGAGCAGTGTCGGCCGCAAAGGTCGCGCGGGCTGGGGCGCCTATTCGGTGTCCAAGTTCGCCACCGAAGGGCTGATGCAGGTCTGGGCCGAGGAGCTGGCGGATGCCGGCATTCGGGTCAATAGCGTCAACCCGGGCGGCACCCGCACCGCCATGCGCGCGGCCGCCTATCCCGAGGAAGACCCCGTGCGCGTGCCTCTGCCGGAAGCCATCCTGCCGGTCTATCTCTACCTGCTCGGCCCGGCGGGCCAGGGCACCACCGGCCAGGCGCTCAACGCCCAATAGCGCTGCACTAGACGCGGAAGCGGCGGACCAGGGTGGTGAGTTCCTCACCCAGCGCGGCCAATTCACGACTGGCCGCTGCCGTTGCCGCCATCACTTCGCTGGTCTGGTCGGCACCATCACGGATGCGTGTCACGTTGACCGCGACCTCTTCCGCCACCGCGCTCTGCTGCACTGCCGCGGCGGCGATCTGCTGATTCTTCTGCTGGATGCTGGCCACCGCCGTGGCGATCTCGGCGAACGCCTGGCGAGTATCGGTCGCATTGTTCAGCGTGCCGGTCAGCAGCAGTTCGCTCTGCTGCATCCGTCCGACCGCTTCGCCACTGCCCCGCTGCAACACGGCGATGAGCTGCTCGATCTCCACGCTGGACTGCTGCGTGCGCTTGGCCAGGGCCCGTACCTCGTCGGCGACCACGGCGAACCCCCGCCCCTGGTCCCCGGCGCGCGCGGCCTCGATGGCGGCGTTGAGGGCCAGCAGGTTGGTCTGCTCGGCCACCGCCTTGATCACGTCGAGCACCGCACTGATCGCCTGGCTGTCGCGGGAGACGCCCTGCAGGCTTTCGGCCGCGGCCCGCACGTCCACGCCCAGCGTCTCGACACCGGCAAGACTCCGGCCGACCACGGCATGGCCATCGCTCACCCGGCGCTCAGCCTGGTCCACCGCCGTGGCGGCGCCCTCGGCATCCGCGGCGACGCTATGGGCGGTCGCGGCCAATTCCGCCATGGCCGCAGCGACCTGGTCGGTCTCCTCGCGCTGGCGCGTCATGCCCAGTTGCGCCTCGCGGGCCTGGTCGGTCAGCACCTCGACGGCCTGACCGAGGCGACCGATGCCACCCTGCAACTGCAGCACCATGTTGCGCAAGGCGGCTACCATGCTGGCGCTGGAGCGCTGCAATTGGCCGATCTCGTCAGTGCGATCGACCTTCAGCTCGACATCCAGGTCGCCCTCGGCGATCCGCTCGGCGGCGGCGATCACCTGGCGCAGCGGCCGGACGATGGCCAGGGTGATGAACAGCGCCGCCAGGGCCCCGACGATCAGCGCCAGCAGGGCGATACCGGCGATGGCCAGCAGGCGCTTGGTCATCATCGCCTGCAACTCGGCTTCCTGCTCCCCATAGAGGGCGTCGACGCGCTGCACGGCGGTCTGGGCCAGGTTGGTCATGCCGGCGCCGGCGATCTGCTCCTTGGCGAGGGCGGCGGAGTAGTCGCCGAGGCGCGTGGTGAATTCCTTGATGTTGGTGGAGACGTCCTGGATGACCGAGGAATAGGCTGGGTCGCTCAGTTGCGGCTCCACCTTGGCCAACTGCGCGAGGGCGGCGGTCGCCGAGGGCAACGGTGAATCATCCACACTGGACTTGCTGGCCCGCGCCTGGGCCTCGTCGAGGCTCTTGAGCATCAGCCGATAGAGTTCGCCCACCTGCTGCGAGAGTGCGAGCAACTCGGCGCCCTGCTTGCCCTGGGAGTCGCGCAGGGCGTAGGTACCGTCATCCAGCAGGCCGGACTGCAGGATGTCCAGGCTGTTGGCCGCCCCCTCCACCAGGAAGGTCGCGCCATCCATGGCCAGGTGCCGCGAGGTGTTGAGTCTTTCGAATTCGGTGAAGGCCGCACCATAGGCCTTGATGCTTTCCATGGCCGCCGAGACGCTCGCCGCGTCGGCGCTGCCCGCTTCGCCGGAGAGCCTGGAAAGTCCCGCCAGGACGTCGGGCAACGCCTTCTGCAGACGCTCGGACAACGCCTTGTCGCCAGTCAGCCGAAAGCCCTGCTCCAACGCCCGGACCTGCATCATCTGCCGATTGACCGCAGCCATGTCCTTGAGCGAGCCGAAACGATGCTCGACGTCCTTGAGCGCCAGCCCGCCCTGGACAGCCACCACCAGGGTCAGCAGCAGGACCAGACCGAACCCGACCGCCAGTTTCGTCGCGGTACGCCAATTGGCCAGCCGGTACCTCGCCATCCCATCCATACGGCTTCCCCAGAAGAATGAGTTCCACGCCGAGCTTTCGTCCGTGGAAACCTTTTCTTGAGGAGTGAACGCCGGAATCGGCCTGATCCGTCGCCAGCGGCTATGTACGGGTCGCTTTCGCGGATGGCCTTAGGCTCCGTACGAAAGGTCGCCGAGCGAAGGTCAGGCGAGGCGAAAAAGGCTGAGGAAGCGGATCGGACCCGCGCTCGGGTTTACGAGTGGTAAATGAGCATTCCGAAGCCTTTTTCAACGAAGCATCACCGAGCGCAGGCATTTTTCGTACAGAGCCTAGAGCCTGTTCATCATCTCGCGAGCTAGAGCCAAACCAGGCGCAACGACCAACGGGAGTAACAGCCAACGGCTGGCCCGTAGGGTGAGCGCCAGCGAATCAAAGGGCTGAACAAGCGGATCGGACCCGCGCTCGAGTTTGCGACTGGTCAATGAGCATGGCGACGGGGCCGCCCAGGTGGGGCTGGCCTTCCAGGCCCTTTTCAACGCCGCTTGGCCGACGCGCAGCAGATTTTGAACAGGCTCTCAGGCCAGCACGGGGATACTCAGCGTCCCGCGCGGGACTCCCGAATGTAGAAACGTGCCTTTTCCGCATTCTTCACGCAGCCATCGTAGGCCTCGACCTGCTGCTGCGTCTTGGCGGTGGACAGCAGCGCCAGCGCCTTGGAATAGCTCACCGTGCCGGAAAACCCCTCGGCCTTGGCCAGGTCCAGTTCCTGCCAGGCGGAACGGGTCTGGCTGGCGCAGCTATCACGATTGACCACCTTGCCCGAACAGCCGGCGAGCACGGCGAGTGCCAGGGCGGCAGACACCACGGGGACCAGTTTCGACTTCATCTTCTTCTCCTTGCGAGCTGGGGCGACTAGCCGAAAGCCTCGGATAGTCGCTGCGTAGACCGCTTTCGCGCGGCGCTGTTCAGCCGGCGCGGCGCAGATAATCGACCACCGCGGCCTGGTCGCCGCTGAACACCACGCGGGCTGCCTTGCTCTCGCGCTGGTAGGCGTACATGGGGTCGTAGTATTCCGCCAGCAGGCCCTCGATCCAGCCGCGATGGACCGCCACGTCACCCGAGCGTTCCTGTTCGGCCAGGGCCGCCTCCAGGATGGCCGACAACCGCTGGAAGCGTTCGCCACCCAGCCGCTTGGCGATGCCGGAGAGACTCTTGCGCAACTGCTCGGCGAACAGCGCGAAGCCCTGCTCCGGTCCGTGCAGGGCAATGAACTCCGCCGCCAGGTCGACGACGTAGTCGCGCAGGATGCGTTCGACGCGATTTTCCCGACTGTCGTCCAGCCAGACCAGCGGGAACTGCTGCATGCCCTGATGCAGTTCCAGCGGCAGCGAGCAGCGGCCGACCAGGCGCGATTCGTCCTCCAGGACGAACGACGTCTGTCCGGCATGGCGGCGCCGCAGCAGGTCGATGGCCAGGCGATTCTCGAAATCGATCTGCCCCGGCTGCGGCGTGGCGCGCTTGCCGAAACTGGAGCCGCGGTGATTGGCGTGGCCTTCGAGATCGACGGCATTGGCGAGCTGGGCGACCACCTCGGTCTTGCCGGTGCCGGTCATGCCGCCCACCACGACGAAGCGACACTCGGCGAGCGCCTGTTGCAGCGTCTCGATCAGGAAGGTCCGCATCGCCTTGTAGCCACCCACCACCCGTGGATAGGCGATGCCGCCCTCGCTGCGCAGCCACTGCTGGCTGATCTGCGAGCGCAGGCCGCCACGGAAGCAATAGAGATAACCCTCCGGATGGGCCTGGGCGAAGGCGGCCCAGGCCTGGATACGCTGCTCTTTCACCGCGCCGGACACCAGCTGATGCCCCAGCTCCAGCGCTGCCTGCTGGCCCTGCTGCTTGTAGCGGGTGCCGACGCGCTGGCGCTCCAGGTCGTTCATCAGTGGCAGGTTGGTGGCCATGGGAAAGGCGCCCTTGGCGAACTCCACCGGGGCGCGCACATCGATCAGCGGCACCTCGCTCAGGAACAGCGCCCGCAGGTCACGGGCATCCTCACGCTGGGTCATCAGGCCACCTCGACCGCATGGGCGCGCCGGGCCACCAGCCGGCCGATGGGCCGTAGGGCCAGACCCTGCTCGGCAGCCACCGCCTGGAACTCCGCCTCACCCTCGGGCGCGACGGCCACCAGCAGGCCGCCGCTGGTCTGGGGATCGCACAGCAGCTGGCGACGGCGCTCGTCGAGCGGGGCGATGCGGGCGCCGTAGCTGTCGAAGTTGCGCTCCGTCCCGCCGGGGACGCAGCCCTGGTCGAGATAGAAGTCCACCCCCGGCAACTGGGGGATGGCGGCGCAGTCGAGCTCCGCGGTCAGGCCGCTGCCATCGGCCATTTCCACCAGGTGGCCGAGCAGGCCGAAGCCGGTGACGTCGGTCATCGCCGTGACCCCCGCCAGGCGCCCGAAGCGGCTGCCGGGACGGTTGAGCTGGCACATGGTGTCACGCGCCAGGTGCTGGTCGGCCGGCCGCAGCAGGGCTCGCTTCTCGGCGGTGGTGAGGATGCCGATGCCCAGCGGCTTGGTCAGGTAGAGACGGCTGCCCAGGGTCGCGGTGTCGTTGCGCTTGAGATGGCGCTTTTCGACGATACCGGTGACCGCCAGGCCGAAGATCGGCTCGGGGGCATCGATGGAATGTCCGCCCGCCAGGGGGATGCCCGCGTCGTCGCACACCCGGCGCCCGCCGGCGATGACCTCACGGGCCACCTCGGGCGGCAGCACGTTGACCGGCCAGCCGAGGATGGCGATGGCCAGCAGGGGATCGCCGCCCATGGCATAGATGTCGCTGATCGCATTGGTGGCGGCGATGCGGCCGAAGTCGAAGGGATCGTCGACGATGGGCATGAAGAAATCGGTGGTGGACACCACGCCCCGCTCCTCGTCCAGGCCGTACACCGCGGCATCGTCGCGCGAGGCGTTGCCGACCCAGAGGCGCGGGTCCAGGTGCTGGGCACCGCTCCCCGCCAGGATGGTCTCCAGGGTCTTGGGAGCGATCTTGCAACCACAACCGGCGCCGTGGCTGTATTGGGTAAGGCGAATGGGATGGGACATGGGTACTCCGGATCAGCGTGGCACTCGGTCGACGAGCAGCGCGAAGGGTCGTCATAGTAGCAAAAGCCCGCCCAGCGGCGGCGAGGGCCACGCCTAGCAGATCGCCGGACAAAGCAAAAGGCCTGTTTTTCGGCGGTAATCCACAGTTGCTGTGGATAACCTCGTGGAAAACCTTCGACCGACCGCGGACAAGCGAGCGGGGATGCGGCGATGAACGATCTGGCGATTTTTTAGCCGCCTCGCCGACTATTTTTTTCCCGCGCAGGGTGGCGGTCGAAGGCGCCGTGCGTTATGGCCAGACTGAGCTAGCATTGGCGGTTTCCGTCAGTGCAACCTTCCGCATGTCCTCTCCCAGCCTTTCCTGCCGTTCGCCGTGGCAACGCGGCCTGCTCCTCGCCAGCCTCATGCTCATCGCCCTCAACCTGCGCCCGGCGCTGTCGAGCCTGGCGCCCCTGTTGCGCCAGATCGAAAGCAGCACCGGACTCTCCAGCAGCGCCATCGGGCTGCTCACCACCCTGCCCGTCCTCTGCCTGGGCCTGTTCGCCCCGCTGGCACCGCGCCTGGCCCGCCGCTGGGGCAGCGAACGTACCCTCGGCGCCGTCCTGGCGCTGCTGGCAGGCGGTATCGTCCTGCGCAGCCTGCTGCCGCCCACGGGTCTGTTCCTCGGCAGCCTGATCGCCGGGGCCTGCATCGGCATCCTCGGCGTCCTCCTGCCGGCCCTGGTCAAGCGCGACTTCCCCGCCCAGGCCGGCCAGCTGATGGGCCTCTACACCATGATGCTGTGCATTGGCGCGGCCCTGGCCGCCGGTGCCACCGCCCCCCTGGCCGAGGCCTTCGACGGGCGCTGGCAACCCGCCCTGGCGACCTGGGCGACGGTCGCCCTGGTCGCCCTGCTGGTGTGGCTACCGCAACTGCGCCAGCCGCCCAGCGTACCGGCCCGACGCCACGCGGGAGGTTCGCTGTGGCGCAATCGCCTGGCCTGGCAGATCACCCTCTACATGGGGCTGCAGTCATCCCTGGCCTATATCGTCTTCGGCTGGCTGCCCACGCTGTTGGTCGACCGTGGCCTCGGCACCGTGCAGGCCGGCGTGATGCTGTCGGGCTCGATACTGACCCAACTGGTCAGCGCCTTGACCGCACCCTGGCTCGCGACCCGTGGACGAGACCAACGCCTGGCCATCGTCCTGGTCATGGTCGCTACCCTCGCGGGTCTGCTGGGTTGCCTCTATGCGCCCTTGAAGACGCTATGGCTCTGGGCCGTGGTGCTGGGACTGGGCCAGGGCGGCACCTTCAGCCTGGCCCTCGCCCTGCTGGTATTGCGCTCGCGGGATGCGGAGACCGCCGGACGGCTTTCCGGCATGGCTCAGGGCGCGGGCTACAGCCTGGCGTCCCTCGGTCCACTGCTGGTCGGCATCCTCCACGACGCCACCCAGAGCTGGGCGCCCATGGGCGTGCTCTTCACCCTGATCGCCGTGCTGGCTACGCTGTGCGGCCTGGGCGCCGGGCGCACCCGCTACGTCAACGACGTCTAGTGTGGTGTTTCAGACGTTCGCGCAAGAATTGGCGAGAGATTTTTCTGTGTGGGCCAGGCGCCGCGACGAGTCATAGCAGGGCGATGGCGAGGAGTGGCAACGCCGCCCGCGCTAAAAGAGCGCCGTCAACATCGTGTAGATAACGTCTGAAACACCACACTAGGACCGCCGATAGAGACCGGCCGGCCGGCTCGCATCGCTCTGCAGCCGCGCAGCGCGAATGCCCGCCTGGCGCAGGGCATCCTGCCAGGCCTCGGCCTGGGCACCGCCCAGGATCACGGCCACGTCGCCATTGAGCGCCAGGGCCGCGGCCAGCCGCGCCACCCAGGGCTGCTCCGGCGCGGCGGTCAGCACCGGCAGCAGCACCTGACCATCGCGCTGCAGTTCCTTGAGCAGGGTACTGGCGCTGGGTAGCAGTGCGGGCAATGGCTGCGCGGACCGCAGGCGCTCGGCATGCAGGTAGCCGCGGCGATTGCCGCGGGTGATGCCGTAGAGCGTCAGCACCGTCTGCGGTTCGGCCAACTGCAGCACCAGCAGCCCCTGCTGATCGTCGGGGCCGTAGAGCATGGCCTCGCCGAGGATGCTGTTGGCGATGACATTGCTGGCACCGCAGTCGCGCCCTTCGCACCAGTAGAGCACGGTCGCGCCGTGCTGCTGCAGGCGTTGGCGCTCGGTGTCGAGGCGTGCCAGCGGCGGGTGACCGCTGGCCAGCTCGAAGGTCTGGGCCTGCAGCTCGCCTTCGATCTGCAGCGAATCCTCCAACCGCAGACGACCGCCGATGCGGCTGGCCGGCCCCAGGGGATAGAGGCGCTCCGTCACGGCCGGTCCGCTGTCGCGGACGAGCTGGGCGTGGTCGAAAGGTTCGAGTTCGGCCAGCACGGCTGCCTGCACCCCGCCCAGGGACGACAGCAGGCCAACCAGCAGCAGGCGGCGGGCAAGGATGAGAGATGGATCACAACGACGGCTAGGCATGCCGCATTATTCAGGCAGCCCGCCCCTGGCGGCAAAGAAGGCATTGAAACAATCTGCGACGGCCGCGGCACCCTCCTCGTCATCAAGGTGCAGATGATGACCGCCCGGCAGCTCATACAGATTGAAGGAAGGCTGTTCCCGAGCCAGCGCCATGGCTTCGGCATGGGGCGCCAGCAGACCGTTCGCGGCGATCACCAGCGCTACCGGGCAACGCACGGCGCGCACGCAGGCGCGGGCCTGCTCCGGGGTGAATCGCAGCCGGCTGGGCAGCCGTAGCGAAGGATCGGAACGCCATGTATAGCCGCCCGGCACCGCCATCAGGCCACGCTCGGCGAGCAACTCCGCGGCTTCCCGACTCACCGTCAGGGCGCCCGTCAGGCGGGCCGCCACGGCATCTTCCACCTGGGCATAGACCGGTTTGCGGCGATTGGGCAGCTCCCGCTCCGCCAGCAGTGCCTTGCCCAGCTTCTCGGGCACCTCGTCCGCCGGCGTGGTGTAGGGCAGCAGGCCATCGATCAACGCCAGCCGCTCGATCCGCTCCGGCAAGGCGGCCGCAGTGATCATGCCGACGATGGCGCCCATGGAATGGCCGAGCAGCCCGAAGCGTGCCCAGCCCAGTTGGTCGGCAGCGGCCAGGACGTCGAGCGCATAGTCCTGGATGGCGTAGCCGACGCCAGCCGGGCGATGTGCCGACAGTCCGTGTCCGGGCAGGTCCAGTGCGACGATGCGCAGCCCTGCCAGGCGTGGGGCGAGACGGGCGAAGGTCATGGCATTGTCCAGCCAGCCATGCAGCGCCAGTACCGGATAGCCATCCTCGGGGCCACACACTCGCGCGCTCAGCTCCACATGGGGCAGCTCCAGCCGCAACTCCTGGACATGAGCCGTCATGAGCGGTGTCCCGGACAGCCGGCCATGCTCAGGAGGCGTCCCGCTGCAGGGGCACCACGGCGACGGTCAGGCGCGACACGCAGGTCAGGCGCCCCTCCTCGTCGCTCAGGCGGATGTCCCAGACATGGCTGCTGCGGCCCAGGTGCAGGGGGCGGGCAACCGCGGTCACCCGCCCGGAACGCACGCCGCGCAGGTGATTGGCATTGATCTCCTGGCCCACGCAGTAGAAACGCGAGCGATCGACGCAGAGCATGCTGGCTATTGATCCGACGGTCTCGGCCAGGGCCACCGAGGCACCGCCATGCAGTAGCCCCATGGGCTGGTGGGTGCGCCGATCGACCACCATGCTGGCGGTGAGGCTGTCGTCGTCCCAGGCCTCGATGCGCATGTCCAGGTGTTGGCCGAGGGTATCGTCGAGCAGCCGGGTCAAGGCTTCGGGGTCGGGAGGGGTGTGCCAGATCGTCATGTCGCTTCCTTGAAGGTCGTCAGGCGTCGAAACGGCTGACCAGATCGAAGCCGCCCGCCAGTGGCAGCGGCGCTTCCAGAGAGAGCAGGCAGGCGGTACCCATGGGCACCGGTGCCTGCCGGTGCCCGTGTAGCAACCAACCGGCCAGCTCGCCGACGAAGGGATTGTGGGTCACCAGCAGCAGGCGTTCCACGCCCAGGCGCTCCAGCTCCTGCAACGCCCGCTCGGGCTGGCCTTCCGGGGTCGCCCAGGGGGCGCTGAGCAACTCGCCGGTCCAGGCCAACTGCCGCTGCACCAGCGCCGCCGTCTGCCGTGCCCGTACATAGGGACTGGCAAGGATCAGTTGCAGATCGGCCCGCTCCAGCTGCGCGGCACTGAGCACCACCGCTGCCTGGCCTGCCGGGGTCAGTTCGCGCAGTTCGTCGCTCGCCGCCCGCACCTCGGCCTCACCATGCCTGAGCAGCCAGAGCTTCATGGCGCGGTGGCGGAGCGGTCTTCGGGCAATTCTTCGGCCGGCCAGTCGGCGAAGGGCCAGGGCTTCGCCTCGCTGGCGAAGGTGCCGAAACGCACGATCTGCGCCAGATAGGTCGCCAGCGCGGCGCCGAAGCCGGTGAGGCCCGGATGGGGTTCGCCCTTGACCAGGCGCACCACCAGTTGCACCAGCACCACCATCGCCAGCACATACTGCGCGCCCAGCCAGACGAACAGGAACAGCAGCATCCAGATCAGGCGCAGGCCCAGCAGCTCGCGGGAATGCTCGGGTTGAGACATGGAAATTCCTCTTTTCGAACAGTGTAGCGTCTTAGCCGAAGGTAGCATCCACGACATCGACATCCGTCTTGGGCTCGCCGCCCATCAGGGCCTCGATCACCTGCCCCAGGCTGCGACCCTGGAACAGGATGGCATAGAGGCCATTGACCAGGGGCATGTAGACGCCCAGCTCATCCGCCTTTTCCTTGAGCACGCGCAGGGTGTTGACGCCCTCGGCGGTCTCGCCGATCTGCGCCACCGCTTCGTCCAGGCTCAGCCCACGACCCAGGGCATGGCCCACCCGGTAGTTGCGACTCTTCTCCGACGAGCAGGTCACGATCAGGTCCCCTACCCCGGCCAGGCCCAGGTAGGTGATGGGGTTGGCGCCACGCTGCACGGCGAAACGGGTCATCTCCGCCAGGGCGCGGGTGATCAGCATGCTGCGGGTGTTCTCGCCCATTTCCAGCGCCGCGGCCATGCCGGCGATGATGGCGTAGACGTTCTTCAAGGCACCGGCCAGCTCCACGCCGAGGCGGTCGGCGCTGGCATAGACGCGGAAGGTGCGACCGTGCAGCGCGGCCTGCACCCGGCGGCAGACCTCCTCGTCCTCGCTCGCCACCACGGTGGCGGTGAGCTGGTGCTCGGCGATCTCGCGGGCGAGATTGGGGCCGGAGATGATGCCGATGCGCGCCCGCGGCACGATCTCCGCGAGGATCTCGCTCATCAGCATGAAGGAATGCGCCTCGATGCCCTTGGTGGTGCTGACCAGGAAGCGGCCTTCCAGCTGGGTGGCGATGGGAGCCAGGGCCTGGCGCAGGGCGCTCGACGGCAGCGCCACCAGCACCAGCTCGCAGTCGGCGATGGCGCCCTGCAGGTCGCTGGTCGCCTCGACCGCGGCGTGCACCTTGATACCCTTCAGGTAACGGGGATTCTCGCGCTCGCGACGGATGGTCTCGGCCTGCTGCGGATCGCGCATCCACAGGCGTACTGGCAGCCCGTTCTCGGCGACCAGATTGGCCAGGGCGGTACCGAAACTGCCGCCGCCCAGGACGGCGATGGGGGATTGGACTGTCATCGAAACTCTCGTCTTCACCGCGATCGCGCGGCCTCGTCGCCAGTATACGGCAGCCGCTCGCGCGGCTCAGAGCCTGTTCATGATCTGCTGCGCGTCGGCCAAACGGCGTTGAAAAGCCCTTCGGAATGCTCATTTACCACTCGTAAACTCCGCTTCCTCAGGCCTTTGATTCGCTGGCGCTCACCCTTCGGGCCAGCCTTCGGCTGTTACTCCCGTTGGTCATTGCGCCTTGTCTGGCTCTAGCTCGCGAGAGCCTGAACAGGCTCACAGGATGGAGAATTGACTGCGGAAAGTGCACAATGGTCCGTTAACGAGCGGGGCGCTGGCCTGTGACTTTCCCCATGCCCCGGCAGTCTACTGCTACACGAAGCCATACCCAGAGCGACCATTGGAGTCGCCAGAGCCTGGACCTAGGCCAGCTACAGGAGCTTGCATGACCAAACAACACGCCTTTACCTACGAAGACTTGCTGCGCTGCAGCCGTGGCGAGCTCTTCGGGCCGGGTAACGCCCAACTGCCCGCGCCGAACATGCTCATGATCGATCGGATCGTGCATATCAGCGAGGTAGGCGGGAAATACGGCAAGGGCGAACTGGTGGCGGAACTCGATATCCGTCCCGATCTCTGGTTCTTCGGTTGCCACTTCGAAGGCGATCCGGTGATGCCGGGCTGCCTGGGCCTGGACGCCATGTGGCAGCTGGTCGGCTTCTACCTCGGCTGGCAGGGCAATCCGGGTCGCGGTCGCGCCCTGGGCTCCGGCGAAGTGAAGTTCTTCGGCCAGGTACTGCCGACCGCCAAGAAGGTCACCTACAATATCCATATCAAACGCACCATCAACAGGTCGCTGATTCTCGCCATCGCCGATGGCACCGTAAGCGTGGACGGCCGCGAGATCTACTCCGCCGAAGGTCTGCGCGTCGGCCTGTTCACTTCCACCGATAGCTTCTAAGGGCTTTTCGCATGCGTCGCGTCGTCATTACCGGTCTGGGTATCGTTTCGTGCCTGGGCAATGATAAAGACACCGTTTCCGCCAACCTGCGCGCGGGCCGTGCCGGCATCCGTCACAATCCGGAATATGCCGAGATGGGTCTGCGCAGTCAGGTTTCCGGTTCCATCGACCTGAACCTCGAAGAATTGATCGACCGCAAGGTCAAGCGCTTCGTCGGCGATGCCGCCGCCTACGCCTACCTGGCGATGGAGCAGGCGATCAAGGATTCCGGCCTGTCCGAAGAGCAGGTGTCCAACCCCCGTACCGGCCTGATCGCCGGTTCCGGTGGCGCTTCCACCTTCAACCAGATGGAAGCCCTGGACATCCTGCGCGAGAAGGGCGTCAAGCGCGTCGGTCCCTACCGCGTGACCCGGACCATGAGCAGCACGGTCTCCGCCTGCCTGGCCACTCCCTTCAAGATCAAGGGCCTGAACTACTCCGTGGCCTCGGCCTGCGCCACCAGTGCCCACTGCATCGGCCTGGCCATGGAGCAGATCCAGCTCGGCAAGCAGGACGTGGTCTTCGCCGGCGGCGGCGAGGAAGAGCACTGGACCCAGAGCATGCTGTTCGATGCCATGGGCGCGCTCTCCAGCGACTACAACGAGACCCCGGAAAAGGCTTCCCGTGCCTACGACAGCAAGCGTGACGGTTTCGTCATCGCCGGCGGCGGCGGCATGGTGGTGGTCGAGGAGCTCGAACACGCCCTGGCCCGTGGCGCCAAGATCTACGCCGAGATCGTCGGCTACGGCGCGACTTCCGATGGCTACGACATGGTGGCCCCGAGTGGCGAAGGCGCCATCCGCTGCATGCAGCAGGCGCTGTCCACCGTCGATGGCGAGATCGACTACCTGAACACCCATGGCACCTCCACGCCGGTGGGCGACGTGGCCGAGATCAAGGGCGTGCGTGCCGTGTTCGGCGACAAGGCGCCGGCCATCAGCTCCACCAAGAGCCTGTCGGGTCACTCCCTGGGCGCGGCCGGTGTGCACGAGGCCATCTACTGCATGCTGATGATGGAAGGTAACTTCATCGCCGGCTCGGCCAACATCGACGAGCTGGATCCGGAGGTCGCCGACCTGCCGATCCTGCGCGAGACCAAGGAAGACGCCAAGCTGGACCTCATCATGAGCAACAGCTTCGGCTTCGGCGGCACCAACGCCACCCTCGTGCTCAAGCGCTGGCAGGGCTGATAGCCCTCGCTCGTGTGACCCGAACGGCGCCTCTGGCGCCGTTTTTCATTTCTGCTCCCTGCTCGGCTGAACCGGTCACGAGCCCCGCGGTCGAAGGCGCCAGCGCTTCGGCTGCGAACCCGCAGGAAGAATGGATTCAGCAGCGCGAATAGCTTACTCTCGCGCCGCTTTGCTGTGCCTGCACAGCCGCCATAGACAGCGCTGTCCGACTATCTCGGGCAGATACAAGAAACCGTCGTACCCATGGAGCCCCAATGCACAATCAAAACCAGAGCTACCGCGGACCCCTGATCGTCCTCACCATGCTGTTCTTCATGTGGGGCCTGATCACCTCGCTGAACGACATCCTCATCCCCCACCTCAAGGCGGTCTTCACCCTCAGCTATCTGCAGGCCTCGCTGATCCAGTTCTGCTTCTTCACCGCCTACTTCATCGTCTCCTTCCCGGCGGGTCGCCTGGTGGAGAGCCTGGGCTACAAGAAGGGCATCATCGTCGGCCTGATCACCGCCGGCGTGGGCTGCGTGCTCTTCTACCCTGCCGCTGGAGCCCACTCCTACGGCTTCTTCCTGACCGCCCTGTTCGTCCTGGCGGCCGGTATCACCGTGCTGCAGGTGGCGGCCAATCCCTATGTCACCATCCTCGGCAAGCCGGAAACCGCGGCCTCGCGCCTCAACCTGACCCAGGCCTTCAACTCTCTGGGTACCACCGTCGGCCCGCTGGTGGGCGCGGTGACCATCCTGGCCCTGGTGGGTGAAGACTCCGCCGCCCATTCGGTGCAACTGCCCTACCTGATCCTGGCCGGCATGCTGGTCGCCCTGGCCGTCATCATCGGCCTGTTCCGCCTGCCGCAGATCAAGGACACCGAACAGGACAACGCCACCGACGAGAATGCCCTGACCGCCAACAGCGTCTGGGCCTATCGCCATTTGTTGCTCGGCGTGGTCGGCATCTTCATGTACGTGGGTGCGGAAGTGTCCATCGGCAGCTACCTGGTGAGCCTGATGGAGAGCCCGGACGTGGCCAGCCTGGATGCCGCCACCGCCGCCAAGTACCTGTCCCTCTACTGGGGTGGCGCCATGGTCGGTCGCTTCATCGGCGGTGTGATCATGACCAAGGTGCGGCCGAACCTGGTGCTGAGCTTCAACGCCATCGCCATCGGCGTGCTGCTGGCCGTGGCCGTCCTGCAGGGCGGCAAGGTCGCCATGTGGGCGCTGCTGGCCATCGGCTTCTTCAACTCCATCATGTTCCCGACCATCTTCTCCCTGGCGCTCAAGGGCCTGGGCAAGTTCACCTCCAAGGGTTCGGGCCTGCTGTGCATGGGGATCGTCGGCGGCGCCCTGGTGCCGGCCATCCAGGGCTACTTCGCCGATACCATCGGCCTGCTGCCCTCCTTCCTGATCCCGCTGGTCTGCTACCTCTACATCCTGTTCTACGGCGTGATGGGCTACCGCCCCACCCTGCGTCGCTGATCCACCCCGAAGCGCTGGCGCCCCGCCAGCGCTTCACCCCTCCTCCTGCTCTTCCCGTTTCTTCCCCCCGCCTCAAGCTTCCGCAACCGACCTGTCACCATCCCGGATGGCGCGCTGCCCTCGCCGGCCTGACGTCACTGCCCATCCCTTCAGCCACACCCTGGCCCGCGGTGCGACAACATCGGGTGTCCTCGCCCTGCGTCCTGCGATCGCCCGCGGGCCCGTAAGCCCTCTCGCTGGCACTCAGCAGCAGCCGACGCAGCCTCCCGGCAGGGCCGTACCGGAGCCAGCCGAGCACCCGGGCTTGAGGCCCGCCACAACCCCATCGCCCCTGCCCCGGCCAAATCGCAGGCAAAAGAAAACGCCCGCATCTCTCGACACGGGCGTTTCGGTGTTGCGGGAGAGCGGCTCGGGGAGCGGCCCTCGGCTAGGCTCAGGCGGTCTGACGCGCTTCCTCGATCTCGACGAAGTTCGGGCCGCGGGACAGCTCGGTCTTCAGGGTCTGCTCGTCCAGCTGGCCGCACCACTTGGCGACCACGATGGAGGCCACGCCGTTGCCGACCAGGTTGGTCAGGGCACGGGCTTCGGACATGAAGCGGTCGATACCCAGGATCAGCGCCAGGCCAGCGACCGGTACGTGACCGACGGCGGACAGGGTAGCGGCCAGCACGATGAAGCCGCTACCGGTGACGCCGGCAGCGCCCTTGGAGGAGATTAGCAGCACCAGCAGCAGGGTGATCTGGTGGGTGATGTCCATCTGGGTGTTGGTGGCCTGGGCGATGAACACGGCGGCCATGGTCAGGTAGATGGAGGTGCCGTCGAGGTTGAAGGAGTAGCCGGTGGGGATCACCAGGCCAACCACCGACTTCTCGGCGCCCAGCTTCTGCATCTTGGTCAGCATGCGCGGCAGGGCGGACTCGGAGGACGAGGTACCCAGCACGATCAGCAGTTCTTCACGGATGTACTTGATGAACTTGAGGATGCTGAAGCCGTGCAGGCGCGCCACGGCACCCAGCACCACCAGCACGAACAGCAGGCAGGTGATGTAGAAGCAGGCCATGAGGTAGCCCAGCTGCACCAGGGTGCCGACGCCGTACTTGCCGATGGTGAACGCCATGGCACCGAAGGCGCCGATGGGGGCGAGCTTCATGATGACGTTGATGATGTTGAAGAAGACGTGGGAGATACGGTCGATGAAGTTGAACACCAGTTGACCGGTCTCGCCCAGGCGATGCAGGGCGTAGCCGAACAGCACGGCGAAGAACAGCACCTGGAGGATCTCACCGGTGGCGAAGGCGTTGACCACCGTCGACGGGATGATGTTCAGCAGGAAGTCGATGGTGCTCTGCTTCTCGCCAGCCGCGGCGTAGGCCGCGATGCCCTTGGTGTCCAGGGTACTGACGTCGACGTTCATGCCGGCGCCCGGCTGGACGACGTTGACCACGATCAGGCCGATCAGCAGTGCGATGGTGGAGAAGATTTCGAAGTACAGCAGGGCCATGCCGCCGGTCTTGCCGACCGCCTTCATGTTCTGCATGCCGGCGATCCCCGTCACCACGGTGCAGAAGATGATGGGCGCGATGACCATCTTGATCAGCTTGATGAAACCGTCGCCCAGCGGCTTCATGGCGGCGCCGGTCTGGGGATAGAAGTGGCCGAGCAGCACACCCAGAATGATGGCGACGATCACCTGGAAGTACAGACTTTTGTAGAGGGGTCGTTTGACGGGCAGCTTGGGCGCGGGAGCGGTAGTAGTTGTTGTGTCGACGGTTGCTGTCATGGCTCTTTCCCTTGTGGCCACTACCTGACGTCCTGTCTCGAGTGGGCACCTGACTGAAAGTGGCTCTCTCATCCTGAGAGCTTTTTGTTGTGGACCCGATGGCCGCGCGACGGTGACACCGGTATCTGCCGGTAGCTAAGCAATAGCCGTTCCACTTTTGCCTGCGCAAGCAAATGGCCAGCTTTCATGCACCTTTCAGTCGAAAGTCTAGTGGCGAAACCAGGGCGGGACTCCGCCACCCGACGAAAGTGGGCGGAAATCCCCCATCGTCCCAGGCGGTTTTCCGCCCATGAAGGATCGGTAGTCGGCTATCCTCGGCAGCCTTTCGCGGAACTGCGGTATGAACCGCCACTTCCCTGGCCAGGTAGAATGCCGGATCACCCTGCCACCGTACCCACCATGCAAGTGAAGGATCTACCGGGCTGCTGCACCCTGCCCGCCCCCCTCGCCCCCCTGGGCGAAGACCTGGCGTCGCTGGAGGTCTTCTGCTGCCGCTTCGATGCCACCCAGGTCGACTTCGAGCGCGACACCTCGCGCCTGGGCGTGCAGCCACCGGACAACCTCTGGCGCGCCGTGGCCAAACGCCAGGCCGAATACCTCGCGGGTCGTCTCTGCGCCCGGGAAGCCCTGCGGCGCCTGACCGGCAGCGCCATGGTCCCCGGGCACCGCAGCCAGGACCGCGGCCCGGCCTGGCCGACGGGCCAGGTGGGCGCCATCACCCATAGCCATGGCTGGGCCGCGGCGGCGGTGGCTCAGCGGCAGGAGTACCTGGGCATAGGCCTGGACGCCGAGTCGCTGCTCGAACCCGCCAAGGCCCTGCGCCTGGTCGACCAGATCCTCACCCCGGCCGAACTCGCGCGCCTGCATCCCCTCGACGAAAGCGAGCAAGCCTTGGCCATCACCCTGGCCTTTTCGGCCAAGGAGAGTCTGTTCAAGGCCCTTCATCCCCAGGTGCAACGGATGTTCTTCTTCCAGGACGCCGAGATCCTCGCGTGGGACCTCGCCGCCGGCCGCTTCGCCATCCGCCTGCTCAGCGACCTGTCCCCGCGCTGGAGCGCCGGAGCCGAGCTGAGTGGTCACTTCCAGCTGGACGACGAGCAGCGGCTGCTGACGCTATTGGCCGTGCGCGCCCAGGACCACGCCGACGTCCACCTGGCTATATAAGGAAGGCGACAGTGGTCAGGATGAAAAGGCGCCGAGGCGGAAGGTCGCACCGTCTATCTACCGTTTTCTTATGTCGGCAGGGGCGCTCATAGCGAACCGGTATATCCCGCGACTTTTCTGGATGCGACAGGGGCGGGAACTGTACGTTATTTGACCAGCAGGCTCTAAGGCCGGAGTTCGCGAGGGCTGGCCTGGGCCCACCCCCAGGATACCCCCCAGCGCCGAACAGCTTATCCACTCGTTATCCACAGCCGAAAACGTGATAAACGCGACATCTAGTGGCCAGTAGCGCATCGCACCACCATATATAGCAGTTCGTCGGGGGTGGCTGGGACGGCGAAACACCCCCCTGTCAAGACTGTCTCTCCTTGCGAGGAGGGCTTATCCTGTCGTCCGAATTATGAATTTCCAGGATCTTGGACCCCGCCCGTCGACACCCTCGGGAGTCGGCGTCGGCACGGCTTTTCGTGGGAATCTTCATTGGTAGTCGCGTGACGCCGCGTCGCGCAGGCCCTGGGCCAACCCTCTTCCGGACCGTCGGCTCGCCGCCGGTCCCCTTATTTCAGATCAAGGGAGATCCGCATGCACACCGACCTGACCCGCGAGCAAGCCCAGCAGGGCCGCCCGGCGCAAGACGACAGCCAGGACCTGGGCGCCACCGCCCCCGGCCAACTGCGCGTCATCAAGCGCAACGGTACCGTCGTCCCCTACACCGACGACAAGATCACCGTGGCCATCAGCAAGGCTTTCCTCGCCGTGGAAGGCGGTACCGCCGCGGCCTCGTCGCGCATCCACACCACCGTCAAGCAGCTCACCGACCAGGTCAGCAGCACCTTCAAGCGCCGCATGCCCTCCGGTGGCACCATCCACATCGAAGAGATCCAGGACCAGGTCGAACTGGCCCTGATGCGCGCTGGCGAGCAGAAGGTCGCCCGCAGCTACGTGATCTACCGTGAAGCCCGCAGCCAGGAGCGCAAGCAGGGCGCCGCCAGCGACATCGCCGAGCCGCACCCGAGCATCCGCGTGACCAAGGCCGACGGCACCACCCAGCCGCTGGACATGGGCCGCCTGAACACCATCATCAGCGAAGCCTGCGAAGGCCTGGAAGAGGTGAACGGCGAGCTGATCCAGAAGGAAACCCTGAAGAACCTGTATGACGGCGTGGCCGAGAAGGACGTCAACACCGCCCTGGTGATGACCTCCCGGACCCTGGTCGAGCGCGAGCCGAACTATTCCTACGTCACCGCCCGCCTGCTGATGGACAGCCTGCGCGCCGAAGGCCTGAGCTTCCTCGGCGTGGCCGAGTCCGCCACCCATCACGAGATGGCCGAGCTGTACGCCAAGGCCCTGCCCGCCTACGTCGCCAAGGGCGTGGAGCTGGAGCTGCTGGACCCGAAACTGGCCAGCTTCGACCTGGAGCGCCTGGGCGCCGCCATCGATCACGAGCGCGACCAGCAGTTCACCTACCTGGGTCTGCAGACCCTGTACGACCGCTACTTCCTGCACAGCCACGGCACCCGCTTCGAGCTGCCGCAGCTGTTCTTCATGCGCGTGGCCATGGGCCTGGCGCACATGGAGAAAGATAAAGAAGCCCGCGCCATCGAGTTCTACAACCTGTTGGCCAGCTTCGACTACATGGCGTCCACCCCGACCCTGTTCAACGCCGGCACCCTGCGTCCGCAGCTGTCCAGCTGCTACCTGACCACCGTGCCCGACGACCTGTCCGGCATCTATGGCGCCATCCACGATAACGCCATGCTCTCCAAGTTCGCCGGCGGCCTGGGCAACGACTGGACCCCGGTGCGCGCCCTGGGCTCCTACATCAAGGGCACCAATGGCAAGAGCCAGGGCGTCGTGCCCTTCCTCAAGGTGGTCAACGACACCGCGGTGGCGGTCAACCAGGGCGGCAAGCGCAAGGGCGCGGTCTGCGCCTACCTGGAAACCTGGCACCTGGACATCGAGGAATTCCTCGAGCTGCGCAAGAACACCGGTGACGACCGTCGGCGTACCCACGACATGAACACCGCCAACTGGATCCCCGACCTGTTCATGAAGCGTGTCTTCGAGGACGGCAACTGGACCCTGTTCTCCCCCGCCGACGTGCCCGACCTGCACGACCTCTACGGCAAGGCCTTCGAAGAGCGCTACGAGTACTACGAAGCCCTGACCGAGTACGGCAAGCTCAAGCTGCACAAGACCATCAAGGCCAAGGACCTCTGGCGCAAGATGCTGTCCATGCTGTTCGAGACCGGCCACCCCTGGCTGACCTTCAAGGACCCGTGCAACCTGCGCAGCCCGCAGCAGCACGTGGGCGTGGTGCACAGCTCCAACCTCTGCACCGAGATCACCCTGAACACCAACAAAGACGAGATCGCCGTGTGCAACCTGGGTTCGGTGAACCTGGTGAACCACATCGTCGACGGCAAGCTGGACGTGGCCAAGGTCGCCCGCACCGTCAAGACCGCCGTGCGCATGCTCGACAACGTCATCGACATCAACTACTACTCGGTGCCCCAGGCGGAGAACTCCAACCTCAAGCACCGTCCGGTCGGCATGGGCATCATGGGCTTCCAGGATGCGCTGTACCTGCAGCACATCGCCTACGGCTCGGATGCCGCCGTGCAGTTCGCCGACACCTCCATGGAAGTGATCAGCTACTACGCCATCCAGGCCTCCTGTGACCTGGCCGAAGAGCGTGGCAGCTACTCCAGCTTCCAGGGTTCGCTGTGGTCCCAGGGCATCCTGCCGATCGACTCCGAGAAGCGCCTGATCGAAGAGCGCGGCGCCAAGTACATCGAGGTCGACCTGTCCGAGACCCTGGACTGGGCCCCGCTGCGCGAGCGTGCCAAGAAGGGCATCCGCAACTCCAACATCATGGCCATCGCCCCGACCGCGACCATCGCCAACATCACCGGCGTGTCCCAGTCGATCGAGCCGACCTACCAGAACCTCTATGTGAAGTCGAACCTCTCGGGCGAATTCACCGTCATCAACCCCTACCTGGTACGCGACCTCAAGGCGCGCGGCCTGTGGGACTCGGTGATGGTCAACGACCTCAAGTACTACGACGGCTCCGTGCAGCAGATCGAGCGCATCCCGCAGGATCTGAAGGACCTCTACGCCACCGCCTTCGAAGTGGAGACCAAGTGGATCGTCGAGGCCGCCAGCCGGCGCCAGAAGTGGATCGACCAGGCCCAGTCGCTGAACCTGTACATCGCCGGCGCCTCGGGCAAGAAGCTCGACGTGACCTACCGCATGGCCTGGTTCCGCGGCCTGAAGACCACCTACTACCTCCGTGCCCTGGCCGCCACCAGCACCGAGAAGTCCACCATCAACACCGGCAAGCTGAACGCCGTGAGCGCCGATCCCATCACTGGCGTCCAGGCCAGCGCAGCCCCGGCCTCGGCCTCGGCCCAGAAAGTCGAAGCCGCACCGGCTCCGGTGCCCAAGGCCTGCAGCCTCGACGATCCCGAGTGCGAAGCCTGCCAGTAACCCCCGCGCCGCTGCTCCTGCGCTTTCTGTAGGAGCGGCCCATGGCCGCGATCCTTTCTATCCGCCCGGCCCTTACAGGCCGGGCCCACCCAGGAGACACCCCATGCTGAACTGGGAAGAATTCGACAAAGACGACGACACCACCACGGCCAAGCCCGCCCAAGCGGCCGGCCAGGCGCCCGCCCAGACCGAGCGCCTGGACTCCGAGGGCGACGCCCTGGTCCATGACGCCCGCGCCCTGTCCGCCGACGACTCCGACGCCGTGGCCCGCGCCAAGGCCGCGCTGAACGAGCTGGACATCCAGGAAGGCCTGGACGACCTGGAAGGCTCTTCCGCGCGCGTACACGTCGGCGACAAGCAGATGATCAACGCCCGCGCCGACCTCAACCAGCTCGTGCCCTTCAAGTACGACTGGGCCTGGCAGAAGTATCTGGATGGTTGCGCCAACCACTGGATGCCCCAGGAAGTGAACATGAACGCCGACATCGCGACCTGGAAGAGCGCGGACGGCCTCACCGAGGACGAGCGCCGCATCGTCAAGCGCAACCTCGGCTTCTTCTCCACCGCCGACTCCCTGGTCGCCAACAACCTGGTGCTGGCCGTCTACCGCCTGATCACCAACCCCGAATGCCGCCAGTACATCCTGCGCCAGGCCTTCGAAGAGGCGATCCACACCCACGCCTACCAGTACTGCATCGAGTCGCTGGGCATGGATGAAGGCGAGATCTTCAACATGTACCACGAGATCCCGAGCGTCGCGAAGAAGGCGAGCTGGGGTCTGAAGTACACCCGCTCCATCTCCGACCCCGAGTTCAAGACCGGCACCCCGGAGACCGATCGCCAGTTCCTCAAGAACCTGATCGCCTACTACTGCGTGCTGGAAGGCATCTTCTTCTACTGCGGCTTCACCCAGATCCTCTCCATGGGTCGCCGCAACAAGATGACCGGCACCGCCGAGCAGTTCCAGTACATCCTGCGTGACGAGTCCATGCACCTGAACTTCGGCATCGACATGATCAACCAAATCAAGATCGAGAACCCGCAGCTGTGGGATGCCCAGATGAAGGACGAAGCCACCCAGATGATCCTCCAGGGCACCCAGCTGGAGATCGAATACGCCCGCGACACCATGCCCCGCGGCGTGCTGGGCATGAATGCGGCGATGATGGAGGACTACCTCAAGTTCATCGCCAACCGCCGCTTGACCCAGATCGGCCTCAAGGAAGAATACCCGGGCGCCACCAACCCCTTCCCCTGGATGAGCGAGATCATGGACCTGAAGAAGGAGAAGAACTTCTTCGAGACGCGGGTGATCGAGTATCAGACGGGTGGGGCGTTGAGCTGGGATTAAGACTCTTTCGACAAAGCCCCGCAATAGCGGGGCTTTTACTAGGAATTCAAGATGAGCTATAAAAAATTCATATCTGAAAAACGGCTAAGAAAAAGCACTTCAGAAAGAGAAAAAAACCTTATTATAGAAACAGAAAGCGATAAGGCAAGGATTATATTTTCAGCTCCTTTTAGAAGACTTCAAAAGAAAGCCCAAGTATTCCCGCTCGAACAAAATGCAGCAGTCAGAAGCAGACTGACACATTCCTTAGAGGTGTCTACGATTGGAAGACAGATATCTCAAAAGATAGTAAGAAAAATAGAAAGTTTATCTCACGAAGAAAAAGAAGCCTTCGTAAACATAGTAGAATCTGCTTGTTTGCTTCACGATATCGGTAACCCACCGTTTGGCCACTTCGGGGAAGCAGCAATTTCCAAGTGGTTCAAGAATGCAGGAAATGGCTGCTATGCGCACCATAAAAATGAGCATCCCGATTGGTATTCTGACCTAGAAAAATTTGAAGGTAATGCTCAAGGTCTTAGAATAATCACTAAACTGCAGAGTGAAGATGACTATGGTCTAAATCTAACATGCTCAGCCATATGCGCCTATCTTAAATACACGTACCCTGAGCACGAGAGAAAAAAACAAGAAGAAAACCCATCGACCAAAAAGAATGGATACTTCTTAAGCGAAAGCACCAAAATACAGGGGGCTTGGAAAAAACTAAGAATCCCTCCACATAATCGCCACCCGTTGAACTTTGTAATGGAGGCGGCAGACGATATTGCTTACTGCCTTAGCGACATTGAAGATGGCATAGAAAAAAAGCTAACCACGATAGACGAATTGATAGCACACATCAAAAGTGAGCTAAAAAAAGGCGAGAATGCCATGGCAAATGATGCTTGGATTGAAATCCTGACCCATGCATCTAAAGAAAAGATGCCAACCAACAAGTTTATTTCAATCAGAACAAACCTGATTAACAGATCAACTACGATTGCTGCAGAGCATTATATTAAACGCGAAGATGATATATTAAAATTCAGATTCAGTGAATCCTTGATAGATGAACGCAGCGCAGAGTACATAATCCTCAATATAATAAGGAAATTTGTCTCTGAAAAGGTTTACACAGCTAGGGAAGCAGAAATCCTCGAACTTGCTGGCGACAGTGCAATCTCCGGAATACTTGAGAAATTCAAACCCTTGCTTGACCTTCCGAAAAGCTCCTTCGATGCATTGTTAGAAAAAGACAGAAAAATAATAAAATCCCTAAATCTAGATATCGAAAAGCGGTTGCTAAACCTCATACCTAAGCAATGCATAAAGACCTACAACCACGAGAAAGATAGTCCACTAGAATGGTACTACCGAGCACACTTGATCATAGACTATATTTCTGGCATGACTGACGACTTTGCACTTGAAATCTACCAAAAGCTCTCGGGAATCCGAGTTCTATGATACGCCCAAACCATCCGTTCGATCTGATAAATCATATTGCGCAAGAACTGCCACCTGAAGCAGTTCTTGAATTCAGCACTTATGAATATGAACCTCAAAGCATTTTAGATCAACGAAACATATTTCAGTACGAAGCCAGCCTTATAAACGAAGAGCTTTTAGAGAGACTTCTAAGCATATTAGGCCCTAGAGAAGAACTTGCAATACACTCCAAGATAACTCTTAATAAAAAGATATTTCACATACCCATGATCGATTTCTGCTGCAAACTAGACACCTTAAAGGAAAGCAGCTCAGTACTAAAAAACATAATCCCAAAAGAAATAAATACCGAAATCAGCATCTTTGACTCAGGCAACTCCCTACATGGCTATGGAATAAATAAAATAAGAAACAAAGAATGGCTAGAGTACATGGGAAGGCTTCTTTTGCTAAATCTTCCAAGCCGTCTCCCCGTTGTCGATACGAGATGGATAGGCCACAGACTCATGGCTGGCTACTGCAGCTTACGTCTCAGCAATAACTCCAAAAAATATCTGAAAGAGCCAACTTTTGTCGATTTCTTGTACAAGATTTAGTAGATAATCCATGCTTCATTAAAGTGGACAATTTGGAGCTTGTCCACTGAACGCTTCGATTTTAGGTATACTCTGTTCTTAGCGACTGGATATGTCGTTTTATAGAAAGGCCGTACCTTTCCACACTACCAATGATCGACATATAGCTACACAAGGCTGCTGCCATCAAGGACGATCCTATGCCCCGCTGGACCGACCAACCCGCCACCGACACGGATGCCATCTTCGATTTCATCCTCAAGTTCTCCGGCACCTTCCTACGCCGTCATGCTTCGTTGCTGGCCAAGGTGCTGCCGCCGACCCTGGGCTTCGGGATGTTCCTGGCCTATTTCGCTCGTAATCATTTCTATCCCAGCTTCGATCTCTTTCAGTTTTCGTCGCTACTGCTGGCGGCTGCCTGCCTGGGCTTCCTGACCATTGGCGCCTTCGTTGCCGCGCTGTTCCTGCCAGGGGCCTGGGTCTATTACCGCTTCATCAATACGCCGGCGATCAAGGAAGACATCACCTACGCCCTGCCCTATCGCACCGAGGGGCGCTTTCGCAAGATCATGCTGTTGATGACGCTGGTGTTCTTCGTGCCCTATCTGTTGGCGGGGTTCAGCGATGCGGCCATTCTTTTCGTCGATCCTGAGCTGTTCGTCAGCGTCGCCTTTCTGGCGCCCGTCCCTATCACGCTACTGGCGGGCATGGCAGTCCAGGGGCTGTTCGACTTGCGCCGCTTCAGCTTCCTGAAGTTCGTCTGGGAGGCTTACCTGCCAACGATGGTCGTCGGCCTGTTCATTGTCTGGATGCTGGCCCAGGCCTATCCGCTGGTGAGCGCTTGGCAGCCGCTGTTCAAGTGGAGCGCCCTGGCCATCGCCCCCTTCGTCATCGCCTTTATCACGACGCTGACCTCCATGGTGTTCATCGCTGGCTGGAATGCAGCGCTGATGTTTTCGCTGTTCTTCGCGCTCTTTCTGGCCGGCTACAGTGGAGTGCTCACCACCCTGCCCGAAACCATGGTCAAGACGCTGGGCCTAGGTAACTACCAGGCCAAGGCCATCGTGCTGGATGCGTCCTATTGCGCCAAGGAACAGGCCAAGGTGCTGCCTACGAACGACCAATGCGTGCTGCAGGATGTGCAGGTGGTCTGGTCGTTAGGAGAGGCCTTCGTGCTGCGGCTGGCGGATGGCAGTGCGGCGCGGTTGCCGGCAGCGGCGATTCGGGCGCTGGTGAAGCCCTAGGCGAGTCCAGGGTTCAGCCGTTGCAGGCGTGAGCGTGAGGCTTCAGTCCGCGGCCAGGCGCGTCCAGCGAGTGGCTTGAGCGGGCGTCGCGTGGACAACGCGCAGCTTGTCCACGCGGAACTGGGTGCGAGTGGAAAAGGCTGCGCCGTTTTCCACGCTACGGGAAAGCGCTTCCGTCACTCGCCTAGGAGGCCCGGCCGGTGCCGTTGCGGTGTGGGTAGGTTGTCGTGGGAGCCTATCGTTGAAGGCGGCGCGGCACGGTGGCGCCGGATCACTCTTTCGCTTTGCCGCCCTTGGCGTTCGGCTGGCCGGGGCCGGCCTTGACGAAGGCGAGGATGACGTCGCGTACCACCTTGCGCTGTTCGTCGGGCAGGTTGAGGAAGGCCTCGATGGCTTCGCGCTCGGGATAGTGCTCGGGCTTCGCCCAGTTGCCCCTTGGCTCGCGCACGTTTGCCACGGCCTGTTCGCCGTAGCGCAGGACCTGGGGTTCGATGTGCAGCCACTGGGCCAGTACCTGCAACTTGTCCTGAGCGGGAATGGACTTGCCACCCAGCCAGCGGGACACCGCCTGGAAGGTCACGGAGCGCCCCCAGTAACGGGAGTTGAACTCGCGCTCCAACACCGCGGGCCGGTCAGGGTAGCCGGCCGCGAGCATGGCGGAGCGCAGACGCTGGGCGAAGTCGAGTTTGTCGTTCATGGGGCGGACGTTAAAGTCCGCTTCCAGCCTGGACTGAACATTCGATTGCGGAAAAATTGAAATTCATGATTTCATCCAGGCGGTAGGAGGACCATGAGGGTCCTGCGGTGGGCAGCGGCCGCTCGGTGGCTGCGTTCCCAGCGATGGCGCCTAGAGACGGAGATCAGGGAATGTCCACGCCCCATCTTTTGCATTTCGCGGGTCGTCCCCTGCGGGTCTATCAGTTCTTCGATGGGCAGCTGTGGTTCGATTGCCGCGATGTCGCCAGGCTGCTGGATTACCCGGACCCGCTGGAAGCCGTGCGCCGTCACTGCAAGCGCGACGGCGTGCACCAGGGGCTCGGCGAGCGGCCAACCCTGCTGATCGATCTCCCCAACACCCTGCGCCTGCTGATCGGCAGCACCAGCGAGCGCGCCGGGCCGTTCGAGGACTGGCTCAGGCGCGACTGCCTGAAGCTGTTCCTCGGCCGCCTCATGCCGCCCAGCGAAGGCCAGCTGCTGCTGGACGGCCAGCCGCTGAGCCGGCTGTGCTGGCGTGACCAGTACTGGGTGAAACTCGCCGACGTCGCGGAGGCGATCGGACCGCGCTTGCGGCTCAACCGGGGGTATTGAGCGGAGTCCCCGCCTTGCGGCCGGGGACCTCGCTCGGCGTTGCCGATCACCCTGCGCGCGGCTGTCGCGTCGGCGACGACGCGTTCTCGCTCCTGCCCTCAAGACAAGTTCGGTCTGGCCGATAGCGTTCCAGCGGCTGCGCATGCGCGCCTGATCCTGGTGGCTTTCCGCGAGCATCTTAGCCTATCGGACGTCAGACAGGGTGCCCGACCGCGGTAGACTGGCGGCCTGCGCCAGGTTTCTCCTTGTCCGCCACGTGCTCCACGGCACGTCGGGCAGGCTCCGGTATTCGTTGCACGCTGCAAAGGTCCGCCTCTCCCATGGCCCTCGATGCCCCTACTCTCCTGACCATCACCATCGCCCTGGCGGTGGCAGCGGCTGGCTACCTGGCCATCGAATGGCGCTCGGTGCGCGAATCCGCGTTGTTGTACTGGAGCACCGGGTTCGCCCTCATCGGCGTGGGCAGCCTGCTCGCCCTGTTGCGCAGCCAGGGATTCCTGCTGGTGGGGATCTGGTTAGCGAATGGGCTGCTGATCTTCGTGCATGGGCTGTTTCTCCTCGGTGTCGCACGCTTCACCGGGCGCCGCCTGAGCCTGGGCTGGTGGGCCTTCGCGCTGCTCTGGTTGGGGCTGTTGCTGCTGCCGAACGAGCCCTGGTGGTCCAAGGTGATGCTGGTGGTGAATTCGCTGCTGATTGGCACCCTGGCGGTACGGGCGGGGCTGCTACTGCGGCGGCGCCATGCCGGCGAGCGGCAGCTACGTTTCGTGCTGCTGGGACATGGTCTCTTCTATTTATTTCGCCAAGATGATCCCGCCGCTGATGCCTGGCGCCCTGCTCAACTTGGAATCCTATCGCGGGGCGATCATCCAGGTGTCCCTGGTGGAGGGGGTGATGGCAGTGATGCTGATCGCCCTGTCGATGACCGGCACGGTGCGCTATCGCCGCGAGCAGCGCATCGAGCGCCTGGCGGGCAGCGATCCGCTGACCGGGCTGCACAACCGGCGCGCCCTGGAGACGGAGGCGCCCCGGCTGCTCGGCATGGCGACGCCCGCGTGCCCGGGCGCCCTGTTGCTGATCGACCTGGACAATTTCAAGCTGGCCAGCGACCTGCATGGCCATGCGGCGGGCGACGGTCTGCTGATCGCCCTGAGCGAACTGCTGCGCAGCGCCCTGCCCCGCCAGTCGCTGGCGGCGCGGCTGGGCGGCGATGAATTCGTGGCGCTGCTGGGCGGCATGGGCCATGCCGAGGTGGTAGCCCTGGCGGACAGCCTGCGCGAGCGTTTCGGCCTGCTGGCGACCCAGCGCCTCGCCACGCCCGAGCGGGTCACCCTGAGCATCGGCGCGGTGCTGTTCGATCACCCGCCGCGAAGCCTGGCGGACCTGCTGGCCCAGGGTGATCGGGCGCTGTACGAGGCCAAGCGCGGCGGACGCGACGGGGTGCGGCTGAGCAAGGGGTGAAGGGCGACGGGATGATGGCTTAGGCTTGAGCGATTGCCTGAGCGGAGTCGCCATGTCCATCGCCCTCGAATCGCCCGACCAACCCGAGGTGATCGCTTTGATCGCCGAACTGGACGCCTACCAGGACGGGCTCTATCCACCCGAGAGTCGTCATGCCTTGGATCTCGCATCCTTGATGCAGCCGAAGGTGCTGTTCTTGGTGGCGCGTGACGAGTGTGGGAGCGCGCTTGGCTGCGCCGCCATGGTGCTCAACGCGGGCTACGGGGAGATCAAGCGGATGTATGTGAGCCCCTCGGGGCGGGGTCAGGGGTTGGGTAGGCGTTTGCTCGCTCGACTGGAGGCTGAGGCGGTCACGACAGGATGCGAGCGGGCGATGCGGGAGACCGGTCCTTACCAACCCGAGGCATTGGCGTTGTATGGGGCAGCGGGCTACGAACGGCGCGGACCTTTTGGTGGGTATCGGGATGATCCCTTGAGTGTGTTCATGGAGAAGGGGTTGGTGGCGATGGCGCCGTGATGCGGGGGCATTGATCGGTGAGGGTGGAAAAGGCTGTCGCCGTTTTCCACGCTACGGAGGCTCAGGCGTAGGGTGGACAACGCGAAGCTTGTCCACGCGGGGTCGGGCGTCGAGCGGGGGGATCAGTGGAAAAGGCTGCGCCGTTTTCCACGCTACGGGGGTCTGGGCGGTAGGGTGGACAACGCGAAGCTTGTCCACGCGGGGTCAAGCTTCGAGCGGGGGGGATCAGTGGAAAAGGCTGCGCCGTTTTCCACGCTACGGGGGTCTGGGCGGTAGGGTGGACAACGCGAAGCTTGTCCACGCGGGGTCGGGCGTCAAGCGGGGGGATCAGTGGAAAAGGCTCCGCCGTTTTCCACGCTACGGGGGCTGGGCGGTAGGGTGGACAACGCGACGCTTGTCCACGCGGGGTCGGGCGTCGAGCGGGGGGATCAGTGGAAAAGGCTCCGCCGTTTTCCACGCTACGGGGGTCTGGGCGGTAGGGTGGACAACGCGAAGCTTGTCCACGCGGGGTCGGGCGTCGAGCGCGGGGATCAGTGGAAAAGGCTCCGCCGTTTTCCACGCTACGGGGTTGCGCTATCGTTTCCAACTCTGCTCAAGGAAGAGCTGTCATGTCTCGCTTTCGTCGTGCCCGAGCGCCGGGGGCTTCCTATTTCTTCACCGTGGTCCTGGCGGATCGGCGTAGCGATCTGCTGACACGCCATATCGATCTGCTTCGCGATACGGTGCGCGCGACACGGCTACGCCATCCCTTCCATATCGATGCCTGGGTGACCCTGCCCGACCATCTGCATTGCGTCTGGACCTTGCCGGAAGGCGATACGGATTTCGCCTTACGGTGGAAAGTGATCAAGTTCGGCTTCTCCAAGCGCCTGCCGGCGGATGAAGCTCGTACGCCAACGCAGCAAGCACGAGGTGAGCGTGGCGTATGGCAGCGACGGTATTGGGAGCATCTCCTACGGGACGAACAGGACTACCAGCGTCATCTGGATTACATCCATTTCAATCCGGTCAAGCACGGTCACGCACGGGCGGTTAAAGATTGGCCCTATTCGAGCTTTCACCGGGCAGTGCGGGAGGGACGATATCCAGCGGATTGGGGGAGCGATTTTGTCGTGCAGACTGGGCGCTGGGGGGAGTAATGAGTGGAAAAGGCTATCGCCGTTTTCCACGCTACGGAGGCTCAGGCGTAGCGAAGCTTGTCCACGTGGATACGGGGTGGAGCTTGGAGTGGTCAGTGGAAAAGGCTGTCGCCGTTTTCCACGCTACGGGGTGAATTCCGCCAACAGGAATTCCACGAAGCTTCTCACCGTCACCGAGCGCCATCTCGTCTGGGGATAGAGGGCATGCAGCGGCCGGGTGAGTTCCTGGCCTTGGAAGAGGCGCACCAGGCGGCCGGCGGCGACGTCGTCCTGTAGCAGGAAAGCCGGCTGGAGGATGATGCCGAGGCCCTGCAGGGCGGCCAGGCGCAGGGCGGGGCCGTTGCTGAGGTGCAGGCGGCCGGGCGGCAGCGGGCCGAAGGTGGCGCCGGTCTGGGTGCGCCACTGGGCCAGGGCGCGGGGGTCCATGCCGAGACAGTCGTGACTTTGTAGATCGGCCACGCCGTCGGGCGTACCGTGGCGCGCCAGATAATCCGGCGCGGCGCAGCACCACACCACATAGGGCGCCAGCGGTCGCGCCACCAGGGAAGAATCGGCCAGTTCGCCGATGCGGATGGCGATGTCGATGCCCTCCTCCACCAGGTCCTGCACCCGGTCACTCAACACCAGGTCGAGGGTGACCTGGGGATGCCGTGCGAGGTAGTCCCCGAGCCGCGGCGTGAGGCCGTAGGTGCCGAAGGATACCGGCGCGGACACGCGCAGGATGCCGGCGGGCGCCAGCCGCTGGGTTTCGGCCTGGCGGTCGGTGTCGGCGACCAGGGCGAGGATCTCGCGGCAGCGGGCGTAGTAGCCCTCGCCAAAGGCGGTCAGGCGCTGGCGCCGGGTGGTGCGTACCAGCAGTTGCAGGCCCAGGCGCTGCTCCAGGGCGCGCAGGTGGTTGCCGGCCATGGTCGGCGAGATGCCCTGGGCCTGGGCCGCCCCGGCCAGGCTGCCGCGCTCCACCACGGCGACGAACACCTGCATGCTGTCGAGCAGATCCATTCCACACTCCTGCTGAGGAATCCTAGCACCCGGAAGGTGTTTATCTCATTTGGGTGGTGGGTGAGGCTAGTGGCGTGGATGAGGTGGCGGCGTGTTGGGCTTCGCTGCGCTTAGCCACCGCGTGGAAAAGGCTGCGCCGTTTTCCACCCTACGACCCTGACCTGGAGAATCGATCATGGACCTGCAACTGCACGACCGTACCGCCCTGGTGACCGGCGCCAGCATGGGCATAGGCGTGGGCGTCGCCCGTATCCTGGCGGCCGAAGGCGTTCGGCTGGCGATCACCGCGCGCCGGCGGGAAGCCCTGGAAGAATTGGCCGGAGAGCTTGCCGCAGCGGGTCATCCAAAGCCGCTGGTGATCGCGGCGGATATCGCCGATGCCAAGGACGTCCAGCGTCTGGCGCGGGAAGCCGAGGAAGGGCTGGGCCGGGTGGATATCCTGGTCAACACCGCAGGCGGCCATCGCAGTCTCCCCCTGGATGCGGGTGACGATCTATGGGAGGAAGCTTTCGACCTGAACTTCGCCTCCGCCCGCCGCCTGACCCAGGCGCTGCTGGGTGGGATGCGCGAAAGACGCTGGGGACGGATCGTGAATTTCAGCGGGAGCATGGAGCCACGCGAGATCAACGCGGCCGGCGCGGCCAAGGCGGCAATCCAGTTCTGGTCCAAGGGGCTGGCGAGCCAGCTGGCGGCCGAGGGCATCACGGTCAATACCATCGCCCCGGGGCGGATCAATTCCGAGCAGATCCTGCAGCGGCTGCATCCGACGCCCGAGGCGCGCCAGGCCTTCATCGCCCGGCACATTCCCATCGGCTATTTCGGCGAGCCGGAGGACGTGGGGCATCTGGTGGCCTTTCTCGCCTCACCGCTGGCGCGCTACCTCACGGGTGAGGTCATCGCAGTGGATGGCGGGATGCATGCCCATGCCCACTAAGACTCTGTAAAAAAGTCTGCTGCCCGTCGGCCAAACTGCGTTGAAAAGACCTTCGGAATGCTCATTTACCACTCGTAAACTCGCGCGCGAGCCCGGTCCGCTTCCTCAGGCATTTTCGCCTTGTTTGGCTCTAGCTCGCGAGACTTTGAACAGACTCTAGCGCCTGACGCAGACGAACAGGGCATTGCCCGCCTCGCCGGCCCAGGGTTCGATGCGCTGATAGTCGTGCTCCAGCACCTGGACCTCGAAGTGGGGCTCTAGCAAGACCAGCAGTTCGGGGAAGTCCACCGCCACCATGGGGTGTTCGTCCTGCCAGGTCTGCTGCTGGCCGGCGTGGCGGCGTTCGATGCGCAGGCGGAGCTGCTGATGCTCACCCTCGCCCGGGTAGTGCCAGGCGGAGGCGAAGCTGAAGTGGCCATCGGCCCGCGCGACGCTGTGGCCGACGCTGGAGGCATTGTCGATACGGCGCTTGTCTACGGCGTTGAAGCAGAACAGGCCACCCGGGGTCAGGGCCGCCTGGACCTGCGTCAGGCACGCCTGGAGGCGTGCAAGGCTACCGCTGTAGTGCAGGGAGTAGAGAAAGCAGGTGATCAGGTCGACCGGCCGCGCCAGTTCGAAGGCGCACATGTCCTGGCAGGAGAAGTCCGCCTCGGGGCAGCGCAGCGCGGCCTGGGCCAGCATCGGCGGATTGAGGTCCAGCCCGCTGCTCTGGAAGCCGGCATCGAGGAAATGCCGCACATGGGGGCCGGTGCCGCAGGCGAGGTCGAGATGACGACTGCCACCGTTGCCGAACAGTCGCTGCAGGCGCAGCACCGCCTGGCTCTGGGCCTGGTAGTCGATGTCGGCGCAGAGCAGGTCGTAGTAGGCCGACAGGTCGGTGTAGAGGGCGGTGGCGGACATCGCAGGGGCTCGGGGCTGGAGACGCGGGCGCGCATCTTAGAGCGGCTAACAAAACGTAGCGAGCGGTTGTCAGGCGGGTGCACGCGGCGCGCAGGAACCGCAGTGTACGAGAGGTACATGAGGATTCCGAGCACTGCACGCGCCCGTCTGGCGGACGCACAGTAGTTTTGCCAGTCGCTCTTAGTCGGTTTCTGCAACCTTCGACGCCTTATACTGGCGGTTTTCCCGAGAGTCCCCTGACGTGAGCAACAAGAGATACGCCTGCATCGGCCTGAGCAACCCCAAGTCGCCGTCCAACGTCGGGTCCATCATGAGGGCGGCGGGTTGCTACGGGGTGGCCTCGGTGTTCTATACCGGCACCCGCTACGACCGCGCCAAGGACTTCGTCACCGACACCAAGAAGGTCCACCAGGACATCCCGCTGATCAACATCGACGACCTGCGCCGCATCCTGCCGCTGGGTTGCGTGCCGGTGGCGGTGGAGCTGGTGGACGGCGCCCGGCCGCTGCCCGAATACACCCATCCCGATCGCGCGCTCTATCTGTTCGGCTCAGAGGACGGTTCGCTGAGCCAGGAGCTGCGCGACTGGTGCGAGGACGTGGTGTACATCCCCACCCAGGGCTGCATGAATCTGGCGGCCACGGTCAACGTGGTGCTCTATGACCGCCTGGCGAAGGGGAATAACACCCGCTCCGGTCCGCTGTTCTAGGCCTTGCCTGAAAACTGCCTGCGTTCGGCCAGGCAGCGTTAAAAATCCGCTGGATCGCCAGCCCAGCCGGAATGCTCATTTACCCCTCGTAAACTCGAGCGCGAGTCCGATCCGCTTCCTCACGGATTTGATTCGCTGGCGCTCACCCTTCGGGCCAGCCATTGGCTGTTACTCCCGTTGGTCGTTGCGCCTTGCCTGACCTTCGCTCGGCGACGCTTCAGACAAGCCCTAGTCGGCCGGACAGCGCAAACGCACCGCTGGATGTCGACCCTGGACAACTCCGGTCCGGGGCGACCCCTCACCCTTGGCGGCTTCCATCATCAGGAGAGCCGCCATGGCCAACCCGCCCATCACCGTTCTGCGCGATACCCAGCCCCTGCCCGTGGTCGATGCCTGCAAATGGGAGCGCATCGAAGGCGAGCCCCATACCGTCAACCTCAATGCCTACACCTCCGATGACGGCAGCAAGATCATGGGCACCTGGATCTGCACCCCCGGCAAGTGGCGCGTCGACTACGTGAAGTGGGAGTACTGCCACTTCCAGGAGGGCTACTGCATCATCACCCCCGATGGCCAGGAACCCATCCACCTCAAGGCCGGCGACATCTTCGTCGTCGAACCCGGCATGAAGGGCACCTGGGAAGTGGTCGAGACGGTGCGCAAGTACTTCGTCTTCGCCTGACCGGAAGGCAACGCCTGCCGGCGCTCGCCGGCGGGCTGCTCAGGGCGTGGCAGTACTCGCATAGCAGGCCCAAGCCGGCCGGGTGGCCAGGCGTTCGAGATAGGCCTCGATCGCCGGCGCCGCGATGCGCTCCATCGGGGTGCTGCGCCAGCGGTGCAGCGACAGGCCGAGGACGATATCGGCCAGGCTGAAGTGTTCGCCGGCCACGTAGGGGCCATGCTGCGCCAGGTGCGCTTCCAGAATGGCGATGCGTCCGTTCCAGGCGGCGATGCCTTGCGCCAGGCGCTGCGGATCGGGCTCTGGTGGCTGCTGCTTCACCAGGGCCAGATAGGCATAGCTCCAGGCCGGATTGAGTTCGCTGGCCTGCCAGTCCAGCCACTGATCGACCCGCGCCCGCGCGCGCGCTGCGGTGGGATACAGCGCCTCGCCACCGTGGGCGTTGGCCAGGTAGCGCAGGATGCTGTTGGACTCCCAGAGCACGAAGTCGCCGTCCAGCAGCACCGGGATCTGGCCATTGGGATTCCACTGCAGGTACTCCGCGGATTGCGCCGAGCGAAAGCCGGCGCCCCAATCCTCGCGCTCATAGCCCAGGCCCAGTTCGTCGAGGCACCAGAGCGCCTTGCGGACGTTGATCGAAGAGACGCGACCAAGAATCTTCAGCATGCCGAGGCGACCTCCAGCGGTGGGTGGACGAGATAAGGCTCGATATTGCCAAGCGCCCGCTGCACATAGTCTTCCTTTTCCCCTACCGGCGCCACGTAGTGCAGGGCCTCGGCCGCGGCCTCGCGTCCTACCAGGCGGGCGATGGCCCAGGCGGCGAGGTAGCTGGAAGCCAGGCAGCCACCGGCCGTGGCCAGGTTGCCGCGGGCGAAGAACGGCTGCGCCAGCACCTCGATGCCAGCCTCCTGCACCCAGGGCTTGGTGGTGAGATCGGTACAGCCGGGTACCCCGTCGAGCAGGCCGAGCCGCGCCAAGAGCAGCGTGCCGGAGCACTGGGCACCGATCAGTTGACGTTTGGGATCGAGCACTGCCAGTTGCTCCAGCAGCGTCCTGTCCTGGGCGAATTCACGGGTACGGATACCGCTGCCCACCAGCACCGCAGCGCAATCCGCCAGCTCGTCGAAACCGGCCTGGCGTTCCAGGCGTACGCCATTCATGGAGGTCACGCAGGGCGTCGGTGCCATCAGCGAGACCCGCCAGTCCGGGCGCTTGATGCGATTGAGGATGCCCAGGGCGATCAGGGAATCCAGTTCGTTGAAGCCGTCGAAGGTGAGGATGGCGAGGTGCATGGCATGGCTCCGCGACAGGAAAGCCCGGATTCTCCGCGCAGGCCCTCCCGCGGACCAGATACAGCGTGGCGTCCAGGCACCCATACAGCCTGAAGCGGCCGATAAAAACCGCTCTAGATCAGTGCATACACGGCGAAGAAAATGGCAATAATGGCTTCTAGCCACTAAAGAAATGGCGGGGGGCGTCGATAGCCTTGGTCACCCAGCCCCGCACGGTCAAACCTTTCACGAGCGGTATCAGAGATTTCCATGGACGACGAAATCCGTTACGAGCGCCACGTCAAGAGGGTATTCCGCATACCCCTGCTGGTGCTGCAGCCGCTGCTGCTGGTGATCTGGCCGCTCAGCCTGGTGAGCAATCCCCTCATCGCCGATCCCTACCAGTTGCGCTACCTCGGGATACTGGCGCTCCTGCTGTGCTCCGTCCTCCTGCTCGCCAGGGCGCGTAGCGCGCGGCTGATGAGCCTGGCCTTCACCGGCAACATCTGGGTGATCGCCTTCGCCTTTCGCGTCCAGATCAACGATTGCGGTCCACTCGGCCACTACTGGAATCTGCCGATCGCCCTGCTCATCACCCTGGGCACCTGCGGCATGACCTATCGCATCAGCGCCTATCTCATCACCCTGGCCGGATCCTGGCTGATCCTGTTCATCGGCCTGGATCGACTGGCGCCGGCCACCATGCCTGGACAGTTGGTCGCCATCCTGGTCGGGGTGACGCTGGCGATCGGTATCGCCTACAACTATGTCAACAGCCATTGGATGCGGCGCACCTTCTCCCTCAAGGAGCGCTACCGCCTGATGGCGGAAACGGACGCCCTCACGGGCATCGCCAACCGGCGCAAGTTGCTGGCGCAGCTGGAGGAAGCCGTGCGTATCAGCCGCGACTCGCCCTGCCATTTCGCCATGCTCGACATCGACAACTTCAAGGCCATCAACGACCTCTGGGGCCATCAGACCGGCGACGAAGTCCTGGTCGCCCTGGCCGATGAAATCAGCCACCTCGATCCCGTGCTCAGCGTGGGCCGGCTCGGCGGCGAGGAGTTCGGCATCCTCGCCCAGGGTGTCGACCAGGCGCGACTGGACGGATTGCTGGGCGAGTTGCGCACGCGCCTGGCACGCCGCCCACGACAGGCCATCACCTTCAGCGCGGGGGTGACGCAGGCGCATCCGGGCGAACCCATCACCGAGCTGATGCGCCGCTCGGACGAAGCCCTCTACCAGGCCAAGCGCCAGGGCAAGGACAGGGTCGTCTGGTCTTCCTGAGAGCCTGTTCAAAGGCTCGCGAGCTAGAGCCAAACAGGGCGCAACGACCAACGGGAGTAACAGCCAACGGCTGGCCCGCCGAATCAAAGGGCTGAGAAAGCGGATCGGACCCGCGCTCGGGTTTACGCGTGGTCAATGAGCATGGCGACGGGGCCGCCCAGGCCGGGCTGGCGACCCAGGACATTTTCAACGCCGTTTGGCCGACGCGCCGCAGCCTTTGAACAGGCGCTGAGCCACCCTACTCCAGCTTCTCCACCTTCACCGGGGTGGTGCCGTCCTCGACCATGTCCACCCGCCGCGCGGCGGCACGGGAAAGGTCGATGATGCGCCCGCGGATGTAGGGACCGCGGTCGTTGATACGCACGATGACGGCGCGATCGTTCTCCAGGTTGGTCACCTTGACCTTGGTACCGAGCGGCAGGGTCTTGTGGGCGGCGACCAACTCGTCGTTGTTGAAGGTCTCGCCGCTGGCGGTCTCCTTGCCGTGGAACTTGCGCGCATAGAAGGACGCCTTGCCGCGCTGTTCGAAGCTCGCTTCCTTCTTCACGGGTGCCGCGACGGTCTTGGAGTCCTTTTCCTGGCAGGCGGTGCAGGCGAGCACCAGCAGCCACATCAGATAGCGGGAACGGAGGAGCACGTTTCACCTTCCTCTTCTTCTTCGTTCTGGGGAGGCAACGCAGGGGGTCGATCGTTTAGCTCTGAGCGGGCCAGGCGCCGAGAGGTTCGGCGGCGCTGGCCAATGGCCTTCCTAGCTGTGATGCACGCCTCACGCCCAGGTCAGCGCGCTGGCAGCACGTACCTGAGGATGGCCACGAAATGCAGGGCGCTGCCGGCCATGACGAAGCCATGCCAGATGCCATGCCAGTGACGAAAGCGGTCGTCGAAGACGAAGAACAGGATGCCGACGGTGTAGAGCACCCCGCCCGCCGCCAGCCAGGCGAAGCCGGCCTCCCCCAGCTGGGCCTTGAGCGGCCCGACCGCCACCAGCACGATCCAGCCCATGGTGGCGTAGATCACCAGCGACAGGACGCGCGCCTCGGAGCGCGGCTTTATCTCCTGCAGCATGCCGATCAGCGCCAGCCCCCAGACGATGCCGAACAGCGTCCAGCCCCAGGGGCCGCGCAGGGTCACCAGGCAGAACGGCGTGTAGCTGCCGGCGATCAGCAGGTAGATCGACAGGTGATCGAGCTTCTGCAGCAGGCGTTTCGCCCGCCCCTTCACGCTGTGATAGAGCGTCGAGACGCTATAGAGGATCACCAGCGCCACCCCGTAGATGGTGACGCTGACGATGCGCCAGGGATCGCCCTGCAGGCTGGCCAGCACCACCAGGGTGATGGCGCCGGCCAGGGCCAGCACGGCGCCGATGAGATGGGTCCAGGCATTGAGCCGTTCGCCGTGGTACATGCGTCCTCCTTGGGTTCTGGACGAGAAGTCGATGAGCGAAGGTCCGGCGAGGCATAACGACCATCGGGAGTGACGGCCGAAGACCGCCCCGAAGGGCGAGCGCCAGCGAAGCAAAACGCTGAGGAAGCGGAACGGACCGCGCTCGCCTGCGAGTTTACGAGCGGTAGATGACCATTGCGACGGGGTCGCCCAGGCCGGGCTGGCGATCCGGGTGGTTTTTCAAGGAAACATCACCGCGCGCAGTCACCTCTCGTACTGAGCCTGACCGAGGGCGCAAGGGCCGACTCAGGGTCTGGCCGAGCCCTCGCGACGGGCGGTGAGGCGCTCGTAGTGGTCGAGCAGCGGTTGGATGGACACACCATGGACCGCGATGCTCAGGGCGACCACCGACAGGGTCAGGTCGACGACGGTCCCGGCCCAATCGGCCGTGACCTGGTGCGTGAGCGCGTAGCACAGATAATACAGGCTACCGATGCCGCGGATGCCGAACCAGCCGATCAGCGCCCCCTGATGACGATCGATACGGGTGAAGGGCAGCATGGTCGCCACCCCCACCGGGCGGATCACCACGAACAGCAAGGCGCCGAGCAGCAGCGCGCGGCTGTCCCAATGGGTGATGAGCACCACACCGAGCAGGGTCACCAGCAGCACCTCGAAGGAGCGCTCCACCAGGCTGCCGAAGGCGAGCATGTCGCCCATCATCACCCCGGCGGCCATCCGCGGTTCTTCGATGTCTTCCGCCTTGGCCACGGTGGCGCGCTCCGGCGCCCCGGTGAGATGACCGATTACCGGTTGCGCCAGGTGCTCGGAAGGCGTTTCCGCATGGCCCGAGGTCTGGACCTCCGCCTGACGCAGGCCGAGGCCGGCGGCGAAGACCGCGAGAAAGCCGAAGGCACCGATCTCGTCGGCCAGCACATAGGACAGGGCGATCAGCGCCAGGGCGAGGAAATCGTTGGGGGAAATGGTGCTGTCGCCATGGCGGGTGCGCAGGTAGATCATCAGCCGGCCCACGCCCTTGCCCATGGCATAGCCCAGCAGCAGACCCGCTGGCACGCCCCAGACCACGCTCTTCAGGAACCACTCCAGGGTCCAGCCCCACTGCAGTTCGCCGTGCTGCAGGAGCAGCAGGCCGAGCAGCACGAAGGGAAAGGCGGTGCCGTCGTTGAGCCCCGCCTCGCCAGAGAGACCGAAGCGCACCCGGTCGAAATCCTGGGCGTGGTTGACCTGCACCAACCCGGCCAGCACCGGATCGGTGGGGGCGAGAATGGCGCCGATAACCAGCGCCACGCCCCAGGGCAGGCCCAGCAGGTAGTGGGCGACCAGGCAGACCCCGGCGATGCTGAGGATCATCACCGGGCCGGCCAGCAGATAGGCGCCATGCCAGGCGGAGCGGTGGAACGACAGCCGCAGCTTGAGGCCGCTGACGAACAGCGAGAAAAGCACCGCCACCTCGGTGAGGTGGCCGATCCAGGTCGCCGACTGCTGAAAGTTGACCTCGGCCAACCCCAGGCCGATAGGGCTGATGAGCATGCCGAAGCCCAGGCAGACTACCGAGGTGGTCACCGGCAACCAGCGTAGGTAAGCGGAGGTCAGGGCCAGGATCATCAACAGCGAACCCAGCACCCCGACCCAGACGAGAAAAGTCATGAGCGCGTGTGATCCAGAACGAAGAAGAAGAGCGAGTGACGAACGCCACGCTCATGATGGAGACTGCGCCAACGCAGCCGCGGTGCCCCCGGTCTGCCGAATGGTGCGCCCGGCAGTGACCGCGGCGCCCCGGCCGGGGTCCCATGCCCTATAGCCACCAAGGAAAGCCTCCTCCCGCATGAGCGATCACCGCCTCCGCAAGCAACGCCGTCTCGACCGCCTGCAGCGTTTCCTCGACTGGGCCAGCCGTACCCATCCGGCCTTCGTCGCCAAGCAACAGCACCAGGAACTGTGGATCAAACCCTACGCCGGCTATCCCCTGCCGCATCTGGGACGGATCGCCAAGGCCTTCTGGCTGGGCCTCGACGAGACCGCCGCGGTAGCCGCCGGCAGCGCGCCCGATCCCGACAGCCTGCTCGGCCAAGTCCTGCTCGGCGCCGGCAAGACCTTCGGCTATGCAGTGGACGTCTTCGGCAGCCCCAAGCTCTTTACCGGCGGTGCGGCGAGTGAATTGCTCGAAGCGCATTGGGCGCTGAGCCTGGACGATAGCGACTCGGCCGCCACCTTCGAGGTGGCCGTCCAGCGGCGGCTGGGCGAGGCCGTGCGGGAACGCCTCAAGGTGTTGCAGCAGCCCTTCGCCGACCTGGCGGAAGAGGATCGCCAGCGCGTGCTGGAGCGGGTCCCCCAAGCCTTGATCCGGCTGGACGACTTCCTGCCACGGCTAACGGAAGTCCTCAACGAAGTCCGCCATGAGCTGCGCTTCAGCGTGGTGCTGGCCCACGACGACATTCGCCTGGAGATTCCCCGGCGCCTGGCGGCCAACCAGGGCCGGCTGCTCAGCGAGGCCGATGTCCTGGCGCTCAAGGCCGAGGCGGAGCAGGAGCTGCGCGCGCGCTTCGCCGTGCTGGTCGATGAAGCTGACGCCCTGGATTTCGACCTGCACCAGCTGGGCATCCCCCGTCTGCAGGAATTGCTGCGCCTGGAGCACGACAAGTTGCGCCGCGCGCTACGCCAGGCGGTGGAGCAGCAGCGCGAGAAGATGGCCTTCGCCGTGCTGCTGGAACACAACCCACGCTTCGGCCAATACCATCAGAACTACCCCGCCCGGCGCCTCACCCGCACCTGGACCGCCCTGCTCGGGCCCACCAACAGCGGCAAGACCTACAGATCCATCGAGGCCATGGCGGCGGTCACCCACGCCATCTACCTATCGCCGCTGCGGCTGATGGCGCTGGAGAACCAGGAGCGTCTGGAAGCCCTTGGCGTGCCCTGCTCGCTGGTCACCGGCGAGGAGGAAATCATCCGCCCCGGCGCCACCCACTTCTGCTGCACCGTGGAGGAATTCGCCCGCTTCCGGCGCCAGCAGTGGGAGGTGGTGGTGGTCGACGAGGTGCAGATGCTGGCCGACCCGCAACGCGGCTGGGCCTGGGTCGACGCCCTGGTCAGCGCCCAGACCAGGCGCCTGCTGATGACCGGCCCGGCGCTGATCGAACCCTCGCTGCGCACCCTCTGCGCCCTGTGCGAGGACCGCCTGGAGATCAAGCCCACCAAGCGCCTGTCGCCGGTCACGGTGGCGCGCCATGCCACCACCCTTGAACGCCTGGAGCCCGGCTCGCTGCTGGTGGCCTTCAGCCGCCGCGTGGTACTGGAACTCAAGGGCCTGCTGGAAATGGCCGGGCGCCGGGTGTCGGTGGTCTACGGTGCCCTTTCGCCGGAGGTCCGCCGCGAACAGGCCCGGCGCTTCCGCGAAGGCGAGACCGAGATCATGGTCGCCACCGATGCCGTGGGCATGGGCCTCAACCTTCCCGCCCATACCCTGTGTTTCTACACCGACGAGAAATTCGACGGGGTAGAGAACCGACCGCTGCGGGTGCAGGAGGTCAAGCAGATCGGCGGCCGCGCCGGCCGCTTCGGTCACCATGCCGAAGGCGAGATCACCGCCCTGGCGCCCCATGTGCTGCGCAACATCAAGCGGCTGTTCCACAGCCCGGACGATCCGGTGGACCTGCACCAGTTCCAGGTGCGGCCGAGCCTGGAACACCTGCGCGCGCTGTCGGACTTCATGCAGGAGCCCAGTCTGCTGCGCACCTGGCTGACCTTCAACCGCAACATCAACTACGGCGACGCCTTCGTCTCGGTGCTGCCCGACGAGCTGGCGGAGTGGATCAAGCTGATCGACCTGCCCGGCATCGACTTCCAGCTGCGCTGGGTCTTCGCCTGCACGCCGATCCGTGGCGGCCTGGAAGGGCCGGCCAGCGGCCAGGCGCAACGCTGGCTACGGATGGTCGCCCGCGGCGAACCGGTGGACCTGCCGCGCATCCCCCTCGGCACCGATCTCGCCGGTCTGGAAAGCGCCCTGCACGTGGTGGAGACCTATCTGCACCTGGCGCGCAGCCTGCCCGAGCTGTTTCCGGCCCTGACCCGAGGTCAAGAGCATCGCGACCTGCTCAACGACGCCATCACCCGCGAGTTGTCACGCCGGCGGCGGCCACGTGGCCAGGAGCGGGGTCAGGGCAAAGGCAAGGGCGAGCGCCGCCAGGGACGGGGCGAACGCCGCGGCGGCCGCTTCGGCCGCTAGGCGGCGCGGTCAATCCGCCCCAGGCACCACGGTAACCGTAGGAGCGGCCCATGGCCGCGATCAGCCGCGTAGCCTGGATAACGGCGAAGCCTTATCCACCGGTCGAGGCAGCCGGCCAGTGGAAAACGCTGCGCGGCTTTCCACGCTACGGTGATTGCAGGCATCGCGGTCAAGCCACCCCAGGCTCCGCGGTAACCGTAGGAGCGGCCCATGGCCGCGATCAGCCGCGTAGCCTGGATAACGGCGAAGCCTTATCCACCGGTCGAGGCACTCGGCCAGTGGAAAACGCTGCGCGGCCTTCCACGCTACGGTGATTGCAGGCATCGCGGTCAAGCCGCCCCAGGCACCGCGGTAACCGTAGGAGCGGCCCATGGCCGCGATCAGCCGCATAGCCTGGATAGCGGCGAAGCCTTATCCACCGATCGAAGCAGCCGGCCAGTGGAAAACGCTGCGCGGTTTTCCACGCTACGGTGAGCGCAGGCATCGCGGTCGACCCGCCCCAGGCACCGCGGTAACCGTAGGAGCGGCCCATGGCCGCGATCAGCCGCGTAGCCTGGATAGCGGCGAAGCCTTATCCACCGGTCGAGGCAGCCGGCCAGTGGAAAACGCTGCGCGGCTTTCCACGCTACGGTGAGCGCAGGCATCGCGGTCAAGCCGCCCCGGGCACCACGGTAACCGTAGGAGCGGCCCATGGCCGCGATCAGCCGCGTAGCCTGGATAACGGCGAAGCCTTATCCACCGGTCGAGGCAGTCGGCCAGTGGAAAACGCTGCGCGGCTTTCCACGCTACGGTGAGCGCAGGCATCGCGGTCAAGCCGCCCCAGGTACCGCGGTAACCGTAGGAGCGGCCCATGGCCGCGATCAGCCGCGTAGCCTGGATAACGGCGAAGCCTTATCCACCGGTCGAGGCAGCCGGCCAGTGGAAAACGCTGCGCAGTTTTCCACGCTACGGTGAGGCGGCAGGGTGGTCCACCAAGGCGTCAACCCCTGCCGCTCCTACAGGGACTTCGCCAGCGGCACCCGCGCCTTGAAGCTCCAGGTGAAGATGAATTCCGCCACCTGCTCGCCCCTTTCGTCGGTGCCGACACTGCGCAGCTCGACCTGCTGGGGCTCGCCGGTCTCCCGGGCCAGCACCAGGGCGGCGGCGATGGCCTCGCCCTGGTCGCAGCGAAAGACGATGGTGCCCACCGCCTTCTTGGTGAAACGGGCGTTCAGGGCCACCACCAGCATGGAGTAGCGACTACCAGAGCGACGGATGTGCCAGTCGGCGAGGATGCCGGTGGAAAATTCCGCCGCCATGCCTTCCACCGCCCAGAACATGCTCTTGAACGGATTCTGGTTCAGCCAGCCAAGGGTGACCTGGATCTGGCAGCCAGCAGCGTCCAGCTGACGCAGGCGCAGGCCGGCGAGCTTGGCGATGGGCACCTTGGTCCAGACGAAGAGATTGAACAGCAGTCGATTCATGGCGAGCGCATCCGGCAGCCTGGCCGGAGCGCCAGGTGCCTGGCAGCTTAGCGCGTCGCTCCAGGCCGCTCCATGACTGGGGCGCGCGGCCCGGCAGACAGTTCGCGACCTCCGGGTCGCGCGGCCGGCGGCGCCTCGAACCGGGCGCGACGCCGCCGCGGCACTACAGCGGATTGGCGTTAAGCTGCTCGGCGTAGCGGCGGGTCATGAACACCGCGAAGGCCAGGCCGGCCACCGCCAAGGCACCGCCCACGAGGCCGACGTAGGGCATGCCGACATGGGTGCCCACCACGCTGCCCAGCAGCGCGCCGCCACCGATGCCGACGTTGTAGATGCCGGAGAACAGCGCCATGGCCACGTCGGTAGCGTCCTTGGCCAGGGCCAGCACCTTGGCCTGCAGCGCCAGGCCGAAGCTCATGATGGCGACGCCCCAGACCACACTGAGGCCTTCGAGCATCAGCCCCTGCCGGGCGAAGGGCAACAGCAGCAGCAACGACAGGGCGATGCCGGCGATGGCCACCACCAGGAAGCCATTGGGGAATCTCAGGCTGTAGCGGCTGAACAGCAGCGAACCGATCACCCCGGAGCCGCCGAACAGCAGCAGCAAGGCGGTGATCATCATGCCGCTCATGCCGGCCACTTCCACCGCGAAGGGCTCGATGTAGCTGTAACCGGTGAAATGGGCGGTCACCACCAGCACCGTGAGCAGGTACACGCAGAGCAGCGCCGGGCGCTTGAACAGCACCGGCAGGCTGGCCAGGGAACCGGAGTTCTCGCTGGGCAGCAACGGCAGGTTGCGCGCCAGCCAGATCACCGTACCCACCGCCACGGCGGCGATGGCGAGGAAGGTGTAGCGCCAGCCGAGCAGCTCGCCCAGCACTCGCCCGAGAGGAATGCCGAGCACCATGGCCAGGCAGGTGCCGGTGGCCAGCAGGCCGAGGGCCTGGGTCTGCTTGCCCGGCGGGGCGATGCGCACGGCGAGCGAGGCGGTGATCGACCAGAACACCGCATGGGCGAAGGCGATGCCGATCCGGCTGGCCACCAGGGCCTCGAAACTCCAGGCCACGCCCGACAGCGCATGGCAGGCGACGAAGACCACGAAGACGAACACCAGCAGGCGCCGCCGCTCGATGGATCGCGTAGCGAGCATCATCGGCAGGGACATGAGGGCGACCACCCAGGCATAGATGGTCAGCATCAGACCGACCTGGGAGGCGCGCATGTCGAAGCTGCGGCCGATGTCGCTGAGCAGCGCCACCGGGACGAATTCCGTGGTGTTGAAGATGAAGGCGGCCAGGGCCAGGGCGATGACACCGGACCAAGTGGATTTCCGGGCTTCGGCGTTAGCATCCATCAAAGATCTTCTACTCCAGAGCGGGTGGGTGGATCGCGGCCTCGACTGGGGCCCGACGACGAAAACCCACGAGCAAGACCGCTGCCCGCCTGCGACGAGGGGGTCGCGAGCGAGAGGGTTGTCGTAGGGAGGATTGGTATTGAATGTAGTAAAAATTCTACGCCGTTGCTTCGGGCAACCACAACCGCCACGGGTTCCCAACGGTCCGACGTTTGCCCGGGTCTTGACGCCAACTCCTTGTTCAGCTGGACTTTTTCGCGCGACGCGGCGCCTCGTCCGCTGCGACAAAACATCGCGAAACCTTTCTGCGGCACCGGGCGCCGAGCGGGCGAGGCGCAGCGGTTGACCTTGCCCTGGGGGCAAGCTCTAGCCTCGGCATCGTCCCCTTCTTCCAGGAGCTTCTCCCATGCGTATCGTCCTGCCCACCACCCTGCTCGCCCTCACCCTGCTCGCGAGTGGCGTCGTCAATGCCGCCGAGGACAACCACCAGGCTCACCAGGACATGCAGAAGAGCATGGACGCCATGCACCAGGGCATGGAAGAAGGGCTCAAGGCCAAGGACCCGGACCTGGCCTTCGCCAAGGGCATGCTGGCCCATCACGAGGGCGCGGTCGACATGGCGCGCTATCAGCTCCAGCACGGCAAGGACCCGGAGATGCGCAAGCTGGCCGAGAACATCATCCAGGCCCAGCAGAAGGAGATCGATCAGCTCAATCGCTGGATCAAGGCTCACAGCAAGTGATGGTCCAGGACGCGCAGGGCTGGCACAGTGGAATTCCAGTCCTGCCGTGGAACGCCTCATGCTGATCGACCATCTGGATCACCTGGTCCTGACCACCGTGGACCTCGCCGCCTGCGAGGACTTCTATACCCGGGTGCTGGGCATGCGCCAGGAAACCTTCGGCGCCGGGCGCAAGGCGCTGCGCTATGGCAACCAGAAGATCAATCTGCACGAGCGTGGCCGGGAATTCGAACCCAAGGCGCACCTGCCGGTGCCGGGCGCCCTCGACCTCTGCTTCATCGCCTGCCAGCCGCTGGAGGCGGTGATCGCCCATCTCCAGCGTGAAGGCTGGCCGATCGTAGAGGGGCCGGTGGAGCGTACCGGTGCCACCGGGCCGATCCGCTCGGTCTATGTGCGCGATCCCGATCTCAACCTGATCGAGATCGCCGAGTACCCGACCTAGCGCGGCCGGCCGAACACCTGGGTCCAGTAGAGACTGTGGGTGCTGCGCGGATTCAGGGCGTAGGCCGCGCCCATCTCGGTGAACTCCGGATTCATCAGGTTGGCGCAGTGGCCAGGGCTGGCCAGCCAGCCCTGCATGGCCTGGCTGACCGAGCCCGCGCCCGCGGCGATGTTCTCGCCGATACCCGTCCAGGCGTAACCCTGCCTGGCCACCCGCTCGGCTACGCTGCCGCCGCCCGGTGCGGTGTGGGCGAAGTAGTCGCGGCTGGCCATGTCCTGGCTGTGGGCCAGGGCAGCATTGGCCAGGGCCGGACTCCAGCGCAACGGCGTGGCGGCGGCGAAGCGCCGGGTACCGCAGGTGCGCGCCTGGGCACGCGCGCGATTGACCTCGGCGAGCACGGCCTTGCCAGCGGTCTGCCAATCGCCCAGGCCGGCGCTCACCACCGGCCGCGCCAGCACCAGTTGCCAACGCGCCCCCTGCTGGCTCACGCCGATCTGGGCGAAGTCGCCACTGGCCAGCGGCCGGCAGTACTGCTGGCGCAGACCCGCCATGGCCACCTGAGCCGTGGGCGCGCCGGCCAGCAGGATCACCTGCACCGCCGCGGCCTGGTAACCCGCGGCGCGCAGGTCGTTCTGCAACCGATCCCGTCCCGTCAGGCGGACGGCTGCCAGGCGGTTGTCCGCGGCCAGCGGCGCGGCGGCGCGGGCGCCGGTACAGCCCTGGGGGGCGGCGCGATAGGCGTTGATCAGCTCGAGCAGGCGCGCCTCTTCGGGCGTGGCCGCCAGGGCGGCCTCGGTCAGCAGGCCGGTGGTGAGCAGCAGGGAAACAGCGAGGAGACGAGGCATGCACGAGCCGATTCGGGAACAGGGAAGCGCTATGTACCCGGCCTGATCCCGAGGCGCAAGCTAGGGTCTGTACGAAAAATGCCTGCGCTCGGTGATGCTTCGTTGAAAAAGGCTTCGGAATGCTCATTTACCACTTGTAAACCCGAGCGCGGGTCCGATCCGCTTCCTCAGCCTTTTTCGCCTCGCCTAACCTTCGCTCGGCGACTTTTCGTACAGAACCTAGTGTGGTGTTTCAGAAGTTACCTACACAATTTTGGCGGCGCTTTTTGTCCGCAGCGGCGGACCGCCCTGGACGTCGTTGCCACTCCTCGCCATAGCCCTGCCATGACTCGTCGCGGCGCCTAGCCCAGTCGGAGCGCCGAACCGACAAAAAATCACTCGCCAATTCTTGCGCGAACTTCTGAAACACCACACTAGACGGCTCGCCAACCGAGGAACGGACGGCAGTTTGCTTGCCTGGGGGATTGGGGTAGGCTCGCCGGTCAATTCAACAGGAGTCATCCCATGGCCAAAGCCTCTGCCCGCCACATCCTGGTTTCCAGCGAAGCCAAGTGCAACGAACTCAAAGCCGCCATCGAAGGGGGCGCCGACTTCGCCCAGGTGGCCAAGGACAATTCCAGCTGCCCCTCCAGCCGCCAAGGCGGCGACCTGGGCACCTTCCGCCCGGGCCAGATGGTCAAGGAATTCGATACCGTGGTGTTCAGCGCGCCGCTGCACCAGGTCCAGGGTCCGGTGAAGACCCAGTTCGGTTACCACCTGGTGGAAGTCACCAGCCGCGAGGATTGATCCCGCAGACGCTCCCGCACCGTGCGGGAGCGTCGTTCCTCCCTCCGCATTCCCGGCTATCCTGCAGACTCCCCTGCCCTCGTGAGGATAGCGCCTTGTCCCTTCTCCTCGAACGTCACGGCCAGTGCCTGTGCGGCGCTGTCCAGCTCGATTGTCGCCTCGACAACAGCGACGTATCCGCCTGCCATTGCCAGACCTGTCGCCGCTGGGGCGGCGGTCCGCTACTCGCGGTGGAATGCGCCCAGCCGCCGGTGATCGGCGGTGGCGATGCCCTGGGTATCCACGCCTCGTCCGATTGGGCGGAGCGCGGCTTCTGCATCCACTGCGGGACCCATCTGTTCTACCGCCTCAAGGCCGAGCCGCACTACGCCATTCCGGTGGGCCTGCTCGAAGGCGAAGACTGGAGCCTGGCCAGCGAGGTGTTCATCGAAGAGAAGCCGGCCTGGTACTGCTTCGCCAACCAGACTCGCCAGTTGACCGGCGCGGAACTGTTCGCCGAGCATGGGCAGCCCGACGACGCCTAGTCCTCGGTGGTGTACCGAACATCCTTTTCCACGTGAATCCCCTCACCGGCAGCATCCGCGGTCACCACCGTTCGTCGGCACCGACCGGCCAGTCTCCTACCTCGCGCGCCTGGCGATAGCGACCGGCACGCGGCACCGGCGGTGAGGGAAATACCCCTCCTCTGACCGCAGGGTCACGGCCAACGCCGTGGCTTGCGGCCCTCCTTTGCCCAGTGTCGCGACCGAAGAGTCAGCAATAGACGCCCAAAACCCGCTCTTGGAGCGGTCTACGACTTTTGTAGTGACTATACGAAAGCACTACAAAACTCGGTTGACGACGCCTCAATCTCCTGCAAATCTCTAGCTGCACCGGACGCGAACCCCCTATCCATGCGGGTCGCGCCTGGGCTCCGGGTGACCCTCGGGCCGTCTTGCGTAGTGATGCTCAAGAGGCACTACAAGAGAAGACGACTGAAATGCCGCGCTGCTCGAGGCAGCGTCGCCAGAGGTGACGTCCGGATCCATGCAGGAACGCACGGCGACATGACTCGACAGCTGGCTGACCTTTCGCCTTCGCGACCGGCATCCGGGTGGCAACCGCCATCCCGCTGCCGGACGTTGGGAAAAGACTGGTACCCAAGCCAACCTCATCGAGAAGGATCGACTCATGTCCGCTTACGAGAACGACGTTCAGGCCATCGCCGCCCTCAAGACCACCGCCGGCAATCACTGGAGCGCCATCAACCCGGAATACGCCGCGCGGATGCGTCTGCAGAATCGCTTCAAGACCGGTCTCGACATCGCCCGCCACTGCGCGGCCATCATGCGCCGGGACATGGCCGCCTACGACGCCGACAGCAGCGCCTACACCCAGTCGCTGGGCTGCTGGCACGGCTTCATCGGGCAGCAGAAGCTGATCGCCATCAAGAAGCACCTGGGCAGCACGAAAGGTCGTTACCTCTATCTGTCGGGCTGGATGATCGCCGCGCTGCGCTCGGAATTCGGCCCGCTGCCCGATCAGTCCATGCACGAGAAGACCAGCGTGCCGGCGCTGATCGAAGAGCTCTACACCTTCCTGCGCCAGGCCGATGCCCGGGAACTGGGCATGCTGTTCCGCGAGCTGGACGCCGCCCGCGCCGCCGACGAGAACGCCAAGGCCGCCGCCCTCCAGGCGAAGATCGATGGCTACGAGACCCACGTGGTGCCGATCATCGCCGACATCGACGCCGGTTTCGGCAACGCCGAGGCCACCTACCTGCTGGCCAAGAAGATGATCGAAGCCGGGGCCTGCTGCATCCAGCTGGAAAATCAGGTCTCCGACGAGAAGCAGTGCGGCCACCAGGACGGCAAGGTCACGGTGCCCCACGAGGACTTCCTGGCCAAGATCAACGCGGTGCGCTACGCCTTCCTCGAACTGGGCGTGGACGAGGGCGTCATCGTCGCCCGCACCGACTCCCTGGGCGCCGGCCTGACCAAGCAGATCGCCGTGAGCAAGCAGCCGGGCGACCTGGGCGACCAGTACAACGGCTTCCTCGACTGCGACGAGGTGGACGCCAGCCAGCTGGGCAACGGCGAGGTGCTGATCAGCCGCGACGGCAAGCTGCTGCGGCCCAAGCGCCTGCCCAGCGGCCTGTTCCAGTTCCGCGCCGGCAGCGGCGTGGACCGGGTGGTGCTGGACTGCATCACTTCGCTGCAGAACGGCGCCGACCTGCTGTGGATCGAGACCGAGAAGCCCCACGTCGGCCAGATCAAGGCCATGGTCGACCGCATCCGCGAAGTCGTGCCCAACGCCAAGCTGGTCTACAACAACAGCCCCTCCTTCAACTGGACCCTGAGTTTCCGTCAGCAGGTGTTCGACGCCCTGCAGGCCGAAGGCAAGGACGTGTCCGCCTACGACCGCGCCAAGCTGATGAGCGTGGACTACGACGACACCGAACTGGGGCGTCTGGCCGATGCGCGGATCCAGAGCTTCCAGCGCGATGCAGCGCGGGAAGCGGGCATCTTCCACCACCTGATCACCCTGCCCACCTACCACACCGCGGCCCTGTCCACCGACAACCTGGCCAAGGGCTACTTCGCCGAGGAAGGCATGCTGGCCTACGTCAAAGGCGTGCAGCGCCAGGAGATCCGCCAGGGCATCGCCTGCGTCAAGCACCAGAACATGGCCGGCTCGGACATGGGCGACGACCACAAGGAGTACTTTGCCGGGGAGGCCGCGCTCAAGGCGGCGGGCAAGGACAACACCATGAACCAGTTCCATTGATCACGGCCACTGCGGAGGACACGCTCATGAACCTGAACGACAACCCCAGCCTGGACGATCTCAAGCAACTGTTCGGCCGGCTCAAGGACAAGAACCACACCCACATCCTCTGGGTCTGCGAGAGCGGCGCGGTGCACGTCGACCGCCTGCCCGGCGGCGAGACGCCCGAGCAGTTCGAGGAGCGCCATCCCAGCCTGCGCATCCGCTTCAAGACCTACAACAAGGGCGGCGGCTACGTCGGCAAGTCGGCCGCGGCGGACGACAATTTCATCAGGAGCGTCCACGCCGCCCTGCAGGAGCACTGGCGCCTGGCCGGTCGGCAGCAACGGCCGGCCTATGTGGATCGCTACTGCTAGCCATGAAAAAGGGCGCGTCGGGTGGTTGACCACCCGCCGCGCCCTGCCCCACCTTCGAGGCGACTCGCCTGATCCTGGATGGCCCTCCGGGATCGAGCGAGTCGCCTCTTCTGTTTACAACACGAACAGATCCACGAAGCGATGCACCGGGGTGGCTTCAAGGCCAGCCTGGTCCTTGCACAGCTGGAATATCTGGGCGCAGCGACCGGCCGGGAAGCGCGTCGCCAGGTTGCTCTGGAATTTGCGCTCCAGCAGCGGAATGCCCTCTTCGCGGCGCCGGCGATGACCGATGGGATATTCCACGGCGATCTTCTCGGTGCTGCTGCCGTCGGTGAAGAACACCTGCAGGGCGTTGGCGATGGACCTCTTGTCGGCTTCCAGGTACTCGCGGCTGTAGCGCTCGTCCTCGACGATCTCCATCTTCTCGCGCAGCTGGTCGATGCGCGGATGGGCCTGGTGGAAGGCATCCTCGTAATGCTCGGCGACCAGGTCGCCGAACAGCAGCGGTACGGCGATCATGTACTGCAGGCAGTGGTCGCGGTCGGCGGCATTGGCCATGGGGCCCTGCTTGGAGATGATACGGATGGCCGATTCGTGGGTGGTCACCACGATCTTCTCGATCTGATCGACGCGATCGCGCACCTGGGGATGCAGGATCACTGCGGCTTCGGCGGCGGTCTGGGCATGGAATTCCGCCGGGAAGCTGATCTTGAACAGCACGTGTTCCATCACGTAGCTGCCAAAGGCCTGGGGAAAGCTGAACTGGCGCTGGTCGGCCGGCTTGGTGGCCAGGTCCTTGTTGGTGTGGCTGAAGAGCACGTCGTAGAAGCCCCACTGGGGTGCGCTGAGCACGCCGGGAATGCCCATCTCGCCGCGCAGGGCGATGTCGGCCAGACGCACGCCGCGGCTGGAGGCGTCACCGGCGGCCCAGGACTTGCGGCTGCCGGCATTCGGCGCATGGCGATAGGTGCGCAGTGCCTGGCCATCGACGAAGGCGTGGGACAGCGCCGCCAGCAGTTGCTCGCGGTTGGCGCCCATCAGCTTGGCGCTGACCGCGGTGGAGGCCAGCTTGACCAGGAAGACGTGGTCGAGACCGACACGGTTGAAGGAGTTCTCCAGGGCGAAGACGCCCTGGATCTCGTGGGCCATGACCATGGCTTCCAGCACCTGGCGCATGGTCAGGGGTGCTTCGCCCTGGGCCACGCGGCGCTGGGAGAGATGGTCGGCCACCGCCAGGATGGCACCCAGGTTGTCGGAAGGATGGCCCCACTCGGCGGCCAGCCAGGTGTCGTTGTAGTCCAGCCAGCGAATGATGCAGCCGATGTCCCAGGCCGCCTTGACCGGATCCAGGCGATAGCTGGTGCCCGGCACCCGCGCGCCCTGGGGCACCACGGTGCCCTCCACCTGGGGGCCGAGCAGCTTGGTGCACTCGGGGAAGCGCAGGGACAGCAGGCCGCAGCCGAGGGTGTCCATCAGGCAGTTGCGGGCAGTGTCCAGGGCCTCGCGGGAGGTGACCTGGTAGGTCAGCACGTAATCGGCCAGGTCCTGGATGACCTGGTCGTAATCGGGTCGGTTGTTGAAATCGACGTTGGCGCTCATGAATTTTCCTTTTTATCGTGTCTATCGCGGCCATGGGCCGCTCCTACAAGTTTGGTCATGGATCGCTCCTGTAGGAGCGGCCCATGGCCGCGATCAAACGATCAACGATTGGCGATGGGCGTGAAGGCACGCTGCTCGACGCCGATGTAATCCGCGCTGGGGCGGATGATGCGGTTGTCGGCGCGCTGCTCGAAGACGTGGGCACACCAGCCGGCCGTGCGCGAGCAGACGAAGATCGGGGTGAACAGCGGCGTCGGGATACCGAGGAAGTGATAGGCCGAGGCGTGGTAGAAGTCGGCGTTGGGGAACAGCCCCTTCTCTTCCTTCATGGTGCGGTCGATGGCTTCCGAGACCGGGAACAGCACGCTGTCGCCCACCTCCGCCGCCAGTTGCCGGGCGTAGTCCTTGATCACCTCGTTGCGCGGATCGCTGTCGCGGTAGATGGCGTGGCCGAAGCCCATCACCTTTTCCTTGCGTTCGAGCATCTGCTTGAGGCCGGTGACCGCTTCCTCGGGCGAGGCGAAGCGCTCGATCAGCGCCATGGCCGCCTCGTTGGCGCCGCCATGCAGTGGGCCGCGCAGGGAGCCGATGGCGCCGGTGACGCAGGAATAGAGGTCGGACAGCGTCGAGGCGCAGACCCGGGCGGTAAAGGTGGAGGCGTTGAATTCGTGCTCGGCATAGAGGATCAGCGAGACGTTCATCACCCGGGCATGCAGGTCGCTGGGCGCCTTGCCGTGCAGCAGGGTCAGGAAGTGGCTGGCGATGTCCGGGGCCTCGCTGCTGCAGTCGATGCGGGTGCCGCTCTGGCTGAAGTGATGCCAGTAGAGCAGGATCGCCGGAAAGGCGCCGAGCAGGCGGTCGGCCACCTGCTGCTGGTCGGCGAAGCTGCGCTCCGGCTCCAGGGTACCCAACAAGGAGGCGCCGGTGCGCATCACATCCATGGGGTGGGCACTGGCGGGAATGCGCTCCAGGCCTTCCTTGAGCGGCTGCGGCAGGTCGCGCAGCGCCGCCAGGCGCTGGCGATAGGCGTCCAGTTGCGCCTGGGTGGGCAATTCGCCATAGAGCAACAGGTGGGCGACTTCCTCGAAGTCGGCTCCTGCCGCCAGTTCACGGATGTCATAGCCCCGGTAGGTGAGGCCGGCGCCGGTCTTGCCGACGGTGCAAAGCGCGGTGCGGCCGGCGACCTGGCCACGCAGGCCGGCGCCGCCGAGGGTTTTGCTGTCTGCCATCGTCTCGCTCCTCTTGGAGTTGTTGTGCGAAAAAGCGGGCGTTCAAAGCTTTCTTTACGATCTCGCGAGCTAGCGACAAACAAGGCGGAAGTGGCTGAGGAAGCGGAGTTTACGAGTGGTAAATGAGCATTCCGAAGCCACTTCCAACGCAGTTTGGCCGACGCGCAGCAGATCGTTAGGATTTCTGCTGCTGGAACAGGCGATCCAACTGGTCCTCATACCTGTGATAGTCGATGCGGTCATAGAGCTCGGCGCGGGTCTGCATGGTGTCGACCACCGCCTGCTGGCTGCCGTCGCGGCGGATCGCCGTGTAGACGTTTTCGGCGGCGCGATTGGCCGCGCGGAAGGCCGACAGCGGATAGAGCACCAGGCCGACATCGGCCCCGGCCAGCTCCTCGGTGGTGAACAGCGGCGTGGCGCCGAATTCGGTGATGTTGGCCAGGATCGGCACACCCACCGCCTGGGCGAACTGGCGGTACATGGGCAATTCGGTCATGGCTTCGGGAAAGATCATGTCGGCGCCGGCCTCGACGCAGGCGCAGGCGCGGTCGATGGCGGCCTGTAGACCTTCCACCGCCAGGGCGTCGGTGCGCGCCATGATGACGAAGTCGGGATCGGTGCGGGCATCCACCGCCGCCTTGATGCGATCGACCATCTCCTGCTGGCTGACGATCTCCTTGCCTGGCCGATGGCCGCAGCGCTTGGCGCCGACCTGATCCTCGATATGCATGGCCGCCGCGCCGGCCTTGATCAGCGACCGGGTGGTACGGGCCACGTTGAAGGCCGAGGCGCCGAAGCCGGTGTCGACGTCCACCAGCAGCGGCAGATCGCAGACGTCGGTGATGCGGCGGACGTCGATGAGCACGTCTTCCAGGCCGCTGATGCCCAGGTCCGGCAACCCCAGGGAGCCCGCCGCGACCCCGCCGCCGGACAGGTAGATGGCCTGGAAGCCGGCGCGCCTGGCCAGCAGCGCATGATTGGCATTGAGGGTGCCGACCACCTGCAGCGGGCGTTCGGCGGCGACGGCGGCGCGGAATTTCTGGCCGGGACTGACGGCAGGCATGGCGTTACCTCGACTGAACTTGGACTAGGGGATGGTGCTGCAGATTGCGCTTGGAAGCGGCGATGTGGCGGCGCATCAGCAGTTCGGCCAGCTCGCCATCGCCCTCGGCCAGGGCATCGAGGATGCGATGGTGCTCGGCGAAGGCCTGGCGCGGTCGATTGGGGGTGGCGGAGACCTTGAGCCGGTACATGCGCACCAGGTGATAGAGCTCGCCGCAGAGCAGCCGTACCAGCATGCCGTTGCCGCTGGCCTGGATGATGCGGTAGTGGAAGTCGTGATCGCCTTCCTGCAGGTAGTAGCCGGTGCCGGCCTGGAACGCCGGATCGCGCTCGTGGGTGTCCAGCAGCTGGCGCAACTCGTCGATGCCCTGGGGCGTGAGGCGCTCGGCCGCCAGGCGGCAGGCCATGCCTTCGAGGGATTCGCGGATTTCGTAGAGTTCGACCAGCTCGGCCAGGCTCAGGGCGGCGACCCGGGCGCCGGCATGGGGCACCCGCACCACCAGGCGCTGGCCTTCCAGCCGGTGGATGGCTTCGCGCAGCGGACCCCGGCTGATGCCGTAGGTCCGGGCCAGCTCCGGCTCGGAGATCTTGCTCCCGGGCGCCACATCACCGCGGACGATGGCTTCGCGAATACGCCGGAACACCTGCTCGGAGAGGGTCCCGCTGTCGATCTCGGGCGCTGCGGCCTGGAGGGGGCTATCGATCATTGTCGACACCTTTTGTGTTTATGGGCTGAATAACTACGCCTGAACGCCTTTCCCGTCAATCTTTGTCGACAATCCAGCTGTGACAGCCCGTATCTCGCCCCGCCAGGAGCGGTTCGCTACACTAGCGCGCCGTCCCTCCCAGCCGATTTCGCCATGCCCCTCTGCCACCTGCATCCCCTGCCCTACCACGCCGATCCCACGGCGCGTTTCGCCCTGCTGCAGGGCGAGCCCGGCGCGGTGCTGCTGGACTCCGGGCGGCCAGTGGCCGAGCGGGGTCGCTACGACCTTATGGCAGCCTGGCCGCTGCAGGTGCTGCAACCCGCTTCCGGGGAGACGGGCCAGGCCTTCTTCACGCGGACGCGCGCGGCCCTGGCCAGCCTGGGTCGCGCCGACCTACCGGCTGGTGCGGACCTGCCCTTCGCCGGCGGCCTGCTGGGTTATCTCGGTTATGACTTCGGTCGGCGCCTGGAGCGCCTGCCCGCGGGCGCCCGCGCCGACCTGGCGCTGCCCGATGCCCGCCTGGGTCTCCATGCCTGGGCGCTGGTCAGCGATCACCAGGCGCGGACCAGCCAACTGGTCTGCCATCCGGCGCTGGACGCCGGGGAACGCCAGCGCCTGATCGCCCTGTTCGATGCCGGGGAAACGCCCAAGGCCGAAGGCTTCCGGCTGACCGCCCCCTTCGCCGCCGACATCGACGAGCCCACCTATCGCCAGCGCATCGAGGCCATCCAGGCCTATATCGCCGCCGGCGACTGCTATCAGGTCAACTTCGCCCAGCGCTTTCGCGCGCCCTTCCAGGGTTCGCCCTGGACCGCCTACCAGGCCCTGCGCGCGGCCTGTCCGACGCCCTTCTCCGGCTACCTGGCGCTGGACAATGGCGCCCTGCTCAGCCATTCGCCGGAGCGCTTCCTGCGGGTGAGCCGCGGCCAGGTGGAAACCCGGCCGATCAAGGGCACCCGGCCACGCCGCACCGATCCCGCCGCCGATGTCGCCGAAGCCAAGGCCCTGCTGGCCAGTTCCAAGGATCGCGCCGAGAACCTGATGATCGTCGATCTGCTGCGCAACGACCTGGGGCGCAGCTGCCGGATCGGCTCGGTGCGGGTGCCCGAACTCTTCGCCCTGGAAAGCTACCCCAACGTCCATCACCTGGTCAGCGCCGTCACCGGCGAACTGGCCACGGGCCTCGACGCCCTCGACCTGCTGGCCGGCAGTTTCCCTGGTGGCTCCATCACCGGCGCACCGAAGATCCGCGCCATGCAGATCATCGACGAGCTGGAAGAAACCCGCCGCGGCCCCTACTGCGGCTCGCTGCTCTATCTGGACGTGCGCGGCGAAAGCGACAGCTCCATCCTGATCCGCAGCCTGCTGGCGGAAGACGGCATGCTCAGTTGCTGGGGCGGCGGCGGCATCGTCATGGATTCCCACTGGGCCGACGAATACGCCGAATCCCTGGCCAAGGTGCGGGTGCTGCTGGAGACGCTGGAGACCCACAGCTGATCCGGCTTTGCTACCATGGCGGCATCTTCTCCCTGCCTGGAGCCCGCCATGTCTCTCGATCTCGCCCGCATCAACGCCGACCTCGGCCGCGATCCCGAAAAGCTCGTCGCCTGGGCTTTGGGCCTGGGTAAAAGCGCCATCGTCACCACCAACTTCCGCCCCTTCGAGGCGGTGATCCTGCACCTGGTCAGCCAGGTCAAGCCGGACATCCCGGTGGTGTGGATGGACAGTGGCTACAACACCCCGGCCACCTACCGCTGCGCCGACGAGATCGTGCGCAAGCTCAATCTCAACCTGGTGACCTACCTGCCCAGGCGCTCGCGCGCCCACCGCGAGGCCATCGACGGCCCGGTGCCGGGGCTGGACGATCCGCGCCACGCCGCCTTCACCGAAGAGGTCAAGCTGGAACCCTTCGCCCGCGCCCTGCGCGAGACGGCGCCCGAGGTCTGGTTCACCGCCCTGCGCGCCACCGACACCGCGGTGCGCGCCCAGATGGACCCGGTCAGCGTCAACCCGGACGGCCTGATCAAGGTGGCACCGCTGCTGCACTGGACCTCCAAGGACCTCTACCAGTACCTCACCGCCCACGACCTGCCCAACGAATTCGACTACTTCGACCCCACCAAGGGTGGCGAGAATCGCGAGTGCGGCCTGCACCTCGCTCACTGAGTCGACGACTCCTGCGCGCCCGGCCCCGGGCGCCTACCCTGCCCCGCTGAACCACCGCCCATGATCGCTTCCCGCCCAACCCATTCCCGCAAGGGCGTCTTCGCCGTGGTGCTCGGCAACGCCGTGGAGTTCTTCGACTTCGGCGTCTACGCCACCTTCGCCGTGCTCATCGGCCAGGTGTTCTTTCCCTCGGAGAACGCCTTCGCCAGCCTGATGGCCAGCGTCATCACCTTTGGCGTCGGCTTCGTCGTCCGCCCGCTGGGCGCCATCCTCATCGGCGCCTGGGCCGACCGCGTCGGGCGCAAGCCGGCGATGCTGCTGACCATGGTGTTGATGGCCCTGGGCACCGGTGGCATCGCCGTGCTGCCCGGCTACGAGCAGATCGGCATCGCCGCCCCCATCCTGCTGGTGCTGACCCGGCTGCTGCAGGGGCTGGCCTGGGGTGGTGAAGCGGGTCCGGCGACCACCTACATCCTCGAAGCCGCGCCCCTGCACAAGAGAGGCACCTACGCCTGCTGGCAGGTGGTGGCCCAGGGGCTGGCCGCGGTGGCGGCCGGTCTGATCGGCTATGGCCTGACCCTCTGGCTGACGCCGGAGCAGTTGCTCGCCTGGGGCTGGCGCCTGCCCTTCCTGCTGGGCCTGGCGATCCTGCCCATCGGCCTCTATATCCGGCGTGGCCTGGTGGATACCCACGTCGGCGAAACCCGGGGTACCGGAGCGGTGCTGGGCGAGGTGCTGGCCACCCAGCGGCGGCCACTGCTGCTGGGGCTGCTGATCCTCTCCGGCAGCACCATCACCCAGTATTTCCTCAACTACATGACCACCTTCGCCCTGGTGGAGCTGAAGCTGCCCGCCGGGATCGCCATGCTCGCCACCCTGGTGATGGGCGCCGCCATGGCGGTCTGCTCGATCCTGGGCGGGGTGCTCAGCGATCGCTACGGTCGACGCATCGTGCTGATCCTGCCGCGATTGCTGTTGCTGGTGCTGCTCTATCCGGCGCTGGAGCTCATCACCCGGGCACCCAGCCCGGGCATCTTCCTGCTCACCCTGGCGGTGCTCTCCGGCCTGCACGGCATGAGCGGCGCGGCCCTGATCGTGCTGCTGGTGGAAAGCTTTCCCCAACGGGTGCGGGCGACCGGCTTCTCGCTGGTCTATGCGCTAGGGGTGGCGGCCTTCGGCGGCACCGCCCAGATCGTGGTGACCTGGCTGCTCGGCGCCACCGGGGATCCCATGGCGCCGGCCGCCTATCTGCTGGTGGCCAACCTGGTCTGTCTCGGCGCCGCCTGGTTCGCCGCCGAGACCTGTCCGGGGCGTCAGCCGGCGGAACGCTCCGCGGCATAACCCTCTTCCCGCCGGTTCTTGCGCTCCAGGCAGGTGTAGACGATGCCGGTGAGCAAGAGGCCGAACAGCAGCACCGCGGCCAGCAGATAGAGCCCCGAGGCCAGGGTGCCGGTGGCCGCCTTGAGCGCACCGATGCCATAGGGGCCGAGATAACCGCCGAGATTGCCCACCGAGTTGATCAAGGCGATGCCGGCGGCAGCGCTGGCCCCGGCGAAGAAGCGACCCGGCAGGGTCCAGAACAGCGCGGTGAGGGAAAACAGACAGAAGGCTACCACCGACAGCGCCGCCAGCTGCAGCACCGCGGTGCCGAACCAGGCACTGCCGGCCATGGCCAGGGCACCCACCCCATAGAGCACCGCCAGATGACCGTAGCGGTCGCCCAGCCGATCCGAGCTGCGCGGCACGATGAGCAGTCCCAGGATGCCAAAGGCATAGGGAATGGCCGAAACGAAGCCGGTAGTCAGATCGCTGCCACCGAACTGGTGGATCAATGTCGGCAGCCACAGGCCCAGCCCATAGATGCTCAGGGTCACCGGCAGGTAGTAGAGCGCCAGCAACAGGACGCGGCGATCCTTGAGCGCATGCAGCGGATTGCCGTGGCGGGTCTGGTCGAACAGGTGCAGGTCCTTCTCCAGCTCCGTGGCCAGCCAGCGCTTTTCGTCGGCGTCCAGCCAGGCAACCTGCTGCGGGCCGTCCGGCAACCGGGTCAAGGTCGGCCAGGCCAAGAGCACCGCGGGCGCGCCGATGCAGAGGAACAGCCACTGCCAGCCGTGCAGGCCGAGCGCCCCGTCCAGTTGCAGCAGCATGCCCGACAGCGGCCCCGTCACCAGCATGGCGATGGGCTGGGAGAGGATGAACAGGCCCATGATCTTGCCGCGATGGCGGACCGGGAACCACTGGGTGAGGTAGTAGAGCACCCCGGGAAAGAAGCCGGCCTCGGCCACGCCCAGCAGGAAGCGCATGACATAGAAGCTGGTGGGTCCCTGGACGAAGGCCATGCCCATGGTGATGGCACCCCAGGTCACCAGGATGCGGGCGAACCAGCGGCGCGCGCCGAAGCGTTCCAGCAGCAGGTTGCTGGGCACCTCGAAGAGGAAGTAGCCGATGAAGAACAGACCGGCACCGAGGCCGTAGGCGGCATCGCCGATGCCGACATCGGCGCCCATGTGCAGCTTGGCGAAGCCGACGGCAGAGCGGTCGATGTAGGCGACGAGATAGAGCAGGACGAGGAAAGGGATCAGCTTCGAGGTGATCCGACGGATGAGGACGGACTCAGGGCGCATGGCGGTCTCCGACTTGTTGTTTTTATGCGGACAAGAGCGATAAGGGAAAAGACTAACGTAATATCATTAAGGTATGGAATTGCCTTTTATCGCCAATTTCCGCCAAATTTTTCAGCTTTGATACGACAAAAAAAGAGTTACGAATTAGGAAATCATACGTCTTTACATCCGCTAATCCCCATTCCAGAGCCGTCCAGCCCTCCACGCCAACGGTTATCGCGCTGATGGTGTTATAGTGATGGCACGATGATTCGGATGCCTTTCGATGAATTACCAGACCCCGTTGCCGCGTAAAAGCCGACACGCCCGCATCGTCAATGAGCTGGGAACCCAGATCGTCTCGGGCCGCTTCCAGCCCGAGCAGCGTCTGCCCCCCGAGGCTCAACTGTGCGCCGATTACGACGTCAGCCGCCCCGTCTTGCGGGAGGCCACCCGAGTGCTGGTCGCCAAGGGCTTGGTGAGATCCAAGCCCAAGGTCGGCACCGTGGTGAAGCCTCGCCACGAGTGGCACCTGCTCGACCCGGACGTCCTGCACTGGCTGCTGCAGAGCGATTCGCGGCACAGTTTCTACGAAACCCTGATCAAGGTGCGCAACATCGTCGAGCCGGAGGTCGCGGCCATGGCCGCCGCCAACGCCCGTCCGGAAGACATCGCGACCATCGAAGAGGCCTATGCCCGGATGGAGCTCGCGGAAGACCTGGTCGGCATGGCCGAACCGGACATGGACTTCCACATGGCCATCGCCAATGCGACGCACAACGAGCTGCTGATCCACCTTTATTGTGTCCTGCTGCTGCCGGTGCGCGACTACATCGAAAACTCAGCGACGATGTTCGACGAGGACGCCCTGAGTCTGCTGGTTCCGCGGCACAAGGCGATCCTCACGGCCATCCAGCACCGCGATCCGCTCTGCGCACGCCATGCCGCCATCGCCCAGCTGGCTGGGGTGGACAACCTGGTCACCGAGGTCATGCGGTCGGAGCCCTTGTCCAAGGACGAGATTTCGTATGATCATTGAGAAGAATCCTCTAGCGGTACGACCTCATGTCCAGCAGCTACCACGCCTCTACCGTCGAACAGCTCGGCCAGCGTCTCGCCGCCGGGCAGTTTCCTCCGGGTAGCGCGCTCAAGGTAGAGGCGGACCTCTGCCAGGAACTCGGCGTGAGCCGTACCATCCTGCGCGAAGCCATCAAGACCCTGGCGGCCAAGGGCATGCTGGAAGTGGGTCCCAAGGTCGGCACCCGCGTGCTGCCGCTGAGCCGCTGGAATCTGTTCGATACCCAGGTGGTGGGCTGGCTGGCCACCGGCGGCCTGCCCGCCCATTTCGTCAAGGACCTGCTGGACCTGCGCCACGCCATCGAACCGGCCGCCGTGCGCTGGGCCTGCGAGAGAGCCACGCCCGACCAGGTCCAGGCGATCCTCACCGCCTATGAGTACCTGGAAGCCTCTTTGGACGGCGGCGACTACAACGCCGCCGACCAGCATTTCCACGAATGCGTCCTGGCCGCCAGTCACAACCAGTTCATCGAGCAGATGGTGCCCGCGCTCGGCGCTCTGCTGGCCGCTTCCTTCACCCTGTCTTCCGCCGATCCTGCCGAATTGCGGCGCACCCTCCCGCTGCACAAGGACCTGGCCAATGGCATCGCCTCCCGCGATTCCGCCCGCGCCGTCTGGGCCTGCATGATGCTGATCGACAGCGCCGCCGTGACCCTGGCGCGCTACACCGATTGACGCCCCGCCTGCGCAACCTCCTCGCTCGTCCAGGTTCCTAGTGTGGTGTTCCAGACGTTCGCGCAAGAATTGGCGAGTGATTTTTTGTCGGTTCGGCGCTCCGACTGGGCTAGGCGCCGCGACGAGTCATAGCAGGGCTATGGCGAGGAATGGCAACGCAGTCCGGGCCGAAAAAGCACCGCCAAGATTGTGCAGTCAACTGCTGAAACACCACACTAGGCCTGGATTTCCCGTCACGCCACAACAAGAGAGGTGAACGATGGACTGGCAGCCGCTGCTTCCCCAGCGCTTCAAACTGGCGGAAGGCCCCTTCTGGGATCAGCAGACCCAGGCGCTCTACTGGGTAGACATCGCCGGCTTCAAGGCCTGCCGCCTGCACGGCGAGCAGTATCAGGAATGGCAACTGGATCGCCCCTGCTCCGCCTTCGTGCCCACGGTGCGCGGCGACGCCCTGGTGACCCTGCCAGACGGCGTCTTCCGTCTTGACCTGGATTCGCCACCGGACCGCCCCGCCCTGGAGCTCTTCTGCGTCGCCGATCCAGACCCGGGCAATCGTGGTAACGAAGCCCGTTGCGATGCCCAGGGCCGGCTCTGGCTGGGCACCATGCAGAACAACCTGGATGCCCAGGGCGGCGACGTGGCCATCGACCGGCATTCGGGCGGGCTGTTCCGCATCGATCCCGACGGCAGTGTCAGTCGCCACGCCAGCGATCTCGGCATCGCCAACACCCTGGTGTGGAGCGCGACGGACCACCACGTCATCAGCGCCGACACCCTGAAGGACACCCTCTATCGCTATCCGCTGGATGCCGCCGGCAACCTGGGTACGCCCACCGTCTGGGCCGGTCCCCACGAGCGCGGCTCGCCGGACGGCTCGGCCATCGACAGCGAAGGCTGCGTATGGAACGCGCGCTGGGATGGCAACTGCCTGCTGCGCTTCTCACCCGAAGGCGAGCTGCTGGAGATCGTCGAACTGCCGGTGCAACGCCCCACCAGTTGCGTCTTCGGTGGCCCGGACCTGCGCACCCTGTTCGTCACCAGCGCGGCGGCCAACGGCGCCCTCGACGGCGCCATCCTGAGTGCGGCTGCCCCTGTCGCCGGCATGCCCTGCCACCGCTTCGCCGGCTGATTCATCCTACCGACCAGGGCGCCTCTCTGCGGCGCCTTTTCACGCAAGAACCTATGTAACAGCTTGGTGACAGAGGTGACGAAAATCTCGTCACCTTTTTCTTGCGCCCGCACCCATCCAATCATAATATCAATACAGAGCGGTATCGTCTGACCTCCACCACGACGGCCCGCCGCCTCGCATTGCCTGGCCACACCAATAAAAACAAGGAGTTCCAGCTATGTTCCGCGTCCCGGGAGTTCGTTCCCTGTTGCGTGCCGCCCTCGCCGCCGGTGCCGTCAGCCTGTCTCTTTCCGCCTTCGCCGCCGATCCGGTCAAGATCGGTTTCCTGGTCAAGCAACCCGAGGAGCCCTGGTTCCAGACCGAGTGGGCCTTCGCCGAGAAAGCCGCCAAGGACAAGGGTTTCACCTTACTCAAGATCGCCGTGCCGGATGGCGAGAAGACCCTCGCCGCCATCGACAGCCTGGCCGCCAACGGCGCCAAGGGCTTCGTGATCTGCCCGCCCGACGTCTCCCTCGGCCCGGCCATCGTGGCCAAGGCCAAGCTCAACGACCTCAAGGTCATGGCCGTGGACGACCGCTTCGTCGACGCCAAGGGCAAGTTCATGGAAGACGTGCCCTACCTGGGCATGGCCGCCTTCGAGGTCGGCCAGCAACAGGGCGCCGCCATGGCCGCCGAAGCCGAGAAGCGTGGCTGGAAGTGGGATGACACCTATGCGGTGATCAACACCTACAACGAGCTGGATACCGGCAAGAAGCGCACCGACGGTTCGGTGGAAGCCCTGAAGAAGGCCGGCCTGCCCGCCGACCACATCATCTTCGCGCCGCAGAAGACCCTGGACGTGCCCGGCAGCATGGACTCCACGACCTCCGCCCTGGTCAAGCTGCCGTCGGGCGCCAAGCACCTGATCATCGGCGGCATGAACGACAACACCGTGCTGGGCGGCGTCCGCGCCACCGAAAGCGCCGGCTTCAAGGCCGAGCAGGTGATCGGCATCGGCATCAACGGCACCGATGCCATCGGCGAACTGAAGAAACCCAACAGCGGCTTCTTCGGCTCCATGCTGCCCAGCCCCCACGAAGAGGGCTACCAGACCGCCAGCATGATGTACGAGTGGGTGACTACCGGTAAGGAACCGCCCAAGTACACCGCGATGGACAAGGTCACCCTAATCACCCGCGCCAATTTCCAGCAAGAGCTGGAAAAGATCGGCCTCTGGAAGTGATGACCCCGGCGGCGCCCGTGCTGGCGCCGCTACCCCCTTCTTTCTGACAGGAGTGGCCTCCTCATGGCAGCCCTGGAACAAACCACCGCCCAGAGCGCCGACAGCCTCGGTTTCGTCGGCATCGGCAAGACCTTTCCCGGCGTCAAGGCGCTCGCCGACATCTCCTTCACCGTGCGGCCCGGCTCGGTGCACGCCCTCATGGGCGAGAACGGCGCCGGCAAGTCGACCCTGCTGAAGATCCTCAGCGGCTACCACGCCCCCACCACCGGCCACCTCAACATCGACGGCCAGGAACTGGTGTTCAAGAGCACCGCCGAAGCCATCCGCGCCGGCGTCGCCGTGATCCAGCAGGAACTGCAACTGGTGCCGGAGATGACCGTCGCCGAAAACCTCTTTCTCGGTCACCTGCCGGCGCGCTACGGCATCGTCAATCGCGGCCACCTGCGCCGCCAGGCGCTGGACCTGCTCAAGGGCCTGGCCGAAGAGATCGACCCCAACACCAAGGTCGGGCGCCTGTCGCTCGGTCAGCGCCAGCTGGTGGAGATCGCCAAGGCGCTTTCCCGCGGCGCCCGCGTCATCGCCTTCGACGAGCCCACCAGCTCGCTGTCCGCCCGCGAGACCGATCGGCTGATGACCATCATCGCCCGGCTGCGCGACGAAGGTCGGGTGGTGCTCTATGTCTCCCACCGCATGGAAGAGGTCTTCCGCATCTGCGACGCGGTGACGGTGTTCAAGGACGGTCGCCACGTGCGCACCATCGAGCGCCTGGCCGACATCACCCCCGACCAGCTGATCACCCTGATGGTCGGCCGCGACCTCGCCGACATCTACGACTACCGCCCGCGCGAGATCGGCGGCGGCTGCCTCAAGGTCGAGGGCCTGCTCGGTCAGGGCCTGCAGCAGCCGGTGGGCTTCGAGGTCTGCCAGGGCGAGATCCTCGGCCTGTTCGGCCTGGTCGGCGCCGGCCGCACCGAGCTGCTGCGCCTGCTGGCAGGCCTGGAAAAGCACAAGGCCGGCAGCCTGAGCCTCAAGGGCGCCCCGGTCAGCCTCAGGTCGCCGCGCGACGCCATCGCCGCCGGCATCCTGCTCTGCCCGGAAGATCGCAAGAAGGAAGGCATCGTGCCCCTGGCCAGCGTGGCCGAGAACATCAACATCAGCGCCCGTGCCCACCATGCCAGTCTCGGCTGCCTGATCCAGGGCCGCTGGGAAAAGGCCAACGCCGAAAAGCAGATTCGCGCACTGAACGTGAAGACGCCCCACGCCGGGCAGAAGATCAAGAATCTCTCCGGCGGCAACCAGCAGAAGGCCATCCTCGGTCGCTGGCTGTCGATGCCCATGCAGGTCCTCTTGCTCGACGAACCCACCCGCGGCATCGACGTGGGCGCCAAGTCGGAGATCTACGCCATCATCCATGACCTCGCCGCCCGCGGCATCGCCGTGGTGGTGGTGTCCAGCGACCTGATGGAAGTCATGGGCGTGGCCGATCGCATCCTGGTGATGAGCGAAGGCGCCATCACCGGCGAGGTGGCCCGCGCCGAGTTCAACGACGAGCGCCTGCTGCAGCTCGCCCTGCCCCGTACCCGTGCCTGAACGGCCTGACAACAAGACAAGAACAGAGGTCCAGCCCATGTCCGCCCAACCCCACAGCCTGACCCCGCCGCGCCGCGGCTTCGACATGCGTCGCTTCCTCGACGACTGGGCCATGATGCTGGCCGCCGTCGTCATCTTCACCCTCTGCGCGCTGTTCGTGCAGAACTTCCTCTCGCCGCTGAACATGCGCGGCCTGGGCCTGGCGATCTCCACCGTCGGCATCGCCGCCTGTACCATGCTGTTCTGCCTGGCTTCCGGCCACTTCGACCTCTCGGTGGGGTCGGTCATCGCCTGCGCCGGCGTGGTCGCCGCGGTGGTGATGCGCGACTTCGACAGCGTCTTCCTCGGCGTTGCCGCCGCCCTGGCCATGGGGCTGGTGGTGGGCCTGATCAACGGCCTGGTGATCGCCAAGCTCAAGATCAATGCCCTGATCACCACGCTGGCGACCATGCAGATCGTGCGCGGCCTGGGCTATATCTTCTCCGACGGCAAGGCCGTGGGCGTCTCCCAGGAGCAGTTCTTCGTGTTCGGCAACGGCCAGCTGTTCGGCCTGCCGGTGCCCATCGTCATCACCCTGCTGTGCATCCTGTTCTTTGGCTGGCTGCTCAACTACACCACCTTCGGCCGCAACACCATGGCCATCGGTGGCAACGAGGAAGCCGCGCTGCTGGCCGGCGTCCACGTCGATCGCACCAAGATCATCATCTTCGCCATGCACGGGGTGATCGGCGCCCTGGCCGGCGTGGTGCTGGCCTCGCGCATGACCTCCGGCCAGCCGATGATCGGCCAGGGCTTCGAACTCACGGTGATCTCCGCCTGCGTACTGGGCGGGGTATCCCTGGCCGGCGGCATCGGCATGATCCGCCACGTGATAGCCGGCGTGCTGATCCTGGCGATCATCGAGAACGCCATGAACCTGAAGAACATCGACACCTTCTACCAGTACGTCATCCGCGGAACCATCCTGCTGCTGGCCGTGGTGATCGACCGCTTCAAGCAGCGCTGAACCCAGACTCTGTTCCCCCGCGGCGCCCTTGGCGCCGTGCCGGGGACCGCTTTGCCCGTGAAATGCCCGAGGACCAAACAATGACCACGCCCAAACGCCCGCTCCGCTCCGCCCAGTGGTTCGGCAGCAACGACAAGAACGGCTTCATGTACCGCAGCTGGATGAAGAACCAGGGCATCCCGGACCACGAATTCCAGGGCAAGCCCGTCATCGGCATCTGCAACACCTGGTCCGAGCTGACCCCCTGCAACGCCCACTTCCGCAAGATCGCCGAGCACGTCAAGCGCGGCATCTACGAAGCCGGCGGCTTCCCGGTGGAATTCCCGGTGTTCTCCAACGGCGAATCCAACCTCAGGCCCACCGCCATGCTGACCCGCAACCTGGCCAGCATGGACGTGGAAGAAGCCATCCGCGGCAACCCGGTGGACGCCGTGGTGCTGCTCACCGGCTGCGACAAGACCACGCCGGCGCTGCTGATGGGCGCCGCCAGCTGCGACGTGCCGGCCATCGTCGTCACCGGCGGCCCCATGCTCAATGGCAAGCACCACGGGCGCGACATCGGCGCCGGCACCATCGTCTGGCAGATGCACGAGGCCTACAAGGCAGGCGCCATCGACCTCAACGAATTCCTCTCCGCCGAAGCCGGGATGTCGCGTTCGGCCGGTACCTGCAACACCATGGGCACCGCCTCCACCATGGCCTGCATGGCCGAAGCCCTGGGCACCTCGCTGCCGCACAACGCCGCCATTCCGGCGGTGGATTCGCGCCGCTACGTGCTGGCGCACCTGTCCGGCATGCGCATCGTCGAGATGGTGGAAGAAGACCTGCGACTGTCGAAGATCCTCACCAAGGAAGCCTTCGAGAACGCCATTCGCGTCAACGCCGCCATCGGCGGTTCCACCAACGCGGTGATCCACCTCAAGGCCATCGCCGGCCGCATCGGCGTGGACCTGGAGCTGGACGACTGGACCCGGGTCGGCCGCGGTACCCCTACAATCGTGGACCTGCAGCCCTCCGGCCGCTTCCTGATGGAAGAGTTCTACTATGCCGGCGGCCTGCCGGCGGTGATCCGCCGCCTGGGCGAGGCCAAGCTGCTGCCCCATCCCGAGGCCCTGACCGCCAACGGCAAGAGCCTCTGGGCCAACTGCGCCGAGGCCCCCATCTACGGCGACGACGAGGTCATCCGCGCCCTGGACAACCCGCTGCGCGCCGATGGTGGTATCTGCGTACTGCGTGGCAACCTGGCGCCCAAGGGCGCGGTGCTCAAGCCCTCGGCCGCGACCCCGGCGCTCATGCAGCACCGCGGTCGCGCCGTGGTGTTCGAGAACCTGGAAGACTACAAGGCGCGCATCGTCGATCCGGACCTGGACATCGACGAGACCTGCGTGATGGTGCTGAAGAACTGCGGCCCCAAGGGGTATCCGGGCATGGCCGAGGTGGGCAACATGGGCCTGCCGGCCAAGCTGCTGGCCAAGGGCATCACCGACATGGTGCGCATCTCCGACGCCCGCATGAGCGGCACCGCCTACGGTACCGTGGTGCTGCACGTGGCACCCGAGGCCTCGGCCGGCGGCCCGCTGGCGGTGGTCCGCGAAGGCGACATGATCGAACTGGACTGCGCTTCCGGGCGCCTGCACCTGGACATCTCCGACGAAGAACTGGCCGCGCGCCTGGCCGACTGGCAACCGCCGGCCGACCAACTGCTGGCCGGCGGGTATCGCCGCCTCTACGTCAACCATGTACTGCAGGCCGACGAAGGCTGCGACTTCGACTTCCTGGTCGGTTGCCGCGGCGCCGAGGTGCCTCGCCACTCCCATTGACCGGCTCTACCCCCTCTCCCACCGGGAGAGGGGTGGGATGAGGAGCTTCACCGCCTCTCCTCCCTTCCCGGGTCGCCTGACCCACTCTTGCACAACAACAAACCGAAAAGGTGGTCGAGATGAAACGCACGTTAGCCCTCACCGGACTTGGACTGTCACTCATGATCAGCACCCTTACCGCCCAGGCGGCCGGCCTCAGCAGCCAGCAGTCGAGCTTCGGCAAGCTGCCCGATGGCACCCCCATCGAGAAGTTCGTCCTGACCAACAGCCACGGCATGCAGGCCACCGTCATCACCTACGGCGGCGTGCTGCAGGCGCTCAAGGTGCCCGACCGCAAGGGCAAAAGCGAAGACGTGGTCCTGGGCTTCGATGACGTCCAGGGCTATCTCGACAACCCCACCGTGTTCTTTGGCGCCACCATCGGCCGCTTCGGCAACCGCATCGCCGAGGGCCGCTTCAGCCTCGACGGCAAGAGCTACCAGATCCCCCAGAACGACAAGACCAACGCCCTGCACGGCGGGCCCCAGGGCTTCAACACCAAGGTGTGGAAGGCCGAGCCGGCCAAGGGCGACGGCTGGGTCGGCGTGACCCTGAGCTATGTCTCCCCCGATGGCGAGATGGGCTTTCCCGGCACCCTGACCACCCAGGTGACCTACCAGCTGGACGAGCACAACCAGCTGACCCTCAAGTACCGCGCCACCACCGACAAGCCGACGGTGCTCAACCTGACCAACCACAGCTACTTCAACCTGGCGGGCGCCGGCAGTGGCACCGTGCTCAAGCAGGTGGCGATGCTCAATGCCGACAAATACACCCCGGTGACCGCCAAGCTGATCCCCACCGGCGAATTGCCGCCCGTGGCCGGCACGCCGATGGACTTCCGCAAGCCGACCGCCATCGGCAAGCACATCGCCGACGACAACCAGCAGCTGAAGTACGCCGAACCCAAGCAGGGTGGCTATGACTTCAACTGGGTGCTCAACACCGCTGGCGATCTGCAGAAGGCCGCCGCCGTGGTGACCGATCCGGGCTCCGGCCGCACCCTGACCCTCTATACCACCGAACCGGGCGTGCAGTTCTATACCGGCAACTTCCTGGAAGGGAACATCAAGGGTAAGGCGGGCAAGACCTACGGCCACTGGGGTGCCTTCACCCTGGAAACCCAACACTATCCGGACGCGCCCAACCAGCCGAACTTCCCCAGCACCCGCCTGGACCCGGGCCAGACCTACACCCAGACGACGATCTTCAAGTTCGCCGGCAAGTAGGACTTTCTCCGACTCAGGCAAAGGCCGCTCCCGGGAGCGGCCTTTGCTTTCCCAACCCTCTCCTGGAGGGAGAGGGGGCAGGAGCGGCGCACCTCTCGCCTCCGTGCTCCGTAGCGTGGAAAACCGCACTCCCTCCCCCACTCGAACCCTACCCCCGTAGCATGGAAAACGGCGCAGCCTTTTCCACAGTGCCCCCCGCCTTTCCACCACCCAATAAAAAACCCGGCGCCTTGCGACGCCGGGTCTCTTACCTACTCAGGACCGCGCGATCAGATCGCCGCCTTGGTGTTCTCGCCGTTCACCAGGCGCTGGATGCCCAGCGGGTTGGCGTTCTGCAGGGCTTCCGGGAGGAAGGCGTCCGGGTAGTTCTGGTAGCACACCGGGCGCAGGAAGCGGTCGATGGCCAGGGTGCCGACCGAGGTACCGCGGGCATCGGAGGTCGCAGGATAGGGACCGCCGTGGACCATGGCGTCGCAGACCTCCACGCCAGTGGGATAGCCGTTGAGCAGCAGGCGTCCGGCTTTCTGCTCCAGCAGGCCGATGATGGCCTCGAAGCGCTGCAGATCGGCCGGCTCGGCCAGCAGGGTGGCGGTCAGCTGGCCGTGCAGGCCTTGCAGCGCCTGGTGCAGCTGGGCTTCGTCAGCCACCTCGACCACCACGGTGGTGGGGCCGAAGACTTCTTCCTGCAGCAGCTCGTCGTTTTCCAGCAGCAGGCTCACGTCAGCCTTGAACAGCTGCGGGCGCGCCTGGTTGCCTTCCTGACTGGCACCGGCCAGGTGCTGCACGCCGGAATGGGCCAGCAGCGCCGCGACGCCCTTCTCGTAGCTCTTCAGGGTGCCCGGATTGAGCATGGTCTGGGGCGTCTGTTCGTTCATGAAACCGGCCAGGCGCTCCAGGAAAGCGCTGAACTCCGGCGAACGCACCCCGATGACCAGGCCCGGATTGGTGCAGAACTGACCGCAACCCAGCACTACCGAGGCGGTGAGTTCGTTGGCAATGGTCTCGCCGCGCGTCTTGAGCGCCTCGGGCAGGACCACTACCGGGTTGATGCTGGACATCTCGGCGAACACCGGGATCGGCTGCGGACGGGCCGCGGCCATGTCGCACAGGGCACGACCGCCACGCAGGGAGCCAGTGAAGCCCACTGCCTGGATGGCCGGGTGCTTGACCAGTTGCTCACCGACGCCACCGCCGTAGATCATGTTGAACACGCCCTTGGGCATGCCGGTCTTCTCGGCGGCGCGAATGACGGCATCGGCCACGTATTCGGCGGTCACCATGTGGCCGCTGTGGGCCTTGAACACCACCGGGCAACCGGCGGCCAGGGCCGCGGCGGTGTCGCCGCCGGCGGTGGAGAAGGCCAGCGGGAAGTTGCTGGCGCCGAACACGGCCACCGGACCCAGACCGACGCGGTACTGCCGCAGGTCAGGACGCGGCAACGGCTTGCGGTCGGGCAGCGCGGTGTCGATGCGCGCACCGTGGAAGTCGCCCCGGCGCAGCACCTTGGCGAACAGGCGCATCTGGCCGCTGGTACGGCCACGTTCACCCTGGATGCGGCCGGCCGGCAGTGCGGTTTCCTGGCACACCAGCTGGACGAAGTCATCGCCCAGGGCATCCAGTTCGTCGGCGATGGCGTCGAGGAAGGTGGCGCGCTTTTCCGCGCTCAACTTGCGGTACAGGGGCGCGGCCTGCTCGGCGGCGCGGGCGGCGGCGTCGACCTCGGCGGGCGATGCCTGGAAGAATTCGTAGGGCAGCTGTTCGCCGGTCGTAGCGTCGATGCTGTAGACCCGCACCTCGCCCTCGCCGCTGCGAGCGCCACCGATGTAGTTCTTGCCTTGGATCTGCATTGTTCTCGACTCCTTATACCTAGGGGTTCAGGGAAGACCACCCGCCGGGCAGCCTTCGAAAGGGTGGCACGCCCAGCCTCTGGGCGTCCGGACCAACCTGTGCGATACCCACTCTAGCATTCGCATAGTCAGCAGTCATCATACAACTATTAGAGCTGGCGGACCTGCCCGGGCTGGAAGGCTGCAGTGTTCGCCTTGACGCCATTGCTCAGTGGCTCGCCGAATTCCGGTACCGCGATCTCGAATCTGTCGCCTGGCTCGACGCGCACGCCATCGGCGAAGGACAGGGTCGCCGTGCCGAAGAAATGCACATGGACATCGCCCGGCCGCAGGAACTGCGCGTACTTGAAGTGGTGATACTCCAGGTTTTCCAGGCTATGGCACATGTTGTCCTCGCCCGAGAGGAATTCCTTCTCCCAGACCACCTGCTCACCGCGACGGATCCGGCTGGTGCCCGCCAGATGGCGCGGCAGCTCGCCGGTGCGCAGGGCCGGCCCGAAGCTGCAGTAGCGTAACTTGGAATGGGCCAGGTAGAGATAGTTCTTGCGTTCCATCACGTGGTCGGAGAATTCGTTGCCCACCGCATAACCCAGGCGATAGGGCTTGCCGTCGTCGCCGATCACATAGAGGCCGGTCAGCTCGGGCTCTTCGCCGGCATCCTCGGCGAATTCCGGCAGCGGGATGTCGCCACCCGGACGCACCAGGATGCCGCCGTCGCCCTTGTAGAACCATTCCGGCTGGGCACCGGCGGTGCCGGCCGCCGGACGTCCGCCCTCCACGCCCCATTTGAACATGCGCATGGAGTCGGTCAGCTTGGCCTCCTCCTGGCTATTCTGCTGGTGCATCTTGTCGCGGGTGGCGGCGCTGCCCAGGTGGGTCAGACCGGTCCCGGTAACCAGGCAGTGCGCGGGATCTTCGTGATCCAGCGGCGGCAGCAGGCGGCCGGCGTCGAGCAGCTCGGCATAGGCCGGTCCGGGCTCCAGGCCCAGGGTCTGCACCTGAGACTCCAGCGATACACCGGCGCGGATGGCCTGCAGCGCCAGGGCCCGGGTGCTGGTCGCTCCCCGGACCTGCTGGATTTCGCCGCGCTCGACCACGCCAACGCGGCGCTGGCCCTGTTGGTCTTCGAACTGAATCAGGTGCATGGCATTCTCCTTGTTGGTTATCGCCTGAAGGAGACTTTACTCGGCGCTACGGGGCCTGCCTAATGAGACCTCCCTATCCCGCGATAACCAACGGTTATTCCCATGCTGCCATCCCTGGGCTCCATCGCCTCCCGTCTGCGCCTGCGGCAACTACGCCTGCTGATCGCCCTCGACGAGGAAGGTTCGCTGCACAAGGCCGCCGAACGCATCGCCATTTCCCAGCCCGGTGCCACCAAGGCTCTGCACGAAATCGAAAGCACCCTGGGCGCCACCCTCTTCCTGCGTACCCACCAGGGGCTGCAGCCCAACGACCTGGGCCGCTGCGTGATCCGCTATGCGCGGCTGATCGAGAGCGACCTGGCCCATCTGCGCGAAGAGATGCTCGGCATTCTCCAGGGCGAAGGGGGCCGGCTGGCGGTGGGGGTGATCATGGGCGCCGTGCCCCGCCTGATCGCCGCGGTGTCGCGCCTGGGGGCAGCGCAACCCCAGCTGGGGATCGAGATCATCGAGGACACCAGTGTGCGCCTGCTCGACCTGCTCGACGCCGGGCGCATCGAAGTGGCCATCTGCCGCAGCAGCGTCAGCCGCCGGCCGGACGCCTATGACTGCCTGGAGGTGCGTGAAGAGCGGCTGGAGATCGTCTGCCATCCCCGCCATCCGCTGGCGGAGTCGAAGACACTGACCCTGGCCGAGCTGGTCGACAGTCGCTGGATCGTCTATCCGGCCAACCTGCCCATGCGCCTGACCCTGGAGCGGGAGTTTCGCGCGGCGGAACTGGAGTTCCCGCGCTATCCGGTAGAGACCGCCTCTACCTTCACCCTGCTCGGCCTGCTGCAGGAAGACGCCAACCAGGTGGCCATGCTGCCCAGCGACATCGCCTTGTTCGGCGAAAGACACGGCCTGCTGCGCCGCCTGCCGGTGGTACAGCGTACTCGCAACGAGCCCTATTCGATCCTGGTGCGCCAGGGCGCGGGGTTGTCGGCGGCCGCGCAGTTGCTGCTGCAGCAGTGGCGGCTTGAAGGGTGACGCAAGGTGGATAAAAGCATCGCGGCCGTGGGCCGCTCCTACAGGAAGAGGTACGCCGGTTTGACGTGATCTTTGCCGCGGCTGATGAAACTGAACGCCTGCTCGGATAGCCCCCTCTCCCCTCGGGAGAGGGTTGGGGTGAGGGCCTCCTCGCTACCAAGTCTCCAGTGGAAAAGGCTGCGCCGTTTTCCACGCTACGGGAGGTATCCCCACAGCGATAAGACAGTTGCTCCTACGAGTAAATAGAACTCCTGTAGGAGCGGCCCATGGCCGCGATACCAGCCAGGGAAAAACTCAATACGTCGGCAACGTCACCCCATGGAACAGGGTCTCCAGCTCCTGCCGCGACGGTGTCTGCATGGCCTCGGTGAGGACATCGCGGGTCAGGTGCGGCGCGAAGCGGCCGATGAAGTCGCACATGAAGCCGCGCAGGAAGGTGCCGCGGCGCAGGCCGATCTTGGTCACGCTGGCCTCGAAGAGGTGGCTGGCGTCCAGGCAGACCAGGTCGGCATCGGCCTTGAGATCCACCGCCATGTCGGCGACGATGCCCACGCCCAGGCCAAGCCGCACATAGGTCTTGATGACGTCGGCGTCCGCCGCGGTCAGCACCACGTTGGGCTCCAGGCCGTGGCGGGCGAAGGCCTCGTCGAGCTTGGAACGACCGGTGAAGCCGAAGACGTAGGTCACCAGCGGCTGCTCGGCAAGCTGCTCCAGGGTCAGGTTCTCCACCTTCGCCAGCGGATGGCCCTGCGGCACGATCACGCAACGGTTCCAGCGATAGCAGGGCATCATCACCAGGTCGTTGAAGCGCTCCAGGCCTTCGGTGGCGATGGCGAAGTCCACGGTGCCGTCGGCGGCCATCTCGGCGATCTGGGTCGGCGAACCCTGGTGCATGTGCAAGGCCACGTCCGGGTACTGCTTGATGAATTCGCTGATCACGTCCGGCAGGGCGTAACGCGCCTGGGTGTGGGTGGTGGCGATGGACAGGGTGCCCTTGCGCTCGTTGGAGAACTCCTGGGCGATCTGCTTGATGCTCTCGCACTTGCGCAGGATCTCACCGGCGGTCTGGATGATCCGCTCGCCCGCGGGCGTCACCCGCGTCAGGTGCTTGCCACTGCGGGCGAAGACCTCGACGCCCAGCTCGTCCTCGAGCAGGCGGATCTGCTTGCTGATGCCGGGCTGCGAGGTATAGAGACTCTGGGCGGTGGCGGAAACATTCAGATCGTGATGGGCGACTTCCCAGATGTATCGCAACTGTTGCAGCTTCATGCCGGCTCCTCGCTAACCCGTGCGCAAGCATATAACAGTAATGCAGCCATTCAGCTTTTTCTAGACGAAAATCGAATTAAGTCGCATACAGGCATGAGCGACCGTCCACCGCTCAGCCCTGACGCAGCGGCACCAAGTAGATGGGGATACGGGCCGTCTGCAGCAGGCGGCTGGCCGTCCGCCCCAGCGGCGCGATCTGATCGTCGCCCTGGCTGCGACTGCCGATCACCAGCAGATCGGCGGCGAAGTCCTGGGCCTGCTTGAGGATGATCACCGGCGGATCCCCCTGGAGTACCCGCACGGCCCGCACCAGGCCCAGGGTCGCCGGGGTCTCCAGGAGGTCCTGGCGCAGGGATTCGAAGACCTGCTGCTCGATGGTCTCCAGCACCAGATCCAGACCGCCATTGCGCAGGCGATCCAGGGACTCCCCGTCCAGGTGCTGTTGCAGCAGGGTGGAGGCCAGCAGGCCAAGGGGCTCTACCACATGGACGACATACAGCCGCGCCTGGTGGATGCGAGCCAGGTTCAACGCGTGCTGGAAGACATAGGACGAACACAGGCCCAGGTCCGTGGCGTAGAGCAGGGAACGGATCACGATTCCTCCTGGCGAGGTCACCCGACCTGACCGGTCCGACGCGGGATAGCTCTTTCAGCGTAGCAGCCTATTGCCAGTTTCGCCGGGAGCCACGCCCTAGAGGCCCTCGGACGTTCGTCGGTCAAGGGCTATCGCGGTCCGCCCCCCCAACCCAGGCAGCCGCTCAGGGCAACTCCTCCGGCTCGCGGTCTGCTGCCACCTCGATGGCAGCCACCAGCGCCGGCTCCCGCAGCGGCGCCTGCACCGGGCCGAGGAAGTCGCCGTCGCGCACCAGGAACAGCGCCGGCAGGTGAAAGACGCCATAGCGCTGCACCAGACCGCCGCTGCGTTCGGCATCCACCCAGTACAGTCGCTCCACCGGCAGCCGCGCGGCCGGCAGCACCTGGCGCGCCACACGGCAGCTGGCGCAGCCGACGCTGGTGAAGATCAGCAAGGAGCGCCCCGGCGCCGCCAGCAACTCGGCATCCGCCGTCCCATCATCCAGTTCCATCGCCAACCCCGGTGCGATCATCGCCAAAGCACGCCATTGACGCGGCCAATCGCGTCGTAGCCATTGTGAGTGGGCGGTACAAGCGTTAAGGTGCCCCACCCTTCCTTCTGCATTTTGCCTGCACGGGCCCCGACCTGTCGCAGCGCCGTGACCGACGAGTAGCACCATGGCCGCACAGCCCCGCCTTAACGACCTCAACATCGAAGCCAACGAGCCGCTGATCACCCCCGAGCAGCTCAAGCAGGAGATCCCGCTGAGCGATCTCGCCGCCGACACCGTCGCCCAGGGCCGCCAGGTCATCCGCGACATCCTCGACGGCAAGGACCATCGCCTCTTCGTGGTGATCGGCCCCTGCTCGATCCACGACATCAAGGCCGCCCATGAATACGCCGAGCGGCTGAAGACCCTGGCGGCCACGGTCAGCGACACCCTCTATCTGGTCATGCGCGTCTACTTCGAGAAGCCCCGCACCACCGTGGGCTGGAAGGGCCTGATCAACGACCCCTACCTGGACGACTCCTTCAAGATCCAGGACGGCCTGCACATCGGCCGCCAGCTGCTGCTGGACCTGGCGGAAAAGGGCCTGCCCACCGCCACCGAGGCCCTGGACCCGATCTCCCCCCAGTACCTGCAGGACCTGATCAGCTGGTCGGCCATCGGCGCCCGCACCACCGAATCCCAGACCCACCGCGAGATGGCCTCGGGCCTCTCCTCCGCGGTCGGCTTCAAGAACGGCACCGATGGCAGCCTCACGGTCGCCATCAACGCCCTGCAGTCGGTCTCCAGCCCGCACCGTTTCCTCGGCATCGACCAGCGCGGCCAGGTCTCGGTGGTGATGACCAAGGGCAACCCCTACGGCCACGTGGTGCTGCGCGGTGGCAACGGCAAGCCGAACTACGATTCGGTCAGCGTCACCCTCTGCGAACAGGCGCTGGTGAAGGCCAAGGTCAAGCCCAACATCATGGTCGACTGCAGCCACGCCAACTCCAACAAGGACGCCGCCCTGCAGCCGCTGGTGATGGACAACGTCGCCAACCAGATCGTCGAGGGCAACACTTCCATCGTCGGCCTGATGGTGGAAAGCCACCTGGGCTTCGGCAACCAGCCGATCCCGGCGGACCTGTCGCAGCTGGAGTACGGCGTCTCGGTGACCGATGCCTGCATCGACTGGGCCATGACCGAGAAGAGCATTCTCGACATGCACCGCAAGCTCAAGGACGTGTTGCCGCGTCGCGCGCGCGACTGACTGATCGACGGCACAGACGAAAACGCCGGGCCAAGCCCGGCGTTTTTTTGCGTTCCACTTCAGGCCAATGGCGTAACCTGGCCGCGACGCTCGAGATAGTGCTCGACGTAGGAGCAGGAGGGGATGACGCTGTAGCCGCGGCTCTCGGCGTAGTTCAGCGCATGCTCGGTCAGCCGCGCGGCCAGGCCGCGCCCGCGCAAGGCATCGGGGACGAAGGTACGGTAGAAATCCATGGTCTGCTTGCCCAGATCCATGTATGCAAGATAGGCGCGCTGGCCGTCGACAGAAAGGTGGAATTGATGATTGGCCTCATCGTGCTCCACGTGCAGGGACTCGTTCATGACTACTCCTTGGCGGTTTGGCTCCGCCTTATCCATTGTTATCGATGATACCCGAAGACGAGAACGCACCCTTCCTGTGCAGGACTGAGCCACAGCGCGTCAGACCCCTGCGGAAGAGGCAGGTTCTAGGGTCTGTACGAAAAATGCCTGCGCTCGGTGATGCTTCGTTGAAAAAGGCTTCGGAGTGCTCATTTACCACTCGTAAACTCCGCTTCCTCAGCCTTTTTCGCCTCGCCTAACCTTCGCTCGGCGACTTTTCGTACAGAACCTAACCAGCCGTCGCACCGTGAAAACCGACTATAACAGGCGCCATCGCCCACACGCAGCCTCAGCTGGCTTGACATCTTCCGCCCATCCTCTAACGTTTTGAAACGTTCGAGGCTTTCCGCCCTCAAAGCTGTGGCTGATAGCGGTCGCAAGCCTGCTTGGCGAGCGCGCGGAGACTGAGAGAAGACTTTCCGCAAAAATTCCTCCTTCAAACGGGCTCGCTCAGTTTACTTACGACCGGTAATGAGTAGTATGTAGCCGCAATTTTCCACTTGGAAAATTGACCTTAAAACAGGATGTCTACCTCAAGGGGTTTACGATGAACAATGCTCTGAAATTCGCCGCCCTGGCTCTGGCCGCTGCTCTGGCCACTGGTTGCAGCACCGCTAACAAGGAAAGCGAAGCTCGCCTGACCGCTACCGAAGACGCCGCTGCCCGCGCTCAGGCTCGTGCTGACGAAGCCTACCGTCACGCTGACGAGGCCCTGGCCGCCGCTCAGAAAGCTCAGCAAACCGCTGACGAAGCCAACGAGCGCGCCCTGCGTATGCTGGAAAAAGCCAGCCGCAAGTAAGCGCCCCGGCTGGGAAGGCGAGTGGCAACAGTCGCCTTTCACGGAGCAAACGAAAAGCCCGCCATTTCGATGGCGGGCTTTTTGTTTGGCTGCTCGGAGGCGCCTCGATTGGGCGCCTCCAGCCTGGATCACAGGGTCTTGGCAGGCGCCTTGGCCACCGTCCCCGGAGCCACGCCGGCGGGCAGGTCGGCGATTTCCACCGGCAGGCCGTCCTGGCCCTGCACCACGTCACGCACGGTATTCCAGTTCACCGCGCTGTTGGCCTGCAGCAGGTCGTCACGCTTGATCAGCGCATTGACCACCGCGGCCTGGCGGTCGATCTCGGTCGGGTCGCCCTTGAGATTCACCGGCTGGTGGGCTTCCAGGTAGAGCTTGCCCTGGCTGACGCCGAACTTGTAGGGCTCGTCGATGATCCGCACCGGGGTGCCGATCGGCAGCATCTGCACCAGCTCGGTGACGTTGAAGTTGTACATGCGGAAGCAGCCATGGCTGGTCTGGGTGCCGATACCGAACTTCCGGTCCGAACCATGGATCAGGTAACCCGGCATGGTCAGGCGGATCTTGTAGGGTCCCAGGGGATTGTCCGGACCGGGCGGCACCACCTTGGGCAGCGGATCGCCTTCGGCGGCGTGCTCGGCGCGAATCGACTCAGGCGGATACCAGGCCGGGTCCTTGATCTTGTCCACCACCTTGGCGACCCCGACCGGCGAGCCCCAGCCCTCACGGCCGATACCCAGCGGATAGGTGAACACCGTGTGCCCACCCTTGGGGTAGTAGTACATCCGGTATTCGGCGATGTTGATGACGATGCCTTCCCGCGGCCCCGGCGGCAGGATGAAGCGCGTCGGCAGCACGATCTCGGTGCCGGCGCCCGGCAGCCAGGCATCCACGCCCGGGTTGGCGGCGACCATCTCGTTGTAGCCCAGGTCGTACTTCTGGCCGAGGTCGGCGAAGGTGTCTTCGTAGGCGGCCTTGATGACCTGAACCTCACCGACCAGGTCTTCGCCGGGCGGCGGCAGCGGCAATTCCAATGCCTGCGCCGTACCCGCGCTCAACAGACCAAACAGCGAGAGGGAACCGACCAGGGTCGAAACGCGCGCGGGCATGGGATGAATCCTTGCAAGGAGCAGTGAGGTGAAGGCGCGAATTGTACACGCCCCGATCCACGTCCGGCAGAGCCTAGAGCCTGTTCAAAGGCTCGCGAGCTAGAGCCAAACAAGGCGAAAAGACCTGAGGAAGCGGAGTTTACGAGTGGTAAATGAGCATTCCGAAGGGCTTTTCAACGCCGTTTGGCCGACGCGCAGCAGACTTTGAGCAGGCTCTCAAAAAGCCTGTAACGGATTGGGCAGGCCGCGCTTGGCGCCCTGCAAACGCTCCATGCAGGCCGGGCACAGGGTCTTGAGGCCCAGCGCGCGACGATCCAGCGGATGCAGGCGCGGCCGCGCCGGCAGCAGGGTGCCGCACAGGGTGCGGTCGGTGGGCGAGCCCAGCTCCAGTTGGCGGGCGACGATATGGACCCGGCCCTCGCGGCAGGCGAACAGGTCGAGCTGGGCATCGGGCTGGATCAGCTGATAGCCATGCATGGACCGGGAAAGGCGGGACATCGGGATACTCCAGGGGCGGTTCCGCCGAGCGGTCGATCGGCCGGACCGGCGGGGGCGCGCAACCTTAGCGGAAAGGCCCGCCGGGGAAAAGTCCGGCGTTCAGTCGCGCAGCACGCGCTGTAGTTCCGGCCAGGCGTTGTCCAGCAGGCGCTGCTGGGCATTGGCCCGCGGATGGATGCCGTCCGGCTGCATGAAGGACGGATCGCCCCCTACCCCGTCGAGCAGGAAGGGCACCAGGGACACCCCTTCGGCCTTGGCCACGTCGACATAGACCTGGGCGAAGCCATCGGTGTAGCGCGGCCCGTAGTTGGGGGGCAGGCGCATGCCCAGCAGCAGCACCCGGGCACCGCTCTGCTTGGCCTGCTGCACCAGGGCGGTGAGGTTGCGCTGGAACTGGGCCAGCGGCTGGCCGCGCAGGCCGTCGTTGCCACCCAGTTCGATGGCCACCACGTCCGGCCGGTGCTCGGCCAGCAGCGGCGGCAAGCGGGCCAGGCCACCGGCGGTGGTATCGCCGCTGATGGAGGCATTCACCACCTGGTAGTCGCTCTTCTGTGCCTGCAGTCGCTGCTCCAGCAGCCGCACCCAACCCTGACCCTCGGCCAGGCCATAGCCGGCGCTGATGCTGTCGCCCACCACCAGCAGGGTGCGCGCCAGGGCCAGCGGCGTCATGACCAGGCAGAGCAGCGCCAGCAGCCAGGCAATGCCTTGCCGCAAAGGCGCGCTGGACTTCGCCCGGATTTTTGACTCTAACTCGCCACAACCGCCCGTCTGCGGGCCTTTCGGATACGGCATTGGAAACCTCATGAGCGAAGTCATCTTGATGGCGCGAAACCTTAGCAAGGTCGTCACGGGCGCGGAAGGCGCCCTGCCGATCCTCCAGGCGCTGGATCTGGAGATACGGGCCGGCGACAGTTTGGCCATCGTCGGCAGTTCGGGTTCCGGCAAGTCCACCCTGCTCGGCCTGCTGGCTGGCCTCGATCTGCCCAGCGCCGGCGAGGTGCATCTCGCCGGACAGCGCCTGGACGCCCTCGACGAAGATGCCCGCGCCCGGCTACGCGCGGAGCGAGTGGGCTTCGTCTTCCAGTCCTTCCAATTGCTCGACAGCCTCACCGCCCTGGAGAACGTGATGCTGCCGCTGGAGCTGGAAGGCGCACGCGAGGCCCGCGCGGAGGCCAGCGCCCTGCTGGAAAGAGTCGGCCTGGGCGAGCGGCTGCGCCACTATCCGCGCCAGCTCTCCGGGGGCGAGCAGCAGCGGGTGGCCCTGGCACGGGCTTTCGCGCCGCGACCGAGCATCCTCTTCGCCGACGAACCCACCGGCAATCTGGACAGCCGTACCGGCAACCACATCTGCGACCTGCTGTTCGAGCTCAACCACGAGCGCGGCACCACCCTGGTCCTGGTGACCCACGACGAACGCCTGGCCGCCCGTTGCGCCCGCCAACTGCGCCTGGAAGGCGGCCGGCAGGTCGCGGCATGAGGACGACCGGTCTACCGTTCGCGCGGCTGTTCGCGCTGGCCTGGCGACAGAGCCTGCGCGAGATCCGCGCCGGCGAAATCCGCCTGCTCTGCCTGGCCCTGGTGGTGGCCGTGGCCGCCAGCGTCGCCATCGGCTACTTCACCGCGCGCCTGGGCGCCGGCATGGAAAATCGCGCCAGCGAATTCCTCGCCGCCGACCTGGTGCTGCTCGGCAGCGAACCGGCGCGCCCCGAGCAGGTGGACGCCGGCCTGCGCCTGGGCCTCGCGCACAGCCGGACGCTCAATTTCAGCACCATGGCCGCGGGTGCCGAGGCCTTGCAGCTGGCCAGCGTCAAGGCGGTCCAGGCCAACTTTCCCCTGCGCGGCGAGGTGCGCAGTGCCGCGGCACCGGACGCGCCCGACCAGCCGGGCGGCGCTCCGGCAAGCGGCGAGGCCTGGGTGGAGCCCCGACTGCTGCTGGCGCTGGACGCCAAGGTCGGCGACCGCCTCGACATCGGCCGCAAGTCCCTGAGCATCACCCGGATACTCACCTACGAGCCGGATCGCGCCGGCGACTTCTACAGCCTGACGCCCCGGGTACTGATCAATCTCGACGACGTGACCGCCACCGGGGTCATCCAGCCCGGCAGCCGGGTGCGCTATCGCGAGCTCTGGCGCGGCGAACCGGCGGCCCTGGCGGCCTACCGTCAGGCCCTGACGCCGCAGCTGGCCGCCAACCAGCGCTTCGAAGGGCCGGGCGACGGCAATCGGCAGCTGGGCAACGCCCTGGAGCGCGCCCAACGCTATCTGGGCCTGGCGAGCCTGGTGGCGGTGCTGCTGGCCGGCGTGGCCGTGGCCCTGTCGGCCAATCGCTTCGCCACCCGGCGCTTCGATGCCAGCGCCCTGCTGCGTTGCCTCGGCCTGACCCGGCGCGATGCCCTGACGCTCTACGGCCTGCAACTGGGGCTGCTGGGCCTGGCAGCCAGCCTGCTCGGCGCCCTGTTCGGCTGGTTGGCGCAGCTGGTGCTGTTCGAACTGCTGCATGGCCTGCTGCCGACGCGACTGCCCCCGGCCGGGCTCGGCCCGGCACTGGCCGGCATGGGCACCGGGCTGGTCGCCCTGGTCGGCTTCGCCCTGCCACCGCTGGCCGCCCTGGGCCGGGTGCCGCCCTTGCGGGTGCTGCGCAGCGATCTGCAACCGGTGCCTCTGCGGACCTGGGCCGTCTATGGCTGCGCCCTGCTCGCCCTCGGGCTGATCATGTGGCGCCTGTCGCTGGATCTGCGCCTGACCCTGGCGCTGCTGGTCGGTGGCCTGATCGCCGGGCTGCTGTTCGGCAGCCTGCTCTACCTGGCCCTGCGCAGCCTGCGCCGGGTCATGCAGGGGGCGCCTTTGGCCTGGCGCCTGGGTCTGGGCCAACTGCTCCGTCATCCCCTGGCGGCGGTGGGCCAGACCCTGGCCTTCGGCCTGATCCTGCTGGCCATGAGTCTGGTGGTGCTGTTGCGCGGCGAATTGCTGGAGCGCTGGCAGGCGCAACTGCCGGCCGAGGCGCCCAACCACTTCGCCCTCAATGTTCTACCGGACGAACGCCAGGCCTTCGCCACGGCGGTGGCCGGTCTCTCGCCCCATGCCAGCCCGCTCTACCCCATCGTCCAGGGCCGCCTGGTCAGCGTGAAGGGCCATCCCGCCCAGGAAGGCCTGGAAGACGACTCCCGCGGCGGACGCGCCACCCGGCGCGACCTCAACCTGACCTGGTCGGCCGAGCTGCCGGCCGGCAATCGGCTGGAAGCCGGCCAGTGGTGGGATGCGGTGCCGACGGGCGACCTGCCCGGTGTCTCGCTGGAAAGCGAGCTGGCGCGCAGCCTGGGGGTGGGCCTCGGCGACACCCTGGGCTTCGTCATCGGCGACCGCCAGATCGAGGCGCGGATCACCAGCCTGCGCCAGGTCGGCTGGGACAACTTCCAGCCCAACTTCTTCGTCATCTTCGCCCCGGGGGCCTTGGAGGGCGTGCCGGTGACCTACCTGGGCAGCTTCTATCTGCCGCCCGGCCACGACCGCGAGCTGCTGGCGCTGGCGCGGCAATTCCCGGCGGTGACCCTGCTGCCCATCGACGCCCTGCTCGATCAGTTGCGCAGCATCCTGCGCCAGGTCAGCGTGGCGGTGGAGTTCGTGCTGCTCTTCGTGCTCGCCGCCGGCATCGCCGTGCTGCTGGCCGGCCTGCAGGCGACCCTCGACGAGCGCATCCGCCAGGGTGCCCTGCTGCGCGCCCTGGGTGCGCGGCGCGAGCTGCTGCAACGGGCGCGACGGACCGAATTCATCCTGCTCGGCGGCGCCAGCGGCTTGCTCGCCGCGCTCGGTTGCGAGATCGTCAGCGCCCTGCTCTATCGGCTGGCCTTCGACCTGGACTGGCAGCCCCACCCCTGGTTGCTCCTGCTGCCGGTGCTGGGCGCCCTGCTGGTGGGCACGGCCGGCCTGCTGGGCACGCGGCGGGCCATCACCGCCAGTCCGTTACTGATCCTGAGAGAAAGCTGATCCATGAGTCGTTACCGACCACCGCGCACCGCCGGCACCCCCCTGATCACCCCCGCTGGCGAGGCCCGGCTACGCGCCGAGCTCCATGAACTCTGGAACGTGCGCCGGCCCCAGGTCACCCAGGCGGTGAGCGAGGCGGCGGCGCTGGGCGATCGTTCGGAAAACGCCGAGTACATCTACGGCAAGAAGATGCTGCGCGAGATCGACAGCCGGGTACGCTTCCTGCGCAAGCGCCTGGAGAATCTCAAGGTGATCCGCGAGCGCCCGGCCGATCCGGGCAAGGTCTATTTCGGCGCCTGGGTCACCCTGGAGGACGACGAGGGCGTCGAGGCGCGCTATCGCATCGTCGGCCCGGACGAGCTGGACCTCAGGCAGAACCTCATCAGCATCGACTCGCCCCTGGCGCGGGCCCTGGTGGGCAAGGCAGTGGACGCGGAAGTGCGGTTGCAGACGCCGGCCGGCGAGCAGCGCTGGTATATCGTCGAGATCGACTACCTCGATGATTGATCGCTTCGACAGGTACTCCCGTCAGAAAAACGTGATGCAGATCACATAAATCAGGCAAATTTGCGGCATGAACGGCGGAGGACCGCCATCTCCAAGCAGGATTCGCTGCATGAGAGCGCCAACGCTCTACGCTTTGCCCACCAACCGCCGCTTGCGCTGGCTCGTTACCAATCGGGATCCGCTTGATGAAAACCTGCTGCGGCAACTGCTGGGCGGCCCGTTCTCTTCACGCAGCGCCCTCTTCGCCGGCGCCCTGAACAGCCTGCTGATCAGTTGGACCTGTGCCTTCCTGAATCCCACCCCGGTGTTCATTGGCTGGATGATTCTCGATACCCTGATCTGGCTCGCGCGCCTGGTACTGGTGCATTGCATCCAGCTGATGGGGGGGCTGGCGCCGCCGCTGCTCAGCGAAGTATCCCTGATACTCGGGCTGCTCTGGACGGCCACCCTGGGCATGGGTACGGCCGCCTGCATCCTCAGCGGCGATGCGGTGCTGCAGATGCTGGGCTGTACCTCGGCGGTGGCCATGAACGGCGCCATCACCATGCGCAACCAGGGTATCCCGCGCTACGCCTTCCTGCAGATCCTGCTGACCGACGTGCCGATGAAACTGGCCACCCTGTTCCAGCCCGAACCGATGCTGCGGTTGTTCCTGTTGCAGGCGCCGCTTTACCTGAGTGCCAACTGGATCCTGTTGAACAATCTCAACCGCAATCTGCTGCGGTCGCTGACCGCCGAGGCCGATAGCCGCTGGCACGCCACCCATGATGACCTGACCGGGCTCTACAACCGCGCCGGCATCCTCGCTCTGCTCGAGGGCGCCCTGCGCCGGCCCCGCTCATGGTCCGCTAGCGTGGCGGTCTTCTATCTCGATCTGGATGGCTTCAAGGGCGTGAACGACTCACAGGGCCATGCCGCGGGCGATCGCCTCCTGCGAGCCTGCGGCGCCCTGTTGGCCGGCAGCGTGCGGCAAAGCGATTTCGCCGGACGCCTGGGGGGCGATGAATTCCTGCTGGTGATGCAGGACGCCACCGAAGAGGGCGCTCGGGAGCTGGCACAGCGCATCCTCGAACGCCTGTCGGCGCAGGGTATGAACGCGAGCATCGGCATCGCCCTGCAGCAGCCCCTGGAAGACGGCCCGAGCCTGCTGGCACGGGCGGATCAGGCGCTCTACACCGCCAAACTGGCGGGCAAGGGCGGCTTCCGGGTGGCCCACCCCACGGTTAGCGCCGCCGAGTGATCACACCCTGGCGCGCCACCCGGGTCAGTTCCCGCACCAGGGGTTCGAGACCGGCCCGGCCGGGCGACTGCACCACGGCGAAGTCGAAGCTATCGTCGCCGAAGGCACGCAGCTGTTCGACCTGATCGGCGAAGCGGATCTGCAGGGTGCGGCTGTGGGGCCAGCGCTTGGGCCAGCCTTCGAGATAGCGCAGCAGCGTGGGCTGGTCGGGACCACCAAGGAGGATGGCGGGATGGCAGGCGAGCTTGCCCTGGGTCAGCGGGGTAAGGCGTAGCGGGAGAGGGAGCATGGGACGAAATTCCGCCTCGTAGATCCAGCTGGGCGGTAGTACGAGGCCTGTTCCGTCCAGCGCTTTAGCGGTATTTGGGAGCGCCCCGCAAGTTGCTGTTTAAATCGGCGCGGGATCATCCTAGGGAGGGCCCGGCGGCCCTGTCAAGCGGGCTTCAACCATCCTCGTGCCTGGCATCCTTGGTGCCCGTCGCCGCCACGGCCGGCGCCTCCAGGCGCGCGCGCTCCCGACTGAAGGCCACCCGGTACTTGTTGACGCTGGCCACGTAGTTGACCACCCCGATGCCCACCTCCTCCGCGGCGATGCGTTCGACCTGGAAGAACCAGCGGTCGCCGTCCAGCCCCTGCTGGCGCGCCTTGGCCCGCAGCGCCTGGACACGTTCCGGACCCAGGTTGTAGGCCGCCAGGGTGAAGGCGCGACGTTCCCGCTCGGTCAGCCGCGGACTGGCGAAGAATTCCCGCCGCAGCCGCGCCAGATAGCGGGTGGCGGCCTTGACGTTGTCGTCGGCGGAATGCAGGTTGCGCACCCCGACGCTGCGCGCTGCCCGCGGGGTGATCTGCAGTAGCCCCGCCGCACGCCCGGCGCCCCGCGCTTGGGGATCGAGACCGGATTCCTTGTAGGCCATGGCAGCCAGGGTCAGCCAGTCGAAGTCGTAAGCCTTGGCATAGCGCTGCAGGAGCGGCCGCACCTGGGCCAGTCGCTTGCGGTCATGGGCCTGCAGTGGATCGCGCACCTGGTAGCGACGGGCGGACGCCTGGCGAAAAGCCTTGTCGTCGTCGCGTGCCTGGGGTTGTCGGGCAAAGGCGCGCACCCGTTCGGCGAGTTGCTGCGCCGGGCCGCGCAGATACCAGAGCTGTACCTGGTCATGGGCAACTACAAGCCGATCAGCCACCCGCAGGCGCGGCAGTACCCGCGCCCAGCGATGGGCCAGGCCGGATTCGACCACCGTGAGCGGATAGATACCAGCCTGGGTCAGCTCCAGCACGTCTTCCACCGCCAGGGTGGGATCGGCCCACTCGATCTGCACCGGTTTCAGCTTGCGTCTTGCCAACTGGGTATTGAGCCGCGCCAAGGCCGAACCGGCCTCGCTGCCCTGGGGCAGGACCACCCGCCGCCCCGCCAATAGCTCCAAATGCCGCGGTAGGCGCTGGCCACGACCGCTGACCACCACCAGATTGGTGGGCGCCGCCACCGGCGCGGCGATCAGGGCCGAATGCGCTGGCGGCAGCAGGGTCTCCCCGGGTGCCACCAGATCGCCCTCGCCCCGTTGCAGCGCCGGCAGCAGGTCTTCCTTGGCCTTGGGTACGAACACCAGACGCAGCGGCCGGCCACCGGGTTGATGCTGGAGATAGCGAGCGAAGGCTTGCAGCCGCCGATACTCGATGCCCAGTGCCTGGCCGTTCCATTCACCGGAGCTGTGGCGGCTCTGGTTGACCAGCACACGCAATTCCCCAGCGCGCTCGATGGCGACCAGATCGCGCGCCGCGACGTGACGCGGGGCTTCGGGCGGCAAGGCACCCAGACGGGCCTGGACGGAACAGGCGAATAGGCAGCCGAGCACAGCCAGGGTGAATCGAAACGGCATCCAGGACTCCTGACCTGGCCGGGACAGCGCCGATAGCACCCGGACTATGGATAGAATGAAGAAATAAAGTCTGCAGAAGGCCAGCACCATGCAATTGATCGACATCGGCGTCAACCTTACCCACCCCAGCCTGCTCAAGGAGGTGGACGCGGTGATCGAGCGGGCCCACGCCGCCGGCGTGTTGCAGTTGGTGCTCACCGGCACCACGCTCGAAGACAGCGAAAACGCCCTCAATCTCTGCCTGCGCCTGGACGCCGGTGACGCCCTGTTCAGCACCGCCGGGGTCCATCCCCACGAGGCCTCGACCTGGGATGCCGCCGCCGCCAAGACCCTGCGCGACCTGGCCAGCCAGCCCAAGGTGCGCGCCCTGGGGGAATGCGGCCTGGACTTCAATCGCGACTTCACGCCCCGTCCACAGCAGGAACGCTGCTTCGAGGAACAATTGGCGCTGGCCGCCGAATTGCGCCGCCCGGTGTTCCTCCACGAGCGCGACGCCAGCGAGCGCATGCTGGCGATCCTGCGCGACTACCGCGACCACCTGCCAGCCGCGGTGGTGCACTGCTTCACCGGCGAGCGCAAGGCGCTCTATGGCTACCTTGATCTGGACCTGCACCTGGGCATCACCGGCTGGATCTGCGATGAGCGTCGCGGCCTGCACCTGCACGAACTGGTCGGGCAGATCCCGGTCGGTCGGCTGATGCTGGAGACCGACGCCCCCTACTTGCTGCCACGCACCCTCAGACCCAAGCCGCGCCATGGTCACAACGAGCCGGCCTTCCTGCCGGAGATCCTGCGCACCGTGGCCCGCCTGCGTCACGAAACACCCGAGCAGACCGCCCTGCACACAACGGCCACCGCCCGCGCGTTCTTCGCGCTGCCGGAAAGCGCCATACCAGAGCGGGCCGAGGAGTTCGAGTAAGGGCCCGGCGCCGTTACGCTAAAGTCGAGATCGCGCAGGCCGTTAACCTCAGGGCTTATTCCACGGCGTCGCCCTCCTCCCTGCAGGATGTTGACGCCAGTCAAGATTCGAGGCGCGCCGGCCTGTCAGGCTGTGCGGCCCCGCCGACTGGATGCCCCCTATGTTCGCCTGGCTGCGTGATCTCTCTCTCAAGTACAAGTTCTGGGCGGTGAATGCCGTCGCCTTCCTCACCAGCCTGTTGCTGGTGCTGTTCGCCATGCAGCTGGAAGTATCCGGCCGCGCCGAGCAGCTCAAGGCGGTCAAGGCCGCCCTGGGCGAGGCAGCCGCCTCGCTCAGCGCCCCGACCTTCGGCGACGTCTTCCTGGCCCGGGCGCCGGAATACGCGCTGGCCGTGGGGGTGCTGATGCTGGCGCTGCTGGTGGCCTCGCAATTGCTGATCCGCTTCATCCTGGGCAATCTGCAACGCCTCAAGGACACCATGCTGCGGGTGGAACGCGACGGTGATCTCACCGCCCGGGTCGAGGTGCGCGGGCGCGACGAGGTCGGGCAGATGACCCAGGCCTTCAACGCCATGCAGGACAGCTACACCCGCGTCGTCGGTACCGTCGCCGCCAGCGCCGCCCAACTGGACGAAGGCGCCGGGCGCCTGGTCAGCGGCATGCAGGGCGTACGGTGTGGCATGCAGGATCAGCAGCAGGAGACCGACCAGGCTGCCACGGCGATCAACGAGATGAGCGCCACGGTGCAGCAGATCGCCGAACACGCTGCCGGTACCCGTGACCAGTCCCAGGAAGCCGACCGCCTGGCCAATGCCGGCCAACAGGCGGTGGAGCGTGTCAGCCATTCCATCGCCGACCTCTCCCAGGGCGTGCAGCAGACCGCGGTGATGATCCAGGAGCTGGCCGAGAACAGCGAGCGCATCACCAGTGTGGTCAACGTCATCCACGGTATCGCCGAGCAGACCAACCTGCTGGCCCTCAACGCCGCCATCGAGGCGGCCCGCGCCGGCGAGGCCGGCCGCGGCTTCGCCGTGGTCGCCGACGAGGTCCGCAACCTGGCCAAGCGTGTCCAGGGCTCCACCGACGAGATCACCCGCATGGTCGACGGCCTCCAGGCCGGTACTCGCGACGCCGTGGAATTCATGCGCGACAGCTCGCTCAAGGCCGACGACTGCGTGATCCAGGCCGGCGCCGCAGGGCAAGCCCTGGCCGACATCACCGCCGCCGTGACCCTGATGCGCGACAGCAATACCCAGATCGCCGTCGCCGCGGAACAGCAAGCCCAGGTGGCGGAAGAGATGAGCAGGTCGGTCGTAGGCATCCGCGACGTCACCGAAAGGACCATGCTGCTCACGCAGGAGTCGGCCGCCACCAGCACCGAACTGGCCGGTCTTGCAGGAACCCTGAACCAGGCGATCCGCCAGTTGCGCCTATAGCCCCCATAGCGAGAGCGCATTCGCACGGTTGCCCGACAGGCGGCAAGATGCCCGCACCTTTTCGGAGACCCGTCATGCGCTCGGTCACTACCTTCACCTCCGCCGTCCTGCTGTTCCTGGGCCTGGGTTGCGTTGCCCAGGCCCTGGGCAGTGCCCATCCTCAATCCTCGATCCTGGCCGGTCTAGTCTGCCTGGTGGCCTTCGCGCTGCAGGAGCCGGACCGCCTGCCCGCGGGCGTATCGCTGCGCGCCTAGCGCCCGTACCTAGCCCGCACGCAGCTGCCGCCGCAGCCGTTTCAGCGCCCGCTCGAGCGCCGCCGGGTCTTGCGGCCGGCCGGCATAGCGCTGCGCCTGGAAGGCCTCGGTGAAGGCCGCGATCTCCGCCTGCGCCGCCGGCAAGGACTGCATCGCTCGCCGGGCGAAGGCCCCGGCCGCCTCGCCACCCTGGCGCGCCACCCCCTGGCGAGCCAGCAGCCGCTCGAACTGCCCGAAGCGCGCCAACAGCGGATCGGGGGAGCGTTGCCAGGGTCGCAACACCAGCAGCGCCATGAGTCCGAGCACCGCCAGTACCAGCAGCGCCAGCACCAGGCCTAGGCGCTGCAGGCCGCCTTCACCCAGTAGCCGCTTGAACAGGTCGCCCTGGGTCTCCCCTTCGTAGTTGAGTACCCAGCGCTGCCAGCCATAGTTGATCCGGTCCCAGCCCAGCCGCAGGCTGGTGAGCCAGGCCAGGTTGCGATAGCGATTGGCGGCGAAGGGATTGTCGGCGAGGAACTCGTTGGCGGCGCCCTGGGCGGCCAACGCTTCCTGCAAGCCGCGCTCGATTCGCGTGGGCGCCACCTGTGCAGTGGGATCGACACTCACCCAGCCGCGCTCCGGCAGCCAGAACTCCACCCAGGCATGGGCATCGAATTGCTGCACCAGCAGGTAGCCACCCGCAGCGTTGAATTCGCCACCCTGGTAGCCCGCCACCACCCGCGCCGGAATGCCTGCCACCCGCAGGGCAAAGGTCATGGCGCCGGCATAGTGGGCACAGAAGCCGCGGCGATTGTCGAACAGGAAGGCATCGATGGCATCGACACTGGCGGTCGGCGGCTGCAGGGTATAGACGAAGGGCTGCTGGCGGAAATAGGCGAGGATCGCCTCGGCCAGGGCCTCGGGCCGTGGATCGCGCGCCTTGAGCCGGGCCACCCAGGCGCGGGTACGGGGTTCGCCGCCAGCGGGTAATTGCAGCGCTCGCCGCTGGCTGGAGGCGGACAGCCGCCCCGCCTCGCGCACCGCCTGCGGCCAACTGGTCACCTGGTAGCGCAGGGCCTGGTCCACCGGCCGCCGGCGTTGCAGATGGAAGTCGCTGGCCAGCCGCACGTCCCGCTGATCGCTGCGCGCCACGTCCAGGCCATAGAGCCAGGGTCGCCCACTCGGCTCCATGATGATCTGGTAGCCGAGAGTGGGCCCCTTGGGGGTCCAGGTCGGCTCCGGGCCCCAGGCCGTATCGGGATCGACCGACCAGCGGGCCCCGTCGAAACGCTCGTAGGTGGTGGCGCGCCAATAGAGGTCGCGCTGGGCGGGGCGCTCGCCGTCGAAGCTGACGCGGAACACCCGCTCGGCGGACTGCGAGAGCTGGGCGATCTCCCCCGGTGCCATGCTGTCGCCCAGCCCGGTACGCGCCTGGTCGCCCGGCTGTGGCAGCGACCAGAGCGGGCCGAGCCGAGGGAACACCAGGAACAGCAGTATCATCAGCGGCACCGCCTGCAACAGCAGCTTGGCGGCCACCCCCAGGGTCGCCAGCGGACGCGTGGCCAGGACGCTCTGCTGCAGACCGATCAAGGCCGCCACCAGGGCGGTTACCGGCAGCAGGCTGTAGAGCGCGGCGAGCAGGCCGTCTTCGAAGAGGTAGGCGATTACCACGGCGAAGAAGCCCAGGTAGATCACCACCAGGGCATCGCGCCGGCTGTGCATCTCGATCAGCTTCAGGGCGAAGGTGACCAGCAGCAGCACGGCGCCGGCATCCAGGCCGATGAAGGAGCCGCGCGACAGCCAGATGCCCCCCATGGTCAGCAGCAGCAGCCCGCCCTTCTCGATCCGCGTCGGCGCCCGCACCTGCATGCGGAACAGCAGCACCCGCCAGCCGGCGCAGAAGGCCCAGAGCAAGCCGACCCAGGGCGGCAGATGGGTGAGGTGCGGCAGGATCACCAGCGCCTGGGCCACCAGCAGCCAGATCAGGGCGATGCGCGGAATGGGTTGCGACACGGCGGTGCTCATGTCGGCCGCCCGAACAGGGCCAGGGCCTGCAGCGCCGCATCGCGATGGCTCTCGCCGCTAGCGGGCGCCAGCTCCAGCCCGGGCAGGCGCAAGCCAAAGCGCAGCTGGCGGGCACTGCAGTCCAGCACCGCCTGGCACAGCCAGGACAGCCGGGTCTCGGTATCGCCATCGAGCACGCTGAAATCCAGCCAGAGTTCGCTGCCCACCAGGGCGCTGAAATCCTTCACCAACAGCCCCTGCCCGCGGGAAAACGCCTTCCAGTCGAGGCGGCGGCGGGAATCGCCCGGCTGGTAGGCTCGCAGCCCCTGGAAGTCATCGGCGCCCTGACCGGCGCTGCGCTGCCCTTCCTCGCCACCCGCATCCAGCCCGCTGCGCGGCAGGGGTGCGTTCAGCAGGGGCGACGGATAGACCAGACCGCGTACGTCCAGGTCCAGCCAGCTCCAGGCGACGAACAGGCCCAGGGGAAACCGGCTTTCCACCCGCAGGCGTCCGGGCCGCAGCCAGCCACGGTTCGGCGCCGGGTGGAACAGCTGCAGGGCCACTCCCTCGCCGGCAGGCACGTCACTCAGCACCAGCGGCTGGTCACGCCAGCCCAGCCCGATGGCCTGGTGCGCCCCTCGCTCGCTTTCCAGGCGCACGCGAAAGCCCGCCGACTCGCCAGCGAACACCGGGCTGGCACCGCCACCCGCCAGGTGCAGGCCGGCCAGGTTGCGATAGGTGTGCAGCATGGTCACCAGGGCCAGGGAGAACAGCAGGAAGGTCAGGCCATAGGCCAGGCTGTTCTGGTAGTTGATGCCGGCCAGCAGCATCAGCGCCAGGGCCAGGCCGAAGGCCGCCCCCTGGCGAGTGGGCAGGATGAAGATGCGCCGCTGATCGAGGGTGATGCGATTGGCCGGTGGAATTCGCCGGGCCAGCCAGCCGTCTCGATAGCGCTGCCAGGCGCCGCCGGTCACAGCGCCGGGACTTCGCGCAGCAGCCACTGCACCAGGGCGCCACCCCCATGCCCGGCGGGATCGGCGATGTCGCGCAGGCGATGCCCGGCCACCGCCGGGAGCACTGTCTGGACGTCCTCGGGTAGCACATGGTCGCGCCCCGCCAGCAGTGCCCAGGCCCGCGCCGCGGCCAGTAGCGCCAGGCTGCCACGGGGTGACAGGCCCAGGGCGAAGGTAGCCTGGCTGCGGGTCGCCTCGACCAGGCGTAGGACGTAGTCCACCACCGCCTCGCTGGCATGGATGCGCGGCACCTCGGCCTGGATCAGCCGCAGCTGGGCGTGGTCCAGCAGGGGCTCCAGCCGCGGCAGCTGCTCGCGCCCGGAACCGCCGAGCAGCAGCGCCCGTTCCGCCGCGCGGCCCGGATAGCCGAGCGACAGGCGCATCAGGAAGCGGTCGAGCTGGGACTCCGGCAGGGCGAAGGTGCCGCCCTGGGAGATGGGATTCTGGGTGGCGATGACGAAGAAGGGCTCGGGCAGCAGCCGGGTGGCGCCCTCGATGGTCACCTGGCCCTCCTCCATGGCTTCGAGCAGGGCGCTCTGGCTCTTGGGCGTGGCGCGGTTGATCTCGTCGGCCAGCAGCAACTCGGCGAACACCGGCCCGGGATGGAAGACGAACTGGCCGCTGTCGCGATCGAACACCGAGGTGCCGAGGATATCGCCGGGCAGCAGATCCGAGGTGAACTGGATGCGCTGGAAGGACAACCCTAGCACCTTGGCCAGGGCATGGCTGAGGGTGGTCTTGCCCATGCCGGGCAGGTCTTCGATCAGCAGGTGCCCCCGTGCCAGCAGGCAGGCCAGCGCCAGCCGGACCTGGGTTTCCTTGCCCAACAAAACGCCGTCTACCGCCTTGAGACAGGCGTTCAACCTATCGTGCATACCCTGAGGTCTCTCGCCTTGCGCCGACGCGAGAAGGCGTCGGCCTGCAGAACGAGAATAGCAGCACCTGCTGCCGGCAGCCTCGCGCCGGAGGTTTAACGCTTATTTCAGGGTGGCGAGGATGTCTTCCACGGCGCGGGCCGGATCGGCGGCGCGGGCGATGGGACGGCCGATCACCAGGTAGTCGGAGCCGGCGTCGAGGGCCTCGCGGGGGGTGAGGATGCGACGCTGGTCGTCGAGGGCGCTGCCGGCCGGACGGATGCCGGGGGTGACCAGTTGCAGCCCGGGCTGCGCGGCCTTGAGCGCCGGTGCCTCTTGGGCCGAGCAGACCAGGCCGTCCAGGCCGGCGCGAGCCGCCAGACCGGCCAGGCGCAGCACCTGCTCCTGGGGATCGACGTCCAGACCGATGTCGGCCAGGTCCTCGCGCTCCATGCTGGTCAGCACGGTCACGCCGATCAGCAGCGGTTTGGGAACGCTCAAGGCCTCCAGGGTCTCGCGACAGGCGGTCATCATGCGCAGGCCACCCGAACAGTGGACGTTGACCATCCAGACGCCCATTTCCGCCGCGGCCTTCACCGCCATGGCGGTGGTATTGGGGATGTCGTGGAATTTGAGATCGAGGAAGACTTCGAAACCACGCGCGCGCAGGGCCTCGACCACACCGGCGGCGCTGGCGGTGAACAGCTCCTTGCCCACCTTGACCCGGCAGGTGGCGGGGTCGAGCCGGTCGGCCAGCGCCAGGGCGGCGGACGACGAGGGGAAATCCAGGGCGACGATGATCGGAGACGGGCAGGCGGACATGGGGGCTCTCGGCAAAACGGCAAAGGCCGGCATTTTCGCAGAAAAGCGCGGCGCGGGCACTGGTCGGCCGCCCGCCAGGGTCTCGGCGCAACGCTCTACCCGTGCCTCAACCGGGCTTGAGCAGGCGTTCGCGTAGCCAATTGCCCGCCGGGCCCAGCGGGCGCCGACGCGACCAGACCACATCCACCGCCACCTGTTGCGGCCAGCCGGGCACGACCAGTTCCGCCAGTCGCCCCTGGCCGTAGCCCGCCACCAGCCAATGCGGCAGCTCCGCCCAGCCGAAGCCCTGCACGCCCATTTCCAGCAGCAGCAGGTAGTCGGGCGCCGACCAGCAGCGTCCGCGGGTATCCGGCAGTCGGCAGGCCGGCGGCGGCGCCTCCGTCACGGTACTCAGGCGCAACAGCCGATAGGGCGCGAGATCAGCCTGGGTGAGCCCCTGGCACCCGGCCAGCGGATGATCCTTCGCTACGTAAAGTCCCAGCGTCACCAGGCCGTCCAGGGTAGCCGCCTCGATGTCCGCCGGATAGGGCGGCTGGGCGGCCAGCAGGCCCAGGTTGGCCCGCCACTGCACCAGGCTGAGCACATCGGCATCCTCGGCGATCAGGCACTCGAATTCGAGATCCGGATAGCGCTGGTCCAGCTCCGTCAGCAGGGCCTCGTAACGCGTGGGCTGGTAGGTATCGGAGATTACCAGGGTCAGCCGTGGCTCCACGCCAGCCGCCAGCTGGGTGGCGCGATTAGCCAGGCGATCATGAGCCGAAAGCACTGCGCGGGCCTGGTCCAGCAGTTGCTCGCCGGCAGCCGTGAGCACGGGATAGCGCCCCTGGCGGTCGAACAGCACCACCCCCAGCTCATCCTCCAGCCGGGCGATGCTCTCGCTGATGCTGGACTGGCGCTTGCCCAGCATCCGCGCTGCCGCACTGAAGGAACCCGTCGCGGCGGCTTCGACGAAGGCCTCGAGGGCCTCGGCATTGGGATACATATCGGCCTAGCCTATGGATACCACTTTGATCTCCCTAGCTTAACCGATGAGACTGAAAGCCTGTCCACCAAGGGAGAAGCTTTCATGTCCATCCATCTGACCCAGCGTCCCGCCAGTGCCCGTCTGCTGCATGCCGTGTTGTTCGAAGGTATCGCCATTCTGCTCTGCGCCCCGACCCTGGCCTGGCTGCTGGACCGTTCCCTGGCGCACATGGGTCTGCTCACCGCGGCCTTTTCCGCCATTGCCATGATCTGGAACCTGATGTTCAACCTGGCTTTCGACCGCCTGCAGCAGCGCCTTGGCTTCGACCGTGGGCTAGGGGTGCGTCTGCTGCATGCGCTCGCCTTCGAAGCGGGGCTGATCGTGGTGCTGGTACCGCTGGCCGCCTGGTGGCTGTCCATCGGCCTGTGGCAGGCCCTGCTGCTGGACCTGGGGCTGATCCTGTTCTTCCTGCCCTACACCCTGGCGTTCAACTGGCTCTACGACCTGGGTTACGCCGCCTGGCTCAAACGCGCTAACGCCTCCTGCCAGGCGCACTGATAAGCTCTCCTGTGGTCGAACGACCATAGCCACTCAAGGAGAAGACAGATGCCCTGGTATGCCTGGTTGATCCTGCTGGTCGCCATCGGCTCCGTGGTCGGCGGCCTATTCATGCTCAAGGACACCGCCCGCAAGGTGCCCCTGACCGAGGAACAGAAAGCCAAGATTCGGCAGCGCAATGCCGAGATGGACGCCAAGGAAGCGCAGGATCGCTGAGCGCCTATCCTGGCTTCGTGAGCGAGGCCCTGCCGCACATCGGTGCCGCAGGGCCTCGTCGCCTCAGAGACTGTTCAAAATCCGCTGCGCGTCGGCCAAACCGCGTTGAAAATGGCCTGGATCGCCAGCCCCGCCTGGGCGGCCCCGTCGCAATGCTCATTTACCACTCGTAAACCCGAGCGCGGGTCCGATCCGCTTCCTCAGCTATTTTCCCGGGGCCGCCTAGGCCTTGTTTGGCTCTAGCTCGCAAGATTATGAACAGGCTCTCAGGACTCCAGCGGCTCCTTGGTATTGACGTACTCCGGCACCTTGGCCAGCGGCAGGCTGCGCGCCTGTTCGCGAGTCGGCCCCTGGCGCTTGGGTAGCGGCTCGAGGCGCTGGGTCTCACCGCTCTCCAAGGCCCGTTCGATGGCCGCCAGCACCCGCACGTCACGCCACCCCTCGTCGCCATCCATCTCCGGCCGACGATCCTGGAGGATGCAGTCGGAGAAGTAGGCCGTCTCGCCGCCGAAATGATCGACCACCGGCGCCTTGTGCTCACTGGTCTCGCCGTCCACCGTCAGGCGATAGCCGATGGCGACGCCTTCACCGAAGCCGAAGCACGGCGACGCCTCGATCTCGCCCTTGCTGCCCACCAGCTGGAAGCGCTCGGTGTTGGGGCCGCTGAAGCTGACGGTGAACGTGGCCAGCCGCTCCTGCGGAAACCTCAGGGTCACGGTCACGGCATCCCAGGTGGTGACGTCACGCCCAGGTGTCCGCGCACCCACGGCACTGACCTCGCTGGGCTCGTCGCCGAACAGCCCGCGCACGGCATTGAGCGGATAAGGCCCCATGTCGGTGACCGGCCCCGCCCAGAAACCGTGCTGGGCGCGATGGTTGGCGGTGTCGAGGGGCTGGACGAAGGTGGAGGTGAACAAGCGCGGATCACCGATCTCGCCGTTGCGCACCCGCTCGATCATCGCCACCGTGCCCGGCTCGCAATGCAGGCGGTAGGCGATCATCAACTTGGCGCCGGAGCGCTCCGCCGCGGCCTTGATCGCCTGGCACTCGTCCTCGCTGATCGCCATCGGCTTTTCCAGCAGCACATGGATGCCCGCGTCCAGCGCCGGCACGGCGAATTCCAGATGGCGGAAATTGGGCGTCGCCAGATAGATCGCATCGATCTCGCCTGACGACAGCAGCGTCGGAAACTCTTCGTAGGTATAACTCTTGAGACCGTACTTGGCGGCCAGGTCCCGCGCCTTGACAGGATCGCCGGTGACCAGGGCGGTCATCTCGGAATTGCTGGTCTGGCCGACCCCAGGCATGAAGGCACCCTGGGAAATCCAACCACCGCCTACCACCGCATAACGAATCTTGCCTGTCGCACTGGGCATGGAACGCTCCCGAAGCCAGGCGGACGACATGTCCGCCACCTGAACTGTCGGCAAGCGCGGGGCCGATGAAGTTCCGAGAACGGTTTCAGCAGCGGCCCCACTCAGCGCCGGAAGCGCAGCTCCACCTCGGCCCCCTCGAAGTCGTCGCTGCGATCGCGACTGATGACCCGCCCGCCCAGCTGGAAGCGACCGGGGTCGTCTTCACTGCGAAACAGCTGCGGCAGCAGACCTGACTCGGCCACCGTCTGCCCGGCATGGCCCGCGGCACGGTGGGAGGTCAGGGCCTGAGGCTTGTCGAGATCGCCAGGCACACTCAAATCCAGCGGTCGCTGGATCACCGGGGCTTCCTTGGCCGGCGCGGGCTTTTTCAACTGGGTATTCTTCGCCAGGTCCTTTTTCCTCGGCGGCGGCTCCGGCAGGACCAAGGCCCTGGCGGGCAGCGGGTCCAGGCGCAGGGCGCGCAATTCCGCGGCGCTGGTGGAGCTCTCGCTCGCCACAGGCGGCGCCTTGGCGACCGGCGACACCGGAGTGGCCGGTGCCTTGGCTGCAGGCGGCGGGGAATCGCCATCGCAGCCGGGCAGTAACAGGATCGCCGTCATCGCTACCGCAGCCAGATATCCGCGCATAGGGTCCACCACCAGCCAGGGCCGTGCTCGCCACCTGGCGAGCAACGGCAGGATCAGTCCCTACAACCGACCCAGCGCTTCTCGGCGGGTTCCAGGGACGCCGCTAGGCGGCCAGGGTTTCCTGGCAGAGCTGACGGGCGAGCAGGCCCAACGTCATCAGCGCCCGCTGGGCGTCACGTCCCCAGGGCAGGCCACAATTGAGACGGATGCAGTGGTTGAACTGATCGGTGTTGCTGAAGATCATCCCCGGCGCGATGCTCACCCCCTGGTCGAGGGCGCGCTGGTGCAGCAGCCGGGTATCCACCCGCACCGGCAGGCTGACCCAGAGGACGAAGCCGCCACCGGGTCGGCTCATCTGGGTCCCTTCCGGGAAGTGTTCCTGGATGGCCAGCTGGAAGGCCGTCATGTTGCGCCGGTATTCCTGGCGGATGGCCCTCAGGTGGCGGTCGTAGCCGCCATTCTCCAGGTAGGCGGAGACCCCCATCTGGGTCACGCTGCAGGCCGAGTGGGTGGTGAAGGTCTGCAGCCGCCGAATGTCGTCCTGGTAGGGGCCGGCCACCACCCAGCCGATGCGGACCCCGGGCGACAGGGTCTTGGAAAAGCTCGAGCAGTAGATGACGCGCCCCTGCTTATCGAGGGCCTTGAGCGCCTTGGAGCCGCTCTCGTAGGTCAGCTCGCCATAGATGTCGTCTTCGATGATGGCGATGTTGCGTTCGGTGGCCAGCTTGAGCAGCTGCTTCTGCCGTGCCTCCGGCATGCTGCTGCCCATGGGATTGCTCAGCCGGGCCGTCACCACCAGCGCCTTGACCGGCCACTGACTGGCCGCCAGCTGCAGCGCTTCGACACTGAGGCCGGTCTCGGGATCGCAGGGGATCTCGATCACCTTGAGACCCAGCACCTCGGCCAGCTGCAGCAGGCCGTAGTAGGACGGCGATTCGGTGGCGATCAGATCGCCCGGCTTGGTCAGCACCCGCAGCGACATCTGCAGGGCATCCACACAGCCATGGGTGATCACCACCTCTTCAGGGCCTACCACCACGCCGGCATCACGCAGGCGGATCGCCACCTGGCGGCGCAGGGGTTCGAAGCCGGGGCTGTGCAGATAGGAGAAGGCCGCGCGGGCCTGGAAGCGGGTGACCTTGGACAGTTGCTGGTGCAACGCCCTCAGGGGCAGGTAATCGGTCTGGGGCACCGCCATGCCCAGGGGCACCACCCCTTCACGACGCGATTCGGCCAGCACCTGGTTGATGATGCCGGCGCGGGTCACCAGACTGGGCCGCTCCACCGTGGCGATGTCCGGTGTCGGTGCGGTCAGGGCCGGTGTCTGGTGCACATAGAAACCGGACTGCGGCCGGGCGCGGATCAGCCCCTGGTCTTCCAGGGTGGCGTAGGCCTGCAGGACGCTGGCATGGCTCACCCCCAGTTGCTGACTCAGCTTGCGTACCGAAGGCACTCGCTCGCCGGGCTTGTAAACACCCTTGCGGATGTCGTTCGCCAATTGCTGGGCGATACGCTGATAGAGCAACAGGTTGGTCATGGGGCGTCTTCCTGGACGAGGCGCAACAGTAGCAGACTACTTGTGAAGTGAACCGGTACAGATGGGCCTGACCTTAGCGCGTCCGTTCCGGCGCGGGCAATGTCCAAAAACGACAAGGCGTCGGCGGCCTGGACACTGACACCATCCGTCCTGGCCCGCCGTTCGTCGCGCCCATGAAAAAGCCCGCCGGGTGGCGGGCTCTTGCGCAGACCTGGGAGCCTTAGATGGCCTTTTCCAGTTCCGGAACCAGCTCGAAGAGATCGCCTACCAGGCCATAGTCGGCCACCTGGAAGATCGGCGCCTCCTCGTCCTTGTTGATGGCGACGATCACCTTGGAGTCCTTCATGCCCGCCAGATGCTGGATGGCGCCGGAGATGCCCACGGCGATGTACAGCTGCGGCGCAACGATCTTGCCGGTCTGGCCGACCTGCATGTCGTTGGGCACGAAGCCGGCGTCCACCGCAGCGCGCGAGGCACCCACCGCCGCGCCCAGCTTGTCGGCCAGGGCGTAGAGAATCTTGAAGTTGTCACCGTTCTGCAGACCGCGACCACCGGAGACCACCACCTTGGCGGCGCCCAGCTCAGGACGGTCGGACTTGGCCAGCTCTTCGCCGACGAAGCTGGAGATGCCGGCATCCTTGACCAGGCCCACGGCCTCGATGGCAGCGGAACCGCCCTCGGCGGCGACCGGATCGAAACCGGTGGCGCGCACGGTGATCACCTTGATCGGTGCCGTGGAGCGCACGGTGGCGATGGCGTTGCCGGCATAGATCGGCCGCTTGAAGGTGTCGGCGGATTCGACGGCGATGATCTCGGAGATCTGGTCGACGTCCAGCAGGGCGGCGACGCGTGGCAGGAAGTTCTTGCCATTGGTGCTGGCAGCGGCCAGCACGTGGCTGTAGTTGGCGGCCAGCTCGACCACCAGCGGTGCGACGTTTTCCGGCAGTTGGTGGGCATAGGCGGCGTTGTCGGCCAGCAGCACCTTGCCGACGCCGGCGAGCTTGGCGGCGGCGTCGGCGACCGGCTGGGCGTTCTGGCCGGCGACCAGTACATGGATGTCGCCGCCGATGGCCTGGGCCGCGGCGACGGTGTTCAGGGTAGCGCCGAAGAGGTTGGCGTTGTCGTGGTCGGCAATGACGAGAATGGCCATCAGATCACCTTCGCTTCGTTCTTGAGTTTTTCGACCAGTTCGGCCACGGACTTGACCTTGATGCCGGCCTGGCGACCCGCCGGGGCTTCCACCTTGACCACCTCGTAGGAGGCTTGCACCGCCACGCCCAGGGCATCGGGGGTCAGGGTTTCCAGCGGCTTCTTCTTGGCCTTCATGATGTTGGGCAGCGAGGCGTAGCGCGGCTCGTTGAGACGCAGGTCGGTGGTCACCACCGCCGGCAGCTTGAGCGAAACGGTCTGCAGGCCGCCGTCGATCTCGCGGGTCACGTTGAGGCCGTCACCGGCCTGCTCCACCTTGGAGGCGAAGGTACCCTGGGCGAAACCGGTCAGGGCGGCCAGCATCTGGCCGGTCTGGTTGTTGTCACTGTCGATGGCCTGCTTGCCGAGGATCACCAACTGCGGCTGTTCCTTGTCCACCACGGCCTTGAGCAGCTTGGCGGTGGTCAGCGAGGACAGCTCGGCAGTGCCGGTGTCGATCAGCACGGCGCGATCGGCGCCCAGGGCCAGCGCGGTACGCAGCTGCTCCTGCGCCTGGGCGGGACCGGCGGTCACCACCACGATCTCGCTGGCGATACCCTTTTCCTTCAGGCGCACCGCTTCTTCCACGGCGATCTCGCAGAAGGGGTTCATGGACATCTTGACGTTGGCCAGGTCGACACCGGTCTGGTCGGCCTTGACGCGGACCTTGACGTTGTAGTCCACCACGCGTTTGACAGCTACGAGAACCTTCATGAATCCCTCGATTTATTCTGGTGAATAAACAGGACGCCAAGGCGGCCTTGCGTTGGACACGACCCCTGTCGGCCCACACCTTGTTGCAAATTCTTCCTATGTTGACCTCCACGGCAGCAGGGGTCAACGCGACAGTCCGTCAGGGGCCGGTGCTACCGAGTCTAACAGGCTTGCAGAAAATTTAAACAAACGTTTGAATGGGTGCCAGGGAGCATGCTGGATATAATGAAGTCTTTTGTTGCGCCCCCACATACATAACCAGATCGTGAGTTTTGCCTGAGGAGAAGTGAGCCGTGGAACGCGAATACATGGAATTCGACGTGGTGATCGTCGGGGCCGGCCCCGCGGGCCTGTCCGCGGCCTGTCGCCTCAAGCAGCAGGCCGCCGAGAACGGCCAGGAGATCAGCGTCTGCGTGGTCGAGAAAGGCTCCGAGGTCGGTGCCCATATCCTCTCCGGGGCGGTCTTCGAGCCCCGTGCCCTGGACGAGCTCTTTCCCAACTGGAAGGAACTGGGCGCGCCCCTGAACACCCCGGTCAAGCGTGACGACATCTACCTGCTAAAGGACGAACGTCAGGCCACCAAGGTGCCCAACTTCTTCGTGCCCAAGCCGATGCACAACGAGGGCAACTACATCATCTCCCTGGGCAACCTCTGCCGCTGGCTGGGCCAGCAGGCCGAAGCCCTCGGCGTGGAGATCTATCCGGGTTTCGCCGCCCAGGAGCCGCTGATCGATGACCAGGGCGTGGTGCGCGGCATCATCACCGGTGACCTCGGCGTGGATCGTGAAGGCCAGCCCAAGGAAGGGGTCTACACCCCCGGCATGGAACTGCGCGGCAAGTACACCCTCTTCGCCGAAGGCTGCCGTGGCCACCTGGGCAAGCAGCTGGGCCAGAGATTCAAGCTCGGCGAGGGCGCCGATCCGCAGCACTACGGCATCGGCATCAAGGAGCTGTGGGAGATCGATCCGGCCAAGCACGAGCAGGGCCTGGTGATCCATACCTCCGGCTGGCCGCTGGACAAGGAGAACCCGGGCGGTTCCTTCCTCTATCACCTGGAAGACAACCAGGTAGTGGTCGGTCTGATCGTCGACCTGGCCTACAGCAATCCGCACCTCTCGCCCTACGACGAATTCCAGCGCTACAAGCACCACCCGGTGGTGGCCCGGTACCTGGAAGGCGGCAAGCGCGTGTCCTACGGTGCCCGCGCCCTGGTCAAGGGTGGCCTGAATTCCCTGCCGAAAATGGTCTTCCCCGGTGGCGCCCTGATCGGCTGCGACCTGGGCACCCTCAATCCGGCCAAGATCAAGGGCAGCCACACGGCGATGAAGTCCGGCATGCTCGCCGCCGACGCCATCGTCGCCGCCCTGGCGGCCGGGCGCGAAGGTGACGAACTCCAGGGCTACGTCGATGGCTTCAAGGGCAGTTGGCTGCAGGAAGAACTCCATGCCAGCCGCAACTTCGGCCCGGCCATGCACAAGTTCGGTCCGCTGCTCGGCCCGGCCTTCGCCTTCGTCGAACACAACCTGCTGGGTGGCGCCCTGCCCTTCACCCTGCACGACCGGCGCATGGACCATACCTGCCTGAAGAAGGCCGACGAGGCGCCGCGCATCGCCTATCCCAAGCCGGATGGCAAGCTGAGCTTCGACAAGCTGTCCTCGGTGTTCCTCTCCAACACCAACCACGAGGAAGACCAGCCGGTTCACCTGAAGCTCAGGGCCCCTTCGATCCCCATCGCCCAGAACCTGCCGCTGTACGACGAACCCGCCCAGCGCTATTGCCCGGCCGGGGTCTACGAGGTGGTCCGCGACGGCGGCGAGCCGCGCTTCCAGATCAATGCCCAGAACTGCGTGCACTGCAAGACCTGCGACATCAAGGACCCGGCGCAGAACATCACCTGGGTGGCACCCGAGGGCAGCGGCGGACCCAACTACCCCAATATGTAAGCCACCCCAAAGGCCCCTCGAGGTAATGCCGATCAGTCAAGCCTTCACCTGGGATGTCGGAGTGCAACGGTGAAGCAGGGATCTGGCTCAAGGAATGTTATCGCGGCCATGGGCCGCTCCTACACAGGCATGATGTATGTACCTGTAGGAGCGGCCGCATCGGCGGACCGCCATGGCCGCGATATGAGCGCTAAAGGTCCAGCTGGTGTTTCATGAAAAGGGGCCGGCATGCTCCCTCGGGCCTTTTTTCATTCGGCAGGCGCGACGGGAAAGAAGACGCCGCGACTCCAGAGGCCGAGCCAGGCCTGCCCCTCATGGGAACCCTGCTCGACCCTGTCCATCAACCGGTAGAAGACCGCCCGGTTGAGCCGCGCGTCCAGCCCGCCGCGCACCCGCAGATAGGGCGCCGGCTGGTCATCGTGTGTCTCGAAGCGCAGCGGATGCTCGGCACCGGCGGCAATCCGGTCGCCCACATTGGTGAGGAAATCCAGGGTCTGCTCGACACCGCTGCCACGCCATTCGACGTCCACGGCGATGAAGGGCACGTCTTCCACCTGGATGCCCACGCACTCCACTGGCGTCACCAGCACGTAGCGCTCGGGATCACGGCGCAGGATGGTGGAGAACAGTCGCACCATGGCCGGCCGGGTGATGGGCGTACCCTGGTGATACCAGGTTCCGTCGCGGGCGATGCGCATGTCGATGTCGCCACAGAACGGCGGATGCCAGAGCTCCACGGGCGGCAGGCGACCCTCTCCGGTGGCTGGCAATTGCGCCAGCAGATTCCGTGTCACGTCAACCTGGCTCACACTCTTCTCCTCTAGGGTGGTGTTTCAGAAGTTCGCGCAAGAATTGGCGAGTGATTTTTTTGCTCGGGCCAGGCGCCGCGACGAGTCATGGCAGGGCTATGGCGAGGAGTGGCAACGCCGCCCGGGCAAAAAAAGCGCCGCCAAAATTGTGCAGTTAACGTCTGAAACACCACACTAGCGACCGCTCAACCCCAGGAGGCGTTGGGCGTATTCGTTGAACGCTGGTCCGAACAGTTCTTCCGGGCGCTCGTCATAGAACGTCAAGAAGCCGCCACGGCTGCGAATACTGGCCGTATCCACCAGACGGAAGGTGGCGACCTCCACCAACATCATCTGCACCGAACTGCGATCGCGACCTACCCGGCCGATGTCGTCCTGGTCCTCGAACTCTTCCCAGGTACCGATGCGGTCGTCCGCGCCGGCGAAACGGGTATAGAGCAGGTAATGGGCGCCCAGTTGCCGCGCCTTGGCCATGGCGTCGTCGAAGCCCTCGGGCTTGTCCGCCCGTCTCACCCGCGGAAAGTACTCCACGAAGCCCTTGAAGGCCTCCTCTGCCACCACGTTCGGACGGGCGTAGGGGTGCCCGATGGGGACGAAGGCACCTTGGGCTATATAGATGTAGGAGTCGGCCTGCAGCCGAAAGTTGTTCAGCCGCTGGGTCCTGCTGTGATCGAGCAGTCCGGCATCGCGCAGGTGATACTCGACGCCCGACGCCATGTCGCTGACGTTCATGCAGCCGCCCAGACAGGCCAGCACGGTGGAGATGACCAGCAAACGCAGATTAACCATGGAAACAGAGCCCCTGTCCGGCGCCAAGATGCCGTCAATACAGGGGCCTTAGCAGCTTTCGCGCCAGCTATCAGCCACCGATGATCTTCATCACCGTCACCCCACCGGAAAAGGCCACCTCCTGCTTGTCGCCAAGTGCCTTGACCAACAGCCGCTGCAGCGCTGGCAGGGCCAGGTGGCGCGGCTTGTCCAGCAGGTCGCCGACGTAGTGGCGGTTGCTCGACGACAGGCAGCCGTGCAGCCAGCCGGTGGACGACAGGCGCAGCCGCGAGCAGGTACGGCAAAAGGGTACGCTCTCGTTGGCGATGATGCCGAAGTGACCACCGCCTTCCACGCGGTAGCGCAGGGCGGTGGAATCCACGGGCGCATCGGCCTGCACATAGGCATGGCGCGAACCGATGATGTCCAGCAACTCGGCCAGGGGCACCAGCTGGTTGTTGAAGGTCCTGGGATCCTTCGCCAGGTGTCCCATGCGCATCAGCTCGATGAACCTGAGTTCGAAGCCACGTTCCAGGCAATAGTCCAGCAACGGCAGGACCTGGTCGAGATTCTGCCCGCGCAGCGGCACCATGTTGAGCTTGATCTTCAGGCCGGCGGCATGGGCCGCCTCGAGGCCGGCCAGCACCGTCGCCAGATCGCCACCGCGCGCCAGGCGCGGGAAGGCCTCGGCGTCGAGGGTGTCCAAGGACACGTTCAGCCGGCGGATGCCATGGTCGATGAGGAAGTCCAGCTTGCGCGGCAGCAACTGGCCGTTGGTGGTCAGGCTGATGTCCTTGAGACCGAGCTGGGAAACGCGGGCGAGAAAGGGCTCCAGGCGCGGCGTTACCAGGGGCTCGCCGCCGGTGATGCGTAGACGCTCGATGCCCGCGGCATCGATGAGGTATTCCACGCCACGGGCCATGGTTTCGGCGCTGAGTTCGTCCTGCGCGGCCACCAGTCGCTTGCCGTTGGGCACGCAATACGTACAGGCATAGTTGCAGGCCGCCGTGAGGCTGATCCGCAGGTTGCGAAACGCCCTACCCTGGCGGTCGACGATCATCGTTGGGGACTCCACTGCTACGAGAGAAAAGGGATTGATCGGCGTCCCTCGCCTCTATCGGACCCTGGCTCTGCACGAAAAGTGTCTGCGCTCAGTGATGCGTCGTTGAAAAAGGCTTCGGAATGCTCATTTACCGCTTGTAAACCCGAGCGCGGGTCCGATCCGCTTCCTCAGCCTTTTTCGCCTCGCCTGACCTTCGCTCGGCGACTTTTTCGTATAGAGCCTAGTGCGGTGTTTCAGAAGTTATCTACACAATTTTGGCGGCGCTTTTTCGGCCCTGGCGGTGTTGCCACTCCTCGCCATAGCCCTGCTATGACTCGTCTCGGCGCCTAGCCAGGACCCAAAAATCACTCGCCAATTCTTGCGCGAACTTCTGAAACACCACACTAGGATCGGACAGGCGTTTCGACGTCTCGCTTGCGGCGGTTGCCCATGCGCACGCCGATGTCCATGAGGAACTGGAAAAAACCTTCCTGATCCTCCAGCACGTCGCGCCAGAAGGGCGAATGGTAAAGGGCCACGGCGCCGTGCACCAGCGCCCAGGCGGCGCAGTAGTGGAAATAGGGGGGCACGTCTTCCAGCTTGCCTTCGTCGATTCGCCCTTCGATCAGGCTGGTCAGCCGCTGGAAGTTGGAGGTACGGATGCTATGCAGTTGCTCGACCAACTCGGGCACCTGGCGCGTCTTGACCACCTTTTCCTCGAGCCGGTCGAACAGCCGGTAGCGCTGCGGATCGCTCATGCGGAACTCGAAATAGGCGCGGGAGAGCGCCTCGCGATCACGGGCGACGTTGTCCGACTGGAACAGCTCGGCCAGGTCCCTTTCGTAATCCAGCATCAGCCGCAGATAGATCTCGGCCTTCGAGTTGAAGTGCTTGTAGATGGTACCTTTGCCGATGCCGACGGCCTCGGCGATCATTTCGACGGTGACGCTGTCTTCACCTTCACTGAGGAAGAGTTGCAGCGCGGTATCGAGAATTTCCTGCTCACGGCGACGGAACTCGCGGACCTTGCGGGATTCTTTCTGCATAGCAGCCCACTTGTTGTTTTCAAAGGGATAGGGCCTCGAACCACCGGCTACCCCTCGGCTTACCGGCACTTCGTCACACCTTGGGCGAGCTCGACCGACGGGATCGGTGAACAGCGCCGGCGCGCCCCTTATTATGCCCCATCACACCCAGATTGTACGGATCGAGTCAATGTCTTCCTGGAAGCACGAGTTCCCCCAGGCGTATGCCATGCGCTACCTCAATCATGCGGCCGTGGCGCCCTGGCCCAAGCGCGCGGCCCAGGCCGTCACCGAGTTCGCCGCCGAGAACTGCCAGTACGGCGCGCGCAACTATCCGACCTGGCTTGGGCTGGAACAGCGCCTGCGCGAGCGCCTGACACGCCTGCTCAATGCCCCGGCGAGCAGCGACATCGCCCTGGTGAAGAATACCTCCGAAGCGCTCTCCTTCGTCGCCTTCGGCCTGGACTGGCAGAGCGGCGACCAGGTGGTGATCAGCGACGAGGAATTCCCGTCCAACCGGATCGTCTGGGAGGCCCTGGCGCGCTTCGGCGTCGAGGTGGTGGAGGTCACCCTGGGGGAAACGCCCGAAGCCAACCTGCTGGCGGCCTGCGGCCCGCGGACCCGCCTGATGGCCATCAGCGCCGTGCAATACGCCAGCGGCCTGCGCCTGGACCTGCCCGCCCTTGGCCAGGGCTGCGAGGCCAGGGGCGTGCTGCTGTGCGTCGACGCCATCCAGCAGCTGGGTGCCCTGCCCTTCGACGTCCAGGCCTGCAACTGCGCCTTCGCCATGGCCGACGGCCACAAGTGGATGCTCGGCCCGGAAGGGCTGGGCGTCTTCTACTGCCGCGCCGACCTGCGCGAACAACTGCAGTTGCACGAATACGGCTGGCACATGCTGGATAACGCCGGTGACTACAGCCAGCGCGACTGGCAACCGGCGAAGACGGCCATGCGCTTCGAATGCGGCAGCCCCAACATGCTTGGAGCGGTGGCGCTGGAGGCCAGCCTGTCGCTGCTGGAAGATGCCGGCATGACCCAGATAGGCCAGGAGCTACTAGCACGGGTCGAATTGCTGGACAGCGACATCCGCGCACTGCCTGGCGCGGTGCTGCACTCGCCGGTGGACGAAGCACGACGCTCCGGCATCCTCACCTTCTCCCTCGAAGGCTGGGACAACCGCCAGCTGTTCGAGCGCCTGAAGACCGCCGATGTCATCTGCGCCCAGCGCGGACCGGGCATCCGACTGTCGCCGCATTTCTACACCAGCGAGCCTGTACTGGAGCAGACGCTGGACCTGATCCGGGCCCTGGCCCGCTTCTGAACGGGCCGAAAGGCACGAGATAGCCAGTGTCGCGGCAGGGCTATTCCAAAACTGTTTAAAAAATGTCCAGTCAAGACTGGACCTTTGCCCAGGCTGACCAATACTCAGGTGACTGGTCGCGCCGACCCCCGCGGCGCGAGCCAGGGAGGCGGCTCTCCGTCTAGGTGAACCGTTGGTCCGGCCCGGGTATCCCAGGATACCCGGGCCATTTTTTTGCCTAGAGCGACGCGCGGGGAAACAGCCGACGAAAGTTGGCGGTGGTCTGCTCGGCGAGGGTCTCGAGGGTGACGCCGCGGACGTCGGCCAGACACTGGGCCACCTCCACCACGAATTGCGGCAGGTTGGCCTTGCCCCGATGCGGCACGGGCGCCAGGTAAGGTGAATCCGTTTCCACCAGCAGGCGATCGGCCGGCACCTGGCGCGCCACCTCGCGCAACTCGGCGGCGTTGCGGAAGGTCAGGATGCCCGAGAAGGAGATGTAGAAGCCTAGGTCCAGCGCCGCCTTAGCCGTCGCCCAGTCCTCGGTGAAGCAGTGCAGTACCCCGGCGCCAGGTAGCTCGGCGGCGGCCAGCATCGCCAGGGTATCGGCCCGCGCCTCGCGGGTGTGGATCACCAGGGGCAGCGCCGTGCGCCGAGCCGCTTCGAGGTGCAGGGCGAAGGAGCGCTGCTGGATCTCGGCGGTATCCGGTTGGTAGTGGTAGTCGAGTCCGGTCTCGCCGATGGCGGCAACGCGGGGATGAGCCAGTCGCTCCAGCAGCCAGTCGAGATCGATGGGGCTGCCCTGGGCGGCATCCAGCGGGTGGATACCCACCGCGCAATGGACATCGGCATACCGCTCGGCCAGGGCCTGCACGGTGGGCGCGTTGTTGGCATCGACGCCGATGCAGAGGAACTGGCTGACGCCACGGGCGCGCGCTGCGTCCAGCGCTGCGTCCAGGGAGCCATCGTGAAGGGAAAGATCGAGTCGATCCAGGTGACAGTGGGAGTCGACGAAATGCACGGGAAACTAGCCTTGAATCACAGAGAACGTCCCCGCCCCGAACGGGACGGCGGCTGATCACATGGTATGGGTGGGACGGTCCGACTTCAGGGAGCCGGCCAGATAGGTTTCTATCTTGTTGCGTGCCGTGTTGTCGCCATCGTTGAACTGGACGCCGACACCGGCCGCCCGATTGCCCTGAGCGCCCTTGGGCGTGATCCACACCACCTTGCCGGCGACCGGGATCTTGTCCGGTTCGTCCATCAGGTTCAGCAACATGAAGACCTCGTCGCCCAGCTTGTAGGTCTTGCCGGTCGGGATGAACAGGCCACCGTTGCGGATGAAGGGCATGTAGGCGGCGTAGAGCACCGACTTGTCCTTGATGGTGAGCGACAGGATGCCATTACGCGGACTCAGGTTCTGCGGCAAACTCATGAAGTTCTCTCGAGACGGGCGATACGGGCGAGCGGATCGCTAGCGGCCAGGCACCAGGCCAGCCCAGCGGATCAACAGCGACTCCAGCAACAATACGCGGTTGAGGTTGGCTTTGCCCAGCACCTTCTGCCGCTCGGCGTGCAGCCACTCCTGTACGGCCAGGACCTCGGTCGCCGTGGTCTTCTCCGCTAGATAGCCGAGCACCTTGGCCATGTCCGGCGCCGCTTCCGCATCCGCCCCACCCCATTGCTGGCGCAGCACGCCATGGGTCCATTCGCAGAACCAGTCCAGCAGCAGTGGCAGGGGCACGGCGTTCCAGCTCTCGGCCAACTGACTGGGCGCGGCCTGGCGCTTGAGCAGCCGCTTGACCCCGTCCACCACCAGGGCGCGCCGGGCGAGCACCTCTTCGCCATGCAGGCGTAGCGCCGCCAGTGGCGAACCGCCGGCCAGCACGAGCAGTTGCGTGCGTATCTCTTCATCGAGCTCCGGCAGGCGTTCAGCCAGCCAGGCGAGACTCGCCGCCCGCGTCGGAACGGGGCAGGCCTGCTGCACGCAGCGGCTGCGCACGGTGGGCAGCAGCCGGCTCGGCTGGTGACTGACCAGCAGCAGCACGGTGGCGCCCGAGGGCTCCTCCAGACTCTTGAGCAGGGCGTTGGCGGCGTTGAGATTCATCGCCTCGACCGGCTCCAGCAGGATCAGCTTGCGCCCGCCCAGTTGCGCGGTCTGGGTGACGAAGTCCACCAGCGCACGAATCTGGTCGACCCGAATCGGCTTCTCGGCCTCTTCCGGCTGGATCACGCAGTAATCCGGATGGGTGCCGGCCTTGAGCAGTGCGCAGGCCTTGCATTGACCACAGGGCGCTGCGCCCTGCGGTGACTGACACAGCAGCAGTTGGGCCAGGCGTTCAGCCAGGTCGCGCTTGCCGATGCCTCGCGGACCGTGCAACAGATAGGCATGGGGATGCTGGCGCCGGGGCCAGATCCGCGCCCAGAGCTCCTCCTGCCAGGGATAGACGTTAGCCACCGGGCGTCGGCTCCAGGTTCGCCACCAGCGCCCGCAGATCGGCCTGTACCTCGGCCAGGGGGCGGGAGGCATCGATGATGCGATAGCGCTGCGGCACCGCCTGGGCGCGCTCCAGGTAGGTCTGGCGCACGGCCTCGAAGAAGGCCCGCTGCTCCTGCTCGAAGCGGTCCAGGGCGCCACGACGGGCAGCCCGGGCCAGACCGATCTCCACCGGCAGATCGAACACCAGGGTCAGGTCGGGTTGCAGATCGCCGAGCACGAAGGCTTCCAGGGTGGCGATACGGGCCGTGGGGACGCCACGACCACCGCCCTGATAGGCATAGGTCGCATCGACGAAGCGGTCGCACAGCACCAGGGCACCGCGCGCCAACGCCGGACGAACGACCTGGGCCAGGTGCTGGGCCCGCGCGGCGAACATCAGCAGCAGCTCGGTATCCACCGCCATGGGTTCGGCGGCCGGGGCCAGCAGGATCTCGCGGATGCGCTCGGCCAGGGGCGTACCGCCGGGCTCGCGGGTCAGGACCACCTCGCGCCCGGCAGCGCCCAGCAACTCCGCCAGATAGTCGCGGTTGGTACTCTTGCCGGCGCCCTCAGGGCCTTCGAGGGTGATGAACAGGCCGTTTCCCGTCATGGCGTTTCCTTGGTTTCAGGCGTCTGGGGCGCGGGACTGGAGCGGTAATCGGCGCGCCGCTTGAGCTGGAAGTCACGCACCGCCTGATTGTGCTCGTCGAGTGACTTGGAAAAGACGTGGCTGCCATCGCCCCGGGCCACGAAGTAGAGGCTGTCGCCGTCCTTGGGATGCAGGGCGGCATGGATGGCTTCCCGCCCGGGCATGGCGATGGGCGTGGGCGGCAACCCCGCATTCAGATAGGTATTGTAGGGCGACGGTTCGCGCAGGTCGGCGCGGGTGATGCGTCCATTGTAGCGCTCGCCCATGCCATAGATCACGGTGGGATCGGTCTGCAGCAGCATCCCGGCCGCCAGACGGCGAACGAAGACTCCGGCGATCTCGTCGCGCTCCTCGGGTACGCCGGTTTCCTTCTCCACCAGCGAGGCCATGATCAGGGCCTGGTAGGCGTCCTGGTAGGGAACCGCGGGATCACGCTCCTGCCATTCCTTATCGAGCACAGCCTGGAGGCGCTGGTTGGCCTGGCGCAGCAAGTCCGATTCGCGCTGGCCCTTCACGTAGCGATAGGTGTCGGGGAAGAAGCGTCCCTCGGGGTGTTGGCCATCCAGGCCCAGGCGCTTCATCAGGGCGGCATCGTCCAGGTCGGCGGTATCGTGCTCCAGCTTGGGCTGCCGCGCCAGGGCGGCGCGGACCTGGCGGAAATTCCAGCCTTCCACCAGGGTGACGCCGTATTGCACGACCTCGCCCTTGCGCCACAGGGCCAAGAGATCCTGCACCGTCATACCGGGCGTCAGGCGATACTCACCGCTGTGCAGCGTCTGGTCGGCGAGGTTGAAGTTCCAGTATTGGCGTAACCAGAAGGCGCCCTTCAGGACCCCCTCCTGTTCCAGGCGCAGCAGGCTGCCGCCCGGAGTGGCACTCTTGCCGATCTCGAACAATTGCTCGCCTTCGACCTTCAGCGGCTGGACCAGCGCCTGGTGTTGGCGCCAGCCGGCGAGGATCACCAGCAGGCCGCCGACTGCCAGCAACGCCGTCAGCAGAGCTCTCGCCTTGCGCATCGGCTATTCCAGAATCTCGTTTATCGAACCTTGCAGTTTACGGGTCAGCGGCCCCACGGACCAGTTCGCGGCTGCGTACCGGCGCACGGGCCAGATACCGAACTGGCTGTTGCACAGGAAAACTTCATCGGCCTGTACCAGATCGTCCAGGGAGACCGGCAGGATCTCGGCCCCGAGGCCTTCCCGAGCGGCGATGTCCAGGATCAGACCGCGCATCACCCCAGCCACGCCACAGCGGTCGAGCGCCGGAGTCAGCAGCCGGCCGGCGTGGACCAGGAACAGGTTGCTGAACACGCCTTCGATCGGTCGGCCCTCCTGGTCCAGCATCAGACCCTCGGCATAGCCGGTACCGCGCCACTCGGCGCGGGCCAGTACCTGTTCGAGCCGATTGAGGTGCTTGAGCCCGGCCAGCAGCGGCTGATGGGCCAGGCGCGTCGAGCAGGGATAGAGGGCGATGCCTTCGTTCGCATGGGCCGCGGGATAGGCCGGCACGGGCGAGGCCAGCAACAGCCGTCGCACCTCGGGCTCGGCCGGCGGGGCGTAACCACGCAAGCCATCACCGCGGGTGAGCAGCAACTTGGCGACGCCCTCCCCCAGCAGCGCCGCGTAGGCGCGGATCTCGGCGTCCAGTTGGACGATGTCGCAGGGAATACACAGCCGTTGGCATCCCGCGGCCAGCCGCTGCAGATGGCGCTCCAGCAGCCGGGGCTGGCCCCGGCACACAGCGATGGTCTCGAACAGCCCATCGCCATAGGCCAGACCCCGGTCGCGCTGCAGACCGGCACCCAGCGGCTGGCCGTTGAGCCAGTCCTGGATCAAGCGTGGAAACGCCGGAACACCAGACTGCCGTTGGTGCCACCAAAGCCGAACGAGTTGGACAGGGCCACTTCAATGGGCCGCTGCCGCGCCTCATGGGGCACGAAGTCCAGATCGCAGCCGTCGCTGGGATTGTCCAGGTTGATGGTGGGCGGTGCCACCTGGTCGCGCAGGGCGAGCACCGTGAAGATGGCTTCCACCGCACCCGCGGCACCCAGCAGGTGACCGGTCATGGACTTGGTGGAGCTCACGCTCAGGCGTCTGGCCTGGTCGCCGAACACCTGCTTGAGGGCAGCCACTTCGGCCAGGTCACCCGCCGGCGTGGAGGTGCCGTGGGCGTTGACATAGTCGACCGCTTCGGGCGCGATACCGGCATCCTTGAGGGTCGCTCTCATGCAGCGGGCAGCGCCGGCACCGTCTTCCGGCGGTGCAGTCATGTGGAAGGCGTCCGCGCTCATGCCGAAGCCGATCAGCTCGGCATAGATGCGGGCACCACGCGCCTTGGCGTACTCGTACTCTTCCAGCACCAGGGCACCGGCGCCGTCGGACAGCACGAAACCGTCACGGTCGCGATCCCAGGGACGGCTGGCGCGGGTCGGATCGTCATTGCGGGTCGACAGGGCGCGGGCGGCACCGAAGCCCCCCAGCCCCAGCCCCGAGGTCGCCATTTCCGAACCGCCGGCCACCATTACATCGGCTTCACCGTAGGCGATGTTGCGCGCAGCCATGCCGATGCAGTGCGTCGCCGTGGTACAGGCGGTGGCGATGGCATAGTTGGGACCCTGCAGACCCAGGTGGATCGACAGGAAACCGGACACCATGTTGATGATGGAGCCCGGTACGAAAAAGGGAGAAATGCGGCGTGGACCCTGTTCGAGCAGCGACTGGCAATTCGTCTCGATGTTGGTCAGGCCACCGATGCCCGAACCCATGGCGACGCCGATGCGTTCGCGATTGGCTTCGTTGACTTCGATGCCGCTGTCACGCATGGCCTGGAAGCTGGCAGCGAGACCGTATTGGATGAACAGATCCAGCTTGCGGGCTTCCTTCGCGGACAGATACTGCTCCACGTCGAATCCCTTGACCGATCCGCCGATCCGCGTGCTGAAGGCAGAGACGTCCATATGCTCGATCGGCGCAATGCCACTGCGGCCGGCAAGGATGCCTTCCCAGCTGCTGGCTACGTCCGCGCCAAGCGGCGATACCATGCCCATACCCGTGATCACGACACGTCTACGCGACACACCCAACTCCTCTTGTCCTTCCGGGGCGGCCACCCCTCTTGAAAAAAGCCGATTCCAACGAGTTGAACCCTGGACCTAAAGAAAAGCCGCACGCCCTACAGGACGTGCGGCTTTTTATGTCCGAAACTGGCGACTACTTATTGCTGGTGAGCAACGATGTAGTCGATAGCTTCCTGGACGGTGGTGATCTTCTCAGCCTGCTCGTCCGGGATTTCGGTCTCGAATTCCTCTTCCAGAGCCATCACCAGTTCGACGGTGTCAAGGGAGTCGGCGCCCAGATCCTCGACGAAGGAAGCGCTGTTGGTAACTTCCTCTTCCTTCACGCCGAGCTGCTCAGCGACGATCTTCTTAACGCGTTCTTCGATGGTGCTCATACCGTGTTCTCACTCCTAAAGGAAAAATCCGCACAACGGATTGCGCGTAAGTGTATAGAAAGGGATTTCCGTATTTCAAGCTGACGCGACATCAAGACGTATGCGCGGCCATTGCTGGTCCGACAGTTTACCAGCTTAGCGCAATAGCCGCGCGGGGGTAACGCCGGTCAGCTCATGTACATTCCGCCGTTCACGGGGATCGTGGCGCCAGTCACATAGGCCGCCCCCTCACCCGCCAGGAAGCCGACCACCTTGGCGATTTCGTCGGCCTGCCCGAGGCGACCGGCAGGAATCTGGGTCAACAGCGCTTCGCGCTGGGCTTCCGGCAGCTCACGGGTCATGTCGGTGTCGATGAAGCCAGGGGCCACCGCGTTGACGGTGATGTTGCGCGAACCCACCTCGCGGGCCAAGGCCCGGGTGAAGCCCTCGAGACCGGCCTTGGCGGCAGCGTAGTTGGCCTGACCGGCGTTGCCCATGGCCCCAACCACCGAGCCGATGCTGACGATGCGACCCCAGCGGCCCTTGGTCATGCCCTTGAGCACGGCCTTGGACAGGCGGAACAGACTGTTGAGATTGGTATCGATCACATCGAACCACTCATCGTCCTTCATCCGCAGCATCAGGTTGTCGCGGGTGATACCGGCATTGTTGACCAGGATCGACGGCGCGCCGAACTGCGCCTGGACCTGCTCGAGGGCGGCCGCGACGGAGGCGCTGTCGGACACGTTGAGCACCAGCCCGGTGCCTTCGATGCCGTTGGCCTTGAGCGACTCGGCGATGCGCTGGGCGCCCGCCTCGCTGGTCGCGGTGCCGATCACGGTGGCGCCGAGCCGACCCAGTTCCAGGGCGATGGCTTGACCGATACCACGGGTGGCGCCCGTGACCAGGGCGACCTTACCTTGCAGACTCATCTCGTTTTCCTCGATTCAAAAAGCCGCGCGCGCGGCGGCGAAGGCGTCGGGGGTGTCCAGGGCCAGCGTTTCCACGCCCTTGACGCATCTCTTGTTCAGGCCGGCCAGCACCTTGCCAGGGCCACACTCAACCAGGTGGGTGACGCCCTGGGCGGCCAGGTACTGTACGGACTCGACCCAGCGCACCGGGCTGTACAGCTGGGCCAACAGATCCTGTTGCAGGCTGGCCAGGTCGGTGTTCACGCCGGCATTGACGTTCTGCACCACCGGAATCTCCGGTTGAGTCCAGGTACAGCCACGCACGTCCTCGGCGAAGCGCTCGGCCGCCGGACGCATCAGTTCGCAGTGGGAGGGCACGCTCACCGGCAGGGCGACGGCGCGCTTGGCGCCCAGCGCCTTGCAGGCTTCGATGGCACGCTCCACGGCAGCCGCGGCACCGGCAATCACCACCTGACCCGGCGCATTGAAATTGACGGCGCTCACCACTTCGCCCTGCGCGGCTTCGGCGCAGGCCGCCTGGACCTGGGCATCTTCCAGGCCGAGGATGGCGGCCATGCCGCCCTGCCCGGCCGGCACGGCCTGCTGCATCAGCTCACCACGACGCGCCACCAGGCGTACCGCGTCGGCGAACGGCAGGCTGCCCGCCGCGACCAGCGCGGAGTACTCGCCCAGGCTATGGCCGGCGACGTAGGCAGGCTTGGCGCCCCCCTCGGCCAGCCACAGCCGCCACAGCGCGATGGAGGCAGTCAGGATGGCGGGCTGGGTACGGTCGGTCCGATTGAGCGACTCCTGCGGGCCCTGCTGGGTCAGCGCCCAGAGATCGTAGCCGAGCACGGCGGAAGCTTCCGCGAAGGTTTCGCCGATCAGCGCATGGTGCGCGGCCAGTTCGCCCAGCATGCCCAGGGCTTGGGAACCCTGGCCGGGAAAGACGAAAGCGAGAGAGGCAGACATAGGCAGGTCTCTTGTGGGTCCATTGCTGGCGAAAACGCTGTTCCGCCACGGATAGACTGAGATGTCGGTGTCGACCGGTCGGTCACACCGCTTTCAGGGCCGCCAAGTTTAACCGGATACGTCGCGGGAGATCAGTCTCCACATCGCGCAGCGCCCGCTCGATGGCCTGAACGAGACCGACTTCGCTCGCTGCGCCGTGGCTCTTCACCACCACGGCGTTCAAGCCCAGAAAGCTCGCCCCGTTGCGCAGCTCCGGGTCCCAGTGGCGAAAACGCCGGGCCAGCCAAGGCTGCAGCAGCCGACGTTCCAGCCAGGAGGCTCGTCCGGAGCCCTCCACCACCAGGCGCAGCAGGGCCTCGCCGGACTTGAGCACCGCATTGCCGGTGAAACCGTCGCAGACCACCACGTCAGCGACGCCATCATAAAGATCGCTGCCCTCGACGAAGCCGATGAAATCGAAGGCCTGGCTCTGAGCGAGTCGCCGCGCCGCTTCCTGGATCACCGGCGTTCCCTTGCCCGGCTCGCGACCGACATTGAGCAAGGCGACCCGCGGCCTGGCGAGACCGCGCGCCTGGGCCGCGCCGGCGCCCAGGTAGGCGAACTGCACCAGCTGTTCGGCGGAGGTATCGAGATTCGCACCCAGGTCGAGCAGCAGCGACTGGTGAGTTCCCCTGCCAGGTAAGGCCGACATCATGGCGGGTCGATCGATATCCGGCAGCGTTCCCAGGATGAGCCGCGCCAGCGCCATCCAGGCGCCGGTGTTGCCGGCGCTCAGGCAGCCGTGGGCGCGCCCCTGCTGGACGGCTTCCAGGGCGGCATGCATGGAGGTACGGGTACGACTGCGCACGACACTGGCTGGCCGCTCATCGGGACCGACGGCGGAGTCGACGTATTCGAACTGCAGACGAGTGGCGAGTGAAGCGTGAGGGGACCAGGCCGACAGGGCGTCGCGCTGACCACAGAGCAGAAGATTTAACGCGGGGAAACGCTCGAGAGCGCTTATTGCAGCAGGAACAATGCAGCGGGGACCGAAGTCCCCGCCCATTGCATCGATCGCGACGACGGTTTCGATCGAGGATTACTCGTCGGACCCCTTGTCGATCACCTTGCGACCGCGGTAGAAACCGTCGGGCGACACGTGGTGGCGCAGGTGAACTTCACCGGTGCTCTTTTCCACGGACAGAGCGTTCGCTTCGAGGGCGTCGTGCGAACGACGCATGTCGCGAGCGGAACGGGATTTTTTGTTCTGCTGAACAGCCATGATTTAACTCCTAAACGTTTGGGTCACGCTTCAACTGCGCAAGTACACTGAACGGGTTGGGTCGCTTTTCCTCGTCCGCCGGCTCTTCGGGCGCCTCGAAACCTTCCGGATGCTGGCAAGCACCTTCTGGATGCACGGGGATGATCGGCAGAGCGAGCAGCAGCTCCTCTTCGACCAGGCTGTGCAGGTCCAGGGGCTCTTCACCAACCTCCAGGGCATCGTAACCCTGTGGCAAGGCATCGGCCGACTTCCCTTCCCAGAGCACGGCGAAATCGAATTCGCTGCTAATGGGAAGCACTGCCGGCTCCAGACAACGCTGGCAAATCATCTCGACCTTGGTATCCAGGACACCGTGGATGACGAATTGCTTTTGTTGATCACGCCCGAAGTCGAGGACGACGGCAACCGCGCCTTCGGACTTCACGAGCTGCTCGCCGACACGCCGCATGTTCGCGAGAGGCAGCTCACCCTTGAGGGTTACGCCGCGATCCGCCAATTTGCGAGGATCGACCTGAGGTGGAATTGGCCCATTCAACATAAGCGCGCCATTATAGGGACGGCCTTACGGCTGTCAAAGGAAATTAACCCCGAAGCGACTCCGACCGACCTTTGGTCGACCTCGCCCGAGAACAGACTGATGCCTCTTATTCTACTCGCTTCCAGCTCGCCTTACCGCCGCCAATTGCTGGAAAGGCTCGGCCTACCCTTCAGTCATCGGTCGCCTGACATCGATGAAACACCGCTACCCAGTGAGAGCCCCAGAGCGCTGGTGGAGCGCCTGGCTCGGGCCAAGGCCGCCGCCTTGGGCGATCAACCGGAAGCCACTCTCATCATCGGCTCGGATCAGGCCACCGCCATCGACGGCGAAATCCTGGGCAAACCTCTGAGTCACGAGCGCGCCCACCAACAACTGGCCAGGGCGAGCGGTCGCACGCTGGTGTTCCATACCGGACTGGCCGTGCTGGACCGCCGAACGGGCCAATGCCGGAGCGACGTCGTGGATTTCCAGGTGCGCTTTCGCCAACTGGATGGTGCGACCATCGACCGCTACCTGCTGGCGGAACAACCCTATGACTGCGCCGGCAGCTTCAAGGCCGAGGGCCTGGGCATCGCCCTCTTCGAGTCGATGCAGGGGGATGACCCGACCAGCCTGATCGGCCTCCCCCTCATCCGCCTGGCGGCGCTGTTGCGCGAAGCCGGCCTGCAAGTGCCCTAGATCACCTGCAGCGGCATCCGCTCAGCGCAGCGTCGGCCCCTGCCAGCCCATGTAGAGCGCGAGCCGCTCGGCGACGCTGGCCCCGAGGCGCTTGGCGAAGCGATCGAAGGGCGAATCTTCCTGGGTGAAATCCACCAGGCGCTCTTCCTTGACCACATCCCGCGCCACGTAGCTGGCGCTGCCGAGGCCATCGATCAGCCCCAGGGACAGTGCCTGCTCGCCGGACCAGACCAGCCCGGAGAACAGCTCTGGATGCCCCTCGACCTTGAGCCGATCACCACGGCCCTTCTTGACGCTGTCGATGAACTGCTGGTGGGTGGTATCCAGCACCTGTTGCCAGAAGCGGGTTTCCTCGGGCTTCTGCGGCTGGAAGGGATCGAGGAAGGCCTTGTGTTCGCCGGAGGTGTAGACCCGGCGCTCCACGCCCAGCTTCTCCATGGTGCCGACGAAGCCGAAGGAAGCCGCGGTCACGCCGATGGAGCCGACCAGGCTGGCCTTGTCGGCATAGATGGCATCGGCGGCACTGGCCACGTAGTAGGCCCCCGAGGCGCCCAGGTCGGTGATCACCGCGTAGAGCTTGATGTCGGGATGCAGCCCACGCAGCCGCTTGATCTCGTCATAGATGTAGCCGGATTGCACCGGACTGCCGCCCGGACTGTTGATGCGCAGCACCACGCCTCGGGTATTGCTGTCGTCGAAGGCCTTGCGCAACGCCGTCACCACGTTGTCGGCACTGGCCTTTTCGTCGTCGGCGATCACGCCCTTGAGCTCGATGAGCGCGGTGTGGGCGCCCGACTCGGTCACCCCGCCCTTCTTGCCCAGCGACAGCAAGGGCGTGAACAGCACCAGCATGAGAATCAGGTAGGCGAAGGTGAGCAGCTTGAAAAAGATGCCCCAACGCCGCGCCCGCCGCTGCTCCTGCACGCTGGCGAGCACGGTCTTCTCGATCAGGGCCCAGGTCTTGTCGTCAGAGGGACGCACCTGCCCGCGCTCTTCTTTCCATTCATCAGCCATGCCCGACTTCTCTCCTGACCACATCGTTATCACCCAGCCATAGCGCCAGGTCCGCGAAAGCTTCGATCACCAACCGCGGCGCGAAATCCCTCAGCACCTCGGCCGGTTGAGCACCATAGCCGGCACCCACTGCATCGACCCCGGCGCGCCGGGCCATCTCCAGGTCGAACACCGCATCCCCCACCAGCAGGGCCCGCACCGGCGCCACGCGGCAGTGGGCGAGGATTTCCCGCACCATCTGCGGATCGGGCTTGCCGGCGGCCTCGTCGGCACAACGGGTGATGTCGAAGAAATCGCTCAAACCGTGCTGCTGCAGCGAACGAGCGAGGCCCCGCCGACTCTTTCCGGTCGCCACGGCCAGCTGATAGCCCTGGGCGCGAAAACGCTGCAGTCCGCTGAGCACCCCGGGAAACAGCGGCGAGGGCGTCTGCTCACGGCGGACGAATTCGGCACTGTAGGCATCGCGGAAGCCCTCTATCTGTGCCTGGGTCACAAGGTGCGGATAGAGGGTCTGGATCGCCGCGACCAGCTCCAGGCCGATGATGCCCTTGATGGCCACGTCGCTGCGCGGCGGCAGCCCTAGCTGCTCGGCCGCTGCGTGCATCACCTCGACGATGCGGCCGATGGAGTCGGCCAGGGTGCCGTCCCAGTCGAAGATCAGCAGCTGGTAATCAGGCATCCAGACGCTCCAGCGTCTGACTCCAGGTGCTATCGACCGGCGCCTCCAGGCGTAGCTCGCCGCCGTCGGGCAGGGGAATCACCAGGCTCGCCGAATGCAGGAACAGGCGCTTGCCGCCCAGCTCGCGAATCTCCTGGGAGAAGTCTTCGTCGCCATACTTGGGATCGCCGGCGATGGCATGACCGGCATGGCGGGCGTGGACGCGAATCTGGTGGGTCCGCCCGGTCACCGGACGCGCCTCCACCAGGGTGGCGAACTCGCCGTAGCGGCGCAGCACACGGAATTCGGTGAGCGCCTCCTTGCCCTCGTCGTTGACCTCGACCATGCGCTCGCCGGATCTGAGGGTGTTCTTCAGCAGCGGGGCATTGATCTTCTTCTTGGCCGCCGGCCAATGGCCGCGCACCAGGGCGTGATAGCGCTTGTCGACACCGTCGCCGCGCAGGGCTTCGTGCAGGAAGCGCAGCATGCTGCGCTTCTTGGCGATCATCAGCAGCCCGGAGGTATCCCGATCAAGGCGATGGACCAGTTCGATATCCGGCGCCTCGGGCCGCAATTGGCGGAAGACTTCGATGACCCCGCCGGAAAGGCCGCTGCCACCGTGCACGGCGATGCCCGCCGGCTTGTTGATGACGATGAGGGCCTTGTCCTCGTGGACGACGGAGTCCTCCAGGCGCTCGAGCAGCCCCTTGGCCAGGGGTGCCGGCTCGTCGGGCTCGGACAGCCGCAGCGGCGGCACACGGATCCGGTCGCCAGCCTGCAGGCGGTAATCGGGCTTGATGCGCCCCTTGTTCACCCGCACTTCGCCCTTGCGCAGGATGCGATAGATGAGGGTCTTGGGCGCGCCCTTGAGTTGGGTACGCAGGAAGTTGTCGATGCGCTGACCGGCATAGTCGGCGGGCACATCGAGCAGTTGAACGCCAGTGCTGGGAGAAGGAGGCTTAGTCATCGCTGGATGATAGCAATTTTCCCTGATTTGAAGCACTTAAAGCTTGCTGCTATAGTCCGGAGGCGGTTATCAGTCCTGTCTGGATGGCACCGCTCGCGAGGCCGTCGATTCCGCCCGCGGAATAGAAGCTGCAAATGCAATAGTCACTGGACGTCTGGCCGTCCAGCGGATCGCCGATTCTACCCAAGGGGGTGAGTGGCGATCCGCGATCCGCCTGGTAACCAAGGCAGCGGCACCCAGGGTGCCAGCTGTAAAACGACAACCGCTCCGGACCTTGCGGGCGGCACCTGATTACTGAAGATTGTGTGCAGGATGGAGATGCACAACCAGCGTATCGCGTAGCCTGACAGTACGCCTGCAGCCCGCTTCGCGCCCAGCTTCGGCCAAGGTGACGATCGCAGGTGGAAGCCTCAAGGCCAACGGCCGATGCTCCAACCGAGCGACACCTGACACGAATCCAGCGACGACCCGGCTGCCCGAGCCTTTCGGCTGTCACGCCCGCACCATGCCTGGTTGATTCCTCCTCCTGTGGAGCTGCAAAGGCAGTCGCTCGAGCGCCTGCAGGAGACGTAGTCGCGGCACGCCCCCGGGCCTGCTGCTGGACACGAAGGCCGGTTTCACCCGGCTTCGATACGACCCCCGCGCACCCTTCTTTCGAATCCTGTTGCCACCACGCGGACCGAGAGCCTGGAACGTAGTGGTATTACATGAAAAGAATGCTCATCAACGCGACCCAGCCCGAGGAATTGCGGGTTGCCCTGGTCGACGGTCAACGCCTGTTCGACCTGGACATCGAGTCCGGCGCCCGCGAACAGAAGAAGGCCAACATCTACAAAGGTCGCATCACCCGCATCGAACCCAGCCTGGAAGCCGCCTTCGTCGACTTCGGCGCCGATCGCCACGGCTTCCTCCCGCTGAAGGAAATCTCCCGGGAATACTTCAAGAAGAACCCGGAAGGCCGCGTCAACATCAAGGAAGTGCTCTCCGAAGGCCAGGAAGTAGTCGTCCAGGTCGAAAAGGAAGAGCGCGGCAACAAGGGTGCCGCCCTGACCACCTTCATCAGCCTCGCCGGTCGCTACCTGGTGCTGATGCCCAACAATCCCCGCGCGGGCGGCATCTCCCGCCGCATCGAGGGTGAAGAGCGCAACGAACTGCGCGAAGCCCTGAACGGCCTGGACGCTCCCGGCGACATGGGCCTGATCGTACGCACCGCCGGCCTGGGCCGCAGCACCGAGGAACTGCAGTGGGACCTCGATTACCTGCTGCAACTCTGGTCCGCGATCACCGAAGCCTCGGGCGAGCGCAAGGGTCCCTTCCTGATCTATCAGGAAAGCAACGTCATCATTCGCGCCATCCGCGACTACCTGCGCCAGGACATCGGCGAGGTCCTGGTCGACAGCGTCGAAGCACAGGAAGAAGCCCTGAGCTTCATCCGCCAGGTGATGCCGCAGTACGCCAGCAAGATCAAGCTGTACCAGGACAGCGTCCCGCTGTTCAATCGCTTCCAGATCGAAAGCCAGATCGAGACCGCCTTCCAGCGCGAAGTGAAGCTGCCCTCGGGCGGCTCCATCGTCATCGATCCCACCGAAGCCCTGGTGTCCATCGATATCAACTCGGCGCGCGCCACCAAGGGCGGTGACATCGAGGAAACCGCCCTGCAGACCAACCTGGAAGCGGCTGAGGAAATCGCCCGCCAGCTGCGCCTGCGCGACATCGGCGGCCTGATCGTCATCGACTTCATCGACATGACCCCGGTGAAGAACCAGCGCGCCGTGGAAGACCGCGTCCGCGAAGCCCTGGAAGCCGACCGCGCCCGCGTGCAGATCGGCCGCATCTCCCGCTTCGGCCTGCTGGAGATGTCTCGCCAGCGCCTGCGCCCTTCCCTGCGCGAGACCAGCGGCATCGTCTGCCCACGCTGCAACGGCCAGGGCATCATCCGCGACGTGGAATCCCTGTCGCTGGCCATCCTGCGCCTGATCGAAGAAGAAGCCCTGAAGGACCGCACCGCCGAGGTCCGCGCCCACGTGCCGATCCAGGTCGCCTCCTTCCTGCTCAACGAGAAGCGCAACAGCATCACCAAGATCGAACTGCGCACCCGCGTGCGCATCATCATCCTGCCGGACGATCACATCGAGACTCCGCACTTCGAAGTGCAGCGTCTGCGTGATGACAACCCCGAGCTGCTGAACAGCCAGTCCAGCTACGAGATGGCCAACACCGAAGCCGAGGAAGTGCTGCCGGTCAGCTCCACCCGCACCCTGGTCCGCCAGGAAGCCGCGGTGAAGGTAGCGCCCGAGCGCGCCCCGGCGCCCACGCCCGTCACCGCCGACGTGGTGACCCCGGTCGCCCCGGTGGCCGCCAAGCCGGCCGCCGAACCCAATCTGTTCAAGGGCCTGGTGAAGTCCCTGGTCAGCCTGTTCGCCGGCAAGACCGAAGAGCAGCCGCTGGCCGACAAGACTGCCGCCACCCCCGAAGCGACCAAGAGCAGCGACGAGCAGCGCCGCCAGGACGAGCGTCGCAATGGCCGCCAGCAGAATCGCCGCCGCGAAGGCCGTCGCGATGACGAGCGCAAGCCCCGCGAAGAGCGCCAGCCCCGCGCCGACCGTGGCGAGCGCAGCGATCGTCCGGCTCGGGAAGAGCGCAAGCCGCGTGAAGAGCGTCAGCCTCGCGAGGAGCGTCAGCCCCGTGAAGAGCGCCAGCCCCGCGAGGAGCGTCAACCGCGCGAAGAACGCCAGCCGCGTGAAGAGCGCCAGCCCCGCGAGGAACGCGCCAACCGCGAAGAGCGTCAGCCGCGTGAAGAGCGAGCCAGTCGCGAAGAGCGTCAGCCGCGCGAGGAGCGTCAACCACGCGAAGAGCGCGCCGCTCGCGAAGAGCGTCAGCCCCGTGAAGAGCGTCAACCTGGCGAAGAGCGCGTGAGCGCCGAAGAGCGTCCGGTTCGCGAAGAGCGTCAACCCCGCGAAGAGCGCAAGCCGCGCGAAGAGCGTCAGCCCCGTGAAGAGCGCAAGCCACGCGAAGAGCGTCAGGCCGCGGCCAGCGCCGAAGAGCTGAACGAAGAAGAAGTACTGGAAGGTAACGACGAGCTGGAAGAAGGCGAAGAGCGTCCGCGTCGCCGCTCCCGCGGTCAGCGCCGTCGCAGTAACCGTCGCGAGCGTCAGCGCGATGCCAACGGCAACTTCATCGACGACGAAGAGCAGAGCGCCGCAGGCAACGATGCTGCTGTCGCGCCGGCTGCGGTCGCCCTGGGCACCGCGGTCGTGGTCAGCGAGAGCGTGACCGCCGTCGCCACCCAGGAAGAGGTTCGCGAGGCTCGCGAGCAGACGGCACCCACTGTCGATGCCCCGGCTACCCAAGCCCAGGAAGAAACCGCGGCAGCCCAGCCCGCCGTCGACGCGCCTGCCCAGCCGGAAATCCTCACGCCCAGCGCGAGCCAGCTACAGGACGAGCGTGCGCCGCACCAGGACGTGGAGATCACCGCTCCGATCGCCGAACAGATCGCTCCCGTGACGACCACGGCGTCGATCCCGTCGACCCCGGTCGAGACCGAAGCTACCGAATCGGCCGCCGGTCGCGCCTCCAACGACCCGCGCGAGCGTCGTCGCCGTGAGCGCCTGGCTCGTGAAGCCGAAGCTGCACGTGCCAAGCAGGCTGAGCAGGACGCTCAGGCACCCACCCTGGGCGCCATCGCCGAGACCGAGGAAACCTTCGCTACCGCAGCGGTAGGGACCGTGGAGCCGCAAGAAGCGCCTGCAGCTCAAGAGGAAGCGCCTGCTGCTGAAGCGGAATCGGCTCCGGTCGTGATCGAACAGCCCGCTGAAATCGCACCCAGCGCGATCCAGGAAGAAGCTGCCACTGTCGCTCCGCTTGCCGAGGGCGCCACTTCGCAGGAAGAGCCCAAGGCAGACGCATCGACGGAAGAGGAAGCCAAGCAGGCGGAATCCGAGCTCGAGCGCAAGCGCAACGAATCGCGGGAAAACCATCCCAACTGATTCTTGGCGTTAACGGAAAGGGGCGCTCAGGCGTCCCTTTTTTTATTCCTGCGATTTGAGAGGCCTAGCACCGAGGCTGTATACCGGGAACGGGACTCTCGCCCCAGCGCGTCAACGGCAAAGCCGGAGATAGTGGCCCAGCCTCAGGCGCTCAACCTGGTGCGACTGTTCAGGCTTTGCCGATAGCGCCACTCCTCCCACCCAGAGCACTCAGCGACCTGGGGCCCCAAGCGCCTGCCAGCGATGGTTCCGCTTCGCCCCATACCCATCCGCACGCCCCAGACGCGACCTGCCAGCTACGCCTTGGCGATGGCGCCCCAATCCAACCAACAGCGCCTGAACGACTCGACGCCAGTAGGTATCGAGCGCAGCGAGACCCAAGGCCTTGGAGGCACGGCCTGAGCCTTGCCTGGGATTACCAAGGAAAAGATTTCAAACGACACCCCATTCGACGACCACATTCTCCGCGTCAACCGCTCGCCCTGAACATTCAGATTGCAGCTTGGCGAAGCGACCGGAAGACCCTCCAACAGAACCCCTAGGCCAGGACGCCAGCCAAGCCCCCTGTCACCGTCGCCCGAAAGATCCCGGGCATAAAAAAACCCAGCCGTTTGGCTGGGTTTTTCGAGCGCATCCCGAAGGATTAACGCTTGGAGTACTGCGGACGCTTACGCGCTTTGCGCAGACCGACTTTCTTACGCTCGACTTCACGGGCGTCACGAGTGACGTAGCCGGCTTTGCGCAGGGAGCTGCGGTAGCCTTCGTCGTACTCGATCAGGGCGCGGGTGATGCCGTGACGGATGGCACCGGCCTGGCCGCTCACACCACCGCCAGCGACGGTAACGTAAACGTCGAACTTCTCCAGGGTCTCGGTCAGCTCGAGGGGCTGACGGACGACCATGCGCGCGGTTTCGCGGCCGAAGAAGGTATCCAGGGTGCGATCGTTGATGGAGATCTTGCCAGTGCCCGGACGGAGGAAGACACGAGCGGTGGCAGTCTTACGACGGCCGGTACCGTAATTTTGAGTTGCCGACATGTTCTACTATCCCGATTAAAACTTGAGTTCTTGGGGCTGCTGAGCGGTGTGCGGATGGTTCGCACCCTTGTACACCTTGAGCTTGCGATACATGTCGCGGCCCAGCGGGTTCTTCGGCAGCATACCCTTGACGGCGGTCTCGATGACGCGCTCGGGAGCACGGGCGATCAGCTTTTCGAAGTTGATCGACTTGATGCCACCCGGGAAACCGGAGTGATGGTAGTACATTTTGTCGGTAGTCTTGGCACCGGTCACACGAACCTGCTCGGCGTTGATGACGACGATGTAGTCGCCGGTGTCAACGTGAGGGGTGTATTCGGGCTTGTGCTTGCCACGCAGGCGAGTGGCAATTTCAGTAGCCAGACGACCCAGAGTCTGGCCAGCAGCGTCGACGACGTACCAGTCGCGCTTAACGGTTTCCGGTTTTGCGGTGAAAGTTTTCATTCTCTATGGCCTCAGAGGCCGCCCTGGTAAAAAGACGGCAAATTCTACACAACAGTGCAACCCCAGACAAGTCAGGGGCAGCCGGAAACAGACGCTCTTCGGGGGCTCGGGTCGGCGTCCGCTACGGCGATCTCGGCAGGCTTAGGCATCCCCCGCCAAGAAAGCTGCGGCATGATACCCGTTTTGGACAAAAAGGCAATCGCAAATTAGAAAGAAAACAGCGCCTGGGTCGCTACCGAACCCTGGCGACGCGAGGCCAGGTGGTCCGCCAGTCGCGTCGGTTCCGGCAGGCGATGGCGTCTGACGCAGGCCATGACCAGCCTGGGAGCGGTGGCCAGGCTGACGCGGTGACCAGGCGAGACGATCAGCGGCTTCACTCTGTCCTTGCTACGCAGCACCGAACCTATCACCGCCCCTTCGCGATCCAGCAAGTCGACCTGGGCGCCGCTGGTTTCGGCCAGCTCGCCGTGGTGGCCGGTAAGAATCTTCTTGGCGACACCGATGGTCGGTAGGCCGGTGACCACGCCCAGATGGGCGGCGATACCGAGGCGGCGCGGGTGGGCGATGCCATGACCGTCGCAGAACACCAGATCGGGAGTTTCCGGCAGCTCCTCCAGCGCCTGGAGCAGTGCCGGGAGTTCGCGGAAGGACAGCAGCCCCGGCACATAGGGCATCACGGTGGGAATGCGGGCCATGGCATGGGCCAGTGGCTGCAGGGTCTCGGCATCCAGCAGGACGGCCACCGCGCGAGTGATCGCGCCGCCTTCCTCGAAGCCCACGTCGACCCCTGCGTAACGGCGCGGCGCGCCGAAGTCGTCATCCAGGCGGACCTGGGTGGCCAGTTGCTTCTGCAGGATGCGCGCCTGGGCGGCCGAGCCGTCCCAGTCGGCGAAGGGGTTGGAATTCACGAGCTGCTCCCAAGAACCTGAGTCAAAGGATTGATCCTCCAACCCCGACAGGGTTCAGGGCTTGTGCGGACGGGCCAGGTACTCGTGGGACTGCATTTCCAGCAGGCGACTGAGGGTGCGCTGGAATTCGAACTCCAGGCGGCCGCCGGAATAGAGGTCCTTGAGCTCGACCTCGGCGGACAGGATCAGCTTGACCTGGCGATCGTAGAATTCATCGACCAGGTTGATGAAGCGGCGCGCCATGTCGTCCTTGAGCGCATCCATCTGCTCGACATTGCTGACCAGCACCGTCTGGAAGATCTTGCCCAGCTCGATGTAGTCGTTCTGACTGCGCGGACCGTCGCAAAGGGCGCGGAAATCGAACCAGGCGACGTCTTCGCAGGTGCGACGGGCACGGATCTCGCGATTCTCGATCATCAGCGGCACGTCTTCGCAGAGGTCGTTGCACTCGACGGTGAGCGAACGGAAGCTCTTGGCCATCGCCGCCTCGACCTCGTCGCTCAGCGGATAGTGAAACAGCTGGGCCTGCTCCAGGGCGCGCAGGCGATAGTCCACGCCGCTGTCGACGTTGACGATCTCGGTATGCTCCTTGAGCAGCGCGATGGCCGGCAGGAAGCGCGCGCGCTGCAGGCCGTCCTTGTAGAGGCCGTCGGGCACGATGTTCGAGGTGGCGACCAGACTCACGCCGTTCTTGAACAGCTCTTCGAGCAGGGTCGCCAGGATCATGGCGTCGGTGATGTCGGAAACGAAGAATTCGTCGAAGCAGATCACCCGCGCCTCGTCGGCGAAGCGCCGGGCGATGATGGTCAGGGGATTCTTCTCGCCCTTGAGGGTGCGCAGCTCTTCGTGGACACGCTTCATGAAGCGGTGGAAGTGGGTGCGCATCTTCTGCTTGAACGGCAGGGCGTCGTAGAAGGTATCGACCAGGTAGGTCTTGCCGCGCCCTACCCCGCCCCAGAAATACAGGCCCTTGATTGGGGTGACCGTCTTGCGCCCGAGCAGCTTGCCGAACAGACCGCCCTTGGCGGCGGGCTCGGCGAGCAAGTCATCATAGAGCCGTTGCAGGTGGCGGACGGCCTCTTCCTGGGCAGCATCGTAGAAAAACTCCGGGCGCTTGAGGTCGGCCTGGTAACGCTCGAGGGGGGTCATGGCGGCTTCTGGTCGGGTGGAAAAAAGGGTGGTCACTGTAATGGCGGTCCCTGGCGTTGACAACGCCGGGGACCGCGGGTGCCCTTTAGGACTCGGCCAGTTGTGCGAGCGCGGTCCGGGTGCGTTCGATCAGCGCATCGCGCGCGGCGGGAGAATCGATGGCGACGCCCTCGGCTACCACCTGATCGCCCAGCAGCAGCTGGAAGCCGTTGCCCTCAGCCGCCACGACGGTAGCCGGCGCCGTAACCAGCTGCTTGCTGGTGATGCCGGCGGTCTTGGCTTCGGCGAAGGGAAGCGACAGCGCCAGCTCGGTACCGTCGGCATCGAGCAGGCGGAAGCGGAAGCTGCCGTCGCTCTCGCGGAAGCTGACGAAGCGGGCGGTTTTGCTGGCCTTCTTCTTGGTGCTGCCGGTGGCGACCTGGGTCTTGAGCGAGCGCAAGCCCACGGCTTCGCGTAGTTCGCCGAGGAAGGGCGTGGCATAGCGGCGAGCCTTGGCGGCGCCGGCCAGCAGGATTTCTTCCAGATCATCGGGACGGGCGATCAGCGCCGCGTAGCGCTCGCGGGCCTCGCCCAGTTCGGCGTCGAGCAGTTCGAACAGTTGGCCCTTGGCTTCGCCCCAGGCCAGGCCGCCAAGCAGGGCTTCGCGGAAGGCCACGCTCTGTTCGGGGGTGGCGAAGGCCTGGTAGAGGGTGAATAGATGGGCGCTGTCAGGGTCCTTGGGCTCGCCGGGCAAGCGCGAATCGGTAACGATGCGGGCGATGGCGTCCTTGAGTTGCTTGGCGCTGCCGAACAGCGGAATGGTGTTGTCGTAGCTCTTGGACATCTTGCGGCCGTCGAGGCCGGGCAAGGTGGAGACGCTTTCCTCGATGACCGCCTCGGGCAGGGCGAAATAGTCGCGCCCGTTGCCGAACAGGTGGTTGAAGCGCTGACCGATGTCGCGAGCCATTTCCACGTGCTGGATCTGGTCGCGCCCGACCGGCACGCGCAAGGCGTTGAACATGAGGATGTCCGCGGCCATCAGCACCGGGTAGCTATAGAGCCCCATGGTGACCCCGGCATCGGGATCCTCGCCCTGCTCCAGGTTGCGGTCGACCGCGGCCTTGTAGGCATGAGCGCGATTGAGCAGGCCCTTGCCGGCGACGCAGGTGAGCAGCCAGGTCAGTTCGGGGATCTCGGGGATGTCGGACTGGCGATAGAAGGTCACCCGCTCCGGATCCAGGCCGCTGGCCAGCCAGGTGGCGGCGATCTCCAGGCGCGAACGCTGGATGCGTGCGGGGTCGTCGCACTTGATCAGGGCGTGGTAGTCGGCGAGGAAATAGAAGGAGTCGGCATCATCGGCCAGGCTGGCGCGGATGGCGGGACGGATGGCCCCGGCGTAGTTGCCCAGGTGCGGAGTACCGGTGGTGGTGATGCCAGTAAGGATGCGAGTGGTCATGGAAGCGCTGGAAATCCGAGAGACGAGGGCTTGGGCTGAAGAGGTCAGGCCTGCAGGCGCGGCAGGACCAGTTCCTTGAGTTCGACGAGTTTGCCATGGAAGAAGTGGCTGCACTCGGGCACGCGGAGCAGTTCGTGAGGTTGGTCGAGGGCGGCGGACCAGGCGTAGACCCGCGCGGGGGTCACTACCTCGTCGGCCTCGGGCTGGATGACCGTGAGGCGCGCACGCTGCGGCAGACGGCCGTCGACCGCGAAGCGCTCCACGGGCGGCGCCAGCATGAACAGGCGCTCCACCGCCACACCCTCACCCTCCAGATGACCACCCAGGCAGGCGGCGACGCAGGCGCCGAAGGAGAAACCGCAAAGGGTCAGCGGCAGATCGGGATGGCGCTCGCGCAGCCAGGCCACGGCGGCCGCGGCATCGTCGATCTCGCCTTCGCCGCCGGCATGGACGCCGGTGCTGACACCGACGCCACGGAAATTGAATCTGAGGGTGGCCTGCCCCGCGTCACGGGCAATGCGCTGCAGGGTGGCGACCACCTTGTTCTGCAGGGTGCCCCCATGGAGCGGATGGGGATGACAGAGCAGGACCGCACCGAGGGGTTCGACCGGACTCTGGTACAGGGCCTCCAGAGTGCCCGCAGGGCCCTCCAGCAGCCGGGATTCTTCACGGGCTGACACGTTTGACTCCGTGACCTCGGACGCACAGTGCTCATCCAAGGAATTGATTTTGATAGGGTCGATCCTGCGCGATGCCTGAGTGCGGGGTATGATGACGCCCAGCGAATGGCAGAAGACGCAACCCAGTGTACAGGCTCGCCGGTCTGCCGTTACCGTAAAGCAAAGCCGCTCATAGAGGAAGTTTCGTGGAACAGTCGCTCACTACCTGGTTGTTGCCCCTGGTCGCGCTGCTGATCGGGGTCGGGATAGGTTTTCTGCTGGCGCGCCTGGTGCCGGGCGCCGCGCCGAGCCGGGTGCAGCGCCAGCTGGATGACCTGCAGAAGAAGTTCGACGACTACCAGCACGAGGTCACCAGCCACTTCAGCACCACTGCTGGCCTGGTGCGCAAGCTGACCCAGACCTACCAGGACATGCAGTCGCACCTGTCCGAAGGCGCCGAGCGCCTGGCCCAGGACGAGCTGACCCGTCAGCACCTGCTGGCCTCGCTGCACAGCGCCGAGCAGCGCTACCCGTCCAGTCGCGAGCGCATCGACGGCCCGACCGAAGCGCCGCGGGACTACGCGCCCAAGGGCGACGGCGCACCCGGCACCCTGGACGAAACCTACGGCGTGAAAAGCCGCGGTTGATCGCCAAGGCCGGGGACTCCCCCGGCCTTTCGCTTTCCGGCGCCGGCCCTCGTCACTCAAGGCGCGACGCCCGGCCCTTTTCCGGCCCGTCATGGCATAATCCGCGGTTGTTAGAGCCTGTTCAAAGGCTCGCGAGCTGGAGCCAAACAGGGCGCAACGACCAACGGGAGTAACAGCCAACGGCTGGCCCGTAGGGTAAGCGCCAGCGAACCAAAGGGCTGAGGAAGCGGAGTTTACGAGTGGTAAATGAGCATTCCGAAGCCATTTTCAACGCAGTTTGGCCGACGCGCAGCAGACTTTGAACAGGCTCTTAGTCTTTCGCAGGAGAACGCCATGCCCGTAGCGGCCAGTGGCCTGAGCCTCTACGGCATCAAGGCCTGTGACACCATGAAGAAGGCCCGCCAATGGCTCGACGAGCATGGCCAGGCCTATCACTTCCATGACTACAAGCAGAGCGGCATCGACCGCGAACGGCTGGCAGCCTGGTGCGCGGAACATGGCTGGGACAAGGTGCTCAATCGCGCCGGCACCACCTTCCGCAAGCTCGACGAGGCCCAGAAGGCCGACCTGGATACCGCCAGGGCCATCGACCTGATGCTGGCGCAGCCTTCGATGATCAAGCGACCCGTGCTCGATCTCGGCGACCGTACCCTACTGGGCTTCAAGCCCGAGCTCTATGCCGCGGCCCTGAACTGACCCCGCGGCCACCGCCCTCACTACCGCACATTTCGCACCGCCCGGATCGGTGCCTCTGCAAAGGAACAGTCTTATGTCGAATGCCCTCTTCAGTATCGCCTTCGGTGTCGGCACCCAGAATCGCCAGGACGCCTGGCTGGAAGTCTTCTATGCACAGCCCCTGCTGAATCCCGCTCCCGAGCTGGTGGCGGCGGTCGCGCCCCTGCTCGACTACCAGGGCGGCAACCAGGCCATCGCCTTCGCGCCTGCCCAGGCCCGTGGTCTGGCCGAGGCGCTCAAGGGCATCGATGCCGTGCAGTCGGCCCTGCTGACCCGCCTGGCCGAAAGCACCAAGCCGCTGGTGGCCACCCTGCTGGCCGAAGATGCCGCCCCCGCCTCCACCCCCGAGGCCTACCTGAAGCTGCACCTGCTGTCCCATCGTCTGGTGAAGCCCCACGGCCTGAACCTGAGCGGCATCTTCGCCCTGCTGCCCAACGTCGCCTGGACCAACCAGGGTGCGGTGGACCTGGCCGAGCTGCCGGCCGAGCAACTGGAAGCCCGCCTGCGCGGCAAGCTGCTGGAAGTCTTCTCGGTGGACAAATTCCCCAAGATGACCGACTACGTGGTGCCGGCCGGCGTGCGCATCGCCGATACCGCCCGGGTACGCCTGGGCGCCTACGTGGGTGAAGGCACCACGGTGATGCACGAAGGTTTCGTCAACTTCAACGCCGGTACCGCCGGCCCGGGCATGATCGAAGGCCGCGTCTCCGCGGGCGTCTTCGTCGGCAAGGGCTCGGACCTGGGCGGCGGCTGCTCCACCATGGGCACCCTGTCGGGCGGTGGCAACATCATCATCAGCGTCGGCGAAGGCTGCCTGATCGGCGCCAACGCCGGCATCGGCATCCCGCTGGGTGATCGCTGCACCGTGGAGTCCGGTCTCTATGTGACCGCGGGTACCAAGGTTGCCGTGCTGGACGACCAGAACCAGCTGGTGCGGGTGGTCAAGGCGCGCGAGCTGGCCGGTCAGAGCGATCTGCTGCTGCGCCGCAATTCGGAAACCGGCGCGGTCGAATGCAAGACCAACAAGACCGCCATCGAACTCAACGAAGCGCTGCACGCGCACAACTGAGTCCACCACCGGGCAGCCCGCCACGGGCGGGCTACCCCGGAGTTGTCGCCATGTCGCTACCCTCCCCCTGGCGAGCCGAGTTTCCGGCCTTCGCCGCCTTCGCCGCCGACGGCATTACCTACCTCGACAGCGCCGCCACGGCGCAGAAGCCCCAGGTGGTGCTGGATGCCCTGCTGGCCAGCTACCGCCTGGGCGCGGCCAATGTGCACCGCGCCCAGCACTGGGCTGCCGAGCGCGCCACCGCCGCCTACGAAGGCGCCCGGGGGCGGATCGCCGCCTGGCTGGGCGCCGCCTCGCCGCACGAGGTGGTGCTGACCCGCGGCGCGACCGAGGCGCTCAATCTGCTGGCCTACGGTCTTGAAGATGCTTTCGCGGCGGGTGACGAGATCCTCATCAGCGCCCTGGAGCACCATGCCAATCTGCTGCCCTGGCAGCAGTTGGCCCGGCGCCGGGGCCTGCACCTGAAGGTCATCCCCCTGACCCCGAGCGGTCATCTTGACCTGGAGGCCGCCGTGCGGTTGCTGGGTCCCAGGACCCGCGTGGTCGCGGTCAGCCAGCTGTCCAACGTGCTCGGCACCTGGCAACCGCTGGCGGAACTCGCCGAGCTGGTGCGGGCCCGTTCGCCGGCCTGGCTGGTGGTGGACGGCGCCCAGGGTGCCGTCCATGGCCGCCATCGCCCGGGCGACTTCGATGCCGACTTCTATGTCTTCTCCGGCCACAAGCTCTATGCGCCGGAAGCCATCGGCGTGCTCTGGAGCAAGGCCGACTGCCTGGCGCAGCTCAAGCCCTGGCAATTCGGCGGCGAGATGGTGCAGCACACCACCTTCAGCGAGGCCCGGTTCCATGCCGCGCCCATGGGCTTCGAGGCGGGGACGCCACCCATCGGCGCGGCCATCGCCCTGGGCGCGGCGGTGGACTGGCTGCAGGCGCAGGACGAGACGCTCATCCGCGGTCACGAGCAGGCGCTGAGTCTGAAGCTGCTGGCCGGGCTGGCTGCCCGCGACGGCGTCCAGGTGCTGGGTGAACCCCAAATCGCCCTGGCCAGCTTCCAGGTCGCGGGCATCGATGTCGGCGACCTCTCCCACCTGCTGGGTGAACAGGGCATCGCCGTGCGTGCCGGTCAGCACTGCGCCATGCCGCTGTTCCAGACGCTGCAGGCGCCCGGTGCGCTGCGGGTCTCCCTGGGTCTGTACAACGATGCCGGCGACTTGCAGCGCTTCTTTACCGCGCTGGACAATGCCCTGGAGCTGTTGCGATGAATCTGCTTCTTGATGCGGCGGAAGCGCGCCGCGCCTTCGTCATCGCCAAGGGCTGGGAGGCACGCTCGCGCCTGTTGCTGCAATGGGCGGAGCGCTTGCCCGCGGTATTGGAAGAGCGTGACGAAGACCTGGTGCAGGGCTGCGAAAGCCGGGTGCGCCTGACCCATGAAGCCCGGGGCGACCGTCATTTCTTCCGTGCCAGTAGCGAATCCCGGGTGCTCAAGGGGTTGCTCGCCGTGGTGCTGGTGCGCGCCAACGGTCTCACCCGCGAGGAGCTGGCGCGGCTCGATATCCATGGCTGGCTCACCGAGCTGGGTCTGGAGCGACAGCTGTCGCAGTCGCGCAGCAACGGGCTGAATGCCGTGCTGGCGCGGATGCGTGAGTTGGCGGCTTAACCTTCGCCCGACGGCGGAGTGCGCCGTGCCCGGAAGAAGTCGGTCAATACCTGGCCACAGGCCTCCGCCAGCACCCCGCCCTCCACCAGCACCCGGTGATTGAGAAAGTCCTGCTCGAAGAAGCGCCCGCGACTCTGGGCCATGCCGGCGCGCGGCTCGCTGGCGCCGTAGACCAGGCGCTGGATGCGGCTGTGCACGATCAGGCCCGCGCACATGCTGCAGGGCTCCAGGGTGACGTAGAGGGTGGCGCCGGGTAGTCGGTAGTTGGCCAGCTGCGCGGCTGCGGCGCGAATGGCCTCCATTTCGGCGTGGGCACTGGGGTCGTGGGCGCCGATGGGGCGATTGAAGCCGCGGCCGATGATTTCGCCATCCATTACCACTACCGCACCGACCGGCACCTCGCCCTGCTCAGCGCCCTGCTCCGCCAGCACCAGCGCTTCGCGCATGAAGAGGTCGTCCCGACTGCGGTCGATGATGGGTAGCGGACGAAAGCGGGCCATGGCTGAACTCTGGACAAAGGCCAATGATACCGCCCCCGTCGACCAAGACCAGCCACGGCGAAGCGCGAGCGCTGGCGCGCATCTCCTCAAAAAAATGATCGTAAAAATCGTTATCGAAGCAATCATATGAAAGAATGACTAAAAGGCTCCGTGCCATGAGGTGACCTACGTCACACTGGTGCGGATTCGACGCTATGACTTCAACAGGCGCGGCGGCGCGTGGTCACATTCAAGAGTTCATCTGAGACAGTCGCATGATTGCTGCCCCCTCCGGTCAGTCCCTGCAAAGCTGCGAAAGCGAGCCGATCCGCATTCCAGGCGCCATCCAGGCACACGGCTACCTCCTCGCTTTCGATGAGGCGGAGGGGCGGATCAAGCATGTCAGCCGTAATTTGCCCGAGCTGCTCGGCAAGCCGCAGGTCGAGCTGCTGGATCGACCTCTGCAGCAGGTGCTGCCCCTGGAGCTGTTCGAGCAGGTGCGGCAGGCCCTGACCCTGGAGCATCTGGAGGAAGCCAATCCGCTGAGCTGGATACGGCCGGTCCGCGACATGGACGTGATCCTGCATCGCAGCCATGGCCTGGTGTTCCTGGAGTTCGAGCCGGAGGATCATGGCGGCGTCGAACCCGCCGGGTTGGCCCGCGCCCTGGCCCGCCTGCAGCAGGCCCGTACCCTGCCCGAGCTGTGCGAAGGTGCGGTGCGCGAGGTGCGCGCCCTGACCGGCTTCGATCGGGTGGTGGTCTATCGCTTCGATGACGGCGGCGATGGCCAGGTGGTGGCCGAGGATCGAGTCGACGACATCGACAGCTACCTGGGCATGCACTTTCCGGCGAGCGACATTCCCGCCCAGGCCCGGGCGCTCTATCACGAGAACTGGATTCGCAACATCCCCGACGCCCAGTACGAGGCGATCCCGCTGGTACCGGCCTTTCTGCATGGCACCGAGCGCGACCCCATCGATCTGACCCATGCCGTGCTGCGCAGCGTATCGCCCATCCACTGCCAGTATGTGCGCAACCAAGGCCTGCGTGCCTCCATGAGCGTGTCGCTGATCAGCGACGACAAGCTCTGGGGGCTGATCAGCTGTGGCCATCGCGAGCCCCTCTATCTTCCCTATCGCACGCGGATGGCCTGCCGTTCGGTCGGGGTGCTGGTATCGCTGATGATCCGCGCCCTGGAAAATCGCCAGGTGCAATGCGAGATCGATGCCCGCGAGGCGCAACTGGCGGCCTTGATTCAGGGCATGTGCGACAGCCGTGGCGAGATGCTCAGCGGCCTCAGCGAAAGACCCACCGATCTCCTGGAGCTGGTGAATGCCGCCGGTGTGGCGGTGCTGGTGGAGGATGAACTCAGCACCTTGGGCGAATGCCCGAGTGCGGAAGACATCCGTATCCTCGCCGCCTGGGTGACCGCCGAGATGGACGCTTCGGGCATCTATGCGACGCGTTGCCTGGCCGATGAACTGCCCGAAGCCCGCCGCTACAGCGACAGGGCCAGCGGTGTCCTGGCGCTGGCGCTACCCAAGCCAGTGCGCAATCTGGTGCTCTGGTTCCGCCCCGAGATCGTCACCACCGTGGTCTGGAGCGGCAATCCGGCCAAGCTGGAAGCCACGTCGCCCGCGCCGGGCCCGGGGCTCAACTATCCGCATCCGCGACGCTCCTTCGATGCCTGGAAGGAGCTGGTACGCCTGCGCTCCGAACGCTGGCGCCCGGCCGATCTCTTTGCCGCCAAGGATCTACGTCGCTCGGCGATCGAGCTGGATCTGGCGCGTCAGGTCGAGCGCGAGCGCCAGGCCGTGCGACTGCGCGACGAGATCGTCGCGGCGGTTTCCCATGATCTGCGCAGCCCCATCACCATCATCCTGATGAAGGTCGGGATGTTGCAGCGGCAACTGGAAAAGCTGGATCTGGGCGATGACCGGCTGCCCAGTTCCCTGGAGGTCATAGAGACGGCCGCCAATCGCATGAACGCTCTGATCAATGATCTGCTCGACCTGTCGAAGATCGAATCGGATCGACTCGCGCTGGATCTGAAACCCGCGCGCCTGGCGGACGTCTGCGCGCAACCCATCCTGCTGTCGCGACCGCTGGCGGAGATCAAGAACATCAGCCTGGAATACGCCGCCGATCCGGAGCTCCAGGTGCTGGTGGAAGCCGAGCGCATCTTCCAGGTACTGATGAATCTGCTGGGCAACGCCATCAAGTTCACCGCACCGGGTGGCCTGGTGCAGTTGAGCATGCGGCGCCTCGACGACATGGCCGAGATCAGCGTGAGCGACAACGGTCGCGGCATGAGCCAGGCGCAGCAGGCCCGGGTGTTCGAGCGCTTCTGGCACGTCCAGGAAGACAACCCCACCGGCCACGGCCTGGGCCTCTACATCGCCAAGGGTATCGTCGAGGCCCACGGCGGCACCCTGACCGTCACCAGCGCCCTCGGCCAGGGCAGTACCTTCAGCTTCACCCTGCCGCTGGCGAATTAGCCAAGGAAAATCCCCGGTGGCCGACAGCGACGTTGAAACCACCGGGGGAGCGCTGGGCTCGCCACAATGGACGCCCTGGCAGCGCCTTGAATTCCCGCCTTCCGTCGGTCACTGCAGGGTGATTTTCTTCAATACCGCCGCTGACGCGACCGGCTAGCGTTCGAGTCTCCCTTAGCGAGAGACTTCGAGATGACGCTGATCCTGTCCATGGCCGCCTTCGCTCTGGTGGCTTCCCTATCCCCTGGCCCGGTCAACCTGGTGGGCTTCAATACCGGACTCACCCACGGTTGGCGTCCAGCCTTGCGCCACGTCGCCGGGGCGACCCTGGGCTTCGTCGCGCTGTTGCTGGCGGTGGGCTTCGGCCTGCACGAGCTGCTGACGGCCTGGCCACGGCTGCTCGACGTCCTGCGCGTGGCCGGCGCGCTCTTCCTGCTCTACCTGGCCTGGAAGCTGGCCCGGGCGGCGGGCGACCTGGGCAGCCGCCCACGGGATGACTGTCCGGGCTTTCGCGATGGCGCTCTGCTGCAATGGCTCAATCCCAAGGCCTGGCTGGCGGCGGCGGCGGGGGTGGCGCTGTTCGTCGGCGAGGATCGCCTGCGCCTGGCACTGTTCGCCGGGCTCTATCTGGTGATCTGTTTCGCTTCCCTGGCGTGCTGGGCGGTAGCGGGCGAATGGCTGCGCGGGCGCGCCCTGGCGCCGGCACGACTGCGCCTGCTCAATCGCGGGCTCGCCGCCCTGCTGGTGCTCTGCGCCGTCTCACTGCTGTGGGAGGGCTGAACCGCTGCGGTACTGGCCGGGCGTAGCCGCCACCAGGCGCTTGAAGGTGCGCTGCAGATGGGCCTGGTCGGCGAAGCCGGTGGCCAGGGCGACCTCGGCCAGCTCCTCGCCTTGGCGCAGGCGCTGGCGTGCCAGGCGGATGCGCTGGTCGATCAGGTAGGCGTGGGGCGTCAGGCCGTAACGCCGTTTGAAGCTGCGGATCAGATGGGTCGGTGAGAGTCCTACCGCCTGGCTCAGGTCGTCCAGGCTGATGGCTTCGGCGCAGCGGTCGGCCAGATAGTCGGCGGCCAGGCGCAGGCGGGGCGGGTCCGCGGCATCGCTCAGCGGTGGGCGGGGTGCGCCGAGTCGCTCCAGCAGGGTGCTCGCGTAGTCCCAGGCGTGGCTCTGCCGCTCCAAGGGGCCGGTCGCCACATCCAGCAGGCGGCGATAGAGGCGTACCAATCCGCCCGTCAGGCAAGGATCGTGCGCGAGTTGGGCAGCCAACGGCTGGAAGTCGCTGCCCGCCCGGCCTTGCACCGCGGCGAGCCAGCCAGGGTCCAGGTACAGCATGAGATAGCGCCAGGCCTGGTCCGAGCGCGGATTGCAGGCATGCACCTCTCCCGGATTCATCAGCACCAGGGTGCCGCGACCGACCCATTCGCGGGTGGGACCGTTGACGTAACGGCTTTCGCCGCCCAGCACCACGCCTACCGAGAAGGTTTCGTGGGAGTGCGGCGCGTAGCAGAGGCCGCGGCCATCGGCGATGGCTCGTGCCTCCAGGAAGGGTAGCGCGGGATCGCGCCAGAAACGGGGAGTGGTCGGCGACATGCCCTTTCCCTCACGAGGTAAGCAGCGCATGGGGCGAGGATTCGCCGGAATCCGGCCTCCGCCCTGCCGCTGCAGCTTAAAGCAAGGCAGCTGGCGGTGCATGCCGGTAGCGCCGGCCTTTCCGCGCCCATATGAAACCCGTGAAAGGAATCCGACAAACGTCTAAATGCGACAAAATGTCGCATAAAACCTGTAAACAAAGATGTCAATCGACCCTCTTAGAAGGAGTAAACCTCGATTGCAGAGCCTTTCAGGCGCAGCGACAGGCGTTGCGAAGGCTCGGCATGAAGACCACAGCGCTTCCTCAATCGAAGACCCGCACCGGGCAGGCACAGGAGTTTCGGATGTCTAGCAGTTCACTCGACGATCCAACGCCATTCCCCGATTTTCCTGGCGCATCCCCAGCGCTCGCGGGGCCACGGTCATGATCGAGACCATCGGACAGGCGCTCGCCCCCATCGTGTTCGTCACCCTCCTCGGCTGGTGCGCCGGCCGCTGGGGCGTCCTGCCCCAGGCGGCGAGCAAGACCCTCGCGACCTTCGTGGTCATTTTCGCCCTGCCTATCGCCCTGTTCCTCGCCGCCGCCAATACCCGCCCCGAGCAGATCCTCAATCTGCCCTATGTGGCCAGCCTGGCCGCGGGTCTGATCGGGGTCTGGCTGCTGGGGTTGCTGCTCGGTCGCTACCGCGGTGGCCGGACCTGGCGCGAAGGCGCCATGCGGGGCATCACGGTGGCCTTTCCCAACATGGCCTACTGCGGGCCGCCCGTGCTGACCGCCGCCATCGGCCCCTCCGCCGTGCTGGCGGTGATCGTCGGCAATCTGATCTTCACCCTGGTGGTCATCCCGCTGTCGCTGCTGCTGCTCAGTGGCGGGGGCGCCCGCCAGGCGCTGGGCAAGGCGCTGCGCCAGCCGCTGGTGATCCTGCCGCTGCTGGGGTTGATCTGCGCGCTGCTGGGTATCCGACTGCCTCACCTGCTGGTGACGGCGACGGACGAGATCGGCCGCGCGGCCGGTGGCGTCGCCTTGTTCACCCTGGGCCTGATCCTGTCGGGCATCCGGCCGAGCCTGGATCGCGACATCCTGCTCAACGTGGTGCTGAAGAATCTGCTGCAACCCCTGGTGATGCTGGGCGTCGGCCTGGCCGTGGGGCTACAGGGCGAGCTGCTCCGGCAAGTGTTCCTGCTCGGCGTGCTGCCGGCCGCCACGGCGGCACCCACCCTGGCGATGGCTCATGGCGTCTACACCGAGGACGCGGCGCGCAGCGTGTTGTTCAGCACCCTGCTCGCCATCCCGTGCATCGCCCTGGGCATCGTGCTGGCCGCCAGCTTGTAGCGGGCCGGTGCGCTGCAGGGCGTCAGGGCCCGGCGGGTGCCCTGAGTCGTCAGACAAACCCGCCCCCTAGCAACCCCACCGATGTTTCAGGAGACGGAAATGGCCATTCGATGTGTACGGCTCTGGACCGGCAGCGAGGGTGATTCGCTGTTCGAGGAAGGGCACCTGGAATTGGGCGAAGGCCTGCACGGCAAGGCCTCGGGCCTGCCGATCCCGGTCAGCGAGCTGTCCTTCCAGGAAACCACCGCGGGGGGCTCCTTCGCGTGGCACCAGGACCCTCAGCCGCAATTCGTCATCACCCTGAGCGGCACCCTGGAGTTCGAGGTCAAGTCGGGCAAGACCTTCGTGCTGCGACCCGGCGACGTGCTGCTGGCCCAGGACGACACCGGCTCCGGGCACCGCTGGAAGCTACTCGGCGACGAGCCCTGGCGCCGCGCCTACGTCATCTACGATCCCAGCGCCGACCTGCGCTTCGTCCCCCATACCGCCGCCTGAGTTGGAGCAACCCATCATGTCCCTGTCTTCCACGGCTTCACCCGACGTCGTCCTGATCGGCGCCGGTATCATGAGCGCCACCCTGGGCACCCTGCTCAAGGAACTCGACCCCGGCCTGAGCGTGACCCTGTTCGAGAGCCTGCACGACTGCGCCCAGGAGAGTTCCCAGGGCTGGAACAACGCCGGTACCGGCCACGCCGCCAACTGCGAACTGAACTACACCCCGCAACGGGACGACGGCAGCGTCGACATCGCCAAGGCGCTCAAGGTGAACACCCAGTTCGATCTGTCGCGTCAGCTCTGGGCCTACCTGGTCCGCAAGGGCGCCATCCCGGACCCGCAGGCCTTCATCCATGCCTGCCCCCACCTGAGTTTCGTCTGGGGTGCGGAGAACGTCGCCTTCTTGCGTGAGCGCCATCGCACCATGAGCGCCCACCACTGCTATCACGGCATGGAGTACAGCGAGGACCGCGCGCAGATCGCCCAGTGGGCGCCGCTGGTCATGGAGGGCCGCACCGCTGACGAACCGGTGGCCGCGACGCGCATGGTGACCGGCACCGATGTCGACTACGGCGCCCTCACCCATCTGCTGGTGCGCCAGCTCAGCCAGCAATCGGGTTTCGCCGTGCACTATCACCAGCGGGTGGTGGACCTGGCCCGCACCGACGGCGGTCGCTGGCGGGTGACGGTGGAGGACGTCGAGCACGGCGGGCGGGCGGAGGTCACCACCAAGTTCGTCTTCATCGGCGCGGGCGGTGGCTCGCTGCCGCTGCTGCAGAAATCCGGCATCCCGGAAGGCCATGGCTTCGGCGGCTTTCCCATCTCCGGCATCTGGCTGCGCTGCGACGTCCCGGCCCTGGCCGAACGGCACCAGGCCAAGGTCTATGGCAAGGCGCCCTCGGGCTCGCCGCCCATGTCGGTGCCGCACCTGGATACCCGCATCGTCGGCGGCCAGCGCTCGCTGCTGTTCGGGCCCTATGCGGGCTTCTCCTCGCGCTTCCTCAAGCACGGCGCCCTGACCGATCTCTTCACCTCGCTGCGCCATGACAACATCCTGCCGCTGCTGAACGTGGCCAAGGACAACCTGGACCTGACCGAGTACCTGATCGGGCAGATCTTCCAGAGCTCCAGCCAGCAATTCGCCATGCTGCAGCAGTTCTTCCCCCTGGCGATGAAACGCGACTGGCAGGAAGCGGTGGCCGGGCAGCGGGTGCAGACCATCAAGCCCACTGGCCAGCATGGCCTGTTGAGCAAGAAGGGCGAACTGGAATTCGGCACCGAACTGGTGAGCGCCGCGGACAGATCCATCGCCGCGCTGCTCGGCGCCTCCCCGGGTGCCTCGACGGCCGCGGCCATCGCCCTGGAGGTGTTGGAAACCTGCTTCCCCGAGCGTCTTACCGACGATGCCTGGCTGCCGGCCTTGCGGCGCATCCTGCCGACCTATGGGGTCGACCTGAAAACCGACGCCGCAGCCTGCCGGCAAAGCCGTAGCGAAACCGCAAAGGTGCTCGGAATCGTCGACGTCTGAGACGTCCTTGGCCGCACGCGTGGGCGTGCGGCCAAGGACATCAGTGGGTGGCAGCGTCTTCGGCTTCTTCCAGCAGGATATCGGCGGTGATGACGTAGTCGGCATCCGGATGCAATTCGGCGCCCAGCGCCAGTTGCTGCGCCGCAGCGGCCAGGGTCGGGGCGCCCTGGTAGGTGGCGTTGAGCTCGGCCAGCAGGAGGCCCATGTCCTTGTGCATCAGCGCCGCCGGGAATTGCGCGGCGAAGTCGCCCTCGCGCAGGGCGGCCAGCTTGCGCTGGTGATGGGGCGAGAGCACCGCCAGGTCGCCAAACACCTCGAACAGCACCTCGGCATCCAGCCCGGCGCGGGTGGCGTAGGCCAGCGCCTCGGCCAGGGCGGCGAGACCGGCGCCCATCAGGCCGTTGATGGCCAGCTTGATGGCCGCGCCCCGCCCGGTCGGACCGACGTGGTGCACGGTCTTGCCCAGGGTTTCGAGGATCGGGCGGGCACGTTCCACGGCCTCGGGTTCGCCGCCGGCCAGGACCACCAGTTGGGCTTGCTCCGCCTCCGGCGTACTGCCGGACACCGGCGCCTCGACCACCGCGATACCGCGGGCGCGACCGGCCGCGTCCAGGCGCAGCGACAGCGCAGGCGAGTTGGTGCTGGTGTTGATGAGCAGACGACCGCTTTCCAGGCGGGCGAGGACGCCCTCGGCGCCGAGCAGCACCTGTTCGAGGATGGCGTCATTGGGCAGGGAAACGATCACCACCTCGGCCTGGGGCAACAGCGTCGCCAGGGGCTCCATGGGGGTGCCATGGCGCTCGCCGTCCTGCTGGTGCTCGGCATAGGCCATGACCGGATAGCCGGCCTCGCGCAGGTTGGCACCCATGCGCTGGGCCATGGCGCCGAAGCCGATGAAACCGATCGAGGGATGGGCGGACATGACGAGACTCCTGGGTAGAGGGTGGGTGGTATCTCGACTATGCCCCTGGGCCGGGGTTCCGCCATCGAAAGCTTAGTCAACGTCTCGCGAGCTAGACCCAGACAAGGCACGACGACCAACGGGAGTAACAGCCAAAGGCTGGCCCGAAGGGTGAGCGCTAGCGAATCAAAGACCTGAGGAAGCGGATCGGACCCGCGCTCGGGTTTACGAGTGGTAAATGAGCATTGCGACGGGGCCGCCTAGGCCGGGCTGGCGACCCAGGGTCTTTTCAACGCAGTTCGGCCGACGCGCAGCAGACGTTGCGCCTAGATCCCGCTGAACCAGTTGTAGCCCTGGTCTTCCCAGTAGCCGCCGGGATAGTCGTTGGTCACGAACAGCGCCTGGATGTGCTTGGGATTCTTGAAGCCAAGCTTGGTGGGTACTCGCAGGCGCAGCGGATAGCCGTAGTCCGGCGGCAGGGCCACCTGGCCGAAGTCCAGCGCCAGCAGGGTCTGGGGGTGCAGCGCCGAGGCCATGTCGATGCTGGAGTAATAGCGGTCGGCGCACTTGAAGCCGACGTACTTGGCGCTGGTGTCGGCGCCGATGCGTTCGAGGAAGGTGCGCAGGGGCACCCCGCCCCACTGGCCGATGGCGCTCCAGCCTTCGATGCAGATGAAGCGGGTGATGTCGGCGCGCTGGGGTAGGCGGCGCAGGTCTTCCAGGGTCCAGGCCTGCTTGTTGGCGACCAGGCCGGAGACCTCCAGGCGATAGTCGCTGAGGTCGACTTCCGGGACGTTGTATTCGGGATAGAAGGCGTTGAAGGGAAAGGGATTGGTGATCTGGCTGGCGGCATAGGTCGGCGCCAGGCGCTCGCGGCCGAACAGCCAGGCCTGCACCCGGTCGTTGAAGCGCGACATCGACCAGAGCACCTTGTCGACGCTGTCGCCGTCCTGCAGGTTGCAGCCGCTGAGCATCGCCAGGGCACCCACGGTCAGGCCCTGCTTGAGCAGCAGCCGCCGTTGCAGATTTTCCACCTGCCGCTGTTGCGCCGGTTCCAGGCGCAGGCGTTCACGCCGACTCATCGTTAACCTCCTCGTGCGCCCGACCGGTGATCATCGGCGGCAGGGTGCGGGGGACCAGGATGACCAGGGCCAGGTGCACGACGACGAAGGCGCCGATGCCGGCCATGGCGAAGAAGTGCACGTAGCGGGCGTTGTCGAAACCGCCGAGCAGAGCGGCCAACCCCTGCAACTGTACGGGTTTCCAGATGGCCAGCCCCGAGAGCATCACCAGCACCCCGAGCGCCAGTACGCCCCAGTAGAGCAGGCGCTGCACGGCGTTGTAGGTACCCAACTGGTGCCCGAGGCGTAGCCGCAAGGCGGCGATGAAATCCCGGCCGAGGGCCCGCGGCGACAGCGGCAGGAAATCCCGCCGGAAGTGGCCGCTGAACAGCCCATAGAGCAGATAGATCAGGCCATTCACCAGCAGCAGCCAGAACACCGCCAGGTGCCAGGCGATGGCGCCGCCCAGCCAGCCGCCGAGGGTCGCCCAGGCGGGAAAGGTGAAGGAGAACAGCGGCGAGGCGTTGTAGATCGCCCAGCCACTCATGAACATGCAGGGCATCGCCAGGGCGTTGAGCCAATGGGTGAGGCGCACCGGCCAGCGGTGCACCAGACGCCGTCGCGAGGTGGTCATGGGGTTCCCCTCCACGGAAAGTTGGACGCGGTCGCCCGGCGACCGCTTAACTACATGGACTATTCAAAGCCTTGCGAGCTAGCGCCAAACAAGGCGGAAGGCCCTGAGGAAGCGGATCGGACTCGCGCTCGAGTTTACGAATGGTAAATGAGCATTCCGAAGGCCTTTTCAACGCCGTTTGGCCGACGCGCAGCTGGCTTTGGGTAGTTCATTACATGGGCGGGGTGAAACCGTCCTTGCCGACGGCTACACCCTTGGCGTGCTTGCCGTCTTCGGCGGGGAACAGCACTACCTTGGCGCCGGGCTTGAGCAGGCTGCGGTCACCCTTCTCGACATAGGCGATGGGCACGTCTTCCGGCACCACCAGCTGCTTCTCGCCGCCCTTGTACTGCACGGTCAGGGTGCGGCCGTTGGCCTTCTTGAGTTCGCCCACGGTGCCGTTGGTCATGGTACCGGTGCTGCCATCGGCGTTTTCCCAACCGTAGTGGCCTTCGCCGGAGCCGCGCAGGCTGGCCTCGAACACTGTCACTTCCAGCGCCTTGAGGGTGCCGTCAGGCTGGGGCGTGGCGGCGGAGCCGATGAAGCTGTTGGCTTCGATGCGATCCAGGTTGGCCTTGGACACGGCGCGGTAGCTGGTCTTGTCATCCAGCATCAGGGTCTGGTGGGCACCATTGCGGGTGGTGAAGGCCAGGGTGTCGCCCTGGACGCTGTCCACCGTGCCACGCATGGGCTTGACGGTGGGCATGGGCGCGGCCTGGGCCAGCAGGGCGCTGCCGGCGAGCAGCAGGGCAAGGGAACCGCGGAGCAGGGTCTGGGTACGCATGAAGCCTCCTGGGGTAGGTAATCGCCCAGCCACCTTGCGCCCCGGCGGGGGTCGCGAAGATGACCGGCGGATGACAAAAATGTCACCCCTGTCTGACAACCAAAGCCCTACCATGGCGTCATGCACATTCTCCTCATCGAAGACGACCAGAAGACCGGCGAGTACCTGAAGAAGGGCCTCGGCGAATCCGGCTACGCGGTCGACTGGACCCAGCACGGCGCCGACGGCCTGCACCTGGCCCTGGATGGCCGTTACGACCTGATCATCCTCGACGTGATGCTGCCCGGCATCGACGGCTGGCAGATCATGGAAGTCCTGCGCAAGAAGCTCGACGTGCCGGTGCTCTTCCTCACCGCTCGCGACGGCCTGCAGGATCGTATCCGCGGCCTGGAGCTGGGCGCCGACGACTACCTGGTCAAGCCCTTCTCCTTCGTCGAGCTGCTGCTGCGCATCCGCACCCTGCTGCGGCGTGGCGTGGTGCGCGAGCCCGAGCAGTTCCACCTGGCCGATCTGCAGCTCGACCTCCTGCGGCGGCGGGTGACCCGCGGCGACGACCTCATCACCCTGACCAACAAGGAATTCGCCCTGCTGCACCTGCTGCTGCGCCGCGAGGGTGAGGTGCTGTCGCGCACCCTGATCGCCGCCGAGGTCTGGGACATGAATTTCGACAGCGACACCAATGTGGTGGACGTGGCCATCAAGCGGCTGCGCGCCAAGGTCGACAACCCCTACCCGGTCAAGCTGATCCATACCGTGCGCGGCATCGGCTACGTCTGCGAGGTGCGGCCTTGAGCGCGCGGTCACCCTCGCTGATCCTGCGCGCCACCCTGGGTTTCGCCCTGGTGGCGCTGCTCGCCGTGGGCGGCGCGGGGGCCTTCCTCTACCACAGCCTGGAACGTACCGTGCTGGAGCGCGCCGACTACGCCCTGCTCGGACGCCTGGCGCATTTTCGCAGCCTGCTCAGTACCGACCTGTCGCTGGAGACCCTCGGTCACAGTCCGCAGCTGTTCGCCAACATGCTGGGCAACGAGCAGGATGTCTTTCTCATCGGCACGCCCGGCGCCAAGCCGGTGATCGCCTCCAATCCGCTGCAGATCGCCCTCCCCGAGCTGGTCGTGGTACCCCAGACGCGGCGACCGACGCGGGCCGATCTGCGCGAAGGCACCCTGGCCGACGGCACCCGCTGGCGTGCGGCCCGGGTCGCGGTGAATACCGCCGAAGGTCCGGTGGAACTGACCGCTGCCCATGTGCTGCGCAGCGAGGACACCACCCTGGCCGATTTCCGTCTGGGCCTGCTCGGCGCCGTGACCCTGGCCTTCCTCGCCACCGCCGGGCTCGGCTATCTGCTGCTGCGGCGCGGGCTGGCACCCCTGCGGCGCATCGCCCGCCATGCCGGTGGCATCACCCCGACCCGGCTGGCCGCGCCCCTGGAGCTGGCCGATGCCCCGCGCGAGTTGCAACCCCTGGTGGAGAACTACAACGCCATGCTGGCGCGCCTGGCCGACGGCTATGGCCGGCTGGTGCAGTTTTCCGCCGACCTCGCCCACGAGATCCGCACCCCGATCAATGCCCTCATGGGCCATACCGAGGTGGCCCTGCGCCAGGTACGCAGCGCCGAGGACTACCAGACGCTGCTGGCGTCCAACCTGGAGGAGCTGGAGCGAATCTCGCGGCTGGTGGAAAGCATCCTCTTCCTCGCCCGCGCCGACGACGCCCAGGCGGTGCTGACCCCGCAGCCGTTGCAGCTGGACGAAGAGCTGGCGCGCATCGCCGACTATTTCGAAGGCCCGGCCGACGAGCGCGGCCTACGCCTGGTGGTGGCCGGTGACGGCCAGGTGGTCGCCGATCCGCTGATGCTGCGCCGCGCCCTGAGCAACCTGGTGGCCAACGCCATTCGCTACGCCGAACCGGATGGCGAGATTCGCCTGCAGGCGGACGGCGGCCGGATAAGCGTCAGCAACACTGGGCCCGCCCTGGCACCGGCGCACCTGCAACGGCTGTTCGACCGCTTCTACCGCGCCGATCCGTCCCGCCATCAACCCCATGATTCCAATGGCCTGGGCCTGGCCATCGTCGCGGCCATCATGCGCCTGCACGGCGGTCGTGCCGAGGTCGAGCAGGACGCGCGGGGCATCCATTTCAGCCTGGTCTTCCCGCATCCGGCAAGCTGAACCGCGACCTACCCCTCAAACCACGCAACCACCCGTCACCAAAGGACTTTTTCCGCTTGCCCAGGCGGGCTATGGGCTGCATCGACCCGCCCACTACTGTACATTCATCTACCTTAGGCAATAAGCAAGGGTGGTAGGCGATGAGCGTGGATGTCGAACTGGTGCTGGCCGGCAAGATCGGCTTCGCGGCGCACCAGAACGCGGTGCCCGTGCTGCGTGAATTGCGCCTCACCCACAGTGGCCCTGTCCCCCTGGCCGATCTCAGCCTGACGGTCACCGCCGAGCCGGCCTTCGTGGTCCCGCGCACCTGGCACCTGGAGCGCCTCGATCCCCAGGGCACCCTCCATCTCGATGATCGCGACCTCGAGTTCGACGCCGTGCTGCTCGGCAGCCTGCAGGAGAGCCTGGTCGCCCAGCTGACCTTCACGGTGCGCCAGGGCGAGACGATCCTGCAGACACGGCGCTATCTGGTCGAGCTGCTGGCGCGCAACCAGTGGGGCGGCGTGGACAGCATGCCCGAGCTGGCCGCGGCCTTCGTCATGCCCAACGATCCGGCGGTGGAGCTCCTGCTGGGCGCGGCCGCCGAGGTCTTGCGCCGCGCCGGCAAGTCCACGGCGCTGGACGGGTACGAGAGCGGCTCGCGGCGGCGCGTCTGGGAACTGGGCTCGGCGCTCTGGTCGGCGCTGTGTGGTCTGCAGCTGACCTATGCGGTGCCGCCCGCCAGCTTCGAGCGCCAGGGCCAGAAGATCCGCACGCCGGGCAGCATCCTCGACGGTGGCCTGGCCACCTGCCTGGATCTCGCCCTGCTCGCCTGCGCGGCGCTGGAACAGGCCGGCCTCAATCCACTGCTGGTCATCACCCGCGGCCATGCCTTCGCCGGGGTCTGGCTGCAACCCCAGGAATTCGCCCAGCTGCTCACCGACGACGCCGAGCCGGTGCGCAAGCGGGTGGCGCTCAAGGACCTGCTGGTCTTCGAGACCACCCAGACCACCGCTTCGCCGCCGCCGTCCTTCAGTCAGGCCATGCAACTGGCCGAGCGCCAGCTGGACGACGAGACCTTCGTACTGGCCCTGGACGTCCGCCGTGCCCGCCTGCAACGCATCCGCCCGCTGGCGGTGCCCGGCCAGCCGGCCAGCAACGCGGACGGTCTGCTGCTGCCGGGCGAGGCCCTGGAAGAAGCCCCGCCGTTGCCGGCGTTCGACGTGGACGTCGAGGCGGCGCCGACCACCCCGGTCGGACGCCTGGCGCTGTGGCAGCGCAAGCTGCTCGACCTCACCACCCGTAATCGCCTGCTGCACGTGCCGGACAACGCCCGCAGCGTGCCCCTGCTCTGCCCCGAGCCGGCGGCGCTGGAAGATCGCCTGGCCGAGGGCCGGGCGCTGCGCCTGGTGCCGCTGCCGGACCTGGCGGTGAGCGGCCGCGACGCCGTGCTGCACGAGGCCCGCGAACGCGTGAATCTCGACGACGAATACGCCCGCGGCGCCCTGGCCCGCGGCGAGGTGGTCGCCCCCCTGGATGCGACCAAACTGGACGCGGCGCTGGTGGAACTCTATCGCCGCGCCCGCAGCGATCTCGACGAGGGCGGCGCCAACACCCTCTACCTGGCGCTGGGCTTCCTGCGCTGGAAAAAGGCCGCTGACGATCCCAAGCACTACCGCGCGCCGCTGATCCTGCTGCCGGTGCGCCTGGAACGGCAGAGCGCCGCCAGCGGCATTACCCTGCACCTGTTCGAGGACGAGCCGCGCTTCAACCTGACCCTGCTGGAGCTCCTGCGCCACGACTTCGACCTGGACATCCCCGGTCTCGACGGCCCGCTGCCCGGCGATGGCAACGGCATCGACGTGGACGGCATCTGGACCAAGGTCCGCCGTGCGGTACGCGACCTGCCCGGCTTCGAGGTCAGCAGCGAATTGCTGCTGGGCCAGTTTTCCTTCGCCAAGTACCTGATGTGGAAGGACCTCACCGAGCGCAGCGACCAGCTCCTGGAAAGCCCGTTGGTGCGCCACCTGCTGGAGCGCACCACGGAATCCGGCGCCTACCTGAGCGGCGGCGGCTTTCCCCGTGAGCGCGAGCTGGATCGCCAGGTCACCCCGGCCGAACTCTTCACCCCGTTGCCGGCGGATTCCTCGCAACTGGCGGCGGTGCTGGCCTCGGCCGGTGGCCAGGATTTCGTCCTCGACGGCCCGCCCGGCACCGGCAAGTCCCAGACCATCGCCAACATGATCGCCCACAACCTGGCGCTCGGTCGGCGGGTCCTGTTCGTCGCCGAGAAGCGCGCCGCCCTGGACGTGGTGTATCGCCGCCTGGAAGCCCAGGGCCTTGGCGAGTTCTGCCTGGAACTGCATTCGAGCAAGGCCTCCAAGGCCGAGGTGCTCAAGCAGCTGGAGCGGGCCTGGGATACCCGCTATGGCCTCGACGAAGAGGAATGGCTGGCCGAGGCCGCCGAGGTGGAACGCCTGCGCGATCGCCTCAATGCCGTGGTGGAGCGCCTGCACCGACGTTGGCCCAACGGCCTGACCCTGCAGCAGAGCATCGGCCGGGTCCTGCGCGACGCCGCCCCTGATACCCCGCGCCTCGCCTGGTCCAACGCCGACGCCCATGACGCCGAGGGCCTGGCCGAGCTGCGCAACGCCGTGCGGCGCCTGGCCCTGCACGCCGAGACCGGCCGCAGCCTGGCGGTCGATTTCGCCCTCCTGCCAGCCCATCCCTGGTCCAACGCCTGGCAGGATGCCCTGGTCAGCGCCGCCGAACGGCTGCGCGACACCCAACACGCCTTGCAGCAGGCGCGGCAACGCCTGCGCGACGTCCTCGGCCTGCCGCTGGCCGACCAGGTCACGCCCCGGCGCCTGCTGGAGTTCACCGAGCTGCTGCAGAGCGCCGCCGGCCAGGACCTGGCCTTCGCCTTCGGGCCTGGCGCCGCCGAGCGCCAGCGGCAGCTGGGGCGCGCCCTGGAGTTGCTGCGCGAATACCAGACGCTGGAGCGCGAGCTGTCGGTGCCCTATGCTGCCGAAGCCTGTCGCCGCGTCGCCCTGACCCAGCTGGAAACCGCCTGGGACGCCGCCGGGCAGCGCTTCTGGATCTTTGCCAGCCGTGCCCAGCGCCAGGTCACCCAGGATCTCGCCCGCCAGGGCGAAACCCAGGGCCAACCCGATGTGGCCGCCGACCTGCCGCGGCTGCGCCGCCAGCGCACCCTGCTCACCGAGCTGGACGATCTGGCGCCCACCCTTGGCAGCATCACCGGCTGGCAGGGCGTCAGCAGCGACCTCGACGCCCTGCTCGCCCGCCGCGCCCTGGCGGAGAAGCTGAGCGCGGCGCTGCCGACCCTGGCGGAAACCCCGGAACAACTGCTGGCCCTGCGCCAGGCGGCAGCGCGCCGGTTGCAGCATCCCGAGGACCAGCCGGTGGACACCACCCTGGCCCCGGCCAGCGGTGCCTTCGCCGAGGCCCTCGACGCGGCCGAAGCCGCCCGCCAGGCATTCGCCGCGCAGGCGGGATTGGCCAGTGACACCGCCGCCGCCGAGCTGGTGCGTACCGCTGCCGCGCTGCTGCGTCAGCCGGGCCGCCTCAAGGCCTGGTGCGACTGGCAGCGGGTCCGCGAGGAAGCCGACGCCCTCGGTCTGGCAACTCTGATCACGCGCGCCACGACCGCCCCGGCCGAGGACCTGGCAGCCCTGTTCGAGACCGCCTATGCCCGCTGGTTCGCCGCCACCGCGCTGGACGCCGAGCCGCTGCTGCGCGACTTCGTCCCGGCCGAGCACGAGAGCGATATCCAGGCCTATCGCCGGCTGGACGACCGCCTGCAGCAGCTCGCCGTGCGCCATATCCGCGCCCGGCTCTGTGGCGAGCTGCCGCCGAAGAACGACGCGGCGCGCCAGGGTGGCGGCTTCGCCGTACTCAAGCACGAACTGCAGAAGCAACGCCGACACAAGCCGCTGCGCCAGTTGGCCCTGGAAATGGGCGACGCCCTGGCGCGGCTGGCGCCCTGCATGCTGATGAGTCCGCTGTCCATCGCCCAGTACCTGCCCCCGGACGGCGGCCTGTTCGACCTGGTGATCTTCGACGAAGCCTCGCAGATCGCCCCCTGGGACGCGGTGGGCGCCATCGCCCGCGGCGTACAGGTGGTGATCGCCGGCGATCCCCGGCAGATGCCGCCGACCCGCTTCTTCGATCGTGCCGCCGGCGAGGACGACACCGCCGAGGACCTGGAAAGCATCCTCGACGAATGCCTGGGCGCCGGCATCTACAGCCACAGTCTCAACTGGCATTACCGCAGTCGCCACGAGAGCCTGATCGCCTTTTCCAACCACCACTACTATGACGGCAAGCTCATCACCTTCCCCGCGCCGGAGATCCGTCCGAGCGCGGTGGAATGGCGGCGGGTCGACGGCGTCTACGCCAAGGGCAAGGGGCGGCACAATGCCCTGGAGGCCCAAGCCATGGTCGCCGAGGCGGTCAAGCGCCTGCTCGATCCGGCCTTTGCCGGCCTCAGCCTGGGCATCATCACCCTCAACAGCGAACAGCAGCGGCTGGTCACCGACCTGCTCGACCGCGCGCGCCAGCAGCACCCGGAGATCGAGGCGCACTTCGCCGAAGACCTGGCCGAGCCGGTGGTGGTGAAGAACCTGGAAACGGTCCAGGGCGACGAGCGCGACCTGATCATGCTCGGCATCGGCTTCGGTCCCACCGAGCCCGGCGCCAATACGATGTCGATGAACTTCGGTCCGTTGAACAAGGACGGTGGCTGGCGCCGCCTCAATGTCGCCGTGACCCGGGCGCGGCGAGAGATGCTGGTGTTCTCCTCCTTCGATCCGGGGCTGATCGACCTCAATCGCACCAATGCCCGCGCGGTACGCGATCTCAAGCTGTTCCTAGAATTCGCCCAGCGCGGTCCCCAGGCCCTGGCCGCGGCGGTCAAGGGGTCGCTGGGTGGCCACGATTCGCCCTTCGAGGAAGCCGTGGCCCAGGCGCTACGAGCCAAGGGCTGGCAGGTGGTACCGCAGATCGGCGTCTCGCGCTTCCGCATCGACCTGGGCATCGTCCATCCCGACCGGCCGGGCGACTATCTGGTGGGCATCGAATGCGACGGCGCCACCTACCACAGCGCCGCCACCGCCCGCGACCGCGACAAGACCCGCAGCGCCATCCTCCAGGGCCTGGGCTGGACGCTGCTGCGCGTCTGGTCCACCGAATGGTGGATCGACCGTGCGGGGGCCACCGAGCGGTTGCATGGGGAGATCGAGCGGCTGCTGGAGGAGTCGCGGGCGGGGGGTTGATATGAGGGGGGTGGGCTTCGCTGTGCTCAGCGCCAACCTCCGGTGTGATGCGTGGATTGGGCGTAGCGAGTCCGATGTCTTGGTGTGTGGTAACCCTCACCCCGGCCCTCTCCCCGCGGGAGAGGGGGCGGTTGGGTCCGGCGTGGGTAGTGGCTTTTTCCCTGGTATCGCGATGCCAAGGCGGGCGTCGCGTGGTACACCGCGCCGCGTTTTCCACTGATGAACTGCACATAGACGTGGATAAGGCTGCGCCGTTATCCACCCTACGCGGCACACCCGCTTTCGTAGGCTGGCGCTGAGGCGGCTCCATCGCCGAAGCCCAACAAAGCCAGGCCTCAAAGGATATTCAACGGATACTCGGTGATCAGCCGCGTCTCGGCCACGGTGCCGCCGGTGCTCTGGCTGCCGGAATGCCAGGCCTGGCGCAGGCGGAAGCTGAGGTCCTTGGCCGGGCCGCTCTGCAGCACGTACTTGGCCTCCAGGTCGGTCTCGTGCTCCTTCTCACCATCGCCATAGAGGCCCGCATAGGCCGAATCGGCGGCCACCTGGGTGCCGTCGATGCCGCTGCCGCGGGTATGCCGCACCATCAGGCTCAAGCCGGGAACGCCGTAGCTTTCCAGGTCCAGGTCGTAGCGCGCCTGCCAGCTGCGCTCGCCCGGGCCATTGAAGTCGGAGAATTGCATCGAGTTGCCGAGCAGGATGGAGTCGCCGAAGGAGCCCGGCACCGGCGCACCGAAGACCGCGTAGTCGAAGGGTTCGTCACCATGGACGCGCTGGTGGATCAGGGTGAAGGTATGGGCGCCGGTCTGGAAGGCGGCGGCCAGCGACCAGGCGGTGTTGTCGATGCTGCCGGCCTTGGCGCTGCCGGCGTCCAGGGTGCGGTAGAGGTTGCCGTCGAAGGTCAGGCTCTGTTCGGCGGCCAGGGGCACCACGTAGTTCAGGTTGCCGTAGTACTGGTCCCAGACATCTTCGAAGTGCCCGGTGTAGAGCGAGGCACTGAGGTGATCGCTGAACTTGTAGACGCCACCGGCGTAGCTCGCGGAGGAGGCTTCGACCCCGGCGTAGCCCGCGTAGATGCCCCCGTCCGAGCTGGTCATGCGTGGCGCCGTGCCGGCGGTGAAATGGCCGCCCTCGAGCATCAGCTGATCGACCTCCTGGCTCACCAGGCTCCAGCCGCGGGCGGTTTGGGGCAGTAGCCAGTTGCCGCCCGCCGCCAGCACCGGCGCCGTCGGCTGCTGGTCACCGTACTTGAGCACGGTGTTGGAGATCCGCAGCTTGACCGCCGCCCCGCCCCGGCTGAATTCATCACGCTGGCTGCCATCGCCATCCACCGGCAGGTTGGGCGTATTGGCGTGACCATCGCCGCCATCCAGCTTGAGGCCCAGGTAGCCGAAGGCGTCCACCCCGACGCCGACGGTGCCCTGGGTGAAGCCCGAGGTGTAGTTGAGCAGGAAGGCCTGGGTCCAGCTGCGCGGATCGCGGCTGTTGCGCGGCTCGGCGCCATGGCCGTCGCCTTCGTTCTGGCGCAGGTAGTAGTAGTTGCGCAGCAGCAGGGTGAGTTCGCTGTCCTCGACGAAGCCCTTGGCGTCGGACTGCTGGCTGGCCAGGGCCGCGCCGGTGAGCAACAGGCCGGGCACGCCCAGCAGCCAGGCCCGGTGGCGAAGGGGACGAAGTGAAGACAGTGACAGGCGATTCATGGGCGTCTCGATAGCGGGTGGATAACGGGGTGGAGACCGCCGTAGGACGACCGAGTTCACCCTTTGCCACGCCAGCCGGGCCTGTCATGCCCTGGTAATACCGATCTGCTGCGCTAGCCTTTACCCATTCTCCCGAGGCCTGCCATGACCACCATCGATCTCGCTTACCGCCCGCGCCTCGCCGACCTGCGCCCCCTGCTCCCGGAGCCCACCGGCCTGCGCGCGGCCGAACCGCGGGTCACCCCGGCCGCCAGCCTGGCGGATCGCCAGGGTTACCAGGCCGCTTTTCTCGGCGATTTCCCAGTGCCCTGGCCGCGGCCGAGCGCAGCCTTGGCCAGCGATGTATACCCCCTGCCCGACTCCGGCGACCGGCTGGACTACACCCATTTCTCGGTCACCCTATCGGCCAGCCGGCGGATGGCGCTCTGGGTCGGGGTCAATATCGACGGCAACCAGCCCGTCGAGGTGCCACGCAGCCGTGACACCTGGGCCTACGATGGCCGGGTGCCGCTGGAGGCCCAACTCGGCGAGGCGCTCTATGCTGACAACCTGCTCGACCGTGGCCACCTGGTGCGGCGCCAGGACCCCAACTGGGGAGCCGCGGCCACCCGGGCCAACGAAGACACCTTCCATTTCACCAACTGCGCGCCGCAGATGGCCGCCTTCAACCAGAAGACCTGGCTGGAGCTGGAGGACTACATCCTCGCCAACACCCGGCGCTGGCAGGCGCGGGTCAGCGTCTTCAGCGGCCCGGTGCTGCGCGCCGATGATCGCCCCTATCGCGACGCCCGGATTCCCGAGGCCTTCTGGAAGGTGGTGGCCTTTCTCGGCGACGATGGCAAACCCTCCGCCAGCGCCTACCTCATCGACCAACGCCGCGAGCTGGACGAACTGTCCATCGCCTTCGGCCGGTTGCGCACCTACCAGTGCAGCGTGCTGCACATCGAGCAACTGACCGGCATCGACTTCGGCTCGTTGAGCGCTTACGACGGCTTTTCCAACGAGGAGCGCGCCACCGGCACCCCCGTCGAGCGGGCCCTTTCCGGTCCAGCCGATATCCTGCTCTAACCCGGCTGCACGCTGGCGCGCGGCAGGCTGTTGCGCACCCCCAGCACCGCCAGCAGGATCACGCCGGACAGGTACAACTCGGCGGCGCCGGTCAGGCCCAGCCGGGGCACCAGGCTGCTCACCGCCAGGGCGGGCAGGCAGAACGCCAGGTAGCTGAGGACATAGAAGGCCGCCAGCAGGCCGGCGCGCTGGGCCGGCTCCGCCAGCGGCAGCAGACTGCGGGTGGCGCCGAGAAAACCGCTGCCGAAGCCGACGCCGGTCACCAGGGTGCCCAGGGCGAAGAGCCCCAGCTGGCCGCTGGCTACCGCCAACCAGAGCACTGCCGGCCCGGCCACCAGGGTACTCGCTCCCAGGCGCAGCAGGCGCGCGGCCGGCCAGTGGCGCAGGCCATGCAGACAGGCCGCGCCGGTGAGCGTGAGGCCGGCCACCACCACCCCGCCGACCAGGATCGACGTCGTACCGGTCGCCGCCTTGACCAGCCCCGGCATCAGCGACAGATAGAAGCCGCCCACTGCCCAGACCGCCAGCTCCAGCGGCAATACCCGCCACAGCATGGCGCGGGCCTGGAGCGGCACTGCCAGTTGGGGACGCAAGGCGGCGAGCAGGCCCGGCCGACGCGGCACGCTGTCGGGCAGGCGCAGCAACGCCAGGCCCTGCAGCACGAAGAGCAGCAGGAACAGCCGATAGACCAGTTGCAACGGCGCCGGTGCGAACTCCACCAGCAGCCCACAACCCAGGGCGCCGGCCGCCATGCCGAGCAGCGGCGTCAGGCTGTTCAGCCAGGGACCACGCTCGGCATCCACGTCGAGCAGCGCCGCGCCCAGGGCGCTGGTGGCGATGCCGGTCGCCAGGCCCTGCAACGTCCGGGCGAGCACCAGGTCCGCCAGCCCCTCGGCCTGGTGGAACAGCAGCATGGCGAGGATCTCCAGCAGCAGGGCCCCCAGGATCACCGGGCGGCGCCCCAGGTGATCGGATAGCCGCCCGCCCACCAGCAAGGCGGCCAGCAGGGCCAGGGCATAGACCGCGAACACCAGGGTCAGCCAGAAGGTGGAAAAGCCCCAGGCCAGCTGGTAGCTGGCGTACAGTGGCGTCGGCGCGCTGGAGGCGGCCAGGAAGGTGAGGAGCACCATTCCAAGCAGGGTCAGGCGGGTGCCGGGAGCAGCGGGCAAGAACGTCATGGTCAAACCCTAAAGCTAATAAATTGCTTTAGAGCCTGAGCCCTTTTCACGGCAAAAGCAATGCGCTTGCGTTAAGGCGCAGGTATTCTGTCGGCATGACCACCAAGCAATCTCGTCCCGGCGGCCGCAGTGCCCGGGTCCAGCAAGCCATCCACGAGGCCGTCCTGGTCTTGCTGCAGGAACAGCCGCGGGAGTCCCTGACGGTGCCGCTGATCGCCGCCCGCGCCGGCGTTACCCCGTCCACCCTCTATCGTCGCTGGGGCAATCTGCCCAGCCTGCTGGCCGACGTCGAACTGCAACGCCTGCGCCCGGATCAGCCGCCGGAGGACACGGGCAGCCTGAGAGGCGATCTCGAACGCTGGCTCGAAGACTATGTCGACGACCTGGCCTCCACGCCTGGCCAGGCCATGCTCCGGGATGCCCTGGCCGCCACCGACCCCGGCTGCGCGGTACGCTGCACCGAGCCGACCCGGGAGCGCCTGGAACTCATGCTCGAACGTGCCCAGGCGCGGGGCGAGTCGCCGCCAACCCTCGAAAGCCTGCTGGACGGCCTGGTCGCCCCGCTGGTCTATCGGACGTTGTTTCGCGCCGAGCGCCCCGATCACCCGCTATGCCAACGCCTGCTCGCCCGAGCGTTGCGTCCGGACGGCTAACGCCAATCCATATCTAAGAGCCTGTTCAAAATCTGCTGCACGTCGGCCAAACGGCGTTGAAAATGGCCTGGGTCGCCAGCCCGGTCGGAATGCTCATTTACCACTCGTAAACTCCGCTTCCTCAGCCATTTTCGCCTTGTTTGGCTCTAGCTCGCGAGATTTTGAACAGGCTCTAGGCTCTGTACGAAAAATACTGGCGCAGACAGCGCAGCGTGCAAGCGAGCGTGACCATCGCCGCGAAACTTTTTGCCAGCTTGTCGTAGCGAGTGCCGATCCTGCGACTCTCCTTCAGCCAGCCGAACATC
>NZ_LNUP01000002.1:338026-746162 GCF_001512295.1 Pseudomonas sp. EpS/L25 | reverse complement strand
GCGTCCCTGTACGCCCTGCCCCACCCCACCGTACAATGCCGGTCCCGTCTCGATACCGACAGACCGCCCAGCCATGCGTACCAGTCAGTTCCTGCTGTCCACCCTCAAAGAAACCCCTTCCGATGCCGTGGTGATCAGCCACCAGTTGCTGCTGCGCGCCGGCATGATCCGCAAGCTGGCCTCCGGTCTCTACACCTGGTTGCCGCTGGGCCTGCGCGTGCTGCGCAAGGTGGAAGCCGTGGTCCGCGAGGAAATGAATGCCACCGGTGCCCTGGAAGTGCTGATGCCAGCCATCCAGCCCGCCGAGCTGTGGCAGGAATCCGGCCGCTGGGAGCAATACGGCCCCGAGCTGCTGCGCCTGAAGGATCGCCACCAGCGCGATTTTTGCGTGGGCCCGACCCACGAGGAAGTCATCACCGACCTGATGCGCAACGAGCTGAACAGCTACAAGCAGTTGCCGATCAACCTGTACCAGATCCAGACCAAGTTCCGCGACGAGATCCGTCCGCGCTTCGGCCTGATGCGTGGTCGCGAGTTCGTGATGAAGGACGCCTACTCCTTCCACCTGAACCAGGCCTCGCTGCAGCAAACCTACGACGCCATGTACCAGGCGTACTGCAACGTCTTCAGCCGCCTGGGCCTGAATTTCCGCCCGGTACAGGCGGACAATGGCGCCATCGGCGGCAGCGGCTCCCATGAATTCCACGTGTTGGCCAGCTCCGGCGAAGACGACATCGCCTTCAGCGACAGCTCCGACTACGCCGCCAACATCGAGAAGGCCGAAGCCCTGCCGCGGGAAATTGCACGCGGCGCCGCCACCGAAGAACTACGTCTGGTCGATACCCCCGAGACCAAGACCATCGCCGATCTGGTGGAAAAATTCGGCCTGGCCATCGAGAAGACCGTGAAGACCCTGGTCGTGCGTGGCGCCGAGGAAGGCAAGCTGGTCGCCCTGGTGGTGCGTGGCGATCACGAGCTGAACGAAATCAAGGCGGCCAACCTGCCCGAGGTCGCAAGCCCCCTGGTGTTCGCCACCGAGCCCGAGATCCGCGCTGCCATCGGCGCCAGCCCTGGCTCCCTGGGCCCGATGAACCTGCCGATTCCCTGCATCGTCGATCGCTCGGTCGCCCTGATGAGCGACTTCGGCATCGGCGCCAACGAGGAAGACAAGCACTACTTCGGCGTCAACTGGGAACGCGATCTGCCGCTGCCGCAGGTCGCCGACCTGCGCAACGTGGTGGCCGGCGACCCGAGCCCCGACGGCAAGGGCAGCCTGGTGATCAAGCGCGGCATCGAAGTGGGCCACATCTTCCAACTGGGTACCAAGTACAGCGAGGCCATGAAGCTGTCGGTCCTGGGCGAGGAAGGCAAGCCCACCCTCCTGACCATGGGCTGCTACGGTATCGGGGTGTCCCGCGTGGTCGCCGCCGCCATCGAGCAGAACCATGACGAGCGCGGTATCCGCTGGCCGGCCGCCCTGGCGCCCTTCCAGATCGCCCTGGTGCCGATGAAGTACGAGAACCCCGCGGTGAAGGAAGCGACCGATCGTCTCTACATCGAGCTGAAAGCGGCGGGTTTCGATGTGCTGCTGGATGATCGGGACAAGAAGACCAGCCCCGGCGTGAAGTTCGCCGACATGGAGCTGATCGGCATCCCCCATCGCCTGGTGGTGGGCGAGCGCGGCCTCAACGAGGGCGTGGTCGAGTACAAGGGTCGTACCGACAGCGACAGCCAGAATGTCGCCCTGGCCGAGATCGTCGGCTTCCTCAAGGCCCGCTAAGGGCTACCGCTCCAGGTCAGGCGTCCTTGCGCCTGACCTGGAAGTCGGTCAGGCCTTCGCAGGCCACCTCTTCCAGCACCACCCCGGTCACCTGGGCCGCTGTCGGTCCCTGCCAGAGCCAGCGCTCCATATGGGTAAGTGCCTCGACCGAACCTTCCAGGTGGCACTCCACCCGGCCATCCGCCAGATTCCGCACCCAGCCGGTGACGCCCAGTCGCTGCGCCTGCTGCCGGGTACTCTCGCGATAGTAGACGCCCTGTACGCGGCCACTGATCAGGCCGCGACGCGCCGCTCTGTCCCTCATCGCGGGGCTCCCCGTTCTTCCAGCGCCGGCGGGACCTTGAGCCACTGGGCCACGCTACCGGCGAGCAGTTCATGACGTTGTGCCTGCAGCCGCGCGAAGGCTTCCCGCAACCGCGGATACCAGTCACCGGGAAAGCGCTCGGCGGGCGGCCAGCAATCCGGCGCAGGCGGCGCCCAGGGCGCGCGATCCAGCAGGTCCAGCAGCGCATAGCCATGCAGGTCGCGGCAGAGCACCCAGTGACCGCTGTCGTTCTGGCACACCAGGCGTTCCTGTTGCAGGAAGGCCAGCACCGCGTGCCACTCATGCTCCGGCAGCTTCCAGCCGGCCTGGTGCAGCCGCCCCAGGTGCAGGCTGGAGCCACTCTGCTGCCTTTCCAGAAAGGCCCGCAGCACGGCGAGCAGGATGAAGAAGGCCGGCAGCGGCGCGCGGCGCCAGTGATGGGTGGTGGACAGGCTGCAGACCACCTCCGCGCCCAGTAGCACGATTAGCCAGCACACATAGATCCACACCAGGAACAGCGGCACCGTGGCGAAGGCGCCATAGATCAACTGGTAACCGGGGAAATAGAAGACATAGAGACCGAAAATGCTCTTGGCCGCCTCGAACAGTACGCCGGTCAGGGCGCCGCCGATCAGCGCATGGCGCAGCGGCACCCGGGTGTTGGGCACGGCGGCGTACATCAGGGTGAAGGCGGCGATGCTGAACAGCAGCGGCGTGACCTTGAGCAGCGCCTGGGCGCCGGACATGCCGTAGGAGCCGAACACCAGGGCCACCGAGGCCAGGTAGGTGCTCATGGCGAAGCCGGCGCCGAGCAGCAGCGGGCCGAGGCTCAATACCGCCCAATACAGTAGGAAGCTGGACACCCCGCGCCGCGGGATACGGACTCGCCAGATGTCGTTGAAGGTCTTTTCCACCGTCACCAGCATGAAGAAGGAGGTGACCGCCAGCAGGGCTACGCCGAGCCAGGTCAGGTGCCGCGCCTGCTCGATGAAGTTGCGCAGATACTCCTCCAGCGTCGCCCCGGTAGAGGGCACGAAGTTGCGGAAGATGAAGGCCTGGATCTGGGTTTCGGTGCCTTGGAAGGCGGGTATCGCCGAGAGCATGGCGAAGGTCACGGTCATCACCGGGACCACCGCGAACAGGGTGGTGTAGGTCAGGGCCGCGGCGTTGTTGGGCGCGCGGTCTTCGATGAAGCGGTCGGCGAGATAGCGCAAGAAGGACCACAGTTCACGCAAGCGGGCCGGCATTGGCGGTTCCTCGAAAGGCACGGTCAAGGGCTGGCGCGGCGGTCCTCGCCAACCCGCTACAATGGGCATCTTACCTTCTATGGATCAGCCCATGAGTGAAATCGTCCTTTATCACAACCCGCGCTGCTCGAAATCGCGCGCGGCCCTGGAGCTGCTGCAAAGCCGCGAGCTAGCCGTATCCGTGCTGCCCTACCTGGAAACGCCGCCGGATGCCGCGACCCTGCGCGCGCTGCTCGCCAAGCTGGGCCTGGCCGCGCGCCAGTTGCTCCGCACTGGCGAGGACGCCTATCGCGAATTGAACCTCGCCGATCCGGCGCTGGACGACGAAGCCCTGATCGCGGCCATGGTCGCCCACCCCCGCCTCATCGAGAGACCCATCGCCGTGCGCGGCGAACGCGCCGTCGTCGGTCGCCCCCCCGAGCGCGTCCTGGAGATCCTGCAATGACCCCCGAAGCGTATGTCCTGGTGCTCTACTACAGCCGCCATGGCGCCACCGCCGAGATGGCCCGCCAGGTGGCGCGCGGGGTGGAAATGGGCGGCATGACCGCCCGCCTGCGGACCGTGCCGGCGGTATCCGCCGAGTGCGCCGCCGTGGCACCTGCCGTACCCGAGCAAGGCGCGGTCTACGCGACCCTCGATGACCTGCGCGACTGTGCGGCGCTGGCCCTGGGCAGCCCGACGCGCTATGGCAACATGGCCGCCGCCATGAAGTATTTCCTCGACGGCACCAACAGCCTCTGGCTGACCGGCGCGCTGGTGGACAAGCCCGCAGGCGTCTTTACCTCCACCGCCAGCCTGCACGGTGGCCAGGAGAGCACCCTGCTGTCCATGGCGCTGCCGCTGCTGCACCACGGCATGCTCATCACCGGCCTGCCCTACAGCGAGAATGCCCTGTTGGAAACCAAGGGGGGCGGCACGCCCTATGGACCGAGCCATTTCGCCGGTGCCGATGGCAAGCGCGCGCTGGACGAACAGGAGACGGCGCTGTGCCGGGCCCTGGGCAAGCGCCTGGCGACGCTGGCGGGTCGCCTGCAGCAGTAGCGGGAGCCGGCGCGGCTACCAGCCCATGATTTCCTTGACGAAGGGAATGGTGAGCTTGCGCCGCGCCTGTAGCGACGCCTGATCCAGCCGTTCGAGCATGTCGAACAGCGCATCCATGCTGCGGGTATTGCGCGAGAGGATGAACCGACCGACCTCGTCGGTGAGGTGCAGCCCACGCCGGGAGGCACGTAGTTGCAGGGCGCGCAGCTTGTCTTCGTCGGACAGCGGACGCAGCTGGAAGACCAGCGCCAGGGTCAGCCGCGACTTGAGATCGGGCAGCTGCACCGGCAGGTGCCGCGGCGCGGCGGTACTGGAGATCAGCAACCGCTTGCCGGCGTCGCGCAGCCGGTTGAACAGGTGGAAGAGTGCCTCCTCCCAGCGGCGCTGGCCCGCCAGGGCGTCGAGATCGTCCAGGCAGACCAGCTCGCACTGCTCGAGGTTGTCGAACAGCTCCACGCCATAATCGGCCAGTTCGCCCATGGGCAGGTAGATGGCCCGCTCGCCCAGTTCCTCCAATCGGTGACAGGCGGCCTGCATCAGGTGGCTGCGACCGGCGCCGGCGCCCCCCCAGAGATAGATCAGGCTTTCCGTCCAGCCGGCATCGGCGTCGCACAGACGCTCGACATAGCCGAGCGCCGCGGCATTGGCGCCAGGGTAGTAGTTGACGAAGGTGGCGTCGTCACGCAGACGAATGCCCAGGGGCAGCTGTAGAGGCATCATGCCGGCTGGAACGGCTCTTGGCGGTTACGCGAGGGCGCCAAGTCTAACCAAAACCCGGCCCCCTCGCAGCAGCCACTTCAGCGGCCGTCGCTCGCCCCTATGGCCAGCGGAAATACAGGGTCGTCCGTGCGGGCTGGGCAGTCGGAGCCGGCTGGGCCGCAGGGGCGCCCGGGGCGGCATTGGCGTCTACCGGTGCGCCCGGGATAGCCGGCGCAGCAGCGGCCGGGGCCGCGGCAGGTTGCAGGCCGGCGAGACCCAACTGCGCCTGCAACTGGTCGGGGTTGGCGGTGAGGTCGTAGGTCAGCTGAGTACCCTCGACCTTCACCAGCCGACTCGAGAGGGGTTCCAGCACCTTCTGCAACTGGGCATAGCGCTCGAAGGTGGAGTTGTCGGCCACCAGGGTCAGCGGCTGGGTGGTGCCCGGACGGGAAACGAATTTCTTCGATAGCCGCGAACCGACGTCCTGCAGGACGGCCGCCGCCAAGGCGTCCTGGTCGGCCGCCTGGCTGCTGCCCTGCTCGGCGGCGCCGCCGTTCCACAGGCGCCACTGGGCCTGCCAACCATTGCCCTGGGGCTTGGCATGCACGGCCAGCAAGGCGTTGGCGCCATAGCGCTCGGAGGCCTGGCGCAGGGCGGTGGGATCGTTGGCGTCGATGTTGGCGGCGGTGCCGGCCAGTTGCTCGGTCAGGTCAGCGATGGGCAGACGGATTGGCAAGCCGGCACGCTGGGCACCGCGCTGCACGCTGGCGCTGGCGGGCTGGCCGTCGCCCACCAGAGTCGCGCCGCCGTCGCTGTCGTTGAGCCACCAGATCATCACCACCGGGCGATTGGCGCCCCAGACGGACAAGCCGGCCTGGCCCAGCGCGCGCTCGGCAGCGGCCGGATCGAAGTTGACCACCAGCACCTCCGGCGGACCGGCGTCATAGCCGTACTGGGTGACCAGGGCTTCCGGCGCGGCCAGGGCGCTGGCCAGGCCAGGATTCTGACCGGCCTGAGGATTGCCGGTCAGCCGTGCGGCGAGGACTTGAAAGGCGCGCTTGAGGGCGGCAGTACGCTCGTCCGGCTGTTGCGAGGCCACCGGCTCGCGAACCTGATAGAGGTTGTCCACCACCTCGGCGCGGGCCAGCGGACTCAAGACCAGCAGCGAGGCGAACAACGAAAGGACGAGACGGCGCATGGCGATTCCATAGAGAGGGCAAGGGGCATACCTTAAAAGCCGCCTGTCTCGCGGGCAAGGTGCCCGCGCGGATAGCGCGAAGTCGACCCGGCCGAGCAGGCGCTTAGCAAGCAGCCAAGTTGTGACCACGCCACGGTGGCCGGGTGCCATCCCATCCCGGACCGGAGGCCACGGCTGGCCGCGTGCTTTGGCACGGCTTCTGGTAAAATCGCCCGCCTCATCGCCGGCTGGCGCCAGCCGGCTCGTTTCGCCATTCGCTAAAGGCCAGGATTCATGAGCAAACAACCCCAGCTGAGCTACAAGGACGCCGGTGTAGACATCGACGCCGGTGAGGCTCTGGTAGAACGCATCAAGGGCGTCGCCAAGCGCACTGCCCGCCCGGAAGTCATGGGCGGCCTGGGGGGCTTCGGTGCCCTGTGCGAGATCCCGGTCGGCTATCGCCAGCCGGTCCTGGTCTCCGGCACCGACGGCGTCGGCACCAAGCTGCGGCTGGCCATGAACCTGGCCAAGCACGACAGCATCGGCATCGACCTGGTCGCCATGTGCGTCAATGACCTGGTGGTCTGCGGTGCCGAGCCGCTGTTCTTCCTCGACTACTATGCCACTGGCAAGCTCAACGTCGACGTCGCCGCCCAGGTGGTGACCGGCATTGGCACCGGGTGCGAACAGGCCGGCTGCTCCCTGGTGGGCGGCGAGACCGCCGAGATGCCCGGCATGTACGAAGGCGAAGACTACGACCTGGCCGGCTTCTGCGTCGGCGTGGTGGAGAAGTCCGAAATCATCGACGGTTCCAAGGTCGCCACCGGCGACGCCCTGATCGCCCTGCCCTCCTCAGGCCCGCACTCCAACGGCTATTCGCTGATCCGCAAGATCATCGAGGTGGCCGGTGCCGACATCGAGAACATCCAGCTCGACGGTCAGCCGCTGACCGAACTGTTGATGGCGCCCACCCGCATCTATGTGAAGCCGTTGCTCAAGCTGATCAAGGACACCGGCGCGGTCAAGGCCATGGCTCACATCACCGGCGGCGGCCTGCTGGACAACATCCCGCGCGTACTGCCCGAGGGTGCCCAGGCGGTGCTCGACGTGGCCAGCTGGCAGCGTCCGGCGGTGTTCGACTGGCTGCAGCAGCAGGGCAATGTCGACGAGACCGAGATGCACCGCGTGCTGAACTGCGGTGTGGGCATGGTCATCTGCGTGGCCCAGGACCAGGTCGAGAACGCGCTCAACGTCCTACGCGCCGAGGGTGAGCAGCCCTGGGTGATCGGCCGTATCGAACAGGCCGCCGCCGGTGCCGACCAGGTGGTGCTGAACAATCTGAAACAGCACGGATGAGTTCTGCCGACTGCGCCGTGGTGGTGCTCGTCTCCGGCCACGGCAGCAACCTGCAAGCCCTGATCGACGCTGCGAGGCCACCTGTGCGGATTGCAGCGGTGATCGCCAACCGTGCCGAGGCCTATGGCCTGAAGCGGGCCCGCCAGGCCGGCATCGCCACGGCGGTGATCGATCACCGCGAGCATGCCGACCGCGACAGCTTCGACGTGGCCCTGGCGGCCGCCATCGATGCCCAGGGCGCCGATCTGGTGGTACTGGCCGGTTTCATGCGCATCCTCACGCCAGCCTTCGTGCGGCGCTACCAGGGTCGCCTGCTCAATATCCATCCCTCGCTGCTGCCGCTGTACAAGGGGCTGCACACCCACCAGCGCGCCCTCGATGCCGGCGATGCCTGGCATGGCTGCAGCGTGCACTTCGTCACCGAGGAACTGGATGGCGGCCCGGTCGTCCTGCAGTCGCGGGTGCCGGTGCAGCCTGAAGATACGGCGGAGAGCCTCGCGACACGGGTACACGCCGCCGAGCACCTCCTTTATCCTGTGGCCGTGCGGTTGTTCGCCGAAGGTCGTCTGCGGCTGGGTACCCTGGGTGCCGAGCTCGATGGCGAGGCACTGCCGCCTACCGGGGCCACGTTGCCGTCGCTGACGGCCGCAGCCTCCCTTTCCTGATCCAAGGAGAAACTGATGCGACGTCTGTTGTTCCTATTGGCCACCCTCTGCAGTGCCTCGGCCTTCGCCTTCGACCTGCAGCCGTTCACGGCCAGCTACACCGCCGACTGGAAGCAGATGCCGGTCAGCGGCTCCGCCGAACGCTCGCTGGAGAAAGAAGCCGATGGTCGCTGGGAGCTGAAGTTCGAAGCCTCCATGCTGGTGGCGGGCCTCAACGAGTCCAGCACCTTCCGCCACGAGGGCGAGGCCTTCCTGCCGGACACCTACCAGTACAAGCGCAGTGGCCTGGGCAAGAGCCGCGAGAGCGAGCTGACCTTCGACTGGGCCGCCAAGAAGGTCACCGGCAAGGACAAGGACGATCCGGTCAGCCTGCCCCTGGATCGCGGTCTGCTGGACAAGTCGACCTATCAGCTCAAGCTGCAGCAGGACGTGGCCGACGGCAAGAAGAGCATGAGCTACCAGATCGTCGATGGCGACGGCATCGATACCTATGACTTCCGCGTCATCGGCCCCGAGCGCATCCGCACCCCGCTGGGCCTGTTCGATGCCATCAAGGTCGAGCGCGTGCGCGATCCCACCAAGAGCAGCCGCAAGACCGAGCTGTGGTTCGCCAAGGACTGGGACTATCTGCTGGTGCGTCTCTACCAGCAGGAGAGCGACGGCAAGGAATACCAGACCAGCCTCAAGGAAGGCACGGTCAATGGGCGCACGGTGAAAGGCGCCAACTGATTTGAGTCTTGATCACGACGCCCTCTTCGGAGGGCGTTTTCTTTTCAGCCAGGTGATTAGCGAACGGGCGCTATTGCTGGATTCCACCAGTGCGGCCGCTGCTTCGCGAAAGAATGGAACAGGGGAGCGACTCGCTCGACCGTCCGCTCGAGACTGCCCACCGCCAGTGCGAGGGTAGGCCCCTCGTCCACCGTTCCCAAGGGCGAGGCACTGCGCGGACAGCAGGCGCGGCAGGTCGCCGCCGAGAAGCGCCAGAGCGCGGGTTCGCCCCCGGGGCCCGTCCAGCGCAGCTGGATTTTGTCCAGCTCGATACAGACCAGGGTCAGGGCGCCCGAGCATCTTCGACAGTGCCCACAGGAGCAGATGTGAGGATCACGAGGAGATCCGCGGAATCGTTAACGGATACATCCGCGGAGACAACCTCCCGGCTAGGTCAGGTCCATCAGGCGATATCTCCAGCATTCCGCTCGATCAGGCGCGCCTTCTCGTAGCGTACATCCGTACCCTCAAGCCGGGCGACCTGCTGCCACCCCCGCGCCCGGTAGAAGGCATTGGCCCGTACCGAGGAGGCACCATCGGTGACCAGCCAGATCAGGGCATGGCGCCGAAACAGGGCCGTCTCGGCGGCAGCCAGCAGCCGGCTACCGAAGCCCTGCCCCTGACGATCGGGCCGGACGAACAGGGCGAAGACCTCCCCGGCGGCCAGATCCACCATGCTGAAGCCCACCACCTCTCCGCCCAGTTCCAGTACCCAGGCACAGGGTTCGGCGGCAAGGGCCGTGGCGATGGCTTGGGGAGTGATGCCCAGGTCGGCGAGTTGCTCCTGGGTCAAGGCGTTGTCCGCCACCGCGGTGCGGATGGCGAAGAGCGCCGTCACGTCGGCCAAGGTAGCGAGACGCAGAAGGCCTCTGGATGTCTGCATGGTCACGGGGTGGAACTCGAAGGCGAAGAAAGTCGAAGGCGCGGAGCCGGCTCACCACTGGCGATGAAGCCTGGCTATCCTTCCACGACCGCGGAAACTGCGGCGGATTGTCGCAGAAGTTGTAACGGCTTGTTGCTGAGACGTGCCTTGGTCCCGAAGCGAAACGCTCTAGTATGGGGACCAAGCCCAGCCGTAGCGCGGGCTCGATCAAGGAGATACAGCATGACCATTACCGTAACCGAACGTGACGAAGACCATATGTCCCGCGAAGCCCGTGGCTTGGGCCTGCATCTCTGGGACGTGAAGCAAGAAGGTGAACTGGTCGGCGTCTACCAGAGCGAGGCCGCTGCCCTCGAATACAAGGAACAGATCGAGCACGAAGGCGCGTCGCACGCGGAGTGAGTCGACAGGTTTCTTGATTGACTGCCTGAAAAAGGCCCGTCTCTTGGAGGCGGGCCTTTTTCGTTTCAGGGTGGGGTAAGGACGAAGAAGCCCAAGGCCCCTTTGTTCAGCGATGCACCGATCTATCCTCACCCCAGCCCTCTCCCGGAGGGAAAGGGAGTGGTCTGGTGCAGGTGGGTGTTGCTTGGGTTTGGCCGAGAAGGCTCCATTACCGAAGCCCCACGACCTACCTTCCTAGTGCAACAGCTCGTCGGCGAACACCTTGTCCAGGGTGAAGGGCAGATCCCGGACCCGCTTGCCGGTGGCGTGGAAGATGGCGTTGGCGATGGCTGCCGCCACCCCGACGATACCGATCTCGCCGATGCCCTTGGCGCCTAGCGGATTGACGATCTCATCGTGCTCCTCGACGAAGATCACCTCTAGTTGCTGGATGTCGGCCTGCACCGGGAAGTGATATTCGGCGAGGCTGTGGTTCATCCATCGACCTTCGGTGGTGTCCATCATTCCCTCTTCCTGCAGGCCCATGCCGATGCCCCAGACGATGCCGCCGGCCACCTGGTTCTCCCCGGTCTTGAGGTTGAGGATGCGGCCTGCAGCCACCGCCGTGACCACGCGACTGACCTGGACGCTGCCGAAGTCCTCATCGACCTTGACCTCGACGAACACCGCCGAGTGGGTACCGGTGGCGTAGTCGTCACGGCCTTCCGCCGGTTCGGCGCTGGCCAGGGTTTCCATGGACGGCGAGCCCGAAGCCTTGAGGATGGCGGTGAAGTCGACGCGCTGGGCCGGATCGGTCTTGAGGCTGATACCGCCGTCGGCGAACACCACCTGCTCCAGTTCGGCCTTGGCCAGCGGGGAGTCGTCCATTTCCTTGGCAGCATCCAGCAGTTGCTGACGCAGCTGGTCGCAGGCCAGTTTCACGGCGGTGCCCACCGAGGAAACGGTAAAGGAACCGCCCTCGAGGGGTGCCTTGGGCAGGGTGGAATCACCGAGCTTGAAGGTCACCTTGTCCAGCGGCAGACCGAGATTCTCGGCGGCGATCTGGGTCATCACCGTATAGGTGCCGGTGCCGATGTCGGCCGTGGCACTGGCCACCACCAGGCTGCCGTCGATGTTCATCACCGCCTTGGCGGTGGCGGGTTGCTGCATGGCTTCCCAGACCCCGGTGGCCATGCCCCAGCCCACCAGCTGGTTGCCGTCGCGCATGGAACGCGGCGCCATGCTGCGCTGCTCCCAGCCGAAACGCTCGGCCGCCTGGCGATAGCATTCCAGTAGTTCCTTGCTGGAATAGGGCTTGCCCTTGGCCGGATCCGTGTCGGTGAAGTTGCGGATGCGCAATTCCAGCGGATCGATGTCAGCGGCATAGGCCAGTTCGTCCATGGCGCTTTCCAGCGCATAGACGCCCAGCACCGCGCCGGGGGCGCGCATGTCCAGCGGGGTGTAGACGTCCAGCGCGGCCAGTTGATAGGCCAGCTTGACGTTGGGGCAGGCATAGAGCGAGGCGGACCAGACCAGCACCATCTCGGTGAAGTCTTCGAAACGCGAAGTGATGCCCAGGGCGCTGTGGTCGATGGCCTGCAGCTTGCCGTCCCTGTCGCAGGCCAGCTTGATCTGCTGGTAGGTCTCGGGACGATAGCCGAAGGTGAACATCTGTTGGCGGGTCAGGGTCACCCGCACCGAGCGCTTGAGCTGCAGCGCCGCCATGGTCGCCAGCACCAGTTGGTACTGGGGCCGCAGACCGGAGCCGAAGGCCCCGCCGACGAAGGGCGAGATGACCTTCACGTCACCCTCGCCCAGGCCGAAGATGCTGCTGACGAACTGGGCGCTGTTCTGCACGCCCTGGGTCTTGTCGTGCACCGTCAGCTTGCCGTCCTTGTGGTAGATGACGGTGGAGGCGTGCATCTCCATGGGGTTATGGAATTCCGCCGCGGAGTGGTACTCGGCCTCGATACGCACGGGCGCAGCGGCCAAGGCAGCCGGGGCGTCGCCGCGATTGTCCGGCAATTCCATGGGCGCTTCGTGGGCCTGATCGCGGGCCTTGGCCAGGTCGGTGGCGTGGTCTTCTTCGCTGTAGCGAGCGCGGATCAGCGAGGCGGCGTGGCGGGCGGCTTCGAAGGTCTCGGCCACCACCAGGGCGATGGGCTGGCCGCTATAGAGGATGCGGTCGTTGTACAGCGGCCGGAAGGGCTTGCCGTCGGCCGCGTCCATGTCGGTGTAGCTCTCGTCGTAGCTGGCCATCTTGGGCCGATTGAGATGACTGAGCACCTCGATCACCCCGGGCTGAGCCAGGGCTTCGCTGACATCCAGGTCGAGCAGGCGACCCTTGGCGATGGTGGCGTTGACCACGAAACCGAAGGCCAGATCCGGCACGCTGAATTCGCCGGCATAGAGCGCCTGGCCGGTGACCTTGAGCGGTCCATCGACGCGGGGAACGGCTTTTTGCAGATGGACGACGGTCATTGCAGGGTACCTCCGGCGGCTTCGGTAAGGGCACGCACGATGGCGCGCCGGGCCAGTTCGATCTTGAAGGCGTTGTGGGCGAAGCCCTGGGCGCCTTGCAGCAGGCGATCGGCCAGTTGGCCAAAGGCCGCCTTGTCCGCCATCTGACCGATCACGGCCTGCTCGGCCTCCGGCAGGCGCCAGGGCTTGTGGGCCACGCCACCCAGGGCGACGCGAACCTGCCTGATCCGGTCGCCATCCAGCTCCAGCGCCGCCGCCACCGAGACCAGGGCAAAGGCATAGGAGGCGCGGTCGCGGATCTTCAGGTAGGCGCTGTGGGCGGCAAGGCTCTCGGCCGGCAGGGTCACGGCGGTGATGAGTTCGTCGGCGGCGAGGTTGGTGTCGCGCTCGGGGGTGTCGCCGGGCAGCCGATGGAAGTCGGCGAAGTCGATGACACGCTCGCCGTTCGGACCGCTCACCTCGACCCGGGCTTCCAGCGCAGCCAGGGCCACGCACATGTCCGAGGGGTGGGTGGCGATGCACTGCTCACTGTGGCCGAGGATGGCATGGATGCGATTCTGCCCTTCACGGGCGCCGCAGCCGGAGCCAGGTTCGCGTTTGTTGCAGGGCGTGCCCACGTCATAGAAGTAGTAGCAGCGGGTGCGCTGCAGCAGGTTGCCGCCCGTGGAGGCCATGTTGCGCAGCTGTGGCGAGGCGCCGGCGAGGATGGCCTTGGCCAGCAGCGGGTAACGACGCTGCACCTCGGGGTGATAGGCCACCTCGGCATTCTTGACCAGGGCACCGATGCGCAGCCCACCTTCGGCGGTAGTCTCGACCTCGCGCAGGGGCAGGCCGTTGACGTCGATCAGTTGCTCGGGGCGCTCGACGTTTTCCTTCATCAGGTCCAGCAGGTTGGTGCCGCCGGCGATGAAATGGGCCTGGGGGCCATGCTGGCGGATGGCATCGGGCACGGCGTTGGGCTTGGCATAACCGAAGCGGTTCATTCGCGGCCCTCCCCTTGCTGGCAGTCTGGACGCGCCCGCTCGATGGCGGCGCGGATGTTGCGATAGGCCCCGCACCGGCAGAGATTGCCGCTCATCTGCTCGGCCACCTCGGCGTCGCTGTGGGCGTGGCCTTCCTTGAGCATGCCGATGGCCGAACAGATCTGGCCAGGGGTGCAGTAGCCACACTGGAAGGCGTCTTCGGCGACGAAGGCGGCCTGCATGGGATGCAGTTGCTCGCCCTGGGCCAGGCCCTCGATGGTGGTGACCTCGGCGCCGTCCTGCATCACCGCCAGGGCCAGGCAGCTGTTGATGCGAGTGCCATTGACCAAGACGGTGCAGGCGCCGCACTGGCCATGGTCGCAACCCTTCTTGGTGCCGGTCAGGTCGAGGTGGTCGCGCAGCAGGTCCAGCAAGGTGGTCCAGGGCTCGACCGCCAGTTGCAACTGCTTGCCGTTGAGGGTCAGGGCGATGGTATGGGACTCGGGTTCGGCCAGCGGCTGGAGCTGGCGCGCGGGGGTGGCGTTCATGGCGGACCTCACGGTTAAAGCCGCGGGGTGCAGATTGCCCCCGTGGTCGGAATAGGCGGTGGCAGCGAAAGGCCACCTCAGGTAAGGGACAGACGCCGACCGGAAGCGGTTCAGCACCCCTGCCCAGCGGTATTCAACGTGACGTTGAAAGTCGCTCAGCGAAGCGCTGAGAGTGCCAATCCAGAGCCCTTCTCAAGGGGCAGGACACATTCGGTATGCCGCCTGCTCGGGCCGGCAGCCCAATGGGCTGAACCCCACTGGCACCGGGGTAGTCATCAGAACTCCCGTGATGTGCCCCTAACGATGAGAATCCGACCATGGCTTCCGACTCCGATGCACGCTGGCGCCTGTCGCGGCGGCAGTTCCTCGGCACCTCCGCGGTGCTGGTGGCGACCAGCGCCATTCCCGGCTACACCTTCGCCCAGGCCAGCGGTGGCGCGCCCCTGACGCCCCAGGCCATCGCCGCGCGTCTGCCGCAGCTGCTGCCGCTGACCCTGCAGATCAATGGCGAGGCGCGCAGGCTCAAGGTCGACAGCCGCACCACCCTGCTCGATGCCCTGCGCGAGCACCTGCACCTCACGGGCACCAAGAAGGGCTGCGACCATGGCCAGTGCGGCGCCTGCACGGTGCTGGTGAACGGCCAACGCATCAACAGTTGCCTGAGCCTGGCGGCCATGCACGAAGGCGACGCCATCACCACCATCGAGGGACTGGGCCAGGCAGAGCGCCTGCATCCGATGCAGGCGGCCTTCCTGGCCAAGGATGGCTTCCAGTGCGGCTATTGCACGCCCGGGCAGATCTGTTCGGCGGTGGCCCTGCTGGAGGAGGTCAAGGCCGGCATGCCCAGTCACGTCTCGGCGCGTCTCGACGGCCCCATGACATTGAGCGAGGAAGAGATCCGCGAGCGCATGAGTGGCAATCTCTGCCGCTGCAGCGCCTATCCCAACATCGTCGCGGCCATCCAGATGGCGGGGGGCCAGGCATGAGAGTCTTCGACTATCGGCGCGTGCAGAGCGAAGCCGAGGCCAGCCGCCAGGGGGCCGAGGCCGGCAGCCGTTTCATCGCCGGCGGCACCAATCTGCTGGATCTGATGAAGCTGGAGATCGAAACGCCCAGCCAGGTACTGGACATCAATCGTCTGGCACTGGATCGCATCAGCCCTACCGCAGAGGGCGGCCTGCGCATCGGTACCCTGGTGCGCAACTCCACCCTGGCCGCCGACCCCCGGGTACGGGCGCGCTATCCGGTGCTCTCCCGCGCGCTGCTGGCCGGCGCCTCGGCGCAACTGCGCAACAAGGCCACCACCGGCGGCAACCTGCTGCAGCGCACTCGTTGCTCCTACTTCTACAACACCGCCATGCCCTGCAATAAACGCCAGCCGGGCAGTGGCTGCTCAGCCCTGGGCGGCTTCAACCGGATGAACGCCGTCATCGGCACCAGCGACCAGTGCATCGCCGTGCACCCCTCCGACATGGCAGTGGCCATGCGGGTCCTCGATGCTACGGTGGAGACCCGCGCGGCCGATGGCCGCACTCGACGCATTCCTATCGCCGACTTCCATCGCCTGCCCGACGATACCCCACAGATCGAGACGGTGCTGCAACCCGGCGAACTCATCACCGCCGTGACCTTGCCGCCACCGCCGCCCGGCATCCAGGTCTATCGCAAGGTGCGCGATCGCGCCTCCTATGCCTTCGCCCTGGTGTCCATGGCCGCCATCGTCGAGCTGGACGGCATGCGCATCCGCAGCGCTCGCGCGGCCTTCGGCGGCCTGGCGCACAAGCCCTGGCGGGTGGCGGCGGCCGACCAGGCCTTTGCCGGCCAGACCGTGGACAGTGATCTGGCGGCCGTGGGCGATGCCCTGCTCGCCGGTGCCCGTGGCTATGGCCACAACGACTTCAAGCTCGAGCTGACCCGCCGCGTGCTGCGCGCCGGGGTGGCCGATGCCCGCCAACAGGCCTGAGGACAGCGCCATGGAAATGAATGAACCCGCTGGCCGCAACCTGATCGACGAGAATCGCGGCGGCCTGATCGGCAAGCCCATCGACCGCGTCGACGGCCTGCTCAAGGTCACCGGCCAGGCGCCCTACAGCTTCGAATTCCGCAACGACCGCGTAGCCTACGGCTTCATCGTCGGCGCCACCATCGCCAAGGGCCGCATCCGCCGCCTGGACACCTCCGCCGCGGAGAGCGCGCCGGGCGTGCTCAGTGTGCTGACCTATCGCAATGCGCCGCGCCAGGCCGCCCGCGAGCCGGACAACAGCGGCCGCTTCACCCGGCCCAAGCCCTACCTGGACAGCGACCAGGTGCGCTATTTCGGCGAACCTGTGGCCTTCGTGGTGGCCGAGACCTTCGAGGAGGCGCGCCTGGCCGCGGCCCTGGTGGAGATCGACTACGCCGCCGAGCCGGGTGTCTTCGACCTGGCGGCCAACCTTGGCCAGGCGGTGAAGCCGCCGGATGCCGACCAACCCACCGACACCGCCTCGGGCGATGTCGACGCCGCCTTCGCCCGGGCGCCGATCAAGCTCGACGAGCGCTACACCACGCCCTACCACATCCATGCGCAGATGGAACCCCACGCCAGCCTCGCCCAGTGGGACGGCGACCGGGTGACCATCTATTGCTCCACTCAATTCGTCGAGCAGGCGCAGAGTTGCGTGGCCAATACCCTGCAATTGCCCAAGGAAAACGTCCGCATCGTGGCGCGCTACATCGGCGGCGGCTTCGGCGGCAAGCTGCCGATCTATGCCGACGCCCTGATCGGCGCCATGGCCGCCCGTACCATCGGCCGCCCAGTCAAGGTCACCCTGACCCGCCAACAGATGTTCCAGATCACCGACCATCGCTCCGCCACGGTGCAGCGCATCCGCCTGGGCGCCGACCGCGATGGCCGTATCCAGGCGATGGCCCACGAAGGCTGGTCCCATTCCGCTCGTGGCCTGACCTACTACGAGCCCACCGGCCTGTCCTCGCGCACCCTCTATGCCGGCGACGACCGCCTGGTGGCACACCGCATGGTCGAGCTGGACCTGCCCGAGTCAGGCTCCTGCCGGGCGCCCGGCGAGGCCGTGGGCATGCTCGCCAGCGAGAGCGCCATGGACGAGTTGGCGGTCATGCTCGATCTCGATCCCATCGAGCTGCGCATCCGCAACGAACCCAGCCAGGACCCGGAAAAGCACATCCCCTTCTCCTCCCGCAAGCTGGTGGAGTGCATGCAGGACGGTGCCCGCCGCTTCGGCTGGAACAGGCGCCAGGCCAAGCCCGGTCAGCTACGTGACGGTGACTGGCTGATCGGCATGGGCATGGCGGCGGCCAGTCGCGCCAATATGCTCAGGCCGTCCCAGGCCGGGGTTCGCCTGGAGGCAGACGGCACGGCCACGGTCAAGACCTCCATGACCGACATCGGCACCGGGACCTATACCATCCTGGCGCAAATCGCCGGGGAATCCCTTGGGCTGCCAGTGGAGCGGGTCAAGGTCCTGCTGGGCGACAGCGACGACCCCGCCGGGGCCGGCTCCGGTGGTTCCTTCGGTGCCGCCAGCTCCGGCTCCTCGGTGTACCTGGCCTGCGAGAATCTACGCCTGAAGGCGGCCGAGGCGGCTGGTCTGGACCCAGCCAGCGCGCGCTTCGTGGGAGGTCGATTGATCGCCGACAACGGCAGTCGCGACCTGGCCGAACTGGCCCGCGAGCACGATCTCCAGGCCATCGGCGAGATCAAGCCGGGGCAGACGCTCAAGGACTATTCCCAGCAGGGCTATGGCGCCTTCTTCGCCGAGGTGGGGGTGCATGCCCTCACCGGCGAGATCCGCCTGAGGCGCATGCTCGGGGTATTCGCCGCCGGGCGCATCCTCAACGAGAAGACCGCTCATTCGCAGATGCTCGGCGGGATGATCTGGGGCGTCGGCAGCGCGCTGCATGAAGACGGAGTGATCGATACCCGCCACGGCCACTTCGTCAATCGTGACCTGGCCGACTACCACTATCCCAGCCACCTGGACATCCCCGCCATCGAGGCCCATTTCCTGCCGGAGCTGGACGACAAGGCCAATCCGCTGAAGATCAAGGGCGTCGGTGAACTGGGGATCTGCGGCGCCGGGGCGTCCCTCACCAACGCCGTCTACAACGCGTGTGGGGTGCGCATCCGCGACTATCCGCTGACGGTGGACAAGGTGCTGGCGGGAATGCGGATGGTCTGAGAGCCTGACGCCAGGCCGGGGCGGGCCTCAGGGCTGTGGGCGCGGCACGGGAACGCTCTCGCTGCCCGGTAGCAGCGCCGCCAGGTCCACCGCCGCGGCCAGGGCGCGATTGCCCGCGTCGCCCGGGTGCAGATGATCACCGGAGTCGTACGCGGGCGCGAGCCGCGTCGGTTGGTGGGGATCGCGCAGCGCGGCGTCGGCATCCAGCACCGCATCGAAGGCGCCGGCCGTGCGGATCCAGGCATTGAGGCGCTGGCGCAGCTCTTCCTTGGCGGGCTGGTAGTAGTCGGCCAGGGGCGTGTCCGGTAGCGCGTCGGCGAAGGGCGTCAGGGTCGCACCCATGACCCTGAGTCCCCTGGCATGGGTGCGCTGGATCAGCTGTCGATAGCCGGCAATGAGTTCCTCCAGGGTCGGTCGCGAAGCCGTACGGGCGAAGGCGGTCCCCGGCCAGGCGATGTCGTTGATGCCCAGCAGCACGATGACGCTGGCCACACCGGGCTGTGCCAGGACGTCACGGTCCAGGCGGTCCAGCGCCTTGACCCCCATGCCGTCGCTCAGCAGCCGCGCCCCGGAGATACCGGCGTTGACCACCGCCACGCCCTGGGGCGCCAGGCGTTCGGCGAGGACGTCCGGCCAGCGCTGGTCTCGATCCAGAGTGGCCGTCGCGCCGTCGGTGATGGAGTCGCCGATGACCACGACACTGCGACCAGCCGCGGTCGTCTGCACCTGGATACCCGCCAGCAACGGTCGCGCAGTGGTCTCTACCGCCTTGTCGCCAGCGTCCGGGCGCAGAGCACGGGTCCGATCGCCCGGCACGATCCAGCCGGTCTGGCGGCCATCCCAGTGGAAGGTGGTCATGGGCGTGCGCCGTGGCAGGTAAAAGCTGACGACGACCTGGGCCAAGGCCGCGACTGGCAGGGCGACGGGATCGCTGAGCAACTCGCCGCCCGCGGGGATGACCGAGGTGGGCTGACCGCCGAAGGTCACCGCCTTGAGACTGGCCGCCACGACACTACCCGCCGTCGCTGCCGGCAACGCCAGGGTCACCGGCCCGAGGGGAACGGGCTGCCGGCCATAGGCATTGGAAAACAGCACCCGCACCCGTTCGCCGCCGAGGCTCAGCCGCGCGACCTGGCGTACCGTCTGGTCATTCAGGAGGTGCGGCAGCTGCGTGGGAAACAGGAAATCCTCCCCCCAGACCGGTTGGGGACTGGCCTGCCAGCTCGCCACCCAATGGCTGGAGCGAGTGTCTTCGGCAGCCTCCACACGGCCACCGGCCAGCAGGCCAGTCATCAGGGCACACAGCAGTGAGCCGGCTTTCGCCAGACTTGGAGAAAGGGGAAGAACGGTCATCGTCGGGCTCCAGAACGGGAAAGCTCCATCCTGCCGTTGCATGCCAAAGGCGAATAGACTGCCCGCAGGAACAGCATTGATGAACTGAATTCAAAGGAGTGCAGGGATGAGCGTCAATCGCTTCGGCGAACTGGAGGTCTTCGTGCGGGTGGTCGAAGCCGGCGGCTTTTCCAGCGCCGCCCGGGCCAGCGGCCTGACGCCCTCCGCGGTCAGCAAACTGGTCACCCGGCTCGAACAGCGCCTGGGCACCCGCCTGCTCAATCGCTCCACCCGCCAGTTGCGCCTTACCGCCGAAGGCTGCGCCTTCTACGAGCGCGGCGTTCGTCTGCTCGCCGATCTGGAGGAAGCCGAGCGCTGCGGTAGCGCGGGCAGCGCGCCGCGCGGACGCTTGCGCATCAACGCCAACGTGCCCTTCGGCCACCATGTGCTCTTGCCCCTGCTGCCCGACTTCCTCGCCCGCTATCCCGAGGTGACCCTGGACCTGGTACTCACCGACGAGGTGGTCGACCTGCTGGAGCACCGCACCGACGTGGCCATCCGCGCCGGACGGCTGAAGGACTCCCAACTGGTCGCCCGCCGACTGGGGACGACGCCCATGCTGATCGTCGGCGCCCCCCGCTATCTGGCACGCCAGGGCACGCCGACCACGCCCGACGATTTGCTTAGGCATAACCGACTGGGCGCGAATTACGCCCGGGCGCAACCCGGTTGGCCGCTGCACCAGGGCGCCGAGCTCCTGACCCTGCCGCTCTCGGGCACGGTCCAGGCCAGTGACGGCGAGGCCTTGCGGCATCTCGCGCTGGCCGGCGTCGGCCTGGCGCGGCTGGCGGCCTTCCAGGTCGCCGATGATCTCGCCACGGGTCGCCTGCAGGCGGTGCTGCAGGACTGCAACCCCGGCGACCGCGAGGAGATCCACGCCGTCTACCTGGGCCAGGGCGGCCCGATGCCCAAACGGATACGCGTCTTTCTCGACTTCCTCGCCGAACGCGTGGTCCTGGCCGAGCCTGAAGCCGGCTAGCGCGCCTTCCTGCCGGTACGGGTCGCCAGCAGCACCCCGCCGATGGCGATCGCCATGGCGCCCCAGGCCAACGGCGGCAGGGTCTCGTCCAGCAGCAACCAGGCGGTCAGGGCGGCGCCCGGTGGGACGCAGAAGAACAGCGCGCTGACTCGCGCTGCCTCGCCGGCGCGGATCATCCACACCAGCAGGCTGATGGCCAAGAGCGAATTGGCCAGCACTAGGTAGGCCAGGGCACCGACGAAGGCCGGCGCCCAGTGCACCGGGCTGTGCTCGAACAGCAGCGCCACGGGGGCACAGCAGACCAGGCCGACGCTGTACTGCACCAGGTTGTTGGTCACCGGATGCTGGGCCACGCCCAGGCGCTTTTCGTAGAGCACTGCGCTGGTCATGCCCAGCAGCGCGCCGACCGCCAGGAAGATGCCCGGGACGGACTCCACGGCGACGCTGGCCCGCGCCAGAATCACCCCGATGGCGCCGAGCAGGCCCAGGGCCAGCCCCAGCCACTGCAGCGGCGCCACCCGCTCGCCCACCAGCAGCGGAGCGCCCAGGGCCACCAGGATCGGCTGCAACGAGGCGACCATGGCCACCACGTTGGCCGAGGCACCCAGCACCAGGGCGCCATAGCTCATGCCGAAATAGACGCCCTGGATCAGAAAGCCCACCACGGCAAGATTCGCCCATTCCCGCCGCGTACGCGGCAGGGGCGGACGCAGAATCAGGAAAGCCACCAGCAGCACGCTGAATGCCAATGCATAACGCATCGCCAGCAGGGTGAAGGGCGGCGCATAGGCCAGGCCCACCTTGGACACGGCGAAGCCAGCGGACCAGAGGGCCAGGAACACCAGGGGGATGAGACGCAGCAGCCAGGGATTCAGCGGGGTGGACGACATCGGATTCTCGAAGCCAGGCGAATCAGCAGGACGCCACTCGCGAGCGGGAAGGATAGCTGACGATCAGCAGACCGCTGAGCACCAAGGCCGCACCGGCGAGAAATCCCGGCCCCGGTGTTTCGTTCAGCAACCAGACGCCCATCAGCACGCCGAACAGTGGCGTCATCAAGGTCAGCACGCCCAGAGGTGCGGCGCGATAGCGGCTGAGCAGCACGAACCAGCCCAGCAAGCTGATGCCGGCGACGATGAATACCTGGAACGCCAGGCTCGACCAGGCCAGGGAATCCAGCGCGGCCAGATTCAGTCGCTTGCCGAGCGGCAGGGCCAGCGCCAGCAGCAGCACGCCGGTCACCCCGAGTTGATAGAACAGGGTCCGCAGCGGCGGCGCCTCGGCCAGGGCGCTGCGGCGGATCAGCACCGTGGTGGCGCCCCAGCAGGCGCCGCCGAGCAGGCCGATGAGATCGCCCTGCCAGCTCGCCCCATTAGTCGGCTTGCCGACCAGGAACGCACAGACCACCCCACTTCCCGCCAGCGCGATGCCCAGCCACTGGCGCGCCGACAGCCGCTCCCCAGGCACCAGCCAGTGCAGGCCGCAGGCCGCGAACAGCGGTGCGGTGTAGATGAACACCACCATGTGCGCAGCGCTGGTGTACGTCAGGCCCACCGCCATGCAGAGGAATTCCAGGGCGAACAACGAGCCGGCCAGCAGACCGGGCACCAGCGTCTGGTCCCGGCCCAGGCAGCGGATGCCACGCCAGCGCGCCAGGCCATAGAGCAACCCGGCCGCCAGCAGCGAGCGCCAGCCGATCTGCAACAGCGGATCGACCTGCTCGGCGATGGACTTGATCGCCGTCTGTTGCAGCCCCCAGACCAGGCAGAGCATCAACATGGCCAGCACCGCCGTGGCATCCAGCTCCTTGCGCATGATCGTCTTTCCAGGAAAAAGTGAGCCTGCATGGTGACGGTGGCTGAATAGGTCGGACAAACGATGTTTAATGGGCGTCAGGCTCAGGAAAACTAAGGCTTGCCTGAGAAGTCGCCGCGCGAAGATCGGGCAAGGCGCAACGGCCAACGGCCGGCCCGAAGGGTGAGCGCCAGCGAATCAAATCGGCGAGGAAGCGGACCGGGCTCGCGCTCGGGTTTACGAGTGGTAAATGAGCATTGCGGCGGGGCCACCCTGGCCGGGTTGGCGATCCAGCCGGTGTTTAACGCGGCATGACCGAGCGCAGGCACTTTTCAGACAAATCGAGGCTGCCGTGACGACTACCCTCCCCCTCAACGCCCTGCGCGCCTTCGCCGCGGCAGCCCGTCATCAGCACTTTGCCAAGGCCGCGGAAGAGCTGCACGTCACCGCCGGGGCCATCAGCCGGCAGATCCGCCTGCTGGAGGAGGAGCTGGGGCAACCCCTGTTCGAGCGGCTGCCGCAGGGAGTGCGCCTCACCGTGCAGGGTCGCGCCCTGGCCGCCGAGATCGCGCCCCACCTCGACGGCCTGACCCGCGCCGTGGCCCGGGCGCGGGTCAAGAGCAGCGTGCTCACCGTCAGCGCCCCCCCCCACCTTCGGCCAGGAATGGCTGCTGCCGCGGCTGGAAGACTTTCAACGGCAGCACCCCGACATCGAGGTCTTCCTCGACGCCTCATCCGCCATCGTGCCCTTGGGTACCGAGGGTGGTGCCCAGGCAGCGATTCGCTATGGCCGAGGCGACTGGCAGGACGGTGAGACCCGTCTGCTGCTGCGCGAATGGATCTTCCCGGTGTGCAGCCCGGCGCTGATCCCAACGCCCCTCGCCGAACCCAGGGCCCTGCTGGACTATCCCCTGCTGCACGCCGAATGGCCCGGCGGTTGGCGCGCCGGCCGCCCGAGCAGCAGATTCAATGCCTGGCAGGATTGGTTCGCCAGCCAGGACGTCGGTCTCGGCGAAAACCTGCGCGGACCGCGCTACTCGCTCAGCGGCATGGCCCTGCAGCAGGCCGCGGCGGGCAAGGGCGTCGCCCTGGGCGGCTGCGTGCTGGCCCAGCGCCTGCTGGCCAGTGGCGCCCTGGTCCGCCCGCTGCCGGATCAATTCAACCAGCTCTCGCCCCAGGCCTACTTCCTCGTGTTGCCCCAGGGTCCGGTGGAAGCACCGGTCCAACGCTGGATCGCCTGGCTGCTGGAGCAGGTGCGCAGCTTCCGCGACACCCAGGGCCAGCGGCAGGAGACCGATGGTGCCTGGTGAGAACCTGGCAATTAGGTCAGTCTAGGCGGACTGCCCTCGACCCAGCCTTCCTGCATGATCGTCGCTCGCCGCCTCTCCTTGCTTCTCGCCCTGCTGCTCGCGACCTCGGTGCACGCCGCGGAAAGGCCATCGGTCGACTGTGAGCGCCAGGGCGATGAGCGCCAACTGGCCGCCTGTGCCGCTCAGGATCTGGCGGCGGCCGAGACCCGGCTGGACGAGGTCTATCAAAGGGTGCTGGCCGCCACCACGCCGGCCCAGCGCCCCAACCTCGAACGGCTGCAGCGCCTCTGGCAGGACGACCGGGCACCCCGCTGCGCCACCGCCACCCGGGGTTTCAGCGGCGCCATGCAGCAGTTGCAGTACCTGAGCTGTCTGAAGTCCATGACCCTGCTGCGCCTGGACGACCTGCAGCGCCAGGTTCCACGCCACGACTGACCCTTCGTCGCCGCCGCTGCTGTCCTGCGCCAGAACTCACTATCATGGCGCCCCGCTGTTGGAGTTCACGATGTACGAGCCTTACCTGCCCCTGGCGGTCCTGGTTGGACTGCTGCTGTTGGGGGCATCCTGGTGGTGGCAGCGCCGCCGCCAGGCCGCTTTTCCCTATCGCCAGGTCGAGGCCCTGTTCACCCCCGCCGAACAAGCCTTCCTCGCCGTACTCGACGAAGCCGTGGGTGACGACTACCGGGTGTTCGGCAAGGTACGCATCGCCGACGTGGTGCAGACCCTGCCGTTGCGCGACCGCCGCCGCTACCTGGTCGCCCAGAATCGCATCAACGCCAAGCACTTCGACTTCGCCATCTGCCGCCGCGACGACCTCGCCGTGCACGCCGTGGTGGAACTCAACGACCGTTCGCACCTGCAACGTCACCGCCAGCAACGGGACCGCTTCGTGCGGTCGGTATGCGAAGCGGCCCAGTTGCGCCTGGTGGAGATTCCGGCCGCGGCGCGCTATTCCGCCAGTGCCGTGCGCGACGCCGTGTTCGGCGGGCGCCGCCCACGCCTGCGCGCGAGCGAGCCGAGTCGGGCCCTGGCACCGCAATGCCCGGACTGCCAAGCCCCCATGGTGCGGCGCCGCGCCCGTAGCGGGCGCCACCAGGGCCGGGAATTCTGGGCCTGCTCGAATTACCCTGACTGCCGTGCCCTGCTCGACATCGACGACTGACGAAGGGGTCTCCCCCATGCGCTACCTCACCACCCCGGACGGACGCTACTTCGTGGTCAGAGGACGCCTCTGGCGCTGTACCGATCCCGCGCTTTCGAGCGAGCGCCGCGAAGCCTTGACGCACGACCTGATGGACGCGCGGCGTCAGGTGGGCGCTGCCAAACGCCAGGACGACGCAGCCGCCCTGCGCACCGCCCGCGCCGCGGTGGACGAGGCCAAGCGCGCCCTGGGTGAGCGCGGCCCGGTCTGGTGGACCGACGGCGCTCCCGACTACAACCGCCACCTGGCGAAGAACACGCCCTATGCCGACTGGTACGAGGCACTGGACGCGGATGCTTCCTAACGCCACGACCGGGGCGTAAGGTGAAACCCGACTCCTGCCTGCGAGACTCCTGCTTGCGCATCCGCCCCGCCTACGTCACCGATCTCGCCGCCATCTGCCGGCTGGCCGAACAGCTTGCCGCGCAGCATCATGACCATGCCCCCGAAACCTTCGCCACGCCCTCCGGTGGCTGGCGCGACCAGGACTACTGGGCGGCGCAGCTGGATCCCGAGGACGGCGCGCTCTTCGTCGCCGAGGCGGATGACCAGTTGGTGGGCTTCGTTACCGCCCGGCTGTCCGATACCCGCGCCATCTCCTTCCTGCAACCGCTGATCCTCTGCCGCATCGGTACCCTGGTGGTGGCCGCGAGCCACCGACGCCACGGCGTCGGCGCCCGCCTACTGGCCGAGGTGGAAACCTGGGCCAAGGACAACGACGCCGACGAGATCCGCCTGGAAGTCATGGAATTCAACCGCGACGCCCAGGCCTTCTATGCGCGGCAGGATTTCCATGGCCAGTCGCGGATTCTGGCCAAGCCGTTGCGGTAGACGGCCTCTAATCTAATGTGATCGCGGCCATGGCGGCCCGCTGCGGTGATCGATGCCAGGAAATGGATGTTCCGTTGGCGGAGCGGACCCTTATCGCGGCCACGGGCAGCTCCTACAGAAGCATCACACCCTGTAGTAGCGGCCCGTGGCCGCGATAAAGACCACTCAGCGCCGTAGCGTGGCAAACGGCGCAGCCTTTTCCACTGGGCCTGCGTGGCGAGAGTCGCCCTCACTCCAACCCCCACCCGAAGGGAGAGGAGCTATCCGAGCAGGCGCTCATCTCCATAACCCCGGCAAGATCGGGATCAGCCGTCTTCCCTCCCTTGGGAGTGGCCATATCGGCGGCCCATGGCCATGATCCGCCAAGCCCCCTACACACTCTCCCGACTCACCAGTTCGAACCCCAGATCCACGCAGGTCGGTTGGCTACGGCCATCGAGCAGGCCCAGCAACAGTGTCGCCGCCTGGCGGCCGACTGCAGCGCGGGGGGTCTGGATGGACGACAGCCGCGGCACCGTGTGCGCCGAGCCGGGCAGGTCGTTGAAGCCGATCACCGAAATCCGTTCCGGAATGGCGATGCCCAGGCGCTGCGCCTCGAACAGCGCGCCCTGGGCCAGGTCGTCGTTGCAGAAGAACAGGCCATCGACGTCCGGGCGCCGGGCCAGCAAGGCGCGAAACTGCTCCGCCCCCAGTCCGACGGACGAGGGCTGGGGGTCCAGCACGTCCAGGCTCGGGTCGTAGCAACCGGCTTCGCGCAGCACCTGGCGAAAGCCCTCGCCCCGCGCCAGCGCCCGGGGATCGAGCTGGGCGGCGACATAACCCAGGCGCTGGCGTCCCGCGGCCAGCAGATGCCGTGCGGCCGCAGCGCCCGCCTCTCGCTGGGAGAAGCCCACGCTCGGCACCCCGGCGTCCGGGTCCAGCTCCATCATGTGCACCCGCGGCACCCGGCTGGCGGCCAGCAGCTGGCGCGCCGTCTCGGTGCGGTCGAAGCCGGTCAGCAACAGGCCCCGGGGCTGATAGGCCAGGTAGTTGCGGATCAGCTTTTCCTCTTCCTCGGGATCGTAGTGGTAGTTGCCGATCAGCACCTCGAGCCCGCGTGGCCGCAGTACCTCATGGATGGCTTCCAGCGGCTCGATGAACAGGTGGTTGGAGAGCGAAGGCACCAGCACCACCACCGAATGGCCCTGGGCCGAGGCCAGCGCACGAGCGGCCGGATTGGTGACATAGCCGAGTCGCGCGGCCGCTTCCTGCACGCGGGTGACCAACTCGGGCGCCACGGTGGCGACGCCGCGCAGCGCGCGAGACGCCGTGATGGGGGAAACGCCGGCTTGCAGGGCCACCTCGGTGAGGGTGGGCCGGCCGGAACTACGAGAACCCGTTCGATTCATTGTTATGGTTTCAGGCTTGTCAGCGACGGAGAACGCGCCTAAGGTAGCGCTGTCTCACCAGACACTACAAGCCTGGCGTGCTCGTCTGACGCGCATGGGCATTCGGCTAACAAGATCGACAAGAACTGAAAGCCGCTACCTTTTTCTCCTTTCGGAGGTAGCGCTATCTCAGACCGGAGGTGACGATGAACACTCCCATTCCCGCGCTGGTGGTCATGGGCGTCGCAGGCTGTGGCAAGAGCAGCGTCGGCGCGGCCATCGCCGAGCAGGATGGTGGCCGCCTGATCGAAGGCGACGCCTTCCACCCCCCGGCCAACATCGCCAAGATGAGCGCCGGCATTCCCCTCGACGACGCTGACCGCGCCGGCTGGCTGACCCGCCTGGGTGAAGAGCTGGCCGCTGCCGTGGCCGCCGGCGAACGCCCGGTACTGACCTGCTCCGCGCTCAAGCGTCGCTATCGCGATCAACTGCGCCAGGCCGTACCGGGCCTCGGTTTCGTCTTCCTCGAACTGACCCGCGAGACCGCCGCCCAACGCGTCGCCAATCGCCCGGGGCACTTCATGCCCGCCAGCCTGATCGACAGCCAGTTCGCCGCCCTCGAGGCACCCCACGGTGAACCGGCTACGCTGGTAGTGGATGCCCGAGATCCGCTGTCCGCCATCGGTACCCAGGTCACGGCCTGGTGGAACACCTCGACGCGCCTGGCTCAGCCGGCCTGACGAGACAGCGCTACCCAAGCACACCCTCTAGCTTGCCCACAACAACAATAGGAGAGGCGCCATGTTCGGCATGGACCACAACAGCTTCCTTCTGCTCGACGCCGCGATCACCATCATCGGCCTGGTGCTCCTGATCACCAAGTTCAAGGTCCATCCCTTCATCGCCCTGACCATCGCCTCGGGCTTTCTCGGCCTGACCTCCGGGATGCCGGTGGAAAAGGTCATGAAATCCTTCCAGGACGGCTTCGGCGGCGTGCTCGGCTTCGTCGGCATCCTGCTCGGCCTGGGCACCATGCTCGGCAAGCTGATGGCCGATTCCGGCGGCGCCGACCAGATCGCCCAGACGCTGATCCGTGCCTTCGGCATCAGGCGCGTGCACTGGGCGATGATGTTCGCCGCCTTCCTGGTGGGCATCCCGCTGTTCTTCGAGATCGGCTTCGTGCTGCTGGCCCCCCTGGTGTTCATCGTCGCCCGCCGCACCGGCCTGTCGCTGGTCAAGCTGGGCATCCCGCTGCTGGCCGGCCTGTCCGCCGTGCACGGTCTGGTGCCGCCGCACCCGGGCCCGCTGCTGGCGGTCGGGGTGTTCGGTGCCGACATCGGCAAGACCATCTTCTATGGCCTGATCGTCGGCCTGCCCACCGCCATGATCGCCGGCCCCCTCTTCGGCGCCTGGATCTCCAAAAGCATCCCCGGTTCGGCCAATCCCGAGCTGGTCGCCCAGATCGCCCAGGAAACCGACAACCGCAACCTGCCGGGCTTCGGCATCACCGTCTTCACCGTGCTGCTGCCGGTGATCCTGATGCTGCTCAAGGCCTTCGCCGACATCTTCTTCGCCGCCGACAACCACTTCCGCATCTGGATGGACTTCATCGGCCACCCCATCACCGCCCTGCTCGCCGCACTGCTGCTGAGCTTCTACAGCTTCGGCACCGCCTGCGGCTTCTCCCGCGAGAAGATCGTCAAGCTGCTCGACCAGAGCCTGGCGCCGGTGGCGGCCATCGTGCTGATCGTCGGCGCCGGCGGCGGCTTCAAGCAGATGCTGGTGGCCAGCGGCGTCGGTGAGGTGATCGGCAACCTGGCGGTACAGACCCAGATCTCGCCGATCCTGCTGACCTGGCTGGTGGCGGCGGTGATCCGCGTGGCCACCGGCTCCGCCACCGTGGCGACCATCACCGGCGCCGGCATCGTCGCCCCCGTGGTGGCCCTGGTGCCCGGCGTGAACAAGGAACTGCTGGTGCTGGCCGCCGGCGCCGGCTCGGTGATCCTCTCCCACGTCAACGACGCCGGCTTCTGGCTGGTGAAGCAGTACTTCAACATGACCGTCGCCGAGACCTTCAAGACCTGGTCGATGATGGAAACCATCCTCTCGGTGGTGGCCCTGGCCTTCATCATGCTGCTGTCGCTGTTCGTCTGACGTCCGCTATGCCGGGACGGCCCCCGGCCGCCCTGCCTCCACCACGAAACTCGCCCGGGTGCCACGCGCGGCATCCGGGCGGGTGCGGTCGGAAATCGTGCGCAGATCCACCCGTAACCGCTCCCGCGTCAGCTCCAGGGCCAGGTAGCCGCGCTGCCGACTGTCGAAGAAGCGTACCTGGGGATTCTCTGGCAACAGCGCCTGGAAGCGCCGGTAATCCGGGCCGTCCGAGGTGACCGAAGTGCCGACGAACTCGCTCGCCACCACCGGGCTGGCCTCGTTTTCCGGCTCGCGGTGCAGATCCGTCACCCAGAACGAATGGATGTCCCCACCCAGGGTCACCGGATTGGCCAGGCGGCTATCGGCCATGGCCGCGAGCAGACGCTCGCGGGTGGCCGGATAGCCATCCCAGCCATCGGTCCAGCGTGCGGGATCGCCATCGGGCAGGCGTTGCCGCAGGGGCGCCAGCAGCAGGTCCTGCGCGATCAGGTTCCACTGGGTGGTGTTATGGCGAAAGCCGTCCATCAACCAGTCTTCCTGCGCCTGGCCGAGCATGCTGCGCCCGGCATCGCGCAGGCCCGGGCAATCCGGTGCGACCAGATGACCGCCGCGGGTCCGGGACGTCGCGCAGGCCGGCGCGCTGCGGTACTGGCGGCCATCGAGCAGGTGGAGCTCGGCCAGATCGCCGAAGCGCCAGCGGTCATAGAGACGTGTCTGCGCGGCCTGGGTCCGCCAGCCCCGCAGCGGCGCATGCTCGCGAAAGGCCTGGTAGGCCGCCTGACGCCGCAGGGCGAAGGCCGCGGGGCTGACGGTGGGATCGGCCGACCAGGCCCCGGAATAGTCGTTCTGCACCTCGTGGTCGTCCCAGGTCAGCAGGCTGGTGACGTTGGCGTGCAGGTACTGCAGATCGGGATCGGTACGATACAGGGCATAGCGCCGCCGGTAGCTCGCCAGGTCGCGGGCCTCTGGCAGGCCATGTCGACGAGCTGCCGGCAGCAGCGGAGGCACATTCGACTCATAGATATAGTCGCCGAGGAACAGTGCCAGATCCGGTTGTTCGTCGGCCATGTGCCGATAGGCACTGAAGAAACCCTTCTCGTAGTGTGAGCAGGATGCGGCCACCAGCTTCAGGCGTTGCGGCGTACTGGCAGGCGTCGGCAGGGTGGTGGCCCGGCCAATCCGGCTCTGGTGGCCCAGGGCGGTGAAGCGGTACCAGTAAGGCCGCCCCGGGGCCAGGCCCCTGAGGGTAACCGGCAGACTGAAGGCCATTTGCGGCAGCGCCGTGACCGTGCCCCTTTGCACCACCTGGCGCAGGCCTGGGTCCAGGGCCACTTCCCAGCGCGCCTCGACGGGGCCACGCAGGCCACCCAGGCCGTCCATAGCCAGCGGATCGGGCGCCAGGCGAGTCCAGATCACGCAGCCATCGGCGCTCGGATCACCGCTGGCGACGCCCAGGGTGAAGGGGTCGGGTCGCGGATCGCGAGCGCCGCAACCGGCGAACCAGGAGGCGCTCAGGCCTAAGCCGAGCAGACCGAGCGCCTGACGTCTCGAGGTATTCATCCAGGACTCCGGGCAAAGACCCCAGCATGGCGCAGGCGGGTGACAGCGGGATGTCGTACGCCTCAGGCCAGCGGCAGCTCCTCAAGGATCATGATCTGCGGCGCCTCGACCAGCAGACCGTCCAGATCGGCCAGCAGCCGCTTGAAGTGGGGAGTTTGCTCGTGCTCGGCCAGGGCCTCGCGACTGGCCCAGCGCTCGATGAAGACATAGCGACCTTCATGGCCTGGATCGCGGTGCGGGGTGTAGAAATGGCAGGCCGCCTCGGCGCGGGAGGGGGCGACGATGGCACTCAGGGCGCGCTCGACCGCGATGGCCTGACCGGGCCGGGCTTGCAGGATGGCGACTACGCGGATCTCGGTGGTCATGCTGGAACTCCGGATGGGCGTTTCAGCATGACGCGGTAGTCATATGATTGCCAGGGCCAAGGGCGCATCGGCCCTGGCCGAACTTCAGGGCTTGGCCTTGACGATCTTATCGATCACCCCGTTGCTGCGCTTGATCAGGACATAGTCCGCGCCGATCTTCACCCACTGGCTGTCTTCACCCGGTTGTTCGAGGCCGTGCTTCTTCCAGTCCTTGATCACGTAGTCGTCGCGGATGTACTTGCGCGGCGCCCGGCCGCCCTCTTCCAGCTCGAAGGTGGGATGGTCGGGGTCATGGGTCACGGCCTCGTCCCCCTGATTGCTTTCCTTCTGGTTCACCTTGTTCTGGTATTGCGAGCTGGTAGGCTCCGAGGCTTCCTTGTTGGCATCGGGCTTGACCGGCGTCGTCGACTCGGCCGCCTGCGCCTGCAGGGCGCCGCCCAGCACGACGGTACCCAGCACCAGGGAGAGCAGCGATTGTTTGATCATGGGTATATCTCCTCTGCGTTCCAGGTTATGACCCCGGGGTCAGGGGAAAAGCTCCACAGATACATACGGCCGCTGCGCCTGGTGTGGTGTTTCAGAAGTTCGCGCAAGAATTGGCGAGTGATTTTTGTTCGGTTCGGCGCCCCGAATGGGCCAGGCGCCGCGACGAGTCATAGCAGGGCTATGGCGAGGAGTGGCAACGACGTCCAGGGCGGTCCGCCGCTGCGGACAAAAAGCGCCGCCAAAATTGTGTAGTCAACGTCTGGAACACCACACTAGCTCGGCGAAGACTCTTCCGCGGTCTTCACCAGGGTCAGCACCGGGGGCAATTGCCGCGAGCGGTCGGTGGAGAAGGCGTCCAGGGAGCAGCTCAGCCGGAAGGCCTGCTGGGTGAGCCGCGAGGTTTCCTGACGCAGGGTCAGAAAGTTGAGGAAATAGCGTTGGTGCTGTCGCTTGGCCTGGCTACCGCGTTCGAGCAGGCGCTTGGCCTCGGCCATCACCATGATGTGGCGGTCTATCACGTCCTTCATGCAACGGCTTCCTCGCGGCGCTGACGACTATCGAACCAGTCTTCTGCTGACTGTAGCAGCCCGACCCGGCAGGCGCAGGCCAATCCACTGACTTTTCGTGTACACGCCAGGGACAGCGGACTGGCGCCCACCGGGGCACGTCAGGCAGAGTAGCCCACCTCTTCCGCCAGAAAGCCTGTTCATGGAACGCTGGAAGCTGCTCGCCTGCCTGGTGAGCTTCACCTTCTTCATGGAAAACCTCGACGCCACCGTCATCGCCACGGCCCTGCCGCAGATGGCCCTGTCCTTCGGTCGCGATCCGGTGGACCTCAACCTGGGCATCAGCGCCTACCTGCTGGCCATCGCCGTCGGTATTCCCGTGAGCGGCTGGATCGCTGAGCGCTTCGGTCCGCGGCCGGTCTTTACCCTGGCTATTGGCGTCTTCACCCTGGCCTCCTTGCTCTGCGGGATGGCCCAGTCCCTGGAACAGTTCATCGCCGCGCGCATCCTCCAGGGCATCGGTGGTGCCCTGATGGTGCCCGTGGGGCGCCTCGTGGTGCTGCAGGTGACGGAGAAGCACGAACTGGTGCGGGCCATCGCGCTCATCACCTGGCCCGGTCTGGTGGCGCCCGTGCTGGGCCCGCCCCTGGGCGGCCTGATCACCACCTATGCCGACTGGCGCTGGATCTTCTATCTCAACCTGCCGCTGGGCCTGATCGCTCTGCTGCTGGCCTGGCGACTGGTGCCCGCCGACCTGCCGACCCAGCGCCATCCGTTGGATTGGCGCGGGTTCCTGCTACTGGGTGGCGCCTGCGTTGCCTTCATGTGGGGCGTGGAACGCCTCGGCCAGAATCAAGGCAGCCTGGGCAGCAACCTTGCCTGGATGGGGATTGGACTGATTCTTGGCACCAAAGCGGTGCGCCACATGGTACGCATCGAACGACCGCTGATCGATTTTGGCACACTGCGCATTCCGACCTACCGCGCCTCCATCCTCGGCGGCGGACTGTTCCGCGTCACCATCGCCACCGCGCCCTTCCTGCTGCCGCTGATGTTCCAGCTCTCTTTCGGCCTGGACGCCTTCCAGGCGGGCCTGCTGCTGCTGGCGCTGTTCGCCGGCAACCTGGCAGCCAAACCCTTCACCACCGCCGCCATGCGCCGTTTCGGCCTGCGCCGCATCCTCACGGTGAACGGCCTGCTCAGTGCGCTCAGCCTGCTGGCCTGTGGCCTGCTCACGCCGGCCTGGCCGCTGCCACTGATCATGCTCCTGCTATTCGCCAGCGGAGTGTTCCGTTCGCTGCAATTCACTGCCGGCAACGCCCTGGCCTTCGCCGATATCCCCAAGCCGCAGATGAGCCATGCCTCCACCCTCTTCAGCACCAATTTCCAGCTCGCCATGGGCCTCGGCGTGGCCGTTGCCGCCCTGCTGCTGCGCGCCTCGATGGAGTGGCACGGGCACCTCGATCCGCAGCTGACGGACTTTCGGCTAGCCTTTTGCATAGTGGCCGTGCTCGGCATCCTGAGCACCCTGGATGCCTTCCGCCTGGCCCGCAATGCAGGCGATTCGGTCAGCGGCCATGCCCCTGAAAGTTGACCAACCGGTCAGTGCTCGATCTGATGCCGATTTGGGGGTAGGCCCTGGGTCTTACCCGTGTCAACCGAACTGTTATGATGCGCGCCGTTTTTTCCGATCAGACCGGCGCGTACGAGGCATCCCATGCTGGAAAGACTCTTCCAACTCAAGGCTCACAACACCTCCGTCCGCACCGAACTGCTGGCCGGGGTCACCACCTTCCTGGCCATGGCCTACATCCTGTTCGTCAACCCGAGCATCCTCGGCGCGACCGGCATGGACAAGGGCGCGATCTTCGTCGCCACCTGCCTGGCCGCGGCCATCGGCTCGGCGCTCATGGGGCTCATCGCCAACTACCCCATCGCCCTCGCCCCGGGCATGGGCCTCAACGCCTTCTTCACCTACACCGTGGTGCTGCACCTGGGTCATACCTGGCAGGTGGCCCTGGGTGCGGTATTCCTCTCGGCGCTGATGTTCTTCCTGCTGTCGATCTTCCGCATCCGTGAATGGATCATCAACAGCATCCCGCTGCCGCTGCGCTCGGGTATCGCCGCCGGCATCGGCCTGTTCCTGGCGCTGATCGCCCTGCAGACCGCCGGCATCGTGGTCGGCAATCCGGCCACCCTGGTCGGCCTCGGCGACCTGTCCAAGCCCGGTCCGCTGCTGGCCATCCTCGGCTTCTTCCTGATCGTCGTGCTGGAGGCGCGCAAGGTCACCGGCGCGGTGCTGATCGGCATCCTGGCGGTCACCGTCATCGCCATCGCCCTGGGCGTCAGCGCCTTCGGCGGCCTGGTGTCCATGCCGCCGTCGCTGGCGCCGACCTTCCTGCAGCTGGACATCAAGGGCGCCCTGGACGTCGGCCTGATCAGCGTCATCTTCGCCTTCCTGTTCGTCGACCTGTTCGACAACTCCGGCACCCTGATCGGCGTGGCCAAACGCGCCGGCCTGATGGGCAAGGACGGCCACCTGCCGAAGATGGGCCGCGCCCTGATCGCCGATAGCTCCGCCGCCATGTTCGGCTCGCTGCTGGGCACCTCCACCACCACCAGCTACATCGAATCCGCCGCGGGCGTCTCCGCCGGTGGCCGGACCGGTCTTACCGCCGTGGTGGTCGCCGTGCTGTTCCTGCTGGCGCTGTTCTTCGCGCCCCTGGCCGGTAGCGTGCCGGCCTTCGCCACCGCCCCGGCGCTGTTCTTCATCGCCGTGCTGATGACGTCGGGCCTGGCCGAGATCGAGTGGGACGATCTGACCACCGCCGCCCCGGTGCTGGTCACCGCCCTGGCCATGCCGCTGACCTATTCCATCGCCAACGGCATCGCCTTCGGCTTCATCACCTGGACCGTCATCAAGCTGCTCTCCGGCCGCACCCGCGAGCTGAATTCGGCACTGATCGTGCTGTCGATCCTGTTCGTCATCAAGCTGGGCTGGTTCAACGCCTGACCCCTCCCCTCGGGGCTCCGGCCCCGAGGTATCCCCCGCCTCGGCGCCTGCTCGACCTCCGCTACGCGTCGGCCAAACGGCGTGGAAAGTGGCCCGGATCACCCACCCGGTCCAGGCGACCCCGACGCAATGCTCATTCATTACTTGTAAACTCGCCCGCGTGCCCGGTCCTCTCGGCTGTTTTTGCGGGACCGCCCAGGCCTTGCCCGTCTTTGGCTCGCAAGACATCGAAAAGCCTCTTACCCCCCTGCTGCGGATCTACCCATGTCCCAACCCTCCTTCGCTCCCGCCGACTACCAGGCTCAACTCGACGCCAAGGCCGACCGCCTGCGCGAACTGCTGGCGCCCTTCCAGGCGCCTGAGCCCGAAGTCTTCGCCTCGCCGCTGCAGCACTACCGGCTGCGCGCCGAATTCCGCCTGTGGCGGGAAAACGAGGAGCGCCACTACGCCATGTTCGCCCCGGGCGACAAGCACACGCCGATCCTCATCGAAGCCTTTCCCATCGCCAGCCAGCGCATCAACGACCTGATGCCGCGCCTCAAGGCCGGCTGGCAGGCGGACGTGGCGCTGTCGTTCAAGCTGTTCCAGGTGGAATTCCTCACCACCCTGAGTGGCGACGCCCTCATCACCCTGGCCTACCACCGTCCGCTGGACGCCGCCTGGCAAGCCGCCGCCGAGCGCCTGGCCGCCGACCTCGGCGTCAGCCTGATCGGCCGCTCCCGCGGCCAGCGCCTGGTGATCGGCCGTGGCCATGTGATCGAGGAACTGGAAGTGGCTGGGAAGACCTATAGCTATCTGCAACCGGAAGGCGGCTTCACCCAGCCCAATGGCACGGTCAACCAGAAGATGCTGACCTGGGCCCACGCCGCCCTGGGCGAGCGCGAGGACGACCTGCTGGAGCTCTATTGCGGCAACGGCAACTTCACCCTGCCGCTGGCCAGCCGCGTGCGTAAGGTGCTGGCCACCGAGGTGAGCAAGACCTCGGTCAATGCAGCCCTGCACAACCTGGCCAGCAATGGCGTGGACAACGTCAGCCTGGTGCGGCTCTCCGCCGAGGAACTGACCCAGGCGCTCAACGACGTCCGCCCCTTCCGCCGCCTGGCCGGCGTGGATCTGAAGAGCTACCGCTTCGGTACCGTCTTCGTCGACCCGCCTCGCGCCGGCATGGACCCGGATACCTGCGAGCTGACCCGCCGCGTCGAACGCATCCTCTACATCTCCTGCAACCCGGAGACCCTGGCCGAGAACATCGCCCAGCTGCACGACACCCACCGCATCACCCGCAGTGCCCTGTTCGACCAGTTCCCCTGGACCCACCACATGGAGAGTGGGGTGTTGCTGGAGCGGCGTTGATACGCCCGCGTGGAAAAGGCTGCGCCGTTTTCCACCCTACGCCGGGGCTGAGCGCCCCTCTCCCTCGGGAAGAGGGCTGGGGTGAGGGAGGCTACTGAACCGTAGGTTGGGCTGAGACGGCTCTATCGTCGAAGCCCAACATGCCAGACACCCTTGTTGGGCTTCGCTTCGCTCAACCCAACCTACGAAAACGCAGCGGTGGCTCTGGACGCCCCCTCTCCCCTAGTGAAGGTTGGGGTGAGGGACCGCTAACTCATAGGTTGGGTTGAGACGGCTCCACCGTCGAAGCCCAACAGCCAAGCCCCGTTAGGCTTCGCTTTGCGCAACCCAACCTACACGAGCCCCGCCTTGACGCCCCTCTCTCTGGGAGAGGGCAGTTTCAAAGGCTCAACGTGGCGACAATCACCGCTAAAAAACGCATGCTGAGCCTTCCGATCAGTCAGGATCGATCATGGCGCCCAGCAAATCCTCTTTCGTGCGACCGCTGCCCTGCAAGCAACCAGGCATTGAAGCGATGGTGGCCGATACGTCCTGCACCTTCGCCCGTCATACCCATGACGACTTCGGTATCGACCTGATCCACCGGGGCGCGCAGAAATCCCTGAGCGGTCGAGGGCTGGTCGAGGCCGGTCCAGGAGATGTCATCACGGTGAATCCCGGCGAGGTACACGACGGGACGCCCTTTGATGAAACCGGCCGCGCCTGGCGCATGCTCTATCTGCATCCCAGCCTGGTCGCCGACGTGGGACAGGATGTTCTCGGGCACGCCCGCCAGGTGGAATTCAGCCAACCGCGTATTGCCGATAGACGCCTGTCACAGGGCTTCGCCAACGCCTTCATCGCTACGGTGAGCCCGGACAGCGAGGCCAGCCCCTTGGCATGGGAACAAAGCCTCATCCTGTTGCTAAGTGGTTTGCTCCAGCCTCGACTACTGGAACGCTGTGCCATTCCAGCCGGTATTGTCCGGGCACGAGAGCAGCTCGATGAAGCTCCGCTGAAAGCTCCTACCCTCGCCCAGTTGGCTGAGACTGCCGAGCTGAGCCGCTATCAGTTGCTCCGCGCCTTCACCCGGGCAACAGGACTTACCCCCCACGCCTATCTCACTCAGCGCCGGCTGCAGCAGGCACGCCGGCTGATCTTGGGGGGCATGTCGTTGGTCGAAAGCGCTGCGGCTTCGGGCTTCGCCGATCAGAGCCATCTCACTCGACTGTTCAAGCGTACCTACGGTTACCCGCCCGGTGCCTACGCCAAGGCATCAGTCAGCCTGCAATTTCGTTCAAGACGCTGAATGCCAACGCCGGCCAGGCTAAGACCCTGTTTCCCTGACAGGTATCAGCCGTGCACGCATTCAAAGATTACTTCCCGGCCTCGCGCCAGAAAGCTACAGACATCGACCTTGGTGCCTGGGTAGCCGTGATAGGCCAGGCGTTTTCTGGGGCGAGTCAACAGTCATGACACTCGACTTCTTGCTGACTACCTTCATCGTGGTCGCGTCGCCAGGGACAGGCGCCCTGCTGACGATAGCGGTCGGCACTACCTATGGACGCCGCGCCGCGCTGTTGGCCGCCGCAGGTTGTACCCTCGGAATCCTGCCTCACCTGCTGCTGACCCTTTGTGGCCTGACAGCGCTGCTACAAGCCCGGCCGCTAGTGCTGGAGGGCCTGCGCTATCTGGGAGTGACCTATCTGCTCTACCTGGCCTATCGGCAGATCCGCAATGCCAGCGCCTGGAGCACGGGCGCCACCTATCCCAACGGGGATCGACAGATCATCCGGCAAGCCGTCCTGCTGAACCTGTTCAATCCCAAGCTAACCCTGTTCTTTCTTGCCTATTTGCCGCAATTCCTGGACCGGCAATCTGCCGCGCCGCTCACCCAGGCGCTGCTTCTGTCCGGCGTGTTCATGGGCATGACGTGGGTGGTATTCACCCTGTACGGCCTGCTTGCAGCGCAGATGAGGACGCGCCTGGTTGCCAGCCCGCGCCTGGCGCAAGGCCTGAGTATCGGTTTCGCCTGCGCCTTTTTCAGCATGGCCATCCGTTTGTTGTGGACGAGCCTATGAGGGGATGCGAGGCGTAGCCCTGTTGGGCTTCGCTGCGCTCAGCCCAACCTACAAGAGCCCACCATGCCACCCCTCTCCACCGGGGAGAGGGCCGGGGTGAGGGAGGCCCTACTCGTGAAAATCCGCCACCGTCTCGCGCCGGCCATAGAGAAAGGCGTCGGCCACGTGGCGCAGCGGGGCCACGTCCACGTCGGAGCGGTTCTGGGCGACCAGCTCGGCGAAGCGGGCATAGAGGCCGGCGTATTCCCGGTCGGGGCCCTGGTGGGTCAGCTGGCCGTCCAGGTACAGCTCGCTGCCGCCCTTGCTCAGGGTCAGGCGACCGGCCTCGGTGTCGACGTGGATGTCCCAGGTCTGGGGGCCGGTCTGCAGGAAGTCGAAGTCGGCGGCGATGGGCACGCCAGCGCTGTCGACAAAGGCCAGTTGCGCGGCCACCGGGGTCTGGCAGTTACCCGGTACCTGCAGCGTCGCCTCCTTGAGGAAGAACGGCCGCGGCAGGATGGCGGTGACGATGGACAGGGCATTGATGCCCGGATCGAACACGCCCATGCCACCCGGCTGCCAGATCCAGGCCTGGCCCGGGTGCCAGACGCGCACGTCTTCCTTCCACTCGATACGCACCCCTTGGATGCGCTTGTCTTCCAGCCATTCGCGCGCCGGCTGCACGCCCTGGGCATGGCGGGAGTGCCAGGTGGCGAACAGCGACAGACCCGCCGCCTCGGCCTGGCGCGCCAGGGCCTCCACCTCGCTCAGGGTCGCGCCCGGGGGCTTTTCCAGCATCACGTGCTTGCCGGCGGCCAGCGCCTCGCGGGCCTGTTCGTAGCGCACCGCCGCTGGAGCGCAGAGGGACACGGCGTCGATGGGCGGGCCGTCTTCCAGCAGGGCGCTCAGGCTAGGGTAGTGGGCAACGCCCTCCAGCTGGGCGTTGCGGCTGGCCACGGCGACCAGTTCGTAGTCGGGATTGCTCTGGAGCGCCGGCAGGTGCTGGTCACGGGCGATCTTGCCCAAACCGACGATGGCTATTCTTATCATGATCGTCCTCGGTAGACGGTAGGAGTCCGCCGCCTAGGATCGGGCAATCATCACACCAAAGCAACAGCTTCGCGGGCAGTCTCCAGGCTCTCGTGCAACGCCAGCCAGCTGCGCAGATTGGCACCTTCGCGGCCCTTGCGCCACATCAGCCAGGTGGTGGCGCGGGTGAAGCGAGCCTCGATTTCGTGACGCTGCACCCGCTCGCGGCCGGGCAGGCTGTCGAGCATGGACTGCGGCATCAGCGCTACGCCGCCGGTGATCACGCAGGCCAGCATGCTGTGGTAGGACTCGATCTCCATCACCGGTCCGCTGGGCACACCGGCGGCGGCGTACCAGGTATCCAGGTAGCGGCGATAGGAACAGCCGGCGCGAAAGCCGAATACCGGCCGCCCGGCCACGTCGGCTGGCGAACGGACCGGACCATGCTCCAGCCCGGTGATCAGCACCAGGCGTTCTTCGAACCAGGGCTGGCCTTCCAGCGCCGCATCGGGCGCCGGACCGTCCACCAGGGCGGCGTCCAGGCGACCGGCCAGCAGGCCCTCCACCAGCTCCCCGCTGGGTCCGCTGTGCACCTGCAGATTCACCTTGGGATGACGCTGGTGATAGCGCGCCAGCAGCCCTGGCAGATGGATGGCTGCGGTGCTGAACATGGAGCCGAGCACGAAGGTACCGGCCGGCTCGCCATCCTGCACCGCGCTGCGCGCCTCGTCGGCGAGCGCGAACAGCCGGTGCGCATAGTCCAACAGGCGGTGGCCGGCGGCCGTCAGGTGCAGCCGCTGACGCTCGCGCAGGAACAGTTCTACACCGAGCTTTTCTTCCAGCTGGCGCAGGCGCGTGGAGAGATTGGACGGTACCCGGTTGAGGCGCTCGGCGGCCCTTACCAGGGAACCTTCCTCGGCCACCGCCTGGAAGATGCGTAGCTCGGCGAACTCCATGACCATCACCCTTTCTGTTTGGCTGAACATCTATTTCTTTATTATTCGTTTTTATTGATTAACTTCAAGGCCTAGGCTGTACTCATCCGCTCGCTACTGGAGTCTTGCGATGACCGCCACTACTCGCCTGCTGGCCTGCCTGCTGGCCCTGGCCACCGCCATGGGCATCGGCCGCTTCGCCCTCACCCCCGCCCTGCCCCACCTGATCGCCGAGGGCCAGATCGACCTCACCGGCGCCAGCCTGTTGGCCGCGGCCAACTACCTGGGCTATCTGCTCGGCGCCCTGGACGCCCTCTTCGCCCGCCGTACCCATGCGCGCCTGGTCGGGGGACTCTGGCTCTGCGCCGGTCTGACCCTGGCCTCGCTGCTGGCCTATGGCCTGGCCGCCCAGGCGCTGCTGCGCTTCGGCACCGGCCTGGCCAGTGCCTGGGTACTGGTCATGGTGACTGGCCTGAGCCAGCCCCTGGCCGCCGAGGCCGGTCGACCACGCCTTGGCGCCCTGATCTTCACTGGTCCCGGCGTCGGTATCCTCGTCAGTGGCCTCATGGCCCTGGTCAGCAATCGCCTGGGCGGCGGCTCCAGCCAGCTCTGGCTGAGCTACGGCCTGCTCGCCACCGTCGCCACCCTGGCGCTGCTGCCCCTGCTACCCCGGCGCGGTCCGGCCACCCCGCTGCCTACCAGCGCCGCGCCCGCCAAGCCTTCCCCGGCGTTCAACCGCTTGATCCTGGCCTATGGCCTGGTCGGGGTCGGCTACATTCTGCCGGCTACCTTCCTGTCGCAGATGGCCGCCAGCCGTTTCCATGGCCAGTGGCAGGCCGATCTCTTCTGGCCGGGCTACGGTCTGGCGGCGGCCCTCGGCGTGGTGCTGGTGAGTCTGAGACGCCCGGGCACCGATACCCGCCGCTGGTTGATCGCCACCCTCTGGCTGCAGGCCACCGGGGTGCTGCTCTGCCTGCTGCCGGGTAGCCTGGCGCTGTTCCTCGGCGTGCTGCTCTGCGGGGGGCCCTTCCTCGCCTGCATGCAGCTGGTGATGCAACACGGCCGCGAACTGGCGCCGACGACTCCACAGCGGAATGCCGGGGTCCTCACCGCCAGCTTCGCTACCGGCCAGTTGCTCGGTCCGCTGCTTGGCGCGGCCAGCAGTCACTTCGCCGGCAATCTGCAACCGGCCCTGGTCGTGGCCGCCTTCGGCCTGCTGCTCGCCGGCGTCCAACTGCTGCGGCCCAGCGCGACGCTCCAACGCTGCGCTGCGTGAATCGTTTCCGCTGTGACCATTCGTCACAGTTGCGGAAGCTGGCTGCGCCTTGTTTTGAAATATTTCGTCATTCCTGAGTACAGTTGCGGCTGCGCCTCACGAGGAGGCGCTTCAGGCGCTCGCCACCCACCCTTACAAGGAATACAAGACTCATGATGAAGGCCTCCGACCTGGTCGTTCGCTGCCTGGAAAACGAGGGTGTGGAATACATCTTCGGCATTCCCGGTGAAGAGAACCTGGACCTGCTCGAATCCCTGCGCCGCTCCTCGCAGATCAAGCTGATCCTGACTCGCCACGAGCAGTCCGCCGGCTTCATGGCCGCCACCTACGGCCGCTTCACCGGCAAGACCGGCGTCTGCCTCTCCACCCTCGGCCCAGGCGCTACCAACCTGGTCACCGCCGGCGCCTATGCCTACCTGGGCGGCATGCCGATGCTGATGCTGACCGGCCAGAAGCCGATCAAGAAATCCAAGCAAGGACGTTTCCAGATCCTGGACGTGTGCCGCATGATGGCGCCGCTCACCAAGTACACCCACCAATTCGCCTCCGCCGACAACATCCCGTCGCGCATTCGCGAGGCCTTCCGCCTCGCCGAGGAAGAAAAGCCCGGCTCCGTGCACCTGGAACTGCCGGAAGACATCGCCGACGAGCACACCGAGAGCCTGCCGGTGCCGCCGAGCCTGAGCCGCCGTCCGGTGGCCGAGGCCAAGGCCATCGCCGCCGCCGTCTCCAAGCTGGAGAACGCCCGCAGCCCGGTGCTGGTGCTGGGCGCCGGCACCAACCGCAAGATGACCGCACGTGTCCTGCGCCAGCTGATCGAGAAGACCGGCATCCCCTTCGTCACCACCCAACTGGGCAAGGGCGTGGTCGACGAGCGCCATCCGCGCTTCCTGGGCAACGCCGCTCTCTCCGCTGGCGACTTCGTGCACCGCGCCCTGGAGTCGGCCGACCTTATCGTCAACATCGGCCACGATGTGATCGAGAAGCCGCCGTTCTTCATGACCCGTGGCGGCACCGAGGTCATCCACATCAACTTCCGCTCCGCCGAAGTCGATCCGGTGTACTTCCCCCAGGTCGAGGTGGTCGGCGACATCGCCAACGCCATCTGGGAGATCAAGGAGCGCATCGAGGTCCAGCCCACCTGGGACTTCGACCGCCTGCTGCACATCCGCGAAGCCAACGAGGCCCACGTCGCCGAAGGCGCCACCGACGACCGCTTCCCGGTCTATCCGCAGCGCCTGGTGGCCGATATGCGCAACGTGCTGCCCTCCGATGGCATCGTCGCCCTGGACAACGGCATCTACAAGATCTGGTTCGCCCGCAACTACAAGGCCTACATGCCCAACACGGTGCTCTTGGACAATGCCCTGGCCACCATGGGCGCCGGCCTGCCGTCGGCCATGGCCGCACGCCTGGTGCACCCCAACACCCCCATCGTGGCGGTGTGCGGCGACGGCGGCTTCATGATGAACAGCCAGGAACTGGAAACCGCGGTGCGCCTGAAGATGAACCTGGTGGTCATCATCCTGCGCGACGACGGCTACGGCATGATCCGCTGGAAGCAGGCGCAGATGGGCTTCGAGGACTTCGGCCTGGACTACGGCAACCCGGACTTCGTCCGCTACGCCGAAAGCTACGGCGCCCAGGGCCACCGCGTGGAAAGCGCCGCCGCCTTCGCCCCGCTGGTGCAGCACTGCCTGGACACCCCCGGCGTCCACGTCATCGACTGCCCGGTGGACTACTCCGAGAACGACCGCATCCTGCACCAGGAGATCAAGGAGCGCAGTGCGGCGGTTTGAGTGGGTAGGTTAGGTAGATAAAGGAACGCCCCGGCCGTGAGGTCGGGGCGTTTTTTCCATTGCCAAAGTGCTTCGCCAGACAGACATTCAGTAGGGAGTTTGAACGAGCTCTGCCAGCAAGAGGCGGCAGCGCCTCCTGCACTCAGCCAAATAACCTCTATCCAGCCTCCGGACCATCCAGCAACGGCGTACTGGACAGTTTCACCGCTGCCTCCTTGGTGATCAGTAATTGCTCTTCTAGCTTCACCCCTTCTGCCGCGCCCTGCTCACCGATTCTCCTCGAAGACACCGTCGTAGCCCCACTCTGCGCAATCCACCGCGTAGGCCATGCAGGGATATTCATCGGCCAGACCGCAGCCGTGAGCCATCATCATGTAGCGGCTATGCTCGACTTTCTTGGGTAACGGCCAGCAGCACTCGGCGAACTCGCGATAGGTCAAACCCGCCTTGATCAGATCGATGTTGTGGCAAAGCGGGTCGCAGGCCGTTTGCAGCAGCGATGCCTGATGGGCCGTAGGTGCCTTGCCGGAGCAGATGAAGGAGCGGGAGATATCGTGCAGATACCTACCCGGCACGATCATGTCGATATCGCCGGCTTGGAACACCGGGTCGGTGGCGTCTCCGTCCCGACTCGGCTTATACCGGCATTGCCGTGAGGCTAGAGAATCCGGCAGGCCCGGTGCGCGGTCAGGCGCTCTACCAGGGTTCGTCCGAACTGACTCAGGCCTACAGGCCACTGCTCGCAACGCTCATTGAACGCCTGGCACCCGCGGCGAGTTCATCGACCGCCCCCATCGGTGATGAAGTAGGTCGCCCGGTCGGGGGTTCGCGGTAGCTGATCGAGTTCCTGGGTGATGAGCCCGAGACTCCTGGCGGCCGGGTAGTCCAGGCGGCGCCGGTTGCTTTCGGAGGAGAGCAGCGTGGCGATGTCGTTCGCGGGCAGCTTGAGACAGTCCTTGTAGATGTCGCTGAACTTGAGATTTTCCTGCTCGGCATCCTCGAACGCCTGCTTGGCCTGGTCAGGCTTGAGGTAGCCGCTCATGGCAATGCCGACCGCGGCCGGATGCAGGAGAAAACGCGAGAGTGGCTCGGCATAGCGGTCGGCGGTGGCGCAATAGAGCATCGTGGCGGCGGAGTCCGTGGTCGCCGCATTGATGGCACTCACCTTGAGCGGATAGCGGCGAAGGAATTCATAGGCGACATAGCCCGCCTCCATGCTCCCGCCCGAGCTGTTGATATAGAGATTGACGTTCTGGGTGCCCGGATACTTCGCGGAGATGTCGCTCAGGGCCGCCAGCAACGAACTGATCGAGCGATCGTTCACCCCCGCATTGAAGTACACCGATGCGGAGGTAGTGGTCGCGGCGCTGCCTTCCGCCCGAATCACCGTCATCTCGGCGAAGGCACTGCCCATGCAGGGGCTGACCGCCAAGGCCAAGGCCGCTCGCCTCAGCCAGGGCCTCGTCTTCGAAGGTCCGATGCTCATGCGCGTCTCGCAGGCTGCAGGCCGTCGAACCGGCCCGATTCCAGCAGCCTAGGGCGCGAGGCTTAACGTCTTCTTAAGCCGAAGCTCGGTTGCCAGGGCAAGCTGGCAACCGAGCAGCGCATGGGGATAAGTGCCGCCGCTCAGGGCCTGAACCGCCAGGACCCAACCTCGTTCAACCCCGCCCACCACACATCGCGGCCATGGGCCGCTCCTACAGGTGATGAGGCTTTTGTAGGAGCGGCCCATGGCCGCGATAGTCCAAACCAGAGCGGTCGCTACGGCGCACCGGCATGACCGCGACAAGACAGTTGCTCCTACAGAGGCGTGATGCTCCCGTAGGAGCGGCCGCATCGGCGGACCGCCATGGCTGCGATGAATAGCTGCTAACTGGTTGAAATCGGGCTAAACCCAACCTTCGCTCGGGATTAATCCTTTCTCAACACCCACTCCAGCCCCGCGAAGGGGTTGTGGGTGGCCTGGACCACCTTGGGGGTGCTCAGGGAGCTGTCGCAGAAGTACCGCTGGTCGGTGTAGCGGCCGTGCTCGTTGTCGTGGCAATAGAGGCACAGCAGTTCTCAGCTGGAGCCGTCCTGGGGATTGTCGTCGTGGTTGGTCACGATGGTGCACGGTCAGCTCGCTCAGGCGCTTGCCGGAAAATTCCCGGGCGCAGCGACCGCCCACAGCTGCTAGCCCGATGCCTCGGGCTGAGGATCCTTCAACAACGGGCAATTGCTGCAGAGGTCCTCGTCCGGCAACCGGTAGCGGATGCAGCAGACACGTCGCTGTCGCCACTGCCAGGACGTCCGCGCGGCATCACCCGCCAGGGGTAGCTCGACGTAGATCACCGGTTTGAACAACGGATTGCGTACACCCTGAGCGTCATATGGCTGCTCGAGCCAGTGATCGAAGGGCGGCAAGGTACTGGCGGGAAACCCTGCCTTACGCAACTCACCGACAAACCATTCCAGGTAGTTGCCAGCGTTGCTCCAGAGGACCTTGGGCGACAGCTTCACTTGCGCACAAACCCCTTCGATGAAAGGCCGAAGATTTTCAAGCACCAGCGGCTGCAGCACATCCAGGGGATCTTCCGCGAAAGCTTCGCCACCGTGAGGCAACACGAAGGCTTCCGGCACCCAGGCATCATTCAAGACCAGCCCCAACTGATCGACAGCGACCGGCAAACGCCAGCGCCGCAGCAGCGAGGCCGCCGCGACCGGCGGAATCAGCCGGGAGAAGTAGTATTTGGACCATACCGAGAGCAGCGCCCGCTGATCGAGGTCGGGGTCGCCGCCATAGTTCTGCAACACCTCTGTCAGCCCGCCAGCCAATACGCGACTGAGGGGTACTACCTCCTCTCCTGCCTTGGGCAAGCGCAACATGGTGGAGAACGGTTGAAGCGGCCCGCTGAAGAGGGGCGCCAAGGCGGGAATCATCGATTGAGCGATCCTATGAAGATTAGATCAGGTGTCATTCACCTACCTTAGAGAACCTGTTCAAAGTCTACTGCGCGTCGGCCAAACGGCGTTGGAAAATGCCCTGGAAGGCCAGCCCCACCTCGGCGGCCCGTCGCAATGCTCATTTACCACTCGTGAACCCGAGCGCGGGTCCGATGCGCTTCCTCAGCTATTTTCGCGGGGCCACCTGGGCCTTGTTTGGCTCTGGCTCGCGAGACATTGAACAGGCTCTTGGGCAACCGGCCTGCTGGGGCCAAGCACGCCGATACCATCAAACTTCCGGCAGCGTCACTAGTCGAAGAGGCCCCCATCGCCAGGGAAGACGCAGAAGTATTCCGTGCTCACGTTGTCCCTGGCTGGCAGATCAGCAAGGGACATACGCCACTTTCCCCAGGCCTCTGCGCAACAGGGCCCCTACGCCTGGCCCCCGTAGCCGCGAGAAAGCTTTGGGTTGGATATGAAAACTCCACCGGCATACAGACGGCAATGGGCGCCCCAAGGATAAGCGGCGTGGCCGCAATAGCTCATGACGTGCCCCTGCAGAGCAACAGCCTCGTAAGCCCGCTCCCTTAAAGGACGAACGAGGCACGCGGCTGTTTAGCGCGGCTGACAAATTATCGCGAACGGGCTGTCAGGCGGGTGCACGCAAGTGTACGAGCGGTACATGAGAATTCCGAGCACTGCACGCGCCCACCTGGCGGACGCGCAGCAGGTTTTTTAGTCGCTCTTTGTGCCTGCGCAGTCGCGAGGCAATCCGCATAACGGGCGACTATCCAGTGTGGTGTTTCAGACGTTCGCGCAAGAATGGGCGAGTGATTTTTTGGCGATTCGCGGCAATGCCGCACAGGAGGTCCGCCTCTGCAGCGAAAAAGCGCCGCCAGCATGGTGTAGATAACTTCACACCAGCCCGTCGGGGCCATGCACGCGTTGCTAAGCCCCAGGCAACCTGGCGACCGACAGACGTGATACGCGCCTGGCACACCGAGGATCGCGAGACCGCCGACCACAAGTCCGTCAGCACCAGCAGCGGCAACATTGATAAGCATTCTCGCTTGTTTTAGGCTGCCGGCTCGATCTTCCTCTGCGGCTGTCTCCATGTTCGAACTCCAAGGCGCCTCCTTCATCCTCGGTGACCGTGCTCTGTTGCAGCCGCTCGACTTGCATCTGCCGGACGGGCAGGTCGTCGGTCTCATAGGCCACAACGGCTCGGGCAAGTCGACGCTCATCAAGCTGCTTGCCCGCCAGCAAGGGCTGAGTGCCGGCGAAATCACCTTCGACGGACGGCCTCTGGCGCAGTGGAATAACCGGGACTTCGCACGCCGCGTAGCCTACTTACCGCAGCAACTGCCGGCGGCCGATGGCCTGACCGTACGGGAACTGGTCAGCTTTGGCCGTTACCCCTGGCATGGTGCCCTGGGTCGCTTTGGTGCCGCAGATCGCCAGTCCATCGAGCGGGCGCTGCAGCTCACCCATACCGAGGTGTACGCCGAGCGGCTGGTGGACAGCCTGTCCGGTGGCGAGCGTCAACGCGTCTGGCTGGCCATGCTGCTGGCTCAGGATACGAATTACTTGCTGCTGGACGAACCGACCTCGGCACTGGACATCGCCCATCAGGTCGAGGTCCTGCAACTGATCCGCGAGCTCAGCCACCGTCTTCGGTTAGGCGTGGTGGTAGTCCTTCATGAGATCAACATGGCGGCACGCTACTGCGACCACCTGGTGGCCTTGCACGGCGGTCGTCTGCTGGTCCAGGGCAGCCCAGAAGAACTCATGGACGGCGCGACGCTGGAATCCATCTATGGCATTCCCATGGGCGTGATTCCGCACCCCGTGAATGGTCGCCCGCTCAGCTTTCATCTCTAAAGAAGCTGTTCACGATCTCGCGAGCTAGAGACAAACAAGGCGCAACGACCAACGGGAGTAACAGCCAACGGCTGGCCCGTAGGGTGAGCGCCAGCGAATCAAATGCTTGAGAAAGCGCAGTTTACGCGTGGTAGATGAGCATTTCGAAAGCATTTTCAACGCCGTTTGGCCGACGCGCAGCAGATCGTGAACAGCTTCCAAGGCCTGTCTCCGCGCACCGTCAGGCGTGGCCTCAGGCCAGCACGCAACGGTCGAAGAAGCGCTCGCGCTCCAGCAGCATCAGCGCGGCTCTCTTGTGCGGAAAATCGAAGTCCTTCTGTCGATAGAAACCCTGACGTTGCAGATGGGCGATCATGCGCTCGTTGTCCGCTCGGGGCTCACAGACCAGGCGCTGCGTACGCGGCTCGTCCAGGAACAACCAGTGCGCCACCGCGGGCAGCCAACAAGCGACCTTATGTGCCCCCCGATGCCCTTCCTCGCCAACCAGCATGTGCAGGCCGCGGTCGTGATCGCCGACGCCATAGTAGGGTCCGATGCGATCCTCCTTGGCCCAGTAGGCCTCGAAGTAGGCGAAGGGTTCGTCGTCGAAGCAGCCGATCAACGTCTGGACGTGGGGATCCTCGGCGAGGCGCTGTAGATAGGCGCGGTGCTGCTCCAGGCTGCCCTCCTCTTGCCAGAAGGCGGCGACTCGCGGCGAATTCTGCCAGCGATGAAAACTCGGCAGATCGACCGTCAGATCCAGTGTGCGCAGAGAGATCCAGCTACCCAGGCGCGTGTCGAAGCGCCGATAGACCTCTCCTTCCGGCTTGGGAGGCCGGCGCAGATGGCGGATCGCGCCACTCCAGGCCCAGGTCTGCGGCCAGGGGGTCGTGGCGGGCTGTCGCAGCCACGGGGTTGGCAATTGCCAGAACGCCGTACGCTCGGTGACCAAGGCGCCATCGGTACGCCGAAGCACCAATCCACTGCGATTTGCCAAGTCCGGCGACAAGCCCTGCCATTCAAGCTGGTCGGCGACGCTGCGCACCAGCAGCCAGTAGGCCAGGCACCAGAGACTGGACTCTTGCTCGGCAGCCAGCTCCCTGACCTGCCAGAGATCATCCACACCGGTCGCAGTCGCCAGCTGACGGCCGTTCAAGCTCAAGGTCAGTACAGCCTCACTCCAGTGGCCATGGAGTTCCTGGCCGGAAGGAAGCAACAGGGTAGTCGGGACGGTCATGGCAGCTTTTCCAAAGGGCATCAGCTGGAAAGACGAAGCACGCCCACCAGGAATTACTGCCCCATCTGGTGGCGTTCGGGGTCGAGCAGGTTCTGGCGCGTCGCCAGCATGCAGGCCGCAGCCGCCGCCTGGGTATGTATCTGCAGACCATCCAGCCCCAACGCAAGGCGCTCATCCACGTCCAGCAGGCGAACCGGGGCGCCACGCGCCCTGAAAGCCTGGTAGGCGCTGCGCGCATTACGAAACTCGACCACGGTATCGCGCGAAGCGCCACACAGTAGGGTCGGGGTACGTGGCGTCCAGTCCAGCAGATCGTTGCGCCGCAGCGCCACGCGGAACGGCTGTTCCGGGTTTTCCATGAACTCCCGGGTGAAAGCCGGCTGCCGCAAGCGGTCGAGATGATTCGACGCCGGTAGCGCCTGCTCGCGCAGGAGCTGGAAAACGTTGTCCGGACCCGGCAGCAGCCGCTCCACACGCGTCGCCCAGGGCTCTTGCAGCAACTCATCCGGTCGTTGATAGAGATTCCCATAGACTCGCTGCATGGCCACCAGGGCATAGCCGAATAGATAAGGCGCGAAGACATTGGCGCCTGCTGGCGTGCGCCCCGACCAGTTATCCAGAAAGGTCTGACTCAGCGCATAGGGTCCGGACATGGGCGCACTGGCGACGAGATCGAACTCCTGGGCATAGCGCTGCTCCAGCGTCCGTTGCGCGGCCAGGGTGGCATGGCCGCCCTGAGAGTAGCCGGCCAACATGACCTGGCCAGACAGCGCCACCCCCTCGCGCGCCATGACTCGACGTGCCGCGCGCAAGGAATCGATCACGGCGCTGGCCTCGGTGGCGGCATGCAGATAAGGATGGAAGGGATAACTCGAATGGCCCAACCCCAGATAGTCGGTAGCGGCCACTGCGTAGCCCTGGGCAGCATAGAGTTCGATCAAGGGACTGCTGCCAGCCTGAGCCACAGCCTCCGCCTGAGCGGAAGCTCTGCGGGTCTCGGTCCCCCGTGCCCAGCCGAGTAGCGCCTTGGGCTCCCGGCAGTGAGAACCTTCGGGCAACAGGAGCATGGCGGAAGCATCGGCCGGCTCGTCGTGAACGCCCTGGGTGCGATAGGTGATCTCGATCAGGCGAACGTCGCAGCGGGGCTGACCGACACTGCGCACACGGTCGCCCAGCCTGGCGGCCAAGGCATCAGCCTTGAATACACGCAGGGTGCGCTCGCTCAGCACCTCGCCCGCTAGGGGGTCCGCCCGTACCCAAACGGGTACGGCCAGGCAGATAGACAGCGAAAGACGACACAAACAACGAAAAACAGGCACTCGTTCTCCCAAAAAACCAAGGGGACGGCAGGTGGCAACGCCTGAGCGTTGCCACTGTAGATCAGACGTCTGCCAGCTCGGCTCGCTCAGCCCGTAGCCGCGCGGACTCGAACGTCGCGTGGAGTGCCTCGGCGATCTCCCCGGCTCGCGCCGGCAGTACCGACAGCAAGGTATCGCTGAGGCCATGGCTGTGCTGACAGAAGCCCTGCAGGTAGATCGGTGCCTGCAGGCGTTCGTCGGTCTGCAGGCGATAGCTCCGATCCACCTCGAAATCCTGCAACAGCGGCGCCAGGGGTTCGAGCAGCTGTCGATGGGAGGTACGCTCATAGCCAGTCGCCAGGATCACCGCATCGTAGCGATGATTCTCCACCGCAGCGGTGGCCACATCCCGCAGGCGCAACTCCACTTTCCCGTCGACCAATTGCGCCGACTCTATGCTGCGGCGGCACAGGAAACCGTGGCGCTGGTTCCTGGCGACCTTCTGCCGATAGAGAATGCCGTAGATGCGCTCGATGAGATCGAGGTCCACCACCGAATAATTGGTGTTGTGATACTCGTTGATCAGCCTTTCACGCTCCTCGGGCGGCTGGTTGAACACCAGATCGGTGTACTCAGGAGCGAAGATCTCGTTGACGAAAGGACTGTCGTCGGCGGGCTTGAGCACCGCACCGCGAAGCACCATGTCGACCCTGACCTGGGGATAGCTGTCATTGAGATCGATGAAAGCCTCGGCCGCGCTCTGGCCACCGCCGACTACCGCGATGCGCATCGGCTGGCCCTGGGCGCAGGGTAGCGCAGCCAAACGCTCGAGGTACTGCGCATGGTGGAACACCTGCGGATACTGGCGGAGTGCGCGGAAGACCTGAGGAATGCGCGGCGTACCGCCAGTACTGAGCGCCAGGGAGCGGGTCCGATAGCGCCGCTCCTGCCCTGCCGCATCGCATGCCACGACGTCCAGCTGGCGCAGAGAGCCGTCGGCTTCCTGAGGACCAGGCTCGACCCGAACCACCGCTTCACCGTAGCGGCTTTGGCTGGCGAAGTGCTCCGCCACCCAGCGCAGGTAGTCGTTGAACTCCAATCGACAGGGATAGAAGGTCCCCAGGTTGATGAAGTCGACCAGGCGCCCTTGGCTATGCAGGTAATTGACGAAGCTGAAGGGACTGGTGGGATTACGCAGCGTCACCAGATCCTTGAGGAAGGAAATCTGCAGCTCGCTCTGGGTAACCAGGGTATTACCGTGCCAGCGGTAGTCAGCCTGGCGATCGATGAACAGCGAGCGCAGGGGGCGACCATCACGCTCGCTCTGCTCACGCAAGGCGATGGCCAAGGCCAGATTGGAAGGTCCGAAACCGACCCCGAGCAGGTCGTAGGGTGTGCTCGATGCACTGTCGTGCTGTGCCATGAGTGCCGTCCTCTGGAAAGCGGAAGACCCGAGGCGCCGGAGGCGTTCGGGGGTGCACTAGGAGGGACGACAGGACAGAGCCGGGATTTACCTAAAACGAACAACCAAGGTGCGCCTGCTTACGGCAATGCACCTCATCCAGGCATTGCGGATGCGGGCAAGGATCAGGCGTTCCAGTCCAGCAGACGGAGGCGGCAGTGGCGCATGGCGTTGACGATGTGCTTTTCCACGGAAGCCTTGGATAACCCCAGTTGCTCCGCGATCTGGACATGGCTCAACCCCTCGAGCTTACGCAACAGAAAGGCTTCGCGACAGGCTGGCGGCAGCTCTTCCAGCGCGCGGCGCAGCAGGGCAAGCTGCTGATCGCGCGCCAGACCTTCGTGGGGACAGTCGGCGGTCGGTACCTCTTCGGCCTCGAGACCACTAGTCAGCTCATCCTGGCGCACCCGCTCGCGACGCCGCAGATCGATGGACAGGTTGATGGCCGTGCGATACAGCAACGCCCGCGGCTCCTGGATTTCGACCGCGGACGAACGGTCGAGAAGGCGAAGATAGGCCGCCTGGACGAGGTCGGCCGCAGTCTGGCGATCACCCGTCGCGCGCGTCAGGAACTTGAGTAATTCCTGGTAGTAGCCTATCAATTCGTGCCTCCCGTGCCGATGAGTGGCGCCCATATTGCAGATCGCCACTATGCTTTACTCTGACGGTGCCAGCAATGTAGGTTGCCGGTCCCTTGCATTTTCGCCGATGGATGTCCGCCCGTGACCTGGTCTGCCGAACAACAGCGCCTGAGCGAAGAAGCTGCCACCTGGCATCTACGCCTCCAGGCGGAAGACTGTTCCGCAGCCGAGCGCGACGCCTTCAACGCCTGGTGTGCCCAGGACCCACGCCATCTGGCCGAATACCAGGCGATCGAAACCCTCTGGGGCTTGGCCGGCCATTTGCCGCCCACGCCTGCCCAGTTCCGACCACGCCTGCGGCGCCGACGGCTGCTACGCCTGAGCTGCGCGCTGGCGACCTGCTGCGGGCTGTGGTTGGCCGGCTGGTATGGTGGGCTGCTACCCAGTAGCGTCCGCTACTACGGTGCCACGGCAGGAATGCAGCAGATCAGCCTGCCCGACGGCTCTCAGGTGAGCCTCAATACCCATACATCGCTGTTCTACGGCGACTTCATCGACCGCCGGGATCTTTATCTGCCCGCGGGTCAGGCCTTCTTCGAGGTTCATCACGACCGCTTCCACCCGTTCACCGTCAAGACGCGCCAAGGCGAGATCAGGGTCACCGGCACGCGCTTCGATGTCTGGAATACCGGCAATGACCTTATCGTCACCGTCGCCGAAGGCCGGGTACGGGTGACCCCGGAAGGCCGGACCCAGGTCGTCGAGCTGACGGCCGGCATGCAGGCCCGCTACCTGGCCGGGCATGGACCGGAAATCCGCCACACCGATGTCCAGGCGCTGCTGGCCTGGCGCCAGGGCCAACTGGTGCTCGATGGCCAGTCGCTGGGCGAGGTCCTGCCGTTGATCGGTCGCTATCTGGAGCGTGACGTGAGAGTGGCCGATGCCCAGGCCGCCGCCATGCGCCCGGGCGGCATCTACAGCGTCGCGGCCCTGGAAAAGCTGCTGTACCAGCTACCGAAGATTTTGCCGGTGGAGGTGACCACCCAGCAGGATGGCAGCGTGCTCGTCGCGAGTCGCTACAAGGCCTTGTGATCGGCCAGCCACCGCGGACGGAGCCGCCCACCGCCGCGCGCCCTCGGTAATTTCCCACGCCCGCCATTCGTCACCTCCTGAGCCGTCCGTGACCAGGTTCAGCCTGGCCCCTCACTACAGGAATCCTTCATGCGCGCAAAATCCTCCACGGCCCTCGTCGAGCTCTTGGGACTGTTGCGGCCATTCTGGCCAATCCTCCTGTTGTCCGTGCTGCTGGGCATTGTCGGCGGCCTGAGCATCACCGCGCTGCTGGCCACCATCAATCGCAGCCTGCACGCCGAGGGCCTGGTGCCCAGTACCCTGCTGCTCGCCTTCGGCGGTTTCTGCCTGCTGGCGTTGACAGGTTCCATCCTCTCCGACATCGGCACCAACTACGTGGGCCAGCACGTCATCGCCAGGCTGCGCAAAGAACTGGGCCGCAAGATCATCAGCGCGCCCATGGACCAACTGGAACGCTATCGCAGCCACCGGCTGATCCCGGTACTGACGCACGACGTGGACACCATTAGCGACTTCGCCTTCGCCTTCGCGCCTTTGGCGGTGTCCTTCACCATCTCCCTCAGCTGCCTGCTGTACATGGCCTTCCTGTCATGGAGCATGTTCCTGGTCACCGCCGTGGCCATCATCATCGGCAGCGCCATCCAGTACTTCGCTCGCAGCCGCGGCATCCGCGGCTTCTTCGCCGCTCGCGAGCAGGAAGACGAATTGCAGAAGCACTACCAGGCACTGATGGAAGGCGCCAAGGAACTGCGCATCAACCGCCAGCGGCGGGAACGCCACTACGATGGGCGCCTCAAGGGGACCGCCGAGCGGATTTGCGCCATCCAGCTGAGCGCCATCAATCTGTTCGTCATCGCCAAGGGCTTCGGCTCCACGCTGTTCTTCATCGTCATCGGCGTCGCCCTCACCTACGAGTCGCTCTGGCCGAGCACCGACAAGGGCACCTTGAGCGGCTTCATCCTGGTGTTGCTGTACATGAAGGGCCCGCTGGAAAGCCTGATCGGCAACCTGCCCATCGTCAGCCGAGCCCAGGTGGCCTTCGGCCGCATCGCGGAGCTATCGGCGGACTTCTCCACCCCGGAACCCTCCCTGCCACTCAACGCCACCGACACCCCCCCTGCGGTCCTGCGCCAGGGCATCGAGCTACGTGGCCTGGCCTACCGCTATCCCGCCGCCGAGGGCACGGGCTTCGCGCTCGGCCCTATCGACCTGCACCTCCGCCGGGGCGAAATCCTGTTCATCGCCGGCGAGAACGGCTGCGGCAAGACCACCCTGATCAAGGTATTGCTGGGGCTGTACGAGGCACGTGACGGCGAGTTGCTGCACGATGGCGTACCGGTCACCGCGGAGAATCGTGATGCCTACCGCCAGTTGTTCACGACGGTGTTCACCGATTACTACCTGTTCGACGACGTCCTGCAGGACTCCGCGACCCTACCCGAGCAGGCCTTGCAGTACCTGGCGCGCCTCGAGATCGGCCACAAGGTGGACATTCGGGATCAGCGCTTCTCCACCACCGATCTATCCACCGGCCAGCGCAAGCGCCTCGCCCTGCTACAGGCCTGGCTGGAAGGGCGCCCGGTCCTGGTATTCGACGAATGGGCGGCAGACCAGGACCCTGCCTTCCGGCGCATCTTCTATCGCGAGCTGCTGCCCGAATTCCAGCGTCTGGGCAAGACCATCGTGGTCATCTCACACGATGACCGCTACTTCGAGGTAGCCGACCGCGTGTTGCATCTGGAGAAGGGAAACATCGTCACCCAGACCGTCAACGCACCGGTCGAGCCGACGCTCTTCGACTGAAAAGGCTCTATCCCCGCCCTCTAGCGAATTTTTTTCTTCCGGTTTTCCCGAGGTGATGCGTCTTATAAGCGAATAATTCACATTAACGATTGTCGTCCTGCACGGAGCACTTGCAACATGGGCTTTTCACCTCGCGTCTTTCGCCCCCATCGACTCGCCATGAGCATCACCTTGACCACGCTCGGCGCCCTGACCGGGAATGCCTGGGCGGTTCAGCTCGATATCCGTCCGCAGCCCCTGGCGCAGGCGCTGACCGACCTGGGTCGCCAAGCCAAGGTGCAGGTGCTCTTCGATGCCACCCAGGTCCGCGGTCTGCGCGCGCCTGCCGTACGCGGCGATCTGACGCCGCGCCAGGCCCTTGACCGCCTGCTGGGCGGGACCGGCATCCGTTACGAGCTCGAGGGCGACCGCGTCACGCTGCTTGCCAACGCCAGAACGGCGAGCGACACCACTGCCCTGCCCGCCACCACCATCGCCACCACGATCCAGGACGAACCCACGGGTTTCGTGGCCAATAGCAGTCAGGCCGGCAGCAAGACCGGCGCTCCGCTGTTGGAAACGCCCCAGTCCATCTCGGTGATCACCCGGCAGCAAATGGACGTGCAGAACGTGCAAAGCGTGACCCAGGCGCTGCGCTACGTGCCCGGGGTGAAGACCGAGACCTATGGCGTCGACCCCAAGGGCTACGACTGGCTCTACATTCGTGGCTTCAATGCCCAGAGCACCAGTGACTATCGCGATGGTCTGCGGCAGTTGAACAACAGCTACAGCTTCTTCCGCAGCGAGCCCTATGGGCTCGATAGCATCGAGGTGGTGCGCGGTCCATCCTCCAGCCTGTTCGGCCTGGGCGATGCCGGCGGCATCATCAACCGGGTGAGCAAGATGCCGACCGCCGCGGGTGTCCATGAGGTGGAACTGGGCTATGGCAGCCACGACCGTACCCAGGCACGCTTCGATATCGGTGACCGGCTGACCGACGACGGCACCCTGCTCTATCGCGTGGTAGGCGTGGTGCGTAAAAGCGATACCCAGTTCGAGTATTCCGATGGCCATGAGGTACCCGACGATCGCTTCTACCTCGCGCCCTCCTTCACCTGGGCACCGGACGACGATACCAGCCTGACCGTCCTCGCGGACTTCCTGAAGGACGACAATGGCGGCACCCTCTCCGCCTACACGCCCTATTACCAGCACGTCGACGAGGACGTGCTGCTTGGCGATCACTCCTTCAACCATTCGTACCAGCGTCAGTTCAGCCTGGGCTACCGCTTCCGCCATCGCTTCAACGACAACGTCGAGTTCCGCCAGAACCTGCGCTACGGTCAGGTGGACTTCGTGCTCAACAACCTGCTCGGCCAGGGTACCGTGGCCAGCGTGGCGCCCCTGCTCCAACTGCCGCCCGCGCAGACCGCGGCCCTGGTCAACGGCCCCCTGGCCAACTACGTGGTACGCCAGCCCCGCCGCTTCGACGAGCACCTCAATGCACTCACCGTCGACAACCAGCTGCAGTTCGACTTCGCCACCGCCGGCATCCAGCACACCCTGCTGACCGGGATCGACTACGCGCGTACCGAATCCGACGTCAAGCGCTACCAGACGCCGCTGACCACGGCCAACCTGGGTACCCTGCTGCCGCTGCTGCTCAATCCGGCCAATCCCGTGTATGGCCTCAACGTTGGCCGGCCGAACGCCCTGGCGGTCGACCAGAACCAGACCCAGGACCAGATCGGCTACTACCTGCAGGACCAGATTCATCTGGACGATCACTGGATCGTGACCGCCGGCGGTCGCTACGACGAGGTACGCACCAGCACCGCCAATCACCTCACCAGCAGCGATGCCCTGGCCAAGGATCAGGACTTCACCGGTCGTGTCGGCCTGACCTACCTGACCGACTTCGGCCTGGCGCCCTATGTCAGCTATGCCGAATCCTTCGTCCCCAACAGCGGGACCGATATCCGCGGTGCCACCTTCGATCCGAGCGAGGCGCGTCAGTGGGAAGCGGGGGTCAAGTACCAGCCCAACGATGGCCTGCTGCTGACCCTGGCGGCCTTCGACGTCACCAAGACCAATGTGCTGACCAATCTTTTGGTCAACGGTATTCCGAGCGGCTTCAGCGAGGCCACGGGCGAGGTGCGTTCCAAGGGCATCGAGGCCGAGGCGAAGGCCCGTCTGAACGCCAATTGGGATCTGCTGGCGTCCTATACCTACACGGACACCGAGATCACCAAGAGCAACAACGGCGACAAGGGTAACGAGTTTTCCAACGTGCCCAGGCACATGGCGTCCGGCTGGCTCAACTACACCTTCCGCGACGGCGCGCTACGCGGCCTGAGCCTGGGTGGCGGCTTGCGCTACGTGGGGTCCTTCTACGGCGACAACGCCAATGTCTACAAGATCGACCCCCATACCCTGTTCGATGCGGGCGCGAGCTATCCCATCAACCGCAACGTCACCGTCTCGCTCACCGGACAGAATCTGGGGAACAAGCACTACGTGGGTACCTGCGACGGCACCACCAGCTGCTATCCCGGCGAAACCCGTACCTTGCTGGGTACGGTCAAGTACAGCTGGTAAGCGTTGATCGACGATTCACCAGCCGCCTCACCCTCGAAGCCCCTCACGGGGCTTCGTCGTCTGTTTCGAGAACGTATCGTCCATGATCTTTGCCCGTCGTCAGTTGGTAAAAGGGTTGCTCGGAGGCGCGTTGCTCAGCGCGCTGCCACCCTTGTTCGCCGCCCCCGCTCAGCAAGCACGCATCGTCGCCATCAACTGGGCGGCCCTGGAGACGCTACTGGCCCTGGGGGTGATACCCCTCGCCGGCTCGGACACCGGCTATTACCGACGCCGCATGCCGACCTTTGCCCTGCCTGCACAGGTGCAGGACATAGGCCCCTTCTGGGAACCCAATCTGGAACTGCTGCAGCGCCTGCAGCCCAGCCTGATCCTCAGTGATCCGCTGGCCCCGGTGGTGGATCGGGCACTGCGCAGCATCGCGCCTACGGAAATCGTCGACCTCTACCCCTCCGCCGATCCCTATACGCGCGCCAGCGCCCTGCTGCTCACGCTGGGCGCCCGCCTCGACCGGCTCCAGGAGGCCCAGGCCTACCTTGCCGAGGTAGACCGGCGGCTCGGTGCCTTGGCTGCCCGCCTGGCCACCAGCCCACGCCCACCGGTACAGGTCGCCCTGGTCAACGCCGACGGGCGCCATGCCACCCTGTATGGGCGTGGCAGCCTGATCCAGGCCGTACTCGAGCGCCTGGGCCTGCGCAACGCCTGGCAGGGCCGCAGCAACGCCATGGGGGTGACCCTGGTGGGGATCGAGCGCCTGGCCGAGGCGCCCGAGGCCCTGCTGGTCTGCGTGGAGTTGCCGACCCGCCTGGCCGAGCTGCAACGCCTGCGCCAGGACGGTACCCTGTGGCAGGCGCTGCCGGCGGTCCGCGCCGGCCACGTGTTGACCTTGCCGCGCTTCTTTCCCTATGGCGGCGTGGCCTCGGCGCTGTTCCTCGCCGAGCAGTTGACCCGCCATCTCGAAGGAGTCCGACATGTCTGACTCCCGCCGCTCTTCGCCCTGGCCGCTGTTCGCCCTGCTGCTGGCGCTGGCCGCCTTGCTCACGGCCAAGGGGCTCGTGCCGCTATGGCCGGGTGTCAGCGGCGCCGACTCGGCGACCAGCCTGCAGGCGGTGCTGCTGCGCGACAGTTTCGCGCCGCGGGTGGCCATGGCCTGGCTGGCCGGCGCCGCCCTGGGCCTGGCCGGCGCCCTGTTCCAGCAGGTGCTGCGCAATCCGCTGGCCGAACCAGGCACCCTGGGCGTCTCGGCGGGGGCCAACCTGGCCCTGTCGCTGTGCCTGCTCTGGGCCCCCGGCCTGCTCGCCCATGGCCTGGAGGGCGTGGCCTTGGCCGGCGCCGCCCTGGCTACCCTGCTGCTGTTCGCCATCGCCTGGCAGCGTACCCTGGTGCCCCTGAACTTCATCCTCGCCGGCATGGTGATCAGTCTCTATTGCGGCGCGCTCAACTCGCTGCTGATCCTATTCAACCACGACTACCTGAGCGATCTGTTCCTCTGGCAGGCCGGCTCCCTGAGCCAGAACGGCTGGGGCGGGGCGACCTACCTGGCACCGCGCCTGCTGGTCCTCGGCGTGCTGGCGGCGCTGCTGGTCCGCCCGCTGGCGACCCTGGGCCTGGCCGACGAGAGCGCCGCCAGCCTGGGCGTGAATCTGGCGCGCACCCGCGTGCTGGCCCTGGCCATCGCCGTGACCCTCAGCGCCTGCGTGGTCGGCAGCGTCGGCCCGATCGGCTTCATCGGCCTGGCCGCACCGGCCATCGCCCGTCTCAGCGGCGCCCGGCGCTTGCCCCAGCGGCTGTTCTGGGCGCCGCTGTTCGGCGCGGTCCTGCTGTGGCTGGTGGATCAGGGCGCGCGCGAACTCTCGGCCCTGGCCGGCGAGGTCCCCGCCGGTCTGCTGACCTCGGTGCTGAGCGTGCCACTGCTGCTCTGGCTACTGGGCCGCCAACCGCGCGCCGCCCGCCTGCGGCCACCGCCAGCGCCGCCGGCCCGGGCGGCACGCCGCGTCGCCCCCCTGTTGCTGGGCGGTCTGCTGGTCGTGGCCGTGCTGCTGGTGCCGGCCCTGCTGCTGGGTCGCACGCCCCAGGGCTGGAGCCTGGGCGACAGCAGCCAGGTGGTGCTGCACTGGCGTCTGCCGCGGGTGGCCGGTGCCCTGGCCGCCGGGGCCATGCTGGCGCTGGCCGGCGCCTTGGTGCAACGCCTTACCGGTAATCCCATGGCCAGCCCGGAAGTGCTCGGGGTGAGTTCCGGGGCCGCGCTGGCGGTGATGCTGCTGTTCCTGCTGGTGGCCACCCCTCAGCCCTATCTGCTGCCGGCGGCCCTGCTCGGCGCGCTCCTCGCCCTGGGTGCGCTGCTGGCCATGGGGCGCCGCGACGGCTACGGCAGCGAGCGCATGCTGCTCACCGGTGTCTGCCTGACCACCTTGCTGGGCGCCCTGGGCACCCTGCTGCTGGCCAGTGGCGATCCGCGGGTGACCCAATTGCTCGGTTGGATGACCGGCTCGACCTACGCCGTGGACGGCCCACGCGCCCTGCTCGCCAACCTGGTCATGCTGCTGGGTCTGCTGCTGGCACTGGCCTTGGGCCGGCCCCTGGATCTGCTCGCCCTCGGCGGGCCGGCAGCGGCAGCGCTGGGCCTGCGCCTGGGTGCCGCACGGCTGGCCCTGGTGCTGTGCGCGGCCCTGCTCACGGCCACCGCCACCCTGGTCGTCGGACCGCTGAGCTTCGTCGGCCTGATCGCGCCGCACCTGGCGCGTCAGCTGGGCATCCACCGGGCCCGTCCGCAGCTGGCCCTGAGCGCCCTGGCGGGCGCCGGACTGATGCTGGTAGCCGACTGGCTGGGGCGCAACCTGGCCTATCCCTGGCCGGTCTCGGCCGGCCTGCTGGCGGCGTTCATCGGCTGCCCCTACTTTCTCTGGCTGATGCGCAGGGATCAGAAGCCCGCGCGCTCCGCCAGGAAGGCGCCGATCCGTCCATAGTGCGCGGCCACGTCTGGAACCAGGCTGCCGAGGCGCAGAAAGTCGTGGGTGAGCCCGGGGCAGATCGCCCAGTCGACGATGGTCCCGGCCGCCAGCAGGTGGTCGACATAGGCGCGGCCCTCGTCCAGCAGCGGATCGAACTGCGCCAGGAGCACCAGCGCCGGTGCCAGGCCGGCCGGAATCGGGCCGCGTAGCGGCGAGCAACGCGGATCGGCGCGGCGTCCATGGTCTGGCAGGTACAGGTCGTAGAACCAATCCAGGGTAGCGCTTTCCAGTAGATAGCCATCGGCGAAGACCTCGCGCGACTCGTAGTCGCCAAGGGCATCGGTGGTGGGATAGCAGAGTACCTGCGCACGTGGCGCTGGCTGTCCCTGGCGGGCGGCCGTGGCGGCGACCACGGTTGCCAGGGTGGCCCCGGCGCTGTCACCGGCCACCACCAGGCGCTGCGGATCCAGGCCGAGATCGGGGGCCTGGGCGACCAACCACGCCCAGGCATCCAGGGCGTCTTCCACCGGGCCTGGGAAGGGATGCTCGGGGGCACGGCGATAGGCGACCGCCAGCACGGCGCTGTCGGTCGCCACGGCCAGGCGCCGACAGAGGGCGTCATGGGTCTCCAGGTCGCCCACGCAGTAGCCGCCACCGTGGAAATACAGGATAGCCGGTGCCGGGCGCGTAGCCCGCGGCAGATAGAGGCGCGCGGCCAGCTGCGCGCCATCCCGGGTAGGCAGGTTCAGGGGCTCGTGGGCCAGGGCGGGGGCGGTCGGATCGAGCTCGCGGGAGGCCTCGGCGAAGCTCGCCCGGGCCGCCGCTATAGCCAGGGCATGCAGGGGCGGTCGCCCCGCCGCACGGCCCTGGTCGACCAGATCGAGAAAGGCTTCCAGGTCGGGATGGATGTTCATCGCGGATAACTCCCAAAACGAATAGCGGACTTCAAGCCGGTAGCTCCTTGGTGATCCGAGCCACCGCCGGTACCTGGCAATGCTCCAGCACCGCCAGCAATTCCTCGTGATAGGCCTGCATCAGGCGCTCCACGGTGCTGCGGCGGAACATGCGGCGGCTGTACAGGCAGCGCAGACGCAGGCGCCCGCCATACACCTGGCCGACGATCTCCAGCCAGTTGCCGAGCGGCGCCTGGGGGCTGTAGACGTCGCCGGCACGCTCGGCCAGGGGCCGGAACGGGGCGTCGCTGGCGAAGCTCTGGTCGAACTGGCCGAGGTAGTTGAAGGTGATACGGGCCTGGGGCTGGTCGCGCAGTTGCGCCTGTACCTCGGGCGGCCCCAGGTAGCGCAGCACGCCGAAGCCCAGACCACGGTTGGGGATGGCGGCGAGCTGGTCGCGGATCGCCGGGATGGCGGTCGCCAGGCCGCCGGGGCCAGGGGTCAGGCGCACCGGGAACAACGAGGTGAACCAGCCCAGGGTGCGCGACAGGTCCAGGTCGCCGAAGAGGTCTTCGCGGCCATGGCCCTCCAGGGCGATCAGCACCGACTCGCTGTCCAGCCAGCGGCACAGCACGCGACTCAAGGCCGCGAGCAGCAGGTCGTTGATCTGGGTGCCATGGGCCTGGGGCGCGCGCTTGAGCAGCGCCTGGGTCTCTTCGGTGGACAGCTCCAGGCTGACGTTCTCCGCTTCGGCCACCCGGGCGCGACCACGGGGATTGTCGCGCGGCAGTTCGGTCGGCGCGTCGGCCAGTTGGCCGAGCCAGTAGGGCAATTCCGCCGCCAGCTCGACCCCGCGCGCCTGGTCGCCAAGCGCCTGTACCCAGTCCCGGTAGCTGCTGGTGGGCGCCGGCAAGCGCGGTGTCTCGCCCTGGACCAGGCCCAGGTAGAGGCGCTGCAGCTCGTCCAGCAGGATGCGCCAGGACACCCCGTCCACCCCCAGGTGATGGATGATCAACAACAGGCGCTGCTCGCTGCCAACCCCATCGATCAATACCGCCCGCAGCAGGCGCCCCTTGGCCAGGTCGAGGCTGCGCTGCGCTTGATTGGCGATGGCCAGGGCACTGTCTTCGTCGACCGCCTGGCGTTGCCAGACCAGGGGGTCTTCGACGATGGCCGGGGCCAGCTCCGCCATGCTGCGCTCGCGCTGCACCCATTGGCCCGCGGCACGCTCGCGGAACGCCAGGCGCAGGCTAGCATGGCGCTCGAGGAGCAGGCGCAGGGCCTGCTCCAGGCACTCCGCGCGCAGCGGCTCGCGGCAGGCCAGCAGGACCGCCTGGTTGTAGTGGTCCGGCTCGGCGCGATTGTGCTCGAACAGCCACTGCTGGATCGGCAACAGGCCGAAGTCGCCGCCTTCAGGGCTCAGGTCGGCATGTGCCACCGCGGTCTGCTCGGACCGCCGCGCCAGCAGGCCCGCGATGGTCTGCTGCTGCAGCAGATCGCGCAGGCGCAGTGGCAGCCGCTCGCCGAGGGTCTCGCGGATGCGCGAGACCAGTTGCAGGCTGAGAATGGAATCACCGCCCAGCTCGAAGAAGTTGTCGGTGATGCCCACGCGCTCCACCTGCAGTACCTCCTGCCAGAGCGCCGCCAGTTGCCGCTCGAGGTCGTTGCGCGGGGCCTGGTAGGTGTCCTGCGCCCGTTCGGGCTCCGGCAGCGCACGCCGGTCGACCTTGCCGCCAGGAGTCAGCGGCAGCCGTTCGAGCACCACCAGCTGCGCCGGCACCAGATGCTCGGGCAGGCGCTCGCGCAACCAGCCCTTGAGCGCGCTGGGGTCCACCGCGCCCACCACATAGCCCACCAGTTGCCGACCGGAAAGAGCGGTGCGGGCATCCACCACCGCCTCGCGCACCTGCGGGTGCTCCAGCAGGCAAGCTTCGATCTCGCCCAGCTCGACGCGGAAGCCACGGATCTTCACCTGGTGGTCCAGCCGGCCGACGTAGTCGATCAGGCCATCCGCTCGGCCACGCACCAGGTCGCCGGTGCGATAGAGCCGTCCGCCCGGCGTGAAGGGATCGGCGACGAAGCGCTCGGCGGTGGCCGCCGGACGGCCCAGGTAGCCACGCGCCAGGCCGCGGCCGCCGATGTAGAGTTCGCCAGCCACCCCCAGGGGCACCGGTTCCAGGCGCTCGTCGAGGATATACAGCCGGCGCTCGCCCACCGCCTGGCCAATGGGGGCATAGGCGGCGCCGCAGGCATCGTCCGGGCCGGCCTTCCACAACAGCGGCGTGACCACGGTTTCGGTGGGACCGTAACCATTGATCAGGTGCGCGGCGCCGAGCAGGCGCTGCGCCTCGCGGAAGCTGGCCTCGGGTACCGCTTCGCCACCGAAGCAATAGATGCGCATGGATGGCGGGTTGCCGGTGCGGGCCACCTGAGCCACCAGTTGCTGCAGATAGACCGGTGGGAAGGCAGCCACGTCGATCTCTTCCCGGGCCAGCACCTCGAGGGTATGCCCGGGCGTCCACAGCTCCTCGCCGCGAATGAACAGTCGACCGCCGTGCATCAGGGGGGCGATCCAGCGCTCGTGGGCGCCATCGAAGGCGAAGGACATGAACAGCAGCTCATGGGTATGCTCGTCGAGGCTGTAGCGCTGGCCGATGGCGCGGCCATGCATGGCCAGGGCGCCATGGGCCACGGCCACGCCCTTGGGCCGGCCGGTGGAACCGGAGGTATAGATGACGTAGGCCAGGTGCTCGGGGCCCAGCGGCGGCTCCGCCGGGTACGGCGAGCAGGTCGTCAGGTCCAACTGGTCGAGACAGACGCGCAGCGTGCCGGCTACCTCCGGCAGGCGCTCGACCAGGGCGCTCTCGGTGAGCAACAACGCGGCACCGGCGTCCGCCAGCTGGTAGCTCAGGCGCTCGGCTGGGTAGCTGGCGTCCAGCGGTACATAGGCGCCGCCGGCGCGCCAGATGGCCAGCAGCGCCACCGGCCAGTCGACGCCCCGGCGTAACGCTACCGCCACCCGGGTTTCCGCGCCGACACCCTGTCCTTGCAGCCAGCTGGCCAGCCGGCCGCTGCGTTCCTCCAGCTCGCCCCAGCTCAGGCGTCGCTCAGGATCGCCCAGCACGGTTGCATCCGGCCGGCGGCGCGCCTGGGCGAGGATCGCCTGGGGCGCGAGGGAGGTCGCCGGGTCCTGCCAGGGCTCTCCTTGCAGCCGCGCCAGGGCGGTCTCCTCGACGACGCTCAGGCCATCGACCGTGCCCAGCGGCCGATCGGCCCCTGCGGCCAGGGCGAACAGCAGGTGTTCCAGGTTGGCACGGATGCGCTCCACCGCCGCGGCGGCGAAATGGCTGCGCAGGTACTGGTATTCGATCTCCAGGGTCTCGCCCAGGCGCACGGCCAGGTCCATGGGCACGCTGGTCTCGTCCTTGACCTGCAGCGGGCCGAAGCTCAGCCCGGCCCCGGTGCGCTGGCGCAGGGCCACGTCCACCGGATAGTTCTCGAATACAATGATGCTGTCGAACAGAGGTTGTCCCCCCTGCCCGGCCCAGCGCTGGATGTCGTACAGCGGGCTGTGCTCGAAGTCGCGCAGCCGGGCGTTCTCCTGCTGCAGCTCGCGTAGCCAGTCGCCCACGCGGCGGCCTTCAGCTACCGTCTGGGCCACTGGCAGGGTGTTGATGAACAGCCCGAGCACCTCCTCCATGCCGGGCAGCTCGGCCGGGCGACCAGCCACGGTGCTACCGAAGATCACCTGGGAGCGACCGGTGTAGCGCCGTAACAGCAGCAGCCAGGCACCCTGGATCAGGGTGTTGAGGGTGATGCGCTCGGTCCGGGCGAAACGTTGCAAGGCCTGGGTCGCCTCGGCATCCAGCCGGGTGAAGGTCAGGCCGTGGCCGGCGCCTCCGGGCGGGCGCGGCAGGCTTTCGGCCAGCAGGGTCGGCGTGGCGCCGGCCAGGCGTTGCTGCCAGAAGGCCTGTGCCGCGGCGGCGTCCTGACGCGCCAGCCAGGACAGGTAGTCGGCATAGCGACCGGGTACCTCCGGCAGCGCCTCGCCGGCATAGGCCTGGAGCACCTCGCTGATCAGGCGCGCGGCGCTCCAGCCATCCAGCAGCAGGTGGTGGCTGGTCCAGATCAGTTGTTGGCGCTGGTCATCCAGGCGGACCAGGGTCAGGCGCTGCAGGGGCGGCCGACCGAGGTCGAACGGCCGGCCGCGGTCTTCGGCGGCGAGGGCGGCCAGGTCCGGGGCGTGCTGGCGACCGTCGATCTCCCGTAGCGCCAGCCGCGCCTGGCGGCGGACCACCTGGATCGGATCGCGCAGACCTTCCCAGACGAAGGCCGTGCGCAGGATCGCGTGGCGCGCCACCGCGGCCTGCCAGGCGGCGGCGAAGCGGGCGTTGTCGAGGCCCTCGACGCAAACGCTGAGCTGATTGACGTAGAGTCCCGCTGTCGGTTCGTCGAGGACGTGGAACAGCATACCGCGTTGCATGGGCGAAAGCGGATAGGCATCGTCCAGCGCGGCGGCGTCCAGGTCCGCCGGCAGCGGCTCCGTCAGCAAGGCGAAGCGCTGGGCCGACGCGGCCGCTGGGGTCTCTTGCGGCAAGGTGGCTGCCGCGGCCAGGGCGGCCAATGTCGGCAGTTCGAAGACCTGCCGCGGCGCGATCTCCAGCCCCGCCTGGCGGGCCTGGTTGACCAGTTGCAGGGACAGGATGGAATCGCCGCCCAGTTCGAAGAAGTTGTCGTCCAGCCCGACCCTGTCCACCCCCAGCAACCGCTGCCAGATAGGCGCCAGGGTACGCTCGGCGGCGCTGGCCGGAGCTCGGTAGGGCCTGAGGTTCTGGCTGAGGTCCGGCTCCGGCAGGGCCTTGCGATCCAGCTTGCCGTTGGCCGACAGCGGCATGGCCTCCAGCACCAGCAGCTGCGCCGGCACCATGACGTCCGGCAGCGCCGCGCGCAGCCAGTCGCGCAGCTCTTCGACCGCGACAGCGCCGGTGACGTAGCCCACCAGGTGCAGGCCACCCTCGCCTGACCGCGCCACCACCACCGCTTCGTCCACCGCCGGATGGGCGCGCAGCCGTGCCTCGATCTCGCCCAGCTCCAGGCGCTGGCCGCGGATCTTCACCTGGTGATCGATCCGCCCCAGGTAGTCCAGGGCACCGTCCGCCCGCCAGCGCGCCAGGTCACCGGTGCGGTACAGCCGTGCTCCAGGCGTGAAGGGATCGGCGACGAAGCGTTCGGCGGTCAGGCCGGGCCGGCCGTGGTAGCCGCGCGCCAGGCCCGCGCCGCCGATGTACAGCTCGCCGGTCACCCCGTCCGGCACCGGCGCCAGCCAAGGATCCAGCACCAGCAGGCGCAGGTTGGCGATGGGCCGGCCGATGGGCACCGCCAGGCCTTCGTCTGCGGGATCGCACGGCCAGTGGCTGACGTCGATGGCCGCCTCGGTGGGACCATAGAGGTTGTGCAACGCGGCCCCGTGGGCCTGGTGGAAGGCCTGCTGCAGTTCGCGCGGCAGGGCCTCGCCACTGCAGATCACCTGGTCCAGGCTCGGGCAGCGCGCCAGTTCGCCAGCGGCCAGGAAGGCCTGCAGCATGGACGGCACGAAGTGCAGCACCTGCACCCCTTCGGCCACGATCACCTCGCGCAGCGCCCGTGGATCGCGGTGGGCGCCCGGCTCGGCCACCACCAGGGTGGCGCCGGTCAGTAGCGGCCAGAAGAATTCCCACACCGAGACGTCGAAGCTGAACGGGGTCTTCTGCAGCACCCGCCGGCCTTCGCGCAGTTGAAACGCCTCCTGCATCCACTGCAGGCGGTTGAGCAGCGCCGCCTGGGTGTTGCCGGCGCCCTTGGGCCGGCCGGTGGAGCCGGAGGTGTAGAGCACATAGGCCAGGTGTTCGCCGTGCAGCGCCGGGGTGGGCGCCTGCGCCGGCTGGTCCTGCCAGGCCGAGCGGTCGTCCAGCAGCAGTTGCGGCACGCTAGTGGTTGGCAGCCGGGCCTGCAGGTGACTCTGGGTCAGCAGCAGCCGCACCTGGCTGTCTTCGAGCTGATAGGCCAGGCGTTCGGCGGGATGATCCGGGTCCAGCGGCACATAGGCACCGCCGGCCTTGAGCACCGCCACCAGGGCTAGCACCAGTTCCACCGAGCGCTCGGCGGCCACCCCCACCAGGACGTCGGGACCCACGCCCTGGGCGATCAGCCAGTGCGCCAGGCGGTTGGCCTCGGCGTCGAATTCGGCGTAGTCCAGGCGCCGCGCGCCCTGGACCACGGCCAGGGCCTGGGGGCTGCGCCGCGCCTGCTCGGCCAGCAGCGCCGGCAGCAGCGGCGTCCGTGGATAGGCCACGGCGGTCTGGTTGCGCGCCGCGACCTGGGCCTGGCGTTCGCTGGCGTCCAACAGGCACAGCTCGCCCAGCGGCTGGTCGAGCAGCTCGGGCAGGCGTTGCAGCAGGCCGTCCAGTTGCCGGGCGAAACCCTGGACCTGGGGCGCGCTGAAATGGCTGAGGCGATAGTCGAATCTCAGCCTCAGGGTCTCGCCCTGGCCGACCATCAGGGTCAGCGGATAATGGTTGAGTTCGGCGGTACGCACCCCGGAGAACCTCAGGGTGGCGGGTGCCTGGGCCAGGGCCGCGGCGATCGGATAGTTCTCGAAGACCAGCAGGGTGTCGAACAGACCGTCGCTGCCCTGCCCCGCCCAGCGCTGGATGTCCTGCAAGGGCACCTGCTCGTGTTCGCGCAGCGCCAGGTTGAGCTCCTGCAGCGCCGGCAGCCAGTCGCCGAGCGGCTGGGCGGCCGGTGGGCTGACGATCAGCGGCAGGGTATTGATGAACAGCCCGAGCTGGCGCTGGATACCCGGCACCTCGGCTGGCCGACCCGACAGCACCACGCCGCAGGCGACCGTCGCCTGGCTGGTATGGCGCTGCAGCAACAGGGTCCAGGCGGCCTGCAGCAGGGTGTTGAGGGTGACCTTGCGACTCCGGGCACAGGCCACCAGGGCCGCGGTGGCCGTGGCCGACAGTTCCAGGCGTAGCTGGGCGACGCCCTCGGCCGCCACCGTGGGCGCGCTGGCGGCCAGCCGGGTGGGCGCCGGCAGGCCAGCCAGTTGCGCCCGCCAGAAGGCTTCCCCGGCGGCGGGCGCGTAGCCGGCGCGCCAGGCGCGGTAGGCCGCCAGCCCCTGGGGCGCGGCGGGCTGGCCACCCGCGTACTGTTCGAGCACCTCGGCGAGCAACTGGGCGTTGCTCCAGCCGTCCAGCAGCAGGTGGTGGTTGGTATAGATGAGGTGATGCTCGTCGTCGCCGCGACGTACCAATGTCAGCCGCAGCAGCGGCGCCTCGGCGAGGACGAAGCCGCGTTGGCGGTCGTCCGCGGCGAGTTGCTCCAGATCCGCCGCGCAGGTGGGACGGTCGCGCCAGTCGAGCAGGGTCAGCGGCAGTTCCACCTGGCGACGTTGGGCCTGCAGCGGCGTCTCGCGTCCTTCCCAGAAGAAGGCCGTGCGCAGACTGGCATGGCGCTCCAGGGCCGCCTGCCAGGCGGCGGTGAAGGCCGCTACGTCCAGCCCGCCGACGTCCAGGCGCAACTGGTTGACGTAGGTGCCGTCGCCGGCCAGTAGCGCCTGGTAGAGCAGGCCGAGCTGCAGCGGACCGAGGGGCTCGGCGCGTTCGAACAGCGTCGGGTCCAGTCCGGCCGCCACCACCGCCGCAGGATCCTCGGCCTGGCTGGGCAGCGGCTGATCCGGTACCCGGGCCACTGGCTGCGCCGCCGCGGCCAGGGCGGCCAGCGTCTGGTGCTGGAACACCTGGCGCGGGGTCAGGCGCCAGCCGGCCTCGCGAGCCTGACTGACCACCTGGATGGAGACGATGGAGTCGCCGCCGCTTTCGAAGAAGTTGTCGTCCAGACCGACCTGTTCCAACCCCAGCACCCCCTGCCAGATGGCGGCCAGGGCAACTTCCGCCGGTGTCTGCGGCGGGCGCAGGGTACGCCCCTGCCACTCCGGTTCGGGCAGCGCCCTGCGATCGAGCTTGCCATTGGGCGTGCGTGGCAGGCGCGCCAGGGCCACCCATTGCGTCGGCACCATGTAGTCCGGCAAGCGCTCGGCGAGGGCCGCCTTGAGCGCCTGGCGCCGGGTATCGTCGACCGCCGCCGCATCCACCCAGTAACCCACCAGATGCTGCGCCTGGCCCTGGCGACGCACCACCACCGCGGCTTCGCGCACCCCTGGCAAGGCGTTGAGACAGGCTTCGATCTCGCCCAGCTCGATGCGCAGACCGCGGATCTTGACCTGCTGGTCCAGCCGTCCGAGGTAGTCGAGGCGACCGTCCGCCCGCCAGCGCGCCAGATCGCCGGTGCGATACAGGCGTGCCCCGGGCGGGCCGAAGGGATCGGCGACGAAGCGCTCGGCGGTCAGGCCGGGACGCCCCTGGTAGCCGCGAGCCAGGCCGGCGCCGCCGATATAGAGCTCGCCAGCGGCGCCCAGGGGGACCGGATTGAGCGCCGTGTCCAGCACCCAGAGGCTGGTATTGGCCAGCGGCTGGCCGAGATTCGGCGGGCCCTCCGGAGTCACCGCACAGGCCGCCGACCAGATGGTGGTCTCGGTCGGCCCATAGAGATTCCACAGCGCCGTGCCCTGGTTGGCCAGGCGGTTCGCCAGTTCCTCCGGCAGGGCTTCGCCGCCGCAGAGCAGGCGACAGCCGTCGAGGCAGGCAAAATCCGGGTGCTCCAGCAGCAGGCGCCAGGTCGAGGGGGTCGCCTGGATCACGCTGACGCCCTGGCGCCGGATCTCGCCCAGCAGCAGTTCCGGGTCGCGCGCCTGGAGCCGCGAGACCAGCACCACCCGCGCGCCCACCAGCAACGGCAGATACAGCTCCAGGCCGGCGATGTCGAAGGACAGCGAGGTGAGACCCAGCAGTCGATCGCTGGCCGCCAGGCCCGGAGACCGCGCCATGCTGGCGAGGAAGTTGGCCAGTCCGCCGTGGCGCACCGCCACGCCCTTGGGCGTGCCGGTGGAGCCGGAGGTGTAGATGACGTAGGCAAGGTCCTCGGCCCGGGGCGTCCACTCCAGGTCGGTGTCGGCCTGCTGGTCCAGCGCCGCGGCGTCGCGATCCAGGCACCAGGTCGGCGTCGTCGTGGCCGGCAGTTCCGCCAGCAGCGACGCCTGCGTGAGCAGCAGCGCGGCCTGGCTGTCCTCCAGCATCAGGCGCAGGCGCTCGGCGGGAAACTCGGGATCCAGGGGCACATAGGCGCCGCCGGCCTTGAGCACCGCCAGCAGCGCCACCAGCAACTCGGGGGTGCGCTCCAGAGCGACCCCGACCGCCACCTCCGGACCCACGCCACGGGCGCGCAGCAGACGCGCCAGGCGGTTGGCCCGCTGATTGAGGGTGGCGTAATCCAGCGCCACGTCGCCGGCGACCACGGCGCTGGCCGTCGGCGTGCGCCGGACCTGGGCTTCGAAGGCACGGGTCAGGGGCCAGTCGGGCAGCGGCGCGGCGGTGGCGTTCCAGCCTTGCAGGGCCGACCATTCGGCCGCCGGCAGCTCCGCCAGGTCGGCCAGCGCCCGCTGTGGGGCGCGGCAGGCGGCGGCCAGCAGGCGCCGCAGATGTTCCAGCAGGCGCTCGGCGGTAGCGGCCTCGAACAGGTCGGTGGCATAGGCCAGCACCAGGCGCACGTCCGTACCCTGCTCTTCGGTGGTGAGCATCAGGTCGAACTTGGCGATCTCGCCGTCCAGTTGCAGCGGCTCCAGGCGCAGGTCGCCCAGAGTGGTAGCCGGGAGCTGGCGCGCCAGGTGGTTGTAGGCCACCTGGAACAAGGGATTGTGCGCCAGGCTGCGCTCCGGACGGAGCGCATCCACCACCTGTTCGAAGGGCAGGTCCTGGTGATCCTGGGCAGCCAGCACGTTACGCCGGAGCGCGCCCAGCAGGTCGGCGAAGGATTGCCGGGGCGTCAGGTCGCTGTGCAGCACCTGGGTATTGACGAAGAGACCTACCACCTCGCGGGTTTCGCTGCGAGTGCGCCCGGCCACCGGGATGCCGACGCGGATGTCGCCCTGGCCGCTGAAGCGCGCCAGTACCGCCTTGAAGCCGGCCAGCAGCACCATGAACAGGCTGGCATCGGCGCCGCGCGCCAGTTCGCGCAGCGCCGTCACCTCGGCGGCGGTCAGGGTCAGCGTGCGGCTGGCACCGCGGTAGCTCTGCTGCGGCGGTCGCGGTCGATCGGTGGGCAGGGCCAGGGGACGGTCGCCGTCGCCCAGGTGCTCACGCCAGAAGGCCAGTTGCCGCTCGCCCTCGCCTGCCGCCAACCACAGGGACTGCCAGCGCGCATGATCGCTGTAGTCGATGGGGGGCGTCGCGAGCCGAGGCTCCGCGCCGGCGCTGTAGGCGGCGTAGAGGGTGGCGAAGTCCCGTTGCAGCAGGTCCAGGGACCAGCCATCGGCGATGATGTGGTGCACATTGATCAGCAACAGGTGATCGTCGGCGGCCAGGCGCACCAGGGTCACCCGCAGCAGCGGCCCCTTGGCCAGGTCGAAGGGTTGCAGGGCGGCGGCCAGCAGGCGCTCGCGGGCTTCGCTCTCCCGCTCCGCGCCTTCCGGGGCCGCCAGCGACAGCTCCTGGAGGGCGACCTCGGCCGGCGGCCGGATGCGTTGCCAGACGGCGTTGCCATCCGTCTCGAACAGGGTCCTCAGGCTGGGGTGCTGGCGCTCCAGGGCGGCGAAGGTGCGGGCGAGGGCCACCCTGTCCAGGGAGCCGCGCAGGCGCAGGGCGCTGGGCAGGTTGTAGGCCGGGCTCTGGGGATCGAGCTGCCAGAGGAACCAGAGCCGGCGCTGGGCGGCCGACAAGGGCGCACGGGTCGTCGCCTGGCGCACGATGGGCAGCCGCTCCAGGCGCACGCCCTTCTGCCGCAACTGGCGCAGGAAGTCGAGTTGGCGCGCCTCGGGCAGCGCGGCGAGACGCTCGGCGATGGCGCGCAGTTGCGCGGCCGGCGTGGGCAGATCGGTCATTGCAGGTTCTCCAACTCGTCCAGCAGGTCGTCCATCAGGGCCAGCTCGTCGCGGGCCGCGGTGCCGGATTCGGTACTCAATTCAAGGGCGAGACGTTCCACCGTGGTGGCCTCGAACAACCGCTGGAACGGCAGTTCGACGCCCAGGCGCTCACGGATGGCCAGACCGATGCGGGTCAGCAGCAGGGAATGCCCGCCCAATTCGAAAAAGTCGTCGGTGACGCCGATGGGCGCGCTGGCGAAGACCTCCTCCCAGATCGCCACCAGGCGGGCTTCCAGCTCGGTACGGGGCGGCTGATGCAGCCGCGGTTGCCAGCCGGGCTCCGGCAGGGCCTGGCGATCCAGCTTGCCGTTGGCCGACAGCGGCATGGCCTCCAGCACCAGCAGCTGCGCCGGCACCATGACGTCCGGCAGCGCCTCGCGCAGCCAGCCGCGCAGGTCCTCGACCTTGGCCGTGCCGGTCACGTAGCCCACCAGGTGCAGGCCACCCTCGCCCGACCGCGCCACCACCACCGCTTCGTCCACCGCCGGATGGGCGCGCAGCCGCGCCTCGATCTCGCCCAGCTCCAGGCGCTGGCCGCGGATCTTCACCTGGTGATCGATCCGCCCCAGGTAGTCCAGGGCGCCGTCCGCCCGCCAGCGCGCCAGGTCACCCGTGCGGTACAGCCGTGCTCCAGGCGTGAAGGGATCGGCGACGAAGCGTTCGGCGGTCAGTCCGGGCCGGCCGTGGTAGCCGCGCGCCAGGCCCGCGCCACCGATGTACAGCTCGCCGGTCACCCCGTCCGGCACCGGCGCCAGCCAGGGGTCCAGCACCAGCAGGCGCAGGTTGGCGATGGGCCGGCCGATGGGCACCGCCAGGCCCTCGTCTGCGGGATCGCACGGCCAATGGCTGACGTCGATGGCCGCCTCGGTGGGACCATAGAGGTTGTGCAACGCGGCCCCGTGGGCCTGGTGGAAGGCCTGCTGCAGCTCGCGCGGCAGGGCCTCGCCACTGCAGATCACCTGGTCCAGGCTCGGGCAGCGCGCCAGTTCGCCAGCGGCCAGGAAGGCCTGCAGCATGGACGGCACGAAGTGCAGCACCTGCACCCCTTCGGCCACGATCACCTCGCGCAGCGCCCGTGGATCGCGGTGGGCGCCCGGCTCGGCCACCACCAGGGTGGCGCCGGTCAGTAGCGGCCAGAAGAATTCCCACACCGAGACGTCGAAGCTGAACGGGGTCTTCTGCAGCACCCGCCGGCCTTCGCGCAGTTGAAACGCCTCCTGCATCCACTGCAGGCGGTTGAGCAGCGCCGCCTGGGTGTTGCCGGCGCCCTTGGGCCGGCCGGTGGAGCCGGAGGTGTAGAGCACATAGGCCAGGTGTTCGCCGTGCAGCGCCGGGGTGGGCGCCTGCGCCGGCTGGTCCTGCCAGGCCGAGCGGTCGTCCAGCAGCAGTTGCGGCACGCTAGTGGTTGGCAGCCGGGCCTGCAGGTGACTTTGGGTCAGCAGCAGCCGCACCTGGCTGTCTTCGAGCTGATAGGCCAGGCGCTCGGCGGGATGATCCGGGTCCAGCGGCACGTAAGCGCCGCCGGCCTTGAGCACCGCCACCAGGGCCAGCACCAGTTCCACCGAGCGCTCGGCGGCCACCCCTACCAGGACGTCGGGGCCCACGCCCTGGGCAATCAGCCAGTGCGCCAGACGGTTGGCCTCGGCGTCGAATTCGGCGTAGTCCAGGCGCCGCGCGCCCTGGACCACGGCCAGGGCCTGGGGGCTGCGCCGCGCCTGCTCGGCCAGCAGCGCCGGCAGCAACGGTGTACGCGGATAGGCCACGGCGGTCTGGTTGCGCGCCTCGACCTGGGCCTGGCGTTCGCTGGCGTCCAACAGGCACAGCTCACCCAGCGGCTGGTCGACTAGGGCGGGCAACTCGATCAACAGCGTCTCGAAGGCCGCCGCCAGGCGTTGCACCGTGGCGCGGCTGAAGCGCTCGGGGCGATAGCTGTATATGAGCTGCAGTTGCTCGCCCGCGCTGGCGATCAGCGCCAGGGGATAGTGCACGCCATCGACATGGCTCGGCGTGCCGATGCGCAGCCGCGGATGGGGACTGGCCAGGGCCGCTTCCAGGGGGAAGTTCTCGAACACCAAGAGGGTGTCAAACAGTCCGTGCCCGGCATGGCCCGCCAGGCGCTGGATCTCGTGCAGCGGTACCTGCTCGTGCTCGCGCACCTCCAGGTTGTAGGCCTGCAGCTGCGGCAGCCACTCGCCCAGGGTCGCCGCCGAAGCGGGCCGCTGGACGATGGGCAAGGTATTGATGAACAGGCCCAGCAGTTCCTCGGCGCCCGGCAGGCTCGCCGGGCGTCCCGCCACGGTGGCACCGAAGCACACCTGGGCCTGCCCGGTGTAACGCTGCAGCAGCAGTATCCAGGCCGCCTGCAACAGGGTGTTGAGGGTGACTCGCCGGGCCTGGGCGAAGGCCTGCAGGCGCTGGGTACTGGCCGTATCCAAGACCGCGACCAGGGGCTCGGCCGGCTCCTCCGCCGGCCCGGCCGACGCTAACGGCAGGGCGTCGGCCAGGCGGGTGGCGCCGTCCAGGTCGGCGAGCCGGGCCTGCCAGAAGTCGGCGCCCGCCTGCGCATCCTGCGCCTGCAGCCAGGCAATGTAGTCGCGGAACTGCCCGGCGGGTGCACCAGGCGTCCGTCCGTCGTAATGCGCCAAGACTTCGCCGAGCATCCGGCTGCTGCTCCAGCCGTCCAGCAGCAGATGGTGGCAGGTCCAGACCAGGCGGTAGCGCTGCTCGTCCAGTTGCACCAGCGCCAGGCGCTGCAACGGCGGCCGGGCCAGGTCGAAGGGCTCGGCGCGCTGGGCCCGGGCCAGTTGATCCAGCGCCATGGCGTCGACATCGCGCCCACGCCAGTCGAGCAGGGTCACCGGCAACTCGGGTGCCTGACTGACCCACTGCAGCGGCTCGCGCAACGCCGCCGCGCCACCTGGCACCAGGAAGCCGGTACGCAGGATGGCATGGCGCTGCTGGACGGCGCGCCAGGCCCGCACGAACAGGTCGGCATCCAGGCCGTCGAGGGTCACCGCCAGCTGGTTGACGTAGAGCCCAGCGCCAGGCCGGTCCAGGGCATGGAACAGCAGCCCCTGCTGCAACGGCGACAGCGGATAGAGATCGCCCACCTCGGCCAGGGGCAACGGCAAGCGATCAAGCTGCTCCTGGTCGAGACCGGCCAGGGGTACGTCACTGGGCGTCAGGCCGCCGCGCGGCGTGTTCAGGCACAGCTCGACCAGGGCTTCGAGTTCTCCTTGGAACAGGTGCAGGAGAGTCTCGATGTCGGCACGCCCATACTGGGCCGAGCTGTAGCTCAGGGCGAAGCCGAGACGACCGTCGAGGACCTTGCCGCTGAGGGTCAGGCGATTGCCCAGGGGCGCCGCCGGCTCGACGGTTCGCCCGGGCGACTCGGGCGCCAGGCTGAACAGCGCCTCGTCGCCGAACGCCTGGTCGAACTGCCCCAGGTAGTTGAAGGTGAGCGTCGGCTGCGGCAGGGCGGCCAGCGTGGTGCCCTGCGCGCTCAGGTAGCGCAGCACCCCGTAGCCGATCCCGCCGCGAGGCACCTGGCGCAGGTATTCCTTGACCAGCTTGAGGTTGGCCAGCCGCTCGCCGCCACCCGGCAGGCGCACCGGGTAGAGACTGGTGAACCAGCCCAGGGTGCGGTCCAGCACCAGGTCGGTATCGGCGCTCGGTTGCTCACGACCGTGGCCTTCCAGCAGGACCAGCGCCTCGGTCTGGTCGCTCCAGGCGCCCAAGGCGCGGCCCAGGGCGGTCAGCAGCAGCTCGTTGATGCGGGTGCGATAGGCGCGACTCGCCTCCTCCAGTAGGCACCGGGTGGTGGTCGCATCCAGGGCGAAGCGGGCCTCGGCGACCTGGGCCCAGGTCGCTGGCGCCTGGGGATCGCCTGGGGGAAGGCACGGCGCATCCTGCAGGCAGGCCTGCCAGTAGGGCAGCTCGGCGAGCAGCTCGGGGCTGCTGGCCAGGCGCTGCAGCTGGGCCGACCACTCGGCGAAGCTGCTGCCCTCACCGTCCTCCCCCTGTCCGGAACCCGTCGGCGCAAGCACCTGCCGATAGGCCAGTTGCAATTCTTCCAGCAGCACCCGCCAGGACACGGCATCCACCACCAGATGGTGAATGACCAGCAGCAGCCGCTCGCTGCCGTCCGCCAGGCGCAGGTGCAGCAGCCGCAACAGCGGACCGGCATGGATGTTCAGGCTGCCCTGGGCCGCGTCGACCTGCTCGGCGAAGGCCGCGGCATCGGCCACCTCGCGAACCCACAGCAGGTCTGCCACGGCCTGGGGCTGGCCGGCGCGGGCCGTCCAGGGCGCGGCGTCGGTGAATACCAGGCTCAGCACCGGATGGCGCGCCAGCACCTGGCTCAGCGCGACCAGCAGGGCCGCCCGCTGCAGGGGCTGACGCGGCGTCAACAGGACGCTCTGGTTCCAGCGCTGGCGCAGCGGTGCCGGCACCTCGGCGAAGAAGCGCGCCTGGATCGGCGTGGCGGCGATCGCGCGGATACTCGCGTCTGGTGCGGGCTCCGCCGCGGTACGGCTAGCTTCCAGCCCCTGGGCCAGCTGGCGCAGGGTCTGGCGCTCGAACAGCTGCCGCGGGGTGAGTTTGTAGCCCAGTTTGCGGACGCGCGCGACGATCTGCAGGCTGAGAATGGAATCACCGCCCAGTTCGAAGAAGTTTTCGTCCAGGCCTATGTGGTCGCGCTTGAGCACCTGCTGCCAGATGGCCATGAGCTGGCCTTCCAGAGCGTCCGGGACGACCTCGGGCGGAGTAGCGGGCTCCAGCTGGCGTGCGAGCTGGCGCACCGTCTGGCGCTCGAACAGCTGCCGCGGGGTGAGCCTGTAGCCCAGTTTGCGGATCCGCGCGACGATCTGCAGGCTGAGAATGGAATCGCCACCCAGTTCGAAGAAATTATCGTCCGGCCCCAGCCTGTCGCGCTTGAGCACCTGCTGCCAGACCTCGGCCAGCTGGCGTTCGAGTGGCGTCAAGGCCGCTGCTGGTGCGACGCCTGCGGCCTCGACCGCAGCGACCCGCGCCAGGGCCTGGCGATCGACCTTGCCGTTGGCCGTGCGCGGGATGCGTTCGACCCGCTGCAGTCGGGCGGGCAGCAAGGGTGCCGGCAGGCGTTCGGCCAGGGCCTGGCGGAGGGCCTCGACGCTCTGCCCAGGCGCGACGCAGTAGGCCAGCAGCCGCGCCGGCTGTCCTGCGGGGCGCTCGGCCAATGCCCAGGCGTCGGCGACTCCCGGCAGGCTGGCCAGCACCCGCCCCAGCTCGGCAGGTTCGACGCGATAACCGCGGATCTTGACCTGGTCATCGGTCCGCCCAAGGAATTCGATGGCGCTCTGCGCGTTCAGCCGGGCGCGATCCCCGGTGCGATAGAGGCGTTCACCGGCCACATGGGGATCGGCGACGAAGCGCTCTGCCGTGAGTCCCGGCTGGCCCAGGTAGCCGACGGCCAAGCCCGCGCCGCCGATATAGAGTTCGCCGACCATGCCCGGCGGCACGGGATTCAGGTGGTCATCCAGCAGGCAGATCCGGGTGTTGGCCAGGGGCCGACCGACGGGCAGCCGGGCCGGTACCTGGATTCCAGCCGGCCATTCGTGGGTCAGGACCCCAACGGTAGTCTCGGTCGGGCCGTAGTGATTGACGATGCGCAACGCCGGGGCCAGCGTGCGGATCCGCGCCAGCAACTCAGGCTCGCAGGCCTCGCCGCCCAGCACCAGCAGGCGCCGCGGCAGCAGGGCAAGCGGCTCGGGCGCCGCGGCGAGCAGCCCGCCCAGGTGACCAGGGACGATCTTGAGCACGGCGACCCGTGCCTCTTCCAGCGCCAGGGCCAGGCGCTCGGCATCGGCGACCGTATCGTCGTCGGGCAAATAGAGGCAGCCACCGCTGGTCAGGGCGCCGAACACCGTGGTGTAGCCCAGATCCGCCGCCACCGACGACAGCATCGCCTGGCATTCGCCCGCCTCGGGCTGGAGCCGGCGGGCCAGGGCCTGGGTGTAGTTCAGTAGGGCGCCATGGCTGACCAGCACGCCCTTGGGCCGGCCGGTGGAGCCGGAGGTGAAGACCACATAGGCCGGATCGCTGGCAGCAGGCATGATCGGCGTGACGCGCGGCGCCGCGTCCGCTGCCTCGCCGTGGACGCTCAATGCCCGGCCCGCGAAGCGAGCCCCCTCCTCCGCGGCGGCCACCAACACCTTGACCGCGCCGCTCTCGTCGAGCAGCTCCTGCAAGCGGGCCGTGGGCTGGCGCGGGTCCAGCGCGACGCAGACGGCGCCAGCCCGGTGTACCGCCAGCAACGCGGTGATCCAGTCACGGCCACGCGGCAGGCAGAGGCCGACCCGCTGCCCAGGCGCCACGCCGGCAGCGACCAGCCGCTGCGCCAGGTGCGCGGCGGTGGCGTCCAGCTCGGCATAGCTCAGGGCGCCGCGCCCATCGCGCAGGGCGGCTGCCGTGGGGGTCTGGCCGCACCAATGGGCGAAGGATTCCAGCCAACTGCCGCCGGCCTGCGCCAGGGTCTCGCCGGCCAGCCGCGCCATGGCACCGGGCACTTCCAGCTCGCGCAGCGGGCGGGTCGGCGCGGCGACCAGCGCCCGCAGCCAGCCGCGGAAATGCTCGGCCAGGGCCTGGACGCTGGCCTCGTCGAACAGGTCGGTGGCATAGGTGAAGGCCCCCTTGAGACCTTCGCCGCTGGCCGCCTCGGCCAGGTCCAGCGCCAGGTCGAAGCGAGCGCCGTACTGGGCTTCGTCGACCAGCGACAGCTGCAGCCCGGCCGGACTGGGCAGCGCGGACAGATCGAAGCCGAAGTTGAACTTCACCTGCACCAACGGATTGTGCGCCAGGCTGCGCTCGGGTTGCAGCGCCTCCACCAGTTGCTCGAAGGGCAGGTCCTGGTTGGCCTGGGCCTCCTGTACCGCCTGGCGGGCGTATCCGAGCAGCCGGTCGAAGCCCTCCTCCAGCCGCACCGGGCAGCGCAGCACCTGGGTGTTGACGAAGAAGCCCACCACCCGTTCGATCTCCTGCCGGGTGCGGTTGGCCACCGGCACCGCCACGCTGATCTCGGACTGGCCGCTGTAGCGCGCCAACAGGATTTGGAAGGCGGCCAGCAGGACGGTGAACAGGGTGGTGTCCTGGGCCCGGGCCAGGGCTCTCAAGGCCGCCCCTTCTTCGCCAGTCAGGGCGAAGGGCAGGCTCGCGCCCTGCAGGCTCTGCACCGCGGGCCGCGGGCGATCGGTGGGCAGGTGCAGAGGTTCGTGGTGCACCTCGCCCAGCCGGCGGGTCCAGTAGTCCAGTTGCCGCTGTCCCTCGTCGCCGGCCAGCAGCGCCTGCTGCCAGTGGGCGAAGTCCTGGTAGCGCACCGGCAGCGGCGCGAAACGGGGTTCCTCATCCACGGCATAGGCACTGTAGGCGCTGGCGAACTCCTCGATGAGGATCGCCAGGGACCAACCATCGGCGGCGATGTGGTGCAGGGTCAGCAGCAGCACGTGCTCCTGCTCGTCCAGGCGCAGCAGGCGCAGGCGGAGCAGCGGTCCCTGCTCCAGGTCGAAGGGCCGCAGGGCCTCCTCCCGGGCCAGGCGGGCGACTTCCCACTCCCGGGCGGCCGCATCCAGTTCGCGCAGGTCCTGCAGCGCGATGGCCTGGTCGCTGGCCGGCTGCACGCGCGGCCGGACCTGGCCGTCATGCTCGCCGAACAGGGTACGCAGGCTCTCGTGACGCGCCACCAGGGCACTGAAGGTCCGCTCCAGGGCGCTCCGCACCAGCGGCCCCTGCAGACGCAGGGCGGCCGGGATGTTGTAGGCCGCACTCTCGGGGTCGAGCCGCCAGAGAAACCACAGGCGGCTCTGCGCCGGTGAGGCCACCGGCGCCTGACTGTCGTCCAACCGGCGCAACGGCGGCGCGGTGGATGCCGCGGCCGGCGTCGCCAGGCGCTGCACCAAGTCGGCGAACACCGGCGTTTCGAACACCCAGCGCAGCGGGCACTCCAGCCCCAGCTCGAACTTGAGCCGCGCCACCAGGCGGGTGGCCAGCAGGGAATGTCCGCCCAGGTCGAAGAAATCGTCGGTGCGCTCCAGGGCCGGCACCTCCAGCAACTCTTGCCAGAGCGCCGCCACCCGGATCTCCAACGCACCCCGCGGTGCTTCGCGCGGCGCGGTGGTCGTGGCTGGGGCCGGTAGCCGGCGGCGATCCACCTTGCCATTGGGTGACAGCGGCAAGGCATCCAACACCAGGATCTGGCTGGGTATCTGATAGTCGGGCAGTTGCAGGCGCAGGGCCTCACGCAGGGCCCGGCTTTCCAGCGTCGCCCCGGCCTGGGCGGTCACGTAGGCGGCGAGGTAACGGCCCTGGTTGCCCTCGACCGCCTCCACCACCGCCTCACGCACCCCCGGCAGCCGGCGCAACTGCGCCTCCACCTCGCCGGACTCGATACGAAAGCCGCGGATCTTCAACTGGCCGTCGAGACGACCAAGATAGTCCAGGGCACCATCCGCCCGTTGCCGTACCCGGTCACCGGTGCGGTACATGCGCCCGCCGGCCAGGAAGGGGTCGGCGATGAAGCGCTCCGCGGTGAGCCCCGGTCGATTCAGGTAGCCACGTGCGAGGCCCGGACCGCCGATGTGCAATTCGCCGGCAACCCCGGGCGGAACGGGTTGCAGGTCGGCATCCAGGATGTAGAGCCGCCGCTCGCCGACGGCCGTGCCGATGGGCGCATAGGCGGCACCACAGGCCTGGTCCGGCTGCGCCTTCCACAGCAGCGGCGTGATCACCGTCTCGGTGGGACCGTAGCCGTTGATCAGGTGCTGCGGGCGCAGTGCCTGCCAGGCCTTCTGGTAGCTGGCCGCGGGCACGGCATCGCCGCCGAAGCAGTAGATCCGTACCGGCGGCGCCCAACCGACCTGCTCGGCATGCTCGGCGAGCTGCTGCAGGTAGGCCGGCGGAAAGGCCGCCACCGTCACCCCGAAGCGCTGCAGCGCCGCCTGGGTCTGCTCCGGTGTCCAGAGCTCGTCGCCGCGCAGCACCAGGCTGCCGCCATGGGCCAGGGTCGCCAGCCAACGCTCCTGCACGCCGTCGAAGGCGAACGACATGAAGAGCAACTCGCGATCCGCCGGCCCCAGGCCATAGCGCTCGCCGATGGCCTGGCAGTGCATGTCCAGTTCGCCATGGGCCACGGCGACGCCCTTGGGCTGGCCGGTGGAGCCGGAGGTGTAGATGAGATAGGCCAGTTGCCCGGCGCGGATGACCGGCCGGGACGGCGGCGCCCCCTCCTCGTCCAGCAGCTCGGCCACGTCCAGGCACTGCACCTCCGGCGGCAGCGGCAGGCAGCCCGCCACCGCGCGGGTGGTCAGCACCCAGCGCGCGCCACAGTCCTGCAGCAGATAGGCCAGGCGTTCGCGTGGATAGTCGATGTCCAGCGGCACATAGGCGCCACCTGCCTTGAGCACGGCGAGCAGGGCCACCGGCAGGTCGAGACCGCGCGGAAGCGCCACCGCCACCCGCTCTTCGGCTTGCAGCCCGAGCCGCCACAGGGCGGCGGCCATTCGCTCGCTGCGCCGGTGCAGCTCGGCATAGCTGAGCGCTCCCTGGTCGGCCAGCAACGCGGGTCGTTCGGGTTGCCGCTCGGCCTGGGCGACGATACGACCGACGATACCGCTGCGCGACCAGCGGCCCGCGGCATCCCCATGCAGATCGGCCGGTGCCAGCCAGGCGAGGTCGGCGACCGCTCGCTCCCAAGGCGTGGCCAGCAAGGCATCCAGCACCGCGCGATAGTCCGCCAGCAGACGAGCGACGGTGGCCTCCTCGAACAGCGCCTTGGCATAGGTGAACTCACAATCCAGCCGGCCATCGGCCTGCTCCAGGGCATCCAGCGCCAAGTCAAACTTGGCTACCGGCGGCGTCTCTTCGAGCAACCGGGCCTGCAGCCCCGCCATCGTCGGCAGTTGCCAGGCGTCGCGCCGCTGATGGTTGAACAGCACCTGGAAGGGCGCGTTACCGGTAGCGCCACGCTCGGCCGCCGAGCCCTCGAACAGTCGCTCCAGGGGCAATTCGCCTTGGCTCTGGGCGTCCAGCGCCTCACGTTGCAGCGTGGCCAGGAAGCCGCCCAGGCTCAAGCCCGAGGCACGCGGCGCGCGCAGCACCAGGGTATTGACGAAGCAGCCGATCAGGTCGCTGGTCTCGGCCCGGGCACGCCCGGCGACCGGCATGCCGAGGCGCACGTCGCGCTGCCCGGCATGGCGTTGCAGCAACAGCATGAAGCCGCCCAGCAGCAGGTGCGGCAAGGTGATGCCCTGGGCCTGGCCGCGCTGGCGCAGGGCAGCCACGGTCGACGCCGCCAGGCCCAGGCGCAACCGGGCGCCCTGGGTATCGAGCTGCGGCGGTCGCGGATGGTCGAGTGACAACGGCAGTACCGGCGGCTCCGTCCCCAGATAGTCACGCCACCACTGGCGCTGGCGCTCGGCCTCGCCAGCGGCCAGGCGCTGCTGCTGCCAGCTGGCGTAGTCGGCGAATTGCACCGGCAGCGGCGGCAGCGCGGCCTGCGGCTCGCCATAGAGCGCCGCCAGTTCGCGCAGGAAGATCGCCACCGAGACGCCGTCGGCCACCACATGATGCAGGCTCACCAGCAACTGATGGCGCTCCGCGGCCAGACGCACCAGTTGCACCCGCAACAAGGGACCGCGCTCCAGATCGAAGGGCCGCAGCGCGAAGGCCTCGCGCTGCGCCGCGGCACGCTCCGGCACAGTCGTCAGATCGAGCTGCTCCAGTGGTAGGTCGCAGCGCTCGTCGATGCGCTGCCAGGTCCCCTGGGCATCCTCATAGAGCCGAGTGCGCAGACTTTCGTGGCGCTGCACCAGGGCCTGCAGGGCGCCTTGCAGGCGGGTCTGGTCCAGCGCCCCCTCCAGCTCCAGGGCGCCGGCGATGTTGTAGGCCGGACTGTGCGGGTCCAGGCGCCAGAGGAACCACAGACGCTGCTGCAAACCGGTCAGGGGCAGCGGCCGAGCCCGATCGGCGCGGGGGATGGGCAGGCGCTCGGAGATATCGATGCCTTTTTTCGCCAGCACGGCGGTCAGCGCCCGACGCTGGGCGGGGGTGAGCTGCTGCAGGGAGTGCGTGAGGTCGTTCATGACAGATTCTCTTGATCCGCGCGCTCGGCGAGCGCCAGTAATTCGGCTTCGGACAGCCCTTCGAGGGCGGCCAGGGCGGCGGCGACTTCCTGGTCGACGGCGGTGGTCGGGGCGTGTGGCTGCGCCTGCTCGAGGCGCCGGGCCAGCTCGGCCAGGTCGGCCGTGGCGAACAGCTCACGCAGTGGCAACTCGACGCCGAAGCGTTCGTTGATCCGCGCCAGCAACTGGACGGCCAGCAGCGAGTGCCCACCCAGCTCGAAGAAATTGGCCGAACGACTCACCCGGACACGGCCCAGCGCCTGGGCCCAGAGCTCGGCCAGGACCGTCTCGGTGGCGCCCTGGGGCGGCTGGTATCGACGCTCCTGGCCGTTATCCTGCTGGGGTTCGGGCAACCCCGCCTCGTCGAGCTTGCCGTTGACGGTGAGGGGCCATCGCGGCAGGACGAACAGCCGCGCCGGGATGGCCTGGGCGGGCAACGCCTGACGCAGGCACTCCCGCAACCCGGCTTCGGCCAGGGCCATACCGCTCTTGGCCAGCGCATAGCCGACCAGCACCTCGGCGCCGCTGGGATCGCGACGCATCCGGACCAGGGCGTCGGCTACGCCGGGGATGGCCCGCAGCTGGGCCTCCACCTCGCCCAATTCGATGCGGAATCCCCGGAGCTGGACCTGGCGGTCGGCACGCCCCAGGTATTGCATGCCGTCTTCCGGCGACCAGCGCGCCAGGTCGCCGGTGCGATACAGCCGTGCGCCCTCGGCCCAGGGATGGGAGATGAAACGCTCCGCGGTAAGGCCCGGGCGGCCAAGGTAGCCCCGAGCCAGACCCGCCCCGCCGACGTACAGCTCGCCCACCATGCCCGGCGGGACCGGTTCTCCATATTCGTCGAGCAGGTACCAGTCGAGATCCGCCAGGGGCGTGCCGATCAGGCTGGGGCCGTCCAGATCGGCCGCCGCCAAGGCCCGAGCCGTGACATGGACAGTGGTCTCGGTAATGCCATACATGTTCACCAGGCGCGGCCGCTCGACACCAAAGCGCTCGAACCAGGGCCGCAGCAGCGCCGGTTCCAAGGCTTCACCGCCAAAGATCACGTAGCGCAGCGGTGATGGCCGCGGATCGGCCACCGCCACCGGGATCAGACCGCGGAACGCCGACGGCGTCTGGTTCAGCACCGTGACGCCCTCCTCCTGCAGCAAGGCCTGCAGCGCCTGGGGCGAACGACTGGTCAGCCAGGGCACGACCACCAGGCGACCACCGTGCAGCAAGGCGCCGAAGATCTCCCAGACCGAGAAGTCGAAGGCGTAGGCGTGGAACAGCGTCCAGACATCCCGGGCATCGCAGCGGAACTCCGCCGAGGCGCTCTCGAACAGGCGCAGCACGTTGCCCTGGGTGACCTGAACGCCCTTGGGCGTACCGGTGGAGCCCGAGGTATAAATGACGTAGGCCAACTGCTCAGGTAGCACCCGGCGCGACGGATTGGCCGCGCTCCGGCGTTCCGCCCAGTCATCCAGGTAGAGGGTGTCCCGCTCCCGTGCCCAGGGCTGGTCGTCCAGCAGGCCGCGGCTGGTCAACAGCAGGTGCACCCCACTGTCGTCGCACATGAAGGCCAGGCGCTGCGCCGGATAGCCCGGATCGAGCGGCAGATAGGCACCGCCGGCCTTGAGGATGGCCAGCAGGCCCACCACCAGCTCCAGCGAACGTTCCACCGCCAGGCCGACCAGTACCTCGGCACCGACGCCGCGACGCTGCAGCTCGTGGGCCAGGGCATTGGCCCGGGCATTGAGATCGGCATAGCAGAGCTGCGCCGCACCACAGGTCACGGCGATGGCCTGCGGCCGGCAGGCGGCCTGGGCCTCGATCAGACCGGCCAGGTCCGCATGGGTCCAACGCAGTCCCGGCTGCACCTGGCATGGTCGCTGATTCCAGGCGAGGACCTGCGCCCGGGCCTGGGCCGGGCTCTGCCAGGGCAGCTGGGCCACCAGGGTGGTCACCGGTGCGGCCAGCTGTTCGAGCAGGGCCAGCCAGCGTTCGGCCAAGGCCTCGAGGGTCGTGCGCTCGAACAGGTCGCGGCGATAGACCAGGCGTGCCGACAGCACGGCGCCGCACTCCAGGGTATGCAACGCGAGATCGAACGGCGTCTGTCGCTGGACCAGCGCCAGCGCTTCCAATTCCAGGCCCGGCAAGGCAGCGAACCCGGGAGCGGGACGCCACTGGTGGTCGTAGACCACCTGGAACAGCGGATGGGTGCCGGCCAGACGTTGCGGATGCAGCGCCTCGACGATCTGCTCGAATGGCAGCTCGCCGTGGGCCTGGGCCGCCAGCAGTTCGTCGCGGACCTGGGTCAGCAGGGTACCGACCGTGGCCTCCTCGGCCAGGCTCAGGCGTAGCGGCAAGAGGTTGACGAAGAAGCCCACCAGCGGCTCCAGTTCGCGGCGACTGCGGCCGGCGGTGGTCACGCCGATGCAGAAATCGCGCTGGCGGCCATAGCGGCTCAAGACCTGCTGGAAGGCCGCCAGCAGCAGCATGGGCAAGGTCACCCCGCGCGCGATGGCCAGTTGCCGCAGCGCCTCGACCTGCGTGGCGTCCAGGGTCACGGCCACCTCGGCGGCCGGTCCCTGGGCCGCCGAGGTGCGCGGTCGATCCAGCGGCAGCGCCAGCACCTCGGGCACCTCGGCCAGGCGCTGTTGCCAATGGCGCAGCTGGCGTTCGCCCTCGGCACCGGCCAGGCGTGCCCGCTGCCAACGGGCGAAGTCACCGTAGGCGACGGCCAGCGGCGTCCAGCCGGGCTGGCGGCCCTGAAGCGCCGCCCGATAACCCTCGGCAAATTCCTCCAGCAGCAGATTGAGCGACCAGCCGTCCGCGGCGATATGGTGGGTGCAGAGCTGCAGGGTGTACCGGTGATCGCCCGTGGACAGCACCTGGACGCGCAACAAGGGTCCCGTGTCCAGGGCAAAGGGGGCGTCGGCCGCCTGATCGAGCAGCGCGGTATCGCCCTGCAGATACAGTATCTCGACGGGTGCCGCCGACAGCACCTCGGCCTCGGGCTGACCCGCCCGCTCGATCACCCGGGTGCGCAGGGGGGCATGGCGGGCGACCAGTGCATCCAGTGCCTCCTGCAGCGCCTGGTGCTCCAGGGTACCGCGCAACTGCAGGCGCCCGGCCAGATTGTAGGCGGTATTGTCCGGCTCCAGGCGCCAGAGGAACCACAGGCGATTCTGCGCCGGGGACAGTTGGCGATGCTCGTGCTCGGCGACCGCTACCAGGACCGGGTCGGCACCCGTGGTCGCCGTGCCCAACTGGCGGGCCAGCTCGCCCAGCGTCGGTGCCGCGAACAGCGTCGCCAGCGGCAGTTCCAGGCCCAGTCGTTCGCGCACCCGACTGGTCAGTTGTACCGCCTTCAGCGAATTGCCGCCGAGGGCGAAGAAATGCGCGGCGCGCTGTTGCGGACGGACGTCCAGCAGCTCTTCCCAGAGATCGGCCAGGCGGCCTTCCAGCTCGTCCAGGTCGTCGACCGCGGTCGCGACCGGCGCCGCCGGGGCCAGCAGCGGCAACTCGCCGGCCTCCAGCAGGCGGCGGCAGGCCGAGCGCTGCAACTTGCCGCTGGAGGTCTTGGGCATGCCGCCCGGCTCCAGCAACGCCACCTGCTGCGGCGCCTCGCCATGTACCTCGGCCACCGCCTGGCGGATGCCGGCGACCAGCGCGGCGACGTCCAGATCGCGCAACCGGTTGCGCGCGACCTCGGCGGCGATGCCGATGCCCGGCATGCCGCTGGCATCGCTCACGGCGAAGGCCGCCACCCGCCCCTTGCGTAACACCGGCGCCGCGGTTTCCACGGTCAGCTCGATGTCCTGGGGATAGAGATTCTGACCGCGCAGGATCAGCACGTCCTTCAGCCGGCCGGTGACATAGAGCTCTCCATCCAGCAGCACGCCCAGGTCGCCGGTGCGCAGCCAGCGCCGCCCATCGCGCTCGACGAAGGTCGCGGCGGTCGCCGCGGGATTACGCCAGTAACCGCGCGCCACGCTGGGGCCGCTGGTCCAGATCTCGCCGACCTGACCGGCCGGCGTCAGCGCGCCGCTGTCGGCATCCACCAGCAGCAGTTGCTGGCCGGGACAGGCCTGGCCGCAGGCGGCCAGTTGCAGGTCAATGCCCATCTCGGCACGCCCGGCGGCCAGGGCGTCGCGGGAAAAACCACGCCGCCCGATCCCTTCACCCGGGGCGCCGCCGCTCACGTAGAGCGTCGCCTCGGCCAGGCCGTAGCAGGCCATGAAGGAGGTCGGCGCGAAGCCGGCCGGCGCGAAGCGCTCGGCGAACAGATCCAGGGTGTCCGGGCGAATCGGCTCCGCCCCGGAAAAGGCCACCCGCCAGCGCGACAGATCCAGCTCCGCCACGGCGCTGTCACGCAGGCGCTCGGCGCAGAGTCGATAGGCGAAATCGGGTCCGCCGCTGACCGTGCCGCCATAGCGCGCCACCGCCTGCAGCCAGCGCACCGGACGCTGCAGGAAATGCAGCGGCGACATCAGCACGCAGGGAATGCCGCTGTAGATGGCCTGCAGCAGGCCGCCGATCAGGCCCATGTCGTGGTAGAGCGGCAGCCAGCTGACCATGACGTCGTCGCTGCCGATGTGGAAACCCTGGCGGATGGCCGCTTCGTTGGCCGCCAGGTTGCCATGGGTGACCTCGACGCCCTTGGGCGTGGCGGTGGAACCTGAGGTGTACTGCAGGAAGGCGATCTGCTCGGGCGCCGGCAGGCACGGCTGCCAATCGGTCGACACCGGCAGGTCGTCGGTGGCCAGCACGGTAGGCGCCTCGGCGCCCTGGCCGCAGGCCTGCTGCAGGCTCTCCTGCAGGCTGCCCAGGGTCAGCACCAGGCGTGGCGCGCAGTCGGCGAGGATGCCGTGCAGCCGGGCCAGGTGTTGCGGGCGCAGGGATTCCGGCGGGTAGGCTGGCACGGCGATGACGCCGGCATAGAGACAGCCGAAGAAGGCCGCCACGTAGTCCGGTCCGCTGGGATACAGCAGGATGGCGCGCGCGCCGGGCTCCGCCTCGGCAAGCAGCCGGCGAGCGATGGCGCGCGCCCGGGCATCGAGTTCGCGATAGCTCAGCGGGGTTTCGCCCTGCTCGTCGAGAAAGCGCAGAGCCAACCGATCGGGGGCGAGCCGCGCCCATTCGGTCAAGGCCGCGGCCAGGCCCCGTGCGTCGTCAAAGCGACCGTCCATTGCATCGTCCTGTAGGCAGGCGAACGCAGCTCCGCGGAGAGAGCCGTGTTCAGAGGGTTTCATTGAGGTTGGAATGGCCTTCGGCCATGGCCACGATGACCTTGCGTGGCCCTTCGAACGGGGCGCGGGCATGGGCGGCCAGCATGTTGTCGAGCATCAGGACATCGCCGCTCTGCCAGGGAAAACTGACCTTTTCCTCTTCCAGTACGCCCCGTACGTCGTCCAGCAGGTCGACCTCGATGGGGCTACCGTCGCCGTAGTAGACGTTACGCGGCAGATCCTCCTCGTCGACGATCTCCAGCAGCGACTCGCGCACCTCGGGCGGCAGGTTGGAGACGTGGAACAGGTGAGCCTGGTTGAACCACACCGCCTCCCCGGTACGCGGGTGCCGGGCGGTAGCCTGGCAGCGCTGGCGCGTGCGCAACTCGCCATCGTCCTTCCACAGGCAATCGATACCGCGCGCTCGACAATAGGCTTCCACGACCTGGCGATCGGAGGTGTTGAACACCTGTTCCCAGGGCACGTCCAGGCCGTTACCGAAGTTGCGGGTGTAGAGCAGGCCGCGCGCCTCGAAGCGTTCGCGGATCGCCGTACCCATCCGCGCGTAGAGGGCGCGACTGTCGGCGATCGGCGTCTCGCCACCGCGAGCGGCCGCCACCAGGCTGTAGAACCAGATGCGCAGTGGCCACTCACGGGTATAGGCCTGCTCGTTGTGCAGGGGGATATGCTGGTGCGCCGGATACTCGGTGGAGGTGTACACCCCCTGGGTCACGTTACTGCGTGGCGTCGAGCCGAACTCGTAGTTGAGCAACGGCTGACCGAAGCCGGCGGCGAAGCTGCGAAAGCGCTCGGCCTCCCCCACGCTGAAGCCACGGAACAGCAGCCCGCCGCAACGTTCCAGGCGCTCGTCCACCAGCGGTCGCAGCAACGCCTGGGCCTCGAGCAGATCGACACCCGGCTCGCGGGCCTCGACCAGCAGGGGTAGCGCGCCCGGTACCCCGGGCAGCGTCTCGATACGGAACAGTTCGGTGTTCATGCGGGCCTCGTCTCCCCGGCCGCCGCGACGGCCGCTTGCAGGTGAGCCACGAGTGCTGCGAGTACCGCGGCCTCCTGGCTGTTGATGAAGAAGTGGTCGCCCGGGAACCAATCCAGGGTGAAGGGACCGCGGGTCTCCTGCCGCCAGGCCTGCATGACCGCTTCGCTGGCGTCATCCTCGCGGCCGGCGAAGACGTGCAACGGGCAGTCGAGGGGCGGCCGCGCCAGGGGCTGGTAATGCCCACAGAGGTGGAAGTCGGCGCGCAACACCGGCAGGGTCAGGGCCAGCAACTCGGCGTCTTCGAGCACCGCCGGATCCGTCCCGCCCAGGCTGCGCAGCCGCGCGATCAGCAGGTCGTCGGAGAGCGGCCCGCGCAGCTCGGCATCGTCACGCCGAGTCGGCGCCTCGGTGCCGGAGGCCAGTAGCGCGCACGGCATCGGCGCGCCCTGCTCGCCCAGGGCATGGGCCATCTCCAGGGCCAGCAAGGCACCGAGGCTGTGGCCGAAGAGGGCATAGGGCTGTGTGATGGCCGGCACGATCTCGCCGGCCAGCTGGCGCGCGAGGCTGCGCAGATCGGTGGCGAACGGCTCGTCGAAGCGCCGACCGCGGCCCGGCAACTCCACCGGCCGCACCTCGATCCAGGCGGGCAGGAGTCGCCGCCAGCGGGCGTAGACCATGGCGCTGGCGCCGGAATGGGGCAGGCAGAACAGGTGCAGACCCATGGCTTACTCGCCTGCCTGGGCTTCCATGGCCTGGCGCAGACTCAACGGCCGCATGTCGGTCCAGGTACGCTCGACGTAGTCCAGACATTCCTGCTTGGAGCCGCGAGCCCCGGTCTCGCGCCAGCCTGCGGGCACCGCCTTGTAGTCCGGCCACAGCGAGTACTGCTCTTCGTGGTTCACCAGCACCTTGAAGGTCGCGTCTTCTTGATCAAAGGCCATCTCAATTCTCCTCTGGATAGGGGCGTGCCACCCGCGATTCGCTCGAGGGTGTAAGCCATTGCTCAAAGGAAGACGCGTGACCGAAGAGATTAATTAGCTGCTGATCACGGGTGGGCGCGCTCAGTCAGCCGAATGCGGACCAGGCGAGCGGTGTCACCACGAACCGAACGACACGCCTATGGCAGGCAAGGTGCCGTTTGTAAAACTATTGTAAACCATTCTCATTAACATTAGATTAGAGTCCCATTTCAGCAGGAGGCCAAGCTATGTCCGTTCGCCCCGATCCTCTTCCTCAAGAAGGTTTCGAGTCCCTGCAAGAAATCTATCTGACCAATCGGCCCTCCCTGCTCAGCGTGGCCACCCGTATCACCGGCTGCCGTAGCCACGCCGAGGATGTGGTGCAGGACGCCTTTTTCCGCCTGAAACGGTCGTCCTTGTCGAACATCCGATCGCAGATCAGCTATCTCTTCCAAGTCGTCCGCAACCTCTCCATCGATCACTACCGCAAACAGACGCTGGAACACCGCTACGCCGCGCCTGAAGAAGAGGGGCTGGCGGTCGTCAATCACTACGCCACTCCTGAAGAGATCAATACCCAGCAGCAGACGCTCGAAGTGGTGGAGGAGGCCTTGGCGCAACTTCCGGAGCGGACGCGCTATGCCTTCGAGGCCTATCGGCTCCATGGCCGCCCGCAAAAGGACATCGCCCGGGACCTGGGAGTGTCCCCTACCCTGGTCAACTTCATGATTCGCGATGCCATGGTGCATTGTCGTAAGGAAGTGCTAAGGCGCGATAGCTGACTCGCCTTGAAGCGGTGACCTCGACCGGGCTACCCAGGTAACCGTCCGGCGCCCCTGGAGATCAGCACCACCGCCTGCCGGCGCGGTGCCCAGGTGCCGATGAGGCGCCAGGGCAGCTCCATGGCGCCTCGATAGACGGGTAGGCGCCATGGATTGCCCCAGTGAAGGCGGATGCCGGCCGCTGGGAGCCAGACCGCCCGCGCCCTCACTCCTTCTTCAACAACCCCGCCAGCCCCGCGAAGGGATTGTGGGTGGCCTGGGCCACCTTGGGGGTACTCAGGGAGCTGTCGCTGAAGTACTGCTGGTCGGTGTAGCGGCTGTGCTCGTTGTCGTGGCAGTACAGGCATAGCAATTCCCAGTTGGAGCCGTCCTGGGGATTGTTGTCGTGGTTGTGGTCACGATGGTGCACGGTCAGCTCGCTCAGGCGCTTGCCGGAGAATTCCCGGGCGCAGCGGCCGCAGACGTGGGGATACATCTTCAGCGCCTTGTCGCGGTAGCCGCGTTCGCGCTCGCGCTGGGTCTCGGCGAGGATGCGATCCAGCTTCGAGGTATCGGTGGCCATGCTGCGTCCTGGAGTCGTGTGGAAAGACCCAGTATAGCCCGCGCCTGGCCCGGCGGGTGATCAGGCGCGAGCCCGCTCAAGGCTTCGGCTGGGCGCCACCCTCCTCGCTCTCGAACTGGGCGAAGTATTGCTCCGCCATGGCCCGCAGCGAGCGACCGATGTTGGCGTATTCGTATTCGTTGAGGTTGGCCAGGGACACCCGGGCGGCCGGTTGCTGGGTGCCGAAGCCCTTGCCGGGCAGGAGCACGATGCCGGTCTCCTTGGCGATGCGGAACAGCAGGTCGCCGCTGCTGAACTTGGCCTTCACCCAGGTGGCGAAGGCGTCGCCATGGAGCTTGCGCGCCAGGTTTTCCAGATCCAGCAGGGTGTAGTAGTCGACGGCATTGGGGTCGCTTTCCGGGGCGACGCCCAGTTCGCGATAGAGGGCGGCTTCGCGGCGGCGCACCAGCTTCTTCAGTTCGGTCTTGTAGCCGTCGCTTTCGTCCATCAGGGCGAACAGCGCGAACAGCACCATCTGCACCTGCTGCGGGGTGGAGAGCCCGGCGGTGTGGTTGAGGGCCACGGTGCGGCTGTCGGCGACGAGGCGGTCGAGGAACTTGAGGCTGCGCACGTCCGGCAGCAGGCTGCCGTAGCGGCGGTCGAGAGAAGCCTTGGTCTCCTCGGGCAGTTCGGCCAGGGCCTGGTCGAAGATGCTGTCCTGGTGCGCCCCTATCACCCCCAGCCGCCAGCCCGTGGCACCGAAGTACTTGGAGAGGGAATACACCAGCAGGGTGTTGCGCGGGCAGGTGGCGAACAGCGAGCGGAAGTCGTCGGCGAAGGTACCGTAGACATCGTCGGTGAGAATGAAAAGGTCCGGACGCGCCTCGGCGACGAGACGGGCAACGGTGGCCAGGCTGCGGTCGTCCATCTTCACCGAGGCCGGGTTGCTGGGGTTGATGCAGAAGAAGATCTTGATCGCCGGATCGCGCAACTTGTCGAGTTCGGCCTCGGGGTACTGCCAGTTGGCCTGGGGATCGGCGTGGATGTGCACCTGCTCCAGACCGAATTCCTCCAGCTCCGGGATCTCGATGTAGGGGGTGAAGGCCGGCATGCCGATGGCCACCTTGTCGCCGCGCCTGACCAGGCCGTTCTGCTGCAGCGAGTGGAAGATGTAGGTCATGGCCGCCGTGCCGCCTTCCACGGCGAAGAGATCGACGGAACCCGCGGGGACGTAGCCACCGATCATCTCCTTGACGATGTAGTGACTGACCACCTGCTCGGAGATCCTCAGCATGCGCGGCGGCACCGGGTAGTTGACGCCGAGGATGCCTTCCACCATCTCGTGGAGAAAGGCCGAGGCCGAGAGTCCCAGCTGGTCGCGCACGTAGCTCAGGCTCTTGGCCAGGAACAGCACCCCGGGCTGGTCGCGGTGCTCGGCGGTGTAGCGCTCGAAGCGTGCCTCGATGCCATCGATCTGCGGTAGCCCGCCGACCCCATGGGGCATGTAGGAATAGGACAGCTCGGCCTCGCTGGTGGCGAACAGGCCGAGGCGGAAGAAGGCCCGCCGCGGCAGGGTCGCCAGGAAGTTGGGATTGCCACGCCCGGCATTGAGCATCAGGCGGTTCTCGCTGCCGGAGGCGAGCTTGATCAGTTCGTCCTTGAGCTCGAAGGGACTCAGCTTGGCGTATTGGGCGTAATCGTCTTGGGCTTCGCTCATGTCTTGCCTCTTTCGGTTAGGCGAAGGCCACCACCAGTGGCCCGAGCAGGGTGAGGAACACGTTGGCCAGGGCGTAGGTGACCGCGAAGGGCACCGTGGGGATGGAGTTGCCGGCCTTGTCCAGTACCTCGCCGAAGGCTGGATTGGCACTGCGGGCACCGGCGACGGCCCCGGCGAACAGCGCCAGGTTGTCGTAACGCAGGAGGTAGCGGCCGACCAGGATGGTGATGACGATGGGCACCACGCAAACCACTACCCCGATCAGGAAGATGGAGAGGCCCTGGGTGGCGATGGTCTCCACCGCCTGGCGTCCGGATTGCAAGCCCACCACCGCCACGAAGCCGGCCAGGCCGAGGTCGCGCAACAGCGTCGAGGCCGGCAACGGCAGGTTGCCCCGGGTCAGGTGGCGACTGCGATACCAGCCGAACACCAGCCCGGCGATCAGCGCCCCGCCGCCGCTGCCCAAGGTCAGGGGGATGGCGCCCAGGCGGATCACGATCAGACCGATGAGCAGGCCCACCGCCAGGCCGAAGCCATGAAAGACGAAGTCGGTCTTGTCGCTGGGCACGACGAGGGAGCCGACCTGCTGGGCGACGCGCTGGATGTCGTCGGGAGTGCCGTAGAGGGTGACCAGGTCGCCCGCCTCGATGACGGTGTCCGGTTCCAGGGCCAGCGGTCGCCCGGCGCGTTTCACGCCCACCACGTAGACGCCATGGCGCAGGGCCCGATTGGCCGCCTGGCGGATCTCGGCCACGCGGCGGCCGATGAAGGTGGGGTTGTCGAGGCTGACGTCGCGTTGCACCACCACCACGTCCATGTCGGGCGAGGATTGCAGCTCGGCGCCCAGCCGCGCGGCGATGGCCACCACCCCGGCGCGGCGCCCTACCACCAGCACCACGTCGCCGGCTTCCAGCACGGTCGTCGGGCTGACCCCGATCAAGGCGCCGTCGCGCTTGATGCGCTCGATGGTCAGGCTCGCCTGGGAATCGCCCTGGCCGCCCACCTCCAGTTGCTCTACGGTCTGGCCGGCGGCCTGGTCGATGCGATAGAGACGGCCCACCAGCGGCGGGATGGCCGGCAATTCCCCCGGTCCGTAGACCTTGGCGCCGGCCAGCAACTCGGCCTCGGCCCTAGTGGCATCGTCGCGGATGCTGCGCTTCATGAACCAGGGCAGCACATTGACGCAGAGGATGATGGCGCCGAAGGAGCCGAAGATGTAGGTCACGGCGTAGCCCACGGCGACATTGCCCTGCAGCACCTGGATCTGTTCCAACGGCAGGTCGAGCTTGGCGATGGCCGCGCTGGCGGTGCCGATGATGGCCGACTGGGTCATGGAGCCAGCGGCGATTCCGGCGGCGATGCCCTTGTCGAGACCGAACAGCCGGGCGCAGGCGATGATGGTCAGCAGGCCGCTGAGCGCCATCACCGCGGCCAGGACGATCTCGCGCAGGGACTGACGCCCCAGGGAGCGAAAGAATTGCGGCCCGCTCTCGAAGCCCACGGCATAGATGAACAGCGCGAAGAGCACTGACTTGATGCCGTTGTCGATGCTGATGCCGACCTGGCTGAGGACCACCGCCACCAGCAGCGAACCGGCGACCCCGCCGAGCTGGAACTTGCCGAACTGGATGCTGCCGATCCAGTAGCCGAGGGCCAGGGAGAGGAACAGCGCCAGTTCCGGGGCCTGGTTCAAGATCTGGTGGACGTATTCCATGGGGCTACCTTCGACCGGGGTCCGCAAGCGGAAGAAGGTGAAGCGGGTATCTGGCCTGACACCTGAGCTGCCGGGAGAACCACGTTCCACCTGGTACGCTGCCTGTGCCCTGCAGGATTTTCCTGACCACGAGGGCGGCCTGCTGGAAATGGTCATGTCATAAGAAGACATAACTCAACAGGGCCCAAGGAACCTAAGCACAGCATTCCAGAGCTGTCAAAAGCGCGACCGTGGCGAATTCGGACTGGGAAAAGAAGGTTTTCAAGGGTGAATTCTGGGCACTAGGGGCACCTCTCGATAGCGGTCGATAGGAGCTCGAGCACCCGCCGTGACTCGGGTTGCGCTGGATCGAGGCAAGCCGTCGCGGCGGCGCCCCTGCCTGCTCGAACAGCCCGGTACCTAGCCGGTCCGCTCGTCGGGTTCCACGTCGGGATGCCCGAGAGCGGCAATGGCGGGCTCGCGGTCCTGGCTATCGGGGGCAATAGCCAGCCCTAGAGCTTCATCCCCACCGCCAGGCGGTTGAAGGCATTCATCAGCGCCACCACCATCGTCAGGTCGGAGATCTCGGCGTCGCTGAAGTGGGCCTTGAGGGGCTCATAGAGAGCGTCAGGCGCCCCCTTGTCACTGACGTGCGTGAGGGTCTCGGCCCACTCCAGGGCGGCGCGTTCGCGGGCATCGAACAGCTCGCTGATCCGCCAGCCGGCCAGGCGGTCGAGCTTGGCCTGGGCGATGCCCTGCTCGCGCAGGGTCTGGGCGTGCTTGCCGAGGCAGAAGGCGCAGCCGTTGATCTGGGAAATGCGCAGGTAGACCAGCTCCACCAGCGGCAGGCCGAGCGAACTGTCAGCCAGGGCCTGGCTGGTGGCCACCAGGCCCTGGTAGGCAGCGGGAGACAGGGTGGAAAACGGCAGGCGTAGCAGACTCATGATTCACTCCGGGAGGGTCGTGGGGGAAGGATCGAGATGCCGGAAGGGCACCTCCTGGGAAAGCTGCAGGCGCGCGCGGGCCAGGGTGTCGGAAACCCTGTGGGGATCGCCGACCAGGCCTTCGAGATAGCAGAAGTGCAGGTCGAACAGCCCCAGGGTGCCCAGGGCATGGCGCAGGTAGGAGGTGAAGAAGTCTGGCTGACGTGCCTCCGGACCGCGGTGGCGGCCACCCGAGCCGACAAGCAGATAGACCGGGCGATCGGCCAGCAGGCCGACCTTGCCCTCGGCGGTGGCGGCGAAGGTGCGGCCGATGCGCAACACGTAGTCCAGCCACAGCTTGAGCGCCGCCGGCAGGGTGAAGTTGTGCAGCGGTGCGTTGATCAGCAGCAACTCGCTGGCCTCAAGCTCGGCGATGAGGGCTTCCGACAGAGCGAACACCGGTGCCTCAGATGGCGTGCGCCGGGTCAGGGCAGCGGCGTAGTCGGCGCTGAGCGGCGGCAGGGGCTCGGTGGCGAGATCGCGTTCCAGCACCTGAACGCCGGGGTGGCCGTGGCGCAAGGCCCCGAGCAACTCGCCGGCCAGGCGATACCCGTGGGAACTGACCGGGCGCGGACTGGCGTTGAGGGAGAGGACGGTCTTCATGCCCGCCCCTCCCCGGTCAGCCGTTCGGCGAAATGCAGGCCACGGGCGAGCAAACCTTGGCGGAAGTAGAAGCGCTGGGCCAGGGGCATGTGCAAGCCGGTGTCCAGGATGAGGTGCGCGCAGCCACGCTGTACGGCCTCGACGCGCACGGCGGCGAGCAGTTGCGCGCCCAGCCCTCCGCGCTGGCACCCTGGCTGGACCACCAGGTCGTCGACATAGACGAAGCGGCCGTACAGCAGGTTTTCCAGTTCGCGATAGCCGGCCAGGCCGACCAGCTCGCCTGCGACGCAGGCGGCCAGCAACCGATAGCCCTGGGCGGCCTGGCGCTGGAGCTGATGCTGATACGCCTGGGCGTCGACGAGCTGTGGGCGCAACTCGCGCATCAGCGTAAAGCTGGCCGGACACAGGGGCGAATCCGGTTCCACGTGGTGGAAGGTCAGGGCCATGGGGCAGGTCTCCATTCAAGATGGCGCCACTCTAGCCGGCGCATGCCCTAGGCTATAGGGCCAAGAAAGCGACAAACGACTAGGCCATGACCCTCTCCGCCGCCCTCGACAAGCGTCTCGCCCTGCCCCTCTACCGGCAGCTGTACCAGCGCTTCCGCGACGCCCTGGACGAAGGCCGGCTGCGTCCCGGCGACCGGGTACCGGCGGTGCGCGCCCTGGCGGCGGAACTCAATGTGGCCCGAGGGACGGTGGAGGCGGCCTACCAGCAATTGATCGCCGAAGGCTTTCTGGTGCCCCGCGGGCCAGCGGGAACCATCGTCTCGCCGCAATGGAGCCGAGCCGCTCCGCCCGCTGCCGCGACCGCGCTGCCCGCCCCGGCCATCGCGCTGACCCACACCGGCGGCGCCCCCCTACCACTGCAGCTGGGCCTACCGGCCCTGGACGCCTTTCCACGCAAGCTCTGGACCCGCCTGGCCGCCCGTGAGCTGCGCGGCGCCGGCGTAGACGGCCTGGTCTATCCGGACGCCTGCGGCCACGCTGGCCTGCGGGCGGCCATCGCCACCTACCTGGGGCTGTCCCGCGGGATCACCTGCAGCCCGGAACAGGTGTTCGTCTGCGCCGGTTACCGCGCCTGCCTGGACCTGGTGGTCCAGACCCTGCTGGCGCCTGGCGATGCCTGCTGGTTCGAGGAACCGGGCTACTTCATCGCCCGTCAGGCGCTGCAGGCCGCACGCCTTGAACTGGTGCCGGTATCGGTGGACAACCGGGGGCTGGACGTCGCTGCCGGCCTCGCCCAGGCACCCCATGCCCGCTGCGCCCTGGTCACCCCGAGCCACCAGAGTCCGTTGGGCGTCTCCCTCGCCTTGCCCCGGCGGCTGGCGCTGCTGGACTGGGCGCGCCAAGCCGATGCCTGGGTCATCGAGGACGACTACGACAGCGAATTCCGCTACCTGGGCAAACCGCTACCGGCGCTCAAGAGCCTGGATGACGGCGGCAGGGTGCTCTACACCGGCACCTTCAGCAAGGTGCTGTTTCCCGCCCTGCGCCTGGCCTATCTGGTGGTACCTCCCCGGCTGGTGGACAGCTTCGCCGCCAGCGCGGACCGCCGGCACAACCATGTCCCGCCGCTGTGGCAGGCCACTGTGGCGAGCTTCCTGGCGGAAGGCCACTTCGCCCGTCATCTGAATCGGATGCGCACGCTCTATCGGCAACGCCGCCAGTGGTTGGCCGAGGCCCTCAGCAGCAGCCTCGGCGAGCGTGTAGGAATCGACCTCCAGGCCGGCGGCCTGCACCTGCTGGCCCGCCTGGAGGATGGCGAAGACCAGGCCTGGGCGGCCGCGGCCCAGGCCAAGGGGCTGGCGGTCCAGGCGCTGTCACGCTGGTATCTGGCCGCGCCGCAACGCCAGGGACTGCTGCTGGGCTTCACCAACGTCACCCAGGCCGACGAGGCGTTGGTCCTGGCCCAACGCCTGGCCCAGCTGCGGGTCTGAGCCGTCCCGCGGCGGTGCCTCTGTGGTGGAAAGCGCCTTACCATTCAGCCAGCCTGGACAACCATCCATCGCCAACCGCTCTGGAACGCCCGTTTCGCACTCTCGTACGGATCCAGCGTCGGGCTTGGCTTTCGCCTTTCGCGAAGGCTTCACTTGCCGCCACGCGCGACGAAAGCGCGCACTGTGTCACAGAAAACTTTTTCCAGAGCGCTCCCTCCAAAAACGGGTCCTGCGGCTCTGGCAAGCACCTGCTGGCCGGGCACGCCTCTCCTTTCAACGCACGGTCCAGACACCGACCAGGCCGCGTACGCCACGCCTGGGCGCCGCTGCCTGCCAGAACCGTCCGCATCGTCGTACCGCCACCGCGCGAGGATTCCCATGCTGAAACGCCTGACTATCTCGAACAAACTCAACCTCGGCTTCGGCGCGATCCTGGTCATCATCCTGGCGCTGATCCTCGCCGCCAGCCGGGGCTTCACCGAGGTCAACTCGGCGGTCCGGCAGAACATCCACTCCTACGAGGTATTGCAGGACTCCGATGCCGCGCTGCTGGCACTGGTCAACATGGAGACCGGCATGCGCGGCTTCGCCCTGACCGGCAAGGACGACTTCCTCGCACCGCTGAACGAAGGCGAGCGGCTGTTCGCCGAGCAGTTGCAGGAGCTGATCCAGCTCACCCATGACAACCCCGAGCAGCAGCGCAGCCTGACCCAGCTCGGCGCGGACAAGGCGGCCTGGAATGGCGACTCGGTGCAGCAGATCCTCGCCCTGCGCCGGCAGGTCAACGCCGGCACCCTGTCCCTGGACGTCCTCACCGCCCGCATCGCCACTGCCCAGGACAAGGCGAAGATGGACGCCATGCGCGCGCTGTTGGGGCAAATCAAGGCCCGCGAGACGCAGTTGCTGGATGCCCGTACCGCGTCCATGGACGACGCCAAGCGCCAGGCCATGCTGACGCTCATCGTCGGCGGTGTGATCGCCGCCCTGCTGGCCCTCGGCATCGCCTGGTCGTTGTCGCGCACCATCGTCGGTCGCCTGGCCCAGGCGGTGACGGTGGCGCGCAACATCGCCGACGGCCGCCTGGATTCGCCCATCAGCGAAAGTGGTGGCGACGAAGTGGGCCAGTTGCTCGGCGCCTTCGGCCTGATGCAGGAGAAGCTGCGCGAGATGATCCAGCGCATCAAGCAGGGCACCGACCAGCTGGTCGCCGCCGCCCAGGGCATCTCGGCCAATTCGCAGCAGCTCTCCGCCGCCGCCCAGGAGCAGTCCAGCGCCGCCTCCAGCATGGCCGCCACCGTCGAGGAACTGACGGTGAGCATCAATCACGTGGCGGACAACGCCAACGAGGCCCACGACCTGTCCAGCCAGTCCGGTCGCCTGGCTCAGGATGGCGGTCGCACCATCCAGGCGTCGGTGGACAGCATGAGGTCCATCGCCGGCACCGTGCAGTCCTCGGCCGACCGCATCGGCGAGCTGGGTGGGCACGCCGAGCGCGTTTCTTCCATCGTCAGCGTGATCAAGGGCATCGCCGACCAGACCAACCTGCTGGCGCTCAACGCCGCCATCGAAGCAGCCCGGGCCGGGGAACAGGGACGCGGCTTCGCCGTGGTGGCCGATGAGGTTCGGCAGCTGGCGCAACGCACCGCCAACTCCACGCAGGAGATCGCCGCCATGATCGAGAAGATCCAGGCCGCCACCCATGCCGCCATGGCCGACATGGACGTGGGCGTGCGCCAGGTCAACGCAGGGGTGGACCTGGCCAACCAGGCCGGCGAGGCGGTGGTCAGCATCAACAGCTCGTCGGACAACGTGGTGCGGGTGGTCAACCAGATTTCCCTCGCCCTGCGCGAACAGACCGCCGCCAGCCACGACGTGGCGCGCAACGTCGAACGCATCGCCCAGATGGCCCAGCAGAACAGCGAAGCCATTGGCGAGACGGTGCAGACGGCGGTATCCCTGGACGCCCTGGCCCAGGACCTGAATCGGCAGATCGGGCAGTTCCGCTGCTGAAAGTTAGAGAGTGGCAGCAACCTCCGTTACGAAACAACCTGCCACTCAAAAACTCAGGCGTCAGACCTTTACCAAACACCAAGTATAGGCTACCAAGAAAAATCACCGACCCAAAATCAAACAAAATACAACACCAACTAAAACACAAGATTTCAATCAACGTAGTCATCCCACTTAACGTCCCTCATCAGCAAGCAGCCTGTAATTTTAGAAAGAATTGTAAGAAGACGCGCAAGCCCAACAGAGGGATCGTCATAAACAAGATATGACCCAGACCCACTAACAGGATAGATAAGCCCCTCATTCCTAATAAGAATCCCCTTCTTAAAATCCAAATACACATCAGGAATGGAAGAATCAGAAAAATCATCAAATTTACGTAAAATGCTGTCCAAGCTTGATCCACCATACGTTATTACCACCGTCAATATTCTTGCATACGGCCAGGTAGCATCACCAAGCTTAGCTCCCCCAAGAGAGCTAGACTTGAGACCCCTTACACTTTTTATATTTTCAAAAACATCTTCAAGCAATGATGGAGTTATCTCTGTTTTTATCTCAAAAGTAGCAACCACGCCCTCCTGAAGTATCAAGTCGTGACCGCTAGCAAAGGGCAACCTTGGTATAGATTTGAGCACAAGAACTATATCCTGCTGCTTTGAGCGAGCCCCGCTTGAATCTACAATAACTCCACTTACGGCATTAGTCATCTGAGGCAGATGTGCAATGAGAAAATCCTGAATGAGCTTCTCACGTGTAGAGCCCATAGTCGCAGAATGCCCTAAAACTTTAGTCATTTCATATTGAGCAATGATCGATCCAACTGCTCCACAACAATACTCGACTAATGGTTTCATAAAGCACCTCTAATATTTTGCTTTCTGAAAATCTCGGACCTAAAACTCACCTACCAGTGCAAGCCCCCGAAATACCTTGCAACATTCACCCAGCGAAGCGGTCACACAGGCGTCCCCCTCAAGGCTTCGCTTGCATGACTACCCCTCGCCCCGCCGATCGCCTGCCCCGCCTCAACCAACTGCGCAACCTGAAGATGGCCCGCTCCGCCCACGCCTATGTGCGCGGCAGCACCGTGCAATTCTATGAGTGGCTGCACAGCCAGCCCGGGCGCAACCTGCCCAATGGACCGGCGGTGTGGATCTGCGGCGATTGCCATGCCGGCAACCTGGGCCCGACTGGCGACCTCAAGGGCGCCACCGACGTCAACATCCGTGACCTGGACCAGACCGTGGTGGGCAATCCGGCCCATGACCTGGTGCGGCTGGCTTTGTCACTGGCCACCGCGGCGCGCGGCTCCGATCTGCCAGGGGTGACCACCGCGCGGATGCTGGAAGAGATGATGCGCGGCTACGAAATCGCCTTCGAAGACGATCTCGAGCGCGAGGTGCCGCGCCCCGCCCAGGTCAAGGCCGGGATGCGCAGCGCGGTGCAGCGCACCTGGAAGCACCTGGCCCGCGAGCGCATGGAGAACACCCGGCCCAAGCTGCCACTGGGCAAGCACTTCTGGCAACTGAGCAAGGCCGAGCGCCAAGCCATCGCCGAACTGTGCCAGACGCCGGGTATCCACGCCCTGGTGACCTCGCTCAAGGGCCGCAGTCACGACAGCCGCGTCGAGCTGCTCGACAGCGCCTACTGGGTCAAGGGTTGCAGCTCCCTGGGCCTGAGACGCTACGCCGTGCTGTTGGGGGTGGATGATGGCGACGACCAGGACTTCTGCCTGATCGACGTCAAGCAGGCGGTGGCCGCCGCCGCACCACGGGCCGCCCACGCCGCCATGCCGCGCGACAACGGCAAGCGGGTGGTGGAAGGCGCGCGCCAGCTCTCCCCTGCCCTGGGCAATCGCATGCTGGCGGTGCGCCTGCTGGAGCACTCCTTCTTCATCCGCGAGCTGCTGCCCCAGGATCTCAAGCTGGAGCTGGACGAGATCAGCGCCCGCGAGGCCATGGGCGCGGCGGCCTATCTGGCGCGGGTGGTGGGCCGCGCCCACGCCCGGCAGATGGACCTCGCGACCCGCGTGGAGTGGATGAGCGACCTGCAGCGCAACCGCACCCGAACCCTGGATGCGCCCTCCTGGCTGTGGAGCAGCGTGGTGCAACTGGTGGGCGCCCACGAGATGGGCTACCTGGAGCACTGCCGGCGCTATGCGCTGGAGCATGCGCAGGACTGACGTCGGCAAGGCTATGCCGCCGGAAGGTGCACGGTCCGGGTACCAGACGGACAGCCAGAACCGCGAATGATCCAGGAGGGGATGTAGCGATGCCACCGGCACCTGTTACCGCTCTTCCCCTCCTTTTGCCCGTCTGCCAGTTTCAGCGGCAACAACGTCATCCGGCACTTAAACTTCCGTTTTTACAAGGAGGTTCCAGTGAAAAGGACGATCATTCTCTTGGCTGCGTTGCTCGGCGGCTGCAGTATCAAACAGCAGGTAGCTCCTGCAGAGCTGTCCGCGGCGAGCTCTTCCGAGATGTGTACCATCCCCGCTGCAGGACTGAGATCAGGCTTCAATACGACCTATGTCAAGGCTCTGCAGCAGAAAGGATTCAAGGTCAGGCCACTATCTGCCGGTTCCAATCCCGGCGAGTGCGAGCTTTCGACCACCTACACCGCCACCTGGGGCTGGGATCTGGCGCTGTACATGAAGTTCGCCGATATCCGTGTGTTTCAAAACGGACGCCAGATTGGCCAGGCCGTATACGACTCACGCTGGGGCTCTGGCCGACCGGACAAGTTCATTGACGCCGAAAACAAGATCAACCAGCTCGCCGACGAGTTGTTTCCCCGCGGTGCCAGCGCACTCGCCGCCCGGTATCCAGTGTCCTCTTCCATCCCAGCGCCTGGCAGCTTGTCCAAGGAGGCCCAGATCCAGGCGCTTCAGGGGCAAGGTTTGTCCTATGAGGAGTACTCGAAACGGTATCGGGAAATCTTGGCTCAGTGATAGGTCGCACCTCGTTGCTGTTCAAGCCAACAGACCCCTGGGGTAGATTTTGAGCGACCTGCAGGTGACAACGCTGAAGCGCTGCTTTCGCCCGCCCATTCCCGCGCTTCTCGATGTAGCACGCTATCTGGACGCCGCGGTATCCGCGCACCACGCCGGCTATGCACTGGACGCAGCAAGGCTGTTCACGCTCGCGGACTGTTCGATTTCGCGGCAGTGGCTGGAGTCCATCTGGGGCCGGGCCAGTCCTTACGTGACGGTGACCAGGTTGCCGCCCGTACCTATCACGATGCCCGTCAAGGCCAGGATGCCTACCGGCTCTCAGATCCGCTGCCTTCATCAGCGCGACGGTTTTCACTGCCGCTTCTGTGGGCTACCCGTGATTCGCGCGGAAATTCGCAAGAAGGTGGTCGCGCTGTATCCCGATGCCGTCAGCTGGGGCAGGACGAATGCCTCTCAGCATGCGGGCTTCCAGGCGTTATGGGCCCAGTACGATCATGTCGTGCCCCATTCCGCAGGCGGTACCAACGAGCTGGATAATCTGGTCGTGACCTGTGCTGCCTGCAACTTCGGCAAGATGTCCTATCGCTTGGAGGAAATTGGCTTGCTGGACCCGAGAGAGTTTCCAATCGTGGTCAGTCATTGGGACGGACTGGAGCGGCTTTAGGCGTTCCCAGACCAAAAATTCGATCTGAGTAGTGACTCTTACTACCTCATAGGGTCCGATTCTGCACGTTCCTGAACAAGGCTGTACTGCGCTCATGCCCTCCTCCCCCCGTCCCGGTTTCGTCTCCGTCCGCGGTGCCCGCGAGCACAATCTGAAGAACGTCGACGTAGACATCCCCCGCGATGCCCTGGTGGTGTTCACCGGGGTGTCCGGCTCGGGCAAGTCGTCGCTGGCCTTCGGTACCCTCTACGCCGAGGCCCAGCGGCGCTACTTCGAATCCGTGGCGCCCTATGCCCGACGGTTGATCGACCAGGTCGGGGTGCCCCAGGTGGAGGCCATCGAGGGCCTGCCGCCGGCGGTGGCCCTGCAGCAGCAACGCGGCCAGCCCAGCAGTCGCTCGTCCATGGGCAGCGTGACCGGACTGTCCAGCCTGGTGCGGATGCTCTATTCACGCGCCGGCCGCTATCCGGCCGACCAGCCGATGCTCTATGCCGAGGACTTCTCGCCCAACACGCCCCAGGGCGCCTGCCCCGAGTGCCACGGCCTGGGCCGGGTCTACGAGGTGACCGAGGCCTCCATGGTGCCGGACCCGTCGCTGACCATCCGCCAGCGCGCCATCGCCGCCTGGCCCACCGCCTGGGGCGGGCAGAACCTGAGGGATATCCTGGTGACCCTGGGCTATGACGTCGATATCCCCTGGCGCGACCTGCCCCAGAAGCAACGCGACTGGATCCTCTTCACCGAGGAGCAGCCCACCGTACCGGTCTATGCCGGCCTCACCCCCGAGCAGACCCGCGCCGCGCTCAAGCGCAAGGCCGAGCCCAGCTACCAGGGCACCTACACCGGGGCGCGGCGCCATGTGCTGCACACCTTCGCCAACTCCCAGAGCGCCAAGATGAAGCAGCGCGCGGCGCGCTTCATGATCGGCCAGACCTGCCCGCTGTGCCACGGCAAGCGCCTGACCCGGGCGGCGCTCTCGGTGACCTTCGCCGGCCTGGACATCGGCGAGCTGTCGCGCCTGCCGCTGGACGACCTGAGCGTGCTGCTGCGCCGGGTCGCTGCCGGCGACTTCGACGAGACCAAGGACGCGGAAGTGCTGGACGCCAAGGCCGGCCAGCAGGATCGCGCCCGGCGCAAGGCCGCCGGTGGCAGCGACCACGCCGGCGCGCCGGACGTGCGCCGCACCCCCAATCTGTCCCCGGAAAAACGCCTGGCCGCCCAGCGCATGGCCAGCGAATTGCTGGAACGACTGCAGACCCTGACCCGCCTGGGACTCGGTTACCTGGCGCTGGAGCGCAGCACCACCACCCTTTCCTCCGGCGAATTGCAGCGGCTGCGCCTGGCGACCCAGCTGGTGTCGCAGCTGTTCGGCGTGGTCTATGTGCTGGACGAACCCTCCGCCGGTCTGCATCCCGCCGACGGCGAAGCCCTGCTGGAGTCCCTCGACGGCCTCAAGGCCCAGGGCAATTCGCTGTTCGTGGTGGAGCACGACCTGGCCACCATGAAGCGCGCCGACTGGCTGGTGGACGTCGGCCCCGCGGCCGGCGAAGGCGGCGGCCGGGTGCTCTACAGCGGTCCGCCCGCGGGCCTCGCCGAGGTCGAGGAATCGGTGACGGCACGCTATCTGTTCGCCGCACCGCAACGGGAGACCCGGCCACCGCGTGAACCCCAGGGCTGGCTCCGGCTGGCCGGGGTCACCCGCAACAACCTGCAGGGGCTGGACGCCGCCTTTCCCCTGGGCTGCCTGACGGCGGTGACCGGCGTTTCCGGCTCGGGCAAGTCCAGCCTGGTCAGCCAGGCGCTGCTGGAACTGGTGGGCGCCGAGCTGGGCCAGCGCGCCGCCGAAGACGGCGACGAGGCTCCGGAACTGGACGGCGACGCCCTGCCCGCCACCACCGGCCAGGTGGTCGATGGCCTTGGCGGCATACGCCGGCTGGTCCCGGTGGACCAGAAGCCCATCGGCCGCACCCCGCGTTCCAACCTGGCCACCTACACCGGCCTGTTCGACGGGGTGCGCAAGCTGTTCGCCGCCACCCCCGAGGCGCAGGAAAGAGGCTTCGACGCCGGACGCTTCTCCTTCAACGTCGCCAAGGGCCGCTGCCCGACCTGCGAGGGCGAAGGCTTCGTCAGCGTCGAGCTGCTGTTCATGCCCAGCGTGTATGCCGCCTGCCCCACCTGCCAGGGGGCGCGCTACAACCCCGAGACCCTGGAGGTGCGCTGGCAGGGCAAGACCATCGCCGAGGTGCTGGGTCTGACGGTGGACGAGGCCCTGGTCTTCTTCGCCGATGAAACACCGGTGGCGCGCGCACTGCGGGTGCTGGCCGATATCGGGCTGGGCTATCTGCGCCTGGGCCAGCCGGCCACCGAACTCTCCGGCGGCGAGGCCCAGCGCATCAAGCTGGCCACCGAGCTGCAGCGCACCAGTCGTGGCACCACCCTCTATGTGCTGGACGAACCCACCACCGGCCTGCACCCAGCCGACGTGGAGCGCCTGATGCGCCAGCTGCACGGCCTGGTCGATGAAGGCAACACGGTGGTGCTGGTGGAGCACAACCTGCAGGTGGTGGCCGGCAGCGACTGGCTGATCGACATCGGCCCCGGCGCCGGCGCGGCGGGCGGCCGTATCGTCGCCAGCGGCACGCCGCGCGCGGTGGCGGACGATCCCGCCAGCCCCACGGCGCCCTATCTGCGGCCCCTGTTCGACTAGCCCGTGATCGGCGCCACGCTGCGGCGGCAGGCCGCCAGCACCAGCAGGGAAGCCACCGCCGCCAGGGCGCCGAACTGGAAGGTGGCGGCGGCGCCGAGGAAGTGCCAGAGCGCACCGGCGATGGTGCTCGCCAGCAACAGGGCGATGCCGCTGACCAGGTTGAACAGGCCGAAGGCGGTACCGCGCAACTCGGCCGGGGCGGTGCGGGCGACCATGGCGGCGAGCAGGCCCTGGGTCATGCCCATGTGCAGCCCCCAGAGCAGGATGCCCACGGCCAGGCCGGTCCAGTTGCTGCTGAAGGCCAGCGCCAGGTCAGCCAGGATCAGCAGGACCAGTCCCCAGGCCAGCAGCGTGCGGTGACCGACCCGGTCGGACAGCGCTCCCAGCGGATAGGCCGACAGCGAGAACACCAGGTGCATGCCCACCATCACCAGCGGCACCAGCGCCAGGGGCACCCCAACCTGCTCGGCCTTGAGCACCAGGAACGCCTCGCTGAAGCGCGCCAGGGTGAAGACGCCGCCGAGCAGGGCCACTTGCCAGAAGGCCGCCGGCAACTTGCGCAGCTGGCTGCGGGTGAGTGGATTGGTGCGCGCCTGGACGATGGCCGCCTTGGGTTCGTCCAGGCCGAAGTACAGCAGCGCGACGGCGATGAAGGCCGGGATCACCGCCACCCAGAACACCGCGCGAAAGTCATTGGCCCAGAGCAGCATCAGCCCCACCGCCAGCAGCGGGCCGAGAAAGGCGCCGAAGGTGTCCAGCGATTGGCGCAGGCCATAGGCGGCGCCACGGATCTCCGGCGGCGTGACGTCGGCCACCAGGGCGTCACGCGGCGCCCCGCGGATGCCCTTGCCGATGCGATCCATGAAGCGCGCGCCGAACACCAGGCCGGCACCGCTGGCCAGGGCGAACAGCGGCTTGCTCAGGGCGCCCAGGCCATAGCCCAGCATCGCCAGGCCCTTGCGCCTGCCCAGGTAGTCGCTGAGTACGCCGGAAAAGATCTTGGTGATGAGCGCGGTCGCCTCGGCCACCCCTTCGAGGATGCCGATGTAGAGCACGCTCAGGCCCAGGCCGGTGGCCAGGAACAGGGGCAGCAAGCTGTGGATCATCTCCGAGGAGATGTCCATGAACAGGCTCACCCCGCCCAGTATCCAGACCCCGCGGGGTATCCGTCGCCAGCTTCCCATCATCCCCAAGACTCCCCCAGTACCGTGGCAGGCAAACCGGTCGAACCTAGCATGGCGATTGTGCACGGCTCTACCAAAGCGACATCCCTGGTTACACTGATGGCCACGTCCACCGTCGAGACAACCTCATGAAAACCCTACTGGTCATCGGCATCGGCGCCGGCGATCCCGACTACCTTACCCTCCAGGCCGTCTCCGCCCTCAATCGCGCCAGTACCTTCTTCCTGTTCGACAAGGGCACGGAGAAGGACAGCCTGATCCACCTGCGCGAAACCATCTGCGCTCGCCACATCCGCCAGGCGGACTATCGCTTCGTCACCGCGCCCATTCCCGAGCGCCGCCGCGAAGGCGACTACCGCCAGGCGGTGGACGACCTCAACGCTGCCAAGCAGGCGCTGATGGTGGAGATGATCGAGCACGAGCTGGCGGACGACGAATGCGGCGCCTTCCTGGTCTGGGGCGATCCGGCGCTGTACGACAGCACCCTGCGCATCCTGGCGGCGATCAAGCGCGAAGGCCGGCTGGACTTCGACTACGAGGTGATCCCCGGCATCTCCAGCGTCCAGGCCCTGGCCGCGCGCCACCGGGTGCCACTCAATCGCATCGGCCAGGCCCTGGAGATCACCCCCGGCCGGCGTCTGGAACGCTTCCCCGAGCACCTCGATAGCCTGGTGGTGATGCTCGACTCCCACGAGGCCTATCGCCGCCTGGACGAGCCCGATCTCTACATCTATTGGGGAGCCTACGTCGGCACGGCGGACGAGATCCTCATCGCCGGACCGCTGCAGGAGGTAGCCGAGGACATCCACCGGGTGCGCAGCGCGGCTCGCGAAGAGCACGGCTGGATCATGGATACCTATCTGCTGTGCCGGGGGCCGGCGGACGCCTGAGCGCCCGCCAACCGCCGATCCAGGTGAAGGGTCAGCCAGGGCAAGGCCGTCTCCCGCGCGACGACCTGGAAGCCCTGGCCGAGCCAGAAAGCCTCGGCGCCAGGCAGGAAGGGATGGGTGTGCAGGTACAGGCGCTCCACCCCATCGTGCGCCGCCTCGATCAGTAGTGCCTGGAACAGCCGGCGCGCCAGGCCCTGCCGGCGGTACTGCGGCGCCACGAACAGCCGCGCCACCTCGACCACCCGTTCCCCGACGTAGGCCAATTGCGGAAAGCGGCAGTCATAGGGTCGATAGGCGATGCTGGCGACAGGCTCACCCGCGGCATCGCGCACCAGCAGCAGGCAACCGCGACCCCTCCCGTAGTGCTCGCTGAACAGGCGCAGATCCGCCGGCACTGCCCCCGAGGCCAACCGACCAGCGAACAGCTGGCGCTGGTTCGCCAGCAGGAAGGCCAGCACCTGGGGTTCGGCGCAGGTCACCCGCTCGAGGGGAAGGGGCAAGGCGTGGTTCATATCCGTTGCGGATCGTTCTGCTGGCGAATCGGGAGCGCGACATTTCGGCGCAGGCGAGGCTTGCGTCCGTCCGGGTGGGCTGTGTGCCCGCGGCGACGATGATACAGTCCACCGCCATGAAAACCGTCCGTTCCCCGCGCGCTTCGCTCGCCTGGATGCTGCTCGCCTGCATCCTGCTGAACGGACTCGTCTGCGCCCTGGGGCATGGCCAGATGCTGGCTCGTTTCACCCAGCCGCTGCCGCCCAGCGGCGTCCAGGCGCACGCGCATCACCACGATGCCCAGGCGCTGCCCATGCCCGCGGACATGGCCGGCATGCACGCCCAGGCGCCAGGCGGCAGCGTCACGACGCTCTCCCCCACCGGCGATTGCGTGTTCGCCGCCACCCTGCTGCTCGCCACCCTGGCCACCATCCTGCTGCAGTGGCTGCTGCGCCCGAGCGATCCCCACCGGCGCCGCTATCGGAACGCCCTGCCGCCCCCGCCCCGGGCGCGGCGCTCCGCGCTCCACCCCCAGGCCCCCTGACACCTCGGCTACGGAAACCTTCGTCCTCCTTTTCCGTCATTCCGCACGTGGCCACCCTCTGGCCGCGCGCCGCTCCGTGGTGAACGCTATGACTTCGTCCTCTTCCGCTCCGGCCAGCAAACCGGGGCCGCTGTTGCAGCTGCTGGCGCGGCTGCATTTCCTGATCGGTCTGTTCGTCGGCCCCTTCCTGCTGGTGGCCGCCGCCAGCGGCCTGCTCTACGCCCTCACCCCGCAACTGGAAGCCCGCCTCTACGCCGAGGCCTTGCATACCCCCAGTCGCGGTGAACCCCTGCCACTGGCCGAACAGATCCGCGCCGCCCAGGCGGTGGCCGGCCCGACCCTGACCCTGGGCGCGGTACGGCCGGCGCCGGCCGCGGGCGATACCACCCGGGTGATGTTCAACGATCCCTCCCTGGGCGAATCGGCCCATCGCGCGCTGTTCGTCGATCCGGTCACCGGCGCCATCCGGGGCGACCTGACCGTCTATGGCACCAGCGGCATCCTGCCGCTGCGCACCGCCATCGATCAGTTCCACCGCAGCCTGCTGCTAGGCGAACCCGGCCGCCTCTACAGCGAGCTGGCCGCCTCCTGGCTGTGGGTCGCCGCCCTGGGCGGTCTCACGCTCTGGCTGGTACGCCGTCGCCAACGCCGCCCGGCTCGGGAGTTGCGCGGCCTGCATGCCAGCACCGGCATCTGGCTGCTGGGCGGGTTGCTGTTTCTCTCCGCCACCGGCCTGACCTGGTCGCGCTTCGCTGGCGACAACATCGGCATCCTGCGTGCCCACTATGGCTGGTCGACGCCGAGCGTGAAGACCGCCCTGGGTGCCACGCCGGCACCCGCCGTGGCCCACGACGAGCACGCCGACCACCACGGCCATGGCGCCATGCCCATGGCCATGGCCGCCCCCCTGGCCCCCTCCACCTTCGACCGGGTACTGGCCAGCGCCCGCGCCGCCGGGATCGATGCCGGCAAGGTGGAAATCCGCCCGGCCCGCAGCGCCGACAAAGCCTGGACCGTCAGCGAGATCGACCGCCGTTGGCCGACCCAGGTCGACGCCGTCGCCGTCGACCCGACCAGCCTCAAGGTGGTGGATCAGGTGCGCTTCGCCCAGTACTCCCTGCCAGCCAAGCTGACCCGCTGGGGCATCGATGCCCACATGGGCGTGCTATTCGGCCTGGCCAACCAGCTGGTGCTGGTGGCCATCGCCCTCGGCCTGCTGGTGATGACGGTCTGGGGCTACCTGCTCTGGTGGCGCCGTCGGCCCACCCGAGATCCGGCGCAACCCGGCCTGATCGGGCTCTGGCGCCAGCTGCCGCCGCTGTCGCGTCTGCTGGTGCCGGTCGTGGCCCTGGCACTCGGGCTGTGTTTGCCGGTGCTGGGCGGTAGTCTGCTGGTCTTCCTGCTGGTCGACGCCCTGCCCGGCCTGCGCGGTCCGGCGCTGCGTACGGAGGCCGGTTCGGCCTGAGGTGGAAAGGAGGCAAGGGCTGGGGTGAGGGCCCGGAGCGTGGAAAACCGCGCAGCGTTTTCTGTGCCATGCCGGACGCGTGGACAAGGCTGCGCCGTTGTCCACCCTACAACGCGCACGGCATCTCGCCTGCTCCAGACCATCCATCGGCCTACCCCGTTCCTGGCTGGCGCACTCTGACGAGGCGATTATAGTTATCGCAATCCCCATCACCCCAGGATCTGCCCATGCCTCGTCTGCTGCACGTGATAGGTTCGCCCCGCCAGGATCGCTCCGCCTCCCTGGAAGTCGCCAACGCCTTCGTCCAGGCCTGGCAAGGCAAGCACCCGGATGGCGAGGTCGACATCCTCGACGTCTGGCACTGCGCCCTGCCGGAATTCGACGGCCCCATCCTCGACGCCAAGTACGCCGGCATCCAGGGTCAAGCCCTGAGCGCCGAGCAGGAGCATGCCTGGACGGTCGCCAAGCAGCTGGCGCAGCGCTTCAAGGCCGCCGACGTGCTGCTGTTCGGCGTGCCCTGCTGGAATTTCGGCATTCCCTACAAGCTCAAGCAGCTGTTCGACGTGGTCAGCCAGAAGGACCTGCTGTTCACCTTCGACGAGCGCGGCCTCAACGGCCTGCTCGGTGGCCGCCAGGCGCTGGTGATCGCCGCTCGCGGCGCGGCCCTGGATCGCCAGGAGCACCAGGAATCCTATCTGCGGACCTGGTGCGAGATGGTCGGCATCGACCGGACGCACACCGTGGTGCTGGAAAAGACCCTGTTCGGTCCCGACGTCGACCAGGCCTCGCGCGACCAGGCCAGCCGCGAGGCCGTGGCGCTGGTGGACAAGCTCTGAGCTCTCGTCCCGCCGTTGCTTCCTGTAGGGGGCTGAGCCCAGGCCAAACTGGAGCCACCCTCCCCCCAGCCCTCTCCCGGCGGGAGAGGGGACGGCCCGAGGGTGTGCCTGCCGGACCACCGCACGATCAGAGACTGGGCAACAACTGCGCCGGCACCAGCTCGTTCAGGCAGCCGCCCGCCAGAAGGTCCACCGCACGCTCGATGTCCGGCGCGAAGAAGCGGTCCTCCTGATAGTAGGGTACCGCGGCGCGCAGCAGGCCACGAGCCCGCTCCAGCACCGGCGTGGTCTTGAGCCCGGTGCGGAAGTCCAGGCCCTGGCAGGCCCCCAGCCATTCGATGGCGAGGATGCCGCGCACGTTGTCGGCCATGGCCCAGAGCCGCTTGCCGGCGTTGGGCGCCATGGATACGTGGTCTTCCTGGTTGGCCGAGGTGGGCAGGCTGTCGACGCTGGCCGGGTGAGCCAGGGCCTTGTTGTCGCTGGCCAGGGCCGCGGCAGTGACCTGGGCGATCATGAAGCCGGAGTTGACCCCGCCGTTCTCCACCAGGAAGGGCGGCAGCTGGGACATGTGCCGGTCCATCATCAGCGAGATGCGCCGTTCGGACAGGGCACCGATCTCGGCCAGGGCCAAGGCCAGGTTGTCGGCGGCCATCGCCACCGGCTCGGCGTGGAAGTTGCCACCGGAGATCACCTCGAATTCCTCGGCGAACACCAGGGGATTGTCGGAGACGGCGTTGGACTCCACCTCCAGTACCTCGGCGGCCTGGCGCAACTGGGTCAGGCAGGCGCCCATCACCTGGGGCTGGCAGCGTAGCGAGTACGGGTCCTGCACCTTGTCACAGTTGGCGTGGGACTGGGCGATCTCGCTGGTCTCGGTGAGTAGCGCCCGATAAGCCGCGGCGGCGTCGATCTGGCCACGCTGGCCACGGGCGGCATGAATGCGTGCATCGAAGGGCGCGCGCGAGCCAAGCATGGCCTCCACGCTGAGTCCTCCGCAGACGGTGGCGGCGGCATAGAGATCCTCCCCCTCGAACAGGCCACGCAGGGCGTAGGCGGTGGACACCTGGGTGCCGTTGAGCAGCGCCAGACCCTCCTTGGCCGCCAGGGTCAGAGGCTCCAGGCCGGCGACCGCCAGGGCCTCGCTGGCCGGCAGCCACTGACCGCGATGACGCGCCTTGCCCTCGCCCAGCAGCACCAGGGATAGATGGGCCAAGGGCGCCAGGTCACCCGAGGCACCCACCGATCCCTTGAGCGGAATGTGCGGATAGACCTCGGCATTGATCAGTGCCACCAGGGCGTCGATCACCTGGCGGCGGATGCCGGAGAAGCCGCGCGCCAGGCTGTTGACCTTGAGCCAGAGGATCAGCCGCACCAGGGCGTCGTCCAGCGGTTCGCCGATACCGGCGGCGTGGGACAGCACCAGGGAGCGCTGCAGCTTCTCCAGGTCATGGGGGGCGATGCGGGTCGAGGCCAGCAGGCCGAACCCGGTGTTGATGCCGTAGGCGGTGCGACCCTCGGCGAGGATGCGTTCGACGCAGCCGACGCTGGCGTCGATGGCCGCCGCGGCACCCTCGGCCAGCACCAGGGTGACGGGCTGGCGATGGATCTCGCGGAGCTGGGCCAGGGTCAGGTGGCCGGGCTGCAGGGTGAGGGTGTTCATTCGGTGACTCCAGTGTCGATGATGGGCAGCGTCAGCCCCTGCTCCCAGGCGTGATCGATGGCGAGGTCGTGGCAGAGTACCGGGCCCCAGGCCCTCGCACCGCCCTGATGCCGCGATACCCCATAGAATGCAGACAGCGGCAGCGCCCATACCAGCCTATATATGTATATACATTTAATCGAGAACACCGGAATCGTCAAGCCTGGCCATGCCGGCCTCTTGCTGCAAAAGGACTTGGAGCAGCTAAAAGAGCGAAGAAGGTACGGCCGGTCCTGGTATAGCCAACAATGGAGCAACTATCGGAAGGCCGATAGCCAGGCGCTGCCCTGCTGCCACAGCCAGGTAAAACCGGGCCGCATCAGCGGTTCCGCCTTGAAGATCGCCACTATCAACAAGACCCGCACGACCCAGATCATCAGAGGCGCGAAGCTATAGCGACAACGCCGCTGCCAGTCGTCCAGGCCCAAGAAATTACCCAACACCAACCAGGTCAGTGGCAGGCCGACGAACAGCAGATAGAGCCAGGCCTCCAGCGTCTTGGGCCATAGGATCACAGCGGATCCCAGCAGGACGTAGAAGGCCGTCGAACCGAAATACGAAGAACGGGAAGGACCAAGCGGGATATTCAGCCAGCGGTCATTTTTCATGATTGGAATCCTTTCCAGCGTTACGTCTACAGCGGCGTCACCGTCACCTCGACTACCGGATCGTGATTCCCGCCGCCGAGGATGACCCCACGTAGGGGCGAGACGTCGGTGAAGTCGCGGCCCCAGGCCAGGGTGATGTGCTCCAGATCCGGCAGGACGTCGTTGGTGGGGTCGAAGTCGACCCAGCCCAGCACCGGGCAATGCACGCTGACCCAGGCGTGGGAGGCGTCGGCACCGATCAGCCGCGGTTTGCCGGGCGGCGGCTGGGTCAGCAGGTAGCCGCTGACATAGCGCGCCACCAGGCCCAGGCCGCGCAGGCAGGCCAGCATCAGGTGGGCGAAGTCCTGGCAGACCCCATGGCGATGCTCCAGCACCTCGCGCAAGGGCGTCGCCACCTGGGTGGCGGTGGCGTCGAAGCGGAATTCGCGGTTGATCTTCTCCATCAACGCCTGGCACCCCAGCAGCAGCGGCCGGCCAGGCGGGAAGCAGTCCGCCGCGAAGCCGGCGAAGATGCGGTCGATGGGGACCGCCGGCGATTCGAAGCGGAAATGGTGGACGTCCAGCGCCACGGTGGCCGCCGGATAGCGCAGGCCCTCGCGTACCTCTTCCCAGGCCGGCGAGTCTTCCAGCACCCATCCGGCGCGGGAATCCACCTCCACCTCCAGGTCGGTGCCGACGTAGAGTTCGTCGTGCGGGCGCTCGAAGGACAGCCGGGTCAGCGGATTGCCGAAGGCGTCCCAGGCGTCCTGGCGCTGGGTCGGTGCCGGCAGGATGGCCAGTTGCTGCGACCGGCAACGTTGCCAGGCGCACTCACGCGGCGAGAGGTGCAGCAACTGCTGCGAGAGCGACACCGGCGCCTCGTAGCGGTAGTGGGTGTCGTGCTGGATGCGATAGCGAACCTGCTTCATCACATGGACACCGTGCGCTGGCTCACGACGTCGACATGGGCGAAGCAGCGATAGATGACCCGTTCGGAGAGCTGGCCGCTGGCCTCGGCGATCTGCCGCAGCAGCCGCGCCAGGCCCTGCTGGACCTCGACCCGGCCGACGTCGCCGAACAGGGTGCTTTCCAGGGTGCCCAGGTCGAACCGGCGCAGGCGATCGTAGGCGTCGTTCAGCGCGGGATCGCGCGCCAGGCCGAAGTAGCGCTCCAGGTGTTCCACGGCGTTGATCAGAGCATGCAACTGGAAGCGGATCGAATAGGGGTTGTGCTCGTGCAGCATCAGCAGGTCCAGCACCGGGATGAGTTGCGGTGCCGCCTGGTAGCGCGAGCGGTAGGTGATGATGCTGTTGCCCAGTTCCAGCAGCCACTCGAGCCCCGCCGCATCCCAGGTGGCGCCGCCTTCGAGGAACTGCGCCAGGCTGCCGGCGAGGAACTGCACCCGCTCGATACGCCGGCCGATCATCAGGAAGCGCCAGCTCTCGTCGTGGGTCATGTCGTCGAAGGTGAAGCCGGCCACCGCCGCCAGGGCCATCACCAGGCGGTTGAGGCTCTGCAGGGCTTCGCCCGGCTCGCTGCCTACCTGGCCCAGTCCGCGCGCCTCGCGCTCCACCTCGCGGACCGCGCGCCAGTTCTCCGGCGACAACCGTCCACGTACCTGGGCCGCGGCCCAGTGCAGGCGTTGCAGGTTGGCGCCGAGACCGCTGGGGAAGTCGCCCGGGCCGAGCGCCGCATGCAGCTGTTCGGCGAGGGTGCCCTCCTCCGGCAGCAGCTCCAGGGCCATGGCCAGTTCGATGGCGGCCTGCACCGCCGGTCCCTGGTCGTCGGCATCCAGGTAGCGGCTGAGCACGATGCGCAGCAGGCGCGCGGCATCTTCGCAGCGCTCGCTGTAGCGCCCGTACCAGAACAGATTCTCGGCGGTGCGCGAGGGCAGGAAAGGATCCTTGCGCACCAGGTCGCGCACCCCCAGCATGCGCGGTGCTGGCACCTCGGCGGCGCTGCGACTGCCACCCAGCACCCAGGTGTCCTTGCTCGAACCGCCACGCTGCATGGACACCACTTCGGCGCCCTCGTGGGCGACCCGGGTCAGCCCGCCGGGCATCACCCAGTAGCCATCTTCGCTGGCCACGGCATAGACGCGCATGCCGATGGCCCGCGACTGCAGGCTGCCGCCCTGCCAGACCGGCGCGCGGGAGAGCTGGATGCGCTCCTGGGCGACGTAGGCATGGGGCCGCGCCTCGATGCGCTCGCGCAGGGCAGCGTGCTCCTCGGCATCCAGGGCCTTGCCGAATACGGGCTCGAAGCGCTGGGAGGGATAGGCCGGCTTGATCACCAGCTCGCCGAGGCGCGCCAGGGCCTCTTCCCGCACCGGCGTCTCGCCGCACCACCAGGTGGCGACCGCCGGCAGCGCCAGGGTCTCGCCCAGCAGCGCCTGGCAGACGCCGGGCAGGAAACCCAGCAGGCCAGGCGACTCCAGCAGGCCGCTGCCCAGGGCGTTGGCCATGATGACGTTGCCCTGGCGTACCGCCTCCAGCAGCCCGGGCACGCCCAGGGCCGAGTCGGTACGCAGTTCCAGCGGATCGCAGAAGTCGTCGTCCAGGCGGCGGAACACCGCGTGGACCCGTCGCAGTCCGCTCAGGGTCTTGAGGTAGAGGCAGGCGTCGCGAACCGTGAGGTCCTGGCCTTCCACCAGCGGGAAGCCCAGTTGCCGCGCTTGGTAGAGGTGCTCGAAATAGGTCTCGTTGTAGCGCCCCGGGGTGAGCAGCACCGCCAGCGGCGCCTCGTCACCGGTGTCCAGGCCGGCACTGAGGGTACGCTGCAGGGCCTGGAAGTAACCATTGAGCGGCTGGACCTGCAGGTCGCGGTGCTGCTCGGGAAAGGCGCGCGCCACGATGTGACGGTTCTCCAGGGCATAGCCGGCGCCGGAGGGTGCCTGGGTGCGGTCCGCCAGCACCCACCAGCGGCCATCCGGCGCCCGCGCCAGGTCCACGGCATAGACGTGCAGCCAGGTATCGCCCGGCGGGCGCAGGCCCTGGCAGGCCCAGAGGAAGTTGTTGTGGCCGAACACCAGCTCCGGCGGCAGCAGGCCCTCGCGCAGCAGCCGCTGTTCGCCATAGAGATCGCCCAGCACCCGATTGAGCAACCGGGCCCGCTGCGCCACCCCGGCGGCCAGCGGCGCCCATTCCTCCGCCGAGATCAGCTGCGGCAGCAGGTCCAGCGCCCAGGGCCGGTCGCTGCCCTTGGGATCGGCGTAGACGTTGTAGGTCACGCCGTTTTCCTGGATCTGCCGGGCGATCAGCGCCTGGCGCTGGTCCAGCTGGGCCGGCCGCAACCCGGCCAGGTGCCCGTAGAAGCGGCGCCAGGTCGGGCGGACGCCGCCGCGGGGGTCCCAGAGCTCGTTGAAGCTGCCGGCCGCCTCGAGGGCGGCACGTGTGGAGGTCGGTTGCATGTCGGGAGCGGTCAGCTGACGTGGGTCTGGCGCAGATCCAAGGTGAAGGGGGCCTCCAGACTCGTCGCGAGAGAAGTCGGAACCTGCCGCCCCGGGGTATGCCCGAAGCGGAAGAAGCGCGCCAGGCGCCGACTTTCCGCCTCATAGGCGTTGACCGGTAGCGTAGCGTAGTTGCGCCCGCCCGGATGGGCCACATGATACTGGCAACCACCCAGGGAGCGCTGCATCCAGGTATCCACCAGATCGAACACCAGGGGGGCGTCCACGCCCAGGTTGGGGTGCAGGGCCGAAGCCGGTTGCCAGGCGCGGAAGCGCACCCCGCCGACATATTCGCCCACTCGGCCGGTCGGCCGCAGCGGCACCCGGGCGCCGTTGCAGGTCAGGGCGTAGCGATCCGGCGCGAGGCCGGTGACCTTGACCTGGACCCGCTCCAGGGAGGAATCGACATAGCGCACCGTGCCGCCGATGGCACCCTCCTCGCCCAACACGTGCCAGGGTTCCAGCGCCTGGCGCAGCTCCAGCTCGATGCCCTTGACCGCGAAGTCGCCGTACTTGGGAAAGCGGAATTCGAAGTGCGCGGCGAACCAGGCCGGGTCGAAGGCGTAACCGGCGTCGGCCAGCTCGGCGAGCACGTCCTGGAAATCATCCTGGATGAAGTGCGGCAGCAGGAAGCGGTCGTGCAGCTCGGTGCCCCAGCGGGCCAGGCGCTCCGGCGCATAGGGTTCGCGCCAGAACCGGGCGACCAGGGCGCGCAGCAGCAGTTGCTGCACCAACTGCAGGCGGCTATGGGGCGGCATCTCGAAGGCACGCAACTCCAGCAGGCCGAGGCGCCCGCTGGCGCTGTCGGGCGAATAGAGCTTGTCGATGCAGAATTCGGCGCGGTGAGTGTTGCCGGTCACGTCCACCAGCAGGTTGCGCAGCAGCCGATCCACCAGCCAGGGCGGACAGGCGGTGCCCGGCGCCGGCAGCTGGGCGAAGGCCTGTTCCAGTTCGTAGAGGGCGTCGTTGCGCGCCTCGTCGACCCGTGGCGCCTGGGAGGTCGGGCCGATGAACAGGCCGGCGAACAGGTAGGACAGCGAGGGATGGTTGTGCCAGTAGCTGATCAGGCTGCGCAGCAGGTCGGGGCGGCGCAGGAAGGGCGAATCGCCCGGCGTCGCCCCGCCCAGCACGCAGTGACTGCCACCGCCGGTACCGGTATGGCGGCCGTCGACCATGAACTTCTCGCTGGTCAGGCGCGACAGCCGCGCCGCCTCGTAGAGGAATTCGCTCTGCTCGACCAGGGCATCCCAGGTCGCGACCGGATGGATGTTGACCTCGATGACGCCGGGGTCGGGGGTCACGCGGAAATTGATCAGTCGGGCGTCGCGCGGCGGCTCGTAGCCTTCCAGTACCACCGGGCAGCCCAGGGCGGTAGCGCTATCCTCGATGGCGGCGACCAGCTCCAGGTAGTCCTCCAGGCGTGCCAGTGGCGGCATGAAGAGGTACAGCCGACCCTCGCGCGGCTCGGCGCAGAAGGCGGTCCGAACGATGTCGCTCGCCGAGTCGAACGGCGCCGGTGCGGCCTGAACCTTGCCCGCATCGACGCTGCGTGCCGGCCGCGGCGGACGCCAGCGTTCCTGCTGGCGGACGGGATCGGGCAAGGGTGGCAAGGCCTGGTTGGGATCGGTGGGGTGCAGGTAGGGATAGTCTTCGTCGCGCACCCAGGGCTGGGAATCCAGCGGCAGGCGATAGCCCAGCGGGGAGTCGCCCGGTACCAGCCGGCACTGCTCCTCGCGCAGGAACCAGGGCCCACTGCGCCAGCCATCCTCGGCGACGGTACGCGCCAGCGGCAGGACGTAGCCCACTACCCGATCCAGGCCCTGGTCGAACACCCGCCGCAGTCGCTCGCGCTCCAGCGGATCGCTCAGCCGCGAGTCCAGGGCGTCGACGTTGCTCGGCAGACGGCGCTCGCGCCAGAGGTAGTACAGCCAGTCCTCGAAGGCCGGGAAGCGATGCTCATCGGCCACGCCCAGACGCTGGGCCACTTCCTGCACGAAGCGCTCGGCCAGGGCGGCGTCGGCACCGTAGTCGCGACGCTCGTCGGCCAGCAGGGCGGGATCGCGCCACAGCGGTTGGCCGTCGGCGCGCCAGAAGCAGTTGAGCGACCAGCGTGGCAGTTGCTCGCCGGGATACCACTTGCCCTGACCGAAGTGCACCAGCCCCTGGGGTGCGTAGTGCTGGCGCAGGCGGTGGAACAACTCGGCGGCCAGGCGGCGCTTGTTCGGCCCCAGGGCGGCGGTGCTCCACTCCTCGTCGTCGGGATGGTCGAGGGCGACGAAGGTCGGCTCGCCACCGAGGGTCAGGCGTACGTCCTGGGCCTGCAGGTCGGCGTCCACCCGCCGGCCCAGGGCGAGGACGTCCCGCCACTGGCGCTCGTCGTAGGGCCGTGTGACCCGTGGGGCTTCCCACAGGCGCTCCACGCCCATTTGATGGGTGAAGGTACACTCGCTCTCGCTGACCAGGCCGGAGATGGGCGCTGCCGAGGCTGGTTCCGGGCTGCAGGCCAGGGGGATGTGACCCTCGCCGGCCAGCAGGCCGCTGGTGGGATCGAGTCCGATCCAGCCCGCGCCGGGCAGATAGACCTCACACCAGGCGTGCAGGTCGGTGAAGTCCACCTCGGTGCCGGAGGGGCCGTCCAGGGCCTTCTGGTCGGCCGTCAGCTGGATCAGGTAGCCGGAGACGAAACGCGCCGCCAATCCCAGGTGACGCAGCAGCTGTACCAGCAGCCAGGCGCTGTCGCGGCAGGAGCCGGAGCCCTTCTCCAGGGTCTCCTCCGGGGTCTGCACGCCGGGTTCGAGGCGGATCAGGTAGGCCACGTCGCGACTCAGGCGCTGGTTCAGGGCGACCAGGAAGTCCAGGGTCGCCACCGGCTCGCGGACGATGCCGGCCAGGTAATGCTCGAACAGGGGCATCACGGGCAGGCACTCGCAAAAAGCGCTCAGCTCGCGCCGCTCCTCCTCGGCATAGGTGAAAGGGATTTTTTCGGCGTAGGGTTCGAGGAAGAAATCGAAGGGGTTGAACACCGCCATCTCGGCGATCAGGTCGACCTCCACGCGAAATTCGCGGGTCGGCTCGGGGAACACCAGCCGCGCCAGGTAGTTGCCCTGGGGATCCTGCTGCCAGTTGATGAAATGCTGCTCCGGCTGGACCCGCAGCGAATAGGACAGGATGCGGGTTCGGCTATGGGGTGCCGGGCGCAGCCGCACGATCTGCGGGCCCAGTTCCACCAGGCGATCGTAGGTGTAATGGCTGATATGCTGCAGAGCGACATGGATGGACACAGGGAGACTCCGTTCACCGGTTGAACTCGAAGGAAGAGCAAATCTCGTGCCCCGACACCCCAGAGGGCGTCGCAGAGGGCTTCTCGTACCGACCAGGCGACGAACAACCCGGAACTCCAATCACCGCCCGCTCTACTAAATCGCTAGCAAGGCGCCAGCGTTCCGCTCGGTGTCAGACGCGGTCGTTCCCGCCAGGTATCCAACATGCGCAACTTTCTCGGAAGCTACAGCTCGAACCGCCTAGAACGCAACGCCCTGCGTGCGCTACCCGTGCAACGCAAGGTCGCCAACTGCACCTGTGGGCAGGCCATCTTCTTTCCCAATAGCGAGTGCCTCGCCTGCGGCGCCGCCCTCGGTTATGCCCCGGATCAGGGCACGCCCACGGCGCTGCAACCTGGCGACGGCGGTCTCTGGCAACTGCCCGACGCCAGCAGTGGTCTCTATCGCCGTTGCGCGAACCTGGATACTCCGGCCGCCTGCAACTGGCTGGTGCCCGCCGATGCAGGCAGCGACTTCTGCCTGGCCTGCCAGCTCAACCACACCATTCCCGATCTCACCTTCGAGGGCAATGGCGAGCGCTGGCGCAAGCTGGAGCTGGCCAAGCGGCAGCTGGTCGCGCAATTGCTGGGCCTGGGCCTGCAGGTGATCCCGCAGAGCGTCGATCCCGAACAGGGACTGGCCTTCGACTTCCTCGCCCCGGATGCCAACGGCACGCCCACCACCGGTCATGCCAACGGCCTCATCACCCTGAACATCCTCGAAGCGGACGACGCCCATCGCGAGAAGGTACGGGCCGACATGCACGAGCCCTATCGCACCCTGCTCGGCCACTTCCGCCACGAGGTCGGCCACTATTACTTCGACCGGCTGGTCGCCGGCACCGACTGGGAAGAACCCTTCCGCGCCCTGTTCGGCGACGAACGCGCCGACTACGGTCAAGCGCTGGAGCGCCACTATCAGCAGGGCGCACCGGCGGATTGGGACACCCAGTACGTGAGCGCCTATGCCACCATGCATCCCTGGGAAGACTGGGCGGAAACCTGGGCACACTACCTGCACATGATGGACACCCTCGCCACGGCGGCCAACCTGGGTATGAACGCGACCACCACCCAGCTGGATTTCCAGCCCTTCACCCGCGAGGCGCTGTACGAGGCCGAAGACCGCGGCGACGACGAGTTCCTCGGCTTCGCCAACGCCTGGATCGAACTCGCGGCCATGCTCAACGAGCTGTCGCGCAGCATGGGCCAGCCGGACTTCTACCCTTTCGCCCTGCCCGCGCCAGTGATCGCCAAGCTGCACTTCATCCACAAGGTCGTGGATGGCGCAAATGTCATTAATATCAATGAGTTAAAGGGTGACGCCGCCGCGTGAATCCGACAAGTGGCCGGGGCTTGTGTCCCGGTCCAGGAGGGCTATACAGCTTTCTTGAGCAATGCCATATTGATATCAATCGGATCAATACCAAGGCAGGACGCATGAAGCAGCTACTCCCACTGGACCGGGTGAGCAAGGCCACCGGACTAAAGCTAGATCAGCAAACAATCGTGCTTACCTTCAGCTTGCAGACGCCCGAGCAAACGGACCAATACATCGACGCACTCAATGTCGTGACTGTGCTCTATGAAGACGCGCTGCTCCACGGAGGGGCTATGACCGAGGCAGGACATGCGGAGTGGCAGCGGCTCAACAAGCAGATTGCCTTTTGGGCTCACATGACCGACCTCGCTATGCCACAGCGGCGCGGGTGGTTCAGGAGGAAGACAATCCATCCAATTGCCTGGACCACCCTCCTCCGTACCTTGTCGCCCGACGCACCTATTATCAAGGCGCGTGCTACTGGGCTCGGACGTTAAGCAACCTGGACCAGCTCCTGCTGCGCGTCTGCCAGGACCTTTGCATTAGTAGCAGCCAGGACACGTACAGGCAGCAGCGACTGGCCCGCGCCGGTATCGCCCACCTGGTACAGCGTCGCGGTGCAGTGGTTTACGCGAATCATCGAATCGCCAACGTAGAAGTCCAGGGCATCAGCTGACAGGCCGTAGTTCGGCAGCGGTAGAGGCGCGATAGCCAGACCAACCAGGGCGGCGAGCACTTCGAGGTCCTCCTGGGTCAAGTCAGCTACGGCAACCCCGGCGCTCTGCAGATGCATCAAGCCACGGCCAGCAGCCAGCACCGGCAGAGTCGAGGCCACAGTGCTGCTGTACTTGTCATCGACGTAGAGCTTAAGAGCCATGGCGGCGCTGGTCTTGGTGCGCTCTTGGGCGGCCTCCTGCATGTCATCAGCGTCGACTGCATCGCGCAGCACCAGTACAGCCTTTAGGTCATCGATCCAATCAGAGGCGGCCAGGGCCAGTGCTTCGGCACGGGCACCACTGCCTCGGATGTAGTTGGCTTGACGCTCGCGGTGCACGGTCATGGCCTGGTCATAGGCAAAGGCGGCCGGCAGTTGGGCGAACGGTAGGCCCTTCTCTGCAGCACGTGCTAGCAGTTCGGTCAGGTCGCGGGTCACGTCATCGACAGAGGTACGGCGGGACTCGCCACGCTCGCCCTGCGCCATATATTCGCCCATCCGGTCTAGGCCGTATTTCACCTCGGCATAGCCTTCGGGCAGGGTCGGGGCGGTCAGGGTCGGAACGTCTTCGCGGTCCAGTGTGACGGTGGATTGGAGCACAGCCAGCAGGGCACGGGCGGTCTGGTCGGCTGCAGCTACCACGGGTTGGGTTTTGATAGTCATGGTTCAGGTCTCTTTGATATGGGATAGGTCAGGCGCGGTCAGCAAGACGGCGCAGGATTGGAAGGGTGTCCAGCGGGCAGCCCTTGCGGGTCCATCGACTTGCGGAGCGCAAGGTCTGCCGGACGAAGGCACTGCGGTTTAGCTGGCTGGAGGGTGTCCAGAGGGCAGCGGCAGCCAGGGCCACACGCAGTTCATCGGTAAGGGTCATGCTGGGTCTCGATAGATAAGGCGCACGAAGGCTCACAGGAGGCGCTACAGGCGGCCTCCGTGGCGTGCCTTAGGGTTGACTGATCGGCCAGGTAAGGCCCTCAGAGCGGCCGCCAGGGGCCTATGCGTTGATGCCGAGTACGGTCCCTGGCAGGCGGCGGGTCATCTGCCCGGTGTGGGCGGTTTGCGGAATACCCGACTCGACGTTAGGGTCTTCGGGCTGGATGCTTGCCGGCACTGGCACGGGGGCAGCCTGGCGGGCCTGCTGGCGCTGTGTTACCTGGTCGTGCAATTCGTAGAGGCGGGCCAAAGTCAGGACCTTGGAATCCCGCCGGGCCTGGGATTCCGCAAAGGTCTCCTCGGGAAAGCTGGCGTGGACCGCTAGAATGTCGTCGAAGGTTGTTAGCATGCTGGTCTCGGTATCAGTTGCCCACGGCTACACCTCGCGGCAAGGCGATGCTAGGGCTTGGTGGAAGGAAGGTCGGCGCGCAGGTGCAGCTTGATTCAGGCCGTGAATGCAGACGGGACAGAATTGTCCGGTCTGTCACAGGCAGAGGCGAGCCAACTCTGAATCGTCGTGGGCCACTTGCAAAGGGGCACCCTCTGGAACCCGCGCCGTAGAGGGCCGGGCCAATTGCCCCGCTATATTAATGGGGTGGCCCGCCAGGTAATCGACGATAGCGGCAGTACGTTCCAACCGCTGCCCCAGCGGCTCAGCGCTCACACCAGGAACGGCGATGCACCGGAGTTCATGCATGGCTGACTGGTAGGGCACACCAGGGAAACGCTCTGCGAACTCCAACGCTGCGTGTTCAATGGCTTCAAAGACGCGCTGGGCAGCATTCAACATCGCTTGCTGGCTAGCTCGCGGATCGTTGGCATCAATCCACGCAGGTACAAAGACCGCCTCCTGTCCACTTGCACGCGCCTTGCGTTTCACATCTGATCGAATCTGACGGTGCTCCTCCTCAGACATATTGAGTTTGCCCTCAGCAGTGGCGCCAAAGCACGCGAGAAGAATGTGCTCATACTCGTAATAACGGACACCGACTGGACGGACAGCAAGCGCACAGATTGCGGTTAATGCATCGCTTCGCTTCATCGTTGGTTCACTCGTCATTGGGTGGTAGATATCAATCGCGTCGGATGTTGCGCTCATATCTAGGTCGAGAGGTCGCGGGCGAGCTGCATGCTCGGCAACCTTACGGCGAGACAACTTCAATTCGGTCGCTATCTGACGCTGGCTTTTGAGGGGCAGGAGCGCATGCACTGCGCACAGGGCCGTGTAATTAGCGATGGTGGTTTGTATGCGGTGGGGAAGTTCTTGTGCGGTGGTCATATCGGGCCTCGCGTTTATGGTGGCTGAAGGTTTCAGGCGATAGCCCTCCGGCGCATCAGCATGTGGTTATTTGTCTACGTTGGGTTTGAGCCCTGCCCCCTCGTACAGGGCCAGGATGGCTTCTTCGGATAGTTCTTCTCGCGGTGCGCTGGACTTGGGCTGACGCCTGGAATGGAACTCGGCCTGGAGCTTCGCCAACTCAACAGCGTGGTCATCGCGAGTGGCAGCGGCGCGGGCCTCTACCAACTTGAGCAGCGACACACTTGCGCTGATGGTGGCAGCGTCGATGGGGTAGCCGTTGTCGGGGTCCAGCGCCTGCTTGAATCGCTGAGTGGACGCCTTGAGGGTCAGGTCCAGCAACTCTACTGCGCTGCGGTCTAGGTTGATCTTGCGGGGACGGGCCATATCAGCGCTCTCCTTTAGCGTGGCCGGCCAGAATGACCAGCAGAGTGTTCTCCGAACGGGCACCCTCGCGGATGGTGTCGGGGTCCAACTTGATGCCGTGGTGCAGGGCAGCCGTAGCCAGGATGTACTGCCGGGTACCTCGGCTGCCTGGCAGACTGCGCACCTGCAGGTTCGCCTCAGTTGGCAGTTGGGCCAGGGCGTGCAGCGCTGTAGATGTGGCCAGCTTGGGCTCGCGCTCCAGGATGGTCTGTAAAGTGGCCGGGATTCCTTGCGCTTGAAGTGCACGAAGCGCCCGGATAACGAGTGCTTTCGCGATAGGCTTTCGGCCCGCGCGGGTTTCGTATCTCATCGGTTTGATGTCCTAAGTAGAGGTTGTCTGCCGGAATGGCAAAAGAGTTGAGCCCTTGCGGCTCATGGTCTGGCGGAGGATGCAGCGCGTATTCACAGACCAGCGCACCGGCTATGCAGGCCGACGGGATTTGGTCTAGGAACAGGGCGAAATGGGCGGTGTGATGCTGGCGCTTGTAGGTACAGCCGCAACTAGGCTGCGAGTGCAGCTTGATGCGTGATCGGGTTTAGACTCCGGGTGGGGATACCCTTTGTTCTGTACCTGGGATGAGTGTGACGTGCTGTCCTAGAGCAGTGGGCTCTGACGTGCTGCAACCGCTTGGCTGGCGTTCATCATGTGGTCAATGTCCTCACGGGCCCAGGCATCCCAATTCATCGCGGAGGCGTTCTTGCCGCCCTCTCGATATGTGACATCAACAATCCAACAACCGGAATAGCCGCCTGCCGTGACCGTGATCGGCCTCCCCTGGGCACCCAGTGCAGCCAGCCTGTCCAGGAGCACGCGAGGGAGGCGTAGCCGCAGACCTGTAGGGTAGCCAGGCCCAGCTACTGACCGCCTCGCCTAGGGCGCCGTGCTGGGCTACGCCTGCCCTGCCGCCTGGGCCATGAGCTTCCGCACCCGCTGTACAGTCTCGGTGCTGCAGCCTACGAGGTGCGCCACCTGGCGGACGGTATGGCCGGCGACTAGGGCTTTCTTGATCCGGTCGTGCAGCTCGGTGTTGGTCTTCCGGCCTTTGTAAGCGCCGTCAGCCTTCGCCTTCTCGATACCCTGGGCCTGGCGACGGCGGCGGTCCTCGTAGTCCTTGCGAGCCACGGCAGCGAGCATATCCAGCAGCATGTCGTTGACGGCGCCCAGCATACGGCGGGTGAAGTCGTCCCCGGCCTTGGTGCCCTGCATGACCTGGTGAGAGGTAGGCAGGTCCAGCGCCACAACCAGCACCCCCTTGGCCGATAGCTCGGCGCGGAGCTTAGCCCAGTCCGCCTCATTCAAACGCGCCAGACGGTCCACCTGCTCCACCAGCAGCACGTCCCCAGGCTGGCAGTCCGACAGCAGCCGGAATAGCTCGGGACGCTTGAGCGTGGCGCCTGACTCGTTCTCGGGGTAGTAGCTAGCAATGCGCTGCCCGTATTGCTTGGCGAACTCGTCCAGGTCGGCCTTGGCGCGGTTGGCGTCTTGCTCGGCAGTGGAGGCGCGGAGGTAGGCACGGATCATCATGGCGGCACAGCCTGTATCGGTTAGGATGTGTCGATATTGATTGTGTCGATTAGACTGGTCAAGCGCCGTTATCACCACAGCCAAGGAAGCCGATAAACGGTGGTGCCTGAGGTATACCCATATCACTACAAGCGATACGGTACTGGATGCACCTCGTATCGCGTGCAATCAATGTTCTGGATGCGCTGTGATGCACGGCCTCACTCTCCCCGGCAAGCGGCCCGCCTGGCGCCAGTCAGCCCACCCGCGGGGGAACGGAGGCCGTGATAGGGTCGGAGACGCCCGCGCAGATTTGATCCAAATTCAGGCCGCAATAAGGACTAGTTGACACCGCATACGGGCAGGCTACTGTGAGACAACCATCACACGGAGAGTGCAACATGCCTAGCTTTACAATACGCATAGAACTACATGATGCCATTTGGCAGCACTACATTGATCTTGCTAGGAATCTGAAAGCTATCGGTATCACTGACACGATAGTTGCAGGCGACGGTAAAAAGTACAGATTATCGCCTGCCGAATATAACTACGAAGGAAACTCTACACTTAATGATGTGTTCCTTGCTGCTAGTGGCGCGGCCGCTCAAGTCGTCCCTAGGTATGCTGTGTTTGTAACCGAGTCAGGGGAGCTGGCCGCATATGGCAAGGACTTGAACAGATACCTTAGAACTAGTCCGGTAGCGCCTTGCCGTATCAATCAGGCGATAAAGCTTCTCACGCCTAATAAAATCTCTTTGGCGCGATCTAAAGATTTACCCCCGCCATAGATACCAGTCACCTTCGACGCACCTTTGGTCGTGTGCCCAAGCAGGGCACCGGCCTCCTCCTCCGTAGCACCAGCAGCGCGGGCAAGGTCAGCGAATAGGTGCCGCACACCGTACAGGCTTAGCTCCGGGCGCAGCTCCGGCGGCAGCAACCGCCGGAAGCGCTTCGCTAGTTCGTTGCTTCTGATGCGTCCTCGGTGCTCTCGCTCATCAAGCGAACAGTCCTCCGCCAATCCCAGGGATGCATGCACCGTGGCAAACAGCGGTAGGTCGTCAGGGTGGATCGGCAGCGCCCGCTTACTGTTCCGCGTCTTGCGCATCGTGAGCCCAGCCACGAACACCGTATCAACATTGCCTAGCACGTCCCGCCGCTCCTGAATGCTCGATGGCCCTTCGCGTAGCAGCTCCGAGGGCCGCATGCCATACAGCGCCAGCAGCCGGAACGCAGCAGCCGATACGTCATCCCCTACTTCCTGGAAGGACTGGATAGCGCTTAGCAGTACGTCTCGCGGGACAGGCGCTCTAGCCTCCGCATCCAGCATCTCACCCCGTAGCGCCTCGGTGGTGGGGTGTCGCTTCGGCAGGGCCAGCCCCTCGAACCCCGGTAGCCATTTCAGGATGGCGAACAGCAGCGTGCTGGCGGTGCGCAGCGTACTGGGCTTGATCCCCTCCTCCAGCTTTCCCGTCAGGTACTCCAGAATCTGCGCCTCGGCTTGGGTAGGTGTGCAGGGGAAGCGCAGCACGGCGGCGCTGACGTTCCTGGCCTGGGCCTTGCGGGACTTCGACTTCCCTACGCAATACGCCTCTAGCGCCAGCTCGAACTCTGCCTGAGTGGCAACACTGGACCCTACCGCAGTGGGCAGTGCTTGAGCCTCTGCGAGGGGCCTAGGCGGGGCGATCTCCTGTGGGGCTGGCATTGGTACGTCTCCAGCCACAACGCCGTCCAAGGCCCTCATAGCGCCCGCTGCGATGGTGGGGTGCATGGCTATCTCGGCGGGCATCTGGCCGGCAGCATGGGCAGCCAGGGAGGCACGCCGCCACGCCAGCTCCTGCTGCCATCCAGGCGCCTGCATACGCTCCAGCGCCTCGACCTGTACCCGGTGCATAGCTGCCTGCATCTGGCGCAGGATGTCGTCCGCTGTGAGGCGTACAGGGGCAGGTACTGAGCACGCGCCAGGGGCAGCATGGACAGGCGCCAGGGCAGCCTCGCAGATGCGGTCAAACTCGACAGACAGGGAACGGGAAAGCTTCAGCGCCTCCGTCCGGTCTGCGGTGCCAAGGGCGCGCTTCATCTCCGCCTTGCCTATGGCGTCGGCTACGGCCTTGGGGAATCGACGGCGATAGAGATAGCGCCCATCCTTGCGCGTTAGGTACGTGCTCATACTGCTGGCTCCGGTGACACGTGACCCCGGCACGAGGACACGGCACCCGGCCCGAAAGTCGGGCGTTGTGTCCCGCTCTCGATTCGGGCTAAAGCCGCATCATAGCTGGGCTTCAGCCCGTTCAGTCAATGACAACGTGACCCGCAAGCTTCATCCACAAGGTCATCCATTCGGCGCAGCCCAGCGTGCCGGAACAGGGCATGGTCAGCGACGCAACCGCCGCAGGCGCTACCCTCGGCGCACCAGTCTGAGTGGTCGTCCTGCTCAGCCGAGCAGGACGATGCCCCACACCGCCGTGATGATGATCATGGCCACGAACTGCGCGGCACTGCCGAGATCCTTGGCATTCTTCGACAGTTCGTGCCAGTCCAGCGAGATGCGATCCACCACCGCCTCGATGGCGGCGTTGAACAGTTCGACCACCAGCGACAGCAGGCAGACCGCCACCAGCAGGGCACGCTCGCCCCGGCTCACGTCCAGCCAGAAGGCGATGGGCAAGAGCACCACGTTGAGCGCTACCAGGGAGCGAAACGCCGCCTCCTGGCGAAAGGCCGTGCGCAAGCCGGCCAGTGAATAACCCGTTGCGTTGATGACCCGGCGCAGACCGGTCTTGCCTTTGTAGGGAGAGATCACCTGGAACTCCATTCAGCGTGGTCGAACCGCCGACGATAGCGGGCGACAGGTGCACAAAGCGGGAAATCGGCACCTCTGGCGCGAGCCGACTGCCCGCGCCAGAGGTGCCGGCTAGCTGGAGGTACTCTCCAGCTGCTGCAGCAGCAGCGCCGCCTGGGTGCGGGTACGAACGCCGAGCTTACGGAAGATGGCCGTGGCATGGGCCTTCACCGTGGCTTCGGAGACATTCAGCTCGAAGGCGATCTGCTTGTTGAGCAGGCCTTCGCAGAGCATGGTCAGGACGCGGAATTGCTGCGGGGTAAGGCTGGCGAGCCCGGCGCTGGCGGCCTTGGCCTCCTCGCTCAGGGCAGCGGCGCCTTCCACCTGCGGCGGCCACCAGGTATCGCCATCCAGCACCTGGCTGACCGCCTGTTGCAAGGTGCCCAGATCGCTGGACTTGGGAATGAAGCCGCTGGCACCGAATTCCCGGGCGCGCTGCACCACGGCGGGCTCTTCCTGCGCCGAGATCATCACCACCGGCACCTGGGGATACTGCCCGCGCAGCAGCACCAGCCCGGAGAAGCCGTAGGCCCCGGGCATGTTCAGGTCCAGCAGCACCAGGTCCCAGTCGGTACTCTCGGCGAGACAGGCCTGGAGTTCGGCGATGTCGGCCACCTCGGTGAGCCGCGCCTGGGCACCGAGGCCCAGGGTGAGCGCCTGCTGCAGCGCGCTGCGAAACAGCGGATGATCGTCCGCGATCAGGATCTGGTAGGCAGCCGCCATGGTGTCGCTTTCCTTGTTGTCTGAGGCGGCGAACACCCGGCGCCTCGCGCACCGGCAGCGTTCGCTGCTCGCCTCAGCATGCCGAACGGCGCGGGCGGGAGCAAGGCCGAAGGGTATACGAGCGGTAGGCAAGGCTCGACGGTTGCGGCACAGTGGCGCTTTTTTGCCCAAGAGACATCCGATGCCCAGCGCCGCTCTCCGTGCCGACCTGCTCATGCTGCTCACCGCCATCATCTGGGGCAGCGCTTTCGTCGCCCAGACCGGCGGCATGGCGCACATCGGTCCTTTCCTCTATACCGGCCTGAGATTCGCCCTGGGCGCCCTTACCCTGCTGCCCCTGCTGCTGTTCCTGCGTCATAGCGGCCGCCAGCAGGCCTTCACCCGCGACACCCTCAAGGGCGGCCTGCTGATGGGCCTGGTGCTGACCCTGGGCATCAACCTGCAACAGGTCGGCCTGCTGTTCACCAGCGTGACCAACTCCGGCTTCATCACCGGGCTGTATGTCATCGTCGTGCCCCTGCTGGGACTGCTGCTGGGCCAGCGCAGCCACGTCGGGACCTGGGTCGGCGCCTGTCTCGCGGTGGTCGGCATGGCCCTGCTCAGCCTCGGCGACAACTTCCAGGTGGCCTCGGGCGATCTGCTGCAACTGGCCGGCGCCCTGGCCTGGGGCGTGCACGTACTGCTGGTGGGGCACTATTCCAGTCGCCATGACGCGACCCTGCTATCCATCGTGCAGTTTCTGGTCTGCGCCGTCCTGAGCCTGCTGCTGGCGCTGGTCTTCGAGCCGATCCAGGCCGGCCAGATCGCCCTCGCCCTGCCTGAATTGCTCTATGGCGGGGTGATCGCCGCGGGTATCGGCTACACCTTGCAGGTCTTCGCCCAGCGCGGCGCCATCGCCTCCCACGCAGCGGTGATCTTTTCCCTGGAGGCGGTGTTCGCCGCCGTCTTCGGCGCCTGGCTGCTGGGCGAATCCCTCAGCGGCCGCGGTTATCTGGGCTGTGCCCTGATGTTCGCCGGCATGTTGGCGGCGCAACTCTGGCCCCGACAGGCGCCGGTGGAGGTCAAGCCGGTCAACTAGACCGCAGCGCCCTCAGGTGCTGGCTGGCCGGACTGTCCGCCGCCAGCGGCAGATGGTGCTTGGCATCCAGGTAGCGCTCGCTGAAGACATCCAGATAGGCCTCCAGCAATCGACCGACCGGCGCCTCTCCGGCCAGCTCCAGGCACAGCGCCGCCACCTCGGCGGTACAGAGGTGCTCGTTCCGGGTGGAACGACGCAGCCGATAGCGCGACAGCGCCGAGGGCTGGAAGCTCAGCACTGGCAGGGCATCCAGATAGGGGCTCTTGCGGAACATCTTGCGCGCTTCGGTCCAGGTGGCATCCAGCAGCACGAACAGCGGCCGCTGGCCAGGCGCGAGCGGCAAGGTCTCCACCACCCGCTCGGACGCGGCGTACTCGCCAGGAAACACCAGCAGCGGCTGCCACTCGGGTTGTTCCAGCAAGGCCGGCAGACGTGGATCGACGGCGGTACGGCTCCAGCCGAAGGCATGGGTATCGGCCACTACGTCGGCAATCAGCCAGCCGGTGTTGCTCGGCTTGAGCGGCTCCACATCGTGCATCAGCAGACACATCCCGGCCCGGGTCTGGCGTAGCGGGCGCAGCTCGCACAGGCAATGACTTGGGGCCAGGCGGCAGTTCGGGCAGCGCGCCATGCGTGACCCCCGGGCGACGAAAGGCTTGATGCTGCGCGCCAGGCGCTCCTGGCGCAGGCGAGCCACGGCATGAGGGGAGGTATCTGAGGTCGGGGTCATGCCGGGCTCTTGGGCAAAAACGCAGTTTACCAGAGCGACCGGGATGCTCGCGGCGGCTAGGCAAGGTACCCTGCGTAGACGCCTTGCGAACCCCTGCCCGCGACCACGGTCGAAACGGGCTTCCCCAAAGCTGGAGAACACGATGCCTCGTTTTGCCTTGCTCGCCCTGATGCTCGCCCTGCCCTTCACCACCCAGGCGGCCGAGTCGCTCAAGGACCACGAGCTCAACCAGATGCTGCGCAAGGTCGCCGCCGAGAGCAGCCAGGGCACGCCTCGCGCCATCAACGAAGACATCCTCGACCGTGGCTACACCGTGCAGGGCAAGCAACTGATCGACCACCTCAGCGTGCGCCCGGCCCATGCCGCCCGCATGCGCGAGAATCCGGCGACGGTCCGTGTGCAGCTCGCCGAGAGCGTCTGCCAGAACAACGGCTACCGTCAGTTGCTGGCTCGCGGCGCCACCCTGGTCTATGACTTCACCGAATACCAGACCAACAAGCCGATCATGGTCGAGCGCTTCCAGGCGGCCGACTGCGGCCTGGGCAAGTAACGGGAGTTCGCGCAATGACCGAAGACAGCGACGACAGCTACCTGGCCCGCCACGTGGAGCCCAGCGCCGCCGATCTCGGTCAGCGCATCGACGACCTGCTGGAGCATGCCCTGCCCGGCGGCAGTCCCAACCTGAGCCTGTACCGCGAGATGCTGGTGACGGTGGTGCGCATGGCGCAGACCAACCCGGCGCGCTGGGACGCCAAGATCATGCTGCAGACGCTTAAGGAGCTGGAGCAGGCCTTCCGCACCCTGGAGCGCTTCCGGCGGCGGCGCAAGGTCACGGTGTTCGGCTCGGCGCGTACCCGCATCGACCATGCCCTGTATTCGCTCGCCCGCGAGCTGGGCAGCGCCCTGGCCCGGCGCGACATGATGGTCATCACCGGCGGCGGCGCCGGCATCATGGGCGCGGCCCACGAAGGTGCCGGTCCCGACGCCAGCCTGGGCTTCAACATCACCCTGCCTTTCGAGCAGCGGGCCAATCCGATCATCGACGGTACGGATCACCTGCTGTCCTTCCACTTCTTCTATGTGCGCAAGCTGTTCTTCCTCAAGGAAGCCGATGCGCTGGTGCTCTGCCCTGGTGGCTTCGGCACCCTGGACGAAACCTTCGAAGTACTCACCCTGATCCAGACCGGCAAGAGTCCGCTGGTACCCCTGGTGCTACTGGACACGCCCGACGGCCACTTCTGGGACGACGCCCTGGCCTATCTGGAGCGCAACCTGCTCGATGAAGGCTACATCCTGCCCGCCGATCTCAAGCTGGTCCGCCTGGTACGTTCCGCCGAGGCAGCCGCCGCGGAGATCGAGCAGTTCTATGGCAACTACCACTCCACTCGCCGGCGTGACCAACGCTTCTATATCCGCCTGAAGCACGCGCTGACGCCCGCCTGCCTGGAGAACCTGGCAACGGACTTCGCCGACCTCTGCCGTAGCCCAGGCTTCACCCAGCTGGCACCGGGCGAAGGTGACCTCGACGAAGCGGAATTCGCCCATCTGACGCGTCTCACCTTCGACTTCCACGGTCGCCACTACGGCCGACTGCGCGAACTGGTGGACGAACTCAATCGACCGGAGTCCTGGGCATCTACGTAGGTTGGGTTGAGCGCAGTGCAACCTGCGCCACCGAGGTTGATCGCTGCCATCGCGGCCATGGGCCGCTCCTACGGTCCAATCAGCGTCAGTAGGAGCGGCCGCATCGGCGGACCGCCATGGCCGCGATGGCTCTGAACTCGATCCCTTTCCTGGCAAACGCATGGGAAAACGGCGCCTCCTTTTCCACTCGGGCATCATCGCGAAGCACGCCCTTACCCCCACCCCCTCCCTGAGGGAGAGGGGTTAGCCGTGCGAGCCTTCGTTTTCCGCAATCAGTCGCTCACCGTGGGCGGGATGAACCTGCAGGCCGGTTTGAGCGCAGCGAAGCCCAGCCCCCTAGGCCACTCCCCTCTACCGCCGGCTCAACACTCGGTTGATCCCATCCATGGCGTAGCCACGGTAGGCCAGGAAACGTCCCTGCTTGGCGCGCTCCTTGGCATCGGCCGGTGGCGTGCCGAACTTCTTGCGCCAGACGGCTTCCAGATGGGCCTGCCAGTCCACCTCCACTTCGCGCAGCGCCACCTCTATCTGCTCCCGTTTCAGGCCCCGCTGACCCAGCTCCTCGCGGATGCGCAGGGGGCCATAGCCGGCCCGGGCGCGGCTGGCGATGTAGCTATCCAGATAGCGACTCTCGTCGAGCAGACCATCCTCGGCCAGGCGATCCAGCACCGGACCGAGCAGGCCCTCCTCGGCGCCCCGGCGACGCAGCTTGCGCGACAGCTCTTCGCGCCCGTGCTCCCGCCGCGCCAGCAGGTCCATGGCGGCCAGGCGGATGGCGGCGGTGGTATCCAGTGGATTGCCCAAGATAATTCCCCTTAGAACGTGCTCAAAATCTGCAGACTTTGAACAGGTTCTTATGCGAAAACCCCCGCACAGGGCGGGGGTCGTCTCAAGCTTGAGTGCGCGATCAGAAGTCGACGTCGGCGTCTTCTTCCTGGGCCACTTCGGCTTTCTGGTTGCTCGGCTGGCTCAGCAGCTTCTCGCGGATCGCCTTGTCCAGGGCGCCCTTGACCTCGGCATTATCCTCCAGGAACTTGGCCGCGTTGCCCTTGCCCTGGCCGATCTTGCTGCCCTGGTAGCTGTACCAGGCACCGGACTTCTCGATCAGCCCCAGTTGCACGCCGAGGTCGATGATCTCGCCGTTCAGGTAGATACCCTTGCCATAGAGGATCTGGAACTCGGCCTGGCGGAACGGCGGTGCCACCTTGTTCTTGACCACCTTGACACGGGTTTCGCTACCGATCACCTCGTCGCCTTCCTTCACCGCGCCGATGCGGCGGATATCCAGACGGACCGAGGAGTAGAACTTCAGGGCGTTGCCACCGGTGGTGGTCTCGGGGTTGCCGAACATCACGCCGATCTTCATGCGGATCTGGTTGATGAAGATGACCAGGCAGTTGGCGTTCTTGATGTTGCCGGTGATCTTGCGCAGCGCCTGGGACATCAGACGCGCCTGCAGACCCACGTGCATGTCACCCATCTCGCCTTCGATCTCGGCCTTGGGGACCAGGGCCGCCACGGAGTCGACGATGATCACGTCGACCGCGTTGGAGCGCACCAGCATGTCGGTGATTTCCAGGGCCTGTTCGCCGGTGTCCGGCTGGGAGACCAGCAGGTCGTCGACGTTGACGCCCAGCTTGCCGGCGTAGTCCGGGTCCAGCGCGTGCTCGGCGTCGACGAAGGCGCAGGTGGCGCCCTGCTTCTGGGCCTGGGCGATGACCGACAGGGTCAGGGTAGTCTTACCCGAGGACTCGGGACCGTAGATCTCGACGATCCGGCCCTTGGGCAGCCCGCCGATGCCGAGGGCGATGTCCAGGCCCAGGGAGCCGGTGGAGATCGCCGGAATGGCCTGGCGCTCGTGATCACCCATGCGCATCACGGTACCCTTGCCGAATTGCTTTTCGATCTGTCCCAAGGCCGCGGCCAGGGCGCGCTTTTTGTTGTCGTCCATTAGATTCCTCTCGAAGAAAGAAGGGGCCAGACGGCCGTGGATAACTGTATAAGTGAACAGTATTAAACCATAGTCGCCACCCGGTTGCTACACCTGAGAGGCTTTTTCCTCACCCAACAGCGCCAGCAAAACCTCCAGGGCGCGTACCTGGGTCTGGTGGCGAACCGCCGCGCGATCGCCGGCAAAGACCTGCCGTTCGGTGCGCAGCTTTTCCCTGTCCATCCAGGCCAGCCAGACGGTACCCACCGGCTTGCCCGGTACTGCGCCGCCCGGTCCGGCGATACCGCTCACCGCCACGGCGAAGCGAGCATTGGCGCGCCGTTGGGCGCCACGGGCCATGGCCGTCACCACCTCTTCGCTGACGGCGCCTACCTGCTCGAACAGGGCGGCCGGGACATCCAGTTGCGCCGTCTTCTGGCGATTGGAGTAGGTCACGAAACCGGCCTCGAACCAGGCGGAGCTGCCAGCGATGCGAGTGATCGCCTCGGCGATGCCGCCACCGGTGCAGGATTCGGCGGTGGTGACCTGGGCACCGGCGGCTTGCAGGGCTTCACCCAGGCGGCTGGCGAGACTGTCGATGATGTCCATCGGAACCTCTCTGGCTTAGGCAGACATAAGAAGGTGACCACCCCAGACGAGGGGCTGCGGCGACCACTGGTCGGCAGGCACCTTAGACCGGCTTGCCCGCCAAGGGCAGAAAAGATTTACTGAAACCGGTTTCAGGCACCTACAAAACTCCAACAGCGGTACGCCATGAACGACTTCTTTGCTTCCGGCGTGCGTACCTCGCGCGCCACCATCGCCGAAGTGGCCGCCGTCGCCGGCGTATCCAAGGCCAGCGTGTCCCGCTACATCGGCGGCGATCGTCGCCTGCTGTCGGACGCCCTCGCCGCGCGCATCGAGGCGGCCGTGGTCGCCCTGGAATTCCAGCCCAACCAGATGGCGCGTGGCCTCAAGCGCGGGCGCAGTCGCCTGGTCGGCATGCTGGTGGCCGACATGCTCAACCCCTACTCCACCGCGGTGATGCATGGCGTGGAAACCGCCTGTCGCCAGCAGGGCTATTCGCTGCTGGTCTGCAACACCGACCAGGATGCCCAGCAGGAGCGCCAGCAACTGGCCGCCTTGCAGTCCTACAGCATCGAAGGCCTGATCGTGAACACCTTCGGCCAGCATGCGGCTGACCTGCGGCAGTTGGGCAAAATGCTGCCGCTGGTGCTGCTCGACCGCGAATTGCCGGGCGTCGACGCCGATCTGGTCGGGCTGGACAACCACCAGGCCATCGAGACCGGCGTCGATCATTTGCTGGAGCAGGGCTATCGCGATCTGTTGCTGGTGAGCGAGCCGCTGGATGGCACCAGCTCTCGCCAGCAGCGCCTGGCCGCTTTCGCAGCCAGATTGGCGGCCCAGCCCGGCTGTCGCGGCAGCCACAGCATCCAGGCGGACCAGCCCCCGGCGCTGCAGAGCGACCTGGCAGCCTTCCTGGCCGCGCCGGGACCAGGCCCCAAGGCCATTCTCACCGCCAACGGCGTGGCCACCCTGGCGACCACCCTGGCCCTGCAGGCCCTGGGCGAGCCCCTGTTCGAACGCTTCGGCCTGCTCGCCCTGGACGATCTGGACTGGTTTCCCCTGGTGGGGGGCGGCATCAGCGCCCTGGCCCAGCCGACCCATGCACTGGGCGTGGCGGCCTTCGAGCGCCTGCAACGGCGAATCGACGGTGATCGCAGCGCACCGGTGCGACAGACCTTCGCTGCGGAACTGCACGTCCGCCGATCCACTCGCGCTCGAACCTGAGGCACCTTTCCCCTTTTTGCTCGTCTGTTGATGAAACCGGTTTCAGGAGAACAACAATGCCACCGGAGATCGCTATCACCACCTCGGCCTTCGGCGCCGACGTGGTCCGCCCCAAGGGCCAGGCTGCCTGGCTCGACCTCATCGCCGCCACGGGCGCTTCCCACGTGGAGATTCGTGCGGAGCTGTTCGACGGCGAACCCGATTTCGACGCCCTGCGCGCCGCCATCGCGGCCGCCGGCCTGGGCTGCGTATATTCGGTGCCGCTGGAGCTGTGGCCTGCCGCTGGCGCCACCTTGTCGCCGCATCTGCCCAAGGCCCTGGAAGAAGCCCGGCGCCTGGGCGCCGATACCCTCAAGGTCTCGCTCGGTCACTATCGCCCTGCCGCTGACCTGACGGCCCTGGCGACCTTGCTGGCGGGCGCTGGTCCGCAACTGCTGGTGGAAAACGACCAGACCGTGCAGGGCGGCCGTCTCGAGCCCCTGCGCGCCTTCATCCAGGCAGCGCGGGCTGCGCAACTGCCGGTGGGACTGACCTTCGACGTCGGCAACTGGCGCTGGCAGAACGAGGACCCGCTGCAGGCTGCCCGCCTGCTCGGTCCGGACGTACGCTATCTGCACTGCAAGGCGGTCCGCCGGCGTGCCGGCGGGCTGCATGCCGTGCCACCGGAAGCCGCCGACCTGCTGGCCTGGCAGGGCCTGATGGGGTACTTCCCCGCCGGCCTCCGGCGAGCCATCGAGTTTCCCCTGATGGGTGCCGATCTGCTTGCCGAAGCACGCCGCCAGGTGGCGACGCTGCGCACCTTCGATAGCCCGCAGGAGATGCGCCGCCATGGCTGACTTCGACATCCTCGCCTTCGGCGAAACCATGGCCATGTTCGTGGCCGAAACCCCGGGCGACCTGGCTAGCGTCGCCCAGTTCGGCAAGCGCATCGCCGGCGCCGACAACAATGTCGCCATCGGTCTGAGCCGTCTCGGCTTCAAGGTGGCCTGGCTGTCCCGGGTGGGCAACGACTCCTTCGGTCGCTTCGTTCGCGCCAGTCTCGAGGCCGAGGGCCTGGACTGCAGCCGGCTGAGGGTCGATCCCAGGCATCCCACCGGTTTCCAGCTCAAGTCCCGCGCCACCGATGGCAGCGATCCGGTGGTCGAGTACTTCCGCCGCGGTTCGGCGGCCAGTCACCTCTCTATCGCCGAGGACTTCGATCCCAGCCTGCTGCAGGCGCGCCATCTGCACGCCACCGGCATCCCGCCGGCATTGTCGGCCAGCGTCCGCTCCTTCAGCCGCCATCTGCTGGAAGCCATGCGTGGCGCCGGCCGCAGCATCTCCTTCGATCCCAACCTGCGCCCATCGCTGTGGGACAGCGAAGCCCAGATGCGCCACGAGCTCAACGAACTCGCCAGCCTGGCCGACTGGGTATTGCCCGGCCTGGCCGAAGGGCGTCTGCTGACCGGCTACGACGAGCCCGCCGACATCGCTGCCTTCTACCTCGACCACGGCGCCCAGGCGGTGGCCATCAAGCTCGGCCCGGAGGGGGCCTACTGGCGTACCCCCGAGGCCGAGGGCGAGGTTCCTGGCGTACCCGTAGCGAAGGTGGTCGACACCGTCGGCGCCGGCGATGGCTTCGCCACCGGGTTCGTCAGCGCCATGCTCGACGGCCTGGACGTGGCCGCCGCCGTCGCCCGCGGCAACTGGATCGGCGCCCGTGCCGTCAAGGTGGTCGGCGACATGGAAGGCCTGCCCCACCGTCACGAACTCCCCTGATCGACTCTACACCCTGACAAGAACAATCAAGCAGGTGATCCCATGAACGCTTCCCCTCTCGCTCCGCGCCGCTGGTGGTATCTGATGCCGGTGGTCTTCATCACCTACAGCCTGGCCTACCTCGACCGGGCCAACTACGGCTTCGCCGCCGCCTCGGGCATGGCCGACGACCTGGGCATCACCCCGGCGATGTCGTCGCTGCTGGGGGCACTGTTCTTCCTCGGCTATTTCTTCTTCCAGGTGCCCGGTGCCATCTATGCCGAGAAGCGCAGCGTCAAGCGGCTGATCTTCTGGAGCCTGATCGCCTGGGGCGGCCTGGCCACCCTGACCGGCATGGTGCCCAACGTCACCCTCCTCATCGCCATCCGCTTCCTCCTGGGCGTGGTGGAAGCTGCGGTGATGCCGGCGATGCTGGTCTATCTCTGCCACTGGTTCACCAAGCGGGAACGCTCGCGGGCCAACACCTTCCTGATCCTCGGCAATCCGGTGACCATTCTCTGGATGTCGGTGGTCTCAGGCTATCTGATCCATGCCCTGGACTGGCGCTGGATGTTCATCATCGAAGGCCTGCCGGCGGTGATCTGGGCCTTCATCTGGTGGCGCCTGGCCGCCGAGCGCCCCAAGGATGCCAAGTGGCTCGCCGCTGACGAAAAGGCCCGCCTGGAAGAGGCCCTGAAGGCCGAGCAACAGGGTATGAAGCCGGTGAAGAACTACGCCGAGGCCTTCCGCTCGCCCAAGGTCATCCTGCTGTCGCTGCAGTACTTCTGCTGGAGCATCGGTGTCTACGGTTTCGTCATCTGGCTGCCGTCGATCCTGCGCCAGGGCGCCCAGCTGGACATCGTCCAGGCCGGTTGGCTGTCCTCCCTGCCCTATCTCGCCGCCGTGCTGGCCATGGTCGGCGTCTCCTGGGCGTCCGATCGGCTGCAGAATCGCAAGCTGTTCGTCTGGCCGCCGCTACTGATCGCCGCCCTCGCCTTCCTCGGCTCCTTCGCCCTCGGCCCTCACCACTTCTGGTGGTCCTACGCGCTACTGGTGGTGGCCGGCGCCTGCATGTACGCCCCCTATGGCCCCTTCTTCGCCATCGTCCCGGAGATCCTGCCGGGCAACGTCGCCGGCGGTGCCATGGCGCTGATCAACAGCATGGGCGCCCTGGGCTCCTTCGCCGGTTCCTACCTGGTGGGCTATCTGAATGGCGTCACCGGCGGTCCCGGCGCCTCCTTCGGCTTCATGGGCGGTGCCCTGCTGGTAGCGGTGGTCCTGACCCTGCTCTTGCGCCAGGAGCCGGTCACCCGTTCCGCGGCGCTCAATCCCGCCACCAGTCACTGAAAGGAATGCCCCGCGCATGAAAAAGAAGGTGATCCACTACAAGGCCCTGTCCCCGGCCCTTACCGCGCGTCTGGAGGAAGCCTGCGACCTGGAGTTTGTCGATCTCAAGGCGCCGGGCGGCGAAGCCAGGTTGCGCGAGCGGCTGCCCGAGGCCCGGGGCCTGCTCGGCTCCAGTTTCAAACTGACCCCCGAGCTGCTGGACCTGGCGCCCAAGCTGGAGGCCATCGCCAGCGTCTCGGTCGGCTTCGACAGCTATGATCTGCCCTATCTGGAACGTCGTGGCATCCTGCTCTGCAACACCCCGGATGTCCTGACCGAGAGCGTGGCCGACGCCGCCTTCGCCCTGTTGCTGGCCACGGCGCGGCGCATCGTCGAGCTGGCCGACTGGGTGCGCGCTGGCCAGTGGCAGGCCAGCCTGGGCGAGGCGCACTTCGGCTGCGACGTCCACGGCAAGACCCTTGGCCTGGTCGGCATGGGCCGCATCGGCCAGGCCATCGCCCGCCGCGCCCATCTGGGCTTCGGCATGCAGGTCACCTACACCGCCCATGCCGCCAAGCCCGCGGTGGACGAACGCTACGGGGCACGCTTCCTGCCTCTGCCGGACCTGCTGGCGAGCTGCGACTTCCTGTGCGTCACCGTGCCCCTGAGCGACGAGACCCACCACCTGCTGGGAGCGGCCGAACTCGCCCGACTGCCGGCCCACGCCATCCTGATCAACGTCTCACGCGGGCCAGTGATCGACGAGACCGCGCTGATCGCGGCCCTGCTGGAAGGGCGGCTGCGCGGCGCCGGGCTGGACGTCTTCGACCGCGAACCGGTGGCGCCGGACTCACCGTTGTTGCAGTTGTCCAACGTAGTGCCCACGCCGCACCTGGGCTCGGCGACCCACGAGACCCGCGAGGCCATGGCCCGCTGCGCAGTGGACAACCTGCTCGCTGCGCTGTCCGGCCAGCGCCCGGCCAATCTGGTCAATCCGCAGGTCTGGCGGCGCCCCTAGCGCCTGTTCAAGGCCGCGCGAGCGAGCGAGAGAGAGACGAGGCGAAAGCGGCTGAGGAGGCGGATCGGACCCGCGCGCGCGTTTGCGAAGAGCACAGGAGTATTCCGACCGGGCTGGCGACCCGGCCCGTTTTCAACACCGTCTGGCAGACGCGCAGCAGACTTGGACAGGCTCTGAATGAGTCTTGGCGATGGTTTGTGGTCAGACGTCTATCACCCCACAGGAGAACGACCATGACCGCCTTCGACGATCCCCACGCCTTCGTCAACCGCGTACGCGAACAGGCCGCCGATGCCGAGCGCACCGGTGACATTCCGCGCCTGCTGCAGCTGGTCAACGAACTGGCGGACGCCTTCGAGCGCCAGACGCAGAACACCACGCGCGACAACGCCGAAGTCGCACGGGCGGTGGAAGAATACGAACGCCACGAAGGTACCTGAGCGATCCGCGCCCTTCGTTCACCGCCCCAGGTCACGCGCAGGATCAGCGTCCCGAGGTCTAGGATTCAGTGCCCATCTTCACCCCCACCCTGCTCGGCCGGCTGCTGCAGCTGGTCCCGCGGAACGCCCCCGCGCCCCTGCGTTACCTCGGCGCCGCCCTGCTGATCGGCATGGCGGCGGCCATCCGCCTGAGCCTGGACATCGACAGCCTGCCCTATCTGCTGTTCATCCCCTTCATCATGACGGCGGCCTTCTGGTTCGGCCTGGGTCCTGGCGTATTCGCCACCCTGCTCTCGGTGCTGCTGGCCGAGACCCTGTTCGTCAAGGCGCCAGCCTACTTCGCGCTGTTCTCGGAGCGCTGGGTGTCCCATGCGCTGTTCGTCTTCGTCAATATCGTCATGGCGGTGGTTTGCGCGGCCCAGCGCCGCAGTCTCGAATCGCTCTACCGCTTCGCCGGCGTCCTCGATGAACAGGTGACGTTGCGGACTCGCCAGCGCGACCTCATCTGGCAGGCCAGTCCCGACCTGCTCTGCACGGCGAGCCCGGAAGGCCGGCTGCTCGACCTCAACCCAGCGTGGACCGCCACGCTGGGCTGGACGGCGGAAGAGCTGCGCCGGGAACCCTTCATGGCCTTCGTCCATGCCGACGACCGCGAGCGCACCGAAGTCGCCCTGAAGCTCCTGCTGGCCGGTGAACCCGTGTTCGGCTTCGAGAACCGCTATCGCCACCGCACGGGCGGCTATCGCTGGTTTTCCTGGAACGCCGTACTGCAGGACGGTCTCATCTATGCCACGGTGCGCGAGGTCACCGCCATCCGCGAGCAGCAAGAGGCTCTGCAGCAGGCCGAGGAACAGCTGCGCCAGAGCCAGAAGATGGAAGCCGTGGGTCAACTCACCGGTGGCATCGCCCACGACTTCAACAACCTGCTGACCGGTGTGATCGGTAGCCTCGACCTGCTGTCCCTGCGTCTCGACCAGGGACGTTTCGGCGATCTGCAGCGCTACGCAAGTGCCGCCAAGGGCGCGGCGGAACGCGCTGCCGCCCTTACCCAGCGGCTGCTGGCCTTTTCCCGCCGTCAGGACCTCGAGCCTACCGTCACCCACGCCAACGAGCTGGTAGTGGGCATGGCAGAGCTCATCCGGCACTCGGTGGGTTCATCCATCCAGATCCATACCGAGCTGGCCGAGGATCTGCATCTCACCCTCTGCGATCCGCATCAGCTGGAAAACGCCCTGCTCAACCTGTGCATCAACGCACGCGATGCCATGCCCGGCGGCGGCCTGCTGCGCATCGTCACTGCCAATCGCCGGCTGAACGAGGTCCAGGCGGCCGCCCTGGAGTTGCCGGCTGGCGACTATGTGACCCTGGCGGTGCTCGATACCGGCTCGGGCATGCCGCCCGAGGTGCTGGCCCGCGCCTTCGATCCCTTCTTCACCACCAAACCGGTCGGCATGGGCACCGGCCTCGGCCTGTCGATGATCTATGGCTTCGCCCGGCAATCGGGCGGCTTGGCACAACTCGCCTCGCTACCCGAGGTAGGGACCACGGTCACCCTGTATCTTCCTCGTCTCCTGGCGGAGCCTGTGCAGCCGGTGAAAGCGCCTTCGCCAGCCCCCGCGCAGCCTGCCCCAGGCAGGACGGTCCTGGTAGTGGACGATGAACGCCTGGTGCGCATGCTGGTGGACGAAGGCCTGCGCGAACACGGCTTCACCACCCTGCAGGCGACCGACGGAGCCGCAGCGCTACAGGTGCTGGAATCGGCCATTGAGCTGGACCTGCTGATCACCGACGTGGGCCTACCCGGCGACCTGAGCGGCTGCCAGCTGGCCACCCTGGCCAGGGCCCGGCGCCCGGCCCTGGAGATCCTGCTGATCACCGGCTACGCCGAGGCCCAGCTACCCGGTGAATCTGCCGCCCTGGCGGGCGTCGAGGTGCTGGCCAAACCCTTCACCCTGGGTCGCCTGCTGGCGCAGATCGACCTGCTGCTGAGCAGACGCGGCAACCAGCCGCCCCGGTGAAACCCGCCGCCTGAACGATCCGGGGCCGACAAAAGCCCCGAGTTATTGGACAATACGCGGCTATCCACTAGGCAACCGGATCGAATGACCCGCATGAGCGATCTCTCCGCGCACACGCCCATGATGCAGCAGTACCTCAAGATCAAGCAGCAGCATCCCGAACAGCTGCTGTTCTATCGCATGGGCGATTTCTACGAGCTGTTCTACGACGACGCCCGGCGTGCCGCCAAGTTGCTCGACATCACCCTGACCGCCCGCGGCGCCTCGGCCGGCAAGTCCATCCCCATGGCCGGCATCCCCTTCCACTCCGCCGAAGGCTACCTGGCCAAGCTGGTCAAGCTCGGCGAATCGGTGGTCATCTGCGAGCAGATCGGCGATCCGGCCACCAGCAAGGGCCCGGTGGAACGCCAGGTGGTGCGCATCATCACTCCCGGCACCGTCAGCGACGAAGCCCTGCTCGACGAGCGCCGCGACAACCTGCTGACCGCCGTGCTGGGCGATGAGCGCCTGTTCGGCCTGGCCGTGCTGGACATCGCCAGCGGCCGCTTCACCGTGCAGGAGCTGGCCGGTTGGGAGACCCTGCTAGCCGAGCTGGATCGCCTCAATCCCGCCGAGCTGCTGATCCCCGACGACTGGCCCACCGGCCTGCCCGCCGAGAAGCGCCGCGGCGTGCGTAGACGCGCGCCCTGGGACTTCGATTGCGACTCGGCGCTCAAGAGCCTCTGCCAGCAATTCGGCACCGGCGACCTCAAGGGCTTCGGCTGCGACAAGCTGGGCCTGGCCATCGGCGCCGCCGGCTGCCTGCTGGCCTACGCCAAGGAAACCCAGCGCACCGCCCTGCCCCACCTGCGCAGCCTCAGGCACGAGCGCCTGGACGATACCGTCATCCTCGACGGTGCCAGCCGGCGCAACCTGGAACTGGACGTCAACCTGGCCGGCGGTCGCGACAACACCCTGCAATCGGTGGTCGACCGCTGCCAGACCGCCATGGGCAGTCGCCTGCTGACCCGCTGGCTGAATCGCCCGTTGCGCAATCGCGCCATCATCGAAGCCCGCCAGGACGCCATCACCTGCCTGCTGGAGGGCTATCGCTTCGAAACGCTGCAGCCGCAACTCAAGGACATCGGCGACCTGGAGCGCATCCTCGCCCGCATCGGCCTGCGCAACGCCCGCCCCCGTGACCTCGCCCGCCTGAGAGACGCCCTGGCCGCGCTGCCGGCGTTGCAGGAGGGGCTGACACAGATGATCGCTCCGCACCTGCTCGACCTGGCCCGGAGCATCCAGACCTATCCGGAGCTGGCCGCCACCCTGGCCCGCGCCATCATCGACAACCCGCCCGCGGTGATCCGCGACGGCGGCGTCATCAAGCGGGGCTACGACGCCGAGCTGGACGAGCTGCAGACCCTGAGCGAAAACGCCGGCCAGTTCCTCATGGACCTGGAGGCAAGGGAAAAGGCCCGCACCGGTCTGCAAGGCCTCAAGGTCGGCTACAACCGCGTCCACGGCTATTTCATCGAGATCCCCAGCAAGCAGGCCGAGTCGGCACCGGCCGACTACATCCGCCGCCAGACCCTCAAGGGTGCCGAGCGCTTCATCACCCCGGAGCTCAAGGCCTTCGAGGACAAGGCGCTGTCGGCCCAGAGTCGTGCCCTGGCGCGGGAAAAGGCGCTCTACGAGGCCTTGCTCGACGACCTCATCGGTCACCTGGCGCCGCTGCAGGACAGCGCCGCCGCCCTGGCCGAGCTGGACGTCCTGGCCAACTTCGCCGAGCGGGCGCTCAACCTGGACCTGAACAAGCCACGCTTCGTCGAGGAGCCCTGCCTGAAGATCGGCCAGGGTCGCCACCCGGTGGTGGAGCAGGTGCTGGAAACGCCCTTCGTCGCCAACGACGTCACCCTCGACAACGACACCCGCATGCTGGTGATCACCGGCCCGAACATGGGCGGCAAGTCCACCTACATGCGCCAGACCGCGCTGATCGTGCTGCTGGCCCATGTCGGCAGCTTCGTCCCGGCGGCCAGTTGCGAGCTGTCCCTGGTGGATCGCATCTTCACCCGCATCGGCTCCAGCGACGACCTGGCCGGCGGCCGCTCCACCTTCATGGTGGAGATGAGCGAGACCGCCAACATCCTGCACAACGCCAGCGAACACAGCCTGGTGCTGATGGACGAGGTCGGCCGTGGTACCAGCACCTTCGACGGCCTGTCGCTGGCCTGGGCCGCTGCCGAGCAACTGGCGCGGCTGCGCGCCTGGACCCTGTTCGCCACCCACTACTTCGAGCTGACCGTGCTGCCGGAGGGCCAGCCCAGCGTGGCCAACGTCCACCTCAACGCCACCGAGCACAACGACCGCATCGTCTTCCTGCACCATGTCCTGCCCGGCCCAGCCAGCCAGAGCTATGGCCTGGCGGTGGCGCAACTGGCCGGGGTGCCGGAAGACGTCATCCTCCGTGCCCGCGAGCATCTCGCACGCCTGGAAGCCGCCAGCTTCAACGGTGAGGTGGGAACGCCGCTACCGGTGAGCGCGCCGCCCAAGGACCGTCCCTTGCAGGCCGATCTGTTCGCCAGCGCCGCCCATCCTCTCATCGAGGAACTGGAACGCCTGCAGCCGGACGACATCACACCGAGACGGGCCCTGGAGCTTATCTACGAATGGAAAAAGCGTATCTGAGTTAACGGATACGAGGGTTCCGGCAATGCTGCTAGAATCTGCCGCCTTAGCCTGAGGAGAACGAGCAGATGACCTTCGTCGTCACTGACAACTGCATCAAATGCAAATATACCGACTGCGTGGAAGTCTGCCCGGTGGACTGCTTCTACGAAGGCCCCAACTTCCTGGTGATCCACCCGGACGAGTGCATCGACTGCGCCCTGTGCGAGCCCGAGTGCCCGGCCCAGGCGATCTTCTCGGAAGACGAGGTGCCAGCCGGCCAGGAAGCCTTCATCGAACTCAACAGTGAATTGGCCAACATCTGGCCGAACATCACCGAGAAGAAGGATGCCCTGCCCGACGCCGCCGAATGGGATGGCAAGCCCAACAAGCTCGCCCAGCTCGAGCGCTAGGGTCTGTACGAAAAATCCCTGCGCTCGGTGATGCTTCGTTGAAAAAGGCCTGGATCGCCAGCCCGGTCGCAATGCTCATTTACCACTCGTAAACCCGAGCGCGGGTCCGATCCGCTTCCTCAGCCTTTTTCGCCTCGCCTAATCGTCGCTCGGCGACTTTTCGTACAGAACCTAGGAAGCTGTTCCACGATCTCGCGAGCCAGTGCGATGTCTCAGAAGTTATCTACAACATTTGCGCGAACTTCTGAAGCGCCACACTAGAGACAAACAAGGCGAAAGGCCTGAGGAAGCGGATCGGATTCACGCTCGCGTTTACGAATGGTAAATGAGCATTGCGGCGGGGCCGCCCAGGCGGGGCTGGCCTTCCAGGCCATTTTCGACGCGCAGCAGATTGTGATCAGGTTCCAAGCATCGTTGGAAAGGCCCGGGCAAAAAAAAGGGGGCGGATCGCTCCGCCCCCTTCGTCCCTGTCCCTGAATTCCTGTCACCGTCCTAGTGAACTTCGTCCTGAAGTGTTCCCGATCCGCATCCTGCCGATCCGTGTCGTCCCAGACACAGAGCCGATATTACCCTGTCCTCCAAGACTGGCAATCTGCCACGATAAGATTCACACCGTCGTGCAGGTGTTTGGCCGGAAACAAAAAACCGTTATGCAGCAAGCACTTGTCTATTGGTATTGCTGATCAAGCGGTGCTGTCCCGCAGCCGCCCCTGTCTTCTGCTTACGCAACCTGTAAGCCCTGGCTTACAACAACACGCAGAAAAAAGCCCGGGAAAATCCGGGCTTCGTTTGGCTGGCATTCAGCTATCGGCGATCAAAGCCAAGGTTGGTCAGAACAGGGCATCGCTGGACAGCCCATTGCGCTCGAAGATCTCCCGTAACCGCCTGAGCGCCTCGACCTGGATCTGCCGGACCCGCTCGCGGGTGAGCCCTATCTCCTGGCCGACCTCCTCCAGGGTACTGGCCTCGTGACCACGCAGGCCGAAGCGGCGCACCACCACCTCGCGCTGCTTCTCCGGCAGTTCCAGCAGCCATTGGTCGATGCTCTGGTTGAGGTCGGAGTCCTGTAGCAATTCACAGGGATCGGTGGGCCGGTCGTCGGTGAGGGTATCGAGCAGGGTCTTCTCGGAGTCCGGCCCCAGCACCATGTCCACCGAGCTGATGCGCTCGTTCAGGCCCATTACCCGCTTCACGTCAGCCACCGGCTTCTCCAGCAGCGCCGCGATTTCCTCCGGGGAGGGCTCGTGGTCGAGCTTCTGGGTCAACTCCCGGGCGGCACGCAGGTGAAGATTCAACTCCTTCACCACATGGATCGGCAGGCGAATGGTGCGGGTCTGATTCATGATCGCCCGCTCGATGGTCTGCCGAATCCACCAGGTGGCGTAGGTGGAGAAGCGGAAACCGCGCTCGGGATCGAATTTCTCCACCGCGCGGATCAGGCCGAGATTGCCCTCTTCGATCAGGTCCAGCAGCGACAGGCCGCGGTTAATGTAGCGCCTGGCGATCTTCACCACCAGGCGCAGGTTGCTCTCGATCATGCGCTTGCGACCGGCGGGATCGCCGCGCTGGGCCAGGCGGGCGAAGTGCACCTCCTCCGCCGGCGAGAGCAAGGGCGAGAAGCCGATTTCGTTGAGATAAAGCTGAGTGGCGTCCAGTGCTCGTCCGTAGTCGGCCAGCTTGGCCCCGCGGACGACCTGGTTGCCGCGCCCGGACAGCGCCTTGGCCATGGCGGTATCTGCGGATTCCTCACCGAAGGGATTGGAATCGAGAAGCAGGACATCATCGCCGAGGTCGTACTCGGTTTCTTGTTTGTTCTGGATCATCTTGAGTAACCCTTGCTCGTCTGTACTTCGAGCCCGGGCGTATCGATACGTTGCCGATGCGCCATGACCCGCCCCCAAAGGACTGCGGGATCGGGTCGGCGCCTAGCGAATCAGCGATTGGGCAGGAACTGCAAGGGATCCACCGGTTTGCCCTGGCGGCGGATCTCGAAATGGAGCTTGACCCTGTCGGTACCGGTCGAACCCATCTCGGCAATCGTCTGCCCTATCTTGACACGCTCACCTTCCCGAACCAGCAACCTACGGTTGTGACCGTAGGCACTGACGTAGGTTTCGCTGTGTTTGACGATAACCAGTTCACCATAACCCCGTAGACCATTTCCCGCATAGACCACGGTGCCATCGGCGGCGGCCATCACGGGTTGTCCTTCCTGGCCGGCGATGTCTATTCCCTTGTTCAGGCTGCTGCTGGCACCGAAGCGACTGATCAAGGTACCTTTCGTCGGCCAAGCCCAGCCGGCGGCGGATTGAGGGACGTCGCGGGTGGGGGTCTGGGCCGGCGTCACCGGAGTCGGCGGCGGTGCGGCGGGCAGATTCGAGGTCACCACCGGGGTCACGGCGGTGGGATTCGAGGTGACTGGCGGCGGGATCGGGACCGGGGTGGCAACCGGATTACCCGGTGCCGGACCGGAAGCCACGGTCGTCGGACGCCGGGTGATGCGGCTGGAGCTGCTGGCGGTGGTGGCCGAGCCGCTGCCGAAGCGAATGACCTGGCCGACATGGATAACATAGGGCGCGCTGAGCCCATTCTGGGCGGCGAGGGCGCGCCACTCCCAGCCATTCCGGGAGGCGATGGAGAACAGGGTGTCACCGCGCTTGACGCGATACTGTCCGGAGGTGACCTGGGGCACGCCGGCGCGGCCATCGCCGCGCTCGACCACCGGCGCTCGCGAACCCGAGGTGGAGCAACCCGCCAGCAACAGCGCCACGAGCAACCCTGCCAGCCAACCCGCCCGCCCTCGTCCTGAAAATCCTTGCGCTCGGGCCTTCACCCGTTCCTCCCGCCGTGTCTGATCTCGTACCGTCCTGTCATCCGGCCGGCCTCAGAACCTGTTCACGATCTGCTGCGCGTCGGCCAAACAGCGTTGAAAATGGCTTCGGAATGCTCATTTACCCTTTGTAAACTCCGCTTTTCTCAGCCATTTGATTCGCTAGCGCTCACCCTTCGGGCCAGCCGTTGGCTGTTACTCCCGATGGTCGTTGCGCCTTGTTTGGCTCCAGGTCGCGAGATCGCAAACAGGTTCTCAGGCGACCGCAGCCGTCTGGCTGCCTTGGAGCCTGGCGTACCGGTAACGTTCCCAGGTCTCTCACTGGGCCAAGGGCCCATTGAGCAACGGGACGAAACGCACCGCGTTGAGTTCGTGGCGCACGAAGCCGTCGTCCTGCCGTACGATCAGCAAGAGCTTCTGTTCCTCGTCCACGCCGACTGGAATGACCAGCCGACCACCCGGTGCCAGTTGGTCCAGCAGCGCCTGGGGCACCTCGCGGGCCGCGGCGGTGACGATGATGCCATTGTAGGGCGCCAAGGCCGGCCAACCCTCCCAGCCATCGCCCCAGCGGAACACCACGTTGCGCAGATTGAGTTCGAGCAGACGCTCCTTGGCACGGTCCTGCAGCGACTGGATGCGCTCCACGGAAAACACTCGTTCCACGGTCTGCGCCAGGATGGCGGTCTGGTAGCCGGAACCGGTGCCTATCTCCATGACCTTGTCCAGCGGACCGCCGGCCAGCAGCAGCTCGGTCATGCGCGCCACCATGAAGGGCTGGGAGATGGTCTGGTTGTGACCGATGGGCAGCGCCGTGTCCTCGTAGGCCCGGTGGGCCAGGGCCTCGTCGACGAACAGATGACGCGGCGTGCGACGAATCACCTCCAGCACCTGGGCGTTGGACAGCCCCTCCTCGTAGAGACGCTGGATGAGCCGTTCCCGGGTACGCTGGGACGTCATGCCGATGCCGTGTCTTTGCATATGCTCTTGCCCCTGATTCATGCCAGCAGCTCCGTAAGCCCCGCCAACCCGGCGAAGCCCTCGCGGAAGGTGCGATCGAACTGCAGTGGCGTGACCGACACATAGCCCTCCAGCACGGCATGGAAGTCGGTGCCCGGTCCGCCATCCACCGCATCGCCCGATACCGAGATCCAGTAGCCCACCTTGCCGCGTGGGTTGATCTCGCGCACCGGCGGCTTGGCCTGGGCACGATGGCCCAGGCGCGTCAGTTGCAGCCCCTTGATCCGCTCCAGCGGCAGGTCCGGGATGTTGACGTTGAGGACGGTGCGCGGCGGCAGGTCGAAATTTTCATGGACGGCGACGATGCGGGCGGCGATCTCCGCGGCCACGGCCATGTTATCCGCGCTGCGCGAGACCAGCGAGAAGGCGATGGCCGGACGGCTGAGGAAGCGTCCCTCCATGGCCGCGGCCACGGTACCGGAATAGAGGACGTCGTCACCCAGGTTGGCGCCCAGGTTGATACCGGCCACCACCATGTCCGGTGTCTCTTCCAGCAGCCCGTTCAGGCCCAGATGGACGCAGTCGGTAGGCGTGCCATTGACGCCCAGGTAGCCATTGGGCAAACGCTGCGGGTGCAGCGGCCGGTCCAGCGTCAGGGCACTGCTCACGCCGCTCATGTCATAGAGCGGCGCGACCACCTGGCAATCGTAGTCCGCACGGGCGGCGAGCGCGGCATGCAGCGCGGCGATACCGGGGGCCAGTACCCCATCGTCGTTGGCGATCAGAAGTCGCATGGATGTTCCGTCTGCCCTGCCTCGCCGAGCGTTACCAGCTCGCGAACCACTGCGGTGGCGAAACAGCCGGCCGGCAGGACGAATTCGAGTTGCAGAATGTCAGGAGCGGGATAATGCCACGTCAGGCCGCCGATGGGGAGGCGCAGGATGCGCCGTTCATGCGAGAGGCCGGCACCGGCCAGCCAGGCGGGCAGCTCTCCGGCGGCGCTTGCCACGCTTTGTTCGAGGCTGGCGGCCGGACCCTGTATTGGCGATTCGCCTTTACCCCACAGGGGGCCGGTGGGGTGCAGGTCGAGGGCCGCCAGGCGCGGGTCAGTCATATCGGCGGCGGTCGCCGGGAAATGGCTGCGACTGTCGGTGAAGGCCAGTAGGTCGCCCTCCTGGGCTCTGTTCCAGGAACCCGCGGCGACGCGCTGCGCCAAGACTTGATTGAACAGCCAGCTGCGCGCGGCGGACAGGGTCCGCGAACGGCGATTGCGCTGCTCGGGCAGACGCTGCTGGCGGGCACAATCCTGGGCATCGGCCAGATTACTGCCCTGATAGCCGAAGCGCTGCGGACCGAAGTAGTTGGGCACGCCCTGGGCGGCGATGGCCTGCAACCGGGCCTCCAGCGCCGCGGGATCGCCCTGGAGTCCGGTCAGGCGCAGGCGGAAGCCGTTGGCGGCATGGGCGCCACGCTGCAGTTTGCGGCGATGCCGACCCTGTTGGAGGATAACCAACGTCTCGTCGCAGGCGGCGGTCAGATCCGGATCGATCTTGCCAGGCAGGTGCAGGCTGAACCACTGGCGGGTCAACGCCTGGCGGTCCTTGAGTCCGGCATAGCTGATCGCCCGCTGCGGCACACCTGCGGCCCTCGCCAAGCGGCGCACGGCCTCCTCGGTATTGAGGCCACGCTTCTCGACCCACAGCCAGAGGTGCTCGCCATCGCCGCTGAGCGGGATGTCCAGCACCTCGTCCACCTGGAAGTCTTCGGCACTGGCCTTGAGGATCGCCCGGCCGCAGGGCTCGCCATGGGCGCGCGGCCCGAGCAGCTGGTCTTCGGTCATAGTGGTAGCAGCAGGGCCAAGGCGTGCACGGCGATACCCTCTTCGCGCCCGACGAAGCCCAGGCGCTCGGTAGTGGTGGCCTTGACGTTTACCTGGCCGAGTTCGACCTGCAGGTCCTCGGCGATAGCCTGGCGCATGGCCTCGATGTGCGGCGCCATCTTGGGCGCCTGGGCAGCGATGGTGCCGTCGACGTTACCGACCTGCCAGCCCTGCTGACGCACCAGGCCAACCACGTGGCGCAAGAGCACCCGGCTATCGGCGCCCTTGAAGCGCGGATCGGTATCGGGGAAGTGCTTGCCGATGTCGCCCAGCGCCGCGGCGCCCAGCAGGGCATCGGCCAGGGCATGCAGCAGCACGTCGCCATCGGAGTGGGCGACCAGGCCATGGTGGTGGGGGATGCGAATGCCGCCGAGGATGATGAAGTCGCCCTCACCGAAGGCGTGAACGTCGAAACCGTGACCTATGCGCATGAAAAAGACGCCCTGGAGAATGACAGGGCGTCGATTCTACCGGCTGGCAACAGCTCCCGTCGCCCTTAGGCTCTGTACCAAAAGTGCCTGCGCTCGGTGATGCTTCGTTGAAAAACGCTTCGGAATGCTCATTTACCACTCGTAAACTCCGCTTCCTCAGCGTTTTTCGCCTCGCCTAACCTTCGCTCGGCGACTTTTCGTACAGAGCCTATGGGGTCGACAGGGCCGCCGCGTGATGCCGCAGATGGTCGTCGATGAAGCTGGCGACGAAGAAATAGCTGTGGTCGTAGCCCGGCTGCAGGCGCAGCTCCAGCGGATGACCCGCGGCTTCCGCCGCGCGCTGCAGGGCCTGGGGCTTGAGCTGTTCGGCGAGGAAACTGTCCTGTTCGCCCTGGTCGATCAGCAGCGGCAGGCGCTCTTCGGCTTTCTCCAGCAGCGCGCAGGCATCCCACTCCGCCCAGGCAGTGCGATCCTCGCCCAGATAGTTCGAGAAAGCCTTGTGCCCCCAAGGGCAATCCAGCGGATTGACGATGGGCGAGAAGGCCGACACCGAGCGATAGCGCCCCGGATGGCGCAGGGCGCAGATCAGGGCGCCATGGCCGCCCATGGAATGACCGCTGACGCCGCGGCGATCCGAGACCGGGAAGTTGGCCTCGATCAATGCCGGCAATTCCTCCACCACGTAGTCGTGCATGCGGTAGTGCTTGGCCCAGGGCTGCTGGGTGGCGTTGACGTAGAAGCCCGCCCCCAGGCCGAAATCCCAGGCCTTCTCGGGATCGTCCGGTACCCCCTCGCCGCGCGGGCTGGTGTCCGGCGCCACCAGTACCAGGCCCAGCTCGGCGGCCAGGCGCTGGGCGCCGGCCTTCTGCATGAAGTTCTCGTCGGTGCAGGTCAGGCCCGACAGCCAGTAGAGCACCGGCAGGTCGCTGCGGGCTTCCGCCTGGGGCGGCAGGTAGACGGCGAAGGTCATGTCGCAGTCGAGACTGCGGGCGCGATGGCGATAGCGTTTGTGCCAGCCGCCGAAACTCTTGTTGCTGGAGAGCAGTTCGAGACTCATGGTCATCTCCCGTGCAGAGGGCGCCCTAAGCAGCTGTTCACGATCTCGCGAGCTAGAGACAAACAAGGCATTTTCAACGCCGTTTGGCCGACGCGCAGCAGATCGTGAACAGCTTCTAAGGCGCCCTCCTGGTGATCAGTAGTGAACGACGGTACGGATGCTCTTGCCTTCGTGCATCAGCTCGAAGGCCTCGTTGATCTGCTCCAGGCCCATGGTGTGGGTGATGAAGGTGTCCAGGGGGATCTCGCCGCTCTGCGCCTTGCGCACGTAGCCCGGCAGCTCGCTGCGGCCCTTGACGCCACCGAAGGCGCTGCCGCGCCAGACACGACCGGTCACCAGCTGGAACGGGCGGGTGCTGATCTCCTGGCCGGCTCCGGCCACGCCGATGATCACCGACTCGCCCCAGCCCTTGTGGCAGCATTCCAGGGCCGCACGCATCAGGTTGACGTTGCCGACGCACTCGAAGCTATAGTCGACGCCGCCGTCGGTCAGCTCGACGATGACCTCCTGGATCGGCTTTTGGTGATCCTTGGGGTTGATGAAGTCGGTGGCGCCCAGTTCACGGGCGATGTCGAACTTGGACGGGTTGATGTCGATGGCGATGATGCGGCTGGCCTTGGCCATCTTGGCACCGATGATGGCCGCCAGGCCAATGCCGCCCAGCCCGAAGACGGCCACGGTCGCACCCTCTTCCACCTTGGCGGTGTTCAACACGGCGCCGATGCCGGTGGTGACGCCGCAACCCAGCAGGCAGACCTTTTCCAGCGGCGCCTCCTGGGGAATCTTGGCCACCGAGACCTCCGGCAGCACCGTGTATTCGGAAAAGGTGGAGCAGCCCATGTAGTGGTAGATCGGCTCGCCGTTGTAGGAGAAACGGGTGGTGCCGTCGGGCATTAGCCCCTTGCCCTGGGTGGCGCGCACCGAGCTGCACAGGTTGGTCTTGCCGGATTTGCAGAACTTGCACTGGCCGCATTCGGCGGTGTACAGCGGAATCACGTGATCGCCCACGGCGACCGAGGTCACGCCCTCACCCACCGCCTCGACGATGCCACCGCCCTCGTGACCGAGGATGCAGGGGAATACGCCTTCGGAGTCCTGGCCGGACAGGGTGTAGGCGTCGGTATGGCAGACGCCGGTGGCGACGATGCGGATGAGCACCTCGCCGGCCTTGGGCGGCTCGACGTCCACTTCGACGATCTTCAGGGGCTCATTGGGCGCGAAGGCTACGGCGGCGCGGGACTTGATCATGGTCGACTCCGAGAGGACGAAAAAACGAAGGAACCAGTTTAGACGCCAGAAATCCTGGAACAATCGGGCATACTGGAATTCATTTTTGCCATAGAGAAACAATCATGGGCTGGGAGGGCATCGACGAATTCGTCGCGGTGGCGAGTACCCTGCACTTCGGCCGGGCCGCCGATCGCCTGGGCACCTCGACCTCCCACGTGAGCCGCCAGATCGCAAAGCTGGAAGAACGCCTGCAAGCCCGCCTGCTCTATCGCAGCACTCGCAGCGTGGCGCTCACCGAAGCCGGCCATACCTTTCTGCAACACTGCCGCCGACTGCAGGAGGCCCGCGACGAAGCCCTGCGCGAGGTGAGTGATCTCTCCAGCCAGCCAAAAGGCCTGATCCGCATGACCTGCGCTGTTACCTATGGCGAGAGATTCGTCGTCCCCCTGGTCAACGACTTCCTCGCCCGCTATCCCGAGGTGAGCCTGGAACTGGACCTGACCAATCGCACGGTCGACCTGCTTCACGAAGGCTACGACCTGGCCATCCGCCTGGGTCGCCTGGCCGATTCCCGCCTGGTGGCGACGCGCCTGGCGCCGCGCGAGCTCTATCTATGCGCCGCGCCGAGCTATCTGGAGCGCTTCGGCGCGCCTCATACCCTGTCGGAACTCAGCCGCCACCGCTGCCTGGTCGGCACCAGCGACATCTGGAGCTTTCGCGAAAACGACCGCGAGGTGCTGCACCGCGTCCAGGGCTCGTGGCGCTGCAACAGCGGCCAGGCGGTGCTGGACGCCGCCCTGCGCGGTTTCGGCCTGTGCCAGTTGCCGGACTACTATGTGCTGCCGCACCTGGCCCGGGGCGAGTTGCGCGCCCTGCTGGACAATCGGCAGCCACCCAATAGCGCGGTCTGGGCGCTCTATCCGCAGCGGCGCTTTCTCTCGCCGAAGATCAGGCTGCTGGTAGAGCACCTCAAACAGGGCTTGAGCAGCCCGCGACCAGGCGGTCGCCGTTCAGCCAGCGGCTGAGCGCAGTGATCTCGCCGTCTCGTCAAGGCATCTGGTGGCCTGCATCTCAGCCTTTGGCGAAGACCACCTGCAGCCGCTGTAGGTCTTCAGGGGTGGTGACCTTGATGTTGTCCGCCCGCCCCTCGACCAGGCGCGGCGCATGCCCGGCCCACTCCATGGCCGAGGCCTCGTCGGTGATGGCGGCGCCTGCTGCCAGGCCAGCGCTCAGCGCCTCGCGTAGCGCGCCGAGACGGAACATCTGCGGTGTGTAGGCCAACCATACCTGGCTACGATCCACGGTTTCACTGATCCGGCCATCACGGCCGACGCGCTTGAGGGTATCCCGTGCCGGCACGCCCAAGAGGCCACCCACCGAGTCTTGGGCCAGCTCGGCCAGCAGGCGGTCCAGATCATCACGGCGCAGATTGGGCCGCGCGGCATCATGCACCAGCACCCAGTCAGCGTCGCTAGCGCCACGCTCGCTCAACAGCAGCAGGCCGCCGAGCACCGAGTCGGCACGCTCGCGGCCGCCCGGCGCCCGCAGGATGCGAGCATCACGGGCGCAAACCAACGTCGGCCACCAGGGATCTTCAGGCGCCAGGCTCACCGCCAGGCCACGCAGTCGCGGGTGGTCGAGAAAACAATCGAGGGTACGCTCCAGCAGGCTGCGGCCGCACAGATCGAGGTATTGCTTGGGTCGGTCGGCACGCATCCGCGTACCCACGCCCGCGGCGGGAATGACCGCCCAGAAGGAAGGCAGGAGGGACATTATTTGGATTGCAGAAAGAGGGTTTCGCCCTGTTTGACCATGCCGAGTTCGTGGCGCGCACGCTCCTCGACGGTCTCCATGCCTTTCTTGAGCTCGACGACCTCGGCTTCGAGGATCTCGTTGCGCTCCAGCAGGCGCTTGTTCTCGCCGCTCTGTTCAGCGATCTGCTGCTTGAGTTCGCGAACCTGGGCGAAGCTGCCGTCACCGATCCACAGGCGATACTGGAGACCGCCGAGCAGCAGGAGCAGGAAGGGAAACAGCCAGTAGGGACTTCGCATGGATAGCAACGGATTCGTGGACGATGGATGCCACAAAGGCGGCAGCAAAGACGAAAACAGGATAGAAGCCCAGCTCTACGCTTGTAAACTGGGCATCTATCCTGTGGTTCGTCAGACGATTCAGGAGGCGACGGACCGAATCCCCGCCTCCGCACTCGCGCAGCCCTTAGCTACGGAACTCGGCACGACCGCGGTAAGGCGCCTTGGCACCCAGTTGCTCTTCGATGCGCAGCAGCTGGTTGTACTTGGAAACGCGGTCGGAGCGGCACAGCGAGCCGGTCTTGATCTGACCGGCGGCGGTGCCTACGGCCAGGTCGGCGATGGTGGCGTCTTCGGTCTCGCCGCTGCGGTGGGAGATCACCGCGGTGTAACCGGCGGCCTTGGCCATCTGGATGGCTTCCAGGGTTTCGGTCAGGGAGCCGATCTGGTTGAACTTGATCAGGATCGAGTTACCGATGCCCTTCTCGATGCCTTCCTTGAGGATCTTGGTGTTGGTGACGAACAGGTCGTCGCCCACCAGTTGCACCTTGCTGCCGATCTTGTCGGTCAGGGCCTTCCAGCCGGCCCAGTCGGACTCGTCCATGCCGTCTTCGATGGAGATGATCGGGAACTGCTCGGTCAGGCCGGTCAGGTAGTCGGCGAAGCCATTGGCGTCGAAGGCCTTGCCCTCGCCGGACAGGTCGTACTGACCGTCCTTGTAGAATTCGCTGGAGGCGCAGTCCAGGGCCAGGGTCACGTCGGTGCCCAACTCGTAGCCGGCGTTCTTCACCGCTTCGGCGATGGCAGCCAGGGCGTCGGCGTTGGAGGCCAGGTTCGGCGCGAAGCCGCCTTCGTCACCCACGGAGGTGCTCAGGCCACGGGCCTTGAGCACGGCTTTGAGGTGATGGAAGATCTCGGCGCCCACGCGCAGGGCGTCGGCGAAGCTCTTGGCGCCGACCGGCTGGACCATGAATTCCTGGATGTCGACGTTGTTGTCGGCATGCTCGCCGCCGTTGATGATGTTCATCATCGGCACCGGCATGGAGTACTGACCGGGAGTGCCGTTCAGGTTGGCGATGTGGGCGTAGAGCGGCAGGTCCTGGTCTTCGGCGGCGGCCTTGGCGGCCGCCAGGGACACGGCCAGGATGGCGTTGGCGCCCAGCTTGGCCTTGTTCTCGGTACCGTCCAGCTCGATCATGGCGCGGTCCAGGGCCTTCTGGTCGCTCGGATCCTTGCCCAGCAGCAGGTCACGGATCGGGCCGTTGATGTTGCCCACGGCCTTCAGTACGCCCTTGCCCAGGTAACGGCTCTTGTCGCCGTCGCGCAGCTCCAGTGCCTCGCGCGAACCGGTGGACGCGCCGGACGGCGCGGTGGCGCGACCGACGATACCATTGTCCAGGATCACATCCGCTTCAACGGTGGGGTTGCCGCGGGAATCCAGGACTTCACGTCCCTTGATGTCGACGATGTTAGCCATTTTTGTATCGATCTCCATGTTACCGGTCATTGACGGATCAGCCTTCGGCTGTGCCAAGGGCTTTTGGTTCAAGCCGCCACTACGAGCCTGTCCAAAATTTGCTACGCGTTGGCCAAACTGCGTTGAAAATGCCTTCGGAATGCTCATTTACCACTCGTAAACTCCGCTTCCTCAGACCTTTTCGCCTTGTTTGGCTCTGGCTCGCAAAATTTGAACAGGCTCTCAGGCAGTTTCGATCGGCGTGAACGACTTCACCAGTTCGTCCAGCGCCTTGAGCTGGGCCAGGAAGGGCTCCAGCTTCTCCAGGCGCAGGGCACAGGGGCCGTCGCACTTGGCATGTTCGGGATCGGGATGGGCTTCGAGGAACAGCCCGGCCAGGCCCTGGCTCATGCCGGCCTTGGCCAGGTCGGTGACCTGGGCGCGGCGACCGCCAGCGGAATCGGCGCGACCGCCCGGCATCTGCAGGGCATGGGTCACGTCGAAGAACACCGGGTAGCCGAAGCTCTTCATGATGCCGAAGCCGAGCATGTCGACCACCAGGTTGTTGTAGCCGAAGGAGGAGCCCCGCTCGCAGAGGATCAGCTGGTCGTTACCGGCTTCTTCGCACTTGGCGAGGATGTGCTTCATCTCCTGGGGCGCGAGGAACTGCGCTTTCTTGATGTTGATCACGGCGTCGGTCTTGGCCATGGCCACCACCAGGTCGGTCTGCCGCGAGAGGAAGGCCGGCAGCTGGATGATGTCGCACACCGCCGCCACCGGGGCGGCCTGGTAGGGCTCGTGGACGTCGGTGATCACCGGCATGCCGAAGGTGGCCTTGAGCTCTTCGAAGATGCGCAGGCCGGCTTCCATGCCGGGGCCACGGTAGCTGGTCACCGAGGAGCGATTGGCCTTGTCGAAGCTGGCCTTGAAGACATAGGGGATGCTCAGCTTCTCGGTCACCTTGACGTACTGCTCGCACACCTGCATGGCCAGGTCGCGGGATTCCAGCACGTTCATGCCACCGAACAGCACGAAGGGCTTGTCGTTGGCGATCTCGATGTTGCCGACGCGGACGATCTTCTGCACGGTCATGCTCAATCCTTCTTGGCGTAACGCAGGGCGGCATTGACGAAGCCACTGAACAGCGGGTGGCCGTCACGCGGGGTGGAGGTGAACTCCGGGTGGAACTGGCAGGCGACGAACCAGGGGTGATCCGGGGCCTCCACCACTTCCACCAGGGCGCCGTCGCCCGAGCGACCGGAGATCTTCAGGCCGGCGGCCTGGATCTGCGGCAGCAGGTTGTTGTTGACCTCGTAACGGTGGCGGTGACGCTCGACGATGACGTCCTGGCCGTAGCAGTCGTGTACCAGGGTGCCGTCGCTGAGCTGGCACTCCTGGGCACCCAGGCGCATGGTGCCGCCCAGGTCGGAGCCTTCGGTGCGGATCTCGGTGGCGCCGGTGGCGTCCTGCCACTCGGTGATCAGGCCGACCACCGGGTGACCGCTGGCTTTGTCGAATTCGGTGGAGTTGGCGTCCTTCCAGCCCAGCACGTTACGGGCGAATTCGATGACCGCCACCTGCATGCCCAGGCAGATGCCCAGGTAGGGAATCTTGTTCTCGCGGGCGTACTGCACGGTGGCGATCTTGCCTTCCACGCCGCGCAGGCCGAAGCCGCCGGGGACCAGGATGGCATCGACGCCCTTGAGCAGGTGGGTGCCCTGCTGCTCGATGTGCTCGGAGTCGATATAGCGCAGGTTGACCTTGGTGCGGCTCTGGATGCCGGCGTGGGTCATGGCCTCGATCAGCGACTTGTAGGCGTCGAGCAGTTCCATGTACTTGCCGACCATGGCGATGGTGACTTCGCGCTCGGGATTGAGCTTGGCGTCGACCACGCGATCCCACTCGGACAGGTCGGCCGGCTTGCACTCCAGGCCGAAGCGCTCGACGACGAACTCGTCCAGGCCCTGGGCATGCAGCACGGAGGGAATGCGGTAGATGGTGTCGACGTCTTCCAGGGAGATCACCGCGCGCTCTTCGACGTTGGTGAAGAGCGCGATCTTGCGCCGGGACGAGCTGTCGACGGTGTGGTCGGAACGGCAGATCAGCACATCGGGCTGCAGGCCGATGGAGCGCAGTTCCTTGACCGAATGCTGGGTCGGCTTGGTCTTGGTCTCGCCGGCGGTGGCGATGTAGGGCACCAGGGTCAGGTGCATCAGCATGGCGCGGCGGGCGCCGATCTCCACCCGCAGTTGGCGGATGGCTTCGAGGAAGGGCTGCGACTCGATGTCGCCGACGGTGCCGCCGATCTCCACCAGGGCCACGTCGGCATCGCCGGCGCCCTTGATGATGCGTCTCTTGATCTCGTCGGTGATGTGCGGGATCACCTGCACGGTGGCGCCCAGGTAGTCACCGCGCCGCTCCTTGCGCAGGACGTCCATGTAGATGCGCCCCGTGGTGAAGTTGTTGTTCTGGGTCACCGTGGTACGAATGAAGCGCTCGTAGTGCCCCAGGTCCAGGTCGGTCTCGGCGCCGTCGTGGGTGACGAACACCTCGCCGTGCTGGAAGGGGCTCATGGTGCCGGGATCCACGTTGATGTACGGGTCCAGCTTGAGCATGGTGACCTTCAGCCCTCTCGCTTCCAGAATGGCGCCCAGGGAGGCCGAGGCGATGCCTTTCCCCAAAGAAGAAACAACACCGCCCGTGACGAAAATAAAGCGCGTCATGAAAATTCCTAGAATCTGCGTTGAGGCGGAGAGCCGCCGATGAAAGCGAGAGCGGTCGGCATGGCGCCGGACCAATGCACACCGTCCACTCGGAGCGAGCGGAAAATGCGGTACAAGACGGGAGCGTAGTCTAGCCTAAAGGTCATGGCAGCTCAAACCCGGCCACACCGTCTGCGGGCTGCCACTCAAGCCGCCCGCCCCCTGGCAGGCCGTTCAGGCCTGGGAGGTTGGCCACGGCCAGCAGTTCGTCGCCCTGCCAGAGCAGCGGCAACCGTCCCCGCAGGAAGGTCGGCACTCCACGCTCGTTGAGCAGGCGCTTGAGATCACGATGGCCACGTCCGGGCACCACCAGTTGCTCGCCGCCCTGACGATAGGCGATCCGCCAGCCGGGCTGGGCGTCCACGCCGACGAAGCGCAGCCGACCGTTGCCGGCCAGGTCCAGGGTGGTTTGCCGCGTCCCGATCGCCAGAGGGCGAAGCTCGGCCTGCCAGGCGTCGGGCACCCACCAGAGCTGCCCTGCCCCGCGCCGCACCGCGCCACCCTCCAGCCGCCAACAGGGATCGCTGGCCTCACCGCCCTCGCGCAGCGCCTGCCAGCCGACCCAATGGGCGCTGTCGGGCTGGCGCGCCAGGGGCGCCAGCCAGGTGCGCAGGAGGTTGCGTTGGCGCGCGTCGCTCAGGGCCTGCAAGGGCGCCAGCATCAGGCTGGGCAAAGGGACCCAGGCGAACGCCCGCTGGCCGGTCTGGGCCTGCCGCAGATCAAGGCGCGCCAGTTCACCGAGCAACTCCTCGGCCTCGGCCAGGTGCCTGGCACTGCGGGCCATGACCCGATCGACGCCGGGCCAGCGGTTGCGCAGCCGCGGCATTATCTCGTGTCTCAGGTAATTGCGATCCAGCTGGGTATCGGCGTTGCTGGGATCTTCGATCCAGTGAAGCCCTTCGGCCTCTGCGTAAGCCAGCAACGCGGCCCGTGGCTCGTCCAGCAGGGGACGCCAGAGGCGGCCCCTGGCCAGTGGGCGGGTCTCCGGCATGCCGGCCAGGCCCTTCACACCGGCGCCGCGCACCAGCCGCTGGAGCAGCGTTTCCAGCTGGTCGTCACGGTGCTGCCCCAGCAACAGACAGCCGCCGATCGGCAAGACCTCAGCGAAGGCGGCATAGCGCGCCTCCCGGGCAGCGCGTTCGAGGCTGGCCATCTTGTCGGTACGGACGTGGCGGGTGACGAGGGGTACGTCCAGCGCTGCACAGACCCGCCCACAGTGCTCGACCCAGGCATCCGCCGCGGGCTGCAAACCATGGTGGACGTGCACCGCCTGCACTTCGCCCGCCAGACCTTGCTCACGCAGCCGGGCGAAGAGATGCAGCAGGACGGTGGAGTCGAGTCCGCCGGAGAAACCTACCCGCCAGTGACAGGTAGGCGGCTGCCGCTCCAGGCGGGCGTGCAGCCGGTCCAGCAGACCCATGCCGGCAGGATCAGGCGATGCCGTAGCTCATCAGGCGCTCGTAGCGACGTTCCAGCAGCGCCGGCACGTCATAGCCCTTGAGCTCGTCGAGTTGCTGCAGCAGCGCGTTGCGCAGGCTGGCAGCCATGGCCTGGGGATCGCGGTGGGCGCCACCCAGGGGCTCGTCGATGACCTGGTCGACGATATTCAGGCTCTTCAGCCGCTCGGCGGTGATGCCCATGGCCTCGGCGGCCTCGGGCGCCTTCTCGGCGGTCTTCCACAGGATGGACGCGCAACCTTCCGGCGAGATCACCGAGTAGGTGGAATGCTGCAGCATGTTGAGCTGGTCGCAGACACCGATGGCCAGGGCACCGCCGGAACCACCTTCGCCGATCACGGTGGCGATGATGGGGGTCTTCAACCGCGCCATGACGCGCAGGTTCCAGGCGATGGCTTCGCTCTGGCCACGCTCTTCGGCGTCGATGCCCGGGTAGGCGCCGGGGGTGTCGATGAAGGTCAGGATCGGCATCTTGAAGCGTTCGGCCATTTCCATCAGGCGGCAGGCCTTGCGATAGCCTTCCGGACGCGGCATGCCGAAGTTGCGGCGCACCTTCTCGCGCACTTCACGACCCTTCTGGTGGCCGATGATCATCACCGGGCGACCGTCCAGGCGGGCGATGCCCCCCACGATGGCCGGGTCGTCGGCGAAGTGGCGATCACCGTGCAGCTCTTCGAAATCGCTGAACAGGTAGCCGATGTAGTCGAGGGTGTAGGGACGCAGCGGATGACGCGCCAGACGAGCCACCTGCCAGCTGGACAGGTCGCTGAAGATGCTCTTGGTGAGCGCCTGGCTCTTCTCCTGCAACCGGGCGATCTCGTCACTGATGTTCAGCGCATTGTCGTTACCGACCAGTCGAAGTTCTTCGATCTTGGCCTGGAGATCGGCGATAGGCTGTTCGAAATCGAGATAGTTCGGGTTCATGGGCATCCGTTTTTGCGTTCTGCAAGCTAAAGGGAGAGCCAGGGGCCGGGGCGCATACCTTAAGGGATAGCGCGCAACAGGTCGAGACTGCGGCCGTACGAGACGGCCAACCGACTCCTGACGGAAACGGGCAAGGAGCGCGCAGGGCGCTCCGCATCAACGATAGTTGAGAAAGACGTTCTCCCTGCCGAACTGGTCACGCAGGGTTTGAATCAGGCCGTCGGCCGGGTCGATCCGGTAGTTCTCACCGAACTGCAGCAGCGCCCGCGCGGTGGGCCCCTGGTAGTCGATGGTGACCGGGCAGGCGCCACGATGACGACCGCACAACTCGCCCAGCCAGCGCAGTCGATCCCCCGCCAAGGCCTCGCTGCGCACCGCGATCCTCAGGCTCTCCGCCAGGGCGGTACGGGCTTCTTCCAGCCCCAGCACCCGCTTGGCACGCAGGCGCAGGCCACCGGAAAAATCATCCTGGCTGACCTCACCCTCGACGATCACCAGGGCATCGGTCTGCAACAGCGCCTGGGCGGCGTTGAAGGCCTCGGCGAACAGCGAAGCCTCGATGCGCCCGGAGCGGTCGTCCAGGGTGACGAAGCCCATCTTGTCGCCGCGCTTGTTCTTCATCACCCGTAGGTTGACGATCAGCCCGGCCACGGTCTGGGTCTCGCGCGACGGCTTGAGGTCGACGATGCGCTGGCGCGCCAGGCGGCGAACCTCGCCTTCGTATTCCTCGATGGGGTGACCGGTCAGGTACAGCCCCAGGGTCTCCTTCTCGCCGCGCAGACGCTCCTTGAGATTGAGCTCGCGGGCGCGGCGGTGATTGGCATAGACATCGGCCTCGGGCTCGGCGAAGACACCGCCGAAAAGATCGACGTGACCGCTGTCGTGGCTGCGCGCGGTCTGCTCCGCGGAGGCAATGGCCTCTTCCATGGCGGCCAGTAGCACGGCGCGATTCTGGTCGATGGTGGCCTGGTAGGCCTTGATCTCGTCGTGGTAGTGCGGCCCCAGGCGATCCAGGGCCCCGGAGCGGATCAAGGCTTCCAGGGTGCGCTTGTTGATGCGTTTGAGGTCGACGCGGGCACAGAAGTCGAACAGATCCTTGAAGGGCCCTTCGGCCCGCGCCTCGACGATGGCCTCCACCGGTCCCTCGCCCACGCCCTTGATGGCGCCGAGGCCGTAGACGATGCGCCCGCCTTCGTTCACGGTGAACTTGAATTCGGAAATGTTCACGTCCGGCGTATCGATGCGCAGCTTCATGTGGCGGCATTCCTCGATGAGGATCACCACCTTGTCGGTGTTGTGCATGTCCGCCGACAGTACCGCCGCCATGAAGGGCGCCGGATGGTGGGTCTTCAGCCAGGCGGTCTGGTAGGAGACCAGGCCATAGGCGGCCGAGTGAGACTTGTTGAAGCCATAACCGGCGAATTTCTCCACCAGGTCGAAGATGTTGCCCGCCAGATCGGCATCGATGCCGTTGTTGGCGCAGCCTTCGATGAAGCCGCCGCGCTGCTTGGCCATCTCCTCGGGCTTCTTCTTGCCCATGGCCCGGCGCAGCATGTCCGCCTGGCCCAGGGTATAGCCCCCCATGACCTGGGCGATCTGCATCACCTGCTCCTGGTAGAGGATGATGCCGTAGGTGGGCGCCAGCACCGGCTGCAGGCCGTCGTACTGGTAGTCCGGGTGCGGATAGGCCAGCTCGGCGCGGCCGTGCTTGCGGTTGATGAAGTCGTCCACCATGCCCGACTGCAGCGGACCCGGGCGAAACAGCGCCACCAGGGCGATGAGGTCTTCCAGGCAGTCCGGCTTGAGCTTCTTGATCAGCTCCTTCATGCCGCGGGATTCCAGCTGGAAGACGGCAGTGGTCTCGGCCTTCTGCAGCAAGGCGTAGGTCGGCTTGTCATCCAGTGGAATGAAGTCGATGTTGATCGGTTCGAGACCCTGCTTGGCCTGTTCGCGATTGATCGTCTCCAGCGCCCACTTGATGATGGTCAGGGTACGCAGACCGAGGAAGTCGAACTTGACCAGGCCGGCCTGCTCGACGTCATCCTTGTCGAACTGGGTCACCAGACCGTTGCCGTCCTCGTCACAGGCGATGGGCGAGAAATCGGTCAGCTTGGTCGGCGCGATCACCACGCCCCCGGCGTGCTTTCCGGTACCCCGGGTGATGCCCTCGAGCTTCAGGGCCATGTCCCAGATTTCCTTGGCGTCCTCGTCGGTCGCCAGGAAGTCGCGCAGCGGCTCCTCCTGCTCGTAGGCCTTCTGCAGGGTCATGCCCACTTCGAAGGGAATCATCTTCGACAGGCGATCGGCCAGGCCGTAGGACTTGCCCTGCACCCGTGCCACGTCGCGCACCACCGCCTTGGCCGCCATGGTGCCGAAGGTGATGATCTGGCTCACCGCCTCGCGCCCGTACAGGTCGGCCACGTAGTCGATCACCCGATCACGACCGTCCATGCAGAAGTCGACGTCGAAGTCGGGCATGGAGATCCGTTCGGGATTCAAGAAGCGCTCGAACAGCAGGTCGTAGGCCAGCGGATCGAGGTCGGTGATCTTCAGTACATAGGCCACCAGGGAGCCGGCACCCGAGCCCCGGCCGGGGCCGACCGGCACACCGTTGTTCTTCGCCCACTTGATGAAGTCCATCACGATGAGGAAGTAGCCGGGGAAGCCCATCTGGATGATGATGTCGAGCTCGAAGTTGAGCCGGTCGACGTACTCCTGGCGCTTCTCCTCGTAGTTGGGCGTGGTTTCCCGTGGCCAGAGCACGGCCAGGCGCTCTTCCAGGCCCTCGAAGGACACGTGGCGCAGGTAGTCGTTGATGGTCATCCCGTTGGGAATCGGGAAGTTGGGCAGGAAGTACTTGCCCAGCTGGATCTCGATGTTGCAGCGCTTGGCGATCTCGACGGTGTTTTCCAGCGCCTCCGGCAGGTCGCTGAACAGCTCGGTCATCTCGGCCGCCGACTTCAGGTACTGCTGGTCGCTGTACTTGCGCTCGCGGCGAGGGTCGTCCAGCGGGCGACCTTCACCGATGCAGACGCGGGTCTCGTGGGCCTCGAAGTCCTCGGCCTTGAGAAAGCGCACGTCGTTGGTCGCCACCAGCGCACCACCGCAGCGATCGGCCAGGGCCACGGCGGCATGCAAATGCTCTTCGTCACCGGCTCGCTCGGTACGCTGCACCTCCAGATAGAAGCGATCCTGGAAGACCGCCTGCCATTCCGCGAACAGCCGATCGGCCAGGACCAGGTCGCCTTCCAGCAGCGCCAGGCCGATTTCCCCCTCCTTGGCCCCGGACAGGGCGATCAAGCCTTCGTTCGCTTCCTTCACCCAGTCACGCTGGATGATGATCTGGCCTTCGCGCTGGCCTTCCTGGAAGCCGCGCGACAGCAGTTCGGTGAGGTTGCGATAGCCCTTGGCGTTCATCACCAGGAGGGACATCCGGGTCAGGGGGGCATCGCTGTCCAGGCCGGCCAGCCAGATGTCCGCTCCGGCGATGGGCTTGATACCCGCGCCCATGGCCGCCTTGTAGAACTTGACCAGCGAACAGAGGTTGCCCTGGTCGGTCACGGCGACCGCCGGCATGCCGGCCGCTTCGGCGGCCTTGACCAGCCCCTTCACCCGCACGATCCCGTCGACCAGGGAGTATTCCGTGTGTAGACGCAGGTGGACGAAGGATGCGGACATGGCAAAGACCCCTTGATGCTTGAGGCGCGAGATTGTACCGGATAGTCGAGCCTGGGCTTGTCTGAAAAGTAGTCGAGTGACGGTCAGGCTTGGCAAAAATCCGTGAGGAAGCGGAGTTTACGGATGGTAAATGAGCATTCCGATCGGACTGGCGACCCAGCGGACTATTAACGCCACATGGCCGAGCACAGGCACTTTTCAGACATAAGCCTAGGGGCAGACCGCTGCGACGGCTGTCAGTAGGTCGCGATGATCTGGGTCGAGGCCTGGGTCTCGAGCGCCAGCCAGGCGTCCCGTACCGGCGCGAAGGAACGCCGGTGAATGGGCGTCGGCCCCAGGCGCCGGAGGGCATCCAGATGCTCGGCCGTGGGATAGCCCTTGTGGCCGGCCAGGCCGTAGCCCGGATAGAGCGCATCCAAGACCTGCATTTCGCGGTCGCGGGTCACCTTGGCCAGGATCGAGGCGGCGGCGATCGCCGGCACCTGGCTATCGCCCTTCACCACCGGCGAACTGGGCACGGCCAGCTTGGGACAGCGATTGCCATCGATCAACGCCAACCGTGGCTGGACCGCCAGGCCTTCCACGGCGCGCTGCATGGCCAGCATGGTGGCGTGCAGGATGTTCAACCTGTCGATCTCGGCGACCTCGGCCCGGGCAACGCACCAGGCCAGGGCCTTTTCCTGGATTTCGTCGAACAGGGCCTCACGGCGAGTCAGCGACAGCTTCTTCGAATCGTTCAGCCCTAGAATGGGCTTACCCGGATCGAGGATCACCGCAGCCGTGACTACGGCGCCGCACAGCGGACCGCGACCCACTTCGTCCACCCCGGCAACCAGCGCCTCCACTAGGTTGAAATCCAGCCCCAGCTGCATCAGCCGCGCTCCCGCAAGAGCGCTAGCACGGCGCTGGCCGCCTGTACCGACGCATCGCGTCTCAGGCTGTGATGGATGGCAGCGAAACTGTCGGTCTGCTGCTCCGGCCGCTCCAGCAATGGCAGCAGCTCGGCCACCAGGTGCTCCGGCGTCGCCTCGTGCTGGATCAACTCGGGCACCAGCTTGCGCCCAGCCAGCAGGTTGGGCAGCGAGATATAGGGACTCTTCACCAACTGCTTGAGGATCAGATAGGTCAGGGGTGCCACCCGATAGGCCACCACCATGGGCCGCTTGAACAGCAACGTTTCCAGGGTCGCGGTGCCCGAAGCGATCAGCACGCCATCACAGGCGGCCAGTACCTCGTGGGAACGACCATCGGTCAACAGCAGCGGCAAAGGCGGTCGCCCTTCCAGCAGTTGCTCCACCTGCGCCCGCCGCGCGGCATTGGCACAGGGCAGCACGAAGCGCACGTCGGGACGCTTGGCCAACAATAGCGCCGCAGCATCCAGGAATAGCGCACCCAGGCGCCCCACCTCACCACCGCGACTACCAGGCAGCAGGGCGATAACCTTCCCCTCTTCCGGCAGCCCCAGGGACTGCCTGGCCGCCCGGCGGTCGCTGTCGAAGGGAATGGTGTCGGCCAGCGGATGGCCAACGAAGCGCACCGGCACCCGCTGCTCTTCGTAGAAGCGGGCTTCGAAGGGGAACAGGGTCAGCATCAGGTCGCAGCCGTCGCGAATCTTCAGCACCCGCTTTTGCCGCCAGGCCCACACCGAAGGACTGACGTAGTGCACCGCTGGTATCCCGGCACCATGCAGCTGGGCCTCGATCTCCAGGACGAAATCCGGGGCATCGATGCCGATGAAGACGTCCGGTCGAGCCGCGAGCAACTGGGCGATCAGCGCCTTGCGCCGACCCAGGAGTTCACGCAGACGACCAAGCACCTCGACCAGCCCCATGACCGCCAGGCGCTCCATGGGAAACTCGGATACCAGGCCCTCGGCTTCCATCCGCGGTCCGCCGACGCCCATGAATTCGATGTGCGGATGCTGCGCGCGCAACGCCTGCATGAGACCGGCGCCCAGCAGGTCACCCGACGCCTCTCCTGCCACCAGCGCCACCCGCAGGGGACGCTGGGCGAACTCAGCGGGTGATGCCACGCGTGGCACTCTGGATGGAATCGCGGAACACCGCCACTTCGGGAAATTGCTGGGCCACGGGCTCCAGTTCGCGCAGGGCCTCGTCGACGGTCAGGCCCTGGCGGTAGACCACCTTGTAGCAGCGCCGCAGCGTCTGGATGGCCTCGGTCGAAAAACCACGCCGACGCATGCCTTCGAAGTTCATGCTGCGCGCTTCGGCCGGGTTGCCGAACACCGTCACGTAGGCCGGTACGTCCTTACCGATCGCGGTACCCATGCCCGAGAAGCTGTGGGCGCCGATGCGGCAGAACTGGTGCACCAGGGTATAGCCGGACAGGATCGCCCAGTCGTCCACATGCACGTGCCCGGCGAGCGCAGTGTTGTTGACCAGGATGCAATGGTTGCCGATCACGCTGTCGTGCCCGATGTGCACATAGGCCATCAGCAGATTGTGGTCACCGATGGTGGTCTCTTCACGATCCTGCACAGTACCGCGATGGATGGTGACCCCTTCGCGAATGACGTTGTGATCGCCGATACGCAGCCGTGTCGGCTCACCCCGGTACTTCAGATCGGGCGTGTCTTCGCCGATCGAGGAAAACTGGTAAATCCGGTTGTGACGACCAATGACGGTCGGGCCCTTGAGAATGACGTGCGGACCTATCACGGTCCCCTCGCCTATCTCGACATCCGGCCCGATGATCGACCAGGGGCCGACCTGGACATCGGCGGCGAGCCGTGCCTGGGGGTCGACGATAGCCCTGGAGTCGATCAACGTCATAGCTTGCGTTCCGCGCAGATGATTTCGGCCGAGCAGACGGGCTTGTCGTCCACGCTGGCTTGGCATTCGAATTTCCAGATGCCACGCTTGGTGCTGAGGAAGCGGGCTTCGAGGACCAGTTGGTCGCCCGGCGTCACCGGCTGGCGAAACCGCAGCTTATCCGATCCGACGAAGTAGTACAGGGTGCCATCGGCGGGCGAGGAATTCATCATCTTGAAGCCCAGCACGCCAGCGGCCTGGGCCATCGCCTCGACGATGAGCACGCCCGGCATGATCGGGTGCTGCGGGAAATGGCCGGTGAAGAACGGCTCGTTGATGCTGACGTTCTTGTAGGCGCGAATGCGCTTGGCTTCGATATCCAGCTCCGTCACGCGATCCACTAACAAAAAGGGATAGCGGTGCGGGAGATATTCACGGATCTCGTTGATGTCCATCATGGTCGGGGAAGGCCTGTTCAAAAAGGGGAAACATCCGATGCGCAATCAAGCATCAGAAGCAGCGTCATCCCGCGAGGTCACGGTAGCAACGATTTTTTCCAGATGTTGCAGACGGCGAGCCATGTCGTCGAGGTGGCGAATGCGCGCCGCGCTCTTCTTCCATTCCCCGGCCGGCTGCATGGCCGTACCGGAGGAATAGGCGCCTGGCTCGGTGATGGAGCGCGTCACCATGGTCATGCCGGTGACGAAGACGTTGTCGCATACCTCGATGTGACCAACCATGCCCACGCCACCGGCGATGGTGCAGTGCTTGCCGATCTTGGTACTGCCGGAAATGCCCACGCAGGCAGCCATGGCGGTGTGCTCACCGACCTGGACGTTGTGCGCGATCATGATCTGGTTATCCAGCTTGACGCCGTCGCTGATGACGGTATTGGCCAGGGCGCCACGATCAATGGTGGTATTGGCACCTATCTCGACGTCATCACCGATCAACACGCCACCCAACTGGGCGATCTTCTGCCACTGGCCACGCTCGTTGGCGAAACCGAAGCCTTCGGCCCCGATTACGGCCCCGGACTGCACCACGGCGCGTTCGCCGAGGATCACGTCGTGATAGAGGGTGACCCGTGGCGCCAGCCAGCTGTCGGCGCCGATGACGCTACGCGCACCCACCACGCAGTGGGCACCCAGGCTGACACCGGCACCGATCCGTGCCTGCGCCTCGATCACCACGTAGGGACCGATGGCGGCGGTCGGATCGACGACGGCATCCGCCGCGACCACGGCCGTGGGATGGATGCCAGCCGCGCTACGCGGCTTGCGGTCGAACAGATGGGACAACCGCGCGTAGGCGAGATAGGGGTTGGCCAGGATCAGGGCGTCGCCGGCATAGCCGTCGGCGTCCTTTTCCGACAACAGCACCGCACCAGCCCGGGTATCGGGCAGGTAACGGCGGTATTGCGGATTGGCGAGGAAACTCAACTGGTCGGGACCGGCTTCCGGCAGGGTGGCCAGGCCGGTCACCACGCGCTCGGGCGATCCGCGCAACTCCGCGGTCAACTGGCGGCTTTCCAGCCACTGCGCCAGTTCGCCCAGCGTGAAGGTCGGATGGCTCATTAACGACCTGCGTTCATCCGCTCGATCACCTGGCGGGTGATGTCGTACTGCGGCTTCACGTCGACCACGGCACCACGCTCGAGTACCAGATCGTAATCGCCCTTCTTCAACACCTCTTCCACGGCCTTGTCCAGGCGCGGCTTGAGCAGCTTGAGCATGTCGCGATCGGAGGCAGCCTTGGCGTCGTTGAGTTCCTTGGACTGGAACTGGAAGTCACGTGCCTTCTGGCGGAAGTCGTTCTCCAGACGGGTACGCTCGGCCTCGGCCATCTTGTCGCCGCCCTTGTTCAGCCGGTCCTGGATGTCCTTGGCGGAGCTTTCCAGGGTCTTGAGCTTGTTCAGCTGGGGACCGAACTTCTTCTCGGAGTCGACCGCGTACTTCTTGGCGGCGTCCGATTCCAGCAGGGCCATCTGATAGTTGAGGACCGCGATCTTGGTGTCGGCGAACACCGGAGCAGCGACGAGAACGGCAGCGAACAGAGCGTAACGGGTGTACTTGTGCACAGTTGACTCCTGCGTGAAGCGCAAAGGTGTAGCCTGGGTCAGAACGTCTGACCCAGCGAGAACTGGAAGACCTGCGGATCGGAATTGCCCGGCTTCTTGACCGGCACGCCGAGGCTGAAGCTCAGCGGACCCAGGGCGGTTACCCAGGTCAAACCGACGCCGACCGAGCTCGCCATGTTCGAGAGGCTGACGTCGCCGCAATTCTGCGTGGTGTTCAGATAGCACTTGGTGCTGAACACGTTACCCACGTCCCAGAACAGCACGGTGCGCAGGGACTTCTGATCCTTCACGAAGGGTAGCGGGAAGAGATATTCCACGCCGCCGGTGATGAGGACGTTACCACCGAAGGCCTCGGACTTGTCGCGATCGCGGTAGCCCTGACCCTGGGCGCCATAGGTCGGCGGATTCCCCGGCGGCGTGGTGCGTGGGCCCAGGCTGCTGTCTTCGAAGCCGCGCACGGAGTTGAAACCACCGGCGTAGTAGTTCTCGTAGAACGGCAGGCCATCGGTGCTGCCATAGCCGTCGCCGTAACCCAGCTCGGTGTGGAAGCGCAACGCGGTGTTATCGGTCAGCGGCGTGAACAGCTGGCCACGGTAGTCGAGCTTGTAGAAGCTCAGGTCGCTGCCGGGGATGGTGATCTGGCCGGTCAGGCTCTGGGAAGCACCCCGGGTCGGCAAGACGCCACGGTTGAGCGTGGAGCTCGACCAGCCGATGCTGGCCTTGAAGTTGGTGAAGTCCTTCCCTTCGCGCTCGACGAAGTCATAGATCTCGTCGGCACTGTAGGTACCGGGGTTGATCTCGTCGTTCTGCACGCTCAGCCCGTAGGTCAGACGCGAGGTCTCGCTGATCGGATAACCCAGGGTGACACCGGTACCCAGGCTGTTGATCGAGTAATAGGAGACGTCACTGTCGTACAGCTTGCTGTAGTCGGTGCTGCGATAGAAGATGTTGTAGCCAAGGCTCACGCCGTCTGGCGTGAAGTAGGGATCGGTGAAACTGAAGTTGTAGCGGCTCTGGTACTGGGAGCGGGTCAGACCGATGCTGACCTGGTTACCGGTACCCAGGAAGTTGTTCTGGCTGATGGAACCACCGAGGATCAGGCCGGCGCTCTGGGCGAAGCCGACGCTGGCGGTGATGGAGCCGGAGGGTTGCTCCTCGACGTTGTAGTTCACGTCGACCATGTCGTCGGTGCCAGGCACCTGAGGCGTCTCGACCTTGACCTCCTTGAAGTAGCCCAGACGCTCGAGACGAGTCTTGGACTGGTCGATGAGATAGGTGGAAGCCCAACCACCTTCCATCTGGCGCATCTCGCGACGCAGCACCTCGTCCTCGGTCTTGGTGTTACCGCGGAAGTTGATGCGATTGACGTAGGCGCGCTTGCCCGGATCGACCACGTAGGTCAGGGACACGCTGTGATCGTCGTCGTGGGGCTCGGGCAGACCGTTGACGTTGGCGAAGGTGTAACCCTCGTTGCCCAGACGGCGAGTGATCAGGTCCGAGGTGGTGGTCATCACCTTGCGCGAGAAGACCTGGCCCGGCTGGACCAGCATCAGCTTGCGCAGCTCTTCCTCCGGCACTTTGAGGTCACCGGACAGCTTTACCTCACGAACGGTGTACTTCTGCCCTTCGTTGACGTTGACCGTGATGTAGACGTGCTTCTTGTCGGGCGTGATGGACACCTGGGTCGAGGTGATGTCCATGTTGATGTAGCCACGGTCGAGGTAGTAGGAGCGCAGTCGCTCCAGGTCACCCGACAGCTTTTCCCGAGAGTACTTGTCATCGTTACGGAAGAACGACAGCCAGTTGCTCGGCTTGAGCTCGAACAGCGAGGTCAGATCGTCTTCGGGGAAGACCGTGTTGCCCACCACGTTGACGTGGGAGATGGTAGCCACCTCGCCCTCGTTGATGGTGATCTTCAGTTGCACGCGGTTGCGCGGCTGGGGCACCACCTCGGTGTCGATGCTGGCGGAATAGCGCCCCTGGGCGACGTACTGGCGCAGCAGCTCGTTGCGGACGCCTTCGAGCGTCGCGCGCTGGAATATCTCGCCTTCGGCGAGGCCGGCCTGCTTGAGCCCTTTCATCAGGTCATCGGTGGAGATCGCCTTGTTCCCTTCCAAAGTGATGCTGGAAATGGACGGACGCTCGACGACGTTGACCACCAGGACGTTGCCGTCACGGCCCAACTGGATGTCCTGGAAGAAACCGGTGCGGAACAGCGACCGGGAGGCTTCGGCCAGCTTGTTGTCGTCGACGGCCTCGCCGACGTTCAGCGGCAGGGCACCGAAGACGCTGCCGGACGATACTCGTTGCAGTCCGTTGACACGGATATCGGAGATGGTGAAGGACTCGGCGTGTACCTCGCCGATCATCAGCGCGGCTATTACCGCAGGTAGCAGCAGGCGTTTCATGAGTCCCTTTTATTCCAACTGGCAAATAAAGAATCTGCCGCACTGGGCGGCAGATTCGGCAATCAGCAGAGTGTCAGAGGCGACCGAGGTCATTGACCAAGGCCAGCAGCATCACACCCACGACGAGGCTAATACCGATCTGCATGCCCCAGGTCTGCACGCGCTCGGACAAGGGCCGCCCGCGAATCCACTCGACGAAGTAGAACACCAGGTGACCACCGTCGAGCACGGGGATAGGCAACAGATTCAGAACCCCCAGGCTTATGCTCAAGTACGCCAGGAAATTGAGAAAATCCCCCAGGCCCGACTGAGCGGAAGCGCCCGCCACTTTAGCAATGGTTATCGGCCCGCTCAAGTTTTTTACCGACAGCTCTCCCAAGAGCATCTTCTTCAGGGAAACCAGCGTCAGCACGCTCATCTGCCAGGTACGGGCAATGCCTTCGCCCACGGCTGCCACGGGTCCGTAGCTGATTTCGCGAACCATTTCCGCGGGCCACTTGACCGGGGCCACACCGGCACCGAGGTAGCCCGCCTCGGCGTTATCGACCCGCCGCGCGCCCAGACGCAGGGAGACATCGTGCTGCTGACCCTGGCGCTCGTAGGTCAGTTTGATCTGACGATTGGGATGAGCCCTCACCCACTCCACGGCCTGCTGCCAGTCGTCGATGGCCTGGTCGTCCAGGGCGACCAGGCGGTCGCCGGTCTGCAAGCCGGCCGCCTGGGCAGGACCCGCGGGATCGAGTTCGGCGAAGACCGCCGGCATGCGGGGCCGCCAGGGTCGCAGCCCCAGGGCCTGGATGGGATCCGGATCCTCGGCACCGCGCAGCCAGGACTGCAGCTCGATGACGCTACCCTGCTCCGCCGTGGTGCCAGGAACGACGTAGCTCAGCCGCAGCGGCCCGCTCTCGCCCAGCCGATCGACCAGTCGCAGGTTGACCGCCGACCAGCTGTCCACCGGCTCATCGTCGACCGCGGTCAATTCGGCGCCGACCGGGATACCCGCCTGGGCCGCCAGCGTGCCGGCAACGACCGCACCCACCACCGGACGCGGCTGCTGGGACCCCAGCATGGCCAGCAACCAGAAGAACAGGATGGCCAGCAGGAAGTTGGCGATGGGTCCGGCGGCGACGATGGCGATACGCTGGCGAACGGTCTTACGATTGAAGGCGGCGTGCTGCTCTTCTGGCGGCACCGGCGCCTCGCGTTCGTCCAGCATCTTGACGTAGCCACCCAGGGGAATGGCCGCGACCACGAATTCGGTGCCGTGGCGGTCGTGCCAGCGCAGCAGGGGCTTGCCGAAGCCTACCGAGAAGCGCAGCACCTTGACGCCGCAACGCCGCGCCGTCCAGAAATGGCCGTACTCATGGATGGTCACCAGGACGCCTAGGGCGACCAGGGTTCCCAGAATCGTGTACAGGATGGACATTGGCTGCCTCCGCTACCTCAGTGTGCAGATTCTGCGGACTCGCGGACCGGGTGTCGAGGCGCCGGATCAGCGACTCGACAACCAGGCCTGCGCCAACCGCCGAGCGGTGGCGTCGGCCGCGAAGACCGTGTCGAGATTGTCCGCCGGGCACGGTACCGTGCGCTGGAGCACCGATTCGATCAGCCGGGGGATTTCGGTGAAGCCCAACCGACCTGCGAGGAAGGCCTCGACGGCGACTTCGTTGGCCGCATTGAGCGTCGCCGGCAGGCAGCCGCCCGCCTGGGCCGCCTCGCGCGCCAGGCGCAGACAAGGAAAGCGCTCTTCATCGGGCCGCTCGAATTCGAGCCGACCGATCTCGAACAGATCGAGCGCCGCGACGCCGGACGTTATGCGTTCCGGCCACGCCAGGGCATGGGCGATGGGCGTACGCATGTCGGGATTGCCCAGCTGAGCCAGCACCGAGCCGTCCACGTAGTCCACCAGGGAGTGGATGACACTCTGGGGATGGATGACCACTTCGACCTGAGCCGGGGCGGCATCGAACAACCAGCAGGCCTCGATCAGTTCGAGCCCCTTGTTCATCAGGGTCGCGGAATCCACCGAGATCTTGCGCCCCATGGACCACTTGGGATGGGCACAAGCCTGATCGGGAGTGACATCCCGCAACAGCTCGGCAGGCGTCTGGCGGAAGGGGCCACCCGAGGCAGTCAACAGGATGCGACGCACGCCCTTGGCGGCCAGACCCGGCGTGGCAGGATCGGCCAGGCATTGGAAGATGGCATTGTGCTCGCTGTCGATCGGCAGCAGCGTCGCGCCACTGGCGCGCACGGCCTCGATGAACAGCGCACCGCTCATGACCAGCGCTTCCTTGTTGGCGAGCAGTACCCGCTTGCCGGCCTTGACCGCCGCCAGCGTGGGCTTGAGGCCCGCCGCACCGACGATCGCCGCCATGACGGTATCGACCTGCGGGTGGGCGGCAATGGCCTCCAGCCCGGACTCGCCGATGAGGATGTCGGGCGAGGCGCCGGCCGTCTGGAGCAGCAGCTGCAAGCGCTCGGCGGAAGCCTCATCCGGCACGGCTACGCAACGCGGGCGGAACCTCTGGCAGAGTTCGGCCAGCTCATCCAGACGGCGATGGCCGCTGAGGGCGAAGATTTCGTACCGCTGCGGATGCTGCGCCACCACGTCCAGGGTACTGGCGCCGATGGACCCGGTGGCGCCAAGAACGCACAGGCGCTGGAGACTCACTGCACACCCCAGCCAGCCCACCAGAGCAGTAGCGCGAACAGCGGTACCGCGGCCGTCAGGCTGTCGATACGATCCAGCACCCCGCCATGCCCCGGCAGCAGCTGGCTGCTGTCCTTGAGGCCGGCCTGGCGCTTGAACATGCTTTCGGTGAGATCACCGACGACGGAGATGAGCACCACGCAGGCGGCACCGATGAGCGCCTGCAGCAGATCGCCCAGCCCCCAACCGCGGACCAGGCCGAGCACCAGGGTCGCGACCAGCGCGGCGGCCAGGCCACCATAGAGGCCTTCCCAGCTCTTGCCGGGGCTCACGGCCGGCGCCAGCTTGCGCTTGCCAAAGGCCCGTCCGGAGAAATAGGCGAAGATGTCGGCCAGCCAGACCAGCATCATCACTTCGAGAATCAGCAGATTGCCGCCCGGTGCCGCCTTGAGCAGCATCAGACCCTGCCAGGCCGGGACCAGCACCACCAGCCCGATGAGCAGCCGCCGCCAGGGCGCCTGCCAGGCGCGAGCACTGTCCGGATAGGTCAGCACCAGCACGGTCGCGTACAGCCACCAGGCGAGGCTGATGAACAGCAGTCCGTGAGCACCCGCGGGAAGCGTCCAGCACACCAACAGCGCCAGCGCGACGATGGCGGCGTAGGCACAGCGCAGGGGCTGCGCCTCGAGACCGGCCAGGCGGGACCATTCCCAGGCGCCCAGCACCACCACCGCACCGATGAACAGCGCGAACGCCGCCCCTTCCAGCCAGAAAAACCCGGCCAGAGCGATGGGCAACAGCACCATCGCCGTGATAACTCGCTGTTTCAGCATTAGGCGCGTAGCTCCGCTTCCACCTGTTCGCAGGTCCGGCCGAAACGCCGCTGGCGAGTGGCGAAGTCAGCCAGGGCTGCCTGCATGGCTTCGTGCTTGAAGTCCGGCCAGAAGAGGTCGGAAAAATATAGCTCGGCGTAGGCGATCTGCCAGAGCAGGAAGTTGCTCACCCGCCGCTCGCCACCGGTACGGATGCACAGATCGGGCAACGGCAAGTCAGCGGTCGCGAGACATCCCTGCAGCAACTCCGGCGTGATGTCCGCCGGCTGCAGGCTACCCTGCTGGACCTGCGACGCCAGCTGCTGGGCGGCCTGGGTGATATCCCACTGGCCGCCGTAGTTGGCGGCGATCTGCAACACGAAACGGGTGTGATGGGCCGTGAGCGCCTCGACTTCCGCCATGGCGGCCTGCAGCTCCGGATGGAACAGCGAGCGGTCGCCGATGATGCGCAGGCGGATGCCGTTCTGATGCAGCTTCTTGGCTTCCCGGCGCAGGGCGGACAGGAACAGCTCCATCAGGGCCCCGACCTCGTCGGCCGGGCGCCGCCAGTTCTCGCTGGAAAAGGCGAACAGCGTGAGCACCTCGACGCCCGCGTCGCCGCAGACCTCGATGACCGCCCGTACGGCATCGACCCCGGCCTTGTGACCGGCGACACCGGGCAGCAACCTACGGCGCGCCCAGCGATTGTTCCCGTCCATGATGATCGCCACGTGACGCGGCACCACCTTGCCTGGCTTGCTCATGCCCATGCTACGTCCCAATCGTTGTCAAACGGCCATCAGGTCGGCTTCTTTGGCCTCCAGAGCCTTGTCCACCTCGGCGACGTACTTGTCCGTCAGCTTCTGGACTTCGTCCTGCGCACGGCGGTCTTCGTCCTCGCTGATTTCCTTTTCCTTGAGCAGATCCTTGAGCTGGGCCAGGGCATCGCGACGGATGTTGCGCACCGACACGCGCGCCTGCTCCGCCTCGGCACGGGCCTGCTTGGTGTAACCCTTGCGGGTTTCCTCGGTCAGCGCCGGCATCGGCACGCGGATGGTGGTGCCCGCGGTCGCCGGGTTCAGCCCGAGGTCCGAGGTCATGATGGCCTTTTCCACGGCCTGGATCATGCTCTTGTCGAACACGCTCAGCGCCAGGGTGCGCGAGTCCTCGACGGTGACGTTGGCTACTTGGCGCAGCGGGGTATCACTGCCGTAGTAGGAAACCATGACGCTATCCAGGATGCTTGGATGGGCACGTCCGGTGCGAATCTTGGCAAAGGTGTGACCCAGCGCCTCCAGGGTCTTGGTCATGCGCGCCTGCGCGTCCTTCTTGATTTCGTCGATCATGCTGTTCCCTCCTCGATCAGGGTACCCTCGCCGCCACCCACCACGATGTTGAGCAGGGCGCCGGGCTTGTTCATGTTGAAGACCCGCAGGGGCATGCTGTGGTCACGGCAGAGACAGATGGCCGTGAGATCCATGACGCCCAGTTTGCGGTCGAGCACCTCATCGTAGGTGAGACGCTCGAATTTTTCGGCATTGGGATCCTTGAAGGGATCCGCCGTGTATACACCATCCACCTTGGTGGCCTTTAGCACCAGGTCGGCTTCCACCTCGATCGCCCGCAGACAGGCGGCCGAATCGGTGGTGAAGAAGGGGTTGCCGGTACCCGCGGAGAAGATGACGACCTCGCCATCCTTCAGCTGGCGCAGCGCCTTGCGGCGGTCGTACTGGTCGGTCACACCGACCATGGAGATCGCGGACATCACCGTCGCGGGAATGTTGGAGCGCTCCAGGGCATCGCGCATGGCCAGGGCATTCATCACCGTGGCCAGCATGCCCATGTGGTCGCCCGTGACGCGATCCATGCCGGCTGCGGACAGGGCCGCGCCGCGGAACAGGTTGCCACCGCCGATCACCAGGCCGACCTGGACACCGATACCCACCAGTTGCCCGATCTCCAGCGACATGCGGTCCAGCACCTTCGGGTCGATCCCGAAGTCTTCACTTCCCATCAGGGCTTCGCCACTGAGCTTCAGCAGAATACGCTTGTAACGGGGTTGGCGACCACTCATCTGCTGTGCCATTCACTCTCTCCTGTGGCGATGAACATGTGCGGGGGATTTTGATCCAGCGATAGGAAAGCGCAACCGTAGTTGCGTTCACTCCAATCGGCAAAAAACTCCTTGGGAGGCGAGAAACTAGACGTGCCTTCCAATTTGACAAAGAGGCCGCGCGCTCGAAGCGGGCGGCCTCCTGGTCATCAGCGGATGCCGATCTTACTGCTTGCTGGCAGCCAGCTGGGCAGCGACTTCGGCAGCGAAGTCGACTTCGGCCTTCTCGATGCCCTCACCCACTTCGTAGCGTACGAAGGAGACGATCTCGGCACCGGCTTTCTTAGCCAGCTCGCCGACCTTGACGTCCGGGTCCTTGATGAAAGGCTGCTCGACCAGGCTGGCTTCGGCCAGGAACTTGTTGATGCGGCCCTTGACCATGTTCTCCACGATGTTCTCCGGCTTGCCGGCGATCTTGTCGGCGTTCAGCGCCAGGAAGATTTCCTTTTCCTTGGCGATGGCGTCTTCGGAAACCTGGGAGGGGTTCAGGAACTGGGGGTTGCTCGCCGCGACGTGCATGGCGATTTCCTTGGCCAGTTCGGCGGTGCCGCCTTGCAGGGTGACGACCACACCGATGCGATGACCGTGCAGGTAGGCGCCAACCACATCGCCTTCGACGCGGGTCAGGCGACGGATGTTGACGTTCTCGCCGCACTTGGCGACCAGGGCTTCACGAGCACCTTCCTGAGCGGCGATCAGCGGAGCGGCATCGCTCATCTTCTCGGCGAAGGCCTTGTCCAGGCTGGCGGCAACGAAGCCTTTGAAGTCGTCCTGCAGAGCCAGGAAATCGGTCTGGGAGTTGACTTCGATGATGACGGCAGCCTTGTGGTCGTCGGCGACCTTGACCGCGATGGAGCCTTCGGCAGCCACGTTACCGGCTTTCTTGGCGGCCTTGATGGCGCCAGCGGCACGCATGTCGTCGATGGCCTTCTCGATGTCGCCACCGGCAGCGGCCAGGGCCTTCTTGCAATCCATCATGCCTTGGCCGGTACGCTCGCGCAGTTCTTTGACCAGGGCTGCAGTGATTTCTGCCATGTTTGAAATCCTCTTGAAACGGTTTCGAGGTCACTCCGCACGATGACGGAGCCAATGAAACGCTAGTAGGCAAAAAGGGGGCTAGGCCCCCTTCTCGCACGTCGAACCACTCGACCCGGAGGGTCGTTTCGCTTAGCCCTCGACGGCTTCGGCAGCGGCTTCTTCGACGAAAGCTTCGCCCGCGCCGGCGTTGCTGCCGCCACGGATCACAGCGTCGGCGACGCTGCTCAGGTACAGCTGAACGGCGCGGAAGGCGTCGTCGTTACCGGGAATGACGTAGTCCACGCCTTCCGGGCTGCTGTTGGTATCGACGACGCCGATGACCGGGATGCCCAGCTTGTTGGCTTCGGTGATGGCAATGCGCTCGTGGTCGACATCGACGACGAACAGCGCGTCCGGCAGGCCGCCCATGTCCTTGATACCACCCAGGCTGCGCTCGAGCTTCTCGAGGTCACGGGTACGCATCAGGGCTTCTTTCTTGGTCAGCTTGTCGAAAGTACCGTCCTGGGACTGGATTTCCAGATCGCGCAGACGCTTGATCGAGGCACGGATGGTCTTGTAGTTGGTCAGCATGCCGCCCAACCAGCGATGGTCGACGAAGGGCTGACCGCAACGGGCGGCTTCTTCGCGCACGATCTTGCCGGCGGAACGCTTGGTGCCGACGAACAGGATCTTGTTCTTGCCGGAAGCCAGGCGCTCAACGAAGGTCAGGGCCTCGTTGAACATCGGCAGGGTCTTTTCGAGGTTGATGATGTGGATCTTGTTGCGCGCGCCGAAGATGTACTTGCCCATCTTCGGGTTCCAGTAACGGGTTTGGTGGCCGAAATGCACGCCGGCTTTCAGCATGTCACGCATGGAGACTTGAGACATTAGATGTTCCTCGTAGTCGGGTTGGGCCTCCACGCATCCCAATGACCAACTTCCCATCGGGAAGCACCCAGGTCATCGTGTCGATGCGTGTGTGGGGTTAGGAGCGCATCAAGGGGCTTGACCCCGAAAAAGCGCGCGACTTTATATCACGCCTCGCGGCATACCACCAGCGGCGATTGCCGACTGCCGGGCGCAACCGATGCCGCGGCAGCTCCAGCGCGACCGCCAGACCTGATAGAATAGCGGATCGAAAGCTAACACCCGGCGTGATACCTAGAGATTTCCGATGACCGTCATCCTGAAGACCCCTGAAGACATCGCCAAGATGCGCGTCGCCGGCCAGTTGGCCGCCGAGGTGCTGGAAATGCTGGACGCGCATGTGCGTCCCGGCATCACTACCGAGGAACTGGATCGCCTGGCCCACGACTACATCGTCAACGTGCAGCAGGCCATCCCCGCGCCGCTGAACTACAAGGGCTATCCGAAATCCATCTGCACCTCGTTGAATCACGTGGTCTGCCATGGCATTCCCAATGACAAGCCGCTCAAGAGCGGCGACATCATGAATGTGGACATCACCGTCATCAAGGACGGCTACCACGGCGACACCAGCAAGATGTACCTGGTGGGCGACGTGCCCGAGTGGGCGGATCGGCTGTGCCAGGTCACCCAGGAGTGCCTCTATAAAGGTATCTCCCTCGTCCGCCCGGGTGCGCGCCTGGGCGACATCGGCGAGATCATCCAGAAGCACGCCGAGAAGAACGGCTTCTCGGTGGTGCGCGAATACTGTGGCCACGGCATCGGCAAGGGTTTCCACGAGGAGCCGCAGGTGGTGCACTACGGGCGCGCCGGCACGGGCCTGGAGCTGCAGGCCGGGATGATCTTCACCATCGAGCCGATGATCAACCAGGGGCGCTACGAGACCCGCCTGCTGGGCGATGGCTGGACCGCCATCACCAAGGACCGCAAGCTGTCCGCGCAGTGGGAGCACACGGTGCTGGTCACCGAAGAGGGTTACGAGATCCTGACCCTGAGAAAGGACGAAACCTTTCCCCGCGTTTCTGCGTGAGTGAGCGCCCATGCCCCAGGTCGATTCGGAGTTGTTCGACGCCGGCCAGTTTCAGGCTGAGCTTTCGCTGAAAGCCAGCCCCATCGCGGCCTTCAAGAAATTCATCCGTTCCGCGAACGCCACCCTCGATGAGCGCTTCCTGGCGGGTCGCAGCGTGCGGCGGCTGGTCGAGGATCGCGCCTGGTTCATCGACCAGATGCTGACCGCGGCCTGGAATCGCTTCGATTGGCCGGGCGACGGTATCGCCCTGCTCGCCGTCGGCGGTTACGGCCGGGGTGAGCTGCATCCGCATTCCGACATCGACCTGCTGATCCTGCTGGCCGAGGAGGAGCAGGAGCGCTTCCGTGACTCCATCGAAGGCTTCCTGACCCTGCTGTGGGACGTCGGCCTGGCCGTCGGGCAGAGCGTGAGATCCCTGCGCGAATGCGCGACCGAGGCACTGGCCGATCTGACGGTGATCACCAACCTGATGGAAAGCCGCACCCTGGCCGGCCCCGAGCATCTGCGGCAGGCGATGCTGGCAGCCACCAGCGTGGAGCATCTCTGGCCCGGGCGCGCTTTCTACCTCGCCAAGCGCGCCGAGCAGAGCGCGCGCCACGCCAAGTACAACGACACCGAGTACAACCTCGAACCCAACGTCAAGGGCTCGCCCGGCGGCCTGCGCGATATCCAGACGATACTGTGGATCGCCCGTCGCCAGTTCGGCACCCTCAACCTGCAGGCCCTGGTAGGCCAGGGTTTCCTGACCGAGAGCGAATGCAGCCTGCTGACCTCGGCGCAGGAGTATCTCTGGAAGGTGCGCTACGCCCTGCACATGCTGGCAGGGCGACCCGAGGACCGGCTGCTGTTCGATCACCAGCGGCGGATCGCCAACTTGCTCGGCTACGAGGACAACGATGCCAAGCTGGCGGTGGAGCGCTTCATGCAGAAGTACTACCGCGTGGTGATGGACGTCTCCCAGCTGAGCGACGTGGTGATGCAACACTTCGAGGAAGTGAATCTGCGCGACGAGCAGGCGCCCAACGCGGTGACCCCGCTCAACAACAGATTCCAGGTGCGTAACGGCTACCTCGAGGTGATCCACCCGCAGGTGTTCCTGCGCACGCCGTTCGCCCTGATGGAGCTGTTCGTCCTGCTGGCGCAGAATCCCGCGATCAAGGGCCCCAGCGCCGGCACCATCCGCCTGCTGCGTGACAGCCGCCACCTGATCGACGACGCCTTCCGCCAGGACATCCGCAACACCAGCCTGTTCATCGAGCTGCTCAAGAGCGAATCCGGCATCCATCGCAATCTGCGGCGGATGAATCGCTATGGACTGCTGGGACTCTACCTGCCCGAATTCGGCCAGATCGTCGGCCAGATGCAGCACGATCTCTTCCACATCTATACGGTCGACGCCCACACCCTGAATCTCATCAAACACCTGCGCAAGATGAGCTACGACGTGCTGGCCGAGAAGTATCCGCTGGCCACCCGGGTGATCCACAAGTTGCCCAAGCCGGAGCTGATCTACATCGCCGGCCTCTACCACGACATCGCCAAGGGGCGTGGTGGCGATCATTCGGAGCTCGGCGCGGAAGACGTGGAAGCCTTCGGGCGTCGCCATCAGTTGCCCGACTGGGACACCCGCCTGGTCAGCTGGCTGGTGCGCAACCACCTGGTGATGTCGACTACCGCGCAGCGCAAGGACCTGTCCGATCCGCAGGTGATCCACGATTTCGCCCTCACCGTCGGTGACCATACGCACCTGGACTATCTGTACGTCCTGACCGTAGCCGACATCACCGCGACCAACCCCTCGCTGTGGAACTCCTGGCGCGCCACCCTGCTCCGCCAGCTCTACACCGAGACCAAGCGCGCCCTGCGCCGGGGCCTGGAGAATCCGGTCAATCGCGAAGAACAGATCCGCAGCACCCAGCAATCGGCGCTGGACACCCTGATGCGCCGCGGCATCGATGCGGATGACGCCGAACAGCTATGGTCGCAGTTGGGCGATGCCTATTTCCTGCGCCATACCGCCCTGGACGTCGCCTGGCACACCGAGGCCATCCTCGGTCATGGCGATGTGGCCGAGCCCCTGGTGCTGATCCGGGAAACCACCCAACGCGACTCCGAGGGCGGCACCCAGATCTTCATCTATGCCGCCGACCAGCATGATTTCTTCGCGGTGACCGTGGCGGTGATGGACCAGCTCAACCTGAACATTCAGGACGCGCGCATCATCACCTCCACCAGCCAGTTCACCCTGGACACCTACATCGTGCTGGACACCGATGGCGGCTCCATCGGCAACAATCCGGCCCGTATCGCGCAGATTCGCGCAGGCCTGATCGAGGCGCTGAAGCACCCCGAGGAATACCCGAGCATCATCAACCGGCGCGTCACGCGGCAGCTCAAGCATTTCGCCTTCTCCCCCCAGGTGAACATCTATACCGAGACCGCCCGCTCGGCCAGCCTGATCGAGTTGACGGCGCCGGACCGCCCCGGCCTGCTGGCCCGGGTGGGGCGCATCTTCCTGGACTTCGACCTCTCGGTACTCAACGCCAAGATCGCCACCCTCGGCGAGCGCGTGGAGGACGTCTTCTACGTCACCGACGCGGACGGCCGACCGCTGTCGGACCCGCAGCTGTGCACCGCCCTGCAACAGGCGCTGATCAAGCAGTTGGGCGAGCCGGACAGCCAGGTACCGCTCTCTCGCATCAGCATCTAGCGCCTCGAACGAAGGATCTCCCGACGATGAACCCCACCCTCGATCTGCTGCACCCCTACCCGTTCGAGAAACTCCGCGCCCTGTTCGCCGGCGTCACCCCGCCGGCCTCGATCAGACCCATCCCGCTATCGATCGGTGAGCCCAAGCATCCGGCGCCCGCCTTCGTCGCCGAAGCGCTGACGGCGAATCTGGACCAGCTGGCGGTCTATCCCACCACCCTGGGCATCGCCGACCTGCGCGAGGCCATCGCGTCATGGGCCAGCCAGCGTTTCGCCGTCCCGGCGGGCTGGCTCGACCCGGCGCGCCACGTGCTGCCGGTGACCGGCACCCGGGAAGCGCTTTTTTCCTTCACCCAGGCGGTGGTGGATCGCAGCAAGGCCGGCCTGGTACTGAGCCCCAATCCCTTCTACCAGATCTATGAAGGGGCCGCCCTGCTGGCTGGCGCCGAGCCCTACTACCTGCCCTGCCTGGCGGAGAACGGCTTCAACCCCGACTTCGACAGCGTGCCGGATGACGTCTGGCAGCGCTGCCAGCTGCTGTTCCTCTGCTCCCCCGGCAATCCCACCGGCGCCTTGCTGCCCCTGGAGACCCAGAAGAAGCTCATCGCTCTGGCCGATCACCACGACTTCGTCATCGCCGCCGACGAATGCTACAGCGAACTCTATTTCGATGAAGGCAACCCGCCGCCTGGGCTGCTCACCGCCTGCGCCGAATTGGGTCGCAGCGATTTCGCCCGCTGCGTGGTCTTCCATAGCCTGTCCAAGCGTTCCAACCTGCCAGGCATGAGGTCGGGCTTCGTCGCGGGCGATGCCGCCATCCTCAAGCGCTTCCTGCTCTATCGCACCTACCACGGCTGCGCCATGCCGGTGCAGGTACAGAAGGCCAGCGCCGTGGCCTGGCGCGACGAAGCCCATGTGCGCGAAAACCGCGAACTCTACCGACAGAAATTCGCTGCCGTGCTGGATATCCTGCAGGGCAGCCTGGAAGTGTCCCTGCCCGATGGCGGCTTCTATCTCTGGGCGAAGACCCCGGGCGATGACGAAGCCTTCGCCCGCGAGCTGTTCGCCACCGAGCATGTCACGGTCGTGCCGGGCTCCTACCTGTCGCGCGAGGTGGCTGGCGCCAATCCCGGCGCCGGTCGGGTGCGGATGGCCCTGGTCGCTCCCCTGGCAGAGTGCGTGGAAGCAGCTGAGCGTATCCGCCGCTTCTGCCGCCGCTAGCGGTTGCCCTGATCGCGCATCAGCGCGGTCTCCTGGATGTCCAGCTCGCGCAGGAATTCGTTGACCACCAGGTCGTCGATCACCCCGGCGATACGCAGTCGATAGAGTTCGCGACGCTGGGCACGGATGGCGAGCAGGCGCAGCTCGCCATCCAGCGTATCCCTCAGCCGCGCCAGTGAGCGCGCATCCTCGCTGTCATCGGCCGAACTCAGCTCGTCGCGGAACTCCGCGATGATGCCGGCCTTGATCTCAGCCTGCAGCGCGGCTCGCGCCGGCTCATCGTCCTCGCTGGACTCAACGCCCTCCAGCGCGGTGATGGCCGCCCGGGCGGCATTGATCCGCACCTCGCAGCGTTCCCGCTCCAGCAGGTCGTTGGACTGTTCCGGCAGATGCGCCAGCAACAGCGGAATGCCGATGCTCGCCACCACCAGCGACAGCAGGATCACGCCCGCGGCGATGAACACCAGCACGTCCCGCAACGGGAAGGGCGTGCCATCCGACAGCACCAACGGCAGGGACAGCACGCCGGCCAGGGTCACCGCCCCGCGCACGCCACTGAGCGAGGCGATGGCGGCGATGAGGCGGGGGTCGCCAGCGAGGGTCATGGGGCCTTCGCTGGGTTGGGTCAGGCGCCAATAGCCGAGGATGACCGCGAAGCGAATCGCCATGATCACCCCGTAGGCACCCAGCACATAGAGCGCCAGCCAGCCCGCGGCCGGCCAGAGCGCCTGGGACGCCGGCAGCGCCGCCGCCAGGATATCGGGCAGTTGCAGGCCGAGAATGAGGAAGACCAGGCCGTTGAAGGCGAACTCCACCAGCCCCCAGACACTGTGGTTGAGCAGGCGGGTGGCGGTCTGCCGCGGGAGCAGGTCGACCCGACTCTGCATCATGCCGGCGGCCACCGCCGAGAGGATGCCCGAGACGCCCAGACGCTCCGCCAGCACGTAGGCAGCGAAGGGCAGCAGCAGCATGAAGACCACATGGGGCGCGGCATCGCTCCAGCCGTGGCGCACCACCATCCAGGCGCGGGCCCGTCCGACCAGCCAGCTGAGCACCGCCCCGATCAGGGCGCCACCCACGGCGACGACGACGAAGTTCAGGCTCGCCTGGCTCAGGGAGAAGACGCCGGTCAGGGCCGCCGCCACGGCGAACTTGAAGGTCACCAGGCCGGAGGCATCGTTGAGCAACGCCTCCCCCTGGATGACGTGTAGCAGCGCGCTGGGTAGCCGTCCGCGGACGATGCTGGACACCGCCACGGCATCGGTGGGCGACAGCACCGCTGCCAGGGCGAAGGCCACGGCCCAGGGCAGTTTGAGCATCCAGTGCAGGAACCAGCCGGCACCCAGGACGGTGAGGAACACCAGGCCGAAGGCGAGGATGAAGATGGGCCGCCGCAGCCGCCAGAATTCGCGCTTGGGCATGCGCCAGCCATCGGAGAACAGTAGCGCCGGGATGAACAGCAGCAGGAACAGCTCGGGGTCCAGGGCGACATGCAGCCCCAGGGTCGGCCAGGCGAGCAAAGCACCGACCACCACCTGGATCAGGGGCAGCGGAATGGGAATGAGATGGGCGCTGAGGCGGGTGGCACCCACCATCAGCAGCAGGATCAAGGCGGTATAGAGAATCTGCACGGCTGTCTCGCGGTCAGGGCACCGGTGGCGGTACCTAATACAGAGATGCGCCCCAGGGTCGCGGGGACACGTCGACCTCGGGTTGTTGGGACTGACGTCCGCGAATTTGGTTTTACCGAAACTTTACCCGAGGCGCCCTAGGCGACTCGCCGCCGTTGCGGTCTGATAGACATACCCGGTTTCATTACCCCGGGTCGCAGGAGAATGATCATGCTACGTCGCATCACTCAGGTCGTGGTGCTTGCCAGTTGCCTCGCCATCGCCGGCCAGGCGTCCGCCCATGGCCGTGGCGCGGGCCCTGCCTTTCTCGGTGCGGTGGTGGGCGCCGTGGTAGGCGGTGCCATCGTTTCCAATTCCTATGCCCGCGAGCCGGTGTACGTGCAGGGACCGCCCCCGCCACCCCCGCCGCGCGTGGTCTACTACGAGCCGGCGCCGGTCTACGAGTATCGCGTGGTGGAGCCACGCCCCGTGTACTACGGCCCGCCGCCCGGGGCCTATTACTATGGCCCGCCGCGCTGGTAAGCGCGCATGAAAAAACCCGCCATCAGGCGGGTTTTTTCATGCTCGACTGGCCTAGATCACCTGGCGGCGGCGCAGGACGTCGAGGATCTGCTGGACGCCCTCCTCTACCGACAGCTGCTCGGTATCGATCACCAGATCGGCATCTTCCGGCGCATCGTAGGCGAAGGAGATGCCGGGGATGTTGTCGCCACCTGCGGCATAGAGCCCCTGCGGATCACGCTCGGCGCAGACTGCCGGCGATGCCTTGACGTGCACCGTCAGCAGGCGCTCGGCACCGATCAGCGCCTGGGCCTGGGCCCGGCCTTCAGCGTCCGGGGCGACGAAGGCAGCCAGGGCGATCAGGCCGGCCTCGTTGAACTGGCGGGCCACCTGGGCGGCACGCAACCAGTTCTCGCGACGACCGGCGCGATCCTGCGGTAGCCCCTTGTTCAGGTCATGGCGCAGATTCTGGCCGTCCAGCACGAAGACCGCACGACCGGCATCGAACAGCCGGCGCTCCAGGGCATAGGCCAAGGTGGTCTTGCCCGCACCGGACAAACCGGTGAAGAGCACGGTACTGGGCTGCTGGCCGAAACGGGCAGCGCGCTCGCTGGTGCCGACGTGCAGCTGGTGCGCGCCCTGGCCGTGGCCCCTCGTGCCCATCGGCTCGGCGATGATCATGCCGGCACCCACGGTGCCGTTGGTCAGGCGGTCGATGACGATGAAGGCGCCGGTGGTGCGGTTGACGCCATAGCCGTCCAGGGCGATGGCGGCATCCAGGGCCACCTTGACCCGGCCGATCTCGTTGAGCTTGAGTTCGCTGGCAGCGCCGTGCTCCAGGGTGTTGACGTCCACGGTGTGCACGATGCTCGGCAGCGAACCCGGCACATAGCTGGTAGCACGCTTGATGTCGTATTTCTTGCCCGGGCGCATGGGCTCCTCGGCCATCCATACCAGCATGGCCTCGAAGCTGTCGGTCACCTGCGGACGATTGTCGGCATGCACCAGGACATCGCCACGGGAGATGTCGATCTCGTCTTCCAGGGTCAGGGTCACCGCCTGGCCAGGACCGGCCTGTTCCAGCTCGCCTTCGTAGGTGACGATGGACTTGACCCGGCTGCCCTTGCCCGACGGCAGGACCACCACGGCATCGCCCTTGGTGACCACGCCCGAGGCCAGGGTGCCGGCGAAGCCGCGGAAGTTGAGATTGGGCCGGTTGACGTACTGCACCGGAAAGCGCAGGTCGTCCAGGTTGCGGTCCGCGGCGATTTCCACGGTCTCGAGGATTTCCATCAGCGGCTTGCCGCTGTACCAGGGCGTCTGCTCGCTGCGGTTCACCACGTTGTCGCCCTTGAGCGCCGACATGGGGACGAAATGGATGTCCTTGGCGTTCAGGTCGATGCGCTGGGCGAAGGCCAGGTAGTCGTCCTTGATGCGCTTGAACACCGCTTCGTCGAAGCCCAGCAGGTCCATCTTGTTGATGGCGACCACGATGTGCTTGATGCCCAGCAGCGAGGCGATATAGCTGTGCCGCCGGGTCTGGGTCTGGATACCGTAGCGGGCGTCGACCAGGATGATCGCCAGGTCGCAGGTGGAAGCACCGGTGGCCATGTTGCGCGTGTACTGCTCATGGCCGGGGGTATCGGCGATGATGAATTTGCGCTTGGCGGTGGAGAAGTAGCGATAGGCCACGTCGATGGTGATGCCTTGCTCGCGCTCGGCCTGCAGGCCGTCCACCAGTAACGCCAGGTCGACCTCCTCGCCAGTGGTCCCTACCTTCTTGGAATCGCGGGTGATGGCTTCCAGGTGATCCTCGTAGATCATCTTGGAATCGTGCAGCAGGCGCCCGATCAGGGTGCTCTTGCCGTCGTCGACGTTGCCGCAGGTAAGAAAGCGCAGCAGCTCCTTGCGTTCGTGCTGCGCGAGGTAGGCCAGGATGTCCTGGCCGATCAGATCGGATTGGTGCGACATCTTAGAAATACCCCTGACGTTTCTTCTCTTCCATGGACCCGGCGCCATCGTGGTCGATGACCCGGCCCTGGCGTTCGGAGGTGCGGGTGAGCAGCATCTCCTGGATGATGTCCGTCAGCGTGGTCGCCTGGGACTCCACCGCACCGGTCAGGGGGTAGCAGCCAAGGGTACGGAAGCGCACCTGGCGCTTGTGGATGCGCGCCCTCTCCTCGGGCGAGAGGTGCTCGAGGATACGGTCGTCGTCGATCATGAGCAGGGTGCCGTTCTTCTCGATCACCTCGCGCTCGGCGGCGAAGTACAGCGGCACGATCGGGATGCCTTCGAGATAGATGTACTGCCAGATGTCCAGCTCGGTCCAGTTGGACAGCGGGAACACCCGGATCGACTCGCCCTTGTTGGTCTTGCCGTTGTAGATGTTCCAGAGCTCGGGACGCTGGTTCTTCGGGTCCCAGCGGTGCTTGCTGTCGCGGAAGGAATAGACGCGCTCCTTGGCACGGGACTTCTCTTCGTCGCGGCGGGCACCACCGAAGGCGGCGTCGAAACCGTACTTGTCCAACGCCTGCTTGAGGCCCTGGGTCTTCATGATGTCGGTGTGCTTGGCGCTGCCATGGGTGAAGGGATTGATACCCTGGGCGACCCCTTCCGGATTCTTGTGCACCAGCAGGTCGAGGCCCATGTCGGCGACCATGCGGTCGCGGAATTCGTACATGGCCTGGAATTTCCAGCCGGTGTCCACGTGGAGTACCGGGAATGGCAGCTTGCCGGGAAAGAAGGCCTTGCGGGCCAGGTGCAGCATCACGGCCGAGTCCTTGCCGATGGAATACAGCATGACCGGATTGTCGAACTCGGCGGCCACTTCACGGATGATGTGGATGCTTTCCGCCTCAAGTTGTTTGAGGTGCGTCTGTTTGTCGAGCATGGCTACTCACGATTGCAGAAAGGTGGCCTGAAGAGGTGTCCGTTGCGGCATCCAGTCGCCTGAATGCACCGGACGGGGCGGGCCGTGGACGAAACTCAACCTTACCATAGGCTACGGTTATGGCCTGCCCGCCCATTTAGAACCAGAAGTTCTATGCTTATGACGCTCAGGCCGGGTTGTCGCAGTCGATGAAGCGATGCTCGATCCCCAGTTGCGTGGCCAGATAATCCCCCAGCGCCTGCACCCCGTAGCGCTCGGTGGCGTGGTGACCTGCGGCGAAGAAGCTCACGCCGTTCTCCCGGGCGCTGTGTACCGTCTGCTCGGAGACTTCACCGGTCAGGTAGGCATCCACGCCAGCGGCGATGGCCTGGTCGATGTAGCCCTGGGCGCCGCCCGTGCACCAGGCCAGTCGGCGGATCGACCGGCCGCCATCGACCACCAGGGGTTCGCGCTGCAGGGTGCTGGCGACGCGCTGCGCAAAGGCCACGGCAGAAAGGGCGTCGGCTAGCTCGCCCTGCCAGATCAGGTTCTTGGCGTCGCCCGGCAGCGGCGCGATGTTCTGCAGGCCCAGGCGCCGTCCCAGTTGCACGTTGTTGCCCACCTCGGGATGGACGTCCAGCGGCAAGTGGTAGGCCAGCAGACTGATGTCGTGGCTGAGCAGCGTCTTGATCCGCCGGTGCTTCATGCCGATCAGCCGGGCATCCTCGTTTTTCCAGAAATAGCCGTGATGCACTAGGACGGCATCGGCCCCGGCGGCCACGGCGGCGTCCAGCAGTCGCTGGGAGGCGGTCACGCCGGTGACCAGCAGTCGCACCTGAGCGCGACCCTGGACCTGCAGGCCATTGGGGCAATAATCCTGGATGCGGGCGCTCTCCAGGTAGCGATCGGCAGTCATCACCAGTTCATCAAGGGACAGGGTCACGCGCGGATACCTCCTCGTCGAGGGCGCTGCGCCGGGTTCCCAGGGCCGCGCCGCTCCTTATAATGCCCGCCAGCTTATCCGCCATGTCCCGGGCGGACAAATTCAAGGATGTGACCGATGTACAAGGCTTTGCGGTATCTCGGCTGGCCCGTGGTGTGCGGCGTGCTGGTGGCGGTCCTGATCATCCAGCGCTATCCGCAGTGGCTGGGCCTGCCCGCCAGTCAAGCGCGACTCGAGTCCGCCCAACCGTCCTCCGGCGCCCGCCAGCAGGGGCCGGTCTCCTATGCCGACGCGGCCAGTCGCGCCGCGCCCGCGGTGGTGTCCCTGCGCTCGACCAAGGCCGTCAAGCGCACGCAATCCGACTCGGCGAAACCAGAGCGTCCTGGCTCGGCGAAGCCCGTCGAAGAACTCAGTCTCGGTTCCGCCGTGCTGATGAGCCACGATGGCTACCTGCTGACCAACAACCATGTGACGCTGGACGCCGAGTCCATCGTGGTGGCGCTGGCCGATGGCCGTCAGACCCTGGCCAAGCTGATCGGCAACGACCCGGCCACGGACCTGGCGGTGCTCAAGATCGACCTTCCCAATCTGCCGGCCATTTCGGTGGGCGACTCCACCGCCATCCGTATCGGCGACGTGGTACTCGCCATCGGCAACCCCTTCGGCGTCGGCCAGACCGTGACCATGGGCATCATCAGCGCCACCGGGCGCAATCAGTTGGGCCTCAACACCTACGAGGATTTCATCCAGACCGACGCGGCGATCAATCTAGGCAATTCGGGCGGTGCCCTGGTGGACGCCAACGGCAACCTGATCGGCATCAACACCGCCATTCTCTCCGGTGGCTCCCAGGGCATCGGCTTCGCCATCCCGATCAAGCTGGCGCTGGACGTCATGCAGTCGATCATCCAGCACGGCCAGGTCATCCGCGGCTGGCTGGGCGTGGCGGTGGAGGTCATCACACCCGAGCTGGTGAAGACCTATGGGCTCAAGGTCGACCAAGGCATCGTGGTGACGGACATCGACCCTGAAGGCCCGGCGCACAAGGCCGGCCTGCGTTCGGGCGACGTGCTGCTGCGGCTGGCGGGTCAGCCGGTGAAGGATGGCCGCCTGGCGATGAACCAGATCGCCCGCAAGCAACCGGGCGACAGCATCGCCATCGAGGTACTGCGCCAGGACAAGACCCTGCAGCTCAAGGCCGGCGTCGGTCTGCGCCCCCTCATGGAGAAGGCGCGCTAGCGAGAGCCTGTTCAAAGGATCGCGAGCTAGAGACAAACAAGGCGAAAATGGCTGAGGAAGCGGAGTTTACAAGTAGTAAATGAGCATCCGAAGCCATTTTCAACGCCGTTTGGCCGACGCGCAGCAGCCTTTGAATAGACTCTCAGAGAGTATCGAGCGCAGTGATCAACGCCTGGTTCTGCGCCGGGGTGCCGATGGTGATGCGCAGGAAGTCGGCGATGCGCTCCGGGCGGCTGAAGTGGCGAACGATGACGCCATGCTCGCGCAGTCCCGCCGCCAGTGCCGCACCGCCCTTCTGCACATGACGGGCGAAGATGAAGTTCGCCGCCGAAGGCAGTACTTCGAAGCCGCGCTCCAGCAACGCACTCACCAGCCCCTCCCGACTCTCGATCACCTGCCGGCAGGTCTCGTCGAAATAGCCGCGATCCTCGAAGGCGGCCACCGCGCCGGCCAGGGCGAGGCGGTCCAGCGGGTAGGAGTTGAAGCTGTTCTTGATCCGCTCCAGGGCTTCCATCAAAGGCGCCTGCCCCATGGCCAGGCCCACGCGCAGCCCGGCCAGGGAACGCGACTTGGACAGCGTCTGGGTCACCACCAGATTGGGATAGCGATTGATCAGGGCGACCGCCGATTCGGCACCGAAGTCGACATAGGCCTCGTCCACCACCACCACGGAGGTGGGATTGCCGGCCAGAACGCGCTCGATGGCGTCCAGCGCCAGGGCGCTACCGGTGGGCGCATTGGGATTGGGGAAGATGATGCCGCCATTGGGCCGCAGATAGTCTTCCGGGACGATCTGAAAATCCTCGTCCAGCGCCGGCGTCTCGAAGGCGATGTCGTAGAGGCCGCAATACACCGGATAGAAGCTGTAGCTGATATCCGGGAAGAGGATCGGCCGGCCGTGGCCGAACAGGCCCAGGAAGATGTGCGCCAGGACTTCGTCCGAACCATTGCCGACGAAGACCTGCTCGCTCTGGATGCCGTAATAGCGAGCGACCGCATCCTTGAGCGCCTGGCCGTTCGGATCGGGATAGAGACGCAGGTCGTCGGTGGCCGCGGCGCGGATGGCCTCCAGCACCTGCGGCGACGGGCCGTAGGGGTTCTCGTTGGTGTTGAGCTTGACCAGGTTGGTCAGCTTGGGCTGCTCGCCCGGCACATAGGGCACCAGGTTCCTGACGAAGGGACTCCAGAGGTCGCTCATGCCTGCTCCTCCTGAATGCGGTATTCGGCGCTGCGGGCGTGGGCGGTCAGGGACTCGCCGCGCGCCAGGACCGAGGCGACCCGGCCCAGCGCAGAAGCGCCGGTGGCCGAGCAGTGGATGATCGAGGAGCGCTTCTGGAAGTCGTACACGCCCAGGGGCGACGAGAAACGCGCGGTGCCCGAGGTGGGCAGTACGTGGTTCGGGCCGGCGCAATAGTCGCCCAGGGCCTCTGCGGTGTAGCGACCCATGAAGATGGCACCGGCATGGCGGATCTTGGGCAGCCACTGCTCTGGCTCGGCGACGGACAGCTCCAGATGCTCGGGGGCGATGCGGTTGGCCACCTCGATGGCCTGCGCCATGTCGGCGACCTGGATCAGGGCACCGCGGCCTTCCAGGGAGGCGCGGATGATGTCGGCGCGCTCCATCTCCGGCAGCAACCGGGCGATGCTGGCCGCCACGGCGTCGAGGAAGGCGGCGTCCGGGCTGACCAGGATGGCCTGGGCGTCTTCGTCGTGCTCGGCCTGGGAGAACAGGTCCATGGCGATCCAGTCGGGATCGGTCTGGCCGTCGCAGACCACCAGGATTTCCGAGGGACCGGCGATCATGTCGATACCGACCTTGCCGAACACGTGGCGCTTGGCGGTGGCGACATAGATGTTGCCGGGGCCGACGATCTTGTCCACCGGCGGCACGCTCTCGGTGCCATAGGCCAGGGCGGCCACGGCCTGGGCGCCACCGATGGTGAAGACGCGATCGACGCCGGCCAGGGCCGCCGCCGCCAGCACCAGTTCATTGAGCTCGCCGCGGGGCGTGGGCACCACCATGACCACCTCGGACACGCCAGCGACCTTGGCGGGAATGGCGTTCATCAGCACCGAGGAGGGATAGGAAGCCTTGCCACCGGGCACATAGAGACCGGCACGATCCAGCGGAGTAACCTGCTGGCCGAGCACGGTCCCGTCGGCTTCCCGGTATTGCCAGGAGTCCTGGCGCTGCTTCTCGTGATAGCTGCGGACGCGCTCGGCTGCGGCTTCCAGCGCGGTGCGCTGCTCCGGCGTGATGCGGGTCAGGGCTTCTTCGAGGCGCGCGCGCGGCAGGATGAGATCGCTCATGGCCGTCGCCTGGACGCCATCGAAGCGGCGGGTGTATTCGAGCAGCGCGGCGTCGCCCTGGTGGCGCACGTCGGCGATGATCGCCAGGACCCGCTGGTTGATATCGGCGTCGGACACCCCTTCCCAGCTCAGCAGATGATCCAGATGCTCGGCGAAATCCGGAGCGGCGGCAGCGAGTCGGCGGATGGCGAGCGGAGCGGTCATGGCGAGTCCTCTTCAGGATGAGCGAAAGGGGCGCCCGAGAGTAACAGCCGGCTCCGTGTGGGCGCCCGACAATTTGGCTATGGCACGGATAGGCGAAGCTGGAGGGATGGAATCAGCCCGGGCCGGCGTTCAGCATGCCGGCCCAGCCTTAGAGCCTGTTCAAAGTCTCGCGAGCTAGAGACAAACAAGGCCTAGGCGGCCCCGCGAAAATGGCTGAGGAAGCGGACCGGGCTCGCGAACGAGTTTACGAGTGGTAAATGAGCATTCCGAAGCCATTTTTAACGTAGTTTGGCCGACGCGCAGCAGGCTTTGAACAGGTTCTCAGGCGCCGCGCGCTTCGACGGCGTGGCGCAGGGTCTCGATGAGGGCCTTGATGCGACCATGCTGCATCTTCATCGACGCCTTGTTGACGATCAAGCGCGAGCTGATATGGGCGATCAGCTCCTGGGGCTCCAGGCCATTGGCCTTGAGGGTGTTGCCGGTATCGACCACGTCGATGATCTTGTCGGCCAGCCCCACCAGCGGTGCCAGCTCCATGGAGCCGTACAGCTTGATGATGTCGACCTGGCGACCCTGTTCGGCATAGTAGCGCTTGGCGACGTTGACGAACTTGGTCGCCACCCGCAGCCGGCCGCGTGGCACCGGAGCGCCCACGGCGCCTGCGGTCATCAGCTTGCAGCAGGCGATGCGCAGGTCCAGCGGCTCGTAGAGGCCATCGCCGCCGTACTCCATCAGCACGTCCTTGCCGGCCACACCGAGATCCGCGGCGCCATGCTCCACATAGGTGGGCACGTCGGTGGCGCGGACGATGAGCAGGCGCACATCGTCCTGGGTGGTCGGGATGATGAGCTTGCGGCTCTTGTCCGGATTCTCGGTCGGCGCTATCCCTGCCGCCGCCAGCAGCGGCAGGGTGTCGTCGAGGATACGGCCCTTGGACAGGGCGATGGTCAGCATCGGAGGTCCTTACTTGGGCGTACGACGGATCTTGGCGCCGAGCAGCTGGAATTTCTCCTCGATGCATTCGTAGCCGCGGTCGATGTGGTAGATGCGATCGATCAGGGTATCGCCTTCGGCCACCAGGGCTGCGATGACCAGGCTCGCCGAGGCGCGCAGGTCGGTCGCCATGACCGGGGCAGCCTTGAGGCTGGGCACACCGGTGACGATGGCGGCATTGCCTTCGATGGCGATGTTGGCGCCCATGCGCACCATTTCGTGAACGTGCATGAAGCGGTTCTCGAAGATGGTTTCCACCACGGTACCGGTGCCTTCGGCGACGGCGTTCATGGAAATGAACTGCGCCTGCATATCGGTGGGGAACGCCGGGTACGGTGCCGTGCGGATGTTCACCGCGCGGGGGCGATTGCCCTTCATGTCCAGCTCGATCCAGTTGCTGCCGGTCGAGATGTGGGCACCCGCTTCCTCCAGCTTGGCCAGCACGGCTTCGAGGATGGTCGGATCGGTGTCCTTGAGCTTGACGCGACCGCGGGTAGCCGCGGCAGCGACCAGGTAGCTGCCGGTCTCGATGCGGTCGGGCAGCACCGAATAGGTGGCGCCGCCGAGGCGCTCGACGCCTTCCACGGTGATGGTGTCGGTGCCGGCGCCCTTGATGTTGGCCCCCATGGCGATCAGGCAATTGGCCAGATCCACCACTTCGGGCTCACGGGCGGCGTTCTGGATGACGCTGCGCCCCTTGGCCAGGGTGGCGGCCATCAGCACGTTCTCGGTACCGGTCACGCTGACGGTATCGAAATAGTAGTGGGCACCGCGCAGACCGCCGGCCGGGGCCTTGGCCTTGATGTAGCCGCCCTCGACGGTGATCTTGGCGCCCATGGCCTCCAGACCGCGCAGGTGCAGGTCGACCGGACGCGAGCCGATGGCGCAACCGCCGGGCAGGGCGACTTCGGCCTCGCCGAAGCGAGCCACCATCGGACCCAGCACCAGGATGGAGGCGCGCATGGTCTTGACCAGCTCGTAGGGCGCGACCAGCGTCTTGATGCTGGAGGCATCCACCTCGACGTTGAGCTTCTCGCCGATGATGGGCTGCACGCCCATGCGGCCGAACAGCTCGATCATGGTGGTGATGTCGTGCAGGTGCGGCAGGTTGGCGACGGTCACCGGGGTATCGGCGAGCAGGGTCGCAGCCAGGATCGGCAGGGCGGAGTTCTTGGCCCCGGAAATGCGAATTTCACCGTTCAGGCTATTGCCGCCGGTAATGATCAGTTTGTCCATAGCGAGTTCTCGGCGCTGCGAATCAGGCGCGTTCGGCCCAGGCGGCGCGGGTGAAGAATTTCATGGTGACAGCATGGATGCTGCCATCGGCGATCTGCGGCTGGAGATGGGAGTAGACCTGCTGCTGACGCTTGACCGGGCTGAGTGCCTGGAGCTCGTCGCTGATCAGGTAGAGCTGGAAGTTGCAGCCCTCGCCTTCCACTTCGACCTGGGTATCGGCCAGTTTCGCCTCCAGGAGGCTTTTGACTTCTTGGGCCTGCATGGCGGCACCTCGGCAATCTAGTACAGCCGGCGATCATACAAAAAAACCGGCTGTACGGCGACTGCGATGACCGCTAGGGCTCATCTGGAAAATTGCCGAACGAAGGCTCGGCAAGGTGAAGTGAGGGCGGACGCTCAGTGTACGAGTGGTAAACGAGCATCCCGACCGGGCTGGCTACCTCGCGGACTTCAACACCGCCCGGCCGAGCGCAGGCACCTTTCCGACGGAGCCTAGGCGTGAGCCTGGTCCGCGAGAGGAAGGAGCTCCAAGGCATCCGAGACATCGGCGATCTGCCGTAGCTCGGAAGGCAGATTGGCAATGGTGAAGGACCGACCCGCGGCCTGGGCATCGCGCACCCAGGCCAGCAAAAGCGCCAGGCCGGCGCTGTTGGAGCGCTCGACCGCCGCACAGTCCAGCACCAGCGGGCCGCTACCCTGTCCGATCAGCGCCCCACCCCGCTCGCGCAGGGTCGGCACCGTGGCGTGGTCGAGCACGCCCGACAGTTGCAGCCGGGCGCCTTCGCCGGTGATGGCGGCGCGGCTCACGAACCGACCTTGGCCTTCTGGGCCTCGGGAGAATCCTTGGCCTTGGCCACGGTGCCCGCCCAGTTGTCGATGGTCTTGTTCAGATCGCCGTTGTTGTCCTGCATCGCCTGGGCGAACTGGTCGCGGAACAGCTTGCCAAGGTTCAGGCCGTTGATGATGACGTTGCGCACCTTCCAGTCATCACCCTGCTTGACCATGCTGTACTGCACCGGATACACGGCGCCGTTGTTGCCCTTGACCTCCATGCCGACGCTGGTGCGGTCGGGACCGTCGGCCGGACCTTCCGGCAGCACGCGAATGCCCTGGTTGTTGTATTCCAGCAGGGCGTTGCCATAGAACTGCATCAGGCTGCGCTTGAAGTTGTCCTGGAAGCGGGCCATCTGCTCCGGGGTAGCGCTGCGGCTGTAGCGCACGGTCATGATGCTGCGCGAGATGCCCTCGGCGTCCACCACCGGACCGAGGATGGTGTTCAGCGACTCGTAGAAGGCTTCCGGACTGCTGCGATACTTGTCGCGATTGGCCTGGAGGTCCGACAGCAGCGTATTGGTGGTCTGCTGGATCACGTCGTGGGCCGAGGGTGCCGCCTGGGAGACCAGAGGCAGCAGGGCCAGGATCGCGATCACTCCGTGACGAATTAGCTTGAGCATGGAAAAGCCTCTCATCATTTATTGGCGGAAGAGTCTTTATTGACCGAGTTGAGCAGGAATTTGCCGATCAGATCCTCGAGAACCAGCGAGGATTGTGTGTCACGAATGGTCGAGCCATCCTTGAGCACCTGCTCGTCGCCACCGACGCTGATACCGATGTACTTCTCGCCGAGCAGGCCGGCGGTCAGGATCGACGCGATGGAGTCGGTCGGCAGGTTGTCCACCTGCTGGTCGATCTGCATGGTGACTCGGCCACGGTAGCTGTTGCGGTCGAGGTCGATGGCGGTGACCTTGCCGATGGTCACGCCCGACAGCGTCACCCGCGATCTGACGGTGAGACCGGCAATGTTGTCGAAGTAGGCATAGACCTTGTAGGTGTCGCGATGGTCGCTCATCGTCAGACCGCTTACCCGCAGCGCCAGCAGCAGCAGTGCGAGCACGCCGGCCAGCAGGAAGAGTCCGACACCGATTTCCTGGGTGCGGGTTTGCATCAGAGATCTCCAAACATCAGGGCGGTAAGAATGAAGTCGAGGCCGAGCACGGCTAGCGACGCATAGACGACGGTACGGGTGGTAGCGCGACCGATACCTTCGGAGGTCGGCTCGCAGTCATACCCCTGGAAGACGGCGACCCAGGTCACCACGAAGGCGAACACCAGGCTCTTGATCACGCCGTTGAGCACGTCGCTGAGCATCACGCTGTTCTGCATGGTGGCCCAGAAGGAGCCGTCGTAGACGCCGAGCCAGTCGATGGCGACCATGGCGGCGCCCCAGATGCCCACCACGCTGAACATGGCGGCCAGCAGCGGCATGGAAATGAAACCGGCCCAGAACCGCGGCGCGACGATGTACTTGAGTGGGTCCACGCCGATCATTTCCAGGCTGGACAGTTGCTCGGTGGATTTCATGTTGCCGATCTCGGCGGTCAGGGCGGAGCCTGCCCGGCCGGCGAACAGCAGCGCGGTCACTACCGGGCCCAGCTCGCGCAGCAGGGTCAGGGCGACCATCTGGCCGACCGCCTGCTCGGAGCCATACTTGACCAGGATGTTATAGCCCTGCAGGGCGATCACCATGCCGATGAAGAAGCCCGAGACCACGATGATGGGCAGCGACAGCACGCCCACCGAATAGAGCTGCTTACCCAACAGTTGCAGACCGCTGCCCGCGCCACCGCGGCCGAACACGGCCAATACCAGCACGATCACCGAGCGGCCAATGGCCGCCACGACGTCCAGCCCGGCGCGGCCCAGCCGACGAATCCGCTCCACGGCGGAGACCTTACGCATCAGTTTTTCCCCAGCAAGGCATCGCGCAGTTCCGGCGCGGCGAAGTGGAAGGGTACCGGACCATCGGGGATACCCTGCATGAACTGGCGAACCCGAGGATCCGGGGATTCGCGCAGTTCCTTGGGCGTGCCCTGCCCCAGCACCTTGGTATCACCCACCACATAGAGGTAGTCGGCGATGCTGGCGGTCTCGGCGAGGTCGTGGGACACCACGATGCTGGTCAACCCCAGGGCCTGGTTGAGCAGCCGGATCAGGCGGACCAGCACGCCCATGGCGATGGGATCCTGGCCGACGAAGGGCTCGTCGTACATGAGGATCTGCGGGTCCAGGGCGATGGCGCGCGCCAGGGCGACCCGGCGCTTCATGCCTCCGGAGAGCTCGTCCGGCATCAAGTCGACGGCACCGCGCAGACCCACGGCCTGCAACTTGAGCAGGACGATGTCGCGGATCATTTCCTCGGGCAGCTTGGTGTGCACGCGCAAGGGGAAGGCCACGTTCTCGAAGACGTCGAGATCGGTGAACAGCGCGCCGCTCTGGAACAGCACCCCCATTTGCCGGCGCATCTCGAACAGTTCGCCGCGGGACAGCTGCGGCAGGTTGGCGCCATTGACCCAGATCTCGCCGGCGCTTGGCCGCAACTGGGCGGCGATCAACCGTAGCAAGGTGGTCTTGCCACTGCCGGACGGCCCCATGATCCCGGTGACCTTGCCCCGCGGGATGCGGATATCGACCCGGTCGTAGATGAGACGCGTGCCGCGCTTGAAGGAAACGCCCTTCAACTCCACGGCGTACGGGCTATCGACGGTCATCGAAACTCCTAAGGTTCAACTCTGTGCAAGGAGACGTCGCTCCGCTGCGTCAGGGCACGCCTTGCTCGCTGGCAGCGGCCCGTGAAAAAAGGCGGCACTATAGCATTCGTCTGTCGATACCCTAGATCTGAGACGACATTGCTGCCGGTCGCGGCTTTGCGCATATAATTTCCGATTGTTCCGTCACCTGCCTTCTGACCCATGTCCGACTCAATAGATTTCATCGCGTCCGCCAAGCGCACCATAGAAGTAGAGCGAGCGGCCGTGGCCGCCCTCGGCGAACGCGTCGACGCGACCTTCTCCCAGGCCTGTCGCCTGCTGCTGGAATGCCGAGGCCGTATCGTGGTGCTGGGCATGGGCAAGTCCGGTCATGTCGGCAACAAGATCGCCGCCACCCTGGCCAGCACCGGCAGCCCGGCCTTCTTTGTCCACCCGGCCGAAGCCAGCCATGGCGACATGGGCATGATCACCCGGGACGACGTCATCATCGCCATCTCGCAGTCGGGCACCTCGAGCGAGATCCTCACCCTGCTGCCGCTGATCAAGCGACTGGGCGTGCCCTTGATCAGTTTCGCCGGCAACGCCACCTCGCCGCTGGCCAAGGCCGCCGACGTCAATTTGGACACCAGCGTCGCCACCGAGGCCTGCCCGCTCAACCTGGCACCGACCTCATCCACCACCGTCGCCCTGGTCCTGGGCGATGCCCTGGCCATCGCCCTGTTGGAAGCCCGCGGCTTCACCGCCGAGGATTTCGCCTTCTCCCATCCAGGTGGCGCCCTGGGTCGGCGACTGCTGCTCAAGGTCGAGAACGTCATGCACGCCGGCGGCGACCTGCCGCAGGTGAGCGAGGACACCCTGGTATCCGATGCGTTGCTGGAGATGTCGCGCAAAGGCCTGGGCATGACCAGCGTGATCGGCGCCGACGGCCGGCTGGCCGGCATCTTCACCGATGGCGACCTGCGTCGAGCGCTGGATCGCGGCATCGACGTGCGCACCACGGCCATCGCAACCGTCATGACCCGTGGCGGTCGAACGGCCAGGGCGCAGATGCTCGCCGCCGAAGCGCTCAAGATCATGGAAGAGCACAAGATCAACGCCCTGGTAGTGGTCGACGAGGACCGGCAACCGATCGGCGCCCTCAACATGGGCGACCTGCTACGCGCCGGGGTGCTGTAGGCCGGGTTATACTGGACGACCGCTGTGCTCGAAAAACGTGTTCAACCGCCGCCACCTTGCGCGGCCCACTACAGGTAGCCTCATGTTTGGCAGTTTGCGCCGCCCCGTGCTGTTGGTCCTGATCGCCGCCGCGCTCATCGCGATCGGCTACTGGAACATCCTGCCACAGCGCTTCGTCGATGCCCCGGCCTCGACGACTCCGCAAGACAACGCCATCGATGGCTATGCGCTCAATACGCGGACGATTCAGTACCGCCTGGACGGCAAGGTCCAATACGAACTCAAGGCCGAGCGCAGCGAACACGTTGCGGCCACCGACATCACCCTGGTGACCCGCCCCGACATGCTGGCCTTCCGCGGGACCGATTTTCCCTGGCACATCCGCAGTGCCCGGGCCGAAGTGGCGCCCGGCGGCAGCCAGGCGGAGCTGATCGACGACGTGCGCGTGGAGCGAACCGATGCGAAAGGCCGCCCGGTGGTGCTGACCACCACTCGTATGACGGTCTTTCCCGACAAACAATATGCGCAGACCGAGCAAGCCGTTAGAATCGACGCCGCCAATGGGGTGACCACGGCCAACGGCATGAAAGCGTATCTAGAAGACGGCAGAATGCTCCTGCTGTCCAACGTAAGAGGCCAGTATGAGGTTCGTTAAAACCCTCCCCTTTCTGTTCACCCTCGGCGCCACCCTGGGCAGTGCCGCGGCTTGGGCCCTGCCGACCGATCGCAACCAGCCGATTCGCGTGCAGGCCGATAGCGCCGAGCTCGATGACAAGCAAGGCGTGGCCGTGTATCGCGGTGACGTGGTCATCACCCAGGGCAGCATGAAGATCACCGGCAACACCGTGACCTTGACCCAGGACAACCAGGGCAACATCAAGGTCGCGACCGCAGTGGGCAAGCCGGCCTACTACGAGCAGAAGCCCTCGGCTGACAAGGACATCGTCAAGGCCTATGGTCTGACGATCCAATACTTCGCCCAGGAAAACCGCATCATCCTGATCGACCAGGCCAAGGTGGTTCAGCAGGGCAATACCTTCGAAGGCGAGAAGATCGTCTACGACACCCAGCGCCAGATCGTGAATGCCGGCCGCGCCAACGGCAGCAAGGTCACCACGCCACGGCCGCGGATCGACATGGTCATCCAGCCCAAGGACCAGCAGCCGGGGCAGGGACAATGACGGTAACGCTCAAAGCCCAGCATCTGGCCAAGAGCTACAAGGGTCGTCAGGTCGTCCGCGACGTCAGCCTCAGCATCGACAGCGGCCAGATCGTCGGCCTGCTCGGCCCCAACGGCGCCGGCAAGACCACCTGTTTCTACATGATCGTCGGCCTGGTCAAGGCCGATCAGGGCCGGGTGCTGATCGACGACCAGGACGTCACCGCCCTGCCCATGCATGGTCGGGCCCGCGCCGGGATCGGTTATCTGCCGCAGGAAGCCTCGATCTTCCGCAAGCTGACAGTGGCCGACAACATCCTCGGCATCCTGGAAACCCGCAAGGACCTGGACAAGGCCGGGCGGCTGCGCGAGCTGGAAAGCCTGCTGCAGGAATTCCATATCACCCACATCCGCGACAACCGCGGCATGAGCCTGTCCGGTGGCGAACGCCGCCGTGTCGAGATCGCCCGCGCCCTGGCAACGGCGCCCAAGTTCATCCTGCTGGACGAACCCTTCGCCGGCGTGGACCCCATCTCGGTGGGCGACATCAAGCAGATCATCCGTCACCTCAAGGCCAAGGGCATCGGCGTCCTCATCACCGACCACAACGTCCGGGAAACCCTGACCATCTGCGAGACGGCCTACATCGTCAACGACGGCCAGCTCATCGCCGAAGGCACCGCCGAGGAGGTCCTCGCCAACGACCTGGTGAAGGAAGTCTACCTGGGCCACGAATTCCGCCTCTAGGCAAACGGGGCAAAACAAGGCATATAATTTGCTAATGCTCGCAGGTTTCGCGAGGTTCGGTGGCGCTGTTCGCGTCGGTAGACAAGGTGTAATTCCGCAGCCATGAAACCATCGCTAGTCCTCAAGATGGGCCAGCAGCTGACGATGACGCCGCAGCTGCAACAAGCCATTCGTTTGCTCCAGCTCTCCACGCTCGATCTGCAGCAGGAAATCCAGGAAGCCCTGGAATCCAATCCAATGCTCGAGCGCCAGGAGGAAGGCGAAGACTTCGACCAGAGCGAACCCCTGAGCGAAAGCGATGAGCTGGCCAACCCCGGCAGTGCCGAGATCAACTTCAAGGAGACGTCGGTCGCCACCAACGAGATGGCCGACGAACCTTCCGACTGGAGCGAGCGCATTCCCAGCGAGCTGCCAGTCGACACCGCCTGGGAGGACATCTACCAGACCAGCGCCAGCAGCCTGCCCAGCAACGACGACGACGAGTGGGATTTCACCACCCGCACCTCGGCCGGCGAGAGCCTGCAGACCCATCTGCTCTGGCAGTTGAATCTGGCCCCCATGTCGGATCTGGATCGCCTGATCGCCATGGCCATCATCGATGGCATCGACACCGACGGCTATCTGCAGGAAAGCCTGGAAGACATCCATGCCTCCCTCGACCCCGAGCTGGAAGTCGATCTCGACGAGGTCGAAGTGGTCCTGCGCCGCGTCCAGCAGTTCGAGCCTGCCGGAGTCGCGGCGCGCAACCTGCGCGAATGCCTGCTGATCCAGCTGGCGCAATTGCCGGCCACCCTGCCCCTGCTGGGTGAGGCCAAGCGCCTGGTCGGTGATTACCTGGATCTGCTCGGCAGCCGTGACTACGCGCAGTTGATGCGGCGCATGAAAATCAAGGAAGAGGAGCTCAAGCCGGTCATCGAGCTGATCCAAACCCTGCATCCGCGACCGGGCTCCCAGATCGAATCCGGCGATGCCGAATACGTGGTGCCGGACGTCATCGTCCGCAAGCACAACGAGCGCTGGCTGGTGGAGCTCAACCAGGAAGCGGTGCCGCGCCTGCGGGTGAATCCCCAGTACGCCGGTTTCGTCAAGCGCGCCGACAGCAGCGCCGACAACACTTACATGCGTAACCAGCTGCAGGAAGCCCGCTGGTTCATCAAGAGTCTGCAGAGCCGCAACGAGACCCTGATGAAGGTGGCGACCCAGATCGTCGAGCACCAGCGCGGTTTCCTCGAATACGGCGAAGAGGCCATGAAGCCGCTCGTCCTGCACGACATCGCCGAGGCGGTGGGCATGCACGAGTCGACCATCTCGCGGGTGACCACCCAGAAATTCATGCACACCCCGCGTGGCATCTACGAACTCAAGTACTTCTTCTCCAGCCACGTCAGCACCGCCGAGGGGGGCGAATGCTCCTCCACCGCCATCCGCGCGATCATCAAGAAACTGGTGGCGGCTGAAAACGCGAAAAAGCCGTTGAGTGACAGCAAGATCGCTGGTTTACTGGAATCGCAAGGTATCCAAGTCGCTCGTCGCACGGTGGCTAAGTACCGGGAATCCTTGGGTATCGCTCCCTCCAGCGAACGCAAGCGTCTGATCTGACGTCTCCTGGTCGCGACCGTAGCCGAGTGCCCCTTGTCCTGTCGGCGAGCAGCTTCGCCGACACAGCCCGGCAATAAGGAGAAGCGGTATGCAAGTCAACATCAGCGGCCATCAGCTTGAAGTGACAGAAGCCCTGCGTGACTACATCGGCGAGAAACTCGCCCGCCTCGAAAGACACTTCGACCGGATCACCAATGTGCAGGTCATTCTCGAAGTGGACAAGCTCAAGCACAAAGCCGAAGCCACTCTCCACGTTGCCGGCGCGGCGGTGGTCGCCAATGCCGAGCACGACGACATGTATGCCGCCATCGACCTCCTGGCCGACAAGCTCGACCGCCAACTGATTAAACACAAGGAAAAATCGATCGAACGTCAGCAGGGTGTAGGCATCCGCTGAGGCTTCGATCGCCGCTTTATGATCAGACTCGAAAATATCCTGACCCCCGGTCGCACCCAGACGGGTGCGCCGGGAGGCAGCAAAGCCGCCGTACTGGAGCGCATCGCCGAACTGGCCGCGCAGGAACTGCCCGGCCACGACGCCCAGCACATCTATGATTGCCTGATGGCCCGCGAACGCCTGGGCTCCACCGGCTTCGGCAATGGCATCGCCATCCCCCACTGCCGCCTCGCCGGCCTGCAGCAACCCCTGTGCGTGCTGTTCCACCTGCAACATCCGGTGGATTTCGACTCCCTGGATGGCGCTCCCGTGGACCTGGTGTTCGTCCTGCTGGTGCCCGAAGCCGCCACCGAGCAACATCTCACCCTGTTGCGTCAGATCGCCGGCATACTGGATCGCGCGGACATCCGCGACCGGCTGCGCAAGGCCAGGGACAGCCAGGCGCTCTATCAGATCGTCGTCGAGGCCCAGAGCGGACACTGACATGCACCTCATCATCGTGAGCGGACGTTCCGGATCGGGCAAGAGTACCGCGCTCAACGTGCTTGAGGACAATGGCTTCTACTGCATCGACAATCTCCCGGCGAGCCTGTTGCCCGATCTCGCCCAGCACGCCCTGACCGACATGGAGCGACCGCAACCCAAGGTCGCCCTGTCCATCGATGCACGCAATCTCCCGAGTCAGCTGCAGCGCTTTCCCGAACTGCTCGAACAGGTGCGCAGCCGCAACATCCGCTGCGATATCCTCTATCTGGATGCCGATGACCAGACGCTGCTCAAGCGCTTCTCCGAGACACGCCGTCGGCATCCGTTGTCCAACCAGGAAAGATCCCTGGCGGAAGCCATCCACGACGAACAGGTGCTGTTGTCGCCCATCGCCGATCTGTCCGACCTGAAGATCGACACCACCCACCTGAATCTCTATCAGCTGCGCGATATCCTCAAGCTGCGCCTGCTGAACGCGCCAGAGCCCGGCACCGCCTATCTGGTGGAGTCCTTCGGCTTCAAGCGAGGCCTGCCGGTGGATGCGGACATGGTGTTCGACGTGCGCTTCCTGCCCAATCCCTACTGGAAACCGGAACTACGCGACTTTTCCGGCCTGGACGCGCAGGTGCGGGAATATCTCGAGCAACAGCCCGAGGTAGAGACCCTGTACAATGACATTCGCGATTATCTGGTGAAGTGGTTGCCGCGTTTCGCGGCCAACAACAGGTCCTATGTGACCGTCGCCATTGGCTGTACCGGTGGCCATCACCGCTCGGTCTACCTGGCCGACCGCCTGGGTCGCGAACTCAAAGACCTGCTCAAGAACGTCCAGATCCGTCACCGCGATCTCTGACGCCCGTTTTTCGCTTCGACAAGGACAGACTCAATGCCTGCCCAACAGATCACCATCATCAACAAACTGGGCCTGCACGCCCGCGCGGCCGCCAAGTTCGTCGGCGTGGCCGGTCGCTTTCCCGCCAGCGTGCGGGTGGGCCGCAGTGGCGAGCCGCCGGTGGATGGCAAGAGCATCATGGCGGTCATGATGCTGGCCGCCGGCAAGGGTACGGTGCTGCAACTGGAGACGGAGGGCGAGCAGAGCGACGACGCCATGCGCGCCCTGGTCGAACTGATCAACAACTACTTCGACGAAGGTGAATGACCGGTATCCGTAACCAGGTCCTGTCGTTCATCCATGAAAAAAGCCGCCCTAGGGCGGCTTTTTCTATTGCACGTCGATTCAGGCGTTCAGCGCCGCTTCGTAGCGACGGGACACTTCCGGCCAGTTGATCACGTTGAAGAAGGCACCGATGTACTCGGGACGACGGTTCTGGTAGCGCAGGTAGTAGGCGTGCTCCCAGACGTCCAGGCCGAGGATCGGGGTGTTGCCGGTCATCAGCGGGCTGTCCTGGTTACCGGTGCTTTCCACCACCAGCTTCTTGGCGGGGGTGACGCTCAGCCAGGCCCAGCCGCTGCCGAAACGGGTCAGGGCAGCCTTGGTGAAGGCTTCCTTGAAGGCGTCGAAGCCGCCCAGCTGGGATTCGATGGCCTCGGCCAGGGCGCCCTCGGGCTTGCCACCGCCGTTGGGGGCCATCACGGTCCAGAACAGGCTGTGGTTGGCATGGCCGCCACCGTTGTTCTGCACGGCACCGCGCTTGTCCTGGGGCAGCTTGTCCAGCTGACGGACGACTTCCTCGGCCGGCAGGTTGGCGAACTCGGTGCCTTCCAGCGCAGCGTTCAGGTTGTTGATGTAGGTCTGGTGGTGCTTGGTGTGGTGGATTTCCATGGTCTGGGCATCGACGTGCGGTTCCAGCGCGTCGTAGGCGTAGGGCAGCTGAGGCAGAGTGTGCGACATACGGATTGTCTCCATGGTGGCTTTGGTATGGACCCGCCGCGGCGGGGCGACGGGAAGTACGGCTGGCGCGCAGTAGCGCGCCGACTGACCGTAGGCCCGTTCGGTCGATGGTTCCGACCGCGCGGGCTATGTCCTAGTGCATTGCTAGGATACTAACGAGTAACGGGGTGGGCTGTCTCGACTTCGACCGGATTTTCTCGCGACGGCTCCCCGGATGTCGTTTTCAGCTCCCGGCCAGGGTCATGCCCTCGATCAGCACCGAACCGGTCCGCAGGCTGCCTCGACGCTCCACGTCACTGCCGACGGCGACGATCTGGCGGAACATGTCCCCCAGCCGCCCGGCGATGGTGACCTCCTGGACCGGGAACTGGATCTCGCCGTTCTCGATCCAGAAGCCGCCGGCACCACGGGAATAGTCGCCGGTGACCAGGTTGGTGCCCTGCCCCATCATCTCCGTGACCAGGAAGCCCGTGCCCATCTGGCGGATCAGCTCGGCCTGGTCGGCGGCGCCGTGGCTGACGTGCAGGTTGTGCACACCACCGGCGTTGGCGGTGCTCTGCATGCCCAGCTTGCGCGCGGAATAGCTGCCGAGAACATAGGACACCAGTTGGCCGTTCTCGACGAAGGGCTTGGCGTAGGTGGCCAGGCCTTCACTGTCGAAGGCGGCACTGCCCAGGGCGCGCGGCAGGTGCGGCCTTTCGTCCAAGGTCAGCCAGTCGGGAAACAGCTGCTGCCCAAGGGCGCCTTCGAGGAAGGAGGACTTGCGATAGAGGTTGCCACCGGAAATGGCGGCGAGGAAGGTACCGAATAGCCCCGCAGCCATTTCCGGGGAGAACAGCACCGGTACCTTGGCGGTGGGCACCGGCCGTGCACCCAGGCGGCTCACGGCGCGTTCGGCGGCGCGACGGCCGATCTCTGCGGCACTCATCAGCTCGCGACCGACGCGATTGACGTCGTAGTAGTAGTCGCGCTGCATCGCCTCGCCGCTGCCGGCGATCATCACGCAGCTCAGGCTGTGGCGGGTACTGGCATAGCCGCCGACGAAGCCGTGGCTATTGCCGTACACCCGGCAACCCTGGTGGGTGTTGAGGGTGGTGCCATCGGCGTTGCCGATGCGGCTGTCGGCGGCATAGGCCGCCGCTTCGCAGGCCAGCGCCTGTTCGATGGCCTGCTCCGGGGTGATGTCCCAGGGATGGTAGAGGTCGAGATCGGGCAACTCGCCGCGCGCCATCAGCTCGGCGTCGGCCAAACCCGCGCAGGGGTCTTCCGAGGTGTGCTTGGCGATGGCGAGGGCTGCCGCCACCGTCTCGCGGATCGCCTCCGGACCGGTGGCGGAGGTGCTGGCCGAGCCCTTGCGCTGCCCGACGTAGAGGGTGATGCCGAAGCCCTGGTCGCGGTTGAACTCGACCGTCTCGACCTCACCCTTGCGCACCGAAGTGGATAGGCCCTGGTCGACCGAGACGGCTACCTCACCGGCGCTGGCGCCCTGTCGGCGGGCTTCGGCGAGGATGGCCTCGACCTGCTCGCGCAATTCGGGAAGCGCGGCGGGACCCACGGCAGCGTTGCGATTCATGACGTTCTCCTTACGGACGGCGCCGGCCAGGCCGGACAACCGTGCGGCAACTCGTTATGATGGCGCCCATTCTTAGCTGGACCCCATAGTTCATGGTTGATTCTTACGACGACGACGCGCCGCTGGGCGAAAAGAGCAAGACGCAGGTCAAGCGCGAGCTGCATGCGCTGCAGGACCTCGGCGAACGCCTGGCCGGTCTGCCGGCCGAGCAACTGGACCGCCTGCCGCTGACCGATCCGCTGCGCAAGGCGCTGGCGGAAGCGCCCAAGCACAAGACGCACATCGCGCGCAAACGGCACGTCCAGTACCTGGGCAAGCTGATGCGCGACCAGGATCTGGAAGCCATCCTGGCGCTGGTCGACCAGATGGACAGCTCGACCCGGCAATACAACGAGCGTTTCCACGCCCTGGAACGCTGGCGCGACCGCCTGATCGCCGAGGGCGACGCGGCGCTGGAAGCCTTCGTGGCGCTGTACCCGGAGACCGACCGCCAGCACCTGCGCGGTCTGGTGCGCCATGCCCAGCACGAGGCGGCGCACAACAAGCCGCCCGCGGCGGCACGCAAGGTCTTCAAGTACATCCGCACCCTCGACGAAACCCAGCGCGGCCTGCGCTAGGTTTTCGTTGGCCCTGGCCACGGCCGGCATCGGCATCGGCATCGGCATCAGGCGCCGGTGCCGCCCACGGTGATGGCGTCGATCTTCAGCGTCGGCTGACCCACGCCCACCGGCAGCGACTGGCCGTCCTTGCCGCAGGTCCCTACCCCCGCATCCAGCGCCAGGTCGTTGCCGACCATGGACACCCGGTTCATGACCTCGGGACCATTGCCGATCAGGGTGGCGCCCTTCACCGGGCGACCCAGCTTGCCGTTCTCGATCAGGTAGGCCTCGTTGGTGGTGAAGACGAACTTGCCGCTGGTGATGTCCACCTGGCCACCGCCCAGGCTGGCGCAGTAGATGCCCTTTTCCACCGAGGCGATGATCTCGGCCGGATCGCTCTGGCCGGCGAGCATGTAGGTGTTGGTCATGCGCGGCATCGGCAGGTGGGCGTAGGATTCGCGCCGGCCGTTGCCGGTGGGCGCCACGCCCATCAGCCGGGCGTTGAGCTTGTCCTGCATGTAGCCCTTGAGGATGCCGTTCTCGATCAGCACGTTGTAGCCGCTGGGGGTGCCCTCGTCGTCGATGGACAGCGAACCTCGGCGATCCGGCAGAGTGCCGTCGTCGACGATGGTGCACAACGAGGACGCCACCTGGCGACCGAGCTGGCCGCTGTAGTTGGAGCTGCCCTTGCGGTTGAAGTCGCCCTCCAGACCATGACCGACCGCTTCGTGCAGCAGCACGCCGGACCAGCCGGCACCCAGCACCACCGGCAGGGTGCCGGCCGGGGCCGCGGTGGCTTCCAGATTGACCAGTGCCTGGCGCACGGCTTCGCGGGCGTAGCCGAGGGCGCGGTCGTCGGCCTGGAAATAGCGGTAGTCGCTGCGTCCACCGCCACCGCTGTTGCCGCGCTCGCGACGACCGTTCTGCTCGACGATGACGCTCACCCCCAGGCGTACCAGGGGGCGCACGTCGGCGGCCAGGGTGCCGTCGACGGCGGCCACCAGGGTCCGCTCCCAGACGCCGGCCAGGCTGATGGTGACCTGCTGGATGCGCGGATCGAGGGCGCGGGTGGCCTCGTCCAGTTGCTGCAGGAAGGCCACCTTGGCGGCGCGATCCAATACATCGAGGGGATTGTCCTGGCCATAGAGACGCTGTGCCGGCTCCACGGCGCGGAACGCCTGGACCTGGCCTTCGGCGCCACTGCGGGAAATGGAGCGTGCCGCCTGGGCCGCCAGGTCCAGGGCCTCGCCGGTGATGGCGTTGCTGTAGGCGAAGCCGGTCTTCTCGCCGGACAGCGCCCGCACCCCGACACCCTGGTCGAGGTGGAAGCCGCCTTCCTTGACGATGCCGTCCTCCAGCAGCCAGGACTCGGAGACGATGCTCTGGAAGTAGAGATCGGCGGCGTCGATGCCGGGGCCGGCCAGGCGCTGCAGCACCGGTTGCAGATCATCGACGGCCAGTCCGCCAGGGCTCAGCAGGGCCGAGCCGACGCTCGTCAGGTAATCACTCATGGAAACTCCAGACGACGCCAGAAGGCGTCGGAACGATGAAAGGGGTGCGCCTAGCCTACGCGCGGCGAGTCCGGGTCTCTGATGCAAATGACCAATGGCCGTCATTGGCGTTCGGCCACTCAGGCGCCGGCCAGGCGCGCGGGCGCGAAGCGGCGGTGTTGTTGCAGCGGCATCCGGCGACGCAAGTCGGCCTGGCGCTCGGCATCGCGCTCGATGAGCAGGACCGCCTCGCCGCTGGCCTGTACGGCGAGCACCTCGCCCCAGGGGTCCACCGCCATGGCATGGCCCCAGGTGCTGCGGCCATTGGCATGGACGCCACCCTGGGCCGCGCCCAGCAGGTAGCTCTGGGTCTCCACCGCCCGGGCGCGCAGCAGCAATTCCCAATGCGCCTGGCCGGTGGGCACGGTGAAGGCCGAGGGCGCGCTGATCAGCTCCGCCCCGGCCGCGCGCAGGGCGCCGTAGAGTTCGGGAAAGCGCAGGTCGTAGCAGACGCTCAGGCCCAGGCGGCCGACCGGGGTATCCACTACCGTGAAGGTCTCACCAGCAGCATAGTGATCGGATTCGCGATAGCTGCCCTGGCTGTCGCTGACGTCGGCGTCGAACAGATGCAGCTTGTCGTAGCGAGCGACGCGGCGCCCTTGATCGTCGAACAGCAGCGAGCAGGCACAGGGCTTGCCCTCGGTGACGCCGTCGGGCAACAGCGGCAGAGTGCCGGCCAGCAGCCACAACCCTCGCTCGCGTGCCTGGTGGGCAAGCCAGGGCAGGATTTCACCCTCGCCACACGCCTCCGCCCGGGCCAGGTCGGCGGGGGCCGGGTGACCGATGGCGACGAAGTTCTCCGGCAGTACCGCCAGCTGGGCACCGGCGTTGGCGGCGCGTTCGAGCAGCCGCTCGGCGGCGCGCAGATTGGCCGCCACCGCGGGACCGCTGACCATCTGCAGGATGGCTATGGACATGCGCACTCTCCGGACAGGAGCGTCCATCCTAGGCGGCGGTACGGTGGCAGGGCAATGCTCAATCGCGCTTGCCCGCGGTCATGGTCGGATTCTGCCAGGGTCCCTCGATGTGGTAGTTGATGCTGGCCATGCGGGTGAGGCGATCGCCGATCAGCCGGTCGACGATGAACAGGGCTCCACCGATGGCCGGCGCACCGGCGATCAGGGCAGCCAGCGGCAGCGAGTTGCTCACCGGCAGGCCGACCTTGAGATCGGCATCGACCTGGTTGTTGGCCATGTCCAGTAACCCCCGCAGGCTCATCTCGGCGCCGGGGCCGGTCAGGGTGATGGGTTTGCGGGTGCGGAAGGCGCCCTGCTGGGCGTCGAGCACCCCGGTGATGCTGTCGTAGCTCAGGCCACGGCCGAACAGGTCGGAGAAGTCCAGGCGCAAACGGCGGCGGATGGATTCGAAATTGAGCAGACCGAAGATGCGCAGCGCCGAGGCGGTGCCCTCCACCTGCTGCAACTGGCCGTTGTTGAAGCGGGCGTCGAGGCTGCCGTTGAGGCGGGCCAGGGCGACGTAGGCCGGCGAGCCGGGCCAATCGACCCGGGCATCCAGGCGGAAATCGCGGCTGGTCACACTGGAGGCGAAGTTCCAGCCCAGCAGGATGTCGGCGATGTTGCCGCCGGAAAGGCGACCTTGGTAATAACTGCGGGTCGCCCCGGGTGCGCCCTCCCAGCGCAGGGCGCCCTGTACCTTGAGGCCACGCAGGTCCAGGTCCAGGGCATTGAAGTTGGCTCCGGAAGGCGACGGCCTGAGTTGCAGACGCTGGGCACCGACCAGCCGACCGCCCAGCTCCAGGCGGTCGATGGCCAGATTGAGCGCCGGCAGCTTGCGCGGATCCACGTCGGCCAGCGGATCGGGACGGGGCGCCTCGCTGGCCACGGAGGGATCAGCCGGGGTCTGGGGGATACGCAGTTGCTGCAGGTTGACGTCGATTGGCTGGCCGGTCTGGCGCGGGATGCGTACCTGACCGGTGACCGCCTGGCTGGCCAGCCCGAGTTGCCAGGCGCTGTCCTGGGGTTCGTAGGTGAGGCGCAGATCGTCGATCTCCTGGCCGAAGGCGAGGAAGCGGTCGAAGGTGAGATCGCCCCGCCCCAGGCTGGAGACATCGGGCCGGTTGCCACCGCCCTGCCCGGCGCCACTGCCGTCGCTGGCCGGTGGCGCGAGATAGCGCTGATAGACGCCCTGCCAGGCGCTCAGGTCGAATTCCGCCAGACGCCCGCGCAGGTCGTAGCCGGCGCTGGTGGGTAGATTGGCGGTGCCGCCGCCCAGGACGATCTCGCCACGGCCCTTGGCGATGGCGGCGGGATCGACCATCAGCACGGCATCGGCGAGGCCCTTGTAGGTCGCCTCGACCCGTCGCTCACCGTCGTTGAGGGCCAGGCTGAAGAAACCGTCGCGGGCCTCATCGGCGCCCTTGCCGAAGGGCGCCGGCAGATCGATGCGTACCCCGCGCAGATCGGAGGTGACGGCCAGCTCGCTGTGGTCGTCCAGGGTCAGCCCCAGGCGATAGCCCAGCAGTCCCCGCGCGGGCAGGGGCCGGCGGCCACTGCCCAACCAGCGGGCCAGTTGATCCACCTCCACCTGACCGTCCAGCACCAGCCGAGTGCGGGGAGCATCGGGCTTGCCTTCCGCCAGGGCCTGCCCACGGATCGGCTGATCGAAGGCGCGCGCCTGGATGTCCGGCGCGCTTAGGCCGCTGCGGGTGTCGTAGCGAAAGGCGCCGCGGATGTCGCTGAGGGTCAGCTTGGGGTCCGCCAGTTCCAGGCGCGCCTTGTCCGCGGTCAGATCGACCACCACCACCGGCGGCTGGGCCTTGGCCAGGGGGATGTCCAGGCTCAGGCCGCTGTTGGCGAGCGCCCCCTCCCCCTTCCAGCCGGCGAACACCTTGGCGGTCGGCAGGGGCGCTTCCTGGAGGATCTTCAAGCCATCGCGCACGCTGCTGTCGAGGCGTGCGGTAAGGCGCAGGTGGGGGGCGCTGCCGTCGTGCAGCAGCGGGATGAGTGCCTCGACGTCCCGTACCCGGGTATCGAGGATGCGCCCTTCCGGGACCTGGACCTTGACTCCGTCGTTTTCGATGAAGACGTCACCCCGGGCCTGGCGCAGGGCCGGCCAGCCCGGTTGGTAGGCCAGCTGGGCATCGTGCACCCGGAAGAACAGGCTCATGGTCCGCGAATGGACTGGCGAACCGTGGCGCAGGGAGCCCTGGTACTGGTAGATGGCCTCGTCGATGCGCCCGCCGACGATGGCGGTGCTCAGCCACTGGGCGAGTTCCGGGCTGAAGTCCGCCGCCGGCAGGCGGGTGGGGAGGTACTTGCGGGTGTAGCTGGCGTCACCGTCCTTGAGACCGACGCGCAGGTCCATGTAGCTGTCCACTTCCGGGTGCAGGCCGAGCTGGATGTGCATGTCGCCGCTGGCCGTGCCTTCCGGGCCGGTGACCTGCATCAGGGCACTGCCCAGGGTGAAGCGCTGATCGTCGAGACTCCAGGTCAGGCGCGCCTTGGCGGTGCGGTAGCGCCAGGGCTCGGGGAAGAGATCGGCCAGGTGCAGCATGAAGTCCGAGGTGTCCAGGCGCAGCTCACCGCTACCCAGGCTACCGCTCAGGCTACCGGTGATGCCGTCCGCGGCGGGTGCACCATGGTAGGCGGCGAAGCCCAGCCGCTCGACGTTGGTGGCGTAGGTGAGACGCTCCGCCAGCGGCTTCTGCGGATAGAGATCGGCATTGAGATTGCGCAGCCGGCCATGGGGGGCCAGTGCCTGCACGGCCTGGGCGACCGGGGCGGGCAAGGGCGCGAGATCCCTGGCCAGGCGCGCGGCCTGGGCGAGATCGAGCTGGTCACCGCGCACCTGCAGGTGCTGGGCGGCGCTGTCGTAGACCAGGCCGAAGCTTCCTTCCAAGGGCTGGCCATCGAGCCGTGCCTTGAGCGCCAGCGCCGCCTGCTGATGGGCCGCGGTAGCGTCCTGGGCCACGTCCAGCTGCAGCGCTTCCAACCGCACCGGAGCGCGCTCGGCGTAGGCCAGGGTCAACTCGGCGGCGCGCAATTGCAGGCGTGAGCGCTGCAGGCGCCCCTCGGCCCAGTCGAACCAGAGTTCGCCTTCCGCCTGCGCCCGCCGGAGCTGCCACTGCTGCAGCAATTCCGCCGGGACCCAGCGTGCCCAGTCACTGGCCGGCAGGCTGACATAGCCCTGCAGGGTACTGGCACGCCAGTCCTGGGGCCGTGGCGTGGCGTCGAGATGGGCGGCCACGGTGCCGCCATCGGGCAGCCGGAAGCGCGTCGCCAGCGCCAGGGAGCCATTCAGTTGCCGACTCAGGCTGGCCTCGACATACCTCAGGGTGACCGGCGATCCCTGCCGTGGAATCAGGCTGAGCTGGCTGTCCAGCAGACTGGCATGGTCCAGGCGGGCCAGGGCGTCGAGCACCGGCGCGGGATCGAAGGGCTTGGTGTCCGGTTGCCGCGGGGGCAGGCCACGCAACTGCCAGTGGCCCTGGGCATCCTCCTGCAGGACCAGGTGGACGCCGTCGATCTGCACGGACTTCAGACGCAGTTGCCGATGCCAGAGGCTGGCGAAGACATCCGGAACCACCTTCAGGTGGTCGAGCTGTACCGCGCTATCGCCCCGGCCGAGGGTAAGGTCGCGCAGCACCAACACCGGATTCCACACGGCCCAGCGACCTTCGAGGCGACCCAGGCGGACCGGCTCGCCCAGAGCGGTCGCGGCGCGTGCCTCGACCTCGTTGCGATACTCGCCGACCCAGGGCATGAGCAGGCGGCCGAGTCCGACGTAGAGGGTCAACAGGGCGAGCAGGGTCAACTCCAGGATCAGCGCGCCGCGCTTGAGCAGGGACATTACCGGACAGCCCTAGAGCAGCACGACATCGTACTGCTCCTGGGAGTACATGGTCTCCACCTGGAATTTGACGGTACGGCCAATGAAGGCCTCGAGATCGGCGACGTTGCCCGACTCTTCGTCCAGCAGCCGGTCCACCACCTTCTGATTGGCCAGCACCAGATAGGAATTGGCCTGGTAGGCCCGCGCCTCGCGCAGGATCTCGCGGAAGATCTCGTAGCAGATGGTCTCGGCGGTACGCAGGATGCCGCGCCCCTGGCAGTTGGCGCAGGGCTCGCAGAGCACCTGGGACAGGCTCTCGCGGGTGCGTTTGCGGGTCATCTGCAGGAGGCCCAGCTCGGTGATGCCGATGATGTTGGTCTTGGCGTGGTCACGTTCGAGCTGCTTTTCCAGGGTACGGATCACCTGGCGCTGGTGCTCTTCGTCTTCCATGTCGATGAAGTCGATGATGATGATGCCGCCGAGGTTGCGCAGGCGCAGCTGGCGGGCGATGGCGGTGGCCGCCTCCAGGTTGGTCTTGAAGATGGTCTCTTCCAGATTGCGGTGGCCGACGAAGGCGCCGGTGTTGACGTCGACGGTGGTCATCGCCTCGGTGGGATCTATCACCAGGTAGCCGCCGGACTTGAGCAGTACCTTGCGCTCCAGGGCCTTCTGCATCTCGTCTTCCACGCCATAGAGGTCGAAGATCGGCCGTTCGCCCGGATAGTGCTCCAGGCGCGAGGCCACCTCCGGCATCAGCTCCTCGACGAACTGGCCGATGCGCTGGAAATTCTCCCGGCTGTCGACGCGGATCTTCTCGGTGCGTGGCCCCACCAGGTCACGCAGGGCGCGCAGGGCCAGGGTCAGGTCCTCGTAGATGGGCACTGGCGTCGGCCCCTGGAGGTTGCCGGAGATCTGCTGCCAGAGCCGGCGCAGGTAACGGATGTCGGCGAGGATGTCTTCTTCACGCGCTGCCTCGGCGGCGGTACGCAGGATGAAGCCGCCTTCCTGCTCGATCCCCTCGCTCTCCACGCAACGCGCCATGATCGCCTTGAGCCGCTCGCGCTCGGCTTCGTCCTCGATCTTCAGCGAGATCCCGACATGGGACGTCCGCGGCATATAGACGAGGTAGCGCGAGGGGATCGACAGGTGGGTGGTGAGCCGGGCGCCCTTGGTGCCTATGGGGTCCTTGGTGACCTGTACCACCAGGGTCTGCCCCTCGCGCACCAGGGCATTGATGCTTTCCACCGCCGCGCCTTCGCGCTGGGAGATCTCCGCGGCATGGATGAAGGCCGCCCGGGCCAGGCCGATGTCGACGAAGGCCGCCTGCATGCCCGGCAGCACCCGCACCACGCGCCCACGATAGATGTTGCCGACGATGCCGCGTCTCAGGGTGCGTTCGACGTGCACTTCCTGCAGCACACCGTTTTCCACGACGGCGACACGGGACTCCATGGGAGTGATGTTGATGAGGATCTCTTCGCTCATGGAGGACTCTTGGCGTCGTGGGAAGGCGGATGGCAGACCGAGGCGCGGGGCGCGTCAGGGCTGTGCAGTGGTCAGTCCGAGATACCGCCAACAAGGGATGGCGAAAGCGCTCAGCAGTTCCGCGGTTTCGCACAGCGGCAGACCTACCACGGCGCTGTAGCTGCCCTCCACCCCGCGCACGAAGACCGCACCGGCGCCCTGGATGCCGTAGCCGCCCGCCTTGTCTGCCGGCTCGCCGGTGTCCCAGTAGCGCTCGGCCTCCCCGGGCAGCAAGGGGCGGAACTCCACCTCCGTGGCCACCACGCGACTCAGGCAACGCGCGCCATCGGCGACGGCCACGCCGGTCACCACCCGATGACGTCGGCCACCGAGCGCTGCGAGCATGGCCAGGGCCTCGGCCCGGTCGCCTGGCTTGCCGAGCAGGCGGTCATCCAGCACCACACAGGTATCGGCGCCCAGCACACAGGCGTCCGCGGCACCGGCCAGTACCTGCCGCCCCATGGCCGCCTTGGCCCGCGCCAGGCGCTCGACATAGGCCTCCGCCCCCTCGCCCGGATGGGGTGTCTCGTCCACCGTTGCAGCGACTTTCTCGAAGGCGACGCCGATCTGTTCGAGCAGTTCGGCACGCCGTGGCGAAGCGGAGGCAAGGTAGAGCTGGGGCATCGACGACGACCAGACGACAGGAAGATGACGGGAGCATGCCAGCCCGGCGCGGGTGAAACCAGTTCAGTTGACACCGAATCTGCGGCGCAGCCCACGAAGCAGCATGTAGATCCACGGCCAGAGCAAGGCGCTGACCAGGGAGGGGGTGAGGAAGACCAGGGTCGGCGGCCGGCTGCCGGCCAGGGCGTTGAGCCACAGCGCCAGCAACTGGGCGATGCCGTAGACCACCAGCAGCACGAAGCTCTGTTGCCAGATCGGGAAGGCGCGCAGGCGCTGCGCCAGGGAGCGGACCAGGAACACCACCAGGCTCAGGACCAGCGCCGTCTGTCCCAGCAGGCTGCCGTAGAGCACGTCCTCGGCGATCCCCATGGTCCAGGCGGTGAACAGGCCGACGCGGTGCGGCAGGGTCAGGGTCCAGAAGGTCAGCAGCATCGCCAGCCACAGCGGGCGGCCGATCTCCATGAATTCCGGCATGGGTACCACGGACAGCAGCAGCCCGACCAACAGGGTGAGCCAGATCACCCACCCGTTGTGGCCGATGCGCAGCGCCATCAGCGATCACCCTCGTCGGGCAATTCCGGAGCCGGCTGCTGGCTCGCGGCGGGCAGCGGTGGCACCCGTTTCTGGGGCTGGGCGGGGGTGGCTGCCGACTGGCCGGTCGCCGGAGCGGCGCCATGCGCCGGCGGCTTGGCCGGGGTACTCGGATGGGCCGCCGTACCCGTGGCGTTCACCGGGGGCTTGGTCGGCGTCGCCTGGCGGCCATTGGTGGTGGCGCCCGGCGTCGCAGCGGGGGCACCTGCGGCTGGTGCACCGGCCGCCGCCGGTTGCGCGGCCGAGGCGCCCGCCGGTGGCGGATTGGCCGCCGCGGCCGGACGCTGGGCGGCATGGCGATCAGCGGCCTCCTGGGCCTCGGCGGCATCGTTGGCGCGCTGCTCGGGGGTGCGGGTATCACTGAACACCAGCAGCATGTAGCGACTGCGATTGAGCTTGGCGGTGGGAATGGCCCGGACCACGGCGAAGGGCTGCCCGGAGTCGTGGATCACCTTGGATACGGTGGCCACCGGGTAGCCGGCGGGGAAGCGTTGACCCAGGCCGGAGCTCACCAGCAGGTCGCCCTCCTTGATGTCGGCGGTGTCGGCCACGTAGCGCAATTCCAGGCGCTCGGGGTTGCCGGTACCGGCGGCGATGGCGCGCAGGCCGTTGCGGTTGACCTGGACCGGGATGCTGTGGGTGACGTCGGTGAGCAACAGGACGCGCGCCGAATAGGGCATCACCTCCACCACCTGTCCCATCAGGCCGCTGGCGTCGAGCACCGGCTGACCGACGAAGACGCCGTCCTTCGCGCCCTTGTCGATGATGATGCGATGGGTATAGGGATTGGGATCGACGCCGATCAGCTCGCCCACCAGCACCTTGTCGTCCACCAGGGCGGCGGAATTGAGCAATTCGCGCAGGCGCACGTTCTGCTCGGTGAGGGCGGCAAGCTTTTGCAGGCGGCGTTGCAACAGCAGTTGTTCGGCCTTGAGTCTTTCGTTCTCCGCCATCAGTTCGCTGCGGCTGGAGAATTGATCGCTAACGCCTTCCCAGACGCGCAGGGGAAAGCCCGCCACCTCGTAGAGGGGCGAGAGTACCAGCGCCAGCTCGCTGCGCACGGGTTTCAGATAGTCGAAACGCGCATCGGTGACCATGACACCCACCGAAAGGGCGGCCAGGATCAACAGACGAATGCCCAGCGCCGGGCCTTTGCTGAAAATCGGCTTGATGGTGAGTTCCTCGCAGAACGCGCCCGACGACCCGGCCACCCAGGGCGACCGGATCGGGGCCTGTAGCCTGGAACTGCCTTATTCGGTGGACAGCAGGTCCATGGCGTGGCGATCCATCATTTCCAGCGCCTTGCCGCCGCCCCGGGCCACGCAGGTCAGCGGGTCCTCGGCGACGATCACCGGCAGGCCGGTCTCCAGCGCCAGCAGCTTGTCCAGATCACGCAGCAGGGCGCCACCACCGGTCAGCACCAGGCCACGCTCGGCGATGTCGGAGGCCAGCTCCGGCGGCGACTGCTCTAGGCAGCTCTTGACCGCCTGGACGATGGTCGCCAGGGATTCCTGCATGGCTTCGAGCACCTCGTTGGAATTGAGGGTGAAGCTGCGCGGCACGCCTTCGGCCAGGTTGCGGCCACGGACGTCGATCTCGCGGACCTCGCCGCCCGGATAGGCGGTACCGATTTCCTGCTTGATGCGCTCGGCGGTGGATTCGCCGATCAGGCTGCCGTAGTTGCGGCGCACGTAGGTGACGATGGCCTCGTCGAAGCGATCACCGCCGACGCGGACCGACTCGGCATAGACCACGCCGTTCAGGGAGATCAGCGCGATCTCGGTGGTACCGCCGCCGATGTCGACGACCATGGAGCCATGGGCTTCCTCGACCGGCAAGCCGGCACCGATGGCCGCGGCCATGGGCTCCTCGATGAGGAACACCTCGCGGGCACCGGCACCCAGCGCGGATTCGCGAATGGCCCGGCGCTCGACCTGGGTCGACTTGCAGGGCACGCAGATCAGCACCCGCGGACTGGGCTGCAGGAAGCTGTTCTCGTGCACCTTGTTGATGAAGTATTGCAGCATCTTCTCGCAGACACTGAAGTCGGCGATGACGCCATCCTTCATCGGGCGAATGGCGGAGATGTTGCCCGGCGTACGGCCGAGCATGCGCTTGGCGTCGGTACCGACGGCGACCACGCTCTTCTGGTTGCTGTTGCCGTGGGTACGGATAGCGACCACCGACGGCTCGTTCAGCACGATGCCGCGCTCGCGGACGTAAATCAGAGTGTTGGCGGTTCCCAGGTCGATCGACAGATCGCTGGAGAACATGCCACGCAATTTCTTGAACATGAGGTGACCCTAGGCGGTGACGAGCAGGCACGCGACAGGACAAACGTGCGGGTAAAAAAGTGCGGCAGACTCTAACAATCGCAGGGATTTAGGGCAAGGCGCCGATGTGCTAGATTGAGAGCTTTTCCGGGCCATTAAGCCCTCGTTCAACGCGGCGCCCGACCCGCCCTGCCCGTCTCCTGCATACGCGGCCGCCACCCGGGTCACGCCGCCTTCCTGCTGGAGAAGCCGATGGCGCTCGAACGCACCGACGTCGAAAAGATCGCTCACCTGGCCCGTTTGGGCCTCGACGAAGCGGATCTCGCCGCTACCACCGCCACCCTCAACGACATTCTCGGCCTCGTGGATCTCATGCAGGCCGTGGACACCGCGGGCGTCGAACCCCTCGCCCACCCACTGGAAGCCACCCAGCGGCTGCGCGCCGACCAGGCCACCGAAAGCGATCGACGCGACGCCTACCAGGCCATCGCCCCCGCCGTGGAAGCCGGGCTCTACCTGGTACCCAGGGTGATCGAGTGAGACACGACATGCATCAGTTGACCCTGACCGAGATCGCCGCCGCCCTGGCCGCGAAGGACTTTTCCGCCGAAGAGCTGACCCGCGACCTGCTGGCCCGGATCGAGCGCCTCGATCCGCAGCTCAACAGCTTCATCACCGTGACCGCCGACCAGGCCCAGGCCCAGGCGCGCGCCGCCGATGCCCGCCGCGCCGCCGGCGAGAACGGTGCCCTGCTCGGCGCGCCCCTCGCCCACAAGGATCTGTTCTGCACCCAGGGCGTGCTGACCAGCTGCGGCTCGAAGATCCTCACCGGTTTCCAGGCGCCCTACGACGCCACCGTGGTGGAGAAGCTGGCCGCCGCCGGTACCGTCACCCTCGGCAAGCTGAACATGGACGAATTCGCCATGGGCTCGGCCAACGAATCCAGCCACTACGGCCCGGTCAAGAACCCCTGGGATCGTACGCGCGTCCCCGGCGGCTCCTCCGGCGGCTCAGCCGCGGCGGTGGCCGCGCGCCTGCTGCCGGCTGCCACCGGCACCGACACCGGCGGCTCGATCCGCCAGCCGGCAGCCCTGACCAACCTCACCGGCCTCAAGCCCACCTACGGCCGCGTCTCGCGCTGGGGCATGATCGCCTATGCCTCCAGCCTCGACCAAGGCGGCCCGCTGGCGCGCACCGCCGAAGACTGCGCCCTGTTGCTGCAGGCCATGGCCGGCTTCGATCCCAAGGACTCCACCAGCGTCGACCAGCCGGTGGACGACTACCGCGCCGCCCTCCAGCAACCGCTGACCGGGCTACGCATCGGCCTGCCCAAGGAATACTTCGGCGCCGGTCTCGACGCCCGCATCGGCGAGAAGGTGCTGGCCGTGGTCGAGGAGCTGAAAAAGCTCGGCGCCACGGTCAAGGACATCTCCCTGCCCAACCTGCAGCATGCGATTCCGGCCTACTACGTCATCGCCCCGGCCGAGGCCAGCTCCAACCTGTCGCGCTTCGACGGCGTGCGCTTCGGCTATCGCTGCGAGAATCCGGTGAATCTGGAGGACCTCTACAAGAGGTCCCGTGGCGAAGGCTTCGGCGCCGAGGTGAAGCGCCGCATCATGGTCGGCACCTATGCCCTCTCGGCCGGCTACTACGACGCCTACTACCTCAAGGCCCAGCGCATCCGCCGGCTGATCAAGAACGACTTCGTCACGGCCTTCGCCGAGGTCGATGTCATCCTCGGCCCGACCACGCCAAACCTGGCCTGGAAGCTTGGCGAGAAGAGCAACGACCCGGTCTCCGCCTATCTCGAGGATCTCTACACCATCGCCGCCAACCTCGCCGGCATCCCCGGCCTGTCCATGCCGGCCGGCTTCATCGATGGCCTGCCGGTAGGCGTGCAACTGCTCGGCAACTATTTCCAGGAAGGCCGCCTGCTGAACGTCGCCCACCAGTATCAACAGGTCAGCGACTGGCACCGCCAGGCGCCGAGCGGCTTTTGAGGAAAGGATCAAGACATGCAATGGGAAACCGTGATCGGGCTTGAGATCCACGCTCAGCTCAGCACCCAATCGAAGATTTTCTCCGGCAGCGCCACCAGTTTCGGCGCCGAGCCCAACGCCCACGCCAGCCTGATCGACCTGGGCATGCCCGGCACCCTGCCGGTGCTCAACGCCGAGGCCGTGCGCATGGCCTGCAAGTTCGGCCTGGCCATCGACGCCGAGATCGCCGAGCGCAACGTCTTCGCGCGCAAGAACTACTTTTACCCGGACCTGCCCAAGGGCTACCAGACCAGCCAGATGGACCATCCCATCGTCGGCAAGGGGCACCTGGACATCACCCTAGAAGACGGCACCGTCAAGCGTATCGGCATCACCCGCGCGCACCTGGAAGAAGACGCCGGCAAGAGCCTGCACGAGGACTTCCATGGCATGAGCGGCATCGATCTGAACCGCGCCGGCACGCCGCTGCTGGAGATCGTCTCCGAGCCGGATATCCGCAGCGCCAAGGAAGCCGTGGCCTACGTCAAGGCCATCCACGCCCTGGTGCGCTACCTGGGCATCTGCGACGGCAACATGGCCGAGGGTTCGCTGCGCTGCGACTGCAACGTATCCGTGCGCCCGAAAGGCCAGGAAGCCTTCGGTACCCGCGCCGAGATCAAGAACGTCAACTCCTTCCGCTTCATCGAGAAGGCCATCAACCATGAGGTGCAGCGCCAGATCGAGCTCATCGAGGACGGTGGCAAGGTGGTCCAGGAAACCCGCCTGTACGATCCGAACAAGGACGAGACCCGCTCCATGCGGAGCAAGGAAGAAGCCAACGACTACCGTTACTTCCCCTGCCCCGACCTGTTGCCGGTGGTGATCGAGCCGGCCTTCCTCGCCGAGGTGCGCAGCCAGTTGCCCGAGTTGCCGACCGAGAAGCGCGACCGCTTCCAGAGCGAATACGGCCTGTCGGTCTATGACGCCAGCGTGCTGTCCGCCAGCCGCGAACTGGCCGACTACTTCGAGGAGGTCCAGCGGGTGAGTGGCGATGCCAAGCTGGCCGCCAACTGGGTGATGGGCGAGTTGTCCAGCCTGCTCAACAAGGATGGCCTGGAGATCGCCCAGTCGCCGGTGAGCGCGGCCCAACTGGGCGGCCTGATCCTGCGCATCAAGGACGACACCATCTCCGGGAAGATCGCCAAGATGGTGTTCGAGGCCCTGGCCGCCAGCGAAGGCGAGAGTGCCGATGCCATCATCGAAGCCAAGGGACTCAAGCAGGTCACCGACAGCGGCGCCATCGAGGCCATGCTGGACGAGGTCCTGGCCGCCAACGCCGCCCAGGTCGAGCAGTACCGTGCCAGCGACGAAGCCAAGCGCGGCAAGATGTTCGGCTTCTTCGTCGGCCAGGCGATGAAGGCCTCCAAGGGCAAGGCCAACCCTGGCCAGGTCAATCAGTTGCTCAAGCAGAAACTGGAAGGCTGACGGCTGTCGCAAGGTCCTGTACGAAAAGCAGCCGAGCGGAGGTCAGGCGAAGCCTTTTTCAACGAAGCATCGCCGAGCGCGGGCATCTTTCGTACAGAACCCAGGGGTTATGGAGCGGGGCTGACAGCCCCGCTCCTAGTGTGATGTATCGGAAGTTCGCGCAAGAATTGGCGAGTGATTTTTTGGCGGTTCGGCGTTCCGATTGGGCTAGGCGCCGCGACGAGTCATAGCAGGGCTATGGCGAGGAGTGGCAACGCCGCCGCGGCCGAAAAAGCGCCGCCAAAATTGTGTAGTCAACTTCTGAAACACCACACTAATCCCTTAAGCTGCTGCCGGTCGTTTTGCCAGGAGGCATTAGAGATGCATCGGATCCACCGTGCCGGGCTGCTGTCGCTGGTCCTGCTGTTCGCCGGTTGCGCCAGCCAGGAAAGCTTCCCGCCTACCCTGTCCGCCAGCGCCGCCCACGATTACCAGGATACTGGCCTTGCGTCCTTCTACTCCAAGTGGCACGCCGGGCGCCGCACCGCCAGCGGCGAGAAGTACGACCCCGCCGCCTTCACCGCTGCCCATCGCACCCTGCCCTTCGGCACCCGCGTCCAGGTCACCAACCTCGCCAATGGTCGCAGCGTGGTGGTGCGTATCAATGATCGCGGCCCGACCGTACGCCGCCGCGTGATCGATCTCTCGCGCAGCGCCGCCGACCGCCTCGACATGGTGGCCGACGGGACGGCCAAGGTCAGCATCCGCAGCCTGGACTGATCAGCGCAGGCCTGCCTGACCTGAACAAGGTGGGGCGTAGGCCCAGAGGGCACGGGGCGGCGCCTCAGCCAACTGCCTGGCGACGGCCACATAGCGCGGATCGAGCAGAGTCGCCGACCAGTACAGCGCCTTGGCACCTTTGGGGTCCCAGACGCCGCTGAAACCGGGTAGGCCCGCCGCAGCGCGCTGGGCATCGAAGCGCACCTGCGAATGGCGGAATTCCTCATGCTGGCGCTGGCCCCGGACGAAGGGCAGCAGCCAGTCGAGCGCCGCGGCCAGGGTTTGCCCTTCGGCGCCCGGCAGCCGCCACCAGTCCTCACCCTGCCCCTGGGCCACTGCCGCAGCCAGCACCAGGGGTTCGAGGTCATAGACGACATAGTGCAGGGCATCGCGCTCGGCAAAGTCGCGCGACTCGCCATCAGGCCTGAGATTGGCCGATAGCTGAGCGACGAAGGCTGCGCGGGCCCGAGCGAACAGTGCCGGATCATTCAGGGCGCTGGCGGCCAGCGTCACCAGCTTGATCCTGTGGCTCTGCCATTTGTTGCTCCAGACGCTCTTGTCATCGCCACGGTGTGCCTCCATTCGCTGCAGATAGCCCAGCGCCAGCTGCTGGATGAAGGCACGGGTACGCTGGGCCGTCGGCGCGGGAAGGTCTGCTGCGGTGAGGCGATAGGCGACGATGAGATGGGCGAGGTTCGTCTCGTCTATCGGGTCGAAGCTCGGTCGATAGCGCTGTACCCAGGCATCGAGGTAGGTCGCCAACCGCGCCAGGGCCGCGACGTCGTGGGTATCCCGCCAGGCCAGGACGAGATCGAGCAGGTAGCCGAAATCCCGCACGGCCGCGGCGGACTCATCGTGGATGCCCGTGTGGGGCAAGGTCCCCTCGGTATGGATGACCGCCAACGCCTGGGGCTCCGAAGCGGGCGGATGGGCCACCGCCCGGGTCAGCGCGGCGACCGAAGGTGGCCGGGCCGCCAGGCAGGTGGTGCTACCCGGGTTTGCGGCGAGGGCGAGAAACAGGATGGCAGCGGTCAAGGCGAGAATCCCCGGTATGGACGTCGACCCGGGACCGGCGCGGCCGCCCCCCCTCTCCAGCCATGGGCCGCACGGAGTGGGCGACCAGTCTGGCAGGATAGCCTTAGACGCGACTCAAGGCAGGGATCGTCCGCCATTCACCCTGGACGACAAGCAGCCCGCGATCAGGATGCTGATCGCGGGCTGCTTGGTCGAGACGCTATCGGCGGCGGTCGCGACCGCCCAGACTCACTGGGGACCGAGCTTGTCCATGAGCGCGGCCAGGCGCTCGTACTCGTCCTGCTTGAGGTCGGTCAGCGGCGTCCGTACCGGGCCCGCATCGTAGCCGGCGATCTTGGCGCCCGCCTTGACGATGCTGACGGCGTAGCCGGCGCAACGGTTGCGGATTTCCAGGTAGGGCAGGAAGAAGTCGTCGATCAGCTTGCCGACCGCCTCGTGGTCGTCACGGGCGATGGCTTCGTAGAACTGCACGGCGGTCTTGGGAATGAAGTTGAACACGGCCGAGGAATAGACCGGTACGCCCAGCGCCTTGTAGGCCGCGGCGTAGACTTCCGCGGTGGGCAGGCCGCCCAGGTAGCTGAAGCGATCGCCCAGGCGGCGGCGGATCGCGACCATCAGCTCGATGTCGCCCAGGCCATCCTTGTAGCCGATCAGGTTCGGGCAGCGCTCGGCCAGTTGCTCCAGGTGATGCGGCTGCAGGCGGCAGACGTTGCGGTTGTAGACCACCACGCCGATCTTGACCGACTTGCACACGGCTTCGACATGGGCGGCCACGCCGTCCTGGCTGGCTTCGGTCAGGTAGTGCGGCAGCAGCAGCAGGCCCTTGGCGCCGAGGCGCTCGGCTTCCTGGGCATAGGCGATGGCCTGACGGGTGGAGCCGCCGACGCCGGCGAGGATGGGCACGCTGCCCTGGCAGGTGTCCACGGCGGTCTTGATGACGCTGCGGTATTCGCTGGCTTCCAGGGAGAAGAACTCACCGGTGCCGCCCGCGGCGAACAGGGCGGTGGCGCCATAGGGAGCCAGCCACTCCAGGCGCTTGGCATAGGTGTCGGCACGGAAGTCGCCGTTGGCATCGAAGTCGGTCAGCGGGAAGGACAGCAGACCGGAGGAGAGGACGTGTTTGAGTTCTTGTGGGGTCATCTGGAATGCCTCGGCATGGATTGTACGGAGGTGCGGTCAACCCGCGACCTGTTGTAAGTCATCGTACAACCTATCCGAAGGGGGCGGCAAGCCCTCCATGAAAAAAGTCCCGCGGGCGGCCTGGCCGCCCTTCCTCAGGCCTGTTCCGCTTGTCGTTCCATTTCCGCATGGGCGCGGCGCAGACGCTCGCGGCTGTTGCTCAGGTGCAGGCGCATGGCCGAACCGGCGGCTTCCGCATCACCAGCCTCGATGGCCTGGACGATGGCCTCGTGCTCGGCATCCAGACGCTGCTGGTAGCGCCGCTGATCGTCATGGGCCAGGTAGGCGGAATTCAGCCGGGTACGGGGGATGAGCACCGTGCCCAGGTAGCCCATGATGTCGCTGAAGTAGCGATTGCCGGTGGAGCGGGCGATCAGCAGGTGCAGCTCCAGATCGGCACTCACGGCGCTATCGGGCTGCTCGACGCCGGCGCGCATGGCTTCCAGCAGGTCCCACATCTGCTGCAACTGCTCCGCCGAGCGCCGTTGCGCGGCGAGGCCCGCCGCCTCTACTTCCAGGCTGATGCGCAGCTCGAGCATCGCCAGGACGTCCTTGAGGGTGGTGATGGTGGCCGGGTCGATGGGCAGCACCGTCTCGACCCGTTCCAGGACGAAGGTGCCGATGCCGTGACGCGTCTCCACGTAGCCCCCGGCCTGTAGGCGGGAGATGGCTTCGCGGACCACGGTACGGCTCACCCCCTGGGCCTGCATGATGGCCGACTCCGTGGGGAGCTTGTCGCCAGGCTGGAACTGTCCATCGCCAATCTGCTGGATCAGTACCGCGACCACCTCTTCTGCCAGGCTGCGGGGTCTTTTACGGGGACGGGTTACGGTTGGCGCGGACATGGATTTCGTACCAATTGAAGTGACACTTTCATCATAGCACCCCCCCTTCGCCGAACGCCCCATTTAGACCGCTCAGTCCGTATCAGGACAAGTCATCCACCGCTCTGGCCCGCAGCTCTTGGTCCTCCAGCAACAGGTGTCGCTGGTGATAGGCGCGCAGGCTCGGGCGATGACCGACGCTGACCAGGGTCAGCCCTGGATTCTCGGCGAGCAGCCGCTGGTAGAGCGCCCGCTCGTCCGCTTCGCTCAGCGCCGAACTGGCTTCGTCGAGGAACAGCCAGTCGGGGGCATAGAGCAGCGCCCGCGCCAGGGCCACGCGCTGTTGCTCACCGGGTGACAGGGTGCGTTCCCAGTGGCGACTTTCATCCAGGTGCTCGACCAGGTGTCCCAGGCGACACTGTTGCAGGACCTCGGTCAGGCGCTCGTCGGTGTAGGCCTCCACCGGCTGCGGATAGGCCAGCGCCTCGCGCAGGGTGCCGATGGGCAGATAGGGTTGCTGCGGCAGGAATAGTTGGCGCCCACCCGGCACGGCGATACCGCCCTGCCCCTGCCGCCAGAGTCCGGCCAGGGCGCGCAGCAGGGTGCTCTTGCCACTTCCCGAGGCACCCTCGATCAACAGATGCTCGCCCCGGGCGATGCGCAGGTCGGTGGGGTGCAGCAGCAGGCGGCCGGCGGCGCCCAGGGTGAGGCCCTCCAGGACCAGGTCATTGTCACTGGTGCGAGGTACCAGGATGTCGGTCTCCTGGCCGAATTCGGCCATGGTCTCGCGGAAGGTGAGCAGACGATCGGAAACGGCGCGCCAGCCGGCCAGGCTGACGTAGGCGTCGACGAACCAGCTGAGGCTCTCCTGGACGTTACCGAAGGCCGAGTTGATCTGCATCAGGTCACCCAGCTGGATCTTGCCGGAGAAATAGCGCGGTGCCGCCAGGACGAAGCCGGCGATGATGGCGATCTGGCTGTAGCCGGCGGTGAAGAAGGTCAGCCGCTTGGTGTAGTTCATCACCAGGTGGTAGTTGCCCCAGACATAGCCGAAGCGATCCAGCAGGCGCCGATGCTCGTTGGCCTCACCGCGGAACAGGGCGACACTCTCGGCCTTTTCGCGGACACGGATCAGGCCGAAGCGCAGGTCCGCCTCGTAGCGTTGCTGCTGGTTGTACAGGCCGATCAGCCGGCGCCCGATGAGGTGGGTCAGCCAGGTGCCGATGGTGGCGTAGATCAGCGCGGCCCAGAACATGTAGGCCGGGATGGTGATGCCGAACAGGGTGATGTCGCCGGAGATGCCGAACAGGATGACGCTGAAGGACACCAGGCTGACCACGGTACGGATGAAGCCCAGCCCCAGGCTCAGGGTGGTGTCGGCGAAGTCGCGGATGTCCTCGGTGAGGCGCTGGTCGGGGTTGTCGGCGCCGCCTTCGCGTTCCAGCTGGTAGTAGTTGCGGTCGGACAGCCAGAGGCCGAAGTGCTGTTCGGTCAGCCAGCGCCGCCAGTTGATGGTCAGCGCCTGGGTCAGGTAGAGCCGGTACACGGCCAGCAGGATGGCGGTGGCGGCCAGGCCGCAGAAATACAGCATCAGCCGGATGAAGGCGGCGAGATCGCGATTCTGCAGGGCATCGTAGAAATAGCGATACCAGGTGTTCAGGGCGACGGACAGGCCGACCCCTGCCAGGGACAGGGCGATCACCACGCCGAGCAGGAGCCAGGCCTTGCCCTTCTCTTCGCTGCGCCAGTAGGGAGTGATCAGGGCCCAGACACGGGCGAGGAAGTGTCCACGGGAAGCCCCATAGACGGAGGGTACGGGTACGGCGGATTCGGACATGCTCGGACTCTCAAGGACTGCACGACGAGACGCCTGCACAGCCTATGCCGGAATGCCTGAACGAATTCTGACTGAAACAATGTAACAGTTTATCGCCCACGGCACCCTGGGCGATGGCGAGAAGGAGGAGCCTGTTCAAGTCGCGCGAGCTAGGCCAAACAAGGCTTGGGCGGCCCCACGAAAAGACCTGGGGAAGCGGATCGGACTCGCGCCCGGATTTACGAGCGGTAAATGAGCATTGCGACGGGGCCGCCCAGGTGGGGCTGGCGACCCAGGGTCTTTTCAACGCTGGTTGGCCGACGCGCAGCCGACTTCGAATAGGTTCTCAGCGGCGTACCGGGCGCTTCTGCAGCTTGCGCTGCAGCGTACGGCGGTGCATGCCCAGGGCGCGGGCGGTAGCCGAGATGTTGCCTTCGTGCTCGGCCAGTACCCGCTGGATGTGCTCCCACTGCAGGCGATCCACGGACATGGGATTGTCCGGCACCAGGGTGTCGAGATCGGCGTGCTGGGCCAGCAGGGCCGCGAGGACGTCGTCGGCATCGGCGGGTTTGCACAGGTAATTGGTGGCGCCGCGCTTGATGGCTTCCACCGCAGTGGCGATGCTGGAGTAGCCGGTGAGGATCACCACCCGCATCTCCGGGTGCAACTCCAGGAGCTGCGGCAGCAGCACCAGGCCCGAATCGCCTTCCATCTTCAGGTCCAGCACGGCGTAGTCCGGCAGGTCCTCCTTGGCCAGCTGCAGGCCTTCCTCGGCGCTGTCGGCGATGGACACGCGCAGGCCACGGCGGTCCATGGCGCGGGCCATGACGCGGGTGAAGGTAGGATCGTCATCGACCAGCAGGATGTGGGGCTGGTCGTCGAAACCGCTGTTGAGTTCGTCAGTCATGCAAGTCTCCAGGCATTCACGCCAGGGCGTAGTGCCGCGGCAGGCGCAATTCGGTCAGGGTGCCGCCTTCTTCGTGATTGTAGAGCTTCACGGTGCCGCCGGCGCGGGTCACGCTGGCCTGGCTGAGGAAGAGGCCCAGACCGAAGCCCTTGCCCTTGGTGGTGAAAAAGGGTTTGCCGAGTTGTTCGGCGATGGCCAGAGGCACGCCAGCACCGTGGTCGCGAATCGACAGGCACAGTTCGCGGGCGTCCCAGTGCAGCCGGATGCCGAGGTTCTCCGGGCAGGCGTCGGCGGCGTTGTTGAGTAGATTCAGCAGCGCCTGGGTAAGTTCGACCGGCGGCGTCAGCCGCGGCGGCGCGCCGAGGCTGGCCACCTCGAAGCTATAGGTGGCCTCCGGACGCATCAGGTGCCAGCGATCCATGGTCGCTTCCAGCCATTCCACGGCGGTCTGCTCCTGCACGGTCTGGCGGCGATCGGCCTCGGCGGCGCGTACCAGTTGCTGCAGGGTCTGCTTGCACTGGCCGACCTGGGTCTGCAACAGCTTGAGGTCTTCGCTCAGCGTCGGTTGGCCGGCGTACTCCTGCTGCAGCTCCTTGAGCAGCACGCTCATGGTGGACAGCGGCGTACCCAGCTCGTGGGCGGCCCCGGCGGCCTGGGTGGCCACGGCCAGCAGCTGCTGATCGCGCATGGCCTGCTCGCGGCGCTGGGCCTGCAGGCTCTCCTGCTCCCGCAGGGCGGCCGCCATCCGCGCCACGAACAGGGTGATGACCGCCGCCGAGAGGGCGAAGCTCAGCCACATGCCGTAGCTCAGCACCGCGCCGTCGTTGGCCACCAGCAGGTGCAGCGGCTGGTAGGACAGCAGCATCAGGGAGAAGACCGTCAGGGTCAGGGCGGCGAGAACCAGGGTGTAGAGCCAGGGCAGCGTCGCCGCGGCGATGGTCAGAGGCACCAGGTAATAGGAGGCGAAGGGGTTGGTCGGGCCGCCGGCGAAATAGAGCAGTGCGCTGTGAATGGCCAGGTCGCAGCCCAGGTGCGCGGCGTATTCCTGCTCGGTGACCGGCCAAGAGCGCGTCAGCCGCAGGGCGGCGAACAGGCAGAGCACCGCCGAGACGCCGAGGGTGATGGCCAGGGCGGTCCAGGGCAGCTCGACGATGCCGGAGAGTCGGGCGATGCCCACCGAGCCGGCCTGGGCGGCCAGCACCAGCACGCGGATGAGGACCAGGCGCCCGAGATTCTGGCGATTGGCGGACAACCATTGAACGGGCAAGGAGAACATGCGAGGTTCCAGGCGCAGGAAACGATCGAGACGGTCGTCGCCAGCGGCGCGCGCCCGTCGGAGCAGACTCGCCATTATAGCGAGCGCTATCCGCCCTCGACCGCCGACGCGGCAAAGCGACGCACCATCGCCCGGCCCTGCGGTCCCAGAGCTTGCGCAACACCACTAGGAGAACACCATGACCTTTCCGCTTCGCCCCCTCGTCTTCGGCGCCGCCCTGTTCAGCGCCATCTTGGCCACCGGCGTCCAGGCCGACGAGCCGCGCTACAACCAGATCAGCCTGAGGGCCGAGGTCAGCCGCGAAGTGCCGCGCGATCGCATGCAGGTCATGCTCTATACCGAAAGCCAGGGCCAGGACCCGGCGGCGCTGGCCAACGAGACGAGCAAGACCCTGAACGCGGCCCTGGAGCAGGCACGCAAGGTGGCGGGCGTGACCGTCTCCCTGGGCAACCGCAACACCTATCCGCTCTACGAGGAGCAGGGCCGGGCCATCAATGGCTGGCGCGAGCGTGGCGAGGTACGCCTGGAAAGCGCGGATTTCGCCGCCCTGTCCAAGTTGACCGGGGAACTGCTCGGCAGCCTGAAGATGGGCAACCTGCAGTTCACCATCGCCGATGGCACGCGCAAGCAGCAGGAAGATGCCCTGTTCAAGGACGCCGTGGCGGCCTTCAAGGCCCGCGCTCAACTGGCGACCGAGGCCCTGGGCGGTTCCGGCTACCGCATCGTCAACCTCGACCTGGGCACCAGCGGCGTTCCCCAGCCGTTGCCGATGCTGCGCATGTCGGCGATGAAGGCCGCCAGCGACGCCGTGACTCCGGATGTCGCACCCGGCACCACCACGGTCGAAGTCACCGCGGGAGGGACCATCGAGGTACAGATGCCCTGATCCAGTGCAGAAAAGTAACATCGCTGTCTCTGCGCGCACTTTTGGTGCGCACGGAGACAATGCCTGGGCAAACCTTCTTACACCTTTGCGACATCTCTTTTTCGTTTGGGTCGTCTCGCGCCAATAGCCCCACCAGAGGTTGGAGATGGGCACAGGCTGTGCATGTGGGCCTATCTGTCCACAAGACATCGGCAATTCGTTTCGCAACGCCACACCCGGTTGCGCCGTCCCCGACATGAGGTCTCCATGCACAAGAACGTACTCGCTGCCCTTTTCGCCTCCGGTCTGCTGGCCGGGGCACCCCTGGCCCAGGCGGCCAATCTGGTGTTCTGCTCGGAAGGCAGCCCGGCCGGATTCGATCCGGCGCAATACACCACCGGTACAGACTGGGATGCCTCAGCGGAGACCGTATTCAACGAACTGGTCCAGTTCGAGCGCGGCGGTACCCAGGTGAAGCCCGGTCTGGCCGAGCGCTGGGACATCAGCCCCGATAGCAAGACCTACACCTTCCACCTGCGTCAGGGGGTGAAATTCCACACCACCGACTACTTCAAGCCCACCCGCGACTTCAATGCCGACGACGTGGTCTTCACCTTCCAGCGCATGCTGGACAAGAACAATCCGTTCCGTAAGGCCTATCCGACCGAATTCCCCTACTTCACCGACATGGGCCTGGACAAGAACATTGCCAAGGTCGAGAAGGTCGACGAGCACACCGTACGCTTCACCCTGAACGACGTCGACGCCGCCTTCCTGCAGAACGTCGCCATGCCCTTCGCTTCTATTCTTTCCGCCGAGTACGCCGATCAATTGCTCAAGCAGGGCAAGGCCGCCGAGATCAACCAGAAGCCAGTCGGTACCGGTCCCTTCGTCTTCAACCGCTACCAGAAGGACGCGGTGATCCGTTTCAAGGCCAACCCCAGCTACTGGGACAAAGAAGACGGCCCCAAGGTGGATAACCTGATCTTCTCCATCAATACCGATCCCTCGGTACGGATGCAGAAGCTCAAGGCCGGCGAGTGCCAGATCACCGCCTACCCACGACCCGCGGATCTGGAAGGCCTGAAGAAGGATCCCAACCTGCAAATGCCCTCGCAGCCGGGTTTCAACGAAGGCTGGCTGGGCTTCAACGTCAAGCATGCGCCGCTGGACAAGGTCGAGGTGCGCCAGGCGTTGGATATGGCCATCAACAAGAAGGCCATTATCGATACCGTCTACCAGGGGGCTGGTCAGGAGGCGGTCAACGCCATGCCGCCGACCCAATGGTCCTATGACACCTCGATCAAGGCGGTGCCCTACGATCCAGCCAAAGCCAAGGCCATGCTGGAAAAGGCCGGCGTCAAGGAAGGCACCGAGATCACCCTCTGGGCCATGCCGGTGCAGCGCCCCTACAACCCCAATGCGCGGCTGATGGCCGAGATGATCCAGCAGGACTGGTCCAAGGTCGGCGTCAAGGCCAAGATCGTCAGCTACGAATGGGGCGAGTACATCAAGCGTGCCCACAACGGTGAACACGACAGCCTGTTGATCGGCTGGAGCGGCGACAATGGTGATCCGGACAACTGGCTGGGCACCAACTTCGGTTGCGACGCGGTCGGCGGCAACAACTTCTCCATGTGGTGCTACAAGCCCTATGAGGATCTGATCCAGGCCGCCAAGCGCACCACCGACCAGGCCAAACGGACCGAGCTCTACCAGCAGGCCCAGAAGGTCATCATGGAGCAGCGCCCTCTGGCGCCCATCGCCCATTCGACCCTCTATATGCCCATGCGCAAAGAGGTCCAGGGCTTCAAGATCAGCCCCTTCGGACTGAACCAGTTCTACGGCGTCAGCGTCAGCAAGTGAAGCCTGTTGGTCAGGGTCGGGAGCCAGGCTCCCGGCCTTGGCCGTTCATTTGACTGATGGAGTGAACCCCCATGCGCCTTCCCTACGCCTACTCCTTGCTGGCGGCGAGCCTGCTCGCCTGTGCCCCGCTCGCCCAGGCGGCGAGCAATCTCGTCTACTGCTCGGAAGCCAGCCCCGCCGGTTTCGATCCGGCGCAATACACCTCGGGCACCGAGTTCGACGCCTCGGCCGAGACGGTCTTCAACCGCCTGGTGCAGTTCCAGCGCGGCGGCACCACCCTGGAACCGGGTCTCGCGACCCAATGGGAGGTGAGTGCCGATGGCAAGACCTACACCTTTCATCTGCGCCAGGGCGTGAAGTTCCACACCACCGACTACTTCAAGCCCACGCGCGACTTCAACGCCGACGACGTGGTATTCACCTTCCAGCGCATGCTCGACAAGCAGCAGCCGTTCCGTAAGGCCTATCCCACCGAATTCCCCTACTTCACCGACATGGGGCTGGACCAGAACATCGCCAAGGTGGCCAAGCTCGACGACCACACGGTGGTCTTCACCCTGAACCAGGTCGACGCCGCCTTCGCCGCCGACCTGGCGATGAGCTTCGCCTCCATCCAATCGGCCGAGTACGCCGCCCAGCTGCTCAAGGAGGGCAAGCCGGAGCTGCTCAACCAGCAGCCCATCGGCACCGGGCCCTTCGTCTTCAGCCGCTACCAGAAGGATGCGGTGATCCGCTTCAAGGGCAACCACGACTACTGGAAGCCCGAGGACGTCAAGCTCGACAACCTGATCTTCGCCATCACCCCCGACGCCGCCACCCGCCTGCAGAAGCTCAAGGCCAACGAGTGCCAGGTCAGCGGCTATGCGCGCCCGGCCGACCTGGTGGAGATGAAGCAGGATCCGCACCTGAAGGTGCTGCAGCAGCCGGGCTTCAACGTCGGCTTCCTCGCCTACAACGTCCAGCACCCGCCGTTGGACAAGCCCGAGGTACGGCGTGCCCTGGACATGGCCATCAACAAGCAGGCCATCGTCGACACCGTCTTCCAGGGGGCCGGCCAGGTGGCGCAGAACGTGATCCCGCCGACGCAGTGGTCCTACGACAAGCGTATCAAGGGCGCGCCCTATGATCCGGAGAAGGCCCGTGCCCTGCTCAAGCAGGCCGGGATCAAGGACGGCACCGAGATCGCCCTCTGGGCCATGACGGTGCAGCGCGCCTCCAACCCCAACGCCCGTCAGTCGGCGCAGATGATCCAGCAGGATTGGGCCAAGGTCGGCATCAAGGCCAGGATCGTCAGTTACGAATGGGGCGAATACATCAAGCGCGCCAAGGCCGGCGAACACGATGTGCTGACCTACGGCTGGACCGGCGACAACGGCGATCCGGACAACTGGCTCGGCGTGCTCTACGGCTGCAGCGCCATCGGCGGCAGCAACTATGCGCGCTGGTGCGACCAGGACTACGACGCCCTGATCCGGAAGGCCAAGACCAGCAACGATCGCGCCGAGCGCACCCGCCTCTACGAGCAGGCGCAGCAGATCATCCGCCAGCAGATGCCGGTGAGTCCCATGGCCCATTCGGTGGTGTCCCAGCCCATGCGCCAGGAGGTGCAGGGCTTCAAGATCAATCCCTTCGGCGTCACCGGTTTCTATGGTGTAAGCCTCGACCGCTGACCCTGTCCGGCCCGCCCGGCGGGCCTTTCACGAGGAGCCTTTCGTGTCCAAGCCACTCTTTTCCCTATCGCTCGCCGCCCTGCTCTGCCTGACCGCCAATGCGGCCTTCGCCCGTCCCCTGGTGGTCTGCACCGAGGCCAACCCGGAAGGCTTCGATCCGGGGCGCTACACCTCGGGCTACACCTTCAACGCCTCGGCTACGCCGCTCTATAACCGCCTGGTGGAATTCAAGCAGGGCAGCGCCGAGCTGGAACCCGGCCTGGCGGAAAGCTGGGAGGTATCCCCGGATGGCCTGCAGTACACCTTCGCGCTGCGCCAGGGGGTGAAATTCCACACCACCGAGTACTTCAAGCCCACCCGCGACCTCAACGCCGACGACGTGGTGTTCAGCTTCGAGCGCATGCTCGACAAGAACAACCCCTGGTACAACCTCTCCCCCAGCGGCTACCCCTACGCCGCGGCCATGGAGATGGGTACCCTGATCAAGTCCATCGAGAAGGTGGACGACCAGCACGTGCGCTTCACCCTCAACCAGCCCGAGGCGCCCTTCCTCGCCGACCTGGCCATGGCTTTCGGTTCGATCCTGTCCAAGGAGTACGCCGACAGCCTGCTGGCCAGCAAGAAGACCGACGACATCAACCAGAAGCCCATCGGCACCGGTCCCTTCGTCTTCCAGCGCTACGCCAAGGATTCCAACACCCGCTACAAGGTCAACCCGGACTACTTCGGCAAGAAGCCGCAGCTGGATGGCCTAGTGCTGGCGGTGACCCTGGACCCCAATGTGCGCATCCAGCGGGTGCGCAACAACGAGTGCCAGATCGGCTTGACGGTCAAGCCGCAGGATGTGCCGATGCTGAAACAGGACAAGCAGATCAAGCTGGCCCAGGTGGAAAGCCAGACCACCTCCTACCTGGCGCTGAATACCCAGCACAAGCCGTTGAACGACGTGCGGGTGCGCCAGGCCATGGCCATGGCCTTCGACCAGCAGAACTACCTGAAGACAGTGTTCGGCGAGGGCGGCGCCAAGCCAGCGATCAATCCCTACCCCTCTTCGCTGCTGGGCTACGCCAAGGACATCAAGCCCTGGCCCCATGACCTGGAGAAGGCCAAGGCGCTGCTCAAGGAAGCCGGCTACGCCGATGGCTTCACCCTCAAGTACTACATCAGCACCGGCAGCGGCCCAGGTGGCAGCCCGGCACTGGTGGCCCAGCTGATCCAGGGCGACCTGGCCAAGATCGGCATCAAGGCCGAGATCACCCAGTTCGAGTGGGGCGAATTCATGAAGCGCACCAAGGCCGGCGAACATGACCTGATGATGGCGAGCTGGACCGGCGACAACGGTGATCCGGACAACTTCCTCACCAACAACCTGAGTTGCTCGGCGGCACAGAGCGGTGAAAACCGTTCGTTCTGGTGCGACAAGGCCTTCAACGGCGCCATCGAGAAGGCCAAGCGCATCAACGATCCGGCCCAGCGCGCCGCCCTCTACGAGCAGGCCCAGCAGATCTTCCACCAGCAGATGCCGTGGATTCCGCTGGCACATCCGCTGTTCACCGACGTCCTGCAACCCAAGGTGCAGGGCTATGTCCAGAGCCCGCTGGGGGTCTACGACTTCTCCACGGTGACCCTCGACTGACCGGCGCCTGACGCCGAACCGAACCGGGCCCGGGCGGCCCGGCCTCCGCTGCCGTCCCGCTGCGTGCCGTTTCTCGGCGCGGCGGGTCCGGCTGGCCGAAAAATGCCCAGACAACCAGAAAACACGATCGCTTTGGAGCACAACCGATGACCAACGTCCACCGTGGCGGCCTCGCCCTCTCCCTGTTGACCCTGGCCCTGGCCGCCCACGCCCAGTCCCCGGCGCCGACCGATCCCAGCTACGCCAACGAGGTGCAGACCCTGCCCAACGTGCAGAAGCCGGTGAAGGGCCAGGAAGGCGCCAAGGGCTTTCTCGCCGATGACAGCCTGACCCTGACCACGCGCAACTTCTTCTCCCGCGAGACCAGCTCCGACCCCATCTTCAGCTACGGAAAGAACGGCACCCGGGTCCGCACCCATTCCCGCAACACCTGGGTCCAGGCCACGGCGCTCAAGTACAGCTCCGGCTACACCCAGGGCACCGTGGGCTTCGGCCTCGACGTGGCCGGCTACCAGGCCACCAACCTGGAGCGCGGCAATAGGCCGCATCGGCGGTGGCGGCAACCGCACCCTGGCCAACGCCGACGGCGAGGGCCATGCCGAGTGGTCCAAGCTGGGCATCGCCGATGCGCGGATGCGGATCTCCAACACCGAGCTCAAGGTCGGCCGCTTCATGCTCGACACCCCGGTGATCAGCTACAACGACAACCGCCCCTTCCCTTCCAGCTTCGATGGCCTGGCCTTCACCAGCGACGAGTGGGACAACCTCTCGCTGCAGGGCGGGACCTTCACCCGGGTGAGCCCGCGGACCGGCGCCGGCGACGAGAAGTGGACCACCGAGTACGGCACCCGCGAGGTCACGGCCGATCGCCTGAGCTTCCTCGGCGGCAACTACAAGCTGCCCCAGGGCTGGGAGGTCAGCGTCTATGGCGCCAATTTCGAGGACGTCTGGAATCAGTACTTCCTGAGCCTGACCCAGGCCGGTGGCAACCTGGACACCTTCGCCTGGAAGGCAGTGGCCAACGCCTATCGTACCCTCGACGCCGGCAGCGCCAAGGCCGGCGACATCGACAACACCGCCTGGAGCCTGGCGTTCACCGGCAGCCACCAGGCCCACAGCCTGACCCTGGCCTACCAGCAGATCGACGGCAACGAGTACTTCGACTACGCCCACGAGACGGCCGCCATCTACCTGGCCAACTCCCTGGTCTCGGACTACAACGGCCCCAACGAGAAGTCGCTGCAGATCCGCTACGAGACCGACTGGAGCTATTTCGGCGTGCCCGGTCTGAGCACCGGCCTCTGGTACGCCAAGGGCTGGGACATCGACGGCACCCACTACGACGCCGGCGCCGGCAAGTTCGCCAACTATGCCGAGGTCCTGCAGCAGGACGGTGAGAAGCACCACGAGATCGGCCTGATCACCACCTACAAGGTGCAGCAGGGCGCCCTCAAGGACAGTCGCTTCCGCCTGCTGCTGACCGATCACCGCGCCAGCCAGAACCAGATCGACGGCAACGTGAAGGAACTGCGCCTGGTCTCCACCCTGCCGTTCAACCTGCTGTGATGGCCAGGTCCGGCAGATTCAGCGAAGCGCCCGGCATCTGGCCGGGATCGCGTAGCGAACACCGGCGAAGCCCGGGCTATGTCGAGGATGTCGACAGCGCGGGCGACGTGGTAACCTGCCGGGCTTGCAGCGCCGTTCCAGAGCGCTCTTCGACAGTTTCAGTAGGAACGAACGAGGCGCCGTTATCAGGCATCGCTCGTCCAGCGCCAGGATGGCGCCTTCAAGGATGAATGGAGACCCACAAGGTCTCATCCAAAAACGCGGCCGGGCACGTACTCGCGCCGTCTTGATCAGCCTCAAGAGGAGACACCCCCTCCGATGCTCGCCTTCATCGCCCGTCGCTTCGGGCTGCTGATACCGACGTTCTTTGGCGTCACCCTGCTGACCTTCGCCCTGATCCGCCTCATCCCCGGCGATCCGGTGGAGGTCATGATGGGCGAACGCCGCGTCGATCCGCAGATGCACGCCGAAGCTATGCACCGCCTGGGCCTCGACAAGCCCCTGTACCAGCAGTATTTCGACTACATCGGCAATCTCGCCCAGGGCAACCTTGGCGAATCCCTGCGCAGTCGCGTCGGGGTCTGGGATGAATTCCTGACCCTGTTCCCGGCCACCCTGGAACTCTCGGTGGCGGCCATGCTGTTCGCCACGGTGTTCGGCGTGCTGGCCGGCATCCTCGCCGCCCTGAGGCGCGGCACCACGGTGGACCACGGGGTGATGGGCGTGGCCCTGACCGGCTACTCGATGCCGATCTTCTGGTGGGGCCTGCTGCTGATCATGCTGTTCTCGGTACAACTCGGCTGGACCCCGGTCTCCGGCCGCCTGGACCTGCTCTACGACATCCCGCCGCGCACCGGCTTCATGCTCGTCGACACCCTGCTCTCCGACGAGCCCGGCGCCTTCCTCGATGCGCTCAAGCACCTGATCCTGCCGGCCATCGTGGTGGGCACCATCCCCCTGGCGGTGATCGCCCGCATGACCCGCTCGGCCATGCTCGAGGTGCTGCGTGAAGACTACGTCCGCACGGCCCGGGCCAAGGGCCTGTCGCCCAAGCGGGTGGTCTTCGTCCATGCCCTGCGCAACGCCCTGATCCCGGTGCTGACGGTGCTCGGCCTGCAGGTGGGCAGCCTGCTCTCCGGCGCGGTGCTGACCGAGACCATCTTCTCCTGGCCCGGCATCGGCAAGTGGCTGATCGAGGCCATCGGCGCCCGGGACTACCCGGTGGTGCAGAACGGCATCCTGCTGATCGCCACCCTGGTCATCCTGGTCAATTTCGTCGTGGACATCCTCTACGGCCTGGTCAACCCGCGCATCCGCCACCAGCGTTGATGCGCCCGCACGGACAGAGCCTATGACAACGGTAAACACCCCGGCCGCTCAAGACCCGAGCGCCCTCTACCCCTCTCCCTTCAAGGAGTTCTGGCACGCCTTCGCCCGCAACAAGGGCGCCCTGGGCGGACTGGTCTTCATGGTTATCGTGGTCTTCTGCGCACTCTTCGCGCCCTGGGTCGCGCCCCATGCGCCCAGCGAGCAGTTCCGCGACTTCATGCTCACCCCCCCGCTATGGCTGGAAGGCGGCACCCGCCAGTTCCTCCTGGGGACCGACGAGCTCGGCCGCGACATCCTCAGCCGGTTGATCCACGGCGCCCGGCTGTCGCTGCTGATCGGTCTCGCCTCGGTGGTCTTCTCGCTGATCCCGGGCATCCTGCTCGGGCTGGTCGCCGGCTTCTCGCCCAATCGCGCGGGCCCGGTGATCATGCGCCTGATGGACATCATGCTGGCGCTGCCCTCGCTGCTGCTGGCCGTGGCCATCGTCGCCATCCTCGGCCCAGGCCTGATCAACACCGTGGTGGCCATCGCCGTGGTCTCGCTGCCCTCCTACGTGCGCCTGACCCGCGCCGCGGTGATGGGCGAGTTGCATCGCGACTATGTCACCGCCTCGCGGCTGGCCGGCGCCGGCACGTTGCGGCTGATGTTCGTCAGCGTGCTGCCCAACTGCATGGCGCCGCTGATCGTCCAGGCCACCCTGAGCTTTTCCTCGGCGATCCTCGATGCCGCCGCCCTGGGCTTCCTCGGCCTTGGCGTGCAGCCGCCCACCCCCGAGTGGGGCACCATGCTGGCCTCGGCCCGCGACTACATCGAGCGCGCCTGGTGGGTGGTGACCCTGCCGGGCCTCGCCATCCTCTTCACCGTGCTGGCCATCAACCTGATGGGCGACGGCCTGCGCGATGCCCTCGATCCGCGTCTGAAGGTGCAGTCATGAGCCTCCTCGAAATCCAGAACCTCTCGGTGCGCTTCGGCGGCACCGACGCCCCGCCGGTGGTGGAAGGCCTCGATCTCACGGTGGATCAGGGCGAGATCGTCGCCATCGTCGGTGAGTCCGGCTCCGGCAAGTCGGTGACCATGATGGCCGTGATGGGCCTGGTCGATCACCCTGGCCGCATCACCGCCGACCGGCTGCACTTCGACGGCCAGGACCTGCTCAGCCTCAAGGGCCGCCGTCGGCGCCACCTGATCGGCAAGGAGCTGTCGATGGTCTTCCAGGACCCGATGACGGCGCTCAATCCCAGCTATACCGTGGGCTTCCAGCTGGAAGAGGTGATCCGCCAGCACCTCGGTCTCAAGGGCGCCGCCGCCCGCCAGCGCGCCCTGCAGTTGCTGGAGAAGGTCGAGATCCCGGCAGCCGCCAGCCGCCTGGGTGCCTATCCGCACCAGCTGTCCGGCGGCATGAGCCAGCGCGTGGCCATCGCCATGGCCATCGCCGCCGAGCCGCGCCTGCTGATCGCCGACGAACCCACCACTGCCCTGGACGTGACCATCCAGGCGCAGATCATGGAACTGCTGGTCAACCTGCAGCGCGACGAGGGCATGGGCCTGATCCTCATCACCCATGACCTCGCCGTGGTAGCCGAGACCGCCCAGCGCGTGGTGGTGATGTATGCCGGCCAGGCGGTGGAGAAAGGCGTGGTGCCGACCCTGTTCGACGCCCCCGCCCACCCCTACACCGAAGCCCTGCTGGCGGCCATCCCCGAGCACAGCCAGACGGATCGTCTGCACACCCTGCCGGGCATCGTCCCCGGTCGCTATGACCGTCCCGCCGGCTGTCTGCTCAGCCCGCGCTGCCCCTATGTACAGCCGCGCTGCCAGGAGAGGCCGGCGTTGGAACCCTACGACCGCGGCGCGGTGCGCTGCTTCTTCCCGCGCAATGTCAGCCCGGGCGAGGCGCCCGAGGTGCTGCCCGAACATCAACGACCCAGCCAGTTGCCGGAGGATCGCCATGGCGCCGTCTGAAGCCACCGTCCTCGATAGCCCCGCTACCCAGGGGAACGTCCTCGAAGCCCGGAACCTGACCCGGCACTACCAGCTCTCCCGCGGCCTGTTCAAGGACAGCGCCACGGTCAAGGCGCTCAACGGCGTCTCCTTCGATCTCCAGGCCGGGCGCACCCTGGCCGTGGTGGGCGAATCCGGCTGTGGCAAGTCCACCCTGGCCCGCGCCCTGACCCTGATCGAACAGCCCACCGCCGGCAGCCTGCTGATCGGCGGCCAGGACGTCGCCCAGGCCGACGCTGCCCGGCGCAAGGCACTGCGCCGCGAGGTGCAGATGGTGTTCCAGAACCCCTACGCCTCGCTCAATCCGCGGCGCAAGATCGGCGACCAACTGGCCGAGCCGCTGCAGATCAACACCGATCTCTCCCGCGGCGAAAGACGCGAGAAGGTGCAGGCGATGATGCAGCAGGTGGGTCTGCGGCCCGAGCACTACCAGCGCTATCCACACATGTTCTCCGGCGGCCAGCGCCAGCGCATCGCCGTGGCCCGCGCCATGATGCTGCAACCCAGGGTACTGGTAGCGGACGAGCCGACCTCGGCGCTGGACGTGTCCATCCAGGCGCAGGTGCTCAACCTGTTCATGGATCTGCAGCAGCAGTACCGGACCGCCTATGTGTTCATCTCCCACAACCTCTCGGTGGTGCGTCATATCGCCGATGAGGTGATGGTGATGTACCTCGGCTGCATCGTCGAGAAGACCAGCCGCGACCTGCTGTTCGAACGGCCGCTGCACCCCTACACCCAGATGCTGCTGTCGGCCACCCCGAGCCTGCACCCGGACCCGAGCAAGCCGCGTATCCGCATCCAGGGCGAACTGCCCAATCCACTGGACCCGCCACCCGGTTGCGTCTTCCACCGTCGCTGCCCCTATGCCACGGAGAAGTGCAAGACCGAGGTGCCGGCCCTGCGCAACGTGGAAGCCCGCCAGGTGGCCTGCCACTATGCGGAGAACTTCCTGTAGGGATGGGCAACGCCGGGGGCAGGCGCAGTCTCCTCCGCCTGCATCCTGGCAGCAGGCCTACCCGCTGGAAAACGCGCTGCGGTTTTCCACGCCATAGCACTTATCGCGGCCATGGGCCGCTCCTACAGGTCGTAGTGTGGAAAACGGCGCAGCCTTTTCCACGGGTGAGTTCGCCGCGAAGGACTCCCTCACCCCAGCCCTCTCCCGAAGGGAGAGGGGGCGCTTGGAGCGGACGCTCGTCTTCAGTGACTCGGGCGATAAGACAGTGCTCCTACAGTGACATAGGTAACCCGTAGGAGCGGCCCATGGCCGCGATGGAGATCCAGCCCCATGCACATCCGCCCCTTCCAGCCCGCCGATACCGAGGCCGTGGTCAGCCTCTGGCAGGCCTGCGACCTTACCCGCCCCTGGAACGATCCCTACCGCGACATCCAGCGCAAGCTCGCCGCGCAGCCGGAGCTGTTCCTGGTGGGCGAAGTGGACGGCGTGCTGATGGCCAGCGCCATGATCGGCAACGACGGTCATCGCGGCTGGCTCTATTACCTGGCGGTGGCACCGGAGCATCGGCGCCGCGGCCATGCCCGGCGCCTGGTGGAGACCGCCGAGCGCCTGCTGATCGAACGGGGCTGCCCCAAGCTGCAGCTGATGGTGCGCCGCGAGAACACGGCAGTGGCGGGCTTCTATGTGGCACTGGGCTATGCGGAGGTTGAGGCCGTCACCCTGGGCAAGCGGCTGATCGCCGACGATTAAATTGGATGACGGACAGCCCTACCCGCCGCTGGGCCCCACGGCCAGTGGCAAACGCTCCGCGGTTTTCCACGCTACGGGCTAGCGTCCACCGTAGATACAAGGGTGGGTAACGGGGCAGCCCAGACGGTATCCACGGGGTGTAGCCTGTCTGGAGTGGATGGACAGGACCCTGAGAGGAGACGGGCTTCCGAATCCCCTGCCAGCGAGGCGGTCATGTCCCTGTCACCCCGCTGTCAGGCTGCTGTCGGGTTGTCGTCGTGTCGGACAGCAGGCCCTGCGGCTACGCTTTTGCTCGTCTATCACCGCTGGAGAAACCGACATGCAACTGCCCAACAAGATCAAGGAACACCGCCTGGCTCGGGCGTGGTCGCAAGAGCAGCTGGCCGAACTCGCGGGTATCAGCACCCGTACGGTGCAACGCATCGAAAATGGCGAGCAGGCCAGTCTGGAGACGCTGAGCGCCTTGGCCGCCGTCCTCGAAATCAGCGTGGGTGACCTGACAGGGCAGGCCACTCAAGCGGTGGGATCCGCCGCAGACGAGCGGATCGCGAATGCCCGTGAACAGGTAGCCGCCGAGATCGGCTTCTATTGGCAAGTGCTGCGCGGCCTGGTCATCTGCGTCTTTCTCTACGTGCTCAATCGCACGACCTCGCCTGAGAGCCACTGGTCCCTGTGGGTCGCCGTCATCTGGGGAATTCTGTTGCTGGGTCGTGGCATCCAGACCTTCTTCCTGCGCGACAGGATCGCCCTTTGGCAGCACGGCCGGCTGCAAAAGCTCTTGCGAAAATAGGGAACGCCGCTGATGGGCACCAGAATTAAGCGCAGTTGAACTGCCTAGTCGGCCATAGCGCTGCCATCCGGCCGTCAGACTTCTGAGCCAGGCCGCGATGTTGGGCTGCAATACGCTCAGCGCCAACCTGCGGGCGTGCCACCAACCGCCGTAGGTTGGGCTGAGACGACCCATCGTCGAGTCCCAACACCCCAGACCTGTTCCTTGCTATTGGGCTTCGCTGCGCGCAACCCAACCTAAGCTTAGCTTAGCGGGGCAGCAATCCCACCAATGGCCCCGGATGCTTGCGGACCTCGGCGTAGGGCACCAGGGTGCCGCCGGGTTCGTCGCAGTTGCGGGCGGCGCGAAAGAAGGTCGGGCCGAGGTAGAGGCCCTCGGGCGTCAGGTACCAGGGGCGAATTGCCAGACGTCGGCGCTGCGGTAGTCGCAGCCGTCGCCAGCGGCCGGGGCCTGCATCAATTCGGGATACAGGCGAATGAACAGCCGTATCACCCAGGGTGCCAGGGCCCTTGCCCGGTAGTCCGCCAGGGCCTGGGAATAGCGATCTTCCGCCGCGGGCCGAATCGGCTTGCCGTGGCCCAGCCAAAGGAAATCCTCCAACGCCAGCTCCTGGCCGGTCTTGAGATCCAGGGTCAGGGGTGCACTACCGAAATCCGGATGGGCGGCGCCGCTGCAACTGTACTGGCTGAACAGATTGACGCTGAGTACCCGCTCGGTGAGCAGTTGGGGCGTCACCGTCAGGCTATGGTCACCATCGCTGCCGACGCAGCTCAGATGGGCATCCACCTCCGTCCAGAGTCGCTCGCGCAGCGCAGCATTGGCCATCTCGCTGGCGCCTGCCACGGTGAACAGCCGCATGCCCGAGATGGGCTCGCGCCACCAGCGCAGCTCGCGGCCCATGAAGGCCTGGCGCTCGCCTTGTTCCAGCTTGAGCCCCTGCAGGCGACGGAATTCGTAGCGATCGTCCTGGCGCAGTTTCTGCCGATAGCGATCCGCGGCTGGGGCCTGGGCCAACTGCAGGGGTGCCAGGGCGATGGGCAGGGTCTTGCCGTCGCCGCTCCAAATGCCGGTCCAGCGACCGTCCTTCCCGCGCGTCAGCGACCAGCTTGCCTTGGGGCCGTCCTGCCAGGGCGCGCCCTCTTCCAATTTCAGCTGGTCACCCGACTGCGCCGGACCGCTCAGCCGCAGATCACGCCGGTAGCGGTCGTAGAAATAGCGACCATAGGCTTCGTCACCCGCCGCCGTGTCGACGTCCACCACCACGACGGCCTTGCCGAGGGTCCCTTCCAGCAGCAGTTTTTCCGCATGGGCACTGCCGGTGAACGTGATCAGCGCCAACCACAGCGCGCAAAGGCGAACGCTCATAGGATCTCCAGTTTTGTCTCGATGGCCTCAGAGCCTGTTCAAAGTCTCGCGAGCTAGAGCCAAACAAGGCCTAGGCGGCCCCGCGAAAATAGCTGAGGAAGCGGATCGGACCCACGCTCGGGTTTACGAGTGGTAAATGAGCATTCCGACGGGGCTGGCCTTCCAGGCCATTTTCACCGTAGTTTGGCCGACGCGCAGCAGACGTTGAACAGGCTCTCAGGGTAGAGCAGCGGCGTCAGGCTGTCCTCTACAGGCGTCGCTCACCCATGGGAGAATGCGCCTTTTCCGCCAACCTCGGACGCCCATGGACCTCCCCGCCCTGCTCTCCCGCCTGCACGCCATCCGCGACGCCAACGCCTGGCGGCGTTACCACAACCCCAAGAACCTGGCGATGGCCGCCAGCGTCGAGATGGCCGAGCTGGTGGAGATCTTCCAGTGGAAGAGCGACGCCGAGGCGCGCGAACTGAGCGCTGCCGAGCGCGAACATGCCGGCCAGGAGATCGCCGACGTGCTGCTCTATCTGCTGCAACTGGGCAGCGAACTGGGGCTGGACGTGGAACAGGCGGTACTGGCCAAGCTGGCCGACAACGAGAGGCGCTTCCTGCCGTGAGCGATACCTTCTTCGACGACCGTGCCACCCGCTTCGCCGCCAACATCTATGGCGGCACCAAGGGCGCCATTCGCCTCGCCGTGCTGCAGGCGGACCTCGCCGAGGTGCTGCCGCAACGCCCGCTGCGGGTGCTGGACATCGGTGCCGGCCTCGGCCACATGAGTCTCTGGCTGGCCCAGCAGGGTCACGCCGTGACCCTGGCCGAACCCTCGGCCCCCATGCTCGCTGGCGCCCAGGAGGCCTTCGCCGCTGCCGGCCTCAGCGCCGACTGGCTGGCGCTGCCCTGGCAGGAGCTGCCCGGCTTCGCCGAACCCTTCGACCTGGTGCTCTGCCACGCCGTACTGGAATGGCTGGAGACGCCCACGGCCATCCTGCCTACGCTGCACCGTTGCCTGGCCCCGGACGGTTGGCTGTCCCTGGCCTTCTACAACCGCGACGCCCTGATCTATCGCAACCTGCTCAAGGGGCATTTCCGCAAGCTCAGGCGCGGTCACTACGCCGGTGAAGGTCGCGGCCTCACCCCGCAGCAGCCCCTCGATCCCCGTGAGGTGGAGACCTGGCTGGCGCCACAGTGGCAGATCCAGGCACGCAGCGGCGTGCGCGTCTTCCACGACTACATGCCAGCGGATTTCCAGTCCCGTGCCGACGGCGAGGAACTGGTGGCCATGGAGCTGGCCCATCGGCGCCATCCGGTCTTCGCTGGCCTGGGGCGCTACCTGCACTGGCTCTGCCAGGCTAAGGCAGGATAGCGCCGGGCACGGTATGCTCTGGCCAGGCACTCCGTCGAGGAAGAGGTCATGCGTCGCCCCCTGTTCTGCCTGTCGCTCGCGCTGCTCACCCTGGCCGGTTGCCAGAGCCCCAACCCTTACGTCGCCAGCAGCCTGCCGGAGGCCTCCGCGCCGGTGCTGCCGCAGCAGGACCCGGCGGCCTATCCGGCGGCCCCCATCGATTGGAGTCGCTACCGGACCTGGGCCTGGGCGCCCGGTGCGGCGGTGGTCAGTGGCGGCCTGGATGGCCAGACCGTGCGGCAGGTGGTGGCGGACGGCCTCGACCAGCGTGGCCTGCGTCCGGCCGTAGGCGGCGCCCGCGCCGACCTGCAGGTACGCGCCCGCCTCACCCAGCAACAACGCAGCGAGCAGTACACCGACTATTACGACACGAGCTACGGCTACGGTGGCTACGGTCCCTATGGCTACGGCCCCGGCTACGGCGCCACGGTTGGCCAGGCGCGCACCCGTACCCGCACCTACGTGGTCGACGTGCTGGAGGTGGAACTGCTGGACCCCGCCACCGGCCGCCTGCTCTGGCATTCGGCCGCCGAACAGGCCGCTGGCGGCAGCAGCGGCGAACGCGCCCGCTCCCTGAGGGACACCACCCAGCGCCTGCTGGCCAACTATCCGCCCCGCTGAGAACCTGTTCAGGATCTGCTGCGCGTCGGCCAGACGGCGGTGAAATCGCCCTGGGTCGCCAGCCCGGCCTGGGCGGCCCCGGCGCCATGCTCATTTACCCTGTCGTAAGCTCGTTCGCGAGCCCGGTCCGCTTGTTTGGCTCAAGCTCGCGAGATTATGAACAGGTTAGAAGGGGATAAGTCGTCCTTAAGCCAGTCCAAGCAGACTGACCACCTCATCGTCGAGGCCTGCCCATGAAACGCTGCCTGTTCCTGCTTTCGGTCCTGCTGCTCGCCGCCTGCGCCGAGCGGGGGCCAAACAATCTGGACTACGATGCCAGCCGCGATTTCGCCGCCTATCGCAGTTGGAGCTGGGCGGACCCGGCCATCGAGTACCGCCCCAACGATCCGCGCATCCGCAGCGATCTCACCGAGCAGCGCCTGCGCGATGCGGTCAGCGGCGGCCTCGATCAGCGCGGGCTGCGCCCCGCCGCGGCCGGCACTCGACCGGACCTGAGGATCAAGCTCTATGTGATCCTCGACCAGCGCCAGCAGAGCTACAGCTACGCCGATCCCTACTGGGGCGGCGGCTGGGGCGGCCCCTGGGGTCCTGGCTGGGGCCCTGGTCCCTGGGGACCCGGCTACGTGCGCACCCAGACCGTCAGCTATCCGGTGATGACGGTGCAGCTCGACATGCTCGACGGTCGCGACGGCAAGCTGGTCTGGCGCGCCAGCGAAGAGCGCCTGGCGGACGACCAGAACGCCACGCCCGCCCAGCGCAACGCCGCCTTCGGCCGCCTGGTCAACGAGTTGCTGACCGCCTACCCGCCTCACCGCTGAGCGCAACGACCGTCCGGGGGGCTACCGTCACCCCCGGTCAGAAGGCTGGGGGCCTGCGGCCTGGGCACACGGATAATCGCCTGCGGCCAGTCACGCCACGGACGGACTCAGGTGGCCAACCGAATGCCTAGCCGCCGCCCCGTATCAGGTCCTGCATGCTGTCAGTTCCCGTCGCCACCCGCCGAAGCCACAACCTCCTGCTGCGGCTGTTTCCGGCCATCTGCGCCCTGCCGATCCTGCTCGGCCTGGGCTGCTACCTGCTGATCAAGACCGCCACCAGCCAGGATGCCGACGTCCAGCAACGCGCCCAGACCTACATCGCCCGTACCCTGGCCCAGGTGCAGAACGAGATCGGCCACAACATCATCAACTACGCCAAGTGGGGCGAGGCCTACAAGCACCTGCACCTGAGCGTGGACCTGTTCTGGGCCAACGACGAGCGCAACGTCGGCGACATTCCCTACGAGCTCTATGGCTACAACGGCGTGTTCGTCCTGAACCCCGAGGATCGCACCGTCTATGCGGTGATCGACGGCGTGCCTACACAGCGTCCCGCCGAGCAATGGCTACAGGGCGACCTGATCGAACTGCTGGCGGCGACGCGCGATCACCCTGGGGAAACCGACAGCGTGGTACGCCTGTTCGGCGTCGCCGGGGTACCCGCGCTGGTCGCCGCAGCGACCATCACCCCCGGTGCCAGCTCCAGCGTCGCCGCCGAGGCCGGGACGCCGTCGGTGATGCTGTTCGTCAACGTCCTCGATCCGATCAAGCTGGACCACCTGAGCGATACCTACGGCCTGCCGGCGCTGCAGCCCTCGCCGACGCCCCTGGAAGGCTTCGAGTCCATGCACCTGCTGGACTCTCCCTGGCTGCTCAACTGGCGGCCGCCGCAGCCCGGTGCCCACCTCTTGCGCCAGACCCTGCCGGTGTTTCTCGCCGGGGTGCTGGTGCTGGCCCTGGTGCTGGCGTTGTTGATCCGCCACGCCCTGAGTTCGGCCCGCCAGCTCGACCAGCAGTTCGATGCCCTGGTCACCAGCCAGGCGGAACTGACCCGAAGCGAAAGACGCTTTCGCGACCTCGCCGAGGCCGCCTCCGACTGGCTCTGGGAGGTCGATACCGAAGGCCGGATCTCCTACCTGTCCGAGCGCTTCGCCCGGGTCACCGGCAATACCCCGCACAGCTGGCTGGGCCGCTCCCTGGCCGAGCTGTTCAGCCCCGAGACGACCACCCTGGCCGCCTGGCTCGCCGCCAGCACCCAGCGTAGCGATGAGCGCGAAGTGCTGCGCTGCCACTATCGCGACCGCCTGGGCCAGCCCCGCGTCTGCGAGATCACCGCCCGGCCGCTGCCCCAGGGCAACGGCTACCGCGGCACCGCCAGCGACATCACCGCCGCGGTCACCGCCCAGGCGGAAATCGAGCACCTGTCCCTGCACGACAGCCTGACCGGCCTCTCCAACCGCTTGCATCTGCAGCAATTCCTTGCCGGTCAGCTCATGGGGGCGGCGGCCCCCCTCACTCTGCTCAGCCTCGACCTGGACCGCTTCAAGCCGATCAACGACAGTCTCGGGCACGCCGCCGGCGACCACGTGCTGCAGAAGGTCGCCCAGCGCCTGCAGACCAACCTGCGTCCCGGCGGACTGGTCGCCCGCATCGGTGGCGACGAATTCATCGTGGTCCTGCTGGGCGCCCTGGAAACGGAGGTGATCGAGCAGATCTGCGCGCGCCTGGTGGCGGCCCTGAACCAGCCCATCGTCCTGGAAGAGCAGACGGTGAGCGTCGGCACCAGCATCGGCATCGCCCAGGCCCCCAGCCAGGCTACCCAGGCCGAAGAATTGCTGCGGCTGGCCGACATCGCGCTCTACCAGGCCAAGGCCGCGGGACGCAACGGCTGGTGCTTCTACGCTTCGGCGATGGACGCCCAACTCAGCCAGCGCCGCCAACTGGAACAGGAGCTGCGCCTGGCCATGGAGCAGGCCCGCGACCAGTTGCGCCTGCACTTCCTGCCGTACCGGGCCAGTCGCGACGGCCACCTGCTGGGCTTCGAGGCCCAGGTGTTCTGGGCGCATCCGATCCGCGGCCTGCTGCCCCCCGCCGCCTTCCTGCCGCTGGCCGAAGACAGCGGCCTCAGCCTTCCCTTGGGTAGCTGGCTGCTGGACCAGGCTTGCCGCGAAGCGGCGACCTGGCCCGCCAGACTCAAGGTCGGAGTGCGGCTGTCGACCCGCCAGTTCAATGGCCGTGCACCGCTGGCAGACGGCGTTGTCCAGGCCCTGCAGGACAGCGGTCTTACGCCCGCGCGGCTGGAGCTCCAGGTCAGCGAAGCGACGTTACGGGACGATACCGAAGCCCGGCTCGGGCAACTGGCGGCGCTCAAGGGGCTGGGCGTGCGCCTGAGCCTGGCGGACTTCGCCGGGGGCAGCGCCGCACTCGCCCTGGTGCGCCGCCTGCCAATGGACGGTGTGCGCCTCGACCCGGGCCGACTGCCACCCGGCGAAAACGGCTCGGCCGATCCGACCATCGTCCGCTCGCTCGCCATCCTCGGGCGGTCGCTGGGCGTAGACGTGGTCATCGAAGGGCTGACGGCAACGCAGCGGGAGTGGCTAGACGACCTGCCCTGCGACGAGGTCCAGGACGCCATCGCCCTGGCCGCCAGCGAGCTGGCGCCGCTACTGGCCCGCGTGACGCCACCCGCCTAGCCAGGCGTCAGAGGCGCTCCAGCCAACCGAAGTCGCCGCCCCGCATCGGCACCGGATAACAGCCGTAGGGGGCATAGCCGTGGGTGCAGACCGGATCGGCGAGCTGCAGCGGCTCCGGCGGCGACCGCGTCAACCAGCCATCCAGCAAGGCGAGCGCGAGCAACAGGGCGATGAAAAGCACGGAGCGAATGGTTCTTGTAGTACGCATGGTGACCTCCTGCGGGGCATGGCGACAGTCCGAAGGACAGTGCCCTGCCTCTGCAGTATCGACCCACCGCGGCTGCTCCGCCGCCCCGGACGGACACCATTCGCGCAATGCTGCACTACCGCTGGTGCAACAGTTCCCCGGCGAGCGCAACGTTTCCCGGACCAGCTGCGGTGGACGCCCTTTCCCGCCAGCCATTCCCGCGCCCAGGGAGGGGACGAGGATGAGGGCAATCCGACCGACTCGCTGATCGGTCCCGGACAAGGCTCCGCCGTTGTCCAGGCTACGGCACTACCGCTGGTGCAACAGTTACCTCCGTGGACGCAACGCTTCCCGGACCAGGCTGTGGGGCCGCCCTTCCCACCAGCCCATCCCCGCTTCCCTGGGAGAGGACAAGGATGAGGGCAATCCGACCGACTCGCTGATCGGCACCGGACAAGGCTCCGCCGTTGTCCAGGCTCCGACAGAAACGACACCGCCACACCGAACCCTCCCTTCTCCTCCCGGAAGGGAGCCAGGATGAGGGCAATCCGGCCGGCTCGCTGCTCGACCCCGGACAAGGCTCCGCCGTTGTCCAGGCTACGGCACCTAGGTCCCTCCGCTCCCTACCGCTCCCTTTCCCTCCAGGAGAGGACTGGGGTGAGGGTCGAGCCGGCCAGCTCGCTGCTCGGCACCGGACAAGGCTCCGCCGTTGTCCAGGCACCGGCACTCAGGCCTCCGCTCCCTACCGCCCCCTCGCCCTCCGGGAGAGGGTTGGGGTGAGGGTAGATCCGGCTCAGGCGATCTCCACCTGGTCTCCGTTCAGCCGCACCGCCCAGGTGGGCAGCGCCTGCTCGGGATACTCCAGGCAGCCACCGTCGCTCAGGCGGAAATGCTGCTTGTACAGCGGCGAGGCGATCACCAGGTCGTCGCCCAACTGGCCGACGATGCCGCGGCCGATGACGTTGGCACCGGACTTGGGATCGCGGTTGCCCACGGCGAAGACCTTCTGCGCGGTGTCGGGCAGGTAGAACAGCGCCACCTGCTCACCGTCGTGCAGGGCCACCACCCCGGAGCGGGGCACCAGGTCGGCCAGGCTGCACAGGGGTTGCCAGGCAGGTTGCAGGGCGCGTGCGGTGTTGGTCTGGGTCATGGTCAGGCCTCCTCGGTGACGGCGATCAGGTGAAGTTCATGGTCATGCGCCGGCCGGCGCTGGCCGCGCTCCTTGACGAAGTGGATGTCCGGGTCGCCGCCGCGCTCATTGACGAAGGTGCGGAAGCGCTTGAGCTTGTCGGGATCGTTCAGGGCATTGGCCCATTCGCACTCGTAGCGATCCACTACCAGCTGCATCTGGGCTTCCAGCTCGGCACCCAGGCCCAGGCTGTCGTCGATGATCACCTGCTTGAGGTAGTCCAGCCCGCCTTCCAGGGACTCGCGCCACACCGAGGTGCGCTGCAGGCGGTCGGCGGTGCGGATGTAGAACATCAGTAGGCGGTCGATGTAGCGGATCAGCGTTTCGTCATCCAGGTCGGTGGCGAACAGCTCGGCGTGGCGCGGGCGCATGCCACCGTTGCCGCAGACATAGAGGTTCCAGCCGTTCTCGGTGGCGATCACGCCGATGTCCTTGCTCTGCGCCTCGGCGCATTCACGGGTGCAGCCGCTGACGGCGAACTTGAGCTTGTGCGGCGAACGCAGGCCCTTGTAGCGGTGCTCGATGTCGAGCGCCATCTTGACGCTGTCCTGCACCCCGTAGCGGCACCAGGTGCTGCCCACGCAGCTCTTCACCGTACGGGTCGACTTGCCGTAGGCATGACCGGTCTCGAAGCCGGCGGCGATCAGCTCGCCCCAGATGTCCGGCAATTCGTGCAGCTGGGCGCCGAACAGGTCGATGCGCTGGCCACCGGTGATCTTGGTGTAGAGGTCGTATTTCTTCGCCACCTGGCCGATGGCGATCAGGCCTTCCGGGGTGATCTCGCCACCCGGGATGCGCGGCACCACCGAATAGGTCCCGTTCTTCTGCATGTTGGCCATGAAGGTGTCGTTGGTGTCCTGCAGCGGCACCAGGTGCGGATCGGTGATGGAGCCGTTCCAGCAGGACGCCAGGATGGAGCCCACCGCCGGCTTGCAGATGTCGCAGCCATGGTGACCGCGGCCATGGCGCGCCAGCAGTTCCTCGAAGCTTTCGATGCCTTCCACGCGCACCAGGTGATAGAGCTCCTGACGGGTATGGGCGAAGTGCTCGCAGAGGCTCTTGTCGACCGCCACGCCGCGGGCGATCAGCTCGTGCTCGAACACCTGCTTGACCAGTGCCGCGCAGCCGCCGCAGCCGGTGCCGGCCTTGGTGCAGCTCTTGATGCCGGCGAGATCGGTGCAGCCGGCGTCGATGGCGGCGCAGACCGCGCCCTTGGTGACGTTGTGGCAGGAGCAGAGGGTAGCGCTGGCCGGCAGGGCATCGGCACCCAGGGTGGGGGCGCCCTCGCCCACCGGCATGATCAGGCTGGCCGGGTCCTGGGGCAGCGGGATGCCGTTCTGGGCGTATTGCAGCAGGGTGTCGTAGTAGCTGTTGTCACCCACCAGCACGGCGCCGAGGACGTGCTTGCCATCGGCGGAGACCACCAGGCGGCGGTAGCTGGCGCTGGCCTCGTCGATGTAGCGATAGCTGCGCGCACCCGGGGTAGCGCCGTGGGCATCGCCGATGGAGCCCACGTCCACGCCCAGCAGCTTGAGCTTGGTGGACATGTCGGCGCCGGTGAAGGGAGTGCTCTGGCCGTGGCAGAGTTCGGCGGCCACCAGGCGCGCCATCTGGTAGCCCGGGGCGACCAGGCCGAAGATGCTGCCGTTCCAGGCCGCGCACTCGCCGATGGCATGGATGGCGGGGTCGCTGGTCAGGCAGAGGTTGTCCACCGCCACCCCGCCACGAGGGCCGAGTTCCAGGCCGCAGCCGCGGGCCAGGGCGTCCTGGGGACGGATGCCGGCGGAAAACAGGATGAGGTCGGTCTCGAGGAAATCCTCGCCGGCGAAGTTCATGCGGTAGCGATACGCGCTGCCGGCGGTGATGTTCTGGGTGGCCTTGGACAGGTGCACGCCCACGCCGAGGTCTTCGATACGCTGCTTGAGCGCGGCGCCGCCGAGATCGTCCAGCTGCACCGGCATCAGGCGTGGGGCGAATTCCACCACATGGGCTTCCAGGCCCAGGGACTTCAGCGCATTGGCCGCTTCCAGACCGAGCAGGCCACCGCCCACCACCACGCCACGGCGGGCCTTGGTGGCGGCCAGGCGGATGGTGTCCAGGTCGTCGAGGGTCCGGTAGACCAGGCGCGAATCGCCCTCGGCGCCCTCGATGGGCGGCACGAAGGGATAGGAGCCGGTGGCCAGCACCAGGCGGTCGTAGCCGAAGGCGCCCTCGGCGGTCTGCACCTCGCGCTGCGCGCGGTCGATGGCGGTCACCGCGCAGCCCAGGTGCAGCACCAGACCGGGCACGGCGTAGAGACCGGCTTCGCTCATGGCCAGGGATTCGGCGTCGCGACCGGCGAAGTATTCGGAGAGGTGCACGCGGTCATAGGCGCGCTGGCGCTCTTCGCCGAAAACGTGGATCTCGTAGTGGTCCAGGGCACCGGCCGCCAACAGTTGCTCGACGAGGTGATGGCCGACCATGCCGTTGCCGACGACGATCAGGCGTTCTTTGCGGGTCACGATGCTGTTCATGGAGGCTATCCCCCGGCCGAGGCCAATCAGGTTGATTCGCGGCAATAAAAAAAGGCGCCTGAAACCTTGCGGTCTCAGGCGCCTTTGCCTGTTCTCTGTAAGGAGGAGCGCTTGGCGCTGCTCCGTGCCCGTTGCCTGCAGTGGCAGTCGATCGCCGTTGATCGACCGGGCGACCCGAGGTGGCGGGTCTGCCAGGGCATCTGCATCGGCTGTGCCAGTTTTGCGCAGGCATCTGGAAATTCACGGCTGGCGCAGTCTGCAGCCAGTCATAGCGACCTTAGCGACCTGGAGCGCGCATGGCCGGATGGAACCAGAACGGTGCAACGACACCTGCCGTTGCCCCATCGCAGCGCACCCCAGAACCGGGCGCCCCTGCCGTTCCAGGCCCCTTCAGCGCTCGCCAGACCAGTCCTGGCGCGCCTCGCCCCCACGCTCATGGCAAGCTGGCGCGGGCCTTGCTAATTCCCTGGCATGGAGCGGTCAACGCAGATCGTTCCCACTCACGACAAAGGCGCCGTGCTCGCCTCCCCCAGGGGAGAGCGACCGGTGCCTTTTTGCTTTCTGGTCTTTCGGGGAATCTGCCATGGCCACCAACCACCTCAAGAGCGTCTGCCCCTATTGCGGCGTCGGCTGCGGGATCGTCATGCAGGTGGAAGATGGCCGGGTCACCAAGGTCAGCGGCGATCGCGACCATCCCGCCAATCGCGGCCGCCTCTGCACCAAGGGCAGCACCAGCCACCAGGCGCTGGTGGACAGTGGCCGCATGGAGCACGCCTATATCAGGGGCGACCGCTCCCACGAACCGGTGCAGACCGGCATGGACCAGGCCATCGCCGCCACCGCCGAGCGGTTGCGCGCCATCCTCGAGCGCGATGGGCCCGACGCCATCGCCTTCTACGTGTCGGGGCAAATGTCGCTGGAGGCCCAATACCTGGCGAGCAAGCTGGCGCGGGGCTTCATCGGCACCAATCAGCTGGAATCCAACTCGCGGCTGTGCATGGCCAGCGCCGGTACCGGCTACAAGCTGTCCCTGGGTTCCGACGGTCCGCCCGGTTCCTACGACGACCTCGACCACGCCGACCTCTTCCTGGTCAGCGGTGCCAACATGGCCGATTGCCACCCCATCCTCTTCCTGCGCCTGCTGGACAGAGTCAAGCGCGGCGCCAAGTTGATCGTCATCGATCCGCGGCGCACCGCTACCGCCGAGAAGGCCGATCTCTTCCTGCAACTGCGCCCTGGCACCGACCTGCTGCTGCTCAACGGCCTGCTGCATCTGCTGCACGCCGAGGGCTACCTCGACGAAGCCTTCATCGCCGACCACACCGAAGGCTGGGATGCCATGCCCACCTTTCTCGCCGACTATCCCCCGGCGCGCGTCGCGGCGGAGACCGGCCTGGCCGAGGCGGACATCCGCACCGCCGCGCGCTGGATCGGCGCAGCTGGCGAATGGACCAGCCTCTGGACCATGGGGCTGAACCAGAGCACCCACGGCACCTGGAGCACCAACGCCCTGTGCAACCTGCACCTGGCCACCGGCAAGATCTGCCGCCCCGGCAGCGGACCCTTCTCCCTCACCGGCCAGCCCAACGCCATGGGCGGGCGCGAGATGGGCTACATGGGCCCCGGCCTGCCCGGTCAGCGCAGCGTGCTCTCCGCCACCGACCGCGCCTTCGTCGAGCAGGCCTGGGGTGTGCCGGCGGGTACCCTGCACACCCGTCTGGGCCAGGGCACCGTCGCCCTGTTCGAGGACCTGGCCGCGGGCACCGTGAAAGCCTGCTGGATCATCTGCACCAACCCGGTGGCCAGCGTGGCCAATCGCGCCAGCGTCATCAAGGGTCTCCAGGCCGCCGAACTGGTGATCGCCCAGGATGCCTTCCTCGATACCGAGACCAACCAATACGCCGACATCCTGCTGCCCGGTGCCCTCTGGGCCGAAGCGGATGGCGTACTGATCAACTCCGAGCGCAACCTGACCCTGGCGCCCCAGGCCGTCGCCCCGCCCGGCGACGCCCGTGCCGACTGGCGGATCATCGCCGACGTTGCCTGCGCCCTGGGTTACGGCGAGCACTTCGCCTACACCTCGGCTGCCGAGGTGTTCGAAGAGATCAAGCAGTTCCACAACCCCCAGACCGGCTACGACATCCGCGGCGCCAGCCATGCCCGCCTGCGCGAGACGCCGCTGCAATGGCCCTGCCCCAGCGTGGAGAGCGCTCCGCGCCAGCCGATCCGCTATCGCAACGACGGCCGCAGCCAGACCCTGCGCCTGGACGAGACGGGCGAGCCGACCGCGCTCAACTTCGCCACCGCCAGCGGCAAGGCGCAGTTCTTCGCCCGCCCGCACCTGGACCCGGCGGAATTGCCCGACGACGACTACCCCTTCGTGCTCAACACCGGTCGCCTGCAACACCAGTGGCACACCCTGACCAAGACCGGCAAGATCGCCGCCCTCAACCGCCTCAACCCAACGCCCTTCGTCGAGGTGCATCCCCAGGACGCCCAGGCGTTGGCCCTCCAGGACGGCGACCGCCTGGAAATCGCCTCCCGCCGTGGGCGCGCCGTGTTGCCGGTGACGATCAGCGACCGGGTACAGCCCGGTAACTGCTTCGCGCCCTTCCACTGGGCCGACGTGCACGGCCAGGACCTGGCCATCAACGCCGTCACCAGCGATGCCATCGACCCGCTCTCCCAGCAGCCCGAACTCAAGGTCTGCGCTGTACGCCTGACCCGCGTCGCCACCATTCCCCATCGCCAGTTGCCGACCGACGAGCCCGCCATGGAGCCCACCCGTCTACCCGTCCTCGAGCGCCTGGCCGAGCTCACCGGCGTCGCCACCGCCGTGCGCCCCCGGCTCAGCGCCGCCGAGCGCACCTACCTGGCCGGCTTCATGGACGGCCTGCGCGATAGTGGCGCCCAGGGCGTGCCCTGCCTGCCGGCCCAGGCGCCGCTGGCCGCCGACACCCGCCTCTGGCTCGACGGCCTGCTCGCCGGAGTGTTCAGCCGCCTGCCGGAAAGCCAGGCCGCCGGCCTGGTCATGGCCCCCACCGCCGCGGCCGATCTGGTGGTGCTCTGGGCCTCCCAGACCGGCAACGCCGAAGCCCTGGCCGAGCGCTGCGTCGCCCGCCTGTGCCAGGCCGGTCTCAGCGTGGAGCTGCACGACATGGCCGCCTATGCGGTGGAACGCCTGGCTGGTGCCCGCCGTGTCCTGCTGGTGAGCAGTACCTTTGGCGATGGCGAAGCCCCGGACAATGGCCAGGCCTTCTGGCAGGGCCTCAGCCGCCTGGACACCCCCCTCGCCGAGCTGGACTACGCCGTGCTGGCCCTCGGCGACTCCACCTACGAGCAATTCTGCGGCCACGGCCAGCGCCTCGATGCCCGCCTCGCCGAACTCGGTGCCCGCCGCCTGTGCGCCCGGCTCGACTGCGATGCCGACGGCCTGGACGGCGCCGACGCCTGGTTGGCCACGCTGCTGCAGCAACTGGCCCCGACCGCGCAGCCCGTCCCGTCCGCCAGCCCGGCGACCGCGACGACCCGCCCTGCCGCCGTACCGGCACGCCTGGTCATCAACCAGAGGCTCAATGGCGCCAGCTCCAACAAGGAAGTCCGGCTCTTCGGCTTCGAAAGCGAGCCCCACCTGGACTACCAGGCCGGCGACGCCCTCAGCGTCCGGGCGCGCAACTGCCCCGAGCTGGTCGAGGAAATCCTCGCCCTGGCCGGGCTCGACGGTGAGCGCGCCGTTAACGTGCCCAAGGTCGGCGAGCTGCCCTTGCGCCAGGCCCTGAGCGAGCACTACGAGATCGCCCGCCCCAGCCCCGAGACGCTGGCCCTGGTGGCCGAACGCAGCGGGCGCGCCGACTGCCGGGCCCTGCTGGCCGCCCGCGACGAACTCAAGGCCTGGCTCTGGGGCCGGCAACTGGCCGATGTCCTGGCCACCTTCCCCGCCCGCCTCGGCGCCGAGGAACTGCTCGGCAGCCTCAAGCGCCTGCAGCCGCGGCTCTACTCCATCGCCTCCAGCCCCCTGGCCCATGCCGGCCAGGTACACCTCACCGTCTCGACGGTGCGCTATGGCAATCGCAAGGGCGTGGCCTCCACCTTCCTCGCCGACCGCCTGCAGGACGCCACCACCGAGGTGCTTGTCCAGCCCTCGCGCCATTTCCGCCTGCCGGAACAGGGCGACGTGCCCCTGATCATGATCGGCCCCGGCACCGGCATCGCGCCCTTCCGCGGCTTTCTCCACGAGCGCCGCGCCCGGGGCGATAACGGCCGCAACTGGTTGTTCTTCGGCGAACGGCACGCCGCCCACGACTTCTACTACCGCGACGAACTGGAAGCCTTCCAGCGCGACGGCACCCTGAGCGAGCTCAGCCTGGCCTTCTCCCGCGACCAGGCCGAGAAGATCTACGTCCAGGATCGCCTGCGCGAGCGCGGCGCCGAGGTCTGGCGCTGGCTGCAGGACGGCGCCCGCGTCTATGTCTGCGGCGACGCCAGCCGCATGGCCAAGGACGTCGACCAGGCCCTGCGCCAGGTGGTGGCGACCCACGGCCAGCTCGGCGACGAAGCCGCCGCCGAGTACGTGCGTGGGATGAGCGAGCAGAAGCGCTATCTGAAGGATGTGTATTGAGTGGGGGTCGCCGCCCTGAGCCAGCCGCTCACTCGATGAAGGTCAGCCCCTGCTGCACCGGCAGGACGGGCGCCACCGCACGCAGATGCTCGCGCAACCCGGCGAGGGCATCATGGGCTTCGCTGCGCCGGGGCCAGACCAGGTAGTAGCTCAGGCCCGAGCGCACCACGGCGCGATTGGCGAACACCAGTTGCCCGCTGGCGATCTGATCCTGGACCAGCGACAGATCGCCGATCGCCACGCCAAAGCCCTGGACCGCAGCCGAAATCCCCGCATCCAGGGTTTCGAATCTCTTGCCGGCATGCCAGTTCACCTCGGCCAGGCGGCCGATCCGGTCCAGCCAGAGACGCCAGTCGCGGCAATCGTGGGACGCATGCAGCAGGCCGTCGCCGCCGAAGATCGGGTCCCCGCCATCGCAGGCATTCTGATAGCGCGGCGCGCAGACCGGCACCAGCCACTCATCGAACAGCCGGACGCAGTCGCAATCGCCGGGGAATTCGCCGTCGGCCAGCAGCACCGCGCAGTCATAGGGCTCGGCGCGGAAATCGACGAAATCGATGTCCATCCACACGCTGGTCAGCTGCACGCGGCTCTCCCCCGTCGCCACCCGATGCGCCTCGACGGCCCCCATCAGCCAGCGCATCGTCAGGGTGGAGGGTGCCTTCAGCCGCAGGCAGCCGCGACCGCTGCGCACCAGATCGCAGACGCCCTGCATGTCGGCGAAGGCCGAACTCAGGTCCTTGCCCAGGATCAGCCCGGTCGGCGTCAGCTTGAGGTTGGGCCCCTTGCGCTCGAACAGCAGGCAGCCCAGGTCCTGCTCCAGGGTCTTGATATGGCGACTGATCGCACTCTGGGTGATGTTCAATTCCTTCGCCGCGCGGGTGAAGGAGAGTTGCCGGGACGCACTTTCAAAAGCACGCAACGCATAGAGCGGCGGAAGGCGGGACATCCCTGGTCCTCGATGATGAGTCTGAATCATCCTTGCTCCGAGTTTTATCCGTTTTTTCCCCAGCGTCCAGCACCGGATGATGGCCGTCCTTGACGCCCCGGGGCGTCATGACTGCCAAAGCTCATCGAGACACAGCATGTATTTGGGATCAGTCTCCTTCGACGTCCTGCTGGACCAGGCCATCCGTCATGGCGAGCTCTCGGCCGCGGCCATCGCCGACCTGCTGCATTTCCGCCTCTTCGGTAATCCCCAGGGCTTCCTGCTGCTGCCGGATCAGGACATCGGCGACGTCCCGCCCACGCCCGCCGACCGGGCCGCCCTCGCCAAGCCGGACTACCGCAGCGAACGCCTGCTGCTGCAAGCCACGGCCCTGCTGGGTGATCCCGTCGGCTATCGCCAGGAATGCGACGGCAGCCTGATCAACAACTTCTTTCCCCAGGCCGACAGGGCCCGGCAGCCCTCCTCGGACAGCTTCGACACCGAACTCGAACTGCATACCGAGAATGCCTTCCACGAGGTCCCGCCGGACTTCCTCGCGCTGCTCTGCCTTAGAGGCGCGCCCCAGGACGACGCCATCACCTACATCGCCTCGGTGGACCGGATGCTCGCGGTGATCGATGCCGATACCACCGACCTGCTGTTCCAGGAACCCTTCAACTTCCTCTCCGACTACTGCCTGCACGAGAAGAACTGTCGGATCGACCTGGGCCGGCATCGCTCCATCCTCTATGGCCAACGCACCAGGCCCTACCTGAGGTTCGATCCGCACTTCATGCTCGCCCGCTCCGCCCGGATGCAGCGGCTGATCGAGGAAATCAAGGAAATCACCTGGAGCGTCGCCCAGCCGGTACGTCTCGCCGCCGGCGACCTGCTGATCATCGACAATCGCCGCGCGGTCCACGCCCGCAGCGCCTTCCAGGCACGGTTCGACGGTAGCGACCGCTGGATCCAACGAACCTTCGCCATCTGTCATCAACGGCACTTGATCGGCGAGACGGGCAATCCCTCGCGGATCATCGACCTGGGTCCCCCAGGGCCATGAGCGAATACCTCGGCTTCGCCATCACGGTGTTCCTGCTGATATCCTCGCCAGGCCCCATCGTCGCCCTGGTCGTCGCCGATGGTCGCCATGCCTTTCCCTGGTGGACGATCCTCGGCGGTCTGCTCTCCGCCCAGGTCCTGCTGGTACTGGCCTTGACCCTGATCCACCTGGCCATCGGCATCAGCCCTACCCTGTTGCTGGCCGGTCAGATCCTCGGCGGTCTCTACCTGCTCTGGCTGGGCGTGCGGCTGTTCCAGGCGCCGGCCGACGATTCGCCGAGCACCCGGCGCGGCAGCTTCGGGCGCGCCCTGTTCGTGGGCCTCGCCAATCCCAAGGACATCCTCTTCCTGGTGGCCTTCCTGCCGGCGTTCATCTCCCTGCAGGCGCCGCTCGCCCAGCAGGCCCCGCTGCTGCTGGCGATCTGGGCCGCCATCGACCTGGCGGTGCTGGTTGCCTACGGCCACCTGGCCAGCCAGTTGCACCGGCTGAACCGCCTGGGCCGGCTCACCCAGCGCCTGCCCAGCACCGCCCTCTGCCTGATCGGCCTGGCATCAGTCGGTGTGGGGCTGCGTGCCCTTTCTTTGAGCTAGGTCCGCGTACATCGGCGCTCAAGACAGGCGCCAGATGACCTCGTCCTTCAAGGTAGCCCGGATGCCCCCTACCCAGCCAGCGCTGCTGGATCGCAGGCCTGGAAGATCAAATCGGCTAGGTCTTGATTAGCCATCTAGGCCCCCTTGGCCGGCGACCGCAACACTGCCAAGCTGGACTCGACCGCCACCACCGATCCTGACCCCATGCTCACCAAACACCTGAACTGGGACGACCTGCGCATCTTTCTCGAACTGGCTCGCGCCGGTAGCCTGGCCCGGGCGGCCAAGCGCTTGAAGATCGACCAATCAACCGTCAGCCGGCGCCTGGCGCACCTGGAACAGGCCCTGGGCGCCAGCCTGTTCGAGCGCACGCCCAAGGGCCTACAGCTCAACACCCTGGGTCACCAGGTACTGGCCGCCACCGATCCGATGGACAGCGCCTATGCCGCCGCGCTGGCGAGCCTCGGCGGCCAGGCACGGGAGGCCGCCGGTCCGGTGCGCATCGGCACCATGGAAGGCATCGCCTCGCTCTATCTCACCCAGCACCTGCCACGCTTCAGCCAGAGCCATCCGCGCATCACCCTGGAACTGGTCACCTCCACCCAGCAACTGCACGTCACCCGTCGTGAAGCCGACATCTTCCTGAGCTTCTTCCAACCCAGCGGCAGTGGCCTGGACGTGGAGCACCTGGGCCGCTTCGCCCTGCACCTCTATGCCTCGCCCACCTACCTGGCCCGCCTGAGCGAACCGCGCACGGTGGCGGAACTGGGTGCCCACGAGTTCGTCGGCTACATCGATGATCTGGTGCAGATCGAGGCGGTCCGCTGGCTGGAAGAGGCCGTCCCCGAGGCCCAGACGGTATTCCAGTCCAGCAGCATGCTGGCGCAGATGTTCGCCGCGGCGGCCGGGAGCGGCCTGGTGCTGTTGCCCGAATTCGCCGGCGCCGGGCGCTTCGGCTTGCAGCGCCTGCTCGCCCAGGAGGTGGAGGTGCGCCGCGACCTCTGGCTGAGCGTGCACCACGACCTGCGCTACGCGCCGCGCATCAAGGCCGTGGTGGGCTTTCTCCAGCAGCTATTCGCCAACGATCCGCTCTACGCCTATTGAGGGCCAGGGACTCGGCGCGCCGCTCTCGTCCTGCCAGCGCACCGGTTGGTGCCGACGGCGCTCCACTTGCAGGTCGAAGATGTCGAAGCGGTTGTAGTAGCCGACCACGTCATGGAATTGCTTGGGCTCGATGCAGCGATTGAGGTCGAGATCGGCGTAGAGGATGCCTTCCTCGTCTTGCAGCATCCCGCCGATCTGGCTGCCGGTGGGATCGAGGAACAGCGTCGCGCCGCGCGGCGTTTCATCGAGGATCGGCGCCACCGCTGGATCGCGGGCCAAGAGGAATTCGCGCATGCCCGCATCCAGGTAGCCGGCGCAGAGGATACCGAAGGCCTTGGCCTCGAACGAATGGGCGCCCGCGCGGATGCGATTGGCCGCCACGTTGTCGAAGTTGCCGCCGCCCGCCGGTGGGCGCGTCGGCCACAGCGCCGGCCAGCAAGAGATATGCAGCTGCTCGCCCTGGGCCATCAAGGCATAGCGCGCTAGGGGATTGGTGTTTTCCCCGCAGATCAGGGCGCCGATCCGGCCGATGCGGGTATCGGCTACCCGCAGGCCGGCACCATCGCCGGCGGCCCATACCAGTTTCTCGTAGAAGGTCGGCACCAGCTTGCGGTGGTGCACCAGTACGTCCCCCTCGTCGCCGATCAATAGATTGCTGTTCCAGACACAGCCCGCGCTCACCTCGCTGCGCTCGCTGAAACCCAGGGAGACGAACACCCCCCGACGCTTGGCCTCGGCGCGGATCGCGGCCAGCTCAGGCCCGGCGGGATAGAGGCTGTTGTGCACCATGGCCTCGAACAGATCATGGTTGAGCAGGGGCGACCACAGCGCCGCCCAGATGGGAAAGGCGGGGATGTAGGATTCGGGAAAGACCACCAGGTCGGCGCCGTTGGCCGCGGCCTCGCGGATCAGGTCGATGGCCTTGGCGGTGGTGGCGGTTTTATCCAGGAACACCGGCGCGACGTGGCACGCCGCCGCCTTGAGCGATGCAAGAGAGGTCATGGCAGAGCCCTTCTAGGGAGGAATGGACCGGGCGACACGCGTCGCCCGGCAGCGTCAGTGGGCGACCGGGCTGTCGATGCCCAGGCCGGTGTGCTGGCGCACCAGCATCTCGGCCCAGCGCCCTTCGCTGAGCGGATCGCGGCGCAGGAGTGACACCAGGATCACCAGCAGGAAACCCAGCGGAATGGAGATCAACCCCGGATTGCGCAGGCTGATCAGCGGCTGGGCCAGGCCCACCAGACTGGTCGCATCCGGGGCGATGCCCGCCACGGTCTGCCGGGCCTGGGTCTGGCTGGCTTCCAGGGCGGCGCGTTCGGCGCCGACCGGCAAGGCATCCAGCCGCTGTTGCAGTTGAACCACGCGCTGCTCCGCGGCCACCCGCACGGCCTGGGGATAGGTCATGTTCGGCGAGACCAACACCAGGACCACCGCCGCGAGGGTGCCGCCGATCACGCCGGCCAACACTCCGGCGGTGGTGCAGCGCCGCCAGTAGAGGGTCAGCAACAGCGCCGGCAAATTGGCCGAGGCCGCCACCGCATAGGCCAACCCCACCAGATGGGCGACGTTCTGCCCCTTGGCCAGGATGCTCAGCACGATGGCGACCAGGCCCACCGCCACAGTGGCCAACCGAGCGGCCACCAGTTGCTCGCGCTCGCTGACCTGGCCACCGCGCACGGCCCCCACGTAGATGTCGTGGGCCAGCGCCGAGGCCGCGGCCAGGGCCAGCCCGGCCACCACCGCGACGATGGTGGCGAAGGCCACGGCGGCGACGAAGGCCAGCAGGAAGTTGCCCAGCAGACTCTCGGCGCCACCGCCAAGGAATTGCGCCAGCAGGGGCGCGGCCAGGTTGCCGCCCTTGTCGAAGCCGGCGATGGTCGCCGAGCCGACGTAATAGGCGGCGGCGAAGCCGATACCGATGATGAATAGATGGCAGACGCCGATGGCCAGCATCGCCCAGAGCACCGAGCTACGCGCCCGCTCGGCATCGCTCACGGTAAAGAATCTCATCAGCACGTGGGGCATGGCGGCAGTCCCCAGTACCAGGGCCAGACCCAGCGAAAATTGCTCCACGGGATTCTTCAGGTAGAGGCCCGGCTCGAAGAAGGCGCGCGTGCCCTCCTGCCCCGGTACTAGGCCTCCCAGGTAGCTGCGTAGCGCCGGGTCGGCGGCCAGGGTGCCAAGAAAGGTCGGGATGCGAAAGCCGAAAGGCGCCCAGGCCAGGGTCACCAGCAGGAAGCAAGTGGAGATCAGCAAGACCGCCTTGATCAACTGCACCCAGGTGGTCGCCAGCATGCCGCCGAAGAACACGTAGATCAGCATCAGCGTCCCGACCAGCACCACCGACCACTCGAAAGGCACCCCGATCAACGCCTTGATGATCACCGCACCGCCCACCACCTGGGGGATCAGGTAACAGATGGCCACCACCACGCTGGACAGCGCCCCGGCGCTCTTGGCCGCCCGGAAACCGTTGCGAAAGGCCAGGACGTCACCCAGGGTATAGCGCCCCAGGTTGCGACAGGGCTCGGCCACCAGCAACAGCACCGGGACGAAGCCGACGAAGAAGCCCACCACATAGAGGATGCCGTCGAAGCCATAGAGAGCGATCAACCCCGAGACGCCGAGGAAGGCCGCCGCGGACAGGTAGTCCCCGGCGATGGCCAGGCCGTTCTGCCGGCCGCTGATCCCGCCGCCGGCGGTATAGAAGGCGCTCGCCGAACGATTCTGGCGCGCCGCCCAGGCGGTGACCAGTAGCGTCAGCAACAGGATGGCGCCGAAGACGCTGAAGGTCAGGGTGCGATAGTCCGCGCTTACCACGGCGTCGGCAGCCGAGGCCGAAGGTGCCAGTGCCCAGAGCGCCAATAGCACCACCCCGGCGCCAAGGGGATGACGACTCATGGTGCCACCTCCGGTAGATAACGCTGGCGAACTGCCTGCAAGCGGGCGTCGAGGGTGCGGGTACCGCGCAGGTAGGCCAGCGCCAGCAGGCCGCCCACGGGATACTGCGACAGTGCGAAGACCAGGCCGACATTCAGCTCGCCCACCAGGCTGTGCTGGAACAGCGGCTTGAGCAGCGAGGCGCCCAGCGGCAAGGCGAAGTAGTACAGGGCCGCGATCACCAGGAGCGCCGTGACCAGTCGCGCCTTGGCACGCGTGGTAGCGACGAACTCCGTGTCACGGCTGATGAGTTCCCAGGGGATAGCGGAAGGGATGGACATGATCCGTACTCCAGACGACGAAGGACGGCAGGGGGTAAGGGCCGCGAGCGACCAGACCACGATGGCGTTTGCAAACGCTCTAGGGCAGGACAACGGCCCCAGCATAAGGCCAATGGCCAGCCGGTCTGAGCGGTAATCGCGAAACGCCCCTTGCAGATTTGCAAGGCGTAGCGCGGGCCAGGGCGGCCCATGCCAGAAGTGGCGGAAGGCAGTGGGAGTCGAACCCACCCGGGAACGGCTGCCGTCCCCAACCGGGTTTGAAGCCCGGCCACGCCACCGGGCGTGATTGCCTTCCTCTGTAGCGCTAGCCCTCGGCGGCGCGGGCCCAGGCGCTGTCCGGGCGAACGCGGCGTTCGTCGCCGAAGCGCCGGGTGAAGCCGATGCGATCCAGGCATTCGAGGATCTGGATGCTGCGCTTGCGACCGATGCCGAGGGCATCGCGGAAGGCCGCGGCGCGAATGATCCCCGCTTCGCGCTCCAGGCGCAATGCCTCGCCGGCCGCGGCTTCCAGGCTCGCCTGGGGATAGAAGAGATCCCTGACCACCTGGGTCAGTTCCCCCAGCCGGGCCAGTTTGCGCAGCAGCAGCCGCACCTCGGCCTCAGGCTGGCCGAGGGTCTTGGCGAGATCCCGGGTCCAGGGCGGCTCGAAGCGCGCGGCTTCCAGCAACGGCCAGAGCCGGGCCTTGAGCCCTTCCTCGGCCTCGGTGAGACGCACCCGGTGGTCGGGCAGGTGCAGCCAGGGACCGCTGCTCTGCAGGCGCCCCTCCGCCAGGGCCGTCTCCAGCAAGGCCAGATAGACCGGCCGCTCCACTGCCGGCGCGGCGATCCGACGGAGACGATCTCGGTCGGGGCCCAGCTCGTCGGGCTGTTCCCGGTGGAAGGTCGCCAGCGCCGTGCCCAGGCGTTCGAGGGCGGCCCGCCAGAGGGGCGCGGCGAACAGCCGGGGACCGACCCGGGTGTCGATCCTCAAGGTATCCGCCGGCAATCGCCAGTCGCCTTCGGGTCGGTTGAATTGCCGGGCCAGCAGGCGCGGATCGAGACCGCCCCCGGCCTGGGCCAGGAGTTCCGGCAGCGCCTCTTCCAGACCGCCCTGAGCGAGCGCCCGCAGTTGCGCCAGGCGTTGTGGCGTGCGGCGATGGCGCGCCGGGGCGAAGGGGTCGAGCAACCGCGCGCCGCCCAGGGTGCGCTGAGCGGACTGGTCGCGCAGCACCAGGCGATCGCCATGCACGCCGTGCAGTGGCGCATTGAGCACCAGTTGGGCCAGGGCCGTGGCACCTGGGGCGAGGCCGTCGCCTTCCAGCAGGGCCACCCGGCCGGTGAGGTCCTGGGCGCCGAGGTGGACGTGTACCGGCGTCCAGTGCGCCAGGTTGCGCGTTTCGCCGGGCAGGAGGCGCAGCTCTACATCGATGCGGGTGGTGGGCGCGTGCAGCGCTTCGGCCACCAGCCAGTCGCCGCGGGCGAGGCGGTCGGTGCTCAGGCGCTCGCCCGCCAGATTGAGGGAAACGCGCTGCCCGGCATGTGCCTGCTCGGCCGCCTGGTTCTGCGCGTGCAACCCCCGCACCCGCACGCGTTGGCCGCGCGGGGTGAGGAGGAGTTCGTCGCCGACGGCCACCTGGCCGGCGAAGGCGGTGCCGGTGACCACCACGCCAGCCCCCGCGACGCTGAACACCCGGTCCACCGCCAGGCGAAAACCGCCGCGGGCATTGCGCGCGCGCAACTCCCCCAGGCCTGCGAGCAAGGCCGTGCGCAACGCGGGGATACCCGCGCCGTTGGGGCTGGCGACCGGATAGAGCGGCGCGCCGGCGAAGGGACTGGCGGCGAGCAGCGCCGTGACGTCCTCGCGCACCTGGGCCAGTCGCTCGGCATCTACCCGATCGGCCTTGGTCAGGGCCACCAGCAGTCGGGGAATGCCGAGCAGTTCGAGGATCGCCAGGTGCTCGCGAGTCTGGGGCATGACGCCGTCGTCGGCCGCCACCACCAGCAGGGCCAGGTCCAGGCCGCTGGCGCCGGCCAGCATGTTGTGCACGAAACGCTCGTGGCCGGGCACGTCGATGAAGCCGGTGAGGCCGCCGTCGCCCAGGTCGGCATAGACGTAGCCCAGGTCGATGGTGATGCCGCGGGCCTGCTCCTCGCGACGGCGGTCACCGGCGATCCCGGTGAGGGCCTGGATCAGGGCGGTCTTGCCATGGTCGATGTGGCCGGCGGTACCGATGATCATGGGCGGGGTACCGGGCGGGAAAACGGGAACGTCATGGCGGCTCCGAACGGCGGGCAGGCCCCAAGGGTAGCGGCGCCCGGCGGTGACGCCTAGCCGTTGCGCTCGCGCAGAAAGGCCACGAAGGCCCGCAGGGGCGCCGGCGGCTGGCGGCGATCCGCATAGTAGAGCCGCGGACCGGGAAAGGGAGTGGACCAGTCCGCCAGGACCTCCACCAACCGTCCATCGGCCAGGGGCTCGGCCAGATAGTCGGCGAAGGAACAGATCAGGCCGACGCCCTCGAGGGCGGCCTGCAGCTCCAGATCCAGCGCCGAGGCCAGCAGGCGACTGCCCGGCTGAATGTTGATCACCTCGCTGCCGCGCTCGAAACTCCATTGCGCCACCAGCCCGCTGGCGAAGCGATGGCCGATGCAGGAGTGCCGGACCAGGTCGGCGGGATGCGCCGGCAAACCATGGCGCGCCAGGTAGTCGGGGGTGGCGGCCACGACGAATCTCTGGGTGGCCGGGCCCAGCCGCACACTGATCATGTCGGCCTCCAGATGCTCGTCGTAGCGCACGCCGGCATCGAAACCGGCGGCGAGCACATCGATCAGCCGGTCATCGGCCACCACTTCCAGGCGAATGCCCGGATGGCTGGCGAGGAAGGGGCCGATCAGCGGCGGCAGGAGTACCCGGGCGACGATGGTGGGCACATTGAGCCTCAGGGTACCGACCGGACTCTCGCCCTCGGCGTTGATGGCATCCAGCGCCCCCTGCACCTCGCGTAGCGCCGGGGTCAGGCGTTGCAGCAGTCGTTGGCCGGCATCGGTGGGCGTCACGCTGCGGGTGGTGCGGTGCAGCAGGCGGACGTCCAGTTCCCGCTCCAGCCGGCGCACGGCGTCGCTCAGGGAAGAGGCCGCCACCCCGCGGGCATAGGCCGCACCGCGAAAGCTGCGGGCTTCGGCCACGGCAGCGAAGGCCGCCAGATCGTCCAGATTCATCACGCCACCCATTGTACGAAAAGGCGAACAGGCTGTTGTGTCGAAGCCGGATTATCGCACGGCGCCTCCACAGCTAGAGTGGGGTCTCAGTCACTTCAGGAGGAATCCCTCATGCAACAGCGTCGTCTGGGCCGCCAGGGCCCGCAGGTATCGACCCTCGGTCTGGGCTGCATGGGCATGTCCGACCTCTATGGTCCCGCCGATCGCGGCGAGGCCATCGCCACCGTCCACGCCGCCCTGGAGCAGGGCGTCACCCTGTTCGACACCGGGGACTTCTATGGCATGGGCCACAACGAGCTGCTGCTGGGCGAAGCCCTGCACGGTCGCCGCGACAGGGCCCTGATCAGCGTCAAGTTCGGCGCCCTGCGTGGGCCGGGTGGCGACTGGCTGGGCTATGACACCCGCCCCGCGGCGATCAAGAATTTCGTCGCCTACAGCCTCAAGCGCCTCGGCGTGGACCACATCGACATCTATCGCCCGGCGCGGCTGGATCGCCAGGTACCCATCGAGGACACCATGGGCGCCCTTGCCGAGCTGGTGCAGGCCGGCTACGTGCGCCACATCGGCCTGTCGGAGGTGGGCGCGGAGACCCTGAAGCGTGCGGCCGCGGTGCATCCGGTGTGCGACCTGCAGATCGAGTACTCGCTGGTCTCGCGCGGCATCGAAGCCGAGATCCTGCCGACCTGTCGCGACCTGGGCATCGGCATCACCGCCTATGGCGTGCTGTCCCGCGGTCTGCTCAGCGGTCACTGGCGCCAGCCCGCCGGCGGCAGCGACTTCCGCGGCCACAGCCCGCGCTTCCAGCCGGGTAACGTCGAGCACAACCTGGCACTGGTGGCGGAGCTGCGCCGCTTCGCCGAAGCCCGGGGCACCACGCCCGCCCGGCTGGCGATAGCCTGGGTCGCCGCCCAGGGCGAGGATATCGTGCCCTTGGTCGGTGCCCGGCGGCGCGACCAGCTCGCCGGATCCCTCGGCGCGCAGGAGGTGACCCTCGACGCAGCGGACCGCGCCGAACTGGAACGACTGCTGCCGCCAGGCGCGGTGGCCGGCGATCGCTACGGCGAGCACCAGTTGCGCGACCTCGACAGCGAGCGCTGAGCGCCGCCCGTCATCCCCCCGCCCGCCTCGTGCGGGCGGGGGTCTTCCTAGTCCGTCGCGCGCGCGGCCGGACGTTCCTGCATCAGCACCCAGGGCGCCACCACCACCGCCCACAGCGCCACCTCGGGCGCTTCCAGCCGGCGCAGGGCCCGGGCTTCGTCGACCTTGGCCAGTTGCCCGGCTTGCAGCCAGGCCCCGACACGGGCGGCATCGTCCCGGGTCACGGCGATGGCCGCCTCGATCAGGTCCAGCTCCGGCGCCACCTCCAGCAGCACGCCCCTTGCAAAATGCGGTTGCAATTCTTCCCAGCCGATGGCGGCGGTCTGCCCGAGCAGGGTGGCGTAGAGCGTGGCGTGATCGGTCATGGTGCGGGTCTCGCGAAAAGGGCGGATTCTACCGGCCCCCTCCCCACTTGCCGAGCGCCCGGACACGCGGCATCCGTAACCGACGAGTTGTCATGGCCAGCTTTCCAAGAGGAACGCCCGGTGATTAAACTGCGCAGCGCGTCATAACGAACAAAATCGGCACACTTTCGCGTCCATCTGCCTCATTAAAAAAGCATTCCGAGTGGAGCACTCATGAAAAAGGCAACTCTGCGTTTCTCCCGCCTGGTCGCGGCCCTGGCCCTCGCCGGCATGGCCAGCCACACCCTGGCAGCCGACACCCTGAAGATTGGCCTGGCCGGCCCCAAGACCGGTCCGGTCGCCCAGTACGGTGACATGGAGTTCATCGGTGCCCAGATGGCCATCGAGCAGATCAACAAGGCCGGTGGCGTCAAGGGCAAGCAGCTCGAAGGCGTGGTCTACGACGACGCCTGCGATCCCAAGCAGGCCGTGGCGGTTGCCAACAAGATCGTCAACGATGGCGTCAAGTTCGTCGTCGGTCACCTCTGCTCCAGCTCCACTCAGCCCGCGTCCGACATCTACGAGGACGAAGGCATCCTGATGGTGACCCCGGCGGCCACCAGCCCCGACATCACCAACCGTGGCTACAAGCTGATCTTCCGCACCATCGGCCTGGACAACATGCAGGGCCCGACCGCCGGCAAGTTCATCGTCGAGCACGTCAAGCCGAAGATTGTCGCCGTCATCCACGACAAGCAGCAGTACGGCGAAGGCATCGCCACCGCGGTCAAGCAGACCCTGGACAAGGCGGGCGTCAAGGTCGCCGTGTTCGAAGGCATCAACTCCGGCGACAAGGACTTCTCCTCGCTGATCGCCAAGCTCAAGCAGGCCAACGTGGACTTCGTCTACTACGGCGGCTACCACCCCGAGCTGGGCCTGATCCTGCGCCAGGCCGCCGAGAAGGGCCTGACCGCCAAGTTCATGGGTCCGGAAGGTGTGGGCAACAGCTCCATTTCCGCCATCGCCGGCAAGGCTTCCGAAGGCCTGCTGGTCACCCTGCCGCGCTCCTTCGACCAGGATCCCAAGAACCAGGCCCTGGTGCAGGCGTTCAAGGACAAGAAGCAGGATCCGAGCGGTCCCTTCGTGTTCCCCTCCTACGCCGCCGTGCAGGTCATCGCCGAAGGCATCGAGAAGGCCGGCGACGAGAAGCCCGAGGACGTGGCCAAGGCGCTGCGCAGCAACACCTTCAACACCCCCACCGGCGAACTGGCGTTCGACGAGAAAGGCGACCTGAAGAACTTCGAGTTCGTGGTCTACGAATGGCACGCCGACGGCACCAAGACCGAAGCCAAGTAAGCCCTGCCTGCAAGACCAAAGCCCACTGCCATTACCGGCAGTGGGCTTCGTTTATCCGCCTCCACCCGAGGCCTGGGACCTGCACCAGAAGTGCTCATCGGTCCCCTGGAGACACCCATGCCCGAGTTCTACCACTACCTGCAACAGCTGGTGAACGGCCTCACGGTCGGCAGCACCTATGCCCTGATCGCCATCGGCTACACCATGGTCTACGGCATCATCGGCATGATCAACTTCGCCCACGGCGAGGTGTACATGATCGGCTCCTACGTGGCTTTCATCGCCATCGCGGGCCTCGCCATGCTGGGTATCCACAGCCTGCCCATCGTCATGCTCGCCGCCTTCGCCGCCAGCATCGTCATCGCCAGCGCCTATGGCTACAGCATCGAACGCATCGCCTATCGTCCCCTGCGCGGCGGTAACCGGCTGATCCCGCTGATCTCGGCGATCGGCATGTCGATCTTCCTGCAGAACTGGGTGCTGCTGGCCCAGGACTCCAAGGACAAGTCGATCCCCAACCTGCTGCCCGGCAACTTCATCATCGGCACCGACGCCATGAACGGCGTGGTGATCTCCTACGTGCAGGTGCTGATTTTCATCGTCACCCTGCTCACCATGCTCGGCCTGACCTGGTTCATCTCCCGCTCCCGCCTGGGCCGCGCCTGTCGCGCCTGCGCCGAGGACATCAAGATGGCCAACCTGCTGGGCATCAACACCAACGGCATCATCGCCCTGACCTTCGTCATCGGCGCCACCCTGGCTGCCGTGGCCGCGGTGCTGCTGGGCATCCAGTACGGCGTGATCAACCCGAGCCTGGGCTTCCTGGCCGGGATCAAGGCCTTCACCGCGGCGGTACTCGGCGGCATCGGCAGCATTCCCGGCGCCATGCTCGGCGGCCTGGTGCTGGGCGTGGCCGAGGCCTTCGGCGCCGACGTCTTCGGCGACCAGTACAAGGACGTGGTGGCCTTCAGCCTGCTGGTGCTGGTGCTGCTGTTCCGCCCCACCGGCATCCTCGGTCGCCCGGAGGTGGAAAAGGTATGACTGCCCGTCTGCGAACCGCCTTCTTCAGCGCCTTGCTGGTGCTGGCCGTCGCCTATCCCATCCTCGGCCTCAAGCTGGAAACCGTCGGCGTCAACCTCGAGGTGCATGGTGCCACACCTCGTACCCTCTGGACCGTGGCCCTGGCTGCGGTGCTGATGTTCGTCTGGCAGCTGGTGCGTGACCCGCTCACCGCCGGCTGGCGCCGCAGTGGCGGCATCCAGCTGCCGCAGACCGGCCTGGGCACCAAGCTTACCGAACCCAAGACCCAGCGCTGGGTGATCCTCGCCCTGGTCCTGGTCGCCCTGGTCTGGCCCTTCTTCGGCTCGCGCGGCGCGGTGGACATCGCCACCCTTATCCTGATCTACGTGATGCTCGGCCTGGGCCTGAACATCGTGGTCGGCCTGGCCGGCCTGCTGGATCTGGGCTACGTCGGCTTCTACGCCGTCGGCGCCTACACCTACGCCATGCTCTCCCACTACTACGGCCTGGGCTTCTGGGTCTGCCTGCCGCTGGCGGGGCTGATGGCGGCGCTGTTCGGCTTCCTGCTCGGTTTCCCGGTGCTGCGCCTGCGCGGCGACTACCTGGCCATCGTCACCCTGGGCTTCGGCGAGATCATCCGCATCCTGTTGCGCAACCTCACCGAATGGACGGGCGGCCCCAACGGCATCAGCGGCATCGACAAGCCCACCCTGTTCGGCCTGACCTTCGAACGCCGCGCGCCGGAAGGCATGACGCCCTTCCACGAGTATTTCGGCATCCCCTACAACTCCGAATACAAGGTGATCTTCCTCTACCTGATCGCCCTGCTGCTGGTGCTGCTGACTCTGTTCGTGATCAACCGCCTGCTACGCATGCCCATCGGTCGCGCCTGGGAAGCCCTGCGCGAAGACGAGATCGCCTGCCGCGCCCTGGGCCTGAACCCGACGCTGATCAAGCTCTCGGCCTTCACCCTGGGTGCCTGCTTCGCCGGTTTCGCCGGTAGCTTCTTCGCCGCCCGCCAGGGCCTGGTCTCGCCGGAATCCTTCACCTTCATCGAATCGGCCATCATCCTGGCCATCGTGGTGCTGGGCGGCATGGGTTCCCAGCTCGGCGTGATCCTCGCGGCCATCGTGATGATCCTCTTGCCGGAGCTGATGCGCGAGTTCAGCGAATACCGCATGTTGATGTTCGGCCTGCTGATGGTCGTGATGATGATCTGGCGTCCGCAAGGCCTGCTCCCGATGCAACGCCCGCACCTGGAGTTGCGCAAATGAGCCAAGCCCTTCTCGACGTCACCGGCCTGTCCATGAGGTTCGGCGGCCTGCTGGCCGTCAACGGCGTCAACATCCGCGTGGAACAGGGCCAGGTGGTCTCGCTGATCGGTCCCAACGGCGCCGGCAAGACCACGGTATTCAACTGCCTGACCGGCTTCTACCGCCCCACCGGCGGTGAGATCCTGCTGAACGGCGAGGCCATCCAGGGCCTGCCAGGCCACCGGATCGCCCGCAAGGGCGTGGTGCGTACCTTCCAGAACGTCCTCCTGTTCAAGGAAATGACCGCGGTGGAAAACCTGCTGGTCGCCCAGCACCGTCACCTCAACACCGGCTTCCTGGCCGGCCTGTTCAAGACCCCGGCCTTCCGCAAGAGCGAAGCCGAGGCCATGGAATACGCGCGTTTCTGGCTGGAGCAGGTCAACCTCAGCGAGTTCGCCAACCGTAACGCCGGCAACCTCGCCTACGGCCAGCAGCGACGCCTGGAAATCGCCCGCTGCATGATGACCCGCCCGCAGATCCTCATGCTCGACGAGCCGGCCGCCGGCCTCAACCCGCGCGAGACCGAGGACCTCAAGGCGCTCATCGCCCTGCTGCGCGCCGACCACGGCGTGACCGTGCTCTTGATCGAGCACGACATGCACCTGGTGATGAGCATTTCCGACCACATCGTGGTGATCAACCAGGGTACCCCCCTGGCCGACGGGACGCCGGAGCAGATCCGCAACAACCCCGACGTGATCAAGGCCTACCTGGGCGAATCCTGATGGAGACCTCCATGCTGCAGTTCGACAACGTCTCCACCTTCTACGGCAAGATCCAGGCCCTGCACGGCGTCAGCGTGCAGGTGAACCGGGGCGAGATCGTCACCCTGATCGGTGCCAACGGCGCCGGCAAGTCCACCCTGTTGATGACCCTCTGTGGCTCCCCGCGCGCCCACGGCGGCAGCATCCGCTACGAAGGCGAGGAACTGGTCGGCCAGGAAACCGCGCAGATCATGCGCAAGGGCATCGCCGTGGTGCCGGAAGGCCGCCGGGTATTCGCCCGCCTGACCGTGGAAGAGAACCTGGCCATGGGCGGCTTCTTCACCGACAAGCACGCCTATGACCGCCAGCTGGACAAGGTCCTCGGCCTCTTCCCACGGCTCAAGGAGCGCTACGCGCAGCGCGCCGGCACCATGTCCGGCGGCGAGCAGCAGATGCTCGCCATCGGCCGCGCGATGATGAGCGAGCCGCGCCTGCTGCTGCTCGACGAACCGTCGCTGGGCCTGGCGCCCATCATCATCCAGCAGATCTTCGAGATCATCGAGCAACTGCGCCAGGATGGGGTGACGGTGTTCCTGGTCGAGCAGAACGCCAACCAGGCGCTCAAGCTGGCCGACCGCGGCTACGTGCTGGAGAACGGGCGGATCGTCATGCAGGACAGCGGCGCCGAGCTGCTGGCCAACCCGGACGTGCGCAAGGCCTACCTGGGCGGTTGAGCCTGCGCATCGCGGTCGCTCCTGTTGTGCCGCTACTCTGTTCTATCGCGGCCATGGGCCGCTCCTACAGGTATCGATCCCCCCGTAGGAGCGGCCCATGGCCGCGATAATGCATAGGGAGGAAGCGACCTTATCGGCGCACCGCCATGGCCGCGATAGCGCCCTCAGCCCAAGGCCTCCAGCCGTTGCCGACTGCGCTCGAACCAGTCGCTCAGCGCCTCTGCCACCACCCGCGTGCGCCTGGGCAATCCGCTCTGGTAGGGATGCACCAGGAACAGCGGCTGGCTGGGCGTGCGCCACTCCTTGAGCAGCCAGACCAGCGCCCCGCTGGCCAATTCCTCGTGGACCATGAAGGACGGCAGCCGGGCGATGCCCTGCCCCGCCAGCGCCGCCTGCTTGAGCAGGCTGTAGTGGTTGCAGGCCAGGCTGGGCGCCACCTGGACACGGCTGAGTCGATGTTCCCGGTGATAGAGCCAGACATCGCCCTCGACATAGTGGTTGTTCACCAGGCAGCGGTGCTCGAGCAGCACCTCGGGCCTGTCCGGTGACGGGCGATCCTGCAGATACGCGGGCGCGGCACAGGTCACCTCCTGCATGGCGAACAGCGGACGGGCCACCAGGCGCTCGTCCGGCTCCACCCGCGCGCGGATGGCCAGGTCGAATCCCTCCGCCACCAGGTCGCGATAGCCGTTGTCCAGCACCAGGTCCAGCTGGATGGCGGGGTGGGCGGCGCGGCAGGCCAGCAGCACCTCGAAGAAGGTATAGCCGAGGGACACCGGCACCGTCAGGCGGACCTGCCCAGCCGCCTCCTCGCGCAGCCGGGCCACGCTCTGCAGCGCCCGTTCGCGTTGCCGTACCAGGGCCTGGGCTTCGGGCAAGAGTGCCCGGCCAGCCGTGGTGGGATCGAGCCGGCGGGTAGTGCGGTGCAACAGGGTGGTTTCCAGACGCGACTCCAGCGCCCGGATGCGCTTCGACAATTGCCCCTTGCTGCACCCGAGTCGCTCGGCAGCGCGGGTGAAGCTGCCGCTTTCGCACAGGATGGCGAAGGCGGCGAGATCGGCGAAGTCATCCTGCATCGTTTCCTCCTGGAAACACTGGATTGCCAATTAGACGATTTATCAGGGCAATGCCTCATTCTAGGCTGGAGACTCCTTTCCCTACATGGAGCCATCCCATGAAAATCATCCTTGTCGGTGCCAGCGGTACCCTTGGTAGCGCCATCGCCGAGCGCCTCGGTAGCCGCCACGAGCTGATCCGCGTCGGCCGCCAATCCGGCGATCTGCAGGTCGACATCACCCAACCGGATTCCATCCGCGCCCTGTTCGCCCAGGTGGGTCGTTTCGATGCCCTGATCAGCGCCGTGGGTTCGGTGACCTTCGCCCCCTTCGTCGAGATGACCCCCGAGGCCTATCAGAAAGGCCTGCAGGACAAACTCATGGGCCAGGTCAACCTGGTGCTTCTTGGCCAGGACCAGGCTGCCGAGGGAGCCTCCTTCACCCTGACCACCGGCATTCTCAGCGAGCACCCCATCGCTCAGGGCAGCTCGGCGGCCATGGTCAACGCGGCGCTGGAAGGCTTCGTCCGTGGTGCCGCCATCGAGTTGCCCCGCGGTCAGCGCCTCAATGCAGTCAGCCCGACGGTGCTGCAGGAGTCCCTGGGCCACTACGGCGACTTCTTCCGCGGCTTCAAGGCGGTATCGGGTGCCGAGGCGGCCCTGGCCTACGAACGCAGTGTGGAAGGACGGGAAACCGGCAAGACTTATCGCGTCTGGTAAGTCCTTGAGCTCGCGGCGCTGTCTGAGTAACGTGTGCCCACCTCAGTCGGAGTCCTGCGATGCCAGCGCCGCGTGCCATCTTTCCCCTTGCCCTGCTCGGCCTCCTTGGCGGCTGCAGCCTGTTCCAGAGCGACGACACCCCGCGTGCACCGGGCGGCGAGCGCCTGCAGGGCGATCTGCGCTGGAGCGGTGACCAGTTGCTGTTCCGCCCCTGCCAGGAACAGCGTTTCTTCGACGTCACCGACGCCAACAACACCGCCATCCTGCGCGATGCCCACGAGCTGGCGGCCGATAGCGGCGCCGCCTCGCTGTTCGCCGATCTGCGCGGCCAGGTGAAGTCCGGGGGCCGGGACGGCGCCCAGGGCGTCTTCGCCGTCACCGACGTCTATCGTGTGCAATACACCGGTCCCGGCTGCAGCGATCCCAACTTCAAGCGCACCGCGATGAGCGCCGGGGGCCATGGCCCGGACTGGAGCGTCCAGGTCAGCAACCAGGGCATGCTGGTCAGCACCGGCGGCGAACCGCGGCGCGCCCTGCCTTACCTGCAGGAAGAGCTGCCTGGCGGCATGCGGGCGCTGTCCACCGAAGCCAATGGCGAAAAGGTCGAGCTGTGGATCAATCCGCGCCGCTGCGTGGACGGTCGTACCGGGACCGTACAGTCGCTGCAGGCCGAACTGCGCATCAATGGCGAGACCTGGCAAGGCTGCGCCTTCTACGGGGGCGCGGGCAACCCCGGCTAGCCGGCGGCTTTTCGCGCCAATAGCGCGATCCCCTTGGCATCTCCCTCTTTACGTTCAGCGGCGCGGGCGCCAGCGGGCTAGTCTGGCCGCGCCGTGGCATCATCCGTTATGTTCACCCGCCAGTCGTGTCGATCCGCGAGGCGAAGGCACAGGAAGGCTCATCCAGCCAGGGTCCAGGCATGCATCCATCGTCATCGTCCCGCAGCGCGCCGCCTCGTCGTCGGGGGCTCACCCTCATCCTGCGGCTATTCCCGGCGCTGTGCCTGTTGCTGCTGGGCCTCATCGGCCTGGGCTGCTACCTGCTGGTGGACAACGCCATACGCCAGGACGCCAGCGTCGCCGAGCATACCGAGCGCGGCGTCAGCCGCACCTTCACCCGTCTCGACGAGGAAGTGGCGCGCAACATCATCGACTACAGCAAGTGGGAGGAAGGCTATCGGCGACTCCACCTGACCCTGGACCGGGACTGGGCCTTCGAGCAGAACAACCTCGGCCCGGCGCTGTTCAAGGTCTATGGCTACGAAGGGGTGCTGGTGTTCGACGGCCAGGACCGACCTCGCTACCGGCTGCTCGACGGCGAACTCGCCGAACCGACGGCGCCCTGGCTGGAGGGCAACGTCACCGGCCTGCTGGCCGCGGCCCGCAGCGCCGATGGTCGTGCAGGCAGCGTCTCCGGCATCCTCAGCGTCGGCGGGGTACCGGCCCTGGTGGCCGCCGCCGCCATCACCCCCGGTGACCAGGCCAGCGACCGCGCAACGGACGCACCGCTGTCGGTGCTGGTCTTCGTCGACCTGCTGAGTCCGGCGAAACTGGCCGAACTCAGCGCAGCCAACGGCCTGCCGCCCCTGAGCGCGACCACCACGCCCGCTGAAGGCCGCGCCAGTTGGCAATTGCCGGGCTCCGGCTTCCAGCTGACCTGGCGACCACTACGCCCCGGCCTGTGGCTGATGCAGCAGACCCTGCCGCTGTTCGGTGGTGGCGTGCTGATCCTGTTGCTGGGCCTGGTCTGGCTGCTGCGCCAGGCGCTGGTGTCGGCACGGCAGCTGGATGCCCAGTACGACGACCTGCTGGCCAGCCGCAGCGAACTGGCCATCGGCGAACGGCGTTTCCGCGATATCGCCGAGGCCACGTCGGACTGGCTCTGGGAAGTCGACGCCGCGCTGCGCCTGGTCTATGTCTCGGAGCGCTTCGCCGAGGTCACCGGCGAAGCCGCCGAACGCTGGCTGGGCCGGCCGCTCGCCGAATTGCTCACCCCCCATGCCGACACCCTCGCCCATTGGCTGGCCGGGCATCATCATGAGCGCAAGCCGCGGCCGCCGCTGATCTGCCACTACCTGGACGGCGCCGGTCGCGAAAGGACCTGTCGCGTGGCCGCCCGGGCGATTCCCGAGGGCGGCTACCGGGGCACCGTCACCGACCTCACCGACGAGATCGAGGCCCTGGCCCAGGTCCAGCACCTGTCCTGGCACGATCCCCTGACCGGCCTGCCCAATCGCCATCGCCTGCACCAGTTCCTGGCGACGCACCTGGAAGGCCCGGAACCGCAGCCCCTGGCCCTGCTCAGCCTGGACCTGGATCGTTTCAAGACGGTCAACGACGCCCTGGGCCATGCCGCGGGTGACCAGGTGCTGCAGGAGGCGGCGCAGCGGCTGCGCCAGAACGTCACCGCCTCCGACCTGGTCGCGCGCCTGGGTGGCGACGAATTCTGCGTGGTGCTCGGCGGCGAACGGGCGCCTGAGGCCATCGCCGACCTCTGCCGACGGCTGGTGGAACAGCTGCGCCAGCCGTTCCGGCTCGGCGAGCAGCGGGTGTTCATCGGCAGCAGCATCGGCGTCGCCCTGGCCCCGCGCGATACCGGTATCCCTGCCGAATTGCTGCGCCTGGCCGACATCGCCCTCTACCAGGCCAAGACCTCCGGCCGCGGCACCTGGCGTTTCCACGAACCGGCGATGAACGAGGAGGTACTGCTGCGCCGCCAGCTGGAGCAGGATCTGCGGCAGGCGCTCCGTGACGACCAGCTCAGCCTCCACTACCAACCCCGGCGGCGACTGGCCGACGGCGCCCTCAGCGGCTTCGAGGCCCTGGTGCGCTGGGAACACCCGACCCAGGGCCTGCTGGAACCCCTCGACTTCCTCGCCCTGGCCGAGGATGCCGGCCTGGCACAGCGGCTCGGCCAGTGGGTGCTGGAAACCGCCTGTCACGACGCCCAGGGCTGGCCGGAGCATCTCTCGGTGTCGGTGAACCTGTCGCCCCAGCAATTCCATGCCAACGAAGACCCGGTGCAGAGCGTGGCCGAGGTGCTCTATCGCAGCGGCCTGCCGCCCCGGCGCCTGGAGCTGGAGCTGACCGAACGCACCCTGCTCGATCCGGCGACGGACATCTCCAACACCCTGGCCGCGCTCAAGGGCCTGGGCGTGCGCCTGTGCCTGGACGATTTCGGTTCCGGGATCTGCTCCCTGGCCTATCTGCGCCGCTACCCGCTGGATGGCATCCGCATCGACCGCAGCCTGATCGAGAAGCGCGACCGCGCCCCGGAAGACTGCGCCCTGGTGCGTGCCCTCATCGACCTGGGTCGCTCCCTGGGCCTGCAGGTGACGCTCAAGGGCGTGGAAGACGCCGACCACCTGCGCCTGCTGCAGCGCCTGCCGGCGGACGAGATCCAGGGCTTTCATTGCGGCCAACCGCTACCGGCGAATCGCCTGGGTGTCTGGCTGGAAGAGCCGGCCCCGGTACAGCCCTAGCGTTCGGCCATCACGTTGCCCTCGCCGCTCGCCCCGCGCCGCTGGTTGCGGTCGTCGCGCGGGGTGACGCCGAAGAAGTTGCGGTAGGCGCTGGAGAAGTGCGGGCCCGAGGAAAAGCCGCAGGACAGCCCGATCTGGATGATGGACTTGCTGGTCTGAGTGAGCATCTTGCGTGCCCGGTTCAGTCGCAGCTCCAGGTAGTACTGGCTGGGCACCCGCGCCAGGTACTGCTTGAAGATGCGCTCCAGCTGCCGGCGCGACACGCAGACGTGCTGGGCGATCTCGTCGGTGGTCAGCGGTTCCTCGATGTTGGCTTCCATCAGCATCACCGCCTGGGTCAGCTTGGGATGGCTCGACCCCAGGCGATTCTTCAGCGGAATGCGCTGCCGCTCGCTGCCCTCGCGCAGGCGCTCGACGATCAGCTCCTCGGCGATGGCACCGGCCTGTTCGGCGTCGCGGTCGCGACCGATCATGGCCAGCAGCAGATCGAGAATGGCCAGGCCGCCGCAGGCGGTCAGGCGGTCGCGGTCCCATTCGTAGAGATGATGGGTGGCGATGACCTTGGGATGCTGCTCGCTGAATTCCTCCAGCCAGCGCCAGTGCACGGCGGCGCGATGGCCGTCGAGCAGCCCCAGCTGGGCCAGCACCTGCACGCCTGCGGAAAAGCCACCCATGACCACCCCGGCCCGAGCGCTCTGGCGCAGGGCGGCGGCCAGGGGCGGCGGCAAGGCACGCGGTGGCTCGTCGGCCAGCACGAACAGGCGATCCAGCCGCTCCAGCTGGCCCTCCCAATGGCCACCCGGCAGGCGCGGCTGCAAGTCGCTGGCGACCTGCAGGAAACGCACCTCGTAGGGCGTATCGCTCGAATGGCGAGCGGCGAGTTCCAGCGCTTCCTCGACCAGGCCCACGGTCAGCGGACGGACGTCGGGCCAAAGCAGAAAGGCGATGCGGGTGGTCATCTAACGTCTGGCTTCCTGTCGAGAGCGGCGATGGCGGACCGATCCAGGGACCGCGCACCGGAAGACCCTTGTGGGGTGGAGGGCATGGTACGCCGGCGCGTTGCCCCTGTCCCGGCCTTTGCACCGGTGGCGGATCGACGTGCCCGCCGACCCGCCGGCTGGCGCGATTCTAGACCCAGCCAGGCGACGGCGGCTTTTACCCTGGCGACAACTCCTTACAGGACCGGCGCGCCCAAAAAGAAACCGCCCGCTACCGGGGGGTAGCGGGCGGCGCGGGGCGCAGCTGGATCAGGCGACGGCCTGGTTCATCTGCTTGTGGGTACCGACCAGGTGCTGGACCACGCCCGGATCGGCCAGGGTGGAGATGTCACCGAGGGCGTCGTATTCGCCCACGGCGATCTTGCGCAGGATCCGCCGCATGATCTTGCCGGAGCGGGTCTTCGGCAGGCCCGGCGCCCATTGGATGACGTCGGGCGTGGCGATGGGGCCGATCTCCTTGCGCACCCACTGCTTGAGTTCCTGGCGCAAGGCCTCGCTGCCCTCCTCGCCCTGGTTGAGGGTGACGTAGACATAGATGCCCTGGCCCTTGAGGTCGTGGGGCATGCCCACCACCGCGGCCTCGGCCACCTTGGGATGGGCCACCAGGGCGCTCTCGATCTCGGCGGTGCCCATGCGGTGGCCGGAGACGTTGAGCACGTCGTCGACGCGACCGGTGATCCAGTAGTAGCCGTCCTCGTCGCGCCGGGCGCCGTCGCCGGTGAAGTACATGCCCTTGAAGGTCTTGAAGTAGGTGTCGACGAAGCGGTCGTGGTCGCCATAGATGGAGCGCGACTGGCCCGGCCAGGAATCGAGGATCACCAGGTTGCCTTCCACGGCGCCGTCGAGCAGGTTGCCTTCGTTGTCCACCAGCGCCGGCTGGATGCCGAAGAAGGGCCGGGTCGCGGAGCCGGGCTTCTGGCCGATGGCGCCGGGCAGCGGGCTGATGAGGATGCCGCCGGTCTCGGTCTGCCACCAGGTATCGACGATGGGGCAGCGCTCTTGGCCGACGGTCTTGTAGTACCAGTGCCAGGCCTCGGGGTTGATGGGCTCGCCCACCGAACCGAGCAGCCGCAGGCTGCTGCCGTCGATGCCACGCATGGCGGCGTCGCCCTGGGCCATCATGGCGCGGATGGCAGTGGGCGCGGTGTAGAGGATGTTGACCTTGTGCTTGTCCACCACCTGCCCCATGCGGGTGACATCCGGGTAGTTGGGCACGCCTTCGAACAGCAGGGTGGTGGCGCCGTTGGCCAGGGGACCGTAGACGATGTAGCTGTGGCCGGTGATCCAGCCGACGTCGGCGGTGCACCAGTAGACCTCGCCGGGGCGATAGTCGAAGACCCGCTCGTGGGTCAGGGCGGCGTAGGTCAGGTAGCCACCGGTGGTGTGCAGGATGCCCTTGGGTTTGCCGGTGGAGCCGGAGGTATAGAGGATGAACAGCGGCGCCTCGGCGGACATCTCCTTGGGCTCGCAATGTTCCGGGGCCACCGAGGTGATGTCCTCGTACCAGACGTCACGGTGGCGGTGCCAGGCGATGTCGGCGCCCGTGCGCTTGCAGACGATGACCTTGTGCACCGAATGGGTAGCCGGGTTGGTCAAGGCCTCGTCGACGTTGGCCTTGAGCGGGATCTTGCGACCGCCGCGCACGCCTTCGTCGGCGGTGATCACCAGCTTGGACTGGCAGTCGCTGATGCGGCCGGCCAGGGATTCGGGCGAGAAGCCGCCGAATACCACCGAGTGCACGGCGCCGATGCGGGCGCAGGCCAGCATGGCCACAACCGCCTCGGGGATCATCGGCATGTAGATGGTCACCACGTCGCCGCGGTGGATGTCCTGGCCGCGCAGGGCATTGGCCAGTTGGCAGACCTCGCGGTGCAGCTCGCGGTAGCTGATATGACGGCTGTCGGCGGGATCGTCGCCTTCCCAGATGATGGCGGTCTGGTCGCCACGGGTTTCCAGGTGCCGATCCAGGCAATTATAGGAGGCGTTCAGGGTGCCGTCGGCGAACCACTGGATATCGACGCGATGGTCGTCGAAGGACGTCTGCTTGACCCGGCTGAAGGGCTTGATCCAATCCAGGCGCTGGGCCTGCTCGCGCCAGAAGCCATCGGGATTGAGGATGGACTGCTGGTACAGGCGACGATAGGTGACCTCGTCGGTCAGGGTCCGGGAAGCGACTTCCGCGCGGACCGGGTAAAAGGCGGCACTCATGGGACGATCTCCTCGGCGGGAAACTGTTGTTCTTGTTGTCGTCCGTTGTACGGCGCGTATCCGCTTCGAGCCATTCGACCATGGTCGGACGGGACGCCGGGAGTTGACTGGCGGGTCTGCTACTCTGGGCGCCTCACCCTCTATGCCCGCCGGAGCATCCATGGCCGATCTCGCCCACTCCCATTGCGTTCCCTGCCGTTCCAACGAACCCGCGCTGAGCGAGGCCGCCAGCGCCGAGCTGCTCAAGGCGGTCCCCGGCTGGACCCTGGTGGAACGCGAGGGCATTCCGCGCCTGGAACGACGCTATGCCTTCGGCAACTTTCTGGAGGCCCTGGACTTCACCAACAGGGTCGGCCGGGAAGCCCAGGACGAAGACCATCACCCGGCCCTGCTCACCGAGTGGGGCGGCGTGACGGTGAGCTGGTGGACCCACAACATCGGCGGCCTGCACCGCAACGACTTCATCATGGCGGCGCGCACCGATGCCGTTGCCCTGGCGGCCCAGGCCTAAGATTCTGCTCAACGGCTCGCGAGCGAGACGACGGGGCCGCCCAGGCGGGGCTGGCGACCCAGGCCATTCTCAACGCCGCTTGGCCGACGCACAGCAGACCTCTTATCGCGGCCATGGGCCGCTCCTACGGGATAGAGCGGTGCCTGTAGGAGCGGCCGCATCGGCGGACCGCCATGGCCGCGATAAGGACAGTTACGCCTACAGTCAGAACATCATCGTAGAAACATAAGCATCGCCATGATCGCTAAGGCCTAAGGAAGCGGATCGGACCCGCGCTCCGGTTTACGGGTGCTAAACGAGCATGGCGACGGGACCGCCCAGGCGGGGCTGGCGGCCCAGGCCATTTTCAACGCCGTTTGGCCAACGCGCAGCAGACGTTGAACAGGCTCTACGCCTCAAGCGCTGGCCTCGACCAGCCCCGCAGCATGCACGAAGCACAGCTTGTTGCCCTCCGGATCGCGGCAATAGGCGGCGTAGAAGTCCGCGCCATAGCCGGGGCGCACCCCGGGCGCCCCTTCGTCGCTGCCGCCCAGTTGCAGGGCGCGGTGCCAGGCCGCCTCCACGGCCGCCGGCGTAGGCGCGGCAAAGCTCACCTGGACGCCATTGCCCCAGGAGGCCGGCAGGCCGTTGAACGGCAGTTGCACATAGAATTGCGGCCATGCCCGCCCCGGGCGCTGCCAGCCGCAACCGGGCGGGCCGCCGTCGTCTTCCAGCGGCATCCGCACCAGACCGAGTTCGTGCAAAACGCTGTCATAGAATCCAATCAGGCGCTCCAGATCGCGCGCGCCTACCTGTACATGGCTGAACATGGGCTCTCTCCCGCTTGCAGGGGCCATCAGGCCACGGTAGACCAGTCCGCCGCGGCTGCCTATCGGCTCGACAAGCCTGGTTCGGACGGTTAGCGTGGCGGCCTTTACCTTTGACGACATGCCCATGAATCTGCGCAACCTCCCCCGCCTGACCAAGATCGGTCTGGTCTTCTTCATCCTCGGCCTGCTGGGCGTGGCCTTCGCCCTCTACGGCCTCTACCAGGGGCCCCGCCCTGCCGACCCCGGCGCGATCCGCAGCCTGCTGTTCGCGGCGGGGCTGCAGTTGACCGGCTACGTGCTGCTCAACCGCAATCGCTTTCGCTTCATGTTCGGCCGACGCAAGGACTGAGCATGACTATCGACTGGTCCTGCCGCGCCGCCCAGGCGCTGACCACCGCCGAACTCTATGCCGCCCTGGTGCTGCGCGCCCGGGTCTTCGTGGTGGAGCAGCAATGCATCTATCCCGATGCCGACGGCCTGGACCTGGCGGCAGACGTCTGGCACCTGTTCGGCTGGCAGGACGGCGTCTTGCACGCCTACCTGCGGCTGCTCGGTGCCGTGCGTGACGAGGTGGTGATCGGCCGGGTGATCGTCGCTCCGGAAGGTCGCGGCAGCGGTCTCGGTCATCGGTTGCTGGAGGAGGCCCTGCGCGCCTGCAACGAGCGCTGGCCGGGCCGTCCGCTGTTTCTCTCGGCGCAGGCCCATCTGCAGGCCTACTATGGCCGCTACGGCTTCACGCCCTGCTCGGCGGTGTACGACGAGGATGGCATTCCCCATATCGACATGCGTCGCGCGGCCAGCCGCTAGCGCCGCCGCAGCGGATCGAGCAGCGGCTTGAGGCCGTTATGGTCGATCTCCTGCATCAGCGCCAGCAGCCGGCCCAGCTCCCCCGCCGGAAAGCCACTGCGGGCGAACCAATTCAGGTAGTGACCCGGCAGATCGGCCAGCAGGCGGCCGGCGTACTTGCCATAGGGCATGGTCCAGGTCACCAGGGCTTCCAGATCCGCGGGTTGCATCGCTTGTCTCCTCCAGACGGCATGGCGATTATGCCATGCCGGCTCGGGTTAACCGTCGGCTGCGGGGAGCGTCGGACCTCCGCGACGATCCCAGCTAAAACAGGTCTGCAGAGGATTTGAGCATGAGCAACGTTACCCGGCCGCTGGCTGCCGTCACCGGCGCCTCCAGCGGGATCGGCTTCGAATTGGCCAAGCAACTGGCCCGCCACGGCCACGACCTGCTGCTGGTCTCCCGCGGCGAGGGCTTAGACGCCGCCGAGCGCGAATTGCGCGCCCTGGGGGTCAAGGTGTGGAGCCATGCCGCCGACCTGCGGACGGCGGTAGGCGTGGAGGAAACCTTTCGTTTCCTCAGGCGCCAGGGTCGTCCGCTGGACGTCGTGGTGCTCAATGCCGGAGTCGGCCTGGGCGGCGCCTTCGTCGGCCAGACACGCCTGGAAGACGAGCTGGCACTGATCCAGCTCAACGTCATGTCCACCGTGCACCTGGCCAAGCTGGTGCTGCCGGACATGGTGGCCGCCGGTCGCGGGCGGGTGCTCTTCACCTCCTCCATCTCGGCGACGGCACCCATTCCCTTCGAAGCCGTCTACGGCGCCTCCAAGGCCTTCATCAACTCCTTCGCCTTCGCCGTACGCAACGAACTCAAGGACAGCGGCGTGACCCTCACGGTGCTCATGCCCGGCCAGACGGACACCAATTTCTTCCATCGCGCCGGCGAGGACGACACCAGCGTCGGCGCCGGTCCTAAGCACGACCCGGCGCAGGTGGCTGCCCAGGGCTACGCAGCCCTGATGCAGGGGTTGGATCACGTCTATGGGGGTGGCCCCGAGGTTCAGCATGAAGGCGAGGTGCTCAACCGGATCGAGAGCGAGGCCGAGCAGGCCGAACGTCATCGCGCCTGGTCGGAGCCCGGCTCGGCGGATCGTGATCATTGAACCGACCGCGGACACCAGGGTGCCAGGTTATATCTGGCACCCTGGTTCGTGGAAGTTTCAGCTTTACTATCAGTCTCGTTCGGAACAGTTGATCCGAATTAAACCTTTCGATACTTATATCAACCCTCCGAGACCTCCTCGCCTTCGAACGCCAGCCTTTTATAAACGACATAAAAAGCCAGTCGACACCTCTCCAAAAAACTTTAATAAAAGTTTTAATTAGTGGTGACCGATGCCTGCCTACCCCATCGCGGCATGGGCTGCTCAGCGTCCTAGACACACCGGCTGGAAATGCACGTCCGGCACGCTGCTGGCTCGCCATAATCGAAATTTCACCGCATTCTAAATCGATGAATCGATTCATCGATTTAGAACCACGCATGCCTCGACAGAATAATAACGCCATTAAACTGCCGAACCATAAGTCAACTCACAAAGCCTGTTCCACTATATGACCGATCAGAGTCTATTTACGCGCTCCCATCGGCCCGGACGTTTCAGACCTCGGTTTTTTTGAAACAGTGTTTCTAAGCAATACCGTGCTGTTCGAGGAGTGGAAGATGTCCCTACGTGATTTGAAAATCGGCAATCGTGCTTTATTGTGTTTCACCAGCTTCGCCGTACTGCTGATCTGTATCGGCAGCTTCAGCCTGGTACAGATCGGCAAGCTGCGCGACAGCGAGCAGCAGGTCGAGCAGAACACCTTGCCCAGCGTCATGCAGGCGGCCTTCCTGGAATCCACCATCCTGCGCATTCGCCTGGAAACCCTGAGATTCATCAGCACCTCGGACCCCGACCTGAGCCACAAGACCGAGGCGCTGCTCAAGCAGGAGCGCGAGGCCTTCGTCCAGGGCGTCGGCGATTACCAGAAGCTGGTCAGCGCCGAAAGCGAGCGCCGCGCCTACCAGGAGCTGCTCCAACTCGTCGGGCCCTGGCGCAGTGCCCTGGACGAGGTGCTACGGCAATCGGAGAGCAATGGCATGCAGGCGGCCCAGGCGGTGGTGACCCAGAGCTTCCGGCCGCTCAGCGAGCCGCTGCTGGCCAAGGTCCAGGCCCTGATCAAGGCCAACCACGAAGAGGCCGCCCTGGTCGGGCATGAGGCGACCACGCTCTATCATGAGAGCCTGATCTACGTCATCGCCAGCATGGTCCTGGCCCTGGTGATGACCTTGCTCATCGCCTGGCGCTTCACCCAGAGCCTGGTGGTGCCGGTGCGGCGTAGCATGGCGGTGGCCGAGAGCATCGCCGATGGCGACCTGTTGCAGTCTTGGCAGGATGAAGGCCGCGACGAGATCCATCAGCTGAGCCTGAGCTTCGAGCGGATGCGCCTGAACCTGGTGCAGACCCTGCAGCAGATCAGCGATTCCGCCATCCAGCTGTCTTCCGCCGCGACCGAGATGCATGCCGTGACCGAGGACGCCAACCGTGGGCTCAACCAGCAGAATCAGGAGATCGAACAGGCCGCCACCGCCGTCAACCAGATGACCGCCGCCGTGGAAGAAGTGGCTCGCAATGCCGAGAGCACCTCGAGCGAAGCCCGCAGTTCGGACCTGGCCTCGCGCCAGGGCAAGTCCAGCGTCGAGCAGACCGTGCAGGCCATCGAGGCCCTCAATGGCAACGTGGTCGACAGCAGCGACCGCATCCAGCAACTGGCCAATGACGTCGGCAATATCACCAAGGTCCTGGAGGTGATCCGCGGGGTCGCCGAACAGACCAACCTGCTGGCGCTCAACGCCGCCATCGAAGCCGCTCGCGCCGGCGATGCCGGCCGCGGTTTCGCCGTGGTGGCCGACGAGGTGCGGGCCTTGGCGCAGCGTACCCAGCAGTCGACCCAGGAGATCGAGGCCGTCATCGGCCAGGTCCAGCGCGGCAGCAGCGAGGCGGTCAACACCATGAACGCCACCGCCAGCCTGGCCCAGCGCACCCTGGTCCTCGCCCGGGACTCCGACCAGTCGCTGGCGGTCATCACCAGCGCGGTCACCGGCATCACCGAGCGCACTACCCTGATCGCCACCGCCGCCGAAGAACAGGCCCACGTCGCCCGGGAAGTCGACCGGGCCCTGATCACCATCCGCGATCTATCGGTGCAGAGCGCAGCCGGCGCCAGCCAGACCGCCACGGCCAGCAGCGAACTCTCGCAACTGGCAGTGCAGATGAATCAGCTGGTGGGACGCTTCAAGGTCGCCTGACGCAAGCGAAACCGAGCGAACGTCCCGGCTCCCTGCCGGACATTCGCTCGGTCGCTCCGCTCAGGCGCTCACTTGATCGGCTTGGCCCCTGGCGCGTCGCATTTGGCGAACTTGCCCTTGGCATCCTTGCACTGCACGGCCTTGGTCTTGGCCGCCTCGCATTTCACGAACTTGCCCTGGGCATCCCGACAGGGCGCCGCCTGGACGGTGGCGGAGGCGAAGAGGGTCAGGGTTAGCGTGGCGAGCAAGGCTTTCAGCATGGCGATCACCTACTGAGGCTGGGGTTGGCCAATCGAAGCGTAGCTCGGAGGTGACAGCTCTGCCATGGGGAACACGGGACCCGTGGGAACGGCTCATTGGCATCGCTTGGGAAATCGCGGCCGTGGGCCGCTCCTACAACAGCAGGATGCTTCCGTAGGAGCGGCCCACGGCCGCGATAAGACAGTGGTTCCTACCAATACCTCGACCTTATCCACTGCTTCTCGTTAGAAAGAATTACGCCCTGACAGCCTGCCGGCCTTTGAGCGGCCGACTGACTGTACCGCCGGATCTGCACCCCACTGCCCCTCACCCAAGGCTCCCATAATCGCCAAGCTGTCCGTTCGCCAATCACCGAGAGAAAGCCCATGCGCACCCTGGGTCTGTTGGGCGGTATGAGTTGGGAAAGTTCGGCGCAGTACTATCGCCTTCTCAATGAGGAGGTGCGCCGGCGGCTGGGCGGCAGCCATTCGGCGGCCTGCCTGCTGCTGTCGGTGGATTTCGCCGAGATCGCCCGGCTGCAGCATGCGGGCGACTGGGCCACGCTGGGTCGGCTGCTGGGTGATGCGGCTCGGCAGTTGGCGGCGGGTGGCGCCGAGGGATTGGTGCTCTGTACCAACACCATGCACTGCCTGGCAGCGGAGATCGAGGCGGCCAGTGGGCTAGCGCTGCTGCACATCGCCGATCCCACCGGAGCAGCGATCCGCGCCCAGGGGCTGAAGACCATCGGCCTGTTGGGGACGGCCTTCACCATGGAGCAAGCCTTCTACCGGGAACGACTGGCGCAGCGCTTCGGCCTGGAGGTACTGACGCCCGACCCCGCGCAGCGCCAGGTCGTGCATCGCATCATCTATGAGGAACTGGTGCGCGGCGAGGTCCGGCCAGCCTCGCGGGAGACCTATCGCAGGGTCATCGCCGAACTGGTCGCCCAGGGCGCCGAGGGCATCGTGCTCGGCTGTACCGAGATCATGCTGCTGGTGGAGCAGAGCGACAGCGCGGTGCCGCTGTTCGACACCACCACCCTGCACGCCCTGGCCGCCGTGGACTGGGCGCTCAGCTAGCCCGGCAGCCGCCGCGCGACCTCGGCCAGCAGCGGGCGCGCGTCCAGCTCGCGCTGCTGGCATTCCGCGGCCAGCGCCACCAGGTCCGCCGCGACCGGCTCGCTGCAACGGGCCAGCCATTCCTCCAGCAGGATGCCGAAGGCGCGACTCTCGAAGCGCTGCAGGCGCGCGGCCTGGCGGGCATCCTCGGGTAGCAGCGAAGCCCCCCCGAAGTCGCCGAGCAGGCAGCGCGCGCCCCCGTCCCAGAGGATGTTGTGGGCATAGAAATCGCCGTGTACCAGGCCGCGCGCGTGCAGGTGCGCCAGGGCACTGGCCATGCCGCCGGCCATCCCTTGCAGCGCGGCGGCGCTGAAGCGGGTGTCCGCGGGATAGACGTCGCGGCTGCAGGTGGTGAAACTGGGCGGACCGGCCAGGTTGCCGAAGGCCGGCTCCACCAGTTCCAGCACCAGGCCGCTACGCCGCTCGGGATGATCGGCCAGGTCGCCGAGGGCACCGATCAGCCAGGGATGGGTGCCGGCGCTGAGGCTGGCCGCGCTTTCGCTTTCCGGGGTGCCGTCGCTGGTCATGCTGCCCCTGAACAGCTTGACCGCCACCTCCCGCGGTCCGCTGGGCGATTGCCAGCGCGCCTGGTGGATGATGCCGGAGGCACCCTCGCCCAGCCGTTCACCGAGTACCAGATCGCTCCAGGCGATGCGCTGCTGGCGCGCCGCCTGGGCCCGTACCGCCTGCTCGCGGGCAGCGCCCAGCGGGTTGTCGCCGTAGGCCAGCCAGGTCAGGCGGGGCAGGTCGAGGATGGCCGGCGGCAGCGCCGTGAAGCGATTGGCTGACAGGCGCAGCAGCTCCAGCTGGTGCAGATCGGCCATGGACGCCGGCAGGGCCTCCAGCCGATTGCCGGCCAGCATCAGCTTTTGCAGGGCGGGTCGCTCACCCAGGGCAGCAGGCACCTCGGCGATGCGATTGTCGGTGAGGATCAGCCAGCGAAGGCGTGGCGGCAGGGCCGCGGCGCTCACCCGCTCCAGCGCGCAGGCCTTGAAGCCGATCATCTCCAGATTGGGCAGCGTGCCCAGCACCTCGGGCAATTCATTGAAGGGATTGCTCGAGCAGAAGAGGATGCGCAGCCGGTGCAGCCGACCGAGGTCGGCAGGCAGGCCGCGCAGCCGATTGCCCGACAGGTCGAGGATCTCGAGGCTGTCGGCCAGGGCGTAGATCTCCTCGGGAAACTCGGTCAGGTCGGCACGCAGGGTCAGGCACGTGGCCCCGGCCAGTTCGCCGGCACGCAGCCGGGCTAGGGTATCCGTCATGGGAAAGCGACTCTCACTGTCAGGGAAGAACCGGGATCGGGCCGGCGATGATGCGGACGTCAGGATAGTGTTTCAGTGGTTCGCACAAGAACTGGCGAGGGCTTTCCCGGTCGCTTCGGCGGCCCGTTGGACCAGGTGCCGCGACGACTCATGGCCGGGCCATGGCGAGGAGTGGCAACACCGCCAAGGTCGACAAGCGCCGCCACACTTGTGCAGTAAACTTCTGATGCACCACACTAGCACGACTGACCTCTGGCGGCCGCCTCCGTGCGGCAGAATGAGCGTCACTCCAGCTTCTGGAATAGCTTGCCGTGACCAGCGTCGCGCCGACGAATCGGCCACCTGCTCGGGCGCACAGGCCATCCGGGGCAGACCCGTCGAGCAGGGTTTCATCGATGTCGAACAGGCAGTTGACGGCAGGAACTCCAGACAGGCTGCGCTCGCGCCCTCAGGCGTACGCAACGTCAACCCGTGCCTGGGCTCACGGGGTTGCCAAGCGCAACGAGACAGCTAAAGTCCTCGGGGTGCCTGCCGACATTCTCAGACAAGCGGCCTCTTCCGCCGCCGCCCCCCGCTCGGCTTGGATGGCAACCCTCTCGCTGGAGGCCGGTTGCTCGTACAAGGCTCGTCGATATCCCGAGATCGCCTGATGGTCACTGCCCCACCCAACGAAGATGATCGCCTGAACGCCCTGCACGCCCTGGAGCTTCTCGACTCGGCGCCGGCGGAGGAATTCGATCGCCTCTGCGAGCTGGTCGCCAGCAGCTTCAACGTGCCGACCGCGCTGATCAGCCTGGTGGATCGTGACCGCCAGTGGTTCAAGGCCCGGGTCGGCTTCGAGTTGGCGCAGATGCCGGTGGAAGATGCCTTCTGCGCCCATACCATCCAGAGCGCGGATGGCCGGCTGGAAATCAACGATGCCCGCTGCGATGCCCGCTTCAGCCACAATCCGCTGGTGGTGCGGGCACCGCACGTGCGCTTCTATGCCGGCTCTTCGCTGGTCACCGAGGGGGGCTATGCCATCGGCAGCCTCTGCATCCTCGACAACCAGCCACGTGAGCTGAGCCCGGCGGAGCGCAAGCGGCTGGACGACTTCGCCGCCCAGGTGATGCGCCTCATCGCCCTACGCCAGCACCTGCGCCGCCGCGATCCGGTCAGTGGCCTGCCCAACCGCCAGCAGTTCCAGGCCGATGTCGCCCAATTGGCCGAACTCCAGCCGGGCGAGCTGCGCCTGCTGGTGCTGGTGGACCCGCTGGATACCCCCTGGAAGGAACAACTGATCCTGGCCCAGGGCATGTGGCCGTTCGAGACCTTCCTGCGCTGCCTGGCGCTGCGCCTGTGCGAGGCCCTGGGCGAGCGTGCCAAGGTCTATCACGTGGACACCAAGAGATTCGCCTTCCTGCTGCCGGCGGACTGCGACTACCCGACGCTGCTGGACGGCCTGCTCGCCCAATTGCGCGCTCCGGTGCAGGCCGACCAGATCCCCATCGATCCGCCGGTGAAGGCCGGCGTGGTGCCCTTCACCCTGAGCCCCGACGACGTACGCGACCTGCTGCGCAAGGGGATGGTAGCGGTCGACCAGGCGGCCCTGGGCCCGCGCCACTGGGGCACCTACGAGCGACCGCAGGACGAGGCCTTCCAGCGAATTTTCCAACTGGTCCGGCAAATTCCCGAAGCCCTCGAGCGCGGTGACTTCAGCCTGGCTTTCCAGCCGCGCCTGGCGCTGCCCGGGGGTGCGCTGCGCAGCGCCGAAGCCCTGCTGCGCTGGACCCATCCCCAGCTCGGCCCCATCGCGCCCGGTGACTTCATCCCGGCGATCGAGAAGACCGCGCTGATCCACACCGTCACCCGCTGGGTGGTTCGCACCGCCGTGACCCAGTTGGCGCGCTGGGGTAGTCGCTATACCGGCCGGCTGTCGCTCAACCTGTCGCCGCGGGACTTCGACGAGGGCGATCTGGTCGAGCTGCTGCGCGAGACCTGCCGGCAACAGGGCGTGCTCCCGCAGCGACTGGAAGTGGAAATTACCGAAGACACCTGGTTGCGCCGCAATCCGGGCGCCATCGCCCAGTTGCATGAGTTACGGGCCCTGGGAGTGGAGATCGCCATCGACGACTTCGGCAGCGGCTACAGCAACTTCGCCTACCTCTATGAACTGCCGATCACCAGCGTCAAGCTCGATCGCTCGCTGCTCCACGACCTGCCCACCGATCCACGCAAGCAGGAAGTGATCAGGGCGCTGCTGACGCTGATCGGCAAGCTGGGCTATCGCCGTGTCGCCGAGGGGATCGAGACGGCAGAGGTACTGGCCTTCCTGCAGGACGCCGGTTGCGACGAGGTCCAGGGCTATCTGCTGGCCCGCCCCATGGCGCTGCCGGCCTTCGAGGCCTGGTACGACGCACGGCGCTGATCGATATCATTTGACTGACAAATTCACTTCAGCCTCTACACTGGTTCAGTGTCGTGGTATCCCCAGGAGTGAGGACATGAGGGCTTCGAGTACCGAGTTGTTGGATGTCGTCGGCCTGGACACGGGAGAGCTGAGCAGCCAAGGCTGCATCGACAAGGTGCTGCACGCGCTGCGCACCCATCTAGACATGGACGTGGCCTTTCTCGCCGAATTCCGCCAGCAGGATCGCGTATTCCGTAACGTCGACGCCGAGCCAGGGGCTCCGCTCAAGGCCGGTGACGCCCTGCCGCTCAGCCAGGGCTATTGCCAGCAGGTGGTCAAGGGCCACCTGCCCGAATTCATCCCGGACACCCGTGCCCTGGGTGCCACACGCCTGATCCCGGAGACCCGCAGCGTGCCCATCGGGGCGCACCTGAGCGTACCCGTGCGCCTGAACGACGGCGAATTGTTCGGCACCTTCTGCTGCTTCAAGTACCAGCCCGACCCCACTCTGAGCCCGCGTGACCTGGAGCTGGTGCGCACCTTCGCCGAGCTGGTCGCCGATCGGCTCAGCCTGGACGTTTCCAGTCGGCGCGGCCAGGTGGAGATGCGCCAGCGCATCCAGGGTGCCGTGGCGGCGCACCAACCGAGCATCGTCTACCAGCCGATCTACTACCTGGCAGACCTGCGCATCGCTGGCTGGGAGTCGCTGTCGCGCTTCCATTGCCCGCCGCAGCGCAGCCCCGACCTGTGGTTCTCCGAGGCCAGCGCAGTGGGTCTCGGCGACGAACTCGAAGAGAGCGCCATGCGCTACGCCCTGCAAGGGCTGCAGGGCCTGCCGGGCGACAGCTACCTGACCATGAACTGCTCGCCGCAGACCATCCTCGGCGGGCGCCTGCCGGCGCTGCTGGCCGGTACCGCTCCCGGACGGCTGGTGCTGGAGATCACCGAGCATGCCGAGGTGGACGACTACGACACCCTGCATGCCCAGTTGCAGCCGTTGCGCCGCCAGGGGGTCCGGCTGGCGATCGACGATGCCGGCGCCGGCTATGCGAGCCTGAGGCACATCCTCCGGCTGCGACCGGACATGATCAAGCTGGACATGAGCCTGGTACGCGACATCGACCACGATGCCGAGCGACGAGCGCTGGCTTCGGCGATCATCGCCTTCGCCCGGGAGACCGGCAAGGAGGTCATCGCCGAGGGGGTGGAAACCCTGGCCGAACTCCAAGCCCTGAAAGCCTTGAATGTCGACAAGGTACAGGGCAACCTGCTGAGCAGACCGTTGCCTCGCGACGAGGCCCTGCGACTGCCCCGCCATCGGCAGCTCGAAGAGCTCTAGTCCGGGCCTGACAGGCGTGATCATCAACCTTCAAGTTGTCGGTCGCGCGGTCGATATGACGGGGGGTGAATCCCGCCCAACCGCCCGGCCCCGCGCTCGGTCGATCATTGCCTCATGCAGGAGTTACCGGTGCGTTCCATCCTGGTCATCGAAGACAGCCCCATGGTCCTCAAGATCCTGGCGCACCTCTTTCGTCAGCAGCGTGACTTCGAGCCGGTGTTCTGCGCCACCCTGGCCGAAGCCGAGGTGATGCTGGAGACCTCCGCCGAGCTGTTCTTCGCCGCCCTGGTGGATCTCAACCTGCCCGACGCACCCAAGGGCGAGAGCGTCGACCTGGTACTGCGTTACCGACTGCCCTGCATCGTGCTCAGCGGCTCCTATGACGAGCGCCGCCGTGACGACCTGCTGACCAAGGGCGTGGTCGACTACGTACTCAAGGAAAGCCAATACTCATACGAATTCGCCTTTCGCCTGCTACGGCGGCTGGAGAGCAATACCGGGGTGAAGATCCTCATCGCCGAGGATTCCGATGCCACCCGCAACTACATTCGCCACGTACTGACGCCCCACCGCTATCAGTTGCTGGACGCCCGCGACGGCAATGAAGCCCTGCGCCTGTTGCAGGAGCAGCCCGACATCGACCTGCTGGTGGTCGACCACAGCATGCCGGGACTCAGTGGCTTCGAACTGGTGCAGACGCTGCGCCAGAAACTGCGTCGCAACGACCTCTGCATCATCGGCCTCTCGGCCGATGAGAAGGGTTCGCTCAGCGCCAAGTTCATCAAGCAGGGGGCGGACGACTTCCTGCGCAAACCCTTCTGTCCCGAAGAGCTCAACTGCCGAGTGGTGTCCACGCTGGAGCGCCGCGATCTGCTGCGGGCCCTGACCCATGCCGCCCAGTACGATTCCCTGACCGGGCTGCGCAATCGCCGCTCCTTCCAGGAGCAGGCGCTGGAATGGTTTCGCCAGGCCGAGCGGGAAGGCCAGTCGCTGAGCGTGGCCATGCTCGATCTGGATCACTTCAAGCGCATCAACGACGAACACGGCCATGCCAGCGGCGACAGCGCCCTGCTGGTGTTCGCCCAGGCCCTGGCACGCACCCTGCCCCAGGATCTCACCGGGCGCCTGGGCGGTGAGGAATTCGCCGTGGTCAGCCGCATGCCGCCGGAGCAATTGCTGCAGGCGCTGGATCTGCTGCGTCGCTACTGCCAGGCGCAGACCTATGCGCCCGGGGCACCACCGCTGTCGTTCAGCGCCGGGGTCTTCGCCGGGACGCCCGACGACCTGGAAGGCTTCCTCCATGAAGCCGACCGCCGCCTCTACCAAGCCAAGTGCCAGGGTCGCGGACGGACCTGCCTGACGCTCGACGCCAGCTGAGCGCCTCCACCGGTTGGCGCGCCACGCCACAAGTCATATGATGTCGTATGATTATTCTCCTGCAGTCGGCGGCCTGCCGTGGAGGACGATCCGCGCCTTGCCCACAATAACAATCAAGGACTCGCTTCATGACCGACGCCTTCCCGGGCCTTGCCCGACCGCTATCCCGTCGCCGCCTGCTCCAGCACGGCCTCGTCTGCGGCACCGCGCTCGCCCTGCCCGCGCTGGGCCGAGCCGCCGAACCCCTCGGCCAGCGCTACCCCGATCCCCTGATCGAGATCCTCGACGACCGCTTCCTAGAACTGCGCCTCTTCAATGCCAGCGTCGAACGCCTGGCCACTGGCCTGCGTTGGGCCGAAGGTCCGGTCTGGATCGGTGACGGCAACTACCTGCTGCTGAGCGACATTCCCAACAACCGCATCATGCGCTGGGACGAGGTGAGCGGCCGACTGGACACCTATCGTGCCCAGTCCAACTTCGCCAATGGCCTGACCCGTGACCGCCAGGGTCGGCTGATCGCCTGCGAAGGCTCGACCACTCACGGCCTGGGCCGGCGGATCACCCGCACCGAGCATGACGGGCGCCTCACGGTGCTGGCCGACGCCTTCGACGGCAAGCCGTTCAATTCGCCCAACGACGTGGTGGTCAAGCGCGATGGCTCCATCTGGTTCAGCGATCCGCCGTTCCAGGCCAACAGCGACTACGAGGGCCACCGGGTCAAGACCGAACAGCCCGATGGGGTCTATCGCATCGATGGCGAGAGCCTGGTGGTGACACGGGTGATCGACGAGCTCAACGGCCCCAACGGTCTGGCCTTCTCGCCGGACGAGAAGCTGCTCTACGTGGTGGAAGGCCGCGCCAAGCCCAATCGCCTGGTGTGGGCCTATGGCGTCCAGGACGATGGCAGCCTGGGGGAACGGCGCAAGCACATCGAGGCGCTGGAGTACGGCGCCCTGGACGGCATCAAGTGCGACGTGGCGGGCAATCTCTGGTGCGGCTGGGGCAGCAGCGGCGCGCCGGCGGCCAAGCCCGAGGCCCTCGACGGAGTGCGGGTCTTCGATCCGAGCGGCAAGGCACTGGGCCATGTCCACCTGCCGGAGCGCTGCCCGAACCTGTGCTTCGGCGGAGCGGAAGGCAACCGGCTGTTCATGGCCGGCTCCCACTCGCTGTACAGCCTCTATGTCAATATCCGCGGCGCCGGGCTGTAGGTTCGGGAGGAAGGTCGAGGAGCGAAGCTCAGGCGAGGCCCTTGTCGACATGGCGTCGCCGAGCCCGGCCGGCCAGCCAGCCGTCAGCGGGATTCCGGCGGCGAGCGTTCGGCCAGCACGGCCAGGGAGTCGAGCACCCTGTCCAGGGCGTAGGCCGCCTCGAAGCGCGCCAGGTTTTGCGTGAGATCGGCCAGACTGGTGGTGATTCCCAGCCAGTTGCCCAGGCCGATCTGGCGCGCCGCCTCGGGTAGTGAACAGCCACCGCCGCGCCGCTCCAGCCAGGCCAGCACCAGCTCGGGTGGGGTATCGGCTTCCAGGCCGAGAGTACGCAGCAGGCGCAGCGCCTTGGCCTGCTCGCGCGGCGGAATGCGCAGACTGGGCGCAGGGTTGGGCTGGTCGACGACGAGCGTCAACCCGGACCCGGAAGGGACATCGGCCATCTGGACCTCTAAGGGACTACACCAGAACCGGACGGCGCAAGGCCGCTGTATGCCGCCATGGTAGGCCAATAGTCTGGCTAAGTGCCATCCCCTCCCTTGATCCTCGTCCGCCAGGCGCCACCGTTCGGCGACGACTGCCGCCGTCAGCCTTTGGCACGGCTCAGGCAGCGCTGCCAGCGCTCCTCGACCCGCTGGGCGAACCAGGCGGTAGTGAGGTTACGGGTGATCTTGGGACTTTCCAGGGTGATGCCCGGCAGCACGGCGCGCGGCAGTGTCCGTCCGGCCTTGCGCTCGGCCAGGGCATAGACCTTGGCGTAGAGATCGGTCTCGGCGAACTCCACCGAAGCGCCCGCTTCCAGGTCATGGCGAATGGCGATGTCGCTCATGCCCAGGGCCGGCGCCAGGCGGTTCACTGCCCGCTCGGTCTCGCCCATGGCCCGCGAGCCCGGCACCACCAGATCGCCGTCCAGCGCCAGCTTCACTCCGGCGGCTCGACTCACCGCGCTCTGGAAGGCAGCGTTGCGACTGGCGTACCAGCCGGCGTTGAAATCGGCGAAGCGGTAGAGCGGCGAGGGATAGTCGACGGGATAGCCGAGCAGGTGCGCGGTGCCGAAGTAGAGACCACCGCGACGGCTGAACACCTCATGGCGGATGGAGCCCTGCCGGTCATAGGGATAGTCGCGGGCGTGGGCCTCGGCGAACTCGATGCTGACCTGCATGGGACCGCCGGTGCGCACCGGATTGAAGCGGCCGAACAACTGGCCGCCCAGCGGCACCATGGCGATGAAGTCCTCGAAGATCAGGCTCAGTTCACGCTCGGTGCGCGCGCCGTCCAGGCGTTCGGCGTAGGTCTTGCCGGTGGGTGACTGAAGATTCAGCGCCGTACGCACCAGCAGTTGTGGCACGTAGGCCCGGGCGGCGCGCCGGTCGATCTCCTCACGCGCAATGCGACCGAGGCCGGGTACCGGCGGATCGACTCGGTAGGTGGACTCCTGCTCCGCCACCGCCAGCACGGCGCAGAGATTCTCGGTCGAAGGTTCGAGGCGCTGGGTACTGAAGGCGGTCTGGATGTCAGCGGCCCAACCCTGGCGATCCGCCACGCTGGTCGGTAGCAGGCGCAGGAGTTCGGCCCGGACCTCCGCCGGGGAACGCTGCGGGCCTGGCGCGGTGGGTGTCAGGCTACAGCCGCCCAGCAGCAACACCAGCAGGATCGTGGCCCAGCGCCAGGCTCGGGGCGACAGAGAAAGCGAAAACGGCAAGCGGGCAACGGACGACACGGCGACTCCCGGAAGGACTTCAGGCCGCTTTGACCACGTTCCACAGCAAACGACCGATTAGCCGACGTTATAACCACGAGCTATAAGCTTGTAACGGATTCATTCAACAACCGGGATCTGGCCTGTGGGCACCGGCAGCAAGCCCGACTAAAATAGTCGGACTTTAGTTCGAAGCTACTGGAAAGATAATGCAGCAGACCTCCACCCTCTCCGCCCCCCGCTTGCCCTGGGCCGCACTTGGGGCAGCGCTCCTGCTCGCCCTGGGCATGATCTTCGTCGGCCAGACCGTGGGGAGCCGCCAGGCGCTCCTGCTGCTGGTCGGCGGTGCCCTGGGCCTGACGCTCTACCATGCGGCCTTCGGCTTCACCTCGGCCTGGCGGGTGCTCATCCGCGACCGTCGCGGCGCCGGCCTGCGCGCCCAGATGGTGATGTTGGCCATCGCGGTGCTGCTGTTCTTCCCTGCGCTGGGCGCCGGCAGCCTCTTCGGTGAAGCGGTGCGGGGCAACGTCTCGCCGCTGTCCACCTCGGTGGCGATCGGCGCCTTCCTGTTCGGCATCGGCATGCAACTGGGCGGCGGCTGCGCCTCCGGCACCCTCTTCACTGTGGGTGGCGGCAACGCCCGGATGCTGGTGACCCTGCTGTTCTTCATCATCGGCTCGGTGGTCGCCACCCATCACCTGGGCTGGTGGTTCGCCCTGCCCAGCCTGCCGCCCACCTCGCTGGTGACCAGCCTGGGCGTACTGCCCGGCATCCTGGCCAGCCTGGCGGCCTTCGCCCTGATCGCCTGGATCTCGGTGGTACTGGAGCGGCGGCGCCACGGTCGATTGGAAGCCACGGCGCCCGGTGAGCACCAGGGTGCGGCGCGCCTGCTGCGCGGTCACTGGCCGCTGGTGTGGGGCGCCATCGCCCTGGCGCTGCTCAACTTCGTCACCCTGGCCCTGGCCGGTCGCCCCTGGGGCATCACCTCGGCCTTCGCCCTCTGGGGCGCCAAGGGTGCCGGCTTGCTGGGCCTGGATGTCTCCGGCTGGGCCTTCTGGCGGCAACCGGCCAATGCCAAGGCGCTGGCCGAGCCGTTCTGGTTCGACGTCACCAGCGTGATGAACCTCGGCATCGTGCTCGGTGCCCTGATCGCCGCGGGCCTGGCGGGTCGCTTCGCGCCCAGCCTGCGCATCCCCGTGCGCTCACTGGTGGCGGCGGTCATCGGCGGCCTGTTGCTGGGCTACGGCGCGCGCCTGGCCTACGGCTGCAACATCGGCGCCTACTTCAGCGGCATCGCCTCGGGCAGCCTGCACGGCTGGCTGTGGCTGGTGGCGGCCTTCGCCGGCAACAGCGTCGGCGTACGGCTGCGTCCGCTGTTCTTCCCCGGCGAGCGCCGCGTGGAACGCCTGACTGGTTGCTAGACCGGTAACGGCTGGCGTCCGGGTGGCAGTGCCCCCGGGCGCTCGTGCATGGTCAACACGTCATACTGGGGCGCGCCGTGGAAGGTCTTGAGCGCCTGCATGACGAACAGCAGGGCCGAGGTACCCTGGTACTCGAACAGCCCTTGCAGCGGCCAGATGACCATGAAGGCGAGGAACACCGCCAGGGTGAATTCCAGGTCCCGCGACAGCTTGCGAGCCACCAGGTAATGGACGGCGAGCCCGATGGGAATGACCAGGACCGACAGGAAGCCGAAGCGGAACACGGTACCGAAGATGCCGACGTCGGAGAGGAAGAAGTAGTCGCCGAAGATCGGCTTGAAGCCGTCGTTCCACATCAGGCTGAGGCTACCACTGGGTAGGCCGTTGTACAGCTGCAGGTGATTGATGATCTGGGAGATGGTGTTCTCCCGGACGTTGTCGGTGGGCCCTTCCTGCACCGAACGCGCATAGAAATCCAGGTTGAAGCCGAGGGTTTCCAGCAGGTGCGGATAGAGGATCAGCGGCGCGATGGCGATGGCGCCGAACAGCGCCGGACCGATCAGCCGGGCGCGCAGCGCCAGGATGGTGAACACCATGCAGACGATGATCAGCTGGCGGGTCTGCAGCACCACCACGATGGTGGCCAGGAAGAATAGCGCCAGCGCCCCGTTGCGCAGCTTGGGCCGCAACTGGCCGTCGAGGAAGGAACGCCCGCGACCGGCGAAATAGATGCAGATGAAGTAGCCGAAGAAGATGGCACCTGCGCCGGTGGAGGCTCGTCCGGGCCGACTGAGGTCCTTCACCTCCTCGCGCAGGTCGGGGAGCATCTTGAAATAGGACAGCCAGCACAGCAGCGCCGACAACAGGCCGACCAGGATGATCAGGTTCTCGAACTGGGCGGCGGTCAGCCGCTTGGCCAGGTACAGCACCAGGAAGGCACTGAAGCAGTAGAGCACCCGCCGCTCCTCGATGAGACCGTAGACCAGCGGCTGGCCCCAGAACAGTTGGGCGAACACCGCCGGCAGGCCGCAGAACACCACCGTCGAGAATAGGCAGAAGGCCATCAGCAGACGGTAGTCGCGTTGCGGCCGATGCCAGGTGCTCAGGGTGAAGAGCGCGAAGAACCCCAGGCAAATCGCCAGGTACAGCTCGCCCACGTAGCGGATGCCCACCGGGTTGGTGGGGCTCTGCTCGAACACGCCGAACTGCAGGACCATCAGGCCGCCCAGGGCCAGAAAACTCAGTCTATTGATCAGCGAACCCGGCATTCCCGGTCTCCTCGTGGCAACGTCATGGATGAAAAGGTCATTGCTGGCGCCAATCGCCCTCCACCTTGGCGTAGGTCAGCTGGCGGCCGTCCGCCAGGCTCAGGCGGGCGCGGGTGTACTCCGGCAGATCGACGCGGAAGTCTCGCCCTTCCAGATAGAGGCCGGCGCAGGCGCCCTGCTCGCCGCGATAGTCCAGCGGCTGGCGCTGCAGCTCATGGATGCTGCGGTGGAACAGCAGGCTGCCGTAGCCACGCACCGTCATGTCGGTGGAGATCAGGGTGCACCCCAGGTCCACCTGCCCACGCACCAGACTGGCCAGGGCTTGGTTCTGCCGGTCGATGGCGCCCCAGCCGGCGTAGGTGGCCAGGTCGCTGCGATAGGTCTGGGCGTTCTGCACCGCGGCCACCAGCAGTAGACCGGCGAGCAGGGCGCGGCCGCCCCCCTTGAGCACGCGGAAGGCCAGGACGATCACCAGGGCGGCCGGGAAGATGAACTTGAGGCGGTCGAAGGAGAACTGGGTGGCGTGCTGCAGCAACAGCAGGTTTTCCAGTAGCGGCACACTGGCGGCGACCAGCAGCAGGACCGTGCTGCGCGGCCAGTTCAGACGGCGCCGCCGCCACAGCAGTACGCCGCCGGCGATGGCCACGGCCGCGAGGAACAGACCGAAGGACAGGCCATAGCCGGCGAAGAAATCGGCCAGATGGGCGTTGTTCGGGCTGCGGGCGAGAAAGCGGCGGGCGAAGGCCTTGAGGGTCGGCAGCAGGCCGGCGGCCAGGCTGTAGTGCAGCAGGATCAGCAGGCCGGCCAGCGCGGTGGCGAAGGCCAGCCGCCAGGCCAGGCGCTGGCCGTCCGGCAGGTGTCGGCGCTGCAACCAGAGCAACGCGGCCAGGCCACCGCCGAACACGTAGCCGGTCCACTCGGTCAGGGCGCCGAAGCAGACCAGGGCGGCCAGCAGCCAGCCGAGGCGTGTCCGCTGGCGGCCCGCGGGGGCCTCGAGGTAGTGGAAGAAGGTAAGCAGCCCAGCCAGCAGCAGCACCTGGTAGAAACTCTGGACCCAGTACAGCAGCCCCTGGGAGAGCAGCGCCTCACGACTGAACACGGCCAGCAGGCACCCCAGGGTCGCCGCGGTGGCGGCCAGGGCGCGACTGGCCGCGTTGCGCCGCATGACCAGGTACAGCAGGCGGAACAGCAGTAGCGCCGTCAAGGCACCGAGGGCGGCATTGAACAGCGCGAGATTGTGCAACGAAGGCGGCAGGCCCGCCGCCTTCAGCCCCAGGTAGGGCGCGAGAAAACCGTAGCTGCTGAAGCTGGTGTAGACGTAGTCGCCCGTGCGGGTGGGGATGGTGGCGCCCCAGGACACCTGCTTGTCGTGGCTGCCGCCCAGGGTCACGGTGGGCAGCCACCAGTGCTGGGCGACGCCGGATTCGTCCAGCGCATCGAGGCTGAGCACCACGTGATAGCTGGCTTCGAGATTCTGGGCGCCGACGCCGTCGCGGAAATCCGGCAACCGCCAGAGCAGTGCGGCCAGCAGCAGCAGGACGACCGCCAGGCCGCCCAGCCAGAAGGGCAACCGCCGGGCCTGGACGCCGGTATGGGTGACGCCGGATAACACGCTCATCGTTCCTGTCTCCTGACAGCCGTGCAGTCGAGAACGCCGTCCAGGGCAGTGAAGAACCAGGACGCCGCCATCCGCGGGCCTGGTACAACCGGTGCAAAACCGCCCTCGCCGGCCATAGGCCACGCGAACGGGTAACCGGGCTTCAACCGTTGACTACATTCAGGAAGCCGTACAGAGACGTCATCGCCGGGATGACGCGGAACGCGCAGAACCGTCCACCATCACGACGGTGAACGGCTAGAAGCAGCCCACGATCCGGCGCGTGGAATCGGCGGTCGTTGGGCACTACGTCATGTCGCGAAGAAGACTGCCTTAGCACCCTGACGCTGCCAAGACGGCAGTCGTCTCGTTCTGCACGGGCAGTCACACTTTTGGCCTTTGCTTTCGCTTAGAGTCGAAGTGGCACCCAGCCGGTAAGGTGCGGATGCCCGATCTAGCGCCTGGCGTTCCACCAGGTGCGAAGATGCGAATCCCGTTTCGCCACCTTCCCGACGCGTGCGTTGCGCGTGTCCTCTTGCGACGGATGTCCCTCCTGAACTCGCCCAAGGCCCGACCCCGCATGGACATGTCGCACCAGGCTCTACCCGCCGCCCCCGCCGCCGCGGACATAGGTTTCGCCCGCTATTGCGCGGCCCTCTGGCGCCACCGCGGCAGCCTGCTCGCCTGGGTGGGAATCTGCACCCTGGCCGGGTTGGCCTACGCCCAGTTCGCCGCGCCGCACTACCAGGCGGTGGCGACGGTGCAGATCGAGTACCAGCGCGGCATCGTGCGGCTGGACGAGGCGGACAACGGCCGCCCTCTGCCGCCGCCCGAAGCCATCACCGAGATGCAGTTGCTGACCTCGCGACGCGTGGTGGGCGAGGTAGTGGATGCCCTGGGACTGGACCTGAGCGTCACGCCGCGGCGCCTGCCGCTGCTCGGCGATTGGCTGGCTCGCCGCCACGAGGCTGGCAGCGCCGACATCGCCACCGCCCGCTTCGGCCTCGGCCACTACGGCTGGGGAGGCGAGCGCCTCAGGATCGCCAGCCTGACGGTGCCCGACGCCCTCTACGGCCAACCGCTGACCCTGCGGGCGGAGGCGCCGGATCGCTTCGTGCTCAGCGATGCCCAGGGGACGCAGTTGCTGGAGGGCCGCCTGGGCCAACCGGCCAGCGCCGGCGCCCTGCACCTGGACATCGCCCAGCTGCGCGCCTATCCGGGTACCGAATTCATCCTCGTCAAGCAACGTCGCGAGGTGGCCGTCCAGGCGCTGCAGGACCGCCTCAGCGTCAGCGAGCGCGGCAAGCGCTCCGGCATCCTGTCGATCCAGTTGCAGGACAGCGATCCCGGGCGGGCGCAGCGGATCCTGCAGGGCATCGTCGAGGCCTACGTCCGTCAGGACGTGGCTCGCAATGCCGACGAATCCACCCAGCAACTGGCCTTCCTGCGTCACGAGCTGCCGCAGGTGAGCCAGCGGCTGACCGAGGGGCGCCAGGCCCTGGATGCCTACCAGCGCCGCCAGGGCTCCATCGCCATCGGCGAAGAGGCGCGCAGCCTGTTGCGCCAGGCGGTGGACCTCGATGCCCAGCTCTCGGCCCTGGAGGTCGAGCGCCTGGGCCTGGCCCTGCGCTTCACCCCCACCCACCCGCTCTACCAGACCCTGCTGGCCCGGCGCCAAGTGCTGAACCAGCAGCGCCAGGTACTGCAACGCCGGCTCGGCAAGCTGCCGGAGACCCAGCAGGAACTGCTGCGGCGGCAACGCGAGGTGGAAGCGGCGGACAAGCTCTATGCCCTGATGAGCAAGCGCATCCAGGAACTGTCGGTGGTCCGCGCCGGTACGGTGAGCGACGTCCGCATCATCGACGATGCCTATGTGCAGACCGCCCCGGTCTATCCCAAGAAGCCGCTGCTGATACTCAGCGCCCTGCTCTTCGGCTGCCTGGCCGGTGGCGCCTGGGTCTATCTGCGCGCCAGCCTGGAACGCGGGATCGAGGACGCCGACGCCCTGGAGCGCCTGGGCCTGCCGCTGCTGGCGACTCTGCCGCTGGCCACGCGCCGCGAGCTGGGTGGTTGGCAGGCAGCATCCGACTCCAGCTACCAGGAGGCACTGCGCACCCTGCGCACCAGTCTCGCCTTCACCCGTACCGAGGCCCGCAACGATCTGCTGCTGATCACCAGCGCCAGCCCGGCGGCCGGCAAGTCGACGGTGGCCCTGCAACTGGCCCGGGTGCTGGCGGACGGGGGAACGCGGGTCCTGCTGGTGGACGCCGACCTGCGCCGTGGACGGCTGCATCGGCGCCTGCAACTGCCCCGCCGGCCGGGGCTGACCGATGTGCTGGCCGGCCTGGCGACCGCCGAAGAGGCGATCCAGCCCACCGGCCTGCCCGAGCTGGACTGCCTGGTGGGCGGCACCCGGCCACCCAATCCGGCCGAGTTGCTGCTGAGCCCGCGCTGCACCGAACTGCTGCGCGAGTTGCAACACCACTACGACCTGATCATCCTCGACACCCCGCCGGTACTGGCGGTGACCGATGCGGTCCTGCTGGCCGCCCAGGCCGGCACCTCGTTGCTGGTGACCCGCCATGGCTGCAACACCGCCAAGGAGATCGAGGCCACCCTGCGGCAGTTCGCCCACAGCGGCCTGGTGCTGCAGGGTGCCGTGCTCAACGCCGTGCCCCCGGAACCCTTCGCCCGCGGCACGCGGGGCGTCCTGACCGGTTGAGCACGGCAACTACCCGGACGCCACAGGGGTTCCGCCCATGATGGCGTCTTGCCACATCTTGTCATGAAAGCTCAACACAGAGGCTCTAGGCTGGCTTGACCTTCCGAACGGATTCGAACTGATGTCGTCCGCTCCCCTGCAAGCCTCCCGCGCCACCTCGCGTCCCAGCCAGCGCTGCGCCATCGATCTGTGCACCTCCTGGCCGGCGGTCGAGGCCGAGCACACCAATGCCATGGTCATGGACCTGTTCAACGAGCGGCGCGAGATCACCAGTCTCGCGGTGATCGAGCACGACCGCCCGATCGGCCTCATCAACCGCGACATCTTCCTCTCGCAGATGAGCAAGCCGTACCACCGGGAAGTCTACGACCGCAAGAGCTGCATCGCCTTCATGGACAAGGAGCCCCTGGTGGTGGACGCCGGGCTGTCCATCGAGGAACTCACGCGGCGGACCGTCGAGGTGGGCGAGAAGGCCCTGGCCGATGGCTTCATCGTCACTCGCGAGGGTCGCTTCGCCGGTCTCGGCCTGGGTGTGCAGCTGATGCGCATCGTCGCCGATCTGCAGGCCGAGAAGAATCGCCAGATCATGTACAGCATCGAGTACGCCAGCGTGATCCAGCGGGCCATGCTGCGCAGCTCCCGCGAGGCCCTGGCGATCATGGAGCAGGACGCCACCCTGGTCTGGCAGCCGCGCGACGTGGTCGGCGGCGACTTCTATCACTTCGCCCAGTACCAGGACGGCTGGTTCGGCGCCATCGCCGACTGCACCGGCCACGGCGTGCCGGGTGCCTTCATGACCATGATCGCCTCCGCCTCCCTGACCCAGGCGCTGCAACAGCTGGGGCCGCGCGATCCGTCCGCCCTGCTGGCGGCGGTCAACGTCAGCGTCAAGGCCATGCTCGGCCAATCCGGCGACCTGTCGGAATCCAATGACGGCCTGGACATCGCCTGCTTCTGGGTGGATCGGCGCGACCATCTGCTGACCTATGCCGGCGCGCGCCTGGCGCTCCATGTGCTGCCGCCCGACGACGCCACGGTGCTGACCCTGGCACCTTTGCGCATCGGTCTCGGCTACGCCGACAGCCCCGCCGACCAGAGCTGGCAGGCCACCACCCTGCCCCTGCAACCGGGCAGCCTGCTGTTCGCCACCACCGACGGCCTGGTCGATCAGATCGGCGGTCCGCGCCGGACCTCCTTCGGCAAGCGACGCGCCCTGACCCGGCTGGTCGACTCGCGACTGCCCACCGCAGAGCTCTGCCGGCAACTGAGCGAAGACCTCGCCACCTGGCAAGGCGACGAGCTGCGCCGGGACGACCTCACCTTCCTCTGCATTCGCGTGGCTTCGCTGACATGATGAAATCCTTCGCTCAGGACGGCGCCTTCCTCGAGATCGCCCAGCAGCAACACGTCATCTTCTATCACCTGGGTTACTTCTCCCATGGCATCGTCGCCGCCATGGCCGAGGTGGTGAAGCTGCAACTGGAATTCGAAGGGGTCGCCGGCACCACTCGGCGCAAGCTGTTCTCCTCCTTCATCGAATTGTCACAGAACGTCCTGCATTATTCGGCGGATGCGTTGCCCACGGAGCCTCCCGAAGACGCCAAGCTGGGACAGGGCTCGGTCTGTATCTCCCGCCAGGACGGCCATTACCAGATGCTCTGTGCCAATCCCATCGCCAGCGACAAGGTGAACGCCCTGCGCGACCGCCTGGAGCCGCTGCGCAGCATGTCATTGGAGCAGATCAAGCAGGCCTATCGCGAATCCCTGCGCGCCGAGACCCCGGCCGACAGCAAGGGCGCCGGGCTCGGCTTCCTGACCATGGCCCGGGATGCCAGCGCACCGCTGGAATTCGCCTTTCATCCTTCCACGCAGGACGCGGGCATCACCCTGTTCTGCCTGAAAGCCACCATCTGATCAGGGCCACTCTCGTATGGACACCGTGTTCATCGCTCCCACGCCCACGTCGCCGGAAGTGGATTTCCGCTTCGCCGAAGACGTGCTCTGGCTCAAGGGAGAATCCTTTCCCGAGAACGCCGCCGCCTTCTACCTGCCGGTGATCGAACGCCTGCGCGCCTATCTGGAGCAGCGACACGGCGCCACCATCCTGGTGCACGTCGCCCTGGCCTATTTCAACAGCTCCAGCACCAAGATGCTGTTCACTCTGTTCGATGCCCTCGATCAGGCGGCCCAGGCCGGCAACGTCGTCGAGCTGCACTGGTACTACGACGCCGAGGACGAGACCATCCAGGAATTCGGCGAGGAGCTGCGGCTGGACTTCGAGGCCCTGGTGTTCGTCGAACACCCCGAGCTGCCGGCATGACCACCAGCGCCAGACGCTACAGCCCGGCCAGCGTCGGGCCCGACCTGTTCGAGCAGGAAGCCGCGGTCCTGCAGGCGGCCCGCGCCCTGTACGCGAGCGGCGACAGCTCGGGCGAGAGCTACCGGGCGGCGCTGGGTGAGCTGAGCCTGCACTTCGAGCGGCTGATGCGCGAGACGCGGCGGCTGATCGCCCGCAGCGACCGCGCCGAACGGGAGATGAACGCCCTGAACCAGCAGTTGCAGACCCTCACCCAGCAGTTGGAATACCGGGCCAGCCACGACGCCCTCACCGGGGTGTTCAACCGAGGCGCGGTGATCGAGCATGCCGGTGGCATTCTGCGCCAGTCCGGCGGCGCCATGATCGTGCTGGACATCGATCACTTCAAACGCATCAACGATGAATTCGGCCATCCCGCGGGGGACAGGGTCATCCAGGCCATCGCCCGCTGCCTGCAGGAGATCGTCCAGGAACCGGCCATCGTCGGCCGGGTGGGCGGCGAGGAATTCACCGTGCTGCTGCCGGCCTGCGAGCCTGGCGAGGCCCTGGTCGTGGCCGAACGCCTGCGCCAGCGCATCGCCACGGACACCACGGGACCGGCTCCGGTGACCGCCAGCTTCGGCCTCAGCCTGAACACCCCGGGCACCGCCTTCGACATCGCCTACAGCCTGGCCGACGCCGCCCTCTACCAGGCCAAGCGTGGCGGCCGCAATCGCGTGGTTCTGGCCGACTAGCCGCCGGACCGCCCTGGGTCATGGCCCAGCGCGTCCTCGCCCCCTCCCCAGGCAAAACCGCCGCTGTCCCGGCGAGGGTACAGCGGCGGCTGGACAGCTACCGGTCAGGTCAGGACTGTTTCCAGTCCGGATAGCGACGCTTGTCCGCTGCCGGCGGGAAGTACTGGTAGAGCCAGGTCTCGCTCAGGGCGCGGTCCTGGGTCCGGATGAAGGCGCGCATCGCCACCGGCTCGGTGCTGTCGCTGGTGGGATACCAGTCGAAGATGACCCGGTAGCCGCCGATCTCGTCGATCTTCAGCACGTGGAAATCCTGCACCTTGCCGTCCGAAACGGTCACCACCGGCTCGATGCCGGTACCCTCGGGCAGGAACGACAGACCGCCACCGTTGAAGTCCAGGGCGAAGCGTCGTGCCCAGACCTTGGGCCAGTGCTCTCCCGGCGCCCAGCCCTCGGGAAAGCCGCCGATTCCGGAACGGGTGGCATAGACCCGTGCCAGCGGCGTGCTCACCGGCGGCAGCGCGCTCCAGTGCAGCTTGTAGCCGTAGTGCAGCGACTTGCCGGCGGTGATGGTCTCCGCCGGCGCCCAGAAGGCCACGATGTTGTCCAGGGTCTCGCCGGTGGTGGGGATCTCCAGCAACTGGATGGCACCCTCGCCCCAGGCGGTGGTGGGCTCGACCCACAGGCTCGGCCGGCGGTCGTAGCGCACCATGACGTCCTGGTAGCTCTCGAACTCGTGATCGGTCTGCACCAGGCCGAAACCCTTGGGACTCTCGTCCTTGAAGGCGTTGAACTGCAGCTTGGGAGGGTTGTTCAGCGGACGGCAGATCCACTCGCCATTGCCCTTCCACATGGACAGGCGATCCGAGTCGTGGATCTGCGGGTGGTAGGTGGTGCAGGTCTGGCGCTCGTAGGTGCCGCAGCTGAACATGCTGGTCATGGGCGCGATGCCCAGCTGCTTGATGTCGCGGCGGGCGTTGACGTTGGCGTCCACTTCCATCACCACCCGGTCGTTCAGACAGTCGATGTCGAAGCGATAGGCGCCGGTGGCGCTGGGCGAATCCAGCAGCGCATAGACCACGAAGCGGGTGCTGTTCTTGTTCGGGGTGACGAACCAGAACTTGGTGAAGTCGGGGAATTCCTCGGGGCGATCGGCATAGGTGTCGATCGCCAGGCCGCGGGCCGACAGGCCGTACTGGCGGGTCTTGTCCACCGCGCGGAAGTAGCTGGCGCCGAGGAAGGAGACGATGTCGTACTGCGCCAGGTGTGGCGCCTTGAACAGCTTGAAGCCGGCGAAACCCAGGTCGCCCTTGAGCTGGCCCTGGTCGACGCCGCTGTTGTTGTAGCTGAACAGCTCGGGGCGGAAGTGGACCTCCTTGGCCTGCTTGGTCTTGGGGTCCACCGAGTACATGCGTACCGGCGTCTTGAAGCCCATGCCGACGTGGAAGAACTGCACGTCCAACTGCCCTTTGACGTCATGCCAGAGCGAATGCTGGGCATCGTAGCCAATGGCGTTGAACTGCTGGGGCGTCATGTTCGCCAGGGTGTCGGGCAGCTTCTGGGCGGTCGGCTGGTAGGCCTGGCCGGCCAGGTCCTTGGCATGCTGCTTGAGCCAGTCGTAATCGAAGGCCTGGCCTTCGCCATCGGCCGGATTGGCGAAGGCCTGGAGGGCGAACAGCCCGGTGGAGGGAATGCCGGTGTAGGCCGCCAGGGCCAGGGACGCTTTGAGCAGGTGTCTACGCTGCATGGATCAACCTTGGTCACTAAGGATGAAAGATTCGGCCCAGCCGAACCGCCAGAGAGAAAAAAGAATGCACGATACCCCGATAGGTTCGCCATCGCACCGGTGAACTGCAGCCCAGCGCACGCTCTGGGCCGCCAGGACGGTAACCAAAGCTTTCCGGATCACAGTTCGGGTTACCGATCATCGCGCAAAGGCGCATCATCAGGCCTGCCTTCGACCGCGCCTCCTGTATCCAAGCGAGCCCAGCCATGTCCAGCGCCGTCATCGCCTTCGGGCAGTCCAGCCCCATCCTGCGCATTTTCGATGACGAAAAGGCGCGCGAATTCCACTGCCAGTTCCTCGGTTTCCGCCTGGTCTGGGAGCACGGATTCGAGCCGGGGCTGCCGCTGTACGCCGAGGTCGAGCGGGCCGGCCTGCGCCTGCACCTCTCCGGACGCCTGCCCGGACGCGACGGTCTTCGTCCGCACGACCGGCATCCGCGCCTTCCAGGCCGAACTGCTCGCCCAGAACTACGGCTTCGCCCGTCCCGGCCTCGAGGAGGTGCCCTGGGGTCTGGTGATGGAGGTCGCCGATCCCTTTGGCAATCGGCTGAGGTTCTGCGAGCTGGCCTCGGAGGCGTGAGCGGCTCCTCTGCGGATCGCGGCCATGGGCCGCTCCTACGGGTACGGACACCACCGTAGGAGCGGCCCATGGCCGCGATAGCCTTCAAGCCGGTGCAGGCTCGACCGTGGGCACCGCCCCCTCCTCCACCTGCCACCAGCTCGGCAGCAGCGCCCTGACCTCGGGTTGGGTGAATCTATCGTCGATGAGATAGAGGCAGCCGCGATCCTGCACGGTGCGGATCACCCGGCCGGCGGCCTGGATGACCTTTTGCAGGCCCGGATAGAGATAGGCGTAGCGATAGCCGTCGCCGAAGCGCCGTTGCAGGCGCTGGCGCAGCTGTTCGTTGACCGGATTGAGCTGGGGCAGGCCGAGGGTGGCGACGAAAGCGCCGATCAGGCGGTCGCCGGGCAGGTCGATGCCTTCGCCGAAGCTGCCGCCGAGCACGGCGAAACCGATGCCGCGACCGTCGGCCCGGAAGCGCTCGAGAAAGGCCTGGCGAGCGGCTTCGTCCATGCCGCGGGCCTGGCGCCACTGGGGGACCTCGGGCGCCCGCTCGGCCAGGGCCTCGGCCACCTGATCGAGATAGTCGAAGCTGCTGAAGAAGGCCAGGTAGTTGCCCGGCCGCTGGCGATAGCGCGCCGCGATCAGGGCGGCGATGGGCACCCGCGACGCAGCACGGTCGGCGTAGCGGGTAGAGAGGCGCACCAGGCGCACCTCCAGCTGCTCGGCAGCGAAGGGCGAGGCGACATCGACCCAGGCACTGCCGGCCGGCACCCCGAGCAGGTCGCGATGGAAATGCGCTGGCGTCAGGGTGGCGGAGAACAGGGTGCAGCTGTGGGCCGCCGCCAGCCGCGGGCCGACGAAGGGCGCCGGCACCAGGTTGCGCAGATGGAGTTGCGACTGCGCCTTGCCGCGACCCTTGAGCAGGGTGACGTCGAACAGCGAGTGATCGCCGAAGGTCTCGCCCAGGCGCATGAACTGCAGCAGGTCGAAGAACAGCGTCTGCAGCTCCGGCGCCGGCGGCTGCCCGGATTCACCGAAGTGCTCGGTGAGCAGGCCTACCACCCGTTGCAGCGCGGTCAGGAAGGCAGCGGGCAATTCCAGCTGTACCTGGTAGTCGACCCGTTGCTCCTTGTGCAGGCGATTCCATTCGCGATTGAGCGCCTGCAGCCCCTTGGCGATGGCCGGCGGCGCCACCGCCCTGCCGGCCGCCAGACGGCGTTGGTCGAGGCTGGCGCTGTACATGCCGCGGGCGCGGTCGAGCAGGTTGTGGGCTTCGTCCACCAGCACCCCGACCCGCCACTCCTGGGTCTGGGCCAGGGCATGGAGCATGGCGCTGCCGTCGAAGTAGTAGTTGTAGTCGCCCACCACCACGTCGCTCCAGCGCGCCAGTTCCTGGGCCAGGTAGTAGGGGCAGACCTCATGCGCCAGGGCCGTCTCCCGTACCCGCTCGCGAGTCAACTGCGTGGGTTCGGCCAGGGCGGCGGCGCGGGCGGCCGGCAGGCGGTCGTAGAAGCCGCGCGCCAGCGGGCAGGATTCGCCATGACAGGCCAGCTCCGGGTGCTCGCAGGCCTTGTCCCGCGCCACCAGCTCCAGCACCCGCACCGGCGCGGCCAGGGTCTCGAGACCGTGCAGGGCCAGGGCGCGGCCAGGGGTCTTGGCGGCCAGGAAGAACAGGCGGTCGAGGTTCTGCCGGGGCATGGCCTTGAGCAACGGGAACAGGGTGCCCACCGTCTTGCCGATGCCGGTGGGCGCCTGGGCCAAGAGGCAGCAGCCGACGCTGGCGGCCTTGTAGACGGCTTCGGCCAGGGGCCGCTGGCCGTGGCGAAAGTCGGGATGGGGAAAGGCCAGGGTCGCCAGGGCCAGGTCACGCGTGGCGCGATGGGCCAGTTCCTGGCGCGCCCAGGCGAGAAAGCGCGAACACTGCAAGTCGAAATGCGCGGCCAGGTCCGCGGCCGTCCACTGCTCGGTGAGGACGGTCTCGGCACCCGTGCCAATGTCGAAATAGACCAGCGCCAGGGTCAACCCAGGCAGCTCGCGGCTCTGGCAGAGCAGATGGCCATAGACCTTGGCCTGGGCCCAGTGCAACTGGCGGTGATTGCCCGGCTGGCGCTCCAGGCTGCCCCTGTGGGTCTTGATCTCTTCCAGGCGCTTGGCGGCAGCGTCGAAGCCATCGGCGCGGCCGCGCACCTGCAGGTCCTCGAACTCGCCCTGCAGGCTGACCTCGCGCTCATAGTCGGGTCCGCGCCGCGCCGCCACCCGCTGGTGGCCCTCGATGCCTTCCAGGGCGGTGGGCGACGGGGTGAACCTGAGGTCCAGATCGCCGGCCTTGGCGGTGAATTCGCAGAGGGCGCGAACGGCGATGCGATAGCTCATGCGGGGGTCGCGGCCGCCTGCCACTGCACGTGGCAGACGCTGACCGGGATGTCATGGGCGGCGAAGAAGTCCAGCCAGCGGCGCTGGTTGTCCTGCAGGCGGTCGCCCGGGCCCTTGACCTCGATCATCCGGTAGCGGCCTTCCGCCGGCCAGAACTGGATCAGGTCGGGCAAGCCGGTGCGGTTGTTTTCAGGGTCTTCCAGCAGCCGCTCGAAGCACAGCCGCAGATGCTGTGCCGGCAGGCAGGCCAGGGCCTGGTCGAGCAGTTCGCTGCTCAAGATACCCCAGGCGACGAAAGGCGAGGCCAGGCCGCGCTTGCCGGCGAAGCGCTCGCGGATCACCGCTGGATAGGAGCCATCGTCGAGCCGCGCCAGGCAGGTGGCGAAAGCCTCGGCGCGCCGCTCGCGAAAACCCGGCAGGCGCAGGTCGGCCGGCTCGCGCTGGTAGGGGTGGAAGAAGGCGCCGGGGATGGCCAGAAAGACGGCGTCCCAGCACAGCAGGCCGAACAGGCTGGTGAGCAGGGTGTTTTCCACGTAGTGCACCGGCGCCTCGTCGCGACCCAGGTGCTCGCGCACCAGCCACTCGACCCGGCGCAGGCCATCGTTGACCAATTCGAAATCGAGGCGCTCCACCGGGCTGGCCGGGCGGCGCCTGTTGGGCGGACCGCCCTGCTTGCGCACCAGCCGCGGCAGGATGCGCGCCACCTGCTGGCGCTCGGCGTCATGGGCTGGGGCAGCGACGATGGCTTCCGCCAGCGCCTGGGCGGCGGGCCAGTCCTCCAGCCGTTCGAGCATACGCAGGGCGCGGATGCGCGACTCAGGGTGCGCCGAGGCGGCATAGAGCGCCTGCGCCTGGGCCAGTTCGCCGAGGCGTTCGTGGTGCTGTGCCAGTTCGTGGAGCAGCTTGCCCCGACGCAATTCCAGCCAGGTATTGGCGAAGCGCTCGGCGGGCAACAGCGGCAGCAGCTCCGCGGCTGGCAGCCCATCGCGCAGCGCCTGGCGGCAGCGCTGGATGTGCAGATAGGCATCCACCTCGTGACGCTGGCCAAAGGCGCGGGATTCGGGACTGAAGGCCACCGTCTCGTACTGGAAGATACCCAGGTCGGCCAGCACGAAGTCGGTCCAGTCCTGGTGCAGGTTGCCGAAGAACAGCAGGCGCAGGCGGTCGCAGAGGTCCATCAGCGTCAGCCGCCAGACACCCTCCGCCACCAGCTCGGGCACCGGGCCGGTCCAGCCGCTGAAGGCCAGGGGGGTGGTCTGCTCAACGTCCAGGAGGGCCAGCCAGTCTTCCTTGCGCCCGGCCTTGGGCAGCCGGGCACCGAAGCAGCCGAGCAACTCCTCCTTGCGCAGCAGGGCGAAGAGCTCGATCAGGTGCAATTCGGGGTCGGCCAGCAGCCAGCCGAGGGTCACCAGGGGCTCTGCCGCGGCGCGGGGGCAGCCGATCTCGCCGTAGACCAGCTTGCTGGCGCGGAACACCTCGCCCTTGCGCATCACCAGGCGCACCAGCAGCGCGCGGGAGGGCTGCGGCAAGTCGGCGAAGGCGGCGATGAAGCCTTGTTCGCGATCGTCGAGCAGATCGGGATAGCGCAGGGCGACCCAGTCCAGTACCCGCTGGAAGTTGTGCAGATAGTAGAGGGGATCTTCGAGCGGAGCTTTCATGCGAAACGGGCAAGCAGGTAGGCGGCTGGCTATTTATCCAGCCCCGACCGACACGAGCAAGTCCGATGCGATGCGCGGTCGTCCGGCTGGAACGCTGGCTCTTCTTTCCGGTTGAAGATCGACATCACTAGTCATACGATGACTGACAAAGACCAACACAACTATAAGTCCAGGAGTCTGCGCGTGAAGATCAAACGCATCACCGTCACCCCCATCGCCTTTCGCGATGCCCCGCTGCTCAATGCCAGCGGTATCCACGAACCCTATGCGCTGAGATCCATCATCGAGGTGGAAGGCGACAATGGCTACGTCGGCCTCGGCGAAAGCTACGGCGACGCCCCGGTGCTGGCGGTGCTGAAGGCCATGGAAAGCAGCCTGGTCGGCCTTTCCGCCTGGGACCTCAATGGCCTGCGCGCCCGGGTGGTGGACACCGTCGCGGGGCTCGCCGGTGGCGTGGTGGCCGGCGCCGAGCTGGCGCCCGGCTCCCATCCGAGCAAGCAGGTGGCCAATGCCTATTCCGCCTTCGAGGTAGCCTTTCTCGACCTGCAGGCGCGCTCCCTGGGCATTCCCCTGGTGGAGCTGCTCGGCGGCGCGGTCCGCCGCGAGGTGCCCTTCAGCGCCTACCTGTTCCTCAAGTACGCCGAGCACATCGATGCGCCCTACCCGCCCGATCGCTGGGGCGAAGCCATCAGCCCCGCGCAGGTGGTGGCCCAGGCGGCGCGGATGATCGAGGAGAACGGCTTCCAGAGCATCAAGCTCAAGGCCGGTACCCTGCTCGGCCCGGACCACGAGGCGGCCTGCATCAAGGCGCTGCGCCAGGCCTTCCCGGAGACGCCGCTGCGCATCGATCCGAACGGCAATTGGTCGCTGGAGACCTCACTGCGCATCGCCGAGGTACTCAAGGACGACCTGCAGTACTACGAGGACCCGACCCCGGGCCTGGACGGCATGGCCGAACTGCACCGGCGCACCGGCATTCCCCTGGCCACCAACATGGTGGTCACCGACTTCGACGAATTCCGCCGCAGCGTGGCCCAGAACAGCGTGCAGATCGTGCTGGCCGACCATCATTACTGGGGCGGCCTGAGGGACACCCAGATCCTCGCCCGGCTGTGCGACACCTTCGGCCTGGGCGTGTCCATGCATTCCAACTCGCACCTGGGCATCAGCCTCATGGCCATGACCCATGTAGCGGCCGCGGTACCCAACCTCGCCTACGCCTGCGACACCCACTACCCCTGGCAGGAAGCGGACGAGGAAGTCATCCAGGGCGGCAAGCTGCCGATCAGGAATGGCTGCGTGGCGATCAGCGACGCCCCCGGCCTGGGCGTGGAGCTGGATCAGGACCAGCTCGCCAAGCTGCACGAGCAGTTCCTCTCCATCGACATCCGCAGCCGCGACGACGTGCGCCAGATGCGCAAGTACCAGCCGGACTGGGAGACTCGCAAGCCACGCTTCTAGAGCGACTTCGCTACCCGCCCGGTCCCTGACGACCGGCCCCGCGCCGGCCGTCGACGGCTCTGGTGCCCCACCCTTCGCCCTGTACAATCGGCGACGCACAGCAGTGCCAGAACAACGAGAAAAGACGTACAGGGAATTTGGGGAAGATGTCGAACGCACCGCGCCTCACCGCACTCATGCTCGGCCTGGGACTGGCCGCCACCGTCACCTTCGCCGCGGCGCAGGACGCCGATCCGGCGCGTGTTTACGTCGACGCCCTGCTGGCGAAGATGACCCTGGAAGAGAAGATCGGCCAGCTCAACCTGGTGAGCGTGGGCCCGGACTACCCCAAGGAAGCCATCATGGCGGACATCCGCGCCGGCAAGGTGGGCGCCATGTTCAACACCGTGACCCGTCCCGACATCCGCCAGATGCAGGACCAGGTCGCCCACAGCCGGCTGAAGATCCCGCTGTTCTACGCCTATGACGTCATCCACGGCATGCGCACCATCTTCCCCATCAACCTGGGCCTGGCCAGCACCTGGAATCTCGACGCCATCGCCACCAGCGCGCGTATCTCGGCCATCGAGGCGGCCGCCGACGGCCTCGACCTGACCTTTTCCCCCACCGTCGACGTGACCCGCGAACCGCGTTGGGGCCGTGCCTCGGAGACCTTCGGCGAGGACACCTGGCTGACCTCGCGCATCGGCGCCACCCTGGTGCACGCCTATCAAGGCAACGACCTGCGCGCCCCCGACAGCCTCATGGCCAGCATCAAGCACTTCGGCGGCTACGGCGCCGTGGAAGCCGGGCGCGACTACAGCAACGTCGACATGAGTCCGCAGCGCCTCATGCAGGACTACCTGCCACCCTATCGCGCCGCCGCCGAGGCCGGTGCCGGGGCGGTGATGGTGGCGCTGAACAGCATCAACGGTGTCCCGGCCACGGCCAACCGCTGGCTGCTGCAGGACCTGCTGCGCAAGGACTGGAACTACAAGGGCCTGCTGATCAGCGACCACGGCGCCATCAACGAACTGGTGCTGCACGGCGTGGCCAAGGACACCCGCGACGCCGCCGAGCAGGCGCTCAAGGCCGGCGTCGAGCTGAACATGCACGACGACGTCTACGGCAAGCAGCTGCCCGCGCTGCTGGCCGCCGGCAAGGTGACCCAGGCCGAGGTCGACCAGGCCGTGCGCGACATGTTGCTGACCAAGTACCGCCTGGGCCTGTTCGACGATCCCTATCGCCGGCTGCAGGGCCAGGACCCGGTCGACACCAACGCCGAATCGCGGCTGCACCGCGCCGAGGCGCGCCAGGTGGCCCGCGAGAGCCTGGTGCTGCTGAAGAACGAGAAGGCCGTGCTACCGCTGCGCAAGGGCGCCACCCTGGCGGTGGTCGGTCCGTTGGCCGACAGCCAGCGCGACGTCATGGGCAACTGGTCCGCCGCCGGCGTGGCCGCCCAGGCCGTTTCCATCCGCCGCGGCCTGGAGAACGCCGTGGCCGGCCAGGGCAGGGTGCTCTATGCCAAGGGCGCCAACCTGCTGGCCGACCGCGACGTGCTGGCCTACCTCAACTCCTACGAGCCCGCGGTCGCCGTGGACACTCGCAGCGCCGGCGAGATGATCGCCGAGGCGGTGGCCGCCGCGCGCCAGGCCGACGTGGTGGTGGCCGTGGTCGGCGAGTCCCAGGGCATGGCTCACGAGGCTTCCAGTCGCGCGCGCATCAGCGTGCCCGACACCCAGCGCGAGCTGATCAAGGCGCTCAAGGCCACCGGCAAGCCGCTGGTGCTGGTCTTGATGAACGGCCGCCCGCTAGCCCTGGAGTGGGAACAGGAGCAGGCCGACGCCCTGCTGGAAGCCTGGTTCCCCGGCACCGAGGGCGGCAACGCCGTGGCCGATGTCCTGTTCGGCGACCACAATCCCTCGGGCAAGCTGACCATGACCTTCCCCCGCGAAGTGGGCCAGGTGCCGCTGTACTACAACCACCTGAGCAGCGGCCGGCCCTTCGACGCGGCCAAGCCGAACAAGTACACCTCGCGCTACTTCGACATCGTCAACGGCCCGCTCTACCCCTTCGGCTACGGCCTGAGCTACACCACCTTCGACGTCTCGGCGCCGCAACTGTCCAGTGCCACCCTGAAGAAGGGCGACACCCTCACCGCCAAGGTCAAGGTGCAGAACACCGGCGACCGCGCCGGCGCCACCGTCGTGCAGCTCTATCTGCACGACGTGACCGCCTCCCTGGCGCGTCCGGTCAAGGAACTCAAGGGCTTCCAGAAGGTGATGCTGCAACCCGGCGAGAGCCGCGAGCTGGAATTCCCCATCACCGAGACGGACCTGCGCTTCTACAACAACGACCTCAAGCTGGTCTCGGAGCCGGGCGAATTCAAGGTGATGGTCGGTCTGGATTCGGAGCGGGTGCGTGAGGGAAGCTTCACGCTGTTGTAGCGGCAGGCCCAGCGCTTTTCCCCCTCTCCCTCAGGGAGAGGGCCGGGGTGAGGGATGGGCAAACACCGCTACCTTGTCCCCTTAGACTCATCTCCTCCATCCGAACCCCAGTGCCTCAGATGGAAAACGCTGCGCGGTTTTCCATGCTACGGGCCCACCTGACGCCTCCTCTCCTCATCGGAGAGGGCCGGGGTGAGGGAGACCCCACTCAAGGATCCAAGATGCCGACCCTGACCCTCGCCGCTGCCCAATCCGCCTCGGTCGCCGGGGACCTCGCCGCCAACCTGCGCATCCACCTGGGCTTCATCGCCGCGGCAGCGGCGGCCGGGGTGGATCTGCTGCTGTTTCCCGAGCTGTCGCTGACCGGCTACGAACCCAGCCTGGCCGAGGCGCTGACGCTGGACCCGGCCGACGCCCGCCTGCAACCCCTGCGCGACGCCTGCCGCGCGGCGGGGCTCACGGCCATCGTCGGCGCCCCCGTGCGCAGCCCCGCCGGCCTGCATATCGGCGCCTTGATCCTGGGCGCCGATGGCGGCTGCCAGGTACACACCAAGCAGTATCTGCATCCGGGCGAGGCGCCGCCCTTCTCGGCCGGCACCGGCGGCAGCCCGTTGCCGGTGAACGGCGTGAGCTGCGCCCTGGCCATCTGCGCCGACAGCAATCACCGCGCCCACGCCGAGGCAGCCAGGGCCCAGGGCGCCGACGTCTACCTGGTCTCGGCGGTGATCGGGCCGACGGGCTATCCGGCCGACAGCGCCCGCCTGGCGGCGCACGCCCGCGAGCTGGGGTTGCCGGTACTTCTGGCCAATCATCATGCCCCGACCGGTGGCTACGCCTGCGTGGGGCGCAGCGCCTTCTGGCTGGCTGACGGCCAGTGCCTGGTGGCGGCGCCGGATGCCGGTGATCTGCTGCTGATTGTTCGTCTGGAGGGGGCGGATTGGCACAGCGAGCAGCGCGCCCTGGCCCGCTGAATCCCACCTGCACCGAGCGGTACGCGACCTGCCCGCCGGGTCACGGCGCGACCGCTTTGGGCCAAGGATATCCCGTCGCGCCTGCGGCTAAAGGTCACTCTTTTTAAGCCGATAAGCCTCTAACATCCTCGTTTCAGACCATCGTAAAGGATGCTTCTCGCAGCGTGGACGACGCTGTATCTGAAGGAGCGACACCATGGCCCTGGCCACCATCCGGACGCGTTACACCCTGATCTTCCTCGGCTTCATCGGCGCGACCGTGCTCGCCACCATCGTCGGCATCCGCCTCTGGGTCACCCCGGACCTGATCGCCGCGGGCGAGTCCGCCGTGCTGACGCGGGTCAATGAGATAGGGACGCGCATCTATCGCGAACTCAACCAGATCCAGGCCCAGCAGCGTGCCATCACCGAGACGGTCCCGCTGCTGGACAGCGCCACCATCGACAAGGTCCTGCCCGGCCTGGTGAACCAGTACGGCGACGCCAAGGTGTTCGGCGGCGGCATCTGGCCGCTGCCCAATCAGCGCGAGCAGGGCCGCGACAAGTTCAGCACCTTCTACCACCGCGATGCCAGCGGCAAGCTGATCGTCAATACCCATTGGAACTCGGCCGAGTCGCTCAACTACTGGGAACAGCCCTGGTTCCAGGCCGGTCTCAAGGCCACCGCCGGCCAGTGCGTCTGGGCCGCCGCCTACAAGGACGCCGCCAGCGCCCAGCCGCGCACCAACTGCGCCATGGCCATCCAGCGCGATGGCAAGGCCTACGGCGTGTCCACCATCGACCTCACCCTGGGCTTCTTCAACCCGCTGGTGGATGGGCTGCGCAAGGAGCTCGACGACACCGACATGATGATCGTCGAGGCCGATGGCAAGATCCTCAGCAACCTCACCGAGCTGGGCGATTCGCAGGTCCTGAACAACGTCTCGGCCTACGCCGCCCGTTCGCCCTTCGTCGCCGCCATCCAGCAGAATCTCGGCAAGCTGCGCGGCGATGCCCTGGTCCGGGACGCCTACATCGACGAGCATGGCACCCCGCACACCTTCTTCCTGCAACCCCTGGCCGGTACGCCCTGGCTGTTGGCCACGGCGCTGCCGACCGCCCTGCTGGGCGCCACCAACACCAGCATCCTCAAGACCCTGGCGGCCATCCAGCTGCCTCTGGTCCTGCTGCTGGTGGCGATCATGGTGCTGGCCCTGGGCAAGCTGATGGGCCGCCTGGGCGTATTGCAGCGCAACATCGAATCGCTGTCCGCCGGCGACGCCGACCTGACCCCCGCGTGCCGGTGAACGGCAAGGACGAAGTGGATGCGGTGGCCAGTGCGGTGAATGGCTTCATCGCCTACCTGCAGCGGCTGATCGGTGAGGTCGGCGACGCCACCGATCGCATCGATACCGGCCTCAAGCAGCTCCATGGCCAGGCCCAGCAGAACGGGGCCATCCTCGCGCGCCATGCCAGCGAGACCGACCAGGCGGTGACCGCCATCACCGAGATGAGCGCCACCTCCGATTCCGTGGCGCGTAGCGCCGGCGATACCGCCGCCCTTACCCAGTCCGCCACCGGTCAAGCCGAGCGTTCCCGCGCCGTGGTGCAGCAGGCGTCCACCAGCGTGCTGGCCCTGGTCGAGCAGGTGGAAGATGCCACCCTCAAGGTGCAGGCCATGCAAACCGATGCCCAACGCATCAATGACGTACTCGGCGTGATCGGCGAAATCGCCGGTCAGACCAACCTGCTGGCGCTCAACGCGGCCATCGAGGCGGCGCGCGCCGGCGAGCAGGGCCGTGGCTTCGCGGTGGTGGCCGACGAGGTCCGCGCCCTGGCCGGTCGTACCCAGCAGAGCACTGCCGAGATCAACGAGATGCTCAACCGGCTGCAGCAAGGGGTGAGTTCCGCCGTAGCAGCCATGGAAGTGACCAAGGCCAGCTGCCAGAGCACCGCCGAGCGGACCCGTGAGGTCACCAGCGGCCTGGACGAGATGACCGGTTCGGTGGTGCGCATCAGCGATCTCTCGACCCAGATCGCCGCGGCCGCCGAGGAGCAGAGCGCGGTGGCCGGCGAGATCAACCAGAACATGGTCGCCGTGCGCCATATCGTCGACGACCTGGTCACCAGCGGCCAGCGTACCGCGGAGAGTACCGCGGCGGTGCAGTCCTCCAACGAACAGCTGATCGCCGTGGTACGCCGCTTCCGGGTGAAGTAACCCACCCTCCGCAACACGAGAAAGCCGGGCGTTGCGCCCGGCTTTCCTATTTCAGCCCACCAGATGCAGGAAGTGCATATGGCGCTCGTACTGGTCGAGGATGTCGCCGATGACGTCCTCCCGCGACCAGCCCATGACGTCATGGTCCTGACCGCCCTCGCGCAGGTGCACCTGGGCGCGGAAGTACTTGCGCTCTTCCCCCGGTTCGCTGCCCATGACGAAACTGGGCATGGCGTAGGCGTGGGGGCGTACCTCGTAGACGAACTCCGGCTGCTCGGCTGGCCCGACGTACAGCCGCACCCCGCCATCGTCACGGTCTTCCACGCCGCACTCGTAACCCTGCTTGCGCCATTCCTCGGCCACCGCCAGGCACGCCGGCTTGGCCACCTCGCCGATGAAGCGCACCACGTGGCTGCGTCGCGGGAACATGGCCAGACCGCGCAGCCGACGCTGCCAGCCACCGGGCGATCTCATGGTCGGTGGCGAGATGCTCAGCGCCTGATGACGAAGACCGCGCTTGGTGGCATCCAGCTTCAAGGCCTTGAGCAGGCCGTGCATGCTGAACAACAGGGCGATGGTGAACGGCAGGGCGCTGGCGATGGTGGCGGTCTGTAGCGCCTTGAGGCCACCGGCCAAGAGCAATGCGATGGCCACCAGACCCATGCTGGATGCCCAGAACACCCGCTGCCAGACCGGCGTCTGGTCCTGGCCGCCCGAGGCCAGCATGTCCACGACCATGGCGCCCGAGTCGGCGGAGGTGACAAAGAACACCACCACCATGACGATGGCCACCATGGAGATCACGCTGTGCAACGGGAAGTGTTCCAGGAAGGCGAACAGCGCCAGGGAGCTGTCCTTGTTTACCGCGGCGGCGAGATCGGTAAGGCCATCGGTGAGGATCATGTGGATCGCCGTGTTGCCGAACACCGTCATCCACAGCAGGGTGAACCCGGCCGGCACCAGCAGTACGCCGGAGACGAATTCGCGGATGGTCCGCCCGCGGGAGATGCGCGCGATGAACAGCCCGACGAAGGGCGACCAGGCCAGCCACCAGCCCCAGTAGAACAGCGTCCAGCCGCCGATCCAGTCGGTGGGTTGGTAGGCATTGAGGTTGAGGGTGCGGCTGACGATCTCGCTCAGGTAACCGCCGGTGTTCTGCACGAAGGTCTGCAGGATCAGCACGGTCGGGCCGAGCACGATCACCGAGACCATCAGCAACAGCGCCAACCCCAGGTTCAGCTCGGATAGACGGCGGACGCCCTTGTCCAGACCGGTCGCCACCGATAGGGTAGCCAAGGCGGTGGTCACGATGATCAGGCTGATCTGCACCGGCACCGAGATGGGCACACCGAACAGCGCATTGAGTCCGGTATTGATCTGGGCCACGCCAAAGCCAAGGGATGTCGCGACCCCCAGCACGGTACCGATGATGGCGAAGATGTCCACCGCATGGCCGATGGGGCCATGGATGCGTTCCCCGATCAATGGATAGAGCGCCGATCTCAGGGTCAGTGGCAGGCCATGTCGATAGCTGAAATAGGCCAGGATCAGCGCGACGATGGCGTAGATGGCCCAGGCGTGCAGCCCCCAGTGGAAAAAGGTGATGCGCATGGCCTCGCGCGCGGCGTCCACCGTCTGGCCGTCGGCATAGGGCGGATTGAGGAAGTGCATCACCGGCTCGGCGACGCCGAAGAACATCAGGCCGATGCCCATGCCGGCGGAAAACAGCATGGCGAACCAGGTGGTGTTGGCGTAGTCCGGCTCGCTGTGGTCCGGGCCCAGCTTGATGTCGCCGTAGCGGCTGATGCCGAGGAAGACCACGGTGCCGAGGATGATGGCCACGGCGAGGATGTAGAACCAGCTGAGGTTGGTGATGATCCAGCCCTGGATGGCGGCGAACAACCACTGGGCGTTGGCCTGGAACAGGCTGGCGTAGAGCACCAGCGCCAAGAGCAGCAGGGTCGAGGTCCAGAACACGGGGGGACTGAAGGTGGGACGGGCGGCGGATTCTCCCTGGCCGGTCATGAAAAGGGCTCCTGTTCGTTAAGTGCGCACAGGTGGACTGCTCTCGGCCGTGATCGTTTCGCTGGCGACGCCGATTGAACGGTGCCCGTCGTTCCGCACCAACCGCCCGAGCAGCTGGTGCTAATCCCGGAGCGGCGCCTTCGCGCCAGAGAAGCCGGGGGCTGCGGCCAAGCCACGCAACCAGCGCGCCGGGGCGATGCCGAAGGCCTGGCGGAAATGTCTGGTCATATGACTCTGGTCATAGAAGCCCGCCGCCACTGCCGCCTGGGCCAAGTCCATACCCAGGCGCACCTGCAGCCGGACCCGGTCGAGCCGGCGCAGGGTCAGGTAGCGGTGCGGACTGGTGCCGAAGTAGGCGCGGAAGTCGCGACTCAGGCTCCAGCGATCGCGTCCGGCACAGCGAGCCAGGTCGTCGAGGGTGACGGGCTGGTCGAGGTGGTCCTCCAGGTATTCGCGGGCCTGCAGGGCAGCAGCGAAGTCCACCCGCCCTCGGCTCGGCCAGGCCTGGCACACCTCGGCCAGGGTGCTCACCAGGTCGAACAGCGCCGCGTCGCGCCCCAGGGCATCGGGGCGTTCATCCAGGACGGCGAATACCGCGTCGGTAGCCCGGGCCAGGCGTGGGTCCAGGGAGACACCCTCGCGATGGAAGGGCAAGGGCCGCCCGCCGAGGACGTCTTGCACCAGCGCCGGTGGCACATAGAGCATGCGGTAGCGAAAGCCGCAGGCGGCGCCGGCGCGGCCGTCATGGACCTCATCCGGGTGGAAGACCATGGTCTCGCCCGGCAGGCTGTGGGTCTGGGCACCACGATAGGAAAAGCTCTGTACCCCGGCCAGGGTGCGGCCGATGGCATAGGTGGCGTGGCGATGCGGGTCGAAGGCGTGACCGCTGAAGAAGGCCTCGATGGATTCCAGCTCGGCGAACGCCGGGGCGTGGCGCACCCAGTCCGTGGCATGGGGCAGCTCGGTCTTGGTACCCATGGCATCTCCCTGTCGGCCTCAGTCTAGCAGACCGCGCCAGGCATCGTGGAACAACAACAGGGCGCAGCCGACCAGGCTCAGCCCCAGCAGCCGATTCACCCAGCGCAGCCCGCGCCCCCGCACCAGGTAGCGTCCCAGTCCGGCGCCGAGCAGGGCATAACCGGCCGGCGCACCACAGGCCGCCGCGGCCAGCGGCACCGAGCAGAGGGCGATCTTCATCCCGGTTATCTGGGCCGCCGGGAACATCACCGTGGCGATGGGCAGCACCGCCAGCCAGCCCTTGGGATTGAGCCCCTGGATCAGCAGGCCACGGGTGAAGGTCAGGCGCTCCACCGATTCGCCCCGCCCTTCCGCGGCCGGGGGTGGGGCCTGGGCGATGCGATACCCCAGGTAGAGACTGTAGCCGCCACCGAGCAGCGCAAGCCAGGGCAGCAGCGCCCCGGAGATCAGCGCCGCGCCGGCATAGCCGAGCGCCAGGAACATCAGCAGCATGGCGCAGCCTACCCCGGCATAGAAACCCAGGGCCCGCCGAGCCTGGCCGCGCAGGCCGGCATCGAGGCCCAGGGCGTTGACCGGGCCAGGGCTGTACATGACGCTCAAGGCATAGAGAAAGATTTCCACAGGGCACCTGCCAGCAGTCGAAAGGAGTGCCCAGGCTAGCCAAGGGCCCCGGCCCTGGCTTGTACGTTCGTGGCTCCACTGCCTTGAGAGTCATCGTATGACTCGGCAGAATCGCGCTTCAGCCCCTGCCGTGGAGACCGTCCTTGTCCAGCGATGCTCGCAGTGCCCCGCCCTGGCGTGGCCGACCGGACGGCAAGCCGCCGACCCTGAAGGACGTGGCTCGCCTGGCCGGGGTCTCGCCGATCACCGTCTCGCGTACCCTCAACCAGCCGGAGATCGTTCGGCCGGCGCTGCGCGAAAAGGTCTTTCGCGCGGTGCGCGAGAGCGGCTACCAACCGGCCATGCTCACCACCGGCGCCGCGCCCCAGATGTCAGCCTGCCGCCACCGGCCACCCCGGCACTGGGTCGCCAGGGCCTGGCCCGCCTGCTCGACGCCGGCGTCCGCCCCGAGGTGGTGGTCTGCAGCTCCGACACCCTCGCCCATGGGGTGCTTGCCGAAGCCCATGCCCGCGGCCTGCGGGTACCGGGGGAACTGGCCGTGATGGGCTTCGGCAACCTGGCCAGCGCCGCCCATCTGATCCCGGCGCTGAGCACCGTGGACGTGCGCGGCGCCGCGATGGGCGCCCAGGCCGCGGAGGCCCTGCTCGCCCGGCTGGCAGGCGCGGAAACCCAGCTGCGAAGGGATACCGGCTTCGAGCTGGTCATGCGCGAGAGCACGCGCTGACGCTTGAATGATTGCGTAATCAGCTTAGCGTCCTCCTGCAGGTGCCGGCCTCGCCGCCGGTCTTGCCCGCAGAAAAGGACAATAACAATGCGCAATCCCACCGCCCCGTCACGGCGTACCCACGTCCGCTATCTCGTCCTGGCGATGATCTTCCTGGTCACGGTGTTCAACTACGTCGACCGCGCCACCCTGTCCATCGCCGCACCGGCCATGCGCCACGACCTCGGCTTCGACGCCGTGGCCATGGGCCTGGCCTTCTCGGCCTTCGGCTGGGCCTATACCGCCATGCAGATTCCCGGCGGCATCGTGCTCGATCGCTTCGGCTCGCGGTTGGTGCTGGGCGCCAGCCTGATCCTCTGGTCGGCGCTGACCTTCCTGCAGGGCTACGTCGAATTCTTCTCCTCGGCGCTGCTGGCGCTGTTCGTGCTGCGCTTTCTGATGGGCGTGGCCGAGTCGCCCGCCTTTCCGGCCAACAACCGCCTCACGGTGATGTGGTTCCCGCGCCAGGAACGCGGCCTGGCCACCGCCATCTTCCAGTCGGCGCAGTACTTCGCCCTGGCGGTGTTCACCCCGCTGATGGTGATCCTGCTCAGCCAGTTCGGCTGGGAGCACGTGTTCTTCTGGACCGGCGGCGCCGGCCTCCTCATCGGCCTGCTGTGGTTCGCCACCGTACAGGAGCCCCGGCACGACAGGCGCGTCAGCCAGAGCGAGCTGGACCATATCGAGGCCGGCGGTGGCCTGCCCGATCTGGGCGACACCCGGGCGCCCTTCAGTTGGCGCACCTTCAAGGCCATCAGCGGCAACCGCATGATGCTCGGCATCTACCTGGGCCAGTTCTGCCTCACCACCATCACCTGGTTCTTTCTCACCTGGTTTCCCACCTACCTGGTCGAGGCCAAGGGGCTGACGATGCTCAAGGTCGGCCTGATCGCCGCCATCCCACCGGTGGCCGGCTGCCTGGGCGGAGTCCTCGGCGGACTATGCTCGGACGGCATGCTGCGCCGTGGCTACAGCCTCACCGCCGCGCGCAAGACACCGATCATCGTCGGCCTGCTGCTCTCCAGCAGCATCGTGGTGGCCAACTACACCCAGTCCATCGCCCTGGTCACCCTGGTGATGTCCATCGCCTTCTTCGCCAAGGGGGTAGGCAACCTCGGCTGGTGCATCGTCGGCGACGTCTCGCCCAAGCGCGCCATGGGCGTGAGCGGCGCCCTCTTCAACTTCTGCGGCAACCTCGCCAGCATCGTCACCCCGCTGGCCATCGGCCTGATGATCAACCAGCTCGGCTCCTTCGACGTGGCCCTCACCTACGTCGCCGCCATGGGCCTGCTCGGCGCCTTCTCCTACCTGGTCATCGTCGGCCCGCTCAAGCGCCTGGACCTCGGCGAACTCAACGACGAGCCGCCCGCCCCCGCCGACGCCGCCCTGACCGCCACCCGTCCCTGATCCCTCACCCCGGAGACTCCCGCCATGACCGACACCTCCCACAGCGCCGACCAGGACCGCATCGCCTGGGTCCGCCTGGCATCCGTGTTCCTGCCGCTGGCCACCCCCATCAGCGACGCCAAGGTGCTCACCGGCCGGCAGAAGCCGATGACCGAGATCGCCATCCTCTTCGTCGAGATCGAGACCCGCGACGGCCAGCGCGGCCTGGGCTTCAGCTATTCCAAGCGCGCCGGTGGCCCCGGCCAGTTCGCCCACGCCCATGAAATTGCCCCGGTGCTGCTCGACGAGAATCCCAGCGACATCCAGAAGCTCTGGACCAAGCTCTGCTGGGCCGGCGCCTCGGTGGGGCGCAGCGGCCTCGCCACCCAGGCCATCGGCGCCTTCGACGTGGCCCTCTGGGACCTCAAGGCCCGTCGCGCCAACCTCTCACTGGCGCGCCTGCTGGGCGCCCAGCGCGACTCGGTGCGCTGCTACAACACCTCCGGCGGCTTCCTGCACACGCCGCTGGAGCAGTTGCTGGTGAACACCGACCTCTCCCGGGAAAAAGGCATCGGCGGCATCAAGCTCAAGGTCGGCCAGCCCGACTGCGCCCTGGACCTGGAACGCGTCGCCCGCGTGCGCCGCCACTTGGGCGACAGCTTCCCGCTGATGGTCGACGCCAACCAGCAATGGGACAGACCCACCGCCCAGCGGATGTGCCGGCGCTTCGAGGAATTCAACCTGATCTGGATCGAGGAGCCGCTGGACTGCTACGACGCCGAAGGTCACGCCGCCCTGGCCGCGGCCTTCGACCCCCCCATCGCCACTGGCGAGATGCTGACCAGCATCGCCGAGCACCAGGAATTCATCCGCCTGCGCGGTGCCGACTTCCTGATGCCCGACGCGCCTCGGGTCGGTGGCATTACCCCCTTCCTCAAGGTGGCCGCCCTGGCCGAGCAGGCCGGCGTGATGCTGGCACCGCACTTCGCCATGGAGTTGCACGTTCACCTGGCCGCCACCTATCCCACCGAGCCCTGGGTGGAACACTTCGAGTGGCTGGAGCCGCTGTTCAACGAACGCCTGGAAACCCGTGACGGGCGAATGCAGGTGCCGACCCGTCCGGGGCTCGGGCTATCCCTGAGCGAGCGGGTGCCCGGCTGGACGGCGCAGGAAGCGGAATTCGGCCGCCGCGCCTGACGTCCGCTCTGGCACTCGAACTCCGCCCGGGTGTGGCACTCTATCCAGGCCAAGGCCTGGAAGAGAAACCCATGTTCGGATCGCTGCGCAGTCGCCTGCTGGCCGTGTTGCTGTTGCTCGGCGGCATGGCCGTCGGGGTCGGCTGGCTGATGGTCTTGCTGTTGCGGCAATCGGAAAGCGCCCAGCTCGGCCAGGCCAGGGTGGAAGCCGAGCAGGCCTGCCAGGCCATCGCCAGCAGCTATCGCTTCTACAGCAACGGCTGGTCCGGCCCCAGCGCCGGGCTGAATGATCCGGCGTTGCGCCAGGGCCTTACAGGCGTGGCCGCCACCGCCCTGCTGCGCTATCGCGGCATGGCCGGCGGCCTCTGGCAGGAGCAGGCCGGCCCCCTGGCCGAAGCCAGTGCCTTCGAACTGTCCAGCGCCGAGCGCCAGCGCCTGTCCAGTCTCATCGCGGCGACCCTCGCCGACGCGCGCAGCCTGACCGACCGCCTCAGCAGCGGCGGCACCACCACCCTGCTCGCCGCCTGCCCGCTGCCCGGCCCGATCGCCGATCTCGCCGCCTGGACTCTGACCCGCCTGACCTTCGCCGAGAGCAGTGGTCAGCGCCAACTCAAGCTGGGCCTGGGCCTGCTACTGCTGGCCATGCTGGCGACCACCCTGCTGCTCGGCCGCCTGACCTGGCAGTGGTCGCGCCATGTCGCGCGGGTCGAGCGCGATCTCGCCGCCAATGCCAGCCACGACCTGCCCACCCTGGCCCTCACCGGCGAACGGGAACTCGACCGGGTGCTGGCCGCGCTCAACCAGGCCGGCCAGCGCCTGGCCCAGGCACGCGACGAGGCCCAGCGGCTGACCACCCAGGTCCACGCCAGCGAGCGGCTGGCCGCCCTGGGCCGAGTGGCCGCTGGGGTCGCCCACGAGATCCGCAATCCCCTGGCCGCCATGCGCCTCAAGGCCGAGAACGCCCTGGCCGGCGATAGCAGCCGTCAGCAGCGTGCCCTGGACGCCATCCTCACGCAGATCACCCGGCTGGACGTCCTGCTGCGGCGCCTGCTCGACCTCACCCAGCCGCCGCAGCTACAGCCGACCACCGTGGAACTACCGGCTTTCTGCCACGAAGTCCTGGCCGGTCATGAAGACCATGCCGGCCAGCGCGGCCTCCGTCTGACCGCCCAGGTGGCGGTCGAACAGGGCTATTTCGACCGCGACGCCCTGGCCCGCGCCCTGGACAACCTGCTGCTCAACGCCCTCCAGGCCGCCCCGGCGGGCAGCGAGATCCGCCTCGACGCCAGCCGGCGCGGCGACTGGCTGTTACTGGCGGTGGAGGACGAGGGCCAGGGCCCACCCGCCGATCTGCGCGCCCAGCTGTTCGAACCCTTCGTCACCGGTCGCCCCGAGGGCACCGGCCTGGGTCTGGCCCTGGTCCGCGAGACCGCACGCGCCCACGGCGGCGAGGCGCGCCTGGCCGAACAACCCGCCCCCACCCGCTTCGAGATCCTGCTGCCATGCCAACCCTGCTAATCATCGACGACGACGCCGGCCTGCGCGACGCCTTGGCGGAAACCGCCGCGGACCAGGGCTACCGGGTGCTCCAGGCCGACCAGGGCGAAGCCGGCTTGGCCCTGCTGCAACGGGAGACGGTGGCCGCCGTGCTGCTCGACCTGCGCATGCCCGGGCTGGATGGCCTGGAGGTGCTGGCGCGCATCCGCGCCCTCCCCGAGCCGCCGCCGGTGACGGTGCTCACCGCCTTCGCCAGCGCCGGCAACACCATCGAAGCCATGCGCCTGGGCGCCTTCGACCATCTCACCAAACCCATCGGCCGCGAGGAATTGATCCGGGTGCTGGCCGGCATGACCGCCCAGCGCGGCCCGGCCAGTGCGCCACCGGCGGAGGTCGAGGGCCATACCCTGGTGGGCGGCAGCGACGCCCTGCGCCAGGTGCAGAAGGCCATTGGCCGCCTGGTGGACAGCGAGGCCACGGTGCTGGTCACCGGCGAGACCGGCACCGGCAAGGAGCTGGTAGCCCGCGCCATCCACGAGCACGGCAAGAGACACGGCGCGCCCTTCGTGGCGGTCAACTGCGCGGCCATCCCGCCGGACCTGCTGGAGAGCGAACTCTTCGGCCATGTGCGCGGCGCCTTCAGCGGGGCCACCGCCAATCGCCTCGGCGCCTTTCGCGAAGCCCAGGGCGGCACTCTCTTTCTCGACGAGATCGGCGACATGCCACTGCCGATGCAAGCCAAGATCCTGCGTGCCCTGCAGGAGCGCGAGGTGACCCCGGTGGGTGGCGCGCCGGTGCGCCTGGACGTGCGCCTGGTGGCCGCCACCCACCGCGACCTGGCCCAGCGCGTCGCCAGCGGCGACTTCCGCGAGGACCTCTTCTATCGCCTGCACGTGGTGCCCATCCACCTGCCCGCCCTGCGCGAGCGTCGTGCCGACATCCTGCCCCTGGCCGAACACTTCCTCGCCCCCAGCGGCCGGGTGCTGGCGGACGATGCCGCCGCCTTGCTGCTGCGCCACCCCTGGCCGGGCAACGTACGGGAATTGCGCAACGCCATCCAGCGCGCCGCGACCCTGGCCCAGGGCGAGCGCATCGTCGCCGCCGACCTGGCCTTCCTGCAGGGCGAGGCACCGGATGAGTTAGCCATCGACACCAGCTGGCCGGAGGAGACCCTGGCCGAAGCCACCGCGCGCCTGGAACGCCTGCTGATCGAGCGCGCCCTGCGGCGCAGCGGCGGCAATCGCGCCGAAGCGGCCCGCCGCCTGGGCATCCATCGCCAGCTGCTCTATACCAAGCTGAGTCGGCTGGGCCTGGGTGTCGGTGCAGACGACAGCCCCGCCTAGGCTGTCCGCTTTGCCGACAGGCCTGTCCGCCAGCCGGACGCAATGCCTGGCCCGAATGGCCGCCTAAAATCGCAAGCTATTGATTTATATATAAAATAAAACCTGGCACAGGCCCTGCAATAGCCTGATCGTCAACCACCGCAGGAGTCATCCATGCCTACCAAGACCCAAACCCTCGTGATCGGGACCTTCGCCCTGCTGTCCGTCAGCGGCCTCGTCCTGGCACAGACCGCACCCGCCGGCAGCAGCGCCACCACCACCGCGGCCAGCGCCCAGATTCCCACCCAGCAGGGCCAGCTCAAGCAATTCCTGCTCAATCCCCGCGGCGATATCGACGGCCTGATCCTGGCCGACGGCACCGAGGTCAATACCCCGCCGCACCTGTCCGAGCAGCTGGCCGCCACCTTCAAACCGGGTGACAGCGTCAACGTCGCCGGCCTGCGCGCCGCCAGCCTGCCGCTGGTCCAGGCGGTGTCCCTGACCAATGTCCAGACCGGCAAGACGGTCACCGATGAAGGCCCGGATCGCGTGGGCGGTCGCCGTCCGCCAGCGCCCCCGGCACCTGGCGCCGAACGCGATGGCGACAGTCTCCAGGGCCAGATCGTCCAGCTGCTGCACGGTCCCCGTGGCGACGTGAACGGCGCCCTGCTGCAGGACGGTACCGCCCTGCGCCTGCCGCCCCATGAAGCCCTGCGCCTGCAGGCCCTGCTCAAGCCGGGTCAGAACGTGGCCGTGCGCGGCGAGCTGGTGGCCAATGCCCAGGGGCGTGCCTTCCGGGTCAGCGCCCTCGGCGCCGACGCCAACTCGCTGCAGACCCTGGACACCCCGCCGCCCCCGCGTGGTCCCGGTCGAGCGATCCCACATCAACGCTTTCTGGCTTTCGGTGTAGTAGATCCGAGGTCTTTGTTTCATCTGCAACACCCTCCTGCTTACGCAGGATTTAGTGTGTTGCGTTCACCGGTTGAATCCACAGTCGATAGCGGTCGTTTTCGAGACGCTGCTTCCCGACTGATTACCTTCTCTTTTTGAAGATTTTTCCAGCTACCAGCCATCTAGTGCGACAAGCGGTGTGTAGTCGTTGAGCTATAGACAAAAGAAACCCCCGCCGAAGCGGGGGATGTCATCAGACTCTTCTATTGGCAGCGTCGTAAACCTCGTCATCACGTCTGGCCCCTACACATAGGACCAGTATGATTTCCGTGCCTTCGATCCTGTAAACGATGCGTACATCACCGGTCCTGATCCTGCGATGTCCTGCGAGGGCACCACGGAGCGGCTTGCCAATTTTTTCAGGTTCACCTTCAGCGATTCGCTCCCGGATGACTTTCAGTACCCTTTTCGCCTCAGCTTTGCCTAGCTGGACGAGATCTTGCTCGACATCAGGGTGAAACCGAACGCTCCATTTCATCAGCCTTTGCCTATTCGAAGCGAGCCTCCATGTCCTCAAGGCTCACTGTCTTCTGTTTGTCCAAGGTGGAAAGGCGCTCAATGGCAAGACGCTCAGTACGAAGGTCTTCAAGTTCGTCCTGCAGAGCTTGGTAGGCCTCTACGCCTACCAACACTGCAGCTGGCTCGTTGTCCTTAAAAATCACCAGGTGAGTGACCTCACCACTGGTGACTTCTTTCAATTTCGCGCTAAAGCCTCGAACCATTGCTGTAGCGGACACCGCCTGTTCAGCCCGGTCTAGGAGTGCACTCATGCGCTGTGGCCTCAATTCATCAATTAGCAGTAGGTAGGTGTGATCGTCTGAGTCAGTTCGGTTTTCGTGTCGGTGCGATCAAAGTATTTAGCTTAGTCATAGGTATGGCACGCGCAGGTCAATGATACACAAAATTGTGCGTAAGAAAATACAGTTTTTTGATCGTGGCCTGATGCGTATGAGGAAGCGCTTGTAGCTGCTCGATCAGACTAGCGAGGGAGGGCCCCTCCAAGGAGGGGCGAAATTTCATCCACTCACCAGCTGTCTAGCCAACGCCATCTCAACCGAATCACCATCCTGGTTCAGCGCATCGAGCCCTGACTCCGGAACGTCTCCCGACGTGCTCTGAGCCACCGCGATCTTCTTGGCCATCAGCTGCAGGCAGGTGATCTGCGAGCTACCGGCATAGCCGAAGAACAGCACCCGTACCGCCTGCTTCTGCCCGATCCGCCACGACCGGCGCGCGGCCTGCTGCAGGGTGTAGACGTTGTAGCCCGTCTGCAGGAAGACGATGGTCGGGAAGTCCAGCAGATCCAGACCTGTCTTCACCAGCTCCGGGTTGGTGATCAGCACGTCGACGCCACGGTCGACCTGGTCGAGGATCCAATCCTCGCGCCGGGCCGTTTCCACCGAGGCACGCAGGACCGCCACCTTCAGACCGGCCTGCTCGAGCAAGCGCTTGAGCCGACTGGTCGTGTCCCGGGTGCCGCTGTAGACGGTGTAGGCCAGCACCTTGCGGCTCAGCGCCTTCTCCTGACGGCACAGCTCGATCAGCGCCTCCTCCTTGGGGCTCGCCTGGTCTTCGTCGAAGATCGCGTCGACCCTGGCCAAGGTGTCCCGGGTCCAAGGGTGTTTCACCACCTCCGGCCGAAAACAGCAGTCCGGCCAGGCCAGCAGCACATTGAGCACCACCCCAAGTAGCGTGGTGTCTCGCCGTGCCAGAGCCTGGCGGAGCTCCGCGGTCAGTTTGCTGGCCAGCTGCCGATAGGCCGCTTCCTGGTGCGCCTCCATCGGGATGTCGACGAACTCCTCCTGGTACGCCGGCAGCACATTGCCGCCGATGTCCTTGAGCTTGAGGAACACGGTAAAGGGCAGCACGAAGCGATGGATGCCTTTGGGGCCGAAGCCTGGGGCCTTCACCGTCCGTACCGATAGCTTCTTGCCCCGTGCGGTCTTGTGCGATTGGCTGTCGCGCTCGGTGTAGATGTCCTTGAGCACGCCGTGGTCGCGCATGAACGACATGGCCGCAGGGGCCAGGCTGCCGCGCGCGTTCGGTCGGTAGCCGTCCTCGATCATGCGCCGGGAGAGGATCCGGAACAGGAGGTAGAACAGGTCGTCGGCGTAGCCGCCCATGAGTGTGCCGGTCAGCAGCAGCGTTTTGCGCGCTTTCGCTGCCAGCACCCCCATTGCCTGGCCCTGCGCCGAACCGCTGTTCTTGTACTCGTGTCCCTCGTCCACCACCAGCAGGTCGAAGTAGCCGTCCGGGAGGTAGCGCTTGATGAACTCGGTCGGTTGGTAGCCGCCCTCGCCGAAGCCGAACTCCAGGTTGGCCATCGCCCGCTCCATGCGCTTGGCCTGGCGGTCGCTGAAGACGAAGTTGCCCTTGGCGTCCATCAGATTGATGAACTCGTGGACGTTGTCAGCCAGCATCGTGGCGAGAAACTCTTCGCCGAAGTCCGTCACCAACTTCTCGGCCCGGATGGGGCCGATGGTGGGTATGCGGCACATCGACTTGAGGATCACGCTGCGTCTGTCACCACTCGCGGCCTTGCCCGGGCGCATCAGCGTCCAGAGGGGCGCCTTGCACTTCGGACAATGTCGGCGCCGTTCCTCGCGCTGGAAGTCCTCCAGGGTGAGGGAGTTGCCTTCCTCGTCCTCGAGCACGCGACCACAGTCCGTACAGCAGGCCAGTCTCCGTCCGCCGGCGGCGCGGCGCGTACCGCACGCCAGCCGCCAGTGAAAGCCCATCCGCATCCGCACGCGGCCCAGGATGAAGAACTCCTGACGACCATCGTACGGCTCGCCGAGGGCCTGGCGGAGCTTGAGCAGCTTCACCAGGGTGTCAGGCCCGTTGAGTACCCAGACGCGCGCGCCCGGGACGGTTTCCAGGATCTCGCGCCGCCACTTGTAGATCAGGTGGGGCGGCGAGACGACCAGGGTGCGGCGGTAGCCTTCCGCGTGGAGTACAGCTGCCACGGCGATGGCCATCATGGTTTTCCCGGTCCCCATCTCGGCGTTGATGATGCCGGCCTGTTCGCCGCGGTCGAGCAGCAGCGCGGCGATCGCCTGGACGACATCGACTTGAGCAGGGAACGGAGTGCGTTTGAGATCCGCCATCACGGCCTGGCGTCCGGGATGAGCAGCGCCGGCATAGACCGGTGGGTTGGAGCGGTTGAGGGAGTCGAGCAGACCCTCGCCGAACTCGGCGATGAAGTCGGTCAGGCTGACGGTGGTGAGCAGGGCCGGTTGGCCAGCGTTGAGGTCGGTCATGTGGATCTCCTGAAATGAGAAACGGGCACGGCCGACCCCGGATGGGTATCGGCGTACCCAGTGGGGTTAATGGTTGAGCAAAAGGTGAAATTGCAGGTCTGAAGCGGCGAAGGCGCAGTGAGTCTATGAAGTATCAGTGCCGAGGGTTTGGCTAATGACGATCCATCTCGATTTGATCTTGAGCGTGCTGGCCGCAGGAAATATCAGTGGCTTCCTCTTCGTTATTTTCATTGACTTTTGGGCCGCTGGGTTACCCAAGCAAGTCAGCTAGTAGTCTGAGGGCAACAGCAGCGTGGTCACGCTGCGATCGGCTTCGGTGATGATCCAGAGCTGGGGCTCATCGGACATTGGGGTGTCGTAGCTGGAGAACAGCCGATTGCCCAAGCGCAGGGCCTGGTCGTTGCTGTGCTTGTCCTCTTGGTCAAGCTCGCCCCAGTCCGCCTGCAGGTGACGCCGCAGGTAGGTCACGGGGTTGAGCTCACCGCGCTCCACCAGCTCGCTTACGGCTGCCGTCATGACGATCCGACCAGGGTCGAAGCGTCCAGCCGGTAGCCGGAGCGGTTCAGGTGCTGCAGGTGGTGGTGGCTCGGCCGCTGCCGGCGCCGAGGTGATGGTCAGGACCTGTCCCAGCGTCTGAGATCCCGGTGTCATGTCCCAAGCCCGGATCACGGGCACGAAACGGTCGGTCAGGATGCGCGACTCCAAGACGTTGCCGTCCTCATCCTCAGTGAATTCGGTGCGGCTGACCTTTTCCTTATAGGTGTCGCCCTTGAGTACCAAGACGCGCCCGTTGGGAGAGGTGACCACGCCCGAGATCGCCCCGGCCGCGAGAGCCAGGGCCAGGTGCCATTGCGACAGCGCCTTGACCGGTGGTCGTGGTACTTGGCCAGCCTGGCCAAAGTGCAGGGTGAAGTCGCTCCAGAGTCCGCCCAGTCGACCTGTTTCCAGGGTGAGCTGCTCGGGCTCCAGGGTGACGCGGTAGAAGTGCTCCAGCTCCGTGACGGCGGCTGGCACACCATAGGGTTCCCCGATCCATACCTCCGGTAGCGGGTCGGCCGAGGCCTCGCCGCTGCCGATCGCACGCAAACACTCCCGGGTTGCCTTGACGTCAGCGGGTCTCGCCAGGTCCTGCCGGCGAATCCGGATACCGAAGATCACCACCTGCTTGAAGGTCGGATCTGCGGCCGCGTGGATCTGCAGGCTGGTGAAGTGGTTGCAGAGCCAGCCATACAGCTCATCGTCCAAGACGTAGTGAGGCACGATCAGCACCAGGGTCCCGCCGTATTGCAGCAGCGGTAGCGAGCGTTGATAGAACAGCTTCTCCAGTCGCCGGCGGCCGCTGCCCTGATATTGGGTGGCGCCGCTGTGGTCGGCGACCAGGTCGCCGTAGGGTGGGTTGAGCCAGAGCAGCCCAAAGGCCTGCCGCGTGACGATGGTGTCCATCAGGTCGCCCTGCAGGACGCGATCGAGCAGGCCACGGGCGTGCTCGGCACGTTCCCGGTCGTACTCCACCGCGTAGGCCTGGACGCGCTCACGCCCGAGGGTATGAGCAGCTTCCGCCAGAGCCACACCTTCGCCGGCGCACGGATCGAGGATCCGCATGGAGCCGGTGGAGGCAGGGGTCAGGGCCTGCAGGGTACGTTCGAGCGTGACCTCGTCGGTGGGGTAATAGCCGTTCTTGGCGAAGTTGCGCGCCAGGCGCGGAAACATCAGGGCCATGGTTGGAGCTCCAGTGTTGGGAAAGTGAAGGAGAGGGGCCGCGTGCGGCCCGATCAGGAGGTGGTGAGCTGACCGGCGCGGATACGCTGGCCAAGGTGGACCTGCAGCTCATCGAGCTTGAGACGGAGTCGCCAGCCGGCCAGGTCGCCCAGGGCGCCGGGTAGGCGCTCGAGCATCTGCTCCTGCAGGAGCAGCTCCATGACCGATTTCTGCCAGTGCGGCAGGAGCGGGAGTGGGCAGGTATCGACCACCAGTGGCCAGAGGCTGGCTAGGGGGTCGATGTTGTCGCGCACCAGGGCGTAGGCCAGGTGATTGGCGCGATCCGGTACCGCGCAGCGCCCGTCGAACAGCCAGACGTGAAGTAGGCTGCCGAACAGGGTGCCGCGCAGTTGGCGGGTCGTGCGCTTCTCCAGCCTCTCAGCGTCCGGAAAGACCGGCAGGCTGCGGCCGCTCTGGACCAGGTGAAACTGCTCGAGTCCGCCTTCGCTGCGTCCCAGGGTGAGCCTGGCCAGGAATTCCTGGACGGCGGTGTCGCGGCCCCAGGCCGACAGAAAGATCAGCCGCCGTTCTTCATCGCAGACGCAGGCGTCCACCAGCAGATCGGGGCACTCATCGATAGGGTAGAGGGGCATCGTCAGCTCCTTGTGGAGGCAACGCCCCTACGGGGCGGTTGCCCCGAGGTGGGTGATAGGTCAGCGGGATGGCGGTAGGAAAGCGGCCATCTGCGTGAAGAAATGATCGACAACGGTTTGATCGCCGCCGGCGAAATGAAGCCATACGGCAGTGTCTTTGCCCTCTTCATCAGCGACGACGTGATCGGCGCACTCGATGTCGTCCGAGTCATTGCTGACGAAGATGATCTCTACCGGAAGACCCGCGTAGGTGCCATTAATAGCTCCGCCGCTGATGTCCACGACCAGGCGTACAGGTTCTTGCATAGGAAGGTCCTTTAGGTGACGGCCAGGCCTTCCCGCTGGGAGAAGTCCCAGCCGGGTGTGGTTGTGAGGGTAAGGTCAGGCCGCGCGGTTCCAGGCCTGCGACTTGAAGTCCATGGCGTAGCCCAGCTCGCCCAACCGCTGGCATTGCTGCCGGAGGCGGTGCCGGTCGACCGTGGAGTCCAGCCGTACGGTCTCGCCAAGTGGCCAGACCGTACCGAAGAGCTCCTGGTCAGCCTCATCGACATCAGGCGCAGGCGTTACCGGAGCAACTGCTGGTGATGGCGGCATCCCGAAGGGTGCGTTGTCGTGTGCAGGCGCTACCGGAGCGCTGGCAGGCCTGGCGGGGCGAGAGGGTTGTGGTCGAGCCTTTGGCGGCGGTGCCGCGACAGATTGCTCTTCATCGAGCGGATCCGGCGACTGCGCATCGATCTGCGCGTTGTCGTAGGCCGTCAGAGCATCAAGGTCCTCGAGCACCATGCTGTCCAGGCGCGCGCGAATCTCGATGACCAGGCGGCCGCCGGAGCTGTAGGACGATGCACGGATCTCGGTGATGACGAACTCGCCGCGGTACTTGCCCTCGACGTGTTGCTCGAGCACAGCGTCCTTGATGACGAATTCGCCGATAGAGGTAGAGAGCCGGCCGACGTTAAAAGCGCCGTTGCGTCCCTGGATGGTGCGGATGGCCAGGTGGCCGGGGATCTTGATCATGGCGGTCCTCGTGAATAGGGGGCACGCCATGCCCGACAGGGGATGGGTACCCTGTGGAAGAAAACGGTGAGAGGTGCATCCATCGGCGGGGCCGACCGCTTGCGCTACCGGATGCTCGGCAAGCTTAGGGGTTGGATCAGCGCGGGGCGCCGTGGTCTTGAGATCCTGACCACCTGTGCATGGCTGACAACGTCAGCGGCATGTGTGATGGATTCTGAAATCAGATTGAGAGATAGTCAATAATTATCCTGGAAAGGTTTCATCTAAGTATCGACGAGCCTCGATCGGATGCAGCCGCTCTAATGTGAAGACTCTATCTATGATTCTTGACAACGTCTTGGAGAACGCTTTGGCATCTAAAAATTCCGTCAGGAGCTGCGACCGGAGATGGTGAGGCCTGACTGGTGGATATGTGTTTTGAGCGTAATTTTTTACCTGAGCTTTGGCGTTTTTTTATATTTAAAGGGCATGCTGCTGCAGTAGTCTCCTGCTTGGTAATGTCTTTTTTGATTATGCTGTATTGGGGGTTGCAAGTTTTGTACTTCGGCAGAGGGAGGGCCGCCAAGCTATTCAACTGTGTTGCGATTATTGGTATAGATACTTATTTCTATCTGGAAGTGCTTCGAGAAACTCTATAAGCGTTTGAATCGTCACCGCTTGAGTGTCAGAGGATCGCCTTGGGTATCTCTTCAGTAAACAAAAGTGACAGGTCTGCTAGGCAATCCGCTACGTGGCAAGAATAAAGTGTGATCGCCGTAATTAGGCTCTTTATAGCGTCTTGCATCTGCGAACATTGCATCTGCGAGCATTCGTTTTGAGAATTCAGGACGCGGGGACAGATGCGTAACAGCCTAACAAGGCCCACGCCGATCCAGCTTCATTTCCACTTGGCACGTTAGATCACCAAAAATCGAATAGTACGATTGAAAGTAGAATGATCGCAAGGGTGCCTCCCACGATGAAGCACAGCACGCCCTCGCCAAGTGCGTTGCTTTTCGACATGGAATCCCAAAGTGTGCGGCAATAAGAATCTCAACATCCTGCTCGTCAAATCGTCGCGGCGAAACAGCTTTAATGTCGATGCCGAATTTTTTGTGAAGAGTTGTGAGGTAGACCGCTTGCGTTCACTTGTGCCAAGACGTACCTGGTGTGTCGTTGTGCCGCTGGTTTTATGTATCAAGCGTTTCGCTTAATTTTTTTTCTAGAAAGAATTAAACCCACAGCCCCAGCCTTGCGGGTGAATCAGCGAAAACCAATTCAATAGCATTAAGCCTATGAGTTAAGGTAATCCTGGTTTCTTCAATTTGACGCCTCGTGGGATGTGCTAACGAGGGAAAGCGCCACCATAGGCGAGGGCGAGGGCGAGGGCGAGGGCTACCGTATGAGTAGAGTACCGGGCTCCAACGGGATATGCGATCCCTTCAGGCGGAGCTCGTTGACGGCATAGAGGACGACTACGTTCAGGGTATCCGCATCGGCTAACGTCTTTCTTGAGATAAAGCGCGTGACTTTGGCCGGTACCCCAGGGTCAAGCAATGTCAAAAACAAGCCTTCAGTGCGCCACTCCGCAAGATGCTTTACCGGGGGATCGAGGGCTTCCAGGATCTGGGCCAAGCCTTTCATTGCATTTACCTTAGGTCTATAGAATCGCTAGGCAGCCCGTCGCTGCTATGAGGCTAGGCTAAGCTGTGATTTTTGGGGCAGTATTTTCATTTACGCCGACAGCCGGCTCGCAAAAATGGATCGCCGCTGAAAATTGCAAAAAGGAGGTGTATGAATGAACCAGGAAAATCGCAAACATGGCTTAGATCTTCTTGAGCGATACGCTATACAGGAGGATCACATTGTGTGTTTGCTGCGACAGATCGAAGAGTGCAAAGGACGATTAGAGTCCCAAGATCTCCATTATATGCTTGGCTTGTGCCTTATCGAAAATAAACAAAATCAGGTTATTATTAAAAAAGCGTTTCGCTTTCTGCTTGATTTGGACGATGGTTGTAATCAGGGTGTAGGGATCGATTAAGAAAGAAATCTTTTTCAGTCTAAGAGCGTTTGGCTTAAATGCAGCTCGTCGTTTTATGCGGGTAAAAGGCAGTCTTGATTGTGCGATAAAGGAGTTGAGGGTATGGTTGATAGAAAAGATCCATTTCAAGATGCTCCTTCGTACTATATGCAGTACCTTGCGGTACGTAACGGTGGAGGGGCAAAAGTTGCTAATCATGTTGCAGAGGCACATGGGGTTACTATTGACCAGTTGAAAGCTAACTGCCGGAAAGCAGCCGAGGAGTGTCGGCTGCACAACGGAGGGCTGATGTCATACGATCAGGCAGTACTTGACTGGGCCAATGGCTGAACGCTTCTGATTAAAAATAGATTTGAGGCAGAATAGATGCGTGCTTTTGAGACTTGAAATGACAAGAAAAAGACGCCCGAAGGCGCCTGATATAGAGGCTAGAACTGGGGCAGTCGTTCGAGGAGGCAACCGTTGGGATCAAGGATCAGAATCCTGACGTCGGCCTGGCCTGCCAGGCCGAGCACCCGTATGGTCTCAGGCATGAAGCCTTCTTCGTGTTGCTTGGCTTGCAGGGCCGATAGTCCGAACCCTTCAAGCTGGTTCAGGTGCTCATCCGTCCAAGGCGTACCGTGCAGCTTGAAGCCGACGGCGTCGCTGTCTGGCAGGGTGAAGCACTCGAACATCAGCTGGTCGGTGTCAGCGTGCTGCACCAGGTCCTGCAGGTCATCCCACTCGTCATAGGGCAGATGGGACGAGGTGATCTCGAAGGCTCGACTGTAGAAGCCGGTTTCGAACTGGATCCGCTTAAGCAGGCCTTGGGCCCTAGCCAGAGTCTCAGTGTCACCGAGGTGAATCTCCTCGCCATTCTCAATGGCACGAAGCGCATAGACAACCGCGCGTACCTGGCCATTGGCCGGGTAGAGCGTGTGCTGGTCAGCAGTGACTTCCTCCGGCTCGATAGCCAGGGCATGGGTTCCGTTGAAGACACTGTAGTGCCCTACCAGTTGGTCGTCGGCTGCATCCTGCTGCTCGGCCGTTATCTGTCGGTAGCAAGGCTCGAAGTGCTCGTCGTACGTGATCAGCAGCTCGCGGCGGATAAACAGGTCCTGGTAGCCGCGAATGAAGGGGTTAGGGGTGGTCATGGGGCTCTCCTCAGGAAGGGGAGCCGCCCAGTCTGGGTGGTGTGGTGGTTGATGGAGCTCAGCAGAGCTAGGGTTAGGGTTGTTCCAGGTCACTCGCGAAGAACATCGAGAGATCCTGGTGTTGGCAGGTGTTGCAGGTCATCTTGCAGGTGTCGTCCCAGTCGGACTCAGCGTCCTCGGGCGCATCGATGTCGGGTCGAGGTGGTATCACTCCCCCTCGGCTGAGACCTCAGCAGAGCCGCACTGCGGGCAGGTCCAGCACATGGCTATTCCTCCTCCGGGTAGTGCGGCCAAACGCTTCGCTGGGCCAGCTCGACGGCTTCGCCGAAGCCGTTCGCCATGGTCATGTCGGCGATCAGCTCGATAGGGCTATTGCCCCATACCAGCAGCATCACACCTTCGTGGCCGGCGGTGCTTTCTGATAGGAAGCGCAGCTTGGCCAACTCGGTTTCTGCCGCGTGCTTAGCGATCTCATCAGCGGACCAGATGGCGTGGATAGGCCCCCAGGCCTCGCCATCCCACAGCTCAGAGGCGCGCCACCCTTGGCGTTGTAGATCGGTCAGGACGGCTACCAGGCCGCTGTGTTCGGTTACCGACTGGGCGGTGGAAGTGGACGAATTGTTCATTGACGACTCCTCAGACGAGGAGCTGCCCAGAGGGTCAGCCCCTCTGGGTAGGTGAATGGAAGGTGTAGTGCTAGGGGCTGTATCAGCCCGAGGTGGCGAAGGTGAAACGTCCGGCTTCCGCCATCGAGAGCGGTTGGCCTTTGCCCACGATGAAGTGGTCCAGCAGCTGGATATCCAGCAGCGCTAGCGCGTCCCGCAGACGTTCAGTGAGGCTGTAATCGTCCTCGCTAGGCTCAGGATTACCGGAGGGGTGATTGTGCGCCACGATGACCGCGGCGGCGTTGTGCTTCAGGCAGCGTTGGGCAACGTGTCGAGGACTGATCAAGGCCTTGTCGATGGTGCCGTACTGCAGGATCTCGAACGCGATCACCCGAAATGGGGAATCCATGAAGATGACGGCGAAGACTTCGTTAGGCTCAGGAGCGAGCTTGAGCTTCAGGTAGCTGCGGACATCGTCAGGACTGTTGAGGCGCCTTCCGCGGGTGAAGAGCCGCTGGTCCAAGATGACCTTGGCTTCGGCGATGATGGCGTCTTCACGAGCGCGTATGGCCGAGGTACTGTCGAGCGTGTGAACGTTGGTCATGGTTGTCTCCAAAGCGTTGGCGGACAACCGCCCCTAGGGGACGGTGTCCCCTGATGGGTGTGGGTGAGATCAGGCGCTTAGCAGGGCACGGACGTGCGGCCGCCAGGCTTTGTGGACCAGCCGGCCCTTGAGTAGGTCAGCGTCGGTATCTAGCAGTCGTGAGGTACTGAAGTTGTCCCAGCCGTGTTGGAACGCAGAGCGCGAACGCAACAGCTGGATCTGAGCCAGCACCACCTTCTCTTCCTCGGCCGTGCGGCAGGGGGCGATCCAGTCGATGCTGCGGCTCTCACGATCCACCTTGCCAGCCATGACCAGGTGGCCGTGGCGATCGGAAACGGAGATCCGCTTCGGGCAGAAGGTAAGGGCTGCTGCAGGTGCCGGATAGCGGTCTTGTCGGACTGCGTCCAGGGCGATGGGCAGGATGTCATCAAGCAGGCCGCACTGGCCGAGCTGGACGTAGCCATCGATGTGGAAGGTGCCGCGACCGGAGTCCTCAAACAGCTCCATCGACCCATGCAGGAGGATGGTGAACTGCCGCTCGAAGAGGTCTTGGCGAAGAGACGTACCAGGTGCGTACGGGTTGCTGACGAAAGCCTGGCCTTCGAAGTGTTGAATAATCAATTCCATGATGCCTCCAACGTCCCTGGATCCATCATGCCCTCAAGGGATGACGAATCCCTTAAGGGTAGACGAAGCGGGTTAGAAGCCAAGCAAGGCAGGAACGAGCGACGACAAAACGTGCTGGGTCCAGGTGCCTTCTGCCAGGGCTTGGTCAGCCTCGGCCTGCTTGCGGAAGTACTCCTTCGACTCGCGACTCAGCGGAAAGCCATCCTCATCGACAGTGCCGATGTAGTAGCCCGCGTTGCTGCGCAGTACTTGAAGGGGAAAGTGTTTGCCTTCGGATTCGAAGGCGAGCCGGCCGAAGCCTGCAGGGGTATCGGTAGCCATGGGGCCTCCAAAAGACAAAGGCGCCCGAGGGCGCCTATAGGGTGTGGTCAGTCAGGCCTGGACGCGGTCGGCGCTGGTGGCGTTCATCTCGAACAGGAACCAGGCGTTGTCGCAGAACAGGTCGCTGCTCAGCAGCTCTTCGGTGACGTCGTCATAGGAGACTTCGGCAACGATGGGCAGGGCGGGCAGCTCGGACTTGATGGTGGCGATGACTTGCATGATGGGCTCCAAAATTCAGCTATGGAGATCACCATGCGCCCGGTCCGGGAGATGGTGCCCCCGGATGGGTGTGCGAAGAGAAGGAAAGCGCCCGAAGGCGCTCAGGGTGTTATTTCAGGCGCGGCGACGTTGCTGACGACGCGGGGGTTGCTGTTGTTCAGTCACCTCAGAGTGGGCCGGTTGGCTCTCTTCGTTGGCAGGAGTCACTTCCTCGCCTTGCGGTGCAGCCGGGGCTGCTTCGCGCGGTTTGGCTTGGTGGACAATTTCCCCATCGACCTTGATCCAGCCGATGTACAGGAGACGACCTTTCAGGCTTGCGCCGTGTTGTCCCTGCTTCGGTCCGGAGGAGTAGGTGAAGGGATCAGCCCAGCAATCACCGATGCGGAAGGACACGAGGACCTTCTTCTCAGCGTCGACGGCATCAATGCAACGGCGAATCAGCTTTTCAGCTTCGGCGCCGACGACATTGCAGTCGATGTAGCGGTATTCCACATCGTCTTTGCTGCCGCACAGGGCTGCTACGGAGACGGCCAAAAACGGCTTTGCGCCTCTGCCTTTGGGTTTCACTTCGCGGATGCGGTTGAGGTAACCGATACCGGTGGTGTGCAGGTCGAAGTATTGGCTTTCGTTGGCTTGGTTGCTCATGGTGACTCTCCAGTTTCAATAGGTGAAAACGGAGAACACCTTGCCCGGGAGGGGAAGAGTATTCCCCGCGTGGGTGGGTGTAGCCAGAAAGGGTGGTGCCAGGTCAGTGCATGAATTTCATCGCGGCCAGCAGGATGCCGACAGCAGTAGAAATCATGACGCCCATGCGGATGGTGAGCTTGAGTTCGAGCTGTGCGAGATCAGCCTTGGTAGCAAGGTGAGTTTGCATATCGGACTCCAGAGCATCGACAACAGCAGTTGCTTTGTCATCAGGGACATCGATGGAGCGCAATGCCTGGTACAACGCAAGACCGCTTTTCATGGAAGGTCTCCAGGTTTAGACGGAGACCGGCCCTGACGGGTAGTCCCGTCGAGGGTGGGTGGAAGGTGCATTCATCAACCGGGGGGGCCGGTCAATCGTTCGCGCTACCGAATGCTTAGCGAACTTGGGTTTGGATCAATGCGCTTGGAGCGCATCGCAGTCGTGAGATCCGAGACTGCCTGGGGCATGTTGCTGACAATGTCAGCGGCATACATCCTCAGAATGTTCAGGGCCGTATCGCTTGTCAATACCCTGGAAATGAAAAAGCCCTCCGAGGAGGGCTTTGGTAGAGCGGTGCATCAATGCGAGCGGATCAGCTTCTGTGCCTTCTGCTTCACGTTGGGCCAGTCGGCCCAAACCGCTACAGCGCTAAAGAACACCAGCATGCCGCTCAACATAAGAACGCCAAAAGTGGTTTGGTCCATGTCAGTCCTCCCGTGTGAGGCAGATACCAATGAGCCAGAGTATAGCACCGGACATGAAGGTATAGACCGTGAGGATCTGGTGATCGCTCAGGAACACACCGATCAGAGCCGCGCCCATGGCGGTGGTACCAACCTTACGGAAGTCGTCTGCAATTGCAGCGAGTCGTTTCGACGCCATAGCTTTCCTTTCGATTGTGGCATCAGGAAAACCGCCTTGACGGGAGGTTTCCCGACAGGGGTAGGTAGGGTGTGGATCAGCCAGCCATGTCGACTTCAAGGTCGACCGGGCCAAGCAACTGGTCCAGGGGGCCCGGACGCAGCACGCGCGTAGGAGCCGGAGCGATAGGCTCAGGCGCTGGAGCTACAGCCTTGGGTTTGCGTGGCTTACGCGGACGCTTCGGCTTTTCAGCCTGGGCTTCGCGAGTGTTTGCCGCATACCAGTCGTTCAGGTTCACGCCACGCAGCCTGACAATCGCCGGGGTGTGATCCATCTTCTCGAGTTCTTCGACCGAGAGAGTCGGCTTCGGAAACTCCACGAGACGCAGGGCCGGAGTGCTTGCAGCCGATTGAGCGACTTCGACAGTTTGAGACTGGGCGTTGCGCATGGACCGCATGCATTCACGCACGACAGTACCGGCCGCTTCACCAAGCCGAAAGCTCAGGGTGGTAGGGGTCATGGTGTTTCTCCTGCAGGTGGAATCGCGGAGAAACACTGACCCTGGGCGGGGAGTGAGTCCCCGCTGGGTGGGTAGAGCAGTAGTGCAAGGTGCTTCCATCGACCGGGGGTACCGGCCAACTGTTCGCGCCTCCGGAAGCTTGGCGAACTATGGGTTTGGATCAATACGCTTGAGGCGCATCGCAGTCATGAGATCCAGAACTGCCTGGGCATGTTGCTGACGACGTCAGCTAAACACTCCTTGAGAATGTTCAGGGCCGCTGCCGTTGTCAATTGCCACTCCATGAAAAAGCCCTCCAGAAGGAGGGCTGTAAGGGGCGTCAATCGATCTCGCCGCATCCGCGGGGGCAGATCCGGTTGTCCAAACCGTGGCCGCAGATTCCATTAGCTGCGTTCTCTTGGTCGAGATGCTCCTCTTCGTCAGGGCTGAGGTAGTAGAACTCCTCACGTGCATAAGCAAAGGCCTTGATCGCGTCTTCGCTGCCCTGCTCGTCGTCACCGAAGACCCTCCGCATGGAGGCGGCGAACGCCTTATTCACCATCACCTCGTACGTGGGATAGCTTAGGCACGCCTGGTGGAAGAGTTCGTCGACTTGCGCCTCGATGCTGAGTTGCTCGGGCTCGACGGGTGCATCATCAGTAGATTCGCTCCACGTTTCGAGTACCGGGGGATGCTCCAGCTCCGGTTCGCGATTTGTTGAGCAGAGGTCAATGGGTTCAGCGACGACGGGGCGCCGTAGCGGTATGGCCACGAAGCTCAGTGCGGAACCGAGGATGCCGAAAAAACGCTGGGTGATAGCGGCCATGATGTCTCTCCTGCAAAGGCTGAATGCGGAGAAACACTGACCCTGGCGGGGAGTGTCCCCGCTGGGTGGGTGAAGCTGCTGTGAACGGTGCTTCCATCAACCGGTACAACCGGTCAACCGTTCGCGCCTCCGGAAGCTTGGCGAACTATGGGTGCGGATCGACGTGGGTAACCACGTTGCAGTCTTGAGATCCAGAACTGCCTGGGCATGTTGCTGACGACGTCAGCGGAACATGGGGCAATCATCGGAGGCGGCGGATAGGGCTGTCAAGCAGAAGGAGGGCAGAGCAAGGCAGGAGCGGAAGCGGCGGTAGAGCGAGGGGGAAGCAGGAGAAGCGCGCCAGGCGCAACGCTGGGTCTAGCAGCAAGGCGCCTCGGCGAGGGTGAGGCTAGTGGAGCTCAAGACAAAGATGCCACCTGTGAGCGTGAGCACCGGCACTGGTGGTCCCTGGGCATTGACCTACCGTCCTGATGATCGTCGCATTCACCCGACCCGTTATCGTGGCTAGGGCCAGTAATCGCAAGGCACGCATCCGCGCACAAAGGGATCCCATTTTTGCGCCGGCGGGCACCGGCAGAGAGGAGGGCTACCCGAGGGGTAGCCTCGTCCACCAGGCGATGCCGAGAGGACCAGGCTACCCTTCGAATGCAGCTGAAGGGGAGGAACAGTGTGGGCCAACACACCAGGTTGGCCCGAGGTACAGTGTGCACCGAACCTTCTGTGAGCCCTATGTGCCTGTGAACCCGCTTATCACGAGTTAGACGGCTGCGTGTCTGCTGCAGAACAGGGAGACACAGGGAGAGCATCACGCAAAGATCTACACGCCCTACCCGATGCTTAGCGTGCTCTTGGGGGTGAAACTTCAAGACCAGGTCGAGAAACTCCGGGGTTGCCACTGATGACCGCCAGTGCGCGAGCGGGGTGGAACATTTGCATTATGGGGGGTGACTTCTGGGTAAAGCAATATCGCACGACCTAGCACCCTTGGAGTCGGACCCTATTAGGACACCTGCGGTGTCCACCAACAGCCGTAGATATCACTGCGGCAGGGCCGACTCATGAGCGCGGTAACAATCCAGCATCTCGCTGACGGTAATGCACAACCTTGGCGTGTCTCGATTCCTGGTGCGGATGCCTACTTCGCGAGCGAAGGGGAAGCACATGAGTACGCGGATCTGCTTCAGACGCGACTCCAAGCGCCTCATCCCTGGCCACAAGACGGCAAAGAAGACTCGCAAGAGTCCTCCTTAAGCTAAGTGGCCACCTGTCCGCGTCGACGGTTTCGCCTTACCTGTGCCGCCCTTGCCTTTCCCTTTTGACGTTTCGATGTTCACCAGGCCTTTGCAGTCGGGGTAACGCAGGCAGGACCAGAAGTCGCCGCTCTTGCCCTTTCGCTGCGCCATCTTGCCCTGGCAGAGCGGGCACGACGGACCTTCTGGGACCTTGATGCTGAGCGTGGTCTGGCGGTACTGAGCGACCAGCTTGCCGATCCAGGCGCCTTGCTTGGCGATGAAGTCATCCAGCTGCATGGTGCCGGCCTCGATCATGTCCAGGGCCTGCTCCCAGATGGCGGTAGTGCCAGGGTCGGCCACTGCCGGCGGCACCGCGGCAATCAGCGAGACGCCGGCGTCGGATGCCCGCACTGCCTTGCCCTTCTTGAGCAGGAACCCACGATCGATCAGGCCCTGGATGATGCTGGCCCGGGTGGCCTCGGTGCCGATGCCGGTGGTCTCCTTGAGCTTGGCGGCCAGGCGCGGGTCGGTCACCAGCTTGGCCACGGTCTTCATCGCCTTGATGAGATCGCCTTCGGTATAGGGCTTGGGTGGTTGCGTCTGCTGCGCCTTGAGCTGGGCCTGCTGCACCTGGGCGCGAGAGGCGTTCTGCAGCGGTGGCAGGATCTGCGCGCGGTCCTTCTCCTTGCTGTCCTCATCGTCCTCACTTGCAGGAACTGCCTGGAACAGCGTCTTCCAGCCCGGCACGACGATGCGCTTGCCCACCGCCCTCAACGCCACCTGGTTGCAGTCGAAATCCGCCACCGTCCGGTCGAACTCGTGGTGGGGCATGAACTGGGCAAGGTAGTGCGCGCGGATCAGGGTGTAGACCGCACGTTCCTTGTCGCTCATGGCCGCCAGGTTGGCGGGCTCCAGGGTCGGGATGATGCCGTGGTGCGCGGTGATCTTGGCGTCGTTCCAGGCACGCGAGCGCTGTGCCGGATCGATGCCGGCGAGCACCGGGGCAATGGAGGGATCCGTGCGCCGGATCGCCTCGAGCACGGCCGGCACTTCCGGCAACATGCTGGTGGGCAGATAGCCGCAGTCGGTCCGGGGGTAGGTCGTGGCTTTATGGGTCTCGTACAGTGACTGGGCGACGTTCAGCGTCTCCTGTGCCCCGAGGCCAAGCTTCTTCGAGCAGATCTCCTGCAGCGTGCCCAGATCGAAGGGCAGAGGCGCCACCTCCTTGACCCGCTCAGTTTCAACTGAGACGGCGATAGTTGTAGATCCCGCGGTTAGGCGCGCCTGGGCCGCCTGCGCATGTCGCTGGTCCAGGCAGCGGCCCTCGTCATCCGTGATGTCGCGACCGGGTCGCCACTGCGCGGTAAAGGTCTGGCCGTTGGCGGCCAGCAGCACCTCCAGGCTCCAGAACGGCACAGGGACGAAGTGGGCGATCTCCCGATCGCGATCGATCACCAGGCGCAGGGTAGGCGTCTGCACTCGTCCTACTGACAGCACCCCGCTGTAGCCGGCCTGGCGCCCGAGCAGAGTGAATAGCCGAGTGAAGTTCATGCCGATCAGCCAGTCGGCCCGGGAGCGAGCCAGCGCCGAATGATACAGGGGGAAGGTCTCGGCGCCCGGCTTGAGACTGGCCAACGCCTGGCGAATCGAGGCGTCATTCAAAGCCGATAGCCACAGCCGCTGGACGGGTCCGCGATAGCCGCAGTGCTCCAGCAGCTCGCGGGCGATCATCTCGCCTTCGCGATCGGCGTCGGTGGCGATCACCAGTTCGGTCGCTTCCTTGAGCAAGCCCTTGACCACCTTGAATTGGCTGCTGGTCTTGGGCTTGACCTCAACCTTCCAGCTCGCCGGCAGGATCGGCAGGGCATCGAGCGACCACGACTTCAACTGCGGATCGTAGGCCTCGGGTGGCGCCTGCTCGAGGAGATGGCCGATTCCCCAGGTCACCACGACCCCCTGGCCGCGAATGCAGCCCTCACCGCGCCCGGTAGCGCCGAGCACCCGGGCAATGTCCTTGCCCTGGCTGGGCTTCTCGCACAAAAACACACGCATGGGATTCCCCTGTCGATGGCCGAATGGCCTACAGGGCGAACGGTGGCAGGTGCGGCATACAAGGGCAGCGCCTAACCGAATCTAGTCCAGATATGGTTACAACTTGGGAATAGTTGTCCCGCTAACGATCATTGCGGGCGAAGGGCCAGGTTTGCGATTATTGTGACCTGGGTCAATTTTTAGCGCACACCAACTGCCAGTTTTTCCTGCTTCCCAAGGTGGTTTTCTGCAACGGCCCCCTCGCTTTCAATAACAACAAGCCCTTCTTTCCGATCCCTATTCGCGCTTGGCCAAGGTCAAGTTGTCTGGTCCGCCTATGGAGGCTGTCCACGTGGGAAGCGCTTTCTCGTCACAAAAAAATGCTTATCGAGGCCCTGTCCTGATCTTGGCGTCCGGTCCTTCGGCTGCGGAACTCGACATCCGTTGCTGGGCACACCTGCCGATCATCACCATGAACGGCGCGGTCACCAAGCTGCTCGAAGCCTCCATTCGGCCGCTGTACTACGTCTGCAGTGATCGCAGCTTCCAGGAGCAGCAGCCAGCGCTCTACGAAGCAGCGGTCGAACAGGCGCAGCGCCTGGCGTTATGGCCTGAGGACATTCAGCGGCTCTCCCGCCGCTACGTTGGCAAGACCTACGCGCTGCGCAAGGCGCCCCGGGCGAGCTTTCGCGACTACTTCGGGCGTGACCAAGGCCAGGCCGTGCGGCTGGTCTCGCCATTCAGCAAGCGCGCTCGGGACATCGGCTTCAGCAAGGACATGGATTACGGCGTTTTCGACGTGCGCACGGTGGCGTACATCTGCCTGCAGCTGGCCTATCACCTGGGGTTTGACGAGATCTACCTGGCCGGGGTGGATCTCAACGTCCAGGCCCCACGGTTCTATGAGGCCACCCCCGGCCAGTCGGCCCCCTGCGGCCTGGATCAGCACCTGCTGACGCGCATCCTGCCGGCGATGGAGCTGGCCGCTAACGTGCTGGAAGCGGAAGGTCGACGTGTGATCAATTTGTCCCAGCAGAGCTTGATACCTGCGGAAGTTTTCCCCCGGGCGTGCCCGCAGCAGGTACAGCGTGAACTGGCCAGCCCCCACCGAACGCAGGCCTCGTAGCAGGGCTTGGCTGGCTTAGCGAAATTTCAGCGGGTAGTAGCAGAGAAACTTGGCGGCCAACCACCACAGCTTGGGATAGCCCAGCGCGCCACTGGCCAGCACCCACTCCCACCGTAGGCGCCACGGCGCCTTCACCTTGCGCAGGAACTTCATCCAGAAGCGCGCGCCACGTTGCTCCAGCGTGGCCACGGATAGGTCTTGGGCACCCATTGCCACACGGGCCACCGACTCCTCGCGCAGCGCCTGGTAGTCCAATGCCGCTCGCATCCAGCGTGCATCGAAATGGCCTTCCGAGAAGTGGCGTAGGCCAACGTCATACACGACGGCAACCCCATACCGCCGGCTTACCCGCAGGGCGAAATCGATGTCGTAGAAATGAAAGGGAGGAAGGGCCTCGTTGAACGGCAACTCCAGCGCCACCTCGCGGCGCGCGCAGATCCAGACACCATCGAGCGTGCAGACGGGCTGGCGCGGACGATCATCACCTGCAGGGCGAAGGTAAAACAGGTTATCGGTACCGTCACGATGCCGCTGGTACAGACGCATGCAGTTCGTTTCGGCCTTGCCGGCGGCCATCCAGCCCGAGGGGCCACGGCTCTTGAAGCGGGCCCCAGCAATGCCGATCGCACCGAGCTGGAGATCGTCCTGGAAGTGGTCGATCACGCGAAGTCCCCAGTCCGCCTCCAAGAACTCCAGATCCTCATGCATGAAGCAGACGATGTCGTGCCGAGCACGTTGGGCGCCTTCGTTGTAGACGGCGCAAAGCCCGCGGTTGGCCTGCCGGTTGTCGATGGCGATCAACTGGTAGGGCACGCCGATTGTGGCTTCAATGTTGTGGGTCACCGCTTCCAGCAGCTCAAGCTTCACCGAGCAGATGACGATGGAGATCATGGCGCTACTTCCTGGAAGGCCGGTAAGGCGTGAGCAGGCGACGGACGCGGTGAAGGGTGGTGCGATCCATGGCCCGCAGCGGGATCAGCCGTAGCATGCGCAGTGCCTCCAGCTTGTCGTGCCGTACAGCGTATTTCAGGGCTTTGTTGACGACTGAGGTATGTCCTTGCCGATAGCCAGGGTGATCCTGATAGGGCGCAATCGCCAGCAGATCCGCCTCGAGCAGCAGCCGGTATCGTCGAGAGAGATTGCCCGCATGGCGTCGATAGCGGGTGACCGTAACAGGCAAGATCGCAATGGGCTGACCTAGTGCCGCGACCTTGAGCGTCATTTGGAAGTCCTGGACGCGAATCGCCGGGTCGTAGCCACCGAACTGGTCGAGTACCGCCTTGCGATAGAGCGCAACCGGCGCGCCCACCACTCGGGTCTTGCGCAGGATCTCATCGAAGTCCAGCAGCTGAACGCCTACGGCGTGCTGGTCCTTGAGCCAGTTGCCGGCGCTATCCATAAAGCTGACCAGGGCGCCCACACAAGGCGCTTCGGGATGCTCTTCCAGGTAGGCCGCGCGGATTCGCAAGGACTGCGGCAGCATCAGATCATCCAAGTCAGGAGTCGCGACGTATTTGCCTCGGGCATGGGCGAGACCGGTATTCAATGCAGCGCTGACGCCGGCATTGGGCTGGGTCACCAGCTTGAAATCAAAACGCTCCTGCAGCGCGACCAGGCGCTGCACGCTGTCGTCGGTTGATCCATCGTCGACCACGATGACTTCGAAGCGCGGGTAGTCCTGGGCGTAGATGCTGGCCAGGCCTTCCTCAAGATAAGCACCTGCGTTGCAGCAGGGAGCGATCACGGAAATCAGGGGCAGATGCCTCAGGGCATCATCATCCGGTGACATGCGCGGGAGGGGGAGAGCTTGCATAGCGAAAGGTCCATTCTTGACGCCATGAAAGTGTACTGGGCATAGGGGCGCCTCGCGACCGAAACGTCACTTTACGCGCCTATATGGGATCGCTCGTCACTGCTCGCCTTTCAGCTCTGATCCAGCCGTACCAGTCACGCCCCGGAAGTTTCCATTGATCCTAATTTTAGGCGTCCTAACGGAATTTCCGTGCTACCCAACCGATCCAGAGCGAACTCTCCAAATGGGTTTCATCATGGATACCGAAGACCATCCCACCGACAGATCGCGGCGACCGCTAGTGGTTTGATGATAGCTCTGACCCTGACCGTTGGCGCCGCTTTGGCCGGTGGCGTTGCCCTGTTTGCTGAGCTGCTCGTCTAGCGGTAGGCCACGGCTGCGCCTGTGGGCACGGCTGCTGGCAGGGCAATCCCGGTGGCGCCAGACGAAGGGCTGACGAGTTGCCCGTTCGTGGCATAGCCCACCGCAGTAGACTCCGTGAGTTCGGCCAGCGTCGTGACCAGGCCGTTGGGCGGTGCCGCGACGTAGGCATAGCTAGATCCGGCCTGCACATAACCGCTTACCCCTGCCGCGTGTACCCACCAGCTTGGCAAGGCCAGCGCGGAATCTGCCGGCGCGCCAGAGATGCCCGGGTTGTTGTAGGCGTACTCGGCCAGCGCGTTTCGGTAGATCAGCAGATTGTGAGCGAGTGCGGAAACGTCCACGGTCTGACGCCGGTTGTCACTACGCTGCAGCTGCTCGCTCAGCAAGCCAGCCCCTGCCAGCATCACGACCAAGATGACCCACAGCATGGGCATGGCTCAGCCCACCTTCCGGCTCAGGCGGTGCTGTTCATCAACCAGGGTCTGGAGCTGCTCCGGATCAATCATCTCTTCGAGCAAGGCGTCGACTTGGCGCAACAGCTCACGGGCCTGATGAGTTCCTGGCTCGTCGCGTGCCATGGTTTCCAGCGTCTGCTGCTGAACACGTACAGCGCTGGCCAGAAGGCGTAGCGCTAGAAGGGTCGGAATGTCGTACATGCGTCTACCTCAGAATTCACAGCAGAAGATGGTCGCATAATCGTTCTGGCCGATGGCGATGTTGGGCGTAGATGCCCAGCGCTGCCCGCTGCCGCCCGTATCCCAGCCTACCTTCGTGCCTACCGGACACGCCCGAGTTGTCACGTCGTTCGGATCGTAGCCAGGAATGGTGTAGGCCGTGCAGGTTGGTGTTTTTGCCTTAGGCCTGCGCCACAGGCCGCTCTCGCAGGAGAGCAGTGCACCGGCGCCGTCGCGGCTCACCAGCCCGTTGGGGCTACAACCCCAATTTTCGTTGGCTGAACCAATCAGCTGGATGTATTCGCCGACATAGGTCCTGCCGTCAGAAAAGAGGCTGTTCCCGCGCATCTGGCCTGAGGTGTAAACGCTCTTGCCGGCATAGGCCCGTACCCAGTCGCTGTCGGTCATGTGCCAGCCGCCGCCCCACTTCTCGCTGTACCAGCCGGTGTCCCCTCGGGTCCTGAACCAGCCCGTGGTGTAGGTCTCCCCCGACATGCTGGCGGTGACGCCCTGGACGTTGCCACGCGCATACATCGAGCCGGTAGTTGTGTCTCCTGTGACAGCGACATTCCCCCCGACCGTAGCAGTGCCGTTCATGGACGCATTGCCCTGCAGGTACATCGAGCCAGCCCGGAGGTCTCCGCCGGCCGTAACCGTACCGTTGAGGTTCACGTTGCCCGTAGCGTTGACGTTGCGGCCAGCGTTCACATCGCCGCTGATGCTGGCGGTACCGGAGGCGGTGATGTTGGCCGCATTGTTCAGGTCGTTGCCGCCCATGTTGAGCGCAGTGTTCATCCGGTTCAGTTCTGGCTTGCCGGCGATGGCATTGCGGTAGAGATAGTCGTTGGCCAGGGTGCCATCCTGGAGGAACAGGGCACTGGCGGTATGGCCCGCGCCTGGGTTCACACCGTAGTTGCTGAGCGTCAACGACCAGCCCCCGCGCACGCCCTGGATGATGCCGGTGTTCGACACCGGCACGAAGCCGCCCGGGGCGCCGAGATTCTCGGCGATCTCGCGGGTGCCCATCTCATCGATGGTCTGGCCACCGGTGGTGAGCACGATGGATTCGAGCTGGTTGGTAGCCACCCGCCTGACCAGCACCACAAAGGTCTGGCCGAAGGCGTTGGCATCGGTGAAGCCAGCAGGGAGGTAGTTGGTGTTGCGCAGCATCGCCGGGGTGATCTGTGCCGGCGTCGTGGTACCGGCCGCAGCATAGACCGTGGCGAAGTTGTCCTTCAGGTACTTGGCCGCGGCGTCGGCAACCTGCTTTTGCTGGTCAGCCGCGATCTGGTAGTTCTGGGAGTCCATCTGGTTGGCGATCATGACCGCGGCTCCGGTCATGACGGCCGCCAAGACGATCAGCCCAAAAAGCATGTCCAGGGCGATGAAGCCCCGCTGTGCGGCGTAGCGGCGTGAGGTGTTCATCCCCAGAGGTCTCGTTTGAGTTGGTTGTCGATGTCCTGGTCCAGTTGCGCGATTTGTCCGGCGCGGATCTTCTCGCGGATGCTGGGCCCGTCTTCTCCGGTGACCAGCAGACTGCGCACCTTGAGGATGCGGCGGTCATTACGGGTTTCCAGCGTTTGAGCCACCACCGCCACCAGGCCCTGAGCCAGGATCTCGCGGGCGTTCTTGATCTCGTTACTGGCCAGGGCCAGGACTCGTTCAAGCGCCTGGGTAGGGTTGCCGGCGTGGAAGGTGGTTGCCACGAAGACGCCATTGATGGCGGCCCGTACCGCTTGAACAGCAGTCGGGATGTCTCGGATCTCACCGATGAGGATCATGTCGGCACCGGTGCGCAGGGCGCGCAGCAGCGCTTCTTCGTAACCCCCCGTGCGACGGGATACCTGCATCTGGATGCAGCGTCCCTCGCCGTGCAGACCATTGAGATTGGTCTCGGCCGGATCCTCGATGGCCAGCGCCGTGCCGCCGCAGGCCTGCAGGCGTGCGGCGATCAGTGAGGCGGCGCTGCTGGTTTTGCCGGTGCCCATCTCGCCACAAAAGATCACCAGGCCGCGCACCTGGTCATTGAGCATGGCCGTGGCCAGCGACTCGGGAAACCCCAGCATGTGGAAGGGGCGGATCTGGGCATTGGATTTGCGGATGATGAAGACGTCTTCCGAAAAAGCGTCCTTGATCTGCGTCACCCGCAGGACGATGCCGTCCTGGACCAGCGAGAACTCCGGGTCGCCAAACTCAATCGACTTTGCCTGGCATTGCTCGCGCAGCGCCTGCAGCTCTGCGCTCCAGGCAGCCGGCGCAGATTCCCGCCGGCTGCCGGAGCCGTCTAGACCCTTGACGTCCGAGAAGTCCGGGCCGAGGAAGAGGTCGACGAAGTTGGCTTGCGTGATCAGGCTCATGCGAACTCAGTAAACCGTCCAGGCCACGACATTGCTGTCCTTGCTGCAGCCGCTGGTGGCGGTGCCGGGATCCACTTCGCCGGTGACCGCAGTGCCGCCGTTGATGGCGGTGGTGACCTTGGTGCCGCGGCTGATCTTGGTGGCCAGGGTGACGCAGGCATCCTGAGGCAGCGCGTTCTCGGTGATGGTGAAGGTCATGCCGCTCGATACCACGGTGACCGAACCGCCCCAGGCGTTGTACAGGTTGCTGCCATTGACGCTCATGTTGGGCAGGCCCTTGCTGGCCACCAGTTGGGAGACCAGGCTGGTACCTGAAGTCCCGTAGCCGCTACTGGCCTTGAGCTTACGGGTGTTGGCGATGAGGGTGCCGATGTTGGACTGCTCGTTGGTCACATCCTGGGAGCCCATGAGGCTGCCGCCGTTGTAGATGATGTAGCCCAGGGCGACCACGGCGATGATCAGGACGAACATCATTTCCAGGCTGAAGACGCCACGCTGCCGGTGACGCGGCGGCAGGCGAAATGGCTTGGACTCTACCGTGTTGTGCGACGCTTCAACGTCGGCGGAAGTGAGGCTGGTGCAGGGTTGGCTCATGGTGGCTCCTTGGGTGGTGGGTCTAGTGGTGGAGGCTGGCAACGTTGCTCTGCAGGCTGAATGCGCCGCTGACGACCAGGAGCATCAAGAGCCCCATGGCGATGGTCGAGAAGGTGAGGAAAGCCTTGGTGTAGCGCTCCACCTGCTTGAGCGTTTGCTCGATCCAGCGGTTGCTGAAGCGGTGGATCGCCTCGGAGAAGCCTTTCCGGGAAGCCAGCACGCAAAGGAACTGAACGGCGGTCTTGTCGGGGAATTCGTGGCCTGCCAGACGCAGGGCCTCGCCAAAGTTCTTGCCCTGGTTGACCCCGTAGATGGCGGCGACCAGCCGCTCTCGCAGCCAGGGATTGGCGCCGCGTTGGAGGGAGTGCAAGGCCTCGATCTGATTGATGTTGGCCTTGAGCATCACCGAGACGTTGAGCAGGAACGTTGAGCCGTACAGCGCCTTGTAGATGGACCAGGGCGGCAGACGGTCCAGCCTGACGCGTATGGGGCCGGTGAGATAGGGCAGCGAGCCCATGGCCAGCGTGATCACGCTGAGCACGCTGATGAGGGTCAGCAGGCCCCAGTTGTTGACATAGGTGGCGACCAGGTAAAGCAGGTAGGGAATGCCTGTCCAGCCTTCCGGGTTGGAGACGCGGGTCATGGCGGGAACCATGCGCGAAGCGATGACGTGGAGCAGGTAGGCCATCATCGCCCAGAGCATCACCGGATACACGGTCACAGACAGGATCAGCGACAGGATCCGACCGCGTGCTTCGATCATCTTCACGCAATCCAGGAAGGCCTGAACCAGTGCCCCAGAGCGCTCGCCGGCGGCGATGATGGCTGTCTCCTGATAGGGCATCCAGCGCTGACAGGCCTCGCCGAACGATCTGCCGTTACGCACCGCCTGGATGATGCCCGAGGTGGCCAGCGCGGTCGGATCGCGACTCCGCTTGCCGTTGTCGCTGAAGATGTCGCGCACCTCCTCCAGAGCATCGTCGATGCCGACGCCGTTCTCCAGGAGCGCACAGAGGCTCTCGTAGAACTGGATGCGCTCCTTGGCGCCAAACTGCTTCGCGTACCAACCATCGGCGAAGGCCGTCCAACCGTCCAAGAGTCTACTGAGCATGGGTCTGCTCCAGGACGAAGAGATCGAAGTCCAGCGGGCCGACGATGGTCTCGGCCATCCGCGGATCGACCTGGCCGGCGGCCACCTTACGAATGGCGTGCTGGATCTTGGTGATCCCGCCCATTTCCTTCACCCAGTGGCTACGTGCTTCACCCGCCCCTTTCTCGCGGAAGATCCGCATGAAGCGGTAGCTGGGCAGCAGAACCTCCGCTGCAACGCTACGATCGGTCACACCCAGGTGGCGGCAGTGTTCGCAACCAGGACCCTGCAGACGCACGTGAGTCGGGTCCATCACCAGATCCAGACGTTCAAGGAGGGCCTGCTCCTGCCCCGCGCGATGGCTGTCGAGCGGTAATGAACAATGAGGGCAGAGCACTGGCAGCAGCGACTGGTTGATGATCCCTGTCAGCAACGCAGGATCAGTCACGAGGTTAGGATCAGCGCCCATGTCGATCAGCCGTTGCAGGCTGGCCACCGCATTGTTGGTATGCAGCGTCGACCACAGTTGGTGACCCGTCATGCCGCCTCGAAAAGCTGCCAGGGCGGAAAGCAGATCGCGTATCTCACCCGGCATCATGATGTCCGGATCCAGGCGTAGCTGGTTGGAGATGGCGTGGTCCCAGGTCTCGTTGTGGCCAAGCGGGGACTGGTTTGCCTTGATCGGATACTCCGGCGGATCCTCGACGGTCAGGATATGCCGGGTGCCCCCGGTTTCCTCCTCGATCAGGTTGAGGGTGACCTGCAGGGTTTTCGATTTGCCCGAACCGGTTGGTCCGGTAATGAGATTTACGCCGTAGGGCAGCCGGCGAAGACGAGCGAGGAGAGCGTCCTGTTCGGGCAGGAAGCCCAGCTCTTGAAACGATTGCTTGCGTTGGTCATCAGATAGCAGGCGAAGCACCATGAGCGGCCCGTCTACCAGCGGACGGGTCGCAACCCGCGCGCCGAACAGACCCAACTGAGCGACGAAGGTATGCTTGACCCGGGCGTCCTGAGGAATTTCCGACTGGTAGTGCTCCTCGGCGACATCGCACATCGAGTTGTACAGCGCTGAGCAGAGTTCTCGGCCATCGTGGCTCTGAATCTGGCCGTACTCGCTCATGAGGCCGTGGATCCGGAAGCGGATCCGAGTGATGTGGCGGCCAACGACGAAGTGAACATCGGAGGCACCTCGGGCGTGCGCTTCGCCCAGCAGGCGGATTACATCCTGCTGACGCGAGGTGCTATCGATGGTTGCCGAGACACGGCCCCCGGCCGCCTCCACCTGGTACAGCGCCTGGATCTCACTCAGGGTGCTGGGCACCACCTGGTAGTCGAGACCGGCCCGGTCCAACTGACCCATAAACGCCAGAACGTAGGGGTCGCGCAGGTGTTGGGCCGAGACCAACAACTGAGGATCATCGGTGGTGCGCGGGCCTTCGACGAGAGCGAGTAACTGGCGTAACTCCGTCTTGATCTCCCCCCAGGGGGCGCCCTCAGCGGTCAGAACACGGCGTGTCTGGCGCGGCACTGCAGCGAGCGCGCTGGCCAGGTCGGTAGCGGCCTGCTCACCAGCCGCCCGAGCATGGTCGTGCAGCTCATCGGGAATGGATTCGATAGGGGTGATAGTGCTCATGGTTGGCGTCTCAAGGCTTCAGGTCGGTCGGCAAGGAGCCGGGCAGTGCAATGGGTGACGGCGGCTCAACCGGGACCGGAGGCGTTGAAGTCATGGGTGTGAAGGTCACCGGCAACGGCGAGGCTTGCGGAGCTGCGGCGACGGGATAGCTCGGCGGGCGATTGGAGAAACCCAGCGGGAAGCGTCTGCCACCCTTGCTCAGCACGACGCTGTCCAAGCTCAGGCTGGCGACGCGGTAGCCGCCCGGGAGGTCGGTCGACGCCAGGGAAGCATCGATCTCGAAGCCACCGCTGTAGAGCAGGGTTGCATGCAGCGCGTGGCCAGCGCTGTAGACCAGCTTGACTACCGGCAACTGTTCGACCGCGCCGCCTTGCTCAGTGGCGCCGTTCATGCGATTGCCTGGCGTCGCGACAGGCTGCGGTAGGTAGCGGGGTTGCGTGGCCGTGGCGGCTTGAGCGCCGTCGCCGTTGAGCTCGCGCAGCGCCTTGGCCCGCTCGACCTGGGCCTTGTAGAGGATCGTCTCGCTCTGTACCTGCGACAGCTCGCCCACTGTGATGCCGTCCGGGGCGGACGACTTCGCCTCTGCGGCCAGGAGCGGCCCGGCCAGTGTCAGCATCAGGGCGCCGATCACGGCGCGGGAAAGCTCATTTGACATAGAGGTCACCAGTCACCGACCAGGCCAGCTGATCGCTTTGCAGAAGGGTCTTGATCTCACGCAGCCGTAGGCCCTGGTTGGGTATGCCTTGGAGGACGATGGCCGGCGGCAGCGCGGTGTTGAAGCTCAGCTCGAAGTGTTTGAAGTCCGGCGGCGGCGGTGCCTGGGGGGCCGGCTGGCCAGGTAAGGGCTCTGGCATCGGCACCACGACCGCCATCTCCTTGATGGTCGGTGCCAGGCCTTGGCCATGGAGCCAGGAGGTCAGGTCGGCCAGGGCTGGGGACGCCTCCAGCAGCTCATCGTCACCCGCCAACGGCGGTTCGAAGGTCAGTTTCAGGGCGGCGCCGTTGCCTTCATCGAAGAAGGCTGGCTGGTCAGCGAAATGCCCCTCGGTGGCGGCCAGGAAATCGACAGCGGTGCTGTTGCCTTCGCGCCTGTAGTTGGTGGACAGCAACACGCCATCACATTGGGCGGACGTGAACCGCCAGCCGGCTATCGCCAGCGGCAGCCGATCAATGGCGCCGTTACAGGTCTGCAGGAAGGTGGCGACCCCAGGACGTTTCGCCCAGGGGTGTTCCAGGGCCTGCACCGGCAGTTGCTCTCCTGATCGTTGACTCAGGGCTTGTAGCTCTGCCAGGCGAGCAGCCTCCGCCGCCGCTGCTGCCCGGCGAGCCACTTCTTGCTTGTGTGCTTGCCACTGGAGGTAACCGACGGCGCCCGCCGTCACCGCCAGACCCAAGACGCCCACCTTGACCCATTCGCCTGTGCTCATGCCGAAGGCGAGTGGGCGCAGGGCGTACTCGCGCTTGAGATTGCCCGGCTGCAGCAGCGCCTCGATGTCCAGCAGCTGACCACCTAGCCCGAATTCCTCGGGCAAGAACATGGCATCGAAGGTGATGGAGCGGCTCAGCAACTGGGCGACGCGCTTCTGCACATCTGCGGCCGAGGCCACCAGGTCAGCGTTTGGGATGATCGCCCCATCCAAGACGGCGACCAGCGCATAGCGCGGTTCGTCCGGAGCGATCCGCCAGGCAGCCAGCCAGGAGTCGCCCAGTTGACCGGCGAGGGTCGCTGCCAGGGAGTACATGCCTTTCATGGCGCCCGCGCTGCGCGCGACGAAGCCCGCCTGGATGACGTTGCGCGCGCGGCGGATGGCGATGATGTCCATCTTGTGGCGGCGCCCGTACTCACGGGCTTCCTTCATGTAGGCGGTGGGGCTGTCCAGGGGGTGCCAGTCCAGGCCGGAGACGAACTGCCGGCCGTGATAGCTCAGGATCTGGACGTTCTGCTGGGGCACGGCAGTGGCAGCAGTAGCGATAGCCATGGCGTCAGCCCGTCACAATAGGCGTGATCAGCACGACCAGGACGCTATGGCCCGAGGTGCGCGTCCGGCCACCGCCCAGTCCGAAGAAGCCAGGGTCGCCCACACCGGATTTCTTGGCGTTCTCGCTGAGTTCTTCGAACCCCGACAGGATGAGTGTCTGCCCGCTACGAAGCTTAACCTTGGGAGAGAGCGACTTCGCATCGTAGTCCGGCAACTGGACGCTCGACCCATTGCTCGTGAACGTCTGGAACGTCGGCTTGCTGCTCATGTTGATCGAAACCATCAGCAGCAGCTCGTCGTTGTCGAGTACGCGCGGTAGCAGCGTCATGTTGAAGCCGCTGGTGATGGTCCCTGGCGTGAGTGAGGTACTGGAGCCGACCGATGCCGTGGTGGTGGTTGAGCTTGACGCCAGATAGCCCTGAACATTGCCGATCTGCAGCGGTGCCGGCTGCATGTTCAGGGTCGTGACGGATGGCGAGCGTACGTTGGATACCCGGCCCTGCTCGGCCAGCGCCTTGACTATCGCATTGGAGCCGGCCCAGGCCGACTTGGCGGTATTGACGATACCCACCGAGCCAGCGACCGCATTGGTGCTGATGCCGGATACCGTATTGGAAAGGGACAGGCCCCATTTGGCATTTAGTGACCGGTAGACCGCTGCCCAGTTGAGACCAAGCTGGTCCGAATCGGTCAGCGTGACCTCGAACACCTTCACATTGAATAGCACCTGTTGAGTGATGCTGCGATTGGTAGCGTTGAGGTAAGCCTCGATACGTGAGAGGACTTCTGGCCGGTCGGTGACCGTCAGGGTGCCGGTAGAGGGCGCCAGGTACATGCGCCCGGCAGGGGCCACGCTGAGCATCGCCTTCACGTTGTTCTGGATGTCCTGCAGGATCGAGGACTCCAGTGTCACGGTGGTGCTCTGGTTGCTGCCTGAGTCGCCCGACACGCCCGCATTGGTGCTCGATCCAGCAGAGGTCGACCCACTGGTGCCGGCGGCCGTGGCCATGCCGGATTTCACGGTGCTGGCGATGACCTGCTTGTCACCGAAGGACCAGACATCGAAGACCCGTGTCTCGAAGTAGCTGATCCTGATCGCTCGCTCGACGGGCGAGTACCGCCAGCCCAGGCCCAGGCGCGCGGTTACCTCATCAAGCAGACCCGACGCTTTGCCACTGTACTTGAGACCGCTGACCTGGCTACTGCCGCCAAAACCTGTGAAGTCGGACCCCCGATACCCGACACCGGCGCTGGCAGTGGCTGCGCCCATGGTGGCCGGATTGGTGATGACGCCTGCAGGCAGCAGGCCCGCCAGGCTATCAGGGCTTGGATTTCCGATTGGTGCAGGGCCAGAGCCGGCTGGCTGTGTCCCGACTGAGGCCGCGTTAGGATTCAGCGCATCGGGCGACACCAGGACGGCGATACCGCACTGGCTGGTGATGAACTGGGCGATTTCGGTGATGCCGACACTGCCTGACGGGCGATAGCTGAGCTCACAGTCTTGGGCCGAAGGCATACCGCGCTTGGCCACCACCGGCTGGGTCGAGACCCAGGGCTTGTCGCTGAACACGACGGTTTCGCGGCTGGGCTGTTGCTGCTGATTGCGCAGCAGCGCGGTGTACTGGCCTGCGATTGCCGCATCGTCCTCGGCCCGCTGGGCTGACTGGTCGACCCGTTGTACCGAGCAGCTGGTGAGAAGAAACGCCGCGGCAAGAGCGCTAATGCGAAGGGAGTGGATCATAGCTTTTTCCTCTCGGCCACGGCGACGAAGCGCTGGCTGGTGTTGACGTCGACGACGAACGAGCGACGGGCGCCGTCGTAGAGCGGAAAAATCTGGGCGATGGCCTCGGCAAAGGTGCCGCGGAAGTGGAGGGCGGCCTCGATGGGATAGTCGAGGTCAGCAGCTTCCCAGATCACTCGCCAACTGGGTCCTTGCCCACTGGCCCGCTTGGCCCACGCCTCGACCGACTGCCTGAGCGTGCTGCCCACAGGCGCATCCCAGGTCTCGCTCATGGCGGACGCCGGCTCGGTCAGCCGGACCGAGGGCTGGCCGTAGAGACTGCTGGTCGTCGAACTGCTCGACGCCGTAGCGGGTCTCGGCGCGGTTGCCACTGCGTTGGACTTGGCGCGAGACGCCGCTGAGGGCTGGGTGGTGGACGGCTGTGCACGGGTAGACACTGCCTGCCCAGACAGGCCAGTCGCTGGAGCGGAATGAGAAGGGCCGTCCTTGGCCGGAGTCGCACGATGGTGCTCGGTGGCGGCCAGGGCTGCCGTGCCCTTGGCCGCGGTTAGAGGGGGCGCCGATTGCGTAGCCGTGGACGCTGGTTGCACCTGCAGGGGAGTGCTGGCGACCACTGCGGACGTCGTGACAGTGGAGGCGGTGGGCGTGGCCGGAGGAGCCGAGGTCCGCGCCGTCGCGGCTGGCAGAGTGGGCGCCGTGGCCAGGCGCGACGTTTCCGGCAGCTGATAGCCCGGGCGCAGTACAAAGCACACCGACCGCACAACCTCGTCGACCTTGACCCGCCAGGCCGGGCCGGCCAGCACCTGCAGGGTGTTGCGCAAGCTCATGGGGCCCAGCTTGTACTGGGCCGCCGGCAGCGGGCGGGTGAAGAGGATATTGACGTGTCCCTGCTCGGGGCCGCACAGGCTATAACCGGAGCGATTGACCACGTACTGCATCGCGTCGCGAACGGTCGGCTTCATGTTGGCCGGGATGTTTACGTCGATGATCTGGGCCATCAGGTCCCGCTGCTCGGTCTCCGGCGCGGTATTTACCAGGGTATAACGGCCGTACCGGACCTGGGGTTCTGACACAGCGCCTTTCGGGTAGAGATCGGGCTGTAGCAGCTCAGGATTGCGCGAGCTGTCGGGGCCGGCAGCCGGCGGGGCGGATTCGTGCGCAACGCAGCCAGCCAGAGCGGCGGCGAGTGCCAGCGGAGGGAGGGAGGATAGCTTCCAGGTCATGTGCGGCGTGGCCCCAATTCGTGATGGGGGTCACGGTGCCAGCGCGCCTAACTGAAAGCAGGAGATAACCGTAACTAGAGCGAAAGAGGTTAGGAGTAGGCCATCCCTGGCCTTACAGATTGCTCAATCCCGATCTACGTTGTTGCCTTTCTGTCCATCAGGGTGAGCTCGAACATAGGGCGTTCCGTTGCGGGTCATGATCCCAAAGTCGGGATGCTTGCCTGCCTCAACTTCCTTCACCAATTGGGGCCGCGACACGGTGCCACGGCCTTGTATGGTGTAGGACTGGTTTTCCCCATTGGGGCCGTCGCCGTTTCCACGAATATGCTTGGCCATGCTCATGCGTCCCCAAAATCGAAGACAAGCTGTGGCTGAGGCAGGCTGCGGTAGTGCTGGCAAACGTCCTCCCAGCGGCCAAAGCGGAAGCGCCGATAGCGGTGGACGAGTACGGTTCTGATGCGTGGAATGCGCCGAATACGGCGACGTCGAGAGATATTGCTCATGTCTGATTCCTCGTGGTCCAGACGTTTTCGGAGGGTGAGCGATCCCTCAGCCGTCAGTAAAACGCGTTGACGTGATAATCACGCTGGGCGTTAAATACGGCCTTCCGAAGTGCTGCTCACCAGTGTCATTTCGGAGCCACGGGTGGCTGCGGTGCGCCGTCGGAAGCTAGTCGCAGTCCACCCGTATCCTATCTCCAGGATGGCTTTTGACCACCCTCATTATCGGCATCCCTGCCGAGCCTCCTCAGCTGAGGTGGCCCTTTCATCTCAAATGCTACCTATAGTGCCTTTGGGTATCTACAGCACAATAAGTGGAGTTTTTGATCCGTGTCATGACGGTGTCTTTAACCTCATGTATGGGCGACAGAATAAGCCCCTGTTGCAGGGAGAGACAGTCTTGACAGGGGGGTGTTTCGCCGTCCCAGGTCATAGCGATCAACTGCTATATATGGTGGTATTGGCAGGCAAACGCCACTAGATGTCGCGTTTTTCACGTTTGTGGCTGTGGATAATACGTGGATAAGCTGTTCGGTAGTGGGGGTATCCTGAGGACCGAACCGAGCCGGGGCACGTAAATGCTGGGTTTAGAGAGGGGTGGTCGAATAACGTACATCCGAGTTCACCCTTAGTGCCAGGGACGTCGACAGATATACCGGATCGGTATGAACAACTTTGCGAGCATAAGAAAACGTTAGAAGGCGACTGTGGCATTCTGGCCCCGTGACCTTCAGTTTTTTTAGTCAAAGGCCTGGAATTGCTAGGAAAAGCTACCTGCAAGCTCGGATTGCACGCGCTTAATGGCATCAGGCTCAATCAGATCAGAGGCGATCCGCCGCTTGTCCTGGAGCATCTGCCACAGCTGCAGATCGATGCTGTTCTCCACCAGCGGGATCTTCACCACCACCAGCCGCTGCTGGCCGTTGCGATACGCCCGATCCTCGGCCTGGTCCTGCTGGCCGGGCGTCCAGGGCAAGCCCAGGAAGAACACGTAATTGGCCGCAGTCAGGTTGTTGCCGGTGCCGGCTGCTGACGTGGTGCAGATAAAGACCCGGCAGTCGGCGTCTTGCTGGAAGTGATCGATCGCCTTCTGCCGCTTGGTCACGCTGTCGGTCCCCACCAGCGTGACACAACAGATGCCAGCGGCTGCGCACAGTGCCTGCAACGTGGCGACCGTCTCCTTGTACTCACAGAACAGGATCGCCTTGTCGTCAGGCTCCAGCTCGGTCAGCAGCTCCATCACCACCGGCACCTTGACCCGCTCCAGCAACTGCCTGAGTTGTCCCAGTCGCGCGAAGACGGGTCGATCCGCAGTGCGGATAGCGTTGTACTCATGCTGCTGCCGCTCATCGAGCACCACCGGTACGGTCTGCTGCTGCTTGCCCTTGAGGTCGGGGAGGACGTCCTTGCGCCTGCGCAGCATCCAGTCGCAGATCTCGGCGCGCAGCGCTTGGCGGAATTCAGGACTGCCGGCGAAGCGCTCACAGAAGTCCTTGAGCGGCAGCTGGCCGATGGGGTGGCCGGACAGGCGCAGCAGCGTATGCAGTTCCGACTCCCGGTTGAGCACCGGCGTCCCGGTCAGAAGGTAGCGGTTGGGCACCTTGGCGGCGATGTCGAAGCCATTGCGGGTCCAGGCCGCGGTTGGCTCCTTCAGCCGGTGCGCCTCATCGACGATCATCACGGCGAACTGACCGGCGATGGCCACGAAGTCGCCCAAGCGTTCGTAATTGACGATCACCCACTGGGCGTCCGCCAGATACCGCTGCCGGGCGATCCGCGCGTCCGGATAGACCGCCTGGATCTCCCGCTCCCAGTTGATTACCAGGCTGGCTAGCACCACCACCAGGATCGGGCGACCTGCGGACTGGATGCCGGCGGCGATCACCGCCTGACGGCTCTTGCCCAGCCCCATATCGTCCGCCAGTAATGCGCTGGTCCGCTGCAGCAGGTGCCGGATGCCGGCCGGCTGGTGCGACATCAGTGAAAACGGCTTGAGCTCGGCGTCGATGGCTTCCAGCGTCCAGCTGGTAGTCGTGATGTCCGGTACCGCGGCCAGGTAGACATCCGCTTCACTGCCCTCTTCGACCGAGCACGACGCTCGCTCCTGGGGCGGCCCGCCAATCGACATCGACGTGACGTCCCGCGCCGTGCTGATGGAGCCGTCTGACAGCAGCTCCTGGAGCACGTCGAGCATCTCGAACTGCTCCTCGAGCAGTCCCAGCTCCAGGATGAGGTTGCTTCGCAGCAGCTCCGCTGACGCCGGCACCCGCCAGGCGCGACTGCTGGAGAGGAAGGCGCCGCGCATGCGCTTGGCCACGGCGACGCACCCCGGGTGGTAGTCACCGGACAGCACCACACCCCCACCGGACAGCGGCGCAATCCGTAGCCGCATGCCCCAGATGAAGAGATCCCTCCGGACGTCGGCTTGGGCATCGGCGATCTTGCGGCTGAAGACGGACCAGTCCTGGGCGAAACGGCCATCGGCCAACTCCACCAACTGGTGGAAGAGCACCTCCAGGTCGTCCAGTAATCGACGCTGGGGCACCCGCCAGAACCGCCACAACGGGTGCTCGCCTCGGCGAATGAAGGATCCACCGCGGGCCGTGAGCAGGCGGTTGGCGCCCTCGATGTAGGGCATCTTCAGGCCGAAGTCGTAGCCGTCGCAGACGGCCCGCTGCAGCAACTGGGAGGTACCTGCCGCATTGCGCAGCGAGGGTTGCCTCATCTTTTGCTCGGCGATAAGTACTGGGGCCTCAGGTGGTTAACGTCGACCCCGATCAAACAGCCGAATAGCACCGCGACGAAAAGCAGCATGAGGGACCTCCGCGTTCAATGCCGCGGAGGATCAGAGGTTCAGCTGAGCGATGGAAGCTACAACCTCAACCTGCCGCCGTTAGGTTGCCGCCGGTTAAGCTACTCGTTCCAGGGGCCAGCCTCGAAGCTTTGCTCACCTCCAGCGAATTCACGAACCCAAGTGTCCCTTATTTCCTCACCTACGCCTCGGGCTGCGAACTCAAGTTTGGGTAGTTGCTTCGAAACTTCGGCGAGCAGTGCTCGCACAGACCAGCCATCCAGATTGAAGATTGAGTTGCCTGACGAGAAAGCGGTGATCAGGTCGTTGTAAACGACGTGATGAAGCGCGTTCCGATCCAAGTAGCTTGTCAGGTGATCACGGATGCCTTCGACATCCGCCGCCCGGCCTTCCTCCAGCTGGATCCATAATTCAGTATGAAAACTCATGAACGTTGCCTCGGCAGCTCGCGATAGAGGGACAAAGTGTCGATCAGTTCGCGTTTGTGGTCTAGCTAGCGCTACGGAGATCGATAGTGCGATTTTCGCCAAGGTCGATCCGTACTAGACCACGAGTCAGACATCGAGCGTCAGCTGAGCCGCTCGTTGGTAGCCCTTCAACCACGATGCCCGAAACGGCGGGTGGGTATAGGGGCAGGTGTGCAATCCCGCCCGGGCCATGGCTGCCTCGGCGCCGGCCTTCGCTGTGGCCGCATGGGCGAGGGCGCCCGAACGTCGGTCATGCGGTTTGAGTTTCGTTTCTGCAGCAGCTCTCTTCGCCATGGCAGTGCCCCGCTGAGGAAGTCGACTGGTCCAGCAGTTTCACGTCGAGGCGCGCCCCAAATGCCTGGTCCGAGGAGATGAGGCATGGCCGAGAGTGCCCCGAACAAGTCGCTTCGCCTCTACCAGCAGCTTCACGATCTGGCGATTTTTTTCCCCAGCGAGCCAGGCCTGCGGAACGGGAGGCTCACGTTGAACGGGCCTCCCATCACCTGAAGCGTCACGTAGGGGCGGCGCCAATTTCAAAGACCCCTAACAGGGGATGTCGTCGTCAAAGTCGTCCGAAGTCGGCGCCGCCGGTGCCGGCTGCGGAGCAGTGCTCTGCCGCGCCTGGCCGTTGCCCGAACGCTGGCCCAGTTCCACCGAGACCAGCCGGTGCGGGAGGATGGCCACGCGCGAGGCCTCAAGCTTCAATGCCGCCTGCTCCAACCCGTTGGCGTCCTTCCAGCGATCCATGACCGCTACCCCATCGACCAGTACACGCATCCCTTTCTGGAACAGACTGCTGTAGCTTTCTGCATCCTGGTGCCACCACTCGACGTTTGCCCAGAATCCTCCCCGGTCTTCGTAGCTGCCGTCCGCGAGCCGAATGCTGCGGTCGAAGTAGACATTGAGCCGCAGCAGATGCCGAGGCTCGTTATTGCCTTTCTGGATTTTGCGGTACTCCGGATCGGAGCCGATGTTGCCTTCCCACACTACTGCTGTGCCCATGTTTGGCCTCCTGCTGGGATGCGGCGTCTGTGCCGCGGGATTGAGTGATCTGTTGCAGCCGTTCTGTGTAAACGGCATCGGCCTGGGCCATCTTCTCGGCGCACTCGGCGGCCTGCCGGCCGATGGTGTGGACCAGGCTGATTTGCATGTTCAACGCGATGCGCTGCCGCTCCAGGGCGAGTAGGTCTGCAAGCAGCGTCTCGGGTGTCCGGGGATCACGGCAGAGCTGGGCCCACAGCCCCACGCCCATCTTGCGGGTTCCGCTCTGCTGCCAGCGCAGGAACACGGGGCCCGCCGAGGTGTGTTGATGAGTCATGCGGATGGGCAGCAGGCTGAAGGGAAACCGCCTGGCCTGGGCGAGGATCCGCTCCTGAGCCAGGACGTTCAGGTCAGCCTCAAGGGAACGGCATTGCTCAGCCAAATGGTCCAGCTCCCCCTTACCTTTAAAGGGTCCCTTAAAGGGTTTTAAAAGCCCTTTGAAGAAGGGCGCGTGTTGCAGGGTCGCGAAGTCACCTTGTTGCAGGGGCTGGAAGGCGGCCTGTTGCAGGTCTGCTGCGCTTGAACTGCGACTGGACTGTTGCAGTGCCATGGTCGTCAAGTCTCACCGATCACGCTGGTGCTCGGTACGCGGCTCAATGCACCCAAGGGCTCATCCTCGCCGGCGCTATCTCTGTCACCGAAGTCGTCATCGCCGCTCCGGGGGCTGGTCGGAGCCTCGCCTGCGCGCTGAATCGCGGGGGCGAACTTGCTGCGACGGGTGCCCTCGAGAACGTCCTGGGGCATGTCGAGGAAGGCGTACATCTGCTGGGCGTTGATGGCCCGGGCGTTGTTGGCGGCGATGTCATCGCGCGAGGCACCGCTATAACCCTTGTAGCGTTGGCCCACGCCATACAGCCGGCGAAGCACGGCGGCGCCTTCGTCGAGCCACATTTCCCTGGAACGGCTATCGATCAGGCCAATGTGGGCGGCGAGCAGGATCCGGCGTACCAATTCGTCATACCGGGTCAGCAGGTAGACGCCCTTGAAGGCCAGCGGGGAGTTCAGATACAGCGGCAGCTTGAGAGGTTGCAGCGACAGGTTGGTCCCCACATCGAGCTGCTTGGGCAAGAGGGCCATCGCCTGGTCCAGTCGTTCGTCGATCGCGGTCAGCTGCTGCTCCGACTCTTCGATCTTGTCCTCGATGATGATGAGGAAGAGATCGGAGTAAGGATCGTCTTTGGAGGCCCCAGTAGAGATGCGGTTGATGACGTTGGCAAAGCCGGACAGCCCGATCATGCCGGGCTTGTTGTCGGAGCGCTGCCGCCCGAACCAGAGCCGCGAGGCATGGTGGGTGTGTAGGGTGAGATCGATGCTCGATCTGAGCGAGCCCAGGTTGAGCTGAAAGGTGTCAGCCATGAGAAGGATTCCTTAGATTGAGAGATGATGCCCGGGCAGGGTGCCGAGACTGACGCCGGGTGGCAGCGGGAAACCGTATTTCCGTCCGTGGAGGTTGTTTGCGGACTAGTTCGAAGCTGGCGATACCCGCGGCACAACCGGGAGTTTGGCTGTTTAACGGGCTTCCCCGGGAATCACCCTGAGAGATGGTGGCCGAAGTGATTCCCCGGGAATCACCCTGGGAGATGGTGGCCGAAGTGATTCCCCGGGAATCACCCTGGAAGACGGTGGTCGAAGTGATTCCCCGGGAATCACCCTGGGAGATGGTGGCCGAAGTGATTCCCCGGGAATCACCCTGGAAGACGGTGGCCGAAGTGATTCCCCGGGAATCACCCTGGAAGACGGTGGCCGAAGTGATTCCCCGGGAATCACCCTGGGAGATGGTAGCCGAAGTGATTCCTCGGGAATCACCCACAGCTTCGGTGCTGGCAGTGATTACAGTGGAATCACCCAGAGTGTCGATGTTGGAAGTGATTCCAGTGGAATCACTCTCAGCGCAAAAGAGGTGATCAACCATCAATCTGCACCTCCCCGGCCCATCATTTTCCGAATGCCCTTCAAGGCGTCGCGCCCGGTCTGGGCATCCCCTACCGCTTTGGGCTGAACAGCCGTCGGCTCAAAGCGATGCATGGCGGGGTGCGCAGGTGGTATCGGGGCAGGTCGAGGAGGCGTGGCTCTAGGCACGGTGGCGGGCTGCCACTGGGCGTTGAAGTCTCCCGTCAGGGCCTTCTGGACTAGTTTCATCAGGTAGCCAAGGGGTTTGGCGACTCCACCAGCGGCGCAGCGAGCACCCCATTGCCTGACCACCGACGCCCGAGACTCAACGCTGACAGTCGAGATTGCCCGCTGGGCGTGCTGTTGCTGCTCGGCCGTCAGCTGCTGATAGGCAGCAGGCCAAACCCAAGTCGCGTCCGCCTGCTCACGCTGTACAGAGCTTTTACATACATCAGTATCTGTATTTGTATTCGTACTAGATGAGTTCGGATTCCGAACTAAGGGCGAAACCCTCTGATTTGGACTGAGTTCGGAATCCGAACTGAGGGTTGAGAGCGGGTCCGCCGGGCTTTTTTGACCGAGTTCGGAATCCGAACTCTGCGGATTCATGGTGACCGCCGCCTGAGTTCGGATTCCGAACTCAGGCGGCGGCGTGGCCGCGCGGGCTGGATCCTCGAGCCCCTGGACACGAAAGCGCTCTCTAAACACCTCGACTCGGGTGGGCAACTCCTGGGTCTCGCTGACCAACATCTCGTCAAAGGTCAGGCCGGCGATCTCGCGGACGGCGCTGTTTGCATGCTCAAGGCCGTTGGCCACCAGCGGGAGAAAGTCCTGATCGAGCTGGATGGCTTCCGAATAGGCCACCGGCTCGTCGTGCAGGATGTAGATGTTGCCCTGGACATGACCTGTGATCGCATCGCGGACACGGCGCCCAAGGCTCAGCCAGCGCGTCAGGCGCAAGACGATCAGGGCCTTGGCCACCGTCTCGCGAGAAGCCGGCCGGCCGGGGTTGTTGCCGAGGTACGGTCGCAACTGGTCATAGGTGGGGAACGCCGTGACACCGTCGCCGTTCATGAGCAGGCGAAACACCTGCCAGGCGTTGCGCTCTAGTGGAGAAAGTCGATCATCTAGCAGCAGGCGACGCGGAACGGTCTCGTGGGGGTTGCCGCTGAATACGATGCCGGCGAAGTCCCTTGGTAGGTCTTCGCCGGTCTTTTGCTTATGGTCGCGCTGGGCTTGGACATGGACATTCAAATGAGAGGCGGCAATGTCCAAGGCGCGACTGATCAGAGAGGAGCCACGTGGAGCAGGGGTCTTCACCTGTTATCGCCTTCTACCGAATCCAGCTCGATCAGGCTCAGTTGCCCGAGTCCGTCATCCTGTTCGTCCACCGGGGGTATGGCGTACAGTCCCGGTTGCTCGTCCGGCAACTGGCTGTCACGTCGCCGCCGTGCATCAGCGATAAGCAGCAACGGCGCCTTAGCGATTTTCGATGGGTAGAGGCCCTCGTTAATCCAGGTCTGTACGAGGTTCCAAATCAGGGCAAGGGTGATCTGGTCATGCTTGTCCTTGATGGACTCCAGGGGGCCGTTGAGCTCCTCCGTGATCAGCATGCAGATGTCGAGCAGCGCCACGGGGTCCTTATAGTCGACTCCATGGGTTTTCATGAGGTCGAGGAAGCGATACCAGACCTGTTTGGTGTCGCTAAGCCCCGCCACCCTGCCGGAGCGACCTGGAACATTCAGCAGCTGACGCAGCACGCTGATCTCGCTGGGCCCCATGCCAAAGAACTCGCGGATCATGCCGTTGGTGGCGCCCAACTGGATGGCGCGATGGACCAGGCGGGTCTCGCGCTCATCCCGCTCGCAGTTCTCCAGCAGGCGCTTGACCATGTCGAGATCGATCTGGATCTTGCACCAGCGCGCGGGGGCATTTTTCAGGATGCTGTGCGCCTGTGGCTGACGCAGCTGGTTCAAGACCTCGATGTCCAGACCTATGTCGAGGCAGCGCTGGACCTGACCGTTGCGCAGATGGTTGAGGATCAGGTCCATCAACGCCTGGTTCATAGAGTTGTACTTCGTGGACATTGGCGACTTCCTAATGCGTAGGTCCAGAAGGCGACCGGGCTAGTGCCCGGCCTCGAGTTCGATCAGACGGCGAGCGAGACGGATCACCCGGAACAGCTTCACGACGGCAACATCGGGCATGCGGCCTTCAAGGCTGGCGGGCGAGCTGTCAAAGAGCGGGTTACCGATCAGCAACTGGCCGAGGGTCAGCGCGAAGGTGGCGGTTTCCTCGGCCACGCTTGCGGCAAGCGCCGCCGCTGCGTCCGGCTCGCGCGAGACGGCATAGCGATACATGCCGCCCAGCGATTGCAGGAGTTGCCAGGTGGTAATGCCGCGCTTGCTCAGCTCGGTGCGAGGGCTGATCAGGGCAAAGCCCAACCCCAGCTCGGTCGAGATGAGCACCTCACCCGGCACGTCAGAGAGTTCTGCGATTTCGAAAGCGAGCATGCGCAGCACCTTGCGCAAGGACTCTGGGTCATCGAGGTTGCGCTCGATGTACCAGACATCGGAGATCGCATGGAGGCCACCGACCTGCACGGGAATGGCGCGCAGGGCATCGCTGTTGAAATCGGGGAGGGTTTCGCCGCTCTCGGCGGCGATCCGTCGTTGCACCTCGCGCACCTTCTGGCCAATGCCATCCGGGGTGACGATGTGGCCGTTCAAGCGCGCTGTGCGTTCTTCATCAGAGAGCTGCTCAGGATCGGGCGGAGTCTGCCGCGCAGGCGTTTGGGGCTCAACGGCGTCCACCTTGCTAACCCCCGAAACCCGTTCGGGCAGCGATGGTGGGGGCGCGGGAGGTCCCGCCTTGGGCGTCTGTTTGTTCGTAGGTGTCTGCTGACCACCGTCGCCCGGTTGCGACGCCGGCAGCCCGGGTATCGCGGGTATGAGGGCAACCTCAGGAATCTGGGGCATGAGCCCATCGGGCATCTGGACGCCGACCAGCTGCGCACGACGACTGCTGTCCTGATGATCGACGATCGCCTTGAGCACCTCCTCATAGCCGACATGCCGCGCCGTGCGGATCTGCCCGATCAGCTTGTCCTGGACGGAATCGAAGACGAAGTTGTCGGTTGGACCGTCGAAGCCATTGAGCACTTCCTGGAACAGCAGCTCGAAGTCAGCCTCCTCGCCATTGAAGTGAATCCAGGCTTTCAGGGCTGCGCTGCGCAATGTCAGAAGCTTTTCGACTTGGTGTTTGCCAAGGCCCGAATAAAGCAAGCCAGGAATCGCCGGTACCAAGGTGCGCAACGTCTCTTGCATCTTGCTGATATGAGATTGCGAGATCCGATAGCCATCGTCGGCGAGTTTCTTGACCAACTCGCGCTGGGAGATGTCCTTGCCCGCTTCCTGAGCATAGAGCTGGCGCGCTGCTTCGAGGCTGACGGCGCGCTCGATGAACATGAGGTTACCTCGCATATCGTTCTCGGCCAGGTGGCCGGTCAGCGCGACGATCTCGCCGCGGTCCGACCAAGGACGGAACAGGCAGTTGATGCGGAAATAGCGCTCTTCCTTGGTTTCCCGCCATAGCTCATTGAGGATCGCCAGGCGCGTATTGCCGCCGGTGCGGATGATGTATTTCTCCTCGCCTGGGCGTCGGGTCACCGGAGGTGGCTGGTCCAGCCCCCGAGCCCGGATGGAGGCCTTGATCTCGTCATAGAGCGGATTACGGGTGGTGCGCGGGTTATGGTTGTACGGATCCATCTGGTCCAGGGTCAGGACCATGGGGGTTTCCTTGATCGGATCCGCCAGGCGGGTGACGGGCGTGCTGGCTCCTGGGAAGCCACCTGCCAATAGGCGCTGAGCGACCATATCGTTGCTGGGCTTGCTCATGCATGGATCTCCAGGGCAGGACGTGATACGTGCCGACCAGGGCCATCATTCGCCGCCAGCAGCTGGTCGATGACGCGCTTCAGGCGAAAGACCTCATCCTCCAGTTCGAGCGTGCGGCCCATACGCAGAACGATCTCGTTGTTCATGGAGCGATTGGCTTGCTTGGCCGCTTCAGCGATCCGAGAGCGCAGTCCCTCGGGAAAGCGGACGACGAACTTTTCATCCTTTACTGCAGGTTTGCGTGCGGCTTGCCTGCGCTTTGAGACTGTAGTCATAGGGATTGGTCCAGGTCATTCGTAGGCTGGGCGCGGCGAAGTTGCGCGCGGGCATTGAGTCCGGCGCGGCAATCGCTGGGCGTTGAAGAGGTGAAGATCGGTGCGCAGCCGGTCTTGGTGAACCTGAGGTGGCCACCCTTGGTTCGGGTGACTACCCAGCCCTCGTCGACGGCAAATGCAATTAGGGCTCGAACGTTCTTGTGTGTGGCGCGTACCGACAGCGAGGGAGAGTGGCTCATGGTTTCCTCTCCTGGCTCAGTTGGAGAAACCCGCTCCCGCCAGTTCCGCCCAGAACTTCGATAGCCTTTACCTCGACTTTTGCGGTCTCGATAAGAACCGAGCCGACATGGGCCACTGCCTTGGCGCGCTCGATCTCCAACGGATTCTCTCTATCAAGCAGGCCTTCAATGGCCACGAAGAGATGGTTACGTAGGTCTTCAAGCTTGTTCTTCATCGGCAGCCTCCTGAATGGCACGCTTGAGTCGCCCAAGGGTGCGGATTGCGTCCTTGAGTTCTGGCGGGTAGCGATGGATGGTGTTGCGGCGCATACGCTCGGCGCGGCTGACCAGCTCAAGATTGTCCAGGGTGATGTGTCGCTTGTTGCCATCCCGGAAGCTCAAGCAGTGACCGGCCGGCACGGGACCGTAGGCCTCTACCCACAGAAGGATGTGCACACCAATCCAGTCGCGAGGGGGATAGCCGGTATCGGTCACTTTTCGTTGGAGGTAGCCCTCTTGGCTCAGGCGCAGACTTCCAATGGGTAACCAGTTCTGCGGCTTATGCCCAGGTTTGAAACGAGTCGCGTGGCCGCCGGTCGCAACTCCTTTCAAGCCCTTGTTCCAGGGCTGATGGCCTTTGGCAAAGCGGCAGCTCAGGCCTTGAGATCCATCCAGCCGGTGGCATTCCTTACTCTCGAGGAAGTCCTCGCTTTTGCTGAGTCCCAACCGCTTGGCTTTTGCGTGGATGCGATAGACGGCCCGGCCAAGTTCGTCGGCCAAGACACGGGCAACTTCGCTGGGATACCGCCGACGCAACATCTCTTCTTCGGCATGTGTCCAGGGGCGCCGTTGTGGTGTGGTCGACCTGCGACGAAGGCGCTCCCCGGCACGGTCATAGGCGGCTTGTGCTAATGGGCTGAGTTTCATCGAGTCGACCCTCCCGCTTTCAGCAGTTGGGCCTCAATGCATGTCATTGAGGCCACGCCCTGGACGGCCTGGGAAGGCAACGCCTGAACCATGGTCGGTGGATCCGTAAGTTCAGCAAGGCGCTGCAGAAACTTCAGCTCGGCCGTTTCTGCCGACCAGGGGTCGATCCGTATGCGCAACGGCTCAATGCCTTCCAGGCACTCCCACACCTCCTCATCTCGCGGCATGAGGTCGCGCCGTTCTGTGGCCAGTAGTCGCAGGTCGATGGCCGCCACGCTCGCGGGGTAGCGCTTCGAAATGTCGAATCGCTCGGCGACCAGGCCAAGCAAGTGACGCTCGAGCTGGTGGTAGAAAGGCCGGTTGGCGTGCAGGCCCATAGAGTGAGTGGTGACAGGCATAGTCCAGTTCATGGGCAGCAGATAACCCAGTTTCTCGATGAAGCTCGCCGGCTCCATCCCCGCGACGTCGGCCGCACTAGTCAGCAGCGCCTGGTGATAACTGACCAATAGGCGCTTGAGAGGGCCGGTGAGATCGCCCAGGTAGGCTTCGGCGGCATCGTGCAGCAGCGCGGGCAAGGCGTCCTCGGGAGGGACGTGATAGCTGGCCAGGACGCTGTGCTGGGCGACCGAATAGAACGCTGTGGTCTGGCCTGCGAAGCGACAGGCTCTTGAAAGGCCCCGAGCAAGGTCCAGCGGATCGATGTCGTCGGCCATGCTTCCGGTAAGGTCAAGGCGGCGGCCAGTTGCCGTGAGGATCCAGCTCATGAGCGGCTACCCCCTTTCACATACCCGACTTTGAAGGGCAGGCGATGAGTGCGGGCCAGGGTATGGCAGCGCTCCAGTGGCTGACGCAGTCGCCTCGACGCTGTGCGCAACGTATCTCCCACGAGGGCGCGGGCGCGCAGCAGAGCAACGAGAGCCTCGTCCGATAGCTGCTCCGCGGCGGTGGCTGCTGCTGAGTCTCCAGTGGCCTCTTGTCGCTCCGCCTCAAGGGCTTCTTCGCGCCGGGCGCTGATGACGAAAGCGGGAGCTGAGGCCGACCGTTTGGTGGTCTCGACGACCTGGACCTTGCCGCCCTTCGCTTCGAATTCGGCGAGGGCCCGTTCCAGCCACTCGCGTTCACGCGCGCGCGTTGTCAGGTCTGAAATGGGCAAGTCGGTTTCTGGTTGGTGAAAAGGCAGCATCTCATTGCCCTCCCGCCGGATGTTGGAGCTGGTTGCCGGACTCGATGGCGACGATCTCCGCTAACCCGTCATCCCTGAACAACAAATCCAGGGTCTTGAACAGGCCTGCAGCGTCCTCGCTGGAGCCGGAGACGCGGAAGACCACGGTGGTGTCGTGGTAGGGGCCAGCCTCTGCTTGCTCGACCTGCTGCAGCAGCTCCACATCCGGAGAGTGGCATACGCTGCAGACCAAAGACTCTTGAGAGGTCAGTAGGCGACGGCAGAGGTGATGGCCGCAGTGGCGGCACTGGTGAGTGACCCCAGACAACATAGCTTGCGGGCTCATCGAGCAACTCCTTGCCGGCTCCCGCCGGCGAACGATCGGAGGGAAGGGCAGGGTATGAGCAGCGACCTGCTGGCGATGGCCGGCAGGTGCGAAAGGGTGCCGGATGCATCCGGTGGTAAGGTCGAAGGTGCGAACCAAAACCACCCAGACCACAGGAGGTGCGGCATTGAACTGCAAGCGCGGGGATTCATGACTGCATCTCCCGCCAGACCTGGGCATTGAGATTCTCGAAGCGGGTCTGCTGGGCGATGAAGGCTGCGTACACCGTGCCCAGAGGCCCCGAGCGATGCTTACCCAGGATCAGCTCAGCAGTGCCCTTGTGCTCGGTCTCGGGGTGGTAATACTCCTCCCGGTAAAGGAAAAGGATGACGTCGGCATCCTGTTCAATCGAGCCCCCGTCGCGCAGATCGGCATTGATGGGCCGCTTGTTCGCACGCTTCTCCAGCTCCCGGTTGAGTTGCGACAGCGCAATGACGGGGCACCTCATTTCCTTGGCCAGACCCTTGAGTGAGCTGGTGATGGCACTGATCTCGTTGGCCCTGTTTTCTTTTCCGGAGCACTGCATCATCTGCAGGTAGTCAACGAAGATTGCCGCAGGGTGGCCGAATCGCTTGGCGGCGCGACGGGAGCGAGCCCGAAGCTGCGTTGGGGTAACTGCGGCCTGGTCATCGATCACCAGGCGGTCGCCGTACTTATTGATCCGGTCGACGGCGTAGGTGAGTTTGGTCCAGTCCTCGTCTTCGAGCCTTCCAAGCTTGAGTTTCTGGGCATCCAGCTTGCCGAGGATCGCTAGTTGGCGAAGCAATAGTTGCTCGGCCGGCATCTCAAGGCTGAATACCTGCACAGACTTCTGCAGGTCGCGCTGTAAAGCAGCATCAATGCAATTGAGGAGAAAGCTGGTTTTTCCCATGCCTGGACGGGCGCCGACGATGATCAGATCCGTGTCCTGCCACCCTGAAGTCAGGGTGTCCAGGTCGGTGAGCCCTGTCGGCACCCCCGTGACCAGCGTCGGGTTGTTGAAGCGCTCGTCGATGGTATCGATCAGCTTGTCGAGGGCGGCCGGTACGTTGCAGAACTCGGCACCTTTGCGGTCCTGGCTTAGAGCGAACAGCTGCTGTTCGACCTGCTCCTGCACTTCAGCCGCCTTGGCGCCGGGAGTACTGGCCTCCCGGCTGCAGCCGAAGCCGAACAGCGTGAGCCGGCGCAGGTGTGCTCGCTCGGCGACGATCTCTGCGTACGCCACGATGTTGGCTACGGAAGGCGTGTCTTTGGCGAGCGTGGCGAGGTAGGCGATACCGCCTACCTCCTCCACTTCGGGTAGCACCTCGGCCAGAGTGACCACGTCGAAGGGCGACGACTGACCCGCAAGCAGGGCGATGCGCCGGAAGATCAGTTGGTGTGGCCGGAAGAAGAAGTCCTCCTCCTGCAACACATCAGCGATCATGTCCCAGGTGCTGTTGTCGAGCATGAGCCCGCCTAGCACCGCTTGCTCTGCCTCTTGAGAGTGAGCCGGCACCAGACCGCCGGCCACCCGCTCGATGTCGGGTAAGACCAGGGCTTGGTTCATACTCGATCCCCCAGTGCCAGGCCGCCTTGGCGACTCACCCCGTGATGTAGCTGCGCGGTCTTGCCCTGTTGGAAGCCCTGGAGTCGTGAGCGGGTGTCGTGGCCCTTGGCTTCGATGTACTCCAGCTCGAAGGTTTTCAGGTTCGGATGAGTGATAGCCAGATAGGCATCGATGACGCGCTGGGTCTCTTCCGGCTTGCCCTGGGCGAATGCCTGGACCTTCACCCGCACGGCTTCGATCCAGCCCTCGGCGAAGATCTGGCCGCGACGCCGCTTCGTTGCAAGCTTGCAGCGGCTCTGGCTCTGCACGAAGATCTTCCGTGCAGCCAGCAATTGCTGGTGAAGGGCGGAGTAGGCATAGCTGGCCAGTTCGGGGCCGACGCCCACACCGACGAACTTGAAAGCCCATCCCAGACGCTGATCGAAGTAGGCCAGATGCTCGCAGTCGAAGGCGGCCGAGCAGACCTGGGCTAGCTGATGAAGCCAGTGGGCTGGGGTTCGGCGTGTGCCGGTTGCTACAGATGCCTCGCAGGCCAGTACGGCGTGGACTTCCACCTCCTGAAGATTGTGTTGTTGCATCAACTTGCGGGCCTGACGCAGCGCGGTCTCGGCTTCGTTCGGCGCGGCGCCGGCGTCCTTCGCCAGAGCGAAGCACTTGGCGACGCGCTCCAGGATCTTCTGCTTGTTGGCGTCCATCAGTCAGCTCCTCCTTGCGAAGGGGCCGTAGCCGGTGCCGGGTTCGACCCCAGTGCGACTTCCTGAAGTACCTCTGTCCAGACTTTGATGGTCTCCTTAGCGCTCGGCTTCGAGAGCTGAGCTTCCTGTACCTCGGCGATGCGCTCCTGCAGGGACTCAAGCCGCTGGGAGGGAGACTGATCCACGAAAACTAGGTGATATTCGACTGAGGATTTCAGGTCAGCGATGAGGCTGTTTACCTGGTCCAGGCGCCATTTCTTGGTGGTCGTCCAGCTTGGAGCGCGGGACTGCATCATGTCGCGAAGGTGACCATCTCGTTTCAGCAACCAGCCATCGGTGATTGGCCTGATTGTGATGTACATCTTCAGCACTTCGATCTGCTGCTCGACCGTCGTGGCCGGCAGCGGGAAGTGCTCAGCTACCAGCTGCTTTGCTTGTCGCTCTCGTTGCTCGCGAAGCTTGGCAGCCGCCTTTTCTTCGCGCGCCTTGCGCTCTTTGGCGTGCTCGACGTTGTACTTCACCGAGTCCAGCAGGGCGGCTGCGTTGCTCAGCAGCTCGCGCTGCTCATGGGAGAGCTGCTCGCCGAGGCGACCTAAGAGCGTACCGTACTGGGTCAGTGCCCGAAGCTCGCGGGCCGCGCTGGAGAGCCCGGTCTGCACCTTGCGGAAATCCTTCGCGTCGTAGAATTTTCCCTGTTCCAGCACCACTTCTGCCGTGATGCCTGTGGCCTGGGTCAGATTAGGCTTTTGAGAGATCGCCATCTCACTTGCCCTCTCGAACCAGTGCGTGCACGACCGATTCGGTCATGCCGGTGAAGCGGTCAGTCCACTCCGGGAAGACCTCGATCGCCAGGTCGCGGATGACCTGCAGGGCGGGCGGAGCCTTACGGTCGGCGAGTTGGCGATAGTCCAGACGGTGCGCAGGGATGCCATGGGTCGCTGATTCGCAATAGACGACGGCGTGGGGAATGACGGTGTCGATCACCTCGATGTCGGGGTGGCCGCGGAAGGCATAGCGTATGGATTCGTTGATCTGCCTCGCATCTGAGGTCAACTTGAGGTTATTGACCACGGCCTTGATGGGCGGCACAGGTAGGCCTAGCCGAGCATAGGGGCGCAGGCCATCCAACATCTGTAGGGTGCCGCGATTGAATTCCCGGGCGGATAGCATCTCTGGGGGAACGGGCGACACCACCAGGTCCGAGGCCAGTATCGCCATCTCGAGCAACACGCTACGCGCGCCCTGGGTATCGATCAGCACCAGGTCGAAATCTTCTTGGAAGACCTCCTTGAGATGAGCCAGTCGTAGACGACCATCAGGCGCCTGGAGCAGCAGGTTGATCAGATGGTTGTGCGGATCGTTGGAATAGATCAGCGAAAGGTTGTTGATACAGGTCTTGGAGACAATCTGGCTGAGGTCCGTCTCGTTGCTGGCGATCAACTCGAAGATCCCGCACGGCGCAGTTTTCGTCAGCTCGAAATACGACGACAGCGAAGGCTGGACAGGATCGAGGTCGATCAGTAGCGTGCGGAGTCCTGCATCGGCGCAGAACGCGCCTAGGTTGGCAACCGACGTGGTTTTCCCGGTACCGCCCTTGGAAGAAATCTCGGATGTGGTTTTCAAATTCGCAGCCTCTAATGGGTTCATTAGAGGCTGCTGCTACAGGCCCAGCTCTACATCTCGTGGAACCTAGGTCGATACCTAAATCCCTGCTGTCGACCAGTTATCTTTTAACCAATTGGTCGCAGGTTCGAATCCTGCACGACCCACCATTTTTACCAGAAACCCTCCGCAAGGAGGGTTTTTGCGTTTCTGGCCCTTGTCTCGTCCCGCCTGAGGTCTCACAGGCGCCTTCCCGCACTCCGGTCTCACCTGGGGCGGAGCCTGCCGATCACTAGGTTCTGTACGAAAAGTGCCTGCGCTCGGTGATGCTTCGTTGAAAAAGGCACTCGGAATGCTCATTTACCGCTCGTAAACTCCGCTTCCTCGGCCTTTTTCGCCTCGCCTGACCTTCGCTCGGCGACTTTTCGTACAGAGCCTAGGTTCGGGCCGAGGAGCCCGCCGGCTCGGTCGCTTCACCGGCAAGTGGTCGACCAAGACGCCGGCCGGGAAAGGGCTCTACTCCGCTCATCTGCAGCTATCACCTGGATTCGGTCGGCGTCTCGCCGGCAGCGAGGCGATAGTCGGTAGTAGTGACCCCTGATCGTCTGACTACTATCAAGCAAGGAATCCGGTTTTCAGGGCGGTGGAATGCGGTCGAAACACCTCTCGGGCTTCACCCTCATCGAGGTCTTGGTCGTCGTCGCCTTGCTGGGCATCGTCACTGCCCTGGCGGCGCCAGGCTTCGCCAGCCTGGTGCAGAACAATCGTATCCAGGCCGCGGCGGGGGAGTTGCAGCGAGCCCTGTACTACGCCCGTAGCGAGGCCATGAGCAGGGGGGTGAACGTCATCGTCACCACCGATCCCGAGGATGCCAACGGCTGGACCGGCGCCTTGAAGATCAGCACCGTCAACACCGTGGTGCTGCCCACGGCCGAGGTGCTGCGCCAGTACAGTGGCGGCCTGGGCACCGGCGTCAACGGTACCGGCAGCGTGGGAGGAAGCCCCTTGACCAGACTGACCTTCCAGCCCAATGGCAGCGTGCGCATCGCTGCGGATGCCATCCTGCGCGTCTGTGCCACCAATGCGCTCACTCCCGGCAAGCAATTCACCCTTAGCCTCGGCGGTGTCCTCTCGGTGACCGACTTCGTGCCCACCCGGGCCAGCGCCGTGGGGTGTGGCTAGGTGAAGCGGGGGCAGCGGGCGTTCAGCATGATCGAGGTGCTGGTCAGCCTGGTGATCATCTGCCTCGGGGTGCTGGGCATGGTCGCCTTGCAGACGCGCAGCGTCGCCCTGTCCCAGGATTCCATACAGCGCAGCAACGCCATGGTACTGGCCAACGATCTGCTCGAGCTGATGCGCAGCAATCGCGATCAGGTCCTGGCGAACGACAAGGTCAAGCCCGATGGGGTCTATGCCAAGCAGGCGGGTGCCAACTTTCGCACCAGAGCGCTGGATGCCGGCAAGACCTGTCTGACCCGGGATCGCTCGGCCGGTGGGGAGACGGTCGCCGGTCAGGATCTCGGCTGCTGGCTGGCCCAGGTCAAGGCGCTGCTGCCAGTGACCGACGCGCTGATCACCAGCAGTTTCGCCGTCTGCCCGGCGTCCGGGGTGCCACCCCTGCCGGCCAGCGATACCTCGGGGAACACCACGCCGCTCAATGCCTGCGAGACCACGGCGCGTGCCGCGGTGATGGTGGTAATCGCCTGGCAGGACGCCAGCAACGATTCGGTGAACTGTCCCAGGGGCATCTGCTACTACGCCCTGCGTTCGGAGCCTTGAACATGAATCAGCGGTTTCCCAGGCGCGGTCGGCTGAAGGGGTTTTCGCTCATCGAGATGATGATCGCCCTGACCGTGGGCGCCTTCCTGGTGCTGGGCGTCTCGCAGATCTACCTCGACAACAAGCGCAGCTTTCTCTTCCAGCAGGGGCAGACCGGCAACAGGAACAACGCCCAACTGACCCTGCAGTTGCTCGATCGACAGCTGGCCCGCACCGGTTTTCGCGCCGATATCCGCTACCAGAACAGTCTGGCGGCGGCCTTTCCTGCCGTCGGTGCCGTGGCGGATGCCGATGGCATCAGCTGCCCGGCCTTCGCTGCCGGGGTCACCTTCGCTGCCACCACCGATGGCGTCAATGCTCCCACGGGGGTCTGCATTCGTTACCAGGGCGCGCTGGATGGCAAGGATCTGGATTGCCTCGGCAACCTCATTCCCCGGGTGAACCTCAACACCGGTGGCAACGTCCTGCTCAAGCTGCGTTACCTGGCGAGCGCCACGCCCGGTGCCGGAACCCTGAGTTGCACCGTCTGGAGCGAGCGGGCAGGGGCACTGGCGCGCAAGGGCAGTGCCGTGCTGGTGCAGGGGCTACGGGATTTCCGCTGGTCCATCCCGCCGAAGGCGGACGCCCCGGCCGTTCGCTACGCCGCTCTGCTCAGCACCAGTGATGCGGTACCGGGCGATGTCGCCAGCAATGCCGCGGCCAACTGGCAGATCCTGACTGGCCAGCAGCTCGACGAGGCGACCCGGCCCATGCAGATGGTGCAGAGCACCGTCACCCTGAGGAATCTCGCGCTATGAGCCGTATCCCGCTCGGGCAGCGGGGCGCGACCTTGCTGGTCACCCTGGTGATGTTGCTCCTGCTGTCGCTGCTGGCGGCGTCCAGCATGCGTCAGACCCTGCTGCAGACCCGTAGCGGTGGCGCCGCCCTGGAGAATGTCCAGGCGTTCAATGCCGCGGAGGCGGCCTTGCGCGAAGGCGAGCGGCGTCTGGTCGCGCTCAGCCAGCAGCCGACCTTCACCGCCTTCAGCGCGGGATTCGCCAGCTGTAGCGAAAGTGTGGCGGCCGTCCGCGGGGCCTTTGCCAAGCCGTCCAGTGGCGATCTGTGCATCCTGGGCAAGGCCAGCGACCTCAATACCAGTGCCCTGACCCAAACCTGGGCGGCGACCGCCCTGCAGGCGACCGACAAGACGCCGACGGCGCGTTCGGTGGCCTACAGCGGCTCCGATGGCAGCTCGACGTTCGCCCGTACGCCGCGCTGGGTGGTGACCGCCATCGGTAGTAATTCCGTCGATGTCTCCGCGCCGGCCAACAAGCTGTTCCGGGTCACCGCCATCGCCCAGGATCGCGGCGGCCGCTTCCCGGTGATCCTGCAGAGCGTCGTTTCCCTGGAGGTGCCATGAGCCGAGCCGTACTGGCATCCACCGCCCTGTTGGCCGCCGTCGTCACCAGCGGCGTCCAGGGCGCGGCCCTGAATCTCAGTCAGCAGCCCCTGTTCCTCAGCAACAGCGTCGGCCCCAATCTCTTCGTCACCCTGGACAACTCCACCAGCATGCAGATGGCCGTGGTGCCGGATGCCTCCAACACCGATGCCATCCGACCGACCCGGCGGGCCAAATCGGCGGCCTTCAACAGCCTCTACTACAATCCGGCGATCAGCTATCCCGCGCCCTACGCGGTGAGCTATAGCAGTACCTCCGGCCTGACTCGTACGCGACTGACGACCAGTTTCTCCAGCGCCTACATCAACGGCTATCGGCCCGGCCTGGGCAGCGTCAATCTCGCCAGCGACTACCGGGTGAGCTGGAGCTACAACCCCAACCTGGTGACCACCGATCCCAATGTGGCGCGCGGAAACACCTACGGCAATCCGGGATTGCAGAACAACAGTCCGAGCATGCTGGCGGAGAATCCGTCACAGGATTTCCAAGGCACGGGTACCTACCAGGGGACCAGTGCCAGTTATGGTCGGGTGACGCTGCTGGACATCCTCCTGGGTGGCGGCTTCACCGAAACCATCAATGGCGCCCAGGTCTCCATCAGCGACTCGTCCCTGCTCGGTTGGCTGTTGCGCGGCCAGTCCCAGCCCCTGGCCGGAGGTTGCACGGCGAGCATCGCCAACACCACGTCGGTCAGCTACAGCAACGTGACCTGCACACGGAATGTGAACTACAACGCGGGCGGTTTGTTTTCGTCGGTGACCTATACCATCACCGCCAATACCAATACCTCGACGGCCATCGCGGGCGTCCCGGCCTACTACTATCTCTACGACACCACCCTGAACACCTGCACCCCGGCGTCCCTGCAGACCGATGGCTGCTATCGGCGCATAGCGGTCAGCGCCACTTCGGGTCCCAACGGCACGGACGAGCGGCAGAACTTCGCCAACTGGTATTCCTTCTATCGCAGCCGTGCCCTGGCGGCGCAGACCGCCACCAACCTGGCCCTGGCGGATGCCTCGGAAAACATCCGGGTCGGCTGGCAGGCGCTGGGCACCAGCGACAGCTGCATCCTGGTGACCACCAATGCCAACTGCCGCGGGATCGGCAGCACCAGCACGACGACCTATGACAATCGCCTGCGGCCATTCACCGGCGCGCACCGGGCTGCCTTCTTCACCTGGCTGGGCGATGTCTACTACAACCAGAGCACGCCCCTGTTGCAGGCGGTCGCCCGGGTCGGGGAGCTGCTCAAGACCAATGGCAGTGAAAGTCCCTACGCCTTCCAGCCGGGTACCAGCGAAGCACCGGTCTATGGCTGCCGGGCCAGCTACAGCCTGGTGGTGACCGACGGTATCTGGAACGCGGCCTTCACCAGCAGCAACGTCGATGGCTCGGCCGCCACCCTGCCGGATGGCCAGCAATATTCGCCGCAGGCGCCTTTCCAGGACAGTACGGCCAGCACCTTGGCGGACCTGGCCTTCCTCTATTGGCGTACCGACGCCCAGCCCAACCTGGACAACAAGGTGCCGCCCTACAACACCGTGAGCAGTAACGAAGTCCAGGGCAGCCGCACCCTCACGCCCTACTGGAATCCGCGCAACGATCCCGCTACCTGGCAGCACCTCACCGGCTTCTACGTCGGCATCGGCCTGAGCAGCGCCCTGGTCAACCCGGCCTGGGGTGGCGATACCTTCTCCGGGGGTTATGCCGGGCTCGCAGCGGGCAGCACGGCCTGGCCGGTCGCCGGCGCGGACAATTCGGTCAACCAGAACAATGTCTACGATCTCTGGCACGCGGCGATCAACTCGCGTGGGGAATTCTTCAGCGCGGAAAACGCCAGCGATCTCATCACCTCCCTCAGCGAAGTGGTCTCGCGTATCAGTCAGTCCACCAGCGTTGGTGCCAGCCAGACCGTCTCGCCGACCCAGGAGGGCGACAGCACCGCGCTCTATACCTATGTACCGTCCTTCTCCAGCACCGACTGGAGCGGGGATCTGATCAAGTACCAGCGCACGGCGACCAACCGGACGCGCATCTGGAGTGCGGGTCAACAGCTCGACAGCCGTTTCCCTGTGGGCAATACCGGCTATGCCAACCGGACGATCTACTTCGCCAGCCGCGGCGCCCTTACCCCCTTCACCTGGGCGAGCCTGACCGCCACCCAGCAGGGTTATCTCAATCGCACCGCAGCCGGCACCACAGATACCTACGGCAGTCGCCGGGTGGACTACCTGCGGGGTGACCGCAGCCAGGAGGCGCCTGGCGTGACGCCGTCCTTCCGCCCACGCAACCACATCCTCGGTGACATGGTGAATTCCTCGCCCGTGGTGGTCGGTGCCCCCAACAGTCCCATCGCCCTGATGAACGCCACGGTTGGCGATGCCTCCTACGCGGATTTCCGCAACGCCAACCTGAGTCGCGAGCGGCGTATCTACGTGGGGGCCAACGACGGCATGTTGCACGCCTTCAACGATCAGGGCGCGGAGGTCTTCGCCTTCATCCCTAGTGCAGTCATCCCGGCGCTCAACAGGCTGACCGACCGTGGCTACAACGGTGGCCACCAGTCCTACGTCGACAACACGCCGGTGGTGGGTGACGTCTACAGCGGCGGCCGGTGGCGTACCGTACTGATCGGTACCCTGCGTGGGGGAGGGCAGGGCATCTTCGCCCTGGACATCACCAACCCGAACGCACCCACGCTGCTCTGGGAAAAGTCCGCCAGCGATGCCGACTACGCCGACCTGGGCTTCACCTACGGCCGGCCGGTCATCACCCGCCTGCGTTCCGGCGACTGGGGGGTGGTGGTGAGCAATGGCTACAACAGCACCCGGGACAACGCCGTGCTGTACGTGATGAACGTCGCCGATGGCAGTCTGATCAAATCCCTGCCGGCGACCGATGGTCTGGCCACTCCCAACGGCCTGGGTTCGCCCTTCGTGGCCGATGTCGACGGCGATCTGATCGCCGACTACGTCTACGCCGGCGACCTGCACGGTAACCTCTGGCGTTTCGATCTGATGGACACCCTGCGCGTCGCTTTCGGTGGTCGGCCGCTTTACACCACCCAGGCCAGTAGCGTGGCGCCTGGCACCACCAATCTGGTCCAGCCCATCACCGCCAGCCCGACGGTGATCGCCCATCCGACCGGCACGGGTCATCTGGTGATCTTCGGTACCGGCAAGTACCTGGAGACCGGTGACGCCATCGCCAATCCCAGCAAGGCCATGACCCTCTACGGCATCTGGGATCGCCAGACCGATGGCTCGGCGGCGGGTAGCACGCCCAGCCTGACGGTGGCCAATCTGCAGCAGCAGACCCTGGGGATCGACCAGCGCATCAGCTATACCGGTGCCGGTGGCTCCAGTGTGAGCAGCACGGCGAACGTCGTTTCCACCAATTCGGTCAGTTGGTACGACCCCGCGACGGCCGCCAGTGGCAAGCAGGGCTGGTACCTCAACCTGCCGCTCAACGGCGAGCTGGTCATCAACAAGCCCCAGCTCTTCAGCGGCACCCTGCTGATGAGTTCGCTGATACCCAGCACCGATGCCTGTACCGCTGGCGTCACCACCTATCTCTATGCCTTGGATCCCTACACGGGTGGTAACAACAGTGGACTGTTCAACCTGGGGGTGGACACGGCCTACGGACGTATCCAGCTGGACGGCCTGCTGGGTGGCATCGTGCCCTTCCTCTATGGCAACGGCAATTTCAGCGTGGAAGGTACCCTGGCCGACTCGGCGCTTTTCGGCAGCGATGGTGGCCCCCAGGCGGAGGGCTTGACCGGCAGGCAGCCGCCCAGTCGGCGGCAGACCTGGCGGGTCATCAGCAACCAGGATTAGCCTGGGCTGGCTTGACGAGCGCCCATGAAAAAGCCCGGCACGGGCCGGGCTTCTTCACGGAGCGATGCGTCTCAACGCGCGTAGGTCAGCAGCACGTCGCCCGGGATCTGGAAGTCCACCGACATCATCACGGAGAGCGCGGTGATGGCGATGATGGAGAACCCGAACAGCTTGCGTGCCCACTGCGCATCGTTCTCGGCCTGATAGCCCATGAACGCCAGGCGCAGCCACCAGGCACCGATCACGAACGCCACTGCCAGATAGACGTAGCCGGCGTAGCCAAGCACGGTCAGCAGCAGGGTGGCAGCCAGGAAGGCCACGGTGTACCAGACGATGTGCCGCTTGGTCACCGAGATGCCCTTGGCCACCGGCAGTACCGGAATCGAGGCCGCGGTGTAGTCCTTGAGACGGAAGATGGCGATGGCGTAGGAGTGCGGCATCTGCCACAGGCAGAAGATCAACAGCAGCACCGCGGCGCCGCTGTCGAACTGGCCGCTGGCGGCGCAGTAGCCGATCACCGGCGGGGCGGCACCGGACAGGCTGCCGACCAGGGTGCCGTACACCGAGGTGCGCTTGAGCCAGAGGCTGTAGAGCCCCACGTACACCACGAAACCCATCACCGCGAAGGCGGTGGCGACCAGGTTGGTCGCCCCGTACAGCAGCCCTACCCCGGCCAGGCCGAGGAGGGTGGCATAGGCCAGCGCCACCTTCGAGGAGATCGTGCCCTGGACCAGGGCACGATTGCGGGTCCTTTCCATCTTCTGATCGATGTCCCTATCGATCACGTTGTTGAACACACAGCCGGAAGCAATGACCAACGATACCCCGATGGCCGTCGCCAGCAGCAACAGCGGGTCGATGCTTCCTTTGGAAGCCAGGAAGAACCCGCCGGCAACCGAGATCAGGTTGCCGAAGATGATGCCCGGCTTGGTCACGAGAAGGTACTTCTTGATCATCACGTCGGCCCGGTTCAGTGGATCATCATGTTCTGGTGCATGTGGTACATGATCCACAGGGATCCCACGACCACGATGCCGACGATGACCACGGTGAACCCGAAGGAGATCACGTTCCAACGCTGCTCTTCGGAGGTGTTCAGGTGCAGGAAGAAGTACAGGTGCACCAGCAGCTGTACCACCGCCATGATCACCACGATCGCCAGGGTCGCGCCCTTGGAGAAGGTGGGGAACATCACCAGGCCGAAGGGAATGACCGTCAGGATGACCGACAGGATGAAGCCGACCATGTAGCTCTTGAAAGTGCCATGGCTCTCGGCGGTGTGCCCGTGGGCGTTATGGTCGTGCGCCATTACAGAACCCCCATCAGATAGACGATGGTGAAGACGAAGATCCAGATGATGTCCAGGAAGTGCCAGAACAGGCTCAGGCACGACAGGCGGGTCACGTTGGTGGTGGTCAGGCCCTTGGAAGCGACCTGCAGCATCAACACGATCATCCAGATCAGACCGGAACTCACGTGCAGACCGTGGGTGCCGACCAGCGCGAAGAAGGACGACAGGAAGGCACTGCGATCCGGACCGTAGCCCTCTTCGATCAGGTGATGGAACTCATAGACCTCCATGCCGATGAAGCCGGCACCGAACAGCCAGGTGATCGCCAGCCAACCCAGGACGCCGCCCTTGCTGCCCTTGTGCTGGGCGATCATGGCGAAGCCGTAGGTGATACTGGAGAACAGCAGGAGGAAGGTTTCCACCAGGACGAACGACAGTTCGAAGATGTCCTTCTGCGAGGGGCCATCGGCATGGGCCCCGCTCAGCACTGCATAGGTCGCGAACAGCGTCCCGAACAGAATGCAGTCGGTCATCAGGTAGGACCAGAAGCCGAACGTCTTCATCGATCCGGCGTCGTGGTGCCCATGCTCCTCGGCATGGGCGACTTCATTATGCATAACTTGATTCGCCATTGGGTTAGGCCTGCTTCAATTTCGCCAGGGACTGGATGCGGGCGGTTTCGATGCGCGCCACTTCTTCCGCTGGTACGTAGTAGTCGACGTCTTCGTCGTAGCTGCGGACGACCGCAGTGACGATGCAGCCCACGAAGCTGGCGATGGCCAGCCACCAGATGTGCCAGATCAGGGCGAAGCCGAGGATCAGGGCGAAGAGGCTGATCACGATGCCGGCGCCGGTGTTGCGCGGCATGTGGATCTGCTTGTAGTCCGCATCCTTCTTCTCGGTGATGCCTTTTTCCTTCATGCCCCAATAGGCGTCGATGTCGTGCACTTCCGGCACTTCAGCGAAGTTGTAGAAGGGCGGCGGCGAGGAAGTCGACCATTCCAGGGTACGGCCATCCCACGGATCACCGGTCACGTCCACGTTCTCCGGCAGATTGCGGTCGCGGATACTGACGTAGAACATCCACAGTTGGCTCAGGATGCCGAGGGCGATGATGCCGGCGCCGATGGCGGCGGTCACCAGGAAGGGATGCCAATCGGGGTTGTCGTAGTGGTTCAGACGACGGGTCATGCCCATGAAGCCCAGCATGTACAGCGGCATGAAGGCGACATAGAAGCCGATCAGCCAGCACCAGAAGGCCTGCTTGTTCAGGCGCTCGTTCAGCTTGAAGCCGAACACCTTCGGGAACCAGTAGATCATGCCGGCGAAGTAGCCGAACACGGCGCCGCCGATGATCACGTTGTGGAAGTGGGCGATCAGGAACAGGCTGTTGTGCAGCACGAAGTCGGCACCCGGCACCGCCAGCAGGACGCCGGTCATGCCGCCGATGCTGAAGGTCACGATGAAGCCCAGGGTCCAGAGCATCGGCGAGGTGAACTGGATGCGCCCCTGGTACATGGTGAACAGCCAGGTGAAGATCTTCACGCCCGTCGGGATCGCAATGATCATGGTCGCGATGCCGAAGAAGGCGTTGACGTTGCCGCCCGAGCCCATGGTGAAGAAGTGGTGCAGCCAGACGATGAAGGACAGCACTGTGATCGCCACGGTGGCCCAGACCATCGACACGTAGCCGAACAGCCGCTTCTTGCTGAAGGTGGAGGTCACTTCCGAGAACACGCCGAAGGCCGGCAGGATCAGGATGTAAACCTCGGGGTGGCCCCAGGCCCAGATCAGGTTGGTGTACATCATCTGGTTGCCGCCGGCTTCCGCGGTGAAGAAGTGGAAGCCCAGGTAACGGTCCAGGGTCAGCAGCGCCAGGGTCACGGTCAGGATCGGGAACGCGGCCATGATCAGGATGGCGGTGCAGAACGACGTCCAGGTGAAGATCGGCATACGCATCAGGGTCATGCCCTTGGTACGCATCTTCAGTACGGTGACGAAGAAGTTCACACCGGTCAGGGTCGTCCCGATACCCGATAGCTGCAGCGCCCAGATGTAGTAGTCAACCCCCACCCCTGGACTGTACTGAATGCCTGACAGTGGCGGATAGGCCACCCAGCCGGTCGCGGCGAACTCGCCCACGAACAGCGACAGCATCACCAGCACGGCACCGGCCACGAACAGCCAGAAGCTCAGCGAGTTCAGGAAGGGGAAGGCCACGTCGCGGGCACCGATCTGCAGCGGTGTCACCACGTTCATCAGGCCGGCCACGAAGGGCATCGCCACGAAGAAGATCATGATCACGCCGTGGGCGGTGAAGATCTGGTCGTAGTGATGCGGTGGCAGGTAGCCCTCGGCACCGCCGGAGGCGATGGCCTGCTGGCTACGCATGAGGATGGCGTCGGAGAAGCCGCGCAGCAGCATGACGAGCGCGACGATGAAGTACATCACGCCGATCTTCTTGTGGTCGACGGTGGTCAGCCACTCTTTCCAGAGATAGCCCCACTTGCCGTAGTAGCTGATCGCGCCGAGCAGCCCCAGGCCACCCAGGGCGACCACGACGAACGTCACGAGAATGATCGGCTCGTGATACGGAATATCCGCAAGAGTTAATTTACCGAACATAACTTATTCCTCGGTACCGTGTTGACCGGCGTGCTGGCTCATGTCCATCACGTGGTCGGTCTGCTTGCTGAAGTCGGACTTCATGAACTTCTTGATGACCGTTCTGAACAGGTCCGGCTCGACCGCCGAGTAGTAGGCGACTGGCTGCTTCTCGCTGGGCTTGGCCAGCTCGGTGTAGCTCGCCTGGTCCAGCGTCTTGCCACCCGACTGCTTGACCTTGGCCACCCAGGCGTCGAAGTCGCCGGCGGTGGGGACCGCGTGCACGGTGAAGATCATGTCGGAGAAGCCGGCGCCGCTGTAGTTGGCCGAGCGACCTTCGAAGACGCCGGGATGATCGGCGATCAGGTGCAACTGGCTCTGCATGCCGGACATGGCGTAGATCATGCCGCCCAGGGCCGGGATCGACAGGGTGTTCATGACCGACTCGGAGGTGATCTTGAACTGCACCGGACGGTTGACCGGGATGGCGAGCTCGTTGACCGAGGCGATGCCCTGCTCCGGATAGATGAACAGCCATTTCCAGTCCATCGAGACGGCTTCGATCACCAGCGGCTGCTCGGGATGATCCAGCGGCTTGAAGGGATCGAGTTCGTGGGAGGTCTTCCAGGACAGGATGCTCAGGAACACCACGATGGCCAGGGGGACCAGCCAGACCACGGCTTCGATCTTGTAGGAGTGAGCCCAGTTCGGGGTGTACTTGGCTTCCTTGTTATCGGCGCGGTACTTCCAGGCGAACAGGAAGGTCATCACGATGACCGGGATCACCACGATCAGCATGAGGCCGAACGCTGTGTAGATGAGGTTGCGTTCTTGCACGCCGATGGAGCCTTTCGGATCCAGCAGCACGGCATCGCACCCGCTGAGCAGCAGCGCGGCGGCACCGGCTAGAAGCCAACCGGTTGGTTTTAGATACTTCGTTAGTTTCATCTCACGACCTCAGTAGAGCGGCTCATCGTGGTTATTCTCTCAACGTGCCTGTCGCCAGCCTCACGCTCCGCAACGGACAGGCATCCGTGCGGCAGGCTGATGGATTGCGGAAATTGCGGGATTTCGCAGCGCGGTATGGTGCCACAGAGGGGAGGGATATTCGACCCTTTGGTCAGCCGCCATTCAGGTATTGCCGGCCGTCAAGAAAGGCCTAAACCGCTGGCGTAAGGCACTGTCATGCGCTGGGTAAGAGTAGTCGAGCGGGGCACGACCGCCAGTTTGGCGGACGCCTTTCGACGACGCGGCTGGGCGTTCGCGAGGCCGAAAAATCGCTCAGGAAGACGCGCTCCAGGGCGGCTAAGGCCTTGAAGGCTTTGAAAAGGCATAAGGATAGAAGCGTTGGGAAGGTGGTGCCGGAGATAGGAGTCGAACCTACGACCTTCGCATTACGAATGCGCCGCTCTACCAACTGAGCTACACCGGCACGAAGCTTTTGATGATAAGGCCCTGGCAGCTTCGTGCGCAAGTCTGACGATCCTGAGGGCGTACCTGCCTGTGGCGATGTGTCGCAGTATTGCGCGGGCCGCCCTACGCCATTTCGAAAGACGCCTCCCCCCGCCGGTCAGCTGCGCTGCCGACCCACTTCGTCGGTGCCGCGGATACCTGGGAAACCTTCGCACTGGTTGTCATACCTAAATTTCGGTAGGTCACGCAAGGCGCGATCCGTTCCCGATGCTCAGGCTGGTGCCTGACGACTCACCGCTCTGGAGATTCCGATGACCGACTACTCCCTTACCCGCCGTCACGTCCTCGTCGGCTCCGCCGTAGGGATCGCCGCTGCCGCGTCGGGCGCCGCCGTCGCCCAAGATGGCACCGCGGCCAGCCGTCCCGCGAAGCCGCTGCAGGATCCGCGCACCAAGTACACCCGGGAGCCCTTCAAGGAGCAACGCCAGGAGTGGCCCGCCCTGACCAGCAGGATGGAGCCGCGTCCCGATCATGGCGAAACCAGCTACCACGGTTCGGGGCGACTGACCGGCCGCAAGGCACTGATCACCGGCGGCGACAGCGGCATCGGTCGCGCGGTGGCCATCGCCTTCGCCCGCGAAGGGGCGGACGTCGCCATCAACTATCACCCCGACGAGGAATCCGATGCCCAGGAAGTGGTCAAGCTGATCGTTGCGGCCGGCCGCAAGGCCATCACCCTGCCAGCCGACATCCGTAGCCAAGCCGCCTGCGAAGAGGTGGTCAGCAAGGCCTTCGAGCAACTCGGTGGCCTGGATCTGCTGGTGAACAACGCGGCCTACCAGCAGAGCAAGGCCGATATCCTCGAAATCACCGATGAGCAATTCGATCGCACCTTCAAGACCAACGTCTATCACGTCTTCCGCTTCAGCAAGGCAGCCATTCCCCATTTGCCGCCAGGCGCCAGCATCATCAATACCGTCTCGGTGAACTCCTACGATCCCGGCGAAGAACTGATCGACTACGCCTCGACCAAGGCCGCCATCCTCAATCTCACCAAGGGCATGGCCAAGCAACTGGCCAGGAAGGGCATACGCGTCAACGCCGTGGCACCGGGGCCGGTATGGACGCCGCTACAGGTGGCAGGTGGTCAGCTGGAAGGGCAGATGAAGGCGTTCGGGCAGGACACGCCGTTGGGCCGGGCAGGGCAGCCGGCGGAGTTGGCGTCGTTGTATGTGGCGTTGGCAGAGGAAGACGCGAGCTTCAGTACGGGAACGGTGGTGGGGGCGTTTGGGGGGAAGGGGATGCCTTGAGAGAAGAAGGCTCCAATTCGCTCCGTCCAGCTCGTGCGTTGTGACGGTACGCTCATGTATATCTTTGGCACTCGTCACCTATCAATCAGATCTATATCAACCACCTGCTGACCGGCATATATTGGGCGAGGCATGGCATCTGAGGCGTCGGCTCGCCTATCGGCATCCTCGGTCAATGGCGACTAAGACTGGCCAGCATTCCAAAGTGACTGGTCCTAGTTCCGCGTTTAGATCGAGCACGTCCAATCTACTCTCCGCTCTGACCAATTGCCGAGAAAATAAGTGAATTCCCCTATCGCTGATCGAACTTCGCAAGCAGTCGCTGCTCCTGTAATCTGCCGGGGTGTACATTTTATTGTACGCTTATTCGGTTGCTTAGTTGATAATAGGCATGATTGGTGTGACGCAAAAGCGCCAGGGTTCCATGTCTGACATCGGCAGTAGTCGCGTGTGTAGTGGGCGATGGAGTTGTCAATATTTCAGTTTTTAGCTGTTGGTTTTCCGATATTCTTTTTGATTTTCTCTTCGATTACTCTGGCCGCGCTCAGTCGAGCCACTCCGGTGAATAATTCATACAGAGGAAGCGCAAAGGTTATTGATAGTATCAATATTGCTATTCGTTGTTCGATAATGTTTTTTTCTACCCATTTCTTTGCTCCGTTGTCTGTAAGCGCCGAGCAGATGACTTGCGCTTCTGCTATTGGGAAGTGATGAGCCTGACTTTGACGCTTTACCTCTTCGGGGTTTCTGCAGTTTTCAATATTAAGAGTATCAAGAGTAAAAAAACCCAGCTTTGCCTCTTGTTCACTGAGGTGAAATGTCGGGGAGTTTGGGAAGCTTGCGATTACATATCGGTAGGGTATTAATGAGAGTGTCAATGTAAGGGCTGTAAGCAGAAGTATGGAGGCTGCGAAGCACCAATTATTCTTTGTCTCAATATTTTTTGTTTTTATGATAAGGCTTTCTGTGTCAATATGGTTTATTGAACTTCTCGCGATTCGTGCTGGGATGTCGTTTTCAATTAGCCAGCGGGAGAATCTTCTACTCTGATCAAGGCCTCCGATGTTGAATCTGAATTGTTTCCGAAAGTCCTTTAGAGTGCTCTCCCTTTTTTGTAGCTCTTGAAGTTCCGGGTAGTCGAAGTTAACGGGTGCTTTGATTGATGTCTTTCGTGTAGGCTCCTTGAGTGGGTCTTGGATTTTTCGCTTGTAAAAATTCCATCCGGACAGGGCTAGAGTGGTTATCAGTAGCGCTATATAAGCGTAATCTTTCAATTTTTCGGAGAGCAAATTCGTGGTGACGTCGGTTAGTATTTGTACAAGCATGGGTGGCTATTTGCTAAGATCAGGTTTTATGAATTTGCATTGCCAAGAGCGATTGGGCTTATTAGAGGGGTCAGTCCTTTTGTAAATCGCTTTGGGCTTATATGATTTTTTAGATGTTGGGTCGTCAGTGTTGCGTTAGCCCATAACGTCGTTCTTTCTTGGTGTATGCTGGCTAAGCTTGTTGCTGCTATATGTAGGCTCAACTCGGTATCTTGAAGCGCTAATTGATAGTGTGGATAAGCGTTTAGAGTGATTTTTCAGATGCTCTTTCGTCATTTCTCTGTAATTCGTCATATGTATTGGATGCGGCGATATATTTTTCGCTGCCGGCTGAACTCAATAGGCTATTAAATGTAGGGTGCGTGCGATGACCGTCGACCAAAGCTCGTCAGCCTCACGGCTAAATGGGTTGTCTTGATCATTTTCGCATCAGGGATGATCGCTAGAGATGTGTCCGCGGTGCTACGGCAAGCAGATGGCCAACGGATCCGCCAATGACAGATTTTGAAGTGAATATGCGTCGCAGGCAAGCGCAGAGCCGCCGGCAGAACTTGCGCTGCTCAGCGTAGCGCTGGCCTAGGGCGATGCAATGTTACAAGAGGGGAGGAGCTGACAACGTTCGAGAGAAGAAGCACTATGATAAGCAAATCGGCTACTAGGCTCTGTACGAAAAATCCGAGCGAGTAGAATTGGCACCATGAGGGGCTGGAGGGCCGCATGGCAAAGCGTTACGAACTCCCGGATGAAGCGTGGGAGCTGATTGCAGATGTTGTTTCGCCTGAGCAGAAGAGGGGGCGGCCACGCAGTGATGACCGGCTGATGCTCAATGGCATCTTCTGGATCCTGTGTTCAGGTGCTGCCTGGCGCGACCTGCCAGAGCGGTTCGGCCCCTGGTCGACGGTGTATCAGCGGTTTCGTGACTGGCGAGATGACGGCACCTTTGATCGAGTTCTCGAGCGCCTAC
>NZ_LNUP01000002.1:296667-337926 GCF_001512295.1 Pseudomonas sp. EpS/L25 | reverse complement strand
GCGTGGAAAACCCGCCAAGGTAGCCCTGATCGCCTGCCTACGCGTCTTGCTGATTCGGCTCAATGCCATGCTCAGGGACGGTACTCCTTGGCGATCTGAGCCCGCTTGAGAAGACAGTTGCTCCTACAAAAGCGTCGTCCCCTGTAGGAGCAACTGTCTTGTCGCTGTGGGAATACCTCACGTAGCGTGGAAAACGGCGCAGCCTTTTCCACTGGAGACTTGGTGGCGAGGAGGCCCTCACCCCAACCCTCTCCCGAAGGGAGAGGGGGCTAGCCGAGCAGGCGTTCAGTTTCCATCAGCACGGCAAAGATCACGTCAAACCGGCGTACCTCTTCCTGTAGGAGCGGCCCATGGCCGCGATAGAGGTTCCTAGATCTCCTACCCCGGCCCCAACCACACCGTCAGGGCATGCAGCACCAGCCCCACCAGGCCGCCGACCAGGGTGCCGTTGATACGGATGAACTGCAGGTCCTTGCCGACGCTCTGCTCCAGTTGCTGGACCAGTTCGCCGGTGTCCCAGGCGGCCACCCGGGCGGCGATGTAGTCGCCGATGCGCTGGCGGTTGCGATCGATGAAGGGCGGCGCCACGGCGATCAGCTGTTCGTTGATCCAGCGCCGCATGGCCTCGTCGCGACTGAGGGTCTCGCCCAGCTCGGCCAGCAGCCGGCCCAGGCGGCGGCGGATGCGCGAGTCCGGGGCGGCGAGATCCGCCTGCAGCCAATTCACCAGTTCGTCCCACAGCTCCTGCAGATAGCCGGCCAGCGCCGGGTGCTCCAGCAGGCGGTCGCGCAGTTGCTCGCCTCTCAGGCGAAACGCTGGGTCCTGCTTGAGGCGTTCGACGAAGCCGACCAGGTAACCGTCGAAATGCCGCCGCAGCTCGTGCTCGCGGTCCTGGCTGACTTCGCCGATCAGGCGCGACACCGCCTGCACCACCTTGATCGCCGACCAGCGCCCGACCCGCTCGTCCAGCCCCAGGTATTTGAGAGTACGCAACTCACCGCCGATGGTGCGGGCGATCAGCGCCTGGGTGTCCTCGTCCTGCAACAGGCGGTCGATCTCCTGCAGCACCTCGTCGAGCACCGCCTGGTGGCGGCCATCGGCGGTCAGCACATCCAGCAGTTCGCCGGACAGCGCCGCCACGTCCAGCCGTTGCAGGCGCTCCACCGCCACCCGGCGGATGAAGGCCTGTACCCGCACTTCGCGCAGGGCCTCCAGGGAATAGCGGGCGACGCCGGTGGCCTGGTTGGCCACCGCGGCGGCATTGGCCGGCTGGCGCAACCAGCCGGCCAGGCGCCCGGCGGCGTCCAGCTCTTCCAGCTTGGCCAGCACCTGGGGCGTGGCGAGGAAATGCAGGCAGATGAAATCCGACAGCTTGCGCCCGACCCCGGCCTTGTTGCGCGGGATGATGGCGGTATGAGGGATCGGCAGCCCCAGGGGATGGCGGAACAGCGCGGTCACCGCGAACCAGTCGGCGATGGCACCGACCATGGCCGCCTCGGCGAAGGCGGCAGCGTAGCCCCAGGCCGGATGGCGGGCCTCCAGGGCGGTGGCCAGGCAGTAGAGCCCCGCCGCCAGGAACAGCAGCAGCAGCGCGAGGAGCTTCATGCGGCGGACCGGGGTAAGGCCGTCGCGGGAGCGCGTGGTCATGACGATGGGACGGTCCTCTGGCCGGGAACGGATGCTGGGTAGAAAGCGACGCCCGGACGGAGTTTCCCACGCGCCGCCACGGTGCGACCCAGCCCCATCCTAGCGCAGCCCCTGCTCGGTCGGCGGCGAAAGGTTCGCCCAGGCGCGAACCAATGCCGCGGGCCTGGTCCGCGACCCGATTCCAGCCATCGCCCCAGAGCCTCGCGCCGAACGACACGGCGAACCAATTTTCAATGGCATCGGCCTTGCAACCACCCCCGGTATCCGGATGCCCCGCGATGCCAATGGCAGCGCGCTCCGCCACGGGCGTCCGCCCAGACCTAAGAGGCAAAGGTTCGATGCAGATCCATACCGACGACAGTGCCCGGCTGGCCCTGGATGCCTTGCGCAACCTGGTCGCCCAGCAGAGCAGCGTCCCCGACAAACCCCTGCCGCCGGAGCGCGAGCTGGCCAGTGAATTCGGCGTCAGTCGCCGCTCCATCCGCCGCGCCCTGGCGGTGCTCGAAGCCGAGGGCCAGGTCTGGCGTCGCCAGGGCAAGGGCACCTACGTGGGCCCCACGCCGCCCAGCGCGGCCCTGACCCTCGCGCAGCTCTCCGGACGCACCAACTTCAGCGAGGTGATGGAAGCGCGCCTGCACCTGGAACCGAATCTCGCCGCCCTGGCCGCCCAGCGCGCCAGCGGCGAGCAGCGCGCGCTGATCCGCCGCATGGCGGAACGTACTGCCTTCGAGCGCCTGGGCAGCAGCGAGGACGCCGACGCCATCGAGCTGTGGGACAGCGCCTTCCACCGCAGCATCGCCGAGGCCGCCGGCAATCGCCTGTTGCTGGACCTGTTCGAGATGCTCGATGCCATCCGCCTCGACCCGATCTGGCGCGACCTGCGCCACCGCGCCCGCAACGCCCAGCGCCTGCTGGCCTACCACGACGACCACCAGGCCCTGGTGGAAGCCCTCGACGCCCGCGATCCGGCCCGCGCCGCGGCGGTGATGCGTGCCCATCTGCGCGCCCTGCAACTGGCGCTGGACAGCGTGCTGCAACAGACCCTGGAGCAGGCCCTATGAGCGCCCCGGTACTGGTGGTGGACGACCTCAGCGTGCGCTTCGCCGGCGCCCCGGCGGCGGTGGTGGAGGGCCTGAGCTTCGCCGTGCAGCCGGGCCGCACCCTGGCCCTCGTGGGCGAATCCGGCTGTGGCAAGAGCGTGACCTCCATGGCGCTGATGGGGCTGCTGCCGGCCAGCGCCCAGGTCCGCGCCCGCCAGGCCAGCTTCATGGGCGAGGACCTGCTGGGCATGCCCGAGGCGCGCCGCCGTGACCTGCGTGGCGATCGCCTGGCCATGGTGTTCCAGGAGCCAATGACCTCGCTGAATCCGGCCTTCACCGTCGGCGAGCAGTTGATGGAGACGGTGCTGCGCCATCGCGGCGGCAGCGCCCAGGCCGCCCGCCAGCGCGCCCTGGAGATGCTGGAGAAGGTGCGGGTGCCGGCGGCGGCCCAGCGGCTGGCGGCCTATCCCCACGAACTCTCCGGCGGCATGCGCCAGCGGGTGATGATCGCCATGGCGCTGGCCAACGACCCGGCGCTGATCATCGCCGACGAACCCACCACGGCGCTGGATGTGACCATCCAGGCGCAGATCCTCGAACTCATCGCCGGCCTGCAGGCCGAGACCGGCGCCGCCATGATCCTCATCACCCATGACCTCGGCGTGGTGGCCGAGGTCGCCGACGAGATGGCGGTGATGTACGCCGGCCGGGTGGTCGAGTCCGGCCCGGTCGCCCAGCTGTTCGACGATCCGCAACACCCCTACACCCTCGGCCTGATGGGCTCCATGCCCTCGCTGGGGCCGCGCACGGGTCGGCTGGCGACCATCGCCGGCCGGGTGCCGACGCCCGCCGAGATGCCCGCCGGCTGCCGCTTCGCCAGCCGCTGCCCCTTCGTCCTCGACGCCTGTCGCCTGGCCCCGCCGCCACTGGTGGAGCTCGCTCCGGGCCAGCAGGTGGCCTGCCTCCGCGCGCCCCTGGAACAGCACCTGGAGACCAGTGCATGAAAGCGGTCGAACGCCCCATCCTCGAAGCCATCGGCCTGACCAGGCACTTCGGCGGCCAGGCCGGTTTCCTGCAACGCCCGCGCCCACCGGTACAGGCGGTCAGCGATGTGTCCTTCGCCGTGCGCCGCGGCGAGACCCTGGCCCTGGTGGGCGAATCCGGTTCGGGCAAGTCGACCCTCGGCCGCCTGCTGCTCAACCTGCTCGCCCCCACCGCCGGCGACGTCATCTACGAAGGTCGCAACCTGGGCAACCTCGGCCCGGCGGCGCTGCGCCAGGTGCGCCAGGAATTGCAGATCATCTTCCAGGACCCCTTCGCCTCGCTGAATCCGCGCATGAGCGTGGCTGACATCGTCGGCGAGCCCGTGTGGCTGCACAAGCCGCTGGATCGCGGTCAGCGCGCCGAGCGGGTGGCCGAGCTGCTGCGCACCGTGGGCCTGGCGCCGGAACTGGCCGGGCGCTATCCCCATGAATTCTCCGGCGGCCAGCGCCAGCGCATCGGCATCGCCCGTGCCCTGGCCGCCGAACCCCGCCTGCTGCTCGGCGACGAGCCGGTCTCGGCGCTGGACGTCTCGGTACAGGCGCAGGTGGTGAACCTGCTGGAAGACCTCAAGGCGCGCTTCGGCCTGACGCTGATCATCGTCGCCCACGGTCTCGGTGTGATCCGCCACATGAGCGACCGGGTAGCGGTGATGTACCTGGGCGAGATCGTCGAGCTGGCGCCGGTGGAGGCGCTGTTCGAGACGTCCCTGCATCCCTATACCCAGGCGCTGCTGGCCGCGGTGCCGGTGAGCCATCCACGGGCGCGGCGACCGCGCACCCTGCTCGGCGGCGACCTGCCCAGCCCCACGGCGCCGCCCAGCGGCTGCCGCTTCCACACCCGCTGCCCCCACGCCCGGCCGCTGTGCCGCGAGGCCAAGCCGCTGCTGGAAACCTCTGCCGGCGAAGGCCAGGTGGCCTGTCACTTCTGGCGCGAGATCGCGGGTGCAGGCGCCTCACCGCCACCGCTGATCGCCACCAGCGCGGCCTTCTCGCGCCGCCTGGCCCTGTTCAACCGTCATCAGTCCCTTCTGGAGTCCACCCCATGAAAGTCTCCGCCTGGCTCACCGCCACCCTTCTGCTCCTGGCCGGCGGCTCCGCCCTGGCCGAGACCACCCTGCGCATCGGCATCCAGGACGATCCCGACGTGCTCGATCCGCACCGCTCGCGGACCTATTCCGGGCGCCTGGTCTACACCGCCCTGTGCGACAAGCTGGTGGACGTCTCGCCACAGCTGGAGCTGGTGCCCCAATTGGCCACCGCCTGGCAGTGGAGCGACGACAACCGCAGCCTGACGCTGCAACTGCGGCCGGGCGTGACCTTCCACGATGGCGAGACGTTTGATGCCGCCGCGGTGAAATTCAACCTGGACCGGGCCCGCACCCTGCCCGACTCGCTGCGCAAGAGCGAGCTGGCCTCGGTGGATACCGTGGAGGTGGTCGACCCCCAGACCGTGCGCATCCGCCTCAAGCAACCCGATGCCACCCTGCTCGCCCAGCTCTCCGACCGCGCCGGCATGATGCTGGCGCCCAAGGCGTCGGCGGGCGACGTGGGCAGCAAGCCGGTCTGCTCCGGCCCCTATCGCTTCGTGCAGCGGGTGCAGCAGGACCGCATCGTGCTGGAGCGCTTCCCGCAGTATTGGAACGCCAGCGCCTATCACTTCGACCGGCTGATCTTCCTGCCCATCCCGGACACCTCGGTACGCCTGGCCAACCTGCGCTCGGGCGACCTCGACATCGTCGAACGGGTCGCGCCCACCGACGTCAAGGGCCTGCAGGGCCAGGCCGGCTTCACCCTCTACAACACCCCGGGCCTGGGCTACATGCAGCTGATGGTGAACATGGCCAACGGCGACCGCGCCAGGAATCCCTTCGCCGGCGACAAGCGCGTGCGTCAGGCCTTCGACCTGGCACTGGATCGCGAGGCGCTCAACCAGGTGGTGTTCGAGGGTCTCTATGCGCCCAGCGTGCAGCCCTTCCCGCAGAGCAGCCCCCACTACGACAAGGCCTTCGCCGTGCCGGCCCGTGACGTGGCGCGCAGCCAGGCGCTGCTCAAGGCCGCCGGCGTCGCCCTGCCGGTCAAGGTGGAGCTGAAGATCGCCAACAACCCCATCGCTCAGCAGGTGGGCCAGTTGATCCAGGCCATGGCCACCGAGGCCGGCTTCGAGGTCAACCTGGTCGCCACCGAATACGCCACCCTGCTGGCCGAACAGCACGCCGGCAACTTCCAGCTCGGCCTGAGCGCCTGGTCCGGCCGCCCCGATCCGGATGGCAACGTGCATCAATTCGTCACCTGCAAGGGCAACCAGAACGACGGCCGCTACTGCAACGCGGCGCTGGATCAATTGCTCGACCAGGCTCGCACCACCAACGACCAGGCTCAACGCCAGGCGCTCTATGCCCAGGCCCTGACCCTCCTGCGCGAGGAGCTGCCGGTGTTCTATCTCTATTTCGACCCGCGCATCATCGCCACCCGCGCCGACCTCAAGGGCTTCATCCCCAACCCCGACGGCCTGATTCGCCTGGCCGGCGTCACCCGCGGGCAATAGCCATGCTGCGCCTCTTCCTGCGTGGCCTGCTCAGTGCCCTGCCGACCCTGCTGCTGGTGTCGCTGTTCGTCTTCACCCTGCAGCAACTGCTGCCGGGCGATCCGGTGCTGGCCATGGCCGGCGAGGAGCGCGATCCCCAGGTGCTGGAATTCCTGCGCGAGAAATACCGGCTGAACGACCCCGTGCCGGTGCAGTACCTGCACTGGATGGGCGGGGTGCTGCGGGGCGACCTGGGCATCTCGCTGCGCACCGACCAGCCGGTGACGGCGCTGATCGCCGAGAAGCTGCCGGTGACCCTGGAGCTGTCGCTGCTGGCCATCGTCATCGCCCTGCTCATCGGCATCCCCACCGGCATCCTCGCCGCGGTACGCAGGGGCACGGCGGTGGACTACGGCGCCAACCTGGTGGCCCTGTCCGGCATCTCCATCCCGCACTTCTGGCTCGGCATCCTCCTGATCCTGCTGTTCGCGGTGAAGTTGCAGTGGCTGCCGGCCTCCGGTTTCGTGCCCTTCCACGAAGACCCGCTGCGCAACCTGCGCACCCTGATCCTGCCGGCCTTCGTGCTGGGCGCCGGCCTCTCCGGCACCCTGATGCGCCATACCCGGGCAGCCATGCTGGAGGTGCTGCGCGCCGACTACGTGCGCACCGCCCGGGCCAAGGGCCTGCGCGAGCGGGTGGTGATCCTGCGCCATGCCTTGCGCAATGCGCTGATGCCCATCGTCACCCTCACCACCCTGCTGTTCGGCGAACTGCTCGGCGGCGCGGTGCTCACCGAGCAGGTCTTCAGCATCCCCGGCTTCGGCAAGATGATCGTCGACGCCGTGTTCAACCGCGACTACGCGGTGGTCCAGGGGGTGGTGCTCTGCGTGGCGGTGGGCTTCGTGCTGCTCAACCTGTTGGCCGACCTGCTCTACCGCCTGATCAATCCGCGCCTGAGGCACGCCGCATGAACGCCCTGACCCTGCCCCGCCCGGCCACCCTGCGGCCCGCGCGCTCGCCCTTCTGGTGCAAGTTCAGCGCCAACCGCGGCGCGCTGCTCGGCGCCGCGCTGATCCTCATTTTCGCCCTGGCCGCCCTGCTGGCGCCCTGGCTGGCCCCCTTCGATCCGCTCAAGACCAGCTTCCTGGCGGTGCGCAAGGCGCCCTCGGCGCTGAACTGGCTGGGCACCGACGAACTCGGGCGCGACCTGCTCTCGCGCCTGCTGTGGGGGGCGCGCAGCTCGCTGCTGGCCGGCGTGGTCTCGGTGGCCATCGCCCTGCTGGTGGGCGTGCCCCTGGGCCTGGTGGCGGGCTACTTCGGTGGCTGGCTGGACGCGCTGATCTCGCGCCTGGTGGAAGCCCTGCTGTCCTGTCCCTTCCTGGTCCTGGCCATCGCCCTGGGCGCCTTTCTCGGCCCGAGCCTGGGCAATGCCATGATCGCCATCGGCCTGTCCGCCATGCCGGTGTTCGCCCGCCTGACCCGTGGCCAGGTGCTCGCCATCCGGCACGAGGACTACCTCGAAGGGGCCCGCGCCATCGGCCTGCCGGATCGCTGGATTCTCTGGCGCTACGTCCTGCCCAACATCCTCTCGCCGCTGGTGGTCCAGGCCACCCTGACCATCGCCGCCGCCATCCTCGCCGAGGCCAGCCTGTCGTTCCTCGGCCTCGGCCAGCAACCGCCGATGCCCTCCTGGGGCTCCATGCTCAACACCGCCAAGAACTTCATGGAGCAGGCGCCCTGGATGTCCATCGCCCCGGGCGTCTGCATCTACCTTACCGTGCTGGGCTTCAACCTGCTGGGCGACGGCCTGCGCGACGCCCTCGATCCTCGTCACCAATGAGACCCTTCGCCATGCCCGATCTGGATTATCACAACCCCTATTCCTCGGCTCGCTCGCCAGTCATGGGCCGTAACCTGGTGGCCTGTTCGCAGCCGCTGGCCGCCCAGGCCGGGGTGGAGATGCTGCGCCGCGGCGGCAACGCGGTGGACGCCGCGGTGGCCGCCGCCATGGTGCTCACCGTGGTGGAACCCACCGGCTGCGGCATCGGCAGCGACGCCTTCGCCATCGTCTGGGACGGCGAGAAGGTGCAGGGCCTCAATGCCTCCGGCCGCGCACCGCGGGGCTGGACCCCGGAGTTCTTCGCCGGCCAGAGCACCATGCCAGCCCGCGGCTGGGGCGCGGTCACGGTGCCCGGCGCGGTCTCCGCCTGGGTCGCCCTGGCCCAGCGCTACGGCAAGCTGCCGCTGACCACCCTGGCCGCCCCGGCGATCCACTATGCCCGCGACGGCTTCCTGCTCACCCCGGTGATCGCCGAACTCTGGCGGCGCGGCGCCGAGCAGCTCAAGGATCAGCCCGGCTTCGCCGCCTGCTTCCTGGCCAACGGCCTACCCCGCGCCGGCACCCTGGTGCGCCTGCCCGATCATGCGCGGACCCTGGAAGCCATCGCCGCAAGCGAAGGCGCCGCCTTCTACCAGGGCGAACTGGCCCAGGCCATGGCCCGCCATGCCCGCGAGCACGGCGCGGTGCTGGACGAGGAAGACCTGCGCGCCCACCGGGCCGACTGGATCGATACCCTCTCGGTGCCCTTCGCCGGCGCCGTGGTGCACGAGTTGCCACCCAACGGCCAGGGCATCGCCACCCTCGCCGGCCTGGGTATCCTGGAGGCCGCCGGCATCGGCGCGGATCCCGTGGACAGCCCCGCGACCCTGCACAGATCCATCGAGGCCATGAAGCTGGGGCTGGCCGATCTCTACCAGCACGTCACCGATTCCGCGCACATGCGCATCCAGGCCGAGCACCTGCTGGACCCGGCCTACCTGCGCGAACGCGCCGGGCTGCTCGGTCCGCGCGCCGGCGATCCCGGCTATGGCGCCCCGCGCCCCGGCGGCACCGTCTGCCTGTCGGCGGCCGACGCCAGCGGCATGATGATTTCCTTCATCCAGTCCAACTACATGGGCTTCGGCTCGGGCGTGGTGGTACCGGGTACCGGCATCAGCCTGCAGAATCGCGGCGCCGGCTTCACCCTGGCGCCGGATCACGTCAACAGCGTGGCACCGGGCAAGCGGCCCTTCCACACCATCATCCCCGGCTTCGCCATGAATGCCGACGGCACCCCGCTGATGGCCTTCGGCCTGATGGGCGGCCCGATGCAGGCCCAGGGACACCTCCAGCTGATGCTGCGCATCCTCAAGTACCGGCAGAATCCCCAGGCCGCTGCCGACGCGCCACGCTGGCGCCTCGAAGGTGGTCGCCGGGTCGCGGTGGAAAGCAGCCTGGACCCGGCCACTCTGGAAGCGCTGCGGGCGCTGGGCCACGAGGTGACCGTGGAAGAGCCCTCCGGCGTGTTCGCCTTCGGCGGCGCCCAGATCATCCAGCGCGTCGCCGGCGGCTACGTGGGCGGCTCCGATCCGCGCAAGGATGGGCTGGTGGCCGGCTACTGAGAACGCGGCTTCAACCCTCCAGCCTGACCCAGCGCTCCTCCTGCGCCGATTGGCGCGCGGCCTGGGCCAGGCGCTCCACTTCCCAGGCTTCCTGGAAGTCGACGCCAGTATGACCGGGGTTGCCGCCCAAGGCCTCCAGCAGTGAGCGCACCTCCAGGGTCTTGAGTTCGTTGTAGCCGAGCTGGTGGCCGGGTGCCGGGCAGAAGGCGGCGTAGTCCGGTAGGTGCGGACCGGCCAGCAGGGTACGGAAACCGGCCAGGCCAGGGCGGTCGCCGACCCGATAGAGGCGCAGTTCGTTGAGCCGCTCCTGGTCGAAGACCAGGGTGCCGCGGGTACCGCAGACCTCGACCGCCAGGCGATTCTTGCGGCCGTGCTTGAGCCAACTGGTGGTCAGGGTGCCACGGGCGCCACCCGCGAAGCGCAGCAGCAGATGGGCCTGGTCGTCGATCCCCACCGTGCGGGTGCCGCCCTGGTGGGGCCGTTGGCCATGGGCGGTGTGCAGATCGGCGCACAGGGCCGCGACCGGCCCGAGCAGGAAGCGCGCCAGGGACAGGATATGGCTGCCCAGATCGGCCAGGGCACCACCGGCCTGACGGGTCTCGCAGCGCCAGGTGAAGGGGCCCTGGGGATCGCCCATGAAGTCTTCGCTGAATTCGCCGCTGAAGCCGACGATCTCGCCCAGCTCGCCGCTCTGGATCAGCTCGCGCGCCTGCTTGAGCATGGGGTTCTGCAGGTAGTTGTAGCCGACCCGATTGACCACCCCGGCCTGGCGGGCGGCGTCGCGCATCCGTGTGGCCTCCTCCAGGCTCACCGCCAGGGGCTTCTCGCAATAGACCGCCTTGCCCGCCGCCAGGGCGGCCAGGGCCATGGGCGCGTGCAGCAGATTCGGCGTGGTGATGGCCACCAGCTCGACCTGGGGATCGGCGATCAGGCGTTCCCATTCGCAGCTGCGGGTGAAACCCCAGGCATCGGCGCAACGCGCGGCGCGCTCCGGATCGGCGTCGGCCAGGGCCACCAGCCGTGGGCGGACCGGGAGCGCGAAGCTGCTCGCCGCGTGATGGAAGGCCTGGGCATGGGCATGACCCATGAAGCCGGTGCCGATCAGACCGATGCCGATGTCGCGCATGTTTCTCTCCGTCAGGGCTGTAGAAAGACCCGGCAGACGAAGCCAGTAGCCTGCCGGGTAAAAGAGTGGGTGAGCGGTGGAAGAGCGCCCTCACCCCAACCCTCACCCGGAGGGAGAGGGGAAAAGCAATCGGGTGCAGGCCTGGCCCTCACCCCGGCCCTCTCCTGGAGGGAGAGGGGGACGAACGAGCCTCAGCGCTTGGCCTTGCGCTTGTTGCGGTATTGGTCGATGACCACCGCGACCACGATGATCAGGCCCTTGATGATGTCCTGGATGTAGGCATCGACGCCGAGGAAGGTGAAGCCGCTGGCCATCACCCCGAGGATCAGGGCGCCGATCACGGTGCCGGTGATGCGCCCTACCCCGCCCGCCAGGCTGGTGCCACCGATCACCGCGGCGGCGATGGCGTCCAGTTCGTAGGACATGCCCATGCCGGCCTGGCCGGTGGCGGCGCGGGCCGAAGCCACCACCCCGGCCAGCCCTGCCAGCAGGCCGGCGATGCTGTAGACGATGATCAGGTGCTTCTTGACGTTGATCCCGGAGATGCGCGCCGCCTGCATGTTGCCGCCGATGGCGTAGGTGTACTTGCCGTACTTGGTGTAGCGCAGGGCGATGTGGAAGATCACCGCCACCACCAGGAAGATGATCACCGGCATGGCGCCGGCGCCGATGGCGGTGTAGCTGTCGGACAGCATGCTGATCGGCTGGCCTTCGGTGTAGTAGCGCGCCAGGCCGCGGGCCGAGACCATCATGCCGAGGGTGGCGATGAAGGGCGGGATGCCGGTGACGGCGATGATGCTGCCGTTGATGGCCCCGGCCAGCAGCCCTACGCCGAGGCCGGCCATGACCGGCACCCACACCGGCAGGTCGGTCAGCGAGGGAAACACCGCCCGGCCGAAATCCGAGGTCTGGGCCAGACTCGCCGCCACCATGGCCGAGAGCGCCAGTACCGAGCCGGAGGAGAGGTCGATACCGGTGGTGATGATCACCTGGGTCACGGCGATGGCCAGCAGGCCGATCACCGACACCTGCAGGATCATCAGCACCAGGCGCTGGGAATTCATCAGGAAACTCTGGTCGCGCAGGAACCAGCCGAAAGCCTCGAAGGCCAGGCCGATGCCCAGTAGCACCAGCAGGATGCCCAGTTCGGTGGGGATGCGGCGCCGGGGGCGCGTGGCGGGTAGCTCGGCGGTTTTCTTGTCCAACAGGGCACTCATCTTGTTCTACCTCTTTCTATGCCGGGGGCGGCGGGCCGGGGCCCGCCGCGAGTGATGCGTTCTAGGCGCTGTACGAAAAGTGCCTAGTGCAGGACGGGATTGCCCGAGGCCAGGTGCATGACCCGCTCCTGGGTCGCCTCGCCGCGATCGAGAAAACCGGTGACGGTGCCTTCGTGCATCACCATCACCCGGTCGCTCATGCCCAGCACCTCGGGCAGTTCGGACGAAATCATGATCACCGCCAGGCCTTCGGCGGCCAGCTTGGCGATCAGCCGGTAGATCTCGGCCTTGGCACCCACGTCGATGCCACGGGTGGGTTCGTCGAGGATGAGGATGCGCGGCCGGGTCATCAGCCAGCGGGCGATCAGCGCCTTCTGCTGGTTGCCGCCGGAGAGGTTGGCGATGCACTGGTCCAGCGAGGGCGTCTTCACCCGCAGCTGCTGGCGCATCTCCTCGCACAGCTGATCGAGGCGCTGCTGTTGCACGAAGCCGCCGCTGGCGAAACCGTTCAGCACCGCCACCTCCATGTTTTCCCCCACCGACAGGCAGGGAAAGATGCCGGTGTCCTTGCGGTCCTCGGTGAGCAGCGCCAGGCCCTTCTGGATCGCCAAATGAGGATCGCTCATCCGCACCGGCTGGCCGGCGATGCGGATCTCGCCCGCCGTGGCCGGGGTCACGCCGAACAGGGTTTCGGCGACATTGGTACGGCCCGACCCCATCAGCCCGGCGATGCCCAATACCTCGCCGGCCCGCAGGTCGAAGGAGACGCCGGAAAACACCCCGTCCAGCGCCAGGTCGCGCACCGACAGCAGCACCTCGTCACGCGGCGCGGTCCGTTCGGGAAACAGCTGGGTCAGCTCGCGACCCACCATCATGGCGATCAGGCCATCGCCGTTCAGGCTGTCGGCGCGCTGCAGGCCGATGTACTGGCCATCGCGGAACACCGCCACCTCATCGGCGATCTGGAACACCTCGTCCATCTTGTGGGTGATGTAGACGATGCCCTTACCCTGGGCCTTGAGGTCGGCGATGATGGAAAACAGGTGCGCCACCTCGGTCTCGGTGATGGCCGAGGTGGGTTCGTCCATGATCAGCACCTCGCTGTCGTAGGACACCGCCTTGGCGATCTCCACCATCTGCCGCCCGGCGATGGACAGCTCGCCCACGCTGTCATCCGGGTCCAGGGCGATGCGCAGCCGGTCCAGCAGCGCCTGGGTCTGGCGGCGCATCTTGCCGTGGTCCACCAGGTGCAGGGCATTGAGCGGTTCGCGCCCCAGCCAGATGTTCTCGGCGACGGTCATGAAGGGCATCAGGTTGAGTTCCTGGTGGATCATGGCGATGCCCGACTGCAGCGCCTGCAGCGGCGTCTCGAAGCGCACCGGCACGCCACGCAGCCGCACCTCGCCGGCATCCGGCTGGTAGATGCCGGCGATGATCTTCATCAGGGTCGACTTGCCCGCGCCGTTCTCGCCCATCAGCGCCAGCACGGTCCCGGGGCGCACCCGGAGCTGGACATGGGACAGCGCCTTGACGCCGGGAAACTCCTTGGTGACGTCGACGATCTCGAGCAGGTATTCGCTGGACGCTGCGGTGGCTGGCAGGACGCCCGAAGCGGCGGCGGTGGCAGAACTTAGCATGGTCACGCTCTCCTCACGGCCCGCCACCGGGCGGCCCGCGGCTTGGGTCATAGACGCTGGAACGGCGGGAAGTGGTCGGGGGTAGCGGCTGGATCGACGCTGCGGCCCTGGATCTGCAGGGCACGGATCAGGCCGGCGAGGGCCTTGGCGACGGTGACGCCGAGGCGCAGCCCGGCCGCGGCGATCCCGCTGAAGGTCAGCAGCAGGGCCAGGCAGCGGAGGAGCGGAATGCGGACAAGCACGAGCGCCAGGGGAGCGGGCGACATGATCACACCTTCTTATTGTTGTGGCGGCCTGCGCGAGCGAAGGCCTCATCGGATCTAACCAATGCCCCGACTTTGATTGGAATTTATTTTCCAGTCAACAAATTTTTGGAAATTATTGTACTAACGGCAGGCCAATAAAAAAGGCCCCCTGGCGGGAGCCTTCTTCGGGTGGAAGCCACCCTCTTCAGGGTGGCCGTGAGCGTCACGCCCGCACCTTTGCGGAGGTGACGGCCACCGGTCTTCCCTACTGCTTGAGCATGGCCTGGAACTCGGCGACGTTCTCCGGGGTGATGAGCCGGTAGGGAATGGTCACGTTCTGTTCCACGCTTTCCTTCTTGGCCATCTTTTCCGCCGCGTTGAGGGCGCCCTCGGCCTGGCCGCGTGCATCCTGGTACACCGAGACGCTCATCAGGCCGCGCTTGATGGCCGCCAGGGCATCGGGGGTGCCGTCCACGCCGCCGACCAGCACGCCCTGCTTGCCGGCCTGCTTGAGCGCCATGGCTGCGCCGATGGCCATTTCATCGTTGTTCGACAGGATGGCGTCGATCTCCTTGCCCGCCAGCAACCAGTTGCTGGTCAGGTCCATGCCCTTGTCGCGCAACCACATGCCGGTCTGCTCCTCGACGATCTTGATCCCGGGGTACTTGCCGAGGATCTCCTTGAAGCCCGCGGTGCGCACCTGGGTCGAGTTGTTGGACAGCTCGCCCAGCAGGATGGCCACCTGGCCCTTGCCGCCCAGCTTGTCGGCGATGTATTGCGCCTGCAGATGCCCGGCCTCACGGTCATTGGAGGTCACCGTCACCACACCGGTGGGCAACTTGGGATCATCCGGCTTGCGGTTGACGAACACCAGGGGAATGCCGGCCTTGCTCGCCGATTCGATCAGGTTGCGCGTGGCCGCGGTATCCACCGGGTTGACGATCACCGCATCGACCTTCTGGCTGATGAAGCTCTGCACCTGGTTCAGTTGCTTGACCACATCGTTGCGGGCGTCTTCGAACTGCAGCGAAATCCCATCCTGCTTGGCTTTCTTGCTCATGTTTTCGCGCAGGTAGGTCAGGTAGTTATCGTCGAAGGTGGGCATGCTCACGCCGATCTTCAGGTCGGCCAGCACGGAGGTGCTGGCCAGCAGCAGAGCGACGGCGAGAGCGGCGAGGCGAGGTGTACGGGACATGGACGAGACTCCGTTCGGTAGGCGGGATGGCAAGGCAACAGCGCTGCGCCGACGCGAGGTACACCCACGGGAACCGCCGACCGGGATCGGCGCCGCGGCGATGGGTGCACCCGCGCCCGGATCAGGCGCGCATCACTTGAGTCGGTAGAGAACGGGAGCGCCGGGCATGGCACCGATCACGGCGTCCGAGCGCTCGTGACTGCACAGCCGGAGCAGCCAACCCAGGATGGCCGGCAGCGGCGGAGAGAGTTCGGATGCAGCGGTGGAGTCAACCGACGGGACTACAGAAGTCTTCATGGGGCGGGCACCTGATCTTGTTCTTGTTGGTTACGCCTTGGCCTAGAAACGCAAGGTCGTGTTCGTGCAGCTACCTGGAACCACTGTATTGGAATTTTATTTCCAATACAAACATCGTAGAAAAAATATACACACCCTTTGTCGATCCGGCCGATACCCGCGTCTCAGAGCCTATTCAAAATCTTGTGAGCTAGTGTGGTGTTTCAGAAGTTATCTACACAATTTTGGCGGCGCTTTTTAGGCCCTGGCGGCGTTGCCACTCCTCGCCATAGCTCTGCTATGACTCGTCGCGGCGCCTAGCCAAGACCTAAAAATCACTCGCCAATTCTTGTGCGAACTTCTGAAACACCACACTAGAGCCAAACAAGGCGAAAAGGGCTGAGGAAGCGGATCGGACCCGCGCTCGGGTTTACGAGGGGTAAATGAGCATGGCGACGGGGCCGCCCAGGCGGGGCTGGCCTTCCAGGCCATTTTCAACGCAGTTTGGCCGACGCGCAGCAGGTTTTGAACAGGCTCTCAGGGCGGGTGCCTGCCCTGAGCATTAGCCTCTGCCCGGCAGGCGCGATCGACCGTGCAATCTCGGTCCAGTCACCCAGATGCCCGGTCGAGGTTGGCCCAGGCACCGCTCGGGTGTCCCTGGCCGGCGGCTGGCGATCAGCCGTAGAAGGCCGGGCGGCTGGGCAGGCCGATGGGTTCGATGGCGCCGCTGTCCTGCGCCCTGACGCAGGCATCGGCGGTCACGGCGGCGATGTAGCCGTCCCAGGACGAGGGCCCGGTCAGTTGGCCGGCGGCGAGGTCATCGATGAAGGCCTGCAGCTCCACGTCGTAGGCGGCGATGAATCTGTCTTTCCAATCCATCAGGATCTCGTTGGACAGTCGCGCCTCGCTGCGTAGTTGCACCGAGGTCGGCTCGGGCAGGCGGGCGATGCCGCGCTCGCCGACGATCTCGCACTGGATGTCGTAGCCGTACTGGCAGTTGACGAACACCTCGACGTCGATGCGTACGCCCTTGGCCGTTTCCAGCAGCACCACCTGGGGATCGCGCAGGTGCTCCCGTGCGGCTGGCGCCTTGCGCGGGAAGACCACCTGGGCGGACACGTAGTGATCGTCCAGCAGCCAGGCCAGCACATTGATCTCGTGGATCAGGGTGTCGGTGATGGCCATGTCGGTGCTGTAGTGCTCGCTCACCGTGGGATTGCGGTGGGCGGCGTGGATCATCAGCGGCGCGCCGATGCGATCCGCGTCGAGCACCGCCTTGAGCTGGCGGTAGCCGGCATCGTAGGGCCGCATGAAGCCGACCTGCACCAGGCGCTTGCCGTGGGCCTGCTCGGCCTCGACGATGCGCCGGCAGCCCTCGGCGGTGGTCGCCAGGGGCTTTTCGCAGAACACCGGCTTGCCGGCGGCGATGGCCGCCAGCACGTATTCCTCGTGGGTCGGCCCCCAGGAGGCGACCACGATGGCCTGGACGTCCGCCGCGGCGATCAGGGCGTGGCCGTCCGGGTAGACCTCGGCGGCGATGCCCAGCTCCTGGACCACCCGGGTGGCCTGCTCGGCGTTGATGTCGGTCACCGCCACCACGCGGCTGCCCAGCAGGGTGTGGCTCAGGCGCCGAATGTGTTCGCGGCCGATGGCGCCGGTCCCGATGACACCGATGTTCAAGGTCATGACTTCATTCTCCGTTTGGACTTGTTGTGGAGCGAACGATCAGTACTGGCGTGCCTGGGCGGCTTTTTCCTTGAGCACCTGGGCGACGGCGGCGATCTTCTCGCTGGTGGAGACCTCGGCCCCGCCCACCCGCCACCAGGACAGGTAGCCGTGCAGCATGGTCTTGGGCAGCACCTTGATGTCGATCAGGGTGGAGACCGTCTGCCGCCGGGCATCGGCCAGGGCCGCCTCCAGTTCTTCCAGGCTGCGCACGCGGTAGGTCTTGCAGCCGTAGGCAGCGGCGCTCATGGCGAAGTCCACCGGCACGAAGTCGCCGTCGAGCTTGCCGGTCTCCGGGTTGCGGTAACGAAATTCGGTGCCGAAGCTGCCCATGCCATGCCCGACCTGCAGGTTGTTGATGCAACCGAAGGTCATGTTGTCGAACAGCACCACGTTGATCTTGCGCTGCTCCTGGATGGAGGTGGCCAGCTCCGAGTGCAGCATCTGGTAGGAGCCGTCGCCGACCAGGGCATAGACCTCGCGCGCGGGCTCGGCCAGCTTCACGCCGAGGGCGGCGTTGATCTCGTAGCCCATGCAGGAGTAGCCGTACTCCAGGTGATAGGTGTTGACGCCCTTGCTCTGCCAGGCGCGCTGCAGATCACCCGGCAGGCTGCCGGCGGCGGCGACGATGATGGCGTCGTCATCCAGCCGTGCGTTGAGGCGGCCGAGCACCTGGCTCTGGGTCAGGGGCGAGCCGGTCAGGCGGACGAATTCCTCCAGCACCGCGCGCGGCAGGTCGTCGTCGACCTCGGGGACGAAGTCGGCGCCGGTGTAGCCCACCGCATAGACCCGCTCCACCTCCTGGCGATAGCGCTCGCGCGCCTCCCCCACCAGGCTGCCCCAGCCGGCGCGGTAGTCGGTGGCCCCCAGGGCCTCGGTCAGGGCGCTGAGCGCTTCCCGGGCATCGGCCACCACGGCCAGGCCATCGAGCTTGCCGGCGTCGAAGGCGGCCACGTTGAGATTGAGGAATTCCACCTCGGGATGCTGGTAGAGCCACTTCGAGGAGGTGGTGAAATCGGTGTAGCGGGTGCCCACGCCGATGATCAGATCCGCTTCCCTGGCCAGCAGGTTGGCGGCCAGGCAGCCGGTCTCGCCGATGCCACCGACATTGAGTTCATGGCTGGAGACGATGGCGCTCTTGCCGGCCTGGGTCTCGGCGAAGGGGATCTCGAAGCGCTCGGCGAAGCGCTGCAGGGCTTCAGCGGCGCCGGAATACTTCACCCCGCCGCCGCAGATCAGCAGCGGCTTGCGCTTGCGCCTGAGCAGCTGGACCGCCTCCTCGATGGCCGCGGCCACCGGTGGCCGGCGATCCAGGCGGTGCACCCGCTTGGCGAAGAAGTAGTCGGGATAGTCGTAGGCCTCGCCCTGCACATCCTGGGGCAGCGCCAGGGTCACGGCGCCGGTCTCGGCCGGATCGGTCAGCACGCGCATGGCGTTGATCGCCGCGCTCATCAGTTGCTCGGGGCGGTTGATGCGGTCCCAGTACTTGCTCACCGCGCGGAAGGCATCGTTGGTGCTGATCGACAGGTCGTGGAATTGCTCGATCTGCTGCAACACCGGATCGGGCTGGCGACTGGCGTAGACGTCACCCGGCAGCAGCAACAGCGGGATGCGATTGGCAGTGGCCGTAGCCGCGGCGGTCAGCATGTTGGCCGCGCCCGGTCCCACCGAGGAAGTGCAGGCGTAGATCTGCCGGCGCAGCTTCTGCTTGGCGAAGCCGGTGGCGGCATGGGCCATGCCCTGCTCGTTGCGCCCCTGGTGCACCACCAGGTCGCCGGCGTCCTGCTCCAGGGCCTGGCCCAGGCCCAGCACGTTGCCATGGCCGAAGATGGTGAAGACACCGGCGACGAACTTGGTCTCGACACCGTCGACGCTGAGGTACTGGTTGTCGAGGAATTTCACCAGGGCCTGGGCCATGGTCAGACGTTGGGTGCTCATGGATTCACCTTGTTGTTATGGGAGTCGCGGGCTGGCCGATCACGCCGTCGCCACGGCGCAGCCTAGCCGCTCCTGGAGCAGTCGCATGCTCTGCGCCAGCGCTGGCGCGATGTCGGGGCGTTCATGGACGCTGGCGGCGAAGGGTTCGAAGGACAACACGCCCCGATAACCTTCGGCCAGCAGGCGCTCGATCTGGGCCGCATTGCCCAGGCGGTCGGCCTCTCCCACCAGCACCCGATGGGCATCGCGCAGTTGCTCGACCGGCAAGCCAGCGTCGTCCACCCCGGAAACATGCACCAGCCCGGTCAGCTCGGCGAAGCATTCGGTCTCGCCGGCCAGGTGATGGTGGAAGGTGTCGTGCACCAGGCGGAAGACATCCAGTCCACCGATGGCGCGGATGGCGTCCACCGCCTGGCGCTTGAGGCGCAGCGCGCTTTCCGGGAAACCCAGCGGCTCGACGAAGCCCAGCACCTTGTGGTCGCGCAGGATGGGCGCCAGCTCGCTCAGGGCGGTACGCAGATCCCGGGCGCGCTGGGCCGCATCGCGGGTGTCGCCGCGATCATTGAGCGGGCAGAGCACCAGCCCCTCGGCGCCACAGTCCCGGGCATAGGCGGCCAGTCGCAACGCCTGGGCGCGGCGCTCGTCGTTCCAGACGTCGAAGGGATAGAGCGCATTGATCGACAGGATACGCAGACCTGCGGCCTGGCAAAGGGCGCGGACCTCGGTCGCCGGCGCGCCATCCTCCAACTCGACGCCGGGGAGATCGTTGCGGATCTCCAGGGCGTCGCAGCCCAGTTGCTGCGTCAGCTGGAGGAAGGCCGGCAGCGCGAGGGACGGCGCCACCATGCGGTTGAGGGCGAAACGCAGGGGTCGACTCATGGCAGCTCCGGCAGTGTGGATGGCATTACTTGGCAGTGGGCATGCTGAATTCGGCGCCCTTGGCGATGCTGTCGGGCCAGCGCTGCATCACGCTCTTGTAGCGGGTGTAGAAGCGCAGGCCTTCCTCGCCATAGGCGTGGTGATCGCCGAACAGGGATCTCTTCCACCCACCGAAGGAATGCCAGGCCATGGGCACCGGGATGGGCACGTTGATGCCGACCATGCCCACCTTGATGGTGCGGGCGAAGGCCCGGGCGATGCCGCCGTCGCGGGTGAAGCAAGAGACGCCGTTGCCGAATTCGTGGGCATTGATGAGTTCCACCGCGCTGGCGAAATCCGCCACCCGCACGATGCCCAACACCGGGCCGAAGATCTCTTCCTTGTAGATGGTCATCTCCGGGGTCACGCCATCGAACAGGGTGGCGCCGACGAAGAAGCCGTGCTCGGCACCAGGTACCTTGAAGTTGCGCCCATCGACCAGCAGCTTGGCGCCCTCCTCCACCCCCTTGGTGATGTAGCCCTCGACCTTGGCCTGGTGCTGGCCGGTCACCAGCGGGCCCATGTCGGCATCGGCTTCCACGCCGTTGCGCACCCGCAGGGCGTCGATGCGCGGCAAGAGTCTTTCGATCAGGGCATCGCCCACCTCGCCCACCGCCACGGCAATGGAGATGGCCATGCAGCGCTCGCCGGCCGAGCCGAAGCCGGCGCCGATCAGGGCGTCGGCGGCCTGGTCCAGGTCGGCGTCGGGCATCACGATCATGTGGTTCTTGGCGCCGCCCAGGGCCTGGACGCGCTTGCCGCGACGGGTGCCTTCCTGGTGGATGTATTCGGCGATGGGCGTGGAACCGACGAAGGAGATGGCCTCCACGTCCGGATGCTGCAGCAACGCATCCACCGCCACCTTGTCGCCCTGGACCACGTTGAACACGCCATCCGGCAGCCCGGCCTGCTTGAGCAGGTCGGCCAGCATGAGACTGGCGGAGGGATCGCGCTCGGAGGGCTTGAGGATGAAGGTGTTGCCGGTGGCCAGCGCCATGGGAATCATCCACAGCGGCACCATCACCGGGAAGTTGAAGGGAGTGATGCCGGCGCACACGCCCAGCGGCTGGCGCAGGTTCCAGTTGTCGATGCCGCCGCCGATGTTGTCGCTGTAGCTGGTCTTGGCCAGGTGCGGCGCGCCGCAGGCGAATTCCACCACCTCGATGCCGCGGGTCACCTCGCCCATGGCGTCGGACAGCACCTTGCCGTGCTCGCGGGTGATGGTGGCCGCCAGGGCCTTGTGGTGCTGGTCGAGCAATTCCTTGAAGCGGAACAGGATGCGTGCCCGGCGCAAGGCCGATTGCTCGGACCACTCAGGGAAAGCCGCCTTGGCCGCGGCGACGGCCTGGTCCACGGTCTGCACCGTGGCCTGGGCGACCCGTGCCCGGACCACGCCCTCGGCCGGGTTGAAGACGTCGCTGAAGCGCTCGGCCTGGGTCGAGACCGCGCCGTTGATGTAGTGCCCGATGACGGGGGTGTCGCTCATGTCCTGAATCCTCGTGTCCTGGGGTCGCCGCCCACGGCAAGCGAAAAAGGGTTACCGGGTCAGCAGCCACTCGTGCTGCGGATCGTTGTGGAATTTCCAGACGCGCTTCGGGCCGGCCATCACGTTGAGGTAATAGGACTGGTAGCCATAGGGCACGCTGACCGGGTGATAGCCGCGCGGCACCAGCACCACGTCGTGGTCTTCCACCGCCATGGCCTGGTCCAGGTCGCGCTCGTCGGTGTAGACGCGCTGGAAGACGAAGCCCTGGCCCGGATCGATGCGGTGGTAGTAGGACTCCTCCAGCAGACTCTCATCCGGCAGGTTGTCGCGGTCATGGCGATGGGGCGGATAGCTGGAGGAATGTCCGGACGGGGTGCGCACCTCCACCACCAGCAGCGAATGGGCCGCCGCGGTATCCGGCAGGATGTCACAGACATAGCGGGTATTGGCGCCCTTGCCGCGGGTGGATCTCTGCATGCTCGCCGGCTCGATCAGCCGCGGTGGCAGCCGGTCTGCCACCACCGGATTGCCGGGCGAGGTACAGATGGCGATTTCGGCGATGCTGTCGGCGGTCACCCGCGCCTCGCTGCCGGGCGGCAGGTAGGCGGCATGGGGCGAGACGTCCTCGAAGACACTCTGGCGACCGGCCAGCCCGCGCCAGGCGAAGTCGCCCAGCTGCGGATGCCCGCCTTCGATACTGGCGCCGCCGCTGAGCAGCACGATGCAGACCTCAAGGTCTCCCGCCACCACCGGCAGGGACTCGCCCGGTTGCAGGCGATGGGCAGCGAAACCGACGTAGTCCAGCGCACCGGCCGGTACGCTGACGATGTCGCGGGCGCTCCGGTCGGCTTTGACGAGCAGGTTCATCGCAGGTCTCCTCAGGCAGTGGCCTGCGCCACCAGCTGGCGCAGATGGTCGTAGCCCTTCTTGGCGTATTCGTAGGCCGGCGCCACGGCCGGGTCCTGTTCGGCTTCCACCACCAGCCAGCCTTCGTAGCCGGCGGCCACCAGCACCTTGAGCAGCGCCGAGAAGTCGATATCGCCATCCCCCGGCACGGTGAAGGTGCCGTTCAGGATGCAGTCCGGAAAGCTCCACTGGTTGTTGCGCGCCAATTGCACCACGGCCTTGCGCACATCCTTGAAGTGCACGTGGCAGACCCGGTCGAGGTGTTGCTGCAACACGCTCAGGGGATCGCCACCACCCATGTAGCAATGGCCGGCATCGAACAGCAGGCCGACGTCCGGGGAGGTCAACGCCATCAGCCGGGCGATGTCCTCGGGCGACTCCACGTAGGCGCCCATGTGGTGGTGATAGGCCAGGCGCAGGCCCTGGCTCAGGGTGAAGGCGGCCAGGCGGTCGAGCTTCTCGGCATAGGCCTGCCAGGCGGCGTCGCTGTGGAAGCGCGGCCGCTCGATCAGCGGGATACGCTGGCCCTGGATGGACCCGGCCACCTCGCCATAGACCAGCACCTTGGCGCCGTTCTCGGCCAACAGCCGGCAATGCGGACGAATCGCCTCGATCTCGGCCTCGACATCACGGTGTGCCAGGCCGCTGGAATACCAGCCGGATACCAGCTCCAGGTCATGCTGGCCGAGCACTTCGCCCAGCGCCTGGGGTTCGCTGGGAAACTTGCCGCCCAGCTCGAAGCCCTGGAAGCCGATTTCCTTGCCCTCGCGCAGGATGGTTTCCAACGGGGTATCGCCCCCCAGGGCCGGCAGGTCGTCGTTGGCCCAGGAGATGGGGTTGATGCCGATCTTGAGTCTTTGTTGTTGTGCGGTCATGTCAGCCTTGCTCGTCAGGAGGCGATCAGGCGCGGGCGTCGCGCCAGGCCTGGATCAGGAATTCGAAGTTGCGGCGGATCTGCGTGATCAGCTCGCGGTCGTCGATCTCGCCGGCCAGCCAGGCCCGGCTCGGCTGGCCGAAGATGGTCCGGCCCACGGCGAAGCCCTGGCAACGCTGGCTGGCGCGGGCCTGCCGGAAGCCCTCGGCCAGGTCTTCGGCTGGCGCATTGAGCCCCAGCAGCACCACACCCTGGCAATGGGGATCGCGTTCGGCGATCAGCTGATCGAGCTGCTGCCAGACCGCCGCCGGCTGGGCCTCGATCTTCCACCACTCGGGGTAGATGCCCAGGTTGTACAGCCGTTTGATGGCCCGGTAGAGCACATCCGGCCGGGTGGAGGCGTGGTTCTTCGGCGGGATGACCTCCAGCAGCAACTCATGGCCACTGGCCTGGGCCGCCTGGTACAGCCCCTTGAGCTGGGCCTCCTGCTCCAGCCGCAGCAGCGGTTCGTCGTCGGGGTGGAATTGCACCAGGCACTTGATGATCTGCTCGCTCGGCCAGCTCAGCAGGGTGCTGCCCACCGAGCGGCCATGCTCGAAGGCCAGCGGCCGCGAGTTCTGCAACTCCACCGGGCGCGCCACCCACCAGCCGCGGCCGGTGGCGGCGTTCAGCGCATCCTGGCCGAAGCGCTCGTCGGCCAGCAGCCCGACATCGGCGGCCACGCCCTGGCGTTCGAGATCCTGTTCGACCTGCTCGATGGCCTGGACGAACAGCCGCTTGAGCGCCGGGATGCGCGCCGGATCGGCGCCCACCTGCTGGGCGCACTCCACCAGTTGGTAGCGGTGGTCGAAGGCGAAGATGAACAGCTGCTGCCAGGCGCGGCGTCGGACGCTGACCCGGTGCAGGCGAGTGAGCACGGGATCCAGGTCGGGCCGGGTGATGGGCACCGGGCTGTTGTGGAGGTAGTCCAGCTCGGCCAGGGTCGGCATGGCCGGGGCGCACCCATGGCGCGATACCACCAGCCCACCGCAGGCATTGGCCAGCCGGCAGCACTCGGCGTCGTCGCCGCCGGTGAGCCAGCCGCGCAGGAAGCCGGACAGGAAGGCATCGCCGGCGCCCAGCACATTGAGCACCTCGACGCGGATGCCGCGATGGATCTCGCCCTCCTCGAGACGCGCCGGAATGGCGCCATGGAGCACCGTGCAGCCCTGGGCGCCGAGCTTGACCACCAGGGTCGCCGCGGTCACCTCGCGCACCCGGCGCAGGGCGGTGAGCAGGTCTTCGCTGCCCCCGGCGATCTGGAACTCCTCCTCGGTGCCCACCACCAGGTCGAAGCGCGGCAGGATGCGCTGCACATGGGCGCTGACCTCGGCGCTGGCGATGAAGCGGGTCTCGCCATCGGCCTTGCCGGTGAGGCCCCAAAGCACCGGGCGGTAATCGATGTCCAGCACCCGCTTCACGCCATGGCGCTCGGCATAGTCCAGCGCCCGGCTGCTGGCCTGGAACACGCCCTCGCTGGAAAAGTGGGTGCCGGTGATCAGCAGCGCCTTGGCGCTGGCGATGAAGGCTTCGTCGATATCCTCCGCGCAGAGCGCCATGTCGGCGCAATTCTCGCGGTAGAACACCAGGGGAAAGGTCTCGCGATCCTTGATGCCCAGCAGCACCATGGCGGTGAGCCGCTCGCGATCCACGGTGATACCGCGGGTGTCGCAGCCTTCGCGCGCCAGCTGCCGGGTCAGGAAACGGCCCATGTGATCGTCGCCGACCCGGGTCAGCATCGCCGACTTCAGCCCCAGCCGCGCGGTGCCGAAGGCGATGTTGGCGGAAGAGCCCCCGAGGTACTTGGCGAAGCTGGCGACATCCTCCAGCGGCGCACCAATCTGCTGGGCATAGAGATCGACGCCCAGGCGTCCGAGGCAAATCACGTCCAACGGGCGCCCGCTGGCGAAGAATTGATCACCCATGGGTGGCTCCTGCTTATTGTTATCGCCGCGATCGCTGTACCCGGATCGAGCTTGTTCGGAATGAACCCAGGCTAGAACGCTAAAACGTAAAAATCAATATTTTTTTCAAATACTATTTTATAGAATTAATTTTCCAATCGGCCGCCAGGTGCTTTCGTGTCCGCCACTTCGACGACATCCGGCGAATGGGTTACCTTGCCGACAGCACAGATAAGAGAGAAAGCCTCCATGTCCTCCGAGACATTGCCCGACGACTTGCCCCCGGGCGGTCCCCACGCCGAACCGCCCGTCAGCGTCGAGCTGTTGCTGGCCGCCATCGCCAACGACTACGAAAGCCTGCCCCGTCAGCTCAAGCGCGTGGCGGTCTATGTCAGCCAGCAGAGCGACCGGGTGATGGTCGACCGCATCAGCGATATCGCCAGCCAGTGCGAGGTGCACCCTTCGGCCATCGTGCGCTTCTGCCAGCGTTTCGGCTTCAAGGGCTTCAGCGAGATGCAGGCGCTGTTCCGCGAGGCCTATACCCACAAGACCACCCCGGTACAGAACTACCAGCAGCGCATCCGCACCCTGATCGCCAACAAGAGCAAGAACGAGAGCGGCAGCGATCTTGCCCGGGAATGCATCAACGCCACGCGCTCCGGGATCGAGCGGCTGGGCGAGGAATTCGACGAGGTGGCCTTCGATCAGGCGATCGAGCTGCTGGTCAATGCCGAGAACATCTATGTGGTGGGGGTACGGCGCTCCTTCGCGGTGGCCGACTATCTCGTCTACAACCTCCAACACACCAAGAAACGCATCCATCTCATCACCGGCCTGGGCGGCGGCTATCGCGAGCAGATGCGCAGCATCGCCCAGGGCGACCTGCTGATCGCCATCAGCTTCAGCCCCTATGGCAAGGAAAGCCAGCAATGCGTCCGCATCGCCCAGCACCACAGGGCGAAGACACTGATCATCACCGACAGCACCCTGTCGCCCCTGGCCAAGCGTGCCGATGGTCTGCTGCTCGTCAGCGAAGGCAGCGCCTTCGCCTTCCGCTCGCTCACCGCGACGCTGTGCCTCTGCCAGGCGCTGTTCCTGGCGCTGGCCTATCGCCTCGAACTGAAGATGGACGACATCCAGCCGGGGCCGGACGAAGACTGAGCCGCCTTGCGGCCCGGTGCTCGGCGGCGCGTGCCGGTGCCGCCGCTAGCGCGCCGCTCCCGGCGTAGCGCCGGGCCAGTACCGGTCCACGTACTTCTGGATCTCCTGGCGCATGAAACGACCCGACTCGTCGGCCCGCTCTTCCCAGCCGAACACACAGGAGGTGACGATGCCGTCGAACCCCACCTGCGCCAGGGAGGCGAAGAACAGCTCCCAGTCGACCTCGCCCTGGTACAGATCCATGTGCTGGTGCACGGTGACCTGGGCACCGGGTGGATTGACGATGTAGCGCAGCCCGGACGAGGCCTTGTGGTTCCAGGTGTCGGCGACGTGGACGTGGCCGATCAGCGCGCCGGCATCCTGGATCATCTGCGCCATGTCGTTGCCGAAGTAGAAGGTATGGGGCGCACAGTAGAGGAACTTGACGTTGTTCGAGCCGATGCTCTTGAGCATGTCGATGGCGGGGTGCAGCGTCTCGCACCAGTCCTCCGGATGGGGCTCCATGTTCAGGGTGATGCCTTCGCGCTCGAAGATCGGCACCAGTTCCTCCATTGAGCGCCACCAGGCGGCCTCGCTGGATTCGTGGCTGTGGCTGCCACCGCAGCAACTGATCCGATGGCCCCGCTCGGGCGAAGGACCTCGGCCGAACTCGGAATTCATGGTGTCGCAGCCCATCTCCACGGCCACCTGGATGGCTTCCTTCCAGTAACCCACGGCGGCCCGTCGCTCGTCTTCATGGGGACTCGCCCAGCGGTACATGGGCAGCAGCGAGGCCAGCTGCAGGCCATGGTCCTTGAGCGCCTGCTTGAACTCGGCGATGCGCTCCCGGTGCGCCCGCGGGCGCTTCCACCAGGGCAGGAAATCTTCCCGCGGCGACAGCTCGAGGTACTCGAAGCCCGACTCCGCCACATGCCGGCAGGTCTCCGCCAGGCTCAGGTCGCGGTACATGTAGGGATCTATGGCTATTTTCATGGTGCTTTCCCCTGAGTTGCCAATCGCCGGATCGGCTCCGGCTTCAGCCTAGTAATCGATCCAGACGCCGCCGCGATCGGCGGACTCCACGCAGCGTTCCACCCAGCGCACGCCCTCGATCCCGGCATGGATGTCCGGATAACGAATCTGCGCCAGGGCCGCCGTGTCGCCACGGTTGGCGGCATCCATCGCCAGGGCGAAGCGGTAGTAGAGATTTGACCAGGCCTCGAACAGTCCCTCGGGATGGCCGGCGCCGATGCGGTCGTCCAGCAGGGCGTTGGCGTGCAGATAGCCCATGCCGCGCTCGAGCACCTGCGCTGGCTGGCCCTGTACCTCGAAGCTCAGTTGGTTGGGCCGCTCGTCCCACCATTCGAGACTGGCCAGGGAGCCGATCACCCGCACCTTCTGGCCGTGCATGGAGCCGGCATTGACCGCACTGGACCAGACCCAGCCCATGGCCCCACCCTCGTATTCCATCAGGGTGTAGGCGTTGTCTTCCAGGGGCGCGCGGCTCTTGACGAAACTCTGCCGGTTGCACTGCAGGCGTTTGATCCTGAGCCCCGGCAGCAGGGTCTCGGCGATGTACAGTGGATGGGTGCCTACATCGCCCAGCACATAGCTCGGCCCGGCCAGCCGCGGATCGACCCGCCACTGGGTAGCCTCGCTCTGCGCCTCCACCGGCGCACTGTGGAAGCCGTGGGCGAATTGCATGTGCACCATGCGGATCTCACCGAGCTGGCCCGCGGCGATCATCTCTCGCGCCTGCTCGATGAGCTGGTGGCCGGCATAGCCATAGGTCACGCCAACGATACGGTTATGCGCCTGGGCGATCTCGCGCAGGATCTCGGCTTCCGCCAGCGTGAAGCACAGCGGCTTCTCGCAGACCACGTGCAAGCCGGCCTCCAGGGCGGCCTTGGTGATGGCGAAGTGGGTGCCGTTGGGGGTAGCCACGGAGATCGCCTCGACGCCATCCTCCCGCCCGGCTTCCCCGGCGATGAGGCTCTGGTAGTCCGCGTAACAGCGCTCCGGCGCCACGCCCAGGGTTTCGCCGAAGGCCTGGCCCCGGGCCGGATCCAGGTCGAAGGCGCCCGCGACCAGGACGAAACTCTGGTCACGCAGGGCGGCGGAGCGATGGATGTAGCCGATCTGGCTGTTCACCCCGCCACCGACCATGGCCCAGCGCAGGGGTCGGGAGAGACGCTTGCTGCCATTGATCATCTGGTCGTTCCTTGTTGGAAACCGGCACGGGTGAGATAGGCGCGACTCTCGGCCACGTCCTCCAGGCTGCCGTGGGCGTTGCGCGGGTCGCGCTCCTGTTCCACGGTGATATAGCCCTGGTACCCCAGCTCCTGGATCAGCGTCCGCAGCGCGGGATAGTCGATGACACCCCGGCCGAGCGGACACATCACGCCCTGGGCGCAGGCCTCGAAGAAGCGGATGCGCTCGTTCAGTACCCGGTCGAACACCCCTTGGTCGATGTCCTTGAAGTGCAGGTAATCCAGGCGCGAGGCGTACTGCCGCAGGGTGGCGGCGGGATCCATGCCCGCGTAGTAGAGATGCCCGGTATCCAGGCAGAGGCCGGCGATCTCGTGCGGGATATCGTCCACCAGGCGCGCCAGCTCGTCGGCGAACTCGAGGTACCCCCCGGCATGGGGATGGATCACCGCCCGCACGCCATACTCCTGCCAGGCCAGGGTCGCGATGGCGCGGATATGCGCCATCGCGGTGTTCCAGGCCGCCTCGTCCAGCCGCGGCGCACGAGCGGAATGGCCGGCGGCGTAGTCGCGCTCGTCATGCCCCCAGTCGATCACCACCAGATAGGGCATCGCGAAGCGCTGACCGGCTTCCCGAGGCACCGCAGGCAACTGCTTGAGCAGCGCACAGATAGCGTGGGTCTGGGTCAACAGGGAGGGCAGATTCACCGGATCGACCAGGTCGTCGAAAATGGTGCCGGCCACCACGTGCAGGCCATTCTCGCCAAGGGCCTGGCCGACCTCGGCGGCATCCAGTGGCAGATACCCGTAGGGCCCCAGTTCGATGCCGCGGTAGCCGGCCTGGCCCGCCTCGCGGAGAACCTGGCGCCAGGGCGGCAAGAAGGGATTCTTGACATCATCGACGCCCCAGCAACAGGGCGCGGTGGAGAGATGAATGGCCATGGGGCAGCTCCGATATTGTTGTTTTGGCGCCTGCGGCAGGCGTGTTCCGGATGCTAAGGCGGGCCTGCCAGGGCTGCTATAGTGCGTGGCGCGAACCTGTCAAAACCCCTCATGGCCAGGCGAGGAGCCTTTCATTTCATGTCAGATTCCGCAGCTGCTCGTCGCCCCACCATGGCCGACGTGGCCCGCGAGGCCGGGGTCAGCCTGTCGACCGTCGACCGGGTACTCAACCTGCGCGCCAACGTGCGGGCGGATACCGCGCAGCGCATCGCCAGCGCCGCCACCAAGCTCGGCTTCCATGCCCAAGGCGTCATCGAACAACGCCTGCGGCACGATAGGCCGACGCTGCGCCTCGGCTTCCTGCTGCAGAAAAGCGGCGTGGCCTTCTACCAGGGCCTGGCCCAGGCCTTGACCGAAGCGGCCGCGGCCACCGCACGCGCCCGGGTACGGGTGATGATCGGCTATCTCGATGAGCTGGATCCGCTGGCGGTGGCCCGCCGGATCGAGGCCCAGCGCGGCGAAGTCGATGCCCTCGGCGTGGTGGCGGTCGATCACGTGGCGGTGCGCGAAGCGGTGTCGGAACTGCGTCTGAACGGCATGCCCGTGCTGGCGATGCTGTCCGAGCTGGCCACCCGCGCGGGCGCGGGCTACCTGGGGGTGGACAACCGGCGGATGGGTCGCGTCGCCGGCTGGTTCGTCACGCGCCTCGCCCAGCAACCCGGACCGGTCGCGGTGATGGTGGGCAGCCAGAGATTCCAGTGCCAGGAACTCTGCGAACTCAGCTTTCGCAGCTACCTGGCCGAGGCACCGGGGGACTGGGAGCTGCTGGCGTCACGCCTGACCCTGGAGGATCCAGGCTACGCCCACGGCAATACCCTCGACCTGCTGAGCGCCTATCCGAATCTGGCGGGTCTCTATGTCGCTGGCGGCGGTATCGAGGGGGTGGTCCACGCCCTGCAGGAGCTGCACGGTCAGGGCCTGCCACTCCCGACCGTGGTCTGTCACGACCTCACCCCCGTCACCCGGGAAGCCCTGCGCAGCGGACTCGTCCAGGCCGTCCTCTCCCATCCCCGGGAGCAACTGGCCCGCCGCGCCGTGGACGTCCTGGTCGGCGCGAGCCTGGACAAGGGGCAACCGGGCTATGAGCTGCTGCCCCTGCAACTCGATGTGCCGGAATGTCACTAACTCGGTGCCTGTCCAGGGACCACCGTCTCCCGGCTCGCCGAGCTTGGGTTCTGTACGAAAAATGCCTGCGCTTGGTGATGCTTGGTTGAAAATCAGCTGGATCGCCAGCCCGGCCTGGACGGCCCCGTCGCAATGGGCATTTACCACTCGTAGACTCCGCTTCCTCGCTGACTTTCGCCTTACCTGATCTCCGCTCGGCGACTTTTCGTACAGAACCTAAGCCTCTGATCAGCAGTGAAAAAATCTGTCGCTACAGGCTTGACAGGCTTGGCCACCTTACTAATAATGCGCGCCTCGGATGGCTACGTAGCTCAGCTGGTTAGAGCATAGCATTCATAATGCTGGGGTCCGGGGTTCAAGTCCCTGCGTAGCCACCACCTATTTCCAAGGGTCAGCGTAAGCTGACCCTTTTTTATTGCCCACGAAAAAGCCCAGCCGGTATCGCACTTGGTCCCCTCCCTCGGGGAGAGGGCTAGGGTGAGGGTATCGCCACACCGTCCACTGCCAAGTGGTCGGCCTTTTCCGCGCCATGAAAAAGCCCGGCCAAAGCCGGGCTCCATCGAAGCCGTCGTCGTTTACAGGGCAACCTTCTGCTTGCTCTCCTCTTCTTCGCTGGCGGCGGTCTCGCTATCGATGGACTGCACCAGCGCCCTGGAGCTGAAGGCCCGCAGATCGCGCAGGAAGTTGTCGCGCCAGGACGCCAGGTCCGCCTGGCGGATCACCCGCATCATGTCCTCATAGCGCGCCTTGCGCTCGTCCAACGGCATGCGCAGCGCTCGATCCAGCGCCTCGGCCATGCCGATGTGGTCGTAGGGATTCACGATCAGCGCCGAATTGAGTTCACGTGCCGCCCCGGCGAAACGCGACAGCACCAGCACGCCCGGATTCTCCGGGTCCTGGGCCGCCACGTACTCCTTGGCCACCAGGTTCATGCCATCCCGCAGCGGCGTCACCAGACCGACGTCGGACGAGCGGAACAGCCCCATCACCGTACGCCGGTCGTAGCTCTTGTTCAGGTAGCGGATGGGCGTCCAGTCCAGTTCGGAGAAATGGCCATTGATATGGCCGGCATGGCTCTCCAGCTGGCGGCGAATGTTCTGGTAGGACACCACGTCCGCTCGGGACGAGGGCGCGATCTGCACGAACTGCACCGCCCGATGATGCTCGGGGAAGTGCTCCAGCAGCTTCTCGAAGGCCTGGAAGCGCTCCACCAGCCCCTTGGAATAGTCGAGCCGGTCGACGCTGACGATGGTCTTGTAGGGCACGCCCTCGATGCTACGCGAGATGAACTGGCGCCGCGTACGGTAGGACTCGGCCTGCTTCTGGATCACGTCCGGCATCACCCCGATGGGATAGACGCCGACACGGAAGTTATGGCCATAGGCGGTCAGGCTGCCGTCCTTCTCCAGCACCCCGCGCACCTCGCGGGTGATGTAGTCCTGGAAGGCCAACTGGTCGGTATCGGTCTGGAAGCCGATCAGGTCATAGAAGCACAGCGTCTTGAGCAACTCGTTGTGCGGCGGGATGGCCGTGAGGATTTCCGGTGCCGGGAAGGGAATGTGCAGGAAGAAACCTATGCGGTTGCGGATGCCCAGCATGCGGCAGGCTTCGGCGAAGGGAATCAGGTGATAGTCGTGTACCCAGATGATGTCGTCGGGCTCGAGCAGTGGCTTCAGGCGCTCGGCCATGGCCATGTTGACGCGCCGATAGCCGTCGTACTCTTCCCGGTTGTAGCGCGCCAGGTCGATCCGGTAGTGGAAGATCGGCCACAGCGTGGCATTGGAAAAGCCGCGGTAGTAGTGGTCGTAGTCGCGCTTGGTCAGGCCGAAGGTCACGTAGTCGATGTTGTCCTTGGTCTGGGTCTTCGCCGGTCCGTTTTCCTTGACCGTCTCGCCGTTCCAGCCGAACCAGATGCCTCCCGACTTGCGCAGGGCGTCCAGGACACCCACCGCGAGGCCACCCGCGGTCGCCTTGCCTTCCTCGATCGGGGCTACCCGATTCGATACCACCACTAAACGGCTCATCCTAATCTCCTTGCTTATAATGTGGCGCGAGGTCGCGACTCAGGTCCTGCAGCCAGCGGGCAACTGCCACCACCGACGGCAGGCGGGCCCTGGCGACCGTTTCCCCTTCCCCTACCTTGACGGACAATCCGCCTCGCGCATTGACGACGGCGAACCCTTCCTCGTCGGTACGATCATCACCGACGAACACCGGCAGGCAGCCGGCAAAGGGTCGCAATTCCATGAAGCGGGCAACGGCCTCGCCCTTGCTCGCCGCAGCGGGCTTGAGTTCGAAGACGCACTTGCCGGGTTGCAGCTTGAATTCGGGATGCTCGGCCGCGATGCCTGCGGCCAATTCGTGCACCAGGGCTTCTTTCTCGGGCGCCTGACGATAATGCAGGGCGAAGGCCACGCTCTTGCGCTCCAGCAGCAGGTCCGGGTGATCCCCCAGGACCGCCTCCAGACGCTGACCAACCTGCGCCAGCACTTCGCCATCTAGGGTCACGCGATGAAGCTCACCCTGGGGATCCCGCCATTCGGCGCCATGCACCCCGGCGGCGGGCAACCTCAGCGGCGCCGTGAAGCCATCGATCTCCGCCAGCGGTCGGCCGGATACCACGGCCACGGCATATCGACGGGCCAGTTGCTCCAGCGCGGCGAGGGTTTCAGCGGGAATGAAAACCTGTTCCGGACGTGGCTGCAGTTCTGCCAGGGTGCCATCCAGATCGAAGAAGAAGGCCAGCGGCTGGCCCGATGAGGTGAGGCTGTCGAGGTCGATCATGCAAGTTACGACTGTCGGGTCACCGTATGGTTCGTTCACACCTTCTGGCAGCGCGGAGGAATTCCCCCTGCCGGCTCGTAGTCCGAATCTGGGAGACGCTCTAGCAGCCAAGCCTTGGGAGACCTTAATGAACAAGCCCGACATCACCAAGACCCCCGAAGAGATCGACGACATCCAGGACCGCATGGGCGATATGCGCGAACTGGACTTCAGCGAGCGCAAGGACGATCGCGGCGGTCGCATCGGCGACGAACTGGACGAACGCGACTACCAGGGCCAATTCCCCGAAGAACGCGTGCGCCAGGCCGGCATGACCGGCGGCGAAACCCTGGACCATCAACCGACGCTGGACGATGCCAGCCCGGAAACCCTGCTGGATGAAACCGGTGCCCGCTCCCCTAGCGACTATGGCGATGCCTGGCCCAACGACAAGGACCTGAGCGTGGTCGAGGACAGCGAGATCGGCGGCGGCGCCGGCCAGGACGAAGCCGAACTGGGACGCAGCCATCCGCTGGACGGTCAGGCCTGGGACGGTGAAGCCGACCAGCCCAATGAGGCTGAAACGCAGCGCGACGCCCGCTACGCCGACCTGGACGCCACCGACGAGGACCTCGCCGGCGAGACCAGTCTGGACCTGGACGAAAAGCGCGCCGATCACTGATCGACGCCGCGCAGGTCTAGTCCAGCAGGGTGCAGGCCATCACCAGCGCATCTTCCCGGCCGCCGACCGCGGGATAGTAATCCCGTCGGCGGCCGATCTCGTTGAAGCCGTAGCGCTCGTACAGTCGATAGGCCGCCTGGTTGCTGGCCCGCACTTCCAGGAAGCATTCGTTGGCCTTGGCCTTGCGTGCTTCCTGCATCAATTGCTCCAGCAGGCGCAAGCCCAGGCCACGCCCCTGATTCTCCGGCTTGATGGTGATATTGAGCAGATGGGCTTCATCGAGGATCACGTTGATCACCCCGTGTCCCACCTGCTGGTCACCCAGGAACATCACCCAGCAGTCGTAGGACTTCAGCGCATCGAGAAAGATGCCGCGGGTCCAAGGATGGCTGAAGGCCTGGTATTCGATCTTCAATACCGTGTTCAAGTCGGCTTCGGTCATGCGCCGAAAGCGCACCGCATCGTTCATTACTCATCCGTCCAGCGACGCCGCAGAGGGCGCATGGCTTGCCAGAGCGCGGCCTTGGCAGCCGGCTCTTCCATCAATACCTCCAGCCCTGGCACCAGCCAGGCGGATCCCAGTGCCGTCTCCCGCTCCACGCCGGTCTCTTCGTACTGCTCGACTCCGCTGTAGCGCCGCGCCGCGCCACCGATCAGCCAGAGGCCGAGCCCCTCGCCCAGGCGCTCCTGGTGCGCCGCCACGAAGCTCTGCACGAACTCGGCGGCAGCGGCGGGCCCCTGGTCGAGTTGCCCACTGTTGAGCAGCGGCCAGCGAATGGGTTCTTCGCTGACGATTCGCGGTGTCTCCGGTAGCCCAGCCGCCCGCAGCAGGTCGCGCAACAGCAGATAGGCGGGATCGCGCGCACCCAGGGCATCCCCGGTCGGCAACTCCAGCAACAGCAGGCAACGCCCGGCTTGCAGGAGTTGCAGGGCGAAACGCGGTGCCGGCTCGCGGGGCGGCGGGGGGGCGCGTTCGGCTTCCGGCTCGACGACGACGCTCGCGGCCGGCTTGGCCGGACCGGGCCGGGGAATCTCGATGCGCGGGCGGGCGGCCGCAGGCGCCTCGACGGCGGGAGACGCCGCAGGAACCGGCGCGGGCCGAACCACCCTGGCGACCACGGGTGCCGCTTCCACCTCATCCACCTCTTCCACCCACAGCACCTCCGGCCGCGAAGGCGCGGCGAAGGGCAAGGGCGTGCGCGGCACCCAGACATCCAGTTGTAGCGCCTGCAGATAGGCGCGACGACGCGCCTCGGCGGCGAGCGACGGGGAAGCGGAGGCGGCGGCGTCGGACATGGGCGGATCCTGAGAGCCTGTTCAAAGGCTCGCGAGCTAGTGACAAACAAAGCGCAACGACCAGCGGGAGTAACAGCCAACGGCTGGCCCGCAGGGTGAGCGCCAGCGAATCAAATGACCGAGGAAGCGGATCGGACCCGCGCTCGGGTTTACAAACAGTAAATGAGCATGGCGACGGGGCCGCCCAGGCCGGGCTGGCGACCCAGGCCATTTTCAACGCTGTTTGGCCGACGCGCAGCAGACTTTGAATAGGCTCTGACACACGGCGGGATTATTCGGGCCGGCATTGTCGCGCGGATCGTCCGGGATCGAAAGGCCGCGCTGCCCGTCGGTCCCATCGCATCCCATCGAAGGCTTTGGCGCTTGGAGTACAATGCCGCTTTTGCCTGGTGCGGTCCCCCGCCATGATCGACCCCAAACGCGTCCTGCGTACCCTCGCCGAACACTGGCACCTCATCGATCCGCTGTGCGCCCATTTCGACAGCGGCACCCTGGGGCTGGCCGAGTTGCGCGCCCGTCTGGCCGAGCAATTGCCCGAGCGCACGCCGGCCGACCTCACGGCACTGCTCGACACCTGGATTCGCCTCGACATCCTGGTGCCGGTGGCCAAGAGCCCCAACCGCTTCGAACTCAACGGCCAGATCCACGACTTCCTCGGCTACCTGAGACGCGAGCACCGCCTCGGCCTGTGCCTGGAGATCGAGGCCTACCTGCGCCATCTGGAGCGTCTCGCCGGCCATATCCGCGAAGCCTTCGACAACCGCGACGGCCCGGACCTGGCGCGCCAGCTGCGCCTGCTGGACATGCGTGTGCGCGACGTTCTCAAGAAGCTGGCCAACGATGGCCACGCCCTGGAAGGCGTCGCCGAACGGGCCAAGACCAGCGACCGCCAGATTCCCCTGCGCCAGCGCTATGCCGAGGTGCTGGCCACCTGGGACGAATACGTCGAGCCGATGATCCAGCTGGTGGCCGCCGATGGCGCCTTCGAGCGCGGCGTCTACCGCGTCGAACAGGTGCTGCTGCACCTGTTGGGCGAACAGCAGCGCCTCGGCCAACTGGTCGATGACGACCTGCTGCTGCGCACCCAGGCGCGCATCCTGGAAATGCACAACGCCGCCCAGCTGGCCCTGAGACGCGCCCGCGAACTGCTGCTGCCGCTGCGTGAAGAGGCGCGGCGGCACAACGCCGTCACCCGTGGCGCCGCCCTGGCCCTGGCCGCCATCCGCCGCAAGGGGCTCGACGCCGTGCCCCAGGCCGCCCTGCCGCTGTTCAGCCGGCCGCAGAGCGTCTTCCTTGGCACCGCCGCCCAGGTGGAGAGCTACGTCTACGCCCTGGCCCGCTTCGAGCCCAAGCCGGCACGCTTCCCCAGCCAGTCGGGTCGACCACGCGACACCCGCCGTTCCGCCGCACCACGCACCGTGCGCGAGATGCTCGACCTCTGCCAGGACGCCCTGCCGCTGCCCGACCTCATGGCCTGGCTGCTGGAACAGGAGCCCGCCGGCGACACCGACGAGCTGCTCTACTGGTTCTCACGCCTGTCCCGCGATGCGCGCTTCCAGCGCCAGCGCCTGGACCGCCGCCACTACGACACCCTCGAACACCGCGTCAGCCTGTGCTCCTACGCCCTGGCCGCCCGATCCTCCGCGAGCGATGCCCATGCAACTTGATCTCAACGAAATGACCCAGCTCGCCCCCATCTTCCGCGAGCTGTTCAAGGGCTATCACCTGTCCCGCAGCGAGCCCGAGTGCTACGCCCAACTCAGTCAGCAGCAGGACCAGTACCGCGCCCTGTTCCGCGCCCTCGGCTTCGAGCTGGTCTGCGACCCGCGCGGCTTCTACTATTTCGTCCCCGAGCAGATGGGCACCCAGGTCAACAAGACCGCCCAGCGCCTGGCGCTGTTCACCTTCATCCTGGTGGAGCATCTCGCCGACCAGGGCCGCGACCCGCTGGCCGTGCTCGATGGCGGCACCCTCGGCCGGCCCGAACTGCCGGCCCTGCTGGACAAGTACCGCGATCTCTTCCTGCAGGCCGAGGTCACCACCCAGGACGAGCTGGAAGAAAAGATCCTGCGCCGCCTGACCCAACTCGGCTTCGCCCTGGACAGCAACGGCAGCTACCGCTTCCTGCCGCCCATGCACCGCTTCCTCGACGTCTGCCTGGCCGTGCAACAGGATCGCGACCTGGCCGCCAGCCTGCACGCCAGCGACCTGCCGCTGCCGGCCCCTACCCTGGCCGGTGATGAAGAAGACGCCGAAGACGGCAGCGCCGAGGATGACGAAGAGGCCGCCCTGGCCCGCGCCATCGCCGCAGAACGGGAGTTCGACCTATGATCCGCTACGGCATCAGCCGCTTCGCCCTGCTCAACACTGCCGGCTACAGCCTGGGCCTGTTCCCCCTGGAACAGCCGCTGTCGGTCTACGGCGCCAACAACCTAGGCAAGAGCGCCTCGATCAACGCCCTGCAATTCCCCATCCTGGCGCGGCTCTCCGACATGAGCTTCGGCAAGTACAGCAGCGAGCAGTCGCGCAAGTTCTACTTCGCCACCGACACCAGCTATATCCTCGTCGAGCTGCGCCTGGCCCACGGCACCCACGTCATCGGGGTGGCCGGACGTGGCCCGGGCGGCGGCTTCGGCCACCAGTTCTTCGTCTATGCCGGCGAACTGGACCTGGCCCATTACCAACGCGACGGCACCTGCCTGCGCCAGCGCGAACTCTTCGCCAACCTGGAGCGCGCCGGTATCAAGGCGTACGAGGTCAAGCCCGAGGAACTGCGCCGTCTATTGGTCGGCGGCCATACCAGCATCCCCCTGGACCTCACCCTCATTCCGCTCAGGTCCACCAGCGAACAGAGCCTCAAGACCTTCCGCGCCCTGTTCATCAACCTGCTGCACATGCGCGAGATCACCGCGGCCAAGCTCAAGCAGCTGTTCCTCGACGCCTTCGAGCACAGCCTGAGATCCGGTAGCGTCGACTACATCGCCGCCTGCGAAGAGGCCTTCCGCGACGTGCGCCGCATGGAGCAGGACTACCAGTCCCTGGTCGCCGCCGGCCCCCTGGTGGAGGCCCTGGCCAACGGCGTCGAACAGCGCGACCGCCTGAGAGGCAAGCTGCATCGTCTCTCGCCGCTGCTCGACAGCCTGCTTGGCACCTGGCAGCACTATGCCATCGACCGCCGTGACGAACTCCTGGCCCAGAGCGAGCACTACCGCCTGGAACAAGACAGCCTGCAACAGAACCAGCGCGATGGCACCAGCGAACTGATGCGTCTGGAGCGCGAAGTCAGCGGCCTGCAACGCTGGCTCGCCGACCTGGCCCAGCTCAAGCACCGCTTCGCCCTGGTGGACTCCACCGCGCCCCTGGAAGCCCAGCTGCTGGCCGCCAAGGATGCCCACGACGAACTGGCCGGCGCCCTCTCCCAGTCGCGGCAGTTCAGCAGCGAAGACCTCGACCAGCGCGTCCGTGAACTGGAACAGCGCCTCAAGGGCCTGCGTCAGCAACTCGACCATGCCGACAACAACAGCTACGCCCGTCTGCGCGAGGAATTCAGCCAGGCCGACGTCGAGCGCCTGATGCGCCTGTTCAATGGCCAGCTGTTCAGCCTGCCCCTGGGCTCCAAGGGTGTCGAACTGGCCGAGGACGGCAGCTGGCTGAAGACCCTCGAAGGCATCCTGGAACGCTTCGAAGGCGATCGCTTCGAACTCCCCGGCCTGTCCCTCGATCTCTCCGGCATCGAACCGCCCACCCTCCAGGCCCTCGCCGACCGCGCCGCCCTGCGCGACCAGAAGGACCGTCTGGAACGCGAGCTCAAGCAGCTCAAGGCCCAGCAGGGCGTCATCGCCGACCGCCAGGCGAGCAAGGCCCAGGCCGAAGCCCTGTACCAGCAGGTACTGGACGCCCAGAAAGCCCTGGAAGACTTCCGCCGCTGCCAGACCCTGAGCGTGGAAGAAAACGAAAAGCTCGAACAACTGGCCCAGCTGGAAGCCGCTCAGGACGAACTGAGACGCGCCGGCGATGCCTTCACCGAGCGCGTCCAGCAGCTATCCGCCAAACTGCAACTGATCGGTCGCCAACTGGCCGACCTGGAAGCCAAGGACCGCACCCTGGCCGATGCCCTGCGTCGGCGCCAGCTGCTGCCCACCGACCTGCCCCGGGGCACGCCCTTCATGGAAGGGGTGGACGACTCCCTGGAGAACCTGCTGCCACTGCTCAACGACTACCAGGACACCTGGCAGGCCCTGCAGCGTGCCGACACCCAGATCGAAGCCCTTTACGCCCAGGTCCGCCTCAAGGGCGTCGCCAAGTTCGACAACGAGGAAGATCCCGAGCGCCGCCTGCAATTGCTGGTCAACGCCTATGCCCATCGCCAGGACGAAGCCCTGACCCTGGCCAAGGCCCGCCGTGCCGCCGTCACCGATATCGCCCGCACCCTGAGAAACATCCGCAGCGACTACGACAATCTCGAACACCAGCTGCAGCTGTTCAATCGCGAGATCAACCGCAAGCAGGTCTCCAACCTGGAGAGCTTCCGCATCGTCCTGGCGCCGAACAAGGATGCCCTCAAGCACATCGACCAGATCATCCATAGCGCTGGTCAATACGAGGAAGGTGAAACCCTCTCGGTGTTCGACCTTACCCAGGACAGCGGCCAGGACCAGAAGAACGAAGAAGCCCGGGACTATCTGGCCCGTCTGGTGGCAGCCAACGGCAACCAGCTGGGCCTCAAGGATCTGTTCGAACTGGCCTTCGAGATCACCAAGCAGGGCGGCCAGCCGATTCTCCATACCGACATCGACGGCGCCGCCTCCAACGGCACCACCATGACCATCAAGGCGCTGACCAACATGTACCTGTTGCTGCACCTGATGGACCGGGAACGCGCCGCCAAGATCCGCCTGCCCTACTACCTGGACGAAGCCGCCGACATCGACGAACGCAACCAGCAGGCCCTGATCGAGACCAGCCAGCAATTGGGCTTCGTGCCCATCCTGGCCAGCGTCAAACCCCAGGTCAGCGCCCAGGTCGCCATCGACCTCGAAGCCGGCAGCGGTCCCGGCGGCATCTACATCGACGAAGCCGACTGGAAATACATCGCCAAACGCGACCTGGCCCTGCCCGAACCGGCTTGAGCCCCTTCCAGAAAGTAGAAAGCCCGGCACATGCCGGGCTTTTTTCATGAGCGACTACCGCTGATCCAGCAGCATTCGTAGGCCTCTTAGCTTAGCGCGGCCATAGCGCTCTAATGCTTCCCGAAGCCCGTGGAAACGGCCCATGGCCGCGATCGGCAAAGCCAAGACCGGCCCACCAGCCATCAGCATTTAGATATTGGCCTTTTGCAGATGTCAGTTCGCGGCGTCCACTCCTTGGCTGGCCAGATCTCCCTTCCTAACCCGGAAACAAAACAGCCCGGCGTAGCCGGGCTGTTGTCGCTCTCGCTTTGCATTCAGACGACCCGCAGCGCCTTACTGGCAGAGACCCCGCCAGCCTCTCTATCGAACGGCTCTTCATCTCCTCTCCCTCTGGGAGAGGGCTAGGGTGAGGGCACTGCCGATCTCAGAGCTTCAGAAGAGAGTGAGAACAAGGGAATGAAGAAAACCGGCACTTACCCGGCAGACGTTCCGTCCGTGGCCGGCCCGCTCTCCAGCACATTGCGCGTCTATCCGTTCGCCATGTATCCAGGCAGGCTGCAGGACTGCAGAGCGACAGACTGGACTCGGCCTATCAAGCTTTTTCCCACCCCAAAGACAACACCCCCGCCAGAGTGAACTGAGCGGGGGTGCTGGGTATTAGGCGCTTGACGATGACCTACTCTCACATGGGGAAACCCCACACTACCATCGGCGATGCATCGTTTCACTTCTGA
>NZ_LNUP01000002.1:0-296567 GCF_001512295.1 Pseudomonas sp. EpS/L25 | reverse complement strand
CTCTATTCGCAGGACGAACTGGATGAAGTGGCTCGGCAGTTAAACGAGCGTCCCAGAAAGACCCTGGGGTACTCGACTCCCGCCGAGTGTTTTAACCACGCTGTTGCGTCGACCGGTTGAATCCACAAGTGCCAGCGTACGCTCCGCCAGCGCGGATACCGGCAGCTGCCGCAGGTTCCCCGCCTGGCCCGGCGCGCACAGCCAGGCGTTTTCCACCGCAGCGAGCGGCTCGCTGGCAAACCGGTGATTGGAGAAAATGTCCGGGACGATGATCAGGTCGATGGAGTTGCTCTCGAGGCGCGAGTACAGCACGGTGCTGATATCCACTTCCGGCAGGATCTCCACCTTCGGGTAGCGCTCGCGAATGCCGTGCACCAGATCTGGCAGCCAGGTAAGTGCCGTCAACTCGGTCACTCCAAGGCGTAGTTTGCGCTGCAGCGTCGCGGGGCTTTCGAGCGTCTGGAGCAGTACATCGCGCTGCGCGAGCAAGGGCTCGGCCAGGCGTGAAAGCTGCTCGCCCAGCGGCGTGAGGAGTGCGCGCCGACCGCTGCGGTCGAACAGCGCCTGCCCGTAGCGGCCTTCCAGGTCCTGGATGCGCTTGGATACGGCCGACTGGGTGGTGTTGAGATGATCCGCGGCAGCATCGAAGCTCCCCAGTCGGGCCACCCAGTACACCGCCTCGACCTGCTTGATCGTGATCACCAGGGTCTCCCTGCACATGCGTAAATACGATGAATTCCCCGGACAAAATATCGTTATTTATTCGAGACCTCCATCGGTAACGTCGGTGACACCTCTCTTCACCCCGTTAAGGCCCTGTCATGACGTATCCCCTGTCCACTCGCCTCGACCGTTTCAGTCCCTCTGCCAGTGTGGCGGCAAAGGAGCGCGTGACGGCGCTGCAGGCGCAGGGCGTAAAGGTGCTGGACTTCACCGCGGGCGAGCCAGACCTGGATAGCCCTGCCCTGGTCATCGAAGCTGCTCACGATGCCGCCCTGGCCGGGCACACCCGCTATACGGCCACGTCCGGTACGCCCGGGCTCAAGCTGGCCGTTCAGCGTAAATTCCTTCGAGAGAATGGCCTGGACTTCGCGCTGAACGAAATCATCGTCGGCGCTGGAGCCAAGCAGCTGATCTACACCGCTTTCAGTTGCACCGTGGACGAGGGCGATGAGGTGATCATCCCTGCGCCTTACTGGGTGTCCTACCCGGACGTGGTGAAACTCAACGGCGGCGTGCCGGTGATCGTCGCCTGCCCGGACGAACAGGGCTTCAAGATCACCGCGGCGCAATTGGAAGCGGCCATCACCCCCAGGACCAAATGGCTGGTGCTCAACACCCCGAACAACCCGAGCGGCGCCATCTACAGTCAGGCGGAGCTACAGGCTCTGTGCGAGGTGCTCCTGCGCCATCCGCAGGTATGGCTGATGACCGACGAGATCTACGAGCATTTCAACTATCAGGGCCAGGCCCTGGCCGCGCCGGCCTTGCTGGCACCGGCGCTGAAGGCGCGGACGCTAGTGATCAACGGGGTGTCCAAGGCCTATGCCATGACCGGCTGGCGCATCGGTTTCGCGGGCGGTCCGGCAGCTCTGGTGAAGGCCATGGACAAGTTGATGTCGCAAAGCGTAGGAGGCGCCTCGGGGATCAACCAGGCGGCGGCCATCGCGGCGTTGAACGATGGTGCGGCCTTCGTCGAGCGGGCCGCAGCGCTGTTCGCCGGACGCCGAGCGCTGATCATGGAGCGCCTGAACGCCATACCCGGCCTTCACTGTCGACCGATCGAAGGTGCTTTCTATGCCTATCCCAACTGCGCCGGCCTGTTGGGCAAGCGCACCCCGGATGGCAAGGTGCTGAGTACCGACCTGGACGTGCGCACCTATCTGCTCGAGGCAGCCCAGGTGGCCGTGTTGCACGGTGCGGCCTATGGCCTGTCACCTTACCTGCGGCTGTCGTTCGCCACCTCCACCGAGGTGATCGAAGACGGCTGTCAACGCATCAAGGCGGCTTGCGCAGCCCTGGTCTGATGCTTCACCGACTAGAACAACAACTCTTGCGCGTCACCCTTCTGCCCTCACCATGTAATAGAGAACTGACTATGAAACGGGCAATTTTCGCTTTGGTAGGCCTGCTGGCCTGTTCCTCGGCCATGGCCGACGCGCTGCAAGACATAAAGGCGCGCGGTACCCTTCGCTGCGCGACCCTCACGGACAGCGTACCGCTCGGCTACCAGGACCCGGCGACACGGGAGATCGTCGGTCTGGACGTGGACGTGTGCAAGGCCCTGGCCCAGCACCTGGGGGTCAAGCCCGAGCTACAGGGCATCGCGGTAAGCGCACGCATCCCCACGCTGGTATCCGGCCGAGCCGACGTGGTCGCCGCCGCCCTGGCTACACCAAGGACCGCGCCGGGCAGATCAACTTCTCTGCCGCCTACTACCAGACGCCGATCAAGATCCTGGTGAAGGACCCGAACCTGAAGACCTTTGATGACCTCAAGGGCAAACGCATCAGCGCGATCAAAAGCTCCACGCCGGAACTCTATGCGCGTCAGCAACTGCCAGACTCCACGGTCGTTGCCTTCGAAGACGCCCCTTCGGCCTTCCTTGCCCTGCAGCAAGGCAAGACCCAAGGCATGGCCATGACCGAGCCCGCCGCGATTCGCTTCCATGCGCGTGCCCAGAACATGCATTTCCTCGACCAGGCGCTGCACTTCGAGCCCAACTGCCTGGGTATCAGGAAAGGGGAAGACGCCCTGACCCAGGCCGTGGACAAGGCCCTGCAGGACATGGAAACCACCGGCGAACTGCAGGCGCTCTGGGACAAATGGTACGGCCCGGGTACCGAATTCCAGTTGGTGCGTGAGAAGAAGCTGACCCCCCTCTCCGACTTCCAGTGACAGGCTCAGGGTCGCCGACAGGCGACCCTATTGGAGGCTTCCGTGCACCTTTTCGATGGCTTCGCTTCCCTGTTGCAGGGTGACTACCTGCACCTTTTCCTCGGCGGTATCGCCGTCACCCTGCAGCTGTTCCTGACCTGTGCGGTGCTGGGCTTCGGTCTGGCCTGCGTGTTGATGGGCATCCGTCTCCTGCCAACGCGGGCCGCCGGCTGGCTGGTTGACGCCTTCGTCGAATATCACCGCAATGTCCCCAGCCTGGTGCAGCTGTTCGTGTGGTACTTCGGCGTGCCTCAGTTGCTGCCCGTGGCCACCCAGGACTGGGTCAATGCCCAGGGCGGTGAGATGGTGTTCGCCGTTATCGCCCTCACGCTCAATGCGGCAGCCTATACCAGCGAAGACCTGCGCAGCGGCTTTCGCGCGCTACCCGCTGGCCAGCGCGAGGCCGCTACCGCGTTGGGCATGAACTACCTGCAAACCTTGCGCAAGGTACTGATCCCGCAGGCGGTACGCGCCGCGGCGCCGTCCCTCGTGAACCAGGCGCTGGCCCTGTTCAAGTCCACCGCGCTGGCCATGGCCATCGGCACCGGCGAGATGATGTACGTCACGCGCCAGATCGAGGGCGAAACCTACATGACCTTCCAGACCTTCGCGGTGGCCAGCCTCTTCTACCTGCTCGGCTCCTGGACCCTGATGCTGTTGGGTGGACTGTGGCAACGCCGCATCACTCTGCGCATGGCGAGGTAACTCATGCTCGATATCCTTCACGACTACGGGGTGATGCTGCTGGTCGGCCAATACCCTCATGGGCCGTTGGGTGGCCTGGCGCTTACCCTGGTACTGGCGCTCACCAGCCTGGTGCTGGCCTTCCCCATCGCGGTAGGGATCGGGCTGGCCCGCACCTCCAACCTGGCCTTCGTCCGTAATCTCGCCACGGGCTACACCTTCGTGGTGCGCTCGATCCCGCTGCTGCTGCTGATCTTCTGGGCCTACTTCGTGATTCCGCTCATCACGGGCGTGAACATCTCCGGCACCCTGACCATGGTCGTGGCCTTGGTGGTGTACGAGGGTGCCTTTCTGGGCGAGGTGGTTCGCGCCGGCATCGACGCCGTGCCGCGAGGCCAGCTGGAGGCCGCTCGCGCCATCGGCATGAGCTACGGCCAGGCCATGCGCAAGGTGGTACTACCCCAGGCGCTGTTCAACATGCTGCCGAGCATAGTCAACCAGTTCATTCTGATCACCAAGAACACCTCCCTCGCCTACCTCATAGGTACCCAAGAGCTGACCTTCGCCGCCTACCAGGTGAACAACCAGCTGCTGACTCAGCCGTTCCAGGTGTACCTGTTGCTGGCCGGGTTCTACTTCGTCCTGTGCTTCTCGCTCAGTCGCCTGGCCAAGTGGCTCGAGGTGGCCATCGGGCGACAGCGTGCCGGTATCCAATCCACTGCCACCGGCAGCGCCGAGGGCCACACCTTGTTGCTGGGGCAAAGCAAATGATCGCGTTCAAGGGCGTTAACAAATGGTACGGCGCCTATCGGGCGCTACACGACGTCAACGAAAGCGTCGCCGCCGGTGAAGTGGTCGTGGTGTGCGGGCCTTCCGGTTCGGGCAAGTCGACGCTCATCCGTACCGTCAACCGCCTGGAAGAGATCCAGGCGGGGCAGATATAGGTGAACGGCCATGACATGCATGGCCGGGGCAATGATCTCAATGCGCTACGCAGCCGGATCGGCTTCGTTTTCCAGAGTTTCAATCTCTTCCCTCACCTGTCCGTGCTCGACAACGTGATGATCGGCCCGCTCACGGTGCTCAAGCAGGACAGGGTCCAGACCGCGCAGAAGGCCCGGGACCTGCTCATGAAGGTGGGCCTGGCACACAAGGCGGACGCCATGCCGGCGCAACTGTCGGGAGGCCAGCAGCAGCGGGTGGCCATCGCCCGGGCGCTGGCGATGGAGCCGCCGGTGATGCTCTTCGACGAACCTACCAGCGCCTTGGACCCCGAGATGGTGGGTGAGGTGTTGCAGGTGATGAAGGCCCTGGCAGCGGATGGCATGACCATGATCTGCGTGACCCATGAGATGGGTTTCGCCCGGGACGTGGCCGATCGCATCTGGTTCATGGATGCCGGGCAAGTGCTCGAGCGAGCGGTACCCGAGACCTTCTTCAGCGCCCCGGAACACCCACGTGCTGCCAAGTTCATCGCCGACATCCGGGCCCACTGATGAACGCCACGCGCCCCGCCTCACCCCACATAGCGCCGCGCCCCGACTGGCTGGCCCAGGTGAGTGAGCCGGCGCTGGACCCGACGCTGGCGATCATCGATGCGCACCATCACCTATGGGACCGGAGCGGCCAGCGCTACCTGTCCGACGAGTACCAGGCCGACATCGATCAGGCCGGACACAAGGTGGTCGCCACCGTGTACGTGCAGTGCCGTTCGATGTTCGACAGGGCCCGTCCCGCGGCTTTTCAGAGCGTGGGGGAAGTGCAGTTCGCCACAGCCGTCGCGGAACGCAGCGCCAGCCGGCCGTATGGCGCCACTCGCCTGAATGCCGCCATCGTCGCCGGTGCCGACCTATGCCTGGGAGATGCCGTGCTGCCGGTTCTGGAAGACATGCGTGAACGATCCGGCGACCGTCTGCGGGGCATCCGCAACACGACAGCCTGGCATCCCGATCCGCGCCTGGTGACCAATCCAGTCCCGCCCCCCGCTGGCGTCCTCCTCGAGCCGACCTTTCTCCGCGGAGCCAGTTGCCTGGAACGGTACGGCCTCGTGCTGGATGTCTGGGCTTACCACACCCAACTCGACGAGGTGATCGCCCTGGCCGAGCGCCTGCCCAATCAAGGGATCGTGCTGGACCACGTGGGCGGGCCACTGGGCGCGGGCCCCTATCGAGGGCGGCGCGACGAGGTCTATGCGCACTGGACGGCGGCGATGATTCGCCTGGCGCGCTGCCCGAACGTCAGCGTCAAGCTGGGCGGCCTGGGCATGGGCGTCTCGGGTTTCGACCTGCATCGGCGACCACTGCCACCGACCTCCCTGCAGTTGGCCGAGCTGTGGCGACCCTACATCCTGCACTGCATCGAACACTTCGGTGTGCAGCGCTGCCTGTTCGAAAGCAACTTCCCGGTCGACAAGGGAATGTATGGCTACGGCGTGCTGTGGAACGCCTTCAAGCGTTTGACGGAGGACTTCAGCGCCGCGGAACGCGCGAGCCTGTTCCGCCAGACTGCTGCCACGCTCTACCGCATTGCGCCCCACTGAACGAGAAAACCGACCATGACCGTAGGCTTCAGAATCTTGCGACGTACCCGCCAGGCGAGTGCCGAACACATCGCTCGCTTTCGTACCCTGCCGGTGGCCAACATCAGCGACTCCATGAGCCGTATGACCGCTGCCGGCACCACCCTGCGCCCCATGCACCGCGGTGGCGTGCTGGCCGGACCGGCACTCACGGTCAAATGCCGCCCGGGAGACAACCTGATGCTGCACCATGCCCTCGACCTCGCCCAACCGGGCGACGTCCTCGTCGTGGATGCCGGCGGAGACCTGACCAACGCCCTGATCGGCGAGCTGATGACCTGCTATGCAGAGCAGAAGGGCCTGGGCGGCTTCGTGATAAACGGGGCGATCCGTGACTCACGCGCGATTGCCGAGCATGACCTGCCGGTGTACGCCGCCGGCATTACCCACCGCGGTCCCTACAAGGACGGGCCTGGGGAAATCAACGTCCCGGTGGCGATCGCCGGCATGATGATCGAGCCGGGCGACCTGATCATAGGCGACGAGGACGGCCTGCTGTGCGTGCCCTTCGCCGAGCTGGACGAGGTCTATGCCAAGGCCAAGGCGAAATCCGAGGCCGAACATGCCCAGCTGCAGGCCATCGCGGAAGGTCGTAGCGACAGACGCTGGGTGCTCGAAGCCCTGCTGGCACGTCACTGCACCTTCCCGCCTGCCTGAGAGCTGCCGATCGGTACCTGCCGGCCGTGTGTGGCCTGGCGGGGGTTCGCCTGGAAGGACGTAGGCCTCGGTCTCGTTCCGACCCGGCGCAACGCTCAGCATGCGAACGCCCTTCGGGTTCACCTCCCCTGCCAATGCCTTGCTGAAGGTCATGAGGACGCCCCTGGCCGTGGCCTAGGCGGTAGTGGACTCGGCCAGCGGCAAAACAGGCTGGATGGAACTCGTATCCCAGCAGGCAGCAACGCCCCGCCGCCTTCGGCGATTGCTTGCTGGACCGCGGACCTTTCGCCGGTGGCTCAATTCGGAAAGGATGCCGAAGAGCGGCGACCGGGTAGCGGCCGCTCTTCGCGCCGCCTAGCTCTCTACCCCAGGCGCATCCAACTGCAACACATTGGCGCCAACGACAGGATCGAGTCGTCGCTCCAGCCGGCGATCATGCACCTGCACGGTGATCTCGAACGAGCCACGGCCGACCCGCAGGTCCAGCACGTGCCCGCCCACGACGGCGAAGTCGCGATCACCGCCGCTGGCATGGGCATGCACGGACGGCGCGCCGTCCTTCCAGGCCAGGGTGCCATTCAGGCCGGTGATCTCGAGTTGCTGAAATTCACGGGCGTCATAGTCACCTTTCGTGAAGTCGAAAAAGCCGAGGCGCGCCGTCGCGACGAAGCCGAATCCGCTTAACGTCGCTGACGGAGTCGACTCCTCCCGCATCAGCGCCTCGAGCGAAGCCAGCACCTCGTCGCCCTGCCGCAATACCAGCAGGAACCCACTGGGTGTCGAGATGTACCGACGGGGTTCGGTCATAAGGGCCTCCAGGATCTCAGGCGATCGTAGGGGTCACACCGCCATCGACGCGCAACGCGGCGCCATTGGTGGCAGCCGACAGGGGGCTGGCGACGTAGGCGACCAGGGCGGCGATCTCCTCGGGCTCGATCATCCGCTGCAGCAGTGACGTCGGGCGCTCCTTGGCGAAGAAGCTGCGCTCGATGTCTTCCGCCGGTGCCGTGGGATCGTCGGCGACGCTTTTCAGGAAATCGCCGATGCCGGCCGAGCGGGTCGGTCCGGGCAGCACCGAGTTCACCGTGACGCGCGTGCCCTTGCTCGCCGCGGCCAGGCCACGAGAGATGGCCAGCTGGGCGGTTTTCGTCATGCCGTAGTGGATCATGTCGGGCGGCACGACCAAGGCCGAGTCACTGGCCACGAAGATGATCCTTCCCCAGTCCCGCGCGACCATGCCGGGAAAGTAGGCCCGCGCCAGCCGGGCGCCCGACAGCACGTTCACCTCGAAGAAGCGCTGCCAGTCCGCATCGGTGATCTCGGCGAAGGGCTTCGCTTCATAGATGCCGAGGTTGTTGACCAGGATGTCGACCGCCGGGACGGCCGTCACCAGGGTGGCGGCCCCTTGCGCCGTCGCGGGATCGGCCAGGACGGCCCGGGCACCGCTGGCGGCTGCCGCCGCGTCCAGCTTGGCCTGATCGCGGCCGCAGATGACCACGTCCGCGCCTTCGGCGACCAGACGGCGGGCGATTTCCAGCCCTATCCCGGCCGTGGAGCCGGTGACGAGTGCGGTCTTGTTCTCCAGTTGCAGATCCATGATCGACTCCTTCAAGCGTTCCAGTCGGGCGCCAGGCCCGGGGGGTTGACGAGGCGGCCATCGGCACGCGCCAGGCTGGCAATGGCCGCCATCTCCTGATCGTCCAGCTGGAAGTCGAAGATCGCGGCGTTCTCGGCCACGCGCTCGACGTTGGCGGTCTTGCTAAGCGCCACCAGCCCCTGCTGGATCAGCCAGCGCAAGCCGACCTGGGCAGCGGTCTTGCCGTGGGCCCGGCCAATGTCCTGGATCAGGGGATCACGGGGTACCTGACCGTCCGCCATTCCGTAGTAGGCGGCGATGGCCACCCGCTGATCCCTGGCCGTCGCGATCAGCGCGCGTTGATCCAGGTAGGGGTGAACCTCGACCTGGTTGGTGAGGATGGGCGCCGCGCTGAGCCGTACCGACTCGGTCATTTGCGCGACATTCTGGTTGCTGACCCCGATGTGACGCGTCAGGCCGGCGGCCTGGACCTCGTTGAGCAGGGCGATCTGATCGGCGATGGGGACCTGGGCCCCCGGCCAGTGCAGCAACAGCAGGTCGACCTGGCTGACCCTCAGCTTCTCCAGGCTTTCCTCGACCGAGGCGACGAAGCGCTGGGGGTGGTAATGATCGACCCAGACCTTGGTGCTCAGGAACAGGTCGGCGCGCGCCGCACCCGCGCGCTCCAGTGCTCGGCCGAGCGCGGCCTCGTTGGCATAGATCTGCGCGGTGTCGAAATGGCGAAAGCCGGCTTCGAGGGCGACGGGGATCACCCGCTCGACCTCGGCGTCGGTCATGCGGAATACCCCGAAGCCGAGGGCCGGGATGCGAACTCCGTGTGATTCTAGGTAGGTCATGTCCAACTCCTGGAAGGCGTAACGTCGACGCTCACGATGTCATCTCGCCGCTCCAGTGATAAGTCGCTAGAGTTGCACATGAGTTTGGAAATGAATTCACAGCTGGACGGGGTCGAGCCTTGGATAATCGTGCGGGAGAGATGCAGATTTTCGTCGCGGTGGTCGACTCCGGAAGCTTCTCGGCGGCCGCTCGACTGCTGCACATGACGCCGTCGACGGTGTCCAAGTTGATTACGCGGCTGGAACAGCGCCTGGGGGTGCGCCTCGTCGAGCGATCCACGCGCCGCCTGTCCCTGACGACCGAAGGGCACCTCTATCACGAGCGTGCCAGGGCGATGCTCGCGGAGCTGGAGGATCTCGAACTCACGCTCGGGCTCGGCAGCCGCGGCGTCAGCGGCACCATCAGAGTCAACACTTCGGTCGCCTTCGGCAGCCTGATGCTGGAGCCGTTGCTGCCCGCGTTCTGGGCGGCGCACCCGAACATCATCGTGGATCTGTCGCTGACGGATGAGATGGTCGATCTGTACCTGGCGCGCACCGACGTCGTGTTTCGCGTCGGCGGCATCACGGACTCCGCGCTGATCGCCCGGCGCATCGGCACCGCCCGCCGCAAGATCGTCGCCTCGCCGGCTTACCTCGCGCGAGCCGGTACGCCCCGCTGCGTCGAGGATCTGGAAAATCACAACTGCCTGGGCTTCAACTTCCAGCGCGCGCAACCGGTCTGGCCGATGCGGACGGGCGGCCGGATCGTCGATCGGATGGTCACGGGCAAGCTGCTCGCCAACAACGGCGAAACCGTAAGGCGCATGGCGGTGGCCGGTGTCGGCCTGGCGCGGATCGGCGACTACCATGCCCGGGAAGACCTGGAGGCCGGTCGGCTGGTGGAGGTGTTGGCCGACGTGGGGGTGGCCGACGAAGAGGAAATCGCCGCGCTGTATCTCGGCGGTCAGCATCAGCCCGCCCGCGTTCGCGCCTTCCTCGACTTCGTCGTGCCGCCCTTGCAGAGCGCCCTGCTTCAAGCTCGGCCTGGCTGACCTCGAGCGCCATCCCGATCATCAGGCGAGGATGGTATGCCCTGCGGTAATAGCTGGACGACCTCATGTTCCTCGGGTATCAGGACGCTCTTCGCGAAGCGCACTTGGAACCAGTTGACGATTCGCCGCGCTGGCCAAAGGGCGTTGAGAAGGCCCTGGACGGCCCCGTCGCAACGCTCATTTGCCACCCGCGGAATCGAGCCCGAGTCCGATCCGCTTCCTCAGGCATTTTCATGGGGCCGCCCAGGCCTCGCTTGTCTCAAGTTCGCCAAGATCCTGAACAGGTTCCTGGCGCTCGCGGTCACCCCGCGAGCAGCTCGGGCGACTCGGCCATGTAGCCCTGCGACTCCGGCGATGCAGCGTATGACGGCACCCGCGAAAGGCACGGCCGTCCGCCACGGCTATTGGCCGGCCAGCAGTGGCGCCCATCAGTCCGCGCGGAAACCCCGCTGGCGTTGAAACGAACGTGCCCACTCGAGCAGGACGTGCTCCTCATCGGTACGGTCGTCCACGCCACATTCTTCGAGTGCCAGGATGACGCGGCTCATGAAGTCCGGGTCTACCCGCGCCCGATCCATGACCGTGGTCGCGCTCAATCCATCCACCTCCTTCAGCCGCCTGCCCCGCTCTTCATCTTCGATGCTCATGGCACCCGTACTCCAGCAGCGCCGCCAGCAGCCCACGACTGGCGTAACGCCATCATCGACCAAACCTGTCGCTGCCGCATCCCTTATCGTACGAGATGTCGATATCCATGCCCGAGTGGCGGCGAATACGGCGCCTCGCCGGCCGGAGCCCGGCGATTCGCCAGAGGGTCGTCCGGCTGGCCGCCCGCACCACCCCCAGTTCCGGCCCCTTGCGCACCTAATCATGGTGACCCGCTCCCTTCCAGCGACCGAACCGCGCCCAGGGCGAGTCGCCTGGCGTGCTACCTCGCCTCTTCCTGCCCCTCCTCCGCTCTGGCGGCATCATAGGCACGCTGCGCCTCCGCCATTGCGGTGCCGTTGGCCAGGGCCCAGTGGTAAAGCGCGGCGAAGGGTTCGCGCAGCGAGCTGCCCAGCGGGGTGATGGTGTATTCCACGCCGATCGGCTGGGTCGGCAGGACCTTGCGGCTGATCAGGCCGTTGCGCTCCAGCCGCTTCAATGCCTCGGACAGGGATTTATGGGTGATGCCATGGAGACGACGCTTGAGGTCATTGAAGCGTGCTGGCTGGGTGCACAGCACGCTCAGGATCAGGACCGTCCACTTGTTGGCGATGTGGTCCAGGATCGGCCGGGTCGCGGTGACCTCGAGGGGTAGAGCGAGCGCTGCTTCGGACATGGGTTTCCGTCTGGATATCTAGGCACCATCAGGTGCGTTCTTGTGATCAGGTATCCAGATGATACCGTGCTCATGGTCATCCCTATCACTCTCGTGAGGACTTATGAGCACTCTTTCCGGAAAGATCGCGGTCGTGATCGGTGGTCACGGTGGCATTGGCGGTGCCATCGCCGAGCGCTTTGCAACGGAGGGCGCCACCGTGTACGCCACCAGTCGGCGCGCCCAGGACGACGAGGTCGAGTTGGGCGCCGGTCGGCTGCACGAGCGGTGCGTCGATGCCGCCGATCCATCGGCGCTCAGCGCCTTCTTCGAGACGGTGCGTCGCGAAGAAGGCCGCGTGGACGTGCTCGCGGTCAACGCCGGCCTCTCCGAGTTCGCCACGCTCGATGCCATCAGCGAAGACCATTTCGACCGGACCTTCGACCTCAATGTGCGCACACTGCTGTTCGCCACCCAGGCGGCGACCGCGCTCATGCCGGCCGGTGGCGCCATCGTACTGGTGGGTTCGATCGCCGCCACCATCGGCACCAAGGGCTATGGCGTCTATGGCGCGACCAAGGCCGCCGTCCGGTCCTTCGCGCGGACCTGGGCCAATGAGCTGGCCCCGCGCCACATCCGCGTCAACGTGGTGGCGCCAGGTCCGACCGATACCGCCATGATGGCGGCGGCGTCCGCGGAGATCCGCGAGACGCTGACGACGCTGATCCCGCTCGGCCGGATGGCGCGCGCCGACGAGGTAGCCGCGGCCGCGCTGTTTCTGGTGAGCGACCAAAGCAGCTTCATCACCGGGGCCGAGCTGCCGGTCGACGGCGGCATGGCGCAGGTCTGAACAGGGCGTCCGCCAGGAAGAAATGAAGCGTGTCCTGGTCGGAGCCACCGGCTCGGGGCTTCGAATGGCCGGCCTGGCTTCGCCCACCGCATCGGGCATCGCTTACCGATCCTGGCGGACAGGTTGCCGTCGTCTCATCTGCCAACACGCCTCACTCCACGGGTGGCGGCCGTCATGCGGACGATGCCCCTTGCCCTACGAAAGGTGTCCGTGACGGAATTGTAATCCGCCGGTCAGCCTGCAGCCCTCCCTGCCCTCCTAGAGTGGCCCGGTCAGCGACCCGCTGCCCCACTCAGGAGGACTCATCATGAAAGCGCTCATTCTCGGTATCTTCGGATTGCTCGCCACCGGCTCCGCCCTGGCCGACACCGCCAGTTCCACCCCGATCCACGACAAGCCCGGCTTCTTCGTCCACCTCGACATCGACAAGGTCGTCAGCCAGACCGACCTGACCAGCCGCTGCGGCATCGTCCCGGCTCGCCTCGACTACCTGGATCACAGAGGCCAGGAGCACGTGATGGACTATCTGGTGTATGGCTACGGTTGCTACAACGACAACTGAAGCCTTGCTCAGGCCAGGTGGCGGCAGACAGGACACCCGCCCGGAGTTCATCCGGTGCAGGGGCCCTCTCCGCCCAGCGGCTCGTTGCCGAAGGCGCTCAAGGCCTACTCCCTAACTCGACCGACAGCCCGCCTCCGCGGCTCCTTGCGGACGACCAAGCGCGGGATGCAGACCCTTGACCTGACTCACGCCCTCCAGCAGCGTCGCGACCTGCAGGACCGTGGCCTCGTCGTGCCAGGCACCGACCACCTGGACATTGATCGGCAAGCCGTCGCGGCTGGTACCGAAGCGCATCGACAGGCCGGGCAGGCCGGCGACGTTCAGCGGTACGGTGGCACCCTGGAGGTAGGTGGCGTCGACCGTCTGGCCATCGATGACGAAGCTCTCGACGCCGTGCTTGTGCGCGGGAATCGGCAATACGTGGGTGATGAGGGCGTCGTACCGGGAGAAGTACTCGGCATAGCCATCCCGAATACGCTCAGCCGCCTGCTCGGCCTCGATGAAGTCGCTCATGGAAGTGTCGGGTAGCGACAGCATCGTCCTGGCCATCTTGTAGAGCTCATCTTCCCGCCGACCGACCGTGGCCTGGGCGAAGGCCGGCTTCATTTCCATGACGTGCAGGCGGTTGAAGACATCCAGGGCGAAGTCCCTTTCCAGGGCGGGAATGCCCACCGGCTCGACCGCGACGCCCAGATCCGCCAGCGCCTGGGCTGCCGCCTTGACCGTCGCCGCCACCTGAGGATCGACCGGCCCGAAGCCTGGGCCGACCATCCAGCCCACCCGCAGGGGCCGCGTCGGTTTTTCGGAAAGGTTGCCGAGGTCACGGGCAGCGAGCGTGGAAAAGGCGTCCTGACCATCCGGGCCGGCCAACTGCGCAAACGCCAGGGCGATGTCCCGGACCGAACGGGCCATGGGCCCGACGTGCCAGAAGCGACGCGGTGCCCGCGGCCAGATGCCGGTCATGGGTACCCGACCATGGGTCGCCTTCATGGAGGTGATCCCGGTCTGGGCCGCGGGTCCTCTCACCGAAATGGCCAGATCGGTTCCCAGCCCGAGGGGCGACATGCCCGCAGCGATGGCGGCCGACTCGCCTCCGCTGGAACCGCCCGGCGTGCGTTCCAGATCCCAGGGGTTGTTGGAACGGCCGCTGAGCAGATTGTCGCTCTCGATCCAGTAGGAGAACTCGGGGAGGTTGGTCTTCGCCAGCAGGATCGCCCCGGCTCGCTTCAGGCGCGCCACACTGGTGGCGTCTTGCCCGGGCGTGCGACCGCGAAAGATCGGTGAGCCGCGTTGGGTCATGACGCCGGCCGTGTCGATGGAATCCTTGGCCGTGAACGGCACCCCGTGCAAAGGCCCGAGTTCCTCGCCCGCCAGGACCGCCGCCTCGGCGATCCTGGCGGCGCTGAGCGCACCCTCGGCCAGGATGACGATGGCATTCACCTGCCCATCCAACGCCTCGATGCGATCAAGGTGGGCCTTGACCACCTCCACCGGGGAGACCTCCTTGCGACGGATCAGAGCGGCAAGACTGGTAGCGTCCTGGAAGATCAATTCATTACTCATGGAATCACCTCGTTGAAAAGCCTTTAGGCTTGACTAACTAACGTTAGGTAGACTCAAAGCTAGGTGGTATAGTTCGTCCTGTCAACAGGCTTTTTGGGAGGTGCGGATGAGGGCTCAGGCTGGCGGTAACTCGAGCGAAAGGATCCTGGAGGTCGCTACCCGGATCGCCCAGGCCCATGGCTACGGCGGCTTGAACATGCGCGACCTGGCAGAGCAGGTCGGCGTGAAGGCGGCCAGCCTCTACCACCACTTCGCCGGGAAGACCGAGCTCGCCGCGGCGGTGGCCAGGCGCTATTGGGAAAATTCGGAAGCCTGCCTCGAAGAGCTGACGGTGGCGTTTCCGGACCCGCACGAGCGCCTGCGCCAGTACCCCCACACCTTTCGCATCTCTCTGGAAAGCGACAATCGCATCTGCCTGAGCAGCTTCATGGGCGCCGAATACGATGATCTGCCCGCGCCGGTGATGCAGGAGGTGCAGAGATTCGCCGAGATCAACATCGACTGGCTGGCGCAGACCGTGGCGGAAGCCGGAATCGGCAAGGCCGAAGACGCTCGCGCCCGAGCTCAGGCGATCTACGCGGCTATCGCAGGTGCCCAGCTGCTAGCGCGTAGCCGCGCGGATCTCGGCCTGTTCGACCAGACGATCGGCAGCTACCAGGCCGCCGGCCTGCTGCCATAGAGAACGGGACCGCGCCTTGGGCGGGCACGTACGGACGTCTGTCAGGGGGGCTAGCAACAGGCCTGGAGCTTATCGCTGGAATTCGGGGTCCACTTTCCTAGCCCCTGCCTCCAGGAACGTGCCCCATGATCACCATCAACAGCTACACCACGGTCAGACGCCGTGAGCGAGTACCTCACGAGGTGTTCGCGCACTACTGGCGCGATGTCCACGGCCCGCTCTGCGCCCGCCTGCCGGGCCTTGGCCACTATGTGCAGCACCATTTCGACCGAGACCAGGCCGCTCACCTGTGGCCGCTGGAGCACGGTGTCCAGGAAATTCCCCACTACGAACTGGATGGCATGGTGGAGATCGGCTTCGTTGATGAGGAAAGTCAGCGCACCTTTCAGGCAGCCGGTCCCGTGTTGTTCAGTGACGAGCAGAACATGTTCGCCGAGACGCTCGCCTACGATTTGCCCCAAGGCTCAGAGGCGTTCAAGAACACGCTGGCGGACGAGCACCATAACGGCCCCGACCAGTTGGATCGCCTCCAGCTGCATCTGCACCCCCGCCAAGACCTGGAAGCCCTGAACGACTACCTGACGAAACAGCTAGGCCCCTGGCTGGCTGCGCAACCGGCCGTCCTTAAAGTTCGGGTGCATCCGTGCGTTCCTTTCGTCAATGACGATCAACATCCGCCGTCACCAGACGTGGCTCATAGCGCAGATGCCATCCGTGCGGCCCTGTCGATGCTGGAGATCGTGTTCGCCTCGCCACTGGAGCGCCGACGCTTCTTCGCCAGTGAGGCCTTTCGCACCAACCTTGCCGAACAGGCGCAGCATATAGCTTTCATCAAGGCCTTCGCCGTGTCTGGGGTGTACACCTACGTTCATGCCGGCGAGCTCACCACCGCGGGCCTCAGAGGCAGTCGCGCAGCCGAACTGATCGAACGACTCGGGGCGGTCAACCAGACGCAACCCGAGGTCGTGCATCTGTTTCGCCACGGATCGCTACCTGAGCGAGCTGCCCACCCCTCGGCGCGGACCCCGGGACAGGACTGAAGACGCCCTATCCTGCTTCGGGCGGCTTGGTGTTCCATCTCACCCTCGTCAGGCCGTGTCAGCCGCTACGGCCTGACGAGGAGCCCGCCGTCTGGACAGCACCATCGCTGCCAGCCCGGATGCTCGGGCTAGCCGCGGTATCGCCTAGGCTATTGGTTGCTAGCCTGTAATCTCGTCTATCCCGCAAATACCCCTGGGAGCTTGTCCGTTACCAGGGTGTCTGGCCATTGCAATCACTAAAACGAAATGCAATTCTAAAAAAAGCCATCCATTGGATGGTTGCATCCCGCCATTCCAAAAGCGCCTGCCTGATGACTATCGGATTCCGAGCCCTGTCCGCCATGTACCGCATGAGCGCTAGGCATGGCACCTCCGTCCTAGGCATCGCCATTCTTGTTATAGCGGTACCGAACGTGACACGCCGGCCCGACCGCTTCCCGCCGGGTCAACCCGGAGACAGCCGCAGTGGCAGAACCTGCAACTCCTTCACATTGGCCCGCCGCCGTGCGGGCGCTCGCTCATCGTGACTTCCAGATCTATTTTGCCTGCCAGGGCTTGTCGACCCTGGGCAAATGGGTGCAACAGGTGGCACTCTCCTGGATGGCCTATCACGTCACCGCCTCCGCCACCCTGCTGGGCGTGATCACCTTTCTCACCCTCGCCCCGCAATTGCTCGTAGGTCCGATCGCCGGCGCCTGGATCGACCGCCACGACAAACGCCGCTGCCTGATCGCGGCGCAGTCGCTGTTGTCCATTCAATCGCTGTTGCTCGCGCTCTTGAGCTGGCAGGGCTGGATCGACGCGCCGATTCTGATCGCCATGGCCCTGCTCCTGGGCTTGCTGAATGCCCTGGAAACACCGCTCAGGCAGGCACTCATCGGTAGCTTCGTAGCCGACGCCAGCGATTTGCCCAACGCCCTTGCGCTCAATGCCATGTTGATCAACGCCGCGCGCTTCATCGGCCCCCCCTTGGCCGGTGCCCTGATCGCAGCCAGTAGCGAAGCGCTTTGCTTCCTGATAACCGCGATTGCCTTCGCCACCTTGTTGCTGGGCCTGGCGAAGGTTCAGGGCAGCGCAACCGCCAAAGCCAGCGGTTCGACCAGTGAGATGTTTCGCGAAGGCTTGGGCTACGTGTTCAGCACCCTCTCGGTCCGGCGTTTGATGTTCGGGGTGATCGCCGTGAACCTGCTCGCCTCCAACTACAGCGTCCTGCTGCCGGTACTGGCCAAGACGCTCTACCTCGGCGACGCCCGGATGCTGGGTTGGCTATGGGGTGCGGCGGGCGCCGGCGCCTTCGTTGCCACGATAATGCTCGCCCTCGTCGGCGTCTTGCACCGCCTGCGGCGCCTGATCTTCATTGCCGAATTATGCTGCGCCCTGGCGCTTTGCCTACTGGCGTTCAAGCTGCCGCTTCCGTTCGCATTGCTGTTGCTCGCCCTGCTGGGCTTTGGCATCACCGCCAACAACGTCAGCACCAACATGCTGTTGCAAAGCGACGCGCCGGCGGCGCTGCGCGGCCGCGTGATCGCCCTGTACATCGCCATGCGCTTCGGCTTCGAGGCAGTGGGTGGCCTGCTCGCGGGCCTGCTGGCCAGCGCGATTGGCGCCACTCTCACGCTCGGCATCGCCGGTCTGCTGTTGCTGACGTTCCGCGCGGTGGAGAGCCATCTCAATTCGGCAAAGGAATGAATTGGGGATTCGCAGGTCTGGCCTGTCGCGATAGACCTCAGCCTGCAGGTCGGTCCGGAATGGCAAAGAAGTAGCAGCTACGCTCTTAAATGGGCAACCAAGGTCCGCGCTCCCTGACTGGATCTCGACGCCGGGACAGGGCGGCAGTCAGCGTTAGCGGCCAGTCGCCGTGGCAAAAGCTATACAATTCGGCGCCCTTTCTCACCTGTGAAGATTCATGCGCCTTCTGCTGTCGCTTTTCCTCGCCACACTGCTCGCCACCTCCGCTCACGCAACCGCACCCGACACCTTCGTTGAAGCCAAGGTAATCGCCAGACAAAAAGTCTATTTCGACCAGAACACCAGCGCCCAGGGCGATCTCTACTGCGGTTGCCAGTGGGCGTGGGTCGGCAAGTCCGGAGGACGGGTCGATGCGCCCTCCTGTGGCTTCCAGGCGCGCAAGCAGGAAACCCGCGGCGAACGCACCGAGTGGGAACACATCGTCCCCGCCTGGACCTTCGGCCATCAGCGCCAGTGCTGGCAGAACGGCGGACGGGAACACTGCGTCGCCGACGACCCCGTGTTCCGCGCCATGGAAGCCGACCTCTTCAACCTCTATCCCGCCGTGGGCGAGGTGAATGGCGACCGCGCGAACTTCAACTACGGCATGGCGCAAGGCATGCCGCCGCAGTACGGTCGCTGCTCGACCAGGGTCGACTTCCAGGAGCGCGTCGCCGAGCCGCGGGATGACGTCAAGGGCCTGGTCGCTCGCGTCACCTTCTACATGTTCGATCGCTACGCCCTGAACATGTCGCGTCAGCAGCAGCAATTGCTGATGGCCTGGGATCAGCAGCATCCGGTGACCGCCTGGGAGCGTCAGCGGGATCAACGGATCGCCGCGGTGATGGGCCATGCCAATCCGTTCGTGTCCGGTGAGCGGCACTGGACCCTCGGCTACAAACCCATCGGGGACGGGGTCGTCAGCGCCCTGCCGGCACCCACGTCTGCACCCGTTCCCCCGGCCGACACCACGGACCCTCTGCCTACCCGGTCGGGATCGATCATCGGCAACCGTAACAGCCATGTCTATCACCTGGCCATAGGCTGCCCGAGCTATGCCAAGGTGTCGCCCAAGAACCAGGTTCGCTTCGCCTCCGAAGCCGAGGCGCAGGCGGCAGGTTTCACCAAGGCGGGCAATTGCTCGCCTTGAGGCCTGGGTGCCCTCACCCGGAGGCAGGTTGCCCCTGCGGTACCTGAGCACCTGTGCGCAACGAAACCCTCACCTACGGCTGCGGCCTGCCGTGGGTGCGGGAGAGTCGGCATCCGGCGGACGGCCGCCCGCCTGGAGCGAGCCCTTCATTTGCCTTGTGACAGCTCCACCAGCATCCGCGTGAGCAGGTAGATGCGCGGCGCCACGCTGTCCAGCTCGATGTACTCCTCGGGCGTGTGGAGCTTGCCGCCGACGATGCCGAAGCCATCCAGGGTAGGCACGCCGGCGCCGGCCGCGATGCTGGCATCCGCCGCGCCGCCGCTGCCTTCCACGGTCAGCGTGCGGCCCAGCTCGCCATAGATGCCCTGGGCCATGGCCAGCAGCCGATCGCTCGCCGGGGTCTGCGGCATCGGCGGCAGGCCGCGCTCCAGGCGAGTGGTCACCTCGGTATCGGGAACCTGCCTGTTGGCGGCGATCCGTGCCAGGTCCTGTTCCACCCGGTCGAACTCCTCCGGCAGCGCGGCGCGCACATCGGCCTTGGCGACGGCATGGTCGGGGATCACGTTGATCCGGTCACCCGCCTCGATCACGGTGAAGTTGACCGAGGTTTTCTTCTCCGCGTCGCCCAGGTTGCCCAGCTGCAGTACCTGGTGCGCCACCTCGGTGGCGGCGTTGCGCCCCAGTTCCGGGGAAACGCCGGCGTGGGACGCCTTGCCCTTGACCTCCACCACGGCCGTGGCACTGCCCTTGCGCCACACCACCAGGCCATCGGCCGGGCGTCCCGGCTCCAGGTTGAGCACCACATCGTGCTGTTTGGCGGTGCTGGCGATCAGCTCGGTGGCGGCCGGGGAACCGGTTTCCTCGCTGGCGTCCAGCAGCAGGGTGATCTGTCCATAGTCCTTGAAGTCGAGGGTCTTGAGGATGTCCAGCGCCGCCAGGGCGACCACGATGCCGCCCTTGTCGTCGGACACGCCCGGGCCATAGGCGCGCTGTCCGTCGGTGCGGTATGGCCGCGCCTTGGCCGTCCCTTCCTTGAACACCGTGTCCAGGTGCGCCAACAGCAGGATCCTGGCCTTGCCGGTGCCCTTCAGCGTCGCCACCAGATGCTGGCTCCGGTCCGGCGCGGTGTTCGGTACCTGCTGGAGGGTGGCACCGAGCTTCTTCAACTCGGCACCGACGAGGTTGCCGACTTCGGTCAAACCCGGTGCGTAGCCGGAACCCGAGTCGATGTTCACCAGTTGCTCCAGCAGCTTGAGGGCCGGTGTCCTGGCCTGCTCCGCAGCGGACTTGACGCGCTCGTCGAGCGCGGCGCTGGCGGGCAAGGCGATACAGCCGGCGAAAACGGCGGCGAGGGTCGAACGGAAGAACGAAGCGGACATCGGGCTTTCCCTGTTGGTCTGTTTTAATTAGTCAGACAACTGTAGTCGCAACAAGGACGCAGGGGGAACTCGGGCCGCACCCCAGCAACCCCGAACTGAAGCAGCGAGGCCAGGAGAGGTAGCGACTGTTGCCTTTCCGGCGGAAGGGCAAGCCGGCATAGGACGAATAGCTGTGGCTGTTCAGAAGCGAGCGATCAGGACGACCCCGGCGATCATGAAGACCGCACCCAGCAGGCGCCAACCGTTGACTGCGTGCTGCTCCATGGAGAACAGGCCGAAATGATCGATGGCCAGGCTGGCGATGAGGTTGGCGGTGATGGTGACCCCATTCACCGGAGCCGCACCGAGCCGCTGGATGAAGAGGAGTCCGGCGAAGACCGCGACGGCACCGGCGATGCCACCGAGAGGCGCCCACCAGGGCATGTCGCCGATCTGATTGACCGACGGGAGCGGCCTGGGCATGCAGATGAACAGCCCCACCGCCACGAAGGTGACCATCACGAACGACACGGAAGTGGCCAGCCAGGGATTGACCAAGGCCTTGTTGAGCGAGCCGTTCATGGCCGCGCCCGCGGCCTGCAGGAAGCCGGCAACGACGATGAGGAGGTAAGCCCAATTCGCGGTATTCATAGGAGTCGTCTCGGAGCGGAGCGTGGGGAAAGACGCGGGGCCGGCTCACCGACCAGGCGAAGCCTAGTTACGACCGGACGTCCAGCCCGAAAGTGCCGCCGCAATGCCCTGCGCAGGCTCTGCACCGGGCGTTGCGCGGCAGCCAGCCAGTGGTTCCGCGCGCAGATACTGGCCTTGCCGTTCGTCGCCTGCGCCAGCCACCCTTCTCTCCGCTCACGGCCTGATCACGGCCTGCCCTGGTCGGGGCCCAGCGGTTCCGCCCGAGGAACGAGTCGTGGTGGCCGCAGGGAGCAACCTGGCGCGCCCTGCGGCCAAGAGGACGAAGGAGGCCGCGCTGTGCGCAAGTTATCCGTTATCGCAATAACACGATCGACCGCTGCGCTTGGGCGACCGCTATACTGGCCGAGCACGGCCTGTAACGACTGCCTCGAGCATCCCGTAGCGAAGGCGTCAGCCGGTCGCTCGCTAATTCCCCTTCTGCCCGGCCCGGGCGACGTACGAGCGGTCCGATGAGCACCACGCCCCCGACTTCCAGCCTTTCCTCCAGTCTCGCGCAAGACGTCGACCTCGTGGCAGAGATCGCCGCGATTCCGCGCATCCTGGACACGGTGTGCCGGCTGACGGGCATGGGCTTCGCCGCGGTGGCGCGGGTGACCGATGATCGCTGGATCGCCTGCTGCACCCTCGATCTCATCGGCTTCGGCCTCGGGCCCGGCGACGAGCTGGTGGTCGAATCGACGATCTGCGACGAGATCCGCGACCACCGGCAGCCGGTGGTGATCGACGATGTGGCGCAGGACGACCGCTACCGCAGTCACCACACCCCCCGGCAGTACGGTTTGCGCAGCTACATCTCCGTACCCATCGTGCTGGAAGATGGCAGCTTTTTCGGCACTCTTTGCGCGATAGATCCGCGGCCCGCCCAGCCCAGTCGCCCGGAAGTGCTGGCGACCTTCGAGCTGTTCGCCGGCATGATCGCCCTGGAAATAGCGGCGCAGCGCCGCTTCCAGGCGGCACGCAACGTCCTGCACAGCGAGGCCTTCTCGCGCAGCCTGCTCAAGGCCAGCCTGGATTGCGTCAAGGTGCTGTCCGCCGAAGGCCATATCGAATTCATGAACGGCCAGGGCCTGGAGCTGAATCAGCTGCAGTCCGTGGACCAGGTTCTCGGGCAGGAATACGCGGCGCTCTGGCCGGAAGAAGAAGGCTGGAAGATCCGCCAGGCCGTGGCAACGGCGGCTGAGGGACGGACGACACGGGTGGAGGGTTTCTGCCCGACGGCGCGGGGCGAACCGCGCTGGTGGGAGGTGTCCTGTTCGCCGTTCGAGGTGGCCGGCAGCGACCGCCCGAAGATCATCTGTATCTCGCGTGATATCAGTGGTCGCATCCTGGCGGAAAAGGCCCAGCGGGCGCGCACCGACGCCATGTCGACACTCAATGATGACCTGGAGCGCCAGGTCTCGGCGCGCACGGCCGAACGCGACCAGATCTGGCAGTGCTCGACCGATCCACTCTGCGTGGCCAGTCTCGACGGCTTCTTCCTCAGCCTCAATCCGGCCTGGGTACAGACGCTCGGCTGGACGCTGGAGGAGCTCAAGGCCGAGCCCTTCGTGTCCTTCGTCCATCCTGACGACCTGGCCGCCACGCGCCAGGCCTTCGGTGCCCTGCGGCAGGGCAAGCCAGTGAGCAACTTCGAGAACCGCTACCGTCACCGCGATGGCTCCTATCGCTGGTTGTCCTGGAATGCCGTGTACAACGACGGGCTAATCTATGCCACGGTCCGCGACGTCTCTGAGCAACGGCAGAACGCCCTGGACCTGGCTAATGCCGAGGATGCCCTGCGCCAGTCCCAGAAGATGGAGGCCATCGGCCAGCTCACCGGTGGGGTGGCCCACGACTTCAATAACCTGCTGACGGTGATCAAGTCGTCCTGCGATCTGCTCAAACGTCCGAACCTGAGCGAAGAACGGCGCGACCGCTACATCAACGCCATTTCCACGACCATCGACCGCGCGGCGAAGCTGACGGGACAGCTGCTGGCCTTCGCCCGGCGCCAAGCCCTCACGCCGGAGGTGTTCTCGGCGAGCGCCAACGTACGCGCCCTGCACGACATGCTGGGGACGCTGCTGGGCTCACGCATCCAGATCGAGGTGGACTTGCCGGAGACGCCCTGCCTGGTCTACGCCGATCCCGGCCAGTTCGACACTGCCCTGGTGAACATGGCGGTCAACGCCCGCGATGCCATGGACGGTGCCGGTCGTCTGACCCTCGCCATCGAAACCGTCGCCGCCATTCCGGAAAGCCCGTCGCAGGCAGGCAGCGACTTGCCGGCGGTGGTCATGTCGATCACCGACACCGGCAGCGGCATCGCCCGGGAACACCTGGAACAGATCTTCGAACCCTTCTTCACCACCAAGAGAGTCGGCCAGGGTACCGGGCTCGGCCTGAGCCAGGTATTCGGCTTCATCAAGCAATCCGGCGGCGAGATCCGCGTGACCAGCGAGGTCGGGCGTGGCACCACCTTCCGCCTCTACCTGCCGCTGGTAACTGGCGAGGCAGGCCCGGTGATCACCAGCACACCGCCGGCAGTCGCCGATGGCCACGGCATCGCGGTGCTGGTGGTCGAGGACAACCTCGACGTGGGCACCTTCGCCGTCGCTTCCCTGCGGGATCTCGGCTATCGCCCTGAGCTGGTGTCGAGCGCGGAACTCGCCCTGGCGCTGCTCGCCGAGCGGCCAGGACACTACGACGTGGTGTTCTCCGACGTGGTCATGCCCGGCCTGAGCGGCCTGGAACTCGCCATCGAGATCAGACGCCTGTATCGCAGCCTGCCGGTGCTACTGACCTCCGGCTACAGCCACGTCCTCGCCACCAACAATGCCCAGGGTTTCGAGTTGATCCACAAGCCCTATTCGGTGGAAGAGCTGTCGCGGCGCCTACAGGAGATCCTGGAAGAGGCGGCCGCGCACTGGGTACCCTGACGACGGACTGAACAGCCCGTCGCTCCCCGGAGTATTCGCCGAGAGGGAAGCGTGGCCTGCCAGGCGCGTCAGGCCCTCAGGCTGGTTGGCGCACCTTGGGCTGGTCCCGGTGCCGCGCCAGGTCCCGATAGCCTGCGGCGGGATGCTCCGCCGGCAACAGCGGTCCGGCACCGCCCAGCTTTTCGCGCAGGGTGCCGCTCCGGTAGGCGCCTTTGTAGACGCCGCGCCGTTGCAGTTCCGGCACCAGCAGCTCCACCACGTCGGCGAAGGTCTCGTGGGTCACCGCATAGGCCAGGTTGAAGCCATCCACATCGGTTTCCTCGACCCAGCTCTGCAGCTCGTCCGCCACCGTCGCGGCGCTACCCACCAGCAGCGGTCCGAAACCGCCGATGCCGACCCAGTCGGCCAGCTCCTGCACCGTCCATTGCCTGCCGGGATCGGCGGTGGAGAAGGCTTCCACCGCCGACTGGATGGCGTTGGTGTGCAGGTGCTTGAGTACCTGGTCCGGGCGGTAGGCGGCGAAATCGATGCCGGTCCAGCCGGAGATCAGCGTCAGGGCGCCTTCGTAGCTGACGTAGTCCTTGTAGTCCTGCCACTTGGCCCGGGCCTGGGCATCGGTCGCGCCGACGATGACCGTCTGCAGATTGAAGATCAGCACCTGGCGCGGATCACGACCCGCCTCGACGGCCCGCCGACGGATATCGGCCACCGTCCTCTTGAGCACCGTCTTGGACGGCGCGGCGACGAAGACGCATTCGGCGTGCTCGGCGGCGAATTGGCGGCCACGACTGCTGGCGCCGGCCTGGTAGAGCACCGGGGTGCGTTGTGGCGAAGGTTCGCAGAGGTGGTAGCCCGGTACCTGGAAATGCCGGCCGTGGTGGCCGATGGGATGCACCTTGGCCGGATCGGTGAAGCGACCGGAGGCGCGGTCGCGCACCACCGCGCCCTCCTCCCAGCTGCCTTCCAGCAGCTTGTAGACGACCTGCAGGTATTCCTCGGCGTAGTCGTAGCGGGCATCGTGGTCGGCCTGGGCGGACTGGCCGAGATTGCGCGCGCCACTTTCCAGGTAGGAGGTGACGATGTTCCAGCCGATGCGCCCCTTGGTCAGGTGATCCAGGGTGGAGAGCCGGCGGGCGAAGGGATAGGGATGCTCGAAACTCAGGGAGGCGGTCAGGCCGAAGCCCAGGTGGCGGGTCACCGCCGCCATGGGGGTGATCAGCGCCAGAGGATCGTTGACCGGCACCTGGGTAGCCTCGCGCAGGGTGGCTTCCGGGCCGCCACCGTAGACGTCGTAGAGGCCGAGGACGTCGGCGATGAACAGACCGTCGAACAGGCCGCGTTCGAGCAACTGCGCCAGCTCCGTCCAGTACTCGAGGTCCTTGTAGTCCCAGGAGCGGTCGCGCGGGTGGCGCCAGAGTCCGGGGGATTGGTGGGCCACGCAATTCATGTCGAAGGCGTTGAGGCGGATTTCACGGGACATGGAGACTCCTAATGGGAGGCGTCGTGGCGCCGGGCGAGTTGATTGAGGGTCAGCACCAAGAGAATCAGCAGCCCGGTGGCCACCTGCTGCCAGTAGAAATTCCAGCCCACCAGCAGCAGGCCGTTGGCGGCCACCGCCAGCAGCAGCACGCCCAGCAGGGTGCCGGGCACGTTGGGCCGGCCATGGCGATTCAGGCTGGCGCCGATGAAGACGGCGCCGATGCCATTGATGAGATAGGCATTGCCCGAGAGCGGCACATAGGCATCGATGCGCAGGGCCAGCAGCATTCCCGCCACCGCCGCGGCCAGGGCAGTGGCCAGGCAGGTCCAGAGCGCCAGGCGCCGCAGCGCCAGCCCCGAGTAACGCGCCACCAGCGGCTGGCTGCCCAGCGCCAGCAAGGCGCGGCCCAGGCGCCCACGGGCCAGTACCAGGCCGTAGAGCGTGGCCAGCAACAGTACTGTCCAGACCGCCGCCGGCACCCCGAGCCAACTGCCCGTGGCTGGCCTGACCTCGGGTCTCAGGTACAGCGGCAGGCCGCCCTCGGACAGCAGTTGTTGCAGGCTGGTACCGATGAACAGCAGCCCCAGGCTGGCGAGGAAAGGCGACAGCCCCACGCCGGCCACCAGCAGGGCATTGGCCAGGCCGACCAGCAGCCCGAGCCCCAGGCCACCGGCAAGCGCCACGGGCAGCGGCCAGCCGGCGTTGAGCAGGGCGATGCAACCGAAGGCCGCCAGGTCCAGGGCGATGCCCACCGAGAGATCGATGCCGCCCGCGGCGATGGCGTAGGTCAGCCCCAGGGCCACCAGCACCGGCACCAGGCCATTGTTCAGCAGCAGGCTGAGCAGGTTGCCCCGGCTGAGAAAACCGGGCGCGGCCAGGGCGAAGACCACCACCAGCGTCAGGAACAGCAGCGGCAAGGCCAGGCGCAGGCCGGGACGGCCGAGGGCGAGGGTCGCGTTCATCGGCTGCCCTCCTTGCGCAGACTGGCCGCTGCCACCACCAGCAGGATCAGCGTGCCCTGCACGCCATTGACCAGGAAGCTGCTCACTCCGAGCAACTGGAAGCCATTGCCGAGCATGCCCACCAGCAACGCCGCCAGCAGGGTGCCGCCGACACTCGGCTGGGAGCGCCAGGAAAACACCGTACCGAGAAAGGCGATGGCCACCACCGGCAGCAGCAACTCGCCGGACCCGGGCGTACTACCGCTGAACCAGGCCACCGACAGCAGCGCCGCCAGGCCCGCGCAACCACCCGCCAGCAGATAGCTGGAAAACACCAGCGCCCGTACCGGCAGGCCCGCGGCCCGCGCCGCTTCGGGATGATCGCCCACCGCCGCCAACCGCAGGCCGTAGGGGGTGCGCTGCAGCAGCACCGCCAGCACCAGGGCGGTCGCCAGCAGCACCCAACCGGGAGCCGGGATGCCCAGCAGGCTGCCGAGGGCCAGCCCATCCAGCCAGGGCGCGCTGGCCGGCAGCACGGTATTTTCGCTCAGGACCAGTTCCAGCCCGGCCACCACATTGAGGCTGGCCAGGGTCGTGAGCAGCGGCGACAGGCCCAGCAGGGTCACCGCCAGGCCGTTGACCGTCCCTACCAGCAGGCCGCATGCCAGGGTCAGGCCGATGGCCAGCGGCGCGCCGTACCCCGCGTTGACCAGGATCGCCTGGACCGCTGCGCAGAGTCCAAGATTGGCCGCCAGCGACAGATCCAGCCCCCCGGCCAGGACGTTGCCACCCCCACCGACGATCACCAGGGTGAGGCCCAGCGCCAGGATGCCGGGAATGGCGGCCTGGGCCAGGATATTGGCGAGATTGCCGGCGCCCAGGAACCCTGGCGCCCGCCAGGCGAACAGGGCGGCGATCAGCACGAAGGCCAGCAGCGCGCCGTGGCGGCAGACGTCCAGCCACGCACCCAGGGCGGGCGCGGTCAATTGTTCAGGATGCGAGGCCAAGACCCGCCCTCCTCGTCGCGTCCGCAGCCGGTGCCAGAGCGCCGGTGGCGGTGGCCAGCAGCTCCTCGGTGCTCAGTTCCTTGGCCGGGCGCGCCGGTAGCAATCGTCCGCGGTGCATCACGTGAATGCGATCGCAGAGGTTGAGCAACTCGGGCAAGTCCACCGACAGGATCAACACCCCGGCGCCCTGCTCCACCAGCCGGGCGACCTGGCGATAGAGTTCGGCTCGCGCGGCGAGGTCGATGCCCACGCTGGGTTCGTCCAGCAGATAGAGCCGCGCGTCCCGGGCCAGCCATTTGCCGAGGGCGACCTTCTGCTGGTTGCCACCACTGAGGTGCCGCACCGGCGTCTCCAGGTCCGGGGTGCGGATGTCCAGCGCCTGGCGCAATCGAAGTGCGGCTTGGCGTTCGGCGCCTGGCCGGCGTAGACCGAACCAGCTGAAACGCTCCAGGGCGGCCAGGGTGAGATTCTCGGTCACGGTAAGGTCCAGGGCCACGCCCTGCTGCCGGCGATTCTCCGGCAACAGCGCCAGACCCGCCCGCACCGCGGCCCGGGGATGGGCGAAACGTTGCGGACGCCCCTCCAGCAGCAACTCACCCTCGGTCACCGGCAACAGGCCGAACAGGGTCTTGAGCAACTCCTTGGCGCCCGAGCCGACCAGTCCGGCCACCCCGACCACCTCGCCGCGGCGCACCTGCAGGTCGACCTCGGCGAAGGCGCCCGGACGGCCCAGCTTGCGAGTCTCCAGCAGCACCTCGCCCGGCGCTGCCCGGGCCCTGGGATAGGCCTCGCCCAGGTCCCGATTGATCATCAACCGCGCCATGGCCGCCGCCGGCGTCACGCTGGGCTTCACCTCCGCCACCACCTGGCCGCCACGCAGCACCGTGGCCCTGTCACAGAGGCGCTCGACCTCCTGCAGATAGTGGGACACATAGAGCAAGGCCAGGCCCTGATCGCGCAACTCGCGCAGCAACCTGAGCAGGCGCTCCACCTCGCCATGGGCCAGGGCTACCGTCGGTTCGTCGAGCACCAGCACCTTGGGTGTGCCCAGCAGCGCCCGGCTGATCTGCAGCAGTTGCTGTTCAGCGCTGCTCAGTTCCGCCACCCGGGTTCGCGCGCGGCAGTCCAGGCCAAAGCGCTCGGCCAGTAGCCGCTCCGCCGCCCGCTCCTGCCCGCGGCGATCCAGGAGCGGGCCGCGGCGCCGCTCCTGGCCGAAGAACAAGGCCTCGGCCAGGGTGAAGTTGGGCGGCAACAGCCGCTCCTGGTGGATGATGGACACGCCACGGCGGGCCAACTCGCGCGGACCCGCGCCGAGCAATGACTGGCCGTCCAGGCGCAACTCCCCGGCATCGGGAGTCACCAGGCCAGCGAGCACCTTGATCAGGGTGGACTTGCCGGCGCCGTTCTCGCCGATCAGGCCATGGATCTCGCCGGCCCTCAGGGTCAGGTCGACGCCCGCCAGCGCCTGGGTCACGCCATAGCGCTTGGCGACGCCGCGCAGTTCGAGCACCGCCGTACTCACTGATCACCCCGCAGCGCCGCGACCTGGTCGAGATTCGCGCGGGTGGTGAGCAGGGTCGACACCTGGGTCTCCTTGGGCAGGTCGCGCGCACCAGCGAGGTAGCGAGCGACGTTCTGCACCGCGGTCCGGCCCATCAGCGCCGGTTGCTGGGCGACCACCGCGCCCACCGGGCTGTCGTCACGCTTGAGCAGTTCCAGCACCTCGGGGGTGCCATCGACGCCATAGGTCTTGATCTCGGTACGCCCGGCCTCGATCAGCGCCTGGCTGGCGCCGAGCTGGGGAATGTCCCAGGCCGACCAGATGGCGGCGATCTGTCCCCTGGGATACTTGTTGAGCAGCGCCGCGATCTGGCCACGGGCGTCCTGCACGGTATTGGGGATCACATCGCGCAGCTCGGGCTGGATGATCTTCAAGCCCGGATGGGCCTCCAGCACCTTGCGCAGCTCGGCGTAGCGGATGGCGCACACGGGTACCCCCTGGAAGCCATTGAACACCAGGATGTCGCCCTTGCCCCCAGAGTCCCTGGCCAGTTGCTCGGCGAGTTCTCGCCCGGCCGCGGCATTGTCGGAAGTGGTGTTGTTGAGGCTGTACTGGGACGGCGCATCGATGGTGAACAGCGGGATGCCCGCCGCCTTGATGCGCTTCAGCCAGGGATCTATCACGCTCAGGGTGCCGAGGGTCTGGATCACCGCGTCCGGCTTCTGGGTCACCAGTGTCTGCAGCTGGGTGACCAGATTCTTGTCGTTACGGCCGGCGTCCAGGGTGATGGGAATGCCGCCCAGCCGCTTGACCTCTTCCACCTGGGCCTGGAACGCCTTGAGGTCGAAGTAGTGGCTGGTGCCGGTCATGCTGATGGCGATGCGCTTGCCGGCCAGCGAGGGGATCTCGTCGGCGGATGCCAGCGCGGTCGTGGCCAGCAACGGCACCAGCAGGAGGGTACGGAGCAGAGTACGCAGGGACATGGCTATCCTTTTCTAGTCGAGTGTCGTCAGGTGGTGCTCGCCCAGCAGGCGCCGGAGGTCGCGGGCGGTCGGACCGGCCTGACGCGGCGCAGGCGCCCCGGCCAGCCATTCACGCTGGAGTTCGTCGGCGAGCTGGCGGGCGTGGTCGGCGGCCAGGCGCGCCTGGATCTGCCGCAGCGGCTCGTGATCGGCCGTGCTGTCCCGCGTCAGGGCACGGGCGGCGGCCAGGCGGACCTGGAGATCGCCAACCGCAGCGATCACCAGCGGATCGCGGGCCCGGGAGTCCTGGGGCAGTTGCGCGCGAAGCTGCGCGAGAATGCCTTCGGCGAAGGTGAGTTCTGCGTGGGTAGCGGAGCTGAGATCGGTCATGGCATCAATTCCAGGCATGCCGAGGGGGCTCGACGCCGTTGAGCAGGTGGTTGCCGATGAGGTGGTATTTCCAGCGCACCGGATCGTGCAGCGTGTGGGTGCGGGCATTGCGCCAGTGACGGTCATGGCCGAAGCGTTCGGAGACGCTGCGGGTGCCACCCAGCTCGCACAGGCGATTGGCGGCCGCCAGGGCGATGTCGGTGGAGGCGACCTTGGCCTGTGCCACCACCACCGAGGCCTCTGCAACGCTGGCCGCCGAGGGCCCGGCCAGGGCCCGGTCCACCGCGCCGCCCGCTTCTTCCAGCAGCGCCTCGGCAGCGGCCAGGCGCCAGCTCAGGTCACCGATCAGCGCCTGGCCGAGCGGGTCCTGCCAGCCGTAGTCGAGACCGCTGTCGGTCCAGGGGCGTGACTGGCGCGCCGCCGCCAAGGTCGCCGCGAAGGCACCCCGGGCGATGCCGACGTCCACCGCCGCCTGGATGATCTGGGACACCGGACCGTCCGCCGTCGGTCGCTCGAAGGCCTTCCAGGCCGGCAGGACGGCACTGCGCGGCACGCTCACGCCCTTGAGCAGCACGCGCCCACTGGCGGTGGTGCGCTGGCCGAAGCCGTCCCAATCGTCGATCACCGTCAGACCGCCCGCATCGCGGGGCACCAGCGCGAGATGAGCCAGACCCTCCTCGTCCAGCGCCACCGTGGGCACCACATGGGCGAACAGCGCGCCGGTGCAATAGGCCTTCTCGCCATCGATCCAGGCCGTGTCCCCGGTGAAGCGGATGCGCGTCTCGAACTGGGTGACGGTCTTGCTGCGTGCCTCGGAAAAGGCATTGCCGAAGCGATAGCCCTGCAGCACCAGGCCCAGGTAGTGGCGCTGCTGCTCGGGGCTGCCGGTCAGCAGCAGGTTGTTGACCACGCCCAGGTGATTCTGCGGCAACTGCCCCAGGGAAGGATCGGCCGCGGAAATGCGGGCGATGACCTCGGCGACGGTACCGAACCCAACCCCCGCGCCACCGAAGGCGCGCGGCACGGTGATGGCCCAGAGACCGCTGGCCGAGAAGCGCTCCAGCTCGGCCCAGGGCAGGCGTCGCTCCTGATCGCGGCTGTGTGCTTCGCGAGCGAAATCCTCGGCGAGCGCGGCAGCGGCGTCGAGCGCCTCGGCGGCATCGCGCAGGACGTTGGCGGGGCGTTCGGGGACAGCGCGGGGGATGGCATTGAGTGAGGTGACAACGGCCATGCGAGGACTCCCTTGAGGAAACCCTCCCACCATTGCATGGCCTATGCCACCCAAATAAGTCTTCCAAAACAGTTACTTGGGATAGGTGGCGAAGTTGCGCCTGTTGCCCGCGCAACACTTTGCCGGCCTCGTGTTGCCGAATGAACAGCCAACTCCCACCCCGTACCGCTAGCGAAAACCAGGCCGTCCAGGGATCACGTTTCGCCCCATGGAAATGGGCTGCGGTACCTCTATAGGCGTATGAATCTTACTTCAATGGATCAGGCGCCTGGCCTCATGGTCGGTGATGACAGACGCCTGTTCACACCACCGTTCAACGCTCAACACGTCGACGTCGATGTAGCCGCTTTCGTCGATCAAGGCGTATTCCTCACGCCCTTCTGGAACGAGAGTGACCTAGCCAAGCCGGCTCGATAGCGACGCCGCGGAAGAAGGATCAAAGGGAGCGAGGATCAGCCAGGGGTCGACATCCGCTACATGGGGTGCGCCTTGAACCGCTGCTCCTTTACTCCGCTGGGGATGCCCAATCCTCGACTCTCAACCCAGGCACTCGGTCGAATTCGCGGCGGTTGTTGGTGACGACAATCAGCCCCTTGGCGCGGGCATGCCCCGCGATCATTTGGTCGTACGGGCCTATCTGCTGCCCCATTCGAGCCAGCTCGGCGCGAAGTTGTCCCGTGTGAAAGGCCGCGTCCTGGTCATAGGTGAGTACTTCCAGGCGAGCGGCAAAGCCTTCCACATCCGCCAGATTACGCTCGGGGTTAGAAGACTTCTCCGCACCATAGATCAACTCCATCAGGGTGACCGTGCTGATGCACATCTGACCGTGGTGCCTTTTGAAGGTCTCTCGAACCTCCTGCGGTCGGTTCTTGATGGTGAAAATACAGATGTTGGTGTCGAGCATGAACTTGAGCATCAGAAGGTCTCGCGCTCCTGATCGGCAGGCTGTTCACGCTGCGCCATGAAGTCAGCCGTCACACCATCGCCGTCGAACCAGCTATCCCAGGCTTCGCCAGCGGGACTGATGATGCGGGTTCGTCCCAGGGCGACCACATCGACTCGCTTTACGTCATCAGGAAGGGCTACCGACTTGGGCAGCCTGACTGCCTGGCTACGATTACTCTGAAAAACCGAACCTTGCTCCATGGAATACCTCGCGGGATATATCAGGCGTATATCCCACCTTAACCGCACCGGGGGACATGTCAATGGGGCATGTCACGAACTGAACCGGCACGAAGAGCGGTCACGAGTACGCCGGTCAAGGCTCCGATATCGCCCGTGTGCTCACGGCCGTCGCCCAAGGGCGCGCTCGATCGAACGAACGATCACGCCTTGAAAACGCTATTCCCTCGACCTATCGGGTAACATGCGCCGCCGCAGGCCAGACGTCGGTAGGCAAGGAGTTCAGTGTGTTCGAGACCCAGGTCATCATCATCGGTGCCGGTGCCGCAGGTTTGATGTGCGCGCTGAGCGCTGCCGCGCGTGGGCGCCGGGTGCTGGTGCTCGACCATGCCAACAAGGCCGGCAAGAAGATCCTCATGTCCGGCGGTGGCCGCTGCAACTTCACCAACCTCTATTGCGAGCCGGCCAACTTCCTCTCGCAGAATGCGCATTTCTGCAAATCGGCCCTGGCGCGCTTCACCCAGTGGGACTTCATCGCCCTGGTGGCCAAGCACGGCGTGCCCTACCACGAGAAAAAGCTCGGCCAGCTGTTCTGCGACAACAAGGCCAGCGACATCCTCGCCCTGCTGCTGGACGAGTGCGCCCAAGGCGGCGTCGACATCCGCCTGAACACCGCGGTGCAGGAGATCGCCCGCCTCGATCAGGGTTATCAGCTGCAGACCAGCCTGGGGCCAGTACGCGGTGAATCCCTGGTGATCGCCACCGGTGGCCTGTCCATCCCGACCCTCGGCGCCACCGGCTTCGGTTATCAGATCGCGCGGCAGTTCGGCCATAACATCCTGCCCACCCGCGCCGGCCTGGTGCCCTTCACCGTCACCGATCCGCAGCTGAAGGATTTCTGCAGCGCCCTGTCCGGTACCGCCGTGGAAGACTGCCGGATCACCTGCAACGGCCAGAGCTTCGTCGAGAATCTGCTGTTCACCCATCGCGGCCTCAGCGGCCCGGCGATCCTGCAGATCTCCTCCTACTGGCAGCCCGGCGACACCCTCAGCATCGACCTGCTGCCCCACCTCGACCTGCCGCTGTGGCTCGCCGAGCAGCGGCAAGCGCGCCCCAACAGCGAACTCAAGACGCTGCTGGGCGAGCTGTTCACCAAGAAGATGGCCACCCTGCTCGCCGACAGCTGGTTCCCGTCCAAGCCGCTGAAGCAGTACGGCCCTGACGAACTCAAGGCCATCGCCGCTCGCTTGAACGACTGGCAGTTGGTGCCGGCCGGGACCGAAGGCTATCGCACCGCCGAAGTCACCCTCGGCGGCGTCGACACCCGCGAGGTGTCGTCCAAGACCCTGGAGTCGCTGAAGTCACCCGGGTTGTACTTCATCGGCGAGGTGCTGGACGTCACCGGTCACCTGGGCGGCTTCAACTTCCAATGGGCCTGGGCCTCGGGCTACGCCGCGGCGCAGTACGTCTAGCGCCAGCGCCGCCTTAGCCGAAGCTGACGCCACGCAGCAGCGCAGGATCCACGGTCCGGGCCTGATAGCGCACCGAGACCTGGCCATAGGCATGGGGGTCGAGCACCTGGTCCCAGCCAGTCGGGGTCACGGGCTGGCTGCGGCTGACGTCGGCTTCGGCGACGGTCGGCTGGGCGGCGGCCTGGGTACGTCTTTCATTGAGCTCGGCGGCCATGGCGGTGTAGCTGGCGGTGCTGAGCAGGGCGAGTGCGGCCATCTTGTTGAAGACGTTCATGGTGGATTCTCCTGTCTTGAACACGGGGGCTGGCGTCGCCGCGGCAGCGGTCCGGCGTCAGTCACGGTTCCACCTTGCGCCTTGGCGTCTTAACACCGTCTTAACCCCGCTGAACCCGACCTGAACGACTGCGACAACCTGCCCCAGGTGCTGGCCACTGGCCAATTGATCTGGATCAGTTTTGCCCAGGGCCAGCAGGCGCATCCTGCCTGCAGCCGCCACTCCGTCCTGGAGGGCGCCACGGCTCGCGAGGTCGCCATGAACGGACGCCTGGTCAAGGAACTGCTGGTCATCCTGCTGATCAAGCTGGCGCTGCTGATGGTAATCAAGAGCCTCTGGTTCAGCGCCCCCACGGTCCCGCCCGACGCCACCCAGGCGGTCAGCGCCCACCTGCTGGACTAGCACCCTTTCCTTTAGCTTGAGGAGATTGCCGGGATGATCTCGGAATCCGTCGTGGACCTGTCACGCCTGCAATTCGGCATGACCGCGCTGTATCACTTCATCTTCGTGCCCCTGACCCTGGGGCTGGTGGTGATCCTGGGGATCATGGAGTCGGTCTATGTGATGACCGGCAAACAGGTCTACAAGGACATGACCCAGTTCTGGGGCAAGCTGTTCGGCATCAACTTCGCCTTGGGCGTCACCACCGGCCTGACCATGGAGTTCCAGTTCGGCACCAACTGGGCCTACTACTCCCACTATGTCGGCGACATCTTCGGCGCGCCCCTGGCCATCGAGGGCCTGATGGCCTTCTTCCTCGAATCGACGCTGATCGGGCTGTTCTTCTTCGGCTGGGAGCGCCTGTCCAAGGGCCAGCACCTGCTGGTGACCTGGCTGGTGGCCCTGGGCTCGAATCTCTCGGCGCTGTGGATCCTGGTGGCCAACGGCTGGATGCAGAATCCGGTGGGCGCCGAATTCAACTACGTGACCATGCGCATGGAGCTGGTCGACTTCGGCGCCCTGCTGCTCAATCCCGTGGCCCAGGTGAAGTTCGTCCATACCGTGGCCTCGGGCTACGTCACCGGTGCCATCTTCGTCCTCGCCATCTCCAGCTACTACCTGCTCAAGGGTCGCGACGTCGGCTTCGCCCGGCGCTCCTTCGCCGTGGCCGCCGCCTTCGGCACCGCCGCGGTGATCTCGGTGATCGTGCTGGGCGATGAATCCGGCTATCGCGTGGGCGAGGTGCAGAAGGTCAAGCTGGCCGCCATCGAGGCGGAGTGGAACACCGAGGCAGCGCCGGCCTCCTTCACCCTGTTCGGCATCCCCAACCAGCAGGAGATGCGCACCGACTATGCGGTGAGGATTCCCTACCTGATGGGGCTGATCGCCACCCGCTCCACCAACGAGCCGGTCACCGGCATCAAGGACCTGGTCAGGCAATACGAGGAACGTATCCGGAGCGGTGCCCAGGCCTACGCCGTGCTGGAACGCCTGCGCGCCGGCGACGACTCCGCCGCCAATCGTGCCGCCTTCGACGCCCGCAAGCACGACCTCGGCTATGGCCTGCTGCTCAAGAAGTACGTGAACGATCCCGCCAGCGCCACCCCCGAGCAGGTGCGCCAGGCTGCGCTGGATACCATTCCCGGCGTCGCCAGCCTGTTCTGGACCTTCCGCATCATGGTCGCCTGCGGCGTGCTGATGCTGGCGCTGTTCCTCTGTGCCTTCTGGGCCTCGACCCGGCGCAACGAGCTGCAGAAACCCTGGCTGCTGAAGTGGGCGCTGCTGAGCCTGCCGCTGCCCTGGATCGCCACCCAGACCGGCTGGTGGGTCGCCGAGCACGGCCGCCAGCCCTGGACCATCAGCGAGGTACTGCCCACCCACCTGTCCGCCTCCAGCCTGGCCGTGGGCGACCTGCTGGGTTCCATCGGCGCCCTGGTGACCTTCTACACCCTGCTCTTGATCGTGGAGCTGTACCTGATGATCCGCTTCGCCCGCCGCGGCCCGAGCAGCCTGCATACCGGCCGCTATTTCCACGAGCGCGCCGCCCAGTTAGGCGACGCCCTGCGCCAGGCCGCCGTGGCCAGGCCCGCCGCTCCGGTCAACGTCTGAGGAGACCGCCATGTTCGACTATGAAGTGCTCAAGCTCACCTGGTGGGTGCTGATCGGCGTGCTGCTGATCGGCTTCGCCCTCACCGACGGCTTCGACCTGGGCGCCATGATCCTGATGCCCCTGATCGGCAAGACCGACAAGGAACGCCGCGCCGCCATCAACAGCATCGCGCCGCACTGGGACGGCAACCAGGTGTGGTTCATCACCGCCGGCGGCGCCCTCTTCGCCGCCTGGCCGATGGTCTATGCCACCGCCTTCTCCGGGCTCTACTGGGCGCTGTTGCTGGTGCTCTTCGCGCTGTTCCTGCGACCGGTGGGCTTCGACTACCGCAGCAAGCTGGAAGACGTCCGCTGGCGCAGCGCCTGGGACTGGGGCCTGTTCACCGGTAGCCTGGTACCGTCCCTGGTGTTCGGCGTGGCCTTCGGCAATCTCTTCGCCGGCCTGCCCTTCCAGCTCGACGACACCCTCAGATCCAGCTACCACGGCAGCTTCTTCGCCCTGCTCAACCCCTTCGCCCTGCTCTGTGGCGGGGTCAGCCTGGCCATGCTCTGCGCCCATGGCGGCAGTTGGCTGATGCTGCGCACCCACCACGCCCTGGGCGAGCGTGCCCGCCGCGCCACCGGCCTGTGCGCCCTGCTGCATCTCGTCACCTTCGGCCTGGCCGGCGTCTGGCTGGTCTCCAGCTTCGACGGCTACCTGCTGGTCAGCCAGGGCGATCCGGGCAGCGCCCTGAATCCGCTGCACAAGGTGGTGACCCTCGGCAATCCGGGCTGGCTGGCCAACTACCATGCCCAGCCGCTGACCCTGCTCGCGCCGGTGCTGGCCGCCCTCGGCAGCATCCTGGCCCTGCTCGGCAGCAGCTGGCGCCAGGCAGGCCTAGCCTTCACCGGTACGGCCCTGGCCATCGTCGGCACCCTCGCCACCGCCGGCTGCGCGCTGTTTCCCTTCGTGCTGCCGTCGAGCCTGGACCCGGCCTCCAGCCTGACCGTCTGGGACGCCGTCTCCAGCCACAAGACGCTGGGCATCATGGTCATCGCCGCGGCCATTTTCGTGCCGCTGATCCTGGCCTACACCCTGTGGAGCTACGCACGGATGTGGGGCAAGGTCGACGACCGTTTCATCGACGCCAATCCCCACGGCCTCTACTGACCAGCCCCTCTCAAGGAGACCTGCCATGTGGTACTTCACCTGGATCCTCGGCGTCCTGCTCGCCGCGAGCTTCGGCATCATCAACGCCCTCTGGCTGGAAAGCACCCGGGAGCTGGACGTCCATGACGATGCCGAATGCTGAAGCCCTGCCCCGCGTCCACCCGCTAGGGCGGGCGCTGTCCCTGCTGCTGGCAGCGCCCCTGGCGCTGCTGCTCTTGATCCATCCCGGGCTGATGCTCGACGCCAGCGGCCACTACAGCCATCCGCTGCTGATGGCGGTGATGCTCGGCGTCTCGGCCGGCCTGGTGCATGGCGTCGGCTTCATGCCGCGCCTGTGGCTCTGGCGCCTGCTGTTCGGCCCGGTGCTGGGCTGGCCGCTGCTGGTGCTCGGCTATGCCCTGCTCTTCCAGGCGCAACTGGGCTGATTGACGTCCGACGATAGCGCCCGGCCTTCCCGGGCGCCGCCTTCATCACCCGGCGTACCGCCTGGCCGCACGCCGCGTGCCGCTCCACTCCCGCCGGTGAATAATCTGACTATCAAGGTTCGCCTGCAGGTGCCGACATAACCGGAATCGATCCTGCCCACGCCGGCTCCCCGCCTGCCGCCGGCGTACCCGCTGAACGCCTCAGAGAAGTCCACGATGCTCAGGAATGCCCCCTTAAGTACCAAGCTCCTGCTGATCCTGCTCCTGCCCCTGGCTGGCTTCCTGGTGGTCTCGGGCCTCTACACCGCCGACCGCTACGAAACCTTCAAGGACATGGAGCACACCGTGACCGCCAGTGCCACGGCCCAGCGCATCAGCGCCGTGGTCACCAGCCTGCAGCGTGAACGCGGCGCCAGTGGCGTGTTCCTCGGCAGCGGCGGCAAGGCGATGCAGGACAAGCTCAAGACCTTCCGCCAGGACAGCGACCAGGCCCTGGCCGCCCTGCGCGCCCTGGCCACCAGCGACGACGCCGAACTCCAGACCGCCCTGGGTGCCACGGACGGCCTGCGCGAACTGCGCAGCAAGGTGGATGGCCTGAGCCTCAACAGCACCCAGTCCGGCATCGCCTACACCGACCTGATCAAGACCCTGATCGGCTACACCCACGCCCTCGAAGCCGGGGTGAACGATCCGGCCATCCTGCGCGCCCTGGGTGCCCTCAATCTGTTCGTCGAGATGAAGGAACGCGCCGGTCGCGAGCGGGTGCTGCTCGGCCTGGCCTTCAACCAGAATCGCTTCGATGCCGGCCTGCTGTCGCGCTTCGCCCGCAACCTGGGCGAATTCTCCGCCTACGCCGACGCCTTCCAGCGCAAGGCCACGCCCGACTTCATCCGCGAGCTCGAGGACACCTTCAAGCAGCCCAGCGCCCTGGAAGTCAGTCGGCTGCAACAGCTGGCCTTCACCGTCCCGCTGGGCGACCCCCTCGGCATCAAGCCGGAGGACTGGTTCAACCTCGCCACCCAGCGCATCGACCTGATGGGCAAGGTGGAGGCCGACCTGGGCACCAGCGTCGGCGCCCTCGCCGAGCAGGCCCGCGCCCGCGCCAGCCACCATCTCTGGACCACTCTGGGCCTGGTGCTGGGGGTGCTGTTGGCCGTCTCGGCGCTGGCCTGGGTGATCATCCGCAACATCAAGCAGGCCGTGGAGCAGGTCAACGGCACCCTCACCCGGCTGGCCACCCGCGACCTCACCGCTCGTTGCGCCTACCAGGGTCGGGACGAATTCGGCACCATCACCAATAACCTCAACCTGATGAGCCAGGAGCTCGGCCAGGTGATCCAGGAGATCGGCGCCGCTACCGTGCAGGTCGCCACCGCCGCGGAAGAGGCCTCCGCAGTGGCCATCCAGACCAGCCAGAACGTCGCCCAGCAGCGCCTGGGTACCGACCAGGTGGCCACCGCCATCGCCGAGATGAGCGCCACGGTCAAGGACGTCGCCCGCAGCACCACGGAAGCCGCCGAGGGCTCACGCCAGGTGGAAGGCAACACCAGCCAGGGTCGCCGCGAACTGCAGGCCACCATCGGCCTGGTGCAGGGGCTATCGGTGCAAGCCGGGCGGACCTCCGAGATCATCGCCGAACTCAAGCAGGAAAGTGACGCCATCTCCTCGGTACTGGACGTCATCCGCGGCATCGCCGAGCAGACCAACCTGCTGGCGCTCAACGCCGCCATCGAAGCCGCCCGGGCGGGCGAAGCCGGTCGTGGCTTCGCCGTGGTGGCCGACGAGGTGCGCTCCCTGGCACAGAAAACCCAGCAATCCACCGGCAGCATCCAGCAGATGATCGCCCATCTGCAGAGCGGCTCCGATCGCGCCACCCAGGCCATGCAGGAAACCCTGAACCAGGTCCAGGCCGGCGCCAGCAACGTGGTGCGCGCGGGCGAGCTGCTCGGTGAGATCGCCGAGGGCGTGACCCTGATCAACGACCGCAACATCCAGGTGGCCTCGGCCGCCGAGCAGCAGAGCCAGGTCGCCGAAGAGATCAGCCGCAATGTCAACGACATCAACGACCTGGTGATCCAGGTCAGCGCCGGTGCCGAGCAGACCGCCGTCACCAGCCGCGAACTGGCCCGCCTGGCCGAGCAGCAGCAATCGCTGGTGGGGCGCTTCCGGGTCGCCTGATCGGGTCCGGCGCGGGCGCTTCTTGCGGAGCGCCCGCGCCGGGTGTCGCGACGCCCGGCCGAATGACGGCTCACCAGGAGTTGCCGGCCGTCGATCTCAGGAAGTGCAGCGCGAAGACGCAATTGCGCTCACAATGTACGACTGCGCATCCCGCGTGCGGGTGTATGCCCATCAACGCTACAAGGCTCGGTCCCGCAATACGATGGCAATGACAAAGCAACAGGGTGTGGCCTGGTTCGTCGACGGCGCCTACGCCTTGAGCGCCTGGAACGGCTCCGTCTCCGGCGCCAAATTCGACTATCTCAAGCTGCGCCAATACATCGAAGAAGATGCGGGCGAACGCATCGGCGACGCCTACTACTTCAACTGTGACAGCGACCCGCCGACCATCGCCCAGACCGGCTTCAACAAGTTTCTCAGCTCGGCCCCACCCAAGGGGGCCGGGTTGCGGGTCAAGCTCTACTGGCTGCAAAGCAAGGCCCACGAATGGCCCGCATCGGCGGGCGGGGGGCCGATACTGCATCCCGTGACGGGCGAGCAGTACACGACCAAAAGTCAGAAAGGCGTCGATGTGGGCCTGGCGTTCAACCTGATGCGCTCCCACGCGAAGCGCGGCTGGAAGAAGCTGTACCTCGTCGCGGGCGATGGCGACTTCCATGAGGTCGTCCAGTATCTGGTGGAGAACGAGGGCGTCGAAGTCACCGTGATCGGCGCCCACTTTTCCATCAGTGGCGAGATTGCCCCCTATGTCCGGGTGGTGGAGTTCAAGGATATCGAGGCGGCTATCGCCAGGTAGCCAGGGATAAGGTTCGGCAGCCTCATCCACCCCGTAGCCGCTGCAGATGCCCGGTCAGCATGGCCGACACCGTGCGGCAGGTGCTCTGCGCCGGCAGTTCCTCGTCGAACAGCAGCTCCACGGTGGAGTGGATCAGCTCGACCACGATGCGCGAGACCTGGGCGATGTCCTTCGCCGGCACGTTCGGCAGGATGACCGTGAGCAACTCGGCCTGCTGCGCCGCCACCCGGCGGTGCGAATCGAGCCGCACGTGCTCGAGCGACGGTACGGCGCGCAACGCCTTGAGAATCCACATCCCTCCCGGCGTCTCCGCGGTGACGCGGTAGGTGTCCAGCAACAGGCCCGTCAGAGCCTCTTCCACCGGCTCCAGGGGCCCGGCCAGCAACTGCGGATCGATCCAGGGGGCGATCTGCGCGTTCTGCTTCTCCAGCAGACGCCGACCCAGTTCCTCCAGCAGCGCGTACTTGTTGGGGAAGTAGCGATACAGCGCGGGGGGGGTCAGCCCTGCGCACTCGCAGACCAGATTGGTGGATAGGCGTTCGATGCCGACCTCGCGGAGGACCTCGGCGGCCGCGGCGAGGATGCGCTCATAGGTTTCCGCCGCGCGCTGCTGACTGGGGCGGGCCTTGGGCGTGGCGCGAGACGTTGACGCAGGATCTTTGGCAGCCATGAACGCTTCCTAATGAGACGGAAAAACCCCTTGCGAGGCACAAAAATGATAGTTATAACTATCGTGTAGCGATGACTATCATAACAGCTAGAACGACCTTGAACTGCCTCCAGCCACAACCACAACAATCAGCGGGAGTCTCACCATGAAATCGTCCTTCGCGCTTGCAGCTTTCCTTCTCGTCGCCCAGCTCCCCCTCGCCCAGGCGGCGAGCCCCACGCCGGTCCAGGGCCTATGGCTCACGGCCGACCAGGGCGCGGCGGTCCGCGTGGAGCCCTGCCCGGACAACGCCGCAGCCCTGTGCGGCACCATCGTCTGGGACAAGGACGCCGGCAACGCCCACGATACCTGCGGTACGCGCATCCTGCAGATGACCCGCAACGATGAAGGCACCTGGCGTGACGGCTGGGTATTCGATCCCCGCGATGGGAAGAAGTACAAGGGTTACGTCCGCCGCAAGGGCGACGACCTGAACATCCGTGCCTACGTCGGCACCGAGGTACTCGGCAAGACCGAACAGCTGACCCCCTTGAGCGCCCTGCCCACCAGTCCCCGCTGCAGCTAAGCCACCGCCAGGAGCGACCCCATGAACCGGACCCTTCACCGCGCCCAGGCGGCGGCCCTAGCGTGCCTGGCGTTCGCCAGCGCAGCGGCCCAGGCCGACGATGACCTGGCCAGCTATTCCCTGACCGTGACCTCGCGGCTGCTCTCGGATGTCCGCACCCGCGGCATCTCCGATTCGCTCAATCGCCCGGGGGCCAAGGTCACCCTGGAACTGGCCCACGAGAGTGGCCTGATCGGCCTGGCCGAATTCGGCACCGTGAGCAAGAAGCAGTTTCTCGACGGCGACGGCGCCAGCGTGCTGCTGGCCGGTGGCTATAGATTCGGCGACCCGGAGGCCTGGCACTTCGGCGTCGGCCTGGCCGGGGAATTCTTTCCCGGTGCCCACTTCAGGGCGCCCAGTCGTATCGATCCGGAGACCGGCGAGCCAGGGGGAGTCCACAGCACCAACTACAACAGCCAGTTCGCCGTACTGGAAATCGGCTATGGCGCCCTCCAGGGTCGCATCCTCGACGTGCTCTCGGAAAACTACCGCGGCGCCAACACCGCCGGGGTCTGCGGCGCCCAGCTGCAATTCAACGCCGACCCTACCAAGGGCCTGGAGTGCTATGCCAAGGGTGACCACGACTCCCGCGGCAGCCTGCTCTACGACCTGGACTATCGCTACGAGCTGACGCCGCGCACCAGCCTCAAGCTGCACGCCGGCTACCAGCAGATCCGCCACTTCTCCGAGGCCAACTTCAGCGACTACGGGGTCGGGCTGGTGCATCGCCACTGGGGCTTCGACTTCGGACTGGACTACGTCAGTCCCCATACCCGGGCGCGCGAACTCTACATCGCCGAAGACGGTGACCATCAGCGCGCGACGGACGAGGCCCGCTGGGTGCTGTCCGTGGCCCGTCCATTCTGAGAGTCGGCGCCCATGAAACCTCACGTCTTCGCCACGCCGCCCGCCCCGGTCCAGGCCACCGCCCTCGATGGTCTGGTGCTGGTGGTGGACCTCGGCACCTCCGGCTGCAAGAGCGCCCTGGTCACCCTCGGCGGCGAAGTGGTCGCCTGGACCTTCCATGGCGTCGCCCTGCACGTCGAGGGCCACAGCGCCGAGCAGGAACCGGAAGACTGGTGGCAGGCCTTCCTGCGCGGCGCCGGCGAATTGCTGGCCGCCGATCCGGCGCGTCGACGGCGGGTGGTGGCGGTGTGTTGCTCCACCCAGACCGAAGGCACGGTCTGCGTCGATGCGAATGGCCAGGCCCTGGGCCGCGCGCTGCTCTGGCTGGACATGCGCGGCGCCGAGTCGGTGGCGCGCCGGGTCGGTGGGGGGCGACTGAAGGTGGCCGGCTACTCACCCTTCAAGCTGTGGCGCTGGATTCGCCTGACCGGCGGTGCGCCCTCGCTGTCGGGCAAGGACTCCGCCGGCCATATCGCCTATCTGCAGGACCACCAGCCGGAGCGCTACGCGCGGACGGTGAAGTTTCTCAACGTCCTCGACTTCATGAATCTGCGCCTGACCGGGCGTTGCTGCGCCACGGCGGACTCCATCTGCACCGCCTGGATCACCGACAATCGCGATTCCCGCCAGGTGAAGTACGACGCCGGGCTGATCCGCACCCTGGGCTTCGACCGCGACAAGCTGCCCGACCTGGTGGATTCGGCGGAGGTGATCGGCACCCTGACCGGCGCGGTGGCCGACCAGCTCGGCCTGCCACGCAGCACCCCGGTGGTGGCCGGCTCGGTGGACACCTCGGCGGTGGCGGTGGGCTCGGCGGTGGAAGATTTCGCCCCGCACCTCTACCTCGGCACCTCCTCCTGGCTGGGCGCCCATGTGCCCTTCAAGAAGTCCGATGTCCTGCGCCACATGGCCGCCGTGCCCAGCGCGGTCAAGGGTCGCTACCTGGCCATGGCGCTGCAGACCGCGGCGGGCGCCAACCTGTCCTTCCTGCGCGACAAGGTGCTCTACCACCCGGACGAATTGCTCAGCGACGAGCAGCACCCGGATCTCTATGCCCTGCTCGACCGCATCGCCGCCCGCGTACCGCCGGGCGCCCGCGGCCTGCTCTACACCCCCTGGCTGTATGGCGAGCGCAGCCCGGTGGACGATCCCAGCCTGCGCGCGGCGCTGATCAACCTGTCGCTGGAGCACACCCGCGAAGACATCATCCGCGCCTTCCTCGAAGGGGTGGCGCTCAACACCCGCTGGATGCTGGAGCCCTTCGGCCGCTTCCTCGGCCGCCGACCGGAGCGGATCACCGCGGTAGGCGGCGGCGCCCAGTCCAATCTCTGGTGCCAGATCATGGCCGACGTCACCGGCCAGGTGATCGCCCAACCCGCGGCGCCCATCCAGGCCAATGCCCGGGGCTCGGCCTACATCGCCGCCGCCGGCATCGGCGCCCTCGCCTTCAGCGACGTGCCCGCGCTGCAACGGCCGCCCCGCCTCTATGAGCCCTGCCCCCAGGCGCGGGCGCGCTACGACGACAGCTACGCCACCTTTCTCGAAGTCCGCCGGCGCCTGGCGCCGCTGTACCGGCGGCTCAACCCCAACCAGGGAGCCCGACCATGAGCGATACCCTCGATGTGCGCGAACAGGTGGTGGACCTCTGCCTGCACCTGGTGCGCCGCGGCTTCTTCGCCGCCACCGGCGGCAACCTGGCGCTACGGGTAGACGCCCAGCGCATCGCGGTCACTCCGTCCGCCCTCGACTACTACCAGATGCGCCCGAACGACGTCTGCATCCTGCGCCTGGCCGATCTGCAGCCGCTCGAAGGCAACCGCGCGCCCTCGGTGGAAACCGGGCTGCATGCCCGGGTACTGCGGCGCTTTCCCGCCGTGGGGTGCAGCCTGCATACCCACCAGCCGCTGGCCAGTGCCTGCACCCTGCTGGGCGAGGCGCTGACCATCGACGATCCCGGGCGCTGGCCCGAGCTGGGCCGCCGGCTGCCACTGGTGGGCTATGCCCCGTCCGGCACCGGCTGGCTGGCCAAGCGCCTGGATCGCGCCCTGACCGCCGAGAGCCCGGCCTATCTGCTGCGCAATCACGGGGTGCTCTGCTACGGCGCCAGCGCAGGCCAGACCCTGGCAGTGCTGGAGCAGCTGGAAGCCTTCTGCGAGCACTACCTCGTCCGGCGCATCGCCAACCGCACCGGTATCTCCGCCGCCGACAGCCTGGCGCGCCAGCGCCTGCTGACCACCCTCACCGCCTCCTTCCCGTCCTGAGGTCCGCCATGAACCAGCCCCTGACCACGCCCCCCCTGCTGCCCAGCCCGCCCGCGATCACCGCCTGGCCGGATACCGACACCCTCTATCGCCGCTTCGCCGAGCTGGTCAGGCAACCCATGCGCCCGCTACGCCGCGACGCCCTGGCCAGGGTCATGGGCTATTTCGACGAGCGCTGCCAGGGCTCCCGGCGCCTGGCCGAACGTGCCAAGCACTTCATTCCGGGGGGCGTGCAGCACAACCTGGCCTTCAATCACCCCTTTCCCCTGGCCATCGCCCAGGCCGAGGGTGCCCATCTCACCGACGTGGATGGCAACAGGTACATCGACTTCCTGCAGGCGGGCGGCCCCACCCTGCTCGGCTCCAACCACGCCGGCGTCCGCGAGCAGGTGCAGCGTATCCTCGCCGAATGCGGACCGGTCACCGGGCTGTTGCACGAGTACGAGGTCAAGCTCGCCGAACTGGTCTGCCAGAGCGTGCCCGGCATCGACCAGGTGCGGCTGCTCGGTTCGGGCACCGAGGCGGCCATGGCCGCGGTGCGCCTGGCGCGGGCCTACACCGGCCGCCGCTGGATCATCAAGATCGGTGGCGCCTACCACGGCTGGAGCGACCAGTTGGTCTATGGCATGCGCCTGCCCGGTACCGGGCGGATGGAGGCCCTCGGCATTCCCCGCGGCGCCACCGCCCACACCCAGGAGAGCCCGCCGAACGACCTCGACGCCCTGCGCCGCCGCCTGCAATTCAATCGCCTGCGCGGCGGCACCGCGGCGGTACTGGTGGAGCCCTTCGGCCCGGAAAGCGGCACCCGCCCGGTACATCCGCACTTCAATCGCGAAGTGCGCAAACTCTGCGACGAATTCGGTGCCCTGCTGATCTTCGACGAAGTGGTGACCGGCTTCCGCGCCGGCATGGGTGGCGCCCAGGCCTATTTCAAGGTGCTGCCCGACCTCACCGTGCTGGGCAAGTGTCTCACCGGCGGCTATCCCATGGCCGGCGCCCTGGGTGGCAAGGCCGAGGTCATGCAGTTGCTGGTGGGCGGCATCGGCACCTCGTCGAAGCGCGCCTTCGTCGGCGGTACCCTCTCGGCCAACCCCCTGTGCTGCGTGGCCGGCTACTACGCCCTCAAGGAAATCCAGCGCCTCGACGCCGCCGGCCAGGCCGGCCGCGCCGGCGACCGGCTGCGCCAGGGGCTGGAGGAGATCATCCAGCGGCGCAACCTGCCCTATGTCGCCTACAACCTGGGCTCCATCGTGCACCTGCAGACCTCAGGGGTGCTGCTGCTCGACACCGGCAACCCGCTCAAGCTGCTGCGCCTGCGTAACGAGGCCAAGGCGCGCAAGCACATGATGGAGGAAATGGGTGCCGCCTACACCGCCCACGGGCTGATCACCCTGGCCGGCAGCCGCCTCTATACCAGCCTGGCCGACACCGATGCCGTGATCGACGACGCCCTGGAACGCTTCGACCGTGTCTTCCAGCTGGTATGAGGCCCCATCCGATGCGCCTCGCCCTCCACCAGCAGTGGCTCGACCTGCAGCAGCGCCTGGTACGCCGCGGCGAACTCCCGGCGGTCGCGCTGTCGCTGCGCGTACCGGGCACCGGCACCCTCTGGTACGGCACCCTGGCGGATGCCGAGCCGGCGGAGACAGCGCTCGGCCAGGCCTTCCCGGATGCCGCTGACCACGCGGTCGTCTACCGCGCGCGGCCGGACGTCGGCGCGATCATCCAGGGCGCGGGCAGCTACGGGCCGCTCGTGGCACCGTTCGGCGCCTGCATGCCCGTGCTGTTCGACGAGCAGGCGCGCCACCTGGGCCGCATGGCCGCGGGGGTGAGCGATGCCAGTCGCGTGCCGGAGGCCCTCGTTGGCGGCGGCAACGTCCTGCTGCTGGCGGACCGGCCGCTGTGCCTGGGCACCACCGCCAGCCGCGCGGCGCTCAACGCGGAACTGTTCGAGAAATGCGCCAAGGCCTACACCCTGGCCCAGGCGACCGGTGCCACTCTCACCCGCCTGCCCTGGTGGGTGGTGCTGATCGCCACGCGCCGTCTCGCCCGCGACCAGCGCAACGCCGCCCTGGCCTTCGCCAGCGGCGAGCTGCCAGCGGAAAGCCGCGGCTACTGACCGAAATCTGGAGGTAAGCCCCATGACCGTTCCGCCCCCCTCGCCGCCGCTCCAGGTCGCTGCCACCCTGCTGCTGGGCTCCCTGGCCCTGCTCATCCTGGGCCTGCAACCGCTGCTGCTCGGCGAGCTCTTCACCAGCGGGCGGGCCAGCCTGGACGGCCTGGGCCTGGTGGCGATGGGCGAGATCGTCGCCCTCGGCCTGGGCGTGATGCTCGGCGAGGTCCTGGGTCTGCGCCTGGACCTGCCGCGACTGTTGCTGCCGGCGATCCTGCTGGCGATCGGCACCGACCTGCTCAGCGCCCATGCCGTCGGTGATCTGCCTTTGCTCGGCCTGCGCGCCCTGGCGGGGCTGGGCGAAGGCCTGCTGCTCTGGGCGGCGGTGGCACTGATGGTCCGCCAACCCCGGGCCGAATGGCTGTCGGGTCTGTTCATGGCCTTGCAGACCTTTTGCCAGGGGCTGCTGGCGGCAGTCCTGGCGCTGTGGGTACTGCCCGGCGCCGGCATCCTCGGCGGCTTCCTGCTCCTGGCGGTGGTCACGGCGCTCGCCCTACCGCTGCTGGCCGCCCTGCCGCGCCGCCTGGCGCCGGTCGCACGCCAGACCGCCAGCCCGTCCAGTCCGGGCTGGACGCTACCGCGCGGCCTGCTGCTGGCCTGCGTCGGGGCCCAACTGGCCGCGATCGGCGCGCTGTGGGCCTATCTGGAACCCTATGGCGAAGCCCTCGGCCTGCAGCCTGGCCAGGCCCAGTCGCTGATCGCCCTGAGCCTGGGCGCCCAGTTGCTCGGCGGCCTGGCCGGCGCCGGGCTGGTGAGCCGCCTGCCGGCACCGGGCACCCTGGCGGTGGTGACCCTGCTGCTGGGTAGCCTCGCCACCCTGATCCACGGCCTACCGGTCGGCGCACACCTGGCCTTCGTCGGGTTCTGCCTGCTGTTCACCTTCCTCTGGCAGACCCTCACCCCCTTCCAGATCGGCCTGGCGCTGAGCCTCGACCCCCGGGGTCGCACCGCTACCCTGGTGCCGTCGCTGCAACTGCTCGGCTGCGCGGCCGGGCCGGCGCTGGCGTCACTCTGGCTGAACGGCGCCGAGGTAAGACCCGCCGCCCTCGCCAGCGCCTTGCTGAGCCTGCTCGCCCTGGCCCTGCTCGGCTTGCTCGGCCTCAGCGCAAGAACGAGCCGCCTGCCCAGCCGCGGACGCTTGCGTCGCTCCGGCTGAGCGGGACGCTCGCGCCCGGCTCCACTACCCTTACCCAGCCTCTCGACTCCAGTGCGGATCTCAACATGCCTGCCCCCCTGCTCGATCCAGCGCCATCCACCTTCGCCGACCCGGCGCCACAGCAGCTGTTCCGCGACCAGGCCGCACGGGCACTGGCACTGCGCAGCTCGACCGCCGAAGAGCGCCGCGTCCTGCTGGTCAGCCTGCACCAGGCCCTGGTGGCCCGGCGCGAGGCCCTCTACACCGCCTTCCATACGGACTTCGGCAAGCCCCGGGTCGAGGTGGAGCTGTCCGAGATCATGCCGGTGCTGGAGGAGATCCAGCATGCGCGCCGCCACCTGCGCCGCTGGATGAAGCCACGCCGGGTCGGCGCGACCCTGACCTCGCTGGGCTGCCCGGCCGAGATCCACTGCCAGCCACGCGGCCGCTGCCTGATCATCGGGCCTTGGAACTATCCGGTGTCGACGCTGCTCGGGCCTCTGGTATCCGCGCTGGCCGCGGGCAATACCGTGGTGCTCAAGCCATCGGAATTCACCCCGGCGGTCAACGCCGTGCTGCGGGAGGTGGTCGCCGAGGCCTTCACCCCCGATACCGTGGCCTTCTGCGAAGGCGGCGTGGAGACCGCCCAGGCGCTGTTGGCGCTACCCTTCGATCACTTCTTCTTCACCGGCTCGCCGGCCGTGGGCCGCCTGGTGATGCAGGCGGCCGCCACTCAGCTGGCCTCGGTGACCCTGGAGCTGGGCGGCAAGTCGCCCGCCATCGTCGATGCCAGCGCCGACCTGGACGCTGCCGCCGAGCTGCTGCTCTGGGGTAAGTTCTTCAACGCCGGGCAATCCTGCGTCGCGCCCGACCACCTGTTCGTCGCGCGTGCCATCCAGCCCGCCTTCATGGCGCGCTGCCGTGCCCTGCTGCGACGTCGCTACGGCAGCGATCCCGCCCGCAGTCCGGACTACGCCCGACTGATCCACGAGCGTCACGCGGCCCACCTGACCCTCCAGCTGCAACAGGCCCAGGCCGCCGGTGCCACCCTGATCCATGGCGGCGACCACGACGTCGCCCAGCGCTATCTGGGCCCCACCCTGCTGGATTGCTCGAACGTGAGCAGTGCCCTGGACGAGCTGGAAATCTTCGGCCCGCTGCTGCCTGTCATCGCCTACGACGACCTGGACGAGGTCTTCGCGCGGATCGACGCAGGCCCCAAGCCCCTGGCGCTCTACCTCTGGAGCCAGGATCGCGAGGTCCACCGGCGCGTCGCGACGCGCACCAGCTCCGGCAGCCTGGGCATCAACCTCTGCATGCAGCAGTACACCCAGGTCAACCTGCCCTTCGGGGGCGTCAACCATTCCGGGCTGGGCAGCGCCCACGGCCTGGCGGGCTTCCGCGCCTTCTCCCACGAGCGCAGCGTGATGACGGCAGGCCCCCTGCTGGCGATCCGGTTGCTGTTCCCGCCGTACTCCCCCGCCAAGCTGCGCCTGGCGCAATGGGTCTCGCGCCTGGTCGGGCGCGGCTGAGCGAAGCCAGGCGCCCGAGCATTGCGCACGGCGCCTGGCACCGCCGCTTCAGCGTCCGGTCCGAAAGTCCGCCGGCTCCAGGCCGTAACGGCGCAGCTTGACGTACAGCCCGGCGCGGGAAATGCCCAGTCGGCTCGCGGTCTGCCGCAGGTTGCCGCGGGTCTGTTCCAGGGTCGCGCGGATCAGGTCGCGCTGACCGAGCTCCAGCGGCGTCAGGCGGTCGCCTTCCGCAACCTCGGGCGCGGCCGCGGCGAGCAGGCCGGGCGGCAGGTCCGTCGGCTGGATGAGCGTGCCCTGGGCCAGGTTCATCGCCCGCTCGATGACGTTCTCCAGTTCCCGCACATTGCCCGGCCAACCGTGGGCCACCAGCAAGGCCAGCGCCTCGTCGGCGATGGCCAGCGGCGGTCGCTGCAGATGGCGCCCCAGCTTCTCGATCAGGCTCGCCACCAGCAGCGGGATGTCTTCGCGGCGCTCGCGCAGCGGCGGTACCTGCAGGGTGAGGACGTTGAGGCGATAGAAGACGTCCTCGCGGAAGCTGCCACCCGCCACCGCCTGGGCCAGATCGCGATGGGTGGCGGCGATGACCCGGACGTCCACCGCCTGGGCCTTCTTGGCGCCGACCCGGGTCACCTCGCCTTCCTGCAGCACCCGCAGCAGGCTCACCTGGGCCTCCAGGGGCATGTCGCCGATTTCATCGAGGAACAGGGTGCCGCCGTCGGCGAGTTCGAACTTGCCCGCCGCACCGCCACGGGCGGCGCCGGTGAAGGCACCCTCGACATGGCCGAACAGTTCGCTCTGCACCAGGTCGCGGGGGATGGCGCCGCAGTTGAGGGCGACGAAGGGGCCATTACGCCGGTCGCTGGCGTTGTGGATGGCCTGGGCGAACAGCTCCTTGCCCACCCCGCTCTCCCCCAGCACCAGCACCGTGGCTTCGCTGCGGCTGGCCGCCTGTGCCAGCCGGAGACTGTTCTGCAACGCCGGCGAGCGTCCCTGGATATCGCCGAAGCCATATCGCGCCCGGGTGCCCAGCAACTGGCGGGTGATCTCGCGGATACGCCGGTTCTCCCGCAGCGACAGCACCCAGCCGCCCTGGGCGATGGGCGCGGCGGAGGCCAGGCATGGCAATCCGCTGCCATCCGGCAGCCGCAGGGTGAGATCGCGGTCCTGGCGCTCCCAGCGGCGATCCAGCCAGAGGTCGAGGTCGATGTCCTGGGTGATGAAGCTGGCGAAGGGACGCCCCCGTTGTGGATCGTCGAGCTGCAGCAGTCGGCGGGCATAGCCGTTGAGGCTACGGATGCGGTGGTCGTCGTCGAGCAGGATGACGCCCTCGTTCAGCACCTCCAGCACCCGCTGCTGCTCGTCCAGCAGGGCGGTGAGCGCCAGCTGCCGGGAGATCGCCTCCGCCGCGGCCTGCACCGTGCCCAGGGTATGGCAGTGGAAGTTGCCTACCGCTGCGGTGAGGGTCAGGGCGCCGAGCAGCCGCCCCTGGGTGTCGCGGACCGGTGCGGAGGCGCAGTGCATCCGCCGCTCCCGCAGCTCGCGCTTGAAGTTTTCCCCCGCCAGGACGAACACCAGCCGCTGCTCGCGCAGGGCCAGCCCGGTGCAGTTGGTGCCCTGCACCGATTCCAACAGCCGACTGCCCAGTGGCGTGAGGTCGAGACCGCAGGCGGCCAGGGTCACGCCCTCGGCATCCGCCAGGTTGAGGTGGCCGTCCGGGTTGTAGCGCAGCAGCTCGGCCATGACCGGCGCGGCGATCTCCAGCAGCTCGCGCTGCCGCTGCAGCCGGCGGGCCAGATCCTGCGGCTCGACGAACTCGTAGTGGAATTCCTCCGCGACGATGCCCGCCGCGCGGCTACGCAGCCAGGACGCCCGGATCACCGGTCGCACCAGGGGTAGCTCATCCGCCCCTGCCAGGCAGGCCTGCCAGGCGGCCTCCAGCTCGCGCTGGACGCTTTCGGCGACCGTCGACCGCTGCAGCTCGCCGACGAACTGCAATTCCCGCGTCAGTTCGCTCGGGGCGCGCTGCTCCTGCATCTTCGACTCCTCGTCCAACTATTGGACATGTCCAGCTGGACATGTCTTTTTTATAGACATAATCCTGGACTGACAAGCCCTGCAGCCCGCGGCCTGGCCGCATTCCGTTCTCTGGCATGCTGGTTGCTCAGCCCTCCCCGGCTCACCCCCATGCGTACAACAACCATAAGAGGACGCCTCATGCCCCAGCAGAAAAACCCACTTTCCCTCGGCCTCATCGGCACCGGTCGCATGGGTACCTTCCATGCCACCGCCCTCGCCCAGCACCTGCACGGCGCGCGCCTGGTCGCCCTGGCCGATCCGGCGCCCGGCGCCGCCGCCCGGCTCGGCGAACTTTTGGACGTCACCCACCGCCACACCGATCCCCAGGCGCTGATCGAGAATCCCGCCGTGGAGGCCGTGGTCATCGTCGCTCCGGCCCGTAGCCATGCCGAGCTGGTGGTGGCCGCCGCCCGAGCCGGCAAGCCGGTGTTCTGCGAAAAACCCATGGCCGTGACCCTGGAAGAGGCCGACCGGGCCATCGCCGCCTGCGCGGAGGCCGGCGTGGCCCTCCAAGTGGGCTTCAACCGGCGTTTCGCCACCAGCTTCCGCACCGCCCGGGAACTGATCGTTCAAGGCCGGATCGGCACGCCGCAACTGCTGCGCTCCCTCACCCGCGATCCTGCGCTGCACGATCCGGCGGCGGTGAAACCCTGGACCATCTTCCTCGAAACCCTGATCCACGACTTCGACACCCTCAACTTCTTCAATCCGGGCGCCCGCGCCGTGCAGGTCTACGCGGTGGCCGACGCCCTGGTGCGCCCCGATTTCCGTGACCGCGGGCTGCTGGACACCGCCGTGGTGACCATCCGCTACGACAACGGCGCCATCGCCACCGCCGAGGCCAACTTCCAGGCGGTGTACGGCTACGACGTGCGCGGCGAGGTGTTCGGCAGCGCGGGGATGCTGACCGCCGGGGACGCCCGGACCAGCGAGCTGGTCTGCTACGGCGCCGAAGGCATCAGCCAGACCACCCAGCGCTCCGATGCCGAGTTGCTGCGCGACGCCTACCTGGCCGAACTACGTGCCTTCGTCGATGCCGTGCGCCAGGGCACGCCGGTACCGGTCAGTGGCGCCGACGCCCGCGCCGCGCTGGCTATCGCCCTGGCGGCCATCGAATCGGTGCAGACCGGCCAACCGGTCGCCGTCGCGGAGTGAAGCCCATGACCCCATCGCCCTTCATCCTGGCCGTCAGCGCCGAAATGGTCTTTCTCGACCGGCCCTTCGTCGAGCGGGTCCGCCGCCTGCACGCCCTGGGCTTCGCCGTGGAGATCTGGGACTGGACGCGCCACGACATCGACGCCCTGGCCGCCACCGGCGCGCGCTTCACCTCCATGACCGGCTACGTCTCCGGTGACCTGGTGAGCGCCGAGGGCCGCGCCGCCCTGCTCGCCAGTGCCCGGGAATCCCTGGCCGTGGCCGAGCGCCTGGGGTGCCCTTCGCTCAATCTGCATGGCACCGGCCTGGACCCGCGCGGCCTGCCGGTCAAGCCGCTGGCCGCGGTGAGCGGCCAGCACTGGCTGGCGGCGCGCGACACCCTCGGCGAGATCGCCCGCCTGGGCGAGTCCGCGGGCCGGGTCTTCCTGCTGGAGAACCTCAATACCGCCGTGGATCATCCCGGCGTGCCCTTCGCCCGCGCCGAAGACACCCTGGCCCTGATCGAGGCGGTCGCCAGCCCCCACCTGCGGCTCAACCTGGACCTCTACCACGCCCAGATCGGCGAAGGAAACCTGATCGAGCTGATCCGCCGGGCAGGTCCGGCGATCGGCGAGATCCAGGTCGCCGACGTCCCCGGACGCTGCGAACCGGGCACCGGCGAGATCCACTACCCGGCCATCGCCCGCGCGCTCGCCGCGCTCGGCTATCGCGGCGTGGTCGGCCTCGAAGGCTGGGCCGCTGAAGGTGATACCGAGCGCGCGTTGGAGCGCTTCAGAACGGCCTTCACCCTCTAATCCCCGATAGATGTTTTCGCTCGCATAACAACAAGAGGAACCAGACATGCTGCTTCGCAACCTGCTGTGCGCCGCCTTCGCACTCGCCCTGACACCCCTGGCCCTCGCCGACTACCGCATCGGCGTCAGCATCGCCAAGGTCGACGACAACTTCATGACCTACGTCCGCCGCAATCTCGAAGAGGCCGGCAAGACGGAAAGGATCAGCATGCAATTCGAGGACGCCCAGGGCGACGTCGTGCGCCAGCTGAACCAGGTGCAGAGCTTCCTGGCGCAGAAGGTGGACGCGGTGATCGTGCTGCCGGTGGACACCGCCGCCACGGTGAACATCACTCGCGCCGCCACCACGGCCGGGATTCCGCTGGTGTACGTCAACCGCCGCCCGGACGATCCCAGGCTGCCCGCCGGCGTGGTCGCCGTGGCCTCGGACGACCTGCAGGCCGGGCAGTTGCAGGGGCAGTTCATCGCCAAGCAGCTGAACGGCAAGGGCAGCATCGCCCTGATCATGGGCGAGCTGACCCAGAACGCCACCCGCGGCCGCTCCGAGGGTCTCAAGGAAGCGCTCAAGGCCTATCCCGGCATCAAGGTGGTGGCCCAGCAGAACGCCGACTGGGATCGCAGCAAGGGCATGGACCTGACCAGCAACTGGCTGACCGCAGGGACCCACTTCGACGCCATCGTCGCCAACAACGACGAGATGGCCATTGGTGCCGCCATGGCGCTGCAGCAGGCCGGCAAGGCCAAGGGCGAGGTGCCGGTGGTGGGCGTGGATGGCCTGCCCGACGGCCAGGCGGCGATCAAGCGCGGTCTGCTGGCCGCCTCGGTGTTCCAGGACCCGCGGGGCCAGGCCGTGCAGGCGGTACAGTCCGCGCTCAGGATGATCCGCAAGGAACCGGTCCAGGCGGATGTCTGGGTGCCGTACGAGCTGATCACGCCCAGCAACCTGGCGGACTACACCGCTCGTTTCAAGTAGCGACTGGAGGCGCGCCGGCATGAACGCGGTGGCGTCCCAAGGGTGTACGGGTCGCAGCCAGAAAGGCGGGATCGCCCTGCAGGGACGCCCCGCGAAGGCTGAAAACCGACTCCCAAGGCACAACGGCACTGCGTCCAGGGGAGAAAGGCTTCGGTGCCGCTCCCTTGCTCCACTGGCGCGCCGTTCGCCCACCGTTAGCGCCAGTCTTTCACCAGCGACCTGAAGTAGAGGGTGAAGATCAGCCGTACATCCCTGAGCGGTGCGAAGATGTCCTGGTCACGCAGGATGCCCGCCAGCGTGCCGCAAAACAGGCTATGCAGCTGGAGGCTGGCACTTCTTGGCGTCACCGCGGCCTGCAGGCGCTGCCGCTGGCTGTCGAAGAGGCGTTCGACGAGCGCTACGAATTCGCGGGTCAAGGCATTTTCCCGCTGTTCGACTTCCTGCAGTTCCAGAGTGAATTCGCAACGGTGCATCAGGATGGTCATGACTCGACGCTCCCGTCCCGGCTGAACGAATTTCTCCATGCACTCGACGCACAGTTCGTACAGCCTCATCAGGCAATCACCCTCCCCATCCGCACTCAACTGCTGGGGGACTTCATCGAGCGGAATGCGGATGCGATTGAGCATCTCATGGACCAGCTGCGCCTTGTCCCTGAAGTGCCAATAGACCGCGCCTCGAGTGAACCCACACTCTCTGGCGATCATTTCGAGGCTGGTGCGCGAAACACCATTGGTGAGAAACAACGCCTCGGCTGCATCCAGAATGGTCTGCCGGGTTTGCTCAGCGTCTTCTTTGGTACGGCGCATGACTCTCTCGTTTCAACGGCGTCTGTTCTGGCAGTTTAACGTTTGGCCTGCCTTTTACAAACATTCTTGTATGTATGCTTGCTTAGGGCATCTCTTCGGCACTCCTACCCGATGCGTGCTCGTCAGCCCTGGGACCTACCTAGAGCTGCCCACTGAGGTCTTGGACAGCGGCTGGAGAAAAACAGGAAGAGCGCCTTCTCTTCCTGGTGGACTCAATTTCTATCTGAAAACGACGCAGGGAAACGCCGCTCCTACCGCTATGCGAGTCCAAAAAATCGTGTGCATCGCCGCAAGCGCGAGCGGCCGGCCGAGCTCCGGGTGCTTGCGAGTTCAGCAGGAGTCACGCCCCCATCCAACGCCTGAACAGCACGCTGGCGTTCACCCCGCCGAAACCGAAGCCGTTGGAGAGGGCGTAGTCGATCGGCATTCGCCGAGCCTGCAGGGCGACGATGTCCAGGCCTTCCGCGGCCGGATCGGGGTGGTGCAGGTTCAAGGTCGGCGGCACCACCTGATCGCGCAGGGCGAGCACGGTGAAGATCGCCTCGATACCGCCCGCCGCGCCCAGCAGATGTCCGGTGCTCGACTTGGTCGAGGTGATGGCTACCGGAGCGTGGTCACCGAAGACCGCGCGGATGGCCGCCAGCTCGCCCTTGTCGCCTACCTGGGTGGAGGTGGCGTGGGCATTGATGTGCTGGACCTGGGCGGCATCGATTCCGGCCTGGCGCAAGGCCTGCGCCATGGCGCGGCGGGCGCCGCTGCCGTCTTCCGGGCCGGCGGTGAGGTGATAGGCATCGGCGCTGGTGCCATAGCCCACCAGTTCGGCCAGGGGCGTGGCGCCGCGAGCCAGGGCGTGCTCCAGGGTCTCGATCACCAGCAGCCCCGCCCCCTCGGCCATGACGAAGCCGTCACGATCCCGATCGAAGGGCCGCGACGCCTGCTCTGGGCGGTCGTTGAATCCCGTGGACAGGGCCCGGGCGACGGCGAAGCTGCCCAGGCTCACGCGGTTGATGGCCGCCTCGGCCCCGCCGCAGAGGGCGATGTCGGCCTCGCCACTGCGGATCAGCCGGGCGGCATCGCCGATGGCCTGGACACCGGCGGCGCAGGCAGTGATGGGCGCTCCCAGCGGACCGCGGAAACCGTACTGGATGGACACGTTACCGGCGGCCATGTTGGCCAGGAACGACGGCGCGGTGAATGGCGAGAGCCGGCGTGGGCCGCGGGCATCGGTGGTCCGCACCGCCTCGGCGATGGCGCCGAAACCACCCACCCCGGAGGCGATGATGGTCGCTGTCCGCTCGCGTTGCGCCTCGCTGGTCGGCTGCCAGCCGGCTTGGTCGAGCGCTTCCCGGGCCGCCACCAGGGCGAACTCGATGAAGCGATCCATCTTCTTCAGATCCTTGGCGGCGATGGCCACCAGGGGGTCGTAGCCCGCCTCCGGATCTTCGGCGAGGCTCGGTACCTGGCCGGCGATGAGACTGCCCACCCCGTCGCTGACCTCGGGTGGCAGCAGGCCCAGGCCCGAACGGCCGGCCAGCAGCCGTGCCCAGACCCTGTCGATGCCACATCCCAGCGGACTGACCGTGCCCATGCCGGTCACCACGATGCGTGTTCTGTCGTTGCCTTGCATTGCGCTACCTCTTCTCTCGATGGACGAGGCGCCCGCGGGCGACCTCGTGTCTTGTCCGCGCCCGATCAAGGCGCGTGCCAGCTTGGGGGCCCAAGGGACTGTCCTTGCAGCCGGGATATCGATCCTGTCTCGAAGCCGTCTCGGCAAAGCCTGCCGAACGCCCTACTCCCACGCGTCCTAACGCGCATCGGGAGCACGGTAGGGAGGGACCGCAGACCGCGTGTCCACCGGCACGCACAGGCCCGCGGTAAGTAAGGCCAGGCCGATATGGCACAGGTAGACGGCATCGAAATCGGCGCGCTGCAAGCTGGGATGGCCGAGGAGCAGGACGGTCAGCGCAACCCCCATGACCGATCCGATCTGGCGTATGGCCTGGTTGACGGCACCCCCTACCGCGTAGTGGTCTACCGACAGGCGACTGACCGCAGCACCCGCCAACGAGGGCATCACCAGGCCGACGCCCACGCCACTGAGCACCATGCCTGGCAGCCACTGTGTCAGGTAGGCGGGCTCGAGCCCTGGAACGAAGAGAAACCACAGTCCGCTCATGGCGTAGACCAGACACCCGACCAGCAGCAGTGGACGGTGGCCATAGCGGCTCGCTACCCGGCCCGACAGCGCAGCGGTGGGTACCACCAGCAGCGGGCCGGGCATCATGGCCAGACCGGCAAGTGGCAGCGGATACTTCCAGATCGCGCTCATGTAGAAGAAGAAGGCGAAGAACATCATCGAAAACGCGATGCCGAAGCTCAGGGTCGCGAGATTGACGTAGCTGTAGGTGCGGTTGTGAAACAGGCGCAGATCGACCAGAGGAGCAACCGTAGAGCGCGCCCAGACCACGAATCCGATCAGGCATGCCAACCCGATGCCCAGTGCGCCCAGCAGCTCCTGCCGTGACCAGGCCGGAGACTCGGACTGCACGATGGATAACGCCAGGGCACCGATGCCGACCACCAGCAAGCCCATGCCCACCAGATCCAGCGGCCGCCCCTCGGTCTGTTGTTTCGTCTCCGCCAGCAGTTTCTTTCCCCGCCAGAGCGCGAAGAGGCCCAGGGGTACGTTCAGGTAGAACGCCCACTGCCAACCGAGCGAGGCGACGACGAAAGAGCCCAGGCTGGGACCGACAGCCGCGGCCAGGCCCCCCACCGCGCCCCAAAGGCTTACCGCAACCGCGCGCCTTGTGATCGGAAAGGCGGCCAGCACCAGCGACAGCGACGCGGGCGTCAGCAAGGCCGCCCCGATGGCTTGCAGCACCCTTGCCGCCACCAGCCACTCCACGCTCCCTGACAAGCCGCAGGCGACGGACGCCCCCACGAACAGCCAGACTCCGGTGAGAAATACCTTCTTGCGCCCCTGCCTGTCCGCCAAGCCGCCGGCCGGGATGAGCATGGCCGCGTAGACGACCGTGTAGGCGTTGAGCACCCAGGAAAGGTCCGCCGGCGTCGCGTGCGTGAACCCGGCCCGCAAGGCGCTGAACGCCGCGAACAGCAGGGTGCCATCCATGGCTACGAGAAATACCGCGATGGCGGCCACCCAGAACACCGGCCAGGGTGAAGGCATACCGGCCGCCACACCTGTCGATGCGTTTTCGCCGAGCGCGGGTGGCTCGTCGGTAGGGGTTCTGTCCAGGTGGGTCATGGGATGTCTTCGCTCATTGGACTCGAGGACGTGTCTTGCAAGGCACGTGGGCCGCAGGTTGGCGCGGATCCGGTCAGGCCAGCCCGAAGGTCTTTCGCAGGCCCTTCTCGACGAGGCCGCCCGGCATGAAGCGGCGCAGCCTGACCAGGAGCGATGCCTCGCCTTTGGGGGTGTGTCGCATCTTCCAACCTCCCAGCGCCGCATCGACGATCGTCGTGGCCACGCCAGCGGGATCGGGCGCCTTCTCGATATTCTTCCGAATGGCCTGGGCGACCATGCCGAACTGTTGTCGGTACTCCGGGATCTTGACGGCGGTCTGAGGGGCGTTGAGATCCAGGTTGGTCTTGGTGAACGAGGGCTCGACCAAGGCGACGCGAATCCCGAACTGGCGTACCTCGTGGTCCAGCGTTTCCGAGAGTCCCTCCACGGCATGCTTGGAGGCCGCATAGAGCGCCATGTAAGGCGCCGGCAGAAAGCCCAGCACCGAACTGACATTGACGATGCGACCGGCGCCTTGCGCACGCATGTGCGGCAGCACCGCCTGGATCGTACGCAGGAGGCCGAAGACGTTGGTGTCGAACAGGCTCCGGGCTTCACCGACCGATGTCTCCTCCAGGGCGCCGAGCAAGGTCCCTCCCGCATTGTTGATCAGGACATCGATCCGTCCGGCCCGCGCGATGATGGCGGCGATGCCACGGCGCACCGAGTCTTCCTCACGGACGTCCATTTCGACGAGCTCCACACCTGGAATAGCCTGAGCGCTCTGCTGGCTACGCACAGTGCCGAACACCCGGCATCCCCGTGTTGCCAGCCGGATGGCAGTGACGCGTCCGATGCCAGAAGACACACCGGTGATGACGATAACTTCTGCTTTCGACATGTCAGTGCCTTTTCGTGGAAGGAAGGGAGACGGAAACGATCAGCCGTGGGCAGGCGATGGCTTGATCCTGAACCAGATGGCGTACATGGCCGGCAGGAACACCAGGGTCAGCACGGTGCCGGCGAGGGTACCGCCGATGAGGGTGTAGGCCAGGGTGCCCCAGAACACCGAATGGGTGAGCGGGATGAAGGCCAGGATCGCCGCCAGCGCGGTGAGGATCACCGGCCGTGCCCGCTGGACGGTGGCCTCGACCACCGCCTGGAAGGGTGGCAGGCCATCCTGCTCGTTCTGGTGGATCTGCCCGATCAGGATCAGGGTGTTGCGCATCAGGATGCCCGACAGCGCGATCAGCCCGACCAGGGCGTTGATGCCGAAGGGTTGCTGGAACAGGAGCAGCGTCGGCACCACCCCGATCAGCCCCAGCGGACTGGTCAGGAAGACCATCACCATCGCCGACATGGAGCGGACCTGCAGGATGATGATCAGCAGCGTCAGGGCGATCATGATCGGGAAGATCGGCAGCATGGCGACGGACGCCTTGCCGGACTCCTCGATGGCGCCGGCCTGTACGATGCGGTAGCCCGCCGGCAAACGATCGATGATTGGCTGCAGTTGCTTGAGCACCGCAGTGGAAACGTCCGGTGGTTGCAGGTCTTCTGCGATGTCACCACGCACGGTGATGGTCGGCACCCGATCGCGGCGCCGCATGAGGGGCTCTTCCATCTGCGTCTCCACCTCGCCGACCTGGGATAGCGGAATGCGCTGGCCCTGGGCGCCGACCAGGGTGAGATCGCCCAGCCGCGCCGGATCGAGGCGAACGTCGCCCGCCGCCCGCGCGACCACCTGGACGGTACGGATGTCTTCGCGCACCGCCGTCACCGGAACGCCACTGAGCAGGAATTGCAGCTGCTGTGCCACGGCGCTGGAGGTCAGTCCCATCGCCTGCAGGCGATCCTGCTGCAAGTTGAAGTGCAGCACCGGCGTTCGCGTCCCCCAGTCGGTGTTGACGGTGCGCATCATCGGGCTGGCGCGCATCACCCCTTCCACCTCGCCGGCGATCCGACGCAGCACCTGCGGATCGGGACCGCTGACCCGATAGGCGACCGGGAACGGCGAATAGGGACCGAACACCAGCTGGGTGACCCGCAGCCGCGCCTCGGGCGCGAGCCCGGCGGCGATGGCCTCGCGCAGGCGCAGCTTGAGTGCTTCGCGGGCCTCCGGATTGTCGGTGCGGATGATGATCTTGGCGAAGGACGGGTCCGGCAACTCCGGGCTCATGGCCAGGAAGAAGCGCGGCGCACCCTGGCCGATGTACGAGGTCACGATGCGCGCATCGTCCTGCTGGGCGAGCCAGGCCTCGACCTTGGCGGTCGCCCGCTCGGTCTCGCTGATCGAGGTACCATAGGGCATCTGCACCTCCACCATCACTTCGGGACGATCGGAGATGGGGAAGAACTGCTTCTTGACCACGGCCATGCCGAGGATGGCGGCCACGAACAAGCCGATCACCAGCACCGCGACCAACCACTTGCGGGCGATCACCTGGCCGAGCACGCGGCGGAAGCGGTTGTAGCGCGGCGTGTCGTAGAGCGCGGTGTGCCCGCCTTCGACCGTCTTGGTTTCCGGCAGCAGCTTGACGCCCAGGTAGGGCGTGAAGACCACCGCCACGATCCAGGAGGTGATCAAGGCAATGCCGACGATCCAGAACATGTTGCTGGTGTACTCGCCAGCGGTGGAGCGAGCGAAGCCATTGGGCATGAAGCCCACGGCCGTTACCAGGGTGCCGGCCAGCATCGGGGCGGCGGTGTGGCTCCAGGCATAGGCCGACGCCTTGATCCGGTCATGGCCCTCCTCCATCTTCACCACCATCATCTCGATGGCGATGATGGCGTCGTCCACCAGCAGGCCCAGGGCCAGGATCAGCGAGCCCAGGGTGATGCGGTCGAAGTTCTTGCCCGTGGCGGCCATGATCAGGAAGACAGCGGCCAGGGTCAGGGGCACCGCAGCGGCCACGACGATGCCCACCCGCCAGCCCATGCTGACGAAACACACCACCATCACCACCAGCAGGGCGACGAAGAACTTGACCATGAACTCGTCGACCGACGAGGCGATGTTGACCGCCTGATCGGTCACCTTGGTCAGGCTCATGCCCAAGGGCATCTCGGCGTTGATGGCGCCGACTTCGCTTTCAAGTGACTTGCCGAGATCCAGGCCATTCCAGCCATCGCGCATGACGATGCCGAGCAGCAGGGCGGGCTCGCCGCCGCTACGGATGAGGAAGGTCGCCGGATCTTCATAGCCGCGCTTGACCGTGGCGATGTCCGCCAGCTTGAGGGTCCTGCCCTTGACGATCACCGGGGTGTCGCGAATGGCATCGAGCTGGTCGAAGGCGCCGTCGAGGCGGACGTAGACCTCCGGTCCGCGGGTTTCGATGGAGCCTGCGGGCGTCAGGACATTCTGGGCATTGAGCGCGGCGAAGATGTCTTGCGGTGCCACCCCCAGGGTCGCCAGGCGATCATGGGAAAACTCCACATAGATACGCTCGGCCTGCTCACCCAGGATGTTGACCTTCTTCACCCCCGGCACATGCAGCAGGCGCTGGCGCAGCGTTTCCGCCTCGCGTGCCAGCAGACGCTGGGGCTCGCCCCGGGCCTTGAGGGCGAAGAGCGCGAAGGTGACGTCGGCGTATTCGTCGTTGACCATCGGCCCGATCACCCCGGCGGGCAAGGTCTTGGCCTCGTCGCTGATCTTCTTGCGCGCCTGATAGAACTCCTCCGGTACCTCGGCCGGCGGCGTGCTGTCGAGCAGCGTCAGGGTGGTGAAGGCCAGGCCAGGACGGGTGTAGGTTTCCGAGCGGTCGTACCAGCGCAACTCCTGCAGGCGCTTTTCCAGCTTCTCGGCGACCTGATCCTGCATCTCCTGCGCCGTGGCGCCTGGCCAGGCGGTGACGATGGTCATGACCTTGACCGTGAAGGCCGGATCTTCCGCCCGGCCCAGCTTGAAGAACGACAGTACCCCGCCGACCGAGACCAGCAGGATCAGAAACAGGGTAATCGAGCGCTCACGGACGGCGAGCGCCGACAGATTGAACCGGCTCTCGCTCACGGCTGCTTTCCTTCCAGGGCATCCTTGGCATTCGTGGCCACCCGGATCGCCTCGCCTTCATGGAGCAGATGAGCGCCGAGGGCCACGATCCTGTCACCCTGCTGGAGCGCCCCATCTACCACGGCGGTGTCGTCCGACAGCTGACGAACCTGCACGGGTACCCAGGCAACCTGCTCGGGCGAGCTCTGGATCCGCCAGACTCCGGCGCCCCTGCCTTCGTCATGCAGGGCACCCAGAGGCACCTTCAAGGCATTCCCCCGCGCCACTCCCCCTTCCGGAATACGCAGTGTCACCGTAGTGCCCAGGGGAGCGTTGGCCAGCGCCCCTTCGAGCACATAGCGCGCCTCGAAGGTACGAGTCTCGCGGTCGGTACTATCCGACAACTGCCGCAGCCGTGCCGGTACCGGCCGTTGCGCACTGTCCAGGCGGCTGGCTTGCGCCATGGAACCAAGCGGCGGACGCAGGGTTTCCGGCAGTTGGACAGCGACCTCCCGGGCACCTGCACGAGCCAGGCGCACCACGATCTGTCCAGCGGCCACTACCTGCCCGGTCTCCGCCAGCGTATCGACCACCGTGCCGTCTGCATCGGCTACCAGCACGGCATAACGACTGGCGTTGAGCGCCACCTCGGCCTGGGCTTCGGCCGCCCTGAGCTGCGCCCTGGCGGTATCCGCCGCGGCCTTGATCTGGTCATAGCCGGATACCGAGATCGCCCCGGTCCCGCGCAGGTCCCGGTAACGCGCCTCGTCATCCGCCGCCTGCCGGGCACGCGCCTGGGCGGCCGCGACGGCTTCCCGCTGCGCCTGCAGGGCCAGTTGCAGATCGATGGGATCGAGCCTCAGCAACGGCTGGCCGCGCTTGACGACCTCGCCAGTGTCCACCAGCCGCTCGGCGATCTTGCCCGCCACGCGAAAGCCAAGATCGCTCTGAACCCGCGCCGCGACGATGCCAGTGAAGGTCCGGCTGGCACTCCCGGCCGACTCCACCGCCGCAGCGCGCACCAGGGGCGGTTGCGTACGCGGATCGACCTGAGTGGGGGCATTGCACCCGGCGAGAGCCAGCGGCACGAGTACAGTGACCAAGGCCGGGGAAAGCGAGCGGCGCGCGAACATGGAAGCTCCGAGTGGATACCATCAGAGCCCGCAATTTGATACTAGTGACCAAATTAGTCAATAGTCACCCAGTATTTTAGGGGGAAAGGCTGCGCAGTACCAGGTTGGCCAGTTGGGTAGGAGCGACCTCGAGCTGCTCGAAGCTGTACTGCAGCATCAGCGGATTCAGATAGGGGCGCAGCACCAGGTAGGTGGCGATTATCACGTCGTCGATCGGCGTCTTGCGCTCGAATTGGCCCTCGGCGCGTCCCTGGACGAGGATCTCCCTGAGCAGCTCCTTCAGCCGAGCTTCGTGGGTGACGGTGGCGGGCCAACGACCCGAGGAGGCGGAGATGGCGATTTCGTAGAGCTTGCGGTCCTCGGAGAACAGCTTCAGCGTCGCACCGGGAAGGCTCTGGAACAGCTTTCTCAGCTTGTCTGGCGCGCTGCTGGCCGAGGCTACCGCCGCCCTGGCCTCGGCCTCGATTCCTTCCAGGCAATCCATGCAGATAGCCTCGCCTATGGCCTGCTTGGAGTCGAAGAACTTGTAGATGTAGGCCTTGGAGAAACCGATGCTCCGGGCAAGTTCGGACACCGTCGTCTTCTCGTATCCGTAGCGGCTGAAGTGTTCCCTGGCCGCCACGATGATCTGGTGACGGACATCGTGTTCGGCCGGTCCACGGGACGGGCCGGATGAAGCGGATTCGGTAGTCATGAGCAGGTGGCGTTCCGGCAGTTGCAAAGGAAACGATGAGTGACCAATATACACAACGGTCACAAAACTCGTTAGGCGTCGCTCAGGATAAAAGCCCATGCGCTCCAGATTCCAGATCATTCTGCTCACCGGCGCCGCCCTGGCGAGCGGCTGTACCGTCGGTCCCGACTACCAGGCCCCGACGCTGCCGCTGCCGACGAGCTACCAGCGGCAACCCCAGACGGCGCCCTTGAGCGATCAGGCGCTGGCGGCCTGGTGGGCACGCTTCGACGATCCCCTGCTGAGCCAGCTGGTGGAACTGGCCCTGGCGCAGAATCTCGACCTGGCCCAGGCCGACGCCCGCCTCGCCCAGGCGCGCGCGAGTCTCGCCATGGCCCGGGCGGCGCTGCGCCCGAGCGGGGATCTGGAGGGTACGGCCGGACGCGCCCACCAGTCCCTGGAGACGCCTCTCGGGCGCGTCCTCGCGGCGACCCCTGGCTACGACAGGAACGGGTCATCCTATGAAACCAATCTCGGTGCCAGCTGGGAGCTCGACCTATTCGGCGGCCTGCGACGCGACCGCGAAGCCGCGCGGGCCGACTACCAGGCCACGGCGGCCAGCGCCGACGCCGTGCGCCTGGCCGTAGCCGCCGAGACAGCCGATCTCTACCTGGACATCCGTGGCCTGCAGACCCGCCTGGCCATCGCCCGCCGCCAGGTCGAGACCCAGCGGGGGCTGCTGTCCATGGTCAGGCTGCTCAATGACAAGGGGCTGGCGACCGAACGGGAGCTGCACCAGGCCGAAGGGGCGCTGGCGGAGGTCCAGGCCACGGTGCCCGTACTGCAGTATTCGCTGGAAGTGACCCTGAACGCGCTGGACGTCATGCTGGCAGCGCCGCCCGGCACCTACCGCGGCAGGCTGGCGCAGATGACCCCCATTCCCATGCCGCCGCGCATCGAAACCGCCGGCGATCCCGCGGACCTGCTCAGACGCCGTCCCGACCTGATCGTCGCGGAGCGCCAGCTGGCCGCGGCCAACGCCCGGATCGGCGTGGCCATCGCCGAGTATTATCCCAAGTTTTCCCTGAGCGCCCTGCTCGGCAGCGCCACCACCCTCTCCGGCAGCCATCTCTTCGACCAGGATGCCCAACAGGCGCTGGGCGCCGTGGGAGTACGCTGGCGACTGTTCGATTTCGGCCGCATCGATGCCCAGATCCAGGCGGCCAGGGGGCGCGACGCGGAGCTGCTGGCGGCCTATCGACTCGCCGTCCTGCGGGCGACGGAAGACGTCGAAGGCGCCCTTACCGGCCAGTTGCGCCGCGAAGAGCAAGCCAGCCTGCTGGCCGCCAGCGAACGCGCCCTCACCCAGGCCCGCCAATCCGCGGCCCTTGCCTATGGCAAGGGGATAGTGCCCCTGATGGAGGTGCTGCAGGCTGACGAGCGCCTGCTGCGCACCGCCGATGCCCGGGCCCAGGCACAGACCGCCGCCGCGCGCGCGGCGGTCGCGACCTTCAAGGCGCTGGGCGGCGGTTGGCAACCTTCCTCCGCCACCGTACTGAGCCTGCGCTAGGCAAGGACGGCGAGGGGCCGAACCGGCCCCATCCGCAGCACTGCTCGCCGCAGGGATGCCGGTTCAGCATGCGCCCCAGGCACCACCGGCCTCATCGGGTGACCTGCCACTAGCGTCCGCCCTGGTCGGTGGCAATGCCGCTCGACGGGGGCCAGGGCATGGCGACAGCGCAGCGACGTCCATCCTGGGCGGGATCGATCAGCCCGTGGGGCGCACCAGCTGATGCCGACTGAAGAAGCGCTCCAGCTCGCGGGGCTCGGGCTCGGGCTCGAGGCCAGTGAAGATCTTCAGATCTTCGGGGATGAACTTGAGGCGGTACTCCAGCGGCTCGACGGTCTTCATGCTGATGTAGCCGATCTGGGTCAGGTAGATGGAGCGAGCGCGGGTCTCGGCCGCGCGGTCCTCGAAGCGGTCGAAGACATTGAGGATGGTCTCGGTGATGGACTCGGCATAGGCCTCGCTACGGGCCACCAGGTCGCCGGTGTTCTTGCTCCTCCACTGGTCGATCAGCGCCTCCCGCTCCTCGAAGAACCATGCCTTCCGTCGACGCCGAACTATCGTCTTTTTGCACTATCACCGTGCATACCGCCAACGCCTGCCCCAAGGCTGAGCAGGCGATACATTCCCTCCCCGACAGCCTTGCCCAAAAACGACAATCGGCGTCCACTCGCCCGGGGATTTGTTGACCTATCGGTCAGCTTTACCCACCATCGAAGCAACCAGACCTCAAGTGGAGAGCGGCCTTGATCAGGTTTCTGCTGGACCAGGAGCTGCGCGTCGAAGAGCAGCTCGATCCCAATCTCACCGTGCTCCAGTATCTGCGCGAGCGCTGCGGCAAGACCGGTACCAAGGAAGGCTGCGCCTCCGGCGACTGCGGCGCCTGCACCGTGGTGCTGGCCGAGCCGGAGGGCGATCGGCTGCGCTATCGCACCGTCAACAGTTGCCTGACCTTCGTCGCGGCGCTGGACGGCAAGCAGCTGATCAGCGTGGAAGACCTCAGGCACCAGGGCCGCCTGCACGGCGTGCAGCAGGCCATGGTCGACTGCCACGGCTCCCAGTGCGGTTTCTGCACCCCGGGCTTCGTCATGTCGCTGTTCGCCTTGCAGAAGAACGTCGCCGCGCCGGATACCGCCGCCACCCACGAGGCCCTGGCCGGCAATCTCTGCCGCTGCACCGGCTACCGGCCGATCCTGGCCGCCGCCGAACAGGCCTGTGCCCGGCGCCAGCCGGACCAGTTCGATGCCCGCGAGCGCCAGACCCTGGAGCGCCTGCAAGCCCTGGCACCTGCGCCCGAGACCTGTCTCGAAGGTGCCGGTCGGCGCAGTCGCAGCCCCACCACCCTGGCCGAACTGGCGGCCCTCTACCAGGCGCATCCCGAAGCCCGGCTACTGGCCGGCGGCACCGACCTGGCCCTGGAAGTGACCCAGAACCATCGTCGCCTGGATACCCTGATCTACCTGGGCAACCTGCCCGAGCTTCGCGGCGTGACCATCAGCGACGACCTTATCGAGATCGGCGCCGCCACCCCGCTGGCCGACTGCGCCGCCGCCCTGGCCGCCGACTACCCGGACTTCGGCGACTTGCTGCAGCGCTTCGCCTCCCTGCAGATCCGCAACCAGGGCACCCTGGGCGGCAACATCGGCAACGCCTCGCCCATTGGCGACAGTCCGCCGCTGCTGCTGGCGCTCGGTGCCAGCGTCCTGTTGCGCCAGGGCGAGCGCCTGCGGGAGCTGGCCCTGGACGACTTCTTCCTCGACTACCGCAAGACCGCCCTGGAGCCCGGCGAATTCATCCAGGCGGTACGGGTGCCGCGGGCGCGCGAAGGTCTCGTCTTCCGCGCCTTCAAGGTGTCCAAGCGTCTGGACGACGACATCTCCGCGGTCTGCGCCGCCTTCGCCCTGGAGCTCGACCAGGGGCGGGTTGCGGCGGCACGTATCGCCTACGGTGGCATGGCGGCCATTCCCAAGCGCGCCGCTCATGGCGAGCAGGCGCTACTCGGTCAGCCCTGGACCGCCGCCGTCGTCGAACAGGCTGTCCAGGCCCTGGCTGACGACTTCGCCCCCCTCTCGGACTTCCGCGCCAGTCGCGAATATCGCCTGCTGACGGCGCAGAACCTGCTGCGCAAATGTCATCTGGAGACCACCCAGCCCACGCTCGCCACGAGGGTCACCGCCCATGTCTAGCAGCCTTCCCGTCCGTACCCCCGAGGAGATGGCCGCGGCCTTCGCCGCGGGCCTGGCCACCGGTGTCGGCAAGCCGCTCAAGCACGAGAGCGCCGACAAGCATGTGAGCGGCGAGGCGCTCTATATCGACGACCGCCTGGAATTCCCCAACCAGCTGCACGTCTATGCGCGCATGAGCGAGCACGCCCATGCGCGGATCAAACGCATCGACCTCTCGCCCTGCTACCAGGTACCCGGGGTGGCCCTGGCCATCACCGCCGCCGACGTACCCGGCCAACTGGACATCGGCGCCGTGCTGCCGGGCGATCCGCTGCTGGCCGACGGCGAGGTGCAGTACCTCGGCCAGCCGGTGCTGGCAGTCGCCGCCACCAGCCTGGACGCCGCCCGCCGCGCCGCCCAGGCCGCCCTCATCGAGTACGAGCCGCTGGAGGCCATCCTCGACGTCAAGGAGGCGCTGCGCCGCGAGCATTTCATCTCCCCCAGCCACCGCCACCACATCGGCGATGCGACCGCCGCCCTGGCCGCCGCGCCCCACCGCCTGCAGGGCGAGCTGGCCATCGGCGGCCAGGAACATTTCTACCTGGAAACCCAGGTGGCCTCGGTGATGCCCACCGAAGACGGCGGCATGCTGGTCTATTCCTCCACCCAGAACCCCACCGAGGTGCAGAAGCAGGTGGCCGAGGTGCTGGGCGTCGCCATGAACAAGGTCACCGTCGACATGAGACGCATGGGCGGCGGCTTCGGCGGCAAGGAGAGCCAGGCCGGGATGCCGGCGGCGCTCTGCGCGGTCTTCGCCCACCTCACCGGGCGCCCGGTGAAGATGCGCCTGCCGCGATTCGAAGACATGCACATGACCGGCAAGCGCCATCCTTTCCACGTCGAATACGACGTCGGTTTCGACGACGACGGCCGATTGCTGGGCATCCGCTTCGAACTGGCGGGCAACTGCGGCTACTCGCCGGACCTGTCCAACGCCATCATCGACCGCGCCATGTTCCATGCCGATAATGCCTACTTCCTCGGCAACGCCCAAATCACCGGCCACCGTTGCAAGACCCACCTGGCCTCCAACACCGCCTACCGCGGCTTCGGCGGCCCCCAGGGCATGCTGGCCATCGAGAACGTCATGGACGCCATCGCCCGCCACCGCGGCCTCGATCCGCTGGAGGTGCGCCGGCGCAACTACTACGGCAAGGAAACGCGCAACATCACCCACTACCACCAGATGGTGGAAGACAACCTGCTCGACGAGATGACCGCGGACCTCGCCGCCAGCAGTGACTACCAGGCCCGCCGCGAAGCCATCCGTGCCTTCAACCAGGGCAGCCCGGTGCTGAAGAAGGGCCTGGCGCTGACCCCGGTGAAGTTCGGCATCTCCTTCACCTCCTCCTTCCTCAACCAGGGTGGCGCCCTGGTCAACGTCTACACCGATGGCAGCATCCACCTGAACCACGGCGGCACCGAGATGGGCCAGGGGCTCAACACCAAGGTCGCCCAGGTGGTGGCCGAGGTCTTCCAGGTCGACATCGGCCGCATCCAGATCACCGCCACCAACACCGACAAGGTGCCCAACACCTCGCCCACCGCCGCTTCCAGTGGTACCGACCTCAACGGCAAGGCCGCGCAGAACGCCGCCCAGACCATCAAGGATCGGCTGATCGACTTCGCCAGTCGGCACTTCCACGTCGGGCCCGAAGAGGTCGACTTCCGCAACGGCCACGTCAAGGTGCGCGACCGGCTGCTGAGCTTCGAGGAACTGATCCAGCTGGCCTATGTCGGCCAGGTGTCGCTCTCCAGCACCGGCTACTACCGCACCCCGAAGATCCACTACGACCGCGACCAGGCCCGCGGCCGGCCCTTCTACTACTACGCCTTCGGCGCCGCCTGCTCCGAGGTGCTGATCGATACCCTCACCGGCGAATACCGCCTGCTGCGCACCGACATCCTCCACGACGTCGGTGCCTCCCTGAACCCGGCCATCGACATCGGCCAGGTGGAAGGCGGCTTCGTCCAGGGCCTGGGTTGGCTGACCATGGAAGAGCTGGTGTGGAACGACGCCGGCAAGCTGCTCACCGCCGGCCCCTCCACCTACAAGATCCCGGCGGTGAGCGATGTGCCACCGGACCTGCGGGTGCGCCTGGTGGAGAATCGCAAGAATCCCGAGGCCACCGTGTTCCACTCCAAGGCCGTGGGCGAGCCGCCCTTCATGCTCGGCATCTCGGTGTGGTGCGCCCTGCAGGACGCCGTGGCCAGCGTGGCCAACTACCGCTTCCACCCGGCGCTGGACGCTCCTGCCACTCCCGAGCGGGTGCTCTGGGGCGTCGAGCGGATGCGCCGCCTGGCCGCCGAGGTCCAGGCCGTGCCCACCCCCGCTACAGAGGAGCCGGCATGAGCTCGAAACGCGGATGGTTGGCCTTGCTGGCCGACTTCGAAACACGGGGCGAACCCTGCGTGCTGGTCACCGTGGCCGACGAACAGGGCTCCACGCCCCGTGACGCCGGCACCAAGATGCTGGTGGGTCGGACCGAGCAGCACCTGACCATCGGCGGCGGCCACCTGGAATACCGCGCCGTGGAGATCGCCCGGGAACTGCTCGCCGCCGGCACCCGCCAGCCGCGCCTGGAGCGCTTTTCCCTGGCCGCCAGCCTCGGCCAGTGCTGCGGCGGCGTGACTACTTTGCTGTTCGAGCCGCTGCTGGCCCAGGAGGTGCCGGTGGTGGTCTTCGGTGCCGGCCATGTCGCCCGCGCCCTGGTGCCCATGCTGGCCGGCTTGCCCTGCGCGGTGCGCTGGGTCGATTCACGGCCCCAGGAATTTCCCGATCCGCTGCCAGCTGGCGTGGAAAAGATCGTCACCGACGAGCCGGTCGACGAGATCGCCCGGATGCCGGCCGGGGCCTACTACATCGTCATGACCCATAACCATCCCCTGGACCTGGAGCTGACCGATGCCATCCTCGCCCGCGGCGACCATGGCTACTTCGGCCTGATCGGCTCCAAGACCAAGTGGGCCAAGTTCCGCCACCGCCTCAGTGCCCGTGGTCACGGCGCCGAGCGCCTCGCCACGGTACGCTGTCCCCTGGGCCTGTCCGAAGTCCAGGGCAAGCTGCCCCTGGAAATCGCCATCGCCGTGGCTGGCGAGGTCATCGCCCACTATGGCCGCCAGGCCCAGCAGGCGGATGCGCCGCTACGCCTGGTCACCGCCACTCCTAGTTAGTCGTTCATCATTCGAGATCGTTATGACCGCCATCGCCCACCGCGCCGCCCTGCTCCACAGCATCGCCGACCCGGCCGAGGTGGGGCTGGACGCCTCCTACGAATACCACGCCGACGGCCTGCTGCTGATCGCAGACGGCCGCATCCAGGCCATGGGTTCGGCCGCCGACTTGCTGCCCACCCTGCCCGTCGGCACCCAGGTCATCGAGCATCCCGACGCCCTGATCACCCCCGGTTTCATTGACACCCATATCCACTATCCACAGACCGGCATGATCGCCAGCTACGCCGAGCAGTTGCTGGACTGGCTGGACACCTACACCTTTCCTACCGAGGGCGCCTTCGCCGATCCGGCCAAGGCCGCCGAGGTGGCGGAGATCTTCGTCGGCGAATTGCTGCGTAACGGCACCACCACCGCCCTGGTGTTCGGCAGCGTCCATCCACAGTCGGTGGATGCCTTCTTCCAGGTCGTCGAACGCCTCGACCTGCGCATGATCGCCGGCAAGGTCATGATGGACCGTAACGCCCCGGACTATCTGCAGGACACCGCCGAGTCCGCCTATGCCGATAGCAAGGCGCTGATCGAACGCTGGCATGGCAAGGGCCGGCTGCACTATGCGGTCACCCCGCGCTTCGCACCGACCAGTACCCCCGAGCAGCTGGAAGCCGCCGGACGCCTCTTGGCCGAATACCCGGACGTCTATCTGCACACCCACCTCTCCGAGAACCTCAAGGAGATCGACTGGGTGGCGGCGCTGTTCCCGGAGCGTGCCAACTACCTGGACGTCTATGACCACTTCCAGCTGCTCGGCCCGCGCTCGGTGTTCGCCCACGGCATCCACCTCTGCGACGCCGAATGCCAGCGCCTGCACGACACCGGCTCGGCGGTGGCGCACTGCCCTACGTCCAATCTCTTTCTCGGTAGCGGTCTGTTCGACCTCCAGCGGATGGAAGCCTTCAAGGTCAACGTCGGCCTCGGCACCGATGTCGGCGCCGGCACCAGCTTCTCGCTATTGCAGACCCTCGGCGAGGCCTACAAGGTGCAGCAGCTGCGCGGTAACCGCCTGCATCCTTTCAAGTCGCTCTACCTCGCCACCCTGGGCGGCGCCCGCGCCCTGCGCCTGGACGACCGCATCGGCAGCCTGGCCCCCGGCCACGATGCCGACTTCGTGGTGCTCGACCTCAAGGCCACCCCGCTGCTGGACTACCGCCTGCAACAGTCCAGGAGCCTGGAAGAAACCCTCTTTGTCCTCACCACCCTCGCCGACGATCGCGTGGTACGCGAAACCCACGCCGCGGGTCGCCGAGTGCATAGCCGCGACGCCTGCCACCATCAGAAAACCGCGCAGCGTTTTCCACCGTGCAGCCCTGAACGCGAGGCGAAGGTGGATAAGGCTGCGCCGTTACCCACCCAACCTGCTCGTTCCTAGCGTTTTTTCAGTCTCGTAGCGTGGAAAACCGCGCAGCGTTTTCCACTGGCGGGCCCGCTGCCAAGGCGGATGAGGCTACGCCGTTACCCACCCTGAACAGGCTTTATCGGCGCGTTCGACTGATCAGGCGAGTTGCGCCAGCTGACCGCCCCGACGTTCCAGGGGCGCGAGCCCGGCCAGCGCCGCCGGCTCCTTGAGCACCGCAACGAAGGCTTCGCGGAAGGCCTTCATCTCCTCCGGCAAGCCGACGCTGACCCGCACCCAGGTCGGCCACGCCGGCCAGGTGCGGCCGATGATGATGTTGCGTTTGGCCAGCGCCGCAATCACCTGCTGGCCCGGATGGCCGGTGTCGACCATGAAGCACTTACCCTGGGAGGCCGTGCAGGCGAAGCCACGTTGGCGCAGCCAGGCGAGCGTCTCGTCGCGCGTCGCGGCGTTCTCCTTGCGCCGCTGCGCCACCAGCTGGCGATCCTCCAGGCTGGCGATGCCACCCAGCATGGCGGCGACCGGAATGGCGTTCTCACCACCGAACACCTCCAGCCTGGCCAACAGATCCGGCTTGGCGATGGCGAAGCCCAGCCGCGCCCCGGCCATGCCATAGAGCTTGGAGAAGGTCTGCAGGACCAGGACGTCATCATGCTGGACGGCAAGATCCATGCAGCTTTTCTCGTTGCTCAGATGGATATAGGCCTCGTCGATCATCACCACGCTGCCCTTGGGCCGATTGGCGATGGCGAACTCGATGCGCTCCCGCGCCGTGACGGTACCGGTGGGGTTGTTCGGATTGCAGATATAGATGAGCCCGGCCTGACTGTCGGCCGCGAGCATCGCGGGAATGTCATGGGCGTGGGCGGCGTCCAGCGGTACCTCGTGCACCGGTGCACCCTTGGCTTTGGCGGCCACCACGGCCGCTTCGTAGCTGGGATTGGCCACCACCAGACTACGGGGACCGGTGAAGGCCATCACCGCGTACTGGAGAGGCTCGCTGGAGCCGCAAAAGGCATGCACGTGATCCTTGGGCAGGCCGTGCTGGCTGGCGAACAGCTCGATCAGCCGCTCCTGGTATTCGAAGTGATAGCGCCCACTCAGAGCCGCACCCCGCTGCATGGCGGCCACAGCCTTGGGCGAAGGCCCCAGGGGATTCTCGTTGTAGTTGATCAGCACCTTTTCCCGCACGGGCGACACGGTCGCATCCGCGGCAGCCGGACGGGACCAGCCGACCAGCGGAACCACGGCGGAGGCCAGGGTGGCCAGGCTGACGAAGGAACGACGAGACATCTCGGACATGACTATTTCCTTGTATGACGATAACGCTGCGATGGATCGCCTTACCGTCATGCAAGGTACGGGCCTAACGATTAGCTAGCTATGCGATTTGCCCGTCGGTAGAGGTACCGACCCTTCAGCCGGATCACCCGGCAGGTCTTCATCTCGGCCGCCAGGTCGGCTTCCAGCGCTTCTGAACAGCGCTCACTGCAACGCTTGGGAAATGGCCGTCCGGCAACCCGAGACGACCGCATATCCTCTGCCGATGTCACTCCAGATGGGCGTCCTGGCTATAGTCCCCGCTACCTGACTCCCTACGAAAGGATGCGTAGATGCCCAGCCCTACCTATAGCGTGGTATTTTCCGGTCAGATCGCCGACGGTTTCGATCTGGAACAGGTCAAGCGACGTTTCGCCGATGTCTACGGCCTGAGCGCCGAGCGGCTGGAACAGCTGTTCAGCGCCAAGCCGGTCGTCATCAAGCGCGACATCGGCCGCAGGGAAGCCGAAGGCTACCTGCAGCGCCTGAACCAGATCGGTGCCCTGGCGCGCCTGGAAAGCTCGACGGGCGAACCCGTGAAGTCCCCTGCCAGTGCCCAGTCCGTGGCGGCCCCCGCTGCCTCGCTGACCCTCGTCCCCCAGCAACCGCCCGCAACGCCGATCCAGGCCTGCCGCCAGGTGCAGGACGACGAACCCCGCCGGCTCCCCCTCGAGTTCCATGGCCAGGGCGGCGAATTCTTCCGCATCTGGATCGTCAACCTGGTCCTCAGCGTCCTGACCCTGGGCATCTACTCGGCCTGGGCCAAGGTCCGCACCCTGAGGTACTTCTATGGCAACACCCGGCTGGACGGTAACGCCTTCGAATACCTGGCCGATCCGCGCGCCATCCTCAAGGGCCGCTTGCTGATGGTCGCCCTCCTGGCCGGCTACTACGTACTCAGCCTCTATGTCCCCCTGGTCAAGCCCTTCGCGGGCCTGGCGCTGCTGATCGCCACCCCCTGGATCGTGGTCCGCGCCCTGAGCTTCCATCATCACCATTCCGCCTGGCGCGGCGTACGCTTCGGCTTCGAGGCGCGCCTGGGTGAAGCCATCAAAGTGTTCATCGGCTGGCCGCTGCTAGGCGTGGTTACCCTCGGCATTCTCTATCCCGTCGCGGTACAAAGACAGCAAGCCTTCATCGCCAGCCACAGCCGCTTCGGCACCCAGGGCTTCAGCTTCCAGGCCGGCGTCGGGCCCTACTACCGCATGGTCCTGGGCATCATCGGCCTGGTCGTGCTCGGCATGATCGCCAATGTCGCCCTCTCGCTGACCGGCTCGCCCAGCGCGTCGATCATCGTGCTGCTGCTGACCTACCAGCTGATCTTCGTCTACGTGAAGGTCACCCTGACCAATCTGTACTACCGCAGCACCCGCGCCGGGGTCGTCCGCCTGGGCGCCCACTACGGCCTGGCCTCCTACAGCCTGCTGGTCCTGACCAACCTGGTCGGCATGCTGCTGACCCTGGGCCTGTTCTACCCCTGGGCCCGGGTCCGTACGGCACGCTACGCCGCCGAGCACATCACCCTGGAGGCCGAGGGCGACGTCGAGGCCTTCATCGCCGATCAGCGCAGTGGCGCCTCGGCCACCGGCGGCGAAGCGGCCGAACTGTTCGGTGTGGACCTGGGGCTGTGACGCCAGAGCTGCCAGGCTGGTTCTTCGACGGCAGTACCTCCCGGCGCATCCCTGCGCGCCTGGAGGTGGATGCCGGCCAATGGGCCGTGACCGCGGACGACGGGCAACTCCTGGCCGGCCCTAGTCCGGTGACGGCGGTCAAGCTGTCTTCCCGCCTGGGCAACACCCCGCGCTTTCTCGACTTTCCCGGCGCCGGCCGCTTCGAGACCTCGCACAACGACGCCATCGACGAGCTGCTGCGGGGTACCGACGCGCACCAGGGCCTGGCCTATCGCCTGGAATCCAGCTGGCGACTGGTCCTGTTGTCGCTGGTCCTGGCGATCGCCTTCGCCTGGGGTGGTATCCGCTACGGCATTCCGGCCCTGGCCGAGACCCTGGCCTTCCGCCTACCCGCCAGCGTCGGCACCCACCTGGGCGACGGCACCCTGGCCCTGCTCGACCGCGCGGCGCTCAAGCCTTCCGCCCTGCCCGCTGCCCGCCAGCAAGCCTTGCGCGCACGCTTCCTGGCCTTCGCCCAGGCGACGGACCCCAGTCTCACGGTGGACATCCAATTCCGCGACGCCGCCCGCAGCCTGGGCGCCAATGCCCTGGCCCTGCCCTCGGGCACCCTGGTCTTCACCGATCAACTGGTGAGTCTCGCCGACCACGACGACGAGCTGCTTGCCGTGCTGGCCCATGAACTCGGCCACCTCGAGCGCCGACACGCCCTACGCCACGTGTTGCAGAGTTCAGGCCTGGGGCTGGTCATCCTGGTGGTCACCGGTGATGTCTCTTCGATCAGCGCCAGTGTCTCGGCCATCCCGGTCGTGCTCGCCGAGCTGGGTTACTCCCGCGCCTTCGAATACGAGGCGGATCGCTACGCCGCCCAGGCGCTGGCGGCGCAGAACATTCCGGCCAGCCGGCTGACCGCCCTGCTCGAACGCCTCGAGCGGGCCAGCGACTGTCACGGTAAAGACCAGGAATGTCCCGCAGCCTCGCCCGACGGCCGCTGGGCCGGCTATCTCTCCACCCATCCCAGTACCGCTGAGCGCCGCCAGGCCCTGCAGTGACCCAATAAAAAGCCGCCCCGAAGAGCCATGGCCTTGAATCCGGCGCTTGGGGCAATGGACAGGTGCCACTCTTACGGCGATGCTCCGACTGTAGGAGCAACCGTCTCATCGTAGGGATACATCACGTAGCGTGGAAAACGGCGTAGCCTTTTCCACTGGAGAATTGTGGCGAGGAGGCTCCCTCTCCCCGACCCTCTCCCGCGGGGAGAGGGAGCTATCCAAGCAGGCGTTCAGGGCCATCAGCCACGGCAAGAGCACCCTGAACCGGCGTGACTCCCTGTAGGAGCGGCCGCACCGGCGGACCGCCATGGCCGCGATAAAGCAGCAACGATAGAGGACCAGGTCGTAGCCCTGAAAAGCCAGACATTGGCCAGATGCCGATCAGTTGAGGAAAAACGCCGCGTTCTCGTGAAGAAAACGCGGCGTTTTTTGTGCCTACCCGGGCGACTGGCAGTGTGAAGGCGGCGATCAGCACCTCGACTGACAGGCATCACCCTGGATAGCGTCTCGTCTTGGCAGGAACCGACTCAGCTGCTGCGATAGCGCTCCAGCCAATGGGCATAGGGCGCCGGCAGCACCCAGGAGGGCTTGTCGACGCCCAGGGCCTTGGCCGCATGGTAGGGCCAGTGCGGATCGGCCAGGTGGGCGCGGCCCACCATCACCAGGTCCAGCTGTTCGTCGGCCACCACCTGGTTGGCCAGGGCCGGGGTGTCGATGTTCCAGGCCGAAGCCACCTTCAGGCCGGTGGCCTTGCGCACCTGCTCGGTGATGGGGGCCAGCAGGCCCGAGCCCCAGGGGATGTTGGCGGTCGGGGTGGAGAAGCCGATGCTGACGCTCAGCAGGTCGAGGCCTTCGCGCTTGAAGCCCTGGGCCAGCTCGATGGACTCGGCCAGCGTCTCTTCGTCGCGACCGTCGTATTCGATCACGCCGAAACGAGCGGTCAGCGGCAAATGCTCCGGCCAGACCTTGCGCACCGCGGCCAGGGTTTCCAGCAGGAAGCGGCTGCGGCCGGCCAGATCGCCACCGTACTGGTCGTCACGCTGGTTGGAGTGCACCGAGAAGAAGCTCTGCGCCAGGTAACCATGGGCGAAGTGCAGCTCCAGCCACTCGAAGCCGGCTTCATAGGCACGCTTGGCGGCATCGACGAAGTCCTGGCGGACCCGGGCGATGTCGTCCAGGGTCATGGCCTTGGGTACCTTGGGCAGGTTGGCACCGAAGGCCACGGCGGACGGAGCGATGGTGTCCCAGCCACGGCTGTCGGCGGCGGCGATGTGGTCGTCACCTTCCCAGGGACGGTTGGCGCTGGCCTTGCGGCCGGCATGGGCGATCTGGATGCCCGGCACGGAACCGGCCGCCTTGATCGCCTTGACCACCGGCACGAACGCCTGGGCGTGAGCATCGGACCAGATACCGGCGCAGCCGGGGGTGATGCGGCCTTCCGGCGATACCGCCGTGGCCTCGACGATGACCACGCCGGCACCGCCCCGCGCCAGGCCCGCGTAGTGCACCTGATGCCAGTCGTTGATCACGCCATCGACGGCACTGTATTGGCACATGGGCGGAATGGCGATGCGGTTGCGCAGCGTCACGTCCTTGAGGGTGAAGGGTTGGAACAATGCGGACATCTGAGCGGTCTCCAAGGGAGTGACTGTTGGTTCGTTAATTCGATACTAATCGAACATAGCATGATCGCCAACCCCCGGTGTATGATTGGCCCATGCGCCCTTTCAAACATCCCAGTCCCGATGAATTCTCCCTTGAGCGCCTGTTCCACGCGCTCAGCGATCCGGTACGCCTGGATATCGTCCGCTACCTGGCCCGGGTGACCGAAGCCACCTGCGGCGAGCTGGATGGCGGTCGCCCCAAGTCCAGCATGTCCCACCACTTCCGCGTCCTGCGCGATGCTGGCTTGGTGCACACCCGCAACGCCGGCACCACGCACATGAACCAGCTGCGGCGGGCGGATCTGGATAGCCGCTTCCCCGGTCTGCTCGATGCCATCCTGGCGCAGTCGTCGATACCGGTCGGCGAACCTGCCTGACGCGGATCCCCTGCGCGAGCCTGAACCCTCGTTCATTCGATCTGGCCGCACAGGTCTGCCGCAGCCCCAGCCACGACCGCCGCGTCCTGGTGCACGCCCCGTCCTTTCGTCGCCTCGCTCCTGACCCAAAAGTAGCTGGTGCGCCTCCTCTGGCTCCGTCGAATCACGACTGGAAATCCGCGGCGATCCAGCGGCAACAAGCCCTCTACGACCATCCTTTCCCTCCTGGCGACAGCGCTGGCGCGCACGCTTGTCATTACCCGGAAATTCCTCTATCACGAGGCTGGGGGAACTCCCGACGGCATTTTCCCCTCTTCCCGGTATGAAGGTTGCAGCAGTCGTTGGCAGCGCCTATCCAGGGTGCTGCCGGGAGGTGGGCTATGGGCAGGAATTGGGGATTGGCCAGTGCCTTGGTCGGCGTCGCGGCGCTGCTCGCCCTGGTACCCAGCCCCGAACCCATCGCCGAAGCGCGAGGTATCCAGCGGGTGATCGCTTTCGGCGATAGCCTCATGGACTGCGGCACCTTCGGCCACATCTACGCCACCAACCCCGGACGCACTTATCCCCAGGAAATCGCCGAAGCCTACGGCATCGAACTCGGCCCCAACCGACAGGCGGAAGGCTACGGCCACGAGGGTACGGTCGATACCGATGGCCTCTGCTACGCCGAAGGCGGCGCCGTGACCGGCAGCTTCACCGAGCCGGGTTTCGACCACAACGAAGCGCCCCTCGCCTTTTCCCAGCAGATTCGTAACTTCGAGATGCAGCACGGCCGCTTCCGCCAGCAGGATCTGGTGCTGGTGCAGATCGGCGGCAATGACATCATCGGCCCCTTCTACGACAAGAAGCTCAGGGCCGCGCTGATGGCCGATGCGCCGCTGCCCCCGGACATCCGCGAGCAGGTCGAGGCCCGAATCCGGCATACGGCGATGAACGAGGTCAAGCTGCTGCGCTACCTGCTCAGCCTCGGCGCCCAGCGGTTGGTGGTCCTCAACAACACCGACTACGGCAAGGCGCCCTATCTCGAGCCCTGGACCGAGCAGGTGGCGCAGCGCAATCACGACCTGGTCAAGCTCTACAACGAGACCCTGCAGGCCAATCTGCCAGCCGGCGACCGTCTGCTGCTGGTGGACGCCTACCGGGTGATGGAAGAAGTCTTCGCCCATTACGGCAACTACGGCTTTACCCATGCCGAGGGCGATGCCTGCCTGCCCGGCCGGGAGTTCTGCGACCCGGACAGCTATGTCGAGCCGGGTGCCGACCAGGCCTACATCTTCGGTGCGCGGGGGCATTTCGCCAGCCGCACCCACAGCATGCTGGCCCAGGTGGTGCTGGAACGCATCGCCCAGACCTGGCCCGACAGCGCTGCCCACGACAAGCCGCTGCTGATGACCGCGCGCCTGTCGACCGAGCCGATCTACCACTGAGCCGACGCCCCAGGCTGGTGCCCACCACGCCCGCCCGCACCACGACGAAGCGGACTCGACTAGCTTCCTCGGTAAGTCGAGTAGCTGTAGGGCGAAACCAGCAAAGGCACGTGATAGTGCGCAGTGGCATCGGCAATGCCGAAACGCAGGATCACCGTGTCGAGAAAGGCCGGCTCGTCCAGGTCCACGCCCCGCTGCCGATAGTAATCCCCCACGTCGAACTCCAGCTCGTAGTAGCCAGGCTGGAAGGTCTCGCCCTGTAGCAGCGGCGCGTCGCTGCGGCCGTCGGCGTTGGTGCGCAGTTCCCCCAGCGCCTGCCGGGCACCTTCGGCCAGGCGATACAGACGCACGACGATACCTGCGCCTGGACAGCCCGCCGCGGTATCCAGGACATGAGTCGTCAGGTAACCGGAAGAAGACGAAACGGACATCGGCAAGGCTCCTGCAGGAAAGATCACCCAGCCTAGCAGCTTTCTCGCCGCCGATTGTATACAGCCCAAGCTATCCGGCGACGCCCCCCATCGCGTCCTTTCAAGGCCCCTTTCGCGATCTGACCGGTCAGACCAGTTAGGCAAGATTCTTGCTGGGACTCGGCAAAGGTCTCCAAACATTGTATACAAAACGTCTCGACCGCCAGGATGCCCCTCCATGACCTATCCCCGTGATCTCATCGGCTACGGCGCCCAGCCGCCTCACCCCCGCTGGCCGGGTAACGCCCGCATCGCCCTATCCTTCGTGCTGAACTACGAAGAGGGCGGCGAGCGCAATATCTTGCATGGCGACAAGGAATCCGAGGCCTTCCTTTCCGAGATGGTCGCCGCCCAGCCGCTGCAGGGTGTGCGCAACATGGCCATGGAATCGCTTTACGAGTACGGCAGCCGCGCCGGCGTCTGGCGCATCCTCGAACTGTTCGCCAAGCACCAGGTGCCCCTCACCGTCTTCGCCGTGGCCATGGCCGCCGAGCGCCATCCCGAGGTCATCCGCGCCATGGTCCAGGCCGGCCACGAGATCTGCAGCCACGGCTATCGCTGGATCGACTATCAATACATGGACGAGGCCGAGGAGCGTGCCCACCTGCAGCGCGCCATCGAGATCCTCACCGAGCTGACCGGCGAGCGCCCCCTGGGCTGGTACACCGGCCGCACCGGCCCCAACACCCGGCGCCTGGTGATGGAGGAAGGCGGCTTCCTCTACGACAGCGACACCTACGACGACGACCTGCCCTACTGGGAGCCCGACACCCCCACCGGCAAGCCGCACCTGGTGATCCCCTATACCCTGGACACCAACGACATGAGATTCACCCAGGTGCAGGGCTTCCATACCGCCGAACAGTTCTTCCAGTACCTCAAGGACGCCTTCGACACCCTCTACGAGGAAGGCGCTACGGCACCGAAGATGCTCTCCATCGGCCTGCATTGCCGGCTGATCGGCCGCCCCGGGCGCCTGGTGGGCCTGAAGCGCTTCCTGGAATACGCCCAGCGCCACGAGGGCGTCTGGTTCGCTCGCCGGGTGGACATCGCCCGTCACTGGTACCAGGAGCATCCGCCGGCATGAGCAGCTTCCAGACCCTGACGCCCAGCCAACTGGACCGCGCCGCCTTCGTCGCGGCCTTCGGCGGCATCTACGAACACTCCGCCTGGGTCGCCGAGCGCGCCTTCGACGAGGGCCAGCCGCTGCCGGATGCCATCGAGGCCCTGCACCAGCGGCTGTCCGCCCAGGTGGCCCGGGCCAGCCACATCGAGCAACTGGCGCTGATCCAGGCCCACCCGGATCTCGCCGGTCGCGCCGCCCTGGCCGGTGAGCTGACCGCCGCCAGCACCAGCGAACAGGCCGGCGCCGGCCTGGATCAATGCAATGCCGACGAACTGGCCCGCTTCACCCGCTACAACGACGCCTACCGCGAAAAATTCGGCTTCCCCTTCATCATGGCGGTGAAGGGCAGTAACCGACACCTGATCCTCGCGGCCTTCGAGGAGCGCCTGCCCAACACTCCGGAGCAGGAATTCCAGCGCGCCCTGGCCGAGATCGACCGCATCGCCCTCTTCCGTCTCCAGACCCTCTGACCTCAGTCCGAATACGAGCCCCTCATGAAACGCACCTACGCCGCGCCCTTCGAGAAGTACCTCAACCTCGCCGACGCCCGCCTCGGCACCCGGGTCATCAGCGTCACCGACGACTGGTTCGCCGCCGCCGACCGCATGCTCCAGCCCCATGAGCCGGAGTGGAAGGAAGGCGTCTACGACGACAACGGCAAGTGGATGGATGGCTGGGAGTCGCGCCGCAAGAGGTTCGAAGGCTATGACCACGCGGTGATCCGCCTGGGCGTGCCCGGCTCGATCAAGGGCGTCGACATCGACACCCGCTGGTTCACCGGCAACTACCCGCCCTCCGCCTCCCTGGAAGCCTGCTTCTGCGCCGAGGGCGATCCGGCTGATGACGCTGCCTGGACCGAGGTGCTGCCCGCCATCGAGATGCAGGGCAACAGTCATCACTACCATGCCATCGCCGACGACCGCCCCTGGACCCACCTGCGGCTGAACATCTATCCCGACGGTGGCGTGGCTCGCCTGCGGGTCTACGGCATCCCCCATCGCGACTGGTCGGCCCAGGCCGACGACGAGGTGCTGGACCTCGCCGCCGCCCTCAACGGCGGTCGCGCCCTGGCCTGCAACGACGAGCACTACGGCCGCATGAGCAACATCCTCAATCCGGGGCGCGCCGCCAGCATGGCCGATGGCTGGGAAACCGCCCGCCGCCGCACCCCCGGCAACGACTGGGTGATCATCGCCCTGGGCCATGCCGGCGTCGTCGAGGAAATCCTGGTGGACACCCTGCACTTCAAGGGCAACTACCCGGACAGCTGCCAGATCCAGGGCGCCTATGTCCGTGGCGGTACCGATGGCCAGATCGAGACCCAGAGTCTGTTCTGGAAGGAGCTGCTGCCGCCGCAGAAGCTGCAGATGCACCAGGAACACAGCTTCCGCGAGCAGGTGCGCGACCTCGGCCCCATCACCCACGTGCGCCTGAACATCTTCCCCGACGGCGGTGTCAGCCGACTGCGGCTGTTCGGCAAGGTCGCCCGGGGCCAGGCATGAGCCGGCCGCTGCACATCGAGCCGCTGACCGCCGAGGGCTTCGCGCCCTTCGGCGACGTCATCGAGACCGAGGGCCGCGACTGGTTTCCCATCAACAATGGCTCGACCCAGAGATTCCATGCCCTGGCGCGAGTCGAGACCGGTCCGGCCGACGGCGCGGCGATCATCAGCATCTTTCGCGCTCGGCGCCTGGAATACCCGCTGACCATCGCCATGCTGGAACGCCATCCCCATGGCAGCCAGGCCTTCGTACCCCTGCGCGGCGAGCCCTTCCTGGTGGTGGTGGCGCCCCCGGCGCCGCAGCCGGATGCCCAGGCCATCCGGGTATTCCGCACCGATGGCCGCCAAGGCATCAACTACCATGCGGGCGTCTGGCACCACCCGGTGCTGGCCCTGCGCGACGAGGATGAATTCCTCATCGTCGACCGCGCCGGCACCCTGCCCAACTGCGACGAGTTCTTCTTCGCGACGGAAGCCTGCCCAACGCTAGCGCTCTAGTGAGGTGTTTCAGAAGTTCGCGCAAGAATTGGCGAGTGATTTTTGTTCGTGGGCTAGGCGCCGCGACGAGTCATAGCAGGGCTATGGCGAGAAGTGGCAACGACGTCCAGGGCGGTCCGCCGCTGTGGACAAAAAGCGCCGCCAAAATTGTGTAGTTGACTTCTGAAACACCACACTAGGGGTTGGCCGAGGCGCGCCTGAGCTGCTTGCGCAGCAGGCGCGCGCTATCCAGGCAGACCCAGGCCACCGCCAGCCAGATGGGGCCATAGGTCCAGATGGCGCCGTCCGGCAGTCGCTCGCCGAGGATATAGAGGGCGACGAACACCAGCAGCGCCGGCTCCACATAGCTGAGGATGCCGAACAGACTCAGCGGCAGCAGGCGACTCGAGGCCAGCATGGCGGCGAAGGCGATGGCGCTGAGCAGACCCAACCCCGGCAGCAGCGCCCACAGCCCGGGCGCCTGTTGCAGGATGGCACCCGGCGAGAACCAATGCAGGGCGAGCAACGCGAAGGGCAGCAGGCAGCACATTTCCAGCACGAAGCCGGACAGCGCATCCACCGCCATCCAGCGACGCAAGACGAAATAGGGCGGATAGCCCACCACCGGCAGCAGGCTGACCCAGGACAGCGCCCCGGTCACCCAGACCTCGTTGATCACCCCCAGCAAGGCACAGACCACCGCCAGGCGCTGCAACGGCCGCAGCCGCTCGCCATAGACCAACCGCCCCGTCAGCACGATCGCCAGGGGTAGCAGGAAATAGCCAAGCGACATGGCCATGGCCTCGCCATTCATGGTCGCCCAGACGAACACCCACCACTGAATCCCCATCAGCAGCGCCGCCGCCGGGATGGCCAGACACAGCCGAGGCTCACGCACCAGCCGCTTGAGCGTCGCCCACAGTGCCTTGCCCTCGCGCAGCACCACCACCAGCAGGAGCACCATGGGCAGCGACCAGACCACCCGCAGCGCCACCACCTGCAGGCCGTCCAGGGGAGCCAGCCAGGCGAAGTACACCGGCATCAGCGCGAACAGCACCGACGACAGCACCGAAAGGCCGAGGCCCTTGCCCGACAGCACGCTCATGACCGACGCCCCTGGCGATTGATGAACAGCGACAGCAGGATGATGCCGCCGCCCAGCAACAGCCTAGGCAGATCGGCCGGATGCTGCCAGATCAGCAGGCTGACCAGCAGGCCCGCCGGCACATGGGCTTCGTTCATGATCGCCAGGGTACCGCCGTTGACCCGCAACGAGCCCAGCGTCCACCAGTAGAGCCCGAGCGCCGTGGCGAACACCCCCATCCAGATCAGCACGCCCCATTGCAGCGGTGTGCTGGGCAACCGCGCCGGATTGCCGAACAGCAGGAAGGACAGCGCTGCCACCAGCAGGGCACCGAGAAAGAACAGCCCGAAGTAGCGATGCAGGGCGCCCTGGCCGGCATAGGCATGCCCCAGGTGCTTGCACAGTACCTGGCCGGCGGCGAAGGTCAGGTTGGCCACCTGCAGCAGCAGGAAGCCGAGCAGATAGTCGCCAGTCAGTGGCTGGAAGCGGATCAGGGCCGCCCCGCCCACCGCCACGACGGCCGCCAGCAGCGACCAGACGCGGAAGCGACGCTGCCAGGCATCGTCCAGCAACGTCACGTAGATAGGTGTGAGCACGGTGAACAGCAGCACCTCCGGCACCGTCAGCACGGCGAAGCTGCGATACAGGCACAGGTAGGTGATACCGAACTGCAGTGCCCCAGCGGCCATCAGTCCCAGGGCGAAACGCCCTGGCACGCCGCGCCAGCAGGTAAACGGCAGGAAGAGGACGAAGGCGATGGCCACCCGCACCAGCACGGCGAAGTCGCTGTCGACGCGGCCAGCGAGGTATTCCCCGATCAGGCTGAAGGAAAAGGCCCAGATGAGGGTGACGAGCAGGAGATAAGGCATGACGGCGACGCACGAAAAAGGTGCGCGACCTTAACGCGCCCGCCGCCGGAGGAAAAGCCCCGCTCGCCACGGTCTATCGGTTGGCGTTCAGCCCCGACGGATCGCCAGTGGTGATCGCCGCCATCGACTGGTTGGCCTGGAGCACATTGTCGGCGCCGGAGACCAGCGTCTTCGGCTCGGCCACGCCCGCCGCGCGAGACCAGTACACCTGCTGGTTGGAACCGCCCACCGCGATGTCGGCCTGGCTGAGCAAGGTCAGGCGCGCCTTGGCGCCGTAGCCGTAGGCATCGACCTTGGCCAGGCCTTCGCTGCCAGCCCGCACATTGGCCTGCACCTGCTGGTAACCGCCGCCGATGCTCAGATTGGCCACCGAGCCCTTGACCGTGGTGACGCTGCCCAGGCCGTGGATGGCCAACGTCTGCGCACTATCGATCACCAGGCGATGGTGACTGCCATAGATGGTCACCTCGCCGCATTGGCCTTTCAGGGTAAGTGTATTGCTCTCGCCGGAAAGGGAGACGTCCCGGCCCTGGCAATCGAGGGTTCGGGTCAGATTGAGCCCATCGATCTCGATGGGCTCGGCGGTCCGCTCATCGGCATTGACCAACAGGGGAGCGACGAGCAGACAGCAACCCAGCAACGCCTTGAATGACGACATGGAGACTCCTTGTCTTGCCTAGAGTGGGAAACTCATCGACGGGCTTGGAGGGTCACCAGGAGCGGATATTTGATCCGACATCCGGCATTTTTTCATCCCGTGATACGCGCCGCGTTTTCCCATTGTGCCGTCACGCTCTAACATGCCCGCTTTCGTAGCCACGACGCTCTCGATGAAGACTCCCCGCGTTTCCCTCGACCAATGGCGCACCCTGCAGGCCGTGGTGGATCATGGCGGTTACGCCCAGGCCGCCGAGGTGCTGCACCGCTCCCAATCCTCGGTCAGCTACACCGTCGCCCGCATGCAGGAGCAACTCGGCGTACCCCTGCTGCGCCTGGAAGGCCGCCGCGCGGTGCTGACCGACGCCGGCGCCGTGCTGCTGCGCCGCTCGCGCCGCCTGGTGCAGCAGGCCAGCCAGCTGGAAGAACTGGCCTATCACATGGAACAGGGCTGGGAGTCCGAGGTACGCCTGGTGGTGGATGCCGCCTACCCTACCCGCCAGCTGCTGCGCTGCCTGCGCGAATTCATGCCGCAGAGTCGCGGCTGCCGGGTGCGCCTGCGTGAAGAGGTCCTGTCCGGGGTGGAAGAGGCCCTGCTCGACGGCTCCGCGGACCTGGCGATCACCGGCCTGGTGATCGCCGCCCACCTGGGTGCCTCCCTCGGTACCGTGGAGTTCGTCGCCGTCGCCCATCCCGAGCACCCCCTGCATCTGTTGCAGCGCACCCTGGTGACCGCCGATCTGGAAGAGCAACTGCAGATCGTCATCCGCGACAGCGGCCGCGCCCAGCCCAGGGACGCTGGCTGGCTGGCCGCCGAGCAGCGCTGGACGGTGGGCAGCATCAGCACGGCCGCGACCTTCCTGCGCGACGGCCTGGGCTTCGCCTGGCTGCCGCGGGATGCCATCCAGAGCGATCTCGACCAGGGCCTGCTCAAGCCGCTGCCCCTGGAACAGGGCGCCCAGCGCTTCCACCCCTTCCAGCTCTACAAGACCCGCCAGCACGAGCTGGGCCCGGCCTCGCAGATCCTGATGAACCTGCTGCGCCAGCACGCTCTGCCACGCTGACCGTGGCGGGGTGTCCGTCGGATTGCTATCGTTCGCCAGTCGTTTCCGTCCACTCAAGGATTCATCATGTTCAAAGCCCTGCTTGCCGCTTGCGCGCTGTTCGTCGCTTCCACCACCTGGGCCGCGGACAATCCGCACGTACTCATCAGCACCAACAAGGGTGACATCGAAGTCGAGCTGGATGCGGCCAAGGCGCCGGTCAGCACCGAGAACTTCCTGGCCTACGTCGACAGCGGCTTCTACAAGGGCACCCTGTTCCATCGCGTGATCCCCGGCTTCATGATCCAGGGCGGCGGCTACACCCGGGACATGCAGGAAAAGCGCACCCGCGCGCCGATCAAGAACGAAGCCGACAACGGCCTGAAGAACCTGCGCGGCACCCTGGCCATGGCGCGCACCTCGGACGTCAACTCCGCCACCAGTCAGTTCTTCATCAACGTCGAGAACAACGCCTTCCTCGACCACGGCTCGCGTGACTTCGGCTACGCGGTGTTCGGCAAGGTCGTGCGCGGCATGGAAGTCGTCGACCAGATCGCTGGGGTCCAGACCACGCGCCAGGGCATGCTGCGCGACATTCCCCGTGAACCGGTGATGATTCTCGCTGCCAAACGGCTGTAAGCCGACCCGTCCTGCCGGACGATCCGCTGGGGGTCGTCCGGTAAGCCAGGCGAGGCCCCGGTGCGAGGCGCCGCCTCCCCACACAAGGACCCCGCATGATCTTTCGCCGCTTCGAACGCATCATCGATGCGTTTCGGGAAGCCCCCGACGAAATGCCGCCCACTGGCGTCGGCGCCTTCTATCTCCACTTCCTCAAGCAAGCCTGGCCGGCCTTCGCCCTGCTGTTGGTCGTCGGCCTGATCGGTGCCCTGATCGAGGTGGCGCTGTTCAACTTCATCGGCCAGATCGTCGACCTCGCCGACAGCGCGCCCAACAGCACGGTGTTCTTCCAGGAGCACGGCGGTACCCTGATCTGGATGGCGGTGGTCACCCTGGTCCTGCGCCCATTGTTCATCAGCCTGCACGACCTGCTGGTGCACCAGACCATCACCCCCAGCCTGACCACCCTGATCCGCTGGCAGAACCATCGCTACGTGCTCAAGCAGAGCCTGGGCTTCTTCCACAGCGACTTCGCCGGGCGAATCTCCAACCGCATCATGCAGACCGGCGTGTCCCTGCGCGATTCGGCCGTGCAGGCGGTGGACGCCATCTGGCACGTGCTGATCTTCGCCGTCACCTCGCTGATCCTGTTCGCCCAGGCCGATGTCTGGCTGATGGTGCCCCTGATCCTCTGGATCATCGGCTACGTCATCGCCCTCTGGTATTTCGTGCCGCAGACGAAGGAGCGCTCGGCCATCGCCTCGGAAGCCCGCTCGCAACTCTCCGGGCGCATCGTCGACGGCTACACCAACATTTCCACCCTCAAGCTGTTCTCCCATTCGGCCCAGGAGGAGCAGTACGCCCGCCAGGCCATGGAAGAGCAGACGGAAAAGGCCGAGAGCGCCGCTCGGCTGATTACCGCCATGGGCGTGACCATCGCCATCCTCAGCGGCTTCCTCATCGCCGGCACCACGGGCCTCGCCCTCTGGCTCTGGCACCAGGGCGTGATCAGCGTGGGCGCCATCGCCCTGGCCACCGGCCTGGTGATCCGCATCAACAGCATGTCCGGCTGGATCATGTGGGTGGTCAACGGCATCTTCGAGAACATCGGCATGGTGCAGGACGGCATGAGCACCATCGCCAAGCCGCGCCAGGTCGGCGATGCGCCGGACGCCAAGCCGCTGCAGGTGACCCGTGGCGCGGTGCTGTTCGACGACATCCAGTTTCACTATGGCAAGGGCGCCGGCATCATCGACGGCCTGACCCTGGACGTGGCTCCCGGCGAGAAGATCGGCCTGGTCGGCCCTTCGGGCGCCGGCAAGTCGACGCTGATCAACGTGCTCTTGCGCCTCTACGACCTGGAAGGCGGGCGCATCCTGGTCGATGGCCAGGACATCGCCCACGTCACCCAGGAAAGCCTGAGATGCCAGATCGGCGTGGTCACCCAGGACACCTCCCTGCTGCACCGCTCGATCCGCGAGAACCTGCTCTACGGCCGGCCCGAGGCCACCGACGAAGAGCTGCACGCCGCCCTGCGCAAGGCCAAGGCCGACGACTTCATCGCCCGCATCACCGATGCCCATGGCCGCACCGGCCTGGATGCCCAGGTGGGTGAACGCGGCGTCAAGCTCTCCGGCGGCCAGCGCCAGCGCATCGCCATCGCCCGCACCCTGCTCAAGGACGCGCCCATCCTGCTGCTGGACGAAGCCACCTCGGCCCTCGACTCCGAGGTAGAGGCGGCCATCCAGGAGAGCCTGGAAACCCTGATGGAAGGCAAGACGGTGATCGCCATCGCGCACCGGCTATCGACCATCTCGCGCATGGATCGCCTAGTGGTGATGGAACGCGGCCAGATCGTCGAGATGGGTTCCCACGACGAGCTGATCGCCTACAACGGCCTTTACGCCCGCCTATGGCGCCACCAGACCGGTGGCTTCGTCGGTCACGGCGTACCGGGCAGGCAGCGGGTACGCAGCAGTTCCAGCTGATGGTCCTGGTCCAGGCCGGGATAGAAGCCTTCGATCTTCTGGAAACCACCCAGCCAGCTGCGGCGCTCCACTACGCACTCGAACACCGGGCAGACGGCCTGCCCGGCCTGGCCGCAGTCGCGGTAGTAGGTCAGCAACTGGCTCTTCTGCGCCGTCCCCTGGAAGGGGCCGTGGCGTTCCTGGAGTAGATAGAAATCGATTTCCGCGGCGCTGCGGTGGTTTTCCCACTGGAAGGCCAGGGTGCTGGGATAGAAGAGCACCAGCAAGGTCGCCAGCATCAGCCAGAGAATGGCGGCGGTCACCGGCAGGGGCAACCGCGCACGAAAGCGCCGACCGCCACGGATGACCAGGGCGGTCACCACCGTCACCAGGGCCAGGGCGATGCACAGCGCCGGCAGCCCGGTGATGACTTGCCCGGCCACGCCGATGTCCAGCCCACTGGGCGACGGCACCGTCCGATAGCCGATTTCCAGTCGGTCCCAGCCCAGGCGGTTACCGACCACGCCAGCGAGACCGAAGGCGGCAGCCAGTCCGACCAGGACCCAGAAAGTACGGGAAGTGGAATTACGCATGAGAAACCGTCCGACCAAAGAGCGGGAGACTGCCTAAGCGAGCTGGCGATGGCAAATCAGAATTTTTCCCGATTCGTATGTTCTGTCGAAGGTATCAGCCCGAGGAGCCCGCCCATGTCGATCGATCTCGCCCGTGCCGTCCACATCGTCGAGAAGGCCTTTCTGCCGCTGCGCGGCGAGGTCCGTGAGGATCGGAGCGATGCCAGCTTTTCCCTGGCGGTGACCGATGGCAGCCGGGTCCTGGCCTCGGTCGCCCATGTCGCACGCGGCCAGTACGGCCATGCCGGCCACCTCGCTGCCCTGATCGAACAGACCCGCCTGGAGCTCGCGCGCGACGGCCACTACCTCTAACCCTGGTCGATGCCCGGCTAGAGGACTCGCCCTTCGTCTACCGCCGCGAGGTTCGGCAAGGCGCCGTCGAGCTGGTAGACTGCCGGCCCGCAGCCGCCACACCCCGTGGCCCAACGCGAGTGGTTATTTTGGAAATCTTCAAAGAGTTCACTTTCGAAGCCGCACACGTCCTCCCCAATGTTCCAGCGGGCCACAAGTGTGGACGTCTCCATGGGCATTCCTTCAAGGTCGCCCTGCACATCGAGGGAAACCTCGACCCTCACACCGGCTGGGTACGCGACTTCGCCGACATCAAGGCCGTGTTCAAGCCGCTGTACGAGCGCCTGGATCACCATTATCTGAACGACATCCCGGGTCTCGAAAACCCCACCAGCGAGGTGCTCGCCCGCTGGATCTGGCAGCAGCTCAAGCCACTCCTGCCGGAACTGAGCCAGGTTCGTATCCACGAGACCTGCACCAGCGGCTGCATCTACCGCGGCGACTAGGCTTGCCTGAAAAGCGCCCGCGCTCGGCCATACGGCGTTAAAAATCACCTCGGAATGCTCATTTACCCCTCGTAAACTCCGCTTCCTCGCTGATTTTTGCCTTGCCTGACCTTCGCTCGGCTGCCTTTCAAACAAGCCTTAATTGCCTCTTCCCATTCAAGGCGGCGATGGCGGCAGTCATTTTTCTGCCATAATTCGCGCCTGCCAACTGTCGACGTATCCCCATGTTCGAACTTTTCAGCGGACTCCACGCCTGGGTCGCCATCAGCCTCGTCCTGGCCCTGGCCTTCGTGCTGGCCTTTGAATTCATCAACGGCTTCCACGACACCGCCAACGCTGTCGCCACGGTGATCTACACCAAGGCCATGCCGCCGCACCTCGCGGTGTTCTTCTCCGGCATCTTCAACTTCCTCGGGGTGCTGCTCGGCGGCGTCGGCGTGGCCTATGCCATCGTCCACCTGTTGCCGGTGGAGTTGCTGATCAACGTCAACACCGGTCATGGCCTGGCCATGGTGTTCTCGCTGCTCGCCGCGGCCATCACCTGGAACCTGGGTACCTGGTACTTCGGCATCCCCGCCTCCAGCTCCCACACCCTGATCGGCTCCATCCTCGGCGTCGGCGTGACCAACGCCCTGCTGACCGGCATCCCGATGAGCGAAGGCGTGAATTGGCAGAAGGCGATCGACATCGGCCTGTCGCTGATCTTCTCGCCGCTGGCCGGCTTCGTGGTCGCCGGCCTGCTGCTGCTCGCCCTCAAGCGCTGGCGGCCGCTGTCGAAGATGCACAAGACCCCCGAGCAGCGCCGCGAGCTGGATGCCAAGAAGCACCCGCCGTTCTGGAATCGCCTGATGCTGGTGCTCTCGGCCATGGGCATGAGCTTCGTGCACGGTTCCAACGACGGCCAGAAAGGCATCGGCCTGATCATGCTGGTCCTGATCGGCATCGTCCCGGCCAAGTTCGTGCTTGACCTGGACAGCACCACCTACCAGATCGAGCGTACCCGCGATGCGGCCATTCACCTGGGCCAGTTCTACGAACGCCAGGGCGACAACCTCAAGGACTTCCTCGCCGAAGTGCCCGGCAATCGCGATCTGCCCCAGGAATTCCGTTGCGCCCCGCACATGACCCTGCCCACCCTGCAGGCGCTGCTGGCCGACCTGGACGGCATCACCGACTACCGTGCCATGAGCGACGACCATCGCCAGCAGGTACGCCGCTATCTGCTGTGCCTGGACGACACGGCGAAGAAGGTCAGCAAGCTGCCGGTGCTGACCGCCCGGGATCGCGACGACCTGAGCCGCCTGCGCAAGGACCTCACCAGCACCACCGAATATGCGCCCTTCTGGGTGATCATCGCGGTGGCCCTGGCCCTGGGCATCGGCACCATGGTCGGCTGGCGCCGCGTGGTCCTTACCGTGGGCGAGAAGATCGGTCGCCAGGGCATGACCTATGCCCAGGGCGTCAGCGCCCAGGTGACCGCCGTGGCCGCCATCGGCATGGCCAACGTCTTCGCCCTGCCCGTCTCCACCACCCACGTGCTGTCGTCGGGCGTGGCCGGCACCATGGTCGCCAACCGCAGTGGCCTGCAAGGCAGCACGGTGCGCAACATCCTCATGGCCTGGGTGCTCACCCTGCCCGCCTCCATGGCACTGTCCGCCGGCCTGTTCTGGCTGGCCCACCTGTTCCTCTGATCCCCACCGCCCGGGCGCTGCACGCGTAGCGCCCGGGCGAACCCCTCGTCGGGAAGCCCCGAACAGGACTGCTATTGACGAGTCTAGTGAAATGTGTCCGACCGACACTTTTCCGAGACAGCCGTACGGTGAACGTCAATGAGTCCTGCGACCTACATCCTCCTTCTCGTGCTTGGCTGGCTGGCCCTCTCGCTAGCCGTACTCTGGGCCATGCTGCGCCTGGCGCGTCGCGCTCGCCCCTACCCGACCAGCCTGCCTCGGCTCACCCGGAAGATGGGTACCTCTTCGCCAGTGGCGACCCGCAAGCACCTGACGTGCTGAATCGGTCGAACGCCAGGCAGAGGCTAACCTTCCGATACGCCGAGTGGCGTGCGGATGACGGGAAAAGGAAGATTCTTGTGATTGTTCGAGAAGCGGTGATTCGGACGAATCAGGTGAGCAGGCTGCTTTCCTGAGCGCTGCGGCTCATCTGCTCGAGGATCTGGTCGCGCTGCTGCGGGGTCAGGGTGTCCCAGCAGTGGTGCTTGACGAACAAGCCGACGCCGAAGGCGATGTACAGCGACAGGGCGACGATGACGAGCGTTTCCAGCCCGACGATGGCCCAGGAACGGGTTTTGGACGCATTGTCCTTGGTTTTCATAACGACCTCGTGAAATTCAGAGGGGCGATAGTGTAGTCCCTTAAGCATTTTCCGTGCAGGACCGGCCGTCGATTGGTCAAGGCCATTGACCCGCCCACCGGTGTGCCAGCCACTTCCCTCCCCGCCGCCCGGACCGGTGCCCGGCCGGGGCGATCCTCCTGTGGCACCACGAATGCACGCCAGGCGCCGCGCTGGTATACTCCCGCGACTGACGGGTCGCTGCAGGCCCTGCCGGTTCCGCTGGCTATATCGGCCGACCGCGCAACTTCCGCAGCGACGCTTTGTCGCATCGCACGTCCATCGCCGCCGCGCCTGCCGCGCGGCCCGATAACGCCTTCTTGGGGCGTCTATCGACTCCAGGGTCGATCCTCGCTCGCCCGGCTTCGCGCCACAGCTGTGATAAAGAGGAGTTAAAGCAAGACATGTCCACCACGTCGAAGATCATCTACACCCTGACCGACGAAGCGCCCGCCCTGGCGACCTATTCGCTGCTACCCATCGTCGAGGCCATCACCGCCTCCTCCGGCGTCGCCCTCGAAACCCGTGACATCTCCCTTGCCGGCCGCATCATCGCCCTTTTCCCCGAGTACCTGAAGGAAGAGCAGCGCATCTCCGACCACCTTGCCGAACTCGGCGCACTGGCCACCACTCCCGAAGCCAACATCATCAAGCTGCCCAACATCAGCGCCTCGGTGCCGCAGCTCAAGGCCGCGATCAAGGAACTGCAGGGCCAGGGCTATGCCCTCCCGGACTACCCGGACGAACCCAAGAACGACCAGGAAAAGGACGTCAAGGCGCGCTACGACAAGGTCAAGGGCAGCGCCGTGAACCCGGTCCTGCGCGAAGGCAATTCCGACCGCCGCGCGCCGCTGTCGGTCAAGAACTACGCCCGCAAGCACCCCCATCGCATGGGTGCCTGGAGCGCCGAGTCCAAGTCCCACGTCGCCCACATGGACGCCCATGACTTCTATGGCAGCGAGCGCTCGGCTACCCTCGAGAACGCCGGCAGCCTGAAGATCGAACTGATCGGCAAGGACGGCAGCGCCAAGGTCCTGAAAGAGAAGACCGCGGTCAAGGCCGGCGAGATCGTCGATGCCTCGACCATGAGCCGCAAGGCGCTGCAGAGCTTCATCGCCGCCCAGATCGAGGACGCCAAGGCCAAGGGCGTGCTGTTCTCCGTGCACCTGAAGGCCACCATGATGAAGGTCTCCGACCCCATCATGTTCGGCATCATCGTCGGCGAGTTCTACAAGGACGTCCTGGCCAAGCACGAAGCCGCCCTGAAGGAAGCCGGCTTCGACCGCAACAATGGCATCGGCGACCTCTACGCCCGACTGTCCAGCCTGCCGGAAGCCACCCAGGCCGCCATCAAGGCCGATTTCGACGCCCAGTACGCCCAGCGCCCGGCGCTGGCCATGGTCAATTCCGACAAGGGCATCACCAACCTGCACGTCCCGAGCGACGTCATCGTCGACGCCTCCATGCCGGCCATGATCCGTGACTCCGGCAAGATGTGGAATGCCGAGGGCAACCTGCAGGACACCAAGGCCATCATCCCCGACCGCTGCTACGCCGGCGTCTACCAGGTGGTGATCGAGGACTGCAAGAAGAACGGTGCCTTCAATCCCAGCACCATGGGCAGCGTGCCCAACGTCGGCCTGATGGCGCAGAAGGCCGAGGAATACGGCTCCCACGACAAGACCTTCCAGATCCCCGTCGACGGCACCGTGCGCGTCACCGACGACCAGGGCAAGGTGATCTTCGAGCATCCGGTCGAGGCCGGTGACATCTGGCGCATGTGCCAGACCAAGGACGCGCCGATCCAGGACTGGGTCAAGCTCGCCGTCAACCGTGCCCGCGCCAGCGGCACCCCGGCCATCTTCTGGCTGGACCAGAACCGGGCCCACGACGCCCAGGTCATCGCCAAGGTCGAGCGCTACCTCAAGGACCACGACACCAACGGCCTGGACATTCGCATCCTGTCGCCCGAGGAAGCCACCCGGGTATCCCTGGAGCGCATCCGCAAGGGCGAGGACACCATCTCGGTGACCGGCAACGTCCTGCGCGACTACCTGACCGACCTCTTCCCCATCATGGAACTAGGCACCAGCGCCAAGATGCTGTCCATCGTCCCGCTGATGAACGGCGGCGGCCTGTTCGAGACCGGTGCCGGCGGCTCCGCGCCGAAGCACGTCCAGCAGTTCGTGCAGGAAAACCACCTGCGCTGGGATTCCCTGGGCGAGTTCCTGGCCCTGGCCGAATCCCTGAATCACCTGGGCGAGACCACCGGCAACGCCAAGGCCAAGGTCCTGGCCAAGACGCTGGACCAGGCCAACGGCAAGTTCCTCGACAGCAACAAGTCGCCTTCGCGCAAGGCGGGTGAACTGGACAACCGCGGCAGCCACTTCTACCTGGCGCTGTACTGGGTCCAGGCCCTGGCCGAGCAGCACGACGACGCCGAGCTGCAAGCCCAGTTCGCGCCGGTGGCCAAGTCGCTGACCGCCGACGAAGCCAAGGTGGTCGCCGAGCTGAATGGCGTCCAGGGCCAGCCGGTGGATATCGGTGGCTACTACCACCCCGACCAGGCCAAGACCAGCCAGGCCATGCGTCCGAGCGCCACGCTCAATGCCGCCCTGGCCCAGCTCAAGGGTTGAGCCTAGCCCTGCGCTGAACGCGAACCCCGGCCTTGGCCGGGGTTCGCTGCATTTGGGACCGACAAAGCTTAAGGCGTATACTGCGCGATTACCGATAGCGGAGTCCGAGATGGATTGGCACGCCCACGTCACCGTGGCCACCGTGGTGGAAGACGCCGGCCGCTTCCTGCTGGTCGAGGAAGAAAAACAGGGCCGCCTGGTGCTCAACCAGCCGGCCGGGCACTTGGAGCCGGGTGAGAGCCTGATCGAGGCGGCCTACCGTGAAACGCTGGAAGAAACCGCCTGGCGGGTGCAAGTCCAGGGCGTGATCGGCATCGGTCTCTATGTGGCGCCAGCCAATGGCGTCACCTACTACCGCACGGCCTTCCATGCCCGCCCCCTGGCCCATGAGCCCGGGCGCGCCCTGGACGCCGACATCACCCGGGCGGTGTGGCTGACGCTCGATGAGATCCGCGCCGAGCAGGCACGGCTGCGTAGCCCGCTGGTGCTGGACGCCATCGAGAAATACCTGGACGGCCACCGCTATCCCCTGTCGATGATCGTAGATATGAGAGGTTTTTGAAGTGAACGGCACCCGCGTCATCGTCGGCATGTCCGGCGGAGTGGATTCCTCGGTCTCGGCCCTCTTGCTCAAGGAGCAGGGCTATCAGGTCGAGGGCCTGTTCATGAAGAACTGGGACGAGGACGACGGCACCGAGTACTGCACCGCCAAGGAAGACCTGGCCGACGCCCAGGCGGTCTGCGACCGCATCGGCATCAAGTTGCATACGGCCAACTTCGCCGCCGAGTACTGGGACCATGTCTTCGAGCACTTCCTCGCCGAATACAAGGCTGGACGCACGCCGAATCCGGATATCCTCTGCAACCGCGAGATCAAGTTCAAGGCCTTCCTCGACTACGCCCTGGCCCTGGGCGCCGACCTGATCGCCACCGGCCACTATGTGCGCCGCCGCGACGTCGATGGCCAGACCCTGCTGCTCAAGGGACTGGATGCCAACAAGGACCAGAGCTATTTCCTCCACGCCGTGGGCGGCGAGCAACTGGCGCGCACCCTCTTCCCGGTGGGTGAGCTGGAAAAGCCCGAGGTCCGCGCCATCGCCGAACTGCACGGCCTGGCCACCGCGCGCAAGAAGGATTCCACTGGTATCTGCTTCATCGGCGAGCGGCGCTTCAGCGACTTCCTCAAGCAGTACCTGCCGGCCCAGCCGGGCGACATAGAGACCACCGACGGCGAGGTCATCGGTCGCCATCATGGCCTGATGTACCACACCATCGGCCAGCGCCAGGGCCTGGGCATCGGCGGCATGAAGGACGCCGGTGACGAGCCCTGGTACGTCTTGAGCAAGGACCTGAATCGCAACGTGCTGATCGTCGGCCAGGGCAATGCCCACCCCTGGCTTTTCGCCGAGTCTCTGACCGTCGGCGAGATGTTCTGGGTCAACGAGCTGGACCTCACCCAACCACGCCGCCTCACCGCCAAGGTCCGCTATCGCCAGCAGGACCAGCCCTGCCGGATCGAGCGCCAGGGCGCCGGCTACCGGGTGGTCTTCGACGAGCCCCAGCGCGCCGTGACCCCCGGCCAGTCGGTGGTCTTCTACGACGGCGACGTCTGCCTGGGCGGCGGCGTGATCGAACACTACCAACCCGCCTGCGCCGAGGCCCCCGCCGCATGAATCGTACCCAGGAACAACTCATCGCCCTGGGCGGCGTCTTCCAGGCCGCCGTACTGGTCGACCTGCTGGCCCGCACCGGCCAGGTGCCAGAGGAACCCCTGGCCTGTCTGCTCGGCAGCCTGCTGGTGCGCGATCCGGGCAGCACCCTGGAGGTCTATGGCGGCAGCGTCACCCCCCTGCGCGAGGGCCTGGGCGCCCTGTCCAGCACCCTGGAGCGCAATCCCAACAGCCTGCAGCGCGAGCCCCTGCGCTATGCCCTGGCGATGACCGCCCTGGAACGCAAGCTGGAGAAGCGCGGCGACCTGCTCGACCTCATCGGCCGGCGCCTCACCCAGATCCAGTCCCAGGTGCAACACTTCGGGGTGGCCCACGAGAACGTCATCGCCGCCTGCGGTGGCCTCTACGAGGACACCCTGAGCACCTTCAAGCAGCGCATCCAGGTGCACGGCGAAATGCGCTACCTGCAGCAGCCCGCCACCGCCTCGCGGGTGCGCGCCCTGCTGCTGGCCGGCATCCGCTCCGCCCGCCTGTGGCGCCAGCTCGGCGGTCATCGCTGGCAGCTGGTGCTCAATCGCCGCAAGCTGCTCGACAACCTCTATCCCCTGCGCAACGACTGATCCCCGACTGGCCGGCGGCGGTACTACAGCCCCGGCCTTTGCGTGTAGAATTCCGCCCCTTTCTCCCCCGCTACCAAGAGAATGCCCATGCAGCTCTCCTCGCTCACCGCCGTATCGCCCATCGACGGCCGTTACGCCGGCAAGACCGCCGCCCTGCGCCCCATCTTCAGCGAATTCGGCCTGATCCGTTTCCGCGCCCAGGTCGAGGTCCGCTGGCTGCAGCGCCTGGCCGCCCACGCCGGCATTCCCGAGGTCGCCCCCTTCTCCGCCGAGGCCAATGCCCTGCTGGACAAGCTGGCCAGCGAGTTCAGCGTCGAGCAGGCGCAGCGGGTCAAGGACATCGAGCGCACCACCAACCACGACGTCAAGGCCATCGAATACCTGCTCAAGGAAGAGGTCGCAGGCCTGCCGGAGCTGGCTGCGGTGAGCGAATTCATCCACTTCGCCTGCACCTCCGAGGACATCAACAACCTGTCCCACGCCCTGATGCTGCGTGAGGGCCGTGACCAGGTGCTGCTGCCGCTGATGCGCCAGATCGCCGGCGAGATTCGCGCGCTGGCCCATCGCTTCGCCGACGTGCCCATGCTCTCGCGCACCCATGGCCAGCCCGCCTCCCCCACCAGCCTGGGCAAGGAACTAGCCAACGTGGTCTATCGCCTGGAGCGCCAGATCGAGCAGATCGCCGCCATCCGCCCGCTGGGCAAGATCAACGGCGCCGTAGGCAACTACAACGCCCACCTGTCCGCCTACCCGGACGTCGACTGGGAAGCCAATGCGCGCACCTTCATCGAAGGCGACCTCGGCCTGACCCTGAATCCCTACACCACCCAGATCGAGCCGCACGACTACATCGCCGAGCTGTTCGACGCCATCGCCCGTTTCAACACCATCCTGATCGACTTCGACCGGGACATCTGGGGCTACATCTCCCTCGGCTACTTCAAGCAGAAGACCGTGGCCGGCGAGATCGGCTCCTCGACCATGCCGCACAAGGTCAACCCCATCGACTTCGAGAACTCCGAAGGCAACCTGGGCATCGCCAACGCCATCCTCCAGCACCTGGCCAGCAAGCTGCCGATCTCCCGCTGGCAGCGCGACCTGACCGACTCCACCGTGCTGCGCAACCTGGGCACCGGTCTAGCCCACGGCGTGATCGCCTACGAAGCCACCCTCAAGGGTATCGGCAAGCTCGAACTCAACGCCGCCCGCATCGCCGAAGACCTGGACGCCTGCTGGGAAGTCCTGGCCGAGCCGGTGCAGACCGTGATGCGCCGCTATGGCGTGGCCAACCCCTACGAGAAGCTCAAGGAGCTGACCCGTGGCAAGGGCATCAGCGCCAGCGCCCTGCAGGATTTCATCGACGGCCTGGAGATCCCCGAGGTCGCCAAGGCCGAACTGCGCCAGCTGACCCCGGCCGGCTATATCGGCAACGCCGCCGAGCAGGCCCGTCGGGTCTGAGGCTGCCTATTTTTCTACGCCCGGCACCGCCGGGCGTTTTTCATTGCGCGAGGTGTGCATGAACCCGGATCAACCCCTGCAACTGCTCGGCGGCCTGACCGCCCGTGAATTCCTCCGCGACTACTGGCAGCAGAAACCCCTGCTGATCCGCCAGGCCCTCCCGGAATTCCAGAATCCCCTTGAACCCGACGAACTGGCCGGCCTGTCGCTGGAAGAGGAAATCGAATCCCGCCTGATCATCGGCCAGGACCGCACCTGGGAGCTGCGCCGCGGACCGCTGCCGGAAGACACCTTCGCCGGCCTGCCCGAGCGGGACTGGACCCTGCTGGTGCAATCGGTCGACCAGTTCGTGCCCGAGGTGGCCGAGGTGCTGGAGCCCTTCCGCTTCCTGCCCAGCTGGCGCGTCGACGACATCATGGTCAGCTACGCCGCCCCCGGTGGCGGTGTCGGCCCCCACTACGATCACTATGATGTCTTCCTGTTGCAGGGCCATGGCCGCCGCCGCTGGCGCATCGGCCAGCCGTGCACCGCCGACAGCCCGCTGATTGACGGCCTGGAGCTGAAGATCCTCGCCGACTTCCAGCAGACCGACGAATGGGTCCTGGAACCGGGCGACATGCTCTACCTGCCGCCGGGCATCGCTCATGACGGCATCGCCGAAGACGAGTGCATGACCTACTCCATCGGCTTCCGCGCGCCCAGCGCCGGCGAGGTGCTCACCCACTTCACCGACTTCCTCAATCAATTCATCCCCGAGGACGAGCGCTACAGCGACGCCGGCTGCGCGCCGGCCAGCGAGCATCCTGCGGAGATCCCGCCCGAGGCCATCGAACGCCTGCGCGGCCTGATGGAGCGCCACCTGAGCGACGATCGCCTGCTGCTGGCCTGGTTCGGCCAGCACATGACCGAGCCGCGCTACCCGGAGCGCGTCGCCGGGGAAAACCTCAGCGCCAAGCAGCTGCGCAAGGAACTCGACGAAGGCGCCCTGCTGATGCGCAACCCCAGCGGCCGCATCGCCTGGAGTCGCCTGGAAGACGAGGTGATGGTCTTCGCCAGCGGTCAGAGTCGCCTGCTGCCCATGCGACTGCAACCGCTGCTCGACCTGCTATGCTCGGCGGAGGTCCTGCACGAGGCCAATCTCGCGCCCTGGCTGCAGGACGAGGATGCCATGCGCCTGATCCGCGAGCTGCTCCAGCAGGGCAGCCTGATTTTCGCCGGAGAAGACGAAGACGACTGACAGGAGCTGCCATGGACGAGTCCTTTGCCGATCTGACCCTGGACGGCCTGCCCGAGCCTCGGCTCGGCGAGGACCTCGCCCTGCGCCTCGAGGGCCTGGACGCCTTGCGCGAGCACGGCGTCCGGCTCATCAGCCAGGCCTGCCGGCAGCTCTGCATCCAGACACCGGACCTGGAGGCGCCGCTTTATGACAACCTCGACGTCGAGACGGCGCTCAAACGCCTGCTGCTGGGCAATCCCCGGCACCAGGTGCGCATCCTCATCAACGACAGTACCCTGGCCATGCGCCAGGGCCACCGACTCATCGCCCTGGCGCAACGCCTGACCAGCAATCTGTCGATCCGTCGCCCGCCAGCGGAGCAACGTCCGGAAGGCGCCTGTCTGATCGTCGACGACCTGGCCCTGCTGCGCCGCACCGGTAGCGCCCCCAACGGCTTCGTACGCTATGGAGACCGGGCGGCGGTCAAGGTCCAGCAACAGGTCTTCGACCGTCTCTGGGCCATCAGCCAGCCGGATCAGGAATTGCGGAGGATGGTGCTGTGAAACGTCTGCTGGTTTTTCTCCTGCTGAGCGCTAGCGTCTGGGCCGCGCCACGAACCGAAGTCATCCCGCTGCAATACCGCACTGCCGACGATCTGCTGCCCACCTTGCAGTCGGTACTGGGCGCCGATGGCAAGATCAACGTCTATGGCAACCAGCTGATCGTCAACGCAGAGCCGGCGAAGATTACCGAGATCAAGAATCTGCTGGCGCAACTGGATACCCGGCCGCGGCGCCTGCTCATCACCCTCGCCACCCGCGCCGGCAGCAGCGGTGCCGGGCAGGGCTATGGCGTCACTGGCGATGGGCGTTCGCCCCAGGTCCGCATCATCGAGAACAGCACCGACCAGCGTGAGGATGGCGCCCAGCGCGTCCAGGTCACCGAGGGCTACCCCGCCTTCATCCGCTTCGGCGAAGACGTGCCGGTGACCACCTACCAGACCTCGCCCTACGGGCAGAGCTATGCCCAGACCGATTACCGTCGCCTGGAGCGCGGCTTCCAGGTCACCGCCCGGCTGAGCGGCAACCTGGTGTACCTGGACATCAACAGTGTCGACGACCGCGCTGCCGCGATGCATCCCGGCACTGTCCAGACCCAGAGCGCTGCCACCCGCCTCAGTGGCCCCCTGGGCCAGTGGCTGGATCTGGGTGGTTTTCGCCAACAGTTGGACGAGGATCGTTCAGGTCTCACTCAGTACTACTCCACCGAAGGTCGCAACGACCGTCAGTTGAGTATCCGCGCCGACCTGATCGACTGACAAAATCGGCAAGTGGTAGAACTCTCGTCACATCGGACAATCTAGGGTTCATGCCCTTCGTCATTCTATTCGAGAATAATTCTTATATTCATTCTCAAATAAAACCAGAGTTCCGTTTAATTTGATTCAAGGCAGTCAAATAGAATCTTTTTAAGCTTATAAATTTACAGAATGAATCGATGGAGCATAAAATCTGTTCGCCTTGCGACACCGTGTCGCAGCGATAGCGCCTGATACCCATAATTAAGGATTCAAAGCATGTCTGAGTCGATCAGCCTACTGACCCACAACTGGAGCTTCGCGGTATTCCTCCTGGGCGTGGTCGGTCTGATCGGCTTCATGCTCGGAGTCTCCAGCCTCCTCGGCAGCAAGGCCGTAGGTCGCAGCAAGAACGACCCCTTCGAGTCCGGCATCGTCCCCACCGGTGGTGCCCGGCTCCGTCTCTCTGCCAAGTTCTACCTGGTCGCGATGCTCTTCGTGATCTTCGACGTCGAAGCCCTCTTTCTCTTCGCCTGGTCGGTGTCCATCCGTGAATCGGGATGGGCCGGCTTCGTGGAAGCCTCCATTTTCATAGCAATTCTGTTGGCGGGTCTTGTCTACCTGTGGCGAATCGGAGCGCTCGACTGGGCGCCTGCGAGTCGTCGCCAGCGGCAGGCGAAGTCGAAACAATGAGGCTTTGGCAATGCAATACAAACTCACCCGGATCGATCCCGATGCGGCAGTAGACCGCTATCCGGCCGGCGAGCGGGAAACCGTCGCCGACCCCGTCGAAAGTCAGGTCAACCGCAGTATCTTCATGGGCAAGCTCGAAGATGTCCTGCGGGGCGCGGTCAATTGGGGGCGCAAGAATTCCCTCTGGCCGTACAACTTCGGCCTGTCCTGCTGCTACGTGGAAATGACCACCGCCTTCACGGCGCCCCACGACATCGCTCGCTTCGGCGCCGAGGTCATCCGGGCTTCGCCGCGCCAGGCGGACTTCATGGTCATCGCGGGGACGCCCTTCATGAAGATGGCCCCGGTCATCCAGCGCCTGTACGAGCAGATGCTGGAACCCAAGTGGGTGATCTCCATGGGTGCCTGTGCCAACTCCGGCGGTATGTACGACATCTACTCGGTCGTTCAGGGCGTGGACAAGTTCCTGCCCGTCGACGTCTACGTGCCTGGCTGCCCGCCTCGCCCCGAAGCCTTCCTGCAGGGCCTGATGCTCCTGCAGGATTCCATCGGCGAAGAGCGCCGCCCGCTGTCCTGGGTGGTGGGTGACCAGGGGATCTACCGCGCCGAGATGCCTTCGCAGCGCGAACAGAACCGTGAGCGCCGCATCCAGGTCACCAACCTGCGCAGCCCAGACGAAGTGTGAGTCCCTTTCGGGACCTGCACGCTGACGACGATCGATAGCGACGGAACATCATGACCGCAGACACCGCTCTGTCCGCCTCTGCGCTCGCCCCTGCCGGCGATGCGTCGGTGGTTGGCGAACTCCAGGGCCAATTCGGCGCCGACGCCCTGACCCTGCAAGACACCCGTACCGGCATGCCGGTGATCTGGGTGGCGCGCGAAAGAATCATCGAAGTACTGCGCTTCCTGCGCAATCTGCCCCGCCCCTACGTCATGCTCTATGACCTGCATGGCGTGGACGAACGCCTGCGGACCCACCGCCGCGGCCTGCCCAACGCGGACTTCACGGTCTTCTACCACCTGCTGTCCATCGACCGTAACAGCGATGTGATGCTCAAGGTGGCACTGTCCGCCAATGACCTGCGCCTGCCGACCGCGACCGGCATCTTCCCCAATGCCAACTGGTACGAGCGGGAAGTGCTGGACATGTACGGCATCCACTTCGACGGCCACCCGCTGCCCAAGCGCATGCTGATGGCCGACAATTGGCAAGGCCACCCGCTGCGCAAGGACTATCCGGCGCGGGCGACCGAGTTCGATCCCTATGCGCTGAACGCCGCCAAGCAGGATCTCGAACAGGAAACCCTGAGATTCAAGCCCGAGGAATGGGGCATGAAGGAGCATGCGGAAAATTCCGACTTCATGTTCCTCAACCTGGGCCCGAACCACCCCTCGGCCCACGGGGCCTTTCGTATCATCCTGCAGCTGGACGGCGAAGAGATCGTCGACTGCGTGCCGGAGATCGGCTACCACCACCGTGGCGCCGAGAAGATGGCCGAGCGCCAGTCCTGGCACAGCTACATCCCCTATACCGACCGGATCGACTACCTGGGCGGGGTGATGAACAACCTGCCCTACGTCCTCTCGGTGGAAAAGCTCGCCGGCATCAAGGTGCCGTCGCGGGTGGACTTCATCCGGGTGATGATGGCGGAGTTCTTCCGCATCAACAGCCACCTGCTGTACCTGGGTACCTATATCCAGGACGTCGGCGCCATGACCCCGGTGTTCTTCACCTTCACCGACCGCCAGCGCGCCTACAAGGTGATCGAGGCCATCACCGGCTTCCGCATGCACCCCGCCTGGTTCCGCATCGGCGGCGTCGCCCATGACCTGCCGCGCGGCTGGGACAAGCTGGTGCGCGAATTCCTCGACTGGATGCCCAAGCGTCTGGACGAGTACGAAAAGGCGGCGATGAAGAACAGCATCCTCATCGGCCGGACCAAGAACGTCGCTGCCTACAACACCAAGGAAGCCCTGGAGTGGGGCGTCACCGGCCCCAACCTGCGCGCCACCGGCCTGGACTTCGACCTGCGCAAGGCCCGGCCCTACTCCGGCTACGAGAATTTCGAATTCGAGGTGCCCATCGCCCACAACGGCGACTGCTACGACCGCGGCATGCTGCGCGTCGAAGAGATGCGCCAGAGCCTGCGCATCATCGAGCAGTGCCTGCAGCACATGCCCGAAGGCCCGTACAAGGCGGACCACCCGCTGACCACGCCGCCGCCCAAGGAACGCACCCTGCAGCACATCGAGACCCTGATCACCCACTTCCTGCAAGTGTCCTGGGGTCCGGTGATGCCGGCCGGCGAAGCCTTCCAGATGATCGAGGCGACCAAGGGCGCCAACAGCTACTACCTGACGAGCGATGGCAGCACCATGAGCTACCGCACCCGCATCCGGACGCCGAGCTTCCCGCATCTGCAGCAGATCCCGGCCGTCATCCGCGGCAGCATGGTGTCCGACCTGATTGCCTACCTGGGCAGTATCGACTTCGTCATGGCCGACGTGGACCGCTGAGCATGAGCACCGAAACCCTGATCCAAACCGACCGTTTCGTCCTGAGCGACACCGAGCGCTCGGCCATCGAGCACGAGATGCACCACTACGAGGACCCGCGCGCGGCGTCCATCGAGGCCCTGAAGATCGTCCAGAAGGAACGTGGCTGGGTACCGGATGGCGCCATCTATGCCATCGGCGAGGTGCTGGGCATCCCCGCCAGCGACGTCGAAGGCGTAGCCACCTTCTATAGCCAGATCTTCCGCGTGCCGGTCGGCCGCCACATCATCCGGGTGTGCGACAGCATGACCTGCTACATCGGCGGCCACGAATCCGTGGTCGGCGAGATCCAGCGGCAACTGGGCATCGGCCTGGGCCAGACCACCGCCGACAGCCGCTTCACCCTGCTGCCGGTGTGCTGCCTGGGCAACTGCGACAAGGCCCCGGCGCTGATGATCGACGACGATACTCATGGCGATGTCCAACCCGCGGGCGTGGCCAAACTGCTGGAGGGATACGCATGAGACTGACCTCCTTCGGGCCTGCCAACAGCATCGCCCGTACCCCCGAGACCCATCCCCTGACCTGGCGCCTGCGTGAAGACGGCGCCCCGGTCTGGCTGGAGGAATACCAGGCGAAGGACGGCTACGCCGCGGCGCGCAAGGCGCTGACCGAGCTGGCGCCGGACGCCATCGTCCAGGAAGTCAAGGACTCCGGCCTCAAGGGCCGTGGCGGTGCGGGCTTCCCCACCGGCGTGAAGTGGGGCCTGATGCCCAAGGACGAGTCCCTCGATATCCGCTACCTGCTGTGCAACGCGGACGAGATGGAGCCCAACACCTGGAAGGACCGCCTGCTCATGGAGCAGCTGCCCCACCTGCTGGTGGAAGGCATGCTGATCAGCGCCCGGGCGCTCAAGGCCTACCGTGGCTACATCTTCCTGCGTGGCGAGTACGTCGACGCCGCCGCCAACCTGCGACGCGCGGTGGAAGAAGCCAAGGCCGCCGGTCTGCTCGGCAAGAACATCCTGGGCAGCGGCTTCGACTTCGAGCTGTTCGTCCACACCGGCGCCGGTCGCTACATCTGTGGCGAAGAGACCGCGCTGATCAACTCCCTGGAAGGCCGCCGTGCAAACCCGAGATCCAAGCCGCCCTTCCCCGCCGCCGTCGGCGTCTGGGGCAAGCCCACCTGCGTCAACAACGTCGAGACCCTGTGCAACGTGCCGGGCATCGTCGCCGGCGGAGTGGACTGGTACAAGAGCCTGGCCCGCGAAGGCAGCGAAGACATGGGTACCAAGCTCATGGGCTTCTCCGGCAAGGTGAAGAATCCCGGCGTCTGGGAACTGCCCTTCGGCATCACCGCCCAGGAGCTGTTCGAGGACTACGCCGGCGGCATGCGCGATGGCTTCAAGCTGAAATGCTGGCAGCCCGGTGGGGCCGGTACCGGCTTCCTGCTGCCCGAGCACCTCTCGGCGCAGATGTACGCCGGCGGCATCGGCAAGGTCGGCACCCGCATGGGCACCGGCCTGGCCCTGGCCGTGGACGACAGCGTCAACATGGTTTCGCTGCTGCGCAACATGGAAGAGTTCTTCGCCCGTGAATCCTGTGGCTGGTGCACCCCCTGCCGCGACGGCCTGCCCTGGAGCGTCAAGCTCCTGCGCGCCTTGGAGAAGGGCGAGGGCCAGCAGGGCGACCTGGACACCCTGCTGCAACTGGTCAACTTCCTCGGCCCAGGCAAGACCTTCTGTGCCCACGCACCGGGTGCCGTCGAGCCCCTGGGTAGTGCCATCAAGTATTTCCGCGAGGAGTTCGAGGCCGGTGTGCGCAAGGCGCCCAGCGAGCCGCGGCCGACCGCTTCCGCGAGCGTGACCTGAAGATCGGCCCCAGGGCCGTCTTCACAGCTTTCTGGCCGGGCGCGACCCGGCCGGCGCTGCCACTGGCGATCGCCAGGACGGCGCGAACGTTTTCCCATTAGCCAGACCCGCATCGCGCGGGTGAGAAGAAAACCCTATGGCCACCATCCATGTAGACGGCAAGACGTACGAGGTCGACGGGGCGGACAACCTCCTCGAAGCCTGCCTGTCCCTGGGGCTCGACATCCCCTATTTCTGCTGGCACCCGGCGCTGGGCAGCGTCGGCGCCTGCCGCCAGTGCGCGGTGAAGCAGTTCGCCGACGAGAACGACACCCGCGGGCGCCTGGTCATGTCCTGCATGACGCCATCCAGCGACAAGACCTACATCTCCATCGAAGACGCCGAAGCCAAGGAATTCCGCAGCTCGGTCATCGAATGGCTGATGACCAACCATCCCCACGACTGTCCGGTCTGCGAAGAAGGTGGCCATTGCCACCTGCAGGACATGACGGTGATGACCGGCCACAACAAGCGCCGTTATCGCTTCACCAAGCGTACCCACCAGAACCAGGACCTCGGCCCGTTCGTCGCTCACGAGATGAACCGCTGCATCGCCTGCTATCGCTGCGTGCGCTACTACAAGGACTACGCCGGCGGTACCGACCTGGGCGTCTACGGTGCCCACGACAACGTCTATTTCGGCCGCGTCGAGGACGGTGCCCTGGAGAGCGAATTCTCCGGCAACCTGACCGAGGTCTGCCCCACCGGGGTGTTCACCGACAAGACCCACTCCGAGCGCTACAACCGCAAGTGGGACATGCAGTTCGCCCCGAGCATCTGCCATGGCTGCTCCTCGGGTTGCAATATCAGCCCCGGCGAGCGCTACGGTGAACTGCGCCGCATCGAGAACCGCTTCAACGGCTCGGTGAACCAGTACTTCCTCTGCGACCGTGGCCGCTTCGGCTATGGCTATGTCAATCGCAAGGATCGTCCGCGCCAGGCCCTGCTGAAGGACGGCAGCCTGGAGACCGGCATCGACGCCGCCCTGGATCGCGCCGCCCTGCTCCTGCGTGGCAAGAAGGTGATCGGCATCGGCTCGCCCCGCGCCAGCCTGGAAAGCAACCACGCCCTGCGCGAACTGGTCGGCGCCGAGAACTTCTCCAGCGGCATGAGCGCCCGTGACCTGGCCAATGTGCGCCTGGCTCTGCAGGTGCTGCAGGATAGTCCCCTGCCCGTCCCGACCCTGCGCGCCATGGAGAAGCACGATGCCGTCTTCGTCCTCGGCGAGGACCTGACCCAGACCGCGGCCCGCCTGGCCCTGTCGCTGCGTCAGGCGGTCAAGGGCAAGCCCGAGGCCATGGCCGCGGCGCAGAAGATCCAGCCCTGGCTGAACGCCGCCGTGCAGAACATCGGCCAGAGCGAACGCAATCCGCTGTTCATCGCCAGCGTCGCCGCGACCCGCCTGGACGACGTCGCCGATGCCCGCCTGCATGGCTCGCCGCTGGAACTGGCCCGCTTCGGCCATGCCGTGGCCCATGCCATCGACGCCAGCGCCCCTGCTGTCGACGGCCTGAGCGACGACGTCGCCGAGCAGGCCCGCCTGCTGGCCGAGACCCTACTGGCCGCCGAGCGGCCGCTGGTGGTGTCCGGTACCTCCCTGGGTGAACCGGCGCTGATCGAAGCCGCCGCCAACCTGGCCAAGGCCCTGGCCGCCAAGGGCAAGGCCGGCTCCCTGAGCCTGGTGGTGCCCGAAGCCAACAGCCTGGGCCTGGCGCTCTACGGCGGCGAGTCCGTCGAAGCCGCCTTCGCCGCCCTGGAAAGTGGCGAGGCCGATGCCCTGGTGGTGCTGGAAAACGACCTCTATCGCCGCGCCCCTGCCCAGCAGGTGGACCAGGCCCTGGCCCGCGCCCAGGTGCTGGTGGTGCTGGATCACCAGCGCACCGCCACCGCCCAGCGCGCCGACCTGGTGCTGCCGGCGGCGAGCTTCGCCGAAGGCGACGGTACCCTGGTCAGCCAGGAAGGTCGCGCCCAGCGCTTCTTCCAGGTCTATGAGCCGAGCTACTACGATCCCTCCAGCCTGGTCCGCGAGGGTTGGCGCTGGCTGCACGCCCTGCGCAATACCCTGGACAACCGCCCGGTGGACTGGACCCAGCTGGACCATGTCACCGACGCCGTGGCCACCGCCGCACCGCAGCTGGAGGGCATCCGTGACGCCGCGCCCAACGCCAGCTTCCGGGTCAAGGGCCTCAAGCTCGCCCGCGAACCGCACCGCTACAGTGGCCGAACCTCCATGCGCGCCAACCTCAGCGTGCACGAACCGCGCGCGCCGCAGGACGCCGACACCGCCTTCGCCTTCTCCATGGAAGGCTATGCCGGCAGCGTCGAGCCGCGTCAGCAGATCCCCTTCGCCTGGTCGCCGGGGTGGAACTCGCCCCAGGCCTGGAACAAGTTCCAGGACGAAGTCGGTGGTCACCTGCGTGCCGGCGATCCGGGCGTCCGTCTGATCGAGTCCCAGGGTGACCGCCTCAGCTGGTTCGCCGTCCCGGCTGCCGCCGTGCGCGGCACCGGGTCCGGCTTCCAGGCCGTGCCGCTGTATCACCTGTTCGGCAGCGAAGAGACCTCTTCCCGCGCCGAGCCGGTGCGCGAGCGTATCCCGGCCGCCTACGTGGCCCTGGCCAAGGCCGATGCCGACCGCCTGGGGGTCAACGAAGGCGCCCTGCTGCGCCTGCAGGTCGCCGGCCAGGAGCTGCGCCTGCCGCTGCAGATCAAGCCCGAGCTGTCGGCTGGCCTGGTCGGCCTGCCCGCCGGCTTCGAAGGGATTCCGGTGGACTTCGCCGGCCTCACCGTGGAAGGACTGCAGGAGGCCGCGGCATGACCTGGCTCACCCCTACCCTCGTCGCCGTGGTCATCGGCATCCTCAAGGCCATCGTCATCCTCCTGGCGGTGGTCATCTGCGGGGCGCTGCTGAGCTTCGTCGAACGGCGTCTGCTGGGTCTCTGGCAGGACCGCTACGGTCCCAACCGGGTCGGCCCCTTCGGCGCCTTCCAGCTCGGCGCCGACATGCTGAAGATGTTCTTCAAGGAGGACTGGACACCCCCGTTCGCCGACAAGATGATCTTCGCCCTGGCGCCGGTGATCGCCATGGGGTCGCTGCTGGTGGCCTTCTCGGTCATCCCCATCACCCCCTACTGGGGCGTGGCGGACCTGAACATCGGCCTGCTGTTCTTCTTCGCCATGGCCGGCGTCAACGTCTATGCCGTGCTCTTCGCCGGCTGGGCGAGCAACAACAAGTTCTCCCTGCTGGGTGCCATGCGCGCCTCGGCCCAGACCCTCTCCTACGAGGTGTTCATGGGGCTGTCGGTGATGGGCATCGTGGCGGTGACCGGCTCCTTCAACATGAGGGAGATCGTCGAGGCGCAGCACCAGGGCTGGTGGTTCATCGTTCCCCAGTTCTTCGGCTTCTGCACCTTCTTCATCGCCGGCATCGCCGTCACCCACCGTCACCCCTTCGATCAGCCGGAAGCCGAGCAGGAGCTCGCCGACGGCTACCACATCGAATACGCGGGCATGAAGTGGGGCATGTTCTTCGTCGGCGAGTACATCGGCATCGTGCTGATCTCGGCGCTGCTGGTGACCCTGTTCTTCGGCGGCTGGCACGGTCCCTTCCTGGACACCCTGCCCTGGCTGTCGTTCTTCTGGTTCGCCCTGAAGACCGCCTTCTTCATCATGATCTTCATCCTGCTGCGCGCCTCGGTCCCCCGCCCGCGCTACGACCAGGTAATGGCCTTCAGCTGGAAGTTCTGCCTGCCCCTGACCCTGATCAACCTGCTGGTGACCGGCGCTGTGGTGCTCTACAACGCCCAGCCGGCCATCGGCCAGTGAGGTATTCGTCATGATCAAGGAAATCCTGCACATCCTGCATGGCACCTACACCCAGTTGCGCAGCGTGGTGATGATCTTCGGTCACGCCTTCCGCAAGCGCGACACTCTGCAATACCCCGAAGAGCCCGTGTACCTGCCGCCGCGCTACCGTGGCCGCATCGTCCTCACCCGCGACCCCGACGGCCAGGAGCGCTGCGTGGCCTGCAACCTGTGCGCCGTGGCCTGCCCGGTCGGCTGCATCTCGCTGCAGAAGACCGAGGCCGAGGACGGCCGCTGGTACCCCGAGTTCTTCCGCATCAACTTCTCGCGCTGCATCTTCTGCGGCATGTGCGAGGAGGCCTGCCCCACCACCGCCATCCAGCTGACCCCGGACTTCGAGATGTCCGAGTTCAACCGCCAGGAGCTGGTGTACGAGAAGCAGGACCTGCTGATCTCGGGTCCGGGCAAGTATCCGGAATACAACTTCTACCGGGTGGCCGGCATGGCCATCGCGGGCAAGCCCAAGGGTGCCGCGCAGAGCGAGGCAGAGCCGATCAACGTGAAGAGCCTGCTGCCCTAAGGAGCTGTCGTGGAATTCGCCTTCTATTTCTCCGCCGGGGTGGCCGTCCTGGCCACCTTCCGGGTGATCACCAACACCAATCCGGTGCATGCCCTGCTGTACCTGATCATCTCGTTGCTGGCGGTGTCCATGGTGTTCTTCGCCCTGGGCGCACCCTTCGCCGGGGCCCTGGAGATCATCGTCTACGCCGGCGCCATCATGGTGCTGTTCGTCTTCGTGGTGATGATGCTCAACCTCGGTCCGGTGGTCTCCGACCAGGAGCGCAAGTGGCTGACGCCCAAGGTCTGGATCGGTCCGTCGGTCCTCGCCGCGGCGCTGCTGGTGGAACTGCTGGTGGTGCTCTCGCGGACCCCGGGCGGTGCCACCATCGGCCATACCTCGGTGGAAGCCAAGGCCGTGGGCATCAGCCTGTTCGGCCCCTATCTGCTGGCGGTCGAGCTGGCCTCCATGCTGCTCCTGGGTGCCCTGGTCGCGGCCTATCACCTGGGCCGCAGCGACGTCAAAGACGGGATCGGCGAGTGAGTCGCCAAGGACTGGAGAACAGCCAATGAATGCCATACCTCTGGAACACGGACTGGCCCTCGCCGGTGCCCTGTTCGCCCTTGGCCTGGTGGGCCTGATGGTCCGCCGCAACATCCTCTTCGTGCTCATGAGTCTGGAAATCATGATGAACGCCGCCGCCCTGGCCTTCGTGGTCGCGGGTAGCCGTTGGGGCGCGCCCGACGGCCAGGTGATGTTCATCCTGATCCTGAGCTTGGCTGCCGCCGAGGCCAGCATCGGCCTGGCGATCCTGCTGCAGCTCTATCGCCGCTTCCACACCCTCGACGTCGATGCCGCCAGCGAGATGCACGGATGAACCTGCTACCCCTCACCTTCGCCTTTCCCCTGGTCGGCTATTTCCTGCTGGCCTTCTCCCGCGGCCGGCTGTCGGAGAATCTCTCCGCGCTGATCGGCGTGGGTTCGGTGGGCCTGGCGGCGCTGGTCGCCGCCTGGGTCGGCTGGAACTTCCACGTCGCGCCGCCCGCCGACGGCCACCTGACCATCGTCCTCTGGCAGTGGATGAACGTGGAGGGCTTCGCGCCCAACATGGCGCTCTACCTGGATGGCCTGTCGCTGACCATGCTCGGCGTGGTCACCGGCGTCGGCTTCCTGATCCACCTGTTCGCCTCCTGGTACATGCGTGGTGAAGAGGGCTATTCGCGCTTCTTCGCCTACACCAACCTGTTCATCTTCAGCATGTTGCTGCTGGTCCTCGGCGACAACCTGCTGCTGCTGTACTTCGGTTGGGAAGGCGTGGGCCTGTGCAGCTACCTGCTGATCGGCTTCTACTACAGCGAGCGCGCCAACGGCAACGCGGCGCTGAAGGCCTTCATCGTCACCCGCGTCGGCGACGTCTTCATGGCCTTCGGCCTGTTCATCCTGTTCATGACCCTGGGCACCCTGGACATCCAGGAGCTGCTGCAGAAGGCGCCCGACGTCTTCGCCAGCGGTGATCCGCTGATCGTGCTGGCCACCCTGGCGCTGCTCGGCGGTGCCGTGGGCAAGTCGGCCCAGCTGCCACTGCAGACCTGGCTGGCGGACGCCATGGCCGGTCCGACCCCGGTCTCGGCCCTGATCCACGCGGCGACCATGGTGACCGCGGGCGTCTACCTGATCGCCCGGACCCATGGCCTGTTCGCGCTGGCGCCGGAGATCCTCCACCTGGTGGGCATCGTCGGTGCCGTGACCCTGGTGCTGGCCGGTTTCGCCGCCCTGGTGCAGACCGACATCAAGCGCATCCTGGCCTACTCCACCATGAGCCAGATCGGCTACATGTTCCTGGCCCTGGGTGTCGGTGCCTGGCAGGCGGCGATCTTCCACCTGATGACCCATGCCTTCTTCAAGGCCTTGCTGTTTCTCGCCTCGGGCTCGGTGATCCTGGCCTGCCACCACGAGCAGAACATCTTCAGGATGGGCGGCCTGTGGAAGAAGATCCCCCTGGCCTATGCCAGCTTCCTGGTGGGCGGTTCGGCCCTGGCGGCGCTGCCACTGGTCACCGCGGGCTTCTACTCCAAGGACGAGATCCTCTGGGAAGCCTTCGCCAGTGGTCACACCTATCTGCTCTACGCAGGCCTGGCCGGTGCCTTCCTGACTTCGATCTACACCTTCCGCCTGATCTTCATCACCTTCCATGGCCAGGCCCACACCGAGGCCCATGCCGGCCATGGTATCGCCCACAACCTGCCGCTGGCGGTGCTGCTGGTGCTCTCGACCTTCGTCGGCGCGCTGATCACCCCGCCGCTGGCCGGGGTGCTGCCGGAATCGGTCGGCCATGCCGGTGGTGAAGGCCAGCACGCGCTGGAGATCACCTCGGGCGCCATCGCCATCGCCGGTATCCTGCTGGCCGCCCTGCTATTCCTCGGCAAGCGCTCCTTCGTGAGCGGCCTGGCCAAGAGCGCACCGGGTCGCTTCTTCGGGACCTGGTGGTATCACGCCTGGGGCTTCGACTGGCTGTACGACCTGATCTTCGTCAAGCCGTACCTGCTGCTGGCCCGCCTGCTGCGCCGCGACCCCATCGACCAGGCCATCGGCCTGATCCCGCTGCTGGCGCGCGGTGGCAACCTGGCACTGAGCATCACCGAGAACGGCCGTCTGCGCTGGTACGCAGCGTCCATCGTGGGGGGCGCCGTGCTGTTGCTCGGCGCGCTGCTGCTGGCCTGACCCTCTGACTAAGGATAAGTACACGTCATGCTTCTGCCCTGGCTAATCCTGATCCCCTTCATCGGCGGCCTGCTCTGCTTCCTCACGGAAAAGACCGGCCCGCTGGTGCCCCGCTGGATCGCCCTGTTCACCATGCTGCTGGAGCTGGTGCTCGGCCTGTGGCTGTGGGCCCACGGCGACTACAGCCTGGCTCCGGCACCCGGCGCCGAAACCGCCTGGACCGCGGAATTCCAGATGAGCTGGATTCCGCGTTTCGGCATCAGCCTGCACTTCGGCCTCGATGGGCTATCGCTGCTGATGATCCTGCTCACCGGCCTGCTCGGTGTGCTGGCGGTGACCTGCTCCTGGCGCGAAGTGCAGCGCCACGTCGGCTTCTTCCACCTCAACCTGCTGTGGATCATCGGCGGCGTGGTGGGGGTATTCCTGGCGCTGGACCTGTTCCTGTTCTTCTTCTTCTGGGAAATGATGCTGGTGCCGATGTACTTCCTGATCGCGCTGTGGGGCCATAGCTCCGCGGACGGCAAGAAGAGCCGCATCACCGCCGCCACCAAGTTCTTCATCTTCACCCAGGCCAGCGGCCTGATCATGCTGGTGGCGATCATCGCCCTGGTGCTGGTGAACTACGGTGCCACCGGCGTCCTGACCTTCGACTACGAAGACCTGCTGCAACTGCAGCTGGATCCGAAGCTGGAGTACCTGCTGATGCTGGGCTTCTTCATCGCCTTCGCGGTGAAGCTGCCGGTGGTGCCGGTGCACTCCTGGCTGCCGGATGCCCACGCCCAGGCCCCCACCGCAGGTTCCGTCGACCTCGCCGGCATCCTGCTCAAGACCGCGGCCTACGGTCTGCTGCGCTTCGCCATCCCGCTGTTCCCCAACGCCTCGGCGGAATTCGCGCCGATCGCCATGTGGCTGGGCATCATCGGTATCTTCTACGGCGCCATCCTGTCGTTCGCCCAGACCGACATCAAGCGCCTGGTGGCCTACTCCAGCGTTTCGCACATGGGCTTCGTGCTGATCGGCATCTATTCCGGCAGCCCCCAGGCGCTGCAGGGCGTGGTGGTGCAGATGATCGCCCACGGCCTCTCCGCCGCCGGCCTGTTCATCCTCTGCGGCCAGCTCTATGAGCGCCTGCACACCCGTGACATGCGCCAGATGGGCGGTCTCTGGGCGCGGATGCCCTACCTGCCGGCGCTGAGCCTGTTCTTCGCCTCGGCCTCCCTGGGCCTGCCAGGTACCGGCAACTTCGTCGGCGAATTTTTGATCCTGCTGGGTGCCTTCCCGGTGGTGCCGATGATCACCGTCATCGCCACCTTCGGCCTGGTGTTCGCCTCGGTCTACTCGCTGATCATGATCCACCGCGCCTACTTCGGTCCGGCCAAGGCCGAGGGCGCACTGCATGGCCTGAATGCGCGCGAGCTGTCGATGCTGCTGTTGCTTGGCGTGCTGCTGGTGCTGCTCGGCGTCTATCCCCAGCCGGTGCTGGATACCTCGGCCGCGAGCATGGCCGGTGTCCAGCAGTGGCTCGGCGAAGCCTTCTCCTCTCTCGTTTCCGCCCGGTAAGAGCGCCATGACCTTTACCTACCAACACCTCATCGCCCTCCTGCCGATCATCATCACCGGCCTCACCGCCGTGGTGGTGATGCTGGGCATCGCCTGGCGGCGGGATCACACCATCATCCCGACCCTGGGCGTGATCGGCCTCAACCTGGCCCTGCTGTCCTGCATTCCGGCCCTGGGCGTCGGCGCCATCGACGTCACCCCGCTGCTGCGCATCGACGGCTTCACCTGCTTCTACATGGCGTTGATCCTGATCGCCACCCTGGCCTGCATGACCCTGTCGCACGCCTACATGGAAGGCTACCCGGGCAACCGCGAAGAGCTGTACCTGCTGCTGCTGATCTCCGCCACCGGCGGTCTGGTGCTGGTGGCGGCGCAGAACGTCGCCGGCCTGTTCATCGGCCTGGAGCTGTTGTCGGTACCGGTCTATGGCCTGGTCGCCTACAGCTACTTCAATCGCCGCTCCCTGGAAGCCGGCATGAAGTACCTGGTGCTGTCCGCCGCCGGTTCGGCCATCCTGCTGTTCGGCATGGCCCTGCTCTATGCCCAGTCCGGCAGCCTGAACTTCGCCGACATCGGCATGCAGATGGACGCTCCGGCGAGCACCGGCCTGCTGATGGAAATCGGCCTCGGCATGTTGATCGTCGGGCTCGGCTTCAAGCTGTCGCTGGTGCCCTTCCACCTCTGGACGCCGGACGTCTACGAAGGCTCGCCAGCGCCGGTAGGCGCCTTCCTGGCCACCGCCAGCAAGGTCGCCGTCTTCGCCGTGCTGGTGCGGGTGTTCCAGACCATGCCCATGGCCTCCCAAGACGGCTGGCTGCACGACACCATCGCCTTCATCGCCATCGCCTCGATGCTGGTGGGCAACCTGCTGGCGCTGATGCAGAGCAACCTCAAGCGCCTGCTGGGTTACTCCTCCATCTCCCACTTCGGCTACCTGCTGGTGGCGGTAGCCTCCGGCGAAGGCCTGTCGATGGAAGCCGTGGCCGTCTATCTGGTGACCTATGTGTTCACCAGCCTGGGCGCCTTCGGCGTGATAACCCTGATGTCCAGCCCGAGCAACGGCCAGCGTGACGCCGATGCGCTGTTCGAGTACCGCGGCCTGTTCTGGCGCCGTCCGTACCTGACCGCGGCGCTGACGGTGATGATGCTGTCCCTGGCCGGCATCCCGCTCACCGCTGGCTTCATCGGCAAGTTCTACGTCATTACCGTAGGCGTGGAAGCGGGCATGTGGTGGCAGACCGCGGCCATCGTCTTGGGCAGCGCCATTGGCCTGTTCTACTACCTGCGCGTGATGGTCACCCTGTACCTGACCGAGCAGGGTCTGCAGCGCCACGATGCGCCGATGAACTGGGGGCAGCGCGCCGGTGGCGTGATGCTGATCGCCATTTCCATCGCCACCTTCGTCCTCGGCGTCTATCCGCAGCCGCTGCTGCAACTGGCGCAGCTGACGGTGTTCTGATCCAGGGCGTTGGCCACGATCCCCGCTTCGGCGGGGATCGTCGTTTCTAGGCCCATGGCTTGTTTGAAAAGTCGCCGAGCGCAGGTCAGGCACGGCAAAAATCCGTGAGGAAGCGGATCGGACTCGCGCTCGAGTTTACGAGTGGTAAATGAGCATTGCGACGGGGCCGCCCAGGCCGAGCTGGCGATCCAGCGGATTTTCAACACCGCATGACCGAGCGCAGGCACTTTTCAGACAAGGCCGCTTGCCCTTGGCAGGGCCATCCACGGCCCGCTACCCTGCCGACGCCCTACCCCGCTCCTCATTCGTTCTTTTTCTGGAGACGCTTTCTCCCATGCCTGCGTTGAAACCCCTCACCCTCGCCATCGGCCTGCTGCTCGGCAGCCAGGCGCTCGCGGCCCCCGTCTTCGACGTCACCGAACTGGGTGACCCGGCCACCGCCTGTACCGACCTCGACACCTTCGTCAACCAGAAATGGGTCGCGGCCAATCCCATCCCACCGGACAAGTCACGCTGGGGCTCCTTCATGGCGCTGGGCGAAAAATCCCTCAACGACCAGCACGCCATCCTGCAACGCGCCGCCCACGAGGCGGATCGCGCACCGGCAGGCTCGGTGGAGCAGAAGATTGGCTGGCTGTATCGCTCGGGCATGGACGAGGCCGCCATCGAGCGCGCCGGCTATCGGCCGATCCAGGCGCAACTGGCCGCCATCGAACGGCTGCGGACAACCGCCGATGTGGTGCGCTATCTGCAGCAGAGCTTCGCCCGTGGCGACATGCAGGTGTTCTCCTTCGGCTCCGGCGCCGACTACCAGAACGCCAAGCAGCAGATCGCCTATGCCTACCAGGGCGGCCTGGGCCTGCCGACCCCCGATTACTACACGGAAGCCGACTACGCCGAGCTGCGCCAGGCCTATCTGGGTCATATCGCCCGGCTGCTGGTCCTGACCGGCGTACCCAAGGCCCAGGCCACGGCCCAGGCCGAGCTGGTGCTGGCCTTCGAGAGTCGCCTGGCGCGCGCCTCGGTCAAGCCGGTGGAGCTGCGCAATCCGGAAAACCAGTATCACTACCTGAGCTTCGCCGAGGCCAACCAGGTGACGCCGCACTTCGACTGGCAGGCCTTCTTCGCCAGCCAGGGCGTGACCGGCCAGCAGGGTTTCTCGCTATCCCAGCCGGGCTTTTTCGCCGAATTCGATCGCATGCTGGCGGAGACGCCCATCGAGCAGTGGCAGGCCTATCTGCGCGCCCACGTGATCGATGACGCCGCACCCTGGCTGTCCAAGCCCTTCCAGCAGGAGAGCTTCGCCTTCAATCAGCAGACCCTGAGCGGCCAGCAGCAGCAGAGCGACCGCTGGAAGCGCGTGCTGCGCGCGGTCAACGGCGCCATGGGCGAAGGCCTGGGCCAACTCTACGTAAAAGAGCACTTCTCGCCCCAGGCCAAGGCCCGCGCCCAGGAACTGGTGGACAATGTGATGCAGGCGCTCAGGGCGCGCATCGAGAAGCTCGACTGGATGAGCCCGGAGACCAAGCAGAAGGCGCTGGCCAAGTGGGACAGCTTCCTGCCCAAGATCGGCTATCCGGAGCGCTGGCGCGACTGGAGCGGCCTGACGCTCAAACCCCAGGGCTTCTATGCCAACCTGGAGGCCACCTCGCGCTTCAACTATCACCACGACCTGGCCAAGATCGGCAAGCCCACCGACCGCCAGGAATGGGGCATGTACCCGCAGACGGTCAATGCCTACTACAGCTCCACCGACAACACCATCAACTTCCCGGCCGCCATCCTGCAGCCGCCGTTCTTCTATCCGGACGGTGACGATGCCATCAACTACGGCGGCATCGGCGCGGTGATCGGCCACGAGGCCAGCCATGGCTTCGACGACCAGGGCAGCAAGTTCGACGGTGCCGGCAACCAGGTGGACTGGTGGACCTCGGCCGACCGGAAGGCCTTCGAGGCCCGCACCGGCAAGCTGGTCGAGCAATTCGACAACTATCACCCCCTGCCGGACCACCCCGAGCTGCACGTCAACGGCAAGCTCACCCTGGGCGAGAACATCGGTGACCTTGGCGGCATCAATGCCGCCTACGATGCCCTGCAACTGGCGCTGGCCAAGAAGCCGACAGAAGCTGCCCGGAAGATCGACGGCTACACCCAGCAGCAGCGCTTCTTCCTCAACTGGGCGCGGGTGTGGCGCAGCTCGGTACGCGAGGAACAGCTGCGGCTTTCGCTCAACACCGATCCCCATGCGCCCATGAGATTCCGCGCCATCGGGGCGCCGTCCAACATGCCGGCCTTCGCCCAGGCATTCAGCTGCCAGGCCGGCGACGCCATGGTGCGGCCGGCGGACAAGCGCGTGGAAATCTGGTGATGGCGCCGAGCGGACGGGCGGCTGGGCGCCCGGGTAGTGGGTATCGCTTTTGCATCGGCCTGCCTACCCCTGCCCTGGCGCCTCGTCCATGCCCCTAGAACTCGTCACCGCCGAAGCCACCGCGACCGGCCCGCGCAAGGAAAACCAGGATGCCCTGCGCAGCGTCCAGCCCAGTGCGGCCCTGGCGGCGACCAAGGGGCATCTGTTCGCCCTGGCCGATGGCGTCAGTGGCTGCCCGGACGGTGGCCTGGCCGCCCGCGCCACCCTGCAGGCCCTGGCCCAGGATTACTATTCCACTCCGGAAACCTGGCCGGTGGCCCAGGCCCTGGAACGGCTGCTGCTGGCGCAGAATCGCTGGTTGCAGGCCGCCGGCAACGGCCAGCCGCTGCTGACCACCCTGACCGCCCTGGTGATCCGCGGACGGCGTTTTACCTTGGCCCATGTTGGCGATTGCCGCGCCTATCGCTGGCACGGCGGCAAGCTGACCTGCCTCACCGTCGACCACGTCTGGCAGCAGACCGGCATGCAGCATGTGCTGACCCGGGCCCTGGGGCTGGAGACTCACCTGGTAGTGGACTTCCGCGAAGGCGAACTCGAAGCCGGCGAGACCCTGCTGCTGGTGAGCGATGGCGTCTGGGCGGCCCTGGGCGAGGACAGCATGAGGCGCATCCTCGCCGATGGCGTGAGCGACCCGGACGCCACCGCCCAGGCCCTGGTGGCCGGGGCCCTGCATGCCGGTGGCCAGGACAATGCCAGCGCCTTGCTGGTGCGCGTCGACCGGCTGCCCGACGTGTCCCTGGCCGACACCCTGGCCAGCGCGGACACCTGGCCGCCGCTGCCGGCCCTCAAGCCCGGCCAGCGCTTCGAAGGCTGGACGGTGCTGGAGCGGCTCGGCGAGTCGCGCCAGTCGCTGCTCTACCGGGTCCAGGACGAGAACGGTCGCCCCTGGCTGCTCAAGACGCTGCCAGCCAACCTCCAGCACGACACCCTCGCCGGCCATGCCCTGCTGATGGAGGAATGGTTCCTGCGCCGCGTTGCCGGACGCGCCTTCGTCGAGGTGCATCCGCTGCCGCGACGAGCCCACCTCTACTTCGTGCAGCGGGAATATTCCGGCCGCACCCTGGCGCAGCAACTGCGCAGCGAAGGCCCCCTGGCGCTGGCCGACTGGCTGGACGTAGCCTCCCGCCTCTTGCGCGCCCTCGGTCAGTTGCACAGGCGCAACATCCTCCACCGCGACATCAAGCCGGACAACCTGCACCGTGGTCAGGATGGCGAACTGCGCCTGCTGGACTTCGGCCTGGCCTACTGCCCCCAGCTGTCCCAGGACCTGCAGGACACTCCCGGCACGCCGAGCTACCGAGCCCCCGAGTCCTTCGAAGGTGCCATCCCGAGTCCGGCCCAGGATCTCTACGCCGCCGGCGTCACGCTCTACGAGCTGCTCACCGGCAGCTATCCCTATGGCGAAGTCGAGCCCTTCCAGCGACCGCGTTTCGCCACCCCCGCCAGCGTGCTGCGGCGCCGCCCCGATGCGCCGGCGTGGCTGGAGGACTGGCTGCAGCGCGCCGTGGCGGTCGACCCCAGGGATCGCTTCGAGACCGCCGAGGAGGCCCTGCTGCGACTGGAACAGGGCGAGCGGCAACCCGCCGTCCGCGCCCTACCGCTGCTGCACCGCGATCCACTGCGCACCTGGCAGGTGGTCGCCGCCCTGTCGCTGCTCGGCAACCTGGTAATGGTGCTGCTGTGGCTCTATCGCCACTGAGAACCTGTTTGCGATCTTCTGGCCGTCGGCCATACGGCGTTAAAACAGCTTCGGAATGCTCATTTACAACTTGTAGACTGCGCTTCCTCAGCTGTTTTTGCCTTGTCTGGCTCTAGTCCAAGAGATCGTAAACAGGTTCTGAGAAAGCGCGGATTGGAGCAGCTTTTGCAGGCCATTGGCCAGCCTCCTGTCCGAGTCTCGCCCCATGTCCGATCGCCAGATGCCCCCTGCCCTGCGTTTCATGCTTGCGGCCCGCCGTTGCGAACTGCAGCAACTGGAGGGCCTTGCCCTGACCTGCGAGCTGGTGGAGGACGCCAGCGCTCTGGTGCATGACCTGCAACGTGAACGCGGTTTCAGCAATATCCTGCTGGGGACGGGCAGCGATCGCTATTGCAGCGCCCTGCAACAGCATTCGGCGACGACGCGCTGCAGCGAGACGCGCCTGCGCGAATGCCTGGACACCCTCGACGCCAGCGTGGCCCAGGATCGCCCGCGCCTGCTCAACCGTATCGCCTGCGTCCTGCATCTGCTCGATGGCCTGCCCGGCCTGAGGCGCGGCATTCTCGACCGGCGCCTGGGGATGGAAGAGGCCACCACGGCCTTCTCGCACCTGATCGGCGGCTTGCTGGCGGTCATCTTCGAGGCTGCCGACACGGCGAGCGACCCTGGTCTCAGCCGAACCCTGGTGGCGCTGTTCAACTTCATGCAGGGCAAGGAACTGGCGGGCCAGGCCCGGGCGACCGGAGTGGTCGGCTTCGCCCAAGGTCATTTCGATGTCGTCCTGCTGGCCCGTCTCGACGACCTGGACAGTGGCCAGGCCCGTTGCTTCGCCGGCTTCCTCGATCATGCCGATCCCCAGGCCCTGGCGCTCTGGCACGAGGTGCAGGATTGCGCTTCGCGGCAGCAGATCGAACGGCTGCGTGGCGTCGCCCAGCGCACCTCGGCGAGTGCCCAGGTGGAGCCGGCGCTGGCCGAACTCTGGTTCGAACTCAATACCCGCCGCCTGGACGCCATGCAGGCCGTCGCCCAGCACCTGGTACTGGAACTCCGCGCGCGCTGTGCGAAGAGCATCGCCCAGGCCCAGGCGGACCTGGACAGCCATCGCAAGCTGTCCCGGCGCCTGGCCGAACTCGACCGTGAGCCGAGCACGCCGCTGCTGTTCAGCCTGACCGCCAATCCGCTGGCTGAAGCCCGGCCGGGCGAAGGCCAGCCCGGCATCCTCGAGTTGCTGCACGAGCAGACCCGCCGCCTGCACGAGGTGGAGGCGGAACTCCAGGAAAGCCGCCGTTCCCTGGTCGAGCGCAAGCTGCTGGAGCGAGCCAAGCAACAACTCATGCAGCAGCTGCAGCTGCCGGAAGCAGACGCCCACCAGCATCTGCAGCAACTGGCGATGCGCAGCGGCCGACCGTTGCCCGAGCTGGTCCGGCAGTTGCTCGGGCAGGAGCTCTAGCATTATTCAGCATTCAGCGCGGGCCATCTTCGAGCACTAGCCAATCCAGCACCCTCCATGCGCCGCCAGGGCGCACCCAGGCACCGGAACGCCCCGCGACTGTGCGCCCGAGACCGGTAAAAGGTGTGGATCGGCCGGGATTTCGGGCTTGGCACAGTCCCTGCAAAAAGTCCTGTCGAGCGCCTGGCGCTCCCACAGCAATCCCCGGACGAAGGTGTCCACGCTCGCAGCCAAGGCCTGCCGAGAGTGGATGCCTTTTTTTGTGCCCGAGAAATAAGGATAGGACGATGGACGACAGCTCCCGTAACGATGACCAGGCCGGTCGCGGACTCCCCCGCCGCAGTTTTCTCAAGCAGTCGCTCGGCGTACTGGGCGCTGGCGCCGCGCTCACGCTGCTGCCGGCTGGCCTGAGGTCCGCCGCCTGGGCAGCCGGCAGCGATGCCGTGGAGACGCCCAAGGCCAAGCTTGGCTTCATCGCCCTCACCGATGCCGCACCACTGTTCGTCGCCGATGAGCTGGGGCTGTTCGCCAAGTACGGCATGACCGAGGTGGAGGTGCTCAAGCAGTCTTCCTGGGGCACCACCCGCGACAACCTGGTGCTGGGCTCGGCGGCCAATGGCATCGACGGCGCGCACATCCTCACGCCCATGGTCTATCAGTTGGCCGCGGGCAAGATCACGCCCAATGGCCAGCCATTGCCCATGGCGCTGCTGGCACGGCTGAACGTCGACGGCCAGGGGATCTCCCTGTCCAACGACTACAGGGAACAGAATATCGGCCTCGACGCCAGCGGCTTCAAGAGCGCCCTGGCCGCACGCCAGGCCAGCGGCAAGAAGACCTCGGCCGCCATGACCTTCCCCGGCGGCACCCACGACCTCTGGATTCGCTATTGGATGGCGGCCAACGGCATCGATCCGAACAAGGACATCACCACCATGGTGGTGCCCCCGGCGCAGATGGTGGCCAACATGAAGGTGGGCAACATGGACACCTTCTGCGTCGGCGAGCCCTGGAACGCCCAGCTGATCAAGCAGAACATCGGCTACAGCGCCCTGACCACCGGCGAGCTCTGGGCCAATCACCCGGAAAAGGCCCTGGCCCTGCGCGGCGACTACGTCCAGGCCAATCCCAAGGCTACCGTGGCGCTGCTCAAGGCGGTGCTGGAAGCCCAGCAATACTGCGACGTGGCGGCAAACAAGGCGAAGGTCGCCGAGATCTGCGCCAAGCGTCGCTGGATCGGCGCGCCCGCCGAGGACGTGGTCGGCCGCCTGCAGGGCACCTTCGACTACGGCACCGGCCGGGTGGTACAGAACAGTCCGCACCTGATGAAGTTCTGGAACGAACATGCCTCCTTCCCCTACCAGAGCCACGACCTCTGGTTCATCACCGAGAACCAGCGTTGGGGCTATCTGCCCGGTGACCTGGATGCCCAGGGCCTGATCGCCAAGGTCAACCGCTCCGATCTCTGGCGTGAAGCGGCGGCGGCCATCGGCGTCCCGGCCGGCGACATCCCCAGCGGCAACTCGCGCGGCAAGGAAACCTTCTTCGACGGCAAGGTGTTCGATCCCGCCGACCCCAAGGCCTATCTCGCCAGCCTGACGCTCAAGGCCTGACGTCCCCATCCCCCTAGGAGTGCCGCCCATGAACGCCCACACCCGGCCGCCCAAGGCCCTCGCGACCTTTCGCCCGCACACCCGTCTGCGTCGCTTCGGCCAGCAGGTGCTGCGCAACGGCCTGCCCCCGCTGGTGGTGGGCGCCGTGCTGCTGATCGTCTGGCAACTGTTGTGCAGTCGCCCCGGTGCGGCCCTGCCGCCCCCGAGCCAGGTGGTCAGCGACACCTGGGAGCTGATCACCCAGCCCTTCTACGACAACGGCGGCAACGACGTGGGCATGGCCTGGCAACTGCTGGCCAGCCTCGAGCGCGTCGCCTACGGCTACCTGATGGCCGCCGTGGCCGGCATCGCCCTGGGCGTGCTGGTGGGCCAGTGGGCCTGGGCCATGCGCGGCCTCGACCCGCTGTTCCAGGTACTGCGCACCGTGCCGCCGCTGGCCTGGCTGCCGCTGTCCCTGGCCGGCTTCAAGGACAGCCACCCCTCGGCGCTGTTCGTCATCTTCATCACCGCCATCTGGCCAATCATCATCAATACCTCGGTAGGCATCCGCAACATCCCCGAGGATTACCGCAACGTGGCACGGGTCCTGCGCCTGAACGGCTGGGAATACTTCCAGAAGATCATGCTGCCAGCGGCGGCGCCCTACATCTTCTCCGGCCTGCGGATCGGCGTCGGTCTGTCGTGGCTGGCCATCATCGCCGCCGAGATGCTGATCGGTGGCGTGGGCATCGGCTTCTTCATCTGGGATGCCTGGAACGCCTCGCGCATCAGCGACATCATCCTGGCGCTGGTCTACGTGGGCGTCATCGGCTTCCTGCTCGACCGGCTGGTGGCCCTCATCGGCCGCCTGGTCACCCGCGGCACCGCGAACTAGAGGAATTCCCCATGGCCCAGCCTTATCTCAGCATCGAGCAGGTCGACAAGAGCTTCACCCGCAACGGCATGACCTCCACGGTGCTGCGCGACGTCAACCTCAAGATCGAACGCGGCGAGTACATTTCCATCATCGGCCACTCCGGCTGCGGCAAGTCGACGGTGCTCAACATCGTCGCCGGCCTGATCGAACCCACCTCAGGCTCGATCCTGCTGGAGAACCGCGAGGTCCGCGGTCCCGGCCCGGAGCGCAGTCTGGTGTTCCAGAACCACTCGCTGCTGCCCTGGCTGACGGTCTACGAGAACGTCGCCCTGGCGGTGGACAAGGTGTTCAAGGGCACCAAGAGCAAGGCAGAGCGCCAGGCCTGGACGCTGCACAACCTGGAAATGGTCAACATGAGCCATGCCCTGCACAAGCGGCCCAGCGAGATTTCCGGTGGCATGAAGCAGCGGGTCGGCATCGCCCGCGCCCTGGCCATGGAGCCCAAGGTGCTGCTGCTGGACGAGCCCTTCGGCGCCCTGGACGCCCTCACTCGGGCGCATTTGCAGGACGAGGTGATGCGCATCCAGAGCGAACTGCGCAACACCGTCATGATGATCACCCATGACGTGGACGAGGCGGTGCTGCTCTCGGATCGCATCGTGATGATGACCAACGGCCCGGCGGCCACCATCGGCGAGATCCTCACCATCGACCTGCCGCGGCCGCGGGATCGCATCACCCTGGTGGACGATCCGCGCTACAACGGCTATCGCCACGCGGTGCTGAGCTTCCTCTACGAGAAGCACGGCCACCCCGGCGCCGTGGCCTGAGGATTCGCCCCGTTTCGAGGCACCTTGCCTCGAAACGGGGCGATCTTGCTGCCCGCACAGCACGCGAAGCCGCGGTTCGACTCGCACGGGCAACTGGCACGAAGCCTGCAAACCCCCAGACAACATAGGTCTTTCTTCAACGGCGAGGAAAGGCGCTCCAGGACAAAGGCGTCCCAGCTGCATGCAGCGGGACGCCTTTTTTTTGCGTTACAGTCACCCCTGAACACGAGAGGTAACCCCCATGAGCGGGAAAGTCTGGTTGATCGGCGCCGGCCCCGGCGATCCCGAGCTGCTCACCCTCAAGGCCGTGCGCGCCCTGGGCGAGGCCGAGGTGGTGATGATCGACGACCTGGTCAATCCGGCTGTCCTCGAACACTGCCCCGGTGCCCGGGTGATTCGCGTGGGCAAGCGCGGCGGCTGCCGTTCCACGCCCCAGGCCTTCATCCATCGCCTGATGCTGCGTTACGCCCGCCAGGGTCGCTGCGTGGCCCGGCTCAAGGGCGGTGATCCCTGCATCTTCGGCCGCGCCGGCGAGGAAGCCGAATGGCTGGCCGCCCGTGGCGTGCACAGCGAGATCGTCAACGGCATCACCGCCGGCCTCGCCGGTGCCACCGCTTGCGGCATCTCTCTGACCCTGAGGGGCGTGGCCCGCGGCGTGACCCTGGTCACCGCCCACACCCAGGACGACAGCGCGCCCAACTGGAGCGCCCTGGCGGCGACCGGTACCACCCTGGTGGTCTACATGGGCGTCGCTCGCCTGGTCGAAATCCAGCAGGGCCTGTTGGAAGGTGGCCTGGCGCTGACCACTCCGGTGGCCATGATCGAGAACGCCTCCCTGCCCAGCCAGCGCGAATGCCGTTCGACGCTGCAGGACTTGCAGGTGGACGCCGCCCTCTTCCAGCTGAAGAGCCCGGCGATCCTGGTGATCGGCGAGGTGGTGGGCCAGGCGGCGCTGCAGCAGGCGCTGAGCTTCGCCGACCAGGCCAGCGCCTGATTCCTCAGAACCTGTTCACGATCTCGCGAGCTAGAGCCAAACCAGGCGCAACGACCAACGGGAGTAACAGCCAACGGCTGGCCCGCAGGGTGAGCGCCAGCGAATCAAAGGGCTGAGGAAGCGGGTCGGACTCGCGCTCGGGTTCACGCGTGGTAAATGAGCAGTGCGACGGAGCCGCCCAGGCCGGGCTGGCGACCCAGGCCATTTTCAACGCGGTTTGGCCGACGCGCAGCGGATCGTGAACAGGTTCTCAGGCGCGCCAGGGCTTCCAGCGCCAGGCCAGGGCGCCCAGCAGGACCGCCCCGGCCAGGATGCCGAGCGCCAGCAGAGGCAGGCTGGGCAAGGTGCGCCACCAGTCCCCCAGCAACAGCGCCACGCAGAAACTGCAGAAGGCCAGCAGCCCCTGATCGCGCCAGGCGACCTCGGCGAACAGCTCGAGACGCCGCAGCAGACAGGCCGTGGTGGTCAGCAGCCCGAACAAGGCAGCCACGGCGATGCCCACCGTGCCCAGGACACTGGGCAGTACCAGCAGCGCCAGGGCATTGACCAGATTGCCCGCCAACTCGCAGCGCAGCGGCAGGCGGGTATCGCCGCCGGCATAGGCATAGCGGGCCAGCATGGCATTCCAGGCCCCCACCGCCAGGGGCGCCGAAAACCACACCAGCAACAGGGCGAGGCGTTCGCTGCCGGCCTGCGTCGGCAGCAACAGGGCCACCAGCGCCGGCGCCGTGGTGACGATGCCGACCATGGCCGGCACCGTCAGCAGCACGGCGCACTGCAGCCCCACCCGCAGCAGGGCCAGGCGCGCATCCCAGACACGGCCGCTCATCAGCGCCATGAGAATCTGGTTGAGGCTCATCAGGGCCACCAGCGGCAGGTTGATGAGCTTGCGCGCCAGGTTGACCCAGGTCACCACGCCTTCCCCCAGCCAGGACGCCACCATCCGCTCCAACAGCGCCAGGCCATTGCTGGCCAGGGCGCTGGCCAGCAATGGCCCCAGGCGTGTCGCCAGCTCGCGACCGACGGCACCGGGATCCGGCCAGCGCCAGGGCCGCCAGCCTTCGCGCCAGGCCGTGGGCAGCAGCGACAGCGGCATCAGCAGACTGCCGGCCACGCAGCTCCAAGCCAGCTCCTCGACCGAGACGGCACTGCCGCGCAGCAGCAGGCAGGCCACCGGCGGCAGGTTGAACAGCAGCGAGCCGCAACCGGTGAGGAGGTAGCGCTCGCGGGTGAGCGCCGCCACGCCGAACAGGCCATGCAGCAGCAGTCCCGGGAGGCACCAGGCGAGGATCTTCAGCGCCTCGGCGGCCAGTTCCCCCCCCGTCTCGCTGAGACCGGCGCCCACCACGCCGGTCCAGGCGCCGGCGCCCAGGGTCAGCAGCAGGGCCAGCCCAGCGCCCAGCAACAGCATGCTCGGGGCCAGGGCCGCCAGCCACCGCGCGCGGTCGGCCCCGAGGCGCTGCTGATAGAGCGGCAAAGCGGCGTTGCTCAGCAGTCCCGCCGCCAGGGCGGTGCGCAGCGCCTCGGGCAGGAACAGGGCGACCAGGAAGGCGTCGCTGGTCAGGCCCGCGCCCCAGGCGTGCACCAGCAGCCACTCCCGGGCGAAACCCAGGACCAGCCCGGCCAGGGTGGCCAGCGTCAACCAGAGCGTGGAGCCGAACATGGCGATCCTCAATGCAGGAAGGTGAACAGCCCCTTGCCACCCACCCGATAATTCAGTTCATGGGGCCGCTCCCCCATCACCTTGGCGCCGCTGCCGCCGACGATCTTGTAGGGCGGCACCACCTTGGCCACAACGGTATTGGCGGTGACCACGGCGCCACGGCCGATGTGGGAGCCATGGCCGACCAGGGCACGGGAAGCGATCCAGGCATAGTCGTCGATGCGAATGGGCGCCGACACCGACCAGAACTCCGGCGCGGCCAGGTCGTGGCTGCCGGCGATGATCAGCACATGGGAAGCGATGGCGACGTGGTCGCCGATGATCAGCCCGGCGCGAGCGTCCACCTGGCAGTGCCAGGCGATGACACTGTCCGCGCCCATGCGCAGGTTCTCGATGCCGAGCACCTCGGTATTGCGCCAGATCGAGGAACCCTTGCCGATCCTGGCACCACCCAGGCGCAGCCAGGCCAGGCGCACCGTGTGGCTGGGAATCTTGTTGATGAAGATGTTGTAGAGCTGCTCCCAGACCCGCAGGCCGCGATCACGCAGGGTAGCCAGATTGTAGCCATAGAGCGGCACGAAACTGGCGGGCACCAGACGCTTGAGGCGCGCGAACCAGCGTTGCGCCAGGGGATGGGTGATGCGTGGCTCGATGTCCACCGAGCAGATCGAGTAGCGACGGGCCTGGCCCTCGCCTTCTTCGAAGGCCACGTCGTTCGCCAGCATCCACGCCAGCGCCTCGGCCAGCTGGGCTTCGTCCACGCCCAGCGCGCGGGCTTCCTGCGCCAGCTCGGCACGCAGATCCAGGGGTATGGCAACACGATGCTTCATGGTGGGGTCGTCCGTGGCGGGGTTTCGGGGCCGGCGAATTCCGGATGGGCGCGGGCCTGCTGCAGGCTCAGGGCGAGCAGCAGCCAGAACAGCGCGATCAGCACGTTGGTGAAGCTGAAATAGTGATCGAAGAGGCCGGTGAGCAGGGCCGCCGCCACCCCGCAACTGCTGCCCAGCCAGAGGGCATTGTCCCGGGTGACCTGGGGGATGGGCCCGCGCGGCCGGCACTCGTGCCACCAGCGCAGGGTCACCAAGACGAACAGCAGCATGCCGGGAATGCCCATCTTGTAGATGAAGTTGAGCCAGAGGTTGGAGATGCCCAGCAGGCCGCTGCCCGGCACCGGCGGGTCGACCTTGAAGCCGATGCCCAGCGGATAACGGGTCATGACCTCGGGGAAATGGGTGTATTCATCCATCCGCACCTCGGTACTGGCGTTGGTCGCGGAGAACATGGTCGCCAGCCGCTCCTGCAGCGGCGGATAGGCGGCCACCAACAGCACGCCGACCAGGATCGCCAGGCCGATGATGCGACCGCTGTAGGGCACCTTGCGCGAGCTCAGCCAGAGCAACACCAGCGCCAGGGCCAGGATGGCGCCTCGCGAGATGCTCAGCAGCAGGCCGGCGCAGCCCAGCAGTGCCACGGCGAAGCCCAGCCAGCGCCGCCAGCCAGCCTGCGTCCAGCCATAGAACAGTGCCAGGGGAATGAACAGCGCCAGGGCGCCGCCGGTGAGGTTGGGATGGACCCAGGGCGAGGCCATGCGCGTGTAGTTGCCGGAGAAGATGTCCTTGACCGCCTCGGGATGGGCGTACTTCAGGGAGGTGAGCAGCGGCAGCATGCCCATGGCGTTGCGATCCTTGAGGAAGTAGCCGATGGAGACCACCAGCATCAGCAGGTTGCCCAGCAACAGGGCCACCAGCAGCCGATCGCGGGCGCGCTCGTCGGGCAGCAGCAGGGGCACCAGGAACAGCACCGACAGATTCAGCAGCCAGCGCACCCAGTTGACCGGCCCGCTGCCGGGGGCGGCGATGATCACCTGCCCCACCACGAAGGACACGGCACTGAACAGCATCAGCGCCAGCAGGGCCCGCTCGGTCGACAGCCAGCGCCACTGCCGGTCGTAGCGGCCGAGAAAGGCCTGCCACGCCACCCCGAGCCAGGTCATGCCCAACAGCGCCTCGCTCACCGTGGTGCGCACCCCCACTTCCACCGTGGTGTAGGGGATCGCGGTGGCCGTCACGGCGAACAGCAGCAGCCCCAGCAAGGGGTGCTGCAACAGCACCAGCAGCAGGACGAACCCGGCGGCGACGATGACGACCTTGGCCACCGGCAAGAAACACAGCAAGGCGCCGAACAACACGCCGAAGACCAGGGCGACCAGGGTGCCGAGCCGACTCACTGCAGCAATTCCTGCAGCGCCTCGGCCAGGCGTGCGGCGTAGGCCGGACCGGCGAAGCGCGCGAACCAGGCCGGCCCCTGCTCGTCACGGGGCGCCGGCGTAGCCAGCTCCACCATCAGGCGGCTCAGGGCCGGTACGTCGAAGGCATCGAAGCGCGGTGCCCAGGGCGGCGTCACTTCGTCCAGCGACGAGCCCCAGGCGCAGGCCACCGGCGTGCCCATGGCCAGGGCTTCCACCACCGGCAGGCCGAAGCCCTCGGCGTAGGAAGGTTGCCATAGGCGATCGGCGTTGCGGTAGAGGCCCTTGAGCTGGCCTTCGTCGAGGCCGTCCAGGCAGATCAGTCCGGGCAGCCCGCGCAGTTCGGGCGGCAGGTCGACCGCCTGGCCGAGCAGTACCAGGTCCGGCACGGCGGCGACGGCGCGCGCCGCCTGCCAGGCCGCCACCAGCCGGGCGATGTTCTTGCGCGGCTCCCGGGTGCCCACCGCCAGCCAGTAGCCCGGCACCAGCCCGGGTACGTCTGCAGCGGGCTCCGAGGACAGTTCGACCAGATTGGGCAGCAGTCGGATTCGTTGGCTAACCCGTGGAAAAAGCGCGGCGACGTCTGCCGCGGTGAAGGCCGAAGGGGTCCAGATGCGGGTCGCCCTAGCCAGTGAATAGGCGATGGAAGACCGGTCGATCAGGCGATAGGCCTTGGCGCGCCAGGCCGAGGCGTGGCGATTGACCTGGGTCAACTGGAAGAGATCATGGATCAGCACTACCTGGCGCACACCGGGTACGCGCCCCAACGGCAGTCCCATGTTGGCGGTCGCGATGTAGACATCGGGTTTGAGCTGCCGCAGGCGTCCGGGCAGAAAGCCCGCCTCGAAGACCAGGCGCTGCCGCGGTCGGTGCTGACCGAGCAGGGGCATGTCCTGGACCGGTGTCTCCACCTGACCGCGCAGGGGATAACCCACCGGCAGGCAACCGAAGCGGCGCACCGCCACGCCCGGCAACTGCTCCAGGTAGGTTTCCAGCGCCCGGACCTGGCGGCCGATGCCGGAATGGGGCGCGATCAGCGCCGGACGATAATCCAGACCTACGAGCACCTTGCCTTCTCCCATTGCGTCAGGACGTCCGCATAGACGGTTTCCAGCTGGGTGGCCGCGGTTTGCCAGTCGTGCCGGGCACGGGCATAGGTCCGTCCGGCCTCACCCAGGGCCGCCGCTCTGTTCGGCTGGTCGAGCAGGTCCGCCAGGGCCGCGGCCAGGCCGGCCGCGTCGTCCGCCAGCAGCAGCTCCCGTCCCGGCTGAACCCCGAGACCAGAGGCGCCCTGCCGAGTACTGACCACCGCCAGCCCCGCGGCCAGGGCCTCGATCACCTTGAGCTTGGAACCACCACCCTGGCGCAACGGCGCCAGGAAGATCGCCGCCTGCCCCTGGGCATCGCGCAGGTCGGGGACGAAGCCGGACCACTCCAGGCGCAGATCGCTGAAGGTCTGCGGCCAGTGTTCGGGCATGGCATGACCGCAGATCTGCAGGCGCGCCTGCGGAAAGCGCTGCCAGAGCCGCGGCATGATCTCGCGCACCGCCCACTCCACCGCATCCAGATTGGGGGCGTACTCGAAGTTGCCGACGAAGAGCAGGCGCTGGCTGCCGAAATCGGGACTCACGCTGGCGAAGCGGGCGCTGTCCACGGCATTGACCACCACCGGTACCGAACGCCCGGTCACCTGCGCCAGCAACCGCGCATCGTCGTCGGTCACCGCCACCACCTGGTCGGCGGCGCCCAGTACGCGGCGTTCCCAACGCCGGTAGCGCCACTGGTCGTAGTGCACGAAGCCGGCGAGTGCCCGCGGCAGCTGGCCGTAGGTGGCCCCGCCCAGGGCGGATTCCAGGTTGTGCTCCATGAGCACCCAGGGCTGGGCGCGGCTATCGAGCAGCGGCAGATAAGGCTCGCAGCTGTAGCTATGATCGATGTGGACGAGATCCCACGACTGTTCCAGCAACTCGCCGAAGGTCTTCCGGGTGGCCGTGGAGAAGCCATTGACGCTCGCCAAGAGCGGACAGGACGAAAACAGGATGGCGGCCAGCGTCTGCGGATGGCGCAAGGGGCGCCGCGGCAGGATCACCAGGCGCTCCAGCCAGGGTTCGAGGGCGGCGCGGGCCGTGGCGTCTGGCGGTGTCTTGCTCTGCGCCAGCAGGGTGATGCGATGCCCGCGCTGGGCCAGGGCCCGCAGTAGATGGTAGACGCGGGTCTTGCCGCCACTGGATAGCGGCCAGGGCAGATAGGGCAGTACCCAGAGAAGGCGTAACTCGCGGCAGGCGAAGGTCATGGCAGCCTCATTTCCACGTCAGCAGCTGCAAACTGCCCTTGGCCTGGACGTCGACGCCGTCGGCCCCGCTCAGCTCGCGGCTTTCGCCAGTCAGGGGATCGTGCAGCGTCGCCTGGGTGATTCCCGGCAGATGGACTCGCTCCTGCCCGGCCGACCAGAACAGCCAGATCCGGCTGCCGTCGTCGCGGCGCCAGGCGATGCTGTAGAGGTCATCGGGCGCCCCGACCAGGACAGGCGGCGTCTCGGGCAGCAGGCGCGGACCGGTGAGGGTCAGGAACCGCTGCAGGGCCTGGTACACCGGCTTGGGACTGCCATCCAGACGCAGCAGGCCGTAGTGCTGGTCACGGACGCTGGCGCGGCTGTCCAGGTCGCTCAGGGCGAAGAGGAAGATACGGTCGTAGTCCAGGGCGCTCATCAACGCCAGGCGGCGCAGGACGAAGTCCGCCTGCCCCTGTTCGCCGATGATGTCCTGCTCTTCCTTGGGCCCGGGATAGCTCGACCAGCCCCACTCGTCCGCCCAGATCGCCGGCGGCTGGATGGCGCGCAACCGGGCATTGAGCAACTGGGCACGCTCGACGAAGTCGCGAGCCTTGGGATCGTCGCCTTCGGGGTACTGCGAGTACGGGTGGTAGGCGATGACCGTGCCCAGCTGGGCCACCCCGAGCTTGCCCAGGGCCTCGAGCATCAGGCCACCCCGTATCGGCATCTGACTGTAGTAGGCCATGCCCCCCATCACCACCTGGCGGCCAGGCGCCTCGGCACGCAGCGCGGCGGCACTGACCTGCAGCAGTCGGGCGTAGCGTTCCGGATCTTCGAAGGGTTGCCAGAAGCTGGGCAGGTTGGGCTCGTTCCACACCTGCCAGGCCTGCACCGAGGGATAGCGCTGGGCGAACTTCACCAGGCTCGCGGCATAGAGCGCCGGGTCCCGGGGGGGATAGGCGCCGCGATTGGCGATGCCGAACGGACCGCTGCTGGCGAAGTCCGGGCTGCCTACCAGGTACATTTCCGTCTTCAGCTGGCGGGCGCTCATGACCTGGGTCAGTTGATCCAGCTCCGCGGTGCGCAGGCGGCCCTGCTCCGGCTCCATGATGTCCCAGTGCAGGTCGACGCGAGTCCATTCCAGGCCGAGGTCTTGCAGACGGTCCATCTGCCGCTGGTACTGCTCCGGGCTGAACCAGAGAAAGTGCGCGTTGACGCCGAGGAAATCCCGCCAGACCACCGGCCGCGGCCCCTGTAGCCGTTGCTCGGCCAGCCCCTGGGTGGCGCCGAGTAGCGCGAGCACGCAGGCGGCCGCCAAGCCGCCCTTTCTAATGACGCGCATCGGTATGCCCTCGGCTGGCCTGCTCGAATACCTGACGGAAACGCTGGGCGGTGATCCGCCACTGGCGCTCATGACCCAGTCGCGCGGCCCGCTCCGCCCAGGCGTCCAGGCAGGCGGGCTGGTCGACCAACTCGCACAGGCGCCGCGTCAGGGCGGCCACGTCGCCCTGGGGATAGGTGACGCCGTTGCCATGGGACAGCTCCTCGGCGAAGGCGCGGGCGTCGGAGGCGATCACCCCCCGGCCGCAAGCCAGGGCCCAGGACAGTACCCCGCTGGTGCCCCGCTGGGCGCCGAGGATCGCCAGCTTGCGCGACTCCCGGTAGGGCAGCACCAGCAGATGATGGGCCTGGATGGTCGGGGCGATGGCCTCCTGCGGAACGTCCAGCTGCCAGTCCAGGCAGTCGTCCAGGCCGCGGCGACTGGCGCGCTCACGCAGCTCACCCAGGTAATCGCTCTGGGCAGCGAAGGTGATCTCCGGCGCGGTTCCCCCGGCCAGGGTGAGACGGATGCGACCACGCCAGTCGGGGCGCTGGGTCAGCAGCGTGGCGAAGGCGTCCAGCAGATCCTCGATGCCCTTGCCGCGATAGATGAAGCCGAAGTAGAGCAGTCGCAGGGGCTCGCGGGGTGGCAACGGGGCCCAGGGCAGCGAGGCGTTGCCATGGGGTACAGCGGAGACCTTGGCCGGCACCAGGCGTAGACGGCGACGCAGCGCCTCGGCGCCGGTCTCGGTGAGGGTCACCAGTTGCGTCAGACTCGCCGCCAGCGCCCGCTCCTCGCGTAGGGTGAAGGGATCGCCCAGGACGGTGGCCACCTGTGGCCAGGGCGAGCGCTGCTGCATGAGCAGGCTCAGCGGCCAGGGCTGTTGCCGGCGCCGCCACACCAGGCGCTCCGGATCGTGCACGGTGACGGTGATGGGCAGCCGCGGATAGCGCTGGCGCAACCGCAGCAGGGTCTCGTACTCCCGTACCCGGCCGCCGCCCAGCTCGGCATGGACCACGTCCACGCTGAGCCAGTCGAAATCGGTCAGCCGCCGCGCGGGGCGGCCGCCCTGCTCGGGATGGCGCAGCGGGATGAGCACCTCCATCCCCTCCTCCTCCAGGGCCCGCCGGAAATGCACGGCATAGTCGGCGATGCCGTTGCGCTCCTGCGGGAGGGGTGCCAATAGCGCTATTCGCATGCTTACCCCCGGGTCCGGTGCAGGAAATCGAGGAGCCGCGACGGTACCTCGAAGCGGCGGAAGTTGACGATGATGCCGTCGGTGCGCTTGAAGGCGGTGTCGAGCATCGCCAGGGTGCTTTCCAGCATCGGCACGGTACCCGAGCGCGCCCGCACCACCAGGGCGATGAGATCGGCCTGGTGCAGATAGAGGAAGGCCTGGCTGTTGGCGGCGAGGGCCGAGGCCACCAGCAGCACGACCTCGCCCGGCTGCGGCGCCACGACTTCCGGCGGCGCGTCCTGGGCACTGTCGAGCAGGCGAACGCTGAAGCCCTGGTCACGCAGCAGGGCGGCCAGCCGCTCGGCGACGAAGCTGCAACCTTCGCCATGCCGCGCCGAGGTCAGCCCGAGCCTGAGCCCCTGCTCGCGGATCCGCTCCAGCGGCAGTTGACTCAGCAGCCGATAGAGACTGGCGGTGAAGGCCGGGTCGTCGCGCCGTGGATCATCCAGCTCCTGCAGCGTGGTCCACAGCGGTACCCCGAAACGGGCTTGCAACCGCCCGCCATCGTGGATGCGCTGATCGAGCAGGTAGCACAGGTAGATCACCAACAGGCCGACCGCGAGGCCCGCCGGGATGCACAGCAGGATGATCAGCAGACTCTTGGGAAACACCCGGCTGGGATTGAAGGTTGGCTGCTCGATGATGGCGATGTTGCTGATGCGGCTGCTGTCCAGCGCCCGGTCGATCCGTGCCTTTTCCAGGTTGTCGGCGTAGAGCAGGAAATTCTGCTGGGCGACCTGCAGTTCGCGCATGACCCGGCTGATCTCCGGCTCCTCGGCCATCACCTTCTCCAGCTCGGCACGCACGCCGTTGATCTGCAGGTCCTGCTGGGCCAGCTGGGCCTTGAGGCTGGCCAGGCGCACGGTGCCGTCGGCCAGTTGCTGCCTGAGATTGACCACGATGCTGTTGGGTGCCCGGTTGGTGCTGCTCTTGACGTGCTCCGCCTGCTGGTTCACCTGCTGCCGGAGCTCGGCGATGTTCTGGTCGATCTGCTTGAGCGGCTCGGTACCCGGCAGGAACACCCGCAGCAGGCGCTCGCGCTCGACGATCAGGCCATTGAGCTGCCGCTGCAGGTCCAGGCGATCCGGGTTGAGCGTGCTGGATTCCTCGGTGATCACCTGCTGCGGCAGGGCGGCGATCTGCTGCCGGGCGCTGTTCAGGGAGGTCGTGAGACTGGCGATCTCGGCACTGGTCTGGAAACGCTCCGCGGTCATGCGCTGCAGGGCGTTGCTCTGGTCATGCAGGTAGTCCTGCACGCTGCTGCTGCCGATCCGCCCCAGGTAGCCGGCGAGTTGCACCTTGAGTTGCTCCACCCGGCGTCCGGTGCTGGTGGCCTGCTCCTGATAGAAGGCATAGAGGCTCTTGCGCTCCAGACTCGTCGTCCGGGATTCCAGGTAGGCATCCACCCATACCTGGACCAGCCGCTGCGCCACCGCCGGATCGTCCCAGCGTAGGCTGGCGACCATCACCGAGGAGCCCGGCTCGTGGGTGACGCTCAGGCGCTTGATCAATTCGCCCGCCAGACGCTCCGCGGGGCTCTGCGCCTCGGCCAGCCCGAGGCTCTGCAGGACCACGCGCAGGCCGTCCTTTACCGCGTTGAGGGCCTGCTTGAACTGCCACTTGATGGTCTTCCACAGGCCATCGGGCCGGGCGCCGGCACTCAGCTGCAGATAGCTCTCGGCCACCCTGAGCGCGATCGGCCGGCCGGTGAAGAGCTGCTCCTCGTCGAGGATGGGATCGCGCTGGGTGCTGGGCGCCACCAGCGTCTGCCGGTCGCTGGCCTCGATCGGCAAGGTATTGTTCAGACCCGGCTTGACCAGCAGGCGAGCGGTGGATTCGTACTGCCGCGGCAGCAGGAAGGCGCCGAGGATGGCCACCACCACGGTGACGAAGAAGGCCAGGCGGAATTCGCGTCGGAAGATGAAGAACAGGCGCAACAGATCGCGCAGGGAACGGATCTCGATCATTGGCAATTCGCTCCGGCACTGCACACCGTACGGATGTTGGTGTTGCCGCTGTTGCTGACGTCGCTCTGGTTGAGGTCGTAGTTGAGGCCCACGCCGATGCCCTTGTTGATGGGAATCAGGCGGGTGAAGTACATGTCCACCGCCTCCACCGCGTTGCCGATACCCGACTTGGGCACGAAGATCAGATCGCCCCGCTGCAGCGCTACCGGCGGCAGGTTGCCGCTGAGCAGGTCGCTGAAGGCGAAGAAGTAGCGCTGGTAGTGCCCGCTGGCGTCCCGCCGGACCAGGGCGATGTTGCCGCTGTCAGCGCTGGGCAACAGGCCGCCGGCGCCGATCAGGGCCTGTTCCACCGAAGCCTGGCCATTGAGTTCGTAGACCGAGGGATTGTGCACCTCGCCCCCGACGAAGATGCGGTTGCTCGGCGCCACGGCGATGTTCACCGTGACCCGGGGTTCGCGGTAGAGCTGGGTGCCCGCCGCGGTCAGCCGCTGGGACACCTGGTCCGGGGTCAGTCCGGCCACCGCCAGGCGACCGACATAGGGATAGTGGATGTAGCCATCGGGTTGCACCACGAACAGCGTCTGGCGATCCTCCTCCGCCGGACTGCGGGCGTCGCGGGAGATGCGCAGGGTATCGCCCGGCTGCACCAGCACCGGCGGCGTCGGCTGCAGGGCGAGTTGCGCATAGGCGGCATGCCCCGCCTCCAGGGTGCGGGCATCGGGCAGGCCGATCTTGGCCGGGGTGCCGCAGGCGCCCAGCAGCAGGAGCAGAGGCCCGAGCAACAGGCCGCGGAGGAAACGACGCTTCATAGGGATCAGGCCCAGTAGGTGGAAAACATGCTGATGCGCCGCTTCAGCGCATTGGGCAGCAGCCGCTCCCGATGGCCGAGGCGATAGCCGAGCAGCTTGCAGGCGCTGCGCAGCAGGACCTCGGGAATCCGCCAGGGCTTGCCGGCGGCGCGCAGGGCGCGGATCTCCGCCTCGACGAAGCGCCGCCCCTCGCCCGCCGCCCCGCCGAAGGCGGAGGCGATCCAGTCTTCGCGACCGTAGAAGACGCCGATGTCGAAGTAGCGGCGGAATTCCTCCAGCAGCCGGTAGTCGTGGGAATGCCGCACCTGGGCCTCGGCCACGTAGTGCACCGCCCAGCCACGCAGCAGCATGCGCGCCGCGGTATAGGCGTCCTCGCTGCCGATCACGTCGGTGGGAAAACCGCCGGCATCCTTGAGCGCACTGCGGCGATAGGCGGAAAAGGAGTTGGAGCTGAAGCAGGTCTTGACCTTGAGCTGGGGCGCATCGCTGAGGCGCTTGATGCGGCTCTCGACCGGGTAGTTGAAGGCCCGCGCCTGGGCGCCGAGGATGCCGGCGTCAAGGTGCGGCAACTGGCGGCCGTAGGCGACGCCGATGTCCGGCGCGGCGAACAGCCCGTCGCGCAGATTGGCCAGGCAGTCCGGGTCGGCGGGAATGGCGTCCTGGGTGAGGAAGATCAGCACCTCGGCATCCACCTGCCGGCTGGCCCAGCGCCGCGTACCGCCATGGTTGAACTGCTGCGGCTGGATCACCTCGACGCGCGCGCCGAAGGCGCGGAAGCGCTCCGCCGTGGCGTCCTGGGACTGGGTATCGACCACCAGCAATTCGTCGGGTTGCAGGGTCTGGGCGGCCAGGGCCGGCAACAGGCGGTCGAGATAACGCTCGGCATTGCGAGTCGGAATGATCAGCGCGGTCTTCATCAAGGCACTCCAGTGCGATACGACGATGAAACAACGATCCGGATAATGGGGTGGCGGGGCTGAGGGTTGGCTTAATAGGCCGTTCGGCTCCAGAGCAGCGAGAACGGCGTGCGGCAGAGGATGTACAGGTCCAGCCAGAGCGACCATTCCTCGATGTAGCGCAGGTCGTACTCGATGCGACGCTCGATCTTGTCCAGGGTGTCGGTTTCGCCACGCAGCCCGTTGACCTGCGCCCAGCCGGTCATGCCGGGCTTCACCCGGTGGCGGGCCGAATACTCCATGACCGCCTCCTCGAACCTGAGGCCGGCTGCCTGGGTCGCCGTGGCATGGGGGCGCGGCCCGACCAGCGACATGCTGCCGCCCAGCACGTTGAGCAGCTGCGGCAACTCGTCGAGGCTCAACCGCCGCAGCCAGCGGCCCACCCGCGTCACCCGCGGATCGTCCTGGGTGGTCTGGCGCGCGGCATCCCGGTCGGCCTGGCAGGCGAACATGGTGCGGAACTTCCAGACCTCGATGAGGCGGTCGTTGTAGCCATAGCGCTTCTGGCGAAAGAGGATCGGGCCCGGCGAATCCAGCTTGATGGCGAGGGCGATCAGCAGCATGGGCAGAGCCAGGACGGGCAGCACCAGGCCTGTCAGCAGCAGGTCCTCGCAGCGCTTGAACAGCGGCGCCCAGCCGCTCAGCGCCTGTCGCGAAACCCGGAAGAGATGCACGCCGGCGACCTCCGCGAGAGGGGACTGGGCGTAGCGCAGCGCTACCAGGTCCGGCACCAGCAGCACGTTCACCGGCAGGCGCTTGAGCACCCGGGTTACCTGGTCGATCCGGCGCTCCGCGGTCCATGGCAGGGCGATGAACACCGTATCCAGCCGTAGCTCCTCGATGAGGACGCGCAGGTCTCGGGTACCGCCCAGCCAGGGCAATCCGGCCAGGTGCTCGGGCAGGCGGTTCACCGAGCGATCGTCGACGATGCCCACCAGCCCGCAGCGGAAGTCCTGGCGGACCAACAGGTGGTTGGCCAGGCGCAGGCCATTTTCCGTGGCACCGAGGATCACCGCGCGCTGCAGGTAGAAGCCGCGCTGGGCGAGCCAGTTGTAGGAGGAAAGGATCAGCAGCCGCATCAGCAGGAGCGCCAGCAGGGCGCCGAAGAACCACTTCAGCAGCGGCTCGCGCTGTTCCTCCAGGGAAAAGGGATGTATCTGCTGCAGCACGAACAGGCAGAGTACGAAGGCGGTCAGCCAGGCCAGCGTCAGTCGCCGGAAGCGCAGCAGGTTGCTGAACAACAGATCGCTGTACAGCCCGGCAGCCTGGAATACCGCCAGCACCAGCAGCACCAGCAGGCCGTGGGCCTTCCAATGCTCGCCGACGGGATAGCAGAAGGCACCCACGCCGATTACCACCAGCGCCTGGAGTATCCGGGTAATCAGCACCAGATAGGCCGTGCGTCCGGCGCAGCCATACCACAGCCGCTGGAAGGCTCCATCCTTGGCGCAGGTCGACTCGACACCGTCCATGTTCGCTCCAGAAAAATCCTTGCCGCCTGGCAGTCCCACGTCGAACGAACCGGGCCTTTACGCCACCGGTCCAAACAGACGACACCGAAAACCGCTATCACCCGGAACGGGAATAACCGTTTCACTTCACAACCAAATTGTGACCCAGTTCCGATATCAAAGCACTATCACGACCGGGTTATTCGTCAGCTATTTGCCGCCTTCTGCCATGAAGCCCTGAAAAGGACGGTAATTTGGCGCCAATTTCCCCATAACTCGCCGAGGACGTTCGCCCATGGATCTTGTCATCGCCCGCCCCGATGGCCTCTATTGCCCGCCAGGCGACTTCTACCTGGATCCCTGGCATCCCGTGGAGCGCGCTGTCATTACCCATGGTCATGGCGATCACGCCCGGGTGGGCAACGGTCATTACCTGGCTACGTCGGGCAGCGCCGGCATCCTGCGCGCCCGGCTGGGTGCCGACATCAACCTCCAGACCCTGGAGTACGGCGAGGTCATCGACCACCATGGGGTCAAGCTGAGCTTCCACCCGGCCGGCCACGTGCTGGGCTCGGCCCAGGTGCGCCTGGAATACCGCGGCGAGGTCTGGGTAGCCTCGGGTGACTACAAGGTCGAACCCGATGGCACCTGCGCCCCCTTCGAGCCGGTGCGCTGCCACACCTTCATCACCGAATCCACCTTCGGCCTGCCGATCTATCGCTGGCGCCCCCAGGCGGAGATCTTCGCCGAGGTCAATGCCTGGTGGCGCGCCAACCAGGCCCAGGGGCTGGCCAGCGTGCTCTACAGCTATGCCTTCGGCAAGGCGCAACGGCTCCTGCACGGCCTGGATCCAGAGATCGGTCCCATCCTCGCCCATGGCGCGGTGGAGCCCCTGAATCGGGTCTACCGCGAAGCCGGCATCCGCATCCCGGAAACCCACTACGCCGGCGACTTCAAGAAGAGCGACCCCACGCTGCGCCAGGCGCTGATCATCGCCCCACCCTCGGCCGGCGGCAGCACCTGGATCCGCCGCTTCGGCGAACACAGCGATGCCTTCGCCAGCGGCTGGATGATGCTGCGCGGCACGCGCCGGCGGCGCGGGGTGGATCGCGGCTTCGTGCTCTCCGACCACGCCGACTGGCCCGGGCTGCTGTGGGCCATCGAACAGACCGGCGCCGAGCGGGTGATGGTGACCCACGGCTCGGTCGCCATCCTGGTGCGCTACCTGCGTGACCAGGGGCTGGATGCCCAGGGCTTCACCACCGAATACGGCGAGGAAGACGATACGCTGGTTACCGCGGAGGCCCAGGCATGAAGGCCTTCGCCGAACTCTATGGCCGTCTCGACGCCACCACTTCCAGCAACGCCAAGCTGGCCGCCCTGGTGGACTACTTCGGCAGCGCACCGACCGCGGACGCGGCCTGGGCGGTGTACTTCCTCGCTGGCGGGCGCCCGCGCCGCCTGGTGCCGACCCGCCAATTGCGCGAATTGACCATGGCCCTCTCCGGCCTGCCCGAGTGGCTGTTCGAGGAGAGCTACCAGGCGGTGGGCGACCTGGCCGAGACCATGTCGCTGCTGATTCCCACTGCCGATGCCGCCAATGCCGAGGGGCTCGCCTTCTGGCTGGAGGAATACCTGTTGCCACTGCGCGGCCTGCCACCGGAGGAACTGGCCGAACGCCTGCCGCCGCTCTGGGCGCAACTGGATCGGCAGAGCCTGATGGTCTGCATCAAGCTGATCACCGGCGAATTCCGCGTCGGTGTCTCCAAGCTGCTGGTGACCCGCGCCCTGGCCACCCTGGCCGAGCTCGATCCCAAACGCGTTGCCCAGCGCCTGGTGGGCTATACCGACCTCTCCCACCGCCCCACCGCCGAGGGCTATGGCCGCCTGGTCGCCGCGGAGAGTCCGGACGAACATGCCCAGCGCGGCGGCCAGCCCTACCCCTTCTTTCTCGCCCACGCGCTGCAACTGCCGGTGGAGCAATTCGAGGCGCAACTCGGCCCGGCCGAAGACTGGCAGGTGGAATGGAAGTGGGACGGCATCCGCGCCCAGTTGGTCAAGCGTGATGGCCGCCTGTGGCTCTGGTCGCGGGGCGAGGACCTGATCACCGACCGCTTTCCCGAACTGCACCCGCTGGCGGCGCTGTTGCCCGACGGGGCCGTGATCGATGGCGAGATCGTGGTCTGGAAGGAAGACGCCGCCCCCGACACCCTGCTCAGCAGCGAGGAAGTCAGCGAACACCAGGACCAACGCGATCCGGCCGCGCCCATCCCCTTCGGCGTCCAGCCCTTCGCCCTGCTGCAGCAGCGCATCGGCCGCAAGACCCTGGGCAAGAAGATCCTTGAGGACGTACCGGTGATCCTGCTCGCCTACGACCTGCTGGAGTGGCAGGGGCAGGACCTGCGCAGCCAGCCTCAACGGCAGCGCCGCCGCCAGCTGGAACAGGTGGTGACCGGCTGCGCCAGCCCCCTGTTGCGGCCCTCGCCACTGCTGCATGGTCGCGATTGGCAGGAGCTCGCCCGCCAGCGCGAGGCTTCGCGCACCCTGGGCGTGGAAGGCATGATGCTCAAGGCGCAGGACTCGCTCTATGGCGTCGGCCGGACCAAGGACATGGGCACCTGGTGGAAATGGAAGGTCGATCCGTTCTCGGTGGACGCGGTGCTCATCTATGCCCAGCGCGGCCATGGCCGGCGCGCCAGCCTCTACTCCGACTATACCTTCGCGGTGTGGGACGGCCCGCCGGGCAGCTCGGAGCGGACCCTGGTGCCCTTCGCCAAGGCCTACTCGGGACTGACCGACGAAGAGATGCGCAAGGTCGACGCCATCGTCCGGCGTACCACCGTGGAGAAATTCGGCCCGGTGCGCAGCGTCGAGCCGACCCTGGTGTTCGAGCTGGGCTTCGAGGGCATCGCCCTGTCCAAGCGCCACAAGAGCGGCGTCGCCGTGCGCTTCCCGCGCATGCTGCGCTGGCGCCACGACAAGCCGGTGGCCGAGGCGGATACCCTCGACATCCTGCAGAACCTGTTGCTCTAGGCGATGGGTGACGACGCCCCAGCCGCTGGCGGCCCCGGCGCGCCCCGGGAACCCCGCTGGACGCTGGCACTCGCCTGCCTGCCCGCCCTGGCGGCGATCCTGCTGCTCGGCCTGCTGACCCAGGCCTGGCTGCCCTGCGTGGTGGCCCTGGGTGGTGCCTATACCGTCGGCTTCGGTGCCTACAAGAGCTTCGCCGACGAGCCCCTGGCGCCCATGCTGGTGGCCGCGCTGGGCATGGCCTTTTCCGCCGTGGTGGGCTCGCTGCTGGGCCACTACCTGCCCGCCCTGGTGCTGGCCGGCGCGCTCTGGGCCGCCTGCTGCGCCTGGTTGTTCGCGGTCGGCAACGGCCCCTGGTGGATCACCCAGCAGTGGACCGTGGCCCTGCTGGTGGCCGGCGGCTTTCCGGGCGATGGACAACAGGCACTGCTGCGCGGCGGCCTGGTGCTCGCCGGAGGCCTGCTGCAGCTGCTGCTCTTCGCCCTGCTGCAGAAGGCGCTCTACCGCTCCCAGTGGCGCCTGCACAGCGGCTCCCTCAGAAAGCATCTGCACGCCGTCGTGGTGCTGTTCGAAGACAGACTGCGCCTGGGCCGCTACGGTTTCTACGCCGCCGCCGTGGTCGCTCTCTGCCAGCTCCTCAGCAGCATGCTCGACTACGGCCATGGCTATTGGGCACCGATGACCGCCCTGCTGGTGCTCAAGCCACGCCTGGACGATACCTGGCGCCGAGGGCTGGGACGCCTGGGCGGTACCCTGGCCGGCTGCCTGCTGGCGGGCACGGTGGTCTGGATCGATGCCACGCCCGCCGTGCTGGCCGCGGCCTGCCTGGCCTGCGCCCTGGGCGCCTACCTGCTGCAGGACGGCCGCTACTCGCTGCAGACCCTGTTCATCACCGGTACCACGGTCTTGATGGTCGCCCTGGCGGGCGCTCCCGAGGCCAGCGTCGCCCGCGAACGCCTGGGCAGTACCCTGCTCGGTGGCGGGGTCGCCCTGGCCTTCCTCGCCCTCGAAGGCACCGTCGAACGGCGGCTTTCGCGCCTTCAGCGCTGGCGCCGACTGCGCCAGAAGAAAGCCAGTAGGCCGGCCAGGGCCCCCAGGTAACTGCCGTCGTGCATCCAGGCCGCCAGCAGGAAGCCGTGGGCGTCCTGCACGCAGGCCGGCACGCGTTGCGCGCTGCCAACCTCCAGGGCCAGCCCACCGAGGACCAGGCCGAGGGTCGCCAGGATCACCGCGCCCAGCCCTACCCAGGCGGCGCCCCGCCAGAGCGACCTGCCCGTACCGCTCCGGCGCTGCACCCACCAGGAAAGCGCCAATCCCAGCGGTAGGCCGGCCGCCGCCCCGGCCAGCAGCCCGACCTGGGCTACCCGCCAGCGCGGCGCGATGGACTCGTCGAGCAGGCCGAACTGGGGAAACTTCAGGCAGGTGAAGTATTCCGGGCCGATGCCGTAGCTCAGCTGATCGTGCAAGGCCCCATAGATCGCCGCCAGGCCGACCAGGACGCCCAGCCGCCCCAGGGCAAGGCCCCATTCCCGCACGGTCACCCTGCCAGCTCCTCATGAAAGCCGTGCAACCCGGTACCCGGAGGACGCGGTAGGTAGCCGCAGTGACGATGACCGCAGCGCTCATAGAAGGACGCCGCCCGTGCCGTGCGCAGATAGGCCACCGTGGCGCCCAGGACTCGGGCCTCGGCTTCTGCCCGCGGCAAAAGCCGCTGGCCCAGTCCGCCGCCGCGATAGGCCTCGGCGACCCCGAGCACCTCGATTTCCAGCCCCTGCCAGAACACCTTGCCCAGCAGTCCGGCGATAACACCTGTCGCGTCGCTGATCACCAGGCGCACGGGTATGTCGGCCGACTCGTCCGCCAGCCCTGGATGCTGGGCACTCACGAAGCGGGCGAAGCCCCGTTCCACCGTCTCCGCCTGGGCCCGCGTCGCCGCGAGGATCTCGCAGGCCACGCCTGGTCTGCCGCCTTCATCCATCGTCATCGACTCCTGCTCCCGTTTCCTTTGCACCCAGCCCCAGTAGCCGTTGCTACCGATCAGGTCGGACGTCTCGCTGACTGATGCGGTTTTGCTACCTTTTTGCCCACCCCAGGAGGATTCGCCTCTTTTCAGACCCAAAGTGGTGCGTTCGTCCGCACCATGCAGGAAAGCCGCATCCTTCCGGTGCATAATGCGCCCCACGCTCCGCTCCTACCTGCTACCAGATGTAACCAGCGCGGCAACTGCGTATAGATTTGGGACGATTTTCCCCGCCTGGTAAGCTTATTGCTCCCGCGAGGGCACGGGCGCCGTACTGGCGTCATGATTTCATCCACATTCGCACTAGGATCCGACATGAAAAAAAGCTGGCTGACTCTCTCTGCGCTCGCTCTGTGCCTGGCCGCCGGTTCGGCGATGGCCAAGGAATGGAAAGAGATCCGCTTCGGTGTGGACACCACCTACCCGCCCTTCGAGTCCCAGGCCGCCGACGGCAGCTTCGTCGGTTTCGACATCGAGCTGGGTGAGGCCATCTGCCAGAAGCTGGACGTGAAGTGCAAGTGGGTGGTGAGTGACTTCGACGGCCTGATCCCCGGCCTGCGCGCGCGCAAGTTCGACGGCATCCTGTCCTCGCTGACCAAGACCCCGGCCCGTGCCGAGCAGATCGACTTCTCCGACCTGCTGTGGTCCGGCCCCTCCTCCATGGTCACCAAGGAAGGCGCCAACCTGCAGGCCACTCCGGAAAGCCTCAAGGGCAAGACCGTGGGCGTCCAGCAGGGCACCATCCAGGAAACCTTCGCCAAGCAGAAGCTGGCGCCCAACGGCGTCAACGTCCAGAGCTACCAGAACCAGGACCAGGTCTATGCCGACCTGGTGTCGGGCCGTATCGACGTCGCCATGCAGGACATGCTGCAGGCCGAAGGTGGCTTCATGAAGTCGCCCCAGGGCAAGGGCTACGTTAACACCGCCATCCACGACGAGCTGCTGCCGGCCGATACCGCCATCGGTATCCGCAAGGGCAACGACGAGTTCAAGACCTTCGTCAACAAGGGCATCGCGGCCATCCACGCCGACGGCACCTACGACAAGATCCAGAAGAAATACTTCGGCGACCTGAACCTCTACGATCCCAAGTAAGGTCCGCACGGTCGACGCCCCCGGTGCCACCGGGGGCGTTCTACGCATGGCCGTCGGCGCGCGCCGCCCGCGGTCTCACCAGGCGATTCCCCTAGACGCATGCAGAATTCCTTCGACTCCTTCTTGCAGTCCATCGGCTTGGGCGCGTTCAGCCTGCACGGCTACGGCCCCCTGATCCTGGAAGGCACCCTGACGACCCTCAAGCTCGCCGGCTTCGCGCTGGTGGTGGCCGTCATCCTCGGCCTGCTCGGCGCCTCCGCCAAGCTGTCGCGCTTCACGCCCCTGCGCTTCGTCGCCCAGAGCTACACCACCCTGATCCGTGGCGTACCCGATCTGGTGCTCATGCTGCTGATCTTCTACAGCCTGCAGAACTGGCTGGGCGCCCTCACCGACTACATGGGCTGGGACTACATCGACATCGACCCCATGGCGGCCGGCATCGCCACCCTGGGCTTCATCTATGGCGCCTATTTCACCGAAACCTTCCGCGGCGCCATCCTCGCCGTGCCGCGCGGCCAGGGGGAGGCAGCCCTGGCCTACGGCCTGAGCCGCTGGCAGACCTTCACCCTGATCACCTTCCCGCAGATGATGAGATTCGCCCTGCCCGGCATCGGCAACAACTGGCAGGTACTGCTCAAGGCCACCGCGCTGGTCTCCATCATCGGCCTGGCCGATCTGGTGCGCGCCTCCCAGGAAGCCGGCAAGGGGACTTTCAAGCTGTTCTACTTCCTGATCGTCGCCGGCGTCATCTATCTGCTCATCACCGCCGTGACCAACGCCATCCTCGGCGCGCTGGAACGGCGCTACCACGTCGGCGTGCGGGAGGCCAAGCGATGATCGAACTCCTGAAGCAATACTGGAAACCGCTGCTGTGGACCGATGGCTACCACATCACCGGCCTGGCCATGACCCTCTGGCTGCTGGTGGCCTCGGTGGTGATCGGCTTCCTGGTCTCGGTACCGCTGTCGGTGGCCCGGGTCTCGGAGCGGCGCTGGCTGCGCTGGCCCATCGGATTCTATACCTACGTCTTTCGCGGCACGCCGCTCTATCTACAGCTGCTGATCTGCTACACCGGCATCTACAGCCTGGGCTTCGTGCGTGACCAGCCGCTGCTGGGCAGCTTCTTCCGCGACGGCCTGAACTGCACCATCCTGGCCTTCGCCCTGAACACCTGCGCCTACACCACCGAGATCTTCGCCGGGGCCATCCGCAACACCCCCCACGGCGAGGTCGAGGCGGCCAAGGCCTATGGCCTGGACGGCTGGCGGCTGTACGTGCACGTGATCCTGCCCTCGGCACTGCGCCGTTCGCTGCCCTTCTACAGCAACGAAGTGATCATGATGCTGCACTCCACCACGCTGGCCTTCACCGCCACCGTGCCGGACCTGCTCAAGGTCGCCCGGGATGCCAACACCGCGACCTTCCTGACCTTCCAGGCCTTCGGCCTCGCCGCGTTGCTGTACCTGGTGGTGTCCTTCATCCTGATCGGACTGTTCCGCCTGGCGGAGCGCCGCTGGCTGGCCTTCCTCGGCCCGACCCACTGACCCAAGCAGCCGCGCCCCGCGCGGCTCCGGAGTAGTCATGCGCCACCTCACCCATCCGCTCGTCGCGCCCGTCCCCGGGACCGAGCGTTGCATCCACAGCTTCCACTTCGGCCCTGCCGACAGTGGCCGCAAGGTCTACATCCAGGCCTCCCTGCATGCCGACGAATTACCCGGCATGCTCACCGCCTGGCACCTCAAGCAGCGCCTCAGGGCGCTGGAAGCCGCCGGCGAACTGCTGGCGGAAGTGGTGCTGGTGCCGGTGGCCAACCCCATCGGCCAGGATCAGCAGGTCGCCGACGTCCACCTCGGCCGCTACGAGCTGGAGAGCGGGCAGAACTTCAACCGCCGCTTCCGCGACATGACCGCCCAGGTGGAGGCCGCCGTGGCCGAGCGCCTGGGGGACGACGCAGCCGCCAACCAGGCCTTGGTGCGCCAGGCCTTCCGCACCGCCCTGGCCACGGAAACCGCCGGTACCCAGCTGGACAGCCAGCGCCTGACCCTGCAGCGCCTGGCCTGCGACGCCGAGGTGGTGCTCGACCTGCACTGCGATTTCGACGCCGTGGCCCATCTCTACACCACGCCGGAAGCCTGGCCCCAGGTGGAACCCCTGGCGCGCTACTTCGGTTCGGAGGCCAGCCTGCTCGCCACCGATTCCGGCGGCCAGTCCTTCGACGAATGCTTCACCCTGCTCTGGTGGAATCTCAACCAGCGCTTCGGTGCGCGCCTGCCCATGGGCAGCCTGTCCGTCACCCTGGAGCTGCGTGGCCAGCTGGACGTACGCGACGACCTCGCCAGCGCGGATGCCGATGCCATCGTCCATTACCTGCGTCACCAGGGCTTCCTGTCCGGTACCGTGGCGCCCCTGCCACCGCTACGCCAGCCCGCCACCCCGCTGGCCGCGGCCGAACCCGTGGCGACCCGCCAGGGTGGTGTGCTGGTGCTCAAGGCGCAGGTGGGCGAACTCGTGGAGGCCGGCCAGGTACTGGCCCAGGTCATAGACCCCATCACCGATCAGGTCGAGGACGTGCGCAGCGCCGTCGCCGGCGTCCTCTACGCGCGCTCGAATCGCCGCATGGCCACGGCCGGCATGGTGATCGCCCACGTGGCAGGTACCGAGGCCTACCGCAGCGGCTACCTGCTGTCGCCGTGATCCCTACCCTCCTTCAGCTGTGGAATCCCTATCCATGTACAAACTGACCGTCGAAGGCCTGCACAAGCGTTACGGCGACCACGAAGTGCTCAAGGGCGTCTCGCTCCAGGCCAAGACCGGCGACGTGGTCAGCCTGATCGGTGCCAGCGGCTCGGGCAAGAGCACCTTCCTGCGCTGCATCAATTTCCTCGAACAGCCCAACGAGGTGACCATGACGCTGGATGGCGAGACCATCCGCATGGCCGCCGACCGCGGCGCCGTCCGGGTGGCCGATGCGGCCCAGTTGCAGAACCTGCGCACCCGCCTGGCGATGGTATTCCAGCACTTCAACCTCTGGAGTCACCTGAGTGTGCTGGACAACATCACCCTCGCGCCGCGCAAGGCGCTGGGCGTGGGCAAGGCGGAAGCCGAAGACCGGGCACGCAAGTATCTGGACAAGGTAGGCCTGCCGGCGCGCGTCGCCGATCAGTACCCGGCGTTCCTGTCCGGTGGCCAGCAGCAACGGGTCGCCATCGCCCGCGCCCTAGCGATGGAGCCGGAGATCATGTTGTTCGACGAGCCGACCTCGGCGCTCGACCCGGAATTGGTCGGCGAGGTGCTCAAGGTGATCAGGGCCTTGGCGGAAGAAGGCCGCACCATGCTCATGGTGACCCATGAGATGGCCTTCGCGAGGGAGGTGTCCACCCAGGTGCTGTTCCTGCACCAGGGCGTCGTGGAGGAACAAGGTCCGCCGAACGAGGTACTGGTCGCGCCGCGTAGCGAACGCCTGCGTCAGTTCCTCAGCGGCAACCTGAAATAGCCATGGGCCTCTCGCCAGGGGCGTGGGGCATACCGCAGGGCAGCGCCCTGCGGTTCACGCGGGCGACGGCTGCCGCTTAGCGCCGCTGCTGAGCGCGGCGCTGGGCGGCCAGCCTTTCGCGCTCGCGGCTGGGGATCGGGATAGCCTTCACCAGACCGAGTCGGGCGAGCAGATCCAACACCAGGGCTTGTATACGGTCGTTCATGGAAACTCCTCGAGCCAACGCTCAATCGGGGACAGCCACCACGGGGCAGCGCTCGCTACCCCTCTCGCTACAATATTGAGTCATTCCAGCTCGATTCAATCCGCTTACCCGCGGTTGTTCGTCGCACTGGCCCTGCCCTTTGTCAATAAATATGTCCCCCGGCCCGCTCCGGCGCGGGTTGCAGCCAGCCGCGAATGCCCACCCTCCTCTACGCTGATATCAGAACCCATATCAAATTCAAGGGTCGAGCCATCCCCATCTAGTTCAATTCACCCGGAACGACCTGACGAGTGGTGAAAAAACGCCGCGATCGTTGGTTATCATCGAAGGGCAAGAATGGGTTAGCCGCTGTATCTCATCCAATAACAACGATGTCATCAGGGTGTTCTCACTCGGATGTATTCCCTGCTTGTTGTTATCCCTATATCTCTGCCCTTACTCATCGAATTCACCGGCACGGCGGGAGTGCTTCCATGAACAGATCGTTGCCTTGTCTCATCGTGCTCGGGTTGCTCAGCAGTCCGGTGCTGGCTGCCAGCTGGGGCATGCAGCGCGAGGTCGGGGATTTCGATCTGAAAATGGGCACAGCACCTTCCCGCAGCATGGCCCAGGGCCTGGTGGCGCCGACCTCGGCCGGTATGGGCGGCGGCTTCGACCTGACCCACGACAGTGGCCTGTATTTCGGCCAATGGACCACCAACAACGCCTCCTCCGCCGATACCCCCGTGCTGGAGATGGATACCTACGCCGGCTACAAGCATCGCTTCGCACCCGGCTATGGTTATGAATTCGGGGTGATCAACTACAGCAACCTGATCCAGAACGTCGAGCCCAGCCGCGAGCTGTATTCCGGCATGACGGTCTTCGGCAAGCGCCTGGGCGCGGCCTTCGCCAATGATCCGGGCCGCCAGAATGCCTCGCTCTATGCCGACCTGGGCACGCTACCGCTATTCGAGACCGGCGTGTCCCTGAAGTACACCAACTATGTGCTCGATACGCCGGCAACCGTCGATAGCGGCGGCCTGGTGCGCCGGTTCAACGACTGGTCGGTCAACCTCAGCCGTAAATGGGTGAATACCCTGTTCAATCTCAGCTACAGCGGCACCAGCCTGAGAGGTGCCGACTGTTCGGTGTATTCGGGGCACAACACCTATTGCGACAACGCCCTGATGCTCAAGGCCTCTCATCCCTTCTTCTAGTGGGGTGTTTCAGACGTTCGCGCCAGAATTGGCGAGTGATTCTTTTGCCCGGGCCAGGCGCCGCGACGAGTCATAGCAGGGTTATGGCGAGGAGTGGCAACGCCGCCCGGGCAAAAAAAGCGCCGCCAAAATCGTGCAGTTGACTTCTGAGACACCACACTAGTGTGGCGTTTCAGAAGTTCGCGCAAGAATTGGCGAGTGATTTTTGGGTCCTGGCTAAGCGCCGCGACGAGTCATAGCAGGGCTATGGCGAGGAGTGGCAACGCCGCCCGGGCAAAAAAAGCGCCGCCAAAATTGTGTAGATAACTTCTGAAACACCACACTAGCGTCTGCTCCCTCGCTCCGTCTTACTTGGCATCCTGGTCGTCTTGGCAATCCGGAGGTCTTGCCAAGGGCGCGACTGACACGGTCGGCTCATCGCGTCTCCGTGTCACGGTGACCGAGTCGCTGAGCGAAGCAGGCCGTCGGGTGCTCCTGGCGCCCCCAGATGCACGGCCAACCCTCGCCCCATCACCCAAGAGCAGCGTGGCAGAGCGGTTCGCTCTCGACACAGGTCTTGTCGGAACCGACCTGGATTGGCGATCCTAGGCTCCGACAGTGGCTGGACTGAGCCGGCTGTCGCCGTCTGAAGCCAGCCTTTGCCGACAAGGAGCGCCGTATGTTGGTCGCTGATCAGTCTCATCCACTACTCAAGCTGCTGTCCCACGACATCGGTGAGCGTGAGTTGCGTGAGTCCCTGAGGGTGGTACGCCAGTATCTGGGGATGGACGTGGCCTTTCTCGCGCGCTTTCGCCGGACGGATCGGGTGTTGGAACAGGTGGATAGTCGCGCGGATTGTCCGATCTACGAAGGCCAGGTCATTCCCTTGACCGAAGGCTACTGCCAGAAGGTGGTCAACGGCGACTTGCCCGAGTTGATCCCGGACACCTCGCGGATAGCGGCGACGCGCCAGATACCGGCGACCGCATCGATTCCCATCGGTTCGCACATGAGCGTCCCCATCCAGGTGAATGGCCATATCTATGGCACCCTGTGCTGCTTCGGCTTCAAACCCAATACCAGCCTGGGCGAGCGCGATCTGCAGATGCTGCGCGCCTTCGCCGAGATCCTCGCGTTGCGGCTGCACGAACTGGAAGGCGACCGGCGTGCGCGCCAGGCCATGAGCGACCAGATCGAAGCGGCCCTTGCGCTCGGGGCACCCCGTATCGTCTTTCAACCGGTCTTCCAGCTGGCTGACCTGCGCCTGCATGGCTTCGAATGCCTGTCGCGCTTCGAGGTGGAACCGCAACGCTCGCCGGACAAATGGTTCGACCAGGCCGCCCGCGCGGGTATCGGCGTGCGCTTGGAAGAACGGGTACTGCGCAAGAGCCTGGCCTACCTGGAGACGTTCGCCGCGCCCTACGCTCTCAACGTCAACGCCTCACCGCAACTAGTGACCTCGCCGCATCTGCTGCCGTTGTTCCAGAACGTGCAGGACCTGTCCCGCGTCACCCTGGAGATCACCGAGCACGCCATCATCGAGGACTACGCCGCGCTGGCCGCTGCCCTTGTCCCGCTGCGGCAGCAGGGCATGCGCCTGGCGGTGGACGATGCCGGCGCTGGCTACTCCAGCATGAAGCACATCCTGCAACTGCAGCCCGACATCATCAAGCTCGACATGAGCCTGACCCGTGCCATCCACGAAGACCGCAACCGCCGCACCCTGGCGAAAGGCCTGCTCGGCTTCGCCCATGAAATCGGCTCCCAGGTCGTGGCCGAGGGGGTGGAAACGGCCGGTGAACTCGACACCCTGCGCGATCTGCAGGTGGATTTCGCTCAGGGCTATCTGCTGGGTAGGCCACTGGCCGAAGCCGACGCCCTCGCCCTCATCGGCTGAGCCGGCGCGCGCCGCTCAGCCGGCGTTCGGCACCTGGGGTAGCGGGCGACCGACAGCGCCGCTGTGCGGCCGTTCGCGCCCCAGTTGCTGCAGCGCCTGCCGTGCCCGCACCTGGTCCGCAGGCGGCAGCTCCACCAGCCACCTGACCTCATTGGCGATGCGCGCAGCGATGGGCACGCCATCGCGATAGAGCAGCCGATTGCCAGCCACGGCCGGCACCTTGGTACCGGGCAGCAGGGTGCCCAGCAGATTGAGCGGGTCCAGGGCCGAAACGCAGACCCAGCTGTCGTCCGCCGGACGCTGGCGCCACTCCCGCAGCGGGGCGATCGCGGCCGGATCGGCGAACTGTTCGCCGGAGAGCCCGGCGATGAAACGGCCACCCCGGATCTCGCCGCGGGCCTCCAGGCGGTGACAGGCGCGCAGCAGATCCCGCCAGGGCGGTAGCAGCGTGGTCTCGCGCTCCAACAGTTGCCAGCAGAGCACTCCGTAGCGCCGCAGCAGCACCCAGACCAGCCGCTCCAGCAAGGCGTCCGGCAGCCGGGCCTCGGCAGCCGGCTCGCGCGGATGCAGCGCAGCCCAGCGACCGGCGTCGTCCATGCCACCATAGAGGGGAATCCGTCCGCGGCGTGAACCGGTCCGGCTGCCACGCCTGGCCGCCGGCAGCACCAGGGCACGCAGCCCGGCGAAGCTGTCGGCATTGATCGCCCCGGCACCGACCAGCTCGCCCAGCGCCGTCTCCAGCTCGCTGCGCAGGAGCCGCGCCTCGCCCAGCAGTTCGTCGAAGAAGGAGGCGCCCCGGCGGGTCAGCACCGCCAGTACCCGTTGCGCCTTGGGCGTCAGCAGCTCCGCCGCGGGCGCCATGGTCAAGCCGCTCCAGTCCGCCAGATGCCGCCGGGGCAGCAGGACTATGGGCGTGCTCTTGACTGGCCCGCCGCCGCCCCGCCCCGGGGTGGGCAGGCGCAACCAGACCGCCCGCCCGGCGCGACAGAGATCGTCGAGCCCCGTGAACAGGTAGTCGGGCAGACGGCTCGGCAGGATCTCGCTTTCCCAGCCGGCAGCCGCCACCTCGAAGCCTTCCAGTTGGCCCACCACCTGTTCCAGCCCTTCCCCGCCCCTCAGGGTCGCCGGTCCGGCCAGGTGGTGATGATCCAGCAGGAATCTCAGGTAATCCGCCAGGGCCACCGGCTCGATGGCCTTGCGCAGCCGGCCCAGGGTGTAGCGATGGATACGGGCCAGCAGATGCCGCTCGCACCATTCCACCGCCCTACCTTCCGGCGTGAAACGCCCCTGCAGCACGTAGCCTTCGCGCTGCAGGGCCAACAGCGCCGCCGTGAGACGTTCCGGTGGCAGGCCAAGGCTGGCGGCCAGAGCGGGCTGGTCGATAGGCCCCAAGGCGGTCAGCCGGGCGCGCAACAACTCGACCAGCGCCGCCTCGGCATCGACGGGCGCCGGGAAGCCAGGCGGCTGACTCAGCGCTGGCTCGACGGAGGCTGCGGGAAACAGCTGCTGGAACGCCGCTAGACGCTCGGCGGCGATCCACAGCGTTGCTGCGGGCAGGCGCAACTGTCCCGCGCGCCGGGTCTTGCTCAGTTGGAGCGCCTGGGCGCGCCGTGGCGCCACCTCCGCCTCGGTGAGAAAGCCCACGCCCAGCAAGGCCTCGTGCAGGTCATCGGCGGTCTCCAGCCGCGGCCAGGCTTCGTCGCGCACCAACGCGATGGCGGCCGGGTCCAGGGCACCGAGGTCGTCGGGATCGGCACCACCGAAGCGGCGGTTCTGCACGGCGAGCGTCCGGCGTTCCTCGACCGGGGCATCGTCCAGATAGGCATAGGGCTTGGCGGTGAGCACCTCGGCAGCCAGCGGCGAAGGTGCGGGCAGATCGCGGGTCAGCAAGGTCAGTTGGCCGGCACCGATCCGCTCCAGCAAGGCCAGCCAGCCGCGGCTGTCGAGGGACTCGTGCAGGCAGTCGTCCAGGGTCTGGCGGACCAGCGGGTGATCCGGCACCTGGCGTTCGCCGGACAGGTTTTCCAGGCAGGCGACCTGATCGGGAAAGACCGTGGCCAGGAGGTCTTCGCTGCGCATGCGCTGCACCTGGGTAGCGACCTTGCGTCCGGCGCTGAAGCGCGGCAGGGCCAGGGCCGTGGTGGCGTTCCAGCGCCAGCGCACGGCGAACAGGGGCGCGTCGAGCAAGGCCTGAACGAGGACGTGTTCCGCGGTGCCTGGATGCAGGTAGCGCCAGACTTCGTCGAGTTCGAAGCTGTGGCTGGTGGCCAGTGAAAGAATCAGGGCGTTCTCGGTGGCCGCCGCCTGCAGCTCGATATTGAAATTGCGGCAGAATCTCTTGCGCAGGGCGAGACCCCAGGCGCGATTGATGCGGCTGCCAAAGGGCGCATGGATGATCAACTGCATGCCGCCGGCCTGGTCGAAGAAGCGCTCCATGATCAGCGTCTGCTGAGTCGGCAGCGCGCCCAAGACCTGGCGCGTCCGTCCCAGGTAATCCACCAGTTGGCGGGCGACGCCCTCCTCCAGTTCAAAGGCCGCGCCGATGCGGGCGATGGCCGCCTCCGGCCCCTCGTCCTTGGCGGGCAGCAAGGGCTCGAGGTCCGCCCGCAGCCGTGCCAGGCCGGCCGACAGTTCGTCACTGCGCCCCGGCGCCTCGCCGTGCCAGAAGGGAATGTTGGGCGGCTGACCCTTGGCGTCCTCCACCCGCACCTGGCTGCCTTCGATCTTGACGATGCGATAGGCGGTGTTGCCGAGCTGGAAGACATCGCCCACCAGGCTTTCGAAGGCGAAATCCTCGTTGACGCTGCCCACGGTATGACCCTGGGGTTCCAGCAGCACACGGAAGTCGCCACTCTCCGGGATGGTACCGCCGCTCATCACGGCAGTGGCCTTGCCGCCGCGGCGGCCCCGCAGCAGGCCGTTCACCGCATCGCGGTGCACATAGGCCGCGCGTGGCCCGCGGCGGTCGCTGTAGCCCTGGCTGAGCATTTCCACCACGGCGGTGTAAGCGGACTCGCCAAGGTCCGCATAGGGCTCGGCCTGGCGCAACACGGCCAGCAGGCCCGCTTCCGACCACTCCTGGCAGGCGACCTCGGCCACCAGTTGCTGGGCCAGGACGTCCAGCGGCGCCCGGGGGATGTGCAGGGTGTCCAGCTCACCGCGGCGCACGCAGTCGAGCAGTGCCACGCACTCCACCAGGTCGTCCCGCGAGGTGGGGAACAGCCGTCCCTTGGGCAGACCGCCGACCTGGTGGTTGGCGCGGCCGACGCGTTGCAGGAAGGCAGCGATGGAGCCGGGCGAACCGATCTGGCAGACCAGGTCGACGTCGCCGATGTCGATGCCCAGCTCCAGGGAAGCGGTCGCCAGCAGCAGCCGCAATTCACCGCGCTTGAGACGCTGCTCGGCGTCCAGCCGCTGCTCCTTGGCCAGGCTGCCGTGGTGGGCAGCGACCTGGGCGTTGCCCAGGCGATCCGACAGCTGCCGAGCCATGCGCTCGGCCAGGCGCCGGGTATTGACGAACACCAGGGTGGTGCGGTGCGCCTCGGCCAGTTCGGCGAGGCGGTCGTAGACGAGCTCCCAGGCCTGGGTGGACAGCATCGCCTCCAGGGGAATGGGTGGCACCTCCAGGGCCAGGTCGCGGGCGCGTTGGTGGCCGATGTCGATCACCGTGCAGGGCTTGGGTTGCCCCTGGGCATCGCGGCCGACCAGGAAGGCGGCCACCGCAGCCAGGGGCTTCTGGGTAGCGGACAGGCCGATGCGCTGCAGCGGACGACCCGTGAGGGCCTCCAGGCGCGCCAGGCTGAGCGTGAGATGACTACCCCGCTTGCCATCGGCGATGGCATGGATCTCGTCGACGATGACGCCGCGTACGCTGGCCAGCATGCGTCGACCGGAATCCGAACCGAGCAGTACATAGAGGGATTCCGGCGTGGTGACCAGCAGGTGCGGTGGCCGCCGGCGCATGGCCGCCCGCACCTTCTGCGGAGTATCGCCGGTGCGCACCGCGGTGCGCAGCTCCAGCGGCGGCTGTCCGCGCGCCTCCAGCGCCGCACCGATCCCGGCCAACGGCTCTTCGAGGTTGAGGCGGATGTCGTTGGACAGGGCCTTGAGCGGTGACACATAGAGCCAGAGACAGGCCTCTGGCAAGCCGCCGTCGCGCAGCGCCTCCTGCACCAGGCCATCGAGCACGGCGAAGAAGGCGGTCAGGGTCTTGCCCGAGCCAGTCGGCGCCGCCACCAGCACCGAGGCGCCGGCACGAATGGCCGGCCAGGCCTGGAGCTGCGCCTCGGTCGGTGCGGGAAAGCGCCCCGCGAACCAGCTGCGAGGCGCCTCGTGGAAGTCCGCCAGGACAGCGGTAGCAGGCGTGGATAGGGTCATGGCTCCACTATGGGAGCGGCCCTGCGCCTTCTCAATCCAGCCCGACCGGTGGCGGCTCCGGCCAGGCGGTCAGGCGGTCAGGCGGTCAGGCGATGCGATTGCGCAGTTCGCCGCCCTGGAGAATGGCCGCGATATTGGCCAGCATCACCTGCTGCTGGGCACTCTGCGCCGAGGCGGCGTTGGCGGCCACATGAGGGCTGAGCACCAGGTTGGCCTGCTGGCGCAGCCGCTCGGGGACCTCGGGCTCCTTGGCGAACACATCCAGCCCGGCACCGGCGATCACGTGCTGCTCCAGGGCATCGGCCAGGGCGTCTTCATCGACCACGCTGCCGCGGGAGATGTTGACCAGATGCCCCTCGGCACCGAGCGCAGCCAGGACCTCGGCATTCACCGCACCGATGGTCTCGGCACTGGCGCGTACCGCCACCACCAGCACATCGCTCCAGCGCGCCAGCTCCAGCAGACTGCCGTGATAGACGTAGTCCAGCTCGGCCCGCGGTGAGCGATTGAAGTAGCCGATCTCCATGTCGAAGGCCTCGCCGCGCCGGGCGATGCGCCGGCCGATCTCGCCGAGTCCATAGATACCCAGCCGGCGGCCAGCCAGGCCCGGCACCTGGGGCATGCGCTCGACGGCATTGCCCTGCCAGCGACCGCTGCGGACGAAGGCATCGCCCTGCAGCAGGCGCCGGGCGCTGGCAAGGATCAGGCCGAAGGCGAATTCGGCCACGGCGGTGGCATTGGCGTCGCCGGCGGTGGTCACGGCTATACCACGGGCGCGGCAGGCATCCAGCTCCACCCCTTCGTAGCCGGTGCCGTAGCAGGCCACCAGGCGCAGGGCCGGTAGCGCGTCCAGCAGGGCAGCACGGGTCGGCAGCCCGCCGATGGTCAGCAGCGCCACGGCCTCCTCGGCGCCCGCGGGCAGCGCCTCGGGCGCGGCGGAGGGAAAGGGACCGAGCACCCGGTAGTGGGCTTCGAGCTGGGTGACCAGCCCCTGAGGCAATTGTGGGGCCATCAGCAACGTCGGTTTCATCTTGCAACACTTTCCCTGGCCAAAAACCCAAGCGTCGCCAGCAAAGGCTGGTGACGTCAACCATTCTCTTGAAGCCGCGGGCTTCCCGCCCCGCCATCAGGGTTGCTGCCTCGCGCCAAGCCCTTGATGAAGATGGCTTTTCACGCAACTCCCGGGCTGCGGATCGGGTCCGATCGGCGTCCGCCACACCTAGAGGGATTTTTCCGGATGACCAGAGTGCTTCGCCAGGCCCGTCACGCCTCCTGCCTCGCCCTCCTGAGCGGCTGCCTGCCCCTGACCGCCACCGCCCTGGAATTCAGTGGCTACGGGCGGGTGGGCGTCGGCGGCGCCGCCGAAGGCGGCAAGCAGAGCTGCTTCCAGCTGCCCGGGGCACCGGCCAAGTACCGGCTCGGCAACGAATGCGAGACCTACTGGGAGCTGGAACTGCACCAGACGCTGTACCGGGGCGCCGACGGCACCGAGTTCAAGGTGCACGGCATGGCCAGCCTCTACAACGTCTACGACCGGACCCCTACCTTCAGTGGCGAGAACGGCAATGTCCGCCTGCCACAGATCTGGACCAGTCTCAGCCTGCCGGCGCTCAATGGCGGCGGTCTCTGGGCGGGCCGGCGCTACTACAAGCGTCATGACATCCATATCAACGACTTCTACTACTGGAATCCGAGCGGCACCGGCTTCGGCGTGGAGGACTACGGCCTGGGCGACAGCGGCCTGCGGCTCAGCTACGCCTTCAGTCGCGAAGACAACATCGACCAGCCGGACAAGGCCAACCGCCACGACGTGAACCTGGGCGGCATCAAGACCAATCCCGGCGGCGAGATCGAACTGGGGCTGTCCTACATCCAGCGCGCCGGCCAGGTCCAGAACACCCACAGCGGCTGGTCGGCCACCGCCGAGCACAAGCAGGCGCAGTTCTTCGGTGGGGTGAACGTCTTCACCGTGCAGTATGGCCGTGGTCCGGGTACCGCATTGGGCGCCACCGGCAGCCTGACCGCGGACCAGGACTACGAAAGCCTGCGCATCCTCGAATCGCCCCGCTGGCAGCTCACCCCGCGCTTCGGTGGCCAGTTGCTGGCGCTCTACCAGCGCGACCGGGCGCCCGGCGATGCCGGCCAGACCTGGTATTCCTTCGGCGTCCGGCCCAGCTACGCCTTTACCCGCTTGTTCAAGCTGCAGGTGGAATTCGGCCACGATCAGATCCATCCCGACAGCGGCGCCACCCGTAAGCTGAACAAGGTCACCGTCGCCCCAACCCTGGCCCTGGGTGGCATGGGGCTGATGGATCGTCCGGAAATCCGCCTCTACTGGACCTACGCCAGCTGGAACCGCGGCGCCCAGGACGCGGCAGCGGCCGGTAGCGCCCTGTCCGACAGCGGTGCCTTCGGCGATGCCCGCCACGGCAACAACTTCGGCGTACAGCTGGAAACCTGGTGGTAGGCCGGCGCAAGCGAGACCGCCCGTCATAACCTACCGAACTTTGCTTATGCCTCCCGGTCGGTTTCCTGACTACCAAAAAGGCCGACCAGGGAGAACGCCATGAATCCTCTCGCCCGCGAACTGCCCGCAGCGAGTATCCCCAGCAGCACCCTGCTCGACCGCTATCGGCGCGTACGCCGGGCCAGCGAGGCGCTCTGTGCCCCGCTCACCGTCGAAGACTACGTCATCCAGAGCATGGCCGACGTCAGTCCGCCGAAATGGCACCTGGCCCACGTCACCTGGTTCTTCGAGGCCTTCATCCTCAAGCCCTTCCTCAAGGGCTACCAGACGCCCAATCCAGCCTACGACTACCTGTTCAACTCCTACTACGAGACCCATGGCAAGCCTTTCCCCCGGGCCGCACGCGGGCATCTGTCGCGGCCGGGCGTGGAGGATGTCTATCGCTTCCGCGCCGCGGTCGACGAGGCCATGGCCGAGTTGCTCGGCGCTCCGCCGGCCGAACACGCCGCCGAGATCGCCCGGCGCCTGGAGCTGGGCCTGCACCACGAACAGCAGCACCAGGAGCTGCTGCTGATGGACATCAAGCACATCCTGGCACAGAACCCGCTGTACCCGATCTACCGGGCCGACCTGGCCAAGGGCAGCGCCGCCCCGGTGGCGCCCCTGGGTTGGGAAAGCCATCCGGGTGGTGTCCGGCATGTCGGCCATACCGGCGAAGATTTCGCCTTCGATTGCGAAACCCCGGTGCACCGGCAATTCGTCGATGACTTCCAGCTCGCCGACCGCCTGGTCACCAATGGCGAATACCTGGCCTTCATCGAGGACAACGGCTACGGTCGCAGCGATCTCTGGTTGTCGGATGGCACCGCCGCGGTTCGCAGCCTGGGCTGGGAAGCACCGCTCTACTGGCAGAAGCTGGACGGTGTCTGGCACCACTTCACCCTCGGCGGCCTGACGCCCATCGATCCTGCCGCGCCGGTCTGCCACCTGAGCTTCTACGAAGCCGACGCCTATGCCAGTTGGGCCGGAGCCCGCCTGCCTACCGAGGCGGAATGGGAGACCGTGGCGGCGCGCCAGCCGATCCAGGGCAATTTCGTCGAGCAGGACCATCTGCAGCCCGTCGCCGGCGGAGGTAGCGGCATGCGCCAGCTGTTCGGCGATGTCTGGGAATGGACCGGCAGCGCCTTCCGCCCCTATCCCGGCTTCAAGCCGTTGCCGGGCAGCCTCGGCGAATACAACGGCAAATTCATGTCCGGCCAGATGGTGTTGCGCGGCGGTTGTTGCGCCACGCCCCAGGACCATGTCCGTGCCACCTATCGCAACTTCTTCCATCCCACCATGCGCTGGCAGTTCGCCGGTCTGCGCCTGGCCAGAGAGGTCTGACCCATGGCCCTTGCCGTGCGCTTCTTCGATCAGCAACCGGCGGACGTCGCCGACAGCTCGCTACGGGACGACGTGCTCCAGGGTTTCGCCCAGGCGCAGAAGGCGCTGCCGCCCAAGTACTTCTACGATCAGCGCGGCTCGGAGCTGTTCGAAGCCATCACCCGCCAGCCCGAGTACTACCCCACGCGCACCGAGGAGGCCATCCTCGCCGCGGCCAGTGGCGAGATCGCCCGCCTGGCCGGACGCGATGCGGCCCTGGTGGAACTCGGCAGCGGCGCCAGTCGCAAGGCGCGCCTGCTACTGGAGGCCATGCGCCCGGTGGGTTACCTCGGCATCGACATCTCCCGCGACTTCCTGCTGGCCAGCACCCAGCGGCTGGCCGCGGATTATCCCTGGCTGGACGTCAGTGCGGCCTGCGCCGACTTCTGCCGGCCGATGACCCTGCCCGACAGTCTCGACGGGCTGCGTCCGGTGGCCTTCTTTCCCGGTTCGAGCATCGGCAACTTCACGCCCGAAGAGGCCGGCGTCTTCCTGCGCAACCTGCACCGGATGCTGCCGCACACGGGCGGCCTGCTGATCGGCGTGGACCTGATCAAGGACCAGGCGCGCCTGGACGCCGCCTACAACGACGCCGCCGGGGTCACCGCCCAGTTCAACCTCAACCTGCTCGAACGCATTCGCCGCGAACTCGACACCGACCTGGACCCGACCCGCTTCCGCCATCTGGCTTTCTTCGATCCCATCGCCGCACGCATCGAGATGCACCTGGTCAGTACCCGCGACCAGACCGTGCGTCTGGAGGACCGGCGCTTCACCTTCCGCGCCGGCGAACGCCTGCATACCGAAAACTCCTACAAGTACAGCCTGGAAGGCTTCCGCGCGCTGGCCGAAGATGCCGGTTTTAGACAGCTGCGCGTCTGGACGGACCCGGCCAAGCTGTTCGCCGTCTTCTACTTCGCCGCCTGACCTGCCTGGGAAACCCGCTGCTGTGATGGCCGACGCAAGGGAACTCTCGACCCGATCACGCTCTAAGTAGCAATCTGCTACTACAGCGTATCGGGAAGACGCCTATGGAGCCTGCACCTCTGACTGCAGCCAACGAACGCCAGCGTCTCGCCCTGCTGCGCGACCTTGCCTTGATCGACCGTCCTGCGGACCGCGCCTTCCAGGACATCACGGAACTGGCTGCCAAGCTGTTCGATACCCCCTACGCCATGATCTGCTTCCTCGACGGCCAGGACGTGCACTGTCGGGCCACGGTCGGCTGCCGGCCCTTCTCCGTGCCTCGGGAAGAATCCTTCTGCATCCACCTGCAAGGTCGGGTACAGCCTCTGCAGGTGGAGGACACCACTGTCGACGAGCGCTTCGCCCACCTGCCGGCGGCGACCGGGTCACTCAAGGTGCTCTTCTACCTGGGTGCACCGATCCGCACCAGCGAAGGGTTGATGCTGGGCAGCCTCTGCCTCTTCGACCAACAGCCCCGCGCCGCCCTGCCCGCCGACCGCTTGCTCATCCTGCAACAACTGGCGGGCCTGGCGGCCCAGCACATCGAGTTGCTGCGCACGGGCGCCTACTGGGACCCCGTCACCCAGTCGCCCAACGGCCAACGTTTCATCCAGGATGCGGAAGCCCTGACCCGCGCGGGCCAGGAGGTGATCGCGGTGGCGGCGGATCTGTTCGCCCAGAGCTACCTGAACGACTTCATCAAGGCCATGGGCCAGGCCCATCTCGATGGCCTGGAGCGGGCCATCAAACAACATCTGCGGCGCCTGCTGCCCAGCGGCCAGCCGCTGTATCGCCTGGGCGTGGCACGCTTCGGCTTCCTGCTGCACGACACCGACGAGGCGGCCCAGCAGGCCTTGCTGGAAAACCTGCAGCAGCAGCTGACCGGAGTGATCGACTACAACGGCATTCCGATCCAGACCCGCCTCGGGCTGGGAGTGATGTCCCTGACCGATGATCATCCCACCGACTGGCTGCGCGCCCTGATCGCCACCGCCGACGATGCCCGCGCCGAGATGCGTGGTTGCCGCCACTTCGATCCGCAGCACGACGCGGCCTATCGCCGCGCCTTCGCCCTGCTCAGCGCCCTGCCCCAGGCCCTGCGCAGCGAGGGTCAGCTCAGCCTTGTGTACCAACCGCGCATCGACCTGGCCACCGGGCGCTGCCACAGCGTCGAGGCGCTACTGCGCTGGCAGCACCCGCACCTGGGGCCGGTCAGCCCGGCGGAATTCATCCCATTGGCGGAGAAGACCGCGCTGATCACGGCGCTGAGTGGCTGGGTGCTGCGCACCGCCATCACCCAGGCCTATGGCTGGCAACGCGAAGGCCGGACCCTGGGCATGGCGATCAACATTTCCGCCCATGATCTCAACGATCCGGACTTCGCCGACCAGGCCGTGGCGCTGTTGCAGCGCTATCCGGTCAGCCCGCGGCGGCTGGAGCTGGAAGTCACCGAGAATGCCCTGCTGGGCGACGACACCCTGATCCATCGCCAGCTCACCACCCTGCGCGAGCTGGGCATCGGCATCGCCATCGATGACTTCGGCACCGGCTACAACAACCTGGCGCACCTGCGCGAACTGCCCGCCGATACCATCAAGATCGACGGCAGCTTCGTGCGCGAGCTACCCCATCGCGACAAGGATCGGCTGATCGTCAGCTCGCTGATCGAACTGTCCCATCACCTGGGCTTCCGCATCACCGCCGAGGGCATCGAGACTGCCGAAGCTCTGGCCAGCCTCCTCGCCATGGGCTGCGACGAGGGTCAGGGCTTCTGGATCGGCAAGCCCATGGCCGAGCCCGAGTTGCAGGCCTGGCTGCTGGTACAGCAACCGGACCTGCAGCGCCCTAACCGGCGCGCACCGGTATTCCAGCTGTTCGATGGCGCGGCCAAGCACTAAGAGCCTTGGACAAGCCGTTGGTCTCTTGGCAAAGCCGCGCAAGATGACCGACTCAGGACCGGCTCGCAGGGACGTTGGTGCCCATTCCCGCAGGCAGAAGCGGAGCGATCTGCGCCAACTCCTCCGCGCTGAGCCGGAAGTCTGCGGCGGCGATCAAGCCATCCACCTGCTCGGGGCGCCGCGCGCCAACGATGGCGCCGGTCACCGCCGACTGCCTTAGCACCCAGGCAATGGCGACTGCCGCCGGTGTCAACCCATGCCGCTCGCCGATACCTCGGAACCCTTCCACCAAGGCGAGGTTGCTGGTCAGGCGTGGCTCCTGGAAGTCCGGGCTGCGCGATTTTCGCCAATCATCGTCCGGCAGGCTGGCGATACGCTCGCGGGTCATGGTGCCGCTCAGCAGACCCGACTGCAGGGTGGAATAGGCCAGAACACCGATTCCCGCTCGAGCACAGTAAGGCAGGATATCCGCTTCGATATCGCGCATCAGTGCTGAATAAGGTGGCTGTAGCGAGGCGATGGCCGTGACCGCCTGGCACCGTTCGAGCTGCGCCACGCTGAAGTTGGAAACGCCGATGGCGCGGATCTTTCCCTGGTCACGGGCCTTGGCCAGCACCGCCATGGCGGCCTCAAGCCCCTCGTCCGAGCCGCCCGGTGGAAAGGCCGGCCAGTGAATCTGGTAGAGATCCAACACCTCGACGCGGAGCCGCCGCAAACTATCTTCGATCTCGCGCTCCAGCGAGAGAGGGGCCAGTGAATGAGAGATCTTTCCCGTCGTGCTCTCCCACACCAGGCTGCCCTTGGTGAATACCAAAGGACGCCGTGAGGCCGGTATCCGACGCAAGAGTTGGCCGACAAGCTCCTCGGCATGGCCCAGGCCATAGACGGCGGCGGTATCTATCCAGTTCACGCCACGCTCAAGGGCGTATTCCAGCGTTGCCAGGCTGTCGGTATCGTCCTGTTCGCCCCAACCGAATTCCCAACCCGGGCCAGCGATGGCCCAGGTGCCCAACCCAAGGGGAGAAATACTGAAGCCTGAGTTACCCAGAGGTTTCTGCTGCATGATGTAACCTTCCATACGATGAGGAGTTGTCAGTCTCATCTCGGAGATAGCTCACGATAAGCCCTGGTATTTTTGATGAGTTACTGAGTGAATTTCATCAATATGACGCCCGACCTGCATGATCTCGACGCCTTCGCGGCGGTGGCGCGCCACCGTAGTTTCCGCAAGGCGGCCGCTGAGCGCGGTATATCGGCCTCGGCCTTGAGCCATGCGCTACGCGGTCTGGAAGAACGCTTGGGTGTGAGATTGCTCAATCGAACCACCCGTAGCGTGACGCCCACCGAGGCCGGCCAGCGGCTGCTGGCGCGGCTCGATCCTGCGTTACGCGAGGTCGCTGAGGCGTTGGCCGAGTTGAATGCCCTGCACGCCGAGCCCGTCGGCAGGTTACGGCTGAACGTGCCACGTCCTGCCGCACGGCTGGTACTGGCACCGCTACTGCCGCGCTTCGTCGCGGCCTATCCGCGGGTGCGGATCGACGTGGTGACCGACGACGGCCTGGTGGATATCGTGAAGGATGGCTTCGATGCCGGGATTCGCTTCGGTGAGAGCCTGGCCGGTGACATGGTGGCCGTACCGATCGAGCCACCGCAGCGCTTCGTCTGCGTGGCCGCCCCCGACTATCTCGCCACACAGGGCATACCCCAGACGCCACGCGAACTACTGGCCCATGCCTGCATCGGTCGCCGGTTCCCCAGCGGCAACGTCTATGCGTGGGAGTTCCAGCGCGAAGGGCAGCCACTGCGCGTCGACGTGGAGGGCCCACTCTCCTTCGACGACGACCTGCCGATGATCCAGGCTGCCCGAGCTGGGGCAGGCATTGCCTACGTCTATGAAGCCCTGGTGGTCGATGACCTGGCAGAGGGACGCCTGGCCCTGGTCTTGGACGCCTGGAAGCCACCACCCAGCCGGTTCTTCCTTTACTACCCCGGCCGCCGACACCTGCCCGCCGCGCTACGGGCGCTGGTGGACTTCATCCGTCGGGAGGGCGGTACTCCGGACGGCGCCTGATAACGGCGCCTGTTCGTCCTGTTGGGGGGCGGTTCTGACACGCTGGCCCGGCTGGAATCCGCTCATCCTTGGGCGAGCCAAGAACTTGCACCGCTGGCCAACTCCAGCCGCCCTAGCATTCTGGATCAGCCACCTTGCAGAGATGGCAGTCCATCACTCCGTCGTGCGCTTGCGTGGCGGGGCGAAGCCATCGGCCGAGGTGGGTACCAGGGCGCCCGGGCGACGCTCGGACTTGGGTTTGGCCTTGGCCTTGCCGTCCTTCTTGCCCTCGGTCTTTTTCTTCTTGACGCCCGCAGCCTTGCCCGAGGCCTTGAGCTTCTTCGGCCCGTTGTAGTTGGCCTTGAGGCCCGGCAGCTGGCGCCGCTCGAATCTCAGCTTGAGATAGCGCTCGATGCTGGACATCAGGTTCCAGTCGCCATGGGTGACGAAGGAAATCGCCAACCCCGCCTCGCCGGCGCGGCCGGTCCGGCCGATGCGGTGGACGTATTCGTCGCCACTGCGCGGCAGGTCGTAGTTGATCACCAGGTCCAGGCCCTCGACGTCCAGGCCACGGGCGGCCACGTCGGTGGCGATCAGCACCTTGACCGCACCGCTCTGCAACCGCTCCACGGCCAGCTTGCGGTCCTTGGTGTCCTTGTCGCCGTGCAGCACGAAGACCTTCAGCCCCTCGGCGATCAGGCGCCCGGTGAGGCGATCGGCCTGCACCTTGGTGTTGGTGAAGACGATGGCCTTGCGATAGGTCTCGTTGGCCAGCAGCCACTGCAGCAGCCGCTCCTTGTGCGGCGTCTCGTCGGCCAGGATCACCTGTTGCACCACGGCTTCGTTCAGCTCGCCGGTGCGGTCGAGCAGGAGATTCTGCGGCTCGCGCAGCACCTGCTCGACCACCTGGCGCAGGGCGTTGCCGCCGCCAGTGGCGGAGAACAGCAGGGTCTGGCGGCCTTCGCGTTCGCAACTGGCGGCGATCTGCAGCACGTCCTCGGAGAAGCCCATGTCGAGCATGCGGTCGGCTTCGTCGAGCACCAGCATCTCGATGTCCTTCAGGTCGACGTTACCGGCGTTGCGCTGCTCCAGCAGGCGACCGGGAGTGGCCACCAGGATCTCCGGATTCTTGCGCAGACCAGCGGCCTGGACGCGGAAATCCTCGCCGCCGATCACCAGGCCGGCCTTGAGGAAGGTGAACTGGCCGAAGCGTTCGACTTCCTTGGCGGTCTGCTGGGCCAGCTCGCGGGTCGGCAACAGGATCAGGGCGCGGGCGCCGGACCGGGGCTTGGGGTCCTTGAGCAGGCGATCCAGCAGCGGCAGCAGGAAGGCGGCGGTCTTGCCGCTGCCGGTACGGGCAGTGACGCGCAGGTCATGACCCGCCAGGGCCGGGCCCACCGCAGCGGACTGGACTGGGGTGGGCGTCTTGAAGCCCAGGGTATCGAGGGCCTTGAGCAGGCGCTCGTGCAAAGCGAGTTCGGTAAACACGGGTAAACCTCGGTAACGAAAGGCGGCCGCCGCGGGACGACCACGGGTGATCAGGGAAGCAGACGGCTGCGGAACAGCGCCTGGTGCTCGCGGCACTGGCTGGCGGCGAGCAGGAAGACGCCATGGCCACCGCGCTCGAAGTCGAGCCAGGTGAAATCGACTTCCGGATAGAGAGCTTCGACATGGACCTGGCTGTTGCCCACCTCGACGATCAGGATGCCCTGCTCGGTAAGATGATCGGCCGCTTCGGCGAGCATCCGTCGTACCAGGTCCAGGCCGTCGTCGCCGCAGGCCAGGCCCAACTCGGGCTCGTGCTGGTACTCGGCCGGCATGTCGGCGAAGTCTTCGGCGTCCACATAGGGCGGGTTGCTGACGATCAGATCGAAGCGCTGCCCCGGCAAGCCGGCGAAGCCGTCACCCTGGACGGTGTAGACGCGATCTTCCAGAGCGTGGCGCTCGATGTTCTGCCAGGCCACTGCCAGGGCGTCGTAGGACAGATCGCCCAGGGCCACCTCGGCCTCGGGGAAGGCATAGGCGCAGGCGATGCCGATGCAGCCCGAACCGGTGCAGAGGTCGAGGATGCGCGCCGGCGTGGCCGGCAGCCAGGGTTCGAAGCGGGCGTCGATCAACTCGCCGATGGGCGAACGGGGTACCAGCACCCGCTCGTCGACCACGAAGGGCAACCCGCAGAACCAGGCCTCGCCGAGCAGGTAGGCGGTGGGCACCCGCTCCTGGATGCGCTTGTGCAAGAGCACCCCGAGTTCGTAGCGCTCGTCGTCTTCCAGGGCGCAATCCAGGTAACGGTCGGCGGTGTCCCAGGGCAGGTGCACGGCGCCCAGCACCAGGGCGCGGGCCTCGTCCCAGGCATTGTCATAGCCATGGCCGAAGAACAGCCCTTCGGCATGGAAGCGGCTGACGGCCCAGCGGATGTGGTCGCGCAAGGTGCGCAGGCGGGATTCGCTCATGAAAGGCTCCGGATGATCAGCCGCGTATTCTAACCCGCGCCCGGTCCGGCTGCAGGAACTTAACGGCGGCCCCCTTCTTCCTAACCCTAAGGTTCTGTACGAAAAATGCCTGCGCTCGGCGACTTTTCGTACAGAACCTAGGCGAACAACGAGGAGAACGACATGAGCAAGACCGTAGCCGACCATCTCTGGGAGCGACTCGGCCAATGGCAAGTCGAACGCGTCTTCGGTTATCCCGGCGATGGCATCAACGGCATCATGGGCGCCCTGGGGCGGGTAGCCGAGCAGTTCGACTACGTCCGGGTGCGCCACGAGGAGATGGCCGCCTTCATGGCCTGCGCCCACGCCAAGTTCACTGGCGAGGTGGGCGTCTGCCTGGCCACCTCGGGGCCCGGTGCCATCCACCTGCTCAATGGCCTGTACGATGCCAAGATGGACCATATGCCGGTGGTCGCGCTGGTCGGCCAGCAGGCGGCCTCGTCGCTCGGCAGCGACTATCAACAGGAAGTCGATCTGCACACCCTGTTCAAGGACGTTTCCGCCTATGTGGAAACGGTGGTGCATCCGGCGCAATTGCGGCATGTCCTCGACCGTGCCTTCCGCGTGGCCATCGCCGAGCGCCAGGTGGCGACGGTGATCATCCCCAACGACATCCAGCAGTTGCCGGCGGTGGAAAGCCCGCCGCACCAGCACGCCAATGTACTGTCCGGCGCCGGCGCCATTCCGCCGCGGCCCTATGCCCAGGAGGACGACCTCCAGGCCGCCGCCGACATCCTCAACGCTGGCCAGAAGGTCGCCATGCTGGTCGGTGCCGGTGCCCTGCAGGCGCGCAGCGAGGTGATGGCAGCGGCCGAGAAGCTCAGCGCCGGGGTGGCCAAGGCGCTGCTGGGCAAGGGGGTAGTCTCCGACGAGCTGCCCTATGTCACCGGCTCCATAGGCTTGCTCGGCACCGAAGCCAGCGACCTGCTGATGAAGGAATGCGACACCCTGCTGATCGTCGGCTCGACCTTTCCCTACACCGAATTCCTGCCCAAGGAAGGCCAGGCCCGGGCGGTGCAGATCGACCTGCACGCGCGCAACATCAGCATGAGGTATCCCATCGAACAACCGCTGCTGGGCGATGCCGCGGAAACCTTGAGGCGCCTGCTGCCGCTGCTGGAGAGCAAGCCCCACGCCAAATGGCGGACACGCATCGAAGAAAGCGTGGCCGCCTCCTGGAAGTCGATCAAGCAGCGTGCCCTGGCCCCGGCCGATCCGATCAATCCGCAACGGGTGTTCTTCGAACTCTCCAGCCAACTGCCGCCGGACGCCATCCTCTGTGGCGACAGCGGCTCCCACACCAACTGGTACGCCCGCGACATCCGCATGAGCGGGCAGATGCTGGGGTCGCTGTCGGGCAAGCTGGCGACCATGGGTTGCGGCATTCCCTATGCCATCGCGGCCAAGTTCGCCCATCCGGATCGCCCGGTGATCGCCCTGGTGGGCGATGGTGCCATGCAGATGAACGGCAATGCCGAACTGGTCACCCTGCAGCAGTACTGGAAGAGATTCAGCAACCCGACCTTCATCGTCATGGTGCTCAACAACGGCGATCTCAATCAGGTGACCTGGGAGCAACGCGCCCTGGCCGGTGATCCCAAGTTCGCCCCAGCCCAGGACGTGCTCGATTTCCCCTACGCCCGCTATGGCGAATTGCTGGGCTTCAAGGGCCTGCGCATCCATCGTCCGGACGAGGTGGCCGACGCCTGGCAACAGGCCTTCGAGGCGGATCGGCCGGTGGTGCTGGAGTTCGTCACCGATCCCAGCGTACCGCCCCTGCCGCCGCATATCAGCTTCGAGCAGGCACGGGCGTTCCTGGGCTCCATCGCCAGTGGCGATCCGAACGGCTGGGACATGCTCAAGCAGGGTGCGCGGCAGTTGCTGCGCTAGCTCGCGCCCTTGAGACTCGCTAAGGCGCGCCGAGGCGTATAACCTCGGCAGCCTGATGCGAATCCTGGGGTATGAAGATGAAGTTGCCCGAGCAAGACCGTTTCGATCCACCACCGCTGCGTCTGCGGCGGCCTTTCGTCACCACGCTGACCGCCGGCCTCGGGTTGCTGTCGGTGCTGGCCGGCCTGGCCGCCGTGCTGGTCGGCGGCGGCGCCCTGCTGGAACTGCCGGCACTGGCACCCTATCTGGTCCTGGAGCACGACGTCGCCCTGGGCTTGCTCGGCGCGGGTGCCCTGCTGCTGCTCCTGGGCCGCTGGCTCCGCCTGCGCAGCCAACGGCGCTGGCGCTACCGTAATGCCCTGAGCCTGGCCCCGGAACTCAAGCGCCGGCGCTGATCAGCGTTGGCGCAGTCGCGCCAGCGCGCCACCCATGGTGCCCGTGGCGCAGCCCAGCAACAGCCCGCCGACATGGGCGCCGTTGGCAATGGAACCGAAGCCGAGCAGATCGAAGACGCCGGTGAGGCAGATCACCAGCCAGATCAGCATCATGGCCACCACGCCACGGGGCATCCGGTAGGCCGGGTTGGGCGCCAGCCACTGGAACAGCCAGCAATGGCCGAGCAGGCCGTAGAGCACACCGGAAAGGCCGCCGAACAGGGCCGGTCCGCTCCAGGCGTACTGGACCAGGTTGGCGCCGACAGCGAAGGCCAGGGTCAGCACCAGCAGCATCAGGCCGCCCTGACGAAATTCGATGCGTCGGCCCAGCTCCCAGAACCACAGGGCGTTCATCGCCAGGTGCAGCACCCCGAAGTGCAGGAAGATCGGTGTGACCAGCCGCCACCATTCGCCGCGGGAGAGGCTGACGTCCAGATCGAGGAAGGCGATATGGTCGGCATCGATCAGGCGGAAGTCCTGCAGCGTCAGGTAATGGATCAACGCCAGGTTGTCGCCGAACTCGGTCGCCAGACCCAATGCCAGGGTGATGATCAGGAAGACCGCGCTGATCGGGCTGGCCTTGAGCTGGGTCAGCAGACCCACACCCGCTGAGCGCCGCTCGGCCTTGACCTGGCCCTGGGGGTCGCCATCGGGGTAGCGCTCGTAGAGGGCACGGGTTTCCTCGACCCGCGCCGGATCGAGCACCCAGAGCACCTGACTGTCGCCCTCTTCCACCACGCGGTGGCGAATCCGCACACGGCGCAGGAGCTGGGTGAAGCCCAGCAGATCACGACCCAGGGGCACCCGAAGCACGGGTTGCGGCTGGTTCATCGGCCCTCCTCCCGCTGCACGTCGATCCAGACGAACTTCTCCGGATCGATCTGGCGCTCGTCGTCGAGGCGGTAGGCCACCAGCTTGCCGTACTTGACCGCGCTGTAGTCCAGGCAGGCCAGGTTGGGGCGCAGGGGTTCGGGGTGGCCGTCGCGCCAGTAGTGACCGACGAACAGCAGCGGTTCGTCTTCGCCATAGCAAAGCAACCCGGCCTTTTCCTCGTCGCTCAGGCGTTCGCAGGCGATCTCCGCCGGCAGGGCGTCGGGCTGGAAGACCACGTCGCCATAGGTCTGGGGATCGCTCTCCCAGAACTTGGTACGAAAGCGTGCCCGCACGTAGCCGTCGCTGCCGGTGAGGCGCAGGCCATGGGGCAGGGGCAGCGAGACGCCATTGAGCAGCCGCGAGGCGACCCGACTCGCCAGGCTGCCGGCGCGGATGGACTGGCGGACGAAATCCTCATCGATGCAGGCATCCGGATAGTGGTGCAGGAATTCGTCGATCAGCCGCTGATCCCAGCAGGCGTGGACGATGCGGAAGTGGCCGAAGTCCTTGCACAGCGGCAGGGTGTAGAGCCAGCGCAAGTGATCCTGCCATTCCTCGGGATGGTCGGCGAAGGCGCTCAGGGTCTCCTGGATCAGTTGGCGATGCCGCGGCGTGTGCTCGCGTACCCAGGTCTGGCCGGTGCCAGGCGTGGCCGGGGTGTGCCAGGCCAGGGCATTGAGTTCGTGGTTGCCGAGGATGCAGTGGGCATGGCCGCCCTCGACCATGGCACGCACCCGCCGCAGGGCACCGCGGATACGCGGCCCGCGGTCGACCAGGTCGCCGAGGAAGATCGCCTGGCGCTCGGGGTGCTGCCAGACGCCGTCCTTCTGGCGGTAGTCGAGGCGCTCCAGCAGCAGGTCCAGGGTGTGGGCGCAGCCGTGCAGGTCGCCGATGAGATCGTGGCCCAGGGGCATCAATCGTCTCCCAGCCGACTGCCCCAGCCGAGCTTGGTCCGGCAGATCTCGTAGTAGTTGTGATCCAGCGGATGGATCAGCCTGAGCTTGTGGGGCTTCTTCTGAATGGTCACGGTATCGCCGGGTGCGCAGGTGAAATGATTCTGGCCATCACATGAGACCTGCGGATAGATCGTCATGTTCGGCGACACCAGGATCGACAGGGTGCTGTCGCCGGAGACCACGATGGGGCGGCTGGACAGGGTGTGGGGGTACATGGGCACCACCACGATGGCGTCCAGCTTGGGATGCATGATGGGGCCGCCGGCCGACAGCGAGTAGGCGGTGGAGCCGGTGGGGGTGGCGACGATCAGGCCGTCGGCGCGCTGGCTGCAGACGAACTGGCCGTCGATGTACAGTTCGAATTCGATCATCCGGGTGGACTTGCCGGGGTGCAGCACCACGTCGTTGAGGGCATCGCCCTGGCCGATGATCTCACCGCCGCGCTCGACGAAGGCGTCCAGCAGGAAGCGCGTCTCCATCAGGTATTGGCCATCGAGCACCTCGGCGACCTTGGTCTCCAGCTCGTCGGGGCGGATGTCGGTAAGGAAGCCGAGCTTGCCACGGTTGATGCCCAACACCGGCACCCGCGGGCGCACCAGAGCGCGGGCGGCGCCGAGTAGGCTGCCGTCACCACCGACCACGATCACCAGGTCGCAGATCTCGCCCATGAGCTTGCGCGACACCGTCTGCAGGCCATGGCCGGGCAACACCTCGGCGATGGTGTTCTCCAGGATGACGTTGCGATTCCGCGCCAGCAGAAACGTCTTCAGCCGGCGAATGGTGTCCAGCACCTGGGTGCTGCCGAGTCGGCCGATGATGCCAATGTTACGAAAGGAGTCCATGTCGCGCCGGCGGCCCCGTTGGCTGGATTGGGCGGAAAGTATGGGCGAAAGCCCCTGGCAGCGGCAAACCGCCTGCATCCGACCACGGGTCGCCTCGGTTGATCCGCAACCCCGTCCTTGGCCTATGCTGGCGCCATGACGCCCTTCGCCGAGCTGTGCGCGTTGCAACGCCGCCTGAGCCAGCCCCAGGTGCGCGACCTCGCCTGGACGCTGAGCGCGCCGCCGCTGCTGGTGGCCGACGACACCCGCCACCCCCTGGTCGCCAGCGACTGGGCGGCCCATCCCGAGCGGCTGGCGGACTGGCTACGGCAACAGGACGCGGCACCGGCCGAATTGACCGCCTGGCTGGCGCAGGGCAGCGACCGGCGCCTGGGGCGACAATACGAAAGACTCTGGCAATTCGCCCTGGATCGCGCGCCTGGAGTGCGGCTGCTGGCCGCCAACCTACCACTGCGCGAAGGCGAGCGGACCCTGGGCGAACTGGACCTGCTGGTGGCGGATGACGAGGGTATCCATCACCTGGAACTGGCGGTGAAGTTCTACCTGGGCGAGGGCGTGCCGGCCGCGCCGCGTTGGCTGGGGCCGGGCGGCGAGGACCAGCTGGCGCGCAAGCTGGCCCATCTGCGTGAACGACAGCTGCCGCTGTCGAGCACCCCTTTGGCCAGAGCCGACCTGGCTGCGCGGGACATCGCGCCGCCGCGGGCCGCCTTCTGGATGGGGGGCTATCTGTTCCAGCCGCTCGACGCCGCCCTGCCCTGGCCCGCCGGCGCCTTGCCATCGGCGCAGCCACCGCTGTGGTGCGAACGCTCACGATTGCCCGACGGCCCCTGGGAGGTACTGCCCAAGGGCCACTGGCTGGCGCCAGCCGTGGCGAGCACGCCCTGCCTGCCGTTGCCGGAGGGGGAGCCGATCTGGCCGCAATTGCTGGTCCGCCGCGATGACCGGGGCGACGAAACCGCGCGGTTGTTCCTGGTGCCCCCAGGCTGGCCGCTTCAGCCCGCCGCCAAGGCTGCCAGCTGAGTCTCCAGCGCCCGACGGCCCTGCAGACCGCCACTGTGTACCAGCACCAGGCGGCTGTCGGGGGCCACGGCGCCCTGCTGGATCTCGTCCCGGAGCGCCAGCCAGAGCTTGCCGGTATAGAGCGGATCGAGGGCGATGCCGGTCTGCTCCGCGAAGTCCGCCATGGCCCGGGCCAGCTCGGCATCGATCCGTCCGAAGCCGCCGCGACAGGCATTCACCAGGCGCCAGTTCGTCGTGGTTCCGCGCGGCAGCAAGGTTGCCAGATTGGCCTCGACACCCTGCCCCGGCGGTACGGCCAGCCCACCCACCACCTGCCAGGCCGGATCGGCGGCGCGGATCACCCCGGCCAGGGTAGTGCCGGTGCCGGCCGCCAGCCAGAGTTGCTGGCAGTCCGGCCAGTCCAGGGCGGCGAGGCCCTGGCGCAATTCGGCGGCGATCCCGGCACAGGCGAGCGCCGCCGCCTCGGCACAGCCTCCTTCGGGAACGGGAAGCAGGTCCGGATAGCGGGCCTGCCAGGGTTGCCAGAAGTCGGCGTCATGACGACGGCGATAGCCGCCATAGCCGAGCCAGTGCAGGGTCATGCCCCAGGCCTGGAGGTCCTGGACGGTGGGCGTCTGACAGGGCTCGCCACGCAGCAGGCCGACGGTGGCGAAGCCTTCCTGCTGACCGAGGGCAGCCAGCGCATGGAGATGATTGGAGTGGACGCCGCCCAGGCCGATGAGGCCTCGCCCCTCACCCCGGCGCAGGCGTTCGCGCCAGGGCAGCAGCTTGTAGCCCTTGTTGCCGTTACCGGCGTCCGGGCGCTGGTCCAGGCGCAGCACGGCCAGGCGCAGGTCGCGCGCGGTCAGGAGTGCAGGTTGCACCTCCTGAAGCGTAGCGGGGGTAAGGATCGTCATGGCGGTGACGACGCTGGCTCAGAGATTGGCGACGTCGCCATCGCTGTCGTCGCCCCGATGCTCCGCACAGCGCGTCGAGCGCAGGGGATCGAACTGGGCCGGATGCTCCACCCGCGCCACCGGACGACCGCAGCGTTCGCCGTCCACCTCGGCCTGGCACACCGGCTGCTGGTGATGCTCCAGCCAGCGCTGGTACTGCTCGCGGCTGACCTTGCAGTGTTCGGCGACGAAACCCAGGGGATCGGCACTGAAGCGCGGCACGTCCTGGCGCCCGAGGATGAGATGCCCCGCGCCGGGCTGGAAGGTGACGAAGAGGATGCCCTGGCGCGCCAGGCGCTCCAGCTGCCCTTCGTTGCTGTCGGCGACCAACTGGGCGCAGCGCTCGCGCAACTGGCGGATGTCGTCCTGCAGCTGGCCGTCCAGTTCGTCGCGGTACTTGAGTTCCACCTCGCGGATCGACAGCTGGTTCTTCAGCTCATTCACCGCGGCGGCCACCCGGGCTTCGCTCTCGGCTTCGGCCTGGATACGCAGTGCCTCGATCTTGTAGAGGGCGTTGCGCTCCAGGGTACGCATCTGCTCGTTGAGTTCTTCGCGCTGCTGGCGGGCCAGGTCGTTCTGCTGTTCCAAGTGCTGGGCCAGGGCGGCGTAGCGCACCTCCAGCTCGGCCTTGGCGGTGCGCAGCTCGTCGGCGTCGCGCTGCAGCCGTGCCAGGTCTTCCTGGTGCTGCCGGGTGAGCGTGAGCAAACGGGTGCGCTGGCCGGCGATGAGCTTGTCCAGCGCCTCCTGGTGTTCCTGGGCGAGGATGCGGCGGACCCGCTCCAGACGCGCCTCGACGTCGATGCCGTCGGCGGCGCTGGGATGGTATTCCCCGGCCAGCTCGACCTCGCCGTCGCGCGGCGCGACCAGGCCCAGGCAGTCGCGAATCGCCTGCCAGTCGTCATGATCCTCATCGCTGCGCGGGTCCCAGAGATCACCCTGGTGCCAGGAAATGGCGCATTGGCTGCGGCTGGCCAGGCGGATCGGACCGGCGCCGAGATCGGGACCGACGCCGCCACGCTCGGCCAACTCCATCAGCGGCAGGTCCCATTCGGGCAGCGGGCAACCCTGGGCGTCGAAGGCCAGCAGGAAGAACACGGCGGCCTTGACCCGGCGATGGTCGTCCAGCAACAGATAGACGAAGCGATGGCGCCGGCCCGCGCAGTCGAGCAGTGGGCCCTCGCCGCGCCAGAGCGCCTGGAAATCGGGAAACAGCAGGGCGCGGTTCACGCCCTGGTCGCCGAACCCCAGCACCACCGGGGTCAGTACCGCCTCTTCGTTCAACGTCTCTGCCATCTGTGCCGCTTGCCCTGTCGATCCCACATGAATACCGAGGCCAGCGTCCGTCCCCGTGACTCGCTCAGGCATTGGCAGGGCGAGGGGGACGATGCGACTGGAGGTGCATCCTACCTCTCCCGGCCGGCGGAGCACTAATGCATCCCCCGCGCTACCTGGTGCGCCAGCAGGCGGATCGCCCGGCCGAGGCAGCAGGACGGCAGCTTAGCCAATCCTGCGCGGCGCGACGGGGCCGGCGCCGGACATTGGGACGGCGGTCGGTCTGGAAAGAATGTTATGAGAGACAGGTCACATAAATCTTCCCGGTTTGCAACGAAGAGTTACAGCTGAGCGGCAAGTCGCGTGGCCTGATCGATGGCGCGCTTGGCATCCAGCTCGGCCGCGACATCCGCCCCGCCAACCCGATGCACCGCCATGCCCAAGCCCAGCAGCTCGCTCTCCAGCTCGCGCAGCGACTCCTGCCCGGCGCAGAGCACCACGTTGTCCACCGCCAACAGCTGCTCGGTGCCATCGGGCAGGCGCAGGTGCAGGCCGGCGTCGTCGATGCGCAGGTATTCCACCCCGCCGATGGCGTGCACTCCCCGGTGCTGCAGACGCGCCCGGTGAATCCAGCCAGTGGTCTTGCCGAGGCCCTTGCCGGGTTTGCCGGGTTTGCGTTGCAGCAGCCAGACCTCCCGATCCACCACCGGGGGCGATGCCGGCGCCAAACCGCCACGGGTGCTGAAGCTGGGATCGATGCCCCACTCCTGGTAGAAGGCGGTGATGGGCTCGGCCTCCTGCTGGGCGTGGGTGAGGAAGTCGGCCACGTCGAAGCCGATGCCGCCGGCGCCGATCAGGGCGACCCGCCGGCCCACCGGCTGGCGCTCCAGCAGCACGTCCAGATAGCCCAGCACCTTGGGATGATCGACGCCGGGAATGGCAGGAATCCGTGGGGTGACGCCGGTCGCCAGGATCACCGAGTCGAAGCCCTCGGCCTGCAGTTCGGCAGCGCTCGCCCTATGGTTGAGACGCACCTCGACGTTCAGCCGCTCCAGACGCCGCTGGAAGTACCTGAGGGTCTCGCCGAACTCTTCCTTGCCGGGAATGCGCTTGGCGACGTTGAACTGGCCACCGATGCGTTCGCTGGCTTCGAATAGCACCACCCGGTGACCGCGCTCCGCCAGGGTAATCGCGGCGGCCAGGCCGGCCGGCCCGGCCCCGACCACCGCATGGGTGCGCGGCGCGGCGGCGGGCAGGATCAGCAACTCGGTCTCGTGGCAGGCGCGGGGATTGACCAGGCAACTGGTCAGCTTGCCGGCGAAGGTGTGGTCGAGGCAGGCCTGGTTGCAGGCGATGCAGGTGTTGATCTCGTCGGCCCGGCCCGCGGCGGCCTTGGCGACGAAGTCCGCATCGGCCAGCAATGGGCGCGCCATGGACACCAGGTCGGCCTGGCCGGCGGCGAGGATCCGCTCGGCCACCTCGGGCGTGTTGATACGGTTGGTGGCGATCAGCGGCACGCCTACCCGGCCCTTGAGTTGGGCGGTGACGGCGGCGAAGGCCCCGCGCGGCACCAGGGTGGCGATGGTGGGGATGCGCGCCTCGTGCCAGCCGATGCCGGTGTTGATCAGGCTGACGCCCGCGGCCTCCAGCCAGAGCGCCAGCTGCAGGCACTCCTCGGGGGTGCTGCCCTGCTCCACCAGATCCAGCAGCGAGAGGCGGAAGATGATCAGGAAATCCGGCCCCGTCGCCGCGCGGATGCGCTCGACGATGGCCAGCGGCAAGCGGCAGCGGCTGGCGAAGTCCCCGCCCCAGCGATCGGTGCGGTGGTTGGTACGGGCAGCGATGAACTGGTTGATGAAGTAGCCTTCCGAACCCATCACCTCGACGCCGTCGTAGCCGGCTCGCTGTGCCAGCTCCGCACAGCGCACGAAGGCAGCGATCTGGGTCTCGATCTCGGCGTCAGCGAGTTCGCGGGGCGTGAAGGGATTGATCGGGGCCTGCAGCGCCGAGGGCGCCACCAACTGCGGATTGTAGGCGTAGCGACCGGCATGCAGGATCTGCAGGCAGATGCGCCCGCCGGCGGCGTGCACCGCCTCGGTCACCGGACGGTGGTGCTCGGCTTCCTCGGCGGTGGTCAGCTTGGCGGCGCCCTTGGCCACCGCGCCCTCTTCGTTGGGTGCGATGCCGCCGGTGACGATCAGCCCCACGCCGCCCCGCGCCCGTTCGGCGAAGAAGGCCGCCATGCGGGCGAAGCCGCCCGGACGCTCTTCCAGCCCCGTGTGCATGGACCCCATCACCACGCGATTGCGCAGCCTGATCGACCCCAGTTGCAGAGGTTCGAGCAGATGCGGATAGGCATCTATAGGGGTGGTATTACCAGGGGCAAGTTCGATCATGGCGGTCTCCGGTCGGTTGACCCTTCTCGGGAGGGCCTGCCGCCACGATAGGAGCCCTGCGCCTGGGTCTCAATCACCGGAAATGACAACCTCTTTACCCAAATGTACAGCCGTGGCTTGGCAGAGGCGTTCCAGTCTCCTACCCTGAGCACCTTTGGAGCCTGTTCGAAGGCTGCTGCGCGTCGGCCAAATGGCGTCAAAGATGGCCGGGAAGGCCAGCCCCACCTGGGCGACCCCGTCGCAATGCTCCTTTACCCCTGGTAATCCCGAGCGCGGGTCCGATCCGCTTCCTCAGCCATTTTTGCCTTGTTTGGCTCTAGCTCGCGAGCCCTTGAACAGGCTCTTGATTTCGCTCGGCCGCACGCCGGGCTCGATGCGGAGTGTCGATGCGCAAGCTCGTGTTCCTGGTGCTGATCGCCCTGTTCGCCGTGCTGGCGGGCTGGGTGGCCCAGCGGCCAGCCTTCCATTACCTGTCGGACCTGCGCAGCAGCCTGGCGGTGGACCTGGCCACCACGCCGACCGCGGCCAGCACCGGCAACCTGCTGGGAATAGAGCCCGAACTGTTCGCCCTGGACTACGGCAATCCCGAACGCCTGAGGCTCAAGCTCGACGCCTACCTGGACAATGCCCGGCGCCTGGGCCTGCTCGGCGCCCACACCGTGGTGGTGCTGCCCGAGCACCTGGGCACGCCGTTGGCGCTGATGGGCGAGAAGCCCGAGGTCTATGCCGCGACCCAGACCGCAGACGCCTTCCACTGGCTGATGCTGGGCAATCCCCTGCGCTTCGCCCGCGCCTGGTTCCAGGCCGAGGGTGACCAGCGCCTGGCCGACAGCCTGTTGCGCATGAAGGCCTGGGACATGGCCAGCGCCTACCAGCAACTCTTCGCCGGGCTCGCCCGCCGCTACCAGGTGACCCTGGTGGCCGGCTCCATCGTCCTGCCCGGCCCGAGCCTGGTGGAGGGTGAACTCCAGGTCGGCACCGGCCCCCTGCGCAACGTCACCCTGGTGTTCGGTCCCCAGGGTCAACCGCTGGGGCCGGCGCTGGTCCGGCCGTTGCCCGGCCAACAAGGGGGCGAGGACCTCAGTCCGCCGTTGCTGCGCCTGGATACCGCCCTGGGCCGCCTGGGTGTGATCCAGGGCAGTGACACCACCCGCGCCGGGGTGCTGGACGATCCCCAGGTGGACCTGCTGGCCATTCCGGCCCTGGCCTCGGGCGCGACCCCGGCTCCGGCGCCCTTCGATGCCCAACGCCTGCGCGCGGCCGGCATCCGGGCCGCCCTGGAAGTCCAGTTGCATGGCCGGCTGTGGGAATGGCGCGCCGACGGCACCAGCCAGGGGTTCACCCCGGATGCGGCGGCGGCGACGGATCCGGCCCGCGGCGGCGCCAAGCTGATCAACCTGCGGCTATGAACGCTCCCGCGCTGCGCCTGGGCGATCTGTCCACCGGCTTCGTCCTGGCGCTGGCCGCCGCGGTGACGGCACGGGGCGCGGATGCAGAAAGTCTGTTGCGTCGCTTCGGCCTTACCGCGGCGCGGCTGGCCGAGCCCGGCGGGCGGCTGTCGATTCCCCACTACATGCGCCTCGGCCACGCCGCCCTGGAATTGACCGGCGATCCGGCCCTGGGGCTGGCCATGGGCCAGGCGATGCGCCCCGCCTTTCTCGGCCTCGCCGGAGTCACCGTGGCCCAGGCCCCGGACGTGCGCCACGCGGCGGAGACGCTGCTGCATCTGGAGCCGCTGTACGGGCGCAACTATCGTGGCTGTTCGCGTTGGGCGGCCGAAGGGCGCGACGCCTGGCTGCACTTCTATAGCATCAGCCCCTACAACGGCTACAACAGGTTCGTGGTCGACGTGGTGCTCAGCGCCTGGCTGGCACTGCTGGGCAGCGTGGCCGGCGCGCCCCTGTACCCGCGCCGCGTGCTGATCGAATATCCGGCGCCGGCCGACCTCGCCCCCTACGCAACCGTCTTCGGCTGCCCGGTGGAATTCGGCGCGGCGGAGAACGCCTTGTTGCTCGACACCGCGACCCTGGCCTTGCCCGGCCCGGACCACTGTCCCGCCACCTGGCGCCAGCTGCTGGCCCTGAGCGCAGCGGAACATGGCCGCCTGACCCGCACCCGCGGCCTCACCGAACGGGTGGTGGAGGTCATGGGGCCGCTGCTGCGCCATGGCGAGCCGACCCTGGAGCAGATCGCCAGCCGCCTGCGCCTGCCGCCCTGGACCCTGAGGCGCAAGCTGGCGGACGAAGGCACCCAGTATCGCGCCCTGCTGAACCTGACCCGCCGGGACCTGGCCCTGGCCTACATCCGCGACACCGAAGCCAGTTTCGGCGAGATCGCCTATCTGCTGGGTTTCGCCTCCCCCGCTGCCTTCCAGCGCGCCTTCAAACGCTGGACCGAGCAGACGCCCGGCGACTGGCGACGCCACTCTCGCCTCGCCTGAGAACCTGTTCACGATCTGCTGCACGTCGGCCAAACGGCGTTGAAATGGCCTGGAAGGCCTGCCCCACCTGGACGGCCCCGTCGCCATGCTCATTTACCACGCGTAAACCCGAGCGCGGGTCCGATCCGCTTCCTCAGCTATTGTCGTGGGGCCGCCCAGGCCTTGTTTGGCTCTGGCTCGCTAGATCGTGGACAGGTTCTAAGCGTTCACGCTACCAGTCGCTGCCCTGCCCCAGCAGTTCCAGGGCGTGGTGGCGCAGTTCCAGCAGCCGGGGATCGTCACGCCGGCGGGGATACGGCCGGTCGACGACGATCTCGGCCAGCACCCGGGCCGGTCGCGCCGAGAACACCAGTACCCGGTCACACAGCAGCAAGGCCTCCTCGACGTCATGGGTCACCAGCAAGGCGCTGTAGCGCTGCTGCTGCCAGAGGCGGATCAACTCGCTCTGCATGGCGATGCGAGTAAGGGAATCCAGCTTGCCCAGGGGCTCGTCGAGCAGCAGCAGCCGCGGCTCGTTCACCAGCGCCCGGGCCAGGGCCGCGCGCTGGGCCATGCCCCCGGACAGCTGTCGCGGATAGGCATGGCGAAACTCCAGCAGACCGACGCGGCGCAGGGCCTCGTCCACCCGCTCGCGCTGGGTGGCGAGCAGCCCCCGGGCCTGCAGGCCGAGGGCGACGTTGTCCCAGACGCGGCGCCAGGGGTAGAGGGTGGGGTCCTGGAACATCAGGACGCGGGAGTGATGCGGCCCGGGGATGGCGGCACCGTCGGCCAGCAGGCTGCCACTCTGCACCTGCTCCAGGCCTGCCACCAGACGCAGCAGGGTCGACTTGCCGCAGCCCGAGGGGCCCAGCAACCCCAGGCTCTCGCCGGCGGCCAGGCGCAGATCGACCCGCTCCAGCACGGGCAGGGGACCATCCGCCAGTTCGAACGCATGGCTCAGGCCGCGTACCTCCAGACTCAATCCCGGTGCTTCCGGGTCCAGGAAAGCCGTTGCACTCACCATTTCATCGTCCCCTTCTGCCAGGACAGCACCCGGTCACGGATGGCGAACAGCAGGGTGATCAGACCCGAGCAGAGCAACGCCATCACCAGCAGCGCCGCATACATGTTGGCGTAGGCCGCCCAGCCCTGGGCCCACTGCAGATACCAGCCCAGGCCGGCCTTGACGCCCATCATCTCGGCCACCACCAACACCGAGAAGGACGCCCCCAGGCCCATGAACAGGCCGACGAAGACTTGGGGCAAGGCCGCCGGTATGGCCACCCGCACGACCAGGAAGGCATTGCTCGCCCCCAGGGTACGGGCCACCTCGTAGTAGGCGCGGTCGACGCTGGCGACGCCGGACCAGGTCAGTACCGTGACCGGGAACCAGGTGGCCAGGGCGATGAGGAAGACGCTCGCGCTCCAGCTGGTGGGAAAGAAGAAGAAGCAGATCGGCAGCAGCGCGGTGGACGGGATGGGACCGAGCAGGCGTAGCACCGGATGCACCCAGTAGCCGATGCGCTGGGACCAGCCGATGGCGAGACCGGCGAGAAAACCACAGAGGGCGCCGGCGGCGACCCCGTTGAGCAACAGCCACAACGAGTGCGCCAGACTCAGACCCAGTCGCGGCCAGTCGTCGACGAACACCTCGACCAGTGCCTGGGTCGGGGCGAAAAAGGGGACCGGCAGCAGCCGCAGCTTGGCCGTCACCAGGGTCCAGAGCCCCAGCAGCACGGGCAGCGCGATCAGCCAGGGACCCGCGCGCCGCAGCCTCGCCAGCAGTCGTTCGCTGCGCCCGGACAGCAGCGCCAGCGAGGCCAGGAGCGCGGCGACCACGGTGGCCGCCACGGCCAGTTCGCGAGTGAAGGGCCAGGGCCGCCCGTGCTCGGGATAGAACGGCAGGAACAGCGCCAGGGCCAGCCAGGCCGCCGCGGCGAGCAGGCCACCCCGCCAGGTGAGAGCGGTCGCCCGGACCGGTTGGATGCGCTCAAGCGAAGACGTCGGCATGGATGCTCTCCGCGAAGGCCAGGGGATCGGTCCGCGGCCGCAGGACCTCGATCTGCTTGAGATCGCGGGCATAGACGGCGATTTCCCTGACGAAGGCCTCGCCCACCGAATAGTGGGCATGGGTGTGCTCGCGCAGGATGGCCAGCAACTCCGCCTTCGAGCTGTTCACCGTCTGGGGCAGGAACAGCTCGGCCACTGCCTCGGGATGCCGGGCGGCCCAGGCGTGGGCCTGCAGGATGGCGTGGGAGATGGCCGCGGCCACGGGCTTTTCCTGCCGCGCCAGGGTGCCGCTGACGCCGACCACGCAGCAGCTCAGCTTGGCATAGTCCTCCACCAGATTGCTGGACAGCTCGACCACACCGGGCTGCTGCTTGACCCGGTACATCATGGGGTCCGAACCGCTCGCGGCCTGGATCTCGCCCCGCTCCAGGGCCGGCCCGAGCAGATCGACCGGATACACCCGCCAGGTGATGTCGCGCACCGGGTCGACGCCATGGCGCTTGAGCATCAGCGAGAAGAAGTTCTTGTCCGCCGAAGCCATGTCAGTCACGCCGATGGTGGTGCCCTTGAGCGCAGCCAAGTCGCCCGGGCCACCCTCCCGCGCCAGCAGCCGCAGGCAGCCGCCATGGGTCCCGGCAGTGAGCTGGACATCGAAGCCCTGCTCCAGCGCCTTGAGCCAGCGCAGGGCCATGCCCACCGCGGCCTCGGCCTTGCCGGTGGCCATGGACTCCAGCAGCACCTCGGTGGAGTTGCCGAAGTTGACGAATTCCACGTCCAGGTTGTGCTGTTTGAAGAAGCCCTGGCTGTCGGCCACCGTCACCGGCGCCAGGCAGACGGCATTGAGGTTCACCGCCAGCCGTACCTTGCGCGGTTCCGGCAAGGCCCAGCGGGCGGTGTCCTGCAGGAAATCCACCGGGCTGGCCGCGGTGGCTGCCCCATGGCCGGCGTGCCCTGCATGGACATCGCCCGTCTCGGCGGCGAAGCCCAGCCGGCCAACCAGCGCCGCGGCGGTAGCGGCGCCCGCCATGCCGAGCAGACGGCGGCGATTGAGAGTGTGGATGGTCATGAAGCCTCCTGAACGTTTCCGGGCAGGCTCCACAGCGTCGGGTGGCGTGCCGATGAGGATGTAAAGCGGTCGACCAGCTGCGACGGTCGCGGCAAGCCGCAGCCGGTCATCCCCGAGAGGTGTGATTTCGCGCCTGGCGCGCCTTAGCATAAGGCCGTGCCAGAGCGGTCTATTCGATCCGACGCCAGGCGCGCGGCGCCCGTTCGCTCACCTGGTCTCCAGGCGGTGAGCGTTACCCGAAGACCGAGAGGAATCGCAGCAAAGCGATCCAGCAGCGCGACGGTAAAGCACCAGGGGCGCCTCGGTAAAATTCAATTTAGAGCTAATCTAATATGCAAAGTGGACATCTAATGCGAATCAAGCTCCGGGCGCGTCGCCAGCCGGCAGCGTCATCCGCCGGGGAGTCATCGCGCCGCCTGACGAGTCTATGTGGCCAGACCCGTCTTCCGGCATCGCTCAGGTCGTAACCATGTTCAAAGCCTTGCTCGCCCTGTTCCTCCTGACCCTCGGTACCAGGCTGCACGCCGCCGACGCGCCCGCCACCGCACCGGCCGGCCTCGATCCCCAGCAAGCCCGCGCGGTCGCCACCCTCTTGCAGGACCCGCAACGGCGCCAGGAGCTGATCCTGACGCTGGAGGCCATCGCCAGTCAGCCGGCGGCAAAGGCGGCGACGCCCGCCACCCCAGGCTCGGCCACGACGGCCAGCACCGCCGCGACGCCTCCGGCAGCGAGCACGGACAAACCGCTGGTCCCCCTGGAAGCCAACGGCCTCATCGCCCAGACGCTGACGCGCGTGGGGCATTGGGCGGACAACCTGGGTACCGAGGTGGTCCAGGTACAGCGCGCGGTGCGCGACCTGCCGGATTGGTCCCGTGCCAGCTTTACCTCTGAAGCCGGTCGTCGCGCCCTGCTGCAAGCCCTGCTGACCCTGGCCGTGCTGTTCAGCACCGGGCTGCTCTGCGAGTGGCTGGTCCGTCGCAGCCTGGCTAGCCCGCGGCAAAGGCTGCAGCGCCATGCCGATCACGCCGACAGCCTTGCCCGCCGGCAGGCGCAACGAGCCGCCGCGCAGCAACCGCCCCCCGCAACGTCGCCCGCGGCCGAGGCGGATGCCGCTACCCGCCCGGCGGAGCCCGCGGTGGCCCTGGTGCAGACCCAGCGCGATGGCGTCGATCAATTGGAGGAGGTACCCATCGCCCCGGCCGACAGCGCCGCACCGCCGGCCAGCGATCCGCCGCCGCCGGCGGAGCCGGCGCCCGCCAATCGCGTCCGGCCCAGTGGCGAGGAGCACTGGACCACCCTGCGCCACCTACCCTACGCCCTGGCCCTGCTGCTGTTGGAAGTGCTGCCGTTGCTGGCCTTCTGGGCGGTGGCGGCGCTGTTCATCCACTATCTGGTAGGCACGGACGCCGGGCAGCGCGAGCTGGTCGGTGGCTTCCTCGGCGCCTATCTCACCACCCGCCTCGCCCTGATCGTGATGCGCTTGCTGATCGATCCTGCCGCCCATGGCATCCGCCTGCTCAAGGTCAAGGCAACCCTGGCCTGTACCTTGCTGCGCTGGCTGCACGCCTTCGTCGCCCTGATCACCTTCGGCCTGGCCCTGGCCCAGGCGGCCGACATCCTCGGCGCCAACGAAGCCGGACGCGAGGCCATCGTCAAGCTGGTGTCGCTGCTGGCGCACCTGCTGGTGGTGGGACTGATCTTCCATGTGCGCCGGCCGGTGGCCGCCCGTATCGCCGGGCGCCAGGACGGCAGTAGTGCCCTAGCCGTGCTGCGGGCCTGGCTGGGTCAGGTCTGGGCGGTGTTCGCCGCGGTCTTCGTCATGGGCGGCTGGACCATGTGGGCGCTGGACATCGAGAACGGCCTGCCGCGCCTGATGAACTTCGTCGCGATCTCGGCCGGCATCGTCATCCTCGGCCGCCTGGCGGCGGTGTTCCTGCTCGGTCTGCTGGGGCGTCTGTTCCAGCCCGCCAGCGGCGACGATGCAGCCCCCCCGACGGCCAATCTGCAGCGCTACTATCCGCTGGCCCGCTGGCTGGTGGGGGTGATCGTCACCCTGGTCACCGCCCTGGCACTGTTCCAGTCCTGGGGCTGGAACGTGCTGGACTGGTTCGACGACGGTAGCATCGGACGCAGTCTGCTGTCCGCCTTCCTCACCATCCTGATCGCCGCCATCATCGCCGTGGTGATCTGGGAAGGCGCCAACGTGGCGGTCAACCGCCGCCTGAGCAGCTGGACCGAGCGCGGCGATACCGTTCGCGCGGCGCGCCTGCGCACCCTGCTGCCCATGCTGCGCACCGGCCTGTTCATCCTGGTCGCTCTCATCGTCGGCCTCACCGCCCTGAGCGAGCTGGGCATCAACACCACCCCGCTGCTGGCCAGTGCCAGCATCATCGGCGTCGCCCTGGGTTTCGGCTCGCAGAAGCTGGTGCAAGACTTCATCACCGGTATCTTCCTGCTGCTGGAGAACGCCATGCAGGTGGGCGACTGGGTCACCGTGGCCGGGGTCTCGGGCACCGTGGAGTACCTCTCGATCCGCACCGTGCGGCTGCGCGCCGGGGATGGCTCGCTGCACATCGTGCCCTTCAGCTCGGTATCGGCGGTCAACAACATCAACCGCGGCATCGGCAACGCCGCCCTGCGCATCAGCGTGGGCTATGGGGAGGACATCGAGCGCGCCATCGCCGAACTCAAGGATATCGGCGCCGGCCTGCGCGCCGACGAGGCTTTCAAGGACCTGATCCTGGCCGACCTGGAAATCTGGGGCGTGGATGCCGTCGACGGTTCCATGGTCACCCTGGCCGGGCAGATGAGGTGCATCGACAAGGGCCGCTGGGGCGTGCAGCGCGAACTCAACCGGCGCATCCTCGAACGCTTCCGCGAACGCGGCATCGAGATCGCCAATCCGCGCGCCAGTCTGCTGTTGCCCAGCGAAGCCGGTATCGTGCCCTCGGCCCCCATCCAGCCACGTCCTACGGAGTGACCGTGCAGTATCGCCTGGACGCCTTCAATGGCCTCATCATCGACGCTAACTCGCTGCCACCCAACCGCGAGGCCTTCGCGCCGGCGCTCGCCGATCTGCTCGACCAGGCGCGCCGCGAGGGGCGCAATCTCATCTGGCTGACCCTGCCACTGGCCCTCGGCGAGCTGGTCGGGGTCGCCACGGCGGCGGGTTTCATCTTTCACAATTGTCTCGAAGAGGAGTTGACCCTGGTCTGGCGCGGCGCCCCTACCGCCTTCGCGCCCTTCGTCCCCACCCACAGCCTGGGCGTGGGCGGCCTGGTGCTCAATGACCGAGGCGAACTGCTGGCGATCCGCGAACGCGGCAGCCAGGGCTACAAGCTGCCCGGAGGACACGTCGAGCTGGGCGAGGACCTGGCGCCGGCGGTGATCCGCGAGGTCTGGGAGGAAACCGGCATCCAGGCCGCCTTCCGCGCCATCGTCGGCCTGGTGACCACCCACCCCTATCGCTTCGGCAAGTCCAATCTCTATGTGGTCTGCCGCCTCGCCCCCCTGAACGCCGACATCGCCATCCAGGACCCGGCGGAAATCGAGGACGCGCGCTGGCTGGCGCTGCCCGACTACCTGGCGGACCCGGGCAACAGCGCCTTCAACCGCGAGCTGGTACGTAGCCTGATCCACAGCGAAGGCCTGCGGCCCAGCGACCTGAACAGCGAGCGCTATCCCAAGGCGGAGGTGTTTTTCGCTCAGTCGTCGAAGGACTGATCCATGCTCTCGGCCGGATGGGCGTCCCGCGGGCGCCCCACCGGCCGGGCGGGGATACCCACCACCGTGGTGTGGGGCGCCACGTGATGCAGCACCACGCTGCCGGCGCCAACCTTGGCGCCTTCGCCGATCTCCAGGTTGCCGAGGATCTTCGCCCCGGCGCCGATCATCACGCCCTTGCGTACCTTGGGGTGGCGATCGCCCTGCTCCTTGCCGGTGCCGCCCAGGGTCACCTGCTGGAGGATGGACACGTCGTCTTCCACCACCGCGGTCTCGCCGATGACGATACCGGTGCCATGGTCGAGCATGATGCCGCGGCCCAGCTGCGCGGCGGGATGGATGTCGATGGCCAGCAGGCGGTTGCAACGCGCCTGCAGATGCAGGGCCAGGAGGCGTTCGCCGCAGGCCCAGAGGGCATGGCCCAGGCGATGGGCCTGCAAGGTCAGGAAGCCCTTGGAGAAGAGGAAGATTTCCAACAGACTGGCATAGGCCGGATCCCGTGCCAGTACCGCCTCCAGGTCGGCGCAGGCGGCCAACAGCAGGTCCGGCAGTTCCGCATGCAACGCCCTGAAGCGCCGGGCGAGTTGCTCGGCCTGCCGCGGATCCTCCGCCAGGGCATCGGCGCAACGTCGCGCCAGGGCACTGGCGAGATCATCGGGCTGCAGCAGCGCCCGCACCAGGCCGTCGGCCAGGGCCGGTGCCTCGTGGCACCCCGCCTCGGCCTGGGCGCGCAGGAGTTGCCAGAGTTCGGAAGCGGAGCGAGGAGGCATGGCAGGCGGCGTTCCTAGGGAAAAGGGGGCGCCAAGCTTAGCGGCCACGGCGGGTAACGTCTTGTACATCAACGTGGTGCTGTCGCGTCGCTCGGGCTGCCGGGCATCCAGGGCATAGCCGGGAATCCTGCCCGCTACCTCGTAGCCCAGGGACAGATAGAGCGGCTCGGCGTGGTCGTCGCTGCGGGTATCCAGGGTGAGGAGTTCCCGACCATGAGCCCGGGCGGCGTCTTCCAGCCTGAGCATCAGTTGTCGGGCGATCCCCTGGCGGCGATGCTCGGGATGGACCAGCAGCTTGGCCACCTCGGCTCGATGCGGCTGATTGGCCGGGGTGTCGAGCACCAGCTGGACACTGCCGACCACCCGTCCCTCGTGGAGAGCGGCGAACAGCAGCCGCGCGCCGCGCGCGATACCTGGTGCCACGCCGTCCTGCCAGAAGCCTCTATTGACGGCCGCGGCCAGAGGCAGGATGAAGCCGATGCTCGCCCCCTCGGCCACGCAGGCGGCGAGCAGTCGCTGGAAATCCTCCAGCCGTGCGATGAAGCGTGCAGCATCGAGTTGCTCGATGGAAAGCCTGGCTGACATCGGGCACCTCTCAGACAAGAAATAGCAGATAGCGGGCACCGGCACTGCCACTGAGAAAACGGCTGCTGCCCCAGAGCCGATAACGCAGGCAATCACCCACGCCAAGGCGATGGTGCTGCCCCTCCACCCAGAGTTGCAGCTCACCGTCGAGCATCAGCAAATGGTGTTCGAGGCCTGGACGGGGCGAACTCTCGTAGCGGATGTCCACGCCCGGCCCCAGCTGGCTCTCGATCACCTCCCCCGCGAGTGCCCGGGACGGTGGCGATACGGAGCGGCGGGTGAACGCCAGGACGGGATCGGCCCAGAGTTGCTGTGCCGACCGGGGTACCTGCGCCGGAAAGCTGGCTTCCACACTGTGCAGCAGCCGGGTGAGGGTCAGGCCATAGGCCGTGCAGAGTTGGCCGAGGACCGCCGTGGTCGGGCTGACCTCGGCATTCTCCAGCCGCGACAGGGTGGCCCGGCTCACGCCACTACGACCGGCGAGCTGTTCCAGCGAGAGTCCGTGCTCCAGCCGGAGCGCCTTGAGCCTGAGGGCCAGGTGTTCGTCCAACATGTCTCTCTCCCATTTTAAGGAATTTTTCCCACAAACGAGAATAAAATGTAACTACCGAGCGTCAACGAAAAACGGGAAGGGATATCTCTCTATCGCCTTAAACTTTATCGAACGAAGTATTCACGGCGCGCCTTGCTATCGAGCCAATTGACTTACCTCACTAACCTTACTCAAGAGGCTCTAGCTTTCGTCTTTGACGCCGAATCAGCCAGCCATCGGAATAAGTTATGAATCCTATTATTGGCGCGATAAGAGGTTCAGTGCTCGGAGAGTGTAGTTGTCTCCTGGCAAGAACCTTCCAGGGCACTCGTCGTCTGAGCTTATGTCCTGCCAGTCCAGTAACGGCGCGCCCTGCCGCAGATATTTCTAAATATTTCAGGCCGAGCCCAGTTACATTCAGTTCACCACCGCAATCCTTTACCGAAACCTCTACAGCTCCTGTACAGCCTTGTACGAACGGCTCTAGAGGCGAAGATTACTTGCACAAAGTTATATCGAACTTGTAGCCAGTCCAACAAAAGTACCCCCTATCGCCCATCCAGAACTCGTTTCCGTTAGCGCTACTCTCAATAAGCGAACCGCTGAGCCTCAGGGAGTAAGGGGCGCGGATTCACTAACTCTGTATTGAGGAGAAGTTCTTATGGCTAACAAGAGCAGCAATCCAGGCAACTTCGCCAACAACCGCGAGCGTGCCGCTGAAGCCGGTCGCAAGGGTGGTCGGGCCAGCGGTGGCAACTTCGCCAACAACCCCACGCGGGCCTCGGAAGCTGGACGCAAGGGCGGCCAGAACAGCCACGGCACTCGTCGAAGCGATGCGGCGAGCGAGGCGGCGCCGACCTGAGGCAGCCTGATCTCCCGGCAGCCTCCTGGTATCCGACGCCGTGGCAGGCTGCCGCCCTACCTAGGTGCGGATGTCCGCCTGGCGTTCCAGCCTTTCCGGCCAAGGCCGATTGCGTCGCAACTCACATAAATGCATGACCGTGCTACTTTTATCGGATAGTCAGGGTGTTCCCTTGGGTTCGCTCCTCCCCTTTCCGTCCGCGCGTGCCGGTGCCCATGCTCGATAACATTCGCATCCAGAACAAACTCTTCGCCGGCTTCGCCGCCATCATCGCCCTGGTCGTGCTGTTGCTCTGGCAGACCTACGCCGCCCTGCAGAGCCTGGTCGACGCCAATCGCTGGGATCGCCACACCGCCGAGGTCCTACTGGCGGTCACGGCGCTGGACAACAACCTCCTCGAGACCCGCGCCAAGCTGCGTAACTACTGGTATTCCGGCACGCCCGCCGACGCCGAGACGGCGCGTCAGGCCCTGCCGCAGCTGGCCAACGCCGTACGCACGCCCCAGCAACTGACCCAGGACAACCCCGAGCAGCAACAGCGCTTCATTCGGCTGGCGGCGAGTCTCGACGACTGGCGGCGCAATACCTTCGAAACGCTGCTGCGTCTGCGCGAGACCGGTAACCTCAGCCCGACCCAGCTGGCCAACGAGCCCCTGATCGATGCGCTGAACACCCAGGTCGCCGGCATCCGCCAGCAGATCCAGAGCATCGCAGACGAAGAGCGCAAGCTGACGGCGCAACGGGCCGGGCACACCGAGAGCACCCGCAGCCGCCTCACCTGGACCCTGCTGGCCGGCGGCGCCCTGTGCATACTGCTCGCCGCGCTCATCGCCTGGGTGCTGTCCCATGGCCTGCTGCGCTCGATTCGCGGCCTGACCGATACCGTGGCGCGGATTTCCGCTGGCGAGGGTGGCGCGCGCGTCCAGGTACGGGGGCACGACGAACTGGGCCAGGTGGGCCTGGCCTTCAACCAGATGGCCCAGCAGATCCAGGATGACCACAGCCGGGAGCAGGCGTTGATGCAGCGCCTGCGCGACGACGTCGATGACCTGCTCGAGCTGGTCAACAAGGCCGCCGCCGGTGATCTCACCGGGCGGACCCGCGTCAGTGGCGACGATGCCATCGGCCAGCTGGCCCGCGGCCTGGGCAAGATGATCGAGGACCTGCGCGGCATGCTCACCAAGGTCCAGCGCGCCGGTATCCAGGTGACCTCCTCCACCACCGAGATCGCGGCCTCGTCCCGCCAGCAGGAAGCCACCAGCATCGAACAGGCGCAGACCAGTGTGGAAGTCCTGAGCACCACGCGGGAGATCGCCGCCAACGCCAATGCCCTGCTCAAGACCATGGAAGAAGCCGTGCAGGTGGCCGACGAAACCACCCACGGCGCACTGCAGGCGCGCAGCAACCTGGCGAGCATGGACGCGACCATGCAGCGCATGGTCGCGGCGACCGATTCCATCAACGCCAAGCTCGCGGCACTGTCGGAAAAATCCAGTCACATCAACAAGGTGTTGACCACCATCACCAAGGTGGCCGACCAGACCAACCTGCTGTCGCTCAATGCCGCCATCGAAGCGGAAAAGGCCGGTGAGGCGGGTCGCGGCTTCTCGGTGGTGGCCACCGAGATCCGCCGGCTCTCGGACCAGACCACCGCTGCCACCGACGACATCGAGCAGATGCTCAAGGACATGAACTCCGCGGTTTCCGCCAGCGTCATGGGCATGGACAAGTTCTCCGAGGAGATCCGCCGGAGCGTGCAGGAGGTGGCGAGCGTCAGCGACCAGTTGGCCGAGGTCATCGAGGACGTACAGAAACTGCCGGCGCGTTTCGACATCGTGCTGGAGGGCATGCAGTCCCAGGCGCTGGGTGCCGTCCAGATCGCCGAGACCATCACCCAGCTCAACGACAGCACCCAGCAGACCACCGAGGCGCTCAAGGCCACCAGCGAGGCGGTCCAGTACCTGCAGCAGGCCGCGCAGGACCTGCAGAGCAGCGTCGCCACCTTCTCGGTCAACCGTTGACGATGCAGATCCTGGCCTTCCAGCTGGCCGAGGCGGCGGCGGCCCTGCCGACGGCGGTCATCCGCCAGGTGCTGCCCTATCTCCAGCTCACCCGCTTTCCCGCGGCGCCTGCTGGTGTCGCCGGATTGATGAACCTGCATGGCGCGGCGGTGCCGGTGGTGGACATCACCGCCATGAGTGGCGGACGGAGCGCCCGGCCGCGGCAGGACACCCGCATCCTGCTGGTGGACTATCTACTGTCCACACCGGGTGGCGATAGCCGGCCGCTCGGCCTGGTGGTGGAAGGCGTCGCCGGCGTGCGCCGGGTGACGGCCACCCCGCCACGGCCGGCCGGTATCCCGCTGCCCGACTACCCCTGGTTGGGCGAGGTCCTGGAAACCCCCGAGGGTCTCTGGCTCTGGCTCGACCTGCCACGACTGCTCTCGCCCACCCTGGCCGCGCTGCTGTTCCAGGAGGCCGCGTGAAACTCGATCCGCGCCTGGCGCCCCTGGTGCGTTCCCGCACGGGCCTCGCCATCGCCGATGACATGCTGGGGCGCGCCATTCGCCAGCGGCTGCGCGAGCGCCAGGAGAGCGAGGCGGAGCTCTACATGGCGCGCATCCTCGACGACGAGACCGAATTCGCCGACCTGCTGGACCTGCTGGTCATCCCGGAGACCTGGTTCTTCCGCGATCCCCAGGCCATCACCCACGCGGCCCGCTTCGCCCAGGAGCGCCACGCGCGCAGCGCTCGCCCCGTGCGGCTGCTCAGCCTGCCCTGCTCCACCGGCGAGGAACCCTACACCCTGGCCATGGCGCTGTTCGATGCCGGCCTGCCGGCCAGCGCCTTCCAGGTGACCGCCGTGGACATCAACGAACCCTCGCTGGAGCGGGCCAGGCGCGGTCTCTACGGCCGCAACTCCTTCCGCGCCAAGGACCTGGGCTTCCGCGAGCGCTACTTCAGCGCCGAAGGTGATCGGCATCGCCTGGCCGAGTCGGTGCGCAACCAGGTGCGCTTCCGCCAGGGCAACATCCTCCAGCTCGGCAGCCTGCGCGACGGCGCGCTCTTCGATGTGGTGCTCTGCCGTAACCTGCTGATCTATTTCGACGACCAGACCCAGGGCCGCGCCCTGAGCCACCTGGCCGCCCTGCTGCACGACGACGGCCTGCTCTGCGTAGGCAGCTCGGAAATGGTCAGCGCCATGCGCCACGGCTTCGCCAGCCTGGGCGTGGCCCATGCCTCGGCACTGGTCAAGCGCCAGGCACAGGTAGCGGATGCCGCCCGCTCCCCGACCGTCGCCGCCCCGCCACGGCGCAAGGCCGCACCCCGTCCATCCACGGCACCCCGTGCACCGGCGCCGCCGCCACGCAGTCGCGCCTTGCCCGTCGACACCCCCGCGACGCCCGCGCCACCGGCGGCCTTGGAGCAGGCGCAGCGGCTGGCCGATGCCGGCCGTGGCGACGCAGCCGAGGCCCTGCTGCGCAGCCTGCTCGAACAGGATCGCAGCCAGGCCGGTGCTCACTTCCTGCTCGCCCTGATCCTGCCCGACGAACGCGCCGCCGAGGCCGAGCGGGCGCTGCGCCAGGCCCTCTACCTGGAACCCGCCCATTACCCCGCGCTGTGCCGGCTGGCGCTGATCTGCGAGCGCGCCGGACGCCTCGACGAAGCCGGCCGCCTGCGCGAACGCGCGGCACGCATCCAGCCCGGTGCAGGAGATCAGGCATGAGCCTGGATCGCGAACTGGCCGACGCCGAACGGGCTGCCTGGACCGAGCGCTATGCGGCGCCCGTGGTCGATGCTCAGACGCGCTCGCTCAGCGCCCTGGTATTTCGCCTGGGCGGGGAATGGCTGGGGCTGCCGGGCAGTTGCCTGGTCACCGCCACCGAGCCCACCGCCGCCCACCGGGTGCCTCATCGCCGCTCGCCGCTGCTGCACGGCATCGTGCCGGTACGTGGCCAGCTGTATCCCTGCATCGCCCTGGACCTGCTGCTCGCCGTGGCCCCCGCCAGCCGCCCCCAGGGCTTCCCGCGCCTGCTGCTGATCCGTATCGGCCGCCGTGACTGGGCGATCCAGGTCGACGAGGTGCTGGGGCTGCAACGCTATGCGCCGGCCGAGTTGCAGCCGCCGCCAGCAACCCTTGGTGGCGAGCTGCTGAGTTATCTTGGCGGGGTCTATCGCGAAGGGCCGTACCAGGTCGGCCTGATCGAGCCGATGCGCCTGGAGCGCGCCCTGGAAGAGGCCCTGCGATGAGCCAGCCCCCGCGCGACGTGCGCGAGATGTCGCTGTACGACCTCTTCGCCAGCGAGGTGCAGAGCCACCTGCAGGCCCTGGACGCCGGTCTGCTGCGCCTGGAGCGCGATCCCGCCGATATCGCCGTGATCGAGCCCATGATGCGCGCGGCCCACTCGATCAAGGGCGCCGCCCGCATCGTCGACCTGGATGGCCTGGTCGAACTGGCCCATGCCATGGAGGATTGCCTGGTGGCCGTGCAGGCCGGCCAGCGCCGCCTGGGCGCCGCGGATCTCGACCGGCTGTTCCGCTGCGTCGATGTCCTCGGCGAGGTCAGCCGCCTGGACGAAGCCGCCAGTCAACGCTGGCAGCTCGAACAGCGCGATGCCCAGCGCGCCCTGGCCCAGGCCCTGAGTGCCGCCGACGCCGACGTAGCGCCGAGCCCGGCGGCAACGCCGCCCAGCGCGGCGGCACCGAGCATCGCTGCCGCTGCGGAAGAGCCCCCCGAGGCCGAGCGCGCCCGGGACCCCCTGCGGGTCGACAGCGGCCGCTTCAACCAGATTCTTGCCCTCACCAGCGAGGCCCGGGTGATGGGCCTCGGCCTGCACGGCCTGGTGCAGGGCTTCCAGGGCTATCGCGGCGAACTGCAGGCGCTGTTCGGCCAGGCAGCGGCGGCGAGCAACGAACTGCGCCAACGCCAGGAGGGACTGCTCGATCGCTATCAGCAGCAGCTGCAGGCGCTGGAAGCCTACGAGCGCCGCCTGCTCGGCGTCTGCCAGGGCCTGCTGGACGAGGTGCTCGGCGTGCGGATGCGCCCGCTGCGCGACGCCGTGCAGGGCTTTCCGCGGCTGGTACGCGACCTGGCCAGGAGCCTCGACAAGGACGCCACCCTGCAGGTGGACGGCGCCGACACCCTGATCGACCGCGAGGTGCTCGCGCGCCTGGAGAGTCCGCTCAACCACCTGCTGCGCAACGCCCTGGATCACGGCCTGGAAACCCCGGCCGAACGCCGTGCCCTGGGCAAGCCGGAAAGTGGCCAGATCCGCCTCGAAGCCCGCCACGTCGCCGGTCGCCTGCAGGTGAGCCTGTATGACGACGGCCGTGGCCTGGACCTGGAGCGCATCCGGGCCGCGGTGATCGCCCGCCGCCTGAGCCCCGCCCCGGTCGCTGCCGCCCTGAGCCCGGCCGAGTTGCTGGAATTCCTGCTGTTGCCCGGCTTCAGCCTCAAGGAGACGGTCACCGAGCTGTCCGGACGCGGCGTGGGCCTGGACGTGGTGGCCGATGCCATCCGCGCCCTGGACGGCGAGGTGCGCCTGGAAACCCGTCCGGGTGAAGGCTTCAGCACCCACCTGCTGGTGCCGGTCAGCCGCTCCATCGTCCGCGCGCTCATCGTCGACATCGCCGGCGAGGCCTACGCCCTGCCGGTCACCCGCATCGAACGGGTGCTGCGCCTGGCCGCAGGCGAGGTACATTCCCTGGAGGGCAAGGCCTTCTTCCTGCTCGGCGAGGATCGCCTGGGCCTGGTGGCTGCGCACCAATTGCTCGAACTCGACGCCGGCCCGGCCAGCGACGACCTGGCGGTATTGGTGATCGGCGGCGGCGAAGGGCGCTACGGCCTGGTGGTGGATCGCTTGCGCGGCGAGCAGGGCCTGGCGCTCAAGCCGCTGGACGACATCTTCGGCAAGCTGCGCTCGGTGACCGCCGGGGCCCTGCTCGACGATGGCAGCCCGGTGCTGCTGCTGGACGTCGCCGACCTGCTGACCGGCATCGAGCGCCTGCTGGGCGAAGGCCGGCTGCGCCAGGTGCAGGGCAGCCAGGTCGCCGCTACCCGGCGGGTCAAACGCATCCTGGTGGTGGACGACTCCCTCACGGTGCGCGAGATGGAACGCAAGCTGCTGGAAAGCCAGGGCTACGAAGTGGCAGTGGCGGTGGACGGCATGGACGGCTGGAATGCCGTGCGCGCCGGCGACTTCGACATGCTGCTGTCGGACATCGACATGCCGCGCATGAACGGCATCGAACTGGTGGAGCTGGTGCGTCGCGATCCGCGACTGCACGCCCTGCCGGTGATGATCGTCTCCTACAAGGACCGTCCGGAAGATCGGCTCAAGGGGATGCAGGCCGGTGCCGATTACTATCTGACCAAGGGCAGCTTCCATGATGACGCCCTGATCACCGCCGTGCAGGACCTCATCGGAGCCCCATGAGAATCGCCATCGTCAACGACCTGCTGCTGGCCACCGAAGCCCTGCGCCGCCTGCTGGCCAGCGACGGGCGTCATACGGTGGCCTGGATCGCCCACGACGGCGAGGAAGCCGTGGCACGCTGCGCCGAGGATCGGCCCGATCTCATTCTCATGGACCTGCAGATGCCGCGCCTGGACGGGATCGAGGCGACCCGCCGGATCATGGCGCAGTCGCCCTGCGCCATCCTCGTGGTCACCGCCACCCCGGACGATTGCGAAGGGGTGTTCCGCGCCATGGGCGCCGGTGCCCTCGACGTGACCGCCACCCCGGCCCTCGCCGGCGGGGCCGACGGTGGCGCCCTGCTGCGCAAGATCGGCCGTATCGAACCCCTGGTGCGGCTGCCCGAACGTCCCACCCAACCGGCACTGCCGCAAGCGACCGCGCCGGTCGGCACGACCACCGAAACGCCGGGTGCCCTGGTGGCCATCGGCGCCTCCACCGGCGGCCCGGCCGCCCTGGTGAGCCTGTTCGAGGGCTGGGCCCCGACCGGCGCCGCCAGCGTGGTCCTGGTACAGCATATCGACCGACGCTTCGCCCCCAGCTTCATCGCCTGGCTCGGCAGCCAGATCGCCTGGCCGGTCACGGCCGCCGCCGCCGGCGCCCAGCCGCAGCCCGGCCAGGTCTGCGTGGCCCTGGGCGACGATCACCTGCTGTTGGACGGCCGGGGTCGCTTCGCCTACACCGACGAGCCGCTCGACTATCCCTATCGGCCATCGGTGGATGTGTTCTTCGCCAGCCTTGCCGGCCACCCCCACCTGGGCCGCCAGGCGCTGGGCATCCTCCTCACCGGCATGGGGCGCGATGGCGCGAACGGGCTGTATGCCCTGCGCCAGAGCGGTTGCCCGACCCTGGCGCAGGATGAAGCCAGCTGTGCCGTATACGGCATGCCCGCAGCTGCGGTTAGAATGGGCGCCGCGGAGCGCGTGCTCAGTCCCGCGCAGATCGGTGCCTGGCTGCAGCGACGCTTCGCCTCGCCCCCGGGGGGCAGAACATGACAGGCCGCCAACAGGAGCGTTGGCCGGCGCAGCGGCAGGGAATGGCCAAGTTGAGATGCGGGGTTCTCGCCCCGCTCGCAGAAGGACGCAGTAATGGCCACGCATGAGGGTGGAGCCCTGGACAACCTGACCGCCCCCAAGGTACGGCTGCTGCTGGTGGACGATCAGTTGATCATCATCGAGGCGGTGCGGCGGATGATCGCGGATCAGCCCGACATCGAGCTGCATTACTGCCTGGATGCCCATCAGGCAGTGAACATGGCGCTGCAACTCAAGCCCACCGTGGTGCTGCAGGACCTGATCATGCCCGAGATCGACGGCCTGGAAACCGTCCGGCGCTTCCGCGCGGACCCGACGCTGCGCGACGTGCCCATCGTGGTGCTCTCCTCCAAGGAAGACCCCCAGGTCAAGGCGCAGAGCTTCGCCACCGGCGCCAACGACTACCTGGTCAAGCTGCCTGACAAGCTGGAGCTGCTGGCCCGGGTCCGCTACCACTCCGAAGCCTACGTCCTGCGCGCCCAACGCGACGAGGCCTTCCGCTTCCTGCGCGAAAGCCAGCGGCAACTCGCCGAGGCCAATATCCAACTGCAGAAACTGGTCGCCATCGACAGCCTCACCGGCATCAACAACCGACGGCACTTCGACCAGACCTACGAAGGCGAATGGCTGCGCGCCCGCCGCAGTCGCCAGCCGCTGGCCCTGCTGCTCTGCGACGTCGACCACTTCAAGCGCTACAACGACACCTACGGTCACCTGAGCGGCGATCTCTGCCTGAAGAAGGTGGCCGCGGTGCTGACCGAACAGCTCAAGCGCCCGGCGGACCTGGTGGCCCGCTATGGTGGCGAGGAATTCGCCATGGTGCTGCCGGACACCGACGCCGAGGGTGCGCGCAAGGTCGCCGAAGCCTGCCGGGCGGGGGTCGAGCGCCTGCAGGTGGCCCACAGCGGCAGCGAGATCGGGGTAGTGACCATCTCCATCGGCGTCGGCAGCATCCAGCCGCAGAGCGGTGACGACCACGAAGCCTTCCTCGAACGCACCGACCAGGCGCTGTACCAGGCCAAGGCCAGCGGCCGCAACCGGGTGGAATTGCTGGCCGGGCCCGCCGGCGACGCCTGAGCCTGCCGCTAGTGTGGTGTTTCAGACGTTGACTGCACAACTTTGGCGGCGCTTTTTCGGCCTAGGCGGCGTTGCCACTCCTCGCCATAGCCCTGCTATGACCCGTCGCGGGGCCTGGCCCAGTCGGAACGCCGAACCGCCAAAAAATCACTCGCCAATTCTTGCGCGAACTTCTGAAACACCACACTAGAGACCGGCGCTGACCAGCCGGTTGCGCCCGGCTGCCTTGGCCTGATAAAGCAGGGAATCCGCCGACTTGAGCAGCCAGTGCGGTTCCTGTTCCGGGGTCGGATGGCAGCAGGCCAGACCCATGCTCATCGTCAGCCAGAGACGATCGTCCGCCAGCGGATGGGCGATGCGCAACTCGGCGATCCCCTGCCGACAGCGCTCCAGCACCGCCTCGGCAGCAGCCTGGGAGGCACCCGGCAGCAGCAGGACGAATTCCTCGCCACCATAGCGGGCCAGGCAGTCGCGCTCACGGATGCGCTGCTCCAGCACCTGGGCCACCCGTGACAGTGCCTGGTCGCCCGCGGCATGGCCGTAGGTGTCGTTGTACTGCTTGAAGTAATCGATATCGAGCATGGCGATGGCGAGGGGCCGCCCGCGGTTGACCGCCAGTTGCCACTCCACCGCCAGTTGCTCGTCGAAACGCCGCCGGTTGCCCACCGACGTCAGGGGGTCCAGGTGCGCCAGCTCTTCGAGCAGGCGGCGCTGGCGGGCCAGTTGCAGGTGCAGACGGACCCGTGCCAGCACGGCGAGGGGATTGAAAGGCTTCTGGATGAAATCGCTGGCGCCCAGCTCGAAGCACTCGACCTCGCGATTGAGGTCGTTGGCCGCGGTGATGAAGATGACCGGGATGGCGCTGGTCTCGGCCCGCCGCTTGAACAGTTGGATCAGCTGCAAGCCGTCGATGCCTGGCATCACCACGTCCAGCAGGATGAGGTCCGGATGCTCGCGGGCTGCCTTGGTCAGCGCCTGCACCCCGCTCTTGGCCAGCATGATGCGCGCCTCGTCGCGCAGCAGGTCGGCGAGGACTCGCAGATTGCTCTTCTGATCGTCGACGATCAGAATCAGCGGCAGATCGCTACCCCTTACCTCCATCGGCCCTCAGCCCGACCGCTGATCGATCTGCCGTACCCGGCGCAGCAGATCGAGGGTGGCATCGGCGGCGTGTTCGAATTCGACGTCATCCACCCATTCGCGGATACGCGTCACATCGGCGCCCTGGGGGGTGCCCGCGCAGCGCTCGACGAGTCTGTCCAGCACTCCCTCGGCGGCGAAATCCGAGGCCCGCAACAGCTCGACCAGGCGCTCGAGCATGGCTTCCAGCCCGTCCTCGGACGCGCCCGATTGCGATGGTTCGTCCTCGACCAGCAACTCGTCCAGCGACGCCAGGCAGCGCTCGGCCTCGGCGTGCAACAGGCGAATCTCCTCAGCGAGGGGCTGGGCCAGGCGAATGCGCTTGGTCAGTCGCTGGGCCGCTTCCTGCAGGGCGGTGGCGCCAACGTAGGCGGCGGAGGACTGCAGCGCATGGGCGCATTCGAAGAGACCAGCCACGTCGTCCGCGGCGCGCCAGGCGGCGATACGGCCGGGCAGATCGGCCTGCTGGACGCGGAAATCGCGGACCAGTTGCTCATAGAGTTCGGTGTTGCCGCGCAGCAGGCGCAACGCGGTTTCCGGCTCCAGCGCCGCGGTGCCGCGCGCCCGCGTCAGCAGGCTCGCCTCGTTGACTTCCGCCACCGCCTTGCGCTCGGCGCGCTCCAGCTGTTCGAGACTGGCCCAGGCGGCGATGATGCGGAACAACTCGTTGGGATCGAGCGGCTTGACCAGGTGATCGTTCATGCCGGCCTCCAGGCAGCGCTCCCGGTCCCCCGGCAGGCCGTTGGCGGTCATGGCGATCACCGGCAGCCGCGCCAGCGCCGGACGGTCGCGCAGCAGGCGGGTGGCCGAGAGCCCATCCAGGCGCGGCATGTGCACATCCATCAGCACCAGGTCATAGGCCTCGTGTTCCAGGCGATCCAGCGCCGCCTGGCCATCTTCCGCCACCTCGATGTGGATGCCGGTGTCCTGCAGGAAGCCGATCACCACCTGGCGATTGATGGCGTTGTCGTCCACCAGCAGCAGGCGGATGCCCTGCAGGTCGATCGCCGTCTGCCCCAGCGTCGGCGCCATGGCGGGCGCCAGACCGAGGCCGGCCAGCAGCCGCTGGGGCATGGGCGCGGTGATCGGCTTGTCGAGCAGCTCCAGGCCGACGATGTCCTCGCCCAGGCTGCGCACCTCTTCCGCCTCGTAGGGCGAGGCCAGCATGGCCAGGGGCAGCCCTGGCTGGCGCTCGCGCAGGCGCCGCGCCAGCACCAGGCCGTCATCGGCGCCCAGGCGCCAGTCGACGATGGCCAGCTCGAACGCCTCGTTCCCGGTCGTCACGGCGGCCAGCGCCTGGGCCGCGGATTCCGCTTCGCGGACCTGCATGCCCAGTTCACGCAGGCGCTGGGCGAGGATGCGCCGCGCCAGGGCATGGTCGTCCACCAGCAGCACCCGGCGCACCAGCTGGCTGGGCAGCCGCTCCGGCTCGCCGGTCACCGGCAGGGTCAGTTGCAGGGTGAAGCAGGACCCGCGTCCTGCCTCGCTGCGGACCTCCAGGGAACCGCCCATGAGTTCGGTGAGCTGGCGCGAGATGGCCAGGCCCAGGCCGGTGCCGCCATAGCGGCGACTGATGGAGCCGTCCGCCTGGGTAAAGGGCTGGAACAGCTGGCCCAGTTGCGCCTCGGTCATGCCGATGCCGGTGTCCTCGACGGCGATTCTGAGCCCTACCCGCTCGCCGTCGCGCGTCGCGCCGACGCGGATCAGCACATGCCCAGCCTCGGTGAACTTGACCGCGTTGCTCAGCAGGTTGACCAATACCTGCTGCAGTCGTAGCGGATCGCCCTCCAATTGCAGGGGGATGTCGAGCCCGCAGTCCAGCACCAGCTCCACACCCTTCTCGTGGGCCTTCAGGGCGCAAAGGTTCAGGGTGCGCTCGAGCACCTTGCCCAGGTTGAAGCCGAGTTGCTCGAGCCGGGTGCCGCCGGCTTCGTTGCGGGAATAGTCGAGGACGTCGTTGATGACGCCCAGCAGGCTTTCGCCGGAATCGAGGATCTTGCCGACATGGCCGCGCTGCTCGCCGGACAGCCTGGTGCCCAGGGTCAGACGACTGAGGCCGATCACGGCATTGAGCGGGGTACGGATCTCATGACTCATGGTGGCCAGGAACATCGACTTGGCCGTGGCCGCTTCCTCGGCACGGATGCGCGCCTGGTCCAGTTCGAGGGTTCGCTCGACGACGCGCTGTTCGAGGGTCTCGTAGATCTGCGCATGCTCCAGGGAAATCGCCGCCTGGGTGGCGAGGATGCTCAGCACCTGCAGCCGACCCGGAGTGAAGGCCTGGGCCAGCAGGTTGTTTTCCAGATAGAGCACGCCGATCAGGCGGCCCTGGCGCAGTATCGGCATGCAGCAGATGGAGCGCGGCCGCCGGGCGCGGATGTAGCTGTCGCGGACGAAACGTCCGGCACTGGCGGCATCGTCGAGGATGACCGCTTCCCGGTTACGGATGACGTGGGAGACCAGGGTGAGCGGCACCAGGCTTTCGCCGAGATCCTGCTCGCCCAGCGCCACAGGCAGCCCCTGCAGCACCTTGGGCTCGGCCGCGCCGCTGCACCCCGAGGCCTGCACCAGCCAGCGTCCACCTTCCGGCAACAGCAACAGCCCGTGCTGGGCCCCGCCTTCCTCGAGGATGATGCGCATCATCCGCGCCAGCAACTGGTCCAGTGCCAGTTCGTTGGAAATGGTCTGCAGCGACTTGAGCACCGACAGCCAGTCCAGGCGCATCATCTCGCCGGTGCTCTGGTCATGGGTGCGCTGCACCGTCAGGGAACGGGTTTCCGCGACGCGCAGCCAGCGGGGGAACTCGTTCTCCAGGGCCGCCGCCTTGGCCGCCGCGCCCCAGTGCAGGTAGCTGCGCTGGGCGTCCTGCAGATAGGCCCGGGCAAGACGCGAGCGGCCTTGCGCCAGCCAGAAGCGGCCGTAGAGCTCCTCGGCCAGCGCCGCGCCCTGGCGGAAGCCATGCAGCCGCGCCGACTCCAGGGCCTGCTCGTAGAGGTCCATGGCCGTCTCGGTGCGACCGGCCTGGCGCGCCAGCTCGGCGTCCACCAGGTCGCGCTTGTGGGCGAAGTTCTCCGGGCAGTGCGTCGCCCAACCGGCCAACCGTTCGCGGGCGGCCTGGACCTTGGCCCGCTCCGCCTCCGTCAGCTCGTCCCCGGCCAGCAGGATCAGCGCCTGATAGAAGGCATGCTCGGCAATGCTGAACCAGCCGAAGGTGGCCGCCAGCGAGGCCTCCATGGCCTCGGCATGCTGCCGCGCGGCCGGCAGCCGGCGGAACAGGAAGGCCGCCTGCATCTTGTTGAAATCGTAGTAGTTCAGGCAGAGCACATGGCCGCTGTCCTGCATCTGGCGCACCAGCGCCGCTTCGTCCTGGCCCTCCTCGTCCCAACGCTCCTGGCTCGGCGTCAGCCCCTGCAGCAGGCGCAGCGACTGGCGCAGGATGGTGAAGATCTCCAGGGTATTGGGATCGCCGATCCCCAGCAGGATCGGCTCGATCCCTCCGGCTTCACCGAGGATGTCATCCAGCGGCGCCCCGGCATGCTGCAGGTGCTTGAGGATATGGAAGGCGCTGTAGGCGGTGAAGATGATCTCGCCGGTGCGCTGGCCGGCCGCCAGGGCCTCGCGCAACAGCGCCACGTTGTCCGCGATGGGACTCGACCAGGGGCTGTTGGTCACCGCGAACATGGTGTAGACCTTGCACTTGAGCGGCAGATTGCCGGTGCGGTCCACCAGGTCGACGGCCAGGCGCCCGACCTGGTAGCCCAGCTCGTAGCGCCCGTGGAAGGCCGACAGCAGCGAGCCATAGTTGGCATAGCCGAAGGGCGAGAGGTCGCCGTTGCCGTACTGGATCGACAGCTTGACGATGCGCATCACCGCCAGCAGGCTCATGGGCAGGTCGACGTTGATCGCCGGTCCCCACAGCAGCCCCAGCAGCCGGATCAACAGCTGGGCACGCGGATCATCCATGGTCGGCAGGTCGAGCAGCGCCGCCGGCGACCGCGCGGCGAGCCAGGCGTCGACCTCGGCACTGTCCGCGCCGATGGCCTGGTTGATGTCCGCCGGGTCTTCCGGCCAGGGCTCGTCCAGCGCCCGGACGCCCGCCACGCCCACCGCCAGGGCCTCGGCGAAACGTCCCAGCCCGCTGAACAGATCGATCTGCAGGGCGCGCACGCCCGCTTCCTCGAGGGACGTCCGCGCCCGTGGCAGCAACAGCTCGCAGATCCGCAGCGCCTCCAGGGCGTCGCCACAGAGATGGGTGAGTTCCGCCCACTCGCGATGCAGCTGGAACAGCAGCACATGGCGTCCGCTCCAGGCGGTTTCGTCGATCAGCGTCACTGCGGTGCGCAGGAACTCCAGCGCCGCCGGGTAGGCATTGGCCTGCCGCGTCCGGCGCGCGGCCTCCAGATTGAGCTCCAGCAGTTGCAGGCGTTCGGCCGGCGTCTCGATCAGCGCCAGCGCCAGGTTGAGGTGCGATACCGCCTCCAGCCGCGCCTTCCCGCCTTCGGCGAGGTACAGCTGGCCCGCCCGCAGATGGACGCGCTCGCGCTCGTCGGGCGCCAGCAGCGAATGGGCGGCATGGCGCACCTGATCGTGGGGGAAACTGAAGAAGGTGGGAGCGCCGTCGTCCCCCGCCCCGGCTTCGGTGAGCAGGCCTTCCTGGACCAGCATCTGGCACAGGCGATGGATCGTCGCGGGTGCCTCGCCGATCAGCGCGGCGAGTCGCTCGCAAGAGAACACCGTGCCCAGGCAGGCGGCCCACTGCAGCAAGTGCGAGGTGGCCGGCGGCAGGTCCTGGAGCTTGCCGACCATGAAGTCGACCACGTTGTCATAGACGTCCAGTGCCTGCAGGCGCGGCAGCTCCCAGTGCCACTGGCCGTGCTCGCCATCGAATTCCAGCAGGCCTTCCTGTTGCAGGCTGCGCAGCAACTGTTCGATGAAGAAGGGATTGCCCAGGGTCTTGTCCAGGCAGAGGCCGGCCAGCGCGGCCTGGTCGGCGGCCGGGGCCGGCAGGATCTCGGCGATCAGCCGCTCGATTTCCTCGCGGGACAGCGGCCCCAGCGTCAGGTTGCGAATCGGCGCCGTCGTCACCAGGCGCTCCAGCGGGCTGCCGGCCAGGTGCTCGTCGCGGAGGGTCGCCACCAGCAGTTGGGAACCGGGATGCCGGCGTGACAGCAGGCGCTCGATCAGCCGCAGCGAGGCGGCGTCCGCCCACTGCAGGTCATCCAGCCACAGCAGCAGGGGCCGGTCGTGGGTGGCGAAGGCCAGCAACAGGGCACTCACGGCATCGTCGAAGCGCTGCTCGGCCTGCTGGGGCGACAACTCGGCCACCGGCGGCTGGGGCCCCAGCCAGGCGACCAATTCGGGCGATACATCGGTGAGGACGACGGCATTGCCGTCCAGTAGGCCGAGCAGGCGTTCGGCGAAGTCCGCGCCCAGCGTCTGGCCCAGCTCGACCAGTTCTTTCACCGCCTGGCGCAGCGCGCTGTAGGGCACCGCGCGGCCCAGGGCCTCGAACTTGCCGTGGACCACGACCATCCGCTCGCCCTGGCGACGCACGAAAGCCTGCACCAGGGCCGACTTGCCGACCCCGGAGGCGCCCCTGACGAACACCGCCTCGACCTGGCCGAGGGTCACGCGCGCGAGAGCTTCGTCGAGCAGGCGCATGGCGCTGGCCCGGCCTTGCAACGATCGCGACATCACCAGACGCGCGGGCGGATCCTCGCTGCCCGGCACGAACGCCTCGTCGCGCCCGGCCTGCCAATTCGCCTGGCAACGCTGCAGATCGCGCAGGATGCCGAAGCAGCCCTGGTAGCGCTCCTCCGCGGCCTTGGCCATCAGTTTCTCAACCAGCGCCACCAGCCCGGCGGGGATGCCCGGCACCCGCTCCGCCAAGGCAGGCGGACGCATGGCCAGGTGCGCATGCACCAGTTCGAGGGGATCCTGGGCACGGAACGGCGGCTCGCCGCAGAGCATCTCGTAGAAGGTCACGCCGAGGGCGTAGAAGTCGCTGCGGTAGTCCTGGTGCCGCCCGGTCCGCCCGCTCTGCTCGGGCGCGAGGTAGGTCAGGGAGCCTTCCAGGCGGATCTCGCCGCTGCCTACGGCGCCGAACTCGGTGGCGATCCCCAGGTCGGTGAGGCGCAGCGTACCGGTGTCGCCATTGCAGACGATGTTGCGCGGATTGAGGTCATTGTGGGCGATGCGCAACCGGTGCAACCGCGCCAGCGCGCGGACGATAGCCAACGCCCAGTCGAAGAAATCGTCCAGGGTCAGCGGCCCCCGGCCCAGCAATGCGGCGAGATCGGTACCGCCGATGTCCTCGAGCACCAGCACCTGGCGCCCGTCGTAGTCGACCAGATCCAGCGCCGCGCTCACCGCCCCACTGCCGCTGGCCCGACGAGTCAGCTCGAACTCTTGGCGCAGTCCGGCCTGGGCCTGGGGCGTGGGGTAGTCGGCGGCCAGCAGCTTGAGAATCACCGGTTGTCCGTCGTCCAGGCGGGTTCCGCGGTAGATCAGCGCATGGCGACTCTCGCTCACCCGTGCCTTGCAGCTATAGCCTGGAATCCTCAACACCGCGCTCGCCTCGATCCTGGGACGCCCCGCCGGGTCGTCGCCTCAACTGTAATCAATTGCCCTGCCTGAGCCTGCATGACGAGTCGCCCGGCGCAGGTCGAGCGCGTCGACTCAGGACGTCGTCGCGTCGCTACGCAAGTACTTTTCAGCCGGACCCTAAAGTCTCGAGGGAACTTTTCGATACAGTGATATTACCTTAGCCATCACCAGGCATTCGTCCACTCGCGCAAGAAATTGCACACTTCGGAGCAAACGGCATGGAAGCGTTACCCTCTTTTCGCAAGATCGTCATCCTGGGCGGTGGTGTATCCGCCATCACGGCCGCCTTTCGTCTCACTAGTGAGCCCAACTGGCAGGATCGCTACCAGATCACCCTCTATCAGCAGGGCTGGCGCCTGGGGGGCAAGGGTGCCAGTGGCCGCAACGCCGCGGACCACCAGCGCATCGAAGAACACGGCATCCATGTCTGGTTCGGCTTCTACTACAACGCCTTCCACAGCCTGCGGCAGTGCTACGAGGAACTCGGACGCCCGGCGGGGTCGCCCCTGGCCACCCTCGACGAAGCCTTCTTCGCCCATTCCCATACCGCCTTCGCCGACGACTTCCAGAACACCTGGACCACCTGGCCCATCGATACCCTCGCGCTGCCGGGCAAGCCCGGTGAGGGCTGGAATCCCAAGCCCTTCATGACCGCCCTGGGCGACCTGCTGGAGTGGCTGCTGCGGCTGGGCGAAGTGGATGACACCCCCGCAGCCGCCGCACCGACCGGGCTGTTCGCCCGGCTGCGCGCGCATTGCCGCGAAGAGCTGCAGGAGCTGGCCCTGGGCGAGGCGGAGCGCCACCTGCACGAGGCGCGCAAGGCACTGCCCGCCGGCGTCGATCATCCGCTGCTGCTATGGCTGCTGCGCGAAGCCCGTAGCCTCCTGGGCAAAGTGCTGCAGGAACGCGGCGAGACCAGCCTGGTCGCCCATCGGCTCTGGTTGCTGCTGGACTTCGGCCTCACGGTACTCATCGGCATGCTCGCCGATGAGGTCTACGCCAAGGGCTTCGAGGTCCTCAACGACGAGACCTTCCTGGCCTGGCTGCAGCGCCATGGGGCCAGCGCCGCCACCCTGGACGGCGCCGTGGTCAAGTCGCTGCACGGCGGCATCTTCGCCTATCGCGACGGCGACCTCGAGCAACCCAACGTCGAGGCCGGTACCGTGCTGCGCGCCGCCCTGCTGGCGCTCACCACCTCCAAGGGTTCCTTCATCTGGCGCATGCAGGCCGGCATGGGCGACGTGGTCTTCGCGCCCTACTACGAGGTGCTGGCCAAGCGCGGAGTGAATTTCCAGTTCTTCCACCAGGTGACCGGTATCGAGGCCGCCAACGATGGCCAGGGGCCGCGGGTGACCCGGCTGCAGATCCAGCGCCAGGTGCCGCTCAAGCAGGAGCCCTACCAGCCGCTGGTGGACGTCAAGGGCCTGCCCTGCTGGCCCTCCGAGCCGCTCTACGGGCAGATCCGCGACGACATCGCCAAGGAGCTGCAGGAGCAGCACATCAACCTGGAATCCAACTGGAGTGGCTGGCCGGGCGTCGAACAGCTGGAACTGGTGGTCGATCACGACTTCCATGAGGTGGTGGTCGGCATCTCCGTCGCCGGCCTAGCCGCGCTTTCCCCGAGCCTATGCGCGCTGGACCCGGCCTTCGCCAAGATGACCCGGGAAGTGGCCACCGTGGCGACCCAGGCGGTCCAGCTGTGGCAGGACAGAGACGTCTGGCAACTGGGCTGGACCGGCTCGCCCAAGGGTGGCCAGGCCCCGGAGCTGCTCGGCTTTGCCGCCCAGGCGATGGACTCCTGGGCCGACGTCAGTTACCTGGTGGACCGCGAGGACTGGTCGAGCGGCACCCCGCCCCAGGACATCAGCTACTTCTGCGGGGTCTTCGCCGCCGATCCCGCCCCGCCCATCGGCGAGAAAAACGACTATCCGCAGCGCCAGGCACGCCAGGTAAAAGTAGCCTTCATCGACTTCATGAAGACCAGCCTACTCGATTACTGGCCGGCTGCCGGCACCAACCAGGACTACCACTGGGAATACCTGTTGGCCCCCGCCGACGTCAGCGGCGTGGCGCGCTTCGACTACCAGTACTGGCGCGCCAACGTCGATCCCAGCGAGAGATACGTGCAGAGCGTGGCCGGTAGCAGTCGCTACCGCCTGGCCACCGACGGCAGCGTCTGCCGCAACCTCTACCTGACCGGCGACTGGATCGACAACGGCTTCAACATGGGCTGCGTGGAGTCGGCGACCCTGTCAGGCCTGCAGACCGCTCGCGCCATCCTCGGCCACAGTGAGGTGCTGCCCGGCGAGGACGCCTTCCAGTGACGCCACCGCCTGGGCCGCCGCGAGGGCTTCGCGGTGGTCCGTGGCGGGTGGGTAGGCGGGCTTGTTGCCGTTCAGATAATTCAGCAGCTCAGGCGCCTGGTTCCACCCGGCCGCCTCCTGGTACAGCTCGCGCAGATAATGACGAATCAAGCCATCCATCAGCCGCACGGCCGTTTCCTCGAGGCCCATGCCCTTACCTTCGATGACGGCACGATCCGCCTCGGTGAGCGGATAGTGCGGCGGATAGAAGTCCGCCAGATGCACCAGCAGCGTCACCGAAAATCCGCGCGGGTCGGCCAGCCAGGCGCCAATTTCACCGAAGACCGTCGCATCCTCCACCAGCGCTTGAGCGAACATCAGCCGGTAGAGGGTGATGTTGAGGAATTCCTGGCCGACCTCGTTTTCCAGGCGGGCGTCGTCCTCATAGAGGTGGAAACCGTCGAGGATGGAGGAATTGTGGGCTCGATACCAATGGCGCGGCGTGGGCTCGGCGATGAAATCCAGCCAGCAGCGCGTGGGAAAGGGCGCCTGGTCACTGGGAATATCATGCTGTGCCAGGCAGCCGGCCAGCTCGGACAGATAGATGAAGTTCAGGTTGACGTTGCGCCACCAGTGACTGCCGGTTTCCGGATCCAGGACCCCGGCACGGATTTCCCAATCGAGAAAGGCCAGCTCCGAATCGCCGTAGCTCAGGCCGTCGTTGTCGGCATCGCCGAATTGCTCGTAGAAGGACTCGCGAACCGCCCGCCGCGCTTGCGGATTGTCGCGAATGGCGTCGCAAACGGCCTGGGTCGCGACAACGGCTTCTTCGTAGGTCTTCACTTCCGGGTAGGTATTCATGGCATCCCTGTCCTGATTGGTTTTTTGCTAGCGCATCATGGCGCCGTGGCATCCGCCGCTTCCACGCGCACTCGACCGACTGTGGCGGTCGGTAGCTCCAGCGGCGCTCCCTCGTGGCGCCAGTCGCCCCTGAGCGGATCGCCGCCACGGGCGATCACTACCACCGGACGCACCCGGCGCTGCTCCGACAGCCGTCGTTGGGGCAGCATGGCATCGCTGTCGTCGAGCCTTACCCGCAGCGGCAGATCAGCCACTCGCAGCCGGCGGACCGCCAGCGGCGGACCGGGCTGGTCGGCGGCCAGCGCCAACACGAAGACACTGTCGTCGGGCCGCACCCGCCGCGCCACCTCCGGTGCCAGACTGACCTCCACGGCGAATCCGGAGGGAGTCACACCCTGCCCCGCCGCCTGCGCCGCCCGTTCGGCCCGGGCGATGCCATCGGCCAGGGCCTGGCGCAGCGGGTCCGCCGGATCGAGGCGGGCGCTCAACCGACGCCAGCGGGCGGCCGCCTGGGCATAGTCGCCGCGCTCGTAGGCGGCGATGCCCAGCAGCCCCAGGGTGGTGGGTTCGGCCGGATTGGCCTGCAGCGCCTCATCGGCCAACGCCTGGGCCTGAGCATCGAGCTTACGGCCGGCGGCGAAGAAGCGGGCCTGGGCCAGTTGGCCCAGGACTTCCGGGCGCCGTCCATCGCGGCGCACCACCTGCTCGAAGGCGCTCACCGCCGCATCGTAGCGCCCCTGACCGGCATAGGCCCGGGCGAGCAGATACCAGTTGTCGACGGCCTGGGGTTGCCGGTGCGTGGCCTCTTCCAGATTGGCCAGCAGCGCCTGGGGTGACGGGGGTGGCGCGGCGAGTCGCTGGCTGAGTTGCAGTGCTGGCAGGGCGCCGAGCCACAGATAGAGCCCCAGGGCCAGGCTAGGTACCACGAGGGCAGCGGCGATGGCGAGCCGCCGACCCTGGCGGGAAGCGGGCTGCTCATCGATCGGACTGTCGGCCAGCAGGCTCCGCGCCGCCTCCGCCTCGGCGCCGGCCAGGGCCTGGGCATCCAGCTCGCCCTGGCCGGCGCGTAGCCGTGCCTCCGCCAGGCGTTCCCGGTAGCGCGCGCGATTGATCGCCGCGCGCTGATCTTCCGCCGTCCGCCCACCGCGCAGCAGCGGCACCAGCAGGATCAGCGCCGCCAGGATCGCCAGCAGCCCGGCCAGGCCCCAGAAGGTCAGGGTCATGGCTCCTCCTCCGCCTGCAGCGCGGCCAGCCGTTCGCGCTCGGCGGCGCTGAGCGCCGGTTCGATGCGACGCCGGCGGGTCAGCACCAGCAGCACCCCGGCACCACCCAGCAAGCCCAGAGCCGGCAGGGTCCAGAGCAGCAGCGTGCGCCCCTCGAAAGGCGGGCGATAGCGGATGAACTCGCCATAGCGCTGTTCCAGGTAGGCGATGATCTGCTCATCGCTCTGCCCAGCCGCCATCAGCCGCTGGATCTCCCGGCGCAGGTCGCCGGCAATGGGCGCGTTGGAATCCGCCAGGTCCTGGTTCTGGCACTTGGGGCAGCGCAGTTCGCGGGTCAGGGCCTGGAAACGCAGCCGTTCGGCCTCGTCGCGAAAGCCATAGGTGTCGATGGCAGCGCTGGCCAGAGCCGACCACGCGAGCAATAGGATCGCCAGCAGCCAAGGTCTCATGGCGCGCGCGCCAGGGCGCGATAGCGCGGTCCGAGTTCCTCGTCCCAGACGCGCTGATCGACCACCCCGACGTGGCGATAGCGCACCACGCCCTGGGCGTCGATCAGAAAGGTCTCCGGAGCGCCATAGACCCCCAGGTCGAGTCCCAGCCGACCCTCGTCGTCGCGGATATCGAGCTGATAGGGATCGTGGAATTCCGCCAGCCAGCGGCGGGCGCTGGCGTTGTCGTCCTTGTAGTTGATGCCGTGGATCACCACGCCCTGGGCCTTGAGTCGATTCAGTACGGGATGCTCCTCGCGACAGGCCACGCACCAGGTACCCCAGACATTGACCAGCGCCGGGCGACCGAGCAGATCCTGGCGGCTGAACAGGCGCTCGTCCTGCACGCCGGGCAGCGAAAAGACCGGAAACGGCTGCCCCACCAGGGCCGAGGGCAAGACCTGGGGATCACGATAGAGGCCGCGATAGAGAAAACCGGCCAGTACCAGGAAGGCCAGCAGCGGCAGGCATAGCAGCAGGCGGCGACGCATCAGGAAAATTCCTCGGGTGCGGGGATGGACGCCGCCCGGCGGCGCCGATAGCGCGGATCGGCCAGCGCCAGCAACCCGCCCAGGGCGGTGAGCAGGCCACCGAGCCAGATCAGCCGGACGAAGGGCTTGATCTGCAGGCGCACCGCCCAGGCGCCTGCCCCGAGCGGCTCGCCCAGGGCGACGTAGAGATCGCGGGTGAGGCCAGCATCGATGGCGGCTTCGGTCATGACCGCACCACCCGCCAGGTAGCGGCGCTTTTCCGGCGCCAACAGCGCCACCACGCGACCGTCGCGCTCCACCTGCAGCAGGGCACGTTCGGCGCTGAAGTTGGGCCCCTCGTAGTGCTGGGTACCGGCGAAGCCGAAGCGATAGCCGCCAAGTTCGACCTGCTCACCGGGTGCCAGGCGCAGGTCGCGCTGCACGTCCAGCTGACTGGCCAGCACCACGCCCAGGGCGAGAACCGCCAAGCCCAGGTGCGCCACCTGCATGCCCCAGTAGCTACGCGGCTGGCTACGCAGCCCGCGGCGCCAACCCAGCGCCCCGACCTTGCCCAGCACATCGCGCAGGCCAGTCAGCACCACCCAGGCCGCCAGCGCCAATACCGCCAGGATCGCCGCCTTGGGCTGCGCCAGCCAGAAGGCCGCCAGTCCCGCCAGCACCGCGCAAGCGAGCAGGATGGGTGCCAGCAACCGGGCCAGCCAACGAGTCGGACTCTGCTTCCAGCGCACCAGCACGCCCACGCCCAGGGCCAGCATCAGCAGCGCCATCAAGGGGACGAACAGCAGATCGAAGTACGGCGGACCGACCGACAGCTTGGCGCCGGTGAGAGCGTCGATGATCAGCGGATAGAGGGTGCCGAGCAGGACCGTGGCCGCGGCCGTCACCAGGATCAGGTTGTTGATCAGCAGCAGCGCTTCCCGCGACGCCAGGCCGAAGGTCGCCGCTCCGCTGAGGGCCGGCGCACGCCAGGCGAAGAGCGTCAGGGAGCCGCCCACCACCAACAGCAGGAAGGCCAGGATGAACACCCCGCGGGTCGGATCGCTGGCGAAGGCATGCACCGAGGTCAGCACCCCCGAGCGCACCAGGAAGGTTCCCAGCAGGCTCAGCGAAAAGGCGGCGATGGCCAGCAGCACCGTCCAGCCCTTGAACAGGCCGCGCTTCTCGGTCACCGCCAGGGAATGCAGGAGCGCCGTGCCCACCAGCCAGGGCATGAAGGAGGCATTCTCCACCGGGTCCCAGAACCACCAGCCACCCCAGCCCAGCTCGTAGTAGGCCCACCAGGAGCCCAGCACGATGCCGCAGCCGAGAAAGGCCCAGGCCAGCAGTGTCCAGGGTCGTGCCCAACGTGCCCAGGCCGCGTCCAGGCGCCCTTCCAGCAAGGCCGCTAGGGCGAAGGCGAAGGCCACCGAAAAGCCGACGTAGCCCATGTAGAGCATGGGCGGATGCAGGATGAGCCCGGGGTCCTGGAGCAGCGGATTGAGGTCGTTGCCGTCGCGCGGAAATTGCGGCAGCAGGCGCGCGAAGGGATCGGAGGTGGCGACCAGGAAGGCCAGGAAACCCAGGGCCACCAGCCCGAGGATGCCCAGCACCCGCGCCAGCAGGGCCTGGGGCAACTGCCGCGAACAGACCGCCACCGCCAGGCTCCAGGCCGACAGCGTCAACGCCCAGAGCAGCAGCGAACCCTCGTGGGCGCCCCAGGTGGCGCTGATCTTGTAGTACCAGGGCAGCCGACTGTTGGAGTTGGCTGCCACGTAGGCCACCGAGAAGTCATCCTGCAGGAAGGCCCAGACCAGGGCAGCGAAGGCCAGCGCCAGGAACAGGCACTGGCCGAAGGCGGCCGGGCGCGCCAGCCGCATCCAATCGGCCTGGCCGCGCCAGGCGCCCAGCAATGGCAGGGTGCCCTGCACCAGGGCCATGGCCAGCGCCAGCAGCAGACAGAGTTGCCCGAGTTCCGGGATCATGGCGCCGGCCTCGCGCCATCCAGCGGCCGTCCGGCCTGGCGCAGCGCCTGGCTCACCTCCGGCGGCATGTATTTCTCGTCATGCTTGGCGAGGATCTGGTCGGCCACCAGGCGGCCCTGGTCGTCGAGTCGGCCCAGGGCCACCACGCCCTGTCCTTCGCGGAACAGATCCGGCAGGATGCCGGCATAGTTCACCCGCACCTCCTGTTGAAAGTCGGTGATGACGAAAGTCACCGCCAGGGAATCCACGGCGCGCACCAGGGTCCCCTTCTCCACCATGCCGCCGGCGCGGATGCGGGTGTCCCGCGGCGCCTCGCCCCGGGCGATCTGGCTTGGGGTGTAGAAGAGGTTGATGTTCTGCTGCAGGGCGCTGAGGGCCAGCGCCGCCGCGCCGCCCACACCGAGCAGCAGCACCAGCACCCACAGCAGCCGACGACGGCGGACGGCATTCATGGCTGGCGCTCCCGCCGCCAGCGCTGGCGCAGGTCGCGTTCCAGCCGCCGGCGCGCCTGCCAGCCGTGCAGCAGCAGGCCCAGGAGGATCGCCAGGGTCAGGCCGAAGGCCGGCCAGACATAGAGGCCGTGACGACCCATGCTCAGGGCCTGCGCCCAGTCCAGCCCACTCATGCCCCGCCCTCGCCCAGTTCCGCCCGCACCCAGCGGCTCCGCCATTCGCGGCGCAACAGCTCCAGGCGCATCCGCTGCAACAGCAACCCGGCGAACAGCAGATAGAAGCCCAGCACCATCACCAGCAGCGGTAGCCACATGGCCGGCGGCATCGGCGGACGCTCCACCAGGCTGAAGGTGGCCGGCTGGTGCAGGGTGCTCCACCATTCCACCGAATACTTGATGATCGGCAGGTTCACCGACCCCACCAGCGCCAGGAGGGCGCAGGCCCGGGCGGCGCTCTCCCGTGAACCGCTGGCCTGCCCCAGGGCGATGATGCCCAGGTAGAGGAACAGCAGCACCAGCATCGAGGTGAGTCGGGCATCCCAGATCCACCAGGTACCCCAGGTAGGGATGCCCCACAGCGAGCCGGTCGCCAGGGCGATCACCGTCATCCAGGCGCCGAGGGGCGCAGCGGCACGCAGGGCGACGTCGGCCAGCTTGAGACGCCAGACCAGGCCGACGGCCCCGGCGATGGCTAGCAACAGGTAACAGGACTGCGCCAGGAAGGCTGCTGGTACGTGCACATAGAGAATGCGGAAGCTGTCGCCCTGCTGGTAGTCCGGTGGCGCGATAAACAGCCCCCAGACCAGGCCGACGGCCAGCAGCGGCCCGGCCAGGGCCAGGCACGGCCCCTGCATCCGACCGGCCAGGCGATAGAAGATGGCGGGCGAGCCCAGGCGGTGCAGCCAGGTCCAGTTCATGGGTTCCTCGTCATTGGGCGGCGCCGATGCGCAGGCCGGCGGCCACCGCCAGGGGCGCCAGGGTCAGGGCCAGCAGGGTGAGACAGCCCAGCCACAGCAGGTAGCCGGTGACCGGCAGGCCGTTGCGTGCGGCGTCCAGGCTGAGCGTGCCCAGGATCAGCACCGGAATCTGCAGCGGCAGATTGAGCAGCGCCAGCAGCAGGCCGCCGCGCGCCAGGCCCACGGTGAGGGCCGCGCCGATGGCGCCGATCAGGGTCAGGGCCAGGCTGCCCAGGGTCAGGGCCGCCAGCATCGCCGGCAAGGCCGCGGCAGGCAGGCCCAGCATCAGCGCCAGCAGCGGGGTCAGGGCCACCAGGGCGAGGCCGCTGAAACACCAGTGCACCAGCAGCTTGAGCAGCACCAGCAGCGCCAGGGGCTGGGGCGCCAGCAGCCAGAGCTCCAGGGAGCCGTCCTGCCAGTCGCTACGAAACAGCCCTTCCTGGCCGAGCAGCAAGGCCAGCAGCAGGGCGATCCACAGCAGGCCCGGCGCCAGCAGCGCCAGTTGCCGACCGTCCGGTCCCAAGGCCAGGGGAAACAGGGTGACGATGAGGGCGTGAAAGGCCAGCGGAATGAGCCATTGCGCCGGCCGACGACAGGCCAGGCGCCACTCCCGCTGGAGGACCGCCAGGCAGGCCGCGATCATCGGCCACCCTCCAGCAGCAGGCGGCGATGACCGGCGATGGGGGGTTGCAGCTCCCGATGACTGGTCAGCACCACGGCGCCACCCCGGGCGCAGTGCTCCGCCAGCCGGTGCTCCAGGGCCGCGCAGGTCGCCGCATCCAGCGCGGTGAAGGGCTCGTCCAGCAGCCACAGCGGCGGCGGCTCGGGCAGATGCAGACGTGCCAGGGTGACCCGCCGCCGTTGCCCGGCGGACAGCTGGGCACAGGGCTCGTCCGCCCAGGCCTCCAGGCCCATGGCTGCCAGGGCGGCGCGGGCAGCCGCGCGCGTGAGCGGCTGCCGCAGACCGGCCAGCGCCAGCAGATTTTCCAGGGCACTGAGGCCATCGGCGATGCCCGGTGCATGGCCCAGCCAGAGCAGGTCGGTCGCCGGTGGGCGCTGGACGTGCCCGCCATCGGCCGGCAACAATCCCGCCAGGATGCGCAACAGGCTGGTCTTGCCGCTGCCGTTGACGCCACCGATCTGCAGCAGCTCGCCGGGCCGCACGCGCAGGTCGAGGCCGTCGAACAACAGGCGATCGCCCCGTTCGCAACGGAGCGCGACGGCGTCGAGCAGGGGCGGATTCACGGCATGAGGTTCCACGGGACTAAAGTCGGTCGGGTAGCGGCCGTTAACCCGGCACACCCCAGAAGGCAAGCCTGCCATTATACATAGGCAGCACAGAGGCGACTTTTTTCGGACCTGTCGATGACTTCCATCTCCGCGATCCCGCCCAGCACCGGCGTCACGCCCACCCTGCCCGTCCGGGCCGCGGCGGCGCAGGCGTCCGATGCCGGCGCGCAGATCCTCCAGGCCCTGCAGTCCCTCGACGATCTCATCCCGCCCGGCACCACGGCCAGCGCCGAGGTGCTGGCCACTCGCCCAGCCGGGCAGAACTTCCAGTTCCTGCTGCAACTGCAGCTCGCCCAGGGCGGCAGTGTGCTGCTCACCACCCAGAGTCCGACCAACAACCTGCCGGTGGGTAGCCAGTTGCTGGTGAGTACCCTGGGCTCCACGCAACTGGCCGTATTGCTGCAAAGCCTGGACGGCGAGGCGCCGCCCCCGCCGCTGCAGCACCTGGACCTGCGCCAGCTGCCGGTGGGTACCACCCTGCAATTGCGGGTACTGAGCAGCCTGCTGCAGCAGACACCTGGCGCGGCGCCCAGCTACGAGGTACTCGCCAAGGCACTCACCTCCAGCCTCGAAGGTCGCCAGCTCAAGCTGGAGTCGCCCCGTCCGGTGCCGGTGGGCAGTCTGCTCACCGTGGTGATCAAGGACAGCCAGGAAGTCGCGGTCATGCCCCTGGCCCAGCGCCTCGACCAGCTCGACATCGACCGCCAGCTGCAGAGCCAGGGTCAGCGCCAGCTGTCGATGAACGGCCTGCTGCAGTGGCTGCAGGACGCCCTCCCCGAGCAGGAATTGCCCCCGGCCGTGGGTGCTGCGCTCAAGGCGCTGCTGGCCAATCTGGAAGACACCGAGACCCTCGCCACCCCCCAGGGCTGGGCCCGCGCCCTGGCTCGTAGTGGACTGCAGCTGGAACAGCAACTGCTGGACCGGACCGGGCCCGACGTCGGCGAAGACTTCAAGGCCAACCTGTTGCGCCTGGTAGACCGCCTGCTGGCCAGCGTGCCGGGCGATCCGCTACGCAACCCCCAGGTGCTGGCCCAGACCGCCCAGCAGAACCTGCCCGATGCCCTGCGCCGCGCCCTGGGTGGCGCGGCTACCACCAGCCGCCAGCCCAGCGACCTGGATTTCCCCCTGGGCGAACGCGATGGCCGCGGCCTGGCCGCTACCAACGCCGAACTCGACGAACTGCTGCAACTGGCCACCGGAGTCATCGCCCGGCTGCAGACCCACCAGCTCGCCAGCCTGGCCCAGACCCAGGTCTTGCCGGATGGCTATTACCTCTCGACCTGGCAAACCGAAATCCCCTGGCGCGATGGCGAGCGCCTCGGCGCGGTGCAGGTGCGCTTCCAGGAAGAACGCCCCCCGCCGGACGCCCGCGGTGAAGCCCGCGACAGCCTGTGGAAGGTGGAATTGGCCTTCGATCTGGCGCCGCTCGGTCCGCTGCAGGTCAAGGCCCAGCTCGCCAGTGGCCGGCTGTCCAGCGAATTCTGGGCGGAAAAGGGCGCTACCGCCGTATTGATCGACACCGAACTGCCCCATCTGCGCGAACGGCTGCTGGCCGCCGGCTTCGTGGTCGGTGACCTCAGCAGTCGCCAGGGCCGCCCGGCCCGCAATCCCCGTACCGCCCTCGAACAACGCTGGATCGACGACACCGCATGAGCACGCCCGCCCCCCGCCAGGCCATCGCCCTCTCCTACGACGGCAGCAGCGCCCCGATCCTCTCGGCCAAGGGCGACGCCGAGCTGGCCGAACTCATCCTGGCCACCGCCCGCGAGCACGAGGTGCCCATCTACGAGAACGCCGACCTGGTGCGCATCCTGGCGCGGCTGGAGCTGGGCGCGGAGATTCCCGAAGCGCTCTATCGCACCCTGGCCGAGATCATCGCCTTCGCCTGGCACCTCAAGGGCAAATGCCCGGCGCACCTGGCCGACCAGCCGGACCTCTCGCCGGGGTGGGAGCGGATGCCCTAGGGCTCCGCGATAAGACGCTTGGGCAGTCGCGGCGGCGGACCGCCACGCCCCGATCGACTTGGGCCAATCTCACCCCTCGGCGAATTCCAGGATCACGTTGCCGCAGTGCTCTGGCGCCACCTGCAGGCAGCCGCCCCGCTCGACACCAGACAGGCCGCCCGCTGCCAGCACCTTGATTACCAGGGCCAGGCTTTCCACCGCCACCCGAATGGCGATGGCATGGGGGCGCTCGGCGCGCGCCTGGGGCAAGCCAACCGCACCGTACTCGGCGGCGGCCTGGTCGGGCGTGAGGGCACGCAAGCGGCCGCAACCGCTGTCGGCCTGGAACACGCCATCGACCTGGCCGACCGCCTCGTCGCCGTAGATCAGCCGCCAGCGGGCGACCAGTCGCTCCGGCTCCGCTGCCACGTAGGTCAGGGCCGCGATGCCCTGGGCGCCGTTGGGATGCTGCTGCCACCCGGGCACCCAGATGAGCTCGGGGCGATGCTGGTGGCAGATGAAGTTGGAGACGTCGGGCAGCTCGTCATCGAGGAACAGTCCGAGGGACACCACCGCCTCGCCAGGGCTGCCATCGGGCAGCCGCATGGCGCGGCGGAAGTCGATGCGGCCCTGGCTGGCGAGACCCCGCGCCACCAGCTCGGCATGGTCGCCATCGCAGTCGGTACTGTGCAACGCCACCAGGGATACGCCCTCCTCCCGCGCCAGGAATTCGCCGAGCCGGCGCCCGAAGCAGAAGCCGTCCACCGCCGCGGTGCCGAACTTGCCGGGATCGGCCACGCCGATCAATTCGATGAAGTTGCTGGGAAACATCATCAGGCTGGTGACAGTGCCCCAGGGATGGTAGCTGATGGGCGACGGCGCGAAGCCCAGGCGCCGATAGTTCGCCAGGGCGGCGGCATGGTCCCGCACGCTGACCAGGGGATGATCGATGCCGAAACGTCGCTGGGCCAGGGCCATCAGACCACCTCCGCGGCTTGCAGGGCGCCCAGGGCGGCGGGGACCGGTCCCAGGTCGCGCGCCGGTACGCCGCCGACGACGCGCCCCGCCGGCACCGGGCGGGTCACCACGGCGCCGGCCGCCACCAGGGCACCGGCACCGACTTCGATATTGCCCAGCACCGTGGCTCCCGCGCAGACCAGGGCGCCACGACGAATCTTGGGATGACGGTCGCCGCTTTCGTTGAGGGTGCTGCCGAGGGTGACGCCATGCCAGAGGCTGACCTCGTCCTCCACCACTGCCGTCTCGCCGATCACCAGGCCCAGGCCGTGGTCGACGAAGAGGCCGCGGCCCAGGCGCGCCGCCGGGTGCAGATCGAGCCCCCAGGCGGTAGCGGTCCAGTTCTGCAGCAACACGGCGGCGTGGCGCTCGTCGGCCTGCCACAGCCGATGGGCCAGGCGCTGCACCTGCACCGCGAGAAAGCCGCGGAACTCGAGGAAGCCGCAAAGCTCGTCCGGACAGGCCGGATTGATGAGCGCCAGTCGCTCCAGATCTGCGGTGGCGGCGGCGAGGATGTCCGCGTCGAGCAACTCGGTGAACCAGTCCTGCAGTTCCACCCCGGCCGCGTGCTGCGCCAGCCCCTGGGCCAGGCGATCGGCCAGGGCGCCGGCGAAGGAGGCATGCCGCAGGATACGGGTATCGAGATAGGCCGCCAGGCGCGGCGTGCGCGCCGCCTGGTCCTGGGCCTGCTGCTGCAGCCGTGGCCAAAGTGCCATCATGGATTCCGCTCCCTGTGCGTTTCAGCCAGTCCAGACGAGTATGGTCTGCCCATCCGTCGTCACCAATAGCCGATCCGGGCGCCTGTGTTGCCCAGAGCGCAACGCTGCTGAACCCTGGAACGCAACGGCCATCAGAGCAGGAAGCGTTTTCTGGAGACGTCATGCCTGCCTACCACTCCCTCGTCCTCGCCGGTATCGAACTCTGGCTGCTCGCCGAAAAGGCCATCTATTGGCCGGCACGGCGCGCGCTGCTGGTGGCGGACATCCATTTCGGCAAGGCCGCGGCCTTTCGCGCCCTGGGCCAGCCCGTGCCGCACGGGACCACGGCCGGCAACGTCGCTCGCCTGGACAGCCTGCTGGAGCGCTACGACTGCCGGGAGATCATCTTTCTCGGGGACTTCCTGCATGCTCCGGAATCCCGTGCCCCCCTTACCCTGGACACGCTGGAACGCTGGCGAGAACGCCAGGCCCGGCTGCGCATGCTGCTGATCCGCGGCAATCACGATCGCCGCGCCGGTGACCCGCCAGCCACCCTGGGCATCGAGGTGGTAGCCGAGCCGCTGGAGCTGGACGGCCTGTCACTGCAGCACGAACCTGATCCACACCCACGCCTGCCGGTGCTGGCCGGCCACATCCATCCTGCCTTCCGCCTGCACGGCCGCGGCCGCCAGGCGCTGCGCCTGCCCTGTTTCTGTCTGGAGAATGATCAGGTCCTGATCCTGCCGGCGTTCGGCGACTTCACCGGCGGGCACCTGCTGGCACCTGATCCGGCGCGGCGGTTCTTCGTGGTGGGGGATGGGGGTATCTGGCCCCTGCGCCAGGGCCAGACACCTTAGAGCCTGTTCATAATCTCGCGAGCTAGAGCCAAACAAGGCGCAACGACCAGCGGGAGTAACAGCCAAGGGCTGGCCCGCAGGGTGAGCGCCAGCGAATCAAATGGCTGAGGAAGCGGATCGGACCCGCGCTCGGGTTTACGAGTGGTAAATGAGCATTCCGACCGGGCTGGCGACCCAGGCCATTTTCAACGCGGTTTGGCCGACGCGCAGCAGATTTTGAACAGGCTCTTAGCGGTCAACCTTCCTCGGTGATCCCGGTGATGGTGATGCCATGGCGCTCCAGTAGCGCCACCGTAGGCTCGTCGTAATCCCGCGGGACTTCGCTGTCGTCGTAGTCTTCCAGGGCATCGTCGCGAACGATCTGGGCGATGCGCTCCATGTCGGGCTTCTGCTCGGCCTCGGTGGACACCACCGAGGTATTACCGTCGCTGTTGCTGTAGGCGATTTTCCACTTGGACATTTCTAGGCTCCTCTCTTGGAAACGGCGTTCAAGAGGTTAGAGGGCAAGATGCCGAGGAATTCGCCCTAAGAAACTATTCACGATCTCGCGAGCTAGAGACAAACAAGGCGCAACGACCAACGAGAGTAACAGCCAACGGCTGGCCCGTAGGGTGAGCGCCAGCGAATCAAATGCTTGAGAAAGCGCAGTTTACGACTGGTAAATGAGCATTTCGAAAGCATTTTCAACGCCGTTTGGCCGACGCGCAGCAGATCGTGAACAGTTTCTAACGCGGACGAAAGATGATATCGAGCAGGCCCGCCAAGGCGCCATCGCCACAATCCGCCGCGGCCAGGGCGTCCCGCGCCTGCTTGAGATGGCTCTGCAGCTGGCGCTGCGCATGCTCACGGCCCAGCAGGCTGACCAGGGTGGACTTGTCACCGTCCTTACCGGCGTCCTTGCCCAGGCCCTTGCCGTCGTCGAGGTCGTCGAGCAACTGGAAGGCCAGGCCGAGCTGGCAGGCGAAGACGTGCAGCGCCTCGCGCTGCTGCGCGGAGGTGACCAGGGTCAGGCCGGCCATGCCCAGGGCAGCGGAGAACAGCGCACCGGTCTTGAGCTGGTTGGTGAGGGCGATGGCATCGGCCGGACGCGCCTGCCGTCCCCCGTGCAGATCATGGTATTGGCCGCAGACCAGTCCGGCGGTGCCCACGGCATCGGCGAGCTGGCAAACCATTTGGGTCCGGATCTCCGCCGGTACTCCTTCCAGCCCGGCCACCAGGCGCAGGGCATGGCTGAGCAGGGCCACGGCGGCCAACATGGCGACGTCCTCGCCGTACTGCACGTGCAAGGTCGGCCGGCCGCGGCGCAGGCGGGCGTCGTCCATGCACGGCATGTCGTCGAGGAACAGCGAGGCGGCATGCACCATCTCCACCGCGCAGCCCAGATCCAGCACGGCCTCGTCAGGCTGACCGAGATCTTCGGCGGCCAGGATCATCAGCAACGGCCGCAGCCGCTTGCCGGGCGCGAGGACCCCGCTGCGGATGGCCTCGGCGACCGGATCGTCACCGGCCGGCAACAGCTCTGCCAGACGCTCGTCGATACGGGTACGCTGCCATTGCAGGGTGGCGGCAAAATTGTCTGTCGCGTTCGGCACTAATACGGTCGCCATGAGTCGAGATACTCCAGGTGTAGGACCGACGAACGGTCGCACCTCGGTGGATTAGGTCCTTCGCCAAGCGAACCCGTCGTCCCCTACCAGACCACAACGACCGACGAAAGGTCACTCAGGGCGGACTCTAGAAGACATGGTGGATTGGGAACTGGCAAGCCGCAAGAACGACCATCTGGATATCGTGCTGGATCCCCACAAGGCCCGCAGCGCCGTCACCACGGGCTTCGACACCCTGAGGTTCGCCCATTGCGCCCTGCCCGAACTCGACCTCGATGACATCGATCTCGGCACCCACCTGTTCGATCGTTCCCTGGCAGCCCCCTTGCTGATCAGTTCCATGACCGGCGGCCCCGAGCGGGCTGCCTTGATCAATCGCCATCTCGCGGAGGCCGCCCAGGACCTGGGTATCGCCCTCGCCGTCGGCTCCCAGCGCATCGCCCTGCAGCGGGGTGGCGACCAGGGCCTGACCGGCGAGCTGCGCCGGCTCGCACCGGACGTGCCGCTGCTGGCCAACTTCGGCGCGGCGCAACTGGTGGCGGGCTACGGCCTCGACGAAGCGCGGCGCGCGGTGGAGATGATCGAAGCGGATGCCCTCATCATCCATCTCAATCCGCTGCAGGAAGCCGTGCAGGCCGGTGGGGATCGCCGCTGGCACGGTATTTTGGGTGCCTTGGAAAACCTGGTTACACATCTCTCCGTGCCGGTGGTCGTCAAGGAAGTGGGGGCAGGCCTGTCCGGCCGGGTCGCCCGTCGGTTGCTGGACGCTGGCGTGGCCGTGCTGGACGTGGCGGGTGCCGGGGGCACCAGTTGGGCGGCGGTGGAAGCCGAGCGTGCCCGCGACGAGCAGCAGCGCGCCATCGCCCGCGCCTTCACCGACTGGGGTATCCCCACCGCCGAGAGCCTGCGCCAGGTGCGCGCCGCCTGCCCCCAGGCGACCCTGATCGCCTCGGGTGGCGTCCGCGACGGCATCGACGTAGCCAAGGCCATCCGCCTCGGTGCCGACCTCGCCGGCCAGGCGGCCGCCGCGCTGCCCGGCGCGACCCAATCCACCGAGGCGGTGATCGCGCATTTTCGCGTGGTCATCGAGCAACTGCGCATCGCCTGCTTCTGCACCGGCTCGGCCAACCTGGCCCAGTTGCGCCAGGCCGAGCTGCTGGACGCCAACGCGCTGCAACGCCCATAGTGAAGGCCAGCCGACCGGACGCCGCCATGCATGTCGCCCTGATCTCGCCGCCACTGCCGAGCCACTTGTCCACCCATCTGGTGCTGGGCGAGGCCCTGGTACAGCTCGGTCATCGCGTCACCCTGCTGCATCAGGCCGACGTCGGCGACCGCCCGCGTCCGCCCGGCGTCGACTTCCAGGCCATCGGCGCCGCCAGCCATCCGCGCGGCAGCCTGGCGCCCCTGCTCGCCCGCACCGCCAGTCGCCAGCCCTGGGCGGTGTTCGGGGTGATCGCCGACATGGCGCGCAACACCGACCTGTTCTGCCGCGAGGGCCCGGGCGCCCTGCGCGACCTGGGTGTCGACTGCCTGATCGCCGACCAGATGGAGCCCGCCGGTGGCCTGCTGGGGGACCATCTCGGCCTGCCCTATGCCTCCCTGGCCTGCGCGGTGCCGATGAATCGCGAGCCTGACCTGCCACTGCCCACCCTGCCCTTCGCCTATCCCACCAGCGAGCGCGAGCGCCAGATCGTCCAGGGAGCGACCCGGGTGTTCGACCTGATGATGGGCCGCCAGGGCAGGGTCATCCAGCGCCATGCCCAGGCCTTCGGGCTCGGCGAGCGGCGGACCCTGGACGACTGCTTCTCGCCCTACCTGCAACTGAGCCAGTGCCTGCCCGGCTTCGACTTTCCGCGGCACATGCCGCCCGCGCAGTTCCATGAAGTCGGCCCGCTGCGCTCGCCCAGCGTCCGGCAGCAGCGCTTCGAGCTGGAACTCGACCCGCGGCGGCCCTTCGTCTTCGCCTCCTTCGGTACCCTGCAGGGCAGCCGGCTGGCGCTGTTCCGGCGGGTGGCCCAGGCCTGTCGCCAGCTCGGTGCGCAGGTGCTGATCGCCCACTGCGGCCGGCTCGACGGCACCTCCGAGCGGCGCCTGCTGGACGACGGCGCCACCTGGGTGACCGACTTCGCGCCCCAGGAAGCCGTCATCGCCCGCGCCGATGCCGTCATCACCCATGGCGGCTTCAATACCGTGCTGGACTGCCTGGCCGCCGGCAAACCCATGCTGGCGCTGCCCATGGTGTTCGACCAGCCGGGCATCGCCCGTCGCCTGGAGCGGGTCGGCGCCGGTATCTGCCTGGCGCCACGCCTGGCCAGCCGGGCCCGCCTGACCCAGGCCCTCGGCGCGGTGCTGGCCGATCCGGCCTATCGGCGGGCCGCCGAGCGTTTCGTGCCTATCGCCGCGGCGGCCGGTGGCGCCAGCACGGCAGCGCGACTGGTGGACGGCCTGGCCGCACGAGGACGGGATCGTGCGTCCTGACCTGCTGATCGTCGGCGGCGGCCTGGCCGGTGGCCTGCTCGCCCTGCGCCTGGCCGAAACCCGTCCCGAGCTGGACTGGCGTCTGGTGGAGGCCGGTCCACGCCTGGGCGGCAACCACACCTGGTCCTTTCACGAGCCGGACCTGACGGCGCCGCAGCACGCCTGGATCGATCCCCTGGTCGCCTACCGCTGGCCGCGCTACGAGGTGCGTTTCCCCAAGCGACAGCGCCAGCTGAACAGCGGCTACGCCAGCATCAGCGCCGAACGCTTCCATGAGGTGCTGAGCGCACGCCTGCCGGCGGAGCGCCTGCTGCTGGGGCGCGAGGTGCTGCGGCTGCAGGACGATGGCCTGGTCTTCGCCGATGGCTACACCCTGGCCGCCGGTGTGGTGATCGATGCCCGAGGGCCGCGGCCCGATCCGGCGCTGTGGCTCGGCTACCAGAAATTCCTCGGCCAGGAGGTACGCCTCGCCAGTCCCCATGGCCTTACCGAACCCATCGTGATGGACGCCACCGTCGACCAGCTGGACGGCTATCGTTTCGTCTATACCCTGCCACTGGCGCCCGACCGCCTGCTGATCGAGGACACCTACTACGCCGATGGCGAAAGCCTGCCGGTGGAACGCCTGCGCCAGCACCTGGCCGACTACGCCCGCCAGCAGGACTGGACCATCGCCGAGGTGCTGCGCGAAGAACAGGGCATCCTGCCCATCACCCTCGGTGGCGACGTGGACAGCTACTGGGACCACGTCACGGCCGGTGCGCCCATCGGCCTGGCCGCCGGATTGTTCCATCCCACCACCGGCTACTCGCTGCCCGAGGCGGTGCGCCTGGCGGAGCACCTGGCCGCCCAGCCCTTCGACTCCAGCGCGGCGCTACGCGCTACCCTGCGCCACTACGCCCAGGGGCGCTGGCGACAGCAGGGCTTCTTCCGCCTGCTCAATCGCATGCTTTTCCTCGCCGGCCGCCCCGAGCACCGGGTGCGCGTCATGCAAAGGTTCTACGGCCTCGGCGAACCGCTCATCCAACGGTTCTACGCCGGCCGCCTCACCACCTTCGATCGGCTGCGCATCCTCTCCGGCAAACCGCCGGTACCGCTGAAACCGGCGCTGGATGCCGCCCTGGCTCGTCCTCCCCAGTTCAAGGAAGCAACATGACCCAAGGTAACGCGCCCAAGCGGGCCATCGTCATCGGCGCTGGCTTCGGCGGTATCGCCCTGGCGGTGCGCCTGCAGTCGGCCGGCATCGCCACCACCCTCATCGAGGGTCGCGACAAGCCCGGTGGCCGCGCCTACGTCTACCAGGATGCCGGCTTCACCTTCGACGCCGGCCCCACCGTCATCACCGACCCCTCGGCCCTGGAAGAACTGTTCGCCCTCAGCGGCCGCCGGATGAGCGACTATGTCGAGCTGCTGCCGGTCAGTCCCTTCTACCAGCTGTGCTGGGAAGACGGCACCCGCTTCGACTACGTCAACGACCAGGCCCGCCTGGACGAGCAGATCCGCGCCCTGGAGCCGGATGACGTGGCCGGCTACCAGCGCTTCCTGGCCTATTCCCAGGCAGTCTTCGAAGAGGGTTATGTCCGCCTCGGCGCCAAGCCCTTCCTCAAGGTCGGCGACATGCTCGCCGCCGCGCCGAAGCTGGCCCAGCTCACCGCCTGGCGCAGTGTCTACACCCAGGTGTCGGGGTTCGTGAAGAACGAAAAGCTGCGCCAGGCCCTGTCCTTCCATACCCTGCTGGTGGGCGGCAATCCCTTCGCCACCTCCTCGATCTATGCGCTGATCCATGCGCTGGAACGCAAGTGGGGCGTCTGGTTCGCCAAGGGTGGCACCCATCAGCTGGTCCTGGGCCTGCTGAAGCTCTTTACCGACCTCGGCGGCGAAGTGCGCCTGAACACCCCGGTGGAGCGCATCCTCACCGAAGGCAATAGGGCCACCGGCGTCTGCCTGGCCGATGGCAGCCAGCTCGAGGCCGACCTGGTGGCCTCCAACGCCGACGTGGTGCATACCTATCGCAAGCTGCTCGGTCACCACACCCATGGCGTGGTCGAGGGCAACCGCCTCAAGCGCAAGAGGCACAGCATGTCGCTGTTCGTCATCCACTTCGGCCTGAGCCAACCGCCGGTCGGTCTCGAACACCACATGGTCTGCTTCGGCCAGCGCTATCGCGGCCTGATCGACGAACTCTTCAAGGGTCCCGGCGTGCCGGACGACTTCTCGCTCTACCTGCATTCGCCCTGCGTCACCGATCCGTCACTCGCCCCGCCCGGCCACAGCGCCCACTACGTGCTGGCGCCGGTGCCGCACCTGGGCAATGCCGACGTCGACTGGAGCGTCGAAGGCCCGCGCCTGCGTGACAAGATCCTCGCCTACCTGGAAGAGCGCTACATGCCCGGCCTGCGGGCCAACCTGGTCACCTCGCGCATCTTCACCCCGGCCGATTTCCGCCAGGAGCTCAATGCGCACCTGGGCTCGGCCTTCTCCCTGGAACCCATCCTCACCCAGAGCGCCTGGTTCCGGCCGCACAATCGCGATACCGTCATCCCCAACCTCTACCTGGTCGGCGCGGGCACTCATCCCGGCGCCGGCGTGCCGGGCGTGGTCGGTTCGGCCAAGGCCACCGCCAGCGTCATCCTCGCGGAGCACGGTTAGCCATGACTGCCAGCCACGATGTCGTCGACCACGCCGAGCAGAGCATCGCCGTCGGCTCCAAGAGCTTCGCCGCCGCCGCCAAGCTGTTCGCCCCCGAGACCCGCGAGAGCGCGGTACTGCTCTATGCCTGGTGCCGGCATTGCGACGACGTCATCGATGGCCAGGAGCTGGGGCATGGCCAGGTCGAGGGCGACCGCCTCGGCGGTCGGGCGCGGCTGGCCGAGCTGGAGCGCCTGACCCGCGCCGCCTATGCCGACGAGCCCCTGCAGGACCCAGCCTTCGCCGCCTTCCAGCGCGTGGTGCAGCGCCACGGCATTCCCCTGGCCCTGCCTCTGGATCATCTGGCCGGCTTTCGCATGGACGTGGAAGAGCGCGTCTACGTGGAGCTGGAAGACACCCTGGAGTACTGCTACCACGTCGCCGGGGTGGTCGGCGTGATGATGGCGCGGATCATGGGCGCCGACGACGAGGAGACCCTGGATCGCGCCTGCGACCTGGGCCTGGCCTTCCAGCTCACCAACATCGCCCGCGACATCGTCGAGGACGCCCGCATCGGCCGCGTCTACCTGCCCCGAAGGTGGCTCGACGAACTCGGCGTGCCTCCCGCCGAGTTGGCGGCGCCGCAGCACCGTGAAGCCGTGGCGCAACTCGCCGAGCGCCTGGTACGCCTGGCCGAGCCCTACTACGACTCGGCGCGCCAGGGCATCGCCGCCCTGCCCCTGCGCTCGGCCTGGGCCATCGCCACGGCTCGCGGCGTCTACCGTGAGATCGGGGTACAGGTGCTGCAACTGGGCGCCCATGCCTGGGATCAGCGCGTCAGTACCAGCACCGCCGACAAGCTGCGCCTGGTCTGTCGTGGCGCCGCCCGCGCCATGCTGTCGCGCCACCAGCGCAACGAGCCACGCCCGGTCGACCTCTGGACCCGGCCGCGCCGCTGACGTCGCCCGTCTTGCGCCAGTCACATTTCTGCGCACCTTGGGGGTGCACGCCAGCAAACTTTTGTGCGATAAACGGGTCGGATCAAAGCGACCCTCCAAGAAGCTATTCACGCTCTCGCGAGCTAGAGACAAACTAGGCGAAAAAGCCTGAGAAAGCGCAGTTTACGAGTGGTAAATGAGCATTTCGAAGGCTTTTTCAACGCCGTTTGACCGACGCGCAGCAGATCGTGAACAGCTTCCACGGGCCGCGGATGGATGGATGCCCGCGCCAGAGCGCTGCATCCAGTAGTCAGCCTTCGAGTATGGGATTTGCACATGCACAAGACGGAAACGGCTGTTTCGCACGAACTTTTCGCTGCCCCCGCGTCACTCCTTGCCCTTGGCCTTTCCGGCACCGCTCAGTCCGCCTACAAACCCGAATTCTTCAACGCCACCCAGTGGCGCGCCCTGGTCGCCCTGTGCGTCCACCTGCAGGCCGATAGCGAGCAGGCCGATACCCGCCTGCCGGAATTCATCGACCGCCACATGCTCACCCCCTATGCCCATGGCGATCGCTTGAACGTCGTCGATCCCTTCGACGAGCAGGCCCAGGTCCAGCAAGGCGCCAATCTGCGCGACCTGCTGCGCGATGGCCTGGCGGTTTTGGATGCCTATTGCGTCGAGCGCCTGGGTGCTGGCTTCGCCGATCTGGCCGCTGGCGAACAGGCCGAGGTGGTCGCGGCAGCCTCCGCCGGCACCCTCAATCCCCCGGCCAAGGAATTCATCGACCTGCTGCGCAACGAGAGCGAACGTAGCCAGTACGCCCACTCGCTGTTCGCCGCCTACGACACACCCGCCGTTGCCTGACCCCGGTAAGCGCCTCCCAGGAGGCGCTCCCCTCCTCGCCTAGTCCACGCCTTCCTGCACCTGGTCCCGCGCCTTGCGTTCGCGTGAGGAGTCCAGCGCGCCACCGTGTATCTCGCGCAGCTGCCGCTTGAGTTGCTGGGTGGTGGGCGCCAGCAGGAAACCGAAGGACACGCAGCCCTCCCGCCCGTCCACCGCATGGTGCATGCGATGCGCCTGGTAGAGCCGTTTCAGATAGCCGCTGCGCGGAACGTAGCGGAACGGCCAGCGCTGGTGCACCAGGCCGTCGTGGGCGATGAAGTACAGCAGCCCGTAGAGGGTCATGCCGGCGCCGATCCACTGCAGCCGCCAGTAGCCCGCGTTGCCGAGGGCGATCAGCAGGATCGCCAGGGCGGCGAAGACGATGGCGTAGAGGTCGTTCTTCTCGAACCAGCCGGTGCGTGGCCGGTGGTGGGACTCATGCCAGCCCCACCCCCAGCCATGCATGATGTACTTGTGCGACCACCAGGCGAAGGCTTCCATGCCCGCCACGGTGGCCAGCACGATTCCCGCGTTGATCAGTAGCTCCAAGGTACCCTCCGCAAACGCCTGCTCAGAACCTGTTCAAAGTCTGCTGCGCGTCGGCCAAACCGCGTTAAAAATGGCCTGGGTCGCCAGCCCCACCTGGGCGGCCCCGTCGAAATGCTCATTTACCACTCGTAAACCCGAGCGCGGGTCCGATCCGCTTCCTCAGCCATTTGATTCGCTGGCGCTCACCCTGCGGGCCAGCCCTTGGCTGTTACTCCCGCTGGTCGTTGCGCCTTGTTTGTCTCTAGCTCGCGAGACGTTGAACAGGCTCTCAGGAAGTGGCCGCCGGGGCGGCCAGCGTGCCGGCGGTGGCGCCCAGCAGGGGCGAATCCACCGGCAGGTAGACCTGCAGGATACCCGGACGCACCTCGAATCTCACCCGCTCGCGCTTGACCGGTTCGCCGTCCAGGTTCATGTCCAGGCCCTCGGCGGCTTCCAGCTCGACCCAGGGCAGGCGTGCCCGCACGAACATCTCCTCGGTACTGAAGCCCTTGCTGAGGAATTCGCCCAGGGTGCCCAGCACATCCTGGGACGCCGGCAGGATGCCGATGTCGAGCAGGCCATCGTTGACCAGCGCCGTCGGGCAGAGCACGTGCCCGCCCCCGGCCTGGCGGCCGTTGCCGATGCCCAGGGCGAGGAATTCGCCCTCCCACTCGAAGCCCGGTCCGCGGAAGCGGCCATGGGCCGAATGCACCTCGGCGAAACGGGTCAGGCCGGTCAGCAGATAGGCCGCACCACCCAGCAGGCGCTTGAGTTCCCCCGGGGTGTTGGCGGTCACCTGGGAGCCGAAGCCGCCGGTGGCCATGTTGAGGAACAGCTGACCCTCGGCCTCCACCAGATCGATGGTACTCACCGGTCCATCGAGCAGCGCCAGTGCCGCCGCCGGCTCCAGGGGTACCCCGGCGGCATTGGCGAAGTCGTTGGCCGTGCCCAGCGGCAGCAGGCCGAGGCGCGCCTGGCTCTGGTTCAGGGCCATGGCCTCGGCCACCGCCCGCAGGGTGCCGTCGCCGCCCGCCGCCACTAGCGTCCCGTAACCCTCCCGGGTCGCCTGCGCGACGAAGCGCGCGGCGTCGTCTTCTTCCCAGGTCACCCGTACGTCGACCCGGTGACCGGCGGCGCGCCGGGCGAGGATCGCCTCGCGCACCGCCTCGTTGCCGGTTTCCTTGCCATTGAGGATGACCAGGGCTGCATCAGCCAGGTTGCCTGTAGTCGTCATGATCGTCGTCCAAGGTTGGCGCTGCGCGGCGAGATGGCGCCGCAGGCGCCGGGCGTTGCCCGGCATGCGAATCTGGAGACTAGGACTGTGCCCTGTCGGCCACGTTCAGTCCGACCGCCGCTGCGCTAGGCTCTGTACGAAAAATGCCTGCGCTCGGTGATGCTTCGTTGAAAAACGCTTCGGAATGCTCGTTTACCATTCGTAAACCCGAGCGCGGGTCCGATCCGCTTCCTCAGCATTTTTCGCCTCGCCTGACCTTCGCTCGGCGATTTTTCGTACAGAGCCTAGGGCTTGAACAATTCGGCCAGGGGAATGAAGCGCACCGGATCGTCCACGGCGAAGGTACGGTCCTCGCGAATCTCCACCAGGCCATGGGCCCAGGCCGCGGTCTGCAGCACGTTGGAGCCCTGGTTGCGGTGGGGCACGGCGCGGCCGTCCTCCAGGCGCGCCCGCTGGTATTCGCGGCGTGCGCCGGCGCGTGGCCAGTCGAAACCCGCCGGCACCTCGACACTCAACGGCGCCACCTCGATCTTGCCGGCACGCCGCAGCAGATAGGGCCGCGCCAGCAGGCCGAAGGTCACCAGCGTCGAGGCCGGATTGCCCGGCAGACCGATCACCGGGATGCCACGGAAGCGCCCACAGGTCAGGGGCTTGCCCGGTTTGAGCGCCAGCTTCCACAGGGTCAGCTCGCCCTCGGCGCGCAGGGCCTGGCCGAGGAAATCCGCCTCGCCCACCGACACCCCGCCGGTGGACAGGATCAGATCGGCCTGCAGCGAAGCCAGGCGTTCCCGGGTCTGGGCCAGATCGTCTGGCAGGATGCCCTGGTCCGACACCTCGCAGCCCAACCGCCGTAGCCAGCCGATCAGCAGGGCGCAATTGCTGTTGTAGATCTGCCCCGGCCCCAGCGGCTGGCCCGGTGCGACCAGCTCGTCGCCGGTGGAGAGCACCGCGACCTTGGGTCGGCGATAGACCTCGACCCGGGCGCGCCCGAGGGAGGCGGCCACCCCCAGCTCGACCGGTCCCAGGGCCGTGCCGGCGGACAGCACCTCGTCGCCCACCCTCACCTCGTTACCGCGACGCCGGATGTTGCGCCCAGGGCGCAGCAGCTCCAGGAAGCGCACCCGGCCATCGGCCAGTACCTCGACGTTTTCCTGCATCTCCACGCAATCGGCACCGGCGGGCAGCGGCGCGCCGGTGAAGATCCGCGCGCAGGTGCCCGGCTCCAAGGCGCCAGGCGCCTGGCCGGCGAAGATGCGCTGGGACACCCGCAGCGGCTCGCCCTGCCAGTCGTCCAGCCGCAGGGCATAGCCGTCCATGGCACTGTTGTCCCAGGGCGGCAGATCCAGGTCGGCGATCAGGGGCGCAGCCAGGATGCGGCCGTCGGCCTCCTCCAGCGCGACGCGCTCCAGCGGCAAGGGGCCGTCTTCGGCGGCCATGGCCAATAGGCGGGCCAGGGCCTCTTCCAGGGACAGCAGGCTCATCCGCGCGGCCCGCAGGGTTCGGCCTGCTTGAGGTGCGGCACGAAGTTGCAGGGCCGGTGGCGGTTGTCCAGCTGCTCGCCGAGGATGCCGTCCCAGGCGGTGCGGCAGGCGTTGGTGGAACCCGGCAGGCAGCAGACCAGGGTGCCGTTGGCGAGGCCGGCCAGGGCGCGGGACTGCACGGTGGAGGTACCGATGTCGGCTACGGAAATCTGCCGGAACAGCTCACCGAAGCCATCCACCTGCTTGTCCAGCAGGCAGGCGACCGCCTCGGGGGTGCTGTCGCGCCCGGTGAAACCGGTGCCGCCGGTGATCAGTACCACCTGCACCTGGTCATCGGCGATCCACTGCGCGACCTGGGCGCGGATCTTGTAGAGGTCGTCCTTGAGCAACACCCGGGCAGCGAGGAAGTGGCCGGCGGACTCCAGGCGGTCGACGAACAGCTGCCCGGAGGTGTCGGTCTCGAAGGTCCGGGTGTCGCTGACCGTCAGCACGGCGATGTTCAGCGGTACGAAAACCGCCTCGGCTTTGTGGCTCATCTGATCGATCCAGGGCTAGGATTAAAGGTCGTGTTATAGCACAGGCACCGCCTGCCCTCCCTCGACCCCTTCGCTTGCCACAGGTTCGCCATGCCCACTCCGACCGCTACCTCCATCCTCATCCTCGCCGGTGGCCGTGGGCAACGCATGGGTGGGCGCGACAAGGGCCTGGTGGACTGGCGAGGCCAGCCGCTGGTGGCCCAGGTACAGGCCGCGGTGCGGGCGTTGACCGACGACCTCATCATCTCCTGCAACCGCAACGCCGAGCGCTATGCCCAGTGGGCCGATCAGGTGGTGGCGGACGAGGAACCCGGCTTTCCTGGCCCCCTGGCCGGCCTCCTCGCCGGCCTCGCCGTGGCGCGCCATGACTGGGTGCTCCTGTTGCCTTGCGATGCGCCGCGTATCGACGCCGCTCTCGCCCTCCAGTTGCTGACCGCGGCCCAGGCCAGCCAGGGCCCGGTCATGGCGCGCCAGGGCGGCTATTGGCAACCGCTGTTCACCGCCCTGCCCCGCCAACTGCTGCCGGCCTTGCGCCAGGCCTGGAAGGACGGCGAACGCAGCCCGCGCGGGGCGCTGCTGCCCCTCGGCCTGACCGGCGTGGATTTCGCCGAAGACGATGCCCGTCTCGCCAACTTCAACGACCCCATGGCGCTGGACGCCGCCCCCTGATCTGCACCGCGCAGCAGCAGCAGAAGGCGTGACCCAGCGGTTCCGGGACGAACTCGGCTCTCCGCCCGCGGTCCTAAGGCCGCTTGGTTGCCAAGAAAGGAGACCACCTCATGAACAAGCACCTGCTTCCCGCCGCCCTGCTGGTCGTTGCCAGCGCCCTGCTCGCCGGCTGCTCCACGCCCAGCGTCATCACCCTCAACGATGGCCGCGAGATCCAGGCCACCGACACGCCCAAGTACGATGAAGACTCGGGCTTCTATACCTTCAAGCAGCTCGACGGCAAGCCGACCCGCATCAACAAGGATCAGGTCCGTACCATCAAGGAGCTGTGATTCCTGCCCGGCGCGTTTTTTTCACCTAACCCCTTGTGCTTGCATGAGTTTTAGGTAGAATGCGCGCCATCCATCACGGAGCGTAGCGCAGTTTGGTAGCGCGTCTCGTTCGGGACGAGAAGGTCGCTGGTTCGAATCCAGTCGCTCCGACCATTGCCTTGTTTCTGGTAGTCCCATGTAGTACCAGAAACACCCTCAAAAGCCCGCCCAGTGCGGGCTTTGTTGTTTCTGGTAGTTCCATGTAGTCTCTGGTCATTCCACCGCACCGTGTATGCCGATGTGTATGCCGCGGAAAAATTCGAACCGAAGGCATACAAGGATGAAGCGCCAGGACATCAAGCGTCGCCCCCTCTCCGACACCACCCTCTCCAGCCTAGGTTCTGTACGAAAAGTCGCCGAGCGAAGGTTAGGCGAGGCGAAAAAGGCTGAGGAAGCGGAGTTTACAAGTGGTAAATGAGCATTCCGAAGCCTTTTTCAACGAAGCATCACCGAGCGCAGGCATTTTTCGTACAGACCCTAGAGCCTGAAGCCGCTGTCTACCGCGAGCAGGATGGCAATGGCCTCTACTTCCGTGTCAAACCCAACGGCCAGAAAAGCTGGGAGCTTCGCTACAAGAAGCCCGACGGCAAATGGTCTTGGCTCGGCCTGGGTGCCTACCCAGCCGTGACCGGTGCTGCTGCCCGCGCCAAGGCTACCGATTTGAAAACGGAGGCCGCCAGCGGCAAAAGCCCTATGGTGACCAAACGAGAGCGCAAGGCCGCCGAGGCGCTGGCCGCGACTAACACCTTCGAGAAGCTGGCTCGCGAGTGGTACGACGCTCGCAAGCCGCGCTGGGAGGAAGGCACCGCCCGGCGAATCATCGGCGCCCTTGAGCTGCATGTATTCCCGGCCTTCGGGCCCCGTCCCTTCACCGACATCATGCCCATCGAGTGGATGGAGTTTCTGAGGGGCATGGAGCGAAAAGACATCATCGATCAGATGGGCAACGTGCGCCGCTTCTGCAAGGAAATTTATGACCTTGCCAGGGTCACCGGGCGGGCTACACACAACCCGCTCGAAGGGCTGCACAGATTCCTGCAGACCAAGCCGGCCGAGAACTATGCTCACGTCTCGCAACAGGAGCTGCCGGACCTCCTACGCGCGATGAGCGCCTATCCCCATGCACATGACATCCGCCTCGGCCTGAAGCTGCTGATGCTAACGGGGGTACGGCCGAGCGAACTACGGGAGGCCCCTTGGGCGGAGTTCGACCTAGAGGCCGCCATCTGGAATATTCCGGCCAGCCGCATGAAGAAGCGTCGCGATCACCTGGTGCCGCTGTCTCGCCAGGCGCTCGATCTGCTGGAGGGCATCCAGCAGTTGAATGGGCACTACCCGCTGCTCTTCCCTGGGCGCAACGACCGCAAGAAGCCGCGTAGCAACATGGCCTTCAACATGGCGCTCAGACGCATGGGCTACGAGGGCAGGCAGACGGGTCATGGCTTCCGCCACATCGCCTCGACGACCCTGCGTGAGCATGGGTTTCCTCGTGAGCATGTTGAGGCGCAACTCGCTCATGCCGAGCAGGGCGTAGCGGGCGTTTACAACAAGGCCATCTATCTCGATCAGCGACGAGTGATGATGCAGTGGTATGCAGATCATTTGGACAAGCTTGAAAAAGGCAATGTTGTTACTGTGAATTTCAATGCTGCGAGCCAACAGGGATGAGCACCTATCACTTTAAACAGTGGCTGTCTTTTGAAGAGGCAGCCGCGTGGCTAACTGACACCACGAAAGAACCGTTCACTACTGAAATGCTTGAGAATGCACTGCTCTCAAAGCTCATAATAGTTCATGTGTGGGCGGTAGACCGCCCGGAAGTCCATTTGGTTGGCAACTTCGATAGAGCGGTGATACGCAAGGGTGGGATGCTGCTTCGCATCGAAGCGGAGAGTCGCCCTCCGATAGACGTCAGCGTTCTAACCGATGAATGCATATTTGCAGGCCCTATTCCTATACAAGATTTTCTCACCTTCAAACTTGCCATAGAAAGAGACACCTCTAATCCACTCGGAATTACTGTGCTCGACGCTCAGGCTAAAAATTGGGTTTGCTATCCGCTCAAGAATGACGATATAGGTTCATTTAGTGATGAGCGCATCGTATACCTATTCCACCTAAGCGACTTGAAGGGTTTCGCAGATCAACTTCCACATCCGCAACCTATACCTACTGGACTAATAAAATACCTAGGGCTCAAACATCGCGGCAGTGATGAGATGGAGGTCGAGGCATCAAGCTATGTGGCAGGAAACGCTCCTCTTAGTTGGGATCTTCCTAACAGCGAAGCCTATGATGGCCGTGATCAGCACGCGACTAATGAACCAGCTTTGCGCGCCCTCGGTTTCGCTGCGCATCTGATAGCGGAGCTCGGTGCAAAACTGGATGCTTTGGAGACATTGCCAAGCCAGCATCTAGATTTCCGTCGTGGAGATCGCCCTAACGCTTCTCGGATCGCTGACGCCTTGGCGGACATAGCCAAGACAAAACGCCACGAGGGACACGGTGTGAGAGGCGCTGGGTTTAGGAAGCTGATAGCGCAAGCGCTGAAATCAGTAGATTGAGGTCCAAATCCGAAATCGGATTTGGGAAATTCCGCTCCAGCACAGCTATATCTAGCACCCTTCGCTCCGTCATCGAGAACGCATTACGGAGACGAAGATGCACTATCCCTCACCTACAGCGCATTGCGCTGACCTCTGGACGCCCCGCCGCGCAGCCCAGGCGCTGGGCGTCTCCCTTCGTACGCTAGCCACTTGGCGCAGCACTGGCCGCCACGACCTGCCGTTCCTCAAAGTCGGGCGCCTGGTGCGCTATCGCGAGCAGGACGTCGCCCGCTGGCTGGAAACTCGCCGCCAGGGAGGTGCCGAATGACCCTCTCCAGCCCCCAGCACAGCATGCTCTTCCCTCTGACTACTTGTGGCAGCGCTCGCTACAAATCCGCCGCATATCGTTCCTCAGCAGTCCAAGGGAAGCTTGGCACGTCCAGAATCCAAGGCATGCCAACCATGACCAACATTCCCAAATCCACCCGAAACAACACGCCGCGGCGCCGGTGCCCGGACTGCGGTGCCTCCCTGGTGAAACGTAGCTCGACGAGCAAGCACCCGCTTTTGTCGCGCACCTTCCTTATCTGCCGGAACCCGGTCTGCGGCGCGACCTTCCTGGGCATCGACGAGATCACCCATCGCCTGAGCCCATCCAGTCAGCCGAGTCCTGATGTCACCCTTCCCTATGCGCCGAGCGCCCTTCGCCGAGCAGCACTGGACGACCTCAAGCAGGATGCCGAAGCGGCTCGCCCCGGCCAGGCAGAGGGAGACGTAGCGTGAGCACGAATTCCAACAAACAACATGTCAGCCTCAGCCAGGAATCGCTGCGGTTCGTGCGTATGCCCGAGCTGCTCGCCTTGACCTGCCTTTCCCGCACCACGGCGCATCGCCTGATGAAGACAGATCCGACCTTCCCCAAGCCGGTGAAACTCAGCGATAGCACAGCCCGGAACGCCCCGGTGGGGTTCGTCCTGAGCGAGGTGCAGGCGTGGATTCAAGGCCGCATCGCTGCCAGGGAGCAACGTGCATGAGCAAGCCGGCACAGAGCGCATTCCGCCCCATCGAGCGCATCAACCTGGGCAATCGCCTGCTGCGGCGCCGCGAGGTGGAACTCAAGACCGGCAAAAGCCGGGCTGCGATCTATGCCGACATTCGTGCCGGCACCTTCCCGGAGCCGGTCCCCATCGGCCGGAGCAGCGTCGCGTGGCTGGAAGCGGAAATCGATCAGTGGATCGCCGAACGCCTCGCCGAGCGAAAGCTCATCAGCGCTGCGCCCTAGGCCTAGCAGTCCCCTACCCTCGGAGATCCACCATGAACCGCTGCACCCTGACCATCGACAACCAGTCCATCACCTTCGCCGTGGAAGACCTCGCCAGCATCGAAAGCGCCCTCTTTGACGCAGCGCGCAAGCCCGGCGAGCAGACCTTCCGCCGCCTGGGCCCGAGCCGTGTGGGTGCCAAGATCGAGCTGAACGTATCTGGCACTGCCAACGGCGGCCAGCACACCGCCAACGGCCTGCCAGGCGGTGCCCTGATCTTCAACCAGACCAGCGTCGACACCCCGGTCATCCTGACCGACTGCTGATCCACCCCCGCTTCCCTTCCTGAATCCATACGCATACGCCGCCGGGCTTGCTCGGCGGAGAGGAGTTTTGCATGTCTCAGAAAAGACAAAGCCCCGGCAAGCGCGCCAACGCTGCCAGGGCTCAGAACCAATCAATTCGCACCCGCAAGGCTACCACAGCCCTGGGCGTTTTCAGCCGTTCGGCCCGTGCGGCCAGCGCCGCCGTACTGCACGACCTGTTACAGGTACAGCACGCTCAAGCCTTGCCAAGCCTTCCGAGGACAGCCTATAGTCATGACGTCGCGGCAAAATCCGCGACCGGGTTTGGCGACCCGATCAACTCTAGGCGCACAGGCGCCCACCATCCCATTGCAGGCGCTTTTTTTGTGCTCGCAATGCCGTGTTATGGCGGTCGTGCGCGGGAGACCGAAAGGTCTGCCGGGTTCCTAGAGTCCCGGTTCGCCAACCTGCGCACGGCTGCCACCCAAAATCGTTTGGCGACGGTTCGTGGCAGCTCCCCAACTCTAGGAGCCCCACCCATGAAGCGTTCGCACGCCCTCAATCCGTCCCCCCGTTGCATCGGCGTCGCCGCACACAAGGCCATGGCCTTGGCTGCCCTGCACGCAAACTCCAGCCTTTCTACTCGTCTCGCCCGCTACAACCACCACATGCAGCGCGCTCGCGCCCTCGAGGCCAGCCTCGCGCCGGCTGCCGCTGCTACCGCCACCACCCTCTCCATTTCTTCCGCCACGCCTACCGTCGTCACCCCGGTGGCCACCGCCGTCCTGGAGGTGCGCCATGGCTGATTCCATCAATGCCCTCCACCAGCTGCTGATCGAGTTGGCCAATCCGGCCGGCCAGTCACCGTCGCGGCCCGCCCTCGAGGCGATGCTCGATGCCGTCGACGCCCTCAACCACCAACCCGGCGTCGCTGACCAGCTGCGCGCCGAGGTTCACGCCGCCGAGCAGGCTGGCCAGCTCCACATCCGCCAGGTGCCGCTCTCGCTGCTGCGCCTGCTCCTGGCCATGGTGCAGACGGGGGCCGGCCATGAGTAACCTCATTCCGCTGACCCTCAACCCGACCTATGCCTCGGTCCTGCTGGTGGATACCACGCCGGGCTTTGCTGCCCTGGTGGACTGCGCCGAGCAGCGCCTCACCGCTGCCTATGGCCTGGTCGATAGCCTGACCTGCATGAACACCAAGAACGCCGCCAGCCAGGACTTGCTCAACGTCGCCGAGGTGGTTCGCATCCTGTTGGCCGATGCCACGGATCTCTACAAGGCAGCGCGCACCGTCGGCCTGCATGGGGAGGTGGCCCATGGCTGAGAGTCGCATCCCCGACCTAATCCGCCAGGCTGCGCTGCACGCGCTGGCCAACGCCACCACCCTCCTCCCTGAGTGGTTGCCGAAAGGCGGTCGCCAGGGTCGCGAGTGGGTGGCGCCCAATGCCGCACGCGGCGACCGCCAGGCCGGCTCTTTTGGCGTCTCCCTGGACAGCGGTAAGTGGAACGACTTCGCCGACAGCGCCGCCCACGGCGGCGACCTGGTGTCGCTGCTGGCCTACCTGCGCGGCTGCCGCCAGGGCGACGCGGCGCGGGAGATCGATCAACGCCTAGGCCTGGGCCTATTCGAAGCGCTCGCCAGGGGGGATGGCCAACCCTCGGCCGACGCCCTGGCCACCCGCCAGCGCCTCGAGCAGCAACAGCGCGACGCTGAGGCGCAGCTGCACGACAAGCAGACCGCTGCGGCGCGCCAGGCGGCCTTGCTCTGGCAGCACGGCAAGCCGGTGGATCGACTGCATACCTACCTGCAGGCCAAGCAGGTAGAACCGTTCGGACTGCGCCAGATCTCGCATGGCCGGCTGGCCGTACCCCTGGTCCTGGGCGGGCGCCTGGTCAACCTGCAAATCATCGATGGCCAGGGCAACAAGCGCTTCCTGGCCGGCGGTCGTGTGCAGGGCTGCTATTGCCCGCTGGGCAAGGTCCAGAACGGCGCCCGGCTGTACATCTGCGAAGGCTGGGCCACCGGCGCCACCCTGCACCATCACACCGGCGCGCCAGTAGTCTGCGCGCTCAACGCCGGCAACCTCAAGCCGGTGGCCCTGGCCATGCGCGAGCGGTTCGGCCGCCGCGTCGAGCTGGTGATCGCCGGCGACGACGACCGCCTCACCCTGGGCAATCCCGGCCGCGCCGCGGCGAACCGGGCGGCGGCCACGGCGGAGGCCCTGGTGGTCTTCCCTGACTGGCCCTATGACGGCCCGGCCGAGCTATCCGACTTCAACGACCTGCATCTCTGGCAGAGCGGACGCTGGGAGGTGCCGGCATGAGTACGCCCGAAGCGAAAAGCGGCTTGAGCCTGGTCGGCGAACCCAAGGCGCCGGACCGTGACACCCTGGATCGGCCGTGCTTTGCCGTCTATGACCGTCCTGTATTCAAAGAGGGCAAGCAGTTCCGCGAAGGCACCTGGTATCACGGCGTCAAGCACACCGGTCCAGAGGACAAGCCGGTGCCGTTCGACTACTGGATCTGCTCGCCGCTGCACGTCGACGCCGAGACGGTAAACACCGAGGATGGCAGCATTGGTCGCCTGCTTAGCTTCCGCTATCGCGGCAAGCGCATTGAGTGGGTCATGCCCATGGAAGCCCTGGCCGGCAAGGCCGACGAGGTGCTTAAGGCGCTCATGCGCCAGGGGCTGGCCATCGAGTACCACCAGCGCCGCCACGTCGCGCCGTACCTCGCCAGCTACCACGCCCCGGCGCGGGTGATCGCCACCACCACCAAGCCCGGCTGGCACGAATCCGGCGCCTTCGTCCTGCCATCGAGAGTGATCGGCGGCGACAATGTGCGCTATCAGGACTCCGGCCGGGCGGTGAACCTCTTCACCAACAAGGGCACCCTGGCCAACTGGCAAGCGCAAATCGCGCCTTACTGCCTGGGCAATCCGGTGCTGATTCTGTCCGTGTGCTGCGCCCTAGCCGGGCCGCTGCTGGCCAAGCTGGGCATCAACGGTGGCGGCATTCACCTGGTCGGCGACTCCTCGAGCGGCAAGTCGCTGGCGCAGCTGCTCGCGGCATCGGTCTGGGGCAACCCGGGCACCTTCGCCGCGTCCTGGGACGTGTCCAAGGGCGGCGTGGAGATCGAGGCCGCCTCGCGCAATGACACGGTGCTGATCCTGGACGAGATCAAGCGGGCCGATCCCAAGCGCGTCCAGGAGATGGCCTATGCCATCGCCAACGGCATGGGCAAGAGCACCATGACCCGCGAGCGCGAAGGCCGCGCCAAGCTGACCTGGCGCGTCCTTGCACTGTCCAGCGGCGAGCGCTCGCTCTCCGAGCACGCCGCCATTGCCGGCAACGGTGCCCATGCCGGCGCGGAGCTGCGCATGGTGGACGTGAACGCCGGCACTCGCCCCTTTCGGGCGTTTGACGACGTGCATGGCCTCACCGGTCAGGAATTCCACCGGCTGCTGACCGATGCCGTGGGCCAGGACTATGGCCACCTGGGGCCAGCGTTCGTGGAAAGCCTGCTCAAGACCCCTGAAGACTTGCTCGATCGCTTCCGCCAGGTGCGCGCCACCTTTCGCACGGAAAGCTCCCAGGCCGGCCGGGTGGCAGATCGGTTCGCCGTGCTCGCCCTGGCCGGCGAATTGGCGGCGGAACGCGGCCTACTGGGCTGGCCGGTCGGCGCGGCGGGTAACGCCTGCCGCCAGCTGTTCGGCGAATGGCTCGCCAGGATGGGTGATGGCAACGCCGAGGAGCGCCAGATCTTGCGCGGTATCGGCGATTTCATCGCCCTGCACGGCGACAGCCGCTTCTCCTGGATCCACGCCGAGCACGCCGCGTCGACCGTGCGCGATCGGGCGGGCTTCTATGAGCTGATCGACGATCGCCGGCTCTACCTGTTCAACGCGCCCGCGCTGCTCGAAGCGGCGGCCGGCTACGGCAAGGAGCGGATCCTGCGCGCCCTGGTGGAAGCTAATGCGCTCGCCAAGGTGGATGAAGAGGCCCGCACCTCCCGGCGCACGAAACGCTATCGCACGCCAGGCGGAGGCAATGCTCGGTTCTACGTCATCGACCCCGAGCGCCTGGATGCCGAGGGAGAGAGTCAAGCATGAATCTCTTAGTAGATATCACCTTGCTGACTGTTTTCAGCGGGAACAGTGGGAACGTGGGAACAGGCCAGCAACGACGCGGGTTGCAGCGTTCCCATTTGAATTACGAGAGTGGGAATGTGGGAACACAACTCTGTTCAAGTAATAGCCTCCCTCCTCCCTCTGTTCCCGCTCGAAAAAGGGTGGGATCAAATTCCCACTCGAAAACCCGCATTCCAGAGCGGTTTTGTCCGCGTGCCCACGTTCCCGGTCGATTTGCGTTTTCAGACACGAACAAGGGTGTTCTGGCACGAAGTGCTTGACGCCTCTGGCTTCACTTGATCCACCAAACCAACCGCGACGGCCGGCCGTGCTCGAGCACGGTCGATCACGAGCAACCCAACCCCAAACGAGAGACACCCTATGAGCACCGAAACCCACACCACCGCCCTCCCCGAAGATGTCGCCGCCGCCCTGGCCAATCATGACCAGCGCAAAACCGAATACCTGGTCCAGCGTGAGACGCTGACCGCCCTCGGCAAGCGCCTGGAAAAGCACCGCGCTGCGGCCAGTGCCGCCCGTCACGAATCGGAGACGGCCGGCAGCGAATGGCGGGCGGCATTCCGCGCCGCCGATGGCGACCCAAGGCCGGAGATCTTGAAGGTGAAGCGCGCCGAGCTGGACAAGCGTGAGCTGGCCGAGAGCTACGAGGAGCTGGCAAGCGAGTTGGAGCCGAGCTACCAACTGGCGCAGCTGGATGCGGTGGATGCGCGCAAGCGATACGCCTACACCAGAGACCAGGCCGCAGCCCTCTACGAGGATCATCGCTTCGCCGCCGCGTCTGCTGCGATGTTCGAAAGCGATGAGGGCCGCGCCTGGCTGCAGCTGGCAGGACGTCAGCAGGCACGCCACCTCCGCGCGGTCCTAGGTGAAGGGATGATTGCTAGCAGCGATTGCGAGCAGGCGGCCCGAGGACGCTTCGAACGTTCGCTGGCAACGCTGGTGGACTCGGCTGGGACCGGACTGGAGCCAGCTGACGTAGATCCGCACGAGCAGGCGCTGCAGGTGCTTCCAGCCGTAGCCTACGAACTCACAGGCCAGGAAGCCTCGAGTCCTACAATGCTCGCCAGGAAGCGGGCCAACCTGCTCGCGCTGCTCGAGGAGAAAGGCGTGCAGCACAGCGCCTAGCTTTTCCTGGCCAGCGACAGGCCGCCTACGGGCGGCCTTTTGCTATCCGAGTGAACGAGTCAGCTGACCGCTTGCAGGGGCTCGTGCACAGGCATAGCCGATTGCAGGCTGGCCAGGTTGATCGTCTCGGCATCGAACGCGCCTGGGTGACGATTCACGATTGCCTCAAAGGTGCCTCTCGCAATGCCGTCCGCTTCGAAGTCGGTGCGGCATTGAAGAACGCCGGAGTGGCAGACGCTGCGCTGCACAGCGGCGATCAACCCACCCGAGCGCAGGCTCTTGATGATGTTGTGCGGCAACTGCCGAGAGCGCCGCAGGGCCGCAACGGCTGTGACCAGGACCTCGAGGATTTCTTCCTCTACCGCAGAGAAGGGACCATTGCCCAGCCTGGCCTTTTTCAGCAGGTATCGCCGGGCCAGGGTGTGGGCATGACGGTCCAACTCAGCCTGGACCTTTCCATTGATAAGGCCGCGAGCGGCCAGGCCGCTTTCCAGAGCGATGAGGTATTCCCAGTCGAGCGTCTGAGAGATCTGGGCGACGACACGATCCATAGCTGCTATCCCTGCAAGTGGTTCCGAGATGGCGATCTGATAGCACTTGCGATGATTCGTTCCCAACCGTCCGTCTCCGGCCGCCGGGGGCCTCTTACCCCGGCGCGCGCCGTTGTCCCCCCGCCACACCTGCGGGCTAAATGTGTCGCTTTTTCTGCACCCCTGCAGCGCACTCTGAGCCGCATGTGTATTGGCAGGGAGTGACGTTCACATGCACCAAATTTACCTGCAAAACCCTGCAGCACTCCCCATACTTGCCTGGTCGGCCTGGCTGCTAGAAAGCCTGAGCCTCTTCGCTAGATCACGCTGCGTAGCCGCCGCAGCGGCCATTACGAAAGGATTATGATGAGCACCATCACTAAACAAGTCGAAAATCAACGCCACGAGGTAATTGTTGACAGCTATACGTCTACGTGGAGCGAACTGATTAATCAATACAAAAACGAAGACATAAAAATTGACCCCGATTACCAGCGAGCATTCAGATGGACAATTGAACAGCAGACAAGATATATAGAATCCTTGCTTCTAAACATTCCTACACCACCGATTTTCTTTTCTGAAAGAGACGATGGAAGTTTCGAAGTAATAGATGGGCTACAACGCTTTAGTACCATCATAAAATTTTTTGCAGCCGAGATTTTCGGCTACAGAGAAGCTACGAGCGCCAAAGAAAGTATTAATGATATAGAAGTGCCTAGCATTATGTCAGACGCGCCAATCCTGACTGGACTCAAGGACATCAGCCGCGAAACCCTTCCAGAAACTCTATTGCGGACTCTTAGATATTCGAGAGTTCAGATAATTTTGCTCAAGAAGGAGTCAAGCGGCCTCGCAAAATTTAACGTATTCACCAGACTTAATAGAGCAGGTGCAAGCCTCTCAGATCAGGAAATCCGAAACTGCTCGGCAAGGCTCTTTTCCGCAGGATTTGCAAATTTACTTAATGATCTAGCCAAAGAACACCACATCGCTCAAAGCTTAAATCTTTCTGCTAAAGAAGCCGCCTCAATGGGTATTCAAGAATGTTTATTGCGGCTCATAGCCTTTGGACATTTCAAACCCGAAAGCACTCGCATAGACGAATTTCTCGACAAAATAATGTACGAAGCGTCATCAGGAAAGCTCGGAAGCCAAGTCAAGATCGCAAACAAAATTGTAGAAACTTTCGAGGTAATACATGACGCATTTCCAGGTGGCGAAGCTTTTCGTTTCTATAAAAAGAATAAGTTTTCAGGTCAATTCAGCACCAACCTTTTCGATATCATCGCAGTGGGAATTTACTTAAATTTACCGGCAAACAAAAAAAGAGAAAGCGCTACAATCAAGGGAATGATAATTGACCTTCACTCCCAGGAAGAAGCTATTGGCCTGACTGGTGCTGGCTCGAACTCTAGGGCCAAGATGATTGGCCGCATAAACTTTGGCAAACAGTGGTTTGCATAATGACCCGACACCTTCGTTTGATGAGCGCCAAAACAGAAGCTAAAGAGGCGCTCACAAGACATTTAGCGATAATTGCGGATTTGAGGCTTCACGTAATCACCAATAATCCTGAAAAAAATGATTTTTTGTATTTAATGTCTGTACCAATGATTTATGCTGCGTGGGAAGGATACTTTCGCATAGCAATGTCGATCTGTTTAAGACGTGCCTGCGTCAGAGGACAGAAGCACAAAAAATACAAGGAAAAGTATGTTACCCTATGGCTGCAGAAGCAGGGCTTTGTAAACTCATTTTTTGACAAATTATTTAACACAGTTTCATTAGGGAAAATTCCCAAGAAAATTAACTCAGGTAGATTTAACGCTTTGTCGGATCTAACATGTGAGTTCAAAAAATGGCTGGAAACCCCGATAGATCACCTTCAAAATTTTGACGAACTTGTAATGACTTATGCAAATGTAAACAAAGAGGTCGTGATTTTTAATTCAGAAATCATTGGTCTCGATATTGATCGAGTAAATCTTGGCAGACTGGACGACTTATTAGCTAGGCGGAACGATATCGCGCACGGCGGCCTGATCGACTACCCAAAAGAAAACATCATAAACGACCTACTGACTTATACAGAAAACCTACTTAACCAGTTTCACAGTTCAATTGAAGCCTGGCTCGAAAAAAACTAATTCCAGTTGAAAACCTTGAAAGATAAAAACATCAGATCCCCCAAAAGGGCACCTAATAAAGCCGGCAAGTCGGAACTATTTCCGTATTACGCCGGGTTTTCTATTGAATTCGCAACAGACGTCCTAAAAGGGTGCTCTAGCGGATCACTAGTCCTCGATCTCTGGAACGGCTCAGGCACCACTACACATGCAGCGGCCGCTCTAGGCCTATCATCAATAGGTATCGACCTGAACCCTGTCATGGTCGTCGTAGGAAAGGCCAGAAGCATAAGTGCGTCGGATACGGATATGGCGCTGCGAAAACTTGAAAGCCTTCTCGAGAAATATCAAAACGAAAAATGTATCGAGACAGAGCCACTATCGGATTGGCTAGACCAAGATTTAGCCGGACCAACAAGAGAGATAGTTTCATGGGCTCTAAGCTCAAACACAGCGTCATACATCAATGATTTGACTGCAATAGGCAGCAGGCTAAAAGGCTTATCAAGCGCGAATGCATTCATACTACTTACACTGTTCATATCTATAAAAAAACTAACTCTTTCAGAAAAGACCTCTAATCCCACCTGGATCAAAACCAAAAAACCAGCGCCTGAATCGGCAAGCAAAGAAAAGCGCTATTGGAAAGAACTGATACTACAAGAGGGACAAAGACTAAAGCTGATCTGCCTAGCTAACCACAGCAGTGCGGCAGCTTATAGTCGAGTCGATATTGAATGGGCATCAGCTGAAAAACTTTCTATCGAAAGCAGCTCTATTGATGCGATCCTGACGTCCCCCCCTTACTGCACTAGAATTGACTATGCCAGAGCGACCCTTATTGAACTTTCTGTTCTTGGATTAAATACTGAAAACTCAGACTTAACGGTTAGAAGACAGCTCATGGGCACTACAACAATAAACAACTCGATCATTTATCAGCAACAAGCGTTGCCCAACTCGATCAATGACCTTCTCGAGTCTATAAAAAACCACCCATCTCATGGCTCCAAGTCCTATTATTATAAAAATTTTAGGCAATATTTTTTAGCTCTTCAAAACTCAGTTCGTGAAATGAGCAGAGTGCTAAAGAAAGGTGGAAACGCCACCGTGGTTCTCCAAGGATCTCACTACAAAGAAATAGCAATAGATCTCCCCAAGCTCTTTACAGAGATTGCTTGCTCAGAAAATCTCCACCTGAAAGATCAGATTAGCTTCGAAAACAAAAGAACATTTGCGTCAATAAACACTAAATCAAGAAAATACAAAGACCTTATAATGCCAAACGAACAAGTTCTGTTCTTTGGCAAAAATAGCTAGATGTGACCACATCGTCGTACTAGCGTAGCTGCAGGCGTTTTCATCCCGCGCTTTCTACGTGCTTGCCCCGCTAAAGGCTTTAGAAACCGAAAAGCTGTAGCTTCAGGCTTGGTCAACCGCAGCTCGTAGAATGCCAAGCTTCGTGTATGCCTGCGTGTATGCCAGACGGCATCATTGATGAAGGAAGCCAGCTATGATGCGGATTTGCAGAAGCAGTGTCGACGTAGTCGCTGGGTCCCAACGCCCGCCTGGTACAGGCCTTGTCGTTTCTGAAAGATTCTTCTAGCGCTCCCAACGAGGCCCCCTCCCCTACCTCCTACTCACCGCCAACCGCGCCGCAAACAGCAGAAAGACCACCCCGGTCGTCCGATCTAGCCACCGGATCACCGCCGCCTTGCGTAGAACTTCGCCCAGCGAGCGGGTAGCACCGATCAGGATCAGCGACCAGAGCAGCCCCAGCACCACATGGATGGCGACCAGACCGAAGGTCCAGGCGATCAGGGGTTGGCCTGGGGGAATGAACTGCGGCAGGAAGGAGACGTAGAAGATGCCGACCTTGGGGTTGAGCACGTTGCCCAGCATGCCCTTCACGAACCAGTTGGCGGTCGCGCGGCCCTCGCCTGTCGTGGGCGCGATGGCGGTGCGAGGGCGCAGCAGCAGGTTCAGGCCGAGCCAGCCGAGGTAGGCCGCGCCGCAGTACTTGAGCAGGGTATAGGCCAGCTCCGAGGCCGCCAGCAGCGCGCCCAGGCCGAAGGCCACGGCCGCGCCCCAGAGCAGGCAGCCGACATTGATGCCCAGGGCCGCGCGCCAGGCTTGGCGGCGCCCTTCGACAGCGGCGGTGCGCAGGACCAGGGCGGTATCCAGGCCCGGCGTGAGGGTGAGCAGCGCGGCGGCCAGGGTGAAGGCGAGAAGACTGTCGGCGATGGACATGGCGGCGTTCGTTTCGGCGGGGCACGCCGAAACGGTAGCACGGGATGCCAGCAGGGTTGGACTTGGTGTCTGGCTCGGCAGGCCGCCCGCGAGCGGCCTGACGGTGTCCCTCAGCCCGCTGCGCGCAAGGCCGGCTCGTGCTCGGCCACGTAGCGGGCGGCGGCGCGGCGGGCTTCCAGTTCGAAGGCCTGGGGATGGCGGTCGACGATGCGCTCCAGGGTGCCGCGCGGGATGCCGTCGGCTTCGAAGTCGGTACGGCACAGCAAGGCGCCGGCATGGCAGACGTTACGCTCGACGGCCTCGACCAGGCCACCGGCGCGCAGGCTCTTGACGATGTTATGGGGCAGCCGGCGCGCGCGACGCAGGGCGGCGGTAGCCGTGGCCAGAACATCGAGGATCTCGTCCTCCAGCGGGCTGAAGGGGCCGTTGCCGAGCTTGCCCTTTTGCTGGAGGTAGCGGCGGGAGAGCAGATGGCCCTGGCGTTCGAGGGCGGCGCTGGCGGCCATGTCGAGCCGACCGCGGCTTTCCAGGCTGCGTTCCAGCGCGATGAGAAATTCCCAATCGGTGATCTGGGTAATCTGGGTAATGACTGCGTCCATGAAGCGCTCCTTGCCAGTCGGGAATAGATGGCACATTGATGGTATCCAGGAGCTTTGGTTCCCTGGCTGGTGCGCCAGCCGACGGACGTCATATCAATTAGCCATTGCCGACTCCGCCATGTCGCAAAGAGGCAACAGCAAGACACCTAGACCAGCCCGGCTGCCGGTCATCCGACAGCGCGAAGACGCGAGCGGGCCCAGCGACGTTCGCCGGATTGGATCAGCGACGGGGCAGCAGACTTTCGACCAGCTGGCTGAGGTCGGCCACGCTCCAGGGCTTGGGCAGGAAGGCAGCCCGCCGCGGCAATATGGCAAGGTCCTGATCGATGTAGCCGGAGATGATGATGAAGGGCACGGTGGGCCAACTGGCGGCCGCCAGTTGGGCGAAGGCGAGACCATCGAGGGTGCCGGGCACATTGACGTCGGCGATGACCAGCTTGGTATCGCTGCCCTGGTGGTCCATGTGCGCCAGGGCGTCGTCACTGGAAGCGACGGCGACCACGTTCAGCCCCTGTTCGGTGAGGATTTCGGTCAGCAACTCGCGCTGCCCCGGATCGTCTTCCAGAACAAGAATTTGTCTTTGTATATCAAGGCTTCTCGGCTTCATGGCAGCTCAGACATCGGATGAACGAGAGATTCTCCGCGGACCGCTTCAACGGTCGCCTGAAGCGTGTGAGCGGTACGCTGGCCAATGGCCGCCAAAGCCGCATCCCGCCTGGCTTTCAGCTCGGAAAGAAGCCAGCCAGACGCGCTCGAAGAGGGGAGCGATGAAGTTTTTTTGCCGCTCGGCTGTCTCAGGGGCAAGACGCCAATTTCGCTGCGCAAGGATTTCTCAGACGTGAGCCAGATGCCCCAGTCCCGCAAGGCGCGGGTCGACAATTCAGCGACGAGCGATGTTTCGCACGAGGGCAAGAACATCTTCTTCGCCGCGGTGGAAACCACCCGGATGCCGATGCTGGTCACCGACCCCAAGCAGCCCGACAACCCGATCATCTTCGCCAACAACGCCTTTACCGAGATGACCGGCTACCAGGTGGACGAGTTGCTCGGGCAGAACTGTCGCTTCCTGCAGGGGCCGGAGACCGACCGCTCGGTGGTCAGCCAGATCCGCGAGGCGGTGGAACAGGAGCGCGAGATCTCGGTGGAGATCATCAATTACCGCAAGGACGGTTCGAGCTTCTGGAACGCCCTGTTCGTGTCGCCGGTGTACAACGATGCCGGCGAGCTGACCTACTTCTTCGCCTCCCAGCTGGACGTCAGCCGGCGCCGCGACGCCGAGGATGCCCTGCGCCAGGCGCAGAAGATGGAGGCCCTGGGGCAACTCACCGGCGGCATCGCCCACGACTTCAACAACCTGCTGCAGGTGATGGTGGGCTACATCGACATCATCCAGCGCACCGCGGAAAAGCCCAGCGTCGACCAGGAGCGGGTGCTGCGCAGCGCGGCCCATGCGCGGTCGGCCGCCGAGCGCGCGAGCACCCTTACCCAGCAACTGCTGGCCTTCTCGCGCAAGCAGAAGCTGGAAGGCCGGGTGCTCAACCTGAACAACCTGATCCGCACCTCCCACGAACTGGCCGAGCGGACCCTGGGCGACGTGGAGATCCGCACCCAACTGGAAGGCGACCTGTGGAATTGCCGCATCGACCCGACCCAGGCGGAGCTGGCGCTGCTCAACATCCTGATCAACGCGCGGGATGCCCTGGCGAATCGCCCAAAGCCCAGCGTGGCCATCGAGACCCGTAACGTCGAGGTCCGCGAGCTGGCCACCATGTCCTACGATGGCCTGCTCCCCGGACGCTACGTGAGTCTGGCGATCACCGACAATGGCCACGGCATGCCGGCCAGCATCCGGGACCGGGTGATGGACCCCTTCTTCACCACCAAGGAGGAAGGCAAGGGGTCGGGCCTGGGGCTGTCGATGGTCTATGGCTTCGCCAAGCAGTCCGGCGGTACGGTACGCATCTACTCGGAAGAGGACGTCGGTACCACCATCCGCCTCTACTTCCCGGCGGACGACAGCCACATCACCCACCCGCATGCCGAGCAGCGGACGGAACGCCGCAGCGGTACCGAGCGCATCCTGGTGGTGGAAGACCGCCCGGACGTGGCCGAGCTGGCCAAGCTGGTGCTGGAGGACTACGGCTACACCGCGCAGATCGCCTTCAACGCCAGCGAGGCGCTGCGCGTCCTGCGCGAGACCGCCCGCCCCTTCGACTTGGTGTTCACCGACCTGATCATGCCCGGTGGCATGAACGGCGTGATGCTGGCCCGGGAGGTGAAGCGCCTGCATCCGGACACCAAGGTGCTGCTCACCACCGGCTATGCGGAGAATTCCTTGGAGCGCACCGACATCGGCGGCTCGGAATTCGACGTCATCTCCAAGCCTTACATGCCCAACGATCTGGCCCGCAAGGTACGCCGGGTGCTGGACGGCCCCAACGGTATCGCCTGAACATTGCGCCGCGTGACCTAGGTACCGACGGCGCGTCGACGTCGATGGCCGGAGTAGCCCCGGCTCGACGACGCGACTAGACTGACGATTAATCCGGGCGCAGATCGCGCCCTCGCCCGCTCCTCGCCACCGTCTTCCGGCGCGGCTCAATCGATTTCCCCTGCCGTCGCGCTGCGGGTCCCTTCGGGGAGGCTCTGCGCCGCGTCCTTCCCGTCTCTTTCGCTCCCGACGCCGCGAGGTCCGGTCATCCATGAGTTCTCTCAGCCCGTCAGTCATCACGACAGGCAATCCCGGCTTGGACAAAGTCCTGCGCGGCGGCTTGCCGAAGGATCGGCTCTATCTGCTCGAAGGCACCCCAGGATCGGGCAAGACCACCCTGGGCCTGCAGTTTCTCTTCGAAGGGGTTCGCCAGGGCGAATCGGTGCTGTACATCACGCTGTCGGAAACCGGCGAGGAGCTGCGCAGCGTAGCCGAGTCCCACGGCTGGAGCCTGGACGGCGTGGACCTGTTCGAGCTGTCCGCCGCCGATGCGGTGCTGGGCGGTGCGCAGGAGCAGACCATCCTGCATCCCTGGGAGTCCGAGCTGGGCGACACCATCGGCCTGATCCAGGCGCGCGTGGAGGAACTCAAACCGAACCGGCTGGTGTTCGACAGCCTGTCGGAGATGCGCCTGCTGGCGCAGGACCCGCTGCGCTATCGCCGCCAGGTGCTGGCGCTCAAGCAATTCTTCGCGGGACGCGGTCTGACCGTGCTGCTGGTGGACGACCTGACCACCAGTGGCAACGAACGGGACAATCACCTGCACAGCCTCTGCCACGGGGTGCTGACCCTGGAACGCCTGACGCTGGACTTCGGCGCCGCGCGCCGCCGCCTGCAGATCCAGAAGCTGCGCGGGGTGGACTTCATCGCCGGCTATCACGATTTCACCATTCGCCGTGGTGGGCTGGAAATCTATCCGCGGATGATTGCCTCGGGGCGCTATCAGGATTTCGCCGGCGAGCCCGTGCCCAGCGATATCGCTGACATGGATGCCCTGCTGCACGGCGGTCCCTTGCGCGGTACCAGTACGCTGATCACCGGCCCGGCCGGTACCGGCAAGACGACCCTCGCCCTGCAGTATGTGATGGCCGCCTGCTCCCGCGGCGAAAAGTGCACCGTCTATGAGTTCGACGAACGCATCGGCACCCTGCTCAAGCGGGCGCAAAGCATGGGCATGCCGCTGCCGCGCTATATCGAGGAAGGTCTGCTGGTGGTCCACCAGATCGATCCCGCGGAGCTGTCTCCCGGCGAATTCGCCTGGCGCGTGCGGCGGGACGTCGAGGAGCACGGGTGCCGGATGCTGGTGCTGGACAGCCTCAACGGTTACCTCGCCGCCATGCCCCAGGAACAGCAGTTGATCCTGCAGATGCACGAGTTGCTCTCGTACCTGAGCCAATCCGGAGTCGTGACCTTTCTCATCAATCCCCAGCACGGACTGGTCGGCACGATGACCTCCAGTCTCGACATCTCCTATATCGCCGATACGGTGGTATTGATTCGCTTCTTCGAGGCCCAGGGGCGCCTGCGCAAGGCGATTTCCATCCTCAAGCACCGCGGTGGTGGCCATGAGGACGCGATTCGGGAATTGCGCATCGACGCCCAAGGCATTCGGGTCGGTCAGCCCCTGGTGGATTTCCGCGGCGTACTGACGGGTACGCCGGAGTACTTCGGCGCCAAGCAACCCCTGATGGAAAAGCGCGATTGACGATGACCGTGGCGCCTTCCTGCGAACTCATCATCTGCGCGCCGCTGCGGGGTGACGCAGCCAGCCTGCAGCGGCTCTTCACCCAGGGCTATCACACCCGTTACCTGGCCACCCTCGACGAGGTGGCGATGGCCCTCGGCGACGAGACCGGGATCATCGTCTTCACCGAAGAGGCCTTGCGCCAGGACCTGAGGTCGCTGGCGCACGCGCTGGAGCGGCAGCCGACCTGGTCGGACATCCCGCTGGTATTGCTGGCGTCCGATTCCAAGCGCTCGGGACGCGGCAACGACCTGCTGCGCCGCCAGTTGCCCGCCGCCGCGACCAACCTGGTCATCCTGGAACGCCCCCTGAGCGGCGCCTCGCTGCTGAGCAGCGTCGCCGCAGCCTGGCGTTCGCGCCTGCGCCAGTTCGAGATGCGCGACCGCCTCGCCGAACTTGCCCAGGAACGCGAGCGCATGCAGACGCTGCTGGAGAACCTGCCGGTCGGGGTGTGCTTCATGGATACCGAGGGACGCACCCTGGTCAGCAATCCCTTCTACGAGCAGCATGTGTCGGGCCACCGCATTCCGTCCCGGCAACCTGAGGAGGCCTCGCGCTGGGTGGCCCTCGATGCGGCCGGGCAACTGCTGTCGCCCGATCAGTTCCCCGGAGCGAAAGCCTTGCGGGGAGAACGGGTGAAGGGACAGGACTTCTATCACACCAGCGCGTCGGGCGAGGAATCCTGGCTGCGGGTGAGCGCGGTGCCCTTGCACGACGAGACCCAGCGGATCATCGGCGCAACCACGGTGATCGCCGACATCAGCGACGAGAAGCGCGCGGAACTGGCCTTGCGCCGCTTCAACGAAGAGCTGGAATCCCAGGTGGCGGAGCGAACCCGCACCCTGGCGCTCACCCTGAGCGAATTGCAACGGGAGAGCGCCGAGCGCAGTCGCGCCGAAGAGCACTTGCGTCAGTCCTTGAAGATGGAGGCGGTCGGGCAACTCACCGGCGGCATCGCCCACGACTTCAACAACATGCTGACCGGCGTGTTGGGCGCGCTGGATCTGATGAAAATCAAAGGCAAGGGCCAGCTGGAAGGCCTGGAGCGCTACATGGAGGCCGCGCAGCATTCGGCGCACCGGGCGGCCGCGCTCACCCAGCGGCTGCTGGCCTTTTCCCGGCGACAATCGCTGGAATCCCGCCCCATGTCCGCCAACGACCTGATCCTGGCGCTGCAGGAACTGCTGGAACGTACGGTGAGCGAGCAGATCTCGGTGACGCTGGCCCTCGCCGATGACCTGCCCTGGGTGCTGGCCGACGCCAACCAACTGGAGAACGCCCTCCTCAACCTGGTGATCAACGCCCGCGATGCCATGCCGGACGGCGGTGTCATCACCCTTGCGACCTATCTGGTCAGCATCACCGAGCAGGGTAGCGAAGACGAGGCGCTGGCACCGGGGGACTACGTGTGCATCGAGGTCCGGGATACCGGCACCGGCATCCCGGAGCGGCTGCTGGGCAAGGTGCTCGAACCCTTCTTCACTACCAAGCCGCAGGGTCAGGGCACCGGGCTGGGCCTGTCGATGGTGTATGGCTTCGCCCGGCAGAGCAACGGGCGTCTGACCCTCGCCAGCGATGAGACCGGCACCCAGGTCTGCATCTATCTGCCGACGGCGGTGCAGCGCGGCGAGCCGCAGCAACCCGTGCCGGTGGTCTTCACCCAGGGCGACGGCGAGACCATCCTCCTGGTGGAGGACGACGACGCCGTGCGCCTGGTCAATCAGGAGGCACTGGAAGCCTTGGGCTATCGGGTCTGGAGCGCGGCCGAAGGCAAGGCCGCGCTGCGCCTGCTGGAGCAGATACCCGAGCTGAATCTGCTGGTGACCGATGTCGGCCTGCCCGGCCTGAATGGTCGCCAGCTGGCGGAGGTGATCCAGCAGCGTCGCCCACGGCTACCGGTGCTGTTTCTGACCGGCTATGCCGAGGGCGCCCTCAGCCGGACCGCCTTCCTGGGTGGTAACATGGAGCTGATGACCAAACCCTTCACCCTGGACCAGTTGGCCGCGCAGGTCGCTGCCATGCTGTCCCAGGCAGCCCAGCGGGTGACGACGACCTCCTGAGGTCGCCCTCCCGCCAGCGATCCAGCCAAGGACTCTATGATTTCCCAGATCCGCCCCGCCCGCCGCGCAGACGCCGCCCGCATCCATGCCCTGATCGTCGAACTGGCCGACTACGAGAAGGCCGTCCATGAAGTGCTGGCCAGCCCGGCGCAGATCGAGGCCACCCTGTTCGCCGCCGATACGCCCACCCGGGCCCTGGTGGCCGAGCACGAGGGTGTGGTGGTGGGCTACGCCGTGTATTTCTACAGCTATTCCACCTGGCTGGGCCGCAACGGCATCTACCTGGAAGATCTCTATGTCAGCCCCAGCGCCCGCGGCACCGGCCTGGGCAAGGGCCTGCTACGCGAACTGGCCCGCGAGGCGGTGGCCAACGACTGCGGCCGCCTGGAATGGAGCGTGCTGGACTGGAACACCCCGGCCATCGAGTTCTACGAAAGCCTCGGCGCCGCGGCGCAGAGCGAATGGGTGCGTTATCGCCTGGATGGCGCGGCCTTGAGAGATTTCGCGGAAAGCGGGCGTTAGGCTCGTCGCCTGCAGTGAAGCGCTGTGGATGGGCCCTGGCGGCGAGCTTCATCGCGGCCAGCGGCCGCTCCTACAGCAGCCGGATATCCCGTAGGAGCGGCCGCCTCGGTGGATCGCCATGGCCGCGATTCGGTTAGTGGGAGGCTGGGCTTCGCTGGCGCTCAACCCAGCTACGAAGAACCTTCACGCCGCCAGGGTCGCGCCGCCGTCCACCACGATGTCCTGCATGGTGATATGGCTCGCCAGGTCCGACGCCAGGAACAGCACGGTGTTGGCGATCTCATCGGGCTGGGCGATCTTGCGTAGCGGGATGCCCAGCTTGAAGTCCTCCGGCAGGCCGTCCACCAGGCGCTGATAGCCCTCGGGCGAACCGAGCATGCCGGCCAGCATCGGCGTCGCCGTGGAACCCGGCGAGACCACGTTGCAGCGCACGCCCGATCCGGCCAGTTCCAGGGCCACGCAATGGCTGAGGGACACCAGCGCCGCCTTGGAGGTGCAGTAGCCGGCCATCTGCAGCCGTGGCACATGGGCGGCATTGGAAGCGATATTGACGATGGCGCCCTGGCCCTGGGCCTTGAACAGCGGCACCAGTTGGCGGAACAGGTAGAAGGGTCCGGAGACGTTGACGTCCAGCAGCGCCTGCCAGTCGTCCAGGCTCAGGCTGTCGCTGGTGCCCAGGCGCAGCACGCCGGCGCCATTGACCAGCACGTCCAGGCGGCGCTCCTCGGCCAGCAGGGACTGGCAGACCTCCTCTACCTGGGCCGCATCGGCGACGTCCAGCAGTTGGGTACGAAAGGAATAGTCGCTCTCGGCGAATTGCCGGTCGAGGCCGACCACCTCGGCGCCCGCCGCCTGGAAGCGGCGCGCCACCTGCAAGCCGATGCCCTGCCCCGCGCCGGTCACCCAGACGCGCTTGCCGGTGAAATCCAGTTGCGTCATCAGAGAGTCCCTCAGGCGCGCGCGCGCAGCAGATCCAGCCAGCCCTGCAGGGTCGGCTGGGCGGCGAGATCGGCGAAGGTGACCGGCAGGCCGCGCTTCTGCCACTCGCCCACCAGGGTCATCACCTGCACCGAATCCAGGCCGAAGTCGGTGAGATTGTCGTCCAGCGCCGGTGCTTCGTCGTCGGCGTCCAGCAGCGGCTGGACCTGGGCACGCAGCCAGGCTTCGTCCAGGGTTACCGCGCCGCCGGTGACCTGGGCGGTGCTCAGGGTGCTGCCGCAGCGGGTGGCCACATAGCGCAGCGCCATGCGGTGCTCTTCCTCGCTGAAGTCGGCCACGGCGTCGCCGATCAGGAAGGCCTGGATGTCCCTCATGAAGGCGTCGGTGCAGGTGGTCAGGCAACCGATGTGGGCGTAGACGCCGCAGACGATCAGTTGGTCGCGCCGCCACTCGGTCATCAGGTCCTGCAGATTGGAACGGTGGAAGGCGCTGTAGCGCCACTTGGTCAGCACCACGTCGCCGTCCTTGGGCGCCAGCTCGTCCACCACCTGCTGCAGCGCGGGATCGGCCTGGGTCAGGCCCGGACCCCACATGTCGTTCAGCAGCGCGCGGTCGGCCGGCGGCTGATCGGTGGGCTGGGCGGTATAGACCACCGGTACCCCTTGGGCAGCGGCCCAGGCCCGCAGGGCGGCGATGTTGGCCACCACCTGGTCGATCAGCGGGCTGCTGTCGCCATAGAACTCGACGAAATAGCGCTGCATGTCATGGATCAGCAGCACGGCGCGGTCGGCCACGGGTGTCCAGGCGACCTTGTTGGCGGGAAAGCCGTCGGGCTGGGGCAAGGGATAGGAGGCAAGACGGGGAATAGCCATGGGAAACCTTAGGAACGCTCGGTGGAAGGGGTCTGCAGCTGTTCGCGCAGGCGCCGCTTGTCGATCTTGCCGACAGCGGTGAGCGGCAGCTGGTCAAGGAACTGGAAACGGTCGGGCAACTTGTACTCGGCCACGCCCTGCTCGCGCAGGTAGCGCCGCAGCGCCACCGGCTTGAGTGCCGGATCGCTCACCACCAGGCAGGCGCAGCTCTTCTCGCCCATCAACTCGTCGGCGATGGCCACCAGGGCCGCGTGGGTGATGCCGGGATGACGCAGCAGCAGGCCCTCGACCTCGGCCGCGGCGATCTTCTCGCCGCCGCGGTTGATCTGGTCCTTCACCCGCCCGACCACCTTGAGGTAGCCGGCGGCATCGCGCTGGACCACGTCGCCGGAGAAGTAGAAACCCTCGGCATCGAACACCTGGGCGTTGTGCTCGGGGCTGCGGTAGTAGCCGCGGAAGGTATAGGGACCGCGGGTGGACAGCAGGCCAGGCTCACCCTCGGGTACCGGGTTGCCGTCCTCGTCGGTGATGCGCACCTCATCGTCCGGGCTCATGGGGCGGCCCTGGGTGGTGAAGATGCGCTCGGGCTCGTCGTCCAGGCGGGTGTAGTTGACCAGGCCCTCGGCCATGCCGAACACCTGCTGCAGCTGGCAGCCCAGCTCCACGGGCACGCGGCGGGCCTGGGCCTCGGCAAAACTGGCGCCGCCTACCTGCACCATCCTTAGGCTAGCCAGTTTCGCCCGTTGAGCGGGCTCAGCAGCAGCCTGCAGCCAGAGCGCCACCGCCGGTGGTACCAGGGCCACCCAATCCACTTGATGGCGTTCGATCAGCGCGAAGCAGCGCAGCGGTTCGGGATCGCGGGCCATGACCACGCAGCCGCCGGCGATGAAGACGCCCAGGGCGCCGGGCGAGCTGAGGGTGTAGTTGTGGCCCGCCGGCAGGGCGCAGAGAAAGCGCGTCGCCGGGGTCAGGCGGCAGATCTCGACGCTACGTCTGAGGCTGTAGTAGTAGTCGTTGTGGGTGCGCGGGATCAGCTTGGGCGTGCCGGTGCTGCCACCGGAGAGCTGGAAGAAGGCCACCTCGCCACCGGCGGTGGGCGTCAGCTGGTAGCCATCCAGCGGGGTATCCAGGCGCTGCTGCAGGCTGCGCGAGTCCTCGGCGCCATCCAGCAGCACCTCGCCGAGGCCCGGCGCCACCTCGCGCAACTCGGCGAGGAAGTTGTCGTCGCGGAACAGGTTGTGCTCGCTGGAGGCGATCAGCAGCCGGGGCTGGAGCTGCCGCGCATAGGCGAGCAGCTCCAGCCTCTGGTGACTGAACAAGGCGTTGACCGGGGCGATGCCGGCCTTGAGCAGGGCGAAGAACACCACATAGAACTCGGCCACGTTGGGCAGCTGCACCAGGGCCGTGTCGTGGCGGCGCAGACCGGCGGCCTGTAGGTGGGCAGCCAGGCGACTGGAGCGCTGGTCCAGCTCGGCATAGCTCAGCTGCCGCTCGCCGCAGAGGATCGCCGGGGCGTCCGGCAGGGCCGCGCGGCTGCGGGCCAGGATCTCGGTCATCGGCAGGTCGAGCCAGTGGCCGAGGGCGCGATAGCGGGCCGCCAGGTCTTCCGGCCAGGGGGTGAATTCCAGACTCACGTAGGGTTCTCCTCGTCGAGCAAACCACAGGCGGCACGCATGGTGCCCAGTTTGGCGGTGACCTCGGCCCACTCCGCCGCCGGATCGGAGGCTGCGACGATGCCGGCACCGGCGAACAGGCGCAGCCAGTCGTCCTGCACCGTGCCGCAGCGGATGGTGACCACCCACTCGCCATTGCCCTGGGCATCGCACCAGCCGACCATACCGGTGAACAGACCGCGGTCGAAGGCCTCGATGCGCTCGATCAACTGGCGCGCCGCCGCCGTGGGGAAGCCACACACGGCCGGCGTCGGATGCAGGCGGCAGGCGAGCTGCAACGCCGAGGTGCGGCTGTCGGCCAGCTCGCCGTCGATGGCGGTGGACAGGTGCCACATGGCGTTGGTGCTGAGTAGCGACGGCGCCTCGGGTACGTCCAGCCGGCTGCACAGCGGCGCCAGCTGCTGGCGAATGTCCTCGATCACCAGGCGATGTTCGTAGTGATCCTTGCTGGAATCCAGCAGCTCGCGGGCGACGCGCTGGTCTTCCAGCGGATCGGCGCGGCGCTTGGCGGAACCGGCCAAGGGGTTGGTATGCACCCGGGCGCCCTGCTTGCGCACCAGCAACTCGGGGCTGACCCCGACCAGCTCGCCACCCTCGGCAGTGGGGATGCGGAACTGGTAGCCGGTGGGATTCTGCCGCGCCAGGTTGGCGAGAATGGCGTCCACGTCGGCGGGTTCGGCCAGGCGGATCTCCTGGACGCGTGACAGCACCGCCTTGCTCAGCTCACCGCGGCGGAAGGCGTCGATGGCCTCCTCCACCGCCAGGCAAAAACCATCTTGGCTTGGCAGGTTGCGCACTTCGCGCACCTGGGCCGGTGCCACCGGCGCCGCGGCGACCGGCGTCGGCCGCGCCGTCCAGGCATGCTCCCGGGGGACATAGAGACAGGAAGGCTGGGTGGTATCGAAGGGAATGGCACCCATGATCACCGGCTCGGCGACGCCGGCCTGGCGGGCGCGGGCGAAGGCGTCTTCCACGGCATGCAGGAACAGGCTGTCTCTATGGGCTCCGCCACTGGCCGGCGTCTCGACCCGGGCACAGATGCCCCGACCATGCAGCACGCGGTCACCCGACTGGAACAGGAAGGCGGACTGTTCCTGCTGCTCGGTGGCGATCTGCCCGACCACGTCAGCCCTTTTACTCGACATCGCTGCGGACCTCTACACAAATGATAATGCTTATCAATAAAAATAAATTAACTTTTGTATCCCCGGAAGTCAATTTGTTAGCTGCCAAACGGTTTCCATCGCGACCCTACACTCCTTAGCGCTCTCGGCACTGTCACCTCTGGGCAGGGCCTTGGAAAGCACTGCCGGACCGCTCTGGTACCTGGCTTCACGTCCGCTCGCCCGTGGCCGCCATCGGCGGTCCTTGCTGTCGCGGGGCGCATCTTTGAAAATGAGAGTGATTATCTTACAACTGGAAGGCGTCCATGTTCAGCTTGTTGTCATCGTTTCGCATTCTCACCGCCCTGACACTGGCCATCCTGGCGCTGGGTGGCACCGCCCAGGCGGCGGACTGGCCCCGGCAGATCAGCGTCGATGGCAGCCAGGTAACCCTGCCGGCCAAGCCGCAACGCATCGTCTCCACCAGCGTCACCCTCACTGGCTCCCTGCTCGCCATCGGCGCACCGGTGGTGGCCAGCGGGGCTACCTCGCCCAACAACAGATTCGCCGACGACCAGGGCTTCCTGCGCCAGTGGGGCCAGGTCGCCAAGCAGCGGGACGTGAAGCGACTGTACATCGGCGAGGCGAATGCCGAAGCCGTGGCGGCCGAGGCACCGGACCTGATCCTGGTCAGCGCCGCCGGTAACGACTCGGCGCTGCGCCTGGTCGATCAGCTCAAGGCCATCGCCCCGGTGCTGGTGGTGGGCTACGACAATCGCAGCTGGCAACAGGTGGTGGAACTGCTCGGCCAGGCCACCGGTCGCGAGGATGCCGCCACCAAGGTGGTCGCCGATTTCGACCAGCGGGTAGCCAGTCTCAAGGCACGCCTGCAACTGCCGCCGCAGCCAGTCTCGGCCTTCGTCTACAACCCGGCGACGCGCCAGGCCAATCTCTGGACCGCCGCCTCCTCCCAGGGTCAGTTGCTGGAAAGCCTGGGCTTCACGCTGGCGGAACTACCGGCAGGCCTGAAGACCGGTCACAGCCAGGGTCAGCGGCACGACATCCTCCAGCTGGCCGGCGAGAACGTCGCCACCGGCCTCAATGGCCAGACCTTCCTGCTGTTCGCCGCGGACGCCAAGGAGGCCGAGGCGGTGCGCAGCAATCCGCTGCTGGCACACCTGCCGGCGGTCAAGGACGACCGGGTGGAAGCCCTGGGCGCCGAGACCTTCCGCCTCGACCCCTACAGCGCCAACCTGCTGCTGGATCGCCTGGAAAAGCTGTACGCCAAGCCCTGAGCAAGGCAGTCGTGGCCATGGCGGTCCGCCGATGCAACTGGTCCTGAGGGGCTCCGGTATTTTGTTGATCGCGGCCATGGGCCGCTCCTACAGCAAGAGGTACGCCGGTTTGACGTGATCTTTGCCGTGGTTAATGAAACTGAACGCCTGCTCGGATAGCCCCCTCTCCCCCTCGGGAGAGGGTTGGGGTGAGGGCCTCCTCGCCACCAAGTCTCCAGTGGAAAAGGCTACGCCGTTTTCCACGCTACGTGAGGTATCCCCACAGCGATAAGACAGTTGCTCCTACAGGAGCCGGACCTCCCGTAGGAGCGGCCCATGGCCGCGATCGGTCTTGTCCACCACTCATCACCATGGCCCAGTGGAAAACGCTGCGCGGTTTTCCACGCTACGCAAGGCGCACCGGAGCGGATCAGGCACCCAGGCTTTCCGCCCGGCGCAGACCGCTGGCCAGCGCCCAGCAGAGAGCGGCCACCAGGGTGGCGACCAGACCGAAGACGCAGGCCGCCTGGGCCGGCAGCAGCAGACTGGCCAGGCCGCCGAACAGCGCCGCGCCAATGGCCTCGCCGCCGATGTTCTGCGCGGTCCACAGGGCATTGATGCGCCCCAGCAGGCGATCCGGGGTGAGCTTCTGGATCAGCGCGTACTGCACCAGGGAATTGAGTGCGCCCAGGTAGCCGAACAGCACCAGGCAACATGCCGCCAGCCAGAAGCTCGGCAGCAGGGCGAAGACCGCTACGGCGAGGAAGGTGGCCACCGCCGTCATCAACAGGGTCCGTCCGGGGCGGACCGACTGGTTCAGGCGACCACTGGTGAGGGCGCCGAGAGCCGCGCCCAGCGGCGCGGCGGCGTAGAGCCAGCCGAGGTGGCCGGTATCGAGCCCCCAGCCCTCCCCCAGCGCCGGATAGAGCACCCGAACCGCATTGGCCATGGTCACCAGGGCGCCGACCAGGGCCACGGCGCCCAGCAGGCGGTTCTCGAAGAGGAAGACGATGCCGCCGCCCAGGGCCTGCCAGGGCGTTTCGCGCGGTTGCTCCGGCGGCGGCAACGGTGGCAGGCGCAGCAGCACCAGCAGGGTGATCAGGGTGCCGCAAGCGGTCAGGCCATAGTTCCAGACCACGCTGCTCTGGGCGATCAGCAGGGTGCCCAGTGGTGGCGCGACGATGGCCGCCACTCGCACGCTGAGCATGTTGAGGGCGCCAGCCTGCACCATGGATTCGCGGCCGACCAGGATCGGCGTCACCGCCAGCAAGGCGGTCACTCCTAGGGCGCCGAAGAAGCCGTCCCACAGAGCCAAGAGGTAGATGGCGATCAGCGAGGGCGCGGGCAGGCTGGCGTTGACCGCCAGGCCGATGAAGCCCAGCCCGCAGATGGAGCGTGCCGCCAGGATCAGGCGCCGGCGCTCCAGGCGGTCGGCCAGCACCCCGCCGGTGAGCAGGCCGACGAACATGCCGATCCCGGCCATGCTCAGCGCCAGGCCCACCTTGAGCGGCGAGTCGGTCAGGGTCTGCACCTGGATGGGGATCGCCACGGCCAGCAGGCCAAGGGAGAGGACGGACACCAGGCGGGCGATGAACAGGGTACGAAAGGCGGCGTGGGACCTGAGCAGGCCGAAGTCGAGCAGGAAGGACGTCTTGGACATGAATCACCGGAAAAACACAGGGGACGCTATCGAGCCGCCGAGGCAAGGCTGTTAGCATGTAATACAGACTAGCATGTGTTAATAAGCCTTGTTCTCATCTACCCCTTCCCTCGCCTGCCGTCACGGATGACCATGCGCCGCTCTCTCGTCCTCGGCTGGGCCGTTCTGCTACTGCTCCTGGTGCTGGCTGCCAGCCTGGCACTCGGCTCGACCGCCATCCCGCTGGGCGAGGTCTGGCAGGCGCTGGGCCAGGGCTGCAGCGATCCTGCCTGTCTCATCGTGCGCGAGGCGCGACTACCACGGACCCTCGCCGGCCTGCTCGCTGGCGCGGCCCTCGGTGTGGCCGGCACCCTGATGCAGGCGCTGACGCGCAATCCCCTGGCCGACCCCGGCATCCTCGGCGTCAATGCCGGTGCCAGCTTCGCCGTGGTGCTGGGCATCGCCCTGTTCGGCGCCAGCGGTCCCGAGCAGTACCTGGGCTTCGCCTTCGGTGGCGCCCTGCTGGCCAGCCTGGTGGTACTGCTGGCTGGCATCGCCGGGGGTGGCGGCTTCAATCCGATGCGCCTGGTGCTGGTCGGGGTGGCCCTGGGCGCCATGCTCGAAGGGGTCAGCTCCGGCATCGCCCTGCTCGACCCCCAGGTCTACGATCAACTGAGATTCTGGCAATTCGGCTCGCTGGACGTGCGCCAGCTCGAGCTGCTGCGCAGCGCCAGCCTGCCGGTGCTGGGCGGGGTGATCGTCGCCCTGCTGCTGGCCCCGGCGCTCAACGCGCTGAGCCTGGGCACCGACTTGGCCGTCGCCCTCGGCACCCGGGTCCGCCAGACCCAGCTGCTCGGCCTGCTGGCCATCACCCTGCTCTGTGGCGCCGCCGCGGCGGCGGTCGGTCCCATCGCCTTCGTCGGCCTGATGGTGCCGCACCTGGGTCGCTGGGCCATCGGCGAGGATCATCGCTGGCTGCTGCCCTTCGTCCTGCTGTTCACCCCCAGCCTGCTGCTCACCGCCGACATCGTCGGGCGCCTGTTGGTGACCAACGAGCTGCGCGTCTCGGTGGTGACCGCCTTCCTCGGCGCGCCCCTGCTGATCTGGCTGGCCCGCCGCCAACGCCAGGGAGACCGGGCATGAGCCGATCCGGTCGCCTGCGTCTGCCAGGGGTACTGCTCGCCCTGCTCGGCGGCGCCCTGCTGCTGGCCCTGTTCGCCCTGGGCAGCGGCAGCCTGGCCCTGAGCCCCTCCCAGGTGCTGGCCGCCCTGCTCGGCGAGGCGCCGCGCGGCATAGAACTGGTGGTCACCCAGTGGCGGCTGCCGCGGGTAGCCCTGGCCCTGCTGATCGGCGCTGCCCTGGGCCTGAGCGGCGCACTGTTCCAGTCGCTGCTGCGCAACCCCCTCGGCAGCCCGGACATCATGGGCTTCAACACCGGCGCCTACAGCGGGGTGCTGGTCGCCCTGGTGCTGTTCCAGGCCAGCATCCTCTGGAGCACCACCGCCGCCCTCATCGGCGGCCTGCTCAGCGCGGCCCTGGTCTACGCCCTCACCTGGCGCGGCAGCGGCGTGGATACCCTGAGGCTCATCATCGTCGGCATCGGCGTGCGCGCCCTGCTGATGGCACTCAACACCTGGCTGATCGTCCACGCCTCCCTGGAAGCCGCCTTCAGCGCCGGCGTGTGGAGCGCCGGCTCGCTCAACGGCCTGACCTGGGCCAAGGCCTGGCCGGCGGTGGTCTTCATCCTGCTGGCGGGTGCGGCCAGCCTGGCGCTGAGTCGCCGGCTGTTCCTGCTGGAGATGGGCGACGACACCGCCTGTGCCCTGGGCGTGCCGGTGGAGCGCACCCGGTTGACGCTGCTGGGCCTGGGCGTGGTGCTCACCGCCGCCGGCACCGCGGTAGCCGGGCCGATCTCCTTCATCGCCCTGGCCGCGCCGCAGATCGCCCGCCGCCTGACCGGTACCCAGCGCCTGGCGCTGCCCGCCGCCGCCCTGACCGGCGCGGTGCTGCTGCTGGGCGCGGACCTGCTCGCCCAGCGCCTGTTCCTGCCCTATGTCCTGCCGGTGGGCCTGGTCACGGTGAGCCTGGGTGGGCTCTACCTGATCGGCCTGCTCATCTGGGAGTCCCGCCGCTCATGAACGACGCCCCCGCTTCGCGCCTGCACGCCGAGCGCCTGACCCTGGGCTACGGCCGCAAGCTGATCGCCGAAGACCTGTCGCTGACCATCCCCGATGGCGAGCTGACGGTCATCATCGGCCCCAACGGCTGCGGCAAGTCGACCCTCCTGCGTACCCTGAGCCGGCTGCTGGCGCCCAGCCAGGGCCAGGTCTGGCTGGACGGCCAGGCGATCCAGAGCTATCGCACCAAGGAGGTGGCCCGTCGGCTGGGCCTGCTGCCGCAGAGCTCCCAGGCCCCGAGCGACATCTCGGTACGCGACCTGGTGGCCCGCGGGCGCTATCCGCACCAGACGCTGTTCGGTGGCGTACGCGCCGACGACGAGCGCGCGGTGAACCACGCCATGCAGGCCACCGGCGTTCTCGAGCTGGCCGACCGGGCGGTGGATACCCTCTCCGGCGGTCAGCGCCAACGCGTATGGATCGCCATGGCGCTGGCCCAGGAAACCCCGCTGCTGCTGCTCGACGAGCCCACCACCTGGCTCGACATCACCCACCAGATCGACCTGCTGGAATTGCTGGAAGACCTCAATCGCCAGCAGGGTCACACCCTGGTGATGGTGCTGCACGACCTCAACCACGCCTGTCGCTACGCCACCCACCTGGTGGCCATGCGCGACGGCAAGGTACTGGCCACCGGCCGCCCGCGCGACGTGGTCACCCCCGCGCTGATCAAGGCGGTCTACGACCTGGACTGCCTGATCATCGACGACCCGGTGGCCGGGACCCCCATGGTGGTGCCCCTGGCGCGGCGCTAGCCGCCAACGAGCATCCAGTCCCGGAGCAACTGCCCGTAGAGCTCGGTGCCCTCCTCCAGCCGTTGTACCTCGCAGTATTCATCCACCTTGTGCGCCATGCTCGGCTCGCCCGGCCCCAGGATCAGGGTGGGCGGATCGTTCAGCGCGGGCAGCAGCACGGCGGCATCGGTGAAGTAAGGCACCACACTGGCGGGCAGCGCCTCGCCATGCAGGGTGGCGCAGCGCTCGAAGACCTGCTGCACCCAGGCGTCGCCCATATCGGCGCAGACACCGGGCAGATCCACCAGGACCTCCAGCTCCAGGTCGCTGCCCAGGTGCTCGGCCAGTCGCCGCTGGATGTCGGCATGGTCCAGGTTCGGTGCGGTCCGCAGATCGAGCGTGAAGGCGGCACGATCCGGTACCGAGTTGATGTTCAGTCCACCGTTGACGGTCCCCACATTGAGCGTGGGTTGCCGCATGAGTGGATGCGGCGGGCCGACGGCGAAGGTGCGCGCCTGGCCAATGGCCTCGGCCAGGCGGTAGATGGCGTTTTCCCCTTCCTCGGGCATGGCGCCGTGGGCCGTTCGGCCACGGGCCGTGCAGCGGAGCCAGAAGGCGCCCTTGTGCCCCAGCACCGGCCGGTTGGCGGTTGGCTCGCCCACCAGCAGCGCGCCCAGGTCGCCGAGCAGGTGCGGTGCGTCCCGGCACAGCGCCCGGGCGCCGTCACACCCGGTTTCCTCACCGCCGGTGAGCAGCAGCCGGACGCCAGGCCCCTGGGCGATGACGTCGCGATTACGCTGGCAGGCGACGATGAAGGCCGCGATTCCCGCCTTCATGTCGCTGGCGCCACGCCCATACAGGCGCCCTTCGGCCACCTCGCCGGCGAAGGGGCCGTGACGCCAGGTGCCATTGCCCAGGGGTACCACGTCCAGGTGTCCGGTAAAACCCAGCGGCTTGCCCGCTCCGCGCCCCGGCAGCCAGGCCACCAGGTTGCAGCGTCGCTCGCCGAAACGTTGCAACTCGCAGTGGAAGCCCGCCTCGCGGAGCGTCGTGGCGAGAAAGCGTGCACAGGCCTCCTCATCGCCGGGCGGGTTGAGCGTGGGAAACCCCAGAAGCGCTCGGGTCAGGGACAAAGGATCGGTGAGCATGGTGATCTCCAATCGAGCCGCAGGTGATCAGGCGCGCCGCGAGAGCCAATCCAGGCAGTTCAGCCAGAAGCGCCGATAGGCATCGCCGGCCAGGAAGTCGTCGGGCATCCAGTGCATCGACATGTCGCTGGTCCAGACCAGGGTACGCCCCTGGCCGACTTCACGGGTCGCCAGCAGCGGATGGCCACTGCCCTCGACACTTGCCACGAGCTGGGCGTCCGGATGCAATTCCACCTCGTTGTAACCCAGCAGATAGGACCAATCCTGGGGCAGGCCACGCAGCAACGCATGTTCGCCGTGCACCTGCGGCGTGAAGCCTTCAGGCACCTCGATACGGTCGTCATACGGCAGGCAACGCACCGGCAGCACCTCTTCCACAGCCGTGCCGCGATAACGCGCACCTCCGTTGATGCCCTGGAAGCTGTAGTAGCCACCGACCATCATGAGGGCGCCGCCTTGCAGCACGTACTCGCGCAGCGCCGTCAGGCGATTCGGCGTACGGCGGCTGCGCAACCAGGTGTCCGGATGCAGCAACAGGCTGTTGGCACCGATATCCGACAGGATGATCACCTGGTAGTCGCGCAGGGCTTCCAGCGTCGCGGGAAACTCGGTCTGCGCCTGGTCGGCGCACATCTGGGTGACGGCATAGTCACTGTCGGCCAGTGCAGCCAGCAGGCGCTGGGCGCCATTGTGGGCGGTGACGGAGGCGAACTGGTCGAAGCCTTTGATATGGGTCGCGGTGCTGACCCAGGATTCGCCAGCGAGCAGAACGGACTGATTCATAGGTTCTCCGGTAGCGGACGTTAGGCCGATCGAACGCGTTGGAAGACGCGGCGCGGGTTGTCGATCAGCAGGGTTTCCAGTTGCGTCCCCGTGACGCCGTGCCGGCGCAGACGCGGGACGAAATGCTTCAGCAGGTAGCCATAGCCGTGGCCGCCATAGCGGGTGAGCATGGTCTTGAGAAAGACGTCCTGGGACAGCAGCAGGCGTTCGCCGTAGCCGGCCTCGAGCAGACCGACGATGGCGCGGGCGTTGTCTTCGTCGGACGGCGACTGGGCGGCCTCGTCGGCGAAGTAGTAGCCCATGCCGATCATGTCGTATTCGAGGAAGGCGCCCCGCTCCGCGAGTCCGTGCTGGTAGTCGAGGTCGCGATGACTGGGATTCATGTGACAGAGCACCACATGGTGCAAATCGGCGCCCTCGGCGGCGGCGATGTCCAGCACCCGGTGGCCGAGGCGTTCCCAGCCGGGCAGATGGACCGCCAGCGGTACGCCAGTGAGGCCGCTGGCCCGGGCGGCGGCGCGCAGGGACTTTTCCTCGCTGGCGGTAAAGGCGGCCGACACCCCGATCTCGCCGATCAGGCCGGCGATGACCTCCGGCTTTTCCGCCGCCCCGCCCACGTCGTGGACGATCTGGGCGGTGAGCTCCTCCACCGAGCGCTCCCTGACATAGGCCGGGTGCGAGGGCTCCAGGTAGAAACCGGCGCCCATGATGATGTTGAGCCCCGTGAGCCGTGCGATGCGCTGCAGCGCCTGGGGATCGCGACCGATGCCGAGGTTGGTGGGATCGACCACCGTCTCGCCACCTAGGGCGCGATACTTCAGCAGCTCGGCGCAGGCCAGGTCCACGTCGAACAGCTGGCAGTTGTCTCGGCTGACCAGCGGATTCAGATGCAGCTCGCCGAGCAATTCGATGCTCACCGGCTGCTCGGCCAGGTGTCGCTCGCCGCAGCAACGGGGTGGCACCCACTTGCCGGAGGCATCGAGAAGGATGTGCTCGTGCATCAGGGTCACGCCCAACCGGTCCACCGGCAGCGGGCCAAGCACCGTCATGGCATGGCCGCTGTCGACCCCGACCGGAAGCGGCTCGGGATGGCGAAACAGACTCATCCGCCTACCCTCCCCAGCGGACGGCCGGTCTTGAGGATGCGGGTGTTGAGCCAGATGGCCAGCAGCACGATGGCCCCCGTGGCGATCTGGGTATAGAAGGGCGACACATGGGCGAGGATCAGGCCATTCTTGATCACCGCCATGGTCAGCACGCCGAGCAGGGTGCCGAGGATGGTGCCGAAGCCGCCGAACAGACTGGTGCTGCCCAGCACCACCGCTGCTATGACCTCCAGTTCGAAGCCTTCCCCCTGGTTGGAGGAGCCACTGCCCAGGCGTGCCGTCACGATCATCCCGGCCAACGCCGCCGCCATGCCGCTCAGGACATAGACCCGCAGCAACACGCCACGGGTATTCACCCCGGCTCGGCGGACGCTTTCGGCATTGGCGCCAATCCCCGTGAGATAGCGACCGAAGCGCATCTTGCCCAGCAGCAGCATGCCGCCCAGCACCGTGAAGAGCGCGAGCCATACCGCCAGCGGCAGTCCCAGCACCCAGCCGCGACCGAGCGCGAGAAAGGCGGTGAGTTCACGGGGGACCGGAATGGAGTAGCCCTGGGTGATGAGCAGCGCCAGGCCGCGAATGATGGTCAGGGTCGCCAGGGTCACGATGAAGGCCGGGATTCCCGCGTAGGCAATGAAGTACCCGTTCAGCGCGCCGATCAGCGCGCCCACCAGCAGGCCGCCGGCCAGCACCACCGGCCAGGGCAGTTGCCAGGCGTTGAGACCGAGGGCGGCCAGGGCGCCCACCAGGGCCAGGGTGGAACCGACCGACAGGTCGATGCCACCGGTGGTCACCACCAGGGTCATGGCCACGGCCACGATCAGCAGCGGTGCGTTCTGCCGAATGACGTTGAGCAGGTTGCCGCTGCTGAGGAAGTTGTCGGTCACCAGCGCGAAGAGCAGGCAGCAGAGGGCGAAGAACAGCGCGATGCTGGCCACGCCGGGATAGTCGTGCAACAGGCGGCGCAGCGGTGACTGCACCACCACGCGCTGTCGGGTCAGGTCGAGGGTATTCATGAAATCCTCCGATTCAGGCGCAGGCGGAACGGGCGGTGAACTTGTGGCCGACGATCAGCTCGACGATCTCGCCCAGACTGGTGTCGGCCACCCGGCGCTCGGCCAGGTTCTGGCCCTCGTACATCACCATGATGCGATCGCAGACCAGGAAGAGATCCTGCAGCCGGTGGGTGATGAGGATGACGCTCACGCCCTGGCGGCTGATGGTGCGGATCAACGCCAGCACGGCCTCCACCTCGGCCACCGCCAGGGCGGCGGTCGGCTCGTCCATGATCAGTACCCGTGGCTCGAAGGCCGCGGCACGGGCTATGGCCACGGCCTGGCGCTGGCCGCCGGAGAGATGGCGCACCTGGGCGCGGGTATCGGGCAGGCTGATGCCCAGCCCCTCGAGGATGCGGCGCGCATCGGCGTGCATCCTGCGCTCGTCCAGCAGCGGCAGCCCGAGCAGCCGGCGACGGGGTTCCCGCCCCATGAAGAGGTTGCCGGCCACGTCCACGGTGTCGCACAGGGAGAGATCCTGATAGACCATCTGGATCCGACAGCGCTGGGCATCCGCCGGGCCCTGGAACACCTCTTCGCGACCGTCGATGCGGATGCAGCCACTGGTGGGCAGCACCGCGCCGGATAGAATCTTGGTCAGGGTCGATTTGCCGGCGCCGTTGTCGCCGACCAGCCCCAGGACCTCGCCCGGCTGCAGGGCGAGGTCGACGCCGCGCAGGGACTGGATGGAGCCATAGCTCTTGGTGATGCCGGTCATGCTGACCCGGGGAACCGTCGTCGCAGTGTGCATGCTGGGCCTCCGCTACTTGAACTCGGCGCGATAGGAATCCAGGTTTTCCCGGGTGACCAGGGTCACCGGAATATCCTGCTGCTTGGTCACCTGCTGGCCGGCGAGCAGCGCCAGCGCCGCCTCCACCGCCGCCTTGCCCATGCCGCGGGTGTTCTGCTGCACCACCACCGCCACGGAGCCGTCATCCAGGCCCTGGACGGCCTGGGGCGACAGGTCCCAGCCGAAGATCCGGGTGCGTTCGCCACTGCCCTGGGCGACGCTGGCCGCCACGGTGCCGATCAACGCCGGCTCGCCGGTGGCATAGACGATCTGCAGATCGGGATTGGCGGTGAGCAGATTTTCCGCGGCGCTCTGAGCGGTGTCCTGCACGTTGTTGCCATCCACGGTGCCGACGATCTTCGCCTTGGGCGCACTCTGCGCCAGCCCCTCGCGGAAACCGTCCAGGCGCAGGTTCTGCACATAGGAACCCAGGGCTCCCACCACCCCGACCTTGGCCACGCCATCCAGCTCACGGGTGATGTAGCTACCGGTGTATTCCCCCAGCTGGCGAGCCGCGGCGCGGTTGTCGACGCCGATCTGCACCTGGTTGTCGCCATTGAGCACGGCGTCGATGGCCACCACCGGGATACCGGCCTGGACGGCCGCCGAGACCGCCGGCTTGATGCCGTTGACGTCGATGGCACAGACCAGGATGGCATCCACCTTGTCCTGGATATAGGCCTCGATGGCGTCGTTCTGGGCGGAGGGGTTGTCGTTGGCGTTGAACACCACCAGTTCGGCTGCCGCCGCCTTGGCGGCGGCCTGGGCACCCTGGGTGATCTGGGTGAAATAGAGCGCCTGCTGATTCACCTGGACCAGTGCCAGCCGCTTGGCCGGTGCCGCCTGGGCGACACCGACCAAGCCCAATCCGAACATCATCAGCATGGAAGCGAACGTCTTGCCGAATCGAAGCATCTCCATCCTCCTCTACCCTGCCAACGAACGTGGCAGCAGTTAGTAAACCGGTTTACTAAGCGGGCCAAAAAATAGAACCCGGAAGGTTCTGCAGGGAAAGAAACAGCACAAGGCGTGCCAGCGACGACTGGGGGACGATCTTCCGCTGCCAATTCAATCGGTTACTCAAACTCCCTGCGTAGAGCCTCTGGCAGGAGAACATCGGGTGTGCTCCACGACTGGGCAGAATGGAAACGCGCGGTGCTACCTTGGGGCAGGAGCCGGTGCGACCGAGCCGCGTTCCACCAGGGTCACCGCCACCCGCTGCTCCCCGGCGACGGGCTGCCCGGCGAGCACCGCCAGCAGGGCTTCGATTCCCTGCCGACCCAGGTCCCGCGCCGACTGGCGCACGGTACTCAGCGGCGGCGTGAGCAATTCCGCATAGGGCGCGTCGTCGAAGCCGACCAGGGACAGGGAAGCGGGAACTGTCAGGCCGCGTTCGCGAAGGGTATCGAGCACCCCTACCGCAATGAAGTCGCTGGCCGCGAAGATCGCCTGAGGCGGCTCCGGCAGATCCAATAGGGTCGCAGCCGCCTGACGCCCGAAGTCACGGCTGTATTCACCCAGCAGCAGATAGTCGGGGCGCGAGGGGATTCCGGCCGCGGCCAGGGCGAGCTCATAGCCCTCGCGCCGCTCCCTCACGCTCATCACCGCTGCCGGCCCGGAGACATGGGCGATGCGCCGATGGCCCTGGCGGATCAGATAGTCGGTGGCCAGTCGGCCGCCGGCGACATTGTCGGCGAAGACCTTGGGCATCGAGGTACCCGGGACATCCTCGTCCAGCAACACGATCTCCCGGTAGGCGGCCAGTTGCGCCGCCAGCGTCCCGTCATCCGCGCGGTTGGTGATGAACAGCAGACCGTCGACGCGGCGCGATCCCTTCCAGTGGACGTACTGGATCTCCCGCGCCGGATCGTTGCGCGTCAGGCAGAGCACCAGGTTGTAGCCATGGGCGAAGGCCGTGGCCTCGGCGGCGTCGGCCAGCTCGGCGAAAAAGGGGTTGGCGATGTCCGGCAGGACCAGCCCGATGGTTTCGCTGCCGCCCTTGCTCAGGCGTTGGGCCAGGCTGTTGCGCCGAAAGCCCAGGGCCTCGATGGCGCCCTCGATACGCTGCGCCGTGGCGGGTGGCAGGCTCAGGCTGTGATTCAGGTAGCGCGAAACGGCAGACTTGGACAAGCCTGCCTGCCGAGCGACATCCTGAATGGTCACGCTTTTCGCCATGGGTCCACCTGCAACGAGAGAATAAGCGGCTGGCCGATCATCTCTCCTGCCCCGCCCAGGTTTCACACCTTGCCTGAGCGGGGAGTCGCCGTCGAGCTGAACCCTCACGCCGTCACAACGCCTTCAACGCCCGATTGAGCACCGGGCCGATCTGCGCCAGCTGGGCCGGAGCGATGATGTCGACGTGGGCGCAGTCCACTTCGTGAGCCTGCAGGCGGGTGATCCAAGGCGCCCAGGTGGCCTTGACGTCCATTCCCGCTGGCAGGGTGCGCCGGGCGACGAACATCAGCGCCTCGCCGTCGAAGCGGGCGCTGTGCGCCGTGGCCAGCAGCCGCACCGAATCGGCGTAGTTGCCCTCGATGGTGGCGAACAGCTCCGCCCCCTCTCCTAGCGCCGGATCGGCCAGGCCCTGCTGGGCCGCCAGGAAGGCTTCGCGCTCGCGATTGACCTCGGCCAGCACCTCCGGGTCCAGCTCGCGCTGGCCTTCGCGCTCCTGCCAGTTCTGGGTTTCCGGGGGATAGGTGTCGAGCAGCCCGAGGAAGGCGACCTCCTCCCCGGCCGCCTGCAACCGCGCCGCCAGCCCCTGGGCCAGGGTGCCACCCAGGGAATAGCCGAGCAGATGATAGGGGCCGTGCGGCTGTACCTCTCGCAGGGTGCGCAGATGGCGCTGGATGACGTCTTCCAGATCGGCGCCCTGGGCCAGGGGACCGTCCGGGCGCGGCGACTGGATACCGAGCAGCGACCAGCGCGGATCGAGATGGCGTTGCAGTACGCTGAATTGCCAGGCGAAGCCCGAGGCCGGATGGAAGCAGAACAGCGTCGGCCCGTCGCCCGGGCGCAGCGGTAGCAGGGTCTCGAAACCGGCGCGGCGGTCGCTGACGTCCCGCTCCAGCTCTCGGGCCAGGCGGGCGACGCTGGAAGCCACCATGATCTGGCCGATGGACACCGGCCGCCCCAGGCGCCGCCGCAGATTGGCCGCCAGGGTCATGGCCAGCAACGAATGGCCGCCCAGGGCGAAGAAATCGTCGTCCGCGCCGACGATGGCGCAGCCGAGCACCTCGGAAAAAGCCGCCGCCAGGTCGCTTTCCAGCCCCGGCGCCGGGGCTCGGCTCGCGGCCCTGGCCACGCCCTGGGGCGCCGGCAGTGCCTTGCGATCCAGCTTGCCGGTGGCGCCCAGGGGCAGGGCCGGCAGTTCGACCAGGGCCACCGGCACCAGGTGCGGCGGCAGGCTTTCGCCCAGGCGGGCGCGCAGGCGTTCCAGGTCCAGCGCGGCACCCGGTTGGGCGATCACATAGCCCACCAGTTGGCGGGCATCGCCGCCGGTGGAATTGGTCGCCTCACCCAGCACCCGCGCATGGGTAACCGCCTGGGCCACGCCGGGCAGCGCCAGCAGGGCATGGTCGATCTCCGCCAGCTCGATGCGCTGCCCGCGAATCTTCACCTGGTCGTCGCTGCGACCCAGGTATTCGACGACGCCTTCAGGCAGCCAGCGTGCCACGTCACCGGTGCGATAGAGTCGCTCGCCCTGCCCGTTGGGCGCGGCGATGAAGCGGGCAGCGGTCAGCTCGGGGCGCCCCAGGTAGCCATCGGCGAGTTGCACCCCGCTCAGATAGAGTTCACCCGCCACACCCGGCGGTACCGGCCGCAGGCGTTCGTCGAGGATGTGCAGCCCGGTGTTCCACACCGGCTTGCCGATGGGCACGCTGCTGCCAGTGACGGCGGCCAGGGCAGCGCCGTGGGCCGGATGATAGGAGACGTCCACCGCGGCCTCGGTCGGGCCATACAGATTGTGCAGGGGCGCGCCGACCCGGCGTTCCCAGGTACGGGCCAGCTCAGTAGGCAGGGCCTCGCCGCTGCAGAACACCTGGCGCAGGCTGGCGCAACGGGTCACCGCGGCCGACCCGTCCAGGCTGGCGACGAAGGCCGCCAGCATCGAGGGCACGAAGTGTACCGTGGTCACCCGCTCCCGGGCGAAGAGTTGCTGCAGCGCCTCGGGATCACGATGGGCCTCGGGTGGCGCCAGATACAGCCGGGCGCCCACCAGCAGCGGCCAGAAGAATTCCCAGACCGAGACATCGAAGCTGCTCGGCGTCTTCTGCAATACCGTATCGCCAGCGCCGATGGGATAGCTGTCCTGCATCCACAGCAGGCGGTTGACGATGGCGGCATGTCCTACCACCACGCCCTTGGGCCGGCCGGTGGAGCCGGAGGTATAGAGCACATAGGCCGGATCGCTTGGGCGCGGCCCGTCGAAGGCCGGCGCGTGATCCAACTCCTTCAGCGGCGCATTCAGGATCAACACCTGGTCATCGCTTAGCCCTGGGAAACGGCCACGCTGGCTGGGGTCGGTCACCAGCACCCGCGGCCGGGCATCGTCGAGCATCAGTTGCAGGCGTTCATCCGGGTAGCCACTGTCCAGCGGCAGGTAGGCGGCGCCCAGCTCGACCGTGGCCAGCAGCGCCAGGGAGAGGAACACCGAGCGTGGCAGCGCCACCGCGACGATATCGCCGCGCCCTACCCCGGCCGCGCTCAGGCGCTGGGCCAGGGCCCGTACCTGCTGGCGGGTTTCGCGATAATTGAAGGCTAGCTGCTCGTCGGCCAGCGCTGGCGCTTCAGGCGTACGGGACGCTTGCTCGGCCAGCAGCCTTGTCAGCGTGGTCGCGGGCAAGACGCGTTCGGTGGCATTGATGCCTGCCAGCCAGGCACGGTCAGTTGGCCCCAGGACTTCCACCTCACCCAGAGTCAGACCAGGTTGATCAGCGAATTGCTGCGCCAGCAGGCCGAAGCGCTCCACCTGTCCTTGCAGCAAATTGGCGGCATAGCGCTCGGCGTTGCCCAGCAGCTTGATGTCCAGGGCGCCGCTGGCTTCCAGGTAAAGGGCGATCTCCAGGTCGCGCACCGGCCCCGAAGCCAGCTCGTGGGTGATGCCGGGCACCCCGGCGAAATCCAGGGCGAAATCGAACAGTTTGAGGTTGATGACCGGTCCGGTCAGGGGCTCGGCATCGCCGGGCCGGCCCAGGTCGCGGGCGATCTGTTCGGCGTCGTAGCGCTGATGGCGGCGAATCTTCTTCAGCTCGGCAGCCAGTGCCGCGGCGAGTTGCGGCAGCGTTCGGGCCGAGTCGGCGTTAATGCCCAGAGGCAGGACATTGAGCGTTGCCCCGCCGGACTTGAGCGCCACCGAGCCCATACGACGCATGAAGATGAAACCGGCGCTGAAGGACGGCTGCCCGCTGAGGCGCGCGAACCAGGTCGCGGCCAGGGCCACCGCCAGATCGGCCGGCGTCACGCCCTGGGCCTTACCCTGCTCGGCCAAGAGCGAGAACACCTCGGCGGACACGCGCGTACGGGCCTCCACCACCCGCGGCGTGGGCACCTGGCCCGCCAGGCCACCGGGTGCCAGGGAAGCCGCCGGTGGTAGCGCCGCGCCGCGCTCGCCCCAGAAGGCTTCGTCCCGCTCGCGGACGGCCGATTGCTGGTAGTCCTGGTATTCGCGTACCACCTCGGCGAAGGAGACGAAGGGCGAGGCTTCGACCGTCTCGCCGCGCACCTTGGCGCTGTAGAGCGCCGCGACGCGCTTGGCCAGGGCGGCGAAGCCATAGCCATCGATCAGCAGGTGGTGATAGCGCTGGTACCAGAACAGGTGATCGTCACCCAGTTGGTAGATGCGGTTGAGCGACAACGGACCGCCGCTGGTGGCCCGCAGGTCACCAGCGAGATCGGCTCGAATGGCCGCCCGCGCCGCGCCTTCCGGATCGGCCGTCCCGCGCAGGTCCAGCCATTCGGGTGCTGGGATGGTGGCGTCGCCATCGATCCACTGCACCAGCGCCCCTTCACGCTCGGCGAAGTTGAGCCTCAGGCTGTCCAGTTCGCCCAGGCCCTGGACGATGGCCTCAACGAGTGGCCCGGCCTGGACGGGACCTCGCAACTCCACCAGGTGCGCCACAGCGAAGGCGTTGGCGTGGGGCGATAGCTGATCAGCCATCCAGATGCCGGGTTGGGCAGCGACCAGAGGCAGCTCGATGAAGGAAGAACGGGCGGAAAAAGACACGATGACTCCTGTCAGGAAGGGGCGGAGACGACCGGGCGGATGTCCCGCCAGTGGGTCGTCAGCCAGTCGTCACAGGCCGCGCGCGGCGCCGGACCGAACACGGACGTCCAACCGGGCGGGCACTCCAGGAACTGCGGCCAGAGGCTGCACTGGCCCTGGGCGTTGCGCAGAATCAGCATGATCTGCTCGGGGTCATCGAAAGGATTGAGAGTGTCCATCGGACCTCCTGGGGCAAAGGATTAGCGTTCGGGCGCGACCAGGGGCTGCCAGAGCCACACCAGGCCATCGAGCAGGCCGCCGCGCCACCAGAGGGCGTCATGGCCACCATCGATCTCGCGATAGTCCAGCTCATGGCCCTGCTCGCGCAGACGCGGGACCAGGGCCCGCGATGCCTCGAGGATGGCCGGCTCGCGCAGACCCGCCTCGATGAACAACCGCAGCGGTCGCTCGGCACCGACGCCGGCCGCCAAGGCCTCGAACAGCCGCCCCGGCGCGCCACGTTGCGGCCACCAGAAGGACCCGGACTGGCTCAGGGCACAGCCGAAACGCCCCGGCCAATGCAGGGCGGCATAGAGCGCTGCCAAGCCGCCGAAGCTTTGCCCGGCGACCACGGTCGAAGCCGACGCCTGGGCATGGGGCTCCCAGGCCAGAACCTGCGGTAGCAATTCCTCCTGCACCGCCAACCAGAACTCCGGATTGCAGGGCAGCTCGCTGCTGCGCAGGGTGCGGTCGCTGTTGTCGATCAGCAGATAGACCGCCTCCGGCAGTAGGCCAGCATCGGTGAGCTGCTGCAGCGGCGCCGCGATCGGCATCGTCTGCGCCCAAAACTGCCCATCCAGCAGAATGGCCAGCGGCCTATCATCAGGGGTGGTATTACCGGTAGCGAACAACCAGACGGGGCGACTGTTGCCCAGCCGGGCGCTGTTCCAGCGATGCTGCTGGAGGGACGGCGAGACTGCTGAAGATGAATCGGCCCCGGTATCAAAACCCTCCCAGGCGGGTTGCGACGGCGCCTCGGGCAGGTGTACTCCCGACACCGCCAGGCCGCGCCCTCCCTGCCAGGCCCGGCGCGGGTTGAGGCGATCGGCCTGGGCCAGGGGGAAGACGCTGCGCCACCAGAGACGGATGCCCTGGAGGTCGGGCTGAGCCTCACTCTCGAACGGCGCCGACTCTCCGGTGGGGATGAGGCAATAGCTGCCCCGCCAGCGGCCGTCCAGCTCGGTCTCCCAGACCCAGACATCGGTGCCCGGCAGTCGCTGCAGGCTCTGCGGCAATCCTGGCTGGTGGTGATCGGTCACCCCGGTGATGTTGAGCCAGACCCGCTGGGTGCCGGACGCCGCCCCGGCAGGATCTCGCCAGAGAAAGGTCAGGCGATAGCGCTCGCCCTCGGTGGGTTCGATCAGCGGCGTCCCCCGCTGGGCCACGGCCTGCCACCAGGGCTCGCTGCCCAGGTCGTCACGCTGGAAAAGGGAATCGTTCATCGCGTTGCAGTACATCGTCTGGAAGGATCGTCGGCGGCGAACTCAAGGTCACCGATCCTGAAAACCCTGTCCGGACGGAACACCTGAAGCGCCACCCGGACAGGAAGATCGTCAGAAGTCGTAACGAGCCCCGACCATCACGCTGCGCGACGGCCCCTGGAAGTTGAAGGTGGACACCGAACCTACGCGCGACCAATAGTCCTTGTCGAGCAGGTTGTTCACGTCCAAGGTCGCGGTGAGTTGCTTGGTGACTGGGTAGGAGAGCTTGGCATCCACTGTCGCATAGCCAGGCGCGGAAATGGTGACGCCAGAGGTCTGGTTGGTCTGGGAGAAATCGCTCATCGCGGTCACCCCGCCGCCAATGCTCAGGCCGGTCAGCGGACCTCCCGCCAGGGTGTACTTGGTCCACAGCGAAGCCATGTGCTTGGGCATGGCCTCGAACAGAGTATTGCCATCGCCGCTGAGGTTCTGGGTGTCCATGTAGGTATAGCCGGCGAGCATTTCCCACTGCTCGGTGAGCTTGCCACTGACTTCGATCTCGGCGCCCTTCACTCGTGTCTTTCCCGACGCTTCGGAATAGCCATTGATCGCCACGCCATTGGCATCGAACGGCGTAGAGGCACGATTTTCGTCGGTCAGTTGAAAGACCGACAGGCGCGCGTTCATGTCGCCGTTGAAGTAGCTGCCCTTGATGCCGACCTCGTACTGGTCGCCCTCGCGCGGATCGAGGGCCTTGCCTTGGGCATCCAGCTCGCTTTGCGGCTTGTAGACCTTGGAGTAGCTGGCGTAGAGGGAATGGTAGTCATCGAGGTCGTAGACGGTGCCGAAGTACGGCGTGACGAAGGCGCTGTGCTTTTGGCTTTCCCCTGCCTCGGCACCGCTGGCCAGGGTGGTGGTATAGGCCTCGCCCTTGTACCAGGAGACTCGTGCTCCACCGATCAGCGCCAGGCGCTCGATGGGCCGGAAGGTGACCTTGGAATAGAGGCCGAACTCGCGGTCTTGGCTATCAAAGTCGGTTTGATAGACACGGGCCGGCTTGGCGATTGAGTTGGGGCGATAGGTATTGACGTTGACGATACCCAAGCGCGGCGCACCGTTGGCCGCACCATTGTAGTTACCGCTCTGATAATCGGTTTCGTAGCGCTTGTAGTCGGTCCCAACGACGAATTCGCTGACCTGCCCCAATGCCTCGAAGGGCTGGCTATAGCTGGCATCCAGCGAATAGGCATCCTGCTCGAAGCTACGAGTCGTACCATTGATGAAAACGGTCTGATCAGGCCGCACGGCACCACCCGTGAAGGCATACAGATAATCCGCCTCCCGATGCGACGCCCGCGCCGCCACCCGTCCATAGCCGCCGTTGTCGAATCTGTGGGTCAGCTCGAAGATGCCATCGGTGGTCTGGCCATCGAAGTAATTCCAGTCGGCGCCGAAGAAGCGCGAATGGCTGAAGTCCAGCAGTTGGCCCTGGGCATTGGTGGGGTAGCCATTGTTGGGCGTGATGTCCTTGACCTGATGGATCAGGCCGAAGGAGATCTGGGTGGCGTCGGACAGGTCGATGTCCAGGTCGCCGTAGTAGCTCTCGTTGGTGCTGGCGTTGTAGTCCACCTCGCCATTGGTGTCGGCGCGGGAGGCGACGAAGCGGCCGCGTACGTTCTTGCTCTCGGTGAGCGGACCGGCCAGGTCGATTTCCTGGTAGTTGGTGTCCCAGGAGCCGTAGCGCCCGGTGATGTGCCCCTGGAAGTCCTCGGTACCGCGCTTGCGCACCATGTTGACGATGCCGCCCAGCTCGCTGGTGCTGTTGAACAGCCCCGAGGGCCCGCGCATGATCTCGACCCGGTCGAAGGGCGAGAGGATGGGCACGGTGCCGAAGATGCTGGTCATGGGCGCCGGCAGGCCATCGATGTTGTATTCGTCGTACTCGTAGCCACGGGAGTAGATGGAGGAACGGCCGCTGTCGTTGGTCAGCACCCGCAGCCCGGCGGTGGACTTGGCCAGGTCGTCCAGGGTATTGAAGTTGCGATCCTTGATGTAGTCGTTGGTGTACGAGGTGATCGACTGGGGAATGTCACGCAAGGCGGCTGGCGTCTTGGTGCCCACGGTCGCCGAATCCACGGTGTAGCCGCCGCTCTGCTCCGAGGGCGCCATGTCGTAGAGGCGGTTGCCCTCGATGGTCAGGGTGTCCAGTTCCGTGGCGTTCTGCTCGGCCACCGTGGCGGCCAGGGCCGTCAGGGGAAAGGGTATCAGCGTACTGACCAGCAGCAGCTGACGAAGGACGCCGCGCGCTGGGCGGGCGGGCTGGCAGAGGGTTCCTTGGGCGTTCATGGTGATCCTTGTGACCGTGGCGCTGCAGCGACGCCGTACACGTAGGCTGCACTCCGCGAGACTCGCGAGGGCCAGCACTTTAAATGATAAAAACTCTCATTATCAAATGTTACGTGCAGTAAAGCGGCCTGAGGTAGCGAACAGGCGCAGGCCATGACGTCCGGCGAGCGGAGTCAGGGTGCAGGGGCAGAAAGAGCGCGGCGGGTAGCCGGAACGCGCGCAGGGCGCTAGGCAGGCGGGACCAGCGGGTTAATCGGGGACGAAACGGCAGAGCTCAGAGGCGGGAGACGGCCGGCGTCTTGCCCGCTACCTGACCGAGGACCGGGCTGGGCAGCCGGCAGACGATCTCGCCGATGGCATTCATCCGTGCCCGGCCGCCGTCGCCCTTGCAGGCGTGGTAGTCGGCCAGGTGCTCCGCGGGCGAGTTGCGCAAACCCTGGTCACAGGCGACCAGCAGCGCGATGGCGGCCAGCACCAGCGCCACGACTTCGAACGTGGGGCGGGTACGATACCAGCGGATGGGTTGCGAAGGGCTCATGGCGGCTCCGGGGCGCAGGCGCAGTGGCGGCTCCTCTCAGGGAGCGGCGGATGCCCTACTTTAATCACCCTGGCCCCAATGTAAACAGCCGTTGCTCGGCGGACGAGCAGCAGCCCCGGCGCGGAACCGCTCTGCCCCGCCGCTACCTTCGCGGCCCGGCCTGAGGGCCTTCGCCCAGGGTCGCCCCGGCGAAGAAGGCCGGCGCGCGCCAGCGGAACAGCAGCATGAGCGCCAGCCCCAGCAGGAAGATCACCAGGGCGATGACGAACACCAGGCCGACCCCACCGATATGGGAGCCACTGCCGAAGTCGGGCGAAAGACTGTCGACCGCCGTCTGCAGGAAGATGATGGCCAGCGCCAGGCCACCGACCAGCGGGCAGAGTCCGCGCAGCAATAGGTGGCGCAGGCTGCCCACCAGGCTGTGGCGGAAGAACCAGACGCAGGCGAAGGCCGTCAGCGCGTAGTAGAAACAGATCATCATGCCCAGCGCCGTGATGGTGTCGGCCAGGACGTTGTCGCTGAGCAGCCGCATGCTGACGTAGAAGGCGCCGGCCGCAAGGCCCGCGCACAGGGTGGCGAAACGCGGGATCCGGGCGGCACTGACCTGGGCGAAACGCTTGGGCAGCGCGCGATAGTGGCCCATGGCGAAGAGGGTCCGCGCAGGGGTGATGAAGGTTGATTGCAACGAGGCAGCCGTGCTGGCCAATACCGCGACCGACATCAGGATCGCCAGCGGCCCCAGCACCGGTCCGGCCAGATGGGCGAAGACGTTCTCCTGGATCGCCGGATTGCCCAGGCCGAGGCCGGACTCCTCCACGCCGGCGAAGGTCGGGGTGGCGACGGCGGTCAGCAGATAGAGCAACAGGATCAGCAGCACCGTGCAGGTAGCCGCCCGCCCTGGCACCGCATGGCTGCTGACCGCCTCTTCGGTCACCGTGAGGCAGACATCCCAGCCCCAGTAGACGAAGATCGACAGCGCCAGCCCCGCCGCGAAGGCGGAGAAGGATTCGATGGCCAACGGATTGAACCAGTGCCACTCGAAGCTCGGCACCCGCGCCTCGCGCTCCAGGGTGAAGGCCGCCACGCAGAAGCCGAGCAGCACCAGCACCTGCAGGGCGACCAGTGCATACTGCACCCCCAGGGTAGTGGCCAGCCCGCGGCAGCAGATCCACACCGCCAGGGCGATGAACAGGCAGCAGGTCAGGACATTGATCCACAGCACGCCGGTGAGCTCGGCCAGCTCCGGCCGCCCGAGGGCCTGGGCGAGAAACAGGTAGAAGAAGTCCACCGCCACCCCGGCCAGGTTCGACAGCACGATGGTGGTCGCCGCCACCATGCCCCAGCCACCGATCCAGCCGACGGTGGGACCGAAGGCCCGTGCCGACCAGGTGAAGGAGGTGCCACTGTCTGGATCGGCGGCGTTGAGTTCGCGGTAGCCCAGGGCGACCAGCAGCATGGGCAGGAATCCCACCAGGAAGACCGCGGGCAGCTGGGTACCCACCTCGCGGACCGTAGGCCCCAAGGCTCCGGTCAGGGTGTAGACCGGCGCGATGGTGGAAATCCCGAGCACCACGCAGGCCAGGAAGCCGAGACGGCCCTGGGCGAGGCCCTTGTTGCCGCCAGGTGCCGCGACCGCTGGCGCCTGTTCGGTGATCCGCTCGCTCATGGCCTGGCCTCCTGTTGTACGGTCACGTCATCAGGCTGACGCCGGCCTGTCGGCAGTCCTGGTATGACGTCAGGCGCTGGGGTCGAGCTCAGGGCGTGTTCTTGTCGGGCGCCTTGATGTATCCGGGGACCGCCGAGTCCGGCGCCGCGTGGCGTCCCTCGTCGGCCGCGGCGGCGTTGGCCTGGGCTCGATCCTCCTGCGCCTTGGCCTGCTCCTGGGTGGCGCGCTGGACCTGGCCTTCGGCAGCATGGTCCTGGGCGTTCTGCGAATGTGTCTGGGCCTCCCGGGCATGGTCTTCGGAGGTCTTGTCGCAGGCAGCGAGGGTCGTGGTGGCAGCCAGTACGAGCGCGGGCAAGAGAAGCTTCGACATCGGGCATTCCTTGAAAAAATGGACATTCCACAGACCAGCGCCACCCCGGATTGGTTTCGGCTGATCGCCCCCGGGTTTGCCACGCGAGATGTCTAAGTCGAGGTTCCCGCCGTCCTTGGCGACAGTGCCCGAGGCCAGCCGTTTCGTCCGGCAGCAGTCGGCTGCAAAATGAAGGCACGCCTCTCGGGTACGTGATTCTGCCAAGGCCAACATGGTCGCCGGCCAGCGCCGCTCTGGCCCTCGCCGGGCTACTATCCGGCAAGGTCCCTGGACGTGCCCCGGCGCCTGTCATGACCGGTGGCCAACCGCGTCTATCCCCGGGGCTCTCGAGGCACCTGCGCCTGGAACAGCGCCGCTCATCCTCGGGCCAATGCCGGCCATCTGCCCACTTATGTGATTCACATCACTTTTTGCCGTTTCGGTAGTCTCTTGCAACCGAAGCGGTGCACTGTCTTGCCCCCCGCCCTCGCTCCTGCCCTACCGGATACCTAGCCGATTTGCGCCAAGGGTCCCAGACCCGATGTTAGAGCGGTCGTCAGCTGGAGTCGTCGGGAGCCGGGGCAACACGGCACATGATAATGATTGCAATAATCAACACCGACGAGTTTCGCTGCGCGCGACACCCTGTCCTCGATGGTCTTTCTCCAGGTAGCCCCAATGTCCAGAACCGGCTCGAATCTGTTCACCAACCTCAGCGTCCGCGCCAAGCTTGCGCTCGGCTTTTCGCTGCTCATCGGCATGATCCTGCTGGTGGCCTACACCGGCTGGCGGGCGACCGACACGCTGCGCGACCGCAGCGAGCGGATCAGCGACATCGCCAGCTTCAGCACGCAGGCCAGGAACATGCGGATCGAGCGGCTGGTGTACATCATCAAGGGCGATGACGCCCAGGCCGCGAAATGGCTCGCGGCGCTGGACAAGACCGAAGCCCAGTTGCAGAGCATCACGCCCAACTTCACTTCCAAGGTCAACGAGGCGCTGATGAGCGAGGCGAGCGCCACGATCAGGCGCTATCGCGACTTCTATACCCAGGTCGTGGCCGCGACACGCGAGCGTGAGGCCATCCAGAAGCTGGCCACCGCCTCGGCCGAAACGGCCAACAATCACCTGCTGAGCCTGGCCGAGGCCGCCAACGCCGAGGGCGGTCGCTTCGAAGACCGCCAGCAACTGGCGGCGCTCTTCATCAGCCTGCAGAAGATGCGCATCAGCCTGCGCAATTACGCGGTGACACCGAGCAAGGAAGGCGAAGCCACTGCACGCAGTGGCATCGATGGCGTTCATGCCCAGGTCAAGGCACTGGCTAGCACCGGCCTGCCGAGCGATGTCCAGAAGAAGCTCGATAGTGAGATCGATGGCTATCAGCAGCGCCTGCAACAGCTGGTCGCCCAACAGGCGAAAGTGGACGAAGGCCAGGCCGGCATCTCGGCATCCATCACCTCGATCCTCGACATTTCGGACAAGCTGACCGCGATCCAGAAGGAATTCCAGGTCGAGGACGTCGCCGGTGCCCGGCAACTGCTGCTGGTGTGGCTGGCCATCGCCGTCGCCCTGGGCCTGCTCGGCGCCTGGCTGATCACCCGCTCCATCGTGGGCCCGCTGAAGGACACCGTGGCGCTCGCCGAGACCGTGGCCAACGGCGACTTCACCCATCAGCAGGAGGTGACCCGCAAGGACGAGCTGGGCGCGCTCCAGACCAGCATGCAGCGCATGACCCTCAACCTGCGCCGGCTGATCGGCGACATGAAGGATGGCGTGGTCCAGGTGGCCAGTGCGGCCGAACAGCTGTCGGCGGTGACCGAACAGACCAGCGCCGGCGTGCAGTCGCAGAAGGTCGAGACCGACCAGATCGCCACGGCCATGCAGGAGATGACCGCCACCACCCACGAGGTCTCGCGTAACGCCGGGGCAGCAGCCAAGTCCGCGCTGGAGGCCAGCCAGCAAGCCCTGCAGGGCGACCAGGCCGTCACCAAGGCGGTGACCCAGATCGAACTCCTCGCCACCGAGATGGAATCGACCAAGACCGCCATGGCAACCCTGCGTAGCCACGCGGAAAGCATCGGCGGCGTCCTGGACGTGATCAAGGCCGTGTCCGAGCAGACCAATCTGCTGGCGCTGAATGCCGCCATCGAAGCCGCGCGCGCCGGCGAAGCGGGTCGCGGCTTCGCCGTGGTCGCCGATGAGGTCCGCGGACTCGCCCAGCGCACCCGCTCCTCCACCGACGAGATCGCCCAACTCATCACCGGCCTCAACCAGAGCACCGACCGCATGGCGGCGGTCCTCGACCAGAACGTGCAACTGACGGAAAGCAGCGTCGGCCTGTCGCGCGAAGCCAGCGAGATGCTCAAGCGCATCACCCGCTCGGTGAAGGACATCGAGTCCATGAACGAGCAGATCGCCTGCGCGGCCGAACAGCAGAGCGCCGCCGGGGAAGAGATCAGCCGCAGCGTGACCAACGTCCGCGACATCTCCGACCAGACCGCCGCGGCCAGCGAAGAAACGGCCTCCTCCAGCATGGAGCTGGCCCGCATCAGCGTCAGCCTCCAAGAGATGACCCGCCGCTTCAAGGTCTAGGCCGGGTCGGGACGCCCGCGTGGAGCCTGGCCTAGAACACCGCCAGGCTGTCCATCACGGCGCTGTAGATCGCGGTGCCGTAGGTCAGGACACCCAGCGGCACCCCCACGGCCGCACCCACGATCAGGGCGCAGAGCAGTATGGCCAGCACCGGAATGCCGAACGGATGGTGTTCCAGCGCCTGGCCGCCGCTGGCCTTGGCCTGGCCCTGCGGCGTGGCGTTGGCAGCAGGCTTGCCACTCGCGGATTGCGCGCGCGAGGGCTGGCTGGGTGGCAGCCGCGAGGGATGGGTCTTCCCCTCCAGTTCGATGAGGTCGGCGATATCGGCCAGGGTACCGTTGTTACGGGTGATCTGCTGGTGGGCAGCACGAAGCGAGTCGGGCTTGGCGCTACGGCCGGCGGCGCGGGGAGGTCTGCGTGAGGCGGTCATACGGACGGGCAATTACTGATAGGGCGTTGGATGGACATAATCTGGCTAATGATTATGAACATTACCAATGCCAAGGCTACCTGTGTAGTGGCTTTTCGACACCATCAGATGCAGTTCGTCCGGACTAACCTGTTGCCGACAGCCAAGAGATGAGCGCCTGACCTTCGCTCGCCGACTTTTCGTACAGAACCTAACGAAGTAGACGCGGGAGGGCATGGAGATGCGCACCATTGCGAACCTGCGGACGACCTGGTGCTAATCCGGCACAAGGTCGTGGCGCTGCATCCATGCTGCGCGCTGAGCGCCGTCAGGTGCGCTGAGAAGTGGGATGTCACATTCATGGGTGACATGCCGGTTTTCGTGCTCGTCGGCGCTCGCGGCAACCCGCCAGATAAACGGGAATAACTGCCCACTCTGTCAGGACACAAGCTCAATGCACCCCGCGATAGCCATTTGATATGACTACCAATTCCCGCGGTTTAAGCTGAAAGTAGGCCTACTTAGCTATCGCGAAGAAAACGCTGAGTAAAAGGTAAAGCGCTGCCGATGTCGGCCGATAGACTCCACGAGAATGCCAGGGATCAGAGGCGTTAGGCCCCACTAGAGCCACCTATGATCCGTCTATTTTCTCTCCAAAGCCTGCGGGCAAAATTCGCTATTGTTGTCGTGCTCGCCGTCATGGTGCTTACCGGTATCTTCGGCACCGTCATTGGCGCATCCTCGATTTCCAGACTCAAAGAGCAGACAGGGCACCAGCTTGCCGAATACGCCGCGTCAATGGTTGATCGTCTTGATCGGGATATGTACAACCGCTCCAAGGAGCTTACCGTCCTAAGCGCCCTTGAGGCACTGCATCAACCTGAAAACGTAGGAGAGACACGTAGGCTGCTCAACCACCTCAATACCCAGTTTCCAAGCTTCTCATGGATCGGGCTTACGGATGCTGATGGACAGGTGATCGCATCAACCGGGCGGTTGCTTGAGGGTATGAGCATCGCGCAACGGCCAGTTTTTATAAACGGTCAGGACCGCACTTTTGTCGGTGACGTACACGATGCGGTCATGCTCGCAAAGCTTCTGCCTAACCCTTCAGGGGAGGCGATGAAATTTGTCGATATCAGCATGCCTGTGCGGGACAAAGCTGGAACCTTAATAGGAGTGTTGGCCACTCACCTGTCCTGGCAGTGGGCAGCTGAGGTAGGACGAACCATCTTTGAGCCAGCCAAGAACAACTTGCCTGGCCTGGACTATCTCGTCGTTAGTCGGGACGGCACAGTTTTGCTTGGCCCCAAAGACCTGATTGGCAAACCCATTGACGCCAGCGTCGACCAAAAGAGCGGAGCAGATTGGTCCGTCAGCCAATGGCAGGATGATAAAACCTACGTAGTAGGAATTGCCGAAAGCAAGGGTCTCGATGACTATCCGGGCTTGGGCTGGACGGTAGTGACTCGTCAGCCGGCGGATCTCGCCTTTGCAGAAGCTCACGAAATTCGCATTGAAATCCTGCTATGGGGAAGCATGCTCGCTATCGCCTTTGCCTTCCTGGGATGGTTCGTGGCGGGAGTTATCACCAAGCCGTTGAACCGGATCGCCGAGGCGGCTTCGCACCTTTCGGCAGGCGCCGAGGTAGAAATTCCGCTGGTTAGGGGAAGCCTGGAAGTCGAAAAGCTGAGCCTGGTCCTTCGACATTTGGTAGAGAGTCTAAAGTCACTGCATCGCGAGTTAGAGGACCGAGTTAAGGCGCGTACCCAGCAACTATCCGACACTAACCTGGTGTTACAGGATGCCATCGAGCGCCAGAAGCTTATTGAGCAGACAGTTCGTGATCGTGAAGCCGAGCTGACGCTGGTCATCGAGAACGCTAACGACGCCTATATAAATCTCGACGAGACAGGCGCGGTAACTGCTTGGAATAAGATGGCGGAAGAAACGTTTGGCTGGTCGGCAGATGAGGCGATCGGCATCCCGCTGGATCAGCTAATCATACCTGCAGGAATGCGTGAAGGGCACCGTCGCGGGATGGCGCGATATTTAACTACTCGCGAGGCAAAAGTACTTAATCAGCGACTTGAGCTACCAGCGCTGCGAAAAGATGGTACTTCGCTTGTCGTGGAGGTAAGGCTTCGAGCATTGAAAATTGGCGCACGCACCCAGTTCAGTGCCTTCTTACACGATATTACGGCTCGTAAAGCTATAGAGGCTGAGCGAGAACGAGAGGCGCGGCAAGATGCCCTTACAGGGTTACTAAATCGCCGTGCCCTCGCAGAGCTACTTCCGCTGGCACTTGCACGCGCTGACCGCAATCATACTCCATTAGCATTGGTATTCATTGATTTAGATGGCTTTAAAGCCATTAATGATACGTTTGGCCATGAAGCCGGCGATGAACTACTTCGCGTCGTTGCAAGTCGCCTCCGAGCTGCTAGCCGAGCCAGCGACATGGTTGCCCGTCTAGCTGGCGATGAATTTACCGTTGCCTTGGAAAGTGTACAAAACGGCCTTTCTGACGCAAGAATGGTTGCATCTAAAATGCTAACAAGCATCGTAAAACCAGTTGAACTCCCTTGCGGTACCGTACAAGTACAGGCATCCATGGGTATAGCGATATACACGCCTGGCTCATTTACAAGTGCCTCTGAGTTAATCCGAGAAGCTGACGTCCTTATGTACGAAGCAAAGCGGGCGGGGAAGGGTATGATTTTCCCTGAATAAAAACTGAAACAGCATACTGGTACAAAAGCTGGCCTGTGGGAACTACCAAGCGGCATGACTCACACCAAAGAGCCTCCGGAATTCTCGGGGCGGTTCACAAAGGGCATTGTGAACCCCACCAGGAAATGGGACCTTGCTGCACAGGATCTGGAAACTCACCACCCTCCAGCCGTTGATACTGGTCGAGTGTGGCATGCCCTATCCAGCACCACGCCACGTGCCCGATAGCACGCGCAATCCTGAGCTGCTGTCGCCCAGCCTTCCCCCCACCGACATTCGGCATTTTTTCCACTCACCGTGCCTAGTCACTTGAGCAGGTGATAATCGACAGACCAGAGCCGAAAGCGCTGAACCCTTACCCAGGTGAGCTAAGGCGATATTCGCTTCGATTGATGTCCCGAGTAGATCCGCACTGTAGCATCGATGGTTGTCACGGTAGTCATAGAGGGGCCATGCCACTTTCCCAAGCGTTGTTGGTGCTCAAGCAGTTGCTGCTGGATCTCGGTGGAGATCTCCGACGTTTCGGCCGTGATCACCGCAGGCTGATCGACGAACTCGAAACCCTGGCCTCTGTACTGCTGGCGATCCTGCTAGGCCACCTGGCCGGGGTCCAGCATGTCGGTTGGGCGGCTTTCAGCGGTTATATCGTCATGAGGTCGAATGTCCGCGATAGCTTCGCTCGTGGCTGTCTGCGGGTGCTGGGTACCTGCATCGGTGCCGGAGGAGCCTTGCTCGTCCTGCGTCATCTGCACCTGCAAGCGCACGAACAGGCAGTACTGCTGGGCCTCGTGGGGAGCCTCACACTTTATCTGACCCTGGTAGGGCGCCACGGCTATGCCTGGTTGCTGGGAGGCCTGACCTACGCCATGGTCATCCTGGCAGGTCTCCAGACGCCCGGCCAGATCGAGCTATTTGCCTGGTCACGCCTGTTGGAAGTCATGCTCGGCACCTCCGCTTGCGTGCTGGTAAGCGCCCTGTCTACCTATGCCATCCGCAACCGCTGGTTGCCCAAGGCGCCGGACACGCCAACATCGGAGTCGCCTGCCCTCGCCTTCTGGCAACCCTCAGCGCTGCGCCACGCCGTGCAAGGTGGCCTCGCCTTGGCGTTGTTGTCACTAATGGCAGAGTGGAAGATCGACGTAGACATCAGCCAGGCGGCCATCACCATCCTGGCCGTCATGGTCGTTCCACTCGACGGGCTGAGCGACGTCAGCAAGGCAGTGTCCAGGCGGCTGTTGCATCGGATGCTCGGCTGCCTCCTCGGCGGTGGCCTGGCCGCTATCCTGCTGCTGGTTACTCAGGAAAACCTCTGGCTGACCCTGGCGGGTGTGGCGATAGGCGTGCTGTTTGGCCGACACATCGAAAATGGGCCGCTCGGTATCGGCTATCTCGGTATGCAGTTCGCGCTGGCCTTCCTCGTGGTGATGGTGCCTGACCACTATGACCATATCGACCCCATAGCAGGCATGGAGCGGCTGGGCGGCATCCTACTGGGCTTTATCGTACTGGAGCCACTGTACTTTGCCTCGACCTGGCTGATCAGCCGGCGTTCCGCCGGCAGGCGCTAGCGACGACCTATACCAGGGCCGGCCATACGCCAGGCCTTGATCAGGCCATTCTCTGCAGCAACCCCCCTGGCCACGACTTTGAAGTCAGGAGTTACTGGAGCATTTCTAGCAGGATAGCTCGCTCTTCTAGGAAAGATTCGCTGTATCAGAAACGCAAAAACCCTCCTTGCGGAGGGTTTCTGGTGAAGATGGTGGGTCGTGTGGGATTCGAACCTACGACCAATTGGTTAAAGCCATTCTTCTGGCCAGAGGCTGACTGACACCATGCCAAGGGCATGCTTGATCATGAGCTCGGCTGGCTGTCGTAGGGCTTTCTATCCAGTGTCGTGGTCCAGAAGCCTGGGCGCACCGCGACTTGGCTGGTGGGACTGCTCTATGATTGTCTCTTTGCGAAGAATGGGGTGGTCCAGTGGCTGACCGGCATGCAGCAATTGGCCGCCGTGGGCCCTTGGGGCGAGCTGGATCTGCGATAAATGGCCGCGCAGAGCGTCACCACAATGCAGACCTACGGCCTATCGGCGCTCTTCACCATCCTGAAGTTTTACGTGCGCCTGGTGATCCTGAACCTGGCGGTACCGCTGTTCGCCATGGCCGCCCTGGTCGGCTTCATCGACGGCCTAGTGCAGCGCGACATCCGCAAGTTCGGCGCCGACCGTGAGTCGAGCTACTTCTACCACAAAGCTCGCGGCACCCTGCTGCCGCTGGCCTTTCTGCCCTGGTCGCTGTACCTCGCGCTGCCGGTCAGCGTGAGCCCGCTTCTGGTGCTGCTGCCCTGTGCGGCCCTGCTAGCCTTAGCCGTGAACCTCACCACCGCTTCGTTCAAGAAAGACCTGTAATGCCAATGTCCGTTAAGTAATAGCACCGACGCCGTCACGCCGAGGAGGCGGTAGCTCTTACTTCCACCGTCAGATCTGGCGGTCCTCGCTCCTGCGTAAGCTAAGCCCACACTGAGCTTTGAGCAGAGCCATGGTAGTGAAGCGCCAGGCCGTCATAAGCGAATCGAATGTGTAACGTGCGAATTTGTTATTTTCCATAATCGTGCCATAGAAATAGATTTGAGGCCTCCAAACCAAAACCGGAGTCCAAAATGACATCTATAGCAAAAGATACAGCAGTTACGCGCCTGACCTCACCGTTACCAATTGCATTTATTCTCCTATGGAGCTCCGGATACATCGGCGGAGCATTTGGGGTCAAATACGGCGAACCTTTCACAATGACTTTCTACCGCTTCACGGCGGCGGCATTGATATTTCTCTGCGTGGCGCTAGCAATTGGCTCAAAATGGCCAACGAAGATCAGCTCCTACCTTCATGCAGTTGTAGTCGGAATTCTACTTCAAGCACTACAATTTGGCGGACTATATACCGGAATTGATCACGGAGTACCTGCAGGCCAAGCAGCATTGATCATCGGCTTGATGCCCATTCTAGTAGTGATTGGTGCGTCTTTTGTCCTTGGAGAAAAATTAAGTTGGAAAGACGTGCCAGGTTCATTGCTAGGGGTAGGTGGTGTGGCATTAGTAGGCTCTGTACGAAAAATACTGGCGCAGACAGCGCAGCGTGCAAGCGAGCGTGACCATCGCCGCGAAACTTTTTGCCAGCTTGTCGTAGCGAGTGCCGATCCTGCGACTCTCCTTCAGCCAGCCGAACATC
>NZ_LNUP01000001.1:53650-269231 GCF_001512295.1 Pseudomonas sp. EpS/L25 | reverse complement strand
GTAGGCGCTCGAGAACTCGATCAAAGGTGCCGTCATCTCGCCAGTCACGAAACCGCTGATACACCGTCGACCAGGGGCCGAACCGCTCTGGCAGGTCGCGCCAGGCAGCACCTGAACACAGGATCCAGAAGATGCCATTGAGCATCAGCCGGTCATCACTGCGTGGCCGCCCCCTCTTCTGCTCAGGCGAAACAACATCTGCAATCAGCTCCCACGCTTCATCCGGGAGTTCGTAACGCTTTGCCATGCGGCCCTCCAGCCCCTCATGGTGCCAATTCTACTCGCTCGGATTTTTCGTACAGAGCCTAAGCAAAGCCTGGAACAGCAATGCTGTCCATGAACAATTCCATGCATTTGAGAATGACGAAAATGCCACAGCGTGCGCCTGTATTGTTAATAGTGGACTACAACTTGAGCCGGATCGGCGATGTCCTGCACATGCGCAACTATGCTCGCCAGCAATGGGGCGCCGAGACTTGGCTGGTGCGGGACAATCCTCAGGATCATGACCGGCAGATCAGTGACCGGGTCATCGATGCCGACCCGTTGGTCCCGGATTTCATCAGCCATGTGCTGCGTCAGTTGGGCGAAGACTCAGGCAGAGTCAGTGCCGGAATAGTGTTCTCCGACAATGCGGTCGCTAGCGGTGCGGCGCTGCTCGAACACCTCGGTCTACCGGTGGACGACGCCATGCTGGCACTGGGCGCCTTTGACAAACTGGCCTACCGCATCGTCGAGCGTCGCGACCGTCCCCTGCTCGAACTGTGGGGGATCATGCTGCCGGACTTCCAGCAGATCGAATGCATCAACGATGTGCGCGATTTCGCCCTGCGTCAGGATCGTGGCTTCGTCATCAAACCTGCGTGTGAAGGTAATAATCGCGGGGTGGTGATGGTCGCACCAGGGGACGATTGCGAGCAGGCCTTTGCTGAAGTTGCACCCTACCTGGAGGGTGGTGTGTTGGCAGAGGCGTTCATTAGTTTCACTCGCGAATACTCTTATGACGGCTTGGGCGATCTGTGGTTCATCACGGAGAAAGTCAGCGCCACCGGACGTTATCCCGTGGAAATAGCGCAGATCCTGCCCGCACGCCTGAACCAGTCAGAGCGTCAGGCGATTCACCGGACCGGCCAGGAGGTCAATCGTCTGATCGGCCAGCGAATCGGTCCGTTTCACAACGAGATCAAACTCAGTGATGCCCATTACCAGACGGCCGTGATCGAGCCTAACCGTCGTCCCGGCGGCATGAAAATCTGGACGCTGGCGCAAGCGGTACATGGCGTCGATCTGTATGCGGCGTGGGTCGACTCGGTGTTCTCCGCGCTGTTGCCACAGGAGCTACCACCGGCAACCTGCAGTGCCGCCACGGTGATGTTCGGCGTACCCGAGGATATGACGCTCGACGTGATCGAGCTGGGCGAAATCCGCCCCTTGGTTGATGACACGCTGAAGTTGGCGGCTCAGGTCCTCGACCTGGCCGAGAACGATATCGCGGTGCTCGAATGCGCGTGGATCATCGGTCAGTCACGGCTGATCCATGCAACACCAAGAGACAACAGCGACTTCGTAGCCCAGGCATGTGTCGCGTTGCATGACGCGCGCATCGACATTCGCGATCTGGTGACAGTGCTGCGCGAACAGTGGCTCAAGGTACTAAGCCGTCACCTATCCGCTGCGCAATTGTTCAGCGTTGCGTCTTGACCTCTCTTCAATACGATTTGAGATCCCCGGCATGAAAATCCTGATTCTTCACCGTGTTCCGTATCCGCGTATCGAATACCACCGTGGGATTGACCATAACTTGCACGATGTCACCTACATCGGCAAACAATCGGCGATCGATACGCTCCCCGCCGACCTGCGCTGCCACCGCGTGGTGCGAGCCGGTCTTGACGGTGCCTTCGATGAAACTCTGGCGTGGCTGGCCGAAAGCCCACAAACCTTTGATCGCGTCATTTCGATGTCCGAGTACGAATTGCTTGACGCGGCGCGCTTACGCGAGGCTCTGGATATTGCAGGCGCGTCGGTGCAGTCGGTGACGCTGGTACGCAACAAACTGGAGATGAAAGCAGCAGTTCAAGCCCAACAGTTGCGTGTACCACGCTTCATGTCGCTGGAACGCTATCTTGCGCTTCAAGGCCAGGTGCCGTGGACTGGCGCAACCGTGTTGAAACCTCACAGTGGGGCGTCAAGCATGGACGTCAGCATTCATCAGCAACCGGCCCGCGCCTTCGATGAGATTAGGCACAAGATCGGTAGTCTTGCTCTACGCATTGATGAGTTTCAGGTCGAAGAGTACATCAGTGGCCCGATTCGCCATTTCGACGGTCTGGTATTGAACGGTCGGGTTATCACTCTGCTGTCCAGCGAATATGTGGGTACCTGTCTGGATTACATGGAGCGCGGTCAACCGCTCGGCTCAATGCACATCGAAACCACGGCGTCGATGTATGAGTGGGTCAGCGCGGCGCTGCAGGCGGTGCAGATTCACAACGGCGCTTTTCATCTGGAAGCCATCATGGCGGGCGACGAGCCGGTGTTCCTCGAGGTCGGTAACCGGGTCGGTGGCGCGGATGTGGTCGCGACCTATGAGCTCGCCACGGGCATCCACTTGCCTTCCATGGAATTACGCATTCACGTAGACGGTGAGCTAGATCTTTCGACCTTCAGTCGCCAGCAGAGCGACCTGGGTTTCGGCTGGTTTGTATTCCCGGGGCACACCCATCCGGAGCGGATCTACCGAGGCCTTGACGGCGCTGAAGAGCTACGCGCGAGTGCGCACGTCGTGCAATGGAACGAATTGTCAGTAGGCGCGCTGTTGCCGGAGCACGTGACGTATTCGGCGTTCGAGGCGCCATTGGCCGGCATCGTCAAAAGCGCCGATCCCCAGCAGACCCGGGCCTGGATGCAAGCGTTGTTTTCACGTGTGCGTCTGGCACATGACCTTACTTCTGTGGCGTGACACCGACCTCCTTCATCAAGGCAAATAATCCATGAAACCACTACACGTCGTGTTGGCTGTATTGATAACGGCAATCTGGGGTGTGAACTTCTCGGTGATCAAGCTGGGACTGGCCACCGTCGATCCGTTCATCCTGGCGGGCATCCGCTTCAGTCTCTGTGCGTTACCGGCGATTTTCTTCATCCGTAAACCCGATGTGCCGTGGCGCTACATCATTTGCTATGGCTTGGTGTTCGGCATTGGTCTATGGGGCGTGGTCAATCTGGGTATCAAGGCCGGACTGTCGGCGGGTATCGCGTCGCTGGTACTGCAGTTCAGTGCGTTCTTCACCATCCTGCTGGGCGGTTGGGTGTTCAAGGAAGCGCTGACCCGCTTTCAAGTGCTGGGCATGTTGATCGCCCTCGCCGGGCTGTTGTGCATCATCAAGATCAGTGACGGGTCGGTGAGCCTCTCCGGCGTGGTACTGGTGCTGGTGGGCGCGGCGTCTTGGAGCGTTGCTAACCTCATCAACAAGAAGGCTAATACCAAGGATGTCTTTGGCTTTCTGGTCTGGTCCAGCGCCTTTGCACCGATTCCGCTATTCATCCTCGATTACGCGGTGAACGGCAGTGCCGGCTACACCGCGTTTGTCAGTCAGGTGAACACGACTGCCGTGTTGTCGATCCTGTTCCAGGTCTATCCCAACACCCTGTTCGCTTACTGGATCTGGAACTCGCTGCTCAAAACCTATCCGGTCTCCACAGTGGCGCCCCTGTCTCTGCTGGTGCCGATCTTCGGCATGCTCAGCTCGGTGGTGGTGTTCAACGAAAGTGTGCCGGTGAGCAAAGTGCTGGCGGTGGTGCTGATCGTAATCGGCCTGGCCGTCGGCCTCTATGGTCAGCGTATTTTCAATGCAATATTTGCGCGTCCTGCGCGCACTTCGATGTGAATCAATAGGGAGCCGGTATGAGTCTATGAAAAGACGTGATTTTATGGGAGCTACTGTAGGAGCGACCCTGATTGGAGACAGCATGTTTGCAGGTGTAGTAAACGCAAAAGTGGGTCAAGCGCCTGATGAAAACATGACGACATTTGATCCTGCCGATTGGGCGTCGGTACGGGCACAGTTCAACCTGTCGCCGGAGTTTGTGCACATTTCCAATTTCTTTCTAGCGTCCAACCCCAAGCCGGTACGCGATGCGATGGCGCGCCACCGCCAAGCCTTCGATGAGAACCCTTACACCTACCTTGAAGACAATATGTTCGCCAGCCCCGGAGATATGGTTTGGCGCAAGGTTTGTGCGGCGGCGGCGGAGTACACCGGCGGGCGGGCCGAGGACATCGCGCTGACCACGAGCACCACGCAGGGGCTGGCGATGATTTACAACGGCCTGAAGCTAGGCTCTGGCCAGGAAATTCTCACCACCCATCACGAGTGGTATACCCACGACGAGGCCATGCGCCTGGCAGTGGTCAAATGGGGTGGGAGCATTCGTCGCATCGACCTGTATGAGGGGCCTGAGGATGTCAGTGTCGACGCGATCGTCGCGCGTATAGAAGCGGCCATCAAACCCACGACGCGCATTCTGGCCATGACCTGGGTGCATTCGGGCACTGGCGTGCGCTTGCCGCTCAAGGACATCGGTAACCTCGTGGTCCGACTCAATCGTGATCGCGCTGAAGCCGATCAGATCATCTATGTGGTCGACGGTGTGCACGGCTTTGGTTGTTCCGAGGCGCAGGTGGACAGTTTGGGCTGCGACTTTTTCAGTGCCGGTACGCACAAGTGGATTCTTGGCCCGCACGGTACGGGGCTGGTCTGGGCACGTGAAGGTCAATGGGCGCAGATCACTCCCACCATCCCTACCATCATGGCCGCCGAGCCTGGCAATGCCTGGCGCCAGCAACGCGATCCGCAAGGTGAAACGCAGGCCGCCTGGGTCAGCCCTGGTGGGTTCTTGGCGTTTGAAAACCAGTGGGGGGTGATCGAGGCATTCGAGTTCATCAAGAAGATCGGCCGCAAGCGCATCGCCGACCGCGTCGCCGAACTCAACGGTCAACTGAAGGAAGGCCTGGCGAAGCTGCCCAATGTGTACCTGCACACGCCCCGTTCCGCCGAGTTTTCCGCTGGCATCGTTTGCTGCGACGTTAAAGGCTGGACACCCAAGGATGTCGTGGCGAAGTTGAAAGTGCAGAAGATCATTGCCAGTGCCACGCCGTATCGCCATTCGACGGTGCGTTTCTCTGCCGGAATCATCAACACCCCCGAAGATATCGAGAAAACCCTCCAGGTCATGCGCACCTTTGCCTGACACCCAGCCAGCCGGATCGACGTCAGTATTCTGTACCGCTCAATATGGTTGAGGGGCTGATGTCGGTCGTTCAAATTCAATGAGTCGTACTTACTTTGGTGCCAGGATCGACAATATGAGTGAACACCAAAGCACCCTAAAAGAGTTGGCCAACTTCCTGTTCTGCTCGACGGTATACCGCTTGTTTTCCGGTGCACTGCTGGTCTCTTTAACCTGGACGATTCTCAAGCAGAACGATGGCGGTTATTTGCCATTGGCCCTGGCGATTTTCTGCTCGTTCATACCGGCGTTCATCACGCCGGTGATGATCAAGCGTCTGTCGCGCCACGTGACCGGACGCCAGATGAGCAGCCTGTTCGTCCTATGCCTGGCGGGCTTGGCGCTGATCTCCGGGTTCTCACGCAACTTTACGCTCGGCCTGCTGATCACCAACCTGTTTGTGTGGCTGATGATCATGTCGCTCGAGGCCAGTCTGGACATGTGGTTTACCCAACTGCAACGGGGTATGGATGAAACCAAGGTAAGGCGGATCAGTGGCGCTACCACGGCTACCAGCCAGGCGGCCCTGATGATCGGTCCGTTGTTGGCCGCGGGTTTGATGCCGATTCTGACCGGCATCGGTTTTTCCCTTGTACTGAGCGCCGGTTTCTTGCTGGTTGCGGGTATTGGCTACACGCGCAATGGCCTGCCCATGGACGTTCGCGAGAAGCTCGAAGTAGCAGCTCCTGCCAGACTTCCAATGACCTTATTTGTGCCGATGGTGCTTATTTGGCCGATTCTAGGCGCGTTCAATTTCATGCTGCCGGTGTATGTATCGAATCGCGGATGGACGCTGTTTGAACTGGGTGTACTGGATGCCATGTTCGGCTTGGGCATGGCGCTGATCGGTGTGCTGGTCATCATAGCCAACACCGGCCGTAACCTGCTGGTTTACCTCCTGGCGCTGACGGCGCTGGCGGGGATTGCCACCGCGATGTGGTGGCTGATGCCGGACAGGCTGCTGCTCAAAATGCTGAGTCTGTTGATTCTGGGAATGGCCTTTGGCGGTGCTCGGGTACATATCCGTGTTGCGATTGCCTGCCGCTACAGCGAAGCGGTCGTTGGCTTGTACGTAAGCAAGGCAAATGCCTTGGCAACGCCAATGTTGCTGCTGATCCTTGGTCTGCAGTTGGCGATCATCGAGAACGCCTGGCTGCCGCCGTTCCTGTTGGTGACCCTTTCGGTCGTGCTATTGCTGCAGACTTCTGCGACGCGTTTTGCCCGAGGGCAAACGCCTGTCGAAGGCGTGGGGGCCTGAACGCCGAACTACAACGGTAACGACCGCTCTTGAACCTCCCGCTTCATCACCTGCTTGAACACTAGGTAATCTTGAAAGGCACAGGGTCTGTTCTGAAAACAGACCCATAGCACCAGTCTTGCTGGGGTAGCGGTGTCAATCCGCCTCCAGTGCAAAGGGCGGGTGATAGGCATCTCTACTGGCCGGACGATCCGCTGGTCGCCGAACCGACCGCGCGGGCCAAGCCGCGCGGCCAGTGAGGCAGCCATGCCCGCGGGGCGTCACTCGGTCTTCCAGGCCTTCTGCAGGTTGGACCAGAAGGCGCCGTCATCCTTGAAGGGTACGCTCGCGGCGCCGAAGTCGTAGCTGTTCAGGGTGTTCTTGGCGGGCACCGGCATCCGGCTCCAGCTGATCAGCGGCTGGCTGCGGCCGTTGTCGTTGGTCCAGTCGAGGGAATGATCGGCGAAGCCATCGTAGGTGGCGTGGTAGCCGACCTTGGGGTGCACACCGTTGACCAGATAGCCGTCCCGGCCGCGCCAGAGCGGGGGGTTGTAGTTGACCCGATACTTGCCGTGGGTCGAATAATCGATCTTCAGGATGGGCGAGCCGACCTTGCACTGGTTGGTCCAGACCACGATGTTTTCCCAGTCATGGCGATGACCCCCGGCCGCGCCCAGGTAGTTCGGCGGTTGATCCTTGGGGAAGTAGTAGGAATACATGATCGCACAGTGATCGTAGTATTCGGCCATGCGTGAATAGACCTGGCCATTGGTGCCGCGGCAATGGCCATCCGGGGCGCCCGAGGGGTTCAGGCCGCCGCTGACGTTGCCGGCGGAGTCCACGGCGGGATAGTTGTTACAGGAGTCCGGGCCGTCGGCAATCATCGGCTGGAAATAGAGTTCCACATCGGTGGCATTGGCGGGAATCTGTTGCACCTTGTCATGGTCGAGGACGGCGGCGAAGGCCGGGGTCGTCATGTACAACGCGGTGGCTGCCATGCATAGCGAGATCTTACGGCTCATAAAGACTCTCTCCATGAAGTCGTGCAGTGAATGTTCGGTCGAATCCTCGTCGAGCTGGAAACCGGGCAGGACCCGGCTCAGCGCTCATTGTCCTGGCGGTTCTTGTTAGTTCTATTTAAGTGCGATGACGCTTGGGTGGCATTGGCGAGTCAGATAGACGTCAAGGTCAGGCTTTTCACGAGTGAAGGTCGCTCTTGGGCACCGAGCTGCTGTCCTGGTCATCCTGTCCTGCCAGCGGGACGAGGTGGTGCGCCCAGGGGCATCACCAACCGGCCGCCCTGCCGCTGGCAGCGCCCTCGGCGATCGTGAGGTATCTGCCCCGCACCTCGTCCGAAAAGCACTGGGCGCTTCGCCAAGGCGGAACCGAGTGGCAGCAGCACCGGGTCTGAATGCAGACAGGCACTGCCTGCCCACCTCACCGGAGCGACCCCCATGGCCGACAAGACCCTGCACGACCTTTCCAAAGCGATGCGCGACCTGGATTTCCGCATGCTGACTACCGGCACCGGGCGCTTGACCAGCCGGCCAATGAGCAACAACGGCGACGTCGAATATGACGGGGACTCCTGGTTCTATGCCTACGAGGACTCGGCCAAGATCCGCGACATCGAGCAGGATCCGGCGGTGGGGCTGAGCTTCAGCGAGGGCAAGAGTCTGCTCGGCAAGCCCGGCCTCTTCATCGGCATCGAAGGGCATGCCGAGCTGATCCGCGACAAGGCGCAATTCGAGGCGCACTGGACCAAGAGTCTGGATCGTTGGTTTCCCCAGGGCACCGACACGCCCGGCATGATCCTCATCAAGGTGCATGCCGAGCGCATCCGTTACTGGGACGGCGAGGAAGAGGGCGAGCTGCGACCCTAACGCCCTAGAAACAGGTCGCGAAGATGTCCACCACCTGCAGTTCCTCATCGACGATGCAGCCTTGGCGCCACTTGTCGAAGGTCAGGCAGGGATGGGAGGTGCCCAGGGCGATGACGTCGCCGATGGCCAGCGCGGTCCCCGGGGCGACGACCATGAAGGCGTGCTGGTCCATGATGGCCGTGACCGTGCAGCCGCTGACGTCGACGGCTTCGGCAGCGGTCTGGCCAGGTCGGTAGCGGCGCAGCGGCAGCGGCAGGCCGGCATCGTGGGCGATGTCGCGTTTGCCCAGCGCCAGGATGGCGAAACCGGGTTCGGGCAGGGACTGCACGTGAGCCCAGACCTCCATTGCCGGTTGCAGGCCCTCGTTCAGGCCGGTGCGAGCCAGGACGCCACACTGGGCATCGCGATAGATCCCGTGGTCATGGACCACATAGCTGCCGGGGCGCATGACGGCCAGAAAGCGCTCGCGCACCTCCAACTGGTCGAAGGCGGCGGCGATCAGGTCGTACCAGGCCGAACCCGAGGCGGTGACGATGGGCCGGTCGAGGGCGAAGGCGCCCTGGCCGCGCAATTCTTCCGCCAGGCGCACCAGGGAATCGGCGAAGGCGCGGATGTCGGTGGCCGCCTCGGCGCCGTGGATGACCCCCTCGTAGCCTTCGATGCCGGTCAGGCGCAGCGCCGGTTGCCCGGCGATGGCCCGCGCCAGCTCACGCACTTCGGATTCGCTGCGGCAACCGCAACGACCGCCGGGTACGCCGTATTCGATCATCACCTGCAGCGCCAGGCCGCGTGCGCCGAAGAAGGCGCTCAGGGCGGTGACCTGGGCGGGATGATCCACCAGGCAATGGAAGTCGAAGTCCGGATCGGCGGTGAGCAATTCGGCGATCAGCGCCATGTTCGGCGCGCCCACCAGCTGATTGGCCATCAGTACCCGGCGCACGCCGTGGGCTTGGGCGGCGCGGGTCTGCACCGCGGTGGCCAGCGTCATGCCCCAGGCACCGGCCGCCAGCTGTCGCTGGAACAGCGCGGGCGCCATGCTGGTCTTGCCGTGGGGCGCCAGTTCGGCGCCGCGGTCGCTGGCGAAGGCCTGCATCCAGGCGATGTTGTGGTCGAGTGCGTCCTGGTGGATGACCAGGGCGGGCAGGGCGATGTCGCTGAGCAGACTGGCGCCAGGACTGGCGGCGCCTTTCTCGGGGGCGATGAGGGTGGTCATGGATTCTCCTGGCCGCCCAGGCGCTGGGACAGGCGGCGGGCGCTGTCGACCAGCACCTGGCGGTACTCGGCATGATGGGCCTGGGCGTCGGCGCGGGGTGCGACGATGCACAGGGTGGCGATGCTCAGGCCGCTGGCATCCTGCACCGGAGCGGCGAAGCAGTGGGTGTAGGTGTCGGCGATGCTGTCGAAGGAAAAGAAGCCTTCGGCGCAGGCCGCGCGGATCTCGGCAATGAAGGTCGCCGGGTCCAGGCGGCTGCCGTCGGGCAGGATGAAGTCGTCCTGATCGATCAGGGCGAGGATCTCGGCATCGCTCAGATGGCCGAGCAGCAGCCGGCCGGAAGCGGTCCAGGGAATGGGGGCGTCCTCGCCGACGTTGGACGAGATGCGAAAGGCGCGGGCGCCTTCCTTCATCAGGGAGACGGTGTACTTGCGGCCGTTGAGCTGGCATAGCTGGGCGGTCTCGCGGGTCTGGGCGACGATGTCGTCCAGCAGCAGCCCAGCCTCGCGGGCCAGATCGAAGTGGCGCAGATGGGCCTGGCCGAGAAAGTACAGCTCGCGGCCCAGGTAGACCTGACCGTCGCGGCCCACGGCATCGAGCATGTGCCGCTCCAGCAGGAGACCGACCAGGTCGTAGACGGTGGACTTGGGAATGCCCAGGCCGGCGGCGATCTCGTTGGGTCGCAGCGGCCGACCCACCCGCTTGAGGTGATCGAGGATATCGAAGGCGCGGTCCAGGCCGCGGGCACGCTGGCGGGTAGGTTCGGTCATCGGGCGGTGTATCTCAGGTCTTGGGTTTGTAGGCGATGCAGTCGATCTCGACCTTGCAGTCCACCATCATGGAGGATTGCACGCAGGCGCGCGCCGGGGCGTTGCCGGCGAAGTACTCGGCGAACACCTTGTTGAAGCTCCAGAAGTCACGCGGATCGTCCAGCCAGACGCCGGTACGCACCACGTGCTCCAGACCGTAGCCGGCTTCGTGCAGGATGGCGATCAGATTCTGCATGGTCTTGTGGGTCTGGGCGACGATGCCGCCGTCGATGATCTCGCCATTCTCCATGGCCACCTGGCCGGAGACGTGCAACCAGCCATCGGCTTCCACCGCACGGGCGAAGGGCAGGGGTTGGCCACCTGCGCCGCGTTCGCCGGCGCCGTATCGGGTGATGCTCATAAGGGTGCTCCTGTAGTGAGGGAAGGATTCAAAAAGAGGTCCGGCCGAGGAATTCGGCGAGACGGGTGGACTTCGGCCGCTCGAAGAGTTCACGGGGCGGCCCCTGCTCCTCGATGCGGCCCTGGCTCATGAAGACGATGCGATCGGACACCTCGTAGGCGAATCTCATCTCGTGGGTCACCAGCAACATGGTCATGCCGTCCTGGGCCAGGTCCTTGATCACCGCCAGCACCTCGCCGACCAGCTCCGGGTCCAGGGCCGAGGTGGGTTCGTCGAACAGCATCAGACTGGGATTCATGGCGATGGCGCGGGCGATGGCCACCCGCTGCTGCTGCCCGCCGGAGAGCTGGCCGGGATGGTAGTCGCGGCGCTCGATCAGGCCGACCCGGCGCAGCCACTGCTCGCCGATGGCCACGGCTTCGTCCTTGCCCAGCTTCTTGACCTTGCGCAGGCCAAGGGTGACGTTTTCCAGGGCGGTGAGGTGGGGGAAGAGGTTGAATTGCTGGAAGGCCATGCCGGTGAGCGAGCGCTGGCGGGCGATCTCGCGCTCCGGCAGGCGCTGGCGGCGACCGCCCTCGTCGCGATAGCCGATGGCCTCGCCGGCCAGCTGGATGCTGCCGCCCTGGAAGTCTTCCAGCAGGTTGACGCAGCGCAGCAGGGTGGTCTTGCCCGAACCGCTGGAGCCGATCAGGGTGACCACGTCGCCACGCTCCAGGGACAGGTCGATGCCCTTGAGCACCTCCACGGCGCCAAAGCTTTTGTGCAGGTCGTCGATGCTGAGCAGCGGGGCGTTGGCGTCGGTCATGGCAGGGTCACCCGTTTTTCCAGATAGCGGCCGAGCCGCTCGATGGCGAAGTTGATGAGAAAGAACAGCAGGCCCGCGAACAGATAGAACTGCAGGGTCATGAAGGTGCGGGCGATGACCTGCTGGCTGCTCAGGAGCAACTCGGCCACGCCGATCACCGAGAGCAGGGTGGAAGCCTTGACGATCTCGGTGGAAGCGTTGACCCAGGTTGGCAGGATCTGGCGCAGCGCCTGGGGCAGGAGCACCTCCTTGAGACTCTGGGCGAAGGTCAGGCCGATGGCCTTGGCCGCTTCGTGCTGGCCGCGCGGAATGGCCTGCAGGGCGCCGCGGACGATCTCCGCCACATGGGAGCCGCAGAACAGCAGCAGCGCCGCGGTGCCGGCCTGGAAGGGCGTGGGCCGCAGGCCCAGGGCCGGCGCCATGTAGTAGCAGGCCAGCACCAGCACGAACACCGGGGTACCCCGGATCAGGTCGGCGTAGAGGCGGAAGGGCAGGCGCAGCGGCCAGCGGCCATAGGTCAGCGCCAGGCCGCCGAGGGTACCCAGCAGGGTGCCGCCGAGCACCGCCAGCAGCGAGCAGGCCAGGGTGGTGGCGAAACCGGCGGCCAGGGTCTGGCGGGCGTTCCACAATTCAAGGAACCAGGAAGGGGCTTCGTACACGATCGGGCTCCTAAGAGCCTGTTCAAAATCTCGCGAGCTAGAGCCAAACAAGGCGAAAAGACCTGAGGAAGCGGAGTTTACAAATGGTAAATGAGCATTCCGAAGGTCTTTTCAACGCCGTTTGGCCGACGCGCAGCAGACTTTGAACAGGTTCTAACGGGTCAGGCTCAGCCGTCGCTCCAGTTGCCTTAGCAGCAGGGCGATGACGTAGCAGGTGAGGATGTAGAGGGCGCTGGTCACCAGCCAGGTCTCGATGACCCGGTAGCTTTCCATGTTGATCTTGCGCGCCTGATAGGTCAGTTCCGGCACGGCGATGGCCGCCGCCAGGGAGGTGTCCTTGAACAGCGAGATGAAGCTGTTGGACAGCGACGGCAGCACGTTGCGCAACATCACCGGGATGATGACGTAGGCCTTGATCTGCCATTCGCGCAGGCCGATGGCCAGGCCCGCCTCGCGCTGGCCCTTGGGAATGGCCATGAGGCCGCCGCGAAATACCTCGGCCAGGTAGGCACCGGCATAGAGCGCCAGGGTGATGAGGAAGGAGCTGAGCTTGTCCAGGCGGATACCGACGCTGGGCAGGGCGAAGTACAGCAGGAGGATCAGCACCAGGATCGGTGTGTTGCGCACCAGGGTGACGTAGCCCGCCGCCAGCCAGCGCAGCGCCCGCACCGGCGAGAGCAGGGCGAAGGCGGTGGCCAGGCCGATCAGGCAGCCGATGGCGATGCCCACCAGCGCCAGCTGCAGGCCGAGGGCGAGCCCGGCCAGCAGGTGATCGAGGTTTTGCCAGACGGGGGCGAAGTTCAGGGTGTAGTCCATGTACGACATCTACCTAGAGGCGCGGACCGGCCGCGCCGGGGCCAGGATCACTTGAACTCGACGGGGAAACCGATCGCCGGAGAGGGCAGCTCGACGCCGAACCACTTCTTGAAGGAGGCCTGGTAGGTGGGGAATTCCACCCCGGTCATGGCCTCGTGCAGGGCGGTGTTGACGAAGTTCAGCCAGTCCTGGTCGCCGCGTTTGACCGCGCAGGCGTAGGTCTGGGGACTCCAGGCGTAGTCGGGCGAGCGGTAGCGACCGGGATTCTGGGTCATCAGGTACTTGACCGAGGACTGGTCGGTGGCCACGGCGTCGGCGCGGCCGGTGCCCAGGGCCTGGTAGAGCAGGTCGACGCTGTCGTACTGGTCGACCTTGGCGCCGGGCAGCGCCTGGTGCACCAGTTCTTCGGCATAGACGTTCTGCAGTACGGCCACGGTCAGGTCGCCCTTGGCCGCCTTGAGGTCGTCGATCTGCTGGTAGCGGCTGTTGGCCGGCAGGAGCAGGGCCACGCCTTCGCGGTAGTAGGGCAGGGTGAAGGCCACCTGCTGGGCGCGGCTGGCGGTCACGGTGATGAACTGGCAGCTGATGTCGACCTTGTCGGTGAGCAGGTTGGGGATGCGCGCATCCGAGCCCTGCACGACGAATTCGACCTTTTCCGGATCGTTGAACAGGCCCTTGGCGATGACCTTGGAGATATCGATATCGAAGCCCTGCAACTTGCCGTCGGCGCCCTGGAAGTGCCAGGGGGCGTTGGTGCTGCCGGTGCCCACGACCAGATGGCCGCGCTTGAGCACGTCATCCAGCTTGGCCGCCTGGGCGCCGGTCATGGCGACCAGGCCGACCAGCAGCGCCAGTGTTTTCCACCCCTTCGTCTTGCCTGTCATCTTGCTTCTCCATCTCCGTTATAGCGGAATTGTGTTCGTAACAACGGAATAGAGTGCAGCGACTATGCCAGCTATTCGTCCGGCGTTGCAAATCAAGGGCTTGGCATGAGCGGCAGGTAGCGAAAGGTGTACCCGGTGCCTCAAGGGGCACCGGGAGGTGGCGGAAGGTAACGAGGGTGCACCAGGTAGAGGCGTTACCCGGTAGCGTTCCCTAGGCTATGTACGAAAAATGCCTGCGCTCGGTGATGCTTCGTTGAAAAAGGCTTCGGAATGCTCATTTACCACTCGTAAACCCGAGCGCGGGTCCGATCCGCTTCCTCAGCCTTTTTCGCCTCGCCTGACCTTCGCTCGGCGACTTTTCGTACAGAGCCTAGGGGCGCGGAAAGCTCTGGCGCAAATCCCCGGCGCGGGGCAGGAACCGGCCGTGGCGCTCTTCGATGGCCTGATCCGGCGCATAGGCCAGCTGGCCATTCACCCAAACGGCGTGGATGCCTTCGGCCGGCCGTTGCGGCTCGCTGAAGTCGGCCACGTCACGGATGCGCTGGGGATCGAACAGCACCAGGTCGGCCTGGGCGCCCGGTTCGATCAGGCCGCGTCCCTGGAGGCCGAAGCGGGCGGCGGAGAGCCCGGTCATCTTGTGCACGGCGGTGTGCAGCGGAAAGAGGCCGAGGTCCCGGCTGAAATGACCCAGCACCCGCGGGAAGGCGCCCCAGAGCCGCGGATGGGGGAAGGGGTCCTCGGGCAGGCCATCGGAGCCGATCATGCTCAGCGGATGGGCGAGGATCAGCCGCACGTCGGCCTCGCTCATGCCGTAGTAGACGGCGCCTGCCGGTTGCAGGCGGCGGGCGGCGGCTTGCAGCTCCAGGCCCCAGTCGGCGGCGATGGCGGCCAGGTCGCGGCCGCTGCATTCGGGATGCGGGGTGGACCAGGTGATGGTGATGCGGTGGCGGTCGGTGACCTGCTTGAGGTCCAGGGTGGAGGAACTGGCGGCATAGGGATAGCAGTCGCAGCCGACCGGTTGGCCCTGGGCGGCCTGGGCCAGGGCGCCGAGCAATTCCGGCGCGCGCCCCCAGTTGTCCACCCCGGCGCACTTGAAGTGGGAGACCACCACCGGCGCCCGCGCTCGGCGACCGATGTCCAGGGCTTCATCCAGCGCCTCGTGCACCGCGGCGAATTCACTGCGCAGGTGGGTGGCATAGAGTCCGCCCACGGCGTCCAGCTCGGCGGCAAGCTCCGCCACCTCCGCGGTCGGCGCCGCTGCGGCGGAGGCATAGGCCAGCCCACTGGAGAGGCCCAGGGCGCCGGCGGCAAGACTTTCCCGTAACTCCATGCGCATGACGGCGATCTCGGCCGGGGTGGCGGCGCGGTCGAGGTCGTCGAGGTGATTGCTGCGCAGCGCCGTATGGCCCACCAGAGCAGCCACGTTGACGCCGGGACGCGCCTGTTCCACGGCCGCACGATAGGCCGCGAAGGTGGGATAGACGAAGGCCGCCGCCGGGCCCAGTAGATTCAGCGGGTCCGGCGGCTCGCCGCGCAGGCGTACCGGAGCGGCGCTGATGCCGCAGTTGCCCACCACCACCGTGGTCACCCCCTGGCTGAGCTTGGGCAACTGCTGCGGCCGGCGGATGACCATGGTGTCGTCGTGGGTATGGACATCGATGAAGCCGGGAGCCAGCACCAGGCCGCTGCCGTCGCGGACCTCCCGCGCCGGTTGCCCGGCCAGTTCGCCCAGCGCCTGGATGCGGTCACCCCTGATCGCCACGTCCAGCGGTCGGCCTGGACGGTCGTGGCCATCCAGCACAAGGGCATTAAGAATCACTACATCATGCATGCCAGAGCCATCCTACAACCGTTGGGGGGTACCTTTCGACCGTCGGGGGGCAAAAGGCCATAGAAGCGAGCCGGCGGGCTGATAGCAATAGAACTGTTACAGAAGAATCTGTCTATTACGTCACAAATTGGGCGGTACAGCCCGAGTGCCCCCTTCTGCTGCCCGTGAGTTCGCCATGAATCTGTTGACCCCTGCCATAACGATGATGAATCGCTTGAGATTCCCCGCCAAGTTCGCCTGTCTGGCGGCCATCATTCTGGTGCCCCTGGTATTCCTCAGCGTCTATCTCTATCAGGACATCCAGGAACAGCGGGTCGGCCTGGCCCAGGAGATCGACGGCCAGCGCTATCTGACGCAACTGACGCCGATCGCCCGACTGAGCATGCTGCAGCGCGCCCTGACCAAGCGGCTCCAGGATGGCGATGCCTCCGCCCAGCAGGACTGGCAGAACAACCGTGACAACCTGCTCAAGGCCTATGACGATCTGGGCCGCCTGGATCGCGAACTCGGCACCCAGTTGGAAACCGGGGATCGCTTGAGCCAGTTGCGGCGGGGCGCCGAACGCCTGATGCAGGGGGCCACAGGCACCCCGCTGGAGGTATTCGAGGCCTGGAACGAGCAACTGACCCAGACCCTGAACCTCTTCTATTACGTCTCGGCCACCTCGGGCCTGGCGCTGGACTCGGATTACACCAGCCTCTTTCTCATCGACATCACCTCCGTACGCCTGCTGCGGGAAATCAACCTCATCGGCCAGCTGCGCGGCCTGGCCACGGGTCTGAGCGCTACCAACAAATTTGATCCGGCCAGTCTGAATCTGGCGCGCAGCGTAGTGAACCAGGAACGGCAGAGCGCCGACGAACTGGAACAGGGCCTCAAACTCCTGGCGCGCCAGGCACCGGAGCTGGCGCAACGACTCAAGGGCTCCCTGGGCCAGGCGGCGAACGACTATGCCAACTTCCGCCAGGGCATGCTGGCAGCCATGACCAATGAGGGGACGGTTTCCGGTCGCGCCCTGGGTACCCAGGGCAATGCCGTGGTCGCCCGCTACTACCAGGTGCAGGACGAGGCGCAGGGCCAGCTCTCCCTGTTGCTGGCCGAGCGACTGGCCCATGCGACTACCCTGCGTAATCTGGTAGTGGGCCTGATCCTGGGTGCCCTGCTGCTGCTGATCTATACCTTCGCCGGCATCTACCGGGCCCTGCGCCTGGGGATCGCCGAACTGGTCGGGGTGACCGCCGCCGCCGCCCAGGGCGATCTGAGTCGCCGCGCCGCCCTGCAAGGGCGTGACGAGATCGCCGACATCGGCCGTAGCCTGGATGCCATGCTGGAGGCCTTCGGCCGTTCCCTGCGCGAGGTCGATCAGGCCTCCAACGCGGTGGCCGAGGCCTCGGGGTCCCTGGCCGGCTCCAGCGGCCAGTCGCGTGCGACCATGCAGATGCAGCAGGGCGAGACCGACCAGGTGGCCACCGCCATCACCGAGATGACCGCCAGCGTGGCGGACGTCGCCAACAATACCGAAGGCGCCGTGGCCGCCGCCCAGCAGGCCGATCAGGCCACCCGGGAAGGCACCCGGGTGATGCAGCAGACGCAGCGGGCCATCGAAGCCCTGGCCGCCGAGGTGGACCTCAGCGCCACCAAGGTCGCGGCCCTGGAAAGCCACAGCCAGGCCATCGGCGGGGTCATCGCGGTGATCCGCACCATCGCCGAGCAGACCAACCTGCTGGCGCTCAACGCCGCCATCGAAGCGGCCCGAGCCGGCGAGCAAGGCCGCGGCTTCGCCGTGGTGGCCGACGAGGTCCGCACCCTGGCCTCGCGCACCCAGACCTCCACCGAGGAAATCCGCCGCATCATCGAGCAGTTGCAGGCCGCCACCGGCGAAGCCGTCGGGCAGATGCAGGCCAGTCGCGGCCATGCCCTGACCGGCGTCGCGGCGGCCGAGCAGGCCAGCGTCAGCCTGACCAGCATCGGCGCCGCCGTGGAGCGCATCGTCGACGTCAACGTGCAGATCGCCAGCGCCGCGGAACAGCAGGCCGCGGTCTCCGAAGACATCAACCGCAACACCACCGGCATCCGCGCCAGCACCCTGCAGGTCCTGAGCGGTATCGAAGCCGATGCCGGCACCGCCGAGCGTCTCGCCGGTCTCTCCCAGGACCTGCGCGGCATCGTTTCGCGCTTTCGCCTCAGCGCCTGATCGCGCCGCTCATCGGCGGAGATCAGGTCGGACTTTACAACCTGGCGGCCGCGGATAACTGTATAAATAGACAGTTATCCGCAGGAGCGCCTTGTCATGTCCGTTACTGTCCTGGGTTGCCTGGAGTCGTCCGAGACCCGGCTGCCGCTCTATGATTTTCGCCTGCCGTGCGGCTTTCCCTCGCCGGCTCAGGATCATCTGGAGCGCCAGGTCTCGCTGGACGAACTGGTCGACCTGCGCGCGCCCCACACCTATGTCATCCAGGTCAGTGGCGACAGCATGACCGGCGTCGGAATCTTTGCCGGCGATCTGGTGATCGTCGATCGCGCCCGGCCGGCAAGGGTCGGCGACATCGTGGTGGCGGTCCGCGATCGTGAACCCACCCTCAAGCGGCTCGGCCGGCGCGGCGCGAATTTCGTGCTGCTGGCGGAGAATCCGGCCTATGCGCCGCTGGTCATTGGCGAGCGTGACGACTTCGAGGTCTGGGGCGTGGCCACCCACAGCCTGAGGCGCTTCGGCCATGGCTGAGTCGGTGCTGGCGCTGATCGACTGCAACGCCTTCTATTGCAGTTGCGAGCGGGTCTTCCGCCCGGACCTGGCCGGGCGCGCGGTGGTGGTGTTGTCGAACAACGACGGCTGCGTCATCGCCCGTTCGCCCGAGGCCAAGCGCCTCGGCATCGCCATGGCCGCGCCCTGGTTCCAGGTGCGCGAGCTGGCGCAGCAGGGCCTGGTGACCGCCTTCAGCTCCAACTACGCCCTCTACGGCGACCTCAGCGACCGGGTGATGCGCACCCTGGCGACCCTGGTGCCGCGCCTGGAGCGCTACAGCATCGACGAGGTGTTCGCCGATCTCGCCGGTTTACCCGAACCCCTGGACGCCCTGGGCCACCGGCTGCAGGCGCGGGTGCAGAAGTGGACGGGCATCCCGGTCAGCGTCGGCATCGCCGGTACCAAGACCCTGGCCAAGCTGGCCAATGCCGCGGCCAAGCGCTGGCCGGAACGGACCGGCGGGGTGCTGGATCTGCGCGATCCGGTGGTGCGGGACTGGGTCCTGCACCATTCGCCGGTGGATGATGTCTGGGGCGTCGGACGGCGCCTGGCGGCGCGGCTGCGCGCGGACGGCGTGACCACCGCCTGGGAGCTGGCGCGCCAGGATGCCTGGTCGCTGCGCCAGAGATACAGCGTGGTGCTGGAGAAGACCGCCCGCGAGCTGCGCGGGCTGGCCTGCCTGGGTCTCGAAGAACTGGAGGCGCCGCGGCAGACCATCTGCAGCAGCCGCATGTTCGGGCGGCGCCAGTACCAGTTCGGCGCCCTGGCCGAGGCGGTGGCCAGCTACACCGCCCGCGCCGCGGAAAAGCTGCGTGCCCAGGGCTCGCTCTGCCGCGCCCTGAGGGTCAGCATCCAGACCGGCATGCATGGCGCCGACGAGGGACGCTACGCCAACGCCAGCCTGCTCAATCTGCCCGTGCCCAGCGACGACACCCGGGTGCTCAACGACTACGCCCAGTCCGGCCTGCGCGAGATCTTTCGTGATGGCTTCGGCTACGCCAAGGCGGAAATCCTGTTGCTCGATCTCTGCCCGCGCGAGGCACTGGCCGCCGATCTCTTCGCCACGGCGGCGGACCCCGCCAGCACCCGACTGATGGCGACCCTGGACGCCATCAACGGCAAGTTCGGTCGCGAGACCCTGAGACCCGCGCGCATCCCCCGCGATCCCGCCTGGCAGATGCGCCGCGACCTGCTCAGCCCGCGCTACACCACCTGTTTCGACGAGCTTTGGTCGGTGAGGTGAAGCCCGCGCGCCAGCCGTCAGGCCGCCCGTGCGGTGCGGCGGCGCTGCCAGGCGTAGCCCACGCCGAGCAGCAGGAACCACAGCGGGCTGGCCAGCAGCGCCTGGCGGGTGTCGTCCTGCAGGGTCAGCAGCACCAGTACCGCGGCGAAGAAGGCCAGCACGGCGTAGCACACCCAGCGCCCACCCGGCAGGCGGAAGGTCGAGGCGGCATGCTGCTCCGGGCGATTGCGTCTATAGGCCAGCCAGGCCAGCAGGATCAGCGACCAGACGAACATGAACAGCACCGCGGCCAGGGTGGTGACCAGGGTGAAGGCGGTGACCAGGTTCGGGATCAGGTAGATCAGCACGGTGCCCAGCAGCAGGCATAGGCAGGACAGCAGCAGCCCGCGCGCCGGCACCGCCGCCCGCGACAGGCGGGTGAGGGCGCGCGGCGCATGGCCTTCGCGGGCCAGGCCATAGAGCATCCGGCTAGTGGAGAAGATGCCGCTGTTGGCCGAGGAGGTGGCCGAGGTCAGCACCACGAAATTGATCAGGCTGGCGGCCATGGGCACCCCGGCCAGCACGAAGAGTTCGACGAAGGGGCTCTTGTCCGGCACCACCTGGCGCCAGGGCGTCACCGCCATGATCACCACCAGCGCCAGCACATAGAACACCAGGATGCGCACTGGAATGGAGTTGATGGCGCGCGGCAGGTTGCGCCTGGGGTCGGCGGTCTCGGCAGCGGTGGTGCCCACCAGTTCGATACCGACGAAGGCGAAGACGGCGATCTGGAAACCCGCGCAGAAGCCGCCCAGGCCCATGGGGAAGAAGCCGCCGTCGTTCCACAGGTTGGCCAGGCTAGCCACGTTGCCCGCGGGCGACTGGAAGCCCCAGGCCACCAGGCCGAAGCCGGTGACGATCAGGGCGCAGATGGCGACGATCTTGATCAGCGCGAACCAGAACTCCAGTTCGCCGAACAGCCGCACCGTGACCAGGTTGAGCCCCAGCAGGAGCAGCACGCAGAGCAGCGCCGGGATCCAGGGCGCGAGGCTCGGGAACCAGAACTGGGCATAGGCGGCGATGGCGATGACATCGGCGATGGCGGTGACGATCCAGCAGAACCAGTAGGTCCAGCCGCAGAAGAAACCCGCCCAGGGCCCGAGCAGGTCGGTGCAGAAATCGATGAAGGACTTGTAGTCCAGGTCGGACAACAGCAGCTCGCCGAGCGCGCGCATGACGAAGAACAGCGCACTGCCGATGATGAGATAGACCAGCAGGATCGAGGGGCCGGCCAGGGCGATGGTCTTGCCCGAGCCCATGAACAGCCCGGTGCCGATGGCGCCGCCGATGGCGATGAGTTGCAGGTGACGATTGGACAGGCTGCGTTGCAGCCCTTCGGGCGGAGTGGGTGACACGGACATGACGAGCGGATACCTGGCAGGAAGCGGCGGGGCGGACAAGGTAAGAGATGCGCGGCGGGGGTGCCAGTCGTTTTGCCCGGACAGCATGCCGCAGGGGAGTCCTACCATTGGTGGCTGGCCTCGCACCGTCGGTCGCTCGTAGGGCTGGTGGGTACTGGCGTAGCTGCCTATCATGACTCGACCGGGCCCAATGCAGAGGACCCGGGCGACCGCTTGATCCATCCGTGCCTCTGCCAGTGAGTCGCCCTTGTCCTATCTCGAATCCTTCGCCTGGGAAACCACCCCCTTGGGACGGCGCACCGACTGGTCGGCCGCGCTGGACGCCATCTATGAAATGCTGATGGCCTCGCCCTTCGCCATGTGCGCCACCTGGGGGCCGGAGCAGACGCTGATCTACAACCATGGCTATGCGCCCTTTCTCGGCGCTCGGCATCCCGCGGCACTGGGCCAGCCGGTCCAGGCGGTCTGGGCGGAGTTGTGGGACGAGATCGGGCCGTTGATCGACCGGGTACTGGCCGGCGAGGCCTTGCACTTCGTCGACAAGCACTTCGTGATGACCCGCAACGGCTATCCCGAGGACACCTACTGGAGCTTTTCCTACAGCCCCCTGCGGGACGGCGCATCCATCGTCGGCATGCTCAACATCACCACCGAAACCACCGCCAGCGTTCAGGCCCATCGGCAGCGCGATGTGGCGGAAGCCGCGTTGCGGCGGCACAACCTCACCCTCGAACAGGAACTCTCGGCACGCATCGATGAGCTCGACAGCGCCCGTGCCGCGGAAAGCAGCGTGCTGGCGGCCGCCGAGCGCGTGCAACTGGCCCTGGCCGCCGGCGCCATCATCGGCACCTGGTACTGGGACCTGCCCACCGATAGATTCACCGTCGACGAGGCCTTCGCTGTCAATTTCGGTCTCGATCCGGCCCTGGGGCGCGACGGCCTGAGCCTGGCCCAAGTGGTAGCGAACGTGCACCCGGACGACCAGGCCGGGCTCGCCGCCGCCATCGCCGAGGTGATCGGCCGCGGCGGCCGCTATGCCCACCAATACCGGGTGCGCCGGCGCGATGGCCACTACTACTGGCTGGAGGCCAATGGCCACGTCGAACTGGCGCCGGACGGCACGCCCCTGCGCTTTCCCGGCGTGCTGCTGGACGTGGATGCCCGCCGCGCCCTGGCCGACGAGCGCGACCGCGCCCTGGCCGATCTGCGCGACCTCACCGCCACCCTGGAGCAGCGCGTCGAAGAGCGCACCGAAGAACTGCGGCGCTCGGAAGAGGCGCTGCGCCAATCGCAGAAGATGGAGGCCGTCGGCCAGCTCACCGGCGGTATCGCCCACGATTTCAACAACCTGCTGGCGGGGATCTCCGGCAGTCTCGACCTGATGGGCCTGCGTATCGGCCAGGGGCGCTTCACCGAACTGGACAAGTACCTGACCGCCGCCCAGGGCAGCGCCAAGCGCGCCGCGGCCCTGACTCACCGGCTGCTGGCCTTCGCCCGCCGCCAGACCCTGGCGCCGGAGGCGACCGACGTCAACCAACTGGTGGGGGGCATGCTCGACCTGGTGCAGCGCACCGTCGGCCCGGCCATCCAGGTGCAGTTCAACAGCCTGCCGGACAACCAGCCACTGCTGGTGGACCAGTCCCAGCTGGAAAACGCCCTGCTCAACCTCTGCATCAACGCGCGTGACGCCATGCCTGCCGGTGGTCGCATCCTCATCGCGGCCAGCGAGCGCCTCATCGAAGTGCAAGGAGTCAACGGCTTCGAAATGGCTCCCGGCCGCTACCTGCACCTGAGCGTGACCGACACCGGCAGCGGCATGACCCCGGAGGTCGCCGCCAAGGCCTGCGAACCCTTCTTCACCACCAAGCCGATGGGGCAGGGTACCGGCCTCGGCCTGTCGATGATCTACGGCTTCGCCCGCCAGTCCGGCGGCCAACTGCGGCTGCGCTCGGAAGTGGGCGAAGGTACCACCGTCTGCCTCTACCTGCCCCTGCGGCCGGCGGAATGCCCGAGCGGATCCGCGCGCGCCTGCGATCTTCAGGGTACCTTGGAGGGGGCCAATGCCACCGTGCTGGTGGTGGACGACGAGCCCACCGTCCGCATGCTGGTCACCGACCTGCTGCGCGAACTGGGCTACGTCATCATTGAGGCCGCCGACGGCGCCGGCGGCCTGGAAGTGCTGCACTCCGATGCCCGTATCGACCTGCTGGTCACCGACGTCGGCCTGCCCGGCGGCATGAATGGCCGCCAACTGGCCGACGCCGCCCGCGTCCACCGCCCGGCACTCAAGGTGCTCTTCATCACCGGCTTCGCCGAAACCTCCTTGCTCAGCGACGGCCATCTGGAGCCTGGCATGGCCATCCTGACCAAGCCCTTCGCCGTGGACACCCTGGCGCAGCGGGTGAAGGGCTTGGTGGAGGGGTAAACGTCCACCCTCTTCCAACCCGTTTGCCAGGTTCATCTTTACCTTCGGCTATCCGCTGGTGCTAGCAGAGAGTCGCCAGGGGCAAGGCCATCGCCAAAGATCACTATTCAGTGCCGAGCGCGACGGTGTGCCGATAAGAGAAAGGCTCCACGTAACAGAGGGAAAGGCGAGCGCCTGCAACGGTCTACCGGCGAGCCAGACTGACAAGGCGCAAAGCGCCGTTCATGCTTACGCCTGATAGACACCCTGGAGGGGGCCTGCAGCCTTTCCAGGGCGCCACATCTCGCTAGAAAACCAGCGAAGCGGACGTGGATTTTACGGCGCTGAAGTGGCTGTCGTGGTATGGAACGGAATCCAAGAATATCGAGAGGGATTCATTGGTGGTGACTACGTCGTATATATAGCCTAGCTGGTCCATTCTTTGTTCGAATGGCTCTTCTATGTTCGCCGCTGACTCCAGCCCTATAATCACATCGCCCTGTGCCGCTCCATGGTTTCTATAATGAAGTAGGGTAATGGCCGTCGGCTCCTCCAAGCAGGCGAGAAAATTGTGAAAGGCGCCGGGTCGTTCGGGGAAGGCAATTCTATAGATGGTCTCGCGTGTATGGGATAACTTTCCGCCGATCATGTGTCGGACATGAGCTCTCGCCACTTCGTCGTGACTCAGATCGATCACGCGGATGCCGTTCAGGTTTTCTTCGTGGAAGAAGGCGCTTTCTTGAGTGTCGTTGGTTTTCTTCAGCCCAATGAAGACGGCTGCTTTGTCGCCCAGGCACCGCCTGTAGTTGAACTCAGTGATGTTCAGCGATTTTACCTTTGCGCAGAGGTTCTTCAGGCTTCCAGGCTGTTCAGTGATAATGGCTGCAAACAGCTTTTCTTGCTTGTCACCCAAGAGGGCGCGCTCGCAGATGTAGCCTAGTCGGTCAAAGTTCAGGTTGGACCCGCTGCATATGGCTACGACTGACTTGTTTTCCACGTTCCGGTTGGCGAAGAATTTTTTTACGCCGGCAATTGCAAGGGCACCAGAAGGCTCGAGCAACGCGCGTGAGTCTTCGAAAACGTCCTTGATAGCAGTACAGATCTCATCCGAATTTACGGTTATTATGTGATCTATAGTGTCTTTGCAAATGTCGTAGGTGATGCTTCCTGCCAGGTCTACCGCGACGCCGTCAGCAAAGATTCCAACACTCGATAATTTGCTGGGTTGGCCGAGCGATATCGCTCTTTGCATGCAGTTTGCGTCATCTGGCTCCACGCCGACGATTACCGTATTGGGGGAATGGTGTTTGATGATGGCTGCGATACCGGCAATGAGGCCGCCACCTCCTATCGGAACGAATATATAGTCCATGCCTGCAGGACGCTGCTCTAGAAGCTCCAACGCAATGGTGGCTTGTCCTTTGATGACTTCAAGATCATCAAAGGGATGGATGAACTCAAGTCCCTCTGCGTCACGGAGCTGGTGAGCAAGCGAGAGGGCCTCAGCAAACGTATCGCCGTGCAAAATGACGTTTGCACCGAACTCCTGGACTCCTTTTATTTTAATTGTGGGCGTGGTAGCGGGCATGACTATGGTGGCTGCACAACCGAGGTGGCGTGCTGCACAAGCCAGGCCTTGTGCGTGATTGCCGGCAGAGGCGGTGATCACTCCGTAGGCGCGCTGTTTTTTGGATAGAGAAAGAAGCTTCTTGTAAGCACCCCTGATCTTGAAGGATCTTACTCCCTGCATATCTTCTCTTTTCAAGAAGATTCTGTTTCCGAGCTTGGCTGAAAGTTTTTTGGCTTCGCCAAGCGGTGTCCTTTCAACTAGGTCATATAACGGAAGAGCTTCATTTTCCGTCAGTGAGGTTGCAATGTCTCTTGCTATGTCGTGGCTCACGTCTTGATCTCCGGGCGCCGTCCTATGATTGGAAATCTAACGCCTCGGTTGTAAGAGATCCCGGCCACCAGAATCAACGCTGCTCCTATGATTTGATGCGGCCTGATGAGATGGCCGAACGCATAGTAATCCACCACGACAGCCACTATCGGGTATATGAATCCCAAGATGGCCAGGCTGGAGGTGCTGGCTTTTTTAAAGGCGGTATAGAGCATTAGGTACATGATGGTCGTGTGGAAAGCGCCCAGAATGAAAATGCTTCTCCACGCTTCAGGGTGCTCAGGCAGTTTGGAAAAATCCGCCAGGAACAAGAATATGACTGCCCCTATAGCCATATGGCTCGTGGCAATCACTTCTGGTCGGACGATCCCCGAGAGCTTTTTCGTCATCAGGGTGGTGATGGCATACAGCATAGCGGCACACAAGGCACTCGCACAGCCTAGAAGGAATCTACTGTCGAATCCATTGCCTTCCGGGCTGACTATTACGGCCAAGCCGAAAAAGGCCACCGCCAGCCAACAGAAACTCGATCTGCTGAACTTTTCCTTCAATGCGAGCATGCTGAAAAACAGCAGGAAAAATGGTTGAAGGTGGTAGATGATAGTGGTTATGCCGATTGAGGTTAAGTTGTAAGCGGTAAAGAGGAAGACCCAGTTGAAGATCAGGGTGATCGCTCCAGCAAATAGCAAGAAAAGCTGGAGCTTGCTGAGATACAGGTTCTTCAGATAGCCCTTGAACAAACAGTACCCGGCCAATCCCACTCCACCAATCACGCAGCGAAAGAAAACGACGTTCAAGGGCGACTGGCCAGATTTGAGTACGAAATAGCCAATCGTGCCGGAGATAACCATGGCAATTGCCATGGTTATCTGCCCTTGTTTTTCATCCGTCAGGGCCATCACGTACTCCTTATTTCTTTTGTTGTACTTCTGCTTCGAGATTAACCAGCATGACGTCTCGATAAGCGACTCCTCCCGTAGAGCCAAGGGGAGTTACCGCATGTTTTTTCATGGTGTCCACAATTAAAGTGTCGAGAGGCTTGGTTAATCTAAGGACATGCTTCGGCTTATTGTCCATCTCGGAAATCACATTGTCTGCACCTAGTGCGTTTTCTGTAAGATTGATCAGGTGGATGAAGACAAGCGGTTCGTCGTCTAGATGCAGCCATACCGGCGAGCTATATGAGGCGCCCCCTTCGATGGACTTGTACCTGATAAGGTGAATGCTCAGGTTGAGCTCATCTTTACCCATGCGGTTGCAATATTCACGCATCAGTTCGGCATCTTTGCGTAATACCGTTAGGAACAGAGGATCGTCAACGATCGATTCAGAAAGCGGTGGAAAAACTCTGACTTTGCCGCCGTCCGTTTCGTTTGCTCCATAAGACTGAAAATAGTTTTGGGTATTCGATACGCTGAGTTTCAGTGAATAAGGATTGAAAACAAGCTTGATCATGGCTCGATCGCGAACGCCGGGGGCATAGGGGTCTTCGGTGACCTGCTGCGCATAGAACTGCTTGAAGTCTTTCAGTTGCTTGAATGTGATGTTTTCTAGGTAGTGGTCGCCAGGAACATAGCGAAATCCATTCACGATGTTCAGCGGGTTGCTCTTGAGGGGCGTATCCTGCATGACAGTGTCCATACGTTATCCTTAGTTCAGTCTGTACGACAGGTTGGTCGTGTCTATGGTCAGGCTTGATTCGCTGATCCGGGTTAGGGCGTATTCGACGCAGTTCGAGAAGCCCCAGATGTCCGTATAGGTATATACACCCTGGGATTTTTCTTTCTGGACTTCTTCCTCTCGATGTTGGATGGCATTGGGCCAGTCTCTTTTGCCACCGTGTCTATGATGCCAATCGTGCACTGCCAGCGAGCCTTGGACGAAGAGGATTCGGCAAGGAATATGCCAGGCTAAATGCTTGAACCCCCACACTGTCCACATGATCGAAGAGACGACTTTGCTGTGGTGATGCGGAACGGCTTCGCCACAAAAGCGGCCCAGGCTGTTTTGATGGTGGGACTGTTTTACCGTTTCGTCCTCCGCCCTGATCACCCAGGCGTGCTCGGTCACTAAATGCAATAGCGAGCAGATTTGGTACAGCACCGTACAGGGAAGCAAGATAGCAACGAGAAAGTCTTTTAATCCTAGCCAGTAGGCAGTGCACGTCAGTATTGACAGCCACGCCACCGTCATGGCAAGCCGATATAGAGGGACCCCGACTATGTTTGACTTTATCCTTCCAAAGAAGAAGTTCAGGTGAAATATCGGATTTATGCATTGGGCCAGTAGAATAAGCTTGAGTTCCGGGACCGAAAGTCCTGGACATAGCCCCAGCTTATAGATGGCTGCGAGATCCTGATCCTCCCCGGTTGAAAAGTCCTTGCCATGATGCTCGAAGACATGAAAGCGGCGATAGCTTTCATAGGGTTGGACAAGGGTGATGGTTGAAAAGACCTCAGCGACGACTTTATTGGCAAGCGGCGTGTCAAAAACAGTATGGTGCACTGCGTGATGAATTATGGTTGCGACGATATATCTGGCACCTCCCACCGTGAAGAGGGTGGGCAGCAGTAGCCAGATCGAGTTGATATCTGATTGCAAAATTGCAATGGCGCCTGCTATTCCGCCGAAAAACCATAAGCATGACCACAGTAGGCACTCCAATCCAGTCGAGTGCCACATCGTTTCTCGGTCGGGTAACTCTTTGGCGGTTATCCAGGTCCATAAACCCTGGCCAGGTAGCCTTTGATAGCTTTTACGAACCATTTCCGAGTAATGAAGATCGCATTTTTTACTCAATCTATCGCTCCTTAATTAGTAACTTTCCATCTGCTCGAAACTGATGGGTATCGAGTTGCTGCGACATCAGGAGACTTCAGCTGCCGAAGGCGGACTACTCTAGAAAACAAATAAAAAAGCAACAATACCGCTTTGGAGAAAATTATCTTTGCGCTGGGTGCATAGGTGATATGGCGGCAAATGGCCGCTTCCGGTAAGGTTTTTCATTTGAAAACAGAGGGTACGGCTGGCTTGGGGTCGGATGGCTGCAAGGTCTTTAGGCTCTGTATGAAAAGTGTCCACGCATCGGTGATGCTTCGTTGAAAAAGACCTGGATCGCCAGCCTATGGCTTGGGCTGCCCATCGGAATGCTCATTTACCACTCGTAAACTCGCACGCGAGCCCGGTCCGCTTCCTCGGCCTTTTTCGCGGGGCGGCCCGACCCTTCGCTGGGCGACTTTTCAGGCAGGCCCTGGCAAGGCGTGAAAGGCTGTCGCGGTCTGCATGAGCCAGGAAAGCCATGCTGCATCTGAACCTTTGCAGCACTCTTAACTGAATGGCGTGCGTACAGGAACTCAATCCCATGTCATGAGCTTGGGAAACTGTTCCGCCTAGAATCTCAGGTTGCTTCATCGAGTATCAGATTGGCGCTGGAACCCAGTAGAATCGCGGGTTTAAACGGCCTCGGGCTGTCTCATGCTGTCTCAGGTGGAATCACCTTGTTTCCGGCGAACGGCCCCCAGAAACGGACCCCAAACGTGCTCACGGAAAAGCAGATTCGCGCGCTCAAGGCGCGGGAGAAGGAATATTCGGTTTCAGATGGGCGCACGGCGCGGGGCGAGGGTGTCCTGGTGCTGCGGGTGAGGCCCAACGGCACCAAGGAGTTCTACTACCAGCGCCGGGTCGGCGAGCAGAAGAGCAAGCGGAAGCTAGGTAACTGGCCGGAAATGACCCTGGCGGATGCGCGCGATCGTTGTCGCGACGAGAAGGAGGTGGCGGCTGCCGCCGGCACGTTCCAGGAGCTGCTGGATTCGTACCTGGCGAAGCTGGAGGGGGAGGGCGCGGCTTCGGCGGGAAATGTTGCCTGGTCGTTCCGGCATTACGTGTGCGAGCCGTTCCCGGCGCTGGTGAAGCGGCCTGCTTCGTTGATCGGTCCGGCGGACATCCGCGACATCATCAGCCGGATGATCGACAACGGCGTGACCACCTATTGCAACCGCCTACGTTCGCAGCTTCATGCGGCGTTCCAAGCCGGCCTGGAGCAGGAGTACAACCCGCGCAGCTATCTGCAGGTGAAGGTGCGCTTTGGCCTGCAGAGCAACCCGGTTGCCAGCATCCCGGTGCAAGAAGACTGGGAGCAGCCTGGGGACCGGGCGCTATCCAAGGTTGAGCTGCGGACGCTGTGGCAGCTGCTGCCAGAGAAATTGTCGCTCACCACCGCCGAGCTCGTCCGCTTCCTGATCGCTGCCGGTGGCCAGCGGCCTGAGCAGTTGCTCGCGTCCGATCGCTCCATGTACCACGACGATCACCTGGTGATTCGCAGCGCGAAGGGGCGGGTCCAGGGGGAGCGACAGCTGCACGTCGTGCCGTTCAATGAGCCGATGCGGCAGGTGCTGCACACGATGGCCGAGATCGATGAGCACAGCCCCTATCCGTTCCAGGGCCGGGTCCAGGGCCAGCCGCTCAACGTCCAGTCGCTGTCCAGAGCGGTGACCAAGCTCTATCAGCGGCATGAGAAGGCATTCGCCGGTCCCTTCACGCTGCGCGACCTGCGGCGGACCTGCAAGACGCTGATGGCCAGCGCCGGTATGAGCAAGGAGTTGCGCGACCGCATCCAGGGCCATGCCTTCAGCGATGTTTCCTCGAAGCACTACGACCGCTACGACTATTTCGAGGAGAAGCGCGCCGGCCTGCAGGTCTGGGCGGAGTGGTTGGAGCGGAACGTCATTCAATAGGGACCGCTCAGGCAGCCCCGTGATCCTCCCATTGCATCGGATCTGCTTGCCAGGCCGCAATGGCTGACTCACGCCAACCTACCCTACCCGGGGTGATGTTGATCGGCGGTGGAAACTGCTTCGCCTTGACCAGTCGCCAGATGGTGGCGCGAGAAAGGGAGGTGACAGCTACCACCTCTTCCTCCCTCAGGAATCTGTCCAACTTGACGGTCATTCAGTCTCCTCAGGCCCATCGAGGCTGTCAGTGAAGCTCTGGAAGATGCTACCGCTATTCATGGGGGTGCTCCTGGCGACGAGCCGGGACGGCCAGCGTCGTGTTTACCACCTGGGCTTCCTGGTCCGTCAGAGCGCCGAGGGCATTGGCCATGCTTGCCAATGCCAGGAGGTGGATGCGGTCGCTCAGGGTTCGACTGATCTGGTAGCGGATCAATGCCTCGCCGAGCAGGGCGGTTGCCCTGCAGCGGCGGATGAGGATCGGGTGGAGCGTGGTAGGCTGGTTAGTGCTGCTGCTCTGGGTCATTTGCATGATGATTCTCCGGGGGGTGTGGTGGGGCCTGGGGGAGTTGCCGCTCTCCCAGGCCTTTTCGTTTCTGGTGTTCGCTAGCGCGATTTGCCGGCCTTCTCTGCAGGCTGGTAGTAAGGGTTGCTGAAGACCCAGCAGCGAACCTTGCTGGGGCGGTTGTCGAGTGGGGCGGCAGCGCGCTGCAGCTCGCGGATGCGGCTGTCGACGGCCTTGTTGTCGAGATAGCGGAACTGGCGGGAGTCCTTGAGCAGCTCGCGCAAGGTGCTCATGTCAGCCAGGCGCTGGCGGTGCTCAGCGGCGCGCTCGATGAATTCGTTGAGGTTGATGGCCACCTCAGCGGGGTTCTTGCTGTGGTTGACGACCGGGTTTTCGCTGAGCGACTGGAGGTAGTCGTAGACCTGCCAGAATTCGGTGACGACCGGGTTGTCCGCGCTGATGGCGGCTTGGCGTTCCAGGGCGATGCGGACGATGGTGCGCTGGGTCTGGCGGACCATTTCCTGGGGAATGGCCACCACTAGGGAGAGGCAGTCGAGCAGGGCGAGGAACATGGCGTGGTTCTTCACGATCCGCTCGATGCGCAGGTGGCCGACCAAGTCGCTCTGGCAACTGCTGCAGCGATGACTTTCGGCGCCGAGACGCGCACCGCAGCAGAAGCAGGTGTCGCCCAGGCGGCGCAGCTTGGCCTCGTACTGCGGGAACAGCTCGTGGAAGCGGGCCAGGACCTCGGCCTCCTTGCGGGTGGCCAGCAGCAGGAAGTGGCTCAGGGCCTCGCCGTCCATACGGCTCAGGGTGTCGGCCGCGGCGCGGCTCTCGTCGGTCAGTACCGGGCGGGTGAAGTGCAGCTTCACGATCCGGGTGAGGATGGCCTCGGAGGCGCTGACCGGAGCGTTCTGGCTGATGGCGATGGTGCCGCGGAAGGGCGGCTCGTAGGTCTCGTTGCCGCTGGTCTTCATGCCGCGGGTGCGCAGGGTGCCACCGCCGAAGAAGTCCTTGAGCTCGTCCCAGTCGAAGCTCTTGGCGTGGGCTTTCTCGGGGTCGTTGCGGTCGCCCTCGATGAGGACGATGGGCATGCCGGCGACCTGGCCCATGGCGCGGCTGCGGCCGGCGGTGGAGGACTTGGACGGGTCGAAGCCTTCGTAGCCGGCCCGGCCGAACAGCTTCCAGAGGAAAGTCAGCAGCGTGGTCTTGCCGGCGCCGGCCTCGCCGGTGGCTTCCAGGAAAGGGAAGGATTGGTAGCGGGCGCGGATCTGCTCGGCGAACAGGGAGCCGAACCAGAAGGTCAGCGCGGTCAGGCCGTTGGCGCCGAAGCAGGTCCAGAGCAACGGCAGCCAGTCGCTGCGGTAGTCGCCGGCGGCAGGGTTGGGCTTGAGGCCGATGGTCTTTTGCAGGGTCTTCAGGCGCAGCTTGCCGAAGTCGAAATAGTCCTCGTCATTGACCTGGTGCAGTTGGCCATCGCGCACCGCCAGGTCACCGAAAACGTAGCAGCCGTGCTCGCGGCTGTAGCCGACATAGTCCATGGTCTCCACAGTTTTCAGGCCGAAGAGCTGGTCCTTCATGATCTTGTCCAGCTGGGTACCGCTGCCGGTGAAGACGGCGCCGGCGGCCATGCTGAGCAGGCGTTTCTTGAATTCGCTGGCGGCGGCGACCTGGGCGCCGGTGAAGGTGTTCTTCACCGGGGCGCCGTCGTGAGGAAACTCCACGCGGAAGTAGTACCAGGACTCGTCGGTGACCTCATTGCGCTGGAAGTACAGGGCTTGGGGCGCGCAGTTGGCGATCTCCACCACGTTGCCGGCCAGGCGCATGGCCTTGTCGCGCTGCTGCTTGGTTGTCAGCTCGCGGTCTTCGTCGCGCTCGGATTCCTCGAGGTGCGCAAGGGCCTTGTTGTACTTGTCCAGGTCCAGCTTGAACCAGTAGAGGCGGCTCTCGAAGGTGAAGTGGAATTCGTGCCGCTCACGCCATTCGTACATGAGCACCGCCTTTTCCGCGGCGGTGTCGGCCAGTAGCAGAGCGCCGTGGTGGCGGGCCTCCTTAAGGTCTTTCTCGCGGCGCTCGATGCGCTTGGCGTCGTCCGGCTCGAAGGCCCAGCGCTGGTGCAGGTCGTTCCAGTCGACTTTGCGGCCGGGCTGAGGGATCTGCGCTGCCTCGCAGGTGAAGCCCAGCTCGCGAGCCTGGCGTGCCCAGCGGCGGGTGTAGCGGTGGGCGCCAGGCTCGTTGTCCAGAGCCCAGACCAGTTTGGGCAACCTGCCCTGGCGGCTGCTGGCCAGCGCCTTGAGCGATTCCTCAGGGTAGGCATTGCTGCTCATGGCCGAGACGGCGGCGATGTCGTGGTGGGCCAGAGCAATGGCGTCGAAGATGCCCTCGACGATCCAGAGCTCCTTGACCGTCTGCAGATTGAGGCTGGGTGGGCACCACCAGACGCCGCGGTAGCTGGCGCCAGGCTGAAAGCGCGCCTTCTGCTTGCCGAAGCGAGCCGGGCGGTCGATCAGTCGCTCCCAGTAGCCGCCCTTGGCCAGGGGAAACCGCACGGTGGCCGAGCCGAGGCCCTGGGCACGGTCCCAGTAGTTCTCCTGGCTGTACCAGCCCTTTATCAGGGCCAGGTCGAAGCCACGGGCGAATTGCAGGTAGCCGTCGGCGCTGGCAGCCGGAGCGTCGGCGCTTGGCTTGAAACGCTCGGACCAGTCCTCGAACAGCTCGCTGAACAGCTCCTTGACGTGCCAGCTCTGGCCGCACTTCGCCTCGCGGCCGCACTTCACCACCCAGGGGTTGGTGTGATCGGTGAACAGCTCGCGTTTGTGGCAGGCCGGGCACTCGCCTTTGCGCAGGTACTTGGTGCCGCTGATGTGCTGCATCCCGAGGTCTCGCTCGAGGCGCTGGAGCACGTCGACGCGGAGCTGCTGGTCCATCTGACGCATGCTCAGAACTCCGCCGCGTGGCCGGTACCGAGGTCGCGCACCAGGCGCAGGTCGCTGCCCTCATGGCGTTCGGCGTCGGTGGCCAGGATGTTCAAGGCCCGGGCGAGCTCGCGCAGATCGGCGGGGGTCCAGTAGTCCTCTTTACCTAGGGCGCCGTCGTTGGAAACGACCAGGGGCTGGCCAGCGTTGCGGTGAAGGGTGACATCGAGCTGGCGGCGCATCAGTTGGCCTCCTGGGTGGCGAGCTGAGCGCGGATCTGAGCGGCGGTCTGGTAGGCGGCGAGCATGGACGGGAAGCGCTGCAGGATGGCGGCGCGGCGCTTTTCGGTGTCCTCGATACGGAGGTAGCGCGGTTCGTTCCAGTGCTGGTTGACGATGTAGTCGGCGCGGCCCTGGAGCCAGCGGGCGTAGGTCTCAGCGACTGCCGGCGGTAGTTCGATCTGGAGGGAGAGGGTGTTCGGCATGATGTTTCTCGCTGCAAAAAGGCGCAGTTCACCCATACCCACGCAAGGCGGGCATGGATCAGGTATTCAGGGGCTTAGCGGGAGGCGTTCTGTCGCGTGCCGGGGTCTTCGTCGATCAGCGCGTCGAAGATCTCCTGGACGGGGATTCGGTAACGCAGGCCAGTGGCAGGGTTGACTAGGACGACGACGTCGCCGGTGCTGGCGTCGATGTCCAGGAAGCGGTGGCCTTTCACGGCCTCGAGCTGGTCAGCGGCGCGGGCGACCAGGCGCTCGGAAGTGTGCTGCGGGACGCCCATCTGCAGCAGGTACTCAACGCCGCGGTTGAACAGCTGCTGGCTGTGGCCGAGGTGTTCGCCTTCGTGGCGCTGCAGGAAAGCGAAGGCGGCGGCCTGCATGGCGTCGAGGTAATCGTTGGGATGGTTGGTAGTGTTCACGATGCGAGGTCCTCTCTGACGTGCTGCTGCTGCTGCTGCTGCTGCTGCTGGTCTTCGTCGATCTCATCCCTGAGCAAGCTCAGCTGCTCTTCGCGGATGACAAGGTTGTTCTCGTATACCTTCTGCGCCATCTTCCTGAGATGGTTGTTGCTGGGTGGCAACTCACAGGCCGGCGCATTGGGTAGGCCGCTGGGGCTGGCCAGATGGGTCAGCTCGGTGCGGGCGTAGAACGATGCGCTGCAAGGCGCGAAGTGACACTGGTATACCTGCTGGCGGAGGAATACATGGGCGAACCAGCTGGTCCGGCAGACCAGGGGCGCGCCACAGAAGCAGCACCAGAACTGCCCCTTCTTTGGTTTCTTGAACAAAGCCATCTACCTTCCCTGCCGCCATGGGCGGCTCCGGCCTAGCCGGTTTCTGGCGCTCCGCGCCGACTACGTTCCCGCCGCCTTGGCAGGAATTCAGGGTTCGCCCTTGGGCTAGTGTTTGCGGCCGTTCGCCTTGGCCGCATGCAACGTGATGACGGCCCAGACCTCTTCCTCGCGCGCCGCCATGTGTCGGCGGTGGGCACCGAGGATCTGGACGACCTCGTGCTCGTCGATGACGCCGTCCTCGAGCGCCTGGCCGATGATCTGGTCCACCAGGCCGCGCTTGACGGCGGTCTTCACCGAGCGGGCGTAGAGGTCCAGGTTGTCCAGGTCGCCGACCTCGGCCTGGCGGACGAAGAAACCGCCGTATTGGCCGGCGAGGTAGTCCACCAGGTAGCTGGTGCCGGTCTCTTGCTCGAGCAGCAGGATCTGTTGGTCGGTGAGGGGGCGGCAGCCGGCGGTTTCGTAGGCGTGGTTGTCGAATTTCTTAAGCGGCAGGCCGAGGCGGGCGGCGGCGCACTCGCGGCCGCCGGGGTAGGCGCAAATGACGGCGCTGATGACCTGGCGGCGTGTTTCTAGGGCAGGGCGTTTCATCTTCCAGTATCTCCCTGGGCCGGCTGGCCCTATTGTTGCGCCGCAGCGGTGGCCAGGATTTCGCCCTGCTTGATGCCGAGCAGGACGGCCGCGCGGTGGGCTTCACCCCGGCGACCTTTCTTCCGGCCGTTGAGCAGGTCGCTAACCAAGTTTTTGTTCAGCGAATGGGTACGGCAGAACTCGGCGATGGACATGCCCGCGCGGTCCAGCTTGTCGCGGGCTTGCTCGGGAGTAAGGGGGGCGGGCATAGTGTTCATCTGTGTTCAATCGTGTTCATTCGATGCTGATTATGCACCCGAGCGGACGCATTTCAAAGGATTTTGTGTGCAAGCGCGTGCATTGGGCGACAGATTGCGCCAAGAAAGGGACCGCCTGCAGTTGACGCAGGACGAATTAGGTCAACTAGGCGGCGTGAATCGAAATTCGCAGGGCAAGTACGAAAAGGGAGAGCGGAATCCCGATTCCGTCTACCTGGAAGCCGTCGCCGCAGCTGGCGTCGACGTGCTCTACGTGCTGACGGGGAAGCGTCAGCCTCTGGAAGAAGTCTCCCTTGCACCCGATGAGCAGGAAGTCGTCGGCTACTACCGGGGAATGTCCGATGTCAGCAAAGACGCTGTTCGTCGAATGACCTTCGCTCTGGCCGCAGCTGACGGCGCACTGGATTCCGGCAAGGCGTAAGCCCTGTCGGCCCCGGCCATGGGGGCCGGGAAGCATGGATTCCACAAGGAGCAGTTCCATGACCGATCACAATCGCTCGTTCACGAGCTTGCCGTCTGCCTCCAGCACAGGAGGCACAGCATGTCGCTGACACCCTGTAAGACCTGTGGCCACCAAGTGGCCCCCACGGCGAAGGTGTGCCCCGGGTGTGGCGTGAAGAACCCAGGCGTCCGCCTCAAGCACTACCTGTACGGCATTGCCTTCGCCACCGCCCTGGGATGGTTCGTGATCAACGTCCTGGGAGCACCGCCCAAGCAGGACGGCGTGAAGATCACGGCCGAGGAATACGGCGAAGCCTGGCCCTTCACAGTGCCATCAGTGCTGCTGGACTGTGAGCCGCCGGCGTACACCGTGGTTCGCGTTAATGGCGGCACCTACGCGATCAACGGTTCCGCGCGATCCAAGGCTGCGAAGATGGGCTGGCGCGATCTATCGGCGATCTGGCGGGAGGATCCCAAGGCAGTGGGTACCACCACCCCGTGGAAAGTGCCCGTGCCCACGGAGATGATCCAGCGAGCGCTGGATAGCTGTCCCAAGCCCTGAATCCAAAAGCCCGGCCTAGAGCCGGGCTTTTTGTTTCAAGGGTTCCTTAAGGGTTGGCGACCTACGTCACAGAATGTACTGTATGCAAATACAGTATCGCGAGGGTCATGCAACCATGGAGCAGGTGAGATTTCCCCAGGCTGAGCCGCAACAACGTCGAGATGACGATGTATGCCTGGTGAGTGGCGAGCTGGATCTGCTTGATGCCTTTCGTCAGCTGTCCGAGGCCGATCAAGCGCGCGTTTGCCTGTTGGCGCGCAGCCTAGCCTGGGCCGCTGGCCCGTTACCTTCCCGCCGTTAGACGCCGCTCGTCGTATCTCCTGTTGACCTCCTTCTAAAGCCGTCACCTATACTGTTTAAACGTACAGTATCAAGGTGCCATCATGGACGCTTTCAAGACACGGGGTCGCAGACTCGCGCAGCTCGCGCTCTCCCAGGCGCGGCTGAAGATCACCGGCTTCCAGAGCCCGGCCGAGGATCACGCGCAGCTGCCGCTTTCGATCGATGAGGCGATTGGCTGGGGCGCGCCGAACCTCTGGCTCTGGCTGGTGAACAGCGAGGCCCTGGCGGGCCTGAGCATCCACCAGGGGGACGTCCTGGTCGTGGACCGGGCGGGCTCCGTTGAGCCCGGGCGGGCGGTGATCGTGGTGGCCGACTGCGAGCACAGGCTCTGCACCGTCCTCTCTGACCAGGAACGGCACCAGCTGCTGGCGACGATCGGGAGCGATGGCCACCCACGGCCACTCGACCTTATCGGCGAGGTCGAACTCTGGGGCGTCGTGGACTTCCTGATGCGAGACCTACGGCCATGAGCGTCTACGGCCTGATCGATTGCAACAGCTTCTACTGCAGCTGCGAGCGGCTGTTCCGGCCGGAACTGAACGGGCGGCCGGTGGTGGTGCTGTCGAACAACGACGGATGCGTGATCGCGCGCAGCCGCGAGGCGAAGGCCCTGGGTATCGGGATGGGCGTGCCGTACTTCCAGAATCGGGCCTTCTTGCGGCAGCACGACGTGGCCGTCTTCAGCTCCAACTACGAGCTCTATGCCGACGTCTCGAACCGCGTGATGAGAACCATCCAGGGCATGGTGCCGGACCTGGAGGTGTACTCCATCGATGAGTGCTGGGCGGATCTTACCGGCATGCCGGGTGACCTTGAGGCGCTCGGCCGGGAAATCCAGGCGCGGGTGCGGCGCTGGGTGGGCATCCCAGTCGGCGTAGGGATTTCGACGACCAAGACCCTGGCCAAGCTCGCGCAGTGGGCCGGGAAGACCTGGCGCGCGACCGGGGGCGTGGTGGATCTCACCGACTCCCTCCGGCAAGGGCGCCTGTTGCCGCTGGCACCAGCGGGCGATGTGTGGGGCGTAGGTCGCAAGCTGACCACTCGCCTGCAGGGCCTCGGCATCACCACGGCCGAGGATCTGGCCCGGGCGGATCTATCGATGCTGCGCAAGGAGTTCTCTCGCGTCCTGGAGCGAACGGCGCGGGAGCTGCGCGGCGAGCAGTGGATGCGCCTGCATGAGGCGCCGCCGCTGAAGAAGGAGATCATCAGCTCGCGGATGTTCGGCCACCGGGTGTATCACCTCGAGGCGCTGCGCGAGGCTATGGCCACCTACGTGACCCGGGCGGCCGAGAAGCTGCGCGAGCAGGGGTCGCTGTGCTCCACGCTGCTGGTGAGCGTGCAGACCGGCCAGCACGAGCCCGAGGACCGCCGCTACTACCGCAGCCTGGGCATCCAACTCGCTCACCCAACCGACGACACCCGCATCCTGGTGCAGGCCGCGCTGGCTGGCCTGGACCCTATCTATCGCGAGGGCTACGCCTACTCGAAGTGCGCGGTGGTGCTGGGCAGCATCGTGCAGACGGACGAGTTCACCCCAGACCTCTTCGCCCCGGCCGGGCAGGGGCGCCCGAGCGAGCTGATGCAGGTAGTGGATCGGATCAATGCCCGGTACGGGCGGGCAGCGCTGCACGTGGGGCGGTTACCCGCCGATCCGGCGTGGCAGATGCGGCGGGAGCTGTTGTCGCGGGCGGGATAGCTTTCGCTGCTTTAGGAGCTAAGAAACTTTCTGACCAGATATTGAGTACTCATCCATAGCTTTTAGTAACTTGCTACAGATGCCATTAGGTACTCTTCCTTTTATGCTTTTCTTTCCTTGCTCATAAGGAATTATTTCGGCGTGGGCAGGGTTTTCAGGTAATGGGTCTACAGTCACTTCGAATTCGACTGCCGACTCACTTTCGCGTCCAATTGACTTGATAGCTTCAACAGTGATTATTCCGTAGCCCAAAATTGGAGTTTGGCCACCGCCAATTTGATTTTTGAAATTTTCTAAGATCGTTTCCAGTGAAAGTACGGCAAGACGAGAGGCTGACTTGTTGGGCTTATTGAAAGTACTTTTACTGCCTCTGTTAAGCTTGTCGTCCCAGCTCGGTTGATGCAGTGCGATAACAATCGATTCTGCGTCTGGAACCAATTCCCTGATTATTGCTCTGTCGAACAACTCCTGTAGGTTCAACTGCATTGCATGACTCTCAAATGGCCTGGTGCAAATGTTCCTTGAGCTTCTCGTCGAACTCGCGAAACTCAATGCGGTCATCCCAGCCATCTATGTAGAAAGCGTAGCCAGATTCTTCGAATGTAATCTCTGCTATACGATCTTCTTTTGGATTAGAAATTGGCCAGTTCAATACAAGATTGCCCTCATCATCCATGAAGACGCCTACGCCTTTATCTTTAAGATTGTACGCGGTAATAAATTCCGCGCATTTTCTTAAAGAAGCAAGCGATAGAGCCTTGGCTCCTTGGCCATCCCAGTTTTCTTGACAGCCTATCAACATGACTAGGCGATCTGCCGAATGTTGATCAAGTCTTTCTGCGAACGTAGATCTATAGTTCATGGCAAGAACGGCCCTGAGATCAGAAACCATGCATGAGTAGTCTAGTTGCGGCGGCTCGTCCCAAAGGCTGGAGCCGTGGCTGCGAACACGTTCAGAAACTTCAAATGTGGTGCTTACGGTAGAGTTCCACTGAAACGAAGCATAATACTTACGAACCGCGTTTTTAACCTCTCGAAATCCCACATTAAACGTGCGCATTATGTCGTGAGATTCCAGCGTCTGATGCGTGACAAGTCCGTCATGCATTGAGGTGCGATCTCGGAAGACAAAGTCAAGAGTGGTTTCCGAAACAGAATTTTGTAGACGGTAGGCAGTGGTGGTCATATCCGCTCCTCGACTAATTTCATTCTGTCATGAATCGGTTTGGTTAAATCAATGAAAACTGAATGTATGGCATTTCTAGCGGCGGCGAAGGCCTGAAGGATAGAGGCAGAATCCTTCTCGACTTTTTCTTCTACCTCGGCTGTCATTTCAAGAATAATTGCCTTGTCGCCTCTCACATGGCCTTCGGCAAACTTGAGCTGGAGTTCGCCAAATGGTAGCGACTGCACGAGGTGAAGGGTGGGGAGTTTCGTTGGAAGGCCGCCATCAACGTTAGAGAATGCGTCTGGTAGAGTAAGTTTTATACCAAGAACATCTCTTGCAAATTCAAATAGATTCCTACCGTCGGTGTAGTCATCGGTAAATGCATCTACATAGCGGAGTAGTACAGATACCTGGGAGGTTTGTTCGGATAAGAATGGAAGGTCGGAAGCTAGTAATGACTCAATGCCTAGCTTTACTGTAGGCTCAAAGTCCACCCATGAAGTATAAGACGGGGGCAGAGCGTTGGCTGTAAATATTCCAGGTCCGACTTGGTAAAGGGTGGCCGTCTTGGCCGCATTACTCGAATCGGTAAATCTGTATCTGATGATGGGCTCATGAACCAGGCATGGAAAGCCAGGTGGAACAAGTCGTTCAGAGTTTCCATAGCCTAGTTCTGCAACCTTGCGAGTCAGGGTCGAAAACGGAAGCTCATGTTGCTGTATTACTGGGGGCATGACAGGCATGACTGGCATACCCATAGGCAAGCCAGATTGAGTATGGCCAGGTAGGTCCCACCTCAACTCAGCGATGATTTCGATCAGAGGAGAGTTCTCGAAACGTTCGTTCATAGTGCTTCCAAGCAGGGGCTTCAGCCTAATTGGGCAACAGATAATGATGATGTTGACAGTCGACCATCGAATTCTGCTTCCCATCGTCAGGCCCTTGCCTGGTCCTGACGATGATAAGCAGACATTGACAGCTAGCACGTAGAAAAACAAGTACTCAGGTTAAGCTCTGAGATACCTTATGCTTTCCATGTTATTGATTTTGTTGGATTTTTTTAGGGTGCTTGATGGCTCAAAGCTATCATTTTTACGCCGTTCATCGTTTGTTCAGTTTTAAGTGGGGAAATGATCTTTCAGGCGGGTGTATTCCCGCTCTACCGCCCGCTTCGCCGACGCCTTCGTCGCGTACAGATGCCGCAGCCGCCGCGGCTTGCTCTGGTCGCCGGCAGTGAGGGTGTGTTCCTTGCCGGTCTTGGGGTCGCGGTAGTAGGCGATGATCCCGGTGTAGTCGCCCTGGCTCTCGTCGGCCAAGTCAGCGACCAGGTCCTCGGGCAGCTTGGCTTCCAGCTCCAGGCGCGTGGTATAGCCGCCGTCCGCGGTGAGGCTGTGCTGCACGTGGCCGCCGTACCAGATGATGGCGTCGATCTCGGCCTTGACGCCCTGGAGGGTGTAGGTGAGTTCGGGCATGAGTTCCGGTCGGCCCAGGGCCAGTTGGTAGGTGAGAGTGGCGGTGCCGCGCTGCAAGCGATTCCACTCGGCCCGGGCGGCGCGTAGCGCAGAGAGCTGGTCGGCGTAGATGTGGCGCAGGTCCTTCACGTTGTCGCCGCCGCCGGCGATGGCTTCCTGTTTCTTGGCGCTGTTGACGTCGTAGTAGAAGGCGCGGACGGCGTCGTAGCTCTCGCGGTCGGCTTGCAGGTAGCTGTGTTGGTCGCCGTCCTGGCGGGTGAGGGTAACGTGGCCCAGGTCGGCGCCGCTGGCGGCCTTGCCGCCGCCGGCGGGGAGGAACAGCAGACGGCCAGCTTTCACGGTGGCGACGGCGTCGTAGTCCTCGCCCAGGCGGGTGAGCAGGTTGGCGTCCGATTCGCCGGTTTGGTCCAGCTGCAGGACCTGCTGCGCCTCAAGGTCGGATGCGATGACCGGGGTGAGGCCCTGGCGTGCGGCCAGGGTGCGCAGCACGGCGCCGAGGGTGGTGGCGCTGTAGCTCTGGTCGCGCTTGGTCTTGAGGCCCTTGCGCAGGTCGGCGCTGCGGGCGCGGATGCTGAGGACGTCGGGCGCGCCGCTGTGTTCGGTCTCGTCGACGATGTAGCTGCCCTTGTCGACCAGGCCGGTGGTGGACCAGCCGAGCCAGAGGCGCACGGTGGCGCCCCGGGGCGGGATGGCGAGCAGGCCGTCATGGTCGGACAGCACCAGGCTGAGCTGGTCGGCCTCGAGGCCGCGGTTGTCGGTGAGGTCCAGGCTGATGAGCCGCGGGGCGATGAGGGCGCTGATGTCCTTGCCGTCGACCAGGACGCGGTAGCGGGCCTGGGGGTAGCTGGCGCCCTGGGTGAGGTCCTGGGCCACGGCGCGCAGCTGGCCGGTGGCCTGGTCCAGCAGCTCCTGGATCACAGAATCTTCCTGAGCAAGGTGCCCATGCCGGCGAGGCCGACGCCGAGCAGCTCGCGGCCGGTGTCGTCGTCGACGCGCTTGAGGGCGATGCTGAACTCGATGCGACGCGGGGTGCCGTCCTGGAAAAACAACGTCTTGGTCTCGCTGATGCTCTCGATGACCCAGAGTCCATAGATGCGACCGCTACCCTCGATCAGCGGCCAGGCGCCGCCGGTGCCGGCCATGTAGCGCAGCAGGTCGAGGCTGCTGGGCGTGCCGGCGAGCTCTGGGGCGAGCCAGCCGGGTAGGGTGATGCTGTCGTCGCCCTTGCCGAGGAACTGGCGGGCCGGCGCGGCGCCGACGCGGGAGCTGCTGGCATGACGGTAGTCGGTCTGCCGCTGGAGTTCCTGGTAGGCGAGGGTATGCAGGCTGAAAATGAAGTTGCCGAGGGCCATCATCATGGGTGTCAGTCCTTGTCTCTTAGGCTGCTGCGGCCGCGGGCGGCCTTCTGGCTTTCGATGCGGGCAAGGGCGGCCTGGACCTCGCGGGCGATGGCCTGGGCGTCAAGCCCGGGGCCGGCATTGATGGTGATGTTGTAGGTGTCGCCGCTGGTCGGCGCCGGGGCGGCGCTGGCGGCCAGGGGCGGGCGGTCGTCGAAGGTCACGCCGTTGGCCAGCGCCGGGGTGGCGGCAGTGCCGATGCCCAGGGCGACCACGCCGGCGCTGGCCAGCTGCTTGGCGGTGCCGGCTATCTGCGCCAGGGGGCCGTCCTCGCCCTTGGCCAGGCCGACCGATAGACCCTGCATGACGAAATCGCCGAGGGTGGCGAAGACGCGGGATGGCGAGTGGATGTCGAGCTTTTCCTTGAACCAGCCGATGACGCTGTCGCCTGCATTCATCACGGCGTCTTTCACCGCGCCCAGACGGCCGGTGATACCGCTGACCAGGCCGTCCAGGAGCATGCCGCCGAGGTCGGTGAATTTGGCCGGGAGCTCTACTCCGAAGTAGCTCAAGACTGCCGCGAAGACGCGGTAGAAGAGGCCGATGGGCGAGAAGTCGAGGATGAGCTTGGCGATGCCGCCGATCCCGCCGTTGACGCCGGCCTTGAGTTCGGCCCAGAGGCCGGCAAACCAGGGGCCGACCTTGTCCCAGTTGGCATAGATCAGGCCCGCCGCGAGGGCGATGCCGGTGAGGATGGCGAGGATGGGGTTGGCGATGGCGGCCGCGGCCATGATGCGTAGCCCGGTAGCGACCAGGGGCAGGGCGGTTTTGCCAAGGTTGAACAGCAGGCCGATCAGGTTGGGCAGGCGGATGCCGACCTGGGCGAGCATGAAGCGCAGGGCGAGGAAGGGGCCGAGGACGCCAGCCAGGCCGAGGGCGAGGGTGCCGAAGGCGATGGAGATGGCCGACAGCACCGCGGCAACCTTGACCAGATTGCCGGCGAGGACGGGATTTTCCTTGGCCCAGGCGCCGGTCTTGGCGGCCAGGTCGCCGAGCCAGGTGATGATTTCCTTGAGCTGAGGCGCAACGGTCTCGCCCCACGCGGCCTGGGCGTTTGTGAAGCTGCCCGTGGCGGCCTCCCAGACGTTGGACAGGGTGCCCAGCTGCTCATTGACGCGCATCTGCAGATCGGCCTGGGCCTTCATCTTGCCCTGGACTTCCTGGTAGCCGGCCAGTCCCTTGGACATCATGGTGTTGAGCGCGGTTAGGGTCTCGGCGTCGTCGCCAAAGATCTGTTTCAGCACGCCCAGGCGGGTTTCGGTGTCGAGCCCCTTGAGCTTGTCCAGCTGGGCGTAGAGTTTCTCCATGCCGCCGAATTCGCCCTTGCCATCGGTGAAGTCGAGCTTGATGCCTTTTTCCTTGAGCCCCTTGTTGGCCTTGCCAACCTTCGTGGTGTCCATACCCATCTGGAAGATCTTGCGCAGGGCGTTGCCGGCGGCGCCGCCTTCCATGCCGGTCTGGTCGAGCTGGATCAGCAAGGGAGCGAGGGCATTGGCCGCTTCGAGGCCATCTTTCTTGATGATGTCCAGCGCCGGGCTGATCTTGCTGAAGCCCTCGAGCATGTTGTTGGAGTCGACGCCCAGGTAGAAGCCGCGCTGGATGGTGTCCATCAAGCCCATGAGGTCCTTTTCGCTGGTGCGGGTGGCGTCCTGCATCTTGGCGGCGAATTCGGCGGCCTCGGTAGCCGGCATCTTGAGCTGGACGCCCATGTAGGCCGCAGCCTCGCCCATGCCGCCGAGGATGGTCTTGGCCGACATCCCCTGGCGCACCAGCATGGTCATCATTTCCTGGAACTCGGCCGTGGTACCGGGCAGGCGATCGCCCAGGCGGGTGGCCAGGTCGGAGATCTCCTTGAATTCCTTGGGCACCGAGCCGTCGCTCAGCATCAGGGAGGCACGCAACTGGGTGGCCGCATCCTCGGCCGGGGCGAAGGCCTTGATCATGCCCAGCACCGGGCCGCCGATCGCGGCGCCGGTAGCGGCGGAGCTGGCCCCAGCCATGGCGGCGTTGCCCGCGATCTCCTGGCCGCGCTTGAGCTTGCCGCGGGCGCTGGCCAGCTTTTCCTGAGTGCGATTGAGGCGCTCGAGCTTGCCCCGTTGGGTGTCGATTGCCGCATTGGCGCTGGTGAGCTGCGCCTGTAGGCGCGCCTGGGCGCCGCCAAGGTCGCGGGTGTCGACGCCGGCCGAGCGCATGATCGGCAGCAGGCGCTGCAGCTCACTGCGCTGGGCGGTGTGCTTGGCCTGCAGCTTGTCGACGGCTGCGGCCGCGTTGGCGAAGGTCTTCTGGAAGGCGGCGGACGGAGCCTCCATGGCCCTGAGCTGCTCGCGGTACCCGCGCAGCTTCTCCTGGCCCTTGGCGAGGGCCTCGGCGCTCTGGCGCACGGCCTCACGCTGGCGCTGGTAGCCGGTGAGGTCTTGCTGCTGCTGGTTGAGCTCCTTCACGCGATCGCGCGCCTCCTTGAGGGCGCGGGCGGTGGCGGAGCTGCCCCCGGCGATGCGTTTGAGCGGGGCCGTGACCTTGTCCAGGGCGGACAGGAGGACACGGATCTGCAGGTCATTGGCCATCAGGGGCGACTCGTTTGCGGGCGCGTTCGCGCCAGTCCATCAATTCAGCGAGGCCCAGCGCATCGAGCTGGGCTGGTTGCCAGTGGAAGGTGATGGCGAGATCCGCCATCGCATCCTCTACGTGGCGGGGTAGAGCGCCGCCTTGTCGGACTTCTTCAGCAAAAAACCAGCGATCTTCCCGCCCACGTCGACCAGGTCGGCCGGATCCATGGCGCGCAGCTCGGCCTCGGTGAGGGTGGGCTGGCTGATACGCGGGGTCACACGGACGATGGCGTTGACGTCTAGCTGCAGCAGGTCGGACAGGGTGATGCCGCGCAGCTCGCCGGCGTTGGGCTTGCGCAGGGTGATCTGCTCGATGGTGGTTTCGCCACGGACGATGGGCTGGTCCAGGACGACGACGTGCTCGGGGGTGGTGGTGCTCATAGTGGTACTCCAGGTAATAGGCTAGGGCTGGCCCGCCAGAGCGGGCCAGAAAAGGGTAGGGATCAGATGCCGAGGGCGGCGCGCTGCTTGGCCAAGCGATCCTCGCCGCCGACGTTCTCGACGAAGGCCAGGAGGTCGATCTCGATGACGGTTTGGCCGTCCACGGTCAGCTTGTAGTAGCTGCAAGTGGTGGTGATCTTGTGCTCGGTGTCTTCACCAGGCGTGGCCTCGCCCATGTCGATGGTTTCGTGGCGGCCGCGGACGACGATCTCCACCGCGCTGACGTCGCCGGTGTCGTCCTGCTGGTAGGCGCCGGCGAAGCGCAGGGGCACGGCTGCGGCGCCCACGGCGCCGAATTGCTTTAGAGCGACGAGATCCAGGCCGCCGAGGGTCCATTCCAGCTGGATGCCGTCATCGGAGAAACCGAGGTCGGCCTTGACCGGGCCGTTCATGCCGGCGCCGCGGAAGGCTTCCATCTTGCGACCCAGGGGCGGCAGGGTGCAGCCCTTGGCAATGCCGAGGTAGCTGTTGCCATCGTTGAAGAGGTTGAGGTTCTTGAGTTTGCGGGGCATGGCCATAGGGGCGGCTCTCCAGAGGGCGCCCCAGGGGGCGCCGAGTGATCAGGATCAGGCGTTCACGCGGGTCGCGAAGTCAGCCAGGAAACGGTCGGTGATGCGCTGGCGCAGGGTGAGGTCTTCCAGCGGCGGGACGGGGGTGTAGTCGTAGTCCAGGAAGAGCTTGCCGGCCTTGAGCGACTCCTTCTCGTTGGCGTCGGCGTCGTACCAGCACTCACCGCCCAGCAAGTAGCCCTGGCGGGTCAGCTCGCGGAACTTGGCGTTGATGCCCTCGACCAGGTCGCGCACCAGGCTCGGGTGCATCGGCTTGTCCACGGCCCAGAAATGCGCCTCGGCCATGGTGTCGGCCAGCACCTGGGCGGTGCGGGTGTAGTTCTCGAAGGCAAACAGCGGATCCTCGCTGCAGGTGCGCGAGCCCCAGAAGCGGTAGCCGTCGTGGTTGATCAGCGTGGTGACCTCGTTGCTGTTGAGGTAGTCGCTGTCAGTGGCGGTGTCCTGCAGATCCCAGAAGACATCCTTGCTGATGCCGGTCACGCCTTCGACGGTGGCGTTGGACAGGGTCTTGTGCCAGCCGATATCGCGGTCCAGCTGCGCACGCAGCCCCAGGGCCCGAGCGGTGGCATTGACAGTGACGGTCTTGTTCTCGCTGGTGGACCAGGCCAGGAATTCCGGCCAATGCAGCATGAGCTCACGCGCGCCGAACTGATTGCGGTAGGCGACGGCCTCTTCCTTGGTGGCGCAGCCGTTGCAGTTGGCGTAGACGAAGCCGCGCAGCTGCTTGGCGATGGCGACCAGGGCGGTGGTGACGGGCTGGGTGTCCAGGCCGGGCACGCCTAGGATGCGGGGCACCACGCCGAGCTGCGCCTTGGCGGCGAGCAGCGCCTTCATGCCGGTGTATTTGCCCGCAGTGACGCCGCCGATGATGTTCGACGTGGTCTCGGCCGCGGTGGCGCCTTCTGCCACGCGGACCACGACGGTCATGGGCTTGGCCTGGTCGGCGATCGCCTGCAGGGAGGCCGCGAGCGTGCCTTTGGTGCCGGCCTTGCCGACGGCGCCCTGGACATTGGTCAGCAGGACCGGGGTGTTGAGGGGGAATGCGGTGGCATCGGCATCGCTGCCGGTGCAGACCATGCCAACGATGGCGGTGGAAACGGTGGAGATGGACCGCGTGCCCTGATTGATCTCTTGGACTCGCGTGCCGTGATGGTAGTCAGCCATGGGGGGTAAGCCTGCGCAGGTGGGTAGGTGACGCTGCACAGGCTGGCGGATCCGCGCGCGCGGGTCGCGGGGCGGGATGTGTAGGGGTGGCCGCTACACAAGCGAGCCAAGATTCGAGGCCCAGCGGACGGCCTCAGCCAGTTGCCCGGGGCTGTAGCGGTGTGGCTGTTCCAGGTCCAGAACGTGGGCGCAGAACTCCGAGCAGAACCACCGCGACCAGCTCTGGATACCGGCGGGGAGCACCTGGCTGCCGAGGATGCCCAGCCAGTCGTAGCCGGTGCCGGCTTCCTGCTCGAGCAGCTGCTCGACGTGGGCGGTCTGGATCCAGGGCAGAGGCAGGAAGTCCCAGACCGCTGGATCCTGCTCGATCACCTTGGCGCGCACGCCGCCGTCCCGCGGCGAGCTGGTGACGAAGCGGCCGTCCGGCAGCACCAGCTCACAGTGTGAGTAGGGGCTGCGGGTCCAGGCGCGGATGAGGCGGTCGTAGGTGTCACCCGGCGCCTTGTACAGGGCCAGGCGGATCACTGCGGCGCCGTCCAGGTGATGGCTTCGACCTCGGCCAGGGTCTTAGCCTTGGCGACCTGCTGCTCGAGCAGGATCTTCTGGGCGATGCAGGCATTGATGGCGTCCTTGCCATCGGTGCCTACGCGCTGGATCTGGGCGGCGGTGTGCGGGCGGTAGGCCCAGGTGCCTGCGGCGTCCTGACACCAGAAGGGGGTGGTCCAGTCCTCGGCCAGGCTGGGGAAGAGGGAGGCCAGGACGGATGCCTGCAGGTTGCTCTGGTCGGTCAATTTGGCCGGGTAGCGATAGGGTTTGCCCAACGCCGCCGAGTAGAAGCCGGCGGCAATCGCGTTCCCGCAGCCGATTTCTAGCTCGGAAAGCGCCAGGGCCTGCGCGTCTGCCAATGACATCAAAGGGTCGGGCTGATTGTCTTGGGCGACCCAGGCCAGATACCGCAGGTAGTCACTGTTGCGCTCGTCGGCTGGGATGAAGGCGCTGTCTGCCAGGCGGATGACGCCGTCTTCGGCCATTCGGTAGGTATTCATATTTACAGCTCCGAGTCGGCGATGTAATCGCAGGTCCAGACTTGCTGGCCCGTGGTGGAACAGAGGGCGCGGGGTCGGAAACCCTGCTGGTTGGACGAGGCAACCGCTGGGATGCCGGAGTTGGCACCGCTGGTGGCGTTGATGAGCGCCACCGTGGGCGCTGCACGCTTCCGTACGGTCCAGGGGTGCCAGTAGCTGCCGTAGTTAGGGTTGGCGCCATAGGCCTCATAGGCGCAGTTACCCACCTCGTAGTAGGCCTGGCAGAGCACGGCTTCCAGCGTCAGATGGCGGAACTCGAACGGCGTCGCGACCGGCCCTTCCTCGAGCTGGCAGCCCCAGATACCGATACCGCCCGCACCACTGGTAGCGTTGGTGATCGAAAACGCTACACGCAAACCGTTCGCCGTCCCATCGTTGGGCACATCGGCGCTGATAGTGAAAGTTTGCGCTGCCGAACCGATGGCACAGACCTTGGTGGCAATAGTGCTCCAGCCCCCAGCACCGCCGACCGAGGAGGCGGCGGTGGCCGATTTCTGGATGTAGGCGGTCACGGACTGAGCGGTACCGGCATTGGCCTGGAACGAGAAGGTTGCCCGCTTGCCAATCAGTGGAATGGCAACGAAGTCGTCCAGCGTTTGGGCGATGCCCAGCTGGTTACTGGCTGCGGTTGGAGTCAGCAGCAGGTAGGACTTGCCGTAGGGAGCCGAGGCGGCGCCTCGAGAGACGGTGACATTGCTGGCGCTGTCGATCTTCCAGCGGTCGGCGCAGTAGCCAGCGGCCGTGAACGACGTACCGCGTTGCCACAGGTCAAAGTTGCCGTTGATGAGCTTGTTGCGGAAAGCCCACTGACCTGCAATACCGGCGGCCAAGGCATCCACCGCCTCGGCTGAGCCGGCCAAAACGGCCCAGAGGCCTTCGGCGGGAACAGCCACCAGCAGCAGGGAGGTCATGGGCAGCAGCTTGACGGCCCGGGACAAGGTGTCGGCGCCGGCAGGCGTCAGCGCCACCACGGCCGCGGCCGCCACGTTCTTGAGCAAGAACGTGGCGCCCTGTGGGACATCAGCAGTGGCGGGCAGCAGGATGCTGCCGGAGGCAGGAAGGTTGATACGAACCGCCTTGCCGATATCGGTCGCCGCCAAGGCGGTGCCGGCGGTGGTCACGCTCTTGACCGCCGACAGCTCAAGGCCGCGCAACTTGGCAAACTCGGTGGTGACCAGACGCTTGGAGTTGTCGAAGCGATCCGGCGTCGGTCCGGTAGGGCTGTCAGTGAAGGCCGGCGACTTGAGCGGGGCGTAGCCGCTGGTGATGTCAGCGAAGGCCAGCGCCGTGGTACCCAGGGTAATGGGCGCATCGGTGACCAGTTTCCATATGGTGTCGGCCTGGGCGGTGCCCTGCTCAACGTAGACCGTCAGGCCCGGGGTGACCTCGCTGCTGGCGTCGGCATCCAGCGCGCGGGTCCAGGTGCCGGCCGCGACCAGGTAGAGCCCGTTCTGGCTGGCGGTGTCCTGGTTCTTGACCAGGATGCGATCGCCTACGGCCAGGGCTACGCCGTCAACGGTGGTCGTGCCGGACAGCACCAGGTTGGCCGTGGTGGCCACGCGTACCGACTGCTTGTTGTCCAGTCGGTTGACGGCCACGGTGATGGCGTCGTCGACGTACTGCCGGGTGGCCAGCACTACGCTGGGATCAATCTTGAGCTCCACCGCGCTCGCGCTGCTGACGATGAGCACCATGCGCAGCACCTGAGTGCGGCCGGAGCCTTCGGCCAGCTGCGGCTTGTAGCTGGGTGGGGTGTTGGCCACGGCGATCAGGTTGCCGTCTGCATCGATAAGACCCATCTCGCGGATCCAGCTACCGCCGGTGGCCTCGGGGATCACCAGCTCTGCAATGATCTGGCTGGTGTTGCTGGGGTCCACAGCCAGGGTATTGAGGCCGGCGCGATACCACTCACCGACCAGGGCTGTCTGGCTGCGGTTGGGGGTTGGCACAACGCCGCCGCCGTCGCCTACGGCCATCTTGGCGATCTTGAGAGTGGTGTTGAGCGCCGCGGCGTTGGCGAGCTTGGCCTCGCCGATGGCGGTGAGGATGGCGTAGTAGGTCTGGCTCATGGGTAGATGCTCAGGGTGTCGATGCTATGGGTGCCACCGGCGGCCAGCAGGGCTTGGCCGCTGACGACGATGGCTTCGGGTTGGTAGGCGTAGACGGTGAGGATCTCGCCGCTGTAGGCGGCCAGGTGCGGGCCGAGCGAGCCGCGGGCCTCGAGGCTGATGGCCAGGCCCTGTAGGTGGCGGCTGACCGGTTTGGCGTCGTCGATCAGCAGCGACAAAGCGTCGTACATGGCCTCGGTGATGCCGGTGTCGAGGACGCCGATGTCCAGACGGAAGGTGCCTGGCGTGCCCTGCGGGCTTTCCTGCCACCACTCGCGGACGCGGATCAGGTAGCCCAGCGGCTCGACCACCCGGCGCAGGGCGCCGATGGTGCCCTTGTGGGCGTGGACGAAGTAGGCGGACTTGATGACCTGGCGCTTGGTGGCCTCGCTCCAGGTGCTGTCCCAGCGGTCGACCGAGCGAGCCCAGGCCAGATAGGGCAGCAGGGCCACCGGGCAGCGATCCGGGTCGCCTAGGTCGCGGAGTGGGACCGGCACGTCGCCGATGCTGGCCAGGGCCTCGGCGGCCAGGCGCTCCAGGCGCGTGCTGTTGGGTGGGAGCAGGGCAGTCATGCCTTAGCTCCCCAGGGTGACGCTGGTGGCGGTGCAGTAGCCCGCCTGGGCTTCGGTAGGGGTGATGTCCTGCCAGCCGACCAGCTCGACCCAGGCGACGCCGGCGACGTGCAGCGCGGCATCGATGCCGGATCGGGGGATCCGCACGCCCAGGCGCCGCCGCTGGTTAACGTAGGCGGCCAGGTTCTTCTTGGCAGTGGCCAGGATGACCTCGGCTTCGGCGCCGGTGTTGGCCAGGTGCAGGATCGCCGTCACCTGGTAGCGCAGGATCTGCGCCGATTGCACGGTCAGGCGATCGCCGACCGGGCGGACGTCCTCGTCGTTGAGGGCCTTGCTGACGGTGGCCAGCAGGTCTGCGGAGGCGGTGCCATCGCCGGTGAGAGCCTGGACGGTGACAGTCACAGCGGCCGGGCTGGGGCTCGTGGCGCTGGCATCGGCTACCAGGCCACTGGCGTTGCGGGCGTGCAGGATGTAGGCATTGCGTGGGCCGGCAACGCTCAGGCCTTCCCACGCCATCTGGACGCGCTCGCGCAGGGCGTCGTCCGTTTCCATTACGGCCGCGGCAGGCGGCATGGCACTGGGGTTGGCCGGAGTGACGACCAGGCGGGTCAGGTTGACGCCGGCGGCGATCTGCTCGAGGTCGGTCCCCGTGGCCTTGGCCAGCATTGTGGCGAGCGCCGCTTCGTTGACCCGCTGGCGGAGCAGCAGCTCGCGATAGACGTTCTCCTGCAGCAGCTTGGTCAGAGGCTCAGACTCCAGCTCCAGGCGCGCGGCGATGGCGGCTTGCTCGGCGGTGGGCCAGAGGCTGACCATTTTGGCTTTGCGTGCGGCCAGCAGGGTCTCGAAGTCGAGCGCTTCGATGACGGCTGGATCCGGCAGTTGGCTGAGATCGATTGGGGTGAAGGTGGTCACCGGGTGCCTCCCAGGGTGAGCGGAGCCCGCAGGCTGACGGCGGTGTTGGTCACGGTGCTGTAGCCCTCGAGGTCGACGAAGGCCTGGCCAGGCTCGTCGCCCAGCGCCAGGGCGATACGGGTGAGGTTGATGCGTGGCTCCCAGCGCAGCAGGGCGATCACGATCACTGCCTTGGCCTGCAGGGCGAGGGCGCCGTTGAGGGGCTGGTCGATGAGGCTGAACAGGTCGCAGCCGTAGTCCCGGCGCATCAGGCGGCTGCCGATGGGCGTGGTGAGGATGTCGGCCACGGACTGCTGCAGGTGCTCGAGGTCGGTGACGGTCAGGCCGGAGGTGCGGTTCATGCCGGCGCTCCAGTCTGGGCGCCGCCGCTCTGGACGCCCCCATGCTTGTGCTTGACCAGGCTGATGCCGGCGGCGACCACGTCCTCGCTGACGACCACCTTGCCGGTGACGTTCTGGTTGCCGGTCTGGGTGTAGTCGCCTTGGTGGTTGATCGGGCCGACGATGTTGATGCCGCCGGTGCTGGTCAGGTCGGTGACGCCGCCCTCGGGCAGGATGGCGCGCAGGCGATGGGCTTCGCTGTCGTACTCGACGACGGCGCCGTCCGGGTAGGTGCGGCGGTGCAAGCCGGCGCGATCGCCGTTGGCCGGCCGCAGCTGGCTGAAGAGGCCGCAGAGCACGACGCCCTGGGCAGTCTGGCCGCTGGGGCTGAGGACCAGGACCTGCTCGCCCACGGTGGGCGGATCCCAGTCGCGAGTGGTGCCGGCGCGCAAGGCGGTCCAGGGCAGCCAGCCGGTCAGCAGGTCGCCGCTCTGAACCCGAACCCGGGCAGGGCGTTTGTCTGGGAGACTGCCATGGTCAACCTCGGCAACGGTGCCGAGGCGGATCAGGTTCTCGATGAGGCGGGAAAGGGCGGCGATATCGGTCATGCCGCGGAGAATGGCGGCCGCGCGCGCGAGGTGCAGCCGAGCGGTTGTGTAGCGACAGTGGCTACAAATCAAGGCCGTCCAGGAGCGAGTCGCGCAGCTGCTGCAGGTCCCGGTCAGATAGGCCCAGCAGTTCCCGGCGGGCGTAGCGGACCTCGGGGGCTCCGCGCTCGGCGCGGTCTTTCAGTCCGTACTGGTGGACGCGGGCGATACGAGAGACGCGGCCGGCGAAGCCGATCACCGCCTGTTGCGGCGTGCCCTTGGCCTTGAGGTACCGGGCCATCTTGAGCTTCTCGAACATCCGCCTTTTGATGCGGCCCTTCTTGCCGCGCAGATCTCGCGGCTTGCGCGCCTCGAAGGGCGAGCCGTCCGGGTTCACCTGGGCGCGGATCCGCTGCTGCTGGCTGCGGCGCAGCTGCTGGGCGGCCTTGCGGGCCAGTTGGGCGCGGCCGCGGCCGTCGAGCTTCTGCAGCAGCGGCGAAAGCCAGGTCTCCAGCGCCTCGAGGTCAGCCACGGCTGCGGCCCGGCTGGGGTGTTTCCAGGGCTAGGGCGTCGCCAGCGGATCCGGATTGCCACTCGGCGAGCAGCTCGCCGCCCGCGAAGACCTGCCAGGTGGCCGGCTCCTGGTACTCGGTGTACTGCGGCTCGGGCGCGTGGCTCAGCTGGTAGGTGCCGTCTGGTTGGCGCTTGACGACCACGCGCTCGGTGAGCGGCAGGGTGATAGCCAGATCCACCTTGGAGTTGTCCAGGATGTCGGCCTCGAAGCCGATGCCCTGGGCGGATTTGTCCAGGTTGACCAGGAGCTCGGACTGGTTCGTCCGGATCCAGGCCAGCAGCGGCAGCATCACGGCGTCCGGGTGGCCGGCGAAGTCGGTGAGGATGACCTGGAGCTCGTAGCCGTACTCCCAAGACAGGCTGGCCGCCGCGGTGCAGCGCAGCTTGCCCTTGTCGATGAAGACCAGCAGCCGGTCAGGGCTGTGGCGCAGCTCCGGCACGGCAGCGAGCAGGTGAGCGCGCAGGCTCTCGGGCTTGTTCATGGGTGGACCTGCTGGGCGTCATAGACCATATCGACCTGGGCGGCGCAGTCGGCCCAGGCAGCTTCCAGGGCCTCGCTGTCGTCCAGGAGCTCGCCGTTATTGCGCGGGGCGGTCGACGGCAGCTGGCAGCGCGTTACCACTGGACAGCCACTCACGGTAAGCCGCGGCGCCGGTGAGGACGGGCCGCTGGCGCAGCCGGCGAGCAGCAGCAGGCAGAGGCTGACCAGCCCAAGCCTTGAGGTCGGCGTTTTCATCTTCGAGCTCCTGGATCCGGCGCTTGCGGACATCGATCTCGCGGCGCAGGTCTGTCTGGGTGGTCTGCAGCTGGGCCTGGGCGGCCCGCTGCTCGGTGAGGGTGGCAGTGAGGTGGTCGCGCTCGCCGGTCAGCTGGGTGACCCGGTCCTCGGCGGCCTCGCGCTTCTGGTTGGCCTGGTCTATGCGCAGGCCCTGCGCATAGAGGGTCAGGCACAGCACGGCGATCGTGAGGGCCAGGGCGAGCGCGAAGAGGGCTTTTTCCTTCCAGCTGATCATCGGCCGTACCAGCCAGCACGGCCCATGGCCGCCTGGTCCAGGTGCTCGAGGTCGCCCATTACGACGACGGCGCGGACTCCGGGCTTGGCGGCCTGGATGGCTTCGGCCAGGTGCTCGGCGTCCTCGATCGAAGCCCCGGCCGGCAGGACGAAGACATCGCCGTCTACCGGGTTGATGCGCTGCGCAGCATCCGTGGCGATCATGCGGCGTCCTTAGCTGAAGCGGCGGCGCTGTAGCGGGCGAAAGCGCGCTCGAGCTTCACGTCGTAGAGATTGCGGGCGTAGGCCGGGCCGTTGTAGCCGCGGGCGAAATCGGCCCACTTGCCGGCCTTGAGTGCCTTGAGCAGCGCAGGCTCCGTTTTGACGAAGCGAACGAAGGCGTCGAGCTGCTCGGCCTCGCTGGCCTGCATGCGGGTGACGAAGTCCTGAACGCTGGCGTAGCCCAGCGCCTGCCAGTGGTAGCCCATGACCTGGAACAGGCCCCAGCTGCACGACTCCAGCGCGCAGGCCTCGTCGATCTGCCGGGCCGAGGTCAGGCGCTGCCACTCGGCCGCGCCGCCGGCGTAGCCACCGGACTTCGGGTTGATCAGATTCGGGTTGAGGGCTGCCAGGCGATCGGCCTCGGCCTGGCCGTGGGCCTTGACCAGGCGCTGGTGGAAGACGTGGCGCTCGAACAGGATCACGACCTTGCCGTTGTCCAGGAAGCCCTGGCCCTTGGACTCAACCTCATTGACCGCCTGGACGGCTGCGACGGGGACGCCCAGGGTCTTGGCGGCCTGCTCGAGGTCGGCGTAGCCCAGATGGAGCGGGTCGCGCTTGCCCAGCAGGGCGGCGAAGGTCTTCGGACCGGCGATGCCATCGGCTACCAGGCCGACAGAGCGCTGGAAGGCTTCAACGGCCTGCTCGGTGCCTTCGTCATAGTCGCCGTCCAGGTCGACGGAGAAGCCGGCCACGGCCAGGGCTTTCTGCAGGTCGCGCACAGCCAGGCCGTGGGCGCCGATGATCAGGATCTTGGGCTGGTTCATTGCGTTTCCACCTTGCGTTCGACGAAGCGTTTAGCCGCGGCGCGAGTGCTCTCAACGCCCAGCAGGCCGATGATTCCGCCCCAGAAGGGGCCGGTGCTGGCAGGGATGCCCAGCAGGGAGAGACCGTGGCTTGCGGCCAGGGCCAGGGCGCCGCACAAGGGGGCCTCGAGCAGCACGCGGCGCAGGGTGCCGCCGCCGTAGGCGATGCGCAGCGCGGCGATGACGCCGGCGACCATCGCGGCGTAGAGGGCGGGCCAGTTGTGTTCGAGCCAGGTGGCGAACCAGGCCCAGGAGTCAGGACGGTCAGGCATGATGTTTCTCGTCTAGTCCCAGAGGCTGACCGGCTGTTGCGCGGCGATGCCGGCAGTGGCCTGGGCGGGAGCGTCTGGCAGGGTGATAGGGGTGCCGATCGGCAGGATGGGGCCCAGCTCAGCCAGGCCCGGGTTGGCGTCGAGCGCGGCCTCGGTGACGTCCTGGGTGCGCCCGTAATGCCGCAGGCAGATCCGGTCCAGGGTGTCGCCTTGCTGAGCGCGCACGACGGTGGCCATCAGATGAGCTCCACGGTGGTCCGGGCCAGGCCCAGGAAGTCGCGGATGGCCCAGCGCTGATCGCGGCGGTACTCGTCGATGGTGGGGGTCAGCGCCTCGGCGTCCTTGTCGCCCTTGGCGGTGCTGTCGTAACTGCGGTACCGCTCGGCCACCTCAGCCGCGGAGGCAGCATCGATGGCGCGGAGGTACAGGTGGGCGCGCTCGCTGACGCCGTCGACCTGCAACCCGGGCACGGCGGCCAGGGTGGCGTAGCCGCTGGTGGCTTGCGCGAATCGATAGCCGGCCAGCTCGCGGTTGACGGTGATGGCCGCGGCGATCACGGCTGCCTTGAGCTTCTCCGTGCTGACGCTGCTGTCGATGCGCAGCCGGGCGCGGACCCGGTCCAGCTCGATCGCCGGCCAGAAGGGGTCGGACACCACCTGACCGCTGGCGACGGTGTCGCCTGCAACGAATCCGCTCATGGTGCTGCTCTCAAATGGGTCGCCGGTGGTCGGGGCTTCACGGTCCCAGGCGAGGCCTGGCCGATCCGCCCCGAGCCGGCGGGGTTGCGGGGGACCGCTCGGTTAGCCACCGCTCTCAGCGGGGGCATGTTTCTTGGCCAGGCGCTCGGCCCGTTCCAGGTCTTTCTTGCCGCCGCAGCGGTCGTGCAGGCCGATCGCCTTGCGTAGCATCTCGATGGCCGAGACCAACTGGCCCGGGCGACCTGGTCGATCCTCGTCGACGTCGGTCAGCTCGGCCCGACCGATGGCCAGATAGAGCTTGGCGCGAGCCTCGTCGGGCATGTCGTGCTCATCGGTGAGCACGGCAGTGCGGACCAGGATGTCCAGGTCGAAGGGCTGGCCGGCTTTCTGCGAGGCCAGCGCGCCTTCGGCGACTTCCTCTGCGATCAGGCAGCCCGGGGTGCGCTCGAAGCGATCGGGCATCAGCAGGCCATGGCGCAGCACGTAGGCGGCGATATCCAGGGCGCCGGCAAACTCGCCAGCATCGATGCGCCAGATCATCACGGTGACCAGCACCTCGTCCTGGGCGCCGTTGCCGCCCTCGAGCACACCGCTGACATAGTCGGCATAGGCTCCGAGCAGCTGCCGCTTGAGCTCGGCTTTGGCCTGGGTGGATTGCACCTGCTTGAGTCGCAGCCGGTCCTGCAGCAGCTGAGCCAGCTGCTGCTCGTACACGGTACGACCCGCCATGCTGTCGGCTGGCCCGACCGCCGCGGCGGCGAGGCACGCCGCGGCGGCCAGAAAATGACGTTTCGCGGGAGAGGTGGCCATGGCTTATACGCCCGTCTCGATGTTTTCGACCAAGCAGCCGAAGCCGTAGTCCTCGATCACGTAGGCGTCGTTACTCGACTCGTAGTTCTCGATGCGGTTTTTCTCTGGCGCTTCCTTGACGAAGCGGCGGCGGCCGCCGGTCTGGAAGTAGATCGCCAGGTTTTCGAGCGAGGTGATGAGCATGCCCTTGTCCGGGCAGTAAGGCACCTCGACCGGCTGCAGGCCGCCCATGCGCTTCTGGGCCAGGATCAGGTCGGTGGCCAGCTTCTCGCTGGGTGCCTGCTCGCGGTTAACCAGGGGGAAGTACTTGTCGTGGACCAGGTCGCGGCCGAGGATCACCACCAGGCCCGGATCCTTGCGGTACCAGGGGTCGATCAGGTTGCTGACCGCGTCGAAGACCAGGGCATCCAGGTTGTTGTAGTCGGCGTCGGCGCCGGTGCCGATCACGATCTTGCCGGCGGTCTTGCCGGACTTCAGCACGCGCTGGGGTGCGTTGTTGCGGTACTGCTGCAGCCAGCCGATGTTGACGTCCTGGAGCAGCGGGTTGGTGGCGCGGTTGGTGGTGGCCGCAGCGCTGGTGCCGTTGAAGCCGACCATCAGGCGGTCCAGGGCCTGGCGCTTGACGATGGCGTCACGCAGGCGCGCCTGGAAGTCCGGGAACTTGGCCCAGGCGTCCAGCAGGGAGTAGGGGATCGCGGTGTCGAAGTCGGTCTTCTCGCACTTGTAATCCTGCTTGTCGGTGCTGGACACGTCGCGCGGATTCCGGCTGGCCGAGCCGCTGGTATCGGTACGGCTGGCGATGGTGCCAGAGACGCCCAGGCCGACCTTTTGGCCGAGCAGCTCGTCGACGCCGATGATGTTGATCTTGCTCAGGAAGTCGCTGGACTCCTGGATGCGGGTTTCCAGCTTCTGCTGGACGGTGGGGTCGACAGCGAAAGTGGCGCTCGCCGAGGACACGCCGCTCAGGGCAGCAACTTGGGCCAGGTAGGCGGCGTACAGGGCACGGGTATCGTTACGCATGGATCTCTCCGGGAAAGTGAACGGCTGATCAGCAGTCGGTCAGGGTCTTGCCATCGCCGCCGGTAACCGCAGGGCGCTTGGTCTGGTTGGGGTCTTGGGTCTGGCTGAGCTGCACCTGCAGATTGGTGAAGTCGGTCTGCAGCTGGGCATGCTTGCCGGCCAGTTCGGCGAAAGCGGTTTCGGCGTTGGTAAAGCGACTGTCCTGCTCGCGGACGTGCTCGGCCACTGCGGTGACCGCGGCGCCGATCTGGGCAAACTCGCCGTCGATGTGCGCGTCCTTGCCCTTGAGCAGCTCCTGGACCTTGGCGAACAACTTGGCGCCCAGGCCGGGCTTGTCCTCGACCTCGGCGAAGGTCAGAGCGGTCTCTTCGGCCACGGTGAAGAGGTTGTCGGCGTGCAGCTTGCGGCCGGCGTAGGGATTGCTGGCCGGATTGGCCGCGGCGAAGGACAGCACGTCGGTACCCAGGCTGGCGGGGCTGTCGGTGATGCCCAGGCCGACCAGGTAGGCGGCGCCGGTGTCGGCGAACTTGGGCGAGATCTCGACCGAGGTGTAGATCTTCTGCTTGGCCTTGTTCAAGGCCACCAGGTCGGCGGTGGGCTCGATCTGGGCGAACAGAGCCAGCTTCTTCTGGCCATTGATCTCGACTTCCTCAGCCTTGACCGCGATTACGTCGCCGTAGGCACGGAAGGGACTGTCCGCGAGGGTGCTGCGGATGTGTTCCATCCAGATGCGGGCGCCGTAGGTCTTGGGGTCGTAGCTGGCAGCCATCTGCTCGATCTGGCTGCGCTCGATCTGGCGGCCATCGCTGGTAGCGCCTTCGACGGCGACACGGAAGAAAGGAGAGCGGAGTTTGGGGGTCTTGGGGTCGGCCATGCCGGGGATCCTCAGAGGCTTAGCGGGAGTGCTTGGGCGATGAGGGGCATGGTCGGGACGCGCGCGCGTCCCAGCAACGAGGGGGTTTTGTAGGCGCGCGCGGTACACGGTCGCGCGCTATGGAGGAGGGGATCAGGGCGGCAGTCTGGCGGCCATGAAAAGCCTATCCGATTCCTCGCCCCTGCCAAGCCCGACCGAAACGCCGGCAGCCGCCCCGTCCACTGACCTGCTGATGGACGTGCGTCGTCGCGCCAAGCATCTGTACTGGATGGGCTGGCGGGTGACGGAGATCGCCGAGGCGATCGGCGAGAAGGAAAAGACCGTCCACAGCTGGAAGGCCCGGGACGAATGGGATCGGGCGGATAACGTCGAGCGAATCGGCGGCGCCCTGGAGGCACGCCTGGTGCAGCTGATCCTCAAGGACGGCAAGACCGGGGGCGACTTCAAGGAGATCGACCTGCTGCACCGCCAGCTGGAGCGCCAGGCGCGGATCCAGCGCTTCCAGGGCGGCGGCTCCGAGGCCGAGCTCAATCCGAAGCTGGACAACCGCAATGCCGGGCCTAAGAAGAAGGCCGCGCGCAACGACTTCACCGAGGAGCAAATCGAGGCCCTTGAGAGCGCCTTCCGCGACCAGTGCTTCGGGTACCAGCTGGACTGGTACCGCGCGGGTCAGCAGCGGACCCGCGCCATCCTCAAGAGCCGGCAGATCGGTGCCACCTTCTACTTTGCCCGCGAGGCCTTCCTGGACGCGTTGATCACCGGGCGCAACCAGATCTTCCTATCGGCCAGCAAGAACCAGGCGCATATCTTCAAGGCGTATATCCAGGCCTTCGCCCGGGAGGTCTGTGGCGTTGATGTGACTGGCGATCCGATCATCCTGGCCAACGGCGCCGAGCTGCACTTCCTGGGTACCAATGCCCGCACCGCCCAGGGCTACCACGGCAATTTCTACTTCGACGAATTCTTCTGGACCTTCCGCTTCGAGGAGCTGAACAAGGTGGCCAGCGGCATGGCCATGCAGAAGCAATACCGCCGGACCTACTTCTCGACGCCGAGCTCGATGGCCCATGAGGCCTATACCTTCTGGACCGGCGAGCGCTTCAACAAGGGCAAGCCGGTCGCCCAGCACCTGAAGCTGGATGTCTCCCACGACGCCCTGCAGCAGGGCCGGCTCTGCGAGGACCGGATCTGGCGGCAGATCGTCACGATCCTGGACGCCGAGTCCCGCGGCTGCGACCTGTTCGACCTGGAAGAGCTCAAGCTCGAATACTCGGCCGAGGCCTTCCAGAACCTGCTCATGTGCCAGTTCGTCGACGACGGCGCGAGCATCTTCCCCCTGGCCATGCTGCAGCCCTGCATGGTGGACAGCTGGGTCGAGTGGGCCGAGGACTACAAACCGTTTGCGGCTCGACCTCTGGGCGATCGCCCGGTCTGGGTCGGCTATGACCCCGCCGAGACCGGCGACACCGCCGGCCTGGTGGTGGTCGCGCCGCCGGCGGTACCGGGCGGCAAGTTTCGCGTGCTCGAGCGCCACCAGTTCCGTGGCATGGACTTCGCCGCCCAGGCCGAGGCGATCCGCCAGGTCTGCCAGCGCTACTGGGTGACCTATATCGGCATCGATGTCACCGGCATGGGCAGCGGCGTGGCCCAGCTGGTGAAGCAATTCTTCCCGGGCGTGACCACCTTCAGCTACTCGCCCGAGGTCAAGACGCGCCTGGTGCTCAAGGCCTACGACGTGATCAAGAACGGCCGCCTTGAGTTCGACGCCGGTTGGACCGACGTTGCCCAGTCGCTCATGGCCATTCGCAAGACCACCACCGCCAGCGGCCGCCAGTTCACCTACACGGCCGGACGCAACGACACCACCGGCCACGCGGATCTCGCGTGGGCCCTCTTTCATGCCCTGCACAACGAGCCGCTGGAAGGGCAGACCGCCCGCAATACCGGCGTCATGGAGATTTTCTGATGAGCGATTCCACCGAACTAACCGTTTCGACGCCCGGCCCTATCGAGGCCTTTACCTTCGGCGATCCCATGCCAGTGCTAGAAGGCCGCGAGGTCTTCGACTACCTGGAATGCTGGTTCAACGGTCGCTACTACGACCCGCCGCTGTCCCTCGACGGCCTGGCCAAGGCCACGCGAGCCAGCGTCTATCTGGACTCCGGCCTCAAGTTCAAGCGCAACATGCTGGCCCGCACTTTCATCCCGCATCGCCTGCTGAGCCGTGCGGCGTTCGAGCAGTTCGCCCTGGACTGGCTGTGGTCCGGCAATGCGTACCTGGAGCGGCGGCAGTCACGCCTGGGCACGCCGGTCAGCCTGCAGCCAGTGCTAGCCAAGTACATGCGCCGCGGCGAGGACAACCGCTTCTTCCAGGTGCGCGGGTGGCGTGACGAGCACGAATTCACCCCGGGCACCATCTGCCACCTGCGCGAGGCCGACATCAACCAGGAGATCTATGGCATGCCCGAGTGGCTCGCGGCCATGCAGTCCGCGCTGCTCAACGAGTCGGCCACGCTGTTCCGGCGCAAGTACTACAACAACGGCAGCCACGCCGGCTTCATCTTCTACATGACCGACCCGGCGCAGAAGGAGGAGGACATTGACAACGTCCGCACCGCGCTACGCCAGTCCAAAGGGCCGGGCAACTTCCGCAACCTCTTCGTCTATGCCCCGGGCGGCAAGAAAGACGGCATCCAGCTGATCCCGGTCAGCGAGGTGGCGGCGAAGGACGAATTCAACTCGATCAAGGGCATCACCCGCGACGACATGCTCGCCGGCCTGCGGATCCCGCCGCAGCTGATGGGCATCGTGCCGCAGAACGCCGGTGGCTTCGGCTCGATCCGCGATGCCGCCTTGGTCTACGCCGCCAACGAGCTGGAGCCGCTGCAGGCTCGCCTGGCCCAGGTCAACGAATGGCTGGGGGAAGAGGTGATCCGCTTCCGGCCATACGAACTCACGCAACTCCCACAGTAAGGAAACTGATATCCGTACCCTTTTGTGGAGCAAAACAAAAAGCCGCGTAAAGCGGCTTTTTTATTGAGTATCTTTTTTTGTTTTCTCGGAGTCTTCAGGCTTCTTCGGTTTTCCGTACAACCAGTAAGCAGCAATGCCGTAAAGCCCGAGCACAGTTGCAGTCGTTGACGTGATGAAAGCGACGATTACTGTGTCGGATAGCTTAAATTGAATGTGATTGAAGCCATCGAAAAATGGAGTGAACCACTTTCCAAAGCCCTGTAGTAGAACGACTATTAAAATAACGAAAATCCATATGAGAGCAAGAACGAGCAGGAGCCAGGTATGCGACATCCGCATGCCATGAAGATCATTATTTTGTTGTCTTGCTTGCTCTTTGTCTTGATCCTCGTTGTTGGCAAACGCTTGGCTTTCGTTGGCCAGTGCTTGATTGAGGAGCGGCGATCCTGTCGGCGGCTTCGGAGGCTCAAAGAGACTATCTATACTGGGGTCAAGAAGACCGCTGGGGTCCAGAGGATCGTCATCATTGCCAATAGTCATAGCATCGAATGCGACGGCTGACTAAGAATCCAGCGATAGAAAGACTCGATCATATCGTTCGAGATAATAGCGTTCTGTCCTGCATTCGACCAGGTCACACTCCACGGTGTGCCGGGCTGGTGAGTGGCTGAGGAAAGGGCTATCCCGTCAGCTCGACCGTACTTTCGCACTACTTCACGGATGACATGTTTTTCTGCATCGGAAAATTGTTCGGTTGGTGCGTTAGGGACATTTGGTATCGGTAAAGAGCCAAATTCTCTTACCGCATTGTAAACAGAACGGACTACGGGGCCATACTGCCATGCCTCAACTGGTTCCCTAATAAGAGGAATACCAAGTTTTCCCAGCATGTAGCCATGAGCTATGTACACCAGCTTGAGAAGCTGCATCGGGGTGACTGCAGGATCTCCCGCTGCCTTGCACTCGTCCAGGATCTGCTGGGCAACAGCGCGAGCGTCTTTACTCATCGTTAAGCCCTCCTGTATGTATCACCAGTATGAGGTGGTGCGCGAGAATGCCCAATTCAAGGGGTAGGTGTCAATCGGCACCTGACATTTGTCATGCGAGGCGTTGATCTAGACGCTACCGCCCGCCTTGGGCGCTGTGGTGCCATCTGGGATGGCTCAATCTGTCCCCCTCCATGCTCTCATGAGGTAAATGGCATCAGTGTACCCCGTTGTCCCTCCGTCAATCCGAGCGCTTTAAGGCGTGCGGAGCGAGGCGGCCGAGATCTACTACATGATGGTCGACGGAGGCGGCAAAGCTCAGCTGAGACATCGACTCCTAGCCAATGTTGCTGTCTTAAAAAGCCCCATAAGGAGCTTTTTAACTTGCAAGTGATAGAGATAGCTGTGGTGCTACTTCAGATAGGTAACAGAAAGACTGCGGCGCGCATCCGCTCGGTATTACTTGGTTCAGATCTAGCGGCGAATCGTATCGACGCACTTCGCGAACGGCAATGGCATGCGCTGTTATCCGACCATCAAAGTAGCTTTTAAAAAACTTTTTCGTGATGCCAGAATACTTCTTGGTTTCCAGCCAAATTTCTTCAGGATTGCCAGATAAAACTTTGTCGAAATCGAACTCGCCCACCACCTTGCCTACTGGCAAGGTGGCATAGATTACAACTGTTTTAACGCTTGGGTTTTTGAAGATTGCTTTTCTAAACTCAAACTTCTTTGTGCCCTTTAGGATTTTTTCAGCGTATTCCGGTTTAATTGACAATAAGACTTTCATCTACCTCGCCTTTAGCTGCGATTGCTCGTAGCTGTTCGTCGCTTATCTGGAAGAATCCCCAATACGGCGAAGATATGCCTAATTCTTCAATGAGGGTTGCGCGCGTTACACGTCTCTTAAAGGCTATGTTATACGTAAACTTGAAAACATGAAAGTATTTTTTGGATCTCCAGAACTGCTCAAGTTCGGCGGAGCTAAATACGCTGTGAGCTCGGCAATACCGGAAAAAGTCTTCCTTTGTGCCGAATTCGTTAATGTTTTTATAGTCTTCAATTACGCCGATAGAAGTAGTGACGGAACGATAATGCGCAGGGCCTTGGTCGTCACTCGTACGATATACAACTATGGCGTCTCCTGGCTTCAGTGCCTCAACACCCTTCATAGCGCAGAGATAAACCTTGTGAATACTATTCGCGCTCGAGATATCTTCTACAATATCGCTCCGCTCATTCCTGAGGATAGAGTCTGGTAGAAGTCTAGTGTGCCATTGGGGATAGAGTGAAAGTATGTAGCAGTTGGCATTTTTCAAGCTGACTTTCGGATAGCTCGAATAAAAATTCTGAAAAGGCGCGTCAAGGGATCTAAGCATCACCTGCTCGATTCCATTCGCTGTTTGTTTCTGGCCGATCGTGTTGAAGCCGTAGCGAGTTAGAAGACGAATGAGGCCTTCGTGCTCCGCAAATACTGTTACGTATATTTCTTCAGCAGAGGCGGACACTGCATGATCAAAAATCTTCTTAACGAATCGCTCACCCATTTTGGTGCCGTGAGCGTTGATCTTCATTGTACCAACCTTAATCCTGCGTTTAGCAGGAAGGGACGGGGTGACGTCGTCAATAGGCCCGTCTTCTAGCTTTAGGTAAAGAAAACCTTGAATGCCATTTTCATTTTCAAATACGTAGGCTGACTGATCCCCCTTCCTTGCAAACCAGTCGCTAAATTCTACATAGCCAGCTTTCAGCGAATCGAAGAAGCTGTCCGCTAGGTTAACGTGTTTGAATTGCATCGATTTAAGTTCCATCTTCATGCTCTCCTTGGAAATAGTGGTGCTACCGCATTATAAAACTCATCGGTGGAAGGTGCGTGGAGCGTAATATGCTGGCAAGCAAGAGCTTCGCTTACCAATTTAGAATGCTCGCGTTCAGCTATCAGAAATCCACAAATATCGCCCGGGTTTGCGGTTCCGTCTCGTTCGGATAGCCTCGATGCAATTACGGTCGGCGTATGCTCTATAAGAACTATTGCGGTGATGGCTAGCGACGTAAAGATTGACGGTGCCAGCTTGATAAAGTTACCGCTGGCGTCTTTCAACACAAAGTGCCCGTCAAGCAACAGATCCGGGTTTTCAGATAGGCATTCGCCAACGGCCGTCACAAGAGCCTGCTGGTTCTCATCAATGCCGCTGACAAGCTTGTCCTTGCCCCAGTCGACTCTCTGCCTTTGGCTTTTGATCAGAGCGCTTGCGCTGCGATGAGGTTTCGCAGCGCGGCTGGAAAAGGACTCACACAGGTACGTCTTTCCCACTCCGTGAATGCCCGCGACGAACACAGTCATACAGCCTCCTTGCTTATTGATCGTGTGATGGATATCACAACCATCAGCCAGTTTGCCAGCAGCCACGGCTCAGCGGCTACGGCTGTGCGCCCAGCGCGCGCCGTCGTCCCCCCGCCACGCCTGCGGGCTAAATAGGTCCCTTTTTCTGCAGCCCTGCACCTGGCCCGCCGCCGCGCCGCTACTGGGACTGTATGGCGCTTCGCCAGCCTGAAAAACCCTGCGAATCCCTGCACCACCTACCCGTTTCTCACGGGCTGACCTGGCTCTAATCCTAGACGGGGTGTCGGCAGGCGTTACTTCCGTTACCTGAGGATCGGCGGAGCACTGGAAAGCCGCGCCAATGCTGGCCTCGCGGTTGATTCAGCGACCGTTACTCAGCCGTTACCAGTGCCGTTACTTTTTCTCAAACCATTGATTTAGAGGGGTTGGTATCCCATCAAAAGTAACAGTGAAAATTGTTACTTAAGAACAGTGAAGTAACGGAAAAGTAACGGCAGCCGGATTGGCTGAAAGCCTTGCGGGGCGGGCTATAGAGCGATTGACGGCGGGCAGGTAACGGAAGTAACGCGATCCCCTTGGCCGAACATAGAAAGGGGATAAGGCCAGCGGGAGGGAGTGCGATGGCATGCGCTCAGCCGTCTCCAATCGCCTCCACGCCTAGCCTTAAGCTCTGACGCGACAGGCTAGAAACGGCCCCCGAAACGGCCCCCTGAGGTATTTGGCTATCAGGCTTGACCGCTGAAAGCCGCATGAAACCTGGAGCGGGCGAAGGGAATCGAACCCTCGTCATGAGCTTGGGAAGCTCAGGTAATGCCATTATACGACGCCCGCGTGGGGTGCCTTTGTACCAGAAGCCCACGCCGGGGTGAAGAGGCGGGAGTCGTCCGGTCGTTTTGCGGTCCAAGGAAAGAGGCCGCACGCAGCGGTGACCGGGGACCTTTGTCCCCCAGAGAAGGAGGGCGCGCATGTCTCGCAACCAGGGCAGCATCCAGGGGGTGATTCCCCCCTACATTCTTGGCCGCATCATCGATCATGGCGACGAGCATCAGCGTTCCTGCGCCCTGACCACCCTGAGCCACGTCCAGAGCCTGCTGCACAACCCCGGGCGACCAGGCGTGCGCCAGGCACCGGTTGGCTCCCTGCCGCGCACCGATGATGCCAGTCCGCAACGCAGCATCTTCGATGCCGGCAACGCCATGCAGCTGCCGGGGCGCCTGGTGCGTCAGGAAGGGCAGGCGGCGGTCAGCGATGTGGCGGTGGACGAGGCCTACGATTACCTGGGGGCCACCTTCACCTTCTTCAACGAGGTGTTCGGCCGCAACTCCATCGATGGCCAGGGCCTGCCACTGGCCGGCACCGTCCACTATGGCCAGGACTACCAGAACGCCTTCTGGAATGGCGAGCAGATGGTGTTCGGCGACGGCGACGGCGAGATCTTCAACCGTTTCACCATCGCTCTGGACGTCATCGCCCATGAACTGGTGCACGGGGTGACCGAGAGCGAAGCGGGACTGGTGTACTTCAACCAGTCCGGCGCGCTCAACGAGTCGGTCTCCGATGTGTTCGGCATCCTGGTCAAGCAGTACCAGCTCAAGCAGACCGCCGCCAAGGCGGACTGGATCATCGGTGCCGGGCTGCTCACCGAGCGGATCAAGGGCAAGGGCTTGAGATCCATGGCCGAGCCGGGGACGGCCTACGACGACCCGACCCTGGGCAAGGACCCTCAGCCCGGTCATATGCGCGACTACATCGAGACCCGCGAAGACAACGGCGGCGTCCACCTCAACTCGGGCATTCCGAACCGGGCCTTCTATCTCGCGGCGATGGCCCTGGGCGGTCACGCCTGGGAAAAGGCCGGGCCGATCTGGTATGACACCCTCTGTGACAGCCGCCTGGCCAACGACGCGGATTTCGCCGCCTTTGCCCGCTTGACGGTTTCCAATGCCGGCCGCCGCTTCGGCGCCGAGTCGGCCGAGGTGCAGGCGGTCGAGGAGGCCTGGGCCGGCGTGGGTGTCACCCTTAGCTAACACAAGGAGTACCGTGATGCGCGAACTACCCCCCCTGGGCAAGGACACCGTGGTACGGCTCTCGCGACAAGGGGGCTTCGCGCCCCTGCATGCGCTGAGCAAGCCGCGGGAGATCGAATTCGGCCAGTACGACAGCGCCCAGCGCGGGCGCATCTGCTCGGTACTGGAGCGCTGCCTGCCGGAATCCGGCGAGCCGACCCAGGTGGGGCGGGGCGATCAGCGCTACTTCAAGGTGGAGCTGCGGTTTCGCCCGCAGCCTGCCGAGCAGGAAGATGAAATGACCCTGCTGATTCCCGAGGACCGCGCGCCCAGCGAACTGGTACGGCTGTGGGACAAGGGCTTGGTCGAGTGAGCGGCTGCGCATGGCGCCTGGCTGTAAGAGCCTGTTCACGATCCGCTGCGCGGCGGCCAAACCGCGTTGAAAATGCCCTGGGTCGCCAGCCCCGCCTGGGCGACCCCGTCGCCATGCTCATTTACCATTCGTAAACTCGTTCACGAGCCGGGTCCGCTTCCTCGGGTGGTGTCGTGGGGGCGCCTAGGCCTTGTTTGGCTCTAGCTCGCAAGATCGTGAACAGGTTCTAAGGGGTAACGGGATGGCGGGATGAGCCCTTGTCTTTCTTTTCGTCAAGAGCGTCGTCAAACTGTAGATATTCTACCGTTTATGGGTGAAAACCAGTTATTCGCCCATTTTTGGTTGTGTTGACGAAAAGGAACCAAAAGCAGGTGAAAAAAAACCAGACATTCGCGGTGCTGATGGGGGACCTGGTACAAAGCGAGAGCGCTGCCGATGTCGCTACGTTGCACCGGGCCTTCAATGAGTCCGTGGCGCAGCACAATCGCCGATACGCTGCAGACTTGGCCTCGCCGCTCACCATCACGCTGGGGGATGAATTCCAAGGGCTGCTGACCTCCCTGGATACCGCGGTCAGATTGTTGCGTGCTATGCGCTTGGATCTGTTGCAACGCGATATCGACTGTCGTTTCGTGCTGGGGCTGGTCGAGATAGAGACGCCGGTGAATAGGGAACAGGCCTGGAACATGATGGGCCCCGGCTTGAGCCGCGCGCGGCTCAAGCTCAATGAGAAGCCAGCGATTTCCCGCTATGGTTTTTCGTTGTCGAAAGAGCCGCTATTGGAAACGGCCCTCGAGGCGCTAGGGGTTGGCCTGACGGTGATCGAAAGGGGCTGGACCCAACGTCAATTGAGCGATATAGCGGCGTTGCTGGAGGGCCAGGCCGCCGCGGCGCTGGCCGAGCAGCGTCGGGTGTCGGTCAAGAGCATCTACAAGATAAGAACCTCCGGCCACTTCGATGCCTACGTTCATCAGTGGAACGCCATGCTGGAGGTGCTGGCCGCTCTGGATGGTCGAGGGGAAGCAAGATGAGCGGGTTGCTGCTTGGGCTGCATGCCTTGGTTTACACGGGCTGTGCGCTCTTCTTGCTCACCGTGCTGGGCAACGTCCTCTGTCGCACATTGCTCATCGGCTTGAAGCGACCCCAGGTGGCCGGTTCAGCGACGGCCAGTGCCTACTCGGCAGGGCGGCTCATCGGCTGGCTCGAGCGCCTGGTACTGGCAGCGGGCCTGCTGAGCAACAGCTGGGAAATCCTGGCCGCGGTGATCGCGTTGAAGACCGTGGCCCGCTTCAAGGAGTTGGATCAGCAGGACTTCGCCGAATACTTCCTGGTCGGTTCGCTGTTCAGCATTCTCTGGGCCATTCTGGTCACAGGTGCCTGGATGCTCTATGACCAGCAGTTGGGGATCGGTATCCGGACTGCCTTGATGGATTGGTTCAGCGCTTCGTCGTTACCGCCGCTGATGGGGACGACGAAGAGTGGTGGCTGAGTCTTGAGCGGATAGGCTAGCCGCGCTACTGGCCAAGCGACCTCAGGGCACCGACCAGGCCTCGCCCGGCGCCAGTGTCCTGAACGTCTCGTCCACCAGTCCATGCAGCGTCCGGGCATGGGCCAGATCGCGGGGCGGGGCGAATTGCTCCTCGTCGCTCAGCGGAAAGGTGCCGAAGTGAATACCCAGGCTGCTCGCGGCGCCAAGAGCCTGGTGCGCCCGCACGGCATCGTCCGGGTCGAGGTGGCTGTCCTTCATGAACCAGCGTGGTTCGTAGGCGCCGATAGGGAGGGCGGCGAAGCGTGGCGCGCCCAGCCGCTCGCGGATCTGGGCGAAGTGCGGGCCCCAGCCGGTATCGCCGGCGAAGTAGACCGGCCCCGTCGGCGCTTCCAGCACGAAGCCGCCCCATAGCCGGCGGTTGGTATCGAAACGGCTGCGCGCCGACCAGTGTTGCGCCGGCACCAGATGCAGGCGGATGTCGTCCTTGAGCGGCAGGCTCTGCCACCAGTCCAGTTCCGTCACCGTGACGAAGCCGGTCTCGCGGCGGATCAGTTCGGCATTGCCCAGGGGCGTCACTACCGGCGTCAGGGGCGCGCGCTCGGCCAGGCGTCTCAGGGTCGCCAGGTCCATATGATCGTAGTGGCTATGACTGATGAAGATCAGGTCCAGCGGCGGCAGGTCGTCCAGCGCCACACCGGGGGCGTGATAGCGCTTCGGGCCGATGAAGGTGAAGGGGCTGACCCGTTCCGACCAGACTGGATCGGTGAGGATGTTCAGGCCCTGGTACTGGATCAGCAGGGTGGCATGGTTGACGAAGGTCACCCGCAGTTCGCTGCCCTCCACCCGCGATGCCGGACGCAGAGGTACGGCCGGTCCGTCCTGCCAGATCCACTGCGGACGGCTGCGATTGAACTGCCATTTCAGCAGCGTCCAGAGGCTCTTGTCCTCGCGGGGCGCGAGATTGACGAAGCGCTCGCCATCGAAATGGTCGGTGCGCGGGCCTTCATAGGCGGAGGAAGCGCAGCCGGCCAGGGTCAGCAGATGGATCAGCCACAGCGGACGAAAGATGCGCATGGGACCTCGGGGGATTAGACTCAACGACCCAGCTTACCCCTTAGATCCCCATGTCGCGAAATCCCCGCTCCGCTGCCGGCCCCAGGCCCCGCCGCCAGGCCAAGGCGCCGCCGGCCACGCCGCGGTTGCTGCTGCTCAACAAGCCCTTCGATGTGCTCACCCAGTTCGCCGACGCCGATGGCCGCGCGACCCTGAAGGCCTTCGTTGCGGTGCCGGGCGTCTATCCCGCCGGCCGGCTCGACCGCGACAGCGAAGGCCTGCTGCTGCTGACCAACGATGGCCAGCTGCAGGCGCGCATCGCCGATCCCAAGCACAAGCTGCCCAAGACCTACTGGGCCCAGGTGGAAGGCACGCCTACCGACGAGCAACTGCAGCAGCTGCGCCAGGGCGTGGAACTCAATGACGGTCCGACCCTGCCCGCCGAAGCCCGCTTGTTGGCCGAGGCGCCGGTGCTCTGGGAGCGCGATCCGCCGGTGCGCTTTCGCAAGAGCGTGCCCACTGCCTGGGTGGAGCTGACCATCCGCGAAGGACGCAATCGCCAGGTGCGCCGCATGACCGCCGCCGTGGGGCTGCCGACGCTGCGACTGGTACGGGTGCGCATCGGGCCCTGGGCGCTGGACGGCCTGGCACCGGGCCAGTGGCGCGAGGTGCCGGCGTCTCTCTAAGAACCTGTTCAGGATCTGCTGCGCGTCGGCCAAGCGGCGTTGAAAAGACCCTGGAAGGCCAGCCCCGCCTAGGCCGTTCGTCGCTAGATCGTGAACGGGTTCCAAGCCTTGGCGTCAGTCCTGGCGCTGGGTGGCGGCGTCCTGCAGATCCCGGGCGACATCGGCCAGGCGCCGACTGACGTCCTTCAGCGTCTGAGTATCGACGTCCCGCGGTGGCTGGCCGGGTTCGGTCAGCAGCTGGGCGGCCAGCAGGGCGCTCAGGGCTTCGACTTCGGCGGCCTGGTGGCGCAGGTCGTGGGTGTGCTGTACGGCGGCGTCGCGCAGCAGGTTGGTGCTCTGGGTCAGACGGCCCAGCTCATCGTCCCGTCCGACCGGTAGGCGTTCGCCGAAGCGACCGCGGGCCAGTTGGCCCAGTTGCCGGGCGCAGGCCACCAGCGGATCGACCAGTCGCCGCTCCACCAGACGCACGCCGAGGAACAGCAGGCCGCCGCCACAGAGCAACAGCGCCAGGCCACCGAGCAGGATGTCGCGCTGGGCTTCGGCACGGATGGTGGCGACCTGGGCAGCGGTGCGGCCGTGCAACTCGGCCACCAGGGTGGCGAAGCCTTCGGCGGTCTCACGGTCGATCCCGCGGACCTCGGCATCGCCCCGGCGTGGATCACGACCGTTGGCCAGGTAGGCCGAACGGCCGGCGCGATAACGCTCGCCCAGGCGGGCATGCTGGGCACGCAAGGCTGTCAGGCGCGGCCGTAGATCTTCGTCGACGCTGGTGGCCAGGCGTTGCAGACGCTGGTCGACCTCTTTCTCCTGGGTCAGGAACGCCTGCCAGTAGCGTTCGGCCGTATCCGGATCACTGCCGCGCAGCAGCAGGTTCTTCCATTCCTGTACCTGGATCTTGAAGCTCAGATGGGTGTCGTCGATCTCCACCAGCCGCTCCAGTGGACCCTCGACCAGGCTCTGGTAGCGATTCAACTCGCGGGAGAGCAGGGCGAAGCCGGCCAGGGCGATCAGCAGCATCAGCAGCAGGCTGCCGCCGAAAAGCAGCAGGCTCTGACTGCGGAGCGAGCGGGCAAAAGGCATGACGGATCTCGATACGGAAAGCAGAGCCGCAGCTTAGGGCTCCCACGCGTCCAAGGCCAGTCTCAGAGCCTGTTCACGATCTGCTGCGCGGCGGCCAAACGGCGTTGAAAAGGCCTTGGGTCGCCAGCCCGGCCTGGGTGGCCCCGTCACAATGCTCGTTTACCACTCGTAAACTCGTTCGCGAGCCCGGTCCGCTTCCTCAGATGTTTTCGTGGGGCCGCCCAGGCCTTGTTTGGCTCTAGCTCGCGAGATCTCGAACAGGCTCTCAGGCGGAGACCATCAACTGGGCAGCCACGGCGAACATCACTCCGGCGACCAGCAGATCGATCAACCGCCATACGTTTGGTCGCGCCAGGTAAGGCGCGGCCCAGGCGGCGCCAAGGGCGAGACCGAAGAACCACAGCATGGAGGCGGTGGCGGCGCCGAACACATAGGCCAGGGGCGCCGTCTGCTGGCTGCCCAGCGACCCTACCAGCAATACCGTGTCCAGATAGACGTGGGGATTGAGCAGGGAAACCGCCGCCGCGGCCAGCAGTGCCTGGCGCCGGCTACGCGGACTCACGGCTTCCAGGCTGCCCAGCGCGGCTGGCCGCCAGGCCCGGCGCAAGGCCTGGACGCCGTACCAGAGCAGGAAGGCGGCGCCACCCCAGCGCAGTATCACCACCAGCAACGGACTGTGCTGGATCAGCGCGGCCAGGCCCAGCACCCCGGCGGCTACCAGGATCACGTCGCAGGTCAGGCAGAAGGCGGCGATGGCCAGGTGGTGCTCACGACGCAGGCCCTGGGCCAGCAGGTAGGTGTTCTGCGCGCCCAGCGCCATAATCAGGCTGCCCATGGTCAAGAGGCCGGTGAAGTAGCTGTTCATTGGTTGAGGGGCCTTGCCGATGCGGAATGGCTGCCACCTTGCCGAGTTCGGGAGTATAAGAAAAACCAATATTCCTTATGCAGCATTAGCCAAATCGATGATCGATTACAAATTGCTCGAAGCCCTAGCCGTCGTGGTGGAGGAGGGCGGTTTCGAACGGGCCGCGCGACGGCTGGGGCTGTCACAGTCGGCCGTGTCCCAGCGCATCAAGTTGCTCGAAGCGCGGGTCGGCCAGGCGGTACTGGTCCGGGAAACGCCACCCCAGCCCACCGCTCCGGGACTGCGCCTGCTGCGGCATATCCAGCAGGTGCGCCTGCTGGAGGCGGACCTGGGTAGCGAGGTGCCTGGACTGGCCGAAGAGGCGCCACAACGGCTACGCATCGCCCTCAATGCCGACAGCCTGGCCAACTGGTGGCCCCTGGCGGTCGGGCCCTGGGTCAGGGCGCAGGGGGTGCTGCTGGATCTGGTGGTGGAAGATCAGGACGTGGTGCTCAGACGCATGAGAGCGGGCGAGGTGGCGGCCTGTCTCTGCGCCAGTGGTCAGCCCCTGGCCGGCGCCCGGGTCAGCGCCCTGGGCGCCATGCGCTATCGTGCCCTGGCCAGTCCGGAATTCCGCGCTCGGCAACTGGCTGGCCTGCCGGACCCCCGGGCGCTGGCGCGGGCGCCGGCCATCGTCTTCGGGCCGGACGACCGGCTGCAACACCGCTACCTGGAGCAACTGGGCATCAGCGATCCCTTCGACTACCACCTCTGCCCCTCCGCCGAAGGCTTCCTGCAGATGACCCTGAGCGGCATCGGCTGGGGCCTGCTGCCGGACATCCAGAGCGCTGCCGCCCGCGCCAGCGGCGCCCTGGTCGACCTGGCACCGGGGCTCTGGGTGGACGTGCCGCTGTTCTGGCATCACTGGCGCAATGGCGGCGCCTCTCTGCAGGCCCTGACGCGGCACCTGGAACGCAGTGCTGGCGACTGGCTGGTACGCGACTAGCGTGGTGTCTCAGAAGTTGACTCCACAATGTTGGCAGCGCTTTTTTGGCCGCAGCGGCGGACCGCCTGGGCGTTGTTGCCACTCCTCGCCATAGCCCTGCTATGACTCGTCGCGGCGCCTGGCCCAGGTCAAAAAATCACTCGCCAATTCTTGCGCGAACTTCTGAGACACCACACTAGCGGCGCCCGTCCGGGGCTTTGGTTACACTGGCCGCCCGGTCGCCACGGTGCGGCCGCGGCACCTTTGGGGAATCCTAGCGACATGCGTATCTTGATCACGGGCGCCAGCGAGGCGCTCGGGGCAGGCCTGGCCTGCGATCTGCTCGACCGTGGCCAACTGGTGCGGGTGCACGGCCGTCCCGGCGCGACCCTGGACGCCCTGGTCGAGCGCGGCGCCGAGTACCGTCCGGCGCTGCTCGATCAACCCGAGCAGGTGGTGGCCCTGTGCGACGACATCGATGCCATCGCCCATTGCGCCGACGTGGCGGGCGTACCGACCGTCGCAGCCCTGAGCCAGGGCCATGTGCTGATCGAGGCCTGCCTGCAGCAGCGGGTGGCCCAGTTCGTCTACGTCTCTTCCGCTCGCGTCTATGAACGTGGCGGCGAAGGGCTCAAGGAAGACCAGGTGCCGGCCAAGCCCCGGGGCGTCGAGGCCCAGCGACGGCTGCAACTGGAGCGCCTGGCCCTGGCCGCGGGGGAATTCGGCCCCCAGGTAACGGTGCTACGCCCGGCCCAGGTGCTTGGCCTGGCCGACCGCGACTGGGCGCGCTGGCTGCTCGAACGCGCCCGCGCCAAGCAGCTCTGGCGCCATGGCAACGGCCTCAATCGCTGGGACTTCACCAGCGCCGAGAGCCTGCGCCAGGCACTGGTGACGCTGCTGCTGGAGCAGCCAGCGGCCGCCAGTGGCAAGGTGTTCAACCTCAGCGACGGGCAACCGCTGGTGTGCTGGGATGCGATCAACTTCCTGCTGCGGCGTTTCGAGTTGCCCGCGGTGGGCGAGGCGAGGACCCTGAGTCCACGCGCGCTCTATGCGCGGCTGCGTACCCCGCGCCAGGAAGCACGCTGGCCCGACTTGCTCGACAGCCCCTTCACGCTGGAGATCCGTGCCGCCCAGGAGGCCTTCGGCTTTCGCCCGCAGGCGGGCTCCTGGGCGGCCCTGGAAGAGTATCGACCGGCCCAGCGTCAGCCGCGCAGCGGGCCGGTGTAGCGGCGGGTGGCCGCGAGAAATTCCTGGCTGACGTAGGTCGACTCCACTGTCTCCGCGAGGGACGGCAAGGCGTCCACCACCGGCACCAGGCCGCTCAGCCTCGCCAGGCGTTCGCCGAGTTCACGGGTCTCGGGATCATCCGAGGCCTGGCTGGCCGCCAGCATTCGGGGGACTGCCTCGGCTTCGTCAAAGCGAATCACCTGGCCTTGCTCTTGCCGCAGTCGACGGCGCAGTGCGCCGAGGCAATCGAAGAACGCCTTGTTGTATTCCATGCTCACCTCCCGTTTGGCTTGAGGTCGACTGTGACGCAAATCACATACCAAAGGCGCTATCCCCTGGAAGGGCGGGCTCGGTGTGGCTACAGCCATTGATCCTGCGCCGTGATGGCGCAGTGATATCGACGCAGACTGCGTTTCGGTGCACGATCCCGCAATGAAAGCCCTGGCCAGCTACCGCGCGCTGGCCGTGACGACCGTTATACTGGTCGCTATTTCGTCTTCCCGCCTTTGCCCACAGGTCTGCCATGCGCAACGATCTTCTCGATGAAATGGACAACGTACCGAGCCTGACGCCGGAGCGTGATGATCGTCGTCCCGTCGGTCGCCAGCCGGTCGATTCCGACGAAACCTTTCCTGAGCCCGCCGCCAGGCATGCCCGCTCGGCTCGTCGCAGTCCCTCCACGGCGCCGCTGTGGGTGCTGGTCGCTGCCCTGACCCTGGCGCTGGCCGGCGTCGCCTGGTGGAGTCACCAGCAGTTGCTGCTGATGCAGGAGCAGGTGGTGGCTACCCAGGAAAACTTCGCGCGCATCAGCGAGGATGCCCAGGGCCGACTGCGAGACATCTCTGGCAAGCTGGTGGAAAGCGAGTCCTCCGGCACCACCAGCCGCGAGGCCTTGCTGCTGCAGGTCAAGACGCTGCAGACCAAGGTCGCCGAGCTCACTCGGCAGCAACAGGGCGTGACCGACAACCAGCAGGCCCAGGACAACCGCCTGCAGAGTCTCACCACGGCGGTGCAGGCCGTGCAGACCGGCAGCAGCGAGGTGGACACGCGGCTGAAGGCGCTGGCCGACGAGCAGGCCGCGCTGAAGAACGGCGTGGCCCAGGCCGGCAACCTGGCCGAGCAGGTGGCCAGCCTGAACGCCCAGAACAAGGCGCTGCAGGCTGATATCGCCGCGCTGAAGAAACAGAGCGGCCAGAGCCAGACCCTCGGCGACGTCCAGCAGGACCTACTGGTGCTGCGCAGCGAGCTGGACGCCCGCCCGGTCGGCCCGGACAGCAAGGAATTCGACGCCTTCCGCCTGCAGACCACGAGAAACATCACCACCCTGCAGAGCCAGGTGCAGAATCTGCAGCAGCAGATCAGTTCCGGGGCGCGTTGATCGGGTCGATCTCGCTGCGTTGCCATGCCTGCGGCCAGAGCTCGCCGTCGAGCTGATCGAGCCGGCGCTGCAGGACCTTCTGCTTGAAGACCTCGAGGATCTCCACCAGCACCTCGTCCAGGGCGCTGTCCTGGGCGCCGCTGGGCAGGCTCTCGTCGAAGCCCTGATCGGCCAGGCGACTGGCCAGGGCGCGGAAGTCGCGGGTCCGCAGGCTGGCCGCTGCCTCCCGCACCAGGCCGTTGACGATGTCGGTGAGCACCCCGTCCAGGGTCTCGGCCAGGCGCTCGCCCATGGGGAGTCGCTTGAGACGGGCGAGATCGGGATTGTCGTCCAGCGCGCGCTGCACCACGTCACCCACCAGTCGCTCCAGGGTAGCGCGATTCTGGCTGTAGCCCTGTTCCACCAGCGTCTGGATGCGCAGCGCCATGCCGTCGATCAGTCGCTGCTTACGCGGACGGATGACGCGATCGATGACGCTCTGGGAGAAGTCGTCGCGGGTGTTCAGCTCGTCCTGCAACTCGCCGCAGATCTTGATCATCACCCGGTCCGACAGGTCTTCCATGAGCAGCTGGTAATAGTGATCGAACAGCCGATAGGGCCGCCAGCGGCGCATGTCGATCAGCCCCAGGCGTTGCAGACGCAAGAGCAACGAGATGATGCGCAGCGCCCGCAACAGGCGGAAGCCGCCCAGCGGGATGCAGCCGAGCACGTCGTACCAATGGATGAAGGGATAGTGGAACCAGCGCGCATGGCGCCGCTCGATCACCGCCACCAGCCAGCCGAGCAGCACGTCGGCGATGAAGAAGGCCACGAACACCAGGTCGATGCGGGTGAAATGGGCATGGATGCGTTCGCCATAGAAGGCGTGGAAGCCGGGCAGCACGGCGGCCAGGGCCTGGTTGAGCGGCCCCAGGGCATAGAGGCTGTCGAACAGGATCAGCGCCAGGTTCAGGCAGACCAGGATCAGGATCAGGCCGTCCCACAGCGCGAGCAGTCCCTCGTGGCGGCGCGCGGGTGGCGTTGCTGGCGCGCTCATGGTTTCGCGGCCTGCCAGAGCACCTCGCTCACGCCCTGGCGCCGGGCGACGATGCGTGCCGCGACGAACAGCAGGTCGGACAGGCGGTTGAGATAGGGCAGCCCCTGGCCCTCCAGTGGCTCGACCGCGTGCAGGCTGCGGCAGCGTCGCTCGGCGCTGCGTGCCAGGGTCCGGCAGACATGGGCCTGGGCCACGGCGCGGGAGCCGCCGGGCAGGATGAAGTTTTCCAGCGGTCCCAGCTCGGTGTTCCAGCGGTCGATGACCTGCTCCAGACGCTCGATTTCAGTGGCTTGCAGCGCGCGATAGCTGGGCATCGCCAGCTCACCGCCGAGGTCGAACAGGCGGTGTTGGCAAGGCGCGAGAATCTCGCTCACCTCGGCCAGGCGCGCGTCCTCGGCCAGTTCGGCGAGCAGCAGGCCCAAGGCGCTGTTGAGTTCGTCCACCGCGCCGATGGCCTCGATACGCGGATGGTCCTTGGGTACCCGGCTACCATCGGCGAGACCGGTATCACCGGCGTCGCCCTGGCGGGTGTAGATCTCGGTGAGGCGAAAACCCATGGCGCGGCTCCTGTTGGGGCTAGGTCGATTCGAAATCGGCCTGAACGAGGGGCAGGCGCAGGGTGAAGCAGGTCCCTACACCAGGCGTGGAGTGCACCTCCATCTGCCCCTTGTGGTTGTTGGTGATGATGAAGTACGACACCGACAGGCCAAGGCCAGTGCCCTGGCCCACTTCCTTGGTGGTGAAGAAGGGCTCGAAGATGCGCTTGCAGATGTCTTCGGGGATGCCGATGCCATTGTCCTCCACCTGAATCTCCGCCCAGCCGCCGCGCAGCTTGGTGCGCAGGGTGATGCGGCCGTATTCGCCTTCTTCCTCGTCGTCACGCAGGTGGATGGCCTGGGCGGCGTTCTTCAGCAGGTTGAGCAGCACCTGCTCCAGTTCGTTGGCGATCACCGGCACCGGTCCCAGCGCCGGGTCGAATTCGCGGATGATGGACAGGGTGCGGAAGTCGAAGCCTTCGGCCAGGTCGAAGTCGTTGCCGGCGATCTCGATGGCCTGGTCGATCAATGGCGGCAGTTCGCTGGCTTCCATCTTGCGATGGCTGCGGCGGCTGAAGGCGAGCATGTGGCTGACGATCTTGGCCGCACGGCTGCCGGCCTGGTGGATGCCGTCGAGCAGGCGCGGGATCTGCCGGCTTTCCAGGTAGCAGTTCACCGCGTTGAGCTCCACGCCCGACTCGGCGGCCTGCTCCATATTCTTCGGCAGTTCCGGCGACAGTCGGCGACGGATGTTCTGCACGTTGTGCAGGATGGCGCCCAGGGGATTGTTGATCTCGTGGGCCATGCCGGCGGCGAGACCGCCCACCGAGAGCATCTTTTCCGACTGCACCATCATCTCTTCCATGTTCAGCCGCTGGGTGATGTCGTCGATGCGGATCACCACGCCGCGGCCGGCGCCGCCCATCAGCGGATAGAAGGTGAGGGTGTAGTGGCGCGGGGTGTCGGTCAGCGCCCAGGTCACCCGCTCCACCTTTTCCACCCGCAGCAATTCGGCGGTACGGCTGAGCTGCGGCAGGAAGGGCTTGAGCGAGGGGAAGGCGAGGAACACCGGCTGGTTCAGGGCTTCGTCCAGCTGGGTGCCGGAGAGGTGGGTGGCCTCCTGGTTCCACTGGGTGACGTAGAACTGCTCGTCCACGGCGATGAGCGCCGAGGGCATGGAGTCGATGATGCTGTTGAGGTAGTTCTGGAAGCCGGTGAGCTTCTTTTCGATCTTGCCGCGGACCTGCACTTCCAGCTCCAGCTTGCGGTTGGAGCGGCGCGTCTCCTCGGCCAGGCTCTGGGCCTGCAGCACGGCGTACTGGGCGTCGTCGCGGGCGCGCTTGAGCTGCTGTTCGCGACCCTGGATGCGGCCGAGCATGGTATTGAAGGACTCCGCCAGGCGCCCCAGCTCGTCCTCGCTGCCCTTGCTGGCGCGCAGCGAATAGTTTTCCTCGCGGGTCACCTGGCGCGAGAGTTCTTCCAGCTCGCGGATCGGCAGGGTGATGAGTCGCTTGATCTGCCGCGCCACCACCAGCCAGAGCAGGATGCTGAAGGTGAGGATCGCCAGGCTGGCGGTTAGGGTGCCGCGGTAGAAGGCCCCCGGCAGTTCGCTGCTGGCCACCAGCAGCAGGTGGCCGGGCGGGCCTTCGGGGCGCGGCAGCTCCACCAGCAGGTTGGTGCGGAATTCCCGCAGGCGCCAGGTCTGCAAGTCCTCGAAACGCTCGGGGACCTTCAGGCGATCGCCATTGTGCAATTCGGCCAGGCGCTGGCCCTGGCTGTCGTAGACCACCGCCAGGCGCAAAGGCGCATAGCCGTCCAGTTGTTGCAGCTGCGCCTGGGCCGCCGTCGGCGAGGCCAGCACCTCGCGGCTCAGCACCGGGCTGGCGAACAGCCGGCCGAGGGTCTGCAAGGCCTGGGGTGCCACGCTTTCCTGGGAGATCCAGTAGGCGGCGCTGATGAAGGTCACGTTGGCCACCACCAGCACCGCGACCATCATCACCAGCAGGGCCGCCAGCAACTTGCGGCCGACCGGGAGATTCTTCAGGCGTTTGGCGAGGATCATGAGACAGCCGTTCCAGCGAGGGGACGGGCAGGGTAGCCCGCCAGGGGGGTGTTCTAGAAGTTCGCGCAAGAATCGGCGAGTGATTTTTTGTTTCACGATGACTCCAGCCCGGTACTTCTCTGGACTATGCCTAAGCCTGCTACAGCAGGTTTATCAATCACTTAGGCGAGTTCAACATATGCCGGTGCTTTCCGAAACTTGACCCGGCTTCCGGTCGCGTGGCTCCCATGTGGCTCTTGGAAACCGGGGTTTCCGAGGAGTCATCATGGCAAGAATCAAGCTCACCAAGTCCGCTGTCGATGCGGCAAAGCCCCAGGCGCAGGCAGTCGAGCTGCGGGATACCGTGGTCCCCGGCTTCCTGTGCAAGATCACCCCGGCCGGCCGAAAGGTGTTCATGCTCCAGTACCGCACGAACGCTGGCGAGCGCCGCAAGCCCGCCCTGGGCCAGTACGGGGAACTGACCGTCGAGCAGGCCCGCGTCATGGCGCAGGAGTGGCTGGCTGAGGTTCGCCGGGGTGGCGATCCGAGCGCGGCCAAGAACGCCGCCCGCAAGGCACCGACCATGAAGGAGTATTGCCACACCTTCATGGAGGACTATTCCAAGCAACGCAACAAGGCGACCACCCAGCGCGGCTACTGGGGCGTCATAAACCGCAACATCACCCCCATTTTGGGACGGATGAAGGTGCAGGACGTGAAGCGCCCGGACATCGCGGCGCTGATGAAGAAGCTGGCCTACAAGCCGGCCGAGGCGAACCGAACCTTCGGCGTGCTGCGCAAGATGTTCAACCTGGCCGAAGTGTGGGGCTACCGCCCGGACGGCACGAATCCGTGCCGTCACGTCCCGATGTTCCCGGCCGGCAAGGTAACTCGGCTCATCAACGACGAGGAAATGGTGCGCATCTTCCGTCACCTTGAGCATCTGGAGGCCCAGGGGCTGGAGAATTACGTCATCCCGCTGGCAATTCGCCTGCAATTCGAATTCGCCGCCCGCCGTTCGGAGATTGTCTCGCTTGAATGGGAGTGGATTGATCTGGAGAAGCGGCGCGTGGTCTGGCCCGACAGCAAGACCGGCGGTATCTCCAAGCCCATGAGCGAGGAAGCCCATCGCCTGTTCTCGACCGCGCCACGGCGGGAGGGCTGCCCCTACGCTCTGCCGTCGCCCAACGATCCGACCAGGCACATGACCTACGGCGAGTATTACGGCGGCTGGAAGCGCGCGCTCAAGGCGGCCGGCGTGCCACACGTCGGCACGCACGGCATTCGGCACCGCTCGACCACGGACATCGCCAACTCGGGTATTCCGGTCAAGGTTGGTATGGCGCTGACGGCGCACAAGACCGTAGCGATGTTCATGCGCTACGTCCACACCGAGGACGACCCGGTACGCAAGGCGGCAGAACTGGTGGCGAATCGGCGCCAGTCCATCACAGGCGGGCGGCGCCCTGCGGAGGCCACCGTGTGAGCAGGAAGCAGGAAGACGCTTTCGGGGGCCGCGGAGCCCCCCGCCGCCCTGCCGGATGGTTGTACCGGCATCCACCTTGGCATCGTGGGAGTCCTAAAACGAGGATCACATGGCAACCACGGGTGCGCAGCGGGCCACGTCTTAGGAAGCGGCGTTCGCCTTTACGCTCGGCGCATTCTGGTATAAAATTTTATACGGGACTGTCCTATGCAGCATGAGAAAGAGATTCGTTGGGTAGGGTCCGCCTACGACGATCTGGTGAAATTCCCCGACGAGCCGCGCCGGGATGCCGGTTTCCAGCTGAGCAAGGTCCAAGCGGGTCTGGAACCGGAGGACTGGAGGTCGTTCGATGACGTGGGTGCCGGGACGCGGGAAATCCGTATCCGCGACGCTAGCGGCATCTTCCGGGTGATGTACGTCGCCAAGTTCGAGGAAGCCGTGTACGTCCTGCACTGCTTCCAGAAGAAGACGCAAGCGACCAGCAAGCGGGACAAGGACATCGCCACGGCGCGCTATCGTGCCGTGGTCAACGCAAGAAGAGGTAGGCCATGAAGATCGACACCGAAATTCGCCATGTCACGAAACCGGGCGCGAACCTCTTCCTCGAACTGGGATTCCCGGCCGAGGAAGCTGCACGGTTGCACGCCGCTTCGCTTCAGCAGATCAACGACACGCGGCTACTCAAGGAGCAACTGATGTCGGAGTTGACCGAATGGATTGCGCAGCATCACCTGAAGCAGGCTGAGGCCGCGGAGATCCTGATGGTGTCACGCCCACGAGTGTCTGATGTGGTGAATAAGAAGACCGCCAAGTTCACCATCGACACGCTGGTGGAGATGTTGAGCCGGGTTGGTAAGCCGGTCCGGCTGGCGATTGGCTGACACACACGCAGCCACGCGCTTGAGCAAATATGACGGGTCAGTTAGTGGTGGGCTGCGCACGTTAGGCTTGAGGGGCTAACGCGTTAATGGCGCGGCACGCACGGGGGATGCGATGAAGGTCAGAAAACTAAAAATCCAGAACTTCAGGGGAATCAACCGGCTCGAATGGGATCTCCCCAACGAGAAGACCTTCTGCCTGATCGGCAAGGGCGATTCTACGAAAACGACGGTGCTGGAAGCGATCCGCTGCGCCTTCAGCCCGCAGTGGAATCACGCGTTCTACGATTCCGATTTCTATCAGTGCAACACTGACGATTCAATCCAGATTGAGGTCGTGATTGGAGATTTGTTGCCCGAGTTCTGCGCGGAACAGAAGTACGGGGCGCATCTGCGCGGCTGGAACAAGGATGCGTTCAAGTTGAATGATGAGCCTGATGACGATGACGAGCACGTTCTCAGCATCCGGCTCTCTGTCGCAAAGGATCTGGAGCCGAAGTGGAAGGTCGTTACCGAACGCAATCCCGACGGTGTTGATTTCAAGGCGACTGATCGCGCCAAAGTCGGCGCTGGCTTAATCGGCACGTACAGCGAGAAACAGCTGACTTGGGCTGCAGGAACGGCGCTCGCGAAGATCACCGAATCCGATAATCTGAACGAATCGCTGGTTGAGGCGACGCGTGCGGCAAGAAGCTCGCTCGACAGCCAACGAGCATTGGTCCTGAAGAAGTTCGATGCCGCGGCGGCCAAGTCGGAGCAGGTGGCGAAGGGGCTTGGTGTTCCGGTCGGACACGAATACAAGGCACACCTCGACCTCAACGCGATTAGTATCCGGATCGGCGGCCTGACTTTGCACGATGGCGACATTCCCCTGCGGCAGTTGGGTCTCGGCTCGAAACGCATGCTGCTGTGCGGTATCCAGCAGGAAGGCTTGGAAGACCAGCACATCACCCTGTTCGATGAAGTCGAGTACGGGCTGGAGCCGCACCGGGTCGCGCGCCTGATCAAGCACATTCGCGAGGATCAGAAGGGGCAGTATTTCCTTACGACACATTCTCCTACCGTGCTGCGCGAGTTGACGGTGGAACAGTTGTACCTGCTGCGCAAAGAAGACGCTGGCGTGCGCGTGGTTGCGGCCGCAGGCAAGGCACTGGAAGGGCTGAATATCCAAGGCCATATCCGTTCCAGCGCGGAAGCGTTCTTGTCCCGCAAGGTGGTCGTCTGCGAAGGAGCAACCGAAGTGGGGTTCCTGCGCGGCATGGACGATCTTTGGGCGGCCGCAGGGAAGCTGCCGTTCTCATACCTGGGGGTGGTGCCGCTCGATGCGCATGGCGCGAGCAAGGTCAAAGGGCTTGCGACGGGATTCAAGGCCCTGCACTACGATGTCATGGTTCTAGCCGATGGCGACGCCCAGGATCAGTTCTCCGATAAAGATGCCGCTGATCTGACCGGAAAGGAGATGGTCGTCGTGATGTGGGCCGATAGGCTATCGATCGAGCAGCGGGCGATGGTGGACTTGCCTTGGGAGCAGGTGATGGCAAGCGCTAAGCTTGCCAAGGAGCTTGGGTTTCCGGTCCACGATCAAGTCAGGTCGAAATTGAACATTCAGTTCGACGAGGACATCGGCAAATGGCAGGACACCGCCGAACTGCGCAAAGCCATCGGCGCTGCAGCGAAATCGTCCAATTGGTTCAAGAACATCGCGTATGGCGAGCAATGGGCGCAGGCCATTTTCCCCGCGTTCGCGGATGCCGCATTCCTGCAGAAGGAGTTCGCGACCAAGCTGGGGCAGTTCCGCACATGGGTGGACAATGGATGACGAACTGCCGAAAGTCTTGGCGGACTTTAACGGCAAGGGATACGTAATTGCCCCTGCCGGCTACGGAAAAACTCATTTAATAGCGAGGGCCGTGCAGGCGGCTGCCCGTCGCCAGTTGGTGCTGACCCATACCTACGCTGGCGTGAACGCAATCAAGCGGAAGATGCAGCTGCTGCGGATTCCGCCGGCGCAGTACCAAATCGACACCATCGCGAGCTGGGCGCTACGTACCTGCCTTTACTTCCCGAAGACATCAAAGTGGAAAAAGGAACACCCTTCAGGAAAGGAGTGGGGAAAACTCTATGAGGCCTGCGCCGCGCTACTGAACAGACCGTTCGTGCAGCACATGATCAAGTGCTCCTACGCTGGGGTCTACGTCGACGAGTATCAAGATTGCTCCGACCAGCAGCATAAGTTGGTAGAAGCCCTGGCACAGTTGCTCCCATGCCGGCTGCTCGGCGATCCCATGCAGGCCATCTTCGACTTCGGCCAGCAACCGATCGATTGGAACACGGCGGTCTATCCTAACTACCAGTTGCTCGGCGAACTGAAGACGCCTTGGAGGTGGAAACTGGCAGGGGCCGATGAACTCGGGCAGTGGCTGAGCCAGGCCCGGGCGCTTCTAGCAGAAGACAAAAAGATCCCCCTTGCCGGGCCATTGCCCAATGGGGTTCGTCGGTATTCTGTTGATTTGAACGATTTCAGTAATAAAAAACGGCTGAGCGTGTTCTACGACCACCTGAAGAACCAGGCGTCTGTCATTGCCATCCACGCGGGCGATCAGAAGTCGAAGAACAAGACACATAAGCTGGCGCAAAGCATGGCCGGCAAGTTCTCCAGCCTGGAGGAGGTCGAAGGCAAGGATCTCCATCGTTTCATAAAAAAGATCGATGGCGCCAAGTCAGCAGGAGAGCGGCTTCGGTCTGTGATCGATTTTTGCAAGACCTGTTGCAACGCGGTCGATGGCGTGCTCGCCGCGGCAACCAAGAAGGGCCAGGAGGGGAAGGCAACAAGGGCGACGAAATGTCCCGAGATTCTGGAGGTGGCGAATCGCTATTTGGCTACGGGATCATGCAAGGACATGGCTGCCATGCTCGACCTTGTCCGTGCCCGCCCCGAAGTCACGACCTACCGCCGTGATCTCTTGGGCCGCATGATGGGAGTGTTGCGTATGCACGAGGACAATCTAGGCCTCACACTGACCGAAGCGGCGAACCGATACCAGCGCGAGTTTCGCCATTCAGGCCGACCGATCCGGCACAACAAGCTCATCGGGACGACGCTACTGGTCAAGGGGCTTGAGTACGACCATGCCATCATCCTGGAAGCGGAGTCGATGTCATCGAAACACTTATATGTGGCGTTGACCCGTGGTGCGAAGTCGATCACCGTTGTAACGACGGATAACGCTATTCCGCGGTAGTGATCAGATCCTGGCACCTGCAGCCCAAATGGGATGGAGCTATCCAATGATGTCCGTGGACGATCAACTTCTCGGCGCTCTGGCAGCGTTGTGGAGGATTCCGCCGCCTGGCCCCGACAATCTGCTGTCGGCGCCTGCGTTCGTCGCATTGAGTGAGCTAATCGCTCAGCGTACTGACAGCGGCAAAGCCATCTTTGCGTTGAGCAATGCACTAAGGGCCCTTGGCCTGCCGTGCGGGCTGCCCGCCAATTACAGGGAGCCCATGCTTGACCTGCCGGCCGTGGCGGAGATGTTGGTGAAGGCCTTCTCGCGCAAGTCCATCACCCGACGCCACCTCTGTCCTCTGGATCTTGCAGACGATCTACCGCCGATGATCTTCGGCAATTCACGCATTGCCTGGTTGACCGCCGCCGAACTCGATGTTCTGTTTGACAGACCGAGACTGATGCGTCACTTCCCTGACTTGCCATTGGAATCGAAGCGCCTGGTCGAGTTTCAATGGCTGATCGTCGAGGAAGAAGTTCCAGTGAATGTGAGGCCGGAAGCACGCGCCTTTCCCTTCCTGTACGAGGATATGAGTCGAGATCTTGGTGAGATCGAACCGCATCTTGGCCGCTTTCCCACGGCCGTCGAAGATGCGCTTTTTTTCATCCTTCTCGTCCCATGGGAAGAATGGTCAACGTTGAAGGAAGTCGACTGGCGTGGGTTCCGTGTGCCGTGGATCTACACCCTTGATGACGACCTTTTTGTGTCGCCCTCTCGTCCACCCAGTGCGGACAGTCTCTCGTTCGAGCCTTGGATATACCAGGACAATTGGGGAGAAGAGATTGAACTTGAGCGCCCCATCATGTTGCCGCTCGACAGTGGGGCTGCCGTGGGGTTGCAATGGATTACGGATGCGGCATGGACCGAAGTGCAGGTCGCTCGCGCAACACCTCTCTTTGAAACTCCGGTGGTGCATTTTCTGGTCCGAGCGTTCCTCGCAAATGGCATAGACGAGTTCATCGCCCACCTCACGGTGATTGAGGCGGCATTAGGCTCAGAAAGCGATCACAAACGCAGGCTCCGGCCCAAATCTGACCCGCATGCAAGACTATCTCCGACAAACCGCGTCGCAGCACGTCTCCGTGCAGCGATCGGGGAAGACAAGGCGGCGCAGGATTATGAGCTTCTCTTCGACTTGAGAAGTGCGTTTATCCACGGGCGAGCGGGGTTGCAACGAATTTCGACGCAGCAGCGTTTGTCGGCACGCAGCTTGGCAAGACGAGCGGTATGCGCATTGATCGGACGGGCTCGGCATCCCATGCGCTTGCGAGAGGACGTGATGTCCGATCTTCTTAACACATCTCAATCGAGTCAACCCAGCGATTGAGCCGGCCTTTGTGCGACTGTGTTTTCGTCGCGGCGCGAAACGTCCTTAGGCTCGTGAATCTTGCTCCGTATGTCGTGTCAAGCCATGGCCATTCGGCGCTGATCCCTGGCGCCTCTGGCCCGGATCGCTGACCCAGGACTGCGCATGCCGTGCGCTTGCTAGCGGCGGGTCTACGACTGGCGGAGTTTGGGCAGTCTTGCGGCCTCCCTCACCCGTAACGGGGCATCCTCGCTATCTAAGATCGTTTGGCCTTGGCAAGCTTAGTGAGGTCACTCGGCCTCTTTCGTCGGCCCGGAACCTTGACGATCAAGATCAGCCGTGACTGGGATTCATTGCAGCGGCGGACGTGGCGCATCTCAAACAAGCTTGTTAGATGCGGAGTACCTTCGCGGTTGGGTGTCGCCAAGTCGAGCACTAGCAGTACGCCCAATCGGATGCTGACGTTCTGGTAGTCTGTCGTTTGTGCTGCATACGATTTGAAGAGCGCGTCGAAAGAGCAGTCCTTTTCCTCACGTTTCACCTCGACAACGAGACGTTCGGGGCCGGACTTCAGGCGTATATCGGCTCTGCCACTCGCAATGTTTGTCGGTTCAAGATCACTCCCTGCTGCATACGTTGCCACCCAGCGAAAAAAGTCCTGCTGTAGTTCATCCTCGTGAGGCAGTGAGCCATCATCGCGTTCGAAGAGATAGGTGCCAGTTGGGTCGTCGCCTTTAGTCAATTCCAGGCGATTGAATATAAAACGGACCAACCAGAGAAGCACTGTATCGAAGAGACGTGCCCCATTCGCGTTCGTGCTGTAGTCGTTGTGCTCTCGAACTTCGTTACAGCAGCGTTCGATGACATCGGCTTCGGCACTTGTCATGTTGGCAAGTTGCAGAGACATGGCGTTCACGACTACACCGAGAAGGACATTCCTCTGCTCTTCCGGAATGTTGGACCCCGCGATGATGGCGGCGAGCGAGGTCCGTTCGCTCGCCGCCTCAGGAGGGTTTTTCGGACTGCCTGACTGTTCAATCAAAGCATCAATCTGTGCGATCAGATCTTGCGCTTCTGCGGTCCATTCGTGGATCGCGTTCTGTTGGAGCCACATGCGAACTTGATGAGCCTGTCCGGCCTGCGTGGCGACACTTGCGCGTATTCGAGGCCTGACCATCGCTTCGACGCCACCGTCCTGATCTCGACGCAAGATCGATCGACCTGCGCTGTACACAGACAGGAGACTTTCTTCGATGACGGCAGCCGGTTCCCACCAACTCGGTTCATCAAGTGAGCCTGCTAGTCCCGCAACGGCACTAGCCAACGCGCTCCAACATGCCGCCTCGGTCTGTCTGGCCCCCAACCACGGAGGGCCAGAGCCTCCGGACCAGGCGTGTAGCTCGAACGCTTGCTGCTGAACACGAGCGCTCACGGTATCGAGCGATGCGCTTGCGGCACCGCTGTGGAAGTTCAGGAGTAGGTCGAGGCCATCGAGGTACAAGCTGGCTTCGGGGCGGCGCTCAGATATTCCGTCGGACTCGCCAAACCACTCTCTGGCCTCACGGAAGGCGGTAGCCGCCTCGTTGCTGTCCGCTCTATCCATGGCTTCAGCAAGAGCCGCCATCCCCAACTCGAAGGCTGCCTCAGGCCGGACCGCTTCTAGTTGAGATAGTTTGTGCAAAACCTCGACCAGCTCCTTGTCGCGCCAGTGCGAAAAAGCGACGCCGACGATCTTGACGGCCCGTCGTAGGAACTCTGTGTCGTCGCCTGGTGCAAGACCGAGGAAGAAGTCGAGCAAGCGAAGCTGCCAGCGTCTGTTGTCGCCGGCCCAGCGAAACGCACCATCAAGCGCTGCGCCGCGCGATAGCCCAGATAGCGAATGATCACCGGTTGCTGCCTTTGCCAGGAAGAGCATGAAGCAACACTCATCTCCGTCGTCTGGCAGCGGCCGATGATGTTCGAGGATATCGACTGCTTCAAGGAGTACGAAGTCTGTTGTCGCGCCCTCCAATAAATCGTGCAGGACGCCCTTGTGCGTGTCTCTATCAGCCGCCTTGGCATCGCTCCATCCCAATACAAGCGGGTGAAGCAGCTCGGGCATAATGGGTGTACTGCCGAGCGATCTTGCTACCAGCGAGAGCTTTGTGATCCCACCAAGATCTTCTAATTGCCAGTCTCGCCCACTCTTCACGATCTCTATGAGTTCGGCTTCGATCGGATGCATGGCGGTCACCATAGGAAGGCATTGCCGGCAACCTCGCGGCGATTCGCTTCCGGTATGTGATCGGTTATCGCCCTAGATGAGATACCGGCAACAAACACCTGAAAATGCGGCAGCTTGGTGAAAACTGCCTGAAGCCCGGCAATAAGATGATCCACGTCGACGGGAGATACCTCTTGAGCAGCGGGCGAATCAATCATGAGCAATCCTGGGTGCCGGCCAATACCCCGCGCTTCAGCAATTTCAATCATCGCAAGCACAGCCGCCACCTTCAGACGCAGCTTTTCGCCTTCCGTCACCTTGCTGTAGCTCGTGGGTACTCCCCCCTTGACCAACGATAGAGCCGCGTTTCCCTTCAGTGACGCTTCCGACAAGTTCTCCATTCCGAAGGCCTTGGCGTATTCGACCAAGCGTGCAGAAACATCGATTAGCAATCCATCCCGCACGGCCTTAACCCGAGCCTCCGTTTCCGCCACGACAGCAGACAGAATTTTCAGTTCGCCGCTTCGGTCGTCAGCTTGCGCAACTGGGCTTATTGAGGCTTCTTCCAGCCGACCTTCCAGAGTCGCTACGGCCATTGCAGCCTCTTGCCGCCGCACTGCGGAACCTAGCTCCTTGGAAGCCGACTCAAGGCGACTTTGTAGGAGATCAATTTTTTCTCGCAGGGCGGCTAATTCATTTTCCACCTCTTTCTTCTTGGCCGAGGCTTGTGCTACTGCAGCCTCGGACGCCGCAACCCGTTCCTGCAGTTCAGCCTTGATCGCCTCGCCGTCTTCGGAGTTCGTGATCGACTCACCGCAAACAGAACATGAGTGTGTGGAGCTTTCAAGCTCCTTCTTCGCCTTGGAAATCGTATGATCGCAGCGAGGGCAGCACTTCGGCTCCAAGCGACGAAATACTGCCGTCGCGGACATGGCATCCATGTGTGTCTGGAGATCCCGCCGATCTTCCTGGTAGACGGTGGTTAGTTCTCGGAGCGCGGCAACGGCGCGTTCCGCATATTCGACCATGACTCGCTCCTGGCGACGAATATCAGCCAGTTCGGTCGCATCAGCATCAATGGCGTTGCGCACGGCCTCATCGCTTGGAATCTTCGCCAGCTCGGCGCGTTTCTCTGCCAGTTGGGCGCTAATGCTTGCAATGCGCGCTTTGGTCGCTTCCTGTCCCTGCTGATCTTTTCTCGCAGAAACTTGAACAGCTTGTTCAACGATCTGATGCGCGGTCTTCGAAGCAGCGAGTGTTGAAACCCACGGGACGCCGAGGTACATCTGCATCAACCGCGATGTGAGGCCCGTGGTGACGGGCATGTCGCCGAGAAGTACCTCGTAGTTGGTGCCGATGAACATCGCACCTGAAAAGGCTACCCAGCTATGTGTTACCGACTGCCCTTCGTCTTCTCTTCCCTGTCGCCAGGTCGATATTGGGTCCATTGCGAACGTGCGCATGAAGAAATCGGCCATGACTGCTTCGAACTCGCCATCGGTGGCAAAGTCGGCAAGAACGGTTCTCCCCGGTTCGCCTCCGGTAGCGCCGGGCGCGCGAATACGGTACAGGCTGCCGATAGGCTCCCCCTGAGTCTTGGCAACGATCTCGTACTCGTCTGAATCAAGAAGGAAACCTAGCCGCACGGCATGGACCCATCGCCGCACATCGTCTTGCAGGTTGCTTGACGGTCTTCCTCTTATCATCCATCGAACGATTTCGATGATGGTTGATTTGCCCCGCAGGTTGTGCTCAGAAAGCACGGCCCACAGTCCGTGATCAAGGGCCGTCCATGAAAACGCGAAAGCGCCAGCGTTCGCGACACCGTCCTTCTCGCCAGAAAACTCGATCTCTCGCAGAACAAGCCTGCGAGGCTGGGCAAGTACAGGTGATGGTTGAATTCGGTGAGCGGAAAGGACTCCCTCAACTGCGGCAGTCTCCACTTCCGCTCGCGTGGCTATCGCGTGTAGCCATTCTTCTTTGGGTTGCGCCATCTTTCTTCCCATCGCTACGCCGATTGCAGTTGTGTAAGGCGAACTCGTACATCTTCGGTGATTGCCGGAATAACCCCGCCCAGCTTGGTTTCCGCATAGCTCGCGCGCTGATACTGTTTCTGCTTCAAAGCTGTCCCGCCCATGGTACCCGCAACCTTAGCTACCAACTTCGCCCTATCCGCATACCATCGAAGGATGGGCTCCTGCGACATTGCGGTAGAGCAGGTGTCATAGCCGGTCTTCGTAAGAACGAAGTCTGTCTCCAAGACCTTATTGTTGGTTCCCTTGGTGCCAGTGATGCGAATGAGATCGCGGGACCTCAGTAGCGACAGAGCGTCATCCAAGCGTTCGTAGGCGCCAAAGAAGTACCGGACCATCGGGACACGGCGAAGGTCAGGCTCCTCGTCGTCCAAGATCGCCTGCGCTGCTTTGTAGTAGCTCTTGTCCTTTGTCTCTGCGAACAAATCAAGCAACTCAGCAGCAAGATAGTCTGGATTTCGCATCCAGAAGTCGAACGCTTGTAGGCGTGCTTCGCCTTTGAAAATGAGAGCATACTCAGCCGCCGGTGGCTCGACGGGGCTGCCTCCTGCTCTCAAGACGAACAAAATTCGCAGGGCGTCGCGATGAGGTGACCGAACCGTCATGCTGTCTTGCCTCTTCTCGAAGTCGGCGCTTTTGCAGGCCAAAGCCCATGAGCCCGCAGCAGACGCGCTGTCGTGAGGCCATCCATGAAAACGATCTGGCAAGGGGCGACAAAGCTGCGTGCGAGCGCAAACGCCTCTGCTTGCTTGCGGACGGCAGCACCAATGGCATGGCAATGCTGCACCACGTAGATCTGGGCGGGAATGTTGAAGAGGCGATAGAGTTGGTCGCCATTTTTTCCAAGGTCGGTTGGCTTCATCGGGTGAAACCGTGCCGGCCCCTTGAGCAGGAACGCCCCTGTGTGACGGCGGCCACCAACAACCAAGTTGGCCGACAGTACATCGCTTTCCTCTCCGCCCCAATCGCTGGGCACCGAATGCTCGCCAAGCAGGCGACAGATCAGTTCTTTGACGGCCAGTTCCGGGACCATCGTCATGCGTTTGAATTCGGCTTCGGAAGGAAACCAGGTCTGGTCCATTCCAGCGAATTGCCCGATGTCCTCAGGGCGCAGTTCGAGTGTCGGCACGAATGGCGAAGCCATCGCGTGGCCGCTTGCTACCAGATCCCCCACGATGTAAGGCACGGCGCGGATGATGGTGTCTTCGATCCCTGTGATGTAACCGAACGCGAAAAGGCGCGTCGAGCCAGACATACGGGTGTACGCAGTGTCATTCACCAGCCCGTTCTTCGAAAACTCGAAGACGAGCTTCTTGTTAGCAAGCGGTTCGTCGAGCTTCTCTGTGAGACTTAAAGCAGGGGTCTTGTTGGCAGCCGCGAAGCCCTTGCCGGTGACATGACCGTTATAAATGAACGGGACGCCTTCCTTCAGTTCGCCTTCGAAGGCTAGTTGTGGCAGCGTCTTTACTTTGCCTGCAGCGATCGTTTGCAGGAGATATGAGCCGACAGCATTCGAAAGGATCGCTGTCGACATCTGAATGTCGTGACCCTGAAGCACCGCTACCACGTGCGCGGGCAAGTGCTGGGAGTTCAGCAACCCCAGAACGCGGTCACGACTTAGGTAGAACGCCGTTAGCTTCGCGGCAGTTGGCAGCGTCTCCATTCCTTCTTGCGCCGCGATATTGTTCATTTTTATCGGGCCTTTGGTCTTATTGCCCGCGGGTAGTCACGTGAAGGATGAGCCCGGCGTGACGCTGCAGATGGCTGATGACGGTGAACAGGTTGCGCGCCTGCGGGTTACCGGTCGGGCCGAACATGCGGATCAAACTCTTAGGCGACGAGCCGGTCTCTGCGGCAAGCTGCTCGAAGCCGACTGTCGCCTTGATGTAGTCGCGCAAAATCGCCTTGCCGTTGTCTACGTCGCCGGCCAGCATTGTCTCGATGCCGTCCGTGAACAGGGCATCGCGGAATTTCGGGTCGGCCTGGACGCGCGCCTGAACCGTCTCTTTGAAATAACGCGTCAGTGCCATTAGTTCTCCAGACCAAATCTGCGTCAGAAATGTGTTGCCATGTTAGGTAGCATTTATGTTACCACCATGCAAGATGAGAGAGCTAAAGTCAGCGCCGGTGAACGGGCCGCCACGACGTGCTCACCGAATTGGTGAAGTGCATGACATCCCATGAGGTTCGCGTCGCCGGGGCGGTTCCTTCGTAGAAGATGTTCATGAAGCGGGTCATGTCCACCTCCGTAGGCGCACCTCCAATTGATTCGATCAGCGACAGCAAGTGTTGCTGAATATCAAGCGCCGAAGGTTTGTTCATCCCAAAGTCTGTGCGTCCCCGGCCAAGAAGCATGGCCGGTCGCGCTGTCGTGCTTCGCATCGAGCCGCCTACGGCGTCTCGCCCCCTTCGGGCTTCCATCGTTCCCTCGCTCCGCTCGGCTGACGCCTCCGGCCCGGCTTCCAGCTTCGGGCCTGCGCGCTTCGCTTGCGTGCGGTTCGGCACACAGGGACGGCCGTTGCCTTGTCCAGCCGTCTCCCCTGACTTCATCACCTTGTCCGCGACTGTAGCCCGCGCCCGTGTGCCGTCAAGGCGCGCAGGGCCGTGTCCTCGCTGCGCTGCGGGCCGCACCAACCCTGCGCTTGTTTCCTTGACGGCCCCCGTCCGCGCGCTCCTGACCGTCGCGGGCGATGAACTCAGGAAAGACGGTGGCAACAGGGCCAACCGGGTTCCTCGTGCCAACCGCACCGAACAGCCGAAAGGCTGGGCTCCGAATCTAGGAATCCGGTGTGCGGTTTGAACAGCAAATCCTTCTTTGTCAGGAGAACCAATCATGCAACTCGCATCCCGTTTCGCTTCCCGTTCCCCGTCGCTGCGCAGCGATTACCCGCTGTCCGACGACCAAATCCGCAGGGTCGCGCCGTCCATCTTCGCGGACGCCCCGCACGAAAGCCGTTCCGAGCGGTACGCCTATATCCCGACCGCCGCCGTCCTGACGGAGCTTCGCAAGGAGGGCTTCCAGCCCTTCATGGTGGCGCAGACCCGCGTGCGCAACGAAGACCGCCGCGACTTCACCAAGCACATGATCCGGCTACGCCATGCCAACCAGATCAACGATGCAGAAGCCAATGAAATCGTCCTGCTGAACTCGCACGACGGCACCAGCAGCTATCAATTGTTGGCTGGCCTGCTGCGCTTTGTCTGCCAGAACGGATTGGTGTTCGGCGATACCGTGGCCGATGTGCGCGTGCCCCACAAGGGCGACGTGGCCGGGCACGTCATCGAAGGCGCTTACGAAGTGTTGAGCAGCTTCGACCGGGTGAAGGAGTCCCGCGATTCCATGCGCGCCATCACCTTGAACGATGGCGAATCCGAAGTGTTCGCCCGCGCCGCGCTGGCCCTCAAGTACGACGACCCCGACAAGCCCGCGCCCATCACGGAATCGCAAATCCTGATGCCGCGCCGCCACGACGACCGCCGCCCGGACTTGTGGAGCGTGTTCAACCGCACGCAAGAAAACCTGACCCAAGGCGGCCTGCGCGGGCGCAGCGCCAACGGACGCCGCCAGCAAACCCGCCCGGTGCAGGGCATCGACCAAAACATCCGCCTCAACCGTGCGCTTTGGCTGCTGGCCGATGGCATGCGCCAGTTGAAAGCCTGAATCCCCACGCGGCAGGGGCAGGCAGCAGCCCTTGCCGCTTCTCTCGCTGCTGCATCCCTAACCGCAAGGAGTTATCACCATGAACGCTGTTACCCAAATCGAAGCCCGTGCCATCGAAACCGCCGCGCCGCTGGAAGTGGCCGACCTGACCAAGAACCTGATTTTGGTTCCGCTCTCGCAGTTGCTGCCGCGCCGCTCCAAGCGCAACGCACGCAAGACCGCGCGCCTGTCCATTCCCGAACTGGCCGCGAGCATCGCCCGCATCGGTCTGCTGCAAAACCTCGTCGTCATCCTGTCCGCCGATGGCGAGCAATACGAAGTGGTGGCGGGCGACCGCCGACTGACCGCGTTGAAGCTGCTGGCGAAGAAGAGGCGCATTGCCGCCGACTTTGAGGTGCCTTGCCTGCTGGTGCCTGACGCTTCGGCCCGTACCGTCAGCCTCGCGGAAAACCTGCTGCGCGAGCAGATGCACCCGGCCGACCAGTTCGAGGCGTTCGCCGCGCTGGTCAAGGAAGGCCGGCCCATCGAGGACATTGCCGCCGACTTCGGCGTGTCCCCGCTGGTGGTGCAGCGCCGCTTGAAGCTGGCCAACGTCTCGCCGCGCCTGCTGGCCGACTACCGGGCCGCAGCCGTCACGCTGGAACAGTTGATGGCCCTGACCATCACCGACGACCACGCCGCGCAGGAAGCCGCGTTCTACAGTGCGCCCGAATGGCAGCGTGGCGCGTCCGCGCTGCGCGAACGCCTGACCGAGCGCGAAATCGACGCCACGCATCCGCTGGTGCGCTTCGCCGGGCTGGACGCCTACACGGCGGCGGGCGGTGGCATCCGCCGCGACCTGTTCGCGGAAGGCGATGCCGGAACCTATCTGACCGACGCCGCGCTGCTGGAAACGCTGGTGCGCGACAAGCTGGATGCGCTGGCCGGGGACGTGCGCGCCGAGGGTTGGGCGTGGGTCGAAGCCGTGCCGCACATGAGCTATGCAGAGCGGCAGGCGTTCCAGAACGCACCGCGCCAGCGCCGCGAACCGAGCGCCCGCGAAGCCCGCCGCATCGCCTCGCTGCAAACCCGCCTCGACAAGATCGACGCCGAACTGGAAGAAGCCTACGACGCCGAGGACGAGGACAAGACCGAAGCGCTGGAACCGCGCCGCGAACAGGTCGCCGGGGAACTGCAAGTCGTGGAGGAAGCCTTGCAGGGCTACGCCCCGGACGTGCGCGCCGTGGCCGGTGCCATCGTCACCCTCGACCGCAGCGGCGAAGCCGTGATTCATCGCGGGCTGCTGCGCGAAGCCGAAGCCAAGGCGCTGCGCACGCTGGAACGATTGCGGCAGGGTTTCGGCAGCGCGGAAGGCGAAGCCGGGAACGACGACGAAGGCGAGGACGCCGAGCAGCCCAAGGCCGCGAGCCTGTCCGACCGGCTGGCGCAGCGCTTGAGCGCGCACCGCACCGCCGCGCTGCAAATCGAAGTCGCCCGCCATCCGCAAGTCGCGCTGGCCGCGCTGGTGCATGGCATGGTGCAGACCGTCTTGCAGGACAACCACTACGGCCACGACTTGCCGCTGGGCGTGCGCCTGACCGTGCAAGACCGGCTGGAAGGCATGGCCCCCGACTGGCCCGAATCGCCTGCCGCCGTAGCCCTGCGCGAGTTGCAGCAGGTCGCGGGCGAAGCGCTGCCGCAGGACAGCACCGAACTGTTCGGCGTGCTGCTGGCGATGGAGCAAGGCGAACTGGTGCGGCTGCTGGCGGTATGCGTGGCGGCGACCGTGGACGTGGTGACGCCCCGCGCCACGGCGCACCAGGCGGGCGCAGAACTGGCGCAGGCCGTGGGGCTGGATATGGCCGCATGGTGGCAGCCCACCGCCGACGGCTATTTCAAGCACGTTTCCAAGGCGGTGATTCTGGAAACCGTGGGCGAGTTCGCGCCGTCGCACGCCACCCGGCTGGCGAAGTTGAAGAAGGCCGACATTGCCAGCGAGGCGGAACGGCTGGCCGATGGCACGGGCTGGATGCCCGCCATCTTCAAGACCGAAGGCCCGGAAGCTGCGCCGGAGGAAACGCAGGCGCAGGACGCCCCGGAGGATGCCGAAGCAATGGCGGATGAACCCGCCGAGGCACTGGCCGCTTGACCCGCGCCGAAGGCAAGCGCCCCGGCCCCGACCGGGGCGCTTCGCTTGAAGGAGAAGCCCCCATGACCCGCACCCCCACCAGCCGCCCGCGCATGGCGGCGATCTATGCGCCCGGCACGGTACGCGCCCGCCGCTGGCACGGCGAAGGCGACGTGCGCGGCTACCGCCCGCCCTCGGGCTGGACGGCCTGCGCCGACCTCACCGACACTCACCCCATCAGTGGCCAGCTCTTGCCGCGTTCGGTGTGGTGGATCATCGAAATCAAGGAATAACGAGCAGCACCGGCCCCAAGCCGTTCCGCCTTTGGGCCGGTGGTCGAAGATCCGGGCGCAGCGGTGGCCGCGCCCGGTTCCAGCGTCCAAAGCAAAATCGCCACGTCGCCGCCTTCGACCAGGCGGCGACGTGGCGGACGTGCAAGTGCCTTGCACGCGGTACAGCCATCGGCTCCCGCTGACGCGGGCAAGGTTTCGATGGCGCCCCGCCGCAATGGGCGGGGCTTGTGGGGCTACGCCCCGGCTTGCTGCGGCAGGTTGTGCCAAGGCGTGCCGTCCTCGACGCTGGCAGTTCGCGCCTGTACGTCACGAAGGACGGTTCACCGACACGCCGCCCGGCTTCGCTATGGAGCATCCACGCCACGCCTCAAGCCCGTCGCCGCAATCTGCGGCAAGGGGCGTTCTCGCTCGTCGTTGGGGTATTGGCCTTGCCCGCGGCAGGGCGCAAGCCAGTGAAGCCGTCATGCGGGGATGCCGAGTCGGCCACGTCTCCATTCGGGAGCGGGCGGCCGGTGCGTCCTTGGCTTGTCGTGAATCCTGGCGAGGGAACGGCTGTGCCTTGGGCTTCATGGCCGCAACCTTCCAGCGAAAACAATTTCCCCTGCGCTGCGCGCATTCCTCGCGGGACAAATTCTTTTCGCTTCCAGGCTCTCCACGGTGTTGCGACCGCTGCGCGGTGCGGCCAGCCCATCCCCCGCCGGCCGGATCACAACAAGGACGCACTGGCGCGACCTTGTTCAACCCGAAAGGAAAAACATCATGGCTAACATCGGCACCTTCACCGCAGAGAAAGACGGCTTCACCGGCCAGCTCCGCACCCTGACCCTCAACGTCAAGGTCAAGCTGATTCCCAACGACAAGGGCGACACCGAGAACGCCCCCGACTTCCGCCTTCAGGCGGCCGGCCACGACATCGGCGCGGCGTGGAAGAAGACCAGCGAAGCCGGGCGGCCCTACGTGTCCGTATCCCTCGACGACCCTTCGTTCCCGGCGACGGTCTATGCCCGTCTGATCGAGAACGAGGACGGCACGCACGACCTGATCTGGTCGCGCAGCAAGCCCAAGGCGGCCTGACGGCCGCCCACCGTGCCCCGCCCATTGCGGCGGGGCGCCGTGCTGCTGGCGCATCACCTCACGCACGCGCCTACGGCGTGTCGCGTTCCTTCAACACCGCCTCAAGCTCCTGGCGCACCTGCGCCAGAAGCTGATCGGCCTTGCGCGTGCTGTCGCCGGCATAGGCCAGCGTCAGCAACGTGAGCGGATGCACGTCCATGACCTCGCACAACTCGGTCAGCTTGCTGATGGTCGGGCTTTTCAGGTCGCGCTCCAGCAAACTCAGATAGGTACGGCTGGACACGTCGGAGAACGCTTCCTGGCTCAAGCCGCGCGCTTTCCTGACCGTCCGTATTGCCGTCGCCAATGAGTTTTTCGCCGCCACCTATGGTTTTCCTTAGAAAACCAAGATGACAGCCGATTGCGCACTATAGAGCTACAAACTATAGTGCGCATTTGGTGTCGTTGATTTCCGTGTTCGTGCCTTCACGGCAATCCGCATGGGCGGATTCCGACAGAATCGGGGAACCGCATCCGTGTCTTTGCTGGCCTGCACATTCCCGCTTTGGCGTTTCCGTGCATGTGCGGATTCGATGGCTTGTGCCTTCGTGCTTTCCCGCCAAAGCACGCATCCGCTTCAGCGGTTCCGCGCATCAGCGGAAAATCGTATCCGTGCATCCTCGGATGCGTGGGGATTCGAGCTATGAGCCAGCCGCTCGTCACCGTGGAACAGCGGGCGCAATTGCTCGCCGTCGGCGCGGCACGCGCCGACGGTCAGAACATCGACCCGATGCCGGCGGTGCGACTGTTCACCCCTGACGCGCACGCCACCTGGCTGCTGGCCGCGCTCGACCCGGCCGATGGCGATACGGCATGGGGGCTGATCGACTTGGGAATAGGCATGCCCGGCCTGGGCCATGTGAAGCTGTCCGATCTGGCGTCCATCGTTGGGCCACACAAGCAACCGGTGATGCGCGATCGCTACTTCCAGCCGGCGCGGCCGCTGTCGGAGTACCTGCGGCTGGCCGAGGAAAACGGCTCGATCACCGACTGAGCAGTCCCAGCCAACGACGGCGCATTCTGACTATTTCAGTCTTACCCAAGACGTGGGCGGTCTGAATCCACACTCTTGCACCGAAGCGGTGCGCTTCTGCTGCAAACAGTCATGATCTTTGGCGCGGGCTGCTGCACGGTGCTCCACGCTGCGCACCATTTTTGTGGCGGCGCAGCCGTCGCATTCAGACGATTTCCGCAATGCCCTGGAGCGAATCGGTCTTGACCCCAGCAGTTACAGCGTACCCCGATTTCGATGACGACTTGATGGCGACTCGATAGCTCCCGCACGGCGGAATCCGTGGCGACGTTCCTGCTGAATGACAGGAGGTTGCGTCATGGCTGCCCCGAGCGCCGAACACTGGTATCCGACCGCCGCGTATCTCTACACGCTGCATCTCGACGGCCCCGCGCTGGCGTGGGAATACCTACGCCGCCACCCCGACTACCGCCGCGACTGGCTGCGCCGGCGCCGCCGGCCAGAGGCCGCCGCGCGCTGGGGGCTGCGCCTGCTGGAAGATCCCGCCCTGGACGCGCGCGACGCGCATCCGGCCTGGTTCCCTGACCACGATGCTGTCGTGCAACTCTATCCCGATGCCGACCCGCCACCCGATGCGGTGGCCTTCGCGTTCTGGCGCATTCCCGGCCAGAAGCATCTGATCCACGATGGCAAGCGCCTGATGCTGCTGACATGTTGGCCGAGCTGCTGCCTGCGCTTCGCACTGGCACCCGACCTGAGCGATGGCATGGCCTACGCCTATGCCATCCGCGCCTGCGCCACACCGTGCGTCCGCTATCAGGCACTGGCGGCCGAGCTGGACACGTTGGCCATCGCTGGCGACGCCTTACCCGCGGGAATGGCACGGCCACGACCGACACTCGCCACATTGCTGGAGTTGAACACGCTCCAGGCGCTCGACGGCACCCTGGCGGGCGCATCCTTGCGCGAAGTAGCGGAAGGACTGTTCGGTACCGATGCCGTCGCCGACGACTGGTACGCCGACAGCGCCTTGCGCGCCCGCGTTCGCCGGCTGGTGCGCCGGGGCGATGCGCTGATGCGCGGCGGCTACCGCCGCCTTGCACAGCTTCCGCCCGTTGCACAGGGACGCGCTGCATCCCCTGCAAAACGTCCCTGAGCAGGAAGCCTTGCTTTCTTGAAAGTGCCTCTATCCGGCTGCGTGGTGTGGCCGGGCTTGATGGAGGTACATCCCATGCGACCCGCTCCCTTGCGGCCTGCCGCCGCTGCTGTCGCTGCGCCCGCGCAGCCCCAACGCTACCTGACCAACGACGAAGCCGCCGAATACCTGCGGCTGTCGCCGCGCACGCTGGAGAAACAGCGCGTGATCGGCGGCGGCCCGAAGTTCCGCAAGTTCGGCCGCCGCGTCATGTACGCGGTGAGCGACCTCGATGCCTGGGCCGCCGACCGCAGCTTCGAGACGACCTCCGATCCCGAGTACGCCGAGCACCGCTCGGCCGACAGCCGTGCGCGCTGATCGGCGGCGCGCGGCTGGCCATCGTCATGTCCAGCACCGCGCTGCCGTCCAGGCAGCGGCCGTTGCAGGAGCGCGAACAGCTCGACCTGTTCCGCGCCTTGCCCGGCGACATGGCACCGCGCGACAGCCAGGATTTGATGGCCTATCCGTTCTTCTCGCTCGCCAAGTCCAAGCGGGTCAAGCCCATCGACTTCCGGGCGGGCAACGTGACGATCCGCGTGGAAGGCACGCAGGAGCACGGCATCGCCACGATTTGGGATGCGGACGTGCTGGTATGGGCGGCCTCGCAGATCGTGGAGGCGAAGGACGCGGGCCTGCGGCCGTCGCGGCTGATGCGCGCGACGCCTTACGAGATCCTGCGCTTCATCGGGCGCGGCAAGTCGCTGCGCGACTACCAGCGCCTCAAGGCCGCGTTGGATCGCCTGCAATCGACCACGGTGGCCACGTCCATTCGCGAGACGACCGGGCGGCGCCTGCATCGCTTCTCATGGATCAACGAATGGAAAGAGCTGGCCGATGTCAGCGGCACGCCGCTGGGCATCGAGCTGATCCTACCGGACTGGTTCTACGCGGGCGTGCTCGACGCTGCCCTGGTGCTGACCATCGACCCGGCGTATTTCCGGCTGACCGGCGGCATCGAGCGCTGGCTGTACCGCCTGGTGCGCAAGCACGGCGGCAAGCAGGCATACGGCTGGCAGTTCGACTTCCGCTACCTGCACCAGAAATCCGGCAGCACGGCCAAGCCCTACGACTTCGCCTGCGACCTGCGCGCGCTGGTCGCGCGACAGTCGCTGCCCGGCTACGTCCTGGGCATCGAGCGGATGCCGGACAACGGCATGGAGCTGCTGACGTTCCGGCCCGTGCCGCAAACGGCACGGGGATAACTTCGGGAAAGCCTGTGAATAGTGTCGTGCTATCAGGCGTGCGGGGTATCGTGCTATCAGGCGTGGGCCTATCGTGCTATCAGGCGTGCCAATCGGCCGCAAATGCGCGCCAGCATTGGGTTTGCGCGTCCCCTAACTACCTAACTTCAAAATCTCTAACTTTTAGTAGAGAAGCGCCGCTGCGATGGATAACCGCCATGCGGCCACAAACGGCGGGAAAAACCTGCCACCAACTGACAGGTTTCGCAGGCGAATCGACGCAAGGCTTTCCAGCATGGAGGGCTACGCCATGATCGTCGCACTGCTCAACCAAAAAGGCGGCGTCGGCAAGACCACGCTCGCCACCCACATCGCCGGCGAGCTGGCGATGCGCGGTCTGCACGTCATCCTGCTGGACGCCGACCCGCAGGGTTCGTCGCTGGACTGGACGCAGCGCAGAAGCCAGCAGGGCTTGCCACGGTTGTTCAGCGCCTTGGGCCTCGCCCGCGAAACGCTGCATCAGGAAGCGCCGGAGCTGGCCCGCCGCGCCGATCACGTCATCATCGACGGCCCGCCGCGCATCGCCGCCCTGGCGCGTTCCGCGCTGCTGGCGGCCGAGCGCGTGCTGATTCCCGTGCAGCCCAGCCCGTATGACCTGTGGGCCAGCGCCGAGATGGTGGCGCTGATCCGTGAGGCGCAGGTGTTCCGACCTGCGCTGCGCGCGGCCTTCGTCATCAACCGGCGCGTCAGTACCACCATCATCGGCAGGGAAGCACGGCAATCGCTGGCCGAACAGCCGCTGCCGGCGCTGCGCAGCGAAGTGCGCCAGCGCATCGTCTTCGCCGACAGCGTGGCCGCTGGCCGGCTCGCCCGCGAAACCGCGCCCGACAGCGCCGCCGCACGCGAGATCGCTGCGCTGGTCGATGAACTGCTGCGGTGGCCGGCATGAGCAGCGACAGCACCACCCGCAACGGTTCGCGTGCCAGCAAGCGCGTCGGCATCGGCGCACGTCCGCCCGCGAATCCGCACGCCGAGGCGTGGATTCGCCAGGGCGATGCCGATGCGCTGAATAAGGGCGACCTATACACCGCACGCCTAACGTTCGACGTGACGCCCGCGCTGCGCGCGCGCATCAAGATCGCCGCCTTCGGCCAGGGCGTGACCGTGGCCGACCTGCTGCGCGGCCTGCTGGAACGGGAATTTCCCGATAAGCGCCCGGAGACCCTGCCATGAACGCATCCGCCTTGCCTGCCGCTCACGCGGCGACGGCTGCACCGGCTGCTGCGCCGCCGCCTTCGCTTTCGACGCTCGCCGGCCAGGCTGGCAACGTGCCGCTGACTCGCGTATCGCTCGCCTACATCGAACCGCGCTTCAAGCTCTACCTGCGTTTCGGCGAACCGGCGCGCACGCTGCGGCTCGACCGCTGGCGGCGCTGTGCGGTGTTCCTGCCGCGTGCAATGTTCTGCCGCGTGCGCTGGGAAGCAAACGACTACGGCACGATCCGCTGGCAGCTCATGGTGATGCAAGCCGCCACGCCGCTGGACGACATGCAGCGCATCCCCGGCGTGCGGCCGGGCGCACGCCTGCTGCTGCACGCCGAAGGCGAGAACGCGGTACGTGCCGTGCTGGAGCGAATCGACGGCATCGAGGCGCAGGGCATCGCCGCCATCGACGTGTCGCCCGCGTACTGGCGCACGCTGGGCAACCGTCTGGCGGCCCGCCTGGCACTGCTCGAATACACCGCCGAGCGGCACGCCGCCTGGCTGGCCGGGAGGGCGCTGCCATGACCGCCCATTCCACCGTCGCGCGTACGCCCGAAGCCGCGCCGCATCCTCGCTCGCCGCACTCACGTTTGCGCGCTCGCATCGTGCTGGCGGGCTTCGCCGCCTTCGGCCTCGCTGCGCTGGCCTGGGCGACGTTCGTGCAGCCGCTGCCGCGCCTGATCTACAACCCGTCCGACAGCGTGCCGGTCGGCTGGTATCGCGTGCAGCCGCTTGACCATCAGGCTGCCTCGCTACCACGACCTTTTTCCGTGGGCAGCATCGTCCTGACCCGATTGCCCGCCGACGCTGCCGCGCTCGCTGCGCAGCGCGGCTACCTGCCGGCACACGTTCCGCTCCTCAAACGTGTGGGCGCGGTCGGGCCGCAACACGTCTGCATCGTCGCTGGGCAGGTTCGCATCGACGGCGTGCCGGTGGCCGCCGCGCTGCCTGCCGACCGGATGGGCCGGGCGCTGCCATCCTTGCAGCTTTGCCGCCGCCTCGAACCGGGCGAGCTGTTCCTGTTGAGCGTGACGAATCCGGCATCGTTGGACAGCCGGTATTTCGGGCCGGTCAGCGCATCCGCCGTGATCGGTGTTGCGCATCCGGTCTGGCTGGAGACACGCCCATGATGGCCGCCGACTCGCTGCACGTTGCAGTGCATCTTGTCGTGCCATCAGGCGTGTCGTTCTGCTGGGCGTCGCCGTGTCGTCGCGCGTGCAGTGCGGGTGCATTCGCACCGCACTTCGCGCTGCCTTCGGCGCAGCCGTCCCACGTGCAGGCGTCTTGCCTCGAACGCTGCCGGCCTGTGGCCGTGGCCGCGTTCGCCGGCGGGCTGGCTGCGGGTGCAGCGGCGCCGCCGGGTCGCCGAGGCCCGGAGCGACAGCGTAGGGCAAAGGCGGAAGGCAAGACAAAAGGGGGCGGCACCTGTCGGTCCGCAAAGCCAGTCTGCACGTGGGGGTGGCGCGGCACGGCGCGGCTTCGCCGCCGTGCCGCGTGTGGCGCGAAGCCCGCAGCGATGCTGGCATGCCCGCGTGCTTCGCACGACAGGGCACGCCAGAGCTTGCAGGGAGAACCGCGATGACAAACCGTCACGACGACGATTTCAGGGTGCGCCCCAGCGCCCCGAAGAACCGGGGCAAGGGCCAGGGGCAGAGCTTCGTCTCCAGGGTGCTCAAGCAGGCCGGCAAGGCCAGTGGTGGCAAGTCCACGGTGCGCCGTTCGGCATCGGCGCATGGCACCGGCCAGCGTCCCGGCTCGCGCTTGGGACGCGGCCACACGGCAGCGCGCTTCGCCGGGGCGAAGCTGACGCCCCTGTCGCGGCGCGTGACCATCAAGACCTTGCTGGTTAATCACCAGCGGGCCAGCCCGCAATCGCTCGCCAAGCACCTGCGTTACGTCGAGCGCGACGGCGCGGGCCGCGATGGCGTACCTGGGCGGGCCTATGGGCCGCAGGCCGACGAAGCCGACCTCGATGCCTTCAAGGAACGCTGCGCCGACGACCGGCACCATTTCCGCTTCATCGTTTCACCGGAAGCCGGCGAGGAACTGGACGACCTGCGTACCTACACCCGGCACCTGGTGAACCGCATGGAAGCCGACCTGGGCACGCGACTCGATTGGGTGGCGGTCGATCACTGGAACACCGACAACCCGCACACCCACCTGATCGTGCGCGGGTGCGACGATACCGGCAAAGACCTCATCGTCGCGGGCGACTACATCGCCCACGGCTTACGCCATCGCGCCGCCGAACTGGCGACCGAATGGCTGGGGCCGCGCACCGAACTGGAGATCCAGCAGACCTTGGAGCGCGAGGTGGAACAGGAGCGGTGGACGAGCCTGGATCGTACCTTGCAGCGCGAGGCCGGCGACGATGGCCGTGTGCAGGTCGAACGGCTCAACGAACCCCGCTTGCAGCGCCAACGCCTGCTGCTGATCGGCCGCCTGCAACGCTTGCAGCGCCTGGGCCTGGCCGACGAGATGCAGCCCGGCACTTGGGCCGTCCACGCCGATGCCGAGAAGACCTTGCGTGCCCTGGGCGAGCGCGGTGACATCATCCGCACGATGCAGCGGGCCATGAGCGGCCAGCCGCGTGAGCTGGTCGTGTTCGAGCCAGGCCAGAATGACGATGGAAGCGGCCGTAGCATCATCGGCCGCGTGGCCGCGAAGGGGCTGGCCGACGAGCTGCACGACCGCGGCTATCTGGTCATCGACGGCGTGGACGGCAAGGCCCACTACGTTGCACTGAACGCTCGGGATGAGCTGGCGAACTACCCGATCGGCGCCGTGGTGGAGGTGAAGGGATCGGCTGACGTGCGCGCGGCCGACAAGAACATCGCCGCGCTGGCGAACGATGGCCTGTACCGCACCGACCATCACCTGGCCATTGAACAGGGCCGGGCCAAGCCCGCACGCGACCCGCAGGAAGTCGTCGCTGCCCACGTCAGGCGGCTGGAAGCCCTGCGCCGGGCCGGCATCGTGGAGCGTGTGGCCGAAGGGTTATGGAAGGTGCCGGACGATCTGGCCGAACGTGGCCGCCAGTACGACGCGCAGCGCCTGGGCGGCGTGGCCGTGGAGCTGAAATCCCATCTTCCCATCGAGCGGCAGGCCCGCGTCATCGGCGCAACTTGGCTCGATCAGCAGTTGATCGGCGGCGGTCGAGGACTGGGCGACCTGGGCTTTGGTGGAGACGCCAAGCAAGCGATGCAGCAGCGCGCCGTCTTCCTCGAAGAACAGGGGCTGGCGCAGCGGCACGGGCAGCACGTGATCCTGGCACGCAATCTGCTGGGCACGCTGCGCAATCGGGAGCTGGCGCAGACCGCCAAGGACATTGCGGCGGAAACCGGCCTGGAGCATCGCCCCATAGCCGATGGGCAGCGCGTGGCGGGTATCTACCGGCGCAGCGTCATGCTCGCCAGCGGGCGCTACGCGATGCTCGATGACGGCATGGGCTTCTCGCTGGTGCCATGGAAGCCGGTGATCGAACCGCGGCTGGGGCAGCAGCTCGCCGCGACGGTGCGCGGTGATGGCGTGTCTTGGGAGCTTGGGAGACAGAGGGGGCAATCCATTTCATGAGACGCGACTTCTTTCTTCCCAAGGAGGCTCCGGCAAAAACCGTTCGGCCAGCAAATCCACCACGCGCCGTACCTTGGCCGACAGATGTCGGTTCTTCTGCCAGACCGCATGGATCGGGAATCCCTGGGTTCGGACCTCGGGCAATACACGCAGCAACCGTCCCGCGCGGAGGTGCTCGGCAACCAGCCAGTCGGACAGCAACGCGATGCCGTGCCCGGCCAACGCTGCGTCCAGGATGGCCTCGCTATGGTTCAGGCCCAGCCGCCCGCGCACTGTCAAAGGTTGATTGCGGCCTTTGCTGTCAAGGAAGTGCCAGGGCCGTGTTTGCCCGCCGCTGCCAAAGGTGATGCAGGCGTGTCCATGCAGATCGTCCGGGGTTTGCGGCTGGCCGTGCCGGGCCAGATAGTCGGGATGCGCGATCAGTACGGCCTGCTGAACGCCCAAGGGTTTGGCGACCAGTGTGGCGCTGTCTTGCAGCGGCCCGATGCGGATCACCAAGTCAATGCTGTCTTCGACCAGATCGACCTGGCGGTCGGTCAGGCTGACATCCAGTTCGAGCGCGGGGTGTTCTGCGGCGATTTCCAACAACGCCGGCAACACCCAGCGCCGGCCGAAGACCACGGGCAGATCGACACGCATGCGTCCCGCCAGTTCCTGGCGCTGGGCAGTCACCAGCGCCTGTGCGCTTTCCAGTTCAGCGACGGCGCGCAAGCATCCGTCGCTGAACTGGCGACCTTCCTCGGTCAAGCTCAAGTGGCGCGTGGTCCGCTGGAACAGGCGCACGCCCAGCGCGGCTTCCAGGCGGGCGATGCTCTTGGCGACGCCCGACTTGCTCATGTCCAGTCGCTCGGCCGCCAAGGTGAAGCTGCCAGCCTGCACGACCTGCATGAAGACGGCGATGCCCCGGAAAGGGTCTGGCGTATTCATAGCGCTCCTATTGACGAATTTTAGTCAACTGTATTTCGATTTTATAAGCATATATCGAATCCACATTCGTCAATAAACTCTTTGCTAGAACAGCCTGTTCGGGCTGTCGATCTTTCTGCGAGGGTCTGATGCCGCCACCGGCCGTTACGTCCGCATGTCGCCAAAATGGCGCGTTGCTGCTGCTGGCAACCTGTGCCGGGCTGGGTGTCGCGAATGTCTATTACCTGCAACCCGGTCTGTCCCTGGTGCAGGCCGAGTTCAGCGCCAGCCCGGAACGCGTCGGCTGGGTGCCGACCCTGACACAGATCGGCTACGCCTTAGGCATGCTGTTGCTGGCTCCACTCGGAGACGTGGTGCCGCGACGGCGGCTGATTCTGGTCAAAGCGGTGCTGCTGGTGCTGGCCTTGCTGGCGGCAGGCATCTCGCCCGGCCTTGGTTGGCTGCTCATCGCCAGCGTCGCCGTTGGCCTGCTGGGCAGCATCGGCCAGGATTTCGTACCGATCGCCGCGCAACTTTCTCCCGACGAACAGCGGGGACGCACCGTGGGCACGGTCACGACCGGATTGCTCACCGGCATCCTGCTGTCCCGCACCCTGGGCGGCTGGGTCGCCGAGTCCTTGGGCTGGCGAGCCATGCAGTTCCTGGCAGCCGGCCTGATGCTGGGGGTGATGGTGATAGCCTGGCGCACTGTGCCGAACCTGCCGCCTGCCAGCCGCAGCCGCTACGGCGCCCTGATCGCCAGCTTGTGGACGTTCTGGCGGCAGCACCGCACGCTGCGACTGGCCGTGGTGTCGCAGGCGCTGCTCGCGTCTACCTTGGGCGCGTTCTGGTCCACGCTGGCCCTGGTGCTGGCGGCACCGCCATTCCATCTGGGGGCCGGCGTGGCAGGCACCTACGGCATCGCTGGCGCGGCTGGCGCACTGGCTGCACCTTGGTTCGGCCGCCTCAATGACCGCCGTGGGCCGCTGCCCGCCATCCGCCTCGGATGTGCGCTGGTGATCGTGGCGTTCCTCGGCATGGAAATCCTGCCGTCTAGTCTCTTGAGTTTGGCGGTCGGCGCCGTGGTCTTCGACCTGGGCGTGATGGCGGCGCTCGTTTCGCACCAAACCGTCGTCAACGGGCTGGACCCGCAGGCTCGCAGCCGTCTCAACGGTCTGCTGATGACCGGCGCCATGGTCGGCGTCGCGGCCGGTGCTGCCATAGGCAGCGCCGCATGGGCGAGCGCGGGCACGCTCGGTCTCTACGGTTTTGCCGCGGCGGCAGGAATGGCGGCGCTGGCCGTGTCTTTTCTTAACCCGCCCCCTGGAGAACAACCCCATGACTAAGACTGTCGAGGAACGACTTTTCCGCGCTCCCTATCTGCAACCCCAACCCGGCAGCGACCGGCCGCTCACCGTGTTGTGCTCTCTGCTTTCACGGGCCGACAACACGCCGTTGACCGAGCGCCGACGCGCCGCAGGGCACATGCTCGATCATGCCGGGAACGTCATCGCCGACCCGGCGGCAGAGCCGTCAGCCAATGCCTTTGAGGGCAATCCGAATCTCAGCTTCGAGCATTGGGGCGAGTATTGGCGCAAGGTGCATGGCGTGCGTTTCATCCACGCCGAGGAAGCGGACGACCGTACCCTGGAACGGCTGCTGCGCTACGACCAGTTGCACCGCTTCGCGCCAGCACCGACCAACACCGATGCACCGCCGTACCGCGCGCCGGTCGATGACCAAGGCCGCTTGTGGCCCACCGTTGTCGGCCATGTCGAACCCTACCGGCGGCCGCGCTGGGACGGTATTGCCTACCTGAATTTCGCCAGTTCCGAGGACATCGCCGTGGTGCTGGGCAATGACCGCGTGCGCCAGAAAATCCTGCCCGAAGACCAGGCGATCTTCCGCGACATTGCGCCGGTACTGTCGCGCCAGTACGTCATCGTGCCGAGCGACACGGGTAATGAGGCCATCACGCTGGTCAAGCTCCACGTGCGCAATCCAACGGTCAGCCGCGACGCCTTCCAGCAGTGGTGGCTGCAGGATCATGCGCCGCTAGCCACAGCGCAGTCCAAGGACTGGGCGCGACGCTACGTGCAGCTTCACAACATCGGGCCAACCGAGCCGGGTCAGCCGCTATACCACCCACAGGCAAGCACCATCGACGGCGTGACGCTGATGAATTTCGTCAGCGTGAACGATCTAGAGGACTTCCTGCGTAGCCCGGAATACAAGGCAATCGCCGAGGACGAAGCGCGGATGACGGACGCGACGGCCGGCGAATGGTGGACGACCGTCGGCATGGTGCTGGTCAACCGCATCGCCCCGGAGCGGGCGACGGACCTGGACGCATGAGTTAGCGGCGGACGAGGCAGCTATCTATGGAACTTCGCCATCTTCGCTACTTTCTGGCCGTCGCCGAAGAACTGCACTTCGCCCGTGCTGCCGAGCGGCTGTACATCGAGCAGTTGCCGCTATCGCGCGCCATTAGTTTGCTAGATTTCCCAAGGTGCCTGCCGCCACTGTTAGGCAAGAAACTCCATGCGTTCGCTGACCTGGCGCGGGACAGGCGTATGCGATTGGCAAGGAAATGGCAACGCCGGTTCCTGAACTCAATGCTTGCTCAGGCACTGCTGCCGCAACACCTGCGCCGTGTCCTCGACCTGCCGCCGCATCCATTGCATGGCCGGATCGGCAACGCTGCGTGCTGGCCATGCAAAGACCACGTCGAACGGCGCCACGTCCACGGGCGGCTTGAACAGCCGCAGCGCATGGCTTTCGGCATAGCCGCGGGCGATGCACTCGGGCACGGTCATGACCAGATCGGTACGCGCAACCACGGCCGGCGCCACCAGGAAATGCGGGAAGGTCAGCACGATACGGCGGCTGCGGCCGAGCGCCGCCAGCGGTTTGTCCACCACGCCCGGCACGCATCCCCGGTTGGACACCAGCGCGTGGTCCTCGGCCAGAAAGGCATCCAGCGTGACCCTGCCACAGCCCAGGCGCGGATGGCCGGCGTGCACCAGCGACAGATAGTGCTCGGTGAACAGCCGCTGCACATGGCGATAGCCGCGCAGGCTGTCGGCATCCCCTACCGCCAGATCGGCTTCGTGAGCAGCGAAGCGTTCCTCGAAACGGCGATCGAACGGCAGGATTTCCAGCACGATGCCCGGCGCGCGCTGGCGCAGGCAGGCTGCCAACGGCGTCAGCAGCACCAGCGTCGCGTAGTCGTTGGCCAGGATGCGGAAACGGCGCGTGCTGGTGACGGGATCGAACGCATCGACAGGCGCGAAGGTGCGGGCGATTTCATCGAGCAATGCCGAGATGCGGGGTTTGAGTTCCTCGGCGCGCGCCGTGCGAACCATCGCATTGCCACGCCGCACCAACAGCGGGTCGCCCAGCACAAGGCGCAACCGCGCCAGCGCGGCGCTGGTCGCCGGCTGGCTCAGGCCCAAGCGGTGCGCAGCACCGGACACGCTGGGTTCGGCCAGCAGCGCATCCAGCGCCTTGAGCAGGTTGAGGTCCAGAGAAGCTATATCCATTCAATGGATTCCACTAATATACGGAATTTATTTGAAGAATACCATGGATCGCCTCATCTCGACAGCAGGTGCTTTTGCCTGCTGACCCCTATGAGGCTTCCCATGACCGACTTCGTGCATCCGTCCGTGGCTCCCTTGTTCCAACCGCTCGTTCTTGGCCGCATGCGACTGCCTAACCGCATCGTGATGGCGCCGATGACACGACAACGTTCCCCCGATGGCGTGCCGGGACAGGACGTGGCCGACTACTACCGACGCCGCGCCGAAGGTGGCGTCGGCCTGCTCATCACCGAAGGGATATTCATCGACCATCCCGGCGCGAATGCTTTCCCCGATGGCCCCGATTTCTTTGGCGACGTCGCGTTGGCCGGCTGGCGGCGGGTGGTCGAAACCGTGCACGGGGCGGGTGGACACATCATTCCGCAACTCTGGCACTGCGGGCCGGAGCGCCGTCCCGGCTTGCCGCACGACCCGTCCGTGCCAGGCTTCGGGCCAGTCGAAGTCCGGGACGGAAACGGACAGGTATTGGTCAAGGCGATGACGGACGAGGATATTGCCGACGTGGTGGCATCCTATGCCCGTGCTGCGGCGCAGGCCCAGGCGCTGGGCTTCGATGGCGTGGAGATTCATGCCGCGCACGAGTTTTTACTCGATACCTTCCTGTGGGCGCGCAGCAATACGCGAACCGATGCTTACGGCGGCACATTGGAAAAGCGGCTGCGCCTGACACTCGAAGTCGTGCAGGCCGTGCGCCGTGCCGTCAGCGCGGACTTCCCGGTGCTGCTGCGCTTCTCGCAGTTCAAGCGCAGCGACTATGCGGCACGCATCGCCGATACGCCCGAGGAGCTGGGGCGCATCCTGAAACCACTGGCTGATGCCGGCGTCGATGCCTTCCATGCCAGCACACGGCGCTTTCAGGAACCGGCTTTCGCTGGCTCGCCATTGAGCCTGGCCGGCTGGGCACGCCAGCTCACCGGCAAGCCGTCCATCGCCGTCGGTAGCGTTGGGCTGCATGGCGCCATCGGCGAGGAGCCCGGGGCTGAATCATCCACGCCGACCGATCTGCAAGCCGCGGTCGACCCTGTCGCCGTTGGCGAATTCGACCTGATCGCCGTTGGGCGGGCGCTGCTGGCCGATCCGCAATGGGCAGACAAGGTGCGGCAGGGGCGCTTCAATGAGTTACGCGGCTATGACGCCGCGATTCTCGAACGCTCCTTGTTCTGATGGATGGGCGGCGATATGGAACTACGGCACCTGCGTTGCTTCTTGGCCGTCGCCGAAGAACTGCACTTCGCCCGCGCGGCGGAGAAGCTGCACATCGAGCAGTCGCCGCTGTCGCGCGCCATCAAGGAACTGGAAGAAGAACTGGGCGTGGTGCTGTTCGCCCGTACCACGCGCAGCACCCGCCTGACCCGTGCCGGCAAGCTGTTCCTGGATCACGTACCGCGCGTCTTCGCCGCCTTGCAGCAGGCGCGCGACAGCGTAAAGGCGGCCGCCAACGGCTTCCACGGCCAGTTGCGTATCGCCCTTTCCGACGGCATTACGCCATCGCGCTTGCCGGCCTTGCTGGCGCTGTGCCGGCAGGAGGAACCCGAAGTCGAAATCCGCCTGACCGAAGTACCGCTGGCGCAGCAGATCAAGGGCCTGCACGACGACTTGTACGACGTGGGCTTTGCCCGTGCCGATGAAGCCGGCGATGGCATCGTTGCCGTGCCTGTCTGGAACGATCCGCTGATGGTGGCCGTGCCCGCGCGGCATCCCTTGCTGGCCCACAAACGCATCCCGCTTCAAGAACTGCTGCGCTACCCGCTGGTGCTGTGCGATCAGCAGGCGTGCGAAGGCCATGCGCGGCAGGTGGATCGGCTGCTGCGCCGGGTGGACATGGAGCCGTTGGTGGCCGAGCGGGTGGCGACGTGTGACCTGATGATGGCGCTGGTGTCGGCCGGCTTCGCCTTGGGACTGACAGGCGCCGCGCACATCACGGCCAGCCGCGAACAAGGGGTGGTCGCACGGCCGCTGGCGGGATGCTCGCCCGTGCTCACCACCTATCTGCTGCGCCCGGATGCCGAACCCTCGGAGACGCTGGCTCGCTTCATCGAGCGCGTGCAGGCTATCGACTCACCAGAGTCTGCCCGGCCCGCGCCGGGCCTTCATTCCGACTTCCCTGAGGAAGCCACGCCATGAAGAAGATCATCCCGTTCCTTTTCGTGTCCCTCTTGGCTGGCTGCGGCCAGTCCGAAGCGCCACAGAAACCCTCCGATTCCGCAGCCAACATTCCGACAGTGGAAGAACTGGCAGCGAACCCCGAGCGGCTCAAAGAACTGCGCCGCCAATGCAAGACCGACCGCCCGGTGATGGGCGAGGTGCTGTGCAACCGAGTGGCCGACGCCACGCGCAAGCGGTTCTATGGCGACGGCAAGGTGCCATATACGCCACCGAAGGAACCGCCCAAGTTTTGATTGTTGGCGGCTTGCCGCATCACCTTCTCTTCTCTGCTCGATACGCCGCAATGCGCCCGCATTTGCGGCGTTTTCCTTTGACTCGCCACCGCACGAATTCTGTCTTTTTGCTCGACTTTCCTGCTTGAAACGGTCTTTGACCGGCACTGACCCGACACCGATTCTCACGCCATGCGGCACGTTCCTGTGCCGCGTGTGAGCGAGGAATAGCGCAGGAATCGGAGGCCAGTCATGCAAGGTCAGGGCGTATTGTTCGGGCAGATCGCCGTGGTGTTCGGCATCATGATCGCCGGTGTGTGGGGTGCCACACAATGGACAGCCGCCGCCCTGGGCTATCAACTACGCCTTGGCTCGCCCTGCTTCGATTTCTTCGGCACGCCGGTCTATCACCCCTGGCGGCTGTTCGAGTGGTGGTTCTTCTTCGATGCCTACGCGCCGCATGTCTTCGACATCGGCGGTTCCATTGCAGGCGGCAGCGGTTTGCTGGCGGTGGTGGTGGCTATCGCCATGTCGGTGTGGCGCTCGCGGCAGGCCAAGCTGGTCACGACCTACGGCTCGGCGCGCTGGGCCGAAGCGGATGACATTCGCAAAGCCGGGCTGACGCAGCCGGCCGGCGTCTTCCTCGGCAAGTATCGCAACGAGTATCTGCGCCATGAAGGCCCGGAACACGTCCTGACCTTCGCACCCACGCGCTCGGGCAAGGGCATCGGCCTGGTGGTGCCGACGCTGCTGTCCTGGCCCGCATCCGCCGTCATCCACGACATCAAGGGCGAGAACTGGAAGATCACCGCGGGCTGGCGCTCGCGCTTCTCGCACTGCCTGCTGTTCAACCCCACGGATGCGAAGTCGGCGGCCTACAACCCGCTGCTCGAAGTCCGGCGCGGCGCGCATGAGGTGCGCGACGTGCAGAACATCGCCGACATTCTGGTCGATCCCGAAGGCGCATTGGAGAAACGCAACCACTGGGAGAAGACTTCGCACGCGCTGTTGGTCGGGGCCATCCTGCATGTGCTCTACGCGGGCGAAGACAAGACGTTGCGCGGCGTCGCCAACTTCCTGTCCGACCCGGCCAGCCCGTTCGAGCTGACCTTGCATCGGATGATGAAGACGAAGCACCTGGGCGATACACCGCACCCGGTTGTCGCGTCCGCTGCGCGTGAAGTGCTCAACAAGTCGGACAACGAACGCTCAGGCGTGTTGAGCACCGCCATGTCGTTCCTCGGCCTGTACCGCGACCCCACGGTGGCCGAAGTCACCTCGCGCTGCGACTGGCGCATCGCCGACCTGATCGCTTCCGAACATCCGGTGTCGCTGTATCTGGTGGTGCCGCCTTCAGACATTTCGCGCACCAAACCGCTCATTCGCCTGATCCTCAACCAGATCGGCCGGCGGCTCACCGAATCGCTCGACGGCAGCGACGGCATCGCGCGCCGCCACAAGCTGCTGCTGATGCTCGACGAGTTCCCGGCGCTGGGCAGGCTCGACTTTTTCGAGACGGCGCTGGCCTTCATGGCGGGCTACGGCATCCGCAGCTTCCTCATCGCGCAGTCGCTCAACCAGATCGACAAGGCGTATGGGCAGAACCATTCGATTCTGGACAACTGCCACGTCCGCGTGACGTTCGCCACCAACGACGAACGCACCGCGAAACGGATCTCCGAAACGCTGGGCACCGCCACAGAACTGCGTGCGCAACGCAACTACGCCGGCCACCGGCTCGCGCCGTGGCTGGGCCACCTGATGGTGTCGCGCCAGGAGACGGCTCGCCCGCTGCTGACGCCGGGCGAAGTGATGCAGCTTCCGCCCGACAAGGCCGTGGTGATGGTGTCCAGCGTGGCGCCGATCAAGGCGAAGAAGCTGCGCTACTACGCCGACGCCAACTTCAAGCGCCGCGTGCTGCCGCCGCCGGTGCTGTTGGCCGGGCGTTACACCGATGCCCCGCCTGCGCGCCCTGATGACTGGAGCGACCTGGCGATTCCTGCTGTACCCGCCGCACCCGTCATGACATCCGCCGATGGCCTGGGTACCGCCGATGACGGCGGCCCGCGCCGGCAGCCCGAGCTATCCGAAGCCGCTGAATACAGCCTCGAGCCGCAGCCTGCGGGCAACGACCTGGCGCTGCTCGATGACGACGATGACCTGCCGCTTCCGCTCCCCGGCCAGCTCGACCCGTCCATGCAGCGCACGGCCCGGCTGGCATCGCTGAACCCCAACGACGGAATCGACCTATGAGCCACTACCGCCTCAACCTCTTTATCCAGCCCGAGCACGCCAAGCGGCTAGATGAATTGGCCGCCAAGAAAGGCGTGTCGAAATCCAGCATCGTGGCCGCCGCCCTGGCGTCCTGGCTGTCGCCGGATGCCGGCGACCAGCGCGAGGCCGCCATCGCCAAGCGGCTGGATCGCCTGTCGCGGCAGGCCGAGCGCCTGGAGCGCGACCAGAACATCGAAATCGAAACGCTGGCGCTGTTCATCCGCTACTTCCTGACCGTCAGCACGCCGGTTCCCGAAGCCCATCAGGACGCGGCTCGCGCCCAGGGCAAAGCGCGCTTCGAGCAATTCGTGGAGCACCTTGGCCGTCACTTACTGCGCGGCCGAAGCTTGGTGCGCGATGTGGTGGAGGAGCTGCACCCGGACCCGATGCGGATGGATGACGCGGCGGCGCTGGCCGAGGCGCGGGAGCGCGCGTCATGAGCGCCGCACCGAAGTCATCCACTGTCGCCGCTCTGGATCGCCGCATCCAGATGCTGCGCACGGCCATGGGGCCGGTCATCGCCACCGCGCTGGCCGACCCGGACGTGGTGGAAATCATGCTCAACCCCGACCGCACCCTATGGGTGGATCGGCTCTCAATGGGTCGCATGCCTCTGGGCGTGGAACTGCCCGAAGACGATGGCGAACGCATCATCCGCCTGGTGGCCGCGCACGTCGGCGCGGAGGTGCATCGCGGGCGGCCGCTGCTGACCGCCGAGCTGCCCGAAACCGGCGAGCGGTTCGAGGGCATCTTGCCGCCGGCTGCGCCGGGGCCAGCCTTCGCACTGCGCAAGCGCGCCGTGAGCATCATCAGCCTGGATCGCTATGTGGCCGATGGCATCCTGACCACCGGGCAGGCCGAGTTCCTGCGCCGCGCCGTGCGCGAGCGCCAAAACATCCTGATCGCCGGGGCGACGAGCAGCGGCAAAACCACGCTCGCCAATGCCTTGCTCGCGGAAATCGCCGCCACCGGCGACCGTGTGCTGGTGCTCGAAGACACCATCGAGCTGCAATGCGCCGCCCGCGACCATGTGCCGCTGCGCACCCGCGCTGGCGTCGTGTCGATGCAGGAGCTGGTGCGCGCCACGATGCGCCTGCGCCCTGATCGCGTGGTCGTCGGCGAGGTGCGCGGCGGCGAAGCCCTCGACCTCATCAAAGTGTGGGGCACCGGCCACCCCGGCGGCATCGCCACCATCCATGCCGGTTCCGCACTGGGCGCGCTACTGCGCTTGGAGCAACTGATCCTCGAAGCGGCAGTGAATCCGCCGCGTGCGCTGATCGCCGAGGCGGTCAACGTCGTCATCCACATTGCCGGGCGTGGTCGCAAGCGCCGCGTCGAACGCATCGCCCGCGTCGTCGGCTTTGACGGTGCGGGCTACCGCATGGCGGATGCGCTGGAAACGCCGTTTCCCGAGCTGATGCCGGTTTCCCCCGCAGCCACCGCCGCTGCACCTTTCCCTGACCAACTTGGAGAACTGCCATGACGCAGATGCACGTTCCTGCTTTCCGCATTTCCGTAAATCCGCTCCCACGAATGGCGCGGCTGTGCAGCCTGGCCCGCCCGGCGGGGCAAGGGCTGCTGCTGGCCGCGCTGCTGCTGTTCCTGGCCGGCACGGCGCAAGCCGCCGGTTCCTCGATGCCGTGGGAAGGCCCGCTGCAATCCATCCTCGAATCCATCCAGGGGCCGGTCGCACGCATCGTCGCGGTGATCATCATCATTTCCACCGGCCTGGCGCTGGCCTTCGGCGATACCAGCGGCGGCTTCCGCAAGCTGATCCAGATCGTATTCGGGTTGAGCATCGCCTTCGCCGCGTCCTCGTTCTTCCTGTCGTTCTTCAGCTTCTCCGGCGGGGCGGTGGTATGAGCGGCGCCGATAGCTTCGCGGCAGGGTTCGAGGTGCCGCTGCATCGCTCGCTCACGGAGCCGATCCTCCTGGGCGGCGCACCGCGCACCGTGGCGATTGCCAACGGCACGCTGTCCGCCGCCGTAGGGCTGGGACTGCAACTGTGGATTCCCGGTGTCGTGCTCTGGATCGTTGGTCACTCGCTGGCCGTCTGGGGCGCGCGTGTCGATCCGCAGTTCATGCAGGTCTTCGCCCGGCACATCAAGCACAAGCCGCTGCTGGACGTGTGAGGACGATGCCATGCTGAACCTTGCGGAATACCGCCAGCGCCCGGCCTTGCTCGCCGACTGGCTGCCCTGGGCCGGGCTGATCGCGCCGGGTGTCGTCTTGAACAAGGACGGCAGTTTCCAGCGCACAGCCCGTTTCCGTGGTCCCGACCTCGATAGCGCCACGCAAAGCGAATTGATCGCCACCACGGCGCGGCTGAACAACGCGCTGCGCCGGCTGGGTTCGGGCTGGGCGCTGTTCATGGAGGCCGAGCGCCAGCCAGCGGCGGACTACCCGCATTCCGACTTTCCCGAACCGTTGTCGTGGCTGGTGGACGAGGAACGCCGTGCAGCGTTCGAGGAATCGGGCAACCACTTCGAGAGCACCTATCACCTGACGCTGGTCTATCTCCCACCGGAGGAATCGCGCGCTCGCGCGGCCAAACTACTCTACGAGCACGCGCCGGGCGATGGCGTGGACTGGCGCGGCCGGCTCGATGCCTTCGTGGCGGAAACCGACCGCGTGTTCGACTTGCTCGATGGCGTGATGCCGGAAATCGCCTGGCTCGATGACGCGCAGACGCTGACCTGTCTGCGCGCCACGGTTTCGACGCGGCGCTACCAGCTGGCGGTGCCCGAGGTGCCTTTCCACCTTGACGCGCTGCTGGCCGATTCCGCCCTGATCGGCGGCGTGGCACCCATGCTGGGCGACCAGCACCTGCGCGTGGTGTCGGTGCGGGGCTTCCCGACCTCGACCTGGCCGGGAATTTTGGACGACCTCAACCGTCTGGGCTTTGCCTATCGCTGGAGTACCCGTTTTCTCTGCCTCGACAAAGCCGAGGCGGAAAAAGAACTGGGCCGCTTGCGCCGCCAGTGGTTCGCCAAGCGCAAGAACGTCATTGCGCTGCTGCGCGAGACGATCTTCCAGCAGGAAAGCCCGCTGGTCGATACCGACGCCAGCAACAAGACGACCGATGCGGACGCCGCCATGCAGGAGCTGGGCAGCGATCAAGTCGCCTTCGGCTACCTGACGGTCACCGTCACCGTGATGGACAAGGATGCCGCTACGGCCGACGAAAAGCTGCGTAGGGTGGAGCGCGTGATCCAGGGCCGGGGCTTCGTCACCATCCCCGAAACATTGAATGCGGTCGATGCGTGGCTGTCGTCGGTACCTGGCAATGCCTACGCCAACGTGCGCCAGCCCATCGTTTCGACGCTGAACCTGGCGCACCTGATGCCGGTGTCCGCCGTGTGGGCCGGCCCGGAGAAGAACGACCACCTTGATGGCCCGCCGCTGATCGTCACGCGCACCGATGGCGCGACGCCGTTCCGGCTGGTGACGCACATCGGCGACGTGGGGCACACGCTGGTCGCTGGCCCGACCGGCATGGGCAAGTCCGTCCTACTGGCGATGCTGGCCTTGCAGTTCCGCCGCTATGGCGGCTCGCGCATCTTCGCCTTCGACATGGGGCGCTCGATGCGCGCCACCATCCTCGGCCTGGGCGGCGAGCATTACGACCTCGGCGCCGATGGCGGTATCGCGTTCCAGCCGCTCGCGCGCATCGACCGCGAAGGCGACCGCACCTGGGCGGCCGAATGGATCGAAGGCCGCCTGCTGCACGAAGCCGTGACCATCGGCCCGGACGAGAAGGCCGCGATCTGGTCGGCGCTGGGGAGCCTTGCCGGTGCGCCCGTGGAGCAGCGCACCATGACCGGTCTGTCGGTGCTGCTGCAATCGAACGCGCTGCGCCAAGCCCTGTCGCCGTATGTGCTCGGCGGCGCGCACGGCAAGCTGCTGGATGCCGACCGTGACCGGCTCGGTAGCGGCGACGTGCAGGGCTTCGAGATGGAAGAACTGATGCACAGCCCCGCCGCCGTACAGGCGGTGCTGCGCTACCTGTTCGCCCGCTTCGATGCACGGTTCGACGGCGCGCCCACGCTGCTGATCCTTGATGAAGCCTGGCTGTTCCTCGATGAGCCGTCTTTCGCGGCCCGCATCCGGCAATGGCTCAAGACACTGCGCAAGAAGAACGTCTCGGTCATCTTCGCCACGCAGAGCCTGGCCGACATCAAGGATTCGAGCATCGCGCCCGCGATCATCGAAAGCTGCGCCAGCCGCATCTTCCTACCCAACCCGCAGGCGACCGAGCCGCAGATCCGCACGATCTACGAAGGTTTCGGGCTGAACGCGCGGCAGATCGAGATCGTCTCCACCGCACAGCCCAAGCGCGATTACTACTACCAATCACGCCTGGGCAATCGCCTGTTCGACCTCGACCTGGGGCCGGTCGCGCTCGCCTTCGCGGGCGCATCCACACCGCACGACCAGCGCGCCATCGACCGCGTGCTGACGCAGGCCGGCGCCCCCGGCTTCGCCGACGCGTGGCTGCGCCATCGCGGCCTCGATTGGGCCGCCGACCTGCTGCCGTCCTCACCCGCGGCCGCGTCTTTCCTCGCTTCTCAACCGCTGGAGGTTTCGCCATGAAGACCCGTGTGCTTTCCGCAACGCTTGCCGCCGCACTGGCCGGCGCGCTGATGCTTGCCCAACCGGCGGCGGCCATCACCGTGTTCGACCCGGCCAACTTCGTGCAGAACACGCTGACCGCCGTTCGCACGTTGGAGCAGATCAACAACCAGATCCATCAGCTCCAGAACGAGGCAACGATGTTGACGAACCAGGCCCGCAACCTGGCGAGCCTGGACTTCAACATCGTCAACCGGCTGCGCTCCACCCTCGCGACCACCGAACGCCTGATCGCCGAGGCCCAAGGGCTGGCCTACGACGTACAGAACATGGATCGGGAATTTGCCCAGCTGTACCCGGAGCAGTACGCGGCCACTATCAGCGGCGACCGCATGGCCCAGGACGCCCGCGAGCGCTGGAAGAACACCCTCGACGGCCTGCACACCGCGATGCGGATGCAAGCACAGGCGTCGCAGAACCTGGCGCAGGACGAAGGCGCGCTTGCCGATCTGGTCAGCCGGAGCCAATCGGCCACCGGCGCCTTGCAGGCCATGCAGGCGACCAACCAGCTGCTGGCGTTGCAGGCCAAGCAGTCCATCCAGGCCCAGCAGCTCCAGATCACGCAAGACCGGGCGGCTTCGCTGGAGCTGGCGCGGCAGGCGGCGGCCACCGAACGCGCCCGCGAAGTGCGGCGGCGCTTCCTCGGCACCGGCACGCCGTACACGCCGCAGTCCGTCAATTTCTACACCAACAACTGACGGGAGGCGGCCATGCGATGGATTCCTGTCCTGCTGGCCGTGCTGCTGACCGCTTGCGGCCAGCAACCGGCCGAAGACCTGGCAGCCACCTTGGCCGCCGATCCCGTGCGGCTCAAGGCGCTGCGCGCCCGATGCGCAGCTAACCGGCAAGCCGCAGGCGAAGACGCCTGCCGGGCGGCCGCTGAAGCCTTACGGCAGCGCTTCTTCGCTGGCCAGGCCGGGCCGGACGAATACCGGACGCTGGCCGAACTGCCGCCGATTCCGGCGAGCTTCGACACGCCCGCCGACGACGCGCCGGAAGGCGATGCACCGCTCGCCGCTGCGGAGGACGCGCCATGAACGACGTAACCGTGATTGACCGCTTCCTCGATACGTTCTCGCGCTACATCGACTCGGGCTTTGGCCTGCTGCACGGCGAAGTGGCGTTCCTGACCGCCACGCTCATCGTCATCGACGTGACCATCGCCGGCCTGTACTGGGCCATGAGCCACGCCACCGGCCAGGGCGAGGACGTGATCGCCAAGCTGCTGCGCAAGGTGCTCTACGTCGGCGCCTTCGCCTACATCATCAACAACTTCAACTGGCTGTCCGGCATCGTCTTCCGCTCGTTCGCCGGGCTTGGCCTGACGGCCAGCGGCTCGACGCTGACGATGGAATCCTTCCTGCAACCGGGGCGGCTGGCGAAAGCCGGGCTCGATGCAGGCGGACCCATCATCCTCCAGCTCGACGACATGATGGGATTCCCCGAGGTCTTCGCCAACCTCGACGTCATCCTGGTGTTGTTCATCGCCTGGCTGATCGTCGTGCTGTGCTTCTTCGTCTTGGCGATCCAGCTTTTCATCACGCTGATCGAGTTCAAGCTGACCACGCTCGCCGGCTTCGTGCTGGTGCCGTTCGCGTTGTGGAACAAGACGAGTTTTCTTGCAGAGAAGGTGCTCGGCAACGTGGTGTCGTCGGGCATCAAGGTCCTGGTGCTGGCCGTCATCGTCGGTATCGGCTCGGGCCTGTTCGCGGAGTTCCAGGTTCACCCCAACGAGCCTTCCATCGACCACTCGCTGGTCGTGATGCTGGCGTCGCTCACGTTGCTGGCGCTGGGCATCTTCGGCCCTGGCATCGCCACAGGTCTCGTGTCCGGAGCGCCGCAGCTCGGCGCGGGCGCGATGGCCAGCGCTGCCGTCGGTGCGGTCGGCACGGGCGTCGCCATCGGTGCCGCCGCGACCGGCGTGGGCGGCGCGGTCATTGCGGGCGCACGCATGGCGCCCGCCGCCGCCAAGCTGGCCGGCAGCGGTGCGCGTGCGGCCACGGCGGCGGCCAGCAGCGCCAAGTCCGCATTCCAGTCTGGTTCCGCCGTTGCGGGCGGTGGAGCCAAGGGCGCTGCTGCGGGCCTCGGCAACGTCGCCAAGACCGGCGCGCAGGCGGCAGGCCGCCGCGCTGCGTCGGGCGTTTCCGCTGCCGGGCAGAAGGTGGCCGATTCCTTCCGGGCGGGATGGAACGGCGCAGAGGCCGGCGCTGCCGGTTCTGGCCAAGCCGCCGCAGGCGAAGGCGCGGACAGTGCCGTCAGCGCACCGAAGCAGGAACAACCCGCCTGGGCCAAGCGGATGCACCGCCGCCAGCAACTCACCCATGCCGCCACCACCGCCGCCCACACGCTGCGCGGTGGCGATGGTGGCGGCTCGGGGCAAGGCCCGAGCCTGCGCCCCGATGAATGACGCGAACCCTGACCACCAAGGAGAACCCCTATGCGATTCAAACGACCGCAGGTGCGCTATGCCGATACGCCGCAACCTGCCACTCCGTATCAAGCCGCTGTCCAGGTCTGGGACGAGCGCATCGGCTCGGCCCGCGTACAAGCGAAGAACTGGCGGTTGATGGCCTTCGGTTGCCTGCTGCTGGCGCTGCTGATGGCCGGCGGCCTGGTCTGGCGTTCGGCGCAGTCCATCGTGACGCCCTACGTCATCGAGGTGGACAAGAGCGGTCAGGTGCGCGCGGTCGGTGAAGCCGCCACGCCGTACAAGCCCGCTGATGCGCAGATCGCCTACCACCTCGCGCACTTCGTCACGCTGGTGCGCTCGCTCTCCGTCGATCCCATCGTCGTGCGGCAGAACTGGCTCGACGCCTACGACTACACCACCGACAAGGGCGCGGCGGTGCTCAACGACTACGCCAGCAAAAACGATCCCTTCGCCCGCATCGGCAAGGAATCGGTGACGGTGCAGATCACCAGCGTTGTCCGGGCCAGCGACACCTCGTTCAACGTGCGCTGGACGGAACAACGATTCGTCAACGGTGCGCCTGCTAGCACTGAGCGGTGGAACGCCGTGCTGTCCATCGTCCTGCAAACCCCACGTACCGAACAACGTCTGCGCAAGAACCCGCTGGGTATCTACGTCAATGGCCTGTCGTGGAGTCGCGAACTGGATGCTTCCGAAGGAGTGAAACCATGAATGCGCTTTTCCGCAAATCCGCCGTGCCGTCGATCCTGCTGGCCTCGGCTGTCTTGTTCTCGGGCTGCGCCTCGCAGGGCAAGCCGCCGCCGGCCGTCTCGCTCGATGAGCCGGTGCAGGCGCAGCCGTTGCCGGAGCCGCCCGCGCCGGTGGAGGTTGTCAAAGTGCCCGAGCCGCTGGCGCTGCCAGCACAGTTGAAGCCATTGCCCGAAGCGGATGCGGCCCCGGCTGCGCCAGAGCCGGCCGACGAGAAGGTGCGCGTCTCTCGCGCCAACGCCGAAGCGCGCATCGCCCCAACCCGCGAGGGCTACGTCAATGCGATCCAGGTCTGGCCCTTCACCGAGGGCGCGCTCTATCAGGTCTATGCGGCCGTGGGCCGCGTGACCGTGATCGCGCTCCAGCCGGGGGAGGAACTGGTGACGGTCGCCGCCGGCGATACCGTGCGCTGGATCGTCGGCGACACGTCCAGCGGCAGCGGCGACGCGCTGCGCGTGAATGTGATGGTGAAGCCCATCCGTTCGGGCCTCAAGACGAACCTGGTCATCACCACCAACCGCAGGACGTACCTGCTGGAGTTGACCTCGACGGAAAAGGCGTGGATGGCATCGGTGTCCTGGGACTACCCGAAAGACCGGATGCTGGCTTTGCAGCGTCAGTCGCAGGCGGCCAGCGCCGCCGCGCCGGTCGATACCGGCTTGTCGCTGGAGAAGATCCGCTTCCGCTATTCCGTCTCAGGCAGCAATCCGCCGTGGAAGCCACTGCGGGCCTTCGATGACGGCGAGAAGGTCTACATCCAGTTCCCGGCGGGCATCGCGCAAGGCGAGCTGCCGCCCCTGTTCGTGATCGGCGCACAGGGCGACGGGCAACTGGTGAACTATCGCTTCCGCTCGCCGTATTTCATTGTGGATCGGCTGTTCGGCGCGGCCGAACTGCGCCTGGGCGGTGACAAAGGCGATGTGGTGCGGATCGAGCGCACGGATGGCGTCGTATCAAGGAGTGGGAGGAACTGACGATGAGCCAGGACGACACTCCCGACCTCGCCGCGCCGCAAGCAGCGGGCAAGGTCGCCCCCGAGGCGGTGGCGCTGCGCGCCCAGCCGCGCCCGGTCACGCGCCTGAACCGGCGCACGCTGGCCATCCTCGCAGGTACCCTGTCGGCCGCCGTACTCGGCGCGCTGATGTGGTCGCTGCAACCGCAGCGGCGCGGCACTGGCGAACAGACCGAGCTGTACAACGTGGATCGCGTCTCCAAGTCCGAAGGGCTGGATGCGCTGCCGGCGGATTACTCCAAGCTGCCGCCAGCCATGCCGCCCAAGGTGCCCGAACTGGGGCCACCGCTGCCAGGCGATCTTGGCCCTGCCATCGTGAAGTCGCAGCAGCCTGTGACCGCCACGTACGCGGCCCCGGGCGACGATCCCAACGATGCATTGCGCAAGGAAGCTGAATCGGCGGTGGCCTCATCCGTGTTCTTCCGCTCGGGGTCGCAGAAGGCCGCGCCGGTGGCGCAGACGCAGGTGGCCGCCGCGCCGGGCTTCGCCGCCAATGCGTCCTTCGACCCGCTGGCGGCCTGGCCTGCCTCGACGGCGGCTCAAACTCAACCGCCTGCTGCCGATCCGACCGCCCTGCAGAACCGGCAAGATCAGAAGGAGGCGTTCCAGAAAGGCGGAACCACGGAAACCCGTAATTCCGGCAATCTGACCCTGCCGGCCTCGCCGTATCAGGTCATGGCCGGAACGGTGGTCGCAGGGGCCTTGGTGACGGGCATCAAGTCCGACTTGCCGGGCGACGTGATCGCCACGGTGACGGAGCCGGTCTATGACACGGCCAGCGGCAAGTTCCTGCTGATCCCGCAGGGTTCGCGCATCCTGGGCAAATACAACAGTCAGGTCAGCTACGGACAGAGCCGCGTGCAGGTGGTGTGGAACCGGATCATCCTGCCGGACACGTCTTCGCTCACGCTCGACAACCTGGCCGGTACCGACCCGGCCGGCTACGTCGGGTTGGAAGACGACGTGGATTACCACTGGGGCCGCATCTTCGCCGGGGCCGCGCTGACGACGCTGCTGGGCGTGGGCGCTGAACTGGCCGCGCCGGAGAACCGGCAGGACGGCAACCGCATCGTGATCGCGGGGCGCGACAGCGCGCAGGACAGCGTGAATCAGGTCGGCCAGGAGATGACCCGGCGCAACATGAACGTCCAGCCGACGCTGACGGAGCGGCCAGGGTTGCCAGTGCGCATCATCGTCAACCGCGATTTGGTGCTGCGCCCTTACCAGCCGCTGTTCTTCAACAGGGGAGCGATGCGATGAGCGCGACCAAGAAGCTACGGCTCGGGCCGCTACCCAAGACCGAGAGCATCAAGCTGACCTTCGCGTGCCCGGCCAGCCTGAAAGCCGACCTCGACCGCTATGCCGCGCTGCACGCGCAGACGTATGGCGAAGCCGTCGATGCCGAGAAGTTGATCCCGCACATGCTGGAAGCCTTCATCGCCGGGGATCGAGGGTTCAGGAAGGGAGAGGCCGGTAAGGCCGTGCCGCCAAAGCCGAGCTGACGATGACGGTTTCTGCTGGTGGCCATTCCTCGACGCGCAGCCCCAAGGCTGCGCGTTCTTCGTTGTGGAGAGCGGCGGTCGATCGAGCTATGATGAAAGCTCAAGCCGGCCATTCTCTGCACGACCAAGTGCGATCCGGCTTTCTTTCCCGACGCTCCTATGTGGCACCTAGTCCACAACGCCGCACTCCCGCAACGCGGCCCAAAGTAGAGCTAAACCCGCGCCCTGTATAGACTTCCGACCATCAGGCCGTTTTCATTAATGGCTTGACACCGGCCCTTTTTTGACCTGGGCTAGGCGCCGCGACGAGTCATGGCGGGGCTATGGCGAGGAGGGGCAACGCCGCCCAGGCCGAAAAAGCACCGCCAAAATTGTGTAGATAACGTCTGAAACACCACACTAGTCCACGGGCAATCCGCGCTCCTCCAGGCGCGCCCGCAGGCGCTGGTGCAGGGCCTCCAGTTGCGGCACCGGCAGGCGCAGGCGCTGGGCGATGGGCAGGGCATGGCCGAGCAGGTAGCTCACCTCGGTGCGCTGGCCGCGCTCCACGTCCTGCAGCATCGAGGATCGGTTGTTGGCGGTGGCGGCGATCACCGCCTCCACCTCCTGCTGCAGCCCCTGGGCCGCGGGCGCCAGGCCCATGGCTTCCAGCAACGCCGCCAGTTCGCTGCACAGATCGGCGACCTCGGCGGCATGCTGGCGCAGTTCACCATTGCGACAGCGATGGAGCACGGTCAGCGGATTGATGGCGCAATTGATCGCCAGCTTGCGCCACAGCCGTGCGTCGATGTCGTCCGTCCAGCGCAGGGTGAAACCCAGGGCGCAGAGGGTTTCCAGCCAGGGGGGCGCTGCCTGGGTGCCGAGCTGGTCGCCGATCCAGGTCTGGCCGGCGCCGGCCGCCACCACGTGGAAGTCGGTCTCGCGAAAGGCGCCTTCGGTGGTGCTGGCTCTCAGGCAGCGTGCCCGCGGGACCCGTGCCGCCACGGCATCCTGGCTGCCGAGGCCGTTCTGCAGCAGCAGGATCTCGGCGTCGGGCTCCAGGCGTGCGGCGACGCTGGCGATGGCCTCCTCGGCATCGTAGCTCTTGCAGGCCAGGATCAGTCGGCGGATCGGATTGCCGGCCTCGGGTGCCTCGGCGGGCAGGGGATAGAGGCTGGTGGTGTCGCCCTCGGTGAGGCGCAGACCGCCACCCGCGCGATACTGCGCCAGGCGCGGGCGATCCCGCAGGATCAGCCGCACCGGCTCGCCGCCGCGGAACAGCCGCGCCGCCCAGAGACCTCCCAGACTGCCGGCGCCCAGCACGTGCCAGCTCACAGCTTTGACTCCTGTAGCGATTCCCGGGGCATGGTCGGATTCCTGAGGAAGAGGGCCAGTCGTTATAATGGTCGGTCAGGCTGCAGCGTCAAGGCTGCTCCATCGCAACCCAGGAGAAAACCCATGCCTTCCTTCGACGTGGTATCGGAGCTGGACAAGCACGAAGTCACCAACGCCGTGGACAATGCCGTCAAGGAGCTCGACCGCCGCTACGACCTGCGCGGCAAGGGTAGCTTCGAGGTCAAGGACCTCAGCGTGACCCTGACCGCCGAGGCCGACTTCCAGCTCGAACAGATGCTGGAGATCCTCAAGGTCAATCTGGCCAAGCGCAAGATCGACGTCCAGTGCCTGGAGGTCAAGGATGCCTACGCCTCCGGCAAGACCGTGAAGCAGGAGACGACCCTGCGCGAGGGCATCGACAAGGAGCTGGCGAAGAAGATCGTCGCCCTGATCAAGGACAGCAAGATCAAGGTCCAGGCCGCCATCCAGGGCGAACAGGTGCGCGTCACCGGCAAGAAGCGCGACGAATTGCAGGAAGTCATCGCCCTGCTGCGCACCCAGTCCCTGGGCATGCCGCTGCAGTTCGACAACTTCCGCGACTGAGGCGGATTTCGGAACCTCTGGAGCTACCGTCCGTCGCAGGTAAGGCGTGGCCTTGGCGCCCCGCCTGATTTTTTCCTGTGCGTGGAGAGGTAGACGATGGATTTTAGTGCCCAGACCGATCACCTGCTGACGGCGTTCACCGCCTGGCTACCGGTCATCCTGCAATATTGCGGCAACGTGGTCCTGGCCCTGATCACCCTGTGGATCGGCTGGTGGATCATCAATCGCCTGACCGGACGCCTGGCCGCGCTGTTCACCGCACGGCACATGGACCAGGCCCTGGAAACCTTCGTGGTGACCCTGGTCAACATCGGCCTCAAGGTGATGCTGGTGATCAGCGTCGCCTCCATGATCGGCATCGCCACCACCTCCTTCGTCGCCGCCCTCGGTGCCGCCAGCCTGGCCATCGGCCTGTCGCTGCAGGGGAGCCTGGCCAACTTCGCCGGCGGGGTGCTGATCCTGCTGTTCCGCCCGTTCAAGATCGGCGACTACATCGAGGCCCAGGGTGTACAGGGCACCGTGGACTCGATCCAGATCTTCCACACCGTGCTGCGCACCGGCGACAACAAGACCGTCACCATCCCCAACGGCAATCTGTCCAACGGTATCATCACCAACCAGTCGCGGCAGACCACCCGGCAGATCGTCTTCGACGTCAAGGTCGGCTACGACGCCGATCTGCAGAAGACCAAGCAGGTGCTGGCCGACATGGCCAAGGACCCGCGGGTGCTGGACACCCCGGCGCCGGCCATCGTGGTGGCGGGGCTGGGCGAGACCTTCATCACCGTATCGCTGCGCTGCTGGACCGCCAACAGCGATTTCTGGGGCACCCAGTTCACCTTCAACGAGCAGATCCGCGACCGACTGCGCGCCGAGGGTATCGACATCGCGCTGCCCAGTCGGGTGGTCAAGGTGCTCGACGACAGGAGCGACGAACGCGCCGCGGTAGCGGCACGCGGCGAAGCCTAGGGCAGGCTGGGGCGGCTACCGGCCGCCTCAGTTGCCGCCGCCTGAAGAGCCGCTCGCCAGTGGGGTGCGCCGCTGGCGCAGCCAGAGCACCGCGATCAGCAGCAGGGTGGGAATGCCCATCAGCGCCGTCAGTGAGAAGAAGGAGCTGTAGCCGACGTGCTCCACCAGGGCGCCGGAGTAACCGCCCAGCAGTCGCGGCAGGAGCAGCATCAGCGAGCTGAGCATGGCGTACTGGGTGGCCGAGAACCGTAGATTGGTCAGGCTCGACAGGTAGGCGACGAAGGCCGAGGTAGCCATGCCGCCGCTGATGTTGTCGGCGCAGATGGTGGCGATCAGCAGCGGCACATTGGCGCCGGTGGCGGCGATCACCACGAACAGCAGGTTGGTCAGGGCCGAGGCGGCGCCGCCGACGAAGAGGATCGGCAGGATGCCCACCCGGGTGATCAGCACCCCGCCCAGGCCCGCGCCCAGCAGGGTCATGAGCACCCCGAAGATCTTGCTCACGCCGGCGATGGTTTCCTTGCTGTAGCCCACGTCGATATAGAAGACGCTGGCCATCACCCCCATCACCGTGTCCGACAGGCGATAGGTGGAGATCAGCCCGAGCAGCAGCAGCGCCTGCCACTGGTAGCGCTGGATGAATTCGGTGATCGGCGTCAGCACCGGTGCCATCAGCCGGCGACCGGGCGCGGTGAGGCAGAGCCAGGCGATCAGGGCGTACATCAGGCCGCGCGGCCAGTAGCCACCGGCCAGGGCCGAGAGGCCGCCGGTGACGGCGACGATGAGCACGATCAGCAGGATCACCGAGACCATCTGGTGCACGAAGTCGAAGCGCGGCAATTCCTCGGCGTTGACCGCATCGCGCAGGCGCAGGGGCTGGCGCATGCGGCGCAGCAGGTCGCTCAGCGGCTTGGAACAGTAGCGCCCCCAGGGCGACAGGCAGCCGAGGATGAACAGCCCGTAGAGCAGTGCCCGCGGCCAGGCGTGGGCGATGATGGCGTTGATGGCGGCGGGGATGGAAATCAGCATCACCAGCAGCAGGGCGACCGCCACCAACTGGTGATTGAAGCCGAAGCGCGATTCCGCCATGGCCATGGGGGCCACCGGCACCGGCTCACGGATCATCAGGCTGGTCAGCAGGCCCGGCAGGACCAGCAGGGCGAACAGCATATAGGTGGTGGCCCAGGCGCTCTGGCTGTAATCCAGCTTGGACGAGCCCAGCTCCTCGGCGAGGAACAGGGCGCCGGCGCTGGCCAGCAGGGCGGCGATGCGATAACCGGTCATGTAGCAGGCGGCCAGGGCAGCCTGGCGTTCGTCGTCGGCGATCTCCAGGCGATAGGCGTCCACCGCGATGTCCTGGGTCGCCGAGGCGAAGGCCACCAGCACGGCCAGGGCGATCAACTGTTCCAGGTGCTGCTGCGGATTGCACAACGCCATGCCGACCAGACCCAGGCCTACCAGGATCTGCGACAGCACCAGCCAGGAGCGACGGCGCCCGAGCTTGCCGATCAGCGGCAGCTTCCAAAGATCGAGCATGGGCGACCAGACCCATTTGAAGGCATAGGCCAGACCGATCCAACTGGCGTAGCCGATGGTCTCGCGACTCACCCCGGCCTCGCGCAGCCACACCGAAAGGGTGGAGAACACCAGCATGGCCGGCAGGCCGGCAGCGAAACCCAGCAGCAGCATGGCCAGGCAGGCCTTGGACTTGTAGGTGGTGACGGCTTCACGCCAGAAACGTGCAAACATGCCCTTGGGCTCGGAAAAAACGCGCACTCTACTCGACACCCTCAGCTGGATTCCACCGGTACCGACGCATGTCCACCCGGTCCTCGTACAGCATCACGCCCTCGGCGCGCAGACGCTCGCGCTGCTCCCGCCCCGACGGGCTGTCCAGGGGCAGGCTTGGCCGGCCATCCGCGGCGATCACCCGGTGCCAGGGCAGGGTGCTGCCCGCGGGCAGCCGGCCCAGTACCCAGCCTACCCAGCGTGCGCCGCGCCCCAGGCCGGCGAGCGCGGCCACCTGCCCGTAGCTCGCCACCCTTCCCGGGGGGATGGCGGCCAACGCCTGGAAAACCGCTTGGCGGCGGAGATCTGAATCGGAGGCGTCGCGCATGATGCTCTTGCTGCCGGAGAAAGAGTGCCAGTGTGCCGAAAAGTTTGGTTACGGTGGGAATGAAACGTGTCAGCTGTCCGCTTTCTGGCAATTCTCTCGGCCGTTGAGCCGGTATTTCCGAAAACTTGCGCAACTTTTACCCAAGAGCTGTTGCGCAAGGCCTGACTACCCGGATAATCGCCACCCGCTCGTTTCGTTACCTTTCCACCCAAGTCCACCCAAGGTGTCCTGGTGCCCATGCGTTTTCGATTCCTTACCTCGCTCGCGCTGCTGTCGCTCGTGTCCTTCGCCCACGCTGACACCGTCTGGCTCAAGAACGGCGACCGCCTGACCGGAACCATCAAGCTGCTCGACAGCAAGAAGCTGCTGCTGCAGACCGAGTACGGCGGCAACATTCCGCTGTCCTGGGACAAGATCAAGACCCTGCAACGTGACCAGCCCGTGATCGTCCAGCGCGGCAAGTACGAACCCGATTTCCCCGTGGAAAGCCTGAAGCCGGCCGACGACGGCCAGGTAGTGGTGAACACCGCGGATGGCCAGCAGACCGTGCCGCTGGCGAGCATCACCCAGATCGTGCCACCGCGTCCCTTCCTGCGTGACTTCGCCTGGAAGGGCAACATCGACGCGGGCCTGGACTACATCAGCTCGTCCCAGGACAGCGAAAAGTACGACATCGACTTCAAGACCCAGGCTCGGCACGGCATGTGGCGGCACAATGCCAACGGCAGCTATGACCGCTACGAGTCCGACGACGTGGTGTCGACCAGCAAGTACGATCTGCAATACGCCCTGGATCGCTTCTTCGACGAGAAATTCTTCTGGCAGGGCCGCGCCGAGTACAAGCGCGACTGGATCCAGGACCTGGCCAAGCAGCGTATCGTCGGTACCGGTCCGGGTTACCAGTTCTGGGACAACGAACTGGGCGCCTTCTCGCTCACCGGACTGCTCAACCAGAACCGCTACGAGTATCGCGATGGGGGTTCCAGCGACTTCCTCTCGGCGAGCATGAAGTGGGACTACAACCGTTATCTCTACGGTCAGACCATCCAGTTCTTCACCACCGGCGAACTCGGCCGGCCGCTGGACAACACCGCCGACCTGACCTTCGATGGCGACATCGGCCTGAGGTACAAGGTCACCAACTGGGCGTCGCTGAACCTCAAGGCGTCCAAGGAGCTGACCAGCGGCGCCGAAGGCAACGTCAACCAGACCGAGTATACCGCTGGCGTCGGCGTGTCCTGGTAACCCGATGTTTCCCTGACCCTCCGCAATCCCCTCAAGGCCGCGACTTTCGCGGCCTTGTCGTTGGTGCCGGGCGCCTGGCGGTGACCTTGAAATCGGCTCGACCGCCTCCATCTCAGGTCTTTCAACCGGTTTCTACCGTGAAGGACCTGAGATGCGCGTGACCGCCTTACTCTTCTTGCTGTTCCCTTTTGTGGAACTGGCCGTACTCATCAAGATCGGCAGCGAAATCGGCGTGCTCGCCACCTTCGCCCTGTTGCTGCTGAGTTTCCTCATCGGCGTCGCCCTGCTGCGCATCGCCGGTTTCACCACCCTCTGGCGGATCCGCATGCGCCTGGCCCAGGGGCAGATGCCCGAGCAGGAAGTGGTCCAGGGACTGACCCTGGCCATCGCCGGTGCCCTGCTGATCTTCCCCGGCTTCATCAGCGATTTCCTGGCGCTGATCTGCCTGCTGCCCGTCACTCGCAAGGCGCTGGTCGGTGCCGTGTTGGGCCGGGTGAGCCGTCGGGCGCCCGGGACCCAGGGCTACCAGCCGGGTCCGGGCTCTGCCACGCCCCATCGCCCGGAGGTGATCGAGGGTGAGGTCATCCATCGCGACGAGGAAAAACGCTAAAAATTTTCCTGGCCACCCTTGAAATGCCCGGCGACAACCTCATGTAGCGGACACCGCAAGGTTGTCGCCGCAAGGCGAGCAGGTTTCGCGATCCGTCTCGGGCGGGCCGCACCCGGCGCAGCCGGTAAAAACAAACTGCCGATGCAGTCATCGGCGCTGGAAACACTTAGAACTTTGGGAGATACGACAATGGCGCTTCGTCCTCTGCATGATCGCGTTGTGATCCGTCGCAGCGAAGAAGAGACCAAATCCGCTGGCGGCATCGTGCTGCCGGGCTCGGCTGCCGAGAAGCCGAACCGCGGTGAAGTGGTTGCCGTAGGCACTGGACGCGTGCTGGACAACGGCGATGTCCGGGCTCCGGCGGTAAAAGTGGGTGACAAAGTGGTTTTCGGTCCCTATTCCGGCAGCAACGCCATCAAGGTTGATGGTGAAGAACTGCTGGTCATGGCCGAGTCCGAAATCCTGGCTGTCATCGAAGGCTGATCCCCGCTCACTTTTCGAATTTCTTAGAGGAAACAGAACATGGCTGCAAAAGACGTCAAATTCGGTGACTCCGCGCGCAAGAAGCTGCTGACCGGTGTCAACACCCTGGCCGACGCCGTCAAGGCCACCCTGGGCCCGAAAGGCCGCAACGTGGTTCTGGAGCGTAGCTTCGGTGCTCCCCTGATCACCAAGGACGGCGTATCCGTCGCCAAGGAGATCGAACTCAAGGATCGTATCGAGAACATCGGCGCCCAACTGGTGAAAGACGTGGCCTCCAAGGCCAACGACGCTGCCGGTGATGGCACCACCACCGCCACCGTGCTGGCCCAGGCCATCGTCACCGAAGGCCTGAAGTCCGTGGCCGCCGGCCTGAACCCAATGGACCTCAAGCGCGGCATCGACAAGGCCACCGCCGCCGTCGTCGCCGAGCTGAAGAACCTGTCCAAGCCCTGCGCCGACAGCAAGGCCATCGCCCAGGTGGGCACCATCTCCGCCAACTCCGACGAAAGCATCGGCAACATCATCGCTGAAGCCATGGAGAAGGTCGGCAAGGAAGGCGTCATCACCGTCGAAGAAGGCTCGGGCCTGGAAAACGAACTGTCTGTCGTCGAAGGCATGCAGTTCGACCGTGGCTACCTGTCGCCCTACTTCATCAACAAGCCCGACACCATGTCCGCCGAGCTGGACAGCCCGCTGCTGCTGCTGGTCGACAAGAAGATCTCCAACATCCGCGAACTGCTGCCGGTGCTGGAAGCTGTCGCCAAGGCCGGTCGTCCGCTGCTGATCGTCGCCGAAGACGTCGAAGGCGAGGCCCTGGCCACCCTGGTGGTCAACAACATGCGCGGTATCGTCAAGGTCGCCGCCGTCAAGGCGCCCGGCTTCGGTGATCGTCGCAAGGCCATGCTGCAGGACATCGCCATCCTGACCGGCGGTACCGTCATCTCCGAAGAAGTCGGCCTGAGCCTGGAAAGCACCACCCTGGAGCACCTGGGTCAAGCCAAGCGTGTGGTCCTGAACAAGGAAAACACCACCGTCATCGACGGCGCTGGCGTCGAAGCCGACATCCAGGCCCGTATCAAGCAGATCCGTGCCCAGGTCGAGGAAACCTCTTCCGACTACGACAAGGAGAAGCTGCAAGAGCGTCTGGCCAAGCTGGCCGGCGGTGTTGCCGTGATCAAGGTTGGCGCTGCCACCGAAGTCGAGATGAAAGAGAAGAAAGCCCGCGTCGAAGACGCCCTGCACGCTACCCGCGCTGCGGTGGAAGAAGGCGTGGTGCCCGGCGGCGGTGTCGCCCTGGTGCGTGCCCTGGAAGCGCTGAAAGACCTGAAAGGCATCAACGAAGAGCAGAACGCCGGTATCAACATCCTGCGTCGCGCCGTCGAAGCGCCCCTGCGCCAGATCGTGACCAACGCCGGTGACGAAGCCTCCGTCGTGCTGGACAAGGTCAAGCAGGGCAGCGGCAACTACGGTTACAACGCCGCTACCGGCGAGTACGGCGACATGCTGGAATTCGGCATCATCGATCCGGCCAAGGTGACCCGTAGCGCGCTGCAGGCAGCCTCGTCCATCGCTGGTCTGCTGATTACCACCGAAGCCATCGTGGCTGAGCTGCCGAAAGACGACGCAGCCCCGGCCATGCCCGACATGGGCGGCATGGGTGGCATGGGCGGCATGATGTAAGAGCCTCTTAGGCCTTACGGCCGAGCCCGAACCCCGGTGATCCTCGCGGACACCGGGGTTTTTTATGGCCGTCAGTCCTTCGTCGTCAGCGGGCGGACCGCTGGCTGGTACCGCACCGAGATCGCACCGGACGATCTGTCATGACGGGTGATCCGCGGTCGCTCCGCTGGTCGAGGTCGGCCTGGGCGATTAGGCTGGGTGCCGAATAGCACAAGGCGGATTGCCGGGCGATCCGTGGAAGAGGTCAGCGACATGCGTATCCTGGTGGTGGAAGACAACAAAGACATCCTCAGCAACCTGCTGGACTACCTGAGTCTGAAGGGCTACAGCGTGGACTGCGCCCAGGACGGGCTCTCCGGCCTGCACCTGGCGGCGACCGAGCACTACGACCTGCTGATCCTCGACATCATGCTGCCCGGCATCGATGGCTACACCCTCTGCCAGCGGCTGCGCCAGGATGCCCGGCGCGATACCCCGGTGATCATGCTCACTGCCCGCGACCAGCTCGACGATCGCCTGGAGGGCTTCCGCTCCGGCGCCGACGACTACCTGGTGAAGCCCTTCGCCCTGTCCGAGCTGGCGGCTCGGGTCGAGGCGGTGATGCGTCGCACCAAGGGCGGTGGGCGCCGCCAGCTGCAAGTGGCCGATCTCAGCTACGACCTCGACACCCTGGAGGTGAGCCGGGCCGGCAAGCCACTCAAGCTCAACCCCATCGGGCTGAAGATTCTCGCCCTGCTGATGCAGAAGTCGCCCCATGTGGTCCGTCGCGAGGTGCTGGAGGAGGCGGTCTGGGGTGAGGACTATCCGGACAGCGATAGCCTGCGCAGCCATGTCCACCAGTTGCGGCAGATCATCGACAAACCCTTTGCGCAGCCGCTGCTGCGCACCATCCATGGCGTGGGCTACAAGCTGGTCGAGCAGGACTGAACATGGAATACCACCTGAGCCTGTCGCGACGGATCGTCATCGCCTTCGTCCTGATGACCTTCCTGGTCGGCGGCGTATTTTCCCTGGGTATCGTCGCGGTGGTGCACACCGTGGAAGAACGCCTGATCTCCACCGACCTGCACAACGAGCTGGAGCGCATGGTGCAGCGCGACATGCGCACGGGTGGGCAGCCGGTGCTGGACCCCGACATGCGGCTGTACTACGTGCCCCTGGCCGACGTGGCGCAGTTGCCCGAGCACCTGCGCGACCTGCCCGAGGGGTTCAGCGAGGTGGAGGAAGACCGGCAGTACTTCTATGCCTACGTGGCCGAGATCGATGGCAATCACTTCGTCCTGCTGCAGAACCAGAGCGATTTCGAAGCGCGGGAGCGATTGCTCTACAAGGTGGTGTTGGGCGGCTTTCTGATCAGCGTGGCGCTTGCCTGGCTACTGGGCTGGGCCCTGGCGCGGCGGGTGATCGCCCCGGTGGTGCGGCTGGCGCGACAGGTGCGCCGGCGCGACCAGATCCTCGACGTCACGCCGCCACTGGCACCGGACTATGCCAAGGACGAGGTGGGGGAATTGGCCGGCGCCTTCGACGACGCCTTCGACCGCCTGCGTGCCGCCCTGGCCCGCGAGCGACTGTTCACCAGCGACGTCAGCCATGAATTGCGTACCCCCTTGATGGTCATCAATTCCTCCTGCGAGCTGCTGGCCGCCACGCCCGACCTGCCGCCGCGGGCGCAGGGGCCGCTGGAGCGCATGACCCGCGCCGCGCGGGAGATGCAGGAGCTGGTACAGACCTTCCTGGCGCTGGCCCGCAACCAGGGTGACGGCGATGGCCAGGCGCCGCGGGCGTCCCTGGCCACGGTGGCGCGACGGCAGACCGGCGAGTGGCGCGCGGCGGTGGAGGCCAAGGGCCTGCACTGGCGCCTGAGCGTGGCGCCCGAGGCGGACGCCTATCTGTGGCACGAGCCCTTCCTGCGCTCGGTGATGAGCAATCTGCTGCGCAATGCCCTGCACTATACCGAGAGTGGCTACATCGCCCTGCAGGTCGGTGCCCACGGCTTCGTGGTGGAGGACAGTGGCGTGGGCATTCCCGAGGAACAGCGCGAAGCCATGTTCCAACCCTTCGTGCGTGGCGCCGAGGGGCGCGGGGAGGGACTCGGCCTGGGGCTGTCGCTGGTTCGGCGGATCTGCCAGCTGCAGGGCTGGAGCGTGGCCCTGGGGGAGAGCTCGACCGGCGGTTGTCGCTTCGCGGTCGATCTGGGACCCGACAGGATAACGGGCTAGTGTGGTGCTTCAGACGTTCGCGCAAGGATTGGCAGGTGATTTCTTGACCTAGGCTGGGCGCCGTGACGAGTCAGGCAGGGCCATGGCGAGGAGTGGCAACGACGCTTAAGCCAAAAAAGCGCCGCCAAAATTGTGTAGTTGGCCTCTGAAACACCACACTAGGGTTACAGAATTTTCACAATCGCTTGACCAGCGTTTGACAGGTCCCTGGTTAGGGTAGCGGCATCTTCTACCCCCCAGGAGCCGCCTTCGTGAAAGCGCCCATCGACCTGCCCTTTTCGCAAAAGTACGACGCCGACCACGCCCGCCAGTACTACCTGAAGCACCAGGATGGTCTGGCCCGGCGCCTGTCCCACTGGCGCGACGCGCAACTGGCGCGGCAGGCCCTGAACATCGCCGGCCAGCCCAACCTGGTGCTGGACCTGCCCAGCGGTGCTGGTCGCTTCTGGCCGCTCCTGGCGGAGAAGCGCAATCGGGTGATCATCGGTGCCGACTACTCGGAAAACATGCTGGCCACCGCTTGCGCGCAGCAGCCGGCGGACGTGGTGGCACGGGTGCGGACACTACAGACGTCGGCTTTCGCTATCGACTTGTCCGACAATTCTGTAGATTGCATTTTCTGTATGCGGTTGTTGCACCACGTGGGCGAATCGGCGGACCGCCTGGCGCTGCTGCAGGAGTTCCACCGCGTGACTCGTGACAGCGTCATCCTGTCGCTGTGGGTCGATGGCAACTTCAAGGCCTGGCGACGCAAGGCGCTGGAGCGCCGGCGCGAGGCCCAGGGCCGCGACCGCGGCGGTTATCAGAACAGATTCATCGTCGAGCGTGCTCAGTTCGAGGCGGAGGTCGCCCAGGCCGGTTTCGTGGTCGACCGAGCCCTGGATTTCCTGCCGGGCTACGCCATGTGGCGGGTCTACGTCCTGCGCAAGGCCAGCTGAAGTCGTTAGAGAATAAGAGAGAGGTAGTCGATGGGAGCCGTGACGCGGGGAGAGGGGCGTTTCGATCAGTGGTGGAATACCGCTGGCGACTGGGTGGAAGCGCCCAACGTACGTCGTGGTGGCGAGAGTGGCGTCCAGCGTCTGCGATTGCCCGACGGCACCCTGGCCTACGTCAAGCGCCAGGTCGGCCACCTCTATCGCAGCCTGCGTCATCCCCTGGGGCGACCTACGGCCCTGCGCGAGCGCGATGCGCTGCTTGCCTTCCGCGACCTCGGCATCCAAGTACCCGAACTGCTGTTCTGCGATGCCCAGCATGCTGCGGGCGGCTGGCGCGCCCTGTTGGTCAGCGCCGCGCTGGACGGCTACCAGGATCTCGACCACTGGTACGCACAAGGTGGCGGCAGCCAGCTCAGCGAAGCCGAACACGAGCGTTTCCTGGCTACCCTGGGCGAGGTCCTGGCGCGGATGCATCGGCACCGCTGGCAGCACGGCTGCCTCTATCCCAAGCACATCTTCGTCGCCGACCGTCAGGGCGCCAACGGCAGGGAATTCGCCATTGCCCTGCTGGATTTGGAAAAATGCCGGCAGCGGTTGTCGCTGGAGACGGCCGCCCGTCGGGATATGCTCCAATTACGCCGCCATTCGTCGTGGAACGCTGCGCAATGGCGAACTCTGATTTACGTTTATCAACAGGCGTTGGGGCGAAAAATCAGAGGGTTGGAGTCATGACTTCACAAATTACTAGAGGTTTGTTGATCGCGGCCTTCTGCGGTGTCACTACCTTGGCCTATGCCAGCTGGTTGAGACCTGCGGCGGGGGTGGTCGGCAGCGAAGGGCTCGACTACTGCCAGACCCCGGTCGCCCGTAATCTGAGTACTTCCAACACCGGCAGTCACGATCTGCTGCTGTTCCTCTTCGGCATGACCCAGACCCACAACCGCTGACCCTCGCGGGCGCCAAGGTCCTTTCACTCGTCAGGCAAGTTCGGCATGCTGTCGATCGATCCTTAGCTGCCGAGTCCAGCCAATGATGGCCGATAGTTTTTCCGAGCGGGCAGTGCAAAGTCTGCTGGATACCGATTTCTACAAGCTCACCATGATGCAGGCCGTCCTGCACAACTATCCCAATGCGGAAGTCGAGTGGGCCTTCCGTTGTCGTAACGACGAAGACCTGCGGCCCTATCATCGGGCCATCCAGGCGGAAATCGATGCCCTCGCCGACGTCGCCATCAGCGACAGCCAGCTGGCCTTTCTCGAGCGCATCCCTTTCATCACCCCCGACTTCATCCGCTTCCTGCGGTTGTTTCGCTTCAATCCGTCCTATGTGTTCCTCGGCGAGGAAGAGGGGCTTTTCACCCTGACCCTCAAGGGCCCCTGGCTGCATCTCATCCTTTTCGAGGTGCCGATCCTGGCGCTGATCAGCGAGGTGCGCAATCGCCAACGGCATGCCGAGCTGCCGCTGCAGGTGGCCCGGGACCAGCTCTATCGCAAGTTCGACTGGCTGGCCCAAGAAGCCGGCGCCGACGAGCTGGCCGAATTCAAGATGGCCGACTTCGGTACCCGGCGCCGCTTTTCCTATGGTGTGCAGGAGATGGTGGTGCGCAGCCTGAGGGACGACTTCCCCGGTCGTTTCGTCGGTACCAGTAACGTGCACCTGGCCTGGGAGCTGGGCGTCGCGCCCCTGGGCACCATGGCCCACGAGTGGCTGATGGCCCACCAGCAACTGGGTCCGCGGCTGATCGACAGCCAGATCGCCGCGCTCGACTGCTGGGTCCGGGAATATCGCGGCCAGTTGGGTATCGCCCTGACCGATACCATCACCATGGACGCCTTCCTGCGTGATTTCGATCTCTACTTCGCCAAGCTCTTCGACGGCCTGCGCCACGACAGTGGCGATCCGCTGCAATGGGCGGAGAAGGCCATCGCCCATTACCAGCAACTGGGCATAGATCCCCTGACCAAGACCCTGGTGTTCTCCGACTCGCTCAACCTGGAAAAGGCCCTGGCGCTGTTCCGTGCCTTGCGCGAGCGCATCAACGTGAGCTTCGGCATAGGCACCCATTTCACCTGCGATATTCCCGGCGTGCAGCCGATGAACATGGTGCTCAAGATGAGTCGCTGCAACGGCCAGCCGGTGGCCAAGATCTCCGATGCGCCGGGCAAGTCCCAGGGGGGCGAGCCGGATTTCCTGCACTATCTGAGGCATGTCTTCCAGGTCGACGGCGCCTGAGTTCGGGCGCCTTGCCGGGGCTAGGCCTCAGGACGAGCAGCTGATCTCCAGATGCTTGCCCCAGTCCGGCGGCCGCTGGGCGAAGCGTTCCCGCCCGGGCAGGGCCTCGAAGGGACGCGACAGCACCTCGTGCAGCAACCGCACCTCGCTGTAGTCCCCTGCTTCGGCCTGCTCGATGGCCTGCTGGGCCAGGTAGTTACGCAGGATATAGAGCGGATTGACCGCGTTCATCCGCGTGGTCCGTTCCGCCGCCGAGCCACCTTGGGCGTCCAGGCGGGTGCGATAGGCCTGGCTCCAGGCATCGAAGCCGCGCAGATCGATGAAGTCCTCCCGCACCCGGGCGAGCGCGGCGCCGGGCTCCTCCTCGCCCAGGCGGCGGAAGAACAGCGAATAGTCCACGCCACCCTGCTGCATCAGCGCGAGCAACCGCTCGACCAGTTCCTGGTCGTCGTCCCGCGCTTCCTGCAGACCCAATCGGCGGCGCATCAGGTCCAGGTAGTGGGCCTGATATAGCGGCAGGAAGAGGGCGATGCTCTGCTGCAGCTCCTCCACCGCCACCTGGGGCGTCAGCGCCTGGGCCAGGGCCGCCAGGTTCCAGTGGGCGATGGGCACCTGGTTGCTGTAGGAGTAGCGACCCGTGTGATCGGAGTGGTTGCAGATGAACTGGGCGTCGAAGTCGTCGAGGAAGGCATAGGGGCCGAAATCGAAGGTCAGGCCCAGGATGGAGAAGTTGTCGGTATTCATCACCCCGTGGCAGAAACCATAGGCCTGCCAGTGGGCGATCAGCGCGGCGGTACGCTCCACCACCTCGCGGAACAGCGCCGCCCAGGGTTGCGCCTGGCCCTGCAGGTGCGGGAAGTGCGCCGCCAGCACGTGTTCGCCCAGGCGCTGCAGCTGCTCGTGCTGGCGCGTGTAGTAGAAGTATTCGAAGTGCCCGAAGCGCACGTGGCTGGGCGCCAGGCGTAGCAGGGTGGCGCCGGTTTCCAGCCGCTCGCGGACCACCTGGGTCGAGGAGCCGATCACGCAGCCGGCGCGGGTGGTCGGGATGCCCAGGGCATGCAAGGCCTCGGAGGCGAGGAATTCGCGAATGGAGGAACGCAGCACCGCGCGGCCGTCGCCCATGCGCGAGAAGGGTGTGAGGCCGGCGCCCTTGAGGTGCAGGTCCCAATGCTCGCCACGCCCGTTCACCACCTCGCCCAGCAGCAGGCCGCGACCATCGCCCAGGCGCGGGTTGTAGGAGCCGAACTGGTGGCCGGAATAGACCATCGCCCGGGGCTCGGCGCCGTCCCATAGCTGGGCACCGGCGAACACCTGGGTGAATTCGGGCGTCTCGGCCACCGCCGGGTCCAGGTCCAGCAACGCCAGGGCCGCTGGCGAAGCGATTACCAGCCGCGGGTCGTCCAGCGGCCGGGGCTCGATATGGGTGGAGAAGTCATCGCCCAGGCGGGCGAATCTGTTGTCGAAGGTCAGGTCGAGCAGCTGTTTCATGGCTATCCCAGGGGCAGTCAGGCTTTGGGTGGCTTGGGTTCCTCGGCCTCCTGCTGGGCATCCCCTTCAGGTAGGAAAGACTTTTTGCCCAGTTGTTTCTCCGCGCCATGACGATTCTTAAGGGTGATCTCCATCTGCGGGGTCGACAGCAGGTTGATGCCCGCGTCGCTCAGCAACTGGTCGATGCGGCGGATCAGCTCGTCGGTGGCGGCGCTGCGATCGCCCAGCTCGCGCACGTAGATGCGCAGCTCATGGTCCAGGGTGCTGGCGCCGTAGTGGGTGATGTGCAGCGAGGGTTCGGGATCGTGCAGCACCCGCGGATTCTCCTTCACCGCCTGCATCATCAGGCGCTGCGCCTCGGCCAGGTCACTGCCGCGGTTGATGCCGAAGGTCAGCACGATGCGGGTGACGGTGTCGGTCAGCGTCCAGTTGATCAGCTGGCTGGTGACGAAGGTCTTGTTGGGCACCACCACCGACTTGCGGTCGGCGTCGGTGATGTGGGTGGCGCGGATGCGGATCTTGTTCACCGTGCCGGTCACGTTGCCGATGGTGATGAGGTCGCCCACGCGTACCGGGCGCTCGAAGAGGATGATCAGGCCGGAGATGAAGTTACCGAAGATCTCCTGCAGACCGAAACCCAGGCCGACCGAGAGGGCCGTGGCCAGCCACTGCAGCTTGTCCCAACTCACCCCTAGGGTCGCCAGGGTGGTGACGACACCGACCCCGACGATGACATAGGAGAGCAGGGTGGTGGTGGCGTAGGCGCTACCCTGGGCCAGGTTGAGGCGCGACAGCACCAGTACCTCCAGCAGACCGGGCAGGTTGCGCGCCAGGGCGACGGTGAGGCCGGCGATGACCAGGGCGATGATGAACACCCGTAGCGTCAGGGGTACCTCGGTGGCGGTGGCGCCGGTGCCACTGGTGTACTGGTAGAGGGTGACGTTGTCCAGGTAGGAGAACACCGCCACCACGTCGGCCCAGACCAGGTAGAGCACGCCGAGGAAGGCCAGCAGCAGGCTCAGGCGCAGCAGGCGCGAGGACTGCTGGTTGACCTGCTCCATGTCCAGGGTCGGCTCCTGCACCACCTCGACGCCCTCGGCGTCTTCCTGCTGCGCCTGGCGTTTCTGCAGGGCACGCTGGTAGGCCAGGCGCCGCGCGGCCACGCTCAGGCCGCGGGCCAGGGTGGCTTCCAGGATGATCCAGGCCATCAGCACATAGAGGGTGTCCACCAGGCGGTCGGTGAGCTTGAGCGCGGTGTAGTAGTAGCCGAACAGCACGGCGAAAAACAGTACGGCCGGGATGGCGGTGATCATCAGGCCGAGCAGCAGGCGGAAGAACGGCAGGCGTTCCCGGGCGCTGGCGTTGAGCAGCGAGCGACCCAGCATCCAGGCCAGGCTGGCGTAGGCCGCCAGTACGATGAGGATGCCCAGGACGTCGTCGGCGAGTCCCGCCAGCTGGCGTTCGGCGATGGCCACCACCGCCATCAGCGCCAGCGCCAGCAGGCCCACGCGGCGCACCAGGCGGCGCAGGGATTGGGCCTGGGGGCGGGCCCAGCGGAAGTGAGTCTCGGCGACACCGCCGGAGGCCAGCAGGCGATACACCGTGTAGAACACCAGCCAGCCGGCGGCCATCTCCAGCAGGGCTGCGCCGATGGCCGCGTTGACGCCACGTTCGTCACCCTCCAGGGCCACACCGCCCAGCCAGAGCACCAGGCTGGCCGGCAGGCCGAGCAGGACGGTGAGCAGGATGGCCTGGGGCGTGTGCAACTGGCTGTCACGCTGGTAGTGGCCGATGTCCTTGTTGAGCTTGCTGACCCGGGCATGGATGCGGGGACGTTGCCAGATCAGGGTGGCGAAGGCCAGCACCAGGGGCAGCAGCAGCAAGGGCCGCTCGGCCAGGCCGACATAGAGTTCATGGACGCTGGAGGCCCAGGGCACGTCGCGCAGCTGCTGCATCAGCTTGAGCGGGGCGGTCTTGGCCCAGTTCCAGTCCAGCGGCTTGTTGCTGGGAATCCAGAACATCTGCTCGTCGAGGGTGCCGCGCAGGTTGGTGATGGTGCTCTGCAACTGACGCTGGTTGAGCTGCAGGTCGATGGACTCGCTGAGCAGGGCATTGAGCTCGGTGTTCAGGCGTTCCTGCAGTTCGCTGCGGGTCTTGAGCAGGTCGAGCAGTTGCTGGCGCAGCTGGGGCGTCACCTTTTCCGGTGGCTGCTGGGCCAGCAGGTTGCTGACGTAGCTGTCGGGATTGGCGATCTGGGCACGCTGCTGGTTGAGCTCGAACTGGTAGAGGCGCAGGTCGGCGATGTCGTCGGTGAGGTCCTTGTTCAGCTTGACCGATGGCAGGGCGGCGCGCTGCTGGTAGAGCAGCTTGGAGAGCAGCACGCTGCCCTTGAGCACGCCGATCTGCTGCTCCATGGTCTCGCTGGTCTGCTTGAGCTGATCCAGCTGCTGACGGGCCTCGAGGTTGCGCCGATTGAGATCGTTGAGGCGGTCGGTGGCACGCAGCAGGTAGTCGGAGAGTTGCAGGTTGAGACCGGTCTCCTGGGACAGGACATCATCGCCGGCAGTCTTCTCCGACTCCCGTGAGGCCTCGGCCAGAGTCTTCTCCGACTGCTGGCGGCGCTTGCCGCTGATCAACGTCTGCAGGTCCAGGGTTTCCTGCTCGTAGCGCTTGACCTGCTCGGTGAAGAGTTCGCGACGAATGGCGCCCAGGTCCTGCAGCACGCTGTTGCCGGCCAGCTCCTGGCGCAGCAACTGGATCTGGGCGGTGTCGGCGGCCTGTTCGGCGAGCAACTGGTTGCGTCGCTCGGTGGTCAGGGTCTTGTTGTTCTCGCGACCGCTCTTGAGCAGGTCGGCGATCTGCTGCAGCCGGGTTTGCAGGTTGGCGATGTCCACCTGGGCGCGCTCGGGGCGGGTCTGGGCGTTGATCACCAGGCTGTTGGCCGCATTGAGGTCGTCCTGCACGCTGTTGAGCGCCAGGCTGGTCTCGCTCAGGCGCTGCTCCAGGGTCTGGGGCGTGGCCCCGGCGTAGCGCTGCTCGGCCGGCTTGACCGGTTCGGCGCGCAGCCGGGCGAGCTGGCGTTGGGCATCCTTGGTCTGCTGCGGTGCCTGGGCCAGTTGCTGGCGCAGGTCGGCCAGCTGCTTGACGTACTGGTCGCGCTGGTCGAGCAGCTTCAGCGTCTGCTGCAGGCTGTCCTGGGCGGCGGCCTGCTCGGCAGCGGGCAGCTTGCGCGCGGCCAGGCCGTCCAGGCTCTGCTGGACCTGTTGCGCATCGGGCGGCCCGGAATCCTGGGCGACGACAGGGAAGGTGAACAGGCAGCTGCAGAGGGCGGCAGCGCGAAGCAGAGCGGACAGGCGTTGCATGCGGCAGGCGTCGGGCAGTGGAAAGGCGCGAGGTTAAAGCGGTGCTGGCGAGGGCGCAAGGCGGCACCGTTCAAGCCGCGACCCCTGTTCATCCACGGTTAAAGAAAGAGCGCGGGCCCGCTGCTCTGGCCTTCGGGAAACTTCACGCCGACCTTGCGCACGCGCTTGTTCTCGATGGCCGCGACGATCCACACCAGGCCGTTCCATTCCACCAGGTCGCCGACGATGGGTTCGCCGCCGATCTCGTGGGTGATGAAGCTGCCGAGGCGCTGGTTGCCGTCCACGTCGCCCAGTTGCAGGCCGTACAATGCGGCCACGGCGCTCAGTTCGGCGTCGGCTTCCAGGACGAAGTCGCCGAAGAATCTCTGGGTTTGCTGCGGCGCCTGGCTGAACAACCGGCCCAGGGCCGGCAGGTCGTGCTCGTGACCGACCACGCAGAGGATGTCGCCGGCCTCCAGGGTGGTGCTGCCGGAGGGGTGCAACAGCGTCTCGCCGCGGAACAGCGCGGCGATGCGGGTCCCCTCGGGCATCTTCAGCTCGCGCAGGGCCGCGCCGATGCACCATTTCTCGGCGCCCAGGCGATAGATGAACAGCTCCCACTCGCTGGTGGGGTGCACCTGCAGGCCGGCGCGGGAGAAGGGGGCCGGTTCCGGGGGGACGGTCACCTTCAGCAGCTTGGCCGCCAGCGGCAGGCTGGAGCCCTGGACCAGCAGGGAGACCAGCACGATGAAGAAGGCCACGTTGAAGAACAGCTGGGCTTGGGGCAGCCCGGCCATCATCGGGAAGACCGCCAGGATGATGGGTACCGCGCCACGCAGGCCGACCCAGGCGATGAAGGCCTTCTCGCGATCATGGAAGGCGCGGAAGGGCAGCAGGCCAATGGCCACCGACAGTGGGCGGGCGACCAGGATCATCCACAGCGCCAGGCCCAGGGCGGGCAGGGCGATGGGTAGCAGGTTGTGCGGTTCCACCAGCAGCCCCAGCACCAGGAACATGCCGATCTGCGCCAGCCAGGCCATGCCGTCGAGCATGTGCAGCATGCTGTGCCGGCTGCGGATCGGCCGATTGCCCAGCAGCAGCCCGGCCAGGTAGACGGCGAGGATACCGCTGCCATGGGCGGCATTGGTCAGGGCGAAGATCAGCAGGCCGCCGCTGATGGCCAGCAGCGGATAGAGGCCGTCGGCCAGGTGGATGCGGTTGATCAACTGCAGCAGCAGCCAGCCGCCACCGAGGCCGATGACGCCGCCGATGGCGAATTCGCTGACGAAGTGGCCGAGCAGGCTCCAGGTGAAGCCGCTCTGGCCGCTGGCGAGCATCTCGATCAGGGTGACGGTGAGAAACACCGCCATGGGGTCGTTACTGCCCGACTCGATTTCCAGGCTGGCAGTGACCCGTTCGTTGAGGCCGCGACCGCCGAGCAGGGAGAACACCGCGGCGGCATCGGTGGAGCCGACGATGGCACCGATCAGCAGGCCTTGCAGCAGGCTGAGATCGAACAGCCAGGCCGCGGCGATGCCGGTCAGGCCGGTGGTGATCATCACGCCCACGGTGGCCAGCGACAAGGCCGGCCAGAGCGCCACTCGGAAGCTCGACACCCGGGTGCGCATGCCACCATCGAGCAGGATCACCGCCAGTGCCAGGTTGCCTACCAGGTAGGCCATGGGGTAGTTGTCGAAGGCGATGTGGCCGGGCCCGTCGACCCCAGCGAACATGCCGACCACCAGGAAGATCACCAGGATCGGGATGCCGATCCGCGAGGAAATCGAGCTGACCAGAATCGACAGGCCGATCAGCACCGCACCGATCAAGAACAAACTGTTGATGGTGACGGCGTCCAAGCGCGACTCCTAGGGCAAAGGGTTGAACAACCTAGGGATTTAACCCGCTGGGTGGCCGGGGTGTCAAAGCGCAGCGCGGCTTCGGACAGGGAAGACGGTACACTGTAGGGCTGACGCTGGAGTATTTCATGAACTACCGACACGCCTTCCATGCCGGCAACCACGCCGATGTCTTCAAGCACCTCACCCTGTTGCGCCTGGCCGCGCTGCTGGCGCGCAAGGAGGCCCCCTTCGTCTATCTGGACAGCCACTCCGGGGTCGGGCGCTACGACCTCGCCGGCGACCAGGCTAGCCGCACCGATGAGTGGCGGGAAGGCATCGGCCGGCTCTGGACGCTGGAAGGCGCGCCGGCGGCCTTCGCCGGCTATCGGGAAGCGGTGGCGGCGCTCAACCCCGATGGCGCCCTGCGCTACTACCCGGGTTCGCCCGAGCTGATGCGTCAAGCCCTGCGCGACCAGGATCGGCTGCTGCTCAACGAATTGCATCCCGAGGACGGGCGGTTGCTCAAGGAGAACATGGCGGGTGATCGCCGGGTGGCGGTGCACCAGAAGGATGGCTGGCTGCTGCCGCGTGCCCTGCTGCCGGTGCCCGAGCGCCGGGCGCTGCTGCTGATCGACCCGCCCTTCGAGAAGGCCGACGAGCTGGAGCGCTGCGTCAAGGCGGTGCAGGAAGCCATCGGCCGCATGCGCCAGACGGTCATTGCCCTCTGGTATCCGATCAAGGACCGCCGTCAGCTCAAGCGCTTCTATGCAGGGCTTCAGGGCAGTGGCGCACCCAAGCTGCTAAGGGCCGAGCTGCTGGTCAATTCGGCGGACGATCCGACCCGCCTCAATGGCTCCGGATTGGCCATCGTCAATGCGCCCTGGGGGCTGGAAGACGAGTTGCGCGAACTGCTGCCCTGGCTGGCCGAGCACCTGGCTCAGGGCGAAGGCAGCTGCCAGCTGGACTGGTTGATCGCCGAATAGGCGGCCCCTGGACCAGGAGCCGGCCAGCAGTACCGCTGTGCCTCTATGCCTGGCGCGCCAGACTCGGCGGCAGGCAGACGCCGGTTCCGGCCAGGCCACAGTAGCCGTTGGGATTCTTCGCCAAATACTGCTGGTGATAGGCCTCGGCATAGTAGAAGGGCGGCAGCGGCGCGATCTCGGTGGTGATCTCGCCATAGCCCGCCTCGGCCAGCTTGGCCTGGAAGGCCGCCTGGCTGGCCTCGAAGACTTCCCGCTGACTGTCGTCGGCGTAATAGAGCGCCGAGCGATACTGGGTGCCGACGTCGTTACCCTGGCGCATGCCCTGGGTCGGATCGTGGGCTTCCCAGAACACCTTCAGCAGCGCCTCCAGGGAGGTCTGGGCCGGATCGAACACCACCAGCACCACCTCGGTATGGCCGGTCAGCCCCGAGCAGACCTCTTCGTAGGTCGGATTGGGCGTATAGCCGCCGGCATAACCGGCAGCGGTGGTCCAGACCCCCGGTTGCTGCCAGAAACGGCGTTCGACGCCCCAGAAGCAGCCCATGCCGACCACCAGGCTCTGCAGGCCGGCGGGGAAGGGGGCCTGCAACGGATTGCCGTTGACGTAGTGGGCAGCGGGGACGGCCATGGGGGTCTCGCGACCGGGCAATGCCTGGTCGGCGGAGGGTAGGTGGCTCTTCTTGGTCAGAATTTCGGAACGCAGGACCATGGGTTACCTCGTGGGGGAAGGCCTGGCGAAACGCGCCTCGTCGGCAAGGTCGCCCAGGCGGGGTCGGGGCCGCTCGGCGGTTCAGCGCACCGGCAGGTAGCGCGTCAGCGCGGTCTCGAGCTGCTCGGCCGGGATCGGCTTGTCGAACAGGTAGCCCTGGCCGATATCGCAACGATGATGGCGCAGGAAAGCCAGCTGCTCGGTCGTCTCTATGCCCTCGGCAACCACCTCCAGTCGAAGGTTGTGGGCCATGGCGATCACCGCGGAGGTGATTTCCATGTCGTCCTGGTTGTCCGGGATGTCCTTGATGAAACTCCTGTCGATCTTGATGATGTCGATGGGGAATTTTTTCAAGTAGCTGAGCGACGAATAACCGGTACCGAAGTCGTCCATCGCCAGGCTCATGCCCAGGCGCTTGAGGGCTTCCAGGGTTTCGCGGGTAGCGTCGGTGGCGTCCAGCAGCAGGCTTTCGGTGAGTTCCAGCTCCAGGCGCTCCGGGGCGATGCGCTCTTCGTCGAGGATGGTGACGAAGGACTGCACCAGTTCGGGATCGGTGAATTGCTTGGGCGACAGGTTGATGGCGATCTGCAGGTCGCCGAAACCCATCGCGGCCAGCCGGTGCAGCTGGCGGCAGACCTCACGGATGATCCATTTGCCGATGGGGATGATCAGACCGGTTTCTTCGGCGATGCTGATGAACTGGTCCGGACGGATCATGCCCTTTTCCGGATGCTGCCAGCGGATCAAGGCCTCCAGGCCCAGCAGCCTGGCGCGCTTCAGGCAGACCTTGGGCTGGTAGTGCAGCAGGAGTTCGTTCTGCTCGAGGGCGCGGCGCAGGTTGTTCTGCATGAATAGTTTGTTGCTGGCCTCGGCGATCAGCGCCTCGGTGAAGATCTGAACCTGATGGCCACCATTGGCCTTGGCGCGATGCAGGGCGAGGCCGGCATGCTTGATCAGGGTCTGGGGGTCGGTTTCGTGCGGGCGCGCGGTGGTCAGGCCGATCGAACAGCTGATCAGGGTGGGATGGCCGTCCACGTAGAGCGGCGGATCGAGGGCCACCAAGGTGTCGCGGGCCAGGGCGGCGGCGGAAACGGCGTCCATCCCCTCCAGCAGCACGGCGAATTCGTTGCTGGCGATGCGGGCGATCAGGGCGCTCTTGCCCAGGGCGGTGCGCAGGCGACGAGCCAGCCCGACCAACAGTTGGTCGCCGATGCGATGGCCCAGGCTGTCGTTGACCCGCTTGAAGTTGTCGACGTCCACCAGCAGCAGCGAGTGCTCGCGGCTGGCGTTGGACTGCTCCAGGCGTGCCTCCAGGCGGGCGATGAAATGGCTGCGGTTGGCCAGGCCGGTTAGGCTGTCGCGGAAGGCGATCTCGTCGTGTTGCTCGGGTGCGAAGCGTGTCTTGCTGGTGTCCTGGAAGATCCCCAGGTAGCCCTGCAGATCGCCGCTGGGTTGCAGGATCTTGGAGATCGAGAGCAGGCCCCAGTAACTCTCGCCGTCACGCCGGTAGCAGCGCATCTCGCCCTGCCAGCTGTCCTGGTGCGCGAGCCGCTGCCAGGCTTCGTAAAGCAGCTCGCTCCAGTTCTCCAGGGCCGGCAGCGACTCGATGAGCATGCCCTGGATCTTGGTGATGGGATGGCCGGTGATGCGGGCGAAGCTATCGGTGGCATGTTCCAGCCGCCCCTGGGCGTCGAGCAACAGGAAGGCATCGGTGCTGGCTTCCATGACTCGGGTGAGCGGGTGGATCAGCTTCGGCAGGCTCGCCGGGCTGTGGATGAGGGCGGCCAGGCAATCGGCCAGGCTGCGGGCAAAGGCGACGTCTTCCGCCGCCCAGGTGGCGGCCTGCTGGCGTCTCAGGCAGAGCACGCCGGCCAGGTGACCATCCTGGAGCAGCGCCACGTCCAGGGCGGTCCCGCCGCCGGTGTTCGCTGGCTGCAGCACCTGGCTCGCCTCTTCGATCACCTGCTGCTCACGCAACAGGCGGCGATGCTCGGTGCACATCGCGGTGATCCGCTCGTCACTGGTCAGGTCGCTCAGGCCATTGCCGTCCAGGCGCCATAGGCCGACGTGGTCCACGTCGAAGGCCGCGGGTCCATGGGCGAGGATGAGTTGTCCCAGCTCGGCGTCCGTCGGGTCCTGGCGCAGGGCCAGGCGAGACAGGCCGAGCAGCAGGTCCTGGCGGGCCTGGGCGATCGCCAGGCGGCGCTGGTGGTGGTCCTGGTTGTCCTGCAGCAGGGCGAGGCTGGAGCGTAGCGCCAGGGTATGGGCTTCCCACTGGCTGGAGAGCGCGTCGTCGTTGGCTACCCGCAACAGATAGCCGCGCAGCAGGGGTCGCCCATGGCGCTGCAGGCTTTCGCCTACCTCGACGACCTGGCAGGGCGCGCTGGGGGAATGGAACAGGTAGCGCACCTGGTAGCTGCCGTGTTCGGCGAGCTGCAGCTGGATATCTTCGTGCAGCCGGTGACGGACACTGGGTTCCATCAGGCTGGCATAGGGCGCATCGATGAGCGAGCACAGCGCCTGTGCCGGCAGGCCGAGACTGACGTCACAGCGTGGATCGAGATAGAGCATCGCCCAGGAGGCTTCATTCAGACGCTCGAAGCGCAGCAAGCCCAATCGGGCAGGAGCGCTGAGGGCGCCCGCCTGATCGGCTACCGCGGCATCGGCAGCGTCGGAATGAATACTCATGCGAGAGGTCGCGTCCTTGTGAAGACGGATAAGTGTCCTAGGGTTATCGGAAAGGATAGACAAATCATTAACCCTTTTTCCTTTCCGCCTCACTGGCGATATCGGATGACTAACAAGGTTGCCCGATCGGACCGGGAGCGCGCAAGCGCCTGCAGCCAGCCGCCATCCTACCCTTTCTCCAAGACAAAAAAACAGGAACCCCGCATCGGCGGGGTTCCCATTGTTCAGCCGTCGGCCGTTATAGCAGCAGGCTGCGGATCTCGGCGAGCAGATCGCCCAGGCGCTTGGTGAAGCGCGCGGCGGCGGCCCCGTTGATCACGCGGTGATCGTAGGACAGCGACAGCGGCAGCATCAGGCGTGGCTGGAAGGCCTTGCCGTCCCAGACCGGCTGCATGCTGGCCTTGGAGACACCGAGGATCGCCACTTCCGGGGCATTGACGATCGGCGTGAAGCCGGTACCGCCGATGTGACCCAGGCTGGAGATGGTGAAGCAGGCGCCCTGCATGTCGTCGCCGCTGAGCTTCTTGGTCCGCGCCTTTTCCGCCAGTTGGGCGGCTTCGGCAGCGAGTTGCAGGAGGCTCTTCTGGTCGACGTTGCGGATGACCGGGACCAGCAGGCCGTCCGGGGTGTCCACGGCGAAGCCGATGTGCACGTACTTCTTGCGGATCACCGCCTTGCCACTGGGGGCCAGGGAGGCGTTGAAGTCCGGCAGTTCCTTGAGCACATGGGCACAGGCCTTGAGCAGGAACGGCAGGATGGTCAGCTTGACGCCGGCCTTTTCCGCCACGGCTTTCTGGCCGACCCGGAAGGCTTCCAGATCGGTCACGTCGGACTGGTCGAACTGGGTCACGTGGGGCACGTTCAGCCAGCTGCGATGCAGGTTGTTGGCGCCGACCTGCATGAGGCGCGTCATCGGCACCTCTTCGATCTCGCCGAACTTGCTGAAGTCCACGGTGGGGATCGGCGGGATGCCGGCGCCACCGGTGGCCCCCGTAGCCGCCGCCGGAGCCGCCTTGCTCTTCTGCAGCTGATCCTTGACGTAGGTCTGGACGTCTTCCTTGAGGATGCGACCCTTGGGACCGGTCGGGGTGACCTCGCCCAGATCGACGCCGAATTCGCGGGCGACCATACGCACGGCCGGACCGGCATGGACCTTCTTGCCCTTGCCGGCGGCAGGGGCGCTGGCGGGAGCGGCGGCCTTGGCCGGAGCCTCGGCTTTCTTCTCGGGTGCCTGCGCGCTGGCGGCGGCGTTGCCGGCAGCCGGCTTGGCCGCCTGCTTGGGCGCGGCACCGGCCACCTTCAGGGTCAGGATCAGATCGCCGGTCTTGGCCTGGTCGTTGACCTTGATGGCGACGCTTTCCACCACGCCCGCCTTGGGCGCCGGGATTTCCATGCTGGCCTTGTCGGACTCCAGCACGATCAGCGATTGCTCGGCCTTGACCTGGTCACCGGCCTTGACCAGCACCTCGATGACGTTGGCACTGCCGGTGGAGCCGATGTCGGGGACCTTGATCTCCTCGACCGACTCACCGGCCGGCTCGGCGGCGGCTTCCTCGTGCAGCTCGGGCTCGGCGGCTGACTGGGCGGGCTTGTCGCCGGCCTTGGATTCGACGCTCTTGCTGGGCCTCGCATTGGCGGCGCCCTTGAGCACCAGGATCAGGTCGCCGGTGCCCACTTCGTCGCCGACCTTGACGGAAACGCTCTCCACCACGCCGGCGGCGGGGGAGGGGATTTCCATGCTGGCCTTGTCGGATTCCAGGGTGATCAGCGTCTGCTCGGCGGCGATGGTGTCGCCGGGCTTGACCGCCACCTCGATGATGCTGGCCTTGCCGCTGGAGCCGATGTCGGGAACATGGATCTCCTGGGCTTCGCCTTCGCCGGCGGACGCCGAAGCGTCCTCGTCGCCGGCCGGCGTCGGGGTTTCGCTTTCCTCGACCTGGGTCTGCTTGGACTCGGCCTTGGGTTCGGCGGCGGGTTCGCTGCCGGAGGCGGCGTCCTCGCCTTCCAGGTCGATCAGCAGATCACCGGTCTTGAGGGTGTCGCCGACCTTGATGTGCAGGGCGGCGATCTTGCCGGCCTTGGGGGCCGGGATCTCCATGCTGGCCTTGTCGGACTCCAGCACCACCAGGCTCTGTTCGGCCTCGACGGTATCGCCGACCTTCACCAGCAGCTCGATGACTTCGCCGTCGCCACTGCCGATGTCGGGTACGCGGATGGTCTCGCTCACAGTTGTTTCCTCTTATCCGTGTGCCGCATCAGCAATCCAGGGGATTGCGCTTCTCGGTGTCGATGCCGAACTTGGTGATGGCGTCGGCCACGACCTTGCGTTCCAGCTTGCCTTGGTTGGCCAGCGCCTGCAGAGCGGCGACGGCGACCCAGCGGCGGTCGACCTCGAAGTGATCGCGCAGCTTCTTGCGGCTGTCGCTGCGACCGAAGCCGTCGGTACCCAGCACCTGGAATTCGGTGGGGACCCACTGGCGGATCTGGTCGGCGAACAGCTTCATGTAGTCGGTGGAGGCGATGACCGGACCCTGGCGCTCGCCCAGGCATTGCTCGACGTAGGTCAGGCGGCGCTCTTCCAGCGGGTGCAGGCGGTTCCAGCGATCCACGGCCAGGCCTTCGCGGCGCAGTTCGTTGAAGCTGGTGACGCTCCAGATATCGGCGCCGACGCCCATCTCGCGCAGCAGGCTCGCGGCGGCGCGGACCTCGTTGAGGATGGTGCCCGAACCCAGCAGCTGGACGCGGTGCTTGAAGTCGCCCTTTTCTTCTTCCAGCAGGTACATGCCCTTGATGATGCCTTCCTCGACACCCTCGGGCATGGCCGGCTGCTGGTAGTTCTCGTTCATCACGGTGATGTAGTAGAAGACGCTCTGCTGCAGTTCCATCATCTGATGGATGCCTTCGCGCATGATCACCGCCAGCTCGTAGGCATAGGTGGGATCGTAGCTGCGGCAGTTGGGGATGGTGCCGGCCAGGATGTGGCTGTGACCGTCCTCGTGCTGCAGGCCTTCACCGTTCAGGGTGGTCCGGCCGGAGGTGCCGCCCAGCAGGAAGCCGCGGGTCTGGGCATCGCCCGCCGCCCAGGCCAGGTCGCCGATGCGCTGGAAGCCGAACATCGAATAGAAGATGTAGACCGGCAGCATGGGCTGGTTGTAGTTGCTGTAGGCGGTACCGGCGGCGATGAAGGAAGACATGGCGCCTGCCTCGTTGAGGCCTTCCTGGAGGATCTGCCCGTCCTTCTCTTCGCGGTAGTACATCACCTGGTCGCGGTCGACCGGCTCATAGAGCTGGCCGTGGGGCGAGTAGATGCCCAGCTGGCGGAACATGCCTTCCATGCCGAAGGTACGGGCCTCGTCGGCGAGGATGGGCACGATGCGCTTGCCCAGGTCCTTGTCCTTGACCAGTTGCGACAGGATGCGGCCGAAGGCCATGGTGGTGGAGATCTCGCGATCGCCGGAGCCATCCAGTACCGCCTTCAGGGTGTCCAGGGGCGGGGTGGGGATGCTGATGCTGCGGGCGCGACGCTGGGGCAGGTGACCGCCCAGGGCCTCGCGACGGCTCATCAGGTACTTCATCTCGGCACTGTCGTCGGCCGGACGATAGAAGGGCAGCTCGCTGAGCTGGGAGTCGTTCAGCGGGATGTCGAAGCGATCGCGGAATTTCTTCAGCGACTCCACGTCGACCTTCTTGGTGTTGTGCGCGGTGTTCTTGGCTTCGCCCGCACCGGTGCCGTAGCCCTTGATGGTCTTGGCCAGGATGACGGTGGGCTGGCCCTTGTGGTTGACCGCCTGGTGGTAGGCCGCATAGACCTTGTAGGGGTCGTGGCCGCCACGGTTGAGCTTCCAGATCTCGTCGTCGGACAGGTCCTCGACCATCTTGAGCAGCTCGGGGTTGGCGCCGAAGAAGTGCTTGCGCACGTAGGCACCGTCCTTGGCCTTGTAGTTCTGGTATTCGCCATCGACCACGGCGTCCATGCGCTGCTGCATGCGGCCTTCGGTGTCGCGGGCGAACAGCGGGTCCCACATGCGGCCCCAGAGGACCTTGGTGACGTTCCAGTCGGCGCCGCGGAAGATGCCTTCCAGTTCCTGGACGATCTTGCCGTTGCCGCGTACCGGGCCGTCGAGGCGCTGCAGGTTGCAGTTGATGACGAAGATCAGGTTGTCGAGGTTCTCGCGCCCGGCCAGGGAGATGGCGCCCAGGGTTTCCGGCTCGTCGCACTCGCCGTCGCCGATGAAGCACCAGACCTTCTGCTTGCCGGCGGGGATGTAGCCGCGGTTCTCCAGGTACTTCATGAAGCGGGCCTGGTAGATGGCGGTGATCGGGCCCAGGCCCATGGACACGGTGGGGAACTGCCAGAAGTCGGGCATCAGGTGCGGGTGCGGGTAGCTCGACAGGCCCTTGCCGTCCACTTCCTGGCGGAAGTTGTTCATCTGGTCTTCGGAGAGGCGGCCTTCCAGGAAGGCACGGGCGTAGACGCCGGGGGACGCGTGGCCCTGGTAGTAGATCAGGTCGCCGCCGTGCTCTTCGTTGGGCGCCTTCCAGAAATAGTTGAAGCCGATGTCATAGAGGGTGGCGCTGGAGGCGAAGGTGGAGATGTGGCCACCCAGATCCGGATCCTTGAGGTTGGCGCGCATGACCATCGCCAGGGCGTTCCAGCGGACCAGCGAGCGGATGCGCCGCTCCATGAACAGGTCGCCCGGCATATGGGCTTCCTTGGTCACCGGAATGGTGTTGCGATAGGGGGTATTGATGGAGTAGGGCAACTGGGTACCACTGCGGGTGGCCAGTTCGCCCATGCGGGTCATCAGATAATGAACACGCTCCTCGCCTTCATGGTCGAGAACGGACTCCAGGGCGTCCAGCCATTCCTGGGTTTCGACGGGATCGAGATCTTGCATGGCTTGCTCCAGGGCGGAAAGGCTTCCAGAATCGGTCGCCTCAGGGTCGCCGCCGGCCTCTTGGGGGCAGCGAAAATTCTTGGATTTATGACCGGACGGTTCCGGCCGGCGTGTAGTTTTACTACAAATTCAAATCCGTTTCAGCTCCGAGCTGTAATGGAATAAAAAACAATTCGACGTTTGTCGTACGCTCTGCTCCAGGGCTCGCGAACTCCGAACCACGGACGTGGCGACGGTTCCCGCGTGGACCGGGTGGTCCGTCGGAATGTCCCTGAGCGGGGATTTCTGGCGGGCTTGGCGAGGTTCGACCGTCCCTGCGCAGGACTGCCCATGATACCGCCCCTTCGCGACGAACTGCCTTCGACTCTGGTCGTAGCCGCCGAGCTCGCCGATCATCGCCTGACCGATGCCCTGGCCGCCGATCCGGCGGCTGCCGCCCAGCAGGCCGACTGGTCTGCGCAGGTCCGCGAGGAGTGGCGCCGGGTGGCCGCCGTCAGTGACTTCATCGTCGAGCAGTTCTGTCGCTCGCCAGCGGCCTGCCTGGCGCTGATCGACAGCGGCGTCCTGCACCAGCCGCTGGCGCCGGGTGAGATGGCGCAGCGCTTGCGCGAGGCGCTGGCGGACTGCCCGGACGAGGCGGAGCTGGGGCGGCGCCTGCGGCGCTTTCGCATGTTGCAGCAGGTGCGCATCGTCTGGCGCGACCTGACTCGTCAGGCCGATCTGGTGGAAACCTGCCGTGACCTCAGCGACCTGGCCGATGCCTGCATCGACCAGGCCTGTGCCTGGCTCTACGCCCAGCAGTGCGTCCAGTTCGGCGTGCCCACTGGCCGGTCCAGCGGCGCGCCGCAGCAACTGGTGGTGCTGGGCATGGGCAAGCTGGGTGCGGGCGAGCTGAATCTGTCGTCCGACATCGACCTGATCTTCGCCTATGGCGAGGCGGGCGAGACCCGCGGCGCACGGCGCGAGCAGGACAACCAGGAATTCTTCACCCGCCTCGGGCAGCGACTGATCAAGGCGCTGGATGCCACCACGGTGGACGGCTTCGTCTTCCGCGTCGATATGCGCCTGCGGCCCTATGGCAGCGCTGGCGCCCTGGTGCTGAGCTTCGCGGCCATGGAGCTCTACTATCAGGACCAGGGTCGCGACTGGGAACGGTACGCCATGATCAAGGCGCGGGTGGTCGGCGGCGACCAGGCCAGCGGCGCCGAGCTGCTGACCCTGCTGCGGCCCTTCGTCTATCGGCGCTATCTGGATTTCTCCGCCATCGAAGCCCTGCGCAGCATGAAGCAGCTGATCCGCCAGGAGGTGCGCCGACGCGGCATGACTGACAACGTCAAGCTGGGCGCGGGCGGTATTCGCGAGGTGGAATTCATTGCCCAGGCCTACCAGCTGATCCATGGCGGTCGCGATCCGGCGCTGCAGCAGCGACCGCTGCTCAAGGTGCTGACCAGTCTCCGCGAGCGCGACTATCTGCCGGCGGCGGCCGAAGCGGAGCTCCGCGAGGGCTACTGCTTCCTGCGCTATGTCGAGCATGGGCTGCAGGCCATCGCCGACCAGCAGACCCAGACCCTGCCGATGGATCCCCTGGGTCGGGCGCGGGTGGCCTTTCTCATGGGTCATGCCGACTGGGACGAATTCAGCGCAGCCCTTGACGGTTGGCGCAGCCGCATCGACTGGCACTTCCAGCAGACCATCGCCGATCCCGAGGAGGAGACCCAGAGCGCCGAGCTGGAGGACAGCTGGCTGCCGCTGTGGGAAGACCTGCTCGACCCCGAGGAGTCCCTGGCGCGGTTGCGCGAGGCGGGCTTCCAGGCGCCGGAGCAGGCGCTGGAATTGCTGGCCAGCCTGCGTGCCAGCGGCCAGGTACGGGCCATGCAGCGCGCCGGCCGCGAACGGCTGGATGCCTTCATGCCGCGGCTGCTGGACGCGGTGAGCCTCGACGAACAGCCCGACCGGGCGCTGGAACGGGTACTGCCGCTGGTGGAGGCTGTGGCGCGGCGCTCCGCCTACCTGGTCCTGCTCAGCGAGAATCCGCCGGCCCTGGCGCGGCTGCTGGAACTCTGCGGCGCCAGTGCCTGGGTGGCCGAGCAGATCGCCCGCTATCCGGCGCTGCTCGACGAATTGCTCAACGAAGGTCGGCTCTATCATCCGCCGCAGAAGCCGGAGCTGGCCGCCGAATTGCGCGAGCGCCTGATGCGCCTGCCCGAAGAGGACCTGGAGCAGCAGATGGACGTGCTGCGCCACTTCAAGCGCGCCCACAGCCTGCGGGTGGCGGCGGCGGAGATCGCCGGCAGCCTGCCGCTGATGAAGGTCAGCGACTATCTCACCTGGCTCGCCGAGGTGATCCTCGAAGAGGTCTTTGGCCTGGCCTGGCGTCAGCTGGTGCAGCGCCATGGCACGCCGCAGCGGCGCGACGGCTCGCCCTGCCAGCCGGACTTCGTCATCGTCGGTTACGGCAAGGTCGGCGGCATCGAACTCGGCCACGGCTCGGATCTCGACCTGGTGTTCATTCACGACGCCGATCCCCTGGCCGAGACCGATGGCGCCAAGCCCATGGATGGCGCCCAGTTCTTCAATCGCCTTGGCCAGCGCATCATCCACCTGCTCACCACCACCACCCCGGTAGGCACCCTCTACGAGGTGGACATGCGCCTGCGACCCTCCGGCGCGGCGGGGCTGCTGGTCAGCTCGCTGGAGGCCTTCGAACGCTACCAGCGGAGCGAGGCCTGGACCTGGGAGCATCAGGCGCTGGTGCGGGCGCGGGTGGTGGCGGGTTGTCCACGCCTGGGCGAGCGCTTCGCTGAGGTGCGGGCGCGCATCCTCGGTCGGCAGCGGGAGCTGGCGACCCTGCAGGCCGACGTGGCCGGCATGCGCGACAAGATGCTCGACAACCTCGGCACTGCGGTGACCGCCGGCGGACTGGGGCCGAACGCTCGCCGGCCGGAGCAGCTGTTCGACCTCAAGCAGGATGCCGGCGGTATCGTCGATATCGAATTTATGGTCCAATATGCCGTTCTGGCCTGGTCGTGGCAGCATCCCGAATTGCTGCGTTTTCCCGACAACATCCGCATCCTGGAATCCCTCGAAGCGGCTGGTCTGGTACCGGCCACGGACGCCATTGCCCTGCGCGAAGCCTACAAGGCCTATCGCGCCGCGCTGCACCGCCTGGTCCTGCAGAAGCGGCCGGGCAAGGTACCGGCCGACGGCTTTCTCGCCGAGCGCGACGAAGTACGCCGTATCTGGCACGGCCTGGGGCTGGACACGCCGTCCGGCAATCCGGCCACCTTTTAGGCCGTCATCAGTAAGGAGAGGCAAGATGTCGATGTCCGTGCGCGAGCTTTCGATCAGGCAGGGCCTGAGGGAGTGGGAGTCGGCCACCCACTAGGTGCCGATCGCCTTCCAGCATGAATATTCTGATCATCGGACCCAGTTGGGTCGGCGACATGGTGATGGCGCAGACCCTCTTCGTCTGCCTCAAGCGCCAGCATCCCGACTGCCAGATCGACGTACTCGCCCCCGAGTGGAGTCGCCCGCTACTCGAGCGCATGCCCGAGGTGCGCGAGGCCCTGAGCTTCCCGCTCGGCCATGGCGCTCTGGAGCTGGCCACGCGCCGGCGCATCGGCCAGCGGCTGCGCGGTCGCTACGATCAGGCGATCCTCCTGCCCAATTCGCTGAAATCGGCGCTGGTGCCCTATTTCGCCGGCATTCCCAAGCGCACCGGCTGGCGCGGCGAGCTGAGATTCGGCCTGCTCAACGACATCCGTACCTTGGACAAGGCGCGCTACCCGCTGATGATCGAGCGCTTCATGGCCCTGGCCTATGCACCGGGCGCCGAACTGCCCAAACCCTATCCCGAGCCGCGGCTGGCCATCGACCCGGCCAGTCGCGAGGCCGCCCTGGAGCGCTTCGGACTCACCCTGGACCGCCCGGTGCTGGCGCTCTGCCCGGGCGCCGAGTTCGGCGAGGCCAAGCGCTGGCCGGCCGGACACTACGCCAAGGTGGCCGATGCCCGGCTGCGCCAGGGCTGGCAGGTCTGGCTGTTCGGCTCGCAGAAGGACGCCCCGGGGGGAGAGGAAATCCGCGAATGGGTCACCCCTGGCCTGGATGACGATGTCTACAACCTCGCCGGGCGGACCTCCCTGGCCGAAGCCATCGACCTGCTTTCCTGCGCGAGCGCAGTGATCAGCAACGACTCCGGGCTGATGCACGTGGCCGCCGCCCTGGATCGGCCGCTGGTGGCGGTCTACGGCTCCACCTCGCCCGGCTTCACGCCGCCGCTGGCGAGCCAGGTGGAGGTGGTACGGCTGGGGCTGGAGTGCAGTCCCTGCTTCGACCGCACCTGCCGCTTCGGTCACTACGACTGCCTGCGCCTGCTGCAGCCGAGCCAGGTGCAGGAGGCCCTCGGCCGCCTGGTCGCCGATCCGGTCGAGGTGGGCTAGATGCGCGTGCTAGTGGTCAAGACCTCGTCCCTGGGCGACGTCATCCATACCCTGCCGGCGCTGACCGATGCGGCCCGGGCCATCCCGGGCGTCTGCTTCGACTGGGTCGTGGAAGAGGGCTTCGCCGAGATCCCCGCCTGGCACCCGGCCGTGGGGCAGGTGATCCCGGTGGCGCTGCGCCGCTGGCGCAAGCAGCCTTTTTCCGCCTGGGCCAGTGGCGAGTGGGGCGAATTCAAGGAGCGCGTGCGCGAGCAGCGCTACGACCGGGTGATCGATGCCCAGGGTCTGCTCAAGAGCGCCTGGTTGACCCGCTACGTGGACGCGCCGGTGGCCGGTCTCGACCGCAACTCGGCCCGCGAGCCGCTGGCCAGTCGTTTCTACGACGAGCGCTACCACGTGGCCAAGGGGCAGCATGCCCTGGAGCGCCTACGCCAGCTGTTCGCCCAGGCCCTGGATTATCCGCTGCCGACCGGCGTAGGGGACTACGGCCTGGATCGGCAGCGCCTGGCCGGTCCCAACGAGACGCCCTACGTGGTCTTCTTGCACGGCACCACCTGGGTCAGCAAGCACTGGCCCGAGGCGCACTGGCGCGAGCTGGCCGAGCGCATGAGCCAGTTGGACTGGCCGGTGCGCCTGCTGTGGGGCAACGAGGCGGAGCACGCCCGTGCCGAACGCATCGCCGACGGCCTGGACGGCGTCCAGGTCTTGCCACGCCTGAACCTGGCCGGGGTGGCCAAGGTGCTGGCCGGTGCCCGCGCCTGCGTGGCGGTGGACACCGGCCTCGGTCATCTGGCCGCGGCCCTGGATGTACCCACCGTCTCCCTCTACGGCCCGACCAGCCCGAAGAAGGTCGGCGCCTATGGCCGCTCCCAGGTGCACCTGAGCGCCGTGGGCCTGGAGGGTACCGACGAGCCGCGTGACCAGCCCGCCGCGAGTCTGGCCGCCCTGACCCCGGAGCGGGTCGAGCTGGAACTGGAAACCCTGCTGTTGGAAGACCTCCCCGCATGACCCTGGCTTTCGTGCTCTACAAGTATTTTCCCTTTGGCGGCCTGCAGCGGGACTTCCTGCGCATCGCCCAGGAGTGCCAGCGCCGCGGCCACGCCGTCCGCGTCTATACCCTGATCTGGGAAGGTCCGGTGCCGGAAGGCTTCGATGTACGGGTGGCCAAGGTCAGCGCCCTGTTCAATCACCGGCGCAACGAGAAATTCCACGCCTGGCTGCAGGCGGACCTGGCCCGTGATCCGGTGGACCGGGTGATCGGCTTCAACAAGATGCCGGGGCTGGACGTCTACTACGCCGCCGATCCCTGCTTCGAGGACAAGGCCCAGACCCTGCGCAATCCGCTGTATCGCCAGTGGGGCCGCTATCGCCATTTCGCCGACTACGAGCGCGCGGTGTTCGCCCCCGAGTCGCGCACCGAGATCCTGATGATCTCCGAGGTGCAGCAGCCACTGTTCGTCAAGCACTACGGCACGCCGGCGCCGCGTTTCCACCTCTTGCCGCCGGGCATCGCCGCCGACCGCCGCGCGCCGGCCAATGCCGCCGAGATCCGCGCCGACTTCCGGCGCGAATTCGGGCTGGAGGAGGGTGAGCTGCTGCTGGTACAGATCGGCTCCGGCTTCAAGACCAAGGGCCTGGATCGCAGCCTGCGCGCCCTGGCCTCCCTGCCCAAGGACCTGCGTCGCCGCACCCGGCTGTTCGCCATCGGCCAGGACGATCCCAAGCCGTTCATCCTGCAAGCCAAGGCTCTGGGCGTGAGCGACCGGGTGCGGATTCTCAAGGGACGTAGCGACATTCCGCGCTTCCTGCTCGGCGCCGACCTGCTGATCCACCCGGCCTACAACGAGAACACCGGCACCGTGCTGCTGGAGGCGCTGGTCGCCGGGCTGCCGGTGCTGGTCACCGACGTCTGCGGCTATGCCCACTACATCGACGAGGCGCGCGCTGGCGCGGTGGTGCCGTCGCCCTTCGCCCAGGAGACCCTGGATCGGATGCTGGCCGAGTTGCTGGCCGATCCCGAGCGCCGCGCGGTGCAGGGCCGTAATGGCCTGGCCTTCGCCGACAGCGCCGATCTCTATTCGCTGCCCGAGCGTGCCGCCGACGTCATCCTGGGGGTGGCATGACCCTGGAGTTGCGCGAGCCCTTCGCCAGCCTCTGGGCCGGTCAGGACCCCTTCGTCGCCGTGGAAGCCCTGCAGGGCCAGGTCTATCGCGAACTGGACGGGCGCCGCACCCTGCGCACCGAGGTGGCCGGCCGGGGTTATTTCGTCAAGATCCACCGTGGCATCGGGTGGGGCGAGATCGCCAAGAACCTGCTGCAGGCCAAGCAGCCGGTACTGGGCGCGCGCCAGGAATGGCAGGCCATCGAGCGGCTGCACCAAGTCGGCGTGCCGACCATGACCGCCGTGGCCTTCGGCGAACGCGGCGCCAATCCGGCGACCCAGCATTCCTTCATCATCACCGAGGAGCTGGCACCCACCGTCAGCCTCGAAGACTTCAGTCTCGACTGGGTCCGCCAACCACCGGAGCCGGCGCTCAAGCGGGCGCTGATCGCCGAGGTGGCGCGCATGACCGGCGCCATGCACCGGGCCGGGGTCAACCATCGCGACTGCTACATCTGCCATTTCCTGCTTGACACCGCCCAGCCGGTGACCGTGGCCAATCTGCGGCTCTGGCTGATCGACCTGCACCGTGCCCAGTGCCGCACCCAAGTGCCCCGGCGCTGGCGCGACAAGGACCTGGCCGGGCTGTATTTCTCCGCCCTGGGCATCGGCCTGACGCGGCGCGACTTCCTGCGCTTCCTGCGCGGCTACTTCCAGCGGCCGCTGCGCGCGATCCTGCGTGACGAGGCGCCGCTGCTGGCGCGCCTGGAGCGCAAGGCCGCCGCCTTGCTGGAGCGCAAGGAGCGCTATGGAGACCGGCTCTGATGGCTGACTGGCGCCTCGATTCCAGCGTCGCCCACCTGCCCGAGTTCGCGACGCTCGAAGCGGTGTTCGCCCTCAGCGGCGAACGCCTGACCAGCGACCCGCTGTCGGAGGTGATCCGCGTCGAGCGCGACGGCATCCGCTACTACGTCAAGCGCTACCACGGCGCCGGCAAGGGGCTGCGGCGCTATGTCGGGCGGCCGCGGGTCAAGGCCGAATGGCAGAACCTCAAGCGTTTCGCCAAGTGGGGCATCGCCACCGCGCCGGTGGTGGCCTGGGGGATGGAGCGCTCGCCCCGGGGCTTCACCCGTGGCGCCATGATCACCCGCGAGATTCCCGACACCCTGGACCTCGCCGAACTGGCCAGGCGCGAAGATCCGCGGCTGCGCGACCGGGTCTGGGTGGACAACGTCAGCCGGCAGTTGGCGGCGGCGACCCGCACCCTGCACGACCACCATTTCGTCCACAACGATCTGAAGTGGCGCAACCTGCTGGTGGATGGCCAGGGCGTGCTCTATTTCATCGATTGCCCAGCCGGCGCCTTCTGGGTCGGTCATTGGCTGCGCTGGCGCATCGTCAAGGACCTGGCCTGCCTGGACAAGGTGGCCAAGTACCAGCTGTCGCGCACCCAGCGCCTGAGGTTCTATCTGCAGTATCGCGGTCGTGAACGCCTCAGTGACAACGACAAGGGGCGCATCCGCGAGGTGCTGGACTACTTCAAGGGGCGGGAATGAACGACTGGTGGGCAGCCGAGGACAGGGCCGTGCTGGCGGGCCGGGGTCTGGACAGCTTCGAGGCGCTGTGGGCGCTGGACCTGACGGCGGTGGATGAACCCAACCAGGGGCGTGGCGGCTTCAGCCAGGTGTTCCGCCTGGACGTGGCCGGCCATGGCTACTACCTCAAGCGCCAGCGCGACTACCTGACCCGTACCCTGGCCCGTCCGCTGGGCGAGCCCACCTTCGCCCGCGAGAGTCGCAACATCCGCCGCTACGCGGAGCGCGGCATCCCGGCGCTGGAACTGGCCTATTACGGCGAACGCCGTGACGACCAGGGCTGGCGCGCCATCCTGCTGACCCGCGCCTTGGACGACTGGCGCGATCTCGACAGCTGGCTGCGCGTCTGGGTGCACCTGGCGCCGGACGAGCGCCAGGCGGTACTGGTCGCCGTCGGTGAGCTGGCTCGCCAGCTGCACGCCGCCGGCCAGGTGCATGGCTGCTTCTATCCCAAGCACCTGTTTCTGCAGCGCCAGGGCGAAGGTCTGGTCGCGCGGCTGATCGATCTGGAGAAGACCCGGCCGCTGCTGTTCGGCCGGCGCGATCGTCTGCGTGATCTCGAACCCCTGCTGCGCCGTGCGCCGCAATGGAGCGAGCAGGACATCGGCCGCCTGCTGGCAAGCTATCTGGACCAGCCGCTGGACAGCGCCGCCGTGCGGGACTGGAGTCGGCGTCTGGCCGGGCGGCGCCGCCACAAGGAGCGCAAGGCATGACCCTGGAGCAACTGGCCAGGGCCGGCCGCGCGCCGACCCTGCCCCTGCGGATCGAATTGCCCAGTGGCGAGCTGGAATTGCGTTCGCTGCTCAGGGTGCTGCCTGGGCAGCGCTATGTCGGCGAGGCGCTGTGGCAGGGGCGGCGGGTGCTGGCCAAGCTGCTGGTGGGTGACCGCGCCGCCCGGCAATACGCCCGGGAGCGGGAAGGTTGTCGCCTGCTGGCGGCCGCCAAGGCGCCTACACCGGAGCTGCTGGACAGTGGTGAGGCGAGCGGGCAGGGCGCCTGGTTGTTGTTCGACTTCATCGAGGCGGCGCCCAGCGTCGACCAGCTCTGGCAGCAGCTCGCCGCCGAGCCCCCCTTGTCGCCGGCGCAGAACGAATTGCTTGGCGCCGCCCTCGCCACCCTGGCGCGGCTGCACGCCCAGGGCCTCTGGCAGGCTGACCTGCACCTGGACAATCTGCTGGTCAAGGACGGGACCGTCCTGGTGATCGATGCCGCGGACATCCAGACCGAGACCGTCGGCGAGCCGCTGTCCCAGGCACGGGTACAGGAGAACCTGGCGGTGTTCTTCGCCCAGTTGCCGGCAATACTGGATGGCCAGCTGGAAGAACTGCTGATCCACTACCTGCTGGTCAACGCCGAGCACGCCCTGCGCCTCGACGCCCTGCTGGCGCGCACCGCCGAGATCCGCCGCTGGCGGCTGGCGGATTATTTGAAGAAAAGCGGCCGCGAGTGCACCCTGTTCGCCGTCACCCGCAGCGCCTTCGGTCTGATCGCCATTCGTCGCCGCTGGCTGGCCGCGCTGGAGGGCCTGATCGCCGATCCCGACGCCGCCCTGGCCGGCCTGCCGACCTTCAAGGACGGCGGCGCCGCCACCGTGGCGCGGCTGCAATGGCAGGGGCACGACCTGGTGCTCAAGAGATACAACATCAAGGGCTTCGGCCACTGGCTGACGCGCTTCTGGCGCCCCAGTCGGGCCTGGCACAGCTGGCGCGAAGGGCACCGGCTGCTGTTCCTCGGCATTCCTACCCCCGAGCCCCTGGCTGTGCGTGAGCGACGCTTCCTCGGCCTGCGCGGCCGCGCCTACCTGGTCACGCCCTATGTCGCCGGCCCCAACCTGCTGGAGCGTTTCGCGCCCTATGTCGATTCCGCGCCGCCCGCGGCCGAGCTGGACGCCCTGCTGGCGCTGGTCGAGGCCCTGCGCCGCGAACGCCTCGGCCATGGCGACTTCAAGGGTACCAACCTGATCTGGCACGACGGCCGCTGGCTGGTGATCGATCTCGACGCCCTGCAGGCCCATGACAGCGACCGAGCCTATGCTAGCGCCTATGCCCGCGACCGCGCCCGCCTGCTGCGCAACTGGCCGGTTGGCAGCGCCCTGCATCGCCTGCTCGACGAGCGCCTGCCTCCCGCCTGAACGCCTCTGTTCGATAATCGACCCGTTTCGCTCGGGAATGGACTGTTCAGTTAATTAGCTGGCTACCTTTGTGGCAAAATGCCGCAGCCTGAGGGGCCTGCCACGGCGACCGACCTGCGCGTTACGCCCGGCTTCCATAACGAGAACGAGATCCCTGGACGAACCCGCCAATGGCGGGCTTCTGGCGTGCACGTATTTGAGGAGACAACGATGAGTGGCAACGGCGGCGCCCTGGGCGCCTGCAAATTCCTGGTATCCGCCCTGGGCGTGCTGATCGCCCTCCTGGGTCTGGCGTTGGGGGGCGGGGGCGTCTATCTCGCCACCCTCGGCGGCAGTCCGTATTTTGCCCTGGGCGGCGTGTTGCTGACCCTGGCCGGCGTCCTGATCGCCATCCGACGGCCGCTGGGTGCCTGGCTCTACGCCCTGTTCCTGCTGGCGACCCTGATCTGGGCCCTGGCCGATGTCGGTCTGGTGTTCTGGCCGTTGGTCTCGCGCCTGATGATGTTCGCCGTGATCGGCGCCGTGGTGGCCTTGGCCTATCCGGCGCTGGTGCGCGCCCGTGGCGGCGTGGCCGGCAAGGGTGGCTACGTACTGGCCGGCCTGTTGGCGGTGGCCTGCGCGACGAGTTTCGCCTGGATGTTCAAGCCCCAGCCGCTGGTGGCTGCCACCACCACGCCTGCCATCACCCCGGTGACCCCCGAGACCGCCCAGAAGGACTGGCGGAGTTGGGGCAACACCACCGCTGGGACCCGCTTCGCCGCCCTGGATCAGATCACCAAGGCCAATGTCGGCGAGCTGCAGGTCGCCTGGACCTTCCGCACCGGCGACGTACCCCAGAGCAACGGCTTCGGCGCCGAAGACCAGGAGACCCCGCTGCAGGTCGGTGACACCCTCTACCTGTGCAGTCCGCACAACCAGGTGTTCGCCGTGGACGCCGACACCGGCGCCAAGCGCTGGTCCTTCGATCCCAAGGCCAACGCGCCCAACTGGCAGCGCTGCCGTGGAGTCGGCTACCACGAGGATGCCCCTGCCGCCCAGGCCAGCGCCGAGGCGCCGGCCACTCCCGCGCAGCCGGCGACCGCCTGCCTGCGTCGCATCCTCACCACCACCATCGACGCCCGGCTGTTCGCCCTCGACGCCGACACCGGCAAGCCCTGCGCCGATTTCGGTGACAACGGCATGGTCGACCTCAAGGCCGGCATGGGCCAGGTCAAACCGGGCTTCTATACCCTGACCGCCGCGCCGCTGGTGGCGGGTGACCTGATCGTCATCGGCGGTCGGGTGGCCGACAACATCGAGGTCAACGAGCCCAGCGGCGTGATCCGCGCCTTCGACGTCCACACCGGCAAGAAGGTCTGGGCCTGGGACCTGGCCAAGGAGAAACCGGATACCCCGCTCGACCCCAACATCGACTACACCCGCGCCACGCCCAACGTCTGGACCTCCATGGCCTATGACGCCAAGCTCGGGCTGATCTACCTGCCGACCGGTAATACCACCCCTGATGCCTGGGGTGGCGAGCGGACGCCGCAGGACGACAAGTACAGCTCGGCGGTGGTCGCCCTGGACGCCAAGACCGGCCAGGAGCGTTGGGTCTACCAGACCGTGCACCATGACCTCTGGGACTACGACCTGCCGTCCCAGCCGACCCTGGTCGACGTGCCGGACGGGCAGGGCGGGACCCTGCCGGGCCTGATCCAGACCACCAAGGCCGGTCAGGTCTTCCTGCTCAATCGCGAAACCGGCCAGCCCATCGCCGAGGTACGCGAGCAGCCGGTCAAGGCGCCGGTCCCTGCGGTCGACGGTGAACGTCACGCCCCGACCCAGCCGGTATCCGTCGGCATGCCGTCGATCGGCACCGAGACCCTCACCGAGTCGGCCATGTGGGGCGCCACCCCCTATGACCAGCTGATCTGCCGCATCCAGTTCAAGAAGATGCGCTATGACGGCCTGTTCACCGCGCCCAGCACCGACGTCTCCCTGCAGTGGCCGGGCTCCCTGGGTGGCATGAACTGGGGCAGCAACTCCATCGACCCCACCACCGGCTACCTGTTCGTCAACGACATGCGCCTGGGTCTGTGGACGCGGCTGATCCCGCGCGCCCAGATGGAGAACGACAAGGCCGGTGGCGTCGAGATGGGCGCCGCCTCCCAGACCGGTACCCCCTACGGCTCGCTGCGCAATCGCTTCCTCTCGCCGTTAGGCATTCCCTGCCAGGCGCCGCCCTACGGCACCATGACCGCCATCGACCTCAAGACCCGCAAGGTCGCCTGGCAGGTGCCGGTCGGTACCGTGCAGGACACCGGTCCCCTGGGCATCAAGCTGCACCTGCCGATTCCCATCGGCATGCCCACTCTGGGTGGTTCCCTGGCGACCCAGTCCGGCCTGCTGTTCTTCGCCGGGACCCAGGACTACTACCTGCGCGCCTACGACAGTGGCACCGGTCGCGAGATCTGGCGCGCGCGCCTACCGGTGGGCAGCCAGGGCACGCCCATCACCTACGTCTCGCCCAAGACCGGCAAGCAGTACGTGGTGATCAGCGCCGGTGGCGCCCGCCAGTCGCCGGATCGTGGCGACTACGTGATCGCCTACGCCCTGCCCGACAAGCGCTGATCCTGGCGGCTTGACAACGCGAAGCCCGCCGGAGCGATCCGGCGGGCTTCGGCGTTTTCGGCCCGGAAGCGGCACTGCCTGGCCACAATGTGCCGTGGCGCGATTACCCCCGGTGGCGGTGAACGGCTATAATTCGCCGTTTTTGAGGCGAGGCGGGCCTGCAGCGGCCTCGCGAAACCCCGGCGAACCCCTGGTTACGCCCTGTACAGAGGCTTTACCTGTGTCCCTGACCGTCCTTGGCCTGTCCGGCGCCCTCAGCCACGATCCCTCCGCCGCGCTCTACATAGACGGCAAGCTGATCGCCGCGGTGGAAGAAGAACGCTTCGTGCGCGACAAGCATGCCAAGAACCGCATGCCCTACGAGGCGGCCAAGTTCTGCCTGGAGCAGGCCGGGATCACCCCCGCCGACGTCGACGTGGTGGCCATTCCCTATGCGCCCATCAGCCTCTTAGGCGAGGCTCGCTGGCACTACGCCAAACGCTATGCCTATGCGCCGGATCGCGCGCTGGACGCCATCCTGTTCGGCAATCGCCGCTACCACCGTTACCGGAAGCGCATCGAGTGGTGCCTGGTACAGCTCGGCTTCGACCTGAAGAAGGTCAAGCTGGAAGCCGTCGAGCACCACCTGGCTCACGCCTCCAGTGCCTACCACTGCTCGGGCTTCAGCGAAAAGACCGCCATCCTCGGCATCGACGGCAAGGGCGAGTACGCCACCACCTTCTTCGGCTACGGCGAGAACGGCAAGATCCACAAGATCAAGGAGTTCTACGATCCGGACTCCCTGGGCGGCCTCTACGGTGCCCTCACCGAATTCCTCGGCTTCGAGATGCTCGACGGCGAATTCAAGGTCATGGGCATGGCGCCCTATGGCGATGCCAGCAAGTACGATTTCTCGCGCCTGGCGACATTCGAGAACGGCGAACTGATCATCAACACCGATTACGCCAACGTCATCGGCTTCCGGCGCTACAAGGAAAAGGGCAAGGGCTATTATTTCTCGCCCAAGCTGATCGAGTGGCTGGGACCCAAGCGGGAAGGTGACATCGCCGACGATCCCTACATCCATTACGCTGCCAGCATGCAGGCGCTGTTCGAGCGGCTGGCGCTGGAGATGATGGATTACTACCTGGGCGACATCATCCGCGAGACCGGCAAGATCGCCTTCGCCGGCGGTTGCGCGCTCAACGTCAAGCTCAACCAGAAGATCATCGCCCGTCCCGAGGTCAAGGAGCTGTTCGTCCAGCCCGCCTCGGGCGACGCCGGCACCGCCGTCGGCGCCGCGGCCTACGTCTCCCACGCCCGTGGCGTGCCGGTGGAGAAGATGGAGCACGTCTATCTCGGCCCCGGCTACAGCAACGAGGACGTCATCGCCGCCTGCGCCCGCCATCCCCAGGCACCCAAGTGGCAGAAGATCGAGAACATGCCCCAGCGTATCGCCGAGATCATGGTGGCCGGCAATCCGGTGGCCTGGTTCCAAGGGCGCCTGGAGTTCGGTCCGCGTGCCCTGGGCGGTCGTTCCATCATCGGCTGCCCCAGCGTGCCGGGCGTGGCCGATCGCATCAACGCCCAGATCAAGTTCCGCGAGCGCTGGCGGCCGTTCTGCCCGTCCATGCTCGACACCGTGGCGCCGCAGATGCTCAAGGTCGATCATCCCTCGCCCTTCATGACCTTCACCTTCGAGGTCAACGAAGAGTGGAAGAGCCGGGTGCCCGAGGTGGTCCATGAAGACGGCACCTCCCGGGCCCAGGTGCTGGAGCGTTGGCACAATCCGCGCTGGTACGACCTGATGGTCGAGCTGGAGAAGCTCACCGGCAACGGCGTCTCCCTCAACACCTCGCTCAACCGCCGCGGCGAGCCCATGGTCTGCTCGCCCACCGACGCCCTGAACATGTTCTTCGGCTCGGACCTGCAGTACCTGATCATGGAAGACATCCTGGTGGTCAAGGAGGGGGCTGGCGTATGACGCGTTCCGCCGAACCGCGGGTGCTGCAGTTCTGTCACGGCTACGACGGTCCCTTCCTCGACTGCGCCCGCCAGACCGCCAGCCTCTTCGCGGGCAGCGGCTACAGCGTCACCACGGTCTTCCTTACCGGCACCGCCGATGCCGAGGTGGCCGCCAGCTGCGGCAGCGACGAGGTGCTGTTCCTGGAGTATTCCTCGCGGGACGTGCGCGGCCTCAAGCTCGGCGCCATCCAGGCGCTGCGCGAGATCGTCCGCTCGCGGGGCATCCGCTTCGTCATCGCCCATAGATTCAAGCCGATCTGGATCGCCTGCCTGGCCACCAACCTGCCGGTGATCGGCGTCCACCATGCCTTCGGCGACTACGATCGGCTCGGCCGGCGGCTGTTCGCCAAGCTGATGAGCAAACGCCTGAGCCTGCTCGCCGTGTCCGATGCGGTGCGCGACGAGATCCGCCAGCGCCTCAAGGACTGGCTGGCCGAGCGCATCGAGACCCTCTACAATCGCCTGGATGTCGAGGCGGTGGAGCGCGAGCTGCTGCCGGCCGACCAGGCCCGCGCCGAACTCAAGCTGCCCCCTGACGCCTGGATCGTTGGCAACGTCGGGCGCCTGCATCCGGACAAGGACCAGGCCACCCTGCTGCGCGGCTTCGCCGCTGCCCTGCCAAATCTGCCGGCCAATGCCCTACTGGCGATCCTCGGCAAGGGCCGCCTGGAAGAGGACCTCAAGGACCTGGCCCGCGAACTGGCCATCGCCGACCGGGTGCTGTTCCTCGGCCAGGTGGAAGGCGCCCGGCGCTATTTCAAGGCCTTCGACGTCTTCGCCCTGAGTTCCGACCACGAGCCCTTCGGCATGGTCCTGCTGGAGGCCATGGCCGCCGGTGTGCCCCTGATCGCCACCGCCTGCGGCGGCGCCCGGGAGATCGTCGAGGGCGTCGGCTTCCTCTTTCCCCTGGGCGATACCGAAGCCCTCGGCCAGGGCCTGCAGCACCTAGGCCGCCTGGCACCGAGCCAGAAGCGCGCCTGTGTCCAGCACATGCGCGAACGCCTGGCCGAACGCTTCTCCGACGATGCGGTGCGCCGCGAGTTCTGGCGGCTGCCGATGGTCGCGGCCTTCAGGGCTCCGGCGCCGTGAGAGTCCTGTTCCTGGTCCAGAAGGAACAACGCATCCTGCTGGACCATTTCTATGCCAGCATCGCTGCCCACTGCGACTGCGATCTGCGCTGGCTGAGCGACGAAGAACAGGCCGATCTGCGCGGCTATTTCCGCCGCGCCGTACCCCAGCCCGAGCAATACGATCGCATCCTGCTGTTTCTGAGATTCAAGAAGCAGCTCAAGCAGGTCGCCTTCATCCGCAGCCTGCCCAATCTGGTGGAGCTGGAGCACGACGCCTACCAGAATTTCATCCCCTGCAAGTACACCGGCAAATTCAGCCGCTACTACCAGGCCATGCCCCACGTCCGGGTGCTGGTCTCCGGCGCCGGCGTGGCGCGGCGGCTACGGGAGGAGGGGGTGGACGCCGTCTTCGTGCCCAAGGGCTACGACGACAGCCGCCTGCGTGACCTGGGCCTGGTGCGCGACATCGAGCTGGGCTTCGTCGGCAGCCTGGGCAGCGTGGCCTACAGCGGACGCAAGCAGCTCCTGGAAGACCTTGCCAGGGTCGAGCCGCTGCTGATCACCAAGACCCGCTCGGGCGAGGAATACCTGCAGACGCTCAATCGTATCCGCTTCTTCGTCGGCGCCGATGTCGGCATGGGCGAGTACATGATCAAGAACTTCGAGGCCATGGCCTGCGGCTGCCTGCTCTTCACCTTTGATCAGGGCGAAGAAGAGAATCGGGCGCTGGGTTTCGAGGATGGCGTCAACGTGGTGCTCTATCGCTCACTGGACGAATTACGCGAAAAACTCGCGCGACTGCGTGCCGATCCGCCGCACGCCGCGGCCATCGCCAGGGCCGGAGAGGCTCTGGCCCGTCACTCTTTCGCCTTCGGCCACTTGGGTGCGCGCGTGGTTTCGGCTATAACCCCAGCGCTGCGGCCGGCGGTCGCACCTGGGTTCCTGCAACGCCTGTTGGCGAGGCTGGGACGCTGATGCGCCGCCCTGAGCCTGGCTTTCGACTCATCTGGCAGAAAGGGTAGAACGTGCAGTTTTCCGCCGACAGCGACATTTCCCTGGTGGTCACCAGCTGCGGGCGCTTCGAGCTGCTCAAGCAGACGTTGGCGACCTTCGACGAATTCAACACCGCGCCCATCCGCCGCGTCTTCATCACCGAGGATTCCGGCGACGAAGGTGTACGTGAATGCATTCCGGCGCACTGGCGCGAGCACACCGAGTTCATCGTCAACCACCCCAAGCTTGGTCAGATGCGCAGCGTCGATGCCGCCTATGCGCGGGTCGAGACGTCCTGGATCTTCCATTGCGAAGACGATTGGGCCTTCTATCGCCCCGGCTTCATCGAGGATTCCCGGGCCCTGCTGGAGGCCGATCCCCAGGCGCTGCAGGTCTGGCTGCGCAGTCATGCCCATGACCTGGCCATCCACAGCCCCTATGTCTATCTCAAGCCGCGGCAGGTACAGGCCGGCATCGCCTTCCACGAGGTCGGCTCGCACAAACCCGAATGGCAAGGGTTTTCCTTCAATCCTGGTCTACGTCGGCGCGCCGACTATCTCCTGCACGCCCCCTATGGCGAGCTGAGCGGTGAAAAGGAGCTCTCCCGGCGTTATGCCGATGAAAACCGCTATGCGTTGATCCTGGAAAACGACGCCGTGCTGCATACCGGCTTCGGTCAGCACGTGGTCAGCGACAAGGATCGCCAGGACAAGCAGAAGCGTCGGCGCATGGAGCGCATCAAACTGGCACTGGCCTTTCTGGTCGGCGCACTCCTGGGAGCCCTGTTGTGGTGACACCCCTGCTCGATCGTCTGCAGCAAAGCCGTTACTTCACCCTGGCAGTGCTGATCTTCATCACCGCCTATCTGTGCATTCCCGTCGCGAAGTGGATCAACAGCTTCTACTACGTGACCATCGCCCTGCCGGCGCTGATTCTCTTCGTCCTGCGTCCGCGCCTGATCGATTGGCGCTCGCCGCTGCTGCTGCTCTGGTTGGTGTTCCTCGCCTGGTTCATCGTTCCAGGTGTACGAGCCGAGGAGGGACAGTTCTTCAAGCACATTCTCTACGTGACGCTGTTCGTCCTCACCGTGGCCTGTCTGGTGGACGGCGACTTCTTCCGGCGTCCGGGATTCGTACGCCTGGCGTTCTGGGTGGTCTGTGCCTACGCCGTGGGGTCCAGTCTGGTGTTCTGGCTGACCGGCCACTACGCCCTCGGCCAACGGGTGGTTCATCTCCCGGGGCGGATCTCCAATCCCATCTATGTGAGCATCTGGCTGGTTTGCCTGGGTGGCCTGGCGGCGCCTACCTGGATTCGCGAGCGGCGCTGGGGCGAGTTGCTGGCGGCCGTGGTGATCGCCATCGTCGGCATTTCCTTCGCCCTGCAGACCCGTACCGGTCTGGTGGGCATAGGCTTTCTCGCCGCCCTCGGCGTGCTCTTCGCCTTCCCACGCTTTCCGCTGCGCACCCTGGCCCTCGTCGTACTGGTCAGTGCCCTGATCGCCGGTGTGATCCAGGTAGTGCACACCGAGGCCTGGTTCCTTTCCTTCTGGGGACGAGCCGATTCCGGGCGCATCGAGCTGTTCCACTTCATGATCAAGGACTGGCAAGCCTGCGGCTGGTGGCTGGGGTGCGGCCTGGGCTACCAGAGCCACGATCTGCTGCATGGCACCGAGGCCATCCAGCACCCGCACAACATCTTCGTGTCCTTCGGCATCTACACGGGGCTGGTGTCGCTGCTGATCTTCGGCGTGCTGATGCTGGCGACCCTTGGCGCCGCGCTGCGCCAGCGTGATCCCTGGGGGCTCTATCTGGCGGTGGCGCTGCTGATGCTCAACTTCGACGGTGCCAAACTGATCGGCAATCCGGACGAGCTCTGGCCACTGGTATTGCTGCCCGCGGCCATGATCGTGGGAGCCGAGGTGCAGCGACGGCGCAAGCTGGCGCTGGGTCAGGCGCTAGCGAGCTAGTCCTGCAGTTGCCGGTCGAACTCGCGCCAGTCCAGCGGCTGGCGGCAGGCCTCGGCATAGGCGCGCAGGAAGGGCTCGCGACCGGGCTGGAACAGCCAATCGCGGTCTTCACCGTAGCGCAGCAGGTGATGGAAGTTGCGCACCCGCAGACGCAACGGCAGGCGCCGGGCGTGGCAACGCAGGTCGGCGATGTCGATCAGGCCCAGGCGACCCTCGGGTGTCAGCACCACGTTGCCCAGGTGCAGGGAGCGGAAGTAGACGCCACCGTCGTGCAGGCTGGCGATGAAGTGCCCCAGCGCCGGGCGCAGCTCCCCTGCCGGTGCTGACTCGCGCAACTGGCGCAGCGTCTGGCCGGGTAGCGGACTGTAGTGGACGATGTCGCGCTGCAGCGAGGCGGCGCGATAGACCTCCAGCACCTGCGGACAGGGAATGCCGCGCTCGGCCAATTGGCGGGCGTTGTCGGCGAAGCGCTGGGCATAGGGGAACAGCGCGGCCGAGGTCAGCAGTCGCTTGCGGCGAAACAGCTTGAGGTAGCTGCCGTCGGTAAGGCGCAGGACCTTGTCGCCGTGATGATCGGCTTCCACCACCTGGGCGGCGTCGCGCAGTTCGAGATAGCGCGAATGTTCGAGAGGCTTCATGCAGGACCCGTCAACGTCAGGGCGTGCATGTTACCCGAAGGTGGCAGCCTGTGAAGTGACCCTTACGCCCTATCCGCGCGCTTGTTGGTAGAATCAAATTTTTGCCGGCACCCTTACATGCGTCCAACTCGTCAGCTGCTGTACTTCGTCTATGGCGGCGCTCAAGTCTATCGGCAGGAACTCAAGTTCAGCCTGCTCAGTGCCCTGCATTGGCGGCAGCAGCAGGACATTGCCATCCGCGTCGTGACCGATCGGCCGCAGGACTATCAGGGCTGGCCGGTGGAACTGCTGCCCATCGATGGCGCGACGCTCCAGGCGTGGCAGGGGCAGCACGGCTACCTGCATCGCAGCAAGGCTTGCGCCATCGCCTGGGCCTTGCCCCGGGCGGAGCGGACGCTGTTTCTCGACAGCGATACCGTGGTTCAGGCGCCGCTTTCACCCCTGTTCGACGGTATCGATGACCAGCGTGGGGTGATGGACGTCGAGGAGTGGCGCTGGCGCAAGGCGCGCGCCCGTCCTGAATTCGTCCGCTTCGCCGCGGCGCTGGCCGAACGGCGCCAGGAGCCAGCCGAAGACACCCGCCTCTACAACAGCGGGGTCTGCGGGCTGTCGCGCAGCCACCAGGCGCGGGTCGAGCAGGCGATCAGCCTGATCGATGACTGGCGCGGGCATGACGACGAGGTCCATACCCTGGAGCAGATCGCGCTGTCGTTCAGCCTGGCCGACCTGGCCATCACCGAGGCGCGGGGGGCCATCCGGCATTACTACGCCGAGAAACGCTTTCTGCACTTCATGCTGGCGCATTTCTTCGAGCGCTATGGCGAGGACTACACGGCCGAGTTGCGGCGTCACTGGCAGGAGGTGCCCCTGACCAAGCCGCTGCCCGATGTCTGGACCCGGTTGCGGGTGAAGTGGCAACTGGCCGGTTTGGACAAGCAGCGAGCGAGTCTGGGGCGCAAACTGCTCTATGGCTGCCTGGCGCCCCAGGACAGCTATGCCCAGGCCTGTCGCCACGTCTGGTGGGAGCGGGCGCTCAGCGAACGCCTGGGTGGCGGTGATCGCCAGGCCTTCGCCGAAGGCATCTGGCCAAACGACCTGCCCCGTCCGCACCTGGCCGACGAAGCCGGCGCGGCACTCGACTATCTGCGCAAGCGGATGCGCGGCTAAGCCTTCGTCCTCAGGAAACTCCATGCGAACGCTCTTTCTGGTCGTCCTCTATGGCTTGCGCTCCGAGGAGTCGGCCACCCTCAACAGCCTGCGGGCCCAGTCCCCGGCCAGCCTGCCGGCCGACAGCGCCCTGCTGGTCTGGAACAACGGTCCTCGGTCCCTGGAAGCGGGGGAGCGGCAGGCGCTGCTAGCGGCGCCGGGCTGGGGCCGGGTGCTCATCGAGGAAGATCTCGACAATCCGCCCCTGAGTCGCGTCTACAACCAGGCCCTGCGTCTGGGCGCCGAACGGCTGGTCATCTTCGATCAGGACACCGTGGTGGACGAGCGCTATCTTCAGGCGCTGACGCAACGGGCGGACTTGCTGGTGCCCCTGGTACTGGGAGCGGGCGCTGTGCGCTATCCCCATCAGTACAAGGCCGTGGTGACCGAGGAGGGGCTGCTGGATCCCCAGGCGACCGTCACCATCAGCTCCGGGCTGTGCCTGTCGCAGGGCCTGGCCCAGCGCATCGCCGCCCGCCATGGCGATGTCTTCGACGAGCGTTTCGCCCTCTATGGCGTCGACGTCTCCTTCTTCCTGCGGGTCCAGGCGCTGGCCCGGGAAGAGCCGGTCGAGCTGCTCTGCGCCGGGATGCTGGATCATTCGCTGTCCGAGCTGGAAGCGGAAACCCCGGCCCAGCGGCGCTTTCGCGATGTCGAGAAGTTCTATGTCGCCCTGCTGCTGCGCCTGCACTACAAGGGCGCCTCGCGCGGCAAGGTGTTGCGCTATCTGGGACGACAGCTGCTGGGCAATCGCCTCTATCTGTACGGCGTCCTGCCGCGGATGCTGCGGACCGTCTTCAGCGGGCGCCATCCGCGGGCCTAGCACCCGGTAGCGGGCGGATCACCGCTTCGTGACGGCTGTAGTAGAGACTGCCGGCGGGAATGTCGCGCAGCACCAGAGCGCCGGCGCCGACCACCACGTTGTCACCGATGGTGAGGTGGTCGCCGACGATGCAGACGTGGGCGCCCAGATCGACGTTGTCACCGATGAAGATGCCGACCAGCCGTTCGAGATCGTCACTCTTGATGCCGATGGTGGTGTGCTGGCGGATCATCACGTTACGCCCGATCACCGCCAGGTTGGAGACGCAGATGCCCATGCGATGGGGTAGGCGCAGTCCGGGCCCGATGCGGGCGCCCAGCAGGATCTCGATGTTGTGGCGGCGGATCAGCCGGCGATTGAGCCGCTCGGCCAGCTTGCGATAGTTGAGCAGGCCACGCGGGCGGCAGTAGAGGAACTGGGCCAGGCGATACCAGAACAGGAAGCTCGGACTTTCCCCGGCCGCCACGCGCCGCAGCAGGCGCTTGAGGCGCAGCGGCTTGCCCGGCGCATCAAGCACTTCCTGGCGCCAATAGTCCTTGAGTTCGGCGAAGGTGGCGATGAGTGGCTGCATGCTGGGGGTTCCGGAGCGGGGGAGGGCCTAGGCCCTGTACGAAGAGTGTCTGCGCTCGGTGATGCTTCGTTGAAAAGGGCATTCGGAGGGCCCGTTTACTGCTCGTAAACTCCGCTTCCTCAGCCTTTTTCGCCTCGCCTGACCTTCGTTCGACGACTTTGCGTACAGAGCCTAACGGAAATCCCACCGCTGGGTCAGCCGCAGGTGCGTGTTAACATGGTGCTTTTGCGTCACGACGAGACCATGAGCCAAGACTCCCCTGCGCAGACTTCCAGCCTGAAGATCTATTTCCGCCTGCTCGGCTACGTACGGCCCTACATCGGCATGTTCGCCCTGAGTATCATCGGCTTCCTGATCTTCGCCTCCACCCAGCCGATGCTGGCCGGCATCCTCAAATATTTCGTCGATGGCCTGAACAACCCCAACGCCGCCATGTTTCCTGGTTGGCCGATCATTGGCGGGCTGAACCTGGTCGCGGCGGTACCGCTGATGATCATCCTGATCGCCGCCTGGCAGGGTGTGGGCTCCTTTCTCGGCAACTACTACCTGGCGCGGGTGTCCCTGGGCCTGGTGCACGATCTACGGGTGGCGCTGTTCAACCATATGCTGCGCCTGCCCAATCGCTACTTCGATGCCAACAACTCCGGCCATCTGATCTCACGCATCACCTTCAACGTCACCATGGTCACCGGTGCCGCCACCGAGGCGATCAAGGTGGTGATCCGCGAGGGCATGACGGTGGTCTTCCTGTTTGCCTCGCTGCTCTGGATGAACTGGAAGCTGACCCTGGTGATGGTCGCCATCCTGCCGTTGATCGCTCTGATGGTGACCAGCGCCAGTCGCAAGTTCCGCAAGCAGAGCAGCAAGATCCAGTCGGCCATGGGCGACGTCACCCACATCACCTCGGAGGCCATCCAGGGCTACCGGGTGGTGCGCAGCTTCGGTGGCGAGACCTACGAACAGCGGCGCTTCCTCGACTCCAGCATCGCCAACACCGACAAGCAGCTGACCATGACCAAGACCGGCGCGGTCTATACACCCATGCTGCAGCTGGTCATCTACTCGGCCATGGCGGTACTGATGTTCCTGGTGCTCTGGCTGCGCGGCGAGGCCTCCGCCGGTGATCTGGTGGCCTACATCACCATGGCTGGCCTGCTGCCCAAGCCGATCCGCCAGCTCTCCGAGGTCAGCTCCACCATCCAGCGTGGCGTGGCTGGCGCGGAAAGCATCTTCGAGCAACTCGACGAACCCGCCGAGCGCGACGATGGCCGTGAAGAGCGCGAGCACGTCCGGGGCCGCCTGGAGGTGCGCAACCTGACCTTCCGTTACCCCGGCACCGACAAGGCCGTGCTGGAAGGCATCGACTTCGTGGCCGAGCCCGGCCAGATGGTGGCCCTGGTGGGCCGGTCGGGCAGCGGCAAGTCGACCCTGGCCAACCTCATTCCCCGTTTCTACCAGCACGAAGAGGGCGAGATCCTCCTCGACGGCCTGGAGATCCAGGACTATCGACTGACCAATCTGCGCCGCCACATCGCCCTGGTGACCCAGCACGTCACCCTGTTCAACGACAGCGTGACCAACAACATTGCCTATGGCGACCTGGCCGGGGCACCCATGGAACAGGTCAAGGCGGCGGCGGAAGCGGCCTACGCCGACGAATTCATCCAGCGCCTGCCACAGCAGTACGACACCCAGGTCGGCGAGAACGGCGTGCTGCTCTCCGGCGGTCAGCGCCAGCGTCTGGCCATCGCCCGGGCGCTGTTGAAGAACGCGCCGCTGCTGATCCTCGACGAGGCCACCTCGGCCCTGGATACCGAATCCGAGCGCCACATCCAGGCGGCGCTGGACCGGGTCATGCAGGGCCGTACCACCCTGGTGATCGCCCACCGCCTCTCCACCATCGAGAAGGCCGATCTGATCCTGGTGATGGACCACGGCCGTATCGTCGAGCGCGGCAGCCACAGCGAGCTGCTGGCGCTGAACGGTTACTACGCGCGGCTGCATGCCAAGCAGTTCGAGGAGGTCGCACCCGCGGCGCCCACGTCCCATGCTGAATAGACTGCGCTTCTGGCGTGAACGCGGCTGGACGGCGATCTCCGCTGCCGACTACGCCGCGGCCTGGCAGCGTTATGGCGGCAGCGTCGCCACCCATCCCGAGGTGGTCGAGCGGCTGGCCGGACTGGCCGGTATCCAGGTGCGCTATCTCGGCTGGGCTGGTGAAGAGGGCTGGCAGGCCGCGGTGCCGTGCTGGGGGCGTGAGCTGGCGCTGTCCCGCGCGGTGCTCAAGAAGCGCCGCCAGCGCGCCCTGTTCGACCTGGGCAATGCCGAGATCATCCTGCCGGCTGCGCCCGGTGCGGCGGCGCCCCTGCGGCAGCGCGCCCGTTACCTGTCGCCGCTGTGTGAAGAGCGCTTCGCCGGACTGCGCCGGCAGAGCGAAGAGCTGGCCATGCTCCGCGAGCCGGAGGCCTGGTCGAAGAAGTTCCGCTACAACCAGCGTCGCGAGCAACGCCTCTTCGAAGACGCCGGCGGTCGTGTCCTGCCCATGGCCGAGCTGGACAGCGTCGAGCAGGCCCGCATCTATGCACAGCTGTTCGAAGCCCGTTGGGGCTTCGAGGTGCCGGGCAAGGCGCGGCTGGCCGAGGTGTTCGCCCTGCTGCGGGAATTCATGACCGGCTCGGTGCTGATGCTCGGCGAGCGCCCGGTGGCCATCCAGGTACTCTATCGGGTCGAGGCGCCGGAGTGGCTCAGTGTCGAGTACGTCAACGGCGGCGTCGAGCCGAGTTGCAGCGATCTGAGCCCTGGCAGCGTCCTCACCTATCTGAATACCCAGGCGGCCTGGCAGGATGCCCGTGCCCTGGGCAAGGCGTTGCGTTACTCCTTCGGCCGCGCCGACCGGGACTACAAGGATCGCTGGTGCCACCGCGTCACCGTCTTCGAGAGCTGAGATGATCGCCCGCAAACAAGCCCTGCTCAAACGTCACCGCCGCCACAAGCGCCTGGCTCTCGCGGTCGTCGCCGTGGTGCTGCTCGGCTGCCTGGCGCTGGGGCCCTGGTGGAGCGCGCCGCTGCTGGCGCTGCTGGTCTGGCTCGGCCACGAGGCCTGGTTCGCCGATCACCTGTTCTATTCGCCGCGTGACAACTACAGCTACCAGTTTCCTGCCGACACCCTGGTCCTGGGCCTGCATCTGCAGCACGGTCGCCTGGGGGCGGTGGAACTACCGCCGGGCGAGCTGACGCTGTTCCTGGAATGCCGCCTGCGTGCCAGCTGGCTCGGTCGGCTGCTCGATCCGCAAGTGCGCCTGCGCGCCGGTGACGACAGCGATCGCCAGGACTTCGAGCGGGGTGTCGCCGGGCGGCGCTACGTCAACTTCAGTGGCTACGCCGAGGCCCTGCGTCGCGGCGAGCTGCACCTGTGGACACGCTTCTGCCGGTTGCAGGGTGAGTTGCGCCTGCATGTCTTCGCCCAGCCGGATTTCAGCGGCAAGCGGGTGATGGTCGTCGCGCCCCATGCCGACGATGCCGAGCTGGCCGCCTTCGGCCTCTACAGCCAGGCGCGGGAAGCCAGCATCGTCACCCTGACCCAGGGCGAGATCGAGGCCGAGCACTACCAGCGGCTGGGCCTCGACCGCCAAGCCGCCGCTCGACTCAAGGGCCGGCTACGTACCTGGGACAGCCTGGTCACGCCGCTATGGGGCGGGGTATTGCCGGAACGTTGCTTCCAGCTGGGCTATTACTGCCTGCAGCTGCCGGCCATGCGCCAGGTACCGGACGCGCCCTTCGGTTCCCGTGAATCCGGTGAGAGTGACGTCCGCAGCGCGCGCCACTACAACGCCTTCGATCTGCCCGGCGATGCCGATGGCGCCCCTACCTGGCGCAATCTGGTGGCCGATCTGGTCAAGCTGCTGGAGCACTTCCGCCCCGACATCCTGGTGCTGCCGCATCCGCAGATCGATCCCCATGCCGATCACGTGGCGAGTACCCAGGCCCTGCGCGAGGCCATGGCCGCGAGCAACTGGCAGCCCGAGTTCGAACTGCTCTACGCCAACCACCTGCACGACAACGATCGCTGGCCCATGGGGCCGGCGGAAGGTGGTATCGCCCTGCCACCGGCCATCGAGACGCCGGCGCCACTGGTGCCCTGGAGTCCGCTGCTCACGCCCGAGCGCCGCTTGGACAAGGCCATGGCCCTGGGCCTGCAGCATGACCTGCTGGTGCCGCTGCCGGCGAAGAAGCGCCTGCGCCGTGCCATCCAGTGGCTGCTGGCCGGCCGCCGCTGGCCGCGCACCGGGGAAGACGAGTTCTTCCGCAAGGCCGTGCGCCGTCACGAGCTGTTCTGGATAAACCGCCGCGACGAGCCCTGACACCGGCTTCTCTCGCTGGCAGGCGCTTCCGGGGCGCCTTGGCCCCTATGCTATGATCGCCGCCATTTTCGCGCTTTGGAGCCTGTCCCTATGAAGCTGACCATGCCTCGCTTCGATCTCGCGCCGGTCCTGGTGGTCGGCGACGTGATGCTCGACCGCTACTGGCACGGCACCACCTCGCGGATCTCTCCCGAGGCGCCGGTACCTGTGGTGCGGGTCGACCAGCACGAGGATCGTCCCGGTGGCGCGGCCAACGTCGCCCTGAACATCGCCGCCCTGGGCGCGCCGGCCTACCTGGTCGGTGTCACCGGCCAGGACGAGGCCGCCGATGCCCTCACCGACAGCCTCAGAGCTGCCCATGTGCAGGTGCGTTTCCAGCGCATCGCCGCGCAGCCGACCATCGTCAAGCTGCGCATCATGAGTCGTCACCAGCAACTGATCCGTGTCGACTTCGAAGAGCCCTTCGACACCGACCCCCAGGCGCTGGCCTCGGACACCGCCGCCATGCTGGCCGGAGTCAAGGTGCTGGTGTTGTCCGACTACGGCAAGGGCGCGCTGAAGAACCACCAGGCGCTGATCCAGCTGGCCAAGGCGCGCAAGATCCCGGTGCTGGCCGACCCCAAGGGCAAGGATTTCTCCATCTATCGCGGCGCCAGCCTGATCACCCCCAACCTGTCCGAATTCGAGGCCATCGTCGGCGTCTGCGCCGATGAAGCCGACCTGGTGGCCAAGGGTAACGAGCTGATGGCACGGCTGGACCTGGGCGCCCTGCTGGTGACCCGTGGCGAGCATGGCATGACCCTCCTGCGTCCCGGTCAGCCCGCGCTGCACCTGCCGGCCCGCGCCCGCGAAGTGTTCGACGTCACCGGCGCCGGCGATACCGTGATCTCCACCCTGGCCGCCGCCCTGGCCGCTGGCGAGGAACTGCCCCAGGCCGTGGCCCTGGCCAATCTGGCCGCCGGTATCGTGGTCGGCAAGCTGGGGACCGCCGCCATCAGCGCCCCCGAGCTACGCCGCGCGGTGCAGCGCTCGGAAGGCTCCGAGCGCGGCGTCCTGACCTTGGAACAGCTGCAGCTGGCCATCGAAGACGCCCGCGCCCATGGCGAGAAGATCGTCTTCACCAACGGCTGCTTCGACATCCTCCACGCCGGTCACGTGACTTACCTGGAACAGGCGCGCGCCCAGGGCGATCGCCTGATCGTGGCGGTCAACGACGATGCCTCCGTGACCCGTCTCAAGGGCCCGGGTCGGCCGATCAACAGCGTCGACCGGCGCATGGCGGTGCTGGCCGGCCTCGGCGCGGTGGACTGGGTCATCCCCTTCAGCGAGAACACTCCGGAGCGCCTGCTGGAACAGGTGCGCCCGGACGTGCTGGTGAAGGGGGGCGACTACAAGAGCGTCGAAGAGGTGGTCGGCGCCCAGATCGTCCAGGCCTACGGCGGCGAGGTGCGCATTCTCGGCCTGGTGGAGAACAGCTCCACCACCGCCATCGTCGAGCGCATCCGCAACCGCACCTGATGGCGGAGTCTCGGGTTAAGCTGGCGCGGAACCGCTACGGAGCTGCGCCATGTCCTCGACGCCCCTGCTGATCCTGGGTACCGCTGTTGCAGATAGCCAGACCGATGGCCAGCCCATCGGTCATCCCCTCAAGCTGGCCAACCGCCATGGCCTGATCGCCGGGGCGACCGGGACCGGCAAGACCGTCACCCTGCAGCGCCTCGCCGAGGCCTTCAGTGACGCCGGCGTCGCGGTCTTCGCCGCCGACATCAAGGGTGATCTCTGCGGCCTGGGCGCCGCCGGTGCGCCCCAGGGCAAGCTGGCCGAGCGCATCGCTGCCCAAGGGCTACCGCATCAGCCGCAGGCCTATCCGGTCACCCTCTGGGACGTCGACGGCAAGAGCGGTCATCCGCTGCGCACCACCCTGAGCGAGATGGGGCCGCTGCTGCTGGGCAATCTGCTGGAGTTGACCGACAGCCAGCAGGCCGCGTTGCATGCCGCCTTCAAGGTGGCCGATCGTGAAGGCCTGCTGCTGCTCGACCTCAAGGATCTCAAGGCCGTTCTCAATCACCTGCGCGAAAACCCCGAGACCCTCGGTGAAGACCGGGCGCTGTTCGCCGGGGCGTCGGCTCAGGCGCTGCTGCGCCGCCTGGCGACCCTGGAGCAGCAGGGCGCCGAGGCCTTCTTCGGCGAACCGGCGCTGCAGCTGGAAGACATATTGCGCCCCGAGCCCGATGGCCGTGGCCGCATCCACCTGCTCGATGCCAGTCGGCTGGTACACGAGGCGCCCAAGGTCTACGCCACCTTCCTGATCTGGTTGCTGGCCGAGTTGTTCGAGCAACTGCCCGAGCGGGGAGATGCGGACAAGCCGGTGCTGGCGCTGTTCTTCGACGAGGCCCATCTGCTGTTCGGCGATACGCCCAAGGCGTTGCGCGATCGCCTTGAGCAGGTGGTGCGGTTGATCCGCTCCAAGGGTGTCGGCGTCTATTTCGTCACCCAGTCGCCCGCCGATCTGCCGGACGACATCCTGGCCCAGCTGGGCCTGCGCATCCAGCACGGCCTGCGCGCCTTCACCGCCAAGGAGCAGAAGGCACTGCGCGCGGTGGCCGATGGCTTCCGCCCCAATCCGGCCTTCGACAGCCTTCAGGTGCTCACCGAGCTCGGCATCGGCGAGGCCCTGGTGGGCAGTCTGGAAGACAAGGGTACCCCGGCGATGGTCCAGCGGGTGGCCATCGCGCCGCCACAGTCACGGGTCGGTCCCCTGAGCGAAGCCGAGCGCCCGGCGCTGATCCGCCAGTCGCCCCAGGCGGGTCGCTACGATCGCCCGGTGGATCGTGAGTCGGCCTACGAGATCCTGCGTGATCGCCAGGCCGCGCGGGTGCCTGAGGATGCTCCCGTGGTGGAAGGCGCGCAGAAAGGGCAGGGCGGTGTCTTGAGCGATCTGGTAGGCGAGCTGGCCGGCCAGGCGCTCAAGAGTGCGGCTCGCCAGGCGGCCAATCAACTGGGTCGCCAGCTGGTACGCGGCTTGCTGGGCTCGCTGCTGGGCGGCAAGCGCCGCTAGCCATAGCCAAAAAAAGACCCCACCAAGGCGGGGTCTTTTCGGGGCACGCAGGGATTACATGCGCGGGGCGACCGGGTTGGCGTCGTTGGAGATGGTGACTTCCACACGACGGTTCAGGGCGCGGTCGGAGGCATTGCTGTTGCTGGCCACCGGGAAGTTCTTGCCATAGCCACGGGTCTGGATGCGGCTCGGCTCGACCCCGGCGCTGATCAGCGCGGTCTGGATGGCCTGGGCGCGACGCTCGGACAGCTGCTGGTTGTAGGAGTCGCTGCCGACGCTGTCGGTATAGCCCTCGACGATCACCTTGCGCTCGGGATTCTGCTTCAGATAGTCGGCCAGCTTCTGGGCGTTGGCATAGCCCTGGGGCTTGAGCTCGGCCTTGTTGAAATCGAACAGCACGTTGCCGAAGGTCACCACGGTGCCGCGGTCGGTCTGCTTGGCCTGCAGGGCGTCCTGCAGTTGCTTGAGCTGGGCGGTACGGGCATCCAGGCGGGCCTGGGTGCGCTCGGCGTCGACATTCTGCATGTCGGCCTCGGTCATGCGCAGCTTGATGGTCTGCAGGGCGGTCTGGATCCGCTGATTGGTCAGGTAGGCCAGTTGGTCGACGGTCTTCTCGTTCTCACCGTCCTTGTAGGCCTTCTCGGTCTTCTGCAGCCAGGTGCCGGCGTCCTTGGTCTCCAGGGCGGCCAGCTGGGCGGCCTGGGGCTGGGATTCCAGAGCGGAGTAATCGGCCTTGGCCTTTTCCAGGTTGGGGTTGGGCGGCGTGGAGCAGGCGGCCAGGGCCAGGCTGAGCAGCGACACGGCAGGGATCAGAATGTGTTTACGCATGGTGGTCATCCTTTAATGAGCGGAGGTGAGGAGGGAAGGACTCTTACTGCTGGACCTTCTTCTGCAGGTTCTGCTGGAGCTGCAGGTTGATCTGACCTTCCTCACGGATCTGCTTGATGCTGTTCTGGGCATCCTTGAGCGCTGCCTCGGCCTTGGCGGCCTGGGTCTTGCGGGTGGCCAGGCGAGCGTCCCATTCGGCCTGCTCGGCCAGCTGCTTGGCTTCGTCGTACTTCTCGTTGGAGAGGGCGGTCTGGGCCTGGGTCCACTTGTCCTGGGCCGACTTGGTCTCGATGGGGGCGTACTGGTTGCCACCCGAGCTAACGGCTTCGTTGACGGCGGACTGGGTCACGGCCATCTGCGCGGTCGGCGGATTGCCGGCACAACCGGCCAGCAACAGCGAGCTGCCCAGCGCAAGGGCTGCGAGTTTCAGGGTGCAGGCTTTGGAAAGGGACTTTTGGGCAGTGGCACTCTTCATGGATTCAAGCTCCGTTATTGATCCGAAAAGCGCGCCGCCGGCACGGGCAGGGCGGGCGCCTGGTCAGGAAAAGCCGCAAGTGGAAGAAAGCCCTGCCCGTTCCGAAAGGTCCGTGGCGGGCGTCTGCAAACAGCCCTCGTCCAGCGCTGCGGTCTGATCCTGTGACCGCTCATCCGACAAAAATGTTCACTGGCTATCGAATTTCCTCCGGCGCCAAGGCCCTTCGCAGAGCGGTGGCGCCGTAGGTAAGACTGCAGGTCAGGGCGTCTGGAGGCTGCCTTCCGCGTGCAGGCGCTGCAGGTGCTTGCGCGCCAGCTCGAGAAAGCGCGGGGTTGTCCCGGCGTCCGCATAGAGGGGGTCGCCCAGTTCATCGGTGGCCACTACCTCGTCACCCTGGACGTAGGGGAAACTGGCTTCGAGTTCCTCGAAGGCCGCTGCCAGCAACTCACCCAGCAGCGCCTCGGGCGTGCGCTGGGGATACAGCTCATGGAGGGCCTCCAGGCGGGCGGCGGTTTCCAGATCCAACTCCAGGGTGTAGCGGCGAGTGCCGCGTGCCGGCGTGGCCTGTTGCTCCCATTGGTGAGCGAGTTCGCGAATCTTCATGGGCATCTCCCGTGGCGTTAGGCAAAGGTCGGATGGTCAGTCCGTGCGGGGCTGGGCACCCTGAGCCGGCGGGTCTTGCAACCGGCGTGGCAAGGTGCTGTTCTCAGCTAGTGTGGTGTTTCAGAAGTTCGCGCAAGAATTGGCGAGTGATTTTTGTTCGTGGGCTAGGCGCCGCGACGAGTCATAGCAGGGCTATGGCGAGGAGTGGCAACGACGTCCAGAGCGGTCCGCCGCTGCGGACAAAAAGCGCCGCCAAAATTGTGTAGTTAACTTCTGAAACATCACACTAGACCGCGCCGCTTGCCGCGAGGTCCCAACCGGTACTTTCGAGGAGCACGAGATGGTGGAAATCGACGTTCGCCTGCGCGAGCAGGTGCGGCTGCTGGGCGAACTCCTGGGGCAGACCATCGCCGATCAGCATGGCGGCGCCTTTCTCGACAAGATCGAGCGGATCCGCAAGGGCGCCAAGGCCGCCCGCGGGGGCTCCGCCGAGGGCGCGCGACAACTGGGCGATACCCTCGACGCCCTGGCCGAGGACGAGCTGCTGCCGGTGGCGCGGGCCTTCAGCCATTTCCTCAACCTGGCCAACATCGCCGAGGAATATCACCGGGTTCGCCGCCGTGGCGAAGACGAGCCGCCACCCTTCGAGCAGCGCGTCCTGCCCGAGTTGCTGGAGCGCCTGGCGACTGCCGGCCAGCCGGGTGCGGCGCTGGCCGAGCGGGTCGCGGCGCTGGACATCGACCTGGTGCTGACCGCCCACCCCACCGAGGTGTCGCGGCGTACCCTGATCCAGAAATACGACGAGATCAGCGCCCAGCTCGCCCTGCTCGATCACCGTGACCTGACGTCCGCCGAGGTGGCCACCATCGAGGCGCGACTGCGTCGGCTGATCGCCGAGGCCTGGCACACCGAGGAAATCCGTCGCCAGCGCCCGACACCGGTGGACGAGGCCAAGTGGGGCTTCGCGGTGATCGAGAACTCCCTCTGGCAGGCGGTCCCTAATCTCCTGCGCAACCTCGACAGCTGCCTGCAGGAGCGCACCGGCCAACGTCTGCCGCTGACGGCCGCGCCGCTGCGCTTCTCCTCCTGGATGGGCGGCGACCGCGATGGCAATCCCAACGTCACCGCCAGCATCACCCGCGAGGTGCTGCTGCTGGCCCGCTGGATGGCCGCGGACCTCTACCTGCGTGACGTCGATCGCCTGGCCGCCGAGCTGTCCATGCAGGCCGCCAGCCCGGCCCTGCGCGAGCAGGCCGGCGATCACCCCGAACCCTATCGCCAGGTGCTCAAGGGCCTGCGCGAGCGCCTGCAGATCACCCGCAGCTGGGCGGCCCATGCCCTCACCGACCCCCATGCCGGGGCGCGCCACATCCTCAGCGACAACGCCGAGCTGATCGCGCCGCTGCAACTGTGCTACGACTCCCTGCAGCGCTGCGGGCTGGGCGTCATCGCTGACGGCTCGCTGCTCGATACCCTGCGCCGGGCACGTACCTTCGGCCTCTATCTGGTCCGCCTGGACATCCGCCAGGACGCCGCGCGCCACGCGGCTGCCCTGGCCGACATCTGCCGCTACCTGGATCTGGGCGACTACACCGCCTGGAGCGAGGAACAGCGCCTGGACTTCCTGCGCAGGGAACTGACCAGTCGCCGACCGCTGCTGCCGCTGGATGCGGAGCTCGCGGACGATACCCGCGAGGTGCTCGCGACCTGTCGCGTCATCGCCGCCTCGCCCCCTGGGGCGCTGGGTTCCTACGTCATCTCCATGGCCGGCGCGGCATCCGACGTCCTCGCCGTGCAGTTGCTGTTGCGCGAGTGCGGCGTGCGGCATCCGATGCGCGTGGTGCCGCTGTTCGAGACCCTCGACGACCTGGATCACGCCGGTGCGGTCATCGCCAGCCTGCTCGACCTGCCCGACTACCGCGAGCGCCTGGCCGGCCCCCAGGAAGTCATGATCGGCTACTCGGATTCGGCCAAGGACGCCGGCACGCTGGCTGCCGCCTGGGCCCAGTACCGCGCCCAGGAAGCCCTGGTGGAGATCTGTGCCACCCGCGGCGTGGAGCTGTTGTTGTTCCATGGGCGCGGCGGCACCGTGGGTCGCGGCGGCGGCCCGGCCCACGCGGCCATCCTGTCGCAGCCGCCGGGCTCGGTGGCCGGGCGCTTCCGCACCACCGAGCAGGGCGAGATGATTCGCTTCAAGTTCGGCCAGCCCGCGGTCGCCGAGCAGAACCTGGCGCTGTACCTGGGCGCCGTGCTGGAGGCCACCCTGCTGCCACCGCCGGCGCCCGAGCCGGCCTGGCGCGAGCAGATGGACCGCCTCGCCCGCGACAGCCTCCAGTCCTACCGCGGGGTGGTCCGCGAAGACCCGCATTTCGTCAGCTATTTCCGCCAGGCCACGCCCGAGCAGGAGCTGGGTCGGCTGCCCCTGGGCAGTCGCCCGGCCAAGCGTCGGGAGGGTGGGGTGGAAAGCCTCAGAGCCATTCCCTGGATCTTCGCCTGGACCCAGACGCGGCTGATGCTGCCCGCCTGGCTGGGCTGGGAGGCCGCGCTGGAGCAGGCCGAGCGGCGCGGCGAGTCGCCCCTGTTGCGCGAGATGCGCGAGCGCTGGCCGTTCTTCCAGACCCGCATCGACATGCTGGAGATGGTGCTGGCCAAGGCCGAGGCCGAGGTGGCGCGGCTATATGACCAGCGCCTGGTCGAAGACGAGCTGCAGGTACTCGGCAGCCAGCTGCGCGAGCGGCTGCGGCAGGCCGGCGTCGCGGTACTGCGGCTGACGGGGCAGGGCGAGTTGCTCGAGCATCACCCGGAAACCCTGGTGTTCTTCGCCGTGCGCAACACCTACCTCGATCCGCTGCACCTGCTGCAGATCGAGCTGCTAGCACGCGCCCGGGCGGCGGGCGAAAGCCAGCCGGCGGCGCTGGACCAGGCGCTGTTGGTCAGCGTGGCGGGTATCGCGGCTGGACTGCGCAATACCGGCTGAAGGTGAGGGGGGCGTTCGCCGGGGCGGTGGGTCGCTGAGACCTGCGCGGTCCCTGCGACGCTAGGTAACTTGTGCGGCCTGGGGGCGCTGTGTATGGTTGATCCCTTTGGCCGTCTCGTGTCGTCGACAACAATCATCGCGACAGCGCCCCGCGCGGGCTGCCAGTCCGAGACCATTCTAAGGAGCAACAGATGCGCGTAATCCTGCTGGGAGCGCCCGGTGCCGGCAAAGGTACTCAGGCCCGGTTCATCACTGAGAAATTCGGCATTCCGCAGGTATCCACCGGCGACATGCTGCGCGCGGCGGTCAAGGCCGGCACCCCCCTGGGGCTGCAGGTCAAGGACATCATGGACAGCGGCGGCCTGGTGTCCGACGAGATCATCATCGCGCTGATCAGCGAGCGCATCCTGGAAGCCGACTGTGCCCAGGGTTTCCTGTTCGACGGCTTCCCGCGCACCATTCCCCAGGCCGAGGCCCTCGAGGCCGCTGGCGTGAAGATCGACCACGTGCTGGAAATCGCCGTCGATGACGAGGAAATCGTCCAGCGCCTGTCCGGTCGCCGCGTCCACCCCGGCTCGGGTCGCGTCTACCACGTGCAGCACAATCCGCCCAAGGTCGCTGACGTCGACGACCTGACCGGCGAGCCGCTGGTGCAGCGCGAGGACGACCGCGAAGCCACCATTCGCAAGCGTCTGGAGCTCTACCATTCGCAGACCAAGCCGCTGGTGGACTTCTACCAGAAGCTCGGCGCCGCCCAGGGCACGCCCAGGTGCAGCCGTATCGAAGGCGTGGGCTCGGTCGATGCCATCACCGCCAAGGTACTGCAAGCGCTGAGCTAAAGCCGGTAACGGCCGCCTGTGCCTGCAGGCGGCCGGTCGGGGCACCGTCCTGGTGTCGTGACCGATGGGCGGGTCCCCTCGCGCCCCGTCTTACTTTAGTGTGGTGTTTCAGAAGTTCGCACAAGAATTGGCGAGTGATTTTTTGGCATGGGCCAGGCGCCGCGACGAGTCATGGCAGGGCTATGGCGAGGAGTGGCAACGCCGCACATGTCGAAAAAGCGCCGCCAAAATTGTGTAGTTAACTTCTGAAACACCACACTAAAATGCGCAGCCCTTTCAGATGTTGCGGATTCCCCTCCATGTCCATCCTGCTCGCCCTCGACACCGCCACCGAGGCCTGCTCGGTCGCCTTGCACCTGGGCGACGAGATCATCCATCGCTACGAGATCGCCCCACGCCTGCACGCCCAGCGGGTGCTGCCCATGGTGCAGGAGCTGCTGGCCGAGACCGGCCTGACCCTGGCGCAGGTGGATGCCATCGCCTTCGGCCGTGGTCCTGGCGCCTTCACCGGGGTGCGCATCGCCATCGGCGTGGTGCAGGGTCTGGCCTTTGGCCTGGATCGCCCGGTGCTGCCGGTGTCGAACCTGGCGATCATCGCCCAGCGCGCCTGGCGCGAGCGGGGCGTCAGCCAGGTGGCCGCTGCCATCGACGCGCGCATGGACGAGGTCTACTGGGGTTGCTACCGCCTGGATGGCGAGGTCATGGCGCCGGCGGGCGCGGAGGCCGTGCTGGCCCCCGAAGTCATCGTGCTGCCCGAGGCCGCCACTGGCGACTGGTTCGGCGCTGGCACCGGCTGGGGCTACGGGTGCCGCATGGCCCTGCCACTGACCGAAGTGGACGCCACCCTGCTGCCCCATGCCCGGGACCTGGCGGTGCTGGCCGCGGCGGCCTGGGCGCGTGGCGAAGCCGTGGCGGCGGAGTCGGAAGCGGCCCAACCGGTCTATCTGCGTGACCGGGTCGCCACTCCCAAGACGCCGGTCTGAGACCGCGGAACCCGGGCATGGGGCGCGCGCCTCTAAGCGACAAAGGCCGCTCGTCCGCCCGTCGTGACGGACGTCCGGCTCTTGATTGCCACCGCCCTCGGCCCTACCTAGAGTAGCGTCATCCGTTCAGGACCTGCCATGCGCATCGACAGCGGCTATTCCTCCTCAGCCTATCCCCTGAATCGCTCCTCCCGCGCGGTCACCCCCGTACGCGAAGTGGCGAGGGACGAGGACGCCCGCCAGAACGCCATCGCCAGGGAAAACGCCGGCACTGCCCAGTCGAATGTCGCCCCGGTACGTCGGGTGGAGGCGGCTGTCGCCACCGACAGTGGCGATGCCGGCACCAATGGCCTGGTGCTCAGCGAGCGGGAAGGCCGCTTCGCCAGCAACCTCACGGCTCGTGCCCAGCAGGCCCTGGCCAGCTACGGCAGTACCGCCACCTTCGGCGCGGAGCCCGAGGGCTCGTCCAGCGTCGTGGGTCTCGATCTCTACGCCTGATGCTGCCGTATTTTCTCGGCTGTCCCTCCTGGAACGACAACGCCTGGCGCGAGAGCCTCTACCACGGCCTGCGTCCCGCTGACTTCCTGCCGCGCTACACCCAGGTGTTCAATGCCGTGGAAGGCAACACCACCCTCTATGCCTGGCCATCGGCGGACAAGATCCGCCATTGGGCCGAGGTGATGCCGGCGGGTTTTCGTTTCTGCGCCAAATTTCCGCAGGACATCAGCCACGCCGACGATCTGCGGGTGCAACTCTCCAGCGCCCGTACCTTCATCGACCTGCTGGAGCCGCTGGGCGAGCGCGCCAGTCCGCTCTGGTTGCAGCTGCCTCGTCGCTTCGGCCCGGAGCGGTTGAACGAACTCAAGGTGTTCCTCGACGCCCTGGCGCCGCGGCGTACCCTGGCGGTAGAGGTCCGTCACCTGGCCTTCTTCGACAAGGGCGACGCCGAGCGGGCCCTCAATCGATTGCTCCTGGACCTGGGCGTCGAGCGCATCGGCCTGGATTCCGCCGCGCTGTTCAGCGCCGATCCGAGCGATCCGGCGGTGCGCCTGGCACAGTCCAAGAAGCCACGCGTGCCGGCCCGGGCCCTGGCCTTCAGCGCCCAGCCCCAGGTGCGCTTCATCGGTCGCCTGGAGCTGGCCGCCAACGACTACTACCTGGCCAAGTGGGTCAGCCGCGTCGCCGACTGGATCGAGGCGGGCAAGCAGCCTTTCGTCTTTCTGCACACGCCGGACAACCGCCAGGCACCTGAACTGGCCTTGAGATTCCACGCCCAGTTGCGCGAGCGGCTGCCCGGCCTGCCGGAGTTGCCCACCCTGCGTACGGCCGATACCGAGCAACTCGGCCTCCTGTAAGGGCCAACGGCCCCGATACGTTTGGCGACGTTTTTCCCGGCATTCCCAAAGGCCGTTCCGGTCTCAAACCTATCGTCCCCGCGAATCCTGCCGTCGCTCCATGAAAGCCAGACACCTGCTCGGTTTCGTCATCCTGCTCTATGGCGGCCTGCATACTGCCTTCGACCAGGGCTGGCTACGCATTCCGCCGGCCTACAACCCCTGGGCGCCCCTGGACATCCAGGCACCGACCAACCTGGTCACCCGGCTCAAGCTCTGGCGCCTGCAGGCCGATGCCGACTACTGCGCGGCCTCCCTGGCCACCTCGGCGCTCAACTATCGCGAACTCCGTGGCAACCCTGGTTCCGCCGACTGCCCGCTGGAGCGCGCGGTGCGCGTCCAACAGGGCGAAGGGGTACGGCTGAGCGGTAGTTTCATCGCCAGTTGCCCGCTGGCGGTGAGCTTCGCGCTGTTCGAGCGGCAGGCGCTGCAGCCGGCGGCCGAGGCCGTCTATGGGCAGCGGGTAGCCCAGGTGGAGCACTACGGCAGCTTCGCCTGCCGCAACGTCTACGGGAGGGCCAGCGGGCGGCGCAGCCAGCATGCCAGCGCCAACGCACTCGATATCGCCGGCCTGCGCCTGGCCGATGGTCGCCGGATCACGGTAGCGCGCGACTGGAACGGCGATCCCCAGGCGCAGCGCTTTTTGCGCCAGGTACGTGACGGCGCCTGTCGCTCCTTCAACACCACCCTGGGGCCGGACTACAACGCCGCCCACCGCGATCATTTCCACGTCGACATGGGTGGCTTTCGCGTCTGCCGGTAGAATGGCCGGTCTTCCCGCCATCGAGTCGCCCCTGTCCATGCCCAGTCCCTCGCTCATCGTCGAAGCCCTGGAACCTGCCTTCACCGACGCCGCGGCCGCCTGGGCGACACGCCTGGGGCTGTCCCTGGGCACGGCTACCGACGAGGACTTCGCGCTGCAGCTCGGCGTCCAAGGACTGCAACTGGTTCAGCGGGGTCCCGATGCGCCGGGTCCGGTGCGGGTGGATTTTGCCGAAGGTGCCGCTGCCCACCGGCGCAAGTTCGGCGGCGGTGCCGGCCAGATGATCGCCAAGGCCGTCGGCGTCGGTCCGGGCGTGCGTCCGCGCATCCTCGACGCCACCGCCGGCCTCGGTCGTGACGGTTTCGTGCTCGCGACCTTGGGCTGCCCGGTCACCCTGGTGGAGCGTCAGCCCTTGATCGCCGCCCTGCTCGAAGACGGCCTGGCCCGCGCCGCCCGCGATCCCGAGGCGGCCAGTATCGTCGCTTTGATGACCCTGGTGCAGGCCGACTCCACCGCCTATCTGCAGGGCGAAGAGGGTGAGGCGCCGGAGGTGATCTACCTGGACCCCATGTTCCCGCACCGCGACAAGAGCGCCCTGGTGAAGAAGGAAATGCGCCTGTTCCGGCCGCTGGTGGGCGACGACCTGGACGCCCCGGCGCTGCTGGCCGCGGCTTTGGCCCGCGCCAGCCACCGGGTGGTGGTCAAGCGCCCGCGCAAGGCGCCGGCCATCGAGGGCGTGAAACCGGGCTACGTGCTGGAGGGCAAGTCCAGCCGCTATGACATCTACCCGAAGAAGAGCTTCAGACCTTCCTGAATGAAAAAGCCCGCGGGCGGAAGGACTCCGGCCGCGGGCGCTGGTGTCACCGACCTCAGACGGTCGCGGGCTTGGGTGCGCGACGCTTGCGCCAGGCACGATAGAAGGGCAGGGCCACCATCAGGATGCAGACGATCCAGATGGCCTGGCTGATGCCGCTCTGCCAGAGGATGCCCACCTCTCCATTGGAGATCGACAGCGCGCGTCTCAGGCTGGTCTCCATCAGCTCGCCGAGGATGAAGCCCAGCAGCAGCGGCGACAGCGGGAAGTCCAGCTTGCGCATGATGTAGCCGAAGATACCCACGCAGACCATCAGCACCAGGTCGAAGGTGGTGGCATGCACCGCGTAGACGCCGATGCCAGTGATGATGGCGATGGCCGGGGCCAGCGACCAGTTCGGCACCTCGAGTATCTTGGTGAACATCTTCACCATGGGCACGTTGAGGATCAGCAGCATCACGTTGGCGATGAACAGCGAGGCGATCAGCCCCCACACCAGATTCGGCTCGTTCTGGAACAGCAGCGGGCCGGGAGTGATGTTGTAGAGCGTCAGGGCGCCGATCATCACCGCGGTGGTACCCGAGCCGGGGATGCCCAGGGTCAGCATGGGGATCATGTTGCCGCACACTGCCGCACCGATAGCGGTTTCCGGCGCCGCCAGGCCGCGCAGGTCACCCTTGCCGAACTTGCCATCGGTACCGGCCAGGCGTTTCTCGGTGGTGTAGGCCAGGGCACTGGCCAGGGTCGCGCCGGCACCTGGTAGAACGCCGATGATGAAGCCGCTCACCGAACTGCGCAGGTTGACCATGAACACGCTGCGCGCCTCGCGCACGTTGAACAGCATGCGCCCGGTGGCCTTGACCGCGACCTGGCCATGATGTGTCTGCTCCAGCAGCAGGAGCAACTCGCTCACCGAGAACAGACCCAGCACCAGGATCACGAAGTCGATGCCGTCGGCCAGGTGCACGTTGTCGAAGGTGAAACGATAGACGCCGCTGTTGGCATCGATGCCCACCGAGGCGATGGCCAGGCCGAAGAGCGCGGCGACCAGGGTCTTGACCGGCTTCTCGGCGGCCATGCCGGAGAGACTGAGGATGGCCAGGGCCATCAGCGCGAAGTATTCCGCCGGACCGAAGGCGATGGCCCATTTCGCCAGCAGCGGCGAGAACAGCACCATGCCGCAGGTGGCGATGAAGGCGCCGATGAAGGAACTCCAGGCCGACAGCGACAGGGCCACGCCGGCTAGTCCCTGGCGGGCCAGTGGATAGCCATCCAGGCAGGTCATCATGGTTGCGGCTTCGCCGGGTATGTTCAGCAGGATCGAAGAGATCCGGCCACCGTATTCGCAGCCCAGGTAGACCGCCGCCAGCAGGATCAGCGAGGTCTCCGGCGGCAGGCCCAGGGCGAAGGCCACCGGGATCAAGAGGGCGATCCCATTGATCGGGCCGAGACCCGGCAGCAGGCCTACCACGGTACCGATCAAGGTGCCGATCAGCGCCACGATCAGGTTGGTCGGCGTCAGGGCGACGCCAAAGCCCTGCATCAGGAAGTTCAGGGTATCCATGTCAGCCCTCCAGGAATTCCAGCACGCCAAGGGGTAGGGGGACTTCCATCACCCGATCGAACAGCACATAGAGGCTTACCGAGAGCAGCAGGCTGACCAGCGCGCAGGGCGCCAGGCGGCCGCCGTAGAGCAGGCCGCAGAGGGTGGCGGTGATGAAGGCGCTCAGCGGAAAGCCCAGCGGCTGGAAGGTCAGGGCGTAGCCCAGCAGGATGACGCAGCAGGCCACCACCTTGCGCAGCGAGGAAGCGTCCAGCGGCTTCTGGTCCTCGCCATCGCCGATCGGCGTGGGACGGATGATCAGATAGGCCAGGCCCAGGCTCATCAGCCCGAACATCAGCATCGGATAGGCCCGCGGACCGACCGGCTCGTAGGAGAAAGGCGCCTGGTAATCCCGGGCGATGAACAGCATGACGAGCCCGGCCACCAGCCAGACCGCCATGAAGGCGCGTTGGAAGATCATGTCGACATCCTCGAAGGCGCCCGGAGGGGCGCCAGGGGCGGGGGCTCGTTACTGGATCAGGCCGAATTCCTTGGCCATGCTGCGGTAGCGCGCGACTTCCTTCTGCACGTAGGCATCCAGTTCGGCACCGGTCATGGCGAAGGGGAAGAGCTCGCGCTGATCACGCAGCTTGGCGAAGTCCTCGGATGCCAGCAGCTTGTCGAAGCTGGCTTTCCACCAGTTGTACTGCTCGTCGGTCACCTTCGGGCCGACGTAGAAGCCGCGGACCACCGGCCAGACGATGTCGTAGCCCTGCTCGCGGGCGGTAGGGATGTCCTTCATCGCCGGTTCGTCGAAACGCTGCTCGGCGAAGACCGCCAGGAGGCGCATGTTGCCAGCCTCGACGTGGGGCATGGAGTCGGAGATATCGGTGCTGCCGACCTGGATGTGGCCGCCCAGCAGTGCGGTGGCGATCTCGCCGCCACCTTCCAAGGCCACGTAGCGCAGGTCCTTGGGATTGATGCCGGCCGCCTTGGCGATCAGCGCCGTCTGCATCCAGTCCTGGCTGCCCACGGTGCCGCCGGAGCCGATGACTACCTTGCTGGGGTCCTTCTTCAACGCCTCGACCAGGTCACCTAGGGTCTTGTAGGGTGAATCGGCCTTGACCGCGATGGCACCGTAGCTGGCCCCCACCGCCGCCAACCAGCGCACGGCTTTCTCGTCGAAGCGACCGAACTTGCCCTGGGCCAGGTTCAGCAGCGAACCGCTGGAGAAGGCAACGATGGTATCGCCATCGGCCGGCCGCTGGGCCACTACAGTGTTATAGGCCACCGCGCCCACGCCGCCGGGCATGTAGGTCACCCGCATGGGCCTGTCCAGCAGCTTGGCTTCCACCAGGCCACTCTGGGCCAGCTTGCAGGTCAGGTCGAAACCGCCGCCCGGAGAGGCCGGGGCGATGCATTCGGGACGCTTGGGTTCGGCCATGGCCTGGGTGGACAACAACAGCGAGGCGGCCAGGGTCAGGGTGAGGTTGCGCAAGGTGGTGCTCATCGACGTCTTCCTTTTGTTGTTATTTCAGAAGCTGACAGGCGGACACGGCTCAGGCTCGCCAGGGCGGCGATCGTTCGCGGAGGAGATACGGGAGCACGGAAAGCTGCACGAGGGCGAGCATGGATGTCGTTCCGCTTGTTATTGTTGTTGGCCAACCAGGGGTGGCGCTTGGGCAAGCATCATGCGGTTCTGGGACCGCTACCTTTCACTCTAGACCGCCAAACTTTCAACAGCCTTTCAGCCCTGAAGGGCGTCGATTGTCCCGCCAGGGCGGGAAGTCAGCCGGCGCTTATCCCGGTAAACTCCGACTTTTCAACCTCTTGGGCGGGAGCTTTAACCGTGCGCATCCTTCTGGTCGAAGATCATCCGCCCCTGGCCGAAAGCGTCGCCCAGGCACTCAAGAGCGCCGGGCTCAACGTCGACCTGCTCACCGACGGCGTCGCCGCGGACCTGGCGCTGCAGAGCGAAAGCTACGCCCTGGCCATCCTCGATGTCGGCCTGCCGCGCCTGGATGGCTTCGAGGTGCTGGCTCGCTTGCGCGAGCGCGGTGATCGCCTGCCGGTGCTGATGCTCACCGCCCGCGGCGAGGTGAAGGATCGCGTCCAGGGCCTCAACCTGGGCGCCGACGACTACCTGGCCAAGCCCTTCGAACTCACCGAGCTGGAAGCCCGTGTCAAGGCGCTGCTGCGCCGCAGCGTGCTGGGCGGCGATCATCAGCAACGCTGCGGACCGCTGGTCTACGATCTGAATACCTCGCGCTTCACCCTGGGCGAGGAGGCCTTGCCGCTCACCTCCCGGGAACATGCCGTGCTCGCGGCGCTCATCGCCCGGCCCGGCCGGGTCATGAGCAAGGAGCAACTGGCGGCCCAGGTTTTCGGTCTGGATGAAGAGGCCAGTCCCGAGGCCATCGAGATCTACGTGCATCGCCTGCGCAAGAAGCTGGAGGCCGGCGCCGTGCGTATCGTCACCTTCCGCGGCCTGGGTTATCTGCTGGAAGAACAGCATGGCTGAGGTGGCGAAGGCGGCCGGCAGTCTGCGTGGCCGACTGCTGCTGCGGCTGGTGGTGCTGCTGGCGGTGATCCTGGCGATCAGCAGCCTGGCCGCCTATCTCAACGGCCGGCGACTGGCCGACGTCGCCTATGACCGCACCCTGCTGGCCTCGGCCCGCACCATTGCCGCGGGCCTGTCGGCCAGCAACGGCACCTTGCGCGCCGACGTGCCCTACATTGCCCTGGACAACTTCGCCTACGACAACGTCGGCCGCATCTTCTACCAGGTGCTGGACACCCGCGGCCGCCTGATATCCGGCTACGAGGAAATCCCCCCGCCACCGGCGGATGCCCCCCTGACCCGCGACTATCCCGCCCTGGCACGCTTCTACAACGGCACCTATCGCGGCAAGGACGTACGGGTGGTCAGCCTGGCCCAGCCGGTCAGCCAGCCAGACCTGGTCGGCATGGCCGAGATTCGCGTCGCCGAGACCGCCGAAGCGCGCGAGGAAGTGGCCCGCAGCCTGCTCACCGACACCCTGATTCGCCTGGGCCTGATGGGGCTGGGCGCCATCCTGCTGGTGTGGATGGCGGTCGGGGCTGCCCTGCGTCCCCTGGAACGCTTGCGCCAGGCGGTGGAGGAGCGGGGCGTGGACGACCTGCGGCCGCTGCCCGAAGTGCGCGCGCCCCAGGAGCTGCTGCCGCTGGTGCATGCCCTGGAAGGTTTCACCCTGAGATTGCGCCGCCTCTTCGAACGCCAGGCCGACTTCATCGCCAATGCGGCCCATGAATTGCGTACCCCGCTAGCGGCGATCAAGGCCCGCGTCGAATTGGGTCTGCGGGAACGCGAGCCCCAGGCCTGGTACGCCACCCTGGAAGAGACCCGGGCCAGTACCGATCGCCTGGCCCGCCTGGCCAATCAGCTACTGTCCCTGGCCCGTATCGAAAGCGGTGCCCAGGCCGTCGCCGAAGGCGGCGCCGAGCGCCTGGAACTCAGCGAGCTGGCGCGGGAGCTGGCCATGGCGCTGGCGCCCCTGGCCCATGCCAAGGGCGTCGCCCTGGCCTTCGAACCCTTCGCCAAGGGTACGGTGATCGGCGAGCCCACGCTGCTCAACGAATTGCTCTGCAACCTGGTGGAGAATGCCCTGGCCCATAGCCAGCCGGGCGGCAACATCGTGCTGCGGGTGCTGGCGCCGGCGGTTTTGGAGGTGGAAGACGACGGTCCCGGCATCCCGGCCAATGCCCGGGCCAAGGTCTTCGAACGCTTCCAGCGGCTGGACCCCCAGTCCGGAGGCGCCGGGCTGGGTCTCGCCATCGTCGGCGAGATCTGCGCGGCCCATCGGGCGCGCATCCAGTTGCTGGACGGCGCCCTCGGTGGCTTGCGGGTGCGGGTGGAGTTTCCCGCGGAAGAAGGTTGATCAGCCGAGCAGGGTGCGTGACTGCTCCACGGCGTCCCAGAAGGTCGGATCCTGCTCCAGGTTGGGCTGGTTGTGCAGGCCGAGGCGCTTGGCCGCCGGCAGCGCCAGCAGCTCCACCGTCTGCCCCTGGCGGGCGGACTGCAGCTGAGTGGCGACCTGCACGATGTCGGCATAGTCGGCCGCCGCCGGCTGGCGCTGCAGTGCCAAGTACTCACGGGGTACGCAGGCGATGTCGGCCGGAAAGTCCCAGACCTTGAGAATGCGTTCGCCGATCTGCGGATGGATCAGCGCCGTGACCTGGTCCAGGGTGATGGCATTGGCCAACAGGCCTTCCTCTTCCTCGGCGTAGGTCAGGATCGGCAGCACGCCGATCTGGTGCACCAGGCCAGCCAGCAGGGCGCGATCGGCCATCAGGCGCGTGTACTTCTTGCACAGCGCATGGCTGATGGCGGCGATCTCGGTGCCCTGGCTCCAGACCTCGCGCATCTTGCGATCCACGGCATCGCTGGTGGCCTGGAACATCTGCTGCATCGCCAGGCCCGTGGCCAGGTTGGCCGTGTAGTTGATGCCCAGCCGGCCCACGGCCATCTGCAGGTCGGTGATTTCCTTGCTGGTACGCAGCAGCGGGCTGTTGACCACCTTGATCAGGCGCGCGGTCAGGGCGGCGTCCATGGCGATCACCCGGCTCAGCTCGGCGACGCCCACGTTGGGGTCTTCGGCCGCCTCCCTCACCTTCAGCGCCACCTCGGGAAGCGTGGGCAATACCACGCGGTCGGTATCGATCGCGTGCAGAAGGTCCTGGACAACTTTTTCAGCAAGAGGAGTCATGACGTACCTGTATGGAGTGGCGCGGAAGGCGATCCCAACCTTTCAGCGCTTTATTTCACGATCGCTATCGAGTGAGTAGGGCAAATCGAGTAAACGGCAGTTTGGCCCGTCCGAGCTGCCAACGGTAATACGTCCGTCTTCCACGGCATCTGCCTGGAGTACCGCCAGGAACTCGCAGCCGTCCGCGGCGGGGGCGGCCAGTACCACCTCGCCGACGCTGCTGCCGTGCACCGGCGAGAACAACTCCGTACCCACGACCGGGGGGGCATCGCTGCTGGCCAGGCGATAGAGGCGCCGCTTGAGCTTGCCCAGGTACTGCATGCGGGCGACGATTTCCTGGCCGGTGTAGCAGCCTTTGCGGAAGCTCACGCCATCCAGGGCCTGCAAGTTGATCATCTGCGGCACGAACAGCTCGCGGGTGGCCCCGAATACCTGGCCCACCCCGGCGCGCACCTGCGCCAGCAGCCAGACGTCGAGGCCGACCTCAGGCAGCGTCGGCAGCGTGGCATTCGCTCCCAGCCAGGCCTCCACCCGACCATCCTCCAGGCGGATGGCGAAGCCGCCGGTCACCGGTGCGACGCTGTTGGCCGTTGCGCCCAGGACCGCCTCGGGCCAGGTGGCGGCGAAGCCGGTGGCGTCGAGCCCCAGACGTTGCCACTGGGCGCTCTCGTCGGCCAGGACCGACTTGGAGAACACCGCGTACTTCTTCAGGTCCGTCAGTTGCGGCTCGATCAGTTCCTGCGCCATGGCCAGCAGATAGCCGTCGGGCTGCCTGACGATGCGGAAGCTGGAGACCAACCGCCCCTTGGGCGTGCAGCGGCCGCCCAGGCCGGCCTGGTCGTCACTGAGGTAATTGAGGTTGCAGGTCAACTGCCCCTGCAGGAACTTGGTCGCATCAACCCCGCGGATGGCCAGGACGCCTTCGTGGGTCAAGCGGCAGAAATACGGCGAGTCGGCCATTGCGGCGGAGGCTCCCTGTCGTGTGAAGCCGCCCATCATAGGCTCCGCCGGGGGGAATGTCAGGCGCACTGCGCGGCGACGCGCTTCGGGCTTATACTGCGCCGATTGTCGCAGGAGTCCCCATGAGTACCGAAGCTACCGAACTCAACAGATTGTACTGGCATAGCCGTCGCGGCATGCTCGAACTGGATGTGCTGCTGGTGCCCTTCGTCCAGGAGGTCTACTCCTCGCTCGGCGAAGAGGATCGCGCCCGCTATCGCAAGCTGCTCGAATGCGAGGATCAGGACATGTTCCACTGGTTCATGCAGCGTGGCGAACCCGAAGACGCCGACCTGAAGATCATCGTTCGCATGATCCTGGACCGTGTCCAGCCGGCTTGAACCCTTCGAATGCAGCTGGAGCGCCTCGCCGACGCTCCTGCGGCTGCATGCCGCGATAACGCTCGCTGGCGTCGCCGGCCTCTGGCTCGCCGCCATCCCCTGGACGCTCAAGATACTGCTGACGCTGCTCGTGCTCTGGTCGGCGCATCGCGTGCGCTATCGGCAACTCCAGCAGCATCCCCGGGTACCTCGCCGCCTGCGCCACGATGCCGAAGGGTGGCAACTCTGGTGCCCAGCCGCTGGCTGGCAGGCCGTCCAGTTGCGACCGGACAGCCTGGCGCTGCCGTTGCTCATCGTCCTGCGCTATCGATTTCCCGGTGAGCGTCGTACCCGCAGCCTGTGCCTCGCCCGGGACAGCCTGTCCGCCGCTGCCCACCGCCGCCTGCGGGTCAGGCTTCGCTTCGCGCCTCGCCGCTTCGCGGTGCCAGGATAGTGTCCCGGGCATAGCTATCGGTCTGTGGATGATCCAGGGTGAAGTGCAGGCCGCGGCTTTCCTTGCGGGCGAGGGCGCTCTCGATGATCAGCTCCGCCACCTGCGCCAGGTTGCGCAATTCGATCAGGTCGCGGCTGACTCTATAGTTGCTGTAGAACTCGTCGATCTCGTCCATCAGCAGGCGGATGCGATGCCGAGCGCGGAGCAGGCGCTTGGTGGTCCGTACGATGCCGACGTAATCCCACATGAAGCGCCGCAACTCGTCCCAGTTGTGGGCGATCACCACGTCCTCGTCGGAATCCGTCACCTGGCTGGCGTCCCAGTCCGGGAGCTCGCGCGGCATCGCCACCTGCGTCTGCTGCGCCTGGATGTCCAGCGCCGCCGAGCGGGCATAGACGAAGCACTCCAGCAACGAGTTGCTGGCCATGCGATTGGCGCCGTGCAGGCCGGTGCAACTGGTCTCACCGATGGCATAGAGGCCGGCGAGCTCCGTACGCCCGTGCGCATCGACCCGCACGCCGCCACAGGTGTAGTGCGCCGCCGGCACCACCGGGATGGGGTCGCGGGTGATGTCGATGCCCAGCTCCAGACAGCGGCGATGGACGGTAGGGAAGTGTTCCTGGATGAAGTCCGCCGGCTTGTGGCTGATATCGAGAAACACGCAGTCGACGCCCAGGCGCTTCATCTCGTGGTCGATGGCGCGTGCCACCACGTCCCGCGGCGCCAGGTCGGCACGCTCGTCGAAGCGCGGCATGAAGCGCTCGCCATCCGGCAACCGCAGCACGGCGCCTTCCCCGCGCAAGGCCTCGGTGATCAGGAAGCTGCGCGCATGGGGATGATAGAGACAGGTCGGGTGGAACTGGTTGAATTCCAGGTTGGCCACCGAGCAACCGGCGCGCCAGGCCATGGCGATGCCGTCGCCGCTGGCGCTGTCCTGGTTGGTGCTATAGAGGTACGCCTTGCTGGCGCCGCCCGTGGCCAGCACGGTGAAGCGGGCGTGCAAGGTGTCCACCGCACCGCTGGTCCGATCCAGCACATAGGCGCCGAGGCAGCGCTGGCCCGGTCGACCGAGCTTCTCGGTGGTGATCAGGTCCACCGCCACCCGCTGGCTCAGCAGCTGGATGTTGGGCCGGCCTTCGGCGGTGCGCAGCAAGGTGTCGAAGATCGCCATGCCGGTGGCGTCCGCGGCATGGATGATCCGCCGATGGCTGTGCCCCCCCTCGCGGGTCAGGTGAAAGCCCAGGCCGCCCTTGCCCTCGGCCGGTTCGCGGGTGAAGGGCACGCCTTGGTCGATCAGCCACTGCATGGCCTCGCGGCTGTGCTCGACGGTGAAACGCACGGCGTCCTCGTCGCACAGCCCGGCACCCGCGATTAGGGTATCCTGCACGTGCGCCTCGACGGTGTCGCCCTCGTCCAACACGGCGGCGACGCCGCCCTGGGCCCAGTAGGTCGAACCGTGGGCCAGCTCGCCCTTGCTCAGCACCGCGACCGAGAGCGTCGCCGGAAGATTGAGGGCGAGCGTGAGGCCTGCCGCGCCACTGCCGATTACCAGAACATCGAATTCCAGGTGACGCGCCATGTCGTTTCCTTCTCGCCGGATCGGCGAGTATAGGAACAAGGTGGCCGACGGCATAGCCACCCGCCGGGCGCGTTCAGGGAACTCATCGGTACCGAGCCGGGTCTATGTACAGATAATTGCCCATCCGTGTGGCTGGAATGCCTGGACGAAAGGTGGGACGTCTGCCAAAGCTAATCAGCAATACCCAGGAGCGATCAGCAGCCATTGAATGCTCGCTCATCAACTGCTGTGGAGGGGAGAACTTTCGTGCAACAGCCCAGTCTAGCAGCGCGCCTCGAGAGTGAAAGCAAGGACGATACCGAACTGCAAGCCAAGGACAGCAAGCCAGCTCTGCCGACGCAGGAGCAGGACCAACAGCTCGTCGAGCGTGTGCAACGTGGTGACAAGCGTGCCTTCGATCTGCTGGTGCTCAAGTACCAGCACAAGATTCTCGGTCTGATCGTGCGATTCGTGCATGACACCCAGGAAGCCCAGGACGTCGCTCAGGAGGCTTTCATCAAAGCCTATCGGGCACTCGGGAACTTCCGCGGCGACAGTGCTTTCTACACATGGCTCTATCGCATCGCCATCAATACGGCGAAGAATCATCTGGTTGCCCGGGGTCGTCGTCCACCGGACAGCGACGTCAGCGCCGAAGATGCGGAATTTTATGAAGGCGACCACGCTCTAAAGGATATCGAGTCCCCGGAGCGGTCTCTTCTACGGGATGAAATCGAGGCCACCGTGCACCGTACCATCCAGCAGCTCCCGGAAGATCTGCGCACGGCGCTGACCCTTCGTGAGTTCGAAGGCCTCAGCTACGAGGACATTGCGAATGTCATGCAGTGTCCAGTGGGAACGGTCCGGTCTCGGATTTTCCGAGCGCGGGAAGCGATAGACAAAGCACTGCAGCCCCTGCTGCGTGATGCATAGACAGCGGCGACAGCTTTTAGAGAGGTAATACGTATGAGTCGTGAAGCCCTGCTGGAATCCCTGTCCGCTGTTATGGATAACGAAGCGGACGAATTCGAAACCCGGCGTGTACTCGCCGAGGTCAGCAAGGACCCGGAACTGCGCGCCACCTGGTCGCGCTACGCCATGGTCAGTGCCGTCATTCGTGGCGAGCCGATGATGCCTAATCTGGACATTGCCCGTGGTGTCACCAGCACCCTGGAGCGCGACGAGGTGGCCGCTGCACCGGCAGCCCCTGCTGCCGCGCCGGTCGCCAGCCGTCGCTGGTCGGGCTGGTCGGGTATTGGCCGCGTTGCGGTCGCTGCCTCCGTCACCTTCGCCGTGCTGGCGGGTGTGCGGATGTATAACCAGTCCGACGTTTCCACCCAGGGCCTGGCCCAACAGACCCCGAGCCAACTGAGCGTGCCGCAGCCCGCCCGTAGCCCGGCCGTGCTGGCCAGCTTTAGCGAAGAAAGCACCAAGGCGAACGCCAACAGCAAGGCCGACCAGCCTGCCGCTGGCGATCAGCAGGAAACCCCTGCCCAGCGTTGATCCGCTGGCTTCGCCTCGAAACGGCGACCGGACCCTGTCCGGTCGCCGTTTTTTATGCCTGGTGTCTTTTTCTGACCTGGGAAAATGCTTCGAAAGCTATCGTTCAGCAAGGGCATGATATTTCTGCTGCCAGTCGTCATTGACTATGCTCGCCCCACTGGGGTGAAACGTCAGTCGCCAACGATGCGTTCAAGTCATTGGATAGAGTGGAGCTGCACGCGCATGCGCAATTTCAAGCATTACACGGCTGCCCTGATGGGGCTTTGGCTGATGGGAATGGCGGCCATGGCTCGGGCCGACTTGCCGGACTTCACCAGCCTGGTCGAGGCCGCCTCTCCGGCCGTGGTCAACATCAGTACCCGCCAGAAGATTCCCGAAGGCCGCGGGCCGGCGGCCATGGGCATGCCCGATCTGGATGGCCTGCCGCCCGGCATCCGTGAATTCTTCGAGCGCAGCATTCCGCAGATGCCGCGCACTCCGCGCGGCAAGCAGGAACAGGCCCAATCGCTGGGTTCCGGCTTCATCATCTCCCCCGATGGCTACATCCTGACCAACAACCACGTGGTCGCCGACGCCGACGAGATCATCGTGCGCCTGTCCGATCGCAGCGACCACACCGCCAAGCTGATCGGTGCCGATCCGCGCACCGACGTCGCCCTGCTCAAGATCGAAGCAAAGGACTTGCCCACCCTCAAGCTGGGCAATTCCGACCAGTTGAAGGTGGGTGAATGGGTGCTGGCCATCGGCTCGCCCTTCGGTTTCGACCACTCGGTGACGGCCGGTATCGTCAGCGCCAAGGGCCGTAGCCTGCCTAACGAAAGCTACGTCCCCTTCATTCAGACCGACGTCGCCATCAATCCGGGCAACTCCGGCGGTCCGCTGTTCAACCTGAAGGGGGAGGTCGTGGGGATCAACTCGCAGATCTTCACCCGCTCGGGTGGCTTCATGGGCCTGTCCTTCGCCATCCCGATCGACGTCGCCATGAACGTGGCCAACCAGCTGCGCGCCGATGGCAAGGTCAGCCGTGGCTGGCTGGGCGTGGTCATCCAGGAAGTCGACAAGGATCTCGCCGAGTCCTTCGGTCTCGACCGTCCGGCCGGCGCCCTGGTGGCCCAGACCCTGGACGACGGCCCGGCCGCCAAGAGCGGCATCAAGGTGGGCGACGTCATCCTTTCGGTCAATGGCCAGAAGATCGAGGAATCCGCCGACCTGCCGCACCTGATCGGCAATCTCAAGCCAGGTGCCAAGGCCGACATGGAAATCATCCGGGAAGGCAAGCGGCAGACCATCAGCGTCACCGTGGGCGACATGCCCAAGGACGACGACCTGGCCTCCGGTGGCGAGCGTGGCTCCGATCGGGCGAGCAATCGCCTGGGCATCGCCGTGGCCAACCTGACCGCCGAGCAGAAGAAGACGCTCGATATCCAGGGTGGCGTGGTGATCAACAAGCTCAGTGGCGACGGCCCCGCCGCGGCCATCGGTCTGCGCCCGGGCGACGTCATCACCCACCTGAACAACCAGCCCATCGAATCGGCCAGCGCCTTCGAGAAGATCACCTCGGCGCTGCCGGCCAGCCGCCCCATCTCGATGCGCGTGGTACGCGACGGGCGCGCCAGCTTCATCACCTTTAAGCTGCCCAGCAAGTAACGGCAGGCGTCACCCGGGAAGGGGCAGGCGACTGCCCCTTCTTTTTGTCCGCTCGAACGGCGTAAGTCCCCTTGTTTGCCGCATTCAGGTAAACTCCCCCGCTATTTTCCCGGCGGATGTTCCGCTGCTGGCTATTCGAGTGCTGATTCGTGAGTGATCTGAGCCATATCCGCAATTTCTCCATCATCGCCCACATCGATCACGGCAAGTCGACCCTTGCGGATCGCTTCATCCAGATCTGTGGTGGTTTGAGCGACCGGGAAATGGAGGCCCAGGTTCTGGATTCCATGGATCTGGAGCGCGAGCGCGGCATCACCATCAAAGCCCACAGCGTCACGCTGTACTACAAGGCCCAGGATGGTAAGACCTACCAGCTCAACTTCATCGACACCCCCGGCCACGTCGACTTCACCTACGAAGTCAGCCGCTCCCTGGCCGCCTGCGAAGGCGCCTTGCTGGTCGTGGACGCCGGGCAGGGCGTGGAAGCCCAGTCGGTCGCCAACTGCTACACCGCCATCGAGCAGGGCCTCGAGGTCATGCCGGTGCTGAACAAGATGGACCTGCCCCAGGCCGAGCCGGAGAAGGTCAAGGCCGAGATCGAACACATCATCGGCATCGACGCCACCGACGCCGTGCCCTGCAGCGCCAAGAGCGGCATGGGCGTGCCCGAGGTGCTCGAGCAACTGGTCAAGGTCATCCCGCCGCCCGAGGGCGAGATCGACGCCCCCTTGCAGGCGCTGATCATCGACTCCTGGTTCGACAACTACCTGGGCGTCGTCTCTCTGGTGCGCGTCAAACACGGTCGGGTCAGGAAGGGCGACAAGATCCTGGTCAAGTCCACCGGCAAGGTCCACCAGGTCGACAGCGTCGGCGTCTTCTCGCCCAAGCACACCGAAACGGTCGACCTCAAGGCGGGCGAGGTGGGCTTCATCATCGCCGGCATCAAGGAAATCCTCGGTGCCCCGGTCGGTGACACCCTGACCCTCAGCGCCACCCCGGACGTCGCCATGCTGCCGGGCTTCCAGCGGGTCAAGCCGCAGGTCTATGCCGGTCTGTTCCCGGTCAGCTCCGATGACTTCGAGGATTTCCGCGAGGCCCTGCAGAAGCTGACCCTCAACGACGCCGCCCTGCAATACGAGCCGGAAAGCTCAGAGGCCCTCGGCTTCGGTTTCCGCATCGGCTTCCTCGGCATGCTGCACATGGAGATCATCCAGGAGCGCCTGGAGCGGGAGTACGATCTCGACCTCATCACCACGGCGCCGACTGTGGTCTTCGAGGTGGTGCTCAAGGATGGCAGCATCATCTATGTCGACAACCCCTCCAAGTTGCCCGACCTGGCTTCCGTCGCCGAGATGCGCGAGCCCATCGTGCGCGCCAACATCCTGGTGCCCCAGGAGCATCTGGGCAACGTCATCACCCTGTGCATCGAGAAGCGTGGCGTCCAGCGCGACATGCAGTTCCTCAGCAGCCAGGTGCAGGTCAGCTACGACCTGCCGATGAACGAAGTGGTCCTGGATTTCTTCGACCGCCTGAAGTCGGTCAGTCGCGGCTACGCCTCGCTGGACTACAGCTTCGATCGCTTCGAAGCCGCCAGCTTGGTCAAGCTAGACGTCCTCATCAACGGCGAGAAGGTCGACGCCCTGGCTCTTATCGTCCATCGCGACAAGGCGCACTACAAGGGGCGCGCCCTGACCGAGAAGATGAAGGAGCTGATCCCGCGGCAGATGTTCGACGTGGCGATCCAGGCGGCCATCGGCGGTCAGATCGTCGCCCGGACCACGGTCAAGGCGTTGCGCAAGAACGTCCTGGCCAAGTGCTATGGCGGTGACGTCTCCCGTAAGCGCAAGCTGCTGGAAAAGCAGAAGGCGGGTAAGAAGCGCATGAAACAGGTCGGTAGCGTCGAGATTCCTCAGGAGGCCTTCCTGGCCGTGCTCAAGGTGGATAGCTGAAGCCCATGTCTCTGAACTTCCCTCTGCTGCTGGTAATTGCCGTCGCCGTCTGTGGGGCGCTGGCGCTCATCGATCTGCTGGTCCTGGCGCCGCGCCGGCGCAAGGCGATCCAGACCTACGGCCAGCAGGTCAGCGAGCCGGACCCGGTCGTGCTGGAACAGCTGAACAAGGAGCCGGCGCTGGTCGAGTACGGCAAGTCCTTCTTCCCGGTCCTGGCCATCGTGCTGATCCTCAGATCCTTCCTGGTGGAGCCCTTCCAGATTCCCTCGGGATCCATGAAGCCGACCCTGGAAGTGGGTGACTTCATCCTGGTGAACAAATTCGCCTACGGTATCCGCCTGCCGGTGATCGACCTCAAGGTCATTCCCGTCGGCGACCCCCAGCGCGGTGACGTCATGGTGTTCCGCTATCCCAGCGATCCCAGCGTCAACTACATCAAGCGCGTCGTCGGCGTGCCGGGCGATACCATCCGCTACACCAGCGACAAGCAGCTGTACATCAACGGCCAGCGCGTCAGCGAACAACTGGTGGGCGACGAGCCGGGCTCGCTGGGCAGCGTCAAGCTGTTCAGGGAGCAGCTCGGCAAGGCCGAGCACCTGATCCGCGAAGAGATGACCCGCTATCGCATGGAGCCCGATCACGAGTGGAAGGTCCCCGCCGGCCACTACTTCATGATGGGCGACAACCGCGACAACTCCAATGACAGTCGCTACTGGGATGACCCCAACATCCCGCGCGACTTGCTCGGCATGGTTCCCGACCGCAATATCGTCGGCAAGGCCTTCGCCGTCTGGCTGAGCTGGCCGGAACCCAAGCTGCAGAGCATGCCCACCCTGTCCCGCGTAGGTATCATTCGATGATCAATCGCAGTGCGCCCGGTCGTCCGTCTCGTCAGCAGGGTCTGTCGTTCCTCGGCGGCCTCCTGGCGCTCTGCATCATCGCCTTCCTCGCCAGTACCGCCTTCAAGCTCATCCCTCATTACATGGACTACAATGCCCTGAGCAAGGTCATCGAATCCATTGGCGACAACCACGACCAGCAGATTCGCAGCGTGTCCGACGTCTACAGCTATGTGGGGAAGGGTATGCAGGTGAACGACATCCGCGATCTCGATCTGCAGAAGGCCATGCGCGTCGAGGTCGACGGCAACCGTCTGCTGGTCCACCTCGACTACGAAGAACGTGAACACCTGATTCGCAACATCGATCTGGTCGTTCGTTTCAACCGTGATTTCCGTATAAATCTCCCGTGACTTTATCTCTAGATCGCCTCGAGCGTCGGCTGGGTTATACCTTCCAGGACCCGGACCTGATGCTGCTCGCCCTTACCCATCGCAGTTTCGCCGGTCGCAACAACGAGCGCCTGGAATTCCTCGGTGATGCCATCCTCAACTTCATCATCGGCGAAGCCCTCTACGAGCACTTTCCCCAGGCCCGCGAAGGCCAGTTGTCCCGCCTGCGGGCCAAGCTGGTGAAAGGCGAGACCCTGGCATTGCTGGCCCGCAGCTTCGAACTGGGCGATTACCTGCGCCTGGGCTCCGGTGAACTCAAGAGCGGTGGCTTCCGCCGTGAATCCATCCTCGCCGACGCCATGGAAGCCCTGATCGGCGGCATCTACCTCGACGCCGGCATGGATGCGGCCAAGGAGCGGGTCATGGCCTGGCTGGGCCCGCAACTGCGCGAGCTGACGCCGGTCGATACCAACAAGGATCCCAAGACGCGCCTGCAAGAATTCCTGCAGGCACGCGCCTGCGAGCTGCCGCGCTACGAAGTGGTCGCCATCGAAGGCGAGCCCCATTGCCGGGTGTTCTTCGTCGAATGCGAAATCGCGATGCTCAGCGAGAAGACGACGGGGCAGGGCGCCAGTCGCCGTATCGCCGAACAGATAGCTGCCTCGGCGGCCTTGATCGCCCTGGGCGTGGAGAATGGTCATGAATGATGAGCTGAATACATCGCGCTGTGGCTACGTAGCCATCGTCGGCCGCCCCAACGTCGGCAAGTCCACGCTGCTCAACCATATCCTGGGGCAGAAGCTCGCCATCACCTCGCGCAAGCCGCAGACCACGAGACACAACATGCTCGGCATCAAGACCGAGGGCGAGGTGCAGACCATCTATGTCGATACCCCCGGCCTGCACAAGGAAAACCAGAAGGCGCTCAACCGCTTCATGAACAAGACCGCCGTCACCGCCCTGCGCGATGTGGACGTCGTGGTCTTCGTGGTCGATCGCACCCGCTGGACCGACGAAGACCAGATGGTGCTGGAGCGGGTACGCTTCGTGAAGTGCCCGGTGCTGCTCGCCGTCAACAAGATGGACCGCCTCGAAGACAAGGCCGACATGCTGCCGCACCTGCAATGGCTGCAGGAGCAATTGCCGGAAGCCACGCTCATTCCGATCTCCGCCCAACACGGCCACAACCTCGAGGCGCTCGAAGAGCTGGTCGCTGAACGCCTGCCAGAAGGCGAGCACTTCTTCCCCGAAGACCAGATCACCGACAGATCCAGTCGCTTCCTCGCCGCGGAACTGATCCGCGAAAAGATCATGCGTCAACTGGGTGCCGAACTGCCCTACCAGGTCGCCGTCGAGATCGAGGAATTCAAGTACGAGAACGGCGTGCTGCATATCCACGGCCTGATCCTCGTCGAGCGCGACGGCCAGAAGAAGATCCTCATCGGTGAGAAGGGTGAGCGCATCAAGCGGATCGGCCAGGAAGCCCGCCAGGACATGGAAACCCTGTTTGACGCCAAGGTCATGCTCAACCTCTGGGTGAAGGTCAAGGGTGGCTGGTCCGATGACGAGCGCGCCCTGCGCTCCCTGGGCTATTCCGACCTCTAGCGATGACGCAGGCGTCCGAACCGCTGTTCGTCCTGCATTCACGTCCCTATCGCGAAAGCAGTGCCCTGGTCGAGGTGTTCGGCGCCTTCGGCCGGGTCCGCACGGTTCTACGCGCGGCCCGCTCCCGTTCCGGAAGCCTGGCCAGACCCTTCGTTCCCCTCGAAGCCCAGATCGGCGGGCGAGGGGAACTGAAGAACCTGCAAAGGGTGGCTGCCCTGTCCCCGCCCCACCTGCTTCAAGGGCAAGCATTATTCAGCGGCTTCTATCTCAACGAGCTTCTAGTCCGACTGCTGCCGGCCGAAGATCCTTATCCCGCGCTGTTCGACCTATACGGTCTGACCCTGGCGGCCTTGGCCCAAGGGCGTCCGGTCGAGCCTTTATTGCGTACCTTCGAGTGGCGACTGCTCGATCTGCTCGGGTACGGCTTCTCCCTCAGCCACGCCCTGAGTGGTCAGCCCATCGAGGCGCAGCGGTTGTACCGCTTCCTGCCGGACCAGGGCTTCGATCCGGTTGACGAGGTTCGCCCCGGCTGTCTCGCTGGCGCGGAAATCCTGGCACTCGAACGGGGTGAGTGGGACGATCCCACCGTAGTCCGCGCGGCCAAGCGCCTGATGCGTCAGGCCCTGGCACCACACCTGGGCAGCAAGCCCCTGATGAGTCGCGAATTGTTCGCCAAACCAAGTGAATCCAGCCATGAATGAGCTTCGTCGTGTTCTGTTGGGCGTCAACATCGATCATGTCGCCACCCTGCGCCAGGCCCGGGGGACGCGCTACCCTGATCCAGTCAAGGCCGCGCTGGATGCCGAGGAAGCAGGCGCGGACGGTATCACCCTGCACCTGCGCGAGGATCGTCGGCACATCCAGGAGCGCGATGTGCGATTGCTGCGCGAACTCCTGCAGACCCGCATGAACCTCGAGGTGGCCCTGACGGCGGAAATGCTGGCCTTCGCCCGGGAGATCCGCCCGCAGCACGTTTGCCTGGTGCCCGAACGTCGGGAAGAGCTGACCACCGAAGGCGGGCTCGACGTGCTCGCTCAGGTCGAGCGCATTCGCGGCGCCGTTGCCGCGCTGCCCGATTCCGAAGTCTCTCTCTTTATAGATGCGGATCTGCAACAGATTCAGGCTGCCAAGGACAGTGGCGCTCCAGTGATCGAGCTCCATACCGGTCGCTACGCGGAAGCCGAGAGCCCGGAAGAGCAAGCCCACGAGTTGCAACGCCTGGCCAAGGCCGTGGAATTCGCGGCCGGCCTCGGGCTGGTGGTCAATGCCGGCCATGGCCTGCATTACCACAATGTCCAGGCCATAGCCGCGCTGCCTGGTATCAACGAGCTGAACATCGGCCATGCCATCGTGGCCCATGCCGTCTTCGTCGGCTTCAAGCAGGCGGTTGCAGAGATGGCGCAGCTCATTCGCGCCCACGCTCCGCAATAAAGTTGAAATAACCTGTTGACCTGTTCCGAAACTCCCCTATAATGCGCCCCACTTCCGGCGCAGACGCTGAAGCGGCTTGAAAATCAAGCACTTAGGTCTGGGTCGGGCGAGTGCTCCACGGAGTCCTCGCGGTTGGGTCAACGCCTTCGGGTGATGGCGCAGTGAAGGGGAGGGGTTGACAGCGTCTTGGGATGCTGTAGGATTCGCCTCCCGCTGCCGAGATTGGCTAGGCCGGTCAGGGTGGCGCAAGTGGTTGAGTTGAAACGAAAAGTTCAAATCAACGCTTGACAGGATGTGAGGCTGGCGTAGAATGCGCGCCTCGGTTAGCGGCTCGGGTCGCAGCCAACTGCTCTTTAACAAGTTGAATCAAGCAATTCGTGTGGGTGCTTGTGA
>NZ_LNUP01000001.1:0-53550 GCF_001512295.1 Pseudomonas sp. EpS/L25 | reverse complement strand
GATGTTCGGCTGGCTGAAGGAGAGTCGCAGGATCGGCACTCGCTACGACAAGCTGGCAAAAAGTTTCGCGGCGATGGTCACGCTCGCTTGCACGCTGCGCTGTCTGCGCCAGTATTTTTCGTACAGAGCCTAGGATGGAGTTGACGGCTCCAGAATTGCCGGCTGCCTGCACGTGACTGGCCGAGGGTACGGGCTGGATGCCCGCCTTCTGCAAGATCGCAGGTCCGCAGGAGGCCGCGCAGGAAGACGGCCAGGACACCCCAGAGAACGCCGAGGCAAGGGTGGATGAGTCCTCCGAGGCGCTGGCCGCTTAACCCGCGCAGAAGGCAAGCGCCCCGGTCGAGGCCGGGGCGCTTCGCGGAAGGCGTTCAGCACCGCGCCCAGGCCGTTCCGGCCTGGGCGCGGTGAATGCAAAACCGGGCGCTGCAGTGGCCGCGCCCGGTGCTGCGCGCTGCGCTTGCCTCCAGGGGACCGCCCTACGGGCTATCCCCGCCGCGCGCCGCTTGGCGCCCCTCCCAGCGGCCGAACCGGCTGCGCCGGATCGGATCGACCAGCGCCCCGCCTGGAGGCGGGGCGCGGGCAAACACGCTGGCGCTTGCTGCGGCAGGTTGTGCAGGTGCGTGCTGTCCCCCACGCTGGCGGTTCAATAGCCCGGACACGAAGGATGGGTCAGTAGCACAGTGTTCGTGCCCGGCCTCGCGGGTCTTCTGCCTTGCCGCCATGACGAGGCAGGACGCCGCCGTAGGCGACGCCAGCTTTCTCGCGGTCGCTCTTGCCGTTGGGGTGCGGCGTGCGCGAACAGGGTATGCAGCGTGCCAATGTAGCCCTCCAGCGGAGAGGCCGAGTCGGCCATGTCACCATTCGGATTGAGGCAGCGCCAGTACGTCCTTGTTTGTCGTGAATCCTGGTGGAGGCACGGCTGCGCCTTGGGCTTCATGGCCGCAACCTTCCAGCGAAAACAATTTCCCCTGCGCTACGCGCATTCCTCGCGGAACAAATTCTTTTCGCCTCCAGGCTCTCCACTGCGTTGCGACCGCTGCGCGGTGCGGCCAGCCCATCCTCCACCGGCCGGATCACAACAAGGACGCACTGGCGCGACCTTGGTCAACCCGAAAGGAGAAATCACCATGGCTAACATCGGCACCTTCACCGCAGACAAGAACGGCTACATCGGCACGCTGCACACCTTGATGCTCAACATCAAGGTCAAGCTGGTACCCAACGACAAGAGCGACAGCGAGAAGGCCCCTGACTTCCGCGTCCAGGCCGCCGGCCACGACATCGGTGCAGGCTGGAAAAAGACCAGCGAGGCCGGGCGTGACTACATCTCCGTGACCCTCGACGACCCTTCGTTTCCGACCCCGATCTATGCCCGCCTGCTCGAAAGCGAGGACGGCACATACGACCTGCTCTGGTCGCGCAGCAAGCCCCAGGCGGCCTGACGGCCGCTCAACGCGCCCCGCCTCCAGGCGGGGCGCTTTCATCGGCAGCCTCCGGCACGGCAGCAAGCTGCCGCTCCGTTTCGGCCATCAGTACAGCCGTACTGCACTTAAGCGCCTGGGCGATCTTGAAGACGATCGCCAGCGTGGGCAGGTGTTCGCCACGCTCCACCTTGCCCATATGCGACCGCTCGACGCCGGCCCGATGCGCCAGCAACTCCTGTCCGAGCCCTTTTTCACTGCGCAGCGCACGCACCGCCGCGCCGAAGGCGCGCGCCAGACGGGCATCGTAGGTGGTGGCGCCAATCGGGCGGCCACGTTGAACGGTTCGCTTCTGCATGAGCAGCAGCGTGGTTTTGCCGTACAACTAAAACCACGTTATCTTTAACTCATTACGCGATCCGTGCCTTTACAGAAAACCACATCGGCGGATTTCATCCGATCCGGAACGTCGCTTTCGTAGCTTTACGGATTCCGAGAAAGACGCCTGTGTGCTTTCGTGCTTTGATGGATTTGATGGCTTGCATACCCGTGCTTACGCACGAAAGCACGTTCCCGCTTTTGTGGAGCGCCTACCATGAACCTGCCACTGACCACGACTGACGAACGCGTTCGGCTCCTGGCCAACGGCAGGACGCGCGCCCTTGGCCAACTCGTCGATCCACTGCCTGTAGTTCGCTTGTTCACCCCGGACGCGCATGCGAGCTGGCTGCTGGCCTCGCTCGATCCGGCCGATGGCGATACGGCCTGGGGGCTCATTGACCTCGGCATCGGCATGCCAGCCCTGGGCACGGTCAAGCTGTCCGACCTGGCCGGCATCGTTGGACCGCGTAAGCTTCCAGTACGACGGGATCGATACTTCCAGGCGGTACGGCCACTCTCGGAGTACGTGCGGCTGGCCGAGGAAAATGGCTCGATCACCGACTGAGCGATGCCGACTTCGATGGACCGCAACCCGCGCGCATTGAGGCCGTTTCGGTCTCGCGCAAGACCTGCACGGCCTGAATCCGGATTCTTGCGCCAATCCGCGCATCTCAGGCGCAAACGGCCATGATGCGGGACGCATCTTGCAGCACCGTCGGCGCTGCCGCGCGCGGGTTACCCACTGCGCAGCCGTCGCATTCGGACCCGTTGCGCAACGCAGCGGTCCCCATCGGTCTTATTTCCACAGTGTAACCCCCCGCCGATGGCGACGTTTCTTCCACTTCACAGAGCGTGCTCATGGAAGCGACCGACATCCGCCACGGGCATCCTTGGCATCCCAGCGCCGCCTATCTTTACGTGCTGCATCTCGATGGCCCCGGACTGGCCTGGGAGTATCTACGCCGCCATCCCGACTATCAGAGCGACTGGCAGCGCCGCCGGCACAGGCCCGATGCGGCGCAGCGCTGGGGACTGCGCTCGCTCGAAGATCCCGCCTTGGATGCGCGCGATGCGCACCCGGACTGGGGACCCGATCCGGCCGCCTCGGCGCAACTGCATCCCGACCTGGATGCTCCCGAAGAGGGCTGGCGGTTCGACCTTTGGGCGCTGCCGGGCCATAAGCGCTTGCACTCTGATGGCCGGCGCCTGCGGCTGGCCGTGGACCTGCCGGGGCGGCATCTGCGCCTCGCATTGGCTCCCGGTCTGCGCGATGGCATGGCCTGCGCTTTCGGTACCCGAGCCGCGACTAGCTTCACGGCAGAGGCTGCGCGGGCCAGCCATCGCGCCCTGGCGCTCGGCGTGGCCTCGCTGGAGGGCCACAGCCCGCAAGCCTTTGCCCAGGCACGGGAACGCCCATCGCCAACGGCCCTTCAGGAACTGCACAGCCTGCAAGCACTCGACGGCTACCTGGCAGGCGCGTCTCTGCGCGAGGTGGCGACCGGCCTGTTCGGCGCCGACGCCGTGGCGGCGGGCTGGCACACTGATAGTGGCTTGCGGGCCCGCACGCGCCGCCTGGTGCGGCGCGGCGAGGCGCTGATGCGCGGCGGCTACCGCCGCCTGCTGCAGAACGACCCTCTTGAACAGGGCCGTTTTGCCCATAGCCAAAACGGCCCTGAGCAGGCGGCTGGCGTTTTCTGAGACTGCCTCCACCGGTCGCATCGTGCGCCGGACTTGATGGAGGATCACCTCATGCGATACGCACCGCTGCGGCCCCAGGAGGCGCCCGCCGCCACGCCGCACAACGCCCAGCCACCCCGCTACCTCACCAACGACGAAGCCGCCGCGTACCTGCGCCTGAGTCCACGGACGCTGGAAAAGCAGCGCGTGATGGGTGGTGGCCCGCGCTTTCGCAAGTTCGGTCGCCGCGTCATGTACGCCCTCACCGACCTTGATGCCTAGGCCGCCGAGCGCAGCTTCGAGAGCACGTCCGATGTCGAGTACGCCGAGCACCACTCGGCGGATAGCCGTGCGCGTTGATCGGCAGCTCGCCGGTGGCCATCGCCATGTCCAGCCCATTGCAGGAGCGGGAACAGCTCGACCTGTTCCGCGCGTTGCCGGGCGACATGGCGCCGCGCGACGCCCAGGACCTGATGGCCTATCCGTTCTTCTCGCTGGCGAAGTCACGGCGCACGGCGCCGATCGACTTCCGCAGCGGCAATGTCACCATTCGCGTGGAGGGCACGCAGGAACATGGCATCGCCACGATTTGGGATGCCGATGTGTTGATATGGGCCGCTTCGCAGATCGTGGAGGCGCGCGACGCGGGCTTGCGCCCGTCGCGCTGGATACGCGCCACCCCCTACGAGATCCTGCGCTTCATCGGACGCGGCACGTCGCTACGCGACTACGTGCGCCTGAAAGCTGCGCTCGACCGGCTGCAATCGACCACGGTGGCCACGTCGATTCGCGAGACAACCGGGCGGCGCCTGCACCGCTTCTCCTGGATCAACGAATGGCGCGAGTTGGCCGACGCCAAGGGCGTGCCACAGGGCATCGAGCTGATCCTGCCGGACTGGTTCTATGCGGGCGTGCTCGACGCCGCTCTGGTGCTGACCATCGACCCCGCGTATTTCCGGCTGAAAGGCGGTATCGAGCGCTGGCTGTACCGCCTGGTGCGCAAGCACGGCGGCAAGCAGCCGGACGGCTGGCAATTCGACTTCCGGCACCTGCACCGCAAGTCGGGCAGCACGGCGCGCTTCTCGGACTTCGCCTACGACCTGCGCGTGCTGGTCGCGCGGCAGTCGTTGCCCGGCTACACCCTGAGCATCGTGCGGATACCGGAAGAGGGAACCGAGCTGTTGGCCTTCCGTCGCGTGCGGGCCACGGCACGGGGATAACTGAGGGACAAGGTGTGGACGGTCTCGTGCTATCAGGCGCAGCGGGTATCGTGCTATCCGGAGTAAGCCCCTCGTGCTATCAGGCGTATGAAAACACCGGAAAGGCAACAATGGCGCGGCGTTGCGCCTCCTTTAACTTACCTAACAAGAAATACATAACTTTTAGTAGAAGCACGCCGTTTCGGTGGACAACCACCCAACGGCACGGCGAGGCCAACCCTCCAGCAAGGAGGGCCACGCCATGATCTTCGCGCTCCTCAATCAGAAAGGCGGCGTCGGCAAGACCACCCTCGCAACACACATCGCCGGCGAACTGGCGCTGCGCGGCCAGCATGTCGTGCTGCTGGACGCGGACCCGCAGGGGTCCTCTCTCGACTGGACGCAGCGCAGAAGCCAGCAGGGCTTGCCCCGGCTGTTCAGCGCCGTGGGCTTGGCCCGCGAGACGCTGCATCAAGAGGCGCCGGAGCTGGCCCTCCGTGCCGATCACGTCATCATCGACGGCCCGCCGCGCATCGCCGCCCTGGCGCGCTCCGCGCTGCTGGCGGCCGAGCGCGTGCTGATTCCCGTGCAGCCTAGCGCCTACGACGTATGGGCTTCCGCCGAGATGGTCGCGCTGATCCGCGAAGCGCAAGTATTTCGGCCGCAGCTAGCGGCGGCCTTCGTCATCAATCGGCGCGTCAGTACCACCATCATCGGGCGCGAGGCGCGGCAGTCGCTGGCCGAACAGCCGCTGCCCGCGCTGCGCTCGGAGATCCACCAGCGCATCGTCTTCGCCGACAGCGTGGCCGCGGGCCGGCTCGCCCGCGAAACCGCGCCCGACAGCGCCGCGGCGCGCGAAATCACCGTGCTGGTGGACGAACTGCTGCGGTGGCCAACATGAGCAGCGGCAACAGCACACGTCACGGCGCCCGCAGCAGCAAGCGCGTTGGCATCGGCGCGCGTCCACCCGCGAATCCGCACGCCGAGGCGTGGATTCGCCAGGGCGACGCCGACGCCTTGCAGAAGGGCGATCTCTACAGCGCGCGCCTGACACTCGACATCACGCCCGCCATGCGGGCGCGCATCAAGGTGACGGCCTTCACCCGAGGCGTGACTGTGGCCGAACTGCTGCGCAGCCTGCTGGAGCGGGAGTTTCCTGAGAACAGCCTGGAGGACACGCCATGATCGCATTCCTCTCGACCGCCGCGAACGCGACCACGGTTGCGCCGCCGCAGGCGCTTCCAGCACTCGCCGGCCAAGCCGGCAACGTGCCGCTGACTCGCGTATCGCTCGCCTACATCGAGCCGCGCTTCAAGCTCTATCTGCGCTTCGGCGAACCGGTGCGCACGCTGCGGCTCGACCGCTGGCGGCGTTGCGCCGTGTTCCTGCCGGGCGCGATGTTCTGCCGTATTCGCTGGCAAGCCAACGACTACGGCACGATCCGCTGGCAACTCATGGTGATGCAGGCTTGCACGCCGCTCGATGCGGCGCAGCGCATCCCCGGCGTGCAACCGGGGGCGCGCTTGCTGCTGCACGCCGAAGGCGAGAACCAGGTGCGCGCGGTGCTGGAGTGCATCGATGGCATTGAGGCGCAAGGCATCGCCGTCATCGACGTATCGCCCGCGTACTGGCGCACGCTGGGCAACCGTCTGGCGGCCCGCCTGCCGCTGCCCGAATACACCGCCGAGCGGCACGCCGCCTGGCTGGCAGGGGGGCGCTACCATGATCGCTAATGCCACCCCCGCATGCACGCCCGCGCCGCAGCCTCGTTCGCGCTTACGCGCTCGCCTCGTGCTGGCGGGCTGTGCCGCCTGCGGCCTCGCTGCGCTGGCCTGGGCGGCGTTCGTGCAGCCACCGCCGCGCCTGATCTACAACCCGTCCGATAGCGTGGCGGTCGGCTGGTATCGCGTCGATCCGCTCCAGCACCGACCCGGCTCGCGGCCACGTCCGCTGTCCGTGGGCAGCATCGTCCTTAGCACGCTACCGCCAGATGCCGCCGCGTTGGCTGCGCAGCGCGGCTACCTGCCGGCGGGTGTGCCGCTGCTCAAACGTGTGGGCGCGGTCGCCCCGCAGCACGTCTGCATCGTCGCCGGTCAGGTGCGCATCGACGGCGTGCCGGTGGCCGCCGCGCTGCCTGCCGACCGGCTAGGCCGACCGCTGCCGTCCTGGCCGCTTTGCCGCCGCCTCGGCCCGGGCGAGCTGTTTCTGTTGAGCGTGACCAATCCGGCGTCGTTCGACAGCCGCTATTTCGGCCCGGTCAGCGCCTCCGCCGTGATCGGCGTCGCGCATCCGGTTTGGCTGGAGTCTCGCCCATGATGGCCGCCCATCCGCTGCACGTTGCCGTGCCTTTGATCGTGCCATCGGACATGCCGTTCCGGCTGCTGCTCCCGTGTCGTCGCGCGTGCAGTGCGGGTGCATTCGCACCGCACGTCGCGCTGCCTTCGGCGTCGCCGTCCAACGTGCAGGCGTCTTGCCTCGAACGCGCCTGGCCTGCGGCCATTGGCGCGTTCGCTGGCGGCCTGACTGCTGGTGCAGCAGCGCCGCCGGGCCGCCGATGCCCGGAGCGGGAGCGAGGGGCAAAGGCGGAAGGCAAGACAAAAGGGGGCGGCACTCGGCCACCCGCAAAGCCAGTCTGCACGTGGGGGAGACGCGGCACGGCGCGGCTTCGCCGCCGTGCCGCGTCCGGCGCGAGAATCGCGCCAATGCAGGCATGTCCGCGTGCTTCCCACGCCAGGACACGCCAGAGCTTGCAGGGAGAACCGCGATGACCAACCGTCGCGACGACGATTTCCGGGTGCGCCCCAGCGCCCCGAAGAACCGGGGCAAGGGCCAGGGGCAGAGCTTCGTTGCCAAGGTGCTCAAGCACGCCGGCAAAGCCAGCAGCGGCAAGGCGGCAGTGCGTCGTCCTGGGGCGTCCGGCACCAGCCAGCGCCCCGGCTCGCGCCTGGGGCGCGGCCATACGGCGGCTCGCTTCGCCGGGGCGAAGCTAACGCCCATGGCGCGGCGCGTGACCATCAAGACGCTGCTGGTCAATCACCAGCGGGCTAGCCCGCAATCTCTCGCCAAGCACCTGCGCTACATCGAACGCGAGGGCGTAGGCCGTGACGGCGAGCCAGGCCGAGCCTACGGGTCGCAAACCGATGCAGCCGACCTGGATGCGTTCAAGGAGCGGGCCGCGGACGACCGGCACCACTTTCGCTTCATCGTCTCGCCCGAGGACGGCGCCGAGCTGGACGACCTGCGCACCTACACCCGGCATCTGATGAACCGGATGGAAGCCGACCTGGGGACGCGGCTGGACTGGGTGGCGGTCGATCACTGGAACACGGACAACCCCCACACGCACCTGATCGTGCGTGGGCGCGACGACACCGGCAAAGACCTCATCATTGCGGGCGACTACATCGCCCATGGCTTTCGCCATCGGGCCGCTGAACTGGCGACGGAATGGCTGGGGCCACACACCGAATTGGAGATCCAGGAGGCACTGGTCCGGGAGGTGGAGCAGGAGCGCTGGACCAGCCTGGATCGGACCTTGCAGCGTGAGGCCACCAATGGCCGGGTACTGCGCACCGAACGGCTGGACGCCATCCCCCGCCTGAAACGCCAGCGTCTGCTGCTGATCGGTCGCCTGCAGCACTTGCAGCGCATGGGGCTGGCCAGCGAGCGGCAAACCGGCGAGTGGATCATTCATGCCGAGGCCGAAACCACCTTGCGGGCAATGGGCGAACGCGGCGACATCATCCGCACCATGCAGCGAGCCAGGAGCGGCCAGCCACGCGAGCTGGCGGTATTCGAGCCCGGCGACGACGGCCGCACCGTCATTGGCCGCGTGGCTGCCAAGGGGTTGGCCGACGAGCTGCACGACCGCGGCTATCTGGTCATCGACGGGGTGGACGGCAAGGCCCACTACGTCACCTTGAACGCCCGCGACGAGTTGGCGAACTATCCCACCGGCGCGGTGGTGGAGGTGCGGGGTTCCGCCGACGTGCGCGCGGCCGACAGGAACATCGCTGAACTGGCGAACGATGGCCTGTATCGCACCGATCACCACCTGGCTATCGAGCAAGGCCGAGCCAAGCCTGATCGCGATCCGCAGGAGGTTGTCGCCGCCCATGTCCGGCGGCTGGAAGCCCTGCGCCGGGCCGGCATCGTGGAGCGCGTGGCCGATGGCTTATGGAAGGTGCCGGACGACCTGGCCGAGCGTGGCCGCCAGTACGACGCGCAGCGGCTGGGAGGTGTGGCGGTGGAGCTGAAATCGCACCTGCCCATCGAACGGCAGACGCGGGTGATCGGGGCTACCTGGCTGGATCAGCAGTTGATTGGCGGCGGCAAGGAACTGAGCGACCAGGGCTTTGGTGGAGACGCCAAGCAGGCCATGCAGCAACGCGCCGACTTCCTCGCGGAGCAGGGATTGGCCGAGCGGCACGGGCAGCGCGTGATCCTCGCACGCAACCTGCTTGGGACGCTGCGCGACCGGGATATAGCTCAGGCTGCAGAGGACATCACCACCGAAACCGGCTTGCCGCATCGCCCGCCGATGGACGGGCAGCGTGTGGCGGGTATCTATCGGCGCAGCGTCATGCTCGCCAGCGGGCGCTACGCCATGCTCGATGACGGTGTGGGATTCAGCCTGGTGCCATGGCGACCAGTGATAGAACAGCGGCTGGGGCAGCAGCTCGCCGCGACCGTGCGCGGTGGAGGCGTGTCGTGGGAGGTTGGAAGGCAGCGCGGGCCGTCGGTGGGTTAGATTCGCTTACCGTTTGACCATCAAGGATGGTCTTTTGCCGCTACTTCTTTCCCTAGGTGTGTAGTCTCGGACACTAGCTGGTGCGTCGATTGCTGTAGTACCTCCAGCAGGTTGAGCAAATGTTGCTCACCCAACACACTGCCGCGCTGTTCTTCTGGAATGGCATACCAGGAGATGAGCAGTGTCACGAGTGCATGCGCATGGCAGGCGGCCTTACTGAGGCGTTCTTCGCGTTCGCTGGAAGAGTCGTTCTGCATGTCAGTAAACTTCTTGCATGATGGAATCCATACAGGACGGGCGAGAGCATAGATTACGCCATTGACCTGAGACAAACAGTAGTACATCGGTACTAGTTAGCTTAGCGATGCACGGCAACTTGGCATAATAACGAGCACTGTCCCAGGGCCATGTTGTGCGGATTGCCGATCGCGCCGTTTTCAGTCTCAGAGTTTCAAGTCGGATCGTTGTCAAGTTATCGCAGGCGCAAGCTTGACAGCCGAATGGCTCTAGGCTACAGCTTTGTTGGTTGTGCGATGACCCCACCTTTAACCTTTGTTTCTCTCCGACTGGAGTTATCTATGATATCACTCGGCCATAGGACTGACGCCGTCAGAAGATCCTCGCGCCAACTTGTTCTCCATCTTGCTGAGAGCCGATTGACGTCCAGTCCTATAGAAATCAAGGAAGTTTATTCCCCTGCGATAATAGGTGAAACTACCCAGGTGCATACGCAATCCTACTTGGCAAACTACGGATTGGGCGACTACTTTGAGAAATAGGTATCTGGTTTAGTTGCCGAATTCATAGTAAGGCTTAAGTCCTCTGTCGATTCGATATGGGCCGCGCAGCATAATGGCCGAAACCGAGCATCGGTTTGAGCGAGCTAACTAGATGTCAAGGTCTAAATTCGGGAAAGATGAGATTGAGAAATGGAACTTCGTCACCTGCGTTGTTTTCTCGCCGTTGCCGAAGAGTTGCATTTCGCCCGCGCCGCCGAACGCCTGCACATCGATCAGTCGCCGTTGTCGCGCACGATCAAGGAATTAGAAGAGGACCTGGGCGCGCCGTTATTTGTACGCACCACACGCAGCACGCGGCTGACCCGGGCGGGCAAGCTGTTCCTGGAGCACGTGCCGCGCATCTTTGCAGCCCTGGAGCAGGCCCGTGCGAGCGTGCGCGCGGCGGCGGCTGGCTACCAAGAGCAGTTGCGGGTAGCGCTCTCCGATGGCATCACGCCTGCACGTTTATCGGCGCTGATGGCGCTGTGCCGACAGGAAGACCCCGAGGTGGCGATCCGCTTCGAGGAGGTGCCACTGGCTCAGCAGATCAAGGGGCTGCACGAAGACCTGTACGACGTGGGCTTCGCACAGTCCGCCGAGGTGGGGGATGGCATCCTGGCCGAGCCAGCCTGGCACGACCCGCTATGGGTCGCGATCCCCGCGCGCCATCCCTTGCTCGCCTATGCGCGGATTCCGCTGGAAGAGTTGCGCCACTATCCACTGGTGATGGGCGACGCCAGCGTTTACGAGGGCTACAACAGCCAGATCGAGCGGCTGTTGCGCGCCGGGGATGTGGAGCCGCTGGTATCCGACCGCGTGCTGTCCTTCGACCTGATGATGGCGTTGGTATCGGCAGGCTTTGCCCTGGCGCTGGTAGGTGCCTCGCAGTTGGCCGCTACCCGCGAACCCGGCATCGTCGGCCGGCCGCTGGCAGGTCGGGCGCCGACGCTCACCACCTATCTACTGCGCCGGGAGGCGGATGCCTCGGATGCCCTGACCCGGTTCATCGACCGCGTGGCCTCCCTCGCCCTAGAGGACGAGTACAGTGCGGCCGATGATCGTCTTACTCTGGAAATGGAGGATGAGCCATGACTGCAGTTCGCCGATTTGCCTTGGCCGTGTTGGCCGCCTCACTGTCCGCCTGCGGGCCCGCGCAGCCGGACGATACGGTGGCCTCGCTCACCGCCGATCCCGCGCGCCTCAAGGAGGTGCGCCGGCTATGCCGCGAGGAGCGCGAAAAGGTCTCCGACGCGCTGTGCAGCCGCGCTGCCGAGGCCACCAATCGCCGCTTCCTCGGTGACCGACCGGAGCAACACAGCCAGTAGCCATCATCTGCGCCAAACGCTTTTTCCCGATCATCCCGACACGCCGCAGCGCGCTCGCGCCTGCGGCGTTTTCTTTGTCTTCGCCCCAATGGAAGTCTGACTTTTTCGGCCTTAATCCGGGCCATAACGGCCTTTGACCGTCTTCCGCGATGGCTTCGATCCTCGCCGACGCGGCACGCCTGTGTGCCGTTTCCAGCGAGGAATAGTACAGACATCGGGAGCCGGCCATGCAAGCTCAGGGCGTGTTGTTCGGGCAGATTGCCACCGTCTTCGGCATCGTGATCGCCGGGGTGTGGGGTGCCACACAATGGACAGCCGCCGCTCTGGGCTACCAACTACGCCTGGGCTCGCCTTGGTTCAATTGTTTCGGCACGCCGGTCTATCACCCCTGGCGGCTGTTCGAGTGGTGGTTCTTCTACGATGCCTATGCGCCGCGTGTCTTCGACACCGGGGGCGCCATCGCGGGCGGCAGCGGTTTGGTGGCCGTGGTGGTCGCTATTGCCATGTCGATCTGGCGCTCGCGGCAGGCCAAGCGGGTCACGACCTACGGCTCGGCGCGCTGGGCCGATGCCCGCGACATCCGCAAGGCCGGGCTGACCCGGCCGGCCGGTGTCTTCCTCGGCCAGCATGACGGCCAGTACCTGCGGCACGAAGGCCCGGAACACGTCCTGACGTTCGCGCCCACCCGCTCGGGCAAGGGCGTCGGCTTGGTCGTTCCCACCCTGTTGAGCTGGCCAGCATCCGTCGTCGTCCACGACATCAAGGGCGAGAACTGGCAGATCACCGCAGGCTGGCGCAGCCGCTTCAGCCACTGCCTGCTGTTCAACCCGACCGATGCCAAGTCCGCGGCTTACAACCCGCTGCTGGAGGTGCGGCGTGGGGCGCACGAGGTGCGCGACGTGCAGAACATCGCGGACATCCTGGTCGATCCCGAAGGCGCGCTCGAACGCAGGAACCATTGGGAGAAAACGTCGCACGCACTGCTGGTCGGCGCCATCCTCCACGTGCTCTACGCGGGTGAGGACAAGACGCTGCGCGGCGTCGCCAAATTCCTGTCCGATCCGGCCAGCCCGTTCGAGCTGACCCTGCATCGGATGATGACCACGAAGCACCTGGGCGACGCACCGCACCCGGTGGTCGCGTCCGCTGCCCGCGAGGTACTGAACAAGTCGGACAACGAGCGTTCCGGTGTGTTGAGCACCGCCATGTCGTTTCTCGGCCTTTACCGCGATCCGACGGTAGCCGACGTCACGTCGCGTTGCGACTGGCGCATCGCCGACCTCATTTCCACCGAACACCCCGTATCGCTGTACCTGGTGGTGCCGCCGTCGGACATTTCGCGGACCAAACCGCTCATTCGCCTGATCCTCAACCAGATCGGCCGGCGCCTGACGGAATCGCTCGATGGCGCCGATGGCATCGAGCGCCGCCACAAGCTGTTGCTGATGCTCGATGAGTTCCCCGCGCTGGGGCGCCTGGATTTCTTCGAGTCAGCCCTTGCCTTCATGGCGGGCTACGGCATCCGCAGCTTCCTCATTGCGCAGTCGCTCAACCAGATCGACAAGGCGTATGGACAGAACCATTCCATCCTCGACAACTGCCACGTCCGCGTGACGTTTGCCACCAACGACGAACGTACCGCCAAACGGATCTCCGAAACGCTGGGCACCGCCACCGAACTGCGCGCCCAGCGCAACTACGCGGGCCATCGCCTCGCGCCCTGGCTCGGGCACCTCATGGTGTCGCGCCAGGAGACGGCCCGCCCGCTGCTGACGCCGGGCGAAGTCATGCAGCTGCCGACCGACGAAGCCGTGGTGATGGTGTCCAGCGTGGCACCGATCAAGGCGAAGAAGCTGCGCTATTACGCCGACGCCAACTTCAAGAGCCGCGTCTTGCCGCCACCCGCGCTCGCGGCGGGGCCGTATGCCGACGCGCCGCCCTCGCGCCCGGATGACTGGAGCGGCCTGGCGATTCCAGCCGTGCCAGTGGCCCCGGGGGGGCTGGCCAGTGACGGCGCAGGCACCACCGATGACGGCGGTCCGCGCCGTCAGCCCGAGCTTGCTGAAACCGTCGCCTACGACCCCGCGCTGGCCACACCTGCGGCCGACCTCGGGTTGCTCGATGACGACGATGACGTGCCGCTCCTCCTTCCGCGCCAGTTCGATCCAGCCATGCAAAGCACGGCCCGGCTGGCTTCCCTCGACCCCAACGACGGCATCGAGCTATGAGCCAATACCGCCTGAATCTTTTTATCCAACCCGAACACGCCAAGCGGCTGGACGAGCTAGCCGCCAAGAAAGGCGTCTCGAAATCCAGCATCGTGGCCGCCGCCCTGACGTCCTGGCTGTCGCCGGACGCAGGCGATCAACGCGAGGCCGCCATTGCCAGGCGCCTTGACCACCTGGCGCGCCAGACCGAACGCCTGGCGCGCGACCAGAACATCCAGATCGAAACGCTGGCGCTGTTCATTCGCTACTTCCTCACTGTCACCACGCCGGTTCCAGAGGCCCATCAAGAGGCGGCCCGCGCGCAGGGCAAAGCCCGCTTCGAGCAGTTCGTTGAACAGTTGGGTCGCCACCTACTGCGCGGACGCAGCCTGGTGCGCGACGTGGTGGAGGAACTGCACCCCGACCCTATGCGAATGGATGATGCGGCGGCGCTGGCCCAAGCCCAGGAACGTGCTGCGGAGCGTGCCCCATGAGCGCCGTGCCCTCGTTCCCGTCCACACCGCGTTCGCCGGCCTCGACTTCGTTGGATCGCCGCATCCAGATGCTGCGCACGGCAATGGGGCCCGTCATCGCCGCCGCGCTGGCCGACCCGGACGTGGTGGAAATCATGCTCAACCCCGACCGCACCCTCTGGGTGGATCGCCTGTCTTCTGGCCGGTCGCCCATGGGCGTGGAGCTGGCCGAGTCGGATGGCGAACGCATCATCCGGCTGGTCGCGGCCCACGTGGGCGCGGAGGTGCATCGAGGGCGACCCCTGCTAACGGCGGAGCTACCGGAGACAGGGGAACGCTTCGAAGGCATCTTGCCCCCTGCTGCACCCGGGCCGGCCTTTGCCCTGCGCAAGCGCGCCGTAGGGGTGATTCCCCTGTCGCGTTACATCGCCGACGGCATGATGACCGCCGCCCAGGCGGACCTGCTGGTGCGCGCCGTGCGCGATCGCCAGAACATCCTGATCGCCGGCGGCACCAGCACGGGCAAGACCACGCTGGCCAACGCGCTACTGGCCGAGATCGCCGCTACCGGCGACCGCGTGCTGGTGCTCGAAGATACGGTAGAGCTGCAATGCGTCGCCCGGGACCATGTGCCGCTGCGCACGCGGCAAGGCGTGGTGTCGATGACCGAGCTGGTGCGCTCGTCCATGCGCCTACGGCCGGACCGTGTGGTCGTTGGCGAAGTGCGTGGCGCCGAGGCCCTGGACCTCATCAAGGTCTGGGGTACCGGACACCCGGGCGGCATCGCCACCATCCATGCCGGCTCTGCCCTGGGCGCCTTGTTACGGCTGGAACAACTCATCCTCGAAGTCGCGGTGAACCCACCCCGCGCGTTGATCGCCGAGGCGGTCAACGTGGTGATCCACATCGCCGGGCGCGGGCGCAAACGCCGCATCGAGAGCATCGCCCGTGTCGTCGGCTTCGACGGTACGGGCTATCACCTGGCGGATGCGCTGGAGACGCCATTTCCTGAGCTGCCGCCAATTCCCGATGCCGCCCCCACTGCGGCGATCTCCTCGTCTATCCCCTCACCTGGAGAACTGCCATGACGCAGACGATCTTTCCTGCATCCTGCTTTTCTGCAATCCCGGCTTTGCACGCTGGGCGGAGACGTGGCCTGGCTTGGCCTGCGGCGCAAGGGCTACTGCTGGCGGCGCTGTTGCTAATCCTGACCGGCACCGCCCAGGCTGCGGGTTCCTCGATGCCTTGGGAAGGCCCCCTGCAGTCGATCCTGGAGTCGATTCAGGGACCAGTCGCTCGCATCGTCGCGGTCATCATCATCATTTCCACCGGGCTCGCGCTCGCCTTCGGTGACACCTCGGGCGGCTTTCGCAAGCTGATCCAGATCGTGTTCGGTCTGTCCATCGCCTTCGCCGCCTCCTCGTTCTTCCTGTCCTTCTTTTCGTTCTCCGGCGGGGCCGTCGTATGAGTGCCGTCGATGAAGGTATGCCGGGTTTCGCGCCCGGCTTCGAGGTGCCACTGCATCGCTCGCTGACCGAGCCGATTCTCCTCGGCGGCGCACCGCGCACCGTGGCGATTGCCAACGGCACGCTGGCTGCGGCCGTCGGGCTTGGCCTGCAACTCTGGATTCCCGGCGTGACGCTCTGGCTTGTCGGCCATTCGCTGGCGGTATGGGGCGCGCGCCTTGATCCGCAGTTCATGCAGGTCTTTGCGCGCCACATCAAGTACCGCCCCCTGCTGGACGTGTGAGGGGAGGCCACGATGCTGAATCTCACCGAGTACCGCCAGCGCCCTGCGTTGCTGGCCGACTGGCTGCCCTGGGCCGGGCTGGTCGCACTAGGCGTCGTCTTGAACAAGGACGGTAGTTTCCAACGAACCGCACGCTTTCGTGGGCCTGACCTCGACAGCGCCACCCAGGGCGAGCTGATCGCTACGACGGCGCGGTTGAACAATGCGCTACGCCGGATGGGCTCGGGCTGGGCGTTCTTCGTCGACGCCGAGCGCCAGTCGGCAGCGGATTACCCGCATTCCGACTTCCCCGAACCGCTGTCGTGGCTGGTGGATGAGGAGCGCCGTGCGGCCTTCGAGGAATCGGGCAACCACTTCGAGAGCAGCTACCACCTGACGCTGGTGTATCTGCCACCGGAAGAATCCCGTGCCCGTGCCGCCAAGATGCTCTACGAGCACACGCCTAAACATGGCGTGGACTGGCGCGAGCGACTGCACGCCTTCGTCGCAGAGACGGATCGCCTCTTCGACTTGCTCGACGGCGTGATGCCGGAGCTTGCTTGGCTGGATGACGCTCAGACGCTGACCTACCTGCACGCCACCATCTCGACACGGCGCTATCGCGTGGGTGTGCCCGAAGTACCGTTCTACCTCGACGCACTGCTGGCCGACTCGCCGCTGGTCGGTGGCCTGGCGCCCATGCTGGGCGACCAGCACCTGCGCGTGGCGACGGTGCGCGGTTTCCCGACCTCGACGTGGCCGGGAATTCTGGACGACCTCAACCGCCTCGGCTTTGCCTACCGTTGGAGTACGCGTTTCCTGTGCCTCGACAAAACCGAGGCGGAGCGGGAGCTAAGGCGCTTGCGTCGCCAGTGGTTCGCCAAGCGTAAAAACGTGATCGCCCTGCTGCGCGAAACCATCTTCCAGCAAGAAAGCCCACTGGTCGATAGTGACGCCCACAACAAGGCCGCTGATGCCGATGCCGCCTTGCAGGAGCTGGGCAGCGATCAAGTCGCCTTCGGCTTCATGACGGCAACGGTCACCGTCATGGACGCGGACGCCGGCGCCGCCGACGAGAAGCTGCGCAGGGTGGAACGAGTCATCCAGGGTCGGGGGTTTGTCACCATCCCCGAAACGCTCAACGCCGTGGAAGCCTGGCTGTCGTCGATTCCGGGCAATGCCTACGCCAATGTGCGTCAGCCCATCATCTCGACACTGAACCTGGCGCACCTTATCCCGGTGTCGGCGGTATGGGCTGGCCCCGAGCGCAATGCCCACCTCGACGGCCCGCCGCTGATCGTCACGCGCACCGATGGCGCGACGCCGTTCCGGCTGGTGACGCACATCGGCGACGTGGGCCACACGCTGGTCGCGGGGCCTACCGGCATGGGCAAGTCGGTCTTGCTCGCCACCTTGGCGATGCAGTTCCGCCGCTATGCCGGCTCGCGCATCTTCGCCTTCGATATGGGGCGTTCGATGCGCGCCACTATCCTCGGCCTGGGCGGCGAACACTACGACCTCGGCGCCGAGGGCGGCATCGCCTTCCAGCCGCTCGCGCGTATCGACCGCGAAGGCAACCGCCCCTGGGCGGCCGAATGGGTGGAAGGCCGGCTGCTGCACGAGGGCGTCACCGTCGGCCCGGACGAGAAGGCCGCCATCTGGTCAGCGCTGGGTAGCCTCGCCGGAGCGCCGGTGGAGCAGCGCACCATGACCGGCTTGTCGGTGCTGCTGCAATCGAACGCCCTGCGCCAAGCCCTGTCGCCCTATGTGCTGGGTGGTGCCCACGGCAAGCTGCTGGACGCCGACCATGACCGGCTGGGCATGGCCGACGTGCAGTGCTTCGAGATGGAAGAGCTGATGCACAGCAAGGCCGCCGTCCTGGCCGTACTGCATTACCTCTTTGCCCGTTTCGACGAGCGCTTCGACGGGGCGCCCACGCTGCTGATTCTCGATGAAGCCTGGCTGTTCTTGGATGACCCGGTATTTGCCGCGCGCATCCGGCAGTGGCTCAAGACGCTGCGCAAGAAAAACGTGTCGGTGATCTTCGCCACGCAGTCGCTCGCGGACATCAAGGAATCGAGCATCGCGCCCGCGATCATCGAAAGCTGCGCCAGCCGCATCTTTCTGCCCAATCCACAGGCGACCGAACCGCAGATTCGCACGATCTACGAGGGCTTCGGGCTCAACAGCCGGCAAATCGAAATCGTCGCCACCGCGCAGCCCAAGCGCGACTACTACTACCAATCCCGCCTCGGCAATCGCCTGTTCGATCTCGACCTGGGTCCGGTGGCGCTGGCCTTCGCAGGTGCTTCCACGCCGCGAGACCAACGCGACATAGACCGCGTGCTGTTGGAAACCGGCACGCCCGGTTTCGCCGGCGCCTGGCTGCGCCAGCGCGGCCTCGATTGGGCCGCCGATCTGCTGCCGTCCTCCCCGGCGGCGGCTGCTTTCCTCGCTACTCAACCGCTGGAGGTTTCGCCATGAAGATTCGCGTGCTTTCCGCAACGCTCGTCGCCGTGCTGTCGGTGTCTTGGGCCGTCCCGCAGCCCGCATTGGCCTTCACCGTCATCGACCCCGCCAACTTGGTGCAGAACACGCTGACCGCCATTCGCACACTGGAGCAGATCAACAACCAGATCCGCCAGTTGCAGAACGAAGCGCAGATGTTGACGAACCAGGCGCGCAACCTGGAAAAGCTGGATTTCAACGTCGTCAACCGGCTGCGCTCGACGCTCGCCACCACCGACCGCCTTATCGCTGAGGCGCGCGGGCTTGCCTACGACGTGCAGTCCATGGACCAGGAGTTCGCGCGACTGTACCCGGAGCAGTACGCCGCTACGGTTAGCGGCAACCAGATGTATCGCGATGCACGCGAGCACTGGCAGAACACGCTGGACGGCCTGCACACCGCCATGCGCATGCAGGCCCAGGTCTCGCAGAACCTCACCCAAGACGAAAGTGCACTGGCCGACCTCGTGAGCCAGAGCCAGTCGGCCACGGGGGCCTTACAGGCCATGCAGGCGACGAACCAGCTTCTCGCCTTGCAGGCCAAGCAGTCCATCCAGGCGCAGCAACTCCAACTCACCCAGGACCGGGCGGCCTCGTTGGAACTGGCACGGCAGGCAGCGGCAGTCGAGCGCGGCCGCGAGGTGCAGCGGCGCTTCCTGGGTAGCGGTACAGCCTATACGCCGTATCCGGTGGACTTCTACAGCTACTGAGGAGGCGACCATGCGCTCTGCATTCCTCCTGTGGCCCCTGCTGCTAGCCGCCTGCAGCCTGTCATTCGAGCCGCAGCAGAACGAGCCTCTTGCCGCTGCCCTAGCGGCCGATCCAGCGCGGCTCCAAGCGCTGCGGGCGCGATGCGCCACCGATTGGCAAGCAACCGGCGAGTACGCCTGCCGCGCGGCGGCCGAGGCATTCCAACAACGCTTCTTCGCCGGACAGACCGGGCCGGACGAGTACCGATCCCTGGCCGATCTACGCCAATCCCGGCGAGCTTTGATGAGCCGACGGCAGAGGATGCGCGATGAACGACTTGACCATCATCGATCGCTTCCTCGACACCTTCGCGCGTTACATCGACTCCGGCTTTGGCCTGCTGCGGGGTGAGGTGGCGTACCTGACCGCCACACTGGTGGTGATCGACATGACCCTCGTCGGCCTGTATTGGGCGATGAGCCATGCCACTGGCCAAGGTGAGGAAGTGCTCGCCAAGCTGCTGCGCAAAACCCTCTACGTCGGTGCCTTCGCCTACATCCTCAACAACTTCAACTGGCTGGCCGGGATCGTGTTCCGCTCTTTCGCCGGCCTGGGGCTTCAAGCCAGCGGTTCGACCCTGACGATGGAGAACTTCCTGCAGCCTGGTCGCCTGGCCAAGGTCGGTGTAGACGCGGCCGCGCCGATCTTGGACCAGCTCAAAGAGTTGGTGGGATTCCCGGAGGTGTTCATCAACATCACGCCGGTGGTGGTGATGCTGCTGGCTTGGTTGGTCGTGGTGCTGAGCTTCTTCGTACTGGCGATCCAACTGTTCATCACGTTGATCGAGTTCAAGCTGACCACGCTCGCCGGATTCGTATTGGTGCCGTTCGCGCTCTGGAACAAGACCGCGTTCTTGGCGGAGAAGGTCCTGGGCAACGTGGTGTCGACGGGCGTCAAGGTGCTGGTGCTCGCCGTGATCGTCGGCATCGGCTCGGGCCTGTTCGCCGAGTTCCAGGTACATCCCGACGAGCCCTCCATCGACCATGCGCTGGTCCTGATGCTGGCCTCACTCGCCTTGCTGGCGCTCGGCATCTACGGGCCAGGCATCGCGACCGGCCTGGTGTCCGGCGCGCCGCAACTTGGCGCAGGCGCGATGGCGGGTGCTGCGGTAGGCGCCGTCGGCACGGGCGTTGTCATCGGCGCTGCCGCAACCGGCGTGGGCAGTGCCGTCATGGCCGGGGCGCGCCTGGCCCCGGCCGCCGCCAGGCTGGCCGGCTCTGGTGCGCGTACCGCCACCGCGGCGGCCAGCAGTGCGAAGTCGGCGTTTCAGGCCGGTTCCAGCGCGGCTGGCGGCGGTGCAAAGGGCGCGATGGCAGGCGTGGGCAACGTCGCCAAGACCGGCGTGCAGTCCGCCGGACGCGCCGCCGCATCCCGTGCGTCCGCTGCCGGACAACGGATGGCCGCTCCGTTCCTTGCTGGCTGGAACGGCTCGGCGGACGACGCGAGCGCCTCAACGGGCCACGCCCCCCACGGAGACGCCGCACAGCAGCCAGGCCAACCCGCCTGGGCAAAGCGGCTGCATCGCCGCCAGCAACTCACCCATGCCGCCACCACCGCCGCGCACACGCTGCGCGGTGGCGACGGTGGCGGCTCGGGGCAAGGCCCGAGCCTGCGTGGCTCTGACGACTGAAGCGATTCACAAGGAGAACTAACCATGCGATTCAAAAGACCGCGGGTGCGCTATGCCGACACACCACAGCCTGCCACCCCTTACCAAGCGGCCAGCCAGGTGTGGGACGACCGTATCGGCTCCTCACGCGTGCAAGCGAAGCATTGGCGGTTGATGGCGTTCGGCTGTCTGCTGCTGACCCTGCTGATGAGCGGTGCCTACGTCTGGCGCTCCGGGCAATCGATCGTCACGCCCTATGTCGTCGAAGTGGACAGGGAGAAGGTGCGCGCCGTGGGCGAAGCCATCACCCCATACAAACCCACCGATGCGCAGATCGCCTATCACCTCGCGCGCTTCGTCACGCTGGTGCGCTCACTGTCCGTCGATCCCGTTGTCGTGCGCCAGAACTGGCTCGATGCCTACGACTACACGACCGACAAAGGCGCAGCGCTGCTCAATGAGTATGCCCGTGCCCACGACCCGTTTTCGCGCATTGGCAAAGAGTCGGTGACGGTGCAGATCACCAGCGTGACCCGTGCCAGCGACACGTCTTTCAACGTGCGCTGGACGGAACAACGGTTCGTCAATGGCGCCTCCGCTGGCACCGAGCGCTGGACCGCCGTGCTTACCACCGTCCTGCAGCCCCCACGTACAGAACAGCGCCTGCGCAAGAACCCGCTGGGTATCTACATCAATGGCCTGTCGTGGAGCCGCGAACTGGATGCTGTCGAAGGAGCCAAGCCGTGAACCTACCTATCCGTTGTTGCGCTTTGTCGTTGATCCTGCTGACCCTTGCAGGCTGCGCCTCACAGGGCAAGTCGCCACCGTCCATCTCGCTCGATGAGCCGGTGCAGGCGCAGCCGCTGCCCGAACCGCCCAAGCCGGTCGAGGTGGTGGAGGTACCCAAGGTGCTGCCGATGCCGGCGCCGATGAAGCCACTGCCGGAGCCGGAGGACACCAAGTCAGCACCGGAGCCGCTCGATGAGACAGTGCGTGTCTCGCGCGCCAATGCCGAGGCACGCGTCGCGCCCACGCGCGAAGGCTACGTCAACGCGATTCAGGTGTGGCCTTTCAGCGATGGCGCGCTGTATCAGGTCTATGCGGCCGTTGGCCGCGTGACCCTGATTTCCCTGCAGCCGGGCGAGGAACTGGTGACGGTGGCCGCCGGCGATACCGTGCGCTGGATCGTGGGCGACACGTCCAGCGGCAGCGGCGCCGACCTGCGCGTGAACGTGCTGGTCAAGCCGATTCGCTCGGGCCTCAAGACCAATCTCGTCATCACCACCAGTCGCAGGACGTACCTGCTGGAGCTGACTTCCACAGACAAGACGTGGATGGCATCGGTGTCCTGGGAATACCCGCGCGACCGAATGCTGGCCTTGCAGCGCCAGGCGCAGGCGGCCAATGCCGCCGCGCCGGTCGATACCGGGCTGGCGTTGGAGAATCTGCGCTTCCGCTATGCGATCAGCGGCAGCAATCCGCCGTGGAAACCACTGCGCGTCTTCGACGACGGCCAGAAGGTCTATATCCAGTTCCCCGGCGGCATCGCCCAAGGCGAGCTGCCGCCCCTGTTTGTGATCGGGCCAGAAGGCGACGGGCAACTGGTGAATTACCGCTTCCGCTCGCCGTACTACGTCGTGGATCGGCTGTTCGGCGCCGCCGAACTGCGCCTGGGAGGTGATAAGGGCGACGTGGTACGGATCGAGCGCACCGATGGCGTGGCACGGAGGAACTGACCATGGGCCAGGACGATACTCGCGACCGCACGGCGCCGCAGGCGACGGACAAGCTGGCGCCCGAGGCGGTGGCGCTCCGCGCCCAGCCGCGCCCGGTCACGCGCCTAAACCGGCGCACGCTGGCTATCCTCACTGGCGGCCTGTCGGTCGGCGTGCTCGGCGCGCTGATGTGGTCCCTGCAACCGCAACGGCACGGTGCTGGCGAACAGACCGAGCTATACAACGTGGATCGCGTGTCGAAGTCCGAAGGGCTTAATGCGCTGCCGTCGGACTACACCAAGCTGCCGCCCACAGTGCCGGAGTTGGGGCCGCCATTGCCGGGCGATCTTGGCCCGGCCATCGTGAAGTCGCAGCAGCCGGCGGCGACGGCCACCTACGAGCCCCCCGGCCATGACCCCAACGACGAGCTACGCAAAGAAGCCGAATCGGCGGCGGCCTCACCGGTGTTCTTCCGCTCAGGTTCGCAGAAGGCCGCGTCCGTGCCACAGTCGCAGATCGCGCCCGCGCCTGGCCTCGCTGCCCAGGCGGGATTCGACCCGATGGCCGCGGGCCCGGCGTCGACAGCGGCTCAGCCTGCCGATCCGACCGCCTTACAGAACCGGCAAGACCAGAAAGAGGCGTTCCAGAAAGCCGGCTCTACGGAGACCCGCAATTCCGGCGATCTAGCGCTACCAACGTCGCCCTATCAGGTAATGGCCGGCACGGTGATTGCCGGTGCGCTGGTGACCGGCATCAAGTCCGATCTTCCGGGCGACGTGATCGCGACGGTGACGGAACCGGTCTACGACACCGCCACCGGCCACTTCCTGCTGATCCCGCAGGGTTCGCGCATCCTGGGCAAGTACAACAGCCAGATCGCCTATGGCCAGAGTCGTGTGCAGGTGGTGTGGAACCGGATCATCCTGCCCGACACCTCCTCGCTCACGCTCGACAACCTCGCCGGCACCGACCCGGGCGGCTATGCGGGCCTGGAGGACGACGTGGACTACCACTGGGGCCGCGTCTTCGCTGGCGCGGCGCTGACGACACTGCTGGGCGTCGGCGCTGAGCTGGCCGCGCCGGAGAACCGGCAAGGCGGCGATCGCATCGTCATCGCCGGGCGCGACGGCTTGCAGGACAGCGTGAACCAGGTCGGGCAAGAGATGACCCGCCGCAACATGAACATCCAGCCCACCCTGACGGAGCGGCCCGGCCTGCCGGTTCGTATCATCGTCAATCGGGACCTGGTGCTGCGTCCGTATCAACCACTCTTCTTCAACCGGGGGACTTCGCGATGAGCACGACCAAGAAGCTGCGGCTGGGGCCACTGCCCAAGACCGAAAGCGTCAAGCTGACATTCATGTGTCCAGCCGGCCTGAAGGCCGACCTCGACCGCTACGCAGCGTTGCACGCCGAGACCTACGGCGAAGCAGTCGATGCCGTGACGCTGATCCCGCACATGCTGGAAGCCTTCATGGCGGGAGACCGTAGCTTTAGACGGGCTGCAAGATGATGGAGCCAGGGGCATTGGTCAGGGCGCGTTTCGATTGTTTCGTTTTTCGTTTATTCCGATTAGACTGGCTGCGACGTTATTGCCCAGGAGCCGACCATGACCGCCGCCGCCCAATTCAAGATGAGCTTGCCCGCCGAAGGCGAGGTGAAGGCCGCCGTGCAGGGGCAGCGGGCCCTGGCGGCCTACTTGGCGACCCAATTCGAGACGCAGCACATTCAGATCTTCGATGACCAGCAGCAGGCGCACCAGGTGGAGTTGCCCACCTCGGCGCTACGCTTGCTGGTGGATATCCTGGCCGAACTGGCCGATGGCAATGCCGTCAAGGTGGTGCCTGTCCATGCGGAACTGACGACCCAAGAGGGGGCCGATCTACTCAACGTCTCTCGGCCTCATTTCGTCAAGCTGCTCGAAGAGGGGGCGCTGCCTTTCCAGCGGACCGGCAAGCACCGCAGAGTACGTTTTGCCGATCTGATGCGGTACAAGGAAGCGCGCGAACGTGCCAGCGAGGAGGCCATGGCTGAACTTGCCCGGCAGTCGCAGGAGTTGCAGATGGGGTACGAATGAGGCATTCCCCCTTCACCGCCGTCTACGACGCATGCGTTCTCTATCCTGCGCCATTGCGGGATTTCCTCATGTGGCTGGGACTGTCCGGTCGATTCCGCGCCCGATGGAGCCAGACCATCCACGACGAATGGAAACGGAACCTGCTGGCCAACCGGCCCGACCTGACCCAGGCGCAGGTTGACCGCACGTCCGAGCTGATGGACCGTGCCATCCCGGACGGCCTGGTGGAGGGGTTCGAGTCGCTCATACCGGGTCTGAACCTGCCTGACCCGGACGACTGCCATGTCCTGGCCGCGGCGATTCGCTGCGGCGCCAGCGTGATCGTGACCTTCAACGAACGGGATTTTCCCGCCGAGTTGCTGGCTCCCTACGGCATCGAATCGCAGCATCCCGATGAGTTCGTAGACAACCTGCTGGATCTGGATACCGCGGCTGTCGTGTCTGCGGCGCAGCGTCAGCGGGCCCAGTTGAAGAGCCCTGCGATCGAGGTGGACGCCTACCTGGACATCTTGTTGCGCCAAGGTCTGGTCCAGACGGTCAAGGTGCTTGCTGCTTACGGCTCCATTCTCTGAGTGCCCAACGCGGGCCGTCAGCGTACCGCTGTGGCAACGGCTTTTTTTGATCCGAATGAAGACCTTAGCGGTTTGTTGAGGCGTTAGCGGTGTGCGACAATGGTCAGGTGTGGGCCCTTAGCTCAGTTGGTTAGAGCGCGCGACTCATAATCGCTCGGTCCCCGGTTCGAGCCCGGGAGGGCCCACCACTTCTCCACTCCCATCTTGATCGCGCCTGCCAGACGACTTGCACGGCGCGGTGAATCTGTCGGGTCTGTCTCAAGGCTGCTTGGCAGCTCATTACGGTCGCACGCTGACGTCGGCCGCGAGACTGAAAACGCCCCGATGCTGCCGTTCGTACCTCTAAGGCACCTCCCCAATAGCATGCCGTTGGCTGACTTTTGAGCCAATCACCTCGCTGGCGCGAGGTCTGGTACCGTAGGGACTAAACCGCTCTTGCGATAGCTGCGCCGCCCTCACTACCCGTTGTAATCGAATTTACAGCGAACCAGAACCTCGGTGGGCTCGTAGCTCCGATGTCTTCCGCGTGAGCGACCGGCCTCCGAGATGAGATGCAAGTGCTTTCGAGCGCGCGAGGCCAAGACATACAGCAGCTTGCTGGCTGAGACATCACCGTCGGATTCGCTGAAGTGGGGCACCATGCCCTGGAGAAGACCAAATGCGATGACCACGTCAAACTCCGCGCCCTTGACCCCGTGAATCGTCGACACGGTAATCCCAGTCCGTTCACGGAACACCTTCTTGAAGAACGACAGATCGGTGATGTAGCCGGCGCCGGATTTCTGCAGCTTCTCCAGCCGCGCCAGGGAACTCGCAAAGAATGCCTCACGATGCTCTACCAGAGCGGGGAAAGCACGCAGCTCGATTCCCAGGCGAGTGAGCAACGCGACGAACGCCTGGTCCAGATAAGCCAAGCCGTCTGTTTCGGTAATGGCGAGGGAGTTGGACTCCCGCAGCAGCGATCTCTGCGTAATCCTCGCCGTGTCGACGCCAAAATCTCGCAGGTCGGCAATGACGTCCCTGGCCCATCGCATGCGTCGCACCAGCATCTGGGGCGACGACTCCGTCAGCAATATCTTGGAGAGCTTGAACCAAAAGTTGTCGGTATCATTACTGAACGGCACCAATCCCGGACCGTCGAACTGCTGCTCAGGGAGCATCGCCACAAGTTTGCGGGTGGTCGATGCCAGCAAGATCCACCACGGCGCCAGCACGCAAATCTCTTCGGGCGCATGTCCTTCCGCCAAGTTCTTTTGAATGAGCCTGACCAGTTCATCGTGAAGGTCTTCGTGCGCAATGAGTCGGTTGTAAGAGACTTGGCTCGGAAAGCCGATCATCTTCCCGGCGCCCTCAATATCCGTGGCGTGCACATTGAAGTTGGAGAAGTGCCCGATGATTCTTGCGCTTGAGCGGTAGTTCAAACGCAACGCCATCTCCTGAATGGGGATGCCCGTGAGCGCGCGAAAATCCGACACCGAAATGGCATAACCGCCAAGCGAGCCGTAGATCGCTTGGTTGGGATCTCCCACGATGAACGCCTTGGTGCGGCCGGCACCTGCCCGCAGGATAGCCCCCACCAAGTTGTATTGGATCCGCTTCGTATCCTGGTACTCATCGACGAGGACATAGGAGAAGACTTGGGAGAGTAGCACCGCGATATCCGGCCGATTTCGGATCAGCACCTGGGAGTACCAGAGGATCAACTCGAAATCGATTCGTCTCGCGTCCGCCAGTTCTCGAAAGTAGGCCGCCAGCACCTTGTGGATCGTGTCGTGCTTCCACGTGTCGGCACACCCCAGCCGGTAACTGTCTTCTTCGAAGTAATAGTCGCAGTCATACAAGGTCACGCCGCGGTACGGTTCGCAAAGCCGCTCAAGCATCTTCTCTCGGTCGTGCCGATCCAACACCGTGTACCCGCGTGCCAGTTCCGGGACGTAGATTCCGTAAGGCTTGATGATCCATTCGAGACAGAACGCATGGATCGTCCCGATCCACAGGGCAGTGGTGTCAACACCAAGGGCCTCGATGCGCTCCTGAATCTCGTCAGCGGCCCGGTGCGTATACGTGATGGCTGCGACGATGCGCTTGTCCGTACGTCGGGACAGCTCATAAGCAATTTTGTAGGTCAGCGTGCGTGTCTTCCCGCTGCCCGGACAGGCGACAAGAAAAACGCTCGACGGTTCCTCGACGGCAGCCGCTTGTTCGGGGTTAAGCTCGGTGGCATCCCAGACGAACATCAGTTCATACCGGCCAGGAACGCATGGACCACATCACCTGGCAACGCTGCTACAGTTGCCGCTCGCAGCGCGGGCAAATCGATCTCCTGCTCACGGAACCGCTCCAGCTCCAAAGCAAACGCGCTCAGACGCGCATGCGAAGCGACATCTATGCGCCACAGGCAACTGATCCGGTATTGGAGAATTCGAATAATCAGCGGGCGCGAAAACGAGCCGTGCGCGAACAGCACCGCTTCTCGGATGTATGGCGGCACCACGAGCTGGTGATCCAGAGTTTGGGCGACTAAGACCGCGAACCATCCCTTGCCTTCCTGCTCGGCCATCGTCAGGGTGCGAAAGCCACTCTGATGAAGGAGGCCAGAGCGAAGCTCGGTCGTTGCCTGCGTGATCGTCGCTGGCGCCTTGTAGACTTTATCGACGGTACGCACGATCACTTCATGGTTGCCCGCCCCAACAAAATCCACCTCGAATGTATGCGTTGCGTAGAAGCTACGCACCCAAACGTTGCCAGCTCCAAATGCGTCCAGATCGATCTTTCGATGCGCTCCGGCCGTTTGTGATCCGATCGCCTTGCGCTTTCTGGCAGCCCAGGCGTCGCTGTCCGCCAGATTCGGCGTGGTGTCGAAGAACACTGTGTCCATGTCTGTGACGATCGCGCACCTCTTTCTGATCCGGATGTCGTGGAACAGAACCGCGACGTTTTTGAACCCGGTGCTACGGATGTTGATGACACTGAGCCCCAACTCGTCCACGCTCAGACCTAGGCTCTGTACGAAAAATCCGAGCGAGTAGAATTGGCACCATGAGGGGCTGGAGGGCCGCATGGCAAAGCGTTACGAACTCCCGGATGAAGCGTGGGAGCTGATTGCAGATGTTGTTTCGCCTGAGCAGAAGAGGGGGCGGCCACGCAGTGATGACCGGCTGATGCTCAATGGCATCTTCTGGATCCTGTGTTCAGGTGCTGCCTGGCGCGACCTGCCAGAGCGGTTCGGCCCCTGGTCGACGGTGTATCAGCGGTTTCGTGACTGGCGAGATGACGGCACCTTTGATCGAGTTCTCGAGCGCCTACGTAGGCGCTCGAGAACTCGATCAAAGGTGCCGTCATCTCGCCAGTCACGAAACCGCTGATACACCGTCGACCAGGGGCCGAACCGCTCTGGCAGGTCGCGCCAGGCAGCACCTGAACACAGGATCCAGAAGATGCCATTGAGCATCAGCCGGTCATCACTGCGTGGCCGCCCCCTCTTCTGCTCAGGCGAAACAACATCTGCAATCAGCTCCCACGCTTCATCCGGGAGTTCGTAACGCTTTGCCATGCGGCCCTCCAGCCCCTCATGGTGCCAATTCTACTCGCTCGGATTTTTCGTACAGAGCCTAAGAAACGACGATGCCCGAGCCTTCCGGTTCGGGCATCGCCTCGATCGTTCAGCGCGGCTGAAACGCTCGGTTAGACGGCGACCACCTTGTTGGCCGGCTGGGTGCGGCGACCCAGGGCACCGCCGATGGCACCGACGACGCCACCGATCACCAGGCTGATCAGCAGCACCCAGCTGGCCTGGGAGACCTTGCGGGCAGCCACGTCGGCCGCTTCACGGGCCTTCTGCTCGGCCTGGGCCTTGAGTTCCTGATACTTGGCGTAGGCCTGCTGGTAGGTCTGCTGGGCCTTGTCGACGATGGCGTTGGCCTCGGCGTCGCTCTTGCCGGTACGGGCCTTGATCAGGTTCACCAGGGCCTGACGGTCGGCGGCGTTCCAGGCCTGGTCGCCACGCTGCTTGAGGCGATCCAGCAGGGCGGTCAGTTGGTCATCGGTCTGCTGCGGGTCATTGGCACTGTTCTCGGCAGTGTTCTTGGCATCCTGCTCGGCCCCCTGGGCCTGCTGCTTGAGGTTCTCCGGCTGCAGCTCGGTCTTGCCGGTCTGGCGCAGGGCGGTTTCCAACTCGTTCTGCAGATCACCCAGGTCGAGCTGGATGCCCTGCTGACGCAGTTGGTCCTGAACCTGGTTGGTCAGGGCCGGTGCCGCCTGGGAGATACCGCTGCCGATCATCGACAGGCCGCTGCCCGCCACGTTCAGGCCGGTGCGCACCACGCCGCTTACGGCGCTGGACACCAGGTAGACGCTGACCAGGGTCACGCTGGCCCAGACCAGGATACCGTGCAGCGCGCCTTCACGCTGGGCCAGGCGGCCGGCGATCCAGGCACCGACGAACACCGAGATGGCAGCGCTGATGCCGACCCAGATACCGGTGCCCTTGCCCAGGCCGGCCAGCGGATTGGCTTCCTGCTGCGGGTCGATGGACGCCGAGCCGATGGCGGTACCCAGCAGGCTGAGCAGCAGTGAAACGGTCAGGGCGATGACCACGCCAGCGATGATCGAACTCCAGGAGATGCGCTTGAGCAGCGGTGCAGTGGCGGTGGCCGCGTAGGCAGCGGTGTGACGGGTGTCGAGAGACATGGCGAGTGCTCCGGATGGTTCAGGGAAAGGACTTCTTATCGTCGTAACGAATGGATTCCGCTTCGCTGCGACAAGTTCCTAAACCCGTGCTCCAGAGCCCTCGCCCCGGCTCGACCCAGTGTGGTGTTTCAGAAGTCAACTGCACAATTTTGACGACGCTTTTTTGCCAGGCCTGGCCCGAACAAAAAAATCATCCGCCAATTCTTGTGCGAACGTCTGAAACACCACACTAGTTGCCGAACACCATATCCAGCAGCAGTTTGACGTTGAGCACCACGATCAGACCGGCCACTGCCCAGGCCAAAAGCGCCGTGATCCGGCCGATGACGAAGGAGCCCATCAGTTGGCGATCCGAGACGAAGCGCACCAGGGGAATCACCGCGAAGGGCAGTTGCATGGACAGCACCACCTGGCTCAGCACCAGCAGCCTGGCGGTGCCGCTTTCGCCATAGAGACCGGTCACCACCACCACCGGGATGACGGCGATGCCGCGGGTGATCAGCCGCCGCGCCCAATCGGGAATGCGTAGCGAGAGAAAGCCCTCCATGACGATCTGGCCGGCCAGGGTCGCAGTGACGGTGGAGTTGATCCCCGAGGCCAACAGCGCCACGGCGAACAGCAGCGAGGCGATGCCGACGCCCAGCATCGGCGACAACAGGTGGTAGGCGTCCTGGATCTCGGCCACGTCGGTGCGCCCGGCACTGTGGAACACCGCCGCCGCGGTGATGAGGATGGCGGCGTTGACGAACAGCGCCAGCATCAGCGCCAGGGTGCTGTCGGCCACCGCCCAGCGCAGGCCCATGCGCCGCCCCTCCTCGGTACGCGGATAGGCGCGGGTCTGCACGATGGAGGAATGCAGGTAGAGGTTGTGGGGCATCACCGTGGCACCGATGATGCCGATGGCCAGGTACAGCGCGGCCGGGTTGGTGATGATCTCCGCCTTGGGCAGGAAGCCGTCGAGCACCGCGGCGATGGGCGGCTGGGCCAGCGCCATCTGCACCCCGAAGCAGACGAAGATCAGCGTCAGCAGGGCGATGACGAAGGCTTCCAGCCAGCGGAAGCCGCGATTCATCAGCAGCAGGATGAGGAAGACGTCCAGCGCGGTGAGGATGGCACCCCATATCAGCGGGATGCCGAACAGCAGATTGAGGGCGATGGCGGTGCCGATCACCTCGGCCAGATCGCAGGCGATGATGGCGATCTCGCAGGCGATCCATAGCAGCAGGCTCACCGCCCGCGAATAGCGCGCGCGGCAGGCCTGGGCCAGGTCCAGCCCGGTGGCGATGCCCAGGCGCGCGGCCAGGGCCTGCAGCAGGATGGCCATCAGGTTGGAGAGCAGGATCACCGACAGCAGCAGGTAGCCGAATTGCGCGCCGCCGGCCAGGTCCGTGGCCCAGTTGCCCGGGTCCATGTAGCCCACCGAAATCATGTAGCCCGGCCCGAGGAAGGCCAGCAGCCGGCGGAACCAGGAGCCATCCTTGGGCACCGGCACGCTGGCATTCATCCGCCCCAGACTGGGTCGGGTGGGAGCGGAAGGCTCCTGCCAGGCGGGCTCGACGTAGCGGGCGGATTCTTTCATGTCTGGCTCGTGCGGCAACAGGTAACTACCCTTTGGAGAATTTAGCCTAGGCTAAAATTCACACATCCAGCAATAAAAAATCTCTATCTCGTCTCTCCATAACGCCCATTGGTAAAGGAAACTTTGGTATTCGCCCGCAACTCGGTCAAAATGGCGCCCGAACGGCCCGTCGGGTCGCACTGCTCTTGCGGAGAAGGTCATTCAGGTGGGCAACATGACTAAGGACGACGAACTGCTGAATCGGTTGGTCGATCCATCCATTCACATGGAAGGTTTTCAACAGGTCCGCGAGGCGCATCGCCAGGAGCTGATCGAAGACTACGTCGAGCTCATCTCGGACCTCATCCGTGACGGTGGCGAAGCGCGCCAGGTCGACATCGCCGCGCGCATCGGCGTGGCCCAACCGACCGTGGCCAAGATGCTCAAGCGCCTGGCCACCGCCGGCCTGATCGTGCAGCGGCCCTATCGTGGCGTCTTCCTCACCCCCGAAGGCGAGGCCCTGGCCGAAGCCAGCCGGGCGCGCCACCACGTGGTGGAGACCTTCCTGCTGAGCCTCGGCGTCGACGCCGATACCGCCCGGCGCGATGCCGAGGGCATGGAACACCACGTCAGCGAAGCCACCCTGGCCGCCTTCCGCCGCTTCATCGCCAGCCAGCAGGGCTGAACCGCCAAGACCACGGTCGGAAGTCGCTCCACTCCCCCTTAAGAAAATCCCGGCGCCGTCGAAGTAGTGGAAGTCTTACCTTTCCTTCTGTCGGTGCCCTGCCATGTTCAATCGCCACCTCAAGACCGAGCTCGCCCAACTGCGCGCCGAGGTCGCCGAATTGCATCAGTTGCACGCCGGCTTCGAAAGCCAGGCGCTCAGCCTCACCCTGGATGGTCAGGGCAACGTCGAACGCGTCAACGAACGCTTCTGCCGGGAACTGGGCTATCGCCCCGAAGCCCTCACCGGACGGCCGCTGGATGACTTCATCCCCGCTTACGTGAAGCAGTTGCCCTGCTACCGCGACCTCAAGAACGCCCTCAACCACGGCACCCAGACCAGCGGCATGTACCGCCTGCTGCGGGCCAACGGCGAAGAGGCCTGGCTCTATGCGACCTGGCAGCCGCTGCGCGATGCCCAGGGCCGTATCCACAAGACCATCTGCTACGCCCACGACCGCACCGAACAGGTGGAAACCGCCACCGAACATGAGGGCTTAATCAACGCCCTGCTACGCTCCACCGCGGTCATCGAATTCAACCTGGCCGGCGAGGTGCTCACCGCCAACGACCGCTTCCTGCAAGGCATGGGCTATTCCCTGGCGCAGATCCAGGGTAAGCACCACCGGATGTTCTGCACCAGCGAGGAAGCCCATTCCGCCGAGTACCAGGCGTTCTGGGCGCGGCTGAACCGGGGTGAATTCATCGCCAGCCGCTTCAAACGCCTCGACAGCCATGGCCGCACGGTCTGGCTGGAAGCCTCCTACAACCCGGTGCTCAATACCCGCGGCGAGCTGTACAAGGTGGTCAAGTTCGCCACCGTCATCACCGAGCAGGTCGAGCAGGAGCAGGCCGTGGCCGAGGCCGCCAAGGTGGCCTTCGACATCTCCCAGCAGACCGACGAGAGCGCCCGCCAGGGCGCCGAGGTGGTGCAGGACACCGTGGCGGTGATGCGCAAGATCGCCGAAGAGCTGCAGGTGGCCTCCAACGGCATCGAAGCCCTGGGCGAGCAGTCGCTGGTGATCAGCACCATCGTCAAGACCATCAGCGGCATCGCCGAACAGACCAACCTGCTGGCGCTCAACGCCGCCATCGAGGCCGCCCGGGCCGGCGAGCAGGGTCGTGGCTTCGCCGTGGTGGCCGACGAGGTACGCCAACTGGCTGGCCGCACCAGCAAGGCCACCGAGGAGATCGTCGGCGTGGTGCAGCAGAACCAGCAGCTGGCGCAGACCGCCGTGGCCAACATGGCGGCGAGCAAGCACCAGGCGGAACAGGGCCTGCAACTGGCCAATGCCGCCGGCAGCCGTATCACCGAGATCCAGGACGGTGCCCAGCGCGTGGTCGGCGCCGTGGGCCAGTTCGCCCGGCGGCTGAGCTGAGTCCGGCGCCCAGCGGTGGCGGCGGTTCCGCTCGCCACCGTCTTCAGTTACGAAATCTCTGAAGTAAGTTTTTGCCGCCGCCTATTCAAAGGCGATCCCGCCCCCCGCAGAATCGCCAGCGTGGTGTTCAGACGTTCGCCTGCAGTCAACGTCCGCACACCGCACCTGGCACCTAGCCGGTAGAGCTGCGGCCACTTCATCTCCTTGCAACTGCCCTCATCCGATCCCGACCCTGGGAGGCCGTTGCCCGCATGAAACTCGACCTCTTCCGCAGCCTCTGGGGCCACGCCGAGCAGCGTGAGCGCGCCTGCCGCGAAGCCCGCGGCGCCGGCTTCACCGGCATCGAGGCGCGGTTGCCGCAGACCGCCACCGAACGCCGTGAGCTGGGGGCACTGCTCGCCGGCGAGGGCCTGGACTACATCGCCATCCTCTTCACCGGCGGCGCCGTGCTGCCCGACCAGGCACTGACCCCGGCCGAGCACCTGCGCGACCTGGAGCGCCAGCTGGACGCCTCCGCCGAACTGGAACCGCGCTTCGTCAACGTGCTGGCCGGCAACGATCGCTGGTCCACCGCGCAGCAACTGGACTTCCTCGGCCAGGCCCAGGAAATCGCCCGGCGCGATGGCCACCTGTGCAGCTTCGAGACCCACCGCGCGCGTTGCCTGGCCACCCCCTGGATCACCCTGGAGATCGCGCGCCAACTGCCGGAGCTGCTGTTCACCACCGACATCAGCCACTGGGTGGTGGGCTGCGAACGGCTGTTGGACGATCCCGCCGACGACCTGGGCGACTTCGTCAGCCGCGTCCATCACATCCAGGCCCGGGTCGGCTACGACCAGGGTCCCCAGGTACCCCACCCCGCCGCGCCGGAATACGCCCGCGAGCTGGCCTTCCACCAGCGCCACTGGGAAGCGGTCTGGCGGAGCCAGCGCGAGCGCGGCTATCCGCTCACCACCCTCACCCCCGAATTCGGTCCAGACGGCTACACCTTCCGCCTGCCCTTCACCGGCATGCCCATCGCCGATCTCTGGGACCTCAACCGCTGGATGGCCGACACCCAGCGCGACCTCTTCCAGCGCTTTCTCCACCACGCCTAAGGAGCCCGCCATGCCAGACGTCCAAGACGCCGCCTTCCAGACCATCCCCGTGGTGGACATCGCCGGCCTGTTCAGCCCTGACCTGGCCGAGCGTCAGGCCGTCGCCGCCGAACTGGGCCAGGCCGCCCGCGAGGTGGGCTTTCTCTACATCCGCAACCACGGCCTCGACCCGGCGCTGATCCACGGCCTGCGCCAGGCGGCGCGGGACTACTTCGCCCAGCCGCTGGCGGCCAAGATGGACCACTACATCGGCAGTTCGGCCTCGCACAAAGGCTTCGTGCCCGAAGGCGAGGAGATCTATGGCACCGGCAAGCCCGATCACAAGGAAGCCTTCGACGTCGGCTTCGAGGTGGCGGCGGACGATCCCCTGGTACTGGCCGGCACCCCGCTGCTGGGCCCCAACGCCTGGCCGACCCTGCCGGGCTTCCGCCAGCGGGTCCAGGCCTACTACGCGGCGGCCTTCGCCCTCGGCCGCCAGCTGTTCCGCGGCTTCGCCCTGGCGCTGGACCTGCCGGAAGATACCTTCGACCCCCTGGTCAGCCGGCCACCGTCCAAGCTGCGGCTGATCCACTACCCCTTCGACGCCAGCGCCGAGGATGCCCCCGGCATCGGCGCCCACACCGACTACGAGTGCTTCACCATCCTGCTGGCCGACCAGCCGGGCCTGGAGGTGATGAACGAAGCCGGCCAGTGGATCGACGCCCCGCCGCTGGACGGCGCCCTGGTGGTGAACATCGGCGACATGCTGGAGGTGATGACCGCCGGCGCCTTCGTCGCCACCGCGCACCGGGTGCGCAAGGTCAAGGCCGAGCGCTACTCCTTCCCGCTGTTCTATGCCTGCGACTACCACACCCGCATCGCGCCGCTACCCCGGTTCGCCGCGGGGGCCGAGGGCTACGAGGCCCTGGCCATCGGCGAGCACATGTGGAGCCAGGCGCTGCAGACCTACCGCTACCTGCGCGCCAAGGTCGCCGCCGGCGAGCTGGCCCTGCCGGAGCACGCGCGCAAGACGTCCAGTTTCGGCCATTTGAAAAACCACGCCTGACCATAACGACAACCCCCGGAGCATCCCATGAACATCCTGCGCAAATCCCTGAGCGTCATCCTGTTGGGCAGCCTGGCCTGCGCGGCCCAGGCCGAGGTCAAGACCGTCACCCCCGGCGTGCTGAAGGTCGGCATGGACATCACCTACCCACCCTTCGAATCCTTCGACGGCGACAAGGTGGTGGGCTCCGATCCGGACTTCGCCACCGACCTGGCCAAGCAGCTGGGACTCAAGGCCGACTTCGTCAACACCGAGTTCGCCGGGCTGATCCTGGGCCTGAAGTCCAACCACTTCGACACCGTGATCTCCGGCATGTACATCACCCCGGAGCGCACCGCCCAGGCCCTCGCCATCCCCTATGCGCGGACCGGCGCGGCCATCATGACCAAGGCTGGTGGCGCCCAGGCGCCCAAGGTGCCGGAAGATCTCTGCGGCCTGAAGGTAGGCCTGCAGCGTGGCACCACCTGGGTCGCCAAGCTGCAGAAGCTTTCCGCCGACACCTGCGTGCCCCAGGGCAAGGGCGCCATCGCCGTGAGCGAGTTCCCCTCGGCGCCGGAAGCCACCCAGGCCATGCTGGCCGGCAACGTGGACGCCCAGATGGAGATCGGCGGCGCCGCCAGCCAGATCGTCGAGCGCTCCCGCGGCCGGGTGCGCATCACCTCGCCGGAACTGGTGTACAAGGAGACCCTCGGCATCTACCTGCGCAAGGACAACGAGGCCCTGAAGCAGGCCCTCGAGGACGCCTTCGCCAAGGTCCGGGCCTCCGGCGACTACGCGGCGCTGCTGAAGAAGTACAACCTGGAAGACGCCCCGGCGAACTGAGCGAGGAGCCGAGCCGCCACGGCCTCCGCCGTGGCGACGACGCCTGGTGATCCCCATGCAATTCGATTGGCCCTACTTCTTCTCGCTGTTCTCCCTGCCGGCCTTCTGGAAGGCCTGCGTCACCGTGGTCCAGCTCAGCGGCCTGGCCTGGCTGATCGGGCTGGCGCTGGGCTTCCTGGTAGCCTCGGCGCGGCTGCACGGACCGGCCTGGCTACGCTGGCCCCTGGGCGGCTACATCTGGTTCTTCCGCAGCGTGCCCCTGCTGGTGCTGGTGGTGTTCGTCTACAACCTGCCACAGCTGCTGCCCATGAGCGGCCCGCTGCTGTCGAATCCCTTCATTTCCGGGCTGCTGGCGCTGGTGCTCACCGAAACCGCCTACATGGCCGAGATCCATCGCGGCGGCCTGCTGGCGGTGGCCAAGGGCCAACGTGAAGCCGGGCGCGCCCTGACCCTGGGGACGCTGAACATCCAGCGGTTGATCGTCATCCCCCAGGCCCTGCGCATCGCCCTGCCCACCCTGATCAACGAATACATCACCGTGGTCAAGCTGACCTCGCTGATCTCGGTGATCTCCCTGACCGAGATCCTCAAGGTCGGCCAGCAACTCTATGCCGCCAACTTCCTGGTGCTGGAGACCCTGGCCGCGGTGGCCGTCTACTACGTGCTCATCGTCACCCTGTTCGGCTGGCTGCTGCAGGCGCTGGAACGCTACCTGGACCTCGGCCGGCGCCGCCCGGGTACCCTCGACGGCCCCGCCGAAGCCGCCCTGAGGGCCGGCCTGCCCAAGGATGCCGGCCCACGCTTCCCCGCCCCCCGCCCGGGCGATCCGCCGGTGCTGGAGCTGCGCGGCGTGCGCAAGCGCTACGGTGCCCAGGAGGTGCTCAAGGGCATCGACCTCAAGGTCGGCCGGGGCGAGGTGCTGGCACTGATCGGCCCCTCGGGCTCGGGCAAGACCTCGCTGATCCGCACCCTCAACGGCCTGGAAAGCCTGGATGACGGCGAGATCCTGCTGTTCGGCGAAGGCTTCATCCGCGCCGGCGAGCGCACGCCCCGGCGGCGGCTGCGCGAAGGGCTGCGGCACCTGGGCATGGTGTTCCAGGGCTTCAACCTCTTTCCACACCTGACCCTGCTGGGCAACGTCACCCTGGCGCCACGCCAGCAGCGCGACGCCCAGGCGGGCGAACTACGCCAGCGCGCCCTGGCGCTGCTGGACAAGGTCGGCCTGCTGGCCCATGCCCACAAGTATCCGCACCAGCTCTCCGGCGGCCAGCAGCAGCGGGTCGCCATCGCCCGCGCCCTGGCCATGGCGCCGGACATCATGCTGTTCGACGAACCCACCTCGGCCCTGGACCCGGAGCTGGTGGGCGAGGTGCTCAAGGTGATCCGCACCCTGGCCGACGAAGGCATGACCCTACTGATCGTCACCCACGAGATGGACTTCGCCCTGTCCATCGCCGACCGGGTGATCTTCATGGAAAACGGCGTGATCCACACCGACGCCACGCCCGAGGCGATCCGTCAGGGCCACTGCGATCCGCGCATCCGCCAGTTCATGGGCCTGACCGCCCCCGCCGCCACCCCCGTCGCCGAGGAAATCACGACATGAGCACTGCCGACCTGCATCCTGGCGAATGGCAGGCGCGCTGCGAACTGGCCGCGCTGTACCGGCTGATCGCCCACTACCGCATGACCGACCTGATCGACACCCACATCACCCTGCGCCTGCCGGGGACGAGCGACCTCTTCCTGATCAACAGATACGGGGTGCCCTTCGAACGCATGACCGCCAGCGACCTGGTGCTGATCGACCTGGATGGCCAGGCGCAGCCCGGGCCCTTCGGCGACCAGTTGGTCAACGTCGCCGGCTTCGTCATCCACTCGGCGATCCACGCCGCCCGCCCGGACCTGCACTGCGTGATCCACACCCACACCGCGGCCGGCATGGCGGTGGCCGCCCAGCGCGACGGCCTGCTGCCGCTCACCCAGCATGCCCTGAAGTTCTATGGCCACCTGGCCTACCACACCTACGAGGGCATCGCCCTGTCGCTGGACGAACGCGCCCGACTGGTCGCCGATCTGGGCCCGCACAAGGCGATGATCCTGCGCAATCACGGCCTGCTGGTGGGCGGCGCCACCCCGGCGGAAGCCTTCCACGAGATCTATTTCCTGGAGCGCGCCTGCCAGGCCCAGGTCCAGGCCCTGGCCGGCGGGGTGCCGCTGCACCATCCCAGCGAAGCCGTCTGCCGGCACACCGCCGCGCAATTCCAGGCCGATGGCGCCGAGGGCCTGATCGACCTGGCCTGGCAGGCGGCGCTGTCGCTGATCGAGGACCAGCGCCCCGACTGGTGTCGCTAGCCCACCACCGCGTGCCGTCGTCCCAGCAGTCCCACGGCCGCCAGGGTCACCCCCAGGCTGACCAGCAGGCACAAGGCGAGCAGGCCGGGGGCGCCCCAGTGTTCCCGGGCCAGGGCGTAGCACCAGGGCGCCGCCGCCGAGAGCAGGAAGCTCGGCGCCAGGAGCTTGCCGGTCAGCCGGGCATAGAGGGCCCGGTCGAACAACTCCAGCGGCAAGCTGGCGCGCAGCACCGCCACCAGGCCATTGAGGGCGCCGTAGAGAAAGACGAAACCGGCAGTGAGGCCGAGATGGCCTTCGCTCGCCAGGGCCAGGGCGAAGCTGAGCGGCAATCCCAGGCCCAGCAGCAGATTGAGTTGACGCGCCGCCAGCCGCTGCCCGGAGGCCAGCTCCGCCAGCCGCGCGCAGACCTGGCCGATGCCCCAGAGCGCCGCCACCCCCACCGGCACGCCGCGCTCGGCCAGCAGCGCCGGCAGATGGGCCGACAAGCCCGCCGACAGGAAACCGATCAGCGCCATACCCGTGGCGAACAGCACCCCCGCCAAGCGTGGCGAGGCGTCGCCCGTCAACGCGGGCAGCGCGGCACTGGGCAGTCGCCCGCGCACATTGGGCAGCGGCAGCAGGAGCACCAAACCAGCCAGGGCGATACCGGCGTAGACCACCAGCCCCAGACGCCAACCCAGGGTCTCCAGCAGCCAGTGCCTCAGTGGCCAGAACACCGCCGAGGCCAGGCCACCGAGCAGGGTGATGCGTACCATCACTGCCCGTGAGCGCTCACCGGCCAACCGCGCCAGGGTGGCGAAGGCGGCGTCGTAGAGCGACAGCCGCATGCCCACGCCCAGGACCACCCAGGCCAGATAGAAGAGCGGCGCCGAGTGCGCGGCGGCCAGCCCCAGGCAGCCCAGGGCATCCAGCACCAGGCCGAGCTGCAGGGTCCGGCACCCCCCCAACCGCTCGATCAGTGCACCACTGAAAGGCGAGACCAAGCCCATGGTCAGCATCGCCAGGGAGAAGCCACCGTAGACCCAGCGCGCGTCCCAACCCAGCCCCGCCACCATCGCCGGTCCGTACACGCCTGGCAGGTAGAAGGCCAGCCCCCAGGCCAGCAGCTGCATCAGGCCCAGCTGCCAGATGGCGCGGTCGCTCGGCATCGGCGTCATCAGCGGCGGCCCGGCGTGCGATCACCCTCGCCCAGGCTGAGCTGCATCAGCACCGAATCGAGCCAGCGGCCGTGCTTGAAGCCCACCGCCTCGAAGGTGCCCACCGCGCGAAAGCCGAGGCGGCGGTGCAAGGCGATGGACGCCTGGTTGGCGCTGTCGCCGATCACCGCCACCAACTGCCGAAAGCCCGCTGCCGTGCAGCCTTCGATCACCTGCGCCAGCAATCTCTGGCCGATGCCCTGCCCACCCAGGCCGTCACGCACGTACACCGAATCTTCCGCCGTGTGGCGATAGGCCGGGCGCGGTCGATAGAGCGTGGCATAGGCATAGCCCACCACCTCGCCGTCCAGCACCGCCACCCGGTAGGGCAACCCGGCCGCGCGCACGGTGGCCAGGCGCCGGCCCAGTTCCGCCGCGTCGGGCGGCTCCACCTCGAAGCTCGCCGAGCCGTGCAGCACGTGGGGGGCGTAGATGGCCTGGATGGCGGGGAGATCGGCGGGGGTGGCGTCGCGCAGTTGCAGAGCGGTGTTCACGAAGGTTGTCCATCCAGGGAGTCGAAGAGGCGATCATGCCGGGACGAGCAGCCAAAGATAAAGCTATGCTCCGTTATCCCTCGTATAAGTGAAAACCTTGGCATGGCCGAGCTCAATCTCACTCAGTTGCAAACCTTCGTCCAGGTGGTCGCCACCGGCAGCTTTTCCGCCGCGGCCGATCGCCTGGGGCTGAGCCAGCCGGCGGTGAGCCTGCAGATCCGCCAGCTGGAACGACGGCTTGGCCTCAAGCTGCTGGAGCGTCTCGGCCGCAGCCTCAAGCCCACCGCCGCCGGTACCATCCTGCTGGACCATGCCGAGCGCATCCAGGGCACCGTGGACCAGGCGCTGCAGGCCCTGGCCAGCCACGGCGAGACCATCACCGGACGGGTCGCCATCGGCACCGGGGCCACCGCCTGCATCCATCTATTGCCGCCACTGCTGGGCCAGTTGCGCCAGCGCTTTCCCCAGCTGGACGTGCGCGTCAGCACCGGCAATACCCTGGACGTGCTGCGCGCGGTGGAGGACAACCGCCTCGACCTGGGCCTGGTCACCCTGCCCGCCAGCGGCCGCAACCTCCAGGTGGAGTCGCTGCTGGACGACGTCTTCGTCGCCCTGCTGCCACCGGCCAGCCCCCTGCCGCAGCGCCCCCTCGCCCCGCAGGACCTGGCCGAGACGCCGCTGCTGGCCTTCGAGACCGGCAGCAGCACCCGCTTATTGATCGATGACTGGTTCCGCCGCGCCGGCCAGGCCAGCCGCCCGGTGATGGAGCTGGGCAGCATCGAGGCGCTCAAGGAACTGGTGGCCGCCGGCCTCGGCTACAGCCTGGTGCCGGGCATCGCCGTGGCCACCGAGCATCATCGCCACGGCCTGCGCGTCCAGCCCGTGGCACCGCCGCTGACCCGCACCCTCGCCCTGGTACTGCGCCGCGACAAACCCCTGAGCCGTGCCCTGCAGCAGGTGCTGGAGGCGTTGCGGCAGCTGCGCAGCTGAGCGGGGCTCGACCGGGAAGCAACGGTGCGGTATCTTTCTATGATTCAACGATCCTTGTATTATCGAATCATGCACGAAGCCCTCGCCGTATCCGCCCTCGCCGCCCTCGCCGCCCTCGCCCACACCCAGCGCCTGCGGGTCTTTCGCGCCCTGGTGGTCGCCGGAGCGGATGGCCTCACACCCAGCCAGTTGGCCGACCAGCTCGGGGTCGCCCGCAGCAACCTGTCCTTCCACCTCAAGGAGCTGGCCACGGCCGGTCTCGTCAGCGTGGAGCAACAGGGGCGCAACCTGATCTATCGCGCGGCCTATGACCAGATGAACGCGCTGCTCGGCTATCTCACCGAACATTGCTGCGCCGGCGCCAACTGCGCGGTCAGCGACGCCGCGCGTTGCTGCTGATCCCCTTCGACCGCTGCCGACCCATTCCACCGCCAGGCCCATCATGAACAGTCCGTCCGCCTGCCCACCGGCAGCTCCCCACCTGAATACCTTCGAGCGCTACCTCAGCCTCTGGGTCGCGCTCTGCATCCTGGCCGGCATCGCCCTCGGGCAGTTGGCGCCAGGCCTCTTCCGCACCGTCGGTCGGCTCGAAGTGGCCCAGGTCAACCTGCCGGTCGGGCTGCTGATCTGGATCATGATCGTGCCCATGCTGCTCAAGGTGGACTTCGGCGCCTTGGGCCAGGTCCGCCGGCACTGGCGCGGGATCGGCGTCACCCTCTTCGTCAACTGGGCGGTCAAGCCCTTCTCCATGGCGCTGCTGGCCTGGCTGTTCGTGCGCCAGCTCTTCGCCGCCTGGCTGCCGGCGGACCAACTGGACAGCTACATCGCCGGCCTCATCCTGCTGGCGGCGGCGCCCTGCACCGCCATGGTCTTCGTCTGGAGCCGGCTCACCCAGGGCGACCCGCTGTTCACCCTGTCCCAGGTCGCCCTGAACGACACCCTCATGGTGTTCGCCTTCGCCCCCATCGTCGGCCTGCTGCTGGGGCTGTCGTCGATCGCGGTACCCTGGGCCACCCTGCTGCTCTCGGTGGTCCTCTACCTGGTGCTGCCGGTGATCCTCGCCCAGCTCTGGCGCCGCGCCCTGCTGCGCCGGGGCCAGGCCACCTTCGAGCGCACCCTGGCGCGCCTGGGCCCGCTTTCCATGGCGGCGCTGCTGGCCACCCTGGTGCTGCTGTTCGCCTTCCAGGGCGAGGCCATCCTGGCCCAGCCGCTGGTCATCGCCCTGCTGGCGGTGCCCATCCTGATCCAGGTGCTGTTCAATTCGGCGCTGGCCTACTGGCTGAATCGGCTGGTGGGCGAGGCGCACAGCGTCGCCTGCCCCTCGGCGCTGATCGGCGCCAGCAACTTCTTCGAACTGGCCGTGGCCGCCGCCATCAGCCTGTTCGGCTTCCACTCCGGCGCCGCCCTGGCTACCGTGGTGGGCGTCCTCATCGAGGTACCGCTGATGCTGCTGGTCGTGCGTCTGGTGAACGGCTCGCGCGCCTGGTACGAAGGCGGAGCCCCCTCCTCTCGTCGAGACCGGTCATGACCAGCGCCATCACGATCTACCACAACCCCGCCTGCGGCACCTCGCGCAACGTGCTGGGCCTGATCCGCAACAGCGGCGTCGAGCCGGAGGTCATCCACTACCTGGAGACCCCGCCCGACCAGGCACAACTGGAACGGCTGATCGACGCCCTGGGCATTCCGCTGCGCGACCTGCTGCGGCAGAAGGGCACGCCCTATGCCGAGCTGGGGCTGGACGATCCGCACCTGAGCGATGCCGAGCTGATCGCCGCCATGCTGCGCCATCCCATCCTGATCAATAGACCCATCGTGGTGACGCCCTTGGGCACCCGACTCTGCCGTCCTTCGGAGCGGGTGCTGGAGATCCTGCCCGATCCGCAGCGCGGCCCCTTCGTCAAGGAAGACGGCGAAGGGGTGGTACCTCCCGTGACGCCGCATAGCTGAGCCGGGCCGCCATGCAGCAGGCCCCTCGCGACCACGACAGTCCCTGGCAGGTCTTCCTGATCTTCCTGCGCCTGGGCTGCACCAGCTTCGGTGGCCCCATCGCCCACCTCGGCTACTTCCGCCAAGCCTTCGTCGTCCGCCGCCGCTGGCTGGACGAGACGGCCTACGCCGAGCTGGTCGCCCTCTGCCAGCTGTTGCCCGGCCCCACCAGCAGCCAGGTCGGCATGGCCCTGGGCCTGGGCCGCGCCGGGGGCTGGGGAGTGCTGGCAGCCTGGCTCGGCTTCACCCTGCCCTCCGCGCTGCTGCTGATCGGCTGCGCCCTGGGGCTGGCGCGGTATCCACAGCTGGCCGACTCGGGCGTCGTCCACGGCCTCAAGGTGTTCGCCGTGGCGGTGGTGGCCCAGGCGGTATGGAGTATGGGGCGGTCGCTGTGCCCGGATGCCCGGCGCCGCACCCTGGCGCTGATGGTCGCCGGCCTGATGCTCGGGCTGCCCGGGGTGGCAGGACAGCTGCTGGGGCTGGCCCTGGCCGCCCTGGTCGGGCGCTTCCTGCTGGCGGCGCCGACCACCCCGCCGGGCCTGGGCCAGGACCCTGGCCTGTCCCGCCGCCATGGTGGCCTGGCTCTGGTGCTCTTCGCGCTGCCGCTGGCGCTTCTGCCGCTGTGGACGGCGCTCACCGACACGCCTGGGCTCTCCCTGGCAGAAGGCGTCTACCGCGCCGGCGCCCTGGTGTTCGGTGGCGGCCACGTGGTGCTGCCGCTGCTGCAGGCAGTGGTGGTGCCCAATGGCCTGGTCAGCGATGCCCAGGTGCTGGCCGGCTACGGCCTCGCCCAGGCGGTGCCCGGCCCGCTGTTCACCTTCGCCGCCTACCTCGGCGCCCTGACCCCCAGCGCGCTGCCCTCCTGGCTGAACGGCCTGGTCTGGACGGCACTGATCTTCCTGCCCGGCGCCCTCGTCCTGCTGGCCGCCCTGCCGTTCTGGCAGACCCTGCGCCGGCACCAAGGCTGGCAGCGCGCCCTCGCCGGACTCAACGCCGGCGTCGTCGGCCTGCTGCTCGCCGCTCTCTACGATCCGGTCTGGACCGGTGCCATCCACGGTCTCGCCGATCCGCTGCTGGCCATGATCGCCCTGGCGCTGCTGCTGAGCACGAAGGGGTCGCCCCTGGTGGTCGCGCTCTTCGTCGTATTCGCCAGCGCCCTGCTGAACTTTTAGCAAACGACCGTTGGGCGGCGTGCCACTAGTGGCCCGATGAAATTGCGGAATGGTTCGCGGTGGGCCTGTGCAAAGGTAGGCAATGTCAGCGCGACGTTCGGCTGCCAAGACGCCTCGCGGTGTGCGAGCCCGTCCAGCGAGCGCTCGGCCTGCATGCATTAAGGATGACTGTCATGACCTACAAGAAATACGCGCTGGACTCCGATCACCCCCTCTTCGCCCAAACCCTCGCTGCCGCCCCGACGTTCGCCAGGGCTCCCCTGGCCGCCACGCCCGCCCAGCCTGCCGGCACCTTCGATGGCGTCACCTACTACGCCTTCCAGAGCAAGCCCAGTCTTACCCTCGACATCAATGCCACCCCCGAATACGTCGGCTTCGCCAAGACCTTCGATGCCCAGGGTCCGCACTACACCGCCGGCTCGACCCTGACCGAACTCAACCTGACCGGCCACTTCGAGCACCAGCTCACCCGCCTCGACGGCCATACCCGCGGCGCCACCGCCAGCGACCAGACCCTCGACTCGAGCATCAGCAAGCTCACCGTCAGCCTTACCGACACCGCGGACAACCAATTCCACGAAGGTGACCTCATCACCCTGGACAACTTCGATGGCCTGCAGACCTTCGACGGCTCCAAGTCCACCGTCGGCCTGTCCATCGACTTCATCAACGACTACACCCACGACGTCAGCTATGCCAGCCAGAGTGCCTTCCTCAAGAGCGTGACCACCGGCAGCGGCAAGGATCTGGTGAGCGTCAGCACCATCGCCGCCCCGGAGCTGGACAGCGTCGCCTCGCTCGCCAACTCCCGGGTCAAGGCCATCACCGTCGACAGCGGCGCCAACAACGACCAGGTCGCCGCCCACATCCAGCAGGCCGACGTTACCATCAATGCCGGCTCCGGCAACGACTTCGTCGACTTGCTGTTCACCAAAGGCGTGGCCGCCCACAACGCCAACCTGAGCGGTAGCTTCGGTCACGGGGCCACCATCACCCTGGGCGAGGGTCGCGATCACCTCACCGTCGTCGACCCCAACCTGGTCAACTTCGATGGCAGCAGCAGCGCCGCCGCCAATCGCTCCCTGGCGGCCAATCATGTGACGGTCACCGACTTCAAGGCCAGCGATGACAGCATCACCTTCGGCTTCGCGGTATACGACGAGAAAGCCGTGGTCACCATCCAGGACGCCACCCTGACCAAGGCGACCAGCCTGTTCGCCGCGCTCAACACCGTGAGCCAGTCCACCACCGGCCTGGTCAACGCCGCCGTCTTCCACTACGGCCAGGACACCTATGTCTTCCGCGACGCCGGCACCGAAGGCCAGGTCGACACCCAGGACTCCCTGATCCAGCTGGTGGGCATCCACAACCTCGACGACGTGGCCGGTACCGTCTCGGCCCGCGAGCGCTATGAACCGGGCGGAACGCTCGGCTGGGGTTGATCCGCGCTGACACCGCCTGGGCCGCCCGACCCGTCGTCCCGGACGACGGGTCGGGCGGCTGCTTCTGTGCGCTACTCCTGTGGCGTGCCGAAGAAGCCGGGCACTCGCGGCGAGGACCCGGGGTCTCTCTAGAGATACTCCTTCGACTTCGAGGAACGCGCGATGAAGATCCTGATGGTCCTGACCTCCCACGACCAGCTCGGCGACACCGGCAAGAAAACCGGTTTCTGGCTGGAAGAATTTACTGCCCCCTACTACGTCTTCCAGGACGCCGGTGCCCAGATCACCCTGGCCTCCCCCGCCGGTGGCCAACCGCCCCTGGACCCCAAGAGCGACGCTCCCGACGCCCAGACCGAGTCCACCGAACGCTTCAAGAACGACCCCGAGGCGCAGAAGGCCCTGGCCAGTACCGTCAAGCTGGCCGAGGTGCAGGCCGACGACTATGACGGCCTCTTCTACCCCGGCGGCCACGGCCCCCTCTGGGACCTTGCGGAATCCCGCGCCTCCATCGCCCTGCTCGAAGCCTTCGCCCAGGCGGGCAAGCCCTTCGCCCTGGTCTGCCACGCCCCCGGCGTGCTGCGCCACGTCAAGGCCGCCGATGGCACCCCGCTGGTCAAGGGCCGTACCGTCACCGGCTTCAGCAACAGCGAAGAAGCCGGCGTGCAGCTCACCGACGTGGTGCCCTTCCTGGTGGAGGACGAGCTCAAGCGCCTCGGCGCCGACTACAGGAAGGGCCCGGACTGGGGCGAATTCGTCCTCGAGGACGGCAACCTGGTCACCGGCCAGAATCCGGCCAGTTCGGAAGCCGCGGCGGATGCTCTCCTGACCAAGCTGGGTTAAGCGTCCTCCGCAGCGCCATCTGAACCTCCGCGCGGCGGAAGGCCGTCACGGCAGTGACATACGCCCTTCCGCCACCAGCATCTCGACGAAGGTGGTGACCTTGGAGGGACGGAAGCGCGCCGTGGGATAGACGGCGTGGATGCCTCCCGTGGGCAGCGACCACGCCGGGAGCAGCGTGACCAGCTCTCCGGTCGCGAGCCTGTCGGCCACGAGGAAATCCGGCAGGATCGACAGCCCGCCACCCGCCAGCGTCGCCGCCAGCACGGCTGGCGTGGCGTTGATCGAGAGCACCGGACGCAGCCGTAGCGTGCGCTGTTCGGCAGCGCCCCGGGCGAAGCGCCAGGTCAGGGGGTCCTTGAGGGCGCCGTTGGCGATGAAGGGGGCGGTCGCCAGTTCATCCGGATCGCCGAGGGCCAGGCTCCTGGCCAACTCCGGGGTAGCGACCAGCAGCTGGCGGAAATCGCCCAGGCGCCGGGCATGCAGGCTGGAGTCTTCGAGCCAACCGACACGGATGGACAGGTCGATCTGGTTGGCGACCAAGTCGATCCGGGTGTCAGACAGGATCAGCTCGACCTGGCACGCCGGATAACGCCGGGCAAAGGCCGCCGCCAGCGGTGCGATCCTGAAGGCGCCGTAGTCGTTGGAGGCCGCCACCCGCAGCACCCCGCTCGGCTCAAGGCTGGCACGGGTGACCTCGCCGATGGCGTCCTCGGCCTGGCGCAGGATGCTCACACTGCGCCCGTGCAGCAGCCGTCCGGCTTCGGTGGGCTCGACCCGGCGGGTCGTGCGCATCAGCAGCGCCGTCTGCAACTCCGCTTCGAGCTTGGCCACCTGCTGGCTGACGACGGTCTTGGTGATGCCGAGCCGTTCGGCCGCCCGGGTGAAGGACCCCGTGTCCACCACGGCGGCGAAGTAGGCGAGTCGGTTGAGATTGACGGCGTCCATGCGACTCCACTCGATTGTAAGCCAATGACTTACAGACTGTAGCATTGCACAGGATTTATCCAACAGTACCGGTTCGCTAAGGTGGCTGCACCTCTTCAGGAGCCACCCACCATGCGCATCACCTACCTCTTCGACCCCCTCTGCGGCTGGTGTTACGGAGCGAACCCGGCCTTGGAGCGCCTCGCTCGCCGCAGCGACGTCACCCTGCAACTTGCCCCCACCGGCCTGTTCGCCGGCGAGAATGCCCGCCCCATGGATGCGAGCTTCGCCGCCTATGCCTGGCAGAACGACCAGCGCATCGAGCGTCTCACCGGGCAGGCGTTTTCCACGGCCTATCAACGGCAGGTGCTCCAGGCGACCACCGCCCGCTTCGACTCGACGCCGGCGACCCTTGGCATCGTCGCCGTGGGCCTGACCGAGCCGGAGCGCGAACGCGAGGCCCTGCGAGCCCTGCAACAGGCCCGCTACGTCGACGGCCTGGATAACGCCCTGCTCGCCGTGGTGGCCGAGGTCCTGTCCACCGCCGGCTTCCCCGAAGCCGCCCGCCGTGTGCTGGCGCCCGATGCCGAATTGCTCGACGCCTATGAGGCGCGCCTCGCGGCGGCCCGGCGCGAGATGGCGCGCTTCGGCGCCCAGGGCGTGCCGACCCTCGTCATAGAAGACGCCAAGGGCAGTCGCCTCCTGCCGAGCAGCGTGCTGTTCGGCGAACCGGCAGCCCTGGCCGCCCAGCTGAGCGCCGACTGAAACGCCCCATGACCACTGCCCCCAGACCACCCGCCTGACCTGGACCCACTTCCCCGCCGGGGAGAACGGTTTCTTCCGCGCCCCGGTGCTGCTGACCGGCCCGAGCGAGGCCCTGCTGATCGATGGCGGCTTCACCTACCCCGACGGCCAGGCCTTGGCGGACGCCATCAAGGCCACCGGCAAGACCCTGACCGCCCACTTCGCCCATCTCTACCAGCTGCGCAACGGGCGGATCATCCGCATGCAGCAGTACGTCGACTCCGCACTGGTGCAGCGGGCACTCGACTGAGTCGGGCACGGTAAGGGTGAGCGGTAGCACTCGGGGGCGGCGCTGACGTCCCTGCTGGGCCTTTGCCCAACATCGCTCGAGTTTGTCCCTGCTCAGGGCTTGTCTGAAAAGTCGCAAGGAGAAGGTCAGGCAGGGCGAGAATCAGCGAGGAAGCGCAGCGGGCTCGCGGACGAAGGCTCTAGACGAAAATGCCTGCGCTCGGTGATGCGGCGTCAAACATCAGCTGGAATGCCAGCTCAGTCGGAACGCTCGTTCACCACTCGTACACTCCGCTTCCTCGCCGATTTCCGTCTTGCCTGACCGTCGCTCGGCGACTTTTCGTACAGAGCCTGGGAAGGGTCAGATTCCGCTGGCCGCCCGGCCGGGCGGGCGATCCTGCCGATTTCCAACGCAAGCACTTTTCAGAGCCTGTCTCTACCAGCCCCAGGATCACTCCTACCAATCCTCGCCGTCCGCGTGGTCGTCGGTGACGCGGCCGGAGACCTTCTCCAGCGACTCGTCGGTTAGCGTCCAGCGATGGATCGCGACCAGGACGGCCAACGCGGACGAAGCCGAAGAGCAGTCCACCCAGAGCCCAGTTGCCGCTGATCGCCCCTGGAGGTCCATACCCGCACCTGGTATCGGACTCAAGGATCTGCCGCGGCACAGTACCAACTGCCCCAGATTCCCCCCATCAGCCTTTGCCTGAGCGGCGGCTCGACCGCTTGTAGCCACAACGACCGACTGACCTGACGAAATCAAAGTGCCACCAGTCGCAAAGACTGCAGAAATCTGCGGATCGGCCGACACCCTCCCATAAGCGCAGCGCCTAGCCCTGCTCCGCCCAGGCCGGAAAGGAAGATTCGTTCGGTTGTTTACCTGGTCGTTTTTTCAGAGCGTCGCCTGATGAAGAAACTATTGCTCGGCGTGCGAGCCCTGCTGTCCGTGCCCCAGGACAACCCTGGCCTGGTCAGGGCGCAATACCTCGCGCTCTCGCGCCAATTGCCCATGATGTACTTCATCCTGCTGACCAACACCCTGATGCTGGCCGGTACCCACTATGCCGTCGCGCCACGCTGGCTGGTGGTCTACTGCCCGTTGATCATGACGGTGTTCGGCGTGATCCGTGCGACGGAATGGCTACGCACGCGCCATCGGCCGCGCAGCCCGGCGCAGATGCTGACGGCCTTGAAGCGCACCAATGGACTCGCGCCGATCGTAGCCACGGCCTTCACTGCCTGGTCACTGGCGCTGTTTCCCTATGGCGACAGCTACACCCAGGCGCATGTCGCCTTCTATATGGCGATCACCGTCATCGGCTGCATCTTCTGCATGATGCACCTGTTGCCCGCGGCCCTGGCCACCACCGCCGTGGTCAACACGGCCTTCGTGGTGTTCTTCGCCTCCACCACCATCGTCACCTTCGTGGCCACGGCGATCGACGTCCTGCTGGTGTCCATCGCCATGCTGATCATTCTCAAGGCGCAATACACCGACTTCACCCGCCTGGTGAACATGCAGGCGCACACCGCCAAACTCGGCGAGGAAAATCTCAAACTGGCCAACCAGGACAGCCTGACCGGCCTGGCCAATCGACGGCAGTTCTTTTCCCGTCTCGACACCCTGCTGTCCCGCGCCCGCAAGCAGGAGACACGCCTGGCCGTGGGGCTGATCGACCTGGATGGCTTCAAGCCGGTCAACGATCTCTATGGCCATAGCGTGGGTGACCGGCTGCTCCATCAGGTGGGCCAGCGCCTGAGCGGACTGCTCGACGACGAGGTGCACCTGGCCCGCCTGGGCGGCGACGAATTCAGCCTGATCATCACCAAGGCCCTGAGCGACGACGAGCTGCGCGCCTTCGGCGAGACCCTCTGCGCCAGCCTGCGCGAGCCCTTCCTGCTGGTGGACATCCCCATCCAGATCAGTGGCTCCCTGGGCATCGCGACCTTCCCAGACCAGGCGGCCTCCGCCACGGACGTCTACGAATACGCCGACTACGCCCTCTACCAGAGCAAGCGCCACCGCCGCGGTACCGTCTGCCTGTTCAGCGCCGCCCATCGCCAGCAGCTCCACCGCGCAGGCCTGACCGAACAGGCTCTGCGCCGTGCCGATCTGGAGCGAGAGTTCTACATGGTGTTCCAGCCCATCGTGGACCTTCACAGCAGGCAGACCGTGGCCTTCGAAGCCCTGGCCCGCTGGGAAAGCCCCGAGCTGGGCCACGTGCCACCCGGTGATTTCATCCCCATCGCCGAGCGCGTCGGCATGGTCAATCGCCTCACCCTACCCTTGCTGAACAAGGCCCTGCACGCCGCCGCGCGCTGGCCTGCGGGTATCCGCCTGGCCTTCAACCTGTCCGCCCACGACTGTGGCTCGGAAGACGCCGCCCAGCAGATCGTCGAACTGATCAAGCACAGCGGCTTCGACCCAGCCTGCCTGGATCTCGAAATCACCGAAACCGCCGCCATCCAGGACCTGCCCCAGACCCAGCGCGCCATCAGCCGCTTTCGCGAACTGGGCTGCGGCATCTCCCTCGACGACTTCGGCACCGGCTACTCCAGCCTGAGCCAGATCCACGCCCTACCCCTGACCAAACTCAAGGTGGACCGCACCTTCGTCACCAACCTCCACCTCGACCCCGCCAGCCTGAAGATCGTCAGATCCCTGATCGCCCTGTGCCAGGACATGGAGCTGGAATGCATCGTGGAAGGGGTGGAAACCGCGGAAGAGCTGGGTGCGCTGAAGAACCTTGGCTGTACCAGGGCGCAGGGTTATCTGTTCGCCAAGCCGATGCGGGCGAGTGACATTAGGGGTTGGTTGGAGGGGGAGCATTTGGGCGAGGTGCTGGCGGTTTGACTCGTGGGGGGTATCAGGTGCGACGCGAGGTCATATCCAAGCAGCGACCTCTGGCTCAGCCACGTCCGTTCAGCTGTAATCCCGCAATATTTTCAGTCTGGTTACACCTGTTCGCACCAAGGAGGAGGAGCGATAACTTGTTCTTTTTGAGCTTCGCACCGAGATGCTTTAAAGAGTGTTACAACACGCCTCTCGTGCTTTCTGATATATGCGATCCGACTAACAGCGAGGAAGGACACCATGCCTTTTATTGACTATTGGAAAGGCCCAGCACACCGGCAGCGTGCGGAGGCTCTGGAAGCCCAGCTCGCGGAGCTACACGCCAAATATTCGCACTTGCAGACGCTCATTACGCAAATAGGTGCCATGGACGTGGTAAATGTCCAGAACCTTGTTGAGCAAGAGAAGGTGAGGCTGGCGGCTGTTCGCGAACAAACTCAGCGATCAGAACGGGAGCTGGCAGCGCTTGCCCAGCGCTCCACTGATCTGCAAGAGCAGATACTTATCTGGGAGGAGACAGTCCTCCTAGAGAGTTTTGCGCTCTACGAGCCAAGGTTTAAGCTAACCACTAGCCAAGAGTACAAGGCTCGCCTGGATAGCGTCCGCGATCGACAGAAGGTTATGATCAAGAATGCACAGGCCGCAACCGGCAACATGCAATGGACCGTGAACAATAGCCAGGCGCAAGGCCGAAAACTTGTGAACGACATGATCAAGCTGGTGATTCGCTCTTTCAACAACGAAGCGGATGCTTGTGTAGCCAACGTAAAATTCGACAACGTTGAGCTTGGGGAGAAGCGAATCCTCAAATCGTTCGAAGCCTGCAATCGGCTCGGCAAGATCATGAGTGTAGAGATATCTGGTATTTACCTCGACCTCAAGCTCGACGAGCTTTATCTTGCCCATGAGTTTCAGATTAAGAAACAAGAAGAAAAGGAAGAGGCAAAACGTGCCCGCGAAGAGCTTCGAGAGCAACAGAAGCTGGAGCAAGAAATTCGCTCGGCGCGGGAGAAAATTGCTAAGGAGAAGAAGCACTTTACGGTTGCTATGCGCGACCTTCAGGCTCGTCTTGAGCAAGCACAATCGGATGAAGAGCGTTCAGCGCTACTAGTGAAGCTAGCCGAAATTGAAGCTGGTCGAGCCGAGCTAGAGAGCGAGGAAAAGCTCATTGATTATCGCGAGCAGAATGCCAAAGCCGGATATGTGTATGTGATCTCTAACCTTGGGGCATTCGGTGAAGGTGTTTACAAGATAGGCATGACACGCCGTTTGGAACCTATGGACCGAGTAGACGAGCTAGGTGACGCCTCTGTGCCATTCTGGTTCGATGTGCATGCCATGGTTTTCTCGAATAATGCACCCGCGTTAGAAGCAAAGCTGCACGACCACTTTGCATCAGGCCGGCTCAACAAGGTCAATGGGCGTAAAGAATTTTTCCGGGCTGACATTGCTGAGATCGAGAGAATCATTCGGGAAAATTATGATGCTGTTGTGGAAGTCACCCACGAGGCGGCGGCAGAGCAGTACCGTGAAAGTCTTCGCATGGCTCTTCCTAAGCCGGCTATTCAGCAAGCAGAGCGAATAGCCGCACGAGCATAAGGTGCGCCCGCTATGGGTCGGTAGGGGTACTTCACAAACGGCAGTCTCCGACTGTGGATTCAACCGGTCGACGCAACAGCGTGGTTAAAACACTCGGCGGGAGTCGAGTACCCCAGGGTCTTTCTGGGACGCTCGTTTAACTGCCGAGCCACTTCATCCAGTTCGTCCTGCGAATAGAG